>CBDBEE010000003.1:0-2063690 GCA_965204085.1 Candidatus Poribacteria bacterium | reverse complement strand
AATCTGGCAGAAGTACACGCCTCGAGCCAACTTCTCGCCGCCCGTGGTTGCGCCGTCCCAACCGATAACGACCTCTGTGCTCGCCTCGATCATCCTGCGACTCAAGTTCCAGACGGGTCGCATGGAGACATCGAATATCTCTATGCTGACCTCGGAGGCACGCGTCAAGGTAAACGCAATCTTCGTCGCACCGGCGAACGGATTCGGGTAATTTCTCGCGTTCAGCATGGCGAGACCGTCCGGCGATTCGACCGTAAAGCTATAGGTCGCATTGGCAACATTGCCCTGCTTATCCTTCACCGTGACGCTGACACGGTGTGTACCGTAGTTTAGCGCACGTGCGGGGACAAAGGTTCCGAGCGTGCCGCCCTCAAAGACGGTCTGACCGGGAACAGCGGCTTGGTTGCTATCCGTCACCCTCATCACGATACTGCCGACACCCGACAGGTCATCGGTGGCAGAGACAGAGATGATCGGATTCTCAGGTCGCACGGTACCGGTCGGCGAGGTATGCGCGATGACCGGCGGCGTGGTGTCCACCTGGACGGTGAAACTCCAACCCGAAGTGGCGACGTTACCGCTCTTGTCGGTTGCGTCCACACCCACCGAATATACGCCGTTAGCCAGCGTACCGGTCGGGGTGAAGCTGGCGAAGGTGCCACCTTGGAAGGTGGTGGCGCCGGGGACACGTGCAAATGCGGCATCGACGACTCGAATCGAGATACTCCTGATGCCGGACAGGTCATCGGTAGCCGACACGGTGACGCGCGGTGTAGCCGTGGCGATAGTCCCGTGCGGTCCGGAATCGCCAATGACCGGCGGTACCTTATCGACTTCGATGGTGAACGTCCAATCCGCATTGGTGGTGTTACCCGCCTTATCGGTGACGTTCACGCCGACGGTGTAGGTGTCATTCTTCATGGAATTCGCCGGTGTGAAGGACCCAGCGGTACCGCCCTCGTAATTCGTGCGCCCTGCGATGCGCGTGAAGGCGCTGTTCAAGACGCGAATCTCGATATTGGCGATTCCGGAGATATCATCCGTTGCGGAGACGCTGATACGCGGCGTATCGTCTCGGATGATGCCTTGCGGCGATGTCACATTGATAACCGGCGGCGTATGGTCGGCTTCGAGCACGAAGCTCCAACTCGCATCTGCGCGATTACCGGCTTTATCCACGGCTTTCACACCCACCGTATAGGTGTCATTCCGCAGCGCTCGTTCGGGCGTGAAGGCGGCGGTGGTGCCTCCGGCGAATACGGTTCTGCCACCGATTCGCACGAGACGGCTATCGAACACGCGAATCTCGATGTCCTGTATACCGGATTCGTCATCGGTTGCGGACACGCTGACTCGCGGCATGTCGTCCCTCACGATTCCCATAGGCGATGAGGCACTGATTACCGGCGGCGTCGCGTCAACTTGCACGGTGAAACTCCAACTTACATTGGTTTCATTTCCGGCTTTGTCGGTGACATCGACAGCCACAGAGTAGTTGTCGTTTCTGAGGGTGTTGGCGGGCGTGAAGGACGCTTTGGTTCCACCCTCAAAGGTTAGAGTGCCAGCTATTCGGAGGAAGTCGCTCCGCACGACGCGAATGGCGAAGGATTCAATTCCGGACAAATCGTCGGTGGCTGAAACGTCTATCCGCGGCATGTTGTCGCGGATGGTGCCTTGCGGAGATGTCGTATTGATGACGGGCGCGGCGCGGTCGGCTTCAAGCGTGAAACTCCAACTCGCGCTGGCGGCATTGCCGGCATTATCGGTAACGACGGCGCCGACTGTATAGGTATCGTTGCGTAAGCCGGCTGCCGGAGTGAAGGTACCGAGACCGGCGCCATCAAAGCTGGTGCTTCCGGCAACTCGACCGGCACTGTTGGACACGGAGATTTCGATGCTCGCAACCCCCGACATGTCGTCCGTAGCGGAAACGCTAACTGAAGGCGCGTCATCTCGGACAATGCCGTGCGGCGAGGTGGCGGTAATAATCGGCGCCAGCGTATCCATAACGACCTCAACCGTGAAGGACCAACTTCCCCTCGTTTCGTTACCGGCGTTATCCGTTACGACGGCGCTCGCGGTGTAGGTATCGTTCGCCAACCCGGCACCCGGAGTAAATGTCCCCATGGTACCGCCATCGAACTCGGAGGCACCGTCAACAGCGGAGCCATCGCTCGCGGCTACCGAGATTTCGATGCTTCCAACGCCCGACATATCGTCCGTAGCGGAGACGTTAACCGAAGGCGCGTCATCGCGGATAATGCCGTGCGGCGAGGTGGAGGTAATGATTGGCGCCAACGTATCCATAACGACCTCAACCGTGAAGGACCAACTTCCCCTCGTCTCGTTACCGGCGTTATCGGTTACGACAGCCGTCGCGGTGTAGGTATCGTTCGCCAACCCGGCTCCCGGAGTGAATGTCCCCATGGTACCGCCATCGAACTCGGAGGCACCGTCAACAGCGGAGCCATCGCTCGCGGCTACCGAGATTTCGATGCCCCCAACGCCCGATATGTCGTCCGTAGCGGAGGCGGTGATGGTCGGCATATCGACGCGCACAATGCCCGACGGGGAGGTCGTGCCAATAACCGGTTCGGCGATATCCATGACGACCTCAACGACGAAACTCCAACTCGCGGAGGAGCTATTGCCGCTGTTGTCCGTGACGACGGTGTTCACCGTATAGGTGTCGTTCGCCAGTGCGGCGCCGGGTGTGAAGACCGCAGAGCCGTCTCCCATCGCGGTCGAGCCATCAACCGCAGCGCCGGCGCTGTTCATCACCGAGATTTCGATGCTGCCAATGCCCGACATATCGTCCGCTGCGGCGACGCTGATCTCCGGCATGGCGATCCGGCTAATCCCTTGAGGCGATGTGTTACCGATGACAGGCGCGGCAACATCCATAATCACTTCAACGATGAACGTCCAACTCGCGGTGTTGGTATTACCGCTGTTGTCGGTCGCGGTTGCCATTGCGGTATACGTGCCGTTCGCCAATGCGGCGCCCGGGGTGAAGATTGCCGAACTCGAGCCATCGAACTCGGACGAACCGTCGACACCGTCTATCGATATCTCGATGTTGGCGATTCCCGACAGTCCCTCTTGGGCGGTATCGCTGACATCGGACGCCGACGCGCTGATGGTCGGCATATCCACACGGACAATACCGTGCGGCGATGTGACATCGATACTCGGCATCGTAGTGTCGTAGCTGGCTTCAACCGTGAAACTCCAATTGGTGCTCGCGCTGTTGCCGGCGTTATCCATTGCCACCGCGGCGACGGAATAGGTATCGTTCGCCAAAGCGCCAGCCGGGGTGAACGAGGCGGAGGTGCCATCCTCACTCATCGCGGTCTCGCCTTCAACGGCGTCGCCGGCACTATTCATCACTCCGATCGTGATGGAGGCGATACTTGTAAGATCGGTTGCTCCAACGCTAATCGTCGGCATCGTGGTGCGCACAACCCCGTGCGGGGAGGTCGTTCCGATGACGGGCGGTTCCTCGTCAATGGCAACGGTAAATGTCCAACTGTACTCCTGCGAATAGCCGTCGCCATTGGTTACGGTAGCGGTAGCCATGTGCTGACCCAGCGCCAAACCTTCGACATCTCGGCTGGCACCGTCTACGGCTTCGCCGCCATCAAGCGCGATGGACACGCTGGCGACACCCGATTGGTCGTCAATAGCGGTCACGGACAACGTCGCGGTCGATCCCCATATCGTACCCAGCGGGCTTACCTGCGTGACGACCGGCGGCGAGTGGTCTAACTCGACGCTGAAGGTCACCGAGGCGCTGGCGGTCTTGCCGTCGGGATCGGTCACACTAATCGTGACGTTGTGCGGTCCCTCGGCAAGCGGCGATTCGGGGGTGTACTCCAAGCGGTTGTCCTCGACGGCGGCATCTATGGCTTCGCCGTCAATCATAAAGACGACATCAAGCGCTCCGGTGCCGGTGAACACGGCGCTAATGAGCGGCATACCGTCGTCCGACACGCTATCCGCCATCGGCGACAGTATGGTAACCGACGGCAACGTGCCGACCACCGTGAACTCCATGGAACCGCTGCTTCTGTTGCCCCACTTATCGGTGACAGACACATCGGTACGATAGGCGCCACCGGCGAGTTGCTCGTCGCGGGAATAGACAACCTGATCGTCGGCATCTTCAAGTTCATCCTGATTGACCGCGATCTCCGACTCGTCGGGCGGGGTCAACCGGAAAATTTGGATCTGCACGTCCGCCGCGACATCGAGCGGGTCATCGGAGGCGACCGCAATCCCGTATCCCTCGCCATCGTTGTAAATGGCGTGGATCGTCGGAAGCGCGCTGACCTCGTGATCTTCGGTCGGTGACAGGACAGTGATTACCGGCGGTATGCGGTCGATGGCGAGGTTCACCAGGTCGAAACCGACACTACCGTTTCGCTTGGTAACGGTACCACTGGCGGGGTGGTCACCCTCACCGGTGGTAGAGGTGCTGGCAACGATACTAAAGTCGTGGCGCGTACCGTCAATTGTCACCAAGTCGTCAGCCAATGTTCCGCCGTCAATCTGAACGGTAATCTCACCCATGAGTACGCCGGGCGCATTGACCGAGAACGGGAACATGTTGTTGTCGGACTGCGCGATGCGATAACCCAGAGGGTGCGCCGCCATAAAGTCGGCAAGGCTCATGCCTTCGCCCCTGCCGTCGATGGTGATGTTCGGCGGAGGCGTAAAGTTATCGACGTTTACAGCGGTGCCGAACGAGGCATCTTCGGCTTCAACATCCGGCTCGGCTTTCGAGTCGTATGCCAAGGCTTGCACGACGTAATCTCCGCCGACGCCCAAGACGCTCAGGTCGGTAATTTTGGCGGTGAATATCTTGTCGCTGCTATCCTTGGTCATGTCCGCCATGTCGACGCTGACTTTTTCCTCAATGGTAACCTCGCCGACATCGACGGGGTCGCCCTTGGTGCCATCGGCATTGCGCACGTTGACAATGAGGTTAACCCCCGTGACTCTCCAGTCCGGCGCAACGGGATCAATGGTGAAGATACCGACCGGTGTATCGATGCCTTCCACGCCGGTGATACCACCAAGCTGATGGAATCCGGCATCCCCGGGCATTGCACCGTAGGCGTCAGCCACTTGCACAATCGCCGTACCCACTTCGACATCTCCGTTATGGAGCAGGAAGTCGTCCGTGCCGCCGGCGATCGGTGCGTACTCCATTCCGTCGGCGCCAATCATGGTGGCGTTAATGACGTACGGGGTATCGAGCGAATCGGCGAGCGACGCTGTGTTGAACGTAATCGTCCATTTGCGGTAGCCAACCTCTTCCGCCGCGGTCGGGATGCCCTCTACAACGGTGTTCACCAAATTAGCGAGAATGGCGGTCAAGTCAGCGGTTTCCACCGGTGACAAGACTTCAGACTCCATGGCTTCGCCGATGGTCATTGAGGTGCCGTCCGGCAGGGTCAGATCGAATCGGACAGACGCGAGGTCGGGAATGGTACGGGCTGCGGTGTAGCCGTCCACGGTGATAATCCCGCAGTAACCGCCGGTCTCCTCGTTCGTACCGGCAGGAACCACATTGACCGCGATATGCTCCGGTTCGACCGGGCAGACATCGCCGTCGAGTTTAATTATCGGCATCGCCGGATCGGGATCGGTAATGGTCAAATCGTTGGTCGCCACGGCGCGCACGTAGACATGCGGATCATCGCCGCCGCCGTTCATCAGCGCCGCGACATCGTCAATGTTCCATTCGACAACGCCCGGCGCGTCAATGGTAGCGATTTCCATCCACTGCGCGGTGCCGTGCCCGGTCTTATACTGGACGACAATACCGGTCAACGGGTGCGGCGTCCGGTTCGGAATCTCGACCGTGAGTTTGACGCTCCGGGTGTTGACAAAGATGGTGCTGTCCTCACCCGGCGGTCCGCTTTCAAACGGATCCTCCAGATCGCCGTCCTTGTTGCAGTCACCGATTTCGATGTTGGTGATGACCGCTTGGTCGGGATCGGGCGCGACGATATCCACTCGAACAGGCGCCGTATAGGAGGAGATGTTGCCTACATCATCTCTCGCCACGGCTCGGAGTCCGTATTCGCCGACGATGAGTTCCGGATTGTTATCCATACCCCGAATGAGCATCTCGTAGGGGTGAATCATTCCCGGGGGCATCCCGGCACGCGAATTCAACGTCAACATGTCGTTAAACGCGGTGGCGACGAACAGGTTAAAGGTATTCAGCGAAAGCCCTTCCAGCATCGGCACAACCGTCGGGTCGAGCAGAGTCGTCCAGGTATTCGCCATCTGTGCGGTCGAATCACCGCTGTGGCGAATAATCTGGTACACGAAATCACTCAGATCTTCGGTGCCATCCATGGTGCTGGCGCTGAGCATCAACGATGCCAACTGGTTCGGGTCGGGCGTTATCAAGCCCGTCGCAATCAACACGCCGTCATCCCGCATGTACATGGCGGAGTTCTGACCGTTATCGACCTTGGTCTCAATGGCGGGCGCCGAGCGGTCAAGCATAAACGTTTTGCCGTAGACCGGACGGTTATCAATCTGGACGCCGTTAGAGTCAAAGGCGTTGGCATCGATGGTGTGCATCCCGTCAGCCACGTCCGACAGGTCAACGGTGGTGTACCAGACCGATTGTTCTTCGGTGGACATCGGCACGGTAAACACGGAGACCATCTGGGGATCGAGAGATGTCATGATGTCCGCAACGACGCCGGAAGCGGCGGTGCCGATCGCACCGATCAGTGTCAGCAGGTTTTCGCCCGTTAGCATGGCTTCCAGATCTATAGTGGACAGATCCTGACCTGCCATGACCGCTTCGATAATCGGGTTGAGGAACGGCGCTATGGCATCCTGCACCTCCATGGTGAAGACGGCTTCCACGACGCCGCGATCTTCCAGTTGAAGGTTGCGCGGATCGGGCACGGCGTAACGGGACACCATTGTCGTCTGTCCGTCGCCGATGATGAGCGGTACAGGCGTATTCAGTTCAATTTCGTAGAAGTAGTAGTAGATTTTACCGGGTTCGATTCCAACTTCGGCGCTCCAGACATGCTCGCCGTTGATAACCATCGGGCTGAGGGGCGCGCTGGCATACGCCATGGTATCCGCCGGCACTTGGCGCCCGCGGGACAATAGATTGGCGTATTGCGGGGGGAGCTCGTCCGCCGAGTAGCGCAAGGTGACAGACGCGAACGCGCCGGCACCCTCACTTAGACCGGGCCAAGAGGGAAGCAGTAGAATCGCCTGTTCCTCTTCGAGTTGGAAGGTGTGCATCATGGTCATTCCGGCTACAGCCTCTCTGGCGTCGCGCGTGCCCTCTTCGCTCAACGGATCGAAATCTGGACCGTCCAGTCTGAAGGTAACGCTTCCAACATCCCCGCGCGGCGTGGCGAGGTAGAGGTCGAGTTTGTTGCCGGTGACGATTCGGGTGAACCCGCCGTCCTTGGAGCCGAGGATTCCCATGCCCATGCCGGGACGCGCCGTGACGGCGTTACCGAAGTTTTCGAGGTCGATATTTTCGTAGTCCTTGAAGATAAGCGGCAGTTCCGCATCAAGCAACTGCTTCGGCACCATTCCCGGAGGCAGAATCGAGTTAATGGCATTAAGCACCGCGTACTGGGTCGCCGGGTCGTTCCGCATCATGTCGAGCAGAGCATCGGGACCGACGCTCATACCGACATCGGTGCGGGCGATCGCCAACTTGATAACTTTGTCGATGACATCCCGCGCATGGAGGGTGTTCAGCGACAGACCGCCGAGGCGCACGGTGTCAACAAAAATCGGAAGCGACATCGAATCTTCGTTGCCGACGAGATCCGTCACCGTGAGGGTGACGGTGTATGCCCCGGAGTTCGCGTATTGGTGCGTCGCGTTCATGGTATCGGCGGTATTGCCATCGCCGAATTCCCACAGGTAGGTGATGATACCGGGAACGGTCGGGATGATGTAATCGCTCGATTCGCTGCCGTCAAAATCGACGGTTTCCGTTTTCTGAATAAATTTCTGACTGCTCTTCGCCACCGCCACCGGGTCAATCGTATCGGCATTCAGGGCGATATCGAAGGTAATGCGACTCTCCAGAACGTGGTGCGACGCGACTTCCATGCTCTCGTTGGCGGCAGAGCCGGCAGTGCGATCCACGGCTACAACGGTCAGCGTGTCGTGAACGTTAACGACAGGCGCATCCGGATTAAAGAAGGTGGTCAGGTAACCGCCGCCCGCACTGGTCTGAAGTTCGCGCATGGGGTTAGATCCGAGCGTGAGCTCCAATTCGACTCCCGCGCGAGCCGGCGAGCCGTCGGGATTGCTGACCGTGCCGGCAACCACAATCACATTCGAGGGATCGGCGGTGTGACGGGTGATGATATTCACGACGGCTCGCCTTGCCACGACCTCATCCGTCGTCAGGATATGGGAGGTTGTGCCGACAACTTCGGTGTCAGCCATAACCCTGACGTCGAGGGTGAGTTCGTCGGCGCTCCTGGCGACCGCCATACTGGCGCTAACAATGGTGACGCTGTACGTGCCGTCAGCGAGCGTCAAACCGTCCTCTACCACGCCTTGATTAACGTTAGTCACCTCGACGGTCAATCCCGGAGGCGCCGTGCTTTTGCCGTCTTCAAGGTAGACGGTACCGGTAATGTTAAAGACGGAGGCTTCGGCTTTGATGGAGGTTGGCACATCCACCACGGCGCGCTGCGCGTCTATTTCGGAAGCCATCACGTTATGCGTCACCGAAGCGACAGTTTCATCGCCGTGCATGACGGTGACGTTCAGGGCATCCCCGGTTTCGGCTACGGGATCGGTCGGACTGAAGAACGTGACGCTGTACATCCCGTCCGCATCGGTCATGGCGCTGTCTTCCACTCCGCTGTCCGCGTTGGCAACATGCACCGGTATGTTGGCTCCGACGGGAATCTGGCTTTCCAAGAAAAATACGTGACCTGTCACTACGAGAGAGGAGGTCGAAGCTACGGCGACGGTGCTGACGTTCACGGTGGCTCGCTGCGCATCGACATCAGCCGAGGTCAACGCATAGTCCACAGCGCCAATCTGTGCGCCGTCCTGCATCACGGTAACGGTGAGCATGTCTCCGGTTTCGCCGACAGGCCCACTCGAACTAAAGAATGTCACATCGTACATGCCGCTGGCGTCGGTCGTGCCCATTGACTCCAGCCCGCGCGACGCGCTCGAAACGGTCACGCTCAATCCGGCGCCCATCTCGATGGTGCCGTCTTCATGATACACGGTACCGGCGACAACTAGCGCGGAGGTGGAGGCTTTTATCGCGGTGTCGATATTGATTGAAACGCGTCCGGCATCGACTTCGGCGGAGGTAATCGTATGCGTTGCGGCGCCGACCTGCCCGCCATCTCTTGCGGCGGTCACGGTGAACATGTCGCCGGTCTCCGCCACGGGCGCGCTAACGCTGAACAGCGTGAGTTCATACATGCCGTCCCCGCCGGTGGCACCGGATACTTGCATGCCGTTGGTGGAGTTGGTAACGACAATATCAAAAACATCGTCAATCGCAATTTCGCTGGCTTCGCGGAAGACCGAACCGGTGACGACGAGGGCGGAGGTGGTCGCGCCGATATCGGTCGTCACATCAACGGTCACGACGGAGGAATCACCATCGCCAAGGTGCTCGTTGGTTAACACACTTCCATTGGAGCCGCGCTCAACTCCGTTTGCATCGGTCACCACGACGGAGACGGTATCGCCGGTGCTGGCGGCATTGCCGCCCGGACTGACGAGCGTGACGCTGTAGTTGCCGTTCTCATCGCTTGTGGTGGAGACGGGGTCTTTGTCGTTGACGGTGACGGCGACATTCGCGCCGGGCACGGAACCGGTGCCATCCGCTTTATTGATGGTACCGTTGACGACAAGGATGGACACCATCATGGGCGGTTCGGGCGTGAGATTCACGGTGGCTACGCCGGTGAGATCTCCGACATTGACGGTGACAATGTCCGTGCTTTCGGCTTCAACCATCGGTGCGGTATAGGTCGCGGTGTAGCTGCCGATTGCGGCGCCTTCCGAAAAGCCGCCTACGCTCCCGCTTCCCGCGCTGCCCGCGGGGGCAAGTCCGCCAACGCCATTCCCG
Organism: Candidatus Poribacteria bacterium; assembly: GCA_965204085.1. Lineage (GTDB taxonomy): Bacteria > Poribacteria > WGA-4E > WGA-4E > JAJDTR01 > JAJDTR01. Next base: position 2,053,567 of record CBDBEE010000003.1, on the reverse strand, counting down.
GAGGCATCGGTCACGGTTGCGCTAACCATGGCGTTACCGAGGCTCGACACTTCCATCGGATTGACGGTAATCGCCAGAGCGGCAGGCGCGCCGGCGTTCACGGTGACGGTAGCGGAACCGCTTTCGCCGGAGACGGCGTCGGTCGCGCTTAACATGATGCGTCCCGCGGTGTTCGATGGCGCGTAGGGGGCGCTATAGCTGCCATCGCCGTTGTCGGTAATATCGCCGACGGTACCGGTGTCCGCGCCGCCATCGGCTCGACTGGCGCTAATGGAAATTTCGGCGTCGGTTACCGGTTCTCCGCCTCGGCTCACGTTCACGTTCACCATGCCGGCAACGCCGCTTCCCGCGACATAACTGCTCGGGGTCGCCGTCACGGAGATAAGCGTCGGGACGGGTTCAAGCGTCACCGTGACAGTTGTGCTATCGCCGGTGGTGTCGGATGTGATGGTGATGGAATCCGTTACCGGGTCGGTGAGAGGCTGGTCGGGTGCGGTGTAGGTGGTGGTATAGGTGCCGTCGCCGTTGTCGACGACATCGCCGACGGTGCCGTGATCGGGGGTAATGGTCACGGTATCGCCGGTAACCGGCTCGCCATTTTCAACGATGTTGACGGTGATGCCCGACGTGGAGACGCCGTCCGCGGGAAGTCTATCCTCCGACACGAGGGCTTCCAGACCGGACAACTGTATATCCACCGTTGCGCCCGGCGGGCTTGAGGTGACGTCGGCTGACGTGACGGTATAGCTACGTCCGCCAATGACATCGGCGCCGTCGACTACCGTGATATCCAGCACGTCGTCAACCTTGATTCTGTCTATGTCCGAAAGCGCGAGCAGCACAATGGAATACGTTCCGTCGGCTCGCGTCACAAAACGCTGGTTGCCGACTCCCACGGAGAGTCCGGCGGCAACCTCGCCGTTCTGATCGGTTACCGTTCCGCTCAACAGGAACGAAAGCGTTGTTTGCGCCGGAGCGTCTTCGTTCGCGGCGGTCATCAAACCGGCGGCGAGCGCTACAAAACAGAAAAACCAAACGAGTTTTCCTCTGGGATGCATCATATTCAATTATTTAACCTCCAAAATAACGTACAGTAAGTAAAGGCTGGTGCGCGGTGCACACCCTAATAACGTCTAATAACGTACAGTAAAGGCTGGTGGGCAGTGCCCACCCTACAAGCCAATTTAAAGTCTTAATAAAACGTTCTGTTTTGGTTCTGATGCAGTGGTTGCGTATGGCTGCATCGTTAAGAAAAAACAAAAGGTGGATGAAAAAAAAATTAACACGATGTTTCAGGATTTATAATGTTATGAAGCCGGTGGAAAACAAAACGTAATGCGTGATACGTAAAGCGTAATATTTGATGTACGGCTTTCCGAACAACCCAACCGTTGTATTTTTGTACGAAGTCGAGTTTGGAAGCTGTTTGAAAACCCTAAGCGCCATACGAAAAAGGTCGTTTAGCCGTCCCGAAAAATTTCATACTTTTCATACTTTTCATACCAAAACGGGACTTGCCTTTAGTAACCGAGTAGCACGGAACTCCTTGCTATGACTGAATTCTTCGGCGTTTTGACATCAGAGCCAAAAAGACGTAGGTATGAAAAACTGGTATGAAACACTATTTGCCATCTCAGGATAACTGTAATTTCAAATTGGCTGGGACGCAGATCTGCGTCCCCTACAAGAAAGAAACACGAAACACCGTTGTCGGCGTGGCATCTTGCCCCGATTCACGGCACACGGTTGCAACTTTTTGGCGCAGGAATTATTATAGCACAGGTCGGATATGATTTTCAATAGTCTTTATTGAGAAAATTAGTGTCCAATTTTTTTTGTCCGAATAGTTGTAGGGTGGGCACTGCCCACCATCAACGCGGTCACGTTGCGCGCCAGAGGAGCCAACCATTTATCCCAAACTGATCGGAATGGTGGGCAGTGCCCACCCTACAATCACTCCTCGCGGAGTTGGTATTTCATGTCGTCCACGTAATTTCGGTGGAGACTATCCAATCGTATATCAATCTGCGTAAAACGTTCCTCCATTTGTGCGAAACGGGCATCCATTCGATTCTCCAGGTGCGCGAAACGCTCCTCCATTTGCGTGAAACGAGCATCTATTTGTGCAAAACGGGCATCTAATCGACTTTCAAGCTGTGCAAAACGGGCATCTATCTGCGTAAAACGGGCATCTATCTGCGTAAAACGGGCATCTAATCGACTTTCAAGCTGTGCAAAACGGGCATCTATCTGCGTAAAACGTTCCTCCATTTGCGTGAAACGGGCATCCATTCGATTTTCAAGCTGTGTAAAACGCCCTTCCAATTGCGCAAAACGCTCTTCTATAAGCACGAATCCCTCATGGTTCCGTTTCCCGCTCTCACTAATTTGGTTAGTCAGGCGCCTGTCCATTTCCGTCATCTGATTACCCAACTGCTTTATCGAAAAGAGGACGACGGTTTGGGAAAATACGAAGACTGTCGTAAATATCCCTACGACTAACGTTAACACGCCTACATTACCCCAATTCCCGCCAGCGTCGGCAATGCCGCCCGATTCGGCGTTCAATATGATTGGCAACGAACATGCGATCGTCACAGCAACGGCAACAACCGCGCCGGTGATAATAGCATTTTTTCGGCTTCGGAACATGCGAATGGTCCTTGTTGGCTAGGAAGCGAAAAATTGTAGGGTGGGCACTGCCCACCAGTTTTCAGAGTGCCAACGACACGACAGGTAGGTAGCAGCCGCGAATGAAACATGGATAAATTTCTACAAATGAACGAAAATGGCTGTGCCACCGATTATTCAATCAGGCTCATAACTCGACTTTGTACATTTGAACGGCATAAGGAATGGTGGGCAGTGCCCACCCTACAATTACGCTGATTAAGCGGATTACACGGATTATACGTCTGAGTTTTTTCTTGCATGAGCGAAGCGTGCGTCCAACATGCACATTTATGGTTTTCTAATACCACGTTGTAGGGTGGGCACTGCCCACCAGTTTTTCAAATTGCCAACGACACGACAGGTAGGTAGCAGCCGCGAATGAAACATGGATAAATTTCTACAAATGAACAAAAATGGCTGTCCCACCGATTATTCAATCAGGCTCATAACTCGACTTTGTACATTTGAACGGCATAAGGAATGGTGGGCAGTGCCCACCCTACAATTACTTTGTACATTTGAACGGCATAAGGAATGGTGGGCAGTGCCCACCCTACAATTACTTTGTACATTTGAACGGCATAAGGAATGGTGGGCAGTGCCCACCCTACAATTACTTTGTACATTTGAACCGCATAAGGAATGGTGGGCAGTGCCCACCCTACAATTACTCTGGAGTGAGAAGGAGTGTAAGGGGGTGATGAGACGGTAGACTACTTTGAACAGATTGGTTAATAAAGAAACCGAGTTTTGCTGAAAAAACTCGGTTTCCTTACAAAAAATTAGCTGCTAAGCGCAAGAACATTGTGTGTCGACAAGCGCCTAGCAGCTAATGGTTGTTGCACAGGCTAAACCTACTTCACAATGACCATCTTGCGGGTGGCGGAGAAGCTGCCAGCGCTCAGGTGATAGAAGTAGATACCGCTAGAGACCTGCTCACCGAAGTTGTTCCGACCATCCCAGTAGATGGCGTCCGAACGTCCCTCGTATACGGCTGCCGGTGTGAAGCCGATGTCGATGCTGCGGACAAGGCTACCGGAGGCGCCGTAGATGCTCAGGGAGACATTGCTGTCTTCCGCGAGACGGAACGGAATCCACGTTTCGGGATTGAACGGATTCGGGTAGTTGGCAAGCAGTTCGGTCTGCGCCGGAATCTCGTAGGTCACGAGGTCGGGCAGGTCGATACGGCTGTCGCGCACGTCATCGGCGGTGACCACATGCTGCACCGAACGGACACCGAGCAGCGGATTCGATGAATCGGCTCGAATCTCGAGCACGTCACCCACCTTCGCGGCGCTGCTGTCCAGCTTCACGAAGGTCATGCTGTAGTCGTCCGCGGCGGTGGTGCTGCCGAGCGTCGTGCCGCGTGTCACGTTTTTGACGGTGACATTCAGACCGTCGCGTGACACCATGCCGGCTTCGTCAATCAGCTTACCCTGCACCTGCAAGACAGGCGTCTGGAAGCCGATGGACGGTGCTGCGCTCGCGGTCATGCCGTTGCCCATGTCATCAGCCATGGTGTTGTCCCAAGCCATACCTATGACCGGTATGCTCGCGGTTGCGCCAGCGACTACGATGTAGCCTCTGCCGCCCATGATGGGACCGTCGCCCGGATCGTCGGCTTGCGCGATGGTGTTGAAGCCGTTGCCGGCTGCATTGGACACCACGACAGCGCTGACCGCGCCCTGGGACAGAGTGACCGCATCGCTAATCATGCTCAATCCGCCGGCTGCCGGATCCAGCGGCACACCGACGAGGTTGTTGCCCGCGACGAGGTTAATGGCGGAGGCGCCGCCCGTTCCGAGCGCGTTACCCGCCAGTGTCAGGCTTGCGGCGCTGCTCATCACAGCGATGAGACCGGTATCGGCACCGATAGCGGCATCCGCGGCTCCACCGGCGCTTGCGTCGCCGAGATAGCTGTTCCAGCTACCGTCCGCGCCCAAGCTGATGATGAAGTTGACGGAGCCATCGAGCGCTTTGTACAGATCGCCCACGGTGTCGATTGTCGCCGCCACGCCGTCGATATGCGTCACATCGAGCGGTACGTGAATCAGGTGCGTACCGGCTCCGATTGAAAGCGTGAACTGCGCCAGGTGATCGATGGTCAACGCGCCGTCAGCCGTCATGCTGGCTTGACCGATAGTGGCGGACACCCAGTAGGTACCCGTCGGGTGCGCGTCGATTACCACCTCGAAACTACCGGAGTAGCTTCCGGCGGTCTCGGCATCCTCGGTCAGACTTCCATCCGTGACGATGTTGTTGCCGTTGGCGTCGAAGACACTGAACGTCGCCGTCAAGCCCGCGGTACCCATGGCGCTAACCATGACCATATCGCCGGTGCTGACATCGGCGGGTGAGAAGCTGGCGCTTGTCACCACGTGGATGCTAACCGACGCGGAAGCGGCTTCGCTCATGTTGCCGAGCGCGTCGCTGGCGGTGATTGAAACCATCTGGTCGCCGCCCATGGCGCCCGTGACCGTGACTTCGGCGCTGTACATACCGGCGGTATCGGCAGATTCAGACAACGCGGTTGCAGCGTCGCCGCCGATAGCGGAGGCGTTTGCCGTGACCGTGGCGCCGGCCTCGGTCATCACCGAGATGGTGACCATGTCGTCGTTCAACGCCCAGTCGGGCGTGATGGCGGCATCGCTCAACATCGGCGCGGTGTTGTCAACCGTAACCGTGACGGAAGCGGCGTCGCCCTCATTACCTAGCGCGTCGGTGCCGGTGATGGAAATCATGTGATCGCCATCCATCGTACCGTCGGCAACCGTGACCATGGCGCTGTAACTGCCCGCTGTATCGGCAGATTCAGACAACGCGGTTGCGGCGTCGCCGCCAATCGCGGACGCGTTAGCCATAACCGTGGCGCCGGCCTCGGTCATCACCGAAATGGTGACCATGGTGCCGTCCTTCGCCATCGCCGGATCGGCGCTCGCCATTGTGAGTGCCGGACCGGTGTTGTCGATCATGACCGAAACCATGGCTTCGCTGGAGTTCCCGGAACCGTCGGTAGCGGTGATGGTTATGGACTGCGCGCCGTCGGCGGCACCCGTGACTACGACATCGGCACTGTACATGCCGGTGCCCATCATGTCCTCGTCCATGCCTTCGGTCAGAGATTCCATGGCATCGCCGCCGATAGCGGAAGCATCCGCCGTGACCGTCAAGCCGGATTCGCCCCCGTTAACGGAGATGGTAATCGACGTACCTTCCGTAGCCGTCGCCGGCTCGGCGCTTTCCATTGTGAGGGCCGGCGCAGTCACGTCGTTCTTCAAGGTAATCGACGCGGTTGCGGTACCGGAGTTCTCAAGGACATCGGTCGCGGTGAACGTCAACATAACGTCACCGTCATCTGCCCCATTGCTCATGCTGATGCGGTGGAAACCGCCGTAGGTGCCCGCCGGTTCGCTCGGTAGCACAGCCAACATCACCGGCTCGGTTTGCGCATCATCCAGCGCGGACACATCTACCGTGACCGAGTCTATGGCGACCATGGATTCATTCATCGTAACCTTAACGCGCAGCGCGACATCGTCGCCGTTAGCGACTACATCGGGCCATGCGGTGGCGCTGCTCAGGATTGGCGCGGTTTGGTCGTTCAACACTTCGACCATGATTGACGCCGATTCGCCGGCGATAGTCACCGTAACCGTGTAGTCCCCGTCGGCGAGACTCGGTAACGTTATGTCACGGGAGTAGGCGACGTTACCCTCGTCATCGGCTTCGCCGTCCAGTCCAAGGCGTGACACAACTTCATCGCCTGCCGCGTTCGTAATCACCAAACCTGACCTGCCGTCTTTACCGGATGCGGTGACGCTAATTGTCGCGCCGCCCTTCACCGGCAGAACCGGCGATTCTTCCGAGCCGTCCATACCGTTAACCTGAAGATTGCTAATGGTGGACTTGACGGTAACCTCGGCAGAACCCGAAACCTCGCCCGCGGTAGCCGTCAGCGTGACAGCGCCCGCGGCGCTGCCGGTGTAATACACCATCACCGACATCGAATCCTCGGCATCCGGAATCATGGCGGTAGAGATAGCCGCGCCGCCCTTGGTCATCGAGAACGTTCCCGAATCTTCGGGTTCGGTTGACAGCGTCACCTCAAGCCCGCCCACGGGTGTACGCACATCGGAGGCAATGGTGACTTGCGTCGAATCGCCGACGAAGAAACTGTCCGAAGCGGTAACGGTTATCGCAGTTACCGGATCCCTCGGCTCCATGACCTCGATTTCGACCGACTTCGATCCACCGGCAATGCTCACGGTGACGGTGTAGTCGCCGTCATCAAGATTGGGCAACGCAACGCCGCGCGAGTAAGAGGCGCTGCCTTCGGGCACGTCGGCATCGGGGGCTTTATCCATCCCCTTCTCGGACACGACCGTTTCGCCCGCGCTGTTGGCCACAGATACGGTAGCGGCACCGTCTTTGCCGATTGCCGACACGGTGATGGTGGCATTACCGGCGACAGTGTCCGGCTCATCCATGCCGTTCACCTGAACACTGGTTACCAAGTCGTTGACGGTAACCTCGGCGGAATCCGAAATCTCGCCCGCGGTCGCCATCAGCGTGACGGCGCCTGCGGCATCGTTCGTGTAATAAACCATGACCGACATCGAATCTTCGGCATCCGGAATCGTGGCTGTGGAGATAGCCTCGCCGCCCTCGGTCATCGAGAAGGTTCCCGAATCTTCGGGTTCGGTTGACAGTGTCACCTCAAGCCCGCCTTCAGGTGCGCGAACATCTGAGGCAACCGTGAGTTCGATGGAATCGCCCGCGAAGAAACTGTCCGCGGAAGCGGTAAGCGTTAACGCCGTCACCGGATCTCTGGCGGTCTCGACCTTGATAGCAATTGGCGCGTTCTCACCACCAAGGGTTACCGTAACGGTATAATCGCCATCATTGAGATCCCCGAGAGGAATGCCGCGCGTGTAACGAACACTACCTTCCGGCACGCCATCCTGATTGGGATCCTTATCAAGGGCCCTCGTCGGCAGCCTAGTAGGATGAGTCACCATACCGTCAGCGTCCTCTTCCATCTGGGTTACCTTTACCTCGCCGCCGCCAGGCTTGCCGATTACCGATACGGTAACTGTGCTACCGGCGTCAACGGTTACCGGGGCTTCCGCCATACCGTTAACCGCCAGATTGCTAATGGTCGACTTGACCGTAACCGACGCGGAGTCGGTAAGCTCCATCTCGCCCACCATAGCCGTTCCAGTTAGCATGACTTCGCCTGCCATATCGTTGGTGTAGTAAACCATCTCGGACATGGAATCGGCTGAATCTCCAATCGTTACCGAAGCGCTAACCATTCCGTCTTCGGTCATTGAGGAGATAGCCTCTCCGTCTTCGGTCATGGAGAACGTACCGGACCCAGCAGTCAACGTAACATTTTGACCGCCAACAGGAGCGCGCTGATCCAATGTAGCAGTGACTGTGATGGATGCGCCCACGAAGAAATTATCCGCCGACGTGGTAAGCGTCAACTCCGTAGGCACTGATCGGACAACTATTCTTGGGCTCGGAATTGACACCTCCGGATCACCGCCGCCAGCGGAGAAACTCGCCGGGAACGAATAATCATCCTCTACATCAGGTGCCATGATTGAACCGTAAGTCAAGATAACCGTGTCATTATCTTCCAACACGGTGTTGGTAGTGGCAATTAACGTGCGAGTCCCGTCAAAGCTAAGCACCGCGTTGTCAGATATGGTCACTGCCCCGGACCTGTCATCAGCCGCGCTAGTCGCCCGGAATGCAGATGGCCATCCTTCGTGAATTACAACCTTAATCACCGCGCCGGCGTCAAGTCGTGCCGCGGCTCTATAGGTGAATGCCAAATTACCGAGATCCACGCCCGGTGTCGTTGAAGTAACCGACGCCGTGACCGCGCCGGGATCGACAGCGCTAATGGCAACTTTAAGCGGGCTATTGGCAAGCGCCGTAGGCGTACCTCCCGGAGTCGAAGTCGATCTCACGTGGAAGTCGTAATCACCCGCTTCCGGCGCGGTGATATTCTTATAGGTGACCGTAAAGGTATCGCCGCCCGATAAATCCGTCGCTGTCGTTACAGTCACTCTATTACCGTCAAGTGAGAGCGACCCTTCACCGGCGCCGCCAAAAACAACCTCGCCCGTGTCTTGCGCATCAGAGTCGCCATCGTCATAATCAGGGTCGGTCCAAGGATCCGGAATCTCAATTTCAACTACAGAATTGGATTCCATGCTTCCCTTAACGGTATAGGTAAACACCAGATCTCCGAGCGCATCACCCGCACTAGCGCCAGTAAAAATCGCTCCTCCCTTTGATAGAGCGATTGTCCCGGAGCCGTCCGGCGTTTGATCCACACCGACAGATGGGCTCGGCTCGACCAGCGCACCATCAAGGGCGATGCTGGTCTCTACATTAGTCACCGGGAAGGATAGTGCCCTCGTCTCAAACGGATAAGAGCCCTTATCGCCAGGAGCCTGAATATTTTTGTAGGTAACTATGACCGTTGCGCCTGCTCGCCAAGCCTCGGTAGCCTTTGCACGGATGGTCCTGTTCGTGCTATTAAGTTGAAGCTCTGCCTTAGCGGTGCCACCTAGTATGACCTCTCCTGGATCCCGTATGCTATTCCCGTTGTCACGACGTACATTTGGCCATTTACCGGGAATCGTGATTTGCACTATAGCGTCCTTTGCCATCCAGCCCTCTGTTGTATAGGTGAACTGAAGATCTCCTAGTTTGTCCTCTTTGGCTGTTTGACGAAGAACTTGCCCTCCGCTTCTAAGAACGATTTCTCCCGAACCGTGGGGCGCCGTCACATCCACACTCGGCATGTTACCCCCACCTAACGGTGCAAAAGGCGCCTGTGCGTGAGATTTCGACGAGGTTTTGAATACATACGTTTTCTGTACAGTAGGCACTTTCTTGACGAAGTACGTGAACGTAAATGAGCCGTCGGTCTCATCATCAAAATCCTCTTTAAGGGTTGCAGTTATTACCCCATTCGCGCTCTTGAGACTTGCCGCCTCACTTTCTGCGATGAATACTGCACCCAATCGCTCATCGCCTGCCCTTGTAGCGTCAAACGGCGCGGGCCAAGCCGGATCAATCTCAATCCTAACCTGCCCGCCCTTTGCCATTCCAATGGCGGAACCAGTTTTTGCGGTGGCTGCAGCTCCACCAAACGTAAATGTAACTCTACCAATGTCATCGCCTGCCATGGCGTATTTTATGGCATCTGTTCCATCGGTCAACGTTAATGTCCCCACACCGTGACGCGCCGTAACGGTAACGACCGGTTCTTCGCCTGGGTTTTCGCCTGGGAATGTGGTTCCGCCTGTGCCTGAAGGTACGTCTGCGTCAAAAGATGGAGCATCTGACAGAGCTGTGGTAAGCTCGCCTTCGGTATCTATCGTCTCTCGTTGTGCATCGGTATCTTCAAGCAGTGACGCTGTCGTGGTTTCGAATGTGTACGTCAGGACTGCGCTGGGGTCTTCATGATTGCCGGGTGATGTGACCTTCATGTAAGCGATGGTAAAAGAGCGACCTGGCTCCATGTTAGCGGTGGTGGTAGCTGTTAGCACTCTGTCGCTGTCGCCACTGACCAAAACCGTCGCGGGACCGCTTTGCACCCTGACCTCTCCGGGATCAGCTGCGCCCCCATTATCACTCTGCAAGGCGGTCCAACCGTCAGGAATAGTGATTCGCACCTTAGATCCCTTATACATCGTTCCCGGCGCAGTAAACTTGAGCATCAAGTTTCCAAGATCTTCCTTGTGAGTAGCGAAGAGATGGTTCTTGTACGCCTTGTCAACTTCGTCACCGCCTTTGGGGAAGGTTCTGCCCGATCTTGATAATTCAATCTTGCCCTTTCCGCTCGGCATGCCGTAGACCCGAATTCGGTAAGCACGGCCGTTATCGCTCAAACCACTGGTGTTAGTCGTCTCCGCGATAGCGTCATTGCCGGTCGTGTCAGGATCGAGGTAGTTCGTGTGGACGGCTGAATCAACAAGATTTGATCGCACCGTAAAATCATATATTCCCGCTCTATTAGGAACTGTGACATTTAAAATCGTGAATATTATCGTCTCGCCAGCGGCGCGTGCTTCGTCCTCAACTGTCGCCTTCAAATAAGTGGAGCGAGCCTCCAACTTTGCGGTTGCGGTTCCTGTTAGTGGAGGTACCGCCCAATCGCGCTCGTCAGCCACGTTATCGGTCTCAAAGGCGCCTCTCCAACCTCCGGGAAGCAGAATCTCAACCGTGCCTTTTCTACCTGCCTCATCCGCACTTAGGGTATACGTGAATACTAGAGAATCGAGTTTCTCAGTAGCCCTTAGAGCAGTAGGGGACGCACCCGTCGTGAGCGTAGCGACGTTACCGTCGGCCCTGTCAGTAGCCCCGTCACTAGTCGTGGCACTATTCACCGCGACGCTAATGGTCGCATCACCGGGGTGCTTTACATCTTGCACGTCTGCTCTGGCATCAATCAGCCCAAACGCGAGCATGAGCGCGACGATACCGAACACACTGATTTTCCAACTGCTACACATCATTTTAGAATTCCTCCTTGGTTTTGTGTTGGCTGTAGCATTGAATTTGGGTTTGATATTCTTGTTAGTTTCACAAGACTGAATTGAACTATCCATAATTGGTAGTTTTCCTTTATGCTGAAAAATAGTTAGGACTCACAGAACTGAATACGTAATGCGTAAGTCCTAAAACTGATTAACGGCATCGCGAAACTGCTCAAGATGCCGGAATCTGGTTTGAGGCGGTGAAACTGCCTCACACTGAAATGTTTCCTGAAATCGGAAATCGTTATGTGCTCCGGTTTCCGCGGGGTTCTCAACGGGTCGGAGCGGATTAGATTATGATGAAGCCGTGATCCGAAATACCGGTTGTGACGCAGTAAGACCACAACTTAGGCATATAATATAACAGTTTGCGATTTTTGTCAATACTTTTTTTCGAGTTTTTTTGACGCCCGCCGGAGCGGTTCGCCGCTATCTTCCTCGACGGATGGGAAAAACGAAAAGGGAAATCGGGCGGTTTCAAAAAAAACAGAAGATTGTCTGAATCACGGATTACGCGGATTACGCGGATTACACGGATTAAATTCGTCTTGCTTGATAATGGTATTTGCACGGCGGCGAAAACGTCTGAACCGGGATTCGTGTGATGAAAGGATTGCCATGATTAGGAGGATCAAGCGCGATAGAAGATCCTGTGCAATGTGGGCGTATCGGGAAGGGTGGAAGATTGGAAGGATGGAAGATTGGAAGGGTGGAAGGGTGGAAGATTGGAAGGGTGGAAGATTGGGACGGGGGCGAAAACGTCTGAACCGGGATTCGTGTGATGAAAGGATTGCCATGATTAGGAGGATCAAGCGCGATAGAAGATCCTGTGCAATGTGGGCGTATCGGGAAGGGTGGAAGATTGGAAGGATGGAAGATTGGAAGGGTGGAAGACTGGGACGGGGGCGAAAACGTCTGAACTGGGAGTCGTGTGATGAAAGGATTGCAATGATTGAGAGGATCAAGCGAGTGAATAGCGAGTGATCAACTGAACGATTAGTGAAGGATCAAATGAGCGAATAGCGAATGCGATAGAATTCCCATAGTAGATCCTGATAGAAGATCCTGTGCCATGTGGGCGAATCGGGAAGGGCGGTTGTGCTCAGACGCGCGGGCCTCCGTGGATATCTTGATTCGTGATGTGGGCGGTGACGGTGTCGGTCAGGGTATCGACTTTACGGGAGAGATGGTCGTGTTCTCGGTTCATTTGGGTGCGTAGGTCGTCAATTCGAGCATTGAGATTTGAGTTCAGATCGTTAATGCGGTTGTCGAGACCGTCGATGCGCGTGTTCACATCGCCGATTCGGGTGTCTATCTGCTTGCTCATATCGCTGAACCGTGCATTCATGTTGGCGTTCATCTCTTCAAAGCGCGCATTCATATCGCTGAAACGCGCATTCATGTTGGCGTTCATCTCTTCAAAACGCGCATTCATATCGCTGAAACGCGCATTCATGTTGGCGTTCATCTCTTCAAAACGCACATTCATATCGCTGAAACGCGCATTCATGTTGGCGTTCATCTCTTCAAAACGCACATTCATATCGCTGAAACGCGCATTCATGTTGGCGTTCATCTCTTCAAAACGCGCATTCATGTTGGCGTTCAAATCGTCTATACGCTTATCAAGACCGTCTATGCGTTTGTCAAGACCGTCTATACGCTTATCAAGATCACTAATCCGTTTGCCTTGAACGGATACCATGTAATAAACAATCGTAGCAAATCCCACTAAGAGGGTAACCATCATCGTTATGAATTGCGGGTTTGTCATGGGGTTTTACTCCTTCCATTAGGATTACCGGAATTGTACGCTGTTTTTACGGTGATGTCAAGGGGGAAAAAGGCAGTGGATCTCTACGGGAGTTCTATCGCGGTCGTTGTTCACTCCCTTGATCCCTCGCTATTCACTCGGTTGCTGGTCAGTGACCAGTAGCCAGTGGCTAGTGAAGAAAAGAGGAAGACGGGAAGACGGGAATGTCTGAACTGGGATTCGTGTGATGAAAGGATTGCCATGATTAGGAGGATCAAGCGCGATAGAAGATCCTGTGCAATGTGGGCGTATCGGGAAGGGTGGAAGATTGGAAGGGTGGAAGATTGGAAGGGTGGAAGATTGGAAGGGTGGAAGATTGGAAGGGTGGAAGACTGGGACGGGGGCGAAAACGTCTGAACCGGGAGTCGTGTGATGAAAGGATTGCCATGATTAGGAGGATCAAGCGCGATAGAAGATCCTGTGCAATGTGGGCGTATCGGGAAGGGTGGAAGATTGGAAGGGTGGAAGATTGGAAGGGTGGAAGACTGGGACGGGGGCGAAAACGTCTGAACCGGGAGTCGTGTGATGAAAGGATTGCCATGATTAGGAGGATCAAGCGCGATAGAAGATCCTGTGCAATGTGGGCGTATCGGGAAGGGTGGAAGATTGGAAGGGTGGAAGATTGGAAGGGTGGAAGACTGGGACGGGGGCGAAAACGTCTGAACCGGGATTCGTGTGATGAAAGGATTGCCATGATTAGGAGGATCAAGCGAGTGGATAATGAGCGCGATAGAGATCCTGTGCAATGTGGGCGAATCGGGAAGGGTAGAAGATGGGAAGGATGGAAGATTGGAAGATTGGGACGGGGGCTAAAACGTCTGAACTGGGATTCGTGTGATGAAAGGATTGCCATGATTAGGAGGCGGGGGCTTCCGGTTTGTTGTAGGAGCGATCTCCAGGTCGCGATTCTTTATGCGATTTCAATGAACGCATCGGCGGAGCAAGATGCTCCGCCTACAATGTGGGTGGGGATGGTGCGTGAGGATCAAGCGAGTGGATAGTGAGAAGGATTTTCTATGGGATCTCTATCGCAGTCGCTAATCGCTCCTTTGATCCTACATTATTCTGTGAGATGTTCCGTTTGGACTCGGTCGCAGCAGAGGTCGGCGAGCATTTCGATGAAGTCCGGATGGTTTCCCACGGTGCCGGCGCGGACGAATTGCAGGCCGTAACGTTCAGCGGTGTCACGGGCTTCATGGTCGAGGTCGTATAGGACTTCGACGTGGTCGCAGAGGAAGCCGATCGGGGATGCGATGACGGTATCGACGCGTTTCCGATAACGTTCTCGGATTAGGTCGTTGATATCGGGCTGTGTCCACGGTATGGGGGAGTTATGGGGACCGCTTTGGTAGGCGAGATCGAACTGCTCCCGGTCGAGCTGCCTGGCGACTAACCCCGCGGTGCGCTTAAACTGCCGGGTGTAGGGCGAGGCTTTCGCTATGGATTGCGGGATGGCGTGGGCGGTGAAGACGATTGCAGCTTCTTCGAATTCCGTGGGTTCAAGATCTGTGCAAGCGTCGCGAATGAGTTGGGTGATGGCGTCGATGTAACCTTCGTTTCGGAACCACGGCTCAACATAGTTGACAGTGGGTTTCTCGTCCTTAAGGCTCTTGACGGCTTCTGCCACGGTCTGCTGGTACCAGTCCCAACTGACTTTGGACTGGTGGGGCGCCATGATGATGCCGAGGATATTCCGGTGTCCGTTTTCGACCATCTGCGGTATGACCTCGCGCAGGTAAGGCGACCAGTGACGGAAGCCGGCGTACACGGGGACGTCGATACCTCTTTCCGCGAGCGCGCCTCCCAAGGCTTCGGCTTGTTTCATTGTGAGTTCGTTGAAAGGCGAAAATCCGCCGAGCCAGGTATAGTGGCTGGCGACCTCTCGGACTCGATCGGCTTTCGAGGGCGCCGTGCCCGCAATACCTTCGACGAAACAGAAGGATTCACCGGGACAGGGGTCGTATTTGTTGCAGCAACCGGGTGTGGGACCACCGAAGGCAACGAGGAGGACGGAATCGAATTCGTGTTGGGGCATGACGACATGTAGTTGCTAGTGGATTGTGCAGGACTGAGTTGATTGCTCAGGGATAGATACGTTGATTAAAAGAATGTGTTACAAGATAAAACGGACAGGGGAAGCGCCGTCAATGTGTTTAACCCCGCCAAAACCGGTTTGTTTCGCCTAGAATTCGTTCATGGCTCGGGTGAAGTTCTGCCCGCCAAACCTTATCGTAATGGTGCCATAAGATTAGGCTCTGGCGGCTAGCGGTATTTCGCTTGGGTTGACAACGGAATCGGGGAGATGGTATTATGCGTTTTTGAGGCATATAACATTGCATATAATATAGGCAACTGTTTAGTGGTTTATTTTCCAAAAAAATATGGTTAGTGTTGGGTGCCGGTAGTTAACATTGTCTGAACTGTGATTTATGTGATGAAGTGATTGCCATGATTATCAATCCTTGGTTGCCCGTGATGAGTGGATTCAACCATTACCTTGAAGCCACTTTGACTCCGGGAAGAAACCGAGTTTTGAAGAAAAAGGGATCTCTATCGCGTTCCCTATTCGGTCACTTGATCTATCCGGTCGCTTGATGGTTTCATTAAGGATTAAATACTTAGCGAATCAGCCATTTAGTGGTTTATTTTCCAAAAAAATATGGTTAGTGTTGGGTGCCGGTGCGGTTAGAAACCGCACCTACCGGGGTGGTAGAACGAGTTGATTTTACCGTCTCGTAAGCATTAAACACTTAGCGAATCAGCCATTTAGTGGTTTTCTCGGTAAATATTTAATGCAATCAAAGAGTTCGCGACCGGGAGAAGATTTCTATCGCACTCACTATTCGTTCGCTTGATCTCCTACAGAAGATGCAATTTCTGACAGTGCGGAGTATAAACAATTACCAATTACTAATATAGAACAGGGATTGGGAGAAGGGTCAAATGATTGTTCGGTGGTTGGGATGGCTAGTTCTGGGATGCGCGGTTGTGTTTATCGGCTGCGATTCCGGCCAGATTCAAAATTTCGAAGGGATAGAGATTGATGCAGTCTCGCGGCTCGGGCGGGTCGATATCCGTGTCTATCTGACGAACGACCGGGGGCATCGGCTGTTGTGGGATCCGAGTATCTTGACACCGCAGATTGGGGTGAGCGCATTATCCGAATCAGAGTTCACGACGAACGTCAAGATCTATTCGATTCGCGGCGGGATGCAGGGGATTAAGGTTTATGATGGACGTTTGTTCGATTTGCGTTGGTCTCGTGATCACGGGAGTCCGTATCGATTGTTGCGGGGTGAGGTGCCGCATTCGGAAATCTCGAGGGATGGGGAGCGTGACACGCACATGGGGATTTTGACCGTCACGGTTTGGACGGAGAAGCAGGGCCCGTTCACGGACACGTTGGACGAGACGCAGGTATACAGTAGTATGACCGAATTCTAGTAGGGTGCGCATTGATCGAACGAGAATATATGTAGGGTGGGCACTCCCCACCATTCCCACCGCATTCCATGAGTCAAGGGCGCACGGTAAAAAGAAAATCGGCGATTCGATGCTCAACGATTCCAGCCAACTCGAGGTCATTCGTTATATGTAGTGTGGGCAAGGTTCTCTATTGCACTGGGATCTCTATCGCGCTCCCTATTCGGTCACTTGATCTATTCACTCGCTTGATCCCACCATTCCTATAACCGTTCGACAGTGTGCATACTTTTGAGCTTCACTTAAAACCGCAAGCTCCCGAACGGTATCAACATCAGTTTATCATGCCGAAATACTTGCGTTCTTATGTGCCCGGCGGCAGCTACTTCCTAACATTGGTTACATACAATCGAAATCCGATATTCCGCAAACAAGAGAACATCTCGCGGTTGCGCACAGCACTTAGGACTGTCAAATCCGAGATGCCTTTCGAGATTGCGGGTGCGGTAATGTTACCCGATCATATTCACTTTATCTGGAGTTTACCGACGGAAGACAGCGATTATTCGATTCGTATAGGCAGGTTGAAAGCACTATTCACAAAATCACTCTCGCTAGAGCTAACACTAGAACGAAACACATCCAGTTCCCGGCGAAAACACCGGGAGAGCAATGTCTGGCAACGTCGATTTTGGGAACATACTCTCCGCGATGAAGAGGATTTTCAGATTCATCTCGACTACATTCATTACAATCCCGTGAAGCATGGCTATGTTCAATGTCCACATCTTTGGCCACCTTCAAGTTTTCATAGTTGGGTGAAAAATGGAGGGTATTCCGCGGATTGGTGTTGCACATGTAACGACCGGCACTCCAAAATACCGGATTTCGCGTCCATTGAAAGCCATGTCGGAGAGTAGACGCTGAAGTTCAAGCAGTTGTAGGGTGCAATCAAGCGACTGGATAAGAAGCGCGATAGAAGTCCACTGCGCACCAGCCTCTAAAAGCGAATATATGTAGGGTGGGCACTGCCCACCATTCCTTGCTGCGTTACACCGACCTAACCCAAGGATTGGCTAATATCGGCGCACCATGGAATCTCTAAGTCATTCACCACGCGTTTGCGGAACCTCGCCCAATCACTAGAAATCTGCACGGGACGAATGGTGGGCAGTGCCCACCCTACATAAAGCCGTGTGCTTCGCTCTCTAACCTTTGATTCTACTCCAAGCTGCCCGCAATGCCTGCACATCATCTCAAAGAATTACTCTCCTACCGTGCACTGTTGACTCACGGAATGCTGGTGAAGTTCATGCAGTTGTTACGGTGGAATCAAACAACCAAGTAGGGAGAACGATAGCAAATCCACTGCACACCAGCCTCCAAATGCGAATATATGTTCGGTGGGCACTGCCCACCATTCCTTGGCGTTTGCGTTACACCGACCTAACCCAAGGATTGGCTAATATCGGCGCACCATGGAATCTATAAGTCATTCACCACGCGTTTGCGGAATCTCGCCCAATCACTAGAAATCTGCACGGGACGAATGGTGGGCAGTGCCCACCCTACATAAAGCCGTGTGCTTCGCTCTCTAACCTTTGATTCTACTCCAAGCTGCCCGCAATGCCTGCACATCACCTCAAAGAATTACTCTCCTACCCTGCACTGTTGACTCACGGAATGCTGGTGAAGTTCATGCAGTTGTTACGGTGGAATCAAACAACCAAGTAGGGAGAACGATAGCAAATCCCCTGCACACCAGCCTCCAAATGCGAATATATGTAGGGTGGGCACTGCCCACCATTCCTTGGCGTTTGCGTTACACCGACCTAACCCAAGGATTGGCTAATATCGGCGCACCATGGAATCTCTAAGTCATTTACCACGCGTTTGCGGAATCTCGCCCAATCACTAGAAATCTGCACGGGACGAATGGTGGGCAGTGCCCACCCTACATAAAGCCGTGTGCTTCGCTCTCTAACCTTTGATTCTACTCCAAGCTGCCCGCAATGCCTGCACATCACCTCAAAGAATTACTCTCCTACCGTGCACTGTTGACTCACGGAATGCTGGTGAAGTTCATGCAGTTGTTACGGTGGAATCAAACAACCAAGTAGGGAGAACGATAGCAAATCCACTGCACACCAGCCTCCAAATGCGAATATATGTTCGGTGGGCACTGCCCACCATTCCTTGGCGTTTGCGTTACACCGACCTAACCCAAGGATTGGCTAATATCGGCGCACCATGGAATCTATAAGTCATTCACCACGCGTTTGCGGAATCTCGCCCAATCACTAGAAATCTGCACGGGACGAATGGTGGGCAGTGCCCACCCTACATAAAGCCGTGTGCTTCGCTCTCTAACCTTTGATTCTACTCCAAGCTGCCCGCAATGCCTGCACATCACCTCAAAGAATTACTCTCCTACCCTGCACTGTTGACTCACGGAATGCTGGTGAAGTTCATGCAGTTGTTACGGTGGAATCAAACAACCAAGTAGGGAGAACGATAGCAAATCCACTGCACACCAGCCTCCAAATGCGAATATATGTTCGGTGGGCACTGCCCACCATTCCTTGGCGTTTGCGTTACACCGACCTAACCCAAGGATTGGCTAATATCGGCGCACCATGGAATCTCTAAGTCATTTACCACGCGTTTGCGGAATCTCGCCCAATCACTAGAAATCTGCACGGGACGAATGGTGGGCAGTGCCCACCCTACATAAAGCCGTATGCTTCTCGTGCCAAGAGGGTCGTGAAGTTGATGACACGGTCAAGGGCGGCGGAGGCGGCACCGCGGGCGGCAACGGTGGTTTCAGATTCGGCAATCCACTGGCGGCGTTGGGGGATCCACACGTCTTTGAGGTGGTTGAGTTGGTGCGCGAAGTGGGGGTCTTCGCTCTCGCTGACGAAATACTCGACTACACCAAGCAATCCGTATTTGCGGTTGGTGTACATATCGTCGAGTTCGGCATTCATCTCGGCGAACAGGGCGCGCTTTCGGTCCTGGCGAGCTTCGGCAATCTCTCGCGCGGATTCGGTGAGCAGTTTGCCGACAAATTCCTGTTTGGTATCAACGAATCGGGGCAAACCGCGGACATAAGTTTCGAGATCGAACCCGTCGCGTTGGAGAGCAAAGTAGGAGTGGATGTGGACGTTTCGGAAGAAGGCGGTGTAGCCGAGGTTGGGGTCGATGGTGTCCACGTCGTATAGGATTTGGTTCTCTACGTTGCGGTAGAGCATGTCATAGTCTTCGTCGCTGAGGTTTGTCGGCTTCAGATGCGCGAGGACGATGGCGCTGACCGCGTCGACGAAGTCCCGGTCGAAATCGTACATCTCAAGAATCTTTTCAGTGATGACAGCGCCGGATTCGTGGTGGACTTGCCCGTAGAGGTCGTGGTCGTGGTAGAGTTGGGTGACGACATTGCTCCTTACAGGCGCCACCGGTTCGTTCAGCCAAAACCCGTTGTGATCGAGAACGCGCTTGCCGTTTTCGTCGGTGAGGATTTCGCCGTCGTACCGCTTGGTGATGTCGTGCAGGGTGCCGGCAACCTCCAGTTTGGTGGTGTCGCCGCCTTCACGTTTACCGAGTTCGATGCTCATGGCGCGGACGCGCATGGTGTGGTTCCAGGTGTAGTTCTGCCACTGGAATCCGATGCGGTTGTGATCCCAGAGGTCGAAGGTGTCGCTGACGAGGTTTTCGAGTTCGGAGAGCACTTCGGTGTAGTTCATAGGGAGAGGGACTCCGGTTGTATGAGGTTTGGGGTTAGTAAGGAGCGCCTTAGTTGAAAATTGTAGGAGGGGCATCGTGCCCCGAGGACGTATCCAGTCGTGCATCCAAAACGGGTCCGAAAATTTATCGCGTTCCTCATTCGCACATTCGATCTCCCTCGATCGGTCGCGACCAGGAGAGGATCTCTATCGCCCTCGTTGTCCACTCGGTTGATCTCCTACAGAGGATGGTAGGCAGGGCACTGCCCACCATTCCTTGTAGGGTGCGATCAAAGCAGATCAAACGATCAAGCGAGTGAATAACGAGCGCGATAAAGATCCTGTGCGATAGCGCAAACGAATGACAAATACAAAGGATGGTGGGCAGTGCCCACCCTACATAATGTTAATTAGGTTGGAGTTTGGCTATGGCATCAATTTGCCGACGTGCGTAGGGAACGATGACGCTTTCAGGATAGTCGCGGATGAGTTGGCGGTATGTTTCCAACGCCTTTTTTGAGTCTCGTAAACGCCAGTAGTAGACCGCGGCGATCTCGTTCAAGCCCTCGGCGGCAGTGAGGCTACCCTCGGCGACTACGTTCTCATACGCCGCGATAGCGTCGCCGTACCGTCCCTGGTTCAAGTGAATCTCGCCGATTAACAGCCACGCGTCATCAACGATAAAGGCTTCTGGATACGCCTCAATCGTCTCGCGGCAAATTCGTATCGCTTCCTCCGGCTTGCCGTTCAAGTTTGCTTTTAGCGCGCGCACGTACCCCTCCAGCGGAACGTTCACATAGTCGGAATTCGAGCGGATGAGAATCATTCGATCCAAGGCATCGTTGCTCAGCGCATCGGATGGCGAGAAGTCGAGCACCTTTTTATATTCGGCAGCGGCTTTCTCAAACTCGCCTTGAAACAGATGGGAATCGCCGATCAGTTTCTGAGCTGCCGCCCGATGGTGCACCCCACCATTGACAATCAGTTCAAGCAGTTCGCGGGCGAGACCGTGCTGCTCTTGTCGCAGGTAGCATTCGGCGACGCCGAGTTGGGCTTCCGTCCGCTGCACCACGGGCAGTGGTTGGTTCATCAGCGCTCGATAGATGGGTAGGGCGGCATCAACGTCGTGAGTTCCGTGCAGCCGGAGGTTCGCCAACAGGAAGCGTGCATCCGTATCGACGTCAACTCCTTTCATCTTCGTCAACACGTCGATTGCCTCGCGCCACTGTCCCGCACCCTCATAAAGGCGTGCGAGTCTCATCTGCGAGTTGCGGGCAACGCCGGAGTTGGGAAACACGTCGATGATTGCTCGGAAATAGTCCGCGGCGGCGGGCTGCTCGGCGCGTTGAAGCAGGACGGCGTACTTTTGGAGGATGCGTCCGCGATCGGTGGCGTGAAGTTGCGACAGCCGCCGGAACTGTGCAAGCGCGAGATCGTAGCGGTCGTGATAGAAATAGAGTTCCGCCAGCGCGAGAACGAATTTCGGGTTCCGTGGATCCCGGTTCACATAGCTTTTCACTTGATCGATGACCTGCTCAAATAATCGCCGCCGCTGCTCGCCATCGTAGATTTCGGCAATCCCTTCAATAAGCGTCTCCCTTCCGCTATAGCCGATGTCGACTTTGCGTAACCCTTCAAGGAACGTCCCTACAGCGAGATTGATCCTGCCCTGAATCTTGTAGACGCCCGCGAGCTGCGCATAGAGATAGGCGCTACGCGGATTGATTTTGATTGCCTGCCCATAAGATTCGATAGCTTTGTCATACATCTGATGCGACTTATAGATTTCTGCGGCTTGGCGATGGCGATTCGCCTGCTGCGGATCGTTCTCAATGATTCGCGTCCACTCTTCGATTGCCTGTTCAAGCTGTCCCTTTTCAGCATACAGTCCTCCAAGTTTCTCGCGAAGGCTGATGTCGTCCGGGGCGTGGGCGAGCGCGGCGGTGTATAGGTTCATCGCCTGTTCGTGTTTGCCTTGAGTCTTATACAGGTCGCCCAGCTTCTCCATCATATCCGTATCTTTGGGGTTCTTGCGGAGTTGGCTTCGAATCAGATCTTCGGCATCGGTGTATTTCTTGGCTTCGGTATAGAGCGAGATTAGACTGTAGATTGCGCTTATGGCATAGGGCGATGTGGGGTAATCCTCCATGAAACGTCGATAGCCCTCGGTCGCGAGTTCCCGTTTGCCCTGCGTATGGAAATATTGGGCGATCAAGTATTCGGCTAGCGCCGCCGTTCGCGTATTGGGATAGGTCTCCGCCAACTTTTTGCAGGTGATGATGGCTTCCTTGTACTGATAACGCCGGACGTAGAGATTCCCGATCTGATGGGTTGCCTGAGTGGCATAGGATCCGTTAGGGTTGTCCTCAATAATATCTTGGAACGTCCGGATGGCTAAGGCATCGTCGCCGCGTTTGGCGTAGCATTGCCCCAAGTTCATGCGGATTTCGTTCGCGGTTTCCTCCGTCAAAGTGGTCTTGAGTAACGCTTGATAGGCTTCAATCGCTTCAAGGTATTGGCGCGAATAGTAGAGACTGTTCGCATTCTCAATAGCGGCTTGATCCATTTCGATTTGCAATTGCCCCTGTGCATTGACGTGCAAAACAGCAACCAGCATCAGGAGCAGAAGGTGGGGAAGGATGCAAATCTTGGGTGTCATTCGGATTTTCCTTCGGCGATTTCTAACGGCGCCCAATCGAACATCCGACGCAGAATGCTCCGGTGTCCGAGGTCGTTTTCGAGGCGATAGATGACGGTGTAGCTTCCCTTCAACGTTCGAAATTCGGCGGTGTCTATCGCCGGGTTGAGTTTCACCAACTTCAAGCCATCGTCCGCGATGTCTTGACGGTGCGTGAACGGGCCATAACAGCGTTCGCCCAACGGATTGAGCACTTTCCACGTAACGGAGAGCCATTTGGGACGCGGGTTACTGCCGATGCGTACGACGAGCTCGTCGTTCAGTGAGTTCTCCGTGAAGTGGAGCACGCCGAATTCGGAGAGCATTTTGGCGGTCAGAGTAATCGGGGGCGTGTACTCGCCGTCACCTCTGCCGGGAATTTTGCGCCACACCCCGCCTGTCGCCAATGCCAACTGCCGCACGGGCAGGTAGTCGATCCCGATAACATCCACCCGAATTCTCTCTCGCTGCAGCGCAGCGATTACAGTATCAATGCTATGCCTGGATTTGCCGTCATAGTCGGCATCGTGGAAAGAACCGTCGCTTGCGAAGACGAAAAACCGCTGTGCACCACGCCGGAATTTGATCTTGGATTGCGCGGTGACGATGGCGTCGAGACCCGATTCGGCGAGATCCCCGCCGCCCTCAATCTTGACTTTGCGCAGCCAGTTTTTAAACTTTGCGTGGTCGGTGGTAACGCCGCGCGCCTTCAACTTAGAGATTTTGATTTCGCCAAAGGCTACCAGTCCTACGGCGGTGTCGTGTCCCGCCCGCGTGAGTCGATCGAAAACAGCGTCGATGTAGGCGCGGATACCCCGCACATTGTCCCTCATGCTGCCCGTCTTGTCAATGACAAACACGAGATCTATCTGGCGCGTCGTTGCGACTTCGGCGATGTCGCGTCCGATGGCTTTCATCATGTCGAGATGTATTGGCGTGCCTGTTGCGACGGCGCCTCCCCCGCCGCCGGTGGCTGCGTTGCCCATCTGAGTCCCCTGAATAGCGCGCCCGCGTCCATGCCAGTATTTTAATTCGTCGAGTTGAACATCCGGGGACTCGGCATCAAGTTCCTTTTCGGCGGTCATGTCAATTTGCGGATTGCTGTCAGGTGGATCAGGCGCATGTTCTTGGTTGAAACTGGGCAGGTTAACGGCCGCGATACCCTCCGTTTGGAGTTTGTCGTGGTTGGCTGGCGCGCCGCGCCGGTTTCCGGTGACATTATCCGCGATAGATGGCTCGTTCGGTCTAGTGGGCATCGTATCGCGTTGATTCGTTGGGAGCGTCTCGGTTGTGGTCCAATCCATGTTCAGGGACGGTTTTGGCTTCGGCCGTGAAGGTTCTTCCGCTTGCGCGACGGGCTCGGGCGGTTTCTCTATCGGCGATTTTATCGGCTCGGGTGGTGGTGGTGTCTCGGGCCGGACAACACGGACAAACTCAACGTCGATATCGGGCGGAAGCAATGGAGGTCGAAGCGGTTCAACCCAGAACAACATTGCCAGCAGCAGTGCGCCGAGGTGTATAATCAGCGAGCAGATCAGGAAGGGTGAGGATCTTTTCATGGGTAATGTCCAATTCACAAAACAACAGGATTGTTACGCTTTCCGATTCTCACGGCATCCTGATTTGATAATCTACCTATTTTGTGATACAATGAAGACACGATTTTACAGAAAACATTCTCAATACATTTCGGGTGGAGGCAAAAATGAATCTTGAAAAAGTTGCAGAAATAGCCTTAACCCCAAGCGTGTTGTTATTCGTATTCTATATGCTTAATAAACGAATAGACGATTTAAAATCTAAGATGAAGTCCGATCACGCCAATTTAGCAAAGTTAGTAGGCGGTATCGACGGTAGACTCAGAGAATTAAACGATCACTTTATCAAGCATTTAGAATTTCATGTTCAAGATCGCAGCATCGACCAAATGAAGGATTCAGCTTCAAAACCGGATTAGGGCATTCATGAAGCACTAGCATCTAATCAATAGTGCCACATTCCTGCTTCTGGCAATGCCATAAGTGCTCCCAAGAGCGCTTCCTCCTCAGGTAGGATCCCGTCCCCGGCATAACTTTTGCTTTCCAGCCTTCCGATCTTCCAAGTTTTCAATCTTGCACTGATCACTAGTCACTGGTCACTGAACACTGTTTTTTAAATGTGGAATTCCAAGATGTCGCCGTCGTGGACGTTGTCATCACGGCTAACGGATTGACCATCGTGCCAGTTGACACCCCAGACGCGGGCGAACTTGAGATTCGCGGCGAAGTCACGGTGAAGTTCCATGGCGGCGTCGTTGACCGTGCTGCCAATCGGAAGCACAAGCGGGTCGTCGTGATCAACGCGCTTGCCGGGTGTTTTGGTGTAGACGCGCAGAATCTCCAATTTGTCGTAAATAGTTTTCTCCAATTGCTCACGACCTTCGCCGGTGGCGGCAGAGAGCGGGCAGATCTCGAATGCCTCTCCGTAGAACTCCTTCAGGATATCCAGCCGATCCGATGCGTCAGCATCGTCCGCTTGGTTCGCAACAATTAGACCCAGTTTGCTAGTGGTGTTTACCGAAAGAGAGTCCGGTTCCTCCACCTCCGCGCTATTGATGTCGCCGCGAATCTCAATTTTGGCGTCCCCCAGTTTGGAAGTCACAATGTCAACCTCGTCCAACACTTCATCACCTCCAAGGTTAACAACGACCAGCAGCATGTCTGCATTCCTAGCGAGATCTAGGATTTCGGGCTGTACGAAGTCGGCTGTCATCGGCGGCGTATCGATGAACTGAAACTGGATGTTGTCGTAGTGCCACATGCCGATTGCGGGTTCACGGGTAGAGAAGGGAGTATGCGATACTTCGGGTTTTGCGTTGGTGAAACTCGCCAGAATCCGGGACTTTCCGACGTTTGGCGTTCCTAGCAATACGATTTGCCCTGCGCCCTGCTTGGGAATATGGTGGCTGTGTCGCTTAGTCCCACCCTTTTTGTCGGGGGCATTGCGCAGTTTGGCAATTCGCCGCCGAAGATCAGAAATTACTTTCTCGGTGCCTTTGTGTTTCGGCGTAATGCGAAGCATCTCTTCCATCAACTGGAGACGCTCATCGTCCGTTTTGGCAGCTTCGAGTTGATGTTTCAGTTTGTAGTATTCGGGCGGCAGATTTGCGGGCATGGGAAAAACAGTGGTCAGTGGCTAGTAGTTAGTGGTTCATTCGCTGAGTATTTAATCCTTAATGAAACCGAGTTTTTCTTCAAAACTCGGTTTCTTCCCGGAGTCAAAGTGGCTTCAAGGTAATGGTTGAATCTACTCATCACGGGCAATTAAGGATTGATAATCATGGCAATCACTTCATCACATAAATCACAGTTCAGACAATGTTAACTGCCGACACCCAACACTTGCCATATGCTTTTAGAAAATAAACCATTTAGTTAACCCAAGTGATGGATTTTCTTACGTAATACTCTACAATAACCCCGGTAGGTGCAATCCCTTCCAAGTCCGTAACCTTCCAACTTTCCAATCTTCAACTGATCACCAGCCACTGGCTACAGACCACTGCTTTCTTGACGGAGATCGGCAACGGTTTTCCTGAGTTCGTCCAAAATTGATGGTTCAAGTAGAAACACGGTATCTGGCGCAGCGCGGAGACGGGCGTAGCGTTGGTCGTTCTCGGCGACTGCACCAATCTGTAACGTGTACTCCTTCCGATTCTTTAGGGTGATGGTGGCTTGCACCTCAGGCTCGTTAAGGCGCGTGACATCGAGACTCGGTGCCGACGCCAAGTATTTATCGGCTTTAAGCTCATTGAGCCGGTAGATTATGCTGGTCACGGCACCGTTTTTCGCGTCCTGCTGCACCGGCGAAACCAGTCGCCAGTTCACCCCCTGTTTTTGACAAGTCAGTTGTACGTTTCCGTGTCGCAACGTGAGTTTAAATGCGTCCTCACTCTCAAAATCGAGAACCTGCTTATCGCGCAGCCCTGCAACCCCCAACCCGGCAAGTTCTAACAACTGGCTTTTCACTAGGACAACCCGCTTGGCGTTCCCGGTTTTCGCATAGACCATGTTGCCTTGCATTTGCCCAAGCAGTAAAACGGCGGACTGCCCATCCGGCGTGAAGAATGAGACTTGCATAAACGGGTCTTCCAAACCGTAACGCTTCAGGCTCGTAGGTTGTTCTGCCACAAATTCGACCGCCTTTAGTGAGTCGATGCCAAAGAGAAGATCGTCTACAACCTCCGCATCTGCTTTTAGTGCAACCGGTTCTTCAATCTGCCATACCCCTTTCGGGTCTTTTGTGCAGACAATCTTTGCCTCTCCCCGTCTTTGGATCTCAAAGCGTTTGGTTGCGGTACGCTGAAAATCAATAACGCGTTTGTCGCGGAGATCGAAGACGCTCTTATCCAGAGCTGACAATATCTCTTTGTTGACCGCATAGACGGCATCAAGTGCGACGGGTTTAACATAGACGTGCGCCGTGTCCGGGATGTCTGACCCGACTAGCAATGCTTGAGACCCGTCCCTTAATTGTAGATTTACGCGGATGCGGGGATTTTCAAGACCGTATTCCGTCAAATCGGTGGTCCCGTCCTTTGTGAATTCCACCACTTTCAACAGGTGTAGCGCATCCAAGATTGAGCGAATCTCTTTGGCATCGGCTTTGGCGTTAATAGGTGCTGCCATCTGCCACTCCGCCTCGCCTTCTTTCAGGCACCGAATCTCATCCTTCCCGGCAACCGTAAGCATGACTTCGGTAACCGCCTCCGGTTCAAACTTCAACGCGTTTCGCGTCCTGAGATCGGCAGGCGATTTCGTGAGATCTTGCAGTGCGCTTGATTCAATCAGGAAGATGTGTGATTCCGAGGCTTCTTTGGCGTAGACAGAGTAGTTGACTGTCTTGCTGCCGATCAGGAAGGATGCCGTTGGTGTTGCGCCATCCGCAGACGTCTCAACTGGCATAGATAAAAAACCCCCCTTTGGCAGAAACATAGGAATGGAGGCTGTACCTTTCGTCCACAGATCGACTCGGATATTCGGCGGATCAAGCCCGTATTGCGAAAGTCCACTGACCTCCAGCGTACGTTTGACACGCTTGTTCAAGAGATCGCCCAGCATCTCGGATACTCTGCCTTCATTCGCATACGTCGTGATTGGCTCGGTCACTTCCCATGTGCCCTTTTCATCCTTTTCCAACGATAGCGGATGGTAGGCAGAATCTTTGAAGGACAACCGAATTCGCTGCACCGTGTCAATACTTAGTCCGTAAACTTCGCTGATTTTCGGCTGTTCGTCTGTCCCAGAGCTGTCCTCTGAGTCGTATACCTGGAGAACAAAAAAAAGGGCAAAAGATAGCCCTGCTACAATGAAGATAATGATGGTTGTTACGAAGTTCATGAGATTATCAAGGGTTAAGTAGGAGCGAAGGAATTCGGCACAATTCGTGATACGGGAAGAAAACTAACGGCGTTGCCACCAAACCGTGACGCCAATAATGAAAACGACTATAGGAATCAAGAATATCGAGGTCATTTGCACAAGACTGGCTTCGCTGGCGGTCATGCGGCGAAGCGTACGTTGGCTCGGGTCAACGGGACGAATGGCAATCAGGTCCTCCTCCAACGTCAACCAGTTTATAGCATTCAAGAAAAGGTCGCCGCCGCCAGAGTTGGCGAAATAGGCGTTTGAAGCAAAATCCGAATCGCCGAAAACAACGATGCGTGTTCGGGTCTCGTCAGGTTTGGCATTCTCCGGTTTCTCGGGTGGTGCCCCTTCCGCTGTCGTTTTGTTTTCGTCCTTTAGTTCGACAGCAACGGCGAGGGACAACGGCGGCGGTGTGTCTACGCCTTCGGTGTAAGCCGCGTCCGGAAGTAATACGCCATCTTCCCTCCGCTCGGTCTCACCCCAACAGACTCCAACGGTATCAATTGTCTTGGCAAGCGATTTTACACTTAGATTAGCTCTATTCACGTCTATTGGCGTTACCGATCGCGCCGTTTGGAAAATCGCGGACGGAACATACCGTGTGACCTCATGGAACTCTAACTGCCTAATGAATGGAGCTTCGGGACCTACAAAGACATACGAGAACCGGGGATCAAAGACCAGAACATAGTCATTTGCGACCAAAACTCCCCACTGAGCCACCAAGTCGACCAACTGTTGATTCGGATCTTCCGCCGAAAGTATCGACGGCTCAAACATCAAGAGCAGCTTGCCGTTACGGTCAAGGTATCTGGCGATTGCCGAAACCTCGTGCGAGATAAGCGACGTTCTTGGAGCGGCAATAACGAGGGCGCTGCAGTCTGCGGGGACATCAGGCTCGGTAGTCAGGGCGAGCGGTTCCACGGCATAATGCTGTTTTTCCAACCCCTCCCTTGCTTGTTGATAGCCATCGGCATCGAATATGTCAATCCCCCGTTCCTCGTGCCCTATCAGAAAATAGACACGCTTGATCTCGTCGCGCACCACCTTCATGATGGCACTGGTAAACTTCTGCTCGTCAACAACGGTCACCTGTTCGCGTTTGCCCTCACTTTCGAATACTACCGTACCGTCAAACCGGATATCATACACTTCACTGGTCGAGGGATCTGCAGTCGGATCGATAAACTCGACTTCCAACTTGTCTGTTTCACGCGCGTACCTGCCCAACACGTCTCTCCCAAACGCAAGTTGACTTTGCATTCTCGGGTCGTCGGCATCGTTGCTAAAAAATGCAATTACCTTGACCTCTCGATCCAAGGCGCGCAGTATATTCTTCGTCTGATCAGACAGAGTATACAGTTTGTCGGATGTCCAATCCGCGGACCTATCAAATTTCTGGTTGACAATAATATTGATAATTACGGCAATTCCGATGAATCCGATTAGGCTCATCGCCACGTTTGCGCCGTAGCGCGCCTGTCGGCTAACAAAGAACTCCGTCACGTGCCGAGCGTTCATGACGCCAAAAGCGACCAGCCCACTTAGCCCGAGGATGAGGAATATCCAGAAGAACACGGTCGCCGCGAGTAGGTAAGTTGCAAGTGCGCCCAGGAGGAAGATTAACGCCAAAAACCCGAGCAGTGGTACAAGGCTCGCGCGAGCACGAGGGTATCCGCCGGAAGTCATTGCAACGTTACCTCCACTTTGATGATTCGACCGACTTTACCGTGGCGAACAAACAGACAATACCAAAACTGAGGTAGTAAACGGCATGCTTGAGTGATACTACGCCGCGGGCGAACCCCTCAAAATGCTCGGTGAGAGAAAGGTAGGCTAAGATCTCGCCTAGTTTTCCGCCACGGTTCGCCAAGAATCCGATGACCCAAAGCGTAAGAAGCAAGCCGAAGCTGGTCAGAGCTGCAACTACCTGGTTTTTGCTCATTGAAGAGAACAACAACCCCAGCGATAGAAAACAAGAGCCAAGTAGGAAGAGCCCCAAGTAGCCGCTGATAACAGGACCAATGTCAAGCTGGCCAAATGGAAGGATAAGGATAGGAAAGACGAGCGTCAACAAAAGCATAATCAGTAACAAACTCAAACTCGCCAAGAATTTGCCAATCACCACTTCAGTGTCCGTCACCGGCGAGGTGAGGAGCAATTCAATCGTGCCGGATTTCCGTTCCTCGGCGAATAGTTTCATCGTTAGCGCAGGCGTAAAAAAGAGCAAGATGATACTGATATTACCGAATACAACCTGCATAACCGTCGAACCCGATCCGTCGATTCCACTCTCATAGAAGAATATGGCACTGAACAAGAAGCCTGTGACGGAAATGAAGACGAAAAAAACGAAATAGGCGATCGGCGAAACG
The DNA here is from genome assembly GCA_965204085.1 of Candidatus Poribacteria bacterium. GTDB lineage: Bacteria > Poribacteria > WGA-4E > WGA-4E > JAJDTR01 > JAJDTR01. Next base: position 2,022,918 of record CBDBEE010000003.1, on the reverse strand, counting down.
AAGTAGGTATATAACTCTTTGCCGCAGATGGAGATAATGTTCTTCATACGCTTACGTACCGGAGTTGGAGAGGCTTGGGCTTACGCGGAGTGGTTCGCATCCGAATTTCGCCCGGATCTTGATATATTGGACGGCTCGGTCAACAGCAGCGTTTAGAGCCTGCTTGAAAGTACATTTGTAGGGTGCGCACTGCGCACCAGCCTCTAAAAGCCCCAGAGGGATCAAGCGAGTGGATAACGAGCGCGATAGTAGATCCCTCAACTGAGCGATTAGCGAAGGCGATAGAGATCCTCTCAAGCGACTGATTAAGGAGCGATCAACTGAACGAATAGATCAAGCGAGTGGCTAACGAGCGCGATAGAGATCCCAAGGCGATAGAGTTCCCATAGAGATCCCAGAGGCGTACAACAATTCACGACAGAAACGTGAAAAACCACTCCTCAAATGTCAAAAAATGGGATTGGCACCTATTATTCAAACAAGTTCTTTACATCGGTGACGAACTGAAATTGCCAGTCTCAATCAACCTGCATTGGGCTTTGCCAACATACTTGCCCGACGAAAAATGGGCCAAGCGAGTCGATGTATTTCGCGGTTTGCTGAGTTTTCCGCATGTCCTGCACAAGCCGTGACAACGGGTAGAGTTCGGCGCCGACCAGCCCTATCACAAACTCGTTGTCATGCCGATCCAGTCCGAAGCAAGCCAAACGGATGTCGTTGGCATAACCGGCTTCGGCATAGGCACGTCCCATCATGCCGTGCTCCGCAAGGATTTTCCCCTGATCTTGCGGCGCGAGAAGGTAGAACTCCGGTTTGCGACGTAACGGGTACCAGATTGCCCAACGCAGTTCCGGATTAAGGACGTTTCGACGCGGTTTGACCAACAACCAGTCTTCGAGATTGGGTTCACGGCCCGTCGAATAGGTTCTGCCGATCATGGTTAACTCGGGCTTAGATCGCAATTCGGTGAAGGGTTGACTGTTAAAGAGTTTCCTCCCTTCAAACACCAAGTCATCGGGATCTGTTGCAATCAATAGCACGCCGACCCCGGTCGGATCGTTCAAATCGTGATAAAGGACGGACTCTACGCTACTCGCGCTGAGAACCTCGATTAACGCCTCCGGTTGAGACCCCCCTGCAAAGGCGTGAAGTTGCAGGTATAAGCGTCGTGAGCTTGTTTGAAGATTGCCGTCCGGCGTCGGAGCGCCAATCTCGCGTATGTCTAAAGTTTCGCCGGTATGGGAAGATTCGGGGTGTTGCGGTCGCATGTTTACCGTTACCTCCTCGCAGTGCAGGATTCGCGTGAGAGTATACTATAATGTGTGGGAGAATTTCAAAAAGAAAGCGAGAGTAGAAAATAGGGCAACGAGCGGCTATGGCAAGTGGTAGAGCATCCAATATACAACGATACCAGTGACGGAAACGTATAGCCAGATTGGGAGAGTCCACCGGGCAATTCGTCGGTGTTTGTTAAACCGTTTGCGGAGTGCGAAGTAGAGCGTGCACAACGCAAGCGGAAGAATCAAGGCGGCTAGGACGATGTGCGGTATGAGGGCAGCAAAGTAGACTCCCCGAATCCAGCCTTTGCCCTCAAAGGGAGTCGATCCGGCGTGATAGTGGTAGGTCAGATAGGAGGTGAGAAATAGCGCGGAAACGATGAAGGCGGCTATCATGCAGTTTCTGTGTGCGATGGGTTTGCGGGTACGAATGCAGACGTAGCCAGTGGTCAAGAGTATGGCGCTGATGGTGTTGAGCGTGGCGTTAACGGTGGGGAGGTCAGATATCGTTAGCATAACGGCTTAAAAGCGCAATCTGTGATACACAAGAGGACGACGGGGATACTCGCCCTACTAGACGGTTAGGTTTGGAGGCGTTCAATCGCGGTTTTGGCACCCTGCCTGACCAGCTCGGAAGCATCGTGTTGTTCCACCTCTTTGAGTTTGGGGAGCGCGGCGGCATCTCCCAGTTTTCCCAAGGCGACGGTGGAGAAGTAGCGGACATCGTCCTCGCTGTCATCAAGGGCTTCCAGCAGGGGTGAGAAATCTCTTGAAGTTGCTAGATCGCGGTCCGTATCTCCGATGTTGATTAGCGCCTGTGCCGCCTCGCGTCGAGCATTGATGTCGCCGTTCCGGAGCGCGGAAATCAGCGAATCGTTATCACCGGTGACAAATGACAGGTTGTCCCACTCACAATCAAGACAGAAATAACCATCTTCGCCGATTCTTTGGAGGTGCGCGCTATTGCAGTCGGGGCATGCCGATAGTGGTTGTTGATTGCCCATGATCCAATGTATGTCGGGATTAGCTAGCAGAAATATGTGACTCGGGGAGTTCGGGCAAGTCGCGCCAGATTTCTGGACCTTCGGGTTTAAAGTTAATCGTTGCGATGAATTGCATGCCGCAATAGAAGTTTATCTTGAATTTTCCACCGCCGAAATGTTCTTTGATATAGCGCATCGGATCTTCAATCAGGGGACCCATCTCGTCGGCGTGGTAGAAGGCGAGCGCCTTGAACCTGACGGTGTTGCCGACCGGTTCCTGTACAAGTAACCGCGCGGTGGTTGTCGGAAAAAGCACCTCAAACGTACGCCACAGGTCGTCAACCGTGGGTTTGGGATTTCCAAGCCGCTTCTTGAAGTCGTTTTCGATGTATTCGGAGAAGAGATTAAGTACCCATTCCATAGGCAAAATACGGATGAATGGCACGCGACACTCATCTTACAAGAGTTCAGATTGGGACTTTAAGAAAATCCCCCAGATGGAAGTGCGGTAGAGGAAACTCCTCCGTGGCTTTGCACTGTCAAAAGGTAGCTGCCTTCTCGAAGAACTCAATGTCGACCACGTTTACGTTGGCGTTGCGAGCATTGTCAGCCACCCGCTGTACAACCATTTCGCGCACAAACGGGATGGGGATGCGTTTGACGCGGTGGACGACCTCTTCAGTGCAGCGGGTTGAGGTGCTGCCGAGAAACGGTCCCTCGTCCGGATTGGCTTCAGCGGGATGGTCACAGGTCTCCGGTACAAGCTGCTGCAGGCGCATTGAGACGTAGTCTGTGACCCATCCCTTGAGCGCTTCCCCTTTTTCCTCATTGATTTCGGTTGGCGTAGGCTTCTGATCGAGTTTTTGGCTGATGCCCACCAGAAGATCTTCCAGACGATCCAAGCGGTTTTCCACCGCGGATAGACGCTGCTCAACTTTGGTTTGGGTGCTCACTGTTCATCTCCTTTATGCTCGTATTAAGCGCGAAACAAAAAATCTGGCGCGCAGTATCCACGCCACAATAATCTAGCGGCGCGGACGGAATGAGGGGATTCCTGTTTTGTCAAACCGTTCTTTGACCGCCATCATCGTTTCGGGAGTAATCTCACGGTAACCGTGCTCGCGCGCGTACTTTTCAACGCTCTTAATAACCATCCCTCGCGCGAAGGAGGGAACACGTTTTAATCTCTTCTGTGCGAGGTCGCTCCAGATTAGTTCATAGTCAACCTCTGCCGCAAACGGCGTCGTCTTTTCAAAGCGAACAGTCTGACCACCGTGTTGCCCCGGTTGGTACTCGCACGATGCATCCTCGGCAAGATAGTTGCCCGTAGTGGCGTACGCGCGCGCGCGGCAGCCGCCGCAAACATCACGAAATTCGCACGCGCCGCACTTCCCCTCTAGCAGTCCCCGATTTCGGAGGTCTTGGAAGACTTTCGATCTGTTCCATAACTCCGCGAAATGCCGGTCTCTTAGATTGCCGACGCTAACCGGCATGTATGGACACGGCGTCAAATCGCCTTCGGGCGTAATACGACAGTAGTAGATGCCGCAAGGGCACGTACCGCTTGGATAGGCTTGTAGAAAAGGCGAATCGGACTGTTGCTCGTAAATTGCGCGCTTGTAGTGAGGGGCGCATTTCGCCGCAACAAGCATTTTGCCCCGATATTCCGCCTGTAGCTCAAATAGCGTCGAGAGCAAATTCTCGTACTGCGATGGCGTGATGTCCATGACCGTCTTTCCGCGCCCCGTTCTGACGAGGAAATAGATATTAATGACCTTTGCGCCCAACTGATACGCAAACTCAACAATCTGTGGAATCTCATCGTAATTCCAGCGCGTAACCGAGGTCTGCACAAGAAAGTCTAGATTGGCGCGTTTCAGTGCCTCAATCCCGATCATCGTAGCTTCATAGGCGCCCTCCATGCCTCTGAATTTGTCGTGATTGACCGCATCTACCGCATCTAGGCTAATCCCTGCTCCACTTACACCACCGTCGCTCATCCGCTGAACCACTTCATCGTTCAGCAGCGCGCCGTTGGTACCCATCACGACCAAGAATCCGGTTTCGGCGGCATACTTGGAGATATCCAGTATGTCGGGGCGCAATAACGGTTCACCGCCCGTGAGAATCAGGAGGATGTTGGGATTGACTTCGGCAATCTCATCGATCACACGGAAACATTGCGACTGTGTCAACTCCGCATCTCGATAGTACCCGGTCGGGAATTCGTTGGTATCCACAAATCCGGCGGGAAGATAGCAGTGTTCACATTTGAGATTGCACAGCCGCGTGATATTCCACGAGACGGCTTGGATTTTAGTATCCATAATTCCGGACTTTTTCCCCAATCCAACCTTTCCATCTTCGCGCGTTGCGAATCCAACTCCCAATTCATTACCCCACATCCAATCGCAAGGAGAGAGCAAGTACGACGAGGCCGGCGAGTACTGCGGCGATTCCAAATACGTCCGTCAGCCGTTGCAGCTTCACAACCTCTAACTCGTCGACGTTTGGGTTCGTCGCCGCTGTTTCCAACCGCCTATTGAAAACGGCGAGATGCAGGCTATGGAATAGCGTCATCAATCCGACAAAAGCAAGTTTCGCCACAAACGCAATGACGTAGTCCTGCGGAAAATTCATCTGAGTGTTCAAACCCACCATGAAGGCATTCATCGCGCCCGTGATTAGGAGTATATGGATGGTGAAACGGATAATGTGGCGCAGACGATTCCGAACTGCTACGGTGTGTTGAATACCTCGTACGACGGACACATGTTTCCTTAGTACCGGCGCCGCGATGCTCAACGAAAAAAAGATTCCGCCCAGCCAAACGATTGCGGCAACAAGGTGAATCCAGCGTATGATGAGTTCGACGGACGTGCGCATAAATCGGTGGAACTTGTAACCTGAGGGCGCCCTCGTATTTCGTTTGGCGCACGGTGCTACATGCCGAAGTTGCCGCGTGCGGCGTCCATCACTTCGCCCGTTATTTCAGCTATCCCTTTTTCCCGGGCGAATTCCTCGATTCCGGCTTTAGCCATCGATTGGACAAAACTCGGAATCCGATCTAGGCGTTCAAGCGCTTCTTCTGTCCATACGAGAACCGTCGGTTCGGATTCCTGCGCCTGAAACGCGTCTGCAACCACCGACGTAAATGGACATTTACCACCCTCTTCCGACTCGGAGGCAGTTGAGGACGTTGGCTGGGGCGTATGACTCGACGAGAGCGTTCCCTCTTTGTGATCGCTCAGAAAGGAACGCACCATCTGCATCGGAGGTGCGGTTTCGCTCTTGCCGCCAAGCTGAACGTCAAGGGATTTGAGCATTTGGGTTTCCCACGGGTTCATGTGCATGGCAATTTCCCCAAAGCAGTCCGGGCACTCGAAGATTGCAGTTAAAGAGCCCCCTTCGGGCGTTTTCGATTCTTTGAATTTCATGGCTGTGTTGCATTCAAGGCATAAGAATTTCATTGGTTGACTCCGGAGCCGGAAGATGACAAACACATATTTGTTCGAAAAAACTCTGTGACTTGATGCTTACCGATTGTCTATCATCCGATGATTCAAGGTTGACTTTCGGCCGCAAAACATCAGTCTTGATGCGTTATAAATTGTGTGATTTCAACGAGTGATTGGTTTTTACCCGCTCCCATTCTCAATCTGACTTAGTTGTTCGCGAAGAATTTGAACTTGCGAAGTTCCATCTAGGACACGAATGGCGTCCATACAACTTTCTTGGACAAAAGTTGCCTGCTTCGGGTCAATGGCACACTGATGCAACACTTCTCGTGATTCAGCATATTTGATGTGCGATAGTGCACTCGCAGAAATCATGCGGACATCGTCGTTGGGATCGTTTTTCAGCAAATCAATTAGTTTTTCTCCAATGCCTTGCTTCTCGGGCCAATGGCCACTCAACAAATGGACTGCATTCAAACGGCATATCGCGTTGGAAGATTCCAACAACCCAATCAAATATTTGCGTAGCGGTTCAAAACGTCTTTCAGCTAATGGATGAGCTATCTCGTAAAACGTACGTTCTGTTACCTGTCCGTTTTGACATAGATTCTTCAATTTTGCTAAACCGCTCGTTAATTCACACATTTCTCTTTCCTCGCGCCAATACTCTTTACGAAACCGGAGGCTAGAATTCCAACCTTTCTTTACAAGCTCACATGTGAATCAAGGGCTTTTCTAATTTTTCTCGCATCCGCTTTTGCTCTGTCTATTGCAGTCTTGATTCTCTCTGCGCCTTCGCTATCTGTTCTTCCTTCTCGGAGCAATTTTTCAAGTTGACGAATCGAACGGTCAAGCATTCTAACTTTGTCTGCGGCCTCTGCGATGTGACGACCTTCACCTATTCTAACCTCAACTTGTAAATCGGGATGTGCCTCTAAGAACGTTTCCGCATCGAAATTAGTGATTCGATCAAGATGTATCTCCTCGCCGACATTCCATTGAATGGTTCCCATCGGAGTATTCATGAGAAAACAACTGCATATTCCAAACTCGCGTACGGTAACCTAAATCACACGTTCTGCATTGTTATTGAAAAAGGATTCTGTTTTTTCCGCGATTTCCGTTATGCTGTGGCTCGCCGGGGTGTCGGCGTATCTTTCCACGAATGCGCAACCGTTGTCGCCAGCCATAGAGATTCGCGGATCGAACGGTATCTTGCCGAGGAATGGAACTTCAAATTCACGCGCCATTTCTTCCGTGTTGCCCGCAGGAAACAGGTCTTCAGTTTTTCCACAATCCGCGCAAACGTATGCCGCCATATTTTCGACGAGACCGATGATCGGTGTGTTGAGTAGCTTCTTCGCCATCGTCAACGATTTCTTGACGACAAGTTGCGAGACGCCAGAAGGGATCGTGACGACAATCGTCCCACTCAGGGTTGGCAACAAATCAACTAGATTCGGCAATCGATCCGTGCCTGGGGGCAGATCGATTAGGAGGTAGTCGAGGCTCCCCCACTCGGTGTCCGACAGAAACTCGCGGAGCGCTGATATCTCCATCGTCCCTCGCCACGTGAATGCATCTTTCTGCGTTTGGGCTTCCCATAGGACAGGTGTTTCGTCATCCTTCAGAAACAGAGCCATCGACATGACTCTGACTCCTAGCGGACTGACGGCGGGTTTAACACCATCTGCACCATACTCAACTTGTGCCTCTCTCACGCCTGTCATCTTGGCGATTGAAGGCCCGTTGATGTCAGCATCAAGTACGCCAACGCTGTTACCCCGCATGGCGAGGACAGAAGCGAGATTCGCCGTTATTGAACTCTTTCCCACACCGCCCTTCCCACTCATGATGGCAACGATATTTTGTACCGAGTTTAGCCGTTTTCTTAAACGACTAACTTGCTGAGTCACTTGCCCGGCAATGTCAGATCCGCCATCGTCTGGGAGGTCGCTATAAGTTTTCATGATTCACGGTGCCCAGAACTCGACTTGACCCCGATTACTACCGTCCGCAACAACACACCGAGAAGTTGAGACGACATAAGGAGATTGTTGCTGAATCCAGACACGAAAATCCTTTAATGATAGATAAACAGCGGTATGCCGGCATGAGTAACGAGGGATTTCGTCGCACTACCAAAGACAAACTCTGACGCAGATCGTTTGCCATAGGCTCCCATGACGAGTAGATCAATCTCACGCTCTTGGATATAGGACAGTATGGCTTTATCCGGCCGCCCTCTCAAGTGCACTTTAGCCGGTTGTATCCCATATCTGCCCACGTACTCGCCAAGCCTGTCAAGCATCTGCTTTGCGCGAGCCGCATCGCTGTTGATGTTCAGGAGAGTGATATCGCACTGATTCCAAATGTGAAGAAGCAGAAACATCTGAATCGCTTTGGTGGCTTGGACGCTATTATCGTACGCAATAAGCACTTTTCTGATCTCTCTGACAGAATCCGGGACGGCAAAAACTGCTGTCAATCCGTTTTGCAGAATTCTATGCAGAGTGTTTCCTCGCTCGCGTCCGAAGCCGTGTCGAAAAAAGGTCTTTTGCCCAAGGATAATAAAGTCGTGAAATTTAGATTCCTCAATAATTTCCCGAAACGGGCTGCCGGTTTCCGAATGGATGGAATGGCGAATACCCTTCTCCTGACAAGTTTTCTCGAAGTCTCCCAGGATCTGAGAGACGTTCTGCCGCGCCTCTTTGACGTGGTGTTGCTCGGCAAGTTCATCGGAGCGTATGGCGCCAATCGGAGCGGGACCGCTTGCACGCAGGATTCCGGGAAGATCGATTACACCGACGCCGGTTAGCGCCGCGCCGTGCTCCGCGGCGATTTGCGCGGCATATTCAACTGCCGCCTGAGAATACTTTGAACCATCAAGACACACAAGAATTTCGGCAAAATTCAATGGATTTTTAGCGGTCATTTCCAATCTCGGTCTCTCAATTCATTTGGATGCGGCTTGCAGATTAACTAATAATTCACTTCCGTTAAACGTCTTGTCAACTTGGGATGCAATCAAAGTCCCACATCGTAGGTCTCGCGCCGTTTGCCAACTGAATCATTCCACATGGACAGGCGTTGGGCTTTGTCCTTGCAGCGACGGGCTTATTGGCTTTGTTCGCGTGGGAGCACAATCTCATCCGGAACAACAATTTCGCCAGAAACGATTTGTGCTTTCAACGATTCCACACGACTCACGATTTCGTCGGAAAACAGAGATTGATTGTGTTCATCAATGGCATAGCTGACTCCGCCGTCTTCAAGTCCAAGGTAACGCTCTCCTCCCATGAATGTGCCATTGATGGTCTCATGGATTACTTTAATTACGGAAGCCGAAAGTTCTTTGACCATGCTCGTCAAGACTATGCCGGGTTCGAGATAGTTACCGTTGGAGTCAACCCAAATAACGAACTTTTGCTGCTCCCTCGCCGCTTCAAGAACTCCGTTGCCGGATCCGCCTGCGGCAGCATAGATTACATCAACCCCGCTCCCATATTGTGCCAATGCCATCTCTTTGGCTTTATCTGGCCGTTCAAAGGCGGTCGCATCGTCACCGATGTACTCCACGGCAACTACAGCGTCAGGATTGACGGCGTGAACACCGGCGATGTAACCGGCTTCAAACTCATGTAATAGCGGAACATCGGCTCCCCCAATATAGCCGATTTGCCCACTCTCGGATTTCAAGGCGGCGATTGCCCCGACTAGAAACGAGCCTTCGTTTGCCCTGTAACGGACAGATGCAACATTGGGAACGTCAAGCGCGACATCAAAGATTGCAAATTTCGTATCGGGAAAGTCGGGCGCCACTTTCGCTAGGGGGATGCCCATTTGGAAACCTGCCGTCAAAACGAGGTCCGAATCTTGAGCGGCTTCTCTTAACTGCATTTCAGCCACTACCAGATCGCTTCCCATTTCGGCGACCTCGGTAAGACTAATCCCGAGCTCTGCTTCGGCGGTTCTGACGCCTATATGGAAACTATCACAGTAACCGGAGTCGCCGATGCAATCGCTCGGATAGATCATGGTTACACGAAGAGGGACTGCATCGGCGTCCTCTGGAAGGTCCGAAAAAAGTGCTTGCTGGACGAGATCGCAGCCGGAAATTCCGCTACAGAGTAGCACCAATGCCAACGCCGGAAGCCATTTCGTTATGCTAAAACTCCTCATATTTTCTCCTATTTGATAGATGATTGCCCAGTGTACTCGTGATGTCGATTGGTTGAAATGGTAGCACAAGACGTGGTTGAATGCAAGAAAGCGAAAAATAATCCTTTTGACCTAACACTGTTTTTAGATTCTATCAGAGTATGTTTCAACCCATTCGATAAACCGAAGCCCCATCAAACATGACGTCTTGTTATACCACCTTACGGGCAAATCAATGTTTCGCCTTAGCAATGACCGCTTGCGCCAACGCCATTGCGCCAACTTTGAAGGGATTGAACTCTTGGATATTGGTATCCCTGACACCAATCAGATACTCAATGCCGCCCCGATGTTGGTAACTGAGATAGTCATTCTGTTTGGCTTCTTGGTTGGACATCACCCAGTACACGATCGAATCAACCCAAACACCAATAAAGACAAAAACATCGCAGATATCAAGTTTTAACTGTTGATAGTTCATCCAGAAAGGCGCTTCCTCACCCCACTGAAGTGCTTTCGAAGCAATGTTCCCACGCTTCCTCGTATGGCTGGCTCGCGCGGCTTTGACTTCGACGCGTCCACCTTCAATCCAAAGGTCGTACTGTCCATTGTAGTCGGGGTCAAGATTTTTGTCTGGTTTCTCGAACCCTTTATCAAGGTCCATAACGTGCTTTTCACCCCAGATTTGACCGAAAACTCTTGGCGCTAAACTGAAAAGATCCAGATAACGGTTTGCAGAAACATAATTGTTACGAAGTTCCTCATATTCGTTGAAGGAGATTACGCGGCGATCAACAAGAAATGTGAGAATGTATTCGTACTCGTTGAAGGGAAAAGCGGACACGAGACTTTCCAGCCTAACTCGCAACAATTCTTGGTTCGCATTTTCTAAAGCCCCAATAAGATGTTCGAGGTAAGATCGCAATTCCTCTTGGTTCATAATCAAAACCCGGGGCCTGCCGTCTCCAATTCAGGAAAAGGATTTTGCCACTGCCAGCCGGTGCTTCCGGTTTCCCGATAATGCTCAAGTCGGCGTATCGTCATTTCGGCGAAGATTGGATCGTTGTCAAGGGTGTAGACTCTCCGGTGGGACACTTCTCCCGTCATCAGAACCGTTCCTGAATGGGAGAAAAAGTCAAGGATGAGGTCGCCTTCGTTGCTGCTTGAATCGACGATGCGCTGGATGGCTCTCAGTGGCTTTTGGGCATAACAGCCCGGGACGTTTTCCTCCATTCGATAGAACACTTGCTGGACATCAACCCAGACGTTTCCGGGACGTATAGTTTCTGACCGGCTTCTCTCAAGGTTTTCCATCATCTGACCGTCGACGTCCTTGTAATATCCTCGGAGTGTCTTGGGAATGTCGGTATAAGTCACAGTGAAATCGGGCTTACCTTTAACGTAGTGAAGCAGTTCTTGCCGTACCCACATCCAGTTTTTCTGCGTACCGTAACCTCGTTGATTGCGGAGTGTGATGAAGTTTCTCGGTCTGAAATCTGGAAATTCCCTCATCAGAATCATAAAATCCGGGAGGGGTTGGAAGCCCTCTTTATAGTCAGTTCCCATCCAGATGTAAAGATGCGTGTTCGGCTTGGAAATTCGACGTGCACATGCGACCCATCTTTTGGAGAAGTCGAGATATGAGGCAAGATCAATTTTTGAGAGATTAGCGGTATTTGAATTACCGACCGCAACGTTGTAAGGAGGGTCGTTGACGATTAAACCTGTTTTCTCGCCGCCCATGAGGCGATCAATGTCGTCCTGATTTGTCGCATCTAGGACTCCAACTCTGTGACCGCTTGTCGCGTCCTCCCAAATCTCGCCGCGCTTTAGCCGGCAATAGGGAATAAGGCGTTCCCTAAGTTCAGCATCGGTATCGAGCCGTTTTAGGCGTTCAATGGTTTTTCCTTGCCTGGCACCTGTAGTCGGCTTCAGATCGGCAGTCGGAAAGAGAGTTGTTTGTGCCGGTTTCATCGTCACTTCCCTTGAACATAAACGCTCTGTATCGGAAGGGGGTGTGCCGAAAATTGTTCAACAAACTGCAATCGCCATCGTCTCGCAGATGGCAAAAGTGGGCGGCTACAATTCACCGTTATCAATCGTCTCTAATGCACGTCTGATTTCCGGCGTGAACACCTCTTTGAGTTTTAGCAGATTCTCAATGTGCCATTCTCTGATTTCTTCCAACTCACTCTGGGAGGATTCAATACTGCCATCACGATAAACAGAAACTGTCGACAGTATCTTCTTGTCTAGGCGCTCCCATTCTAATTCCCGACCAAACTTGGAATTAATCTCCACCGCGCGTGTCGCCAACTTGTCAAAGAGGGTTTTATCCTCCATATACACCGATACGGATACTATTCCACCCCTCCCAAAACTGGCTCGATAATAAGCCTTGCCGATGCCAGCAGCAAAGTATTGACGATAAGCATTCTTCGCTTTGGCAGAATTCGTACCAGGGAAACCATGACTCTCTCTTAATTCATCAATAAGCGATTGAAAATATTCTCTACACTTCTCAAGTTTCGGAGACGTGTTCGTTGAAGCCCTCTGTCGCTGAGATTTCTGCCATTCGTCAGGAAAAACGACCGGTTTAAAGTTAAAGGCAGGCAAAGAATCGTCGATCTTTAAAATTTCTACAACAACTCCAAAAAACTGAGTGTTTATATCCGTTTTCTGGTTCAACCATTCTAACGCTTGTCGGTGTTCATCCCTAACTTCCTCGGACAGCCAGATAGCTATTGACGCATCAAAGCCGGCCGCGTATGTGAGCAACTTTCCAAGATGGTCGTGATCTGTTTGAGATAGCTGATTCTCAATAATTACTGTGCTTGAACTAATCAAGTCCACGGCAAGAAGATCCAGCGAAAAATCGCCGACAGTTGCCTCCCTATCCGTGACCTCTAAATCTAGTCTGAGAGCCTCGCTTAACGCTTCAATATTGTCTGCCAGCCAGGGTGTAAAGTCGTTAGCCTCATGCTTCCACTTTTCACGCAATGGGACTTTTTTCAATTCGCCAAAGTCATTCATATCGTCCACTTCCTTGATTCATCGGAACGTTGATTGTGCGAGGCAACGTTTAGAAAACCGGCTGGTGGGCGGTGCCCACCCTACAAACTTTTCTACTGTTCCTGCTGATAGTAGGTGCCAAGGACTTCGTTATCCAAACTCCGCCCCTCCTCAATCACCCGCGCGGCAAATTCCAAGTTGATGGTCGTAAGATTCGCTTCCCGCGCCCGCTGTTCTACGCGGGACAGTGTGATGTTACGCATAAATCCGGCAGGCACGAGGTTTAGGCGTTCGCGGGCGTCTGCGGTCCACTCAAACGCGCTTTCGAATGTTTCCTCTTGGGCGGCATCGGAGGATTCGCGGGACTGGGCGGTGGCTATGAGTTCGGGAGCATCCTCGCGGACCGCGGACGCCTGATTCATGCTTTCATCCACAATCCGCATGGCGAAGTCGTTCGTGATGGTGCCGATTTTCTGGGTGCGCGCCGATTTTTCGATCCGCGCCTTGACGTTGCGCCGCATGTAACCGCGCGGCACATTCCGCAAGGCTTTCTTCGCCTGATCAGACCACTGAAGCCGCAGCCCGTCGAAAGTTCGTTCTTCACTGACACCGCCCTCCTGAGCCGCGACTCTTCGGAGTGATTCTTTGTCAACCATCTGGAAATGGTCGCCGCCCGCGCCGCAGACCGGACACTTCACAGGCAACTGATCGCGCGCCGCGTAGCCGCAATCGCCGCAGATAAAGGTCTTGACGGCATCCGAATCCAGTACCGTTTGTGTCGCTATGTCTTTGGCAACCTTGGTCATCCGCTCCGCCGAGCGTCCCGGCATAAACGCCTCCATCGCCTGCTCAATCACGCTCTCGGTAATCACGGAATGACCTCGTTCAATTGCGTAACGGTGGACGGCTGTTCGCGCGATGCCCTGTATCTGCGGCGGTGCTTTCGCCATTCGATCCATAGCTTCCTGCGTCCAAACAACTGTCTCCTCGGCTTTTACATCAATTTTGGGCACGTACCGGTCGCTTGAGAGCAGCACATTGCACGGCGCGAGCCGCAACAGGTTTTCGGTGTTGCTGCCGATGTCCATATCCGTCTCGCTGTGGACACCGATGCGCCCTAGCACGAGCATCCATGGCTGAGTCTTTCGCGTGTATTGCAGAATTTTCTCGAAGGCTTTGCCGTCCAGTAAGGTGATTTTAAGATTGTAACCGTGATCTTCCTTTGCAATGGTGCGGGCGATTTCCAGATGGGATTGATAGATTTTGGCGAGTCCGGTGTCGATAACCTCTTCGTGTAATTGCTCCTGCTCCTTGAATCTAAAGGTTTTGGATGCGCGCTCCGTTAGAACGTTCACCACCGAATTGAACACGACATAGTGAAGATAAGGGTCGTAAACGCCGATTGCCTCGACTTGCCTGTCAAACGCCTTGCCGATGCGAATGGCTGTTTTCAGTCCGGCGAATGATTCGGGGCTACCATCAATCCCGACGAGGATATGCCCCGGTTGGTCAAGAAACCCTTCGGTATTTCGGACGACGAGAGTGTCGGTCTGGATGCGCCTTGCAACTCGCTCCACGACGCCGCCTAGCAGGCTGTCCTTCACCGCGCCCATACCGAGGGCGCCCATTATCACAAGGTCGTAATCGCTCTCCCGTATATCCTCGACCAGCTTAATGAAGTGCTTACCTTCCGGCATCTTCGCTTCAAAGAGAATGTCATTTTCCGCGCACTTTTTCTTCATTACCTCGAGGTAAGAGTCGGAAATCAACTGAAGTCCCATCGTGATTAGGGTGTCATGAATGCGGCGCTGTTTTTCGAGTTCGGCTTCGTCCTGATATTCTTCGGGGAGCGTGTACTCCATCTGTTTGAAACGCACGTCGTGCATTTTCGCCGCGTAGACATGGGAACCGATGAGTTGCGAACCAAATTTCTTGGCGAACTCTACGGCGAAGTTGACGCTTGCATCGGAATGGTCCGAGTTGTCAACAGGTACATAGATTTTCTTGAACATCCTTCCTCCTCCGATTTATTTTTTTTCCGAATGTGTTTTGTTTATTCGTCAAGGTAAAGATTTAAAATATTTGCCGAACATTACCGATGAGGGCCGCCAAATTCCTGATTGGCAAGAACAAAGTAATCACGACCTGTTCAATGCTCCCAGAGGCTGGCATCTTTAATTAAAGAGAAAGCCCATTCAACGACTTTTTCATTTGCGTGAATGACAAATTCTTGACCGCGGCCCGCCGACTGGAAATACCCGTTCTTCCATGAGTTGTCCGAGTGGTACGAGATTTTGACGCCTCGGAAAATTTCCGGGTTGAGATTCCAACGACTTCTTGATTCCCCTTTCATTGTAAGCAACTTGCGCTTATCGAAATGAAAAACACCGGCGCCGGGGTAAGCCCTGTGAAATCTCAGATTTGGCTCGGCGACATAGATTGTATTGCGCTTCCTTTTTCTACGTACCGTAGCGGCGTGAGGGTGATCAGTTAGCCAACCGGGAAGCCGAGCATCTTCATGAGCGAGAAGAACCTCGCCAATCTGCAAGTAACCGAAAATGGCGTGGAAGCCACTGGCGCTTCCGCAAAATCGAATTCTGTCAGCGACCACTTCGGTATGTCGAAACCAGCCAAAAAATAGAAACAGATCTCCTACGGAAACCCCTTGATTCCATAGATGCGTCGCAGGTCCCTCAATCTGTCCAAATGCCGGAAGCCAGTCTGAAGGACGGGGTTTTGATCGCGCCGCGAGATCGGGATCGAGATGAGCTCCTTTGCGTTCAATCTTAGCCCCTGCGTCCAACTCCCGAATGATTTCTGCATAGGTTTTGCCTTCGGGCGCAATGATGTCACGATATGCCAATTTGTCCCGCGCTACAGGAATTGGGAGGCTGAGCATCTTGCCGTCGGGAAGAATCGGACTCGGGTGCCCACCACTATCGCTGTCGAATCCCTTTCGACTGAGTACAATTTTCACCGACCTGCCATCGCCTATGACACGTTACTCACTTCGCTGAATCGGCAACATCTAGGACGGACTCTTCCCTTCCTGCTTCCGCCCCCAGAACCCGCCCAAAAGATGTCCCAAGATTGTTCCGGTGAAAAGGTAGGGAATGGCCGTCCAATCCCAGTGCAGAATAAAACGACGGGTTAGGACGTTGATGAGAATCGGGAGATAGATGGTTCGTCCCCAAGGGCGAGAGAATCTTCTGAAACGGACTCGGTAATACCCGAAAGGAAGGTTGATGAGGAAAATAAGGATCGCTACACCTAGCCGTGGTGCGTCAAGCCCAATCATTTCGATCCTCTTTCTCCGAAGCGATATTGACTATCTCAGCAAGGTTTTTATGTCTCGCCGAAGGCGCTTGAGATTGGCCTTACTTCGACTATCATAGTAGCCGCGTACTTTTCCCTGTCGGTCCACAAGAACAAAGCGAGTGCTGTGCAGAATTTCACTCCCTCGATGTCCAGTTGCCAGATTGAATCCGTCGTGCGCAAGCTGATAAATTGAGGTTTTCTCACCGGTCAGAAATGCCCAGCGACTGCCATCTACACCGAAATCGTCTGCATAGCGGGACAGCACAGCGGGGGTATCGCGCTCCGGATCGACAGAGAAAGAGACGAAACGAAGCTCGGATTCGGACGCAAACTCATTCTGAAGCCGCACCATTTCATCGGTCATCGGCGGACAGATGGTGGGACAGCTTGTGAAGATAAAATCCGCAACCCAAACTTTACCACTTAAATCTGAGAGCGACATCGCATGACCACGCTGATTGGTCAAGTTGAAATCCGGCAGTTGATGATGAACCGCCAGCCTCGACAGCGGACTCTCAGATTCTGACGTTTCTCTCGGTTGATACACGAACGACTTAATGTTCGCAACGACAATCGCGGTAATCACAAGAGCTAACACACTCCAGAGAAATGCGCGTAGTATCCTCTTGTTGGCTGAGAGAACTTGTTCCGGACGTTTGACTTCGGCTTCCATAGAGTAAAGCGTAAAACGCGGAATTCATCCACGTCTCACATTAAATTTCAACATTAAACGTGGTTTTCTGAAGGAAGAATGGAAGATTGGAGATTCCCTCCCATCTTTCCAGTTGTATCCCCTCCACACCACTCTCAATAAGTAACGTCTTTTTAAAACCCGCCTTAATGCGATGTGTCGACCGCGTGAGTTTCGGCTTTGACTTCTTCTGCTTGACGGTTATCAGCCATCAAATCCGGCAACAGCATAAACACGAGAAAAACGCAGATGATAAAGGGCGTCAGCGCAATGGCTGTCAAGGTTTTCTGCTCGAATTTCAGGTGCATGAAATAGAGGGCGACGTAAGCCGCCTTAGAACATGCCATACCGATTAGTAGAAGCGCCTTCACTATCGTTGGAATCCATTCTGGGATGACAACAAGGACTTCAGCGATTGTGAGCGCAAGCAGAATCCAAAATATCTTCATGTAATTCGGGTGTTCGTTTTCAGCGTGTTCCATCTCAATTCTCCGTTTCGTGATTACAGTAGGTAAATGAAGGTAAAGACCATGATCCAGATGAGGTCCACAAAGTGCCAATACAGTCCGAGGATCTCTACCTTGTGATTGTTGTCGGCTGTGTATGTGCCTCGCATCCCCTGAATAAAGATAACAATTAGGTAAATAACACCGCC
The DNA here is from genome assembly GCA_965204085.1 of Candidatus Poribacteria bacterium. Taxonomy (GTDB): domain Bacteria; phylum Poribacteria; class WGA-4E; order WGA-4E; family JAJDTR01; genus JAJDTR01. The sequence continues at coordinate 2,005,363 of CBDBEE010000003.1, read as the reverse complement.
GGTCACATGGGCACCATGGAATCCCGTAATCGTGTAGAAGGTCGGGCCAAAAAGTTCGGATCCGGACACTCCATGCTTCAACGAGGTTAGGGTGAGACCGTGCTGAATCAAGTGCGTCCATTCATACGCTTGCAGTCCCAAGAAGATAAGCCCGCCCAGAATCGTTAAACCCAGGTAAGTACACATCTTCGATTGGTTGCCCTTCTGTATAGATTCAAGCGCCTTGACCATAGTAACGCTACTACAAATCAATAAGAAGGTCATGAATGCCGTGAGGTTTATACCGAGCACTTCTGAAGGAGGCGCCCAATGCGCTGCACCGGCACGGATCGCACCGTAGGCAGCGAGCAACGCACCAAACGACATTGCATCACTAATGAGAAAGAGCCACATCCCCAACTTGCCTTGGCTGTCAGGCGTTAGAGACGGCTCATAGACATCATCAGAATGATCTATGGCTGCAGTTTCCGACAATTTTCATACTCCTTTCATATCTGAATGCGATTCATGCTTGTAACGCTGTTTGACGCGCTTAATCGAAAAAAATACTCCACCGCCAACCAGGCTAAAAACGATATAGGGCATAGCCATAAGAAACAGAATGCTCCATTTGAAGCCCTGAGCAATCGGGTCATCAACGAGCTTACATGAGGGACATGCTTGGACTACGGTTGGCATCACACATAGCACGCAAACGACAACCCTCAACACGAGCGAAAAATAACGGTTAATCATGAAAATCTCCTTATTCACGATGTGTAGTCGATGAATACGTTCCCGAATCGTCGGTTTCCGACTTCCCTCTGACCCGTCAAGTAGAATGCTACCGTGATTGGAAGCTATCTTTGATTCTCCTTAGTTTAGACCAAATAGACCAGTACATAGAGTATGGGCCACAGCACCACGACAAATGTCCAATAGATAGCGCAGATTTCGACGCCAACGTGGCGATCTATTGAGTAGTATCCACCCAATGCCTTGGCAAAAACACTTAACTCCCAAACAACCGCAACCAAAGCGTGCAGGGCATGACAACCGATAAGGACGTAGAAAATTGAACCGTAAACTCCCGACGAAAGCGTAAAACCGTGATGCACTAGGCGAACCCATTCGGAGCCTTGTACAACAAGGAATATTGCACCGAGAATGCCAGTCACGAGCAGCCAACGTCGAAGTTCTTTCTGGCTATCCTTACGCGCTGATAACAGCGCGCGTATCATGGTATAACCACTGAACAACAGCACAATTGTATTGATCCCCGTGACGCCAATCGGTAATCGCACATCAGCCTGCGAGGGCGGGGGCCACGTCACACTGCCTAATCGAAACACGAGGAATGTCCCAATCAAGCCTGCAAAAAACATGATTTCCGCACCAAGAAGTATCAATATGGCTAAACGGGCGTTGCTCGTGGGTTGACCTGTATCAGCGGTATGTTCGTACGTTGCTTGTTCTGCTTCCGTCATCAGACTTAACACCTAGCGTACCCAAGGAATGGTATTATACCGTGCGCTGTCAGAAATTGCGCTTTTCAAGATTTAAGGCTTGCTTCGCCGATTGTAGAGACAGAACCAAGCGAACGAATATTGAATGGGGAAACGTCCGTAGTTTCCAGCTGTGGGATCCCTATGGGATCTCTATCGTCTTCGTTATTCTCTCAGTTGATCGCTCATTATCCATTCGCTTGATCCCTCTGGGACTACCAAGATTTAAATGGGTCGCGACCTGGAGATCGCTCCTACAAAATAAGCACTTCTCAGCAGCGTGGAGTATAAATCATTTGTTGTACTTTAGTTTTTCACAAGTGCGACAATCGTTGCGAAAATAAATAGGACGACAAAGATTGCAAACAGCAGCAACCCGATGCGCCGGTTTCTGCTTTGTTTTTCGTGGTCATTCATCCGAGCTAAAATTCCTCATCCCCTCACACGGTCTTATCAAGCGCCATTGCAATAAACACAAGCGGCAGATATACCAATGAGGCGTATAGCAACCGTTTTGCAGATACGGTTGTAGGAGAAACCGACAACTTGATACCGAACGCAAGAAAGCTGACGCTCAATACTAGTGCGGCGAAGAAGTAAAGGATACCCGCGATGCCAATCAATGTGGGCAGCAATGCTACGACGAGAAGAGCCAAACAGTTGCTGACAATTTGTCGCCTCGTGCTCTTGCCATCCGGATGAACAACCGGAAGCAATCGGAATCCCGCTTGTGCGTATTCGTCGCGGTAGATACATGCAATCGACAGGGAGTGAGGAAGCTGCCAAAGAAAGAGAATGGCGAAAAGTATCCACGCTTCAATATTGATTGTTTCTCGTGCAGCAGCCCAGCCGATAACCGGCGGCAATGCCCCCGGAACCGCGCCGGCAACGGTACAGAGCGGTGACTTCTGCTTGAGCGGTGTATAGATGAACAGATAAGTCACGACGATAACAGAGATGACCAATGCGCTTAACGAGTTAACGTAGAATGCCGTAAATGCGAGGCCGCCCACGGTCAGTAACACGCCAAAGAATAGCGCGGTCGTCGGTTCGACACGCTTGTCCGGCAGGGGACGGTTGCATGTTCGTACCATCTGTGCATCCAGATCGCGTTCAAGGTATTGATTCAGAGCTAACACTCCTGCCGCCGACAACCCGGTGCCGACAATTGCGTGAACAAGTTGAAGCCAATTGAACGAATTTGAAGATGCAAGATAAAAGCCCGCCGAGGTTGTAATCAGTATCATTGCTACGAGTCGCGGCTTCGTCAACTCCACGAAAGTTGACACTCGCCGGCTAAACTCGGACAGGTCATTGCCTAGCGTCTGAGATGTTGACATCATGTGCATACCTAAAATGAATAGAGGTAATCGCGCTGGAATTTACTATCGGGACTCACTATCGCACTCATTATCCATTCGCTTGATCCTTCGCTATGGGATCTCTATCGCCCTCACTGTTCGTTCGGTTGATCTCAGTTGATCGGTCGCTTGATTTTTATCATTAACGTTTCTACTCATCAAGAGGTCTGGCTTGTGCTTGTAAGACGATAAACACTCACGGTAACTACGACGGACATGATCAGCATCAATGCGCCGATTGCAACATGGCCAGTCGTGATTATCACGCCCACGGAAGAAGACACAACTTTACCAACCGCACTGAATTCAGCAACGTATGCCGCGCCGCCCAAGACCAGTTGCACAGCAAGCAAACCGCTGAGTACCAATACAGGACGTACAAGCCGAAAATAGCCTAAGTAATCTCTTAACACCCGTCCAGAAAGCAGAAATACGTGAATTGTCACCAAGGCGGCAAAAAGCAGATGGGCATCAAGTCGAGTCCCAGTATGCCTCAGAATGGCACCGAAGATGAATTGAACATAAATGAGCACTAACGTAATGCCACTAAGCCGTCTCAGGCGCGACACACCCGCATCTTCGATTCTCTGCCAAGTTTGCAACCATCCGCGTGAGGTAAACAACACTAAACTTGCGGTCAACCCAAAAAACACTTGGGCAAAGCACGCATGCACAATTGCGAGGACTCTGCTAAGGTGTGTCACCCGCAGACCGCCCATCACACCTTGCGCGATGACTGCAAGAAGTGCGATCGCGCCAAGCAATTTAAGCCATCCCCGATCGTCCTTTGCCCAAATTGCTACCAACAACAGAATCGTTAGCACCCCGACGATTGAACCGATTAATCGATGGGTGTGTTCGTAGAGAACGCCGTGTACGTAGACATCCAGTCTCGAGTCCGATTTAATCAGAGTATAGACTCGTTCATGCTCACTATCCGTGAGTCTCCACCTGTCCCCTTCTACTTCAGTCGAGATTACAGCATTCTCTGAAATTGAAATCTCATTGTTTTCAAGCGCACTCCGCAAATTGTCGGAGAGGTTGCCGTTCTCTAGATCGGATTGCAAACTCGGATCGATACTGAGCAGAAAACCGCTTACTGTTTTCGACAAAGGATAGAGGAACATGTTGTATCCGAATGTCGTGGGCCAATCGGGAACGGCAAGCCCTGAATCTGTACTGGTTACAAGCCCTCCCATGCATATTAGAATAAAGGTCATCACTGCTGTCAATACAGCGACCCGGTGAAGCCAAACATTATACATGTCAAACTCATGGAAAGGCTATTAATCTAAACCCAATGCTTCTAAATGGTTTATTTTCCAAAAAAATATGGTTAGTGTTGGGTGCCGGTGCGGTTAGAAACCGCACCTACCGACGTGGTAGAACAGCTTCTTGTGACAGTCTCGTAAGGATTAAACACTTAGCGAATAAACCACTAAAAGGCGACCCAAAAAATACAACAACAATGGGGGTGCGGACGAACACGGACACCGATTAGTCTTTGCCAATTATGGCTAATCAACCCGTACCCCTGCCGTCCGCAACCCAAGACGTGGTTAATCTGCAGTAGCGCCCGCTGGTACCGGTTCACCGTGAGAAGGTTCGCCGTCCGCCTGCGTCTGTGGAATCCAGTCTGCATCAGCACCGGGAACGCTATACTCGTAGGGGCCGTGGTAGACATGCGGGATCTGACCGAAATTGCCGTGCGGCACCGGGGTTGGCGCCTGCCACTCAAGGGTGTTCGCTTGCCACGGATTCTGTTCGGCCACCCTCCCTTTAAATATACTCCAGAACACATTTACCAACAAGAGTATCTGTGCGGCACCCAGAATAAATGCACAGATAGTGATAAACACGTTTATCGATTGAAAACCTTGCAGAAATTCATACTGCAGAGGGTTGGAAATACGGCGCATATGTCCACCAACACCAATGATATGCATTGGGAAAAAGACACCGTTAAAGGCAAGGAATGACAGCCAGAAGTGAATCTTCCCAAGTGTCGCACTCATGTGTCGCCCGAACATTTTGGGGAACCAGTAGAAGATTGCCCCGAACAACGCAAATACACTTCCGCCGAAGACCACATAATGGATATGCGCGACAATGTAGTAAGTATCGTGGATGTGGATGTCCACAGGCGAGTTTGCCATGTAGATACCGCTTAGCCCGCCGATTACGAACATGGAGACAAAAGCAAGCGAATGCAACATGGGCACTGTATATCGAATCGATCCACGGAATAGAGTGCCCAACCAGTTAAAGGTTTTTATCGCCGAAGGAACGGCAATCAACATTGTCGTCGTCATGAAACCCATACTTAATGCCGGGTTCATCCCGCTCTGAAACATGTGGTGTCCCCACACGACCCAGCTAAGAAAGGCGATGGAAATCATGGCGAATACCATTGACTTGTATCCGAAAATCGGCTTTCTGGAAAAGACCGAAATCATCTCCGACGCAAGCCCCATGCCCGGCAGTATCAGAATGTAGACCTCCGGATGGCCAAAGAACCAGAAGAGGTGCTGCCAGAGAAGTGGTTCGCCCCCGCCTGCCGCCGTGAAGAAGGACGTCCCTGCCATTCTATCGAAAAGCAACAACGCAAGCGCAGAGGCCACGACAGGAAACGCAAGTAACAGGAGGATTGCAACGATGAAGAGCGACCAGATGACCAGCGGGAGACGGAAGTAGGTCATACCCGGTGCGCGCATGTTAATGACGGTGGTGATGTAGTTTATCGACCCCATTAGCGAGGAAACGCCCATGACAATAAGCGCGATGCACCAGAGGTTCTGTCCCCAGTTTACACCTGTAAAGTCCGGAACCGAAGATAGCGGCGCGTATCCGGTCCAACCCGCGGCGGCGTGTCCACCCGGGACGAAAAACCCCGCCATCATGATAACAGCGCCGAGCACACTCGTCCAGAAGGACAACATATTTAGCACAGGAAACGCCATGTCTCGGGTGCCAATCATCAGTGGAATGAGGAAATTTCCAAACGCACCAACAAGCAACGGTACGACGACGAAGAAAACCATGATGGTAGCGTGCATGGTAAACAGCGCATTATAGAACTCTGGTCCAATGATACCGGCGTGCATCGTTCGCTCAAACCAGTTCTCCTCATCGTCCTCGCCCCACTTCTCCCACATTTTGTCTGCGCCGGAGACGATTTCTCCTTCGTCAAGGTATTCCTGAGAAACCCCGATGATTGGGAGAGGCTTATCGGGCCAAGCAAGCTGCCAGCGGAACAGTAACGCAAGTCCACCGCCGACTATGAACATAATCAATCCATAAATTAAGAATTGCTTGCCAATCATCTTGTGGTCGAGAGAAAAGATGTACTTACTGACAAAACTTTCCTCGTGATGATGGTCATGCGATTCATTTGCGTGATCATTCATTCGACACGAACTCCTTTCATTATCAAGGCAATTGATTATCTTATAACTGAACGGAAAATCCAAGCAACTTTTAGATTTGCCCTTTTGATTTTACAGTTTCGGCTTCTACTCGAGATGTGGCAGCCTCGGATTTTGACGGTTGTGTTGGAGATAAGGACGCACGTGAAGGATTTCTTCCTCCGTAAGCGGTTTTACTGTTGACGCAGAAACTATAACGACATCAATGGTCTCTCCAACAGCGTTGAATACTTCAAGCACATAGCCTTCCTCACCCCCACTATTTTTAGTCGCGGGCAGATGTTCGACCACTTCAGCCACATCGCCTTTAATTAGGTTGTGCTCAGGCACATCTCTCACGAATGCCACCCGCTGATAAAGTTGAATTCCCATTTCTATGTTACCTCCCGATTCGGAAATAAGGTTACAAAGCGGAGGCTGTCTGTCGCATCTAGTTTAATCCAGATTGTCACAACGTGTAATGTGCGCCCATTTGGGCCTTTGAGGGCTCCTCTAATTTCATACTTTGTGCCATAGGCTGAAGTTTTGGCATTTAACAGTTCATTAGATTGGATAAGCTGGCGAAGGTCGCGTGCCAAAACCTCCCAACTGGTTAAGTTATATCCAGCGGAATTAAGGTATTTGGACTTATCATTTTCCTCACGAGGCAACAGCAAGTAGCTCAACAACTTGTCATCGGGGATGATAATGTTCCTCGGCGCACTGCTCGCCGTCATTTCCAAGCTTCTTCTACCCACTTCGCATAAGCATCATCCGTATGGACATTTAGATATCCGAGCATTCCGGAGTGCCCAAATCCGCAAAGTTCGGCACATGGGATTTCGTACTTGCCTACCTTCGTTGCATCAAACCACACGTCAATGGTCCGACCAGGCAAGGCATCCTGCTTGACTCGCATATTCGGTAAGAAAAAACTGTGGATGACGTCTTCCGATGTAAGTTTGACGTGCACGACCTTGTTTACCGGTACGTGTAACTGATTCTCAAGCGTCAGGTCGTCGTCAGTCCCCAGTTGGCCGTCAGGACCTGGATACGTCATGTCCCAGTTGAACTGTTTGCCACTGACTTGAACTAGGACGTCGTCAGGACTGCTAGGGAACTGGGACGGGATTTTGAGTTTGTTCCATTGCGGCAAACTCAACATGGCTAGTCCGAATACTATGACGGTCGTCACAGCCGTCCATGTGATTTCGAGGGTTGTGCTACCTTCAATGTAATCCGCTTTGCGTCCTTCTTTAAAGCGGTATTTGATCATGAAGGCAATAAGCACCGCCATTACAGCTATAAACACGATGGCGGTAATCCAGTAGATTAGGATAAAGAGGTTATCTACTCCTTCTCCAAAAGTAGACGCATTTTCTGGAAGCCATTCAGGGAAATTCAGCCATTTCAGCATTTCATTAAAATCTCCTTTCTGGGTCGCTGAATTCGTTGGAGAGCGTTTCTCTCACGTAATGTTCACGCGACGATACGCTGTTTGAGCAGCGCCAAAATACATCACAATACAGAACAGACCGGTAACAACGAGCGATAAAGTCAGTTGCGGAATCTCTCCAACCACTGAAGGATTGTTGAGATAGAGGCATCGTCGTAACGCTGCGACGCCGTAGGTCAAGGGATTTATTTTCATCACCCATTCAAGCAGCGGTGACACCCCGGCTACGGGGAAAAACGCCCCGGATAGCAGCCAAATCGGGATGAGGATAAGATTCATCACTGCATGAAATCCTTGTGTCGAATCCATGCGCCACGCAATCGCCAACCCCAGGCTCGTAAGACCAAAACTCAGAAGCACCATCACACCAACAGTTGACAGAACAGAAGCAAAACTGAAGGACAATCCAATAATTGGCGACAGCACGAGAAAAAGTGCACCTTGAACGAGCGCTAATGTAGTTCCGCCACACGCTTGTCCGAACACGACGCTCCATCTGGAAACCGGAGCAATTAAAACGCCTTGAAGAAATCCTTCTCGTCGGTCTTGCACTACGGCGATGGTTGAAAAAATCGCAGTGAACAACAGGACGAGCGCCAAGACGCCAGGGTAGAAATAAGTAATATAGTTTGTTTCTTCAGGAAGTCCCGACGGACGGAATGAAGCGTTTAACCCGCCACCCAGCAGAAGCCAAAATATCAATGGTTGCGCAATTGCGCTGACTAAACGGCTCCGCTGACGCAGAAATCTGATGATTTCACGCCACCAGATTGTCGCCACGGGGAATAAGATTCTCGCTATTAAAGACACAACTCATTTTCTCTAACACATGTATCAACTCTCGGCTATTATACGACTTCCAGCCCCTGGGGCTCTAATCACAATGCCGCTTACTCCGAGATTCCTTCTAACGCTACGACGAGAAGCTTATGAGACGAATCGGTGTCCTGTCAGTTTAATGAAAACATCCTCCAACGTCGGTTTTCCGAAGCGGGCAGCGCGAATCTCCGATGGAAATGCAGCGACAACATCACGAACAAACTCGTGTCCGCGATCGCATTCAACACGCAACACGTCGCCAACTGGTGCGACCTCATACCCGAATTGCCGACTTATTTTCGGCGCCAGTTGTCCGGGGACTGGAGAATCTACGATAACAACATCTCCGCTGACTCGACTTTTTAGTTCATCCGGCGCTCCGACGGCAACTAGTTCTCCCGAGTTGAGAATTCCGACCCTATCGCAGGTTTCAGCCTCATCCAGATTGTGTGTAGTCAGAATGACCGTGACTTCCGCCGTTTCACGCAGATTATCCAACGATTCAAGCAATTTCCGACGCGCAATCGGGTCAAGTCCTGCGCTCGGTTCGTCAAGTAACAACAATCTCGGTTGATGGAGCAACGTTTTGGCAAGTTCGGTACGACGTCTCAACCCTCCGGAGAGCGTCTCTACAAGATCTCCCGCTCGGTCGGTCAAATCCTGTTGGTTGAGCACTTCCCCGACGCGGCGTTTCAAGTCTGTCCCCCACATCCCGTAGAGATGTCCGTGATGCCGGAGATTCTCTGCGACTGTGAGTTTCACATCCAAACTTGGATGCTGAAAAACGACCCCGAGGTGCTTTCTGACGCGCCACGATTGGGTAGCCACGTTGTGTCCGAGGAGCGTGACTTCTCCGTGCTCCACCGGAATTAAGGTTGCAAGAATCTTAAAGAGCGTCGACTTACCGCTGCCGTTTGGGCCAAGAAAGGAGAAAATCTCTCCCGCATTGATACGAAAACTGACATCCGCCAAGGCGATTCGGTCACCATAGGCGTGTGAGAGGTTTTCAACTTCAACCGGACGCATCTTTAATTAAAATTTTAAAGGATGCTACAATCGCCCTTCATACCGGCTCAGAATGCAAAAACTTATCGGCAAGTAGTCGAAGAGTATTAAACTTTATTGAAAATGCCGCAATGATCGGAGTTCGAATGTTACCTCTACTTCTTGAGGGATAGCGCAAAATCCTGCATAACGCTTCCACCGGCATCCACAGTCACCGAAGCAGGCGCATCATTATTCGTTCCGCATGCTTCATGCCAATATCCAAGTTTGTATGTTCCCGGCGGCACGTTCTCAAGCTTATAAGCCCCGTTCTCATCGGTGACTGCAAAATATGGATGAGGAATGTAGGCAATCCAAGCTTTCATCCAACCGTGCACGTCGCATTTGACAGCCACAGGTCCTTCCGCCTTCTTGACTGCTTTCACCGGCATTCTCCGTCTGCTTCCCGGTTGCGACTTGTTATAGGCGGGGTTCTCCTTACTAAAGATGTGAACGTTGTGCATGATTTTGTCGGGGTTGAGCATGGTCAGCCGCTGTCCGACGGGCAGCAGACGAACATGCGGATCGAATTGACAACCCTTCTGATCAATTTGATATTTGACCTTCGCACCTTTCGCAAATCCTTCACCTGAAGAGATATCCATCAGATAGACGATGGTGTTTTTCAAGGCGTTGCCTTCGCCTACCACAACCGATTCATCAATTTTATCGGTCAATCCGCAGACTTCAGGATTCTTGGTAATCTCAAGCTTTTTCATTGTAGGGGCTTCGCCCTCAAACTTAACCGTTCCGGTGATGGTGCCGCCATTGGAAACGCTCCCCGCTTTATAACTTGCGGGAAACACAAGTGATTCGACGGCGTCGCCTTCGCCGGCAGCGATGGCACCGGTGGTAAGAACGATCCCGATGATTAAAGTTAGGATTGTAACAACTTGGGTTTTCATGGTTCTGCTCCTTTATTGGACTTTTTTTGATTGGCTCAAATCGATTTTACAATATCTCGACAGATTCACGATTCTACTATCTATTATCGCTAACCTTGTCAACATTCTGATGTCTCACATAGAGCGTCGGACTATCGTTAAACATGTTACCTATATACTATTCGTGCTCGCCCGTCTCCTCACACTACCTCGCAAGCCAAATAGAAAACCGACAGAAATCAGAGCGACAAGCGGTGGATACACGAAACGCTTGTTTGAAGGAACAGGGTCGAGAACGAATGTATACCACGTCGAAATGGCTCGCTTAGTTTTCACGTCGCCGTTGGCGCCATCCCAGACAGAGAAAGCGACGGGAATAAAGATGCCAGGTTCAAACTGAAGGTCATTTTTGTCCTCCGTTTTCAGTGCCCGCTTGACCCACAGGCGGTACCGACCATCTTCGTAAACTCCTTTAACTTGTATCTGGCTTTGCGACGCTTGGACAGAGGCGTTATCAATTCCCTTCGCGTTCATCTCCGTAATTTTGTCGGCGTCAGCGACCTTCCAGTGCCAGAGGTAGACGGGGCGACGACTATCACCCCAGATGAAGTACGGTTTGGGATCCGTAGGGCCTTTGGGTACCTTTACAGGAAATTGGACGGCAATGGCGTCCTCAACGGTTACTCCCGTCTCGTCATCCTCTTGCGGTAGAGTTTTCGTTCGATCGTCCCATTGAAAAAGAAATGCAACCTCACTATCATTATAGAAAGACTTGGCTGTGACCGAATCTATGGATGGGTTGAATTGCCGCGGTTCAATGACAACCTGGCCGACCAGTGGAAAGTAGCTCGCTTCCTCGATTTCACCCCATGCGGCGTCATTTAACCCCGGTATATCGCCGAGGCGATATTGTGAACGCAACACTTTGTCGCCTACCGCGGCCGCGGGACGCCCCTCGCTCCCCAGCGATTTCACGTAATTCGCCAAGTGCCAACTCTTTTCAAATATAGGTTTCATGGCATCGTCAAGTTTTTTCTGGTCGTCAGCCGTGACTTCCTTGCCCTCCTCAATGTCGAGCATGATGTCTTCGTAATAAATGGCTTTTTCCTCTAGCTCTGCATATTCAGTCTCCTCCTCTTCCGTCATCTCGTCTTTTTCTTCAAGCTCTGTTATCCGCCCTGCCTCGGCGTCGGTCAAACCAACGCGGAAAGAAGACACGAATGCTGGCATTGGGGAACCGGAAATCCCGCCAATGAATCTTTTGAAAATATCCTCTGTTGCTGAGCCGCCTCTGTAATTCCAGCTATGTTCCATGTTTGCGGGCCAGGTAGGGAATTCCCAATGGTCCGTAAGATCAGGAGCGGAGGTACCATCCCCTCGCCCGAGTGCACCGTGACATTCGACGCAGCCAAGTTTGGCATAAAACTCTTTCCCCTTCGCAACACTCTCCTCCGAATAAGGTACCTTACCCGACAGATCAATCACCCGCGGCGACGCACCCTCAAAATCTTCAAAGTACGTCTTGATTTGGGCAACGAGACTCCATCGTTCATCTTCGCTGAGGAGACCTTCCCATGCCGGCATTGAGGATCCCGGCATGCCCTTCGAAATCACCTCAAATAGGTCCTGGTCCGTCGGCAGGTTTCCACTCTCAGTGGATCTAATCTTGTAAAGTCCAGATGTAAAATCCCTAGGTCTTGGTAACAAATTCTCGGCAGCAGAACCGTCCCCTGCTCCCTCAACACCGTGGCAATGAGCGCACTTGTCTATGTACAACGCTTTTCCCGCCTCAGAAGCAGCGGGTGCAGACTTACCCTGCGAAAAAACCGGGGTTGTTATGATTGCAGCCAACAAAAAGATTCCCGCGGCGTGTATGGTGAGTGATTTCTTAGCAAATAATCGGTTCATTAACTGATTGTCTTCTATAATGTTCTGTGGTTTCACGGGAGAAGATGTTTATTGATTGTTAAAACAGAACATGTTTTGCCGCGAATCCGGTCAGATTTCGATTGAGCTTTTATTGGGACCTCTACGTAATGGAAACAACCTTAGTTAAGATTAAGACCAGCCAGTATATGAAAAACCGTGTATTCTCAGGGTTGCCGTCTCATTTCGTCTTGCGCTTGTTCCAAATTTCACCGGCGATTTTACTCGTTATCCCCGCTTGCCGCCATATGGAACTTAGTGTTCCTGTAGGAATACTTCGTTTATTTCTAGGAAGAATCACAAAGCGATTTTGACCACCGGATTGACCAGAATAAACATCTTCTTTACCGCGTCTTTTAAGGGTGATGCCGATTTGCCTCAATATCCAGGCAACATCCTCACTCGACAGATTTCTAGGCATATTCAAGTTTGAAGGGAATTGCCTTTACAACCTGCTCGTTTGATGTCGGTCCAGGGAAAAGGAAATCCCGTAACTCATCCATGGGAACCGGCCTATAAATCTCATCCTCGCGTTTCTGAGAGGACATGTACTCGATATACGTCTCAATCGCGTTCGTTAGACCTTCCATGGCTTTCTCTTTCGTTTTGCCAAAAGAAGCTACATCTAATTCAACACATAGAGAGACGTATTGGCTTCCCTCTCTTTTTACCAAGCAAGTGACCGATTGCATTTTTTTAGCACCCCATCTTGGCAAGGTCATGTGATTCACAGATTAGACCTCGTCTCAACTCCGTTAAATTACCCTTGCAAGAAACCCAACTCCGCAATCGCGGGGCGGTCGTCGGTTTCCGCCGCCGACGGATTATGCTATCCGTGATGGGCTCCATGCTAGCCCTTAGTGGGCAGCGTCGCCAAACGTTCTCGGCTTGTAACCGGTGTACTCTGACAAGAAAATGATGACATCCCAAATCTCCTCTTCAGTCAAATGGTCTTCCCAGACCGGCATGGCTGAATCCCAAGGGGTGGCTGCCGGCGGCATGCCTGGGCCGCCTTTACTGATACGCCAGAAAAAGAACGCTTCTTGGTAGTTCGGGATGATGCCGGGATCCTGAAAGTTCGCAGGAAGCGGGTTCAATCCGTGCGCAAAATGCCCCTCCCCGTCAAGATCGTCACCGTGACAATAAAAGCAGTTCTGATAGTAGACGCGACGCCCATTTTCCGCATGTGCTTTAAACGCTTCCACGTCGTCTTTTTCGAGGTGCCGGAAAGGGTTTGCCACCTCCTGCGTTAGACCGATTACCTTGTCACGATAGGTTAACTCATCGGGCGGCGCCGGGTGGGCGGTGCGCAGAGCCGCAGGTGGATCCGCCTTTGTGGAGACCTTAGAAAAAGTAAATCCGAGCAGCACAATTGGAATGATTATGCCCAACACTATCCGACGAATCTTTTTTTCATCATCGACAAGCGTCTCTTTAACGGGTCGCAGGAACTCGCGGAATCTGTCATCTTCGACCGAAACGTGGACGAGAATTGCTAGCAGAATCAGCCCGACATACATCGCAATGACGCTCGCGGGTAGCGGTACGGACCACACTCCACCGATGAAGAATCGCAGAAAGAGCCAGATTACGACAAATAGAATCAGGCATCTAGTAAAAAGCGACATTCGTTTAATCATCAATTAAATCTCCAAATTGGCTGTCCATCAACTCATGTCGAAAGATCGGAGCAATCGACGTACGGCACCGTGCTTCCCCGGAAAACCCCTAATTCAGCGAATACCCTTTACGCCATTAGGGAGGATAGGACACTGTAACTGTCGACTGCAACCGCAGGCAATTGGATACTTGCGCGATTTCGGTTCACGTCGACGAGGTTGCTTTACTCAGCTACCTCCTCCGCATCTGCATCGGAAACTTCAGCTTCAACTAATGTTTCCGCTGTTGCACCGGTCAACGACGCCAAAAATGCGAGCAGATCGCTCATGTCGGCGACGGATAGCAGGAGCGGGAAATTATCAGGCATTGGCGACGTGACATCAAGCCGCTTACCGAAAGCACGACTATAAGTAGGGCCTTCATCTATATCGAAGGTATCGATTACTTGCTCTTCTCCATCGACAATCAGCGTGACTTCGTCCTCATTCTCGGAAACCAACTCACCGACGATTTTATTCTCGTCAAAGTCGATTATGGTCGCCTGTACCTTCACATTCGATTTGGATATCGTTTGCGTTTCTCCGCCAATTTGGAGGGTAACGTTCTCCTCCTTCTCTTCGACGAGGTCACCGCTTATCTTTGTCCCTGTGTCGGCGGAAGTGACTTCAATCCAGAAATACCCCTGCTGTTTTAGGTTCTTTAATTCCTCAATCGGCTCGGGATCAAGTTCGCTCAAAGGGATTTTTATTTCGGATTCCACTCCGGCGCCGTCTTTCACGCGCACAGTGATAATCTCGTTTTCTTGGGAAAGAAGCGTCCCTTGAATAGAGGCGCCGCCCGTCTTCACTGTGACCGAGCCGTACCCAATCAAAATTTCTGCGCTCGGTTTAACGATAGACTCCTCAATATACCGCATACTGTTCACTGCCGCAATATCTGACAAATCGGGGGCGGCGACAACCTCCACACCTTCGTCTAGCGTTTGTCCCGCGGGCTTCTCAATACCGGCAACTTCGTGACACGCAATGCACTTCGCGCCATCAACAAAAACCTTCTTGCCGCGCTCAATGTCGCCTGCAAGGAGAGGTGGCAACTCCTCGACTGTGGTTCCCGGGCTTCCGATATCTACGGGTGGCTCGAAGGGGGTAAGGTCCACCTCTCCGCCCTGAACTTGGAGGAAGGCGATAACAGTTTCAATCTCCAACTCTGATAAACTAATAGGCGGCTTCCACACCGGCGGCATAATGTTGCCGTAGCCGGGAACGAGGAACTTGTGAGGTTCGTAGGTTGACTCAATTAGATAGTCTTTTGCAGAGACACCGGGTTGGCGCGTCGCAGCTCGGGCGCCCACATCCGATAAATCCGGACAGCGACCTTTTGGCGCTGACGGGTCAAGTGTGTGACAGGTATTGCATTTCCCTTTTCCGTTAAAGATGGCTTCTCCCACCTCAACAAATGCCTCTGGCGTTCGCGGAATATCTAGATCTATCTTCGCGGTCGATGTTTCCGGAACTATACTGGCGGCAAACGCGTAGAACCAGATTACGAGCAATGAAAACGCGAGCAACTTCATCACCCTCTGCCAGAGTATTATATTCGCTATCGCAGAGATGAAAAACCAGGTTGACCACGGCAAAAGGTTTTCCGACGCAATAGGGAACGCCGGGGCTTTTGCGACGTAGGCAATAAAGCTCACGATCATAACAACCAAACTTGCAATTTTTTTGATCGTGTTTGACATTAGCGTGTTCCTATCTCTTGGCTCTCATTGGAATAGATGCGGTGCGTTGAAGCGCCTCTCGATTAAACATGAGACTTCGCCTTAATCATCACCGGCGCCAACTTCTGCTGCAATAGGCGCGTGTTCTGATTTTTTCTTGTCGCCCCACAATCCAATCCAAAAGATAAAGCCAACCAGGGCGAAGAAAATTACCATAATGATTGCGATGACATTCACTGCATCGCCGAGAAGGGGTGTGAACGAATCCGGCGAGGTGTCGGGCATCACGCCAAAGATGTGCCAGTTTTCGCGGAGACCGGAGCGCGCGTACCCCATCAATCCCATTAGCGAGGTAAAGGTGATGGCGAGCAAAATCAGTACGTACTGTGAGCGATCTGTCATTTGTCCCCAGTTGATATCGTTTGAACGCATGGCTTTTCGATACATGATTAAGTCCGTGACCGTAACAGCAATCATGACTGCCAATGCAATCAGCACTTGAACCGGCGTTAGTATGTTGACCCGAAAGTCACTTTCAACTTTGAACCCGGCAAGTCCAATGGCGATGATTGCGGACACGGCAAGTGCAAATACGACCGCGATGCCAATGTTGCCAATCTTACTCCAACGTGCCGTCGGAGTTTTTCCTGATCGTCGGTAAAAGAGAAAACTGAGGAAGGTCGTCAAGATGATGATGTTGACCACTGTGTTCTTTGCGGTCATTAAACCGAAGAACCCCACGAGAGGGTGATTTGTGCCCCCCATCGCCGCCATCTCTTTCGGAGACATGATTAATGTGCGCGGTGTCATCCAGACCGCTACGCAGATAACGATGATAGCCACCATGTAAGGACGATAACGTGCGTAAATCTCTCCACCTTTGATTCGTGTCATTCCAGACCAGAGGTAGTAGTTTGCCCCGATGAACAACACGCCAATCATCACGGCTTGAATAATGAACAACCACGAGAAAAGGCTCCCCATCATGTTAATGCCCATCGTATTGTTGAACATGTAGATCTCACGTCCCAGCCAATATCCGGCGAACGGCAGCGGAATCAGACCGCACAGTGCGATAAAGTTGCCTGTATATCCCATCCAATCGTAATGCGCCTTATCCTCTTTCGTCTTGGCAACCAGAAAGCGGAACGCGGCATAGGCACCGACGATTGCACCACCGAATGC
This sequence comes from Candidatus Poribacteria bacterium, assembly GCA_965204085.1. Classification (GTDB taxonomy): domain Bacteria; phylum Poribacteria; class WGA-4E; order WGA-4E; family JAJDTR01; genus JAJDTR01. Next base: position 1,988,460 of record CBDBEE010000003.1, on the reverse strand, counting down.
GATATTTCCAATCAGACGGTGAATATTAACCGGCATCCAAGTATAGTTATTAACCGCCTGCCATAGCGTGCCGATGAATTCACCTGTTTCTTCGTCATGGAGCGGAATCGGCTTATGGTCGGGGCCCATAATAGCTGGGCTAGTCTGGTAGGTCAGCCATGCATTAGAGACGAACATAATCGCTGTACCGAACACATTTAGAAGCACACCGAGGAATAGGTGCCACATCTTCGACACTGCCCCCTGCATGCGGTCCCAGCCGTAAGAGTAAAGATAAAGCGTGAAGGTCTCTCCGAAAAACAGGATGACATAGAAGATCATTGATGGCCCGAAGATGCCCGTTAGCTTGTTCATAAATTTGGGATAGCACCAGATAAGAACAAAGACCAACACCCCGCCCAACAAAGCCGTTGTCGAGAACGCTCCCATACACAGTTTGATGAACTCCTGCGCCATCTTGTCGTATCGCTTGTCCTTCGTCTTCATGCCGACAAACTCAATGACCACGGCAAACATCGGCACACCTAGGATGAAGGAACCGAACAACAGATGAAGTTGGGCAGCGATCCATGCGGCGCTGCGACTACCAATCTTCGGGAAATGGCGGTATTCTACATCGGTCGCATCCTGCTGTGCAAAAGCAGGTACAATTGCCAAGAGTAGATAGACGACAAGCAACCCGAGATAGAAATACAACCTGTTTTTGGAGTCCGTGGATATGAAACGCATAGTGTTGGTATCTAGCAATCTAAATGGTCAGAGAACTACTTCGCGCTCTTCTTCTTGAAATCGGCGCTTGTAAAGTTGAATTCAAGGCCTCCGCTAGCGGCAACTTCGACAGCTTTGGCTTTAGTGGATCCAAGCTCCTCATGCCATGCCTGAATGCGATATTTACCTGCAGGAACATCTTTAATCGCGTAAGCGCCGTTATCGCTTGAAGCTTCGTAGCTGTCGGAGCTAACCCATTTGCCTTTACCATCCCGGTATCCCGTCACGGCATAGTAGTCGTTGTCCACCACGAAGATATATCCCGTCATCCAATTGTGGATATCGCACGTGAATTTGATGGCTTCGCGCTTTTCCAACTTCAAAGGTAGAGCCTTCCCGGGACCGGGTATCTGCCAATTCGGCGCCTCGTTTTTCTTTGCATGAGAATGAACGTTGTGCGCCACCGGGTCACTCGATTGTACATCAACTGTGGTGCCCGCGGTTACAACCAGGACATGAGGCACATATAGGCAATCTACCTGATCCATTACCGGATTCTTGGCGGGCGTCGTTGGCTTCGCCCCACGAGCACGCAGGTATACGACCACGTTCTTAATTCCTTTTCCCTTGGAAACGACAAGAGCTTCAGATTTGGCACTTTTCAGAGAGTCGATGCAGTGTTGGTCTTTGGATACCGATAACGTTGGTCGTGCCGGGGCGTCTCCATCGTACATGACGGTACCGGTGATATTACCGGCATATACCATACCGGCCACGAAGATGAAGAAACTTAATGTTGTCAAGGCCATTGCGGTTTTCATCTGTTTATTGTCCTTTCTTTGCTCACTATACGACAGTGAATTTTTTTCAGGTTTTCACAAATCGCGAGTATGATAGCACGGCGCGAAATGGGGAATCAAGAATTAAAGAATTCACCTCACGGATATCCGTGACTGGACGGGCACGCGGCAACTCTGCAATCAGCTTATGGTAGGCTTCAATTGCTCCCTCTACGGCGCTGCGATCGTCCTCCGGCAAAAACTTTATCTCTCTGATAGCAAAATCAGAAATTCTGCAACGTAGGACATCACATCAAGTTTAGAAACTCGCCTACCCCGATTCCTGCTTGTCTAATGATGCTACGTAATGTACCTCTATCTAACTCCCGATGGTTAGGAACCACTACTTGAGCGAACGGATTGTCTCGGCGCAGAATCAGGTGCCCTCCATGCTGTCGCTTCTGGTAGAACCCAATCTTGCTAAGCACTTTGGCGCAATTCTTCCCTGAAATCCTCGGTAATTTGCTCATACAGCTACTAGCAATGTTTCAAAGTTTTCCTCGGGCACTGGCAGTCCATCTTCTTCTAAAGAAACAATATATCCTTCAATTGCCTCTCGGATATTCGTGATAGCTTCTTGCTTCGTTTTACCTTGACTGATGCAACCTAGCAGGCTAGGACACTCAGCAACCCAGTAACCATCTTCTCCCGGATAAACAACCACTTGTCTCACTGCGCCACCTCCATTAGGTCAAATGAGGGAATTGCGGGTGACTGATAAAAATCGAACCCTTGCGTGGTTGACCGCCAATTGAAATTTTGTCAACAGTTGTTCAGTGCACCTCAAAGATGTGTCGAATAAACTCTAGGTTAAGATTACACGCCGATTGTTCTTGAGCATTTGAATCGCAACCCAAGTTTCGACTCGCACTCACCGGCAACCCGCCCAAAACGGATTCCAACCTTGAGATTCTTCAATACGCACTATTTCTTCAATCGCGTGTCAACGTGGGACGGAAGTTTTCTTTGATGAAGGCGAGAAGTTCCTTTTGTTCTTCATGTGTTAGATAATAAAAAAATGCCGGCATGTCGTCCTTGCCGGCATCAATACTATGGATAAGTTGTTCGTCGCTGCGGTTATCCCAGAAATCAGGTTCCGTCAGATTGGCGGGTTCCAGTTTTTTGAATCTTCCGATTCGCCCGTTGCCTTCGCCGTTCGCTCCATGACATCCTGCGCAATATCTTGCGTAATTGAATTCGACTTTCGAACCGTATCGGGTACTTGGATCGACGACGCGGCAGATCCAAATCAGCCAACTCATGCTAGCCGCAAACATCCCAACGATAATTAGTAGGTGTCGCATGATTACTCCAGAATCACTTGGCTAATGAGATAAGGTAATCTCTGACGAGTCGAATCTGTTTTTCCGCGTCATCGTCGGCGAAACCTTCGACAGGCTGGTATTCACCTCCGATGTTAGGCCACGCTTGTGGCATCGCGGTTCCCGGCTGGAAGGACTGTGGCTCTTTGAGCCAATCAATGATCCAGTCGGCCTTCAGACGGGATTTGGCTAAGGCAAGATCGGGACGCCCCGTCTTATTGCTTCCGGCCGGAATTATTTCGCCTTGCTCCGGATGGCATGATATGCATTCGAGAGCATCGAATATCTGTTTGCCTACTCTCAACTCAGCTCTTGTAGCCGGCTCCAAAGCGATTGTCTTATAGGGGAAAGGCTCATCGGAAAGCGACGAGAAGTATTCCACAAGCGTCGTTGCCTCGCCATCCGATAGACCGAAGGTGGGCATCCGAACTTTGAGTCCATACCGAATTGGATCAGGATTCTTTAGGAATTCAAATAACCAGTCGGGGTATACTTTTGCACCTTGAGCTTGCAGCGTGGGTGGTGCGAACTGTTTTGCTTGTAATTGATCCAACCCTTCATGCGCTACAACGATGTCTATATATGTCCCACCCTTACCTTCAATCTCATGGCAACCGGTACAGTTATATTTCTTTGCCAATCGACGGCCCGCATCAATCTGTCGTGTCCGCTCATTGAGTTGGCGAGTATAACTGACGGGATATTGTATGGGCTGGAAACTCTTGAGCAAAACCGCCAATGCTCGTGCATCCTCATCGTCAACCGGAAATACTGGCATTCGCGAAACTATTCGGCGTGTTTGGTAGCGTCTCGGATTCGTTATTTTGCCAATTGTCCAACCGTGCCAACTATGCTCGATGCCGACGGTGTCTCCAAAATCGAACTCCTCAGTAGTTTTGGCTCCAAACTCGCCCAGATCGGCTCCCACCTTAGATTCGTTCTCAAAGCCGGGAATGTTATGACAACCGTAGCAACCATAACTACGGACCAGTTTCTCACCTTCCGCGGGATCGCTCACTGCATGCTGATATTCGCTTTCCGTCATGGCGACGGGGGTTGACCGTTTCAACGACATCAGGTATGCCACCGTGTTGTCCACTTCGGATTTTGTCAAGCGTAGGCTAGGCATAACCGTGTCAGGATCGTAAGATTTCGGATCGCTTATCCACTGTCGAAGGTAATTGGGTGTAACTTTGCTTCCGACGTTGTCCAGCTCCGGCGCGAAATCGCTTCCCAGTCCACCTACCGAGTGACACGACAGGCACCCGACCGATTTAACGACCTCCTCTCCGGCGGCGATTGCCCGCGCGGAAGTCGAGTATGCGGTATCAACTCCTTCAATCATGGAATCGCGCATTTGACCAAGGTATTGGGCGATTGATTTTACCTCGTCGACTACCTTTTCCACTGCATCATCCCCGTATACAAATTCCGTCCCGTCGTCTCCTTGAACAATAATTCCATTCGCAGTTTTCGTGACCACACCTGTACGTTTGTTTCCATTCTTGAAATAGACGAGCTGAGTCATCCTTGGATTTGGGAAGAAATTCGGCATCTTGGTGTTAGTCAGATGTGCGCCAGGATTCTTGACCCAACTCTCAAGCCATTCAATTCCATTCACTTTACTTCCAACCTTGGCTAACGACGGTCCAACTTTATCTATGTTGTCCAGCGCAGAGTAGCCTTCAACCGCATGACAACCATGGCATCCAAGATCTTCAAATAGCGCCATGCCCTTGGTAAGATGCGGTGCGTAATCCCGTGTTTCGCCTGTCTGCGGTGAAACAGCATCCAACATCATAACTCCATCATGGCATCGGCGACAATTTGATTCCATATAGCCGCGTAGTTCGGGTGACGACCTGCCCGTGTGTTCATCCAATCCTAGCACAGGAGTTAACCAATATTCATGATGTGTTAGCGCGTGTGCGGCTTTTGATGTTAGTGCTTGTCCTTGGCCGCCGTGGCATGGCGTGCAACCAAATCTTTCCGCGGGGTGTTTTGCCAAGAGCACGTCACGATGAGGATGCGTCCGAAGCGACGGATTGTATCCGGTCTCGTAGGCGATTTCCACAACGTCGGCATAGACATCGGGATCCGTGAAGGTCAGGAGTCCGTCTTTGCTCAACTCATAACTATCTTCTTCGGCGTCCTCTTCATCAATTAAGACCGTTTCGCTACCAACTTTGACCAGCGGGTGTGCCAGTTGAATAGCGAGCTTACTTTCACCGTCTCCTTCTATCTCTTCAAAGGTCTCCTTAGCGTAGCTATCATAGCCACTCTTATCTACCGCAAAGTGACAAGTGGCGCATCGATCTGCCGTGTGATCGAAATCTTCCATGTAGAATTGGACTATTGTGCGCGTTTTGGTAAATGGGCTTTCTAACAGACTTCCCATAAAGGTTTTAACGTGCTTCAGCGAGTTAATTTTTTCCTCGATTCGTACGACTGCTTCATGTTTCGCCTTGTCCGCTGCAAGCGATTCGACCTGTTCACGAACCGCGCTAACCTTGTCAGAGATTGTGGAATTACCGGGACTATATTTAGCGGCAAGTAGGTACGTGCTTAACGCATCTTCAAGGTGATTGTTGGTCTCGTAGAATTGAGCGAGGGCTTGATAAGATTCCGACGACTTCCGTTCGGCATTTATTACAGCCTGCGTTAATGGACCCTCAATCGCCGATTCAAGTTCATCAAGTTTTTTCTTCCATTTTTCGACGGAACTGTCGCCTGCGCCAGAGGCATGGTGTGCTTTGGCTTCATGCAGTGCATGTTGATATTTGTAATTTATTGCATCGGACTCGCTTTGAATAAATTTGCGCTCCTGCAGCGCTTCTTCACGTTTTACCTCTGCGTCTGCCACTGCATTTTTCAGTTCGTTTAGTTTTTTCCCGCTCTAGCGCTTCCGGTTCTCGAATATCGGGTAGATTCTTCTTGGCTCGCTCTAACTCGATTTTTGTCTTGTCATATTCGTACTGATAAAATTCCTGCTGAATGCCCTTCCACGGTCGCCTCGTAATTGCTTCACTCCAGAATCCCCAAATCGTAACGAGGCCCAGTAAAGCGGATAGGATAAAGAATAAGACTGCGTAGGATTTCTCTTCTACAGGGATATCTTTTTTGTTCCTCACAATCCCAATTGACTCCTTAACAATGTCAATAAACAAACAATTATTTGCAAGAAATTTGGTTGGACATGAATTACCGGCTTTTTACACGTTACGAAACACACTAGATATTAAACCACGGGGAAACCCAAATATATTTGATATTCCACACCCACCGGAGAATCATCTTGATTGGAAGAGAGAGCATGGTCAGAAACAGGAACGACACAACAATGTAACGTACCAATCCCAACTCTTGAAGAAACTCACTGGTTCGCTTCTTCCATAGATAGAAGATAGGACCTAAGGCAAAATAACCGGCAACTACGACAAAACCGAATACATTCGCAGTAAGTACGTCGCGGATGCCAAACTTATATGACAGGTTGACGTTTGTCAGCGGCACGACTTTGTGGGGATCCCAATATTTCCACGGAGCGAAGAAATTCCAACCGGGACCTCGTAGAAATGTACCGACCACCATCAGAGTAATCCACAGGATGATAAAGCCGAAACAGAATGTCGCGATTGCAAACGGGCGCTCCTTGAGTGTGTAATATCCTTTTCCTTTTGGATTGATGTCGATATAAGGGATAGCAATCAAGCCAACGATGATTAACCCCGGCAACACAACGCCGGCAATCCACGGATCGAAATACACTAGCATCTCTTGTAAGGCGAGAAAGTACCACGGGGCTTTGGAGGGATTGGGGGTTTTTGTGGGGTCGCTCGGTTCTTCTAGCGGGGCATCAATAGTAATTGACCAAACGGCGAGGATTAGAAGTATGATGATCGCACATATGAATTCATTGCGACAAAGGTAGGGCCAAACGTAAACTTTGTCTTTGAGTGCTGCTTCAGCCGGTGTTCCAGCCTTGTCGTTCTTGCGTCCTTGGCTAAACGAAAGCCAAGTAAAGTATGGCAACAAAAAAACAATTGCAAGGATTGGCACATTATCGGGTTTCGTAATAAGTGCTAGGAGATGTTCCATAAATTACAGATTACCTCAAAGATTTTATACAACGGTAAAAGTAAGTTACCAGATCATGCCGAAAGAACTCTTTAGTGAAAATTAAGCTAAGGGAGGGCTATATTTTGGCGCTCTAAATCTTAACGTTATGTGGATTTCAGGCGCCTGTATTTGAGTGAACTTTGTCTCAAATCCCTGTCTGCTCAAATCCCTGTCTGGATGAGTCAATCTATAACGGACCTGAGATCCCTCCATCCTTACGAACCCGCCAAAAATGCAATGCCATGAGCACACTTGCAAGTAACGGCACGGCAACGCAATGCAAAATATAAAACCGCAGCAGTGTCGAAGGGCCTACAATTGTCCCACCGAGGAGAGCAAACCGCACATCGTTTTCTTGGGTGATATCCTGAGGGTGAAATGGGCCCTCATGTCCCAAGACAGGTGTTGCTCGCGCCATGTTCGTACCGACTGTGACAGCCCAAAATGCGAGTTGATCCCATGGAAGCAGATATCCCGTAAAACTTAGGAATAGTGTGACAACCAACAGTATAACGCCGACACCCCAATTGAACTCGCGCGGTTTTTTATAGGAGCCCGTTAGGAAAACGCGGAACATGTGGAGCATAACGGCGATAACCATGCCGTGCGCCGCCCAACGATGCATATTTCGCAACAACATTCCGAACGGGATATCAAACTCCAAGTACTGTACATCTCGAAACGCATATTCTGCTGTGGGGCGATAGTAAAACATGAGCAAGACACCCGTAACCGCCGTGACAAGGAACATCAAGAAAGTGATTCCGCCCATGCACCAAGTAAAACGGAAGTTGATTCCGTGGCGTGGAACACGTGGTGGATGTAGATGCAGCCATACGTTCTGGAGGATTTGCAGCGTGTACCGTCTTCCAGTGTCCTCGTAACCGTGGCGGAACATCGATCGCCAGATTTGAGAATTGACAATTTTTTCCTTGAGTCCTTTACGATTCTCGTTCATAAGAAATGTGCATCAATCCCATGAGCAAGCAAAATATATGCGACATGTGCTCATTTGAGGATCTGTATGGCTCCTTTCTCACATGATGCAATTGACACCTCTAGCGCCGTAAGCTTTAAGTTAAACTTTCAAAAACGAACCGGGTTTTCCCCAGTCCCCCTGCTCTCCGAGGAATTTCACCGACTTATCAATCACAAGCTGTCCATCTTCGGCTAAGGCGATTTTTACGCGTTCAAGAGGACGGGGTGCCGGACCTTCATAATTGAGGCCATCCCGATCAAAACCGCTTCCGTGACAGGGACACTTGAACTTATTCTCGGAGCCAAACCAACGCGGAGTACATCCGAGGTGAGTGCAAATGGTCAACAGCGCGTAGAATTCGCCATCCTCTCGTCGAACAATCCAAACACCGAAAGGATCTTTTTTGTACTTCTCACTTACGGTGCCGGGCGGATATTCATCGGGAAAGCCCGCTTTGAAGGTTGAGGAGGGTTCAAACAGAACACGAGGGTATAAAAATCGGATTAATCCGGGACCAAACGCAAGTCCGAGTGCAGCCACAAAGTTGCCCCACCCGAGGAACTTGAAAAATTGACGTCGAGATGCCACGATATGTAACCTCAACAGTTCGGTGTCTAAATTCTCAAAGGATTCAAAAATCCTTACTCTAGAAACGCGCGCACTACAACAGTGCTTCCAAAATTTGGCATATTATAGCACTCGTCCAGGCAGAGTACAAGAATTAAAAAAGTCGTATCACGGATATCCGTGACTTTTCTTCGATGTTCTTATGAAGTCAGCGTCCGAGGTGTGAACAATCCGCACTGACGCGTTGATTTAGAGACGCCCTTAGAGTTGGCCCAGCGGAAATTATCTGATTTGGTGCCATATCAAAGCAGTGAGGCGGGATTCACATAATCTCAAGATATTCTAGCATCAACAGTGTAAAAAATCAAGAAGTTGATTTTCATCAAAAGTCCATCGCCGGAAACTGCAGAGTACTTTTTTCAGTCTTAAGGCCCCGAACTTCCATTCGGGGCCAGAAATGGAGTACGACCTCCTTTTCCTTCGGCAATTAAGATAGAATCCAGGTGAAGTACTCTGGTGTATCCGAATGTCGTGACTTGGCCTGGAATTCATGCTATACTTAGCATCATGTTAACCTTTTCGCTCGTCTGTAAAGCAATCTCCGGTGACCGCAGGGCGCTCAGAGTTGGAATGCGCCTACTCGCGGAGGTCGCCCACAGATACGGTATACCGATTACTTGGACGATAGACGGAAGTTCGGCGCGAATTTTCGCCGATGATCTCACTGAATGGCATGAGTCGTACGGAGATGAACCTCTCCTAATGTTGGACATTGGACCACTATCGAAAACGGAGGTCGGTCTCGACGATTCTGTCAAGTCGGCAGAGCACATCGTGACGATGCGAGAGAAAATACCGAAGTATGTATCGTCCGAGTGGAGTAAAATACACCGAGTGATGGAGTGGATGTCCCCGCGAATTGCAGGCGCGGACAAGAAAACCCATGTACTTCTCTATGCCTTGGAACAAGTCGGTTTTAAGGGTTTATGGGGATACCTTTGGGATGAATCAGATTTGGAATTTGGAGATGACCGCGGATGTCCATTTGGCTTTTTTTACCCATCAAAAGATCATCATAACCTCGCTGGTACCCCATCAAGCCGAATTGTTGGGATTCCACGTACGTCTTCCAATCTCTCAGAACATCGGGAACCACAGGAAGAAGGCTCCCAAAACGATCATAAGGTAACACTTCAAAGATGGATTTCAAGTGGACTCGCCGGGAAAACATTCGATTGCTACGCCGCAAGTGCAGAATGGAACCGTTGGCTAGGTTACGTGCAGTATATCAGCGTTGCGGATTTGATGGAATTGGAGTCGGAAGGGACGGAGCAACTTGATGCGTTTCTAGGCAAGGTTTGTGCGCATGAAGCGACCCAAGTGATGCTGCTCTCTGACGCGGTAAACGATTATCAACTCGCGTTTAAGCAGACGCCGCCAACTTTCTTACTCATGGGCAACGGGTCTGAGGCTGATGAAGTCTCATTGAAAACTCCTTCTCATTCAACCTTTTTTTATTACGATGAAGAGTGCCAATTCATCTTTGAAAGGGACAAAATGGAGCCGGTTGATATGAAAAACTACGTGTCTCCTCCAACCGACTCCCGCCACGGCATAGAATTTACCTTACCGCAAATTGAACATTTCTACCCCACTCGCACTAGAGACAAGTTACAGATGCGCTTTTCGCTCGAGTCCACAAAGGCAATGCCTTACGGTTTCGCAATCTGGGGAAACCATGAAGGGCTAACCCTGGTAAATTCAAATGCCAAAGAAGTGAACTGGTTGAGCGACCAACTCCTGTTCATCCGAGTCGAATTACAACCTGGAAATAACGAGATTGAGGTTGTATTGACGATTTAAATGGCTGTCGCATATTTTCCTCGCGCTAACTTGACATGTTTCATTTTCGTTTGCCTCCAGCAGGAACTTATGCTAGAATTTATGGGGCTATGGTAGGCCCAAGTAGAGCAAAATTGCAACCTCTCATGTCAATCGCGTCCTCTACAAACAGTACGGAGGAACTGAGATTTCCCGACATATTTCGAAAGTTTCGTACAACAGCGGGGCTTATGTGGAAGAGATTTCGTTGGACTTCGGAGAAGATAGAATATTACGCTAATCGCTCAAATCTCGCTTTACCTGAACAACATGTAACGTATTGGAATTATACTTAATCGGCTATGCGATACGCTAATCTCGCGATGTTGATTCCGATATCTCTTGCCCAGACAGAGATAGGTGGTTCGAGATTAAGTTAGAGATAGATTTTTCGCGAGACTGCCTATTATCGCAACCCTGTGATAGTAGGCTTTTTTTATATTGATAAACTGTGGAGGAAACAATGGAGAAGGTCATTGGACTCAAGTGTCGAGAATGTGGACGCCAGTACCCGAAAGAACCTTTGCATGTGTGCGAGTTCTGTTTTGGGCCGCTCGAGGTGGATTACGATTATGAGGTCATCCGGAAATCAATCTCTCGCGAATCAATTGAGGATGGCCCTGACAGCTTGTGGCGATATGCGGACTTGCTGCCAATAGATGGCGAACCCACAGACGGTTTGAATTCCGGGTTTACACCACTTATTCGAGCAAGGAATCTGGAGAGCGCCCTCGGAGTTAAGGAACTCTATATAAAGGACGATTCCGTCTGTCACCCCACATTGTCCTTTAAAGACCGAGTGGTGGCGGTCGCGCTAAGTAAGTCAAAGGAGTTTGGATTCGACACGGTGTCGTGTGCATCGACAGGGAACTTGGCAAATTCGGTTGCGGCGCACGCGGCAATTGCAAATCTTAATTGCTTCATTTTTATTCCGGCAGATCTCGAACTCGGCAAAGTGATTGCGTCGCTTGTCTATGCGCCGACGGTCGTGGGCATCTCCGGCAATTACGACGATGTCAACCGTTTATGCAGTGAAATCGCCGGCGTGTATCCGTGGGCATTCGCAAATATCAATCTTCGTCCGTTCTACGCAGAAGGCTCGAAAACGCTTTGCTTTGAGTTGATTGAGCAACTCGGTTGGGAAGCGCCGGATCACCTCATCCTACCTGCAGCAGGGGGATCGCTCATTACTAAAGCAAAGAAGTCATTTAAAGAATTCCATCTCATGGGGCTCATTGACGAACCGAAGACCAAGATTCATGTGGCTCAGGCGGAAGGGTGCGGGCCAATTGTTGCGACGCTTAAGGAAGAGGGCGACTTTGTGAAGCCGGTCAAACCTGATACAATTGCTAAGTCGCTCGCAATCGGAAATCCCGCCGATGGCATCTACGCCGTTTCCACGGTGCGTGACTCGGGCGGAGAGGGAGAATTTGCCACGGATGAAGAAATTGTTGAAGCGATGAAACTTCTCGCCGCGACCGAAGGAATCTTCACCGAAACCGCCGGTGGTGTGACTCTCGCCGCGACTAAGAAACTCATTGAAAGTGGACATATCGGACGAGAAGACCGAACCGTCGTTGGAATCACGGGAAACGGATTAAAAACAATTGAAGCCCTCGATGCAAAAGTTGAAGAACCACATATCATTCAACCGCAATTGAACGCATTTAAGAAATTGATGACAACACTTTGAGAGCCTGTTTGAAAAGTAGGTGGCAAAGCCATTTTTGGTCATTTGAGGGTCAAAATCATCGGATTTTCAAGACGTTTACCCCAAAATGACCTCTCTCGAAGACGGATTGGGACTTTTCAAACACGCTCTGATAGTCGCTTGATACTTGGCTCGCCGCTCATGTAAGCCGCATGGCAGATGCTGCCGATTACGTGGGGGAGGGCGTACATATATAAGCGCGTTGGTCTTCATTGCATAATGTGATTAGATTGGCCTTATTGCTTAGTATACACATTTAACTCCGCTGAAGCGCGAGGAACGTAGGTCTCGCAAATCTGTCAATATATCACGCCTTCTGCACGAAGGCAACCGGTGGGGAGTTGGTATTCACATAGTTGGTTTGCTGAAGAAACGCCGACCCATTGGCTGCTTTGTTTGCTTATCCCTGTTTTCTGTGTAATCTGCTGAATACGTGATTCAGTCAATTATTATGCATCCCCTAAACTGAGTAAGGCTTGTTTCGTGGGCACTAGAATGCGCGCTTTCTAAGCGCGCTTTTTTATTACATGGTCACTAATTCAAGAAAAAATAGCTTCATGCAAGCCATCGCGCGTAAGATTCTGGTGTGCGATGGTGCTATCGGAACCGAACTCCGCAATCGCGTCCCGTCATATCTCCAGTGCGTCGATGCTTGTAATATTTCTGAAGAACACGCCGAGAAAGTTTCGGCGATTCATCGCGCCTATATTGACGCGGGCGCCGATGTTATCCAGACAAACACCTACCAAGCAAACAGGGAAGCGTTGGCTGTCCACGGCTTGGCTGACAAGGTTAAAGAAATCAACAAAGCAGGCGTGTTGCTCGCGCATGCTGTAGCTAAAGAGACCTGCTACGTAGCCGGTTCCGTAGGACAAATTCCGTCCGATACTTTAGATACGCCTGTTTCCGGAATCAAGGCAATCCGGAGGCTTTTTGCGGAGCAGATGGACGCGCTCGTTGATGAACGGGTTGACCTTCTCATACTTGAGACCTTCGTTTCTCCCAAACAGGCGGAAATCGCTACAAAACAAGCACTTACTTACGGTGTCCCTGTTGTCGTTGAAATTAGCGGTGTTTCAGGCGGAACTATCGGCGCGGGATTGGATGTACGCGTTTTGGCACAAGAACTTGAACAGCTCGGTGCGCATGCGATTGGTGTCAATTGCAGAGGTCCGCATGATCTCGTTGAAGCGATAGAACTTCTTGCTCCTGCCATCAAAGCCCCTATTGTGGTACAACCGAATGCCGGAAATCCGAGAGTGGAGCAGGGCAAAATAGCGTTGTCTTATACAGTGGGGGCTGAGGTTTTCAACGATTACGTCGTAAAGTTGGTCGAACTTGGTGCGAACATGATTGGCGGGTGCTGCGGCACGACACCAGAATATACGGCGAGAATCCGGCAGGCTGTTGCAGGGCGCGGACCCATAAAACGGGAACACCGTATTTTCGTCCTCCCTAAAAGTACGTCAATATCCAAAGCGCCAACCGATAATCCCGTGCAGCAGGTGTTTGAAACACGCGAACGCATCATAAGTGTAGAGATGCGCGCCAATACATTTCCACAGTTGCGGAGGTTGCTGAGGGAGGCAAATGGTCTCACCACGACTGGGATAGATTTATTCGATGTAACGGACAATTCTGGTGCCGCGGTGAACATCGGGGCTGTCGGCACGGCGTATCGCCTTCAACAGGCGACCCAGATTCCGACGCTCATTCATTGGACAACCCGATCGCGAAATCTCATCAGTATGCAATCACACCTTCTGGAGGCGGAAGCACTGGGCATCCGCGGAATCGTCGCCTTATCCGGCGACCATCCCAAGGCGGGGCCCTATGAAACAGCGAGCCTTGTTCCCGATGTCCGCGGTGCGGTGCAGTTGATGAAAATGATTGCTCGATTGAACCAAGGTGAACTCGCAGATGGCTCATCGATTGGCGAGCCGTGCAGTTTCTATTACGGTGGGGGATTCACGATTGCCGAGAATCTGCAGCCACATGTCAAACATCTCGCAAATAAAGTGGCGCAGGGCGCGAAGTTTGCCTACACACAACCTGTGTGGAGCTACCGGGATATCGTGTGCGCGCAACGAGCGACGGAACATCTCGGCATCAAAATTCTTTACGGGATCCTGCCACTTACAAGTTTCCGCAGCGCATCTTACCTACGCGACAATTTGGGGCTTTACATCCCACAGTTTATCGTTGATAAATTCCGAGACCTTGGCGATACCGCCGGACACGAACTAGGACTGCGACTGTGCTTGGACTTAATACGAGACATCCGCAATCAAGACGAATGCGCGATTGACGGCATCTATCTCATCCCGCCCGCTCGCATGAATTGGAAAAACAGAGCCAGCGTCATCTCCGAGATTGTTAAAACCTACCGTTAGCATTTTTTCGCGCTCACTACTCATGCGCTGGATCGCTCTTACAGATAGTTGGTCTGTCGCATCAGTCTCAAAATAACCCAAGTTGCCACTCTTGTTCGGCAGGGGCATAGAAACCGAGTTTTTTCCAACGTGGAAACACGAGATTGGCGAAAATCGGGCTAATTTACCTATGATTTAGCGAACGTGAGCCAAAAACTCGGTTTCTCTTTTATTGGTAGCAACTTGCATTAAAATATCAAATCGAGTAACTTACTGGTTTATATTCCAAAAACATATGGTTAGTGTTGGGTGCCGGTGCGGTTAGAAACCGCACCTACCGGCGTGGTAGAACGGTTTCTTGTGCCGGTCTCGTAAGCATTAAATACTTAGAAAATAAACCACTTACAATCTATATGTAAATATGAGTGCAAATGACTATAGTGTTGACCGAGTATAGATTCGTACCTGTGTTGGAATTGCAGGCATAAATGCTATTGCCAAGGTGATTTTTCGACGGTGCGACCATGGAGGGTAAATTGAAGAAAATTCGACTGGCATTTGTCGGGTGCGGCGCAATGTCTTCGGCACTACAGCAGTGTATCCCGAAGATTCCCGAATTTGAGTTTGTCGCGACGTGCGATTTGGTCGAAGAAAAAGCAAAAACAAACGCTCGAAAATACGGTGCGTTACGCTGGTATTCCGATTACGATCAGATGCTGAAAACGGAGGAGCTTAACGCTGTTGCCGTTGTGGGTCGTCCCGAAGACAAGATGCATCGTGACATCGGCATCGAGTGTCTCGAACGCGGGTACCACATCTACACGGAAAAACCTCCCTCCACAACTGTCGAAGGGGCGAAGATGCTGCTTGATGCGTCTGTTAGATCGGGCAAGACCGGGATGGTCGGCACAATGTGGCGGCATGCAGCGGCACACCGACTTGCGAAACGATTGCTTGAGGAGGAGGAATTCGGGCGTGTCTGCCAATACGAGACGCGATACCTTGCGCCGACGCCGCGGATTCATGAACCGGGAACGCCGTACGCTTGGTCCTTCATGTTGGATCAGGTTATACACCCAACCGATTGCATGCGCTTCTTCATGGGACCGGTAAGCCAACTCTTTGCATTCGCCGCCAATGACGCAGAGAGCGGCACGGTATCAATCTCCGTCAATCTTCAGTACGAGAACGGCGGAGTCGGCTCAATGACGCTGGGCATCGGCGCCGTTCTGGAGGCGATGGTGTTTATCAAAAGCACCGATAACCATGCGGTGCAAGTCCTCGAAACACGCAAGGTACGCCGTTACCGCGTGCCGACATGGACGGGTGAAGGCGGTGGGTACGCGAACACTCCGACGGAGGAGTGGGAAGTTAACACCGCGTTTGACGGAATCGGTCGCCCCGGGTATTACGAGGAGATGAACCATTGGGCGCAGTCGCTGCTTGAAGGTGAGCAGCCCGAACCGAGTCTGGAGGACGCGTATCAGAATATGCGCGTCATTCGGGGGATAAGTGAGAGCATAGAGTCGGGGAAGGTAGTTCATCTGTCCGATACCGAATAGTTTTCTCCCCATTTTGCCGCATTCCGTAGAAATAGTCCCACAATCGCTAAATTTGTGGCGAAATTATTAGATTTTAATCTACAATGGATTGGGGTTGTAGGGAATTACAATCGTTTGGGGGATTTCATATAAGAGGGAAAACCGGCTATTTGATGATCGCAGAGAAATCTTCATCACACGGGATTTTCTATGAGACGTCTATCGCACTGGCTATTCACTCGTTTGAGAGGATAACTATCGCACTCGCTATTCACTCGTTTGATCCTACGAAAGCCTCGCTACATGGGATTGTTGTCGAAATCAACACCATTTGTTATGGCATTGTGCAAGGTAAACTATTGTCCATTGGCAGATTTTGCGATATAATATATTAAATGTTGAAAAGTTACCTTCACCCAAGGAGGAAAACTACGATGGAAAGACAAAGCTGGTGGCAGACAAACTCACTAATCGTTACGATGCTTGGCATAGGCGCTTTTATTTGGTTAAACGTACCGACTAACAATGATTTTCAAGATTTGAAAAACGAATTGAGAAACGATTTAAGGAAATACCCTACAAGGGAAGAAATGGACGCTCGATTTGACAAATTAGAAGCTCTATTTAATACTGGCTTTAACAATCTTGAGAAAATTACAACTATTTACCGAGATGAAGTAAAAGACATGAAAGGCAACCTCCAGGCACATACTCAAAATTACGATGTTCATGTGGCTAAGCAGAACACGCGTTAACAGATGCTAATACGAAGAAAATCGGTTATGCATTTTGATGAACGGCAAGGTTGATTATCGTTTCACGTCTTGGTTGAAGAGAAGGAGGGAATCACATGCAAACTGTTAATCTCGGAAATTCGGGGATCCGCGTCTCAAGGCTTTCAATCGGCACGGGCACTGTCGGCGGCGGTGGTAGGTCCAACCAAACCAAACTCGGTCTGAAAGGGTTTACCGATCTGCTCTGCTTCGCACATGACCTTGGCGTCAGGTTTTGGGATGCTGCAGATGCGTACGGGAGTCACTCGTACATCAAAGAAACCCTAAAATATTTGGATCGATCCAGCGTTGTCATTACCTCAAAGACGACCTCGCGCACCAAAAAGGAGGTCATGAGGGATGTGACACGTTTCTTGAAGGAGATTGGATCCGATTACGTTGATATCGTGTTGCTGCACTGCCTGACACAACACGATTGGACCGCGCGTTATCCCGATGCGATGGAGGCGCTGGCGGAGTGCAAGGAACAGGGTTTGATTCGTGCACACGGAGTGTCTTGCCACGACTACGGCGCGTTTCAGACGGCGGCGATGACGAAATGGGTTGAAGTTGTGTTGGCGCGAATCAACTACGCCGGTGTGAGTATGGACGCCTCTCCGGCGGATGTCATCCGAACGATGGAGCAGATGGCTGCCTTCGGCAAGGGGATTTACGGCATGAAGGTGTTTGGAGAGGGCAAGCTCGCCAAGCAGGATGGGCCAAGACAGGGCATCGAATTCGTGATGGGGTTGCCGTGTGTACATGCCATGACAATCGGGATGGAGAGTCGGCGCGAGGTGGAGGAGAACGTCGCGATTGTGGATGAGTTGTCCGATTGTTGAGCCACAATGCGACTCGCGGGGCTACCGTGGGTCGGGCTCCTCCAAGATTAGCATCCCCAAATCGCTTGGCGGGGCGGTTTCGGTGCCCGTTGTCTGCCTCGCCCAATACACCCGTTGATCGTCGGATCGATGGATAACCAGATTAAAGCCGATTCGCTTATGCCGCTTCGTCTTTATGGGGTCAAAACTCCCAAGAACGGGGTAGAACGGTATTCGCGCTTCGATAATGTAATAGTCGGACTTCTGTCTTACGGCAGCTTTGAGATTGTTTGCCTCGTAGTTGTAGATTCGATCCGGTAGCCACTGACCGATGTACGGCTCGTCCCCGCCGAATCCCGCCCCTTTCGGACAAATCCAAAGAATGTATCGGTTCGGATCTTTTCCAGTCTCCAGGTACTCCGGTTTACTATCCCCGGTTGCTCCCATATTGATGTGTATTTCCAGCGCATCGGCACCTTCGTAATATCTGAGCGCGTTAGGTACCTTCACATCATTATCATAGATTTGGGCGAGGAGATAAAGGGAATCGTCGCTCCATTGCAGCCAAATCAGTCCTTCGTCTTTTGATGTTCGGATAACTCTTTCCAGGGGCCATTTATCGTCAATGCCATCAATCACTACCGGTTCGACCGTGTACTGCGCCCATGCGACAGGGTTCGCGCGGCAGGCAACCTCAATCTCCACATTCATCTCTCCGGTATCAGTTAGTGCATCTTCATAAGTTGCGGTCAAGATTTCTTCCCCGACCAATCCCATACGATTTTGCGTTGAAGCTCTCCCGTATTGAGTAGAAAGCGCCCCACGAAAAATATGTGAGCTGGGACCATCCTCATACAACGGAACAGTTGTCGAGACGGAGCGCTGCATTGTACCCTGCGAATCGGTTTTAGCTACAACTACCTTCACCGATTCCGCTACGAATGGATCCGCATTCAAGTCCGCGTCTTCGAGACGGAAGTAAATCGAACCTCCTATGTTGAAATTGCTAAGACGGGTTCCGTCCTGATTGACAATGCTCAGGTTGCCCCGCACTCCGTAATTCACGTAGGTATAATCGGCAATGCCGAAATCTTGGACAATAGGGGATGGCGGATTGTAGACTGCGCGAACCTCTTCACCACCTTGCACATCAAGAGTTTCATCAGCTATCGGGGAGGTGCCATACCGCGTCGGAATAAATGCGGTGAATACTTCCTGTGCCTCCGGATGTTTTCGCAAGGTAACACCGACGCTATCCCGTGTTCTGTCTCCTGAGACCGTGATCTGCACTTCTTCCGTGCCGATTACCGTGCTCAAGAGTAAATCCTCCAATCGGAAATAGATGGATTCTCCAGCATTGAATTTTGCCAATTCCTGACTTGGGGCAAATTGAGCGTCAACGCCGTGCTCATTGACAATTCGCAACAAGCCGGCGCTACTCCCCAACACGACGGCTTCGACTTGGATTGGGACGTGTGGTTCCCCCTTCGTGGTAAGCATATCAATATATTCGACAGTAATCCTCTCTTTATCGGTCACCTGCAGAACACCGTCGGGGAGGGCGACGGATTGTATTTCGCTCGCCATATCAGGGTTATTCTCAGAATCTATAACGGACGTCTCTTCTCCTGTTAGTTCGGTCGTGTCTTGGCTTTGCGAAGTGGAATCGGGAAGTTCGGGCTGATCAAGTTTCTGCGTCCGCAATTCGCCCACGAAAATGGCGCTATCGTCTTCCGTCTCTTCCAACATAAGCGCCACTTCGTCCTTGAGCACGTTCCCGGTTGCGATAATCTTTACTGTGTCGGTTACTTCTCGCGAGAGGTCGAGGTCTTTATCAATTAATTCGATCCGGAGTCTTTCACCCGCCTCGAAACTGCCGGTGCCGAAAGCAAATCCGCTGATAAGTTTCCCACTTTCGGCGCCGTAAAGCCTCAACGTACCCTTATCACCGGATTCAACAGAGAGTGTTGCCGTGATTGGAACTTGGGTTGCTCCCGTGTTTTGTAGGGCATCAATGTATATGAAATCGACAACACCGCCCCCTTGAACCTGCAAGATACTGTCGGTTGGAATCGATGTCTCACTGTAGCCGGTGCGCACCTCACCGCGAAAAACACCTGATTCACCTCGCGTTTCAACCATCGAAACGCGAATGGTATCACGTTGAGTATTTTCACTGAACTCGGTTTCAAACAGATCCGCAACCGCATCGGCTTTATTTAAGTCACTATCCTGAATCTCCAGAATCAACGTGTCGCCGGCACGAAATTTCGATATTTCGCGATTTTCGATCGCGTCAGGATTAAAATTGGCATCGTTATACACCTTGAGCGAACCGGTTGCACCGGCATTTACAACGCAATTTGCCGAAGTGACGAAGGACACTTCACCCGTGGCACGTAGCTCGTCAATGTAAGATACTCGAATCTGTTCCGTTCCTTGCACTTGCAGCAGACTATCGGCTTTCGTGGATACGAGGTCATAGGTTGTTGGAATCGAGCCGTAATATACGCTTTTGACAGGTTGGATTTGAGCATCGCCGGGTGCAGGAGATGGCAATAGATGAACGGTCTCGCGATCGTTCAATTCATTCCCTTCAAGTGTAATTTCAACGGTTTCATCCCTTATATCCTCGTCTTGTAGACGGAAGTAGAGGGTTTCTCCGGCGTTAAACATCTCACGCTGTGTGAGGAAATTGGATTTGAGAATTTCGATCGTTCCGTCATCTCCGGCTTTCACATGCGCTTTATCGGTGACCATCACATCCGTTTGGCCGGAATCTTGAAGTAGATCGAGATGGCTGGCTGTGATAATCTCTGTTCCCGTTACTTCGAGAATAGCGTTTGTCGACGCGGAATTTGCGTGCCGTGTTTGGAAAAACCCAACGAATTCTCCCAATTCCGGTTTAATCTCCGTGAGTGTTAGTTTATACTGATCACCAAGGAGGTTTCCGCTCAACGTAACGTCAACGGTTTCTCTCTGGTCGTCATCTTGATTGAGATCGGTGTCTGTCAACCACACGGCAAGTCGATCCCCAGCATAGAAAGATTTGAAATCGTTTCCGGTATGCCAGTCCGTACTTGGGCGCAACTGAATACGGGCGGTCTTCCCGACGACCGCGTCTACTCTTGCGCTGACGAGCACGTTTGTCCTTCCCGTGTCCTGAATCTCATCCAGATACACCGCCTGCACATACCGTTTGCCGACCGATTGCAGGATGCCGTCGCCCGGCGCCGGGGTTTCACTATACCTTGTCGCAATTTCTCCCACGTACGCATCTTGATTCTGATTGTAACTCAGTTTTATAGACTCCGCCTCCGATGTTTGAGGGGCGAGTAGACGCACACTGATTTCATGAACAGACGCCGGATCCATCCCATCCAGATCCGCATCTTGAACTCGGATGTATATTGTGTCGTCAAGCTCAAATTCTCGGATTATTTCCCCGGATTCGTTTGTGATTGTGATTGTCCCCGTTGTTCCGGTTTTCACCATCGTGGAGGTTTTAACAGGTTGATTGTGTTGGGTGGTACTGTAATAGGGATCGATGTAGGTCAAAGATATGACTTCCTTACCATCAACGAGAAGTGGGGTGGGCGCAAACTTGGGCTCTGTGTCCGCTTCCGAGTCGAGGGGCGTGTCGCCATCTTCACGATAGAGAGTCTCAAGCTTCGCGGCGAAGAGGAAACTGTTGTCCGCCCGATCGTTTTCCGGGTTGTCGTCAATGAGCGCGGTGGAGTCGCTCTCGTGCAAAAGGATCTTCCACGATTTTCCTAACGTTTCATTTTGCAATTCTGCCGCAATCGACTCGGATTCGTTACGATTGGTATTGCGCTCGACATCCCAGACACACAGTATGAGAATGTCTCCGGCACTGAACATCGCGTGAGAACGCGGAGTGTGGCCGTCCATTTCCGTTAAGGCAATGGTTTCACTTCCAGTCGCGGAGCGGTGTTGACCAATGATAGCCGCCTGCCCGCTGATCTGGTTTGCGAGCCGGAGTACATTCCAGCGATTTGGCGGAGCCGTCAAATCACTCGTCCCATACGCAAACCGGCGAGATTGATTGTCGCGGTTATTCAAGTTTTCTAGCACGTAGTTCAATCCGATGCGCCCCTCAAGTTCCGGATGGAAATCAGAAAGCGCGAGACCCTTGGGGATTCGCGCTTCCAAGATGTGTCCGGCATCTGTTTTCGTTACGGCTGTCTCAATTGCCTGATGGTGACTGATGCTGTTGGGAATGGCATCAAGGTGGTGATGGATTTGCGCCGGCACGACCCGCGGTTCGTCCCCTTCAGAATCGAAGATGGTGAATGTGAAGTGATGGTCGCTCGCGGTATACATTCCCGGAGACCTGTGGAGAGCTGAATCAACAAACAGGTGCAATACAGAGCTATTCTCAGTGGTTGGGGTTTCGCCTTCACTTGCACCGGACGGTTCATTTTCTTTCGACACCGCCTGTTGATTGGTCACCGATGCGATGTAGAGATTGTCTTCGTCCCATTGGACATGTATTGCCACAGGGGCGTTTTCAGCCGTCTCAAAGCCGTCAGGGAGAAGCGGATAAAGTTGATGCCATTCGTTCAGTTGTCCATCGATCACGACGCGGCTGGCGGAGGATGGCTCAGGTGGAACGCGTATCGCCCAACCAATATCCTGATTTCTCGACTGAGACTCAACCTCCGTGTCCGCTGCAATCCGCGCCTCCAAAATGGAAACCTCTGAAACAACCGCGTTCGGTCCCGCGAGACGATTAAAATCCAATTCAATGGCGCCATCCTCGTATGCGGCGCTCGGAATCCGGAAAACATCGATTTCGGCTTTTCCTTCCGGTACAGGCCTCCCCTCATGCAGGATGAATCCATCGACTACAAAGTTCTGTATCCGTCCCCCGGCCCTTTCGCCCAAATATGTTGTCTGCACCCAATAGAGGTGTGATGGATCCAGGTCCGTGAATCTCAATTTTACCTGATCGTAATGATAGGCGAAACTCAACTGGCTGGGCGTGTTCCCGGCGTCCACGTCATCCGGCGCTATGAAATAGTGGCTTTCGTCTCTCGTGTCACGATCAAAGGCGAATCCTTGAACCAGATGCGGCGCCAGGACATTGCCATCTATTCCAAGATTTTCATAGTGCATCTGTACGGCGTTATAATCGCTCAGTTTGTGGTCGGACGGAGGAGGTAAACGATAGGCGTCCGTGAAGATTTCAAATTCACGAAGCTCCGGATAACTTCCATACCAGTCTCCATTGTCAATCTGCAAGCGGACATAACGTGCGCTGATCGTATCGCCGCTCGGCAGATCGCCGGATTTGGAATGATTTGCGCGGGACGACTCGAAAAGGTGGAGATCCGTGAGTGTATCGTCAGGCAAGACGTTGGATGCGTATACCTCAGAGTATTTGCCCCCATCCGAACTGATTAGAATACGGAATCGCTTGAGGTTGTTGCCGGGACCGTCGGTTGTGAGGCGGAAACCGTAAATCTTGGAAACGGCGCCCAGATCCGCCGTGACCTCAACGACATCTGTCGGGGAAGCGTAGGAGATTCGACGTTCTGTTTTACCGTCTATTTCAACCTTCTCCTCTATTCTCCGCGCACCTTTCCACTTTGAATCCTCGGAGATCAGCAAATCCGTCAATTTCATCAGGTCTGCGGAGTTGTTGTGATTCGCCTCCACCGCAAGGAATCGGCTCGGCGATTCATGTCGCAAGCCAACTCTGAATTCCTCGTTTTTCAATCTTGGCCGGTCGCTGAACCAGTCGTTAATCACAACCTGTATCCAGCGTGCTTCGACCGGGACAGGGAGGGAATGCGTTGGATATTTGTATTCGCGCGAACTGCCAACGAAAGAATAAGCGCGGGGAAAGGGTGTTTTTAACCGATCGGTCTGCACCAAAAGGTCAAATTGTTTTGGGCCGCTCTCATTCGGGTTATCGAATTGCAGTTCAACTTTGTCGATTTTATAGACATAACCGAGATCGAAAGTGGTATAAATCGGAGTCGTGCGCAGAATGTCCGTGTAATGGAGGGGCTCGTTATCTAGCTGACGAATGGGTTTGACATATTGCTGATCGACCGCGTCTTCCCCACGCGGGTACAGCAGAAAGCCGAGCAATACAGCGACTCCTCCGAGAAGAAAGTATTTTAGGTTCATGCTGCCGACCCGAATCCTCCGATACTGCTAAAAATGCCGAAAATGGGGATAACTAAACCAAACAACATAGGAACATTCTTCGTCTAGCGTTCCAATCTACTATATTTTACCTGAAAGAGACGATTTTCTCCAGATCATATGGAGGGAGTTTGGAAGGATGGAAGAAAAGCAGTGACTAGTGGTCAGTGGATAGTGATCGGCAAAGGCAAATTGGATATCGCTGTGCGTACTCGGATGGGTCAGGGATTCACTGAGGGGATTCTATCGCACTCGTTGTCCACTCGCTCGACCTTTCGCTGTCTGTTCAGTTGATTCTGTTCGGTCGCTTGATTGTTCAACCCAATCTAAAGGCTGCTCGCCATTCGCTCGATGGTCAATTCCGGGAGTGCGACGTGAAGCTGGCGCCGAGACCCCTCTCATCCAAGGCAACGTACGGATGGACGGGTTTTATAGAAGGCTCCATCGGACACGAGTTCGTCGGTTAGGAGATACGTTTGGATTGCCCGTAAATGACATCAATGCACTAATCAGGCGAAATGGAACGAGGGACTAACAGAGCTGCCTATCGCAGTCAATATCTCTTTTCGTAATCGTTATTCACTCTTTCAATCTCTGGTTATCTACGCGGCGATTGTCCGGCGTTTGAGACGAGTAAGGCAAGAGATAGAACACGTCCCATTCGTAGGGGTTGCCGTCGTGAGAGATGATGACGAGTTCCCCGTCGATGGATTCGCCTTCAGACACAAAGGTTGCGGAATCAAAGTGTACAAAGCGCGGCGAGGCGTATCGGACTTGACCATCTTGTTCAACGACTTCCAAGAAAGCCGTGTTAAGATTTCGGGAAGCGTTGTCGACAACAACAATGACGCTTTGAAGTGTCAACCCGGCCGCGGCGACGGTGCGCGTGGAAGCGTGGCAGCGGAAGGCTTCGTAAGGGAGTGAAACTTCTTCGACGTGGATGCGCTCAACGACATCGTCGAAGCGGACTACCGTTTTTTCACGGTTTTCGGACTCCGGCTTTGCTGGGGTAACGACAATCAAGGCTGCGGGGAAAATCTCCAACATCGCCGCCGCCCATTTTCGCGGGGCGAGAACGGGGCAGCAGACTCGCCGAATCAGAAATAGGGTGAAAAACGCCAGACAAAGATAAATGCCAACGGACACCCACACATCGGCAGCCAAGCGTGGCATGAGATTTTGGCGAAAGCAATAGAACGCACAGACGATGCCCAGTGCGCTTGCATGGCAGGCATAGGTGAAAAGCGAGGTGCCGGTTGCGCGTTTCCAAAGAAAACAAACTGCCGCGCCGGCAAGGATTACGGCGGGAAGGAGAAACAGCGGCTGGAAATCGGTGGCAGAACGGGCTAGGCTTGTCGTGTCGACTTCTTCAGGTCGGTTTGCGAGAGTCTTTGAAGCAGCGCCGGGATATTCCGCTGGAAGGAGAGCTCTTCCCAGAAATGTTCTTTGACGATGGTTTCCAATGTGTGTTTCCGAGGGGGAATGGAAATGTCCTGCGCGGCGGCTATCGCGATGAGGAAAGCGGCGCTAACGGCGATAGGCGCGGCTTCGGCGAGACGCATTTTCCATTTTAGCATGGCTAAAACGTGCCCCGCTTTTGGCTGCCCCAGGTGGAAGCCTTTTTTACGCGGGGCTGCACAGTGAGAGCGCCGCCGGGGAAAAGCGTGTAATCGTTGCCGGAGGAATCGCGGTAAAACGGCGCGCCGGGCCCCTCCTCAAACCGCCACAGCGCGATGGTTCGGTCATCGACGCGAAAGTTGCGTTTTGGATGGATATTCCCCTTTGCCTTATACCGCCAGCCCTTGGAAATGCGAAGTTCGTCGATGTAGCCTTCCATCGCGCCGACCACTTTCTGATTGCGTCTTTCGCCCCATTCCCATGTATCGTTATGGTGACGGTCAGGCACGTCAACCGTAAACGTGACGGGTCGGGCACCGCCAACCATCAGCGGCGTGTTCTGACGCCCCATCTGGCCGGAGAACCGCCCTCTTCCCTCACCGTGGCGATCGTAGAAAACCGTGTCGTGGGTGCCGTCCTTTTTTGACACCAACTGATAGGCAATATGAACCCATCGCGCGAACGGAAACTCATCGGGCTGAAAAGCAATCCCGCTGGACCCGCGACCACCTTGTTGCCCCTCGACCACAAAGGTTAAGTGTGTAATACCCTCAGCAAATATATTGCGCTCGATTTCATCACTGAGGTCTCTTCCAGCGAGCGCAATATAATAGCTGCCGGGTTTGGCAACGATCATCCACGAATAAGGAAGCATCAATTCTGGCGGACGTCCGGTGAAATATACCCACGCCTCGACCGTGATGCCATCACCGAAGGCTTCATCGCCTTCGGCGTCATCGAACACGCCGGGATACTCGGCGTAGAGGTATCCGTCGGGTTGGGCTTCAAACACATCCGGAGGGACTTCTTCGGGCTGAGCGGAGGCATTCGGCACGACAAGAAGGGCAGCAAGCAAGATCGGAAAAAGCGATTTGTAGTAAGTCATGGCTAAAACCTGCCCCGTTTTAGGCTTCCCCAGGTGGCTGCCTTTTTTGCGAGAGGCTGTACCGCGAGGGCGCCGCCGGGGAAAAGCGTATAATCGTTGCCCGAAGAATCGCGGTAGAACGGAGCGCCGGGACCTTCCTCAAACCGCCACAGCGCGATGGTTCGGTCATCGACGCGAAGGTTGCGTTTCGGGTGGATATTCCCCTTTGCCTTATACCGCCAGCCCTTGGAAATGCGAATTTCGTCAATGTAACCTTTCATGGATTCGAACACCGGGGTGCCGAAGAAATCACGCCATTCGACGCCGTTTTCGAACGTGACTAACGGCGGCGCGCCGCCAACGAATAGGGGAGCCTCGGTGCGCCCCATCTGCTCGGAGAACCGCCGTTTCACCGTTCCGTGACGGTCGTAGAATTCGGTACGGTGGGTGCCGTCCTTTTTCACCACGATCTGGTAGGCGATATGAAGCCAGCGCGATAAAGGGAACTCGCCGGGTTCTAAATTTATCGCGCCCATACCGGCACCGCAACACCCGTGGTTTTTTTTCTCGGGTAGGCTCTCCACTGCCCATGTAACCCTGGTAGTTCCCTCTGGCAGGATGCTGTCAACTCCATCCAGAAGAGCTAGACCACCCGCAGAAATAAAATAGCTGCCGGGCTTTGCGACGATTAGCCAGTGTTCCGAACGGAACGACTGAGGCCGTACTGGAGGAATCTCGGTGAAATATATCCACATCTCGATTGTGATGCCGTCGCCAAAGGCTTCATCGCCTTCGGCGTCATCGAACACGCCGGGGTAATCGGCGTAGAGGTATCCGTCGGGTTGGGCTTCAAACACATCGGGAGGAACTTCTTCGGGCTGAGCAGAGGCAGTTTTAGCGGCAAGAAGGATAGCGAATAAGATTATCCAAAGCGTCTTGTAAAATGTCATGGCATCTCCTCAAGAGTATGTTTAGGAAGCAAGGAGGAGGGGGCAACTTCAGATTAAAGTTGACTCTCAATGGCATCACACACGAAAACAGCGTGTCAATTCGAACTTACATATCGAATAAATTGACATCGCATCTTTATCCTTTAGAACCTGTTTGAAAATTAGAGGGCTAGACCATGTTTCGGCAATTTGGAGGTCACAATTGACGAAATTCCAAGTCATTAACCCCCCAATGTCCCTTTTTCGAAAGGCACATTTAGAAAATTCAAACAGATTGCTAATCAGAATGGTTTGAGTGTTCATAGTAGCCCAAGTTTCAATCTAAACTATAGCAAAGTCCATGCCAAAACCCAAATTACACTTCAATTTAGACTTGTCGAATGCGCTGCGCCTAGGCGCGGTGCGGGTTCAGCGATGTAATTTTTTTTGGGAGGAGAGGAAGCGCGATACTGCAAAATAGAAAGGGGTGGAACGTTTGGGCGCAAAATTCGGCAGAATTTGGGGAAAAGGGCGCCCAAACCCTTGCCAGACAAGGATTTGAGCAAGGTGCCACAAAAGGGGGCAAAAATACGAAATGTTCCACCCCTTTGAAGGATAAATCTGAAAAGCGACGAGAAGCAGGGATATAAATTCGAAAAATTCTGTTTGCGGCAAAGCGGCAATGGATGATTCTGCCATTCATATTACCCGCCTAGTCGCGAATAAGTGGGAAAATATTCGGTGAACATGAAAAAAATTTAAGTTCTCTACAGATCCTCACGATCACAGCGGAAAGAATCGCCAGCACCGCTTCCGGGGGATGCGATGGGAAACAAGAAATTCGGGGAGGATGTCTTCGAAAATCGTTGCTGCGAATGGCGCTCCAAACGACCCACAATGATTCTGTTTCCGGTTGCACAACTGCAGGAGTTGCAAAAGGTACTTGCCGTACCCACTCTTCCTGTCTTTTGGCAGAGCGTTCCTTGTGGCCGTCCACACACACGATATCTACACCCCTTTTTGAAATTGCCAATACCCGGCAGATATGATAAAATCCTGCTATAGCCAAAATGAACAGGTTCAAATGCGAAAAGGAGACAGCGATTCTCGCTCACGACATTTAATGAAGGCAATTATCGCAACCGAAAGCGGCGGTCCCGAAGTTCTGAAATTAGAGGAGTTTCCCTCGCCGTCCCCTAGTCCGACACAGTTATTGGTCAATGTCAAAGCGGCTGGCGTAAATCGAGTGGACACCATTCAACGAAAGGGATCTTACCCCATGCCGCCGGGTGAATCCGAGATTCTCGGCTTGGAAATTGCCGGAACGGTTGAACGGGTTGGGGAGAACGCGACCGGTTTCAAACAGGGTGACCGCGTATTCGGCTTAATAGGGAGCGGTGGATACGCCGAACAAGCAGTTATCGACTATCGCATGGCAATGCCCATTCCCGAAGGATGGAGTTTTGAACAGGCGGCAGCGGTGCCGGAAGTCTTCTTTACGGCGAGTGAGACGCTATTTACCTTCGGCAAACTGAGCGGCGGCGAAACAGTGCTGATTCATGCGGGCGGAAGCGGTGTAGGCACGACAGGAACACAGATGGCGCATCAAATAGGCGCACGGGTGTTTATCACCGCAGGTTCCGCAGAAAAGATTGAGCGGAGCAAAACGCTTGGATGCACGGAGGGGATCAACTATAAGGGAGCGGACTTCGCCGATGAAATCATGCGACTGACGGACAGGGAAGGCGTAGACCTGGTGCAAGATTTTATCGGAGCGCCCTACCTCAAACGCAATCTCGCCATACTCAAACCACGAGGGCGCTTGGTCGTGGTTGGGTTGATGGGCGGCAGCACAGGTGAAATCGATATGGGAATTATTTTGCGTAACCGTCTGCAGATTTTCGGTTCCGTGATGCGTGCGCTACCACTTGAGGATAAGATTCGCATTACCGAGCGATTTATCCACCGGTGGCTGCCACTTCTCAAGGAGGGGAAGATTAAAGCGATAATCGATACGGTTATGCCGTTATCGCAGGCGCGGGAAGCGCACGAGTATATGGAGTCTAACAGAAATTTCGGCAAGATCCTCTTGAAGGTTGAGTGAGTGCCGTCATTGAGGTCTGGATTTGGCAATCCAGACCGAGCGGGGGCGGACACGGAATGAATTACATTCTGTGTAAGGAGAGGGGAAATAGAAATCAACGGTTTTCATTTGACCACCTGTGGCGGAGGTGATAAGATGGACCGCCGCCGTTGCGGTAAGCATCGCTATCTCGAAGTATCATTTATACACGCCAAAATAGAATGAGCCAAGATTCCCAGTCTAACACTGAAAAAGATCAGTCACTCGCGGAGGCACGGAGTTGTTTGGAGGAGATTGGTATCAAGGAGGCACTGCTCTTTGACCACTCTCCGGTTTTACGCATACAAGTACCGGAACCAGCTTTTGACCGCGCACTCCAGATGCGCGAGACTATTGTGAATCGGCTGACGGAGGTCGGCTACCGGTTCATCGCGCTTGACCTCGCGCAGAAAGATGATTGACTCCATCTTAGTTTTACGATAGGGATCTCTACGAATTTTATGAACCACGCAAGGCACGACATTCTTCACGTTTCAATTCCTGTCATCCTTTCCTTTCTTCTACTATATCTCCCGAACGCCTTAGCTCAAGAACGCAGACTCGCTGAGGTTATCGCGGGAGCAATTCACCATCAGAACCTAGGTTTAGCCTATCTCGAAGAATCCCAGCCAAACAAGGCGGCTGAGGAATTCCGGGCGCTAATCGACCTTATCCCGGATGAAGCTATCGGTTACGGCAATTTGGCTGTGGCGAATCTTCGCCTCAAGAACAGTGAAGAAGCTGAAACGTGGGTCAAGCGCGGGCTTGAAGTTCAGTCGATGGATAGTCAACTGCATTTCATCCTCTCGGAAATCTACCAGTGGCAGGGCAAGTCCGAGGAAGCTGTTACGGAGATGAACGAGGCAGTGAAACTTGATCCCGAAGATTTGGGGGCGCGGTATAAGTTGGTACGTCACTATCTCGGACTACGGGATGATCCCGATGCCACGCAGCAAGCAATTTTACACCTCCAGGCGCTGCGCGACCAAACGCCGACGAACGCCGTTGTCCGGCTCAAATTGGCGCAAGCGCTTTTGCAGGTTGAACGGATTGAAGAAGCGAAACAGATTGGCGCGGAATTGGCTGTCCTGTTCCGGGATGTCAAGGAGGATGCGCTGAAATATCTCAATCAGGGGTTGCACCTGCTCGAGGAGGGCGATTCAAAGGGCGCGAAGAAATACATTCGAATCTTCGAGAATATTCAGAAAGCGACGCCCCGCTACCAGCAGGGGATTGGCGAGTTGGTGACGGACATCTTGGGACACCCGATTGAGGAATTCGATCAAGGTTTCAAATCCCGTGTGAAAGCAAAACTGAGCCAACCGATTGACGTGCGTTTCGTTGATGTTACCGAGGACGTGGGACTCGGGGAGTTGCAAGGCGAACGCATAAAGGTGCTCTTATCGGACATGGAGAACGATGGAGATCTCGATTTGAATCTCCTTCTCCCTCAGGATTCGAAGGGAGCGGATCACGGTTCCATGCGGAATGAAGATGGAAGATTCGTAGCAGATTCGGGAGCCAATGACGGAGATGCTGCCGCTTACGCCGACATTGGTAAAACCGGACGTCCACAACTCCATATCAAGAGTGTGAAAGTAGAAGCGGAACAGAAATTATTTTACCCAACACGTGCGGAGTTGCTCTTCGTGGATTACGACCATGACGGAGATTTGGATAGACTCTTCGTGGCTGACATCGGAGGCGCCGGAGTCTCGGTTGACCGTAACAATGGCGATGGCGAATTCGCGGACGTAACTGCCGAAACATTTATTCCATCTGACCCGCCGCCTGCGATTGATGCGGCGTTTGGGGATTTCGATGACGATGGCGACATAGATCTGATTATTGTCCACGGCAAAGCGGGGTGCACGCTCTACGACAACCAGCGTCAGGGTCGGATGAAGGCAGTGACCGACGAGACGGACATACCACAGAATCAGTCGTTCAGTGCGGTCGCGGTTGCCGATTATAACAATGACGGCACCCTCGACGTTTGCCTGGCGGGAGCAGGGACAACCCCCCATCAGCTCTATCGCAATCGCGGTGACGGGACGTTTTCGCGCGACAACAACTCCGACAAGGCGTTTGCAGCAGTAAACGCCTTGCATGGCCAGGATGCACACTTTTTTGATTACGACAACGACGGTTTTCTGGATTTACTGCTAATCGGAGGTTCTGACGAAGAAAATGAGCGCGGAGTTCGCCTATTTAGGAACGATGGAACAGGGCGATTCACCGATGTCTCAGACATTCTGCCAAATTCCCTTTCCGGCGGCGTCCATGGCGCTGTCGGGGACTACGACAACGATGGCGATCTCGATCTCTTCTTGGTTGACACAGAAGGTCGGGTTGTGGCGCTGCGCAATGACGGCGGCAACCGGAACAACTGGCTGCAGGTACGGCTTGAAGCGGTGACTACGGGTAACAACAAGGTCAACATTGACGGCATCGGCTCCAAAGTCGAGGTCAAGATTGACGACCTGTATCAGATGAAATATACGACCGAGCCGACTTCCCATTTCGGCTTGGGGTCGGCCGAGCGAGCAGATGTGTTGCGTGTGGTGTGGACGAACGGCGTTCCTCAGAACGTGATTAAACCGGAAGCCAATCAGCGGATCGTCGAGAAGCAAATCTTGAAGGGTTCTTGCCCATTCCTTTATGTCTATGATGGCGAGGACTACCGGTTCGTAACCGACCTTCTGTGGCGCAGCCCGCTCGGTATGATTACCTCTATCGGCTCCATCGCGCCGGATCAGACCGCAGATTATGTGAAGATTCCCGATTTCATGGCTCCGAAAGACGGGGTTTATTCGCTGCAAATTACGGAGGAGCTTTGGGAAACGGCATATTTTGATATGGTGAAACTAATGGCGGTAGATCGAGCCGCCGGGACGGAGATTTTCGTCGA
Organism: Candidatus Poribacteria bacterium; assembly: GCA_965204085.1. Lineage (GTDB taxonomy): Bacteria > Poribacteria > WGA-4E > WGA-4E > JAJDTR01 > JAJDTR01. The sequence continues at coordinate 1,956,206 of CBDBEE010000003.1, read as the reverse complement.
TGAAAGATACACGCTGCCACCGTATCCTCCGTTCAAGATTTATACGGTTGAGGAGAAGCGTCGGCCGCGAAGCGCTTTTGACCATCACGGAAACGATGTCTCCGATGCGCTCAAGGCATTTGATTATCGGTACGCGATTGAGCACGAGCCCGGAAAATACCAAGGCGTCGTCTCACCGCACGCTATCATCCTCGACCTTGGGGACATGCCTGATGGCGAACCGGTAACGCTTTTCCTCACCGGTTGGATTTTCCCCACCGATACGAGCATCAACGTGTCACTCTTCCAAAATCCGCAAATCAATCCGGCTTTCCCGTATCTGCAGGTGCGGAATTCAAAGGGAGAGTGGGAAACCGTAATCAATATAATCGGGTTGCCCGCCGGAAAGAATAAGACCATCGCAATCGACCTAACGGGGAAGTTTCTTTCCGACGACCGTCGGGTGAAGATTGCGACGGACATGCAGATCTACTGGGATGCGGCGTTCTTCAGCGTCGGCGACAACAGCGCTGTGCCGGTTCGGGTGACGGAGTTATCCGCAGACCGTGCCAATCTTCACTATCGCGGGTTCTCGAAGATGTACCGTCCCACGCCGCATGCGCCGCATCTGTTTGATTACGAAGAGGTAGAAACGGCGGGACAGTGGCGGGATCTACAGGGGTATTATACCCGATTCGGGGATGTTACTCCGTTGGTGCAAGACGTTGACGATATGTATGTCATCATGAACGCGGGGGATGAGATGACGGTCGAGTTTGATGCCGATAAGTTGCCGCCGTTACAGGATGGGTGGGAGAGGAGTTTTATCCTTTACAGCGATGGATGGGACAAGGACGGGGATATCAACACGCTCCACTCTCAAACCGTCGATCCATTGCCCTTCCACGGCATGTCCGCCTATCCGTACCCCGATGGCGAGAGCTATCCAAACGATCCTGAGCATTTACAGCATCGATTGGAATACAACACGCGGCGCGTGAATCATGATTTGCCGGCGCTAGAGTAGACAACGCCTTTGCTTCTTGTAGGGTGGGATCGGCGATCACCAAATCGCCGATTTCCCCTCTTATTGCCCACCGATCGCCAAATCGCCGATTTCCCAGCTTATTGCCCACCAATCGCCAAATCGCCGATTTCCCATCTTACTGCCCACCAATCGTCTGTTGCCCTGTCCTCGTAGCGTGCGCACTGCGATCAAGCGAGCGAATAACGAGTAGGATGAACTATCGGGATTAGCTATCGCGTTCGTTATCCACTCACTTGATCCTTCACTATTCATTCAGTTGATCGATAGAGATTCCTACCCGCCTTTGAACTAGTTTTGTACCCTCTTGCCTATCGCCCGATCCGCCTCAAGGGGAAAAACAGGCATATTAACGCAAGCACCAATATCCCCGCAGAAATCCAATAAGGGATTCGGAAGGTTTCGGCGGTGTATAACTTCCCGGCGAATGGGGGGCCCAATACGCGGCCAAGGCTTAGGTAGGCATCCATCATTCCGATGGCTGTGCCTTGACCGATTGTTGTCTCTTTCGAGATCCACGACGAGGTTGTCGGTCGGATAATCTGATTTCCGATCCCGGTGATTGTCAGATAAACCGTGACAGTCACAAACGCCACCGACCAGGGCAGCAGCGCCATACCGAGAGCGTTAATCAACAGTCCAACAACAATTAGCCTGTATTCCCCGCACCGATTTATCAGCCTTCCCAGAACACTCCCCTGAAGCAGCGCAACGATAGAACCCATAATGACGAACATCTGACCCATCTCTCGCGCCCCGTAATCCCATCGGTCCGCGATGAAGAGCGGGAAGGTCGCCTCCAAGCCCGAGAAAACGAAGGTGGAGCAAAATGCCACGAGGAACAGCGGCATTAACGGATTGCTCAAGGTGCGCGGACTGAATATCTCCCAAGGGGAGACCCAACCCTCGCCACCATCCTCGCGATCAACAGCCTTCAATGACTCCGGCAGCAAAATCAAGGCGAAAACGAACGTCGCAAGCGAGAGCATACCGGCGAGGAAGAACGGGGTATGATGTTGACTGAGAACGGCGCCGATGGCGGGGCCCAGGATAAACCCGAGTCCCATTGCCGCTCCCATCGAAGCCATGCCCTTGCCGCGTTCCTCCGCCGTCGTCACATCCGCAACGTACGCCATGACCGTTGGCAAGACCGCCGCCGACCACGCCCCGGACAGGGCGCGTGCAATGAATGCCCAGAGCAGCGTTTTCGAGAAGCCGAACAGAATCAGCGCAGCCGCATTTCCAATGAGTCCGATTAGAATCAACGGCTTGCGGCCCTTGCGGTCGGACAGCCTGCCCCACATGGGTGCGAAGATAAGCTGCGCAGCGGAGTAGATTGCCAATAATCCGCCAATCTGTAGCGGGTTAGCCCCCAGCTCGTCAGCATAGTATGCGAGGTGTGGGATGATGATCCCGAAACCAAGCATAATGAAAAACATTGTCAGAAACAAAATCGTTAGTGCACTTTTCGTCATCCGTGAGGTCCCGCTGCCGCGATGTGGTGGCAATGAGATGATTATAGATGCCGACTATTGGACGTGTCAAGGTAAACCTCCCTCAAGTTCGTCACGTATCCGACCGCGTCTACAACTTGACGACATTCATTATGCGGTGTTATCATTCTTGCAAAGCACAGCGCCAGAAAGGACAATTGCATGACCGCCTCACGCTCCTACGATGGCTTACAAGATAGCATCCGTCAACTCGACACACCGGAGATTGAAACGTGGACGAACGAGTACGGAGATCGGGACTACACCATCGACATCACGAATCTCGAATTTACCGCCGTCTGTCCCAAAACGGGATTGCCCGATTTTGCCACGATTCGGGTGACGTATGTGCCAGACGAGCGGTGCGTCGAACTCAAGTCGTTGAAGGATTATTTCCTCTTTTTCCGCGATGTTGGAATTTTTCACGAGCACGTTGTCAACAAGGTGTTGGATGATTTTGTTGCGGCTTGCCGTCCGCGCAAGGTTGAGGTGGTTGGAGAGTTTAACATCCGGGGTGGGCTTAAGACGGTTGTGCGCGCTAGTTATTCGGGAGAGGCAGACGGTTGTTGAATGGAAGGAAGGGAAAAACTGTCTGAATCACGGATTACACAGATTAGAAGTACCTAATCGGCGGTGTTATACATGCTAGAAATTCCTTATGTGATTTAGGACCTGTTTGAAAGGTACAGTTTGTAGGGTGCGATCAACCGAGTGAATAACGAGGGCGATAGAGTTCCCCTGCGCACCAGCCTTTGATAAAACCACATCACGGATTTGAAAATTGATTGCTCAATGCTAATCGGGCACGTGTGTGTCCCTATTCGCAAAACCAACCATGAACCAACACAAGAACGACATTAAAAATGCCCTTAAGCATTTCAACAGCGGCAACCTCGCCGACAACGCACGGCATCTCCTAGACACCCTCGGCTACCGGAGTGAGCGGACGATTTCGCTTGAACCGAACACCGCCGGGGGGTTTATTGAAAATTTCGATCCGTCAAAGACAATGAATGAAGGACGGGCGCTGATAGATGAGTGGGAATCGGTTGATATCCTGTTTCAACTGACAGGCGACGAAATCACGCTGAGCGACCAAACCACATCTGGCTCTGAGGAGGGCGGAATAGACAACAGCGTTTATCAATCCTACCTCTTTTTTGCCCTAAAGCTGCGCGGCAACGGTTACTCTCGCACCCAACTCTCGCAAATCACTCGCGAAATAAACAAGCTCACCCCGATGCCCGCGATGGTGGTCTTCCAGCACGGCAGATCGCTGACCTTTGCGGTAATCGATCGCCGTTTGCACAAGCGCGACGAATCGAAGGACGTGCTCGAAAAAGTGACGCTGATTAAGGACATCAATCTCGGGACACCCCACCGGGCGCACATAGACATCCTGTTCGACCTGTCGCATCGGCAGCGCCAATTCTCGAATTTCAACGCGCTCCATGAAGCCTGGAAGGACGCGCTGGACACGGAAGCGCTCAACCGGGATTTTTATAAGGAGTTGTTTAAGTGGTTTGAATGGGCGGTGTTGGAAGCGAAGTTCCCGGCAGAAGAAGCGAAGACGTTGAGTCCGCAGGAACACGTTATCCGCTTAATCACCCGCCTACTGTTCGTCTGGTTTCTGAAGGAGAAGGGGCTGGTCGCCGAGGAGCTGTTCGAAGAGACGGATGTCCGAGACCTGCTGAAGGACTACGACCGCGAGGATGGCGATTCCTACTACCGCGCCGTGCTGCAAAACCTGTTCTTTGCCACGCTGAACACGGAGATAGGGAAGCGTGAGTTTAGCGTTGAGGCAAACGCCACCCATCGGGACTTCTCACGCTATCGGTACAAGAAGCAGATAAACGATCCGGATGAACTACGAAGGCTGTTTGCTCAAACACCCTTCATCAACGGCGGACTGTTCGACTGTTTGGACAGCGAGGAGGCAACGGACGACGGCGGCTACCGCATCGACTGTTTTTCGGATAGGCATTACAAAAAGCAGAGTCTTCCCAACCGCCTCTTTTTCGACAAGGACGACGGTCTGTTTCCATTGTTGAAACACTACAAGTTCACGGTGGAGGAGAACACGCCGATAGAGCAGGAGGTCGCGCTGGATCCCGAACTACTGGGCAAGGTGTTTGAGAACCTGCTGGCGGCGTACAACCCGGAAACCGGCGCGTCCGCCCGCAAACAGACCGGTTCCTACTACACCCCGCGCCCCATCGTGGACTATATGGTGGAGGAGGCATTGGTGGCAACGTTGGCGGGACAAGTGCGCCCAACAGATGGCGATGCGAAATTCTGGGAGGAGCGGCTGCACTATCTATTTGATTATGCGCAAGCGTCCGACGATGCAAGCGAATGGTTCGATAGCCGCGAGGCAGAGGGGATTGTGCGAGCGATCTCGGAACTCAAGATACTCGACCCTGCCGTGGGTTCTGGCGCTTTTCCAATGGGAGTGCTCCACAAGCTGACCTTGGCGCTGCGGCGGCTCGACCCGGATAACAGCCGGTGGGAACGGTTACAGAAGGAACGGGCGGCAAAGCGAGCGGAAGTTGCATTCGACACGAAAGATGACAGAACGCGGCGCGAGGAACTCGTCGAAATCGACGAAACCTTCAAGCGTTACCGGGATTCCGATTTTGGTCGAAAATTGTACCTGATTCAGAATAGCATCTTCGGCGTGGACATTCAGTCTATCGCTTGCCAAATCGCCAAGTTGCGCTTTTTCATCTCGCTTGCGATTGAACAGGTGCCGGACAAAGACGCGGAGAACTTCGGGATCAAGCCGTTGCCGAACCTCGAGACACGCTTTATCGCGGCGAACACTCTCGTCGGTCTCTCCATCAGGCGGGACCTGACGACCGGAAAAGCACAGGATTTAGAACGCGAACTGCGCGATAACCGCGAGCGGTATTTTCATGCCACGACACGTCTTCAGAAACTCGCCTGTAAACGTAGGGATAAGGATTTACGCGGAAAATTGGCGAAAGAATTGACCCAAATTGGAATGCCGACTGATGAAGCGGAGAAAATCGCCTATTGGGATCCCTATGACCAAAACGCCTCCACCGATTTCTTTGACACGGAGTGGATGTTCGGAATTACGGATGGGTTTGATGTGGTGATTGGCAATCCGCCTTACATTAGCCACGATAAAATCGAGAGACAGTTTAAAGCCAAAATCAAGGAGTATTATCAGTCTTACGAGCCGTTTGCTGATGTGTATTGTTACTTCATTGAGAAAGCGATAAAACTCCAAAATGATGGAGGGGTGCTTAGCTTAATTACTTCAAACTCATACTTGAGAGCAGAATATGGAGCACCAATTCGAAAGATACTGCGAAGTACGAACGCGTTGCAAAGACTGTTAAGCATTGAAGATTCTCAAGTTTTCGAGAGTGCCATCGTTAATGTAGCGATAATAGTATCTCGTAAATCGACGCATCTCACGGATGATATTTGTGTTGTCGTCAACTCGCCATATGCTGGTGATAGTTTTGCCGACTTTATACAGAGGAATGGATTCAATTATCCTCAAGCGTACTTCAATACAAAGTCATGGAATCTTGTGGAACCTAGGCGTGTCGAACTTCAAAGGAAACTTGAGTCGTCAGGAAAAACTCTTGGGCAGCTAAAGACGAAAATCCGACTAGGTATCGCTACAGGCAGCAATGAAGCATTCTTGATAGGTGAAGCAAAGAAACAGGATCTTTGTGAGAAAAACCCTGCCAATGCCGAGATTATTAAACCCATTTTGAGAGGCAGAGATATTTCTCGCTACGGTTACACCTTAGCGGGACAGTATATTTTACTCGCCAAAAATGGCGTGAATGTAGAACAGGATTATCCTGAGATATATGGGCATCTAGACTCGTTTGGGGATAGGTTCAAAAATCGCGGCGCACAAGGACAACACTGGACAAATTTGAGAGCATGTTCATTCTACGATGACTTCAAAAAAGAAAAGATTGTATGGATTGAATTAACAGATCAGGGACGATTTGCACTCTGTGATGAGGAAATTTACTTACTGAACTCGGCGTATTTTCTGCTGCCGCCCCAAGGTGTAGACTCAAAATTTCTACTAGGTGTCCTAAATTCAAGCGTAATTCGTTTTTACTTGGGTCTTATTGCAGAAACAAGTGGCATGGGAACAAGCCGTTGGATCAACAATTATGTGAAAGAATTTCCGATACCTACGTCCCCTCGTAGCCAACAGATTCAAATCATTAAACTTGTCAATAAAATTCTCGCCGAACGCACCGACCTGGACAAAGATGTCGCCGCACTTGAAAAGGAGATTGATCGGGTGGTATACTCACTATACGACTTGTCCCGCGAGGAAATTGCGATTGTGGAGGGAGTGGCGGAATAAATTGTCTGAATCACGGATTAAGAACCCGTTTGAGATATTTCAAATGTGTCTACGAGAGGGGCCATTTTATAAAGCGCCGGCTCGGGTGAAATCCCGAGAGTTGAATAGCGAAACGTTCATCTATAGTCCAAACTCTCAGCCTCCACACCGTTTCCAGCGACAAACAGGAAGCACATTCCATCTACTCTTCAAAGTTCACTTGACATCTGTTGTCCAAAAAGATATCATGAAACCAACGGAAGTCCGTATTGTTAAGGAGAAGAAGCAATGCCAGAACTGAACTCCGCCCCTGTTGACTTTGCCTATCATTTCATGGCTAACCCTAACAGGATTTTTGGAGATGATGTCAAAGCGATACTCCCAAAATTGGATGACGCTGAGGAGCATAAGAAAGGCCATCTTGGTCTCAACAGATTGCATGAGATTGACCGCGCGATCGAGGAGTGTAACAGAGCGATAACACTTAATCCCAATGATGCCGCTGCATATAACAATCGTGGTGCAGCCTACGACAAACACGGGGAGTTGGCCCTTGCAATTGCAGACTATACCAAAGCGATAGAACTGAATCCCAATTATTCTCAGCCATATAACAATCGAGGTGTTGCATACAACAAAAAAGGGGATTTTGACCGTGCGATTGCAGATTTTAACAAGGCTATAAACCTAAAACGCGATGATGTCCAAGTATATAGCAATCGCGGCGTGGCTTACCTAAACAAAGGTAATCTTGATCGTGCAATTACAGACTTCAACAAGGGCATAGAATTGGCACCATTCCTTGCCGGAGCCTATAATAATCGGGGTATGGCTTACGGCATAAAAGGTGATTACGATCGTGCTATTTTAGACTTCTCCGCAGCGATAGAACTGGAACCCGATGATCCCACAGCCTATGCCAATCGCGGTGTGGCTTACGGAAAAAAAGACAATCTAGATCTTGCCACCAAAGACTTTAACAAAGCGATAGAACTAGACCCCAATTTTGCCGACTTCTATATCAATCGCGGGAAGGCTTACGCGGAACAAAACAAGCATGACTTGGCAATTGATGACCTTAGCAAGGCGATTCAATTGAAACCAAATGACGCGGTGAACTATTTTGATAGAGGCGTAACATACATCAATAAGGGTGAAGTTCAACATGCCATTGAAGACTTTAACAAAGCCTTAGACCTCAAACCCAATTATGCCGATGCCTTTTATAATCGCGGTGTCGCTTACATCAAAACGGGGGACGTTCAACAAGTCATTGAAGACTTTAACAAAGCGATAGAACTGAATCCCGATTTTGCCGAGGCCTATTACACTCGCGGATTGGTGTGGTTACACAAGGGACAATGGGCTAATGCCAAATCAGACCTAGAAGTTGCCAGTTCTAAGGGAATAGATATTGTCGCAAGGTTTTGTGCCAATTATGGAAGCGTGCCGGACTTCAGCCAGCAATTTGGTGTGACGTTTCCGGAAAATATTGCTGCAATGCTAACACCCGACGTAACTGACGCGCAAGGAGAGGAAGCGCTAAACGCGGATCGCCAATTGGAGATTGATGCCGAAATTGCCTTAAAGGAAATCATGAAAGACTACGATCGCGCATGGAAAACGCTGGCAAAGCTTTGAGATTTTTGAGCATTAAGACAATTCATAAGGTTGCCAAGGAACAAGTCGGAAACTATCATCTGTTGAATGAAAGTCAATTACTTTATTTAGTTGAAGCAGTCGGTGCCAAAATGGGTGATACAGAGTTGTTCCCAACTTTGACCAATAAAGCCGCCGCATACGCCTATCACATTATATCAGGACATATATTTGTGGACGGGAATAAGCGTATCGGAATGACTTGCGCATTGCAGTTTTTGAAGTTGAATGGTTGTACCCTTCGTCGTGGCATTGATGATTCGATCGTTGAACTTGGACTTAAGATTGCGGATAGAAAAATTACCGATATTGAAATAATTGCCGATCATCTACAGTCATGGCTGGAGCCACATGCGGGTGATGACGACACAGATCTAGCAAATTAAATCCGCGATTCAGACAATTAAAGGGCAGATGAGAGCCGATGTGCCTAACAAAAAATGAGCACTGTTCAAACAGACTATGGTAAACGTCGTCCAACCAATTTCGACGGCTTTGACCCAAAGCGCCTAGAAATCGCACTGCAAAAAGTACGAGCCGAGTCAGAAGAAGAAAGAAGGCTAGATCCCGAACTAGATGCCATCCCAGAAACGGCATTCGATGACGTGGAAAGGTTCTTGAAAACGGTCAACCAATCCGATGGCGGTACATTTGGTCACACGTTGCGATTTCCTGACATGATGCCATTAGACAACGGTGAGATTGGGATCGAATGGCGAGAAGGACAAACGATTTTTACCTTGAGTTTTGCTGGAGACGGACACATTGTTTTTGCCGGAATCTTCAGCGCGGAGGGTAAAGCGCGTGGCATACTCACTTTCTCAACACATCACCTACTTGCCATAGCTTGTATGATTGCAAGTGTTTACCCCTGCGACGGTGATTGACTCATGGTTTTAATCCGTGACATCTGCGTAGTCCGTGTAATCCGCGATTCAGACAATTTCCAAATCAACACCGCTTATTGAGGAAACGGTGCAATAATTCGTCTAACTCACTGGCCACTAGCCACTGACCACTGGCAACTGCTTTTTCACTCCACCGGCACCGACCTACCAATGCGGGCGGATTCGTACATCGCATCGAAAATCTTTGTGATGATTAACGTTTCCTCCGGTGGTACTGCCGACGGCAATCCCTCCCGAATCGCTTGGTGGAACGCTTCAAATTCCCCGATTAAATTGGTAAGGGGTTCCGGCTCGTAGTCGATCATCTCTCCGTCCTTGTCCATGTAGATGCGCATCGGGGAATGCGTTGCGCCGGCGCGATCGCCAATGAAAAACGTCTGGCCGATGTCTTCTATGTGAGTCGCCCAAGCGGTTTCCAGCGTCACCGTCAGCCCGCCTTCAAAGTGAACAGCCCCCATCGCGAAATCTTCGACTTCGAACTGGGCAGGATCCCAACTGCCCCACGGATTGATTACGTCCTTCTGATTCCCAAACTTCTGCGCGGTGAACCCGAACGCCTCAACGGGTTTGGGACATCCGAGAATCCACAGCAGCGCATCAAGGATATGCACGCCGATGTCAATGAGGGGTCCGCCTCCGGCGATGGCTTTCGAAATAAAGGAGGGCGTGCCGGGTACGCCGCGTCGGCGCACCGACATGGCGCGGGCATAGTAGATGTCCCCGAAGAATCCCTCATCACAGAGTTTTCTCAAGGTTCTCGATTCAACCGTAAAGCGGTTTTGCAACCCAATCTGGAGAATCTTTCCCGATGCGTGATAGGCGTCAACCATCGTCTGTCCGTCGATTGCGTTGCTCGCCATCGGTTTCTCGCAGATGACGTGCTTGCCCGCCTCTAACGCGGCTATGGTTGGCGGCGCATGGAAGTTGTTCGGGGTACACACACTTACCGCGTCTATTTCGTCCATACCAAGAAGGTCGTTGTAGTCCGCAAAGACGTGCTCTATCTCGTGTTGCTTAGCAAACTCTCGCGCTCTCGGTTCGTCAATGTCGCACACGGCAATGACCGAGACATCTTCAACATTCCGATGCCCCGGCAGGTGTTTACCAGCCGCGATGCCGCCGGCACCGATAATACCAACATTAATTGTCTTCGTCATGAATGGGTTTCCTTTTGGGTGGAAGGTGCGTTGATGTGGAGTGTCCGAATGAGTCGATTCATTGCTGTTGCTCTACAGAAACTCGCCGGAGCAAATGTCTCTATGTTCCGGTAATAACTGCGTATCGCAAGGTATTAAAGAGTAACATCCATTTCTCGTGTCTTGCCAATGAATTGGCAGAAAGTGTTGATTGTGTCGACCTCCCGCCGTTTAGCCCCAATTTGCAATTGACGTTAACGCATCAGACGTACAAGAAGCATTAAGTGAGGCGTTTCCGGAGGCTGACTTTTCATTGGCAAATGGTACGGAATAGATGTTAAACTCTAAGAGGAAAACACTGGATTTGGGGTCGTGTTAGTCAAGACGAAGAGCATCGAAACCAATCAAGTGACCGCGCACCAAAAAACACTTCATGAAACAACATCAATTTAACTGAAGTAAGATATTCTTATGGCAACAGCGGTCGTGATGCCCAAACTCGGGCAGTCGGTAGAAACCTGTATTATCATCGGTTGGCTGAAACAGAAGGGTGATTCAATCACCGCGGGGGAACCGCTCTGCGAAGTAGAAACCGACAAATCCGCATTGGAAGTGGAAAGCCCGGCGTCAGGAACCCTGTTGGATGTGTTCTTCGACGAGGGCGAGGAAGTTGCCGTGCAGGTCAACATCGCCGCCATTGGAGAACCCGGCGAGGATGTTTCGAGCCTAAAGCCCGATGTTGAAGTAAAGGCTCCGCCCGAGGAACAGTCGTCCGCGGCTTCCGACGAACCGGTTCAGGCCCTTCCAACCCAACCGGAGGCGTTGGAGCCGCCCCAAAAGCGCTCCGCTAAGTCCGACCGGGCTAAACGGCGCGTATCGCCGAGGGCAGCGAGTTTGGCAGAGGAACTAGGCGTGGATATCTCCGCCATCAGGGGTACAGGACCGGGCGGGCGAATTATTGAAAGAGACGTGCGCGCCGCGCCTTCGACTGCTGCGAAACCTGCGGCAGTCCAGACGAGGATAACCCCCCCGGTTCAGATTGATCTCCCTCCGGGCGAAGCGCAGACAGCCCCGTTGCAAGGCACACGCAAGATTATCGCCGAGCGGATGCTGTATTCCATTCAAACGACCGCGCAACTTACGCTCAATGCCTCGGCAGACGCCCGCGCTTTATTGTCCTTCCGCCAGCGTTTGAAGAACAGCGCCGAAGCGTTCGATCTTCAGAACGTCACCATCAACGATTTCATCCTTTTCGCGGTGTCGCGCACGTTACCCGACCATCCGGAGTTGAACGCCGTGCTCCTCAAGGATGCTATTTCACAATACGAAAGTGTGCATCTCGGCTTTGCGGTGGATACGCCTCGGTGCCTGATGGTGCCAGTCATTCGGGACGCTAACAGTTTGAATCTGAAAGCGATGTCCCAAGAAGCGAAACGATTGACGTCTGCATGTTTGGAAGGAAGCATTTCACCCGATGAGCTAAGCGGAGGCACATTTACGGTGACAAATCTAGGGAGTATGGGGATTGAGAGTTTCACGCCGATATTAAACCCGCCGCAGGTGGGCATCTTGGGTGTGGGGAACGTGAATCTGAAACCGGTAGAGGTTGACGGCGAGGTACAGCACATCCCGCACATCGGGTTATCCTTAACGATAGACCATCAGGCGGTCGATGGCGCCGCTGCCTCCCGATTTTTGGGTACACTCTCGGGACGATTGGCTGCAATTGATCTGTTGTTGGCGATGTAGAGGGTTTGGTAGTTTGAGAACGAGGAATTGAAGCAGAGAAGTTAGGAAGAACATGCCGAAGTCACTTACGATAGATCCATCGGAAGTTCGCCAGAGATCGGTGATTAAGAGCCAAGAGATACCGGTGAACGCCTATGCCGCGGCTCCAGAGCGGGAGGCGGAAAAATACGGGGGTGAAAACCTGGTGCGGATCTACCGGGACATGGTCTACATTCGCGAATTTGAGACCATGCTGGATGGGGTGAAGAAGGAAGGCGCCTACAGGGGTGTAGAGTACGATCACCGGGGTCCCGCCCATTTGTCTATCGGTCAGGAAGCCGCCGCTGTTGGCCAGTGTTTTCACCTCTCGGCGGAGGATTTCATTTTCGGCTCTCACCGGAGTCACGGGGAGATTTTGGCGAAGAGTTTCTCGGCGATTGAAAAACTGAGCGAGAGCGACTTGACGGGTATCATGGAGTCGTACATGGGCGGTGCACCGTTGCGGGTGGTGGCACGATTTACAAGAGGCGATGCGAAAGATTTGGCGATTAACTATACGCTGTACGGCACACTCGCCGAGATCTTTGGCAGAGAGAACGGGTTCAATAAGGGCATGGGCGGGTCGATGCACGCTTTCTTCCCTCCCTTCGGTGTAATGCCCAACAACGCCATTGTCGGCGGATCGGCGGATATCGCCACGGGCGCCGCGCTCTTCAAGCGCGTGAACCGTAAACAGGGGATTGTCATCGCCAATATCGGCGACGCATCAATGGGGTGCGGTCCCGTGTGGGAAGCCATCACTTTTGCGGCGATGGATCAGTATCGCACGCTTTGGGATGAGGAGGTTGGAGGCAACCCGCCGATTCTCTTCAACTTCATGAACAACTTTTACGGTATGGGCGGTCAGTCCAAGGGCGAAACGATGGGGTTCGGGATTCTGGCGCGAGTGGGTTCGGGTGTCAACCCGGATGGCATGCACGCGGAACGCGTCGACGGATACAATCCGCTGGCGGTCGCGGACGCGGTTGAGCGCAAACGGGAGGTTCTGGAAGAGGGACAGGGACCTGCTCTGCTAGATACGGTGACGTACCGATTCTCCGGACATTCACCCTCGGATGCCTCCTCGTATCGCGACAAAACCGAGATGGATCTCTGGTATCAACAGGATGCCCTTATAAATTACGGGGAATACCTTAAGGAAAATCGCCACGCCGATAGCGGTCGTTTGGACGTTTTTCGAGATGATGTCACAGAGAGACTGGTGAAAGTCTTCGAGGCGGCAACCTCCCTCGAAATATCTCCGCGTGTCAGCATCCAAGTCGATAGCATCGGGGAGATGATGTTCTCCGATCAGTATCAAGAACGGCTGAGCGAAAATAAGCCCGAGGTTCTCATTCCGAAGTCCGAAAGCCGTCTCAAGACCACGTTGGCGAAGCACCGCTTTGGGCTGAACGGCGGGAAACCGCTGCCTAAACTTCAGACGTTGACCTATGCCGAGGCGCTCTTTGAAGCCTTGATGCACCGTTTCTATGAAGACCCGACCCTAATCGCTTACGGCGAGGAGAACCGCGACTGGGGCGGCGCGTTCAGCGTTTATCGCGGGCTAACGGAATGCTTGCCTTATCACCGTTTGTTCAATTCCCCGATTTCCGAAGCGGCGATTGTCGGCTCCGCTGTCGGGTACGCGCTCTCCGGCGGGCGCGTGGTGGCGGAGTTGATGTATTGCGATTTCATGGGCAGAGCGGGTGACGAGATTTTCAACCAGATGGCGAAATGGCAATCCATGTCTGCAAACGTTCTGCAGATGCCAATGGTACTGCGTGTATCCGTCGGATCGAAATACGGGGCGCAGCATTCGCAAGATTGGACCTCCATCGTGGCGCACATCCCGGGCTTGAAGGTGATGTTTCCCGCAACCGCCTACGACGCGAAGGGGATGTTAAACTTGGCGCTGCGAGGCACGGACCCGGTAGTCTTCTTTGAAAGCCAGCGTTTGTACCCCGAGCCGGAGACGCTTGTCGAAGGGGGAGTGCCGACCGAATATTACGAAGTGGAAATGGGGGAACCGGCGCTCAGGCGTCGTGGCGGAGATTTGACTATCGTCACGGTGGGTGCAGTGCTCTACCGGGCACTGGAAGTGGCGGACGAATTGTCAGACAAGCACGGTATTTCTGCCGAAGTCATTGACGCGCGTTTTATCAACCCGCTGAACTACGACAAGATTGTCGAATCGGTTGAGAAAACAGGCAAGGTCGTGCTCGTTTCCGACGCCTGTGAACGCGGGTCTTTTCTGCATACGATGGCGTCGAATATCAGCCAATTGGCGTTCAATTATCTTGATGGTCCGGTCGCTGTCGTTGGCGCACGTAACTGGATTACGCCGCCCGCCGAGTTAGAGGAGGCGTTTTTCCCTCAAAAGGAGTGGATTCTTGATACGATTCACGAGCGAATTTTGCCGCTTACAAACCACAAAGTAAGCACGATGCAGAACGTAGAGGAGATTGTAAGACGTAATCAACTGGGAATTTAGTAGATTTGAACAAAACGGAGATGTACATCGCGACCGGGATGTAAATCCCGCGAGTGCACACCGCTAATGGAGGAACTATATGACGTGGCAGGCAGACAATCCAATCAAGGTTGCGATTGTCGGTGTTGGAAATTGCAGCAGCGCTTTTATTCAAGGTTTGACCTATTACCGAAAGTTCGGCGCGGATGCGCCCGGGCTTATCAATGTTGACATCGGCGGGTACAAAGTCACCGATATTGTGCCCGTGGCTGCGTTTGATGTCGATGCACGGCGGGTTGGATTGGATTTGTCGGAAGCCATTTTTTCGGGCGCCAACATCGCATACCGGTATCCGGATATCGACGTGCCGGACTGCGGCGTGACGGTGCAGATGGGGCCCGTGATGGATGGGGTTACGCCAGCCTTGGCGGAGTTTGTCGAGGTTGCGGATAAACCGCCGGTAGATGTCGCCCAAGTCCTTCAAGAAAGCGGCGCGGAGATGTTGTTAAACTTTTTACCGACAGCGTCGGCGGAAGCCGCTAGATTTTACGCGGATGCCGCCATCAAAGAAGCCCGGATAGGGTTCATTAACGGTATGCCGGAGTTGATTGTTTGCGATCCCGCCTACCAGCAGGCGGCTATTGAAAATAACGTCCCGCTCATAGGCGACGACGTGAAAAGTCAACTCGGGGGGACGGCGATTCATCGTGCGCTCCTCCAACTGTTGAAAGCCAGAGGCATCCATGTTGAACGCACCTATCAGGTGAACTACGCGGGTAACACGGATTTTTACAATCTGGTGCATCGGGGACAGTCGAAACACAAAACAAAACAGGAAGCGCTTTCATCGTTGGTTTCGCCGGAGACCGAGATTTCAACAGGATTTTCCTACGTCGAGTTGATGGGCGACCGCAAGACAGCGATTTTCTTCGTTGATGGCGTCAATTACGGCGGGGCGCCGCTGCATTTCGAGGCAAAACTGGAGGTGGAGGACAGCGCGAATTTTGGCGGCGTGATCGCGGACATGGTTCGGTTCATGAAGATAGGACTAGATCGAGGTGTCTCGGGTCCTCTCCATTCCGCATCGGCAGTGCTGACCAAGCACCCGCCAATCTCTATTGATGAAGACGGTGCCGCCGTTCAGCAACTACAGGAATTTGTTGACGGTGATCGGGAGCGGTGAATCTCGGAGGCGGTTGAATCACGCACAGAGGAAGGCAGGTCAGCATGTGCCTGCCTTTTTTCGTGTCCGACGACAACAGAATTAGATTTGTGGAGGCGAAATGGCTTACATAAAGAACTGGCGAGATGTTCAACCTGATATCGCGCATCTCAGCGCCGTACACTGGGGCGGTTTGCGTATCATTGAGAAAGGGAGTAACGATGACCGCGATCGTTTGCAACAACTCGCTGGATTCGCACGACACGCCCTCCAAGGGCGAAAAACCTCGGACTATCACAAACACGCTCATTTGGAACAGGTCTACTACATCCTCAGTGGAAAGGGAGAAGTGTTGTTCAATGACAAGCGTTATTCCGTCGAATCCGGCGATGCAATCTACCTGCCGCCCCATATCCATCATCAGATGTTTAATGACAATGAAGAGTGGTTAGAGCATCACGTAATCAGCGCTTTTGTGGACGGGAGTGGAGGTGACTTTACCATAGGTAAGTGGAATCAGGTAGCGCCGCAAGGGGATGATGCCGGCGCGGTGCGGTGGCATCAACTTGGACGCCAAGGCGAGAATGGAGTTGGTTGTTTGCACGGGATGGCTTTCATTGATCGTGAAGCCGTGCAACCGGGCGGAGAGACGATCGAAAGGTGTTATACCGACATTGAACAGGTCTACTACGTGTTAGAGAACCGAGGTGTGCTCCAAAGTAATGGTGAAAAACAGGAGATTACCGAAGGTGACATGATTCACATTCCCGTTGGCATGACCTACAAGATTTTGAACCCAAGCCGAGAGTGGCTGATTTACATGATTATGGCAGGTTAATTGACCCAAGTTGCCACCTCTGTCCGACAGCGTGTAGAAACCGAGTTTTTTCCCACGTGGAAGCATGAGATGGGCGAAAATGGGATCGATTTATCCATGATTTAGCATACGTGAACCAAAAACTCGGTTTCTCACTTATAGGTAACAACATGCAATTAATTAACTACCTGACGCGAATTGGAGATAAGGAGTAAGGGTTGAAGGCGATTATTATCGGGGCTGGAAGGGGTGTGCGGCTTATGCCCACGACAGCCAATACTCCGAAATGTTTTGCTGAAGTAAATGACCGACGCATTCTAGATTGGGGACTTCAGGCGTTCGAAGATAATGAATTCGAGCGTATCTGTTTTATCGGAGGTTACGCAATCGAGAAGGTGCGTAGGGACTATCCCCAGTTCGTGTTCTATCACAACACCAACTGGGAAAACAACAACATTCTCGCGTCGTTAATGTACGCGGAATCCGAAATGGATGAGCCATTTGTCTGTTGCTACTCCGATATCCTGTTTAAGCCAGACATTGTTAGCAAGCTTGTTTCCAGCGATGGCGATATCTCCCTAGCCGTAGATACGCAGTGGTTAGAGCGATATACGCACCGCACGGAGCATCCAAC
Source organism: Candidatus Poribacteria bacterium (assembly GCA_965204085.1). Taxonomy (GTDB): domain Bacteria; phylum Poribacteria; class WGA-4E; order WGA-4E; family JAJDTR01; genus JAJDTR01. The sequence continues at coordinate 1,938,785 of CBDBEE010000003.1, read as the reverse complement.
CGATGATGCCGAAAAGGTAACGGTGCTAAACGGCTTGGTTACCCAAATCCATCGAGATATACCTGAGTCGAAAGCCCATGGCGAATTCATCGGGGTGGCGAAGTTTTCGACCGAAGGCGCATATCTGTTGCGGGAACATTACCACCAGTCTCGCCAGCGCTACGGCGACAAACCGTATCGGGAGGCACCGAACTTTCAGAAAGCCTATCTCATCCATCTTCTTCAGGAGATGGTTGAGGCGGGTGTGGAGATGAAACATGTAGATTGCGCCGGCGGATACATGGAGATTGACACCCAACAGGATCTTGAGTTGGCGCGTAAATCATGGAGGTTGAATGTTAGAAGAAAATAAACCCTTTACTTCGACTGTCGTGGGATCAATGCCTCGACCGGAGTTTGTGCGCGATCTACTCAAACCGGAGACACGGCGTGACCTGGATGACGCAGAATTCTCGCGCAGACTGGATGCCGCCGTGGCTTACGTCATCGCGATGCAGGAAGCCGCCGGCATCGATATTATCAGCGATGGCGAATGGCGCCGGCTGAGTTACATAGGGATTATTGCCGACATCTGTGATGGGTTCGAGGTGAGTTATCGCGGTAATCAGCCGTGGACCATCGCGACAAAGCCAATTTCACCTCGTAATCCCGGTCTAATTGCGAAGGAGGCACTCTTCATCCGTCAGCATAGCCGATGTGAGCCCAAGGTTGCGCTACCATCGCCGTATCTCCTCGGTCAGCGGATGTGGGACGCTGAAAAGAGCCGCGCCAGCTATCCAACGCGCGAGGCATTCATGCGAGACCTGATACCCGTTCTGCGCGGCGAACTTCAAGCCCTTCGGGAGGAGGGTATCCGTCAGGTGCAATTCGATGACCCGCACCTGTGTCTTTTTGTTGATGAGCGAGTTCGAAGTCAATACGAGCATCCAGAGCGAGAGATGCATCTTTGTGTCGATTTACTTAACGAGATTCTTGATGGATTCGAGGATCTAAACACGGCGATACATCTCTGTCGACGCAACAAAGGAAGGGAGGGCTGGGTAGGTGAAGGTGGCTACGAACCGATTATGGATTGCCTCAAACAGTTGCGTGTCAAGGCATATATGTTTGAGTTTGCTATTCCCGTTGCGGGAGATTATGATGTCTTGCGCGAAATACCTGAAGATAGAGCTATCGGGCTTGGTTGTGTGGATTGCCGGAACGAACGGATAGACACACCAGAGGAAATCGTTACGAGGGTTGAGAAAGCTCTAAGATTCGTGCCTCCGGAGCGATTGTTTGTTCACCCCGATTGCGGATTTGCACCCGGCAGCGCGGCGGACATTCCGATAGATGAAGCCTATAAAAAACTCTGCAATGAAGCTGCTGCGAGTAAGATACTCAGGGAGAAATACGGGTAATCTTCATTCCATATTCCCAATGTCCATGCTATAATTAAATCGTAACTGTTTAGTGCATCGTTTGGTTCGTAGTATTACAGTTCATCGCACGTCCGGTCTGGGCATGTAAGCCCCCGCTCGGTCTGGATTGGCAAATCCAGACCGATGGACTAAACAACTACGATAATCCGATGCCTAATGCCGAAATGGCTCCATTACGTTTCACGTATTACTCGTTAATTCATTTTCGCTATCGCGTGGATATTCCCCGCATGTCGTAGAATGCCCACCTTGAAACAGATTATAAAAGGAGATAATTAGATGAAACTTGCGTTTTTCAACGACTACCAACTTGGTGTGATAAAGGGTGATAACATAGTTGATGTAACTTCCGCGGTGGAGGGGGTATCCCATCATTCGCCGCAGGAACTGATGAACATGTTGATAGTGGATTTCGGTGACCTTCAAGCTGACATAGAAAGCGCGGCGGCTGGGGGAGATGGCGTGTCGCTTGTGGACGTGCGTCTTAGAGCGCCTTTACCGCGACCGGGCCAATTGCTGTGTCTCGCCGGAAACTACATTGAGCCAGCATCACCCGAACGCGGAGAGTTTAATGCGTTCCTCAAGTCGCCGACGAGTATTATCGGCACTGGCGACACCTCTGAATTTCCTTCAGCCGATGCCAGCGTTTTTCACTTTGAACCCGAGTTGGCATTGGTAATCGGAAAGACAGCAAGCCGAGTTTCGCAAGCCGACGCCATGGATCACGTCTTCGGATACACGCAATTCATTGACGGCTCGGCCCGCGGGTTGCACGGCGGCTTTTTCCTTGGGAAGAGTTGGCATACCTTCGCACCGATGGGTCCGGCGCTAGTCACGGCGGACGAGATTGAAAACCCGAATGACCTCGGCATTCGGCTTTGGGTCAACGAGGATCTTCGGCATGACTTCTCCTCCAACTCCATGGATCGCTTTATTCCCGAAATGCTTGAGGAGGTTACCAATGTCGTGACGCTTGAGCCGGGAGACGTGGTATCCACCGGCACCCACCATGAATCGCTGTCGCCGATTCACGATGGCGATACGCTGCGCCTTGAGATAGAAGGGTTGGGGCCTGCCTTGACGGTTAATATCCATGATCCGTTGAAGCGGACGTGGGAATAAGGTTGGGTGACATTCTCGCCCCCTTCATCATAGGTTATCCCTTCGTAGTGGACGCAGATCTGCGTCCACTACAGCGTTGGATGCGCAACAGTTAGACATTTTCGCATCTATACCTTCAGGCGGGGTTTCGCTGCAATTTTATGATGCGGGTTGATTCATCTACCCACGTCATCGTAATTTGGATATGGTTCGCGGGCAGCAAATTAGACATGCGGTCCGCCCATTCGATGATGCCAATTCCGTTTCCCTCCAGAAACTCTTCCAACCCAAGGTCGACGATTTCGCCGTGGTGTTCCAAGCGGTAGAGATCAATGTGGTAGATTGGTATTTCCCCTGCGTATTCATTGATGAGCGTATAGGACGGACTGTTGACAACCTCGTGGGAAGCGATGCCGATCCCACGGGCGATTCCCTGCGTCAGGCAGGTTTTGCCAGAGCCGAGATCGCCGACAAGCGCAATTATATCACCAACTTTCAAGGTTTCGCCAATCTGTCGGCCAATCGCCTGTGTTTCTTCCGGGCTATGCGTTTGAAAGATCTCTTTCATAACTTTCACTCCAAAGACAGTGGCTAGTAATTAGCTTCCCCCTTTCCCTGTTTCCATCCTTCCTTGTCGCTTAATCTCCCCTCCTCACGCAGTAAACCGTGATGGTGGACGGATCCTCCTCCAACAGCGCCGTATACCCGAATTCCTCCGCCGTGAATCCGTGACATTTTAGCAGATCGAAGAATCCATCCGCGTTTGCTCGGTTCGGCTCCGCGATTATCGCCGTGCCATCAAGGGCAAGATAGTCCTGAATTAAGGCGAGAATCGGATTCCAGTTTTTCTCTTCGTAAACCACATCCGCCGCAAGGATGCGCGTGAATCGACCTTTGAAGCATGGCGCACTCCAATCCATTTGAACAAAAGAAATGCCATCTATGGCACTGTTTTTCAGCGCGTTATGTTGAGCAAACAGCAGCGCGTCCTGTTCATAGTCAGTAAACAGAACATTGGCACCGCCTTGAGAAGCCACAATCCCGGATAGCCCAAATCCACAGCCGATTTCCAAAACCCGTTGGGATTCCAGCGAATCCATATGGTCCAGATGACGCGCGAGCGCGATTGAAGACGGCCATAAGTAAGCCCAATAGGGGAGACGTAGCGCGCCGTCGTTTTCCTCTTTACTTAATTCATCAAGGAATTGATCGGGATCGACCACCACAGTTATGGCGATATTCCGATTCGCCAGTCGAATGATTTCCTGCCTCAGAGGATAGCGTTCGGCGAGATATCTGTGCAATTCATTGATGTGCATGAAGGTCTGGCGACGGAAACACGGGCGGTGGTTACGCCATTGCACGTCGATTCGCCCGAAACTTGCTGACGACATAGAACAGCAGGACGATTAGAACTCCGGCAGCGCCAATCCCGACGAATGACGCCACTCCCAGCGCTGCCGGTATATACCCACAGACCAGCGCAAGCCCGGCAACCGTTAGGCTGTAGGGGAGTTGGGTGCGCACATGGTGAATCGGATCGCATTCGCTCGCGATAGAACTCATGATTGTCGTGTCGGAGATTGGCGAGCAGTGATCGCCGAAGATTGATCCGTCAAGCACTGCCCCAAGGCTGATTGCTGTCGTCAATCCGTAGGCACTCCCATCGAGTGAATACGCGATCGGAATGGCGGTCGGAATAAGAATCGCCATCGTACCCCAGCTCGTGCCGGTGGCGAACGAAGTCAGCGACGCCACGATGAAGAGGAGCGCGGGGAACCATAGCGGAGAAACCACACCTTCGACCGTTGCCGCGAGAAAATCCCCTGTCGAAAGTTGGTCACAGACAGCTTTCAAACTCCAGGCTAGGACGAGAATCGCGGTTGGCAGCAAGCTGCCTTTAAGACCGGAGATTATAGCAACTCCAATCTCGGAGAAACTTATCCGCGATAGCAGCTTTGCACAGAGGATCGACAATAGGAAGCCGGCCCAAGAGGCAATTGCCAAAATTTTGAGGTTGTTCGCATTGGATAGCGCGTCACGCCATGCCGATGGGGATAGGACAAATCCCTTACCGCCGCCATCAATCCAGAAACCTATCAACATGACGCCGAGAAGGGTTCCAATCGGGATTACCGCACTGAGCGGGTGAACATTTGCCGCTGACGCGGATTTCAGCGTCGTGAATGCTTTTGAGGACATCAATTTTGCATCGTCGCCAATCACAACCCCAGTTGCTCGTGCACGCATCTCCGCTTTTCGCATTGCCCCGAAATCCACACCACTGACGGCATTTGTAAGAACGAAGATAATCGTCATCAGGCAGTAGAAACGGAATCCTAGTGCGTCGAAAAACATGGAATAGCCGTCTTTCTGAATGCCTAACGAGTTGGCTACCTCATTGAACAGACCAACTTCATACCCGATCCAGGTGCTCACCACTGCCAAGCCGGCGATGGGAGCGGTTGTGGAATCCACGAGGTACGCCAATTTCGCGCGACTTATCCGCTTTTCATCGGTTGCCGGACGCATCGCCGACCCGACAATCATCGTGTTGGCATAGTCATCAATGAAGACAGCAAATCCCATGAGAACGATGACAAATTGGGTTGAACGTGGTCCCTTCGCAAATCGCGAGAGCCAATGGATAATACCTTGGATACCCCCGGACACTATCACCACGGAGATTGTGGAGAGAATCAGGACGATGAAGAGGATTATAAAAAGGTTGAATGAATTTACGACGGAAGTTGCGACTGATGCTGTTTGGCTGTAAACGGAGGGAAACCAATTCCAGACGGAATCCGACACATTTCGTATCGACGAGAGAAAAATCCCGACGGCTACCGCTAATCCGAGGCTCAACAGCAATCGATGTGTTGCGATAGCCGAGGTGACAGCAAGGAGGGGTGGGACAATGCTATACCAGACAAGAACGCTGGAACCTTCTAGATGCTGTTCGCCGTATGCCGCAAAGGCGCAGACGGCAAGAAATGCCAGTCCAGCCGCCACAATTCCTGTCTTTTTGTCTGACATAAGTATTACGTAGAAGGGTGTGTCCAATCGTAGGGGCGAGGTCCCCTCGCCCGAACTTTAATGTGCGAAAAACGGGTTGGGAGACCCAACCCCCATTGGAATCAACTTAAGGGATTTCGTCTAGTATCGGTGGTGTTCTCCGACGCAAAACTCTTAACTTAGTCCCATAGGATGGGGAGGAAATCTCTATCATCCCCACACGGTAGGTGCGATCAAGCGAATGGATAATGAGTGCGATAGAGATCCCTTTCCAACCGCACCGGCACCTACGGAAACCAGCGCCATGAGTCATCTTTTGTGGCGTACCCATCAGTGAATGAACCGGTATTCCCTCGCTCACGTCTACATGGAGATTAACAGTTCAAGACATTGAAGCCGCGTGACTTGCACCCTAAAACGTTTAACTTGATCCCTATGCGGGTTGGGAAACCCAACCCCTACGAAGGGCTGTGTCTGAGCGCCGCTCTTAATCTCCCGGTTGCGGTGAAATGTCAACAGAACCTAGCCGCAAATCACGGATTACTTCAAAATCACCATTTTCCGCGTGGCGGAATAATCCCCCGCGGATAACTGATAGAAATACACGCCACTTGTGACCCGTTCGCCGCGCTCGTTCCTGCCATCCCAGTAGATTGCATTCGATTGACGCTCGTAGACCGCCGCAGTCCGATGCCCAAGATCCAGCCTGCGCATCGCCTGACCGTTTGCGTCGTAAATGGTCAACATCACAACAGCATCCTCCGCCAACCGATACGGTATCCACGTCTCCGGATTGAAGGGATTCGGGTAGTTCGCCAACAGCGCTGTTTCCGCCGGCTTCAGAGAAGCCGCGAGCCGTTCAAGCGTCAAAATTCCGCGTTTCATGATGGCGTCCGTGACCGCAAGTGACGCCGCCTCGGTCAACCACGTCTGAACTTCCGCCGCATTGAGCGCTCCAAGCGCTTGCGATTGGACTGAAGGCGCGGCTGCTGCATCACCGAACATTCCCGCTACCAACACCAAATCAAGAATGTTGACAACTCCATCCGCGTTAACATCCGCCGCCAAATCGACGCCCTGTTCCCCTAACCGGGAGGCGACAAAGACCAAATCCAAGATATTCACGCTCTCGTCGCCATTTACATCCGCCGCAACCCGTGGCGGTTCCGCGTCGGAGACGGCTTCAAAGGTGAGACGCTCCTCAATTCCGGCTGCGGACACCTCAACGCGGTTGGGCGTGCCGTCGGAACCGAAGTTGAGTTGACTCTGCGCTCTCCCCTGACTATCGGTGGCGGTATCCGTTACGCTGAGCGTTCCTCCGCCCGAAGTGACGCTGAATGTCACCGGAACCCCTTCGAAAGGTAGGGCGTTTCCGTCCCTGACTTCAACAATCATCACACTGTCTGGTGCTGTCAATTCGTCCGAGATGTTGTGAAGCGTCGCCGGGTCGCGGCTGTCAAAATCGACCTGAACTCCCCTGCTTTGGAGGGCTGGGATGTGCGTATGGATGGATGGGTAACTCAGAGGGTTGCTCCTAAAATCCAGCCATGTCAAATTGGTCAAACCCGCCAAAGCCGAGATATCCGACACCGAGTTCCCGAAAAGATTCAGGTCTGTCAAGTTGGTCAAACCCGCCAATGCTGAGATATCCGACACTGAGGTCCTGTGAAGAGTCAGGTATGTCAAATTGGTCAAACCCGCCAATGCCGAGATATCTGACACCGAGATATAGCTAAGATGCAGGTCTGTCAAGTTGGTCAAACCCGCCAATGTCGAGATATCCGACACCGAGTTCGATCCAAATGTCAGCCATGTCAGATTGGTCAAACCCGCCAATGTCGAGATATCCGATATTGAGTCGCTGTCAAGCACCAGTTCTGTCAAATTGGTTAAACCCGCCAATGCCGAGATATCCGACACCGAGTTCCAGCCAAGATCCAGCGTTGTCAAATTGGTCAAACCTGCCAAAGCCGAGATATCCGATATTGAGTCGCTGTCAAGCACCAGTTCTGTCAAATTGGTCAAACCCGCTAATGCCGAGATATCCGACACCGGGGTCCTGCGAAGACCCAGCGTTGTCAAATTGGTCAAACCTGCCAAAGCCGAGATATCCGACACCGAGGTCCAGCCAAGATCCAGCGTTGTCAAATTGGTCAAACCCGCCAAAGCCGAGATATCCGATATTGAGTTGTGGTAAAGGTCCAGCGTTGTCAAATTGGTCAAACCCGCCAAAGCCGAGATATCCGATATTGAGTTGCGGTAAAGCCGCAGCTTTGTCAAATTGGTCAAACCTGCCAAAGCCGAGATATCCGATATTGAGTTGCCGGAAAGCACCAGTGTTGAGAGGTTGGTCAAATCCGCCAAAGCCGAGATATCCGATATTGAGTTGCCGGAAAGCACCAGTGTTGAGAGGTTGGTCAAATCCGCCAAAGCCGAGATATCCGATATTGAGTTGTCGGAAAGCAACAGTGTTGAGAGGTTGGTCGCATATTCAAGCCCCGTCAAATCGCGTATGCCAGCAAAAGAGGCCTTAAGTTCGGTAAGGGTTGTAATCTCATCGTGCGAGATTGGATCGCCTCGCGCTTTGCCCAGCGCCGTTGCAATGTCGCCGCGGAGGTTGATGTCGGGAATAATCACCGAACCCGCAACCACATCATCGCTTGCGCCACTTTCATCGCTGAAAGTCACCCGCTGTTGAACACCGGCGGCAGACACCTCAACGCGATTGGTTTCGCCATCGGAAACGAAGTTGAGTTGACTCTGCGCTCTGCCCTGACTATTGGTCGTCGTGTTAGTTACGCTGAGCGTTCCGCCGCCCGAAGTGACGCTGAATGTCACGGGAACCCCTTCAAACGGGCGGATGTTTTCGTCCCTGACCTCAACAACAACGATCATCACATTGCCTGACGCTATCAACACGCCTCGGGCTTTGTGGAGCGTCGCCGGGGCGCGGCTGTCAAAATCGACCTGAACTCCCCTGCTTTGAAGGGTCGGGATATGCGTATGGATGGATGAGTAACTCAGAGGGTTGTTTATAAGTCCCAGGTTTGTCAAATTGGTCAAACCCGCCAATGCCGAGATATCCGACACCGAGTTCGAGCCAAGATTCAGGTCTGTCAAATTGGTCAATCTCGCCAATGCCGAGATATCCGACACCGAGTTCGAGCCAAGATTCAGGTCTGTCAAGTTGGTCAAACCCGCCAATGCCGAGATATCCGACACCGAGTTATAGCGAAGATTCAGCTGTGTCAAGTTGGTCAAACCCGCCAATGCCGAGATATCTGACACCACCCGGTTATCGTCAAGATTCAGCTGTGTCAAGTTGGTCAATCTCGCCAATGCCGAGATATCCGACACCGAAGTGTATTCAAGATTCAGCCCTGTCAAGTTGGTCAAACCCGCCAATGCCGAGATATCCGACACCGAGGTCCAGCTAAGTCCCAGCTTTGTCAAATTGGTCAAACCTGCCAATGCCGAGATATCCGACACCGGGTTATCGTCAAGACTCAGCTCTGTCAAATTGGTTGCCCCCTCAAGCCCAGTCAAATCGCTGATGTTGGTTTCAGAGGCATTAAGGTACGCCAACTCTCCTAACTCATCTTGAGAGATTGGGTCGCCCGACGCCTTTCCCAGCGCCGATTCAATGGCGGCGCGGAGGTTGGCGTCAGGAATAGTCACCGCTTGCGCTGTCCCTGTCACCGGAATCGCGAGGCAAGTTAACGACAATAGCATGACCCAAAAAACTCTGATTTTCATCAATTTATCTCCTTGTAGTTGGAAGTTCGGGGCGATAGATCGCTCAATCCTGCGGATACCTCTTATCAGGGAGAAATCGTCCATGTTGACGAGGGATTCCATCGCCGTACATAAATGCTTGGATTTCTTAGAGATTCCGATCGCGCGGGATTCGCGGCGGAATCTTTATAACAGTTATCGCATTTTCTGTCTCATGTGCGGTGCAAGGAAATTACCGCACTCGCTTGATTCCGCCGTTTTCACGCATCCCGGAAATCAATCACAGTCTCTCGATACGCCTCCGGAAGCCCTATGTCAAATCGTCTACCCTTCAGAACGTACCCTGAGAAATTATCCTCTTTTCGCAGCGTGTCAAGACAGGGCGTCAACTGAAACTCGCCTCTGTCGCGAAGGTTATGGGTGATGTTCTCTTCCAGATAGTCAAAAATCTGTGGCGTAAGCACATAGAGTCCAAAGACGGTAAGGAACAGATCTTCATCCATCCGGTCTACATGCAGATGCTGCCGCGCGTATGCTACAGGGGGTTTTTCATAGAATTCCGTAATCGAAAGAAGCGAGTCATCCTGCCAAACGCCGTTCACACACCCGAAATTGTGAAGTTCCTCCACCGAGGTTGTTTTCAGTCCAACTACGCTATGCCCGACCTGATCATATACGTCCAGAAGTTGCTTGGTACATGACGTGTCGCTGTCTGACGCATATAGATGGTCGCCCAACATGAGCAAGAAGGGTTCTTCGTCCACCCATTCCTTCGCGCAGAATACGGCATGGCCGAACCCTTCCTGAACCCCCTGTGCGATCACCGTGACATGCCGTCCAAGATCCATCAGGTATTGGCAGTAGGTTTGGTCTTCCTTGGAAAGTCGATTGTAGTTTTCGATTGGAGGCGGGGTATTGAAAAAATCCTCGAAAAACTCGCGATCCCTGCGCTGAACGATGAGACAAACTTCCTCTACCCCAGCGTTTACGGCTTCTTCAATCAATGCCATAATGGCTGGCTTCGCCCTTCCCTCGCGGTCAATGATAGGAAATAACTCTTTTATGATGCCCTTTGACGCCGGAAAGAGGCGGGTGCTGAAACCGGCGGCGGGGATCACCGCTTTTCGCACTCGCCGACCCGCCTCGATCACAAGCTCAAGGCACGGCATTTTCAGCTCGCGCTCAATAATATCAATGACTTTCCGCTGGCTCTGCTTATCTGCGACAATAAACTGTGCCGAACCGTCCCCTTGAGACCCGACGCCCTTGCCACCAAGAATGTGGGGTTTCAACGGTTCATAGTTAAGGAGTTGGTGCAAAACCGGGGCTGTCAGTTGCGAGGGGCAGGCGGGTTGAAGATGAGCGTCAAATTCCGCTTGTGATTCTGTCATCAGTTTGCCAATTCGTGGGGCATCTCCACGCCGCAGAGCATCGTAGGCGTCATTTGTTAATCTGGCGCTAATTGGTCCAAGGTACTCCTGGACATTCCTTTGAAGCTGGTTTTCAGCAAACGGGTAACAACGATTTAGCGCGCTCAGTATTTCTTTCGTGTCTTTACCGGCGGTGAGATCTACGACAACAAAGTAGAGGTCGTTCGGTACATTGAACTCTTTGACATCAAGCCGGTCGCCATCGTAAATCATCATAACGGGCCGGCCATAAGCGCAGCCTTGGTCCATTCTGCCGCATCGAGAAGGGGTGGTGATTTCGCCGGTGTAGGCAGATTCCATCTCGCCGCGCGTGGTCATTTTCAGATCGTAGACGCGGTTGAAGGCACGAGCCACAAGCACACAGATTGCGGCGCTGGACGACAATCCCTTTTTCACGGGAAGATTGGTGCGATAGTTGTCGATTTCGATCCCGCGTACACGGTAATGCGTCAAAATCTGGTGAGCAACACCGGCGGCATAGCTGAAGAATCCCCCTTTCTCCGCCTCGGCGAGCAGGGCTTCCCGTTCCATCGGCAGTTCAAATGGTCCCTTACGCTCACCATCGCTCAGCGTTGCGCGGAAAATGAGTTTTGTGGGATGAGGCTTCACCTCGGCGTACACGCCTTGGTTGGTGCTCGTAATCAGCGTGTATCCCTTTTCCAAATCAGCATTGATGCGGCGGTAGCCTCCCGCCCAATCGCTATGCTCTCCAAACAGGCAAATTCGGCCGGGAACAAAGATTTTCATAGCTTTCCTCACACGATAATGGGGTATTTCTGCCGATTGTACATATTTTATAATAATTTCTGATGCCGTGTCTACAGATTTCAGTGGCGCGAGGTCTGTCACTCGTAAGTTCCAAGCGATGGGGCGGCACGAGGCCGCCCCCTACAACCGGATATTCACATTTGACAAAACGGGCGGAAACAGTTATAATCATGCGGGTGTTACTTGGGTTTGGGAGATTTGAATGTTCTACAGGGGTTTACAGCTAGATCGGTTCCAAGAAGAGGCTATCCGGGCAATAGATCATGAGCGTTCTGTGATTGTCGCCGCTCCAACCGGGGCGGGAAAAACGGTGGTAGCGGAGTATGCGGTTGATAAATGCATTCAGGGCGATCGGCGTGTGATTTACACGGCGCCAATCAAAGCGTTGAGCAACCAAAAATATCGGGATTTCTTTGAGCGATATGGCGATCGGGTCGGTATTTTAACGGGAGATGTTGTCCTCAATCCTTATGCCCAAATTCTGTTGATGACAACGGAAATCTTCCGAAACACGATTTTCGACGATATAGAACGCTTGGCGGATGTAGAATACGCAATATTCGACGAGATCCATTACATCAACGATGTTGAACGAGGGACGGTATGGGAAGAGAGCATAATTTTCGCCCCACAGCATATAAAATTTGCTTGTTTGAGCGCGACCATACCCAATCTCAACCAGTTTGGGGATTGGATGCGCAGCGTCCGCGAGATCGAGATTGATGTCGTTCAAGAACTTGAGCGTCCCGTACCTCTTGAACATCATCTCTATCTTGATGGATACGGCATTGGGACATTCGACGATCTGCGGCGGAGTCAACAGATTATCGCCAAATTCAGTCACCTTCGTGACGATGAGAAGGTTGACGAAATCGTAACTAATGGAACCCCCAACCTGATTCGCACGGATCTGGTTGATTACATTCAGAAACGCAACCGACTGCCTTGTCTCTACTTCTGCTTTAGTCGCAAGCAGTGTGAGCGAAGCGCAGAGACTTATGCGCATAGCTCCGGCCGTAGTTTTCTTAAAGCGGAACAGCGGGAGCAAATCCTTGATCTGTTTGATTCGCTGTGCATACGGCACGACATTCAAGACAATCGGAAAGCGACTGAGTTGCGCAGTCTGATTTCGAAAGGAGTCGCCTATCACCATGCGGGGATGCTGCCTACCTTGAAGGAGGTAGTCGAACAACTGTTTACTTCCGGGCTGGTGCAGTTGCTCTTCACGACAGAAACGTTCGCCGTGGGCATCAACATGCCGGCATGTACGGCAGTTTTTGAAAGCCTCGAAAAGTTCGACGGCGTGGGTTTCCGCTATCTAAAGGCGCGCGAATATCACCAGATGGCGGGACGCGCCGGACGGCGCGGCATCGATCCCGTCGGTTACGTCTATGCCAGGGTCGATCCTCGATTTGCGGACATTGAGAAGGTTCGGAAAATCACCTCCAATCAGATTGAGTCGATTGGGAGTCAATTCAATCTCTCCTATTCGAGCATATTGAATCTGTATCAGAAGTACGGGGATGACATATACGATGTTTGTACGCTTAGCCTAGGCAACTTCCAAAACTACACGCGCATTCGCAAAATTGATAAACACCTCAAGCGCGCCGAAGAGGGGCTCAAGAATGCGCCATTGCCTATCTGTGTTCATGAACATTTGGATGCCTCCGAGCAGATTGCCAACCACCTTGACCTCCTTGACAACGTCGCGGATCGGAAACAAGTTCTTAAGGCAAAACGTCTTGAAATAAAACGAAAGAACCGCGGCCGCAAGAATAAGCGAATACGACTTAAGAAACTCGCGCACAATAATCAGCAGGTGCGACAAGCCGAGTCCATCTTACAGGACAGTCTGTGCCACGGTTGCCAGCGATTTAAGTTGTGCCATCAACAGTATCAGACAATTGAGCAATTCACCAGTCAAGTTGAATCCTTCGTCCGAGAACGCGACCACTTTGAGCACTTTCAGCAGAGACAAATAGCGTCCCGTCTTAAAGTTCTTGAAGAACTTGGATATATAGAGGGAACCGATTTATTGCCTAGAGGGGAGATTGCCTCACGGATTTCGGGTTATGAGATGCAGATCTCTTTACTGCTGTTTGGCGGATTTTTTGAGAAGTTGGGTGAAGACGACATCAATGTCTTGATGATGGCAATTGTCTCTGAACCACGCAAGGATTCGGGACGCTTTCGAAAACTACAAGACAATCGGCTAAAACGGCTTCTAAAGTCGGCAGATAAGGAGATCGAAAATTTGCGTGTTCTGGAAGCGTTTCACGGGGTGGCAGAGATTACGCCGAAGTTTGAAACTAAATTAAGCTCGGCAATGCTTGCTTGGAGCCGGGGTTGCGATTTTGAAGAGTTGCACAGGTATGCGGATCTAGCGGATGGCGATTTTGTTCGTTCATTTCGACTCGTGATAGACTTTCTGCGTCAGACCCGTCGCGCAATGACAGGACATGCCACGCTGCTAGATAAACTAGATCGATGTATCACAAAAATCAACCGCGATGTGGTTGATGCTGAACGTCAGTTGCGAATGGGGCAAGGCGACGCACCTTCCGGCGATGTGCCCGTTGAATCAGGCGAGACCGGCGATGTAGCAGGGAATTTGGACGTGATTGGCGATGCGCGGTTGGCTTCCGAGAATTGATAATCAATCCAGGACGAACGCTTGGAGTAAGGTTAGGAGTTTTTGTTATTCGGGGTGAAGTTTATCACGGAAGAAAAGAGATCTTTGTCTTGCCTTGAACGGTCTCTTGTGTTACAGTAGGATGATTCGATCTTAAAGGTTGGAGTTCGCAGAGAGAATGTTCCAAAGTATCCACGCGACAGACAGAGCTATGCGCAGGGCTGACCAAATCCTGAATACCAAAATCGGCAGTAGCGAACGACAGTGACTGCAATAAACATCACGTTTTTTCTGAAATGGATTGGAGTTCAGAATGAATAAACATCTCAAGGTAAGTGTTATATCAATTTGTTTCGCCGTTTTCCTCGTCAGTTGCGGCAGCCACAATGAATATCTATCCAAAGGTAAAGAGCTTATTAAATCCGAGAGGAGGCGCAAGGAGGAACGGGCTGTCGCTCAATTTAAATTAGCGATTCAGCAGGAGCCTAGCAACGCCGAGGCACATTACCTACTCGGGTTTTACGATTCCCAAGAGTTTTACAGCTCAAACTCTTCCTCGGAGAATTGGGAGGAGGGCTGGGAAATGGCTAGTACCGAGAATCGTGGGAAGCATATGTTTCTCGCGTATCAGCAGGAACAAAACAAATATCTTGAGATTCTGGTGTTTGAGACTTTGAGACGGGATGAACCGGGTGTGCAGAACGCGGCGCTGAACGCGCTTAAGCGCATCTATAACCAAGGTGATCGCAACAAGCTGCTGAAATCTTTGAAAAAAGCAATCAAGTCCAAAGACAACCGGGATCGTCACGACGCTCATTGGGTGCTCGCGGAAATCGGTAAGGACTCTCCGGGCACAATCGTACCGCTACTTATCGAGTTGCTCGATCACAAGCGAAAGGAAACACGGCTAAACGCGGTCAAAGCGCTGGGGGAAATCGGAGACGAAAAGGCGATTTCAGAATTGGTCGAGATAGTGAATTCGGGATCGGCGAAACGCGCAAAGGACAGGGAAAGCCCTGAGGTTCGGCAATTAGCGGTTGAGGCGCTCGGCAAAATTGGGGGCGCTGCCGTAAAAGAATTGGTTGAGATTGCAGAAAATAAAGGGTCTTCATTGCGCGTCGATGCTATTCAAGCGCTTGCCACTCTGGGCGATGAGCGAGCGGTCAATCCATTGTTAAACGCCTTGAGCGAACAAGGCAGTCGAGAGGTTGAAATTAAATTCTGATAGTTGGACTGACGCGCGCCCTGATTCTGCTGAATCTATATGCCACTCTTACGTGCTGTTAATTTGTTATAAGGAGATCTTATGCTTGTAAAGATTCAATCATTTCTCGTTATTGTGATCCTTGTGTTTGCCGCTGGATGCGAGAATCGCTACCACGACGAGCAGTTTAGGATTCAGGTACAACAGTTGGATAGCGATCTCGAAAATCGATGGTCTACGAACGGAGTCGTGGTGATTTCGGTAGAATCCAATGGTCCTGCAGCCGAAGCACAGCTTGAAGAAGGTGAATTAATTTCTTATGTCGTCGGCGAATACTCTCTTGGGAGCGGGAGGAATTACGGGCGCGCAGCAAAGAAGTCAATGCATAAAGACAACAATCTTATCCTACGCCTTACCGATGACAGAATAGTCCGGCTAGCCGTGCGCCGGAGCGGCGATAAGACTGGACTTAAGGTCGATGGAAATGTCGTCAGCGAAGTGAAGCATGGAAGTCCAGCGGCGAATGCAAACATACATGTCGGCGATTCGATTGACGCAGTGATTGATGAGCGCAAGATTCGCACAATCGATGATTATAAGAAAGCGATTGAAGAGTTTACGAAACACGGTTCTAAACTCACGTTCCGCACGACTGAGTTGGCGGGCGTCAGAATTGCGGCTGTCGAAGCGCTAGGCGAACTCGGCGACGCGCGGGCTGTTGACCCATTGATGGATATCGTGGAGCAGAGTGGAGACTTGTCACTTCGCAAACCGGCAATTAGAAGCTTGGCGCACCTTGTTGAGTTTAGCCAATCAAGCGCCGACTCTACGGAGAGAATTCAAACGCTGCGCGAGAAGATTGGCGAGGGGCGTATAGTTGCATTGGCGCAAGAGTATGTCAAGCGCGCTGTGGAGACAGACCAAGAGATTCGCCGGACGTGCATAGCCATTTTGGGTGTGCTTAAACCTCACACTGCGATTGAAGTTTTGACTGCCGTAATGGAAGATAGCGGCGAGGTTCCGGGGATTCGATTCCAAGCGGGGCTTGGCCTTAGTCAGATTGGGGCAGACGCGGTTGATTCGCTTATTGCCGCATTCAATCGTGGTGACGCGAACGTCAAGGACATAGCGGCTTCCGCACTTGGCAACATTGGCGGAGCCAGATCGCGAGATGTTTTAATTGATGCGCTCGACTCGTTAGAGGAACTTACCATCAGGTTGACGGTTGTTGACGCGCTTGCCAAAATCGGCGATGCGCCCGCCATCCGAGCACTACAGAGCCAGAAGGAACGATTCCAAGGTGAAAGTAGCCTGAATACATTCCTCAACGAAGTATTAGAGCAGTTGGAAGCACGAACGATGTAATCTTCGCACTCGCAATCTTGTCGGTAATTTGGGGCCGATTAGGAGAATCACCTACATCCTTAAGTAGTTTTGCTTTCCCCGTCCATTCCCTCCGTGCCTTACTCCTTTCTCTTAATATGAGAAAAACTACCGCCTGCAAAGTAAAAATCTGCGGCACAACCAGCGTTGCCGATGCGCAGATGGCAGTAGATGCCGGCGCAGATTATTGCGGAGTTGTCCTTGAGGTGCCGTTCTCCGAGCGGTCCGTCCCCATTGATACGGCTGCCGAGATTACGCGGCAGACCTCAATCCCAACGGTAATACCTGTGTTTAACCGTCCCACAGACTGGGTTCGGCGCGCGGTGGAGATAATCCAGCCGTATGCCATCCAGCTAATGGGTCACGAATCGCCCGATGAAGTTCATCAGCTAAAACAGCAGCTTTCCTGCAACGTTTGGAAATCCCTTTTTCTACCCGCCGGTACGAGTGAGAAACCTGACGTTGAAGGCATTCGTGTCGAGATGGATGCGTACACTTATGCAGGTGCGGACGCACTCTTGTTCGACACCGCCGAGGTTAGCCGCGGCAAGCTCCGTTTCGGCGGGACGGGCAAAACCAGCGACTGGGGTATCGCCGCCGAGTTAATTGCCGCATCTACGATTCCAGCGTTTCTTTCTGGCGGAATCCGTGCCGAGAACGTCAATCGGGCAGTCGAAACCGTCCGCCCCTATGGGATTGACCTCTGCTCGGGTGTTGAATCAGTGAAGGGTTCGCGCGATGCGCGAAAACTGGAGTCGCTTATGGACGCGATCAGGGAGAGCCGCGACCGATAAAGCCCTCTCACTCCGTAGTATCCCACAGATACAGACTGATTGTCCGATCTTTTGCCCTGGCAAAAACAGGAAAGGTCTGGACAAGCCGTGCTCTCCGGCGTAACCACTGTCGAAATTTTCTTCCTGAATCAAAGACATCAAAAGTTCCCGCGTCAATCACAAACCATACCCGCCTACGTCCCGCCTCCCACCGCTTTTCAAACTCCAGTCTTTTATCCAACACCTCTTTGACCGCCGTAGGCTCGAGTTCCGGTAGGTAATATTGGCTCATCTGCGGGAGAGAGAGGACAACTCGATCGGTATCCTTCATCTCTGATTGGATTGTTGAGAATGCCTCGCGCCACTTGGGTCTACCGCCGTTTTCGAGTTTGAAATAGAGATAGTTCTGCGAGAGCATTGTGACAATGATGACGCAAGGCAGCACAGCGCGGACGACGATAGGAAGCGATTTCACTCTTGAGATTCGATCGCAGCCGATAGCGCAGAGCAGGAAATAAGCAGGAGTTGAAAAAAACAGGTAGTAGCCGGCAACGTTCTGAAAGCGCGATGCAATTAGAAGTAGAGCAAGCGGTATTCCCGCATAGCAAGCCAAAAACCGTACCGGGGGATCCACCGGCTTGGAAAACAGCCCGAAAAAGGCGGTTACGGCAACCGGCACGCTCAAGCCGTACACGAGGGTAAAGACGATATATATTGGGCTGCGCTGCCATTCATTTAACCCCCAACCCGAGACCAGCCACGTGCGGAATTCTGGCAGAATAAACACAAAGATCGGAATTGTGAATGGTAGAAAAAAGATTAGCAAGTTGCGCCACCGAATGCCCGCAGGACGTCCATTGATATTTTCACCCGATGGGAGTTGTGAATGTCCCTCTTCCTTAGCTCGGACGGACGTTTTCCGCGCGCGGGGAAACGCGTCAACCAGCAAGTAACTCGCTACATATCCCGCAAGAGCGGGGAGGATGAATACAGAAAGGGTGTGGGAGAGGATTAGGCAGATTACCGAGAAGAACGAACCTATCATTATCAAGGGACGGTCGTGTTGTATGGCGAGGTAGAAACTCCATGCTGTTAGTATGCCGAATAGAAATGTGAAGCTGTAGCCGCGAGAATTCTGGGACCAGTATAGATGCCAGTTTGAAAGTGTAACAAAGCCAGCCGCGAATATTCCAACCCGTGTATTGACCAGTGACCTTCCCATAAAGAATATGAGCGGGATTGACGCAATGCCAACGATGCACGGAATGAAGCGTGCCCCCCATTCGTCCATTCCCCAAGCCGACAGCGACAGTTTGACAGCAAAATACGGAAGTGGATTTATGCCCAAGCTGTCAATGGAAAATTGTCTTGCATGAAGCACTGTCAAAACTTCGTCCATCCACAAACTCCACGTACCTAGATTCCAGAAGCGAAGTACTGCGCCGATTGCCACAATTGGTAAAAGGAGGTATAAACTCCGCTCATTTTTTGAGCAGGTTTTTGATGAAAATTTCAGCATTCGTCGTTCAAGAGCAAAAAGAAAACAGTGCTAACTCCCATGTTCTCATCTAGTGAAAACTACCTTTACACGGCGTGATTTGCGGGATGCTGGAATGTTGCGAAGAGAAATCGTTGATATGGCACACAATTTGCTCAACAGGGAGAATCGTGGATAAGATTGGGGCTTTGCCATTATATCACGGCATGGAGTGAATCACAATCAGGATTCTTCCGATACATCTACCGCCGAGGGTCGTCTGCTTTGGCGAATTGCGGAGTAAGGCTCAGCCATAATTTGCACGTTCCGAAGCTAAAAGTTTGCTAAGAATGAAAAGTAGGTGAACGTACGCGGCGGTTGGATGTTGTCTTTCTGCCTGCATGTAACTGACTTCGGATAATACAACCTGCAATTGAGGGGAGCGGCGAACTCCCTAGATTGTTGACTTCGCTGCCATCCGAACTCTCAACCGCACCGCGTAGCTCTTGGCGTTGTGAATCGGCGTGGGTCGTCTAATTTCCTTGGTTTCGAACTACTTGTAACTCACCATATTTTAGCGAAACGTGTTTAATGCTTGATCTAATCTTGGCATTGTGCTAAAATGGATCGAGCGTCTGGTTCTCACCATACACCGTCAAAAGGAGGGTTAGTATGCAAAAGCACAGTATTTCAGAATGCGATCAACGCATCCGAGAGAGGCTTTGGTTTATGAATAATAGTCGACGCAAATATGTTCTATGGGCGATAGTACCGTTGGTTGTTTTGTTGGCACCCGGGCTTGCGCTCGCTGAGGAAACTTCCGCAATTAACTCCGGGGACACTGCGTGGCTACTTACAGCGACAGCATTGGTTCTGTTCATGACCATCCCGGGTTTGTCGTTATTCTATGGTGGTCTGGTCCGAAGGAACAATGTACTATCCGTGTTAATGCAATGCTTCGCCATCACGGGATTAATCACCGTACTGTGGGTGTTGCTTGGCTATAGTCTTGCCTTTGACACGACAGGTATGAACGCCGGTACCTTGAATCTTAATTCGTTCATTGGGGGACTGGGCAAGATATTCCTAAAGGGTATAGACGTTGATGCTGCGTCCGGAACAATTCCGGAAACGGTATTTCTTACGTTTCAGCTCACCTTTGCCATTATCACCCCGGCGCTCATCGTAGGCGCTTTCGCGGAGCGTATGAAGTTTTCCGCAGTGCTCTGGTTTTCCGGCATTTGGTCACTGATTGTGTATGCGCCCATCTGCCATATGGCATGGGGAGGCCCTGGTTCGCTTTTCGGAGACATCATCGGCGCGCTTGATTTCGCGGGCGGCACCGTGGTACACATCAACGCAGGAGTCGCTGCGCTCGTTGCGGCTATAATGATTGGGAAGCGGATAGGTTACCCAACCACTGCCATGCCACCTCACAGTCTGACACTGACCGTAGCCGGAGCATCCATGCTTTGGGTTGGATGGTTTGGCTTTAACGCGGGGAGCGCCGTGGCGGCTGATGGCTCGGCAGGGATGGCAATGCTTGTGACGCAGATTTCGACCGGCACCGCGGCGATTGTCTGGATGTTTACCGAGTGGTTGAAGCACGGCAAACCCAGCGTGCTCGGTATCGTGACAGGGGCTGTAGCCGGGCTAGTCGCTATTACTCCGGCGTCAGGAAGCGTCGGCCCGATGGGGGCTTTGGTTATCGGCATTGCGTCCGGTCTCATCTGCTTCTGGGGCGCGACAAGCCTCAAACAGAAACTCGGCTATGACGACTCACTGGACGCCTTCGGCGTGCACGGTATCGGCGGCATCGTCGGCGCGCTCTTGACCGGGATTTTCGCAGCAGAAGTCCTAGGCGGCGCAGGTTTCGCCGATGGTGTAGATAACATTGGCACTCAGTTTCTCAACCAGCTCCTCAGCGTTGTTATCACGATTGTCTGGAGCGGCGTACTCTCTTTCATTATCCTTAAGATTCTGGACGCAATCATCGGCCTGCGTGTTGAAGGGGATGAGGAAAGGGAAGGATTGGATCTCGTGCTGCACGATGAACGAGGTTACAATCTTTAGCCATTGAGACGAATCGTACGTCGTAAGAGGATTCACGACAGTTAAAGTTCAGCACTTGACATTTGTGCCGCATGTTAGGCCGACACCTCAATCGCGGTAGTAAGAACCGATGAACGTACCGCTGTTGAAAATCGGCCTACATGTGACACTTTGATATTGTGGTGGATCGTAGACTTCCTAAATTGCGCCAAGGTTAAAAGGGAGATGAACCCATGAAAAAACTAGAATGCATAATCCGCCCTTTCAAGCTCGATGAAGTCAAAGAGGCTCTAAACAGCGTTGGAGTTCACGGGATGACGGTCAGTGAGGTCCGGGGTTTTGGAAGGAGCCGAGGACACACAGAGCTTTATCGCGGAAGCGAATACACGATTGAGTTTGTGCCCAAGTTGAAACTCGAAATCGTGGTCGCGGAAGAGAACGTTGACAACGTGATAGAGGCAGTGCAGCAGTCTGCCTCGACGGGCAAAATCGGCGACGGCAAAATTTTCGTTTTGCCTGCGGATGAGACAATTCGCATCCGAACAGGCGAAAAAGGGCCTGAAGCCATTTAACTTGATGAATGACTGTAGCACGTATCTTCTCGGCATCCGGGACACGCTGCATTTCCTGTCGGAAGATATGTGCTACAGTTCGTCCATCCTACCGTTCTCTTCCTTTCAACAATCCCACCAGTAGTTTAATCCAGCCAAACCGAACTCTTGGTTCGACCCTTCGTGTATTTGAAATACGCCTTGTTTCCGTCAATCCATCAGCATAGTCAATTCCATTCACATTTGCACATATTATGATTGTATGTCAATCAACGATGACGATATGTGTAATTAACCACAAAATCGGACGCGTCCTCGTAGCGCAAACTGTTAGTTTGCGCATTCCACAATCTAAGAGCTTGTTTGAAAAGTACGGTTGTAGGGTGCGATCAACCGACTGGCTAGGGATCAAGTTAAGGGATTTCGCCTAGTATTGGTGGGATTTTCCGTCGCAAAACCCTTGACTTAGTACCATCGAACGAGGAGGAAATCTCTGAGACGACACACTTTCTCAAAGCTAACCAAGGAGCGAAAAGCAAGTGTTACTTCCTGAAAGAATTATTCCGACAGGGATAATGGCGTGCTACTAACTTATACCATTTCTCTACATTCACAGTGCATTAATAGCGTCAACCAAGTCTTTCGCATGCGGGGCAAGATGCCCCGCCTACGTAGAACGTGAACGGTATATTTCAGACATCATATGCACTGTTATTCAAGAGAAATGGTAAATGACAGTAATATCAAGCAATTTATGGGGGGTACGACAATCATCTCGTCTGGGGTCTGGCAATGATTCAAAGTGGGATTGTTGATCTCTAATCAACGATTAGTTTTGTCCCTTCTAGCGGAGATGACGACCACCGATCATCTCCCAAAGACGCACCGTGTCATCGTCACTGCCACTTGCGAGAGTCTGTCCATCCGGACTAAAAGACATACTAATGACATCATACGTATGTCCAGTCAATGTGTGGAGATGAAGACCACTGCTCACATCCCAAAAACGCACCGTGTCATCCTCACCCCCACTTGCGAGAGTCTGTCCATCCGGACTAAAAGACACACTAATGACATCTTCCGTATGTCCAGTCAATGTGCGGAGACGACGACCACTGCTCACATCCCACAGACGCACCGTGTGATCGTCACTGCCACTTGCGAGAGTCCGTCCATCCGGACTAAAAGACACACTATTGACCTTCCACCCATGTCCAGTCAATGTGCGGAGATGACGACCACTGCTCACATCCCACAGACGCACCGTGTAATCTACACCATCACCCCCACTTGCGAGAGTCTGCCCATCCGGACTAAAAGACACACTCTTGACATAATCCGTATGTCCAGTCAATGTGCGGAGGTGATGACCACTGCTCACATCCCACAGACGCACCGTGTCATCTCCCCCACTTGCGAGAGTTTGTCCATTCGGACTAAAAGACACACTAATGACATTATCCGTATGTCCAGTCAATGTGCGAAGATGACGACCACTGCTCACATCCCATAGACACACCGTGTCATCCCTACTGCCACTTGCGAGAGTCTGTCCATCCGGACTAAAAGACACACTAATGACACTATCCGTATGTCCAGTCAATGTGCGGAGATGACGACCACTGCTCACATCCCACAGACGCACCGTCTCATCGTTACCCCCACTTGCGAGAGTCTGTCCATCCGGACTAAAAGACACACTAATGACATAATCCGTATGTCCAGTCAATGTGTGGAGATGACGACCACCGCTCATATCCCAAACGCTCACATCCCAAACGCTCACATCCCAAACGCTCACATCCCACAGACGCACCGTCTCATCGTCACCCCCACTTGCGAGAGTCTGTCCATCCGGACTAAAAGACACACTCTTGACACTACGCGTATGTCCAGTGACACTACGCGTATGTCCAGTCAATGTGTGGAGATGACGACCACTGCTCACATCCCATAGACGCACCGTCTTATCCTCACCCCCACTTGCGAAAGTCTGTCCATCCGGACTAAAAGACACACTATAGACAAAATCCGTATGTCCAGTCAATGTGCGGAGGTGACGACCACTGCTCACATCCCACAGACGCACCGTCTTATCCCTATGACCCCCACTTGCGAGAGTCTGTCCATCCGGACTAAAAGACACACTAGTGACGAAACGCGTATGTCCAGTCAATGTGCGGAGATGACGACCACTGCTCACATCCCACAGACGCACCGTGGCACTTCCCCTACTTGCGAGAGTCTGTCCATCCGGACTAAAAGACACACTAGTGACGAAACGCGTATGTCCAGTCAATGTGCGGAGATGACGACCACTGCTCACATCCCACAGACGCACCGTCTCATCGTCACCCCCACTTGCGAGAGTCTGTCCATCCGGACTAAAAGACACACTATTGACCTCCCGCTGATGTCCAGTCAATGTGCGGAGATGACGACCACTGCTCACATCCCACAGACGCACCGTGTTATCCCAACCCCCACTTGCGAGAGTCTGTCCATCCGGACTAAAAGACACACTATTGACCCCCCACGTATGTCCAGTCATCAATGTGTGGAGATGACGACCACTGCCCACATCCCACAGACGCACCGTGCCATCCTCACTCCCACTTGCGAGAGTCTGTCCATCCGGACTAAAAGACACACTATTGACCCCCCGCTGATGTCCAGTCAATGTGCGGAGATGACGACCGAAGATTGGTCGAATTGGTTCGCTTGACAGCACCGTGTCGTCCTCGGCATCGCATGTACAAATTAGGTATCCTATCAACAGAAGTGTGAGCATCCATAAGGGATGCTTCCGATGTGCCATTAACATTTTCATAAACCCCTTTTGTAACTGTTTAGTGGTGGTATCTTACATTGTCTGAACTGTGATTTACAGGATTTTGGGATTGCCTTGATTGTCAGGGAACGCGCCGAGTAGGGAAGTACAATGCTAAGCCCGATGAATCGGGGCTTATACCATTTCTCTAAAATGCTTGTGCATTAATTGCGTGAATCAGGTAAAGAAACTTGCATGGAGCGGACAAGAAGTCTTGTCTCCACGCAAAGTCGGCGGGGCAAGGGGATCTCTATCGCACTCGCTATCCGCTCGCTTGATTCCCGCCTACGGAGTAAGTGAACGACGTAGTTAAGACATCATATGCACTGTCATTCAAGCGAAATGGTATTACTTCTCTTGCTCAATTGACATTATTATCGTTCCACAACCGATTCTCGCACCGGCATTGCCCGACGGTTGTGAGGTAAAATCGTCCGCGTCCGCATGGATTATAATGCTACGTCCGATGATGTCGAAGTCGGAGCCGGTTCCCATTTCCCATAAATCTGTCGTCAGCTCGATACTGCCGGTACCATCGTCGCCGACATCGATGTTTCCGATGTCGCCAAGATGGAACTCACCTTCACCCCACTTCCCATGTTCAACATCTGTCGGATTCCAATGCCCGCCGGCAGACGTTGCGTCAGGGGCGCTGCAATCACCAAATTCATGGATATGAATGCCGTGAAGCCCCGGAGAGGCGTTGTAGATTTCGACGTAGAGCGTAATCTGATTGTCAACCTGTGTGAACGTTGCCATCCCGGTCACGCCGCTTTCGCTCGCCGGTTCTATTATCGCGCTTGCCATTTGCGGAATGGTGTCATCCCGGCCGTCAATCGGGATGTCGTCATCAGTACCGAGGATGTTGACCTCATCGACGAATATCTCGGTATACTCCGAGCAACCGGTGATGAATGCCGTAAGTAATACGGCGACCAGTAGGGTGAAATGCTTTAACATAATTTGCTCCTTTCAAACGATATTTATTTACGGGCCTAACTACTGTCGCCCGAGCGTTTTGCGTGAGATTCGAGT
The DNA here is from genome assembly GCA_965204085.1 of Candidatus Poribacteria bacterium. Classification (GTDB taxonomy): domain Bacteria; phylum Poribacteria; class WGA-4E; order WGA-4E; family JAJDTR01; genus JAJDTR01. Next base: position 1,913,375 of record CBDBEE010000003.1, on the reverse strand, counting down.
TGATCCAAACGCTGCCGCAATCGAGATTGGGTCCGGGCAATCCTGAGTACGTAAAGGCTAAACACTAGCCAAATCACAAAATAGGCTGAAACCAGAAATTTCAGGCGGCGCTTCTGGCGTTCTTCCAACTTCTCTATTGATCTGCTTACTACCGCTCCAACTTCTGTTTCGTCGACTTGGGATTGCGTCTCGGCAATAGCATCGTCAACTGCGGCGGAGACTTCATTCTGTGTAATTGTAATCGGGACTTGACCCCAGAGAAATAGGCCTAAGAAGATAAGAAAAATGACTCCAACGATTAACGGCGCTCCTTTGTCCATTCAATACCTCCAATCCACCTTTTCGAGGGAGCTCCCATTTCGTGCCTCCCATAAAATCACAATCATTCGCCCATCTGTTGATACTGAATGGTCTCTAAACGTGCTTTCAACCGTTCCATTTCGTACCGCACTATGAGCACAAAGACATAGACCACCGTCAAAGCAAGCCAAGTTAGCACCCATGTTTTAATCATCATTGGATGCAGATTCATCTTCGTATTAATGCCTGGGTGCAGGTTGCCATGCCAGATTTCCACCGAGAAGTACACAATCGGGACATCCAAGTAGGCGAGAATGCCCAGTACGGCAGAATAAACTCTTTTCTTTTCTCCCGCCAGAGCGGACCTCAAGATGAAATAGCCGATATACATCAGCCACAGAATGAGGGTGCTTGTTAGTCTGGGTTCCCAGTTCCACCATGTATTCCATGCAGGCTTCGCCCATATCGGTCCCGTGAGTAACACGATTGTGCAGAAAACTATTCCAAGCTCCGCGGAGGCGGCGGCGACCATGTCATATTTGTCTTTTCGTTTAATCAAATAGAGGATGCTGAACAGACATGTGACGCCAAAAGCAAGGAAGACCGTGAACGCGGAAGAAACGTGAAAATAGAAGATTTTTTGAACTTCAAGCATGGTCTTCTCGATTGGGGCGTAGCTGAAGACAAGATAAATCGCCAAAAACAGAAACGCCGTTGCAATTACCCCGATAACTTGAGATAGCTTCATCTGCACCCCTAAACCCTTTCCCACAGTTCCGGATTGTACGTCAAGATTTCCGGTCCATCAGAGAGAATGGCTACCGTGTGTTCAAAATGTGCGGACAAGCTGGAGTCCGCAGTGACAGCGGTCCACCCATCCTCACGAACGGCTGCCTCATAACTTCCCGCGTTAACCATTGGCTCAATTGCAAGTACCATCCCCGGTTTCAACCGGATGCCCTTGCCGGGTTCACCAAAGTTTGGCACCTGTGGAGACTCGTGCATGCTGCGTCCGATCCCATGACCAACGAAGTCTCGTGCGACAGAGAATCCGTGCGCTTCGACACATTCCTGCACGGCGTAACAGACATTGCCCAATCGGTTGCCCGGATTTGCTTCATTGATGGAAGCGTAGAGCGACTCTTTGGTCACATCAAGCAACTTTTGTGCCTCCTCGGAAATGCCTCCTACCCTAAACGTAAAAGCGTTGTCACCATGGAAGCCGCCTAGGAAAATTGCAGTATCAATACCGATAATGTCACCTTCATTCAGGATGACCTCTTTGCTTGGAATTCCGTGGATAATCTCTTCGTTGATCGAGGCGCAAATGGTTGCCGGGTACGGGGCGTGTTCGGGAAGCTGGTAGCCTAGAAATGATGATATTCCACCGAGTTCTTCAATAGTCTCGCGTGAAATTTGGTCTAATTCGTAGGTTGAAACGCCGGGGGCGACACCCTCTCCAATCCTTTGCAACAAAATGGAGGCGGCTTTGCCGCTTCGTCGCATGGCTTCGATTTCGGATCGAGATTTTATTTTAATTTTTGACATTTAATTTTCCTAGCCATTCCATTGATTTCCTTCCTGCCATTAGCCGTCACAATCCGAAACTAGGCAACGCGCTTTGCCCAGAGATGTTTAAGGGTACTCTTGGCAATTCGAAATGGCGAGAAATTCACGGGCACCGGGCCCGGGAAGTGGAAATCAGACACTCGCACCTCAGAGAGACGCTCCCCAAGAATCTCAATCTTTTCCAAGTCGGTTTCCCCGACGCCAAGCTCTCGGGCAGCGTTCATTAAATCGAACTGCGCATCCGGTAAACCGATTAGGTCCGCATGCACACGATCCAGCGCAACCACATCCACTCCGCCTGTCACAACACCGAGCGGATAGGGATCTCCATAACGCGGCCCCATTTTATGCATCGCAGTGATTGCGTCGGTAACTGTCAGCGTAGGCTTAATCAGTTGGGAGTATTCGATTAGCATCTTTCCAAATGTGATGCGGTCCTGCCCACGGGAAAAATGGAGACGGGCTTTTCGTTTACCGGGGACACAGCCGAAGTTGTTCTTGATTGCCGCGGTCAGTTGCATCTGCTGGTGCACTTTCAGTTTCGCCACGTTAATCACGACATCCGCCTCTACGACCTCGCGCCCCAACTTGTAGGTGCGTAGGCTATAGGATTCCGGAGCGGACACTCGAACGCCTCCGGTCCAATCGGAGATTGGCACGCCCAACTCCTCGGCGACCTTCATGAGTCCGGATTTTCTTGCAACCGTTGTTACATTTCCAAATGCGGGTGAATCGCCGATAAACGGTTTTCCGCCGACAGACTGAATTTGACGAATTAGCGAACGCATCACGGTATGATGAGTGGCTGTCGGATCATCGGCGTGAGAGGCGCCGAGGAGGTTCGGCTTTAGAAGAACGCGATTATCCGGTTTCACGTAGTTACCGATTCCACCGAGAAACTTCAGCAGATTAGAGATGGCTTGGTCAACCATTTCTTGAGAGTAGGTCGAGCACTTGACAATTGCAACAGTCGGGGGCATTAGAAGTCCTTTCGCGGAAATTCCGTTGTTTTTGCTAACGTCGCTGCGCTTGGAGACGAAGAAGATACATATGACCCGCTTAGGCAGAACATGGTTTTGAGACGGTTGACGACCGGTACAACTTGAAACTTCCTCAAACCGTGATTTTTCCGACTAGCGTGTGTGCAGAGGCAGACTCGACCTTCACATTTACAATGTCGCCTATCTGCGAGTTCTCTTTCGGGAACACCGTTGTTTTGAAGTTGTCAGTTTTTCCCTGATAGTTGTCAGATTCTCGTCGTGATTCGCCTTCAACCAAGACTTCTACGGACTTGCCAATGGTTTCTTGATTAATCTTATGGGAGATTTCTTCCTGTAACTCTATGATTGTCCTCAGTCGTTGTCCTTTCTCCTCTTCGCTAACGTCGTCGTCAAGGCTTCTGTACGCGAGTGTTCCTTCACGGGGGGAATACTTGAACATGAACGCCGAGTCGTATCGAATCTCGCGCATTAAATCGCACGTCTCCGTGAAATCCTGCTCTGTCTCACCGCAAAATCCGACAATGACATCCGTGGAGATTGCCAGATTTGGAACACGCTCTCGCATCGCCGCGACCAGTTCACGGTACTCCTCGGATGTGTAGGTGCGGTGCATCTTTTGCAGGATTTTTGTCGACCCCGATTGGAGAGGCAAATGGATGTGCTTGCACACTTGAGCGCAGTTTGCCATCGCGTCAATCATCCCGTGGGTGGCATCGCTTGGGTGAGGTGACGTGAAACGTATTCGCTCAACTCCTTCAACATTGCCTACTGCAAACAGGAGATCGCCAAAATCGTGTTTTCCGTCATTGTAGGAGTTCACCGTTTGACCGAGTAGGACAATCTCTTTGAATCCCTCGTCCACGAGCCGTTTGACGTCATTAACCAAAATCGGAAGCAGGATGCTGCGCTCACGTCCCCGCACGAAAGGGACAATACAGAAGGTACACATCTTGTCGCAGCCTCGCTGAATCGTTAACCAAGCTCTCAGCCCCTCCTTGCGGACTGGGGCAATGTCAGCGTAATCCTCGGCCTTATCTAATTTTAGGTTGATGAACGGGTCGCCGTGCGCTACGGAATTTATCGCTCGCGGTAGGTCACGATACGCATCAGGTCCCATTACGAGATCCACGTAAGGCGCAGCTTCCACGAGTTTTGTGCGCAGGTGCTGAGCCATACAGCCGCACACGCCGAGAATAAGGTCCTCCTGTTTCCGCTTTCGGTGACTCAGTTGCGTGAGACGGTTGATTACCTTTGTTTCGGCGTTTTCCCGGATGGCGCATGTGTTGAGCAGAATGACATCGGCATCTTCAATTTGATGGGCAATTTGGTGTCCGCCTCCGGTTAATAAGCCCTCCATCAACTCGCTGTCGCTCACGTTCATCTGACAGCCATACGTCTCAATATAGACACGCCTAGGTTGCAGGATGTCCGGCTCCATGGTCGAATCAGCGGTCGGAACCGGTTGATATAATGGAATTGGGGTTTTAATCTGGACTCTCTGCGTAGTCATTCTTGCTTTCTGCGAATCCATTCGAGCGCGTCATCCAACACGCTTTCGTTGCGATATCCCGACACGATTTCTTGGAGAACCGATAATGCCGATTTTCGTAGAGTCTGAATTTCCTTAATGAGCAATGGCAAGGTTCGCACCACGTTATCCACGATGGTTACGCTGGCTTGCTTCGCCGTTCGTGACATCGGGTTCAGGTCTACCGTCACAACCTCTTTCCCGATTTTTCGCAGCGCTTCGCAGCGATCTCCGTCTTCCAACGGCACGAACACAACATCTGCCTTAGGAATACCGTCCGGATGAACGAATTTTCGGTTCGAGTCGATGTACGAAAGCTGTGCTTCCTTGGTGGGCATTAACACATCAACCGCGCCATTTTTGAGGAGATGATCTTGTATCGCTTGTTCGCGAGACGCCGATACGTGGAAGATATTCACTTCCAACGGTGCATCGAGAATTCTTCCCAGTTCGACTAAGTTGTGAGGCACAAGCGCCGCCGTATTTCCGTTTACGGAGATAACCGCGTGTTTCGCGAGAAGAAGCATCGCTGCGGACACACGTATAGCTTCCTTGGCGAAAGACTGAGTTTGTTCCCCGATAAGGTAGTCAAAGGCTTCTCCGCGGCCATGAGCAATCAGACCGTGAATTGAAGTGATTCCGCGCTCTACTCCAGCCGCCATCACATCTCGGATTCTCAAGGATACATAGCGGGGATGGCTTTCGGGAACATCCGTCATTTACAGTATCTTCACCCTGTGTTTCGCAAGCGTGGTCTCTGCCGCCCCATCAAAGGAGTGGGTACCAAACACCGCATTGCCCAACATAATCATTGACGCGACGCCATTGTTCCCTTCAATTTCTTCAATTGATCGTTGGACATTGGCGTCTGTTAACAACCCGCTATTGACGGCGAACAATTTGGATACGCTAACGTAAACGCTGAAATCAACCGCGTTAGATCGCGTAAATTCTTCCAAACGTCTCAATGCTTCCTCCGCTGCGTCGTTGATTCGGGCACGTTTTTCGACGTTTTCAAGAACTTCTTTGGTCTGGATTGGACTAAAGTATTTGTAGAAGATGGGCTGTTCTCGAATAGGCAGTTGCTGGGCGTCCAAAGGGTGCCCTTCTCTCAGCTTAACGAGACAGCCTCCGTGATATTGCGCGCAGACATCGCCCAATCCGGTGCGGTTTTCCACTTCGGCGACGTGCGCAATCATTGCCAACTCGAATCGAGAAACCTCCAAGTTCAAGAGAGCATTCACCGCGTATGCGGCGGCAAGCGCCGAGGCGCCGCTTAGACCAAATCCGCAACCCAGCGGCAGCGGCGAAGCGATTTCTACGCGCATGGGTTGTGATGTCAATCTCCGGACGACGGCTGAGACCGTCGGGAAACTAATCTTTTCTTCATTAAACAGGACGGTAGTATGACTATCCCGGGAAACCGCGACTTCCACTCCTTCCTTGACCGTGAATCCCGTGCCGAGCGAGTGCATCTTGGTGGCATCTTCATGGTAAATAATTTTGAACACACCAGAAATGTTGCCGGGCGCAAATGCGCTGACTCGATCCATTTTCATCCCTGTTTTGCGTACTCGTCATAGCACGTCCACAAATCGAATGTGAAAAGATCTCCAAGGTAAACCACTATCCGGTAGCGGAGCGACAGTGTTTCACCCGCCGCAATGGTATGCGGATTGGCAAAGGCGAAGGTCGTAGCGACGAATCCAATTGAGTCATCCAGCGCGAGAAAAGGGGTTGGATGTCCCAAATTCGACGGGTGATCGAAGATGGCAACTCCAACGGCTTCATCTGAAAGAACTCCGTTCAGCGAGCACCATTTTGCGGCTTTCCCGCTTACCTCGGATTGACCTATAGAATATTCAGAATTCGTAACCTTCCGATATTCCATCTCAGTACCGCGAAAGCAAAGTCCTTGGGATTCGGAAGACGAATTGATTGAAACGTCCCGAGATTGAGCGCAAAAATTATATTCTAAATCTATCAGTTGCCGATCTTCTTGCGGTTGATGAACCTTAATCCGACAGATTTCCTCAATCGATTTGGAATCATTGGGGGCAACCCAGTCATTCACAATTGTGACATGTGCGCTGTGTCCATTGGCGACCTTGTCGCGAAACTCTCGATGGACTATGCGCCCACGCTCCGATTCGTCACAGTCGGTCTCTCGACAATAATTGACTCCATCCACGTCCTCCCATGCGAAACATAAACCGTGATGATAGGGGCAATCGCCGGGAGCATCGTCTGTAACAATCGACCCGCTAGGGGTATAGATGGGATGGAAATACGGCTTGTGGAGATCGCCCCCGTGGTGATAGGTTAATACTGGCGACTCGCCATCCATAATTGATAGTTCGGAGCCGGAACGCTCTTCCAGTATAAGTGCCATCACCAATCGGAATTAGTTCGCAACAAGTAGCTTTGGATAATGTGGGATATAGTCCGTTGCGTCAGTCGCACGCAGGCCATCCACTCTCTGTGTGTCATGTGCGCAGCGGGTGATATTATAACGTGTAGGCGTATCCGATGCAAGCGAATTAGGCGGACTCGCAGGGGAAACGCACCTGATTGAAGGGGACGCTACCTGTATCGTCCCGGGATCAAGAGCTATCCCGACTGAACAGCCTGGAATCTTCGAAAATCTACTAGGGCGGTATCCATTACACAAGGTGAAACAATTGACGCAAGTTTTTGGTCGTGATATAATCCGTCATCTACGAAGATGTCATGATTGCAGGTATAAACGGCATTTTGCGTATAAACCAATCTTAACGAAAACGATCGAGGAGACAATGTTATGCAGGGGAAATTCGTCATAGCGTCGGAAGCCGAGCGGGACGAACTGGACTGGGGAACGATGACGTGGTTAAGCCGTCCGCAAACGACCGGAGCGAAAGATCTTGTGGCAATTGAAGTCAATCTATTGCCTGGAGAAGGACACGACTTTCACAAGCATCCAGATCAGGAGGAGGTTATCTACGTTATAGAGGGGAGCATCGAACAGTGGCTGGAAGATAGGCGGCAGGAACTAAACTCAGGGGATTCGGTATTCATTCCGGCGGATGTCGTGCATGCGTCATTCAACGTCTCATCGTCACCGGCAAAACTGTTTGTCACCTTGGGGCCTTGCAGCGGAGACGAAGGATACCAGTTGGTAGACGTGAGTGATGAGTCGCCTTGGAATGCTCTTAGATGAAATTCACCTGCGGAGGGACATAACCAAGCATCCGCTTCATAGTATGCTCAATTGGCGAATTATGCGGTTGAGACCCCGCAGTCCGTTCGTAGTAGCAATCATCCGAATGGATAGTGAGGATGATAGAGATTCCTTCATTGTGCGTCTTCAGCAAGGGCGCATCTTTCTCACGACAGGAGGTCGCGGTCAGGCGATAGCTCCTACAGTGAATGTATTAATGTCTATTAAACGCCAACCCTCCGGGTGACGTTCTTGAACGTCTTTAATCGAAGTGCGCATAAGAAGGTGATATAATCTCAACTAGCTTTGGTATCATTCCCTCTATTACTCTTATCCTTCAAGTCATCTAGGCTAGACTTAATTTGACTGAGTACGCTCTCAATCTTATACAGTGTAAAAATAACTACGATCATGAATGTCCATTCTACAGACTGAGAACAACATTTTTCTGTATCACCTCCTAAAATTAATTGTAATGCAAGAAAAAGTGTTAGGAGTTACGCGGTTGGCTCAAGCGTAACTAACCGTATTTTTTGGAAAATAAACCACAAAGCTTATCTTCCACATTATCGAGCACCTAAAAGTTTAATTTCTCAGTTGGCCGTATCCCGCATCATAATTGACAGAAATGAGATCCTGTTTGAAAAGTACATTCTGTAAGGTGCGATCAACCAAGCAGATAGCGCGGGATCAAGCGAACGAATAGTGAAGACGATAGGACATCTTGATAGAAATCCCATAGAGATCCACAGGTATGCGACAGACAACTATAAAAACGCGAATAAACTTGCTATAAATGACCAAAATGGCTTTGCTACCGTATTTTCAAACAGGCTCTTATAGGGGAGAATTTGCAGGAAAAGTGACGATTTTTGTTGATCTGACAGCAGAGTTGTGGTAGGCTATTATTGTTAGAGTTCACAGGATTTACAGCGAATCCTGTACAGTTTAAATTTGTGTCGTTGGTGAGTTACTCAACTTTAAAAGAGGAAAAAGAAAAATGAGAATAAAATTGAATAGGTCTTTGACTATAGTCCTTATCACAACTGTTCTGGTAACAATGCCTTGGCTAATGGATACTGCAGAAGGTGGAGTCGTTACAGATGGTCTGCTCACCCATTGGACCTTTGATAACGCGCATATAGATGGCTTTACTGTTATGGACGTAGTGGGAGAGCGTCATGGAACCTTTATTGGACCTGCGGAGATAGTTGATGGAGGCAAATTTGGCGAAGCGCTGGATCCTATTCCTGGCCATGTTGAATTCCCTAACACAGGTCTGCCGGCTGGAAACGATCCCAGGACTCTTGCCGCATGGGTTAAACTTGATTCAGTCCCCGACGCGTGCTCATCAGCTTTTCAGTGGGGTGAGCTCGCTGACGCGGCCATTTCCGGTATGATGGTATGCAATGGGGGAACGGGCTTTTTCGTGGGTGGGCTGGCTGATATAATGTCAGATGGCACCGTGGAACAAAATGTGTGGAGTTACATCGCCATTACGTATGACGGCGAGTTTTTGCGAGTATACATAAATGGCGAATTGGATAAGGAAGCCCATCCCGGTCTTCAATGGGGAGATCAGGCAAGAGAACTGGCTACTGTGTTGGGAAACGGGGGTATTGGGACGATAGGTGCTCTTATGAACGGAGATGAGGCTGAGGAGGCTTTTATCTTTGGTATCATCGACGAAGTCAGCATCTACGATAGAACTCTAACCGCAGACGAAGTCAAACAGAATAATGATACCACTACCCAAGCATCGGGAGTAGTGGCTGTCGATACTGCCGGCAAGCTAGCTCTCACCTGGGGCGGAATAAAGCTCTCAAGATAGCAAGCTATGCGGTGATCAGTATAACGAGTTGTGCTAGTTGTTTTTTTGAATGCCTATGAAGACTGAGTTCTAGGCTCAAGTTGAGGAAGAAACCTTGGTCTAAGCCCCAGCTTGAGCCTTTAATGATGAGGATTCAAGATTAACTGGCACAAGTCGTTATATTACGTAGTAGACATCTTTCCTAATTAAGTTACGGAGATACAGAGGCTCGAAGCAGGAAAGTGAACAGACAAGCAGGTAAACAGGTACATCTCCTCAATCTCTTGACTACCCATTTGCACCTTCGGTCACTCAACGCTGTGAAGAAAGCCCGACACGACTGACACTATTTTGGAAAGATGTCTAATACCATCTATCTCCAATGCAACAACTACAGGCGGTATGCCCCCACAAATTGCCCCACCAATCGCTCCAACAGTTCTCCCCGAGGGTCGCGTTATCTATCCACTCTCTGTGACCGGGTTTTGATTCTCGCATAAACCACCGGTCGTTTTTCTCTGAACTTTCGACTATACAGAAAGACTCCGGACTAACGCTCTACCAATTGACACTTTTTCAATGCCAGCCATAGAGCGAAAAATGAGTGTCATTTGATGATGCGCTATACACATTGCGCTCCGCTGGAGCGCGGAGATTGGACGCATTACGATTCTATTGACATCGCACTCCGCTGGAGTGAAACCATTCTACGAAGGAACGCTTTTTCAAAACCTGTCATAGATCGAAAAACGAGTGTTACTTGCTGAAAGAATTATTCCGACAGGGATAATGGCGCGCTCTCAAGCATCTAAATCATCCTCTTACAACCAAGCCGATCGGAGTTCATAAACATCCGGGAAGATGATTTTGGCTTCCCCGCCGGAAGCGTACATGGCGATGTTTGTGTTCTCCAAGCCAAGGAGGAAGCAGGAACACATCGACGCGCGACCATCATTGCCGAACACTTCAATCGAGGTGCGGTCAACGAGAATCTGCAGGGTATTTCGGTTGTCAATTGGAGAATGCGATGCAGATTTTTCGAGGCAGGATAGCGTTGCCTCAGCGACATTGCGCTGGATTTTCTCCCCTCGTATCGTGAATCCGACCTTTGCTGCATTTCCAAGCTCGATCTCGGTCCGACTATCCAATGGTTCCCCGCGAATGCCTTCAAGCAGTTTGTCCTCCTTCGTTAACCTCTGGTCCTGCCAGGAGTGCGCTTGCCGGTGAATGTCCTCGATTTCCGGTACTGGTTGACGAATCAGCTAGACCACTCATAAAAAAGCGTGTGCCCGGGATTTCCCTTTTGTCCACCCCGCTTTCGTCCCTGTTTTCGTCGTAAACTTCGGGTGAAGGGTTTTCGCAGACCATCACTTGAGGGCAGCTTACTGCCCTTCTGGCTATGCTTTGCCAATTGGTCATCAAGCCGCCTGGTGAGTGTGCTTTGTTGGTGAACCTCGATTTGGAGCTTTTCGATGCGGGCAGACAAAACCTCAACAACTCAATGAACTCCGCTTTGTCCATATTGTCCAGTTGGGCACGGCTACTTTCGCTTGGCATCTCAAAACTCGACACCGTTCATCGGTTCTGTTTAGTAGAACCTCGGTTGAGTTCCAATCGTATCAACATTTTTTACTTTGTACTGATGCCTGAATTGTTACTGACTATCTAACAAAATGCATTACGACCAATACGGCCTTTGTAACTCATATTTGCAACTGTTTAGTTCCCTGATTTCCAGGGTCAAGTGCTATGAATTTAGACAGTCTTTTTTGCGATTTTCTAGACGCACCTCGTGTGGATGCCCCTTTTGCCGGTTTGTAGTAGGATCAAGCGAGTGAATAGCGAGTGCGATAGAGATCTCTCAAGTAACACTCCACATTGCACTCCTCTGGAGTGCGGAAATTTGGACATATCGTATTCTATTGACATTTCGATCCTCTGGATCGAGGAAAGAGACTCTGACTAGAAAGTGTTGCTTGCTGAAAGAATTATTCCGACAGGGATAATGGGACGCTATCAAGTAACACTACCGAGTAACACACCACATGGCGCTCCGCTGGAGCGCGGGAATCTTGACATGTCACATTCTATCAACATGTCGATCCTCTGGATCGAGGAATGGTACTCCGACTGGAAAGTGTTACTTGCTGAAAAAATTATTCCGACAGGGATAATGGCATGCTCTCAAGCGAGTGGATAGCGAGCGCGATAGAGATCCCATTCATTGCCCGTCCTATGGCGTCAAGGGTTTCACTAACCACTAATCACTAGCCACTAAACACTTACTCATATCTTGTACAGGAGATTCGACATGCGCAATACGAATCGACAGTGGCATCTGGTGTCTTACCCTGAAGGCATGCCCACAGAAAGCAACTGGGCAATGTCTCAAAGCTCCATCCCTCAACCGGGCGATGATGAGATGCTCGTCCGTGCTATTTATCTTGATGTGGCGCCATATATGCGCGGGCGCATCAGTCCGCAGCAGAATTATACAGCCGGTGTCGGTCCTGGTGATTTGATGGTCGGCGGAGCCATAGGTGAGGTCGTCCAGTCAAACGACCCAAGCTATAAACAGGGAAATATCGTGGTTAGCGGTGCCTTCGGTTGGCAGGACTTCGGGGTGGTGAAATCTGCGACGGTACGTCGTATCGACGCCGATGTCGCCCCGCTCCCCTGTTGGATGGATTTTCTCGGTACAAACGGTGCAACTGCGTATTTCGGATTAGTCGGTGCAGCCGAGATGAAACCTGGCGATACTGTGGTCATCTCCGCCGCCGCGGGCTCAGTGGGTCAAATCGCCGGGCAGATCGCCAAGCTCGCGGGCTGTCGCGCCATCGCGATTACCAGTTCCGAGAAAAAGATTGCCTGGTGTCGTAAGTTAGGCTATGATGACGGCATCAACTACCGTACCGAATCGGACCTGCCAGGGGCCATTGCCAGAGTCTGTCCTGATGGCGTCGATGTGTACTTCGACAATACCGCCGGACCTATCCTTGATGCGGTATTGCAAAATCTAGCACCCCATGCCCGCATCACGGTTTGCGGTACGGTGAGCCTCGCCGATAGATTCGATAAGCCGGATATCGGTGAACGTTTCATGCGTCGAATCTTGGTTTCTCGTGCCCGCATTCAGGGTTTTTTGGTCAGCGATTATCAGCAACATTACGAAGAAGCGTGGGCACGTCTTCTCAACTGGTATCGCACCGGCGCTCTGAAATGCGAATATGATATCATAGAGGGGTTCGAAAACACCCCCAAGGCGTTTTTACGGTTGTTGACGAGCCAAAATCTCGGGAAACAACTGGTCAAGGTGGATCAAGAGACATAGGAATATCCAATCAAGCAATCGAGCCGACTAGTTGCCAAGAGACAGGAGCACCCAGACGGAAAATCATTGCGAATTTTCAAGCGAAATAATAAATGGTTAATGAACTGCAACCGTCGTTTGTCGTTCCGATAATCCTAATACCCTACACTCCGCACCTCATAAGTGCTAATTTGGGTATTTTTTGGTATCGTTCCAGCGATTAATGGTGATAGCATATACTGTATTCTAATTAAATTGAACGTACTATATATTGAAATTACAATGCAAGACTGATATGAACATCACCAATCAAGTAATACCCGCCAAAAGCTAGTTATAGGGTGAAAAACGAGGGTTTATTGACAAAAGAACTGTACCACTAGGAATAATGGCGTAATACCCACATTGCGCTCCGCTGGAGCGCGGGAATATGGACATATCGCATTCTATTGACATAGCGCTCCTCTGGAGCGAGTTTCTTGCGGAAAGAGTTATTCCGCCAGGGATAATAGGGGGCTACCAATAAATTCTTTAAACCCGAAAAATGGGTGCGGAGAGCAGGTAATATAATTTCAAAATCTAAATGTTACAGCCGATTCGAGACGCGCAATGAATTGCGCTACTACGAACCCCTGGTTTTGTAACTTGTGGATTGCGAATTAGTATAAATTTTCAATCCGTAAACCTTATCTTCGGGGTGTCCTTCGCCGCGGGATACATACGTAGTATAAACCCAAAGCATGGAGAGGAGAAAAATGAACCAACATGAGAAGTATTTGTTTGACTTGCGCGGCTACATCGTTGTGAGGAATGCTATCACTGCCGCACAGGTAGACGATCTATCAGCGAGGTTGGAGATGCATCGTACCGAGCAAAGTTACATCCTTGGGTCCGATCGGACCGTGTTGAATGCAAGCGAGGATCTCGCTTGGACCGCTTCATCATTGCTGGATTGGGGTGGCTGTTATATTGATTTGTTAGACCTTCCTACCATTCGTCCGTACCTCGAAACCCTTCTAGGCCGAAACTACCGATTAGATCATGATTACATCAAGATAGACAATGCCAAACACAGCTACGAGCTTTATCTACATGGCGGCGGTCAGGGTGCAGGCGGCGCTAGTGACCTAGTAGGACCGACGGACGGAGGACAGTGCTATTACCGATTCAGTAACGGCAGATTCTTCAACGGTCTAGTTGCGGTCGCGTTTGAGTTGGATACCGTCCTCCCGGGTCAAGGTGGTTTCGCCTGTATCCCCGGAAGCCACAAGGTTAATTTCGAATTGCCAAGTGACTGGAAACGCAGCAGTACCCTAGAGGAAATCCCTGAATGCGTTGACCGGGTCGCTGCCTCGGCAGGAGATGCCATCATCTTTACAGAGGCATGTGCTCACGGCACCGTACCGTGGTGTGGAGAAGGTGAGCGTCGCACTATCTACTACAAATACTGCCCGCACGCAGTCGCATGGAGTCCCGGTTACTACAATTCGGATAATTATCCAGGTCTCACGGAGAGCCAGAAGGCACTACTGATGCCGCCAAGCGCATTCGGCCCAGCTCCCGAGACCAGAGCGATCTGGGAGCAAGCACAGGCGGAACAGCAGGAGTTGATTCGACTTCGCAAAGCTCAGGACTGAATATGTATTCCAATGGTCTCTTTAATATCTAATAGCGGCCTGTAACGCGCACATTAAAGGCGAAGATACCCCGTCCCTACTTCCGTGCCCCACAGCTTAAACAACTCACCGAATCAACCCATACACTACCTGAACGCTTACACCCGAACAAGAAGGTGGAAAGATGAAAAAAGCATACAGGGTTATGTTTCCCGAGAAGCTGCGCGTTGTATTGGATACTTACGAATTCGATGATAGCCCACCCGGCGAATCTGAACTGGTGATAGAGACATTATATTCGGGTGTCAGTTCGGGTACGGAATTGGCCCGGTTGACAAATAACCAGGATATAGGTCACTGGAAGGGCGAACCATACCCCGCTGGTTCAGGATATGCTGCGGTAGGAAAGATAGTAGCGGCGGGGGATGAAGTAACGGGCTTCCGGGTTGGAGACGCAGTATTTTCACCAGTGGGGCACGCTTCTCATCACCGTGTGGATAGCAAACGCGCGCTTCTTGTGAAAGTTCCTGACTCTGTTCCGCCAGAGGATGCTGTATACGTTAGATTTTGCAGCGTAAGTATGACAACTCTCCGCACCACAACTGCACGCCCCGGTGATGGTGTGGCGGTTTTCGGATTGGGAGTTGTGGGCAACACGGCAGCACAGGTATTTCAGGCATCAGGATATGAGGTGATAGGCATCGAACCTATGGAACTGCGCCGAAATCTGGCTGAAGCTTGTGGTCTGCGGCACACGCTCTCGCCAGCTAGTGACTTGGCGGCGGGATGGAGTGAGGAACTTGGATCAGTGCCGTGCAAGCTGGTATTGGAAACAAGTGGCACAGCCAGCGCGGTGAAAGGTGCAACCGACATTGCAGCCATAGGAGCTGAGATAGTTCTCGTTGGTGTGCCATGGCTTAGTAGTACCAAGTTTAGTATGTCGGAACTGTTACAACCTGTTTTCACCAATTCTTTGCGTATACGGGGCGGCTCGGAATGGGAGGTACCCACACGCCCAACCAATTTCGCACGTGGAAGTGTTATGCAGAACCTCCAACACGCAATGAACCTCCTGGCACGAAAGCAGATCAATGTCACTCCACTGCGAAGTCATCTGGTGTCCCCGGAAGATGCAGAATCGGGCTATCTTGGCCTTTTGAATGAGAAAGAAAAATACCAGAGCGTGGTTTTCGATTGGACGAGGATCTCATGAATTTCAGAAGAGCAAGCGGCTGCTCATCCGGATTAGGGTGCCGTTTTCCGTCCCTGCGACAGTCGCAGCATATTAGACGAGGAGGTGGTAACATGTGGCGGAGGAACTCAACATTTGGACTATTGGAAGCAGGACGGGTCATGTGATGTGTGAAACACACGCACAAATACCTCGCCTGCATTTCACACATTGTACAATTACTTGGAATTTTTGATAGCACCCCACTCAGTAGCTAATTTGCCCTGGCTATCAACGGCAAAGCCTTTCGCGTCTGTGATAGTTAGGTTGTCAATAATACCGTTCGACCAACTCTCATGCCAGATGCCAACCTGACCCGACAGATACTTGCTATCTCTGACGCTAATCATTGGTTTCCCCAGCTTGCCTCTGTCAAACTTTTTATCCATCGGCATATACCAGATATCAATCTGCCTCCCGATGGCTTGGATGCGTCCATAAAGCGGGTGTTTGTGATCTTGCGGGAGTATGCCACGGTTGTCAACACCTCCACGGTGGCCAGCCTTCTTCCCATCAACCTCGAAGCCGACGTCTGCGAGTAATACCATTTCAATCCATTCGCCACCTGGTGGCCATGCTGGCTCGTCACAGTGCTTCCCGTCTGCCCGAGGATCGCTTAGACACAGCCCGGGGTCTGCGCAACCACGTCTCAGGTCATGCAACATTAGCGCAATTGTTTCATTGTATCCGAATACAACTAAATAGCCTCTGTCACCACTCGTTCGAAAAGTGACCCCCACGCTGTCATCATCGTTCCACGACATCTCCAACTCGATGGTGCCATCTCTGAATCTTGGCGACTCCGGTATTGGCGTGTTACCCGAAGTAGTACAGCCTTCGGCTAGCTGTATAAGTCCATGCCCCTTTCTTCCAGTCGCTGGCCAGTCTTGTCGATAGCTGGTTATATCCCAGATTGTAGCCGGGTTCTCGACATTGCGGTTCCAATGGGCCGGATCGTTTACCCGTCCGTTAGGAATTGCGCCGCGAGATTCACGTCCTTCAAAATCTGCCCGCCAAACGACCTTCGCGCTTGATTGAACGATGACCGTAAAGCATAGCATTATGACAATGAATAATTTCAGTCCTTTCATGTCCAGCATTCTGCTTACCAAGTGGAAGTTGTTCCAGAGAGCAAGTTCAAGACATAGCGACTCTCGTTACCATCTCAAAGGGGCCTCTTTGTTTGAATCAAAAAAACAGGAAACGAATCGCTTGATAGCGGCGGTGTTGTTCATGTCTCGCGGGATGCTCCCATACCATATTTGGTCATTTTCATTCTGATGTATACTGCACTACACCATGGAGAGGGTGTCAGCAATCAACGTCATAAGCTCGTTGGGACACCGCCGGTATTCTATCGCTGTCACTTACCATTTAACTTTCATGGATCTCAAGGCATCTAGCTCCATTATTTCTGAGTTGCGGACAGTGTAACACTTTCAGCTGAAATGTCAATCAGAAAGGGATGAATCGCTTTATATCCACGAGGAGAAGTGGACGGAAGCTGTACTACGAGACGCTTCAGACAATTGTCTCTTCTCATTTGTCCTTGTGACTGTTGCTACAATATGTTAAAACAGTGTTGCTATGGTAAAGGAGTATTGACATGGCAATGCCTGCCTAACGGCTGCCGCATACGAAGACGGGCTGTACTTGAGATTTCCAGATGTAGAGATACGAAAACGCACGGTCGAATGCCTAAAGAGCTATCTGGATGCACCTCGACGGTTTAAATCGATGCTAACGTGTTATCGCGGGCCTTCGCGAAGTTGGATTAGCAGCTTTGGAATAGAGCGTAGAGTTGGTGATTGACATGGGCATGTACACTTATGTGAGAGGGATGAGCCACTCAAGAGATACGATGACATCAACACGCTGTTTGGCCTCGGGTCGTACAGACTCAGACTGGGCATTAAAAGAGACAAATTTTCGATGCGACCCCAAACACAAGAGAGATGGACATTGGCTTCCGCTGTGGCAATGATGCCTGCGATTAGATAAAAGCGTGGCTGAGCCTAGTCACTACGACAAATTCGCCTGACACCACTATACATTTGTTGCAAAATGCGTTTCATTGACCAATTTTCCTCCGGAATTAAGGAGAATTCCTTATGGCAATTCAAATAGAAAAGATGTTTGACTTTCCCGGTCCACAACCAAACGGTATGCAAGCCACAGAAGAAGGACTCTGGGTACTTGATCAAGTTTCAAATCAAGTCGTTCTTGTGTCCTACGAGGGAGAGGCTTTGAGGACCTACGATACAGAGTCGGTCCACGGCAGCGGCATCACGGATGACGGGACAGAGCTTTGGCTGGCATCGACCTGGGGTCCGACGATTCTCAAGGTAAATAGAACCAACGGATCGACTATTGCGACCTATCCGACCGCCGGTGCGACAGAGAGTGGCGCCCATGGATTAGAGTGGCGAGACGGCAAGTTGTGGATGGTAGTGCCGCCATCGGAGACGATTTACCAGTTAGACCCAAGCAATGACCTTGCCGTGCTGCATTCGATCCCCGCTCCGGGAGGGCGTCCGCATGGTCTCGCTTGGGAGGGAGATGACCTCTGGTGCGTCGAGACAGACCACCGAGCAATCTATCGCCTGAATCCAAAAGATGGTTCGACAATTGATAAAATTGAAATCCCCAAACCGCATCCCGAACCGCACGGGATGACCCGCTGGGATGGTTGCTTCTGGTATTGTGACGCCACCTCGGGAGCTATTTGTCGGCTGTCCGTGTGAGATAGTATGGGGTAACCCCGCTGTGCTGATGCTCATATCGGCTTCGATGGACGCGTCGGCATAGCCCTCAGTGCTACGAGCCGTGTCCATAACCCGTATGCGAGCTGAAGTTGGCCCCATTGTGCATGATCTTCCTGGTGGCCCGGACTACCTGATACCGCAGATATTGGGGACGCGCATGCTTGGGCCCAACAACTTAACCATGTATTCATTTTTCTGGTTTCTTAATAGGGCTAGATACAGTGACCCTATGCCACATCAACTGGGAGGATTCAAGCTTGCAGTAAGAACCTGTTTGAATAGTCGGTAGCAGAACCATATTCAGTCATTTGGAGACAGGCTTTTTCATGTTTTTGTATTGTCCGCTATATACCTGTCGCCCCGCTGGGGCTTAGATGTGCGGGGGTTTCGGTGTATCTATACACCTGCCGCCCCTCCGGGGCTTTTAGAGGCTGGTGCGCAGTGCGCACCCTACAAATTGTACTTTTCAAACAGGTTCTAAGGGCTTATATGAGCAGCGGAACAATGATGCTAGGGATTATATTTGCTACAATTGATTCTGGGCGATTTTACTACGGGAAGTATTTGGTCAATAATCGGCATTGTTTTTAACGTGCCCACGTATGCTATATGGTGGTATTAGGGGAGGTGAAAGAGAAAAACAAGAAGCGCTTTATTCTTCAGGAGCATGGGGGATTTTCCCCATGTCAGTGGTTTAACCCAATGGTGGCATTTAATTTTTGATAGTGCCACTCGATGCGGAGGAGGTAAAGATTATGCTATTTTGAGAGTTTGATTAAATCTTTCGTCTTGGTTGCAACGGTGATTCTTATCTTGCATTCAAATGCTTTTGCCCAGATTGCCCTGCTGGGGTAGTGTGCGTGATGGTGGACCACTTCATCTAGCTGGTAGGGAGGACGGTGGCCGTATATCCTCATGGACACTGGAACTGATGCTGCTATGGATCCACAGGGCTGGATGAGTATAACTGGCCCAGATAAACTCGAACTGGATGGGTGGTATCACATCGCCGTTACTTGCCATAAAGACGAACTCAAGTGGATAGGACGGCTGGACGAGATTAGGATAAGCAGGGCGGCAAGGGAGCCGGAGGAATTGAGCCCTAACCTCATTAGCGTGATCTGTAAGATATAAGGTGCAAAACGTATGACGAAGCTATCCCCCGACGAAATCAGATTTTTCAAAAAGAATGGCTATCTTATCAAACGCAGGGTTATGGATAAAAATCTCATGGCTCGGGCACGGGAAAGATTGTGGGAAAATGCACCGACTGAAGTTGACTGCAATGACCCCGACACATGGGTCGGACCAATTAAAAGGTATAATGAGGCGGGTACGGGGAATGTTGGAGGCGAGTATAGCTGGAAGTATAAAGGAATCGGTGGTGAAGATTGGATTGTGCGAATGCTTGCGACCGATCCTTCAATTTGGGGAATGGCCGAACAGCTTCTGGGTGAAGGTAATCTCGTCGTCCCGGGACGAATTCGTGGCATTTATTGCCTTCTTCCCGAAGGCAATATTCCACAGAGACCTGTGACCTGCCATACTGATGCTCACCCATTCCACCTCGGTGTGGTCGGATATATCGATGATGTAGCTCCAAACGGCGGTGGATTTTGGGTCTGGCCCAAGAGCCATCGGACGTTCTATTATGATTATCACACCCAACATGGAAACGAACAGACCGAGCAATATGAGAAACATGTCGCCTTCTTCAACCGGCAACCTTGTGTCGATTGTCATGGTGGAGCGGGCGACATCATCTTTTGGCATCACCGGTTGGGCCATTCAGCGGGTCACAATCGGTCGAAGCGCATCCGAAAAGCGGTGTTGTCCGACTTCTGCAAAAAAGACCTCGAAAAAACAACCGATGAGCCCCCTTGTGAGGATATGTGGAGGGATTGGCATGGAATCCACCCGATAGACGCTGACTGTTGATAATCTCTTGTTCTTTACGTCACTCAAATTCAATTGCGTGAAGACTGTCAAGATTGCACACCTGCCCTCCTAAATGATTGGCACGATTGGCGAAATCTGGTATACTTCAGCCGTCATTTATCCGTGGCACCTCTTAAGGTCAATTTTCCCGTTCTGTGAGCGGAGAAAATCCTGAGAATAAGGTGTTGCAGCGTCTTATCGATTTGCGTTTCCCCAACTCTGGATTACTATTCCATAAGTCCTTGAGCATGGATAGGATACGGCATTGACGCCCTGATCTAAAGATCGGGCTGATAGCTCAAGTCCACTGAACTGGACTGGGTGTCAACACTTGAGTCGGATTTATCCGGTTATCGCATTCAGGGCATTGCATGTCGCCCACCCTATGGGGTGACGGGTAGTAGCGGATCGATTGTCGCCTCGATCTAAACATCGCGGCTCAAAACTCAAGTCGTCTCAAAGACCAATGCTCACATTCAATCCCAGTCCACTTCGAGTGGACTTCAGCTATGAGCCCGAACTTCAGTCATTGTAGGGTGCGCACTGCACACCATCCGCAGTTGGTGCGCGATGCGCACCCTACGGTTCGTTACCCAAATAAATATTGAAAGCTCAAGAAACGACTTGAGCTATCAGCCCCGATCTTGAGACCGGGGGTGAAAAATGCCCACCCTCTTTCCATCATACCCGGTGCGTATCAAGGTTTTGGGTTGATTTCCATAGTTTTCGCTTCATTTTTTCTTTGAAATTAACTCGAGCATCATCTCCACCGCCTTGGCAGAGAATTCTGGATCGTTGATGTTGTTTTCCAACTCTACCCCGGGGATGTCCTCCCTGACATTCGCCTTGATGGCATCAAAAAGCGCTCCATCCGCTTCGCGGTCACATAACGGCCCACCGTCCCCACCAAATATGGATAAACCCTTTAGCGGAAGCAGGAACGCCACTGGCCCTTTGGCGGCATTCGCCCTCTCGGCAAATAACTCTCCGAGCTTCTTGTTCTCTTCGGCGTTGGTCCGCATCAGGGTCTCACCTGGAACACCTGAATCCACGACCTTAATCGGTTCCTTCATCTGAGCATACCAATCTCCCGGTTTAAAGGGTGGTTTATAGAACTTTCGCGCCGCGTCTTTGTACTTCTGCGGAATCGTTTCTGGCACCTCAAAGCTCACCATATCGACACAGCCTGGAACGATAAGGTGAGGGATGCCCATCTTGCCGGGAGCACTCAGCCGTCCGGGCCCAGCATCGTAGTCACCGCCACAGATGTTATTGGCCAACTCCGTCGTCGCAATATCCAAAACGGCATCGACTACTCCTTCTGACACGAGCATCTCCATGAGCTTTCCACCGATGCCGTCGGCGTGATGGACATGCACGTCATATCCCTTATCATATAGAGACTTTTCACAGGCACAAGTACAGGTAAAGGTGCTGTTATTAGCCCTCCGTCCGGTTATATGAATGGATGTTTTATCCTCATAAGCCGCCAGAGGTGGAGTCTCCACCATTCCGCAGATAGCACCGGCTGCATGCGATAAGACAGTACGGGTGACACGGTTCATCCCTTTCACGTCGACGATGGACGGGATCATCGTAATGTCTTTGCTCTCCAAGAATGGCCCAAGGTCCGGGAGTTTTCCTTTGGAGAGATATTTAGAGAGATATATAGATACACAGACCTTAGGCACGCCGAAAGGGAGGGCACGCATGGCTGTCGTCGCCATGAAAGTCCCCTGCGATCCTCCCCCTCCGACTATGCCATCAAACCGGCCCTCTTCGTAGAGAGACCTGACCACAGCCGGGAGGCCTTTAGCCATAATCTTCGTCGCCGCCAAGCGGTCTCGCTTTTCCCGCATGGCGTTTAAATCCCCACCGCCCGCCTTAGCGATCTCCTCCGGTCCAATATCAACCGGAAAGCGATCGAGCACCGGAATTATCTCTCCAGCGAACCGCCATGTATCGAGAATAGCTGTGTTCACCGTGATCACGCTGTGCCCTCTGGCAAGGATCTGCTCGCGTAGAAACGCGAACTCCTGCCCCTTTGAATCGAAGGCGCCTATCATAAGGATAGTCTTGCTCATTTTTGCTCCATCAGTTTTGGCAACAACTAAAATTCAGCAGTCCCGATGCTGATTGTTTCGAGAATTGGAACATTACAGCTGCTCGCACTCTCGGTGCGCAGCACCGGAGGTCATGGATCCACAATGTTGTAACGCTCGGAACGAGAGAACAACATCGGGACTTTCGCTGCCTACTGTGGAAATATATGAAAGCTATTTTACCCGTTTTTCGCTTTCGGGTCAACAAAGTTCTCTCGCTTCCTCAAATCTGTCGCTTATTGCGCACACTCCCTCCTGAGTCTATGACTGTTTCCTTTAGGAATGGCTATCAAATAACTTTACGAATTTTTCACTTAGCGCCTCTGAATCGGACAAAGCTAGTCAACACAAGGGTTCAGAAACCGAGGGTTTTGAGGGTCAAATGTTGATTTTACTGAGTTTGTGCTCCTAACTGAAAAAGTCGTATAACTTGTGCATTTTGTCACTCTGAGGCTTTGCCAAGAGTCTGGTACTACTGAGATTCTTCGCAAAACCTTCAGAATGACATGTAGAAAGCAAATGTTATACTAATTTGCATTTTATAAAGTAACATTAGACATCTTTCCAAAATGGATCCGTGTAGTTACAGCAATCTCGGAGATTAGAATAACTACGCCGTTTGGCAACTTGTTGAGGAATATCGCAAGTTAACAATGGCAGCAATCACATTCCATGTTTTCCCATAGTTGCGATGTTTGCCTCGATAGATGTCTTTGGTGATGCGAAAAATCTTACATCGTCTGACGATATTCTCAATGGCGACCCTGCGTGTTGCCAACCGTCGGTTGAATTGCTTCGCCTCCCGAGTTAAGGGCTTGCTCCGATAGGCCTTGATGGGCGTCGAACTGTTGGCATACCGTTTGGCTATCCCCTGATAACCACTGTCAGCCAACTTCTCAGTTTCGGGAGAAATTGCCACACGACTTTCCTTCAGAATGGTGTAATCGTGAACACTCCCTTTGCGGCAGGTAACCGATACTATTTCTAACAGCGCCAAACACGCAATCAATTGAACTTTTATGGTGTGCCTTTTTTTTACCGCTATAGTAGACACGCTGTCCTTTGGTTGGACGTTCAATCGGTTGCTCGGTGGCATCAACGATGATGGTTTGGAGATCGCCCTCCACTAAGTGCTTTCGATTCTTCAATGAAAGCACTTTAACTAACACATCAAGTATCTGATGATAGAGTTTATTTGCATAAGACTCACTGATACCAAACTCCATGCCTAATCTGGCAAAGGTTGGATAGTGGCGCAAATAGGTGAATGTCAATAGAAGGCGATCGGCCAATGCAACCTCCGATTTCTTTCCTCGTTTCTTCATCGGACGTTCTTCTTTAAGTTTTTCAAAGTAAGTCGCCACACGCTCCAAAATAAGGTTGAAAGCCGCCTTGTCAATACCAACCGCTCGCAGAAATTGCTCATCTGACTGTTTTACTGCTTTTTCAAATTGACTCATGGGTATCCTTTCTACAACAGAAGATTGTTGAAAGGATATAACGTAAAATCAAGCCAAATAGATACTTATTTTGGAAAGATGTCTATTAAGATATGAAAAAAAGGTTGGTCGCAGTTTTTGGTTTTCTCATTGATTTCATCGACGGTTAAATGGTTAGCCGCATGGGTCACTTTACCCATAAGCCACTCCTTATAGACGACATCCAAGACATAGCCGAGCTGCTGGTACGCGTCGTGAACATCATGATACTCCGAGTCAATGATGTACTCATCTTTGATTCGGCTTATCGTGCTCTCTATGTATGGATTTTGCCACGGCTTCGCACGGTCTGTCATTGAGATGCGACAGCCTATCGTTTTCAATTTTTGGCAATACGCATCCGCCATGTATTGCCCACCTCGGTCTGAATGGTGAATCTGAGGGTGATGTCGCCTTTCCAATGCTTTATTCAGGGCTTGAGATATCAACTTGACCGACATTTCGTTTGACAACGCCCACCCTCTTATCATTCGGGTAAGGTAGTGACTAACATGTAAGGATGAAA
This sequence comes from Candidatus Poribacteria bacterium, assembly GCA_965204085.1. Taxonomy (GTDB): domain Bacteria; phylum Poribacteria; class WGA-4E; order WGA-4E; family JAJDTR01; genus JAJDTR01. The sequence goes on along the minus strand of CBDBEE010000003.1, from coordinate 1,889,002 downwards.
TATGGTATCGTAAATGTATATCACTGAATTTGGAGGAACTTTAGGGTGCCAAACTGTCCCAGTTGTAACAGTAAGCGTGTCGTTAAGAATGGGCGAATCCATAATGGGAAACAGAATTTCAAATGCCCAAAATGCGGCAGACAATTTGTAAAAATCCACAACAGAAACGGATGTCACAAGAAACCAAAGCTCTCGTGGACAAGCTGTTGTTGGAAAAAATCCCACTCGCGGGTATTGCTAGAGTCGTCAGTGTGTCTGAGGTCTGGCTGCAAAAATATGTGAACCAGAAGTATCAAGCCGTTGCCCACAAAGTGGAAATTGAAAAAAAGGGACGCTTAACCCTACAGTGTGATGAAATGTGGTCGTTTGTGGGTCTCAAGAAGAACAAACAATGGATCTGGCTGGCCATAGATGTCGAAAGCCATGTGATTGTTGGCGTACATGTTGGTAGCCGCGATCGAGATGGGGCCAGACAATTATGGGCTTCGATAACTCCTGTTTATCGGCAATGTGCCGTCTGTTACACCGATTTCTGGGAAGCCTATCAGACTGTCATTCCCAGCAAACGACATCGTCCAGTTGGCAAAGAAACCGGCCAATCTAGTTATATCGAGCGCTTTAATTGCACCATCAGGCAAAGGATCAGCCGACTGGTTCGAAAAACACTCTCCTTTTCCAAGAAGGTGGAGAATCATATCGGCGCCATTTGGCTCTTTGTTCTTCATTACAATGCACCCTTACTTGTTTAGGACTACCAGAATATGGTATACTTCAACCGTCATTTATCCGTGGCACCTCTTAAGGTCAATTTTCCCGTTCTGCGAGCGGAGAAAATCCTGAGAATAAGGTGTTGCAGCATGTTCTCGATTTGCTTTTCCTCCGGCTCCGGGGGGAACACGATGCAACACCGACTGAAGTTTTAAAGCTGTCCGCCCCGGGATCCTCGTAGGAGCATCTGCAACATATCATCGACCCTTACAAAATGCCATAAAATAGGTCGTAGTTCGTTCAACCAAGGAGACAACGGTAGGCGCTAAAGTTTAATATTTTCCGTCGCTCAATAGGTTAATAGTTGAGGAATCGAGCATCATGATGTCGTATGCTGGCGACGGCACATCGAAAGGAGACTCTCATGAAACCCTTCAGGTTTATTCTCTTAAGTCTGGTCGTCGGTATTGTATCGGGGGCCATCAATCACACGGTCTTCGCGCGCGAAGACGAAGTCAAGCTTGTCGTCCATGAAATAGAGGGGGCACACCACTTGTCTTGTGATATTAGTGGAGAATTCGTGATCGTTGGGGGCCCTCTCCTCAATAAACCTCGCAATGACAACGCCGTAATCTTCAAATACGATGGCAAAAAGTGGGAAAAGCAGGTGGAACTCTTCCCCAAAGTAGGTGATCCACCCGAGACCTTCGGCTGGTCGGTCGGCATCAGCGGGACCACCGCCATCATTGGACAACCATTTGCCAGTTCGGTTTCTATCTTTACCGAGGGCAGGAACAACTGGGAAGGTCGGGTGAAACTTTCTGGCGAAGACACAAAAGCAGCCGACTCGTTCGGAAAAGCTGTTTACATCGACAGGAACACTGTCATCGTTGGGTCACCCAAGGACGATGATGCCGGCAGCAACTCGGGTTCTGCCTATATCTTTGAAATTGATGAGGGCATTTGGAGACAGCAGGCGAAGCTGGTCGCGAGAGATTTAGCAAAAAGAGACTCTTTCGGAGAAGCCGTCGTCCTCCGTGGGGGCACCATCGTCGTCGGGGCGCCTGCGCACGCGCATAGTGGAAAGACATCCGCCGGCGCCGCCTATGTCTTCGTACGCGAGGGGGAGAGATGGGTACAACAAGCCAAACTCACGGCCGACGACCCCGGACAGGGCGATGGTTTCGGAACTTCTCTTGCCTTAAGCGGGGACACCATCTTCGTTGGGGCACCATTTCATGATGCTGGCGGGAAGGAAGATGCAGGTGCCGCCTATATCTTTGTGCCGAACGGAGCCACCTGGAAACAGCACGCGAAGCTGAGTGCAAAAGACGCAGGGAAAGACCATAACTTCGGATCTGGTGTCGCCGTCGATGGGAACATCGCCATCGTTGGGGCCGGAGGAGCCAAAGAAGCCGCACCGAGCTCAGGTGCCGCCTATGGCTTTGCACGTGTTGACGGAGTCTGGGAGGCGAGGAAAAAGGTCGTGCCCAAAGAAGGGGGCGAAAATTTCCGCTTCGGCCTTGCGGTTGCTATGAGCACCAACACGGTCGTTGTCTCGTCTCATGGTGTGGAGATGGACCGCGGCAAAAATAAGCGCCATAGTGACGGCGCGGTGGCGTATGTCTATAATAGCGTAACGGATTTTGGCACACCGCCCTTCGCCGTTGAGCCGTTTGGATTGAGAGTCACAACGTTGGGGGCGGTCAAGCACACAGCCCTGCTTCAGAACTTTCCTAACCCGTTTAACCCTGAAACCTGGCTGCCGTATCACCTGGCAAGCGAAGCCCATGTCACTTTTCGCATCTACAACGTACAAGGGCAACTGACCCGCGAGTTAGATCTCGGTACGCAAAAAGCGGGTGGCTATCTGAGCCGAGAAACCGCTGCCTATTGGGACGGTAGGGACCAAGTCGGAGAGACCGTTTCCAGTGGCGTCTATTTCTACACCCTCCAGGCGGGCCCCTTCCAGGCCACCCGCAGAATGCTCATTCTGAAATAGGACGTGCGGTCGACGGGAAATAGTGGCGGTCGCAGTAGCAGGGGAGGTGATAGAAAATGGGGAAAAGTCGGGCGAAGTCCGCCTCAAAGGGGAGAATTCGAAGGATTCAGCGATGAAAGCTGTGGAAGAGTTCGGGGACGTTGATATTTCCGTTCAAAACGCCGGTATCATCACCATCGCGACAGTCGAGTAAATGACCGAGGATGAATGGGACAGGTTCTTCGTCAGAGCGTCGAAAATTGAAAATCGTCAAAAAAGGTGGTCTTTTTACTGCACCATATTCGTGACTAATACAATATCATTGAAAATTAGGATAGCGTCGGGAGCAGGAGAAGTTTGCTCTAACGCAGAAAATGAAGGAAAGTGCTTGACAAAGATGGCAAAGATCTCTATAGTTGCTGCGAAATTCAATGAGAAAAGCAGAAGCGTGAGGAGGATTGTGCCCAGTTGGATTTCCTGCCTGCACTGGGGGTGGCGTCACAAATTAGAAAGTGGGTGGAAAGAAAGGGTGTCTATTGGGCTCAAAGAGAAGGTGGGAGTTGACAAATCGGATCGCCAATGTTGTCCATTTTCAAGGAGCGTCGTATAATACAATGCCGCCTTGAAAGGTGGTGTCAAAATGAAAATTACCGCTCGATAGAAGCCAAGTTGATTTAGCCATTCGCTTGATTCCGGATCAATCCGGGGAGGTAGTGCATAGGCAGTCCAAACCCAATTATAGAAATGAGGTAACTGTTTAGTCCCTTGATTTCTGGAGTCGAGCACTGTGAATCTAGACTGCTTTTTTCCCATTTTCTAGGCTGCTCTCGTGCGGATGCTCATTTTTCCGGTTTGTAGTAGGAATCAAGCGAGTGAATATCGAGTGCGTTAGAGATCCTATTCATTGCCCGTCCTATAGCTCTGGGGGTTTTACTGACCACTAATCACTAGCCACTAAACACTTACAAAGTGAGTATACTTTGTTCACTGGCAAATGTGACAGTGGCACAATGAAAAAGACGAGATCAAAAATGTATAACAAGATTTTGACCGTAGCCTCTGTTCTTACGACTATAGTAACTTTTTTTGTGTATGCCAATGTGGCAAAAGCCCAATTCGTTACTGAAGGACTGGTTAGTTACTGGAGCTTTGAGGCAGAGACCATAGAAGGTAAAACGGTAAGGGACGTTTGGGGGAAGAATGATGGAACCATCGTCGGTGATGCCAAAAGAAAAGTCGGGAAAGTCGGTAGTGCACTGGAGTTTGATGGCGATGGCGATTCTGTTGATTGTGGAAACGATGAGAGTTTGAATTTTGATACGGAAGACCCCTTTAGTATTTGTGCCTGGGTTAAAGCACACGAAGAAGGGCTGACCGTGCTGCAACCTTGGCAGGAGTGGGGCCAGAGTATCGCTGGCAAGGTGGATGATGGTTGGCACGGCTATATACTCACTATCACAGGTGCTGGTCATAATAATGAGCCGTATACTTTAAACGCTGTCTTGTCCAATACACTTGGAGGCAATGATATTAATTGTAGTACTCCAGACAATTCTATGACTATAGCCACGGATTGGACTTACGTCTGTATGAGCTATGAGGGAACATCTAATGTTGCTGGTATACATCTCTCGATTAATGGAGTAAATCAACCAGTTTCCACGCAAAGAGATGGTTTAACAGCTTCTATATCAAGTAGAGCAAGGTTCACCATTGGACAAGTAACGGTTACTGACTGGCCAATATGGTTCGACGGTCTCATCGACGAGGTCGCCGTTTATAATCGAGCTCTAAGTGAAGACGAAATATCGCAGAACTTTGCTGAGAACGGGCTTGCAGTACAACCTACTGACAAGCTACCTCATACTTGGGGAAAGATAAAGGTTTCAAAGTAGACCGTTTTCACCGACTAATTCACAACAATCTGGGGTCAGGACTATGACTTTTCGAAAACTCTCAGCAAGAGAATGGGGGTGGTTAAATTGATCCGATAGAACGGGTTTTAGGGTTTTATATTTTTGGTCCGCTTGTTTCCATAGGTTTATCTCGATTCCGGTCCAACCCACTGACGTAGTGCATAAGCAGTCCAAACCCAATTATAGAAGTGAGTATACTTTGTTCACTGGCAGATGTGATAGTGCCACAATGAAAAGGAGATTAAAAATGTTTAACAAGGTTTTGGTTCTAGCGGCTATAGCAACCGTTTTTGCGTATGCAAATGTGGCGAAAGCCCAATTTGTTACTGATGGACTGGTTAGTTACTGGAACTTTGAGAGTGTAGAAAATGGAACGGTCGCAGACGGTTGGGGGAATAATGATGGAACCCTCGTCGGTGATGCCAAATTAGCCACTGGAAAAGTCGGTAATGCGGTGGAGTTTGATGGCGATGGTGATGCTGTTAATTGTGGAAACGATGAGAGTTTGAATTTTGATACAGCAGACCCCTTTACTATTTGTGCATGGATTAAATGTAACCCGGGAAGGCTGGAAATCTTGGAACCTTGGGAGTTGTGGGGCCAGGCTATTGTTGGGAAGATCGATACAAATTGGCACGGCTATTTACTCACTGTTACAGGCGCCGGTCATCCTGATGAGCCATATACTTTGAACGGTGTCTTGTCCCATGAACTTGGAGGCAATGATATCAATAGTAGTACTCCAGACGATTCTATGAAAATAGCCACGGATTGGACTTACGTCTGTATGAGCTATGAGGGAACATCTGATGTTGCTGGCATACATCTCTCTATTAATGGAGAAGATCAACCAGTTTCCTCACAAAGAGATAATTTAACAGCTACTATAGCAAATGCGTCAGATCTCTACATTGGACATGTAGCGGCTCTTGATACGTGGCCAGTATGGTTCGACGGTTACATCGACGAGGTCGCCATTTACAATCGAGATCTAAGTGAAGACGAAGTGGCGGCGAACTTTGATGCGGAGGCGAATACTGCTACTGCAGTACAACCTACTGACAAGCTAGCTCATACTTGGGGAGCGATAAAGGTTTCAAAGTAGACCGTTTTTACCGGCAAACTCACAACAACCCGGGGTCGGGACAGAAATCCTCAACAGGATCGCCTAGATACCCATCAACACAAACCCGCATGGTTGCTACAATGTGGGAGGAAATTCGCGCCGCCATGGGCGCGAATTTCCTCATGGTGATACTTATCAAATGCTGGTATCATGCGGTTCTTGACGATCATGTCTCAGACCTTTGTCGCCGCTTTCGGTGAGAATTCCTCGGGTCAGGACTATGAGCGGGAGGTAGCCGTGCAGGCGCAACCTTGAAGCACCTCAAGTTTTTAGAAATCTCTTGAGGAAAAAAGAGTGAGAGGATCAATGGGTTTGAAAATTGGCATTTCAGCGTGGTCCTTTTACAGGCGGTTTCTGGCTAAACCGTCGACCATGAATTACCCTCAATTCTTCGCCGCGGTGCGTGGGTTAGGTGTAGATGCCGTAGAATTAAACTCACCCTTTTTCGATTCTCAAGAACATGATTATATTGCCTTCCTGAAAGGGGCCGCCGATAGTTACGGTGTGCATATTAACAACATCGCTATTGACGACGGGGGTTATGATCTTTCATCTGCGGATTCGTCCAACCGCGAGGAAGCCATAAATCGCACCGTCCGTTGGATGGACAGCGCCGTGATACTTGGTTCTCCAAACGTACGAAATAATACAGGCGGGCAAGGGGGCGGTGCTCCGGAGGCGTTAGAGCTTTGCATCGATAGCTTTGCGCGTCTGACTGCCGAGGCTGAAAAGCGCGGTTTGAACATGGTCATAGAGAACCATGGCGGGATCTCGGCAAACCCGGACGAGTTGGTCACGCTTATTAAGAGAGTTAATAGTGATCACATCGGAACGGTGCCCGACTTCGGCAATTTTCAGGCAGATATTCGCTATGAAGCGATAGAAAAAGTGGCTCCTTTTGCCAAGCAGATCCACCCGAAGATGCATGACTTCGACGAGAATGGTGAACAACCGGAATGGAATACCGCCAGGCTCGTGAACATAGTAAAGAAGACAGGCTTCGGTGGCTACTGGATGATAGAGTTCGAAGGTAGAGAAGAGGAGTTCTCGGGTTTGCGAAAGAGTATTGCCTTCCTTTCAAGATGCTTGAGGGGATAGAGGCCGGAAGAGAATAGGGAAACCCCTGATCCCTATGCCCTTACCCGAACAAGGATGAAGGAGATATTATATGGAAAAGAGAAGACTTGGAAAAACAGAGCTTATGACTTCGATAGTCACTTTCGGCGGTGCAAGTCTCGGCGCTGTTTCCCAGAAGGAGGCGGATAAAGCTATTGATTTAGCAATTGAACATGGTGTCAATCACTTTGATGTTGCACCTGCTTATGAGGAGGCAGAACTGAGGATTGGTTCATGGATACGAAGACATAAAGAATGCAGAAGTTTAATCACCCTTGGAGGCAAGACCACCAAAAGGAAAAAGAAGGAATCGCGTGAAGAGTTTCATCGCTCTTTGGAGCGATTGGAGATAGACTATTTTGATCTTTATCAACTTCATGGGGTTCACGCTCTCAACGAATTGGACACTGTAACAGGCCCGGGTGGGGTAGTTGAAGGTATTCTTGAGGCGCGTGAGAAGGGGTTGACTCGATATATTGGGATTTCAGGCCATCAACTTAGCACGCATATTGAGGCGCTTAATCGCTTCGATTTCGACACTATTATGTTTCCACTAAACTTCATTCTTTATGCAAATCCCAAATATTACAGACATTACGAATCATTCCGAAAGCTAGCAAAGGAAAAAGACGTAGGGCTGTTGGTAATCAAGACGATAGCCAAAAGGCCTTGGGGTGATAAAATTCAGAGCCAATCACCAACTGGACAGATTTATGAAACTGGTTACGAACCTTTTGATGAACAGGAAGAAACAGATAATTGTCTGCGGTTTGTACTTTCTCAGGACGTAACAACAGCAGTCACTGCTTCGGATGTACGTCTTGTTCCAAAACTGTTAGATGCGGCAGAACGGTTCAAACCTCTCAGTGATGCTGAACAGAAAGCGTTGACCTCAAAGGAGAACCTGTTTTTTCTCGTGGCTCCAACTATCTTTGGCTGGTACTAATACCATTTCTATATATTAGCAGTCCATTGTTAGCGTCAATCGAGTCTGTCCAAAGCGGGGCAAGATGCCCCGCCTACGGGGTTTGGTGTGAACGGAACAGTTGTCATAATAGTATATGGAAAGCACTATATGCACTGTTATTCAAGCGAAATGGTATAATTCTAGAGTGCAACACTCTAAGGTGTACCAACAGATCGAAAAGTTGCAAAGCTATACTCCGCACTGTCAGAAATTGCGTCTTATGTAGGATCAAGCGAATGAATAATGAGTGCGATAGAGATCCCGCGATCTCCAGGTCGCGACCCTTGTACGAGGGAACTCCGATTCCTGACCTAATGGTGCTACGTAAGTCCTATTAGAAACAACTATCACTGGAAAAGAAAGCGCAATAATACCCAACGCAAAGTATAGTTATTAAATTAGAGGTGCAGGGCAAAGTAAGGACCGTGCAGTGCGCCGCGTAACTATTGGTAAGGAGTGTCAACGACATTGACGGGAACCGCCACAGACGTTTCATACGCTCCCCGAATACGCAATACTGTTTCCTCCTCACTATACCTGGTCAGCTTAATAATGTTGGTAGCACCCCATTATTCCGATCGGGATAATTTATTCAGCAAGTAACACTCTTGTACCGCAAACTGTTAGTTTGCGGATCACAATCTAACAGATTGTGGTACAGAGCACGCCATTATGCGTGACGATACGATTCCCTCATTTCGTAACTCGTTTTTCGCTCTATCACTTACTTTGGAGAAAGTGTTACTTGAGAGACTGTGTTCCGATGCCTCCACCGCCTACCAAAAGCGGTCGAGAGCTGTCCGCCCGGTTGGCAAAGCCACTGAAATCGGGAGCGCACGCGGGCACTCCCCTACATCCGCAAACACCATCGACTTAGCGATTGAACCACTAAAGAGGAGATTTGGAAATGCAGACAGCGTGTTTAGACGCGTCTTCTGGCGGCGCCGCGACCGAAAAAGGAAGCAAGCTTCTCATTGGATGGGCCTCGAAGGACATAACACCAGAAAAGCCGGCAGCGCTGGCGGGACAGTTCTTTGTCAGGATCTCAAAGCAGGCGCTTGATCCCATAACCGCCACAGCGCTGGCGATCGAGTCGGCGGGCGAGGATAACGCGAGCGAGCAAGTCATCATGGTTTCGTGCGATCTATTATGGATACCCGACGACTCACGTCTCGCAATTGGATTTGGGGACAATCGGCAGGCGGTCCAGGGGCGGCTGCGCGATATTGTCGAACCGATGCTGCCTGATTTCGATACCGGAAAGCTGTTTCTTAACGCCACTCATACCCACACCGCACCTATTATGGCGGGAGGTTGGTGTCTTGAACAGGGCGATGAAGTTATGACGCCTTCCGAATACGTTGACTTTCTTCTGAGTCGCCTGTCTGAAGCTGTGGTTGAGGCATGGAATGGGCGCAAGCCTGGCGGGGCGAGTTGGGCTTTGAGCCACGCTGTGGTGGGACATAACAGAAGAGCAGTATACCTTGATGGCTCCGCCAAGATGTATGGCTCTACAGACACCGCGGATTTTAGCCATGTAGAGGGATATGAGGATCATAGCCTGAACCTGCTTTTCTTCTGGAACGAGGAAGGAGAGCCTACAGGGATAGTCGTCAATGTAGCGTGCCCCGCACAGGCAAGTGAATCGGTGCATCAGGTCTCAGCGGACTTCTGGCACGAAGCGAGGGCTGAATTGCGAAAGCGTTATTCGGAGAGCTTGTTCGTGTTGCCGCAATGCTCCGCCGCAGGGGATCAAGCGCCTCGTTTCCTGTTGTCGGGAAGGGCCGAAGAGGACATGCGGAAGAGAAAGAGCGTATCTGAACGGGAAGAGATAGCTGTCAGGATCGCAGACGCTGTGGATTACGTGTTTCCGGCAGCTAAAAGCGATATACGAACAGCAGCGCGCCTGGATCATGCGGTAGAAGAACTCAAACTTCCGGTGAGAAAGGTTTCCAAAGACGAGTTGGAGAACGCAAAGTCAGAATATAATAGATTATTGGAACAGGGGCAGCTTGACAAGGGCGCAAATTTCGTGTCCCTTGGTCGCAATAAAAGCCTTATAGATAGGCACGAACGGCAACAGAAAGATCCTTTCTACCGAATGGAAATTCACGTCGTAAGATTCGGGGATATTGCCATTGCCACGAATCCATTTGAGTTGTTTGTCGAGTATGGCATACGCATCAAGGCGCAAAGTAAAGCGCTGCAAACTTTTGTCATCCAACTGGCGTGTTCCGCTGGCGGCTATCTGCCTACAGCCAAAGCGGTTGCAGGCGGCGGTTACAGCGCCGAGGTCGCCGACATGAGAGTAGGCCCCGAAGGCGGCCAGGTGCTCGTTGATCAAACTGTTGGGTTGATTAACGGAATGTGGGACGACGAGAACGACTAATTATTAGTGCCGATGGTGTCACAATAGAACATGGGCACCCTTATTTCCCTGGCATTCACTTCCGGGCACTTTTCATTGGAGCCGATTGAAGGCAATGGGGTCTCTATTGACTGATTGAAGACAACCATGGAACCGCGGAAGCGCTGGAATGATATACATGGAACAGCACTGCTACCATTCGCTTTGCTCGATCTTGAGAGTTTATGCGGCACTGTTCGGCAACCTCTTGGAGGAAATTGGGGTACAACCGCATAAAGGTACGTAAACCGTCACAGGGCTAACAAGTGTGAAATCAACAGACCCTCGCGAGGGGCCAAGAAGACTTGATGTAAAATCCTGAATCCACTGAAACCCCTTTTGGGGCATTTATTTGACAAGACTCTTTATCGTTTATTCACTTGTTTTGTCCACGAGAGTTTTGGTTACTTGTGAAATCTGTTTCTGTTGTGGATTTTTTACAAATTGTCTGCCGCATTTCTGCATTTGATATTCTGCTTCCCATTATGGATTCGCCCATTCTTAACGACACGCTTACTGCTACAACCGGGACAGTTTGGCACCATAAAGTTCCTCCAAATTCAGTGATATACATTTAGGATACAATATACCAACCTTACATGTTAGGCACTACCCGAAGCCTGAAAGGAGCCTGTGCATGAAGCTTACATCAGACCAAATTGACATCTACCGCCGTGACGGCGTAGTTCCCATCGGCAAGGTTCTGGACGAGGCGGCCGTGGCGGAAGCCAAGGAACGCATCGAAGCATTGCGCCAGCGCGATCTCCTCGACAATCCCGCCGAGCAAATTGGCAAGAAGTCTTTTCGCCTGCTGAATGTCAGTTCCTTCGATGAATGGTTTAAGTCGATCATCAACAACGACAACCTTCTTGACGCTGCCGAGTCGGTCCTGGGGCCCAACGTCCAACTCTTTCAAGACAACATCTTCTGGAAGCCGCCGAAGCAGGGCGCCCCTTCGACGTGGCACCAAGACAACATTTGGTGGGCTGGTGACCCGCCCAACATGTTAACCATCTGGATCGCTCTGGACGATGCGGACGCCTCCAACGGGGGTGTTCATTACATTCCGGGCAGCCAGACCAAGCTGCTCGAGGGCGAACTCGATTTAGACGACCCAAATGCCTACAGCCACAAGCTCCTATCCGATGACCAGGTCGATGGCTCACGCGCCATCTCGTTTACCGTGCCCGCGGGGCATGCGGTAATGCATCACTGCCAGACCATCCATGGTGCTCCGCCCAACCAGTCGGATCGCTCACGCTGCGGTTACACCGTGCACCTGCAGGAAGCGGGATTACGGGGCAAAGACGTCACCGACTGCCCGCTCCTGCGCGGGAAAATGCCGTGACCGCTTCCGAGCACCTGCTCGCAGGGTCGCCGAAATCGACATCAGTCCTCCCCTGGGCACACAGATCGCCGGTGACATCGGCCGACCGCGCCCACCCGAGGAAATCCGTGAGCCAATCTTCGCTCGCGCCGCGGTATTCGAGAACGAGGGCGCAAAACTCGGTGTCCTCGTTCTCGATCTGCTCGGCATCGGTCGCGAGCGGGCGGACCGCATCCGCGATGGCGCCGCCGAACGCTTCGGATTCGACCGGCGCGCCGTCATGGTCCACACGACCCAGACGCACTCCGCGCCGTCGCTCGGCAATCACTTCTGCGCGGACGATAACCCCATCATTCCGCCCGAACATGCGTGGCTGCGGGGAAGTACACCGGAATATACGCCGACTGCGGTGGAAAAGGAAGGTAAGAGCCGCATGGTGTGTGCCGGTATGATGCAACGATTTTGCAATGATTCCGTAGCAAGTTGAATGTCGGACAAAAGTGCGGGAACACAGTCATGCCGTGTTTCTTCTTCGAGGGCGATACCCACCGCGTTTGGGTTTTTGAAACTTGGGCAGAGATCCAAGCGCCGTAGCGTCATCCAGAATCGCGTAAACTCGCACCACATCTGGGTTGAGGGCGTCTTTGGCAGTCGTCAAATATGCTTTTTCTGTGCCAATATTTCATCCCCATCATTTATCGAAGCCCGCCAACAGATTGCTAGCCCAAATGCCTGAAGCCCCGACCGTGCGATCCTCACCTGACACACTACCATGATAATGTCGCTATCGAATTCAATCGTTTGAGTGCCACCGAAGATGTGGTATGACCGCTTTGGAGTGTGGCGTAAAATTGCCCCATGCGATCCCAAGTCTCGACAATTGGGTCCATCTTTATTTGGCGTTCTCCGCGGCTGACAAGGGGACCGATTGCCCCATAATCATAATGCGTGTTAATTCGATAGATTCTCTGTTTTTGAACTTTGCAAATCCGGTACAGAATCGTTTGCCAAGCATGGCGTAGGTTTTTTCCGGCAGTGAAGCGAGAAATCGGTCGTAAACATTATTGAGCCGATCCGTGAGATTTTGAGCGGCTTCAGTCATAGTAGAGATCAGGGATGTTCTAATACCATTTCGCTTGAATAACAGTGCATATAGTGCTTTCCATATACTATTATGACAACTGTTTCCCTTTACACCAAACCCCGTAGGCGGGGCATCTTGCCCCGCTTTGGACAAACTTGATTGACGCTATTAATGCACTGCTAATATATAGAAATGGTATAACATGGGAAAACCAGAAGACAACTCATCGGGCGTCACTTTCCGTGCTCTGGTGATAGGGCTTGTCTTAGTCCCGCTTAACTGTTATTGGGTAGCTCATGGCGAAGGGATCTCGGGCTCGGGCGGGAGCTCTTTGACCTCAGGAGTTTCCCTATTCTTTAATGTGGTCTTCAATCTGTTGATGCTAGTGGGATTCAACGCATTATGCAAGCGATTAGCTCCTAAAGCGGCGTTGAAACAGGGGGAGTTGCTTACCATCTTCGTGATGTTATGCTTGGGCTCCAGCATGACGGGAAACGAGTTCCTGCTGAACTTAATTCTTTCGCTAGGACACGCTTCCTGGTACGCCACTCCCGAGAACGAATGGTCTGAATTATTTTCGCGCTACGTGCCTGATCGGCTCGCGGTTATAGATAATACAGCGCTGCGCGGTTTCTATGAAGGCGATTCCAGCATCTATCGTTCTGAAATTATCAACGTCTGGTTAAAACCCCTGGCGCTCTGGTCAATCTTTACGGTGGTTCTGATATTTACCTTTCTGTGCGTCACCGTGCTTGTCAGAAAACAGTGGACAGAGAGTGAGAAGCTGTCATATCCAATCATCCAACTCCCTTTGGCGATGACGCGAAACGGCACTGGAAATGCGCTCTTTTCAAATAGGTTGTTCCTGTTGGGGTTCGGTTTAATGGCAGTAATTACTATGATCCATGCGCTGCATTTCCATTTCCCAGCCGTTCCTAACCTGCGTTTTCGAACGGACATCAGCAGCTTATTCACTGAAAAACCGTGGAACGCCATGGGATGGACACCGGTTGCGGTCTATCTATGGATTGTGGGATTCGTGTTTTTTATCCCGCTGGATTTGTGTTTCTCTGTTTGGTTTTTCTATTTGTTCGCCAAGTCGCAACGCATCATAGCAAGTATGTTTGGATTGCAGCGGTTGCCTGATTTCCCCTATGTCCATCAACAAACGACTGGTGGGTGGCTTGGGCTCCTTCTCATTGCGCTGTGGCTGACCAGGAAGCATCTGAAGGACGTTTTCATACAATCATTTCGGGGGGGTGCAAAGACTTCAGAAGGACGCGATTTCTCAGAAGAGCCAGTGAGTCCTCGAACAGCCTTGATAGGACTTACTCTGGGACTCTCTTTTCTGATCCTGTTTTGCATGGCCGGTGGAATGTCTTTCTGGATAGCGTTACCGTTTTTTGCTCTGTTGATCGGTTTTGCGACGACCGTCACGCGGATGCGCGCGGAACTTGGGCCGCCAAACCACTCGTTATATTTGGTAGGGCCTGATAAAATCCTTGTTTCGGCTTTGGGATCACGGAGTCTGGGCGGGAAAAATCTGATGATGCTTACTTATCTATTTTTCACTGACCGGGCAATGGCGAGTCATCCAATGCCTCATCAATTAGAAGGTTTCAAGATGGCGGAACGGGTGGGCATGAACGCCAGAAGGCTTGCCGCCGCTATGATGATAGCTGTTGCAGTTGGCGTTGTGTCTTCTTTTTGGATATGGCTCCATGCTGCCTATGAAGAGGGCGTCGCTTCGGGTTTTACGGGATATGTGGGCATTCCATGGGAATCCTTTAACCGGCTGGAGCGGTGGCTTCGCTATCCAGGCAACACGAGCTATTCTGAACTGGGCTTTATTGGGATTGGCCTCTCTTTTTCCTTGATAATGATGTTTCTCCGTACCCGGTTTTTGTGGTGGCCGTTACATCCGGTTGGCTATGCCCTATCCACAAGCGGATGGCTCATTAATCTTATCTGGTTCTCGTTTCTGGTGGGTTGGATTATCAAATGGGTAATCCTCAAATACGGAGGTCTCAAAGCGTATCGCAATGCATTCCCTTTTTTCCTTGGCCTCATCCTGGGCGAATACGCAATCGGCTGCATTTGGAATCTGCTGGGGATAATGTCGGGAACACTACTCTACCCGTTTTTCGGCTGATCCTGGCTCGGGTCGAATGATTCACATTCAGCAGCCGACAGTGTACCGAACTGAAGGGCGCTACATCAAGCGGCTTATTGAGCCGCGGGAGGTGGCAGCTCTTGTCGCTTACCTATGCTCTGAGGCTGCCATCGTCGTCACCCGTGCTACCTGGTCAATTGACCTGGGCTGGACGGCAAGATGATGATGGCCATCTAAGCCACTTTTCTTTTGCAATTTTCGTCCATTTTCCGGTTGTACTTGTTTAGCCCATTGACTCCTTGCGGCGAATACAAGGCGCTCCCTTTATTCCACGACCGGTGGCAATTTCTCCCATGTACCCAACATGCGAGCTATATCCCGCATATAATCCAGGAATGCCTCGCTGCCTATAGTCAGGCGCAATACACTGCCAAACCAATAATGCCACTCGTTTTGGCTGAACTAAACAGTTACTTGCGTTTGAAATTCCTGCCGAAAAATTACGTCTAATATTTGATAGGATGATATAATCAAATGCCCAAGGAAAACCTCCTTTGTTCCTTCCCACTTTCTGGACAGTTTCCTCTCTCGGATTGAAAGACAGATCTAAAGAAAAAAAAGGCATCCAATTTAGTGGTCACCATAAATGCATGCTGTGCAAGAGTTGAAATCTCTGTTGGTCAAGACCCCATGTATTTAGTGCTCCTAACGCCTGGCAGCGGAGCGAGGGCGGTGGAGCCGTTGAGCAAGCTCAGTACGACATGGGCTAAATTAAAGAGCAAAAACCAATTGGTTTTCTCGGAAAGTATTTAACATAATAAAGTGGTAGGCTAGTCACGACCTAGAGATCGCTCCTACCAGTACGCGTAAGGCTGTTTACGGCACACGGTGTGTGTCTTCTATCTTATCCAATGACAGGCAAATTTAACGAGTAAACCACTAAGTGGTCTGATGGGTAAATAGGCACAGCCTGTCCTCGCGAAAGCGGGGATCAGTGTATATCAGCGTGCTATTCCCGAGAAGCCAGGATGGAAGGTCACTATTTGGTTTGCTATAGTTACTCAAGTTTAAAAGAGGAGAAAGTAAAATGAGAGCAAAATTGACTTTGACTATAGTCCTTATCACAACTGTTCTGGTAACAATATCCTGGCTAATAGATACTGCAGAATGTGGAGTCGTTACAGATGGTCTGATCAGCTATTGGAGCTTTGATAACGCACATATAGATGGCGATACTGTTAATGACGTAGTGGGAGAGAATCATGGAACCTTTGTTGGACGTGCGGAGATAGTTGATCGAGGCAAATTTGGCGAAGCGCTGGATCCTATTCCCGGCCATGTTGAATTCGATGACTCAAATCTGCCGGACCGAAACGATCCCAGGACTCTGTCCGCATGGGTTAAGCTTGATTCAGTCCCCGGTGCGTGCGGATCCGTTTTTCAGTGGGGTTCGCTCGGTGATACGAACATTTCCGGCATGATGGTATGCAATGAGGGAACGGGTTTTTTCGTGGGTGGGCATGCTGATATGGAATCAGATGGCACCATGGAAAGACGTGTGTGGAATCAGATCACCATAACTTATGATGGCGAGCTTTTGAGAATATACATAAATGGTGAATTCGATAAGAAAGACCCTCCCGGTCTTAAATGGGGAAATCGGCCAAGGAAACTGAATACCGTGTTGGGGGGTACTGGGGCGATAGGTTCTCTCATGAACGGGGATGAGGGTGATGAGGGTTTTACCTTCGGTCTCATCGACGAAGTCAGCATCTACGATAGAACTCTAAGCGCAGATGAAGTCGAACGGAATTTTAAAGCCGAAGGACTGGCTGTCAACGCTGCTGGCAAGCTAGCTCTCACCTGGGGCGGAATAAAGCTCTCAAGATAGCAAGCTATGCAGTGATAAGTATGTATACATTCATACAGTAGCCTACACTCCGCACCCTATAAGTGCTAATTCGGGTATTTTTTAGTATCGTTCCAGCGATTAATGGTGATAGCATATACTGTATTCTAATTAAATATAACATACTATATATTGAAATTACAATGCAAGACTGATACGAACATCACCCATCAATTAACACTCGCCAAAAGCTAGTTATAGGGCGAAAAACGAGGGTTTATTGACAAAAGAATTGTACCGCCAAGAATAATGGTGTAACATCCACATTGCGCTCCGCTGGAGCGCGGTAATATGGACATATCGCATTCTATTGACATTGCGCTCCGCTGGAGCGAGTTACTTGCGGAAAGAATTATTCCGACAGGGATAATGGCATGCTCTCAATTCAATGGAGTATTGTCCCCGTCAGAGTCCGTATACCAAGGACAGCGCCGAGAATTGACCACATGCAAATGATAATCTGTTCGCCCAAGATTAACCCAATGAAAAATGGAACGGCGTTTCGATACGCTCTTAATCCGCCGTATCTCAGGATAATCGCTTTGATAGCCCAACCGATCATAACCGATGTCCACACATGCCACATACCCCATGACGCACCCAGCGCATAGCCGGCAGGGTGAAAGGGCCACCAGATAAATCGTCTTTGCATTCCCATCAGAAACACCGTAAATACCCCGCCCACTCCGATGAAAAGCGTAGCGGCATAGTTTGACTGCTTAGGGTACTGTAACCATGACGTTAACAGTCTGAAGAACTCAAACCCCATATACATTAGTGGGCCTTGTGCTTTTGTGGCTACGCCGTGTTCATACATTACATTGAAATACGCCCAAAACGACACCAGGATACTGAATAGCAAGGCGAGCACCATACCCAACAGGATGTGGGCGTTGTTTATGCCTGTCCGTTCGGCGATCTTGAAGGCTTCTAGCTGGTTCGGCATCGGATGAGAAGTGTTTTCTCTGTTGAAAGCGTATAGAAAGGAGAGGATAGTCAGACTGCTTGCGCCAAGCGCACGTGTCCCCATCACGTCCACCATAAATCCTTGCGGGGAGGTGAAGACAATTTGATGGTAGGGCGGACCGAGCACAGCGCGGGCACGCGTGATGGCAATAGACATCAGCAAGTAGATCGCAAAATAAAATAGCATCACTGAAAAGGATAAACCCGCTTGCCGGAGCAGAATCACCAGAAAAGTCATCGCAAGAACCAGCCCAAGGACGGCAAATCTGTAACGCAGCGGTTCGGTTGAATCGTCGAGGGTCGAGGGTTGCCCGATGAGATTCCTCCACACCTGGCGAAGATGCCGCCTGGTCATCCATAGAGATAAAATACCCAGCGTCGTCCATGCGCCAAGTCCCTGTTGCATCCCATAGATACCGTGGGCACGGACAGGAACCCAAGAGGGCATTGATCCTAACTCTACATGCACGATAACCTGTTGGGCTTTGAAGAAAAGGTGGAAGAACCAGACAGAAAACGCCAAATCCAAGGGCGCAAAGAATGTCAACCCAGTCACAAATGGGTTAAAAGAGAATCTCATCCATCCCAGCGTCCATGGTCTTTCCGTAAAGGTATGGATATAATGTAGCGGGATGCCAGGAATAATGGGAAAAAGGTGATGAAGACCGTTGATGATCTCAATCAGCGCAGATACGGAAAAGCCAATCCACAGAAGGGGGCGAAACATCGTGCGTGGCGCAGTCAGCTCAATCGGGACTTGAATAATCGGATAACTCAATTTATCCTGTTCCGTCCATTGCTTGCGTATGATGATGTTTACACAGATGAATGTGAAAAAAATGGCGAATATAATCCCCGTCCATACAAGCACAGGAATCAGCCAGGTGTTGAGATGCACTGCGGTGTGGAAGCTTTCGCCTCCTTCAAAGAAACCCCTTAACACCCGCTTATCGGAAACAGTAAACCACGAGGGAATATATCTATGGAAAAGTGCCGCATATTCATTTTCTGGCGTGGCAAACCAAAACGGATGTGTCAGGCCGCCGATAACGAAGCTCATCATCGTGTACCCGCAGACAGTTGATAGCATCACGAGCATCACATAGATGGTGAGGAGTTCGGTCCGCGAAAAAGCGAAGTTAGGCAGGAATTTTCGGAGGGGGAGATTGATAAGTATCAAGAAGAAGAGATTGAAGACCGCGTTGAAGAACAATGATGTTGCGTTCATGCCTATCATCGTAGCCCAAAGCTCGCTGACGATGGTTATCCAATAGGCATTTATCGGGAGAAGGATGAGGCCGATGAGAATGGCTCTGGCGGGAATGACTGCGGCTTTTTTTGTACGGTTCAATATGGAAGGTAAATTCCTGATGCAGCTGACGACAGATAAGGTATTGTTGTAAGTGTTTAGTGGTTAGTAAAACTCAAAACGTGCAATGAATGGGAACTCTATCGCTTTCCTTAATCGGTCAGTTGATCGCTCACTTGATCTATCCGCTCGATTGATCTCCTCTGCTCTTTCCTATTTCAAAATGAGCATTCTCCGCGTGGCCTGGAACGGTGCAGCGTGGAGGGTGTAGAAGTAGATGCCGCTGGAAACCGGTTCGCCGACGTGGTCCCTGCCGTCCCAATAGGCGGCGGTTTCTCGGGTCAGATAGCCACCCGCTTTTTGCACTCCGAGATTCAACTCCCGCACCAGTTGCCCTCTGACGTTGTAGATGCCAAGGGTTACGGGCGCATCGGCCGCCAACCGATACGGCAGCCACGTTTCAGGGTTAAACGGATTGGGGAAGTTTTGAAGCAGCGCCGTGCGCTTGACCTGACCCAACGTCGTCACTCTCAATCCAAACGGCTCGACGGCCAAAAAGGGCGGTGTGCCGAAATCTTCTACACTATTATAGACATACGCCGCTGTGCCGAAACCCCTGGCTAACCAGGCTTCGTCACTGGGCTTGTTATGAGCCGAGACAGCGACCATGCCGCCGCTTATAGCCACCCAAGCGCCGAACTTGATTCTTGGCCCCTCGTCGTCGGGCTGGACTTTATCCTTTTCCTCCCAGACGCCGTCAACACGTGCAAAGCCATAGGCGGCACCTGAGGCCAATCCCTCTTCATCCACTGCGGGGGCCCCAACGATGGCGATGTTTCCAGCGACGGCAACACCAGATCCGAACTGATCGCCTTTGCTTTCGGCTTTGCGGATTAGCTTCACCTGCCGTTTCCAGGTGTCTCCCTCGCGCGCGAAGACATAGGCCGCGCCTGCATCTTTCTTGCCCTCAATATCAGCCACTGGCGCCCCAACGACGATGGTGTCGTTGAACAGGGCAACAGATTGTCCGAAACTGTCGCTGGAGGCCGCATCGTCGGCCGTGAGTTTGGCTTGTTCCACCCACGTTGTCCCCTCGCGTACAAAGATGTAGGCGGCACCGGGGAATCTTAAGCCATTATGTGAGTGCCCACTTGCCCCGACAACAGCGGTGTTCCCATGGACGAAGACGGCGCCTCCGAAAACGTCGAATCCCACTAAATCTTGGGGGACGAGCTTCGCCTGCTGTTCCCAGGTGTTCCCGCTACGGACGAAGATATAGGCTGACCCCGCATCCCTGCCGCCATCATCGTCCATTGGTACGCCAACGATGGCCGTGTTCCGGTCAATGGACACGGCAAATCCGAAAGCGTCCTCGTCTTCCGGATCCGGAGCGACAAGTTTCGCTTGCTGATTCCAGGTGTCCCCGCTGCGGATGAAGATATATGCTGCGCCGGCATTTTTCTTAGCTTCGGCATGATTGTCGCTTGGTGCCCCGACGATGGCAGTGTTCGCGCTTGCCCGATCATGGCGACCGGTGAGGGAGACCGCCCATCCGAAGGCGGCACCGGCCGGATCGGCAGTAAGTTCCGCCTGCTCTTTCCACTTTTTGCCATCGCCTACATAGATTTTCGCGATGCCCACCTCATGTGACCCGACGATCACGGAGTCCCCGATAATATCGGCGCACAAATGTTTATTGCCACGTCCGTCCTCGACAGCGACAAGCTTGACTTCTTTTTGCGCGAGGGTAGGGCGACTGATGGCCCCCAGTCCAATACCGAGGACTAGACTCATGAGGATAAACCGTATCGTTTTCATGATAATCTCCTTTCGATGTGGGTTCATGTTAAGAAAACGTGAAGAATGGTTTGTTTTCGACCAGGCCGCTCCCTGTGCATAGGGATCACGTTAAGCGTTTTAAGGCATAGGCGATGGAATACCAACCCATTCATTACGGATAAACAGGGCCATTTACGGATACGTTGAACGAGGTGCGGATATACAGCAGTGCGGCCGATTTATAGTTGTAGGGTGGGCACTGCCCACCATCAACGCGGTCACGTTGCGCGCCAGGGGAGCAAACCATCTATCTCGAACTAATCAGAATGGTGGGCAGTGCCCACCCTACAATTATTTCTTGCCCCAACATCGGAGGGAGACCGAGCGGGCGGCAGCGCGACCGCGTCAGAATTCGAGGGCTGCACTTAAATTTGACATCAGCCAGAAATTTTATCCAGAATGTTTGTCTGTCGGATGAGATTCTACCAATCTCCAAGTTTGTGTGAACCAAAATCTGAAGCCCTTCAGGGAAGCAGGGGAATCAGGCAATGCGCTGGATCCTATTCCTGGTAATGTTGAATTCGATGATTCAAATATGCCGGCTGGAAAAGACCCCGGGACTCTGTCCGCATGGGTTAATCTTGATTCAGTCCCACAAAATACCGGATCCGTTATTCAGTGGGGTTCGGCTGGAGTGACTCAAATTTTTGGTACGATGGTAAGCACGGGGGAAAGGCCTTTTCCGTGGGTTGGCTGGCTGATATGGAATTCGGCCTTCCAACCATCAAATGGTTATTTGATACTATTTCAAAATGAGCATTCTCCGCGTGGCTTGGAACGGACCAGCGTGGAGGGTGTAGAAATAGATGCCGCTGGAAACCGTATCTCCGACGTGGTCCCTGCCGTCCCAATAGGCGGCGGTTTCTCGGGTCAGATAGCCACCCGCTTTTTGCACCCCGAGATTCAACTCCCGCACCAGTTGCCCCCGGACGTTGTAGATGCCAAGGGTTACGGGCACATCGGCCGCCAACCGATACGGCAGCCACGTTTCAGGGTTAAACGGATTGGGGAAGTTTTGAAGCAGTGCGGTGCGCTTGACCCGACCCAACATCGTTACTCTCAATTCAAACGGCTCGACGGCGAGGAAGGGCGGAGTGCCGAAATCTTCTACACTATTATAGACATACGCCGCTGTGCCGTGACCTCTGTTTGTCGCCGCGTGATCGGGGTTGGGGGCGTTATGAGCCGAGACCACGACCATGCCGCCGCTTATAGCCACCCAAGCGCCGAACTTGATTCTTGGCCCCCCGTCATCGGGCTGGACTTTATCCTTCTCCTCCCAGACACCGTCAACACGTGCAAAACCATAAGCGGCACCTGAGCCCACTCCGGCGTCTTCCACTCCAGCGGCCCCAACGATGGCGATGTTTCCAGCGACAGCGACGCCAGATCCGAACTGATCGCCTTTACTGTCGGATTTGCGGATTAGCTTCACCTGCCGTTTCCAGGTGTCACCCTCGCGCGCGAAGACATAGGCCGCGCCGGCATCTTTCTTGCCCTCAATATCAGCCAGTGGCGCCCCAACGATGATGGTGTCGTTGAACAGGGCAACGGATTTTCCGAAACTGTCGCTGGATGCCGCGTCGTCGGCCGTGAGTTTGGCTTGTTCCACCCACGTTGTCCCTTCGCGTACAAAGACGTAGGCGGCACCGGGGAATCTTAAGCCATTATATGTGTGCCCACTTGCCCCGACGACAGCGGTGTTCCCATGGACGAAGACGGCGCCTCCGAAAACGTCGAATCCCACTAAATCTTGGGGGACGAGCTTCGCCTGCTGTCTCCAGGCGACCCCATCGCGTACGAAGATATAGGCTGACCCCGCGTCCCTGCCGCCATCATCGTCCATTGGTACACCAACGATGGCAGTGTTCCGGTAGATGGACACGGCAAATCCGAAAGCGTCCTCGTCTTCCGGATCCGGAGCGGCAAGTTTCGCTTGCTGATTCCAGGTGTCCCCGCTGCGGGCGAAGATATAAGCCGAACCGGCCTTAGCTCCGGCATGATTGTCGCTTGGTGCCCCGACGATGGCGGTGTTCGCGCTGGCCCGATCATGGCGTCCAGTGAGGGAGACCGCCCATCCGAAGGCGGTAGCCTCCGGACCGACAGTAAGTTCCGCCTGCTCTTTCCACTTTTCGCCATTGCCGACATAGATTTTCGCGATGCCCACCCTATGTGCCCCGACAACCACGGAGTCCCCGATAATATCGGCGCACAAATGTTCATTGTCTAGTCCGTCCTCGACACCGATAAGCTTGACTTCGTCTTCGCGCGCGAGGGTGGGGCGACTGATGGCCCCCAGTCCAATACCGAGGACCAGACTGATGAGTAGAAACCGTATCGTTTTCATGGGGTTCTCCCTTCGAGGGCTGCACTTAATTTTGACGTCAGCCAGAAATTTTATCCAGAATGTTGGTCTGTCGGATGAGATTCTACCAATCTCCAAGTTTGTGTCAACCAAAATCTGAGCTCTTCTAGGGAAACAGGGGAATCAGGCAATGCGCTGGATCCTATTCTTGGTCATGTTGAATTCGATGACTCAAATATGCCGGCTGGAAACGATCCCGGGACTCTGTCCGCATGGGTTAATCTTGATTCAGTCCCCGAAGCGTGCGGATCAGTTATTCAGCACGGTTCAGCAGGTGCAACGAATCTTCTTGGTATGATGGTAGGTAAGGGGGAACCTCAGGGGAAACGCATCTAAATTTTCTACTCGACAAAAAAGAGATTCAGGCTAAGTTTGTGACAATTTTCTTAGGTGTCGTAGGTTGGGTTGAACGGGATTCCGTTAATAGTTGCCAATCTTAGAGGAGTTTTCAAGTGCTCAGTTTGCCTGAACGTGCCAAAATTTGAGTGAAACCCAACATTAATCGTACATTCTTCCACCATCAGACGTCCTCTATAATTAGATGCGTTTCCCCTGTCACAACGAGTTTGATTTGCCTGTTAGATTCCACCTGATTTGCCGCTTTTTTAGTGCCAACATATGCAGAACATCGGTAAAAATCAAAAATAAAGTTGTTAGGGAATGGATTTTCAAACGATCTGTTGGGCTTGGAGGGATGCCTCGTTCGTGGGGAAATCTACTTTCGCATAAATCTCACGGAGAGGGAGTTCGCAGTTTATTGAGGTAAGTTGAACCACATCATCGGGGCTGCCGAATTCTGTCAGGATCCACTGCTCGTTGTGTCGGAGGTAGTGTTCGACGCGCATGAAATCTTGTGAGACGAGGGTGTATTCCTGCATGGAGTCGAGTTGGCGATAGTACCCGAATTTCGCGCCTCGGTCATAGGCTTCGGTGCTTGGAGAGAGGACTTCAAAAAGGGCGGTGGGATTTAAGAGGGTATCAACATTGGCGTCCTCAAATCGTGGTTCATCACAGACAACAAGGATGTCGGGGTAGGTATATAGTCCTGCCGCGCCGACCTTTAGGCGCATGTCACAAGCATAGACCTCGCAGGAACGCTGCTTCAACTGGAGATGGAGTCCACAGCAGATATTTCCGCTGACGAGATTATGCGCCCGGTTTGATCCTGACATCGAGTGCATGCGGCCGTCACGGTATTCGCTCTTGGTGGTCGCTTTGCGTTCTAAAGCGAGGTACTCTTCTGGCGTCAGATGAGATTGTACGGCAGCAGATGACATGGTTTTCCCTCGAATACTTCCTAATCAAGGTTGCGATTCAGTCATGCAGTCCTTTTGTCCTACTTTTCAATTGTATCACACGTGTTCTGGCGCGTCATGTACTTTGTGGAGTCTCTCTCTCAAGTAACACTATCTAGCAATACACCACATGGCGCTCCGCTGGAGCGCGGAGACTAGGCGCATCACGATTCTATTGACATAGCACTCCGCTGGAGTGAAAATCATTCTACGAAGGAACACCTTCTCAAAGCTTGTTATAGAGCGAAAAATGAGCGCTGCTTGCTGAAAGAATTATTCCGACAGGGATAATGGGGTGCTACCAAGCAACACATCACATGGAAGATCTCTATCGCACTCGCTATCAGGATCTCTATCGCGCTTCCTATCCGGTCGTTTGATCCTAATACCATTTCTATAAAATGATTGTGCATTAATTGTGTGAATCAGGTAAAGAAGTTCGCATGAATTGGAACAAGAAGTCTTATCTTCGCACAAAGTCGGCGGGGCAAGGGGATCTCTATCGCATTCGCTATTCGCTCATTTGATTCCCGCCTACGGAGTAGCGATGGATAATGTTAAGACATCATATGCACTGTTATTCGAGCGAAATGGTATAACCAACGGACCTGATTGCCAATCCCACAGATTAGCCGTGTTTAACCCAATGCACCGGATAGTGGCACGCGGGGCAGGGGGATCTCTATCGCGCGGGATTTACTATCGCATTCACTATTCGCTCATTTGATTCTTTTCGGTCGCTTGATTCCCGCCTACGGTCACGGGATGGACTATCGGGACTTTCTATCGCACTCACTGTTCGTTCGGTCGATCCCATTTTTTCACGGCGCCCCAGGTGGTAGCGGCTTTGTTGTAGGGTTGAACTATGGGAATGGAGGCGCGGTAGATGCCCTCTCTTGTCCCGGCGTAGAGATCGCCGCGGTGGGACACCACGCTGCTGACCCAGCGTCCCCGCAGGCCGGCAGGTACCCAGGTTTCGGACGAGTGATGGAAGTATCCCACGCCCCATCGGCCGACGGCGGCGAAGATACGGCCGCGGTTGACCGCCAGTTCCCTTCTGCTCAGAGTGTTGGATTGTAGATTTGATTACGAAATCTGGCACCGATTGAATCATCCCTATTCTTTTCTGAAGTAACTTCCCATTGTCAACCTAAAAGCAATGATTCCCTCCGCACCCTATCCACACGAGATTAGCAACTTGCTTTTTGCAAAGCACGCTTACCTTTGGGCGTGACTACTCGGAGTGTGCCTGTTTCATATTCTACCAACCCTTTTCGTTTCAGACGTGTTTGAGCTGTACAGCAATTGTGCGCAAAAATCTTGTCAATTCCATTTGGGCGTGTTCGGCAACGTTCTTCTGGCGTAAGCGAAAACTTATCGGCTAACTCTTCCACTGGTCTGCTGTAATACTGTCCTTGCGAGAACAAATGTAGCATTGGTATTTCAATTTTAGATGGAGTTGGAATACTCATTTTTTGATTCCCTTTCATTTCTATACTTCGGCAGAATTTAGGGTGACAAATTAAAAGGGAAGAAATTATCATACCTCTAATTCACCAAAAAAGATTGGAGGTATATAAGGGCAAACGGCGATTTGCCCACTAGTGTTATGGATAATTTCTTCCCAGAGATATGGATACCGTATTTGTTGAAGTTTCGTCAAGGGTTTTCTAAACCGACCTTCACCTATTTCGTCGGTTTCATCTTTTCGTTATTAATCGGACAAAGCCGAAAATGCCTTACCCACATTGCTGATACGTGTATTTTCGTTGATAAATCTCTATCCGGTTGGCACCGGTTTCTTTCGACCTTCCAGTGGGATTTGTCAGAAGTCATCGAATCTGTGATTGACCTACTTCTATCTGAACTTGGCGATTCACTGAGTTACGCCGGCCATCTGCTACTTGCTGTTGACCCGACAATGGTAAAAAAGGTGAAGGGAAAAATGAGTGGAGTTCAAAAATGGCAACAGAGTTCAACACACCCCGATAAGCAAGTCATTGGGCATCAATGGGTAATAGCTGGCTTTCTGGCACGTGTCAAACATCAATGGCATTGCCTACCCGTTATAAGTCGATTGATTTCAGGCAAGAGTAATCCATCTCATTTCGTTGTGGACACACAAGGCAATGCTCAACCGATGGGTATAATCGCCGCTGTGCTTGCTGCTGTCTTTTTCGTCAAGAATAGCGTCAAAGCAAAACCGTTGTGTGTTGTTGCCGATGCCTTCTTCTCAAAAGCCAACTTCATTAATCCACTAGTTGAGCAAGGGATTACACTCGTCACTCGTTTACGTCATGACGCCGTTGGATTCCTCCCACCATTCTACTGTGGGCGTGGGCGACCGCCTAAACGCGGTAAATGTATCAAACTCGCCAAATGCTTCAATCAGATGCAAAGACAGACCACAACTGCTTGGCTATATGGAAAGCAGTGCCAAGTGGAGTATCTCGTCATTGACCTCTTTCTGCGTGATGTGCAGCACAAAGTCCGTGTGGTCATCGCTGATGGAACAAACCGCCCTATCCTTTTGGTCTCCACTTCTCTCGATTTATCGCCGACTCAGATTCTTGAGATATATGCCGCTAGGTTTTCAATCGAAATCGCTATACGTGAACTCAAACAATACTTTGGTTTGGGCGACTATCAATCTACGACTACCTTAGCCTTCTTGCGGTTCACGCAACTTTGTTGTATCGCTGCAAGTTTGGCTCGACTCGTCTTATTGAAGCACCACTCACCTGAAGGAATTCATGAAACCGCCAGTGAATCAACCACTACATCAACCGTTTCTTCAGTCCGCCAACAACTTAGACGCTTTGTCATGCGCCAATTGATTTTCAACAAGTCCACTGATGATGCGGATTTCACCAAATGTCATATTGACATCAAGGCAATCTTCCGTGTCGCCGCTTAACAATAATGTTTCCGATATATCTCAATCAATAATGCTCTGTTTTTTCTGCCGAAGTATAGGATGGAAGCAAATGCCGAAACACAGGAGTACTCCCAGCGAGTCATCCAAAAAGCTTCAAACAAGAAAAACACGTAGGAGGAAGCGATGTATGTTACCAGATGTCGCCTTGTTCTCCACGATTCGCTCTACTATGCAACTCGTGAAATGGGGCGGCTTTATGAGACGGAGAAGGTCATCCACAATTGGGCGTTGACGTATGCGATCGGCTTGATTCAAAAACCGTATCGGTGCTTTGACAGTGTTCCAACCTATCAGGATGACCTCGCGCCGATCAACGCGGAAGGTGTCTATGTGACTCCTGCCAAACCGATTTATTACGATTACGTCATCAGTACCTTCAAATTCGCTGACAATCGGCATCGTCCGTTTTCAACAGTTAAAAATACGCGGAAAAAGGAGTTGGGCATTACCGTGACGAACAAGCCATCCTACGGAAAAGCAAAGGAGATTGCACCTGAAAGTACGTTCGAGTTTTTCATCGTAGGAGAGATGCCCGAGAGGGCGCCGAAATGGATACGACTGGGATTGTGGAGGAGCAAGGCAAGCGTTGAAATCAAAGAGCGTCAAGATCTGCCCGTAAAACGCGGTAAATTTACATGTCCACACCTGTTGAATCCACTAGATCTTTCCGTCCGTCCACTACTCTACGATCTCATCTCCATGCCACCGGTAAGTCTTATTCAGAACGCGACATTTTCAGGCGAATACATTGAGTTTCAAAAAGGCAAAGATACAGTCTGTTTACCAGTCACGATGAGATATTTTGCGAATGCCGATTAGGAGGGCTCGTTATGCCCATCAGCACTGTCATCCACCTCATTCCACCGGAAGACATCACACTCCGCCCCACGATGGGGCACCACGCGCACGCTGCCTTCCTATCGCTGCTGCGAACGAGCAATCCGGAGAAGGCGGCGGAAGTTCACGCCGCGTCAAGGCAGAAACCGTTCACCGTGTCGCCGCTCATCGGCAAGGGTGAACGACGCGGGAATTTCCTGCGGATCCGCGCCGGGACGGAATGCTGGCTGCGCTACACCTTCCTCGACGACGAACTCTTTGCTTATTTCGGGGACGCCTTTTTGACGCAGAGTTTTCCGTCAATTCGCCTCGGCGAGGCGAGGTTTCAACTTAGCCGCATGGTTGCGTCTGCAGGTGAAGACACCGATTGGAGTGGCACACATACTTACGAAGATCTCATCGAATCTGCGCAGCCCGGCACGCGGATTCGTCTGGAATTCCGCTCTCCGACCGCCTTCCGGAAACTCACTCCGCAAGGTAAAAAAACACGGAATTACGCGACTATCGACTTGGTGCGTTGTTACCAGAGTTGGATTAACAAATGGAATGCTTTCGCGCCGATGCAGATTGACAAACAGCAGGTGCTCGATTTCGTCACCCATCAGGCTGGACTGACCACGGTTGAGTCCGAGAGCAAGATGTTGGATTTCGGCAAACACAAGGAGCTTGGATTTGTTGGAAGTTGCGCCTACCAATTCTTCGCGGAACGACAATCGGAAGGTGAGGAGGAGATTGAAATGTTACGTCTGGCAAATCTCCTCGCCGATTTCGCTTTTTACTGTGGCACCGGCTACAAAACCACGATGGGGATAGGACAAACGCGGAGACTTAAAATGAAAGATTCGGGGACTGGAAAGCGGAAGCATAAATCGTAGGCGGAGCATTTTGCTCCGCCAATCTGGATGAAGTTAAATTTTTTATTAGACATCTTTCCAAAATGGATCCGTGTAGTTCCAGCAATCTCGGAGATTAGAATAACTACGCCGTTTGGCAACTTGTTGAGGAATATCGCAAGTTAACAATGGCAGCAATCACATTCCATGTTTTCCCATAGTTGCGATGTTTGCCTCGATAGATGTCTTTGGTGATGCGAAAAATCTTACATCGTCTGACGATATTCTCAATGGCGACCCTGCGTGTTGCCAACCGTCGGTTGAATTGCTTCGCCTCCCGAGTTAAGGGCTTGCTCCGATAGGCCTTGATGGGCGTCGAACTGTTGGCATACCGTTTGGCTATCCCCTGATAACCACTGTCAGCCAACTTCTCAGTTTCGGGAGAAATTGCCACACGACTTTCCTTCAGAATGGTGTAATCGTGAACACTCCCTTTGCGGCAGGTAACCGATACTATTTCTAACAGCGCCAAACACGCAATCAATTGAACTTTTATGGTGTGCTTTTTTTTACCGCTATAGTAGACACGCTGTCCTTTGGTTGGACGTTCAATCGGTTGCTCGGTGGCATCAACGATGATGGTTTGGAGATCGCCCTCCACTAAGTGCTTTCGATTCTTCAATGAAAGCACTTTAACTAACACATCAAGTATCTGATGATAGAGTTTATTTGCATAAGACTCACTGATACCAAACTCCATGCCTAATCTGGCAAAGGTTGGATAGTGGCGCAAATAGGTGAATGTCAATAGAAGGCGATCGGCCAATGCAACCTCCGATTTCTTTCCTCGTTTCTTCATCGGACGTTCTTCTTTAAGTTTTTCAAAGTAAGTCGCCACACGCTCCAAAATAAGGTTGAAAGCCGCCTTGTCAATACCAACCGCTCGCAGAAATTGCTCATCTGACTGTTTTACTGCTTTTTCAAATTGACTCATGGGTATCCTTTCTACAACAGAAGATTGTTGAAAGGATATAACGTAAAATCAAGCCAAATAGATACTTATTTTGGAAAGATGTCTATTAAATCGGTAATTCTAATTTTCCCCAGACCCGGTAGGTGCGGCTTCTAACCGCACTGGGATTCGCCAAGCAATTACCGAATCAATTTTTTAAACTTCATGAAGATTGGAAAGATGGAAGGAGTTTGAACCATGTCCGAAAACTACATACCGCTATCACAAGTAAACACCTATGTATTTTGCCCGCGCCGATTTTACTACGAATCGGTGGAGGGGCATCAGGTAATAAACGAGCATGTCGAGGAAGGCAAAATTAAGCATGCCCGTGTGGATACCGAAATGAAAAACCGCAGTGAACGCGATGCCCGCGTTTCTCGCCGTCAGTATCTTGCCTCTGAGACAGTCAGGGTTTCGGGTTACCTCGATCTCATTGAAGAAAGAAAGGGAGTAACGTATCCCGTCGAATACAAAAAGGCGGGGACAGGAGACTGGCTCAACGACCAAGTCCAACTCTGCCTACAGGGGATGCTAATCGAGGAGAGCACCGGGATTGAAGTGCCTCACGGTTATATCTACTACATCGGGTCGAAACGCCGTCGAAAAGTCGTCTTTGACGATGAATTGCGCCGTACCAGTCGCGACTTCGTTGCCAGCGCCGAATCGTTGTTGCAAACAAGAAAGATTCCAGAACCCGTTCACGACAACCGCTGCAACGGTTGCAGCGTGCGGAAGATCTGTCTTCCGGATGAGGTTGCCTATCTCCATGAGTTGGACGATCGTCCCAAGCGGATAAAACCGGTACTCGGTATCGACAACGTATTGTATGTCGATGAACCCGGCTGTACATTGAAAAAGACTAGCGAGCGACTGTTGGTTGTAAAAGAGGGGGAAACTATCCGCGATATTCCGCTCATTCACCTCGGACAAGTGGTTCTCTGCGGAAATATTAGCGTGACCACCCCGGTGATGCAGACTTTGCTTAACGAAGGGATTCCTATCGTTTACCAGTCCGCATACGGACGGTATCAAGGAACTTTGACGCCTAAAATCTCAAGGAACTCACTCTTGCGTGTTGCCCAACATCGGGTGGCGGATGACTCGGAGAAGTGTCTCGCGTTCGCCAAAGCCTTTGTGCACGGCAAACTCACCAACATGCGGATGATGCTACAACGACGGAAGTGGCGAAACAGGGATGACAACGGCGACACGACAGATTCTCCGCTTGAAACAAGCGAGATTGAAACTGAGAGCGGATACCCCGATATTTTATCTAGCATTGACGGACTCGCTGCGATGCGGCGGAAAATTCCCAGAGCAGGTGGGCTACCGGAACTTCTGGGAATTGAAGGCAACGCCTCCGCGGCGTATTTCCGGTCGTTTTCGGCGATGCTCAAACCGGAAATGGGGTTTAACTTTGAACGCCGGAGCCGCCGTCCACCGGCAGACCCGACAAACGCACTGCTGAGTTTCGCGTATTCGCTATTGACCGCAGATCTCATCTCGGCTATACAGCTTGTTGGTCTCGACCCGTATGTCGGGTTTTTCCACCAACAGAATTACGGTCGTCCATGCCTAGCGCTCGACCTCAAGGAGGAATTTCGTCCAATTATTGCCGATTCCGTTGCCATTACGCTCATAAACAAACGACAAATCAAACCGGCTGATTTCACCGAGTCGCACGGCGGCTGGTTTCTGAAAGATGCCGCCCGAAAGCGATTCTACGCCGCTTACGAGGGACGAAAGAACGAGACGATTACCCATCCAATCTTCAAGTACAAAATTGATTTTCGGCGTGCGATTGAGTTGCAAGTCCGACTGCTTGCCAAATGTCTAATGGGAGAGATTGACACGTATACACCGCTCACAGTTCGATAACATCGTAGTAGGCATACTCCGTATGCCGTAACTCTTGCGCAAAGCGATGGGAAGCATAGGACAAACCACACTTCACCATCTTTCCATGCGTCCAATCTTGCTAGCGTTATATGGTAGTAGGCATACTCCGTATGCCGTAACTCTTGCGCAAAACGATGGGAAACATAGGACAAACCACACTTCACCATCTTTCCATGCGTCCAATCTTGCTAGCGTTATAAGTTGCATATAGGAGATTTGTAGACAATGCTCTATGCTGTAGCCTACGACATAACCAATGACCGGCGGCGAAACCAAGTCGCCAAAATTCTACTGGATTTTGGGAAACGTATCCAGTATAGTCTTTTCGAATGTAACACGGATCGACGCGCGTACCTCCGTCTCCAGGATCGGATTCAAGATGCGATTAACCCAAAGAAGGACACCGTGACGTTCTATCATCTCTGCCGCTCTTGCGAGAAGGGCATTGAACGCATCGGCATCAAAAAGGGAATTGACCAAGCCGCATATATCGTTTAGCGTCCAAAATCGACTAGCGGCAGGGACATGCGATAAATTGGACTGTCAACCGCTGTGCTAACAAAAAGTCGTGGGACCGACAGGATCGCTGAGAATACTGTAATGATGGGGGTTTGCAGATGTATACTTTCGAGAATCAGCTATTTCAGCATGATGCAATATTGAATTTTTTATGGACTGACAGATTGGGGTGCTCTCAATCCTTACCACTGTTGACTTACAAATGGTCGCTCGATCAAACAAAAGAATCTCGAGTCCGAGATTGAAACTCGCTATTTCACTGTTCTTTCCCACCAGGCAGATTAACGATCAAAGAAAAGAATCTCGAATCCGAGATTGAAACACAACCATGCCGCCGGGGTGCATCGACAGATGGCGGTGATCAGAGAGAAGAATCTCGAGTTCGAGATTGAAACAAGCTCCTTTCAAAACTATAAACGTTGGTGCCCGATGCGCACCCTACGGGTCAAATCAGAATAGTCAGAAGTCCGAGACTGATACCATAGCGCCAAGTTGATATAAATTTTCAGGTTCACGTTCTCTCCCAAGGATTACTCTCTTCCAAGTTTGAGGCGTTTCCCGACCGCCCACCTTCTAGAACTCACCAAAACCAATATCGTGGCATTGGAACTACTAAAACCTCTTAGCATAGATGCGGGTATGTCATGATTCTCCCACCATTGTCCTCGTCCATTGATAAAGAATAATGTACGAATTCTCACTTGCAACAGCGAATCGCTGAATCTTCGCTGCTCTATGGACGTTATTTACTAGATAGGATTGGTTATATCTACGGTCTTCCTAAATACCACAATAGCTCCAGAAACCAAGTAAAGTCGCCAATGTCCAAAAGTTGCTTAAGCTTGCCGCATTGGGCAGCCAAGTCTATGGATACCACCTGCTAACACTCAGTCGTCCCCGGACGCTCAATCACATACCTACCGAATACCTGCCGATCGCGCTATGCTCACCAAAGACATGATGACGGATCTTCCCTCGCTTCCGGGGGTTTATTTCTTTCGCAACAAGTCGAGGGATATTCTCTACATCGGCAAAGCGAAGTCTTTGCGCAAACGGGTGCACTCATACTTGTACAATGCAAAAAGGCGTCCGTATAAGATAAAACGACTGGTACGCCATGCGTCGGGCATTGATTACGAAATCTGCAACTCGGAATTGGAAGCCTCTCTACTGGAAGCGCGACTCATCAAGGAGAATCAGCCGCCCTACAACTCCGCATTGAAGGAAGGTTGGAAGTCTTGGTACATCAAGATTGACTATTCCGATGATTTTCCTCGGCTTGAACTCACTTCCGAGCGGTTGGAGGATGGAGCGCGATATTTCGGTCCCTTCTCCGGGCGAAAATGGACGGAGGATGTGATTAACTCGTTGCACTACGTCTTTCCCGTTCGCATTTGCGAAGAACGGCTCATTCCGCGTCACGATTTTCGTCCATGTTTAAGCTACTATCTCAAACGGTGTGACGCGCCGTGTGCCGCTCGAATCAGCCGCGAATCTTATCGGGCGATGATTCACGATGTGGAGCAGATATTGGAGGGCGACCACGAGGCAGTAGTCAAGAAGTTGATGGGTTGGCGGGACCGTGCCGCGGCGCAACTCCACTTTGAACGTGCGGCGGTACTCCAGAAGCGGATTGAATATATTCAAGAGGCTTTTGTGTTTTTGGACGTGCATCGCTGGAAAGAGCGGGAAGTATCGCCAGGCGGATGAAAAGCGAAAGAGTGGAAGACTGGAAGTCAAGCGGGAGTGTTCCCGTATCTACTCCGATGACTTGCTTTAACGTCAAGATTAATGTAGTTTACGGGGGTTAGACTAGATTATGGATGGGCGATTAGAAGTTCGAAAGAACGTGAATCGTGGTTATCGCAAATTGCGAACTTGGAGAATGGGAGTTGATCTGTACGCTTTCTTGTATGAGAAAGTCAAGGAGATTCCGGATCGCCCGTACCGTCTAATTGCCCAAATTTTGGGTGCAGGATTATCGATTTCAGCCAATATTGCGGAAGGGTACTGTAGGCGCTCCTTGAAAGAATATCTCAACTTTCTCAATATCGCCTTGGGATCTGCTGGGGAAGTTTATTCGCAGTGCTATGCCTGCTACCGGGCCGGTCAGCTTTCCGAAACAACGTTCGATGCAATAGATGAACGACATTATTTTATGGAAAACGCATTACTGCGTCAAATCGAATCGCTCCAAGCAAAACAGCAGAAGGGCGAATGGGACGATAACCTTTTTCTACGTGAGGATGAGGTCATCTACCTTTTGAACCAAATTGAATAAGAACGGGGAGAATGGAAGACTGGAGGAATGATGGAAGTAATGCGTGCTTCCACTCTTCCAATCTTCCTACCTTCCAGTTTCATGTTCTCGCCTTCCAGCCCTATGCCATTCTTCTAAGTTGCGGAATCGGTTAAAGCTTATGAAACAAGTTGGTGTTCTGCATGTAATCACGGATACGACGATTCAATCGCGATTTACGCATTCCCAACTAGCGGAGATGGCGATAGTAGGAGGTGCGGATACGGTTCAATTTCGCCAAAAAGTGGGGACAACGCGCGGTCTACTTAAAACGGCACAGGAAGTTCAAACCATCTGCGCCCGGCACAATGTTTCGCTGATTGTGAATGACCGGGCAGACATCGCACTCGCAGTTGGATCGGCGGGTGTGCATTTTGGGCAGGACGATTTACCGGTCTCGGTTGGTCGCAGGCTTTTTCCGCCGAACTCAATAATCGGCGCCTCGGCGCGGACAGAAGTGAAGATTATGGAGGCGATTGCGGAGGGGGCGGATTACATCGGATTTGGGCCGATTCGCCAGACTTCATCAAAACCAGATGCCGAGGCACCAAAGGGGTTGGATGCGCTCGCGCGAATGTGCGAAATTGCTCAATGCCCCGTAATAGCAATTGGTGGCATCACGGTTGAGGACGTTTATGACGTGATTCGTGCAGGCGCGCACGGAATTGCTGTTATTTCGGCGGTGTGTGGAGAACCGGATCCGCTGGCTGCCACTCAACGATTGGTTGCTGAAATTCATCGGGCGAAGGGGGATTAGGCAGCGTATGGTTGGAAGGTTGGAAGATTACCGTCCGAGTCCCCCGGAAAATGCAATTCCTCTGTAGAAGCGCAAAGTTGGATTTCACGATGTTCAACCCAACCTACGGGCTACAGAAGGCACATATTGGGTGAGGATAAAAAGCGCAATCGAGGATTTGATGATTCTCGATCCCGCTTTGCAGACTAGACACATTATCGGTTACAACGGAAGACTATGAATAAACTCGGAGTGGGATTTGTCGGCAGTGATGTACACGTTGGGGGATATGTTAAAGCGTTTATGGCGCATCCCCAGGTGAGATTGATAGGGGCATGCGACGGCGAAGACGATAGCGCTAGGGAAGTCGCGGTGCAGGGGAACATGGGTTTATGGACGACGTGCTACGACGAATTGCTTGGAAATCCGGAAATTGATGTTATAATGGTATGCAGCCCCGATCATCTTCACGCGGCTCATTCTATCGCGGCGTTAAGAGCGGGGAAACACGTTCTATGCGAAAAGCCAATGACGACTACCTTGCAGGATTGTAAGGATATGGTTAGGGCGGTGGACGAAACAGGGCTTACATTTATGGCGAGCCAGTTCATGAGATTTCAGCCCATACACCAAGAAATAAAAAAGCTATACGACGACGGGGAACTTGGGCGGGCTTTTTTCGTGGAGGGCAGCTACATTCACGACATGTCTGGTATCTATGCGCGGAACACGTGGCGTTCGCACCCAAAAAACCCTCAAAATGTCCTAATTGGCGGAGGCTGTCATCCGCTAGACCTACTTCGTTGGGCGGTCGGTGCAGAGATTGAGGAGGTGCACGCTTATTCCAACGGATACGCTGCTCGCGACTTTGTTTTGGATGACTGCTACATCTTCAGTTGCAGATTTAAAAACGGTTGTCTCGGAAAGGTGCTGGTAACTTCCGGCTGCAGGGGGCACGGTATGGGAGAGGGCTTCCTTTCAATCTACGGGACAGAAGCGACCGTATGGCGAGACTGCTTCTATCCCGCCAAAGGGGAGCCAACGGCGATTATTTTCGAGAAGCTGGATCCGATGCAAACGGCTGTGAATCATTTTGTGGATTGTGTAATGACCGGAAGACAACCGTCCATAGATGTCCGCGATGGGGCGAAAACCGTGTCGGCACTGGTTGCAGGTGTGGAATCCGCCGAATCGGGAGCACCGGTTTCTGTCTTTAACGATTTTTGAGGTGAAGTTCAAGGCTTGAGAGGATTGCCATGACACCATTTTCAGCCCTGTTATCACTGACTTCATCAATTATCGGCAGCACCGAGGCGCGCAATGCAACACTAATGGCGGGTGCCGCGGAGAACCTATTCACGCCTGCAATGGAACATTCTGACGACTGGCAGCCAACAGTTTACGAGGACTTATATGCCAGATCGCTCGTTTTGTCGGACGGACAGGAGTATCTTGTAATCATCACAGCCGACCACTTCATGCAGGGATTCGACCAAACAGAGATTATGCGGAAGGTCATTAACAGAGCCACCGGTATACCACCGAATGATATCTTCATCAACTTCAGTCACACGCATAACTCAATGTTTCCGGACGGAAGGTGGAAAAAGGAGGCGCAAGTTTCGACCGCCAAACTTGACATACCGTACGATGAGTGGTTGGGTAGCGAAAGAGAGGCGCTAGATCCATTTGTGCAGTGGTGGTTTTGTCATCTGGCTGAAGCGACGAAGCGCGCTAAAGATAATCTGCAGCCTGCAGAATTGGGGATTGGGCGTGCGCCAGTGCAGATTGGCTACAATCGGCGCCCGATATGGGATGGCGTATGTGTTATGGCTGAAAACCCTGAGGGCGCGGTTGTGCCATGGACAGATGTCTTGGGGGTTTACTCGCAGCCATCAGATGGAGATGAGACTGGGGAACGGATCGCCGTCATGTTCACTCACGCGGCTCATCCTGTCATCGTGCACTTTGGAGGCTGGCCAAATCCGGACTATTCAAAACCGGCTATTGGGCCCGATTACCCCGGATACGCTGTAAAACATTTGCGCAACCTGCTTGCCATAGACAATCAGCCATCGGGGGTGTTGATGTTTGCCCAAGGCTGCGGCGGGAACATCAACGGATTTCCGTTGCGAGGCGGTCTTGGCGCATGTGATTCTGCAGGGCTTTCCTTAGCCTTTGCGACTCGAAATGCCATGAACGGTAATGCGAGAATCAAACCGGGGCGGCTGCGAAATCGCGAATCTATCCTCACGCTTCCATACAAGATGCCGCCAGTTGAGCAAGTCAAAAAATGGTTGACCCAAGATCCGGAAAGCGGCAATTTAAAGCATCTGCTTGAGGTGTCCGAGAGCGGCGTGCGCGAATACCTGGATCTCCCAATGCGTGCATTCGCTATTGGCGAAGATTTGTGTATTCTCTTGTTCCCCGGAGAGATGTTCTGCGAATACCAGTTGCACGCCGACGCCGTGTCGCCATTTTCGCATACGATAGTTCTCGGTTACATTAACGGCAGCGTAAGTTATGTTGCCACGGCGAAAGACTATGAATTACCGGATTTGACAGGAGGACATGGCGTTTCCCCCAATAGCGCTTATCTTCCGTTGGAACCTGAGACCGAGGGTATGATTCGGGACGGTATTGCAAAGCTGTTGAATGATTTGAAAGCGGATTGTGGGCAGGGAATTGGAGCTGGGTGAATGGGCCTTGATTACTGAGTATATTCAAGCGAAACTTTAGTAAAATTGTGCTTCGATTAGGTTTGGAGCCTGTTTGAAACATAAGTGGTAAATGGTGGGTAGCGCCCACCGTACAAACGTGCTGGATTTGTCAATCTGGCAGGAGCAGGTCGGGCACTTGATGCCATGGTATTTGCCAAAATGTGGAATTTGTAATTGGAAAGTTACTGAGAAAATTGAGAAAGATGATTCTTGGGATTTGCAGAATCCTCAGAAATTTCAAGAATCCAAATTACAGTATGGGAGGACACGATGTTTAACAGGACTCGGATTAAGTTTTTCATTCTGGTCGGGCTGGCAGCCGGGCTGATCGCATTGACGGGCAGGTGGGCACTCACGCATGAGGGCGATTGGTATCCTTCGAGATGGGGCGCTGACGATGAGCGCGGTGCGGCGAACCGTATAACGTCGACGAAGATATTGGAAGCAGCCACTCTGATTAAAGAGGGTAAAATATATCAGTTAGGCAGGGTTTACGAGACGGATATGCCAGTCTTTGGTACCCGTCATTATAGTTTGCGTATTCCCGCGATGTCGGGACCGCTAGGCGATAATAAGATTACATGGTTTGAAGAGATTGTCAGCGGCGAACTTGGACAGATTGGCACGCAGTTCGACGGACTCGGTCATGTCGGTATCGGTGACCTCTACTATAACGGCTTCAATCGCAACGAGTTTGCCAAGCCCGAGGGATTGGCAAAAATCGGAGTGGAGAACGTCGGTGCCTTTGTGACACGTGGGGTGCTTATCGATGTCGCCGGTTATAAAGGCGTTGAATATTTGGAAGGTGGCTACGAGATTACTGTCGCCGATTTAGAGGGTGCGCTTAAGCGTCAGGGAACCAAAATCACGTCCGGCGATGTGGTCCTTATCCATACCGGTTGGGGTAGATTCTGGATAACAGACAACGAACGCTACAATGCTAGCGAACCCGGCATCGGATTGGGAGCGGGGCAGTACCTGGTTGACAAAGAGATTGCCATGGTGTGCGGTGATACCTGGGGAGTTGAAGTCGTACCGAATCCCGATGAATCGCTGGCGTTCCCCGTACACCAGCTAATTTTACCCAAGAATGGCATCTATATACTTGAGAACATCATCACCGAGGAATTGGCGATGGATAAGATTTACGAGTTCGCTTTCGTCTTCGCGCCGCTGCGAA
Organism: Candidatus Poribacteria bacterium; assembly: GCA_965204085.1. Lineage (GTDB taxonomy): Bacteria > Poribacteria > WGA-4E > WGA-4E > JAJDTR01 > JAJDTR01. Next base: position 1,849,598 of record CBDBEE010000003.1, on the reverse strand, counting down.
TCAAGGGCGGCACCGGCTCACCGGGCAATCCAATCGCGATTCGGTGAATATTTGTCAACGGATCGAAAATCCGAAAATCTCCGAACCCTTGAATCGTATTGTCGGCTGGTGTTGTGACGGCGCAAGCATGAAAGCTGCGAATCAGATTCTAGGCAGGAGCGAGGGATAGATGGATCGAATTTTAGAGCCGGAGGTGATGGATTCCTTCGAGGACGCCGAAGCCTACGATGCGATGGATCATACTGAGGTCAACATCGCGTTCGTGGAGCGCGTCCTTGAACTTGGGGCGAAGGGAGGACGCTTCCTAGATGTGGGGACGGGGCCGGCGGCAGTAGCAATCATGTTAGCAAAACGGCTGCCGACGGTTGAAGTCATTGGAGTTGACCTCTCCGAGAGCATGCTGGAGCTTGGAGATTTCCATATCGCCGAAGCTGGGCTGGCCGACCGAATTACATTGGCACAGGCTGACGCGAAAGACTTGCCTTATTCAAGTCAGTTCTTTGACGGCGTCATATGCAACAGCATCATCCACCACATTCCAGATCCGTTGCCTATGCTCCGTGAAGTTAGCCGAGTTATTCGCCATGATGGCTTGATCTTGATTCGAGACCTAATACGTCCTAAGACCACCGAAGCCGCTTTGGGATTTGTGGAGCAGCATGCCGATGGTGCCACGCCCTACCAAAAGAAACTGTTTTACGACTCCTTTCTTGCTGCGTTTACTATTCCCGAAGTCGAAGATATGCTTGCCCAAGCGAACCTACCGGGTACGGTTGTCGTTCAGAGTTCGGATAGACACTGGTCAATTGAGCGTCCTAGGTAAATCAGATGATTTGTAACGTAATCGAGATTCGCGAGCCGATACAACTAGAAACCAATAAACATAAACTGGCTCCATCCAACCGTGGTGTGTTATTGGCTAAAGCTGGAACAAAGCCCCTGCCCATAGCTTCTCCTCCATAATTCTGATAATTTCCGCACCTGCTACGTTCAGTGCCGTCCAAATCTACTAATACCATTTCTCTAAAATGCTTGTGCATTGATTGCGTGAATCAGGTCAAGAAATTTACGCGGAGCGGTACATGAAGTTTCGTCTCCGCGCAGAGCCGGCGGGGCAAGGGGATCTCTATCGCATTCGCTATTCGCTCATTTGATTCCCGCCTACGGTGTAAGTGAACGATATATTTTAAGACATCGTATGCACTATTATTCGAGCGAAATGGTATAAGATACAAATGTCCTGTTTTCGTACGGTGTGCGACTGCATCTAATTTTGGGGATGGGTTTGCCTTCCACTGATCGTTAATCACTCGTTTGATCCCCTATCGGGCTTTAAAAGACTGGTGCGCACCGGATCTCTATGAGAACTCTATCGCGTTGGAATCTCTATTGCCCTCACTAGAGAATCTCTATCGCCTTCGTTATTCACTCAGCTGATCGTTCGGTCGATCCTATTCGGTCACTTGATCCCTCCTTAATCAGTCGGTTAATCACACCTTACAAAATGTACATTTCAAACAAGCTCTAATCTCGACCTTGTACATCTGTAGGGTGGGCACTGCCCATCACCTAGGTGGAGCGTAGAGTGAGAACGGCGAAATAAACTCCATCATTCATTGAAAGCGCCAGCGGCGCGAAAGGTGTATAGTAACGCTAAGGTACTTCACATTAAAGCCCCAGCGGGGCGACAGGTTGCATAGCATTGGAAACCGCTACCGACTTTTTCAATGGTCTGCTATAAAGCCGAGAGAATCAAAATCTATTCCGCATTTTCGCATTACTTGATTATTGCTGCCTGTAATGTCTTTCAAATGTACAAAGTCGAGATAATGGGAGGTCTTTATTGTACTCGTTGTTTATCCAGATGGCATCAGTTAATCCTCTAGTATCAGGTACGAGTAACGTTGACTTGTGAAGATTTTCTGTTGCAGAAATTACAGGGCGTTGCTATAATCGACCAATCTTATGTCAATTTCCGTCCGACCATACTCATTGAACGTTCCACAGGATGTACTGGACGACCTTCGCGCGCGATTAGAACGCACACGCTTGCCGGGTTCGGTGGCCGGGACCGGGTGGAGTCGAGGTGTGGACTTCGACTACATGAAAGATCTGATTGACTACTGGCTTCATGAATACGACTGGCGTGAACAGGAAGCTAAACTCAATCAATATGAGCACTTTGAAGCGGAGGTTGACGGGCTAGGCATCCATTTTATTCGTGAAGAGGGCAACGGACCAAATCCTATTCCGTTGTTCATGATGCACGGGTATCCGTGGTCGTTCATTTTGTTGTTGCGAATCCTCCCCATGCTGAGCGATCCTGCTTCGTACGGCGGCGATCCGGAAGACGCATTCACCGTCGTAATTCCTTCCATTATCGGTTTTGGATTCTCGGATTATCCCAATGTGAGCGGTTTTGGGTTCCAGCACCACCCGGAGATATACGATAAACTGATGACGCAAGGGTTGGGTTATGAGCGCTACGGGATCGAGGGCGGCGATTGGGGCGGCTTCATTACGGCTCCGTTTGGATATCACCATCCGGAGAACCTGATTGGGATTCACCTGAACTGTCTGTTTCCCCGATTGGGGGACGAGCGAGAACCGGAAGACAAAGATCCCGATATCCTGCGCGGGCTTGGCATGAAATGGGCGCCCGTCAGGCCGAAAGATCCCGATATGCTGCGCTATTGGAAGAACGTTGAGAGGTATTGGATTGATGAAGGCGCTTATTGTCACCAACAGATGACGCGCCCTCAGACGCTTGCCATCGGTATGACCGATTCGCCGGCGGGCCTCGCGGCATGGATTATTGAAAAATGGCGAGCGTGGTGCGGTTGGGGCGACGATTTCGAGAAACTTTTTCCGCGCGATATGCTTATTACCAATGTCATGCTCTACTGGGTGACGAACTCGTTCTGGTCAGCGATACGGCTTTATAGCGAGTCGTATTATCACCCATGGGAACTTCCTCCCGGCGAGCGAATCGAGGTGCCGACAGCGGTTGCCGCTTATCCACACGAATTGGCGCCGATTGTCCGAAAGCGTGCGGAACGATACTACAACGTAGTTCATTATAACGATTATTCGGAAGGTGGACATTTCGCGATTCACGAGCGCCCGGAGGAGATGGCGGCGGATCTGCGGGAGTTCTTCCGACCGTTGCGCACGAATGACTGAGCGCCGTCTAGTGCGAGAATTCTTCTGGTCGGTTTCCATTTCGTTGCGGCGGACAAGGCGGGTTCATGAAGTGTCTTGGTATTGATGTAGGTACTTCAAGCATTAAAGGGGCGGTATTGGATCTTGAAGATTGCGCCGTGGGAGAAGTCATCAAGGAGGATTTTCCCGCGCCAATTCCGGACCTACCGGTGGGACACTTTGAAGTGGAACCGTCTCAAATTCAGGCGTTGGTCGAAAACCTCCTCCTCAAGTTGCTGGAGATAGCTCCAGATGTCTCAAGCGTCCACTGGACCGGTCAGATGGGCGGAGTCATCTTGGTCGACCAATCGGGAAACGCAGTGACAAATTATATTTCTTGGCGCGACCAACGCACACTGGAATCATACCCCTTTGGTGATGGAAGTTACTATCAATTACTTGAGCGGCGGCTCACTCGAACGCGAATGGAGGAGCTCGGCAACGACTGCAAGCCCGGATCGGCACTTAGCATATTATTTTGGTTGGCAGAGCAGGAGGATCTACCAAACTCAACGATTCCGTTGGCTCTCGCTGACTATGTTGCGATGAGGCTCTGTGGTGCGGTACCGGTGACCGAATACACCAGTGCCCTCGGCACCCTGAACGTGCAAACAAATCTTTGGCATCAGGAGGCGTTCGACACGTTGGGGGTCGGAGCGTTGAATTGGCCTCGGCTATCCGATCCGTATCAGGCAGTGGGGAAACTGGCGACGCTTGGCAATGAGATTGCATCGTATCCGTCAGTTGGAGACCATCAATGCGCCGTAGCCGGAACACGATTGCGGAGGAACGAGTTGTCCATCAACGTGTCGACAGGTTCGCAAATCGGCTTATTGGCTGACGATTATCAACCTGGCGATTACCAAGTTCGCCCCTATTTCGATCGGCAGTATCTCAAAACGCTGACCCATCTGCCCGCCGGCAGATCGCTGAATGTGCTGGTTGACCTATTGAGTGAGATTCCCCAAGCACATGGGCTTGAGGTGGAAGATTCTTGGCATTACATCACAAACGTCGCTACATCCACAGAAACTGACCTGCATGTTGACCTCGCATTTTTTGAGGGACCAATGGGCAGCCGAGGCGAAATCGACAATATCACGGTTGACAACCTGAATGTCGGTTCGCTCTTTCGAGCGGCTTTCGACAACATGGCGGACAACTATGAGGTGAGCGCCTCTCGACTGGCGCCAGAAGAAGATTGGAATGGTTTGGTACTTTCGGGCGGGCTCGTAGGGAATTGCGAAATTCTGCGTAGATTGATTGTTGAACGGTTTGACTGTCCGGTTCGTCTATCCGAGATGTCCGAAGAAACGATGGAGGGTTTGCTGATATTGGCGCTGGTGGCTCACGGGCGGTTCCGCAGCGTGGCAGAAGCAAGTGTGGAAGTGGACAACCTGCAAGCGAAATCAATCAACGCATAAGGAAATGCGGAGTGAGCCCTTTTGGTTGACCATTGGAATAGCCAGCAGCGGTAGTGAATAGAGTAACTTGTGAAAATATCTTTCACATCCGTTATTCCATGGCTCAATCGCAAGGGAACTCGATAGAGATCCTATCGCATTCGCTGTACACTCGTTTGATCGCAATGCGCACCCTAAAGAAATGGTGGGAGAAGAAACTCTATCACATTCACTATCCGGTCCCTTTGTCCCGCCCTACAGGTGTACAAAGTCAAGTTAAAGGAGAAAATGAATGGAACAAGATATTTCTAACGAACACAATTGGTCCGATGTATTTTTCGCCGAAGAACCTCACCCAACGCTGAGTTACCGTTCGGGGATGGTTGTCTATGAAGAGTCGCTCATCAAGGGAGGTTTCGTATCCAGAGCTTGGAACGGCTCCGGCTACGTCAACGCCTGGGAAGATGTTAGGCTTGATCCGGCTCAGCATTCCGCGCCTCAGTCGTTCTGGCTCGAAATAGACGGGCAACTGCTTGCATCGCATTGGGAATGGGTCGATTTCGAAAAGAACGAGGAAACTCGGCTTGGATCCCACGGCGAGTGTACTTGTCTGCACGCTGTCGTGACACTCCGACACACAATTCGTCCCGTTACCGTTAAGGTGCACATGCTGCTAGATTCCACGTCGGTTATGACTCGATGGCTTGAGATAACCAACACGGGAGATCAACACGCGGCTCTCTCGGCGGTGTATCCGTGGAGCGGCGTCTTGAAGTTTTCGGGCCAATGGGGAAGTCATGGCGTACCGGTAGCGACAGAGATGTCAGATCTCTATTCTATCGGATACATGGCAAATTCTGCTTGGGGTGATGAGGGGAATTTCAAATGGCACTCGATTCCAACGGCGGGATACCGCGTGGATGGTCGTTATCGCCGAGATCGGCATCGTCACCCAATGTTTGTGTTACGGAATAACGCCACTGGCGAGCATTTTATCTGCCAACTCGCGTGGTCGGGCGGTTTCTCGTTCGAGTTCGACCTTGATGCGCCTGTTGGGAATGTGGGAGCATATAGCCTATTTTTCCGCGCCGGTCCAGACGCACCGCCGCCGCTTCGTGTCATCGATCCCGGAGAGACGGTCACGTCGCCCGAAGTGCACTTGGGTATGGTGTTCGGCGACTTGGACGCGAGTATTCAAGCGATGCACGATCACCTACGTCGCAGCGTGTTTATGCCGCAGCCTCGGGGGCGCGGCGGTTGGATTGAGTCCGGTATCGGTCCTGAGCTTGAAATTACTACCGATTATGTCTTTCATCAGATTGAGAACGCGGCGGCTTGGGGCAGCGAGGTTTTCTTTATCGACGCCAGTTGGTATGCACCGCCGTACGGGAATTGGGCAACCACTGTCGGTGATTGGCAGGTGGACAGGGGTCGTTTCCCTGACGGTATCGGCCCGTTCCGAGATCGTTGTCATGAACACGGGATGCTCTTCGGGCTTTGGATGGATGCCGAGCGCATCGGGGATGAAAGTCAAATTGCACAGGAACACCCGGAGTGGTTGGCAACCGCCTACGATGGCGAAAAAAGACTCGGCAGGATGTTGGATTTGTCTAATCCCGACGCGGCGAAATGGATGGAGGACCAAATCACTCGCGTTATTTCCGAAAACGAATTAGAGTTCTTCCGGCTGGATTACAACGTTGGAGGGATTCGCCAAGGCGGACAAACCGTACGCAACGGTTATGCCGAGAGCCTTTACTGGCGCTACTACGAGACACTCTATGCGATGTATGATCGTTTACGCGCGCGATTCCCGGACGTAATCTTGGAAAGCTGCGCAGGCGGTGGCGGCCGTACCGATATTGGCATGGTGCGTCGATTTAGTCACTCTTGGGTCACGGATTGGCAGATTGCTCCGCGTTCCTTCTCCATCACCAACGGAATGACGATGGCATTGCCGCCGGAACATGTAGACCGTCTCGTTGCGGGTCAAAATGGACATATTGTCGCAGAACTCGATTTTCAGTGGCGGTTGTTGCTTTTCGTCAGGCCGACGCTGGCGTTCTTTCATCCGCTCGGCGCAAGTTGGAATCCCAATCAACTTGCACGCATTCGGCATTTCATTAACCTATACAAACACTTCGTCCGACCATTCATGAACACCGGACGCATATTTCATCACACACCCGCCTTTGAAGGTACCGAACCCACCGGTTGGGGTGTGCTGGAGCTTGCATCAAGGGATCGAAGAAAAGCCGTTGCCGGCATATTCCAACTGTCTGCGCCGCAAGAGAGCGAATATTGCTTGCGTTTTCGAGGCTTGGATGTTTCCAAACGCTATCTCGTGACATGGGACAACAGTGGTCAGACCTGTGAAGTAGACGGGTTCACACTTATGAAGCAGGGATTAACCATTCGGCTTGAAGGAGCGTTAACCTCAGAGCTATTGCGATGCAATGCAACCGAATAAACCACAAGGAGAATTTTCAATGAAAGCAACGGAGCTTCACTCTGGCTTAACGCTTATTTTTTGTCTATGTTGCGTTAAGGCGCTGACGCTGCTAACGTTCTCGGTCGTCTTGGCGGAGCCGAGGCAGGTTCCCGTCCCGGAGGAGGCACACAATCCGTCATGGTTGGAACCCCGAAGACTGGCGCAGTTGGAGACGGTCAATCAGTTCAAAGTTTTTTACGATTTTCAGTTTACCGACCGTGTCATGGATAGTGGGATTCAATTCATTCATCAGATTGTAGATGATGCCGGAAAGGATTATAAATTAGTTCATTATGATCACGGCAATGGAATAGTTATCGCCGATGTCGATTTGGACGAACGGTATGACATCTACTTTGTCAACCAACTGGGAAGCAACGAGTTGTGGAGGAATTTAGGGGACGGAAGGTTTGGGAACATCACGGAGTCCTCAGGTACGGCGGTGCCAGACCGCATCAGCGTCACTGCGTCTTTTGCGGACATTGACAATGATGGCGATCCCGATCTTTTTGTGACTACGGTCGGCATGGGCAACCTCATGTTTGAAAATGACGGGACCGGCGTGTTCAAGGACATAACGGAATCGGCTGGTCTAGGTTATGTCGGGCATTCATCCAGCGCCATTTTCTTCGACTACAACCTCGACGGTTTGCTTGACCTCTTTTTGACCAATGTTGGCGTCTACACCATACCGCTCAAGGGACATGGCGGCTATTGGGTCGGGCTTAGGGATGCCTTCACTGGTCACCTGAAGCCGGATCGTACCGAAAACAGCATCCTCTACAAAAATATGGGGGGCAACCGCTTTACCGATGTTACGGAAGCGACAGGATTGATTGACGGAAGCTGGTGCGGCGATGCCTCTCCCATAGATGTAAATGGCGACAATTATCCAGACCTGTATGTGTTGAACATGCAGGGCCATGATGAATATTATGAAAACGTTAAGGGCGAGTCCTTTGTAAAGAGGAGCCGAGAGGTTTTCCCAAAAACCCCGTGGGGTGCGATGGGCATCAAGGTTTTCGACTATAACAATGATGGCTTGCTCGACATAATTATTTCGGACATGCACTCTGACATGTCCGAGGACATTGGTCCGGAGCGCGAAAAGTTGAAATCCCGGATGCAGTGGCCCGAGTCCTCGCTACGCTCCGGCGGCAACAGTATCTTCGGCAATGCGTTCTTCAAAAACGTGGGCGATGGCAATTATGTCGAGGTCTCGGACGAAATAGGCACCGAGAATTATTGGCCTTGGGGGCTAAGCGTCGGGGATTTGAATGCGGATGGATACGACGATGTGTTCATCACCTCAAGTATGAACTATCCGTTCCGATACGGCGTGAACTCCCTGCTACTGAACAATCGCGGCGAAATGTTTCTGGATAGTGAATTCATCGTCGGCGTTGAGCCGCGCCGCGATGGACGAACAACCAAGCCGTGGTTTGAGCTAGATTGTTCAGGCGAAGATAGGGAACACAAGGATTGCAAAGGGCAGACAGGTCGGATTACGGTGCTCGGGGCGTTGGGGACGCGATCGTCCATCATCTTCGATTTGGATGACGACGGTGACATGGACATCGTCACGAACGAGTTCAACTCCGAGCCGTTGGTGCTTATCAGCAACCTCTCCGAGAAGAGAGCGATTAACTTTCTGAAGGTGAAACCGATTGGCACCGATTCAAACAGAGACGGGCTGGGCGCCAAGGTTACCGTTACCGCAGGTTCGGAGTCCTACGTTAAAGTCCACGACGGGCAATCGGGTTATCTTTCGCAGAGCCAATATCCCCTGTACTTCGGATTGGACGATGCCGACAGCGTGGATCGAATTGATGTTCTGTGGCCCTCGGGAAAGAGGCAAGTGGTTACGGGGCCTGTTGATTCTAATCAGTTGATTGAAATCAAGGAGGAATAACAGGACTGGTTTTCTGAACGCCGATTTCAATTCTCACGCGTATCTGTAAACAGGTAGATTAGTTACAATTCGCAAGTTAGCAGAGGCGATTAAACCGTCCTATTGAGAGTGTGGAAGATCTCTTTGGCTGTTAGGAATCGGAGTCGCGATTCGGAGATCGCTCCTACAGGTTAACTGTGGACGGGGCGAGGGGAGTTTCTATCGCACACGAATCTCCATCGCGTTCCTTAATCAGTCGTTTGATCCTACCCTCCATTTGTACTTTAGTAAAAAGTCGAGCTAACGGGTTAATTGGGCTGTAGATGCCGATTCCGAAATTTCCAACCAGGTTTTTTCGGTGTTTAAGCAAAAAAAGCATTGACACATCAAGGGAATTTCATTATAATAATGCAATGCGACAATTATATGTTGTCGTAGAAGGCAGCAATGATGTATTTTGATGCCGGAGTTGAGTGATAATCGTTAGAATTTGACAGACGGTTTTCTCCAAACGGTTATTACGCCGTGGGGAGAAACTAAGGACCGGGTGGATGTAGCCCGGAATGATGTTTGCGGGTAAATCAATCCCGTGAATATATACGGGTGGGTTGCGCTTCGGCGTTTTCTCACACCGATTTATAAATATAAAGGAGATTAACATGAAAATGGGTTTTGTTAAATCAAGCCTATTATGCCTAGGCGTGCTCTTAGCATGCTTAGCCTTTACCAACGTTAGCGACGCAGTCACACTGGACAACGTCATCGCGATCTGGACTTTTGACGAAGGTGCTGGCGAGACGGCCGGGGACAGCTCCGGAAACGGCAACAATGCCGACTTTGCGGTCGGTGAACCTCAATGGGTCGGCGGGAAATTCGGTGGCGCATTGCAGTTTGACGGAGCGAAGGACGGAGGCGCTTTTGTTGAGGTGGGCGCGCCTGTTGTCGTGGACACCGTGGATTTCACCATGGGGTGTTATGTCAACCCCGGTGACGCCCAGAATACCTGGACGAATATCCTCTCCAGCCACCAGGAGCCGCCTCGCCGCGGTATTTCCTTTGAGATGATTGAAAACAATCTCAACCTTTTCGGTATCGCCATAGGCGACGGTCCTAACTGGGCAGGTAATGGCAACGTCCAACTGGACACCAATGCGTGGAACCACATGGCTTTCGTACGCAGAGGGGATAAGGGCTATTGGTATTTCAATGGTGCCCCCGATGAGTTTGTCGGTCCAGGTGGCGAGGCTCAACTAGCGTCTGCCGACCCCGTGGTCGCTGCTACGTCGAACTTCCGCATTGGCAACTGGGTGCTCGGAGGCCGCGAATTCAACGGAATCGTTGATGACGCGTTCCTATTTGAGAGAGCTTTGAGCGCCGAGGAAATTGCCGATATCGCAGCAAACGGTATCGCCGCAGCGCTAGCAGGCGGAACTTCCGTTGATCCGAGAGACAAAGCATCGGTTACTTGGGGACAGATCAAATCCCAATAGTAACTTCAAGCAACGAACTGTCTTTGGATAATCAATATCCATTCGTGAGGGCACGGGTTTCCTGTGCCCTCACATCTCTTTCAGGAACTTTCATAATGACATTGAAGATTGCAAATCTTTGCCTTTTCCTTGTAGTCTGCGGTTGTCTCGCTTTGACAAACACGTCAGTGGCGCAATTGGACATGGATGGTGCGTTAGGCATTTGATTGCTTGACGATGATGCTAGGCTGAAGAAATCCACCCATGAGTTTTCTCGGTTTGCAGTTTGCACGGTCCTAACGGAGACCTCCGCTTGAGCATTGCAATAACGGTAAGCGAGGTGGCTATCGGAATCATCGATGTTATTGTCTGTTGGGTTGTAATTTGGTAAGATGCGTGCTGAACTCAGGAAAGAAGTCGCATCTTTACGCTACAAACTCTAACCCACCCTAAAGGCACTTATCACAGGTGCCCACACATCATCGTAAAGGAGTTCATGATATGAGCAACGTTAGAAGATTCAGGCTTTTCCACTTCGCTCTCCTCCTAAGTTTCTCCGCTTTTTTCTGGACGAACTATGCCACGGCGCAATTGGACTTGGACGGCGTTCTGGCGATTTGGCTGCTTGACGAGGGAAGCGGCAATGAGGTTGAGGATTCCTCGGGCAACGACAACGGCGGGGCATTTGCGCATGGCAAACCGAAGTGGGTGGCTGGGAAGTTCGGAAGGGCGCTGGAATTCGGACAGGACAGTTGGGTGGCGATGAATAACCCTGTCGTGACAGTAGACAAGATGGTCGATTTCAGCATGGGGTGCTGGGCGAATCCCGAGAACAGGCAAAAGACTTGGACCAACATCCTCTCCAGCCATCAGGAACCGCCGCGCCGGGGTATTTCGTTTGAAATGATAGAGAACAATACCAACCTGTTCGGGATTGCTATTGGCGATGGACCGAACTGGGCCGGAAATGGACGCGTACAGTTGGAGACGGGTGCATGGAATCATCTGGTGTTTGTTCGCACCGGAAATAGAGGAAAGTGGTATTTGAACGGGAAAAATCAAGGTACTTACGATTTGGCTTCAGACAAGCCGGTGGTCGCCGCCACATCAGACTTCCGAATCGGCAATTGGGTGCTAGGTGGTAGGGAGTTTAACGGCAAGGTTGACGAGTCGTTTGTATTTAGCAGGGCACTGGAAGACGAGGAGGTTGAATCCATCTACAAGAGAGGCCTGGAAAACGCCCAAGCTGTTACCTCAATAGGCAAAGGCACTACGACTTGGGGAAAGATAAAATCTTGGCATCAATAGCCTATCGCGCCGTATAAAATCTCTATTGGCATTCTCTCTGATAGCACAGGCTTCGCCTGGGCCTACCGCTGAAGATCGCAACAGCGGTGCTCATCGGGTTGGTTCACGCGTAACCTCTGTGGGGTTAAGGATTTGGGTGGGGTTCCTGAAGTTCAGGATAGTAGCATTCTCCTGTCACTACCAACTGAATATCCGTGAGGGCCAGAGTCGTATCTGCCCTCGCATATCCGAAAGGAGCAAGCAGGAAATGATGAAAATCACGAATCTGTGTCTCTTCCGCATCGTACTTCTCCTTAGTTGCAGTGCGCTTATGTGGACAAATTCGGCAGTTGCACAGTTGAACTTTGACGGCGCTCTGGCAATCTGGCTGCTTGACGAGGGGCGAGGCGTTGATGTCGAGGATTTCTCAGGCAATGACAACGGCGGGGCGTTTCAGCAGGGCAATCCCAAATGGGTGGATGGGAAGTTTGGAATGGCACTGGAGTTTGACCAGCAGAGTTGGGTGGCGATGAACAACCCTGTCGTGACCATGGAAGGCATGGTTGATTTCAGCATGGGATGCTGGGCGAATCCCGAGAACACCCAAAAGACTTGGACGAATATTCTATCCAGCCATCAGGAACCGCCGCGCCGAGGTGTATCGTTTGAAATGTTTGAAGACCAAACCAACCTGTTTGGGATTGCGATCGGCGTTGGGGAAGATTGGGTGGGCGGAGGATGGGCGCAATTAAAAGCCGGTGTGTGGAATCATATGGTATTCGTTCGTTCAGGAAATATGGCAACTTGGTACCTGGACGGAGAGAAGTCGATGGATGCCCGATTGCTATCGGATAAGCCGGTTGTCCCTGCTACATCAAACTTCCGAATCGGCAACTTTGTGCTCGGGACGAGGGAATTTAACGGCAAGGTTGACGAATCGTTTATTTTTAGCAGGGCGCTGGAGCCGGAGGAAGTTGGATCCATCTTCAAGAGGGGCTTCGAGCACGCCCAAGCCGTCAGTTCGCTAGGCAAAGCCACTACAACTTGGGGCAAGATTAAGTCTTGGCATCAGTAGCCCGCAGTTACGAGTAGCGCCTTTCTGAAGTTTTTCATTCCGGATCTATATCCCTAGTGGGGCGATGTGACATGCCCCCTCAACATTACATCACATCAACGATAAAGGAGGTGTTTATCGGGATGATTCAGGTGTAACGTCTGTTCGGTTGAGCGTCCAGTTGGTGCGTGCCTACCTTATGGAAGAAGCGAATGTTGACACTATAGGCTTCCATAAACCTACCCGCATGAGTCTGAATCTTCCCGGAAAAAACTTATGAAAATGACTATTGCTAGACTGACGCTTTTCGCTATCGGTTTGTTATTCGCATGCACGGCATTGACAAACCTCGGTCACGCCCAACCTTTCATGAAAGACGCTGTCGCGGTTTGGCTCTTTGATGAAGAGAGAGGTAAAGAAGTCACGGACTTTGCGCGCAACGACCATGACGGCCAGTTTAAGGGCAAGCCTGAGCGTGTGCCTGGAAAGTTCGGGATGGCGCTGGAATTCGGTGGTGCAGAGGAAAACCAGTGGGTGGAGATTGAACGCCCGGTTCAAGTAGACAGCGTTGATCTCACCATCGGCTGCTGGTTGAACCCGGGTACGCCACAACACCATCATGCGAATGTGCTCACCGGCCGACCGGCAGAAGACTCAGATGAAGGAATTGTTTTCGCACAATATGAAAACGCCGTGAATACGTACAGGATTGTCATCGGAGGTGTTTTCAATTGGCAGGGGCTGGGAAACCCTAGAAACTCAGTTAGGATTGACAACGACGTATGGACTCATGTCGTTTTTGTGCGCAAGGGCAGAGGGGGTACATGGTACAAAAATGGCGAACCCGATCGCCCAAAGCGCGGCGATTTTCATATTGATATAGGAAACGAGAAACCTGCAAATCCGTCCGATGAAAAATTCCGAATCGGTATCTCGGTTTTCAATGAAAACCGGAAATATCGTGGCGTCCTTGATGAAGCATTTATTTTTGAACGGGCGATGAGTCAAGAGGAAGTTCAACTCATCATGAACGAAGGGTTTCAGGAAGCGCAAAACGTTGACTCCAAAGGCAAAGCAGCAACTGTCTGGGGAAAGATAAAATCGCCGCATTAGCCGTATGTTCTTTTCCCAAATCTTATGGAAGAAGCATATCTTGACATTATTAACTCTGTTGGAAGTTCCACCGATTTCTGAGTCTTCCCGGAAAATAACTTTATGAAAACAATTGTTTCAAGATTTACGCTTTTCTGCATCAGTTTTTTATTGGTAAGTTTGTTGGCAGCGAATGTCGCGCATTCGCAGGGATTCATGAAAAATGCCGTGGCAATTTGGCTTTTTGACGAAGGCAAAGGCAAACAAATTAACGATTTTGCCCGCAATAGGCATGATGGCAAGTTTAGCGGGAAACCCGAATGGGTTCCCGGCAAATTTGGAACCGCATTGAAATTCGCCGGTGAAGAGGAAGCGACGTGGGTGGACATTGAGCGCCCCGTCGTTGTGGACTCGGTAGACATAACCATCGGTTGCTGGCTTTATCCCGGCTCGCCGCAACTTCGATTCGCGAATGTGCTCTCCGGCCGTCCTGCGGAAGATTCCAGTGAAGGAATCTCTTTGCTCCAGTATGAAAACACGGTGAACAACTATAGAGTTGCAATCGGCGGCGTTTTCAACTGGCAAGGCTTGGGAAATCCCAGACACGTCGCAAGGCTGCTTACCGATGTGTGGACGCATCTGGTTTTCGTGCGCGAAGGTCGAGGTGGCACATGGTATGTGAACGGCGAACCGGATCGTCGAAAGGTTGGCGATTTCTACATTGATATCGGCAATACCAAACCCGCCAATCCGACGGATATAAATTTCCGCATTGGCGCGGAGGCATTCGGCGGTGACCAAGGGCGGCGCTATCGCGGCATCCTCGACGAAGCGTTTATATTTGAGAGAGCGCTAAGTCAGGAGGAAGTGCAACGAATCATGAACGAAGGAATTCGCGAAGCGCAAAACGTCGACACCAAGGGCAAAGCCGCAACAGTCTGGGGAAAGATTAAATCGCCGCGGTAGGCAGATGTATCCGTGCCGAGTGGCGACATCAATTACTGACTGGTAACAGGATATCGGGATGATTCATGTGGTACGTCTGTTCCGGTGAACTACCGGTTGATATGTCATGCCTCACGGAAGTAGCGTAGCTTGAAATTCCAGGCTTTCCATGCAAGCACCCACCTATTTCTGAAACTTGCCCTCAAAAAACTCATGAAGATTATCATTGCTAATAGCTTGTCTGAATAATAGGTGGTCAGGTTATTGCCGGTAAACTTAGGGTGGCGTATTCCGGCTTAGAACTTGTTCGAAAACTTGGTTTCTTTCAGATATTCCTATACTATGTTTCGTAAGCCCCGGAGGGGCGGAAGGTGTATAGTAGCACCGAGACTCCATGTATCTAAGCCCCAGCGCGGGGCGACAGGTGTACATCAAGTCACAGTAGAAACATGGAAGTCACTCTTCAAATGACCAAAAATGGCGTTGCAACGGATTATTCAAACAGGCTCTTATGTAGCAGCCTCTTAACGTCCTCAAAGATATCCATCGAATCGATATTCCCATCACATTTCTTGTTCGGTCATGCGCCCCATAGGACCGCATGATTCCCGGGCACGCCATGCAAGACTGCTGATGCGGAACTTGGTTTTATGCGAATGGTGGTACAAACACGATGTTTCTTCGATTACGCTCTGGTGTAGCGCTTTTCGCCGTCGGTTTTTTGTTCGTATGTTTTATGATGGCGGGCGCCGCTCATTCACAGCCGTTTCTGAGAGAAGTCGTGGCAATCTGGCTATTTGACGAAGGCGAGGGCAAAAAAGTCCACGATTCCACCCGCAATCGCCACGATGGCGAATTTAATGGACAACCGGAATGGGTGCCCGCTAAATTCGGAACAGGTTTGAAGTTCGCCGGTGAGGACGATAACCAGTGGGTAGACATAGAGCGTCCCGTCGTCGTAGACACTGTTGATTTTAGTATCGGCTGCTGGATGTTACCGGGCGCACCGCAGCACTGGCACCAAAATCCGCTATCCGGCCGCCCCGCTGTCGCGTCGGACGAAGGTTTTGCTATCGCACAGTTCGAAAACGCTGTCAACAGCTATCGCATGGTTATCGGAGGAGTGTTCAATTGGGCGGGCCTAGGTAATCCGAGAAACTCTGCCAGGTTAAATCAGGATGAATGGACACATCTGGTCTTTGTGCGTGAGGGCAAGGGAGGAACATGGTATAAAAACGGCGAGCCTGATCGCCCAAAGCGTGGCAATTTTTATATCAATATTGGAAATGACAATCCCGTAAATCCCACCGAGAAGAATTTCCGCATCGGAGCCGCGTCATTTGATGACTTGCGCCGTTACCGAGGTGTTCTTGACGAGGCGTTTGTGTTTGAAAGAGCGTTGAGCCAAGAGGAAGTTCAACGGATCATGAACGAGGGATTTCAGGAAGCGCAAAACGTGCAATCCAGGGGCAAAGCCGCAACTGTCTGGGGTGGGATAAAATCGGTGCATTAACATAGTTTTATTGTTTCGGGGTCTGTTGTAAAATTCGAGGAGTCTGAAGTCGAACTTCAGACGATAACAGAATCAAATAACCCCATCTCAACAGATTTGAGATGGGGTTATTTTGTTTGTCCGAAGATTAAAAGGGTGGTTACCTGCATGCTTCTTGTAACTCACTGCAAATTCCGGATGGTCCGGTTGGCGTGCGCGTGCCCAGCCCCTGTTCCCCGCGCCATGCAGGATTTTCACTTTGGGTTTTTACTCCCCGCGCTGTTCTTTTTGCTTCAACCCATGGCGATCGTCCAAGCAAATGAGTTTGTTGATTTCAATGAACTCGTTCCGAGATATGAAGAGGCGGTCAGGAAAAATGAATCCTCGATTGCGGCACACATGGATCTCGGCTTTGTCTATCTTGCATTGGCAGCGGTAGATCAAGCGCAGATTGAGTTCGAAGAGGCTCTTCGCTTAGACACCATGCCGGCAGAACAGTATTATTGGCTTGGTCGAGTTGATTATCTCCGTACGAAATTTGACGACGCAATCCCCTCTTTTCAGGCAGCGATACAACTGTTACCAACATGGGGCGAGGCACATGCAGAATTGGGATTGTGCTACTATCAGCTCCACCGTTATGATGAAGCGGAGGAGGCATTTGAGCATGCGCTTTCATTAATTGAGTCGTCACCGCACCACGGTTATAAGTTTGCTCCACCTACGGTGCTTTCGAAAGACCTAGACTGGAAGAACAAAGCATCCCCGCTGTCTCAGGCAAATATCGCTTACTACCTGAGTTTAATCTCTTTTTCTCGGAGTGATTTCAACGAAGCAGGCGAATACTGTCATCAAGCGATTAGCTTGGACCCCGAGATTGCCGAAGCACACATGCAACTCGGGTTAGTCTACCTGCAAAAGAAGGAATGGGATGCAGCCGAAAATTCGTTTCTAGAGGCAATCCGGATTGCACCCAAGCTGGCAAGTGCACATTACCAGTTGGGGTTACTCTATTTCAAACGGGGAAAAGTAAAGGAAGCGTCAGCATCGATGGAACGATCCCAGCAGATAAACAAGGCTGAAGAGCAACTTCTGGAACAGCGCGTCGGTGCAATGCGAAACAAGAAGAAGGGTCCGGTGCTCTCCAACCTTGGTCGAATATATTTGAATGAAAAAAAGATTGACGCGGCCATCCGAGAATATCGAAAAGCCCTGTGGCATGAGCCGAACCTCGCAGAAGCACACAACGGACTCGGATTTGCCTATACGATGCGCGGGCAGTTTGAGGAGGCGATAGCCGCTCAACAGCGGGCGCTCGAATTGAAACCGGAGATGGCGGAAGCCTATATCGGTCTCGGAATGGTTCGACTGAAGCAGGCGGAAAACTCTCAAAATGAGGACTACCTTGAGGCAGCGCTGTCCGCTTATCGCAAGGCGGCGGCGCTAAAAGCCGATCTTCCGGAAGTGTTTCGAAATATCGGGAATATCGCTTCGATGTTATCCCTAGATGAAGAAGCTGAGGCTGCATATCTTAAGTTAGCGGAACTCCAACCAAAACTTCCCAGCGTGCACATGGCTCTCGGAGAGGTTTATAAAAGGCAAGAAGATTTCCTAAAGGCTATGCACCACTACAGGGAAGCGATTAAGCGGAACCCCAACCTCATTAGGGCGCATCATAATCTAGGATTCATCGCCGCCCACCACGGCAAGTATGATGAAGCAATCAAGAATTTCGAAGCGGCACTTAGCATTAGATCCGAGAGACCGGATACGCATTACTTTCTTGCGGAAGTTTATTCTAAACAGGAGGAGTTTGAAAAAGCCGAACGGATGTACCGGCGCACGCTTGAACTAGAACCCTCCTTTGCCAAAGCATCGCAGCGACTCGCACATCTTTACAATACACGCTCGCGTAGCGCGTATCTAAAGAAAGATTATGTGAGCGCTGAACGTGCCATGAAACAGGCTTTGGAATTGCAGCCAGAGAAGGAATTGTATCAGAAACTTCTCAAAGCTATCCAGCAAGCCATTAATGATGAGGAAGGAGTGGAATGAACATTTTCCAGAGGAGATTGAAGTTCAACCTGTTGCCTGATTCTCCTACAGGCGGCACATGTAGGAATCGGGAATAGGAAGGGAACTCTATTGCCTTCGCTAACCACTCAGTTTATCGCTCGTTATTCACTCTGTTAATCCTATCCTAGTTAAGTATCGTTATCGGGAATCGGAATTCCCTCCTACAGGCGCCAGCGGTGGAGAATCGGAATTCGCGTCTACAAGAATCGATTTTTTCCTTCCATTGCACTGTGGCTTGCGATAGAATTTATTTTGAGATTATCCCCGAAAATTAGAGTCTATAAAAGGGGCCAAGAGAAACTCAATTGAGACAGAAAATTCTTATACTTTACCTGCGTGCGCCGAACTTGGATAGTTCAGTGGTTTCGTGGTCAATCTACGATGGGACCGGCAAACAGCAACATACGACAGGAGACAGCGAAAAACCACCGTACAGTTCGGTGCTTCATGCCATGGAGGAAGGCTGGAGGGTGATTCAATTTCCCCAACAATTTCCGGCTTATCCGGGAATGGAATACCAAACCTCTTACCTAAGATTTGAGTACATTCTCGAAAAATTGGAGGAGATGGATGACTGACAATAAGGACTTGCTTAATTCCAAACAGATGGCGAATTTCGTGGCAGACGGGTACCTGCGTTTCGATGAACTGGTACCGGCAAAGCTGAACGAAGCCGCTCACGCCGAAATGGAAGCTGGCAGCATCACCACGAAGGGGGCCGGAACCGTTCTGGACGAAACATGGTCCGAAAATTCGGCTGTCGGGGAAGTCTTCCGTCTACCTGAAATCTGTGGCATTATTCATAGTCTGGTTGGACCGGTACCACTGTACGATCATCATGCGGTTCATGTCGTACGACCCAATCGCAAGACAGGACAGACATGGCACGCCGATGCAATTATCGACCTTCGTCTGCACTTTGACGTTCAGTTCTTCTACTTTTGCCACGACACGCCGCGCGAGATGGGAGGAACGATGATACTTCCCGGCAGTCATTACCGCCGCGTGTGCGAATCCGATGTAGCACGATATCAGAACTTCTTAGGGCAGTTGCCAATTGTCTGTAAAGCCGGGACGGTAGTCGTGGTTCACCACGGCATTTGGCACTGTGGGCAACCGAATCTAACCGATCAAATAAGATACATGTTCAAACTCCGGCTCAATCCAACGGCGAGGCAACTTGGATTGTGGGACACTGACGATATTGATGACCCGTCGATACCCGGAATTCTCAGTCGCAATCACGAATGGTACGGCAATGATGTGCGGTTAGAGATTGTCAATCGAATCAAGTTCTGGCGATTCTTGACTGGAGACAGCAAGTTTGATGTCAGTTATTGGCTTTCCCGTCTAGAAAACCTTCCCGAGAATGTACTTGAGGCGGCTTAAAGTAGCACTTGAGGTTTGATAGCGAGTTTAAATTGACGGAAGTTGCGCAGTCGATTGCGCAAATTTGGCTAGTTCAACGATTCGCCGTAGGAATTGGCGAGAGGCGTATACGGAAAGGATTGTGAATGCCACATGTGTGCTGGTCCAAAACACAGTCCAAGTATCAATCGGAACAATATTAGATGGTGCTACACATATGGGATTATCACTAGCGTGCTCCAAGATTATCTTTGGGTGCAAGTTAGCAAAATGAAGACACCACGCTGCATTTTCAATTGATTTCGACTCGATTCCCATTTGACGAGAGCCCCGCTTCATACACTTTCATGACCTCAAGTGCGAATTCCAAGGAGCCCTTTTCGGCAGATGTCGACTCAAGAACGCAGTCGCAAAAATACCGCATCTCGTTGTAGAAGCCCTGCTTGAACAACGCTTTATTTTCAAGAGTGGCGACGCAGTTTTGCGCCTCCCAGACGATAGCTCCGCTATCAAAACCTTCCGGTGCGTAGGTTGTCGTCCGTCCAAAGTCGGGAATGATACCGCGTTGAAAGGTCACACGTAGATCGCTGTCGATCACAACATGGCAGCCATTTCCAAAGAAACTATAGCTTTCAAGGGGTTGTGAATCAGCCATGTGGAAGTTGCCGATGGCGCCGCTGGCAAACTCCAGTACGCACACACCTCCCGCGAGGTCGCCACGGTGGGTGGTCACCGATGACACTTTGCCGCCTACAGCGAGAAGCAGGGAAAGCGGATGGCAACCGTTTTGCAACCAATTTGTGTGTTGAAACTCTCGGAGAATTTGCGCCCCATTTGCGGGCAGAGTCATGGGATACACTGCCAATAGGCTTATTAGGGGCGCATAGGTTTTGGTCGAGAAGACCTCAATAACCTTTTCTGTGGAAGGCATGAAAGCTTTTTTGAATCCAACAACTGCCACGTTTTCTTGGCGGTAACGAATCATGTCCTCGACCTCTGAAACGCTCAAGCCGGGGGGTTTTTCAAGCCAGACATTCAAACCTGCATCAAACGCTTCGCACGCCAATTCCAAGAATGTTCGAGGCGGTGTGCAAAGAAAGACGGCATCCAGATTTTCATTGGCGTACATTTGCTTAGCGTCGTCATAATATGCCGATGCGCCGTATTGTGAAGCGGTGAGTTTTGCGTGCTGTAAGTCAATATCACAAACAGCCACAAGTGACACGGGGAGGAACGTCATGGTCGGCAGAATATTGCGATAGGCATGCGATCCTACGCCGACAAAACCAACTTTTAACTTTTTCTCAAATTCTCGTTGCTCGTTCATTTTTCAAATTCTCCATGGTCTGGTTACAGTGAGGTCGGCGTGAATAGTACGGTGGGATGCGCAACGTACGCTAACGCATCCAAAAGGCATGTTGACTCAGCGAGTAAGGAATGAAGATATAGTATAGTATCACGAAACCGGCCAGAATACACCATTGAAGTATGGCTGGATCCGCGGGAACCAGAAGCTTGAATTGATTGTCGGGTACATAACCTAAATGGCTTCCAATCGGATATAGTGGGTTCATGTTTTTAAGGTAGAGTCGGGCTAGAAGCCCGACCTGCCGGAATATGTAGCAACTTGAATTGAACAAGGTAATTGGGAAAAAGAATGAGCGAATTCCATTTTGCTTTTCCAAGTTAAGGTGGGAACTGAAAGAGACGGAGGTCACATGACAGCAACAACCCTTACAGATGTTAACGAAGGCGATTCGCTTCAATTTCCTTGGGGTGCGATCAAATGGCTCTGCAACGATGAAATCGATCCAGAGGCTGAAATGACCTTCGGAATCGTTTTTCTGAATGTGGGTGAAGAGAACCCTTTACATTTTCACCCGAATTGTGAAGAACTCCTGTATATTCTTTCGGGAGAATGCATTCACCGTCTTGGTGATGACACTTTTCCGATGAAAACGGGAACGATGATCCGGATTCCACGCGGCGTAAAACACAATGCCGTGAATACGGGATGGCAGCCGGTAACCATGATTGTGTGTTATTCCGCTGCAGATCGGCAAACAGTTTTCTGCGATGATGGCGAATCCGCGCAAGATAATGGATGATGAAGATATAACCGGATTCTGCTGATTTATCGTCTGTTTTGCCACGAACGCGTGCAGACGAGCGATCCTCGGATAGAATCAACTTAGAATGAAATAAGGTGTTACAATGCGGATCTTTCGAGCAATTTTTTCACTTTTGATGATAGTGTTTATTGCCGTTCTAGGAGCGATGTTTATCGGTGTTGGATTCGTTGGCGGAGTAGTGCTCAAATCTTGGGATGTCGTCAAGAACGTTGATCTCGATCAACTTGAATACCGCAAAGATGTTGACACGTGGCAGCAACATCTTGAGTTATACTCTTCAATCTGCATCGTGCAACGAGAAGATTCTATCGATTTTCTACTCAGGAAACTACAGCGCTTGGGATATGAAGAGACACAACAGGGCTATATTAAACCCAGCCTTCCTGGGCAATATACCAGGACTTTCGGTTCATCGCGGGATTCCGGTATCATGTGGGTATATCTCTTGGGCTTCCATTACCCTCATGCAGATCGGAAGCCGTATAGGGTGGAAATCGAGGTACGAGATCGAAAGGTTGAATCTATCCGGAACGATGTGGGCGAATATCTACCCAGCTTTGACTTACAGCCGGAATTGATTAGTGAGCTCTACGGCGAGGATGATGAGGCGCGCGAACTTATTTCGCTATCGGATATGCCGGAAACGCTGTTGAAGGCGTTCCTTGCTGTAGAGGATAAGCGGTTTTACCAACATTGGGGGGTTGACATAATAGCAATTTGCCGTGCCGTTCTCCGAAACATACAGACTGGGGCGCTACAGGGCGCCAGCACAATTACGCAGCAACTTACTCGAAATATCTATCTCACCCCAGAGAAGCGAATTCTGCGAAAGATCAAAGAGGCGCTTCTAGCCGTACGAATCGAAAAAGCTTTCTCGAAAGATGAGATATTTGAGCGGTACCTTAATCAGATTAACTTGGGACGCTACGGTTCTCGTGAAGTGTACGGTGTCCAAGAAGCCGCGAACAGTTACTTCGGAAAACCTGTTTGGGAGCTCGAAGTGCAAGAGTGCGCGACGCTTGCCGGCATTCCCAAATCCCCAACGCTTTACTCGCCCATCCGCAACCCCAAGGAGTCTATGAACCGACGCAATCTTGTTCTCGGACTGATGCGGAACTCGAATTACATTTCGCAAGATACTTACGAAGTGGGAACTGCCACGCCACTCGCCATCGATGCACCCGAGGGCAAGCAGGGCAGGGAGGCGGGTCATTTTATCGAATACGTTCATCAACAACTGGATGGCATGGAGCACCTCAAGGATCGGCTGTACAATCAGGGACTGAAGGTGTATACGACGCTTGATATGTCCATGCAGGAGGTCGCTGAGAACGCGGTGGCTGATCATTTGCGACAACTGGACA
This sequence comes from Candidatus Poribacteria bacterium, assembly GCA_965204085.1. GTDB lineage: Bacteria > Poribacteria > WGA-4E > WGA-4E > JAJDTR01 > JAJDTR01. Next base: position 1,826,333 of record CBDBEE010000003.1, on the reverse strand, counting down.
AGGGATTTTCAAGTCTGCCCAACTACGACGGAAACAAACTTGATCCCAACGGAATCGATCCGAAAAAAAATTATCTGCAAGCGTCACTGGTTGCCATTGAACCCCAGACGGGCTACATTAGATCAATGGTAGGGGGACGCGACTACTATATCGCCCGCGGAAAGTTCAATTTTTATAATCGCGCGGCAAATGCCCTCCGTCAGCCCGGATCGGCGTTCAAACCGATCGTACTTGCCGCTTTTTTTAATCTGCCGATCCCGTTGGCGACCCCTGCAACCATTGTGCGAGATGAGGCGTGGTCTTCCATCAGCGAATTATGGAAGAAATGGACACCACGAAATTACACGGATAGGTACTATGGGGATGTAACATTACGCACAGTTCTCGAAAAATCGATTAATGTTGCCACCGCGAAGTTGATGAATGACCCCAAGACCGTTAAACTCGGTAACGAAAAAGATGGAATTAAACGGACAATCGCTTTCGCCAAACGCTTGGGTATTGAAAGCAAACTGCCGGAATATCCGTCGCTCTCCCTAGGGGCTGGCGATGTAACGCTGCTGGAACTTACCTCCGCCTATGCGGTTTTTGCCAACGGCGGAATACGCGCGCAGCCATGCAGCATTCAATATATCGAAAACCGTAACGGCGAGCTTCTATTTGAAAATGAAATGAAACCCAAGAGGGTTGTTGCGGAGAGCGTATCCTTTGTAATTACAAATATAATGAAGGGCGTGATCGAGAATGGAACCGGCAGACGAGCAATTCGAACCGGATTAAATCGACCGGCGGCTGGTAAAACCGGGACGACTGATGACTACAAAGATGCTTGGTTTGTCGGTTATACGCCACAGCTCGCTGCCGGTGTTTGGGTAGGATTTGACGATTCACAGAAGAAAAACAAAAGAAGCCAGGGAGAGGGCGCCAAAGCTGCACTGCCGATTTGGGCACGATTTATGATTGAAGGAGCGAGGGGGCCTATTGAAGACTTTCGTGAACCTGCTGGGGTTGTGTTCCACGAAATTGACAAAGAAACGGGATTGCTCAAGTATCCTGGCAAGTGTCCTCCCGAGAATATTATCCGTGAGGCGTTCCTAGAAGGCTACGCGCCGACTATGCTTTGTACAGCGCATAACTGAAGTGTGTGGGAATTCTCTAATTGGCCAATTCCTTAATTGCTTAATCATGTAAATTGGGCATCAACACAGACTTGGATTTGACTATGGATCCCTGATACAACAGTGTGCTTGAAACGAGGAAGGAAAATGTGAAATTTTGAGCTATGTTTTTACCGCTCAACCCAATCTACATAGCTATCTCTAAAATGCAGTCGTTCTCAGGGCCGCGATTCGGAGAGAGATCTCTATCGGATTACAATCGTGCGCGCTAGCAGGGCGCGTGATTTGTTCGCTCAATTAATCAGTTGCAACATCCAATAGCGACTAAGCAAGAAAGCCACAATAATCTAATTCTTCATGTTTCTGTTTCTTCGGGGATTGCTTGCAGTATTCTTGTGATGGAGGAATTGAAAAAACTCGAACATTGTCTCTTTGTCTTTTTCGGGTAGCTCAGTTATTCCTCTAAGCATTGTGCCGACTTTGGGATCTGCCAACAAATCATCGTAACGACTGCGCGGTTTGCCAAATAGATAGTCGGTTGTCACTTTCAGGGCTTCCGCCAAACTCGGAACAGTGTCAAATGAGGGTTTCCTTGCGCCCGACTCAAATTGCGAAATCGCCGCGGGCGTAATATTGGCTGCCTTGGCCAGTCCTGTTTGCGTCAAGTTGAGTTCACGTCGGCGCTTTCTAATCCGTGAAACAACAGTTTCCATTGGAAGTTCCTTTCGCGGTGAACATCAAATCACTCGTCAGTGATGGGACGTAATACTAGAAATACTAACGAGTGTGATGTAAATTAAAACATGCGAATTATCCCATTAAAACGTTAAATCCGCACAAACGATACGAGAAATTTTCTACGTCCCACTCGCCACCGTCTTTATTCCTCGGCAAAAAGCGGCATATTTCTATAAACAAGTGTCCGTGTGATTAGGATGCGAATGTTAGCTTCAGTGCTCACCGCTTGAGCGGACCTTTCTTGAAAACTTTGTACTCCCGTCGCTTTTGTGTCTTGACATGGCTTATTGACTATGATAGAATCTGATTCGCTTGGAACGGCGAATTGTTATCCTTTCTGTGTCCAGAGTCCTTTTGGAGGAAGATAGATGAATAAAATAGCAACATTTTGTGCAATGTTGTCATATTGTTTATTAGCCTTGTTTACGTTTGTGCCGGCGAGCATATCCGCCGATGGGCAGCAGACACTAGGACTCTCCGAAACTGCGGTGAAGATTCGTGATGAAGTTTCGGTAGGCGCCATGCGGAAAGACATTGCTCGGCTTTCCAGCCTCTCTACGCGTGTTACCGGTTATGACGAGGCAGCAAACGGTGCAAAATATGTTTTCGACCGCTTTGTTGAAGTTGGCTTACAAAATATTGAAGCGCGCGGATTTGAAATCACCGTGCCGATCGACGCAGAGGATGGAAAACTCGAGGTACTCTCCTCGGATGGAACAGTTGTCAAGAGCGTCAGGATATCTCCCTGTTGGCCTAACCTCGTGCGAACCTCCCTTCTTCCAAACGGAATCAAGCATTTCGTGGAATCCGATGAAACCCTCGAAGAGATTGCTGAATCTTACCAAGTTGACGTTCCATCTATACTCACCAATCCACAGAATCAGTATCTACAAGATCAGGAGACTGATGGTCGTGACAATGACAGCGACGGCGACATTGATGAAGCAGGAGAATTTGCGCTGATTGAGGGGAACACCGTTTTTGTTCCTACAGGCGGATTAACGGCGCCGTTGCTGTACGCCGGCGATGCCGAACTTGTTGATTTTAACGGGTTGGATGTCGGCGGGTTCTGGTACGATGTGCAACCCGGCGATACGCTCGAAGACGTTTCGCGTCGGTTCCGAGTGAGTCGTGGAAGCATAACAGATGACGTTTTGAATGGTCACCTCCAGAAGACGGAGGACGGAATCGACAACGATGAAGACACTGAAGTGGACGAATATGGAGAAATCCCGCCGCTCGAAGAAATCGCCCAATGGGGAAACGACGGGATTGACAATGACGGTGACGGTTATGTGGACGAGGTCGCCGGCGATGACAAAGACGCCGTAGACAATAATAGGGACGGACAGGTTGATGAGACAGGCGAGTTTGTGGCGGCTAGTGAATCAAGCATCTTTATTCCGCAAGGTAGCATAGTTCTCATCGATTTTAATTCCGGTACCCGCTGGATTAATGCCGCGATGTTGGGAGCCAAAGCGGCGATTTTCATCGAACCGGAGACAACAATCCGCGGTGAAGCAGAGAACAAATTCCTGACCGTTCCCGCCAACATTCCTCGCTTCTGGATTTCCAAAGAGGACGCAGCGGAACTTAGAAGAATGATGGCGCAGGAAAATATTTCCGCTCGCTTAACGTGTACTATGACTTGGGAACGCCGTACCGGACAAAATGTCCGCGGCTTTCTTGAAGGGGGCGACCCCATATTACGAGATGAACTCGTCGTCCTCACGGCATATTATGATTCCATGTCTATCGTTCCCGCCATGGCTCCCGGCGCCGATCCGACGGGCGGCATAGCCGCACTGCTTGAATTGGCGCGCATCTTTAGCCTGGATGAATTCCGCCCCGGACGCTCTATGCTGTTCGTTGCAACTGATGCACACTTCCAAGGCTTGGCGGGAATGCGATCCTTCATGGAAGGAATTGGGCAAGACACTGTCGGCGGAGCCACGGATTCACCGGGGACTCCCACGATGCAGGGACTTCGGCGCGGGCTGTCCGCAGACCTGTTTGAATTTCAAGAACTAGGGCGGAAGTTGTTACTCTCGATTGACAGGAGTGTGTTGGTGGATTTGCCTCCTGATTTCTACTACGACGTGCACAAGATTGAAACAGACCTTGATTCACTCGCGACGACCCTGACCGCTTTGTCCGATAATCAGGGGAAAATCAACTCTCTCCGCGACGCACAGCGAGACTTTAAAGAGAAACAGAAGAAGAAAATTGAAACAACGAAAAAACGTGAAAAACAGGGATTTACCGCGGAGGAAAAATCGCGTCTTGAAACAAATTTGGCTTCCTTCAAGAAAAATTCCTTACAAACAACTCACTTTCTACGAGACCTTGTATCAAGAGTAGACCAACTTCGGTCACAAGCGTTGAGGGAATCTCGGAAAGCCCAGCGGGAGTTGCTTGAAAACGTGGCGCTGCCTATGGCGCATCTTGACATCTGGGCGCTTGGTCAGATACAACGAGATCTTGAAGAAAAGCGGGTTGCGGACAGGTTTTCGCGGGAACCCTCAGAATCCTACGTGTTGCCTAGAAGGGTAGGCGACGGTTACGAACTTCCAATCAATGCGGACGCCGGGGATACGCAGCTTTGGGAATACGTCAAGATTCTCTCAGAGTATCTGGAAGGCTGGGAACTGGGCGATTCTCGAAAATTTGCGCTTCAATACACACAGGAAAAGCTTCTTGACCGCCACCTTGATTTTTACGGTCTCCAGCAGATTAAGGAATCGAGGAAGATTGCCAATCGAGCGGCTCAACCGTTGAACGACTATATCGACCTTGAACGACAGATGCTTGAACGCGCATTGGCGAAAATTCCCGATAGCGCTGCTGCTGAGAACCTAATTAAATCGGCGATTACACAACTTGCTACCGACCCGGCATTTTATCCGCAGCAAGTCATCTCCGAGTTAAATCAATATTTGAGTCAACCGACCGTCGAGCGCTTGCATCGCACTCAGACCGGGCTCCAACAAAAGCTAAGAGAGGCGAAAACGACCGAAACAGACGACGCGTCGCACACGATTCTTGTTGCAGACTTCGCGAAGGATAAACAATCCATCTTTGAGACAGCACTGCGAAATGCACGATTGGAAAAGAACAGGATTCGGAATCTACTGCGAAATCACGGTGAATTGGTTCGCGCATATCTTGCGGAAGAGGAGCTCGTTCTTCGTCACTATTTATCAATGGAGGAAGTGGATCAGGCGGTTGAAGCGCGTGCTCAAATCTATGCCCACTTGTCCGAAGAGATGCTGATTTCTTACGTGCAAAGGAAGGCTGCTAATGACGTTGTTGAGCTAAACAACCTTCTAAACCGATTGAATACACTTGATCGTGATCTCAGCGAGGAAACAAAGATTCTTCTGCGTGACAACATGCTCACGCTCAGGAATTCCCGGTTTCGCAATCTCCAGAGTCGCATTGAGAAGATAGCCCGAATCAGCAAGTCCGAATACAATCGCAAGATTTCTCAGATTGAGCAAGCGATAACCCTTCAAGACCTCTTCAATCGCTACTACACTTCCCTTTTCATCTCAATTGACTTTTCTACCCAGAGCGACAAATTCGGTGTTTTCAATAAAGGCTGGTTCTACAATCAACAGCCCGAATTTGTTCTGCGTCGGGAATTTGCGTCCATCGGCAACAAGCTCGCGGAATATGCGGAGGACGCGGATTTCGGCGCGCGTATCCGAAACCTGTGGACTTTCACCGATGATCAGATTCGACAAGGCGTCTTGGACAATCAGTGGACTGTTGCGGGAACCATTGAATCAAAAGCAGCGGTTGAAGGCAAGACGCTTGAAACACTCGTCAGCGAGCATTTTGACACACTCGTTAAACTTTCCGGAGTCTCGCGCCTAATGAAGATGCAGTTTGAGCAGATGCGAGATCGCGGGGAACCGTCCGAGGATATGGTCAAGGATATGGACTACATCCGGCAGGAGGTGGAGCGATTTATCCGCAACGATGTGCGGACGGCTAGGAAGGATCGGAAGAATAGTATCAGATTACTAAATCGTCTTAACGCCATGCTGCAACTCAGGCACGAGGATGCCTCGACACTATCGCAAGACGAAATAGAGGACATCAAGACTTTGATTGGATTGGTAGGTCTCGGCGGTGAGACAAACTTCGTGAATGCAATCTCTGCCAGCGGTGGAAAAACGTGGCAGACGTATATTCCGGGCAAGATAGCCTTCGACAGCGAAGTTGCAACCCTAACCGGCAAAACCGGTATTGCATTCGCCACCATTGAAGATGCACGTATCCTTACTGATACCCCCTTGGATACAATCGATCGCATGCATATCAAGGAGGATGGGAATCTGCATCAACAGGTCAAAACACTGGCAGCCGTTTTGGTGCAAGCGATGCGCGATCCGAAAATGCCTACAGCCGCGAAGGTCGGAAACTTTTACTGTAATCTATTCGGCGATGTTGTGGAGTTTGATGCCCGTGAGAGCGCCCTGCCCAACAAACCTGTTCCTTATCCAATCTTGACGCTGCGACGTAAGCACAAGACAATGATGGGGGTGAGGGGCGACCTATTCACTATGGGAGACAACAAGGGTAACTTTGAGGTAGCCGGACTGGCAATGGAAGGGCGTGCGACAAATCGAATCGCGGGTACACAGGAGGTAGAGGCGTATATTCTCGATCCTGACTCCGGAGATATTGTGTACGCGCCGGATCTCGGCAACTACGGAGCTAAGTTACTACCCAATAAAGTGCCGATTGACACGCGCCGCCGTGGCTGCCGTGTCGTCGTGTTTCCATGTGTGTCAACAACAATATACGACCTTGTCGATCAACGTTATTTGCGTACCTTGCGTGAGCTTCAAGTTTACGAAGCGGCATCGGATAGCGCTCCCGAGAAATATGGGATTTCCAAACCTTGGCAACAGGAAGGCGTTTCCGCTGCCGAACCCATCGCACTCGTCTATTCCGAGCCAGATGAACGCATCAAAATCGGTATGGCGTATGGACAGATTGGAAAACGTCTGTTGTTGATTAAAGCGACGAAAAGCGGGATGAAAAATCCAACGCTATACACGGGCGAGGGTTTCGTCGTACGAGAGAATGGCAGCATTCGGTTGACCCCTTACGTCGTAGTGCGGGACATGTGGTGGCTCGATGAAAATCGATCGCGTCTCTACAAACGATTCGGAATTTCGAGCGATCGGCTTGACAAACTGCACGAATATGCGCATGAATATCTTGAGCAAGCAGAATTGGCACTTCAGCAGAATGATTATCAACAGGCGCTGAAGTTAGCCCGTGCAGCGTGGGGCTATGAATCACGTGCCTATCCCGATGTAAAGAAGACAGGAAACGATGTGGTCAGTGGCGTAATGTTCTATCTTGCCCTCCTGTTACCGTTCGCATATTTCATGGAACGCCTTCTTTTCGCTTCTCCAAGCGTCAATAAACAGATAATCTGGACAGGGGTCATCTTCCTAACGGTCTTTTTCTTCCTTTCTCAGGTGCATCCGGCTTTCCAAATTACGACCACCCCCGTGATTATCCTGATTGCTTTTATCGTTCTTGCTCTTACCGTGATTGTAATTTCAATCATCATCCGAAAGTTTGAGGAACAGTTGGAGAAGATAAAACAGGAAGGCAGCAATGTATATAAGGCAGATGTTGGCAGGTTGTCGGCATCGGCGGCAGCGTTTAGCTTGGGGATATCGAATATGAGGAAGAGGGGCGGACGAACGATATTGACATGCGCCACATTGGTAATTCTTACGTTTACGGTTATTTCATTCACGTCAGTCCGAACCTTTATGCACCCCAACAAGACCAGCTTGCCTGCCGTTACACCGCGTTATACGGGAATGTTGATTCGAGATCAATATTGGCGTCCATTAGAGGAACCCGTATTAACCTCCGTCATGAACGATATGCGCAAGACGAAGATACCAGAGAACGATGCGCGGCTCCTGTTCAAAAGGAGAGGAAAGACAGATTCGGAGATTGATTCACTCTTGACGCCATATGTTGAGACAGCGGAGGAATCTCCGGTGCTTGATGGGCCATCTGGCGACGCGACCACTATACAAGCATCGGTTGCAGGAGCTACTGGTGTAGATGAATCTTCACGATTTATCACTGTTCACAACGTGGTGGCACCCCGTGCATGGTATCAATCGTCCGGTACTGGCGACCAGTCGTTCGTGCAGTTGACGCGCACTCCAAATCCGGCGGACCCTGTTCCACCACGAGATCCGAAGACCGGTCAACTACTGCCCTATGCCGCAAACATGCTCATTGGAATGACACCTAACGAACCTGCTGCCACGGGTATCGATTTGCACCTCCAATACGGCAAATGGTTTGATCCGATGGATGAAGATTCTTGGCCTACGTCGTGGCCCTATGCCTGCATCCTCCCCAAAGGGATAGCGGATGTATTGAAGATTTCAGAGACTGATGTAGGCAAGGCTACGGTTTCCGTCTACGGCGCCAATTTCACGGTGGTCGGAGTGCTTGGTATCGGATTCAAAGACTTGACCGATAACGATGGCGAAGAGATGACACCGGTTGATTACCAATTGATGCAACAGCAGCAGTCTCGCGGGGCGCAGGGGGATGAAACTTTGGAAGGGGAACTGCAGAAGTACCTGCATTTGGTGCCGGACAGTGTTGCGATACTGCCTTATGAGGTGGTCATGAATCAGGGCGGCACGCTAAGAAGCGTTGCTGTCAATATGGACCCATTGGAAGGAGACCCGGACATCTTTAGCGGAATCGACAAACTCGATCTGATTATGTCGCCTCTGATGAGTCGAGTTGCCCTTGATTTCTTTGTTGGCCGCGATAAGGATACATACCTGTACAGTTCAATTGGGATGACCTCCTTCAGCGGAATGGGTAATCTATTCATACCGATTCTCATTGCGGCGCTGATTGTACTGAATACGATGCTCGGTGCAGTCTACGAACGAGTGAGGGAAATAGGAATCTATAGTTCGGTTGGGCTTGCTCCCGTGCACATTGCATTTCTTTTCCTCGCCGAAGCATGTGTTTATGCGATCGTCGGCGCTGTTTTGGGTTATCTCTTGGGACAAGCTACCGCTACGGTTATGGTCAACTTTGGATGGCTCGCCGGTTTGACCTTGAATTATTCTTCAATGTCTACTGTGGTGGCAACTATCATTGTCATGATCGTGGTCATCGGGAGCACACTTTATCCAGCGATCAAAGCATCTCGCATGGCGGTACCCGATATCGAACGCAAGTGGAAATTACCTGAACCGGAGGGTGATGAATGGCACTTCAGTCTGCCATTTACCGTACTGTCCGAGGAATCGCTCGGTTTGAATGTATTCATGCGAGACTATTTCGATGCACATGCGGATGAATCGGCTAGCGACTTTTACACTGATCAGGTTACGTTCAGCCAAACGAGCGTGGGGGAGAATGCTGAAGAGGAAGGTTCCTATTCGATTAGCATGATGGTTTGGCTCGCCCCCTACGATCTAGGCGTCAGCCAGTCGATACGATTCATCACCTCTCCAGTGGGCGGAGAGGAGGAGGACCTATATAGTATTACACTGGATGTACATCGGGAAAGCGGCGAAATCGCTTCATGGAAACGAGTTAACCGACGTTTCTTGAATCTCGTGCGGAAACAGCTATTAATTTGGCGGACGTTCAGCGCTGACATTCGCGGCGAATTTCATGACCGTGGGCGTCAGGAACGTGAAGCGAATGAAGACACGAGCGGCACCGTGGAACTTGCGCCTCAGCCAGCCGATTGATGAAGTGTACTGCACAGAGATTGCGTTGTCTTCAAAGGGAGATTTAGAGCGTTATGGAAAGATTGATAAGCACAATTATCGTTGTTGGGTCCCTTATATGGCTTGCCGGAATTCTCTTATTCGATGGACGATGGCAGTGGCAGGTGTTTGCCGCAGCAGTGATAATCGTTGGAATTATCGCCGCTCACATATGGGAGGAAGTCTACCAGCACAAAGATGAGGAAGAATGATATACAGCACGCCAGTTGAGGCGTGTAACGGAGTCGTGGTCTTGAGCTAAATCGAAAGGAGAAAACTACATTTGGCGAGAGAGAGAATATCGCAAGCAGATGAGTGGCAAGCTTGGGCACAGCGATATGATATAGATGGCGGAATCAGAACCTTTGAGTCGGGGTTGACGCTAAAGGTGTTTCTAGGCGCGCTTTTTGTCGGACTGCTGATGATGCCGGGATCAATTTATCTTAGCTACGTATCCGGGCAATCAGGCGCAGGGGCCGCGCCGTGGGTGGCTGTCATTCTGTTCACGGAGCTGGCGCGCCGGTCGTTTACAACTGCCAGGCGGCAAGAACTGTATATGCTGCTCGGATTAACGGGAGCCGCCGTTGGGTCGGGGCTTCAGTATCGCGGTTTTATTTGGTACGCCTATTTTATCAATACCCCGCAAGCGGAATCTTATGAGATTGCGGATAAGATTCCTTTCTGGGTTGCGCCCGCGAGGGATTCGATTGCCATTGCCGAGAGATCGCTCTTGCACATGGACTGGTTCTGGCCGATTGCAATCTTCCTCATAATGAAACTTCTCGGAACTATACGGGGTATCAGCGCCGGCTACATTCTTTTTCGACTTACTGCCGACCTTGAGCGGCTACCCTATCCGTTAGCACCGATAGATGCACAGGGTGCAACAGCTTTGGCTGAAACTACCGGACGAACCGAGACATGGCGCTGGCGCGTCTTTTCTATCGGATCGATGGCGGGTCTGATTTGGGGATTCATCTATGTGGGGGTGCCGTCACTTACCGGCGTCATGATGACGACACCGATTGAGATTCTGAAAATTCCATTCATTGACTTCACGCCAAGCATCGAGGGATTTGCTCCGACCGGGGTGTTTGCGCTTTCCACCGATTTTGGGCAGATGCTGGTCGGATTTGTGATGCCGTTCCCGATAATCATATCGGAATTCATCACTGCGATGTTAACGCAGTTTGTCTTAAACCCACAGATTCTGTACCGGTATGAGATACTCCACCAGTGGAAAGCGGGGTTGGATGTACGGGGAGTCGGACTCTTTAATAGCCTTGACTTTTGGCTGAGTTACGGCATGGGCAAGTCGTTCAGTTTCGCAATCGTCGGTATGGCGGCATCTATCCCGATGCTGATCAAGTTCAGAAAGTCACAATCTCAGAAGACGGGTCAGCGCGGTTCGCTCCGGCCACCGCCGGGACGCGGCGATTTCCCGATCTGGCTGATGGGAATTCTATGGCTCTTTGGCATGGGAGCGTTCGTGTGGCTGGTGCACTGGATGGTTCCAAACTTCCCGCTCACGTTCCTTCTCGGTTTCGCGTTCCTTTACACTCCGTTGAATTCCTACATCACTGCGCGAACGTTCGGAATTTTGGGTCGCGATCTTTTTGAAATCCCTTATATCCATGAAACCACCTTTATCCTCAGCCGCTACGAGGAGATTGACATCTGGTTCGTTCAACTGCCCGACGAAGATTACGGGCGTGGAACACAGGGGTGGCGTGTGCTTGAACTGACCGGGACAACGTTTACAAGCAATATCGCGGCACAACTGCTGATTATGCCAATTCTGCTGGTCTCGGGTATTGTTGTTTATCATTTCATCTGGAAAATCGCGCCTATTCCTTCGTCGCAGTATCCTTATGTGCAAACGTGGTGGCCGATTCACGCTACCAATGAAGCGCTCTGGAAGACTTCTCTCCGCGATGGCAACAGTCAGATGTTGCAGGCGATTCGCGGTGATTATGTTGCCGCAGGATTTACATCGAATCTCGCTTTGTACGGATTGCTGTGGGTGTTCAAGATGCCGAGCATGTGGTTCTACGGAATAGCGGGGGGTATTGGAGCCGACCCGGGTATGATGACGCCTCGACTGATTGGTGCGGTACTCGGTCGATTCTATATGATTAAGCGGTTTGGATTGAAGCGGTGGTTCATGTTTAATCCGGTATTGGCTGCCGGTTTCGCATGCGGTGTAGGTCTAATCGGAATGGGTACGGTGGCGATTGCTCTGGTGTCAAAAGCGGTGATCGTGAAACCGTTCTGACGCAGAAACCGAGTTTTTTCTTGAAAACTTGGTTTCTACTATGGTGACTCCAATTTAATCCACTCACAGTTGTTTCCCGCTCGGCTTGGATTGCCAAATCCAAGCCCTTACCGATGAAGTTTTCAATCCGCGGGATTAGAATTAGGTGTAGCGCCACGAAACTGTTGGAAACTTGACCAACCATGGATTGGACGACATTCGGCTGGGCGGGTATTAGACTTGAGATTCCTTCCAACTGGGAGTTGAGCGGATTATCGGGAGATGAGAAAGATGGATACCTGAGGTTGGACGGCGAGGAGATGCCGCGTCTGGAGTTGAAGTGGGCGCAATCCAAGAAGAAAAAGCCCGATCTTGGACGGGTGCTGGATGAGTATTTCAAACTCGTGCGCAAGAACTATAAGCGTAAAGAGGCTAAGCTGCACATTCAGCGGCATGTGAATTTGGTTAAAGATGAATCCGTGTTCGAAGGGCGCGAGGTCGTCAGTTTCACATGGAAAGGGGACATACGCGCAAACGGTATCATCTTCCACTGCCACACCTGTAAGCGCATAACGATTGTGCAGGTTATGGGGCATCTCAAAGAGAATCTGCGCGCAACAACTGTTAGAGTATTGCAATCGGTGCAAGATCATCCGACCGATCAGAATGTGCTTTGGAGCGCTTATAATCTCAATGTGGAGGTTCCGCGTCGCTATCGATTGGGGAAACACCAACTGCTTTCCGGATACTTGCTTTTCTCATTTGCCGACGGGAGCCGCAAGATTAGCATCGAACGTTACGGTGTAGCGGATGTAACGCTTAAAGAGCAGGACCTGGAATCATGGTTCCGTACAAAATATGCGAAAGCCATCGGAGGATACGGTTTTGAGATAACCTCACGGATGCATGACGGGGACGAACAGCTCCGAGTGATTGGCGAGCAAACGCGCGTAACCGATCGCATTCCATTCGCTCCTGTTTTGGCAGTGGATAAGGTGATGCGGCGTCAGGTATTCGCGGCAAATCTTTGGCGTTGCCATCAATCAAATCGGATTTATGTCGTCCAGGCTATCGCCAAGCGTGACGCTGCCAAGATTGGGGAGGATGTGGCGGCAAGTATAAATTGTCATTAGAAACGGTTGGAGATGCCGAGGCATGCTTAACGCACTTCTATATAAATTAAGGCTAAAGAAGCGACCGGATTCTGACTTCAATCGCCGGGATGTGCTGAAAGCGTTGCCGCTACGGAATCAGCTCATCAAGTGGGAAGTTGATGACAAACAGGAGGTGTCATTGGTAATTCCCCAGAAGCAGAGATTTTGGATTCGAATTGCGTCGAAACTGTTTATGCTGCCGGACAGGCGGGTCATTGTTCTGGACGATGTCGGATCCTTTGTTTGGCAGCTTTGTGACGGACATAATACGGTTGGTCACGTCGTCAAGCAACTTTGCAGCCGCTATCAGATGACACGCAAGGAGGCGGAGACATCGCTTTTCACGTATATGCGTCAGTTGGGTAAACGCGGTATTATAGGGTTTGCTGTACCGAAAGATATGAAGGGAGGAAAGAAATAGCCCATGGCAGAAGTTCAAACATCTCAACCCCCTGGTGGCGCGGTTCCGCTTGAAATACCAACGCGGTTTCGGCGAGATTTGCCGAAAGAAAACACGGTGCGGGTAAGGAATCTTATCAAGAAGTATGAAATGGGCACCACGGTCGTCGAAGCATTGCGCGGCGCGAACTTTCAGATCGCGCGGGGCGAATATATTTCAATCATGGGACCATCGGGCTCCGGGAAGTCGACCCTCTTCAACATGATTGGCGGATTGGATAAGCCAACGGAGGGGAGAGTTTATATTGACGAGGTTGACATAGCTCAACTGGATGCTTACGAATTGGCGTGGCTGCGTTGCCGAAAAATCGGGTACATTTTTCAATCGTTCAACCTGATTCCAGTAATGACTGCGCTCGAGAACGTGTCTCTACCGATGATCTTCGCGGGAATGTCCGCCGATGAGAGCCGCGACAAGGCTGTTGACTTATTGACGCTTGTGGGTCTAGGGGAGCGGGTTCAGCATAAACCACTGGAGCTATCGGGCGGTCAACAGCAGCGTGTCGCCATTGCGCGCTCCTTGGCGAACGATCCAGCTATAGTGTTGGCGGACGAGCCAACGGGAAACTTGGACACGAGAACAGGATTAGAAATTATCGCGTTGCTTAGGAAGCTGAACGAGGACAACGGCGTAACAATCATTACCGCCACACACGACACAAAAATGCTTGATGTTTCTGATCGGATATTCCATATGACCGATGGACGGGTAAGCAAAATTGAGGCGCGCGACGAAATTGACCTGCATGTCGGTAGATTGGATGGAGAGGAAGTGGGATAATACGCGTCACACGTAATGTGAAATGGAAGGTCGCGAACTGAAACTCGCTCCTACAAGTAAATTTCATGTAGACAGTGTTAGTGCCATATAGAACCGAGTTTTCGGGAGAAAATCTGTTTCGTTACGAGGAAAGACTGGTGCGCAATGCGCACCCTACAAAAAAGGGAGTGAAGGGCTTTATGCCTTCACTCCCTTTTTTGCGGTCCGCTGAACGGTTTAGTAACCCATTCCACCGCCGCCCGGGGGCATCGGCGGAGCCGGGGGAGTCTCTTCCGGAATCTCGGAGACCAGCGCCTCGGTCGTGATCATCAATGCGGCGATGCTCGAAGCATTCTGAAGCGCCACGCGAACGACCTTCGTCGGGTCGATGACGCCAGCTTGGAACATGTCGCTGAACTCGTCTCTCAGCGCATCGTAACCAACGTTGTCGCCTTCATCTCTGACCTTAGCAAGCACGACGGAATCCTCTTGTCCCGCGTTGTGGGCAATTTGACGAAGCGGCTCTTCAAGTGCGCGACGAACAATCGCAACACCGAGTTCCTCCGTCGAATCGGACGCTTGAACGCTATCAAGCGAACCAATTGTGCGAACGAGAGCAACACCACCGCCGGCTACGATACCTTCCTCGACAGCAGCGCGTGTGGCGTGCATCGCATCCTCGACGCGAGCCTTCTTCTCTTTCATCTCGACTTCCGTTGCCGCACCGACGTTAATCACAGCGACACCACCGGCGAGTTTCGCAAGGCGTTCCTGCAACTTCTCGCGATCGTAATCGGATGTTGTATCCTCAATCTGGCTGCGAATCTGGTTGATCCGCCCTTGGATAGATTCCTTGCTCCCCGCACCCTCAATAATCGTGGTGTTGTCTTTGTCGATGACAATACGCTTGGTGGTGCCCAGATCATTGAGCGTCACATTTTCTAGCTTGATTCCCAGATCTTCAGAAATCACGCGACCATTAGTGAGAACGGCAATGTCCTCAAGCATGGCCGTCCGGCGATCACCGTAACCGGGTGCCTTGACGGCTGCAGCTTGGATTGTGCCGCGAATCTTATTGACTACCAATGTTGCAAGCGCTTCACCTTCGACATCCTCGGCAAGAATCAGGAGCGGTTTCCCCTGTTGCGCGCTCTTTTCGAGCAAAGGCACGAGGTCTTTAAGTGCGCTGATCTTTTTCTCATGGATTAGAATGTAAGGATCCTCAAGAATCACTTCCATCCGATCGGCGTCCGTGACGAAGTACGGGGAGAGATATCCGCGATCAAACTGCATTCCCTCGACAACCTCAAGAGTCGTCTCAAGGCTCTTGGCTTCCTCCACCGTAATAACGCCATCTTTACCTACCTTTTCCATGGCGTCGGCAATTAAATCGCCAATGGCTTGATCGTTGTTCGCTGAAATGCCTGCGACTTGCGCGATTTCGGTTTTTTCGCCAATTTCTCTGCTTAGAGCGTGTAGATTGTTGACCGCTGATTCAACAGCTTTCTCAATACCACGCTTGAGCGCCATCGGATTGTGTCCGGCTGCAACACTCTTGAGACCTTCGCGGTAAATCGCCTGAGCAAGAATGGTCGCCGTGGTCGTTCCATCCCCAGCTACATCACTGGTTTTGGAAGCCACTTCCTTAACCATCTGCGCGCCCATGTTTTCGTTCGGATCTTCCAACTCAATCTCTTTGGCGACAGTGACACCGTCCTTCGTAATGGTCGGCGCCCCAAACTTCTTATCAATAACGACGTTTCGCCCTTTTGGACCTAGCGTAACTTTGACAGCGTCGGCAAGCGCATCAACGCCGTGCTTGATCGCATTACGGGCATCCTCGTCAAAAGCCAGTTGTTTGGCTGCCATGTTAATGCCTCCTTCCTAAGAATTAGGTAATTTTTGCCAAGATATCATCTTCGCGCAGAATCAGATATTCAAGGTTATCATGCGTGGCTTCAGTGCCACCGTACTTTCCGAACAGCACCTTGTCCCCTGCGACGACATCGACAGCCTGGCGCTCGCCATTATCAAGCAAGCGGCCCTTACCAACGGCAATAACCTCGCCTTCCTGCGGCTTTTCTTTAGCGGTGTCGGGGATGATGATTCCGCCGCTCGTTGTTTGTTCCTCTTCTTCAATACGCTTAACGAGAATTCTATCTCCAAGCGGTACAAGTGCCATTATTCGTATTCCTCCTTATAGGTTTTTTCTGACACTGTAGAATTAGATTAAGTTACCCCTGCTCCCGAGCAGAGGCTCTAAATCACCGTATTTAGCAGCAAGAGCCGTGCCATTCCGAGATGCTTGATTATGGTGCAGACGTGCGACATTTTGTCGCTCTAAATGATGGTGCTAAAATGTCACGATCGATGGTATGCGGATGGAGGGTGGCATAATGTCGTTATTTCTTCAGGTGATTGGCAATACGTGGCGACGTAAATGGAGATGATAGACAATGTTCATCCCAATCGAGGGGTGGCGCGGGGGTCGTCCCCTACCAGGCACAATAGACTGAATTGGTAATTTTCGTATTGAGTATATCCGACTATGCAGGTATAATTAAATCGTATGCCGGCACCGTAGACAATGATTGAACGAACTATCCAGAATTTCGATGGTCCTCTCTTTTCGATTGGTTGATAGCATCTTGCAAGGAATCGTAGATCTTATAGATTGAAATGTCTGATAGCACATCCAGTTTAATTGTCGAGAATTACAAAGGTTTGCTGCAAGAGTATTGTCATGTGAGGAATCTGGGCGATCCGTCTTACGAGGTGACACAATTCGGAAACCCCAATGAGCCGAGTTGGGGCGTTGAGGTCAGGTACGGTCAGACACGGCACAGCACGCCGGAACCGTTGCGCGGCTCCAAGCGGTTCGCGGAGCAGATTGCGGCGAAGCAGGTGCTTGAGATTTTGGAATCGAGGCAGGAGGCGTTCTTGGCGGGGAAGTCCCTAGGAAATGAATTCTCGGATGCATTAGAATTCACGCCTGAGTTGCGTTCCAACCCGGGCGAGGAAGCAGATCCGCCGCCCATCGACGCGCCGGTTGAAGTTGTTGCAACGGCATTAACCGTCGCAAGTCAGCGTATGGCTGGAGCTTCGCGCCGCGGGGCGAAATACCGTGAATCCCCGGATTCAAGAAGAGATAATGAAATCTATACTCGAAACTTGGCTGAGCTGACGGTGCAAATCGTGAGAGAACTCGTAGCTACTGCCGAATCAAAAAACGTTAAAATTACACCATCCAAATAGAGTGGACACCGCCTACCAACCTTGTCCCAATGGAAGACCCTACCCGCCCATCGGACCGAATCTCAAAGATAAAACATCGTCTACGTCAGTCTCGATTTCTTTCGATCTTCATGGGGTGCCCTTACCCGGCTCCGCGCTGGGATAAAGGTGTGAAAAGGGTTTTGCGTGAACTTGGACGGGAGGCAAGAGTTCTTGATTTGGGATCCGGGCTTGATCGACGCACGCCGAACACCATCAACCTCGAAATCGAAGCCACGCCAAATGTGGATGTGCTTGGCGACGGGCATAAGCTGCCGTTCAAGGACGCGGTTTTCGATGCCGTAATTTCAGAAGCGGTGCTTGAGCATGTGCAAGATCCGACTCGAGTGGTGTCGGAAATGCATCGCGTTCTGAAGCCCGGAGGGCACGTTTGTGCCGCGGTGCCGTTCTTGCAAGGGTTTCACGCCTCGCCGCACGACTACCAGCGTTACACAGTGCCAGGGATCAATCACCTATTTTCGGAGTTTGTGCGAATTGAGGGAGGAGCGTGCGCGGGACCGACGACATCGTTACACTGGACTTTCCGGGAGTATGTGGGGTTGTTTTTCTCGTTCGGGAATCTGGTGTTGGCGAAACTGATTTCGCTGATTGTGGGGTGGGTTACGTTTCCTGTGGTGTGGCTGGATTATCTTTTGATGCGGAACAGGCATGCGCATATTTTAGCGTCGGCGGTGTATTTTATTGGGAGAAAGGGAGAGCGGTAGGAACGATTTCCGAATTATCCCCGCTCCGAATCGCAAGGTATCGGACCGTGCTTTTACATTCATTGAGTTGGGGCTCACGAAGTTCAACTTAACCTACGGACTTGATTCGCTGATTGTGGTTTGGATTACATTATCGGCGGTGCGGTTAGAATATCTCTGGGACAAAAAAACTCGTGGAGTTTCTGAGTACTCATGGTAGTGACCTGAATGCCGGCGTCTCAAACTTTGGCTTCCGACCTTTTCGGATGCGCGGTACGGAATGGAATTGCAGCGATCATAGAGATTTTGATAGAATATGGTGGCGATGTGAATGCCGTGGCGGATGAAAACAACACACCGTTGAACACGATTACAAGGAGTAGAAGGCGCCCTGAGTGAGGAGAGGGCCAACGCCAAAATGGAGGATTACTAACACATTGTCGCGCTGCTTCTAAATGGGGGTGCATTTACCCAATTACGAACATTTACGTGGGCAATTCTACCAGACTGCGATCCTACTCGTGGGTGGGTTCAGGTGTGACCAGAGAGCGAGGTAAGAGAAGTTGGAAATAATCGGCGGGCATGGTTCAGTTGAAATCCGTTAAGTCTCTTCGCTACACAGAGTTTTGTTCACCATATCGCCGTGGCAATGCAGATACGATGCCCTGATTTAACCGATGTTCTCCGAATTTTGAAATGTGGAATGGCTGAAGTCGGCACGATTGCAATGGTGCCACGGTTGATGTAATTGAGATCGAATCAATACGAAAGGAGTTCGAACCATGACAGTGACGGTAACTAGGTTTAAGCGTCTTTGCGTCGCCTTTTTGATTACTTCTTTGACATGGACCGCGAGTAGTCATGCTCAACCGTTTTTGAAGGGGCTTGAGGCCATGTGGCTTTTTGATGAAGCTAAGGGCAAATCTGTCAAAGATTCTTCCGGCAACGGCCATCACGGTGAGTTTAGGGGCAAACCGGAATTTGTAGAAGGAAAATTCGGCACAGCCCTCGACTTCGGTGGTCCAGAGGAGGGCGATTGGATACAAATGGACGAGCCGATTGTGGTTGACACTGTCGATTTCAGCATGGGATTCTGGATGAAGCCCGACATGCCACAAAATTGTTGGGCTAATGTGCTATCCAGCCGAGATCATGACGGGGGAGATGCGGGGATTGCCATTGCAGAAAGTGGCTGTCTCGACAATTGGTTTAGGATTATCATCGGCGGCGTAATCAATTGGGATGGAGTAGGCAATCCCAGAAACGCCGTTCGCCCGGAGCCCGAGCAGTGGAATCATATAGTCTTTGTGCGTCAAGGCAGGAACGGGACTTGGTATCTCAACGGAAAGTCGGATCGCGCAAAACGCGGCAATTTTCATATTGACTTGGGAACGGAGCGCCCGGTGGGTCCCTCTCGAGAAAATTTCCGCATCGGCACCGCCATTTTTGCCGAGGGTAGGTCCTTTAAGGGCATCTTGGACGAAGCCTTTATCTTCAAAAGAGCATTGACTCAGCTTGAAGTTGCAAAGGTAATGGAGAAGGGGCTGGTCGGGGCACAGTCGGTTGACGCGAGAGACAAAATTGCAACGGTCTGGGGACAGATAAAATCCTAATCCAGTGGCAGATCGCATTTCATAATTCCTTTTGCTGCCCTATGCCCAAGAATTTGTTTGCGTCATGGTAACCAAACCGTTTGTGGTGATTTGCGTTAGTATGCACTCTAGAAGTTGAGAGCACGTCATTATCCCTGCCGGAATAATTCTTTCAGCAAGGAACACTCATTTTTCGCTCTATGACAGGTTTTCAAAAAGCGTTCCTTCGTAGAATGGTTTCACTCCAGAGGATCAAACGAACGATCAACTGAGTGGATAACGAATGCGATAGAGATCCCTCAACTGAGCGGATAGCGCGCGCGATAGCGTTCCCATAGAAGATCCCATAGTGAGTGCGATAGTAGATCCTGTGCAATGTAAATAGAATCGTGATGCGTCCGATGTTCGCGCTCCAGCGGAGCGCAATGTGGCATGTTACTAGGTCATCCCATTATCCCTGTCGGAATAATTCTTTCAACAAGCAACACTCGTTTTTCGCTCCTTGGTTAACCGTGAGAAAGTGTTACTTGATGGAAAATCGGGGATTTGACAATTAAAGAGAGATTCCTGCGGGAGTTCAATCGCAGGATTTGCTATCGCGCGCACTATTCGCCTGCTTGACCTCCTTGTTCAGTCGCTCAACCAATCTCCGGGGACGTTCGGCGCTCCTGTTACTGCGTAAGTGCTAGGCAAATGGATATTCGAGTTGCTTTTAATCTTGCCAAAACAAAAAGGGTTAAATCCATGACAATGACAGTAAATCAGCTTTTGCGTCTTTGCGGCGCCTGTTTCGTAGTTTGTTTGATATTTACCGGCAAAAGCCATTCCCAAGCGTTTTTGAACAAGGTCGAAGGTATTTGGCTTTTCGATGAAGGAAAAGGCAACACCGTCGAGGATTCTTCCGGCAATGGTCACGATGGTGAGTTTAGGGGCGATCCGGAATACGTTGAGGGAAAATTCGGCACAGCTCTGGAATTTGGCGGACCAGAGGAGCGCGATTGGATTGAAATGAAAGCGCCCGTTGCGGTGGATACTGTGGATTTTTCTTTTGGCTGTTGGATGAAACCCCATGCGGCGCAAGTTTGCCACGTAAATATCCTGAGCGCCAGGGATGCAAATGTTTCAGACGCCGGATTTAAATTCGATCAAAGCCAATGTTCGACTAATTGGTATAGGATAGTCATAGGCGGTGTAATCAATTGGTACGGAATAGGCAATCCAAGAAACACCGTGCGTGTGAATCCGGATGTATGGAGCCATGTCGTCTTCGTAAGACAAGGAAGGGAAGGGATTTGGTATCTCAACGGGTTGCCGGATCGCCCAAAACGGGGAAAGTTTTACGTGGACTTAGGCTCGAATCGCCCGGTGACACCCAACAAAAAGAACTTCCGCATTGGCGCCCCATATATGATGACGGCCTGACCTTGAGGGGTGTTCTTGACGAAGTCTTTGTCTTCAAGAGGGCACTAACCCAAGTTGAGGTTACAACGGTCATGGAAAAGGGGCTTGTCGGAGCGCAAACAGTAGAAGTAAAAAACAAACTCGCAACAGTCTGGGGACAGATAAAGTCCCAATCTTGAGTCGGATCAGTGCAAATACTCAATGAAGATGATATGCAACGTTCTTCAACCGAAATAGTCAAGTTCGTGGGACGGGACAGGTTGAAATGATTGCGATGCCGAAGAAACTTGCCTCATCCAAATTACATCAAAACAAAAGGAGTGCAGATCATGGCAGGAATGTCAAATAGATTTGCTTGTTTTTTTCTCGTCTTTTTCATTGTTTGTTTGATCTTCGCAGGGAACAGTCATGCTCAACCATTCTTGGACGACATCGTGGCTATGTGGCTCTTTGATGAAGGGAAAGGCAAAACGGTCGAAGACTCTTCCGGCAATGGACTTCACGGTGAGTTTGGGCGCAAACCTGAATTCGTTGAAGGACAATTCGGCACAGCTCTGAGCTTCAACGGAGGTGAAAGCGGCGCTTGGGTCGAAATGAATGCGCCTGTCAAGATAGAAAGTGTTGATTTTTCTTTCGGCTGTTGGATAAAACCCGATTTGGCGCAAATTTGCTGGGCAACTATCTTCGCGGGAAAGGATCAACATGAAGCGGACACCGGGTTTGCATTTGAACAGAGCAACTGTTTGGTCAATTGGAACAGGATTGTCATCGGCAATGTAATCAATTGGAACGCAATAGGAAATCCAAGAAATACTGTCCAACTGGAACCAGAGAAATGGAACCATGTCGTCTTCGTTCGTCAAGGCAGGGAGGGCATTTGGTATCACAACGGGAAGCCAGATCGTCAAAAGAGGGGTAAATTTTATATTGACCTAGGGTCTGACCACCCCGTGGGACCCTCTCGGGAGAACTTCCGCATCGGTAATACCAAATTTAATGAACGCCGAGGCTGGGCGGGAAGCCTTGACGAAGTCTTTATCTTTAGAAGGGCATTGACTCAACTAGAGGTAACGAAAGTGATGGACGAGGGGCTGGTCGAAGCGCAGGCAGTTGACGTTAAGGGGAAAATCGCGACGGTCTGGGGGCAGATAAAGTCTTAATCTTCTGTTCACAGTCCTGCTGTAATACGATTCACGATAAATTAAGGTAACTGTTTGATTTTTCGGATTTCTTCCTGAGTCCTCATCGTCTTACGGGTGTAATCAGGGGGGCAGAACGGTACTCAACGTCATCTTTGCTCTCGGTTGATCCTGTCAGTCGGCTGCGGTCCTTTCACTGAACGCCGAGACCACCAAATATTATCAAGTCATACCACTCGCTGTATATGCAGTGCATTATTAGGGGCAATGAGTCTTTCCAATGTCGTGCAAGGAGGTCTCTATCGGAACGCTATCAGGACTTTGTAACTGTTTAGTCTATCAATCTGTTTCGGGTATGTTGGTTCGTCGTGCTGCAGTTTAATCCATGTTCCTACATCGTGAGCGTAATGTAGGAGCGATCTCTAGGTCGCGATTTCCTGTTGGCGCGTAAGTTCTGGACTGAACTAAACAATTACAGGACTTTTTTTGGGATGAATGATCGTGCTCAACATCCATTCGTTTGATCCCTGACGATTAAGTCAGTTGATTGCTCGGTTTTTCATCGCCTTCGGAGTTAATAGTTGTAATGACCACAACTCGCATCGCATGTCAATAGAAAAAGGATGATTTCACAATGGCACCGTTCAAATTGACCGACCATCAACTCGATTTTTTTCGGACATTCGGTTTCCTAAGTTTCCCCGGACTGCTGGAACACCAGATCGACGAGATCGACAGCGAATTTGAAGCGGTTTGGGAGGCGCGCGGGGGCGGACACCATGGCAAACCGCATGAAGGCAAAGCACGCTCCTGCATCGTTCCCTTCATCGATCAAAGTGCACGACTGTGCGCGCTGCTTGATGACGCACAAATTCATGGTATTGCCGCCAGCCTACTCGGCGATGACTTCAATTACATGGGCAGCGACGGCAACTACTACGTGGGCGACACCGGTTGGCATTCCGATGGCTGGCATCCAAGATTCACCCACATCAAAATCGCGTTTTACCTTGATCCCTTGACTCGCGATACAGGGGCTATTCGCGTCATCCCGGGGAGCCACCTACCCGGCGACACATATGCGAATTCACTCGCCGAAAAAGTCGGTAAGAGCCAGGAATTATGGAATTCTCACGGCAGGGATGTGCCCGCTGTGACATTGGAAACCATGCCGGGCGACGTTGTTTGCTTTAATCACAACACCAAACATGCCGCCTTCGGTGGAAGTACGCGACGGCGAATGTTCACGATTAACCTCTGCGAACGGTACCCCGAGAACCAGTTGGACACGCTTCGCGGTTACATCAGCGGACATGCACGGTATTGGGTCGAACGAGTGTATGGAGAGATTATGGTCGCTACCGCCGGCCCGGAGCGGATGCGCCACCTAGAGCAAGTCATGGCAAACGATGGGCACCTCGCTGAACTTGGCCGCCAGGCGAAAGAGACAATGACAGAACCCGCACGCGGTTGAAGATCGATCCTGTTTGCCCAAACCGAACGCTTGTAATCTTGAAGTACTATCAACTCCGATCAGGCCCATGAACAGTGATCCCATTGTTTTCGATTCTCCCTCACAATCATCCTATCCCTTTAAGCGGAAGCACTGTATACAGATAAGCGATTGTCTATCCACTGCAAGATTTCTTTATCTGGTTACAGCGCCGCCTTCGTTCCCTACTAACCTCTCGGCACAATCATCTATCAAATGGCCTCTGACAACCGAAAACAGGATGCCGCTGTTACGTGGCGCGTAATACTGATTGCTACTTTGTTAATCCCGTTAAACTCATACTGGATTATGCAGATGGAGGCGATTTACTATTCCGCGCACTCGACGCTCATCGCGCTGTTTTTTAACGTTGTCTTCAATGTCCTCGTCTTCATGGGACTCAATATCCCGCTTCGCAAGATTTCGCCCAAACTCGTGTTTCGGCAGGGTGAACTGGTTACACTATACATTATGTTAAGTCAATCTGCGGGGTTGGTCGGTCACAGTATGCTTCAGATTCTTCCTCCGTCAATGGCTGCCCCGTTTGGTCTGGCGACGCCGGAGAACGAATGGAGTGAACTCTTTGGACGTTACATTCCCAGGTGGCTTGCAATCACCGATCAGTGGACGCTGGATGGATATATCACCGGTGTAAAAACGGAGTCCTCGCTCTATACGGCTCGGCACATTGACGCCTGGCTCAGTCCGATATTGATATGGTCAGGTTTCATCTGTGTGCTGATGTTCGTGATGATTTGCATCAATATCATCATTCGCAAACAGTGGGCAGATCGGGAACGATTGACATTTCCGATTGTACAACTCCCGTTCCACATGACCAACCCCGCCTCCAAGTTGTTCTCCAACAGACTGTTCCTGATTAGTTTTGGCGTGGTTAGTCTGATTAGTTTGGTAAACGGGTTACACTTCTTTTTTCCCACAGTGCCCTACCTGCGAGTCAAACCGTACGACCTCGGTACCTTGTTTACAACGAAACCCTGGAATGCGCTGGGGACCACGATGCTAACATTTCGTCCGTTCATTCTCGGTCTCATCTTTCTCATTCCGCTGGATATCGCTTTCTCGTGCTGGTTCTTTTTCTTCTTTTGGAAAGCACAAATAATCCTCGGGAGCGTCATGGGATTTCGCCAGCGACCGGAATTTCCAGAGCAGAGCACCGGTGCCTATATCGCCCTTTTTGTCATTGCCTTATGGATTGGCAGGGGGCATTTGGCGCGTATCGTCAAATCTATATTCCATCTTGCCAAGCGGGAGGAGAGGGACGATGGCACGACAGAACCGTTAAGTTATAGGAACGCCATGTTGGGATTGGTGCTCGGATTCGCTTTTCTCATATTATTCTGCTGGAAGGCGGGCATGTCGCTGGTGGTGGCGGGGATATTCTTCGCGCTGTATTTGATGACGGAAATCGGCGTCACGCGAATTCGCGCGGAGGTAGGCTCGCCTATCCACGATCTACACTTTGCGGGACCGGAATACATCATGGTGGATGCGGTGGGCACGCGCAGAATGGGCGCCGCAAACCTGACGGTTCTCTCTTTTTTCTGGTTCCTCACCCGCGCCCATTACAGCGATGTGATGCCTCACCAGCTTGAAGGGTTCAAGTTGGCGGATCAGGCGCGAATGAACAATAGACGCGTTCTCTTGGCTATGCTCATCGCCACCGTTCTCGGCACGGTGGTCGCCTTTTGGGCGGTCTTGGATTCGGCGTATCAACACAGCGGCGTCATTATGACATGGGCCGGATTGGAACCATTCAAACGTCTTGCCGGATGGTTGTCCTATCCTACCTCGACCGATATGGTGGGAGTGGGGTTCTTTGCGTACGGGTTGCTGTTCGGCATCTTTCTGATGGTTATGCGTTGGCAATTTCTGTGGTGGCCCTTCCATCCGGCGGGTTATGCGGTCTCCAGTACCTACCAGATGCGAGGTTTATGGTCCATGTTTCTATTGGGGTGGTTGATTAAGTGGCTGGTTTTGAGGCACGGAGGGTTGCGACTGCATCGGCAAGTCCTGCCCTTGTTTTTCGGGATGGTTTTAGGGGAATTTGCGGTGGGCGGTTTTTGGGCGCTTTTTGGGATTGTCTTCAAGACAGAGACATACGGTTTCACGGCGTGGTGGTATTAAGTCGACCGACGAGCCAATCGGGGGAAGGACGAATGCGATAGAGGATCTCGCTCGACGGCGTACTCTTGGCACGGGTGAAATTCGCTCTGACATCCCGCCGAAGACAACAATAGCATCCTTTTTAGTTAAGGACAGGGGCTGACACTCTCTAGTAAGGGGTGCCAACGCATACCGGCGCACCGGTTATGCGGACGGTACCGGTTTTGGGGACAACAAACACGCGCGCGCAGTCTATTCCGTGTCCCGGGTGTTGCCTTGAGGCGTTTAGTGATGGCTGCCTCAAATCAGCACTATCAGGTTTCCAAGCCTTATAGGGTTTGGCATAAACCAGATTCACATAATTTCCGCCCTGCTTGTATTGGTAATACCACCCATTTTTCCCCTGTTTACCGCTATATCCCTTTGACGCTTGGTAGGTTGTCCCATTCTCGTACGTTATCATCGGATCCCAATAGGTGTTGTCGGACGTCGCGCCATGGACCATGTTCACGAGGAAAAAGATTCTGTCGCCCGAGTTAACGTCAACTTTGACATCGTGGTATTGCCTATCAGAACTGTCTTTGCAATAGACCCATCCCTCTTCTGGCCAAACCTGGTCATCATTCTTCAAGATCTTGAGGTTAATCCCATCGCCAGCTCGTGGTCTTGTTTTATATAGCGCGTGGCGTTCACCAACCGGCGCAAAGATATATTTCATCAGGAAGCGCGAATCCTCGGTAACCCGTTTAGACCGTATCTCTTGGTCGAATTTAAGATTCAACGCGACTTGGTCTTTCATGTGCCCCTCTCTTCCGTGTTTCCTGGTGTTGTTGAGGCTGGACTGATTCGCCAAACCTATGAGGAATACTGCACATACTATGTATGTCTCAAATCGCTTCGAACTGTTGCGTCGACCAAGAAGCGAGAATAGGATCAGCAGCGCAACAATGAGAATAAGAGTCGCGCTCAGGTAGTAGTAGCCACCTCTCCAAATGTCAGCCCAAGCGAGCGGCGTGTGCCGCATATAGAGAAGCATTATCATGAATACACAGAATACAAACCCCGTTGTTAGCATCAGTACTAACGCAAAGCGATCTGTCAAGCCGCGTCTCGAATTGTTATTGGAGGAAGTACGAGGAGTTTTCTTGATGGCGGATAAGGCCATAAGGATAAATGCGGTCAGTGAAAGCCCCCACGACAGAAAATAGCCATCCCAGACATTTCCAAGCGCTAACTGAAGTTGAAGCACTGTCAACTTGAATCCGTTCCATAGGCCTCTAAGGTATCCGTCGAAATCGTGAAGCAGGAAGAAACTCAAAGAGGTCCAGCTCCGATCGGGAGGGTGACCGCGGACCGCATTGATAATGTGTGGACACAACAAATAATCCCAGACGAGATAAAAGCCAAAAGCTATCGAAAATGAAGAGGCGAAAGACAACAGATGTCGGCATTCCTGTTCACGGCGATGTCGAATTCCCGCTATCAATAGGCTCAACCCGATCAGCCACAGACCGATCATGACTCCCTGCTTATCCGTGACGAAGGAAAGAAATGCGCCCAATCCCAGTAGCATGTAAACAACCACATTGCGCGGTTTGGTTTGCGGTTTCAGCCAGCGGATTAGGCAGAGTATCCCGAGAGCGGCCCAGAATGCAGCCATTGTCTTTCCGCATCGAAAGTATACGCGGTGCATCACGAGCATCTGCGGTGTCACCAGAAAAAGCATCGCCAACACCATGCATGAAATCCGACGAAACGTGGGGAGTAGCTCCCTTACAACGAAATAGAGCACGATCGCGATTAGTATGGTAAAGGTGATTTGCGTAATGCTGCGAAAACCGTAGGAAAAGAAAGGAATTTTGTTCAAGAGTAGCACCATATGCGCATCAATATACTCGAAGACATAACTAAACTCTCGGGCTTGATAGTTGTCCCAGTCGGTAGGAGTTGGGTCAAAGAACTTTGCTACTTCGCTCCAAAATCCGCCGGTTGGGTTTCCGTAGTACGCCATGAAGGTCTCGGTTTCGCTGTGTATTACCGGTCGAGTGTTTTTTAAGCCCGTGCACCAAATCCCTACCATGATGATTAGCATCATTGCAAAAACGAGTTGAGTTTTATCGCTGAGTTTCTTGCTTAACGTTGGTATTATTGTGTCCATTTGGAAATTGATTTAAACTTACTGGTTGGGACGTAAGCCTTATGTCCGTTCGGGTTACGTATCATCGCGTTTGAATCCGGCGCGACTATCGAAGACCACTCTGATGGAGGTAAAACACTTCCTAGTTGAGGGGTCTCCAGATTTTCTATAGACATCGGCGCCTAGCATGGAATAAGATTGATGGCAGTTGGCCCGCAGACGACAGACCGATGCGTGCTATCGCATCGGTCT
Source organism: Candidatus Poribacteria bacterium (assembly GCA_965204085.1). Classification (GTDB taxonomy): domain Bacteria; phylum Poribacteria; class WGA-4E; order WGA-4E; family JAJDTR01; genus JAJDTR01. The sequence continues at coordinate 1,797,934 of CBDBEE010000003.1, read as the reverse complement.
TCGCTCTGGTCGCAGAGAGTCACACTCTCAATTCTTGACTAATCACATTTCGGGCAAGATCGGGGAAGATTTCGTCGTGAATTGCAATCGGTTGGTGGAGATGAATCCTCCGGCTCTCGTCAGCCGTATCTATCATGGTGGGGTGGAACATCCCGGCACCGGTCGTGAGTTTATAACCTCCGGGTGAGTGCGAGCTAAGATATCGATGAGCCAATTCCATGTCCTCTTGGGTCTTGGCGTGACGTGTACAGTTCATAGTGAACATTCGGCGACGAGTTCCGCCTCCAAATGAGGCGTGATACAAATCGTGATTAAAAATCACGATGTCGCCAGGGTTAGTCTCAACGGCAATGCTGCCGGGAAACTCTGAACGCGGTACGCCAAACAGTTCCATGGAGTTATTCACATCGATTTTTTCCTTGCGCACGAAATGGTCAGGGCGATGGGAGCCCGGAATCAGACGCAGGGCGCCGGTTTCACGAGTGAGGGAATCGAGATAGAACGCCGTTTTGGCAGCGAATAGCTGTCCCCAGCCTCCATCGGGGTGCCAACCGGTGTCGCCGCTATAATAATTGCCGTCGCCGCTGCAATAGTTAAAATCTTCACCCAGAACACCTCCGACAAGACCAAGAATTGCCGGGTGATCGAGGAGCCTACACATGTCGGGATGGTGTTCGATGGGGCCTAGAAACATCGTACGAGTCGAACCGTCATGATTTTTGCCGCCGGCGCAATTTTGAATCGACCATTCAAATCCTTGAATAATTTTGTCTGTTTCATCCTGGGAAAACAGTTGTGGAATCATCAAATAGCCGAATGTGTCGAAAAAATCCAACTGTTCTTGAGTCAGTTTCATTTGAGTTGTCTCCTTGGGAGATAAAATGCGGGGCATTTCACATTAGATGAAGAGATATTGACCACCTTGCTAATCGCGAAATACTGAAGTTAGCGCGATCTGAATGCACACGGCTTTTATTATAATGCGGATTGGTTTGAATTACAATGATTTAGCGAAGGTACAATAGTTAACCCAAGTTGCTACTTACAAGATTATAGACATGCACCGCCGTTTTAAATTCAGAATAGCTCACGGATTGCGGAGATTTCGTAGTGTAAACTGTGAATTTGCCCATCATAAGCACAATCGAAATGAAGTTTAATTTTTTAAATCGGTAACTCTAATTTTCACCGGGCCCGGTAGGTGCGGTTTCCAACCGCACCGGACTTCGCCGAACAATTACCGAAATAATTTTTTAAAAATCATACAGATTGTGCTACTGAGGTAGCAGCCTAGCTTAGTTGGTTGCCAAAAATTCCGATGTTGGGCATCACACGAGAACTTCGGGTGGTAGATAGTACAGAATCAATCAAAATTTGGCACGAGCATTATTTCAGAAAGGAAACACACGATGGTTGAGATTGAAGGGATTGTGCCAGTCGTACCCACCCCTTTCGACAATGACGGGCGTATTGATGAAGAGGGGTTACGGAAGTTGGTTGACTTTTGCGTGGCGGGCGGCGCGTGCGCCATCTGCCTACCCGCCTACGTGGGCGAGTTCTACAAACTCTCCGAGCAAGAGCGGCATGATGTAGTACGGATCGCAGTGGAGCAGGCGGCAGGTCGAATTCCTGTGATTGGACAGGCGAACCATCCGTCTTCGAGGGTCGCATTATATCTCGCTCACCGCATGGAGGCATCGGGGGTTTCCATGATCAGCGTGGCAACACCGCGCATCTTCGCACTAAGCGAGGATGATTTACTGCGCTACTTTCGTACCGTTTGCCAATCCATTAGCGTGCCGCTCCTGATACAGGACTTCAATCCGGGGGGCACAACCGTTGGCGCCGATTTTGCAAAAAGGCTACATGCCGACTGCCCTAATTTTCGCTATCTCAAATTGGAAGAACCGATGATGTCTGCCAAGGTGCAAAGCATCCTAGAAGCAACCTGCGGAGAAGTTGGCGTACTGGAAGGTTGGGGCGGGCTCTACATGATGGAACTCATCCCGAGCGGAATATGCGGCGTGATGCCCGGCGTACCGCTTTTACGTGTGCTGAATGCCGTCTACTGGAAGTGTAAGCGGGGTGAAAATGACCAAGCCTACGCTGAATATCAAAGCGTATTGCCATTCATCGTCTTCACGTTGGAGCATCTGGAGCTCTTGCTGCACGTGGAGAAGCAGTTGCTGAAGGCAATGGGGTTGATTGCTTCCGCCCATGTACGCGAGGCATCCATCTACCTTGACCCCCATACCCAAGCCTATGCGGAGTGGCTAATCGGACAAGTTTTGCCGTCGGTGAGGTTGTAGTCTGGTGTAGTAGGGCTCGTGAAGGGATTATCAGTCGTTTTTCCGTATCAGTCACGACTCGGATAAGTCGTGTTTAGTAAGGTGTGCCCACGCATACCGGGGCACCGGTTATGCGTACGGTGCCGGTCTTGGGAACAACGAACACTCGGACACTGTCCGATTTGGACCCTGGGTGTTGCTTGGAGGAGTTCATCGAAGGAAAGCGGCCGTGTCTCCAAGTCTTGTATCTCTTATCATACACTAGATTTCCGTATTTTCCTCCCTCTATGTATTGGTAATGCCACCCGTTCACCCCTTGCGTACCGCTAAATCCTCTTGAGGCTTGGTGGGTCGTTCCATCTTCGTAGGTTATTACCGGATTCCAATAAGTGCTGTCAGATCTCATGCCTTGATTCATGTTCACAAGGAAATAAAGTCTGTCGCCTGCGCTAACATTCGTCTTGAAGTCGTGATGACGTCTATCGGCGCTGTGCTTGGAATGCGCCCAACCCTCTTTTGGCCAAGTGCGTTCCTCGTTCCTCAAAATCTTGAGATTGACGCCATCACCAACTCTTGGTCTTGCCTTATACAACGCGTGGCGCTCGCTAGCTGGAGCGAAGATGTACTTCATTAGGAAGCGTGAATCTTCGGTTACTCCCTTCGACCTTATTTCTTGGTCGTACACAAGATTCGCCTCAAGTATTTCTCTCTTGGAATCGCGCTCCCAACCGAAGCCCATAGTCTTGGGGAGGTTCAGGCAATTCGCCATGCACATCAAGAAAACTGCACTCACTATGTATGTCTCATATCGCTTTGAACTGTTTCTGCCACTGAGAAGCGAGAGCACAATCAGCAGCGCAACAATGAGGATAAGCGTCGCGCTTTGATAGTAGTAGCCGCCTCTCCAAATGTCAGCCCAGGCGAGCGGATTATGCCGCATGTAAAGGAGCATAATCATGAACACGCAGGTAAGTATTGCCGTTACCAACATAGCCGTCAACGCAACGCGATCGGTCAAGCCTAGCATCGAATTACTATTGGCAGTTGCAGAGGTTCCCGGTGATTTCCTTATGGCAGACAAAGCAACGAGGATATATGCTACGAGCACAAGCCCCCAAGATAGAAAATTGCCGTCCCAGATATTTCCAAACACCAATTGAATCTGGAGGGCAGTCAACTTGAATCCATTCCAAAGACCTTTGATATACGAGGCGAAATCGTGATTGAGGAAGAAACCGAGAGAGGACCAACTCCGATCGGGAGGGTATCCGCGAACGACTTTAATGATGTGTGGACACAACTGGTAATCCCAGTAGAGATAGAAGCAGAAAGCTGCGGTGAACGAAACCGCAAAATATGTGAGATGCCGGCATGTTAGATTTTGATAACGCCGAATCCCTACCATTATAAGGCACAAACCAATTAACCACAAACCGATCATCACCGCTTGTTTGTCTGTGATAAACGACAAAAAGGCGCCCAAACCCAATAGCATGTAGGCAAGTACATTCGGTGGTCTGGCGATCGGTTTCAGCCAGTGAATTAGGCACAGAATCCAAATAGCCCCCCAGAATGCGGCTACCGTCTTTCCGCAGCGAAAGTATTCGGCTTGCATCGCGAGCATCTGCGTTGAAAGCGGGAAAAGCATTGCCAAAACCAGACATGAGGTGCGCCGAAACGTGGGGAGCAATTCCCTTGCAATGAAATAAAGCACGACAAAGGTTAGTATGGCAAAGGAGATTTGAGAGATACTGCGAAAGCCGTACGAAAAGAACGGGATTTTGTTTAGCAGTATCACCATTTGAGCATCAATATACTCAAATGCATAACCCAGCTCGCGCGCTTGGTAGTTGTCCCAGTCGGTAGGGGATGGGTCAAAGAACTTTGCGACCTCGCCCCAAAACCCGCCGGTGGGGTTGCCGTAGAACGCCAAGAAGGTCTCTGTTTCAAAATGTATTATGGGCCTGGTGTTTTTTAGACCGGCGCACCATAACCCCACCATGATTATTAGCATCAAGGCGAACACGAGTTGAGGACTGAGTTTTTTGCTTAACGTCGGTATTAATGTGCCCATGAGGTGTTGGACCGAACTTGCTGATTAAGACGTAAACCTAGCGTCCGTTTTAGTTAGGTTATATGGCGCATGTGCCCAATTCATCTGATGGTTACCAAGGTGCACGGCACCCTTGATGTGACTCTCGGAGAGGTGAGTGCCCCTGTGGATTGGGACACGCTAACATGATGAGTCTCAGCTCCAGCGAAATTTTCGGTGTAATGCTTGGCGTCTCGTCGCTGCGGGGATGTAATCTGGTCTACCGGATGCGTAGGTAGGGAGGATAAGCTAGCTTTTGCTGCATATTTAAGCGGCCTGTCGTTTAACGCTTTTGCGCTGGGACATCTTGAGCTTCTCGTGCATGGGGAATAATGTTGCCGCTGACGAGACTTGAATTCCATGCTTTGAGGCACTCGTAAGGAAGATAATCTATATCCCCAATGGGTTGCAACCGGGTAGTAATGATTACTATGGGGGCCTCACGCATACGGGAGCGCCGGTCACACGTACAGTACCGTGTTTGGGGGCAACAAACACTCGGGCACTCTCCGATTCGAATCCCGGTCGCTGCCTGTATGGGTTCAGCAAGGGAAAACCGTTATGTCTCCAGGTTTTATAGCGGTTATCGTAAACCAGACCCCCATAGTTATCGCCATCCTTGAATTGATAGTGCCACCCGTTCTTTCCTTGTGTGCCACTGAATCCTTTTGAGGCCTCAAAAATTGTTCCATCGTCGTAGGTGATCACCGGATTCCAGTAGGCAGTATCGAACCCCATACCTTGGGGCGTGTTTACAAGGAAATAAAGTTTGTCACCGGACTCAACATCCACTGCGACATCGTGGCGTGGTCTGTCAGCGCTGTTTTTGGAATGCGCCCAACCCTCTTTTGGCCAAAGCTGGTCGTTGTTCTTCAAGATCTTCAGATTGACCCCACCGCTATAACTTTGTCTTGCATTATACAAAGCGTGGCGTTCACTTGCCGGTGCGAAGATAAATTTCATCAGGAAACGTGAATCTTCGGTAACGCGCTTTGACCGTATTTCCTTGTCATATTCAACATTCAACTCAATCTGTTCCATCATATGCCCATACCCCCATCCGTCACCCCTGGTTTTATTGAGGCCTAAGGCATTCGCCATGCACATCAAGAAGACGGCACATACTATATATGTCTCGAATGTCCTAGACCTGGTTCGCCGACTGAGAAACGAGAACACAATCAGAAACGCAACAATGAGAATGAGAGCGGCGCTTTGATAGTAGTACCCGCCTTTCCAAAGGTCTTCCCAAGCGAGCGGGTTGTGGCGCATGTAAAGAAGCATAATCATGAATACGCAGGTGAGTAGTGCCGTTACGAATAGAGCTGCCAAAGCAATGCGATCTGTCAAGCCCCGTCTCGAATTGCCATTTGCATTGTCGGGGGTGTCTGGGGATTTCTTTATCGCAGATAAAGCAATTAGGATGTATGCAGCCAGTGCAAGCGCCCAAGATAGAAGATTGCCGTCCCAGATATTTCCAAACGCCAACTGTAGTTGGAGCACTGTTAGTTTAATTCCATTCCAGAGACCTTTCATGTATGAGGCGAAATCCTGATGAAGGAAGAAACTCAGGGAGGACCAACTCCGATCGGGAAGATATCCGCTGACGTTCTTCATGATGTATGGACACAACTGATAATCCCAGTAGAGATAGAAACAGAAAGCTGCGGTGAACGGAACCGAGAAAAATACAAGGTGGCGGTAGGTTAGATTTTGATGGCGCCGAATCACTGCCATGATGATGCTCAAGCCAATCAACCACAAACCGATCATCACCCCTTGTTTATCCGTGATATACGACAAAAAGGCGCCTAAACCCAGCAGTATGTAAGCAACGGCATTTCGCTCTTTGGTTGACGGTTTCAGCCAGCGAATCAGGCAGAGAATCCACAGAGCGGCCCAGAATGCGGTTACTGTCTTTCCGCATCGAAAGTACAAACCGTGCATCACGAGCATTTGCGTTGAAAGCGGAAAAAGCAAGGCTAAGACCAAGCAAGATGTTCGCCTGAATGCCGGTAACAGTTCCCTTGCGATGAAATACAGCACCAACGCAGTCAGAATGGCGAAAGTGATTTGCATGATGCTGCGGAAGCCGTATGAAAAGAAAGGAATTTTGTTTAAGAGCAACACCGTTTGAGCGTCAATATACTCAAATGCGTAACCCAATTCCCGCGCTTGATAATTGTCCCAGTCCGTTGAAACCGGGTCAAAGAACTTTGAAATCTCGCTCCAAAACCCGCCAGTCGGGTTTCCGTAGAACACCAAGAAGGACTCTGCCTCGCGGTGTATTACCGGCCGCGTGTCTTTTAAGCTAGCGCCCCATACCATTACCATAACGATTAACATCATGCCAAACGCAAGCTGGGGTTTTTCACGGAATCTCTGGATATATACCTGTATTAGTGTGCCCATTCGATTTTGCTTTAGACTTACTGTTTAAGACTGGGGTTTCGCTTTCGATTGAGTAGGGTTCAAGACGTTGGCATCAGGTAAGACAAAATTCGACAATCTACCTTAATTCAGAGATTCACTTCCCTGCTTGACGAGTCTCCACGTTTTCTCTAGACAGGTGAGACTAACATTTAGTAAGATAGCCGACAAGCCAGTCACGGACCGATTCGCAAAATGGACCATCTCGCATCGGTCTGCGACTGTCAAGTGACGGAGTAATGTTAAGGAGAACCTCATGAAGCTAACTCAAGATCAACTCGACGCTTTTCATCGCGACGGCTATATCATGGTCGAGAATCTGTTCGATCCGGATTCGATGGCAGCCGCTTTACGCGATATGGAGCACATCTTCTACGGCAAATCCTTTGTTGAATATCTCGCGGATGTGGACAAAACCGGCGAAGCAGATTCCGTGGAACCGACAGTCACCAATGTTGTTGCGCATTACGGCGACACCGAACATGGTCGCGCGCAGTTTCCGACAGGATTTGATGCACTAGATCGGCTAATCGAGAATGAAGATTATCTCGACGTGTTTGCCCAGTGCCTCGGTACTGATGACGTGAGTTATTGTAACGCCCACCTCTTCATGCGGTCGGGCCCCACGGACGAGCGCCACCCCGAACACCCGTGGCAAGGATATCACGCCGATCATGGCACCAATACCTTCTTGCCGCTAAGCAAGGCGATCGGTTCGTTTGATTACGTCAATAGCGGCGTCTATCTCCACGATGTTGATGATGATGGCGCCCCTATGCACGTTATACCCGGGTCACATCGACAAGCGGCGGATGTATACCTGCGATCGGAAGGTGGAATGGACGACATCCGAAAAGTACCGGAGTTTGCCGAACCCGTGCCTACCACTGCCAAGGCAGGCAGCGCTCTGTTTTATTCTTCATACCTTGTACATGCTGCTATACCGTTTCAGAACAAACGGAAACAGCGTGCGTTTTGGACGTTATCCATGGCGCGCGGTGACACGAGTCGGTGGACCAAACTTGCGAATCCGTGGAGCGGGCCGGAACAACAATTCTTTAAGCCGTTTTGGGAAAAGACCACCGCACGGGTTCGTACCTTGTTCGGTTGGCCCCCAGTTGGCCACCCATTTTATTCGGAGACGACCTTGAAAGGAATCGCGATGCGGTTTCCTGATATGGATTTGACACCTTATAAGAACTAGAGAGCTAGGGAAAGACGACAAATTATTCTCGATTTTAGCTCGTTATATCGGTCAGACGCTCAATTCTTGGCTGACAACGTCTCGGGCAAGTTCGGGGTAGATTTGGTCGTGAATCTCAATCGGTTGGTAGAGATGAGCCCTCCGCTTTTCGTCAGCCGTATCTATCATGGCGGCGTGGTACATCCCTGCGCCAGTCTTGTATTTATAGCCTCCGGGGGCGTGTATGCGCACATATTCATGCACTCTTTTCATGTCTTCCGGAGTCTTGGCGTGGCGGGTACAATTCATAGTGAACATGCGGCGGCGGTTTCCGCCGCCAAACGAGGCGTGATACAAATCATGATTAAAAATCACGACGTCTCCGGGGTTCGTCTCAACGGCAATGCTGCCCGGAAACTCCGAAGGAGGAACGCCAAATAGTTCCATGGATCTATTCACGTCTATTTTTTCCTTGCGCACAAAATGGTCCGGTCGATGGGAACCCGGTATGAAACGCAGAGCACCGGTGTCACGAGTGAGTGGATCGAGATAGAACGCTGTTTTTGTAGCGAATAACTCACCCCAGCCGCCATCGGGGTGCCAGCCGGTGTCCCCGCTATAATAATTTCCATCACCGCTGCAGTAGTTGAAATCGTCTCCCAACACGCTTCCGATAAGACCAAGTATTGCTGGGTGATCCAAGAGCCTACACATGTTGGGATGGCGTTCTATCGGCCCCAGAAACATTGTACGAGTCGAGCCATCATGATTCGTGCCGCCACCGCAATTTTGAATTGACCATTCAAACACTTCGATAATTTTGTCTGTTTCATCCTGTGAAAATAGTTGTGGAATCATCAGATAGCCGAACGTGTCGAAAAAGTCCAACTGTTCTTGAGTCAGTTTCATTCGCGTTGTCTCCTTAGGAAATCAGCAGTGAGAATCATTCCCAGATTCACGACTTGCAGACTTCCGTTTGTTATTGTGTCGGGCAGTGCGTGTGATACAGAGGAGGATTATCGCATCTTGATGTGCGCATTGTGTTACGGTTAACAAAATTTGTGCATACGCGGTTTTTATTATAATGCAGGTGAATTTGAATTACAACGATTTACGGTTGTGAAATTCGCCTTTTTCAGATCTTGGGAGATGCATTTTATGGAGGAAGGAAAACCTTTGCAATCAAACGAAGGCGGCAATCTTGAGAATTACGTAGATAATCCTCTACCGACGTTGGAAGCTACAGGCATTGAGATGTCTCAATCCGCGTCGTGGGATGGCTTGAGAGAGTGGATGGGAGGGAAGTTTTCTGATTCCGGACTGCCTCCCTTTTCATTTGAATACGATGGCGTGAGTTCAGGAGAGATTCTAACCACGTGGGACTTTTCAATAAACGAAACTTCGTTGGATGAGAAGAGAACTCTACAAACGGTAACATACACCGAAAAGCAAACAGGTCTCGAAGTTCGTTGTGAGGTGACGCTATTCGCGGGCCATCCGGCGGTAGAATGGGTACTGAAATTCAGAAATGCGGGAGAGCGCGACACCCCAATTATCGCCAATATTCAGGCACTGGACACCGTGCTACGTGACGAGGCAGATGACTTTAAGCTGCATTATACGTCGGGTGCGAAGGAGGGAGTTGCCGCCGGTACAGCGGATTTTGGTCCGAACGTCAGAGAGTTGGCAACTGACTCTACTCTGGAAATGTCTTCAATGCACGGAAGATCCTCATGGGGTGACAGTCTACCTTTCTTCAATCTTGAAATGTCAAACCACGGTGTCATGATTGCCATCGGTTGGACGGGGCAATGGTTGGCAAGTTTTTCGCGAGACTCACAATCGGTGCGTGTATGCGCCGGAATGGAGCGTACGCACCTCAAACTCCTCCCCGGAGAAGAGATTCGTTCCCCACGAATGCTGCTTCTCTTCTGGCAGGGGCATCGAATCTACGGACAGAACCTGCTTCGTCGAATACTTCTAGCCCATTACTATCCGCAGAAGGACGGTAAGCCGATGAATGTGCCGTTGTTGGCAAGCTCGATGGGTATATACGAGGAAGCATTTGGAGCGACCGAACAAAACCAGATCGAATATGCGTCTGCATTTGCGCCGCTTGGATTTGAATATATCTGGGTTGATGTGGGTTGGCAAATTAAAAGCCCGGGGCTCTCCCACATCGGACCTGCCGATCCCGACCGCTTTCCCAACGGACTCCGAGGTGTGACCGACGCGCTGAAGAAAATGAATATGGGGCTTCTTGTATGGTTTGCTCCAGAATATCAGGGCGGAAGCACGTGGATGGAGCGTGAACACCTTGAACTTTTTCTTACCGTCAAAGATAAAGAGGTCACGGGGCTTCCGCCATTCAGAATGCTGGACTACGGAAATCCCGAGGCGCTTACGATGATTACCGACTACATTTCGAATCTGATTGAGGAGGAAGGAATAGGCGTTTATCGGCAGGACGGGCCAATCGGCGCGAATTTGACATACCCTGATGGACGCCCGTATCCGCACGGGCAACCACTCCAGTGGTGGAGAGATGCCGACGCACCGGATAGACAAGGAATTGCCGAAATTCGCTATATTGAGGGAATGTATTGGTTTTGGGACGAACTTCGCAGGCGAAATCCGGGATTGATTATTGATATGTGCGGCGGCGGTGCCACGCGTATAGACCTGGAGGCGATGTCGCGCTGCTTTTATCTTTGGCGCTCGGACCACAACCATCCCGGCTTTGAACCAAATGACTACCAATCGCAAACCTATGGTATCAGTCAATGGGTACCATCAACCGCAACCGCCAGCGGCTACCCCGACACCTATTCATTTCGCAGCTCAATGAACGCCGGCATCGCGGTCGCGTGGAATCCGTTTCAACCGGAGATGGAGCAGCGCTGGCCCTTGGCGTTTCCCGTCAACCAGAAGGAACCCTACGAACTAAAAACGGTGCCGCGCAAAACGGTCGACGATGAAGAGAACGTAGGTTACATGGTCACCGAGCCATTTCCGTGGGATACCGCCCGCAAGTTAATTGACGAATACAAGTGTATACGCCATCTGTTCTACGGGGATTTTTATCCTCTAACACCGTATACTGTATCCCACGACACATGGCTGGCGTACCAGTTCCACAAGGAGGACTCGGGTCAAGGGATGGTGTTTGCGTTTCGCCGACCCGAATGTTCGCAGCAATCCGCAACACTGAAATTGTGGGGACTTGAGTTGGAGGCAAGCTACAATGTGAACTTTGAAGATCAGAATATCAAGGTTGTGATGAATGGGAGGGAAATGTCAGAGGGCATTGATGTTACAATAGACTCTCAGCCGGGGTCGTTGCTTGTTACCTATGCCAAGGTTGAGTAGGCTTATTTGATGATTGGAATCGTTACAATTCCGAATCTTACGTAACCCAAGTTGCCACCTTTGTAGCACGATCTGTTAGATTGTGCTTCTGGTGCTTAACTCGCGCGCAAACTGACAGTTTGCGCTACGAAGTCTCCGCGATTAATGGGTCATTTTCAATAAAAAACAATGGTACATGTCCATAATCTTGTAATACTAATTCGTAATCCTCAAGTTACAAAACCCAGGGTTCGTAGTAGTGCAATTCATTGCACGTCTCGAATCAACTGTAACATTTAGATTTTGAAATGGTATAAGTATACTCCGCGCTGTCAGAAATTGCGTCTTCTGTAGGAGCGATCTCCAGGTCGCGACCCTTGTACGCAGGAACTCCGATTCCCGACCTTATGGTGCTACGTAAGTCCTATTAGAAACAATTATCACTGGGAAAAAAAGCGCAATAATGCCCAACGCAGAGTATAGCAACTTGCGTTACGTAAGGACGTGTGCTACTCAGTTTGTGGGAGCACTATCCATTACAAGTTTTCTGTAGGAACGATCAACCGACTGATTAGGGAGGGCGATAGAAATCCCGTAGAGATTCCTCCAGTCCACGACAGGAAATTGGGAACAGGAGGGCGATTTCTATCGCGGTCACTAACCGTTCCCTTGATCACTTGTTATCCACTTGTTTGATCTATTCGCTCGTTTGATCGCTCCTACAGTGATGATAGAGTGGAAGCAGGCGTTTGGCGGTTAATTTCAATTCGCGTAACTATTTAGTGCATCGTTTGGTTCGTAGTATTGCAGTTTGTCGCACGTCCGGTCTGGGCATGTAAGCCCCCGATTAGCCGGAATTAGCATTGTACTGCGCTACTCGCCGTGTTCCCTGCCCCGCTCGGTCTGGATTGGTAAATCCAGACCGATGGACTAAACAATTACCAATTCACTAACATACGAGAAGGAGGAAACAATGAAGGCGATAATGATGAACAGAACAACCGGAACCTGCGTGAGTACCATGTTCGTAATAATGATTCTAGCAAGTGCAAGTGTTGCCGAATTTAGCCCGGATGACGTTATCGGGATGTGGCTTTTGGACGATGGGAACGGCGAAGTTGCAAGTGACACATCCGGCAACGGCCATGTCGGGCAACTCGTGGGGAACCCGCAATGGGTAGCAGGGAAGTTCGGCGGCGCCCTGGAATTCGACGGGGATGACCGCGTAGATTGCGGCGATATTGACGCCGTTGATGGATTCACGAGCCTTACCGCACTGGCTTGGTGTAGATGGGACGGGGGCGACGGAGGGCTTACGGCGCCTGCACGGGTGGTTAGCAAACAGGACCCGAACAAGGGGGACAAAGGACCATTTTCACTCGGATCGGGATGGAATGCGCATAAGCTGACATTATGGATTCATTTCGGTAATTGGGCAGGTGTTCACAGCGCAACACACATTGACGATGGCGAGTGGCACCATGTCGCGGGCACTTTCGACGGCAACAGCCTCAGGGTGTATGTTGATGGAGTCGAAGAAGCCGAGCATAATGTCGGAAAGGTCACCGGCGGCTCTACTCCCGAACATGTCGCTATCGGATCCGACGGCTTCGGCAGGGAGTTCTGGAAGGGACTTATTGACGAAGTAGCGCTGTTTAGTGTTCCCCTTTCGGAGGACGACATCTCAGGAATCATGGACAATGGACTGTCGCCGCTCTCTGCAGTGTCGGAAATAGGCAAGCTGGCGACAACCTGGGGTAGATTGAAGGATCGATAGTACCGAATGGATGGTGGGCAGTGGATCCCAATCGCACTCACTATGGATCTCTATCGGGATTTACTATCGTGCTCATTATCCATTCGCTTGATCCCTCGTTGTTCACTTGGTTAATCGCGCGCTATTTACTCGTTTGATGTCAGTTGATTGGTCGCTCGGTCCGACCTACAAGAGTACGAAGTCTGGTTTGAAGGCTTGCACAGGTCAAAACATGCGCTGGAGGTAGATTAAAAGCATAACTTCAGGGTTACACTGTCCACCAAAATATAATCACTGGTGCCCCGATTCCATTGACAATCTTTTTATCAGAAGGAGGAATTCCATGAATCGCCATGTTTGGATTGCGGGAAGTCTATTCACCATGATGTTGACTCTAAGTGCCGCTTCAACAGGTATGGCAAGACCCGAGGGGGACACCTGGGAGGTAAGGGAAACCCCTATGCCAAGCCAGCGAGTGGAATTTGCCACGAGCACGGTTAGCGGAAAGATTTACCTCATCGGCGGCACTGTTTGGGATGAACGGCCGCTGAATGGAAAAGTCCTTCGCACTGTTGAAGAATTCGACCCCGTAACCAACCGATGGAAGCTTCGGGAAGGTATGCGCATCGGGAGAAGTAATCTCGCCTCAAGCACCGTGAACGGGAAGATTTATGCCATGGGAGGCGTTGTTCAGGTCTGGTGGAAAAGAAAGCACGTGGAAGAGTTTAATCCTGCGACGGACACTTGGAAGACGAAGGCGGATATGCCCGAACCGCGGGCTTACTTCTCGCCAAGCGTCGTGGATGGCAAGATTTATGTGTTTGGGGGAGCGGACGATGGATCAGCCGAAGCATACGATCCTGCAGTAAATAGTTGGGAGAGAAAGGCGCCGATGCCAAAACAGAGACGGTGGTTTTCGACAAGTGTTGTGGATGGGAAGATTTATGCTATCGGAGGAGTGCGGTGGAATCCCGAGAGGTACTTGGACACCGTTGAAGTTTACGATCCTGCCACAAACACCTGGGAAAGGAGAGCCGATATGCCAACGGCAAGGTGCTGTATTTCTGCGAATGCAGTCAATGGAATCATTTACGCGATTGGCGGAAGTAACGGAAGGGGACTGCAAACGGTCGAAGCCTACAACCCTGCAACGGATACATGGGAACAGATGGCAGACATGCCCGATCCTAGCTTTGGCTCTTGCACCGTGGTCGATGAGAAAATATATGCTTTTACCAAGGGCTGGGATTTCAAGCGAACTGTGTTAATCTATACTCCACCCTTTAGACCTCCGCGAAGTGTCAATCCGATGGGGAAACTGACTTTAACTTGGGGACAGATGAAAGTGGGCCGTTAATTCACTAATGAAACTCACCTACGAATGTTAAGCAGCGCACCTGTCACAGGACGCAGAAGTATGATGCAGCATGGCATTGGGGGATAGGCATTGTTGTTTCGTACGTTACTCTGCGGCGTATTGTAAAGGGACCGAAACTGCCAATCATCGTTATTTCCTCGCTGAAGTTGTTTGCGATTCGAGGCGGCCAGAATATGACGCCCGTGTCACAATCGTATGGGTGAAGATACAATTCCCCCAGTTGCTGACCACAAGGAGGAACAGCCATGAAACGACGAGTTTGTCTGCTCAAGTGTCTTGCCATATTTGCGAGTATGAATATTTCTTCAATGGTTTGGGCACCGCCCAAGGGCGATGTATGGCTGAGGAAACATACCCCTATGCCAAGCAAAAGGGTAGGGTTTTCCACAAGCGCGGTGAATGGAAAAATTTACGCCATTGGCGGTACGGTTTGGGACGGTGAGCCACGACGTGGAAGAGTCGTTCGTACAGTTGAAGAGTATGACCCTGTAACGAACCAATGGAAGCGCCGGGAGGGCATGCGAGCCGCGAGAACCTTTCTCGCCACAAGCGTCGCGAACGGGAAGATATACGCAATCGGCGGAAGTGTTCAAATGTTATGGACGAGAAAGCACGTGGAAGAATTCAATCTTGCAACCGACACTTGGGAGACGAAGGCAGATATGCTTGAGCCAAGGTCTAGCTTCTCCTCAAACACCGTGTATGGAAAGATTTATGTGATAGGAGGAACGGCGGATGGGTCGGTCGAAGCATACGATCTTATTGGAGATAGATGGGAAAAAAAATCGGCGATGCCGGAATGGAAAAATGCATTTGCCACAACCGTTGTAGATGGGAAAATCTATGTTATAGGGGGAGCGAGATGGAATCCCGAGAGAATCTTGTCGACAGTTGACGTGTATGATCCCGCCACAGACACATGGGAAACGAGAGCCGATATGCCGACGCCGAGATTTAATTTGTCTGCGAATACTGTCAATGGGATTATTTACGCAATTGGCGGGTTTTCTGATGAAGTAGGGCTTCGAGCATTACCAACAGTGGAAGCGTACAACCCTGCAACGGACACGTGGGAAACGATGACAGATATGCCAGAGGGCAGGTCTGGTTTTTCATCCAGCGTAGTCAATGAGAAAATTTATGTCTTTGCAAGTTACAGTGATTTCAAGCGAACTGTGTTAATCTATACTCCTCCCGTCAGACATCCGCGAAGTGTCTATTCGGTTGGGAAGGCGGCTACGACGTGGGGGAGTGTAAAGACGCGCCGATAAACCGTTAGCTGCACCCAGATAGACTCTCTCGGAAGCACATACACCCAAATAGTTCACACTTTGCCGCTTAATCATTATCGTTATTTTCATTCATACTTTCACAAATTGTGTATTAGGGGCAAATGAACGACCTCCCGGAAGCGAAATGGAAAAGAATGGGGATTGGCCATTTTGATGATTGAAGATTATTACGGAACACCATCTGTTTGAGCCAGTGTTGCTCCCGACAGAAACTCAAAATTGGGAAAGGCATTTCCATAGGAGCTCTATCGCAGTCACTGTCCGCACGATTAAGGTCCGAGAAAATAGCCACGAAGGAGGATATAAAACGATGAATCTTACGATGCTTTCTACACTGCACAGTTTCGTAGTCCTTTTCACGGTGTTTCAATTCGCCCATGGTGCCATTGTCAAGGGCGATGTCCTTATGGCGTTTACTTTTGAAGAAGGGGACGATAAGCTTGGCCAGGTAGCGGCTGGTGTTCTCAGGGATATCTCTGGTAATGGCCATGAAGGCGAGTTCAGGAAGACTCCAAAATGGGTTGAAGGTGTGTGGGGAGCGGGGCTTGAGGTAGGCCCTGCCGGCAAAGGCCCACTTGCTGGCTGGAATGCCGTCACTGTCCCGCATACGGACGACATGGATCTTCAAGAGTTTGCCATTGCGGCGTGGGTAAGGGTGGAAGAGCTTATTGGTGGTTGTTGTAATATGATTGTCAGCAAGGAGAATTGGAGCGCCGACAGGTTTCGTAATTATTCGATGTGGATGCGCGAGCAGGTCACTGTTGGGTTTACGACAAGAAACCCGTTTAATGATGTTCAGGCTCGCAGCATCCAAATCACGGACGGCAAATGGCATCACGCCGTTGGAACTTATAACGGTCTAATTCTTACGCAGTATGTGGATGGCGTGGCGTACGGCGAAGCCCCTTTTGCAGAACAAGATCCGGCTTTTCATCTTTCGGAACGGTTACACATTGGCGCCATGGGACCACACGGCACCAGTCTGGGAATGGCCGGAGCCGTTGATGAGGTTGCAATCTTCAACCGGGGTTTGACGGAAGCAGAGGTCAACGACCTAATGAACAACGGTCTTGAGCATATTCTGGAATTTCAAGCTGTCAACCCGAGGCACAAAATAGCAACCACATGGGCGAAACTTAAATTAAACGAGTAGCAACTCTATTACATTTGATTCTGGAAAATTTGTTCACTGTGAAACTGCGCGCCGTTTCCAACCAACGGTAGGTACCGGATGTCTGGCAAATGGCGAGCGATTCTGGGGGAAATAGGGGAGGAGTAACTGTTTAGTGCATCGTTTGGTTCGTAGTAGTGCAATTCATTGCACGTCCGTTCTGGGCATGTAAGCCCCCGATTCGTCGGAATTAGCATTGTACTTCCCTACTCGGCGCGTTCTCTACCTGCTCGGTCTGGATTGGCAAATCCAGACCGGTGGACTAAACAGTTACGGGGAGGACAAAATCAAAGGAATGAGATGCGATCATTCCCAAAACTGTGCGCGGAATTGCTTCGAAAGTAAGCCACATAATATGCAAAGTTTATTGACAACTTCGCGATGCCCGATGTCGGTTGAATGCGTTACGGAGACAGAATCATAGTCGGCGCAATTCATTGCACCGTCTTCAACTCAAAGGGAGGAATTGACATGAAAAGGCGTGTCCGGATTTTACAAGGTTTGGTCGTTGTCTTGCTCTTGAGCGTTGTTTCAATTGGTGGCGCGCAGCTCCAACAAGGCGTGTGGGAGGAGCGGAATTCGCCTATGCCAACCAAAAGAAATCACTACACTACCAGCGTCGTGAATGGGAAAATCTACGCTATTGGCGGATACCTTCGACATGATGGTCAACCGATATTAGGGCGAGTACTTAGGATTGTTGAGGAATATAATCCCGCCACTAACCAATGGAGGCGCATAACAGGTATGCGAATAGCGCGTGCCTCTCTCTCAAGCAGTGCCGTAGATGGGATTATATATGCCATTGGAGGGGAAGTTCAAATGTGGTGGTCGAGAAAACACGTGGAAGCATACGATCCTGCAGCGGACGCGTGGGTAAAAAAGGCAGATATGTTGACAGCGAGATCCGGTTTCGCCACGAGTGTGGCAGATGGAAAGATTTATGCCATGGATCACCAGTCAGTTGA
This sequence comes from Candidatus Poribacteria bacterium, assembly GCA_965204085.1. Classification (GTDB taxonomy): domain Bacteria; phylum Poribacteria; class WGA-4E; order WGA-4E; family JAJDTR01; genus JAJDTR01. The sequence goes on along the minus strand of CBDBEE010000003.1, from coordinate 1,780,028 downwards.
GGCGTATGACCCGGTGGCAGATGTGTGGCAGGAGAGTGCCGCTATGCCAACCAAGAGAAGTAGTCTTAGCACAAGCGTGGTGGGCAATGTTATCTATGCAATCGGGGGATGGGACTGGAATCAACGGCAATACGTTCAGGTTGTCGAAGCCTACGACCCGGCGACAGGAAGATGGAGTACAAAAGCCGAAATGCCACAAGCAAGAGGCAGATTCACCACTAGTGTAGTTGGGGGAAAAATCTACGTGATGGGCGGTCGCGACAATAACGGTAATCTAATTCGAGCGATTGATGTGTATGACCCCGGGACGAATACGTGGGAACAGGTAGGTGAGACGCCGGATTTAGTCTCTAGATACACCACGTGTGTGGTGGATGGCAAGATATACATTTTCACGGGGGTTTGGGACCTCGGACACAGTGTGCTAATCTATACCCCGCCGGCTAAACGGCCGCGGAGTGTCAATCCCGCTAGTAAGCTGGCTGCAACTTGGGGAAAGGTGAAGGTGGACACATTAACTCGCTAATGAAACTCAACAATGGATTCTGAACAGCGCGGCTGTCATAGACATTAGAAGTATGACATCAAAGATTTCGTCACGCGGCCTCCGTGTTGCCGATGATTTGTATTATGCGATGATTCTCGAAAACAACTGAGTAGTGCAGGGTTCAAGCAGGAAATAGCGATTGCTGTTTTCTACCGTACTTCCTTGAGTCTCTTGATGTGTTTGTTAGCGATTCGAGGTAGTCGGAAGATAGAGGTCTGTGCCAAAATCAAATAGGTGGAGATTCGACACCGCCAACCTCTAACCACAAGGAGGAACAGCCATGAAACGACGAGTTTGTCTGCTCAAGTGTCTTGCCATATTTGTGAGTATGAGTATTTCTTCAATGGTTTGGGCACCGCCCAAGGGAGATGTATGGCTGAGGAAACATACCCCTATGCCAAGCAAAAGGGTAGGGTTCTCCACAAGCGCGGTGAATGGAAAGATATACGCCATTGGCGGTACGGTTTGGGACGGTGAGCCACGACGTGGAAGAGTCGTTCGTACAGTTGAAGAATATGACCCTGTAACTAACCAATGGAAGCGCCGGGAGGGCATGCGAGCCGCGCGGAGCTTTCTCGCCACAAGTGCCGCAAACGGGAAGATTTATGCTATCGGCGGCAGTGTTCAACTGTTTTGGGACAGGAGGCACGTGGAAGAATTCAATCCTGCAACCGACACTTGGGAGACGAAGGCAGATATGCTTGTGCCACGGTCTGATCACTTTGCAAACGCCGTAGATGGGAAGGTTTATGTGATAGGGGAAGCGGCCGATGGGTCGGTCGAAGCATACGATCCGGTCGTGGATAGATGGGAAGAAAAATCGGCGATGCCGGAACGAAGAAATGCATTTGCCACCAGTGCTGTAGATGGGAAAATTTACGTTATCGGGGGAGCGAGGTGGAATCCCGCGAGGATCCTGGCGACAGTTGAAGTTTATGATCCCGCAACAGACGCGTGGGAAACGAGAGCCGATATGCCAACGCCGAGATTTAATTTGTCTGCGAATACTGTCAATGGGATTATTTACGCGATTGGCGGGTTTGCTGATGTAGGGCTTCGAGCATTATCAACAGTGGAAGCGTACAACCCTGCAACGGACACGTGGGAAACGATGGCAGATATGCCAGAGGGGAGGTCTGGTTTCTCCTCCAGCGTAGTCAATGAGAGAATCTATGTCTTTGCAAGTTTCAGGGACTTTCAGCGAACCGTGTTAATCTATACTCCACCCTTTAGACCTCCGCGAAGTGTTGATTCGGTGGGGAAACTGGCCACAACTTGGGGACAGATGAAGATTGGTCGATAGTTGTAAAATGAAATTCACCAACGAACCTCGCAACGCGCGTATCTCCAGTAATTTGTATTTTGAAGTGATTCTTAAATGATGCTAGTGGCTACCTATAACAGAGAAACCGAGTTTTTGATTCACGCTCGCTAAATTATAGATAACTTAGTCCGATTTTCGTCAATCGTAATTGTTTAGTCCATTGACTTCTTTCGGCGAATATAAGGCGTTCCCTTTATTCCACGACCGATGGCAATTTCTCTCATGTACCCAACATGCGAGCGATATCCCTTGTGGAGGGGCATCTTGCCCCGATGCAGGAGCGATTCCCTACCGAAAGTGGATTTTCATTGTATAGTTGTTAAGGGAGTTGATTTATCGTGAACGCGGAATATCGGGTCAGGGGGGATCTCTATCGCAGTCGCTTTTCGCTCCCTTGATCCCCTCCCACATATAATCCAAGAATGCCCCGCTGCCGATAGTCAGGCGCGATACACTGCCAAACTAATATTGCCACTCCTTTCGGCTGAACTAAACAGTTACCGTCAATCTTGTGTTTCCACAATGGAAAAAAACTCGGTTTCTGTGCCCCTGTCGAACAAAGATGGAAACTTGAACCAAATATAATTGGATGATACGGTCTTTGAGGGGTGAACACGGGTAATGATACAATCACGTGGATGTGGATAACAATAGTCCATCCTCTAGCCACAAGGAGGAATAGTCATGAAACGACGGGCCTTTCTGTTTTATAGGCTAGCCATTATCGCGAGTGTAAGTATTTCCTCAGTGATATGGGCACGACCCAAGGGAGATGTATGGGTGGGAAACGTACCCCTATGCCAAGCCAAAGAGTAGAGTTTGACACGAGCGCTGTAAATGGAAAGATTTACGTCATTGGCGGTACCGTTTGGGACGATAGGCCACGACTTGGAAGAGTCCTTCGTACCTTTGAAGAATACGACCCTGTGACCAACCAATGGCAGCTCCGAGCAAGCATGCGAATTGGGCGGACTGATCTCTCCACGGCCGTCGTGAACGGGAAGATTTATGCCATCGGGGGGGCCATATTCAATTGTGGATGTGGCGAAAGCATGTAGAAGTATACGACCCCGTGGTAAACACTTGGGAAATGAGGGCGGATATGTTAGAGGTAAGGCCTACTTTCTCGGCGAGCGCCGCAGATGAGAGAATTTATGTTATGGGAGGTGCCGACGAGGAGTCAATCGAGGCATACGATCCTTTTGCAAATAGGTGGGAGAAAAGGGCGAAAATGCCGACAACTAGATCGCACTTTGCCACCAGTGTCGTGGATGGGACAATTTACGTTATCGGGGGCCCAATTGGGGACAGCCCGGCAGACATTCGCGATCCGTAGAAGCCTATGACCCGGCAACAGACAAATGGGAAAAGAGAGCCGATATGCCGACGGCAAGGTGTTGTTTATCTGCCGAAACTGTCAACGGGATTATTTGCGCAATTGGCGGGTCTTTTGGTGGTCAGGTTTTACAAACAGTTGAAGCGTACAACCCTACAACGGACACATGGGAAACGATGGCGGATATGCCAGAGGGGAGGACGGGTTTCTCCACCAGCGTAGTAGATGGAAAAATTTATGTATTTTCGGGCTCCTGTAACTTCATGCGAACTCTGTTAATCTATACTCCACCCTTTAGACCGTCGCGAAGTGTTGATTCGGTGGGGAAGGTAGCAACGACTTAGGGCCACGTAAAGACGGGGCAATAAGCAGTTTGTTTTGCCGAAAAAACTCTCTTGAAAGTGCGAAAGTCTCATGGTGCACGCTGCGCTGCTCATCGTTATCAAATTGTGACGATGTATCTTCACTAACGATGTAAGCAAGCGCAGGTTGCTCCAACCGGTCGCGAGAAACTCAGCACAGGACGCTACCTCCTCACCAATCACTACCCTCCACTGCCCTGCCAGAATTAACCTCTTGACGGAGTTCAGAAAGTAAGATAATCTAAAGGTGTTCTGCAGATCTAGTTAATCTCTGCTGAATCCCTCGTGCAAATTTCAACCTAGGATATAGCAAAACCTCTCAATGGCTTTCAGTTCAACCAACCAGCCTCAATATCAGTCAACAGATGAATCAATGAGGCAAACGCGGGTCACGTGGCGGGCGGTGCTCATCGCTCTCGTGTTGATACCCTTCAACTCATTCTGGATCGTCTACATGGAGACGGTCCACTATATCGCGCACTCCACCAACTTTAGTCTCCTCTTCCACGCCATCTTCAATCTCACCCTTCTGCTGATGTTGAACGCCGTCCTAGGGCGGATTTCGCCGAGGTTGGTGCTCGGGCAGGGCGAGTTGGTTACCATCTATGTGATGCTCTGCATAGCGGGTACACTCGCCGGGCATAGCATGATGCAGATTCTCCCGCCGACGCTCGCAGCCCCCGTAGGTTTTGCCACTCCCGAGAACGACTGGAAAAACCTTTTCGGTCACCACTATCCCGATTGGCTTATCGTCACTGACACCAAGGCGTTGACCGGCTACATGGCGACGGCTACGAAACGCCCCGCGACCTTGTACATCGAAGCCCATATCAGGCCTTGGATTGTGCCTGTGCTCGCTTGGACGGCGTTTATTTGTGTCTTCATGTTCGTCATGCTTTGCATCAACGCCATCAACAGGAAGCAGTGGACGGAGCGCGAGCGGCTGACCTATCCGCTCACGCTATTGCCGTATGAAATGGCGAATCCGAAATCGCGGCTCTTCAAAAGTAAACTTCTATGGACTAGCTTTACGGTAGTTTGCATCATCAACATTGTAAACGGCTTGCACACGTTCTACCCTGTCGTGCCGTCGTTCCAGCTCCGCGCCTATAACTTGGGCAACTTTTTCACGACAAAGCCGTGGGACGCCATCGGCTACATGGCGCTGTTGGTGCGCCCGTTTCTCCTCGGTCTCATCTTCCTCGTTCCTCTCGACATCGCGTTTTCATGTTGGGTTTTCTTCTTTTTCTGGAAGGCGCAGTTGGTCTTAGGGGAGGCGTGGGGATTCCAAAAGCGACCCGAATTTCCCGAACAGTCCGCCGGCGCTTATATTGCGCTCTGCGTCATCGCCATCTGGACGGGGAGACATCACCTTTCCAGAGTGATTCGCTCGGTCTGGGACCGGCGGCTCGCCGGTGACAGCAAGGAGGAGGCGTTGCCGTACAATGTTGCCGTGTACGGCGTGATTGCGGGTTTTCTGTTTATCGTCATATTTTGTTATCAGGCAGGAATGACATGGTGGGGCGCCGCGATGTTCTTTGCGCTTCTCCTCATGACAAATATCGGTGTGACACGCATCCGAGCGGAGGTCGGATCGCCAGTGCACGACTTGCACTTCGCGGGCCCTGAAATACTTATGCTGGACGCTTTTGGTACCCGCCGAGTCGGACCGCGGACACTATCAATAGTCTCTCTGTTCTGGTTTCTTACCCGGGCACATTACAGCGACCCGATGCCGCACCAACTCGAAGGGTTCCGTATCGCGGACCGATCGCGCATGAATCAGCGCCGCGTTTTCGCCGTGATGCTTATTGCAATTGTTGTCGGTACTGTTATAGCGTTCTGGGCACTGCTTGATGCAGGGTATAAGCATGGCGCAAGTTGGGGTGGCGAGCCCCTCGGTAGACTGAACCGTTGGTTAATCTATCCCATGCACCCGGATATGTACGGAATCGGCTTTTTTTCCTTTGGATTACTGTTCGGTCTGTTTGTGATGTTTATGCGGGTGCGGTTTCTGTGGTGGCCGCTCCACCCTGCCGGCTACGCCGTATCCAGCACCTACGGGATGCGCGACACGTGGTTCATGTTCTTTACGGCGTGGCTCATTAAGTGGATCCTCCTCAAGGCAGGCGGCATGAAGGCACACCGTGCCGCCATCCCGTTTTTCCTCGGCATGGTCTTCGCGGATTTCACGATCGGCGCCTGTTGGGCGTTATTGGGCGTGCTGCTTAATGTGCGGACGTACGGATTCACCGCGTGGTGGTGACCTTTCGCCGTCAATCCAGCCAGATTTTTAGTACTTGAATGGCAACCAAAGGGGGCCACGCGCCCGCATAAGGACAACCGATGAAAATCACGCGCGTAGAAACGTTTCTAACAAACGCGGGCTTGCGTAACTATCTGTTCATTCGACTCACCACGGACAGCGGGTTGAGCGGGATTGGGGAAGCTTCCTTGGAATGGCAGGAAAGAACGGTTCACACCCTCATTGACGAATGGGTGACGGAGCGGGTTCTGGGAACGGATCCCTTTGACATTGAAACCGTCATCGGTGGAATGATTCGCGACCAATATCAGGGCGGATCGACTGTGATGACCGCCATCAGCGGCGTTGAAATCGCGTTCTGGGACATAATCGGCAAGGCTTGCGGGCAGCCGGTTTACAAATTGATCGGCGGGCGTTGCCACGAACGATTGGAGGCGTATGCCAACGGTTGGTACGGCGGGGCAAGAACTCCGCAGGAGTATGCAGAGGCAGCCAGGAATGCCGTGAACCGTGGATACACAGCGCTGAAGTTCGACCCGTTTGGCACGGCGTGGAAGGAGATGAATCGCGATGAAATGGAGAAAACGGAAGCGTTAGTCTCAGCCGTGCGTGACGCGGTAGGTGACAAAATCGGATTGATGATAGAGGTGCATGGTCGTCTGTCCGTCGGAAGCGCCATTGAGATGGGGAGACGCTTGGAAAAGTATTGTCCGGCGTGGTACGAAGAACCGGTGTCGCCAAATAACCTCGAGTTACTTGCGGAAGTCAAGAGGGCTCTGCCATTCCCGATCGCGGCGGGAGAGCGGTTGTACACATTGGAAGATTTCTATCGCTTCACGGCGATGCGAGCGGCGGACATCGTACAGATGGATCCAGCCCATTGCGGTGGCTTACTCGTAACAAAGAAAATTGCCGCTATGGCGGAGGCGCAGGATATCAAGGTTTCGCCGCACTGTTCTATTGGCCCTGTGGCACTGTGTGCCGCGCTACATGTGGATTGGTCAACGCCAAATGTGATGATTCAGGAAAACTTCGGCGATTACGATGTCCCTTGGCGTCATGACTTGGTTTATGGCTGGAACCCCATTGAGAACGGCGAATATGCGCTGCCCAATAAGCCTGGTTTTGGTATTGAACTCAATACGGCGCTTTGTGCCGAGCACCCTTATAAAAAGAACAGTTTTCCATCCCTTTGGGACAAGCGGTGGCTCAAAGACTTTACGCAAAATAGATAAGTGCGTCATCCAGTAGAAATGTTATTATGTAACCCACGGATCAGCCAAGTGCAGTTTTGATTACGTCAACACATTTTTTGCAGTTCGGAACCGGATTCTCGACATCACCTTCGTACTCTATGGTCAAGAATTGGTCATAACCCGTATCGTTCAGTAACTGAATGAGCGCATCCAAACGTAGATTCCCTTCTCCAATGACTGTATCTTCGGGGCGTCCGTCTCGTTCAAATATAAAGTCCTTCAAGTGGACACCGTGAAGCCTATCCCTATATTTGTCCGCCATTTCCACCGGATCATACCCGCTATCAAGCATCCAAGCAGTGTCGAGGCACAATCCGATGTTCTCCGATGTACGCGAGAAAACTAGATCTAGCGCATCAGGCGAGCCAAGGTTGTGTTTTCGTCCATGATTGTGAATGGCGATCTTGATGCCAAATTCCTCACAGAGCGGCTCAAGACAAAGAGCGGTTTCAATCTCTTCACCTTTTGGGAAACCGCTTGCCAGGCTCTTCAGACCGATTGATTTTGCGAATTCAAACCAAGTGCGATTAGTTGCTTGGTCCGTGTCAAGCCCGTTTACGCCGTGACCACTGACTTCGATGCCGCTCAATCGAAACTTGTTGATGATTGACATATAGTCGGTGTCCCGAAACGGATCCACATACATGCTTCCTAACTCGATGTACTCGAGTCCGCAGGATTTAGTAGCTTGAATAATCTCCTCGGGTTCGTTCCATGTGCGAAAACACCAACTCTGGATACTGATTCTCATCTTGGATTCGCTAATCTCCCATAGTGCTTTATGCCGCATTTTTGAGACTACCGTGTATGCGCTTCCGGTAGCGGACCAAATCTCATCCAACCACACGAGCATTTCATATGGCTCGAATATCCAATAATCGTCCCGGTTTATTGGTTTACGTCAATCTTGACGGTTGTTGGGTGTGGATGATTCCGAGTAAGAACGATCGCAATTATTGTACATGTTCTCACGGAGAGGGTCAATGACAATCAAATGTGCTGGGGTGCAATCACATCTGATTTCAAGGTTTATGGATTCTTCGTCTCATGCGTGTCTGGGCGTGTTTTGCACAGAGAAGGAACGATGAAAATATTAATGATTTTACGATTGTCGATTCTACGAGAGTGCGGAAGAAAGCCACGGAGTTTTAAAAAATTCAGCTTCATGGCTACAATATTCTGGGTGCGCAGTAAAGGGTCCATCTTGAATTTTGATGCTAAATACATCTAGAATCAGATATGCTTGCACTGTTGTCGCATCCAAAATTTATTGAATTCTTCTCATCCTGAGTGTAAAATATCTTGAGTTTTGACACCCCAACAGCGTATGATTGATGCGTACTAAATTTGTATAATTCAAATTTGAACCTGATTGCTAGTAGATGAAAGAACCCCAAAACAACTCTGCCTTGAACCATACTCAATGGCGATTGCCTGTAGGTGCCAAGGCTCGACTCGGGAAGGGTTGGCTTTCTGGTAACGTCGCTTGGTCTCCGGATGCCAAACGTCTTGCCGTCGGAAGTAGTATCGGTATATGGCTTTACGATGCACATACTGGAACCGAAATAACGTTGCTCACGGGGCATACAGGCCCCATTTCGAGCGTGGCCTTTAGCCCGGATGGACGGACACTTGCCAGTGGCGGAAGTTGGTGGGATGGCACGATTCGTCTGTGGAATGCCACTACGGGCGCGCACGAGAGAACGCTGTCCGCGCATACGGGGTGGGTCTTATGTTTAACCTTCAGCCCGGATGGGAAAACGCTCGCTAGCGGTAGTGAGGACGAGTCCATCTGTCTGTGGAATGTTCGCACGGGACACCGGAATAGAACATTGAACGGGCATACCGGAGGAGTACGAAGTGTCGCGTTTAGTCCAGACGGAAGCATGCTAGCTAGCGGTGGTGAGGACGAGATTATTTTTCTGTGGGATGTGATTGCCGGCTCCCATAAACAGAAATTCCCGGGTCATGCAGGGGGAACAAGAAGTGTCGTGTTCAGCCCAGATGGAGATGTATTGGCTAGTGGTGGATGGGACGATAACATCTACCTTTGGGATGTGAAGTCAAGAGGCGATAAGCGAGAATTGGCCGGGCGCACTGGGCGTGTGTCGAGCGTTGCATTCAGCACTGATGGAAGTACACTGGCGAGTGGCGGCGAATTCGGTGTCATCCATCTATGGAATACTGACTCCGCGACCAAGGAAAGGACACTGACCGGTCATTCAAATTGGGTTTCCAGTGTTGCTTTCAGTTCGAATGGAAAAACACTTGCTAGCGCGAGCGACGACAACACCATCCGTCTATGGAATAGCATCATGGGAACTCACAAGCAGAGGCTTGCCGGACACACGGGTGGGGTCAGAGGAGTTGCAATCAGTCCTGAAGGAAACACACTCGCCAGTGCCAGCAATGACAATACCGTCCGTCTCTGGGATGCTTTGAATGGCGAGCACAAGCACACACTCACCGGGCACACGGAAGAGGTGATTTGTGTCGCGTTCAGCCCGAATGGGGACATGCTTGCCAGCGGAGGAAGTGACAACACTGTCCGTCTTTGGAACACGGACACGGGGGAGCATAAACAAACGTTGACCGGGCATTGGAACCCAGTCTTATCTATCGCGTTCAGTCCGGATGGGAAAAAGCTGGCTAGCGCGAGCAATGACACTACCGTCCGATTATGGGACGCCGTGACAGGAGAGCATAAGCAAACACTTACTGCACATGCGCGTGCGGTTTATGGAGTGGCATTCAGTCCGGATGGGAAGATGCTTGCCACTGGGAGCGATGACAATTCTGTTCGATTATGGGATTCCGGTACAGGTCGTCACAAGGGCAAACTTGCTGGGGATACCCCAGGGATAAGGAGCGTCGCGTTCACGCCGGATGGCAGCACGCTTGCCGGTGGAAGCGAGTCCGGCGCCATTTTCCTGTGGGACGTCGTAACAGGCCATCAAAAACAGACTCTGACTGGGCACACGGCAAGTGTCTGGAGCATTGCTTTTAGTGCAGATGGGATGACACTTGCCAATGGGAGCGAGTTTGGTACTATTCATGTGTGGAATGCTGTTACGGGGAACCACGAGCGGACGCTTACCGGACATACTGAGAGCGTTTTGGCTGTTGCTTTCAGTTCGGACGGTTCGTTGTTGATTAGTGGGAGTGATGACAATACCATCTGTCTGTGGGAGGCCGCGGCAGAAACGAACGATCAATCAATCACCGGGCATACTTCTGCCGTGACAAGTGTTGGATTCAGCCCGGATGGAGGAACACTTGCCAGCGGAAGCGGAAATGCGTTTGGAAGCGAGGACAATACTATCCAAGTGTGGGATGCCACTGATGGCACTCACAAGCAGACATTTACGGGGCTTCCAGATCGAGTTACAACTGTCGGGATTAGCCCTGACGGCAAGATGTTAGCCAGCGATGGGAATTGGGACAATAACGTTCGTCTTTGGGATGTTGCCACAGGTAATCTTACACAGACTCTTGTCGGGCATACCAAGAGGATTAGAAGCATCGCGTTCAGCCCGGATGGAACGACATTGGCGAGCGGGAGTGATGACAATACCATTTGTCTATGGGACGCTGCCTCAGGGGACCACAAGCGCATACTCATCGGACACAAGGGGGAAGTCAAGAGCGTGGCGTTCAGTCCGGATGGGACGATTTTGGCGAGCGGTAGCGACGATGGTACCATCCGTCTGTGGGATGTTTCTGCGGGTACGCACAGGCGGACGCTTGAAGGACATGAGGGAGGGGTGTCTAGCCTGGTCTTCAGCCCCGATGGCGGTACACTCGCCAGCGAGGGAAGTTCAGACGGCACCATCCGCATATGGGACTCAATTACAGGGGCACACAAACGAAGACTTAAAGGAAATACACATAGGGTAAGAAGTGTTGGATTTAATCCAGACGGCGGTTTGATCGCCGGTCATGGAGACACAGACGGGTGCATACGTTTGTGGCATGCTGTTAGGGGTGAACGGAAACGCGGGTTAGCGAACATCATGTGGAGCTATATCATGGGTGGGCGCAGACGAACTCTTACCGGGCATACAGGTGCGGTTCTGAACATCGCATTCAGTCCTAAAGGAGGAACGATTGCGAGTGTAGGCGAAGATGGCACAGTACTATTATGGTACACAGACATGGTGTAACGCGGGCAGCGTTTTAGTGAATAGCTTTGATGACGCGCGAGTATTTTCCCAGATAGGTAGATTGTGTGTATGCATAGCGAATATATCGCAAATGGGAGGCTCGACGCTTCGAATCCCGTGCCATCTCATCTGCAAACCCGAATCTTTTTGGATGGGTTTAGCTCTCCCAAACTTATGAATCTTGAGGTGTGAATTGATTTTTAAATTCTCAGGAATGTCTCTATCAGCCCTGAAGTGGTTGTCGACGGTCGCCCGATCAATCACGTCCCATTTGTGGCTCCGGTGTATCGCGTGATGGGAGTATGATGAATGCCAAAATTTCGAAAACGACCGATCACCTTGATTATTCGGGATGGTTGGGGACGTAATCCATACACGGAGTGGAACGAGGCGAACGCTGTGTACCTCGCCAGGACACCGGTAAGCGATCGGTTGATGAGGGAATATCCCAACACGCTCATCTGCACATCGGGCGAAGATGTCGGTTTGCCAGCGGGCGTGATGGGGAATAGCGAAGTAGGTCACCAGAACATTGGCGCCGGCAGGGCTGTGGACCAGGAATTGTTACGTATTACAAACATGATTCGCTCGGGTGAGTTCTTTACGAATCAAACGATTATTGAGGCAATGAATCATGTAAAAACGCGTGGGAGCAACCTCCACTTGATTGGACTCGCCAGTGAGGCCGGTGTTCACAGTTCGCTTGAACACCTGTACGCCCTCCTGTGCCTCGCAAGGAAAGTAGCCATTCCTCCTGACAGTGTTCTCGTCCATAATTTTAGTGATGGACGTGACAGTCCTCCGGCCAGCGGCATTAATTTCTGTCGACAGATAGAAGCCAAGATGGCAGAGATTGGTACCGGGAAAGTAGCATCGGTGATTGGTCGATATTATGCCATGGATCGTGACGACCGTTGGGAGCGAGTGGAAGAAGCTTACCAACTGTTGACTGGTGGTGCGAAGCACCGTGCCAGGACATCAATGGAGGCATATCGTCACTACTACGATCATCCGACCGACAGCAGTCGCATTGGAGATGAATTCATTGAGCCAACCGTTGTTGAGGACGCTAGTGGCAATCCTCTGCCGAGAGTCTCAGATGGCGATGCGGTAATCTTCTATAATTTTAGGGGCGATAGGCCGCGCGAACTGTGCAAGGCGTTCGCTTACGCCCAGTTTCCGTTTGAATGCGTTGGAAAAGATGGAGTCAAGCAACAGATGGGCTTCGATCGGGGCAAAAAACTTGACATCAAATGTGTCACGATGACGGAATATGAGCAAGGTCTCCCGGTCAAAGTGGCTATTCCAAAACCCGCCAAGATGCTCAACATCCTCGGCGCGTACGTGTGCGATGTAGGTTTGGCACAGTTCCGTTGCGCCGAAACGGAAAAATTTCCTCATGTTACTTTTTTCTTCAATGATTATCGTGATGCACCATTCGACCGCGAAGATCGGCGAATCATCCCCTCGCCACGCGACGTATCAACTTACGACCAAAAACCCGAAATGTCTGCGCCCGAAGTTACGCAGGAAATACTCCAACGGGTTGCTTCGGATATGTACGATTTAATCGTCTTGAATTATGCGAACGGCGATATGGTTGGACATACGGGATTGTTACCAGCCGCGATCCGCGCTGTGGAAACGGTAGATACGTGCGTTGGAATGGTCGTTGATGCAGTAATGGCAAAGGGAGGTTCGCTCATTGTGACTGCCGATCACGGGAACTGCGAACAGATGATTAATCCGGAGACCGGCGGTCCTCACACTGCTCATACGACTTATGACGTTGAGCTGATGGTGATCGATGACGACATTCAGAGATGTCCTCTCCGAACTCACGGTAGGCTTGCGGACATCGCGCCAACACTGTTAAGGTTATTCGGATTAGACCAACCCGCCGAAATGACCGGGCAGTCGTTAATCTAAACGCCGTCTCCATCTTTAAATGGACGCGCGGATAACGCATTCTTTGTTTAAACCGTATTTCCCTTCTCAATTGCGAATCGTGTAATACCCCTAACCATTTTCTTATCGATTGCGACACGAAAATCCATAACTTGCAAAGCGGCCCCTGCGAATTTGATGGTTTTCGGTTGCACGCTGTGCGTTTGAGCAATGGTGTGAATTGCGGATTCAGACATCTATATGGAAGCTCTAGCGCACTCATTCAATCTCTCACCACTCGGTTGTTGGAGTCTTGCTGAATGTGATTTTTCTGCGGTATGTTTTATGTCGGAGCAATTTCAGACCGGCAACAAGTCGGGATTCAGAATTCCCTTCTATCCGGGACGCCCGCCCGATTAATTTCCTGGAGTCGAAGAATCATGTGCGACTGCCCATGACTACGACCAATGGAAACGCATCTAATGATACAGGGCGTCCCATGGTGGAAGAATGTACGATTAATGTTGGGTTTCACTCTAATTTTGGCACGTTAAGGCAAAGCGGGAACTCGAAAACTCCTCGTAGCTTGGCGATTATTAACGGGATGCCGTTCAACCCAACCTACAACGCCTAAGAAAATCATCACAAACTTAGCCCGATTCTCTTTTTTGTCGAGTAGATAATTTAGATGCGTTTCCCCTGTGACTACGGCCAGGGGAAACGCATCTGATTTTTCAGAATAGAGTTGCTAGAATAGTAGTCAAATAATTGTCGTCCCATGCGGCTTTGAGCCGCTTGTTGGCGACACCAAGTTTGGTTGACTTCTCAGACTTGAGTAGATTGAGAGCAATGCGTCGGACGATGGCGAAGTTCTCACCGCTGTTGTCTTTACGAATCCGGGAGGCGTCTTCACGAAAAGCAACATCTAATACCCAATGACATGAGTTTTCAATCCGCCAGTGATGCCTAGTGGCTTCAAGCAACTGGGCTGCATCACCAGGAAGCGAAGAAATATAGTAGCGTGTCTCTGTGGTCACTTGTTGGTTGACTTCTCGCTCGGCGGTGATTTTGACGACGGAGTTGAGATTGACGAAGTTCTCACTTGTTCTAAGAGTAGAAATTACACCGGGGTCTGCAATCGCATAAGCCGTGCGGGTTTCTATACGTCCATGATTGCCGTCAACGGTTTGCGTCGAGTCGACTTTAACATCTCTTATCTCACCCGTTGAGACGCCATCAAACAAAAGTCGAACATCTTCAGACAATTGTCCTTGATTGGCTTTAAGCGCGAAAACGTAGTCGGCATCTGAATCCACAATGGTTTGAGCGATGTCGGTTTGACAACCCATCGCATCAATAGTAACAATGCACCCTGACACGTCCAATACTTCAAGCAATTGAGGCATGGCTGGAATCTCATTGGATTTGTCTGCAACTTTGATTTGTCCTAGTGCCACGCCTTGATGGCACGCCCAGGCACTAACCAAGTGAATGGCTGCTTTGTTGTTATGAGTATCGTAAGAACGACGCAGTTGTTTTCCATCAACCGCAATCACTTGACCTTGCGTTACTTCAATGGCACTACGAATCCAGTTGATGAAACATTCTTCAAATTTGGTAGCGTCTAGCGCACTAAATACACGCCTGAATGTATCGTGCGACGGGATGCCTTTTGGTAATTCCAAGAACCCGGTTAACCATTTATACTTGGCGTCTCCGAATGATTGAACTGCTACCCAATTATCGGCGCCGCAAATAACCGCGCAGATAGTAATGACAATAATATCAAGCAATTTATGGGGTGTACGACAATCATCTCGTCTGGGGTCTGGCAATGATTCAAAGTGGGCTTCAATAGACGAAATTGGGGGATTGGACATGTGTTCTACTCCTTAGAAAAGTTTACACAAGCATATCCCACGTTCCTCTCATGTCAACACCAAAATTTAGATGCGTTTCCCCTGTGACTACGGCAAAATCACCTTGACAACTTACCCCTCACTTTGTATAATTTATAAATTTTTGGGTGCGGGTGTAGCTCAGCGGTAGAGCGTCAGCTTCCCAAGCTGAGGGTCGCGGGTTCAATTCCCGTCACCCGCTCTGAATCGACGCCGAAACTAGGGCAACTTTCCATGGTCTTTGCCGGATTGTCCAGTCTAGGATTTTTCTGCTTAAGTAAATGGGAACAGCAGATGCCTATTTACGAGTATTGTTGCAAGCGGTGTAATCATAGGTTTGAAGACTTAGCAAAATCCGGTGATGTAAGCGATAGTCTCGTGTGCCCCGAGTGTGATAATCGTGATGTAATGCGGTTACCTTCCGTTTTTGGCGTTGGCACATCTGGTATCGCAAACACTCCAACATCAGCATTGCCTGTATGCGGCGCCTGCGGTCAACAGACCGACCAGCCGTGTTCCCAGTCCGAAATCTGAAAGGATATCAATGGCTCGAAGTAACCGCCTAACCAAAGAAGAAATCAGGCACGATCAATTTGTCGAATCAACCCTTAAGTCATACGGATTTATAAAAGATCATCTGAAAACAATTCTAATCGCTGTAATTGTTATTACGATCGGGGTTGCCGCGGTAGGGGCGTATCAAAACCATCAACAAACACAACGGGTGAATGCATCTGCAGCCTTCAAACAAGCGCTTGAGAAGTACCAGGAAGCGGAAGAGAGTTGGTTGAGTGCCGAAAAGGTAGATGATGCAGGTGAGCAGTTTAAGACAGCGGGCGCCGAATTCCAAGAAGTTTTCCAGAAATACCCGGACACCGTTTTCGCTGACAAAGCTCGATATAACTATGCAAAGACGCTTTATTACTTAGAGGATTATCAAGGGGCACGAACCCAATTCCAAACTGTCATACAGGAACATGCGCCTGAGAGCCAAATGATAGCTCTATATGCTCAAGGGGCGGTGGGAAACTGTTTTGAGCAGGAACGAAAATATGAAGAAGCGATTCAGGCGTATCGGGAAGAGTCGTATCCCCTAACACCACAACTCCCTGTTACAGTGCGAGAATTCGCGCTAGCAAATGCCAAATATAATCAGGCGCTATGCTACGAAAAATTGGGCAAGACAGATGAAGCATTGTCACTGTATGAGGATTTGGTTGACCAGTTTCGCGACAATCTGGAGAACGCAGTTCAGCAGAAGAGCCTCGAGCTAATTCTCGACGCGAAGGAGTTAATCAATCAAATTCCAGAAATTTTGGTATTATCCGAAGCCCAAGACTTGGAGAACAAAGGGCGGGCCTATGATGCGCTAGTGGCTTATTTTAACTCGGTGCGCAATTATAAATTTCGGCGAGATGTCGAGGGTGGTTTAGACGACGCATTGCGCAAACAAATTAGAAACTTTGAAACAAGGGTAAGTGAATTCATTAAGCATTTGAAAGACGCTCGTAAAAATGAGTCCGAATCAGGAATAAACTTAGCATTATATTACTACAATCAGGCTGTTGGACTTGACTTCGCACCGTCTCGTAGTCTCTATGAAAAAGCACTTCTTCAGCGAGACAGGCATCAAGTAGCGCAAAAATAGTTCTGTGGTCATCATCTGGTGCGACGTTGCTGGCAACCGGCTGGAATTATGAGAGAAATCATCTCCGTCCACACCGAAAGAGCGTTAGAATACGATACACTGAAGGCGTTGCTAAAGCGCTACACGGTTTCTCCACTGGGAGCCGCCAAGACGGATCGCATGGCGCCGCAGCGTGATATCGGCGAAATTCGAAGGACCCTGGCGCTGTGCAGTGAGGTGAAGAGGGCAACGCAAGACTCCGGTGGTTTCTCGTTGGTCGGATTACGAGATCTGAACACGGCGCTTCAAATAGCAGCGAAACCTGGCTCGATCTTGGAAGCCAATCAATTGCTAGATGTTTGGCATGTTCTTCGAGTTGCTGCAAACGTTGAGCAATTTATGCGGAAGTTGAAAAGAACTGACTTCCCAAAACTGTTTGCAATCGCAGCCACGCTTCCGACTTTCCCCGAACTTGCCGAATCCATTGACCTCAGCGTCAGCCCGGACGCCGAAATTCGCGATACGGCAAGTCCCGCCTTACGAAAAATCCGGCGCAATTTTGCCAATGTCCGTGAATCTATTCGTTCGAAATTAGAATCTCTCCTACGTTCTTCCGATCATCAGAAATCAATTCAAGATCAGATCGTCACTTTCCGCAACGACCGTTACGTACTACCTGTAAAACAGGACGCGAAAACTCATTTTCCAGGGCTTGTTCAAGGACAATCGGCAAGTGGAGCGACTGTTTTCGTGGAGCCGTTCAGTGTCGTTGAAATGAACAATGATTTGCACCGATTGGCTGATGAAGAGCGACGTGAGATTCGACGCATACTCCTATCGCTGACAGAAGCAGTGCGCGAATGTGTCCCGGAACTCGAGATTGCGTCAACGGTCTTGGCAGAGCTAGATTTTCTCAATGCAAAGGCACGACTTAGCATCGATTTGAACGCGGTTGAGCCGCGACTCAACACTCGCGGATTTACAAAACTTATCTCAGCACGGCACCCATTGCTTGAGGTTAACCTGCGCCGACACGAGAACAACGGTAGCGGAGCTACGGCGCCTAATCCACCTGCACATGTGGTTCCGACAAATCTCCATCTTGGAGATCAGTTTTGCACATTGGTGATCACTGGGCCAAATACCGGGGGTAAGACGGTCGTTCTAAAGACGCTCGGGTTGCTCACAATCATGGCACAATCGGGACTACACGTCCCCGCAAAGCATGGTAGTGAAATTGCGGTGTTCGACCAAGTATTTGCGGACATCGGCGATGAACAAAGCATTGAACAGAATCTGAGTACATTTTCATCGCATGTCACGAAGATCGCGACCACATTGAATCACATTGAGAGTGCTAGCGACAAAACAGGTGAGAATTCGCTTGTGTTGCTTGACGAAATCGGAGCAGGGACCGATCCAGCTGAAGGCATCGCACTTGGCATGGCAATTCTTGACTGGCTCAGTGAACGAAATGTGAGAACAGTAGTGACAACTCACTATGGTGCGCTTAAGAGCTACGCCCATGCAAACGATGATACGGAAAACGCCTGCATGGAATTCGATTGGCAGGCCTTGAGCCCCACCTATCGTCTCTTGATAGGTGTGCCGGGAAGTAGCAACGCCATCAAAGTCGCTGCCAGACTCGGAATTCCCAGTTCCATCTTGCATGCCGCCCAAACACACATGGGCACTCAGAATGTCGCTATTGACGATCTAATTATTAATATGCAGCAGTCTCAGCGCAAATTAGAGTCGGAACGCAAATCGCTCAAAGAGAAGATTCGCGTCACAGAAGCGGCGCATCATAGGCATGAGGATCTCATACGAGCGTTTGAAATGAATCGTGACAGGCTTACGCAGCAGGCGGAGAGCGAGGCGTATGCGGTATTAAATGATGCTCGGCGGTTGGTGGATCAGAGCATTGCAGAAATACGACGAGAAACCGCTTCAAAGCAATCCATTCGGGCGGCACTGTCGGATATTTCGAATGCCAAAGAAGAGCTAAAAGGCGTGCAAAAACGACGCGTCGAGATACAATCCGGCGATTCTGCGAAGCCGTCGCAGGTTGAGGTCGGAGACAAGGTACGTCTCAAGAGTTTGAAGAAATGTGGGGAAGTTCTAGCTATTTTGCCCAACGGTAATTCGCCTATCACTGTTCTAGTCGGCAATATGCAGATGCAGATTTCGTATCAGGATGTGGAAGAGGTGCAGCCGAAGCAGGAGGATAGCAAGATCACGTCTTCCGTCATTGATGTTCAACGTAGCAAAGCCGACTCGATAAAAAAAGAACTGAATCTTCTCGGTCACAATGTGGAACAAGCGCTTGAAGCAATAGATAAGTATTTGGACGATGCCTTTCTTGCGAGTTTGCCCAAGGTACGAATTATCCACGGTAAAGGTACCGGTGCACTGCGACAAGGGATTCATGAAGGTTTGGTCGGGCATCCGTTGGTTACGAGTTTTGAGTTGGCACCGCGTAGTGAAGGAGGAGACGGGGCAACTGTTGTCACGCTGAAAGAGTAGCGAAAGCCTCCGGTGTTAGTCCACTAATTTCTTCACATTTCACACATTAAGCCACATCTACCAAACAGCTTTGGTGATCTGCGATGAACGCATCTTCCCACCGTATTCCGAGTGAAGTCGTTGACGAGATTCGAGAGCGGAGTGATATCGTCGAAGTAATCTCAGAGTGTGGTGTGCCGCTTAGACCGGCCGGGAAGGATTACAAAGCCAATTGTCCATTTCACGACGAGAAGACGCCATCCTTCAGTGTCTCCCCGCAAAAACAGATATTCTACTGTTTTGGGTGTCAGACCGGAGGCAATGTCATCAGTTTTGTGCAGAAGCGCGAGGGAAAATCCTTTGTCGAGTCGGTGGAATGGTTAGCTAGCCGGCTTGGAATGGCACTCCCGACTCAGGATGCTAAAACTGAGCAGGCGAGTCGGAAACGCCGTGAACTTCAGGATCTCAATCGTTTCGCTACACAGCATTTTCACAAGCAACTCTTAACCCCAGCAGTGGGTGGCCCCGCCCTGGCGTATTTGAAGAACCGCGGGATAAATGACGAGACGATTCGACAGTTCCAACTCGGCTATACGACGCCGGGACGACGAGATTTGGTAAAACTCGCAACGCAAGCCGGGTTCTCCATTCAACAGTTGGTTGACGCGGGGTTAATCAAGAACGACGATCACGGACCAGTAGACCGTTTTCGTGGACGAATCATTTTTCCGATTCTGGATGAGCGCGGTGTGCCCGTCGGCTTCGGCGGTCGCGCGCTCGCCGACAATCTTCTTCCAAAATATTTAAACTCACCGACAACTACCCTCTATGATAAAAGCAAAACCCTCTACAATCTATATTCGGCGCGGTCAGAAATCCAAAAAACGGGCACAGGGTTGCTCGTAGAAGGATATCTTGATGCTTTAATTCTCAGCCAAGCGGGGATAAAGAATGTCGTTGCTTCCTTAGGAACTGCCTTAAGCTCATCTCATGCCAGCCTATTGAAGCGGTTTTCAGAGCAGGTGGTCATCGTTTATGATGGCGATGATGCAGGGGTCCAAGCTACACTACGGGGTTTACATCTGCTCCTAAAGGAAGCGCTTCGTGTACGGATAGCGCTTCTTCCGCCGGACCAGGATCCAGATTCGTTTGTGCGTAGCAAGGGTGTAGACAGTTTCAATGACGAAATCGAAAAAGCGGTCAACCTTATTGAGTTTCAGATTCAGAGAGCGGTTCGCCAAGGCGCACTTCGTAACGTTGAGATCAAAGCCGAAACCGTAAAAGAGATTGGTTTGACTCTGTCAAATGTCGAGAGTCAAGTTCAACTCAATGAGTACGTTAAATATACTGCGCGCGAGCTGGATGTCAATGAAAATGCACTCTGGCGGGAATTGCGAAGTAGCGGTGTGGGTACGAAAGCGAAATTTGCCCCACGAGTCAATCAAGACATTCCATCTTCCCCAGCCAAACCCAGTTTGTCTCCACGCGAATCTATTGAGGAGGAACTGGTTGAAACCTTAATTCAATTTCCAGATTTTATCTCATATGTAAAAGATCAGTTGCACTATGAGGATTTTACGCGGCCTGATTTGGCGAGGGTTGTACATATGCTTTGGGAAGCAAGCGCTTCTAAAACGTCAATTGATATGCAAGACCTCATTAATTCCTCTGATGAAAAAACCAAGGGAATTATTTCCAATGCAATTCTTCGGAAACCTCCGCCTCCAAATTCCAAGGCGAGAGTGGATGGTTGTCTACAGAAGTTTCGGCAATTCCTGTTGTTGGACAGAGAACAGTCGATGCGTTCAAAAGCTCTGACACAGGGCGATGACGACATTGATACGCTTGAACAGCTTGTTGAACTTTCAAATCAAAGAAGGCAATTTGTCTCTTAGGTGGTAAATAATTAAGATTCAGAGTCTTCGGCATGGTTCTCGGAAGACGCCGCAATATTGTTCGTGCGGGGGTACCCATTTCATTTAACCTGTCTTTTTACTGTCATTACATCGGGCGGGGAAGGGTAATTCAACCAAAATGAACAACAACATGATTGGTTTAGGTAAGGATGAGGGCTATTTTGAATACGGGGAGCGTCCGGAGACAGCACCAGATGGTGTTGACGAACTGCTCCAAGTCCATGTTGAAGCAATTAACCTGCCTGCCGGGGCAGAAGACCTCGATGAAGGGGATTTAACAGCAATGGATTTCAAAGATAATGGCGCCGCGGTTGAAGTATATGAAGGTGAAATTGATGAAAATGAGTATCTGGTTGAGTCGAGTAATCTGACCCAGATTGACAAGATAGAGAGGTACGAGGACCCCGTCAAAGTGTATCTGCGTGAAATGGGTCGAGTACCCTTATTGTCCAAAGAGCAAGAAAGAGATTTATCCAAGAAAATCGAAGAGGGGCATCGTGTTGTCCAAGAAGTGGTCTTTGAAACACCGCTAGCACTTGATGAAGTTCTGGAACTCCTCGAAAAAATCCTAGCTGGCGAGAAGAAAGTGTCCGATGTCATTGATGTAGCAATTCCAGTTTCATCGGGAAACAGTAAAGAAAATGAGATCCTTGAAGTTATCGAAACCCAGATTAACCATCTGAGAAAGTTAAGCACCAAAATACGAAGTCAGGAACGTAAGTTGAAGTATAAAGTACTTACCCCAGACGAAGCAGAAAGGCTTCAAAACGAGTTAAAGACGAATCGCAAAAACGTGGTCGGCACTCTCATAGAGTTAAAGATTGATTCGGAGGAAATCAGCAAGATTTCAGGAAGGATAAAGGATGTGGTTAGACAGATTTCGGATTTAGAAAATAAAATTTCCGAGATTGAGGATAGCTGCGAAGTAACTGTCAATCAATCCCAACATACCATCACCCAGCTAGAGCATCAACTTGGTGTTTCAAGGGAGCGCGTCAGAGAGATTTCGCGACAGATTTTTGAGGGAGAGACAATCGCCCAAGATGCTAAAATGACGATTGTGGAATCCAATTTGCGTTTAGTTGTGAGCATTGCAAAGAAATACAAAAACCGTACACCGGGGCTGGTTTTTCTGGATTTAATCCAAGAAGGGAATATCGGCTTGATGAAAGCGGTAGACAAATTCGATTATAGGCGCGGTTACAAATTTAGTACCTACGCGACGTGGTGGATTCGCCAAGGAATCACACGCGCCATCGCAGATCAAGCTCGCACCATTCGTATTCCGGTACACATGATAGAAACGATACACAAGCTAATTCGCGTTTCTCGCCACTTAGTTCAGGAGAAGGGCCGGGAGCCAACTCCGGCGGAGATTGGCGAAGAGATGGCGCTTCCTACCGATAAAGTAAGGCAAGTATTACGGATTGCACAGGAGCCCATTTCATTAGAAACCCCCATTGGCGAAGAGGAAGATCGTCAACTTAGGGACTTCATTGAAGATCGGGATACGATATCGCCGCTCAATCAAGCGGCATTGACAATGCTCAAGGAGCGTGTCGCAGATGTGCTGGAGACCTTGACAGAACGTGAAGAGAAGGTTCTTCGTATGAGATTTGGCATTGAAGACGGTTGCCCACGAACTCTAGAAGAGGTAGGATTGGAATTCAAAGTCACGCGGGAAAGGATTCGTCAAATCGAAGCGAAAGCGCTACGAAAACTGCGTCATCCGCTCCGCAGCCAAAAATTGCGAGGCTTTCTTGAGTAACGGCCCTTAACAGCCGAAGTACGATCCCCTGCCCGCGAGTACCCAGTCACCTGCTGTGTGTGGGTTGACAAAACGTCTTGACAATTCAGCCTTCAATTTCTATAATAATGGTGCATTTGAAAGTGGGCCCATAGCTCAGTCGGTTAGAGCAGCCGGCTCATAACCGGCCGGTCCTAGGTTCGAGTCCTAGTGGGCCCATTGGCCCCTCCACTATTCCTTGCACATGCCTTCTTGCCTATACACTTCCGATGGGGCGTTAGCTCAGGGGTACGAGCGCTACCTTCACACGGTAGAAGTCACTGGTTCAAATCCAGTACGCCCCACCACCTCGATTTGAGATTTATGCCTAGTAAATCTGTTTCCCCTCTGTTTATGGTTATTCACATCAATCGTTACTCAAAATGATGAACGGGGGATTCCTATCGCACTCCGTGTCCATTCGCCCTATCCCATCTACAGATGCGTC
Organism: Candidatus Poribacteria bacterium; assembly: GCA_965204085.1. Lineage (GTDB taxonomy): Bacteria > Poribacteria > WGA-4E > WGA-4E > JAJDTR01 > JAJDTR01. The sequence continues at coordinate 1,756,707 of CBDBEE010000003.1, read as the reverse complement.
TAGTATTTACTTTCGGACAAGCACGTTTTTGAAATTTAGCATTGGAGGAAGATAAACGGAGATGGAGGGACTGTCTAATATTCTGAACCAACTTCTAGAAAAATTCCTTGCCTCTGATAAGCGCGGGCTACTGCTAAGCATTGTAACCATTGTCGCGCTATTGGTCATAAGAGCTGTGTTGACACGCCCTGTAAAAGCGTATGTCTATAAACGCGCCTTAAAGCAGGAGAACGCCGCAAATTTCATGACAACATGGAAGTTCTTCTGGTTCGCCGTCATAGTGATTTTTGGCGTAGTCAGCCTTAGCGGCTCAATCACAACACTAGGCATTTCTGTTGGATTCCTTGGAATGATATTGGGGTGGTCGCTGCAGGCGCCGGTCACTGGAATTGCGGCATGGCTTATGCTAATTCTCAAGCGCCCATTCAGGATAGGACAGCGGGTGATTATCGCGGGCGTGAAGGGCGACGTGGTGGATATTACCCTCACCCATGTGGTTCTTAATCAGGTCGGCGGGACGGTAGCAGGCGAGGAACGGTCGGGACGCGGTGTGCTAATTCCAAATGCTATCCTGTTCAGCCAAACAATTACAAATTATACTCTTGAGGTAGAATACATTCTGAGTGAAGTTCCGGTGCGAATAACATTTGAGTCTGATTGGGAAGAAGCGGAACAGATTTTGTTAGATGCCGCAGAGCAGATTACGGCCGATGCAATCAAAGAAACGGGCGAGAAGCCCTTCGTGAGGGCAGAATTATTTGATGCCGGGGTGTTGATGCGTCTACGTTATAAAACACGTCCCGCGGTTTATGCAGAAAATGTCAATGACATTGTAAAGATTATTCATGCGGAGTTCAGAAATAGCGATAAAGTGGAATTCTGCTACCCGCATTCGGAGGTGGTCTATTCGTTGAAGAAATAACCCGCTGCTTCAACGGCGTCAGACCACCTACCTAGGAGCACGTAGCGCGTTTCTGTACTTCCAGATGCGTTGTCGTTAGAGTTGTTTGAATGAAAGACGAGAAAGCCATTCTTAGGCATTTGATTTGCTGTTACCTGTCGTCCCGCTGAAACCCTAGAAGCCTAATTTGGAACAATCACTCCTTTGATGAATCCTTCCATCTCAATCTCACCGCCTGTGATGCGCACGGCTCTCTCCGCTTCGTCCAAACGGAATCGATGAGTCACCATCTTTTCAATTGGGTACCGTCTTGATTCGATGAGTTTTATCGCGGCACGTGCGGCTGGAGCATCTTGGGTAAAAACTCCTTGGTATCGAATCTCTTTGGTTGCAATTGTGTCGGGAATCAACGAAACAGGCGTCGGACCACTGTTGGAAGCTAAAATCACCGTTCCCATGGGACGTACCAACTCAATGGACAGCGGCACCGATTTAACAACCCCGGTGACATCAACGACCACGTCCGCGAACATGCTATTCGTCAGGTCTCTAACCATTTGAATCGGATCTACCTTTTGGGCATCAATGGTGTGGGTTGCACCAAAGAGTTTTGCCACTTCGAACCGGTGTTCGTCCCGTGTCAAGCCAACAACGATGATTTTCTCAGCTCCTGCTTCATGTGCAGCAACTACTGCCGCGAGCCCTTGACCACCCGGACCGAGCACCACAACAGTGTCGCCAATGGTAACCTCGCCAATGTGACGGACCCATCGAATTGCATTTCCGATGTTGGCACAAGTCATGACCGCTGCTTCAATGGGGACTTCCTTTGATATGCGATGAACACGCGAATTCGGCGCCAGATACATGTATTGACCGTATCCACCCCAAAGGTAAGGTGGGACATTCGATTTGATTGGACAGCCGTAACCAAGTTCTTCTTGACAGTACCGATACTCGCCGATCAAGCACATGCGACAGTAACCACAGCCGAAGCGAGCTTCGACGACAATTCGATCTCCCTTTTCCACGTCCCATCTTGCTGAAGCTTGGGAGCCGATTTCCGCAACTTCGCCTACAAGCTCATGACCAAAGATGATTGGGAAGAAATCTGCATCGGGATCTTCATACCAGTGCGGATCGCTCCCGCACACTCCGCACATTTCAACCTTGAGCAAACCATCGTCTTCGGAGACAGCCGGTATGTCGAACGACTGAATCTCCATCTTGCGTGTGCCTATCGTCACGGCAGACAGCGTTTTGTCATTCAATTTGGACCTCCTAGAGTAAAACCAATAATCATCTATACACTGCGGTAGATTCGGTTTTCTAAGCGAACTGGCGTCTTTTTCTTCTCGTAGGTGTGGTTGGAAACCGCACCTACCGGGTCTTAGCTCTTCTGATGATCGCTGTTTCTATAGTCATGACAATCGAGGATTACGCATCCAGGTTTTAGTCCGTCGCTTGAGTGATTTTCTATCGCAGGATCTGCTATCGCGCTCGCTGTCCACTTGCTCGATCTCCTTATGCAATCGCTAGACCGTTATTCACTCGTTCGATTGATCATTTTTCCATGTTTCAAATTCGGCTAGAGTTGATTCATCCGGTGGATAGGTGCCGACGATGCTCGCACCTGATTGAATCTTCTCCAGCACAAATCTTTCTCGATCCTCCATCTCGACGGCAATCCGTGCGACTTCTTCCGCAAGTTGAATCGGAACGACGACCACGCCTTCCGCGTCTCCCACGATAATATCACCCGGTATGACGGCAACCTCGCCACAGGCAATGGGCACCTGGATTTCCGAAGGGTGATGCACGGTCTTATTGGAGTGCGCGTTCATCGCCGCAGCAAAGGCGGGTATGCCCATCTCGGCTATGGAAGGGCTATCACGGAAGGCTCCATCGGTTACGACGCCGGCAACTCCCCGTTTGAAGAGACGTGTGGCAAGGATATCGCCCATTGTTCCGGCGCGTGTATCACCGCGTGCATCAATAACGAAGACTGCTCCCTTCCCGATTTCTTCAATCCCGACACGTTGGACATCTTTCAGGTTGTCGACCTCACCTGCATTTAAATCTTCGCGAGCGGGTATGTATCGAAGCGTGAATGCGGGGCCTGCCATTTTCATATCTGGACAAAGCGGAGCAACACCGTGCATGTAACTCCGGCTTATTCCGAGTTGTTTCAGAGTGGTTGTCAGGGTGGCAGTACTGGGGATCAGGAGTTGCTGAATGACTTCATTCGAGATTCTTTCGTTAGGCATGAGTTAATTTACCTCGTATTTGTTTGCGGTATGGAATATCCGGGAAGTGCGCATAGTCAATCTGCAACCGATCTTGTTCTCTGCTCCACTCGGCGTGGGTTCCCAAGAGATTCTATATTAGGACGCAAAGGCGGTCAAGGATTTTGCGCGCGATGGTCGTGCGGAGATGTCTAATTTCGATTGACTGTTTACAACGTGACGGTTATAATTACGAACAATAATGTTTTGGTGAAGCATGGAGGGCTACATGGTTCAAAGCCCGAGGAGAGAAGTGATATTCTTGTCGATTATCTTCTTAATACTTATCGCGTGCGGCGGAAATGGAAAACCAGTGGTAACCATTGAAACGGATAAAGGCAAAATTGTCATGGAACTCTATCCCGATGCCGCTCCCGTGACAGTGGACAATTTCCTAACGCTTATCGATCAGGGCTTCTATGACGGACTCGTATTTCACAGGTACGATCCCGGGTTTGTGATTCAAGGCGGAGATCCAAAAGGGAATGGTAAAGGTGGTCCCGGTTGGACAATTCCCGGCGAATTTCAAGATCCCAATCTACACGCCAAAATGCCCGCGCATGAAAGAGGCACGGTGGCAATGGCGCGAACACGCATACCTGATTCGGCAGGAAGTCAGTTCTATATTTGCCTTAACCCTGATTCCAATCGCTACCACCATCTTGAAGGACAGTATACCGCTTTTGGTCGTGTAATTAAAGGTCTTGATGTTGTTGACCAAATTCGGGTTGGGGACAAAATGAATAGAGTAAAGGCGAAAACGCCTCGAAACTACGCATCATCTGAAAAGGTCTCAAAATAAATGGAAGAGTGGAAACGTTTAGTTCGAGATACGGTTGACACGCCGGAAAAGCTTGCGGCGGCACTTGATGTCGATCTCGAAAAAATGAGAAAAATCCATGAGGAGTTTCCAATTCGCATCAATCCGTACTACCTGAGTTTAATCGAGGAAGTTGGCGATCCTATTTGGAAGCAGGTTGTACCGGATTCAAGGGAATTGATTATAACCGGCGTGGAGGATCCTCTTCATGAAGAGGAGGACAGCGAAGTAGCAAACGTCACCCATCGTTATCCTGATCGCGTGCTCTTTTATGTCAACTATATGTGTCCCATCTATTGCCGGTTTTGCACGCGAAAACGTAAGGTGGGAGATCCAGATTCAATCCCGGACGACAACACCGAGAGAGGTTTACAATACCTGCGCGAACACCCTGAAGTGCGTGATGTTATCATATCCGGCGGCGATCCCCTCATGTTGACCGATCGGAAAATCGATTATGTCGTGGGTGGAATTCGTTCTATTGAGCATATTGAAATCATTCGTATCGGGTCGCGTGTCCCAGTAACCTTGCCACAACGAATCACGCCCAATCTCTGCGCTATCCTCAAAAAACACCATCCGTTCTACATCAACACACATTTCAATCACCCGCGCGAAATCACGCCGGAAACGACAAAAGCGTGCGGTATGCTTGCCGATGCCGGGATACCGCTTGGCAACCAAGCAGTACTTCTCAAGGGTGTCAATGACGACCCGGAAGTAATGGTCGAGTTGATGAAAAAACTCCTTGCAATCCGCGTAAAACCTTACTACATCTACCAAGCAGATCTTGTCGTTGGCACCGATCATTTTCGAACTTCAATCAAGAAAGGATTGGAGATTATTGCCGCGCTGCGGGGGCACATTTCCGGGCTTGGAGTACCGCACTACGTGGTTGATGCGCCGGGCGGTGGCGGCAAAATCGCGCTACTTCCGGATCCGGTAGTGTCGTTCGATGATGATGAGATTAGGTTGAAGAACTACGAGGGCGGTGTATATAGCTATCCAAGTACGCCTTTCTATGACGAGGACTGGTAGCATCCGTACAACTCAAGTTGTGGTGATTTTGCAGAATTAAAATACAGATTCTTATCGAGATTAAGTTCCAGCCATCGTCGAATATTGAGTTGCCAAAAACTGCCAGAGTCGTACGATGATAGGGGGGTATTTGTCCCATGACAAAATATATCTTCGTAACAGGAGGGGTCGTTTCCGGTATCGGCAAGGGAATTACAACTGCGTCACTCGGACGCTTGCTGATTAATCGCGGTTTTAGTGTCATGGTGACCAAGATTGATCCCTATCTCAACTCGGATGCTGGCACGATGAACCCGTTCCAGCACGGGGAAGTCTTTGTTACGCGTGATGGAGCAGAGACAGATCTAGACCTCGGTAACTACGAACGGTTTTTGGGCATCGATCTGAGCCGAGATTCAAATTTCACGACCGGCTCCGTTTACAGCGAAGTTTTTGCCAAGGAGCGACGGGGCGAATACCTTGGGCAAACAATTCAACTGATTCCGCATATCACAGACGAGATTAAGGAGCGCATCTATCAAATTGGCCGCGATAGCGGCGCTGACATCGTCATTACCGAGATCGGCGGGACGATTGGTGATTTTGAAACTCCGCCTTTCGTTGAGGCAATCCGTCAAATGGCGGTTGAAGTTGGACGTGAAAACACCCTTTTCATGCACGTGTCACTGATATACGCGTCACCCGGTGGAGAAAACAAAAGCAAGCCGACGCAGCACAGTATCCGCAAATTGCAGGAACTAGGCATCCAACCCGATGTCTTAATCTGCCGGACAAGCCAGCCGATGGATGAGGGGATAAGCAAGAAAATCTCGCTTCTGTGCGGTATCGGAGAGGAGTATATAGTTGAGGCCAGAGACACTGACCTGGTGGAGGAAATTCCGTTGAATTTTGAGCGCCAAGGGATGGCACATTTGGTAGCCAAGAGGCTGGGATTGGAGGACCGCCCTCCGACGGACAGCGTATGGGCAGACATGGTTGACAAACTGAAAAACCCGAAATCCCACACTCGAATTGCAATCGTCGGAAAGTATGTGCAAGGCAGCGACACCTATCTCAGTGTCAATGAGGCGGTCAAACACGGCGGCATAGCGAACGAATCCGTCGCCGAAATCAAATGGATAGATTCGGAAACGCTGATAGGCGAAGAGGATTTGGAAGAACAGTTTGGAGGGATTGACGGCGTTCTGGTTCCCGGCGGATTCGGCGTTCGCGGAATTGAGGGGATGATTATTGCTATCCGGCACGCTCGTGAAAACAGGATACCATTTCTGGGCTTGTGTTTGGGGATGCAGTGTATGGTTATTGAGTTCGCACGTCACGTCGCGGGTTTCAAAAACGCAAACAGTTCCGAATTCGACGAGCAAACTCGTTACCCGGTGATCGACCTCATGCCAGACCAGCGTAACCTTTCCGACTTCGGGGGGACGATGCGGCTCGGACTTTATCCTTGTGTGCTCAAAGGGGATACAAAAAGCAGTGCGGCGTATCAGCAACCTATCATTCTGGAACGACATCGTCACCGATACGAATTTAACAATCGTTTCCGAGAGCAACTTGAATCGGAGGGATTGTGCTTAAGCGGTTTATCGCCGGACGAGAACCTAGTAGAGATTACGGAAGTGTTAGAGCACCCGTGGATGGTTGGCTCACAATTCCATCCGGAATTTCAGTCCAAACCGCTTGCACCTCACCCACTCTTTCGCGACTTCATCCAAGCGGCGTTGCAATTTCAACAGCAGCGTGAAACGCAGGAATCCACCAACCCTTAAGCTTAAGACATTGCACGCTTTGTATTTCACATTTATGAAGGTGTCGAGTTCGCTCCTAAGGTTAGCAATACGTTTGTGCTGCCCGTTCAAGCATTGCATGTTACGTCAGCTTCGAATCTGAGGTGTATATGACATCAAACAACTATGCGACTATATCCTCGCGCGCTTGGTACGGTGACGAGGAGTTAAAGTTGAATTTTCCCGATGGATGGGAAATTCAAATGCTTTCGCCCAGAGATGCGTCCAAGTTATCGGAAGCTGAGATTCAAGCTGCATTTGACCGCCCGATTGGCACGCCCCGAATTGAGGAACTCGCCAAGGGAAAACAAAGCGCCGCCGTTATTGTCGATGATCTGAGTAGACCAACACCAGCTTCGGAGGTTGCCCCTTTCGTCCTTCGGGAGCTGATTCAAGCGGGAGTGCCCAAAAGCGAGATTCGCTTTGTCGTTGGTGGGGGATCGCACCGTGGGCTCACGGTTGACGAGATTTCGAAGAAGATTGGTGCAGATGTCGCCGCGGAGTATGAGGTGGTAAACCACGATTTTATGGCTGGCAACCTTCGCGCGTTAGGAAATCTTGACAGCGGGTTACCAATTTACATCAATCCGGTGGTAGCCGATGCCGACTTCAAAATTTGCTTAGGGGGCATTTATCCGCACAGTTCAGTGGGGTTCGGCGGAGGTGCAAAACTGATTTTGCCCGGTGTCGCCGGATACGCGTCAATATTCTATTTCCACGAATACTATCCTAGACGTGGGCATGCAATTATCGAAAGACTCGGTGACGAACCGGATCACCGCGATGTAGCAGAAGCTGTGGCGGAAGTCCTAGGTCTTGATGTCATCGTAAACATCGTTACGAATACCAAACGCGAAGTTGGCGGGGTGTTCGTCGGCGATTTCGTGAAAGCGCATCGCGTAGGTTCCCAATTTGCGCTAGAGACCTATGCAACGCGCATTCCCGATCAGGTACGGGAAGAAACAGATGTCCTTTTATTGAACTGTTATCCGCTAGATTGGGATCCTATCCAGACTGGAAAGGCACTCTGGGCTCGTGCACATTTCGACAATGCCTACACTGTTATCGTCAATCCTGCGACCGAGGGAGTGTGTTATCACGGTCTATTCGATCAGATTGACTATCCTCGATTTGCGGAGCAAAGCGCGGCACAGAAACCGATGCCACTCCCCGTACCCAAGATTGGATCGCGAGAGCAGGCGTTAGTTTGGTCAGACCTATTCCCCGTAGACGCATTCTACAAGCGGCACCCAAACGACATCCTCTTCCGCGAGTGGAACACGTTGATTAACATGCTCGCCGGAAGAATGCCTCAGAACGCAAAGGTAGCGGTATTACCGTGCGCCAGTACACAGATATTCGCGGAGGATAGCTGATTCGCTCTGGATGGAGTGGTTGTGTGGGTATCATGTCTTCGTCACGAATACTCCACACGCGGACGGACAACCGTCTCTCCGTCTTCTTCAAGGAGTGGGCGATCGTAGATATAGGGCGGTTCGAGAACCGAACGCTGGGCCTCCGTCAACTCATTAACCCAGTCTGGGAACTCCGGTTCATAGTAACCGCCAGCATAGTGCAGATACTTTGGCGAGTAACGCACCAATAGCGAACGGCGTTTGCGCTCCCGATTTGTCCAAGGGAGCGTGCCGTGAATCGTCGCTTCGTTGAATATAATCATATCCCCCGCTTTGGCAGGGATATTGTACACGACCTCACGATTGACCTCCCACTCCCTTATTTCGTTCGGGCAAGGAAAGTTTGCTTTGTGGCTGCCCGGAATCACGCAGAGCCCGCCGTCTCCTTCCGCCACATCCGTAAGTTGATATTGGAGAACTACCATTCCGCATCGCATCTGTCCGTTGGTATAGATATAGTATGCCGCTCCGAAAAATTGATGATTCGAGGAGCCGTGAAGGATTAAGCCCTCGGTATCTATGTCAGCAGTCAGAATAAAGGGGGAATGATCCAGCCGCCAGCCACGACCGTGAATGGCGTTTAGATACGGAATCGCCTTCTTATGTACGATGATTTCTCGAAACGGCTGGCACCACGGTTTGGGCCACGTCAGCATTCCCGTGAACATACCTCGTCTGTGGGTACCTACAAGCGTTTTGGAATTTCCTAGGGCGTGATTGTCGTCTTCGCCGCACTTGTCCATGTTTGCTTCGACAGCGGCATTGAGTTCGTCAACTTCAACTGGTGTTAGGAAGTTCGGTACAACAAGAAACCCTTGAAGGTCGAACAAAAATTTCTCTCGGTCGTTCATCAGTTCGTTCCTTTCAGGTTTGGATTGTGATAGGCATCATGCACATCGGGTAGTAGTGACGCGGTTAAGGCTGAGCGACAACCTCAGAGATTGAGGTCCACCACAATACGTCCACGCACTTTACCGGCAAGGATGTCCTTTGACGCCTGCGGGATGTCTTTTAACGAGATTAGCTGTGTCATCGTGTCCAGTTTCTCCATGTCAAGATCCTTGGCGAGGCGCCTCCATACACGCTCACATAGCTCACGTTCGCACTCGACAGCCGTTATGCCAAGAAGATTCACGCCACGCAAAATGAAGGGGAGAACAGTCGTCGGCAGGTCGCTCCCCCCGGCAAGGCCGCAGGCAGCAACGCTGCCGTGAGCGCGCGTTTGCCGCAGCACAGTGGCGAGCGTTTCTCCTCCCACAGAATCAATCGCGCCCGCCCAACGTTCGCTTTCGAGTAGTTTATCGGTTGGCTCGCTCAACACCTCACGGTGAATAACCTCGGCGGCTCCCAAATACCGAAGGTAATCACCTTCTTGTTCAGCCCGTCCCGTTGAGGCGACAACCCGATAACCGTGCTTCGACAAGAGAGCAATTGCCATCGATCCAAGCCCGCCGGCAGCTCCCGTCACGATAATCTCGTTTTGATTTTCCGCTGCAGGTGTGAGACCGTGATCCTCAAGGGCTAACAGTGAAAGCATTGCCGTGAAGCCTGCTGTCCCGATTGCCATCGCCTGTCGAGCAGTAATTCCATCGGGCAGAGGTAGAAGCCGGACTCCGTTTACGCGTGCCACACTTGCGTATCCTCCAGAGAACTCTTCGCCCATACCCCATCCAGTGAGTATGACTTCATCTCCAGCCTGTAGTTGGTCATTCTCGCCAGGTTCCAACACTTCGCCGGCAAGGTCGATACCGGGGACGATTGGCAGTCGCCGCAGGATTTTACCCTTACCGGTGACAGCCAAGCCATCTTTATAGTTTAGGCTTGAATAAGTAACGCCAATCAGTGTATTACCGGCTGGGGCGGGCAACGCTCCCACGTCTCTCAGTTGGCGGAGTGAAGCCGGCGCTTGAGTTCCGTCGGTCTGTTTGTCTACGATGAGTGCCGAGATTGGATGGTTCATCATAATGAGTTAGTGTTGCAGGTTTTCTCCTAACTTTTGGTTTTTCGCATAGTTCATAGACCAACTGTTCCAATATGCAGTCAGGCGACAGTTGACTATTCTTGAGTTGCGTATCAGCATCAAGTGTCTTTTCCAAACCTAAGATTAAATCGGCTGTGCTAATGTAAGGGATGGACTGGAATATCTTATAAGCAGCGTAAGGATTTTGTTTCAAGAGGTTTACTTGGGGGTTTTGAGGTAGTGACCCGGACAGCTTAGAGGCAAGTGGCTTGAAGACTGTATTCGCGAATTCTTGGAAATTCATTCGGCCTACTGTCGGTTGAAGACTTTCTTTGTCCACGAGGAGCTTAGCCTGGAGTGAAAGACGGATTTGCCTTGCAATAAGTGCATTGACTTTAATCGGTGGCTCGCCACTCTGCAGGATGTTATGGAGGCTTTCTACGGCACGGCTAACAGCGCGCTTTCCAATTGCGTCAGTCAAAGCGAAGATGCTCTCAAAACCGCTTGAAGAAACCAAATTTCGCACATCATCTTCCTCAATTTGTACTTTTTCTCCGACGAAGGCAATGATTTTCTTGAGAGACTCAAAAATGATGTATAAATCGTTGTCAGCCCGCTCTCGTAAAAGGCTAAACGCTTTGGGGGCGATCTTCTTTCCTTCATCCTCCAGTTTCTTGGATACACTAAGGAATAGAGGATCCTGATGGAACGATTTTCCAGATTCCAGCCGATTAAACGTAACACATTTGCCTGCACGCTCAATTGCTTTAAAGAGTCGGCTTCGCCCATCAATATTGCCCTTGACCGTAAAAATTAAAACGCTTGTCGCCGGAAGATTTCCCTCTAACCACTTAATGAGCAATTCAACATCATCCGCACCACCGGCGAGGTTATGCAAATCCTCGACTCGGGTGGCAATATCGGATAGGTTCTCCAGGAATGCCAATTCCGGAGCCCCCAAATTGTCGCCGTGGTCTTTAATAAAATCGTTGACTGCACTCTTGAAGTTGCCACTTTGCTCTGCAATTTCTTGGGCGGGGATGTCCAAGACCTTGCTCATGATTGAGACAACTTTGCGCGGCTCCTCATCTACTGCATCAATTGCACTGCTCACGAGATCCAGCGGGACGGTTCTCTGTATTTTCTGAAAAATGGTAGATTCCCGGACAACGACCACGCGCCAATCTGACATCATAGGATAAACTTCCACTGCGCTCAGAACATCGCGGATAGATGCGGTTATGCCATCGAGAATGTCTAAATTGAAGTCACGGGTGCTCGGGTCATCCAAGAGTATACCGATCAGCCTTTTGAGGGTTTCCTCAATCAGATAGTCTTCCTCGCCACAAAGCAAGTAAACGGGATGAACCGTGCCGGATTGAATCTCTTTGGCGATATTCGGAATACTAGCAGGAGGTTGGTTTCTCATAATCTCTCATATATGGCTGTGACAAGCTAATCTGTTCGCTTTTTGTTCGAGAGTTTCGTGTCGTCTCAATAGGAATTCACGGATACACCATTGTTCTTCGGTCACCCGAGGTAAGATATCCACGGGTGAATCGTCAGCTGGCGTGGCATTGGAGGTCTGCAACTGTTAGCTATTGATGACATCACTTCCTTCCCATAACGATGCTATCCCATTTTGAAGAATTTCTTGGGTGCCGACTGCAAATGGCAGATTTACTTCGTGTGATGTAGATCGCACTTCGTTTAGAGCTGCCGAAACCCCGCCCTCAAGCCCGCGCTTCGCCGCCAAACGCGGGAACTTTATTGAACCGGCAAGCGCCAAGTCGGACGGGATGTATCCAATTCGGCCATTGGTGTAACCCCAAGCCATCGTGTGTTCAAAAGGGGCAAAAGCGTTGAGCCAGACTTCATATTCGCTGAACATCTCGGCAGCCATAGTGACGAGCAACCATTCGGAGCCGAGCATCAAGGCATTGAGTTGGAACTCCATCATCGGCTGTTCTCCACGTTCCATGATTTCCTTGACTATCATCAAGTTTTTCAGAGCCCACTCGTCATCAGCGTATTCCGTTTTCGCACGTTCAACCTTCCATTCCCATTCTGCCTTTTCAGGTACGCGCAAAGGGAGCATTACAGATTTGGTACGTAAGGAAAATTTGTCCGCAGTGAGAAGTTCGCTATCCCGGATTGCATTCAATGCGGCGTCACCTAGCTTTCTGCCCGCTTCTTCGGCTTTCTCATGCCATCCGCTGGTAATGCTAAACCCTACCGGATCGCCATTGCAGTTTCCTGCGCAGCCAAGCGCAAACATCGGAACCACGTCGTCCCCAAGTTCTTCGGTTATACGACGACAAGCGTACGCCGGGTAATCAGCACTGATTTCGGGAACCTCTATAGTGATGACCGGATGTGCGGCGTACTCAAAGAGGATTGCTATCGGTTGACCGTCTTCGTTTCGAGCTTCCAATGTATTGACCCAGGGCACCGATACTTGCGTGAAAGGCTTTCCGTAACGGTTAGAACCAATGTATGATGGGGCACGACCCGCATGCAAAGTAACGGAAACTCGATTGGTGTAAGCCTCTCCTACGGCTTCGTCAATTAATCGTCGCGCGTTTTTCCGCCACGCCTCTGTCCAGTTGCCTCGTGCATCGGAATGGGTGTGTGTACAATTGAGGAATGTGTGGTCAATACCAAACTGCTCCCGGTACTTTTCCGGTCCATCGGTCCCCAAGCTACCCTCGTGAAAGTAGAGACTCATCACATCTACACATATAATGGCTACGATGGTGTCGCCGTCATCGTACACGAATACCTTGGCAAATAGCGGATCGTGAACGAATGGGTTGTCTTTCATGAGATTGGGATGTGTAATATCCCTAGTGCTTACTCCGACTTTCATCGCGAAGGATGCTCTCGTAAGTTATAGATTGAAAGATTAAATTTAGTGTAGCACGGTCAAAGTAGACTGTCAACGGAAATGACTGCGCAGTGTGGCAAACGCTGCAGCTTGGATTTGGGTTTCGCGGCGCTCAACTCAACCTACGGATCTGGGACGGAGGTATAATGAAAAGAGGGAGCAAAAATGGAGGTTTTAATAATCACAATAAGACACGAAATCTACAACTCCACGATTGAAGTGGGATTTCTATCGTGTGGGATTCAATATGAGATCTCTTCTGCCTTCCCTAGAGGGTCTCTACCGCCCTCGTTATTCACTCGGTTTATCGATCTGTTGCTCCTTACTATTCCTCAGTTGATCCTTTCCAATCGGTTGATCAGTTCGCTTCCTCAATCACTCGTTTAATCCTCAGAGTTCCTAAAGGGGTATGTGTTATAATTGACAAGACGCTGTTCTCCAGTCACAATATAGGCAGCGCTAAAGACGGAAAATCAACAGTTCCATACAAAGGGATTTGATTGCATGACGATAACAAAGCATCTGTTCGTGAAAGATGGACATGCAAACCCGATGCGTTCAGTCATGGCGTTTGGGGTGGGCCCAAACGGTATAGAGGAACAGGAGTATTGTCAGCCTCTACGACAGGTGTTGATTGTACCAACTCAGTCATTGACAGAATTCAAATTAAATCCCGGAGATCTCCGGGAAAACATTGTCGTTGACGGTCTTGATTTGCACAAGTTAGAGTCCGGCACTGTTATTCAGATTGGAAGCGTCAGAATAAGGCTAACATTTCACTGCGAGCCGTGCAGAAAGTTAGCGGACATAGTTAACCTCCGAAAGATAATGCACAAGCGCGGCGTGCTGGGTAACTTCTTGAACAACGGAGTCATCAAGGTAGGAGATGCAGTCGTGGTGGGCGAAAAGGGTTTTGAGGCTATCCCGTATCGCATTGATGAAAGAATAAAATGGTATCTTGATAAACAGGACAAACCTGTCCCGGTTTCCAAACTGGTATTTGATATCGGTTTGTCGAATTCATATTGTCGAGCGATACCTAACATCGTCAGTAACAGGAATGATATTAGAAAGGAACTCATTCTCTACCAGAGCAATTCTAGGGGGAAAGTGAGTGGTTCGACAACCAGACGACAGTTATCTCTGTTTGTTCTTTAGCGAAGGAAATTCACTTCAAGCCGGGGTTTTCGGATGTTGTGTATTTGCTCACAATTTTAGTCGAGTTGGAAGAGGAGTTATTAGGTTCGCCGTTGGGAATACTTCGTAGGTAATTATCGCAATGGGCAACTTTGCTGGGCACAACCTTCACTTCGATACTGAACGTTTGAGGCTTCGACCATTCGAGGAGGCCGACTTTGATATAGCGCTGCCGTTTTACAGGGATCCGGATTTCCTTAACGCAATGGAAGGGAAACCGCGTGACGAACCCGTCAACGGGACTATCTCAGACGTGCGGGCAGGGCTATGGTAAAACAGGGATTCCTGTTTGCAATCGTAGAAAAACAGAGCGGCAGAGCCATTGGCGAAGCCTGTTTACAGTGGATGAACTTGGAACGAGCAAAGATTGCCAATGAAAAAACGATGCGCATGCCCATCGGTATCTGGGACAAATCGATGTGGGGAAAGGGTTACGGCAAGGAGGTTGTCGGATGTTTGATGGAGTTCGCGTTTGAGGAGTTGGGTATCGATCGCCTCTGTGCCATGGATGTGTCGGCGGACAATTACCGCTCAGCAGCCCTATGGCGCTCCTGTGGTATGATAGACTCAAGGGTACTGGGTGATGGGAGAACGCTCGATTTTGAAATTACCAGAGCAAAGTATGAGACCATGCATCAAGCCAAACATTCATAGAACGTATGCGTCTGCTTCCATAGACACCGCAGTTTCCCACTGTCCTACACCGGCTGACCCTACCATCCGTGTGTGGAGTCTCGCCATTTATCCTAGGACCTGTCGTCCAGAAAATGCGGCGATTCTCAATTCTTGTCCATTCTCTGGTCGTACGCTTGCCTACCGAAGCCAAAGCTGTAGCCTTTTGCTATGCGCTCACCGGGAGCACACCTGTCGAGAAACCTATTGACCACACGTTTGGTGGATGATAAACTATCCACGCTCAGAATCGGTTGTGAGGGTTGAATCTCGCGATTAACTCCCTTTTTCCAAGCACCCATCAAATGAACGACGCAACCTACATTTCCTGCGGTTTGAGCAAGTCAAAATCACATCTGCACCTGTGTTTTTTATCTCCAATTCTAAAGGTAATTTGCGTGCTATTGCCACAGGAATTTCCCATCTAAAACTCGTGATACTTGGAATCGACTGTGCATAAGCAGCTTTCTCAGCAGAATGCCCCCGCCTTTCCCACCAGAGCTATTCTTGTCGGTCTCATCCTTGTCCCATTAAATGCCTATTGGATAACCATTGCTAGCGACCTATGGTCGTCGCTGATAGGCATGACGGGGACATCACTATTCTTCAGTCCCGTTTTCAACCTGTTTTTACTGATACTGGTTAATCTCTGCCTTCGAAAAATTGTCCCCAAACTGAGTTTTTCGCGTTCCGAACTTCTAATTGTCTACGTCATGCTGGTGATGCTATCAACAGTTGGCGGAACGCGGATGATGTCGTTTCTCGTCGGTGTGTTAACATATCCATTTTGGTTTGCCACGCCAGAAAACGAATACGCCGAACTCTTCCATAGATATATTCCATCGTGGTTCACCGTGTCGGACAAGAAACTTCTACGCGGATTCTTTGAAGGAGAGGAATCCTTCTACACCGCGGAATACATCGAAGCTTGGCTGACTCCCATGATTGTGTGGTCGGCCATTATATTCGCTATCTTCTTCGTATTCCTATGTTTTAATATCATCTTGCGAAAGCAATGGACGGAACAGGATAAGCTTAGCTACCCAATCGTACAAATTCCCCTCGAGTTGACCGCACCGCGCGCAACGACTCGTCCTCTCTTTTGGGCGGGTTTCGCTATATCGGCGTTTATCCAGATTTTGAACGGCTTGCACTATCTGTATCCGGCCATCCCCGGTCTACCGATGCATAATTTCGCCAACTTTACCGAAAAACCATGGGATGCGCTCGGCTGGATGAAATTTTCATTTTATCCGTTTGTGATTGGTCTGACCTACTTTGTACCTCTAGATTTGTCGTTTTCCACTTGGTTCTTCTACCTTTTCTTTAAGGCACAGCAGGTGCTCGCACATACCGGATCACAAGTACTCTCCGCTTTTCCCTACACTAACGAGCAGGGGCTTGGGGCATGGACAACATTGGGGGTTCTGTCTTTATGGGTAAGCCGCAGACACTTGAAACAGGCATGGCGAAACATTGTTGGACAATCATCAGCAGTAGAGAATTCGCGCGAAGCGATACCCTACAGGTTTGCTGTCCTAGGCATTTTTCTCGCTTTGACTTTTCTGGTACTAGTGCTTCGTAGGGCGGGACTCCCGCTATCCCTCATCCCGTTTTATTTTGGCATCTATTTTCTTCTATCGATCGCTATCACGCGTGTCCGTGCCGCACTCGGCCCTCCGTTTCATGAAGTTATCTTCACACATCCCCAGATATTCATGGTGGATGTATTGGGAACTCGTGGGCTTGGCGCAAACAACCTGACGCTCCTCACCTTTCTTTACCCGTTCAACAGAGATAATTCCTCACATCCGATGCCAAACCAACTTGAGGGCTTCAAAATTGCCGAACGCACCGGCATCAGCAATCGGCACATTTTCTGGGGGATGGTGTTCGCGCTGATTTTGAGTATACTCGTGTCGTTCTGGAGCTATATGGACGTGATGTATCGAAACGGAATGACCGCAAAAGCGCGCGGCTATATTGTTGGAATTGGTCCTGAAACATTTAACATGTTGACATCATGGTTACAATATCCACGGGAACCTGACCATAATGCCGTGCTTTTCATCGCAATCGGTGGTGCATTCACCACATTCCTGATGGTGATGCAAAGAAGTTTTATTTGGTGGCCCTTTCATGCAGGAGGGTACGCGTTGGGTGCTTCATGGGGGATGATTCACGTCTGGACATCCATTATTGTCGGATGGGCACTCAAGGGAATTATCCTCAAATACGGCGGATTGAGGGCGTATCGGGTGGGGGTTCCTTTTTTCGTTGGGCTTATTTTGGGCGATCAGGTTATCGGCTGTTCATGGTCCATACTTGGTGCGGTGCTCGGGATACCGACATACGGCGTATTTCACTGATACCCAGCCGAGGTTAACAATACGCTAGAATTCGATTTGTGCTTGGGTGATGAACTCAAGGATTGCACCGCCTTCACGGGGAAAACGCAGTATAGGGTTGATTTGGATTTTCGCCTTGGAGTGAAAGTAAAAACCAACATACGGCGTTATTGAGATTAGGGAATTTTTGGTGTCAAATGCATCGTCGCTATCATTGTACTCAAGGCGCCCACCATGTTCCATTGCAATAAGTCCATAGGTTTTGATCTCGCGCCTGTACACGCCCGTGATATACAAACCGATTATCTCTGTGTCGCTGTCTATCTCTGGTTTTTCGGCGTATAAGCCCTCCGCTATAAGTTTGAGGTTTCCAATGTCGCAAGAGACATCCGCACCATAGGCGGTAAATCGCTTCTCAGCAAAGGCAGGCAAGGGATCTTGTATAGTTTGTACAACACTGTGTGACGACGCATTGAGTCCAAACGTAAGGTCTTTGACCGGTTCAAATTCAACTCTCCCAACGACATCCTTAGCACCATTATTGTCGGTTCTGGCTCCGCGACCAACGCCTGATCCATTAAAAATACCAATGGAAAATTCCATTGGTTTGATCGGCTCCCATTCCGCGAGTAACCCGA
This sequence comes from Candidatus Poribacteria bacterium, assembly GCA_965204085.1. Lineage (GTDB taxonomy): Bacteria > Poribacteria > WGA-4E > WGA-4E > JAJDTR01 > JAJDTR01. Next base: position 1,738,759 of record CBDBEE010000003.1, on the reverse strand, counting down.
CATCCCTTCCAAGATAGCCACGAAAATCTTCTCGGATGTGGGTGGGGCGTTCGATTATCCGTAAATTACGTGCAGGCCGAAGCCGCCCATAGCTGAACGGTTTTTTCAGTTGACCCGCTTTAAGTGTTAAGCTACGCCCTATATCGTACCTTAAGTAGAGATCTCTGGCATTGACCTCTGTTGTTGTCGCCTCAAATTCAATTCTCAGCGACAGTTCCTTCTTCAGTTCCGCCTCCAGTTGGAGACGGCCTCGTCGAACCTCAAATGTAGTGTGCGACTCGGCTGTGTCTCGATTTGTGGCTTGAAATTGTACTTGTGTGTAGCCGCTGATAATTGTTCTACCGACCTTAGATTTGACATCAGGCTTGGCATGCGTTAAGGGAACCCGCGACTCGAATAAAGAAAGTAACAGCACACAAATCAGAAAAAAAGAAGGCTTGCAAAAGCAAAACCGGAAGCGTAAAACGTGTATTAAGGCAATAGACATAGCTATGGACACCGGGACTGCGCTTCCGTTTCCTCTACGGTTTCACGTCCTTAATGGAATATTGGCTTGGTTTTCGTCTCAAACGAAGCGGCGAGCCGTTTTAATCAGGGCGGCGAATCCATCCAGCAGTCCAATCGTCCGTGCCGATTGCGCCAATGAATGAAGAAACCGAAAGGTCGACATTGGCGGGCACAAGAGCGGGAGACGTAGGTCGCGGCCTCCAATCCCAATTAGGCGTATCTTGAAGTTGCGGTTGAGTAATCAAAGTCGATTGAGATTGAGCAATCTTCTTGGCGCCATCATCTAGATTGGGTTTGTTGTTCGAGAAGATGTTATGCGTGAATCTCATGCCATCGACAGCACTCCGGTTGTTCGCGGAAGTGGAATCGACCATAAGTCCAGCGCCTCCGCAATTCATAATAATGCAATTTGTAATTGTCCCCGCGCTGCCATTTCTCAACAAAATCCCTTGGTTATCCATGCCAGCGATGGTTGCGTTATATATTCCGGGTTTGCTTCGAGGTTGGTGATTGGGGGCATCCGGGTTGTTGTCTCCTTCAATGCCACGATCACAATATCCATCTGCTTTATGACAAATGAGATATTGAATTGTCCCTGAGTAACCTTGTGTCCAATCGATTCCATCATCGCGGAATCCTGAGACTATAATATGCTTGAGATTGACACTTCCGCCGTACAACTCAATGGCATCGTCGAGCACCTCAAATACTTGAAGATATTCGATGATTGTGCCTGCACCGACATGCTTCAGACTGATTCCGTTCAAGTGACCGTCGCCATAAGCCGAACCCGCATATTCAATGCGCACATACCTGAACACGCCGCTACTGTCGTTTGTGTCTCCTTGCTGTTTGTAGTGACCGATGCCATCTCCATTAACGACGATACCGCCCCAGTCTCCGGCGAACTGGCTGCCTTCCGGTTTGTCGCTCGTGAAGACAATCGGCGCGTTGTGTGTTCCTTCGGCGAAGATTTTGGCGCCAATCTCAACCTCCAACCATGATCGGGGTGCGCTTGAGCCTTTTATCAATGTCCCGGGTTCAATTGTCAAAACTGTGCCGAAGGGGACAGTGACCGCTCCCCCAGTAAGTTTGTACGTATTGGTTGATTTTAGCGTCGTACGCTGCAAGATACCGGATAATTCTATAACCGGTTTACCGCCGTCACCAAGCGTAGTGATCTCTGAGCGTCCGAGAGGGGCATCCGTGTCATTCCCGCATCCGTTGAGAATGATTAGAAAACCTAATGTGTAAAGCGTTATCCGTATGAGGCGGTTCACAACACATACTAACGCAAGAGTGGCAACACTCATAAGGATTTCCGTGCTCGTTACCAATCAGCTATACCATTCATCCAAAAAATCAGTGCATTACAGGTAAATGGCGTGAATTGAAGTCGCGGTTTGGAGATCAAGGAATCTCTATCAGGTAAGCTATCACCTTTACTATTCGTTCAGTTGATCGTTCCTTGTTTAGTCACTTGACCCTACTGGGCGGTATACCGCGTAACCGTGTAAGTCCTAACAAATAATTGCTTTACTCTATGGTCTGTTATTCAATCGAAATGGTAGTATGATAAATTGGCGAAGTATGGAGTCTGGGGGACCATTGTGCATACTCTTATCTAACGAAGAACAGTTAGTTTGCGTGTTGCGCGGTGATTCTCCGTAGCCAGTGTGTAGAAATAAATCCCGGAAGCAGCCAGCTCGCCTAGCTCATTCCGTCCGTCCCAACGAATAGCACGTTGAAAATCAACATAACTACCGGTTTCTCGAAATCCAAGGTCAAAGTGCCGAATTTTATGTCCGCGAAGATTATAAATCGTCAAAGCCAGCTTGCTCGATTTGGACAACCGAAAAGGAATAAGAGTTTCGGTCGCGTGCGGGTTAGGATAGTTCTGCATCAAGCGAATTGGACCTGCGGGAGTTTCAGAATCACTGACATTCGGCAAACCCGGTGTGGGTGCATTTAATATCTCAAGGGCAAGCCCACCATCCGGGATTCGTCCGTAGGAGACATCCATATCCATCAGAGGAAACTCGAGCGAGTCTATGAGTTTAACTCCCGAGTTACTTGATTCAAACAATCCCACTGATTCGGGATTGGCGCTGAGACTGAAATTTGCGTGTAGTTCGCCAGCGTTCTCGTCCCTATCTGCCCAAATTATGATAAATCCATCGGCTGCAATTGTCACCGCCGGAAGACGCCATTTTGTGGGATCAGCGGGATCGTCCGATAGGAACAAACCATCAAGCCGAATCGGTTTATCTGTCGCGTTGTACAATTCAATCCAATCGTCATATTGGCCCGACTCATCGGCGATGGTACCACCATTTCGGGGCATAATTTCGTTGACATACAATTGTGGGCGTATGTTTATCGCGTTGGGGGTCGGCGTTCTCAAAGTCTCCCACGGACCATTGCCGTTCGGGTGACGTCCGACGGAAACGTCCGCCGACTGTTTGCCAAACCGAAACGCATCAAGAGGTGTATTGGAGTTTGCATCTCTGTCGAAAAGCAAAATGCTACCGCCGTTTGGCGACAGCTTGAAGTCCGTGTGCAATTCGCCTTGATTTACGTCACCGTCCACCCAAACAATAGCGAATCCTCCCGGTGGGACATCCACCGAGGGAAACCTCCATCGGGTAGGGGTGGATGCCGTGTCGGATAAGTACAATCCTCCAAGATTCACAACATGGCAACCGGAATTGTAAATCTCTATCCATGAATCGTATTCGCCCGCTTCATCCGCCAAGATAGAAATGTTGTTGACCATCACCTCGTTGAAGGTAACGCTGTTTTCAACGCGGATGTTGGATTCACCGGGCGTGGCTGTCGCGCAAGATTCAAACGTCGCTCCGCCATCCGGATAACGACCTAAGGAGACATCTTCCACTTGAACTCCAAAGGAAATCCAGTCAATAACCGCATTTTCGTTTTCGTCGGTGTCGAATATGCCGATTCCCTCACCGCTGGCGCTCAAATTGAAGCCCGCGTGTCCTATGCCTTGTGCTTGATCGCCGTCCAACCAAAAAAGCTGATAACCCTTTGGCGCAATTTCGATCCCTCGAATTTGCCATTTGGTAGGCTCACGCATGTCATCTGAAAGATACAAACCCTCCAATCGAATTGTTGAATCACTGCTGTTGTAAATTTCGACCCAATCATCGAATTCACCGTATTCGTCTGCAACTGTTTGCCGATTTGCCGCCATCAGTTCGTTGATGTGGAGATGGCCGACAATGCTACTTGAAAAAAAGGACATTTGCATCTGCAAGCTATCCCAGATTCTTTCGTCTGTCCCATCAATACTGCCGATTTGCACGACGTATTCGTAAGATACACCAGGGGGGAGGTTGGCGGGCAATGCTCTGTTCAGTTGGTACTTGAGGCGTTCTAGGGGTTGGAGTTGGATTTCTCGCGGCTGCGCGAACGCCCCCGGGTATGCCGGTTCCCCTGCCACAGACAACCTACTCCATAACTGCACCGTCTGAAAGCTGTTCATCTGATTCTGTAGGAACACCGACTGTTCAAGTCGATCGCCTTTTGAAAGTTTTCGCGTGATGAAGTCGGCTTTCGTTGTCGCATCAAACACGACAGGCGCACGCCAGCGATTGGATTCTCCAAGTGTTGGACTTGGGAGGATGTCTAACTCGCCGCTGCCATCGGTAATCCTGCCATATGTAACTTGGCCTTTTTTAAGGTTGTCGTCGAAGGCGGGATAGGTTATCTGATTCACTAGTCTAACATTTCCATCGTCTTCTCTTTCGAACAAACCTATGAATCCTCCACTGTCTTTGACTTGGTGTGTGTCCATGACGAAATAGCCGCCCGGGGGAAGGTTTCGATCGGGAAGGGGAATCTTGGCAGGTTCATTGGCATCGTCTGAGAGGAGCAATCCTCGGAGGTTGACGGATTCCGTCGGACTCCAATTATAGATCTCGATCCGACCTTCAGGGGCAATTTCGTTAATGAATAGATTCACGGCCGGTGGTGGAAGAAATTCGGGAATAGAGGTACGAAGGAACTCATTTCGTCCCGTCGAAAAATCCTTAATCCACCACTGACTCGGGTAAAACCAAATATCATTTTCAAGCCACCCCGGTTTTTTCGCGTCACGTTCTCCGTCAAACCGGATACTATGATGCCCAGTTTCAACGCGCGACACCCGCTCGGAGTCCGAAAAAGTGGTATCAAGTAATTCCAATAAGCGCAGACCGTACATCCGACGAAATTGCGGAACGTTCAGGACCCGGTCAATCAAACGATCCCACCAATAGGGCACGTCGTACATCGGACTGTCACGTGTACCTTGGTCAAGCGGCATGTCGTCCTGAACGTAGGAAACATCCGGGTCCCATGCGATAATTTCCCATTTCTTCCGATTCAGATCGTGATAGAGGAAAAAGTTATGTCCGGCGATGTCCCAATTGCTGATAAGTTGATTGACGCAGTACCAATTCAAATACTCGTTGACGTCAAGAACCTCCCATAGCTTCTCACGGATGAGATGCTGGGGGGTTAAATTGACCAATTCGACAAATTCCTTCAGATCGCCATCGATTCTGCCCCGGTTGGTCTCTTTTTCCGCGAATTGCAAATAATCCTCTGCGTTTGGCAGCACGACGAGAAAGTCGAACGGCTTATAGATGTTTCCTGTAGGATCGCGACCGTTCATGCTTAGAAAACGCTCGTCGATTTGGTCAACTGCCGTGTAAACCCCCATGTATTCATCGTTAAGACGAAGGTGAACCCATTCTGCCTCGGGTGCCAATGCACCTGCCCGTCGGTAATCATCGAAAGCCAACTTGCTTCTTATCAGCGATGAGTCCCACGTGTCACTTTGGAGGTTGAGCTTCTTTTTCCCTTGAAACAGTTGATTGTCCTCAAAGATTAGTTTGATGCTGGGCTTTAGCGCTTCGCGTCGGGCAGCACCACCTCGATGTCGCATCCTTACCCCGCGGTATTCTACGCCCTCATGGCGGAGCACCACAGGAATGGTCATATCGTCCCAAATATGTTGGCTCAAATAGACAAGATGACTATCATCGGTGTATAGGTCGTACACGGGCAACCGAGAATCGGAACGCGCGAGAATTATCACTGCTCGGAACTCGACATGCGCACTGCGGTTCCCGTAGACGTCAACCGCACTAACGGCGTATTGGTGTATCTGATGGGGTTCGACTGCACGGTCAATGTAGGAGGAAGACGGCGTGCGATCCAAGAGGTGAAATTCTCCATTTTCGGAGCGATATATGTCATACCCGCCGATATCGTCCTCCGGGTTGTCCGTCCAATCAAGAATAGCTTGGTCGTATCCGCCCATGACCGAAAAATGGCGCGGCTCACCGGGTGCCACCAAGTCAGGAATGCGTGACAAAACATAGATGGCGGAGAGTGACGCTTCGCCGTGGGTGGCGGCAAAACGCACATTCAATTGACCATCGCTGACGTGGGTCGCGAATTGATAGTCAATTATGTAGTTTCGGCGAACCTCGTCAAAAATATCAAAATCGGTCAGAACCCTTTTATCCTCGATCCAGACATCGAATACTCGTAACTTACGCCACAGATGCTCTGTTTCGCTGAAGTGTAGTTTGACGACATACGGTCCGTCCGGTACATCAAACCGATACTCCCTCATCCCCCGACGGTCTTGGACATACAAATCGTAATTTCGGGTACCACCGGATTTGACACCGTCGGGAGACCTACCAACGTAGCCGTCAACGTAACCCGCACCGTTGGCTAAAGTATATGGCTGATCGCTTTGGTATAACCTTCCTTCTTTCGTCGTATACGCGATCTCCGATCCACTATTAAACCCAACCTCATAAGCTGCGCACAGTGGTGGAGTTAGGAACGCAAGCAGGACGATTATAAGACGAAGTGGCTTTGGGATTAAGGTGTTCATGTTGACAAGGAAGTGAAACCGTCGCAAATGACAGAAACAGAATTGAAGTGCTACCTGTTTTGAGAGGATGGTGGGAAGGTAGCATATGGTGGGAGCCGTCTGCTTCTGCACAATCCCGACGCGAGTGTCGAGAACTTGCTTTCTTCAGTCATCGCAAGACGTTTGAATTCTTGGAGTCAGTGAGTTTCTCCGAATATGTTTCATTAACTAACAATTCCCAGATGTCGTCTCAAGGGCGTATGGAGATGCGGTTTGTGATGTAGACTTGCATGAATTTACGTGTGAAGGTTTTTATTTCTTAATGTAAATCTACATGAGCGCTCCTCTGCTACATTGAAATTTAAGGATGCTTAAGCTCTATGTCGGTCCGTATGGTTATGACTGACTTTCTGCCAACTCGGCTTCCATCAACTCATATATGATTTGACGTCCTTTCTTTACGCTCCTCTTGATTTTGCCTTTCGCAAAAGCCGTCCTCAGCTTGACCAGGAAAGTGTGCATCAAATTCCTGCCGACGGGTTTATCGAAATACCACGAGACACGAGTAGAATCCTCTGTTTCGGACAACTGTATGGTTTGCCGCATTACTCCCCTAAAAGGAATCGTTATATCTATTGTAATATAGTCGAATGGTTTCCAATCCATAATGGTCTGTATTTGAAGCTGTTTTCCATGAACGCAATGTTGATCGCAACCAACTCCAACACGACCTTGGCTTTTTCTTCTTAGTTCCATGTAGTTTGCGCGTAGACGTTTCCTCCAACGCTCCGGTTCGGTGAGGTAGTCCCAGACAATAGCTAGCGGAGCAGGAAAATCGCCGTCAACTTTGAAATAGAGTTTCTCCAGATCTACGTAATTTCGTCGACCTTCCTCGGTACGTTTCGAAATAAACTGTAGATCATGGACAAAACCACCATACTGTCCTAGTTGCTCGTAAGTTTCGGTATGAATTCTCATTCCGTGCACCAATTCACCTAGGGACATGGCGCTGGCGGCTGCCTCCGTGAAGAACGCGTATGTTTCAATTCCGGTTGCTTCCGTAATTCGATTCCTTAGTAAACTGTGAGTCACCAGCAAGTCCGTGCCAGTGAGTCGTTCAACGCCAGCGACCTCATTCACGATGAAGGAACCGTGGTGCACGATTACTTTGAGGGAAAGAGTCGAAATCTGCTCGCATGCTTTGCAGGAACAGGTGGTATTTTGAAGTATTTGTTCGCGCTTTTTTGCGAATAAGCGATAAAAATCCTCCACCATTTCAACCAAAGTCTGTGCTTGCAAGATGTCGCCATCAAGGAGACAAGCAAAAATTGGGTCAGCTCCTAGTTCGTGAATCTCCCACGGCGATTTAAGTTGCTTGATTAACGTGTCAAATAACTCCCTTAAAGTGTTTTCTGCATGTGCTAACTCTTCCGGATCGCGAAATTCGGCGTAACCCATTATGTCGGCAACCAGAAGATAGCCTTGTTGTCTCACGATTTCCCCCTTCACAGTATAATTTTCATAGCGAGGCATATTTAATTATCGCCGGAATAAAAACAATACCATAGATTTTCGCAGAAATCAACAGATTTAAGCCGACGACATCTGCGGCGTTTTGAGCTGTTGGCAAGCTTCAACTATCGTTGTAATCTACTAAAGACATTGACTCTCCCCACCGTCGCGTTTTCAGTTTCCTCATGGATGCGTTATGGTATAATTACCAAAGGGGACCGGAAAAATTACAGATATATCGACGCTCGCGCGCTGTGCGGCGGTGTCACGTCGGATTCCTGATGAATAACAGGGCCACTCGATACCAAGACACTTTATCTAGCGACCATTAGATCGCAAGCACGCAGAAGGAAAATAGCATGAAACTTCATTCAGTGAACGTAGCACAACCAAGGGATGTCACGTATAACGGGAGAATAGTACAAACGGGGATATTCAAAGAACCGGTGGAGGGAAGAATCTGGCTGCGGGAATTGGGATTAGACGGGGATGGGCACGGCGATCCAACCGTGCACGGCGGAATCGATAAAGCCGTTTACGCATATCCTATTGAACACTATGAACACTGGAAACGCGAATCGGGACGCGACGAACTTCCGTTTGGCCAATTCGGCGAAAACTTTACTGTAGAGGGGTTGTTAGAGGACGAGGTTCATATTGGTGATGTGTTTCAGATAGGGACGGCGCAGATTGAAGTCACTCAGCCACGCGTGCCCTGCTTTAAACTCGGGTTGAAAATGGGATCCTCATCATTTCCGAAACACTTTCTAGCTAGTGAGCGCTCAGGTTTTTACCTCCGTGTATTGGCGGAAGGTACGATCTGTGCAGGTGACCCAATTAAACGGATAAAGATTGATCCTGCCCGACTGAGCGTAAAGGAAATACACCATCTATACCATTTCGACAATTTCAACCGGCAAAGAATAGAGAGGGTTTTGGAGGTGCCTGCATTGTCCGATAGTTGGCGAGAGTCATTTGAGGGACTTTTAGAGAAATGTGACGGCGACCAATGTGGAGGACATTAGGTCGCGTTTATCGATGGCATGGTGCATCAAACCTCCAATCAAACAGGTCGTACGTCATACAAATAGATAAACAGAAAAGAAGCGGAGACGAACTGCATTTAAAAACAAATAGCCCCTTCCGCCAACCACGGAAGGGGCTATTTTCATAACATCCCCGACGGGATTTGAACCCGTGTCGCTGCCGTGAAAGGGCAGTGTCCTTGGCCAGACTAGACGACGGGGACGTAAGGTGAGCCGTACAGGAATCGAACCTGTGACCACCTGATTAACCTACCACACTCACTTTCATGAGCCAGATAATGATAATCTGTTGTAGTCTGGACTATATCTTTACCCTCAGCGCAACCACACTGATAGGGTAGGACACGTATAGTCTCTGAGGAGCGAAGGATGCGTCGGGTCTTAAAAGAAAGCCCTTCTTCCTTGGATATCAGCTCGCGACATACTGTTGATATCCCTAAACCAAGGCTCGTTCTACAATTTGGACACTATCGTGGTGCTGTCATGTCCGTGGATTAGCTTTCCTGCTGGTTGCCCAATCCTTTAGATTTTCACGCTATGCCGCGTACCAAAGGCTCTAAGGGGATTCCAGCATACGGTGTCCTCCACTTTACATGTTTCCATGTAAAGGCTCCATGTTAAAGTCAGATGCTCTACCAACTGAGCTAACGGCCCATAATCTCAGTGTGTACGGAAAAAGAAAATACCAAATCGATTCAAATTATGTCAACCTCAAACACACCAGCCACGTGGGGAAGTTCACCTATCTTTGCATGCACGTTTTTGGTCACAGAAGCTCTTTGTTACAAACAATTGTCTGCGTTCTCTCTTTGCCGACGGAGATGAGGGCGACTGGAGTGTTTAGAAAGTCAGCGATGAATGTGGTGTATCGCTTTGCGTTTTCCGGCAGGTTTTCGTAATTGCGGATATCTGCCGTTGACTGCTTCCAGCCTGGCAGTGTCTCGTAGATTGCCTCACACTCCTCAAGCAGTCGCAAGCTAGATGGGTACGTCATAACTTCCTCACCGCGACGCTGATAAGCGACACAGACCTGGAGTTCATCAAGGTGATCCAAGACATCAAATTTCGTCAGAACCAGCCCAGTGAAACCGTTGACTTGGGCGGCATAGCGCAACGCCACCAGGTCAAGCCAACCGCAGCGGCGTGGACGCTGTGTCGTAGCTCCGAATTCCTCACCTATGTTCCGGATTTCTTCATCTAGGTCTGGCGGCATTTCCGTCGGAAACGGACCGCCTCCCACCCGGGTGACATATGCCTTCGACACGCCCAGAACTCGATCTATCGCTTGTGGTCCAACCCCAAGACCAGTACAGACGGCCCCCACTGTCGTATTGGAGGAGGTAACGTAAGGATATGTCCCGAAATCAACGTCGAGCATGGTACCTTGTGCGCCCTCGAATAGAATTCGCTTTCCAGCGCTGAGCGCGTCGTTCAGCAATTCGGGCGTGTCAGCCACGTAAGGCGCGAGCTGTTCCGAGTATACGTAGTATTGCTCTAATAGAGCCTGACAATCGATTTCACCACCAATTTGATCGAGCGCGTAACCCTTCGCAGCCAGATTGAAATCTAGTTTCTTCTGAAAGAGTTCGAAATCAAGCAAATCGGCAACTCGTATTCCTGCGTGACGGTTCATCTTGTCGGAGTAGGTTGGACCGATCCCCCGCGAAGTTGTACCAAGTTTCAGTCCGCTACCGAGGTCATCCCAAGATTCCATAATCCGATGATAGGGTAAAATAAGGTGCGCGCGGGAACTGATTTTCAACCGCTTACCCACCTCGACTCCGCAGCCCTCCAGGCTCGCGATTTCGTCAAACAGGGTCTCTAAGTTGATTACGACACCGTTTCCGATAACATTCACGGTATTGGGATACAAAAAGCCGGAGGGAAGAAGATGAAACACAAACTTTTCCTCTCCGATAACAATGGTATGTCCAGCGTTATCGCCGCCCTGATATCTTGCGACAATATCTGCCCCTTCCGCAAGGAAATCGGTAGTGCCGCCTTTGCTTTCATCGCCCCATTGGGCTCCCAATATGACTGTGTTCGCCATGAATCATATCCTCAACATGCCGCTTTGCATTCTCGCTCCGATTAACGCTTGGAGAATTGGTAGCGTGCCCGTGCACCTTTCTGACCATACTTCTGACGTTCGACCATACGGGAATCACGGGTCAGATATCCGGCTTTTTTGAGGGTGGGTTTTAAGGATTCATCTGCTTTAACGAGTGCACGTGCTAGACCGTGCAAAATCGCTCCGGCCTGCCCCGATATTCCACCACCGCGTATATTTACAATTACGTCGTAGTGACTGCTTTTCGCAACGAGTTCAATCGGTTGTTTCGCATATTGAATGTGGTCTGCTCGGTCGAAGTATTCCTCAAGTGGTTTCTTATTTACGATAAATTCACCGGAACCAGGCAGCAACCTCACACGTGCCACTGAGGTTTTACGCCTTCCCGTTCCCCAATACTGTTCGATAGCCATATCTTTCCTCGATACAAAAGTCCGTGTTATCGGCTAATTCCGAATTACTATGATTATTCCCTATTAGCCTGCACTAATACGCCTGTGTTTTCGTTATACGTCCAAAGTTTGAGGTTGCTGCGCTAGATGCGGATGGTTTGGACCGGAGTAAACTTTCAACTTCTTGATAAGTTTTTCTCCCAGACGATTCTTCGGCAGCATTCCTTTGACGGCGCGTCGAATTATTACTTCGGGGTTCAGTTCCATCTGTTCGTTGAAAGTCCTGTATTTGTCCCCTCCCGGATAGCCACTGTGGCGAAAGTATGTCTTTTGTTCTGCCTTATTACCTGTGACGACGACCTTGTCGGCGTTGATTACTGCGACACGAAATCCTAAATCCGCATGCGGCGTGAAAGTTGGGTGATGTTTGCCTCTCAGCACCGCCGCGATCCTCGTTGCTAGACGTCCAAGTACCTGACCGCCTGCATCTACCACATACCACCTAACGTCCTCATCTGTAACAGCGTCAGACTTGGGAAAATATGTTTGCATCCGGAGTCCCATAACATTACCTTTTATGCTCGTTTATCTAGTGCGCCATCAATGGGCACCCGCGCGGTACCGGCTACTTAATTTCTTTTGGTTCTCTACCTTTCGCCACTTATCGTACACCGGATTTGCGCGGTTCATTTATTCAAATTACAGAATTTCTAAATTCAGGCTGTGCGAGATCCGTAAATGGCAATGCGCGCAAGAAAATGCTCAACTTGCACCCACAATTTTCAGAACTCTCACTGTATGGCGCGGAACACACAATGTAGAGTAATCAAAACTGGGAGCACAACAGCGGATAATAGTATCACCAGGAACACTCAATTGTCAAGGGGAAATCCGCGATCGCGTGGGGAATTTGCATATGATTGTGTTGGTGAGTATGGGCGATGAAGGGTGGCTGAGAAGGGTTACTATGTGCTATGAAGATTTCATCAGGAGCATTTTCGCAACTGTCTAATCTCCAGATGTAACTGTTTAGTGCATTGATTGGTTCGTAGTATTACAGTTCGTCGCGCGTCCGGTCTGGGCATGTAAGCCCCCGATTAGCCGGAATTAGCATTGTACTTCCCTACTCGGCGTGTTATACCATTTCGCTTGAATAATAGTGCATATGATGTCTTAACTACATCGTTCACTTACTCCGTAGGCGGGGCATCTTGCCCCGCCGACTTTGCGCGGAGACAAGACTTCCTTTTCTGCTCAACGTATGTTTCTTTACGTGATTTGCGCGATCAATGCACAATAATTTTAGAGAAATGGTATTGCCTGCCCCTCGCTCGGTCTGGATTGGCAAATCCAGACCGATGAACTAAACAGTGACCTCCAGATTATGAATGGATTATCCGTGAATGTTGCTTCTGGGTCTACACAGAATGGCTTCCAACAGAGGAAGTTAAAGCATACGGAGCATGCCCGCTACTTTATAAATCACGGCTTGAAATTAACGTGAATTGGTGTTATAATTCTCAATATAAGGTAAACTTGCCCAGATGACCCCACGCACTTCTCCTCATAAAACTGAACTATCCTCAACCTTTTGGTTCTGTCCCCAATTTTGAAAGACCTGTCAGGCACATATCTATTAAATTGCTTGTTATACTATTTTCCAATATTCGTAGTGCATTAACAGCGTGAACTAGGTCTTTTCAATGCGGAGCAAGATAATCTCTATTGCACTGGGATTTCTTTCGCACTGCTTGGTCAATCGGTCGATCATTGTTTACCCATTGGATTGTCAACTATGCATTCAGTTAGCGTTCGCTGGATGTCATTTGAGATTCGGTAGAATGTGGTGCGCGCACTGCGAATGACAATGGTGTCCAAAACAGACAAAGCGGTAGTTACTACCTGTGCAACGATGTTATTGGCATTCTGGTTGTACTCCCTTTTTGCGTCGCTGTGGATTATGTACATCAACTTTTTGATCACGACAATCCTTTTCGGTTACGGGATATGGAAGGAGCGAGAAACTTCCCGGCGTCTGGAAAAGAGTGTAATCTTCGGTGTTGTGGCATCGCTTACTTACATCCCATTGGATTGGGGACTTTCCCACGGCATTCAATTCATAATTTATCTGCGCTCTGATTTAGCCATTATGCCCGCCGCACCCTTGTGTGTCGTATTCACTTGGGTGATTGCGATTACAGCAATCATCTACTTCTATCACCGCTTAAATTCTGTTTCAGGACGCCCCTTGATTTCGGCGGGGGTTGTGGGAATCATTGCGTTTGTCGGTGTTATAGTCCTTGACCAATTCGCGACCTCACGGTTCCTGTGGCACTGGAATTCTACGCCGTTGAGTGGAAAATATACAGTTGATTTTCCACAGATCGGGTCGACTCCTGTGATTGTACCGGTTAGTTTACTCTTGACTTTTATGTTGACTCCCTATTACTTTTACAAGCGACAACACACCATTGTCGCCGGTATCCGATGCGGTGTGTTCATGGGGGCAATGTTGTTCTGCGGTTTCGTTGTATTTTTGGCATTTTACCGCTCGACGAGTGTGTAACCAACAGGCCATGCAATCGTAATTACGGGAATTTTGAAGTAATACATGGTTCATATTAGGAGCTACGATGATCAGGTCAACCACTATCCTTGCCGTACGCCGTGACAATCAGATTGCCATCGGGGGTGACGGGCAAGTAACGCTCGGTGACACGGCGATTAAGCATGGAGCGAAGAAGATTCGTAAGATTCATGAAGATCGCGTGCTACTCGGGTTCGCGGGAAGCGCTTCAGACGCGCTTACTTTATATGAGAATCTGGAAGCAAAAATGGAACAGTACCGTGGAAATCTACAACGGGCAGCGGTTGAGTTGGCAAGAGATTGGCGTAGTGATCGCGTACTTAGAAGGGTTGATGCCTTGATGATTGCTATAGATGCGGAGGGTGGATATCTAATTTCCGGTGCCGGGGACGTAATATCTCCAGACGACGAAATATTAGCCATCGGATCGGGCGGCTCCGTCGCACTCTCCGCGGCCAAGGCTTTGTTGAGTTTTTCTTCACTCACCGCCACGGAAATCGTCCGGGAGGCGTTGAACATCACGAGCCAGATTTGTATCTATACCAACAACGAGATTACCATTGAATGTATTGAACCCTGACCTATTCTTGGGCATTCATCATCTATATTCGGATAATTTTACGACGATACCGGAGGGCCATCTTGGATACAGAAAAGATTTCAACAGAGAATAAAACACTGCGTGATTCTCTCACTCCCAAACAGATTGTTGCTGAACTTGACAAATATATCATAGGACAAGCCGAAGCCAAACGTTCAGTTGCCATTGCACTTCGTAACCGGGCGCGCCGACAGATGCTTGACGAGGATATACGAGATGAGGTCGCTCCCAAGAACATCATTATGATTGGTTCGACGGGAGTAGGAAAGACGGAAATTGCTCGTCGACTAGCGAGGTTGGTTGATGCTCCATTCATCAAGGTGGAAGCCTCAAAATATACCGAAGTCGGTTACGTTGGACGTGACGTGGAATCAATGATTCGTGATTTAACCGAACTTGCGGTTAACATGGTTAAAGCGGAACAGACCGAATCTGTGAAGGAAAGAGCGCTTGAGCAAGTGGAGGAGCGGCTCTTGGACTACATCTACCCGCCGCCAACTTCATTGAAGAAAAGCCGAGAAGACGAATCGGGTGACGGGGAGGAGTTCGCCGAAAGGGAAGATCTTGAAGGGGAATCCCAAGAGCTGCCTGAATTATCTGCCGGGATGATAGAAATTGCGGATGAGCCAGTAGAACCGGAGTCCGTTCGAAAACAGAGAGAGGAACGGTATTTAAGAACTCGAGAGAAGTTTCGCAAACAGCTTCGTGATGGCAAGCTTGAAGACAAGCCCGTTGAAATCAGTGTCAAAAATCGCTCAGCTCCTCTTATTGAGATTTTCTCGCCTGGGGGAATTGAGGAGATGGACATTAATTTCAAGGATGTGTTCGGTGGACTAATGCCTAAACAGACGAAGACTCGTCGATTAACTGTGTCAGAAGCCCGCCAAATCTTGATGCAGGAAGAGGCTGAAAAATTAATTGACATGGACACTGTCGTGGGCGAGGCAGTTTCGCGCGTAGAAGACACAGGGCTTGTTTTTCTTGACGAAATCGACAAGATTGCCGGTAGAGAATCCAAGTCGGGACCTGATGTTTCCCGGGAAGGCGTCCAACGCGACATTTTGCCGATAATTGAGGGGTGCACGGTAGCGACCAAATATGGCATGGTACGCACTGACCACATTTTGTTTATCGCGGCAGGGGCATTTCATATGTCTAAACCGGCGGACCTCATTCCCGAGTTGCAGGGGCGTTTCCCGATTCGCGTTGAACTTAAGAGTCTAGGCGAAGGCGACTTTAAGCGAATCCTTACGGAACCCAAGAACGCACTCGTGAAACAGTACATTGCCATGATGGAGACCGAAGAACTGAATATTTCGATTCGCGAGGACGCCATTGATGAGATTTCCGCACTCGCGTATCGAGTCAACGAAGCTGTCGAGGATATTGGCGCGCGCCGCTTGCATACCATCATGGAAAAATTATTCGAAGAAATATCGTTTGAAGCCCCGGATCTTGAGGATAAAGCTATCGTGGTTGATGCAGAATACGTCAACGGGCAACTGTCCGACATTGTGAAAGACGAAGACCTCAGCAGGTATGTTTTATAATTTGAAGGTTTCAAACTGGGGCAGGCAGTTACAGATGTATCATGAGTTTTGTTGCATCACCAAAATCTCGACGGATCCGGAATCACCAAGCGCGGTTTACAATGGATGGAGATCACATGTAAACCGCATCAACAAAAGGGGGTAGCAATGGGAATACTAGATGGCAAGACTGCGCTGGTGACCGGCGGCGGACGCGGAATTGGCAAGGGTATCGCATTAGAGTTAGCCAAAGAGGGGGCCGATATAGTCATTGCCGACATTGACCTCGACAACGCTGAAAACACCGCCATCGAACTACGAGATTTGGGGCGGAAGGTTTCGGTTGTCGAGATGGACATCACACAGGAATCATCGGTGGCGTCGGCGGTTTCGAACGCACTCTCCCAACACGCGCAGGTCAACATTTTAGTTAACAACGCAGGTGTCGTAGGTGACCATGTCCGTGGGGACGAAGTTCAATTGGAAGATTGGGACAGGTGCTACGAAGTCAACCTAAGGGGCATCTGGGTAGTAAGTCGTGCGATTATAGGCCACTTCAAAGAAATAGGCGGCGGCAAGATAGTGAACATCGCCTCCGTCGCGGGGCGGCATGGCGGTGGCATGCATGCCGACTATTCAGCATCGAAGGCGGGTGCCATCAGCGTTACGCAATCTTTGGCAAACGAACTCGGGCAATTCAACATTAATGTCAACGCAGTCTGCCCGGGTGTGTTATGGACCTCAATGTGGCGACAACTGGAGGGGATGTACTCTCGCGATGCATCGGAGGAGAATGTAAATAAGCGCAAAATCTTTGAGGGGTTGGTTAGAGATCGGTGTCCGCTTGGCAGAGAACAGACGCCGGAGGACGTCGGAATGCTCGTTGCATTTCTTGCCTCAGAGCGGTCACGAAACATCACTGGTCAAGCCATAAACGTCGATTGCGGGATGTTAATGAATTGACGTTATGGAGGCGCAACCATAACCTATTCCGACCAATCATCGGGATTAAGCCCCACAGCGCGAGCCTCGTCACAGATAGCCCCCCATGTTGTTTCGTCAATGGTAATTCCTTCGACCGATTTGCGTTCAGCGCTACGAAATTCCGGTTCGCCCGGCGCCAAGATTTCCGAGAATCCGGGCGCAACACGGCTTGACTTGACGTGCACGATCAAATCCTCAATTTCCTTATAATACGTTTCCAAATCGGTGAAATGTTTAATGTTGTAGACAGTGAAGAGTACACCGTTACTAACCATCTTCGTTTCGCCCGCTGCACAGCCTTGGCCACTCAACGCCCCACCTAAAAGTTCCACAACGAAACTAAGTCCGTATCCCTTATATGCGACAACGCCACCCATGGGGAGAATCGCGCCTGGCGGATCGGCTTTGAAAGTTCGTGGATCTGTGGTCGGATTACCTTGATTATCGATGAGCCACCCTTCGGGCACCTCTGTTCCTGCATTGATTGCAACTCGGATTTTACCCTCCGCTACGACCGAGGTGGTCATATCAACGAGAAGTGGATCTGTATCACTTCGAGGCGCAGAGAAAGCGATAGGGTTGGTCGTGAGGCGACCATCGATGCCGCCATAAGGGGCAATCTGGTAGCCGAGACGTCCGGCGTTGACAAAAACGAGCCCCATCATTTCAGAGCGCGCTGCCATGAGGGCGTACGCTCCCGCTCGCCCGACGTGGCTCGTATTGCGCAGCACCACCGTGCTAGTGCCATATTGACGTGCTTTCTCCATCGCTAAATTCATGGCGAAATTACCGCCAATTTGACCAAGTGCCCCTTGGGCATCTACGACGGCGGTACAGGGATTTTCTCGAACGATTTCAGGCGTGGCACGCGGTTGATAGGGGCCATTTCTGAGAGCGTGGGCATACTCGGAGTACCGAATCGCGCCGTGCGAGTCGTGTCCAAATAGGCTGGATTCAACAAGGTGATCGGTCACTGCATGAGCGTCTTTCGATGAGCAACCTGCAGCTTCGAAGAGGTCGTAGCCGACCTGTCGTAGAGTGTCCGGTTGAAGCGTGGGCATAGTGATTCCTTTCGATTTGAAGACAGTAAAATTTCATGTAAGTTTCGATATAAACGGGCAACCTCCACATCGACTCTAATCCGAGTAAGATTGGAAGGATGGAAGCGCGGAAGGTTAGACGATACTATTCCACGCCACCCTCAATCGTCTGCAAAAAATTCGGGGACCAAACGGGATGCGTTTCACTGTTCTTCAGCCAACCTCCATGCGGGAGCGCAAGAGAAAAGAATAGAGTGAGTTAGTATTGAGCTGGACCATTGCATTTTTTCAAGAGTGCTTAAGCGTCACATGGTTTGTTAGCTGCTGAAAAACCTTCTGAACCGTTATGGCATCGACCACGGCGCAACTTTCCGCTCCGCAACCGCCAGGATTTTTCCCGGGGTGACACGGGTTACAACCCAGATCCAATTCACTTTGCACCACAATATGCTCTTCGCCATAGGGGCCGCTCCGATAATGGTTCGTGGAGCCGAATACGGCGACGACCGATGCGCCAACCGCGGTGGCAATGTGCATGGGGCCTGTGTCGTTGCCGAGATAAATATCGCAGGCCTCAATCAGGGCGGCAACCTGTCGCAAATTCTGGTTTTTTACGACAATAGGCTCCAGCTTCACCGCATCGACAACTTGGGCTTGTAACGAGGATTCGTCGGGGCCAGCGAACAACATGATTTGGGCGTTCCATCTGTCGCACAATAGATCTGCAATCCGGGCAAAATTCGTAGGCTGCCACAGCTTGTACCTCCAATTTCCGCCGGGATGAATGCCTACAATCGGTCGATTGGGCGTTATGCCATTTTCGCTCAGGAATTTGCCACGGTCTGCAATCTCCTGATCGGTAAATTGAAGCTGAGGTCGCGCACCGACAGTGTCAACTCCATGCCGTCGGAGCACTTCAAGGTAGCGAGCAACGGCATGTATTTCGCTGCTTCGCCGTGCCATGCCCCAATGCGCTCCGCCAACAAAGCGTGACCAGAGACTGGCTCGGAGATTTATGACCAGATCAAATCGCCTGCTTCGCAACGAGCCTACGAGGCGACATTTTCCTCTCCAGCCGGCATGATTACCCCGATTGTCGTAGACGAGAACATGGTCAATGCCCGGATCTCCCGCGAGGAGTTGAAAGGCTCGGGTGCCGACGAGAAAGGAAATCTGGGCGTCGGGAAAATGACGGCGAAGAGGAGCGATTACCGCTGTGGAGAGGGTCGCATCCCCAATAAAACTGAAACTGAAAATCAAGATATTTTTAATCATACCCCAAGAAACGTGGCGCGCGATAGGTCTTGCAGTGATGAACCCATCAACTCCGAGTTAGAACAGACCGTCCCTCTCGTCGGCAAACGTCTCAATCAGATTGACCGCGATTCCCAAGCTATCTTCCGCATTGATTTTTTCTCCTAACATGCGAGCTTTTTTCGACATTGACTTGGAAGAGACCGTCTCACGGATGCGCCGTGCCAACCTTCCGGCAGTCATATCGCAACGGTAAAGCGGTCTTGGAGCAACACCAATGCAGTGCAATCTTTTACCCCAATACGGCTGATCGGCAAGGTGTGGAATTACAATTGAGGGTACTCCGGCACGGCAAGCGGACGCGGTAGTACCCGCACCGCCGTGATGCACGACACATGTTCCTTGGCGGAAGAGAAAATTGTGTGGGACGTATTCGGCGAAACAGATTGACTCTGGCGGATCGGGTAGCTGCAAATTGCCCCACCCCGCCTGAATTACCGCGCGTTGGCCGCTCAGTTCCACTGCTTCGATGAGAATTCGCGTTGTTTCGGCTCCCTGTGTGCCGCCCATTGAACCGAACGATATGGCAACGGGGCGCGCCCCGCTGTTCAAAAAGTCTTGCAGCGCAGATGGAACTTCGTATTCGGGGTCGTCAAGAAACCATGCGCCGGTATATCTGTGGTTCTTAGGCAAATCCGATGGAGGCGGACTAATATGCGGCGATGCGGCGAGCAGGTTCAGTTGCCGTGAATACATACCTTCGATTCCAACCAGCTTCCGTTTTCTCCCGCCCACGGAGGCTATAAACTCGTTGAAGACCGGATCCGCCCACTTTCGTATCAGCCATGCCGCAACGCTCCATCCGAGACGATTCAGATGAGGTCCAAGGTTGGGTACCGGATAAGGCGAGTCGTCGGCAGTCTTGATAAATCCCGGACAGTAACTTACAGTTACCCAAGGGAGTTTGTTTTTGATTGCCGCTTCTTGCCCGGGTACATCGGCTGAATGACAAATCGCGAGGTCGTAGCCCTCCATTCCTCGTAGGCAGTCTTGATACCACACATCGGCATCTGCCAAGATTCCGTCTTTCACAATTCGAATTGCCGATTTAAGCGGATTTTTTATCCGGACCAAATCGTCCATGAGACCGTGAAACTGATCGAAGCTGAAGGGAATACCAACAGCGTAAAAGTCAACCCCGACCTCCTCGAATCGGTTTTGATAAAGGTTGGACGCACATACCCGAATATCGTGGCCAGCGGCGACTAACCGTTCCGACAAGGCAACAAATGGGTAGACATCACCGGCTGTTCCCCAAGTGCTCAATACGATTCGCATGTCAACTTTAATTTGCGAAATGCGAGAATCACACTGACGTTCTCTCTATCTTCTCGGTGCTAATTGGATGAAAGTCCACTTACCTTCCGTGCAACTTCGTTCCACACTACATCGACCGGCAATTTTTTGGTGCATTCCCAGCCAATTTTGCATTTGTGTGCGCTGCATGGCCAGCAGGGCATGTCGCGCCTCACGATAGTAGCTTTTTCACTTAGTGGCTCCCAAGCGACGTAATCGGTGGGACCGAAGATTGCCACCATCGGCACGTTTAGGGCGGCAGCGATGTGCATTGGGCCAGAGTCGTTGCAGACAACAAGGTTGCAATGTTCCATCAGGGCGGCGAGATTTCGAATTGACTCCGGCGCATGGGCGATCGACGGGTGGGTCATAATTTTCTGTATATTCCGCGTCAGGTGCGCTTCGTTGGGACCTCGCAAGATCAGGATTTTTGCATTGTGCTCACTCGCCAACCAATCAGCTAGCCTAGCATAATTTTCGCTGGGCCACTGCTTATCAAACGAACTCCCGCCAGGGTGGAGACAAACCAAGAAATCGTTGGGGTGAATGCCCCACTCCGCAAGTTGCCCTTTTGCAAATGAGACTTCATTTTCCAGCAAGTTGAATACAAGCTGCCGATTGACTTCACCCGTGCAGATAAGACGCATCAACTCGAAATTCCGATCTACCTCGTGAACATGCCCCTTCTCGTAGCTACCCTTCCACTTGTGCGATAATGCCCCTTTTGCATGCTTTTGGTAGCGCCCCAATCGGTAGCGCGCTCCCGAGAGTAGCGCGACAAAGTTCGACCATGAAGCAGTACGCATGGCAATAGCGAGATCGAATTGTTCGCGGCGAAGGTCACGATAGAATCTCAATCGATCCCGCAGTCGCCGATGGGTATCCTCTCGGTCAAGAATCAAGACCCGATTGACGTGGGGATTGCCAGTTAGAACCGGTGCGTTCAGAGGTTGGGCGAGAACGCATATCTCCGCGTCAGGATAATTCGCGCGTAGTAATGCAATTGCGGGTGTGGAATTGAGAAGATCGCCGATCCCGTCATTGCGAACGACCAGGATTTTGTTGATGTTGGGGAGGAGGCGATTGGACATTGGAGACTGGCCACTCAGGAAGCGGTTAAGGACTTGAATCTCTCTACCGTGTGCCGGATGATTCAAGCTGCTGCAATCTGAATTACGCAGATTTTATCATATCACACAGGGTGAGGTTCATCCAGAAAAAAGAGAATAAGGTTTTGATGCTTTGCTTAGAATATCACTTGCTACGGCATTCCAATTGCCTTGTATCATTTCTCAAGAATATATATTTCACGCTGGTGAAAATTGCGTGTTTTCAAGCGTCTGGCGGTAGGTGCGGTTGGAAACCGCACCTACAGGGAACGCATGTCGCGACCTGGAGATCGCGGGATCTCTATCGCACTCGCTATCCGCTCGTTTGATCCTACAAAAGACGCCACTTCTGACAGCGCGGAGTGCAAGTGGATTAACCGGCGTGAAATGGGATGAGTTTTCTCGGTTATCCCAAATCCCGCCGCAGATCTTCTTCCGGCGCCACATCCGCAACTGTGCCGGGCGGGTACTGATACCAACCCGGATCGTCGTAGTTGGCGAGATGCTCACGGACTTTCAGAAGGGTGAACATCCCGCCCATAGTGATGTAGCCGAACGGACCGTATGCTCCGACCATCGGTATACTATTCTCCGGCACCGCCATGTGCCCCGATTCTACGTGAATCCCGTGATCGCCCATACCATGCTCGCCCATGGTCATATAATTGGGCAGAAGCTGGCGAATTCTTCCGTCAAGCCCGTCTTTCTTAATTCCTACCACATTCGGAAAGTCGTGTCCCATCTGGTTCATGACATGATGCGTCATATGGCAGTGCATTGCCCAGTCACCCGGCTCACTCGCAACGAACTCAATGTCGCGCGTTGCACCAACGGGAACCAGGACTGTGGTTTCGGGCCGTTGTGCGGAATCGGAAATCTGTCCGCCATCGGTCCCGGTTATCTTGAAGTAGTGCCCGTGAAGGTGGATGGGGTGATGGTCCATCGCGCTCAGATTTCCGATCCGAATTCGCACTCGATCTCCCAATTTGGCGACCAGCGGTTCTGTGCCGGGATAACACTTTGCGTTCATTGTTAGAACGTTAAAATCGGTCATCTCGTTGGGATTAGGTGTTGACATCCCCGGATCGATTCGCCATTCACTCAACATAATGGCGAAATCACGGTCAACCGAATAATCAGGGTGGGGTGTTCTTGGGTGGAAAATCATCATCCCCATCATCCCCATCGCCATCTGAGTCATTTCGTCATGATGGGAATGGTACATGAACGTTCCCGATTGCCGCACCGTCCATTCGTATTTGAACGTCTCACCGGGCTCAATCGCACGTTGATTCAATCCGCCAACGCCGTCCATCCCGTTCGGCAGAAATACACCGTGCCAGTGGACGGTGGTCGGTGCCTTGAGCCGATTGGTAACGTATACCCGAATTCGATCGCCTTCCACGGCTTCGATGGTTGGACCGTGTACTTGTCCGTTGTAGCCCCAGCATTTGGCTTTCAAACCGGGGGCAAACTCATTGGATACCTCCTCGGCGATAAGGTGATACACCTTGACGCGATCAACAATCTTCCACGGAAGCGACGTACCGCTCGGAGTAATTACCGGTCTATAGTCCTTATCGGGAATCCCCGGTTCAAGTATTGGACGGTTTGCGTCACCCGCGTATGATTTTTCCCAGCGGGTCTCTTTTGCATCTAGCCTCGAAGCCCCCAAGGCAACAGCGCCGCCAGCGAGTGCACTCGTTTTCAGTAAATCTCGTCGGTTCATTTCAATGTCCTCCGTGTCCATTGGTCAGCATGGCTTCGGACGAGCCATCGGGTAGCGATTCAGTGTTAGCAAGCGATGAAATGAATTCTGTTGCCGATGTTGGTCTCAACATTCTGCCAGCAAGGATTTGATCCAGCTCAACGCGTGCCACATGGTAGTTATAGAGCGACTGAACATAAGCTCGTCCAGCACCGATTTCTTGCTGTTTTGCGAGCAGCAACCGAGGAGTTCCGACCTGCATAGCGTTATATTGCAACTGCACATGCTCAACGATTTTATGCCGCAATGGAAGTATTTCCTTTTGATAAAACAGTGCGGCTTGCCGAGCGGTTGTCAAGCGTCGCCGCGCGGCACGGACGGCAGTCCGAATCTCAACGGCAAGGGCGTGGAATTCTTGTTGGCGCCGACGTAGTTCAGATTTCGCCGAATCAACTCTCGCTTGATTCCTGTTAAAGAGCGGAATTTTAAATCCGATTGATGGACCACTTGCCCATTCGCCGGCAGTATGCTCTATTTCCATGCCAAGATCCAAACTGGGAACCAACTTCGTCGCTTTAGCAATTCCAAGACGCTTTCCCATGGCGACTATTTGTTGTCGAGCTAGGGCAAGGTCAATACTGTTCTCGATTGCAATCTTCTCAATGCCTTCAACTTCCATGGGATCCGCAGGAACGTCCGGCAGTGGTGATGCGACACTCCATGAAACGTTCTCGCCCCACAGTCCCATTAGCGCGTTGAGTGCTTCACGACTTTCTGCCACTTCCAATTCCGCAGATGCTAAATCCAATTCGGCGTCCCCGCTTAGGCTTTGTTGAAGCAGCAGGTCAAGTTCAAGGATATTCCCTGCGTCGAAAAGGCGTTGGGTAAATTCGAGTCCCGTTTTGGTTGCTTCAGCAGTCTGGCGAGACATTTCCAGCATCAGTTCCGCGGTTTGCGCACGAAAATATGCCAGACGCGTTTGCGCCGCGAGATCCATAATGGCAGCGGTAACGCGAAGTTTCGCCGCCTCGTAATCAGCTTCGGCAACGGATCGTCGCATTCGCGTATGTAGGGCGGAAAGGAAATCTATACCAACCTCGAATGTGTACTCACTTGCACCGTTGGATGTTTCTACGGTAGCATGAGAATCTGCAGCATGCCCGAATGTTACGCCTCCGTGAAATCTAGGGTTAGTGGTCAAGCTGGCATCGACAACCGCTGCTTGACCGATGCCCAACTCCTCGTAGACTGCCTGCAAGCGGCGATTGTTCAATAACGCGACCTGTACCGCGGCATCGGCAGTGAGCGGTTCTTCAAGGAGTTTGCGAGTAGATTCCGCTACCGCCTTTTCCGTATCCGCGCTATTGTTCCAGAGCACCGTGTAATCAATGCGTTGCTCTACATGTTCGTGAATGGGGGACAAATTTGGCTGTTTCGACACACTCGCGCAACCGGACACACCAATCATCACGGCAAAGACCAGAGAAATAAAGGGGAGCGCTGGGCGGTAAGTATCCGCCCCAGCGCTGTTCGCGTAGTTGAACATAATTTTTAATCCCCCTCCGTCTTGTGCATATGGACCGGGTTGTGTTCGGTCGGTTGCATTTGTTCCCCGTGATGATCGTGCCCTGCTTTTTCGTGCGTGTGATGCTCATGCCCCGGCGCTTCGCGCGATGGTTCTTTGGTCTCAGCGACGGACACTTGAGTCTGTTCACTGTAACACCGGAGCATTGAACTGCCGTAGTACGGATTGCGGGCGGGCGCTCCCTTCTGTAGCCAGACACCCCCTTGCGGGACATCGGAAGCCATGCCACAAACATACTTGTAAACCGGCTTATCATCTCTTGTCGGCGCTCCAATCGGTGTGATGAGGTGATTGACTGCTTCGCTGAGCGATCCGTAGATGACTCTTGCCGTTTTGATGTCAGAACTATCGCCGAGTTCATGACCATAGTCGTGGATTGCTAGAGTGTGGTCGCTGTGGGATTCCCACAACTCCGGAGGGGTTTCAGTTTCAAGGGTGTGGTAGGCTTCGAGCATCTCATGCGTCTTCGCATTGACATGTTCCATGGTGTCCGATGCCAATTGGTCGCCGATAGCGAAATAGGCATCCAGCATCATCGCCAACGCGTCTTCGCTTGCCTCGGACAATGAGACTGTAACACCGTGCTCGATTTCTTCATCATGCGACGCCATGTCTGACGTCATCACATCCGTCAGGGGTTCGAAGACAGCTTGCGGCGCTTCGGAATTCGCCGGATGACCGTGCGGGATGACAAACTCATCAGTCTTCGCGCCGCACCCAATCTGAAACAGAAACACGGCGAGGAATCCGAGCGTGAACACCGATGCGGAGCCTCGTATTACGAGGGGGTAGATTACACCGGCCTTGTGTGGATTGGAAATTCTGAATAACATTAGATACACCTCCGTTTGAGTAAAATAATCGCAAATCGATTAGGAAATTCCGATTCAAAGCGTACGAACACCAATGAATCAATTGATTTTCAGCTTATCGGGTTCGGTGAAGATGTCGATGCGAAAGCTAGGCGAGGGAAAACGGAGGTGCACGGGGCGAGATTTGGTAGGATGTCGGATCTAGAATGGGATCCGGATAGGGATTCAGGACGACGGTAGAATTCGTAGAAAAGACGGGAATCGTAAGACGAGGAACGATTACGGCATCTGATGGTAAGGACTTTTCTACGGTTTGGGAGAATCGCTGGTATTCACTGGTTTTAAATATTCCGAGATGATCCAGACAACAGTTGTCTTTTTCTTCGTCAGAATGGTCGCCTGGAGTAGCCTCGCTTTTCTTGGTACGGCAGCATGTCGAGCTACTAGCATGGTGCTCCGAGGATTGCCAGACCGGGTCTATCCCCTGGCTTTTGGGCTGTTCCGTGTTGGAAACACCACAGGTCTGGTTTCCAATCGAGGGACACAGAACCGGACAAAGGAAGTAAACCGAAAAAGTCGAAAGTAAGAGTAGAACTACGGTTGTTTTGAGTTTCATGCTTGACTGTTAGCGAAGGGGTTTTGAAAACCTCCAAGTATCTTTACAATCGGAAGCATTGCTGGGCATTTGAAGCCATTTGCTCGTTATTTTAGACGTTCGCATTTGTTCCAGGTTTACAGTCTAATCAGGAATCAATGCGACGGTGCCGCATAGCCCGTCAATGGAATTCCAAAGGTTTCTGCCGTCTTTTGCGTTGTTTGTCAATTTGTCTTTTGGTACAATGTACATTGTAGAGTTTCAACGCCAAACGGGGCTACCCGTTTGTATAGGGCACACCTTCCCCATCCGCGGGTTGCAACAAAATTCCGGCACTCCGCTTGTCCGACGTGCTACTATTGACCGGTGTAAGCCATAGAGGAACAATTGATGAACCTTTACCTCCGATTGCTCGGCTACATTCGACCGTATTGGACAAGTTTTGCCGTCTCGCTAGGCGCGATGGCAATTGTATCGGTCGGGAACCTTATTCCGACGATTATCGCGGGACGGGTTTTCATAGATCAGATTATTGCGCATCGGGATATCAGTTGGTTGCATTGGGTTGCGTTAATCTTGATTGGCATCCATCTCGTGAAGGGTATTGCCATGATGATTGCCGAGTGGCTTTCCCATGAGATCGCAGAGCATATTATCTTCGATATGCGGACGCAAATCTACGCTCACCTGCAGAAACTGTCTTACCGTTTCCACAAGGACAATAGCACGGGTGAACTCATGTCGCGGGTAGTGAATGACATTGACGCCCTGCGGGATATGCTCGCGCACAGCCCGAATATGCTTATCGTGAACCTATTGACATTTATAGGGATTGGAATCTTTCTATTCATGGAGAACTGGCAGCTCGCGCTCGTTGCGGTGGTGCCAGTGCCGTTCATCGGATTTATAATGGTGAAATTCGGAGTGAAACTCCGGCGAATCTACGATGATGTCCGCGCGAAACTCGGAGATGTCAACGCTCGCTTGCAGGACAACCTATCCGGTATTTTTGAAATCAAATCCTTTGCTCGAGAACCGTACGAGGCGGCGCGATTTAAAGGTCAGTGCACCGATTACCGAGCCTCCATTATTCGCGGTATCCGCCTATGGATGCGAGTTAGCCCAACGGTACAGTTTGCACTTGGAGCGAGTTGGACAGCGATTCTCTGGTATGGTAGTTGGCAGATAATCAGCGGTAAAGCCGACATGACCATCGGAAGTCTATTCATCTTCCTCGGTTTTCTGTGGCGGCTGTTCATCCCGATCGAAATGGTGAGTCATGAGATTGAGCGGCTGCAAAAAGCGCTTGCTGCCGGTGCGCGCATGGTAAACCTGCTAAACGTGGAACCCGAGATTCAGGAGCGATCACAGGCAGTGAATCGTGAGATTCGAGGCGAGATAGTCTTTGAGAATGTCTCTTTCAAGTACACGAATGAAGACGTGCTACAAGAGATAAACTTGAAGATTCGCGCGGGCGAGACTATCGCTCTCGTGGGGCCGAGCGGTGTCGGCAAAACCACACTCGTGGGACTTGTGCCCCGTTTCTACGATGTAGGCACCGGGCGCGTGTACATCGATGGCGATGATGTATGCAATTGGAAACTGCATTCTTTGCGCAGTCAAATTGGGTTAGTGCCCCAAGAGACGTTCCTCTTTAACGGGACAATTCACGAGAATATCGCCTACGGTAAATTGGAGGCTACACAAGCAGAAGTTGAAAGAGCGGCCGTTGCAGCGAACATCTACGATTTCATTATGAGTTTGCCCGATGCAT
The DNA here is from genome assembly GCA_965204085.1 of Candidatus Poribacteria bacterium. Taxonomy (GTDB): domain Bacteria; phylum Poribacteria; class WGA-4E; order WGA-4E; family JAJDTR01; genus JAJDTR01. The sequence continues at coordinate 1,710,401 of CBDBEE010000003.1, read as the reverse complement.
TTGACACACGTGTTGGAGAGCGGGGATTGCGGCTCTCCGGTGGTCAGAAACAGCGTGTTTCAATTGCGCGTGCCATTCTCAAAGACCCTCCCATCCTGATTCTGGACGAAGCGACTTCCTCTGTTGATACAGAGTCGGAACACCTCATCCAGCAGAGTCTCACCGGCTTGCTCCGCGGGCGCACTACTCTAATCATCGCGCATCGACTTGCAACAATTAGATCCGCAGACCGAATCATCGTTCTAGAGAATAGTCGGATCCTTGAATCCGGAACACATGTTGAACTCATTGCGCAGAAAGGCTTGTACAGTAGGCTGTACAATTCTCAATTTGCGGCTTAGAGCGGTTTCAAAAGCCGGTCAATGCGTCTTCTTCCGACTCAAAGATTTCCGTCGTTCTCGTACTTTCCGGTCCCTTTAAATGCCGCGTCAATCCGATGGTATTAAATATGCGGCGTACTTGATGTGAAGGATGGGCGACCCGCAGCACTTGCTCTTTTTCGCGTAATTTCCAGAGCAACTTAACTATAAGCCCAAAGCCGCTGCTGGTAATAAAACTCTCCTCATCGAAGTTCATCAGAATCTTTGGCGAACTCTGCACTCTTTCCTGTTGGTAAGCAGAAAATAGCGCCTCCTCCGAATCTTCCGTGAGATAACCGCTAATTTCGAATATGGCAACCTCACCTGAATATCTAACCGAAATTTGAGACCCTCTTGTCACAATACGTCTCCTTAAACCTTGAATCTACCCGAAGCATAATCAAATGCGCGGCAGTTTTCTTTCCAGCGGTAGCCTACCGCTTACTTCAAAATGGCATTTATTTGAGAGGATTTCATCATGATAGCACAATCGAGGAGAATGCGAAACGAAATTATGGAATCTGTGATTTCAGACGACACCAGATTAATCGGAGGAAAGGGAAATAAACCGATGAGATCACACATGCTGCATTTCGCCCTTTCAGCTTGGATTTGCATTTGTTTCATCACGCTTGACTGGGTTTCCGTTACTCAGGGTTATCAGGATTATCAGACGTGGAATTTGCCAGATGGCGCCATCGCCCGATTCGGAAAGGGGGGTATTAGTGAGGGTGACAGGGTAATCGCGTTTTCACCCGACGGAGAACTCCTAGCTGTGTCGACAGGGATTGGTGTTTGGATTTACGACGTGAAGACGACCGAGGAACGTGCATTGTTCTTAGCGACGGATCATTCGTTTTTTCGTGGTGCCGTAGCCTTTTCGCCCGATGGTACAAAGCTTGCCTCGGGATCAATGGACAATACCGTTAAACTGTGGGAGGTGTCGGCGAGGGCGAACATCGGGACGCTCCAAGGAAACAATCATTGGGTCCGCGATTTGGCATTTTCGCCCGATGGCACAAAACTGGCGTCAGCATCAGTTGAAGGGACTATTCTACTGTGGGATCTTCAACAGGCTGACTAACTCATAGCTGCCTCTTACAGCCCCCGATACGGTTTGGAAATTGCGGCTAACACTTTCTCGCGCATTCGTTCATAGGCGAGTGAAACGCCAGCGATATTTCCAGCCGCAGGTCCAATCTGGAGCTGGGCTATGACACCGCTTCCGAAGAGGTTTTGGACGGGCTGGAGCTGAAGTTCGTTGTCCAATTGCGGCAGCCCACACAGCGTTGGAATCTTATGGCGTTTCGTCAAATCCGATAGAAATCGGTAACGATGAAGATTGAACCTATACCCTGTCGCAAGCACAACCAAATCGACGTCGTCAATCGTACTTTCGGTGGTTTTCACTTGCAAGCGGGAATCCCCATCAATAGCACGGATCTTCGCACCCGTCTGAAGATAGAATCTTCCATCCGATCTCGATTTCGTAAGCGCATCCGCTATTCCGGGTGTGACGCTCCCTTCACCCCTAGCCTCGTGCACTATCTTCTTGCGTTTCTCCCAATCCAGTTCCCCACTGAATCTACTCAAAGCCTTAGGCCCCAGCCATAAAGGTTCAAAATCGAACTGTTGAATTTTCATCGGTTTGCGGGTAATCATGACAACTTCCACGCCAAGGTCCGTTAAATTCTTAGCCAGCGTAGCGGCTGTCAACCCACCACCCACTATGACAATTTTGGAGGGTACAGCCTTTCGAATCACTTTTTGTAGATCGAATTCGGACGAATGCAAGATAGACTCGGGGAAACGACATTTGAAGAGGTCAAGGTCGGGTGGCACGTAAGAACAATCGTCTGTTCCGATGGCGAGGATGACGCAAGCCGCACGAAAACCTTCGTCTTTCGAAGAAATGATACGAAATGGAAACTTTCCGCTCCCTTTGTCCCATCGCAATTCGGCAACGTCGAATTGATGGTACAGTTGTCCGAGTTGCTGTGTTTCAAATTCGTGAAGACAATAATCGAGAAAGAGATTTACAGACGGTTGTGAATACGGAGGGGCAAGTTCAGTTGTCCGATTCTTCGCTCTCGCATATTCTACCAACCCTAACGAATCACTGCTAATGTGGTGTACGGCGGGCGAGCGGAGAAATTCCATTCCTTGGCATTCGGTTTTTCTCCGCCATGCCAGCAACGGTTGCGGATTTCGATCGAGAATGACGAGATGCTTTACCGCGGAGGGCATATCTCGAAGAATTCGACTGGCGATGGCGCATCCATGTATTCCACCGCCGATAATCGCGATAGGGATGTTGCGGTGTACCAGGTTCGACATGACTGGAACATCTCATTCGTGGACAGCAGAAGGTGGGATGTAAATCATGAAAGGTGCTGTTAATTGAGATGGCATTCGGCTGTTTTTCTTGGCGTCAATTGGAATATGTACCGTAACCCCACTCAACGCGTATTTGGCGCCGCCAAATCGGCTTCTATCAGTTCAAAAATCCGGCGAATTGGCTGCTCAAGTTCAAAGAATAAAGTGTACTCGTATTTGACAATCCCCACGTTGGGAACAACCCAATACTTGGCTGGCGGAATTGTGGCGGATTGCTCCGTGTCACTGTGGCGTTGTTTCCCCACGATTTCCTCCACTACAACGTAGGCATCATAGCTACCAGTGGGCACGGTTATTGGTTCATTCACACCCACCACGCGGCGAATGACCCGGACAGCCGGAAGCGTCACTTTTTCAAATACCACCCACTCTTTTCCGAGCGTTAGCGGAAAATCCCAGATTATGCGACGTGGAGCATGTTTCTCATGGAAAATCGGGTTTTCACCACCAATGTATGCATCGTATGCGGTTTCAATGTAGGCGTATGGGGTTTTTAAGAAATACGTGGAAAATATGGGAACTGCAACCTTATAGAAGTCATCCGAGTAAAAATCGTCAGAAAAAAAGCGAAAGTAGAGGTTATTCGCCGAGAGATGGTCAATGGCTTCGCGGTTAATAGGCTGAGGAGGGCGCATCTCGCTTACAGTCATTTGTCGGTGCGTAAAGCCTCCAATATCGCGTGTGTCCTCTATGCGTAGTGTAAACTGTCGCTCTGTATCCAAAGCGACGTAGGTCCAGGCGGAACCGTTGTTTGTCGGGAAGTCCACTGCTCCGAATTCGGAGCTATCAGGCGGTGGGATGCTCACTTCACCATGTGGTTGAATGAGACCATCTTCACCACAATTCAGGAGTGCGAGAAGAGGCATCAATAACGCAACGCATATGATGAAACGCGTAAGACTTGAGCCATTCTTGATTTCAAATTTCATGGTGTTCCTAATTTGGATGTGTCAATTGAGGACGATTTGGATCAGTACGCAAGTAAGTCCTTAATCGCTAATGTAACAACAAGATGAAACCGAAATTCACTCGTAATCGGGAGGTTGCTCCTATAAATTCGTAATAATCACATGTCACCTAGAGAACACCGCGAGAATCAACTACCGCATGATGCCAATTTTTCCTTGGTCATGAAAGCCTTGCCCGTCTTCCGCATAAAAATAGTAGACTCCGCTAGGCATCTTTTCACCGCGCTGATTGGTGCAGTCCCACTGGGAAGCCGAATCTATTACCTTGACAAGCCCGCCATGGGAGTCGTAAATCCTCACCTTCATACCCCTCGGATAGAAGTAGATGCAGTCGTCTCTTGAGGCATATAGGGGATTCGGCGCCACCGCCAGGTTTCGTTCGGCGGATTGCGGCGCGTAGTGGAATGTACGTCCTTTGAGGATTTGTGTTCCTGCCGTTCCCGAATCGGTCTTGCCCACGATATGGTAGGTGTAGATGCCTGACGGTGGAAAACCGTTCAGCATTAACGTTCCCGACCATCTCGCACTGGAATTCCTGCTCAGGTTGACGGGATGGACAGATCCATCCGGTAATCTTGCAGTGAGGAGCGGGGCAGCCGGCAACTCCTGTGTTCCGGAAACTTCAACGTTCCATTCGCCTATCACCCCTTGTTGAGTATTTATGATAAATGCTGGTGCTTGACTAACCGCGCTAAAGGAGGGTGAAATGCCGTGCGCGTCGATGCTCGGTGTACCCATGATTCCGGCGTCGCTTACAGGCACCACCGCATAGTAGTAGCGAGTGTTGTCGATTTCAAAATACCTACTCTCTACATCGGTGTCCTGGAATATTGTCCTATCCTCAAAGTATGTGTCAGTCGCACGCACCCGCCCCACAATGTTGATATCATCCTCGGGTATGCCGTTGCTGTCACGATCCGCGGCGCCAAACACCTCAACGGCACTTTGAAAGGGCATATCGTCGTCGGTATCAATCAAGGAGGTGTATCGTTTACGGCCTATCACAACATCGCGAATACCTGTCAAATCTTCAATTTCCCATTCCAATCGCACGCCGTTATCTCCTTGAAAGACTACCGGCGTAGACAGTTTTCCGCGAGGAGGCGCACCAGCCATATAACTCACGGAACCGCCGAAGTAACCTCCACCGGGAACGATGACGTGTTCCACGTCGGGCTGCATATTTATCAGTACGAGAACAATGCGTTGGATTTCGCCTCCGAAATCCTTGAATGTAAGTTGTGTCTCTTGGGAGCGTTGATAGGTGAATGCCTCGCGGATTGTCGTTGTTCCATTTCGCCCGTGAACGATGAATTTTGCCCCCCAGCCACGCAAACCCGTGAAGAGATGTCGATTCAGTTCGCCTTGGATTGCAAACTGATCATTGGCGTTCAACGTAGCCATATCAATTGGCGCCAGGTCCGCCCCATCGATTTTGACTGCGAATTCCTCCATGCCACCGGGCGGCGGTTCGAAAACGATGTAGCGAGATGAGAAGTGTTCGGGCATTGATTCCGAATCAAAGTCGACGCGCAGCGGATAAGCGTGATGGATATCGTTAGGGTGAATGGCTACCGGCGGCAGGCGGTGTCCATTGAAGTAGTGTTTGCCATCATCGCGATTATATGTAAAGTAGTTCCATACCGTAAAGGTCTTGAAGGCTTCAGCGAGGTTGGATCCATAATCAATGAAAACTTGAGAGAAATTTGCCAGTTCACGGTAACTGCCTTCGGTTGTGTTTGCGTAGAACTGCCTGACGATGTCAGTGTCAAACCGTTCAGTCATATATAGCGTCCAAATCACCGACCCGTATTCGTGATCGAGAATGCGGCTGTCGAGAGAAATATCCGGCTGCAAAAACCAACGCCGGAGTTGGTGGGCATAGTAATTATATGCATCCGTTTCGCCAATTTCATCGGGATCCGGAATGTTATCACCGTCATCTATCCGACCTCCGTCATATACTATTGATTCTATCCAGGTGGCTGAAGCCTCCATAAACCATGTTGGCATGAACCAGTTATAGGCGCCTTGGATTCCGTGAAGAAATTCGTGCGCGGAAGTCGTTTGGATGAAGCGGATGCTTTCGGATTTACCAAAATAATCGTATAAGCGCGTGTTAATGGCGAAATATGGTCCCAGTGTCGCGACGGTCGAGAGTACGCGCCCGCTATACCAATCGCCCGTCGTGAAACCGAGGGCGGGAAACATGAAAAGGTAAACATCATACTTGTGGTTGCCGCCGTTATCCTCCACCCAAAAATCGTCAAGCGGTTTCTTGAACCCCATCAGCTCCACTTGCACATGGAATGATCGCTCCATCGCCTCGGCACAAATTTCGACGTAATCCGGAACACCATTCATTGGCGCAATGTCCTCAAGTGGAGGGGCATGTGTGCCAACCTCGGTGTAGTGGAGTCGGAAATGCGGCGTGTCAAACTTTCGGGGTAGATGAACCGATGCGTAAGCACTGCCCGGCTGTCCGGGACGAAGAAATATCCCTTGGAATTCTCGTTGATAGATTGCTGGCAACCGATCCCAATTCTTGGCGAGAATGGCGAGGCTATCCGTGAAGCATTCCTCAATTTCATCTGCGGTGTAACTTGGTTTCGGGTTGATGAGTTTGCGTGCGGTTCGAATGGCGCTGAAAACCTCAAAGTCAGGAGGGACGGCGTGCGAGGTTGGTATGGCGGAAAACAAAATTCCGAGAAAGAATAGTATGGAGAAATATAGTTTCAAACGGTGCACCGATACCTCCGATAGAGACGGAAACATGACGTTGGAGTATGGTAACATCTCACTCTTTTTCTTGTCAAGCAGCATGAATCTTGAGCATAAAGCAATCGTACCTGACTTAGGCGACATTGGGAGTCAATCCCACACGTACCTCGACTAGTATAAACTGCGCACGTACAGAAAATGGAGAAGACGGTGGCAGTGTTTTTTGGTTCACTAAATGGTTTATTTTCAAAAAATATATGGTAGGTGTTGGGTGTCGACAGTTAACATTGTCTGAACTGTGATTTATGTGATGAAGTGATTGCCATGATTATCAATCCTTAGTTGCCCGTGATGAGTGGATTCAACCATTACCTTGAAGCGACTTTGACTCCGGGAAGAAACCGAGTTTTGAAGGAAAAGGGATCTCTATGGGAACTCTATCGCATTCGCTATCAGGATTGCTATCGCGCTCCATATTCAGTCGCTTGATCTCATTTGATCACTCATTATCCATTCGCTTGATGGATCTCTATCGCACTCGCTATCCACTCGTTTGATGGTTTCATAAAGGATTAAATACTTAGAGAATGAACCAGTTAGCGTAGTTCTGTTCACCTTTCTGTGTAAATTAGAGGTTCGAAAATAGGTACAGAGAGGTGAACGCCGCACCGATTTTGATCGGGTGTTCACCTTTTCGGATAGCCCGCATTCCGCTGATAGCGCGGATTCGCTTGCGGCAAAGTAGGTACAAAGTAGGTACAAAAGAAAAAAGTGCGCATGTTACCATTTCCGCATCCGCCGCAAACCCTCGCCGTCTGTCCAGAGGAGTTCGGCAAAATCGTTATCTTCGACGAGGTTGGCGGCTACGGCTTGTTCGGCTATCCTATCGAGTCTGTCAAATTCTTGACGCCGCCGAATAGCCAATAGCTGCCAGCCAAGGTGCCTGCCGGCGTCGTCCCATTTTTTCAACGTGTTCTTTATTCCCTCAAGCGACACTGGGGAATATTTGTCAAGTCTCATGTCTTGCGCGATGTGTTCCTGAATTATGGACGATTTGTCGTAGTCGAACGCTAGGTCATGATTGCACCGGGAGAGGCGCATCTTCTCTTGATGGATTAGATTGAGGTGCTCGGAAGATAGGTCTTCTCGTTCTACCCGCGATTTGGCTTGGTTAGCATGTTCGTCGGCAGTTTCCTCTTTTGCCCAGGCGGCGTTCAACCTAAACGCCTTGTCATATTCGCCAACTGGAGGTTCAGACCGAGGGTTTCTTTCGATCCAGTCGAGGAATTCAATGCACCCCAGTTTGCGGGCATACGCGCCGGCAAAGGTTGAGTCGAAAATCGCAATTTCTATGAGGAATGTTCGCGTTAAGTTGATGGTGTCTTCGCAGTCTTTGCGGGATTTGTATAGGAAACTCAAACAGCCTCCGAGTAATCCGAGAGCCACAGTATAGTGCTCCGAGATTGAACGTAGATTATGGAATAGTGTTCGTTTTGCTCGTTCCCACTTTTGCCGCGCGGCGTAAAAGGTTTTGAACGTGGGAGATTCGATGGCAGTGTTGTTCTCGGCGCACCATCGCAAAAACTCCTCGTAACCACGGCAATTCTTTCGACTATCGACTTCCGCATAGAGTTCCTCAACGTGCGCCGGAGATAATCGGGGTATTTTTGCGAGGTGTGCGGGGTAGCGCAGCTTATGGAATTCAATTTTTTTGGTTTTCATCTACGTTATGGTCTTCAACAATGCCGGTTAATTCCATTAGCCATAGACGCGATTCGCGATACGCCAGAGCAAGTTGGCGGAGTTCTCGGCAATCGGTATTATCGGTGTCCGCGGCTAAATTTCGCAGCCGGATTTTGCAGAGTTTTTGTAGTTCTAACGCAATTGACATGTCGTTGGCGATAAACGCGGTTATTTCTTCGCGCCGCTGTCCGGCTAACTTTAGAGATGCGGCGTGGGCTAGTTCGGCTTCATACGCCTCGACGCGAGTTTGCCAATGAAATCTGCTTGACCATTTGCCCATTTGTGAGAGCGTGCGCTTTTTCCCGTTAACTTCAGATTCGCAGAGCGCGCGCAAAGATCTCTGGCTGCCTGCATCGCGGTATAACTCGAAGTAGGCGAAGGCAAGAGGGGATTCTCCCGGGAGACGAGATTCAAAATTGAACTCGGGCAAGGAATCGTGTTCTTCTTGTTTCATGTGTGTTAGACGATTGATAAGAGTCATAGAATTTGGTGTTTCACAGCGGCATGAAGCGATTCGCGCCAGTGTGGTTGGTACGGTAAAAACGAAAAAAGCCCATTAGCGGTGTCGTTAGACTTCCACTAATGGGCTTGTCTTTAGGCAAATTCGATTTGGTTGTTTAATCGTGACGCTTAATCAGTAGGCTGCCACTACCGGGCTTGCCGTTTTGCTACGCTTCATCAATTGCGCCTGATATGTATCTTTAGGATGTTTTGTACACCTTTACGGTTGTATTGTTCCATAACCGGCAATCTTTTTCGGGGTTTACGTTGAAACAGTGTTATTTCCGGGCAGGGCAGTGGTTAGTGGCTATGGGTAATTGTCTGAATCACGGATTTCCACTGATTAAACGGATTACACGGATTTCGGGATCTCTATCGCGGGATTAGCTATGGGATCTCTATCAAGACTTTCTATCGCCTTCCCTAATCAGTCAGTTGATCGCTCCGTGTTCAGTCGCTTGATTCTGCCGTTTATAGGTGGGGGTGGGGGGTGGTGATTGTCTGAATCACGGATTAAGCGGATTAAGCGGATTACACGGATTACGGGATCTCTATCAGGATTAGCTATGGGATCTCTATGGGATTAACTATCGCCCTCGTTATTCACTCGGTTGATCCTTCCTTATCCAGTCAGTTGATCCTTCTGTTGAGTAAAATTGAGCTTGGTTCCTCGACAATTATGGGTTCTAATACGACTTACGCGGCACAGGCAGGTCACGATTCGGAGATGGGATCTCTATGGTCGTACAGATGCGATTGCAATCTAACAGATTGTAGTACGGAAATCTATGATCTCACTTGATTGTGGCTGCTACTTTACGAGACGCTCGAAACACGCAATTCCCGGCAACGTGAAGTATATGTTTTGATCGGTTTCAATCTCACGCTTGAGATTCTTTTCTTTGATGGACTCAAACGAGTTAAACGGCACTTGGATACCGTTTAGCGTTTCAATCTTGGACTGGAAAAAAAGCGGGAATAATACAACTGTCCAACCCGGGGAATGTTTATTTGGTTTCACTCACGACTAGAGATTTATTCCTGAATTATTCGTTTTGAGTTAGCTACGAATTTATTGCCCGACATTGGTCCGGTGTAAAAATTATCATTAAGTGCCATTAGTACGTCTTTTGCTGCTTTCCTTTTCGCTGGCAATACCACTTTGTTGTCTATAACTTCAATGTCTACTTTATACGGTCTAGCAATTTCTTTAATCTCCCCAATAGACCGTGTCTCTAAAACATTTGACTGGTCGAGCAGAGAAAACTGTTCTATCATTCTATTATCCAAATTGTTTAGAGTTGATTCAATATCTTCAGCAACAAGATTCTTCCCTGTAAGCATTCGCTTTACGTCATCTTCGGTAGCCTCCCTGAAAACACTTTTCATTGGCAGGAACCCCTTAACGTTATGATAATTTCTAAAATATAACTCGCGTTCCCTTGTATTGTAGATAGCATCCAATGAGCGTCTAAATGTTACGGAAGGCTTATCGAAAACACTGAAAGTTCCACTAATATCAGTTAATGAAAAACCTGGGCGGATTATTTGAAACTTTGCAAATCGCTGGAACAATAATATTCTACCATCCTTTTCGCTATTTATACTTGCTACAAATCCTTTAAGATTATTATTCGTCCGTAGGATAACGAATGTATCAAGATTATCATATTCATCCATTCCTAAAAACCCATTTGGAAGATTATATGGCTTGTCAGAAAATATCTCCTCAAGTTCAGGTGTATATCCCGGCAAAAAACCGATCTTATTGCAGCCATCAGGATAAAATGAACTTTGAAGGGGCCCCCAACTCCTTGACAGTTTATCTGATTCATCTTGATTTAGTGGGACTTTCAATAACGTAGTCTGATCTTTTTTTATCGTAATTGCAAAAAGCAATAATCCACTATTCATACTCCTTTTCATCCTTATTATCTACTTGCAAATGAACAAAATCAGCGATAGGCACTGCGTTCTCAATCTTGCAAGGACGCCTCAATACTTTCTTGCTTATCAAAAGAATGGGGGTTCCATGGCTATTCTTAATTGAATAACAACGATAGCCTAAGAGTAGCCGGATAACTGGATTGAAGTGATAAGCTCGTGCAGAATACAGTGTGAAAGTTATGATGCCCACAATAGCAAGATTTATCATTGTCGTAAGATCGTCACAAAAGATAGACTTATCTGATGCTCTCATGATTGGCAATAGGGTAACCAAAATAAAAGTCAATACCTCCTGATCCTTATTCTCAATCGAGTCAATAGTAATTGGCTGCGGTATATACTTGCGACGCACGACGTAAAGAAGCAACAAGCAAGTTAGGAACAGAGCAACTGCCAACCCCATATAATAGATAAAGAAAATCTTCCATGGTTGTCCAGTCTTTACTTCATGTAGACCAACAACTATTACAACTGGAGACCATGCTGTTGCAAAGAAAGCTACATTAAGCCAACCCTTTAACATTATATCACCAAGCCTTTCGATTATATCTTAACATTCCAATCAATTCAATAAAAATGTTGGCGAATAGAAAGCGGTCATGTACTAGTCGCCTCGTTTTTTCTCTGGTTTTTGTTGAAACGGATTGTACTAAATGGGCGGTGTGCCATATGTTCCAGCAAAAACCTATAAAATAAGGTGCAACCCTAGTTGATGTCTAAACCGTGGAAAACGCCAACTGGCAAGGTACAAAATATGGTTCAACTTAAGCGACGAGTCTTAAGAGATTCTGCATAAGCTTGCTTGTATGTCTAGTGATGTTGAGTGCTAGGCGAAGGACACTTCTTCAAAAGATTTTGCTTGAATGCTAATCAAATCACCCTCGCAAGGAGGTTTGTTATTTCGCTCAGTCGATTATTCAGATTTTCGATTAACAAGCAGGCTAACATAGTAATTAATCCATCCTCTCTTTTTTACAAGGTTGTGGAAGAAAAAACCGAGGTTTGGAGAAACAACTCGGATTCAGGATTCAGTTTTTGATTCAAACACCACCATAATACCACACACATGTTAAGTAGTCAAGAAAATAATGAACCCATAAATCCGGTTGGGCGAATTTTTTTGGGGACGGGAATTAGGACAGGACCGCTAGGGGGGAGATGGAACGTTAGAAGGTTGGATACGAAAGATGGTGCACTGGCGCAACCGATTACCATTTCGCGGGAAATGTGACTCGGAAGCACTACTATAGGGACAGGGATATTATCAACGACCCAATGTGTTTAACCTAATCAAGTTGATTACACATGTCATCTTATTTCGCTTTCGGTTCTATCCAAAGGGTGACGGGTAGTTTGAGATTAGTTTTTGGGAGGATTACACTTATCGTCGGCAACCTGAAAAACAGGATGCCGTGCAAACTCATCATTTCGATATATCTTGTAGTTTAAGGTAGCGCAGAGAAGAGCATTCTGTTCTTGAAATTTTTCCATATGTTTATCGAAATATGTGTGTAGTGACGGATTGACATCGCTGGAAATACTGTTACGACCGTCTTCAATAGCGACACGAGACGTTGTTCCACTCCCTGCAAAGAAATCAAGTACCGTTGAGTTAGGATACGACAACGCCCTGACAATCCTCTGTAATAGAGTTATGGGCTTCTGTGTAGGGTGTCCAACTCGCTCTTTAGAGTTACTATTGAGACGGTTAATTTGCCATACATTAGTTGGATTCTTCCCCTTCTCTATACTTTCAGGTCTTAGGCGTTTGTCTTTTAGGTAGGCGTGCTTCGTTTCTTCATCAAATTTTTCGCGCACCGAATCAAGGTCAAAATAGTATTTCCGAGATTTTCCGTACCATGCAATTTCCTCGTGCCTGTTCGAGAAAAAACGTTGTGCTCCCATCCCATTTGGGTAGTGCCAGATAATAAGATTGACAAGAAGAAGATTACTTGAGCGAAGGTGCTGAATCAAACTCAAGAGGTCACCTGAACCGGCCTCTCCTTGATACTGAAGACCGCCAAAGATGGCCAAATTCCCAGTAGGAGCTAAGACTCTTTCTGTCTCCGAGAGCCATTTACTGGCCCATGCCACGTAATGATGATGGTTGTCCTAATCAGAAATTTGAATATTATACGGCGGGTCACATACAATCAACTGAATTGACTCATCCGGTACTTGCTTTAATAGGTCTAAGCAATCACCCGTTATAATCGCATGGCTTGTCTCACTTGGATTGGGACCATTGATATTCTCAAGCGAAGAATGCGCTTTACCCTCTTTCTTGAGTAAGTTCATAGCAATATGTCGGGTGTTGAAGTGAGATCGGTTTGCCATAGGACTAATCTCGGAGTATGATGAAATCTTTCAGATAATAATTTTCCGTCAGGAACTCGGAGCCGAAAATTTCCCGAACTATGCTTAAATCTTCACTGGGTAACGTTACGGAAGAGTCCTGATAGGATTTTTCTATGGCCCCAAGTCTTGCATGTGACTTGCCCTCGTCCTCTTTGGCGTGTGGGCGTACGGACCAAGCGGCGAGAACAAGCTTGTTGACTTCAATGCGGCTTGGTGAAACTTTAATGATATCGCAAGCATCAAGGATATTTAACAAAAACGGGCATCTACGCCTGGATGCCTCTATTGTCGGCTCTAATATGCCTTCCTGATCGCAATATTGTTTCACGAACGGAGCTTGGAAAAATTGTTCATAAACATCATTTCGTTGAATTTTTTTTGTACGACACACCTGATATAGGAACGTCAGCATCTGTTGGACAGCGGGCATTGCCAGAAATACGCGAAAAACAATGTCACGTGCCTGTTCAGTGGTCTCAATAAACTCCCGAATGGCTTGATTATATGCTCGGTCGCTTAAACGCATTTTTGTCGAAAAATAGCCGCTAGAATCCTGTGGAAAAGATAAATCCAAATCGTCAAGGAGAAGCTCAATTGAACTATAAAGTTCCACCCCGAGCGGAGTCAATTCAAGGGTATAATCATTATCGCTCGAATAGTTGCGGTCATCTGTAAGTATACCCAACTCCATTGCTGCAAGAAGTTTATATTTCACTTGACGACGGTACGTAGCTAGACGCCCCGTACCAAGACTACCACGCAGACGGATGTATTCATCCGCAAAATGTGTGTTTGATCTGTCGCCTTTTCCGAATGCCTTCAACACCGATAATACATGTCCCAAATTTACTCCCTGCGGATAGTGATAACTCGCTTCCGTGTATTCCCCGGCTTCACGTAGGAATTTTAACCAAGAACCAAAATGTCGCGCATAAAGAGACGATTTATATTCGCCTTGCATATCCAAATCTGAGCGACTGGGCTTTCGACCCAGTTCTTCAGCTAAAGTAAAATAAGCTTGCGCGAGGTCCTCCTTTGAAACCGCAATATCTTGTGCATCTTGGTTGTTCAAAATCTCTTCAACGTCGTCGTCAAAGAACACCTCACAACCGTTAGAATAGATATATTCGATCTTGCGCTGTCGTCTACCATCTGTAGTATCTTCTATAATTCTATTATCTTTCGATAAGTATTTCCTGACTAGGTTGGCGCGCTTGTAATTTCCAATGAAATCAAGAATCCTCACTCTTTCTTTTCCTGCACATAAACGTAGTCCTCGACCAAGTTGTTGAACAAAAACCGTCTTCGACTCAGTTGGGCGCAGAAAAAGCAGCACGCGAACGTTGGGAAAATCTATTCCTTCATTAAAAAGGTCCACCGTAAAAGCCACTTGGTATTTATTCTCCCGAAAATCAGAGATAAGCCTGTCTCTGTTGGTGGTTCCAGAATGAATTGGCACTGCGGAGATTCCACGGTTAACAAAATATGCCGACATTCTTTCGGCATATTTTACTGAAACACAAAAGCCTATAGCTTTATCACCCTTTCCCTTTTCGAGATACTGTTTGAGTATTGCCTCATTGCGCTCCGGGACAATCAGGTGCCGTTCAAGATCGTCAACTCTGTACTTTTGATTCTGATAGGATATTCTTGAATAATCAATGTTGTCCGTTAGACCATGATACGTATAAGGAACAAGATATCCGCGCTCGATTACTTCTGAGAGTGGAATCTCATAAATCTTGTTATAGTCAAACAACTCGAAAATATCTTTTCGGTCAACGCGGTCCGGAGTTGCCGTCATGCCTAGCATGAATGACGGGTCAAAGTAAGATAGGACCTCCCGATAGGTTGGACTTTGTCCGTGATGGACCTCATCAACGACTATGTAATCGAACCAGGATCGTCCAAACCGCATCAATTCAGAGGATTGGCGCAATGTGTCTTTTGAGGCGAACAGCACGTCACAGCTTTTTTCATTTTCCCTTGCCTCCCCTGTTAAAATACCTATCTTCATATCGGGCCAAGCCTTCTTATAAGCATCTGTGCTTTGTTTTAGAATGTCTAACCTATGGACCAAGAAAAGCACTCGTCCTCCTGACCTTTTCGCGTCTATGGCTGAAAGGATGGTCTTACCTGTGCCTGTTGGCAAGATGATTACCCCTTTTCGCCAACTCCTCTGATTGCGATAAAAGTCAATAGCTTCAAGAACTTCATTCTGAAGAAAAGAAGGCTCCAATTCATATTCCTTAATTAATTCTGGTGCATGTGCCCCTAGGAAATCTCTAAGCATTTCTTGGACTACCAATCTCCACTTCGGAGATTGGAGTTGACTGTAGGAGAACCGTAGGAGCCTATAACCGGAACGCAGAATTTCATTTTGACGGAAAAGGTTGTCATCGAACATCTCGTCTGGGATGACTCCTTCTGCATGATACGATTCGCCGTTCACCTCAAACGCCAGAGGTGAAGTAGGCCCTTGATATACAAAATCAATTCGCCTATGTCTTCCCGTGCTATCTAGAAAGGGATATTGCGGTATTATTGCCTCGATTTTAGAACCTAGCAATGGATACAAGAAATCTTGGATAAACAATTTTTCGCTATCCTGATGTATTTGTTTTTGGTACTTGTCAAAATACTCCGCTAAATCCATAACTCACCAGAAATCAATTTAATCTCCTGCTTACAGTAAATTGATTTTACGCTCCGACATAGGCGCAGAAACAGGCACTCCAGCAATGGAAGGTTTCGTTTCACCGTATTGCATATAAAAGACATCTTTCCTAATAGACATCTTTCCAAAATGGATCCGTGTAGTTACAGCAATCTCGGAGATTAGAATAACTACGCCGTTTGGCAACTTGTTGAGGAATATCGCAAGTTTACAATGGCAGCAATCACATTCCATGTTTTCCCATAGTTGCGATGTTTGCCTCGATAGATGTCTTTGGTGATGCGAAAAATCTTACATCGTCTGACGATATTCTCAATGGCGACCCTGCGTGTTGCCAACCGTCGGTTGAATTGCTTCGCCTCCCGAGTTAAGGGCTTGCTCCGATAGGCCTTGATGGGCGTCGAACTGTTGGCATACCGTTTGGCTATCCCCTGATAACCACTGTCAGCCAACTTCTCAGTTTCGGGAGAAATTGCCACACGACTTTCCTTCAGAATGGTGTAATCGTGAACACTCCCTTTGCGGCAGGTAACCGATAATATTTCTAACAGCGCCAAACACGCAATCAATTGAACTTTTATGGTGTGCCTTTTTTTTTACCGCTATAGTAGACACGCTGTCCTTTGGTTGGACGTTCAATCGGTTGCTCGGTGGCATCAACGATGATGGTTTGGAGATCGCCCTCCACTAAGTGCTTTCGATTCTTCAATGAAAGCACTTTAACTAACACATCAAGTATCTGATGATAGAGTTTATTTGCATAAGACTCACTGATACCAAACTCCATGCCTAATCTGGCAAAGGTTGGATAGTGGCGCAAATAGGTGAATGTCAATAGAAGGCGATCGGCCAATGCAACCTCCGATTTCTTTCCTCGTTTCTTCATCGGACGTTCTTCTTTAAGTTTTTCAAAGTAAGTCGCCACACGCTCCAAAATAAGGTTGAAAGCCGCCTTGTCAATACCAACCGCTCGCAGAAATTGCTCATCTGACTGTTTTACTGCTTTTTCAAATTGACTCATGGGTATCCTTTCTACAACAGAAGATTGTTGAAAGGATATAACGTAAAATCAAGCCAAATAGATACTTATTTTGGAAAGATGTCTAATGAATTCAATGTAATGGATAGAATTCAGGGCCATCGGAACTCTGACGATTGGCATGGTTCCCAAGCGAACTAGAGCAAAAGCAACACCATCGAGCTCCGAGATTATTTTGAACGATGTCTAAAGAAATTGGACACGCCAAGAAGAGTAGCCGAAGTTCCTCTTTGACCGTTAGCGTGTAAAACCTTCCATCAAACGCACTCGGAGGAATTGCCTTGAAAGCCTGATACTTTGCACACTCATCCGACGACTCCGAAGCTAAACCATCTATTTTCAGAGAGGTCGTTGAACACGGTTAAATCAGGTGTGTTTTCCATAGAATTGGTCTATATTATGGTTTTGCAGATGCAATTTACGTACACCTAAGAGAGTCACTAATTATCAGTATTCAGATTTGTGTCTTTGCACACACCCATTCCACTCCTCACCTCTTTGAGCTTCGGGAAGATATTGTATGATATCCCGCAGGTATTGGGACATTTTCAAGTATCTTCGATATGGGCTTCCATCGCCCTCGGCTAAACCAAGTTGAGCAGCGAGGCCGTGGGGAATGGACGTTGCGCGAGATAACACCAAGGTTTTCTTGGATCGGGTAATGGAAACGTAGAATAACCTTTTCTGTTCTTGAAAGTAATCGTCGTCTGTTAGGGGGTATTCGTCGCGCGGAGCCCCTGGCATGGCCTCGTCACAAAGGCCAAGTACATAAACATGATCTGCCGTAACACCTTTCGCGCCCCACAAGGTAGCAACTTGCAAATCCGATTGTTCGCTAGGTGCAAGAGGTTCTCTAGTCGCGATCTGATACCTAAGCATTCCGGCAACTTCCTTGAGTTTTTGTTGAACGGTAGAATCAGGGTCTTCTGACATTAACTCTTGATAGATGTTTTGGGCCTTAGACAGTAACTGTCCCATATCAATTCTCGCTGTTTCAGGATCGGGTGATGTATCAACGATCCATCTGCATGGACAAAAGACTTCCTCTAATAATGCTAATCCGTCTACCCTGTCCCATTGCAACTGCCTTGTCAGATCAAGGTACCGTATTGCACGTCCCTTAAGATTCTTGCCTCCCCTACCCGGTGGCTGCTTAGGAGACTGGGCAAGCTTTATGATTTCTGCTTCTGTTATGTTGTCTCCACAGCTAGCTAAGAACTTTAGGTATGCATTGGCATTACGATCTTGTGGTTTGAATGTTCTCCCACTGCTAGAATTTTGATACCCGAGCCATGCTCTCCAAGTCGGTGCATCAGGATCCGCTAAGAGGCAAAAATAGAGAAAGGCTTCGTGTACTGCCCACGTCTGCAATAGGCTTTCCGAAAAACTGAGTTCAATTTTCAAATCTTGATCGAGTTCGTTAATTTGGTCGCGAAGCCAATAACCAAACTGGCGACGGGTAACCATTGCTAAGTGCTTTTGGCTTGGAAACGCCTGAATGTTTTCCTCAATTGCTTGGGCCATGCCTTTCGCTTCGGCTTGCTCTGATTTCCAGTACACTACATGTGTGTTGTCGTCGCCCTCATTTATGGGTATCATTGGTTCCGTCCGATATAGTCCCATCAATTGATTCGCGGCCTTCACAATTTTTTTGGGGCAACGATGACATTCAGTCATTGAGACCTTCTCTATAAAGTCGCCGGATGATGCGGGAAGTTCTTGTATTTTATCCAAGCCTTCTCGGTCATTTCCTCGAAACGCATAGATAGACTGGCGGGGGTCACCCAGAGCAACGAGAGTGCCTGTTTGGCTTCTAAGACGAAGAAATAACTCCTGCTCGCCTGGTGTTAGGTCTTGAAATTCATCGACTATTACATGCTCAAAAGTCATATCGGTGAAATCCCCCCCATGAAGACTATCGAGAAGAAGACTTGGCAAGTCGCTAATTATATTAGCCTTGTGTTGTAAGAGCCATTCACGAACAGCTTGCCACAGCTTCACATGCTCTTCTATCTTAGCAACGTGGTTATTAAAGGCTTGCTCAGCGCGAGGCTGAGTTTCATATTCTTCATGAAGTTGAGGGTATTTTGAGATTATGTCAAAAATCATCATCTCGACCTCGTGTGGTAGCAGTATGCGCAACTCGCTACCTATAACCTGTAAACAGAGGGCATGGACTGTACGAATAACAGGTTTACCTTTGTGAGGCGAATGTTTTATACAATCACAAATATCTTGTCTCAATTGCTTCGCGATTACACGATTGAAAGCCACGACTAATATATTCTTACCTAGGACATTTAGTCCATCTGGATGGAGAATACGTTGCACTCGACGAGCCAAACCGAAAGTCTTACCAGTGCCAGGGCCAGCTTCAACCAGCACAATATCTGCATCACACTCAACTATTTGAGGTACCTGCGTGCCATCTACATCCTTAAGCCAGGGTTCTCTATGATTCATAGGCGTCTAATTCTAATCCCCCTAAGAGTTTCCGGTTGATGTTACCATATACTTCTCGGTCTACGTTACATTTTCTGAATATGGGGAGCTACTTTTATGAATTGAGGTTAATAGGGACATTGGACTATCAATCGTACGGTGCAGATAAATACTACGCGGAGCGAAGATCGAAGAATGACAATCAGTCAGAACATAAGACTGACCTCGCTAGCACATGTGGGACTCAGTGGCAGGATAACAGCTAGAAGGTATGGTCATTTTATCGTGGGAAACCGCTATTTTCAAATCAAACCAATTGTGGAAAACCTCAAGGGAAAACTCAATCGAAGATACAGGTGAAACAAGAACGAAAAGTTGAATAGTAGTGTGGAATCGATTATCCGACAATTCAAAACCGACTTCTGATGGAATGATCAAGCAACAATTCGAGTCTTCAAAAAGAATACCGTACTTTTCGCACAAGGATGGGCCTCTATACGAGACACTCGACATTCATTCCTTATTCGAACCTTCTAATCTTCCCGCTTCTACGAAGTTCGTGAAGATGCTTCAACTGCCCAATGTCCGCGATCACAATGAGCGCATCCCCCTGTTCAAGTTTCAAATCGGAGGTCGGGTTATATTCAAACCTCCCCTTCTGGCTTCGGATCGCAACTGTAACCAATCAGGTTCGATTCTGGATATTTGCCTCACCAGGCGTCAATCAGATTAACTGGGAATCTTTTCGAATAACGGATTGGGTGAATCGTGTGGTTTCCTGGTGCTTAATCATTATATCCAAGAAATCTACCACATCGGGTCGCATGACGCGAGACGCCAATCTGATCCGTCGTACTGCGTAGAGTGGCAGGCATAAAAAAGGCATCAAGCCAACGAATTGACTTGATGCCCAAATAAAATCTCCCGGCAACGACCTACTTTCCCGCAAGGTCGCCCTCGAAGTATCATCGGCGCTGAAGAGCTTAACTGCCGTGTTCGGAATGGTTACGGGTGTTTCCTCTTCGCTATAATCACCGGAAGAATACAATAAGAACTAAATATTTGACAATTGCATAGATTTGGGTATGAACTATAAAGTGCAAAAAGTATCAAGCCCTCGGCTTATTAGTACCAGTCAGCTAAACAGCTCGCACTGCTTACACCTCTGGCCTATCAACCTTCTTATCTTGAAGGAGCCTTACAAGATTAACTCTTCAGGATATCTCATCTTGAGGGAGGCTTCACGCTTAGATGCTTTCAGCGTTTATCCTTTCCGAACATAGCTACCCAGCGGTGCCACTGGCGTGACAACTGGTACACTAGAGGTTCGTCCACCACGGTCTTCTCATACTAGCGGCAGCTCCTCTCAAATATCCTACGCCCGTAGAAGATAGGGACCGAACTGGCTTGCGCCGTTCTAAACCCAGCTCGCGTGCCGAACTTTAATCGGCGGGCAGCCGAACCCTTGGGACCTGCTGCAGCCCCAGGATGTGACGAGCCGACATCGAGGTGCCGATCCGCGCCGTCGCTGTGAGCGCTCGGGCGCGACTAGCCTGTTATCCCCGGAGTACCTTTAATCCGTTAAGTCATGGCCTTTCCACTCAGTACCACAAGATCATTAAGCCCTGCTTTCGCACCTGCTCGACATGTCTGTCTCGCAGTCAAGCTCCCTTATGCCTTTACACTCTACGCGCGGTTTCCAATCGCGCTGAGGGAACCATAGGGCGCCTCCGTTACATTTTGGGAGGCGACCGCCCCAGTCAAACTACCCACCTGACACTGTCCTCAATTCGGATGTACGAACGTGAGTTAGTATTCCAATGCAACAAAAGTGGTATTTCAAGGTCGACTCCACTGAGGCTGGCGCCCCAGCTTCAAAGTCTCCCACCTATCCTACATATGCTACATTAAAACCCAATATCAGGCTGTAGTAAAGGTTCACGGGGTCTTTCCGTCTTTCTACGGGTAACCGGCATCTTCACCGGTATTACAATTTCACCGAGCCTCTCGCCGAGACAGTGCCCATATCGTTACGCCATTCGTGCAGGTCGGAATTTACCCGACAAGGAATTTCGCTACCTTAGGACGGTTATAGTTACCGCCGCCGTTTACCGAAGCTTCAGTTCAGGGCTGCCAGGATAAACCTTTGACCCCTTCCCTTAACCCTACGGCACCGGGCAGGCGTCAGTCCCTATACATCATCTTACGATTTTGCAGAGACCTATGTTTTTAGTAAACAGTCGCATGGGCCATTTCACTGCGGCTCGTTTCGGCTTCATATGCAAGATATGTCGCGTACTAAGAGCACCTCTTATCCCTAAGTTACGAGGTAATTTTGCCTAGTTCCTTAGCGAGAGTTCGCTCGAGCGCCTGAGGATACTCTCCTCGCCTACCTGTGTTGGTTTGCGGTACGGTCACCTTGAATCGTCCACTCGAGGTTCTTTTCTTGGCAAACAACCAAACCAGTTTGTGTCCTAAAAGGACTCCCCATCACTTCTCAGAGTATTGAATCTCGGATTTACCTGAGATTCCTCTGTCGAGTTTAGCCCAGCTCTTCCATCCGCTGGTAGGTCCTAATGCTTGCGTCTCCCCTAGCTTCAATCTCATCAAGGTGGTGCAGGAATATTATGCCTGCTACCCATCGCCTACGCTTTTCAGCCTCGGCTTAGGATCCGACTAACCCTGGGAGGATTTGCCTTGCCCAGGAAACCTTAGGCTTACGGCGAACAAGCTTCTAACTTGTTTTATCGCTACTCA
The DNA here is from genome assembly GCA_965204085.1 of Candidatus Poribacteria bacterium. Classification (GTDB taxonomy): domain Bacteria; phylum Poribacteria; class WGA-4E; order WGA-4E; family JAJDTR01; genus JAJDTR01. The sequence goes on along the minus strand of CBDBEE010000003.1, from coordinate 1,688,492 downwards.
TGCCGGCATAATCACTTCTAATTCGTCCAGAAAATCTTTCGATCTTCCTTCAACCATACTATAGAACGCTCCCCTACCACTGTTGTCAACACGAAGTTAGCAACAATCCGCAGCTTCGGTAACGAGCTTAAGCCCCGGAAATCTTCGGTGCAAAGTCACTTGGCCAGTGAGGTGTTACGCACTCTTTAAATGATGGCTGCTTCTAAGCCAACATCCTGGTTGTCTGAGCAACAAAACATCCTTGACCACTTAGCTCGTATTTAGGGACCTTAGCTGGCGATCTGGGCTGTTTCCCTTTCGTCAATAGAGCTTATCCCCTACTGACTGACTCCCACGCTTAAGACAATGGCATTTGCAGTTTAACTGGAGGTGCTAACCTGGTAGGGCCGCGAGTCCAATTAGAGCTCTACCGCCACTGCCAAACACGTGAGGCTAGCCCTAAAGCTATTTCGGGGAGAACCAGCTATCACTAGGTTTGATTAGCCTTTCACTCCGATCCACAGGTCATCCCCCAAGTTTTCAGCCCTGGTGGGTTCAGGCCTCCACACACTATTACATGTGCTTCACCTTGCCCATGGATAGATCACCTAGTTTCGGGTCTACTCCATGCAACTGAATCGCCCTATTAAGACTCGCTTTCGCTACGGCTCCGTTTCAGAGAAACTTAACCTTGCTACACAGAGTAAGTCACCGGCTCATTATGCAAAAGGCACGCGGTCATGCATTCCAAGTAAAACTTGGCTTAGCACTACCACAGCTTGTAGGCTATACGGTTTCAGGGACTATTTCACTTCCCTAACAGGGGAACTTTTCACATTTCCTTCACAGTACTTGTTCACTATCGGTCGCTAGGTCGTATTTAGCCTTAGGAGGTGGTCCTCCTGGATTCCTACAGGTTAGTCTATCCCGTAGTACTTGGGAATGATATTCAGGAAGCCAAATTTCTTTTACTCACGGGACTGTTACCCTCTACGGTCATACTATTCCAGAAAAGTTAAGCTAGAAACTTGGTTTTTTACTTCCCGGCTCAATCATACTTGAGCCCAATATCACCCCGCAACCCCAAGTATACAACGTGTATGAACTTACATATACCTGGTTTAGGCTGTTCCCGTTTCGCTCGCCGCTACTGGGGGAATCGAGGTTTTCTTTCTGTTCCTCAGGGTACTGAGATGTTTCACTTCTCCTGGTTTACCCTTGCATCCATACAAATGCAAGTGACAGGTATTGAATTACCTGCCCGGTTGCCCGATTCGGGAATCTCCGGATTAAAGCTTATAAGCAGCTACCCGAAGCATATCGCAGCTTGTCACGCCCTTCATCGACACCTAGCACCAAGGCATCCACCGTAAGCCCTTAGTAGCTTGATAACAAGAAAAATAAAAAAATAAAAAATAGCCGATACCCTCTATGCAATTGTCAAAGATCGACGCCTAAAAAGGCGAGTGGAGATGAGCGGAATCGAACCGCTGGCCTCCTGCTTGCAAAGCAGGCGCTCTCCCGACTGAGCTACACCCCCACACGAGAATGGTGGGCTTATCTGGAATCGAACCAGAGACCTCGCGCTTATCAGGCGCGCGCTCTAACCGTCTGAGCTATAAGCCCGAACAAAAGATACTCAGAGAAAACCGAATAGTGATTGGACACATCCATAAAAACGAGCTGAACATACCCTCCGGTTGAGGTTAGGTATGTTGTATAGCTCCTTAGAAAGGAGGTGATCCAGCCGCAGGTTCCCCTACGGCTACCTTGTTACGACTTCGCCCCAGTCATCAGTCTCATTTTCGACGGCTGCCTCCCTTGCGGGTTAGCTCACCGGCTTCGAATGCTACCAACTTCCATGGCGTGACGGGCGGTGTGTACAAGGGCCGGGAACACATTCACCGCGACCTGCTGATCCGCGATTACTAGCGATTCCAACATTCATGCAGTCGAGTTGCAGACTGCAATCCGAACTGGGGCCGGCTTTTTGGGATTTGCTCCACCTCGCGGCTTTGCGACCCTCTGTACCGACCATTGTAGCACGTGTGCAGCCCAGGGCGTAAGGGCCATGCGGACTTGACGTCATCCCCACCTTCCTCTGGCTCGTCACCAGCGGTCTTGTTAGAGTCCCCAGCATTACCTGATGGCAACTAACAACAGGGGTTGCGCTCGTTGCGGGACTTAACCCAACATCTCACGACACGAGCTGACGACAGCCATGCAGCACCTGTCACTCTGTCCCAAAGGAAAACCATATTTCTATGGCGGTCAGAGCGATGTCAAGCCCTGGTAAAGTTCTTCGCGTTGCTTCGAATTAAGCGACATGCTCCACCGCTTGTGCGGCCCCCCGTCAATTACCTTGAGTTTTAACCTTGCGGTCGTCATCCCCAGGCGGGGTACTTAATGCGTTAGCTGCAGCACAGAGGGAATCAACACCCCCTACACTTAGTACCCATCGTTTACGGCTAGGACTACAAGGGTATCTAATCCTCTTTGCTACCCTAGCTTTCGCGTATCAGCGTCAGTATTGGACCAGAAAGCCGCCTTCGCCACAGATGTTCTATACGATATCTACACATTCCACCGCTACACCGTACATTCCGCTTTCCTCTTCCACACTCAAGCCATATAGTATCAAACGCAGTTGCTTGGTTGAGCCAAGCGATTTCACGTCTGACTTATATGGCCGCCTACACGCCCTTTACGCCCAGTAAATCCGGACAACGCTTGCTCCCTACGTATTACCGCAGCTGCTGGCACGTAGTTAGCCGGAGCTTTCTACTATGGTACCGTCAAGCCAGTTGGTTTATCGCCAACTGACGATTCTTCCCATAACACAGGGGTTTACAACTCGAAAGCCTTCATCCCCCACGCGGCGTCGCATCGTCAGGGTTTCCCCCATTGCGAAATATTCTCGACTGCAGCCTCCCGTAGGAGTTTGGGCAGTGTCTCAGTCCCAATGTGGCTGACCACCCTCTCAGGCCAGCTACCCATCGTAGCCTTGGTAGGCCATTACCCCACCAACAAGCTAATAGGACGCGGGCTTATCATTGAGCTACAGCACCGAAGTACCATACTTTCACTGACTTTTCTTATGAAAAGCCGGTCGTATCCGGTATTAGCAACCCTTTCGAGTTGTTATCCCCGTCTCAAAGGTAAATTACCCACGCGTTACTCACCCTTTCGCCACTTTCCTCATAGCCGAAGCTATGATTCTCGTTCGGCTTGCATGCCTAATCCACGCCGCCAGCGTTCGTCCTGAGCCGGTATCATACTCTCCAAAAAATCGGTGCTAACCAATGGTTAGCGAAACCTTGCTCTTTTTAAAGAGAAACTTCAAGATTAAAAGACATGTCACAAATCACTATTCAGTTTTCAAAGAGCATCATTTGCGCCTCCATAATGGAAGCATGGAATTATACCACGCAGTGTTACACGTGTCAAGCAATTATTTCACTTTTTTTCAGCCTTGTTTTCAGCCTTGCTCAGTTTGGGCAAGATCTCGGCGAAAGATGTGTGTTACCGGCGATTGAATCGATTGACATAGCGTCCTTGAGGGCGTCCATTAGTGTACGCCATCCCTCTGATTATCCGAATGTGAAGAGTAGGTGCAGATTTTGGCGTTGGCATAATTGGTTGAGTATGCTTGCCCCTATTTCGACTGTTGCCTCCAATTTAGAACCCAAATGCTAGGTTAGAAAAACTGTCGTACCAGTGGGCAAAGGTGACCCGATCAACCACAAGTTGATGATCGTTATCAACAACGACGTTCTCAGGTTTCCCGTTGTCATCAAGCAATGTCTTTTCCGGATGGCAGAAATGCCGTACCAACACGGTACGCCCCACTTCAGTAACGTAGCTTACCGTTTGGTGAGTATCGTGCGATTCGAGGGGAATGCCCAACTCCAATACGCGGAGGCAAGTAAAATGGCGTTCCCCTATTGACACGGAAAAAACGCCGGCTCCGCTGGCTGTGTCTTCTTCGAGGCTATGCAGCCGTTTTAGTGAACCATCGGCCTGGGTAACGAAATGTCCACAATCTTCCAACTTGCGAGTTATATTTCCCCAGTCGTGGTCGAAATCTCTGTCGAGGTAGGTGTACAACAATCTTTTACCGTCGTGAATCTGTGATATAGCTAGATATTCTGCTGTCTCCCCTGTCAGTCGGCCATACATCTGCCATGGTGGCGAACACCATCCATTGTTCGTATTCCACGTTTGGATTGAAATTTCAACACCGTCCATACCATGCACGGTAGCAGCTCCGGTCACCTTCATCTCATGGACTTCGGAGAGTTTCCAAGCTGTCGCCGAATAGTCCGCATACAATGCACGTTCGCCTGTTTTCGGCACGATGAACCACCATCGAAGTTCGGGGCAATTCACCGTAAAAGGTCCTGTATCGCTTGGCGCAATGATAACCTTGGGCCTACGACGTGGGAAGGGTTGTTTTGTAGTTCCAAGTTTGTGTGTATGCATTCGATTTTTTCTCCTTTCATAAAACGGTCTAGAGATTGGCGGTTGTATGTCTGTGCGCTCAGCGCCGTCATTTATAATAGGCGAGAAAGGAAAGGAAAAGGTTCAGCGGACGGGATTTTCTTTTTCGTGGAAATATGCGAATCAGATTAGCCTCCGCATCGGGACGGATTCGAGATGGCAGGTACGGTTTCTTGGTCACGGTACATAAGGCTGGGCTGGCTTCGGCCGCGAATTATAGTCATTTACATTCGTGGTAAGTGTTTAGTGGCTAGTGATTAGTGGATCTCTACCGCACTCACTATCCGTTCGCTTGCTGGTCAGTAAAACTCCCAGAGCCATGGACGGGCAATGAATTGCCCTACTACAAACCGGAAAATTGAGCATCCACACGAAATCCGCCTAGAAAATAGGAAAAAAGCAGTCTAGACTCACAGTGCTCGACTCCAGAAACCAAGGCACTAAACAGTTACCATTCGTGTTATCTCACATTTTGGACTACGAGCGAGTAAGCAACCAGTCAGTCACGAAATGAAAAAATGTAGATGGGCGGTTTTGATGATTGTAGACTGTTGAGATTAGTCAACTGTAAGAGCGAACTTTGCTCGTAATAAGGGGAAGTTCTCTACCGCACTCACTATCTGTTCGTTCGATTTCCCTCGATCGCCACGACGAACACTCGCTTCATGTGACTCATGGATTACGAATTAGTATTAGAATCCGAATGCTATGTTGGAAATGCTGTCATACCAGTGAACATATGTGACACCGTCCATTATAAGCTGTAGGTTGTCATCAACCACGATGCTTTCTGATTTGGCAGCCATTGCCATTTCCGGGCGACAGAAATGCCGTACCATAACCGTCCGTCCAGCTTCAGTCACGTAGCTTTCCGTGATTGGCGTGTCAAGTGCGGTCGGAGGTGCTTCTAACTGAAATACCCGGAGACAGGTGAAGTTCCTGCTGCCAATCGACACAGAGAACAGGCCGGCGCCGGTGGCATCTGTTTCCTCAAGGCTATGTACGCGTTCAATTGATCCGTCCGACTGAGTTACGAAACACCCGCGATCTTCCAGTTTTCTGGGCATCTGCCCCCAATTGAAGTCGAAGCATTCGTCAAGGAACGTGTGCAATAATCTCTTGCCATCGTCAAATAGTGAGACTGCCAAATACTCTGCGGTCGTTTGGGTCAGTCGACCGCAAATCTCCCATGTCGATGGCGCCCAGCCGTTTCGTGGCTCCCATGTGTGAATCTCCATCTCAATCCCGCCGACATCGTGCACGATAACCGGTCTTACCGCCTGTATCTCGTGTACCTCAAAAAGTTCCCGAGTCGCGGGCATATAGTCCGCGAACAGGGAACGTTCCCCAATTTCGGGTACGATGAACCACCAACGAAGTTCGGGGCAATCTACGGAGAACGGATCGGCGTTTAGTTTGGTGATAACCACCTTCGGCCGATGAGGAGGGAATGGCTGTCTCTTGGTTGCGGGTTTGTGAGAGTTCGCGTGGCTCTTTGCCTCGCTCTGAGAAACACCAAAAGTTTCACGGAGATAAGCTCGCGCGTGAAACAAACGCTGCTTGACCGTACCTTCCGGGCAGCGTCGGCGTGCGGCGATCTCGGCAATAGAAAATCCTTCGAGGTAGAATAGTTGCGCTACTTCTCGCTGGTCATCTGGCGCATGTGCCAGTGCTTCTACCGCATCATCAAGAATCTGTCTCTGCCGAATCTGTTTGTGGCCAAATCGATCGACAAATTGTGTTAATTCTTCATTTTTGATGGGTAAGTCTCGTCGCTGGGCGGACTTGAGGAAGTCGTAGCACCGATTCTGAGCAATCCGAAGAAGCCATTTTGCGACAGCCTTTGGTTCGCGAAGCCTGGGAATACCGAGCCATGCCTGCAAAAGCGTGTCCTGCAATACATCTTCAACGTGGTCGGGGTTTCCCAGTTGGTAGCGTATTTGTGCCACTAACTGTCGTTCATGCCGGCGAACCAACTCGGCAAATGCATGTTCATTCTGCTGTGCGCATAAACGAACTAATGTTTCGATGTCCAAATTTTCCACTGTGTCCACCTCCATCATCCGTTAAAGGCGAGACACAAAGCGAAAAGGTTCTCAAGGCGTGGCTTTTTTTGAAATCGGATACACGGGTGCACGAACCCCTTAACTCCAAATCAAATCATGGTGGGAAACTTCAAGACAGATGCGGAGAGGAGCCTCCGCTGATAGCTGGCAGGAAGTGAATTTCGCTGTCTTCCGAAACTTGCTGGCGAATACCCTCACGTGTCAGGGCACCATCGACATAGACGGCAATGTTGGGACGAATCTGATCGCCATCACTGATGCGCGCCTTAAAACCGGGATAGATTGACTCCAAGTTATCAAGGACTTCGCGTATCGTGTTGCCTTCTACGGTGGCTTTCTCCTTGCCATCGGTCAGCTCTTGCATAAGGGATGGGATTGCTACGGTTGCCATGACAAAATCAACCTTTCATAAGATACGGGACTCGCGCAAAAAATGAACTGAAGATTTTCTGCGACAATTTCATAAATGTAGGACGCTTGCAGAGAATAACGATCAAGCGAGCAAGTAGGGAACGCAGATCTGCGTTCCCTACAATCCGAATTGCGTAAGTTCTATAGACATTGACACGCTATGAATAATACAGGTATAGCAGCGTGGATTTTTCCTAGAATATTCAGTTCAAATAGAAATGGGGCATCGGGAAAAAACTCCCCAATACCCCACTCGTCTTAACGTTTCAACACCCTTGACAGGGAGTTTAGATTTTCCCCAACGCTTTGAGAACACGCTCCGGTGACATCGGTAGTTCAGTCAACCGAACACCAACTGCGTTGTAGATGGCGTTCGCGATAGCCGCGGGCGGTGCCACGATTGGGGTTTCGCCGACACCTCTGACGCCGAAGGGATGGCTAGGATTCGGGACTTCAACAATCACCGTGTCAATCATTGGGAGATCGTAGCTGGTCGGTATTCGATAATCGAGGAAACTAGCGTTGGTCATCTGACCGTCTTCGTTGAAAATATATTCCTCGTTCAGCGCCCAGCCAATGCCTTGAACCGCTCCGCCCTGAATCTGACCCTCAACATAGCTGGGGTGGATGGCTTTGCCGGCGTCCTGCGTTGCTGTATAGCGCAAAATTTCAACTTTGCCAGTATCGGCATCAACCTCAACGTCAACGATATGTGTGCCAATTGACGAACCGGCACCCGATGGAGCGACGCTTGCGCGTCCCATCAACGGACCACCGGTTTGATCAAGTTTTTCAGCCAAACCCTTGAAGTCAATTTCCTCCTCTTTTCCGTTGACATATCGAAATGTGCCATCGGTAAACTCGATTTCCGCTGCCTCTACCTCCCACAGTTTCGCGGCACGCTCTATCATCTGACGTTTGACATCTTGGGCAGCTTCGTATGCGGCTAAACCAGTCGTGAAAGTGGTGTGACTTCCACCTGTTACGTCTGTGTAGCCGACCGAATTGGTGTCAACCACCGTGGGATGCACGGATTCCGCGGAGATGCCCAGCACTTCCGCAGCCTGCATGGCGATAGAAGCGCGCGAACCACCGATGTCTGTCGAACCTTCAACGAGACTAATCGTTCCGTCCGGATTTACGTTGATGGAAACGCTCGATTTGAAAGCAAAATTGGGCCAAAAACCGGTAGCGACACCACGACCTCTGTGCTTGCCTTCAAGCGGGGCCGAATAGTGTGGGTGATCTTTTGCCGCTTCAACCGTTTCAATAAAACCGACGCGCGGAAATACCGGACCATCGACACGAGAGTCTCCCTCTTTTGCGCTATTTAGGAGTCGGAATTCGATGGGATCCATTCCAATCTTTTCACATATCTCGTCAATGACCGTCTCGGTAGCGAAGGCGACGTTTGTCGAACCCGGAGCGCGATAAGCGTTGGTTTTTGCTTTATTGACGAGTACATCGTATGCGTCAATAAATCCGTTATCGATCTTATATGGCGAGAATACGCACATAGCACCTGCGCCAACGGGAGAACCGGGATATGCACCGGCTTCAAAGGCGATGTAAGCTTCCGCCGCCGTAATGCGTCCATCATTGGTGGCTCCGATTTTCACGCGTACATAGGATGCTGGCGTAGGACCGGTACTCTCGAATACATCTTCGCGGCTCATTAAAACCTTGACAGGCCGACCCGATTTCTTGGAGAGCAACGCGGCGAGAGGTTCAAGATAGACACTTATCTTTCCGCCAAAACCTCCACCAATCTCCATCGGCACAACTTTGACTTTGGATACCGGGTGCTGTAGAATCTCCGCTACTTGGCCGCGTGCGTTGAACGCGCCTTGGGTACTGCACCAGATAGTGATTTCCCCGTCCGCGTTGTATATGGCACTAGCGTTATGCGGTTCGATGTAGCCTTGATGCACGGTGCCGGTCACATAGTCATGTTCGATGACTACATCCGCTTCCGCGAAGCCCTTCTCAATATCGCCCTTCTTGTGTTGAAAATGGCTGGCGATGTTACTTGATTTCTCCGACGTTTTCCCCATTTCGTCGGTTTTCATGTCTTCGTGGACGAGGGGAGCATCGTCTTGCATGGCTGCGCGGACTTCAATCGCGGGGGGCAGCACTTCGTATTCGACGTCAATGAGTTCGAGCGCTTCTTCAGCAATGTGACCGTTCAGTGCGGCAACCGCGGCAACGGCGTGCCCTTTGTACAACGCCTTTTCGCGCGCTAAGATGTTATCACACATGAACTTCAGATTGACGGCGCCTTCGCCGAGGTCAACGATTTTATCTTGCGAAGCAGTCAAATCTGCTGCCGTTACCACTGCCTTGACGCCGGGATAAGCTTCCGCACGAGTGGTATTGATTGACTTAATCCGAGCGTGGGCATGAGGACTTCGCAGCACACGTCCGTGCAATAAGCCCGCAGCTTGGTAATCTGCGCCATAAAGTGCTCGACCTGTTACCTTATCCACCCCATCGTGCCGAATGGGACGGGTTCCGATTACCTTGTATTCTTTTTCCACTGCCATTACGCATTTACCTCCGTAGACATGGTTTCCGCCGCATCAAGTACGGCACGGACAATCTTGTCGTAACCGGTACAGCGGCACAGATTGCCTGCCAACCAGAAGCGGACATCGTGTTCAGTCGGATTTGGGTTCTCATTCAACAACGCTTTTGCAGCCATAATGAAGCCGGGCGTGCACACACCACACTGGAGCGCCGCGTTTTCCAGAAATGCATCCTGTATGGTATGGAGTTTATTAGGCTCCGCCAATCCTTCGACGGTTTCAACCTCTTTGCCTTCAATCTCAGCGCCGAGTACCAAGCATGAATTAACGAGACGCCCGTTCAGAATTACGCTACACGCGCCGCAGTTGCCGTTGTTACACCCTTCTTTGGCGCCGGTCAGCATCAAATTGTCGCGCAAGACTTCGAGCAGACTCTCACGCGGCTCGCAAAGGAACTCTACCGCTTCACCGTTAATCACTGTTTTAACATGAATTTTGTCGGGCATTTAGTCTATGACTCCTTCACTCTTTGAATCGCGCCGTTTAATGCACGCTTGGTCAACACGCCGACAAGATGGACTCTCTGCTCGGCGCTGCCACGCATGTCACTTATTGGACGAGCGATGGCTTTTGCCGCTTCGGCAGCCTCGTCAATAGCTGATTCATCAGAAGATGACCGCCCAGCGAGTAGGGCGCTGGCTTCCTCAGCAAACAGCGGCGTAGGGGCGACTGCGGCGAGGCCGATACGGGCTGAAACAATCGATTCTTTGGCATCGTCCAGCACGACCGAGGCACCGGCTCCGACAACCGCGATGTCCATTTCATTGCGTGGGATAAACCGGAGGTAGAAGGAACTCGAATTACTCTTTGGCGCCGGAATCTTTATGGATTCGAGAAATTCTCCGTTTTGCAGCACGGTGCTGCCCGGGGCAGTGCAAAACTGCTCCACCGGAACTTCGCGCGTTCCGTCAGTACCAGCAATGACACAGGTAGCTTCCAACACGATTAACGCCGGTATTGTGTCGGCTGCCGGAGAGGCATTACACAAATTGCCGCCGACTGCAGCTCGGCCCTGAATTGCGGTGCCACCGATAATATGGGTTGAATCCGCGAGTGCAGGATAAGTGGCTGATATTGCCTTGTCCCCGTATATCTTATAACACGGGACAGCCGAACCAAGGTGCAGGCCCGCCTGCGAATCACACGACAACACGTTGGTTTCGGGTATGTCTTTAATGTCTACAATCCGTTCGACGTGTCGTTTGCCTTCTCGCACCTGAACGATAAGGTCTGTACCACCAGCTAGTGCCCTCGCTAGGTCTCCTTTTTCCGCGAGCAAGGCAGCCGCTGCACTGACGGTCTTGGGGGAAGTATACTCAAACGCTCGCAAGGTATGATCTCCTTTCAAGATGATGATTTATTCCGTTTGGAGGTAGTGTCCAATTGATATTTCTTATCTTAAACGAATGAACCTAGAATGTCAAGGGAAAAAATCGGGAGCCAACTAATGTGCAATACATGAGTATGTCAGATTTCAGAATGAGATTTCTATATGGTGAACGCAGATTTTCTGCGCGGTATTTACTTTCAAGGTAGGAAATAGCAATTGTTATCCCCTACGAAAAGAAAAAATGGAATAAGGATTGGATGGGAAAAAGGGAGTCGATGGATTGGCGAATTGAGAGGTAGGGACATTAGACGATTGTCAATTGCACTATCCTACACAAATTGGGCGGTGTCTGCCCTGCAGGGGATTCCCTTTCAACTTTCGTATCCTTCGTTTCTGCCTTTCTGGTTCTACTTGACAATGAGCATGCGTCGTAATTGGCGGAAGGATGGTGTCCCGAGTTGATAGAAGTAGAGACCGCCGGCAACCAATTCCCCGCTTTCGTTGCGACCGTCCCAATAGACAGCCCTACCGCGTTCAGTGTAAAACCCCGCCGATTGATGACCGATCTCCAATCGGCGCACCAATGCACCTTTAACATCATAAATCGCCATCGTTACCGTTGTGTCTTCTGCCAACTGATAGGGTATCCATGTCTCCGGGTTGAACGGGTTCGGGTAGTTCATCAACAGTGCTGTCTCCGTTGGTGGTTCGTAAGTCATTAATGGTGACAACTTAATTCGACTGTTTTTCACGTCAGTAGGTGTCACGGTATGGCGCAGGGGATCGACACGAATCAGCGGATTTGGGGATTGTAAGGAGATTTCGAGTATGTCCCCAGCTTGAGCAGTGCGTCCGGTTGTGGCTTCAACCGCGGTCAGTTGATAGCTGAGCCTTTGGGATTGAAGAGTGTCTCCTTCGGTAGCGAGAGTTGTAATCGTCTTGCCGGTTGTGAGGTTTTTCACGATTACACTCAGTCTTGACCTAGTAGAAGCTGTGTTCCTTTCTCGAACTTTCGTCTTGTAAACAATCGAACCGGTTAAGCACAACACTGGGGACACATTCTGGTCGAAAGTACTGGAGAGCGCTGACCGGGGGGCAGCTTGGACTCCCGAAAAACTGCCCCAACCATCCCCCGAAATTGCAACTGTCGCCTCGTGCTGTGCGGTCATGATGAACGACTGACCGCCAACGATGGGAACATCTCCATCATCGCCCGCACGTGAAACGACCTTGAAGTTTCCGTTAACCGAGACGGAGATTTCAGGAACGTTGTCTCGAATTCCTTCAAGTGCAAACAGATCGCTTACGCGCGTGATTCGTACATCTTTCAGTGGCACACCCACAAGGTTGGTTCCGGTCTGTAGTCTAATTGTACTAGTACCGTCTTCTCCGAGAGCGTCGCCAACCAGATGGAGATCCACCGGCACCTTCATACTAGCGATGATACCCTTGTCATCAGTCAACAATGAATCTGAAGCCGTGCCGCGGCTAGTGTCTCCGAGATAACTGTGCCATTGCTGTGTTCGAATTGTCAGGAGATTCACCGTCTCCGCTCTGCCGTTGGAATCAGTTTCTGTACTCGTGACACCGAGTGTTCCATCCCCTTCCGCGACGGCAAACGTGACAGAAACACCTCCAAGTGCTGCCCCATTTTTATCTTGTACTTCAACCACGAACGGGTTGGTGAGAGTGGTGCCCGGTAGCCCTTCTTGGGAATCTCCCGAGGTTTTCAAGATAAATTCTGGTGTTCGGATGCCTTCGGCATTAAAAACTTCGGACTGTTCGATTCCCGAAGCAGACACAGAGACTGTATTTGTTCCTGCGTTTGGTCCAAGGGTGAGTTTACTCTCTGCCCTACCATTTCTATCGGTCTTCGTTTTTGTGGTGGCCAATTTTCCTTCGCCATCGGTGACGGCGAAGGTTACTTGAACATTTCGTAAGGGTTTATCGAGCTGATCTTTTACCCCAACGACAAGCGGGTTTGGCAGTGTCTCACCGGGGGAACCTTCTTGATTATTGCCAGAGATTATTAATAGTTCTTGAGCTACTCGAATTCCTTCTGCATTAAAGATTTCCGGCTGTGCAACACCTTCGGCAGTTACGCGAACAGTGTTTGTCCCCGGATTATCCCCCAGCGTGAGTGTATTCCCCGCCCTGCCATCGGAATTAGTATTTATGGTCTGTGTATCAAGCATTCCACCACCTGCGGTTACTACAAACGTTACCGGAATGCCTTCAAGCGCCGCACCGGTTTCGTCCTGTACTTCCACGACAAACGGATTGCTGAGTGCCGTTCCCGATAATCCTTGCTGGGCGTCGCCCGAGATTTTCAGGATTGTCTGCGGTGTTCGAAGGCCTTCGGCACTGAAAAATTGTGACTCTCCAGTACCGGAAACAGATACAGAGACAGTATTCATTCCTGCGTTCGGTCCGAGGGTGAGAACACTTCCAACCCTGCCGCTTCTGTTGGTCGTTGCGGTAGCCACAGTCAATGTTCCATCGCCAGCGGTGACAGTGAACGTTACTTGAACTTCCGGCAGGGGTTCATCATATCGATCGCGCACCTCAGCCACGAGTGGATTTGCCAGTGTTTCACCGGGTTCTCCTGTCTGATTATCTCCCGAGATTTTGAGAATTTTCTGTGGTGTTCGAACGCCTTCGGCACTGAAAAATTCTTTCTGCTCAATGCCAGAAACAGCTACAGAGACCGTATTTGTACCTACGTTTGGTCCGAGGGCAAGTTTACTCTCTGCTATGCCGTTTCTATCGGTCTTTGTGGTGGTGGCGGTCAGTGTTCCTCCGCCTGCGGTGATAGCGAAGGTAACCCTAACGTTTCGTAAGGGATTATCAGACTGATCCTTCACCTCAACCACAAGCGGGTTTGGCAGTGTCTCACCGGGGAAGCCTTCTTGGTCATCGCCTGAGATTTTGAGCAGTGTTGTCGGCGCTCGAATGCCTTCGGCATTGAAGGTCACGGATTGCGGTATCGTCTTCACACTTGCGTTCACACTTGCGCGAACGGTATTTGTCCCCGGATTCTTCCCCAATGTGAGTATGTTCTCCGCCTTGCCGTTGGAATCAGTCGTTGTGCTGCGTTTAACAAGTGTTCCGTCTCCAGCGGTTACGGCAAATGTCACCGGGACCCCTTCGAAAACTAAGCCGCTCCCATCCTTCACTTCAACGATAAACGGATCGGCTAATGTTTTGCCGGGCAAGCCTTCCTGGTTATCACCCGAGATAGGCTTGAGCGTTGTTGGTGTACGGTTATCAAAGTAGATTTCAACGCCTCTCCCCTGCAAGATTGGAATATGTACCTTGATAGATGGGTAGCTTAAGGGGTTTCTCCGAATATTAATTTGGGTTCCATCTTCCAACCCCTGGCTCTCCGTCAGCGGCGACAGGTCTGAAACGCTGTTACCGGCAAGATGCACCGCTTTAAGGTGCACCAATCCTGTTAACGGAGAGACGTCCTTGATATTGTTGTCTTCAAGATAAACTAATTTCAAGTTGGTCAATTCCGCAATGGGCGAGATGTCTGATATTGCGTTGTTCCCGAGCAAAAGCTGTTCCAGGGAGGTTAATCTCGCTAATGGTAAAATATCCACGATTGAGTTGTTGGCAAGGGTGAGCTGGGTCAGCTTGGTAAGCCATGCCAGAGCCGAAATATCTGCAACCGAGTTGTTGTCAAGGGCGAGCTGGGTCAGCTTGGTAAGCTGTGTCAGCGGCGAAATGTCCGTCAGTGAATTGTCGCCCAGATCCAAGTAAGTAAGATTAATCGCGAACTCAAGCCCGGTCAAATCGCTGATTCCCAACCCCCAAAACCCGCGCGCCGTATTAGGTTAAAGTCGCCATCTCTGCTTGGGATATCAGTTCTCCCGTGACCTTGTTAAGTGTTCTCGCAATGGCAGAGCGAAAGAAAGAGTCGGGGACGTTGACAGGCGGCCCCGCCACCGCGTTGAAGGTCGTTGTATATCCCAATGCAGACGCCTCTACTGTGTTTGTCCCCGGGTGAGGACCAAGCGTGAAAAACGTATCTGCCCTTCCAAAGTCATCCGTCAAGGCTTCAGTTTCACTGAGTCTACCACCTCCTTCTGTAACAGTGAATGAGACCCAGACCTCTTCATACGGGGAACCGTCGTTCACGTTTCGCAGTTCAACGATAAGAGGCACAGGCAAGCGTGTATTAGGCAAGCCGGGAGGCTGGTTGTCGCCCGCGATTTTGGTCATGGATTGGAGTGTCTCGGGAAATAAGTAAAAGGAGGTGTCACTCACATTGCCATCCGTGTCAACCACTCGGGCACGGATCGGATGCACCGGACGGTCGGTAAAACTGGCGAAGCCACGGTCAGTATATTCCCCATCGTAGTCGATTTCGACCAAGGAATTTTGTTCTCCCGTAAATTCACGACACGTGCTTACATTATAATCGGAGCCGAACAGAAACACTTGATGCAGCCCTTCATAATCATCAACTCTAAGCTGGATAGAAGCACGTGTGGCACCTGCCGCGTATGTGCGCGGCGAGACAAGTTCGATAGTCGGAAAATTCCACGGTCGGGGTTGACCGCCGGGATTGAAATAGCGTTGGATTTCCAGCCATTTCGCCGAACATTTTGATAATCTCGTGGTGCTACCCCATCCCCATGGTCCGTAAGACATGATATACTCAGCGGATCGAAAATCATGTTCTAAACCGAAGGCATGTCCGAGTTCGTGGGCAGCAAGCGCGTGGTTGAAAAACGGGCCGGACGCCGGAATGACAGCTATACCTCCCCAATGCCCGATGCTGGTTGCGATGCCTGCCGCGTCGCCAATCTGCTCATTACCGACATCTACTACGGCGAGATAGATATTCTGTGATGTATCAAACCAATCGTGGATTTCGCGCCAGACTTTGAGAAAAGCCTCGTCGTCGTAATAATAGGTATCGGTAAACTGGCCATTGACGCGATGCACAACAGCTCTACCATTTTGATCGGTTTCTATATCAAAGGTTCTTCGGCCGTAGCCATAATTTTCCATCTGGTTGGCGTAAAATTCGCGAACATTTTTGATTAGCACATCCATTTTTTCTTCAATGCCTTGCCTTGGATGGCGATCGGATGGCAGAAAATAGACTAGGCGAACCGTGCGCGGTACTCCAACAGCGTGATTAGACAAGGCTCTCGCGTATCGGCGGTTCTTCGCCTGTTGCTTACCATACCCGCACAAATGGATTCCGTTATCCGTAGATGGCGGGAAAGCAGAAACCGCGGGGACGACGCAGATGAGATATATTGCCATCAAACACAGTGGAAGATAAGAAAATCGTGTTTTCATCGCTCTTTCGGTATGTTTTTTTGAGAGAGTCTGTTTTAGGTTATTTGCCTTGCTTGTGAGACAGATCTCCCTCTCGTAATTTCGCCGAGAAAGAATGAACATCGCGCTGGGGATAGGTTACCACGCCCTCGCGTTCCCCAAACTTTTTCCGATATAATATTGAAGCGGTCCGTCACGCCGGGAATCCACGCCGGGAATCCACGCCAATAATCCAAAGTCGAGCTATGGACTGCCAAACCGAACAGAATGTACAAACGGTGCTTGGACTTCCGATGTGGCGGGATGCGTGTCCGCTTCGGATATGAACATGGTATTTGGTACGATGATGTCGAAGTCTTCGGACAATGAGAAAGATTGTCAGAAAATCTGCCCATGCCTATCCTCTTTCACTTTCCATCGAACAAAAAAAAACGACACAAAGATGTTGCTACCAACAAAAAAACCGCCGAAAAATCGCGACGAAGACCATGATTTGGAGCAAGTTTATTGGGTATCCGCCGATAACGGGTATCGACAGTTCAGTAATGAAAACTTTGTTGAACCATTAATTTAATCAGCTATCTAGCTTTTGGGCAACCCCCCTATTTGATTGCATGATTGCATGATTGCAGCGCGTTTGCCCTTTCACCTACCAGGAAGTGCCGGAGGGTTGTAGATTTGGTTCTTCAGGGTTAAGTGTGGGAATGAAACTTGCTACAGGAAGACGCGTTTGCCCTATGAGTTCAAATTGATTACAATAATTCCCAATATGGTTCTGGAGACCCCCAATCTATGCGCTTTTAATGATTTCGGCAATGATTTGATGTTGCGACAAGGCTTTTGTAGGGAATAACGATCGTTATTCCCTACTGCCGGATTGGGCGGAATTGAGTAATCGACTGCGTAAGTCCTAAGTTAATTTCATTTTCCACACTTAACTCTGAAGAGCCGTAGATTTTTACACGCTGGGATAGTTCAGGATTGGTCGATTGTCGTATAGAGTGGATTCTCTTAGAATTCTAATGCGAGTTGATAACGAGTTTTCTTGAAATTGCATAGCGATATCCAACTGAAAATCCGCGCATTGATTCCGGGATTATGTGTATTATTTGCTTGACTTCAGTTCGCTCAAGAGACGTGTGACGCCCTCCTTGATTATCTTTTCACATGATGGATGCGGGGGAAGCCAGGGTTTGACACTAGACGGGTGTCCCAAAGCCTCGTAACCGCCTGCTGGTCCCAGATCGTAATCCGCTTTTGTCGCGACGTACCCATCATATCCGTTGGTGTGGTTGAATACGAATGTTTGTTTGAACGGTGACACCTTGTCAGTGAACAACTGGTATTCGGCAAACATTTCACCGGAAAAGGAGAAGAAGCACAAATCGTTACCGACGGCAAGGGCGCGCATCGAAAACGGCTTGAACTGCGGTTCACCACTCTCGGCAATCTCCAAGAGGGATTTGTATCGTTCTTTCCCATTCTCATCGGTTTGTTGAGCCAGCAACGTTCTACACTCTTCCGCTGGCGGCGGATTTTGTAGGGGTAGAGATAATTCCATTGAGCGAGCTTTTAACTGTCCCGGCGTGACTGTTTCGGATTCGGTTAGGGCGCAACAAACGGAGTTCGCAAGGGAAAGTCCGGCAACATCACAGGCGTCAAATCCGCCGCGCAATGGATAACCGTTGATGTCGCCACAACAGCCCTGTGCGAACATGTAAATCCCTTCCTGTTTTTTTCCTTTATCGAGTAGATTGCGCAAATGTTTTATCGTGTAACCAGGGAAATCGGGACCGATTTTAGTGCTAGATGCGTGTATGATTACGGGGTGAGCCGCGTGGAGAAACAGCACAGCATTTCGGGTCCCGTCGTTGCCGTAAACCCCGAGCACATCTACCCAAGGCACCACCGCACCATTGAAATTTGGTGCCATTATTATTCGACCGTCTTCCATCACGCGACGATTGTAACCAATCTGAGCAGGTTCCCGCGCGACGCGCAGTTCGACGGGTTGGAGGTTTTCAGTCGCACGATTGGCAACATCGACTATGCGCCCCGCTAGCCATCTGGAATAGGGGCCCAACTCAATGTTGCAGTCTGCTAACCATTTATTATAGGGTACATTCGCATCGTCAATCCCTGACATGTCAATGCGGTTCTCCCAGGCATCGCCAGGTTCATGAAAATGTGGGTCGGGCCAACACCCGTTATGCGTTTGACTGGTATTAATGAGGATGTTTTCCTTGGGGGTGCGGGTGGCTTTGTTAATCGCGTCCAGCAATACGTCCATATAGGGCTGATGAAATATCAGAAAATCTGTGGTAATGATTGCTAGTTGCTGCTGCCCATCCGCCAACACCAGTGCTCGGACGTACAAGTCGTCGTATGCTTCTTCACCGTCTATGACAGGAGTTACTAGATTCTCGGCAGCGCCGCCGAACATTCCATACTTTGACTTAGCCTCCATGGTGTGTCTCCTTCAAAGGATAATGTCCTACGGTTTAGGAACGCATCCTCCAATCAACTATTCGTCCACTCTTCCGGCATTTCACTCGAATTCCATTGATTGAAACATTTCTAATTCTTTGGCGTTAATTCTAAGCAAACGAACCACAGGTATCTGGCCAAAACGCGGATTCATTTTAGCATGGAATAGGGTGCTAAATCAATGAAAAAGACAGACGAATTTCACTTGGTTTTTATCAATTGATGTGTTATACTATTGGAATAACGAAACCACTTCATTTTGGATTTCTGTATCTCATCTGTATCTCAATAGAATCTGAAGCACGTCCCAAAATCAGAGTCAGATTTCTTAGGAGGCGAAATCGCTATGGCACATCAATTACCCGACCTGCCTTACGCTCATAACGCGTTAGAACCTCATATCGACACCCAAACAATGCAGATCCACCACGGCAAGCATCATCAGGCTTATATTGATAAACTTAATACAGCACTTGAAGGGCTTGACGACCTCGCCGCGCTATCCGTTGAGGACCTGCTTTGCAATATTGATGACGTTCCGGAATCGCAACGGCAAGCTGTTATTAACAACGGTGGAGGTCATGCCAATCACTGCTTGTTCTGGACCATCATGAGTCCGGACGGAGGCGGCGATCCATCAAGTGAAGTCATGAGCGCAATTGAGGCTTCGTTTGGATCCGCCGATGCGGCGCGTGAGAAATTTGTGGATGCCGCAACAACCCGTTTCGGATCCGGTTGGGCGTGGCTCGTCGTCAATGAAACTGGCGGTTTGGAGATTTATTCGACCGCAAACCAAGATAGTCCGCTTATGCAGGGGCATACCCCCATCCTTGGTCTTGATGTTTGGGAGCATGCATACTATCTGAACTACCAAAACAGGCGCCCGGATTATATTGAAGCCTGGGCGAATGTTATCAATTGGGATGAAGTCGCGCGACGCTATGCCGCCGCGATAGGCTAGTCTTTACACCAATTCCTACAGATTCGATTTTGTTTTCGTCACAAACTTGGTATTCTGTTAGATGGTTGGTGGGTTTTAATCTTCGAAATTGAAAATCTATCAAAAGTGATGAAGGGGAGGAGTAAGTCACCCAAGTCTTGACAGAGAGGGAGATTCAATGGCTGAGAGATCTCCTCAAATGGCTTTGACTGAATGTCGCCCTGGAGCTGCTCGCCTGAAAATCAACAAAAGTAGGGTTAGCCGGTTGATGCCCGTTATTGCATCCCAATGAGTGCCCTTGTATCGTATTGAACAGGGAATTGGAGTGGTACCGCGATAAGGTCTTTGGTAAAAAGCCCTGCTCGTCTCCAAATTCGGAACGGGAAGGGCTTTTTTGTTTTGTCAGTGGTTTGCCACAATGCTTCGCCGCACCGTGCGGTCCAGGCAGAACCACTGATTCTTGTGGAGGTAAGAAAGATTATGGCGACAACGTCAGGTGCCAATATTCTTATTGAGAGTCTAAAACGCGCAGGCGTCGAGTATATATTCGGGGTTAACGGCGGTGCAGCGATGCCGATCTTTGACGCGCTCTATGATGCAGAAGGTATTTCGCTGATACCGATGCGCCACGAACAGGGCGCTGCCCACGCCGCGGACGGCTATGCAAGAGCAACAGGTAAAGTGGGCGTAACACTTGCCACGTCAGGACCTGGCGCAACAAACCTCGTCACCGGCATTGCAACAGCTTTCATGGATTCCATTCCAATGGTGGCTATCACCGGTCAGGTTTTCACCCATCTTATCGGCAATGACGCTTTCCAAGAATCGGATGTCATCGGTGTCACCCGACCAGTCTGTAAACATAGCTATCTGATCAAAAGTAGCGATGAAGTAGCAGATGTTGTTGCCAGCGCGATGCACATCGCCAGCACAGGACGTCCGGGACCGGTAGTTATTGACTTCGCCAAAGATGCGCAAATTCATGAATCACTTTTTCATTACCCGGAGCAGGTCAATATCCGCAGTTACAAGCCCAAAGTTGATGGGCATCCTCGGCAAATCGCCAAAGCCGTAGAACTAATTCATGGCGCAGAGCGACCCATGCTTTATGCAGGAGGCGGCGTTGTTCTCTCGAATGCTACAGAGGAACTACGCGAGTTGGCGATTAAAACGGGCATTCCGATCACCGTGACGCTCATGGGGCTCGGCGCCTTTCCCGAGACGCATCCCCTGTCGATGCAGATGCCCGGTATGCATGGCTCCTGCTGCGCTAACTATGCGTTCACCGATTCCGATTTGATAATCGCTATCGGAGCGCGGTTTGATGATAGAGTGACAGGTAATCTGGAGAAATTCGCTCCGAATGCAAAGAAAATCCATATCGATATTGACGCTTCATGTATCGGCAAGAACGTGCCGGTTGATGTGCCGATTGTGGGTGATGCAAAGCGGATACTTGCGGAGATGAACAAACTGGTTCATCCCGTGGAGATTGAACCTTGGATGCGGCAAATTGACGAATGGAAGGAAAAATACCCATTTGAATATCAGCAAAAGGGTGACAAAGTGATGCCGCAGTATGTCATTGAACAGATTTACGACATTTATCCTGAGGCAACCATCGTTGCGGATGTCGGACAACATCAAATGTGGGCAGCCCAGCATTTCAAGTACACTGAGTCACGCCAATTTATAAACTCGGGCGGGTTAGGTACAATGGGGTTCAGTTTGCCCGCCGCAATCGGAGCGCAGTTTGGCTGCCCGGACAAAACGGTCATCAACATCAACGGTGACGGTTCATACATCATGACGATTCAGGAGCTTATCCCAGCGATTACATATAAACTGCCGCTCAAGATTTTCATAATCAACAACATGTACCTCGGCATGGTGCGTCAGTGGCAGGAGTTGTTCCACAATAAGCGTTACGCCGCCGTTGATTATCACGACAACCCTGACTTTGCGCTCTTGGCTCAGGCGTTCGGCGCAACGGGTTTGCGGGTCGAACGCGTTGAGGATGTCCGTCCGACTTTAGAGAAAGCGAAGGGTGTGGATGACGGTCCGGTTGTCATTGATTTCATAGTGGATGAGGAGGAGAATGTGTTCCCGATGGTCCCTGCGGGCGCAGGGCTCGGTGATGTGATACGAGGATTAGCGTAATGGCTGAGGAAAGACACATATTTTCCGTGTTCGTCGAAAATCGATTTGGCGTTCTTGCCCGAGTATCAGGCTTGTTCAGCGGGCGCGGTTATAACATCGACAGCTTGAACGTCGGTGAAACGGACGATCCGGAAATTTCCCACATGACAATCGTCACTCATGGTGAGGCGCAGATTATTGAACAGATCTACAAACATCTGAATAAGCTCATCGACGTTATCAAGGTGACGGATCTCACGACCGAAAACCATGTCGAACGCGAGTTGGTGTTAATCAAGGTGCATGCGGAACCGCAAAAGCGCGGGGAGATTCTTCAAATTGTAGAAATCTTCCGCGGCCGTACCGTGGACGTTAGCCCTACGACGTTGACGATTGAAGTCACTGGAGATGATGGAAAACTCAGAGCCGCAATTGACATGCTCCGTCCCTACGGCATACGTGACTTGGTGCGCACCGGTAAAATCGCGATGATGCGTGGGGGTGTAAGGTAATAGTAATAGGACTACTTATTAGTTTTTATTTTTTGGACGATTAAGGAGGAAGTAATGGCGACCATTTACTATGATAGTGATGCAAATTTCGATTTACTTAAAGAGCGAACTGTTGCGGTTGTCGGATACGGTGCGCAGGGACGTGCGCAAGCACTGAACCTCAATGATAGCGGAGCCAGTGTCATTGTTGGGCTACGTTCCAACAGTGCATCAAGACAAGAAGCAGAAGCCGCGGGGTTGACCGTCAAGACCGTCGAAGAGGCTGCCGCTATGGCCGATATTGTACAGATTCTTATCCCGGACGAACAACATGGAACGGTCTACAGTAATCAGATTGAGCCGAATTTAGAGACCGGTAACATGGTGATGGTCTCACACGGCTTTAGCATTCATTTTGGGCAGATTGTTGCGTCAAGTGATGTGGATGTGGCGATGATTGCTCCCAAGGCGCCGGGAGATCTCGTCAGAGATGTATTTGTAGAAGGCGGGGGTACTCCCTGTCTGATCGCCATCCATCAAGACACAACCGGACATGCAAGAGACCTCGCACTAGCTTATGCGAAAGGAATCGGGGGTACTCGTGCCGGCGTCATCGAAACCACATTCCGTGAAGAAACGGAAACAGATCTATTTGGCGAACAAGCTGTGCTCTGCGGCGGCACATCAGCGCTCATCAAGGCTTCGTTCGACACGCTCGTAGAAGCCGGATATCAGCCCGAGATGGCGTATTTCGAGTGTATGCACGAACTGAAGTTGATTGTAGATCTTATTTACACCGGCGGTCTTACCAAGATGCGCCGCGTCGTCAGCAACACAGCAGAATTCGGCGATCTCACGCGTGGTCCACGGATTGTCGATGATAGCGTCCGTGACCGAATGCGTGAAATCCTCAAAGAGGTGCAGAGCGGCGAATTCGCGCGTGAATGGGTACAGGAAAATCAAGCGAATCAACCTGTGCTGCAGGCACTTCGCCGGGGCGAAGAGGAGTTGGAAATCGAGAAAGTTGGCAAAGGGTTGCGAAGCATGATGAGTTGGTTGAATGAGTAACCTGCCAATCATTGAATTGTCACAAAGCCGCCACTGTGTGTCGATGATCTCACCGGGGCGGCTTTTTGCTTTCAATCTACAGTGTCAGATGTCTCCGAATCTTCTGTATGAACGAACAGATAGGATTATAATGGTTAATTGCCAAGGAGTTTATGGTCGCTGAAAAAGAGGTGGCAATTAACGCAGTTTTGAAGGCTGCACAACTATGTCAGGCGGTACAATCTGACATGTTAGAAACGGATGCAATCAAGAAGGTTGACCGCAGCCCGGTAACAGTTGCGGATTTCGGTTCACAGGCGCTTATTTGCAGCGCCATCGGAAACGCTTTCCCAAAAGATTGCATTGTCGCCGAAGAGGATTCCCAGGCACTAAGGGACAATCCACGGTTACGGTCAAGAGTCACGGATTACGTCAACCGATTTGCGGAATGCTCTCCCAATCAGGTCTGTGAGTGGATAGATCGAGGACAAGGCGAAGTCAACAACCGCTTTTGGACCCTTGATCCGATTGATGGAACGAAGGGGTTTCTACGGCGAAATCAATACGCCGTAGCGCTCGCACTGGTTGTTGAAGGCGAAGTGATGTTCGGCTTACTCGCCTGCCCAAATCTGCCACAGGCGTGGGACAAACCTGCTACCGGAAAGGGTTGTCTCTTGGTTGCGGCTCAGGGTGAAGGTGCACACATGTATGGGTTGAACGGCGTGCTGTTGAAGCAGATTCGGGTCGCCGCGACCCCGCTCCGCTTTGTAGACAGTATTGAAACGTCGCACGGCGATCACGGTGCGCACGCCAAAGTGGCCCAGGAACTCGGTATTACTGCCCAGCCAATACAGATCGATAGCCAAGCGAAGTACGGACTGGTTGCACGCGGGGAGGCATCAATTTACCTACGCCTGCCGAATCCACGGACGCCACACTACCGAGAATGTATCTGGGATCATGCCGCCGGGATAATTGTGGTGGAGGAAGCAGGAGGAAAAGTGACGGACATGCACGGTCAATCCTTAAATTTCCTGCAGGGTAGGCGGATGACCTCCAACCGTGGAATTGTGGCGACAAACGGAAAACATCACGAACGTGTGATAGAGATTATCCGTTCCGTCAAATGATGAACTACTGTCGCACCCAAACGGTTTGGGCGCCGCAATAGGAGTTATAGTTTGTTGTTTTAGTAGCACAACTGTCTGATTTTAAGAATATCTGGAGTTCCCAGTTCATGAAAAACCTGATGATGATATTCTGTCTTATCGTCACGGTAGTTTTCATCTGGGTCTGGCATCATCAAACCCAGTTCAACGACAATTCTCGCAAGGCACGATTTCACTTGAAAAACGGTGAGTTAGAATCAGCGGTTCAAGCCTACTCAAAAGCCATCCGGCACAAGAAGTACACGCTGTTTTTCACGGACGCTCCATCAGTCTATAATAACCTTGGTCAAGTCTATCTGCAACTAGCGGAGTATGACAAGGCGATTGAGACCTTTGAGAAGGTAATCGAACTCAAGCCGGACGCGATTCAAGCGTATATTAACTTAGCAACCACTTACCTCAAACAAAACCTACCTGATAAGGCTATCGAATCTTGTGAGAAAGCACTCGAAATTGCTCCGAACACGGCATTATCCCACTACAACCTCGCCTGCGCGTATGCCATCAATGCTGAAAACACGAAGGCAATTGAAGCCCTAAGAAAGGCAGTCGAGCTCGATCGTAGAATCAGAGAATTGGCAGAGCAGGAACCCACATTTGATGCTTTGAAGTCGGACCCGCGGTATCCCGGAAACTAAGGTTCATACTTGCATGAGCATATACAGGTTGAATATTCGGGTCGGCTCTTTCATGAGAACCTGTTTGATAAATATGTGGTGTGCCCCGAAATCGTCGTTTAAGGGTCTTCCGAGATTTCATACTTTTCATACCAAACGGGCCTTTACGGTAGAGACGGGGACAGGTTGAAAACTCTTACTATGACTGGATTCACGGGGGTTTTTACATTGAAACTATAAACGCGTAGGTATGAAATTTTGGTATGAAATCGTGATCGCCATTCAAAACGGTTGAGATGCTGGATTAACATGTGGAAATGGTGGTTCAGCCCTTGTTTGGTAACTAGATAGAAACGTCATTTTGGGTCTTTGAAATGGAATTACCTGTCGCCCCGCTGGATCTCAGATGCGTAGGGTTTCAGCGTTTCTACACACCTTTAAGACCTTTATCCCACCGGGAACTCTATCACGTTCCCTATTCGGTCACTTGATTCATTCGATCGCTTGAAGGGATCTCTATCAGGATTAGCTATGGGAGTTCTATCGCGCTCCTTTTTCAGTCGCTTGATCCTTTGCTACTCACTTAGTTGATCACTCATTAATCATTCGCTTGATCGCTGTGCACACCCTACAAAATCACTTTTCAAACTGGCTCTGATGCCTTGAGACGCTGCCATTGTCTTTCAATCATCCGAGCGTAGTCCCAGCAGTCGCAAATAAGTATAACGACTGTTAGTTATATAGTTCGAGTTGTGATAGAACTGCTCTGATCGCTGTACCCTCTGTACAGAAGGACGATCTGGTTTCCGTTAACGTATTGTCGCGCAATGCGACTCAGACGCTTCAATTTTCGGAAATACAGCGAACCGAGATGGCTATTTTGGTGTTAGTGATTTACATAACGCTGCACGCAAGGGAAACGCCTACTCTAATTATAGAGGATGTCTCATGACGGTTAGAATGTACGATTAATGTTGGGTTTCACTCAAATTTTTGCAGGTTCAGACAAAGCAGGCACTCGAAAACTCCTCTAAGATTGGCGATCATGAACGGAATGCCGTTCAACCCAACCTACGACCCCCAAAAAATTATCACAAACCTAGCCCGATTTGCTTTTTTATCAGGCAGAAAATTTAGATGCGTTTCCCCTGACGCTGCACGCAAATGCGCTTGACGGCGAAAAATGAGGGTTGTATAATATCCACGTCCCACATGCGACGCGAAATATAAGCATTCCAACGACCTAGGAGATTGGATTAGAATTAAATAAATTAGGAGATACTAGAAATCATGACCAATTACAAATCGTCCACTAGAAATGTCATCTCGTATGTGACAATTATGCTGCTGATTGCTACGTTGAGCGCGACTGCATCAGCAAAGAATTGGACTCCCATTCAGGAGTCAAAATGGAAAGAGTCATTCCATGATATTTACTTTGTCGATGCCCAACTTGGATGGATAGTCGGCGCCAGATCTACGATTCTGCACACGACCGATGGAGGAAAGACTTGGAACAATCAACCCACTCACCCACTTCCATTCAAGAAGGATCTCAAGAAAGTAAGATTCATTAATTCCCTAGTAGGTTTGGTAGTTGGCGAAGAAGGGACTATCTTGAAAACAGTCGACGGCGGGGCAACATGGATGAAACTGAATAGCGGCACGCGTGCCGCGTTGTCAAGTGTCTCTTTCGTGGACTCACAGTTTGGCTGGGCAGGCGGAGACGGAGGCGTCATCATACATACAGCCGATGGTGGAAAGACTTGGACGCGGCAGAACACAGATCGAAGAACCGAAACCAACAACGTCATCGAGGGAGTTCATTTCCTTAATCAGCAAGCGGGTTGGGTCGCCGGCGGTGCCGGTACCCTGATTCATACCGCGGACGCAGGACAGACCTGGGAGCACCAAAAGAGCGGCACCGCGTCTCCACTTGATTCGCTCTTCATGCTCAATGACCAAGAGGGATGGGCATGCGGAGGAAACGGTGCACTAGTGCACACGGCAGACGCGGGAAACACATGGAAGACTCAGGCGAGCAACGTTCCTCATTCAAACGGTATGCCCGAGCCCATTTGGGACATCCATTTTGTTAATTCGACTCAAGGGCTTGCAGCAGCAGAATTTGGGGTGATTCTTCGAACAATCGATGGTGGCACCACATGGGCGCCGCTCGAACCGCGCCCCGTTTTCCAGCGGTTGAACGGAGTCCATCAGATCAGTCCAACCGAAGCATGGATTGTGGGAGACGCCGCGACGATATTGCATAGCACCAGCGGTGGAGAATCTTGGGAGATCGTGTCCAGTAGCGGCAGTTTGAATGCCGTTCATTTTCTCAATGACACGCATGGCTGGGCAGTAGGTGGATCGGGCGTCGTGCTGCATACCAGCGACGGGGGGAATACTTGGGCTGTTCACGATTCGGGTGTGCCATTCAATTTGGAGGCCGTCCAGTTCGTGGACGAGCGGAAAGGGTATGCGGTCGGGGACAACGGCGTGCTTATTGAGAGCCTGGATGGCGGTAACACTTGGCAGAACCTCTACAGTGCACGACTAGAGGGGGGTGAAACCGAACGCCTCCGCGCAGGTACTATTTTCGATTGGAAATTGGCGGGAGGCCATTACGATGTGCACTTCCCAACAGCAAACGATGGATGGGCAGTCGGACTGAATAGTAAGGTTGTTCAGACCAATGATGGAGGGGCAACTTGGCACGGACAAAGCCTAGGGATGGAACATGATTTCGACATGCGGATTCTGATGAGTGTCCATTTCGTTGACAATCAGATAGGATGGATTGTCGGGCAAGGGGGTAAAGTGCTAAAAACTACCGATGGCGGCCTCACTTGGATTGCGCAGGATGGCGGCTCAAGTCAGTTAACCGATGTGTATTTCATAGATTCGCAGCACGGCTGGATATGTGGAGATGAAGGGACGGTTTTGGTCACGCAGAACGGGGGTGACATTTGGACGGAACAGACCACATCCACGACAATGACTTTCAACAGTATACTATTTGTCAGCGGAAACGAAGGCTGGATCGTCGGCGAAAAAGGGACAATTCTTCACACGAAAGATGGCGGAGTAACATGGCTACCCGAGCCGAGTTCCAGTGAAAACAGTCTGTTTCATATTACTCAATCTCCAAACGGTACGATATGGGCGGTTGGCGAATCGAACGTTATTCTGAAGTATTGACATTACCAATCCCGAGCAACACTACAACCGTTCCTGTTTCCGAGGCAGGCCTGTTTTTCAAACTCATTCTCAAATTCGTTCGTAGCAGACTAAAGTCGCACGGTGGAGACGATTACGAGGCTGTAAGTCCAACACTTTTCTGAAGTTGATGCATTGTCGGGCTGCAAAAGTTATCTTTTCCGGCAATGGATTGTGCAACGATGTGGCTTTAAATTTTACCCCACGTGGTATCGGTACTTATAACAATAAAATGGAGTGAAATTAACGAAATCAACAACGTCCGGTAACTCATGGCCGACTTTTGATAAACTTTAATCGTCGGTATCGTTCTCGGGGGACTTTCCGAGCGTTGTTTTATACCTTGCGTTGGGTAATATTGCGCTTGTTTTGGCAGCACTCACGTCTCGCGATTCGGAGATCGGAAGGATCTCTATTGCACGGGATTTACTATCAGGATCTGCTATCGCCTTAGGATCTCTATCGCGTTCCCTATTCGGTCACTTGATCTATCCGCTCGCTCGATCCTCTCAAGTAACACTTTTTCAAATCCAGCAATAGAGCGAAAAACGAGTGTCATTTGATAATTCGCTATACACATTGGGAATCTCTATCGCACTAGGACTTCTATCGCGCGCGCTATTCGCTTGCTTGATCTCCGCTGGAGCGCGGAGATTAGGCGCATCACGTTTCTATTGACATAGCACTCCGCTGGAGTGAAAACCCTTCTACGAAAGGAGCACCTTCTCAAAGCTTGTCATAGATCCAAAAACGAGTGTTGCTTGTTGAAAGAATTATTCCGACAGGGATAATGGGATGTTACCAAGTAACACTCGACATTCAAGATCTCTATGGGATTTCTATCGCGTTCGTTGTCCACTCACTTGATCACTCGCTATTCAATCGTTTGATCCCGTCTGGGGCTTTTAGAAGCCGGTGGGCAGTGTCCACCCTAAAAATGTACGTAATTGTTTAGTTCAGTCTAGAACTTACGCGCCAACAGGAAATCGCGACCTGGAGATCGCTCCTACATTACGCTCATGGTGTAGGAACGGGGATTAAACTGCAGCACGACGAACCAACATTCCCAAAACAGATTGATAGACTAAACAGTTACAAATGTACTTTTCAAACAGGCTCTAAACGTCCGTTTCTTAACGGGTTTAATCTTGTTGTTACACCGCAAAACAAGAAAGAGGTGAACGTCACGATGGAAGAATGGATAAAGGTAATCGTTCCGCTGCTAGGTATTGCTAGTTTGTGGTGGAAACTCACCACCACAATGGCTACCAAAGCCGAATTGAACACCGTGAAAACCGATCTTGAGACGAATATAGCTGGGGCGAAGGCAGACCTCAAAGCTGATGTAGCTGAGATAAAATCAGGCATGGCAGACATGAAGGCAGACCTCAAAGCTGATGTAGCCGAGATAAAATCAGACATGGCAGACATGAAGGCGGACTTCAAAGCTGATATAGCTGAGATGAAATCAGATATGACAGATATGAAGGTAGATTTGAAGGGCGAAATTGGTGAGTTGAGGGCAGACATCAGGGAGATTCGGCAACTGCTATACAAGAATGTTACTGAGTCCGAACGGAAAGAATGAAAAGCAACCTGAGAAATCAAGATGTTGAAAAGTGTTATTCGGTTCGTAATCGTCAAGAAAGAGCATTTCGCGATCTTAACATAACCTTGTAATTCGAATTCGTGTCAAGAATAGGAGTTGTAATATGGACTCTGTTCCTTCCTCATCAGCTGATCCACTTACTTCATTTGATACATTGCCCGACGGTGCATTGTCCTTGCATCGAATTGCTGCCTTGCGCAAGGATTTCGAGAGCAACTCCGTTTATCGGATGGCGCAGAACGCCGTCTGCAAAGTTACCGTGGACGATATCGCGCTAAATCGTCAGGTGGTTAGCAACAGCGATTTTACTTTCAGTCATGTGCTGGATGATTGGAGTGTCACCAATCAGAAGAGAAGCGGCAGATGTTGGATGTTCGCGGGGTTGAATCTTCTTCGGGTCGGTGCGATGGAGAAGATGAATCTCAAAGAGTTTGAATTCAGTCAAAACTACACGTTCTTCTGGGACAAACTTGAACGCGCAAACTATTTCCTGCAGCGGATTATTGAGCGAGCGAACCGTCCCGTAGACGAACGTTCCGTGGCATGGCTGCTTGAGCGCCCGCTTGACGATGGGGGACAATGGAACATGTTTGTCAACCTGATTAAAAAGCACGGTCTTGTTCCCCAAGCCTTCATGCCCGAGACAGAAAGTTCCTCGAACTCAGCGAAGATGAATGACATCCTCACACACAAACTGCGCGAGGGAGCCAAGACACTGCGTGACATGGCTGAAAAAGGCGCAAGTCTTGACGAGTTGCTTGATGCAAAGGACGAGATTGTGAGTACGGTTTACCGTATTCTGTCGATCCATCTTGGCACACCGCCCACTCATTTCAACTGGCAGTGGAACGATGCTGACAAGAAGTTTCATAGCGAAGGCATCATGACACCGCAGGAGTTCGCGGAAAAGTATATCACTGTTCCGATTGATGACTATGTCTGCCTCGTTCACGACCCACGCCCAACAAGCCCCATCGGCAAAACCTTTACCGTTGAATGCCTTGGCAACGTCGAAGGTGGTACTATCGTCAAATATCTGAACGTGGACATTAACTTTATGAAGCAAGTTGCAATGAAAATCATCACAGATGGTGAGCCGGTCTGGATGGGGTGCGATGTCGGAAAAATGATGCGCTCAGATCTCGGGCTATGGGATGCAGAATTGTACGATTACGAGGGAATTTACGATACGTCCCTAACTCTTGCGAAATCGGACCGACTCCAATATCATCAAACCTTTATGACACACGCCATGTTATTCACAGGAGTGGATGTCGTCCAGGAACGTGACGAACAATTTCCACGACGCTGGCGCGTCGAAAATAGTTGGGGCGACGATAAAGGTAGGAAAGGGTTCTACCTCATGAATGACAACTGGTTCGACGAGTACATGTTTGAGATTGCCGCGCGTAAGGACTATCTGCCCGATGAGCTGCGTGCAGCACTTGAGGAGGAGCCGATTGTATTACCGGCATGGGACCCAATGGGAGCACTCGCCCGCGAAGCCGAATGTACTAGATAGTTTCTCCTAATACCATTTCAAAATCTAAATGTTACAGTTGATTCGAGACGTGCAATGAATTGCACTACTACGAACCCTCGGTTTTGTAACTTGTGGATTACGAATTAGTATAAGAACGAAACCGACGCGTCTTATAGGGCAAGAAAAAATCTTGGCCTACTTTTTCGATTAACTGTATAGGATTCTGATAAACTTCTCACCATTTCGCTAAAATATTCGGAGACGTGACGTTGAAAAAGTTGATTATTGCAATCATTGTAGTTGTTATTGTAGGCATTGTTGTCTTAAGGGTTGTGACCAAACAACGGTCCGGCACGACTGAAGTCGCCGCTTCAGTGGTGTCAAAACCTGTAGAGGTGGTTCAAGCAAGACGAGCAACCATCGAGTCTGTATTGCAATTATCCGGCACGATAACCGCAAATTCAAGAGTAACAGTCTTTCCCGAAAATCCAGGAAGAGTCATTGAGATGCGTGTAAACGAAGGTAGCCGTGTGAATAGTGGTGACACAATGGCGGTTATCGATCATGATGAACTTGAACTTCAACTAACGCAGGCGCAAGCAGCGTTCCAGGCTTCACAGACAAACTACGAGCAGGTAAAACAGCTAGCGGAAGGGCGCGTTAAGGTCAAGATTCACGTCGCAGAAGCCGATGCATCGTCGGCAATGGCTTCTCTTCAACAGGTCAAGGATTTGTCGGAAACTCGCACCATTTCACAGATTGAGGGGGCAGAAGCCGGGTTGACATCACTTCAAGCAAACTTGGAGAAAATAAAACGTGGGGCTAGAGAAGAAGATCGCAAACAAGCGCAAGCTACTCTAGATCAAGCTGACGCCAACTACGAAAATGCCCAGAACAACTATGATCGAATGCAAAAACTCTTCGCAGATGGGGCAATCAGCGCGCAGTCACTCGAAACATCGCAGACACAGTTGGACGTGGCTCAGGCGCAATACAAGATTGCTTCTGAGCAGATTCGGCTTATCGAGAATGGGGCACGCCCAGAAGATATCCGATCCCTAGAAGCACAGGTACGGCAAGCGGAAGCCGCACTTAAAGTTGCACGCACCCAGATGGCGACGCGCACTTGGGAAAAAGACATCGTGCTAGCTGAAGCACAGTTCAAAAAGGCGGAAGCTAATCTTTCGACTGCCAGAGACTTGGAGACTGCCAAAAGTTGGGAAGCGGAAATTGTCGCGGCAGAGGCAGCTATGAAGCAAGCGGAAGCCGCATCACAACTAGCGCAAGAAAGGTTAGATGATGCAACAATCTATGCCCCAATATCGGGTATTGTGGCAAAACGACATCTAGATCTCGGTGGAATGGCGTCGCCAACATCACCAATTTTTGAAATTGTTGAGATGGAGACAGTTAAGGCAGTTTTCAGCGTTATCGAATCGGATCTCGCCAAGTTAAAACCGGGTGCACAAGCATCTATTCGGGTCGATGCTTTGGCGGATCCCGCAATAGGTGAGATTTCGCTAATTAGTCCCACGCTCGATCCGTCAAGTCGCACTGCAAAGATTGAGATCCGAGTCGAGAATCAAGAAATGAACTTGAAGCCCGGCATGTTCGCCAAGGCGACAATTCCCGTTGAGGTTCATGAAAATGCGGTTCTGATTCCGCGCTCTTCGGTGCTGGAAGACGCAACTCGTCACCTTCGCAGCGTTTTTGTGGTCGTGGAAGGGGTAAGCAGGCGACGGACAATCGACATTGGACTGTCACAGGGGAGTGATGTTGAGGTAACCCAAGGGCTTGCTGAAGGGGATGCAGTGGTTGTTGCGGGCCAACATGCTCTGACGGATGGAGAAAACGTCACCGTAGTCGTCCCTTAACCACGGTAGGGAATTAGGGCAAAAAACAGAAAACCGGACTAATTCTTGCGCCGGGGTTGACGCTTGCTTAACGGGAATCATGGGGTGTGAATCATCATGAGCACGGAGGACCTATTAAAAGGTGGACAACCCATAAAAATAGATCGCATTTCCGGCCCCGAAATCAAGCCTCACGAAATCCTTGAATTTGAGTCCATGCTTCGGTTTCAAGACGAGCAACTATTCGGTGAATCCGGCTTTGAAAAGAGCGGAAAGGTTGTTATTACGAGAGCACCGGCGCGGTTGGATGTCATGGGCGGGATCGCCGACTACTGCGGAGCAAATGTCGCCGCATTGACACTTGAACACGGAGCGGTCATTGGCTGTCAAGTGCGAAGTGATACGCAGCTCAGAGCATTGAGCCTAGGAGTTGATAGCGGCTCATTGTCAGGTTTACGCATTTCCGTAGACGATTTCTATGTCCGAGGCAAGCTTAAATCGTATAATCAGATTCGTCAGCTCTTCACACGAAATCCCAAATCGGCGTGGGCGGCGTATGTGCTTGGAGGAATCTACGTTCTACTCAGGGAGGGCAAAATCAAGCAGCTTCCTCACGGCGCAACGATTGCAATTAAAAGCAGCATCCCGATGCGAGCGGGTGTAGCCTCTTCTGCCGCGATTGAAGTGGCAGCACTAATGGCGGCTAACGTCATTTATGAATTGGGAATTGACGCGAAAGAGATTGCTCGAATTGGGCAAATTGTAGAAAACCGCGTTGTCGGCATGCCGTGCGGTGCGACAGACCAGATTGCTTCCGCTTCCGGAGAACGGGGGTCAATTCTCTCTATCTGCCGCCAACCAGAACCTGTTCTTGAAGCTGTGCCGCTACCGCTCAAGACACGGGTAATTGGTATACACAGCCGAGTCAAACGTTCCTCAAATTCCGACTATGTTGATGCTCGCACTGCTGCATTTATGGGTTTAACCATCCTGCAAAAAGAGTTAGGCGATGAGGAACTGCGGAGCAACTATTTATGTGATCTCGGTGTTCGGGAGTTCCGTCGAAAGTATCGAAGTTATTTGCCTGCCCGGATGAAGGGACTACATTTCCTTAATCTATATGGTGGGACGGTGGACTCTGCGACTGAGGTCGATCCCCAAAAAACCTACCATATTCGAAGTCGTGTCGAACACCCAATCTATGAAAATACTCGTGTCAAGAAGTTCATCCGATGTATCAAGAATTCCACTACCGATGTCGAAAATGTGAGGACCCACTTGACCAACGCCGGTATACTCATGTATGCGTCGCACTGGAGTTATCGGTATCGGGTGGGACTCGGTTCTCCCCAAATTGAACAGATTGTAAATTCTGTGCGAAAGATTGGAATACAAGGAGGCTTCTATGGCGCAAGAATTACGTCCGGCGGTGGCGGCGGCACAGTCGCGGTACTATGCCATGGAAACATCTCTAGCGGATTAATCCAAATCCTTGCCGCTTACAAGCTGGCTTGGGGACTCGAAGCGGAGGTCTTCTACGGGACGTCCCCCGGCGCGAGTCAATCCGAGCATACAGTGTTGCAACTCTCCAAGGCGTGATACGAGTCAAACAAGAGTATCCTCCCTTCCAGAGGAAAGGCCCGTTTTTTGCGCAAAGATATTGAAGTATTCTTTTGCTTCTGACAACAAATGTCCTGTTGTTATAACGCAAGTTGCTACCTATAACAGAGAAACCGAGTTTTTGGTTCACGTTCGCTAAATGGTTTATTTTCCAAAAACATATGGCAAGTGTTTGGTTGTCGGTAGTTCACATTGTCTGAACTGTGATTTATGTGATGAAGTGATTGCCATGATTATCAATCCTTAGTTGCCCGTGATGAGTGGATTCAACCATTACCTTGAAGCCACTTTGACTCCGGGAAGAAACCGAGTTTTGAAGAAATAGTATCAAATGACCCTATGATAGCTGGAATGCCCATATGTATTGGCTTCGAGCCATCATCAAATGAGCTAGCTGGGTTGGCTTAACGAGTCTACTCTTCAAGAAATTCATGCGACTGGATAGAACCAAGGCTAAGTATACCAAAAAGGATATCGCGTGCCAAGCCAATGCTAAAGAAAGAGACGGTGTTTTCCGAGCTAAAATTCTAGGTGGTCCTATTCTGTCATTGCCGGTCTCCTTTGGGTTGGGAATTGGACTGGACGGTGGTATCTTTACCGGGGTCAGATTTTCTTGCCAGGTTTGCGTCCATGTCATTGAGTAAATGTTGAGGAATTAGGTCGAGATATTGAGAGATGACGCGCTTGGAAAGTTTGGTAATCTGAGAGATTTTGTCAATATCATCGGTAGCAGTGCGAACAATCTTTACAGACTCATAATCGTGGATGTATCGGTCAACAGCTTCTTTGGAGTGCTTGGTCTTGGCAGCAATAGTGGGAGTTAGATGCCCTTGTAGATAAAGGGTGATAATCTCCTTCTTGTGAGTAATTGCTGCGGATAAATCGTGAATGTTGCCGCGAGTGGGCAAGATTTTTCCACTGGTGCTTTGCCATTCATTGACATACTCACTCACCACCGGATCGCGGACGTTGAGCAACATGGCAAGGTCTAGTTGAGTCAACAATGCACCTTGGTCATAGGCTTGATAACACCATCGCACCAATCGATGGATTCTGAGTTCACGGGAGCTGAAGCCGCTGTAATAGTGTTCAGTATCCTCGGGGGCGAGAAAGGTTAAAACCACAGGCTTCATACGGGTTTTAACGATTGACTTCCCTTTCTGTGGATATTCATCAATCGGCACAGCCATCCAGACCAGTTGACCATAGCTAAGCATTCGTTCATTAGGGAGTTGTTCCCCAGAGGCTAGTTTATCAAGTGGCAAGCGAATCAGGAAATAGTCCTCAATGGTTTTGACGATGTCATCGACAATGGCTTTTGCAGTCACTTCGCCTTTGTCATACCCATAGGAATTGATAAAGCGATGAATCAGCAGCTGTCGCAGTGATTTATCATTGATGCGTCTGATTTTCTTCTCGTTGATTTCAGTTCGAGTCAATGATTTGCTCATGAGTTCTCCCCCTTTTTTTCATCAACGGGTTCAGGACGAAGTAAAGTCGTCATTCGCTCTGTATGTTTGTATTCATCATACAGGGAGAGATACTCATGAATCAATCGGTCAGAGAGATGGGTAATGAGCCGTATCTGTTCCTTTGGAAAGTCTTGATGATGGAGGGTTGCTACCTGAGTGAAATCACGCAAGTATCGCAACACGGCGCGTTCGGTATGGTTCGTCTTTTGCTCAATTTCGGTGAACTGATATCCTTTGAAGTACAACTCAAGGATTTGTGTCTTATGAGAAATGCCGGGGCCCATATCGTGTTTGGCGCCGCGAGTCATTACAAATAAGCCTTGCTGTTTCAACTGTTTGATATCGCGTTTGATTGTTGCCGGGCTGGTGGTTAATAGCACCGCTAAATCTTCATAGCTGAGCAAGGCATCTTGGTCATAGGCTTGTTTGGTTAATCGTAAGATTCGATGTCGTCTCAGTCCCGCAAGTCCGTAATTGGCTAAGACCTCAAGGTCGGTGTGCACATCATTCAGAGTGAGTCGGCAGGAGACCTTTTTAGCCAACGCGATATGTTTACCTGCCGGTTCGTCGGCTGCTACGGCTTCATAGCAGATTTGGCCCGATGTAAGTTGGATTTCGGCATGTTGGGCAAAGTAAGAAGAAATCTGTTTATAGTAGGCTTCTGCAAGAATGGGCATCAGATTGAAGTCTGACGCAATCTTCTGAATGATTGCCGCCCTTGCCGACTTTGATTCCAGACGATTGATACCGTAGGGTGAATTGCTTTGTGGCTTCATAATGACCTCCATGAGCTGATTGTAGTTGATGGGAATACCATCTGTCTTTACTGTAGCTCATGGGGTCATTTGATACAAACTATAAAAAACTCGGTTTCTGTGCTCCTGTTGAACAAAGGTGGCAACTTGGGTTATTTATACACTGCGGTAGGTGCGGTTTCCTAACCGAACCGGTGTTTGTCAAGACTCGAAGGTGCGGTTGGAAAGGGATCTCTATCGCCTTCGCTATCCACTCAGTTGATCACCTACCGAAATATGTGTAAATATGAATGTAAGTGACTATAAACAATCAAGCCAGAATGGTGTGAATCATGAAATTGGAGAAATGCGCGTTCACGCTCGTGACCTCGCTAGTCTTGACCCTAGCTATCATTCTAAACTTCGCCAGTGCCGAGGATGGTAGCCATACGGCTGAATTTCTCAGTCATGGTGTCGGAGCGAGAGCGTTAGGAATGGGGAGTGCTTTTGTGTCGATCGCCGATGACGCAACTGCAGCCTACTGGAATCCGGCGGGGCTTGCGAAGGTTGAAAAGCACGCATTCTCTATCATGTATTCGGACTCCTTCGGAGCAGAGGACGGAGGCTTTCTCAACAAGGGAATTGTAGAATATAATTTTGTCAACTATGTGCATCAATTCAATGGATTCGGGAGCATCGGGATTAGTTGGATCCGGTTAGGCGTTGACGATATTCCGCTTACGACATTTACGGATACCAATGGAAATGGTCTCGACGATGATTTTCTGGAGTTGGATGGGATACCCGGAAAAAGTGAAAACGACGGTCAGTACTTTGAGCCGCCGACCGTGACGGGCTATTTCAGCAACACGGACAATGCCCTACTTGTTTCTTATGCGCGGCAGGTTGGCACGAACTTGTCAATAGGTGCGAACTTCAAACTCTTGAAACAGTCCATCTTTGAAAACACCGGGTCCGGAACCGGTTTAGACATCGGCTTTATACTAGGTCCCTTCGTTGGGTTTCACATCGGTGGGATGCTGGAAGATGCGACTGGCACTCAAGTTCGCTGGGATACCGATGCTGAACCAACCTTTACACGTGATCCGAGATTCAGATTTGGCGCTTCCTATCAGCGCGTTCTGCCTGTAATCGGCAATATTACAATTGGTGCCGATCTGCAGACGAATCGAAAAGACCTCTCACTCGAGGAAGAATCAAGCCGGCCACTCGTTCGTTTAGGAGCGGAATACTGGTTACTCAATGTGGTTGCTTTTCGTGTAGGAACGGAGGATGAAAGGCTAGCGCTTGGTGCCGGATTACGCCTCCGCATGGGCGAAGCAACTATGTTTGCAGATTACGCTTTCAATGCCCACGATATCGGTGATTCGCAGCGGATTTCGATTTCGGGCGTTTTCTAATCTCCGGTTACTCTATAGCGAAAGTAGTAGGATCAAGCGAATGAATAATGAGCGCGATAGCAGATCCCTGTGTGCCATACACCGCCTTACATCATCTATATCGTGCGCTGTCAGAAATTGCGCTTTTCAAGATTTAAGGCTTGCTTCGCCGATTGTAGAGACAGCACCAAGCGAACGAAATTGAATGGGGTAACGTCCGCAGTTTCCACCTGTCGCCCCTCCGGGGCTTTGCTGTAGGTCGAATCAATGTTTCTATACACCTTCCGCCCCTCTGGGGCTACCAAGATTTAAATAGGTCGCGATTCGGAGATTGCTCCTACCGACAGTTATACTCCACGCTGCTGAGAATTGCTTATTTTGTAGGAGCGATCTCCGAATCGCGACCTGCTTACTTGCACTAAACACTTACGATAGATTGACCCTACACCGGAAAATGAAGACCTACAGCCTCCAAGAATGACATAGCCGACTACTTCCCCTCATCCTGTGGCATAATGCCACAGGTATGGCATTCTCCAACACAAGCGCCGCATGTCTTGCTATCACTGCCTTCCCGCACCATCTCCCTAGCCTAACCCCGCCCAAACTGTTGCAATATCCCACAATCCGGTAAAAACCGGCGTATTTCCCTTCACCTGTGGCATAATGCCGCAGTGGTGCGTTTCGCGCCACTAAGCACCGCACGCCTTGCTATCACTGCCTTCCCGCACCATTTCTTCACCTCAAACCCTCTCGAAACTGGTGCATTGTGCCCCAATCCAGTAAAAACCGGCGAATTCCCCCGAACCCGCGCTATCACAGGGTTTCCGCGCCTATCTCGCCGTTGGCACGGTTCTTTCTATAGTATTCACCCAGTTGCAGTTCCAAATCTATCACACATCATCAAGTAATCGAATAAAGGGAGAATACTTGACTATGAAATTTGTTGTACCGAGAGATGGGGCAAACGCACCCCAAACCCGAACTTTTCCGAAGCTGTACTGGTTTTTTTTCCTGCTAGTTCTTTTCGCCGCGCCGCTAACGGATGCGATGGCTAATCGAGGGCCTTCAACGAGCCCGGTATCGGCTATGACAATAAGTAAAAGTGATGGCACAGTCACCAAGTCGCTAACAAGCATCTTCAGCGATCCGGACGGAGATACGCTCTCTTATTCAGTTGAATCCAGCGATACATCTGTTGCAACAGCCGGATTGCGCTTCTCAACAGTTACTATAGGGGATTTGACGTTCTTTGTAACCGACAAAATCGGCATCACGCCGAAGGGGAAAGGGAAGACGAAGATAACCATTACAGCGACGGATCCCGGTGGCAGGTGGGCGAGGACTGCCTTTGGGGTGACGGTGACCAATAGCGCACCTACGGGTTCGCTTTCCCGTGTAAACCTTACCGTAGCGGGCGGCGCACAGACTGTTGATTTGTCAAGCAGCTTCAGCGACCCCGACGGGGATACGCTCAGTTTCACGGCAAGCTCCTCTCATACGATGTATGCGACCGTGAGTGTATCGGGTTCAACGCTGACGATTACTCCGGTAGCTGAAGGCGCTTCTGATATATCGGTAACGGCTAACGACGGGACAACGAGCACAACCGCGTCATTCTTGGCTTCGATAGGCAACAGTCCGCCGACCGGGTCACTCTCCGATGTAACGCTTACCGTAGGGGGCGGCGCACAGACCATTAATTTATCAAGCAGCTTCAGCGACGCCGACGGAGATCCACTCAGCTACGGAGTAACCTCCTCTAATCATAGCCACGTGACTGCGAGCGTGTCCGGTTCAACGCTAACGCTTACTCCGGTGGCTGAAGGTTCTTCCAATATTAACGTGTCGGCTGACGATGGGAACATCGCATATGTCGCGTCCTTCACGGCTACGGTGAGCGCGCCGGCCAACAACCCACCGCAGGGATTTTTACCCGATGTAACGCTCTCCAAAGGGAACAGCACACGAACCATTAATCTGGCGCACCGTTTCCGCGACCCCGATGGGGATACACTCACCTTCACAGCATCTTCCTCAAATACGAGTTATGTGACTGTCAGCGTTTCAGGTTCAACGCTAACGGTTACTAGGGTGGGCCCTAGAGGCGATTCTACCATAACAGTGACGGCGAATGATGGGACAACAAGCACAACCGTGTCGTTCACGGCTAGGGTGCTCAACAACGTGCCCCAAGGACGGGCGATTTTCGGTGTAACTCTCACCGAGGGAGGCAGCGCATGGACCGATAATTTGGCAAGCAGATTCAGCGACCCCGATGGGGATTCGATTAGCTTTTCAGCATCTTCCTCAAATACGAGCTATGTGACTGTCAGCGTTTCAGGTTCTACGCTAACGATTACTCCGGTGGCTACAGGCGTTTCCGCAGTAAAGGTGACGGCTAACGATGGGCAAGGAACCGGGAGCATGACATTTGACGTTACGGTGAGCGCGCCGGCAAACAACGCGCCTACGGGATCGCTTTCCGCTGTATCGCTCACCGTAGCCGACGGTGCGACAACCGTTGATTTGTCAAGCAGCTTCAGCGACGCCGATGGAGACGACCTCACCTATTCGGCAAGCTCTTCAAACACGAGCTATGTGACGGTGAGCGTTTCAGGTTCGACGCTGACGCTTACTCCGGTGGCAGAAGGTTCTTCTACCATATCAGTAACGGCTGACGATGGGACAACGAGCACAACCGTGTCATTCACGGCTACGGTAAGACACGAAAGAGAGCGTCACACTGACCCTCCCCCCGATCCTCACCAGCCCGAAGTCATCACTAATCCTAATGCGCCGCCTAACAACGTCAACAACCGTCCACCCCAGCCGGTGGGATCCGCTCAATACATCTCGCTGCCTGTCGGCGCCACTCAGATTGTCCAAGTTTCATTCAGCGACCCGGACGGGGATACGTTGAGCTATTCCGTCGCGGGAGGTAATAGCGCCGCATCAGCCGGCATGTCCGGCAGCTCGTTGACGATTGTGGGAATCGCGGAGGGAACAGCAACACTCACGGTGACGGCGACCGATCCACACGGCGCGACCGCCACGCAGAGCATCGACGTCACAGTTGTACAGCCCAGCGAAGCGCGACTGTCCACTGCCCGACTGTTGCTCAAAGTATCGGGCGACAATCAATCGGCTCGAATTCACACCACGCTTCCGAATCCCCTCGTGGTTGAGGTGCGAGATGAACAGGAGCGTGTGGTAGAAGGTGTCACGGTTCAGTTTGAACTCGCCGAAAACGGACCGGCGCTAGATTCCACACCAATCACGGACGCCAATGGACAAGCCTCTGCCACAATTAGGTTTGGCGATACTCCCGGCGAATTCGCCGTGGAAGCGTCTGTCGACGGAATAGACGAGCCTGTCGTGTTTACAGCTACGGCTACAGCCACAGCGTCATCGCTCGATATCGCATACGTCGACGCGCTTGAAGTTGCACCCAATCCGGATAATCTCAAGATGAACAGGGTATACGGCGTCGCCTTCAGCCCGGACGGGAAAACGCTCGCCAGCGCGCACGGCGATACGACTGTCCGCATGTGGGATGTTGAAACCCGCGAACTAAAGCGGACTCTTGGCGGTTCACTCACAGCCACCAGCCTTGAGCGTAGAGGTCATAAGTACGCGGTGCGTTCGGTTGCCTTCAGTCCGGACGGAAACAGACTGGCAAGCGGCGGCAGGGGCGGACGAGTGCTCTTATGGGACACCGAGACGGGTAGGCTCAAGCAGTTTGTGCTCAGACACGCCGGCGCCGTCTGGAGTCTAGCCTTCAGCCCCGATGGCAACACCCTGGCAGCCGCAACGGAGGGCGGGTATGTCTATATCTACGATATTAGCAACCCGAATAGGGTAGAGCGTAAGCACCGTTTACGCGCCCATTCGGTTCGCGCGTGGAGTGTTGCCTTCAGCCCGGACGGAAGATTTCTTGCCAGTGGCGGCGGTGATACGGTTATCCGTCTCTGGGATTATGAGACGGGTAGCATAGAGAAGCTGCTCCAGGGACATGAGGAGCAGGTGTTGAACGTCGCGTTCGGCGCGGACAACACCCTTGCCAGCAGCAGCGCGGATGGCACCGTCCGGCTGTGGGATGTGGAAACCAAAGATTCTCGTATTCTTGAAGGGCATACCGACTGGGTATTCGGCGTGGCGTTCCACCCGAACGGCGCAATTCTTGCCAGTACGGGAAAAGACATGAGCGTGCGGCTCTGGGATACGACATCGGGTGTGCCGCTCAACGTTTTGGAACGCCATACGAGATGGGGGCGTGATGTCGCTATCAGTCGAGACGGGATTCTCGCAAGCGCGGGTTACGACAATTTGATTCACCTGTGGGATTTGGGGGTGAGGTGGGACGATGCGGTAGAAAAAGACGAACGCGAGGCTACGGCACAGCAACAGACG
Source organism: Candidatus Poribacteria bacterium (assembly GCA_965204085.1). GTDB lineage: Bacteria > Poribacteria > WGA-4E > WGA-4E > JAJDTR01 > JAJDTR01. The sequence continues at coordinate 1,645,630 of CBDBEE010000003.1, read as the reverse complement.
ACAGTCCAGCTACTGCCCAATTACCCGAACCCGTTTAATCCGGAGACGTGGATTCCGTATCGGTTGGAGACCGCCTCCGATGTGAGTTTGTCCATCTATGACGTGAGCGGCCGTCTTGTTCGCACGATTGATGTGGGTTATCAACCGGCGAGGCGTTATACGAATCGAAGCGATGCCATCTATTGGGACGGTAGAAACACGCACGGCGAACATGTGGCAAGCGGCGTGTACGTCTACCGGCTGACCGCGGGCGATTATTCGGCGTCGCGCCGCATGGTCATCGTGAAGTAGACGGGTAGCGGCGGGTTGGACCGCAATCCACAATATATTCTCCCTGTGTGATAGCAAAAGTTATAGGCGGATTGAGTTTGACCCGTCGCGGCTAATCAACGGCAAGCACGGCGGCTTGACGTGTGATTCTTCTACTTCGCGATAGTAACAAAAAGCGTCTCCTTTTCGGTGAGGACTTTACCGGTGGGAGGCGCTTTTTTTATTGCGGACAAAGAGCTTTGGCTACGAATATCCCAATGGGGATCAGGTTAAGCGTTTTAGGGTGCACCTCACGCGGTTCCAATGTCTTGAACTGTGATTGATGTGATGGAGAGATGGCAATGATTATCAATCCTTAGTTGCCCGTGATGAGTGGTGGATTCAACCATTAGCTTGAAGCACTTTGACTTCGGGAAGAAACCGAGTTTTGAAGAAAAAGGGATCTCTATCAGGATCTACTATCGCCTTCACTATTCGTTCAGTTGATCACTCATTATCCATTCGCTTGATGGTTTCATTAAGCTTAAGTTACCCCCAGTGGTTTTCTCGGTAAATATTTAATGTAATTAAAGAGTTCGCGACCGGGAGGTCGCTCCTACCTAGAGTCAGGTGGTACAGTGTGGTTTACGGCACACGGCGTGTACCTACTACTTTGAGACGATGCCATAGACTCTTAGCGAATGAACCACTTAGTGGTTTTCTCGGTAAGTATTTATGGCATAATTGTATATGGAATAACCTTGGTTAACTCAATTATAGGGTGAGTTATCCGAGGCATATCACCGATAAATATACCATATAAATTTATCGAGAGAACCACTTAGCGGTTTATTTTCTAAAAACATATGGTAAGTGTTGGGTGTCGGGGGTTAACATTGTCTGAACTGTGATTTATGTGATGGAGTGATTGCCATGATTACCAGTCCTTAGTTGCCCGTGATGAGTGGATCCAACCATTCCCTTCAAGCCGCTTTGACTCAGGGAAGAAATCGAGTTTTGAAGAAATAGTATCAAATGACCCTATGATAGCTGGAATGCCCATATGTATTGGCTTCGAGCCATCATCAAATGAGCTAGCTGGGTTGGCTTAACGAGTCTACTCTTCAAGAAATTCATGCGACTGGATAGAACCAAGGCTAAGTATACCAAAAAGGATATCGCGTGCCAAGCCAATGCTAAAGAAAGAGACGGTGTTTTCCGAGCTAAAATTCTAGGTGGTCCTATTCTGTCATTGCCGGTCTCCTTTGGGTTGGGAATTGGACTGGACGGTGGTATCTTTACCGGGGTCAGATTTTCTTGCCAGGTTTGCGTCCATGTCATTGAGTAAATGTTGAGGAATTAGGTCGAGATATTGAGAGATGACGCGCTTGGAAAGTTTGGTAATCTGAGAGATTTTGTCAATATCATCGGTAGCAGTGCGAACAATCTTTACAGACTCATAATCGTGGATGTATCGGTCAACAGCTTCTTTGGAGTGCTTGGTCTTGGCAGCAATAGTGGGAGTTAGATGCCCTTGTAGATAAAGGGTGATAATCTCCTTCTTGTGAGTAATTGCTGCGGATAAATCGTGAATGTTGCCGCGAGTGGGCAAGATTTTTCCACTGGTGCTTTGCCATTCATTGACATACTCACTCACCACCGGATCGCGGACGTTGAGCAACATGGCAAGGTCTAGTTGAGTCAACAATGCACCTTGGTCATAGGCTTGATAACACCATCGCACCAATCGATGGATTCTGAGTTCACGGGAGCTGAAGCCGCTGTAATAGTGTTCAGTATCCTCGGGGGCGAGAAAGGTTAAAACCACAGGCTTCATACGGGTTTTAACGATTGACTTCCCTTTCTGTGGATATTCATCAATCGGCACAGCCATCCAGACCAGTTGACCATAGCTAAGCATTCGTTCATTAGGGAGTTGTTCCCCAGAGGCTAGTTTATCAAGTGGCAAGCGAATCAGGAAATAGTCCTCAATGGTTTTGACGATGTCATCGACAATGGCTTTTGCAGTCACTTCGCCTTTGTCATACCCATAGGAATTGATAAAGCGATGAATCAGCAGCTGTCGCAGTGATTTATCATTGATGCGTCTGATTTTCTTCTCGTTGATTTCAGTTCGAGTCAATGATTTGCTCATGAGTTCTCCCCCTTTTTTTCATCAACGGGTTCAGGACGAAGTAAAGTCGTCATTCGCTCTGTATGTTTGTATTCATCATACAGGGAGAGATACTCATGAATCAATCGGTCAGAGAGATGGGTAATGAGCCGTATCTGTTCCTTTGGAAAGTCTTGATGATGGAGGGTTGCTACCTGAGTGAAATCACGCAAGTATCGCAACACGGCGCGTTCGGTATGGTTCGTCTTTTGCTCAATTTCGGTGAACTGATATCCTTTGAAGTACAACTCAAGGATTTGTGTCTTATGAGAAATGCCGGGGCCCATATCGTGTTTGGCGCCGCGAGTCATTACAAATAAGCCTTGCTGTTTCAACTGTTTGATATCGCGTTTGATTGTTGCCGGGCTGGTGGTTAATAGCACCGCTAAATCTTCATAGCTGAGCAAGGCATCTTGGTCATAGGCTTGTTTGGTTAATCGTAAGATTCGATGTCGTCTCAGTCCCGCAAGTCCGTAATTGGCTAAGACCTCAAGGTCGGTGTGCACATCATTCAGAGTGAGTCGGCAGGAGACCTTTTTAGCCAACGCGATATGTTTACCTGCCGGTTCGTCGGCTGCTACGGCTTCATAGCAGATTTGGCCCGATGTAAGTTGGATTTCGGCATGTTGGGCAAAGTAAGAAGAAATCTGTTTATAGTAGGCTTCTGCAAGAATGGGCATCAGATTGAAGTCTGACGCAATCTTCTGAATGATTGCCGCCCTTGCCGACTTTGATTCCAGACGATTGATACCGTAGGGTGAATTGCTTTGTGGCTTCATAATGACCTCCATGAGCTGATTGTAGTTGATGGGAATACCATCTGTCTTTACTGTAGCTCATGGGGTCATTTGATACAAACTATAAAAAACTCGATTTCATTAAGGATTAAACACTTAGCGAATGAACAGTTAGTTACTGATGTTTGATTCTGCGTAAAATCTCGCGGAATCCGGTGAAATCCAACTTGAAAATCACCGTCCGGGTTGAAATGTTGGGTTTCATTCCATCTAGCCACACTGCAGTATCGTTGATAATCCTTCCTACGGTTCGCGTTAGATAGCAATTCGCATTTACCCATTCAATTCAACCTACATAACTTCCGAATCATTTTCATTATTGACACCAGTAGACCGCGGTGTTACAATGCTCCCACCGTTCAGGTTAAGGAATGTCAGGGCTGCCAGAAAATCCCTATCGTGGCCCGCTAGTTGCTCTCTTATCCCTTTGCCACAACGTGACGTGCCGATGAAAGCGATAGGGATCTTTTAGGCGCGAATCCCCCGTTCCCCATAAACCGGCCATCTAGCCTGAATCACCGACCACATTAAAACTATCATGGAAAACCGTATTGAAACATCAATCTCCGAAGAGTTTCTAATCATTGCAAACCCAATCTCCGGAAAAGGCAAGAGCAAAGTCATTGCTGAAAAGGCTCAGCAGCAACTCACAAGCAACGGACGAAAGGGTAAACTCGCACTCACAACCCAACGCGGTGATGCACACTGCTTGGCACAAGAAGCCGTTCAAAACGGATGTCGGTGGTTGATTGCATGTGGCGGCGATGGGACAATTCACGAAATTGTTAACGCAATCGCAGCGAAACCAAATATAGTATTGGGACTGATACCGTGTGGGAAGGGAAACGATTTCGCTAGGTCACTCGGGATTCCGAAAGACCCGGACCAGGCGATCCAAGTGCTATTGAGCGGAAAACTTTTTGAAGTTGACGTTGGCAGGATTGGAGATTTGTATTTTGATACGATAGTCACGTGCGGGTTCGATGCGGAAGTCAGCCGACGGGCTGCGGAGTCGAATGTTCCCTTCTCCGGCACGGCAACCTACGTGTACACCGCAATTACAACAATTTTTTCTTACAACTCTCCTTCAGTGCAACTGAAAGGCGATTTCGGCGTGTATGAGGGGGATATTCTCTTGGCAGCAACCGGGATTACACCTCATTATGGGGGTGGTTTCAAGATTGTACCCAACGCTGTTGTGAACGATGGCTTGTTTGATGTTTGCATCATCGAACCTGTATCTCGTCTAACAGTGTTGAGCATGCTTATAAAGTTGTTCTGGGGTGGACATACGAGCCATCCCGCTGTCAATATCCAGCGTACAAAATCGTTGACTATCCAGACAGAACCACCAACCCTCCTTTACGCGGATGGCGAGAAAATTGGCTACACCCCTGCTACGGTCGAACTCGTCGAACGCGGACTTACGGTGCTCGTGCCCGTAGGATGATGCACAAGATAGCATCGGTGCGTCGGATCTTATCCAAGAGGACAATAAATCACGGGGTAACTGTTTAGTCCATCAATCTGTTTTGGGAATGTTGGTTCGCCGTGCTACAGTTTAATCCCTGTTCCTACCCCATGAGCGTAATGTAGGAGCGATCTCCAGGTCGCGATTTCCTGTTGGCGCGTAAGTTCTGGACTGAACTATACCCTGCGTTGGGTAATATTGCGCTTGTTTTCGCAGCATAAGTGTCTCGCGACGGAGATCGCAGGGATCTCTGTCGCGGGATCTCCCGTGGGATAGCTGTCGGGATTAGCTATCAGGATTGGCTATCGCGGTCGTTTCTCACTTCCCTGATCGCTCCTTATCCAGTCGCTTGACCCAACCGTTTATGGGGTGTTTTGGTGATTGTCTGAATCACGGATTTTCACTGATTCAACGGATTACACGGATTACGGGATCTCTATCGCGCTCCTTATCCAGTCGCTTGATCCTTCTATTCAGTAAAATTGAGCTTGTTTTCTCGACAATTATGGTTTCTAATACGACTTACGCGGCACCAGCAGGTCGCGATTCGGAGTGGGATCTCTATGGTCGTACAAAAGCGATCACAATCTAACAGATTGTGGTACGGAATCTATGATCTCGCTTGATCGTGGCTGCTACTTTACCAGACGCTCGAAAACACGCAATTTCCGGCAACGTGCAGTATAAACAATTATCGCTAAGTTAAAGGTTTTGCGACCGAGAACCCCAGAAATAGTAGCCGAACTCCGTTAACTTAATCCTACCAATCATTCCATCAAGCCAAGCGACAGTAAATCTACCAGAAGCAATTAGTGATTTAAGTCTACATACGATACTATGATACATGACGTTAGCTATAGTTTCGACTGTCTGACACGCTTGCAGTCCAGATATAGTAGGTCATAGAAAATCATACACCAAATAAATCACATTGCAAGTAATTATTTTCTTGACAAAAATACAATTTTTTCTTAGAATCTTGTAGGGATTCAACAAAGCGTCGTCTTAATCGGCCATTTACCATAGTCTGCGGTCACTAGTTATGTTCCGACTCGAATCGTAGCGTAGCACATTTTCGTGGAAACACAGTGTCGAGAAGATGTAATTGTTTAGTCCATCGGTCTGGATTTGCCAATCCGGACCGAGCGGGAGCAGGGAACGCGCCGAGTAGGGAAGTACAATGCTAATTCCGGCTGATCGGGGGTTTATATGCTCAGATCGGTCGTGCGACGAACTGTAATACTACGAACCAAACGATGCACTAAACAGTTACGGCAAATTTATCCATTCCAGTTCTACTGTCATCTGGCTCTTCGGGCGTTTCAACAGAGCCTAGTTACAAGCAAAAAAACAATAGGTTCCAATCTCTCACATTTGAAAGCAAGTTAACGTTCGCAATAACGAAAGGATTTGAGCATGAATTTGATGTCATCTTCGAAGCTTGCAACAGTTCTAGCGCTTAGCATTGTTGCAATGCTTTTCATTTTGTCAACAGTTGTCGCACAGGAAGCCCCGGAAGAAACGGCTGAAATGGAATCCGAGGAGTCCATGGAGTCCATGGAAGGCGAGATAGTGGAGCTTGAAGGCGTGGTATCCATCGGTACGCGCGCAAAACGGCGATCCGCGATTGATTCAGCCGTGCCGATTGACGTGATTGGTGGCGATGAGTTCATCAAGCAGGGCGTCACAGATTTGCAGGACCTGCTTAGAAACATCGTTCCGTCCTACAATGTAAATACACAACCCATCAGTGATGCGGGAACAGTCGTGCGCCCGGCGAACCTACGGGGACTCGCACCTGACCACACGTTGGTGCTTGTCAACAACAAGCGGCGACACCGTGCTGCGGTTATCCATTGGCTAGGAAATGGCTTGGCTGACGGGGCGCAGGGGCCTGACCTATCGGCGATTCCGGCAATTGCACTAAAGCAAGTGGAAGTCCTCCGAGACGGCGCATCCGCCCAATACGGTTCCGATGCCATTGCAGGCGTGATGAATTTCCAGTTGAAAGACAACCATGAAGGAGGGGCTATCGAATTCAAACCCGGTATTTATCAAGACGGCGATGGACGCCAGTTTGCCGTCGCGGGAAATATCGGTTTGGGAAACGAGGATGCCTGGACCAGCCTTAGTCTGGAATATGGCGGCGCAGACCCGACCATTCGCTCCATACAGCGTGGCGACGCAAACAACTTGGTAGGCGCCGGGAACCTTAATGTGAGAGACCCGGCTCAAATCTGGGGCCAACCGATTGTCGAAGGTGACACGAAGTTCTTCGCCAATTACGGGAGTACGCTCACAGATTCCGTAGATTTCTATGGGCACGCAAACTACGCACGCAAACGGGTTGAGGGCGGGTTCTATTTCCGAAATCCCAATACCCGCAGCGGGGTATTTAGCACGGATGGCGGAACAACCTTGCTGGTCGGCGATTTGACGGGCGCGGAATACCCGAATATCCCAATCACAAACCACGTACCCGACCAAGACGAATTGGCGAAAGTCTTCAGAGATCCCAACTTGTTCACCTTCCAAGAGATGTTCCCGGGTGGTTTCACTCCGAGATTCGGGGCGTCGACGATTGATAGCTCGGTGCTCGCCGGGGTCAAGGGCGGCGCTTTGGAAGACGCACTCGGATCGCCACTCGACTGGGATTTGAGCGCCTATTTCGGACGCCATCATGCCGATTTCTTTATCTTTAACACCGTGAATGCATCTCTGGGACCTGACACTCCGACGGAATTCGATCCGGGTGACTACATCCAGACCGATTACAACCTTAACTTTGATGTGACGCACTCGCTCAGCGATATGATATTCCTAGCTTCCGGACTGGAATATCGAAACGAAGGGTTTGAGGTTGTAGAAGGTCAGAGAGAATCCTATCAAATTGGACCCTTGGCGGGTCAAGGCTTCAGTGCCGCCTCAAACGGGTTCTCGGGATTCAGTCAAATTGCCGCAGGAACATGGAACCGCACCAATGTCGCAGCTTACTTGGAAAGTGAACTCAGACCGCTTGAACACCTGCTGGTCGGTCTCGCGGTGCGAGGGGAGGACTTCGAGGATTTTGGGAGCACTGTGAACTACAAGGTGGCGACCAACATCGGCATCAAGGATTTCCTTTCCGACGCAGGTATGATTTCCAATGATGAGATGGACCTGAAATTCCGCGGCAGTTATAGCACCGGGTTCCGGGCGCCAACTCCCGGCCAACAGAACACGTTCAATGTTACCACCGAGTTCAATTTTGAAAAGAATGACTTGGTCAATAACGGCACCATCCCGTCAACCAACCGAGCGGCTGAGTTGGTGGGCGGCAAAGCGCTTGAACCCGAAACATCAAAGAATTTTACCAGCGGTATCGCGTTCACGGTACGGAATATCAACCTTACGGTTGACCTCTTTGATATTCGGATGAAGGACCGGTTGGCGCTCTCACAGGACTTTGAGCTGACCGCCGAGCAGAAGGATGAGTTGCTTAAAGCGGGTGTGACCAGCGCGGCGAACCTGCAAGAGTTCCGATTCTTTACCAACGACTTCGATACCACAACCCAAGGTGTCGATGTGGTGCTCACGGTTCCAATACCGAATGGAAATCTCACCGGTATTTATAACCGTACAGAGACCACCGTTACCGACTTTAATCCGATTACGCTGGACGAACTGCGGATAAAAGAATTGGAGGAAAACCTTCCAAAGCAACGTGGCAGCCTTACCGCCACACAATCCGTAACCAATCAATTGAGTGCGCTCGGTAGGGTCAGTTTCTTCGGTGATTGGTTCGATTCTGAAGATAATGAAACGTATACCGGAAAGATGTTGGTCGACCTTGAGGCGACCTACACCGGTTCCTCCGGATTAACCCTTACCATCGGAGTTCAAAACCTCCTCAACACCTATCCTGACGAGAATCCGGGAGCTGTCTGGCGCGATGCCGCACAAACTGACACCGGTATTGGTAACATGTACGGTCAGTTCAGCCCGTTTGGATTCAACGGCGCGTACTGGTATTCCAAGGTCGGCTACAGGTTCTAAGCCGGCTACAGCAACGCAACCTCCGACACTCCTGCTGGATTTCGCAATTCAGCAGGAGTTTTTCGTGAGGGACAAAAGTGGCTTTGATACTCGTGCCGATCGCCACTTTCATTGTCGATACAATGGCACCAGTGAATCGTTCTAAGTGGTTTATTTTCTAAAAACATATGGCAAGTGTTGGGTGTCGGCAGTTAACATTGTCTGAACTGTGATTTATGTGATGAAGTGATTGCCATGATTATCAATCCTTAATTGCCCGTGATGAGTGGATTCAACCATTACCTTGAAGCCACTTTGACTCTGGGAAGAAACCGAGTTTTGAAGAAAAAGGGATCTCTATCGCGTTCCCTATTCGGTCACTTGATCTATTCGTTCAGTTGATCACTCGCTATTCGCTCGCTTGATCTGTTAGGTTGTGGAATGCGCAAACTAACAGTTTGCGCTACGAAGACTCGTCCGATTTTGTGGGTAATTTCACAGATCGTCGTCGTTGATCGACATACAATCATAAACCAACTATCTGCCCACCATCTTCATCTGACGACCGCGATTCTTCCCATCTTTTTCAGGTTACCGAACTCCAGCACATAGATGTAGATACCACTCGCCACGTCGGATGTGCCGTTACTCAAGAGCAGCCATTCCTTTCGACCACGGTCAGCGACTGTGACGGTTAACCTCTCTACGAATGAGCCGTTTGAGTCGTAAATATTGATAGCGGTACCGGTAGGGAGCCCATCAAATGTAACAGCGCCTTTATGAGATTCGCTCGGTCGGACGGGATTTGGAAAAACTCTCAGATGGGTGAAATCATCAAATTCTACGGGATCCGCTGCGGGCGCAATTCGTACTAGAACGGCTGATGTGCGTGGGTCGATTGGAATTCCGTCGCTATCCTGAACTTCCGACACGGCAATTTCATGGACGCTACCGGGAATTAGATCTGTTTGACGAAAGCCTAGAATTGCACGTCTTCCCATTCGGTCACGGATGGCTGACTGAGGAATGACACCGGAAATGTACTCCGGTTTGCGCAAGATATACCGCTTTTCGTTCCCTATATTCGTTCCCATCTGCCTATTGAACGTAACAACGAGTTGATTCCCTCCGAGATATTCCGCTGCAATCATCTTTGGCGGGATTCGCGGAGTCGCCGATACCGGAGCCGTCCAATTCGTCTCAATGCCGTTTCCATCTACCGCCGAAACAGCGTACCAGTAAATGGTGTCTTTCGTTAAGCCTCTGTCGAGAAATCTTGGCTCGTCGAGGTTCTCTACGATTCGCCCAAATTCAGACATTCCGGGCGGTGGTGATTCCCTTTTTTCTTGGTTGGTTACGGTTGCTCGGTATACGTTGAAGAGAACCCCATCGCTTGGGGTTTGCCATGTCAACTGAACAAGCTTTTCTGTCAAGGGAGCCGCAAGCAGATTCCACGGCTGAATATCAGCGCCGACTCGCGTTTTGTCCGCGCGAGCATTCTCAAAAACGAGTAAATTATCTCGACTATTGGAAAATATCTCTCGATAGCCATCCTTGTCTAAGTCTGCAAGGGCAAGGTTTGGTGTGTTCCACACGTCGTGATACCAGATCGGCGCAAGAGTTTCTCCATTTTGTTGGAATACATGAATGCTTGGATTCGTGAGAATTGCTAGTTCATTCCGTTCATCTCCATCAAGGTCGCCAACAGCGATGCTATTGCCGTGCAGTCGATATGGGGTAATCGCTTGCGACCAGACCGGGGCATAACGATTGTCTCCGGTGGTAGTAAAGAGAGTAAATTCCCAGTGATAGGGCAGTGAAGGTAGATCTTGCTCAATCTTGCGATTACCAACGACAAAATCAGAAATCCCATCGCCGTTTAAGTCTCCGATAGCGTATTGATGAGCATCGAATCCATCGACTCGCCACTGCCATGTCTGCTTTATCAGGTTGTTTCCCGTTGCTTCGTAGAGTTGCAATTCTCCTTCACTATCTCCTGTCAACATTTCCATTTTACCGTCGCCGTCAAAATCTCCGATACCAAACTGTTCGCCGTAGGCGTTGGCTCCCTCCGTCTCACTCATTAGACGGTGGATTTCCTCGTAACTATCATTTCCTCGACTCTCGTAAAGGAGAATTACTCCGTTATTGTTATCAGCTCCGACGATTTCTTTGCGCCCATCTCCATCAAGATCAGCAATCTGCCCAGCCGAGAGGAAAGGTGATTCCCAAATTATCCGTTCCGGGTATCCGGTGCGCGTCAGACTTTCAATAAGAAAGATTCTATCTCCGGTGCTTCCCAAGATTTCCAACAATCCGTCTTCGTCTGTATCATCAACTGTCCACGGGTTAAAGGGGAAGGCGCTTATATGCTTGAGTTCATAGCTACCGGAAGGGGTACGCTCATAAATTTCGATGCCTGAAACACGATCGCCAATCAAGGGAAGCCCCACAATTTCAAGCAAACCATCCCGGTCGAAATCTGCGGTAACACTTCCGACGTGCATGGGTGGAATGCCAGTGGATTGTTTGACGAACCCATGGGGTGAAATCTGAGTGCCCGTTACCTCCAATTGATATAATTTACCTCTATTATTGTCAATCGTATCAAATCCCGCCGCATTTCGTGCACTGACGAAATAATCGTACTGACCGGGGGCCAGCGTCAGCGAAAAAGAATGTTCTTTGCCAGCCGCGGCTTCTGCTGTGGAGGAAAACGGTGCCAGCTCTTTTTGAACACGGTAATTAAGGGTGTCAACCGTAAAGTCGTCCGTTGACCACGTGAAGGATACGACAGACTGACCTCTTGACAGTTGCTCCCGCGCTTTGATACCGCTAACTATAGGTGGCGTTCTATCTACGGACAATACGACCTCGTCACGGACAACTTCGCCATTCTTCGCCTTGGCTTCTAGGCGCACGGTATAAATCCCTTCGGGCACCTCTTGAACTTCCCAGATTATCAATCTTTCATTTGTCTTTTGTCGGAAAGATGGAGAGTTGATACTGGTCCACGTTGTGGGCGTCGTCGAGCCGCCGTACATCAACTGCCAGGAATTAAACTTCAATCCACCAACAGTCCCAATAAATCCAATAGTGCTCGAACCTCCACTACCTGTTTCGGGCGAAGCAATTCGTGCCTGCATTGAACCGCTCGCCATCAAGGCTCTCGCCGCGTTAAGATTTCCAGCATCGACAAGTTCCGGGCTTTCAGTAATTGAATCTGCGGTGGCAATGATTATTTGGCGGGCCTCTTCATGTGTTAGACCAGGACGTTTTGACAAGATTAAGGCAGCAACACCCGACACATGCGGTGTCGCCATGGATGTGCCCGTCAACCGGCGGTAGCGATTGCCAATTTGTGTACTCAAAATGACGTTTCCGGGGGCGCCAATGTCGACTGATGCACCAAAGTTGGATTGATAAAACCTCTGTTTATTCTGATCGGTAGCAGCAACAGCAATCACCTTGCGGTAACCCGCCGGATAAATTGTGGCCGGCACCCGTTCGTTTCCGGCAGCGGCAACCAAGAGTACGCCGCGCGCGTACGCGTAATCAATCGCATCACGAATCACAAACGAATTTCGGGTGCTACCCCAACTCATGTTGATGATTCGCGCACCATTGTCCACTGCATAGACAATCGCGGCTGAAGAATCGTCATCTTGAAGATTGGTGCCGCCCCCGTTTGACGCTCCTGCCCTAAGCGCCATTAAGGTACAATTCCACGCTACCCCCGCAACTCCACGTCCGTTGTTCACATCTGCGGCCGCGATCCCGGCCACATGTGTGCCATGTCCCGATTCGTCCATCGGATCGTTGTCGCCGATTAACGAGTCGCCTTCGGCGGCGACATTAGGGGTGTCGGTAAAGTCCCAACCCATGGTGTCATCAACATAACCGTTGTGATCGTCATCAATATCATTATCGGGAAGTTCGTCTACGTTCTGCCAAATCTTCTGAACAAGATCTTCATGGGTATAATCAATGCCGCTGTCTACGATTGCGACAATGACGTCAGGACTGCCCTTCTCAATTGCCCAAGCGCGAGGCATTTCAATTAGGGGAAGATTCCACTGTTCTTTGTATCGAGGATCGTTGGGGAGGATTTTTGAAGCGAGCGTTGGGCGTTGATAGTTAAATTCAACTGCCTCGATTAAGGGGTGAGACGAATAGGAGGCTTTTAGGGAACCGAGATTAGAAGAAGTCGAAAAGCGCAGGAGATAGATGCGTTCAAGGTTCGGATTCGCCCTCGGAGTTGCAACATGAGGGAAAACACGAGAAATCGATTGAACCCCCATTTGGGAGTGGAACACGCGAATCGCGGAACGTCCGTGCAGATGTTTGGCTTCCGCATCGCCTTCAGAGGTCACTCGGATTAGGAGTTCGCCTAGTGTAGCTTCCGACAGTGGCTCTGATGTCGGAAGCTTACTCCCGACCGGCAAGGCGGGTGGTAGCAATACAAATAACATTACCATTCCAACATAAACTCGCATAGCATCGGGCACTTTGGTTAAGCCGAATGCTGAACGCGGGATTTGGCTCACGATGTTTTCCGGTTCGGTTGGTGTGGTAATGGAATGAGACCGACTACAAATCAACTTGGGACAGGGGTTTCTTAATTGCAGCACGCTGCGGAATTTGATTGTTTCGGTTATGACCAGAACATCATAGCAAATGTACAACGACAACGGTGAGGTCGTCCTCGAGCGGACATCCAGAACAGAAAGCGGCTAACTCTGCATCCAGAGCAGTTATCATTTTGCGCGGAGAATGGAGCGCATGATCGTTGAGAAATCGCTCCAGTGCGTTGGTTCCGTATTCTTCTTCACCGATGCCTCGCGCCTCTGTCAGACCGTCGGAATATAGAAATAGACGGTCACCGGGTTGCCAGCTAATCTGTTTCGGTTCGGGACGAAATTTCAAACGCGTTCCAAGAGGGGGTAAATCATCGGTTTTTAACGCGCTCCACCGCTGCTCTTCTGCGCGGTATAGATAGGGTTGTGGGTGACCTGCATTTGCAAACGTGAGGGTGTGATCGGTATGGTCAAGTATAAGATATGAAAAAGTCATCAACATGCGCGTGTGTCGATAGTTGCGCACAATCTTATTAAGAGCGGTAAGTACGGAGGATGGCGATGGATCGATTTCCATTTGAAAATCAAATCCGCTGCTCACGACAGCAACCAACAAACCGGAGTAGAAACCGTGTCCCGCAGCATCACCAATTGCCACGCTGACGCGACCATCGGGCAAGCGGAAATAATCGTAGTAGTCCCCGCCAACTTGCGCTGCCGGCTGACTCTTTCCTGTCAGATGCATCCATTCCAGCGAAAAATTGCCAGTGGGAAGCATTGTTGTTTGAATCTCATGGGCACGTTTAAGATCGTACTCGTGTTGTTCCTGCCGGCGTACGGCGGCAATTTGGTATACCGTATCTTGTTTAATCTTCTGTCCCAATATCTGAAGTAAGCCACTGGCGACTTGCGGCGAGGTCGACAACACCTGCTGAAAGTCGTCGCGGTGAAGTTTTAGGAGTAGAGCGTCAGTTTTCGCCCGGACCATGGCACTGTGGGGCGAATCATCAAGCAAAGCCAATTCGCCTACATATTCACCTTCAATTCTCTCTCGTATTTCAACTGCACCGGACCAAATTGCGACTTTTCCTTTCACAACAAGGTACAGCCCGTCTGCCAATTCGCCTTCATTAAAGAGAATGTCGCCTTCCGAAAGCCGGAGCATTTGCATTCTGTTACCCACTGTGCTCAATACATCTTGCGGCGCCCCCGCGAAGAGAGGTGTACCGCCGAGGATTGTCAATAGTTCTGCCGAGGATAACATTCGTCTAATACTCCCTAAATTTTTGTTCCTTAAAACCCTTACTGTTGAAAGACTGGATTATGCAGTCAACTTCTGGTAGAATACCCGACGCAGTATAATGTCATAGATTCCTTGAGGTGTAGCCGTGAACAAGATTATATTTGATACCGATATTGGTGATGACATTGACGACGCCCTTGCTTTGGCGTTTGCCGTTTTGAACCCCGATATTGAGTTGGTTGGTGTGACAACTGTCTTTAAGAATACGGAAAAACGTGCCGAGTTAGCGTGCTGTGTGCTCGAAGCGTTGGACGAAACAAGCATTCCAGTTCATGTCGGAATCGGCAAAACCGTTCCGCAATCCATTCCGGATTGGGAGCGAATCGCGGCAGAACATCAGCCCAGACAGATGGAAATTTTGACCCGACGGCAGCCATCGATTAATCCACGTCCGACACGGGCGGTTGACTTCATTATTGATACTATCATGTCGGGACAGGGCGACATTACCCTTGTTCCGGTCGGTCCGCTCACGAACATCGCGGCAGCGCTCCTCGTAGAACCTAAGCTCATACAGAAGGCGAGTATTTGCTTGATGGGTGGCGCAATCGACCGGATTAAGCCAGAGTGGAATGTGCTCTGCGATCCGGAAGCGGCGCGGATTGTGTTCGGTTCCGGTGCGAAGATTACGATGGTTGGGCTTGATGTGACGACCAAATGTCGTATGACCTATGATCAGGTGAAAGCTCTTGGTGCGGTACATCGCCCAATCAACGAAATCTGCTTTGAGCTAATTCACCTGTGGGGCGGCGACAACCCTGAACCGCGTCCAACACTTCATGACCCCTTGGCTGTGGCGTTGATTGTTGATTCGACCTTATGTGAAACGAAAGAGTTGCGAATCGCTGTTGAGACCCGTGCCGATCATGTACAGGGATTAACCGTCCCAATAGACGGGAAACCGAACACTTCGGTATGCGTGGATGTCGATTCGGAGCGGTTCATGGACCATTTCCTTGGTACGTTAACGCATTCCTGAATCAGGGGATGATGGATTCTTCATCTCCGCTGTTGATGCAACAGTTCCAGAATTTTCTGAAGTTCCGGATCATTCGGTTTGAGGCGATTCACCTCTTCAGCTTCAAAGATTGCAGCATCCAACATTCCCACGTTGTAATATGCCCAACCGAGAGCGGCATGGATAATTGCCGAATCTGGCTCCAACTGCAATGCCTGTTGGTACTGCTCAATCGCCTTGTCATACTCCTTCTTTTCAATATGGGCGTTACCACGCTCAAAATATGGATTTCGATGCCCGCCTACCATCAAGTGCGCGCTTTCGTTGGATCGATGTATCTGCCCACAAGCAGTGCAGAGCAACACGCAGCACAGGAACGCTGACACCTTCATCAATTCCATCATGGTCTCTCGTAACCACATAAGATAGCACTATCTAAGTTAAGTGTCAATCTGAATTTCCAATGAGGAGGGCCAAACTGCAGTAACTATCGTTGGATTGGGATTGTGTACGTGTTGTCCATAGACCATCTACTCATTTACATACATCCCGTAGCAATTCGCTAGTTGGATACGCCTTTGAAAGCGAAACCTTTACTCTTCGCATGAGGAAATTTCTCTTGACAAAATGGAGATGTTGCTATATACTTTATGGGCTTATTGAGTCGTGGGTCCGGGCGGGTAGCTCAGTTGGCCAGAGCGACGGCCTTACAAGCCGTAGGTCACAGGTTCAAGCCCTGTCCCGCCTACCAATCAACGTTCAAATGCCGTCCTATCGGACCCGTAGTGTAGCCTGGCTTAACACATCTGCCTGTCACGCAGAAGATCGCGGGTTCAAATCCCGTCGGGTCCGCCAGTTTGTATCTCACCTAAACCACAGGTTGTTTGGTCGTCAAACAGTCTGTGGTTTTTTGTTATCTATACCTTTCTTGTTCGCATGACGTTTGTCCTAGTACGGAGGTTGGCCTCGTGTTAGACCTAAAATTCATTCGCCGGAACCCTGATGCCATACGAACTATGCTCGATCAACGGAGGATGACCGCGCCTCTGGATCAGTTGCTTGAGATAGATGGTCACTGGCGCGAGACTGTCACCGGTGTAGAAAATGCCAGGAATCATCAGAATACCATCTCAAAAGGCATTGCGCAACTCAAGATGAACAAGCAGGATGCCTCCGAACAAATTGCGGAGATGAAAGAACTCTCTCAAGAACTGAAGAGTTTGAGCAAGCAGTCAAATGACCTTAGGCAACAGATTGATGAGATGCTATTGACGATTCCAAACCTGCCGGATTCAAGCACTCCGATTGGAGTTAGCGAGGAAGATAACATAGAAATCAAGCGATGGGGCGATCCGAGAACCTTCGACTTTGAACCGAGGCCGCACTGGGAACTTGCAGAGGAATTGGATATTGTAGATTTTGGACGGGGCACAAAAATCGCCGGAAGCAACTTCATATTGTTCAAAGGTCTTGGCGCGAGACTAGAGCGAGGGCTGATTAACTTCATGATTGATTTGCACGTTTCCAAACACGGTTATACAGAGATTTCTCCACCGTTTCTCGCCAATCGTCGAACAATGACCGGGACCGGACAGTTACCGAAATTTGAAGATGATATGTATCGCTGCGACCGGGACGAAGAGAATGAAGATAGCGATCTCTTTCTTATTCCAACTGCCGAAGTACCGGTCACAAATATCTTTGCGGGTGAAATTTTAGATGTTGACGATCTTCCGATTTATTACGTCGCGTATACGCCGTGTTTCCGGCGAGAAGCCGGATCGTATGGACGGGAAACACGCGGGTTGCAGCGCCTTCACCAATTCGATAAAGTCGAAATGGTGAAGTTTACACTTCCCGAAGAATCTTACGATGAACATGAACGCCTACTGCGCGATGCCGAGGATGTGCTGCAAGCTCTTGGTCTCCCCTACCGAGTCATTCAACACTGTTCAGTTGAGTTATCGTTCGCTGCGGCGAAATGTTACGATATCGAACTTTGGGCGCCCGTAGATCAGAATTTCAATCTAGAAATTTCTTCGTGCAGCAACTTTGAATCCTTCCAAGCTCGCCGCGCGAATATCCGTTTTCGTCGTCAACCACATGCAAAAACCGAGTTTGTTCACACGCTCAATGCGTCTGGCACTGCCTTGCCTCGTCTGGTAATCGCGATTCTTGAGAATTATCAGCGAGAAGATGGAACGGTACAGATACCTGAGGTATTGAAGCCGTACGTAGGAGGCATCGATCGAATTTCGTCGAGTAGTGTAACGGAATAAGGTTGATTTCGATTGCACAGATTCAATGTGATCCGGAGGAATGAATGGACGAAGACAAAGGTTACGCGAACTCCCAACTGCTAGTCTCTCCCAAAACGTTAATCGACAGACTAGATGACGAATCGATTTGCATTGTGGATACTCGACCTACGCATGAGTACGCCGCCGGGCACATTCCCGGCGCGATCCACTTGGATCTGTATTCGCTTAGCTTGAATGACACGAGCGAGAGACCTTTCAAGGCGTTCATGTGGACAATCGCTTACCTCCTGCGTCAACGCGGAGTTGATCCGACCAAGACAATCATCTGGTATGAGGATATCTCGGGCATCTGCTCCGCAAGGGGATTTTGGTTCTGCGAATACCTTGGGCACGAGGATGTTCACGTGTTGGATGGCGGATTCAATGCCTATGTCGCGGCGGGTGGGCGCGTAAGCGTCGAAGCAGACGAGCCTCCGGAAGTTGAGGCGTTCCCGGAGATTCCGCAGTCTTATACGCATCTGGACGCGGACACGATCCACGGATTGCTTGGAGACGGCGACTTCGCAGTCCTTGATACGCGCACCGACGACGAGCACTACGGGCGAGTTGCACGCTCCGCACGCGGCGGTGCGATTCCGGGGTCAATCCACATTGAGTGGCGTAACAATCTTGACGAAGCAGGGGCGTTCAAGCCTGCTCCGGAACTCCGCGAACTGTATCAATCTGCGGGGATAACGCCTGAAAAACGCGTCATGTGTTACTGACAGGGCGGCTACCGCTCTTCCAACGCCTATTTGGCGTTGCGACTCCTAGGGTATCCAAGGATTAGCAACTATCTGGGGTCGTGGAAAGAGTGGGGAGATCGGCTGGATTTGCCGATCGAGATTCCAACCGAGTAGCAGATAACCAAGATAAAGCCGCTGTCTCGCTCAGGGATGGGGCTAGAAGCCCGACCTACAGAAAGAGACGCAACTTAGGTAACCGGACGCAGTGGATTTGGCAATCCACTGCGAGCGGTGATTGAGTCGCTCTAACACACGTTCGCTAGATTGTTTGTGTCGCAATACTACTGTAAGATATCTTCAATCGCCAACGGACTATCTGCCATTTCTTGGTTTGCAGTCTCCAGTTTCTCGCGGCTTGATACCACGCAAACCGCCCCCCGACTCAGTTTGGACTCAAGCAGTTCCAAGAGCGCACGTTTGACCGATTGAGGCGTGCCAGTCTTGAGACGCGCGTAACGCTCTTCCCGCTTTTCAGGTGTCAGCCCCGTGAGGTGGCGATGAAGCGCATCACTCGTTGCCTCGTTCGGCCGAATCGGCTGTTCATCGTTCTTCGCCGTGGCAATAATTGCACGATCAATGTCCGTTTGTGTCCACTGAGTTTCACGAACAAAGTCCGTCACTCCGTTAAACACCTGGAGCGTTCGGCTGATATGAGGGTCGCTGTATGAACCGAGATACAGTGTTCGACCAAGTGGGCTGTACGTGAACCAGGCGCCATAGGCGTTGCCCTTAAAGCGAATCTCGTTCATAATATAGTCGAGACGGACAATGTGGGCTCCAAGTGTTAGCAGTGTCTGATCCGGGTGTGAAGCGTGCGGCGCGGGAATGACTTGGGCACAGTGTGCGACTTGGATTGGTCCTGCCAATCCCTCACGCGGCGGAGTTTCAAAGGGGGTAAACCCAACCGGAATTTCAGTAATTTGTTCGTCTCGCATTTTTCCCACCCAGTCCGACAACGTCCCGGAAACGGCTTTGAAAGCGGAATCCGAGCCTGTGAAGCTAGCAGTTACCCGTCCACGTACCAGCAGAAAGTCTCGAATTTCCTCGATCTTGTCCATCAAATCGTCGCCTTGCTCATCAAAGTGCGCGTTCAACTCCTCGCTTAACGAAAGTTGCGGCAAGCCTGAAACCTGCTCGTTCAGATAACTTTCAGGAGTTAGACCTCGCGCGGCGTGATACATTGCGGTGCTGGAGCCATTGTGCACCATGTCCGTGCGGTATCTAGCCCGGCTTTGGATAAGCACGTCGCGAAGCCGCTCCGAATCCCTCGGGTCTAGACTGAACAGTAAATCATGCAGCACGTTTAACGCCGGATTAATCTGGTCGTCAAGCGCCTTAAGTTGAAATCGCATGTGCCGCAGGGACTGATTCTCGTCGGAGGCGTGTGTCCCAAATCCGGGAGCGCATCCAATCCCGCCTGTGGAAGCTGCCACACGCCGCGCCATCTGCTCGTAGTTCATCCCCGCCGCACCTAACTTGCGGATAGCTTCAGCATAGCGCGGCAGATATTTCCAGAGATGTTCCGGCAACCCTTGCAGGTTGAAATTCAGAATAAGATAGTTGATACCGTTTGCGAATACATCGTTGTGAAGTAAATCGACACCGTGGACATTTTCAATGGTCGTCGGAATGTGCGTTAGACGGTTGGGAAGATCGGTGACTTTGAGTTGGGGGAGTTTTGCCAGCGCTTCGGGAGCGTTCGGCTCGCTATTGAGGCGGTCCAATTCTTCAGCGTCCGCCGCAATCTGCTCCATCTCGGCATCCGAGAATTGCGAGCGAACTTTTGCCATGCGCTCGGCGAACTCGGTATCAACGCGCCCCTGCATCTCCCTATCCGGTTTCACGACAGCGGTTAATTTGTGTGGATTTTCAATCAGTCTTTCTCGGATGAGTTGATTAAAGAGAGACGGTTCAGCCTCGTATTTGCGTTTACAGGTTGACAGATGCTCTGCCATCGGCAGGAATGTCAGCGGATCTGTGCCGTAAATCCATGTTGAGATTACCCGATCCAGCATTTCCAAAGGAAACATTGATCCGATTTCGAGGAAGTGGTAAGCCGCCTGTTGGAATGCGGCTTCCGCCAATTCCGGTTCAATCTGGTTATCAGCAACTTCGGAGAGCGTATCGGTCACCAAGTTTGTGAAAGCATCGACGCGGTCGGGTTCGCTGCCTTTCAACCCAATGCGAAAGTTACCCTCCAGTCCGACCGACCCCGCTCCAGAATAGATTAAGTCCGCTCCGAGTTTTGATTCGATGATCGCCTTTTTCAACGGCGCCGCCTCATTACCCAGTAAAATCAGGCTCAAAATGTGCATCAACACGGCGTCTTCGGGATCGGTTGCGTCACCTGCAAGCCACTGAAGCATTAGATAGGTTTTTTCTGTAAGCGGTTCATCGGATGCCACCGGATAGGTGTCGGTCAGCGATCGAGGTTCTTCCCATCGCGGCTGTCGAGTGATGTTCACGTCCGGGTGTTGCCGATTAAATCCTCTGAGTCTCTCGTCAAGGAACGCCAAATACTCCGTCGTCGGAATGTCTCCGTAGAAGAAGAAATAACCGTTGCTGGGGTGATAAAAGACGTTGTGGAACTGTTTCAAGGCGGTGTATGTCAGATCGGGTATTGCGACCGGATCACCACCAGACTCATTGCTATAAATTGTGTCTGGGAGCAACCCTCGCGTGACAGAGCGGTACATTAGCGATTCGGGATCGGAGAACGCCCCCTTCATCTCATTGTAGACGATCCCGCTAACTGTCAGGTCGCCCGTGCGGTTTTCCGGATCTGCCGGAGCAAGGTGGTGGCCTTCACGTTTGAAGGTTTGTTCCGTCAGCAACGGATGAAAAACCGCATCAAAATATACTTCGGCGAGATTAAACAAATCTTGTTTCACGTTGCTTGCAACAGGATAATAGGTACAATCCCAACCGGTCATGGCATTGATAAACGTCGCCATGCTCATCTTAATCATCTCAAAGAACGGTTCTTTGACAGGATATTTGCGCGAACCGGCGAGCACGCTGTGTTCAAGGATGTGCGGCACTCCGGTGTCATCGGACGGTGGCGTGGGAAAACTGATGGAGAATAGATTCTCGGCGTCGTCGGCGTGAAGATGCATCAGTCTTGCACCACTTGGCTCGTGTTCAATCTGATACGCTACGGCGCGCAACTCTTCGAGTGGCGTAATTGCTTTTACCTCAAAATCGTCAATATGCTCGCCCACTTGCAGTGTCAGTTCTGGGGTTTCGGGCATTCAAATCTCCTTAAAATTGAAATGAACGGTTTCTTTAGTTATTGGATATGGCGATTAGATGATTTCGTGTGCGGAGGAAAAGAGTTCCTTCGGAAATTGCCGGGGTTGCCATACAGATGTCTCCCATGGTATTGGTTGCGAGGACTTTGAATTCTGGTCCCGCCTGAACGACGTAGATGTCCCCATCTTCGCTCGTAAAGTAGATTTTGCCGTTAGCGGCGACCGGGGATGCCGTAAAACCGGTACCACCGCGACCTAGACGCTTTTCATAAATGCGTTCGCCCGTATCCGCTTTGTAGCATGACAAAACACCGTTGTCCCGGCAGCTATAAAGATAATCACCGTAGACTATGGGAGTCTGCATATAGGCTCCACCTCGGTCATAACTCCAAACGATAAAGTTGCCAACATCGCGGTTTTTTCCGGGCGAAATATCTCCTGTCGCGTCAAGGCGTATCGCATAGATGGGTGACATGCGTCCATGCGCATTGGTGATGAAAGCCAAATTGTCTCTGAAGACGGGCGTTGGCACGGGAATGTCGCCGCCTCCGCTAAGTTTCCACAGCTCTTCACCGGTTTCAAAATCATAGCCTCCGATGTGTTTGTAGCCACTTACGACAACTTGGGTTTTGTCTTTTCTGCTATGAATCGCCGGAGTGCACCATGTCGGCAGTTCTTCGCGCGGTGTTTTCCAAATGTGTTCCCCGTCTTCTATTCTGAACGCAGCTATGAAGGAATCTTTTTGAACATCGCACTGGACGATTACGGCGTTTTCATGAATCACGGGTGAACTTGCGAAACCCCATTGCGCCTCCGGTAAGTAAAAAAAGCCGGAATCAAGAATACCCAAGTCGCGCTTCCAGAGCATTTGCCCATCCGTGTTATAACAATACAGCCCTTCGGAACCAAAAAAGGCAACCACATATTCACCGTTTGTCGCTGGCGTGCAATTGGCGTGAGTTGCTTTCGGGTGGCGCTTTATCTTTGGCACACCCCGCTGCGCGGTTCGCTTCCATAGAATTTCACCCGTGTTTTTATCAAGGCAATAGACAAGCCATTCGTGTACGCTCTCGTCATCTACCGGTTCGACATCGCCGTACAGTCCGACTTTCAGCGGGGTATCCTTTTTTCCACTGATTGCGGAGGTTATGAAGATGCGCTGATCCCAAACTACCGGACTGGAATGTCCCAAACCTGTGATTGGCGACTGCCACTTGACATTCTCGGAGTTCTCTACGTTCCATGAGGTTGGGGTTGGAAAATTCTCAGCTACGCCGCTGGCACCCGGTCCACGAAAGGTTGGCCAATGTACGCCTTGTGGCTCCGAAGCTAGCGCTGCCACACAGATGAAGATTATTGGAATGGCGGCAATCGGTACCGTTGTAGTTGCCGCCTTGGGGCCGGTGTTCATAATCCTAAACGAGTCCTATGGTGCATTAGTCAACGAAATGGTTTACATATCGTTCTGCTCTCACGGATGGACAACCTCACACCGATCAAGGCTTGGATTTGGCAATCCAAGCCGAGCGGGAAAAAGCTATGAGCGTTTCACATTTACGTGACCAGTATAAACAGTCCTATGTCAAAGCGGTTCAATTTGCACCGGACAAACCTTGAGTTCGGCAGTATGCGTAATCGGATCGTAGCCAGAGCCCGTGAGGATATTAACCGGTACATCACTAAAGCTGAAACTGGCAAAAACGGTGCCACGGGGCGATCGGTTCGTGCTTTTTACCCTAATCTTGACCGATCCGCGCCGACTGGACATCTTGCACCAATCGCCATCGGTAAGCCTCCACTCTGTTGCATCGGCGGGATGCACTTCAAGCACTTCCTCCGATAGTAGATAATCAATGCCCTGGGCACGGCCCGTCTGCGTGCGTGTATGGTAGGAGGCGAGCCTGCGCCCGGTCGTGAGCCACACCGGGAATTCATCGCTGATTGTTTCCGCAGGATCGCGATAGTTTACAATCGAAAAAATTCCGCGTCCATTGATGAACTCGCCTTCATGCAATCGTGGGGTGCCGGGGTGCTCGTCATGAGGCACGGGCCATTGATATTCGCCCGCGTCAATTCGTTCCCAATCGAGACCTGCGTAGATAGGAGAAACACTACATAGTTCGTTGAAAATATCCTTGGGCGATTCAAAGTCGAATCCGTTGAACCCGAGCCGTTTGGCAATCTGGCAGATAGCCCACCAATCTGGTTTTGCCTGTCCCTGCGGCGATACTGCCGCGCGCATCCGCTGCACTCGCCGTTCGGTGTTGGTCTGCACACCGTCAGTTTCCGCCCATGCGGTCGCCGGGAGGACGACATCGGCGAGTTGTGCTGTTTCTGTCAAGAAGATATCGATTACCACGAGATGGTCAAGGCTGCGAAGCGCATGCTCACAATGCTCCCGATTCGGGTCGGAGAGAAGGGTGTTCTCTCCATCAATTAGCATTGCCCGAATCTGATCACCGCACAGGTCTAGCGCCGTTACTTTGGTAATACCCTTTTCAAGGTCGATTGTCGTACCGTAAAGCTCTCTGAATTTCTCTTGATTTGCGGTGTCGGTAACCGGCTGGAATCCGGGGTAGTTGTTGGGAAGAGCGCCACTGTCTCCGGCACCCTGGATGTTGTTTTGGCCGCGCATCGGGTTTATGCCGGTGCCTTCTCGTCCGATGTTTCCGGTCATCAATGCGAGATTGCAGAGACTTTGCACATTTTCAACCCCGCAAATGTGTTCGGTAATACCGAGCGTATAGTAAATTGCGCCTTTGTCTGTCTCGCCGTACCAAATCGCCGCAGTTTCAATGTCCTTCGCCGGCACATTCGTGATATTCTCCGCCCACTCGGGCGTGAACTGCGTGATGTGCTCGAAGAAGTCATCAAATTCAACCGTTCGGTTGCGGATGAATTCGTCATCCATCAATCCTTCGCGTGCGATTACGTGTGCCATGGCAAGCAGCAGTGCGGAGTCCGATCCTACTCGCAGCGGGAGATAGAGATCCGCCATTTCGGCGAGTTTAATTCGCCGCGGATCCGCCACAATAAGTTTTGAGCCGCGTGCCACCGCCTTCTTGATGCCCGTCGCGGCAACCGGGTGGCATTCGGTCATATTCGTTCCAATGCAGAAAATCACGTCCGGTTTCTGCATGTCAACGAGCGGATTCGACATCGCGCCTCGTCCGATTGTGGCTGCCAGACCGGCAACCGTCGGCGCGTGTCAGGCACGGCTACAGTTATCAATATAGTTCGTCCCGAAGCCTGCGCGAATAAACTTCTGCATCGTGTAAGCCGCTTCACTCGGCGCCCGGCCGGAAGCGACTCCGTAAACGCTGTCTCGTCCGTATTTCGTGTGGGCTCGTCGAAACCCTTCGGCGGCACGGTCAAGCGCTTCATCCCACTCCGCCTCGTGTAGCTTCCCGTCTTGCCCGCGGACGAGAGGCGTCGTCAACCGATCGGAATGCTGAACAAAGTCGAAAGCAAATTGTCCTTTGACGCAGAGCGCTCCTTTGTTCGCCGGACCATCCATAGCCGGCTGGACGCCAACGATGTTCTCGTTCTTGGTCAGAACATCAACCGAGCACCCAACGCCGCAGTAGGGGCAGATGGTGCGAGTTTTTTCAATCTCGCCGGGCAGGTCAACCGCACGCATCGCCTTCTTGTCGCCAAGTGCCCCGGTCGGGCAGGTCTGAATGCACTGTCCACAGAAGGTACACGCGGACTCCTTTAGCAGTCCGTTAAACTCCGTGGTAATTTGCGTATGAAACCCTCTGTTCATGATGCTAATTGCATAATCCCCTTCCTGTTCGGCGCACACGCGCACACAGCGGTAACAGGAGATGCAGAGATCGTAATCACGCAAGATAAACGGGTTGGTGTCGTCCAGATTACTCTTGCCGGATTGTTTGCCGTTGAAACGCCCATTCCCCGCCCCATAGCGATCAACAAGGGTGGAAAGTTCTTGAGAAGCGTAGCCTCGAAGCGAATCGACCTCCGTCTCGGGGTTTTCCGACGTAACCATTTCGATCAGTGTTTTTCGATATTTGTCGATTTTCTCCGTCGCCGTTTGGACGACCATGCCGGATGTCGCCTTCGTTGTACATGATGCAACAGGATTCTGCGACCCTTCAAGTTCAACCACACAGAGTCGGCATCCTCCGAAGGCATCAAGGCGGGAATCGTAGCATAGCGTAGGAATGTCTTTGCGATTACGGGTTGCAACCTCGTAAATTGTTTCGCCATCCACGAAACTCACTGTCTCTCCGTCAAGCGAGATTGTATTTAACCTTTTTTCTTCATCGTTTGAACTCATCGGAGCTATTCCTTTCTCTGTTGCCTACCTGACGCTGTGTGGTTCGTGTCTTTCTCGCGATTCAGATGCAAAGGATTCATTGCGATGCGCGTTATATAGGTGAAATCAAATTTGGTCGTTGTTTAGTGGTTTGTTTTCTAAAACAATATGGTTAGTGCTGGGTGCCGGTGCGGTTAGAAACCGCACCTACCGGGGTGGCAGAACAGTTTCTTGTGACAGTCTCGTAAGCATTAAACACTTCGCGAATGAACCATTTAGTTCAGTCCAGAACTTACGCGCCAACAGGAAATCGCGACCTGGAGAGGGATTTTCTATCGCACTCCTTATTCAGTCGCTTGATCGCTCCTACATTACGCTCATAGTGTAGGAATAGGGATTAAACTGCAACACGACGAACCAGCATTCCCAAAACAGATTGATAAACTAAACAGTTACCAAATTTGTTTACTGTAAGCACCGGGTTCAGCGTAAATGCAGGGACTTCAAGCAGGGGCCCATCCACCGGGGTCGACCTCCAACGTTAGGTATTTTCTAAAATCAGCGGTGTGCCGGCGCAATTCGTCGACTGTCAAACCCGCCCCACGTAGGCCTTTACGCCATGCTCCACGGTCAACTGTCCCAATGACGAAGTAACCGGTATCACCGGCTTTGAACCCGTTCTTGCCGAAATGGTTCGCCAATTCTGCTTCCAATTTGTCTTGATGCACAATGACTAAATCACATTTCGGACAAAATCGAGTGGTCATGCCTAATGTGATGAGATCAATACGTTCAACGTGAATGAGCAAAGGAAACTTACGCAGTCGGTTTGCCTCTTCACACTGAGGGCATTTCGTGCAGCGGAACTTCAAATGTGGATTGAGAATGAACGCGTAGCGCGGCCTCAGTCTGCCGAAATTTTGCGGACCGTATTCTATGTTCAAGAGCGATCTGTTGACTTCTGCTCGATCAAAAGCCTCGGGGTCAAATTCTCCGCCAACCCAACGTAACAAGTGAAGATGCTCAGGGTGTTCTGAATCGGTAATCGCTTCCAGGAAATCGGAATACGCAAATATACCTCCGCAATCTTCAGGCGGACAAGCGCGCTTACCCGTGAGACACAAGGGATAGGATACCCCGTCTTCGGGTGCCAGTATCTTTTCAAGTGTAATCAAATGCGTCCAATCATCACCAAAATCGTACTGATAGACAAATTTTTGGTTGGGGCGCGAAACGACTTCGCTCAAAACCACATCTTTCTCATCTATGACATCAAAGTCCGGAAAGTTCGGGTCAGGTGGGCCGTAGGTGAGATCTCCGACTTTGAACTGATGCAGATGAGAATTCGACCAACCCATGGCTATTTGTAGGATGCGGTGGAGTGCCTCTAGAGTCGTATCACTCAGAACCTGTATTCTTCGCCAGATAGGAGGTTGACTGTACTGAAGAACAGCCTTAAGCTGATAAACGCCGGATTCAGGTTTCTGTCGCTGTTCAGACATTATATTTCCTCTTGGTTCTCATTTGGTGCAATTTAGTTACATAACCCAAGTTGTCACCTTTGTTCAACGGGGCACAGAAACCGAGTTTTTCCCGACGTGGAAACGTGAGATTGACGAAAATCAAGCCAAATTGCCTATAATTTAGTGGTTTATTTTCCAAAAAATATGGTTAGTGTCGGGTGCCGGTGCGGTTAGAAACCGCACCTACCGGCGTGGTAGAACACTTTCTTGTGACAGTCTCGTAAGTATTTAATATAATGAAGTAGTGGCCTAGTCGCGACCTGGAGATCGCTCCTACCGGTTGGCGTAAGGCTGTTTACGGCACACGGCGTGTGCCTACTACCTTAATCCAATGCCATATTCTTTTAGCGATAAACCATTTAGCGAACGTGGACCAAAAACTCGGTTTCTCTGTTATAGGTAGCAATTTGCGTTACAAAAGACTTACGCAGCAACCAGTAGATTAAGGGGTGGAAAATCACTACTTCAGTGAGTTCGTAAGGCAATAAACTGCACCGCCGCGATCTTTTTGAGAATTCAACCGCGTAATTCCTAATAAGGGCACAAATTACATATTGCCCTCAACATGTCGCTCGATCTGCCTCGGGAAGTATCGAATTAGGCTGTCGGTAATCAGCGGAGCAGCCATGCCTAGACCGCACGCACTCGTCGCTTTCATCGCCTCACTAATATCATTTACTTCCCTGAGCCATTCCTCCAGGACCATGGGACCGGCATTCCCCGCCAAACGTTCAGTGAGGCGTTGCGTTCCAATCCGGCAGGGGAAGCATTTTCCACACGATTCTTCGGCGAAGAATTCCATTGCATTATGCGCCGTACTTAGAATGTCTCGACTGTCGTCGAAAACGATAATCCCGGCGGCGCCCAGCATTGATCCTTTTGCCTTTACACTTGGCTCATCCAGTGTTACCTCAAGGTCATTTCCAGCAAGGAAGCCTCCGGACAACCCCGCCATGGTGACCGCCTGAATGGAACGACCAGTTTGCGCGCCACCCGCCCAGTCGTAAAGCAGTGTTCTCAGCGGCAGTCCGAACGGCACCTCGTAGTTGCCGGGCCTCTGAATATCGCCCGACAGACTGATGACCTTGGTACCGGCGTGACCGTTTAACCCCAGCCCGCGATACCACTCCGCTCCACGTCGAAGGATTTGCGGCACGGAAACGAGCGTCTCAACATTATTGACTGCGGTCGGGAGGTTCTCAAATCCGTGAGTCACCGGATAGGGCGGGCGATTCCGTGGAAACGGATGTTTGCCTTCAAGACTGTTCAGAAGCGACCCTTCTTCGCCACAGATGTATGCCCCGGCGCCGCGCCGAATGTGGATTTGAAAGTTAAAGTCGGTACCAAGGATGCAGTCGCCGACGAACCCCGCTTCCTCCGCCTCGGCGATTGCGCGTGCAAGGATATCGAGAGTTTCCGGATATTCGTATCGAAGATAAATGAACCCGCGTTCTGCGCCAGTCGCGTATGCGGCCAACGTCATACCCTCAACAACCGCATGCGGGTCGTAATCTAAAATCGCCCGGTCTTTGAAACATCCGGGTTCACCTTCATCAGCATTACAGACAATGGTCTTTGGTTCTCCGGGCGCTTCCGCCACCGACTTCCATTTTAGACCGGTGGGAAAACCGGCACCCCCGCGTCCTGCCAACTTGCTATCGACAATGAGTTCGATGACGTTGGCGGGGGTCATCTCGTTTATCGCGTGAGTTAGTCCTTTGTAACCTTCAGTTCGCAGGTACCCTTCTATGGTTGATCTACCGTGTTCTCGGATGGATGCGAAAACACACTCCTCAATTCCGCCGGGATTTGGCGGCGGCAGCGGAGAGGGGGGCGATTGTAAAGTCCCAGGACTCGTGCCGGTCAACACCGAGTGTCCGCGAAGAACAGGCACAACATCGTCACACCGACCCGCGCACGGCATCGGCGTTGCACCTTTGTCCTTGAGCGCGTCAAGGATTTCTCGTCCACCGGCTAGACAGCATACAGGACCCGTACATACCCTTGGCGCAGTCTGTCCCGGAGAGCTTCGAGAGAAGTGATGGTAGAAGGTGACGGTACCGAACAGGTCTGCCAGAGGAATTCTAAGCCCGACAGCCACATCCCGAAGCGCCTCCTCCGTGATGAATCCGTCTCGATCGTGGAATTCATGGAGCAGAGGGAGCAGGGGTGCCGGTTCCGCCCGCCATCTGTCTATTAGTTCATCGTTAGTGGGGGTTGCCATTGTGTAGTCGATAATCGATTGTGAGAAGAAAGCAAATCCAGGCGTTACGCATTAGCCCGTTTGAATGTCAAAGCTAACCGGTACCGCTAAATGGTAGCAATTTTTACGCAGCGGGTCAACACGAATTTTCTTTCGGCGCGTTGGGAAATTGGAGGACAAGTTTTGGTAGCGTCTGTTCCGGAGGGAGTGCTTTTTGCAATGGACAGCCATGGGATTGTGTGATAGCATTGGCTGCATCGGTAGATTGGTCGCAACCGAAAAGCTGACCGACAGAACATGGAGCACGGGTAGCAGACACCAAACAAAAGAGGCGAAGCTATTTCATGAACACAGCCATTGAGATTAGCGAGGCACACAAACAACAATATAAAGACGAAGGTTACTTTATTCTTGAGAATGCTATCCCCGAGCATTTGCTTGAACTGCTTCAAGGAGAGTGTCAAGATTTCATTGACCTTGTGAACGCCCGAATGGATGAGAATGGTACCGATGTAATGGGATTAAATCATCGAAATAAGCGTTATTTTGCTTCCAACTGCTATCTGCAACAACCTAAATTGCGAAAATTTTTATTCAGCCAAATGATAGCTGACATTTGCAATGCTACGCTCGGAGACAACGCCTACCTGTTTTGGGAGCAGTACGTGGTCAAGGGGGCATCTGTAGGCATGAAGTTCAGTTGGCATCAAGACTCGGGCTATGTTGCTTATCCCGACCACAAACCGTATCTGACATGTTGGTGTGCGCTTGATGACATGTCAGAGGAAAACGGGACGGTCTACGTCATGCCGTTTTCCCACATCGGCATTCGATCGTGGGTCAAACATATCCGCGAGGAGGGGAGTAACGATCTTGTCGGCTACTTCGGTGAGAAAAAAGGGGTTCCAGTGGTTGCGCCCGCCGGGAGCATCGCTGCTTTTACAAGTGTAAATTTCCATTCCAGCGGCGCAAACCGAACGCCGAATCTCCGCCGCGCCTATATAGCGCAATATTCTAGCGAACCGCTTCTCTCGGAGGATGGGACTAAACTGTGGGGCGGCGCCGAGCCTCTTTTGATTGACGGCAAGAGTGCGGTTGGAATGCCTCCGCCGGATGTACCAAGCCGACTTGGCGAGTAGGGGGGAGAATCAAACCGGAATATGGTGAGAAAAATTCAGTGGGACTTAATTCGTTGATGGACTAAAAGGGTCAAGCGGTATTGACGGCGCGTCTGTTGCGATAAGTTCACTGATGAGAACACCGGTAATTGGCGCCAGTAAAATACCGTTCTTGAAGTGCCCGGAAGCGATGATGACATTGTCTAGACCGGGCACCCTTCCGAGACATGGACCGTTCTTAATATGAGGACGTAATCCCGCCCACGCCCGTGTAAAAGACATTTCTGCAAGTTCGGGAATCAAGGTTGTACCTGCCTCAATCATCTGCTGTACGCCTTCCAACGTTGTTCGCTTGTCGTACCCTACGAACTCTACCGTTGCGCCAATCAGAATCTTACCGTCTGATCTAGGAACAACATAAACCCCCAATCCGTCGATTGTGTGTCCTAACACTAGCGACGTGGTGTCAACGAGCACGATTTGCCCGCGCGAAGGTTGAATTGGAACGCGAAATCCGAGTTCTTGAGCGAGGGCGCCGGACCAGCAGCCAGCGGCAATAACTATTGTGTCCCCACGGAAGAGTTCGTCGTTTACCTTGACGCCGGAAATTCTGCCGTTTTCGTGCACGAAGCCGTCAACAGGATTACCAAGTAAAAACTGCGTACCTGAGAGCACAGCCCCTTTTGCGAGTGCTCTGACGAGTTTCGGATTTCGAACTTGGGCATCGTCGGGAAATCGGACACCACCTACCACCGATTTCGATGCAGCGGGTTCTATCTCCCATACCTGTTCCGCTGTCAGCACCTCCGCCGAGAACCCGCGATCAATTCGCCGCTCCGCCAACCCAATTAAGCCGTTCTTCTCTTCCTCATTAAAAAATAGCGAAAGTGTCCCCGATTGGATGAATTCAATATCAATGTTCGTGCGTGCCTTCAGTTCGTCCGCCAACGATGGATAAAGCGCGAGACTCGCGCGACAGAGTTCGGGATACGGTTGCCGTGTTGACGCCTGGGAGGTCAGAACGCCTGCGCCCGCCCACGATGCCTCTCGACCCACGCCATCGGATTTGTCAATTACCAGCGTCTTTACCCCGGCTTTGCCTAAATTGTAGGCTATAGCGCAGCCGATTACACCTGCTCCGATAATTATTACGTCTGAGTCCACTGTTGGCGCTCCGCAATCAGAAAAGGCTGATTAGTTGTCCATCCGCCTGCTAAACTTGCGCGCTTTTGCCCGTTTCTGTTTTGCTTCTCTCTGTTTTCGCTTCTTTTTTTCAGAGGGCTTTTCGTAAAACTTTCGCCTTCTAATCTCCCTGAAGAGTCCCTCCTTCTGAAGCTGGCGTTTAAAAACCTTCAGCGCCTTTTCGACGTCGTTGCTATAAACTCTTGTTTCCAAATTTACATCCTCCTTGCTTGATTGTTGTTTTTGCCACTGCCAAGTTAAATTTAGTTTCGACCACCGCCATGTCCAATCGTATTCCACGAGACTCACGGACTGTCGAATTAGCATTTTGGTTTATTAGTCATACAGTTCAATCAGTACCTGCAGCCATACACATCTTATTATACCCTATTTTCTGGCAAAACCGTATTTAAAATCATCGTATTAGTTTGAATAGAGTAGAAAAATCGCATTGCAATCACGGAAGTCGGATAAACAGAGGTTCCATTGTTGTGACGAAGCAATTGTGATTGACGGATTTGCCGAATTGTCGTAAGATTTAGTCGCGTTCCTTGTCTTTAATTATGACTTTACTCAGCTACCAAAGGCAAGGCTAACCTGATTCACATAGCGGCACGCCCGAGGGATTAGGTAAATCTTACCAGAGAGGAAATTAATCAATGGCTCTCACTAAACAACAGATTCGGGCTTATGAAACGGAAGGTTTCGTTTCAGGAATCCGGGTAGAGGATGAGACAGGCGCCCTATATTATCAGCATCAGTTTGATGCCTTAGAGGCTAAGGAGGGCAAGGAAAAATGCCAAACCGGCATGCTTGACCGCCATCTCGACCAGGAATTTATTTGGCAGTTGGCGACACAGCCAAGAATCCTTGACTGCATTGAAGACCTGATAGGTCCGGACATCCTGCTATTAGCAACACATGCTTTCTGTAAATACGGTCCACAGGAGAAATTCGTCGCGTGGCATCAAGATGTGACCTATTGGGGACTTGAGCCACCAGAAGCGTTGACCGCGTGGTATGCTATTGACGATAGTGATCGAGAAAATGGGTGTATGCGGGTGATTCCCGGTACGCACATAGGACTTCGGGAACACGGAAAATCCGCGACGGAAGGAAATCTGCTAAGCGTCAATCAGGAGGTTGCCGTTAGCGACGATGAGGAGAAATGCGCCGTAGACTTTGTCCTGAAAGCAGGTGAAATATCGATTCATCACGGTACGATTGTTCACGGTAGCCTGCCAAACCGCTCCACACGCCGACGGTGCGGTTTGACCATCCGTTATATTCCACCTTGGGTTAAGCCCGTAGACTCGGCTTCAGTGAGGCGATGGAGGGCAATTCTGCTCCGGGGTGAAGCCAGATATGACAACTTTGAGACGACTTCAAAGCCCTTTCCAATGTCGTAATCGACAATGCAGACTATACGCAGCCCCACTCGCGTTTGTGTTTACGAAAGATAGCATTGTGCGTGTGTGCCGAAATTGAGCGAGTGCGAACAAGTGTTCGCCGTCCTCGCAAAAACTAGCCACCTAAAAAGAGGAGCATTTAGATTTGACCAATCAGTTGTTCGATGCAATTGTTATCGGTGCCGGATGCATGGGCAGCGCGGCGGCATATCATCTCTCCAAAGCCGGTGCGAAGACGTTAGTGATTGAACAGTTTTCGCAGGGACATACTTTTGGCAGCTCCCATGGCAACACACGGATTATCCGCCTCGTTTATGAAAAGCCCTTTTACACAAAGTTGATGAAGTCCAGCTATGCTTGTTGGCGAGATCTCGAACGCGAATCGGGACGAAAGTTGTTGTTCACTAGCGGAAGCGTAATTATCGCGCCGGTTGGGCACGAGTACGTAATCAACACACGCGCAAGTCTTGATGCAGCGGGTGTCGAATCAGACTGGCTAGACAAGCAGGAACTGGCTTCACGGTTGCCGCAATTCAGGATTGAACCTCATACGATGATTGCCCTCTGGCAGAAAGACGGAGGTTTTCTACACGCCTCTGAATGTATATCAACGCATCTGGATTTGGCGAAAAAACAGGGAGCGGAGATTAGAGAAAATACCGAGGTTATGACGGTGGACTGGGAGGCAAGTTCCCCGGTAGTGGTTTGCAAGAATAAACGTTACCAAGGGAAGAAGGTTGTGACAGCAGTGGGACCGTGGACAAAACAGCTACTGCCAAATCTGGACCTACCGCTTACCGTAACGCGCCAACAGGTAGTTTATTTTAAGCCGAGAGAAAAAATGAGTTTTCTGCCGGCTGAGTTTCCGGTGTTTATAGATGTTACGAGACCGACGTCGTTTTATGGTGTTCCGGACTTCGAGGGCAAAGGCCTGAAAGTGGGGGTGGACGGACACGGAAAGGATTTCGCAACTACCCTCGATTCCTGTAGTCGCTCGCCTGACTCACCATATGTTGACTTCGTGCACGAATTCGTGGCGGAGCGCATGCCTGATGCTGCCGGTGAGGTGCTCCAAGCGGAAGTGTGTCTTTACACGGAGACACCGGATAAAGATTTCGTAATCGATTTACATCCGAATTGTCAAAATCTAGCGATTGCCGGTGGGTTTTCCGGGCATGGGTTCAAGTTCGGTGGGCTTGTCGGGAAAATACTGTCAGAACTTGCGTTAGCAGGTGAAACTCAGCACGATATCAGTCATTTTCGGCTAGACCGATTTGGCGAGTAAACTACGCTTTGGGATATTCTTTACCCGTTCTTCACACCGGTTGCGAGATCTGCGGCGAACGATCCGACGTTTGATAAAATCGCCGCATCATTATCCAGATTCTTCTCAATTACGTCGATGATTGCGCTCCCGACGATGACGCCATCTGCGATCCGCGCAACGTCCTGCGCCTGATCTTGCGTCGAAACTCCAAAGCCGACACAAAGGGGCATGTCGGTGTGTTTGCGAAGCTGCGAAATCATCGGGGCAATTTCGTCTGACAGCGAAGTTCGCGCGCCCGTCACACCGGTGACCGATACACAATAGATAAACCCTGTGCTTGCTTCGGCAATGGCGCTCATTCGTTCCGGCGGGCTGGTAGGCGACACGAGAAAAATGGTGGCTAAATCGTATTTTGGCGCAATTTCGAGCAATGTCTCCGCCTCATCGGGCGGCAGGTCGGGAACAATCACACCATCGACTCCCGCCTCGATTGCCGATCGGCAGAATTCCTCCTCACCCATGCAGAAGATGGGGTTGTAGTAGGTCATGAGCGCAATTGGAATCTCCGTCTCACACCGCACCCCCCGAACTAGGTTTAGGATTTGCCGCAATGAGATTCTACCAGCCAATGCTCGCTCGCTTGCTCGTTGAATTGTCGGGCCATCAGCGATTGGATCAGAGAACGGAACCCCAAACTCAATGAAATCGGCACCGGATTCTTCGAGTGCTAGCAGAAGTTGCTGGCTGAGTTGTGGTGTCGGGTCTCCGGCGCAGATATAGGGCATGAATGCCCGTTCTCCCCGATTCTGTAGTTCTCTAAATTTGGATTCGATTCGATTCAAAATGACCCCTTATTGACGCGGATGTGCCACGTGTGTGAAGTTTTGAACTAAATGGTTTATTTTCTAAAAACATATGGTTAGTGTTGGGTGCCGGTGCGGTTAGAAACCGCACCTACCGGGGTGGTAGAACAGTTTCTTGTGACAGTCTCGTAAGCATTAAACACTTCGCGAATGAATCACTAAATGATTAAATAACGCCAATATCCGCGCGCCAGTATTAATCCGCAATCAAGTCGACATACTTGTGATTTCCGAACAAATAAGTAGATTGTACTGTTCTTGCGGACAGACACCCCTATTTCAAAATGAGCATTTTTCGCGTGGTTTGAAACGGCGCAGCGTGGAGGGAATAGAAATAGAGTCCGCTGGAAACTCTTTCTCCGATTTGGTCTTTGCCATCCCAGTAGGCGGCAGTTTCGCGAGAAAGATAACTCCCTGATTCTTGTTGCCCGAGATCCAGTTCTCGAACCAGTTGCCCTCGCACGTTGTGAATGCGGAGCACGACGGGAGCATCCGTCGCCAACTGGTATGGTATCCATGTCTCCGGATTGAAAGGGTTGGGGAAGTTTTGAAGCAGTGCCGTACGCTTGACCCGGCCGAACGTCGTGAGCGACAACCCAAACGGTTCGACGGAAAAGGGTGGAGTGTCAAAGGATTCAATAGTGTTATACACGTAAGCCGCATGACCGTCACCGTTGGGCCAGCCGTCGTGCACCAAGAATGGCTTGCTATGGGATGAGATAGCTACGGTGTTTTCGCTCATAGAAACCGCGTATCCGAAGTTCAAGTCTCTAGCACCGTGCTCAGGCGTAACTCTTGCTGTCTGCGTCCAAACTCCGTCTTCGCGTACGAACGAATACGCGGTGCCCGACCCTCTTTCAGGACGGTCATACCCTGGCGCACCAATAATGACGATGTTCCCGGTGGTGGCAACACCAGCCCCGAAGTTATGCCCTTTCCCGCTATCCTTAGGTCTCAACTTTGCTTGCAGCTTCCAACTGTTGCCATCCGGCACGAAGATATATGCAGCGCCGACATCCTTTGCGTTTTCACTGTCATAGAACGGTGCCCCCACAACAATGGTTTTCCCGATGAATCCGATCGATGTT
This sequence comes from Candidatus Poribacteria bacterium, assembly GCA_965204085.1. Lineage (GTDB taxonomy): Bacteria > Poribacteria > WGA-4E > WGA-4E > JAJDTR01 > JAJDTR01. The sequence goes on along the minus strand of CBDBEE010000003.1, from coordinate 1,608,859 downwards.
CCAAAACGATCGGCTTTCCCACCATCCTCTACCGCGAGTTTGGCGTTTTGAACCCACCGGTTCCCGTTTCGCACGAAAACATAAGCGGCACCGGTAAATCTTTTTCCGCCGTGGGTGTGGCCGCTTGCTCCAATGATTGCGGTGTTCCCGTGGACGAAAACAGCTTCCCCGAAGGCGTCCGATCCACCCAGATCCGCCGGTATTAGCTTCGCCTGCTTCTTCCACGTGACTCCGTCACGGAAGAAGACATAAGCGGATCCAGCGTCTCTGCCGGCATCGTCGTCCCTTGGTACTCCGATAATGACGGTGTTTCTATCGACTGATACGGAATCGCCAAAATTGTCTGCGGCTTCCGGATTGTCGCCTACAAGCTTCGCGCGCTGTTGCCACGTTCTACCACTTCGGACAAAGACAAAAGCGGTGCCGGATTTATCCGCGCCAGCGTTGGCGTTCGGCGCTCCGATCACCGCGATGTCTCCGCTTATGGCCACCGACCAACCGACGTTACCGTCAAATTGGGGAATCAATGTTTCCTGTTCTTCCCAATTTTTACCGTCGCGCGCGAATACCTTGGCGTAGTTTTGACCGGGAGATCCGACGATTACCGAGTCTCCACTGATATCCGACGACATCTGTTGTCCAGTCACTTCCTCGTCGGCAACTAGCTTGATTTCCTTTTGAGCGTATGCCAGTTGATTCACGGTTGCCATCTGAATACCGATAACAATACACGCGAGGATTACCGCGACGTTTCTCATAAAACTATCCTTTCGACGTTGAATCGCCGACAATTATGCGAATATATCATTAAAGCGCCATATCCCACCGGAAAACGATACTGACGACTCGTGATGTTGTCCTACTTGGATATCAACATCTTGCGTGTTGCGGCAAAGTCATCCGTCTTGAGCGTGTAGAAGTAGGTGCCCGAGGCGACTTGCTCACCGGCACCGTTACGCCCATCCCAGTAAGCGGCAGTGGAGCGTGTCATGTAGAATCCAGCCGGCTTGACTCCAAGGTCGAGTGTCCTTATGAGACGACCGGAAACGTCATAAATCTGAATGGCGGCAGCACCGGACTGACCAAGTTGAAACGGCATCCATGTCTCAGGATTGAACGGATTGGGAAAATTTTGTGCCAGTTGCGTTTGCTCCGGACGAACGTCACCAACGATCAGCGGTATCCGCTTGTAAGCTTGTCTGACATCCGCGATATCGATTGTATGGTAGTGCGGTCCAGACACAATGTTTCCTTCGTCATCGAATACCGTGACCTCAAGCCTATCGCTCGTCTGTACGACGCTGTTCCGATTGAGATCTGCCCAAATAGCCGCGACGTGCGTCTTGGAATCAGCAGTTCGGTCGGTCGCAACCGTACCGGTACGCAGGTTCTTGGCAACTACAGTATAGTTGGTCTGCGGAAGTGTGTCTTGCAAGTCGCTGGTCACGATAAATGCCCAAGCTTCTTTGAAATGGTTAACCCCCGGAGCAGCCGCGGGTTCATTTTTCCACGCCTCACCAGAGAATGCTACCGAGCCGCCTTCGGGTGTGTTGACAATATAGGAGTGACCGCCTTCAATCGGGAATCCCGAACCACGCTCATCGTCAGTGAAGGCGACATAATCTTGAGTGGCGGTGTCAAGTCTTATGACGGCGGTCGCATGCGTCATTTCAGCGAATCTGCGGGCGGAAATCGGATCTTCGGGCATGAGCGGAAGGGAAATCATGTTCAAACCCTGATCCAGCGTCGTAACGAAGATTGCCGGAAATGACGGTGTTTCCCATAGCAAGAGCACGCCATCATACCCACCGGTAGCAATGATGTCACCATTGCCGTTGAAAGCAATGCTGTTGATAATCGACTTGTGTCCATGTAGGGTTTTGACGCGCGCAAGTGTATCGGTATGCCAGAGGCGCACAATACTATCCCATCCTCCGGTAGCGATCATCTTTCCGTCGGGACTGAAGGTTATGCTTCGTATGCCACTCTGAAACGAATCGACGGATTTCACCAGTTCGCCGGTTGTAGCGTCCCACAAGCGGATGATGGCGTCCCAACCGCCACTGGCGACCGTGTTCCCGTCCGGACTAAAAGCGACGGTAATCACATTGCCCCAATGACCTTCAAGCATGTGTAATTCCTCGCCAGATTCGACATCCCAAATACGAACCGTACTGTCTCGACTTGCGCTGGCAAGCTTTCTACCGTCGGGGCTGAATGCCAGCCCTTCGACACCGGTCGTATGTCCGACAAGCGTCTTCAGTCGTGCCCCGGTCGCCACATCCCACAATCGAATATCATCGTCTTCGCTACCACTCGCAAGTGTAGTCCCATCGGCGCTGAACGCGAGGCTAATGAGATACGCTCTGTGTCCGACAAGTGTTTTCAAGTGCGCTCCCGTGTCAACGTCCCATAAACGAACAGTGTGATCTTCACTCCCGCTAGCCAGTGTGCGTCCATCCGGACTAAAGACAACAATACCTACATCGTCTGTATGCCCAAACAAGATATGATCGAGTTTGCCCGTTTCGGTATTCCAAAGCCGAATGGTCGAGTCCCAACTTCGACCAACCAAGGCGCGGCCGTCCGGTCTGAAACTAACACTCAAGACGACATCCGTATGCCCGGTAATGGTGTCGAGGTGTGCGCCAGTCTCGACATCCCAAATACGAACAGTCGCATCCCATCCACCAGTGGCGAATGTACCATCTACGGGATTGAAATCGACTTTGACTACGTCAGCCGTATGTTCGGAAATGGTCATTTTCGGCATTCCCGTGACAGTGTCCCACAAGCGGATGGTGTCGTCTTCGCTTACACTCGCCAACGTGTGTCCGTCTTGCGGAGAAAAGGCGAGGTCGAAGATAAGGGACGTGTGGCCGGTAAGAATCATCGTCTGCGATGCGGTTTCAATATCCCAAAAGTGAATCTCGCCGTTATAATCGCCGCTGGCAAGTGTTTCCCCATCCGGACTAAAAGCGACTGCTTGCACAAGCGACCTGTGCCCCGTTATGACATGAAGTTCTTCTCCCGTGGCGACATCCCACAGGCGCGCGGTTTGATCCCAACTCCCGGTTGCGAGCATACTACCGTCCGGACTGAACGCTACGGTGTTGACGCGATCTGTGTGTCCATCGATAGTTCGAATCTCTTCTCCCGTTTCGATATTCCAAAGGCGGACGGTGCGGTCGTAACTCGCACTGACGATCATGGTCTCATCCGGACTGATGTCTATGCTGCGGATACCACTCCAGTGCCCCTCAATGGTTTGGAGTGGCTCACCCGTCTCGGGATCCCATAAGCGTATGGTCGTATCCCAACTCCCGCTGGCAAGCACACTGCCGCTGCTAGAATACGCCAAAGCGGTAACCTCTTCCGTATGAGCGGAAAGCAGCGCGACTTCATTGAACGTCGTTGTGTCATAGATCCATATCCCGATGGAGCTAGCTGCGGCAAGACGCGTACCATCGGGAGAATACTTTAATTCCGAAATCCAACCCTTACCGACGCGCTCTTTGGCGTCCTCCGGCAAACTCCACCGTGAAAAGTCTTCCGCCTCTTGGGCTAGCGTGTGTAGCGAAAACAGGGTTAAAAGAATAAACGCTATCAAAGTTATTTTCATAATTAATTAGAGATCTCCATGATTTGCAATGTTGGTTGTAGACGTTAACGTGTTAAGATCCCAAGCTTCAGTTTATTGTGTTCTGTCGGAGTAGAAACCGAATCTGAAATTTGTTACGCCTCCTGTCTGAATGACCGTACCAACCCCTCAAATGCTTAACCCGCGGGATTGAAAAGCGATGAGGGAGTATTTTCGCGTATGCTTTGCGACCAGATAGGAAGAGCGCGCACCAGAGGGGCATCCTGACGATGATATGAGGATACGTCAATCGTTTCGGTGCATTCGTGAAAAATAGGTGATGCGCATGGAACAGAATGTTTTTTGCCCAACCTGCCGTCCAGTTATCCGCCCATATCCAATCCGATATCCGTGCTCATTTCTGTATCAACATTTTCCGCGTTTCCGCATATCCCTCGGCATGTAGAGTATAGAAGTAAACGCCGCTTGCCACAACCTCGCCGTGCTGGTTATGACCGTTCCAATATGCCGCATGACTCTGATCGGTGTAGAACCCTGCGGCTTGATGGCCTAAATCTATATGCCTTACTAGCTCGCCGTTGACATCATAAATTGTAATCCGCGCACTTACGTCTTCAGCGAGGTGATACGGAATCCAAGTTTCCGGGTTGAAGGGATTCGGATAGTTTGGCAGAAGCTCGGTCTTCGCCGGGCGCAGAGCCGTGAGGAGCTGTTCCAAGAACCGGATACCTATTTGCGATTCAGCATCTGTAAGCTGCAATTCCAATGCTTGCGTGAGCCACAGCCTTACGTCCGCTGCGTTGAGGGTCACCACCATATCGGGATGTGCCGGGGATGCAGCAGTTGCCACCCCTAACGCACTAGCAACCGCAATCAAGTCCAATAGGTTGATTTGACCGTCTCCGTTGATGTCGGCGGCAGCACTTTCCTCCGCGTTGCCAAAGGCTGAAGCAACCAGCACGAGGTCAAATATATTTAACTCCCCGTTGCCGTCCGCGTCCCCGACGATGGACGATGGATCTTCGCCAACATCCGAAGGTAGTACCGGCGCATCCCAGACCAACACTGTGCCATCCCTGCCACCACTGGCGATAGTGCTACCATCGGGGCTGAACGCAACGCTTCTAACGCGTGATGTATGTCCTATGAACGTGCTTATGAGTTCACCGGAAACAACGTTCCATACACGAACGGTATTGTCCCAGCTTCCACTGGCAATCATGCGCCCGTCTGGGCTAAACGTAACGCTGCGGACACCACTCTCATGTCCCGGGAGGGTTTTTAGCGCGTCTCCCGTCGTCGCATCCCATATCCGAATTGTACGATCTTGGCTGCCGCTAGCCAGCAGCGCACCGTTGGGGCTGAAAGCAACGCTCAACACATCGGCTTCATGTTCTTCGATGCGCATCTGAGTTCTGCCGGTTGCTATATTCCATATACGAATCGTGTCGTCACGACTTCCACTTGCGAGTATCTCGCCATTCGGATGAAAATCAATGCTCTCGACACCAGCCCGGTGCCCGTAGAGAAAGTCCAACCGCTGACCGGTCGTTGTATCCCATAATCGAACCACATCGTCCTCGCTGCCGCTAGCCAATATGCTCCCGTCTGGGCTGAAAGCAAGACTTATCAAATAAGCCCAGTGCCCAACAAGCGTTCTCAGAGGTTTTCCGGTGTTTGCATCCCATACCCGTACCGTGTCGTCCTGACTCCCGCTGGCAATCTTGTTGCCAGAGGGACTAAAAACGACCACATCTACGTCATCCGTATGTCCTACGAGCACATTATCAAGCTGACCCGTGTCGGTGTTCCAAAGGCGGATGGTCTTGTCCCAGCTTCTTCCGACGAGTGTCTGACCGTCAGGCGAATAAGTAACGCTCAACACAAGATCGGCGTGCCCCGTGATACTGCTTATTTCGTCACTCGTCTCGGCATCCCAGAATCGGATAGTGGCATCAAATCCACCACTGGCTAACGTCTTGCCATCGGGACTATACGCAATCCTGTAGACATCGGCGGTATGTCCGGTAATCGTCTTGACATTGTCGCCCGTTTTAGTGTCCCAAATCCGAATGGTGTCGTCTTCGCTTGCGCTCGCCAGTGTTTTGCCATCCAGCGAAAAGGCTATGTCGTAAACATCCGAAGTATGACCAGTGAGTGGTCTGAGCAGCGTTCCGGTCTCGACATCCCACAAACGGATGATGGCGTCGAAATCCGAACTGGCGAGCGTGTTCCCATCGGGACTGAAAGCCACGGCTCGAACAAGTGAAGAATGTGCCGGAAAGGTTCGGATTTCATCTCCTGTGGCGACATCCCACAAACGGACGGTATGATCCCAACTTCCGCTAGCCAGGGTATAGCCATCCTCACTAAAAGTAACGCTATTCACCCAGTCGGTGTGTCCGGTGAACGTTTCAAGCTCTTCACCCGTATGAACATCCCACAAGCGGATTGTATTGTCGTCGCTCCCGCTTGCGAGTGTGTTGTCCTTACTGAAATCCAAACTCCGAATAGCACCCTTATGTCCTGGTATGGTTCGAATCTCGTCACCTGAAGCTGCATCCCATAGGCGAATGAGATGGTCGTCGCCTCCACTCGCTAACATACTGCCATCCGAAGACCACGCGACAGCATTAACTGTTTCCGTATGACCGGTCAACAGATCTATCTCCTGATTGGTTTCCGTATCATAAATCCAAATCCCGACTGAACCCGCAACCGCGAGACGGGTGCCATTGGGAGGAGAATATTGAATTTCTCGTATCCAGCCTTTGCCGAGGCGCTGTCTGGCGCCTTCGGGCAGATTCCATTGTGAGGAATTTTGAGCGAACGTGTTCAGTGAAACTAAGGATAGTAAGACTACTAACATCAAGGTTTTTTTCATTAAGGAACTCTCCTTCATTTGCAGATTGAATACCATTGAACGCACCCGTTCAAATGCCTTTAACTCGAGGTATATTGGTGTGTTGACAGGGATGCCGAATGGTTCGCTGAACGGAGTAGCGGAAAAAAAACGTTGGCAACGCCGATTTCAGGCTAGAACATGGTGCACTTCAATAAATGTCAGGATGCCGCCAAACAACGGTTTTTGCTATATTGGAATGATTTTATGTAACTGTTTAGTCCACCGGTCTGGATTTGCCAATCCAGACCGAGCGGGCAGAGAACGCGCCGAGTACTGAAGTTCAATGCTAATTCGGACGAATCGGAGGCTCGCGTACCCAAAACGGACGTACAATGAATTGTATTACTACGAACCAAACGATGCACTAAACAGTTGTGATTTTATTTTTGAATTAGCATCCGCCGTGTTGCTTTGAAATCGTCGGTAGACAGCGTATAGAAGTAAAGACCGCTAGCCACGTGTTCGCCATCTTGATTGTGACCATCCCAGTAGACGGCGCTGCTCAAATTGACATAGTGCCCCGCTGCCTGATACCCTAGATCGAGGGTACGCACTAAAGCACCGTTTGCGTCATAGATTGTAACGTGCACACCACCATCACGCGCGAGGCGATATGGAATCCACGTCTCCGGATTAAACGGGTTTGGAAAGTTCTGGAGTAAATCTGTCCGCTTGACCCGCCCAAAGGTGGTTACTTGCAGCCCGATGGGCTTGACGGAGAAGGGAGGCGTCCCAAAGTCTTCTGTCATACTAAAGACATACGCCTGCACGCCGTCGCCATGAGGCCATGTCGGAGCTCCGTGCGGTATATTGTGTGCTGACACAATGGCGGCGTTCTCGCTCACGTTAACCGAAAATCCGAAGTGGTAATCTTCGCCCACGTCGTGGGGAACAACCTTCTCCTGCTGCTTCCAGACTCCGTCAGTTCGCACAAATGAATAAGTCGCACCTGAACCTACCTCGACATCGTCATCCCAAGGCGCCCCTACAAGCGCGATGTTTGGGGTCATGGCAACGCCGGTTCCAAACTTATGGCCCTTTTGTGCATCCTTTGGAAACAGCTTCCCTTGCTCCTTCCAAGTATTTCCGTCAAACAGAAAAGTGTAAGCGGCACCGGCATCCCCCTTGGCTTCAGTGTCGCGAAATGGAGCCCCTACAATAATGGTTTTCTCGCTCATACTGACGGCCGTCCCAAATCGGTCTGCTTTTGCGGCGTCGCTAGCCGTCAATTTAGCCTGTTCTGTCCACACCCCATCGCGCCGCGTAAATACATAGGCAGCGCCGCAGAATCTGATCCCATTGTGTGAGTTGCCGTTTGACCCGACAACCGCGGTATTGCCGAGGACGAAGACCGATGATCCGAAAGCATCTCCTTGGGCGGAATCCGAGGGTATGAGCTTTGCCTGCAGTTTCCAGCTATTCCCCTCCCTGAAATAGACATAAGCTGTCCCCGAGTCTCTTCCAACCTCATCGTCCCCTGCTGCGCCAACGATGGCGGTATTCCTGTCGATGGCCACATCCTCGCCGAAGCCGTCTCCCTTTGCCGGGTTATCATGCTTAAGTTTTTGCACTTGTTTCCAGTTGTTTCCACTCCGATGGAAGACAAAAGCACTACCGGAATCGTTTGTCTCTGGTGCGCCAACTATCACTGCGTTCCCGCTAATTGCAACATCCCAGCCAACCCTACCGCCATCAGCGAGAATCTCTTCCTGCTTTTCCCACTTCTTTCCCTTCAGTACGAAGATGGCAGCAAAGCCTTGTTCGGGTACTCCAACGATCACGGTTTCGCCGCTGATGTCACTGGACAAATGTGCTACGCTATGCCCCGCCTCCATGGCGACAAGTTTCGCTCCAACTCGAGGCGCGGCGTGACTTGCAGTTGCCAATCCAATGGCGAGGAGCAAACCAGTTGCATACAATAGTACAGATTTCATGATAAATCTCCTTCTGATTTTCGGTTGGATAATACAAGACGTAACTTCAGACGCAGTTTCTCTAATTCTTGCGACCGTAATTGTTTAGTTCAGTCCAGAACTTACGCGCCAACAGAAAATCGCGACCTGGAGATCGCTCCTACATTACGCTCAGGGATCTCTATGGGAATTCTATCGCATTCGCTATCCGCTCATTTGATCACTCACTATCCGTTCGCTTGATGGTATAGGAACGGGGATTAAACTGCAGCACGACGAACCAACATTCCCAAAACAGATTGATAGACTAAACAGTTACTTGCAACCTATATACCTATTTCAAAACGAGCATTCTACGTGTCGCATGGAATGTGCCCGCGCGGAGGGTGTAGAAATAGACACCGCTGGCAACGCCTTCCCCGAACTGGTCCTGGCCATCCCAATAGGCAGCGGTTTCTCGGCCAAGATAACTCCCGGCTTTTTGGCTCCCGAGATTCAACTCTCGCATCAGTTGCCCCTGGACATTGTAGATGGATAAGGATACGGAGGCATCGGCCGCCAGATGATACGGCAGCCAGGTCTCCGGATTGAAGGGATTGGGGAAATTCTGAAGCAGCGCCGTGCGCTTGACACTTCCCAGCGTCGTTACCTGCAATCCATCCGGATGAACAGCGTATGCCGGTAGACCGAAGTTCTTTTCCGCACTGTAGACATACGCCGCGGATCCGTTGCCAAATCCCGGAGCACCTTCTTCATCCGTGCCAGACGTAACGATGACGGTGTCGCGGCTTATCGCGACCGCAGAACCGAAAACGAGACCCTTCACGGGATTATCGGGCACAATCTTCTCCGTTTCTTTCCAGACTCCGTCAGTATTCAAAAAAGCATAAGCAGCGCCCGATCCCAATCCCTCTTCTTCGTGGAGAGGGGCGCCAATGATAGCGATTTCACCCGTGGTGGCGACGCCGGCCCCGAAGTGATCACCTGCCCGCGAATCGTCGCCGGTAAGTTTTACTTGCTGCTTCCATGCGTTTCCTTCGCGCACGAAGATGTAAGCGGCGCCGGCATCTTTTCCGCGACCGGCATCGTTCAGTGTGGAACCAACAATGATGGTATCCCCGTGAATTCCGACCGAAACTCCGAAACGGTCGCTTTTTGCCGCATCTTCGGCAGTGATTTTAGCAGTCTCAACCCACTTTTCACCTTGTCGGCCGAAGACGTACACAGCGCCGGAAAATCTGACATTATTATGGGTGTGACCGGGAGCTCCGACGACAATTGTATCTCTCTCAATGACAACAACCTCTCCAAAGCTGTCCGATCTCGCACTGTCCTTCGCGACAATCTTCGCTTGCTGTTTCCACGTATTTCCATCTTTAATGAATACGTACACGGAACCGGAGTTGGGACCGGCGTCATCGTCTTTCGGTACCCCGACGACAGCGGTCGTGTCATCAATGTCGACATCAAAGCCGAAAACGTCTCCCGATTCCGGGTCTTCGGCAAGAAGTTTCGCCTGCTGTTTCCAGTTCTGTCCGGACCTTGCGAAAACATAAGCTGCGCCGCCATCTTGAGCAACACCGCCCTGATGGCCTGATGACGGCGAACCTACGATGGCATAGGTGGGGTCACCGCGTCCCGGGGGACCGGTAATGGCGACCGCGAAGCCGAAAGACGCTTGCCCCGGATTCTCCTTATTGCGGTCGCTTCGAATGAGTTCGGCGGTCTCTTCCCACTTATTGCGAGACCGTGTGTAGACCTTGGCGAACCCATCCATGTTTAGAAACCCTACCGCATGGGCGCCAATGATAATGGTATCCCCAAGGAGATCCGCGGGCATGCGTGCCTTATTGCGCATTCCTTTAGGGGCTCCGATGAGCTTAACTTCTTTTTGTGCAAATGCCGTGTGGTCGACCACTGCTAGAGCAATACTTAAAACCACACAAACGAACATGATCTGCAACGTCTTCATGAGAATCTCCTTTCAATGCTGACTGACCAGCCAAATCCTTGAGGTGCGCTCTGTTAACCAAGCAATACGATGGCACGTCTTCAACGACGGACAGAGCGACGCCCAATGATTTTGCTCTACATTTCCCGTATCATAATGCCTATAAAACGCCTCCATAGCTTATGTTATACTCTACGCTGTTGGAAGTTGCGTATTTTAAGAGTCAAGAAATGGAGGGTGAGTTTTGCGGATGGTAGGAGGGAATTCTGATTCCCGACCTTCGCGATTCGGAGATCGCTCCTACAAACCCCCGTGCACAATTGCGCAAAATTAACCGATGCTGAGTATATTATAACAGTGTGCGAATCCGCCCTTGGTTTTTTCTATTTCAAGATGAGCATTCTTCGCGTAGCTTGGAATTGCCCAGCCTCCATCGTGTAGAAATAAACTCCTGTAGAAACTACACTCCCTAACTGGTTTAGCCCGTCCCAGTATGCAGCCGTATCACGGGTCAGATAAGAACCCGCCTTTTGTACGCCGAGCGCCAATTCGTTTATCAGTTGCCCTCGGACATCCCAGATGCGAATCGAAACGGGAACATCGTTTGCCAAGACATATGGAAACCACGTCTCAGGGTTGAATGGATTGGGAAAGTTCTGAAGTAGTGCAGTCTGCTTCACCGAGCCGAGCGTAGTCACGTTCAGCCCTGACGGATCCACACCGAACGGCGGCGTGCCAAAATCATCAACGCTGCTATAAACAAACGCCGCCGCGCCATCAGCCAATCCGGGTCCACCCTTGGGTTTACTGTGAGCTGAGATAACCACGGTATTCTCGCTCATAGCCACCCAATAGCCAAAAAAGCCGTCTTTTATGGGAAAGAGAGGAACAACCTGATTCTTCTCCTCCCAAACGCCGTCAGCCCGAACAAAAGCGTAAGCGGCACCCGATGCGCGATCGCCTTCGTCCCGCGCCTTGGCGCCCAATACAGTAATCTTACCGGTTGTAGCAACGCCAAACCCAAGTTGATCGGCTTTCCGCGCGCCCTTGATTCCCAGCTTTGCCGTCTGCTTCCAAGAACCTCCCTCCAGCGAGAATATATAGGCGGTACCGGTGTCGGCGCCTCGATCAGTATCGTGCAACGGTGCTCCGACGACTATGGTATCCTCGCTCAGAGCAACAGAATGGCCGAAACGATCACTTTGTGCCGCGTCATCAGCCGTGAGTTTAGCTTGCTCCACCCACCTCTCTCCTTGACGCGCGAACACATAGGCGGCACCGGCGAATCTTATGCCGCTATGCGTATGCCCGGGCGCTCCGACGACGATGGTATCTTTGCGAACAAAAACAACGTACCCAAAGGCGTCGGATCGACCAAGATCTTTGGGTACGAGTTTTGCCTGCTGTTTCCAAGAGCCGTCCAGCACGAACACATAGGCTGCGCCAGCGTTGTTATTGACAGCATCGCTCTTTGGCGCCCCGACCACCGCCGTGATCCTGTCTACAGACACCGCATGTCCCAGATTGTCCGCCGCCCCGCCGTCGTCGGCAGTGAGCTTAGCACGCTGTTTCCAATCTCGCCCGCTCTTCGCAAATATGTAAGCGGCTCCGGAGTCATTCGCCGCTCCATCGTGTTGCGGCGCCCCCACGATAGCGATGTTTGCGCTGCCCCGACCAATCGGACCGTTGATGGCGACCGAGTAGCCGAAATTGTCCTTGTCGCCATCCTTGACAATAAGATCCAAGGTTTCCTCCCACTCCTCGCCATTGCGTTCATAAATCTTCGCCAGACCTACGTGAGAGTGCACGCCGACTATCACCGTGTCGCGGAAAACATCGGCGCACATCTGTGCCTGGCCCTCGGCGTTATCCGCGATTAGCTGTATTTCCTTCTCGGCGGGAGAACCGACGTGCGCCAGACAAAAGCAGAGCATGGAACCGATTAGGATGATGCGCACCGTCATCATGGTAAACGCTCCTTGTATGTTAAAGCACCAAGGGTTAGACGGAACATGCAATCGAGTTAGAATCCGCGCTTTACTTTGCCCCAAGTCGTAGTAAGTTTGTCCGTCGGTTCAACCGCAAACGAACCGCGCACATTCTTGTCAATTTCGGCTGCACTCAGCGCCCTGTCGTAGACACGGTAGATAGCGATTGAGCAGTTGCAGGTTCGACGCGCCTCGGGCTGGCTATGTGAGAAGATTGCGTGCAACGACATGTCATGTTTCTTGTTCCACTTGACGCCGGTACCAAACTGTGCTCGTTCTTTGCCATCAATGTAGGTGGTAATTTCATCTCCACTTTCAAAGACAAAATGTGCCCAGTGCCATTCCTGACTTCCGACCGACAGTCTCGTCTTGCCATGACCGAGATCCTCACGGGCGCCGATTGCGCCCTGGGCAATACTAACATTTTGAAAATTTCCCGAACCGCCGTTATCGAGCCAAATTCGCACGTTCTGCACCTGTTCTCTAGGAGCTGCCTGAAGTCCCACGAGGTGGTGCTCCTCCGCCAACAAGCCTCCGTTTATCCGCACCAGTAAGCCCAAGGTGAAGTCTTGAAGATTTACCACAGGTGTGCTGTTCCCGGGTGCGGCGTTGCTAAACGTTGAACCGGATTCCTCGGCTGTGTACCATTTTGTGGTCTCCTTGAAACCGATTCCCTTGATTTCAATTGTACCCTCTTCGAGTCTCGGCAATTTGCCGGTGTGTTCTAGTTCTCCGCCTGCTTCGCCAGCGTTTCTCCACACTTTGTCGTTTCTTCCTTGGTCGGTTTCTGCCGGGTTAAAGTAGAGCACTGCGCCGGGAACTGCCTGGGCAAATACTGTCGTGCTCGTCGAGGAGATAAGCAGGAGTACGCCGGCCACAACAATGGCAGATGGTAAACGTTTTAACATTCGATAATCCTCCGTATAGAATTTTTGTAATTGTTTAGTTTAGTCCAGAATTTGCGCGGTAACAGGAAGTCGCGACCTGGAGATCGCTCCTACAGTACACTCATGGTGTAAGAACAAGCTTTAAATTGTAGTACGACGAACCGACATCCTCACAATAGATTGATAGACTAAACAGTTACGATTTTTGTTGGTCATTGAAGACCGTATATCTTCAGACTGATTGAGTTGAAGCTTTTTGCAACATTGACTAAGCTCGACTTTGTACATTTAAACTGTATAACAGACGGTGTCAATCAAACGCTAGAGAAAAGCAAGTGAGATTTTAACCATCTGGTCTTTTGGGTTGACCTATGAAAAAGTCTTCTCTATAGACTAGACCTGGCGTGAATTTTCCCTTTGGTCGGTTTCAACCGGGTTGAAATACAGAACGGCGCCAGGTACCCCTTGCGCATATGCTGTCGAGTGCGTTAAGGCATGAAGCAAAAACACGCCTGCAGCGGCGATTGAAAGTATCATGTATCTTGACATTTCGGTAACCTCGGTTGCGTTGGAGGCGTTTGAAAAACCTCTCTTAGAATACAGAGGCGAGAAAAGTGTAAGTCTCACGAACCGAATTTAGAGCGTTAGCGAAAAATCATCGGGAAACATGATCATATTTGGCTGCATAATTTCTACACTAAAACCGTACAGTTGTCAAGACAATTTTGTGTCTTTCTTGGTGCTCCTTTATGTCATTGGAAGTGTTTCCAATACACAAATCCGTTGCAGTGACATTGACCCAATGGCCAAATCCTATTGTATTGCAGCACTTGCCCCCTTCAAGGCAGATGACTGGGTGATTCCGTCAATCTTAAACCTATATGCCTTTGGATAGTGTCAGACCACAAAACTGCACGGGATTGACGCCGCATAGCGATTGCGGTATCATTAGGGACATCCCACAGCAAGACGGTAGCGCCCTTTCGGCTACTCAACTAAATGCATAGCGCATCAAGCTGCCGCGAAATGGCAATCCTTTTTCAAACCAGCTCTCAAGGAGAAATAAAATGAATCTCAAGGAAAAACTGGCTTACACCGCGCTTGGCGGAATACTTGTAGTGATAGGTATGATATTAGCGTCGTTCCTTACCGGCATCGGTGTCGCACAGAACGATATGTCCATCATCGATGACATGTCCATCATGGAATTTGACGAGATTAAGTGTCGCAGACTCAGTATTGTCGATAATCGAGGGAAAACCCACGCCGTTTTGGAAAAGACTTTTGAACGGATGTCTGACACAGCCGATGTCATCCAGATTTACAATGATGACCGGCGAATTGTCTACAGCGTGGGATTCGATCCTCAAGGTAACGGTGTGTGGCGGGTCAACAACCGCCGCGGAAAACGAGTCGTCATGACCGGAGTGGAGCGGGAGAGCGAAAACGGTTTTCTGGATGTGAAAGGAACGACCGGCGGGGTCGCGTCGCTTACGGCGAGTGAACATGGCGGCGCCGTCCACCTCTTTCAACAGGAGGGCGGTGAGGCGAAAGCTACGTTAGGTCTCCAGCAGAACGGAGGCGTCATGAGAGTTTACGGCACAAACGGCGGTCAAGCCCAAGCGCACGTGGATGCGAATGGCGGGGGTGTTATTGATGTTTTCAGCCAAGACGGCGGACCCTCCAAGGCGATGTTAGGCGTACACGGCGACACCGGATTCGTACGCGCGGATCGGTCGGGGGGCGGCTCATCACAGATGCGGGTTGATCGGAATGGCGGCGCTATTCATGTATTCAATTCCCAAGACGGCAGCGCAACTGCAACATTAGGAATCCTCGGGGACGGCGGCGGTTTTTTGCGTGTTAAGGGCACCAAAGGCGGTGCGGCTGAGGTAAAAGTCGACAAGAACGGCGGTTCGGTTGGCGTGTTTGGTATCGGAAGCACCGGATCTCAAGCGGCGTTGGGCGTCGGGAAGGACGGCACCGGTGCCGTTTGGACTTGGGACAGGAATGGGATTATGCAGTAGGCGTGGAAGGTCGGAAGATTGGGAGCGCGCCCTTAAATTTGAATCTAAATCTTGGCACTTAAAGCCTGTTTGAAGGCTCTAAATATGACCTGCAGAGCGTCATTTCGCAGTCCTCAAAAATTTCATACTTTTCATACTTTTCATACCAAACGGGCATTTTCAGTAGAGAGTATGAAAGGGTGAAAACTCTTGCTACGACTAGCTTCGTAGTAGTTTTGACATTACAGATGTAAAACCGTTGGTATGAAATTTTGGTATGAAACGGTGATTGCCATTCAGAATAGTTGAGACATTAGATTGACGTTTAGAAAAGGTCGTTTAGAACCTGTTTGCACGATGGGGCGACGACTTCATTTTAGGTTATTTGGACTTCATGTACTTTCGAAGATGTCCACCTGGTGGGCGTGGTGATTCATTTTGCAAATAGATAGTGTTTATGAGAGGTTTTGGTGATTGTCTGAACTGTGATTCATGGGATTTATGGGATAACCATGATTGTGTGTGGCTAGTTGCCAGTGAGGAGTCCAGTAGGGTATCAAGACGCATGGTTCTACTTAAAACGAGATTTCGAGTAGGTTCTGTTTCACCAATAGTTTCGGCATATATTGTACATAATATAATAAATACATACTATATATTGATGTATTTGTAAACTCCTGATAGCGCTCAGTCTCGCCGTACATACCTAACGATGCTCGGTGCGGTTAGGAAACCGCACCTACCGAGTTTAGGGAAAACTAGAATTACCGATTTATACCGTACGCTGTCAGAAATTGCGCTTTTCAAGATTTGAGGCTTGCTTCGCCGATTGTAGAGACAGCACCAAGCGAACGAATATTGAATGGGGGTAACGTCCGTAGCTTCCACCTGTCGCCCCTCTGGGGCTTTGCTGTAGGTCGAATCAATGTTTCTATACACCTTCCGCCCCTCTGGGGCTACCAAGATTTAAATAGGTCGCGATTCGGAGATCGCGGGATCTCTATCGCACTCGCTATCCGCTCGTTTGATCCTACAAAATAAGCAATTCTCAGCCGCGCGGATTCTAAATACTTAATCTTAATCGAAATCGACATTAGCGTGTAGAAACCTGAATTTCGACATAATGACTGGACTCGTATGGATTCGTTCTTCATGTCGGGTGACGGGCGAGGTAGGATTTCTATCGCGTTCCCTATCCGGTCACTTGCTCCTCGCCCCTACGATTACGGGCAGTTTCGCACAAAGTTCAACGCGCCCTAGCATCAGAGGTTGTTCAAGTGCTACAATTTTTGCATTACCCTAACAAATCGCAGGTAGTGTGTTGAGCAGTTGTCAATAAGGAGGATTAATCAATTTGGCTCGCTTAGAAGATTTACAACAAGGCGCTAACGTAAACGGAATTCTGCCCAATCAACAGGTTACGGTGGTGAACGTGAGCTGGATTGGGAACAACGTCATTGACTTGACCTATAAAGACGCAAGCGGGAATCTCGGTAGCCAACTCGTTTATCGCGACAATGAGCCGGAACTCGAAATTGTGACTGCAGGACGCCCATGGAGTTTTGATGGCGACGGGGACAAATTCCGGCTTGTCTCAGAAGCCCAACGCATAAAGTTGGCACACCTTTTTGATCCACTATTGGCAGTGCACACCTCAAATGTAGATCCGTTACCCCACCAGATCACCGCAGTTTATGAGGAGATGCTGCCGCGTCAACCGCTGCGTTATCTTCTTGCCGACGATCCGGGGGCGGGGAAAACAATCATGACCGGGTTATATTTGAAAGAACTCCTGGTGCGTGGGGATCTGAAGCGGTGCTTGATTATCTGTCCCGGCAGCCTCGTCGAGCAGTGGCAAGACGAACTGTATCGACGTTTCCATTTCGACTTCGATCTCCTCACACGCGACATGATTGAGGCGGCACGCACCGGTAACCCATTTCAGGAAAAGAGCCTACTCATCTGCCGGCTTGACCAGTTAAGTCGGAACGAAGAGATACAGGAAAGACTCAAACAGTCCGACTGGGACATCATCGTGTGTGACGAAGCGCACAAGATGTCCGCCTCATTCTCGGGCGGTGAAATCCACGCAACAAAGCGTTACCGGCTCGGCCAATTGGTCGGAAAACTCGCACGGCATTTTCTGTTGCTAACCGCAACGCCGCATAACGGGAAGGAGGAGGATTTTCAACTCTTTCTCGCACTATTGGATAGCGATCGTTTTGAAGGGCGCTTCCGAGATGGGGTTCACCTCGTGGATACTTCCGATTTGATGCGCCGAATGGTCAAGGAGAAATTGCTTAAGTTCGACGGAACACCTTTGTTCCCGGAACGCCGCGCCTACACAATCAATTACACGCTTTCGGATCCGGAGGCGCAACTTTACCACGATGTCACGGAATATGTGCGTGAGGAGATGAATCGTGCCGAGAGACTGGAAGGCGACAGAGGAAACGTGGTTGGATTTGCACTAACGACGCTGCAGAGAAGGTTGGCGTCGTCGCCGGAGGCAATTTACCGGTCGATTCAACGGCGCCGCGAGCGACTGGAACGTCGACTGCGTGAAGAGGAAGTGCTTCAACGGGGCGCCGAAGCGCAGATTGATGTGACAGACGATCTCAGTGCATCAATGCACGACGACGATGACGACTTGTTGGCAGAAGAGCTTGAAGCGATGGAAGAGAAAGTCGTCGATCGAGCCTCGGCAGCCCGCACAATAGTCGAACTCCAAGCGGAGATTCGAACGCTCCATCGCTTGGAACAACTTGCGAAAGAGGTGCGTCGCAGCAACACGGATAAGAAATGGGAGGAACTGTCCAACCTATTACAGGGAAGAAGCGACGCCGAAGGCTCGTCCGAACTGCTTGACTCTCAACAGAGCAGGCGAAAGCTCATCATTTTTACCGAACACCGGGATACGCTGAATTATCTTTCAGACCGCATCCGAACACTCATTGGAAGGCAGGAAGCCGTCGTCACGATACATGGAGGCATCGGACGTGAAGACCGGCGCAAGACCCAAGAGGAGTTTACGCAGAACCCGGACGTGCAGATTTTGGTTGCGACCGATGCCGCGGGTGAAGGGATTAACTTGCAACGCGCCCACTTGATGGTCAACTACGATCTGCCGTGGAATCCGAATCGGGTGGAACAGCGCTTCGGGCGCATCCACCGCATCGGCCAGACGGAGGTCTGCCACCTTTGGAATTTAGTGGCGTCGGAAACCCGCGAGGGTGATGTGTTTCACACGCTGCTGCGGAAATTGGAGCAGCAACGAGAGTCGTTAGGCGGCGCGGTTTTTGACGTATTGGGCAAGTGTTTCACCGACACGTCTCTGCGCTCACTCCTCATTGACGCCATTCGTTACGGCGACCAACCGGAGATTCGGGCGCGACTGACACAGACACTCGACAGCGCACTTGACCAGACCCACCTGCAGGAGTTGATTGAGGAACGCGCCTTAACGCACGGCATCATTGATACAACACGCCTAAACCATATCCGCGAAGAAATGGAGCGGGCGGAAGCCCGTCGGTTGCAACCGCACTACATCTCATCATTTTTCCGGGAAGCGTTTGAGCACCTCGGCGGATCGGTAAGGGAGCGGGAACCGAGACGTTATCAGATTTCGCGTGTGCCCGGAACTATTCGTAACCGTGATCGCGTTATCGGTGTCGGCGAGCCGGTGCTGACCCAATACGAGCGCATTGCTTTTGAAAAAGACCTCCTCGCAGTTCAGGGCAAGCCGTTGGCGGCATTCGTGTGTCCCGGTCACCCGTTGCTTGATGCGACACTGGATTTGATTCTAGAACGCCACCGTAATCTCCTCAAACAGGGAGCGGTCCTGGTTGACCCTCACGGACAGAATGACGCTATTCGCGTTCTGTTCTATCTGGAGCAAAAGATTCAAGATGGCAGGTTCAATCCTAACGGAGGGCGATGGATCGTATCGGAGCAAATGCAGTTTGTCGAGATTGACGAGAATATGACAGTGCGCCATCCGGGATATGCGCCCTACCTCGACTATCGCCCGATAACCGAGGGTGAACGCTCACTGGTAGCGACAGCTTTGGAAGCCGAGTGGCTGCGCGGCAACCTGGAATCGCGGATTGTCGGGTATGCTGTGGAACACCTCGTTCCTGAGCATCTCAACGAGGTAAAGAAGCATAAAGAGGCACTAGTGCAGAAAACGCTAGACGCGGTGACGGATCGACTTGCGAAGGAAATTAATTACTGGGATTTCCGAGCTAGCCAATTGAGACGGGAGGAGGAAGCCGGAAGACGAAATGCACGAATGAACGCGACGCTAGCGGGACAGCGCGCCGATGAGTTGACTGCGAGGCTCGACAGGCGAACTGAGGAGCTAGAGCAGGAACGGCGAATCTCACCATTGCCGCCGGCAGTCATCGGCGGAGCGCTTGTCGTACCGCAAACACTGTTGAATCGGTTAGGCGGGGAGACAGAAACTCCCATCGAAACTTCGGACCGTGAACGGATTGACCGGTTGGCGGTTGATGCCGTTATGGAGGCAGAACGCGGACTCGGACGGGAGCCGATAGAGATGCCCCATGAGAATCCGGGTTACGACATTGAGACGAAAGATCCGAGGGACAATAGGCTGCAATTCATTGAGGTCAAAGGAAAAGCGGTCGGCTCGACCACTCTCACCGCCTCCAAGACGCAGATCCTAACGGCGCTCAATAAACCGGATGCGTTCATCCTAGCTATCGTGGAGGTAGACGGTGATACGGCGAGCGAACCGCGCTACGTTCGACAGCCGTTTGAAACTGAACCCGACTTTGCCGCGACAAGCGTCAATTACAATCTCCGTGAGTTATTCGACCGCTCCGAACCGCCGAATTAAATTTTGAGGTTGAGGTCGCAAATTTAGCGTAGGTCTCCGACAGAAACAATTTGACAAATTCAGATTTGACGGTATCATTTAACGAGATGACTGCTATCAACATCAATTAAGCTCGACTTTGTAAAAACGTACTCGGTTGAGTTGAACGGAAAGACGTGCAATACCAAACCCGCGTAGGCGGGGCACCACCCACCATTTCTTGCTACGAGTTGCCGAATGGGAAACGGGTGACAAAAGAATCTTTGAAAAACCTGAATCATTAGGTGTGATGGTATCAAATAACGAACACATCTCAACCATGATAAATCGCATCGTGCGAGACTTTGACCCGGTGCAGATTATCCTCTTCGGATCGCATGCCCGTGGGGAGGCGAATCGGCATAGCGATATTGATCTGCTCGTGGTCTTCTCCGAATGCGCTGACAAGCGAAAAACCGCAGTTGACATCCGCCGGGTGCTTAAAGACATGCCCGTACCTAAAGACATCATTGTTTCAACGCCGGAAGAACTTGAACGCAAGCGGGATTGGGTCGGATCGGTGCTGCGCTACGCTCAGCAAGAAGGGATAACACTCTATGACAGCGGCTGATCGATGCACAGAAACCGCTCGCTGGCTACGGTATGCCGAGGAAGATTTAAGAACGGCTGAATCGTTGTTGGGATTACCACACTGTATCCCTCGCCATGCCTGTTGGCTCGCCCAACAGGCTGCTGAAAAAGCGCTGAAAGCAGTTTTGACTAACTTACAGATTGATTTCCCGCGAACTCATGATTTAGATACCCTGCGAAATTTAATGCCTGGTGGCTGGCAACTCAAAGACGCTCTTCCAGACTTGGTGAATTTAACGGAATGGACGGTCGCGGCACGTTATCCTGGGGACTGGGCAGAACCTACCGACGAAGAAGCGAGAGTGGCGGTGAAACAAGCCCGAGCTGTCTGGATATCCGTGACTACCGAGCTGGCAGAGCACGGTTTTACTGTACAGGAAGCCCCTTGACCTACCGCAAAAAACTAAGCGGAGTCGTAAGGTGCGCGTCGCACACCATCTGCTACCGAAAACAACGACTGAGGCGGCTTCACCGATTTTTGCCGTAGCAAAGAATGAAAAGGAGGTAATTGACATGAATCTAACCGTTGAACTAACTACAGATCAGGTTGCTAGTTTTGTCCAACAGATGCCACCTGAAGCGCAGCAAGCGCTGCTGCTTACTATCGCCGAGCAAGCCGCCGCGAATAAAGATTCACGAATGGCTCGTGCCGAAATACAGTTTCGGCGGTTGTGCGCGGCACGCGGGATGGATTGGGACACAATGACCGAAGCCGAACGCGAAAATTTTGTAGATGATCTCGTTCACGAGGACCGCGAATGCAGTCCATAGTTGTCTACGATACGAATATTTTGCTCTCCGGGTTCGGTTGGAAGGGCGTCCCGTATCGTTGTGTTGAATTGGCACGGAGGGGCACGGTTGCAGGACTGACATGCTCTGAAATACTAGAAGAGTTGGCGGAAAAGCTAACCACCAAACTCGGCTATTCCCCGTCCCAAACAACAGATGCGGTTAAAGACCTCCTCGGTTTCTTGAAGTTGGTCAAAATAACCAACACACTCAAGGCTGCGGAGGACGACAAAGTAATTGAATGCGCGGTTTTGGGTTCGGCAACTCACATTGTCACAGGGGATCGCCGTCACTTGTTGCCACTCGAGAATTATCAGGACATCCTTATTGTCACAGCGTCGGACTTTCTTTCACAGTTCGAATGAAATGTGATACCCATCTACCCACTGGATGCCCTTCCGGGTCGAATGGGAGTAAATCTAGAAACAGCGCACACTAGACAGCGGCCGGTATTGACCTATTGAAAAAAATGATTTGAGTTATTACTAAAGCTATACTTCGGCAGAATTTAGGGTGACAAATTAAAAGGGAAGAAATTATCATACCTCTAATTCACCAAAAAAGATTGGAGGTATATAAGGGCAAACGGCGATTTGCCCACTAGTGTTATGGATAATTTCTTCCCAGAGATATGGATACCGTATTTGTTGAAGTTTCGTCAAGGGTTTTCTAAACCGACCTTCACCTATTTCGTCGGTTTCATCTTTTCGTTATTAATCGGACAAAGCCGAAAATGCCTTACCCACATTGCTGATACGTGTATTTTCGTTGATAAATCTCTATCCGGTTGGCACCGGTTTCTTTCGACCTTCCAGTGGGATTTGTCAGAAGTCATCGAATCTGTGATTGACCTACTTCTATCTGAACTTGGCGATTCACTGAGTTACGCCGGCCATCTGCTACTTGCTGTTGACCCGACAATGGTAAAAAAGGTGAAGGGAAAAATGAGTGGAGTTCAAAAATGGCAACAGAGTTCAACACACCCCGATAAGCAAGTCATTGGGCATCAATGGGTAATAGCTGGCTTTCTGGCACGTGTCAAACATCAATGGCATTGCCTACCCGTTATAAGTCGATTGATTTCAGGCAAGAGTAATCCATCTCATTTCGTTGTGGACACACAAGGCAATGCTCAACCGATGGGTATAATCGCCGCTGTGCTTGCTGCTGTCTTTTTCGTCAAGAATAGCGTCAAAGCAAAACCGTTGTGTGTTGTTGCCGATGCCTTCTTCTCAAAAGCCAACTTCATTAATCCACTAGTTGAGCAAGGGATTACACTCGTCACTCGTTTACGTCATGACGCCGTTGGATTCCTCCCACCATTCTACTGTGGGCGTGGGCGACCGCCTAAACGCGGTAAATGTATCAAACTCGCCAAATGCTTCAATCAGATGCAAAGACAGACCACAACTGCTTGGCTATATGGAAAGCAGTGCCAAGTGGAGTATCTCGTCATTGACCTCTTTCTGCGTGATGTGCAGCACAAAGTCCGTGTGGTCATCGCTGATGGAACAAACCGCCCTATCCTTTTGGTCTCCACTTCTCTCGATTTATCGCCGACTCAGATTCTTGAGATATATGCCGCTAGGTTTTCAATCGAAATCGCTATACGTGAACTCAAACAATACTTTGGTTTGGGCGACTATCAATCTACGACTACCTTAGCCTTCTTGCGGTTCACGCAACTTTGTTGTATCGCTGCAAGTTTGGCTCGACTCGTCTTATTGAAGCACCATTCACCTGAAGGAATTCATGAAACCGCCAGTGAATCAACCACTACATCAACCGTTTCTTCAGTCCGCCAACAACTTAGACGCTTTGTCATGCGCCAATTGATTTTCAACAAGTCCACTGATGATGCGGATTTCACCAAATGTCATATTGACATCAAGGCAATCTTCCGTGTCGCCGCTTAACAATAATGTTTCCGATATATCTCAATCAATAATGCTCTGTTTTTTCTGCCGAAGTATAGGAATAATAGACTTGTGCAATTTCGAATTTTCACATACCTGATCTTGGGGTAAATATCCACAAACTCAAAAATCACCAAGATACAACCGTGAGTCCGATTGTTCGACCGGTTTTGCCCTTCCATCATCAACTTCATTTTACCAAGTAACTCACCACATGGCGCGCCGCTGGAGCGCGAGACTCTGGACATGCCACATTCTATTGACATTTCGATCCTCTGGATCGAGGAAAGGGACTCTGACTATTAAGTGTTACTTGCTGAAAGAATTATTCCCGCGAAGGATATAGGGTGCTACCAATAAATTATGTAAACCCGAAAAATAGGTGCGGAGAGTAGGGTACAAAATCGAGCCTAGGAATTTTCTCCTTCTTGTACCACGTAAATGTCCGCAAGAAAAGAGTTCGTGCTCCCCGCCTTGGTATCCAAGTTCGTAGCTCGTAATCGGAACTGCTCACCTGGTTGAAAACGGTGACAAATGTGTCCGATTCCAGCGGGCGGAACGTCCCACGCCCCAGTCAGCGCGTCTTCCGGAGATTTGACCGTAGTTAGGTCTGTGTCGCCATCAAACAGTTCAAACGTACCAGCCGCCTCACCAGTCCCCACCAGTATCTTAACGTACAGTATCCCGTCGCATTCGAAAGGGGTTGTATCTATTTCAACAAGCATGCAATCTGGCGTGTCGGTGCCGGAGGCGCGGAAGGTGTGCGAAACCTCTTTCCACTTTCGCCCCAAATTGATGGGGTTTGCTTCTAAATTCAGCCGACGTTTCCCTCCAAACGCTTCCAGGGAACGCCGTAGCAGCGTTAAGTAAGCTTGTGTCCTATTCCTGTAAGGGAGCGCCATCTCCGGTTGATGCATAATGACCTCCGCCTCCGGCGTCAGCACGAGAATGTCTACCGAGTCGCTGTAATTCCGTTGAAGCGCTGCCGCAATACGACGAACACCATCCCCTTTCCCACCGTCTATCAGCTCTGGTAACTCCCTTAGGAGAACCCAAGTGTTCACAAAATTCTCGTTGAGCGTATTGATTACTTCCGAATTGGAGAGCGGACCCGCCCTAAAGTATTTACCGTTCGCTCAGCATGATTCATCGTCTAGCGCGCCCCAAACGATGATTGCGTGAACGGGCAGGTTTGTTACTTCAGCACGTGCGACTGCTTCATCAATCGGCAACCAGTCGATTTCAGCGAATTTGTAAAAGTTCAATTCTAACTTCTTGCAGGCTTCTTCCGCCGTAATGGCATAGTCCCATGCGATCTCGCTATAATCGTCCGTGTTCGTAGCGAGCAGTTCCATCCGCGGGACAAACACCATATCAACCTCTTCAAAAGCACCGATATCAACATTGCTATTCCGGAGTGGAAGATAGAGCGAAAACACGCGAACGCTCCGCTTCTTCAGGTTAATCACCAGATGCCCCGCAAACTGCGATAAGATATAACGAGATTTTCCCTCATCGTCAGCCATCGCGTTGGATACTCGCCATGCCTCATACGCGGCGCTTGACAGTATAAACTCCGCGTGGACTCGGAAAACAATCTCCGCATAATCTGGTGAAAGGGCACGCAAGCAGGCAAAGGCACCTTCCATGCCGTTATGTAGGGCTGTCGTTGCCCCCGGGTGAAACTGGCGAAGGAACGAAACCACCCCCTGCGAATCGAGCCGCCATACGTCCCCAACCTCCACAGCCGACAAGGGGAGGAACACTTTGAAGGCGTCCGCATCGTATTCTTTGACCGGATGCCTTGGCGAAAAATTGAACAATTCAACGTGTATGGGTGACGCTTTGTGCAGATTAAACGTGGAATCCGCAATCGGATCCCAGTATGCCTTCACTTGCACGCTAGCCGAACGCTGAAGCGAATCAGTTAAATCAATTTTCATTTTACCTCCAGGTATGTCTTTGCTCGATTCATCCGGACTGGGACGTTGTATCGTTCGGCGATGGATTGACGAATTAAACCGAGTTCTACAGGAAAAATCTCCAGCCCCACGACGATGTTCGTCACGCATAAACTTGCAATCTCCAACTATAACACACTTTTGGATGCACTTTTCGCTGGATTTACGGGCAGAATTTAGCCGTATGATAGAGTGTTGGCTCGTAGGAAAAAAATGTCTGTGTAGCGCGCGGGAGGTATATTGCTAGTTGAAATCAGCGTGAAGGATTGGGGCGTATTTCAGTACTAGAGGGAGGTCATATTGCTAGAAGTATCTGGACTTGCCCTACAATCGCATGCGGGTGTAGATCGCGAGCGAAGCCCTTCGGAAATACGAGGTACTTTATTCTGACCAACCCCATTTCCCAATGACAAGATCATTTGTCGTGTCTAATATTCCGATTCGATGTCTTGTACAGGATGCTGTTGCGAAACAGATAACGTCGATCTCCATGCCACTGGACGCGCCAAACGTCAAACCCGCGTTCAAACTCGATAGCGCGGTCTGGATCGCCGAGCTTGGCACGAAGTTTTTCACTGGCGCGAGTATCGCGTTTAACTAAATACCGCGTTAGGATCGCAACCCCGGACAGAATTGCAATCATCCCTAATTTTCCTTGGGTTTTTGGCGTAACGCTATATGTTTTGGGGACAACCGCGAATAATAGCGACGTTATGATTATACATCCAATAATCTTCTTCATTTTGTTTGAAAGGTGTTCAGAAGAATATATCGCAATGTGTGTCTTCCGATTTATTTACTTAGCGTTTTGCCAACCAAATTTGGTCGAAAGCTACAACGCCGCCCCAACCGATGTTGAGGTTGCGCAGATGCGCCTGACACAAAAAATTCGATGGCAGCAGATAAAGTGAAATTAAATTATCCGGATGGTTAAACCAATCAATCGGGGCGTCGGTGCCTTGAGGGAGTGGAATTGATAACAACGCAAGATTGGTGTTAGTGTCTCTCAGCGAATGCCGAAGTGACATCAAATCCGTATTGGCCAAGGAGACCTGCAACCCGATCTGAGACAGAAAACTTCGCTGCAATCGCGCGGCAATTTCATTGCCGGTGTTGTCAGGAAGAGGAGCCGATATGAACTGAACAGCAGGCGAACTCTTCAGACGCCTACGCGCCTTGATTGGGTTGTAATGTCGCGATGAAAGTGTTACGGTCACCTGAGTAGCCGGGGCACCGTATTGCAGCCGTAGCAGCGCATCGACATCAACCGCATATTTCAGAACATCGTACCATTCCGACGGTTTAGAAGCCTCCGACATACGCCAAAGATAGACACCAACCGCCGCGTCCGTTTGAGTTAGGATTTCATCTGAATCATTGTCAATGCGTCTCGGTGTTTCAGTGACGGGCACATGCAATGCATCCAGTATGCCGGACTCAAAATCAAACAGCGCTTGGCGGATTTCCTCATAGTATCGGAACGTGATGTCGTCTAGATAGGGTCTTCCCCAGGCATAAGCGGCATTTGCCTTGATTCTTATTTCTTCGGGTTCGAAGGACGCTAGGCGGAAGCGACCAGTGCCTACCGGGGGCAATTCATGGCTGCCTGTCATCTCCGCCTTAATAATCCACGCGTTTGGCCCCGTGAGTTTTATCAGAAACTCTGTATCCGGCTTCGTGAGCACCACCTGTAAGTGAAGATTGTCTAGAACATGGATGCCGGAAACCAAATTGGTGTCGCCACGTCGACAACTTACTGCCCCATCAATGGAAGAAAGCGGGTTCATCCAACTGCTGGCAATATCACCCATCCAATATTCTTTTATAAATCGCTCCCAACCCTGTTTTACATCTGTCGCCTGTACCGCCTCCCCATCGTGAAACTTGGCAGTTTCAGCAATCTTGAAATTCCAAGTACGATAATCCGATGAATGTTCCCAGCTTTGAGCAATTCCGGCAACGATCTCTCCGTAGATATTTCGCCTCACAAGCCCTTCGTACAACTGAGAGGCTATCTGCAACTCGGCATAATTTAGGTAATTGGAATTGTCAAGCGTGGTGACACGGTGAAAAACCGCGTACCGGAGTTTGCCGCCGAAGCGAGGCGGTGACGAAGGCTCAACACTTGTGGGCATCAAATGGGAAGCAATCGCTAAGAGGAGAAAAAGACTGCAATTACGTGTGCCCATTAGATTGGTCTAAAGCTTGTGGAGCAACGGGACAACGGGAAAGTTCGTCGGCATAGGTTAGCCGACACGATTAAATCCATAACCCTCTCCCGTAATTTGAAACAGTGCTTCTGCGGCATGGAAGTGAATGTCGGCGTGTTGGTCCTTCAAAACTGTTTCTAGAACGGACACCGCTTTGGAGTTCTTGGCACTGCCTAAAGCTTTGGTAATGTCAATTCTAAAATCCTTGGAAGTATTGCTCGTTTGCAAGGACTGCAGTTTCTCAATCAAGGTGGAAACCGCTTCTTCAGTGCCTAGCTTTCCAAGGGCAATTGCCGCGTCACGGCGAATCTCTTCGTGATTGGTTTCGTCGTTAAACACCGCTATTAAATCTGGTACCGTTGTGACATCAGCGAGTTCTCCTATCCCCTGTGTTGCGCCGCGTCTGACATCTTTGTCGAGTTCTGTTTCACCTTTCATCATTCCCACAAGCTCGTCTTTGAGTTCACGAATCCCGCTTTTACCAATGCCAAGGGCCGTTGCCTGTCGTACCTCCTTCTTGGGAGTGGCAAGCAAGCCCCTTAGCCTTGCAAGAACTTGTGAACTATCTTGTGCGACATCACATTGAACAAGTGCGAGCGATGCCGCGGTTCTAATCGGGGAATCTTCCCATGTATCCTCTATCCGCTTCTCCAGCTTGGGGGCGACAGAAGCGGGCAATCGGAAAGATCTGGCAGCTGCGACGAATGCCTCCCAAGACCAGTTGCGCTTTAGTCCCTCGTGTATTGCTACGATATACTCTGTTTCGTCTGCGACACGTCGTCCTAGAGCGCCAGCAGCGCGTTTGTCCCCAATCTCGGCAAGTGCAGCCGCCGCTTTTGTACGAGCAGAGGCTTTCGCCAAATCGCCCGTACTGGCGTCAAGAGGTATGCTCCGATCTTCCAAGATTGCTATCAGTTTTGGCACAACTTCCGTGCTCTTAAGTTTTCCTAGCGCCGAGATGGCGTTGTTGTGGATATCTCCGGTTTCCGTTCTTAGGGCATAAAGGAGCTGAGGCTCAACACTTCTGTCGCCAATTGCGCCTAATGCAGCCATGCTTGCCGCTCGTACGGATTTGTCTTCCAACTTGTCCTGAACCAGCGAGACAAGTTTCTCGACAGCTTTGGCATCTTTGATGCCACCTAAGGCGGTAGCGGCTTTTGCTCGAACTTCAGCGTTTCTGTCGTTAAGCGCAGCCAAAAGTGGGATGGATGCGCGTGCATCGAGCAGCGCTCCTAATGCTGCTGCGGCGTCCGCACGAATAGATTTATACTCGGTTTCATCTTGTAGCACCTTGATCAGAGCCTCTACGGAACGCCTATTCTTATATTTACCGAGAGCAGCAACTGCAGCTTTGCGAACAACGTAACTCGGATGCTGTAATTCCGATTTAAACACATCCGCGAGGCCCTTAACGGATCCCATATGTTCAAGAGTCCCTAGGGTCGTTAGTAGTGTCCAGCGCGTCCATTCATCATCTGCAGAATTGAGGGCGTCCTGAATAACTTTTGCCGTAGGTGCCCCGCCTCCCTTGGTTAGAGAAGCAACAACCTCGGCCATAACGGATTGAACTTCGTGATCTTCCTCAAATGTGCCCTTGCCTTTCTGAATTACATCAACCAAACCTGCGTCTGCTTGCGTCGGTTGGAGCTCACGAAGTGCAATGGCAGCTTGCTTACGAGTTGATTCATATTTGTCTTTTTTAAGGACAGAGAGTAAAGGCGCAATGACGCGATCACCTTTGATTTTGCCGAGGGCAGTTGCAACCTCCTGCCGAACGACCCCTTGTTCATCCTTGAGCGCGTTCAATAAATGTGTGACCGTAGACGCGCCCTTAAGTTCACCCAATGCTAAAGCTGCGCTTCGCCGAACCGTAGCGCGTTCATCGTCTTTCAGGGCAGATATAAGCGCATTTAGCACTTCGTCTCCCTTTTTGTAGATATTGAGATTTTCGCCAACCTTTCTACAATGATACCGTACTTGACTTCCTTTATCTGTCAGAAACCAGATTTCTCCGGGCGTATCAACAGCAATGTCACTGTTCTGAGATAACCTGCTTCCGTTGCTCATAAATTCCTGTCGTAAGCCCTCTGGAATATCGCCGTTATTGAGGTCTACCTCATACATTGCTCGTTTGGTACTACTAAACACCAGTTCACCTTTGATCTTGCCGAGAGCGGCTGCAACTTCGCTCCTTACAAGACTCGGAATAGACTTTAACTCTCCCCAGGTTCGGTAATCCGGTTGCGGGTAATCCGAAGTCCATTTAATTTCCAGGCCTTCAATTGCATTCCTAAATTCGCCGAGAGTGTTGTATCTCCGTTTCATGTGGCGCTGAAAATCTTTGACTTCATCATATCGCGTTGATAGTATCCAGAGAAGTGCATCTACCGACTCGTTGGATTTGATCTCTCCCAAAGCTGTCACCGCCGCTTTACGAATGACTGCGCTTGTATCGTCGCTCAGCACTAACAACATCAGGGATTGAACGACCTGAGCGGACTTGAGTTGTCCTAGTGAGGTAATCGCAGTCGTACGCACTGTCTCGCGCTGTTGTTTATCCATTGCCATCGTAACAAGCCCTCGGACAGCCTCGTCTGTACTCACATTAATCAATCCGAGCGCGACAGCCGCGTTTGTAGCAGTCGTTTCATCCAAACTAAGCGCGTGTGCCAATGCTGAAATCGCGCTGTTGTTGGCCCCTCTTGCTCTCATTAAACCGAGCGCGTTGGCAGCATGAGCTTTGACTTCCTTTCTCTGATCGTCGCTCCTGAGAGCGGCTACCAGCGGTGCAATCGTCCGCCGGTCTTGAATTTGGCTCAAGGCTTCGGCGACGCTAATTCGAATCTTTTCTGTCTCATGCTCCAAAGCGGGATAAAGGTATGGTGCTGCCGCTGTACCCATCACGACCAAAGCATCCAGCGCGCTCACGCGGAGGTCATCATCTGCCAAGAGGTTAATTAGGCGCGGAATCGCCGCGCGAGACCGTAACGTACCGAGAACCTCAATTGCCAGTGCTTGCGTGCTTACCCTTCGCTTCTGAAGACGGGCATCGTCTATGAAAACATTGGCGATGTATTGATATTCCTGCATAAATTCCAAATCTCCGCTAGGAATAATGTCCCTCGCACGAGTGTCGAGAACTTTAAGCAGCGGAGGAACCGAGGCGTCACCTATCTCAACAAGGGCCTTCGTCGCCGCATCTGTTACGTAGGAATTTGAATCCGCTAAGAGACGAATCAACTCATCAATCCCGTTTTCTGCCTTCAACTGCCCGATTAACTTCGCCGCATGAATCCGTACTTGCGTTGTGTTCGTTTTGGTCGCTTCTTTTAGAGCCGGCAAGACTCCTGCCTCGCCCTTTAGTTTTTCCAATGCGACTATGACGCGATATAGTACGTCTGGAGATTCGTCCTTTGTCTTCAATATAGATTCAAAGGTTGAAATCAGTTCCGCGCTTTGCAGATTTCCAAGATGTTTAATTGCTTCCCGCCTGATGCGAGGGGCGGGGTGCTGGGTTGCCTGAATCAGCAGTTTGATTACTGCATAATTTTTTGTAGCCCCATGAATTAACCGAGCCGCGGTTTCACGAGGGGCGGACTGAAAGCACTTCTCACCCTCCAACAACGCCGTGATAATAACCGGATTAGGTTGATTTACCAAATCAGATAGCAAACTTGGTTGCTTGCCTGCGGCTTCGGCAAATGCATCGGTCAAGAAGCCGCTAATGGAGTTTCTTGACCGCACAAGTCGTTCTTGTCGATCTAGTTCATCAGGATCCGGGTCTTCCAGATCACTAATTACTTGAATAGCCTCGTTCAGCGGTTCTAGATGATTCAAGACTTGCTCAAGACCTGATTGCCAAGTCGCAGCGTCTGAACTTGAGCGCAGTCGAAGCAATTGCTGGAGCGACAGCGCTTCAACTTGCTTGGGATCGTTGGCAAGGGCCCTTTCAACGGCCGTTTGTACCGCAGAATAATCACCCTCGGCAGCAGCTAATCGAGCATCAAGAATGTCCTTATCTTCTTTTTCTCCACAGCCCATTAAAAAGCCTACAACCAATATCATAACACCAATGAAAGAAAGAGTTTTCTGATCCATGCTTCAGGCTCCTTATATTAAATTTGATATACGTCAAATCAGAATTGCAATACGGAAATACTTCAAAATCTGTTTTCGGGGAACTTCTAACCGTTTTAATTTCCAGCAATCACCAGTTTTGTGAGATCGCCGACAACGTTAAGCTTTACGGCAATTGAATTCAATAATGCCAAGCGGTTGGATCGGAGTTCAGAGTTTTCAGACATTACTAGCACTTCATCGAAAAACCGATCGATTGCGGGCTGGAGGTTTCCGAGATGAGAAAGCAATTGCCCATAAGCATGTTTATCAACCGCATTCTGAAGATTCGGTTCAACTTTCGCTACCGCAGCCGCTAGTTCAATCTCAGCCGCATCTTGCAAGAGATTGGGATTAAATCCGGTTGGTGGCGCTTCCGGTAAGATTCGTAAAACCCGATTCAACGCAGGGAATATGCTATTAAACGCTAGGTTTTCGCGAAACGCTACAACGACCTCCGCTCGTTTCAAAATGTCGATAATGTCCAGCTCACCGGTTGCCAACACTGTATCAAGAATATCTGGTTCATAACCCTTGGCATGGAGCAAGACTTCAATTCGACCCCTGAAGAACTCCAGCAAAACGGACTTCGTGTCTTTCGCCAACTCAACATCATACAGTCTGACAGACTCTTCGATAATCGAGCCGAGCGGAAGGTGGAATTTCTTTTCCAACAGAATGCGTGCCACTCCAATAGCTTGGCGTCTCAAGGAATACGGATCCTGTGAACCCGTCGGTCGCTCATCAATCCCGAAGTATCCGACCAAGGTGTCAATTTTGTCAGCGATTGATAGGATAACACCGGCGTCCGTTTGCGGCAATTCTCCATCGGCAGAGATAGGTTGATAGTGTTCATCGATGGCGAGGGCAACTTCCGGCGCCTCGCCAGAGTTTTGGGCGTAATATTTCCCTACGATACCTTGTAAGGACGGGAACTCAATCACCATGAGCGTGGTCAAATCCGCTTTGCATAATTGGGCTGCCCGAACGGCATGCTTCTTTAACGCCTCGGAAAACCCGCCTTGCTGGGCATTCCGACTAACCTCATTCGTGATAAAACTGACGAGCGCTTCTAATCGTTCGGCTTTGTCGAGCAACGAGCCGAGTCTGGCATGAAAAACGACATCATGCAAGCGATTAACCTTGTCCGACAGACGTGTCCTTTGATCTTCCCGATAGAAAAACTCGGCATCATTTAATCTTGCATGAAGAACACGTTCATTGCCGTGCCGTACACCGTCGTAATTCCCATCGGTTCCGTTGGAAATGATGATAAACTTTGCCTTGAGTTTTCCGTCGGTTGACCACATCGGGAAGTAACGTTGATAGCTTTTCATCGGCGTGATTAAAACTTCGGTTGGCAATGAGAGATGAGACTTACTAAAACTTCCGACGATCGGCTGAGGATTCTCGACGAGATAGGTGACGGTGTTCAACAACTCAGAATCAATTTCTACTAAGCACCCTTCAGCTTCCAAGATCTCGGTTACTTGCCGTTCAATCCTATTTCGTCGTTCCTCCTGATCTACGACGACGTTAATCTTCCGAAGTCCCTTGATGTAACTTTCCAATGACGCGCCTAGTAACTCAATCGGTTCCGGATTGAGAGAACGATGTCCGTACGTGCGCCGTCCGGATCGAAGTGTGTCAAGTTGAAAATCAATTACCTGCTCTCCAAGGAGGGCAACAAGCCAACGAATCGGACGAGCAAACCTCAACTTATTCCAACGCATGGTCTTGGGGAAGTTTAAAGATTGAATCCATGTAGGAAGGAGTTCCCTTAAGACATTAGCGGCAGCGCCTCCTATTTCTAACTTAGAAGCCGCCACGTATTCCCCACGTTCCGTTTCAACAATCTTTAAATCCGCGATATCAACTCCCTGCGTTTTGGCAAACCCGATAGCAGCCTTCGTTGGCTCTCCATTCTCATCGTAGGCAACTCGCCTTGGTGGACCAACGACCTCGGACACATTGTCGCTTTGAATGGTCGCCAATCCTTTAACGAATAGCGTTAAGCGGCGCGGTGTTGCCAACGTGCGTGTTTCCTGAAATGACAGTCGATGCGTCTCAAGAGAATCCGACGCGATACCGCCCAGTTGCTCTAGTGCGGAGTCAAGATAACCGGCTGGTATTTCTTCCGTGCCAATTTCGACCAACAGATCTGCCGATTCGTCGGATATGGCTATTTCCTTCTTCGGTTGTTCCTCCGCGGTGACCTCTAGTGTTTTCGGTGGCCAGCGATTCATTAGAGGAAAGCCCATGTCTTCCCTCTGCTCAATGTATGCCCGAGCTGTTTGCTGTGCAAGGCGGCGTACCCGCTCAATATAATTTACACGCTCAGTGACACTGATAACGCCGCGTGTGTCAAGCATATTAAAGGTATGCGAGCATTTGAGAACATAATCGGTTCCGGGCAAAACAAGCCCGCCCTGAAGACAAGCGCGCGCTTCCTTCTCGCACGCGTCAAAATGCTGAAGTAGCATCTCGGTGTCTGAGCGTTCGAACGCGTAACGAGAATACTCCACTTCGCTCTGGTGATGCACGTCTCCGTACTCAAGTTGATCATTCCAGCGGATGTTGAAGAAACTATCAACGTCCTGCAAATAAAGCGCAATACGTTCGAGACCGTAGGTGAGTTCGGCACAGATCGGGTCCAGCTCAACACTCCCCATCTGCTGAAAGTAGGTGAACTGTGTAATCTCGGCGCCGTTCCACCAAACCTCCCAGCCTAGACCCGAGGCGCCAAGCGTCGGCGACTCCCAATCATCCTCTACGAAACGCAAATCGTGCTTACGGGGGTCAACTCCCAAATGATGCAGGCTCTCAAGGTAGAGTGGCAGAACATCTGCTGGTGCCGGCTTCAAGATGACCTGATACTGATAGTACGCCCCAACTCGGAATGGGTTTTCTCCATAACGTCCATCCGTAGGTCGTCGCACTGGCTCGACATAAGCAACCTGCCACGGTTCGGGACCAAGACAACGCAGAAACGTCGCCGGATTAAATGTTCCGGCTCCGACCTCAATATCACAAGGTTGCTGAATGGTACACCCGCAATCTGCCCAAAATCTCTCTAAGGCAAGGACCATTTCTTGAAAAGTCATGATTTCAAAAACGAGACATGTTCTATCTTTTATACTTCTCCGTGGCTAATTGAGATCTTCGATCAGTTCCAAACTCTTCAGGGTAAGTTCGGTATGATAGGAAATAAATCTTGACAGCGCAATTTGAAGTTGGCGATGGTTCAGTTTTGAAGCCTGAACGCGATCAAGACGGGCTAAGTCACATTTCCTCAGGTACTTCATCAACTCGCAACTTCCTCGCGCAAGCTGCGGCGCGTTTGAATCGTGATGCTCGCAGTTGTCGCAAAGCAAGCCGCCAAGGCGAGTACTAAACATCATTGTCGCGCCCGAAGGCGGCGACGAGCACACAACACATTGGGATAGTTGCGGCGCAAAGCCCGCTATGTCCAGCAATTTCAGCTCAAACCCGCGAGCCAGCAAAGCAATATCATCAACCCGTGTTAGTCCGTCAAACCCATGTAGCAATAAACGGAAAACGCCACTGTTGGCAGTTTGATCGGATTCTATTGCATTAACCAATTCTGCAAGATAACAGCCGTATGTCGTGCGATCAAAATCCTCCTTAATTCCATCAAAGGCATCGATTAGGTCAAAATCCTGCACAATCCGCAAATCTTTATTGGGACGCTCGGAAAAGACAAGAGTTCCGTGATTCAGGAGTTCCAAGCTGCCCCCGAACCGACTTTTCGGTCCCCTTACACCGTACGCCGCAGCTCGAACCTTTCCAAAGTCGGAAGTATAGAATATGATAATTTTATGGTATTCGCCGAATGGGTAAGATCGAATAACAATCGCATCTGATTTATGAATGGGCATCTTTTACCCAATAATAAAATGGGACAATGAGACGATGAAGTGATTGCATTATCAATTCACCCGTCCACTGTCCCATAAGACAACAAATCGGGGCGAGAGGATTTGAACCTCCGACCTCGTGCTCCCGAAGCACGCGCGCTAGCCGGGCTGCGCTACGCCCCGTCGAGATATATACTATCTACTACAAAGCATGATTCTATCATACAAGCCATAATAGTGTCAAGAACCCTTTTATTCCTATTTTTCAACCGTTAATTTACGACTCAGACGTAGACGCCTCATGAATGGAAGCACTATCTTTGATTACCGGAGTTTGGATTTTCAGTCGATGAATTCGACGTTCGTCCGACTCCAAAATGGTGAAATCCAGGCTCTGATAGGAAAATTGGTTTCCCGTCTCCGGAACTCGACCAAGGAAATCAACGACAAATCCACCTATGGTGTCTACATTTTCCGCTTCAAGTTCAATCTTGAGTTGCTCATTAAGGTCGTCAATATTCATGCGAGCGTCAACCGAATAAATATTTGCGCTCAACAAGATACACTCTTCCTGTTCATCGGCGTCATACTCGTCTTGTATCTCGCCGACGATTTCTTCAACAATGTCTTCAAGCGTAACAAGACCTGCTGTCCCTCCATACTCATCAACGACCAGTGCCATCTGCTGTTTGTTTGCTCGCAAATCCTGAAATAAGTCCGATATTTTTTTACTTTCTGGCGTAAAGAATGGAGTTCTCTCGGCAATTAATTCTCGTAGGTCTATCGGCTTCCCTTCCTCCCAGTAATCTAACATGTCTTTAACGTGGAGAACGCCAATTATTCGATCTACCGTCTCTTCGTACACGGGAATTCGTGAATGTCTCGACTCGATAGCCGTTCTTAAAACCTCCTCCTTGGGTGTCGAAACCTCAAGGCAGACCATGTCCGTGCGAGCGTTCATGATCTCGCGTGCGACCTTGTCCGGAAGATCCAAGATACGAGAAATCATCTCCCGTTCTTCCGCTTCCAAAATCTCTTGACTGTCTCCTACGTTGTCTAGCGCCTCTATCACTTCAGGTGAAACTACGGTGTCTTCCTGCGGCTGAACCCTTCCCCCAAGAATTCGTACTCCCAGATTTCCGAGCAGAATCAATGGCGTGACAACAACATAAAACACCCAATAAATCATGCGCAAGAAACGCAGCGTGTGAATTGTTGAGTTTTCGGAACTCCCTTGGATGTAGTTCTTGGGGATGAGTTCCGTAACGACAACGATAAGGACAGTTGCCACACAACCGGCTATCACTCGACTCCTAACACTGTCAAAGCCAAAAAGCGACGCAAGCAACAGAACGAGCGCCACAACCAATATACTCTTCGCAGTGATTATCGTCGCCGAATAGCGTCGTGGCTTACGCAGCAGCGAAGTCAGAGTTTCATAACCGGTTCCGCCGGTTTCCGCTATCTTCAGTATGTCTTCGCGGCTCAACCGGTTCAATAACGCCTCGGCAGCCGAAAAGAGCGCCGTAAGCATCGACAAAATGACCAAGCAAATTATCTTTACTATATCGTCGTCCAAGCGTGGAATTGCACCTCCAGTTTATCGGCATCAGTCTGAGAAACTACTATGCCAGAGTCTCTAAATTTGGCGAAGAATCGCTTGTTGTTTCTCAAACATAATGGTAGCATCATCTGGGAATTGGTGGTCGTAGCCTAGAAGATGAAGTACACCGTGTACGGTGAGATTGGCGATTTCAACATCAAGCGAATGATTCTGTGCGTATGCTTGTCGTTGCGCTGTGGGAACCGATATGACTAAATCGCCCAAAAGGTGAGAATTCATTGATTCATCGCCACCTTCGCGCATGGCAAAGGCGAGCACGTCTGTTGGAATGTCAATGTTGCGATATTGGCGGTTGAGGGACTGAATCGTAGTGTCATTTGTCAGAAGAACACTTACTTCACAAGCCTCCGAATTGTGCATTCTCAGTGTTGCCAATGTGGCTTGGTGAATTACGTTTTCATCAAAATTGGCGTCTTGGAATTCGTTACGGACAAAAACCATCGAATAACGTTTGTTTCATGTCCTGTGCGTACTAGCAAATTAACAATGTTGGCTTAACTCAAGCATTCATCAGGAGCATTCGATCCCGGTTTGCTGCGATCTTCATAGGCTTCTACAATCCGCTGAACCAATTCATGACGAACAACGTCAGTTCTGGAGAAGTAAACGAATCCAATTCCCGTAATTCCGGATAGCACAGCCTGTGCATCGGCAAGCCCTGACACTTTACCTGTTGGTAAATCTGTTTGCGTAATATCTCCCGTAACTACGGCCTTCGAGTCAAAACCGAGGCGCGTCAAAAACATCTTCATCTGCTCGATGGTAGCATTCTGGGCTTCGTCAAGAACCACGAATGAATTGTTGAGAGTCCTGCCACGCATGAACGCAATCGGTGCAACTTCGATGATGTTACGTTCAACATAGCGTTCAAGCGTATCGGGCGACATCATGTCGTACAATGCATCATATAAAGGTCGAAGGTATGGATCGACTTTGGCTGTGATATCGCCCGGTAGAAAGCCTAGCCTTTCACCCGCTTCAACAGCCGGGCGCGTCAAAATTATTCGACTCACTAACCCGCGTTTGAGCGCCGCAACAGCCATCGCCATGGCAAGATAAGTCTTTCCAGTACCTGCCGGACCGATTCCGAATACGAGGTCATGTGTCTTTATCGCTTCTACATAGTGTTTTTGTCCTGAAGTCTTCGGACGGATGACCCCGCGCTTGGAGAGCACGGGAATCGACTCACCGACGGTCTCCGGAAGTTGACCGGTG
Source organism: Candidatus Poribacteria bacterium (assembly GCA_965204085.1). Lineage (GTDB taxonomy): Bacteria > Poribacteria > WGA-4E > WGA-4E > JAJDTR01 > JAJDTR01. The sequence continues at coordinate 1,570,426 of CBDBEE010000003.1, read as the reverse complement.
TCGTCGCGCTTGGCAACTTGGACTGCGTACTTGACATCATTGAGACCGATCTCATGCCCCGTGCGCATCTGATGAAGCAGTGACTCTAGCACCTTGGCGCCCCGACCAATCTGATCGGCGCTGCCCCCAATTAATTCAATCCCGTCACTTTTCAGGAGCACGTTGACATTAAGGCTGTTCTCAAGCACCTTCAGATACGTGTCTTCCTCGCCGAAGAGAAGCTGAGCTTCCGTATTACTCTGCACGGGTATTTTCAGCGATTCTCGATTATTCAATACGCAACTGACCTCCCTTAAAGATGATTATATTCTATAACGGCGGTGAATAGAATGCAAGCGCAAATGCGGAGCGATCCTTCACCGCCGTGTTCTTCGTATCTGCAAATTAGAGGTTTTCATGACACTTGCGGCACGTCCACGCCAAGTTCCTTCGCCTTCTCGACAATCGCATTCCAAGTTGGTTCTTCAATCGGGATGCCTTCCCTTGAGCGTCTGTAGAGATTGCGCTCCTCGAATTCACCGGGCACATAAATCTCGTCAGTTCCTGGGAGCCTGGCTGACGATTTCACCCATTCAATCATATAGTCGATTTCTTGGAGGTAGATGTCAAGACCTATGAAGTCTTCAATTTTAATCGCAATCATGACAATTCCGCTGCCTCCCCGTGTGGGTTTGTCGCGAGTGCAACCAGCCCATGACAACCCCCCGGCTATGGCGTCCACCATGAATCCTAAGCCGAAACCCTTATGTCCAAACTGAAACCCGCCGAGTGGCATAACCGCTGTGTCATCCGTTCGTTCCAAGAAGTCGTTTGGATTGGTGACCGGTTTTCCGTCCGAATCAATCATCCAACCTTCCGGCATCTCTTCGCCGCGTGCGACTTTGACCAACATTTTGCCGCCTGCAATCACACTGAGCGTCATGTCTAGCAACAACGGCTGCCCATCTTTGCGCGGAACCGAAATCGCAATCGGATTGGGCGGAAGTCGGCGTGAAGTGCCACCAAACGGATGCATGAAGCGCCCGCCACCGTTAAGGAGCACAATGCCAATCATCCCTGCTCGTGCCGCTATCGGCGGATACTCGCCCATGCGCCCGGCATGTCCGCATTGGTGGAGACCAACCGCGCCAATCGTATGTGCTTCGGCTTTTTGAACTGTCAATTCCATTGCTTTGCGCGCAGCGACCATGCCCAAGGCACGGTGGGCATCAATTACCGCGCTAGTAGGGGTTTCGCGGATTATCTCCAATTTATCCGTCGATGGTCCGCCTTCCATGGAACCGAGGTAATTCAGTGCGTTGATAACCCCGTGCGAATCGTGTCCAACGAGGTTGGAGTCTACAACATGATCGCTGACTATGCGAGCGTCTTCGTCAACGCCGTCCCCCGCTCGATAGATGTTATAGATGAAGTTCCTAAGAACGTTGTGATTGACAGTCGGCATCAAAATCTCCCTATAAAAGAGGCATATATCGAATCCTGAGGTAGTCATAATCGCAGATTCACTCTGCGTCCCACGGCAATCATTTTGGCAGAGATTACCTCTAAAGTCAAGTTCAATCAGGGCTTCACGAGAATGAACTTGACGCTTACTGCGTGCCTTGCTATTATCTCGCCTCAAAAGCCCACAATAACACTCCCCAAAATCAGGAACTATTTATGCTTGTTGATTCCCACGCACATATCCAACTTGACAACTATGATACGGACCGCGATTCCGTTTTGACACGGGCACAAAAAGCTGGGGTGCACGCCATTCTTGTCATAGGGTTCGACATGCAAACCAGTCGCGATGCAATAGCTCTTACCGAGGCGTACGAGGGTCTCTATGCGACTGTCGGGGTGCATCCGCATGACGCCAAGGATTTTGGGGAGAAGACACTTGGAATGTTCCGCGAACTCGCATCGCACTCGAAAGTTATCGCGCTAGGCGAGATGGGGCTTGATTACTATCGCAATCTATCGCCGAGCACCCTTCAAAAATCCGCTTTCGATCGACAGCTAGATTTGGCGGAGGAATTGAATCTTCCCGTCGTCATACACAACCGCGAAGCGTACCACGACATTCTTCCGATACTTAAGGCGCGCAGCAATCGAATTCGCGGCGTCATGCACTGCTTCTCGGGAGATGTGGATATAATGCGGCAAACCGTGGATCTCGGTTTTTACATCGGAATTGGAGGGCCGGTAACCTATCGTAAATCTAATGACCTGCAATCTGTAGCACGGGAAGTCCCGGCGGACCTTTTACTCGTGGAAACCGATTGCCCTTGGCTTGCGCCGCAATTTCGCCGCGGCAAGCGCAACGAGCCTGCATACGTCCGGTCAACCGCCGAAAAGATCGCGGAATTACGCGGGGTTTCGCTGGAGGAAGTTGCGGAGATTACGACGCGCAATTTCGAAAGACTGTTTCTTGTGAGGAACGCATTACACCCGTGAATGCAACCGTGAATTATTATCAATGAGAATGATACGTATGGTTCTGTAGAGAAGCGAACCTTACTTTGTTGCTACTCCCTATCCCTCCATACTCCCTACCAGACACAGATAGATTCTTCCTATAGTCTTTTTTTCGATTATCCGTCTCAACGTCCCCGATCAATCAATATAGGGATCTTCGCGCACATCCTAACCATGTGCGTTGGTTACGTCATGGCTTCCCATGTCATATAAAAACATGGCAACTGTTTAGTTCGGTTCAAAAATGAAGAAAAATCAGCCTGGCATTTATTTGGCCCTGATTGTCGGTAGGAAGAGCATCCCTGCCCCGATACTATACTTCACGTTGCCGGGAATTGCGTGTTTTCGAGCGTCTGGTAAAGTAGTAGCCACGATCAAGTGGGATCATAGATTTCCGTATCACAATCTGTTAGATTGTGATCGCCTCTGTACGACCATAGAGATTCCATCTCCGAATCGCGACCTGCTGGTGCCGCGTAAGTCGTATTAGAAACCATGTAACTGTTTAGTCCATGTAGGGGACGGTCCCCGTGCCGTCCCACGAACTAAACTTACGAAACCATAGATGTCGACGAAACAAGCTCAATTTTACTCAACAGAGGGCGTATAATCCGCGTAATCCGTTTAATCTGTGTAAATCCGTGATTCAGACAATCACCAAAACACCCCATAAACGGTAGGATCAACTGACTGGATAGGGAAGGATCAACCGAGTGAATAACGAGGAATCAAGGGACATGGATAATGCTCGATCAAGTGAGTGGATAACGACCGCGATAGAGATCCTAATAACGAAGGAGCAACTGGCCGATAGTAGTTCCCGCGGTAGAGATCCCTGCGATCTCCGAATCGCGGCACACTTGTGCTGCGAAAACAAGCGCAATATTACCCAACGCAAGGTATAACTACGGCGGACGTGCAATGAATTGCGCTGCTACAAACCGACATCGGCGATACAGATTGATGGACTAAACAGTTACAAAACATGCTATCGAATTCAAGGATTTCAGTAAATTGAGATTTTTAGTTCGCGGGATTCTACTTCAATCCCGAGAATGTGATGAAACACTTTAGTGAGCCAAAACAAACGACCGCACAACTGCTGTTAAAGTGATAGATGTGTCCGAACGCACGTTATACCATTTCGCTTGACTTGAATAATAGTGCATATGATGTCTTAACTACATCGTTCACTTACTCCGTAGGCGGGGCATCTTGCCCCGCCGACTTTGCGCGGAGACAAGGCTTCCTTTTCTGCTCAACGCATGTTTCTTTACGTGATTTGCGCGATCAATGCACAATAATTTTAGAGAAATGGTATTATCACTATCTTTCTGAAACAACCTCCCGCATTAAATCGTTAACTTTCGTAGAAATCAACCCCCGGTTGTCATTCAAACCTGAATAGACACAATTGAGTGCGCGTGGCCAAAAATCTGAATTGTCCAAATTTCGCCGTCTAGTTAGATTGGTAGGAATTGAACCCCTGAAAAGTTTCTACACCGAAAGCCGTAATTTGGTGTGCAGATTAAATATACTTTTGCAATGTTATTGACACAGAAAAGACACGTGTGGTTCACAATTATGTTACGTCCCCGTGCTAAACTAATCTGCGGGGCCATACAAAAAAGTTCGATTAGAAAAACCGCCTGAACATAACAACATTTGCAGAGGATTGGGAGCAATGGTACCGTACTTGATTCGACTTTGTTACGCCGCTAATCCCTTGGCTGGACTCTCGCCCGCGGCGCTTCGTCTCTATAGCGCATTAGAGGTTTTCAAAAACGCCGAGACCAGTGATAGTGTCGAGGATGATGACCAAGAGTGGTTCCGAGCTCCACGGCGAGACAAATACCTAAAGACAACCGGATTCTCTAAAGCGGAGATTGACAAAGGACTTGATGAACTGCTAAAAGCCGGAGTGTTAGAGATTCGGAGTAGGCGCAGAACTCTGTGGTATCATTTCAAGTAACTCAAGCGCCCTAGTTGGCATGATGAAATCGCAGTTAACTGAACGGTTTCCGAAAATCATTCTGGCTTCCTCGTCTCCCAGGCGATCCGAGTTGCTTGAACAGATTGGACTTGAATTTCAAGTTTGTCCAAGCGATTCAGCAGAAACAATTGAGACGCAAACCTCACCCACGCAGGTAGTTGAAGAACTAGCCCTGATAAAAGCGCGGACTGTTGGCGAGCGTTTCAAACGAGGGCTCATCATCGGTGCGGACACAATCGCCGTATTAAACCAGCAGATCATCGGAAAACCGCAGGATAATCAGCAGGCTATAGAGATTCTGAGACAGCTAAGTGGAAATCGCCATAAAGTTGTCACCGGTGTCTCCATTCTCGACCTTGATAAGAGGCGGCAAATGGTTTGGTCTGAAAGCACCCTAGTCTACTTCAGAAAACTACGCGAGACGGAGATTCTGGAATATGTCGGTAACCATAACGTGTTAGACAAGGCGGGGGCATACGGAATTCAAGGGCGAGCGGCAGCCTTCGTATCACGAGTAGAAGGCTGCTATTTCAACGTGGTTGGAATGCCAATCGCAAAATTGGTCGAGAAACTTTGGGAGCTTGCGGAAGGCTGAAAAACTGCAATGTAACTGTTTAGTCCATTGATTTCTTGCAGCGAATGCAAAGCGTGGGAGCAACCTCCCGGTCGCGATCTTTGTAGGGGACGGCCCCCGTGCCGTCCCACGAAAGCCGTATCTGTGGGAAGGACATCCCTCTGTGGGAGGGAATCAAGGAAGCGAACAGCGAATGATCAACCGAAACGAATAGTGAGGACGATAAAAATCCCATAGACATCCACTAATCACTAGTTACTAATACACTGCAATTAAAGCGCTTGCTAGATGTTCTTAGCGAAAATCTGCATGAACCTCAGTAGGAGTTTGATTTTTGCGTGCTGCGAACCAGTTGCCATAAACTTCATTCTTTTTGGATTGGAGTACCGTGCGACGCAAGTTCACCTTCTCCTCCGGGAGATTTCTGAACTTTTCAATATCCGTTTCCTGTCGGTCCACGAGTTGAACGATATAAAACGCCCGATCTCCCTTAAATGGACCACCAACGGCATTCAGTTCTAGGTTAAAAGCGGCGAGCATGGCATCGCGGCAGCGTCCCATACCGGGAACATAGTCGCTCGTTGGTGAAAGCGAGAAACTGCTGCTCTCTTTTACTTCCCGGTTCTCTAAAGACACACCGTCTGCCGGAACGTATTTTTGTACAAGCTCTTCAAGCGATTCATCATCGCTACGTTGGTCGACCAGTTTCCGCGCATCTTCCAACGCCATCTGCTTCGCGCGCTCCTTACGAAAATCTTCGGTTACTTCAGTTTTCACGGATTCAAAGTCCGGGATACCTACCGGCTGCTTTTCCAATACTGTTGCAACGAAATAGGCTGCAATTTCCCCACTCCAGTTTTTCGTTTCAACAACACGGCTTACACCCACCTCGACATCAAAAACTTCCTCTATCAGGCCGCTATAGCTGCCTTTTATACCAATTGTGGGAATGTTGTTTTCATCTCGCGTGAAAAGCCCTGTCTCCTGCACTGTGAGTTCTAATTTTTCATATCGGTCCTGATTGACCGCTTCTTGAAAGTCCAAGATTTCGACATCAAAAATTAGCTCGTCTGCAACTCCCTTGGCTTTCGCAACGCCATCGATTTGGACAAGCTTTTTCCGAACATCTAGTTTCGCTTGACTGAACGGTTGTATCTCTTCTGGGCGCTTCTCCTCAAGTTTAATGATATGGTAGCCGAATTGTGTTTCTATGAGATTACTTATCTCGCCAAGCGTCAAGTCATCGAAGCAAGCCTTTTCGAATGCGGGAACCATATCGCCGCGGGCAAAGAAATCCCCGGTGGGTGGTAATTTTGGATGCCGTCCACGCAACGCTCCGCCATCAGATGCTGAAGGACCTTCGGAATAGTTTCTTGCGAGTTCGGCAAAATCCGCGCCATCCGCTATCTCGTTTTTGACCTTTTCAAGCAACTCTTCCGCTGCGGTCTTAACCTCGGCTTTCTGTTCATCAGTAGCATCAGTTGGGAATTTCTTCAAGATGTGACGTGCCTTTACAATCTCCGGTGTTTTGAATTCATCGTTATGCGTATCGTAGTAAGTTTTGACTTGCTCGTCTGAGACGAGGTCTTTCGGATCTATTTTGACATACTTCAGATTGACTTGGTCTTCGTCCTTATAATTTTCTTTATTGTTCTCGAAATACGCTTGTACCTCAGTGTCATCTATCTTCACCGCATTTTGATATTCATGATCTTGAAATTGGATATACTTCAATTGCGCTTTATCGTTCTGGCGGCTGTATTCATTTTCTAGTTCATTATCCGTGACCAATTCAAGCCCTTGAACATTGCTCCTAAGTTCCTCAACGCTCATCTGCAATCGAACGCTCTGACGATAAGCATCACTAAATCCTTGTGCATGAAAAAGGTTATAATTTGACAGCAAAGTCGGATCGCTGCGCACATAATGATCGATTTCCGCGTTTGTAATCTGTGTGCTGCTAAGCCATACCTGCTCCTGCACCAATTGATTAATGACATCCTTTTCAACCTGTTTACGGTCGATTGATCTGTTCCCCTGATTCTGCCCACGGCGCCTCTGCATTTCTTGGTTAACGAGTGTCTCGAAACGACCGCGTCGTATCTCCGTGCCACCAACCTTGGCGACAACTTCATCATCCCTCTCTGAACTTACCTGTCTGCCACCAGTGATATCGAAAAGCAGAAGGGTACCGATGACAAAGACGACTCCAACTACCGCCATGAAAATCTTCGCAATAAATTTCTCCCTGAGGAAAACAATCATTATATTATTTCTCCTGTCGTATGTGCTTAGTAGTGATTTTCAACAAATATTATTCGGTTAAACATCCTGTATGAGACAATTAAATGTGTTGATAAAACTCGTACAAATCGTAAAGTCTGGTTGCGCTATAATTTGCCTACCCTCACGGCAAACTCAGTGCTACAAGTTCAGCAGGTCGATTTGCCCCGCCTATTGGAATTAGAATAAACTGCTTTCCATTAGTCATATAGCTAATTGGTGCCCCCTGCGCATTGCTCGGGAGCTCGGTCCTTGAGATTAACTGACCGTTTTCGGGGTCAAACGCCCACAGAAACGGATTCTGGTCCTCAAAGGTCACTTCAATCGCATTGCCTCGGGGCGAGTTGCCGGTTACATCCCACTGTGCCTGTGTTGCCGCGAAAAGCAGTGATTGAGTTAGTAGAGGGAAATTGCGTTGAGCCCAGCCTAATGGCGGCAGATCGAGACGCCGCAAAGTAGGATGGTCCCTTGGTCCATCACCAACCGGTTGCATCCACTTGTGTTCACCCGTATTCAGATCAATTGCAGTGATGCGTCCATACGGAGGTTTGATCAAAGGGAGACCGCGAGGGCCATTCGGCCCAAACACCAATGCGCCGGTATAGGCGTAATCCGCATTTGAATCCGCCGATTTATTGAGTGTGATGATGGCCGGATAGGTGTAGGACGGAATGAATATAATCCCTGTATCTGGGTCAACAGCCGCTCCCGCCCAACTGGCACCCCCGATGATGCCGGGCATGGCAATTGTCCCTTTTTCAGAGGGAGGTGTATAGAGCGCGCCGTAGTCATAATCTTCGATAGCGCTAAGTGCTTGTTTACGCAACCACGGGGCAAAATCAATCAGGTCGTCATGGGTTAAGCCTTGGCGATCAAACGGAGCCGGTTTTGTTGGAATGGGCTGTGTGGGTGATGATAACTCTCCGGGAACCGTTGATTGAGGTACGGGGCGTTCTTCAATTGGCCAAACCGGTTTGCCGGTAACGCGGTCGAACACGAAACAGAACGCCTGTTTGGTCACTTGGGCAACCGCCTTGATTTTCTTTCCGTCAATGGTAATGTCAATTAAATTTGGCGCTGCCGGTAGGTCGTAATCCCACAATCCATGACGCAAAATTTGGAAATGCCAAACCCGTTTCCCGGTTTCCGCGTTAAGGCATACGAGGCTTTCGGCAAAGAGGTTGTCTCCATGCCGATGTCCACCGTAATAATCGTTGGTGGGAGTGCTAACAGGCAGATAGACGTAGCCCAATTCCTCGTCTGCGCTCATCATCGTCCACACATTTGCATTGCCCGTCGACTTCCACGAATCGTCCTTCCATGTTTCATTTCCGAACTCCTCTTTTTGCGGGATGGTATGAAAAATCCAACGTTGCTCGCCGGTGCGAACGTCAAACCCTCTGACATCTCCCGGCGGCATCTGCTTCTGCGGCGGCTCCCCGATAGCGAAGGAATCAAGCACAGTGGAACCAACGACAATCACGTTTCGACAGATAACCGGCGGCGAGAAAACAGCATATAATCGCCGATTTATCGAACGACGCAAACCTTTCGTCAAATCGACACGGCCGCCCTCACCAAACCCCCGAATCGATTTTCCAGTTGCGGCATCGAGCGCGATGAGATACCCATCTCCCGTACCAAAAAGGATGCGCTTAGCGGTACCGTCTTCCCAATAGGAGACACCACGATGCACGAAACCTGTATTGGCTGGAGTGCCATCCTTGTAAGTTTTCGGGTCATAAACCCAGATTGTTTCGCCTGTGGATGCCTTGATGGCAGCAACCTGATTGAGCGACGTGCTAGTGTATATTACTCCGCCAATCATGAGAGGCGTGGCTTCATTCACCATCGTCCACAGTTTAGGATTGGATTCGACAAGCGCATTGTCAGGAGAATCCCAACGCCATGCAATTCGGAGATTGTCAACATTGTCTTTGTTAATCTGATTAAGTGGAATGTATTTGGTACTGGCGTTGTCCGAGCCATAGGCCCGCCATTCTCCAACGTCAAGCGCATCTGCAGAGCAAACAGTCAGACCGATTGCGCAGAAAATCGAGGCGATATAATAAATAAGAAAATGGCGTGTTTGAATCATAGTTTGACCCCACGACGGATATCGACTGCACTGAATCAACGCCGCATTTCGTTTTCGGCAACGTGATAATTTACATGTGCCGTTGTTTAACGAACTTCAAGGCACACAGCACGATGTGTTGCACAAAACAGTAGAGTGATAAGCGCAACTCGACAGTTCCCAAACTCGTACCGGTAACTGCTAGATATTGACCGCTATCCTAAAGAATAATACTCTAATTTATTATCTCTTTTCAAGCGGAAATAAGTACAGCAACGACATGCAAACCGATAGTTTCCCCTATTTATTCAATATCTCTTCGCAAAATGCTTGTATTGGATGTGAATTCGTTGTATAATTACCGCGTTTTGAAGTCCGGCGAGGGAGCAATTCGCGGACGGTTTGCCGCTATGTCTCTAACTCTACATTCTAGAGATACAACCATCCGAATTCACGGTGTAGATGATTTCAATCTGAGCCACACTCTTGAGAGTGCGCAGTCATTTCGGTGGCAGTTGTACGATGGCTGGTATTACGGCGTCATTGAGGGACGTCTTCTAAAAATTCGGCAAGAGGGGCATGTGTTAGTCCTCGCGAGTTCTGCCGACGAAGATGACGTGTGTTTGACGGCATTTCTTCGCCACTATCTCGATCTCAATCGTGATCTGCCAACCATTCTGCGAGCGGTAGACGTTGACGCCTGTATTCGCGAGGCAATTAATGCCTTTTGGGGGATGCGTCTCCTGAATCAGGGATTGTGGGAATGTCTTGCGTCGTACGTTATATCTCAAAACAACAATGTACCTCGAATTAAGGGCATAATTCGGAGGCTGTCAGCCCAATTCGGAGAGAGAGTAAACCTCGACAATTACGTCGATTTTTCTTTTCCTTCGCCTCAAGCCTTCGCCGAAGCTGGCGTTAAAGCGTTGTTGAAATGTGGAACGGGTTACCGTGCTCCTTATCTTTGGGAAGTATCTACGGCGGTAGTGACTGGAACTCTTAACCTAGACAACCTCAATGAGATGTCTTATCCGTCAGCCAAGCAAGAGTTGATGCAATTGAAGGGAATTGGCGAAAAGGTTGCCGATTGTATCTGCTTATTCTCGCTAGGGCATCTGGAGGCACTGCCCGTTGACGTTTGGATGAAACGAATCATCGAGCACGTCTATTTCGGCAGAAAAGCGACCATCCGAGAAATTCGTGAATTTGGGGAAAGTTATTTTGGTGAACATATCGGTTATGCCCAGCAATACCTATTTCATTACGCACGAACATTCGGGTTAGAGAAAATGATACGAAACCCCCACCTTTGACGAGATAGGGGCGTTTGCCGGTGCCGGTATGAGAAAAAAGAAACGAAGTGTTCTATTTCTGCGTTTTATTTCCGTTGTGTTAATCAGAATTTTAACAATCTAATTCAGGAGGAATACACATGCTCGAGGAACTTCGAGAAAATGTCCTATCACTTTTGGAAGAACGTGTTGAACGTGCAATTGGTGTCATTGAAGGTTTGAGGGAGGATAAAGCCTCACTTGAGTCGCAGATTAATCAACTGCAGGGCGAACTCCAGCAGAAAGAAGAGTGGATTCAGGACCTCGAAAACCGAAATCAAGAACTCCTTCATGTTGAATCTGATTTAAAGTCGCTTCAAGAAGAACGTGAGCAGGAACGCGACGAGATTGATCGAGAAAAGACGGAGATTCGTGAGCGCATTGAAGGATTGATGACCATGTTGAACGGTGTCAATGGACGCCAGGAAACACTGGAAACTGATCGATTATTCGCCACGGAAGAAACATCAGATGAACCAGATTTCTCAGATGATAGTTTATCCGAGACGGAACTGGCGGAAAGCGACACGTCCGATACGGATCCTGACGAGAGCGATGCCTCTGAACAACCGCCCTTTCTTAGCAACCAGTATTAATGCGGAGTCATATCTCACAAAGTAATTGCTGTAAAGAATCCCTGCCTATTTGCCTATTTGAGGAAGAACACTCCTGTTGCGTGTTCTAGTACTTTCCCATTCCTACATAATGAAGCCCTACCGGCGCAAGTTTGCCCTCATCGCGGGACAACCTGATGTTGAGATGCGGGTGATAACAACCGATCGATGGTACGAGAGCATACAAGAAATCCTCTTTCAACCCGATTCGGGTGTCCGATGTAACGAATTCCCTTGCCCGATTCGCTTTTCGGGCTATGGGAGCCGATTTTACTACCGGAGTGGTTTGCGTACGCATTTCCAAGATTTCCAACCTGACATAATTCACCTTGAAGAGGAGCCCTGGAGCATAAACGCACTTCAGGTTATTCGACTTAAACGGAAATACTGTCCGAACAGTCGCTTCATTTTTCGAACATCGCTTAGCATTCCTGCCAAACAAAAGTTTGGCTTTCTGCCAATCTGGATTGAACGGCAAGTGTTCCGGGAGACGGACATGGCTTTTCCGTTGAGTGAAAATGCAGGGCACATTCTGAAGCAGCGTGGCTACCACGGCAAGACAATTCTTTTTCCAAACGGAGTCGATCTTAGGCTGTTCCACAAGATGGACGCAAAGCAGTTGAGTGATTCGCTCGGACTGAACGGGTATTTTGTCATCGGTTATCTTGGTCGGATAGTGGAAAGCAAAGGACTGGATACACTGGTTGCAGCCGCTGCTAAACTTAGTTTCGAATATCGACTTTTGATAATTGGGAGAGGAGAGTATAAAGCAGATTTACTGGAAATCGCCGAAGAACTCGGAATCTCAGACAGGATTGTGTGGGTTGACGGAATGCTGCCCGAAAAGGTGCCTGAGTACGTCAACTGTATGGACACGCTGGTTCTGCCATCGCGTACGACACGAGATTGGGTCGAGTTCTTTGGGCGTGTTCTAATTGAAGGAATGGCATGTGGCGTTCCAGTAATCGGTTCAGATTCCGGTGAGATTCCTCAGGTCATCGGTGACGCTGGATTAACCTTCCCTGAGGGAGACGATTTGGAATTGACCGACCGAATTGAACAAATTGCACAAAATCCTTCCCTTGCTGATCGACTCGTTGATCGTGGTCTGAAGAGAGTGAAGGAATTTACTTGGGAAACAATTGCCGACCGAACTTTCAAGGCATATCAGGAAGTATTGGAAGCTTGAATTCCGTAGAACGATTCGAGCTTTGGCATGAAGTGAGTGATGTCGCTTCAGAAGAATTTTCGACCTTGTTCTTGCACCAATTAGCTTCAATGGTAGTACATATTGTGAAATGAATATTTCGTTAAGAGTTGAGCAGGCGATCACCCGGTAGGAGCGATCAAGCGAGCGCATAGCGATTGTGATAGAGATCCGTGCCCGAATCGCGAATTAATTCACGCCATTGATGCACTTTCATTTTGGAGAAGTTGTATTTCTATTTCACAATGTGAAGAGGCGAGCTGACAAGTTTTGAATATAGTGTGCAAAATCTTACTCTTTTGACGCAAAAAGGTCAGAATTCATGGTGAACAAGAAAAACGGATACATCATAAAATTAGTCTTAATATTGACCATTACCGTGTTGTTTGCGGGGCTTTTTTCGTGCAGTCAGATTCAGCGAATACTAGACTCGAAGCATTCTATTCCGGACATCCCAATAGAAGAACGCGATCACGTTTGGGTCGTGGACCAGAACGGCGTTGAGGTGCCGGTGCCAGGAACTTGGGTGCTCGTGTCACACACTCACTTAAACTCTACCTCTACGATAGGTGAGAGTTTCACCTTGCCTCCAGATCCGCCCCATAGTGTTCTGATATCGGATGGAACATATACCGATGGCGAAGATATCCTCTGGACAAGAGTCAAAATAACGTCACACGAAGGAGACCAATGGCAGTTTCTTGAGCGTGTGGACACAAATGTTTCCCCGCATCAACTCTTTGTTGTCGTCGCAGTAGACGATGAAGGTTTACCTTTGTTGGAGTACGGCAAATATCCTTTTGATTTGCCGAGTCATAACGTGCAAATCTGGGAGAAACAGTAAATCAAGAAAATGGCAGGATTGAGCAACCCTCACAGTTTTGTACAAAGTCGTCGAGCCATGACTACGGTTCACATGATCGGTGGCTTCGGGAAAAGCCTGTCTCCATTTTCCGATGTAGTGTTGGGTGTTTCAAGCCCGATCGCTTCTTCCGTTTTTCCAAGTGCCCTGCGAATTCGACTCACAAGGTGGCTGTTTCTTTCAACGACTTTGTTGTTACGGATGGCAATGTTAAGCGCCTCTTTCGTGCCAACAATGACGACGAGTTCCTTTGCCCGAGTGATTGCGGTGTAAAGCAGGTTGCGCTGAAGCATCATATAGTGTTGTGTCAGGAGCGGTATTACAACAACGGGATATTCGCTACCTTGAGCTTTGTGCACGGTGGTGGCATACGCCAGCACCAACTCATTCAAATCTGCCACATCATATCGGACAACCTTTTCGGGAAACGCAATCAACACCTGTTTTTCGATCAGGTCCTCACCGGAAATGCGACCGATATCCCCATTGAACACTTCGTAGTCGTAGTTGTTGCGAACCTGCATCACTTTATCGCCAACCCGGAGATTCCTTCCACCCCTCACCGTTTCAGTCAAGTGCGTATTCAGCGCCTCTTGTAGTCTCCTATTTAGATTGTCCGTGCCCACTGTGCCACGGCGCATTGGGCATAGCACCTGAATGTCGTCCATTGAGTGATAGTCGTAGTGTTTAGGCAGGCGATCTCGTACCAAGTCACAAATACAGGTGGCAACCTCCTCCGGATCAGCTTCCTCAATAAAGAAAAAATTTCGGTCTGATGCCCCTGTGACTTTTGGATGTTTGCCCCGATTAACGCGATGGGCATTGGTCACAATCAAGCTCTCCTGAGCCTGACGAAAAATCTCGGTCAATCTTACGACCGTAATCTCACCGGGCGCAATAAGATCTTTAAGGACATTCCCTGCACCGACCGACGGTAATTGATCCACATCGCCGACAAAAATCAACACGGCTTCCGATGGAATTGCCTTCAGCAGGTTGTTCATCAACACGAGATCGACCATTGAGATTTCATCAATGATGACCACATCTGTCTCCAGCGGATTTTCTGAATTCCGTTTGAAGCCATTCTCCTGTGGTGAAAACTCTAGAAGGCGATGGATGGTTTTGGCCTCACGCTTCGTTGTTGCGCTTAGACGTTTCGCGGCGCGTCCTGTTGGCGCGGCTAAAGTGATTCGCCTTCCGAGTTGCTCGAACAAATGGATAATCCCGATTGTCGTCGTCGTCTTTCCCGTACCCGGACCACCTGTTAGAATCATCGCTCGAGAAGTCATTACTTTCCTAATTGCGTCTCGCTGATTTGCGGCAAATGACATGCCCATCTTAGCTTCGAGTTGCGTGATGGAATGATCTAGAAAATTCAACTTGTGCTGCAGGGGCGGACAATTCAGGAGCCGGGAAAGATTGTTCGCAACACCAATCTCGGAAAAATAGAATGGTGCAAGGTACACGGCTTCCTCAGCCTCAGTCGGTGAGGGAATACCTAAGTTCTCGGGGATAATCTCTTCATTGACAGCCAATTCTGCTATCCCGTGCTCGATTGCCTCGGGAGAGAGCCCCAATATCTCTTCAGACGCGGCAATCAACTCATGGCGATACAGAAAGACGTGACCATCGTCCGCCTTCTGACTCAGAACATATTTCAAGCCGGCTTTCACCCGATGGGGAGATTCATTATCCATTCCCAACTTTTCCGCAATCGTATCGGCGGTTTTGAACCCGATTCCGTAAATGTCGTCGGCTAAGCGATATGGGTTTTCACGGACAATTGGCACGGAATCACTCTGGTAGGTCTTATAAATTTTTGCTGCGTGTGTGGTGCTCACATTATGAGACTGCAAAAAGAGCATGACATTCTTAACCTCTCGTTGTGCTTCCCACGCCTCCATAATCATGTCAACCCGCTTCTTGCCAATACCCGGTATCTGCATCAACTTTTTGGGTGCGCTCTCAATCACATCCATGGTGTCCATCCCGAAACAATTGACGATTCGCCCTGCCATTACGGGACCGATCCCTTTAATCAAACCTGAGCCTAGGTATTTTCTCATACCCACTACCGTCGCAGGCAAAACTGATTCATACGCTTCAATCTGAAACTGTTTGCCATATTTTGGATTGTTGGTCCAAATCCCTTTGAGCAGTACGCTCTCTCCGGCGTTGGCGGACGCAAGGTTACCTACAACCGTTATCAATTCGTTCGGGTATTCACGAGAGGAAAGCCTTCCAATTGTGTAACCCGTCTCGGTATTTTCAAAGACGATTCGTTCTAAGATACCTTGAAGTGCTTTCATGGCTAGAGATTCGCGAGGCAGGAATAAATGAGGACGAACTCGGTATGCACTCTAAGTTCGGATTTGTTCGCAGGTACAATACTGCAGGCAAATTGTGGCAGGTGAATCGCACGAGATACTAGATTACCCAAGTTGCCACCTATAACTGAGAAACCGAGTTTTTGGTTCACGTTCGCTAAATCAAAGGTAGATTGGTCTGATTTTCGTCAATCTCGTATTTCCACATCGGAAAAAACTCGGTTTCTGTGCCCCTGTCGGACGAAGGTGGCAACTTGCGTTAGATAATACCATTTCTCTAAAATGCCTGTACATTGATTACGTGAATTAGGTAGAAACCTTGCTTGGAGCGGAAACAGGAAGTCTTGTCTCCGCGCAAAGTCGGCGGGGCAAGGGGATTTGCTATCAGGACTTTCTATCGCCCTCCCTAATCAGTCAGTTGATCACTCGCTATTCACTTGCTTGATGGATCTCTATCGCCTTCGCTGTTCGCTCAGTTGGTCTATCCGCTCGCTTGATCTATTCGCTCATTTGATTCCCGCCTACGGAATAAATGAACGATATAGCGAGGACATCATAAGCACAATTATTCAAGCGAAATGGTATAATCAACGAAGCGAATCGATAATGAGTGCGATAGCAAATCCTCGCAGCAAATAACACTCAAATCCCCAAAAATGGCTTTGCCGTCAATTTTTCAAACAGGTTCCAAAGGCTGCAATCTACGCGATCCGCACCAAATTAACTACCTGGTTGCGACACAGTGGTCGCCGCAGCGGCGAGCGCTTCTTCAACCCGACGATTTTTCTCCGCGTCAATGGCGTTTGGATGAATGGCGGAGATTGGCCCATCTTGGTGAAGGTCACCGGCAATAACGGTAATCTGATCGACGGGGAACAGATCCAGCGTTTGAGCGAACGGCTCGACCAGTTCCTCAAACTTTTCGATGATATAGGTTGTCAACCCCGGATCGCCTACCGAGCGAAGGATTTCAATGGTGCGCTTCAGTTGTGTGAGTTCAGCCTGCGCTTGACCGCGAATCGTTGCGGCTTCCGCCTCCGATTCCTGGATCATCTTCTCCTTTGTCGCAGCCGCGGGAATTATGGTATCCGCTTGGCATCTCGCCCGCACCATTTCGATGCGCTGTTTTTCGGCCTCAATCTGCGCTTGGATCCCCGCGACCTCTGACTCCGCGTTTCTGGTTTCCTCCTGCGCATTCACCGCACCGCGCTGATCCTCTTCCGCAGTTTGGACTTTAGCCTCGGCATCAATTCGCTGATGCTCATTTTGCAGCTCGCGAACAGCAACTTCAGCCCGTCGTTCCTCTGCTTGCTCTTTGGCGGCGGCACGCGCATTCGCCTGTGCCTCGCGTGATTGTGCTTCGGCGTCGGCGGTTTGTATTCGCTTCAGCAGCGCGATATACAAATCCGGCTCGTCAACCCCTTCAAGTCGATGATCGTCCACATCGGCGATGTTCATAGTGGTAATTTCCAGACCGATGCCCTCCAAATCGGACTTGCAGACTTTAATCATATTCTGGATAAGTTGGTCTTTTTGGCTCATCACCTCTTCGGGAGTCATTGCCGCAATGGAGTCGCGCAGATGCCCCTCAATGATAGAAGTGGCAATGTCTTGCAGTTCGCTCCAGTTCTTGGTCATGTCCAAAATGCGTTTGACGGCATTGACCAAGCCCTTCTCCGTCTTTGCCACGGCGTAGCTGACTGTCGCTTTAACCGTCAATGGGACGATTCCCTCGGCGATGGCTGACTCCACGACAACCGTCGTTGTTTGAGGCGTTAGGTCCATAGTGCTGAAACGATTGATTAACGGAAACACGAAAACTCGCCCGCCTCGAAACGTGCTGAAACTCCCGCCTTTTCCGTGTACGACGGCCAGCTGGCTCGGCGGTATAAGCTTCATCTTCATCACCAGTTGAAGAATCAGCGTTACCAGAATGAGTACGGCTAATGTGATGAGGAAGAATATCATGATACACCTCCTTCTTGGATTGGCGCGGACCGTGTCGCGTCTTCTGTTGCGACGGCCTCTTCCGCCTGCTTCCGAGTAATCAGGTCTTTTACACTGATGCCCAAGCCCTGCTCAAAGCATTTCAAAAAATCAACAAATGCGGCAGGACCTCGATTGACAGCGCTATTGAACCCGTCCTGCTCGTTGAGCACCACAAGGTTATCAACCTTCAATGACTTCGCGTGGGTACGATACGCCTCAAAGAGATGGGGCAGTTGTGTTATGAATAACGCAATCTTACCCGTATCTTCAGCATCCTTGAGTAGATCCACTTTCTGTCTTAAAAGTTCATTCTGGGTTTGCTGAACGACCTCGACAGCTTTTGCCTCTCCCTCCGCGAGGATCTCCGCGGCGCGACGCTTGGCTTCGGCTTCCACAATAACCTCGGAACTGTTTCTCAACTCTTGAAGTTCCGCCGAGATCTCCTCTATGCGGCGCTGTCCCGTACTTCTTGCTTTGACTATGGCGCTATCCGCCTCAAGTTTTGAGCGATGCACGTCCGCGTCGCATTGACGTCGAAACAACTCGACCTCCTGCCGGGCTTGCAGAATCTTCTCGGTCGCGCGATTTTCAGCCACCAGCATTCGACGTTTTGAATCGGATTCGGCACGTTCGGCTCGCGCTCGCAAACGCGATTCCTCAATCTCCACCTCCTGCCGTTTGCGCGAAAGCGTCTTGTTCGCAAGATTGGCGATGTAGTTGGAGGTATCCCAAATGCGTTGCAGGGAAACAGAGACGACGTTCATCCCGAACGCACTCAAGTCCTCGCGACAGTCCTCAAGCAGAAGATGTCGGAAGATTGCCCGTTCACCGTCTTTCGTTTGCGCCGCTTCGGCGGCAGTTGCATCGCTTGTTCCTTGGTCACGATTAGCCACGCCCTCCTCCGAGGACAGATGGTCCGGCGCATCGGAATTCTCGACCTGTTCCTGCTGCTCAATATTTTCTACACTCTCGACCATGCCGATAGCCTGCAATGGAGTCGTCTTGTTTAGCGTCGCGCGAAAGTTGCCAATCATTGTCTGCTGAATCTGTTCCTGAATTTGCGCATGCGATTTGCCGAGCAACTGTTGCACCGCGCTGTAGAGTAGCACTTTGTCCACGTCGTCAATGCATACACAGGCAGTTGCGTCGGATCCGACGGTGATGCCATTCGCGGAATTCACATTGTCAACCTGCACGTTTATTGGGATAATGGTAATATCGATGAACTGGACGCTTTGAATAAATGGAATGACGAAGGTCCATCCGCCTTTTTGGAGACGGAATCCGTATTTCTTGCCCTCAACCACGGTTTCCGTGCCGCCGGTAACTACAAGAATATGATTTGACGGACAGACGCGAATCAGGGCGCGCAGAATTCCGATCAGTATGAGGAATACCACGATCGCCAGAACACCGCCGGCAACGCCGCCCATCTGGGTAATCATCTCCATCTTTATCATCTACTCCTTTGCCATATTTTCGTGTTCAACGTATACGCACTCGTCGGTGACATTGGCAACCCGAACCGTCTCCCCTTTCTCAAATCGGGCATTCGGTTTGGCAGCCAGTGCGTACTGTTCGGTCACACTCATACCCACCTGCACACGTACTTTGCCCATCGTGTCGTGCGTTAGTGGAACGATAACGGTAGCTTGTTGAAAGAAGAGTTCTTCTGAATGCAGGGAGGAATCTGTATCGGTGCGCTGGAAACGAAAGAAGGCGTGTGCCAATGCAAAAGCGGCAACGCCTGCGGGCGCCGCCCAGATTAGGCTCTGCACCGCACTGTTTCCCATGGCGATGGCTACCCAGCCCGTGGGGCCAAAACCGAGACAGAAATAGACAAGACTGCGCAGGTAAGCAAGCACGGACAGCACGGCTACCTTCCCGGTGTGGGGGACACTCTCATGCGAGGCTTTTCCCGCGAGAGCCTCATCGCCGGGGAGATCGGTATCGAATCTGGTGCTACCGGAATCAGCGCCATCGTCTGCCGTATCGCCACCGGTATCACCGCCTCCGCCATCACTATCTTCGCTTCCACCTAGAAATCCCAAGAAATCTAGGAGTGTGATGGTCACGGAAAACAGTGTACAACCGATGTAAACTCCGTTCAGCCATATCATCGGACACCTCTTTGTGAAGGGGGGAATCGGGGTTGGAGAAATGAGAAAATGCGGACAGTTTTACGCTTTCGTGATTCAGAGCCGTCAAGGGATTGGATTCAACACCAGACTCGTCCACATTTCCTCACTGTGCTACAGGTAAGTAACCGGATACGTGATTGTGACGCTACGGGTTCATGTAGGTTTTAAGTTGCTCATTCCGGATGCCGGAATTGAACCGCAATTCATCTGACGTAATGCGTAATGAGATTTCTATAGCGCCCCCAATTCCGCCGTTTGATAGTGGCATGTAACAGGTTTCTTACGTATTACTCATTACGAAATATGTTGTTCGCTTCCCTTTTCTATAAATCAGGGCAGCTTCCGCAATTTCTAATTAATATACGGCGACAACAGGTCGTGAGCCGTTATCACGTTCACGGCAAGCGAATCCAGCGCGAGCAGGAGTTCATTATCATCCAGGTTCTCCGTTGCCAGACTGTCGACCAACACAATCCTCTTGTCGTTCGGATCGTCCGAATCGATCCCGAAACAACACGGCAAAATTTCCGTATTTTGATCGAGAATTCTTTCGTAAATCTCTTCGATATTGGTCGCATCAAGATCGCTAACCCCGCAAAGGTCAACCATAAACTCGACCTGGTTGTCATCGATAACGGCGAATATATTTAAGCCGTCCTCATCCTGCAAAATCAGCAGTGGATCCTTCTCTTGAGCCGTGTATCCTTGCTCCCGAATAAAACTGATAATCTCCGATTTGGTGCTTAACTGTGTCATTTTTTCCCTCATTATGAAGTCTTGACTATAACGTGATAATCCGAGAAGTCGCACGGGGCGGACTGAATTACTGAAGTCCATCTACGCCGATTGTCCCAACAAAAACGGGGTACCCATGCGGGGTACCCCTTCCCTGAAGCCCCCTCTACCGACAAATGAAATGAGTGTGGGCGCCGAGTTTCAGGTGTGAATTTGCAGCAGCCGAACCCTCGAACACATCAATTCGCCCCCATCTTTGCTTTCAACGCGGCAAGATCGTCGTCTACGTTGCCCTTCCCAAGATCAGCAAAC
The DNA here is from genome assembly GCA_965204085.1 of Candidatus Poribacteria bacterium. Lineage (GTDB taxonomy): Bacteria > Poribacteria > WGA-4E > WGA-4E > JAJDTR01 > JAJDTR01. Next base: position 1,549,518 of record CBDBEE010000003.1, on the reverse strand, counting down.
TCTTTTTCCAAGGGGTCTTGGCTCATTTCGGTCATTTCCGCCGTGGCATCCGCGCGAGCCTCCGCATCGGCAACTTTCTGCTCCATGCGATCGAAACTTTCAAAAGCGCTGTTCTCCTTCATGCCAGACATGGTTTCATGTATTAGCTTTTGTGCTTTCGCCCTCTTCTGTCGCGCAATAAGCAAGTCTTTCTTCCGCCTAGCTTCCTCAATCTTGCGCTCAAGCGTACGCAGGTTTTCTTTGAGCGCTTCCACCGACGCCTTCTGCTTTTCCCACTGAGCCTTGTAGTCCTCTGCGAGACTGCCGTGTTCGTTCCGCCGAACGAGCGCTTCTCTTGCTAGGTCTTCTTTTCCCTGCTGCAGAGCTAAAGTGGCTTTCCCCTCCCAACTCTCCGCCTGCTCCTGTGAGTTCTGGTAATCTTTGTGCAGCCGTTTTTCCAGAGCGATAGTCGTAGCAACCTGCTGCTTTACCTTCACCAACTGCTCCTGCATCTCAGTGGTTATCTGGTTCAGCATCTTCTCCGGATCTTCGGCTTTATCCAGCGCAGCATTTACGTTTGACTTGAAAACCCTTGAGACGCGGTCGAAAATACTCATGATATAATCTCCTTACGAGTTAGATTAAATTGTCTGTAATGGGGCTAAAATTTTGTGCCTTCATCCACATTCAAGAGTGATGAAGTGCCCCGTGTTGTTTGAGCAACATCCGATCCAAAATTTAGCGGATTATAACCGAAAAGCAGCGGGTTGCCAACCCAAAACCTTAGCAGCAAACTCCTCCAGACGGTACCAAAGTGCGATGGAAAACCTACACATTCCAATGACTGCAATATTTTTGCCGTTTTGTCTTTAGAGTTGCCTTGCCAACTCGGAAATATCCGTCGTGGGGACTTGACAAGCGTAGTTTTCACAAACGTAGACAGTCGCTTTTCCATCAATTTGCGATTTGCCATCCGTTAATGGCACTGACAAATTGGCAGAGGATTGGTTGTTGCCTGGATCTAGCAACGCCAAGATTTTATTCGGCAGAAATCGATCGTGAATCTCCTGCAAAACAGCATTCGTATCATTGGCGTTCTGTTCACCAATGACGGCGATTTCTCTGGGCGTCGAAAGCAGAAACTCAAGCTCACACAGCAGTTGTCCCGATCCGGATGGGGCATTTTCCATCTGATGGTAATAAAGACTCAGCGCTTGAACCGCCTTTTCGTGGAAGTCGGGGCGATCAAGGTGCTTGGCAAGTCTCAACAAGCTATGCACCGCCATTGCCGTTCCGGACGGAGTCGCACTGTCATAAGCGGACTTCGATTGGACAATGAGTGATTCGTGTGCTTTGCCCGTGAAGAAAAAACCGCTGCTCGACGCATCCCAGAACTGGTCAATCATGACCTGTGCAAGGCGTTCCGCCTCCCGCAGCCAGCGTGGATTGAAACTAGCTTCGTAGAGCGCAACCAATCCGGCTGATAAGTAAGAATAATCCTCAAGGTATGCGTTCAGGTGGCTTTTCCCCGCGCGATACGTGCGCAGCAATAAGCCGTCGGCTTGGGAAAGTTCACTCAAAATGAAATCCGCCGACTGCTCTGCGGCTTCAAGATAACGCCGGTCATTAAGCAATTGATAGCCAAAAGCCATGCCTCGAATCATTATACCGTTCCAACTGGTCAATACCTTGTCGTCCAGTCCGGGTTTGATTCTTCCTTCCCGCACCCCAAACAATTTCTGTTTTCCTTCGAGAAGTATTGCCTCCAACTCGGCTTCGTCTCGCCTCAATTTTTTCGCGAATGTATCTAACGGCGTTTGTACGTGAAGGATGCTCTCCCCTTCAAAATTCCCCGATTCGGTAATGTCGTAATATTCGCAGAAAACCTCCGCATGTTCCGGGCCGAGGAGTTCCTCAACTTCATCCAACGGCCAAACGAAGAACTTGCCCTCCACGCCTTCGCTGTCGGCATCCTGCGCGGAGTAAAACCCTCCTTTTTCCGCATCGTACATTTCACGTAGGACGTAGTCGAGCGTCTCCGCCGCAATCTCGCGGTAAAACGGCTTCTTCGTCGCTTGGTAAGCTTCCAGATAAGCGACCACAAGCTGGGCGTTATCGTAAAGCATCTTCTCGAAGTGCGGGACGAGCCACACGGCATCGGTTGAATAACGGTGAAATCCGCCGCCGAGTTGATCGTACATTCCGCCTCGCGCCATCTTCTCCAACGTCAATTCCGCCATCTCCAGCGCATTTGAGTTGCCCGTCCGCAGCCAGTAACGCAGCAGAAAAGGCAATCCCATGCTCGGCGGAAACTTGGGCGCGTTTCCAAATCCGCCGTATTGGGAATCGAAGGTGGAACGATAGTGTCGAAAGGCACCATCAAGGAGATCGGTCGTCAGGTCTTGTCCGTGGCCGCTGACACTCGCTAGCTGAGTGAGGTGCTCCACAATCTGATCGGCTTGTTTTGTAACATCGTCTCTCCGATCGCGGTAGGCGGTTGCAACGGCTTGCAACACGTTTGCAAACCCGGGGCGTCCGTAGCGGTCATCGGGCGGGAAATAGGTTCCGCCATAGAAGGGCTGGAGATCGGGAGTGAGGAACATCGTCATTGGCCATCCCCCCTGCCGCGTCATGATTTGGACGGCATTCATGTAAATCTCATCCAGATCGGGGCGTTCCTCGCGATCAACCTTTATGTTGACGAAGTGCCGATTCATGATGGCGGCGATTTCTTCGCTCTCAAAGGACTCGCGCTCCATCACATGACACCAGTGACAAGCCGAATAACCGATACTTAAAAGAATCGGTTTGTCCTCTCCCTTGGCACGCGCCAACGCTTCTTCGCCCCATGGATACCAATCCACCGGATTGTGGGCGTGTTGCAGAAGATAGGGGCTGGTTTCATCGCTGAGTCTGTTGGTATGTTTCGGAGTGTCCGACATTGCATCCCTTTCATCTATAGCAAATCCAACCATAATATATACACTGCGGTAAGTTCAGTTTCCTAACCGAACCGGTATTTATACAGTCTCGAAGGTGCGGTTGGAAACCGCACCTACCGAAGCATGTGTCAATATGAATGGAATTGACCATAGCCTTGACTTCGGCGTAATTTTACTTAATTCGTACCGGATTCTCAATCATCGCTCCCTGCTCGTAACGCAGCGTAACTCCGATGACGGATGGAACTAATTGTTCCCGCATTTACGGCTTCGACAACTGCGCACCCCGGTTCACGAAGATGAGAACAATCGTTGTATTGACAGTTGCCAAGGTAGGGTTCCATCTCCGGAAAATAGTGTTCGAGGTTCTCCGTCTCAATTCCCCATAGCCCTACCTCCCGAATCCCTGGGGTGTCTGCCACCTCACCGCCACAGTCGAGCCGAAAGAGTTCAACGAGCGTGGTTGTGTGCTTGCCCTTCTCCGATTTTCTCCCGACTTCTCCTACGCGCAGGCTCAGACCGGGTTGAATGGCGTTTAGTAGACTTGACTTGCCCACCCCGGATGCGCCGACGATTACGCTAAATTTTCCCTCCATTACCCGTCGAAGGTCGCGAACTCCCGGACAGCCCACTGTGCTTGTATAGATAATCTCATAGCCGAGGGAACGATAGGCGCTGAAGAGCGATGTTACCCTTTCTTGCTCCTCGGCATCGATGAGATCCATTTTGTTTACACAAACGACGACATCCATCCCGCCGTTTTCCGCCAAAATCAGAAATCGATCCAAAAAGCGGAAATTCAGGTCGGGAAGCCGTGTCGAAATGATGACAATCATTCGATCCGCGTTGGCAACAATGACCTGCTCGACCGCTTCACGCATACCCGGATATTGGCGCGAAAACTTCGTCCGACGCGGGAGCAGCTCTTCGATGACACCCTCTTCGTCATCAAGTTGAGTGAAGTATACCTCATCCCCCACGGCAACCGGATCGGCATAAATCCGCCTGCCCATCTCGGAACGTTGTTCGCGTTTGATGCGTCCGCGCAGAGTACAGCGGAGCGTGAGATTATCACGCTGAACGTCGTAAAATCCCGATCGTGCGCGAATAACCCGCCCCTGAATCTTATCCATATCAGATCGACGTTAATCTACGTTACACCTCTCTCTTTAGATAAAGGATGTGTTTAGTGGAACTCTATCGTACGGGATCTATTATCGCGTTCCTTATTCAGTCACTTGATCGTTATCCACTCGTTTGATGAGATCCCTATCGCCTTCGCTAATCGCTCAGTTGAGAGATCTACTATCGCGCTCGCTATCCACTCGCTTGATCCCTCTGGGGCTTTTAGAGGCTGGTGCGCAGTGCGCACCCTACAAATATACTTTTCAAACAGGCTCTTAAGATTATGTCTGAATTTCCGTTCTAGCAACGCGGTTTTAATTCGCGCAAACTGTAAGAAGTTTAAAAAATTAATCTTGTAATTTCTTGGCGATGCCCGGTGCGGTTAGAAAGGGATCTCTATCGCGTGAAGATCTCTATCGTCCTCGTTATCCACTCGGTTGATCCTATTCGGTCACTTGATCGCACCTACCGGGTCTGGTGAAAATTAGAATTACCGATCTAAATAAATAAACTTCATTGAGTTCGCGAGCAAATACGCACAGACTGATATTATTCTTTCAAATGCGCCGTTATTCCTGCTCAGCTTAGAACCTGTTTGAATAGTCGACAGCAGAGCCATATTCAGTCATTTGGAGACAGGTTTTTTATGTTTTTGTATTGCCCGCCATATACCTGTCGCCCCGCTGGGGCTTAGATGTGCGGGGGTTTAGTGTATCTATACACCTGCCGCCCCTCCGGGGCTTTTAGAGGCTGGTGCGCAGTGCGCACCCTACAAATTGTACTTTTCAAACAGGCTCTTAGTATCTCCCAGCCTCTATTTTTACAACCTTATCATCTTCAAAAGTTATCGTCAAAACATGGGGGACGTCAATCGGGCTGTTTCCACAGTCGTAAATCCATGATGACTCCCGAACTTTGTCCGGTTCTCCCAATAGCCTACGGATTTCGGTTGGCAAAAGTTGCCTTGGCAAAAGATCTTCCATCAAGTGACAAAATGCAAAACGTTCCTTTTTCGTTGAATTCCTGAATTTCCGAGTAGCTTCCTCGCGAGCAATATGCGATTTTAACCGAAACAACACGTAGAGTTTAGATGCACAACCGTAAGACCTCGCTTGGCGGTATCCTTGGACCAATTGCGTTACCTGTTCATCTGTTAGCTTAATGACTTCGTTGATCGACTTTCCCGTAATCTGCTTGATGGCTTCCTCGTAGCAATGACGGTCGGGGAATTGAGAGTAGCATAGTGCATTCCAATTGCCTTCCCATCCATAGAAAGAGTCGGATTCAATAAACCATTTTTGGAGGTCGGGAAGTGCCTTTGGTTCTCTAAAGTAGCCGAGTAGCAAGGCCGCCACTATTGAACCACTATCGCGCAGTCGTACAAGCATAGTATCAACCACCTGAGAGCGGTGTTTCTCCAAGAAAAGCCGGTCATCATTATCCGACAATAGTGCCCGTTCATATTCTTCTCGGGGGTTCAGACTAATATCCAGGGCTTCAGGATACCCAACGATCATTCCCAGTTTGTAATTAAGCAAAAAGTTTAACCTTTCCTCTTCGGTCATATGTCTGCGGCCAATCGGACTATCTACAATCATAAACAGGGAGCCCTTGGACTGTCCTTCGTGTTTTCTGGCGACGTTTAAAATTGCTTCAGCAGATTGGTCATTCGCCCCGACTTTCCATAGTGCACGTGCGATGTACCACCGTATGTGTGAATCCTGAACGCGTTGCATTGCTTTCGTCAATGCTGGGGCGGCAGAACCATCACCATGCTCCATCAAGGCTTGCGCCGCTATTGAGCAAATTAGCTCATCTGTATCGTCGAGAAGGGCAATCAGTTCTTTTCGTGCTGCTGCACTCGTAAAGTTTTCAAAGACTAACCTCACTCTGTAGTAATGTCGCGATTTCCTTCTTACTTCTTCAGCTAGGGTTAGAACAACTTTATCCTCTAGCCGAGCAACAGCGTGTACAGCGGGACGCCATCGCTCTTCTTTGTCAGAAAAAAGTTTTGCCATGAGTTCGGTAACGCTTTCTTGTCCAGTCTCCTGTGCGGCGCAAAGGGAGATTGATATGAAATATACGAAACCGATACACAACAATTTTACGGCAAGAGTGATGGAAGTTAATTGATGTCTCATTCGTTGTATCCGCCTAAGTGGTTTATTTTCCAAAAAAATCTGGCTAGCGTTTGGTGTCGGTAGTTCACATTGTCTGAACTGTGATTTATGGGATGAAGTGATTGCCATGATTATCAGGCTCTATACGAGTTAGACATCTAAATGTTACAAGCAGTCCCAAACGTGCAATGAATGGGATCTCTATCGCACTCATTGTCCATTCGCTTGATTACTACTACGAACCCTAGGTTGTAACTTATTGATTACGAATTAGTATTAGTTGACCGTCATGTGTAGGGAACAACGATCGTTGTTCCCTACAGAAGCGCGTAAGCCCTTATACCAATGCTGTAAAGGTACATTGATACCGGGAAGAAACCGAGTCTTGAGGAAATAAGGGATCTCTATGGAATCTCTATCAGGATCTACTATGGGATCTCTACCGCGGGAACTCCTATCGGTCGGTTGCTCCTTCACCATTCGTTCAGTTGATCGCTCGCTATCCGCTCGCTTGATGGTTTCGGGTGAACCACTAAACGAAAGGCACTATCCAACGTAGGAGAGCATCAATCAACGAAATTAGAAAGGCGGCGATGAGCGTGTTGAACAGCCCTTTTATCTCAAACCCCAAAATCAATTTGTCGGTCAGCCACAGAAGGAAAGCGTTAATGACAAAATAGAACAGACCAAACGTCAAGAACATCAGGGGGAACGAAAGGAACACAAGAATATTCGTAAGCAATAGCTTCAATATCCCGTATACGAAAGCAACGATGACAGCCGTTGCGCACCCTTTGATACGCACCGATGGCAAGATGCGCGTCACCACAAAAACAGACACGCTAAGGATAAACCAATTGGCTAGCCACGTTGTAAGCATAGAATTTTCCCGTTTTCTCGCTTATTTCCCGAAACGCCGCTGACGCTGGCTATAATCACGGATGGCGCGGAGAAAGTCGATTTTTCTGAATGAGGGCCAGAAGGTGTCACAGAAATAGAATTCCGAATACGCGCTCTGCCATAGGAGGAATCCTCCGAGGCGTATCTCGCCGCTGGTACGGATAATCAGATCCGGGTCGGGCAGATTCGAGGTGTAGAGATGCGGCGTGATTTGATCGACGCTCAACTCGTCGGCAACTTGTTCCAGATCCTTGCCCGCAGCCAGTTCGGCGTTCAAATGCTCTCGGCAGGCTTCAACAATTTCCTCACGCCCACCGTAGGCAACAGCCACATTGAGGATGAATTTGTCGTAATCCTTGGTGGCTTCCTCTGCGGCGCGGATAGCTTCCTGAAGACTCTTCGGAAGAAGTTCAATCTCGCCCATTGCGCGGACTTTAATCTGGTTGGTGTGCAACCCCTTGATGGTGACCAAATCCCGCATCTTCTTCTCGATTAGGTTCAAGATACCGGTGACTTCAGACTTTTCACGCTTGAAGTTATCGAGCGAAAATATCCAGATGGAGAAAATCTTAACCCCCAATTCGTCGCACCAATGGAGCACGTCTTCAAGTTTGTCCGCTCCGTCATGGTGGCCCCGAATCACGTCCGCAAAGCCGTTCTCCACGGCGTAGCGTCGGTTTCCATCAAGAACAACCCCGATGTGGTACGGGATTTTCCAGTAACCGGCTTCCTTTTCCAACCGCCGTTGATAAATGGTATAGAATACCCTTTTAATGCGTCTTTTGATGAAGGTCCACGGATTCATAACGAAACCTCGTCAGGTTTCCCGTGTCAACGGGATAACGCTACATAGTTAGAATGAATGCAATTTGGGCGAATTACGGGTCGAAATTATGCACAGATTTGCCCTTTTTTGCGCGGTGGTACAATTAACATTGCCTTAAGTATTATAACACTGATAAGTCCCTTGCGGAAAGCAAAACATCGGGATAATCGTATCTAGTCTTCTTTGTCGACCTTTGAAAAAGTCGCTAGTGCCTTCTCACACGGTGTAATCTGTGCGGGTTTCTATGGGACTTCTATCGCGTTCCCTATCCGGTCACTTGATCGTTCCTTATTCAGTCACTTGATCTCACTAGATCCCTTATCAGGGGGAATGCGGGAGTCTGAGCCAGATGTCGTTCTACAACTCTTAAAAACGCGCCAATTCCGGCATTGTGCAGTATACATGGTGCATAGGGGGCGGTTGGTAATTGTCTGAACTGAGATTCATGTGATTATTGGGATTGCCATGATTGCCAGTGTTTTGTTGTGCGTGATGAGTGGATTATTCCAATAATTTGAAGCGACTATGATTCCGAGAAAAAACCGAGTTTTCAAGAAAAGACTCGGTTTTAACAAGTGACGTCGTCGCGACTAGGAGAGGGATTTGTATCGTAATCATTATCCATTTCTTTGGTTTCACCTTGAAATAGGTATTCATAACCTCACGACGCTTTGGCGGTTGAGTTTGCGGGTGGCAGTAAGGTCTACACGCTGCTGCGCGGTGGTCATGATGCGCGCGCGGCAGGCGCCTTGGACGGCGTCGGGCGCGTCGTTGTGATCGGCAGACGGGAATTGCCGGAATTGCGTCCAGAATTCGGAGGGCAAGTCCCGTTCGTGGAACGCCAGCCAGCCGTTGGCTATCGCGGGTTCAAGCGTTTCGATTCGGTCTTCCTTGTTCTGGTGCTGCTCGTGATACGTAATTGCTCCTTGAAAGCGATGGCGTTCTTTCATCACGCGGAATGCGTGGTCGGTTGACATCTTTATGGTGCCGTCTTTGTCGGGACGCTGCTCGCACACAAAGTTGGACTTCGGATACGCGGGCGCCAACATCGCCTCGGCGCGCTGCGCCAGCAGGATGGCGTTTTCCATCTGCTCCGTCAATGGGGCACGCTCTAGCCATGCCAGCATCACATACCCGTTCACGCCAGAAAGCGAATCGGGATTCATTTTACTTCCTCCCGGCAACGGTTCCCAGACAACAGCGACAGCGCAGGCGTAGCTGTTGGCAAGCGCATCGCGCCCTCCCATGGTGTCGAGGTATGCCGTGAATCCGCCGATATCGTGCCACGATACCACGCGCCCGTCCCCCCGGCGAAAGCCTTCGTCCGTGACTGAGAAGATGACAGCTTCTTCCATTTTGAACAGCGCCATCCCGGGATCGCGGGCATCGTTCTGAAGTTCGCGCATCACGCGGTGGTAGCCGCGCTCCACGATTTCCCTGCGCACGGAGACGTAGGGGAGTTTTTCTTCCCACAGCATCTGTACACCTGCCTTCATCTCGGTTATACGGGATTGGAAGAAGGCGTCGGCTTTGCTCTCACGCTCATCGTCGTTTAGGGTGGTGTCGCTATACACACGTTCCCACTGTTTCCACAGGCGCTCGGCAGCAGGGTGATAGATGTCGTTGGGGTGACAGACGGCTTGGTAGCGCAGCGTCTGCCAACCGGGGACGGTGCGGAGGTGCTCGGAGAGGGATTCGGGGTGTTTGACGGTATCGACGATCATGGTGTTGGAATGCCCGCTTCCGAGGTCACCGGCGTACATGAAGTCGGTCATGAACCAGTCTCTGTCTTCTTCACGGAGAACGGGATTGAGGCAGCGTTTCGGGTCTTCGATGTCGTCACAGAGTTTCAACGTAGGTCGGACATCGCCGAGGAGCGCGCCGCGGGGTGAAGCGCCTCTACCGAGGGGTCTCAGACCGATTCCGTTGCGCGTGTCGGTTTCAGTCTTTGTCCAAGGTGTACCGACGAGGTCGCCGAAATCCCGGCGGATTAGAGGATTGTGTTCGAGGACGTATCGGATTTCGGTTATGCGTTGGCGCGCCATGCGTTCGTTGCGACCGACGATGAGGATGAATTGTTCTGGTTGCCTATCCATAACGAGATCGAAGGCTTTGTAGCAGATTCGCCATAGGGGAATTAGGCGGTTGACTAGGGTGGTCTTGCCGGTGCCGCGGGGGGCTTGGATATTTATTTGTTTACCGTACTCGCCGGGTTTGATAGCACTGAGGATTTCGATGTGAAAATTTTTAAGCGGGTGCATTTGGTAGCTGACCCCTCTGATGTAGTAATCGACGAAAAGATTGGGGTAGACGTAGCCGGCGTGGGCGTTATACGTCCGAACCAGGTCCCAGCGTTTCATCGAGATCAGCTTCGAGATAAATCTGCATGAGCCGTTCAGCTTCATCGTCTCGAACTGTTGAATTAGATTCTTGTTCGGTCGGATCATCGGAAATACCATTGACGAGTGCGTCCGAGATTACCTCAAGGACAACGTTTTTTAGTGGAGCGAGGGAACGGGAGAGGGCAAGGAAATCATTCGCAGATTCGATGGGGACTTGCGGGGCTTGGTCTCGCAGTCTCATGGCTATGGTTGTAATCGTGGCAGAAGCGGGCCGCGCGGCGGCTTCGACGAGTTTTCGGCAGTGTGCGAAATACTGCGATTTTATGCGATTATGTTCTTCGCGCCACTCCTGAGTGAATGCGTTGGAGCGCGGATTTGAGGTCCGTAGTGCGTCCGCAATCTTTTTTCGCGGTGCATTTTTCCATTCGGGATGCGTTTCGAGCAGCCAGTCTATCAGCGAGGGTGTGTTGGCGCTTTGAAATACGCGGCGCCATAGGGTAGCACGATGTTCATCATGGCTCAGGGAAATTTCGGGTTGATTGTTTTCTTGTGTCATATTTAGAACCTTTCTTAAGGTATCGGGGCAAGATGCCCCTCCTACAAGGGTTATTTGGGGATTAGGTGGAATAAAAAAAGCCCATTAGCGGAAGTCTGTTGATTGATATCAAAGACTGCCACCAATGGGCTGTTTTCGGTTGCGAGACTTGGTTCAGCGCGGGGCCTGTCCTTTATGGAGAGTGCGTACGCGCCTTATCGTGGCTGCGGAGCGGACCAGTGCCGCGGGGTATAACTGTGGGGGATTATATCATGGGAACGTGGAATTGTCAATCGTTAGAAATAATTCCAAACATTGGGGAAGGACGGAAGAAGACGGGAGGACGAGGAAATGCAGTGGGGAGGGGAGATTGGTGATTGCCTGAACTGTGATTTATGTGATTAGTGGGATTGCCATGATTGGAGGCGGCGGGTTGGGGCGGTGTTGGTGGGGGTGTGAGTTGGGTTGGGCGGAGTGATTGTCTGAATCGCGGATTAAGGGATCTCTATGGGAGCTCTATCGCCTTCGTTATTTACTCAGTTGATCACTCGCTATCCACTCGCTTGATCTGTTCACTCATTTGATCCTCGCCCCGACGATAGTGGACAGCCATTCTATTCACATGGCACAGGATTAGCTATCACCCTCCCTAATCAGTCGGTTGATTCGCTGGAGTGCATAGACGAGTGTCGTTCGTTTCTATTGACATTCCACTCCGTACGGAGTGGGGAGTCGCGACCTAGAGATCGCTCCTACAAAGGCCGGTGGGCAGGGGATTTCTATGAGGATCTACTATCGCCTTTACTATTCGTTCAGTTGATCCCTCACTATCCATTCGGTTGATCGTTATTCACTCATTTGATCACTCATTGTCCATTCGCTTGATCTGAGCTGCAGTGCGCTGACGGACGGAGGTGAGGAGGATTGTCTGAACTGTGATTCATGTGATTTTTGGATTATCAGGATTAGAGGCGGCGGTGTGCGAGGCGGTGTTGGTGGGAGCGGGAGTTGGGTTGGCCGGGGTGGTGAGGGTGAGGATTGTCTGAATCACAGATTACACGGATTACGCGGATAAAAGCTTAAGTGGATTACTCAGTTTTCATTACTCAAATCTCGTCATTTTCTGTCTAAAGGATTGGGGTAAGCTAAAATAACTACAAAGTCCGTAGATTTTTTGAGTTGACATGAGTCGTGACATCTGTATATCATAATCATCGGCAGATTCCGCGATTGATGTAATGCCGTTCTTGCCTGCAGATATTGCAGTATCTACAGGCAGAGGAACGACATAGGCAACGCAAAGGTACGCGAGTGGGAAACTCGCTTGCGTCGCCCGTTGCTTTTATAACATCTAACGAAATATCTGTCAATGTTCCCGAATGGATATTCGGAGGCGCATAGGTACTGCGTCAGTACAAAAACAAAGGGAGATCCTATCATGAGCAATGAGTTTATGCCATGTAGGACTGCCTCAACAGTGGGGCAGCCTATGTGGGTTGCCCCTCTTTTCATGGGGGTAAAAATGAGAATTTTGATGTCCTTGCTCGTAATAGCGGCTTTTTTCACCTGTCTTATCTTCATTTCGGATATCACGTTTTCTCATTCGGGGAGAACGGATAGAGATGGCGGGCATTTAGAGTCGGCAACTGGCAAATATCACAATCATGATACGTCTTCGACACAGAAGACGGATAGACGATATTTGTTGCTTGTCGAGACCGACCGCGCTGCTGCTGAAAATGAGATTAATCTACCACTGTACGAAAATTATGATCTAACTCACCTTTCGACAACCACGGCGGAAGGGGAGATAATCTATACAATCGTAATGGTAAGGAAATAGGTTGGTAGGAATCTCAAGTAGTGACGGTTACCATGCTGGCGCGATCACAATGAGAACTCTATCGCGGTCACTAACCGTTCCCTTGATCCTTCCTTATCTAGTCAGTTGGTCACTCGCTGTTAAGATCGCTATCGGGCGGGATTGACTATCACACCTACTAGCCCTACGCTTTATCGTTATTCTCTTCGCTGATCTGTCCGCGCAGTTAGTGGCACAGGGTGGTGCCTCGGCGCGAAACTAGCAGAGCCCGCATCGCGCCGACGGTTACGGTTGTTCGTTCCCCTGATCCCTCGCTATTCGCTCGCTTGCTGCCGTGATAAGAGTGAGTAGCGTGGCGATCGGCACGGTTGACCTTTAGGGATGTAATTGACGGTTTCAGCCGTGCGGAGATGCTAAAAGGTTGAGCGTACTGCGTACCCCATGCCGCGAACAGCGGGCGCATCCCGCCGTAACGCTTCGGATAACCAATCAGTGTGAAAATGGAGAATAGCCGACGTCGACCTGTCCCGTGGGCAGGGCGGGTGGTGTAGGCGAAGTACGAGGGATATAGGAAGGGGTACAAACCGGAGACAGAAGAAACGGGCGATGAGGACGACGCGCCAGCATGGGACGTGCCCAAATTAGAGTCGAGCAACGAGAGATACGTAATCATCATGACTCGTCGTCTGGTGATTCATTCCTAGTTCGGTGGTGCTGAGGGCACTACAGATATCACCGCGGCGCCGACAACGCCGCCAAACTATCCGAAAGTCTTCAATCCGGAGACGTGGATACCGTATGGGTTAGCCAGCGATGCGGATGTGAATATCTCGATCCACGACATTAACGGCACCGTAGTACGTCAGTCGGAACTAGGGTATCAGAGGGCTGGCAGTTACACGAAACGGAGTCGTGCGGGGGTATTGGGATGGTCGCAATAGTAGCGGCGAGCGCGTTGCAAGCGGTGTATGCTTTTACACACTTTCCGCAGACAGTTTCAGGTCAACGCGGAAGATGTTGATCTTGAAGAAGGAGAAGGGTTAATCGCTCCTATCAGTGGACTGGTAGATATTCGTAGTCGGTCGATTTATCACTCGTCCGAACACGGTTTGAATTGCGCGACTACATGCTGATGTGCGTAAGCCCGAAAGGAGCCTAATGTTAATAAATCGACTATTATATGTCACATTGTCTGTGATAATCATCTATCTCACCAGTGGCGCACCCAACCCCGCCGTCGCTGCTTCCCATCCATTATTGGGAAACGGGACGCATGTTTGCGGTGCAATTGGCGATCAATGGAACAAACGGTATTCTGACCAGTATCCCAACCGTCGCTATGCCCGAAGCTTTGCGGCGAATCTGGACGTAGGCAAGCCCCGTACCGTGCGGCTAATCTACTTCTTACCCAATGATCGGGCCTATCGTGCTGAAGTCGTTCAGCGGCTGAAAGACGATATTCTCACCGTTCAGAATCGCTACGCCGAGTGGATGGGGACGCACGGATACGGGGAGGCAACCTTCCGCGTTGAAACCGATTTTCAAGATGAACCAATGGTGCAAGACGTGATTGGAAAACACCCCAATAGTTACTATCTTGACCAAACGTTCGATACTGTGTATCCCGAGATTGAAGAGAGGTTCGATCTTAATGCGAACGTATACCTTACAGTCATTGACAACGGTATAGATACCATCAGTTATAGCGGTGGTAGGGCTGCTGGCGGTCGTGGGGCATGGCTGGGAAAAAGTAGTGGTTTTGGGTTGTTTCCAAGCGAATTTACGCGGGGCGCGATTGCACATGAACTAGGACACGCCTTCGGACTGTGGCATGATTTCAACGATCCTAGGTACATCATGTCGTATGGACGTGGACGGGATCAATTATCCGCGTGTCATGCGGGATATTTGTCTGAGCATCCCTACTTCAATTCCGATACTCCAATTGAAGAGGAACAGGTGCCAACCATTGAACTCATCTCGCCGCGTCTATATCCGGCAGGGTCAAATCGCGTTTCTGTTCGGCTCAAAGTCAGCGATCCAGATGGGCTTCACCAGGTGCTCCTATTCGTTACAACGATCAAACCACACTTCGCTGCCGGTTTCTTGGAACTAAAAGCGTGTCGTCAATTGGGAGGTGAAAAAGATACCATCGTTGAATTTGATTATGACGGCGTTATTCCCTCCGATGGCTTTACGAATCTTTCCGATCCTGCCGGACATCCAATCACTATCGAAGCAGTTGATACAGATGGCAATGTGGGAAGTACATCTTTTACACTTGCGGAAATTTCGCCACATTACATCACCAGTCTTGACGCGCATACAGCCCAAGTTTTCTCCGTCTCGCTTTCACCCGGCGGAAGGACGCTCGCTTCCGGATCAGCGGACGGTAAGGTCAAGCTGTGGGATGCGGCAACCGTACAAAGTGTCACCACGCTTGACGAGCATTCGGATGCGGTCACGTCCGTATCGTTGTCGAAGGATGGAACACTTGCTTCCGGATCATGGGATGGAACGGTCAAGTTGTGGGACATGGGGACACAACCGAGTATCGCCACCTTCCCGCATAGTGCCAGGGTTATTTCTGTGTCGTTTTCTCCTAATGGAAAGATTCTTGCCGCCGGATCGTGGGATGGAACGGTCAAGCTGTGGGACGTGGGGGCACAAACAGATATCGCCACCTTCCCGCATAGTGCCGAGGTTACTTCTGTGTCGTTTTCTCCCAATGGAGCGATCCTTGCCGCCGGATTGTGGAATGGAACGATCGAGCTATGGAACGTGGAGACACAGACAAGCATCGGCACCCTACCACATAGGTCGAGGATCTTTTCTGTGTCGTTTTCCCCCAATGGAGCGATCCTTGCCGCCGGATTGTGGAATGGAACTGTCGAACTATGGGACGTGGAGACACAAACAAATATCGGCACCCTACCGCATGGGGCTATCGTCCTTTCTGTGTCGTTCTCGAAGGATGGAACCCTTGCCTCCGGGGCTTCAGATGGTACCGTCAAACTGTGGGAAATAACAACCAGAATAAATTTTGCGACCCTCTGGCATTCGTCCCCAGTCCATTCTGTGTCATCTTCGAGCAAAATTCTTGCCTCCGGAACAGATGAGGGCACGATTGAACTGTGGGATACCTCTGAATGGATGCAACTCCGTCTTGATGCGATGGAGGCGGTGGTTGAGGTGCACATTCCCGACCGCAACCTCCGCTCCGAGATCGAAAAAACTTTGAACATAGCGCCGGGCGACACCATCAGTACATTAGATATGGAGAGTTTAACTAGCCTAGAAGCCTCGGAGGCGGGCATCATGAATCTGACCGGACTTGAGGCTGCAACCAACCTGTCAATACTGTATCTCAACCGCAACTCTATCTCAGACATCTCAGTAGTAGCGGACTTAACCAAACTGACCGAGCTGTCCATTTGGGGCAACAACATCGCGGACATTTCGGCAGTGTCGGGGTTAACAAGACTGACCTACCTAGCTCTTGGCAGTGGGTTTGGGAATAACTCCTTCACAGACATCTCAGCTGTGTCGGGGCTAACCAACCTAAGCGAGCTATTTCTTGGAAATAGCTCCATCACAGACATCTCAGTACTGTCGGGGTTAACGAGACTGACAGTGTTGCATCTTTGGGGCAATTCTATCACAGACATCTCAGCTGTGTCGGGATTAACCAATCTGACCGAGCTATATCTTGAAAACAACTCCATCACAGACATCTCTGCGCTGTCGGGGTTAACAAGACTGACAGTGTTGCATCTTTGGGGCAACTCTATCTCGGACATCTCGCCTTTGGTAGCAAACACTGGACTGGGGAGTGGAGATGAGATTTTCATGCAGAGAAATCCCTTGAGCTACCTATCCATCCACACCCACATTCCAGCGCTCCAAAGCGGAGGAGTTACAGTGGAGTTTGACAATCAAGCACACCCCGCCCTTTCAAGAGTCTCGGGCGATAATCAGGAAGGTATGCCTAATGAGACTTTAGCAGATTTGTTTGTCGTTGAAGCGCGTGACGCAAACGGTTTTCCGCTCGTAGGGGTCCCGGTCTCATTTACCGTTGTCGCAGGCGATGGCACGCTCAGTGTGACAAACACCACAACCGATGGCAATGGTAGGGCACAGAGTCTTCTCACGCTGGGACCGAATCTGGGAACGAACACGGTTGAAGTCAGCGTCGAAGGTATTTCCCAAACGGCAGCCTTTAGTGCAGAAGCGACTCCCCCACTACCGATACCAACAACACTGGAGTACGTTTCGGGCGAAAACCAGAGTGGTTTGACGGGTGAAGCGCTGCCGAACCCATTTGTCGTGGAAGTCCGTGACCAGAACGGGGATCCGCAGGAAGGGGTAACGGTGACCTTTGCTGTCCGTGCAGGCGGTGGATCGCTGAGTGCGGCAACCGCAATGACCGACGCGAACGGTCGGGCAGAGAGTACGCTGACGCTTGGCAGCAATGCAGGCACAAACACCGTCGAGGCAAGTGTCGAAGGTATTTCCCACATAGCGGTCTTTAATATTGTCTCAGAAGTACCAGTACCCATGTATTGGTTAGAACGTGGCGAGGCTAGCGCAATTCGGCGTGCTACACCCGACGACACAGGCATCAATAGCGTCGTCACCCGTGGACTGCAACAACCTGCCGAACTAGCCTTGGATGTGGTGAACCGAAAGGTGTACTGGACGGATATCAAGGCGAAGGCAATCCGGTGCGCCAACTTGGACGGCACAGGGGTGCAGGACGTTGTCACCGCCGGGCTGGAAACGCCAAATGGCGTCGCTTTGGATGTGGCGGGCGGAATGGTGTACTGGACGGACTGGGGCGCGAAGAAAATTCAACGCGCGAATTTCGACGGAACAGGCATGCAAGACCTCGTCACGGACAGGCTCAGTCTCCTCGGCGGAATCGCGTTGGATGTGGCTGGCGGAACCATGTACTGGGTGGACTTCGGCAGAGACACAATCTGGCGCGCCAACTTGGACGGCACTGGGGTTGAGGCACTTGTGACCTCTGGGCTGTCCACGCCGTTCGCTATCGCGTTGGATGCGGCTGGCGGAAAGATGTACTGGGTAGACAAAGGTACTCACAAAATCCAGTGTGCAAACTTGGATGGAACGGGTGTGCAAGACCTCCTCACCAAAGCCCAAGGCATTGATAATCCAAATGGTATCGCCTTAGATGTGGCAAGCGGAACCATGTACTGGACGGAGTCAAGCAAGGGAAAGGGCAAAATAAAGAGCGCCAGCCTTGACGGTTCGAACGTACAGACTCTCTTTGCCGACCTTGACGATCCCCGAAGTATCGCGCTCGACATACCGCTGCCGTCCGACGCGATGTCAACGGCTATGTTCAAGCCGCAGCCTCCGTCAACGCCTGATGCGCCGGCGAAGCTGGAAGATGTGAACGACGATGGCGTTGTCGATGGGAAAGATATTCTCGTCGTTGTGCAACACTTCGGCAAAACAGGCGAGCACATGGCGGATGTCAATGGCGATGGCGTCGTCAACCTTGCCGACATCGCTCAAGTGGCGCTTGCGCTCGATGACGGGGCGGCTGCACCCCTCGCCCGTGGGGACGCACTTGATGCAATCACGCCAGAACGTGTCCGGCAGTGGCTCACCCAAGCCAAGTTGGCAGGCGCGAACCAAGAAGCAATTCTGGCGCTTGAACAGTTACTCTCACTGTTGGCGCCGAAGCAAACCGCACTGCACCCCAATTACCCGAATCCGTTCAATCCTGAGACGTGGATTCCGTATCATCTGGCAAGTGATACCGATGTTCAGATCTCGATCTACGACATCAACGGTGGGTTGGTGCGTGAATTGGATCTGGGGCAGCAGCAGGCAGGGCATTATACAGATCGGAGTCGTGCAGCGTATTGGGATGGGCGCAACGGGTTCGGTGAGCGGGTTGCAAGCGGCGTGTACTTCTACACGCTTACGGCGGATTCTTTCAGGTCAACGCGGAAGATGTTGGTCGGTAAGTAAAACCAGCTAGATTTCAGAGCACGTTCAGTGACTTGAGGAAGTTTCCATGGCACTCTCAATACGCTTGGCGGGAGATGCGAACCTAATCTGGTTTCCCTTGATTAGCCATAATCGGCCTGCTCGTAAACTTACGTGGGATTTTTGACAATCACTAATGTCTAAATTGTGATATATTGTGAAAGGACGCGCAATCTCTTCCTGGCGGGCAATTATGGGGATTGAATCGCTCGCGCCTCCTGGACCTGGGACAACCCACACTCAAAGGTGTTGGGTGAAACCAGCTCGAAAGAACCTTAGATGCGAACTGAGAGGCGAAATTGTAGGCTTAGGTATATGGAAGATCATTACCGGATTGAAGGAGTGGTATTTTCGTGGGCTCCAGATTTCGGAGCTGAAATGGCTCTAGTTACTTCCTTGAGCGCGATGCGTGGGTCATAACGATATGCCTCGGAATCATAGCATGTATATCGGGGGCGGGGGTAATCGAAAGTCGGCTTAAGGACGGGAAGTGAGAACTTCTGTGGCACGATACGTCTTGATGAAAGTTAAAACCGATCGTTCTTCCGCCCTCTTTTGTCTTCTACATAATTATATTTGGGACAAATCTAGTTGTAACTGATGCCCGCCCGTAAGGCCTGGACGTGATTCGATGTGATTATTGATTTCTTGCTGCACCCTCAATGGCACTAAATACACTTAACAGTGCTGTGTACAATGCATATAAGTCAACAACCACCGATTGCTTTGCTTCGACGACATAGCGCCATTCCTCAAAGGTGCGTCGCGCGCTTCTAAATACGGATTCCGCATTATCCCACCCAGCGGGTAAGCCGGTGGATGGCACCTGTGCCTCCGCCACCAATATGTCGAAATGTGACTGAATGGTCTCTTTTGTTTCACCGCTCAATCGTTGATATAAGCAGTACAAGTCATGGGTTTGTGGGAATTTTGTCCCCTCTTGTTGCAGTTTGTATTTGAGTAATAGTTCAGCCGTGAAGGCACAAGTTGAAGCGGCACAGGCGACAAAACCTCCCTTATATTGATGTTGCGGTTCATATTCCCTCTCTTTCTCGACCAGATGCTTGCTACATTCAACCATACCTGGTAACACTGTGACGGACAAATGTTCGCTAAATTTTATCTCTTGCATATGCAATTATTCCTTTATGACCTTACAATAGCATCTTAACGGTACCACCACGTGCATTGGGGCATGATATCTCAGGTTTTCGAATCGTGTTGGTGTTGAAAATGTCTCCAACCACGGTCAATAATAAAATCCTTCTATGAATCGATCTCTAACGTGTTCTTCGCGACTTCCTACATGACGTTCATAGCGCCCTCTGCGCTCGCGTCAATCTGTATCGTATCTAAATCAATATGCGGGGACTTCGGCTAGCGTAGATTTACTAACAGGGGCGTCCAAGTTGTAGTGAGTAGCGACTGATTCAATTTGGTCTAAGAACCATTCGTCAGCGTAAGGCGCGACAATTACCCTTTTGATCAAAAGAGAAATGTTAACTTTGAAATATTTTCCAATATCGCAGATGTCCTTAGATGTATCTAGTATGCCGCTATTCGCGGGAAGTTCTACATAGATTGCTCTTGTTTCTCTTTCGTGTTCAAAACTTTTCCTTTTGTGTAAGAACGGAACGAACGCATTATGTTCGGGAAAATAATGTCGATCGTAATCAACATAACTCACTCTTCCCACATGAATTTCCGCGTCGCATTGCATACTGTTTTTGAGAGATATACAATCGGTCTTGATGGCAATTCCGTCTTTTTCTCTTGAGTACAATCTCCACATGGCCGCCGATTCATGAGGGCTTTCATGCCAGCAATTGATTAGCATGAATCGACGTAGTTGCTCCATGAACTCACCATGCCTCGCATAAGAACCACTAACGGCACCGGAAGTCAGTGCTAGATGACGAATTAGCTTGACGTATCTTGGAGTAGCACCTTCAAATGGGTCTCCTAATTTGTCTGCTCGCGCAAAATACAGAGCACGTTTTTCCAAAAGGGAAACAAACTTGGTAAAGTCCATATATCGCCATAATACAGCGTCATCTGGAGGCGGTTTAAAATTTGGGTGTTCTTTGTACATCTGGCGGTCCCCACATTGGTTGATCAGATTTCAGATAAAAACCAACTGGAAGATGTAGATGGCTCAGCTTTCGTTCGCCTCGTATCGGCGGAGGTTTCAGGCGGAACTCTGAGATACATCTCGCCATCCGGTGTTTCACTCGTGCTGGGCAGCTGCTTACAATGGTGGCCACTAATTGGGGCAGGACGACTATGGCGCTATCTACTGCAGTTGTCGACCGAGCCACCGTCAGCAGACTCGCGTCTGTAGCCACTCGGACAGTTCTCGTACAATTGATTGCTAAACTTCACGAATGGCTGCTCGAACCTAACAAATGAACCAGTGTGAGAATAGTGCTTGCGCCGCCGCTCATTAACGCCAACAAGCGCTCTTCCGTTTTCATTCCGTATGTCCTAGCAGGCGTTCAAATGTCCTATCGGTGTCCATATACTCCAGGAATTTCTCCACTGGGCACACTTTGCCACGCCGTTTGTAGAAACGTGCGAGGTCAATAGTGTACTTTCCTTTGTTTTTTCCACTCTTATTCTGTGAAGCTTTCTTGACGAGCTCAAGAGACGGTAAAATCCAGTAAGCATCTACATCTGGGTGCTCAACATAGAAGATAAACAAGTAGTTTTCTCTAGGGGCCTGCACGGACAATGCAGCGAATCTGCCAATGGTACCCAAATCAGAATCCCTAGATCTTGCCTTGATCTGTAAGTCAAGATAGTCCCCGGTGTCACGCCGAATGACACAGTCTATCTGCCGGTCATCCACCAAGGGTATGTAAACGTCAAATCCCTGGCGCAGCAATTCTGCTATTACGATATATTCGTGCCTCATTCCGAAGGATGCTCGGTTTTGGAATCCATCTTCAGTCATGGGTTCACCTCTTTATCATTCCTTTTTGATAATTTATTTTGTCAAGAGGCAAGAACCTCCAAAATTACATGGTTAGTCTCGGTATCTGGATCATATGGACAGTATTGTAGCCCACAAAGAATGTCCACCAGAGAGTCGGCGTAGGCTCATCGCCCAACTCCTCAAGCCGACCTACCACCTTATGTTCCAGACCTGTATAACTCACGATTGTCCAGCCCTTTTTATGGCTGTGGAGATTGTAGTGATGTATCTTCGAAAATGCACCACTCTCTTCAAGCACACAGATGGAATTAACTCCGTGCTGCCTCACACTCTAAGCGCAGAACTGCCGCGGGTTTATCTTCAACTCGCTGCCTTCGTGTAATGCTTATCAAACGCCCTAAGGATATCTGGTTTATAGAATTGCCTTTTGGAACTCTTTTCATTGCGTGGGTCCATGTAATGAATCTTGCATAGACCGTTGCGCTCATCCTGACATAAAGATTTTTTTATCCCGTGAAATTTCTTATCGCACTTGAATTCCGAGTATCGCGCGCGACACTGGTCGGTCAATTTTTTGTAATCCCAGGAATACTTCTGAAGAAATTGCTCTTCTCGGTTGAAAACTACAGCTTCTGTCTGCGTTGGAAGCGTCACAAATGACAAAGGCATTAAATGGAGGTTGAATTCACTCAAGTCATTATCGAACCATTTTTTCACAAGCGACACAAAATTTTGAACGCTAGCAGCGCCGAGAATTTGGAGTTTGTTAGCAATCTCCATGGACGGATTGTAAAAATGAATGGCATTATCACGGATAATAAGCAACGCCTGAATGTTTGTCCATACGTTTTGCGTTATATGCTTTTTTTCGACGAGTTTTTTTGCAAGAAAACCCACATCGCTTGTACGAGGATTCCCCGATCGATTAAGTAGAAAGTTCTTCCCCTGGCTCTTCATCGCGTCTTTCTTCTTGTGCTCAATATAAAGTGATTCAAGCTTGTCGTCATTTTCGACCAACCACTTTGCCTTCAAAAGAAGCTCCCACCCATTGACGGTGAGTATGGAGAAGGCTTCTTCGCGATACTGAAACGCCGGTGTGTTGTAAATTTCTATTGCCGAAACCATTGCAGCGATGGCTTTTTCGAGCAATAATTGAGAACGTAATTTCATCATTGGTCTCCTATTGGATGCGATTCTGAAGCAATTCAGTTGAAATAGCGCTGAAAGGATCCGCCGTGGATATCTGCCATGGCAATCTCAAAATAGTCGTTCACATCTCCTTCTGTTAATTGTGTTTCTGTTGAAATGGTTTTGGCAGTTCGTATCTTCCAACCATCGGGATTTTGATTAATCCACTCAGGTAGGACTTGACGGCAGTCCTTATTAGGGTTCATTTTGGTCTCCTTTAATTGCACTTGTATTTACATACCGCTCCAGATATGCAGAGCGCAACATCGTACCATAAATTGCATGTAATTGCAAGTCAACATACAATATGCATGCCTTCCCTGACACTCCTCCGTTCCTGACTTTGAGCAAATGTAACATCAAAAGTCATAAAGAAATTGCGTAGGTCTAAGACTGTCAGTCACTTTGAATCATTACTCGCCCAAAAAAAACCTACGCACGTATATGAGTGGGGTATCAGGGGGAGTGGGGGATTGTCATAGGATAAGAACGGGCGCAGGAACAGGATCTCTATCGCAGTGGTCCTCTGGAGCGCGGGGAGTGTGGCGATCGCCATTCTATTGACATTGAAGATCTCTATGGGAGCTCTATCGCACAGGATTTACAATCGCCCTCACTATCCATTCGGTTGATCGTTATTCACTCACTTGATCACTCATTGTCCATTCGCTTGATCTGCGCTGCAGTGCGGTTACGGCTGAAGTGAGGAGGATTGTCTGAACTGTGATTTATGTGATTTTTGGACTGCCAGGATTAGGGGCGGATGTGCGGAAGAGCCAGCGGCGAGGGGAATGGTGAGGGGTTGTCTGAATCACTGATTAAGGGATTTCTATGGGAGCTCTATCGCGCTCGTTATTCACTCACTTGATCGCTCATTATCCATTCGCTTGATGATTAAAGGATACCACGGAAGGGGAGGGCGGTAATACAGAAATCGATCACATGACGATGGTCTACCGGTCAACCAAGAACCTGGCACTCCGAGAGTGAAAAAACGAACTTCGTCCGTTTCTATTGACATGCCGCATCGCCGGTGCGGGGAGTCGCGACCTGGAGATCGCTCCTACAAAGGCTGGTGGGCAGGGGATTACTATTCCGTTCCTTAATCAATCAGTTGGTCGCAGCAGATTGGGCGCGGGAAGAAAATCTCTATCGCACGGGATTTTCTATCGCGGTCACTATCCGTTTCCTTGATCGCTATTCACTCGTTTGATTCCCGCCTACGTAAGAACACAGAAGAATGGGCGCGGGAACCGCGCCCCTACGATTTGGGTCGCTAGAGGGATTTACTATCGCACTCGCTAATCGCTCGCTTGATCTATTCGTTCGCTTGATTGCACATTACACAAGACGGTGGGCAATGCCCTCCCTACAACCGCTATCGCACTTGGAATCTCTATCGCGCGTGCTATTCGCGTGTTTGAAGGATCTACTATCGCGCTCGCTATCCACTCGCTTGATCTGTTCACTCATTTGGTCCTAGCCCCAACGATAGTGGACAGTTTCGCACAAATGTCAACGCGCACCAGCCACTAGCCACTTACGGGTAACCATTTATTCTTATTGACTCAAATCTGTTATAGGTTTATAATGACTTCAGCGTTCGTTGATTATGGATTGCTTTATCTCATGCGATGGCAACGAGCGTTTTCGTATCCACGAATACGGAAAACTAGAGAGAATCAATGATATTGCTCCGAAGATTTGTGGAACACACGGATAAAGGCAGACCAGTTTCTCGTCTGTCTTTACGAAAGATAGGAGGATAGATGTTTTGAAAGTTAAAGGATGCAGGTTCATACTGAGTCTAGGAATCGCGGTTTTACTGTTGGCTTCACAAGTGGTTGCTCTCGCAGAGGAAAAGAAAAGCCCGGTCAAGATTGGCGGCGCCCTGCGGGTGAACTATGCCTACGGTACTTACGAGTCCGGTTCTTCCGACGATGAGGCGGTCCACCGCCGCGGCGACAAGATTGGAGACGCCGACCTTGAGATTTTCCGAGTGAATGCGGATATTAAGCATGGTGACATCAGCAGCAGGATCGAATACCGATGGTACGACGGCTACAGCATGATCCACAGCGCGTGGCTAGGGTATAACCTCGGTGAGTTGGGCACGGTCAAAGCCGGTATTGTGCGGGTACCTTTTGGACCTACGGCTTACGGTGTCTCAAGCAGTTGGTTCTTCGATCAGCATTTTTATGTCGGGCTTGCCGACGACATGGACCTGGGAATCAGATGGAGCGACACGTTCGGCAAGTTGGCGCTCGATGCGGGATACTATTTAACGAGCGAATTCCAGACCGATGGTAGCAGCCTTGCAAGTTCGCGGTACAGCTACGACATCGTTCCATGGGAAGAGAAAGCCGATGCGGACGGGAAGGTTGAATGGGGCGCGGGCGAGAACGGGTACGATGAGCAACATCAAATCAACCTGCGCGGAATCTATTCGATTGAGAAAGTCGCGGATGTGGGTGCGTCGATTCAATACGGGATGTTAAAGGCGGCGGAAGGCATGGAGGATGACGGCGCGAATCACTACGCGCTATCGGCACACATGAAGAACGTGTTCTCGGATTTCACGCTCTATTCACAATTCTCCATTTATGCACATAACATTGCCGATGAGACGCCCTGGGGCACCGGCGACCTCATCCCGATGGGGGCTTACGATTTCGCATGGCCCATAGCATCCAAAGGAATGATTCCCGCGTTATCCCTGCGTTACGGCGGGATAGATGCTTCAGGCTTCTCATGGCTTGACAGCGTTACGCCTTATATTGAGTGGAGCACCATCATGAAATCGGTGGACAACTACAACAACAGTACGCTGATTACGTTGGGCGGGAGTTGGACGCTCTTCAGTGCGCTGTATGTTTATAGCGATCTGGCGCTCTCCAACGGCAACTCCTTTGTCGGTAACGTTGACGCCGACGGAAACCAAGAGGACTACGCCAACATCTATACGGGAGCTGGTGACTTCGGCGCCAACGGAAACAACGCGTGGAACTGGCGCGCTAATTTAAACTTCGGTTACTATTTCTAAGCGTCTACGCTTGCAGCGACGCACCGCTGCGTCTGTCCAACCAGAAGGAGAATTTTGAAAATGCGTGAAGAAGGAAACCAAACTCAACTGCCGCATGAGAGGGAGTACAGGAAGTTGTTCGGTTTGGATATCTACTTGACTCCTGTGTTCGTGATTTCAAGTATCGCCATCCTCATCTTTATTATCGGGGCACTCGTCTTCGAGGAAGGCGCGACAAAACTGTTTGGAAATGTCCGAGTCTGGCTAACCACAAATCTCGACTGGTGGTTCATGGATATTGTCAATCTCCTTGTGCTATTCTGCTTGTTTTTGATTGTGTCTCCGCTCGGCAAGGTGCGCCTCGGTGGTGCAGATGCGAAACCGGAATACTCCAATTTGACCTGGCTTGCCATGCTCTTCGCGTCAGGCGTGGGTATCGGTCTGCTGTTTTTCGGAGTGGCGGAGCCGATGTACTATTTGGATAAACCTCCGCTTGGCGTTACTGCCGGATCGGCGGAGGCCGCTACCCTCGGCGTATCGGCGACGGTCTTTCACTGGGGGATACACGGATGGGCAGTTTACGGCGTCGTCGGACTTGCGCTCGGGTTCTTCGCCTACAACCGGGGATTACCCCTCACTATCCGATCGGCATTCCATCCCCTGCTCGGGGACCGCGTCTGGGGTTGGCCCGGCCATATCATTGATACCTTCGCCATATTCGCTGGTCTGTTTGGGCTTGCCACCTCGCTCGGTTTGGGGGTTAAACAGGTGACATCCGGACTCAACTATCTGTTCGATGTTCCAGCAAACAACACGACCATGGTGGTGCTGATTGTGGTGATTACGGCTATTGCTCTTACATCGGTGATGACGGGGATTAATGTCGGTATCAAGCGTCTGAGCCAGTTCAACATCATCCTAGCGTTCTTGTTGCTGTTGGCGGTTATCCTCCTCGGCCCGACACTCTACATTTTCAAAACCATGTTCGCCTCCCTAGGAGTCTATATCGCCAAGATAAGGCCTCTCAGCAATTGGATTGGCCGAACCGACACCGGATTTGTACACGATTGGACCACATTCTACTGGGCGTGGTGGATAGCTTGGGCGCCGTTCGTCGGCACTTTCATTGCCCGCATCTCCAAGGGTCGTACCGTACGCCAGTTTGTGATATTTGTGCTGCTTATACCGACGCTGTTATGCCTAATATGGTTCGGTGCATTCGGCGGCACCGCGCTCCAGCAACATCTCGTCGAGGGCTACACCGGCGTGACAGAGAACGTTTCCGCTTGGAAACTGGAGATTGCACTGTTCAAGATGTTTGACGAACTCCCGTGGACAAGGCTGCTTTCCTCGGTGGCAATGCTTCTGACCATCATCTTTTTCGTGACGTCGTCGGATTCCGGCTCGCTCATCATTGACACCATCGCCGCCGGCGGCAAGATGGATGCGCCAAAAGCTCAACGTGTATTCTGGTGCACGATTGAAGGGTTGGTTGCCATCGCGCTGTTGCTTGGCGGAGGTCTAAAATCCTTGCAGGCGGCGTCGCTCGCAAGCGGCTTTCCTTTCGCGATCGTACTGTTAGGAATGGCGGTGTGCGTTTGGATAGGTCTTCGGAAAGAGGCGGCTGAATTGCGCTAAGAGCATAGGTAGGAGAGGTAACACGCCTCGACTTCTGTAGGAAAGGACTCTTTGAGGCATGAGTTCCTTTCCTACGGGCTACCACTACAAATCTTCGCCATCAACGATAAAAGGTTAGCAGATTCACCTTAGGGTCTCAATGCGTTCATAATCGAGTAACTTTCTCACCCACCACAGGCTCAGTAGGATTGATGTATTTTATCGGCATGCCACGCAACGGGTATTGCTCCTTTTCGCTCCGTTTTGAAGGACATTGCAAAATAATGACTTCAACCCTCTCTCCTTCCTGAAAAGGCAAATCCTTTAATATTACCGCTCGATCTTGGCTGATAACAGTTTCAACGCGATGTGCATTCATTCGAGATGTACTCCCAAATCTAACTAAACTTCCTAACCATGACACTATAGTAGTCAATTCCATTCATATTTACACAGGTTTCGGTAGGTGCGGTTTCCAACCGCACCTTCGAGACTGTATAAATACCGGTTCGGTTAGGAAACCGAACCTACCGCAGTGTATAAATTATTATGGGATTTACTATAGATACCATTTTAGCAAGTTGAGGTTAGTATGCCAACGGCAAAAAAGTCAATGAAATCCCCCGCGCCGTGCTATTATTGATTGAATGGTGGTTTGTGTCTGGATTGAGCTTCGACAGGATTCTCGTTGATTTGACGTAAACAACAATTCATAGGCTGTCGTTGATTCCAACACGTGTGTTTTATCTCTTTTTCTTTGGTTGTTGTTTCACGTCGTCATGAGGAGATGATAAGATGTTTAATTTGAACGTGACTCGAAGTCTTCTGTTTGGTTTTCTATTCTTAGCTTGCGCCGTACCTTCCGTTGTCCCACAAGTTGATGCCTCGGCTCCTTCCACAGCCACCGTTTTGATCGGCGACAATGCGGGAATACCCGACGCCGACGCACAAACCGCGGCGATGTTAGTGCACGACGCCCTCCGCAAGCACGGCATATTTGTGCGAGAGCCCGTCTTCGAAGTCTCCGAGCGGGTGGACGTCTACCGCATTGTCATGCGCCCGCTGGGTACAAAAATCTTCGTGCGCTTGAGCGAAGAGAGGCCTGACGGAACAATTAGGGCTGAACGGCAGATTATGTTGGCAGGTATCGAAGAGATGGTCTCGGCTGCTCCGAGATTGGTCGATGCGCTTGTTAACAGAAAGCCTATCGATTCTACGATCGACATGGAAACTGTTACCGAACAGGATGCGCGGATTCACCGGAAGATTTCCGGGGAATCCCTTTGGCATGTAGGCATTCTGGGCACCTCAATCCCCGGCACGGACATAATTGCGGAACCCGGTTTTGCGTTTGGTTGGTATTATGAAACGCCGTCCTTTGCCGTAGGAACCGAGTATCGGGGTAGCGGGCGCGACAACTATGAGGACGACAATGACGGCTTCTCCTTTTTCGCTTGGTCAATCGGCGGACGCTATTTTTTCAACAAACAGAACATGTCGCCCTATGTGGGCGGTGGGTTAGCCATAGTCAACGCCAGCTACGAAACGAGCGATGAAGGCAATCAACTGTACGATGACTTTGGACAACGGTACGACGATTATCACTATTACGGTTATGAATCTGAGAGCGACACCGGATTGGGAGCATATGTCGTCGCCGGAATTGAACTCCTCCGTCTTACCGAGAGTCGGCTAAACCTAGAATTGCGGATAGATAGACCGTTCTTTTCATTACCATCTCAAGACATGATGCCAATAACCTTTGGCATTTCCTTCTCTCGAAACTATGTTCCCGGCGCTTCCTGCTTGTTCTGATTTTGCTTGCGATTGTTCAATTGTCCAATTAAGATATACAGCGTACGAGTTACTGTGTGCCAACCAAGATTGGTTCTAAATGGATTCGAATCTTAAAAATGAGAAACAAATCCATGAACTACAAAGACATTATTACAATCGAACCGGGCAAACGAGAGGGAAAACCTTGTATCCGTGGAATGCGAATCACGGTTTACGATGTTCTAGGCTATCTTGCTTCGGGAATGACACGCAAGGAGATCCTTGATGACTTTCCCTATTTGACCGAAACCGACATTCAGGCATGTCTAGCGTATGCCGCGGACAGGGAAAAAGCGCAGATGGTCGTTTACGCGAATGAGACTCCTATTCGATCAGAACCTATCACCTAAGCTAGTTTCCCTGCTGATAGACATATTTCCTGATTCCACTCACGTTCAAAATGTCAGATTGGATACGGCAAACGATATTGAGCTATGGGAGTACGCCCGTGACAACGACTATCTTATTGTATCAAAGGATTCCGACTTCAGTGATCGAAGTATGGTCTATGGGTATTCCCCAAAAGTGATTTGGCTCAGGCGAGGAAATTGCTCAACAGATGCTGTCGCCGGAATACTGAGGAATCATTACTGGGATATTCAAGCGTTTGCAGACGATTCAAGCCAAGGATTGCTGATACTGTTGTAGTTCGCGTAAACCCTGAAATAGCCTACTTGCTAGAAAACCCGCGTGAATTGGTCAGTAGGTTGTAGCCACATCTATTTCCTCATAACCTATCCCGTCCACATTTGCATTGCACATTTCTGCTGTGCACGCACCCTAACCGCTCGGCTTGGATTGCCAAATCCAAGCCTTCCCTGATGTGGAAGCTATCTTTACAAAGAATCCTCCAAGCAACCCCTCGGACGCCCGCCACGCCATTCTCCAAATTATTTGAAAAAAAACTTGACAAATCCCCACGCGCGGTTTATACTTACCAAAATTTGTTTCAAAATCCATACTTATTGCGAATGAGTCTCAGTAGCAATTCAAGGGTGTTTCATATCAATCGGAGCTGTGGGTTTAGTGCGCTCACTTTTATTTGAATCGTTATTGAGGTTGAGTCTCAATTGCAATAGCACGATCGGAGGTGTAATTGCGAGTTCTTTCCTGTATTGCTTTTTTTCTCTTGGCGCTTCAAGTCGCAGCCACCGATGCCGAGAAGTTTCAAGTGTCGGGCTACGGGGTCATCAATTACGCCAAATTCGATTGGCAGATTGATCCGGAGCGGCGCGCCCACATTGATGTCGAGCGGTTTGTCGTCGCGCCCAAGTACCGAATGAGCGACGATATTCGACTTGAAGCGGAGTTAGAGTTCGAGCACGGCGGCACCGGAATCACGATGGAATTCGACAAGCTAGAGGAGTTCGGCGAGTTCGAAATGGAGGTCGAAAAGGGGGGCGAGGTCATCGTCGAAAAACTCGCCATCGTATTTCAAATCAAGCCTGAAATCAGCGTGCGGATTGGACATATCATCGTCCCCGTTGGTCTCGTCTCCAAAAGGCATCGTCCGGGACATTACTTTACTACGACTCGTCCCGAATCCGAATCGAACCTGATTCCAACCATCTGGCATGAAAATGGAATAGAGTTATTTGGAGAAATTGGTTCGTTGAGTTATCAAGCGCAAGTCGTCAACGGTTTGGACTCAACCGGCTTCAGCTCTCGGCGTTGGATTGTCGGCGGACACCAACTGCGATTTGAAACTGCAAACGCCGAGGATTTCGCACTCGTGGGCAGACTGGATTACACCGTCATCCCGGGAGCGGTTGCAGGTGTCTCCGGCTACTTTGGCAATAGTGCGAATAACCGCCCCAAACCGGACTTGTGGGATGACGCAAATGTCGGCATCTTCGACTTCCACGGCTTCTACGAGGTCGGTGCGTTAAAGGCTCGCGGCTTATTTCTTTACGGCAGACTCCAGAATTCAGACCTCGTCTCCAAAGCCAATCGGAACCTTTCGAACAACTTGAACGTAAAGCGAACTCCTGTCGGTAGCAAAGCCGTCGGTGGATATCTTGAAGTCGGCTACAACGTACTCGCATTTCTCAAATCATCGCAGAATACCGAAAAAGTTCTCGACCTATTCGTACGCTACGATAACTACGATACGATGGCTGCCGTTGAAGGCGAGATTTTTGACAACCCGCGTTGGGATCGTCAAACTTGGACATTCGGTACAAATTACCATCACCATCCGCAGCTAGTTTTCAAAGCACACTATTCCGCGCGGAGATTGGGATCGAAAATTGATAACGCGGAAGATACCTTGGCACTCGGCTTCGGATTTCAGTATTAACTTCAAATCAAAAAGGAGGAATCCAATGAGATTCAACTTATCCACTTTCACAACACGATTCTTTTTACTCACTCTCTCCGCCCTTCTCGCCACATCATTTTTCCTCGTCGCATGCGGCGAAGACGACGATGACGGCGACGGACGGGCAGCCTCGGAAATCACTCCCCGTGAACTG
Organism: Candidatus Poribacteria bacterium; assembly: GCA_965204085.1. Classification (GTDB taxonomy): domain Bacteria; phylum Poribacteria; class WGA-4E; order WGA-4E; family JAJDTR01; genus JAJDTR01. The sequence goes on along the minus strand of CBDBEE010000003.1, from coordinate 1,517,834 downwards.
GAATATCTGAGCGCCACGACTGAGAATCTAAAATCGAAAACTTCCCAGTTGCGTCGGGCATGGGACCCGTCCGGAGAAAATTTCGCATCCGAGGTCGCTAACGCCGGCACCTCAAGCACGATTTATAAGTCACATAAATCCGCGGTTCAAGAGATGGTCAACGGCATGATTGTCATTGCTGACGAGGTAGCTAACGGTAAAATTTCCGACCCGTTCAACGAGAGGGATACGACACTCGTCGAATCGCAGTTCAGCTTCAATTCCATAGCCGACTTCCAAGACAATATCCGGGGCATCCAGAATGTCTACATGGGCAAATTTACCGCTGACGGCAAGGGACTGAACGAGTTTGTAGCGGGCAAGAACTCTTCGCTTGACTCCAGATTCCGGAGGGAGGTGCAAGCCGCGATTGACGCCATCGGGGCGATCCCAGACCCGTTCCGTGATTCAATCACTGCGAATCGTTCAGCCGTCCAAGCGGCAATTGACGCTGTCAGCAAGGTTCAGCAAACATTGGAGGAGGATATCCTGAAGTTGGTGTTAAGCAGTGATTTCAATGATTTCGACGCCTCCACGATGTTAGACGACTTTGCCAACAAGGTCGTGCTCGCCACCTATACCGATCTGGATAATAAAGCGAGTACACTGCTAGACGCGGTGAGAGAACTACAATCTAGTACGACTCAAACGAACCTTGAGAGAGCGCAGGAGGCATGGAAAGCGGCGCGGCGCCCGTGGGAGCAGAGCGAGGCGTTCCTGTTTGGTCCGGTTGATACCCAAGGACTCGACCCGGCGCTTGATAGCTGGCCCGTTAATCGAGTGGACCTCGACGCGGTGCTCTCCAGCGGCAACACGTTGAGCCCATCGTCAATCGATGGCCTTGAAGACACGCTAAAGGGTTTCCATACCATCGAGTACCTGCTATTCCGGAACTAACGGAGGTTAGTCGGCGTTTACGGTGAGCATTCTTAATTGTGCTCACCGTTTTTCCGTCGGGACCATGTTCGTTACTTCCGACTTCAGGATGGGCAGTCCAACTGTCAAAACCACCGCTTATTGCCGCTAGCTCGACGGTTATTTTTTCACCGGCGTTTAAGTCAACAGGAACCGTCGGTCCAAGTTATACCATTTCTCTAAAATGCTTGTGCATTAATCGCGTGAATCAGGTCAAGAAATTTGCATGGAGCAGATCATGAAGTCTCGTCTCCGCGCAAAGCCGGCGGGGCAAGATGCCCCGCCTACGGTGTAAGTGGGCGATATATTTACGACATCATATGCACTGTTATTAACGAGAAATGGTATTACGATTCATAAATGTCTACGTTTCTGAGTGGTCTAACTCTCAATTAGATGGGATTTGATTTGCGAACGGCTCCAGAGTAATCCTCGTTTACACGTTTGGCTTTTTGGCGATACACATTGACAAAGAAGCATGGTCATGAAATCAAACTATCCATTGTACACTGCGTTCCTCGTCGGATTTCTGTGTATAATGATAACAGCTTGTGGTTCGGAGGACCTAATAGGCTCACCGACGCCAGACAATCCGACAAAGGCGCTCTCGGGCGGCGAGACAACCGTATTTGACGCGACAAGCCACGCCTTTTCAACCCCGGCGCCCAACCTTTCGGCGGAAGGGCTGGCTGAGCATCTTGTGGGAGATAGGGAGTTTGAAGCCGTCTTTGTCACCGTCCCCGCGGAGGTCAATCCGGGGCTGGGACCCGTGTACAACAATATCTCGTGCATCAACTGCCATGCACGCGACGGACGAGGGCGGGCGCCGACCACGGGCGAAAAATTCACATCAATGCTCTTCCGCGTGAGCCTACCCAATCCAAACGGCGACGGAACGGGGGCGCCGGTGCCGGTTCCCGGTTTCGGGACACAGATCAATAACCGCGCTATCTTCGGAGTGTCTCCGGAAGGGGAGGTGCGCATCAACTACACAGAAGGTCAGATCACGACAAGTGACGGTACCATCGTACACCTCCGCTCGCCGAACTACACGTTTGTCGACCCGTATCAACCGCTGCCGGATGACGTTGAACTCTCCCCCCGCGTGGCTCCTGTCGTATTCGGACTGGGGTTGCTCGAAGCCATACCTGAAGCCACCATCCTCGCCTTGGCAGACGAGGCGGATGAGAATAGTGACGGCATCTCGGGGAAAGCCAACTTCGTATGGGATGTCCAAAAAAATGGACTCAGCCTCGGACGATTTGGATGGAAAGCGAATCAGCCGACGTTGCTTCAACAGGTCGCTTCCGCCTATAACGACGATATGGGAGTTACGACCTCGCTTCTGCCGCGCGAAAACTCCAGCGGACAACCGCAGCATGATGGACGCAGCGATGATCCGGAGCTGAGCGATGAAGTCTTGGAAGCCGTAACATTTTATGTGCAAACCCTCGCTGTGCCAGCTCGGCGGGATCTTGACGATCCCGTTGTTCAACGCGGGGAACAACTCTTTGAAATGGCAGGCTGTACGGGATGTCATATTCCGACATTGCAGACGGGAGTGTTACCGGATGTTCCCGCCGTTTCAAATCAGACGATTTACCCGTACACTGACCTGCTGTTACACGACATGGGACCGGGGTTGGCGGACAATCGTCCCGATTTTCTCGCAGACGGTTCCGAATGGCGTACCCCGCCGCTCTGGGGTATCGGGTTAATCAAGACCGTTAATGGCCATACCAATCTGCTTCACGATGGCAGGGCAAGAGGCATACTAGAAGCAATCCTGTGGCACGGCGGGGAAGCGGATGTCTCACGTGAGACGGTTCAGCAGATGTCTACAAGCGAAAGAGATGCCTTAGTCGCGTTTGTTGAGTCTCTATAGATGATCGAATCCAACTTCGTTTTTTACATAGTAGAGAATGAGTCTCAATTGCTATAAAATTCAGGGACTGCCGGTATGCTGCTCCAACTCAAGAGTGCTTGATATGTTCCTTTCCACAGTTGAACGTACCGATCTGATGAATCCACTGGCATCAATCTTCGTGCCGCGAATTACGCTATCAACAGAATTGTCGACGAGTGAATCATTGTAGATAATGAGTCTCAATTGCATAAAACCCTAACATCAAACTGAGGATTTCAGAATGAAACTAATCCATATTTGCCTTGGTAGCCTAGTAGTGGTAGTCGTGCTTGTGATCGGTCTGACGCTGCCCGGTTGCGAAAGCGATCCATTGCTTGCGCCGCAAACGGAGGTTGCCGATGAGGGCGGCAGTTACGGGAACACGAATCTTCCGCCTGGCGGAGCCAATACTACGAAAACCGATGTCAACCCAGCTCAAAACAACAAAGCGGGGAACAGTCGTCTCCAAAATACGAATCCGAAACGCTTTTAAGAGTGAGGAAAACACAATCCATGAACCAATTCCTGAGAATCATGTTCGTGTCAACTCTTCTACTCTCTACGTTGAATTTCTGCACCGCTTCGGCCGAGATTCGCGGCAGAGTGGTTGACAAAGACACCGGAGGATCGATTTTCGGTGCCGCCGTAAAGGTCGAATCCGAGGGGCGCATCGTGATGGAAACAAGGACGGACAGAGACGGAGTTTTCCATCTTAGTCAAGATGCCCTGGGACAAATCCGGATTGCCGTGAGCCTCATCGGGTATGCCGACTACTCCGAGATGCTCGAACTCAAGCGCGATTCAACAGAAGTATTAACTATATCGTTGGCGAGCCGTCCTTTCCAGCTCGCACCCGTGGAAATTATCGGCAAAGCCTGGGCGGTGAACAAGAAACTCACCGGCACCGCTACCTTGTTGGAACCGGCGAACGTTGAATTAATCCGCCCGGTTGGCACACAAGAATTGCTTGAACTCGTGCCCGGCATCAATGGGTACGCAGATGACGGATTCGGCAATTCACGCTTGAGCATCGGCATTCGCGGTCTGAATCCACGCCGGAGTGCGCGGGTGCTAATCTTGGAAGATGGCGTGCCAATTCAGCCCGCAGTCTATATCTATCCGAACGCCTACTATAATCCACCTTCGGACAGGATTGACGCGGTAGAGGTGATTAAAGGGAGCGCCGCACTCCGTTACGGTCCCCAGACAATGGGCGGCGTTATCAACTACACCACCCGAAAACCCGATGGCACACGCGGGTTGGCAAATCAAATAACCTTGGGCAACAACGGGTATTACAGCGCCTTCTCGGAGTGGCGGGGTCTCGGCAACGAGGTTGCCACATCCGATTTGCAGTTACTTTACAAACACGGGAGCGGATTTCGCGACAACAACACCTTCGACCAAGCGAACGCAACCGTAAAGTCGCTGTTCCGCATTAGCCGGGATAAGACGCTCTACCTCAAAGTGAACGGCAACTTTGAAAACTCTAACGCAACCTATACCGGTCTTACCGAATACTCCTTCCGCACCGATCCAAACTTCAATCCAAAAGAGCACGACAATTTCAAGATTCTACGCACCTCGCTAGATCTCATCTATACCAACAAAATCACGCCTGACCTCGTAAGCAATACCTCGGTATACACGAGCGCCTTTGATCGGCGGTGGTGGCGAGAAGACGATGTCTTCGTGCGCCCTTTGGCGCTTGAGTCTGGAAACCTCGTCCCGGTGCCGTACTTCCAGACTGGGGATCTGGTACGAATCGGCGGTGGTCAAAGTAATTTTGGCATCCTGCGCACTTTTTACGCTGGAGGTGTCGAACAGAATTACACCTTCAACAGTCACGTCATGGGAATCCCTGCCCGAACTGAAACTGGCGGGCGCGTCCACTGGGAGCGATTTATCGACGACAGAAAGATTGGCGATGCACCGGATGCTAGAGACGGCGTGTACTACACCGGAACTCCGGGCTCCACGGACGACCCGGTCCAAATTGTCGGACAAAGTCACCACTACGAAACCATCGCCTTAGCGCTCTACGCCAAAGAACAAATCGAATGGGAAAGGCTTACCCTAACGCCGGGTATCCGATTCGAGGTGTTCAAACAGGATCGAGTCGACCGGCTGCGCGGCTCTATTTTAGCCGACAAGGTGTCGTCGGTTCTGTTGCCCGGCATCGGCGCAAACTATCAGTTTAACCATTTCAATCTCTTCGGCGGAGTACACCGCGGGTACACGGCACCGTCTAGCGGAGCCTTAAAAGTCACGAACTTTGGTCAGAACGCTGATGTCGGGGGACTCGACCTCAAAGCCGAAAAGAGTTGGAACATGGAAGTGGGTATCCGTTCGTGGAGCCCCGGCTTAACTTTGGAAGTTACCGGTTTTCTACTGAAGATCGCCGACATGGTCGCCGCAGGACGCGGTACTGCGTTCAAAAACCTGGGCAAAGTTGACAATTACGGTATCGAGACAGGACTATACGCTGAATCTTCGCGAATTGTGCCGTTGCTCCCCGACCTCAACTTATCGTACACCTATCTCCAAACCGAAATCAAGAGCGGTATTGTCAAGTCCGCCACCATCGCCGGAAATGTAGATGTAGACATTGCCGGGAACGAATTGCCCTATGCGCCTCGCCACACCTTAACCGTAGGATTGGCGAAGCGGATTGGCGATGCCCTGCGCATGAGAGCGGACGCGCGTTTTGTGGACACGGTATTTACCGATTTCGAGAATATCAAGCGGACTTTCAACCGCGGAGACACCGGTCTCATCCAGAATTACGCGATTGTCAATGCAAGCATCGATTATAAACTCTCCGACCGTTGGCAGGCTTTCATTTCGGGCAAGAACCTTCTGGATAAAGTCTACATCGGATCGAGACTACACTCTAACGCTGGCCAACCCGAAGCTAGATTAAGCTCGGGTATTCTCATTGGACCTCGGCGACAGATACTCCTCGGTATCAAGCATGGGTTTTAGCCACATCCAATACCTTTCTTAGAGAGAGGTTCACTCTGTTGAATCAACCAATCATCAATTCCACAAAGGAGAAAAAATGAACACTTGTATTACCTACAACAGCAGAATTTTCTGGTTGACGGGACTGTTACTGATGACGAGCCTAGTTCTTGTCAGTTGCGGCGGCGATGAAGATGGCGACGGCGATAGCGATATCATCGTTCCGTCCGCATATGTCTTTGACAGCCGTTTCTTTGACGGTAAAAGCAGCGTTTCCTATTCGGGGCAGACCGTGCGAAACCTGTTGCTGCAAGATTTGAAGGTCTTTATCGACAGCCTCGGCAAATCTGGCGCTCGACCTGCCACGGTGCAGGATATGCTAAATTTCTACGCATATGACGACGCCCTCAACTTGACATCATTGAGTACCGCAGGTACACTCTCGGTCGTGGAGAATCGCTACTCCTCGATTTCGACGGGCAAAAATTTGGTCGGTAAAATCTCAAAAGATGTCGTCATCGGTTATAATCGTACCGCCGACGACCTAGTTCGCGGGTGGTTTCAAATCATCGCGGACAATTCCAATAACCCTGACAAGCTCGGGACGCCGGCGGTTTATACAGACGATAACGGCGTGGACTTGACGCAGATGATTAACAAGGTGCTCATTGGCGCCGTTCCCTACTACCAAGCTACGGGAGTTTATCTCAACGGCTTACTGGAGCGCGACAACAGCGAGGCGCGCAACGGCACGGACGCTTATACGTCCATGGAACACGGCTGGGACGAAGCCTTCGGCTACTTCGGCGCCGCACGCGATTATGCTCGTTACACCGACGACCAGCTCGCCGGTAGCGTTGATGATTTCACGTTCGATTCCAATAGCGACGGCAGGATAGACTTCAAGTCGGAGTATAATTTCGGTCTCTCCCGAAACGCCGGCAAGCGGGACAAAGGCGGTTCGGGCGTTGATTTCACGCAGGAGATTTTCAACGCATTTCTCACCGGACGAGCCATGATTGCCAACCAAGGTACCGTAACCGACATCACGGAACAGCGTCAGCTTGCCTCCAACGGAATGGAGAAGGTTATCGCCGCGACGATTGTGCACTACATCAACGACACGTTGAGCGATATGTCCAAATTGGGCACGGCGGACGAAAACCGTGTAAATTTAAACAAACACTGGGCGGAGATGAAAGGGTTTACCGTCGCTCTCCAATACAACCCCTTCAGGTTAATTACCGAAGGGCAACTCCGGGAATTGCACGGCATCATGCGGAGCGCGCCCTCCTACGATGCACCGGGCAGCAATGCTTATAACACCACCGTTGCCAACTATAACCGCGCGAAGGCGGTGCTTCAAGCAGCCTACGGTTTTTCCGCAACCAACATGGCAAACTGGTAAAATCCTGTTGGGGCTTGCGCAACTTGACCTGATTCATCGAACGCGATAAGGGAGTAAAATAATGCGTAGTGCGTAATGCGTAATGAAAAAACGCTATCTTTATGTATTACGCATTACGCATCACGATCAATGAATCATCATCACTTGACACTTCAAACCCCTCAATTGCGTAAGTCCCAACATTATGAAGTGTGGGGTGTCGTGTTCATCCTCTGCGTGGGGTCGCGGCTGCTCACCACAATCTATTACATCGAAGATTTGGACAGTCTCCGCTTCGCGCTGAGTATGGTCGACTATGATGTCGCCAAGTTCCAACCCCATTTTCCGGCTTACCCGGTCTTCTGTTTCATTGCAAAACTCATCTACGCCGCCACAGGCAGCTATGCCATCGCTTTCTCCCTCATAGGCGGCGTATCCACATTCCTCACGATCTATTTTCTGTGCAAACTGGCAGGACTCAAAAATACGTCACCGGCTGGGCTTATCGCGATTATCCTTCTAATGCTGAACCCGTTACTCTGGCTGATGAGCAACCGCTATATGCCCGACGCTATGGGCGCCGCATGTCTGTCTGCCAGTCTCTATTTTACTACCGCGCCTCATAAGAAATCACGAATAGTCGGGTTGGGGTTTTTCCTCGCCGGAATCTTGGGGGGTATACGTCTGTCCTACCTGCCGATGCTTATTCCCGCTCTAATTGTGTCACTGTCACGGCGGACGTTGCGTCACATTGCGGCGGGGCTTGCCGGGCTCACGGTTTGGTTGCTGCCCTTGGTTATGCTAACGGGTTGGGAAACACTGGTCGATGCCGCTAAGACTCAGAGTCGAGGACATTTTTGGGAATTCGGCGGCACCATTGCCAGCGAAACGAATCTATTGGTACGCGCAACAAGACTCTTTGAAAGCGCCTGGGCGGACGGGTTCGGGCTATATTGGAACGGTCGAAACATTATGACCGCATGCACGAGCGTTGCTTTAGCCGCAATTCTCGCGGCAAACTGGGGCGAGATACGTAAGATAAAACGATCGGATGTTCTGAATGCTTGTTTTATCGGATGCATCGTATATCTCATCTGGATATTCTGCTTTCAAAACGTCGTGCACAAGAGTCGTCATGTTTTGCCTTTGGTGCCTTTTCTTGCCCTATGCCTCGCTTTCGCTGGCGCCAGAATCATTGAGCATCGGAATCGGATCCTCAAAGCAGTGCTAATCCTCTTTGTTCTCTGCTACGGTTATGTTACACTTCATTTGGTGATTCAACACAAATCACCTACGGCTATCGCTCAGGTACACCAACATCTAAGTACCAAACAAAACGATAGACTCCGCGTGGCGTCAGTTCCGCTGATCACATATTACCTCGCTTCTCAAGGATTGCAGGCGGTTTATATCCCGATACGGGATTCTGCCGACCTCGCAGCCCTGCACGAAAACCCGGACGACGCGTCGAATCTGGTCGTCATCGGTAGCCCGCTTGAAGGTCGCACACCAAAGGCGGAGAAAGCCTTTTACCATAACCCGTATGTGAACCGCATGTGGCCCACCCTGTCCCTGTACGAGTATTAACTTAACCCGACTCGCTATTCACCGCGGTAGGTCGTATTAACCACCCAATTTATAAACTGACGAAATTCCTGATTTCACCGCCTTTAGGTGGCTTCAATGAACTCAATGGAAACCGATATCCAGATTCTGGGCGGCGGTCCCGCAGGTTTGGCGGCGGGTTTCTATGCAAAAAAACGCGGGCTAGATTTCGTTCTTTTTGAAGCCGGTTCAGAGGCAGGTGGAAACTGCCGTACCCTCCGGCTCGGGAACTTCCGATTCGATACCGGCGCACACCGCTTCCACGACAAAGACCCAAGCGTTACGGGTGAGGTGAGGAAACTTTTGGGGAGCGATCTGTTCCACGTCGACGCACCGAGCGAAATCTTTTTCGAAGGACAATTCTATCAGTTTCCACTGTCACTGAGCGATTTGGCAGAGAAACTGGACGCCAAAACGCTGTTCAGGGTAGCTTGGGATAAGTTGCATGTAGAGCGCGGAAGACCGGCGGACGACTTTGCGACATTCGCAACCAACCGGTACGGAAGAACGTTGGCAGAAAACTTTCTTCTCAACTACTCCGAAAAACTCTGGGGCGAACCGCCGAGCCAGCTGTCTGTAGCCGTGTCGGGGGGACGGTTAAGAGGACTAAACCTCAAAAACCTAATTCGGAGCGCGCTGTTGGGCGATTCAGCCGCGCAGAACCACCTCGATGGTTCGTTCCTTTATCCCAAATACGGCATCGGAATGATCGCCGATAAGTTGAGCGAATCCATAGGCTATGAACGTATTCGCACCAAAAGCAGGGTTAGCCGACTGGTTCACAAATCCGGAAAAATCGAGCGCGTTATGCTAAATGACGGGGAGACCGAGATTCGCGCTCGCACCGTTATTAACACACTGCCACTGCCGTTGACGCTGAAAATGCTAGACCCGCCACCACCACCGGAATTAACCGCCGCAGCCGACGCTATCAAGTACAGACATTTGGTTCTCTGCGTGTTTTGTCTGGACCACGCCTCCTTTTCATCCAACGCCTCACTCTATTTTCCGAGCGAGGAATTTCCCTTTACACGGCTTTACGAGCCAAAAAACCGCAGCCCCTACATGGCGCCCGAAGGACAAACGGCAATTGTACTCGAACTGCCGTGCTATACCGAGGACGCTATCTGGAATATGTCCGATGAAGCGCTTCGATCGGAAGTGTGGGACGCATTATGCCGAGTAAAACCGATAAGAAGGGAAGATGTAATCCATTTTCTGACGTACAGATTGCCATTCGCTTATCCGGTGCTGAAGGTCGGATTTGAGGAGAACGTATCATCCTTAATCGACTACTTGGCTACCTTTGGAAATATGCATCTCACGGGAAGAAGCGCACTCCACCGTTACCTACATCTGCACGACCTGTTCAGCGACGGACAAGCGCTAGTGGAGCAAATTGCCCCTGCAAGCTAGCCAGACATTGGGACGTTCCGCGACAGACGGCGGTTGGACTCAAGTTTGCGCGGCTCATCCGTTGACTCCAAAGACGAATCGGATTACCAACCCAAAAAATCCCATCTATTCCGCTCCCTGACCTTAATTTTACACTAGTTTCAGAAGTTCTTCCCTCATAAAATTCAACAAGAGTATTTACCTATGATAAAAATTCTGCTATAATCTTGTAGGTTACAAATCATCGTGGACTTCTCTTTAGTCGGTATAAGTAACGAATCCGCAGTAATTCCGCTAGTCTTCAACAGTCTAACGCTCCATCAGCTCTTGGAGGCTTAATCCTCCGTACATTTCGAACATCTCAAAACTTTTTTTCTCCAAACTCTCGATTTTCAGGGGAGAATCACATGAAAAAAACAACCCTCTTCTCCTGGATACCTACCCTTTGCCTAACCGTACTTCTGTTTGCAGGCCCCTCAAGTTACCGCACTGCCTCCGCCGCCATCACCGGAAAGATTTCAGGCATAGTCACGTCCGAAGCAACTCAGACACCCCTCGCGAACGCCAAAATTACCGTGGTTGGGACAAGTGACACCACAACCACCAGCCAGACCGGTTATTATGTTATCGCCAATATTGCGCCGGGAACCTATGATTTAAGGGTTGAAAGAGCGGGTTACAGTTCCCAGACCGTCATGGGCGCCAAGGTGCTTGCCGGACTGACCACAACTCTCGACTTCGATTTGGGGGCTGCCGAGGTTATCACGCTCGAAGAAATTACCGTAACCGCCGCCAAACCGCTGATTAAAATGGATGTCACGCAAACCACAAGGATTATTGAAGCGGAGGAGATTGCCGCCATGCCCCGCGATACCGTGAATGGAATCCTTCAACTGCAAGCGGGGGTCACGCAACTCAATGCCACCGGTACGCTCCACGTACGAGGCGGACGATCCATGGAGGTCAAGTACCTCATGGACGGCATCCCGGTGAACGATCCCATCGGCAGAGGTCTGGGGGTGAATATTAGCACAAATTCGCTCGAACAAATGGAAGTCATCACCGGCGGATTCAACGCGGAACACGGCGATGCGCAGTCCGGAGTGATAAATCTTATAACGAAAGCCGGAGCACAAAACTTCACCGGCAGATTCAGGTACCGCGTCGGACAATGGGGCACGCACCACGGCGACCCTGTTTACGGGCCCTGGTTGGACCCCGACAACGGCTTCCGCCCGGTGGCATTGGAGCCCTTCAGGGGAATCTTCCTCGGTAGACCCTACGATTATCAAACGCCGTACCGCGGGCAGAGTGTCACGGTGGAGGAGTTGGCAGCACGAGAAGGCGATGAACAAGTCGTCTTCACGGAGATTGTCCCGGGCGTCTTCGCCGACAGGGCAGAAAACCCCCTTCTACCTGTCATTGATCCGGAGACCGGCGAACCCAAGCTGAATCCCGATACGGGCGATGTCATTACCGCCCCCCAACCCTACCGCGACACCGACGGCACCGTCATCGATTACGAAAAGAAACAGGTAACCCTATTGGACGGATACATCGTGGATTTGAACCAGTACAGCGGGCTTTTCAACGATACCAAGAATTACGATCTGCGTCCAAGCCATATCGGCGAATTTGCGCTCAGCGGGCCGCTGTGGGGCAATCGGTTGACGTTCTCCGCCGCAAGTCAGTTGCGGCGAGATGAAGGTTACCTCCCCAACGGCAATGGAACGGGACACACGGTTCAGGGCAAACTCAAATTTGAAGTGACGCCTGACATCAAACTCACCGCAAGCGGATTGTTTGATCAACGCGAAGCCGATTCATACGGAGGCACACTGCGCTTTTTGCCCAGCGCCATTCCGGTGGCGAACAGAGATGCCCGCAGCATGTCCCTACAGTTCTCGCACAATCTCAACTCGGGTACATTCTACACGTTGACTCTCGGACAATTCCACCGTACCTATGAAAGCCATCAACCGGATAAACTGTGGGATCCCTTGAATAAGACGTTTGAAGAAAACGCATGGGATCCGGAAAAATCCTTTGAACAGAATCAGGAGGAGGGAAGAATCAGAAACCCGACCCAGCAGGCTTACAACGATACAAACTATTTCATTGCCGGAGATGACAACGCGTGGACGACCCGAGAAACGACTGCAAACATCTTGAAAGCTGATTTCTCCAGCCAAGTAACGGAGAATCACCAAGTCCGTACAGGGGTTGAGCTCTCAAGGAACGCGATTTATAATCTCGGCGCGACAAATTACGGGAGTTCGAACCTCTACATGGAGTTTTACGACGTAAAACCCGGCTCCATGAGCCTGTACGTGCAAGACAAAATGGAGTATGAGGGGATGATTGTCAACGCCGGACTGCGGTACGAACTCTATAGTCCGGACGGCATCTCCCCCGCCGACCCGTTGGATCCGCTTGAACTCAACGACGATGGCACTATCAAGTTGGATAAAGACACCTACAAAGTCGGGTTGCCCATCATCAAAGATCCGGTCGAGCCTTCCGTTAAACACATGCTTGCTCCGCGCCTCGGTATCTCATTCCCGGTTACCGATCGCGCAAAACTGCACTTTACCTACGGGCACTACTACCAGATTCCGCCCGGCGACGATCTCTACGAAAATCTCAGTTTTGATATGCGGGGCGCTATCCGCAGACGAGGGAATCCCAATCTGGAACCGGAGAGAACCGTTGCCTACGAGGTCGGGATAGCCCAGCAATTGACTCGCGACCTGACGGTCAATGTCACCGGTTTCACCAAGGATATCGACAATCTGGTGAGCAGCGTCCACGTTGACATCACCAACGATTACAGCTACTTCATTAACGACATCTACGGCCGGGTGCAAGGATTTGAACTCACTGCTCGCAAGTGGCGTATAGGACGCAGCCCGATTTCCGGCATGATTAACTACACCTATTCCGTAGCGAAGGGGAAGGGCTCCAGCCGAGCCTTGGGTTATCTGACCTACTATCGGCAACAGCCCGAAGTCACGGAAAGCCACCCTTTAGCCTGGGACCAACGACACGTCGTTTCCGGGTCGTTGGACATTCAATTGCCATTTGACGTCGGCATCAACTTGATTGGTAGGTACGGCAGCGGCTTGCCCTACACGCCAAATCCGAGATCGCCGGTCAAACCCGATATAAATTCAAAACGCTACCCGCCGACTCACAATGTTGATATGCTTCTGAGCAAACGAATCCGGGTAGGCGAGTTGACATACACCATCTTTGCCGATGTGCGGAATGTCTTCAATACGAAGAATCTGGACGACATCGTTGATGCAGTGACATATGACCGCTACGGCATCCCGCTCAACTCCAGAAAGCACTCGAGCCCGCTCTCTTGGAATAGCCCACGTTTGATGATGATGGGCGTGAGTTTGGATTTTTAGGAGAAGAGTATGAACTGGACCCCCGAAGAGCTTAGGGAGGGTTTCTTGAAAGTTGCCGAGTTGGCTGAAATTGACATTTAGCCGGACGATTTTTGCGTCAAACCTCAGCAGATGCCACACACACCGCCAAGTTTGCCGCGCGGAAAAATGGCGGTTTACGTCTTTTCCAATTCAGAGCGTGTTCTGAAGGTGGTTAGAGCAGGACCGAAGTCTGGTGCCCGGTATAAGAGTCATCATTACGACCCGTGTCGAGCACCGAGCACTTTGGCTGCGTCACTGTTGAGAGATGAAAACGTAGTGAGGGAACATCGCCTTGACAAGGATAACGTGGGCGACTGGATTATGAAATGTACAGATCGAGTAAATTTCCTACTTGCTGCTGACATCCCCAAGAGAAAGTGGGGACTCAATCTGTTGGAGGCATTCGTCCAGTGCAAGTTGCAGCCGGTCTACGAAGGTAGACAAGAGTCGTAAAGGGTGACGATTATGTCAACAACTATTCAAGGTGTGTATCGGGATGGCAAGATTGAACTTTCGAAAACGCCTCATGATGTATCTGAAGACACCCCCGTAATTGTTACCTTTCTTGCATCCAACTCCATAAATTTACGGGAACGCGGTATTGACGAAACACAAGCGGCAGTTTTGCGTGGGCGCTTGGAATTCTTTGCCGAAGACTGGGAAAATCCTGAGATGGACGCCTATGACAACTATGACGAGGTCAAATCCAGCCTACAAACGCGGTGATGTAATCTTGCTGCTCTTTCCACACTCCAACTTACTGACTGCTAAATCGCGTCCGGGATTGGTTATTCAAGCTGACAATCTTCAAACCGGCTTCCAGCAAGTAATTGTGGCGATGATCTCCAGCAGGATGTTCCGTGCCAATCATCGCAGCCGTGTCGCCGTTTTACTTTCTACTCCCGAAGGACGACAATCGGGGCTACTCATGGACTCGGTAGTGCTAACTGACAATCTTGCCACGGTCGGCGAGTCGGCAATTGATCGCGTTATTGGTTCGGTTCCCATGGCCGAAATTGACGTCGCTTTACGATATACGTTGAATCTATGACCGAGAAAATAGCCAAATGAGACTTCAACAATCAATACCACTCTCAGACATCTACCAACGAGAAGAAGATTTTTCGGAAGATCTTGCTAATACGCTTAATGCGCTTGAAATTGGTAACTTTGAAGACGCGGAGACGGAGTCTAATGTAGGTACGCGAAAGGCGGATATAGTCGCTGTTGGAACAGATGGAAATAGTATTCTTGTGGTCGAAAACCAGTTTGGCGAAGCAGATTGGGACCACTGGGGCAGACTTGAAGCTTACGCGCGATTGAAAGAAGCCACAGTCGCCGTGTTGGTCGCCGAAAGTTTCGAGGAGCTCATGATTGTCACGTGTAGTCTCCGAAATGAAGACAGCGAAATTGACTGGTATCTTATTCGTGCTCAAGCCAATGCACACAATGAGTTGTCTTTTCACCATGTCGTTCGGCCCGCGATAGATATCCAAACCGAAAAGAAAGCAGGCGTTGAATATAGCGAATTCTGGGAGCCGATTCGTAGAGACGGACTGTTTTCCGGAAAGCCCGTACCTATCAGCGATGACGGTTGGATTAGTAAGAGTGTCCGCGGCGTGTCATTGATTCTTCGACTTCGCAATAATTATTGCGCTATCGCGCTCCAATTCGAGGGAGAAACCAGATTAGAACGCAGGGATGAAGTTGTGAAGTTATTCCAAGAATCAGGATACAATTACGAATGTACGGAGGCTGTGAAGTCCACATCAATAGTGTTCCGTGTTCTTGATAGGGGAAAGAAGAATCAGGACGACTGGCCCGAAATCCGTGAGAAGTTGGTCAGTATGGGCACTGACATCTACAATCGAATTGACGAATCTGACATTTAGCGTTGCTGGGGAGCGGAGAAACCGAACCAAAATGAAAACCCAAACATTTACGGCAAGTATTTCGAGAGTAGGCGACTGGTTTATTGCCCAATGTTTAGAGGTTGATGTTGCGAGTCAGGGTGAAAGCGAAGAAGAAGCATTGGTTAATCTAAGAGAAGCGTTGGAACTCCATTTTGAGTTTCCTCAGCCTAGTTTGAAACCGGTAATCCGGAAATTCAAGGCGGAAATCCGTGCTGCTTAAACCACTTCACCGACTGATGGACATTACCGTTTTTGAAGTTCATTTATGCCGTTTGCTGTTGAGTTGCGCTTTGACACCCTAGCCGAGGAGCAAATATGCGATGCGTGGAGTGCGATTCACGAAGCCGGGATTGGCTCGTCTTTGCTGGATGCCGGCTACCGTCCACACATCTCACTGGGAGTTTGTAACCGTCTTGAGCCTAATGCGTTTGCGGAGGCGCTTTCCACCTTTGCGGCGAGCCTCGCACCATTTCGGCTGTCGCTCTCCAGTGTAGGCACCTTTCCCGGCGTGGAAGGTGTCATATTCTTGGGCGTAACAGTCACCGAGCACTTGCTGGACGTACATGCGGCATTTCATAAGATTTTCAAAACGCACGCACAGGAACAATCCGAACACTACGCCGTCGGGAAGTGGGTTCCGCACTGCACGCTCGCCTTCGGTTTGTCCGAGCGTCAAATTGCCGAAGCGGTGCCAATCTGTCGAGGTATTCCTTTACCCATCTCGGCAGAAGTCAAAGAGATAGGACTGATGGAGGTTTCACCGACCAGTTGTCATACACTGTGTATGTACGAGCTAGATTGATAGTTCCGAGTTTCAGGAGCTATAGAACATGGAACGCGACTATTTCGACATAATATATTCGGTTCTCTTTCCAATAACGGCTGGAATGATGGCAATCTTTTTCTTTGGGATTGGGATTAGGGCTATTTTGACGAAGCGTCCCTTCTTAGTCTCCAACAGATGGATGCTTTCATTGATTTTTGTTGCTTTGGTGCCGGGTATTGTTCTGTCCCTGAAGTCCTTTTCTGGCGAGATCATGGGGTGGACAACCACTCTTCTCTATGGAGTTATCTTGGTGATGATGTGGTATCAACTCAAAGGCTATGTCGCATACGCCGTTACGGATACGTCGTTTCGTGAGGCGCTGGTCGCGGCGCTCCAAAAACTGCAGATGCCCTACGAAGAGAGTCTTTCCGTGATACGCCTCACGTCGGTCAATGCCGACCTGCAAGTCGCTGTTCAATCCTGGATGGGAACGGGCACCATCAAGGTAAAACAGCGCGCGCAAAGCTCCGTGCTCAAACAGATTGTCCCTGTCATGAACGAGTATTACCGTACGTCTGCTGTGTCTACTAATTTTGTCTCCTGTGTCTTCTTGGTAGTTGTAGGCGTGGTTATGGCGATTTTCGCACTAAAGGACGTCTTCTTCATAAGCATCTTCTAAACGGTTGATGGCGGCAATTCTTGGCTTTATGATTAGGGGGTAAACAATGCAACAAACCATTGAAGCTACAATTGATGAACAAGGTAACGTGCGATTGCTAGAGCCAATCCAATTGTCAGAACCACGACGAGCCGTTGTGACGATTCTCACCGATGAGCGAGATTTTTCTGAAACTGCATGGCTCAGCGAAGCCGCGCTCGCTGAAGACTGGAATCGTCCGGAAGAGGATACCGCATGGTCGTACCTACAACAGGAACAGTCGTCTTAGCGCCAAGTACATGATAAAATCTATGCGGCGTGATTTTAATGTGATAACCATGGATATTAAACCGATAAAAACCGAATCAGACTATGAAGCCGCGTTGCGAGAGATTCAACGCTTCTGGGAAGCACCTCACGGTTCGCCAGAGGGGGATAAACTCGATGTACTGGTCACCTTGGTTGAGGCATACGAACAGGAGCATTACCCCGTACCGCCGCCAGATCCGGTTGAGACTATCCTTCACCACATGGAGAGTCAAGGGTTGTCTCGTCACGATCTTGAACCCTACTTGGGCTCCCAATCCTATGTGTCAGAAGTCTTGAATCGGCAACGCGCTTTGACTCTCGACATGATTCGGAATTTGCACGAAGGACTTGGCATCTCCGCAGATATCTTGGTTCAACCATACCAGTTGCAAACCGCATGACAAACAACATCAGGCTCATGTCAAAAGAAGGTGCAAAGTGACTTTGAGAAACCGAGTTTTGAGGAAAAACTTGAGCCTATATGGACGCATTATGAATCCTGAGAATCCGGATAGATATCCGAACCTCCGCCCGCTGTCGCTGCTAATGTCCTCACTTCTTCTCATAGCCAGTCTGCCTGCAATGGGGGGCGTAGATTGGAAGGCGCTTGATGTCGGCAATCTAACCTCCGCCGTCTACAACACCGCGGTCGTCGGTTACCCGACCAGCCCGACCCAAAACCCATCCGGATGGTGGCCCGCCGGGACGAACGACTCCTATATCTACGAAGGAGATATCTGGATCGGCGCCAAGAAGGGCGGAGAGGTCGGCGTCTCCTTCTCCGATGGACGGCAGTCCGAGATTTGGCCCACCGACGATTCGCCGGAGGTCATTTCAAACAAACCGGGGATGACGACAAAGGGAACACCAACCGGCCAATCAATCTGGTTCAAATGCACCGACACCAACCCGGAGGCGAATCGCGAGTTGATTCTTGGATTGGAAATCGAGGTCAACGGTTTCCAATGGAGTTACGCGCCGCTCTACGATTTCTTCATCTTGGAGTACAAAGTCACCAACGTCGGCAGAGATACCTTGGAAGATGTATTCATGGCGTTCCGATACGACGTGGATGTCTCCAGCAGTGAAACCGGAACGGCGAATTACTCCGCTGATGATTTCGTTGCGTTGGATGAAACTCCCGACGCCCTCAATCCCGACGCCCACCCGAACCGCTACCTCTCTTACGGGTATTCCAACGCCTCGTCTACCGGCTTCGTCGGCTTACGTGTCTTGGATGCCTACGTTGGCGATAACCCCCAGGACGCTAACGCCAAGATTCCGTTCGCAGCGCACAAACGGATTACAATTTCCACCGATCCATCGACCGCCGCCGAGATGTACGCCTTGATTAGTGTCCCCGGTGTCGATCCGCTTCCCGCAAACTACGACGACCAACGTTTCATTCAGTCCTATGGCCCCATAGAGTCGCTTGCGCCGGGGCAGGTATTCAATGTCATCACGGCAGTGGCGATCGGTGAAGGGCTTGAAGGGCTGCAAGCATCATCGGACTGGGCGCAGAAACTGTATGACGATGACTACGTCGCACCCGCACCGCCGCCGTCGCCGAAAGTTGCGGCGTATCCCGCCGATGGACAGGTGACGCTCGTATGGGAAAGTGCCGAAGGATGGGTTCACGAAGGAGTCAAGAAAAGCATTGAGGAATATGTTGACATTACCGACCCGGAGAAGGTTTTCGAAGGTTATAGAGTCTACAGACGGGATACTTCGTACGACGAATCTACCGGCGACCCGGTGCAGGATTGGGTCATGCTGACGGAGTTTGACAAACCCAGCGCAACCGGCAACTTTCTCACGGTGTCACACGTCGGTAAACAGTCGGACGCCACCATTGCCGCCATAGGCGACGAACCATTCTTTGCCGATTTCTTCAAAAATGCCGTCTACGTCATCAAGTTCGATTCTAGCACCACCTATGAGATAATCAATACAACGCTGTGGGAAGTGATGGCGCTTAACCCTCAGTTCCCGGCAGATGGCGGTGGATACGTCGTTATGAATCCCAATACTGGCGAAGTTTATCCCGATGGGGAGTATCGTTCCGGATCGCTTATCTACTTCGGCGGATTGTATGTGCAGATTTCGGATGGTCCCTCGGGTCCCCCTGTGGCTGGCGACATCTTCCGCATCGTTTCCACGCCTTCACAAGCGCTCGGCGAGGACGCGGGCATAAAGACCTTCTATACCGATGAAGGATTGACGAACGGGATTCAATACACCTACGCCGTCACATCGTACGACACCGGCAATCCCAAGACCGGGCTTATCGCGATGGAGAGCAGCCAGATCGAGACGATGGTTCACGTGACGCCGCGTGCGAGCCCCGCAGGGCACCGTGATGCCACTGCTGAGCTAGCGGACAACGCCTTTGTGCGCACTGGAAGCGTCACCGTCGAGCCAATGATTATCGCCCCCAAGAATGTCACCGGACATCAATACAAAATGGTTTGGTATGGTGCTAAACCGATAGATGCTGATGCATATATCACTGGCCCCGGTTATCAGCCGCCCGCCTATGAAATCATTGACATGACCACGAATCAGACGGTTGTGGAAAAACAGTCCTTCGGTTGGTACGACCCAACGCAAATTGCGGCTGTTGAAGCGCTTTCCCCGATGTTTGATGGAATCACCCTGAAGATAAAGGGGGTTGACGTGACCTACGGGCATCCAAACGAAAACCCAATCGAAGGTGTAACGTTGACCAAGGGCACGGTCACAGATTGGAATGTGGACATTCAGTCTCCCGGGGTTGGGGAGAACACCTGGACCAACATCTGGTGGTCAACCTACTACCGTCCACATACCTACTCGATAACCTTTGTTGACGATACACATGTCAAAGTGGTGGATGAAGATACCGGTGAGGAAATTCAATTCAAAGGCGAGCGTGCGGATGGCTATGCGATTTTCACAGGCACAGGTTGGAGCGATGAATATAACCCGGCCAATACCCCCGGCTTCTTTCGGATCTTCATACGGGGTGGGTACGTTTTCATCAGAGATCCAAATGCTGAAATCTCTGCCGGGGATGTATTCACTGTCAAAATGGGAGGGATTGGCGCCCCTCAGGACGGCGACGAGCTGGTGCTCAACACCGGCGGCGAGACGCTCATCGCAGACGACATTCGCGCCGATCTGGATCGAATCCGCATCGTGCCGAATCCCTACTTCGTGACGAACAGAGCAGTGATTTCCGAGGGAACGGATAAAATCTTCTTTACCCACCTTCCGCCGAAATGCACGGTGCGAATCTATACCATGGCTGGCGAGTTGGTGCGAGAAATTGAACACGAACACACCTCACCCTACGATGCGGAGGAGCGGTTGGCACAGGGCGACAAGGGCGGCACCGAATCTTTCGACCTACTCAGTTACAACAATCAGGCACTTGCCAGCGGCGTCTACATCTACCACGTAGAGGCGCGTGATGAATCGAATGCGGTCATCGGGAACAAAATAAGCAGGTTTGCCATTATTCGATGAACCTCACTTTTTCTACTTGAGGGTGCGCACCGCGCACCAGCCTCCAAAAGCCTAAGGACGAGGATATGTGAGGAATAGGGTGTATGATACAGATTCATTTGGAATCACCTCATCAAGGTGGAAACTCGTAGGAAATGGCCTCCACACGATTTAAATGCGAAATAACAGATTGGCACATTACTCATGCATGTTTGCTCTAAACACCTAGAGACATTTTGCGTAGTCCTATTCACCGCCGTGATCCTATGTTCACCGCCCACTTATGCCGTAACCAACGTGGGAACGAGCGGCGCCCAGTTTCTGAAAATCGGGCCAGGCGCCCGTGTGGACAGTTTGGGAGGCGCGTTTGGGGCTATCGCCGACGACGTTACCGCCATCTACTGGAATCCCGCAGGGCTGAGCCAACTCGCCGCAACCAGCCTCTCCGGTACGCATACCGTCTGGCTCGCAGATACGCGGTACAACTTCCTTGCCTTCGCCACCCCGGTCGAAAAAATCGGAACACTCGGAGCAAGCGTGACCTTCCTCTCGGTCCCCGATATGGAAATTACGACGCTGGCTAAACCGGATGGCACCGGTCTCTGGTTCTCCGCGTGGGATGCGGCTGTCTCATTGGCGTATTCCAGACAACTCTACGAGAAAGAGTCCGGCGTGAAACTCTCCTTTGGGGTCAATGCCAAGTTCATTCAGCAGCAGATACATCGGGAAAGCGCCAAGGGGATGGCGGTTGATGTCGGCACCCTATATCACACCGGTTGGAAAAGTTTGCGGATTGGAATGTGCTACTCGAATTTCGGGCCGGAGATGAGTTTCGGCGGACCGGATCTTCAGGCGGGTGCTGAAGAGGCGGGAGATCAGCGAACCGCCGACTACCGCCCATTCCCGGACACGACGAATCCTACTCGTAAGGTAGAGTTGGATACCGTCGAATTCCCACTGCCATCCAACTTTCGCCTCGGAATCGCGTATGACCTGGTTGATGACGCGAACAATCTCCTCACCGTTGCCATAGACGGCAACCATCCCACCGACAATAGCGAACGCCTGCACTTCGGTCTAGAGTATTGGTACAAGAAAACCGCGTCCGTTCGAGGCGGATACAAGTTGCGTTTGGGGCCCGAATCGGCAAAGGACGAAGAAGGGATTACACTCGGATTCGGAATCAATACGGTTCTTTCGTCAACCGCCCTATCTCTTGATTACGCCTTCGCGGACTTTGGGCATCTGCAACAAGCACACCGCGTTAGCTTGGGATTGAGATTTTAATGTGTTGCTGTACCTGACTTTTCCACTTTAATTCTTGCTGTTGCCGAACACTCCAGATGATGATGACACGCACAATCCGGAGAAGAATCGGTCCAAGAAAACCCCGGCGATCGGAGCAGTAGAGCGTGGCGGGAAGGTTGTTGGCAAGGCGGTAAGTAGCGTGACGGTGGGAGAGGCATTGAGTTTTATACTTTCCAGAGTGGACACGGGCGGGTCAACGCTCATGGCGGACGAAAATAACGTTTACAAGAGCCTGGAAAGGTTCATAAAACGCAAGAGTGTCAATCATTCAGAAAGATTTGTGGATGGCGAAATCCATACCAACACACTCGAAGGGTTCTGGTCGTTGCTTAAACGCGCGTGGTACGGACAACACCACAAGTACAAAGTGAAGTTTATGCCGTTGTACGTCGCCGAAGCCCGTCTGGAAGTACAACCACCGAAGAACAAAAAATATCTTCGATGTATTTGTTAGAGGGTGATTTGTTTAACTTCGGGATTTAGCCGCTTGTGTTACGGTGGAAGAGGTGGCACTTCTAACGCCCTTATGGGCGGAAGGCTTGGATTCCAATGCTTCTGATAGATGGACGCAACCATCGGGGATTTGAAAACGTCTAAAAAAGGAGATTTATCATTTTGCCAAACCATGATTCCTCACAAGACTACGATCCGTTGGATAGTGAGCGAAACAAGCGCTTCTCTAAAATTTGCGATCGTGAAGGAAACAAAATTGCAATTCCTTTGTATGGCATATTACCATTACTTGTTTACTTCTTAATTAACCCTGACCCATTTTCAAGAATCTTCATATGTATCCTGATGGCAGGAACTATCTGGTACATCATTCACCATATACGCGAAGCAAATAAAGCACAAGATGCACTACATCAAGAGGAATTGCAAGAATTCGTGAAAGATGGACAGCATGAAAAACGGATAGTAGAACAAATCATGTCAGAGGAGGGAAGTCATGTATCAATGGAAAAGTCTGACAGACGATCGTCGCCGTCTGCTAGACACGGCGATTAAGGATTATTTTACGCTTACGGGTGACTGGGAATCACGCCTTATTGAAATCGAGAACAAATTTAAGATTGATTTGTACGCCTACTAGAGCGACTAGAAGAACTTTGCGCGACCTTTCAGGCAACTAGCAAATTGCCATTCGATCCGAAACTTGGTATCAAATACAATCTTATCAGACAATTGCGTTCAGATACTCAATTCAAAGTGTGCGGCTCATTTATCATCGGTCCACCTCGCAATGACTAATAGCATCCACATTCAGTCCACAGGTTATCCTCATTGTGTGTTTTTCTTGCATAAGTCCTACAAATTGTGATATTATATACTTAACTGTATGTGAGTGGGGTTTTTCTGTATCCACCGGTGGGGAATCAACGTTATTATGTTAGCCTGATCTTTAATCGTTGTTCTTATTATGATAATGAGACTCAATATCAATAACGAGGGTTTCGATGATTACCGTTGCAAACCGAATTTATGTCGCTCCAGAGTACGCCGAAGCCTTTGAAGAGCGGTTCCGCAACCGTGCTCGGCTCGTTGATGGAATGCCCGGCTTCGTCTCAAACCAAGTCCTGCGCCCAGTGAATGAAGACGATCCCTACATCGTATTCACGCTGTGGGAATCTCGGAAAGATTTCGAGAACTGGGTGGAATCGGACGAATTCCGAAAGGGACACGCGCAATCCGGCACGCTTCCTCCGGAAGCCTTTACCGGATCAAACAAACTCGAACTTCACGAAGTATTTTCGGATTCAACTCGCCCCGACCTGAAGGAGGAACCGAGCGGCGGGCCGTTCAATGTTCACTAACGCAGCGGGAACATAACGCTGTGTGTTGCTATTGAGACTGAGACTCATAATCATAATTAGCCATTAACAGAAAAGACGAACGATAGAAAAGGGACAGCTCCCAACGGCCAATTGTTAGCTATTTCCCTATTCTCTATCTACCAATCCACTGGGGCTTTTGTGCGCCCATCGCCTTTTCTGTTCCTATTAAGATAAGTTAATCGCACCGTGATTGTCAAGGCAATCACGCGGAAAGGAGTGAATCGATGCGGCTACGGGACCGAAGTTTGAGTGCGTTATTCATGTTTGTGCTCCTCAGCGGAGTGGGGGTGAGTTTCCCCGAAATTATATCCATGTCTAACGTCTTCGAAATGGACGGAATTGTCATCACCGGCACCAAAACCGAGCGCTTGTTGAAAGACACCCCGGTCATCACCGAGGTCATCACACGAAACGAGATTGAATCCACGGGTGCGGAGAACATTGGCGAAGCGCTTGAGCATCACGTGGGAATCGTCGTTCACCGCGACGCACACGGCGATGGCGTTCAACTCCAAGGTCTCGCCTCCGATTACGTTTTAATCTTGCTTGATGGGGAACCGCAGGTCGGTCGAATCGCGGGAAAACTTGACCTGGCGCGTATTCCAATCGAAAACGTCCAGCGGATTGAGATCGTCAAAGGCGCATCGTCCGCGCTCTTCGGCAGTGCCGCCATGGGAGGCGTCATCAACGTCATCACGCGCGGTGCCTCATCTCCATTTGCGCTCCAGTTTACGAATAACGTTGAGGAACACAACACAATCGATAGCCGCGGAACGGTTGAGATAAAACACGGCAAACTCAATTCGCTGATGACGCTTGCCGCAAATCACCGAGACCCTATCGACTTGGACGAAACAAATCCTTCAACCACGATCGACGGGTATCAGAATTTTACCCAATCGGTGCGGACCGAATATCAACTTACTCAGCGCGCGAAACTCCTATTTTCGGGACAGTATTTCGCTCAAGCGCAGGAAGGTGTCAGCGAAAACAGCGGCGTGGCCTTCGACCGTCTCGGTGATATTGGGGTTTTTAGCGCAACTGTCGGAACGGCATACCGCCCCGGTTTGGATTCAAAACTGGTAGGCAAAATCTACGCCACCCGCTACCGCGACGAATCAACCGTTATTGACCGTGGCACCTCCCTCACCGCTTCCTCGAACATCACAGTACAAGACCTAGTAAAGGGCGAGGTGCAATTTGATACTTCGCTTGGAGCCAGAAATCAACTGACTGCCGGCGCAGAATTGATTTTCGAAAACCTCGAATCTCAGCGCATTACCGGCGGCGAAAAGGATGTTGCGACCAACTCACTCTTCTTCCAGAACGAATTTCGACCATCCCGGAATCTCGCGCTCGTCGTCGGTGGGAGACTCGATCACCACTCTGAATTTGGGGCGCACTTCAGTCCAAAGTTGAGCGGATTATACCGCGTAACCAGCGATTTCACCGTACGCACCTCGTTCGGTCAAGGCTTCCGTGCTCCCGATTTCAAAGACCTTTATCTCGATTTCAGCAATCCGACCTCCGGCTATCAAGTGCTCGGAAACCCGGCGCTTCAACCGGAGTCATCGAACAGTTGGAATCTTGGGCTTGAATACCAGTTCAGATCTGCGTTACTCGGACGGTTGCAGGTTTATCGGAACAATCTGAAAAACCTTATCGAAGCGGAGCGCGTGGGGAAAAGCGTGCTCGGCGGGAGCAAATTCCAGTATTTCAACGTTAGCGAGGCGTTCACTGAAGGAGTCGAGGTCGAGTTGGCGACGCGTTCTATCAGAGGTCTCGCCGCGGCAGTCGGCTATGCCTATCTCAACGGCCAGGACGAGGAAACCGGTTTAACACTATTGAATCGTTCGAAACACAGCGGCAACCTCAAACTATCCTACGTAAACGAGGAAATTGGCTTCAACCTGAATCTCCGCGGGCGTTACGGGAGCAAGTGGGGCTTCTATGACGATGGCGACAAGGTGCTTGAAGATGAGGAGTACGCGCCGAGCAACTGGATTTGGAACCTGAGGGGATCCAAGCAAATCCTCACATGGCTCAGAGCCTCGGTCGGCATCAATAACATTTTCGATTTCAAGATACCAAGTTTTTACACGTTCGCAGGGCGTTCGTTTTATGGCGGTCTCTCTTTGACCTATTGAACTGATTCGAAGATGGACGAGTTACAAGTTTGAGTGTGGGGTGGAAGGGAATCTTCCAAGCTTCCGACCTTCCATCCTTCCGATCTTTTTCATCGTAATCGCTCGGAAGACAAATCTTCAAATTGAGATTTACTCATGACAGATTTTACAGTAATCAATTTAATCATGTGAGGAAAAGATGGCACTCAAGAAAACTCAGTTCTTGGCGTATTCCGGCTTCACCTCATTATTCTTTATTGTCGCCCTGATTCTTTTCACGACCTTCTTGCAGCCGATTAGCTGGAGATTATCTTCAAGGACTCTTCTACTTGCGAATGGCGCTTTCGCATTCGCATGTGTCGCTTCGGTGACGTACCTTATTCAAGAGATTCAACTCAAACGCAAACGATTTCTAACGGTATTCGGTCACCTACCACCACTTGAGAAATTGGATAGGATTTGCTACCTCAGTGTGATTGCCGGGCTGTTACTATCAACTCTCGCGCTACTTACCGTTGTGCTATCGCTCGATAATGATCGCAGCGATTGGTCTCGTCAACTGTCATGCGCATGCGTTGTGTGGATACTTTATCTGCTCCAACTGTTCATGCGCTTCGTACTATGCCGACGCGGAAGAAAATCGGCTTATTTATCAATTACCTGTTTCTCAATCCTACTAGCTCTATACGCATCTACTCGGTGGTGAAGCATAACCAATTCTGCATCACCGATAACATTAAGAAAGGAAACCAAGAAAATGAAACACACGAGAGAGTCGTTATCCAATTGTAATGTATGTGCTGTCTATCAATGTCTTGGAGGGCATATTCACCTCAAATACCGAGGTATTGATATCGCCATGCCTCCGGAAGAATTTTACCAAGTTGCCGGTACCATTGCGCAAGCCATGTTGGTATTGAACGATGATAACACCAAAACCCTAGCTGACATGGATATCCCGATATCTGTCTAGTCTGTCAATCGGAACAGAAAATAGGAGGGAACAATGAAACGCTTTAAAACTCTCGCCACGTGGAGACTGATCGTGTGGTCGGTTCTTTATATCAGCGTATTTTTCTATTTCAGTTGTGGAGGCGATGAGGAAGTTGGTGTCGCCCCGACCATTCAAGAGGCTGCCACGTTCACGGTTGACGCGACAAGCCGAGAGGCGTGGACATATTTCTCGTTCGCTAAGGGTGGTGTCGTCGAAGTCGCGGACCCGGGTAATTCAATGAATTGGGATCTCGGTTTTCAACGCACGAAGGTCAAGCTCAACGGGGGTATCAGTGGTGCGGGAAAGGGGCGCGCAGTCATGCTCACGGATATAGCATTTAGCGAGGTGAACGAAGCGCCCGGGGGCGGGTACGCCGCCGATTCGGACGGGAACCTCGCTATCGTCGCACAAAGCGAGAAAGGATGGTACATCTACACCGGTCCCCCAAATCACTGGATTCTCCCTCTGGAGAATCGTGTCTTTGTGGTTCAAGCGGCGGATGGAACGTATGCCAAACTCCGCTTTGTAGGCTTCTACAAGGACAACGCGAACAAAACAGACGGCGGTTTCATCACGTTTGAGTACCTCCATCAACCCGATGGGAGCCGGCAATTTTGACAATTACATCATCTTCAGCCTGAGGAGCCAACAATGAAAATACGATACGTCGCGGTGTTGTTGCTTCTGATTTCATTAACCGCCGCTGCGCAGCCTGTCGAAGTAACCGACGCCAGCGGCGAAACCGTTGTCATCAACTCAACCGAGCGAATCATCGGACTGAACGGCAGCACCACCGAGATTCTATTTGCGCTCGGACTCGATGCGAACATCGTTGGTTGCGACGCATCGTCCACTTATCCCAAGGATATAAACAAAAAACTTCCATCTGTCGGTTACCAGTATCGGCTCAACGCCGAAGGGATTCTCTCATTAAAACCGACGTTGGTCATCGGTCGCGAGAATGTGAAACCGCCCCAGGTTGTCGAGCAGTTGCGCAGCGCTGGCGTGACGGTGCTGCTACTCGCGGAGCCGAGAACCTTCGAGGAAGCCAAACAACGTCTCCGTACCATTGGAACGGCGGTCAATCGCCAAGAAAAGGCTGAGGCGTTGATTTCGGCTTTAGAGAAGCACATTGAAACGCTGGAATCGAAACTCGCTATACGCGAAGGTCAGCCAAAACGGAAGGCTTTGTTCCTCTATCTGCGGGGACCGCAAACCGCCTTTGTGCTTGGCAAAAATTCCGCAGCCGGGGCGATGATTGAAATCGTCGGTGCGGCAAACGCCGCGGAAAAAATCGAAGGCACGAAGCCGATGACCGCGGAAGCGGTTATCGCCGCGCAACCGGATGTGTACGTACTGTTTGAATCGGGCTTGAAATCAATCGGCGGAGTTGAAGGGTTGCTTAAGGTCCCCGGTTTGGCACAGACACCCGCCGGACGGAATAAGCGGGTAGTCGCGATGGATGGGTTGTACTTGTCGGGATTCGGTCCCCGCTGCGGCCGCGCCGCGCTTGACCTGTTTAAGGGAATCTATGAAGCGGAAGGACATTTCGTTGCAAAGGGGGAGTGACTGTCAGTCACCACTCCAGTGTCAACGGATTCATAAAGCACCTGACCCTCCTGCATCACCTCTCGGAGAAACCAGTCGTTATGCGAAACGCGGTAGGCAATCTCTTCCGGCGACCGGACAACCAGATCCATGTGAAAGCGGCGCGGGATACGTCGCCGAATCTCTACCGCTAGGCTGCGGGTTTGCGATTCCGGAACGGGCATCACCACCAACAGGTCAACATCCGAATCCTCGGTAGGCGTTCCGTAAGCATAGGAACCGAAGAGGATAACCTTCAGGGGGGCAAACTCTCGGACGATGTCGTCGCAGGTTGCTTTAATGTCTTTTGGGTCAACCATTTTACCGGAACTCCTATTGGATACTACGGCATCTATAGAGCGGACGAGCTTTTCATCGCAAACGGGTAAAATGAACTACTCAGAGTTCCTGCTGCCGCAGCGCATCGGTAGAAAGTTTCACCTTTGCATAGATCGCACGAGTGGAAAGTTCGCAATTGATTGAAGGCAAACGGAATAGATCAACAGATTCATCGAATTCAGTTAGAAGCCACTGTTCCTCTTGACGCAGATAGTGCTCGACACGAATGCAGTTTTGTGCCACCAGCACATATTCTTGCAGCGATTTTAGATGGCGATAGTGCGAGAATTTTTCGCCACGATCGTATGCTTCAGTTGAGGGAGAGAGGACTTCCACAAGCACGTTCGGATTGAGAAGTGTGTCAAGACTGGCGTCCTCAAAGCGTGGCTCATCACAGACAACGAGGACATCCGGGTAGGTGTATAGCCCTGTCACGTCAACTTTCACACGCATATCGTTGGCGTAAACCTCACAATCCCGTTTGCTTAATTGAGTGTGCAACGCACTTAGTAGGTTCACCACGATAAGATTATGCGCGCGACTTGCCCCTGACATCGCATAGATTTGACCGTCGAAATACTCACTTTTCGTAGTCGCCTTACGCTCCAAAGCCAAATACTCGGCTGGCGTAAGGTGGGACTGTACAGCGACAGACGACATGATCTCACCTCCATTAACACGATTCGGAATAGTTCCTGAGATGACTATCCCCTTTCTAGGGTTATAAGTGTAACATATCATCTAACAGTAATCAACTGCATACAAACCATGCAAAGCAGAGCACATATCCTTCTTGCCCTTAGCTGTATTCTCCCCGTTTCGCTGTGTATAGCAGCCGGAGTCGGGGCATATCAAATCCTTCCGTGGCGTATCCCCCGCATTCTGCTTTTCCACGAAGATGGCTTTGAAGTGCTAATCTACGTCCGATTTCCCCGTGTGATATTATCAGCCATCGTCGGCGCAGTCCTAGCCATCTCCGGTGCGACATTGCAAGGCATCTTCCGCAATCCGCTGGCGGATCCGGGGTTAATCGGCGTGACGGCGGGCGCCGGACTCGGAGCCGCGCTCTGGATTGTCCTCGTCGGGAGCGGCTTCTTGGGAATCTGGGGTGTCCCAATCGCGGCATTCACCGGTGGCATCCTCGTAACAATCGGTGTGTGGAAGATCGCCCAAACCCAAGAAAGTGTCCCCACGGTGACGCTGCTGCTGGCGGGAATCGCGCTCAACAGTTTCGCGGGCGCAGGCATCGGCTTGATGACCTTCCTCGCCGACGAAGAGCAACTTCGAAGCCTAACGTTTTGGTTGCTCGGCGGATTCGGCGGGGCAACGTGGCGTGCAATCGCTGTGATGTTTCCCGTTGCTGTCATGGGAGCGGCCGTATTGTTTCGACTTGCACGCGCCCTCAACGCCATGACGTTGGGCGAGTCTGAGGCGTATCACCTCGGGGTTTCGACTGAATCCTTGAAGCGGTGGGCGGTTTTCGGGGTAGCCTTGAGCGTTGGCGCCGCCGTATCGGCTGCGGGCGGAATCGGTTTCGTGGGACTCATTGTGCCGCATCTGCTACGTCTCTTGGGGGGTGCCGACCATCGCTATGTCTTGCCCGGTTCGGCGATCGGCGGCGCGATTCTGCTCGTGTTGGCGGACCTCTTCGCACGAACGGTTGCCATCCCAGCCGAACTACCCGTCGGCGTCGTCACTGCGTTGCTCGGTGGACCGTTCTTCCTCTGGTTACTTCTGAGGTTCAAGAGAGAGGTCGTGTATGGTTGAACTTGAACAGGTGGGTTATCGCATCGCTCAGAAGTGGATTGTCAGCGACATCAATCTAAAAATCGAAACCGGCGAGTTTTGGGTGTTTGCCGGGCCAAACGGTGCAGGCAAATCCACACTCTTGCGCCTCATCTCCGGCGAACTATCGCCGCAAAAAGGAATAATCCGACTATTCGGTCACGACATTCACGCCTACTCGCCGCAACAACTGGCGCGAAGCCGAGCCTACCTCCAACAGAAACGCGATGTCAATTTCCCGTTTCGCGCCCTGGAGATTGTGCTGCTTGGACGCCATCCGCACCTAAACGGAGCGAAAGAGACATCGGAAGATTGGGCAATCGCACGAAAGTCTATGAAGCAGGTAGAAGCCGATGTGTTCGCTGAACGGCTTTATCCAACGCTATCGGGCGGTGAAGCCTCTCGTGTCGACCTCGCCCGCATCCTTGCGCAAGAACCCCGGCTATTCCTGTTGGACGAGCCGACAAACCATCTCGACCCACGCCATCAGGTACAGATACTTGACCTCTGTTGTTCAATTGTACAGTCCGGAAAATCGGTCATCGCCGCAATTCACGACCTGAATCTGGCGGCAATGTACGCTGATAAGGTTCTCATGCTACGCGACGGAAACGCGGTCGCCGTTGGAACACCGGCGACAGTTTTTACCCCCCGGCAGTTAGAATCCGTCTACGACCTAGCCTTTGAAACGCTACACACCTCAAGCGGACGAACACTAATCACACCGCTTCTGGCCACTCCCAAGTAACAAATCATTACATCAAGAAAACTAGATATGCCTGCTTGGTCAAGTTTTGCCAGTCCCTGGTGAACAAACAAGAAAGGATTTGCGTGATTCTGAAAGACGATATATAATGGCAGCAAGCAATGAGTCACGCACAATGAATCGCACTACTATAAACTTACTGTAGGAGCGATCTCCGAATCGCGACTAATTTTCGGGAGTCGGAATTCCCTCCTACAAGTGACACATGTTGGAGCAATCTCTCGCAGAAGACGCACAGTGAATAGTGCTATTACAAACTTGTACTATTTTCACATCTAAATGTTACTCACAAACCAGTCGAATCCAGTAATGGATTGAACGATGTGCGACTGAGCCTCGAAGTAGAGGAGACCTTCAATCAACGTCTCCTCTAGCTGAGCCATATCGTTGAAGATGAGGTTAGGGAAGAATTTCCCCCGTAATTCGTCCCAGACATGTTCCACCGGATTGAGTTGCGGACAATACGGAGGTAATGTTTCGACCATCATCCGCTCCGGGATTTCCAAAGCGGATTTACTATGACTTGGCGCTTGGTCATATATCATTAAAATGAACTCATTGGGGTGTCTTTGGGATATTTCAGCCAGGAAAAGATTCATCGAATAACTGTTCATATGAGGCAGAATTAGAAAATCACATGCGCCATCAACTGGACTGACCGCGCCATACGCATAGGTGTATTCCCTAACCGTCTGTTTCAAGACCACGGGACGAATCCCTTTAGGCGCCCAATACTTTTTCGGTTCATTGATTCGACCAAACCGCGCCTCGTCTTGGAGCATGACTCGCAAACTTAGCCCTCTTTCCTTTGCTTCTGTTTGGGCTTGTTCAATGAGCTTGGGGAATTTTTTAAAGCATCGACAGCTTGTTCATCATGTTTCGGGGGTTGGGGTCTCGGAACCACTTTTCGCCACTGGTGTCGGCGTAAAAGCGCGTAAACCGTCGATTTTCCTACCGGTTTCCCTACTTTTTCTTCGTAGGCGCGATGAATCTCTGAAATCTCAATGATTTGACCACTTTCTGCCTTTGTCGCCAAATCGGCAATGAACACTCATCTTCCTGACAAAATCTATTCTTTGAAAAGCCTTTTTCATCCTATTTCTTCATGAACTCCTATGAAACTATTGGTCACAGGCGGCGCAGGATTTATCGGGTGTAACTTCATCCGCTACTGGCTCCAACACTATCCCAGCGACGCAATTATTAACATCGATCTCCTGACCTACGCGGGCAATCTGAATAACCTCGCCGATGTCGGCGATACATACCCGGATCGGTACTCCTTTGTTCATGGCGATATTGGGGATTCCGACTGCGTCGATAACCTCATTGAAGAACATCGTCCGGAGGTGATTGTGAATTTCGCCGCTGAATCCCACAACAGCCGCGCGGTGCTCAACCCTCGCCTTTTCTTTGAGACGAATGTCATGGGCACACTGATGCTGCTCGAACTTGCCCGCAAACACAAAGTCTCACGATTTCACCACATCTCCACGTGCGAGGTCTACGGCGATCTCGCGCTGGATTCACCGGTAAAGTTCACGGAAAACCACCCGTATTCTCCGCGCACACCGTACAACGCCTCCAAAGCGGCGGCGGATCACGCGGTGCGCGCCTATTTTGAAACCTATGGGCTTCCCGTCACCATCTCCAACTGCTCGAACAACTACGGCGCCTATCAACACCCCGAGAAGGTGATCCCCCTCTTCACCACGCATGCCCTTGACGATAAACCGCTTCCGCTCTATAGGAACAGCCTTAACCGCCGGGAATGGCTCGCGGTCTCCGACCACTGCCGAGCTATCGATCTGATCATTCGGAACGGGAAGATTGGCGAGACCTACAATATCGGAAGCGGCGTGGAGCAGAGCGTCGAAGAGATCGCCGATGGCGTCTTGGCGGCGTTGGGAAAACCGCAATCCCTCAAAACTTATGTCCCCGACCGC
The DNA here is from genome assembly GCA_965204085.1 of Candidatus Poribacteria bacterium. Lineage (GTDB taxonomy): Bacteria > Poribacteria > WGA-4E > WGA-4E > JAJDTR01 > JAJDTR01. Next base: position 1,484,368 of record CBDBEE010000003.1, on the reverse strand, counting down.
CCGGGTCACGATCGCCGATACCTCTTGGATTCCTCGAAAATCCGGCGAGAACTCGATTGGGAACCGCAAATCGATTTTCAATCCGGTCTCAAGGAAACCACGCAGTGGTACGCTCAGAATCGAGAGTGGTGGACGGAGATTCTTGAACAGGGCGAGTCGGAGGCGGTTCAAGAAGATAAGTGGGAAAAGAAATAATGCGTAATTCGTAAAGCGTAATGCCGGATTGAGTCGCTTTCTGGCTAGTCCTGCAGTGACGGCCTGCAAGTCGCGCTCCTTTCGCTCCAGATATTTTCTTTCAGATTGGATTGGGCTTGCCGGTTCTTGACCAAGCCTTCCGTCAATCCCCCGCCAAAATAGTCCCGCCACTCGTTATAGCGGCCGTTTTTCCCATTGTTGACACAAGGGTAAAAAAACACTTGACATTTATGTTGCTTTAAGCTACTATGTAGGGTAAAATGTATAAGGTTCAATACCGAGCGAGCGTGGCGAAGATACTCCGGCGAATGCCGCGCAATGTAGCGAAGACCGTTGTGCGAAAGATTGACCAACTCGCCGTGTCCCCCTACGCGCCGAACAACAATGTAACGCGTTTAGAGGGCGAGGAGGGATACCGGCTCAGATGGGGGATTGGCGCGTGTTATACGAGATTCATGACGATGTCCTCGTCATCGAAATCATCAAAATTGGATCCAGAGGAGGTGTATACCGATGAATATTGAAACCGTCGAAAGACAGGGCAAGGAATACGTCCTTGTACCGAGAGAACAGTACAATCAATTTGTGGAAGATGCGGAGATGCTAAGAGACATTCGCGAGTTCCGCGAAGCCAAAACCATCAACGAGGAGACCTACCCCGGTGAGGTCGTCAATCGCCTGATTCTTAACGAGGAAAGTCCGATTCGCGTGTACCGCGACCATCGAGGTCTAACCCAGCAGCAACTGGCGGACAAGTGCGGCATTCAGCGCGCCTACTTGGCGGAGATTGAAACCGGGCGCAAGTCCGGCTCCGTCAAAACGTTGAAAGCAATCGCCGCGGCGCTTGATGTTGATTTGACCTCAATCTCATAATTGCGCTGAGCGTAGCGATATCTAGATACGAAGTTAAGTTTTTTGCGAAGAATCCTTTATGAGAGACACCAAATACATAGATAAGATGAAACCTATAGTTTGGGTTGGTTCTTCATACAGAGATTTAAAGCAATTTCCCTCGGATGTTCAAGATGAAATGGGCTACGCGCTTTATATCGCACAGATTTTAGACAAACATCCGAAAGCCAAACCGCTAAAGGGGTTTTCAGGAGTCATGGAGATTCGAAGTGACTATGCAAGCGATACCTATCGAGCGGTGTATACCACCAAAATCGGTGATGCGATTTACGTACTGCACACCTTTCAAAAGAAATCGAAATGGGGTACCGGGACGCCCAAGAATGAAATTAATCTTATCAAGCGCCGGTTGAAAATGGCTCAAGAATTAGCGAAAGGAAGATAAGCTATGACAGACTACACCCCTAGTTCAGGAAACGTGTTCAAGGATTTGGAACTACCAAACCCTGATGAAAGATTGGCAAAAGCGAAATTGGCATACAAAATCAACCGCCTAATTACCGATGAGGGAATGACCCAAAAGGCAGCGTCGGATTTCCTCGGACTGAGTCGGTCAAAAATGACGGATTTGAGAAATGGCCGATTGAGGAACTTTACGATTGACCATCTTTTTTCTCTATTGGGGAAACTGGATTATCACATTGAGATTCGCGTGAGTCCAAAGTCAAACCACGACACGCAGGAAAGCATCAATGTCGCGTTGATTTAACTTCGTTAGGAGAAATAACCTTTGTCAAAACCTCAACCCACCTCCGCCCCACCCCAGACAGACATTGAATTTCCAACGCCAGAACAAGAAGAATTGGACATCTCAACGCTGGAGACTTGGCTGTGGGATGCCGTCTGCGTGATTCGCGGAGCGACCGACGCCCCAAAATTCAAGGATTTCATCCTGCCGTTAATCTTCTACAAACGCCTCTCCGATGTGTTCGATGATGAATTTGCCGAACGCGTTGCCGAATTTGGTGATGAAGAAACGGCGCGAGACATTATCGAAGCCGACCACGAAGACGCGCACAAGTCTGAACGCGGCTCGATTGTGCGTTTCTATATCCCGCAAAAGTACAGTTGGAAGCAACTCCGCAACCATCCGGCAAACGGCGGTTTGGGTGAGTTCGTCACGGAAGCCATGCGTGAGGTTGCTCGCATGAATCCGCCCTTGCGCGGCGTCCGACTGGGCGGAGCGCATGGACGTAACGGTGCGCGAAGTTCACCTGCGGGACATGCGTCGAAAGTGGGCATCCATATCCACAAACGGACGGTTGACCCTGAGCACGGAGTTGCTCGACCTGCCGATGGCGTTGGGGGAGTTTGTGATTGTGCATGAGTTGGTGCATCTCCTCGCCCCGAATCACGGTAGGCTGTTTCGGAGTTTCATGCACGCCTATCTGCCAGATTGGGAGGAACGCCAGCGGGATTTGCACGCATTGTCTTAGCTCGACTTTGTACAAAAGTACAACACCAACCTGTAGGCGGGGCATCTTGCCCCGCTGTGCAACACCGAAATTCGAGTGAAACCCAACATATCATTTGCATGGCACTAGAAACCGCTACCGACTTTTTCAATGATCTGCCAAAAAACCGAGAAAATTAAAACCTCCTTGGCTTTTGGGCAACACTTGATTTTTGCTTTCCATTATGTCTCTAAAACGTGCAAAGTCGAGCTTAGAGCCTGTTTGAAAATCTGTACTTAAACCATTTCTCAAAATTTCAAGTGCTTTGATTGCGTGGAGCATCGTAAGAAGCCTTGTCTCCGCGCAAAGTGGACGGGGCAAGATGCCCCGCCTACGTGGAAAGTAAATGATGTAACCCAAACATAATACCCACAATTATCCAAGCGAAATGGTATTAGTAGCAACATTCGCCTTGAAACCGAGTTTTTGCTTGAAAACTCGGTTTCTTTCTTGCCCAATTACCACATCGTCGATCTCCTCTCATCACGTGACATCTCGGAATTGTGCCGTAGCTGACCTCGGAATAAACCAATGCTAGATTTCAAACCGCCAAAGGAAAACAGGCTCGTGATCGGAAGCGTGAAGTCGCTGCTCCCGATTCTCATGCGCCTCACAACCAAGGTCTCGCATGTCGATATCGACTCCGAATCTCTCGACAAGCTGAAATCGACTGACGGCTATCCGACCATTCTGGTGCCGAACCACCCCTCCCGCGCCGACCCGCACGTGTTGTTCGCCCTGTCAACTCGTTACGGCGAACGATTCCGGTACATGTGCGCACGAGAGACCTTTGACCGCAAAATAGCAGGGCTGAAATTGAGAGGGTTCTTCATGACGCGGCTCGGCGTTTACTCCGTCATACGCGGCGCCGTGGACCGGGACTCGTTTCGGATGACGCGCCAAACGCTCGCCAAAGGGGCGCGGAAGCTGGTCATCTTCGGCGAAGGCGAAATCTCGCATCAGAACGAGACCATCATGCCGTTCGAGAGCGGGATTGTGCAGTTCGGCTTGTGGGCGCTCAACGACATGGAAAAGGCGGAAGATCTAAAACCCCTCTATCTCGTGCCCGTGGGAATAAAATATGTCTACAGAAGCGACATGTGGGGTCAAATCGAGGAGTCGATTACCAATCTGGAGCAGAGCGTCCTTCCCGACCCTGCCGACCACCCCAAAGACCTGTACGACCGCGTGAAGAACCTCGGAGGCAGCCTGCTGTCGATACTTGCGAGAGAATACCACCTGCGCTTTGGCAACGAGAGTTCACTCAACGAACGCATCCAGCAGATGCGCGAACACATTCTGTCGCAGATGGAGAATTTCTTGGAACTCGCACCTCAAGCAGACCGGAATCCACTCCGGCGAGTACGGGCAATCCAGAACCGAATCGACGAGGAGATTTACCGCGACGTGGATGAGATGACCGAATACGAGAGAGGGGTTCACGCACAGCGCATTGACAAGTTTCGACAGTTTTACATCGACCTGCGCCGTATCGTGAACTCAATCGCAATCTACGAAGGCTACATCGGCGAAGATCCCTCCCAAGAACGCTTTCTGGAAGTTATCACGCGGCTCGAAGTTGAGGTGTACGGCAGATCGAAAGTCAAAGGTCCTTTGGATGCCTTCCTGCGTATCGGGACGCCCAAGAATCTCTTGGATTCCTATGAGACCTACAAGAAAGAAAAGAGGCAGACGCCCCAGAAAATCACCTTGGAATTGGAAACCGACGTTCAGAACATCATCGCCGGGATGCCATAGTTTTGACCCGACTCAAATAGATCGAGGAGGCTACAGTGAAAAACCTTGTTATAACGGAAGAAATATGGAAAGAGGGCAACATGTACGTCGCCCACTGTCCGGAGCTAGACGTTGTGAGTTGTGGAAAGGATATCGAAGAGGCAAGGAAAAATCTCCTGGAGGTCATTGAAATTCATTTGGAAGAAACAGCGAAACTCGGAACAATCAAGTGAGCGAATAACGAATGCGATAGAGATCCCAAGGCTATAGATAGTCCTGATAGAAAATCCTGTGCGATAGAGATTCCCCTCTCACCATCTCCAAACGCCTAATCTCAGTTTCCAATCTTTGATGGAATCCTCTCCGTTACGCGTCTTGTCGGCCTGAAATAGTGCCATTCATTTTACATCCAATCTGTAAAAGCAAGTTCGTGATGAAACTGAGTTTTTTCTTTAAAACGTGGGGACCTCAGTCCACATCGATAGAATCTTGACCATCAATACACTGATTTTATCCTCTGGTAGCTAAGGTTTCAAATCGCATTACCCTACCAATTGAGCGGCTTTAATCCGTGAAATCCTTTAATCCGCTTAATCCGTGATTCAGACAATGGTTTCTTCCACCCTTCCAATCTTCCATCCTTCCCATATACTTCTCCAACCTTCCTTCTCCCTTTACATCTGCGTCCATCCCAACCTTAGACACTCCGCGCTTATTCCAATCTCTGAAATGTTTCTTACGCCTCTCCAGCCGCCGCCGCTTGACACTCCAACTCGCCACGCCAACCCAATAGTTGCCCTGCCTTGATGTTATTGATGTCAAACCCGGTGTAGCGGTCCTCAAGCGTATCCCCTAGTTTCACCGTCTCAGCCCAGCGATCCCACGTCGTCTTCATCCACTCATACGGCAGCGCCTCGCGCACCGCGGGATCGAGTTGCCATGCGTTACGCACATCCGACACGGCTGGCTCTTCCGTGAATGGCCCCGACCATTTACTCCAACCGATTGCCAATGTGTTGCGCTCGCGGTCGGGAACAGTGTGCCCCGTGTGGATGGTGGCGCCGTTCCGGATGAGCGCTTCCCCCGGCTTAAGCCGAATCGCAACCTGATTCGGCAGCGGATCGGTGCCGTTCCAACTCGGCGTGTACGGCACGCCCTGATCCTTCATGGCTTTCGGCAATAGCACATCGTGTTCAAACGGCGTCCGCCACCGGTGGTGGCTTCCGGGAATCAGCTCATGGCATTCATCGTCGGCAAGCGCAAGAAACATACTTACGCCCTTTCGCTCGGCGACTGATTTCAGATTTTCTTCTTGGATCTCTTTCCAGCGGCGCCTTTCAACCTCCTCCGAATAAGCTTCAGGCCCCTCCTGTTCCGGTCGCTGCGCGAAATAGCTCTTGCCCGTACCCCACCATGTCGTGTCTCGATGCCAACTTGGCCCATTCTCGTTCCGCCGGGGATTGCACCACAGGAGCATCGGACTCATGACGAGATCTTCCGGTTGTAACCCGTGGCACCAATCGTGGATAAAACGGAGAAACTCTTCCGAACCGTAGAATTCGGCAAAACTGGACTCGCCGAAAGCCGGATGGATTATTCCTCTGATTGCCCACGGCTCATCCTCAGCTGCCCGGTGCACGTAGCCTTTGGAGCAGTCAATCTTGCTGTAGCCGTTCTCGGGAGCGCATGCCTCGGTGACACGGCTGCCGGCTTCACGCAGAATCGGAATCCAAGGACTGCGGACAAAGTCGGTGATAATCACGAAACCGTGCTCTTTCAAGTGTTCCAAACGCTCAGGCGTAGCCCCCGGCGCCGCAAGTTCCGGCTTCGCATCCGCAAACGCCGTGGCGCGGTAACTTTTCTGGACTGGTTCAGAGTCCATAGTCGAAGGTGAGTGATAAATGTCCATTTTCATTCCTTTTGATCGCTTTCAGCCCCTTAGCGTTAGCTGGGAATAGAAGTGATAGATTAGCATAGCATGAACCTGCCTATCTGCCATTGGATCAGAACGAGACGCACTCCATTGAGATTATAACAGATATAAACAACGAGCGTATACGGAATAATAGAGGGGATCCGAAACTATCGTTTCGCCTTGTAGGGGTCAGCCCCTATGCCGTCCCATAGTCATTGTAGGATGGGATCAACTGACTGGATAAGGAAGGCGATAGCAAATCCATCGCGACAGAAGTCCTAGTGCGATAGAGTTCCCTTAGCGATTCGTCGGTTGAATATCAAATCACTGGTTACCCGCTTTTCTTAGCTAGGATTCTCGAGCCGCGAGATAGCACTGAATAGGAGTCTTAATCCGTGAAATCCTTTAATCCGTGTCATCCGTGATTCAGACTACGCAATCCCTTAAATCGAAAACTCTCTGCCTTCATGCCCCTTCCATCCTTCCAAACTTCCACCCTTCCAGCCCCAACCTCGAATACCTCCCCTTTCCTCCACGTCCTAATCATTGCGCCTTCGACCAAAATTGACGTAGAAGACACTTTGCATTCCGCTTGACGAAATTACGTGAATAAGGTATCATTTCCGGTCAAATTCTGTCCCATATCCGAATTTCCCAACGTATTGGTTGAAACCAATGAGCCAACAGAAAACCGTCCTAGTCGTTAATCCCGACCAAAGAGAGCGTGAAACCGTATGCCGCGCGCTTGAGGGTGAAGGACTCCATCTTGTCATCACCCGGAACATGTATGAAGCGCTGGATCGGATTGACCGTCTCAGGATTGACATACTCGTCGCACCGTTAAAGGCAGACCGACTTGACGGCTTGCAGCTCATGGAAGCCGCTCGACAGAAGCATCCCGACGTGGGCGTGATCTTCATGACGACTCACGATGTCCTGGAGACAGACGTAGGGATAAAAGCGATGCTCCATCACGAAGCTAGCTACTTCTTGCCGAAGCCTCCGAATCCCATCCATTTGAAAGCGCTCCTGCACAAGATTCTTGAAAACCAGCGACTTACCGCGGAAAACCGACAATTACAGTCCCAGATTGATGAAAGAGAAGGCTTGCTCCGACTCACCGGCCACTCCCAACATATTCAGGAGGTTCGGGAAATCATCGCTCAGGTCGCACCGACGAAATCGACGGTCATGATACGCGGCGAACGCGGCACCGGAAAGGAACTTGTTGCCCGTGCTATCCATCACCGAAGTTTGCGGCGAGGACCGCTGGTCGTCTTTAACTGCGCCGCACTGAGCGAGAGTCTAGCAGAATCGGAACTCTTCGGATATGAACGTGGAGCGTTCACGGGCGCCGATCAGCAACGAAAAGGGAAATTTGAGTCATCCAACGGCGGCACGCTTTTGCTTGACGAGATTGGCGAGTTGAGTTTATCGAATCAAGCTAGGCTGTTGCGGGTGCTGGCGGAAAGGGAATTTCATCGCGTTGGCGGGGTTGAAGTCGTAAAAGTGGATGTCCGCGTCGTCTGTGCAACAAATCGTGACTTGGAGAGGGCGGTCGAGGAAGGAAAATTTATGGCGGATCTATACGATCGCCTTGACGTAATTTCGATATATCTGCCGCCTCTCCGCGAACGAAAAGGAGACATTCCGCTCTTGGTCAAATCCTTTATTGAGGAATTTTGCCAAGAAAACCGCAAAGCGTCAAAAGACATTTCTCCGGATGCGTTGAAGGCGCTCATGAAATTCGACTGGCCCGGGAACGTGCGCGATCTCAGAAACTGTATCGAAGGGATGGTCGTGATGTCGAACAGTCGTGAGTTGGATTTGGTGGATCTCCCGGAGCGTGTTCTCAAGTTTACCGGAATCGGCGCCCCTGTTGTCTTTTCCGCACCGACCGCTGTGAATGCAGATCCGGCTGTGGATTCCGACCGCCGTTTGAATGTAGAGGTCGGTATGTCGATGAACGAAATCAAAGAGGAAGCCATCCGAGCAACCCTCGATTACGTCGGAAATAACCGAGCCAAGGCTGCGAAAATCTTGGGCGTCAACAAGAGAACAATTTTCAGAAAAATCAAGGAATACGACTTGTGCAACGATTAACGAGGTTTGCCCTTTGCGGCTTGTCATCCCTCATACTTCTGACATCCGGAAACGCTGAGTTATTTGCACAAGAGACAGATCCCGACGCGCATTCATCCGGGTTGCTCTCCGCAATTGTATGGGTTGTTGTGTGGATAGTGGTTTTCGCTGCGGTTGGCGTAGGAATCTACTCATGGATTGGGAAAAGGCGCAGCGGGTTCACGCACAGTGTTCGTCGCGTCGTCCAATCCAAAATCCCAAGCGGAGTACCTACTAATCCGCGAACCTCGACAACGCCATCGCATTTGATGGATTCCCCGCCGGCAGCACAGCAGGAGCGATTTATATCCTCAGACCCCCAGTGGGATTCGCCTGAAGCCTTGTCACTTCGTGAGTTGAAACAAATCTCCTCTTATCATTCTCATAAAGATTCCCATGAATATTACAACAAAATCTCCTCCATTGTGAAGCGGTATGTTGAGCAGAAATACGGTATTAAGACGCTTGACGCCACGACCGGAGAGATCTTGGGATTGCTGCCGGACGATCTGACGAACTCGGTGGCGGATCATGTTGGGGAAATTCTTCGAACGTGCGATATGATCCACCTCTCCGGCGGCCGTCCAAGACGATCAGATGCGGATGACATCTACCGCACTACCAAAGAATTCTTTGAACACCAGATGGATGTATCCTCTGACAGGAATAGTACAGATGATGAGGATAATTTGGAGGAATTAACGAAGCACTACCGGCGGATGGTGTGAGACAATGCGTAAGTCGTAAAGCGTGATGCGTAGGAGGATGAAGTGGCGATAGAGGTATATGCCACCCTACAAAAACTGGCGGTCATCCTAGGACATGACACGCCGGTGGCAATGGTGCGAGCCCTACAAGGAAGTTGCGACTTTTATCCGATTCGTGGCGCGGACTAATGCGGCTTCTGCGCGTTCTCGGTTAATCTCGGAATCTCCCGATGCCAGATGTTCCTGAGCGCGTTGACGAGCCGTCTCGGCACGTTCTACATCTATCTCGTGCGCCCATTCCGCCGTGTCGGACAACACGGTGACCCCTGTCCGCAACACTTCAAAAACCCCGCCGCTGATTGCCAATGACTGAGGTGTATCGGTTTCCCGGATACGAACCTCACCCGTTTCCAGAACCGTTAAAAAAGGAATGTGGCCCGGAAAGATTTCAAATGATCCGAGTTCGCCGGGTGCCCTGACACTGCTCACGTCGCCTTCATAGATAAGTTGTTGCGGTGTTCGGATTTCGAGGTGGAATCTTCTTTCAAGCATGGCTATTCACTAGATAAAAAATATTGCGTTTTCGGCTGTTGATGTTAAGCGCCGCCTCCTATGGCTCTTGTCTGGCTTAATCGGCAGCCTCTTCCAACTCTTGTCCCTTCGCTTTATCGAACGCTTCTTCAATCCCGCCGACATATCGGAGAGATTGCTCGGGAATTTCGTCGCATTCGCCTTTAAGGATGGCTTGGCAGCCTTCAACCGTGTCGCTGATTTTGACGTACTTTCCGGGTATGCCGGAGAATCGTTCCGCCACAAACATCGGCTGCGTAAGGAACTGCTCTAATTTTCGTGCCCGTGAAACGGTTAATTTCTGATCGTCGGAGAGTTCATCAACGCCCAAGATGGCGATAATGTCCTTGAGGCTCTCGTATTGCTGCAACACAGCCTTCACGTCGCGGGTCGTGTTGTAGTGCTCCTCACCGATTACATCAGGGTTCAAGATCCGGGAGGTGGAAGTCAACGGATCAACGGCGGGGTATCGCCCCACTTGGACGATAGAACGTTCCAGCCGTGTTACGGCGTCGAGATGTCCGAAAACAGCCACAACCGCCGGGTCGGTGTAGTCGTCAGCCGGAACATAAACCGCTTGAAACGACGTAATCGATCCGTGTTGTGTCGACGTAATACGCTCCTGTAACTCACCCATCTCCGTAGCCAGCGTCGGCTGATATCCTACCGCAGACGGCATACGACCTAGCAGCGCCGAGACTTCGCCGCCAGCAAGCGTAAAACGGAAGACGTTGTCGATAAAAATCAACACGTCCTGTCCGCCTTCATCCCGAAAATACTCCGCCATGGAAAGCCCCGCGAGTCCCACGCGCAGGCGTGCTCCTGGCGGTTCGTTCATCTGGCCAAAGACCATGGCGGTTTTATCCAGCACGCCGTACTCCTCCATCTCCAGCCAGAACCCGTTTCCCTCGCGTGTCCGTTCACCCACTCCACAGAATACCGAGTAACCGCCGTGCTGCGTCGCGATATTATAGATGAGTTCAGCCACCAATACGGTTTTGCCGACGCCTGCTCCACCGAGGAATCCAACCTTGCCGCCTCGTGCCACCGGCTGAATCAGGTCGATGACCTTGATGCCCGTCTCCAGCATTTCGGAAACCGTGCTCAATTGATCTGGCGGGGGTGGATGCCGGTGAATGGGGTAACGCTGCTTCGCCTCGACATCGCCGGCTTCATCAATCGGCTGCCCTGTCACGTCGAACACCCGTCCCAGCACCTCATCTCCAACGGGCACGGTGATGGGATCTTCGCGATCAGTCGCGAGTGTACCTCGCACCAGCCCATCCGTTGTGTCCATCGCTACCGCACGAACCCTGTTTTCCCCTAGATGCTGCTGCACTTCAAGCACCAACTTCGTGCCGTCGGCGCGTTCAACTTCCACGGCATTGAGAATATCCGGCAACTTCCCTTCCGAGAAATCAAGATCGACCCGTGCGCCGACGATTTCTAACACTTTCCCCTGATTCATCGCATATCTTCCTTTCTAAAAATCGTACATATCATTTCTAGTTCTGACTTATCTATCCTTTTACTACTAGGGTACTTCTTGCGGAAATGGACGCTAGACTCGTAGGGTGCGCATTGCACACCAGCCTTTCAAAGCGCTAGTGACCATCAAACCACCAATAGCGAATGCGATAGAGATCCCACAAGTAATAGCCTCAAATGTCCAAAAACGGCTTTTTCATCTATCACTCGAACAAACTCTAAAGGCTCGGGTACTCCTTCTGAAATTGAGCTATCGTGTCATCAAGGTTGTACATAGACTTCTGTCTACTGCGCCCTGGCGCTGTAAGATTATATCTGAGAATCTTTTGATTAAGCCCTTTCAGTTGGCTTATGTATGTCTCTAGCGCCCGTTTTCGCTCAAGTTCAAAACCCCGACGTACCCTGTCGCTTTTGAGTGGTTGGGCACGAATCGCTGCTTCTAGCTGTCGGCGGCGCCGTTTGATGTTCCCCAGCATCTTTCTGGATTGTTCGCACTCGGCACGAATTTCTTTGTCTACCTCAATCCAATTCGGTGCAAATCCGTTGTCTTTGAGCATCTGGTTGACTATGCGGGTTTCACTCGGAACAAACGGGTTTACTTTCAACTCCTGCCGTTTCCCCTTGCCGGGCAACTTCTCGAAGTCGCCCCGTTCCATCGCCTCCTGAATCTGTTTTTCGACATCGTAGGGCATTATGTTTCTTTAAATAGCCCCCTTCACAATCCGACTACTCGTCGAAGTGGTAGACAATCTCGTCGAATCGATCGCACGCAAAGGAAAACACGAAAACCAACGGCTCATTTCCGGTGCACCATACAGCGTGTTTGGCATTAGACGGGATGTAGACTGTAGACCCCGGTCCGATGTCTGATTCATGACCGTCAATTACCATGTTGCCCCGCCCACTGACGATGTAATAGGTCTCCGGAGGTTCGTGGTGATGAAGTGGCAGTCGAGTGCCGACTGGAAACTCCGCCAAACCGGTAACTAGCCCTGCGCTTGGACCTCGCTCGCTGGAAATTAGAATCTTCCAACGTATCGCGCTCTTGGCAGCGACTTCCGCATCTTCCCACCCCTCCCACGATAGCACTTCCTGATCTATGATGATGGGCTTTGTCATGCTCAGAATCCAATCGTTTCATCCAGATCCGCATGCATTCCTTTTCAGCGGAGACTAGCTTCCAAATCTGCAATTTCCGTCCATTCTTAACCCAACTCGCATCATTAGAGAGAAGGGCGAAACTGTCATCAAGACACCTATACTTAGCACCGGTTAATTCTGCGCAATTGTGCACCGAAGGTTTGTAGGAGCGATCTCCGAATCGCGACGGTCGGGAATCGGAATTCCCTCCTACCGCCGGCAAAACTCATGCTCCATTTCTTGACTCTTAAAAACGCAACGTCCAACAGCGTAGAGTATATACCCGACTATTCGTTGATGTAATCAGATCGCAACTCAAAGGTTAGGACAGACGTGCGGCTGGTTCGATTAGGTAGCTCCGCATTAACATGCTGCTGTACGTACGGGAGTTCTTGGTACGTATTCGCCTCTTCGTAGCTATCAAACTCGAATTCTACATACCGATGCGGGGACACTCCATAATAGTTGTCATAGGATGCTATCCGCTTTACCTCTTCGGGGGCTTGTAGCATCGGCGCTATAGAAGCAATCCATTCCAGATACTCAGTTTTTCCTCCAAGCGGATAGTCAACCAAGTAGACGGTTTTAACCTGCCGGCTGGTGCTCTCGTTCTTTGAATAATCGCCGCGCTGAATAAATATATGCGTACTCGCGCTACTGGTGTAGTTTGGCAAATCGGCAGCGACTGCCGCGATCTCAGGACGGTTCAGATAGTGCGCCAAATCGGCAAAACTGTCAAATTCGTACTCAACAAGGCGGTGCGGATTGGAACCGTCAACATTGTCGTAGGATGCAGCCCGATTAAGCTCTTCCGGAGCAAGCAACACAGGCGCTACGGACGCGATATATGCGACATAATCCTCCTTTCCGCCCAGCGGATAGTTGATTAGCCACACCATTTTGACCGGTATCGCTGCCACTTCTACGGGATCCATTATAGGTTCTGTTGGCGTATCCTCCATAGTCATTACTTCAACCGGAATCGGATCTACCACCTGATTCTCGGGCGACAACGCGCCTGCCAATAAATTTGTGGCCTCCTCACAGCCGCATAAAGCAATCATTGCTATCAAAGTAACGATAAGTGTTCCTCTTAGTCCAAATACCATTGGTAATCCTCCTCTAATTCGTGGTTTGGGTAACTTGCCCATGGGACGCTTTGAGATCGCAATTCTCAAATTCATCCTCTCACTCACTTGCGACATCAACACTTTCAGTTGTGGGATAGTAATACCCCATGATTATAGCCATCTCATCCTCGGACGTGAATCCGAAAGTAAGTGGAACATCCCGATCGTAATTATTATGCGTGCATTCATAGGTCATCCCATCGTCTGTACCAAGCACCAGCGGCGGATTGAACACCGTGATTGGCGCATCGTCGTAAGCCACGCTTCGATGCAGCAAACTCCCTGTCGACATCTGAAAAATCTCAAACAACTCGCCGTGCCGGTGCATATGAGACGTAATCATAAGGAGATTCAACACGGTGTTCGGATCGTAGCCGCGCCGCTCAATCTCCTCCTCTACGGTTTCGGTTTTCATCGCCACGCGCGTCGTTCCTGGTGGAACGAACAGGTCGGTGTTGGCGGAGAAAATCTCCACTGCCTCGTGCTTGACCTCCTCTGGCGGAATGGTGTAGAAATTGACGTAGACCTCTCCCTCTATCGCTTCGGTACCTAACAAATTCACGAAATGGGCGTTCAGGTCGTAAATGGTGTCCCCTGCGAGCCGAAGAGCCACACCATCGGGAAATTGATAAACCGTCTTCCCGCTCGTCTGTGTGCCCGTGATGTAGACGCGATGCTTTCCAAAGTTGCCGAGTGCTTGTGGATTCGCAGGATCTAATACTCGGAAAGAGTCTTCGGGATTTACCCCGACCCCCGGTGTCACTCCGACGCTGAGTATATCATCCTCTATCCCTTTTTCAGTTATCCGATACAGTATGAAGTGGTAGCTGCCCGTAGGATACACAATTCGTACGTATTGACGAAGATATCCTCCTGCAACGGTTGTCCAGTTGCGTCGGTAATCTGTCTAGAGTAAAAGACTTCCAACTCCGTGCCGGGTTCAATGATAAAGGGTGGTAAACGGAGCTGATAACCTTCACCAGGCAGCGGCGCCGGAGGTGGCTCAAAGGTCTCGAGCGGATCGCGCAACACGCTGAGATCGCCGACGCCAGGAAGTTTATCAGTCTGAGATGCCCCAGCGGCAATCCACTTTCGGATTGCATCTATTTTCCCACTGTGCAGCGGTCCAGCAGCCAAAGGCATGCGTCCCCCCTGTGCCGCAGATGTTGGTCCTACGAGTTTTGTCAAAAGAAAACTGTTGTCCGGGTTGCCCGGATCAACCAACTTCATCCCCGCCGATGCCGCAGCGAGGTTCTGCGGTACACGCCCCACTAAATCGTGGTACGAAATCCTGTTTGTGAGATTCAGATTGCCGGCATTTGTCGGCGCTGCGTGACAGTAACTCGTTGCACAACTCTTATTGAATACATAGTCCTGAATATCGTGATAAGTTGAGTTATCGATTCCCGCGGTTTCGCCCATGCGGCTGGCAATTCGAACAAGGTCCAACACATTAACGGTGCCGTCACGATTCACATCCGGATTTTGCTCGGAATGTCGATCGACAGGTTGCCCAAAGGCGTTCGCCACCATAACCAAGTCTAAAATATTCACCACACCATCGTTGTTGACATCCTCCAACAGAGTGGATGCTTCTCCATGACCGAATGCGGACAAACACCCACCCGTCAAGAACAATACAACAATGGAAGAATTGATAAGATTTCTCAACACAACTAAAATTCTAACCCTCCAATGCCGCTGCGCCACTCACAATTTCGGAGATTTCCGTTGTAATCTGGGTTTGTCGCGCGCGGTTGCGCTGTAAAATCAGTTCGTCAATGAGATCCGTGGCATTACGTGTCGCGTTTTCCATGGCTGCCATCCGCGCTGCCTGCTCCGCCGCGTTGGAATCCAGTAGAACCTTCCACATCTGCATATTCAGGTGTTTCGCCAATACGGACTGGAAGATTTCCTCCTGTCCCGGCTCATACAGATAGTCGAGAAAGAGTTCGTCACCCGTTGGAGCTTCAGGAGAAAGCGGCAACAACTGTTCGACGAGAACTGTTTGCAGGATGGCAGACTTGAAATTGTTGTAAATCACCTCTACTTTGTCAATCTGCAGTTCAGTATAAAGATGCTCAAACTCATGAACAATGTCAACCGCCGATTCAAACTTAAGATCTCGAAATATGTTGACGTATTCCGCAATGACGTCATAGTCTCGCCGCACAAAATAATCTCGAGTGCGTCTGCCTACACAGATGATTTTTACGGCAGCGCCGCCATCCTGATAATGCTGCGCCCTTTCCACTGTTGAGCGAATCACATTGCTGTTAAAACTTCCACACAACCCCCGATCGGCGCTGATAGAAATGAGACACACATTCTTTAAATCCCGATTTTCCAACAACGGATGGGTCGGATTTTCAATCTGTGCAATCAAGTGGCTTAAAATTGCGTTGAACTTTTCCGCGAACGGTCGTGTCGCCAAGATATTTTCTTGAGCGCGGCGCAGCCTTGCGGCTGCAACCACCCGCATCGCTTCTGTTACTTGCTTGATATTCTCGACACTTGCGATACGGCGTCTAATTTCTCTTAATGTCGCCATTATAAACTCCTGAACTCCCTGCTACAATTCACTTTCATCAATACCCGCTATTTTCATGAGATGCCGCTGCAAGCCTTGCTTGAGAGTTTTATTCCCGTGAACGGGAACCGAGATTCGGGCAGAAGGTGCATCCTTGGCGAAAATGTAATGACTGCCCTTGATTCGCTTCAATTCCCAACCTTTCCTATTCAATAAACGGCAAAACTCTTTTCCCGTCAGGGATTTCAAACGGCTATCTCCATGACTGTGTCTTTCTCGCCGACATCGCAATCACTGATATCCACAGATAAACAACCTTCTATTGCCTCAGAGATGTTCTCAATCAAGTCGTCAAGCGTCTCACCTTGACTCACACATCCCTTAATTGAGGGCACTTCTGCCCAATATCCACCCTCTTCCGCTTCGTGGAGAATGATTTTTAGTTTCACTTCGTCACCTCTATGCCTCATTCACCTTGAACCGCCCCTTGAAACTTTTCACCGCCTCATGAAGACCATCAATAAGTTCATCGCTCAAAACGCCAGTTTCGGCGATTTCCTTGAGGAGTTCCGCATGATTCCTATCCATGTAGGTAAGGAATTCGGTCTCAAATCTCGACACATCCGCCACTTCGATATCGTCAAGATATCCCGTTGATCCACAGAAGATTGAGACTATCTGTTTTTCCACTGGCATCGGTTCATACTGCGGCTGCTTAAGCAACTCCACCAGTCGCTCGCCACGGCGGAGCTGGGATTGTGTGGATGCGTCAAGATCGGAACCGAACTGCGCGAATGCGGCAACTTCGCGGAAACTGGCTAGATCCAGCTTGAGCGTACCTGCCACCTCATCGGCTTTCATGGCTTTTGTCTGCGCGTCCCCGCCGACACGCGATACCGACGTACCGACATCAATTGCCGGACGCACACCTTGATTGAACAGTTCAGAAGTTAGATAAATCTGCCCATCCGTGATTGAGATTACATTGGTAGGAATGTAAGTGGTCAAATCACCCTCGAAAATCTCGATGATAGGCAGCGAAGTCAGCGAACCGGCTCCCAACTCGTCACTGAGTTTCGCCGATCGCTCAAGCAATCTTGAGTGCAGGTAGAAGACATCACCGGGATAGGCTTCTCGCCCCGGCGGTCGCCGCGAGAGTAGGGACATTTGCCGATACGCCCACGCGTGTTTGGTGAGATCATCGTAAATAATCAGTGCATGCTGCCCCTTGTCACGGAAGTATTCTCCCATTGACGTGCCGGTATACGGCGCAAGATATTGGAGAGGTGACGGCTCACTGGCAGGCGCCGAGACAACGATGGTGTAGTCCATTGCGCCGTGCTGCTCGAGTGTGGTAACAACCTGTGCGACTGTCGATCCCTTCTGACCTATCGCTACGTAAATACAGAACACGTCGGTGTTTTTCTGATTGATTATTGTGTCAATCGGAATGGCGGTTTTGCCCGTTTGACGGTCACCGATGATCAACTCCCGCTGTCCGCGCCCGATAGCTGTCATGCTGTCAATGGCTTTCAAACCGGTATACAGCGGCTCGGAGACAGGCTGACGCTGGACAATGCCCAATCCTTTTCGCTCGACGGGAAGTGTCTCACTAGTGCCAAGTTCTCCTTTTCCGTCGATGGGTTGCCCCAGCGCATTGACGACCCGCCCGAGTAACCCTTCACCAACGGGAACCTCGAGCAATCGATTGGTCCGTTTGGCGAGGTCGCCTTCGTGAATCAATTTGTCTTCACCGAAAAGCACACAACCGACGTTGTCTTCCTCTAGGTTGAACGCCATTCCGAACACATCGTTCGGAAATTCAATCATCTCGCTCGCCATGACATTGGCAAGCCCATGCACGCGTGCGATTCCGTCACCAACATCCAAGACTGTCCCGGAATCGTAAACGTCGACCTGTTGATTGAATTGCAGCAATTGTTGTTTTAGTATATTTGAAACTTCATCGGGTCTAACTTCTCTTGCCATAATCTATTTTCCCCCTCATTCGACAACAGCGCTTTATTTCTCTTTCCTGTTCTAACCTCTTGCAAGCAGCGATTTCAGCCGTTGTAACTGCGTCGCCACGCTTCCATCAAATACCGTGTCTCCCAATCGCACAATGATTCCGCCTTTGATTGTACTATCTTCGCTTAACTCAAGTCTTACTTCAGCTCCGGAATAGTCGCTTAGTTGTTGAACAAGATTCGCTTGTTGCGCATCGCTGAGCGGAACGGCAGATGTCACCTGCGCCACGACACGTCCCGCTTTCAAATCCACAAGTTCGAGAAACGCTTGCAAGATTGCCACCAGGAATCTCTCACGCTGTTTCGATGCCAGTAGTAGCAGAAAGTTCAAGGTGAGAGGATGGATGGTTTCCGACAGAAGTTGTTGAAACATCTCGCTCTTGAACTGTGGCGACAGAATCGGATTGGTTAGGAATCCTTCAAAATCCTCTGAATTGTGTGCTAGGCTTATGATCTGGTTGGCCTCCCCTACGATGCGATCCAAAGCTTCCTGCTCCACCGCCGCATCGTACAACGCTCGCGCGTAAGGTTTGGCAATCCGAATATCTCTCATCGGGTATACTCTCCGATCTCTAGTGATTGTGACAAAATCCTGCCGTAAGACCGTTGTCCTTACAACCTGATGACGCGCGGTATCTACCTTACGGCTATTCTGTTGATTATGTGTAATTGTTTAGTTCAGTCCAGAACTTAGGCGCCAGCAGGAAATCGCGACCTGGAGATCGCTCCTACATTACGCTCGGGGATCTCTATCGCACTCACTATTCATTCGCTTGATGGTGTAGGAACGGGATTAAACTGCAGCACGACGAACCAACATTCCCAAAACAGATTGATAAACTAAACAGTTACGATTATGTTTTGACTCGTGTACGGAAATCCTAAGCATCAAGCGCCTTGGGCAGGCAAGCGCCGAATTGACTCATCAATAATGTGCTGATGTTTCTCGCCGTCGAGTGTCTGATCAATAATCTTGCTAGCCGCCTCAATCGCAACCTCCGCGACAGTCCCCCGTAATTCGAGGATTGCCTCATCCTTTTCACGCTGAATTTCTGTGCGTGCCCTATCAAGTTCGGCGGATGCTTCCTGACGCGCCTGATCGAGAATGCGCTGCCTCTCGGCATTCCCTTCATTGATAGCAGCTTGAATTTTGGCTTGCCCTTCCGATTCAATCTCACTCAGCCGTTGACGAGTTTCGGCATTCAACCGATCTAACTCACGCTGGTCCGTCTCCAGCTTCTCCATGCGTGAAGTTGTCTCTTTCTGTCGTTCATCCAACAGCCCGCCAACGCGGCCAAAGACGAACTTCCAAAGCACAAGCAGGACAACGAGAAAACCCAGTGCTTGAAGTATGATTGTTTTGGGGTCGAGTCCGATAGCGCCCAACAGCCCGCCGCCTCCGGTACTATCACTGGCGGCGAACGCACACGGGATAGCTATCAATGTGCTTATACAGACCAATAAGACTAAATTTCTATATCTTTTCATGATGACTCGCAATGTCGTCTACGCTGAAACATAGCGCGCGACCACGATGATCGCGCAGTACGTTTCATGCTTTAGTTTTCTTCTAATGATCTTGATCGCCGTTAGTTGGCGCGGCTTGCATTATCTTTTCAAGCGGGCTGACCTTTTCACCCTCAGCCGGCGTCACGTCCGGGAGTTTTCCCATCAGCAGGAAAAAGATCAGCAGCGAATAGATGACCAGCGACTCGATGAGAGCCAAACCGATAATCATCGCTACCTGGATCCTAGGCGCAGCCTCGGGCTGACGTGCAATGCCCTCAAGAGCGGTGCTCGTCGCCTTTCCTTGTGCGGTCGATGCCGCAATGACCGCAATTGGCAGACCGAGCGCTACCCCGAAAGCTAAAACTGCAAGATAAATCATCGAATTTCCTCCTTTGATTAGTAAACTTTAATCGAGATTAAAACACTGAAAAACAGTGTGAACGAACGACAACAGCCGCTCAACAGTTAATGATGTGCCTCCGCACCATGCTCTTCGTCATGATGCTCAAGGAACGTAACGATGTAGATTGATGTCAACATCGAGAAAACAAGTGCCTGCAACAACCCGCCAAAAAGTCCGAAAAACAGCATGGGCACCTGTATCGGCGCCCAAGGAATCTTGCCGAAAATAAGAGGAAGGGCAAGCCCTAAAACGGTCAAGTTGATTATAACTGATTCCTCGCCGAAGATATTTCCAAACAGACGGATTGCCAGTGACCCGGCGCGTGCAAGCTCTCCGATGATGTGCAACGGAAACATCAAAGGTCCAAGCCACCACGGATCCCCAACAAAGTGCTTCAAATAACCGACGATCCCGTTCTCTTTAATAGCAATGACGTGAACACCAATTAAGGCTGTAACCCCGAGTGCGACCGTTGTGTTCAAATCTGCTGTCGGAGACAGAAAACCGGGAATAAGGCCAAGATAGTTCAGAAACAGAATGAAGATAAAGTAGGATCCGACAAACGGGACATATTTTTTCCCGTGTTCGCCCAAAATGCCGCCGAAGAAGCTTATTAATCCACCGACAAACAGTTCCAGCAGTGTCTGCCCCTTACCTTCGGGAAGTCGTTTCAACTTTCGAGTCCCAAAGATGAAAAGGATGGTGATAACCAACACCGCGAAATAGGCGTTGAGGATTAAATCCGGCTGATGCCAGCCGATCGGCTCAGGAATTATCTCATTCGGAATAATTTTGGACAGCGGGTGCAGCCAAGAGTAGTGGAGATGCGCACCGCCGTGCCCGCCCTCAGCGTGGGTGTCTTGCGAGGATTCATGAGCATCTTCAGCCGCGAACCCAAAGTCGAAACCAACTCCAACCAGAATAAAAACCGATGCGATTAAAAGGAAACAAGTTTTTTTCATTGCTATATTATCAAGTATCTTTGGTTGTTTTGTCGCTGAATAGAATTCCTGTCATAAGTTTGATGGCTTTAAGGATTATTACGAGTTGCACTACGCCGATCCCGACTGCGAGGGCATAAACGTTTAGCCAATCCGCCTTCATTAACAGATAGAAACCGCCAAATATTACCGTGTATTTTCCCAATAAAACGAACCCGATCCAACGCTTGGCTCGCGATGGACCGCCGGGTTTTACCAACCGGCGAATAACAAACTCTAGTGACAAGATTGCGCTTAAACTGAGAAAACCGCCGATCGCGAAACTCAACCCCTCCGGCGTACCGTAAACTGACCAGAGAATAACCGTACCAATGACTGTCAACACAACTGTCAAGCGGTAGACTTTCTGTAAGAATTTGTCGTCTACTTCAAAAGGCGATTGAGAACTCACCCTACGAATCCTTCCCTGTGTCATCTTGGCGCTTTCGATCCGCTCGATCTTGTTCTTCCATTCGCCGATTCCAGCGGGACACCGCTCTAAACATCTCCATGAATCCCGCTGTGGTTCCCATGACAAAGCCGATGATGAGACCGACCTTTTGGTTGCCCAACTTCCCGCCGATCCACCAACCCAACCCCGATCCAATGCCAATGGCAAGCACGAGTGTGATGCCGATTGACGCTAGGTCAAGACTGTTCCACTCCTCCGGACTCCGCCTAAGTCTAGCCATCGTTGATCCATTTGGCACATAGAGACTTACGCCTGTGCAAGCCCAAGTCTAGAAGAACTGCGTGCTAATTTGAGCCGGAGCCAAGAAATACGAGGGCAAAACTCCAATCAGAACAACGCCGATTGTAACAAGCAACAATGCAAATACCAGTAAACTTGGGTAGGCGTGAAAGTCAAGCTCTTCTTCGGGTTCCTTCATATACATCGTAACAACTACGCGAAGGTAATAGAACGCTGAAATTGCCGTGTTAATCGCGGCGACCACGACTAACCACGTGTGGCCCGCATCCACGGCAGAACGAAATACGTAGAATTTCCCGACGAAACCGGCTGTAGGCGGAAATCCTGCCAGAGACAGTAGCATGATGGTCATAAATAACGCGAGTAACGGCTTCCGAAACCCGAGACCGGCATAATCGGCAATCCTGAGATTCTCGCCATCTTCGGTTCTCGCGAGAATTACAGCGGCGAAAGCGCCGATATTCATCACGCAGTAGATAAGCAGATAAAGCATGGCGCTGGAAATGCCATCTTTGTTCGCCGCCGCCAACCCGACCAGCACGTAACCTGCGTGCGCGACGCTTGAGTACGCCAACATTCGTTTGATGTTGCTCTGAGCCGTCGCAATCACGTTGCCGACAGTCATTGTCAACGCAGCCAGAATCACAACCACGACAATCCATTCCGGTTGAAGGCTCTCCAGCGCCCCCGTGAAGATCCTGAGAAATGCTGCGAACCCCGCTGCTTTTGGCCCCGCTGATATAAACGCGGCGATCGGCGTAGGGGCACCTTCGTATACATCCGGCGCCCATTGGTGAAACGGCACAAGAGCAACTTTGAAACCGAACCCGACAATCAGCAAGAACATCCCTGCCAACATCAGCGGAGATTTCCCGGCGGCTTCCAATTCAGATGCAATCTCGGGAATGCTCGTTGTCCCCGCGCCGCCGTAAATCAGCGCTATACCGTATAGGAAGAATCCACTGGCGAAAGCACCCAATAACAGGTACTTCATCCCGGCTTCACTCGACACCTGTATGGATCGGAAATATCCTGCCAACACATACAGGGACAAAGACATCAACTCCAAACCGAGAAATACGACAATCAACTCATTGCCCGATGCCATCAACATCATCCCCAACGTTGCCAAGAGGATTAACACATAATATTCACCTTGCCGTTTATCGTTTCGATCCAAGTAATTGATGGAAATAAGCGTTACCAAGATTGTTGAGACAAGGAAGATGATATTGAAAAACATCGAAAAACGATCTACGCGCAACATGCCGTTGAATTCGTTTCCGATAACCCCTGCATGGAGCATTTCTACTGATGCCCATAGCGCGATAGCGCTTCCGATGATGGTCACCCAAGCTAGAACTGACTTCCGGATTGACTTGAATAGGTCAAAAACCATCACGATGACAAACGTTAGGACAATGACCAATTCGGGCATTAGCATGTGCCAGTTGATGACGGGCACTGTCATTTGCTTCCTCCGAACTCAACTAAAAGAACACCAGCGTTATAACGACGAAGAGCGGCAGCAAGATGGCGACTGACCAGAGCATAAATCCGAAGAAACTCGGCATCCGAATGCCGCTTGATTCAGCGATACCCCTGACGAGGAAATTGGGGGCATTACCAATGTAGGTGTTGGCGCCCATGAACACTGCCCCGACAGAGATAGCCGTCAGCAGTCTGACAAATTCGGGATTCGCCGCCGCCCCGATGAGTACCTCGTGTGCCATCGCCTCTGTCATGTGGAGTTTCCCGAGTGCGGTATTGAAGAAGGTCAAGTACGTCGGTGCGTTATCAAGGAAGCTTGAGAGCACGCCGGTTATCCAGAAATAGTGCCACGGCTCGTTCACCGCGCGAATCAACCCACTTAATGCCCCCTGCTCACCGGCTTTGAGTATCGCGAGTGCCGGAATAATCGTCATGAAAATTCCGGCGAACAGCTTGGCAACCTCGGCAATCGGTTCCCACTCAAACTGATTCTCACGCCGCAGTGCACCTGCGAAGGGCGTGAACTTCAGTGAGAGCAACCCCATCGCTACAATAACCAGATCGCGCAAGATATTCTGCCATGCTACGTGTACGCCGATCACGTTAATCTCGCCCCACTTAAACGTGCCGCTCATCAACACACCTGCAACAATCCCCGCAAGGAATATCAGATTAAACAAACCTGCAACGCGAATGGGCTCTTTCTCGCCATCATCCGGCACCACGCCACCCTCTCGCTTGAACATAATGGTGTCCAGGATGAAGAACAGCACTAGCAGCAGCACACAGATGAATAGCATATGCGGTAGCAGTGCCGTCGTAGTCCAGAAAAACGGAACACCGTGCAGAAAACCAAGGAACAGGGGCGGGTCGCCCAACGGCGTCAAAGAACCCCCGATGTTGCTCACCAAGAAGATGAAAAAGATGATCAGGTGCGTCTTGTTTTTTCGGTAAGCATTGGCTCGAATTAGCGGGCGAATTAGTAGCATCGACGCGCCGGTCGTCCCAATCCACGATGCGATGGCGGTACCAATTAGCAGCAGAACGAGGTTCACTACCGGCGTACCGCGCAGCGTACCGCGCACCACAATACCGCCCGCCACCGTGAACAACCCCCAAAGTAGAATAATAAACGGAATATAATCAATCAGATAGATGTGCAGAATATCGTAAAGCGCGCGCCCATGAAAAAATATGAGGTAGGGTATGGCGAAAATCAGCGCCCATGCGAACGATATTTTCCCGTAGTTATGATGCCAAAAGTGCGGTGCGATGAGTTGCCAAAACGCAATTGACAGCAAAATGCCGGCGAACGGGATGATGCTCCACAAGGGAAGATTTGCACCGTCGACTCCGTGATGTTCGCCATGAGTATCATGTCCCTTTTCGGCTGAAAGAGCAACCGTGGGAAGCAGCAGAAACATGACACTAAAAACAAGGAAAAGTAGGACATAATTGTTGATGTTTTTTTTCACCTATTCACGCTCTCCTTTTAACCCTGCATCTACCACTACAGCGTTTTGTGATTCGCCAATTGCCGCCATAGCCTTCGTGTGCTGTTTCAAAACGTGATTGACGGATTTTTCTATCCGACTCAGGAACGGTTTGGGATATACACCAATCCACACAATAAACAGGAGTATGGGAAGTAGCACAATGATTTCGCGCAGATTCAAATCCTTCAAACTCTGATTTTCCGGTTTATCCAACTTCCCAAACATCACGCGTTGGAACATCCAGAGCATATAAACAGCCGCGAGAATGACACCGGTTGCGGCAAATACAGCGTATACTTTGGAAAAAGCCCCCGAAATAAAGCTACCGAGTAAAATCATGAATTCGCCAACAAAGCCATTCAGCCCGGGTAATCCGATTGATGACAATGTAACAATCAGGAATATCGTGGCAAAGATAGGCATGCACTTCGCCAATCCGCCGAAATCCGCAATCATTCGCGTATGCCGACGCTCATAAATCATGCCCACGAGAAGGAATAACGCGCCTGTGCTCAACCCATGATTGACCATCTGAATAATTCCGCCCTGCACCCCCTGACTGTTAAGCGCAAACAGTCCGAGTACGACAAACCCGAGGTGACTAACACTCGAATATGCCACCAACTTTTTGAGGTCGGGCTGCACCATGGCAACGAGAGCACCGTAGATAATGCCGATAACCGCAAGCGTGGAGATGAGTGGCGTAAAAGCGACCGTGCCTTCAGGGAACAACGGAATGCAGAATCGCAAAATGCCGTATGTTCCCATTTTGAGCAACACGCCCGCAAGAATCACGCTGCCGACCGTCGGCGCTTCGACGTGAGCGTCTGGTAGCCACGTGTGGAACGGGAACAGTGGCACCTTGATAGCGAATGCGACGAAGAAAGCTAAGAACAGCAGCCGCTGATGCGGCAAAGTCCCCGCTTTGTCATACAACGTCAAGAGATCGAAACTATTATCGTTCTGAAAGTAAAGGTACAAGATTCCAACAAGCATCAACGCGCTGCCCGCCATGGTGTACAGAACAAACTTGACCGTGGCGTATATCCGGCGCGTGCCGCCCCAAACTCCAATCAACAGGTACATCGGAATGAGCATTGATTCCCAGAAGACGAAGAACAGGAAGAGATCGAGTGCACAGAAGACACCGAGCATTCCTGTCTCCAACATTAGAAGGGAAATCATGAACCCGCTGGCGCCCTTTTCAATCGATCCCCAAGCTGCCAAGACACAAATAGGGGTCAAGAAGGTCGTCAACAGCACCAACCACAGCGAGATACCGTCAATGCCCAACTGATAACTGATGCCCAGCTCCGGAATCCACGAGTTCTGTACCTTGAACTGCATGAAGTACGTTGTTTCGTCGAATCCGGTGTAAAGCGATAGCGAGACGACGAACGTCAGCAACGCAATGGCGAGCGCGATTCCTTTAATCGCCGATGCGTTTACAATCGTCCTCGTGAGCGCGATAATTATCGCCCCAATAAGTGGTAGAAATATGACCGCGGATAGTAGCAAACCTAACCTCCGAAGAGCTACCCAACAAATTTATCGAATAAAAAGGTAGTACGCCAAAAAAATGATGATTCCGATAACCATCGACACAATATACGATTGAACAACACCCGTCTGAAACCGCCTCAGCGAGCCTCCAACGGTACGCACGACAAAAGCGACACCGTTCACAGTCCCGTCAATGATTGAGACATCCAAACCGCGCCACAGGACAAATTGAGAGACCTTCTTGATGGGCTGAACGAAGACAGCGTTGTATATTTCATCAACGTAGAACTTTTCCGCAGCCAACTTATGAATCGCCGATTGTGGTTGCGCCAGCGGCGTCCAATCCCGATACTTCACCCATGCCAAAGCGATCCCCGCGATACCCACGATTGACGAAATTGCCATGAAGAGCAGCACATTGTCGGCGTGATGGGCTGCCTTTTCGCCGTGGTGAGAAAAGACGCCGCCGATAAAATGATGGAATGCGCTGTCGTGCCCTTTCCAACTTAATAGGACAAGACCGATGAGCGCCGACGGAATGGCAAGGATCGCCAAAGGCACCCACATGACGGACGGCGACTCGTGCGGGTGAACCAGCGAATCGACACGCGATTTGCCGTAAAACGTCCCAAAAATGAGGCGAAACATATAGAACGCCGTGAGGAAAGCCGTCACCAATCCTATCACATAAATGATAGGATGCCCCTTCTCCCAAGCGCTGTGCAGGATTTCATCTTTGCTCCAGAAACCACTCAGAAGTGGGAACCCAGAAATGGCGAGCGCCCCGACAAGAAATGTGATGTGCGTGATTGGAAGTTTAGATCTCAAGCCCCCCATCCTCCGCATGTCAAGTTCGTTTGACATGGCGTGCATGACACTGCCGGCGGTAAGGAACATCAAGCCCTTGAAAAAGGCGTGTGTCATGAGATGAAAAATTCCGGACGCATAGGCGCCAATGCCCACACCCACGAACATATATCCGAGTTGGCTCACGGTAGAATACGCCAGAACCCGCTTAATGTCGTTCGCAGCTAACGCCATGATGGCGGCGAAGGCCGCTGTGAGAACGCCGATCCACGCTACCACATCACCCGTACCGGCGAGGTCAAATAACACCGACGAACGCGCCACCATATAGACACCCGCGGTGACCATTGTCGCAGCGTGAATGAGAGCGCTAACGGGAGTTGGGCCTTCCATCGCATCGGGCAGCCAGACATACAGCGGAATCTGTGCCGATTTTCCCACGGCGCCGACAAAGAGCAGCAAAGTTGCAACGGCGAGCGTACTTGCCCCAAACACGAGGTTGGAACCGGTTGATTCGACGCGCTCGATGAATTCGGCTTGCTCAAAGATAGGAATAAAATCCAGCGTGCCGAAGGCAGCGAAAAGCGTAAACATTCCCAGTAGAAAGCCGAAATCTCCGATTCGGTTGACGATGAAGGCTTTCTTACCGGCGTCGGTTGCGGATTTTTTCTCGTACCAAAAGCCTATCAGCAGATAGGAACACAGTCCAACCCCCTCCCATCCGACGAACATCATCAGATAGTTGTCCGCCAAGACGAGGATTAACATCGCAAACACAAACAAGTTGAGATAGGCGAAGTAGCGCGTATAACCCGCATCCCCATGCATGTAACCTATTGAGTAAACGTGGATGAGAAAACCGATACCCGTGATAATCAGCAGCATGACGGCGGTTAGCGAATCCACATGAAATCCGATGTTGAACGCAAAATTTCCGGTAATCCACTCGAATAAAGGGGTAGCCGACTCGCCAGATCCTAGTTCGGTTTTGCTGTACTCATGAGATTCGGCGGCAATCCACTGGTAGAGCGTCTGGTTTAACTCCGCACCGCCTTTGACGTGAGTAAATACGATGAGCGAGCAGATAAGTGATACTAGGACAGCGAGGCAGGCAATCCACCCACTCAGCTTCTCGGTATTCCTCAACCAGTTGCCAAACAGACCATTGATGAGGAATCCAACCAGCGGAGAAATCAGTAGTAGAATTATGAGGTTTACGGACATATCAAATCCTTAGGTTGAGACTGCTCATCCCTTGAGTGAATCAACCTCATCAACATTCACCGTCTCACGATGCTTAAAGACACTTACAATAATCGCCAGCCCGATAGCCACCTCGGCAGCCGCGACAGTCATCACGAAGAAAACAAAAACCTGTCCCGATGGATCTCCCAATTCACGCGATATGGCAACAAAGGCGAGGTTCGCCGCATTCAGCATCAGTTCAATGCACATGAAGATAATGATGGCGTTCCGTCTAATCAGCACACCAACTACGCCTACGGTAAAAAGTAATGCGCTTAAACCTAGATACCACTCCAAACCCATATCTCAATCCTCAACGATCTCAAGTCGGGGCTAGGAAACCTCTTTCGGTTCCTCCCGTTTCACCAGTGCAATAACCCCAATCAGTGCAGCCAGCAAAATTAAAGAAGTCACCTCAAAAGGCAGAAGGAATTTGCTAAACAACACGGTACCGATCCGCTCGGTTATCCCCATTTCACTTTGAAGCGTTTGAATTAACGTTTGAGCCTCGACCGCAGTCAGACTCTCCAGTGTTTTGTCCGCCGTGGCAACCTGAGGAACATATTCGGTATTAATCTCATCGCGCGTAAGCTGATAGGTCGCCTCTATCTCGCCAATTTCTTCGAGTTGTGCTTCGGTTATTGCCCCTCCACCGACAGTGCTTTCCTGTTTGACTCGTGCGACAACCGTGCCTTTGGAGGCATTTACGGCAATATAGACGCCTTCAAGTGCGAAGATTATCCCTAAAATAATCGCCGCGCCTTTGGCTATCCCTGCCTTAGGCTGATCGGCGCGAACGCTGCCAAGATTGAGCAGCATAATCACGAATAGGAACAATACCATAATCGCGCCCGCATAGACGATGACTTGTACGGCGGCAACAAAATGCGCACCAAGTAGAATGAACAGACCCGCTTGCGCGAAGAATGTGCCGATTAAGGCAATCGCGCTGTAAACTGGGTTCTTGAACCCGATTACAGCCACCGCGCCAATGAGGGCGAGCGCTCCGAAAACGATGAATAGAATAGGTTCAGCGTCCATCTCTCTCCTGACTGTGCATAATATAGCAACCCCTCGCTATGTCCTTTCAGATGAGGAGCCTTCCATAAAACTAGGTTCTTGACGTTCAACTTGCTCCGGTTCGCGGCGCATGGCTAATGCACTTGCCACGATTGCAACAACAATAAAGGCGGCTACGACGTTGCACACCCCCACCAATACTTTCGACTGTGTCCCAATCCATACTATCGCCGTAACGACGATTGAAGTCAGCGCAACGGGCAACAGGAATTTCCATCCCAGATTCATCAACTGGTCGTACCGGAATCGAGGCAAAGTCCAACGAACCCAGATAAAAACAAAGAGGAAGAGTGCTGTCTTGACCGTGAAGATTCCGACTGAAATCATACCGCTCCAGAAGGGGCCGCCGAGATTCTCCAACCCGAAGAAATGCCAGCCACCGAGAAATAGCGTGACGGCTACCGCTGATCCCACAATCATGTTCATATATTCCGCCATGAAATACATGGCGAACTTCATACTGCTATATTCCGTGTGGTATCCGGCGACAAGCTCCTGTTCAGCTTCGGCAAGATCGAAAGGCAAGCGATTGGTTTCCGCAAAAGCGGCGGTCGTGAAGGCAAGAAATGCAGGAAAATGAATCAGGAAATTCCAATTCCAGATATTTGCCCCTTGCGCGATAGCGATGTCTCGGAGACTAAGCGAACTCGACAACATAAGCACTCCGATGATTGCAAGTCCCAGTGTTAGCTCATAGCTAATCATCTGAGCCGAGGACCGCAGGCCGCCAAGTAGAGAGTATTTGTTATTCGACGCCCATGCTCCAAGCACGACGCCGTACACGCCCAGCGAGGTAATCGCCAGAACATATAGAATACCGATGTTGATGTCTGCAATCTGGAGCGGAATCGGGTAGCCTGCGATGGTGATGGAACTCCCAAACGGAACAACCGCGCAAATAATAAGCGCCGGCACGAGGAGCATCGCGGGGGCAAGCACATATATCGGTTTATCCACATGGTCGGGAATCAAATCCTCCTTCAGCAGGAACTTGATGCCGTCTGCAATAGGCTGCAAAATCCCCCATGGTCCGACACGGTTAGGCCCATGGCGATCTTGAATCCAGCCGCTAACCTTTCGTTCCGCTAGAATCATCGCCATGACGCCAATCAGTAGCACATGGACGACGACAAGAATTTTGATTAGCGAACTAATAATGAGAACATGAAGTGGTAAATCCATATAGTCAGTGTTTAGTGGCTAGTGATTAGTGATTAGTAAAACCCAAAAAACGTGCAACAAAGAAGATGCGCAGGTTGCGATTCGGAGATCGCTCCTACATCTTGTTGGGGTAACGCGGCGTGTGTCACACGGGAATCTCTATCGCGTTCCCTATTCGGCCACTTGATCCTTTTACTTTGAAACAGTGTTATATACGCTTAGCGAGAGAACCGCTTTGCCATCAAGAAACGTCCTCTTTCGTCAATGCTTCGTTGTAATCTGACAACCCTTCCTCGGCGAGTTGCTGGTCCTCTTTAGCGAATTCATCGTAAAGCGCAGCTAGGCGCATTTCATTCCTCAGCTTTTCCAGCCTATCATTAATAACTCCGGAAACAACCTGCTTTAGGATTTCATAGAGCTTTTGTACCCCAATATTCAGTTGCACCTTAATATCCTTCGCGCCAACGAAAGTGCGCAAGTCCCACGTCTACGAGATTTATCCGATGATTTCCTATCTCCAACTCACACCTCTTGAAGTTTTGCCCCGCCATCACCCATCTGTTGATGTGTTGCTTCAGAATAACCGGGCACGGTGACAGCTATCTCCGCCGCAATCTCTCCTGCGAAGTGATACTCGAATTCCCCTGCTAACCGCTTTGCCACCTGCTGGATAATCTCCCAATCAATGCGTGCTTCGCCGGGCGGATCGGTGGCTTTGTGGATGCGTTGTACCCAGCCTGCTGAATTGGTAAAGCTGCCATCCTTCTCCGTGAAAGCGGTGCTCGGTAAAACGATATCCGCGAGTTGTGCGGCATCGGACAGGAAAATATCTTGCACGATGAGGAACTCCACGTCTTCCAAAGCGGTTCTTTCCGTTTCGGTGAGAGGACGATCAGGAGCGCCGTTCACGAGGTACACAACCTTAGCGCCGGACAAACTCTCCCAGAGCAAATCCCCCTCTACCACGGTCGCGGCAGTCTCGTTCCCATTCGTAGATGCCCCTAGCATATCCCTAGCGCCGCGTGTGTTCGGGTTTTTGTCGGCTTCAATCGTGAACTGCGGGAACTTGTGCTCCTCGCCCGCTTTGCGCCCAAATAAGCCAATCCGATTCGTCTTCAGTACATCATGCGCCAGCTTCTTCAAGAGATAGTTTTCCTCATTCGTACCCTGCGCTGACCCTATAACGACGATAGATTCCGCTTCTGCCGCTGACAGCTTCTCCGCGATCAGTTTTAGCACATCCTCCCAAGAGGTCGGAGTCAGTCGGTCCTCTTCTCGCCTCATCGGAATTTGGAGACGGTCTTCGCTATTGACGTATTCGTAACCGAGCCGACCGTCGTCGCACATCCAGTGCTCGTTGATGTCCGCATGAAAACGTGGCTTCAGGCGGTAAACGCCATCCTCCTTGAATTCAACCGTGATGTTACACCCAACGCTGCAACCGGGACATACACTGTTCACCTTCTTCATAAACCATGGACGAGATTTGAACAGGAAATCTTTGCTAATCAGCGCACCCACTGGGCAAATATCCACGACGTTGCCAGCCAGTTTATTGTCCAGAAGTTGCAAAGGTGTTCCGTTATGCGCACGCGGAATATCAATTTCATCGTGTGAACCGCGTTGAATCAATCCAAGTTCTCCACTGCCCGCCACTTCATCGCAAAATCGGATACAACGCGTACACACAATACAGCGGGTGGAATAAAGGAGAACATCGGGCCCCAAATCCTTCTTGGGCGGAACGTTCTTAACCTCCACGTATCTGCTCTTGTCGTGTCCGTGTCTGTAACTGAAATCCTGGAGGTCGCATTCGCCAGCCTGATCGCACACCGGGCAATCCAATGGGTGATGAACGAGCAAGAATTCGAGGATATCCTCACGCGCCTTCTTGACACGCGGGGAGTCCGTCTGAACGATGTAGTCAAACACCCCATCAAGCTTTCGATCAGGTGGAGCGGTTCTAATCACTGCGGTGCACCCCGTTGCCAACTGGCGGTCTGGCACCACCTTTCCGGCGGGCGGGAAATACACGTGCGGCTCTACAAGGCACATGCGGCAGTTCGCCGGACTGCTCAATCCCGGATGATAGCAATAGTGCGGCACCTCGATGCCGTGCATACGCGCAGCTTCGACAACATTGATTCCGTCCGGTACTTCGACTTCAAGTTCGTTTAGTTTGATGAGTGCCATGATTTCCTCAAAATCTAGGGCAAAGAGTATGATACCAATAGCCTGTTTGAAAAAGGTTAGAGAGTCGTGAATGGCCACAAGGGACTGGGCTTCATCGTGTTTTCAAACAAGCTCATAACCTCCCTTATCAGGGGAAAAGATAACTATTCAAACAAGGTCTCGCCGGAGAGATCAAGCGTTGGATAATGAATGAGCAACTAAGCGAATAGATCAAGCGAGCGAATAGCGAGTGCGATAGAGATCCCAAGGCGGTCGAGATCCGATAGGGCGCCCGCGTGTTCACTTCAAAATCAGCATTTTCCGCGTCGCGGAATAATCCCCGGCAGACAGGTGATAGAAATAGACGCCGCTTGCCGCCCGCTGCCCCAACTCGTTTCTGCCATCCCAGTAGATTGCTTTTGACCGATTCTCGTAAGCGGACGCAATTTGGCGCCCAACATCCAGAGTCCGTACCACCTGACCACTTAGGTCATAGATAGTCAACGTTACGAAAGCGCCCTCCGCCAGTCGATACGGTATCCACGTTTCCGGGTTGAACGGATTCGGATAGTTCGCTAACAGTTCCGTCTCGACCGGGATTAGGGATGCCAAAAGCCGCTCAAGCATCATTATCCCTCTTTTCACGATGGGATTCTCTAACCGCAAGAGTCTTATGTCGTGCAGCCACTGCTTGACCTCTGCCGCCGTAAATGTTTCAAGCGCTTGTAGACGCGCCGAAGGCGCAGCCGCCGCACCCCCAAGCATACCCGCAACGAACACCAAATCCAGAATATTGACAACCCCGTCTCCATTCGCATCCGCCGCAAGATTGTCGCCTGTGCTCCCCAACGCGGAGGCGACCAAAACCAAATCCAAGATGTTCGTAGTTCCATCGTCGTTGAGATCCGACGAAACCGGCGGCATTTCAGGATCGGCGATAGCGTGAAAAACGGTGCCAACTTCAAATTCAGGGGCATACGCGTATATGTAGTTCGTTCCCGGAGTCGGACCTAGTGTGAGGGTTGTCTGCGCTCTGCCGTTTTCATCAGTCGTCGCGATTGCGGCGCCAAGCGTGCCATCGCCTTGGGATACGGTGAATTCGACCTGAACCCCTGCGACCGCAGAACCGTTTTCGTCGTGCGCTTCAATGACTAACGGTTGAGGCAGTGGAGTGGAGACCGCACCGTTCTGATAATCGCCCGAGACCCTAAGCAGCGTCGGGGATGCTCCATCGTCAAAGTGTACGGTAACGCCCCTGCTTTGGAGTTCGGGAATATGGGTGTGGAGGGATACATAACTGAGAGGGTTGTGTCGTACATCGACTATGCTGCCGTGTCCTAACCCCGTGTTTTCTACCAGAGGCGAAATGTCTGAAATTTGGCAATTAACGAGACTGATTTTTTTTAGTCTGCTTAAGCCAGCCACGGGCGAAATGTTTGAAAATTGGTAGAACAAGATGCCACTGGGCGCAATAGTTAACTCTGTCAGGTTCGGAAAGCCTGCCAAGAATGTTAGGTCCAATACCCCACGAAATCCACTCTGGTTTGTTGGGTCGTCTATCGTAGACAAGGTAAAGCCCCAAATTTTCAGCACTTGGAGGTTGGCTAAACTTGGCAGGGTTGAAGAGTCTAATCGGGCGGGGTCAAAAAGAGTGAGCTCCCTTAGATTTGTAAATCCTGCCAAGGGCGAGAGGTCCGATATTGAGTGGGCACCAAGATAAAGGTATGTCAGGTTGGTTAAGTTCGCCAAGGGCGAGAGGTCCGATATTGAGCCAGTAAGATCAAGTTGTGTCAGGTCGGTTAAGTTCGCTAAGGGCGAGAGACCCGAAATTGAGCCTGACGAAAGACGAAAACGAAGCTGTGTCAGGTTGGTTGCCCTCTCAAGCCCGGTCAAGTCGCTAACTCCGCTCCCCTGCACCGCCGCAAGTTCGGTTAGGGTTGCCATCTCGCTCGTGAAGAATGTGTCGTTCAGCTCTTTGCCGAGCGCCTCCGCGATGGCGGCGCGGAGGGTGAGATCGGGGATATTCACCGCCGACTGCCCGACACTAAAGAGCGCCTCCAGCCCGAACGGGACTACAGACGCGGTCACACGATTCGGTTCCCCGTCGGAACCCAATGTGAGTTCACTCTGTGCCCTGCCTTGCGCATCGGTGGTTGTGCTTGTGACACCGAGAGCGCCTCCGCCCGACACAATGGCGAACGTCACCGGAACCCCTTCGAACGGGCGGTTGTCGCTCCCCTTGACCTCCACAATCAGCAGCGAGTTATCTGACGCGGTCTCGTCTCCCGAGATTTTATGAAGTGACACCGGGGTGCGATCGTCATAAGAAACGCTAACCCCTTTGCTTTGGAGGGCGGGGATGTGCGTATGAATGGCCGGGTAACTCAGAGGGTTTCCCCTAAGACCAAGGTGCGTCAGGTTGGCTAAGTTCGGCAAGGACGAGATATTCGATATCGAGCCATAAAGAGTAAGCTCTGTCAGGTTGGTTAAGTTCGCCAAGGGCGAGAGTCCCGGAATTGAGCCTGGCGAAAGACGAAGATCAAGCGTTGTCAGGTTGGTCAAGTTCCCCAAGGGGGAGATATCCGATATTGAGTTGGCACGAAGACGAAGCTTTGTCAAGTTGGTCAAGTTCGCCAAGGGGGAGATATCCGATGTTGACGAAAGACTAAGATCGAGCGTTGTCAGGTTGGTCAAGTTCGCCAAGGGGGAGATATCCGATGTTGACGAAAGACTAAGAGTAAGGTGTGTCAGGTTGGTTAAGTTCGCCAAGGGGGAGATATCCGAAATTGAGGTGTTATAAACACGAAGCTCTGTCAGGTTGGTCAAGTTCGGCAAGAGCGAGAGGTCCGAAATTGATCTATCAAAAGTAAGCGTTGTCAGGTTGGTTAAGTCCGCCAAGGGCGAGAGGTCCGAAATTGATCCACCAAGACCAAGCGTTGTCAAGTTGGTCAAGTTCGCCAAGGGGGAGATATCCGATGTTGACGAAGGACTAAGATTGAGGTGTATCAGGTTGGTTAGGTTCGCCAAGGATGAGAGGTCCGATATTGATCTCCCAAGAGTAAGGTTTGCCAGGTTGGTTAAGTTCGCCAAGGGCGAGAGGTCCAATGTTGAGGTGTTAGAAATATGAAGGTATGTCAGGTTGGTTGCCCTCTCAAGCCCGGTCAAATCGCTAATCCTATTCTCCCACGCGTCCGCCACAAGTTGGGTTAGTGTTGCCATCTCGCCCTTGAGGATCGGGTCGTCCGGCGCTTTGCCGAGCGCCTTCGCGATGGCGGCGCGGAGGGTGAGATCGGGGATATTCACCGCCGCCTGCTCGACACTAAAGAGCGCCTCCAGCCCGAACGGGACGACAGACGCGGTGACACGATTCGGTTCCCCGTCGGAACCCAATGTGAATTCACTCTGTGCCCTGCCTTGCGCATCGGTGGTTGTGCTTGTGACACCGAGAGCGCCTCCGCCCGACACAATGGCGAACGTCACCGGAACCCCTTCGAACGGGCGGTTGTCGCTTCCCCTGACCTGCACAATCAGCAGCGAGTTATCTGACGCGGTCTCGTCTCCGGAGATTTTATGAAGTGACACCGGGGTGGGATCGTCATAAGAAACGCTAACCTCTTTGCTTTGGAGGGCCGGGATGTGCGTATGAATGGCCGGGTAATTCAGAGGGTTTCTCTCAAGACCAAGGTATGTCAGGTTGGTCAAGTTCGCCAAGGGAGAGATATCCGATATTGAGTTGTAAGAAAGACGAAGCCATGTCAGGTTGGTCAAGTTCGCCAAGGGAGAGATATCCGATGTTGAGGTGCCATGAAGAACAAGCGTTGTCAGGTTGGTTAAGTCCGCCAAGGGAGAGATATCCGATATTGAGTTGTAAGAAAGACCAAGCCATGTCAGGTTGGTCAAGTCCGCCAAGGGAGAGATATCCGATATTGAGTTGTAAGAAAGACGAAGCTGTGTCAGGTTGGTCAAGTTCGCCAAGGGAGAGATATCCGATATTGAGTTGTAAGAAAGAAGAAGATCTGTCAGGTTGGTCAAGTTCGCCAAGGGAGAGATATCCGATATTGAGTTTTCAGAAAGACCAAGCGATGTCAGGTTGGTCAAGTTCGCCAAGGGAGAGATATCCGATATTGAGTTGCCATAAAGATCAAGCCCTGTCAGGTTGGTTAAGTTCACCAAGGGAGAGATATCCGATATTGAGTTTTCAGAAAGAAGAAGCGATGTCAGGTTGGTTAAGTTCGCCAAGTGGGAGATATCCGATATTGAGTTGCCATAAAGATAAAGGTATGTCAGGTTGGTTAAGTTCGTCAAGTGGGAGATATCCGATATTGAGTTGCCATAAAGATCAAGCCCTGTCAGGTTGGTTGCCCACTCAAGCCCGGTTAAATCGCTAATTCTGGCTTCGCCCATCAAAAGTTGGGTTAGTGTTGCCATCTCGCTCTTGAGGATTGGGTCGTCCGGCGCTTTGTCGAGCGCCTTCGCGATGGCGGCGCGGAGGTTGATATCGGGGATATCCACTGTTTGTGCCTTTGCCGTCAGCGAGATTGAGACGAATATCCACAGAAGCAACAAAGATTTGACTCTCATGAATTTATCTCCTTCATTGGAACCATGCGGGGCACTTTGCCCCGTCGTGATGGTACTGAAATCTACCAGCGATTTTTTCAAAGGTCAACCAAAAAAGCCGAGTGAATCAAAATCTTCTCCGTTACCGGGCAACAATCGAATATTGCTGACTGTTGTGTCTTTCAAATGTATACTTGACGCTGGTGAAAATTGCGTGTTTTCAAGCGTCTGGCTGTAGGTGCGGTTGGAAACCGCACCTACAGGGTACGCATGTCGCGACCTGGAGATCGCTCCTACAAAAGACGCAACTTCTGACAGCGCGGAGAATACAAAGTCCAGCTTAGTACGTGCTGAGACAAAACCGAAAACTCAAAGAGAGCGGCTCATACACGAACCTCTCCCAACTGTTTTTTGTTAAAGGTATGGATGAAAATCAGAATTCCGGCAATTACTATGACGGCGTAACACCCGATATAGAGCCCTACGTTAATCTTGAACATCACAAATAGGAACGCCAAGACTGCGCCGAAGATGAATTGACAGCCTATGAATCGAATTAAGAGCCAAACCTGCTCCATATTCCATGCACTTTGAACATATTCTTCGGAAAGCGGCAGCCCGGAACCCGGTTTCCGGTAGCAACAAGTGTAAACAAGCAGTGCACTCAAACCCGGTAATAGGTAAAAGATTCCCAGAAGCCCTTTCCAAGCAATCGTCGCCAATGCCGCCAATAGAAGTGTATAAGGCAGAATTATATAGACGAAGGTTGCCGCCAGTGCGCCTCGCCATAGTGAGTGCGGTGAAGCTAACGGGGCGCAACGAAACATCCATTTTGCCTTCCAGTGATCCGAGTACCGAATCTGCCCGAGGAAAGCACTGACCATGGTTGAACATCCAAAGAAGAAAAAAGCGGAGACGCCGAGTGCAAGCCAGATAGTGAACGGTTTGCCAATCCAGTCCAAAGGAGATTTATCTTGAAACCAGATGACGAGAAAAATTACGGGAGTTCCGATTGTAGAAAAAACCCGGAGTTGCGTTCGTCTATCGCGCCGCAGGTATGCAAAAACAAAGTCAGCCCCGGCGCGGGTTTCTCGACTTCTGAATAAACGTGAAACGAGTGACGCTCTCAATCTAAGTTTGGGCTTCTGCGTTCTTCTTGATTCCAACAGAGAAATCAAGAAATTCGAGTAGCCCTGTGCGACGCTGCGAAGCGGTCCCGCTACCAACAGCAGCGTCGCCGCAATCGCAACCGCCGTTAAAATCAGAAAACGGTAGTGTACATCACCTAGCCCGAACGCTACTAACCCGGCAAACCAACTGTTGGGAAGGAGATAGAAAGCGGTAAGGAAAGGTAGCAACTTATCCGAGACTAAATTCAATTCCGGCAACAAACGAGGAGCAATAACATAGATTAACGGAAAGAGAATGGGAAATGCCAATTCCGCATACCGGGAAATGTAGCGCAGTTTCTTATACGAATGAAGTTTTGTAAAATAGCCGGTAATCACCGTCAATAAACCAACGCTGAAAAAACCACCGATGAGGGAGACAGGCAGGTAGACGATCGGGAATAACGGGTTTCGTCCTGCTGTCCAGTATCCCGCGATTGCCGGTAGCAGATTCAAGCAGCCCAACATTATTACTGTAGAAGAAAGCAGCCTCGTCAACTTCGTGAGAAAAAAAGTGCGCGATGAGACCGGTGTGTGCGCCAAGATGAGATAGTCAGTTGGGTTGAAAATAATCTCAAGGCGTGAATAGCTCAAGAATGCTATCATCACCATCGTGTACGATAGGGCAATAAGTGAGTAGTTGAACACGCCAAGTGACGCGTCTGCGAGTAAAACAACCGGAATACTCATGAGAAAACAGATAAAGCACGCTAAACCGTGGGAGAATTTGGTATGCCCCTGCTTGGCACCTACGTTGCGCTCGGTCACAGTCTTATCCAGTTTGAGGAGTTGCCTGAAGTGTACGGGGTCCACACCGTAAATCTGCGCGATTTTGTCAAGCATCCGCTCCTCCCATCACTATCTGAACCGCATCCTCGGTTTTCTGATCGATTCCACTTGCGGTGTCGGTGAGTTGTGTGAAGATTTGTGCCAATTCCGTTTGACTAGTCATTCGGCGTAGTTCATCAACATTGGCATCGGCGATTAGTCTTCCTTCGTTGATAATCATGATCCTGGGACAGAGTGTTTCCGCTACTTCAAGGATATGTGTGCAGTATAGGATTGTTTTGCCCGCCTCGGCGAGACGCTGTAACATCGTTTTCATGAACGCGACCGTTGTCACGTCTAGGTTGGTAAAGGGTTCGTCAAACAACAGAACTTCCGGATTGTGCAGTAACGCCGACATAATCAGCAGCTTCTGACGCATCCCCTGCGAAAAGCTGCTTATTTTCTCTTGTGTATACGACGCCAAGTCAAAAAGGCGCACGAACTCCAAGATTTTCTTGCTGATAAGTGCCTCTTCAACGTGGTAGAGCCTCCCAATTAGTTGAAGATGCTCCGACAAGGTCAGGCTTTCAAATAGCTGTGCATCTTCGGGGACGTATCCGATGCGCTTTTTAAGTTCAAGCAGTTCAGTCGCCGCATCGTAGCCGGCGACCGAGATGTCGCCCGCGGTCGGTTCAACCAAACCGACAAGCATTTTCAATGTAGTGCTTTTTCCCGCGCCGTTCGGCCCCAAGTAACCAACAATCTGTCCCGCTGGAACCTCAAAGCTAATGTCATCAACGGCGGTGCTCGTCCCGTATTTCTTAGTAAGGTGAGAGACGCGAATCATTTTTAAGCATTCCGCTGATTAACTCGGACTCGGCGCTTCCGGTTCCTCGCAACAAGCATCCCATGCGATTTCGACACGTCACATTTGATCCGAGACGTAGGATAGATTATGCCGCATTTACGTTTCAAGCACCCTTGGGATAATGCGCTGTTGGTACGCATAATTTTCTTCGGGCGGAACAGTTGCTTCATCGACCGAAAGGGTAACCAGCTTGCCTTCGCGAATGCAGGCTTCAAACTCCGGACGGAACTTGCGCATATAACTCACGGCGGGCCATGAAACGGCAATGCCGAAGACACAGATTGTATTCCACGTCATCGTGTCCACATTTGCAATATTGTTTGCGACGCTCTCCAGCAGGTCAAGATCCTCATAGATCTCCTCAGTCTCCCCTGTATCGCCCCATCTGCCGTTCTCCGCGACACCGAACTTTGGTCGAGTAATTGTGGATTTACGCCCCTCACCATCCGCGATGCGTTGGACAATGTCTCGCACCCAAGGCGTCCCCCAACGGCACGGTGTGCACTGCCCGCACGATTCGTGGGCATAGAATTTCATGATGTTCAGCAGACAATCGACGATATTCCGCGTGTCATTCATCACAATGATGCCGCCGGAGCCGAGCATTGACTTCGCCAGGGTCAGGGAAGTGAAATCCAAGCGCGTATCCAACTCATAGTGGGTCAGAATCGGGGCTGAACTGCCGCCCGGAATGACGGCTTTCACCCGCTCGCCTCTGAGTCCGCCCGCAACCTCGATCAATTCTTCGCAAGTGAGTCCGAGGTCTAGCTCGTAGACACCAGGCTTTTCTACATCTCCACTGATGCAATATAGTTTTGTGCCGGTGTTCGGGTCAGCCTGAGGCGGATCGAATCTCGTGTCGCCGTAGGTGGGACCCATGCTTGTATACCATTCAACGCCTTTATTCACGATGAACGGCAAATTGCACAACGTTTCCACATTCTGCACGACGGTCGGTTTGTTGAACACGCCGGACACCGCCGGGAATGGCGGTTTGTTACGGGGTTGACCCCGTTTCCCTTCCAGCGATTCAATAAGCCCCGTTTCTTCGCCGCAGATATAGGCTCCGGCGCCCGGGTGAGAATACACATCCAGATCAAAACCCTTGCCGAGGATATTCTTGCCAAGATATCCATGCTCATAGGCTTCCGCGATTGCCTGATCAAGCACCCGCTTGCCGAGCGTAAACTCACCGCGAATATAGATGTATGTTGTATGAATACCCATTGCATAGCAACAGATAAGAATCCCTTCAATTAGCAGGTGCGGGTTCTTCTCCAAGACATACCGGTTGCTAAAGGTGCCGGGCTCGCTCTCATCGGCATTGCAACACAGGTAACGCGGCTCGATATCGCGCGGCACGAAACTCCATTTGAGTCCGGTAGAAAACCCCGCACCGCCCCTGCCTTTCAATCCCGATTTCATCACCATATCGGCAATCTCGTCCGACTGATACTCCTCCAGCGCCTTTTCGAAGCGTTTATAGCCCTCGTACTGCCGAAACACTTCAAAGGTGTTCATGCCTGGGACATCAAGGTGTTCGTAGAGAATTCGTCGTTCTTGAATCATGGCTCTTCCCTCACCTTACGTTAAGCCGTCCAGTAACTGATCGACCTTTTCCGGTGTGAGATTTTTGTATAGATCGTCGTTGACCATCATCACGGGGGCAACATCACAAGACGCTAAGCATTCCGATTTAAGAATAGTAAATTTCCCGTCTTCGGTTGTCCCTTTTGCCAAATCCGTCTCGGAAGCCACATCTGTCCCGAGTTTTTCTTTCAGATGATCTAGCACCAATTTGCAATCGCGCAGCGCACAGGGCAGCGTGTAACAGACGCGAATAACATACTCCCCCACAGGCTCTTCGAAGAACATCGGGTAGAACGTCACCACATCCTTGACCTTCATCACCGACACCTCTAGGAGTTCTGCGACATGCTTCATGACGCCCGGGGTAATATAGCCCGCCTGCTTCTGCGCGATATGGAGAACCGGAAGCATGGCGGCTTCCTTCACCGGATAACGCTGGATGAGTTCATCAACTTCCTGTCTGTTTGATTCTGAAAACTGAAATTGTGTTTCGATATGAATCAACTCATCAGACATCTGCAATTTCCCTATAGGCGAAGTGTTTGAGGTGTCTCGGGCACTTGAGAATGGGCAAAAAGGTGTAAGAGAAACTTAGCTAGTAGTTACCCCAAAACTGAATCCGGTTGCCCTCAGGATCTCTAATGTCAAAAACCGCTAGACCATCCTCATTCTTTAACGGTTTCAAACGCAGCCCCTTAGCATTCAAGTTCCGATGAATGTCGTTTACGCTTTCGACGTGAAAGACAATCTTTTGTCTTCCGCCGTTCGGCTTGCCCGCCTTGTGAAGGCAAAGTTTGCACTGCCCGGTGTCAAAGCGGAAAAAACTGCCCGCCGGAAACGGTTGTTCTTCATCCGGATGCAATCCGAGGATATCCCGATAATACGCGATAGCGCCCTGCATGTCTTTGATGAAGAGTATGATGCCTCCAAGATTCACCCTGCCTCCGTCGAATGTTCTGTATTCTTAACTTGAACAACAGCGGTAGCCTAATCAATCTTACCGGTCCAACTCCCCTGCAATGATATTCAAACTTCCAAGCACAGCAACGATATCCGAGACCATACCTCCCTCAACCATGTGAGGCACGACTTGGAATTGCAATAAACTTGGTGGACGAATTCGAATCCGATAGGCGGTACCGCTACCATCGCTGACGATGTAGAATCCAAGTTCACCGTTGGGCGACTCGGTAGCAGAGTAGATTTCACCACGCGGCGGTTGGACACCGTGCCCATCCATGATAATCTTGAAGTGGTGGATTAACCCTTCAATGTGTCCGTAAGCGTCCCTCTTCTCAGGCAGGCTGATCTTGTTATCCGGAACATTCACGGGACCTTCCGGCAGATTATCCAACGCTTGTCTAACGATATGACAACTCTGCACCATCTCCTCCATCCGAACGAGATAGCGGTCATACACGTCGCCGTTGTCGCCGACCGGCACGTCAAAATCGAAATCCTCGTAAGAGGAATAGGGTTCAGCCTTTCTGAGGTCATGCTCGACCCCGGAGGCGCGTAGACAGGGTCCCGTCAAACCGTAGCTGATGGCATCTTCGCCCGAAATAACACCAACCTCTTTCGTCCGATCCATCCAGATCCGATTCCGCGTGAGTAAGGTGTGTACTTCTTTTAGCGTTTTCGGAAAAGCTGAAAGGAATGAATTTACTTCGTCCTCAAATCCGTCGTACAAGTCCCTCAAGACTCCGCCGACACGGGTATAACTTGTCGTTAAGCGGGCACCCGTTGCTTTCTCGAAGATACTGTACAGTTTCTCTCGCTCTTTGAATCCGTAAAGAAACGCGGTGAATGCGCCAAGGTCAAGAGCGCCCATTCCCAGCCAGATGAGATGATCGGCAAGACGAGACAACTCCGCCATGAGAACCCGCACGTACTGACCACGCTCGGGGATCTCTAAGCCGAGCAACTTTTCAACGGCGAGGACGTAGCCAAAGTTGTTGGATAGGGGTGAGAGATAATTCATCCGATCCGTGACAACAATATACTGATTGTAGTCAAGGTGTTCCCCGAGTTTTTCAAAACCCGTATGGAGGTAACCGAGATGAGGTATGGCTTTGACAACCGTCTCGCCATCAAGTTCCAAAACGATCCGGAGCGTGCCATGTGTAGCTGGATGTTGAGGGCCGAAGTTCAACATCATTTTTTCGCCTGCGACACGTTCCATATCTGCGTGCATGTCCCGTTTATCTTCCCTTCTCAAAGTCGGGTCACTGAATGAGGCTAGGCATTTTGACGTTCAAAATCAAACGATTCACGTTCACCCCGACCTCGCAGCGGATAATCTTTGCAGAGCGGATACCCTTCAAAATCATCCGGCATCAAAATCCGTCGCAAATCCGGGTGGTTCTCAAACGCAATTCCAAACATGTCATACGCTTCCCGTTCAAGCCAAGCCGCGCCTTGCCAAAGCGGCACCACAGAACGAACAAACAATTCTTTTTCGTGCACTGGCGTCTTGATACGCAGGCGGTCACCCGATTTATACGAGTAGAGGTGATAGACCACCATGAATCGCGCATAATCGTATTTCCTCAGCACATCCTCCATCTGAGAGTAATCAACCGCCGTGACATCGACGAGGAAATCGTAAGAGAGTCCCGCATCAGTTTTCAGAAATTCCAAGATGTCGTAGATAGAATCCTTGCGCACGACCATTGTTAACTCGTCGAACTCCTCCGACAGGTCAAGGATACCATCTTGGAACTTCTCTCGTACCTTCCCAAAAACGGATGACGATTCATCTGAATTCGTC
Organism: Candidatus Poribacteria bacterium; assembly: GCA_965204085.1. Lineage (GTDB taxonomy): Bacteria > Poribacteria > WGA-4E > WGA-4E > JAJDTR01 > JAJDTR01. Next base: position 1,440,158 of record CBDBEE010000003.1, on the reverse strand, counting down.
GTGTCTTTTTCTTCTTCACTCATAATGTTTTATCCTACAGCGGCAGGACTGTTTGCGTCAGAAAGCGCACCCTTGGGCAATTCACCGGCATCAATTTGACGTTGAATCTGCATCACCGCGTCAATCAAATCTTCGGGCCGCGGAGGACAACCGGGTATATACATGTCAACGGGAAGAAACTGATCGACGCCCTGAATCAGCGTGTAGGTATCGAACACGCCGCCGCAAGATGCACATGCGCCCATTGAAATAACCCACTTGGGCTCCGGCATCTGATCATAAATCTTCTTTAGCACCGGCATCATTTTCAGCGAAATCCGCCCGGAGACAATCAACAGATCCGATTGGCGCGGCGAAAATCGAATAGCTTCCGCTCCAAAGCGTGACAAATCGTACTTTGACGCGAGCGTAGCCATCATTTCAATAGCGCAACAAGCGGTCCCGAAGGGCATTGGCCAGAGCGAATTTTTTCGTCCCCAATTGATTACTTTGCCGACAGTGGTGGTGATGATATTGTCGTCAGATTTATTTTCTAATCCCATGTCAAACCACCTTTCTTCCACGCGTAGATGTAACCCAAAAAGAGAATGCCGATGAACACAAGCATCTCAATCAAAATAAAATAGCCGCTACTCTCAGAAAACTTCTTGAAAACAATCGCCCACGGATACAGGAACACCACCTCAATATCGAAAATGATGAAAAGCATGGCGATGAGATCGAATCTGATTGTGAATCGCTGGCGCGCGTTTCCCACAGGTTGAACGCCGGATTCATAGACGGAAAGTTTCGAACGGGTTGGTTTCTTTGGACCGAGGAGGTGAGTAAGGGCGAGATTGATAGCCGCAAAACCGACGGCAAAAACCAATAACAGCAGAATAGGCAGGTAATCAATTAGCATTCGTGTGCGTAGATTGATATGCTCAAACCAAGATATCTGGCTGGGTTGTAGCGTTTGTGAAATTTTTCACATGCCCAAACCAAAAAGAAGTGGGCAAGCTAACGCCCATTTTCTAGCTTAAAAATCCGATTTACAAAGAACGAACAAACGTCGTAACCGGTAGTTCCTGATTCCATCTAGGAGACAAGGACATCGGACACACGCAGCATCCAATCGTGCGGTTCACTGGTGGGACAATTCGTGTCAACTCAGGAAGAGGTTACACCAACCTATCCCCTATGCTACCTGCCAATTAGTGGAAAAGCGATTATATTATCACATATTCTACGAATTGTGTCAAGTGTTTTTTCTACTTTGAACACTGCCCGATAAAGCGGCCGCGGGAAGAAATTTTTATGGTGATAGCCGTTCGATTTTCCAGCCTTCATCGGAACGATAAGTATAGCGGAGTCGGTCATGCAGGCGGTTGGGACGTCCCTGCCAAAACTCGAGCCAGTGCGGCGAGAGACGAAAACCTCCCCAATACGGCGGAAGTGGAATTTCCTTATCTCGATAGGTTTCCGTTAATTGATTGTACCTACCCTCTAATTCCTGCCGATTGGGAATAACTTCGCCCTGATTTGACGCCAAAGCCGCCAATTGGCTCCCGACGGGGCGGCTTCGGAAATATTTTTCTGATTCTTCACGGGAAACTGTGCTGACAGATCCCGCAACTCGGACTTGCCGGTCGAATTCTCGCCAATAGAAAACCAAAGCGGCATTTGGATTTTTCGCCAGCTCTTGACCTTTTTGACTTTGATGGTCAGTATAAAAAACGAAACCGCTTTCGTCGAATCCTCGCACCAGAACTATTCTCGCTGACGGCATTCCGTCATTTGACACCGTTGCGAGCGTCACGGCGTCCGGCAAATCGATTTTCGCGTCAACTGCCTGTTGAAACCACAGTTCAAATTGCTCAAAAGGGCTTTCATACACATCAGATTCGCACAACCCGCTGGAATTGTATTCTCGACGAAGTTCATCTGTTTCCATCTTCGATTCTGTCTCTTCACGTAATGCGTCGCACCGGTCATTTTCGCCATAGCTCGGGGGCAAACAGAACAAGCACGGTATATAACTCCAAGCGTCCCAGCAACATACAAAAGCTGAGAATGAACTTCCCGACTGTCGGGATGTGGGCATAGTTGTCAGTAGGCCCCACACTGCCAAGACCGGGACCAATGTTCGCCATCGTCGCAATAGTAGATGCCGCAGCGCTAACGAGATCCAATCCAAGCGCTGCCATTATGCAAGTTACTATGGCAAAGATGCCGATAAAGAGAAAGAAGAATCCGAGCACATTGGTCATGACCTCCTGTGGAACGACTCGATCGCCCACTTTGACGGGTAGTACCGCGTGAGGAAGTATTAACCTTTTTATCTCCACGTACCCCTGTTTGATTAGGAGTAGAAATCGTATCTGCTTCAACCCGCCGGTCGTAGATCCGGCGCACCCGCCGAAGAACATGAGAACTACCAAAAGAAACTGCGAAAGTGCGGGCCATGTTTCGAAATCATAAGTTCCATAGCCGGTCCCTGTAATGATGGCGCCGACCTGAAAGGAAGCATAGCGCAGCGCGTCTCCAAACGAATCATAGACGACAGTTTCTCCCACTTTCATGCTCATCGTGTTCCAAACGATTAACCCTGTACACAGCAGGAAGATTAATCCGTAAAAGCAAAATTCGGCGTCATTGAGATAACTCCTGAAGTTTCCGCGTAGTGCGCGGTAATGCAGAGCAAAATTGGTCCCGGCGAGGAACATAAAGATAGTGATCACCACATCGAAATACACACTGTCATACTGACCAATGCTCAGATTTTTGGTAGAAAACCCTCCAGTCGCCATCGTGCCAAACGTATGACAAAGCGCGTCGAACCACGTCATACCCCCTAGCCACAACAATAACACCTCGACCACCGAAAGAAGCACGTAGACGCCCCAGAGTAATTTCGCTGTCTGGGCGATACGCGGTGTTAAACGTTCCTTCTGGGGACCTGGCGCTTCCGCACGGAACAACTGCATCCCTCCGACGCCGAGCATTGGCAGGATGGCGACAGCTAGAACAACAATCCCCATTCCTCCAAGCCAGTGAGTAAAGCTGCGCCAGAAGAGAATGCCTTCGGAAATCCCTTCAATCTGTGTGAGGACAGTCGCTCCCGTGGTCGTGAACCCCGACATGGACTCAAAAAAGCAGAACGAAAATTCAACAAAAAAATTTCTGTCTATATTGCCAAAAACGCTATGGAAGAAATAGGGTAGCGCCCCGAATAAGGCGCATGCGGTCCAACCGAACGCGACAACTGCAGCTCCCTCCTTATTGCGCAGTTCTTGCTTGGACCTGGCGGCAAAGCGCAGGACAACCCCTATCAGACATGTAATCGCAAAAGAAAACACGAAAGCCCAGAAGTCGGTATCGCCATCGGTTCCTCTATAAATCAGGGCTACAACAAGAGGAAGGAGCATTGATCCTGCGAGGAAAATCAGCAGGTTGCCAAGTGTGTAGAGAACTAATCTAAAATTCAAGATTGGCTAGTGGGTAGGCGATTTGTGACCCATTGGATCGCGGAGCACGGTTAAAATCGCACAAGGGATGGGTTGTGCTTGTACGCGCGAGAACTCGATTCTTGGAAGCGCTCAATACTGTCGCATTCGGCGACCGAACGGACTGTCCTGGGCACCTTGAAATCAAATGCTTAAGAGCTACCGCGCCGTAAAAAGATCCTCAATTTCTGGGATTGCGTGCGGCATGCTAAAGATAATGACGCGGTCACCCACCTGAATGACGCTTTTCCCTGTAGGTACTAACACTGTTTCGCGCCGCACAATGGCACCGATGAGGGCGTCACGAGGAAACCTTCGTCCCAGTGAAATCAAATCTTTGCGAACGATTTTGGAATTGGCTTCCGCTACGATGTCAATGACTTCCGCGTCTATTTCTCGAAGTGATGCCACCGACACGATATGCCCCCTACGGACAAGGCCCAAGATGCTTCCGACCGCAGTCAGATGGCGGCTAACTGCCGAATCAAGCGTGGGAATGGCTGCGAGGATGGGTAGATAACGCGGTTGCTGTACCAGTGCCAGAACACGCGCAGCGCCGCTCTGTTTTGCGGTCACACAAGCCATAATGTCATTCTCGTCATCGCCGGTAACGGAAACGAATCCGTCGACTTCTTGGACGCCAGCATCCTCAAGAAATCCGGGTTTAAGGTAATCCCCGTGAAGAACAGTTGCGCGTTTCAGAGTCCTTGACGCAATTTCTGCCTTTTCCCTATCTATCTCAATTAGCTTGACACTTACACCGTCTCGCTCAAGGGTTTGTGCAAGATATATCCCGATACGTCCCGCTCCGGCGATAACTACTCGATTCAGTTTCTCATCAAGGGAAACGCCCGAACGCTCTAGCAGATCTGCAACGGCTTCTTGGCTGCCTATTGCAAATACCTCGTCACCTTCGTAAATGACGTCATTGCCTTTGGGAACAACCGTTGTACCATCCTTGCGCTTAATTCCGGTGAATCTCAGATGGGATACCAGCCCTTCGTTCCCTAGCTGAATCATCGATTTCCCCTGAAACGGGTTCGGCGATTTTACGCGGAATGCAACTAACCGGACTTTGCCATCCTCAAATTCGACGATTTCACGCGTTTCAGGCGTATTAAGGAGACGGTAAAACTCCTGCGCGCAAAGCTGTTCGGGATTAATGAGAAGATCTATCTTCAAATCTTCCGGATGGAGTCCGCCTTCCCCTTCAAAGTATTCCGGAGAAGACACGCGCGCAACTTTTGTGCGGACGCGAAATTGCGCCGCGATTGCGCAAGCAAGGATATTGATCTCATCGCTGTTAGTCACGGCAATCAGTAGCCCCGCATTATCAATGCCCGCCCTTTTCAAAAGGGTTGGAGACGCGCCCGATCCCTGCAGCGCAATGAGATCCAACTGTTCTTGGGCGCGTTGACAGACGGCTGCCGATTGGTCGATGAGCACAACATCGTGATCCCTCTCGGCAGTTAGCACCCGTGCGGTGTGGTATCCCACTTCCCCGGCTCCTATGATAATTGCTTTCATTTGATTAGGCGACTACATCAATCGTAAATCCGTAATGACGAATTCGTCGTTTTAACTGCCGTACGAGTCCATTGGAGGACATGCGCAGATTAGAGTTCTGTCTCCGTGCACCTCATCTATCCGTGAAACCGGCGGCCAATACTTATTTTCGCGTGTCCAAGGTGCGGGGAAAGCCGCTTTTTCCCTTGTGTAGCCGTGTGTCCAGTCTGACCGAGCAATCTGTACTGCCGTGTGAGGTGCGTTCTTGAGAACATTGTCGGCGCGATCCGCGTCTCCTTTTTCAATTTCGGAAATTTCTTCGCGGATTAAAATCAGTGCCTCGCAGAACCGATCCAACTCCTGTTTCGATTCGCTTTCCGTGGGCTCGATCATCATCGTTTCATTGACGGGCCATGACACGGTTGGAGCATGAAAACCATAGTCCATCAGGCGCTTCGCGATGTCACCCACTCCGACACCCGTCGCTTTCTTTATGTCGCGAAGATCGACAATGCATTCGTGCGCAACAAGCCCGTGACTACCCTTATAGAGCACCGAATAGTGCGGTTCCAAACACTTAGCAACATAGTTGGCGTTTAGAATAGCCACTTCACTGGCTCTCTTTAATCCTTCATCCCCCATCATGGCAATGTACGCCCACGAAATTGGGAGAATACTCGGACTACCCCAGGGCGCGCCGGAAATCGCTCCCACTCCATCCTCTCCACCCACGGATACAAGTGGATGCGTCGGAAGGAAGCGACTGAGATGTTTTTTCACTCCGATGGGCCCCATTCCGGGACCACCGCCGCCATGTGGAATGCAGAATGTCTTGTGAAGGTTCAGATGGCAGACATCCGGTCCAAAATCCCCCGGACGACATAAGCCCACCATGGCGTTCATGTTGGCGCCATCCATATAAACCTGACCGCCGTGTTGATGCACAACCTCGCAAATTTGCTGGATTCCCTCCTCGAAAACACCGTGAGTGGAAGGATAGGTGATCATGGCAGCCGCTAGATCATGGCTGTGTTCCTCGCTCTTTCTTCTCAGGTCAACGAGGTCAATGTTGCCCGCATCGTCGCAATCAATTACGACGACTTTCATCCCCGCCATCACGGCACTGGCGGGATTCGTCCCGTGCGCAGACTTCGGGATTAAGCAGATATTTCGATTCTCTTCACCTCGACTCTGATGGTATTTGCGAATCACTAACAGCCCGGCATATTCCCCTTGGGATCCGGCGTTAGGTTGTAACGAGATGCCGGCAAATCCGGTGATTTGAGAAAGCCAAGATTCCAGCTGTGAGAAAAGTTTTCGGTATCCAATCGTCTGTTCGCGAGGCGCAAACGGATGCAATTGTGAGAATTCGCTCCAAGTTACCGGAATCATCTCGGTAGTCGCATTCAATTTCATTGTACAGGAGCCGAGTGGTATCATCGAGCGAGTCAAAGAGAGGTCCTTCTCCTGGAGTTTGTGGATGTACCTCAACATCTCCGTCTCCGAATGGTAACTGTTAAAGATGGGGTGTGAAAGATACGTGGTAGTTCGCTGCAGCCCTGCCAGAATATCCATATCCGAAACGGCGCTATCCAAGTCCAAACCCTTAATTTCAGCCAGTTCTTTCCTTCCAAGCGCGAAAATATCAAGCAAATCTTGAACATCCTTAGCAGTAGTTGCTTCGTCGAGCGAAATACCGATGCGATCGCGGTTAAGCACTCTGAAGTTTATCTTCATCCCGCGAGCCGTTTCCAACAGCCGATCTAGATCGACCGAACCAAGCTCAATACAAATTGTATCAAAGAACGCCCCCTCGCCAATTGTGTAGCCGGACGATTCCAGTCCTCTTCGCAATATACCAGTGAGTTTATGAACGCGCTTCGCAATCCTGCGCAACCCCTCAGGACCGTGATAAACGGCGTACATACTCGCTATCACGGCCAACAGCACTTGCGCTGTGCAGATATTGCTCGTCGCTTTCTCTCTGCGGATATGTTGTTCCCGAGTTTGAAGTGCAAGTCGAATCGCATGTCGTCCCTCGGTGTCCTGTGAAAGTCCGGCAATTCGTCCTGGCACCCTGCGTTTAAACTCATCTTTTGTCGCCAAGAATGCGGCATGCGGACCGCCGTAACCGATGGGCACACCAAACCTTTGCGCGGATCCCACCGCGACATCGGCGCCAAACTCCCCTGGTGGAAGGAGAAGAGTTAAGGCGAGGAGATCAGTAGCAACAACTAGCAATCCGCCAGCTTCGTGAACCTGTTCGGCAAAATCACGATAATCGTAAATCAGACCGTCGCTGGCAGGATATTGCATAATCGCCCCCAGAATAGGTTCATCGAATTGCACACTGCGATGATCGCCGAGAACCAGTTCAATTCCCATTGATTCTGCGCGCGTACGGAGGACGGCGATTGTCTGAGGATGGCATGTTTCCGATATGAAAAACGTCGGCGTGTCCCGATGTTTCGTTGCGGCAAAGCACATTCCCATGGCTTCCGCCGCTGCGGTTGCTTCGTCAAGAAGTGAGGCATTGGCGACTGGCATTCCACTAAGATCAATTATCATCGTTTGGAAATTTAGCAGAGCTTCCAAACGCCCTTGTGAAATTTCCGCTTGGTACGGTGTGTACGCGGTGTACCAGCCAGGATTTTCAAGTATGTTCCGTTGGATTACCGGTGGAAGGATACAATTATAATAGCCCATTCCGATAAATGAGCGATAAACCTTATTCTGCGAGGAAATTTCCTTTAAAAGCTGCAAGGCTTCGTGTTCGGTATACCCCGCGCCAATGCCCAGCGATTGATTCAGGCGGATGTGAGGTGGGATAACATCGTCAATGAAAGCGTGAAGGGAGTCATATCCAACCTTTTCCAACATCTGTTCAATGTCGTCTGGCTGAGCACCAATATGTCGATTCACGAATCTATCTGTGAAACCGAGGGCTTGGGTTGTTTTATCTCTCGTTGCTTCCATCCTACGCTACCGCTTCAGCCTCAAGCTTCGCCCGATATTCATCCACAGACATAAGGTTGTCTAGTTCGCTGGGATTGCTCAAGTGAATTTTGATTATCCATCCCGCCCCGTATGGATCTTCATTGATACATTCTGGGGAATCTTCGAGCTCCTCGTTGATTTCGACAACCTCACCACTGGCGGGAGCGTAGATGTCGAATGCCGCTTTGACAGATTCGATAACGGCAAATTCCTTCTTTTGCTCGAGATTCTGACCGATTTCTGGAAGTTCAACGTAGACAACATCTTGGATTTCCTGCTGAGCAAAATCGGAGACGCCGACAGTGACCACGTCTCCCTCACTTTTTGCCCATTCGTGACTCTCCATATATTTTAACTCTTCCGGATACATCCAATCTCCTGACTTTTTCTTGAAAGTTCACACTGAGTGACGTATCATTATGTCATTTATAAAACGGTGTTGACACCACCTTTGCAGGGTGGCGTTTCCCTCGAATTTCAACCTCGATTTTCGTCTTTCTCTGGCTCTGTTCTATCGGCAGGTACGCAAGCCCGATATTGCACCCTAGACTCGGTGACGGAGCCCCGCTCGTAACTTCCCCGACGGGCAAGTCTCCATGATAGACTTTATAATGCGACCGGGCAATTCCGCGATCCAACATTTTGAATCCGGCGAGACGCCGTTCGATACCGGTTTCGCGCTGCTGAGTCAAAGCGTTTGCCCCGATAAAATCCCGCTTGTCAAACGCCACCGTCCAGCGTAACCCCGCCTCTAACGGCGTAGTCGTCTCGTCAATATCGTTCCCATACAAACAGAACCTCTTTTCTAATCGCAGCGTATCTCTCGCGCCGAGACCTACGGGTTTTCCATCTACATTTAATGTGGCATCATATAGAGCCTGCCACACCTCCGCGCCGCGATTCGCATCCACATATAGCTCAAATCCAATTTCCCCCGTGTATCCGGTGCGGGAAATTAAGGCTGGGATTCCTTTAACCTTGTCCTCGGCAAACCAATAGTAGTCAATTGACGAGATGTCAATCTTTGTGAGTGCCTGTAGAATAGGAAGAGCATTCTTTCCCTGTAACGCAACGAGGACTGTGTCATCACTTACATCGGAAATCTCTGCACCGTTACTGTTGTGAGCATGCAGCCAGTCGCAATCCTTGTCGATATTTGAGGCGTTAACAACCAACATGTATCGAGATGCGTCGAAGCGATAAACGAGAAGGTCGTCCACAATCCCGCCCGTTTCAGTACACATTGGAGAATATAAAACTCGTCCATCACTGAGCTTTGAGGCATCATTGGTGATTAGTCTCTGGATTAGTGGTAACGCTCCTGAACCTCTAACCTCAATCTCCCCCATGTGAGAAAGATCAAGTATACCGACATTCGACCGCACGGCTAGATGTTCATCAACTATGCTGCTGTATTGAACCGGCATTTCCCAACCGCCAAATCCAATCATCCGTGCTCCGAGTTGTTTCTGGATGTCAAAGAGCGGGGTACGCTTTAGATCGTCTGACATGGCCGTGCAAGAAAAAATGATGCGCATAGAAACAAAGTGACAGAGCTTCGCACCATTCCTAAACAATTATTCAATTCGAGAAAATCTATTTTCACTGTTGCTGGATCACAATCCCTCTACCCTCAAGTGAATTAACGGAAACAGCCTGAGTTACAAGATAATCCCGATAGCTGTCGTAGGCATCGGTCGCTACTAACTCGCTGGGGTAACGAATGAGAAAAGCCACCATCGTTTCGGCCCAATGTTCAATCCCGCTTTTTTTATGTATATACGAGGCGGAGGCGCCCGTCACGTTGTCACCCAACCGAAGGCCATCCTCTGGCAAAAAATTATAAATTTTTCGCAATGTGGTATCATCAAAGAAGTATTTGACGCTGTACGGGATTCTCTTTGCAGGAAGTAGCTTCACGAGGTGTGGTTTTGTCGGCGGATCTTTGATGCGACTGGCGACCGACTTCGCTAGTTCAATCATCCCCTCCTCAACCTTCGTGGCAAATTCATATCCTTCAATCTCGACAAAATACTTCCCCTTCCAGAACCGTAAGAATTTTCCGGTAATCACTGCACGATTGCCAACCCACTCGGATTCCGCTTCCGGATACTGGTTGAAACTATATATCCCGAAAGCATTTTCTGGGGTGTTCATGTCAAAAATTTCAACACGAATTAAGGGGTAGGAACGGAGCAAAGGCGTCTGGTATTCCACTTCGGCTTGCTCGATAACGCCATAGGCGTGATACAACTCAGGGTGACCGCCAACAGTGTCCTCATAGAGATTCTTCGCCGTATACCCGCTCGGATTACGCGATCTAACCCAGTCGGGAATATCACCATCTACAGGTAGCAAGTCTACCGGATTGAGAGAGGTTTTAATCGATAAAGATGGTATGTGTGCTTTTTCTCGCACACCTGCCTGCGCTATCCGATCTATAAGTATTGCCGCAGCTTTCTCAGAATGTGTATTCCATACGCCAAAGACGTATTGCCCGTCCCGAGCGAGAGCGGTATAGTTCCTTTGCTCAGAACTGCAGGAAAGGAGGTTCACCGTGCCGCATACGAACAAAATCGCACCCGACAGCTTTAACCAGTATTCCCTTGACTTTACCATTGTTCCGCAAGCTGCTGAAAGAGATCGTCTACAAACTCATCAAAGATTTCTGTACGTGCCTGTTGAACAGACATCGGTTCTTCGTCCCTTCCCGAGACGATAAAGAAGTCAAATACCTGAAAATAACTATCATCCTGATCGATGATTTTGTTATTGATTCGATCGGAGAATCGATAGTCGACCTGTAGGCTCATGCGCAACTTCTCCGGCTGATTGGTTGCCCCGAAGTCAATCTCTCTCAAATCGTAGTCTAGAATCGTAATCTCAAGTACGGCGTCGTTCCCGTCGCGCCACTTGCGGGTAAACCGCTCTGTCAGTTTTTCTTGAAGAATTTCATCATAAGGTCTATCCGACTGGACATCGTATGTAATATCGGAATCCTCAATCTGAACGGGGGCAATCTGAACTGTTTTAATGTGTTCGAGATAGGAGGAGGTTGACACGTAGCCACATCCGTGTACGAGACACATCAAGATTGGTAAACACCTAAGAAGGAACACAGTGCGCATACGACAGTCCTCCGGCGTGCGTTATTCCATCGCCATTGATTTGGATTCAAGCGCTGGCAGGAAATGAGGGAACGATTTGGTAGGAGAGAAATTACACAGTTTGGGTGACGCTGTAACCGGTGCGAATGCGAATTGATTTATGAAACTCTGATATTCAAACCCTCGAAGCATCTCTTTTAGACCGAAACTGGCGGCGACTGCATCCTTTGCACGTTGTACAAAGTCTTTCGCGTATCGAACAAGTGCGTCCTGATATCTCAACGACACCACAAAAACACCAATCAACACAATCAGAATAAACACCAAAAGATATGTTAGCCATTTCTGATCTAGTAAATCGCCTTTCGATTGGCCAACTCTCTTTGATACGCGGTCCTTTGCTTGCATCGGAAAAAACTCTTGTCAATATACATCGACCAAAAGAGATAAAATAGAGATAGTTTCGGGTAATGCAAAACCACCTACTCATCCGCACCGATTGACTTCACACCAAGGCCACAACTTAGTTCCCGGTGCTAAATGCTTAGAAACGTCCTTTTGGTATACGCGGAGACCTCCGGTTACGGGAATCGCGCGCGTTGTCACCACGCCCCGGTCGGTTGTTTCGCGAGTCGCGGGAAGAGGAACGTCCTCGATCGTGTTCGCGAGGAGCACTGCGATCTCCCTGGTCTGTCGTAGAATCCGGCGCCGATAATTCTGCACTTGCACCGGCAAGAGCAAGATCGACCCTTCCTTGATCATCTATCGTGATTACGCTTACCGTAACCGCATCGCCCACTTGCATGACATCTTCAACTTTCCGGACGTATCCATCACCCATTTGCGAAATGTGCACCAACCCATCCTGTCCGGGAAGAATCTCTACGAATGCACCGAACGTCGTTGTTCGCACAACTTTTCCGTTGTATTCTTTGCCGACCTCGGGCATGGCGGTGACTTCACGAATCATCTCCTCTGCCTTGTTGGCTGCTTCGGCGCTTGTAGCTGCGATTTCGACATTTCCACTGTCCTCAACGTTTACAGTGGTGTTCGTTTCTTCCTGAATGGTTTGAATAACCTTGCCACGCGGCCCAATGAGATCCTTGATTTTGTTCGGAGAAATCTGAATGTTGTAAATGCGCGGTGCATACACGGAGATGTCGGTACGAGGTTCGGCGATAACCTCGCTCATCCTGTCAAGTACGGCTAAACGCCCCTCTCTCGCTTGATGAATTGCCCTCTTCATCAAGTCCGGAGTAACCCCGTTGATTTTGATGTCCATCTGTATTGCTGTGACACCGTCACGCGTACCCGCAACCTTGAAATCCATATCTCCGAGGAAATCTTCCGTGCCAAGCATGTCAGTCAGAATAACCTCCTGATCGCCTTCCTTGATCAATCCGACACCAATTCCGGCAACAGGTTTTGTGATGGGGACGCCAGCGTCCATGAGCGCTAAAGTCGCGCCGCAGACAGTCGCCATTGATGAGGAGGCGTTTGATTCAAGTATCTCTGACACGACCCTAATCGTATAACGAAAATCATCCTTGGATGGAATGACCGGCTGAATTGCTTTTTCGGCAAGCGACCCATGACCGATTTCCCGGCGACCAGGCCCCATCATTCGCTTGACTTCTCCTGTGCTGAACGGCGGAAAATTGTAATGGAGAAAGAACGAATGTCTCGTTTCTCCATCAAGGCGGCGTTGCAGATCCTCATCTCCAGCCGTTCCAAGTGTCGTCACACAGAGGGCTTGAGTCTGTCCGCGCGTGAAGATAGAGGAACCATGTGTCCGCGGGAGCACCGAGACCTCTCCTGTGAGTTGCCGTATGTCTGTTGTGCTACGACCGTCAACCCGTTTGCCTTCATTCAAAATGGATTGGCGCATCTCCTCTTTTTCGATGTCGCCCAATATGGAAATGGTATCCTTCTCCGTAGCAACAACGTCCTCCTCTTCGACATCGCCATCAAGAACTTCCGAAAGCACATCCACTTGGACTTGCTCCAGATAATCCTCGCGAGTTTTCTTGTCCTCCATGCCGATGGATTCTCGAATCTTAGAGGTGGCAAGGCTGCGGATTCGAGTGTTCAACGCTTCGCCAATCTCTTTCGTTTGGTATTCACGTATCGGTTTGCCGCAGAGTGCAACCAAACCCTCTTGTAACCTGATGATTTCCTTAATTTCCTCATGCGCTACAATGATTGTTTCAATGACCTCGTCTTCTGGAATCTCGTGTCCGCCGCCTTCCACAGACATGACCGCGTCCGCCGTGCCACTGACGAAGAGTTCTATCTCCGCCGGTTCCAGTTGTTCGTAGACCGGATTGATGACCAATGACCCGTCTAGCTTACCGACGGTAACCGCTCCAACGGGACCATTGAAAGGAATGTCCGATATACTTAACGCCGCTGAGGTCCCGATCAGTGCTGGAACATCGGCAGGATGCACCTGATCCGAAGAAAGAACATTACATAGAATCTGTACCTCTGCCTTAAAATCTTTCGGAAACAGAGGTCGAATGCAGTGATCTATTAAACGCGAGACCAACTGCTCTCCTACTCCAGGTCGTGGTTCACGCCTTCCATAAACTGTTGGAATCCGCCCTGCGGCATAGGCGCGTTCTCGATAATCTACCGTTAGTGGAAAGAAATCGAGATTACTTTCTCTCATTTCGGCAACGACTGTCACTAAGACGACCGTTCCACCGTACTGGACCCAGACAGCTCCATCTGCCTGCTTGGCAACCTTCCCCGTTTCAATTGAAAGTTGCTCACCTCCAAGTTGCATTTCTACTTTCACTTTGTTTCCTCCTCAACACTCCTACGGTGGATGGTCAATTCCCTCTTGATCCTAATGTGTCCCGTATTCCGAGTTGATTTATAAGATGATAATATCGTTGACTGTCCTTCTTATAAAGGTAGCGTAATAATCGACGTTGTTTCCCCACAAGTTTGAAGAGTCCGTATCTTGAATGATGGTCTTTTCTGTGCGTGCGAAAATGGTCGGTCAGTTGTCGAATCCGAGAATTGATGAGTGCCACTTGTGCTTCTGGCGACCCGGTATCCCTATCGTGCTGCCTGTGTGTTTGGAGCAGTTCTGCCTTCATTTCTGCATTGAGTGCCACCTAGATTCACCTCCTTATTCAATAGTTTCTTCACTTCGCTCTGCATGGTTCTTTCATATTATATCACACCGTATCAAAATTGCGAAAGGGAAAGTTCAACAACCTCTAAGACATTTACGCCGTATTCCGAGCCGCGACGAAATTGCGATTAGCCACGCGTCAATCGTCCCCGCGCTGGGTTTCTCAATGTGTAAGGCTGGTACGTGCGATTTGCGAATCGCGACCTTCTGTTGCGGGGAAACCCCATATTCTTCAATCGACAATCACACCGCGTGGCAGACAGAGCCAAGAATGGGGCACATATCAACTCAGGATCTGTACCCTCTCAAACACTGCCGTTACCTGGTCCCAAATTTAAATGACCTAAGTTGCCAACTTATACCATTTCGCTCGAATAATGGTGCATATGATGTCTGATTTATATCGTCAATTTTCTCTGTAGGCGGGGCATCTTGCCCCGCGGACTTTGCGTAGGGACGAGGCTGTTGTTTCGCTCCAAGCAAGTTTCTTTACTTAATCCACGTAATCAATGCACTTCCATATTATAGAAATGGTATTAGTAGCACAATCCGTTAGATTGTGCTTGTGCTGCGCAGACTGACAGATAAAGCGAGCAAATAGCGAGTGCGTAGAGATCCTTTGCGCCACGAAATCTCCGTAATTAATGAACTGTTCTCGATTAAAACGATGGTGCATATCTATAATCTTGTAAGCAGCAACTTGTGCTATACATCTAAAATATCATGCGCAATTTTGACATCCTGATTAATCCGCTTCACCAAGGATTCCATGTCTGGAAATTGCTGCTCATCGCGGATGTTCTTGATGAAAAAGATTTCAATCTCTCTGTCGTATACCTCTTCATTAAAGTCGAATAAGTGCGCCTCGATTTGAAACTTCAACCCATCAAAAGTTGGCCGCACTCCCATATTCAGAATTCCCCCATAGATCCGCCCTTCCAGCTTAGCCCGAATGGCATAGACACCGTTTGGAGGGTGGACCTGATTATCGGTATGAATGTTAGCTGTAGGATATCCGAGTTGGCGACCTCGACCATCCCCTCGAACGACCGTGCCGATGATGGAGTGTGGGCGCCCGAGTAACTGTGTGGCGAAAGCTAACTTACCCTCTACAATCGCTTCGCGCACCCGAGTGCTATGAACGGGTTTATCGTCAACCAACGTTGGCGGCATAATAGTTACATTGAATCTGAGTTGTTTCCCCAACGACTGTAAAACCTCCGCATTTCCCGCTCGGTTCTTGCCAAATTGACACTCGTATCCGACGATGACCTGCCTCGCACGTAATTTGCCAATGAGTACCTCTTGGACAAAGGTGCTTGGTGACATCTCCGCCAAATACGCGTCGAATCGAACAAAGATTGCGGTGTCAACGCCTAACTCTCCAAGAAGCTCAAGTCGTTTTTGTCGAGGAGTGAGGATTGGAGGGCATCTTTCGGGAGCGAGAAACGCTAAAGGATGAGGATAGAATGCGAGTACGGTACTCGAAAAGTCACGAGCGGTTGCGTCTCTGACGACATGGCGAATGACTTCTTGGTGACCGAGATGCAGTCCATCAAATACGCCGAAGGTCGCAACTGAGTCTCGATTAAGTACAGGAATTTCTTCCAAATTGTAGTAAATCTGCAAACTCAATCCCTGGGGTTTGAGATTGGAATTCCAACCATAACCCGGAAAATACGATTCACGAGGAGCACTGCTGTGCCATATGCCTAACAAGCTGAACCAAGATGCCGGTGAAACTAAATTCTTAGTGATAATCTGTGTTTTCTGCGGTCTTGTTACCCATTTCAAACACGGCATCCACCGGGATAACAGCCTCGTATGCTTGAGACGACTGCTCCTCTAACCAATCAAGCGTGCGAGACGATTCGAGCGTGAAATCGCCTGAACGTGTTCGGGTGAGTTGTGAGAGATGGGCCCCGCATCCAAGAGCTGCCCCGATATCCGCAGCGAGCACACGAATATATGTGCCCTTCGAGCACACGACTCTGAATCGAACATCCGGCGGGCATACCGACAGAATCTCAAGTGATTTGACGTGAACGGCTCGCCTCGGCAATTCGTCCAACGCGACTCCTTGATGAGCCAGCTTGTACAACCGCTTGCCTTTGTGCTTCACGGCAGAAAACATTGGTACTGCTTGCTCAATCTCGCCTACAAACTGCTGAACAACAATCCGTATCTCTTCCGCTGTAACCTGACCGACATCGGAAACCTTTTTGACTCTGCCGCTGGCATCTAGCGTATCCGTGGTAATCCCCAGCCTGAGTGTGCCCTCGTACTCCTTGGTTCCCTGCTGTAGCCAATCGAACAACTTCGTCCCCTTGCCCAAGCAAATGAGTAAAACCCCCGTGGCATCTGGATCCAATGTACCTCCATGTCCAGCCTTCGGGGCTTTAAAGATGCGCTTCACTCGATCGACGGCTTGTCTGGACGTCATTCTTGGTGGTTTATTCAAATTGAAGACGCCGTCTACCTGCATATTGACTATCAGCCTATTCTCGGAGATAGCCGATTAAAACCTATGGCACCGCCGAGCTAGCTCCCAGAGTTACCGTTAGTGGTGGATTTATTCGTTGTTGGGCATTTGTGACAAGCCGTTTAATTGCCAACTCAAGCGGCGCATCGATGATGCAACCAGAGGCGCGCTGGTGCCCGCCCCCCTCAAACTCGGCGGCAACTTTGCCGACATCAACATACGCTTCGCTTCGCAAGCTGGCCTTCGATGTCCCATCCTCAAGTTCGCTCACAAAAATCGAAACCTCGACAGTGTCAATCGCGCGAACGTGATTCACAAAACCCTCTACGTCATCGGGAGTAGTTCCGGTTTTCCGAAACATCTCCTGCGTTGCACATAACCACCCGATTTTTCCGTCTGGAGTCAGGCTCAATGTTGGTAACACTTCTGCCAAAAGTCGTATCTTCCCCAGCGGTACCGACTCATACACTTTGCGATACACCTCATCAACGGGAAAATCGCCCTGTTCAATGAGTTCTGCCGCAATCCGATGTGCATCAGGAGCGGAGTTGCTGTATCGAAAACAACCGGTATCGAACATGATACCCGTATACAAGCAGAGAGCGCGATCTTTTCCGATAGCCATCTCACGATGTTTTATTAGACGATAAACGATTTCTGATGTTGACGATGCGGTAGTCTCTACAAGGTTATAATCTCCGAAACGATCGCCCGTATCGTGGTGGTCTATGTTGACGACAGATTTGGTCGGAATCAGCGTTTGACATAGCTTGTCACCGATTCGTTGTCGTGTGCTGGCATCAAGGATAACAAGAACCTCGGGAGAATAGCCTTGAACGTCCTCAGGACCTTGGATGACTTCGCTGAAAGGGAGAAAATGGTAGTTGTCGGGAATCGCGTCCGTGTTAAAAACTTGTACCTGCTTTCCTAGATCTCGGAGAAAGGAATAGAGCGCCAGTTGGGAGCCAAATGCATCTCCATCGGGATTGATATGGACTGACAGGGCAAAAGTTTGATATCGATCGAATACATCTAAAATCGCTTGATAGTTGTCCATGGCTACTCGCCGGTCGTCACGGGGCCATCGTCCTCGGTATCTTGTTGCACCTGCTTAAGGAGACGATCTATCTTCATTAGATGGTCCGCAGATTTATCCAGCGCAAAACGCAACTCGGGAGTATAACGCAAGTCTATTCTATTCCCAACCTCACGTCTCAGGAAACCACTAGCACTTTTTAGGCCCGCAAGCGTAGTCTGCTTCTGTTTATTGTCGCCTACCACGCTAACCAAGACATCGGCATATTTAAGGTCCGAAGATACTTCGACATGGCCTACTGTACAGAAGCCGACCCGTGGATCTTTTAGAGAACGATGAATAATGTCGCTCAGTTCTCGTTGCAGGAGTGCGCCCACACGATCTGAACGTTTATGTTCAAACATTTCGAATCGCCCTCTCAACTCAACTCAACTCAATCTCGTAATCGGTCAATTCTGCTGAGCCCGTGTCTTCAATAAAGTTCACGACATGAGACAAGATTCGGTTAACATGTCTGGGATCGTTTGAAACGGTCACGGCTCCGAGCACGGCGGTTTGATGAGCATCAAGTGCGTCAACTTCCGCAATTGCTACATTAAACCGATTCTTCACCCGGTCAATAATGCTCTTCACGACCTGACGTTTCTGCTTGAGAGACTGATTTTCTGGGATTCTCAGGAAAATCCTGCAAACACCGACTCGCATGCGGATTTAAGGCCAAAGGCGGCTGGGGGTGTAGTTTTGATGATTTGGAAACTTTGCGCTGCTACTTTGTTTCTACTTTAGAGAACGGCGAACCTGTTCGTAGACATAACATTCCAATACGTCGTTCACCTTGAAATCCGAGAAATCATTGATGCCGATACCACATTCGTAGTTCGCTTGGACTTCATTGACATTTTCTTTGAATCGGCGAAGTGAATCGACCTTGCCATCATAGACTAGACGGTTATTGCGGAGTACTCGTACCGGCTGGTTATGCGCCACACGACCCCAGTTGACATAGCTGCCTGCCGCGGTTCCCATTCGTGGCACCTTGAACAAGTCGCGTACTATCGCTCTACCGATGACCACCTCACGGACTTCCGGATCTAATAGTCCTTCCATGGCTGACTGGACATCAGAAATCAGGTTGTATATGACATTGTAGGTTCGCACATCAATTTCTTCTGTCTCCTTCAGTTGCACGGCTCCGGTCGTGGGATGCACGTTGAAGCCTACGACAATCGCATTTGAAGCAGACGCCAACAAAATATCTGGTTCAGTAATTCCGCCCACGGCTTGATGTATGACATTAATCTTAACCTCCTCCGTGCTCAGCTTGTTTAATTCATCGGAGACTGCTTGTACCGACCCTTGAACATCACCTTTTACAATAATGTTCAATTCCTTGATTCCTCCCTCTTGAATGTGCTGGAATAGGTCTTCCAAGCTGACATGGCTATGCGAACCAAGCTGGATTTGTCTATGTTCCTCCTGTCGTGAATCACTAATCGCTTTAGCATCCCTCTCGGATTCGACGGAATAGAATCGATCTCCCGCTTCCGGAACCCCGGTGAAACCCAAAACCTCTACCGGAGTTGAGGGGCCCGCCTCCTTGATACGATGACCAAGGTCGTCCATCATTGCTCGAACTCTTCCATAATAGCGTCCGGCGACGAAGGCATTCCCGACTTTCAACATCCCATTTTGCATCAATACGGTCGAAACCGGACCGCGCCCCTTATCCAACTTTGCCTCGACAACCGTGCCGCGTGCTGGCCCGTTCGGATTTGCCGTTAATTCAAGCAACTCGGCTTCCAGTAGTAGCATCTCTAAAAGGAAATCGATACCAATCTTCTCTTTAGCCGAGATTTCAACGAATACTGTCTGCCCGCCCCACTCTTCAGGTACCAAATCTTGATTTCCCAGCTGCTCCTTCACATAGTCAACCCGGGCGCCGTCCACATCAATCTTATTGATTGCAACGACAATCGGGACATTGGCTGCCTTTGCATGGTTTATAGCTTCTATTGTCTGCGGCATAACTCCATCATCAGCAGCCACTACAAGAACAACCACATCCGTCACCTGCGCCCCGCGCGCGCGCATGGCGGTGAATGCCGCATGTCCCGGTGTATCGAGAAATACGACGTTTCCAGTTTCAAGTTTAACATTGTAGGCACCGATATGTTGAGTGATATTTCCCGCTTCGGATTCCATCACGTTCGACTCTCGTATCGCATCAAGCAGAGAGGTTTTACCGTGGTCCACATGGCCCATAATCGTGGTCACCGGTGCACGCGGAACCAAATCTGCCGGATTATCCTCTTCGTCTACTAGCAGTTTTTCCGCTAAGGTCAACTCGCGGACGGCGTCAAAATCAAATTTGTCGCCAATCGCCTGGAGGGCATCATAACTAAGACGTTGGTTGACATTTGCCATTATCCCCAGCTTCATCAACCGCATAATCATTTCCGGTGGTCGGAAGCTCAAAGTTGAAGCCAATTCCCCTACCGTGATGTTCTCCTGAATTTGCAATCGCCCAGATTCATCCTGTTGAGGCTGTTTCGACTCGACAACGGCCGCCGTGGGTTTGTCACGTGAAGGCTTGGCATCGGGTGTTTTCTTTTCTTTATGCTTTTTTGGCTTGGGTGATTCCTTTCCCTTGCGTTCGGCTTCGATGAGTGCAATCGTTTCGGCATCAAGAGAACTCATATGATTCTTGACCGCAATACCGTAGCTCTGCAACTCGTCAATAAGTTCCTTGCTACTTATCTCATACTGCTTTGCAAGCTCATAGATTCGGATGTTTTTGGATTCGTCTGCACGCTTTTCAGTAGTGCCTGGTTTCTTTTTTTCAGTACGTTTTTTCATTGATATTCCCCCTCTCGCGGCAATCCCGGCTGACCGAATTCAAAAGTTCCCGCTTGAACTGCACGACAATCTCTCTTGGCAGATTGGTTCGTAACAGTGAATTTACGCGTTTATGTGACTTGAAAGCCTCGGTAATACAAGCTTGCGACTCGCACACATATGCCCCGCGTCCCGGCAATTTACCTGTATTATCAGCTTGAAGCTGCGAATCTAAATGACACACGAAGCGCAGCAACGTTTTCTTGGGAAATTTTCTTCGGCATCCAATGCAGGTGCGTAGAGCAATAGGTGCCACGCTGCCTCCTTGTACAAAATGGTTCGCGAGTTCTCTTCCATTTCATCTTAAACGTCGAGCATCTCCAGTGCGGAGCGTTGTATCTTCTCAGCCGTCTTGACGCCAATGCCCGGGATCGATGACAAATCCTCCAATGAGGCGGTTGCCAAGAGCTCCACGGTTGGAAACGCGGAGTCTTTAAGGGCGGTCGCTATCTTCGAGCCGACCCCATCCAACTCGGCTAGATCTAGCCCCATATCTTGGGTCGAAACTTCGGATTCTTCCTCGGGCTCTGCCCCAAAAAGTTCACCAACAATCTCTTCCTTGAATTGTGAACCTGCTTCGGACTCACTCTTGATATCAACTTTCCAACCTGTCAGCCGTGCGGCAAGTCGCGCGTTCTGTCCGCGTCTACCAATCGCTAACGAAAGCTGGTCGTCCGGAACAATAACCTCCGCATTATCGTCCTCACCAATCGTGACGCGAGATACTGTGGCAGGCTGCAGCGCATGGGCTATGAATATTTTGGGATCCTCGTCCCATTCTAGAAGATCTATCTTCTCGCCATCCAATTCGCGGACAACCGTTTGGACACGCGATCCTTTGACCCCGACGCACGTGCCAACCGCGTCTATATCGTCAACGGTTGCGGTAACCGCGACTTTCGCTCGATCACCCGGATCTCGCTCAATGGCTTTCAACCGGACAAGCCCATCATAAATTTCGGGAACTTCCATCTCAAATAAACGAGCAACTAGAGTCTTGTGTGTGCGAGAAAGGACGACCTGCGGCCCCTTCACGCTATCCTGAACTTCCAAAATAAGGCACTTCAAAGCGTCGTTCCGCTGGTAATTATTCGGATGCGGCATTTCACTGAATGGCAACACCCCTTCCGTCCGCTCCAAATCGAGAATAAGACTCCCGCGTTCCATGCGCTGCACGTGCCCGGTAACGACCTCTCCCTCTCGGTCTTTGTATTCCTCATAGACTTGCTTTCGTTCTGCTTCCTTGATTTTCTGAACGAGTATCTGGCGTGCTGTTTGAGCTTCAATTCTCCCAAACTCTTTAGGGTCAACTTCAACCTCAATCATCTCGTCTACTTGGGCGTCGGGTTTCAGTTTTACCGCCTCCTCAATCGGAATCTCTTTTGCGAAACTCTGCATGATTTCGACGACCTTCTTGGGTACGAAACACCTAATCTCGCCCAGATCGGGATCTATCCTGATTGTAACCCCGTGAGTTGAGCCGTAACGTCTTTTCGCAGCGGAATAGAGCGCAGCTTCAATCGCTTCAATGAAGGTCTCTTGCGGCAATTCCGTCTGATCCATGATTTGACGAACAATCATCAACAGGTCACTTGTCATGGTTTCTCTCCACTAGCCACCCAAAATGTTACCACATCAGTTGGATTTGAGCTTTTATGATGGTTGAGATTTTAAGTTCGGTTATTTTTCCGGATTCATCAAGGTAAACTATCCCGTCCTTGACATCCATTACGGTCCCGCTCAATTGCAACGATTCACCTGTCGCTGAGGCTGTTTCTATCTCAACAGTTCGCCCCACGTTTCTGAGAAAATCTGCTTCGGTAGTGAGCGGTCTATCAATCCCCGGTGAAGCAACTTCGAGGGTTACTTCGCTATCTATCAATTCGTGAACTTCGAGGATAGGATGAACCATACGGCTCACCTGTTGGCAATCTCTTACAGTTATACCGCCGGGTTTGTAAATCAGAAACCGTATCGTCTGTGCGTTGCCTTTTCCCAGACACTCGACATCGACAATCTCAATCCCCTCTCGATCAAAAACAGGTGAAAGCAGTTCGATCATTGAGGACTTCAACAGAGATGTCATTCGACAATCCGGATGCTCAAAATAAAAGAGCGGGAATAACTCCCACTCTCAAAATAATACCATACGCCAAGACTTGGACGGGCGGTCATACTTACAAACGCGCTCCGAGTACGCAATTGCCGTACTTTCCACTGGCTATTTCAAGTCTCTTCAAATTGGCGATCAAACAATTGTCAGCGGTACCAGAAGCACAAAAAAACCGCGATGCTTTTCCCTCCACTGGTGGAAAGGTTCTTCGCGGCTCGATAGAAATAATATCACAATTTGAAGGCTATTGCAAGCAAAAATTCTATACGGTTAAGTCATTCACATCTAAATTATAGGAGACGGCCCCTGTGCCGTCCCATGGCTGTAACGGAGTGGTGGATTCAACGGAAACCTATGAGAAATTGCTCTAACGGGTTTTCGAAATCGGTAATCGTAGGGGCGAGGTCCCCTCGCCCGTTTTTGCTCCTTCACCTTCATCATTGGAGCGCCGTAGGCTTGGTTGGGCGCTTGATAGCCGAGTTCTATTCAGCGCCTGAGAGAATTCCGTTTTCCATTTCCTCCTTCGTGCAAAAAAAACCGCGAAACCCAACTCTTGATGAGAAAATGCTAACTCCGCTTGATGATTGCAGATTTCTGTAATGGTCAACCCGATGTGAGACATTCATAGCTGCTGACTGCTCGGCTTGGATTGCCAAATCCAAGCCTTATTGATGAGGTTGTCAATCGGTAGGAGCAGTGGGGTGTGTAAACCATCTCGTTGACCAATACAATAATTGCAGATTTCTTACGAAAACAGTATTCCCCTTGCCAGTTATGTATCAAGCGAACGAACCAAGGTTCGGTAGGAGCGATCTCCCGATCGCGACTTTCCGTCGCCGAGCAATTCCTATTCTGATGACGTGCCTCCTACTCAACCCCCATCTCTTTCAAATTCCTCAAACTGATTCCCAAACTCTCAAACGGATCGCGCTGGCAAGTGTCTTGCTCGACGATGTACCATTCCACGCCCGACTCTTTGCACGCCTCGAGTATTGCCGTCCAATTGAGATTGCCTTCTCCCACCTCGGCAAACAGTTGAGTGCTCCCCTGCATCTCCATATCCTTTACATGAATTGTGGGGATGCGTCCCTTTAAGTTGCGAATCCATGCCGCCGGATCGCCGCCCCCGTGCTGAATCCAGTACGTGTCAAGCTCGCTCTTGAGAAGATCTGGATCGCTTTCATCGTATAAAATCTCCAGGCCGGTACGTCCGTCAAATCGCTCCAACTCAAAGCTGTGGTTATGGTAGGATACGACGAGTCCGCCTTCGGCGAGGCGCTGTGCCACTTCAGAGGCTTCCTTGGCGAAACGCGCATACCCTTCAGCGCTGCGATTCGTCCCGGGTATGCTGCTAATCGCCACATACTTGCAACCTAGGAGCTGATGTTCATCAATGACCGACTGGGGGGCGGTGCGCATCCGCTCGTAGTCGGTATGCGTGGCGCAAATGGTCAATCCTTCTCCGTCAACCAGTTGTTTCAATTCGGCTGTCTCGATTGGACCAAGCGCCGAACATTGCACGGCATCGTATCCGAGTTGCTTCACCTTTTTTAGCGACTCGGCAATATCAGCCGGAGTTTTTGTAAAGTCGCGTACTGTATAAAGTTGTGCCGCAATTTGCGATGTAGGCATAATTTTACTCCTTTGAGATTTCTTTTTGAAGCGCTCGCATTATAACAGCTTGGCGTCAGCGTATCAATCCAATTCGAGAATGGGAAACAATAAAACCGGAAGGCTGGACAAGTGCGGGGTGCTACGGCTGCAACCCTATAGCACTCAAGTTGCGGGAGCATTGAAAAGGGAGATTTTCTCGGTGATCATCAATCATCGATTTTTCCTCCATCCATTTCCATTCATTGCATATCGGGTCTTGAGTGAGACAAAGTGCGCCTCAATCACCAAAATTTAGATATGATTACTCTCGTCACTGTATCCTACTCAATTCCCATCGCCTTTAAACTCCTCCAGCTAATTTCCATAATCTCAAACGGGTCGCGCTAGCAGGTGTCTTGTTCAAAAATGTACCATTCCCCACTCGATGTTTTGCACGCCTCAGAACTACGGGCCATTCGAGATTGCCCTCTCGCACTTTGGCGAACTGTTGAGTGTGCCCCTGCATCTCCGTGTTCTTGAGGTGAATCGTAGGAATGTGTACAACTTATTTTCGAATCCATGAAGCTGAATTGCCGCCTCCATGTTGAATCCCGTACGTGTCAAGCTAACCCTTGAACAAACTCGAATCGCTCCCATCGCATAGAATTCTTAAGCTGGAACAGTCATCGAATTTTTCAAGCTCGGAGCTTGATTATGGTAGATTAGGATGAGTCTACCCTCAACTGCATCAGGAGCTTCTATCGCAATACACGCAAACCCATCGTCGTTGCAATTTAACTTCGGCTTTTTACCAATCTCCGCATATTAACAGTCTATAGTCATTGATAATCATATTTACACATTCTTGTTGATGATTTGATGATTGAAAATTGCTCCTGTAGGAGCGACCTCCTGGTCGCGACCTCATGTCGCAAGGTTAAGATCGATCCAACAGAAGACGCACAACACATTGCACTACTGCAAATCGAACCGACCAAATCCCACATGTGTAATTATCATTTGCAACGACTTATAGACGAAGATTGTCATCAGTGACTGATTGAGAATAGGTGCACATTCGCCCATGGTCGGTGAGAACGCCACAAAGGGTCAGTCATTCTCTGTCAACAATCCGATTTAACTCCGTAGACTCAATAGTGCCAAGTGCTGAACATCGCACGGCATCGTATCCGAGTGGTTTACCTTCATTAATGTCTGGGCAATATCAGATGGCATTTTAGCGAAGTCAGGCACGGTATCGAGTGGTGCTAGAATTTGTGATCCGGGCATAATCTGATTCCTCTCAGGATTCATCCTGACGCGGTCACATTATGACAGATTAGTTTCGGTGTATCAATCCGACACGAGTGGAAGCAGAGAAATGAGAGAGCGGGTGGGCTCGATAAGTACGCAGAGGTTACGATGGTAGCCCCATAAGACTCGAGTTGTCGTTAAGAGCCTGTTTGAAAAGTACAGTTTGTAGGGTGCGATCAAAGAAGCGAAAAGCGACTGTGATAGAGATTCCCTGCGCACCAGCCTCTAAAAGCCCCGGAGGGGCGAAAGGTGTGTAGAAACACCGAAATCCCGCACATCTAAGCCCCAGCGGGGCGACAGGTATATAGCGAGCAGTCACAACAACATGAAAAAACTGTCTTCGAATGACTGAATATGGCTCTGATACCGACTATTCAAACAGGCTCTAAAGGGTGGGTTGGGTTGAATGGAAATTCTTTAGAAATCACACATGATTGCTTTCGAGGTGCCATTCGGCCCGAAATGACCCGATTTCAAGTGGCATCCAACAAGGCACTTAATCTACGTGCAATGTAACCCGAGATCCTCCGGTCACTGAGATTAAAGTCCTTTCCACTTCGCACAAAGCATAAAAAAGCCCGATTCGCGGCAGGTGGGAAAATCAACCCCAAACGCCAACGAAATCGGGCGATAGATTAGCGCACACCGAAGGCCAAGAAGAAGCGATGCGACACCTCAGCGAAACTTGCAACTGGGATCACTATCTGAGGAGTTTTTCGCTCCGGCCAAGGCTATGCATTAGTTGGAACCATCTCCGTCGTCGGCAGACATATTATCGTCATGATCTGCCTCTTCGTCATGGTGATCTGCCTCTTCATCGTGGTGATCGGACGTACCATGGCCCGCGGTTTCGTAGCCGGGAAGTTCAACAAAAACATAGTCTCTGCCCGGCACATCAGGATCGTTTACGGCGGAGTGGCAGCCGTGGCAACCGTTACTCCCTTTATCGGTGCCATCGCCAGCGGCTGCAACAAAATCAGCATCAGCCGATTCGCGTTGATATTGGACGTACTTCCAACCGGCGTGGTCTTCGTACATCATATCGTCGGTTTTCCACATGACAGCGGCTCGCCACAGAAAGGTGTTGGTATCGTCCATGATTTCCTTCACCAGCGTGGTTCCGCTCGGGAAGGTTTCGGCGCTCATATCTTGCAGAGTTTCGACGCCTGGAGCATTGATGTAGGTTGTTCTGTCGCCCTGTCCATGTGCGACGCCGTGTGCGCTTGGCGCGCCAATCTCGACACTCGTCCAGGTCCTATACATAGCGATATCCATCGGTAGCCCGGCAGCAAGTCCTGTTTCATCCGGCATCTGACTATCGTCAAACAGTTCAAGTTTGCCGTCTTTGACAATGTGGATAAACGGCTCATAGATGGCGTCGCCGTTCTCATCAAACGAGAAACTTCCCAAAATTGTGTCGAGACCATCAATGTTTCTTAGTGCTTCGGCGATTGCCATCGGCTCCGTCGATTGAGCTCGGGTAGCCGCCTCATTGAGAATATGCAGCGTTGCATAAGACTGTGCCGCCCACACATCGGGATCGGTACCGTAAACCGCTCGATAATTTTCGATGAAGGTTTGATTTCCCGGAGTGGAGGCGAAGATGGACCAACCATTAAAAGAAATCGTTCCCTCGGCTGCGGCACCAGCGGCTACCGCTTCGGCACTACTCAGTTCGGGAATTATGAAGGGAACGGAAGCTGGAATTCCGAGCGCTCGACCTTGTATCAGAATATCGTCCATTTCTGCCGATAAGGCTGAAACGAAGATAGCGTCCGGACTCAACTCTTTGATGCTGGTCAACTGGGCTGAAAAATCGGTATCGCCGCCTTGGAAGGTCATTGTCGCAAGAATCTCGACACCGTTGTCCATGAGCGCATCTACCAGATCGCCGTGTCCAATTGTGGAGTAGGTATCCGCTTCATCGTATATTGTAGCCACCTTCTGGTAGCCCAGTGCCGCATGGGTCACCATAACGCCGGAAGGGTTCAATCGGGCAGTGATTAAGCCGGAGCGGAAGTTGGCGTCGCCGGCTTTGTTTATACCGGACGCGGACGATGTCGAGCTAAATGCCACAACGCCGCCCTCGGTGGCAATGGGAAAGGTTTCCTTCGCCTGACTGGAGAATCCTGGACCCAAGATTACAGGCACACCGTCTGCAATCAATTTTTTGAATGCCGCCTTTGCTCCGTCAACGGAAGCCCCATCGTCAGCAGTGATGAAGGCGATTCCCGGGGTACCGGGGTTGGAACTATTTATCTCATTCCGCGCCAACTCAAAGCCATCCAGTATTGGCTGGCCGTACAAGGCTGCGTACTGCCCCGACAAAGTTGCGACAATGCCGATGGTAATCCCGACTTCAGGCGGCTCCGGCATATCGCCGGAAGTCAAAACGGAAACTAACTGATCGCAGGCGGATAGCCCGACTATAAGTACGGCAACTGCAAATAGGCATACAAATTTTGCAACCCATTTCGTATCCATTTTGAATCTCCTTTTTCTTCGTTTGTTTTCTGTTGTTGATTGAGATGATAAATCCAAGTTGCGACTTTCTCGAAATTAAATCAAAGCCATCTGTAAAATTCAACCGTTCATTTCCACCCCGAAAAACCGTTTCTTTCCAAGATTTCTTGCTTGGACATCCGTGCGCGACTGTCGCATCGTCCTATTATCGTTTAGCCTCAATGAATTGTCAAGGTATTTTCTTGCACGGTTTATACACACAATAGAAGATTGTGTAGACTGCGATAGAAATCCCATAGAGTTTTTCGTTATTCCCTACTGCCGAACTAGACTGCCGGGTTTGTCGGTCCAGCGGGAGCTTCCAGGCTGTAATGCGCCGAAGGGTTACGGCACACGGAGTGTGCCTACTACCAAAGGTTGACTTTCTATTCAAAGATTTTGAACTCACCGTTTTCGACGATTAGCACAATCGGGTCGTAGACCGCATCCCCCACGTCGTCGAAAGAGAACTTGCCCAACACGGTGTCAAAATCTCTGATATCCGCCAAGGCATCCCGTATCGCGGACGGGTCAGTGGATTGGGCTCTTGCAATTGCTTCGGCCACAATGTAGACGGCGGCATGGGACTGTGCAGTCCAAGCGTTTGGCTCGCTGTTGTACCTCGCCCGGTACTTCTGAACGAAGTCTAGATTTCCCGGGTTTGCTCCGGTAGCGATCCAGCCCGCAAAAGAGATTGCACCCTCGGCGGCGTTACCCGCGAGTTGCACGTCACTTATAAGACTGGTAATATAAGGAACCTCGGGCGAAATGCCAAGCTGGCGACCTTGAACCTGAACCCCGGTTAACTCCGGCTGCTGAGCCGCGATAAAGACGGCGTCCGGATTAAGAGCCACTATCCGATTCAATTGAGCGGAAAAGTCAGGTTCTTCAATTCCTTCACTACTCGCATAAGTCTCCGTTGCTACAATCGTAACGCCGAGCTCGGTGAGGGTATCCCTGAATTTCTCGTAACTATCAATGGAGTAAGAGTCAACTTCATCGTATATTATCGCCACACGCTGGTAACCGAGTTTTGCATGGCTTGCCCGGATACCTGGGGGAATTATTTTGTCCGTCGTAAGACCTGCGCGAAAGAGGTAATCGCCGAGTGCACTTAAACCCGTTTTGTTTGAAGAGGAACTAAAAGCCACCACCTGATTCTGCTGTGCAATCGGGAATGCAACTTCGGCTTGACCCGATGTCGTCGGTCCGAAAATAACCGGCACATCCCCCTGTTCAATCAGCTTTTGGTAGGCTTCAACGGCGCCTTCCGGTGTGCTAAAATCGTCTTCGACGATGAACTTCATTCTCACATCGCCGAGTTGGGCGTTGTTAATCTCTTCGAGAGCCAGTTCAAACCCACGATATATGGGCAGGGCAAAGGTGGCTAGCCTCCCCGTGACAGGGTATACGAGACCAACTGGGATTTCGCCACCAACACCTCCTACTTGGGGAGCATCCCCGCCAGGTAAAATTGAAACCAACTCATCGCATGCAGAAATTCCCACAATCAGCGCGATTACTGCAAATATAAACGAAAACCTTGCCATTTGACTCATTTTGATGTTGAATCTCCTTGTTTTTAGTTGTACATGACGGCGATTTTGTAGGGAATAATGATCATTATTCCCTACGAGACCTCTGTCTCTTAATTTATTGTCAGTCGTCGTTTCCCTTTTCTCGAAAATCCCTAGAAACCAGACTGCTGGGGGAGTACGTGCGATAACTCAATCTCCGATTACTCGAAGACCTCGAATTGGCCATTCTTGACAATGAGAATGGTCGGGTCATAAACCGCATCCCCAACAGCGTCAAACGAGAACTTGCCCAGGACGGTATCAAGATCTTTCGTCCGCGCTAAGGCGTCACGAATCGCCGTTGAATCCGTGGAACCCGCTTCGGCAATTGCATGGGCTAGGATGTACATGGCGGCATAGGATTGCGCGGCGAAGGTATTTGGTTCGATGCCATGCTTTTCCATGAAATTCTTGACGAAGGATTGATTCCCAGGCGTAGGTGCGTTGATTGTCCAATTCGCAAAGGTTACCACTCCTTCTGCGGCGCTACCGGCTTCCGTCACGTCACTTATGCTTATCAGGGGCGTGATAATGGGAACATTGCCGATAGTTGCATCCTGCCGTAATTGACGCAGAATCTTGGGTATTTCGATGGGCTGGCCCGAGATGAAGACGGCTTCAGGAGCGACGTCCGATACCCGCGACAACTGAGCGGAGAAATCCGTCTCGCCGGTTTGAATGATCTCACTGGCGATAACCGTTACGCCGTTCGCGGCTAGTGCTTGCTTCAACACCTCGTCGCTATTTTTAGAATACGGATCGTTCTCATCATGAAGGATGGTTGCCGCCTTCTGGTAGCCGAGTTTTTCCTGAGTCAATGTCACTCCGACAGGTATCTTCACATCCGTAGTTAACGCTGCGCGAAAGATATAATCGCCAACGGCGCTCAATCCTGAAATTTCTGACGTAGGACTAAACGCAACTACCCCATTTTGGTCTGCTATCGGAAACGCAGCCTGTGCCTGATCCGAGCTGCCGGGTCCCATGATCACCGGCACACCCCGTTCAATCAACCTGTTGAAGGCTTCGATTGCCCCGTCTACAGTACTGCGATCATCCTCTGTAATCACTTCGATCCGCGCGTCGCCAATCTGAGCATTGTTTATCTCCTCGAGAGCCAGAGCTGCACCTCCCCCTTGGGGACCATACGCGGCAAATCGCCCCGTCTCGGGTGCCGATTGACCGATAGTTACCGCTCCACTTATTCCCGTTAGTTGAGGAATCGTCAGATCCATCATCTGTGGCATCTCATCATCAGACAGAATCCTTAGTAGCTGATCGCAGGCGGAAAGTCCAGTAACTAGGAAAGTAACTGCGAGGACAAGCGTGAATCTTGTCATCCGATTAGAGTTCATGGCGGTTCTCCTCATGTACTGCTTTTTCAGTTTTATCCTTCACGAAACCGCGGCGTCATGCGTGGTACGTGTTAGACACCGCGACTATTCATAGATTTTGAGTTTCCCGTTCTCGACGATTAGCACAATCGGATCGTAAACCGCATCGCCGACCTCATTGAAGGAGAAATCTCCAAAAATAGTGTCGAGATTCGTGACGTTAGCTAGTGCATCCCGAATCGCGGTTGCATCCGTCGAACCGGCATTCGCTACCGCTTCGGCTAACACGTAGAGGGCGCCATACGCCCTGGCAGCGTAGTTGGTCGGTTCTATTCCGTATTTCGCCTTATAATTCTGGACGAACGCTTGATTTCTTGCTTTGTCAGAAGCGTTTGCCCATTCGGTAAAGGTCATTGCCCCTTCGGCAGCGCTGCCCGCGGCTTCGACATCCCCGACAGTCAGCGTTCGCAGGACGATTGGTATGGCGGTTGGTATGCCTATTTCCCGCGCTTGAATTAAAATTTCGGACTTGTCCGGTGCGAGGGAAGACACAAAGACAATTTGGGGATTTACTTCCAATATTCGAGTCAATTGCTCGGAAAAGTCCGAGTCACCACCCTCAAAGGTTTCCGTTGCCAATACTTCAACTCCGACCGCAGCCAGCCCTTCTTGCAGCGCATCTTCGCTGTCCACGGAGAACGGATCGGTTTCATCGTACATCGTCGCTGCCCGTTTGTATCCCAGCTTTGCGTGAGTCGCATTGATTCCGTTGGGTATCAACACATCTGTCGCAAGCGAGACGCGGAAGACATACTCGCCAAGTGCGCTCAGGCCACGTGCGGCGGAAGTCGGGCTAACAGCTACAACACTGTTATCCTCGGCAATCGGGAACGCTTCCTTGGTCATGGCTGAGGTCGCGGGGCCGAGAATCACCGACACACCATCCTGATGAGCTAGTTTCTCGAAGGCCGCAACTGCACCCTCTACCGTGCTCATGTCGTCTTCGACGACAAATTTTATTCTTGCATTGCCGAGTTGACCGTTGTTAATCTCTTCAAGCGCTAGTTGAAGACCCTTGTCCATGGGCACCCCGAAGGAAGATGCCAGCCTCCCCGAAAGAGGCAAAACCACGCCGACCGAAATGTCTCCACTGAAGTCCGCAAATTGAGGCACTTCTGTACCCGTCATCTGGTCGTCCGAAAGAATTCGGAGTAGTTGATCGCAGGCCGACACTCCCACTATCAGGACGATAATTGCCATTACAAACGCCAATCTTGTAATACGAGTCATGTTAATGTTGAATCTCCTTTTTGTTGGTTGATACGTGATGTGTGACAAGCATTATCCTAAGAATCAATTCCCTTGTCAAGTACTCATATCCAACGCCGCGTTGCCGCCTTTCAAGTTTCCACTCTTCCATCCTACCTGTTTTGTCTGCAAGATCCTATTCGAATACCTTAAATTCACCGTTCTCTACGGTCAGTATGGTTGCGTCGTGCGCCGCGTCCCCGTCAGCGTCAAACGAGAAATTTCCCAATACGGTGTCAAGATTCTTGATATCCGCCATGGCTTCGCGAATGGCTTGTGCCTCCGTTGACCGGGCGTCCGCGATTGCTTGAGTCAAAATGTAGACGGTCGCATACGAATGTGCCGCCCAGGTGTTCGGCTCAACGCCGTATGCCTCACGGTAATTGAAAATAAAGGCTTGGTTAAGTGGATTCGGATCGGTGCTTAGCCAGCCTGCGGACGAAATCAACCCCTCACCCGCCGCCCCTGCCGTACGTACGTCGTCTATGCTCAACTCCGGCACAATGAACGGCACGGAAAAGGGGATTCCGAGGTCACGCGCTTGAATCATAATCTCGGGCATGTCCTCTGGCAATGCCGCTATAAAGAGAGCCTCGGGATTCGACGCCTTAATTCGTGTGAGCTGAGTAGAAAGGTCGGTTTCACCTGTCTGAAACGTTTCGGTGGTCAATAGTTCAACCTTGTTTTCGGTCAGCGCCTTTCGAAATGCGTCCGCGCCGCTCACGGCAATAGCATGGAGTTCGTCATATATCAATGCGACCCGTTTGTAACCGAGTCTCTCCTGAGTTACCTTGACGCTGTTTGGAATATGTGCATCCGAGGTGAGCGTGACGCGGAAGATGAAATCCCCAATCGCACTCAAACCGGTGGCGGCTGATGTCGGACTGAACGCCACGATCCGGTTTTCTTGCGCAATCGGAAAAGCGGCTTCGCATTGGCTTGAGGTCGTTGGGCCAATGATCGCCGGAACGCCGGTTTCGCGAATCAGTCGATTGTAACCCTCGACTGCCCCGTCCACAGTGCTTTTATCGTCCACTGTGACGAACTCGATTAAGGCATCGCCCTGTTGGACACCGTTAATCTCTTTGAGCGCCAAGTCAAAACCCTCTTTCATTTGCACTCCGGTCTCCGCGAGTCTTCCAGTCATGGGATAAAGAAGTCCGATGGATATCTTGCCACTAATGCCCGCCAATTGAGGCGGGGCTGGAACCGTTTGGGACGATTCCTGTTCCGTCAATATGCCAATGAGTTGATCGCAAGCGGAGATGCCAACAATCAAAGCAACAATCGGCAAGATAAATGCGAATTTTGTGATTCTAGTCATGTTTTGGTGTTGAATCTCCTTATAAAAGCTGGCGCGCTTTGTGTTATGTGAGTTCCGTACGAATTCAAACCCCTTCTATCTGCAAAGAATCAATGATGGATGCGTTTGCCATTTCATGAGAACTGCACAAGAAAATCTGAGGCCGAGACTATTAGGATACCTTGATAACTTTCGAGTGGCAATAAATGACGTCGGTCCCCGGTGACAATGTGGCTGGCTGATCCCACAACGGCACATTCGATGACTTTGTTGTCATCTGTATCGCTATCGACAAACTTAAATGTGTTGGTAATCTTGACCGGCCGCAAGAATCCGAGGAGGTCTGTAACCACCTCCGTTTTTTCGGCCGGCGAAAAACCAAACTTCGTCGTTAGCTTCTCCGCGAATTCCTCTAGTATTTCAGAGCAAGTCAACCCTACAACCCTGCCATTCCGTGCTAGTTCAACACAGCGATATGGTGCACCCTTCCAGCCGAGTCCAGAAAGCAGAATGTTCGTATCGTAGACTACTACGGACTGCATTCGCGATCCTCGTGGATGAGATCGTCGACTAACTCTTCGCGTTCTGTCTCGGTCATTGTATCCCAATTCAACCCTCGTGCGGTGCATAACTGCCGAAGCTTGTCTTCGGCACGCGCCATTCGGGCTGCCTTATTTGCTGCCGCCTGCTCTGCAATGGTAAGAAGCAATGCTTGCCTCTCTTCAGGCGGCATCTGCTGAACAAAACTCACAACCTGATCTGTGGTCAACTCAACGGTCAGATTCATTCCAATCACATCCTTTTATGCGGTGTTAATACCATTTCGCTTGAATAATAGTGCATACAATGCTTTGCTATAGCGTTCGTTTTCCCCGTAGGCGGGGCAGCTTGCCCCGCTGACCTTGCGCGGAGACAAGACTTCTTGTCCGTTCCACGCAAGTTTCCTTACATGACATGATTCCCCCAATCAATGCACAAGCATTTTAGAGAAATGGTATAAGCAAAAAACTGAGAAGTATCCCCAATCATTGTGTTCGGTAGAATATAATGCGTGGGGCGCACCAACCATTAGCCGCAATGCGGCTTCAATTCGTCTTTTGCAAGGGTCAGGCTTTTTGGATTCTGACATTGACAGCACCATGTACCATAAACACACCTAGCAGAATTTAAACCTGTTTTTCCTATGAGTCTTGGTAATCAACTGCCTTGTGCTAGTTAAATTATTTCGGTGAATCGTCATTTTCATGTGGCGATGTGTTCGTTCTTTTACAACTCACATCGCCTAGAGGATCCTCTTTCGTTAATTCCCCATTCGGCAGCTCGTAGTAGATGCGCCCATTATAGGAATAGACATTCGGTATCCCTTTTTTGCGGTTTTCCTCTTGCGCTTTTCGAACGGCACGATTGCCGATTCTAAGAAAGTCGAGCGTTTGTTTATAGACTTCAAGGCTTAATTCATCTCGACCCATTAGACACCTCCGTTTTTGACATCACCCAAAAACAATTCAAACAATTCTTCATTTGTCACCGAGGCCTTATCGCCCAAACCTGAAGCGCCTTCTTGGAGGTTCTCTCCAGAATTGTAGAACAAATCCCATTTATCGACGAGGTTCTTGTAAACTCCCCAAAAGTTACGCTTGCTCCGATAGAATCGGCGAATGATGTCCTCCTCAGGCACATCATGTCCTCCCGCCATTACTCGATTACGGACACGGGCGGTGCACATCTCGGGAGACTTGAGAAACATGAACACAATCGTAACAGTATATCCCGAGCTTTTCAATTGCCGGATTACCCGCTGAAACCCGCGCCCCGCGAGGGTTACTTCGATGACAAGATTCTTCTCCGCTTGAATGAGGTGTTGGATGTTATCCAGAAACAAGCGTCCGGCGCGAACCCTGATTTTGTGAAACTCACCCGGGGTGGATACCAACATTGCCGCGATGGCGTCGGCGCTAATGTACTCGGCGCCCGAAAAAGGCTGATATTCGGACACGAACGTTGTTTTACCGGCGCCGTTTGGCCCTGCGACGATTACGGCGTTTTTCGACAATGGCTCCTCTACGGTACTGCTCACACTACAGATAATTTGTTAAACCACGAAATGGTGGGCAGGGGATTTCTATCAGGATTTACTATGGGATTCACTATCGCACTCGTTGTCCACTCGTTTGATCCTTCACTATTCGTTCAGTTGATCGCTCCCTATCCAGTCGCTTGATCCCACCCTGCAAACTTGTGCGTAATACTTGCTTGTCTTGACTTGTCCCGGGATAATCCCAAAGGATGCTGAACGTCTTAAGTCGCCTCGATTGACTTGCGCAATTCGCCAAGGAGACGTACGATGTCCCGGTAGCACTTGTCGAACGAATCCGCGCGTCGCGCTTGGTTGAAGTCAAAACGGGCAGTGAGTGCGGGTTGGTCGACCGTTGGACTGTACGTTCCGGCGCCTTCCATCTGCTGGCTCAACCACTCCTTTGCACCGCGAATTGCCTCCGGATTGTTCGGAACTTGGAGATTTTTACTTAACCCGTTTTGCCCGCGAAGCGATTCGGCTGCTGCCAGAAACCATGCCTCGAACTCATATTTTGCCAACACAACCGCGATGGGGAGATTTTTACGAACCTCTAGCGCACGAAACAGTAACTTCGGGCCCAGTTGTGCCGGACAATCATCATCGCTGTCAAGAAGAATTAATATGGCGCCTTGTCCACCAATCTTCCGAGATGCTAATTCGACTCGGCGTTCAAGTTCGCCTGCCTTAACGACCTTATCCCGTGAAACCCGTATGGGAGGTGGCATTCTAATCTCCAATTCCGGATAAAGGTTCTTAGCGATTCGATGAATCAGAGTTGGCGCGGCTGCCACTTCACCATGTCCTTCTACTATGCAACTGATCTGGACTGTCATTTTCAGTTTTCTTTCCTCTTCTTCGTCCGACCAGAATTGACCTTTTCAAAATCAAACAGATGGAGTGTCGTCGCTTTCGCGGCGTTGACAGATGCCGGATCAGGCTGCAACTGATTGAGGCGTAGGAGATCTCCTGTTGTAAACAGTCGGTCACGCACTGCAGACCTTCCCACCTCGTCCACATGGCCGATTACCGTGTTGCCGTTTCGCGCTTCAACCGTGACAATGGAGTCCACGTCCAAATCTTTGTCATCAAGAAGGTCTGGGCTATGGCTAGTGATGAGAATCTGCGTCCTTTCGGCGGCTTCGCGAAGTCCATCCAGCAACACCCCTACAGCGGCAGGGTGAAGCGCAATCTCAGGTTCTTCAATGCCTATGAGAGGCACACGTTTTGTCGGATCATGATTCGCTTGAAAGAGTGCGACGAGAATTCCCAGCGCGCGCAGCGTGCCATCAGACATATTGTTTGCTAGAAAACGCAAAGGGCGCCTTGCGCCTGCGACATCTTGCCTAAACTCTAGTGTCTCTTTGGGGCCAATCTCCTTAACCTTTACTCCGTGCACACCGGGCACAACCGCCGCTAGATATTCTTCAATACGACTCTTCGTCGAAGGTGAAAGCTGACCCAGCACGCTCGCAAGGTTGCTTCCATCCCGAATAAGCAGGTCGCCCGGATCGGGGGCTTGTAGGTCTCGTAATTTGTCGGGGTTGAGGCTATAAAACCCCGTCTGAGAAAATGCTTCATAAACAGGGCGAAACTCCTTCAATCCGGAAGCATGCACTAAAAAGAGCCGATCTATCGCAGCAGCCGGCGCGACTTCTAGGCTCGTCTCGGCCACAGCGCCATCGTGAACATGGAAGTATGTTTCTGGGGCAAACAGCTCTGCGTTCCGAATAACACACTCCTCCCGCTGAACCTCATACTCTCTTTTGAGCAAGCTGGTAGAGCCGATACGGAAAGCGTAGTGCCCAGTAGTCCCATTGGGCAAAGCGAATTCAAGGCGAATGCCGAAATGGTTTGGATGACCGCCGGAGCGGCGGCGCACCTCTTTAATGCCGCCACGGTCACGTATGGCGTGATCCAGCGAAGAATTTAACGCATCGGCGACAAACCGCAGCGCGTCAAGAAAATTACTCTTGCCGGCGCCGTTGGGTCCCACTAGGAATGTCAATGGACATAGTTGTACGTCGCAAGCAGCGATACTCTTATAGTTTTTGATGATGACTCTTGTAATGAAAGTTGAATCTTTCATTTCTAAACTTAGTTCGTACTGGAATAGGAAATGGCTACCGGTGGGCAGTGCCCACTACAAAGATTAGTTGGTAAAGGATACCCCTTCTCGTGAAAGTGGACAACTAAAATTTCGATTTTACCCGCTAACTACCACAAAAAAACCGAGTTTCTCCGTCGACGCCTCTGGCATGGAGTGGCTACATCTTCAGCCCAGCCTCCGCCCATTCGCGATTCCGTGTCGGAAAAATCTCGGTTTATTCTGTTTACCGAATGAGTTTAACTCAGTCCTTCAGCCCAACCCTTGGTAACCCTAGCCATCTCTACGAAAACGCCTTCCGCCGATTTACGAGAACGTTTAAGTACCTTGAAACCGTGGTCTGCAGTATCCAGCAGATGCAGCGTGGCTTGGTCCCCAAGTTTCTCGCAAACGGATGACAGCAATGCCACGTCAGCAAGCTTATCTCGTGTGCCAGATAGGAAAAGCATCGGAACTGAAACGGCTTTGAGATGCTCTGCGCGCTCTGTACCGGGTCTTCCGGCAGGATGAAGCGGAAACGCAAAGAACACTAGCCCACTCACGCCTTCAAGTGGGCTCTCTGCTGCTGCGTGAGACGACATTCGGCCGCTATAGGAATGGCCTCCAACGAGAAGTGGTAAATCCCCGGCTGAATCGCGCGCCGTTCGAACGGCTGACCGCACGGTTTCGAGAGCGACCGCTTGGGATTCCCTCCCTCCGCCGCCGCGCTCCATGTATGGAAACTGGTAGCGAAACGTGGCAATTCCTACGTCCCCCAACCGTTCGGCAATTGTCTGAAGGGTGGTGTGTCGCATATTTGTGCTGGCACCGTGTCCCAGTACCAACAACCATGATGCGCCCTCTGGGCGGATGAGCAGTGACGAAACCTCGCCTTTGTCTTCCGTCGCAATGAACTTCGATTCAATCTGCTCGCTGCCCATATTGTGAATAATTCCGTGCGCAAACGCATGTCGCGTGATGGACATCCAGAATCATCGTACAAACGTCGAGACTGCCGAGGTTCTGGGTGACCTCCAAATATAACGCGCACCTACTTCAAAGCCATATACCAAACCGTTTGGGATTTCCAACCCCTACGGGCGCGCGTGGACGCCCCGGTTTCATCAAGCACAGCCTCTCCGCCGATCGTAGGGGCGAGGTCACCTCGCCCGTCGCTCAGCGGGTAAGCTGTGTCCACATGTCGAGTGAACGTGAAATGTATTGTGAGACCCCGTCACGGAAGGAATCAAGATGGTGTGCGGAGCGTCCACTCTACTCGTTTTCCTCCCGTCCAAATTAATCGCCGGGCTGCTTGACCGCGCCCCATTGGGTTACCAGCCTTCCCGATGACGAGACCGCCCACGGGGGTAGGCTCCACGCGGGGTAATCCTCGTCTGCAAGGTGGGTTTGCGTGAGGTTTCTAAGGTCGCTTCCATCGGCGTTCATGGAAAAGATGTCCTTAAGGCCTTCAGGCGTCTGTTTTGCAAACGCAATCCTCTTGCTGTCCGGCGACCACGTCGGATTCCGTTCGTCAGCCCATAGGTCTTCCATTGTCAGCATAACAGGATTTGTACCGTCCGCATTCATCACGTGGATGTTGTGAGGCGGAAACCACAAGAAGGGTTTGGGCGACGCGACGTAGGCAATCTTTTTACCGTCCGGCGACCAACTGGGGCTGATATTAAAAGGAGGCGGGTTGACGGTCAAGTTGACGCGATTGCTGCCATTGATATTTACAACAAATATATCCGATCCAAACCGTTTGAATGGTGGGTCTAGCTTCTGCATTTCCGAATAGGCGATGCGTCTTCCATCGGGGGACCAACTTACCCTACCATCACGGCTCAAGCCTCCTAACACGATTTGGTCGTTTCCCCCGTTGACACCCAACGTATTAACACCAATTCCTTGATCTGAAAGTCCCCAGTAGGCAATCTGCCTGCCATCGGGCGAAAAAACAGGAACAACTGAGCCAAAACTGACTCTACCGTTGGTGAGATTCTCTCGAGTTGAACCCTTGAGGCCAGTCAGCCATAGATCGCCCTTGAAGAGAAAGCTAATTGTTTGCCCGTCCGGATGCCAAGCGGGATAGGCTCCGTCAGTAACTTTGGACTGACTTCCACCGTCGCCATCCATGACGTAAATTGCCTCCCCACGGGCACGGTGCGAAGTGAAGACTATCTTTCCTTCAGCCGCAAGCGCGAAATCTGCCGATGCGGCAAGCAGACATATCACGATAAGAGACAGACAAAATCTCACGACGCGAATTTGTTTCATCAACAGCTTGTACCTCATTTTCGGGACTCCTTTCATTACCATTATTGGCTTTCACGGATTGAGAGCAACATAGTGATTGGTCTAAAGTAAAGGTAATTCTCCCGTTAATAGCCTGCACCAAACTCGTTGATACGGCAAGAAGCCAGCTGCGATAGGTGATTGGCAGGATTTTTGGAATGGATGCGGTCTCTCCACCAACTTGGACTCATTATATCACATTTTCCAAGGTTCCTCCAGCGCTAATCCTCGCTTTCGATGCGCCGGAGCAACTTAGCACCATGTTTAACTTCTCCCCATCGCGTCGCCATTCTCCCCAACGATGAAACCTTCAGCGGGCCGGGACTCCACGCGGGAAAAAATTCGTCTACACGGTGCGTGTACGTGATGTTTCGTAGGTCGCTACCATCCGCATTTATTGTAAAGATGTCGTGAAAACCATCCGGTGTTTGCTTCACAAAGGCAATTTTCTTGCTATCCGGGGACCAACATGGAGCCCATTCGTAAGCCCAACGATCTTCTTTTGTAAGCATAACCTTATTTGTTCCGTCGGCATTCATCAGGTGGATGTTGTGTGGGGCGTGCATCAGGAGCGGTTTCGGCGAAGCAGTGTAAGCAATCCCCGATCCGTCGGGCGACCAGCTGACATGGGTGCTCCGTGCATTCGGATTTTGCGTCAGGTTGACCCGGTTTCTGCCATTCGCATCTCTTACGAAGATTTCCGTCTTACGCCAGTCCTCTTGGGGACGAAGATAAGCGGCAAAGGCGATTTTTCTCCCGTTAGGCGACCAACTTGGCCTGTCGTCGTGGAAAAGGTCGTCAGTAAGTTTTTTGGGGTTCCGTCCGTCGGCATCCATCAGGTAAATATCCGGGATGCCGAAAATGCCTCCCACTCTTGACCAATAAGCAATCTCTTCACCATCAGGCGACCAAGCAGGGTGCCCTTACAAAACCTGCCCTTCGTGATATTTTTTCGGTTTGTTCCCTCGCGGTCAATCACCCATATGTCGCCATCGTGAACAAACCCAATTTTCTCGCCGTTTGGCAGCCAAGCAGGCGTTCCGCCCTCAGTCAGTTTGAAGGGATTTCCGCCATCGCTATCCATGATGTAGATTGCCCAGTCCCCATCCTCACCGCGATTTGACACAAAGGCAATCTTTCCCTCATCGGCAAATACGGATTCTGCCGATATGGGAAGCAGGAATACTACGATAAGAAACAGATACAATTTCGTAGGAAGTTGTTGTCTCATCAGCAACTTGCATCTCATTTTCGATCCTCCTCTCATCTGGCGGTTACCTGCAACTTGGCGCCCTGTTTGAGGTCTCCCCATTGCGTCACCAACCTCCCCGATGACGAGACTGCCAGCGGGGGTGGACTCCACGCCGGATACCTCTCAGTTACTCGATGTGTTTGCGTGATGTTTCTAAGGTCGCCTCCATCCGCATTTATTGTAAATATGTCCTTAAAGCCATCGGGTGTTCGGTTGACAAAGGCAATTTTCGTGCTGTCCGGGGACCAGCAGGGACTCGCGTCGTTAGCCCAGCGTTCCTGCGGAGTGAGCAAGATTGGATTCGATCCATCCGCGTTCATCACGTAGATGTTCCGTGGGGCGAACCACAGGCCCGGTTTTGGCGATGCGGAATAGGCAATCCTCAATCCGTTAGGCGACCAGCCCGCATAGAAGTTATCGGCGCGCCGGTTTTGGGTCAAGTTGACACGGTTTCCGCCGTTCGCATCCATCACGAATATGTCAGATCCTAACTGTTTGTTCCCTCCAAAATTATTTGCTCCCTTAACAAATACAGATGCAAAGGCGATTTTCCTTCCATCTGGCGACCAACTCGGTCTATCATCTGGCTGCAGGTCGTCAGTGAGGTTCTTGACGTTCCCTCCGTTGGCGCTCATCAGGAAAATATCCTGGACTCCGAAAATTCCCCCCACGTTTGACCAATATGCAATCTCGTTACCACCAGGCGACCAAGCAGGGAACGATATTTCCTCTTTAAGCCCGCCTTTCGTGATATTTTCTCGGTTTGTTCCGTCACTGTCAATTATCCAAATATCGCCGCTATGTACATACCCAATCTTTTCACCATCTGGCAACCAAGCAGGCGTTCTGCCTTCAGTCAGTTTCGAAGGATTTCCGCCATCGGGATCCATTATATAAACTGCCCATTCCTCATCCCCATCACGTTGTGATGTAAAGGCAATCCTTCCCTCGTCCGCAAGTACGACATCTGGCGATACAGCAAGCAGACAGACCACGATAGGAAATAGGAATGATATCACAAAAGTCCGTTTTCGCTTCAGCGCCGTACATCTCATTTTCCAATCCCCTCTCATTTGACGGTTGGGTGCGACTTGGCGCTCCGCTTGACACTTCCCCATTGCGTTACCATCCTCCCCGATGACGAGACTGCCAGCGGGGCGGTGCTCCACGCCGGAGACCATTCGCTTACGCGATGTGTCTGCGTGATGTTTTGTAATCCGCTCCCATCCGCATTTATCGTAAAGATGTCCTCGAAGCCATCAGGTGTATGCTTGACGAATGCAATCTTTTTGCCGTCCGGCGACCAGCAAGGCTGCCATTCGTAAACCCAGGGGCCTTCCTCTGTAATCATTATCGGATTTGTACCGTCCGAATTCATCACGTATATATTGTGCGGCGGTGTCCACAAGAACGGTTTGGGCCATGCCACATAAGCGATCTTTTTTCCGTCGGGGGACCAACTTGGATTCGCATTCCTGGCAGGAGGATTCTTGGTAAGATTCATGAGGTTGGCACCATTGGCATTGATCGCAAAAATGTCTGACTCGGGCTTAGGGCCTTGCCCCCACTTCCTAAAGGCAATTCTGTTTCCGTACGGCGACCAACTAGGGGTCGCATCGTGTTGATTATCGTTAGTGAGAAATTGGGAGTTGTTGCCGCGGGCGTCCATGACGATGATGTTGCGAAACACATCACTCGATCCGGAGTAGGTAATTTTCCTCCCATCCGGCGACCAGTCAGGTGACCTTATGCGGAAATCGTTCCTTCCCTTCGTGATATTCACACGGTTCGTGCCAGCGCGGTCAATGACCCAAATGTCCTCTCGGTAGACATATCCAATCTGTTCCCCATTTGGCAGCCAAGCAGGTTCGCCGCCTTCAGTCAGTTTGTAGCGATTTTCACCATCAGCGTCCATAATGTATATTGTCGATACTCCATCCTGTCTTGAAGTAAAAGCAATCCTTCCCTCACCCGCAATTACGAAATCCGCCGATACGATAAGCAGATTTGATACGATGAGAAGCAAACTTAAATACACACACGACCGCTGTCTCTTCTGCAATCTGCATTTCATTTTCGAATCTCCTATCATTTGACGGTTCGGAGCAGCTTGGCACTCTGTTTCACTTCTCCCCACCGCGTCACCATCCTCCCCGATGATGAGACTGCCCGCGGGGGTGGACTCCACGCCGGAGACCATTCGCTTACGCGATGCGTTTGCGTGATGTTTTGTAATCCGCTCCCATCGGCATTTATCGTAAAGATGTCGTGAAAACCGTCGGGTGTTTGTTTGGCAAAGGCAATCTTTTTGCTGTCCGGCGACCAAGTGGGTTGTTCTTCGTAGACCCATCGTCCTTCCTCGGTGAGCATGACTTGGTTAGTCCCGTCCGAATTCATCACGTAAATGTTGTGCGGAGGAAACCACAATAACGGTTTCGGCGATGCCCTGTAGGCAATCTTTGTACCGTCTGGGGACCAACTTGGGTTTGCATTCTTGCCACGCGGATTCATCGTGAGGTTCCTGCGGTTGCCGCCATTGGCATCAATCACAAAAAGATTCGTCTCGTCGCCGAATGGGGGATTGAGCCCCACCCACGTCACAAAAATGATTCTGTTCCCGTAAGGTGACCAACTTGGTTCCCAATTGTGTCGATGTTCCCGAGTGAGGTTTTCAGAGTTCCTTCCGTCGGCATCCATCACGAATATGTCGTAAGACACGGCATCCCGTGCCGAGTAGGCAATTTTCGTCCCATCGGGCGACCAGGCAGGTGCGCTACTGTGGAATTTGATTTCACTGTTGGTGAGATTCTGTCGGTTTGAACCGTCGAGATTAATCAGCCATAGGTCGCCCCCGTCGAGAAAGCCAATCGTCTGCCCGTCCGGGTGCCAGGCGGGGAGGGATCCCTCAGTAAGTTTGTAAAGATTTCCACCG
Organism: Candidatus Poribacteria bacterium; assembly: GCA_965204085.1. Taxonomy (GTDB): domain Bacteria; phylum Poribacteria; class WGA-4E; order WGA-4E; family JAJDTR01; genus JAJDTR01. The sequence goes on along the minus strand of CBDBEE010000003.1, from coordinate 1,395,822 downwards.
TCCCCATCCATGATGTAAATTCCCCCTTCACCATCGCGATATGACGTAAAAGCAATTTTTCCCTCGGCCGCAATTACGAAATCCTCCGGTTCGACAAGCAGACTTGATACGATGAGAAGCAGACTTAAATACACACACGACCGTCGTCCCTTCTGCAATCTGCATTTCATTTTCGAATCTCCTATCATTTGACGGTTAGGAGCAGTTTGGCACCCTGTTTCACATCTCCCCATTGCGTCACCAACCTCCCCGATGATGAAACTGCCAGCGGGGGTGGGCTCCACGCTGGATATCCTTCGCTTATCCGGTGAGTTTGCGTGATGTTTTGCAAACCGCTTCCATCGGCGTTGATTGTAAAGATATCCTCAAAGCCATCAGGTGTTTGTTTTACATAGGCAATCTTTTTGCCGTCCGGTGACCAGCACGGACGCCATTCGTAAGCCCATCGTTCCTGTTTTGTGAGGATCACCGGATGCTTTCCATCCGAATCCATCACGTGGATGTTGTACGGAGGAGTCCATAACAACGGTTTCGGGGTTGCAGTGTAGGCAATTCTCGTTCCGTCTGGGGACCAGCTAACTTGGCTATTCGCCGCGCGTGGATTTTGCGTCAGGTTGATGCGGTTTCCACCATTTGCGTCCATCACGAAGACCTCCGACTCAACCCATTGACCTTGAGGACGAAGATAAGCGGCAAATGCGATTTGCCTGCCGTCGGGCGACCAGCTTGGTCTGTCGTCGTAGTGGAGGTCGTCAGTGAGGTTTTTCGGGTGCCTCCCGCTCGCATTCATCAAGTAGATATCGGGGGTGCCGAAAATGCCTCCTACTCTTGACCAGTATACAATCTCGCTCCCATCCGGCGACCACGAGGGGAACGATATACTTTCTTCAAACCTGCCCTTCGTGATATTTTCGCGGTCAGTACCGTCGCGGTCAATGACCCAAACATCCCCGCGGTGGACAAATCCAATCTTCTCACCCGTTGGCAACCATGCGGGCAAACCCCCTTCAGTGAGTCTGTAAGAATTTCCCCCATCGCCGTCCATGACGTAGATTGCCCGTTCGCCATCTCGATTTGACGTGAAAACAATCTTCCCTTCGGCAGCGTGGACTTGACTTCCAGCAGCGGTCAACAGAGATAGAATTAGTAGCAAAACCCACCCACTGTGGAATGTTAAGGAATGGTTCATAATCTGAAATCTCACTCCTTTGTTCAGTACTCGGAGATTGTGTGCTTTGCCTTGAAGGCTTCCATCGCTTATCGGCGTGATTCTGGTTTGGGAAATTAGGAAGGATGATTGAAAATCGGTGTGTCGCCTATAGCTTATTCCTCTTCGAATTCTTGTGCGTTAAATCCAAGTGTACGGCAGTTCTCGGTTAGTATGCGCTGAAGATTTTCCGGCACTCCATCCTCAAAAGTGGCTTGAATATCTATTGTAACCGTCACATTTGAGTTTGACTGACCCGCAAGGTGTTGAACCACCTCGTCTATAACATCCTGTGTATCTCTGGAAGCACGAACCGGATTAAGATTTACGCTACCGTAAAAACGCTTCGGTCGGCTTGGTGTCTGGGTTCCACCAGGACCGGGTGTAGTGCCGCCACCTGGCCCGGGCCCTGGCGGTACCGGAGGGACTGGATCGGGGGTGTAAGGTGGGGCATTGGACTCTGCCAAAAGCTGTTCCGCTGCCACATCGGATTTTACCAGCACGCTGTGTTCATCCAAGTAGATCGAGCCGCTCTCGTCTTCAAATTGCAAGCCGGAATATTTTCCGTTATCTTCCACATTGTTTGCATAGCCGAATTCCCGTGTTTGGATGCCCTCTCTGACAGTGCCTAACAGCACATCGGAATTGCTAAGACGCGACATGTATAGGTACGTCGCGAGGCATTCCCACACCCGCTTCAAACTGACGTGCTTTTCCTTCTTCCATAGCCACTTATCTAATTCCATTCGGAGCAATGCAGGCGACCACTGCTTGATAATTTGCTCATCGTTTCGCACCTTTTGAACCGCTTTAGCCACCGGATTGTCTTGCGAACCGGATATACGCGCTTCTTCCCAACGCATGGGGTGCGTGCCTTCCTGCGTCGGAAGGAGCAGCCAGCAATAGGTTTCATTCAGGCACATCCCCAGAGTTTCATTGCTGCGGGTTTTGAAACGGTTCGCCTCGCGTCGCTGATGGCTATCAAGGTTGAGCGCATCCGCATCTTCGATAATCGAACTCCAAGCCAAATACCGACGCACTTCGCTCTCAAGAGTCCCCCACTGGTCAGCGTCGGGCGCCACGAAGATTAGCATGTTTCGATAGGTTCGCGGACTCGCGCCGCGGTTGTCCAGGATTTCGTTTGCGACGGTCAGTGCGGCTGATTCTCCCTGCCTTCCACGGTGTACGCTCGCCGGCGGAAGGATGACCAATCGGGCACTCATTTCATCCGGCACGTCCTCGGAAACCGGACAGGGATGCACGGCACCGAAATCTCCGCGTTCTCGAAATCCCCTCAGTCGGCGCACGACCTCGGCTTCCACAATCTCGGCTTCCAAGTTGACCGCACGATCCTCCATCGTCCGGCGGAGGTTGGGTTGCGTGTCGTACCAGTACCGGTATGCGCCGGTGTAGAGGTGCGTCAATCGATCTGTCATTCGACCGGTGGCGTCATTGTAAACCGAAAGCATCTCCCCCGGCTGCGCCACACCGAGTCGAACTCGCACATCTTCAATGCCGCGCGCTGTCTGTTGATGCACATGCGGTGCGCTGCCCATGAAGATTGTTCGCGCGACGCGTCGAGCGGCGGAAATCTCTCCGAAGCGCGGGTTCTCCGCGTCAATGGCGCGCGGCTCAGCGGCATCTCCGTCCACGTCTCTGTCTACGACGGCGTTCCAGCCTTCCGGTAGATAGCGGAGCAGTTCCTCTCGCACACGCGGCGCATCAATCGCAATCGATCCCGGCATGATTAGCGGAGAACGATCGTCGCGAGACCATAGCCGATGAATTACCGCTGCCATCAAGCGCAGCACCCCGCGTGTACGCTGGAAACTGTCCAGTGTAGACCAATCCTCATACAGTCGTTCAAATAGTTCCGGGTGAATCGGATACGCCTGGCGCAGGCGATCGAGATACGCCCCTTCGCGGCATTCCGTGGGAAAGTCAGAGGGGTTCTGGTCGTATAACTGGATGAACTCCCGGCAAACCGCGTCCCGAGCCGTTTCATCTCTGACCGGCGAGAACAGCCGCCGCCGCACCACCTCGAATCCCTCCCGTGCCCCAACCGGTCTCCAGATGTCTTCCAATCGGCCGAAGGTGTGCTCTATTCGCTCCAATGCCGCCTGTCCCGCCTCGCCGCCAATCTCGATGTCGGACTCCGGGATGGATGCCACAAGCTGGCAGCGATCCGACCTCCTGACGGCTTCCGTCAAAGCATGCACGAAGGTCATAATGGAATCGAAGGAGCCCGAAGGCAAGCCGTCAACACCGTATATGTTACGCGCGTAAGCGACAAGTTCGTCAATGAGGATGACCGCCGGACCAAATCGATTTAAGATAGTGACCAAATCGCTCGCTCCCGGCGCTACCCCGCTCTCATCCGCCGCCCTGACGACGGCGTAAGCCTCTTCACCGCCGAGTTGTGCCGCGATGTTGCCCCAGAGCGTTCGGACGGTGATGCCGTTGACGGTGCGCGTCTCGGAGGGGCTGAGATCTACCCCGACAATCACTGCCAGACGAGCGGTGGGTAGTTCGTCAACCTCGGCTTCACGTGCAACATCCTCAATTCCGTCCATCTGATTGGCGCTCGTGCGTCGACTGAGGAGGTGATACAGCGCGAGCATGGTGTGGGTCTTCCCGCCGCCGAAAGCGGTTTTGAGCTGAACAACCGGCGCCCCGCCATCCCCCGCCAATCGTCGAACCGCGGTGACGAGCAGCCGTCTCATGCCCTCCGTCAAATAGGTGCGCGCGAAAAACTCGCCCGCGTCCTGGTATTCTGCGTCGGCGGTACCCGCTACCACCGGCGCCAGATCGGCGGCAAACTCCGCCTGGTCGTAGTGACCACTCGCAACGTCCGGATGCGGTACGACAACTTCCCTCCACGGCTTAAGTGCCATTCTATTTCTCCAATTCCATCTTCGTTTACAGAATCTTCGTTCAAACCAAAGAGATTGCAGCCGCCAAGTCGCTCTGTAAGGTTTCAATCTCTTGCTGCAAAAAGGAGAGCATACGGCGCTCTACTCTGGAAATAGTTTCTTCAGGTCGTGTCTCTATGGCGAGTTCAAGGGAATGCAACAATTGAAGGGCTTCATTGAGGTGAGACTGTTTATGGACTCGTTGGCGGCGGAGTTCACACAGCCATTGACGGTTGAGGCGCAGCATTGAAACGTGGTATTCACCGCACGGCGTTAATGGCTGAAGCCAACCATCGTGTGAGCCAACGAAATGTACGCCGATATCCTGCTCGTGGCACGGATTGGCGAACCGATAACCTTTGCGGCGCTGCTCCGGCGTGGGCCACTTGTCGTGTTTGTTCAAGTTGCACGGAATGCAAACCCAATACAGGTTATTGTAATCATTGCTATGCCCGCCTCTGCTGCGTGGTTTGAAATGGTCAATGCAAAAGGCTTGAGTGCCGCCGATTGTCTTTTCGTGAACGCCGCAATAAGCGCAACGGTAGCCGAAGTCCCTGCGAAGATACGGCTCGGCGCTCCGATAGCCAAATCGTCCGCGCATCACCGGCGGCATCTCCTGTCGGCGAATACGCGGCGGCGATTCCAACCTCACGTCAATTCCCTCAATTCACGAAGTTTGGTGATGGCTTCCTGAAACGTCCGTACCCACTTCTCATCGGTCGCGGATGCTTGCGTACGAATGAGTTGTACCAGCGGTTGAGCGGTTTCCGCGTCGTCAAGTTGCTTGTTCAACCCCGTTAACTCGGCTTCCTCTTGAAGCGTTAAACCGACCGAAAATTTCTTGTCCAACAACTTATGGTAAGCGGCAAGCAACTCCGCAGGGAGTTCATACGCGAAGGCAGCCTCGTTTTCATGCGGGTGCAATTTCAGATATTCATCCATGGGTACAACCGCGCCAACCGGCTTTCCGTCGTCTTCTAGCACCAGACTCTCGTTTCCCTGCGAGATTTCGCGCAGCAAATTTTCAACTTGACTCGGAAACTGATTCAACGAAATCGTTTTATTCATGGTCGAGTCTCCTTATCAACGCTAGGTTGGCTCGTGAAGTCAGCGTAAAATATAACCAAAATCGCACTGAAATTCAAACGAAAAAAATTCCCATGGCGGTAGTATCTATAAGACTATGGCAGTCGAACGCTGTACATCCTCAAGAAATCGGAATTCAGTATGCGTGATGCGTAATACGTGATACGTAATGCGTGATGGGATTCCTGTCGCGCTCATTATTCATTCGCTTGATCGGGGAGAACACCCCACATCAAAACAGATCTCCCGGTCGTTCTTCCGCTCCCGATGCGGCGGCGGCTGACTGAATATGCGTCCATGAGGTGACGAGCGTGTTGTAGGGGACCGCCTCCTGCGCCCAACCCTTGCGATCGCAGATGGCGTAGAGTCGATACGCCAAGGCGCGGGCGTTTTCGCTTGCGCCTCCACCAAGCAGATTCACTAATCTCCCGGTTTCCGCCTCTCCGCCCCGCCCAAGCGCCCGGATGAGGTACTGCGTGCATTTCCACGTATTGAGACGATTATCCGAGGTGGGCTCCCACTCATCGGGATATTCATCGCGATCGAGCAAACGCACCTTTCCAGCCTTAGCGCGAAGCACCCCTGATTCTGTTACTCCATCCACACTACTATTTTTAGCACGCGCAAAGTCATCGGCTTCCCCAAACGCCCCTTCCCCCATACCGTGCTGTTCAAACCACACCGTGCAGAAACGGGTGTCGGCGTCCAAATCGCCTTCCTGCTCGGTGAAATAGGTGTCAAGCTCCTCGTTGATGATCTGCAACGCACTTCGAACGCGCATCGGATTCCCGTCCGCTTCAAGTACTTTACTGTAGCGAGAAAACACCGCCATACCGGGACCGATTGCTGCTTGTGCCAAATCAACGGGGGCAATGTTTCCACCTTGCAAATGTTGAAGTGCGTCTGGGAGTTCGCGTCGAAGATTTGACATGAAATCGCGTCGTGTTGTTGTCTCTACAGCATCGGAGCGCGGGCGACAGACGAGGACGATTGACGAAGCAAGCGCATTGGTGCCTATAGCAACATTACGTGCACCACGTTCTGTTCGCATTGGCAAAGTACCGGTAATCTGAAAACCCGCATCAAGCAATCCTTGCAGCATGGTCTCCCACCCCGTAGAAGCAACACTACCGTCCTGCGAATCAGTTTCAGTTTGTTTAAACGCGTAGAAAATCGTCATTGGATATTCGGGATGGGCATGTGTACGCATGAGTCTAAACGATTCGCCCAACCCTGACATAAAGTGGGCCTCCGCCTTTGACTTATCCCCACCAAATCTGTGAGGTGCTGCAACCAATTCTTCAGCTTTTGGCACGAGCATTAGGTTAAATAAATCAGGATAAATATACCTCAAACTCTGACGTAGCCATACGTAGAAAAAGTCCGAGAGATCTCCGTAGCTTATGTTGTCGTAATATGGCGGATCAGTGGCGATTATCGCTCGATTCACGTTGACGGTTTTCTCGGCGGCATCCAATTGATGTGTAGTACCCATCAATCCAGCAGGAAATGACATGAGTGCTTTGGTAATCGAACCAATATCGCCATCGAAACCTCCAGAACTCTTGAGCGGGTTTATTTCGCAATAATCCCAAACCATTGAAAGTGCCTGACGAGCGAATGTGCCGCGGGGACCACCCGCTTCAATGTTCCAACTTGCTAAGCTTGAGTTCCGAACTGCGAGCTTACTACATGCAAACGCTAAATACGTCGTCACAGCATTAGCATAAGTTCTTGGCTCTTCATGGCCCATCTCAATAGCATCCGTTACCACATTCTTCTCGACTTCGCTTACCAGATGAGTAAACGTTGTCAATGCCGCCAACTGGCGAGAAGTGAAATAATCGCTGAAGGATTTAAACCCATACGTGCGCCCTTGGGCATTGCTTGCAAAAGTTCCTCGTGCTGGCTCAGTTGGGATTTTCGCTGTAAGCTCTGAATTCGATATGTATTGTCGAGCTTCTTCTAGTGCCTTCATCTGAGTCGGTTCGAAACTCACATAAGTGCGTCTTCCACTGGTTTCGGCAACGATAGCCAATGGCATGACGCCCATCCGGTTGGCGTTTGCCTCTGCATCAATATAATCGCCTTTTGCTATACCGTAATCACAGATAATGCACTTAAACGTCGCTTTGACTTTTTTTCCGAGTTCATTAACATAGCATGTTCCAGAACCAATTTTCTGGCTTAAGCGCTGGTCAGGATCTCCTGTCACTATTTCAAACCTGACTGTTTTCTTTGTTTTATCGACGATTGGTCCAACCCACATCTTCTTTCTCTTTTTACAGAGCCAAAAAGACTTCACGAGCGGCATACTGGCTCTGCAGGCAGGATTGCGACACTTTACCGTTCGCGCCCATAACCACGCAATAACTGTGGCTTCGCCTCCGCCATGTTCCGTTGGTAACGTTACCTTGGGATAGAGATGACCGATGCGTTTCTCAGCTTCATCACGCATCCACTTCCCATAGTAACGCACATCCTCTGCTAACCCGGTTGCACCTTTCCACCTTTGGCTCTCGACCAAGTCGTTTTGGGCATCAGGATTGACAGGTGGTTGTCCGGCAAATTGCGGCGGAATCTCAATCATTGCTTTGGTGATAAGCACGGCTACGGGATTAAGGTCGCTAGCGTGTGCCTTCAATCCCAGTCGCTGCGCTTCCAACGGAATCGAACCACCCCCGCAGAAAGGGTCCAAAACAGGTGGTGGATTTCCATCCGCCGATTTCAGAATCTCGGAACGTGCTTTTTCCAATACCCGTGGGTCATTGACACTCTCCTCTCTGACCAAATCTCTAATGATGTCGAACAGGCGTGCACGTTCGGTTTCTTGGTCAACTTCAGTGGGGAAATCAATAGGCTTACTAGAAGGATCGTCGACAAGTGATGCGAAAAGTACTGCTCGGCATGCCGCCAATGGTCGCCGTGCCCACCAGAGGTGAAGCGCAGATGGATGTGCTTGACGGCCGTTTTTTTCGTGGGCGGCTTCTTTGTTGATTGTGTCTAGGGGTAGTGCAACTTCAATCAGTTTCTTTCGGTAGGTCATGATTTTTCGACAGTGTAGTTTTCAGCAAATCGTTGAAGGTTCTTCTAGGTTACCAGCGGCGCACGGCGCCGAAGGACGATGAATGAGTTAGTCGGCGCTACGGACTGTTTCCCCATTGGGCCTTGTCCAAGTAGTTGGCTGGACCGATGATATGCGTCCGGTTTGTTCGTCCAGCCATTGATAGCGAGACCTCATTCCCATATTAATCCGTTGCGTTGCGTCACAAAGTTCAAGCAGATCTTCCCGCCGCAGCGTACCCTCTAAGTGTGAGTCCCAGACCGATTCAAGGAAGAGTTCCTTTCCTGTAAGTATCATCACGGGATTGAACGGACGGTTTGCTTTCCAATTCTTTCGTGAGCGCATTACTAAAGGCTGTAGAATGTCCTTTTCTTTTTGACTCAAACATTCTTTCAGGGTAGCAAAAACGATCACTGCGCCTGGGAATGCTTCGCCTAGCTGCCTCATTCTATGTGTATCCTTCTTTCCAAAGTCGTTAAACGTCTTGCACTCCGCGAAAATCAATTGAGTTTTCGAATCCCTAAATCTTGATGCTTGAAAAAACAGTGCTAAGTCGGCTTCTAGTTCCGTCTCTTTTCTTTTTGCCTTGAAACTCATGAGTGGGGTTGTCGCGCTATCAAACGGGGAGAAGTCCGAAAAAAAACGGAGCGTCAATAGCACAGTGTAGGCACCATCAGCTTGATTAGTTGAACTGAATGGCCCAAGTGTGCGATAAGACCACTTGACATCCTTAGATATAGGAGGAAACGTAAACTCGGCAAGGCACTCTGAACACTGCAACTCATAATCAGCATTCTTCACTGAATACCATGAATGTTTTGTGCATACCGGGCACTGTATTTCCAGTCCGAATTGGAAAGCCTTTTTTTCGATTAACTCTCGGAAAATTATCCTTCCCATTCTCTTCGAGTCTGTTTGGTTCGCAATTCTTGCAATTGTTCCATGAAGGTCCGCTTCCGAAATAGATTTTCCATCGCCGCTGTTCATTTCTTCCAACAGTTGAATGATCCCTTTCTTTGCCAAGGTCCAAGTGCCATTAATCCCTCCAAGTTGTCGAATCATTTGTTTGGCAATCCGACCGGCTGGGGAAAGTTCCACTTTCCATCCCCGCAGATTCAACCATTTCGCAACGACAGCCTCCGCTTTGGGTAGAGTTAAAGAAATCCTCCGTTTCTGATGTCGCGATAAATAAACTAAACCTTTTCTGGACAGACGCCAATCAAGGATACCAAACCTACCAATGACTCTGGTAAGTTCCCTCCCTCCTTCGGGAATCACTTCCGCTAGTAGTTCTTTGTCGTCATACAACGTCAAATCAATTTCATTTGCAAAGCGTGCTTCACCATGCCCCCCAAAGCGCTTCATGAATTTCGGGTCAAGTGTCTTAAATCGGATCGTGTCTTGGTCTGTCGATATGTCATGCTCCTCAGTTTCAACTTCTATCTCGCAACTTTCAACATGGTCCCATTCTCTTGCCCGCTCGTCCCAAATGCGGGGATACGGAGCGGGTATTACTACCCTGGGTTCCCTATATGTCCCTTCGGACTGAAAAGTAGCAAGGGAATTACGAAAGAGTTGATGCTCATCTTCAGATATAGAGCGACTTTTTAGTGTAAGATTGTTATACACTTTAGGAGAGGAATCGTTTGGACGGTAGTTTGCCCTTATAAATTCCAGTGTAGGACGTATAGTCTTGTCTGACAGCGCAAGTTGTTTGGGTAGGGGAATTACATTCCAACCGACTGCCCGCAGATTCCAGTAATCCATGATATCTAGCCCCTTCGTCGCGTCTAGTAACAAAATGCGTCGTTCATGATGATGCCGTGGTTCAAGATACAGGCTTGTCATACGCGCCAAAAACAACTTCTGAGGTTTGAAGAACTCTGTGTAATCGTAAGCGGCACAGTCTGATATCTTGGCCTCCAAGGTCTCTGCATAGTGTTCCCAGAAAATCGTATCGATCTCATCAGTGAATTGACCGAACACGCTGGCAAAAAAAGTGCGATACTGAGAACCAAATCGAGGGATGCATATATCCAGAGGGTGCTTTCGTTGAAATCTCAGTTCTTGCTCTATCAGATAACGCGAGATTTCAAACAAACCAATTCCGTACTTCGGGGTTGCGTGCTCTTTAACTGGTTCAAGTATATCTTCAACGTCGTCAATTGTTCGCCGATTGCCGACATCAAAAGAATGACTGGAATACTCGCCCATCGGAACTACATAGTCAGGATCGAAATTATCCAAATACCCTGAAAGAGCCTTGGGAGCATCAAGATTCCGACTCTTGAGTCGCCTATCTTCCCATGTTGACGGGAGCCTCCTATAAGTAGGTATTATTGGATTATATATCCCTCCCCAAAGAAAGGTGTTGATTTCTATCGCCTTCAGTAGAGAAGCCTTGTCTTTAGGATGAACAAGAAACGCTAACTTAATCGGTCTTAATCTGACGTTGACAGTTCCGTATGCCATTAAGAATACTTTAGTCTATACTTCGGCAGAAAAAACAGAGCATTATTGATTGAGATATATCGGAAACATTATTGTTAAGCGGCGACACGGAAGATTGCCTTGATGTCAATATGACATTTGGTGAAATCCGCATCATCAGTGGACTTGTTGAAAATCAATTGGCGCATGACAAAGCGTCTAAGTTGTTGGCGGACTGAAGAAACGGTTGATGTAGTGGTTGATTCACTGGCGGTTTCATGAATTCCTTCAGGTGAATGGTGCTTCAATAAGACGAGTCGAGCCAAACTTGCAGCGATACAACAAAGTTGCGTGAACCGCAAGAAGGCTAAGGTAGTCGTAGATTGATAGTCGCCCAAACCAAAGTATTGTTTGAGTTCACGTATAGCGATTTCGATTGAAAACCTAGCGGCATATATCTCAAGAATCTGAGTCGGCGATAAATCGAGAGAAGTGGAGACCAAAAGGATAGGGCGGTTTGTTCCATCAGCGATGACCACACGGACTTTGTGCTGCACATCACGCAGAAAGAGGTCAATGACGAGATACTCCACTTGGCACTGCTTTCCATATAGCCAAGCAGTTGTGGTCTGTCTTTGCATCTGATTGAAGCATTTGGCGAGTTTGATACATTTACCGCGTTTAGGCGGTCGCCCACGCCCACAGTAGAATGGTGGGAGGAATCCAACGGCGTCATGACGTAAACGAGTGACGAGTGTAATCCCTTGCTCAACTAGTGGATTAATGAAGTTGGCTTTTGAGAAGAAGGCATCGGCAACAACACACAACGGTTTTGCTTTGACGCTATTCTTGACGAAAAAGACAGCAGCAAGCACAGCGGCGATTATACCCATCGGTTGAGCATTGCCTTGTGTGTCCACAACGAAATGAGATGGATTACTCTTGCCTGAAATCAATCGACTTATAACGGGTAGGCAATGCCATTGATGTTTGACACGTGCCAGAAAGCCAGCTATTACCCATTGATGCCCAATGACTTGCTTATCGGGGTGTGTTGAACTCTGTTGCCATTTTTGAACTCCACTCATTTTTCCCTTCACCTTTTTTACCATTGTCGGGTCAACAGCAAGTAGCAGATGGCCGGCGTAACTCAGTGAATCGCCAAGTTCAGATAGAAGTAGGTCAATCACAGATTCGATGACTTCTGACAAATCCCACTGGAAGGTCGAAAGAAACCGGTGCCAACCGGATAGAGATTTATCAACGAAAATACACGTATCAGCAATGTGGGTAAGGCATTTTCGGCTTTGTCCGATTAATAACGAAAAGATGAAACCGACGAAATAGGTGAAGGTCGGTTTAGAAAACCCTTGACGAAACTTCAACAAATACGGTATCCATATCTCTGGGAAGAAATTATCCATAACACTAGTGGGCAAATCGCCGTTTGCCCTTATATACCTCCAATCTTTTTTGGTGAATTAGAGGTATGATAATTTCTTCCCTTTTAATTTGTCACCCTAAATTCTGCCGAAGTATAGTTATTCGGAAGATGGGATACAGTATATGCTATCACCATTAGTCGCTGGAACGATACCAAAAAATACCCAAATTGGCACTTATAAGGTGCGGACTGTAGGTTGTACATTAAGCTGCATATTTGATGATTGCTGATAGCATCATACAATTCGGTATGAATGATAGGAAAGATGGTTTTGAATAAGTGTTGGTTTGCCATTCTCTTAACGGTTTTCGCCGGCTGCACCCTTGTTCAGCCCAACAAACAGGCGCCCATGGTGAGTACGAGGGATGCCACAACAGTGGAATTTGCGCTGCTTAGCGATCGCATTCACGATGTGGCTAGGGACCGGAATAATATTTGGGTGGCTACTGACAAGGGAGTCAACCGTCTAATCAAAAGCAAGAAGCAATGGACGAGTTATACCATCGAAGATGGGCTAGCAAACAATAAAGTTGCACGTATTGCGGTTGATCGTGAGGGTATCTGGTTTGGGACGGAGTCTGGTATTTCTAATTTCAAGGTTGCGACTGGGGAGTGGACAACTTATAACCGCGACAACGGATTGCCAAGTAATCGGATCACGGCAATCAGTGTAGATGGGAATTATGTTTGGTTTGGCACTGACAAAGGTTTGGCGAGATACAACAAGCCCATTAACATTTGGGCGCTAAGAACAACCGACGATGGCGGACTTCCGAGCAATCAAATCATTGATATTGCCGTTGAAAATGAGTACGTTTGGGTTGCAACCGATAAGGGAGTGTCGAGATACGATAAGAAGATTGACTCATGGACGCAATTCACAAAAAGCGATGGTCTGGCAGACGACAGGGTGACGACGATCGCTACTGACGAAGACTATGTTTGGTTTGGCACCACCAATTTCGGTGTCAGTTTATACAGCAAAACGGATCAAGCCTTTGTAAAAACATTTACCCGTGATGATTTACTCGAGACGAACAAAATCAACCGCATAGTGGTTGATGGATTGTACGTGTGGATTGGAACGGCAAACGAGGGCGTGCAACGATACATCAAGTCGGTGGATACGTGGATTCACTACAGTTTAGTCGATGGATTGCCTTCCGCTAACATCACATCGATTGTTCCAGACGGAAACTATGTCTGGTGTGGTACGCGAGAGGATGGAGTTGTCCGTTTTGACAAGATCAGCGCCCATTGGGCAACTGTAAGGAGAGCCGAGGGGCTGATTAACGACAACGTGAAGACAATAATCCAGCGAGACGGGGTTTTCTGGATAGGAACCGCGATGGGATTAAGCCGCTTCAATTCGGGTTCCGGGGAATGGACGACGTTCTCCAAAGCGCACGGATTAATCACCAACTATGTAACCTCCATCGCGTTGACTGATGATGCCGTTTGGGTCGGGACCGCCAAAGGCTTGGGGCGTTACCAAGATAACCGCTGGAAGTTTTGGCGGAAAAGCCATGGACTTGCAGGGGATTTCGTACAGGCTGTGGTTGTCGTGGGCGAGAGGATTTGGGTAGGTACGCGAACAGGCTTGTGTTGGTATGATATTGAGGGGGACGAATGGCATATCCATAAGGATTTTGGGAACCTTTGGGTAAGTTGTATCGCCCTTGATACTGATTCTATCTGGGTTGGGACGGATCGCGGTGTTTTTCAACTGCCCTTGGGAAACGGCACCGGGAAACACTACACCGAAGCCGACGGACTAATTGGCAATCGAGTTACTCGAATATCGGTTGATGGCGAACTCGTTTGGATCGGCACTCAGAACGGACTAGCTCAATTTGATAAGAGAGACAGTCGGTGGCGCAATTTTACAACGGCAGAGGGATTGCCAAACAACAATGTCCGCGCAATCGCTGTTGTTGAGGACACAGTTTGGGTGGGGACACCTCGCGGATTGGGCAAGTATTCAAAGGCATCTGAGTCATGGCAGCAATTCGACCTCACTCGGCCCGGAGCCGTAATGGGGCATGAAAATATCCGCGACATCACCGCTCACGGCAATCAGATATGGCTGGCGACCATTGGCGGTATAGGACGGCTGGACACAAAAGAGAATTCTTGGACCGCAATGCGGGCAAAGGAAAAGACCGACGTACTTCGTCATAGTCATATTCAGCATACGGCGTTGGACGGCGACTGGATATGGTTTGTAACGTGGATGAATACATCCAATGGAAGTATCGTTCGTTTCGACAAACGAACGGGAAGTTGGACGCATTACATGAACGAAGATGTCAAGGCGGTTGATGCTCCGCCCATCGACCGCATCGACTGGTTTGATGTGGCAAAGGACCGCGTCTGGTTTGCGTCCGAGAGCGGGATTTTGGCATATTCCAAAAACGCTGACACGTGGCGACACTACACAACAAAGGATGGGCTTCCGAGCACGAAGTCTCGGTCACTGCTCGTTGATGGCGAAGATGTATGGATTGGCTTGCGAGATGGACGTTTCTGCCGCTATCGCCTTGCTTCCGACACCTGGGAAACGCATGTCGCACGGATCAAGGATCTTGCGAACACTGCACATCAAACGCGTTTTGATGCAAATTCACGTCATGTCTGGATTCCCGCACAGCACGATGGAGTATTGCGTTACGACAAGAAAACGGACTTATGGAGGCGTTATACTGTTGCCGACGGCTTGACGAATCGAATTGCAAATATCGTCGCCGACGAGAACGATGTGTGGGCGTACGAATGGGAGTTGTTTCGATACGACGCGGAATTTGATCGGTGGACTGTTATCGACAACAGACGGGGTTTGGCAAGAACGGGGATCAGAGAGTTGATTTCCGGCGTTGATTATCTTTGGGTGCTGCATCAAGGACACTGGGACGAGGAGGCTGGAAACGTGTCGGTGAGTGGATATCACAAGAAGAATCGAACTTGGCAAGTGTTCCGGGGGCACCCCGAAACTGTCGGAAATAACTTCCACGATGTCCAGGAAACCGCTGGCGGGGTATGGTTCGGGACGGATGATCACGGCGTGAGTCGGTTCGATAAAGCCTCGTCGTCATGGACCGTATTTTCGACGGAGGATGGATTGTTAAGCAACGAAGTTCACGACCATACGCTTCGAGTGGATGAAGACTACGTTTGGGCAGGCAGTGACCGTGGAATTAGCCGTTACGATTTAGAGAGGGAGATTTGGACGGGCTATACAGGCAATCGGGCACTGCTCTCCGACGTTATTCGGTCAGTTGCGGTCGATTCACGTTACGTATACTGTGGAACTGATCGGGGGGCAAGCCGTTACGATAAAGAAAACGACATCTGGCTAACTATCGCCCACGATCAGAGCATTGACCATGATCGTGTAACGGATCTTGCAGTTGACGACAAATTTGTGTGGATTACCAGCGGAAAAGGTGTAAGGCGGTTTGATAAGTGGGCTTTTTGGATAGATAAGTATGACGAGAAGAACGGTTTGCCGACGAACTATGTGAAGGTCGCAGCGGTAGGCAAACGGGCGCTCTGGGTCGGCACCGACCATGGTATCAGCAAATATAACACGTTGTCGGAGGATGCCAATGCGTGGGAGACCTTCGCGAGCGCCGATGAGGTGGACACGATGTCGTTGTCCCAAGAATTTGCCGAGAGCCTCGTTGACAATCGCGTAAAGAGTATCGCTGTCGGCAAACGCTACGTCTGGGTAGGTACGGAACGAGGGGTTAGCCGCCATGATCTGCGGCGCAGAACTTGGAAAACTTTTAGACAGAACGAGGGCCTACTCGGTAATGAGATTAGCAGTATATGTATTGATGGCGAATCGGTCTGGTTTGGAACAGAGGGCGGTGTCAGCCGCTTCAATACGAAGACAAAAGAGTGGTCTTCTTTTGCCCGAGCCAACGATCTCACCATTAACCAAGTTACCCAGATTGTTGCAGCGGGCGACGATGTGTGGTTTGGAACGTTTGACCACGGCTTACTGCGCTATAACAAGCAAACACAGGCATGGAAACAGTTTACGCGGGCGGATGGATTAAGCCATAATCGCGTATTGGACATTACTACGGACGAAGACTATCTCTGGATAGGGACTGCGCGAGGGCTGAGTCGTTATGATACGCTCACCGATACCTGGACAATTTTTACTAGGCATTTCGATCAGGAGGAAGATCGGCAGTGAGTTTGCCTCACAGCTTCCAAAAAAGGTAACTGTTTAGTCTATCAATCTGTTTTGGGAATGTTGGTTCGTCGTGCCGCAGTTTAATCCCTGTTCCTACACCATGAGCGTAATGTAGGAGCGATCTCCAGGTCGCGATTTCCTATTGGCACGTAAGTTCCGAACTGAACAATTACCAAAAAAGATTCGCTTTGAAACGTCGAATAGTTGGAATGATGGAGGAGCGAAAGATTTCCTTCCGCACCACTTTGAACAAGGCACTTCTCTGGACAGAATGACTGGACTGTCGTAATTTTAGAATGTAACTGTTTAGTTGAACTTATAGGGCAAGCTAGAATGGAATCAATCTATTAGTATTTTCTCCTCTCGGTTTGTAGTAGGGCAATTTATTGCCCGTTTTTAAAGAAATCAACATACGAGTCGGGGTGTAGGCAAGTGAGCGATTAACCGGACGTGCAATGAATTGCACTACTACGAACCAACATTCACATTATTGATCGGTGGACTAATCAGTTACTTTAGAATTATTGAGAATTCCATCCTCAATTTGATGATTGAACAGGGAACTCTATCGCGCTTGATATCCGTTCGCTTGATTGCTTCTACAGTTGACGTGTCGTAAAAATCTATAATCACTAAATTGCTTATCTCGACTCCTTCATCTCACGTCCGATTGGCAGTTCACTGAGCTGGATACCGAAATGCGTATAAGTATGCATGTTAATAACTATAGCGCATTGAGAATGCTAATAATAACGCGTCACGTAAGTGCTGAATTTTGCCTTATTCTACTGACCGTACTTAGTTTCGCCAGACTCACTCTAGCGTCATCTCCTGATCGACTTCCTGAAGTATATGCGCCGACACTGACAAATCCACTCCTCAGCGACCGGGTTTCGTCAGTGGAAATGAATTCGGGTTATGTATGGGTTGGTACCGACCGAGGCGTTAGCCGTTATGACAAAGTCAAACGTCAGTGGAAAAACTTTACAATCACCGATGGGCTTGCCAACAATAACGTGTTGGCGATTGCACTGGACGACAGAGAGGTCTGGATCGGCACGAGAGGAGGCGTTAGTCGATACAATATCATGATGGATAAATGGAGGCACTACATGCCCCATGATGGATTAGCCGATCGCACAGTAACCTGTATTGCCGTTGATTCACGGTTTGTTTGGTTTGGAACACCGAAGGGACTCTCGCGCTACGACAAAGAAACAAACACTTGGGCGCGAAAGCAAAAAGCGGACGGACTCGCAGGCGATAAGGTGAAAAGGATCGCGGTTGACGCCGACTATCTTTGGGTCGCAACCGAAGCGGGAGTATCCAGGTACGATAAACTCACAGATTCGTGGAGCAACTACGACAAGGAGGGCGGGCTTGTTGACAATGATGTAAGCGCTATCGCAGCCAGTGAAGATGCAGTTTGGTTCGGTACGGAGAACAAGGGTATCAGTCTCTATCATGTGCGGAATTCCGAGTTTGCTCGCACATACACCAAGAGGGATCGATTGACAAGCGATCAGATTCGTTCACTCGTGATGGATGGGACATCGCTGTGGATTGGCTTGGCCGATGGCGGCGCACAGCGATACATCCTGTCTGTAAACGCTTGGAGGCAATATACGACGGAAGATGGTTTGCCTTCGAACCATATCACCGCAATCGCGGCGGATGGAAACGTGGTGTGGTTCGGCACGCATGAACACGGCGTGGCACGATACGATCTGCGACGTGAAGAGTGGACAAGTTATGGAGAGGCTCGGGCGCTAAGCGATGATGATGTAAAGAGTCTTCTAGCCACGAAATCGAGGGTTTGGGTAGGAACACGGAATGGTCTCAACAAATACAGAGTCGGAAAATCTTCACCCGATTGGCGTACGATTAGCAAAGCAGACGGATTAGCCGATAACTACATCACTGGCGTGGCGGAGAGCGATGACTCACTCTGGGTGGGCACGCCAAAAGGACTGGGAGTGCGTCATGGAACCGGAAAATGGAAATTCTATAACACTGCAGACGGATTGGCTGACAACTTTGTCACGTGCCTTACGTGGGACAAATCTCGTGCTCAACTTTGGGTAGGAACGAGAGATGGAATTTCGACGTACCATCCGCTTACGGAGTCGTGGAATTCACATCCCGGCGAACTCGAAAATCTCGGCTGGGTAAACGATATTCTACTCACCGAGGAGTTTATTTGGATTGCGACCTCAGACGGACTCATCTATTGCGATCGGTCAACCGAAACTTCTCCCACGCTTAAACAGGTGGGCGGCTTACGTGGCAAATGGGTAAATGCGATTTCATTCAGCGGCGACTCCCTATGGGCTGGAACGAGATGGGGATTGGCAAGATTGAAAGATTTGTCAGATCCGCAAGCTACGCAATTGCTCCACCGACCGACAAAAGCGACGCCGGGTACGCCGTCAAGAAACCTGGATACCCGCTTTGAGATGGAGTTCCCCCTCCCTGTTCCAAACTTCGTTCGTCTTATCGCTCACTCCAATGTCGTTACAATTGAGGCTGCCGGTGAAGAAATCTGGCTTGGTACTCCACACGGGTTGGCAAGATACGATTTGAATGCCGACAAATGGACGGCTTACACGCTGAAGAGTACGAATGGCGAACTTCCGGTGGATAATATCACAACCATTTCAATCACTGAGGCTGACGTTTGGATTGGGACGACTGGCGGTGTGAACCGTTTCGACAAAGAGACGCGGCGATGGACACGGCATGTTGCGTCGAGAACTACCGAGGTGTTACAAGCAAATCGAGTCGCCCATCTCCAAGAAGACGGAGATTTTATCTGGTTCGGTAACTGGAATGAAACAACCGAAGGGGCAATCGGCCAATACAATCGAGTCACGGAGAAATTTCGTTTCTTCAGCAGGGATGACCTGCCGCTCCAGCCAAATGCGCCGTCAATTACCCTCGTCCATGGAATTACGACCGATGATGAAAGTGTCTGGTTCGGCACCAACGCCGGGGTTTTGCGTTACGACAAACTCAGCGACACATGGCGTCATTACACCCTGCAAGACGGTTTGCCAAACAATGAGATTTGGAGTGTCACACTTGACAGCGACCATATTTGGACTCTTCACATTGGGGGCGTGGTCGGTCGTCTATTCATAGAGGCAGACCATTGGCAACACTGGGAAATCTCACCAAGCGCAATATGGAGCACCTTGGGGACGATTGCCGTCGATTCCGAATATGTTTGGGTTTCCACCGCTTGGGAGGGAATCAAAAGGTTTAATAAATCGACCGAAATGTGGGAAACCTTTTCTCAGCGAGATGGCCTTGGTCACAGTGAGACCAACGATATACTCATTGATGACGATTATGTCTGGATAACAGCTTGGGGTGACGCCTCTCGGTACAATCGGCGTACCGAGGAATGGGAGATTCTCTCGGACGACCGCGTCCTTTCGAGCATAACCTTTGGTATTCAGGCCGGGATTGACGGGTTTTGGATGTTGTACGCTTGGACTAATTGGGGGGACCCCATCGCATCAAAATATCATTATAGCACGCAATCGTGGTCAGAATTGAAGACGCCTAGGATTAGTCGAGGAAAAAATTACAACGAGTGGTTTGGGGCTCCAAGGCAACTTGTGGAAACACCGGAAAACATCTGGTTGGCAACGCAGGGTGCCGGTATTGGACGATACAACAAAGCCTCCAAGGATTGGAGGTTTTTGAATTATGAAACAGGACTTGCGAACGACTGGTTAGCCGAGGATTCAATGGTAGTAGACGATAATTACGTTTGGGTCGGTAACAGCGGAGGATTGTCCCGTTATGACAAAAAAACAGAGTCATGGACAACATTTATTGCCTCGCGTACCTCTAGCGCAATCAGCCCAAGAAAGGTTTCCGCGATTGCCGCCGACAGCCGGTATCTCTGGGTGGGTACACCTGCAGGACTACATCGTTATGATAAGGAGAAAAATCAATGGACCCACCATCAGTATAAGAGGGATTGGGCTTGGGGTGTAAAGAGCCTGACTGCTGACGAGAAGTACCTCTGGCTCGGCACTAATGGAGGAGTACGACGGTATGATAAATCAGCCGATCGATGGGAAGAGTACACGGTGAAAAACGGGTTGCCCTCCGACATCGTGCGCGATGTCGACGTTGAAGGTTACGATTTGTGGGTTGCGACAGATGGCGGAACCGCCACATTTAACCGCCTATCCGACGACCCGAACGCGTGGGAAACGCACTCACATTCGCTTGAAATTGAGACCATGGGGGACGAGCGTCAATACGCGCAAACACTTCTGAGTAATGATGTCCGCTGCGTAACAGTAGCAAAAGATTTCGTCTGGTTCGGTACGGATGAAGGCGTATGTCGATATAGCCGAGCGAATGAAACGTGGGAGACGTTTTTAACCAAGGACGACTTAAATGTTGAAGACATCAGCGCTATTGTCACTGATGGCAACACTATCTGGTTTGGTACAAACCGGGGAGTAACCAAGTACGATACCGTGTCAAAAGATACGGTTAGCTTCACACCTACGGACGGACTGGCAAGCTATCTCGTGACGTGTATTGCTGTCGACGGCACGGAGATTTGGTTTGGTTCTGCCAACTCAGGTGCAACACGATACGACAAAGCCACCGGGGAATGGAAAATCTTTAATGCCAAGCACGGGTTAATCCACAATGGCGTTAAAGCGATTGCTGTTGACGGCGAACAGATTTGGTTTGGGACAGAGCTAGGTTTGTGCCGTTATGATCGACAGGTGGGGACTTGGACGAGCTATGCAGAGGAATTCAGTAATTGAAGGTTGACATGTAGCGGTTGCCACTTATTAGGTAGAATCGTCTCACAAAATGCCAAACGTAATCATGTGGGGACTACCTATCACGATAAAATGAGAAAACAGGCGCAATTTATATCATGCATTATGTTTTACGCATTTGGATTCGCAATCATTGTGCTTCATCAGCGCTCGATTGCCCCGAGTGCAGCTCAAATCTATTCTCAAGAGCAGCAATCGGTTATCGACCAAAAGGCAAGAGCCCAAGTGACAACCGCGGAAAGATTGGTCAGCGACAATGTCCGCTGTATTGATGCAAGCCGCGGGAATATTTGGGTTGGAACCGATCGGGGCGTGAGCGTTTTTCATAAATCGGATAATCGCTGGACGAAGCTGGATCGAGAGGATGGCCTGATTTCCGATGATGTTACCGACATCGCTGTCGATGAAGCGAATATTTGGATCGGTACGCACATTGGGCTTAGCCACTATAATGAGGAAACTAGAGAGTGGAGAAAATTTCAGAAGCGTGATGGTTTAACTCACAATCAGGTCAATGCAGTTGCAATTGATGGACACCACATCTGGATTGGAACCGAAGGTGGTATCTCACGTTACGATACCTCTACAGGTGCTTGGGCGTCGTTGATCGAAAAAGAGAAGGAAGGGCTTAACGTAATCACCGCCATTGCGGCGGATACCGAGTATGTTTGGTTCGGCACGGAGGGTGGACTGAAGCGCTACGACAAAGCCAAGGACGCATGGAACACGTACACGGAGGAGGAGGGATTGGCAGACAACCGCGTGGTATGCATTGGGCTCAGTCCAGATGCGGTTTGGGTCGGCACGGAGAAATCCGGTGTAACTAGGTTTAGCATCGCCAATCAAACCTTTACCGAAAGCCACGACAGAACAACCGTATTGGAGAGCGACTATATTGAAGCAATTCTTGTTGACGGCGATAACGTTTGGTTCGGTTCCGCCGACCGTGGCATTCGACGTTATCTTACAACAGTCGGCACCTGGCTCAAATACACGGCAGAAGAGAGTTTAGTTAGCGACCACATCACGGACTTGATAAGCAGCGGCCAATACATTTGGATCGGTACAGCCGAAGGCGGGTTGGGAAGATTTGATAAATCGAACACGTCATGGCGTTGGTATGCGAGAAAGGACAGACTTGCATCGAACCAGATTCATGATTTAGCTTGGTCAGGCACCACCGTATGGATTGGTACAAACCGAGGACTTAGCCACTATGACCCTATCAACGACATTTGGACGACATATACCAAAGCGGACGGACTCGTCACGAACCACATCACTTCTGTTGCGGTCGACCGTCCGAATAATGTAGCATGGATTGGTACCCCGCTTGGATTGGGGGTTCGTCAAGACAATCGTTGGAGGTTCTTCACGCAGCGAAACGGTTTGGCGAACAATTTTGTAACAGACGTGAGCATCTTCGACGAACAGGTGTGGGCTGCCACACGAAGCGGGCTCACAGTGTTGCAGTTGACGGCTGAGAAGCGTCAACCGCGTATTAAATCTTATCTCCGAGATCGGTGGGTGACCTCTACTCTCCGACTTGACGACAATCTCTGGGCAGGGACAACGGCGGGACTGTATCACAAATCGTCAGAGATGGAAGTGTTTGAACCTTATCCGACGATTGGAGATTACGTCAACACATTAGCACAGGGATTGAAAGGCGAGTTGCTCGCGGGTACACGAAACGGGTTATGGATAATTGAAGATGATGCCGCGCTTCACATTACGGAGGGGTTGCCAAACCGGAATGTGAGGTCTATTGTCGCAGATAATGGCGTGATGTGGGTTGGTACCCCCGGCGGAGTTGGTCGCTTCGAGGACCACCTTGAGGGACCGCGGATATTCACCATGGAACCGGATGGATTGCTGCACAACAACGTACGCAGTATCGCTCTCGGCAGCGACAGGGTGTTTTTCGGTACGGATGCAGGGCTTGCCATCCGAGATGAATCGGCAGACCGATGGGATTACCATAAACCTTATCACGGCGTGGACATTTTGCGGGAAGATGGCATTCGCTGGATGGGGCAAGACGGTAATTATCTTTGGGTTCTCAACTGGTCGGCGTCGCCAAACGGTGCTATTCTGAAGTTCGATCGGCGGACGGACACTTGGATGACGTATACTAAAGAATCTCTACCTCTCTTCGGCAAATATTCGCTTATCACAGATGTACCGCGAATAGCGGTAGGGGTGGAAGATGTTTGGCTCACAACCGACAACGGGATGCTTTACTACAATAAGCGATCCGATACATGGAAGCACTTGACACTCAATCGTCGCGCTGAAGAGGTTGCGGTTCATCCATCAGGCGGGATTTGGGTCTCACTGCGCGGGGGAGGCGGCGCGCATTACGATAAGCGAACCGGACAATGGGAGACATTCTACGTGGTCGAACCGGGCGACGGCGGACGGGTTGAGTCGGTCGCGTGCACGACTGATTATGTTTGGTTCGGAACAGGCGAACACGGTATCCGGAGATACGATTGGCGCAACAAAACATGGACGGCGTACACGGAAGCACATGGACTGGCTTCTCGACATGCAAACTGGATCGTAGCTCATGGAGAAGATGTGTGGACCGGCGGCGGGAACGCCTATTCTTGGGTCACAAATCGAGAGCTTCGCGGTGTTAGTCGATACCGTGCAGATGAGGACAAGTGGATTATCTACAACGAACGTGCAGGGCTGCGGGCGCTAGGCTTGGTATCCGGACATATTGGCGAACAGTACATCTGGAGCTACGGGTGGAATGGAATTGACCGATACGAACGCACCACAGGGACATGGAGCTCGTTCACTAGGCAAGACGGTCTGCTGATTGGTTGGGGTAAAGTGGAAGCAGTGGCAGAAGATGGTGAAACCTTTTGGGTTGGTACGGATGAAGACGGCGTTTTCAGATATTATGAAGCTTCGGGTGCTTGGTTGACTTTCGGAACCGAGGACGGTTTGGCAAGCAATGAGACTCGTAATTACGGTATCAAGGTAGATCCAGAATATGCGTGGGTTGGTACAGCGGGTGGGCTGAGCCGCTATGATAAGATGAAGGACATTTGGACAACCTTCGTCAAGCAAGAAACCCTGGCGAGCCGCCGTGTTGTGGCTGTGGCTGTGGACGAGCGATATGTTTGGGCAGGAACACAGCGCGGATTGAGTCGTTACGACAAGAAATATGACACCTGGCGGCATTTCGAAAAGGAGATGAAGGAGAACGAAAACAACGAGGAGGAGGCTGGCGAATCGGGGGAAGAGGAAGGGGATGAAAAAGAGGAAGAAATTAGCGAATTAGTCGACAACAATGTCGTTGATTTATCTGTCGGCAAGCGTTATGTTTGGATTGCTACCGAAGGCGGCGTCGGTAGGTATGATAAAATCGCCGACAGGTTCGATGCGTATACGGAGGAGAATCATTTGCCGAGCGTGGACATCCGTGCCATCGCGGAGAACCGCATTGATGTTTGGATTGGCACTAAGAACGGCGTCAGCAAACACAATATTCTTTCCGACGATCCAAACGCCTGGGAAACATACAACGCCGCAATCGAAATCACCCCGACAGTGGCGCGGAAGTACACCGAGAGCCTGAAAAACGATGACGTTCGCTGCCTGGCGGTCGACAACAATCGTGTCTGGATTGGCACGAAGACAGGAGTTTCCGTCTATGATTTCAGCGAGAGAACGTGGCAAACCTTTACTCAGAGAGACGGGTTCGCCAGCCGAGAGGTAAGTTGTATTGGCATTGATAGGACTCGCGTATGGTTTGGCAGCGGACATGGCGCGACTGCTTACGACACGGCCAAGAGGACTTGGCGTGTTTATACGATAGAGGACGGGTTAGGATCGGATTTGATTACGTCAATCGCCGTCAGCGACACGGCGATTTGGTTCGGTACATTTGATAATGGGGTGACGGTGCTGACTAAAGCAACAGGAGAGTTCACGATTCTCACCATGGCGGATGGATTACCACACAACGGTGTTTTATCAATAGCAATGGATGGCGAATTGGTCTGGATAGGCACCCACGGCGGTTTAACACGCTACGACACGCTTACGGAGACTTGGACCGTTTTTACCGAGCATTTCGACCATGATGGAATATAATGATGTAGAGTAGCTGTTTTTTAAGCACCGATGCTACGCGGGAATTCTCTATGGAAAAACGTTCAATATATGTCACATTATGTCGCCATTCAGTCTTGGGCGCGATGGTTCTCTGGCTTTCGGGCATTCCGGTTATGCAAGCCAAAGCGGAAGATGTATATAGTTTATTCGGCAAGCTGTTCCTGTCAGGCCGTGTAGAGTACGATTTTACCAACAGGCGTGATTTTCTCTCGAATACGGATATGGAACAGATTAGACAGAATGATTTCGACTTCGACCGCGTGTTTCGCCGCGGATTTCACAGCGTGATGGTCATTGAAGAAACCGCTGGTAACGTCAAAAACATCCTGAGTCTCGGGGAAGTTCCCACTACGTTTACAAAATCGACCTTCGATCGTATTGACTTCTCCGGGGTACGTTGGGATGTACGGGCAGAGCGGACTGATTGGACATTTATTATGGTTCCAAGCCTTGTAAATCCCGTAGTTGGGCGTGAAGATTTGGAAGGTTCCGGCTTCGGATTCCGCGAGATTACAAAGTTCGGAAAATCCAAGCTCGGTCTCTCTTGGTATTTTCGAGATACACCCGTCTGGGCGATAGACATGGAAACGAACTTCGCAAACTACGGTCTGAGAGGAGAATTGGCGGTCACACCGAAGGGTGCACTAGATAAAACTTTCGTTTCTCGTTTTGATGCTACGACCACGGTATTCAAAGGATTTCGGACGGTCGGTGACACGATATTTCAAGCTGAAGCGTTTCGCGTCGGACATCTTTTTGACGCCTCCCGTTCGGTCGGAGACAACGATGACGGGGACAGGTACACAGATAATACGGGAGAAGACCCGCCGTCCCTGATTATCCCCGGTGACCTTGACAAGAATAACAATGGAATATTTGATTACGAGGACGATATCCTACTGTTCGATGTTGACGAGGACTTTCTTGATGAAAGCGATCGGAACAATAATGGAATTCGCGATGAAGAGGAAAACGACAAAGACCCCAATTACGAGTTTGATGTAGGATTGCGCGGTATGCGATTGCTCATGCAGCGAAAAACCAGTAGAGAAGACAGCTCGACTGATGTTGAGCTAGGTATGCAATATGAGCGGAGTCGTAAGGAAGGGAACGCGGAGGTTACCACTTCTTCAACCAAGGCATTCTGGGACTTGATATATAGGAAAAAACCTACACAGAACATCTCGATCATATTTGAGAATGAGCTAAAGTTCGTCCAAGATCGTATTCCGGATGAGACGTGGTATTTCGCAGGATTCTTGAGTCCAGACAAGGCGCAACTCTATCGGGAGTTGCCGGAAGTATTGGCGATGGAAGAGGCTGGCGACCTTCAGTTCTTCGAGGCTGATGGAGGAATCGAGGTTGAGAAACGCCGCACAGATCCTCTGCTAATGCAGAACGACCTTATAAATACGGTCAAACTGACATGGGAATATTCGGGGATTGAACGAATGGTGACCACGACGCGCATTAAACTGAGGTACGATCTTGATATCGATCAGGATGATGAACATTACGAGGTCGGTATCCTCAAAACGCTTTATCGATTTCGACCATCGAAATCACTGGAAATTAGCCCTATGCTCAAGTATACGGTACGCAATGGATTTTTAATGGCGGAGAGCCGTATTGATGCCATTAGCGTAGTGGGCGAGATTGACGGCAAGACCACATCAGAACACGTCAGACTCCGAGAAATTGGACATGCGCATGTACGAGATATGGCTACCGCAGTGATTTTGAAGGCGGTCTATCAGTTCACGAAAACCATCAAAATCACTGGCGGCGGTCAAGTTTTATTCTTCAACGATATGCTTGCGGACGACAACGATTTTATACGCCATGCCCTCCTCGCTGAAATGGAGAAAAGTTTCACAGCATATGAGAAGGAATTGTTCTTACACATCGGCATTCGATATATCGATCAACGTGCCACGGGCGACGTGAACGACCAAAATTATATGGAAAACTTCGTCCGCGTATTTGGTAAGTTTTAAAGGATGGATTTTCGGATAGGCGGGTGACTTTCTTCAAATATGACCCCATTGTGTTTAAGCGGTTTGCAATAGATGAAACGCTATGAATCTAGCATTTTATCAGAATAGAAGCGAAGAGCATCGTTGGACAGGATAGGAATGGCAATGAATTACCGGCACCACCTAAGCTCTTATTGCCTCCGCAATGGAATCAAAGAGTGATTGTAAATCTGATTCATCCACGCAGGAATAGGCGATTCGGAGGTCACTATCCCCAAGAGCAACCACGCCAATGCCGTATTCATCAAGAAGGCGCTGTCGTACCGCTTCAGCATTACCTTGCTTTAGGCAGATACACATGAAATATCCGGCGTGAAACGGGTATACCTCCCAAAAGCCTTCATAGCTCGGACTGTATACGATCTCTTTCACTTTAAGAGCGCGAGCCTTTAGAGTTTCATGTTTTTGTTGTTTTTCTGCCGTATATCCGGGTGTGCCCATCGCCTGATACACCATTGTCTGCGACAACTGGGAAGCGCCTGACGTACTCACACGAATCAGAGCAGTAATCTTTTCTTCCATCGGTTTCATCTCGTCCCCGTTTATGCCAAAGGTGAGAAAACCTACACGCAATCCCCATGAATACTCCTCTTTTGTTGCCCCATCAATCTTGACGGGTATAATGTTGGGATGGAGGTCAATCAACCATCCGAAGAGAGACTCCCGCATGACATTGTCATCATACCACAAACCAAAGTAGGCATCATCAACCATGACAAGAACTTGGTTTCCACTCTCGGCGACCTGTTTAATGGCCTGAGTGGCTTGCCATGCTTCCTCCGAGTTGACGGCATAACCTGTGGGGTTATGCGGAAAGTTGAGAATCACGATTAGCTTCCGACATCGTTCCCCTGCTTGCATGAGGCATTCGGAAAGCCCGTGTGTGTTCAACCGGCCTTGAGAATTGAAGAACGGATAGGTCACTATTTCTGCGCCATATTTTCTCCCGAAGATCGATAGATAGTTGCCCCAAATTTTATCGGGCAAGGCCAATACATCGCCTTCATTCACAAAAAGGTCGGCGATTATACTGAAACCGTGCGTCATTCCACTCGTAACAATGGGTGTGCTGAACGGTTTTCCGTCAAGTGCCGGGTTTTCGGCTATCATCTTGGTTTTCCATTGCTCTCGCAGTTCCATTTGCCCTAGAGGGGGCGCATAACCGTAAACTAGATTAGGCGCAATCTCGGGGGTTAACCTAAGAGAACTCTGAAGATACATAGCGCCATCATTTTCAAGTGCGACTGCTCGAGTTGCGTTGAAGCGATACGCCTTCAGATTCGCTTCAGCATTTTGGCTCAGAATGCCTTTTGGATGATAACATCGCTGACCGTACGCTGACAGCAGGTCGAAAACGACAGCATTATTGGATTGAATTTTCTCGTTTAATTCGATAGCTAAAGGATTCAGCGCGGTCACATTCCCTCCGAGTAGTATGAGTTCCTAAGATTAAGCAGTATTCAACGGTAGAAAAGAGACAATCGTGGTAATTGTTCAGGTAGCATTATATTCCCAGTAGATTCCAGAATTCCATGACAAGCCCCAAATGGTTCTCGATTCAATTGATACTATTGGACGGATTGACTACGTCAAGGTCTCATTCATCACACGCAGCACCTCAGGAGGCGTAAATTGGTAATAACCGGTGATGATTTAATTGTTGAGCTGCTTGAAATGTACGGGATTCAAACCGTATTCGGATTGCCTGGGGAAATTACTTCAAACATTTTTGACGCCATCAAGAAATCCAACAAAGTTCAGTACATCTCCGCGCAATCGGCTCATGCTGCCGTTTGCATGGCAGACGGATACGCTCGCGTAACCGGTGATGTAGGGGTTTGCCATCTTTATGGTGGAGATGAGGCGATTAGCGCAGTACCCGGGATTGCATCCGCTCATGCGGATAACATACCGTTGCTGCTAATCACGGAGCAGACGTTCGTCGATGATTCAACATCCGGTATGCCGTCAGACCGCCATCGCGCCCCTTTTAATCACGTGGACTTGCAGAAACTTTTCGATGCCGTAACGAAATGGAACTGTCGAGTTGAAAATCGCGAAGAAATCCTGCAAACAATTGGTCAAGCATTCGAGATAATAAAATTTGGGAATCCGGGTCCTGTTCATCTAGAAATTCCATCTGATGTGTTAGAGGGTGAATCAACGGAATTTCTCCCTTCCAGAGGAAGTGTCTCCCAAGGTGCTCCACTCGCAGCATATTTCAACATGCTTACTTCGCACCTTACCACTCTGGTCGCAGAAATGATGACTCATGCAAAGTACCCAGCGATCATCGCCGGCGGTGGAGTTGTGACGGCGCGTGCGGGAGCCGAACTCATCCAATTTGCGGAAATCCTTAACGCTCCCGTATACACTACCCCAATGAGCAAAGGAGTCATCCCGTCGACGCATCCACTTGCAGCAGGCTTGATTGGAGCCACGGTCAATAATCCGGTATCTTCAGCCATTTGTCAAGCCAATGCGGTCATGGCAATTGGGTGCAGTTTGTCGCGTCGGACGACAAGGGATGGGCAGTTACGTTTGCCAAGAGACCTTATTCAGGTTGATATTGAAGAAAAAGCAATTGGTAGAAATTACCCGGTTCGAATTGGCATGGTGGCTGATGCAAAGACCGCTTTGAGACAAATCATTGGAGTCATAGAGGACGAGAGGTTAGAAACGAATAATGAATGGAAGATTCCCTCGTCACGGTCTAGTGGATTTGGTGATCTTCAACTCAACCAAGGTCCAAACCAAGACATCGTAGAAAGCCTACAATCTGTATTGGGCAAAGCGGTAATTCTAACAATCAGCGGAGAACATCTAATCGAACTTCTGCTTAATCAGTTTGAGGTGTCTTCGCCGCGAAGCCTGCTACATTCGTGCGAATTGGGAGCTGCGGGATATGCGCTTCCAGCCGCAATCGGCGCGAAGGCTGCGCATCAGGACCGCCAAGTCGTCGCGGTAACGGACCGTGATGAATTCTCGCTGATGGCTTCCGAACTCACTACAGCAGCACAGCAAGAGATTGATGTTTCCGTATTGGTTATTGATCGCCAGCATCGGAGCATTCAACCTGATATCATAAAACTCGCCGAATCGTTTGGGCTTCAGGGACTGCGAGTCGAGACAATTGACGAGTTAAGACCTACCTTAGCATCTGTGTCGAAACTGCCCAAAATCACCGTAGTGGATGTGCCACTTCTCGCGTGACAAATGTATTGAATCATCGCGGGAAAATTAATCGCGTCCGATGGCATTTGCCCGTTTTTATACCTAGCGGATGGCATCGGAAAGCAGTTCAATTAGGTGCTTGGGATCTTTTCCGGTGCCCTGCTTTATTTGTTCTCGACAAGATACTCCCGCTATTGCCACTTCAAAATCTCCTTTCTTCTCATTAATTTGGCCAAAGAGTCGCATTTCACCAATCTTCATCGATAGGTCGTAATGTTCCTTCTCATAGCCGAACGAGCCCGCCATACCGCAACAGCTTGAATCTATGACCTCTACGCTATAGCCCGGCGGTAGACGTAAGGCTTTCACAGACGGCTGGATTCCCACAATTGCACGTTGATGACAGTGTCCATGAAGAAGAATGTCTTTTTTGGCATCATTAAAGTCGAGGTCGAGTTCCCCCGCTTCATGCGAATCCATAAGGAATTCCTCAATCGTGAATGCGTTCTCTCCGACGAGTTTCGCATCTTTACCTTCAATCAAATCAACGTAATCATCGCGTAGTGCCAAGATACAGCTCGGTTCGCAACCGACAATCGGGATTCCCTTTACCGCGAAGGGTTTCAACTGCTCAATATTGTATCTTGCGTTCTCAATCGCCAGTTCAAGCATTCCCTTGGAAATCATTGGACGCCCGCAGCACTTCTTGTCAGGCAAGATTACTTCATAACCTGCGGTTTCAAGCACATGGAGCGCTGCCTCTCCGACCTGCGGGTAGTTGTAGTTCATGAAGGTATCGTGAAAGAGGACGACTTGCTTCCCAAGGTTGTCGGTTGGGCGACGTTGCCGTGCAAACCGATTTTCAAACGTATTGTGGACGAAGTCCGGCAAGGAGCGTCTCCGATCTATTCCAAGGTATTTCTCTAGAACGCTTTTGGAAAATGAACTGTTGAAAATCCAATTTGAGACCGGCGCAAATTTTGACCCAAGCTCGCTGAGTCGGTCGATGTTCCCAAAAATACGGTTTCGGAGGGGCAGCCCGTGCTCCTTGTAGTAGTGGGCAAGGAACTCGTACTTAATTTTTGCCATGTCTACATTTGACGGACATTCCGCTTTGCACGCTTTGCACTCCAGACAAAGGTCAAGTACTTCGTGAAGCCGTTCACTTTTGAAATTCTCACGTGCGAGCGCTCCCGATATGACAGCTCTAAGTGCGTTCGCCCTGCCGCGGGTGGAATGCTCTTCTTCGCGCGTCCCTACAAAAGAGGGGCACATTGTACCTGTCAAGGTCTTGCGACATGCACCGACACCGTTGCACATCTCAATCGCGCCAGCAAACCCGTCTTGACTTGAGAAGTCAAAGTAGGTATCGATTTTGATTGTGCGATAACTTGGCCCGAATCGCAATGACTTGGTCATCGGCGGCGGGTCAATAATCTTGCCCGGATTCATGATGTTGGTCGGGTCAAATGCGGATTTGACCTCACGCAAGGCGCTATAAATCTGGGGACCAAACATGCTCTCAATCCACTCGCTGCGAACGAGCCCATCGCCGTGCTCGCCGCTGATTGCACCGCCGAGTTCCATCAGCAAATCTCGAACGTGCCTAGCGATTGAGTGCATTTTCTGGATATCCGATTCCGACTTGAGATTTATGATCGGGCGATTATGGAGCAATCCAACACTGGCGTGTGCATAGTGGGAGGCCGTTGTATCGTGATCGGCTACGATCTTGTCGAAGCGCCGAACATATTCCGGAAGATCCTTAATGGCGACGGCGGCATCTTCCACGAATCCAACAGGTTTATGATCTCCCGTGGTACCCATTAGCAATCCAAGCCCCGCTTTCCGTGTTTCCCAAACACGTTGCTTTTCTTCCGCGGTAAAACAGCGCACGAAAGCGTATCCCAAACCTACAGATTTCATTTTGCGCTCAAGTCCGTCGAGTTGCTCCTCAAGTTCGGTCTTAGATTCCCCGTAGAACTCTACCGCCAGAATTGCACCCGGATTACCGTTGATGAAATTGGTTATACGCGAGAACTCAAGCGACTGCTTCGTCATGTTGATAATCTTATCGTCGATCAGTTCGACAGCGGTCGGTTTGCAGTCCAGGATAGGCTGCATTGCCTCCATCGACTCGATTAAAGTCTCAAAGTGCAGTACGTTGAGCGCGGTCATCTTGGGTGTTTCGACGAGATCTATTTTCGCTTCGGTAATTGTTGCAAGCGTTCCTTCCGATCCAACGACAATTTTGGCTAGGCTAAATGGATGGTCGGCGTCACAACCGTCACGTCGGTACGGAGTGACCTCTTTTGTTCCCGCATCCGAGATGTATTCATCCAGATTATATCCCGCGACACGCCGCAGAATGCGCGGGTAGCGTTTCCGGATTTCTTCTTCATTTTCCGCGGCGATTCTGCAGATTTCTCGGTAGATGTAGGCTTCGTGAGAATCCCCCGCGCGTTTCTCGGTGAGTTCGTCATCTGACATTGGCTCGGCAGTAATCACGTTGCCGTTAGGGAGAACAAGCTCAAGCGACATGACATGGTCGATGGTTTTGCCATAGATGAGCGAGTGCGAGCCAGCGGAGTTGTTGCCGATTGTACCGCCCACGTTCGCTCGGCTGCTCGTTGCCAGGTCGAGTGGGTACATCAGACCGTGCGGCTCAAGGTAGTGGTTCAAATTATCGATTACGACTCCCGGTTGGACTTTCGCCCACTTTTCCTCGACATTGACCTCAATAATCTTATTCATGTACTTGGACATGTCAATGACGATTGCCTCGCCTACAGTCTGACCTGCGAGGCTTGTTCCTCCGCCACGTGGTAGGATTGGTACGTTTCGTTCATACGCAATCTTGATTGTCGCAATGACATCCGCTTTATGTTTTGGTACGACGACGCCAATCGGTTCTATTTGATACAGGCTTGCGTCCGTGCTATACAGTATTTTGGAATACGCATCAAATCGCACTTCGCCTTCTATATTGTCTGTTAGCGTTTGTTCTACTTCTTTGGTCAGATCGTTCATTCTTGCTGCTACTCGCTTTCCATTGCGCTGTGAATACATTCCTACACGAAAAAAGATTTATCAAGCACGCATAATTATCCCATTGCCCAAATCACATCCATTCAGCCAGTGAGAACCGTTCACCTGTTTCCGCCGAGATGTAAGCACCATAGCAGACAGCGACGATGTCGCGTCCTAACTCGACGGTGCTTTTGGGTTGTCGCCCACAAGCAATCGACTCGCAGAAATTCTGGAGTTCATGCGGAAAACCGTTCATCCAATCCTCGTCCGGGTTGGTAAACTGCCATCCCGAGCGCGTCTCCACCTTTTCCCGAATATAAGTGTCACCCAAGATGTCGTCTCTAGGGGTATAATTCAACATGCCTGTATTCGGATTGATGTTGCAATGAATCACCGTTTTGCTGGAATAGACGGTTATGATGTTTTGGATTCCACCAAGGACCATATCCGACGCCGTGATTTGTGCGATTGAATCGTCCGAAAATGTAATCATCATGGATGACCAATCCTCGCAATCCTTCCACCCTTCGCGCACCCATTTTTCATCTTCAGCCAAGAAACTCTCAATGTGGGTGAGATTCGCCACTTCAGCGGTTACACACTTCGGTTTGATGGGTCGACCGTGTTTTCGGATGCCTTCGCTATATTTTAGAAAGAGTGCAGCACCGAGGGGATGGCATCCCTTATTGATGAGGCTGCCGCCGCCCGAATATCGCCAATCCTTTGCGTATTCCGAGTGCGATCCGCTATGTGATTCTTCGCCGGAGATGCGCAGTATTGTGTTGTCGCTCTGTGCGAGGATATCATTTGCTTTGGTTACACTTGGCGCATAGACCCAGTTTTCACCGTAGCAGAACGTAACTCCGTTCCGCGTGACCGCATCCACTACTTCGTCCGCGGCTTTGAGCGCCTCTTCGAACATTTGGCGACGGGACGTGGTGTGACCAATGAGTGTCGTCTTGCCATCGCCGAAATAGCCGGTGAGCGGTTTTTCACAAATGATGTGTTTGCCGGCTTCTGCGGCTTGGAGCGATAAGGGATGGTGCAGGTAGTTCGGAACGCAGAGGTCGACAATCTCTATCTCGGGATCTGCAAGAATTGCTTCGTGAGAATCATAGACCTCTTCAAGATTGTGTTTCCCCGCAAAGGCAGCCGCTTTTTCTCTGGACTTTGAGGCGACTCCTTTAATGCGGACATTGAGTCCCGGAATACGCCTGTAGTTTTCAAGATGGAAAGAGGCGGCGAACCCCGCGCCAATCATGCCGACGACTATAGGTTTGGTGTTCATAATTTTGTGAAGTGATATATCTCTAAACTCATCGCAGCCAAGGGTTTTGCATTAATAACCCAGGTTGTTTGGTTTTTAGCAATGCAATCTATTGCAACTCTTCTGTGGCAGCGAGTTTTACTCAGGACATGAAAGTCGCAACCGGGAGTGGGATCTCTATTGTACTCACTATCTTCTCGCATCGCGTTTCAACGGGTTTTTTCCACACTTTCGGAGAGACCTTTCATATAGCCAATCGCGAAGACTTTCGCCATTTTCCAGCCAGCCTCGCCATCCAAACCGATGCCATGGTCAGGACGCATGGGGCCCTCAAAATTGACATCGTAGTATGCCTTCATTGCTCTGTACATGTCAGTCTGACCGTCATCGTGCAGCACTTCTTGAAACTTTGGAACGGCTCCCCTCACGTCTCTGAAGTGCCCGAAGAAGATTTTTCCTCGCGAACCAAAGTGGTGGATTGCCGTCGGTATATCTTCGCCCATCTCCGAAAAGCAACCTTGACAAAAGTTCAGCCCGATTGTATCTGTTGCCGGTACGATGTCGAGCAATCGGTCAAAGGTTTCCGTACTCCGTAGAGGTCTTGCAAACCCTTGGGTTGGGGAAATGGGAGGGTCGCATGGGTGAAATGCGAGACGAACGCCATTACTCTCCAAGGTAGGCACAACTCCTTTGACGAGGTAGGCTAGGTTTTCCCAAGTCTGTTCTTCTGTCAACTCCCCATATTCAGTGAGTGGCAGTTTTTTGATTTCCTCGTAATCAAACGCACGTGTCCGGGCGCCGCCTCGTCCGGGTAGCGTTCCGGTTCCGGCGACTCTGCCCCAAACGCCGAATTCGTCAATCCAACATGCACTAGAAGCATTTATGGTGTGTATGCCTGCCTCTGCCAAATTCTCAACCGACTTGCAGAAGTTTTCCAGTTGCTCCTCACGTCCTTCGTAACCCAGCATAATCTTATTGATTGGCGGGCAGTCCTCAAACACCTCAAGCGCCAGTCCGTGTGCTTCAACTTGGCGTTTCATTTTCACCAAGTCTTCCACTTTCCAGACTTCATGCCAGGGCGACTCGATACCGATAGAGGGGGCGGGCGGTCCGCCACCAATCGCATCCGTGCAACCTATCTGTTTTGCAAATCTGAGACTCTCTGAAGAATAGGCAGCGCCTGCATGTATTGCAAATCTCATTTATTCGTCCCTCATGTCTGGTTTATCTCGCGAGCGTTTGAGCGATTAGTTGAATCGTGATCGCCACCATCTGTTTCCGTATCCTAATGTTCGGTCGTTTGATTGCCACGAAATCAGCGTAATCAATGCACTATTCTCAATCAAAAACGGTGCTGCATTTCTAAAGTCTTGTAAGTAGCAACTTGGGTTACCACACGCGAAGGGAACAGAACCTGCATCGTTCCAACACTTCGCGGGTTAGGCAGAGATTTGTATCAACGTGTTTTTTCCACGCTTTCGGCGAGCCCGCGCATGTATCCAATGGCAAAAATCTTCGCCATTTGCCCTCCATCTGCCCCTTCCAAATTGGCACCATGATCGGGACGCATTGGCCCTTCAAAACCCACGTCGTAGTAGGTTTTCATAGCCTTAAACATGTCTGTAGGGCCATCATCGTGCATGACTTCGGTAAATCTAGGAACCGCGCCTTCTACATCCCTGAAGTGAGCGAAAAAGATTCTGCCGCGCTCGCCAAAGTGACGGATGGCAGTCGGTATGTCCTCCCCCATTTCAGCAAAACAGCCTTGGCAGAAATTGAGACCAATCTTGTCCGTCGTCGGCACGATATTAAGGAGGCGGTCAAATGTCTCGGTACTCCTCAGCGGTCTAGCAAATCCCTGTGTTGGCGAAATAGGCGGGTCGCACGGATGGAATGCCAAACGAACACCATTAGCCTCTAGGCTGGGCACAACACCCTTGACCAAGTATGAGAGGTTATCCCAAGTGCGTTCTTCGCCCACCTCTCCGTGTTCGGTCAACGGAATGTTCTTTATTTGCTCGTAGTCAAAGCCCCGTGAAGTTGCACCGCCTCTAATTTTATCTTCCGAAGTCGTCGCCACCAATCCCCAGTTCACCCATTCCGCACTGGAGGCGTTGATGGTGTGTATGCCGGCTTCAGCGACATTCTCGACAGATTTGCAGAAATTCTCCAGTTGCTCTTCCCGTCCCTCTAGGTTCAGCATTACCTTGTTGATTGGCGGGCAATGTTCAAGCACCTCTAACCTTAGGTCGTGGGCTTCAACTTGGCGTTTCATCTTGACCAAGTCTTCGACCGACCAGACTTCGGAGCCCGTGTCTTCTATGCCAATTGATGGAGCAGGCGGTCCATGACCAATCACATCGGTGCAACCAATCTGTTTCGCGAGCCTCAAGGCCTCCGGTGTATAACGAAAACCGAGATGTATAGCAAATCTCATCTACTCTTCCCCTCTATTGAAGCGCTCACGTACTTCAAGGCACCAAATTTTTCGGTGCGAAGTGACAGGTCGGTCGGCTTCGTTATTTGTTTCAAGCGACGACAATTTTATCTGATTTTCGCTTTGTGGTCAACAGTAATGTGCGGAAGAAAAAGTGCGATTACGTTTGGTTCATGGTTGTTGAGCATCTTTCCGGCCGCCCCGCACCAGTCCGGCTCCGTAATGAAAAGAGCTTGTTTACATAGTCGGCAGATTCTATTGACATTGCACTCCTCCGGAGTGCAAGAGAGGGGAAATCTCTAAGACGGCACACTTTCTCAAAGCTAACCAAGGAGCGAAAAACGAGTGTTACTTGCTGAAAGAATTATTCCGACAGGGATAATGGAGTGCTATACACCTTCAAGACCTATATCGCACTGGGATCTCTATCGCGCTCCTTATTCAGTCGCTTGATCTATTCACTCGTGTGTTCTTACGCTGGTCGCCCCTTTAATCTATCCAACGGTTTGATGTCAGATGATGGTTAGATTTATTGGGAAAGGGCTTGACACTGTGGCAACTGCTCTGATATATTTCGCGTGCGCTTCGAGCGCCCAACGATGAAGGAATTTGGAAATGTGGCCGACACAGCATGCTCTTCCTGTGAGAACATCTATCGCGCTTCTACTCTGCACCGCAGCGACGCTCTGTTACGATTCCCCTGCCTATCCTGCCAATGGTTTTTCCGCACAGCACCCCAAAGTCTCCAGCCGGTTAAGTAACGCGACTATCCATGAAGAATTGAAGGTGTGGGTACTGTTTTCGGACAAAGGTATATCGACGGACGATCAGTTGCGAACGGCATTGGAAGCGTACGAGATGGAGATGTCTGCGCGCACTAAACGTCGACGCCTTCATCGGACAGACCTTCCCTTCCCGGATATTACCGATCTCCCTGTCTCATCTCCGTACACTGAGGCTGTACTGAGGATAGGCGGAAGATTGCGCGCGAAGAGTCGGTGGCTCAACGCAATCTCGATTCAAGTAACGACTAGGGAGCTTGTCAAGATAGCCTGTCTGCCCTTTGTCCGTGCGATTGATCCGATTGAGGTCTATAAAAGGACATCTCAATGCTCTGACTCAGCGAGGTATTCCTCGTCTCAAAAAGCGCCACCAGGATTAGCACCATTAAACTACGGGAACTCGCGAGTGCAGATCGAACAGATTCAAGCTAACTTTCTGCACAAGTCGGGATTTTCCGGTGAGGGAATTGTAATTGGTTTGCTAGAC
Organism: Candidatus Poribacteria bacterium; assembly: GCA_965204085.1. GTDB lineage: Bacteria > Poribacteria > WGA-4E > WGA-4E > JAJDTR01 > JAJDTR01. Next base: position 1,357,308 of record CBDBEE010000003.1, on the reverse strand, counting down.
ACGGGGTTCAGTCTAGACCATATCGCACTTCAGCACATAGACGTTGTGGGTCAGTACGATTTTGTCAATGATGATAACAATCCGGGTGATGAGATTGGGCAGGACGATCCTGGCGAAGACGAGCACGGTTCGGTTGTACTCAGTATACTCGCGGCAAACGCACCGGGAACTCTCATTGGGGTCGCATACAGTGCCAGCTATCTACTTGCCAAGACGGAAAAAGCTTTCCAAAACGGACAAGAGTTTGAACACCTCATCGAAGAAGATTGGTGGATAGAGGGACTAGAATGGGCTGAGGAGATGGGCGCTGAAATCATAAGCAGCTCGCTCGGTTACTCAAAATGGTACGGCTTTGAGGACCTTGACGGGAGAACCTCGAAACTAACGATTGCCGCAAATCTCGCCGTAGAGAAGGGAATGTCGGTGATTGTCGCGGCAGGAAATCTGGGAGACCAGCCCTTAGGAGATTTGGGCTTAGGCGGACGCATAACCGTGCCGGCAGATGGATTCGACGTGCTCGCTATCGGCTCGGTTGACCGTCATAGCAGAAGTCTTCGCTTCAGTTCGCGGGGGCCAACATTTGATGGCCGGATAAAGCCGGATCTCGTCGCTCTGGGTTTCGGCGTCACAGGTATCAACCCGCAGACGCGGAGCCGTTTCACGCATACCCACCGCGGCACATCGGCGTCCGCACCTCTTGGTACGGGCATCGTTGCGCTATTGATGCAGGCGTTCCCTCTCGCTACGCCTCGGGAAATTGCCGACGCGGTCCGATCAACCGCCTCCCAATCGCACGCACCAGACAACGCTGTTGGATTTGGCATTATCCGCAGCCGCATTGCCTTTGAAGCGTTATTTGCTCAGTTTGGAGAAACGGGTATGCCCGAGTCCAGTCATGTAAAACTCCAATCTACTTCGGTGCCCGTTACAATAGGCGACTTAAAACGGGGTGTCTTATTGCAAAACTATCCCAACCCATTCAATGCGGAAACCTGGATTCCGTTTAGGCTGATGCAGCCGAGCCGGGTGACAATTCGCATTCACGATTTGCGGGGCAGCTTGGTTTATAGAATCCCAATAGGAGAGCTTCCGATCGGAAATTATTCGGCGAAGTCTGAGGCAGTGTACTGGAATGGGCGTAATCTGAACGATGAACGGGTGGCGAGTGGAGTCTATTTTTATGTGTTGGATGCTTCGGGAGAAAGACACGTGCAGAGGTTGACAGTGTTGGAATAGCGGAAGGGCGAGGTGGAAAGGCGAAAGAGGGGAAGTGCGAAGCAGTCTGGATTTGCCAATCCAGACCGAGCATTCCACACTAAGTGTTGGGTTTCACTCGGATTTTGGCTCCATCCAACGAAATACAACCTCGAAACCACTCTAGTACGTGTGATTTCTTTTGGGTTCCCGTTCAACCCAACCTACGCACTCTAGAGAATCATTGGCGGCTTTTATATTAGTGAATCCATGGTGTTTTCGTCGAGTTTTGGAAGGAGATGCAGAAGTAGATCCAACGTTGCCGAATAGTCGTCACTATTGATGATTGAAACATGGCTATGAATGTATCGTGCAGGTACGCCCAATACAATTGAGGGCACGCCGCTTCCGACCTGGTGAATCGAGCCGGCATCTGTTCCACCGGATTGACGCACGGCGAGTTGATGGGGAATTTGATGCGACTTCGCAGTCTCAATGACGAACTCACATAATCGAGGGTTGGGAATCATAGTCGGGTCGTACAGCCGAATCTGTACGCCTCCGCCGAGTTTTCCCTGCACGGCGTCACTATCGGTACCGGGGGAATCGTCCGCCGGGGGACCTTCCAAGACTATTGCGACATCGGGTTGAACAATCTGCGCCACCGTGCGGGCGCCGCGCAATCCTACTTCCTCTTGTGCGCTGCCAGCTCCGATTACCGTGTTGGGGTGCTTTTTGAGTTTTTGAAGGGTTTGAATCACAAGCGCCACTCCAACCCGGTTATCAAAGGCTTTTGCCGAAAACAGCTTCGGATTCTGCATCGGCATAAAGGGACCGTAAGGAACGATTGGACATCCGGGCATTACGCCGAATTCATCGGAAGCCTGTTTGTCACTTTCTGCCCCGATATCAATGAAGAGATTTTGAATTTCCACGACCTTTTCACGCGAACCGGCACCGAGGAGATGGGGCGGAATTGAACCGATGACACCGGGAACTTTCCTGTGCTTGGTCAAGATATTCACCCGCTGGGCAAGCAACGTATGTGCCCACCAACCGCCTACAGGAAGGAATTTCACATATCCAGCATCCGTCACGCGTTGCACGATAAAACCGACCTCATCAAGATGAGAATCGAGGAGAATACGAGGTTCGCTGGCATCCCCTTGTTTGGTGCAGAAAACGCTTCCTAACCGATCTCTGCCGATAGGACCAACATCAACCAGTTGGGATTGGAAAATCGCCTGTACTTCGGTCTCATGCCCGGGGATTCCGGCGGCTTGCGTCAAATTTTCAAGTAGATCGATAGATTGTTTGTCCATATTGTTCCCTTTACAGTAAGTGTTTAGTGGCTAGTGATTAGTGGTCAGTTAAACCCCCAGAGCCATAGGACGGGCAATAAATTGCCCTACTACAAACCGGAAAATGAGAATTCACACTAGATCCGCCTAGAAAATGGGAAATAAGCAGTCTAGATTCACAGTGCTCGACTTCAGAAATCAAGGGACTAAACAGTTACCCTTTACATTTTCTTCGTAGTACCTCGAAATCTACATCCCAACGATGACGATTAGAATCTGTGTGCCATTCGAAAACCTCGTTTAACGCTCCCAAAAAATTTCATACTTTTCATACCAAAATGAGACTTGTCAATAGAGACGGACTAGCACGGAAACCCTTGCTATGACTGAATTCTTCGCTGTTTTGACATCAAAGCCAAAAAGACGTAGGTATGAAAATTTGGTATGAAACAATATTTGCCATTCAGGACAACTGTAATTTCAAATTGGCGCCCACAAAACACCGTTTTGGATTCTGTTTGGATAATGGGCGACAGCATCGTTTGGTTGTTTTTGAAGATCTCATTCTTCGGTTCGATGATGCCCATCTTGCCTTTTAAGAGTCCTGATCGGGAGATTGACCCTACAGGCCAGGCCGCTATGCGTAAATTTTATGTAATTGTTTAGTTCAGCCCAGAACTTACGCGCCAACAGGAAATCGCGACTCCTACATTACGCTCATGGATCTCTATGGGAACTCTATCGCACTGAGATCTCTATCACGCTCCCTATCCAGTCGCTCGATCTATCCGCTCATTTGATCGCTCACTGTCCGTTCGCTTGATGGTGTAGGAACGGGGATTAAACTGCAGCACGACGAACCAACATTCCCAAAACAGATTGATAGACTAAACAGTTACAATTTTATCATACTTCATTTGCTTGATTCAATCAATGGCTTGACATAGTCAGGGGAAACGCATCTAATTATAGAGGATGTCTGATGGCGGTAGAATTTACGATTAATGTTGGGTTTCACTCATATTTTTGGCATGTTCATGCAAAGTGGGGACTCGGAAATGCCTCTAAGATTAACGATTATTAACGAATTTCGTTCAACCCAACCTACGATCTTTAGAAAAATTACCACAAACTTAGCCCGATTTTCTTTTTGACGAGTAGAAAATTTAGATGCGTTTCCCCTGTTGACATAGTTGGCTCGGCGGGCCCTCATAAAGAGAATGCATCATTTACTGTCAGCGTTACAGGGATCGGAAAAACCATAGACAACCTTCTCGAATTTTGGTAAAATGAGACTGTGACAGTGGTCTACTTCTTGAGGTCTTCGTATAGGCTCAGTCTGAAAGGATGCATTAAATGGCAGAAAAGAATGTGAAGCAGCGGATGCATGATGGCGAGGTAATTTTCTGTAGGGGCATGGCACTAGCATCGGATCCTGCCGACATTAGGGCTACGCTTGAAGCGGGAGGGTTCGATATGCTGCAGTGCGATAGTCAACATGCTCCGTTTAAGGAGGAGCGACTTATTCCCTATTGTAACCTTGCCGAGGAATACGACGTTCCGGTTCTGTTTCGAATAAAGAACACGCGCTTAGCCTACCAGATTGGCAACTGGGCGGATTTGGGGCCTACGGGTTTTGAGGTGCCCCAAGTGGAAACCGAGGCTATGGTCGATGAAGCGCTGAATGCACTTTATTACCCCCCAGTCGGTAAGCGGAGTTGGGGGCCCGCTTATGGATTTGGCTTTACGCCGGAACGTGAACGTGTCGAGTATGCCAATTGGTGGAATGAAACTTGTATACTCTTGCTACAGGTGGAATCGGTCAACGCGGTCGCGAACGCAAGAAAATTCGCCAAAGCGGGAGTGGACTGTATCTCTTTTGGGCCTGCGGATTTGACTATCAATCTCGGTACTTACCCGCACCATCCGTTGAGTCTGCCTTCATCCGCTCATCACATTTTGTCAGACGAGGTTGTGCGCCATGTTGGCGATCAGCTTAAGGGCAGCGGTGTTTCAATCTGTCTTCGCGGCATTGCACCGGAAGATCGCGATAGGTATATTGATATGGGGGTCAATGTGTTCCTGTAACATTGCATCCCGGAGTTGCTGCAGCGAGTTGACATACTCCCAAGGAGATAGCATTGAGATCCTTAGAATCTCGTGCAACTCTTTGCCAATTGTACTCTTGAAAGGAGATAAAGATGGCTCCGGAACAACAAGGAAGACATGATCTTGAAGAATATCAGATCCAGGACAACGTCCGACTAGAAGTTTACTGGAGGGATGACCGGGCTGGCTATGGTCCCGCCGTGTCTATCTATGCCTACGATCAGGAGGTTTTGCGACTCGACTGTTTCGGGGAAGAAAACGACAAGCAGGGAAAAGGACACTGCCATATTAATCTAAGGCAAACCAGAGCACGGCAGTGGAATTACCTTCCCGGATCTGTCAAGGATCACATTGGGCAGGCAATGCACGATATGCGGGAGAATCTGAACTATTGTCTACAGACCAATGTTGATGAGAGAATTCAGCAGACTATGGTCGATTCCGAAAGGTTGGAACCGATTGCTCAGCAGGTGGAAGCGAAGATGCTGGGATTCATGAATCATCTCGGCTTGGATTAACAGATAGGCAGTGGCTAGTGGTCAGTGACGGAGTCGTGTTGGGTTTTACTCGGTTTTCGGAGACATCAAGTCATACGAGCGTTCCAAATCCGACTTGCATTCTCTGCTTTTTTCAGGTGGTTTCGTTCAACCCAATCTACGGACTAGCAATGAGGCAGTGGCTAGCGGTTAGTGGCCAGTGATTAGTGGTCAACTCGTGCCCTAGACATGCCGTTCCTCCGGAGCGGGGATTTGAAAGCTATGGTATAGACATACAAGATACGAATTGGGAGAGAAAATCGATGATTTGACGAGGGATTTGCTATCGCGTTGGGAGTTCTATGGGGATTCACCTTGAGATCTCTATCGCAGGCATGCGCTTGATCCCTTGCTATTCAGTCGCTTGACTGCAGCACAAACTGATTGTGGCGACTACAGAAGAAGACCGGGATTTATCGGCTGACTACAAAGCCGTCGGCTCTAACGGATTTGTCAAAAACGTCTTCATCCAACTTTAGACCGAATCCGGGGGTGTCGGGAACATTGACGTGTCCGTCAGAGACTTCGTAATCAGAGGTATCCAGACCGGGCGTTGACGCCTCATCCCATTCGACGAATTCAAAACGCCGGACTTTGGCTGCCAAGTGAGATGCAGCATAGTTGCCGTAATGACCACCGTAATGGTGGGGCGCGGTGCCAATTTCCCATTCGTCGAGTTGGGGACCAAGTTGCAACCAGTGCGTGAAACCGGGATTAAAGATGTCATACTGGATGATATCAATCAAGCCATCTCGTGCCCAATTAACCAAATTGGGTGATGCATCCCCCTCTCCATCAGCGATGCGCGTCTCCAACCCCTCCGCATCCAGCCATTCGCGCAGACTCGCGTAGAATTTCGGATCTTCGTGGAATGCTTCTTCTATCCAGTACACGTTAGCATCCGCCACCCTACCCAATACGCGTTTCGTCAAGCTTAAATTATATCCGTTGTTGGCATCTATCAGGATGGTCGCGTCTGCGCCCACAGCTTCTCGAACAGCGCGGATGACGCGGACATCTCTTGCCGTGCCTTTTTCGAGGGGCATGTGCATGGCACCACGTCCAACTTTAATCTTGAACGCCTTGTGCCCTCGCGCCGCTCCTTCCAAGGCTTCCGACGCAATTAGCGCCGCCGCTTCATTGTCATCTTTTAGGTGAAGGTCGTCAATGTACAGCGACGTGTCGTAGCAAGGCACCCGAAAGATTCCGTCGTTATTCGGCTTGCCTCCCAATAGTGCGTACACGGGTTTTCCGGCAAGCTGTCCCGCTAGGTCCCAGAGCGGGTATTCAAGCACGCGGAATCGCTTTTCAACACCGCGTTCCGGATCGAACATTCGGCTCAATTGAAAGGCGACGAGTGACTCCGCATGTTCTTTGGTCAGCGACGACCAACCAAAGCCAGTTGCCCCATTATCGACTGTAATGCGAGCGATGCCCGGCCTGACTTGTGTTCCATGTTCTCCAAGCCGCGAGTTGCAACCGGCGTTTCGCGGTCTTGTTCCGGTCAGGCGTGTCCATTCAATTCGCTCAATGTTTAAATGATTCATTAAACTTTAAGTGTTTAGTAACTAGTGATTAGTGGATGTCTATGGGAACTCTATGGGATTTCTATCGTCCTCACTATTCGTTTCGGTTGATCATTCGCTGTTCGCTTCCTTGATTCCCTCCCACAGATACGGCTTTCGTGGGACGGGACGGGGGCCGTCCCCTACAGATGCTGCGTTTGCGGGACGGCACGGGGTCATCCCCTACAGATGCTGCGTTTGCGTGACGGCACAGGGGCCGTTCCCTACAGAAAATCAATGGACTAAACCGTTACAAACTTTTAACTTCCCTGTGCCGAAATCTGCTCCAGGTTTACGGCATACGAAGTATGTCTACTATTGGCAATATGCGCAAACAATGTAAATAACTGTACTGGGTAATTCTTTCATTTGCATTTAATTCTGTGGCACAAATTCGGCTTCGCGGCTTAATCGAGAAGGCACAGCATGGAGACGGAGAAGAGTTACTTCCTTGAAATTAGATGCCTACCGCGATGCTGCCTACACTGGTATACGCCGCCATAATGCCGCTCGTAGATATATTCGTAGACGCCTTCCGAAACACTACGTAGGATTTCTGTACGACGACTCACCCATGATCCGAAGGATTGGGAACGATTCCGTAGACTCGTTTTTGTCCTGTCCTCAATGATTCCGGTAAGAATATATGCACGTTGTTTGCCTTTTGGGTCAGTGATGACCAAAATCCCGCTATCTCCGACCATACCATAAACCGTGCCAGTTTTGTTGTAGACGTGGACACCCCGCGGAATGCAGGTTTTATCGTAAAGGCGATCTCCCTTTGGCAAACCGAGATAGTGTTTCATTTTCGGAGAATGGGGGAGGCGTCCCAGCCACAACTGATTGTAGAACCGGTTCATATCGTGCGCCGAGGTCATGTTTCGATAGGTGCGCCCTCCGCTTGGAATGTATTCAACGATACGCGTATGTTCGAAATAGGGGTAGTTCCACTTGAGGAGTTGATTCACGCGGTTTGGGCCGCCAATTAATCTGATAAAATAGTTCGTCGAGGAATTATAGCTCCTCTGAATCATGTTTTTCAGTTGTCTACGATTTTGGTTAGTGTGGTGCAGCCGTCCCTGTCGGACCTCGTGAAAATAGATCAACATCACAAAGTTTTTGATAAGGGATGCCGCCATCATGGGCTGATCTTCGTTAATCGAGACAACCTTTTTTCCCTTAGAAATATCGTAAACCACAAAACTCGTTCGGTCTGTCGACGCTAAGCGACCTCGGTACCGATTACTCTTGATATATCTGTCAATTCCCGCCTCAAGGGGCGAATCCACGGTCAGTTCTAGCGACCGTGATTTTTTCGGAGTGGTCTTGCCGGACGGATTTCGGGGTATTTGCCCGCGATCTTTGAAGAGATCGGTCGCTTCCGATCCTCGCTGCTTTGTCAAATTGGCTTGGCATATCAACGGATGATGTTGTCGTGTCAGGTCGGCATCTTTCATGAGGTCAACCTCCCCATTATGAACCGAGCTGAAACAACCGGCGCTGATGTCGGCAACTTCGGTGCCTTCTGTTAACGGTTCTTGAGCGTCAGACTTAGAGTCCACTTCCGTACTTGACGCCCAGCAGAAAATTACGCCGTAGTTGATGGTTTCCAACAGCGACGATGAAAGGAAAACTGCCGAGAAACATAGCAAAACGAAGCGGAGTTTTCTGTTTGTTGCCTTCACAAAATGATTTGTGCTCAAGCGATAGATAGTGTCCAAAATCAAACCTCTCCAAAGAATCGGGCGATGGGAGCGTAGAATCGTATCGGTCCTAGCGGTGCCCTATAGTGGTTATGGAATAATTGCATTAACTCGCAATAAGATTTATGACGCCAAATTAGTTGAATTATCAATTCGCTCCACCCATGACTTTTCATGGGGTGGATATTTTTCAATAAGTGTATTAGTGGTTTATTTTCTAAAAACATATGGTAAGTGTTGGGAGTCGGTAGTTAACATTGTCTGAACTGTGATTTATGTGATGAAGTGATTGCCATGATTATCAATCCTTAGTTGCCCGTGACGAGTGGATTCAACCATTACCTTGAAGCCACTTTGACTCCGGGAAGAAACCGAGTTTTGAAGAAAAAACTCGGTTTCATTCGGCAAGTATTTAATATAATGAAGTGGTGACGCGGTCGCGACCTGGAGATCGCTCCTACAGTCGGTGTAAGGTGGTCTAGGGCACACGGCGTGTGCCTACTACTTTGAAACGATGCTATATACTCTTAGAGAATGAACCATTTAGGATAAGGCAGATTGTGTCTCCTCAATGATTTCGACATTTGCTCGCGGAAGCGTTATTTGCGCGCCATCTTCCAATTCAACTTCCAAGATGCGCACCTTCGCTCCTGTTTCAAGCTGTTGGAGATCGACCGGCAACGCGGTCACTCGACCAAGTTTTCCGAAATAGGGTTCACGAATGACTCGAATCGAGGTGTCGACCTCAAGTATTCCGGCTACGAGCGCTTCCTCCATGAACTGTTCGGTTGATTCAAAGGGAATCACAATTTCGGGACGCACCACTCCGGCGCGAATCTGGGTTACTCCATTGATTGATGTCTTAAGTCCTTCTCGTTCCGTAAGCAGATTGAAAGTACGATCCGCCATTCGAATCTTCCCAAAACCTTCGGTAACAACGAGTGTGATTCCAATATCTTCAGAACCGGTTATCGCGACACCGAGTTCATAACCCAACAGTTCCCGGAGATCATTGTCATCAATTCCACCTACAATCAACCCTCTGACTCCACTTCGAATTGCTTTTTGAATTGCATCGTGCGAAACAATCGACCCGCCGACAAGAATTTTGTCCCGATGTTCTGGCTGAATCAGGTCGGGAGTAAGCGGTGCATCAGGGGAGTGGACGGCGACCTCTAACGTACCAAGGGTTTCCCCTCCGATGCCGAAGATGCCCTGAATATAGGTGCCGTAGGCCTCAACGGTAATCCCTTCATTACCAGTGACTTCAGTCACAGATCCATCTACATAGGCCCTCACCTCGACAGGGATTGGCGGCTCGCGAAGAATTACATGTCCAGTGACGTTGGAGATGTTTTCGATGATTCCGGAAATCGGAGAGCGTGTCTGTGATTTGAATAGCCCGAATATCCCTTTTGTTTCGGCGAGAATCTCCTCCTTTTTGACTGTTTCTCCAACTTTTTTGGTTGTGTATTCCTCTACATCTTCGGCCGGGACACTAAGCATATTCGCAACATTTACCAGTTGCACATTGCCCGGAAGATCCGCCTTTGCGACGACGTCATCAGCTTGAACAGCGTCACCGATACCCACAAGAACTTTGCCTTCGAGAGGGAGCCTACGCTCTTTGTGTATCGTCATACCTCTCGAGACTTTGAGTCCCGGCGTATAAGCGTGCGCCATGAATCATACCTCACTAAACCGTGCGCGATCAGCGAACCGTTGCTGGAGAGCAAAAAAGGCAGTTACAAACAGTATGACGCCAATCACGTCGAACCACCACGGGTGAAACTGAATTGGGCCTGTAGGATCCGATGAATATCCAGCAATCTCAATCTTCATACCCAAAACAAACATCGGTATCGCATTGTAGAAGGCATGGCCCAATATGCCGGGAAGAATTGAACCTGTATTAACTCTCCACCACGCGAAGAGCATTCCAAGCGCGAAAGCACCTACGAATTGCCAAGGATTTAAGTGAAACACGGCAAAGAGCAGTGCCGACACCAAAATGGACTTCCTAACAGAATATCTTCGTAGAAAACTGTCCAGAATGAGACCGCGGAAAAGAAACTCTTCCGTGAGCGGCGCCACAATAACCAGAATAAGAACAGATCCCCATAGACTCTGTTTTCCTCCCACCAATTCCACAAGGAACTCCATGACCCAATCCGGCGCCGGCAGAATTGCTCTTAATAGATTGTCTGTCTCGGAAAGAAGTATATTTGCCCCTATGCAAAGTAGAGCCATCACCGGGTATAACGACGCTACTACCGATGATGCGGGACAGATCTCTTCCAGTGTTCTGCCTGCGTTGTCGATGCCCCTTTTCAAGACTATTCCGAACGCCACGAGATTGATTACCGCGAGAACAGCGGGATGCTTATACAGTGGATAATCGACAAAATAATCAACCACGCCCAGCGGAATGCTCAACAGAATCATCCATAAAACGACCTGTAGCAGGAGCCACACCGCCTGCCGAATGTCCGGATAGTACACCTTCGCATGGTGCTCATCCATAAGTGCAATCTTCTTTCAGTGGTTGTTGCCTTGATTCACCTCCATGATTCACAACCTTTGAACGGCATGTGTTCTCCAGCAACGTATTTTGGCTTTGATTTATAATCGTTAACGACGCCTTGAACAGCTTCACCGCGAAACAGGAATGTGCAGGGCCATGGTTTCGTTACGTGTGTTGTCGCGGGCATGTACTGAATGGAGCCGCCTCGGCGCCATCGGTTACTCTTGTTGGCATCGGATCCATGGATGGTGTGCGGATGATGCACCGAGACATCACCAGAATTTAGCTCAACATACTCAGCTTTGTTTTCGTCAATCCCCGATAAATCGACCTCCGAACTGAGGACGTTGGTGATCTTGGTCTCCGCATAATGCGGACGCAAACCGAGTTGGTGTGTGCCCGGAATTACCTTGACGCCTCCGTTCTGGCGATTCGATTCGGTGACGGCGAACCAGATGGTAACCACTTCCATGGGTTCGAGCGGCCAGTAGTTGGCATCCTGATGCCATAGAAGCGCTTGTCCGGTGTGGGGCCTCTTGGCGATGTAGTCGGCGGCAAAGAAGGCGATATCGGGACCGACCAAGTACTCCGCAACGTCTAAAAGGCGACTGTCACTAACGAATCGCACCCAGAAGGGATCTTGAGCTACCATCCAGTGTCCGAGCGTTTCCGTGGGAAGTTCGGGGTTTCGTTCAATCAACCAGTCGATGTGCTGATTTAATTCGCCGATGAAATCAGGATCCAGTACATCGCGGACGATGAATACTCCGTCTCGGTGGTAGGCTTCTTTGCTTCCTTCCAGATTTCCGAACTTGAATTCGGATAGCATGGTTGATTCCTAATGGGGTTAAGTTAAGCGTAACTGTTTAGTCCACCGGTCTGGATTTGCCAATCCAGACCGAGCAGGTAGAGAACGCGCCGAGTAGGGAAGTACAATGCTAATTCCGACGAATCGGGGGCTTACATGCCCAGAACAGACGTGCAATGAAAAGGGATCTCTATCGCACTCACTATTCGTTCGCTTGATCACTACTACGAACCAAACGATGCGCTAAACAGTTACAGTTAAGCGTTTTAGGGTACAAGTCACGCGGCTTCCATGTCTCGAACTGTTAACCTTCATGTAGACTTGGGCACGGGAACACCAGTCCATTCATTGATGGGACCGCCACAGAAGATAGCTCATGGCACTCGTTTCCGTAGGGGCCGGTGCGGTTGGAAACCGCCCCTACCTTATGGAGGTGATAGAGATTTCCTCGCCGCCCAATAGGACTAGGTTAAGGGTTTTGCAACCAATACCAGACGAACTCACTTAACTTGATCCCAATGGGCTAGCATGGCTGAACTCCTATTCCTCGCTCCTTACAGGCATCCTCTTTTCCTACCGCACGGCGCTCAAGGAGATTCGCATTTCCGTGAAAAGGTTAACCTGAACAGCCACTATATTTCGGAGAGGCCGACATAATTCTCTGCGATTACTTTTGCTGCCGCATCCGAGGTGCAGATATAATCAAACGCAGCTTCCTGCAATTTATATTCAAATGTCTCGACAGGGGCTTGAAGGTGCATGAGTTTGGTTATGAAATTGGAGAAATCTTGTGTCCGCCATACACGCCTCAAACATGCTTCCGAATAGCTTTCCAAGAGTTCGGTGCTGCCTGTCTTGTACCTCGTAATCAAACCTTCCGATAGACTCTTGATATCGGCAACCGCCAGATTAAGCCCTTTAGCACCGGTGGGCGGAACAATGTGAGCGGCGTCTCCCGCCAAGAAAAGCCTATGATACTGCATCGGTTCCACGACAAAGGTGCGGAGTGGAGTAAAGCTCTTTTCAAGTATCGGACCTTCATTCAATGACCAACCATCGGCCGCCAAGCGAACATGAAGTTCCACCCATATTCTTTCGTCGGGCCAGTTCTCAAGGTTGTCGTCGCAATCAGATTGGACGTACAAGCGGCTGCATGTCAGAGACCGCAAGCTGTGCAACGCAAATCCGTTCGGATGGAATGCGTATATCAGTTCCTCGGTGGAAGGAGGAACATCAGCCAAGACTCCCACCCATCCAAATGGATATTCGTGACTGTACTCCTTCAACACGCCGTCAGGAATTGCTCTACGAGAGACGCCATGAAAGCCGTCGCAACCCGCCAGATAGTCACATTGAATTGTGTATTCGTTCCCGCCTTGTTCGTAGTAGATGCGGGGGTTGTCGTATAATCCTTCTATTTTCGTGGCTTCGGCTTCGAAGAGAATCTCGCCGCCAGTATCCAACCGTGCTTGGATGAGGTCCTTCAGGACTTGCCGTTGCCCGTAAATATAGATTGCGCGACCGCCGGTAAGATCGGTTAGCGGTATTCGTTTCGATCGCCCATTAAAGCGAAATTCCACACCGTGGTGCACCAGAGCTTCTTTGTGCAGGCGGTCGGCAACTCCGATGGAGGTTAGAAAGTCAACCGTATTTTGCTCTAACACTCCCGCTCTAATTCTTCCCTCTACATGCGCACGGCTCCTGCTCTCCAACACAATTGAATCGATTCCGGCGTGGTACAGCCGATGAGAAAGAACCAGCCCCGCAGGACCTGCGCCGATTATGCCAACTTGGGTTTTCTTGACGTGGCTTGACCTTGGCACAATCTTCCTCCAACCGATTTGCCGTCACTACGGTGATGGCTATCGACACCGGTGTAAAGTTTAACGCTTATTCACCCCTATAGCGTTTCATCGGATGTGCGTTACGCGAGGGGATTGACGCATAAAATCAGAAATAATTGACTCGTCGCGGTGCCGGCATTGTGGATAACGTAGAAAAGGTCAACGACGGCGCGCGTTAAATCTCCATATTTAGCTCGATAAAGACCTCCTGGGCATCATGAAATGCGGAATGAGCGGCGGGTAAGCCGCAGTATACCGCCGACTGAAGCACGACCTCCTTGATCTCTTCAATGGAAACGCCATTGTTTAAGGCGGCTTTGACATGCAGTCGAAACTCGGGTTTTCTATTGAGAGCAATCAGCATGGCGAGAGTGATGAGGCTTCGAGAGTGTTTCGGCAACTGGGGACGCGACCAGATTTCTCCCCAGGCGTAGCGGGTTGTTAAATCTTGAAAGGCGTCATTGAAAGCGTTGGCATTAGCTAGGGATCGGTCAACATGGTCGTCTCCCAGGACTTCCCTTCGGATTTTCATGCCTTTTTCATAGCGTTGGTTTTCATCCATTTTTCATGTTTTCCTTGTTAGTTCGGTGCTGCAGCATGTTGATTGAGGATTCCTCAAGGTTTAATTCGCGTCGTCGTCAATCCCACGGTTTGCCCTCTTTACCATTTCGCTACGACAAATGAGGCGTTGGGTTTCACTAGGGTATCCTACGCTTTCGGGAAGAATGAAATTTGGGAAATCTTCCCTTTTGTGTGCAACCTCTTTTGGAATTCCGTTCAACCCAACCTACGCGCTGTGTGAGACCTCTTTTGGATGAAGAATTCTGTCGCGTGGGATTTACTTTCGCACTTACTATTCGTTCGTTTGATCGTATCCGGTACTTGATCGCGCGCTGTCCGGTCGTTTGATCCCAAAGGAGATGGTGGGCAGTGCCCACCCTACAACTTATGGGGCGTTCTGGTGATTGTCTGAACTGTGATTTATGAGATTATGGGATTACCTTGATTGCCTTTAGTCAGTTGTCAGTGATGAGTTAACAATACCGTTCCCTTGTAGCCAACTAGGATATGGGGAAGAAACCATGTTTCCGGGAAAAAAGGGTGCTATCGCACTCACTATTCGTTCGTTTGATACTATCCGATCACTTGATCGTTCAACCCATCCGTCGGAGCACTATGACATTCCTCAGAGCTCGGAGAATCGCGATCAGGAGATCGCTCCTACAGTGGTTCCGGCAACTTTACGTACAGTGGACAAATCAAGGTCCGCCTAATTCAATCACGCCTTGCTGTCGTGCCAATACGGCTTCGTAGAGCCTCATGGTCCCGAGACAGTCGTGGATGCTCGCAATCGGTTCACGTTCTTCTCGGATAGCGCTGACAAATTCGGTCAGGCTGTATCCGTCGCCGGTCAATTCCCCGTTGCGCTGATCGCTGAAGTTGTCCGTGAAGTGGTTTTGGGATTCGGTGTAGTGGGCAACGCACCACAAACCGTCAAGGACAATGTATTCGCCCTGACCGGTGATTTCTACGCGGTCGTAGTTTCGTCCCCAGAGGCGATGGCTGTTGAGTTGCAACGTTCCAACCGCCCCACTCTCGAATTGTAAGGACACCGCGAAAGCACCCTGTCCACCAATCTCGTTGTGGAAGGATGAAATCGCTTCCACTTCTCCACCGATGTAGTGGATCAGATCGAAATAGTGTATCGCAAAATCTAGCAGATAGACTTGTGCTGCTCCGCAGTCTACCGACTCGCCGGACTTGGCGAGGCGCGAACGGTAGCTTCCCGAGCAGAATGAACCGAGAAGTTGCGTGACTTCGCCGAAACTGTCTCCGCTCATAATCTCCATAGCACGCCGGACGCCGAGGCTAAATCGTCGTTGAAAGTTGACCATTACCACTTTGTTCCTACGATTCGCCACTTCAGCTATTTCGGTTGCGTCGGCGAGGGTCTCCGCGGGCGGTTTCGGGACGAAGACGTGGTACCCGGCTTCAAGGGCTTCGCAGACGAGGGATTGGCGCGCCTCGGGGCCGGTACAAATAATCATGGCTTCAATGTCTTCATTTTCCCACATCTGATGGTAATCCGCATACCATTTCCCGGTACCGAATTTTCCAAGTACATTTTTCGCCCTTTCTTCGTCAAGCTCGCAGATCGCTTGCAATTCAATCGGTGCGAAGTGCAGCGCCGGGTAGAGCGTGTGTCTCGCGAAGCCGCCTGCGCCAATAAAGCCGGTTCGCAAAGGTTCTAAATCCATGAATGTTTCCCCTACCGTCTCTCAGTGGACATTGACATGGTACGATTGAATCCGTGTATGAAGGGAGCGCATACTATTTGAGATGTGGTGCGCATGCCGAGAAGTAGAAAGGACACAACCGGGGAGCTGTTTTTCTTGCTAGAGGTGAAGAGATTCATTATGTTTCAAATGGTCGCGATTCGGAGAGGGATCTCTATAAGAACTCTATCGCCTTCCTTATTCAGTCAGTTGATCGCTCACTATGGGATTTACTATGGGACTTCTATCGCAGGATTGACTATCGCGGTCGCTATCCGCTCCCTTGATCTCCTTATTCAGTCGCTTGATCCTTCGCTATCCACTCAGTTGATCGTTCGCTTGATCCTTCCTACAGAAGCCTCTGAGATTTTCAATTGGCAGCAACACGGGTTGAAATATTTCGAGAATTGAAGTGGTGATTGCTACTCCTCAACAAAACGTGTTATTTCTTTGACGACCATTTTTGAGTTCTCGCCAAGGATCATTGTCAGGTGGTTTCCGGGCACTTTCACATATTTTCCACTTGGGAGCAGCCTAGCCGTTTCCATGGCATATTCACAGGGAAGGACGGGCGGGGTGCCGGGTGCCCCGTAAGCGCCCGGAGCGTTGAGCAACAGCGTCGGATGCTTCACTTGAGACACAATGTGACACCAGTCTACTTCCCCACTCTTTGCCGATACTTCTTGGATGACTTTGCGCGGGGTACGAGGTTTCACACTGCCGTCCGCGCGGATTTCGACATCCGCTCGATAGTGTGCTTCGATGTATTGATCCCAGTATCCGTCAAGGAAGGGCATGCCCTTCACCAAGTTCAGGTAGGCGTCCCACGAGGGAAATACCTTGTCGAGCCGATCCAGCGACGATTTTAGGAGGTCGCCGGCGCCGGAGGGCCAGAAGATGGCGGAATCAATGATGACCAGCTTGCTGAATCGCTCCGGGTACTTCGCCGCCATGTACAGCGCCAACATGCCGCCAAAGGAGTGCCCACCGAGCACCACGTGGTCGAGTCTCAATGCATCCAATACGCCCAGTACATCTGCCGCGTGGTCAGCCATACTGTAGCCGGTGTCGGGTTTATCGCTCAACCCGCGGCCCCGCAAATCAAGGGCGAGGACACGGCACGTCTCCTTCAAGCCCGCGTAAATGAGACCGCCAAACGAATGAACATTATTCGTCAACCCCGGCATGAGTATCAAAGGTGGACCGGCGCCAGCGTAGTCCAAGTAGTGAATTTGGATGTTATTCGAACGCGCAAAGGCTGCCATCACGCCGTTCCTAGGCGGAATTGTAGACGCTATTAAGGCCAATCATACCAGATTTAGTGTTATGCGTCAACCTGAAATAGGGGGATTTTCTGTGATTATATAATCAAATTCGAGAGTAGTGTTATTGAGGGCGGATTGTCTGAATCGTTGATTTCGGGATTATGCAGATTAAAGGCGCCATTTCGGTGTTTTGCACCGGTGAATGCGCTATCTTTGATTAGGCAATCGAAAACTATGTGCGATTAAGCGTTGGGTTTCACTCGAATTTCGGCGCTTACAGTCGGAATGATATTTCGACAACTCTCTTCTACGTGTGACGCCTCACGGATTCCCGTTCAACCTAACCTACGCACTAATAGCTCAAGGACGATTACAAAGTAGAGGTATAATACTTTGATTCTAAACTCAAATATCGCGATTCCCAAACGGGTTTCACGGTTTCTCTTTTAAATAGGGCATATAAATGCTATTATAGATCCAATTATTTCACTTAAAATTCAAGCCCAAACTACATATGGTGTAACAAAATGACATTTTATCTATTAGAACCAATTTCAGGAGAAGTCGGAAAACAGCTCATAAATATCAGAATGTCACGTAGATTTTACGTATCCCCAACGGATAATCTTAAAAAAGACGAAGCTGAAAAATATGGACATTTAAAAAGCCACTGCATAATAATAGAAATGGATTTTAATGACAAATCCTCCTATATTCATTCAGACGGCTCGTATGATGAATGTTCAAAAGTAATGCAAAAGATACACAGAAAACTAAAGTCCGATGAAAACATCCGAAGGATTATCAATCTTGTATCACCCATTATTGGTGTAATAGCAGGAGCAATTGTAACAATATTTTTTCTGAATGAAAAATAAATGCAATAATCAGTTCTTTCAAGTCCAAATCTACTTATTGCGTTAAATTAGCGCCAATGGAGGTGGTAGAAATCGTGACTGGTTGATGTGATTTGTGTCAATGCGCCGGTTTCAACATCCAAGATGAAGATTTCGCTGGTGCGTCTGCCGCCGCGGTCTTGGCCGATGAAGCCAATTTGGCTGCCATCAGGGCTCCAGGCTGCATTTCTGCCTCGATAGCGGCTCAAATTTTCATAACTCTTGAATTTTCCGTTTTCAACAGTTGCGACGCAGATTTCGCCCGCCGCATAGAACAGGATTTGCTCTCCATCGGGCGACCATCTTTCTATTCGCTGGCATGGCGGCTCGTCGCGTTGGAGGAACCATAATCCGGTCATGCCGATGACTTCCGGTTGCGCAAGCGCTAGGAACCCGTCAGTTGTGAAGGCGATCCATTTGCGGTCGGGTGACCACTCGGGCCACTTTACGCCTTTCGGCAATGCGTCAAGCAGTTTGTTTTTCGGCTCTATGATTTTCTCGCCTTCTACATCCCAGTGAAACCAGCCTTCCGCCCATCTGCGCGTTCTCCAGTGTTTGGTCGATTTCCCGTCGACGGTTACCACCCAGTTTTCCAGTCGATCTCTCGGTCGGTCAATCTCTACCACAACGAGAATCGCATCACCACGCGGTGACCATCTGAAATCGTGAATGCGATATTGCTTTTTGACAAGTCGCACTTTCTCAGCGCCATCCGCCTTCATCACATAGAGCGCTTCCGCCTCATCAACGCCGGATATGTAGGCAATTAGCGACTCGTCAGGGGACCATCGGGGTCTACGGGATAGCCCGTCGTCGGTGAGTTGGCGGAAATCTGTACCGCCTGGGCTCATTACTCCGATGTCGTATCGATAGAATTCCCACCACTTCGTGGTGCCCCGACCTCTTTCCAGAGTGCCGGTCGCCGCTCGGAAGCCGTCCCGATGCAGGTAGGGTGTGCGGATGGCGAAGACGAATCTGCCTGCCCCGTCTCGTGCCAGGGCTAGGTTGGTTGTCATCACGAGGAGAATGAATATTCCAAACAGGTGTTTTTTAGTCATGGTGTAATCGTTCCACGTTCTATGAAGTATTCGGACATGTAGAGAAAGTGTAACATTTAAGAGAACGGAAGATTGGAAGGTGGGAAGAACGGAAGTCTAGGGTGATTCTCTTCCAACCTGTGTGCCAATCGGAGTGCATATTCGTTTCTCATCTGTGCGATCAAGGCAGAAACCGAAGGTTTCAAGAGCAAGGCTGGTGGGCGGTGCCCACCCTACAACTACCGAAGCGATTAGGAAAATTGAATGCTTTTGGTATTTCTCTATATTTGCGGCGTATCAAAAGTGTCAATCAAACCCTTCTAAGGTGGGGCAAGCGGATCCCTATTGCACTGGAATCTCTATCGTGCTCCCTATTCAGTCGCTTGATCCCCGCCTACGGAGTATGGTATACAGGGTATTCGCCCGTAGTTAGAGGCAAGTAGAACTCTTGCAGCCTAAGACGTGCAATGAATTGCACTACTACAAACCTGTGGTCGCGATTCGGAGAAAGGTCTCTATCGCACCCTACAAAATGACTATCAGAGAGTGTTGGGTTTCACTTGAAATTCGGCGCTTTCAGGTGAAATGGAACTTCGAATCTCTCTCCTACACGTGACTTCTCATGGATTCCCGTTCAACCCAACCTACGTACTAAGTCCACATCAAGAATATATTACCACCGATTTCAAGTGTCACGTTTCTCTCGTGCCGTCACGATGACGTATGCGATAAGGGTTATTGCGAATAGTGCCAAGTACATGTAGGCAAGCGCTCGGAGGGTTTCGATGACGGTTGAGTATGTTGCGGTCAACCATGCAACTCGATCGAAATCAAGGTTCGGGGCCATTTCTTGAATTGTATCGTAGTGCGACCATATCTCAAATCGTAGTTGATGTGCTATTGCACCTCGCGAAACACCAACCAAGAGGGTGGCATATTTGACGTACTTTATGAACGCGCTGTTTATGCGGAATTTGTCTTGAAATATGTCCGCAAAGATGGTCGAAATCAAGCGTGCAAACACCATCATGACACCAAGAGAAACGATTGCCGCTACGACGATCGAGACTATGAAATGCAGTTCTAAAAACATTGTTCCTCCTCATTTTAAGTACCACTTTTCTCGCACTTTAACGGTGATGTACGCAATCAAGCCGAGTATGAATAACGCCATGTACATAGAGGCGATTGCGGTGAGGGAATGCATGATGATAGGCTGTATCCATATCAGCCACATCCACCATTCTGGGTAAAAGGAAACACGGTCAATGGAGATGCGCTCTAGCATGTGTATCCTGAGTTCAGAACTTAGCGGATTTACGGTTACGCCGTATGAGATGCCAACCAGATAGGTCGCATATCGCACAAACTTGGTAAACATGCGACTGGTTTCGTTCTGAATGATGCGCCGAAAGAAGATAGATAGCGGCTTTTCGCACACGCTCGCAACGAAAAACGAGACCAATCCTGCCGTAACGAATGAGACTATAAAACCCAGTTCGAAAGACATATATCCTCCGGTTGCGGTAGGCGCATGGCGAAGTGGGGCTCGACAATCTAACGGGATTTCTATTGCAGGTCGTTTTGGGTGAGTAGGTTTTGGATCCGGCTTTCCTTGATGGTGAGATGGAGAACACGTTGCCAGCGGTGAGGGACAAACAGGTTTAGCGCGCCGTCGCTGACGACACAATCCATATAGGAGCACTGGAAGTTTCGGAACGGTCTTTCGAAGGTTTCGCTCAAGGCGTTGGCAAACACAAAGCGCGGCTCAGTCCATGTGTGCCCGCCATCGGTAGAGGTTGCCAACCAGATTTCCGAGCGATCCTTCATGACCTCGGACTTTTCGGTGTTGAGACCGGTGTAGTTGAAATCGCTGTATCGGTTGTGGTGGAAAGCGACGAGGGTTTTGCCGTCGGAGAGGTGGAACAGCATCGGCGGCGCGTCGGGATGCACGAGCGGCGTCGGTTGCGGGTGAGTCCAAGTTCGACCATCGTCCTCGCTCCATAGCCCCCAGAGATGACCTTCGGAGGTGCGAGTCATCAGGAAAACGCCACCGTTTCCGAGGCTGATGGGCCGCCCTTCGTCCATGCGATTGAACTGGGGAACGCACCATCCGCCGTGGCGTTTGTAAGGCGCAACGTTCCACGTCTGTCCGCGATCTTCCGAACGCAAAACGTACTGCCGCGTCATCAGCGGTTTGTAAGACCAGTCAGCTTCGTGCGAGCCGATCAGCCAGGTGCCGGCATCGGTTTCGCACATGCGCATAACGGACATCCCGCGGAAACCGGGGTCATTGGCGGGAGCAATCTGCGTGAGGTTGGACCAGGTGTGTCCATCATCATCCGAATATCGAAAGCCGATGGGCGCGTTTTCGTGCAGCCCATTGGCTTGTTTTAAGCCGTTTATGCGCTCGTCATCCCAAACGGGTTGCGTGCCGAAGGCATAAATTCGATCTGTGCCGCGGGGCGTGAGGGGAATAAACCCGTGTTGATTGTAGTCAATATCGAAGGCGACATGGGGACCTTGCCACGTCACCCCACGGTCGGACGATCGGTAGGCGAGCATATCGTTAACCTTCTCGGACTTCCCTCCGTAATGACCGCCGTCGGGAAACATCAGGAGAAAATCCCCATTCGGCGCAATCGTCGCCCGGCATTCATATAGGCCACCTTCGGGATCGCGGGCGCGGTGCACAATTTGGCCATCAAGGTGTTCGCTGGCAACAATGCCCAGTTGCTCACGGAGAACAACCCCTTTTGGCAATTGGGACACCGGGACGCTGCATTTGTTAATTTCTGTGGTGCTACCGATTTGTTCGTAACTTGACATGTCCATAAGAATTCATTGGGAATCGTGAAATAACCGTACAGTCTTTCAGTTGTAATACGATTTCTCTAAAATGAAGGTGCATAAACGACGTGAATTAGGTTGTTCCAATGCGGGGCAAGATGCCCCGCCTACATAGACAGAGAATGACATAATTGAAACATCAGATCGTTCCGTATTCAGTCAGTTGCCCGTGCGCTTAATTTGTTAGATGGCGGAATGCGCAAACTGACAGTTTGCGCTACAAGGGTTCGACCGATTATGTGGATAATTCACAAATTGTCATCGTTCATTAACATACAATCAAATCATTTGTACATATGATTGTAAATGACTATAATCACTCTCCTATTTCATTATCACCATCCGCCTCATCTGATGGAAAGATGGCGTGGAAAGTTGGTAAAAATAGACGCCGCTTGAAACACGCTCGCCCTGATTGTTGCGGCCATCCCAATAGGCGGCGCGCCCTCGGCTGCGGTAAAAACCCGCCGGCTGGAATCCGAGTGATAGCGTCCGAATCAGGCGCCCGGTCGACCCATAAATTGAGAAGGTCACAGCGCCTCCCTCCGAGAGTTGGTAAGGAATCCAGGTTTCGGGATTGAATGGATTGGGGTAGTTCTGCAGCAATAGGCTCTGGTTCGGTCTACCAACGCCGCGAAGAGTTACGGACAGTAGTGCGTTTTCAATGTCGTCGGGCGATACCGTGAAACTGAATTCCTCCGAGGCAACCTCCCCGGCTGGATCGGTGACGGTGACCTCTAAGGTGTCGCCAACCTGCACCACGTTGCGGCGGGCAAGATCGGCGGTCGCCGCGGCGAAGTAACCGTTCGTCACGCTGTCTTTCATGATGGTGTTGGTGCGTTGATTTCGCACGTTGACCAGATAGCCGTCAAAGTTCCGATCGCCTTCCAATCGACCACTGAGAACGAACGCCCAAGCATCGTTGTCCGATGTCCGACCCGGCGCGGCGCCCGGTTGATTTGACCAACCTGTACCGACGAAAATGGCAAAATTTGAACGGGGCACGTTTACGATGTAACCGGAAGCGCCGTCGATGGGGAATCCGTCATCGGGTGCGTCCGGTGTCCAACCAACGAATTTCTGGCCAACATCACCTAAAGTAATTACTATCGTTGCTCCCACCAGTTTCGATAAATAACGTGCGTTAATCGGTTGAAGCGGTTTCAAAGGCAGTGAGAGCATGTTCAAGCCTTTGGAGAGGTTAGCGAGGTAGATACCCGTGAAATTCTGCGCACTCTCACTGAGAACGGGTCTAGCTATAAAACCGTGCCGGCGCCCGTCGATAGTGTCATAGTAGCCGACTATACCGTCCTTTGTGTCAATGTCACGCGCTACGGTGGTGATACTGCCGGGAACTCGCAACTCCGTGGGTTCATCGTTCGGTCTGAGGACATAGGAGCGTTCAACATCGTCAACCTTTTTTGCGCGGAACACGATGACTCCGGCATCGCTGATGGCGTTCACAAAAAGATATTCCAGATTCGATGTGCTACCGGGGAGGTCGAAGGTGGTATAGCTGCCATCGGCGGTGCGCATGTAGCCGTGATACACACCGTCTGCATCAACGTAACTGCCAACCAAGGTGTTTGCGACGTTCATATCGTCGGCGTAGGTTATCGTTGCCCCGGGCACATCGAATTGTTCGTCTCCCACGAATCCGTGGATGGCGCCCGCGTCGTCAAACACGTCACCGATCAGTTGACCCGCCGCGCTGACGCCGAAGATTTCCGTTTCGGCTGCACCGGGGAAATCGAACTGCGTCAATTCGCCGTTTTGCACGACCACACCGTGGGAGACCTCGTTCATGTCTTGATAGAAGCCCACGGTCTGTCCGGCGTTGTTGAGGCCATAGAAACCTATTGAGAGCGAGTTAGTTACATCATAGGTGGAAAACACGCCGTCAATCAACGTAAACCCGACAGCTTTTTCCTCGGCAGAGCCGCGAGTGTTGCCGGCAAAGTGCCCATAGTCGTTCGTAGATGTCAGTTCCAGAAAGTCAACACCGGGAATCTTAATTGTCTCAAATACGTAACCCATGGCCGCGGGCTTGGCGATAAATCCGCGTCTTTCCCCGTCTAGCGTATCATAGTAACCCGCAACTTGCCCCTTTGCGTTGACATCGAACCCGACGGTACTGATGCTTCGCGGCACTCGCAACTCCATCGGCTCACCCCCCGGTAGAATCACATAAGAACGATCGAAATCGCCAATCTCTTTCGCTCTGAACACGATGACACCGGCATCGTTGATTGCGTTCACGTAAAGGTGCTCTAGCCAGGACCGGGTGCCGGGATATTCTAGGGTCGTAAAGTTACCATCAGCGCCGAGTTTGAAGCCGTGAAGTATTCCATCGGCATCTACGTAGCTCCCGACGGAAACCCCGGCGGAGTTAATATGGCCGGCGTACGTCGTCATCGCACCGGGAAAATCCAACTGTACATCCCCCACAAATCCGTGAATGTCACCGGAGGCATCTACAATGCTGCCGGCAAGTTGCCCAATTTCGCTAATCCCGAAGACATAGGTTTCCGATGCGCCAGGGAAGTCGAATCGAGTCATTTCGCCATCACCAGCGATTAAGCCGTGAGAAACTCCGTCCGATTCCACGTAGTATCCGACGGCTTGGCCCTTATTGTTTAGTCCGTACAGATACGTATTTTCTGAGTCGGGGAAATCGTAGGTCGTGTAAACCCCGTCAATCAGTGTGAAGCCGATAGTCTTTTCCCCGTCGGAACCGCGCGTGTTACCGGCGTAATGCCCGAG
This sequence comes from Candidatus Poribacteria bacterium, assembly GCA_965204085.1. Lineage (GTDB taxonomy): Bacteria > Poribacteria > WGA-4E > WGA-4E > JAJDTR01 > JAJDTR01. Next base: position 1,332,637 of record CBDBEE010000003.1, on the reverse strand, counting down.
GTCATTGCTGGCAGTCACTTCCATAAACTCAACACCGGGGACCTCAATTGTCTCGAAGAAATAGTCCACGATGGGGTCGGACGCTTCGGGGAGGGCTACCCGTATCGAATACTCTTGCGAATGCGACACCTGCGGAAGAGCCATTGCCATTACAAAAGCGAGAACGACGCCGATGGCAATAGTGAGTCGAAGCGCTTGCGTTTTCATCGTTTTTATCCTCCGTTGTGTGGCTTAACCTGATGCTGGTGAAAAACACATTTGAAGTATGTATTGAATTTCAGCACAGATGACACCTAAGAATTGCGTGCGCCATTATAGCATAAGTAAATTGACTTCTCAATTTCAATTCCTGCATATACACGGGGCATTACCTCCGACTCTATATGATTGACGCATTGCATTCCATTCGTTGTCCATTCCCTGTTCATAATGCGTAGGTTGGGTTGAATGGAGATTCCACAGGACATCACACGCAACAGGAATGCGTTCGAGAGGCCATTCCGTCCGAAAGAACCGGAACTCAAGTGAAACCCAACACCCCAATTCATACAGGACAGTTGGGTTTCGTTGTATTTTTGTGCGCGAGTGGCGCATCGGAAAGCTGAACTCTCTTTGGAATTATGATGAACCTTGGCTGCTGACCACTCAACCTAACCTACACCATTGCGTTCGCGTATGACAGACAAATCGCGCTGATTGCGATCGAATCAAGTTGAAAAAGAGGTGTTTGTGTGGTATAGTTGCGGTTGTGCAGTCGGATGTGTCCCATACTCCGAAAATGTCGCGTAACCGAGGGAGATGCTGATTCATGGAAGAATTACTTGATGGATTCAAACTGTGGGGACCGTTTGCCGTCTTCTTCGTTGCGACATTGGTGTTTGGCTGGCGGATATTGAATCGGAGAGAAGACAAACTTGAAGCGCGAAATAAAGAATTACTCATCCAGCTCCGGGAGGATTCACGACAGAGAGAAGACAAACTTGAAACGCTCATTAAAGACTCAAACAACCAGCTCCGGGAGGAAATGTGGGAGAGGAATGACCAACTTGAAGCGCGAAATAAAGAATTACTCATCCAGCTCCGGGAGGATTCACGACAGAGAGAAGACAAACTTGAAACGCTCATTAAAGACTCAAACAACCAGCTCCGGGAGGAAATGTGGGAGAGGAATGATCAACTTGAAGCGCGAAATAAAGAATTACTCATCCAGCTCCGGGAGGAAATGTGGGAGAGGAATGATCAACTTGAAGCGCGAAATAAAGAATTACTCATCCAGCTCCGGGAGGATTCACGACAGAGAGAAGACAAACTTGAAACGCTCATTAAAGACTCAAACAACCAGCTCCGGGAGGAAATGCGAGAGAGGGATGACCAACTTGAAGCGCACACTAACGAAGGTTTTAGGATTCTCAAAGACTCAATCGACCAGCTACGAGAGGACACGCAACAAAGGGTAGATAAACTTGAAACGCTCATTAAAGACTCAAACAACCAGCTCCGGGAAGATATTCGACAGACAAACACTCGACTAGATGCCAGTACTCAAGCGTTGGGCGCAGAGATAAGTACGCTCGCCGAAAAAATTGAAGCGAACTCTCACGACCTCAGAATAGAAATCGCACGGTTGAACCAAAATCACGTTAATCATCTGGAACATCATGAGGAATTTCGCCAACGCTCCGAGCAGAAGTAGAAGCCAAAGGTTATGAATTTCCATCTCCTTTAGACTCCGTTTGAAAATTCAGCCCGCCTTTCCATCTTTCCCGGTGCATCCGATCTTCCCTCCTTCCACTCTTCCGCGTTTGTATTTGTTCTGACCACTCAACCCAACCTACACCGCCACAATAACGCGACGGCACAGGAACCGTCCCCTGCAGTCCGACGTAATCCTCATTGCCTATCATCTTTCGTGCTTGACAGTAGGTGTGCGACGTGATACTTGTATATTGTGACATTTTGGTTTAATGATCATCGGATGTTCCTGTGTTCAGGGTTCCGTTGGGTTTGCGGACTTAGCACCGGGCTTTAGTCTAGAAACACTAGGGGAGAGGTTATAGAGAATGGCATTTCCGTCACACGGTCTCACGCACCGTCCCACGGTGACAGGAACGAGAGGTATGGTTACCAGCGCCCATCCGCTTGCAAGTCTGGCAGGAGCGCGCATCTTGCTGCAAGGGGGCAATGCTTTCGATGCCATGGTCGCCGTCGCATCGACCTTGAATGTGGTTGAACCGTATATGTCCGGCATTGCGGGAAACGGTTATCTCATCATGTACAGCGCCAAAGAGAAGACACGACGCGTGCTGGACTACATGGGCACGAGTCCGTACGATGCGGAACTTGATGCTTACTCGGCGCCACGGGCGAATCAGGTTGGCATCAGGTCGGGGATGGTGCCGGGTGCGTGCGGCGGATGGTTGGCGCTGCTGGAGCGGTATGGGAGCATGGATCTCGCCGACATTTTCAAGCCCGCCATTGAACTCGCCGATAATGGATACGCCGTTACGGTCAAGAATGCCTTTTTTATGGAGGGCGCGGCGCCCAATTTTTCACCGACAGCGAAGAAGGTAATCATGGCGCGCGGACGAACGCCGTTGCCCGGTGAAGTGCTGGTGCAAAAAGACCTCGCACGCACATTTCGACGGGTGATTGAAGGTGGCACTGAGGTTTTCTATCGCGGCGAGATTGCTCAGGAAATTGCCCGATTTTGCCGCGAGAACGACGGCTTAATCTCGGAAAAGGATTTGGCGGATTTTGAGGTGCGGTGGGAAACGCCGATTTCAAGCTCTTATAAGGGGTACGACATCTACTGCCCGCAGCCGCCGTGCGCCGGATTCCAATATCTTGAAACCCTAAATATACTGGAAAACGACTCTCTGCGTGAACTCGGACACAATTCGACGGAGTATCTGCATTTGCTCATTGAAGCAATAAAGCTCGCAAGCGCCGACCGTGCAGCGTATGCTTGTGCGCCGGATCCTCCCATTACCGGTCTACTATCCAAGGGCTATGCCGCCTCCCAGCGAGGACGCATCGGTGACCGAGCAGCGGTGAGCGGCGGCGAGCGTTATACCAAGAGCAAGCTGCCCGGGGAGATAGTGGAAGGCGATCCAAGCGAATGGATAAACGAATGTACCACGCATTTTGACGTGATTGACGCAGAGGGGAATGCAATCGCCGTTACTCAGAGTCTAGGGTCAGGTTTCGGTTCGGGCGTGGTTCTTGGCGAGACGGGGATGTTCCTGAATAACTTCATGAACTGGTTCGACCTACTGCCCGAGAGTCCGAATGTTATTGCCCCGCACAAGCGAATCGAGATGTGCGTCTCTCCGTGCCAAATCTGGCGGGATGGCAATCTTTTCGCGCTAATCGGGACGCCGGGCAGCCACGGGATCATGCAGACCACGCCGCAGATGATCCTAAACCTCATTGAGAACGGTATGAACATTCAAGCCGCCATTGAAGCGCCTCGGGTTCGGCTTGAAAAGCCGGGCACCCATGTTGGTATAGAAAGTCGTGTGCCCGCCGAGGTGAGGGACGCGCTTGCCGCGCGGGGGCACGATGTACGCGCGCTGCCCGACTGGACGGCAGGCGTGGGCGGCGGACAGGGAATTGCAGTCGATCAGGAGGAAGGTTCGTTGATGGGAGGCGCCGATCCGCGGCGTGATGGCTACGCCACCGGAATCTAAAGAGCGAATGAGATAACGCGTTTCAGTGAATGGCCTGGAAGCGATTTTTACCTTTCGGGAATCGGAAAGGATCTCTATCGCACTCCCTATTCCGTCGCTTGATCCCTCCTACGAGGGTGATAATTGCCGAATCGGTGCAGGAGGTCTTTCGCCGGTATCAGCGAGTTGTTTTGTGAGGTGTGTTGTGTCTGATTCTCCGAGACAAGAAACCCAAGAACGCTACCAACAAGCACTTTCATCCCTCGTTGAGAAACTCGAAAATGACCGAACCGTAGTGGCGGCAATTCTCTTCGGCAGCCTGTCCTACGACGAAGTGTGGAAAAACTCGGACATCGATCTATGGCTCATCATGGAGGATGGACAAAAGGAGGGAGACGTTACTCTCTGCGAATCTGAAGTCAACATCCATGCGCAACGCATACCGCGGAGCCGGTTCAAGCGCAGCATAGAGGGCGATTTGGCGGGAGGCTGGCTCGACTTCAGCTTTTCCACGAGCACCCTCCTATTCACCAAGGATGACTCGGTAACCCAATGGTACGGCACAATCAACCGTATCGGATCGCGTGACCAAGCACTCCAACTGATGAGGCATGCCTCATATCTCATCCCGTCGCTCAACAAGGCGGAGAAATACTTTTACCTCAAAGAGGACTACGAATACAGTTTCTTGTGGCTCATGTACGTTGTTCGGAAGTTAGCATCAATTGAGGTCATTCTCCAAAGTGAAGCGCCGGCACGGGAGGTCATTCATCAAGCCCTCAAGCACAATCCCCAGTTCTTCACCGCAGTTTATACCGATTTTGTCAACCAGCCAAAAACGCGGGAGACAATTGGAGGGATACTCGATCAGGTGAACGGGTATCTCGAAGAAAAGACAGATCGGCTTTTTCGCCCGTTACTCGACTATCTAACCGAGTCCGCCGAGGTGCGCTCACTCTCGGAAATCAATGATTACTTTCGTAAAAAGATCCAGGGCAGCGGTCTTGAAGAGGCGTGTGAATGGCTCGTTCGACAAGATGTCATTGAAAAGTTGTCAAACCCCATCCATTTGACGGAGAAAAGCCGAATCAGGGTTGAAGAGCCGGCGTACTATTACGACGAAGATGCCGTTGAGTTGTTGTAAATCAAAGGTTGGCTGCAAAAAGAGATAAAATGAGATCAACCATTGAAGTTAAAGGCGCACGCGAGAACAATCTGCAGAACGTCCACCTTGAGATTCCACGCGACAAGCTCGTTGTGGTCACCGGGGTAAGCGGGTCGGGGAAATCTTCCCTCGCCTTCGACACGGTATACGCCGAGGGGCAGCGTCGTTTCATGGAATCGCTCTCCACCTTTGCCCGCCAATTTGTCTCACAACTCAAAAAACCCGATGTCGATTTCGTGAACGGTCTCTCGCCGGTCATTTCCATCGAACAGAAAACGATCATGAAAAACCCGCGGTCAACGGTGGGTACCATGACGGATCTGTACGACTACCTGCGGATGCTGTTCGCGAACATCGGACAACCTCGCTGCCCTATCACCGAGGAAAAAGTCAAGGTATGGACGCCTCATCAGATGATGGAGCACATGCTTTCCCTGCCCGAGGGCACCGAGGTCGAGGTTCGCGCGCCCGTACTCAAAATCTACGGCGAGGATTACGCCTATCTCTTCGATGACATTCGCACCAAAGGATACCGACGCGTGTGCATTGACGACAAATTGCATGACCTCAGCGAAGAGATAGACCTTGACGAAGACGAGGATAACCTCATCGAAGTGATTGTCGACCGCTTTGTCATCCGCAAGGGGGTCGACAAACAGATTGTCACATCACTGACGCACGGATTGGAGGTCGTCGGCGAAGGTTTTTTGAGTTTCCACGTGCTTGAACCAACGAACGCGAAAGCGGCCGAAACCTTTTACGACAAACTCGGTTGTTCTTCGGTACGCGTCGTTGCGGGCCGCATGCACCACGGCATGTTCACCTTCAACGATCCTGCGGGCGCATGTATCACCTGTTCTGGCTTGGGCACCTATCTCAAAGCGCATCCCGATCTGGTTGCCCCGGACAAAGACCGCAGCCTGCGCGAAGGCGCCTTCGTCAAGGAGGCGCTGCAATACAATGTCAATTCGTGGGGTGGACGCATTCTCTACAGTCTATCGAAGAAGTACAATTTCGATCTCGACATGCCGTACAAAGACCTTTCCGACGAGGTTAAGGATTTGCTCCTGTTCGGGACAAAAGGGGAGCGGGTTGTGGTTGAACAACCACCGGAAGCCAAGACCGGTGCCAGCTACATCGGACGCGAATTTCGGTACGACGGTGTCATCAACCAGATAGAGCGTCATTATCGCCGTTACCGACAACAGGGCACCGCTCACGGACACATGGAGGATTATCTGCGCAAGGTGATGGTTGAGAACCTCTGTCCGGACTGCGGCGGCGAACGACTTAAGAAACAGCGCCTTTTAGTGACAATCGAGGATTATAACATACATAACCTCGGCGAAATGCACCTGCCGGAACTGTTGTCCTTCCTCAACAATCTTGTCCTTCCTGCCAAACAGGAAAGGGTCGCCTCACAAATCCTGTTTGAAATCACGTCCCGCTTGGAGCTTCTTATCGGCATCGGGCTCGACTACCTCAGCCTCAATCGTCCGTCGGGCACGCTTTCGGGCGGTGAATCTCAGCGCATTCGACTCTCCACGCAGATCGGTTCGGGGCTTATGGGAATGCTCTATGTGCTTGATGAACCTAGCATCGGTCTGCATCCCAAAGACAACGTCAAGATGATAAACACCATACAGCGCCTGCGCGACATCGGCAATACCGTCATCGTTGTCGAACACGATGAGGAAACCATTCGCGCCGCTGACCACATCATCGAGATGGGGCCCGGTCCTGGTGTTCGCGGCGGTCATGTCGTCGCAAGCGGTCGCCTCAAAGAGGTCTTGGAATGTCAAGAGTCGCCAACAGCGCAATACCTTGGCGGCACGCGGAAGATTGACGTTCCGAACCAGCGCCGCAAAAAGAACAAAAAGGTGCTGTACATCAGAGGTGCACGCGCGAATAACCTCAACGACATCGACGTTGAAATCCCTATCGGAGTCTTTACCTGCATCACCGGGGCGTCCGGATCGGGCAAAAGCACGCTTATTCACGAAATACTGTACAAGAAACTGTATAACCTATACCACGACAGCCGAGTGTTCTCCGGCGATCACGATGACCTCGCAGGACACGAGTATTTCGGTGATGTCATCAACATCGACCAGTCCCCCATCGGTCGGTCGCCACGCTCCAATCCCGCGACCTACATCGGGTTTTACGACAACATTCGCAAGCGTTTCGCGTCGACGCCCGAAGCCAAAGAACGCGGCTACACAGCCTCCCGGTTCAGCTTCAACGTTAAGGGCGGTCGCTGTGAGGAGTGTGCGGGAGATGGTTCAATCAAGACAAGCCTCGCGTTTATGCCTGATGTTGAAGTTCCGTGCCCAACCTGCAAAGGGGCGCGCTACAACGACGAAACGCTTGAAGTGACTTATCAGGGTAAAACCATTGCCGACGTGCTTGATATGTCGATTGAGGACGCCGTCGAATTTTTTGCGAACGAGAAACTCATCCTCCACAAACTGTCTGTGCTCAACGCGCTTGGACTGGGTTATCTCAAAGTCGGTCATCCGGCTACGATCCTCTCCGGGGGCGAGGCGCAGCGCGTGAAACTGGCTACGGAACTTGGTAAAATCAAACGCGGCAAACACAATCTCTACATTCTTGACGAACCGACGACCGGCTTGCATCTAGCGGACATCCAGAAACTGCTTGACGCGCTGAACGGACTTGTCGATGCGGGGCACACGGTCATTGTCATCGAACACCACCTCGACGTGATTAAAACCGCAGATTACGTGATTGACCTCGGTCCGGAAGGTGGTCACAACGGAGGCAGTGTGATTGCAACCGGACCGCCGGAAACGATCGCGAATACCGAACAGTCATATACCGGACAATTCCTGAAGCCACTTCTAAATGGGAGCATATCATGAATACATCAAAAGTCAAAATTACGGAGACAGTCCCTCTGTTCGACGTAGCGGATGTAGATAAATCAATCGCATTTTACGTTGATGGTCTCGGGTTCGAACTGCAAGACAAGTGGGTGGACGACGACATATTGAAGTGGTGCCGGGTTCAGCACGGCGATAGCGCATTGATGTTGCAAAAGACTCAGGGCGAACCTCCCTCGAATCGTGGGCCCGGGCTTACGCTGTATTTTATCTGCGAAGATGCCATAGCGGCACACCAAGAGTTCAAAGAACGCGGCGTTCAGGTAGGCGAACCCTTCGTTGGCAACAACATGGATGTCTTTTATTTCAAAAATCCCGACGGTTACCGGTTGTCGTTTGAAAGCCCGATACAACAGGGCTGATTATCTAGTCTATTATTGCCTAGAGAAGAAATTTCAACGTCAAGCATGGTTACTAGGTACCGGTCTAGCCTATTGAGATGTTAACGTCCTGAAAGTAAGTCAGAGGAAAGCCCAGGCGAAACATACCTTAGCAGGAGGTAATTTTAACAATGATGTACCTTGAAATGAAGAAAGACCGGACACCTCGAAGTGACTCATCATGGTCGCGGTACAAATGTGTGTGGTCGCCAACAGGAACAAGAGCGTTTTGGAGTAAGATTCTCCAAATCAGAGAAGGGGATGTCATCTTCCACCTGATAGGCGACCGTCCTAACGCCGAATTTACCGGGTACTCAATCGCTTCCGGTAAGGGATTTGAGACTGAAGAGCGCCCGCCCGACCCAGGGCAGTGGGATCATGCAGATCGCTTTTATCGTGCCGATCTCACGGACACTGAGTGCTTCCAGCCAGCCGTGAACCTGGATGATATTTTTGAAGCACGGAAAACCGAACTGAAAGACTATTACGAACGAAACAGTTCGCGAGGAGTTGACAAGCTCAATATCTTCTACCACATAACGCAGTCGGGAAACCTTGAATGTACACAAGGAGCATATTTATCAGATATTGATGATGAGTTTCTGACCATACTATTTCCCGAGGAAGGCATTGTGCCTACCTCGGGTGGCCACGATAGAATCGTCTCCGTAGAAACGAGTATGCAAATCGCCTCGGTGCACGCTCGCCGTGGGCAACAAGAATTTGCAAAAAACATCAAGAACCTTTATTCCTACAGATGTTGCTTTCCCGGTTGTTCAGTAGCAGATGATCGATTCTTAGTAGGTTCTCATATTGCTAGATGGAGCGACAATGAGGGCCTTCGTGGGAATCCAGGGAATGGATTGTGCTTCTGCGTGCTGCACGATAAGGGATTCGAATTGGGGTTGTTTACACTCGACGATCAATTCCAGGTGTTTGTAAATCCTAGAGAACAGAGCGCAGAAAGCGAATTTTTACAGGAACTATTCTCACACCACGGCAAAAGAATCAGGCTGGCTAAAACTCGTCCGTTGAAAAGCGCGCTGTCTGAACACCGGCATCGTGTCAATATCGATTGCTAGGTAGACTGGATAGGGACAGTGAATTACGTTTACAAAAGAAGCGCGTTTCCTGAGCTTAAAAGGTTTCAAATCTTCAAACACGATTCTGATTGTATTTCGCAAATCGAAAAATGAATGACGCCTTATGAAATCGCCAACCATCTCAAAGTCATCAAACTGAAAGAGTTGGACTGCTCAAGGTCGGATGAACAGAGATGCGAAAAGATTGCGGGCGCAATCGTTACCATTGATCCGTCTTCGGGGTCGTCGCCGTATCCATCAGCCAACGGAAATGCCTCCCATTATTTCGGGTGCGGAACAACGGTATCTCGAACCGACCTCTTGAAGGTTCTGGACACATTTAAAGGGGCGCAGGTTGAACGATTCTTCTTCTGGGTTAGTCCCAGTCCCCAGCAGGAAGAAATCATCATGTGGCTATTGGACAACGGTCTTAAGCCATTTCAAGGCACGCAGTATCCTACGCTGATTCGCCCCGTTGAGGAGGTAATACCGCACGAAACGCATCTAAGAGTTGAGCGTGTCTCCCATCGCAAAGTCGAAGATTCTGCCGATGCGATACCCCATATCTACGAGCCTTGGGGCTGTGAATTTTTCTTTGATAGCGTCGATCAACCCGGGTTTGAGCATTTCCTGGCTTACGAAAACGGTATTCCCGTCAGCGCCGCAGTGCTAGCGACTCACGGAGATTTCACCTACCTCGGTTGGGCAGCCACGGATGAAGAACACAGAGGAAAAGGCGGGCAAAATGCGCTCATAAGGGCACGCCTGAATCGCGCCGCCGAACTCGGGTGCCGGATCGCCTGCAGCGAAACCCTCACCATGCTCAAAACGTCGCTGGGGAATTTGGAGCGCAACGGATTTAAAACTATCTACAAGAAACAGGTATTTGTCTGGGAATCGTAAACTTACCGAGGCAGCCTACGCCATCTCCTGCTGAAGGTTGTCATACCGTAACACCATCCCCTTCTTTATTGCTTTATTCTCCTAGATTGTACAAACTTCGTCCTTTGAGAACGAAAAAAATCCGCGTCTGCAAAAAAAATCTTGACAAAAGGGAAAACATTCGATATACTTAACGATGTTAAGTTAAAATACGATGTAAATGAAGAGTAAAAAAATGGGTGTAAAAGAACGGAGAGCAAGGGAAAAAGAGCAGTTACGGCATCGAATTCTGTCTGCGGCGCGAGAGTTGTTCGTCACTGAAGGCTACGAGAGCGTCTCCATGCGAAAGATTGCCGACATGATCGAATATTCACCGACGACGATCTACCTTTATTATAAAGACAAGGCAGATCTTCTCGACTCCGTTTGCAAGGAAACCCTCCTGCACCTGTTGAACACGCTTGATTTGCTAAGAAAAGATAAAAGCGACCCGGTCGAGACCTTGAGAAAGAGTGGAAAAGCCTATGTCGAATTTGGTCTAAAATATCCGCAAGATTACAAGCTAACATTTGTTGTCCGTCCCCAGTTCCAAAAGGGTTTAGGTCTGCAAGAAGGATCGGTTGGCGAAAGGGTGTTCAGTTACCTGCGTACAATAGTTTCCGAATGTATTCGGCAGAAGAAATTCCGCCAAGTGGATGTCGAAACCACCGGTCAGGTGCTGTGGTCAGCAGTTCATGGTGTCACATTGCTCCTGATTGATTTTCCCGATTTCCCCTGGACGGAGAAAGAGAAATTGATCGACATGGTGATTCACACGATGATTGAGGGTTTGAAGCCATAGATTTTAAACTGTTTGGCGAAGGTTGATATATTTTTTTTGCATGTATATTAACACTGTTATGTAATTTATCTATGTTAATATATGGAAGACCTCAAAAGGAAAATAAAAATGAAAGAGCATATCCCAGCCCACAAATCCCACAAACGCCTTCATTCGGCAAAACCGAACTCTACAGCCGACCGCATACCGCATTGTCGATGGAGTCTGCTCTCCATGCTGGTTTTTAGAGTATTCCTATTGGGATGCTCGAGTTTGCCCGGCGAAGCGGTGGGTCCGATGGCGCCTGGTCCCACGGAATTCACTTTCGACCAGTACGAGGTTGACATCGGCATCGCAAAACATCAGACCGTTTTGACGGGATTTCTTCTTGGTGACACTGTCGCGGAACTTGCCGTGGTGAGCATTGACGAGAACGATGATCGCCGCTTGCGTATCTACGCGTTCGGCGACGACACCTGGACGCTGTACCTTGATACAACGCTGCGACGCGAAGTGTTGTTCGTCGACGTGGCAAACATCAATGGACGCGACCGATTGATTACCTACGAGCCCGGTAGGCTGAACTGGTTCAATCCCGAATCCGCGGCGGAGCACGCTCTCGTAACGGTTACGTCCAACTTCAACCCGCCTCTCAGCGGCGAAATCCCCCATGTAGACCTTACTCGGGACCTTAACAGCGACGACCGTGACGACTTGGTCGTGCCGGATGTCGATGGATTCTGGGTGTTCATCCAAACGGGCGATGGCGTGTTCGCCAATGCGGTGAAGGTCGGTCCACGTGCCGAGATGGCTGGGATTTACGGAGCCAGCGGCTATCGTTACAACCCTTGGGGGCAGAGTCGCATCCACGAGACGGACTACAATCGAGACGGCCGCAGCGACCTAGTGTTCTGGAACGATGATCACTTTGAAGTTCATCACCAGGACGAGTATGGGTTTTTTGCTCCGGAGGCCAAGACTTTCACAACCGGTGTAGCATTCGACTCCGATGCGATTACCTCGCTCGTTGCTCCGCATGGGGTGCGGCGGCGTCGCAAAGACCATCAGCCAATCGGAGACATGGAGGGGAGGGTGCTGCACTCGTTAACCGACCAAAACGGCGATGGCGTCGCCGATCTCGTAGTTTTCTCGCTGAAGGGCGGGAGCCTGTGGCGGATGCACTCTACCTACGAGTTACATTTCGGCACGCCAACACCCGATGGTGGCACCGTGTTTGCGCCGGAGGTCGGCACTGCGATTGAGTCGGACGGTATCCCGTTCGGGTTGGGGCAACACGACCTCGACTACGACGGTCAAGTCGACGTGATGTTCACAACCATCAAGCCTAGGCTCCTCAAGGCTATCGGCATGATTGTCGTCACGCTTCTAACGGGTTCCGGGTCGCTGGACCTCGAGTTCTACAGCATGGATGGTAGCGTCTACCCCGACAAACCGAGTGCTACCCGCAAAATCAGATCGTACCCCGGCGATTCAGGGGAAAAAACAGCCCACCTGTCCGTGCTGATTGGGGATGTGAACGGTGACAGACGCTCAGATCTTTTAGTACAGCACAGTTGGGAAGAACTGCGCGTCTATCTAGGCGTGCCGGGGCAGGAGTTGTTCGCCCGGCGGCCCCAAAAGATAAAGGTCATCATGCCAAACGAGGAATACACCTGGCTGGTGGACATCAACCAAGACGGGGTGCAGGACCTCCTCATGCATTACCCTTCCACCACCGAGCCACATCGGGTGACGATGCTGATTGCCCGATGAACAGAATCGGTTGTGTATCTGTTTAGGTTTAGGATCTGCGCAATTGAATACGCGAAGGTTCGTAGTAGAGATTAAATGAGTGAATAGCGAGTAGGATTTACTATCGCATTCGCTTTCTAGAGCGGGATGGAGGATGTGCCACACCCTAAAGCAGAGGCGATTGCCTTGGGTGGGGAATGCGGCTGGTACAGGTTGAATGAGCGATGTGAATGTGATATAGTTGCACTTGTGCAGTAGGTCGCGATCAGGAGATTGCTCCTACCGTACCTCTATCGCAATAATTTTCAATCATCAAATCGCCAACAAGACGACAATGTGAGCAAAAGTCACTCAGTCGAATTAGAATCAAATAAATCATCTAGGACATTATGAAAAATCTCACGAACGCGCCGAGCAATAGCAGAAGTAGGGCACCCAAGATTACTACCGTTCTTTGTTGCTTCACGAGTTTTGTCTTTTTCAGTCTTGTACCGGAGGGGCATCTCGAAAACCGCAGTGAGGATGAGGTCACCCTCAAGGAACAACAGGAGGGCAGGAAACGAATGGTGTTTGATGCAACGATGTACGGAATTCTGTTGTACGGGCCGGGGACGGCTCGATTGCTAGAGATGAGTTCGGCACGGCAGATAATCGGGCTCGAACTGCTGATGGGCGGCGGGACATTTTGGGGCGCGCTCAAAGCCACCGAAAATTATCGGCTCGGCGCCGGCAGAACCAAGCTTATTCAATGGGCGAATTACGCGGGCACACTCTATGGATTCGGTATTCCGATTTTCTTTGAATCCGAGAACGACAAAGCTTATTTGGCTAGTGCGATGCTTGCCACGCCTTTGAGCGGATTAATTGCTCACTCACTCAGCGATCACAGATGGTTTGAGAAGGGCGAATCCGATTTGCTTACCAACGGCGGATTGGCAGGAGGGTTGTACGGCATTGCCATTCCGTATCTTCTTGATATCGAAAATCTTGAAAATTGGACGCAAGCGAAAATCTACACTGCGTCGGCAATGATCGGAGTGCCGACGGGCGTCTGGGCGACATCAAGACTATTTCGAGACAAATCCATTTCGCAAGGTCGGGCGCACCTCATTTCGCTGGGAGGCGTCGTCGGCAGCCTATACGCCGCCGGAGTAACGCACGTCACCGGGCTGGGCGACATCACCATCGAATCGGGCGAGATCGAAACAGTTGAGCGTCCACGTGCATATGTGCTCGCCTCCGCGCTGGGTTTACCGCTGGGGACGTATCTCGGCTATAAATTGACCGACGGAGATGAGTACACGGCAGGCAGGGCAAGATTGATCATCCTCGGCGCGGTCGTCGGTGCTCTCTCCGGCAGCGGAGTGCTAATGCTTGCCGATGTCGATGGGGAGAACACTAAATCTTATGTCTTGGCGAATATGGTTGGATCTGCTGCGGGAATGTGGTACGCACACCGTTTTACTCGGGGATGGGGCGAAGAGCTCAGTTCTGCGGAGGACGTTCACGTGCAGCCAGAGGCAGATGAGATTTTCTCTTTGGAATTGATACGTCTCTCGTTTTAATCGGAGACACGTGGAGGATTTATGTTTTTTTCATTACTCTTAGTCACATTCGTGTTAGCGGCTGTTGTTTCTCTGTGCGTCGTAAAGATGTTCAGCAAGCCGATATCCACCATTTTTAGGCGCATTATTCAGGATGAAATCAGCAGCGCGTGGAATAAGTATGTTAAATTTGCCACCTATGTAGTCGGTATTTCGGGCGGTGTGCGGGTACATCAGCTAGAACGATATATAAGCGCACCGACCAAAGATGATCAGGTTTTAAAGTTAAACAACGAGCGATGGATATTGGAGATTTATCGAACCATCATTGAAACCCTTCAAGCCATTGCTTGGATGTACTTGGTGATATTTATCTTTGCCTTGATTGCGTACATCATCGTTAAAGCTTTTGAGTTGAGAGGGGCTAAGCAGAAGTAGGAAGTGTTTAGTGGCTAGTGATTAGTGGTTATACCATTTCTCGTGAATAACAGTGCATATGATGTCGTAAATATATCGCCCACTTACACCGTAGGCGGGGATCAAATGAGCGAATAGCGAATGCGATAGAGATCCACTTGCCCCGCCGGCTTTGCGCGGAGACGAGACTTCTTGTTCCGCTCCATGCAAATTTCTTGACCTGATTCACGCGATCAATGCACAAGCATTTTAGAGAAATGGTATTAGCAAGAATCCTAAAGCCATAAGACGTGCAAAGAATGAGATTTCTATCGATCAACTGAGATCAACCGAACGGACAGTGAGGGCAATAGAGCTCATGTTAGCGAAGGCGATAGGAAATCCTACTCGCTATTCACTCACTTGATCGCAAGGCGTATCCTGCAGTAATATATGGCAAAATATCGCCTAAACTCGTAAGCGTTTATCCTACAATGGCACTAGAAAACAGTTACCAAAGATAAATGCACCTTAGATTCGATAGTGTACAAAACTAACTTGGTTTTATCAAGCAGAGGGAGGGACAAGCGTGGCAACGAATGTAACCTATAAAGTCGCCGACCTATGCGATGCCGCCAAGGTGGGCGATGTATCCAAGATTCAACAGATTCTCGACGTGCAGCCCGATCTGGTGAACGTCCACATGGCAGAGAACGACGAACACCGCGCCATTCATTACGCGGTCATGAATCGGCACTCTGATGCCGTACGCGTTCTGATGGAAGCGGGGGCGGATCACACGCACGGCATCTACCCCCACCGCGATGCTACCGGCGCATTGACCATCGCCCGTGAACGCGGTATGGATGAGATCGTGCACATCTTGCGGGAAGAGGACGAAAAACGCAAACTCGCCGCATGCAAGAACATCACCATTACCGAAGAAAATGACGCGCTGTTTGCAGCCGTGGGCAAGGGGAAAAATTTGGAGGCGTTGACAATTCTCGATCAGCAGCCGGATTTAATCGACGCCTGCCATCGGAATGGCGGCAGTGTTATTTATGCGGCGGCGTCTCACGGCCGTTATCAACTCGTTCAGGAGTTGCTCGCCCGCAATGCCGACATTACCCATCTCACGCCCGAGGGGCAGTCGCCGCTCGACGGCGCCGTTCACAATATACGCGGTCGAAACAGGCCTATCAACGAGGGTTGTCTAATTTGCGCCGGTATTCTCCTCCAGGCGGGATGCGCACAATCGCTCGAATCTGCGGTCGCGCTCGGTGATTTCGACTTCGTACGCGCGTATGCCGAAGAACAGCCCAGCCGCTTTGAATCTGTCGACAGCAAACGGGACGGTCTTCTCCAAATTGCGGTGGAGAACGACAATCTTGAGATGA
Source organism: Candidatus Poribacteria bacterium (assembly GCA_965204085.1). Taxonomy (GTDB): domain Bacteria; phylum Poribacteria; class WGA-4E; order WGA-4E; family JAJDTR01; genus JAJDTR01. The sequence continues at coordinate 1,316,645 of CBDBEE010000003.1, read as the reverse complement.
CCCGCACTCTGCTCGATTTGGGCCTCGATCCCGACGACCGACATCAACTCCACGACTACGAATCCAAACCGTATTCGTGGGGCGAACCGCTGGCTCACGCGGCGAGAAATTCGCAGTATGAGATTGCGGAACTCCTGCTTGAACGCGGCGCCGATCCCAACGCCAGCATCTATGCCAGCGGCAATCCCGTAGGCAATGCCTATAACAATCGCGACGAAAAAATGAAGGGGTTGTTGTTTAGATACGGCGGCGTGTTGGATCCTGTCACCGCCGGACTCGAAGGTGAGACTTCCGCCGCTGCGGTTGCCCTCCACAACGACCCGTCACTTGCCGAGGAACTACTGTGGGCGGCTGCCTGCGGGGGCGATCCGAATATCGTGGGGATGTGTTTGCGCCAACTCGACTGGGAACCGGATGACAATCGCTGGTTCAGTCTGCTGGAGCAACCGCTTCGCCTTTGGCGCACCAACCCTCACCGCATGTTTCGCGACTTTGACCGCACTGTTTATCCCGAAATTTTTCGGATGATCTTGGATCACGGCGCCAGCCCCAATCTGGTAGGGCGTCGCGGATACCGTCTCGCCCACGATCTGGCGGCGTGCGGTGTTGTTTGGGGGGAACCCATCATGACCGAACCTGAACGCGTCACCTTTGGGGGAATCCTCCTCGACTATGGCGCCGACCTGAATGTCATTGATGATCTGCTACAATCTTCTCCATTGGGGTGGGCGGTTCGTTGGGGAAAATACGAGCTTGCACGTCTCTATCTTGAGCGCGGTGCCGATCCCGCACTTGCCGGAGCCGAGTGGGCAACGCCTCTCGCTTGGGCACAGAAAAAGGGGCATGACGACATCGCGGATCTTATCAAGCGGTATCTTTGAAGGGTATAGTCATTACGGCTAAGATTGATACATTTGGGACCTACATCGATCGATTTGTAATAGCGATCAACCGAGTGGATAGCGAGGGCAATAGCAATCCCGTAATTGTTTAGTCCATCGGTCTGGATTTGCCAATCCAGACCGAGCGGGGCCGGGAACGCGCCGAGTAGGGAAGTACAATGCTAATTCCGCCTAATCGGGGGGCTTACATACCCAGACCGGACGTGCGACGAACTGTAATACTACGAACCAAACGATGCACTAAACAGTTACGAAATTCCTTTAGTTCACGTCTTCTGTAGGAGCGAGTTCTGCTCGCGATAAGAGGTCGCGACCTGGAGATCGCTCCTACAGTTGGTTGGTTGCATACGTGCAAACGTGAATGTAAATGACAATAGAAATTTTAGGTTACGTACGGCATACACATACCGAATTCTTGCAACTTAAAATGTGACACTTCTTGCTCGGTCTGGATTGCCAAATCCAGACCCCTCGGATTTGGCAATCCGAGGGGAGCGACAGTGTCGTTCCAACAGCCCATTGATTAACAAATTTTTGGTCGCTTTGAGTATCTCCAAAAGGGGGGAGTAACAATGGTTCGTGTGTTAATTGGCAGTCGATATGGACCCGATGTTGAGGGGTTGTTGAAGGATGCACCATCCGAAGCTGAAGTTACATTTCTACCGGATGGAGAGAAACTGGCAGACCACCTCTCCGGTAGTGAGGTTCTGTTTGGTATACTCTCCGAATCCGACTTTGATCGCGCCGATGCGCTAAAGTGGGTTCAGCAGCCTCACGCCGGGGCTGAAGGCCACTTGTACGAGAAATTCAGGAACAGCGACATCGTGTTGACGAATGCGGGCGGGCTGTTTGGTCCGCAGATTGCCGAACATGCGTTTGCGCTGCTACTGTCGTTGACGCGGCAAATCCACACGCAGTTGGAATTCATGAAAAGCAAGCAGTGGCGGGGGGCGCCGTGTCTGGAGCTTGCCGGCATGACCATGGGAATTATCGGATTGGGCGGTATCGGACGCGCAGTCGCGGATCGGGCGAAAGCGTTTGAGTTCCGGGTTGTTGCCGTTGATCCCGAAGACATGGAGCCACCGGCGTCCGTCGACCGGTTGGAGAAGATGGGCTATCTACCGGAACTCATGTCGCAATCCGATGTGGTCATGGTCTGCTGTCCCATCACGGCGGAAACGCATAAATTGCTATCTCGGGATCTCTTTGACCGATTGAAGGCGGGTAGTTTTCTCGTCAACGTCAGTCGAGGTAAGGTGGTGGATGAGGAGGCGATGATCGCGGCGCTGCAGTCGGGTAAACTGGCGGGTGCCGGACTGGATGTCACTTACACAGAGCCTTGCCCAGAGGACAGCCCGTTGTGGACGCTACCCAACGTGATTCTGACATCCCACAGTGCGGGCGGCTCACAGCATTTCCCAAAACGTACGATGGGGCGGTTCGTAGAGAATTTGCACCGGTATGTGAAGGGCGAGCCGTTGCAGAATGTGGTGGATAAGGAGAAGGGATATTAGGGGTGGAGTTACAACCCAATGAGAGCGTCACGACCAGTGCGTGAAGCCGCGGATAGGGGCGAGCATCACCCGATATTGAGAAGGAGATCACGATTCGGAGATGGCTCCTCCTAAAGTTCGTGGCGCAGTACAGTTTACGGCACACGGCGTGTGCCTACTACTTAGAATCGAGATTCACATGAATGTCAGATGGAAACTCACGCACTCGATACTTGGCGCGGTTTTGATGGTTGGTAGTATGTTTTGTGCCGTCATTTCACCCTTATACGCACACAAAAGTCATTATGGAGCGCACGTGGACGCCATTATTAACGCTGTTCGTGAAGGCGACTTATCGAGGGTAAAAGCTCTGGTTGAAGAAGATCCGCGACTCGCCAATGCACGGGCGCATAAAGGTTCGCGCAGCCTGATACAGATCGCGGCGGAAAAGGTGGTTTGGCATCGCCCGAAACATCGGGAAATCGTACTGTATCTGGCAGACAATGGCGCCGAATATGACATCTTCACGGCTGCTAGAGCAGGGCTGCTGGACGCGGTTCGAGACATGCTAAGAGAGACCCCGAATTTGATCAATGCCCGTGATAATCGTAATTATACGCCGCTACAATATGCATCGCTTATCTACGGTGCTTGCGAGGAAGCCGAGGCTGTAATGGATTATCTTCTGGCAAAAGGCGCGGACATCGATATCTTGACCGCGTCACACTTTGGAATGTTGGGGGTTGTGCAAGATTTGCTCGAAAACAACTCATCTCGCGCGACTACCACGGATGCCGACGGATTGACGCCGCTCCATTGGGTTGTGCGTCCGCGGCGTGGATCGAAATCCAGTTTTGTTCGAATTACCGAATTGCTCATACAGCATGGCGCCGATGTGAACGCCCACGGTGAAGCGCATGGCAATTGGACTCCCATGCATACGCTAGCCGAATGGGCTGGTTACCTCAATCAAGCGGACCTCCTGCTGAAAGCCGGTGCCAAAATCAATGCCGAGACCAATTTGGGCTGGACGCCTCTCGATTTTGCGGTTGATCGCGATCGGAAAGATATGATTGAATACCTGAGAGGGAAAGGAGCACAGACGGGTGCAAAAAGGTAGTTCATGCACCCGATTGGCTTATAGGATTGCTTATGATTGTTGACACGCACGTTCATGTTTGGGAAATTGATCCGCCCAAGTACCCGATTGGACCGACTGCGCCGACTTGGAAATCGTATCCGGACGAGCCGGGCACTGCCGATGAGCTCTTAGCCGAAATGGATGACCACGGTGTTGATTGGAGTGTCTTGGTGCAAACGAGCTGGTCCACATGGGACAACGGCTACATTGCGGATTCTGTATCACGTTTTCCGGACCGATTCGTTGGGCACGGGCTGATCGATCCGCAGTCTGCGGACAACCCCGAACTCGTCAGATACTGGGTTAATGAGCGTAACCTCGCCGGATTTCGGTTCCACCCGCTCTACTACCGCGATGAAAAGATTCTCCTCACAGATCAGAATCGCGCCATGTGGGAGGAGATAGACGCACTTGACGCCGTCATTCAATTTCACCTTCATGCCGCTTACGCCGATCAGGTGGAGTACATTGCCCGACAGTACCCCCGCTTGACACTGATTCTCGATCACCTGGGTTATCCCAAGATATCAAGCGGCATATCGAGTTTCGAGCCGATTCTAGCCCTCGCCCGGTACGAGAACGTATATGTAAAGATATCGGACATAGCCGGTCGGTCTGATAAAGAATTTCCGTTTGAAGACGTACACCCGTATGTTGAAGCGCTGCTCAATGCCTTTGGTGCGGAACGGGCAGTCTGGGGCACCGGATATCCGGGCCATCATCGCGCCAAACACAACTGGCCCTCGTTGAGCGAGGAGCTCAGACTTATCCGCGAAGGCTTGCCGTTTCTGACGGACGCTGATCGTGATCTGATATTGGGCGGTACGGCTGCGAGAATCTGGGGACTGACATGAGCTGAACGCACCTATTCGTAAATAATGGTCAATTCAACTACGAAGTTTACATTTGGGACTAGACAGCTCGATCTGTAGTAACGCAAGTTGCTACCTATTGTTAATAGTTAGACTTGCATTTTTCCGGGTGTTATGTCGCAGTCCCGCTCGGCTTGGTTAGACATAACCAAACCATACCCGCATGTGCGCAGTGGATTTGTCAATCCACTGCGAGCAGATTGAGTCGATTTTGCTTACATTGCCCCGGTTTGCGACGTATCCTATAAGACGGACGGGCTAGAAGCCTTGGGGATTTCTATCGCCTTCGCTATTCGCTCAGTTGATCCTACGGGAATGGGTAGCAACTTGAATTAGTAACACCGTTTGTTGCGTATCTCTTGTAAAAGCAAGTTCTAGTCGTTACGAGAGGTCGCGACCGGGAGGTCGCTCCTACAGGTAGTTGGTTTGTCGCTACAATTTTCAAATCCAGTGACTTATCTTTAATATGTGTATAAAGATGAATTCAAACGACTATAGTCAGCGGGACAAACACCAGAGACCATTTCAAGAATAACAATTATGTAAGTGTTTAGTCCATCGGTCTGGATTTGCCAATCCAGACCGAGCGAGGGGCAGGGAACGCGCCGAATAGGGAAGTACAATGCTAATTCCGGCTAATCGGGAGCTTACATGCCCAGACCGGACGCGCGACGAACTGTAATACTACGAACCAATCAATGCACTAAACAGTTACAGGTAAACGATATAATACAGACATCATATGCACTGTTATTCAAGAGAAATGGTATAAGAATTTTACATTTGGGACTAGACAGCTCGATCTGTAGTAACTCAGTTTGTTGCGTATCTCTTGTAAAAGCAAGTTCTACTTGTTATGAGAGATCGCGACCGGGAGGTCGCTCCTACAGGTAGTTGGTTTGTCGCTACAATTTTCAAATTCAGTAACTTATTGGTTTATTTTCCAAAAAAATATGGTTAGTGTTGGGTGCCGGTGCGGTTAGAAACCGCACCTACCGGGGTGGTAGAACGGGTCTCTTGTGACAGGTTCGTAAGCATTAAACACTTATCGAATGGACCACTTATCTTCAATATGTGTGTGAAGATGAATTCAAACGACTATCGTCAGCGGGGCAAACACCAGAGACCATTTCAAGAATAACAATTATGTAAGTGTTTAGTCCATCGGTCTGGATTTGCCAATCCAGACCGAGCGAGGGGCAGGGAACACGCCGAGTAGGGAAGTACAATGCAAATTCCGGCTAATCGGGGGCTTACATGCCCAGACCGGACGCGCGACGAACTGTAATACTACGAACCAAACGATGCACTAAACAGTTACAGGTAAACGATATAATACAGACGTCGCATGCACTGTTATTCAAGAGAAATGGTATAAGAATTTTACATTTGGGACTAGACAGCTCGATCTGTAGTAACACCGTTTGTTGCGTATCTCTTGTAAAAGCAAGTTCTAGTCGTTACGAGAGGTCGCGACCGGGAGGTCGCTCCTACAGGTAGTTGGTTTGTCGCAACAATTTTCAAACCCAGTAATTTATTGGTTTATTTTCCAAAAAGATATGGTTAGTGTTGGGTGCCGGTGCGGTTAGAAACCGCACCTACCGGGGTGGTAGAACGGGTCTCTTGTGACAGGCTCGTAAACATTAAACACTTAGCGAATGAACCACTTATCTTCAATATGTGTGTGAAGATGAATTCAAACGACTATCGTCAGCGGGGCAAACACCAGAGACCATTTCAAGAATAACAATTATGAAAGTCAACCCACAGCAATTATTGGAAGACGGTTTCATCATATTGCGTCAGGTTATACCGCCAGATCGATTAGATGGGCTTCGCGCAAGTTTTGAGGTGCTCTTGGATCGGCAGAGAGCGGTGTGGCGGCGTGAGCGCAAACCGGACGACCCGCCGGGCGGGACTTGGGAAACTGCCGCCCAACCAAGGGTATTTTTCAACGAGGTCGTTGACGAAAAAACCGCGGACACGGTGGAGTTTTGCCTGCATGAGAACACACTAGGCGTGAGCCAACAACTGATGCGTTCGTCAGAAGCCGCAGTCACATTGATGGCGCTAATGTGCAGTCCTCCGCGGGATCATGGACCTGCGAGTTGGCATCGTGATGTAGATCCGGTTGCGCAAGCGCCCTTGCGCGGTATGCAGATGGACATGCTGGCAAACGCACCCGGCTATGTCCAGTGGAACATCCCGTTGTATGATGACAGTGTGTTTTGGGTGGTGCCGGGTAGTCACGCCCGCCCAAATACCGACGAGGAACACCAACACCTGCTAACGAACCCGCAGCAGCCGATGCCGGGAGGCACGCCAATTGAGCTCAAAGCGGGGGATGGGATTGTCTATACCCACTTCCTTTTGCACTGGGGCAGCAACTACAGTACGAAGTTGCGGCGCACGGTTCATCTCGGCTATCGCGCTCTGGGCGGTCCGGTATTCCCGGTCGTTAATGCACATGGCTGGGAATTGGAATTTACCAATTCTCTCCCGCGAAGAATACGCGGCCGGTTTCAAGAGTTCACTCGGTTGTACCAAGAACAGTGCGATGTGGTGGAGTCTACCCTTCGCGCCGTCCTGAAGGGGGATAGAGCGGCTTTCATGAATGGATTAGAAACGTTGCATCCGGGGGATGAAGGGCGGATGGTGTGCGTCGTGTTCCTATCGAAGTGGGTTGACAAACTGCACACGTTGAAATCTCGGGAGAACGCCAATCTTTCACTGGAGGAACAGATTAAGGCGACAGGGGAGCACCGGATCGGTTTCCACGCGATTAAGGATTTTGCTCAGCGTTTTTCCGAGGAGGAAGCGAATCATCTCTGGGAGCGTTTTTCAGTCCTGTTTGAGAGAATGGAATCCGAGATTGCGCGGAGCGTCGCCGATAGAGGGGAAAGAGTGATGAGATACCGGTTGACGGAGATGCCTGCGGGGTTTGACGTAGAGGAATTTATCCGAAGTTGGAATGGGTGAGGTGGGGTCTACCTTCAGGTGGCCTATGGGTTAACGCAAGTTGCTACCTATAACAGAGAAACCGAGTTTTTGGTTCACGTTCACTAAATGGTTTTCTCGGTAAATATTTAATGCAATCAAAGAGTTCGCGACCGGGAGGTCGCTCCTACCTAGACTCGGGTGGTACGGTGTGGTTTACGGCACACGGCGTGTGCCTACTACTTTGATCCGATGCCATAGACTCTTAGCGAGCGAACCACTAAATGGTTTATTTTCTAAAAACATATGGTAAGTGTTGCGTGTCGGTAGTTCACATTGTCTGAACTGTGATTTATGTGATGAAGTGATTGCCATGATTATCAATCCTTAGTTGCCCGTGATGAGTGGATTCAACCATTACCTTGAAGCCTCTTTGACTCCGGGAAGAAACCGAGTTTTGAAGAAAAAGGGATCTCTATCGCTATCCACTCGCTTGATGGTTTCATTAAGGATTAAACACTTATCGAATAAACCACTTAGTTGCTATGTTTGTGTCCATCACTTATATGGGAAAATAACATCTGCCGTATCTCTCTAACATCTTCCTTAGTAGCCATGTTTCCCATCTTCTCACTTAACTTTGCTATGTCCGAACTAACCTTCCACCACAAACCAGCCAAGGCTAAGATTGTCACTGCATCGGGAATCCAGTTTTCCATTTTCCCCTCCAAGAGTACATTAGACATTACTAACTCTGGTATTGTACAATACACTTTTGTGGAAGTCAAGTTCTACAATAAGTTGCAAACTACTAATCGCCTAATCATTATATGTTAATCAACAGTGGCGGTATGTGTAATTATCCGCAAAATCGGACGTGGGTCTGTAGTGTAAGGGATCTCTATCGCCCTCCTTATCCGGTCGTTTGATCTGTTAGTTTGCACGTATCACAATTTAAATGAAGTTTAAAAAATTATTTCGGCAACTGTTTGGCGAAGTCCGGTGCGGTTAGAAACCGCACCTACCGGGCCTGGGCAAAATTAGAATTACCGATTTAACAAATTAAACTTCATACAGTTTGTGGTACAGAAGAATCTAATTACTCACAAGGATGTGTAATTATTAGCTGCAATGACTATAACCCATAAATCCGTATGAATAAAGATGTGTTTGACGGATTCACAGTGAATCTATTTCTAGATGACGATGGCGATTATTTAGCCCATTTTGCTGAAATGCCGAATGTGTCAGCGTTTTCCAATACGCCGGAAGGTGCGTTGAGAGAACTCGCCGTGGCTTGGAAAGGAGTTAAAGAAAGTTATGAGAAACATAATGAACCCATTCCACAAGCGTCATCGCGGCAAGAATATGGAGGTCACAGTCAAGGCGATAGACTCGTGAGATGATAAGGGCCGCGATTGAAATATCCGGTCTTTGTTGGGTGGGCTACATTTGTCTCCCGTTGTCTAAAGACAACGAAACATCAGTGACACTTTTTCGAATCCAGCAATAGCGAAAAACGAGTGGCATTTAATAATTCGCTATACACATTGCGCTCCGCTGGAGCGCGGACATCGGACGCATCGCGATTCTATTGACATTGAGGATCTCTATCGCGTTCCCTATCCAGTCACTTGATCTCCTCTGGAGTGCCAGAGAGGGAAAATTTCTAAGACGGCACACCTTCTCAAAGCTAACCAAGGAGCGAAAAGCAAGTGTTACTTGCTGAAAGAATTATTCCGACAGGGATAATGGCGTGCTACCAAGTAACACACCACATGGAGGATCTCTATCGCACTCACTATCCATTCGTTTGATCCCACCCTACAGATGTACTTACTATTTGGCAAGAGTGCGCTAAACGGTTATATCGTGTGGCGAGATTCTTGAGCGTCTTTATACAGAATCTTGCGAGTGGCGTCGGTCGCTTTTTCGTGAAATTGTACCGCCGACGGGTCGAGATCCTTGGTTGGGCGCGGTGCAAGGGTGAAGTGACCAAATCGATCTTCGCCGCGGACGAGCGCCGCCGTGTCCCACTCCCCAATCATCTGTTTCGATCGGGTGGGCATGTAGTGGAGTGAGATACCGATGCGGCGGTCGTTGGAACTGTTTGGACCGGAGGCGTGCGCCAACCGCACATTGTGCAATGAAATCTCGCCGGCTTCTAACGGCATAGCGACAGTTTTCGCTTCATCAACTTTTACCGCGATCTCCTGCCCGCGAGTCAAGAGGTTATCCTGCTCGTATTCATCGCTGTGAGGCAGCAAATCCCCTTTGTGACTCCCCGGCAAAACGTGCATACAGCCGCTCTCAAGCGTCGCCGGCGACAGCGCCAACCACACGCTGACTAGATCGTTGGCATCAAGCCCCCAGTAGCGTAGGTCCTGATGCCAAGAAACGTAACTTTGACTTCCCGCCTCCTTAATCCAGAAAATGGTGTTCCAACACAGGATGTCAGGACCGATTAAATCCTCAACGGCGTCCAGCAAGGTTGAATCCCGCATCAGGTCGTCAACCCATTTGAACAAAAGATGGCTCTTGCTCCGCTGCGCTCCCTCTACCGGTTTGCCCTGACGCGCTTCGAACTCCTCAAGCTGCCTCCGATTGGTTGCAACCCCCTCCTCGTTCAAGATTCTAACTGGGAAGAAGTATCCCTCCCGATGGTATTGTTCGATGGCGTCTTCGGTCAGTAATTTTGGCATGGACGAATCCTCCAATAATCTGAATTTCGCGACAGAGGCTCTCCCCTCCGCTAGGTAGTGTTGATGAGACCCATTATCTTGTCATTCATCCTATCGCAACACCCTTAAACCGTCAAGTTTCGCGGAGAGAATTCACTCGCAGAAAAGGGAGTCTCTATCCCCATGGGATCAAGCAAGCGAATAGATTACGTGACCGAATAGGATCAGACGAGTGATCAACTGAGCGAATAGCGAAGGATCTATTCGCTCGTTTGAGGGATCTCTATCGCGCTCACTATCCGTTCGCTTGATCCCTCTGGGGCTACCAAGATTTAAATAGGTCGCGATTCGGAGATCGCTCCTACAATTCGGTTGCTAGAAGCGGGTTACGGCACACGGCGTGTGCCTACTACTATTGTCACTTCCTTATCAGCATCTTGCGCGTCGCCGTGAAGTCGTCCGCCGTTAGCGTGTAGAAATATAGACCGCTGGCGACGGATTCGCCGCGCGCATTGCGACCGTCCCAATACACCGCACGGCTGCGGTTCCGGTACAGTCCCGCCGGTTGATGTCCCACCTCCAAATGGCGAACTGCTCCGCCGTTCATATTATAAATTGTCAGCGCGACCTCCGCGGGGGTTGCCAACTGATAGGGTATCCAGGTTTCAGGATTGAATGGGTTCGGGTAGTTGGCGTGGAGCGCGGTCTCACCGGGAATGATCAACGAGGCTAAGAGGTTTTCAAGATTCGTGATGCCCTGTCGAAAGGCAATCGAACCGTCATCTGCCAGGTGCGCCTGGGTAATCCAGGCTTCTATCGTTGCCGCATCTACACTTCCTGTGTCAACTGCGGGCGCGGCGGCACCCCCAATGCCCTGTGCCACGAGGGTGAGGTCGAAGATGTTGACAATTCCATCGCCGTTGATGTCCTCCGGTGAGTCGGAGGGCAGACGTTTACCCAGCTGCTGCGCGACGCTAATTAGATCTAGAATATTGACAACGCCGTCGCGATTGACGTCTCCGGTGAGTAGCCGTTCCTCTACTGTGATGTGGATTTCGAGTGGAGCTGCGGGGATACTCTCTTTAGTGGCGGAGCCGAATAGGAAGTTTTGAAGAGCTAATTCCGTTTCACCTTCGGACTTTGCCTTGAACCTCACCTGAAGCACGGAGCCGCTGCCGCTCACACCGCCTTCGCTAATCCGTCCCGCAATGAGTCCCGTGATTTTTCCCGCGGCATTGTCAATGCTCCCGCTTTGAAAGAAAGTCGTTCCGCCGTCCATCTTCAGGAAATCGCCTTCGCTTACGTCAAGGGCTTCGAGTATGGCGGGATCGAATGCAATATCAAACTGCCAGCCCGCCAAGTCGATGACATTTTCTGCTCCAATATCAATGGTAAAGGTGTCACCGATATGGATTGAAGACTCGGAAAAGACGTAGTCGATGCTGGCCCCGATGGAATATTCGGTGTCGGCTGCAAGACCGATAAATAGGTTAGAATGGTCATCGGGACGAGTGCCGACGGCAACCAATAGGACGTTTTTACCTTGCCGGAGCGTGACGGAAAACGCTTCGATAAAATCTTCGGCGTGCCCTGAACGTGGGCGCTGGTGTATCACCCCCCCGTTGAGCCAGACCTTTACCTCCTGATCACTGCCTAAATGCAAGACCGAGCCCTGTTCGACCGGCGAATAGAGGATGATTGAGCCGTACATGACGCCGTCGGGGAGCGTGTGCCCCACCATATCGACCAGGTTGTCCCTGCCCGTCGGCGGGAGTCTGTCGTGTGTCCAAACCGCATCACCGACGGCGCGTCCCTTGGTCGCACCCCTGGTGGCGACCTGCCGCTCGGTCACATTTCCTCCGCTGGCTCGTGCCAATAAATCCACGTTCTCGTTGAGCTTATGTCGTGTGGTTGGGAGAAACACCCACAACCAAGGACCCTCTATTTTGGGGCCTGCGTTTTCTCCCGCCTGGTGCACTTGGATTGCCGCGGATATTACGCTAGCGCGGATTTCATCCAGAACAGAAAGGTCGGCGTTTTCATTTCCGGAGATGTACACCAATGTCAAGTTGGTCATTTTCGCAAGCGGCGATACGTCGGCGATTCTGTTGTCGCTGAGGTCGATCCACCACAAATTGTCTAATCCCGCAAGCGGCGACAGGTCGGAGATTCTGTTGTCGTGAAGGTCCAACCATTTCAAGTTGGTCAACGCCGACATTGTCGATATATCCGAGATGTGGTTCTCGGCAAGATTCAGACGATTTAGGCCGGTTAAACTTGGAAGTGAGGATACATCCGATATTCCATTTCTGCGAAGATAAAGTTCTCTCAAATCGGGCAGGTTTGCCAGAGGCGCGAGGCTCGCTTGGCTTAGGTCTGCGCCGCATATATCAACTTTCTCCAGCTTTTCCAACCTCGCCAGGGGTGACAAATCGGAAAAAGGATTGCTCCACGTGGCAAAAGTTCTCACGTTAGTCAACCCCTTAAACACCGAGATGTCAGTTACCTCGTTGTGACTGAACAATACGTACTCCAAATTGATTAGTTCTGCAAGCGGCGATAGGTCCGATATGGTGTTATGTTCACAGTTTAATTTCTCCAAATCAGTTAATTGTAGAAGCGGTGATAAATCGGACACGTTGTTAAAAGACATGTCTAATGCTTTCAGGTTGATCAGCCCTGCAATCGGGGACAGGTCCGATATCCGATTCTTATCAACATGTAATCCGACAAGGTTTTTCAAGTTCCTCACGGGCGATATATCGGATACTTGATTGTCACGGACCTCTAGGTGAGTGAGGCGCGTCAAACCCCGCACAGGGGATATGTCCGATATGTTATTGTGTCCGATGCTTAAGCTTTTCAAATTGATTGCGAAACGTAAACCTGTCAAATTGTGGACACCCCGGGGAGCCACGGAGAGACTTTCCAATTTTAGCATATCTTCCACGGTAATCGGGGTATTGGCGCTTTTGCCGAGCGCTTCGGCAACCGTGGCACGCAGGTTCGGATCCGGGAAATGAACCTGCCCGCCCGGTAACACATCGGGTTGCGTTATAACCGGGGTGTCTTCAACCCGCTGCGGGTAATCCAGCGCAGAAATTATGTCTCGGAAACTTGATGTCCAAACGTCTCGCTTCACACCCCCGCTATCACTATCTAGCGCCAGCAATCCAACGTTCTGCAGTCCCGTGTTCTCACGAATTCTTTCGAGGAAGGTTTCGGTCTGCAAGCCAACTACGGCGGCAGCGTACGCGGCGTCCACCGGTGCATGAAACGCCTCATGGAAACGTGAGACCGGTTCAATACCACCAAAAACACCGCCCGTGGCTTCAAGTGCTCCCCTGTAGTGTTCCATGTCTGCATTAACGAGTGAGTCCATTTCAGTTTGTTCAACATAGAGCCGCAGCGCCTGGGCTTTGTCGTAAGGCGGGTTGGTATTGCTCTCTATTGCGGGACGCACTTGGTCTTCGAAGGTCTTCATGCCTTCCGTGTGGCAACCGATACAGGAAAGACCGTTGCGAACCGTTGGATCACTCGCCGCCGGGTTGGATACAATGGCTATAGGGGCAGCGTCTAACCTAAATCCGTTGCCGTCAGCGAGATAATATGCTTGCAACCCGTTCGGTAGATTGAAGATGGCTTCACCGCCATCATGCGTAAAGCCGAGCGGGTGAGTAAAGATGTTCCGCGTACCCACACTCCCCGCAAAGTCGTAGCTTTTCCAATACGCTCCATACCGAGACCTGTGCCGTTCTACAACGCGGTTGTGATTTGAGACGCCGGAATTGTTGAATCCGGCGCGCCACACACGAACTCCGGGTGCATTGATAAGGTTTCGGGCGACATCGACCTCCAGTCGGGTTTCCAAATCCCTGTCCGTCAACGGCAGCGAAAGCAATTCATGATATAACGGCGGGGTGGACGCAGTTGCAATAAACCAGTCGACGTGGACTGATGGCACATCGGTGTCCATCTGTGTCTGCAACCGCCCCAACTGATCCCGCTGCGCGTGATGTTCGGGTGCATCAAACGCGATGTGATAGGGATACGCGTCTTCTAGTTTCGTCCAGCCGTCATTGACGTCCCACTCGTAGTTGCGAAGGTCGATGTAGAATATGGTAGCCCGCGCGTCGATTGGGATTGGGTTGATGACTGTGACTCCCCATGAGAGGCTGTTGATAAGTTTGTAGAGTGCCTTGCGGTATTCACCCAATACTTCCGCTGTCTCGCCGGCATTATAAAGGTGGGTCATCGTGAAGTATCGGGCGAAGGCGCGGTCGAACGACGAGAGCGAATTGAGGTGCGTCTCAATGCTCTCAAGAATTTCGCCGGGAGGAACAAAACGACGACCCGGGTCGCTAGTTGCCGCCCAATCGGGTGCGCCGGATAGTATCCAGCGTCGGATCGTGTCAATGGATTGAGGGGGCAGTTGGGGCAGTCCGAACGGCATCTGCGCGCCGTTTTCGGTGGGACCGAGGAGGCGTTTGTACAATTCGGAGGCATCTGGGTTTCCAGGTACAACAGTGCCACCATTGATGAGTTCGCTGTGTTCCATGAGGAGTGTTTCTCGAAAGGCGCCGTCGGGACCGTGGCAGTTGAGGCAGCTCGATTCAAAGATGGCGTAGGTGTCTTGGGCTAATTGTGATTGGGCGGACGCGAGATGGGAGCCCACGTTAAGGAGTGATAGGCAAATCAAAGCGGAAATGGAAAGATGTCTATACATAGAGGGTGTCTCCTTTTCAGTAAACCAAGTTGCCATCCATGCTGTTAGGGTCGAGCGAGTGAGGATGTTGGGTTTCACTCTCTAAATCGACACGCTAGCGGCACCATGAAACAGAAACTCCACGGTGGAACCTCATTAAAACTTTGCGCTGCCCGTTCAACCCAACCTACAAATGCGTTTAATCTCTCCTACTTTGTCGGGAATCGGAGTTCCCTCCTACAGTGCGCGGAAGTTTCATACCCGGGAGTCGGAAGAGAACTCTATTGATCGACCTACGGGAATATGTCGCAATCACGGGACGGCACAGGGGTAAGATCTCTATGGGAGTTCTATCGCGCGAAGATCTCTATCGCCCTCATTATCCGTTCGGTTGATCCTATCCAGTCGCTTGATCCCTCGCTGTTCACTCGGTTGATCCCCTACAAAAAGTGCGATACCAATTCGTTATTTCGTAGTTGTTTAGTCCATCGGTTTGGATTTGCCAATCCAGACCGAGCGGGGGCAGGGAACGCGCCGAGTAGGGTGGTACAGTGTGGTTTACGGCACACGGGGAGTTCTATCGCGCTCCTTATTCAGTCGCTTGATCCTACTACTTTGAAACGATGCCATATACTCTTAGCGAATGAACTATTTAGGATTGGAAGAAACAATCCATTCTGCGGCGGCGCGAATGTCTGCGAAGACCCCCTGAGGTCGCGTTGGACTAGCAGTATTCACGTTGTCATCCAGATGTGTTCTGTGAGTGTGCCCCGTTAGCACAAGCAAGGAACAGGCACCAAACTGATTTCCCGCCTGAATATCCCTCTTAGAATCACCAATTAAGTAGGTATTGTCTGGATCGATGTTATGTTCAGACGCCGCCCGCATAAGCATGCCGGGTTTAGGTTTTCGACATGTGCAGTTCTCATCATCTCTATGAGGACAGTAGTAGATGGCGTGGATGCGACCACCGGTGTTTTCAATTTCGGCTAACATCTTCCGGTGAATTTCGTCAAGCGCCTTGGGCGACAGAATTCCTTTATTGATGCAAGCCTGATTCGTAACGATAATGAGTTGATATCCAGAATGCGTAAGAAGCCGAATCGCGTCCAAAGAGTGCGGTAAGAATTCAAACTCACTCCAGCTCTTGACATAATCATCATCAAGATTACGGTTGATTAAGCCATCTCGATCAAGAAAAACAGTTTTCATTCGGTACTACCGGGGTGAATGCCTTGCAAGAGTTGCTCTCGATTCACCGCAACGCAACCAACTTCACCACAAACTATACCTCCTGCAAGATTTGATAGCTGGGCGGCTTCAAGCATGTCGGCTTTAGCGGCGAGAGCCAACGTATACACCGCGACGACCGTATCCCCAGCCCCCGTGTCGTCGAACACCTCTTGTGCCTGAGTGGGAATGTGGTCTACGCGCAATTCTCCATCGCGCGTGCGCCGAAAGAGTGACATCCCCTGCTCGCCACGCGTGATCAACAACCCTTCAAGATTGAGTCTATCCAAAATCTCGTCGCCAACGGAAACCAAGCTGTCCTCGTCAGATATTCTCTGGTTGACGGCAAGTCCTGCCTCTTTATGGTTCGGAGTGATTGACGTTACGCCTTTATAGTTCCAAAAATTTTCAACCTTAGGATCGACGACAACAGGTTTCCCGTGCTGTCGAGCGGTGCGAAGTACACCCTCGATTAATCTGCTGCTGACGCCGCCTTTGTCATAGTCTTCAAAGACAATGGCGTCTACATTCGGTATGCGGTTGAGCGCGTTTTCCAGTAACCGCTCGTGGATCGCGGTTTTTACGGGCGCTTGTGATTCTCGATCTAGCCGAACCAGTTGCTGATGGGTTGAAGTACTCGTGTCCGAAGTTCGCGCGATCACACGGGTTTTGGTGCTCGTGGGCCGATCCGCGTCAATGCAAATTCCACTAGCATCTATCCCGATTCGCTCAAGCATCTGAATGAGCGTTTTTCCGTTGTCGTCATCCCCGACAACGCCAATCAGATCGACCCGTCCACCCAAATTAACGATATTCTGCGCGACATTCGCCGCGCCGCCGGTACGAGTTGTTTCGGATGCAATCTCAAGAACAGGCACCGGCGCTTCCGGCGAAATCCGATTGACGTCGCCCCAGATGTACTCATCCAAAATGACGTCGCCGATGATGAGGACATGTCGTCCCTCTAGCTGATCCAGAACCGTTTGAAGACTCACTACATTCTCACATGAAGCAGGTTTCAATACAAAAGTTTATTTTCCGCATTATCCCGCGGCAGCAGGTTAACATCGGATGTGCGATGATTCTAGCACAGCTTGCCGAGCACATCAAGCGTTCATTTTCGGAGGAGGGTGTTCACATAGTTAAAACGAGAGGAGCAGTGAATTGATAGGTGTGTGAAGGCGTGACAAGGAATATAGTCATTGCAGCTAAGAATCATACATTTAGGACTTACACTGCACGGTCTGCAGTAGAGCAATTACTGCATGTTTTCTGCAGGAGCAAGCTCTACTCGCGATATGAAGTCGCGACCTGGAGATCGCTCCTACAGTTGGCTCGTATATGTGTAAATATGAATGTATACCGTGCGCTGTCAGAAATTGCGCTTTTCAAGATTAAAGGCTTGCTTCGCCGATTGTAGAGACAGCACCAAGCAAACGAATATTGAATGAGGTAACGTCCCTAGTTTCCATCTGTGGGATTTTTATCGCAGGATTTGCTATCGCGCGCACTATTCGTTTGCTTGATCTCATTATTCACTCGCTTGATCCCCTCTGCGGCTTTGCTGTAGGTCGAATCAATGTTTCTATACACCTTCAGGATCTACTATCGCCTTCACTATTCGTTCAGTTGATCACTCGCTATTCGCTCGTTTGATCCCCTCTGGGGCTACCAAGATTTAAATAGGTCGCGATTCGGAGATCGCTCCTACAGTTGGCTCGTATATGTGTAAATATGAATGTAGATGACTTTTAGACACCGGTATGTGGGAAGGAAATAAGACGGGAGTGAGAGGGTCAGGGGCGAAAAATTACTTGAAAAACCTTAATGTCGTTTGTCCCGAAATCGCTGACGAATACCCGATCATCTCTGGATACGACAATGCCGACAGGCTCTACGAGTGTATCATTTTCCAGTACCATCAGGGGTTCGCCGTTTGACGTAAAGATCTGCACCCGTTGATTACCGCGATCAGTAACATAGACGTAGTTCCAGCGGTCCAAGGCAATTTGGCTCGGTTCTCGGAACTGCCCGAGCGCCGAGCCTTCGTTTCCCCATATTTGGACGAGATTGGCGCTGAAGTCATACTTTTTGACGCGATGATTGCCCGAGTCGACAACATAGATGTACCCATGGGGGTCAACAACGAGGTGGGTGGGATCGCGAAACTGTTCGCTCTCGGCGCCAAAACCTCCACGAATTAAGACAGGACGGCCTTCGCTATCGAACTGAATAAAACGGTTGTTTCCGGTATCAACAACGTAGATTTCGCCGTTCCGACCAATACCGATACCGTTCGGCAAATCCAGCTCAATATGCGCGCTCGTGCTTAACTCTCCGAAATCGTCATCAGGTGGATTGCCTAGCAGAAGATGAAAGATTCTATCCACAAGGTTACAATACTGGACACGGCTGTTTCCCGTGTCGATGACGTAAAGAATTTCCGTGCGATGAAGATTGATGGCAGTAGCGGTCGGCTGATCGAACTCGCCGATTCGCCAGCCGCGACTTCCGAACTCCGTGATGAAATTCCCGTCAAAATCAACCACTTGGATGCGGTTGTTTCCCGAATCCGCTACGTACAAATGCCCCAGCCGATCCAATGCCAATCCGAACGGCTGAATAAACTGCCCGGCGCCTTGACCGGGAGCGCCAATCGTTCCGACGTAGTTTACGCCAAGTATTTTCGGGGAGGGTTGAGCGCGCGTGGACGGGATTATCCGGGGTGGATTAATTTTCTGGGCGAGTTGAGATTGCCCTGACTGATTGTCCAGGATTGCAGGGGCATCGGTTACGGGTTGATGTCCGTTTTGTTGCGGCGAGGCACAACTCAGGCACATAGGGAGGACAATAAAACACAGTGACAAATGCCATCGCCGATGCATCGTTTAACCTTTGAGGACTTCGAATTTGAAGACAAACGTGGTTTCCGTATCCTCGAATTCGTTACTAACTCTTGGCACGATGACGCGCAGATTCGTAGATTTAATGCTCCGTTTACGAAAGTAGAGGAAGAACTGCGACCGATGATTTGGCATAACCGTTGTCCTCTCAATGTCTTCTCGAGGAAGTGCGACCGAAGAGCCTTGGGCACGAAGTGCACGGTCATGTCGAAAGAGTTCCATTGCAAAACCGGGAGGCATCTTCGGTTTAAAATGCTTGCCCAAGAAGAACGACTCCTGGGACCTGTCAATAGGTTTTGTTACGTTGCCCGCTTGGTCCAGCAACTGGCAGTCTTTTAGTTTGTACGAAATCCAATTGCCCGTGCGATTAAAAATCATAATTCCGAACGCGTCAACCGCTTTCACATCATTCAAGGGAACGGCTATTGCCGTAATACCGTTTTTCTCGTAAATGACGGTGCCGGTATCCGCGAGGATGGACGCCTCCGCGTCAAATTGAGGAACAATCTTCACAGGTTGAAGGGCAGAGCATCCCAAGATTGTCGTCAAGAGTAAGAACGCTATGATTTTTGTGCCGAGTTGTGTATGTCTTTTCATAGGACTTTGGATGCGAGAAACGCTCCCTTTCGTTGTTTTATTGGTGTTATTTAGTGGTTTATTTTCTAAAAACATATAGTAAGTGTTGGGTGATGGCAGTTAACATTGTCTGAACTGTGATTTATATGATGAAGTGATTGCCATGATTATCAATCCTTAGTTGCCCGTGATGGGTGGATTCAACCATTACCTTGAAGCCACTTTGACTCCGGGAAGAAACCGAGTTTTGAAGAAAAAGGGATCTCTATCGCACTCGCTATCCACTCGCTTGATGGTTTCATTAAGCATCAAATACTTAGCGAATGAACCATTTAGTAGGAGGGAATTTCGACTCTCGACGATTGGCCTAAATCTACGGTAGGCTTCCCGTTATGTTTCCGGCTTTATCACCGACGACCACGAGTCCTCCTGCCTCGTTGGCGAGCAGACCCACGGCATGATTCGCGGTGTTATCGTAGACAGCTACAATGCCCCCTTCCTCACTGCTCCCCAAGGCAACTCTAGGATTTTCGGTTTTATCGTACACGAGTACACCGCCACCGGATTCACCGTTAAGTAAAAGAACGCTGGGATTCCCATTATTGTTGACGACCGTTGTCGTACCGCCGTTTTCATCAATGAACAGGAGAACACCTGGATTTCCATTTTCATCAACTACGGTCAGTTTATTGCACGTAAGTTCATTAAACGCAGCGGAATCCATCTCGCCGGTTAGATCAGGATTGTCTTGCGCGATGAGGCTCGGAATGAGTGTCGTGGCTGTCACCATGCCGATGAGCATCAACACGCCACCGAGCGCGAGATATCCCAGTTTCTGCCTGTAGTTCATATATATCTGCCTCGTAAGTGTTTAGTGGTTATGGGACGGCACAGGGGCCGTCCCCTACATGGACTAAACAGTTACTCTGCCTCTCTTGGGAAAAAATATGTAGGTTAGGTTTACTTGAATGTGTGGGAATTGTGAGATTCCGTAAGGTCCTGTTTACAAGCAATGGTTAGGATTCGCCACAAGTTCATCGTCAAATCGGATGCCTATATCTTTATATTTACGAACTTTCGATGGGGGTCCCACGAGCTGCGGCAAAGAAACCGAGCAGTTTGCCTAATGTTTCAGGCAGGGCTTCACGCGAAATATAGTAGTCGACGAACGCGTCACCGTTCGGTGATTCTAGAGAGTTTCCTGACTCCGTTCGTGAGGCTGCAACGGACGACTGTTCCGTAGGCACTTGGGCGGAGGCATTTACGCCCTCTGCCAATATGAGATCGCCTATCGGAAATCTGGTTGATAGTGCGCCGGTGTTTGCGTCTGTTAGCACGGTTATCTGCGGCAGTCTCTTTTCCGATAGCTTCGCCATTTCGGTTGACAAGTATGTGATTTCAGCGAATGTCAACTCGGAAACGACGGAGGGATCCGTGGCATTTAACTTGGGTGCAGCATCGTTTGAATAAACGCATATCAGCGGCAATGTTTTCATGATTGCGGTACGAATCGCAATCAGCAGGGTGACGAAATGCAGCCGCTGTGGAGGCGCATAAGGATGAATGACGGTGAGGATTGCCGAGTATCCTGAAACCTCCCCCTCTCCGACGGCAATCACTCGATCCGGCAAGTCCGGGCATACGGTCTGAGCAACCAACTCAGTCAAATCAATGGATTCTAGTAGCGACGATGGTGCAGCGTCAGGGAAAAGGTCTGTCCATGCGTCAGACGAAAATATATGGCTCAGACGTTGCTCTGCCGGGAAGGGCAAATAGCGGCTACAGGACGGGCAGATGTACAGATTACGCTCTAACGTTTGTCTGAACACAAGTTCATCACAACTCTCGCATTTATGCCATAACCCGTCGGGGCTCTCTTTTTGATCTGCCGATGGATTCACTGTCGTCTCCGGGAAATCACTTTTTATACTCGTTGCAAATAATAATTGCACATGTTGAATTTGGTTAGTTCGATTTGCAGTAGTGCAATTTATTGTGCGTCTTCCGTTGGAGCGAACTTTGCCTCGCGACCGGGAGGTCGCTCCTACAGTAGCAATTTTCAATCATCAAATCACCAATAAGCATTTGTAAATATGATTGTGAATGACTATAGCTATACCGTGCGCCGTCAGAAATTGCGCTTTTCAAGATTTAAGGCTTGCTTCGCCGATTGTAGAGACAGCACCCAGCGAACGAATATTAAATGGGGTAACGTCCGCAGTTTCCACCTGTCGCCCCTCTGGGGCTTTGCTGTAGGTCGAATCAATGTTTCTATACACCTTCAGGATCTCTATCGCACTCGCTATTCACTCGTTTGATCCCCTCTGGGGCTACCAAGATTAAATAGGTTGCGATTCGGAGACGCTCCTACAAAATAAGCAATTCTCAGCAGCGCGGAGTATAAATGGTTTATTTCCTAAGCTCTACTTTGTACATTTGACCGGGATAACAATTAGTGTCAATCAAGCCGTTGTAGAAAAGCGGGTGAGAATTTAACCATCTGGTCGTTTTGGTAGACCATTGAAAAAGTCTCCGCGGTTTCTAGTGCCATCACAGCGGGGCAAGATGCCCCGCCTACGGGTTTGGTTTTGTACGGCTTTCCGTACAATCCAACCGTCTTACTTTTGTACAAAGTCGAACTAAGAACATATAGTAAGTGTTGAGTGATGGCAGTTAACATTGTCTGAACTGTGATTTATATGATGAAGTGATTGCCATGATTATCAATCCTTAGTTGCCCGTGATGAGTGGATTCAACCATTACCTTGAAGCCACTTTGACTCCGGGAAGAAACCGAGTTTTGAAGAAAAAACTCGGTTTCATTAAGGATTAAACACTTAGCGAATGAACCACTAAAACGTGCGCTTAGTAAGATTATCGCGCTTCTTGAAACGATCTTATTGCTTCATCTTCATCATCATATCGGTCAAAGATAGTGAAAAGTTTCGATATAACGATTAGGTTATTGATGTTCCCGCTTACATTGAGCAACGCGATGCGCCCACCTCTCCGTTGGATGGCTGTGTAAGCGGCAATCACGATTCCAAGACCGGCGCTGTCCATAGCGCGGACTTTTTTCATGTTCAGAAGCATTCTCACGTCGCCAGCTTTCGCATTACTGATTTCTTCATCAATGATGTTTTTTAGCGCTAGGCTTTCGGATCCTATGATTCTCCCGTCAATTTCTAGAACGATTACTCCTTCTTTTTGACGGACGTCAATGTTCATCAGAAACTCCCCGAGTTAGTAATACTTTCGGACTGCAACTCGCGTCGACCAACACAGGTTAAGCGGCGGAAGACTTGAGTTTGACCATTCTGACAATCCTCCCCGACTCCTCAAAGGTCACCGAATCCATGCAGGTTTCCATCAGGAATATCCCTCTACCACTGCTTTTAAGGAGGTTGGAGGGATCCAGAGGATCGGCTACACTTTCACGATTGAATCCCGCTCCCTGATCCTCTACAACCACGGTCAGTTTATCTTGGCTCAAGATAAACTCAAAACGTGTTCTCTTGCTCGAATCCTCGTTGTTTCCGTGTTTAATGGCATTCACAGCCGCCTCAATCACTGCCAAATTAATCTGCTCGCTTTCCTCCTTGTCAAAACCCATATCACTCACGATTTCCGATATTATGGCATCAATCACATACACATAATGTGTTGAACTTGGCAGATCAAGACGGATGACTTGATTGGCTATCTTCGTCACACTGTTGCGCCTGGCGGATATCCCAGGATCAGGGTTTACACGATTGTCGGAAACGGTATTTCCCATGGATATCAATATCCTTCGGCTCTGTCTGCGGTCGCTTTCACAACTACGAGTGTAAGATCGTCGGTCTGCTGCTTTCTGCCAATGAAGCGCACGAGATCATCCTCGATTGTTTTGCAAATCATCTCGGCGGATAAACCGCTACCAGATTTAATGGCATCCAATAGCCGTTCTTCTCCGTAAAAGGAACCATCCTTTTCACGCTCTGCCTCGGTGATACCATCGGTATAGAAGAAGATTGTGTCCCCGCGCTGAAGTTGAACGGTTTCGTTTTCAAACTCCGCAAAGTCAAAGCTACCCGCGACCATTCCACCAGTTTCGGAGTGGATGGATTGTCAATTCCTTGCCTCGACGTCCGAAAGCTTTCTTTGTCCAATCTCCCGCATTCTTGAGATGCAGTGGATGGCAATGCCCGGCATTTGAATAGGTGAACGTCAGGGCTTCGGGATCTAAAATCCCGTAGACCATAGTAGCGAAAAGCTCCGGTTCCGTGTCAATCACGAGAAGATCATTGATGCTCTTGATGACCGCTGCGGGCGATGATTCCTGGCGACAAACTAGCCGTAACGCGGTACGTATCATTACCATCAATAATGCGGCAGGGATTCCCTTTCCTCGCACGTCCGCTATGACTATCCCCAAACAACCGCCATCCAACGGGATGAAATCGTAAAAGTCTCCGGAGACAGAAGTTGAACTCCGCAAAACGCCTTTGATGTCGAATCCGGGGAGATTGGGAGGGGATTGGGGCAGAAGCCGCTGTTGAATGGTAGCCGCTGTTTTCAGGTGAGAAGCCAATTGTTCAACTCCGGTTTCGCTGAACCAATCCCCCATCGCGCCAATTAGTGGGTTGATATACTTTGTGGGTTGTGTTCTCCCGAGGACGGCTTTAATCCGCGCCGTAAGCTCCTTCAAATCGAACGGTTTGGTGATGTAATCATCCGCACCGGCATCCAACCCTTGAAGTTTCTCGTTCATTTGCGTTCGTGCCGTAAGCATGATGACGGGAATCGCGCGAGTCTGCGGATCGGCCCTGAGATTATCAATCACTTCAAATCCGTCCATCTTGGGCATCATAAGGTCCAACAGGATGAGGTCAGGTACGTGTGATTTGGCTTCCTTGATGGCTGCCAAACCATCGCCCGCCGTAATCACATTGAACCCATCCGAGTCTAGGCTCATTTCTATCACATCAAGAATATCGACATCATCATCGACTGCCAAGATTGTTTGAGCCATTAAGCGCCAACTTCCTTTGTCAATTCTACCGGCAGCGTAAACTGAAAATTGCTTCCATGTCCCTCGTACCCGCCATCGACCCACACGGTACCGCCGTGCGATTCTACGATGCTTTTTACAATCGAGAGGCCTAATCCGGAGCCTCCCTCCTGACGGGTGTTTACGTTTCCAAGTTGATGGAACCGATTGAAAACTCTTTCACGTTCCTCGAAAGGTACTCCATCTCCCGTATCAATGACTTCGACATGTAACGCACTATCCGATTTACCGGGCAGTGCTCCGTCGACACTGATCCTTACGGCGATTTTGCCTTCTTCGGGGGTGAACTTGATTGCGTTGCCGATGAGGTTGGTAAAGACCTGTCCGATTCGTTCCTGATCGCCGATAGTGTTCGGCAAAGATTCGGGAGCAAACAAACGCAATTCGATCGACTTTGCATCGGCTTGCGGACTGATATCTTCGATTCTCTGTTTGGCAATCTCCGAGACCGAAATTTCCTCTCGCTTCATCTGGATACGTCCCGCTTCGATGCGGGAAATATCGAGTAAGTCGTTAATCAGAGCAGCCAAACGCTCCGCTTGATGTTGAACTCGGTCCAGACTGCGGCGTTGTTTGTCGTTAATCGGTCCCGTCTTGCCTTCCAAGATCAACGACACAAAACCGATTATCGAAGTCATTGGCGTGCGTAATTCGTGAGAGACAAGTGACACAAAATCGGACTTCATCTGGTCGATTTCCTTCTCGCGCGTAATGTCATCAAAGACATATACAGTTCCGAGTACGGCCCCCTCCTCATCAAGGAATGGGCTGGCTACTATCCGGAGCGTAGATATTTCGCCTTCCTGATCTAGAGTAACTTCCGAGTTGACAGTCTCGTTCAAGGATGTTTTTCCCTCGGTTTCCTTGAGCGCCCTGGCTAACGTGAGGTCCTGTACGATTAGCGTTAACTCCTCGCCGACCTGGTCTGCTCGCACATTCAGCAGGTATTCGGCGGCGGGGTTGATGTGAAGAACGCGATGATTCCCGTCGACCAGAATGAGTCCTTCAGCGAGGCTATTCACGATCGCGGTCATCTTTTTCTCCTCTTTGGTTATTTGTTCAATAGCATGTTTAAGGTCATCTCGCATTGAATTGAATTCTTGCGCAAGAACGCCAACTTCGTTGTTGCTCGTAACCGACACTTGGTGATCAAAATCACCTTTGGCAATAGCGCGCGAAGCTCGTGCAATGCGCATAATCGGTTTCACGATACGTCTTGAAACCATCCATGCGATTGGAATAACAATGACGCAGGAGATTAATGTAAAAGTCAAGATTTTCTCGGTAAGTAGATTCATCTCGTAGAAAGCCACCGATTCGGGTTGTGAAACCAAAACGGTCCAATCGGTAAAGTTTTGGTCGGCTGTCCACGGTTCTCCGCGCCAGCGTTGAGTTCGCGCCCAGCCGTAAACCCTCTTTTCGCCTTGTATGTCAATGCCGCTTTCCCTTTCGTAACCGGCAAACCGGTCCTCAATCTTCGCGCTGATAATTGCCTCCATCGCTGCATCGGTCATCTCAATGTGTTCCCTGAACGTGTACTCATCCTCTGACGAGGACGTAATCACTCGACCGTGTTTTGTCATGAGGGCGGCTTCAAGTCCCTGATTGGTACCGTCCTGTTCTTGGGTTGCGCCAACCGCATCTGAAAAGTTGGGGAGCGTGATTATGGCTCGCAAAATACCAACTACCTTGGCGCCATTGGCGCCGAGAATCGGAAATGCGACTGGCAGAACATGGACTTTCATCTCAGCGTTATATTGAAGGTCATCGACAAACTCGTATCCGAGTCCCTCATTGTACGCGCGTGCCCACCAGTCCGCATTGATTTTGCGGCGAAGAATGCGCGGATTGCTGGCTTGTATGACCTCACCTCGTGAATCGGTAATCACTATTTCGCTTCTTGGACCGGCGAGATCCTCAAGTTGCTTCAGTTTATTAGTCAATTGCTTCCGTGTCGCATCGTCGTTTGGATGGTTCATTGCCGAGATAAAGGCATTGCGTAAGCTATTAAGCTCTCCCCGAATGGCGTTTAGCGGGGTGAAAATGTTGTAATCTGCCTGATCCAACTTTTCCTGCGCAAGACGCGCCAAGTTCTCGCCGATAGTCTTTTCCAGCGCCATTACTCCAAATTCTCGTGCCAGAAAGGCGACAATAAGCAGAGGGATAAAGGAGACTAACAAAAACAGTAGAACTAGCTGCCCTCGCAAGCCCATCTTGAAAGAAAAACGTTTCGCCATGATTATGGTTTAGCCTTGACTGAAAGCGTTGATGGCGTCCGCCTCGTCCCGATAGATCTCGAATACCGTGTCTAGTCGGGTTACCGCCAACACATTCAGAACCGCTTCTTGCGGATTCAGCAGCACCAACTTTCCATCGCTCTTTTTTAGAGCTTGCAATGTCGAGACGATAGCGCCCAAGGCGGAACTGTCCAACAGTGGAACATTTGTCAGATCGAGAATAAGATGCCCTCCCCTTTGTTCAATCTGTGTTTTCATCTCATGACGGAGCACATCAACGGCATTGCCGATTATTTTACCGTTTCCTCGAAGGATTGGGGTGTTGAATTGACTTATACTAGTTTCAAACATCTAGCTACACTCCTTAACAAAGGACTGACCGAGCGAATGGCGCGGACGATAGAACACTCCATGCGATAGAGATTCTCGCGCAATACCCGAGGTATCTACAAACAGCCCCGCATAGGGATTAAGTTAAGCGTTTTGGGTCGCAAGTCACGCGGATTCAATGTCTTAAACTGTTAATCTCCATGTAGACATGGACAAAGGAATACCAACCTATTCATTGATGAGTGTGCCACAGAAGATGACTCATGGCGTTGGTTTCCGTAGAGCCGGTGCGGTTGGAAACCGCACCTACCGTATGGGGTGCGAAGGAAAGCCTCACCAATACTAGACGAACCCCCTTGATCCCTATGGGTTTCTACAAACAGCCCCTTATAGCGACATAAGTGCGATTCAATTCCGACATTCGGCTGTTCACGACAGCCGTTACTTCACCACCAGAGGCTTGAAACTGAGATTTGGCTTCGCGGATTTCAGCCTGCACCTCCCGTGATTTATAGGCAATCCACGTTCCGTTGCGTTTTAGCAACGGCACACAATATGCGACTGAATCCGCTAATGATGCGACATAACGGGTTAAAACCCAATCGTACGCACTGAGATTTTCACGCTTCTTCACGAACGCTTCGGCACGCTGAACGACAATATCAACATTTGCCCCCGCCGATGTGACGTTCAGTTGAGACATTAAAAACTGAAGAAAACTAGCCTTCTTTGATGACGATTCGACGAGCGTCAACTGAATGTCGGGGGCGTAGATCTTAAGTGGAAGACCGGGAAATCCCGCGCCGGCGCCGATGTCAACCACGGAATCGCCCGCTTCAATCGGAAAGTATTGGAGAACTGCTAGAGAATCAAGAAAATGCTTCACGACAATGTCGCGGGCCTTCCGAATGGAGGTAAGATTGACCCGTGAATTCCATCGCTGCAACTCACACCAGTAAGCGACAAATTGATCTTGCTGGTTGCGAGTTAGCGGAAAACCGTGCCCACGGAAGGTTTGTTCCAAGAGGTGTCTAAACGCTTCTTGATTCAACCGGATAACCTATCAAGTTACACTCTCAATCAAGTCGAATCAATCGCCGATTTATCGAGGCGATCCCACCCGACGTTTAACTTGCAGCGCGCAATTCACTTTGATTCTTTTGATGAATCAAGACCATTAGGATTGAGATATCCGCAGGGGTCACGCCCGGTATTCGCGACGCCTGGCCAACGGATGTAGGACGAATCTTCGCGAGTTTCTCTTGGGCTTCGGTCTTCAAGCCGCGAGCGTTGTCATAGTCGAAATCATCTGGAATGTGGAAATTCTCCAACTTCTTGAATTGCTCGATTTGAACGGCTTGGCGTCGGATGTACCCTTCATACTTGATCTGAATCTCGGACTGCTCCTCTACGGTGCCCGGTAAATCGCGAGGCGGCGTTGCGACCTGTTTA
Source organism: Candidatus Poribacteria bacterium (assembly GCA_965204085.1). Taxonomy (GTDB): domain Bacteria; phylum Poribacteria; class WGA-4E; order WGA-4E; family JAJDTR01; genus JAJDTR01. The sequence continues at coordinate 1,288,133 of CBDBEE010000003.1, read as the reverse complement.
ATTTGTTGATAGCTGATCTCCGGGCGTTTCAATAGATCCGTTAAAGATGTCGGCTTTTCGAATGGCGTGATGCCAGCTTCTTCGAATCGCGCAATCGTGTGGGGAGTCGGTTTTACAATCGTTTGGTTTAGGCGTTCGAGCTCCTCTTCGATCAGTTGACGCTTGGTTTGGAAACGGCGAAAAGTTTCGTCGTCCACCAAGCCGAGTTTGTAGCCAATCTCCGTCAATCGCAAGTCCGCATTGTCCTCGCGCAAATCCAATCGGTACTCTGCCCGAGAAGTGAACATGCGGTAGGGTTCGCGGATATCCATTGTCACCAAGTCATCAATCAGCACGCCGGCATACGCCTGGGATCTGTCGAGAACGAACGAATTTTCCTCGCGCACTTTCAACGCCGCGTTAATTCCTGCCATTAAGCCCTGTGCCGCGGCTTCCTCGTAGCCGGTGGTGCCATTCAGTTGACCGGCAAAATACAGGTTCTCGACGCGCTTCGTCTCAAGCGTCGGTTGAAGTTGGGTTGCGGGCGCGAAATCGTATTCAACAGCGTATCCGAACCGAACAATCTCTGCGTCCTCCAAACCTCGAATACTGTGCACCATATCGACTTGGACATCTTCGGGAAGGCTTGCGGAGATGCCGTTAAGGTATATCTCGTCGGTATCTCTGCCTTCCGGCTCCACGAAAATCTGATGACGGTCTTTGTCGGCAAACCGCACGACTTTATCCTCAATAGACGGACAATAGCGTGGCCCTATTCCCTTGATTCGTCCACTGTACATCGCCGATCGATGCAGGTTGTTTTTGATAATCTCGTGCGTTTTTTCATTCGTATAGGTTAGATGGCATGGCATCTGCCGCTGTGTAATCTTTTCGGTTGAAAACGAAAACGGGAGTGGATGAGAATCTCCCGGTTGAATCTCCATCGCGTCGAAGTTCACCGTTTGGGCATTTACTCGGGGCGGCGTTCCCGTTTTGAGCCGACCAATTTCAAAACCGAGGTTCAGGAAACTCTCCGACAACTTTTCTGCAGAGGATTCACCCGCCCTTCCCGCGCTGTAAGATACGTCACCGAGATGAATCAACCCCCTGAGGAAGGTGCCCGTAGTGAGGATGACAGTTCGGGCAAGATAGGCGGTTCTCGTTTGACTGAGTATGCCGACACACTTCCCATTTTCGGTCAGCAGTTCATCGACCAAGACCTGTTTGATATCAAGATGGGATTGGCTTTCCAAGACGCGCTTCATTTCATCTTGATATGCTTGCTTGTCGGCTTGAGCGCGACTTGAACGCACCGCGGGTCCCTTCTTTGTATTCAGCCGGCGAAATTGGATACCTGTCTTATCAATGTTTTTCGCCATTTCCCCGCCGAGCGCATCTATTTCTTTAACGAGGTGCCCCTTTGCAAGTCCGCCGATAGCGGGATTGCAGGACATCTTCGCGATAGTATCGGGATTGATGGTAACTATCAGTGTCTCACATCCCATTCGAGCGGCGGCGAGTGCCGCTTCGCACCCTGCATGACCGGCGCCGACGACGATGACATCATAGGATTTTTGGTAGGTGTTCATGGTGATTACTTAGGTGAAATTCGCAACACTGGAAGGGCGGAAGGAGGGAAGGTTGCTCTTTCCATTTCAGGCCACCCTCACAACAAACGGCTTATTCTCTTGGCGCTCTAAATGAGTGAGCAATACCATTTCTCTAAAATACGGTGCATAACTGGCAAATGGCGCGCATTGGAGTCGCGATTCGGAGATCGGTGCTACCGGGTACTACACCACGTATCAGCGAACGTCCTGACGAAATAATTGTTTCGCTCTATGCACTACGATTCAAACGAAATGGTATTATCGAGTGACTACATTGATTCTATAGTCATTGCAACTAATAATTACACATGCTTGTGGGCAATGACATTCTCCTTTATCACAAGGGATTTCTATCAGGATTTACTATCGCCTTCACTATTCGTTCAGTTGATCACTCGTTAGCCGCCCGTTTGATTTATTCGCTCAGTTCGTCGTTCCCTATTCTGTCACTGTAATTGTTTAGTTCAGTCCAGAACTTACGCGCCAACAGGAAATCGCGACCGGGAGGTCGCTCCTACATTACGCTCAGGGATCTCTATCAGGATTAGCTATCGCATTCGTTATCCGCTCATTTGATGGTGTAGGAACGGGGATTAAACTGCAGCACGACGAACCAACATTCCCAAAACAGATTGATAGACTAAACAGTTACCTGTCACTTAATCTGTATGAAGTTTAAAAAATTATTTCGGTAATTGTTTGGCGAAGTCCGGTGCGGTTAGAAACCGCACCTACCGGGCCTGGGCAAAATTAGAATTACCGATTAAAAAAATTAAACTTCATTTAGATTAAGATTTGCGCAAACTAACAGTTTACGCTACGAGAGAAGTCGCGACCGGGAGGTCGCTCCTACAGGTAGTGGTTTTCCACAACGACCGTCAATTGTCAAATCGAGTAACATACAATCAATATATGTGTAAGAATGAATGTAAATGACTATAACATCCAATCACCGTGAATGGAGCCTATCAGACATCTATCCTGCGCCGTCCCTCAAGCGCCTTGGAAAGCGTCAATTCGTCGATGTATTCAAGATCTCCGCCAACGGGGATTCCGTAGGAAATTCGGGTGATTGCCAACTCCAGATTCGACAGGCGTTTGGTCAGATACAGCGATGTTGCTTGCCCTTCGGTTGTATAATTTGTAGCGAGGATTACCTCTTTGATGTTTCGGCTCTCAATCCGCTCGAACAGTGAATCGATCCGGAGGTCTTTTGGGCCGATACCATCTAATGGAGAAATTACTCCCATCAGCACATGGTAAACGCCTTTATATCCATTTGTTCGCTCTATCGCCAATAAATCGTCGGGCTCCTCAATGACACAAATGACTTGGTGATCCCGTTCCGGGTTGGCGCAAATATGGCAAGGCTCACAATCGGTAATATTGCCGCAAATTCCGCAGCAGAAAAGATGAGTCTTTACCTCGGAAATAGCGGTTGCGAGCCGGGCAGCGTCCTCTGAAGGTGCTTTTAACATGTAGAATGCCAATCGTTGTGCCGTTTTTGGGCCAACCGTCGGCAACTTCTGCAACTCACTTATCAAGTCTGCAAGTGGCTTGGGATGATAATGCATTTGGGTAGTCGAGAATCGTAGGCGCTACGGTAGTCCGGGGAGTTTAACACCACCAGTGAGTTTGTCCATCTCCTGTGCCATCAGGTCGTGCGCTCGTTGGCGGGCTTCATTGACGGCGGCGACGATAAGATCTTCCAGCATCTCTACGTCGTCGGGATCTACGACTTCGGGAGAAATATTCAACGATATCAACTCCTGCTGGCCATTGACAACGGCAGTTACCATGCCCCCGCCAATAGTTGCTTCCACGGTTTGATTGGCAAGCTCCTCTTGAAGCTCAACCATGCGCTTCTGCATCTGCTGCGCCTGTTTCACCAAGTTGTTAATCTTCATAAAAAATCACGGCAACCACCCTCCTATGCATTCCGGAAAGCGCACCGCGTCTCCTTCCATAGGATTAGTATTAACGCAAGTTGCTACTTACAAGATTATGGACATGTACCATCGTTTTTTATTGAAAATGACCCATTAATCGCGGAGATTTCGTAGCGTAAGGGATCTCTATCGCGTTCGTTGTTCACTCACTTGATCTGTCAGTTTGCGCGCGAGTTGCGCACCAGAAGCACAATCTAACAGATCGTGCTACAAAGGTGACAACTTGGGTTAGTATTACTTCAGATCGATTTTCAGAATCTTCGCGTCAAAAAGCTCAAGCACAGGCGAGAGTTGAGGATCCTGCTCAGCCTCACGTTGCAAGGCGAGTGGCGTTGGGGTTTGTTCTCCACCATCCTTCGCTGATTGAGATTTGTTCGCCTCGCTGGTTTTGCGCGCCGGGACGAAGTTCACATCAACTCCGTGGCCAATTAAAGATTCGAGAGTCCCCACAATCTCTTTCCTGTTCTTCTCCAGAATCGCGATTTGGAGAGGCGCGCAGGCTATTTCCAAAACTCCCTCTTCATTCGCCGAAAGCGTGGCGTCCTTGAGAAATCCGTGCAGTACTTTCTGCTCCGTTCCCCACGCTTCCAACGCCTTCTCCCAAAGCTGCTTAATCTCGACGGGACTCCGTGTTACAGCTCGACTACCTTCTCCGGCTAGTCGGGCATCCACATCGGCCGTGGTGTCCGAGGGTATGTCCTTGGGAGTAGCCGGATTTCTATCGTTTTTGGGTGGCTGCGGCTGGGCAAACGACTTCTGTGATTCCGCGAGCAAGGAGTTAATTTGCGGCTTCGTGGACGCCTCTGTGTTCGAAGAAGAGAAATCTGTCTGCGTTGGATTCGCTTCGTTTCGAGGGCGGTCGATCCTATTCTCTATTTCTCCCAGCCTTTTCAAAACTTCGCCGAGTTGGATACCCTCCCGAATGGAGTTAATCTCGACAAGGCTGGATTCAAGCTGAATCTGGGCGTAACCGTACTGCTTGATTTCGCTGCTTGTCCGCATCAAAATCTTGATTATCCTTGACAGACGCTCCACGGAGATATCAGCCGCTCTCTCCTTCAATCCCTGTACATCGGATTGCGAGCCCTGAATCAGATCTGCCAAATCCGCGTTAATCGCGAGAAGTCGCAAATTCCTGAAATAGGCGATAAGTTGGTGGAGGCACTGCGTGAGATCTGCGCCCTGATTGGTCAAGCTGGCGAGAACTTGCACCGAATCCGGCAGATTGCAGTGCAATATGGCGTCCACGAGTTTGTTGATTAGGGGTTGCGAACCAAGGCCCAGAATCTGATCTACCGTTTCCGTATCAAGTGTTTTACCCGCCGCCGAGATTATTCGTTCAAGCGCATTCTCGGCATCCCGCAGACAGCCTTCCGACTGACGCGCAATCAAGGACAGTGCCTGATCATCGACTTCAATGCCCTCCTCGGCGCAGATTAACTCGAGTCGACCGATAATCTGATTCAACTCCATGTAGCGAAAATCGAAGTCTTGACATCGCGATACGATTGTTTTGGGAATCTTGTGGTGCTCGGTGGTGGCGAGGATAAAGATAACGTGGGGCGGCGGCTCTTCAAGCGTCTTCAGGAGCGCGTTGAACGCTTCCTGCGTGAGCATGTGCGCTTCATCAATAATGTAGATTTTGTAGGAGCACGCGGCAGGGGCGAGCTTCGTGTTTTCGCGCAACTCGCGGATGGGATCAATCCCCCGGTTGGAGGCGGCGTCCAGCTCAATGACATCAAAAGATCTGCCCTGCGTAATGTCTAGGCAGAACTCGCATTCGTTGCAAGGTTCAACCGGATTATCGGGGCCGGCTTCGGCGTCTGAATCGCGCTTTGCGCAATTGACGGTCTTTGCGAAAAGACGAGCCACCGTCGTTTTGCCCGTGCCTCTCGGGCCCCAGAAGAGATAGGCATGACCGATTCGATTCAAGCGAATCTGGTTTTGCAGCGTTTTGATGACGTGTTCCTGCCCCATCACTTGGTGAAAGGACTGGGGACGCCATTTCTGCGCGATTACCTCATAGGACATGGCTTCACTCTTCTACAACCAATCAACCGGCTAAACGACGAGGTAGGAGCGATCTCCAGGTCGCGACTCTGCAAAATCAGACGACAGCGATAAACCTCATTCCACAGAACTCCTCTCCGATTCACAAAACCGCCCCAAAAATCTTGGCTATGCACCGAAAGATTGACGGATTCTCCCAAGCGTTACCCAAACAGTTAGCTCCGATGAGGCTACCCTGCGTCACACCCGAAGACCTATCTACCGCTGCTTCCTTCCAGACCTGACGGAGTTTGATAAGTTCGAGTTGCTCAGGACCCAATCTTCAACACCACTTACTTGGGTCAGACCCCAAAAGTAATCCGCCGCTCAATAGGATTTCAGTCCTGCTAAAGCGGTTTGCAGGTTCAGGGCACCGCTACCTCCCCACTTAGCATAGCCAAGGCGTTACTGCATATTAAAGGCGGAGAGAGTGGGATTCGAACCCACGGTACAGTTGCCTGCACACATGATTTCCAATCATGCCAGTTCAGCCATCTCCTGCATCTCTCCGATGAGTTGTTTGTTATACACCTAACAGGGGCTTTGCGCCCAATTTCGGGGAATTTATCTCGATGTGTCCCACCTCACAACCTTAGGAATCCGAATAGCTGCGCGGCGAAGCGGGAGACGGGACTTGAACCCGCGACAATCGGCTTGGAAGGCCAATGCTCTACCAACTGAGCTACTCCCGCACGCTGTCAAATAGGAATGGAGGAAAGGATGGGGAGGGAAGGATTCGAACCTCCGTAGGCTATAGCCAACAGATTTACAGTCTGCCCTCGTTGACCGCTTGAGTACCTCCCCGCACTGTGGGACTGGAGCTGGCGAGAGGAATCGAACCTCCAACCTGGTGATTACAAATCACCTGCTCTACCATTGAGCCACGCCAGCAGACGCAAGGGGGAATTATACATGTTCCCTTCGCGGATTGTCAAATGATTTTTAGGTCACGGACAGGGGAAACGCATCTAATTTAGAGGATGTCTCATGGCGGTAGAATTTACGATTTCTGTTGGGTTTCACTCATATTTTTGGCGTGTTTATGCAAAGTGGGGACTCGGAAACGCCTCTAAGATTAGCGATCACTAACGAATTCCGTTCAACCCAACCTACAACCCCTAAAATTTATCACAGACTTAGCCTGATTTGCTTTTTTGTCAGGCAGAAAATTTAGATGCGTTTCCCCTGACGACACAAATGCTAATCGTTGAAAATCTGAAGTAGACGTGCTATAGTATACGCTCCTCGGATTTGAGAACAGTGGAATGCCAACGCAAATTTAGACTACAAATTTGTAAAGGTTGTCTCAAGTAAACCATTTGGATTGACATTTTTACTAACGGGCTGTATAGGGGAGGTATGTATGAATGCATTGAACAATTTGTGGGGGGAACTTAACAACTCAATGGCTTCGCTACTAGGAGACGCTGTAATCAGTTTCGTCTATGCAATTCTGATTCTGGTGGCGTTGTTAATCGCCTATAGGGTGTCCAAGAGTTTAATCATAGCTGCCATGCGAAGGCAGAATCGCACCGAATCGCAGGTGAGTCAGTTCTTGTCGATGTGGCGGTACTCCTTCATGTTGGTAGGAATTGTCTTCATCATCGTTAGTATGTCGGGCTCCCTAGCCGCCATGGGTTTAACGGTTGCATTTATCAGCATGATTCTGGGTTGGTCGCTGCAGCGTCCCGTTACCGGTGTCGCGGCCTGGCTGATGGTGATGATTAAGCGCCCTTTTGTCATTGGCGACCGCATTATTGTGCAGGGCGTAAGAGGCGATGTGTTGGACATATCGCCCACACACATCATGTTGGGGGAAGTCGGAGGCACAATAGGCGGTGAAGAGTCCTCCAATCGAGGGATTCTGATTCCCAATGCGATACTGTTCGATCAGATGGTGATTAACTACGCGGTGTCGGAGGAGGCGAAATATATCCTGGACGAGGTGCCGGTGCGCGTGTCCTACGATTCGGATTATAAGTTGGCGGAGCAGACACTGATTTCCTGCGCAAGAGAGGTCACATCGGAGATAATCCAAGAAACCGGCTTGGAGCCGGAGGTGCGCGCCGAATTCTTCGACTCGGGAATTTTGATGCGCTTGCGCTATCGATCGATTGCCGTGGATCGACAGAGGATATCCACTCAAATTGTCGCAAAGGTAATGGAGGCATTTTCAAATAGCCCTCACGTCGGTTTTGCTTACCCCCATTCGGCCGTAGAATATCGACTGTCCAATACAGCGTCTCTGCCGCCGATGTATGATGAGAGCCAATCCAATTAAGCGCTCATCAGACGACAAGACACTATTGACATATCACAATCGCTGCGACGCATTGATTCTGGCGGATTCCTCAGAACTACGGTTTCGGATTTGAGTTACTCCCGTCATGGATGCCGTCTTGAGCAACGTAAACTATCTCGGGCTCGAATCGAAAGGACTATTTGATTTATGTTTACAAAAGCCGGTAGAAAATCCCGTTCTGAGCGCCGCGATGCAGTCGCATATGCCCGAGCAGGTCACAGCTTCGGAACGGCGCCCGTTTTTCTCGCATCCATCAGCACCATATTAGGGGCAATCCTATTCCTGCGGTTCGGTTACGCTGTCGCGCATGTCGGGCTTTGGGGCAGTCTCATGATAATCCTGCTGGGACATCTTGTGACGATTCCGACCGTGCTGGCGGTTTCCGAGATCGCAACGAACCGCCGCGTGGCGGGCGGCGGCGCATACTACATTGTCAGCAGGTCGTTCGGCACAAGTATCGGAGGATCGATAGGAATAGCGTTGTATCTGTCTCAGGCTATCTCGGTAGCCTTCTACATGGTCGCGTTCGCGGAAGCTTTTGAGCCGGTGTACGAATGGATTGCGTTCACCTACGGGTTGAATCTCGATTCCCGCTGGGTAAGCCGCCCTTGCACGTTATTGCTTGTCCTCTTGATGTTGATACGAGGGGCTGACTTGGGCGTACGGGCGTTATGGGGTGTCGCCGCCATCTTGGCAGCATCAATTACCCTTTTCATGCTCGGTGAAGGCAACGAATCCATACAGCCGGGAGGGCTGAACTTCACTGCTCGCATAGACGACGCCGACAGCTTTGGTATCGTCTTCGCTACCTGTTTTCCGGCATTTACCGGCATGATAGCCGGACTTGGGTTATCCGGCGATTTGAAAAACCCCAGGCGCAGTATACCGCTTGGCACGATCGGCGCCACACTGGCAGGCATGGTGATATATGTACTGGTGGCTATAAAGCTGGCGCAAAGCGCCAGTCCGGAGGCGCTCGCCGCTAACCAGTTCATCATGGCGGACATCGCGATGTGGGGTCCCGTGATATATATCGGGTTGGGCGCCGCCGCGCTATCCTCGGCGATTGGATCCCTTATGGTAGCTCCAAGGACGCTGCAAGCCCTCGCCCGCGACGATGTTCTGCCTATTCCCAAGGTGAATCGCCTGCTGGAGAAAGGGCGGGGCCTGGCACAGGAACCGGTTTACGCGACCTGCGTATCGGGCGTCATTGCAATGGTTTTCGTCGCCATCGGCAGTATCGACTTCATTGCGCAAATTCTCAGCATGTTCTTCATGGTCACCTACGGCGCGCTTTGTGTGGTTTCCTTCCTTGAGTATTTTGCGGGGAACCCATCCTATCGCCCGACATTTCATTCTCGTTGGTACGTGTCCCTCGCGGGCGCCGTGATGTGCGGAATAATGATGATGCAGATGAGTATGATGTACGCCCTAATTTCCATTTTTCTAATGGTGGCGACATATATCGGACTTCGACGCACGAGGCGCGAACAGAGGGGATTGAGCGCTATTTTCCAAGGGTCCATGTTTCAGTTGACTCGCCGCCTCCAGATTATCCTGCAGAAAAGCCGAGCCAATTTGTCCGAAAGCGGCTGGCGCCCCTCCATTGTGGCGCTGACGCGCTTCGGCGAAAAGCGACTCGGGCACTTCGATCTGCTACGTTGGATCTGCCATCGGCACGGATTCGGGCATTTCGTTCAGTTCTTCCAAGGTGATTATTCCTACGTTAACGAGATTGAGGCGCGCATCCGCGTTGACGGCTTGGTTCAACGCAGCGAGTTGAGCGGAGCGGGTATTTATGTTGACTCTCTAGTTGCCCCATCCTATTTGGAAGCCATGGAGCATTGCCTGCAGATGCCGGGGATTTCCGGCTTGCCGAACAACTGCGTATTGCTCGAGTTCGACGAAGAGAACCCCGACGAAATAAACGAGATCAGTCGAGGCGCGAATCTTGCCGCAAGCCTGATGTTCAATGTGCTGGTGCTGCGGTCAACAAACTATCGCTTCGGATATCAGTCGAAGATTCATGTCTGGGTAACGGAGGAAAATTTGTCGAACGCTCCGATGATGCTGCTGTTCGCCTACATCATCGTGGGACACTCGGACTGGAAACGCGCGGACATCCAGCTCTTTGGCTGCTTTGACCCCGGGCACGCCGGCAGCGAAGAAGAGAGACTGGCGAAATTCATGAAAGACGGGCGGCTGCCTATCTCCAGACAGAACGTAACCTTCGTGTCCTGCGACAGTCGGGAGGCGCTGGAGAATGAAGTGTCGCAGCACTCCACACAAGCGGACCTGGTGATTGCCGGTTTGACTCTGGACGATCTTGAGTCGGAAGCAGCGGTTCAAGCACTGCAATCGTACGACGCAGCCAATGAGGTGCTGTTCGTGCATTCGAGCGAGCGAATCTCGGTTGACTAGAGCCGAAACGCGTTGCTGCGATGTCGCTCCTAGGAAGAAGTCACAGTTTCAGCAGATGATTATTCGCCTCAAAAATAAGCTCAAGTTTCAGGTCGAGCAACTATTGTTGCGCGGTGCCTACGCCCGATTGTTGTTTATTGCGTCATTGGTCGGCGTAGTGGCAATTGCAGGCGGAATCGTAGTACAGGCGACGGACACCCCGTTTGACGATGATAAATCAGCCGTTTGGTGGGCGTTTTTGCGTTTGACCGATCCCGGATATTTGGGGGACGACGAAGGGATAGCGCGCCGCGCAATCTCATCCGTTTTGACGGTGCTCGGTTATGTGCTATTTATGGGGTCACTGATAGCAATCATGACGCAGTGGCTCAATCAGAAAATCCGAGATTTTGAACGCGGTCTCACCCCAATCGCTTTGCGCAATCACATTTTGATTTTGGGATGGACAAATCGAACCCCCGCCATTGTAGAAGAATTGATGCATGCCGAAGGACGCGTGCGCCGCTTTTTGCGGCGGCGTGGGGCACGAAACTTACACATCGTGATTCTGGCTGAAGATGTCAGTCTGGAAGACACAATAGATTTGCGAAGAGCACTCGGTGAAGCCTCGAAAGCTGGAAAAATTACGTTCCGGTCGGGCACACCGTTAATATTTCAACATTTGGAACGTGTGGATTTCCTCCACGCGAGCGTCATTATCTTGCCGGGAGCCGACTTTGCTTATGGCAGCGCAAATGAATCTGACACGATCATCGTCAAAACGTTGCTGTCTATCGTGAAACACGCCCGACTCAGCAGCAAAGAATCACTGCCGCTGCTGGTGACAGAAATCTTCGATCCGCGTAAAGTTCCCATGGCGCGGGCAGGTTACCAAGGGATTCTGGAGGTCTTGGCGAGCGATGTGTTCATCGCGCGGTGTATGGCGCAGAACGTGCGCCACCCCGGTATGTCCGGCGTTTTCCACGAAATCCTATCTCACGGCCACGGATATACCATTTTTTTACGCGAATTTGAACTATTTTCCGGCTCTCGTTTCGGCGATTTGACGTTGCCAATTCCAAACGCGATTTTGCTTGGGGTCGTACGTCCGCATGGCGAGAGTTTCCGCCCGTTGTTAAACCCACCTAAAGAACTGATGTTGGCAGCGACGGATCGCCTCGTGTTCTTGGCTCGGAAATACGAAGATTGTGAGATTATTGCGAATGACTCGTTACCACATCACATGGATGAACGGCGCGAGTTTTCTACTGCATACGTAAGAGAGCATCGACGGATATTGATCTTGGGATGGAATCACAAGGTCGCAGCATTTCTCGACGAGGTCAAACGGTACGTTCGTGAGGAGTTCGAAATCACGATCATGTCCCTTGTTCCTGTAACGGAACGAGAGACCGAGTTGAATCGCCGAGGAATCCATACGCACTGCGTCCAGTTGACTCATCACGAAGGAGATTACACCTCTCCTACGGAACTCGAGGCGATGCAGCCGGGCAGCTATGATAATATCATGCTTCTTGGCAGCCACTGGCTGGAGACTCAGGAAGAATCGGATGCCCGGACAATTTTAGGGCATCTGGTGCTGCAAAACGTCTTAGAGGGAATTCAGAATAAACCGAAGGTTTTGGTGGACTTGATGGATGCGGATAACATTGAACTGTTTGACGATATCAACACCGAAGTATTGGTGACACCAACCATAACAAGTCATGTCCTGGCACAGGTCGCATTGCGTCGCGAACTCAACGTTGTTTATGAGGAACTGTTTGGCGCCGGAGGTGCGGAGATATTTTTGCGCCGCGTCTCGGATTATGGAGTTTCCGGGAAAGTGATCCCCTTTGAACAGCTTAAAGAGAAATCCGAACAGTGCGGCGAAATAGTGCTAGGCGCTCGAACGCTTACGCACAGATTGAGACTCAACCCGCAGCCTGACGATGCGTGTATTCTGGGCGAACTGGATGACCTAATTGTGTTGGTCGCGGAGGACGAATCATGAAGAGTTTGAACGAGATGTTCGACGTATTGGGAAAAAAACTTGTATCTATAGGCGAAGTTGCCGTGACCCCGGCGCTGTTAATCACCATGGCGCTAATTATTATTTTCTCCTTCGCGGCGTCGTGGTTGATTCAACGTTTGTTGCGGCGCGGAGTGTTCGCACGCGTACGCCTTAAACAAGGAGCGCAGGAAGCCATATGCCGAATTTTACACTATGCGATGATTATATTGGGTGTATTCATCGCCATTGACCAGACGGGGATGAATCTAACCGCGTTGGCTGCGATAGGCGCGATTTTGATGGTGGGTCTGGGGATCGGTTTGCAGAATATCACCAGTAATTTTATCAGCGGGCTGATCCTGCTGTTCGAGCGCCCGGTTCAGGTCGGAGATTTCGTTGAGGTAAGCGGCGTTCAAGGCACCGTTCGTGCTATCCGCGCACGCAGTTCAAGGGTTGAAACGCTAGACAACGTCTCGATTATCGTGCCCAATTCGAATTTCATTTCCGAGAACGTAACGAATTGGAGTTACCGAGACGAGAAAGTCCGCATTCATGTCAATGTGGGCGTGTCTTACGGTGCCGATGTCGATTTGGTCGCAGGAACTCTCTTAAGAGTAGGGGAAGCACATCCGGAAGTCTTGCAGGATCCTGAACCGCGGGTGCAGTTCTTGAATTTTGGCGACAGTTCACTCAGCTTTGATTTGCTGGTTTGGATCGAGGATCCCGCTCGCCAGTATTTTGTGCGAAGCGATCTGAATTTTGCCGTCGTAAAAGCGTTCCGAGAAGAGGACATAACGATTCCGTTTCCTCAGCGAGATTTGCATCTACGCACCGGCTTCAACGCTGCAAGCGTCTAAACTCGTTGTAAAGTATCATCTGCGCATTGACGAAAGTTTCTTTCAAGTGTACCCGTCAACCAAACTAGTTCGGTTGATTCGTGACACCAGTCTACGACAAATTCCGCTCCTGCCTAGCATGTCGGCGAGTGCCTACGCAAGAGTCAAGTTTGCCTTGATAAAAGCTGGTGAAGTTCAACCATTACTTTTCGTGTTTTGACTAACGGTAGTGCAAGGAATGCTCAAATCGAATAATTGGAGGAATAACAATGAATACGTCATTCGAACGACCCTATCGACCCGTAGACCTGAACGCATCACTGACTCAGGGATTTCCGCTTCTGCCGATGGCTGAAAACCTCATGGAAGAAGCAACATTGAACGCCGCGGGGCGATCTTCGTTAACACTGGCGCACGGCGTTGAGTTAACAGTCGTATTAACCGTGCTTAAAGCGGGATATTCACTGAGTGAACATCCGGCGCCTGCCGCTGCCGCGGTCACCTGTCTCGGCGGAAATATCACGTTTACGACGAAAGCTGAAGAGATTACGCTTGAGAATGGCGAGGCAGTTGTTTTCACCGGCGATGTGCTTCACTCTGTCCGTGCCAATGAAGACAGTGTGTTCCTGATCGTCATCGGCGGTACAGGAACGAAACAATCCAAGGGGAACAAATAGAGGATTTGTCCTGTGAGAAATCAGGAGGTGTCATGATGCGCTTAACGCTTCGTCAGATGAATCGCCTACTCTTGGTTGTGATTGTTATTAGTGGCATTGTTCTGATATGGGGCACAGCGCAAACCTACCGCCACGTTCCTCCTATCCCGAAGAAAATCATCACGGCAGACGGACAAACCGTATTCACTCGTTCCGACATTCGTGCGGGCCAGTCGGTTTTTCAAAGATACAATCTTATGGGTTTCGGTACACTTCTTGGCAACGGCAGCTATTTTGGCCCGGACTTCACGGCGGAGTATCTGGCGCTGCTCCGCGACTTCATCGCTGAAGCGCGTGCACAGGAACAGTTCGGCAGCGCAGCGACGGATCTGAGTCCGGATGCTTACAACGAGGTTATGGATGCGGTGCGGACTGACATCCGCTTGGAGAACGCAGCGAATAATTACACGGTATCATCAAATTGGGCAACCGCGCATCGACAGATTGTAAAGACTTATCAAGAGCGGTTCGTCGGCGGCGACCGGGAGTTGGGAGTGGCGTCGGGAACATTGCGACCGGATGATGTCGAACCGCTGGCGGCATTTGTGGGTTGGACCGCATGGTTTAGTGTCGCAGCACGTCCGGATAGCGATGGCTCTTATACAAACAACTTTCCACCCATGCCGGAACTTGGTTTGACGCCAACCACACACACGGTGACATGGACGGCTTGGACTGTTGGTCTGGTATTGCTTATCGCTCTGCTGATTGTGATCGCCTACAATTTTGTAGATGTCGAACCCATACCGGAACTCCCAGCGCTTGAAGAACGTACTCGGAGCCCGTTAACATTCCTTCAAAAAGTATCTCTCTTACTCTTGGCTGCATGCACGCTGGTTTTCCTGATCCAAACACTGGCGGGCGGGTACTTGGCGAACGCATACGCCAACCGTGGCGACTTTTACGGGCTATTTGACGGGTTGGGAACTGAGCGGATGAAAATCCTACCGTTTCAAAGCATACGCTCTGTTCATACTGCCACCGCTGTGATCTGGGTCGTCGGAATGTGGATGTCGGGGGCGCTCTACGCCTCCCTTCTCCTAGGCGGATACGAAAAACGGTGGCATCGCCCCGTGACCTATTTCTCATTGATTATCCTTACAATTTCTGTCGTTGGGACATTGATAGGCGTCTACGCCAGCATCAGGGGTTGGTTAGGTTCAGCGTGGTCTCTCATCGGCAGCGAAGGTACGGAATACCTTGAAATGGGGCGACTCTGGCGCGTGGGAATCGCCATCGGATTCGTGTGTTGGACGATTGTGCTTACGTCTGTCTTGAGAAGTGCTCAAACCCGCTGGAAACCGCTGCTGAATCTATTGATACTGAACAGTATCGGCATCACTGCGGCGTTCTTTGCCAGCTTTCTTTATCGTCCCGACAGTCATTGGGTCATCATCGACTTCTGGCGGTGGTGGGTTGTTCACCACTGGGTGGAGGGTATCTTTACCTTTTTCCAACTGCTGGTAATGGGCTGGTTTTTTGCCGGGCTTCGTCTGGTGACCAAGGAGGAAGTTACCAAGAGTCTTTACCTTGAGGGGACTCTTGTTTTGCTTGCGGGTTTTTTGGCTATCGGGCACCACTATTGGTGGGTCGGCGAACCTACGCTGTGGATAGGAATCGGAAGCGTCTTCAGCACGCTTGAGGTATTGCCGTTATTCCTTCTGTTGTCCAGTGCTATGCGAACATTAAAGTCGGGTGCTGCCTGCGAGACACAGCATCGGCTGCCTCTGAATTTCTTTATTGCCTCTGCTTTCTGGCAATTTATCGGTTCGGGGATTCTCGGGTTACTGATTAATCTTCCCATAATAAACTATTTCGAACACGGAACCTTCCTCACCGTGGCACACGGTCACGCTTCATTTTTCGGCGCATTCGGCTTTCTCGCATTGGGGATGATGCTCTATGCGGCACGTCACGCGAAATTCGACGGATGGAACGAAAGACGGCTCAAGGCCTCTTTCTGGTTCTTTAATGTCGGTTTGGGATTCATGTTATTAATCTCGGTAATTCCAATTGGTGTACTTCAGCTAGTTGAAGCCGTTCAAGTTGATTACGCCTCCGCTAGATCCTTGGCATTTTACGAAGGAAACTTGGTCAATCTGCTTAACAAATTACGCCTTCCCGGCGATGTCCTCATTATTCTCGGTGCCGCGTTGCTGGCGTGGGAGGTGTGTCCGTTGATGTTACGAAGGTTGTCAAGAGGCGGCAGTGAGGTCGACCTACGTGGTAGGTAGATCATGAATCGGTTAACGGATAGCGCGTCCACATAAATGGATTCGTTGCGATTATTAAACATTTTAACTTGCACTCAAAAAAGAATCCGCTCGGGGTTTCGGAGGGTTATTGCTACTCTAATTCCAAAACGGTTAATCGGATGTCGCGCATAGTTACTCGGCCGGGATTAACTTTGTCGCGGCTCCGGGTAGCTCCAGCCTCGATTTTCGATACCTTCGGCTTCAACAAAAAAAGCGCCCCGCCTTTGCGGGCAGAGCGCTTTTGGGATTCGCGAGAAATGCGATTATTTCTCGCCTTTAATCGGCACCTCTCTTGCCTCTTCTTTCTTGACCTTCGGCACCGAAATTGAGAGTACCCCGTTTTTGCACGAAGCGGCGATGTCCTCCGTCATGAGATTGCCGGGAAGCGTAAACGTACGCTGGAACCTGCCGTAGCTTCGCTCGGAAAGCTGATAGCCGTCCTTCGTGTCCTCCGACTCGGTTTTTTTCTCTCCCGTAATCGTCAGTACGTTCTCGCTAATCGACACTTTCACGTCGTCCTCGGACATGCCTGGAATTTCAGCGTGAAATTCAACGTGATCTTCCGCATCCACAACATCTACCAGCGGCGACCAGTCACTGTCCGTCTCTGACTTCGGAACGCTTTGGTTGTGAAAGAAATTATCGAAAATTCGATCGATTTCCCTCCGAGTTGAAAGGATGTCCTGTAGCGGTCTCCATGCAGTGATTCTTGCCATTTTATTGTCCTCCTTGGGTGTTGTAAGTGGTTAGTTTGTTGTGTAAGTCTCACGACATGATATTCAATAGGGCAAATAACATGCCAAAACTTTGCAAGATTACCATTTCACCAATCCACAAATCCGTACCTCCTTTAGGAGGCCTGCATGTACCGTGAATATGCCGTTAAACTTTGGAAGATGGCAAGTCCGGACGCAAGCCTTGCCGTTATTCAACATTCTTCTATTCTTCTTTCCTTCTTTCGTTTCACCCAGAAGCATGGCGCACTAAAACCCGATAGGCAAATTTTACACAAATACGCCTTTGTGGCATCGTTCGGGCACTATCTTATCCTTGATGCGCGGTCGAGATTTTGGCGGTCTACTTTCTGCTTGCCATTGTTCAATTTTGCAGATGAGAACTACGCGATGCCAAATAATCCAAGAAGGTTCAGGCTTCCTTCGGTTGCACGTCCGCGGCGGGGTAAACGTGAACATCGCGCTGTGGGAACGCAATAACAATCTGGTGTTCCCTAAACTTCTTGCGGATCATGAAATGCAGGTCGCTAATAATCTCGAGGCGGCGCATCACGTTGGGAATCCACGCCAGCATCTCGAAATCCAGCGATGAATCCCCGAATCTTATGAAACGTACAAATGGCGGTACAACGTCCGGTAGGTCGGGATTCATCTCCTTAATTATCTCGGGATGAGAATTGGCAACCTCCAGCAATGCCTTTTTCACCAAATCCTCATCGGAATCGTAGGATACCCCAACGGGAACCTTTATTCGCGTACGTGCGTTGTCGTGCGTCAGATTGGTAACGGTTTCAGAGATAAACTTGGAATTGGGGATGATAATGTCGATATCCTCGGGCGTGGTTACCACGGTTGAGCGCATGTTGATGGCTTTGACAATACCGTAGGTGCCGCCGACCGTAACCCTATCGTCAATCTTTATCGGGCGCTCAAATACCATAATGACTCCGGACACGAAATTCGACGCAATGTTCTGCAAACCGAAACCTATTCCGATCGAAAGTCCGCCAAGCGCCACTAGCACGCTGTTCATGTTGAATCCTATCAGATTCACCGCAACGAGAACTCCGAATGCGATTACAATCAGTTGGACAAGCCGGAGAAAGAGAAACTCTGCGTTTACCGGAAGTTGGAGCGCCGGCAGCACCTTGTCGCGCAGCACTACCCTTAAATACCTTGCGAAGAGAGTCGAAGCTACTACGATGGCGACAGCCACCGCAATACTGGTTACGCTCAAGCGGGTTTGACCGATGGGGATCGAATAACTAAGCAACCGCCTCATGAGATCCCGCGGGGCGCCAAACGCATTGAGTGCGGCGATCAAGCCTGCCAAACCCACGATAAAATGTGCCACCCAAAGCGCCCGTCCCTGTCGCTCCTCTCTCACCTGTAACTGCATAAACAGCCGACGCAGGTAGCGGCGCAGCAATCCTCCCAGAACTAAGAACACTCCGAAGATTACGATGAAAATCGCTACTTGAATCAAATCAATCGAAAGTCCATCGACAAAGGGAACCGACACCTCGATAGTAAACGCCTGTTTCAATTCTTCAATTATATCGGACATCGTGACTTTTCCTTCTTGGAAGTCCAGCTAGTGACAGGTTCTTTCACCGGGCGGCGGGTTGTGCGAAGGCGCAATCCCATTGGCGTTGGCGCTGACCCGAAGTATGTCAACACGGTTGCTGCATTCTCGTTCTTTGATTTCATGGTAAATCCCCGTCGTATACTTGTGTTTGCGTCTGGTATGGCGGGATTTCAAACAGATCCGCGACCAGAGCGATTTTCTCAGGCATGCCGAGCAGGTAGGCTTCGTCATTGCACTCAAATCGCATGTCACCCCGTGGATTCGGCGAAACCTGGCTGTTCCGTAGGACTGCCACCACCGTTACTTCGTAGGTCTCTCGCAGCGCTATTTCCGCTAAGGATTTTCCAACAAAGGGCGATTTTTCATCCACGCGTAATACCGAAATCTCCAGATCAGGGTGATGCACATGCCCATCACCCGCAACCGGTGCCCCCTTGGGCAATCCGCGGAACATCTTATAGCCGTCCGCTCGTACTTCAGCGATGAACTGTTCAATTTCTTCGTGCGGGACAAGGTATTCCATCAGTACCCGTGTGAATATCTCAATCGAAGTCTCGAACTCCTCCGGAATCACCTCGTTCGCCCCGGCGCGATAGAGCGGTTCCACCTCGGCAACGTGCCGCGTTCTGACAACAATGTGCGCTGCCGGATTCAACGCATGTGCGGCTGTTACGATGCGGCGCGATGCGGCATCGTCGGAAATCGCCACTACAACAACCCGCGCCGACTTAATGTTCACATGGTGGAGCACAGCGTCGTGAACCGCATCGCCATAGAAAATCGGTTCACCATTGGCACGCGCTGTTCGGGCGATTTCCGTATCCATCTCAATGATTACATAAGGGATGTCTGCCGCACGCGCCGCCTTTGCGACGTTTCTACCGTTCAACCCAAAGCCGACGATAACGATGTGGTTTTTATGTGCGTGGTGCGGTGTTCGGGCGATCGGCCTCAATCCCAATACCAGCCGACTTGGCAGAGGTAATCGTAACACTGCATCGGCGGCACGGGGCGCGCCCGAGATGATAAACGGCGTCGCAGCCATTGTAACAACTGAAATAGAGAGAAACAGTCGGTAATTTGCATCGCTGAACAATCCGTGTTCTATACCCGTTTTCGATAAAATAAACGCGAATTCACCCACCTGACTCAGTGTGAGACCTACCAGAATCGCCGTGCGGAACGGGTATCCGAGGATCCACGTCACGCCTCCCGCGATGATGCTTTTGGCAACGAGGACACCGATTGTCACTACCACAATCAACAAAGGTTCTTGTAACAGCACGTGGAAATCGAGTAACATACCAACCGAGACAAAGAAGAAACTGGTGAACACATCCCGAAACGGTGTGATGTGACCAAGCGCATCGTGGCTCGATTCCGATTCGGAGACGATTAGTCCCGCGAGGAACGCACCAAGTGCCAAGGACACGCCAAAACGCGATGTCAACCAGACGACACTCAAGCAGATGGCGAGGACACTCAATAGGAATATCTCTCGACTGCGCGTTCGAAGAACTTGCGATAGAATCAGCGGAACGACATACCTTGCACCAACAAACACCACGGCAATCATCGCTACACCTTTCGCAAGCAGTAAAATGACCGCATTGCTCATGTCACCCGCTTGGTTGGCTAGGAGTGGTGTAATCAGCATCATCGGTACGATGGCAATATCTTGAAAGATTAGGATTGCCAAGGCTGTGCGCCCGTGCGGAGTTCGCGTTTCGTCGCGCTCTTGAAGCAGCTTCATCACAATCGCCGTGCTGCTAACCGCCGCAAGGCAGCCGATGAAAATCGATTGGTTCGTCGGCGTCCCGAAATACCGGGCGATCGCAAACCCTGCCGTAAGCGTCAATCCGACTTGTAACGATCCGCCTACCAGAACCGATCGCTTAATCTGAAGCAGACTCTTGAGCGAAAACTCAATCCCGATGGTGAAGAGCAGCAGGATAACACCGACCTCGGCTAAAATCTCCACTTCGCCGTCAGCCTTAATCAGTGCCAATCCGTGAGGCCCCGCGATCAGTCCTGTCACGAGAAAACCGACAATTGACGGCACACGCAGTCTATGGCAGACCAAAAGAACGCCTATGGATAAGCCGAATATCGTGCAGATGTCATAGAGCAAAGGAATATCCATGATGCCTCACGTTAGCAAGTTTTACTATAAAAGTTTATCTTCCGCATCGACTGGGAAGAGTAGGATTGGAAGGATGGAAGCGAGGAAGGTTGGAAGATTTCTTTTCACGCCATTCTCAATCCTCTGATACGACATACCCCGAACTTAATGAATGCATACAGAACTCCCATAGAGATTCTGCAGCATGTGTATATACTTTGCGTTGGGAATTATTGCACTTTATTTTCCAGTGATAATTGTTTCTAATAGCACTTACGTGGCACCAGCAGGTCGGGAATCGGAGTTCCTTCGTACAAGGGTCGCGACCTGGAGATCGCTCCTACAGAAGACGCAATTTCTGACAGCGCGGAGTATAGCAATACACCACATGGCGCTCCGCTGGAGCGCGGAGATTGGACGCATCACGATTCTATTGACATTGCACTCCTCTGGAGTGAAACCATTCTACGAAGGAATGCTTTTTCAAAACCTGTCATAGAGCGAAAAATGAGTGTTGCTTGCGGAAAGAATTATTTCGGCAGGGATACTAGGGTGCTACCAATAAATTCTGTAATCCCCCAAAATAGGTGCGGAGAGTAGGATATACGTATTACGCACTACGCATTATTCACCCTCAAAAGGCCTGACCCAACCCGACAATGATCTGCGGTGACTCGTCGCCAACTAACGGGACGCCGTAATCAAAGCGGAATGGTCCCAACGGTGTGTCGACCCGCACTCCTACTCCGATTGCGGAGTGCAACGGATCAGTATCGACTGTTCCGAGGTTATCCCACACGTTGCCCGTGTCGAAAAACAGCGCTCCACCGAGAATTTTGTGAAGAGGAAACCGCAACTCGATGTTATATATGAAAAGCACATCGCCTCGATGGGTGTTGGACAATTCGTCATCAAGTGGACCGAGTGATCTATCTTCGTATCCTCTAACCGTCGTTGATCCACCAGCTCGAAATCGCTCAAAGGACACAATCTCACGCTCGCGGTTCGAGCGTAAACCTCTTGCATAACCAAGGCGCAGCGCATTGACAAGAACCATGTTCCCAACCTGCGAGTAAATTCGATTGTCCCCTGTAAGTTTGAAAAAACTCGTTTTCCCGCCGATAAATCCTCCAGCATACTCGACGGCGAATTCGTTTAACCAGCCGTGTGCCGGATTTAGAAATGGTTCACGGTTGTCACGGTGAAATGACAACCCCAAGCTGCTAACGGTTGTATATCTCTCCATCGGTGTTACCGGCTTTGAAGATTCAAGCTCTTGCATGGTCATAATCCGCTGTCGCAACTCCTGGTACTTGTACTGTACCGCTATGTTGCTGTACAGACTTAAGCGTCTTGCAAGATTCCCGGTGGCACCTCTCGCGCGAGTATTGTCCTGCTCCTCCAAATTATCCTCAAATATCCGCAATGTTCCCATGGTGGGTCCGATGAGCCAAGGTTCAATGAGGGTGAGTTCATATAGATTTCCTCGTGTGCCTGCTATTAGTTTCGCTCCCGCCCTCATGTTTCGTCTGTACAGATTGCTATGAAGCACCGCCAGTGTGCCGCGGATTCCCTCCGAGGGGCTGTAACCTCCCCGAACGCTAATGGAACCGGGCTGTCTTAGCTCCGCTTCCACATCGACATCAAGCACTTCTTTACGGTCCTTCATTCCCGGAGTATCTATTTTAACTCGTCTGAAAATGTCAAGCCTAGCTAGGCGTTGCTGAGCTTCGCGCAGCTTATCGGGGTTGAAGACGGCGCCTTTATGCACACCCAGACTTTCAAACTCCCGCCGCAATACATTCTCTCTGATCCCGGTCGTAGAGTCCCTCGAAAAGCTGAACACTCCGAATGAAACTCTTTCCCCCTCAGTGATGTTGTATCTCAACAGACCGATCTCGTAGATGTTGAGCGTGTCCTTGTCCCTTTCCACGATATAGCTGCGTTCAGTGTTTTGGTCGGTCACCATCCAGCCGCTCTCCTGTTTTTCTACGAAGACGTTCGGAGATAAGCGTAGTGAGTCGCTGGCGGCTTCCCGGTCACTGTCCAATTTCCCTTCAAACAACTCGCGGAAAACTTCAGGCGCAGGGATGGGCAACTTTTTAGGAAGTCGATTCTCAAGATTTTCCCAGTCATTTGGGCGTTCTAGGGTAGTCTGGAATAGGTGAGCGTTATATTCCGGTGTTACACCTGCATAGATGTAACCTTTTTCATTGTAATATGCCAGCAACTTGTAATGGTCGTCGACGACGATACCTTCCGTGCTGTAGGGTTTACCGGGTATGGCATCAAGTTGGGACAACAGTTCTTCTGTTTGGAATACTCGGTTTCCTGCAACTGTAACTCGGCGAATGACCTGCTGTGTCCCTTCGCTGACATCAATTTGGAGGTTGAGACGTTGGTTCTTCGCATCTATCTCTTGCCGGACTTCCACCTGCACATCGGGATATCCCGCCTTTCGATACAGGAGTTCCAGCGCGCGAATGTCCGTCTCGAACACAAGAGAATCGAAGATGCCTTTGGAAAAAAACCACCTCAGACCGGGGACTGCCCACCGGCTGCGGGGCTGGGTCTTCATAATATCAAGTAGAGTCTTGCTCTGAAATTCGTTGTTACCATTGAAAGTGATTTGCCCAATTTTCGGCGCCAAACCCAAATCAATATCGAACTGGATAACGACCTCGTGCGCCGTATCCTTTTCAATCTGATAAGCGACCTTTGGGTCGTAGTAGCCTTTCTGACGGTAGAATTGTCGAATTTGTGCTCTATTGCCTTCGAGAATCGCATCAGAATAACTATCCTGTTTGAACAAACCCATTCGTTTTAGCAGTTCGTCGTCGTCAATGCCCTTTACAATTACCTTCTTTCCTTCGACGATGTTGAAGGTGAGGAATAGCTCAGCGCGTTCAGTGCGTTGCTCTGGGTGAATGCGTGCACTCAAGAATCCATTGCTCCGATAGAGTGCCATCAAGCTCTGGCTGTCGCGTCCCACTTGACCTTTGTCGTACGGTTGCCCCACCTTAGTTTTAATTGCACGTTTTAGCTGCTTATCGGACAACGAGGAATTTCCGATGAACTCTATTTCTCGAATAATCGACTGATTCCCCTCTTTCACGACATAAGTCAGTGTGACCGGTCCCTTGATCTGTGAAGTTGGAGGCGCGGTAAAGCGCACTTGAGCTCTAAGATACCCTAGGTCCTGGTAAAGCTGTTGTATGCGTTGTCTATCGCCCTGCGCCACCTCCTCGACGTATTCGCCGCCCTCGCGAGATTTCATGACTTTGCGAACCATTTCGTCATCCAAGCGCATCCCCGTGAACACAATACGACTAATGAGGATCTTTTCGGTTAGCTGGAATTTCAAATAAACCCCGCGGAAGACTTCCTGCCTGATGACTTCAACTTGGGAAAACTCGCCCGTCGCGTAGATTTCCTTGATGCTTTTGGCAACGGCATAGGGAGACAGCAGATCACCGACCGAAATCTCGCAAATCTGCCGCAACTGTGCCAAGCGAGAAGAATCCACCGGAATTTTTCCATTGATGAAGAAGCTAATTTTGGTGATTGTAGGTTGCGGTTTGACGGGACGAGTCTGCCCGGAAGAGCTTGCGATGCAAGGGGATTGAACGAGAAAGAGCACGAATAGGAAAAGGCAACGGAAGGTGATGAGTGATGAGTGGCGAGTTAAGACGTAGTTCATAATTCAGTTGTCAGTGAACAGTAACGAGTAGCAAGGTGAAAAAAGGTTTTCAGCGTCAACAGCTATTTCTCCGATCACCAGCCACTGACCACTGCTTCAAAACCGTTGCTCCAGCTTCAGATCCACACCGTATGTCCCTTCCTCGCTCCGTTCGCCGGTAATTGAGAGCCCTCGCTTAATCTCATATTCTACTTCGATCCGCGGTTCCCCGTGAATTTTCAAGGTTGAGGAATAAGTGACGAGAAGCCGCTCGAAAATTTCCCTTGAGAGAAGCAATCGCGGTTTCTCAAAGCTGGGCGAACTAGGGTCCAGTACCGGTCCGTGTAAGCCGATGAATTGCGCCACTTGGTTTCCGAGAAACCGTTGTCCCGGGCGCGCGAGCAAGGCTAGGGAAGCACCAAAGGGCGATGTTCCAAGCGCGTCGACGTCTCCCGTTGCCAGAATGGAAATAATTTGTGTCTGGCTCAAATCGTACTCTTCACTAGGGCCGCGGCCCAGCACATCCGCGTAAAACTGGGAATGATGCCTCTGTTCCTTCTGCTTGAGGAATCCGCTGAGGTCGACTCTGATTTCCACGTCCCGAGTGTACACCGAGCCATCGGTCGCGACAACCCGAACTCGTTCGATAGGGTCCAGCGTCTTGGCGTGAATCTCGTAGTGGGGGTTGAATACAAGCGGATCCGTGTTTTCGACATACGAACCTTCCTCAACTGTAAACGGATAAATAACGCCTTCAAGTGTAAACTCGCTCCTCGGCATCAGATTTACTCGCCCGTTGAAGGAGGGCTTCTGTATCCGCCCTGAGAGAGTTCCGTCTATCGATACCTCAATATCGAGTTCGCCCAAATTGGATACTACCCGGAAATCGTTCGGTGCGAGCACGTCTAGATCGAATTTTAGGTCTCTCATGATGGGGTAATCCGACCAGACTTCAAGATAAAGTTCGGCCGCTTGATCGAACCACTCATTTACAAGTTGCTTCCAATGTCGTTCATAGACGCCTTCTAATATCCGAACCGTGCCCTGCACCGGCGGCAAGCCTTCAACGGAGCCGCCGGAATCGACAACCATCGGATTCCCGCTTCCTCTGCCTCCGACCGCTCCCTTCATGAACACATCCACTTCGCCGCATGTGACGCGGTAAAGCCCGGGGACTTCAAAGGTGGATCCCCCTTTAAGCGTAGCCGTGAGATCGAGGTATTCGAGACGGTGCCAGTCAGACGTGCCGTAACCGCCCGCTCGGTAAGCTCCTCCGTTCAAGCCCCCGTCCCAGCGCTGAATCTGGAATCCCTCATTCGTAAACTCCACGATGACATCGGTTTCTTTGACATTTATATTCGCTTCCGTGATATTGAATGCCAAGTCAGCAAAGTTGGCTACGCCTTTTAGCTTGGGTGCGTCAATCCCTCCGCCAATGGTCACATTAACGCTTCCCGTTCCTTTAGCGAACCCGATTTGCGACTGGATAAGAGGTAGAAACTCCAAATTTTCAATGAAGACATCCAATCTCCCTTCAATGGCGTCGGCTTTCCCGGATACGTTCGGAGATGGCAGATTCGCGTGCAGCCTATCGAGAGACACGTCAAATGGTATCGATCCGGAGAAGTCCGCGCGATTGGAACCGATGACAAGACGCGCCGGCTTCTCGGTGTACAGTTTCCCGTTCCGGTAAGCAGCCCTGCCGCTGCACTCATCTACATGGGCACGGTTGATTGACAGGTTGGAGGTGTCCCACCGGAAAGTAAGTTCGGGGTTTTCGCCCGTGCCTCGCACGCTCAATTCTGAATTGAGCAGTCCGTCAACGGCATATCCTTTCGGAAGAAAATTGGAGACAAAGCCAAGATTGAGGTTGCTCGTACGCATGTCGAGAACGTAGCGACCACTGACCACCGATCCTATCTCGCTAGACATCGATTCTTGTCCACCAACTACCGTCTCTCCTGTACTGGCAGCTGCTTTCCCGGGCACCGACCACTGACCGCTTTCCACTACCAATGTGAACCGCTTCGCCTCTCCGATGTCATCGCGTTGGTCCTGCAACATGAACCCATCCGCAAGATTAATCTGTCCGGAGCCCAACTGACACCTGATAGGACCGAGGTTTTGCACCTCATAGTCAAGAGTGTTGATGAAAACTTCTTCAACCTTCAGCTCGCCCGTCGCGTGGCTAGCCAAATTGTACGGTGTTAACGGTAAAATAATCTTGGGCAGCCATGGCGCATCCCCAGCCGTGATAAAACGATCGGTCGGAAGAGTTAAATGTGCTTCCGCCGTGACATGCCCGGCAAGATTCGCTCCCATCGTTGCCGGCAGAAGGTTACGGGCGAAGTCGGACAGTTGTGCTTGTTGGGCGTGAAAACTGCGAATCTCCAAGTTCCGGGGGAGCAGTCCGTTCATGTCGAAATAAACGTCCAGCGCATACCTCCCTTCGCCGATTTCAAAGCGAAATTCCGGTACGAGAAGTTCTTCGCCATCCGCTCGCAGGCTTATCCGTGTGTTTGAGATCGGCGTGTCGAAGTTGGTGAATTTGACCATCCCGTCGTGGAGAGATGCCGTTCCGTACAAATACGGTGCTGCGGTTGTGCCCTGTATCTTGAGGTTCACATCGGCTATTCCGCCGACGGCTTCGAGTTGCGGCTGAAACTGGGAGAAAAAACTGAGATCAGCTTCTTGACTCCGTATTTCGAGATGAACCGGCTGATCAAGGAAGCGGTCTTTCAATTTGTGCGGTTGAAGCCGTAAATCAATCGGTATGGTGCCCTGTATTGTCAAATGGTTGCCGTATCCGCTCAATTCGGTCTGCTTTATCTCGAATACCTGATCGCGATACTCCACCTGTCCGGTATCCGCGAACTGCAGGAAATGCGACGTGAGTTGGTCGCCGATGCTGCCCTGTGCCTCCCACTCTGCTGTAATGACGGGATTAGCAACATTCCCGCTTACACGAGCCACTCCGGTCAAACTCGCTTCTACCCCGACGGTGCTGTTGAACAGTGGCACCGTCATCCCGGGCAGCAGTGCGCCGAACGGAAAACCCGCGAGTTCGACATCGATCCCCAAATCCCCATCCAAGTTGATCCAGCCGCGCGCGTCCGCCCACTTGATTATGTTTCGAGATGGATGACTGTCGGATTGATTGGTGGCCATCGAATCGTCGTGCCCTCCTCCTTTACCATGCTCCATTCTGCTAGGAGACCCGATTTGGAACGAGTTTAGCCGGAATGTGCCGTCGGCTAATTCAGCGCGAATCGGTTCGACGGATAGCATGTCGTTCTGGTTAAAATCTACGTGTAAATTATTGAGCGTCAGTTGCGCCGAAATCCGATCAAGGCTATATCCGTCGCCCTTGAATTCAAGCCGCGAATCGACCGTCGCTTGGGTAATCTTGTCGGAGAACAGATACTCGGAAATTCCGCGATTGCCACTCTTGCTGGTGAAGTGACTTGCAAAATCGGTCAGATTGGTGCCCTCGCCATCCAGCTGTAGTTGAAATAACGGATTGAGTTCGGCGAGTGACGGGAGGACATCTATGAGCGTAATTTGCGCCTTCGTCTTGGGAAGTTGCCAACTCCCCCTCGCTTGATAGCGTCCCTCTCCAATGTTCCATACGGCGGCGGTCAGGGTAACCTTCAGCAGGTCGTCGGAAGTCCCGTTTCCGCCAACCACCCGCAGACCAAGGTCGATGTTTTCAAGTGGTTGAGGATAATTGAGAACCTGCGTTTTGGCGCCGGTTACGTCGATTGATGCGTCAATCTTCGGATGGCCTAACGTTCCGGTGAGAGATGCGTCGATGTCTAGGCGTCCCTCCGTAGACAACTCAATCGGAAATTGCCGATCGTCCTTTCCCTTGAAAAATTGCCCTGATTCTATCGTCCCAAGATCAAAATCCGGGATGGATGTTCGGAGGTTCAGAGTCGAGGATTGAAGGTCATTGATATCTACGGCGGCAGTGCCTTCGACGTGCACGGGAAACCCCGTCAAGAGAAGGTCGAAAGGTTCGACTGTCAAGGTGTGGTCGGTGTAGCCAACACTGCCCGACGCCTCGCTTACGACGATGGGAACCGGGACGTTTTCAACGCGGAGTTCGGGAATCGCCCATTCAAGCGCCAGTTTCGGATTTGCAAGACTTCCGCTGCCGGTGAGTTTGTAGCTGGCGCTTCCGGATAGAGTCGCGGGGAGGTCCAACACGCCGCACAAGGGTTCAAGCTGGAAATCTCGGGATTCGGCAACAAAATCGATCGACTGATCGTCCAGCGTCAAGCGGAGGTTCACAAACGGAGTGCCAATGGCTCTTCCCTTCAAATTTGCAAGCGAAAATGAATCGACTCGCCAAATATTGTCGATAAAACCGAATCGGATTGGCGCCGCGTTTGTCAACCGCCTGCCGTTGGCTTCCATCTCAAGAGTGGTGAGTGCCGTATTCAGCGTGAACTGTGTCAAATCCACCAATGTGCCGCTAACTTCAAGCGTGCCGTTAGCCGTCGCCGGTAGCTCTTTGAAGGAGTCGTGAAATACGCCGAGTATCGGACTGACGTTTATGCCGTTGCTCCGCATAAAGAGCTGATACGGGTTGCCGACGGTCGACTCTATGATGCCGCGTATCTGGCTGCTGCCGTCAAAACCCGTGCCCTCGAAGCGGAGCGCGTTTTCAGTGAACACACCGCTGATTCGAATCTCCGGGGAATTACGAATGCCATTTCTTCCGGGAACTATGACGTGACCGTCGTAGGTGATGTCGGAAAAATCGAAAATGACATCGACCCGTGGATCGGCGGCATTCCCCTCACCGGTCGCGTTCACGACGAGGTCGGCGTCCAACAGAAAATCCGGTATAGCGCGGGCGATCGCGAGCTCCTTCAATCGCATCGGATCGCTCTGAAACTGAAGTTGATAGTTTAGCTCCGGCGTGATTTGGAAGTTGATGACCCCGCGCTGTTCTCGTGCAAACACCTCGAAGTCGGATACATGCAAGGAGTAATCCTCTATGACTAACGGAAGGATTAACGGGTCGAGCGCCAAATCCCAGGCTTTCGCACTCGCGACGTTGAGCCTGCCGCGCCCGTCAAGTCCGTTTAGCGTTCCGTCAAGTGCCAGATCCCCGGTGACAATGCCCTCGACGGGATACTCGGCGCCCGCCAACAGCCGCACATAATCCGAAATCTGAAAGGGATGGGCGCGGACGCGGAACTCGACCGGGATATCGCCCTCGACTTGAGCCACGCCGTTCAGTGTCAATAGGCTCTCCCCTTTTGAGAGGCGGACCGGCTGAAGGGTTACATTGCCGTTCTTATAATAGAAGTCCGCCGTCAACAAGCCGATTGGCACTTCGAAAAGACTGGCTTCGGGGATTTCCAGAAATCCGGTTAGCGGAACATCCGATGTAATCTTCCCGCGGAGCGTCGCGTCGCCGCTGAGATCCGGTGCGCGTATGATTTTCATGAGTTTGCCGGTGTCGATGCGCCGTATCTCCAAATCGAGATCTAGCGCCCCATCCAGTCCGGCTGCGCCAGCGACCCGGATTCTTGCGTCGTCGAGATTGGCGTCAACCTGAAGATGGTTCTCGGCTATCTTAATACTGGCTTCCGAAGCAAGAATGCGCTCGTCATTCATGGCGGCGGCGTCGATTTTCAACCCGCCCGTGAGCGTTAACGTGTCGCCAATCGCCAATTTCGGACGCTCCCCACTTTGCCCCGATACCTCTTGGGTTATCGGCAACGAGCCGCTAATCTTGAGCTGGCTGTCCAGGATCCCGGTCATGGTGAGAAAGTCTTCGGGAATGTCAATGAACACCGGAAGGATTTCCTCGACGTTGGCACCCGCAAGCCTGACCCATCCGTCATAGTCAATCCGCGATTCTGAGCCCTCTTCGGACGAAGCTGTCTGCTCCGTGGTGTTCTGAGGCGATTGCTCGGCACTGGAAATTAAAGAGAAAAGACTATCTCCGAAGCTGCCGAAACTTGCTTCCAAACCCGCGGTGAGTACCCCAGACGCGAGCCTCCCGTTCACATCGGTCAACTTCAGCGCGTCTCGGTTGAACTCGGCATCAACGTGGAGCTCCTCGAGGTGAAAGTCGTTGAAAGTCGCCGAACTCAACCCTAAACCTAGGTTGCCGCTGATATCCGATGATGCCCCCTTCGCTTCAACGATAATTCGCGCATTCCCGGCGACCTTGAATTCGTCGGGCAGGAGATTCTGGATGTCACCCAAATCAAGATTCAGATCAATTCGGCTCTCCAGGTAGCGCGACGCCTCCGTAAAACCGCGGACTTTGCCGGAAATCGCCGCGCGCGAATTCCCCATCGCCAGATGCATCTCTTTCAACTCGCCTTCGCCCGCTAGCAGCTTGAACTGCGTTTTGAACTCGTGAATCTTCGTCTCCGCGTCATTGAGCTCGAAACTCCCATCCTGTATAGCCAGCGGCCCGCTATGTTCCCACCGATCAAGCGGTCCTTTGACCAAGCTTTGAATGCCGTTGACGGCAACCTTCAGATTACGTTCGCCGTCCTCATAGTTCACATCTCCATCGACAATCTCGACATTGGCGATTCCGAATTGGAACGGGACGCTGGAATCCGACGTGGAATCGGTTTCCGGCACAATCGAAGTTAGGTTGAGCCGTCCATCTTCCCGCGTACGTAGGTTGAACCGGGGCCGCATGAAACGCAACTTGGTGATGTGGAATTTCCCACCTATCAGCCGCAAGAGATCGTATTTTAACACAATCTCTTCTGCCGAAATGAGCGGCTGATGTTGATGATGCCCGTCCGCGATTTCAAACTGCTTGAGGCTCAATCCCGTGAAGATGTCCCCGGATAGGTCGCCAATGCTGACAACGTATTTGAAGACGTTAAAAAAACGTCGATCATTAAATTGCCAATTTCCCGTCCCGTTGCCTTCGCGCAATACGACGTACCGCCATTTGTGGTTTTTGTCGGAGACAACCCACTCCCCTGATCGGTCTAGCGGGAGGACGGAGACGGAGGGCGAAAATTCAATTCCGTTGTCGGCAAATGCGGTTCGCAACGTCTCCGGTAGCCGCCCATTATCCAACATAATGGCGTGCGAATCCGCATACGCCACAGAAAATAAAAGTGGCTGCTCTAATCGCTGCCCGAGCCGCATTTCGAGGGTAGCGTGGATTTTTTCAAGGAGATAGGTAGAGCGTAGGAACAGAAAGGCGCCTAGGATAAGGCAGATAGGAAATGCTATGAGAAGTGTTATAACGATCTGTCGCCGGTTCATTGATATTAAGGAGTGTGGGGTGACCAGCAAGAGAATAAACCATTACTTGTCACTCGGTACAGCCAACCGTTCACTGGGCAAGTTCGCGATGTGCTTGGTCCACGACTTGCTCGACGCGGTCAAGCGCGAAGGACGTTGCCCTATTCCGATTTTCGTTTATCCACAGGAGATATTCGATATTGCCCGCGGGGCCCCGGATAGGAGAATACGTGATACCCAAGACGGACATCGCCGTCTCTTGGACAAATAGAATGAGGGTTCCGATTACGTTGATGTGAATCCGTGGATCGCGAACGACGCCGCCCTTATTGACGTATTTTTTGCCTGCCTCAAACTGCGGCTTAATCAAGAGAATGAGGTTGCTTCCTGATTCGATGCATTTCGTCACCGCGGGCAAGACGGTGCGAAGCGAAATAAACGAAACGTCGATAGCGCAAATCTCTATTGGAACATCGAAGGACGTTCGATCCATCGATCGGGCGTTAGTGCGCTCGATAACTCGCACCCTCGAATCTTGGCGCAGTTTCCACGCCAATTGACCGTAGCCCACATCCACCGCATAAACATACCGTGCTCCGTGTTGGAGGAGGCAGTCCGTGAATCCACCGGTTGATGCCCCGACATCAAGCGCGGTTTTTCCCAAAACGTCGATATCAAAAACCTGGATCGCTTTCTCCAGCTTCAGCCCGCCACGGCTCACATATCGCAACGGTTGTTTTATTTCTATGTTCGCGTTTACAGAAACGCTCTGTCCCGGTTTGGAATACGGTTCGCCGTTTACGAGTACTTCACCGGCAAGAATAAGCCGCTTCGCCTGTTCCCGACTATCAACCAGCTCCCGATCCGCGAGAAGTGTATCAAGACGCTGCTTGTTTGGATTGTGGGTTGTGGGTTGGGCTGAACGGAAATCCATAAGAAGTCACATGCGGAACGGGGGCGTTCGACGTTTCATTCCGCGCGAAAGAATCGAATATCAAATGAAACCCATCACTTCATCTGATTACCCGTTTACAAGCGCCAGTCCTTCGCGAACAATCGCCTCTTCGTCGCAACCGCAGAGATTGTACAGCGTCTTCACATCGCCGTGTTCAATGAACTGATCCGGGATACCGAGACGCTTGACTTGAACATCCTGAATTCCCCGATGTGCGAGCGCCTCCAACACGGCGCTTCCAAAGCCGCCCATCAGCACGCCATCCTCAATCGTAATAACCCGACCGATTCTTTCCGCCAACGTCACTATCAATTCCTCGTCCAGCGGTTTGACGAAACGCGCATTGACAACAGCAGTCGAGACTCCTGAATCCGCCAACACGTGCGCGGCTTCGACTGCGGGATATACGCGATTCCCAATTGCGACAATTAGCAAATCGTTGCCCTCCCGAAGTACCTCTCCTTTGCCGATAGGCAGTGCCTGTGGTTCTTTCTGCATGGGAACACCAATCCCTGACCCGCGGGGATAGCGGAAGGCGATTGGTCCGTCCTCGTACTCAACGGCAGTCCGTACCATGTGTTGCAGTTCATCTTCATCTTTGGGCGCCATCGCCACCATATTCGGCAGCGAGCGCAAATAGGCGTAGTCGAATACGCCGTGATGGGTGGGGCCGTCGGCACCGACAAGTCCGGCGCGGTCCAACACGAACGTCACAGGTAAATTTTGGATGCAAACATCGTGAATCACCTGATCGTAGGCGCGTTGCAAGAAGGTGGAATAAATGGCGACAACCGGCTTGATTCCCTGAGTCGCTAGCCCGGCGGCGAAGGTGACGGCGCACTGTTCAGCCAGACCCACATCGAAAAACCGTTTGGGGCACGCCTCTTGGAACTTGTCCAGACCGGTGCCGCTGGGCATTGCGGCGGTCACACCCACAATTCGGGAGTCGACCTTTGCCAGTTTGATTAACGTTTGACTGAACACATCGGTATATTTGGGCACGGAAGATTTTGCGGCGAGGAACTTGCCGGTCTGAACATCGAGTTTGCCGCTGAGGCTATAAAATCCAACGGGGTCCGTCTCGGCGGGGGCGTACCCCTTCCCTTTCCGGGTGCTGACATGCACGAGAATCGGTCCTTGCAATGCCTTTACGCCTTCGAGCACCGGCAACACGGCTTCAAGGTCGTTGCCATCTAAGGGCCCGAAATACCGAAAACCGAACGCCTCGAACAGCGTGCCCGGCTTGAGCGCGGCTTCTATCTTCCGAGCAACGTGTTTGGCATCGGGCGAGATAAAGTCCATGAACTCTTTCGCTCCCGATCTCAGCACATTGTACGCCTTGTTGCTCGTGAGACGATTGAAGTATTTCGAGAACGCCCCGACAGTCGCGGATATCGACATCTGGTTATCGTTGAGCACCACGATCATGTCGGTACGAAAATCTCCGGCGGCATTCAGCGCCTCGAACGCCATGCCTCCCGTAAGTCCGCCATCGCCAATCACGGCGACAACTTTGTAATTCTCCTTGTTAATATCCCGCGCGGTGGCTATGCCTAGCGCGGCGGCGAGTGAGGTGCTCGAATGCCCCGCGCCGAATACGTCGTATTCGCTCTCTTCACGACTCAAAAAACCGCTGATGCCCCCGAATTCGCGCACCGTCGGGAACTGATCGCGCCTTCCGGTCAACAGCTTGTGGGGATACGCTTGGTGTCCGATGTCCCAGATGACCCGATCGCGCGGCGTGTCAAAAACGTGATGCAGCGCGATGGCGAGCTCAATCGTTCCAAAGTTTGGCGCAAAATGTCCCGGGTGCTCGGACAGCACCGTGAGCATATATTCGCGAATCTCCTGTGCCAAGGTTTTTAGCTCTGCGAGACTTAAAGATTTCAGATTTGCGGGACTGTCGATTTTTTCGAGTATCATTAACAGACTCCATGACGAGTTGAGGCCACCGTCAGATTATAAACCAAGTCGTAGGTTGTAATTTATTTGAGAAACCGAGTTTCGAAGAAAACACTCGGTTTCAAAGATTGACAATCTCGCTTAAAAAGGGATGTCATCCTCCGTTTCCGATGCAGCATCGGATTCCGTGGCTTGAGGAGTTTCGCCTCCAGCTCCATTAGGTGGTGAATCGGGTTCACCCTCCTTATCCTCGGCCAATCGCCGCACTCGCAACTCCGCTTCCTCAAGCGTCTTGCGGCACAAGCGCGTCAATCGAACGCCCTCCTCAAACGCCGCCAGAGATTCATCCAACGTCAACGAATCCCCGCGTTCGAGCCGATCGACCACGTCTTCAAGCTGTTTTAGAGTCTCTTCAAATGTCAATTCTTCGGACATACGTTTTCCTTTTTAGCATCTTTTGACACAAGCGCATCTTCTGAAGCAATCCATTCTATCGAACGGACGGTGGGAAGAATGGAAG
This sequence comes from Candidatus Poribacteria bacterium, assembly GCA_965204085.1. Taxonomy (GTDB): domain Bacteria; phylum Poribacteria; class WGA-4E; order WGA-4E; family JAJDTR01; genus JAJDTR01. Next base: position 1,253,281 of record CBDBEE010000003.1, on the reverse strand, counting down.
AACGAAAAGAAACGGCGATCAATGATTTGACGACTGCCGAATTTTTCCGTAATACGGTCATTGTTTTATCACACTCTCCGTCTTCTTTTCGAGCACCTCACAAGTCAACGCGCCGCGCGAAAGCAGAACGTCAAGCGCTTCGCCATCGGCAGTTTGCGACGCATCGGTGATCACATCTCCGTTTTTACGCTGACAAACGCTATAACCCCGCGCCAAGGTAGCAATCGGATTCAATGCCGCCAACTGCGCCGACGCGATATTCCACTTCTGCATATTGGTTTTGACACATTGCGCCACAAGTTGCTTGAGAGGCGTGGTGAAACGGTCTAACTCAGCCTGTGCACTCGTTAACCGCCGTTTCACCTCGCGAAGGTTCTGAACCTCGAGTCCATCAATCCTCTGAAAGAATCGGTTGATGGCGTCTATCCGCTGACTAGGCACGACGCGATTGTCAATGTTAGATAATTCGGTGCGGGCGGAGGCTATATGTGTCTTGATGCTGCGCTCAAGCCGAACTTCAGAATCGTCAATTTTCCGACCCAACTCAACTCGATCCGGAACAATCAACTCGACCGCAGCAGACGGGGTTGGGGCGCGTTGATCGGCTACAAAATCGGAAATGGTAAAGTCCGTTTCGTGCCCGACAGCGGATACAATTGGGATCTCCGAGGCAAATATGGCGCGGGCGACAATCTCCTCGTTAAACGCCCACAAATCTTCGATTGACCCTCCGCCCCTGCCGACGATTAGTAGATCGATATCCGAAAAACGGTTCAAGCGTTCAATCGATTGCGCAATCATGGGTGCCGCCTCATCCCCCTGCACCAGCGTCGGGCACAACACCACTTCCACCAACGGATACCTTTTGTTCAGCATCCGGAGGATGTCTTGCAGCGCAGCCCCTGTCGCCGACGTGACAACGCCAATCCTTTGAGGAAACATCGGTAGCGGCTTCTTGTGCTCGGGATCGAACAAACCCTCCTCCGCAAGTTGCTCTTTGAGCCGTTCGAAAGCCAACTGCAGCGCGCCGACACCGGCAGGCTGCATCCGATCGCCGATAATCTGGTACTCGCTGCGTGCATCATAGATTCCAAGCTTTCCATGTAACAGGACAGCGTCTCCATCTTTGAGCGGGAATTTCAGCCGCGAAGCGGCTTGCCGAAAGATGGCACATTTTATCTGGCTCTTGTCGTCCTTCAGTCTGAAATAGATATGTCCCGATCCCGGACGTGCAAGCCCCGAAATTTCGCCCTCGATCCAGCAATCTTGGAACCGCGGTTCCGCCTCGACGACATTCCTCAAAATTGCCGTGATTTCACTAACGGAGTATGTCTTTCTGTTGGGAAACATCATTGTACCATAGCTCGACGTTGTACATCTTTAGGGTGAGATCAAGCGAACGGATAGTGAGTGATCAAGGGAGCGGATAGCGACTGCGATAGAGTTCCCATAGGAATCGTCCGCTCACCATTTCTTGTAAGGTGTGCACTGCGCATCTGCCTCTGTTTCTTGTAAAAACGATGAACTGAGTAAATGACGAAGGCGATAGAGATGCCACGCTCGGTCACGACAGAAAGGCACGATTGGGAGAGGGAACTGTATTGCGCAGGGTTCACTATTCGGCAACTTGATTCTCCAACGGCGTCCGAATTCGCTCAATTGACAACGCCTTGCCCGTATCATCATCCACCTGAATCACGACGCCACAAAGTATCACGTCTCTCTTCGCCACCTGATGCCGTATCGGAAGCATGGTGTTGAAATGGTGGAGTACATCCTCTTTTCGCGTACCAATTACGGAGTCGTGAGGACCTGTCATTCCAACATCCGTGATGTAAGCTGTGCCGCCCGGGAGAACGCGTTCATCCGCGGTTTGGACGTGCGTATGCGTCCCAACCACAGCCGCCACTCGCCCATCGGCGTGCCAGCCCATCGCTATCTTTTCTGCGGTCGCCTCCGCGTGGAAATCCAGAAACAGACAAGCAGCCTGCTCTTGTATCTCGGGCAAAATCACGTCAAGCGTTTGGAAGGGGTTGTCGAATCCTCCCATATAGACTTGCCCGGCGATATTCATTACGCCAAGCCTCGTGCCTGATGAATTTGAAACGACGGTCCAACCGCGCCCGGGAGCGCTTTTCGGATAATTAGCCGGTCGCACCAGATCCGGCTGATTGTCAATGAATGTCAGAATCTCGCGCTGCGCCCAAACATGATTGCCGGTGGTAATCGCATGGATTCCCGCCCCCAAGAGTTCGTCGACAATCGCCTTTGTTAACCCTTTGCCCCCCGCGGCGTTTTCGCCATTCACCAAGACGAAATCAAAACGCCCGTGACGCTCCGACAGTCGTGGCAGCAGCGTCAACAAAGCTTTTCGCCCCGGCTGTCCTACAATATCTCCAACAAACAGAATCTTCATAATAGGCAAGCGGTAACTGTTTAGTCCACCGATCAATAATGCGAATGTTGGTTCGTAGTAGTGCAATTCATTGCACGTCCGGTTGATCGCTCACTTACCTACCCCCGACTCGTGTGTTGATTTCTTTAAAAACGGGCAATAAATTGCCCTACTACAAACCGAGAGAAGAAAATCCTAATAGATTGATTCCATTCTAGTTTGTCCTAATAAGTTCAACTAAACAGCTACGGCAAGCGTTGCAGAGGGATAACAGAAACCGAGTCTCCAAGAGGAAAATGAGGATTCACTATCGCGCAGGAATTGCTATAGCCTTTGCTATCCGCTCAGTCGATCGTCATAGCTGATCCAAAGTGAACACCGACCCTAGCGAACATCCCAGCGCTTCAATCTTTTCACGCCCGCCCTGCTGTCGATCTATCGTACACACCACATGCTCGACGACCAATCCCCGTTCCCGTATGTCGCCTAGCGACTCGCACACCTGCCCCGCTGTCGTGATAACATCCTCAATAACGACAACCCGGTCACCCGGCTGAAATCCTCCCTCGACGAGATTGCATGTGCCGTATGTTTTCGCCTCTTTGCGCACGTATAGACACGGTTTCCCTGTGCGCAGCGACAATCCAGTCGCCAAGGGAATACCACCCAACTCCAATCCCGCGATCCTATCGTAAGCATTAGGCAGAAGCGACTCCATCTCAGTCGCAATAGCCGTCAATAAAGCCGGATCGCTTTCAAATCGGTATTTGTCCCAGTAGAACGAACTTGTCTTCCCCGATCTCAGTGTGAACTCCCCGGTCAGGTACGAAACCTGTCTAATCTTCCCTGCAAGTTCCTCTTTCGTCATTCCCAATTTCCAATACTAAACCCCGTCACGTAGGCCCTACTTCCATTCGTAAGGGACGGCGCCTGTACCACCCCATGGCAACTTACCCCTATGCAAACACATGTATCTCCGCTCTCGACGACTCCATCACCCGTCCCACTACGGCGGCTTCCGGGCAATCCCCTTCATGTAATTCCGCCACCGCATCAGCCGCCTCGGACTCCGGCACCGCAAATAGCAATCCTCCCGAGGTTTCGGCTTCCAGTAACACATGGCGCATCTCCTCGGAGACCCCCGGATCGAACGCCACAACCCCATCCAAGAACTTTGTGTTGGCGGCGTATGCGCGCGTATAGGTCTTCTTCTTGACCAACTGTGACGCCCCGTCAAATACCGGAATCTCCCCGGCAAAAAACTCCAACCGAACACCGTTCCCCTGCGCCATCTCAAAACCGTGCCCGAGCAGACCGAACCCCGTGATATCCGTGCAGGCATGGGCGTTGCGCTTCTGCATCACTTCCGACGCCGAGGCGTTGAGCCGCGCCATAGACTCCACAATTTCCGGAAGCACAGATTCACTAATCTTGTTGAACTTCAATCCCGTCGTGAGAATGCCGACACCGAGCCGTTTCGTGAGAACCAACGCATCGCCCGGTTTCGCGCCAAAATTCCTGACAATCCGATCCGGGTGAACAACACCCGTCACCGCAAGCCCGTACATCAACTCTTGGGAGGTCACTGTATGCCCGCCGAGACTCACCGCTTGTGCCTGCTTGACCTTGTCGGCTCCGCCGCGCAGCACATCGCGGAGAATCCCGAGATCGAGCTGATCCTTGGGCCAACAGGTGACGTTTAACGCAGTTTTGGGGACGCCCCCCATGCTATACACATCACTCAGCGAATTAGTCGCGGCGATGGCACCGTAGTCATACGGATCGTCGACAATCGGCGTAAAATAATCGGTCGTATTGATGATGGCGAGTTCTTCGCTAAGCTGGTAGACACCGGCATCATCGGATGTCTCCGTCCCAACGAGCAGGTTCGGATCGTCCATTGCGGGCAAACCGCTCAAAACTTGTGCCAGATCCCCCGGATCCAGTTTGGACGCTCATCCCGCGCACTCAACCGTCTTGGTCAGGCGAATCTTTTTCTTCGTCATTAATCCAAAATCCCCTTCCTAATCCCGAGTGTTCAAGGTGCCAAAGAGTGTCTCCACACTATCCCTGAACTGCTGAAAAATCGTCCCCGCCCTTTGGCAATCCGGTTGGTCGCACAGGCTAGCTACCAGTTCACGGTAGTACCATTCCTGCGCGCCCTTCCCCCTGCTAAAGCGATCCCAAACATTGTCCCCGACAATCTCGTAATCGGCAATGATTGTGAGAAGATTATGAAGTTTGTCGGCGCACGTAACCGCGCGTACCTCAAGCGAAGCGGTTTTCAAGAATTCCACCGTATGCTGTTTCCGCTGCTCCCACGGCAACGATTTGTCCGGTTCCGAACATCCCTGCACAATCTGCGCCACTCCACTGCCAAACTTCTCGCGGATATAGTCGAGAGTAAGAGAGGTATCTTCAACCGTATCGTGAAGAATGCCCGCGACAACCATCTCCTCCGAACAACCTGCGTCCGAGAGGATACGAGCCACGGCACGCGGATGGGAAATGTACGGGATGTCGCTGCCCTTGCGAAATTGGCCACTATGTGCCTCTTCGGCAACATCAATGGCGTCATCAATCACCTTTCTTCCACCGCACATACGGGCAGGATTCCTTTCCACAACCCAAGCAGGATGCATCCTCTTTGTAAGGAACGTCGGCGTCAAGATCGCCGGAAATTCGTACGTTGAGAATAATAACATATTGGTAGGGGAGCGTCAAGGGTGGAAGGGAGCACGGTAAGTGATGCGGAAAACGGAAAAACGCGATGTGCAAAATTCTCGAAATCGTAGCGTGAAACGTATAGATTAGGTTTCTCGCGGATATGTATCAGTTCTAGGCAGATGGGGTTGCGCAATCGAGGTTCACGGCATGGGGTATGGTCTTTTGTTCAACCGAACCACCTATCTAATTCGTGTTCTGTCCTCGGACATGGCACTCGGCGGCCGGCGAGGCGCATGGCAAGCAAGTGGTCTCGCAAAAACCGCAAATCGGACGGAGTATCCACATCGTACCACAGCGGCAACAACCCAAGTTTTGCGTTGGTCGAGTCGACTCTCTCAAGTGTCCCCCGAAGCACGTGTTCCGAGCTCCACGCAATGTCCTTAAATATAACAGGAATTGTGCGTGCCGCGCCGCGTTTGGAGAACCCGATGAGGTAATATCCACCATCAGTGCTCGGACCGATGGCAATATCACGGGAATCCAATAACTCCATTGATCGCTCGATGTACGCCATTGGAAGCGTCGGGCTGTCGGAGCCAACGAGCAGGAACTTTTCGTAGTCCTGATCGCAAGCCCACCGCGACGCTGCGGTCAACCGTTCACCCAAATCCGATTCCCCTTGAGGGATGTAAACCGCATGTTCCCCAAGCAAAATTTTTAACTCACGTAAAGCGTCGGACGGCGAGTAAGCTATAACCATATCGCTCGTCGGGAATGTGGAAAGCGCGCTACACCAGTCGACCAAGAAGGCTTGATAGAGTGATGCCGCTTGTTCCGGTGAAAGGAGAGGAAGTAGACGGGTTTTTACCTGACCTGGCACAGGATTCTTGGCAAAAACAATGGTGCAACAGGACATATTTTGGTCTTGGTTTCAGAGTTTCATCTGGCGCTCTCTGTCTCGGTGTTCTCAATGCGCGCATCCGGTTGTCCCGGACTGGTCTGAGACTGTTTCCACCCAATGACAAGTGCAAGAATGGCGAGGATTATGGCAATTAGTACCAGGGGTGTTCCTTTGAGTCCGCTGTGCTCGGTATTAATCCTGTACGCCCCTAGCAGCGCTAGTCCAATTCCCAACACGGAAAGCACGGTGCACGCATACAAAGGCAACTGGATAAAGGCGGCAAGCAACGAAACAAGCGAAATCCAGAGGCTGATTTTTGCAATCTTGGGGACTTTCGTCTCAGTCGAATCGATTCCGGTGTGTTGAGTAGCCGAGTGCGACTGATTTGACCGACGATTGCGCTGCCCCCGAGGCGGCGGGACATCACGGTAGGTGGATTCGACCAGTCGAATGAACTCTGCCATCAATTTTTCATGCTTGAGCCACGCGAGAAGTTCCGGATATTCATGCCTGAGGAGAATGGAGAATTCGTGGCGCTGTGCGCTCAGATCGGTAAATTCCTCCCATCGGTCTTCTTCAACAATGCCGTAGGGTTCGGGACCTACGCACAATTCATACCCACGTCCAATGTAGTGAATGATCTCTCCAATGCCTTCTCGCTCGGCAACAGTGACCTCTTCAAGGGCGGTAGCTGTTGATTTTGGAAAATTGTCCTCCTCATCAATTACCTGTGGAACAGTCTGATCCCCGTTACCTCCATCCTCGTCCGAGCCGGGTGTTGAGCTTTGGTTGTCCGTAATGACCAAGCCAATCCTGCTCACAAGCTCAAGGGCGTCGACTTGATACTCCGGCGCAACGAAAATGGTGGTTTGACGCGATTTTCTGTCATAGTCCGGACGACACCGAATCTGTTGATTCTGCAGCGTTGCCTCGATCAACTTGACCTCCCACTCATCCCCAGTGCGATAAATCTCGACCCAATCATCCGTACTAAAAAGCTCGTCCGAGTGTTGTGCCATGGATGTGTCGCTCCTTGATTGGGTTCGCGGTGAGAGGATAAAGATGGTAGTTAGTTTGGAGATGTATTGCTCGGTTGCTACCTACGGCCCCTTGGTCAATCCGCTTGCCGGTATTTGTCGAGGAGAGGGTTTCGGTGAGCGAACGGCGGCGCGCTTTGTCCCGATTTCCGACCAAACACCGTCCTGAGACAGATACCGACTGCGATGGTGTTAGCGACGAGGAACATGGGTAAACCCACGTGAGGAATGGAAGTTGCCATGAAATAAATCCAATAACCCGCAACAACTGCCACAACCTTTGGTTGGTTGGAAAAAATTGTCTGCCCCATTGATAGGAAGATTGCCGTCTTACCATAGATTGCAATCGGAAGCAAGATCGAGATAAACAACACCACAAACGGGATGCCGATGATTGACAGTACCAACACGGTTATAAGACATGGGGCGACGATTAGCACAATCAGTCCAAGCAGCGTGCTACCTATGGGACGATGAGAGATTATGTGTGCCATGGCGTTCATCCGCTGAGGGAATACGGCATAAACCGTGATGTGAACCAATGTTAGTGCGATGAACGTCAACACGCCCCAGCCGAATTTCGCAGACTTCCCCATTCCCCACGCCTCCTGCGGTCGCATGATTAGCCATGCGGAAGCGGGAATGAACTTCCAGCCGTTAACTTCTTGGTGAATACCCTCCAGATGTTCTTTGCCCCGAATCTTCCCTAAAACCGTGGTGACGCTGCCGAGGACCTCTGCTCCATCTTGCACCTCAACGTTACCCTTTAGAACCAGCACGTCGTTAGTGACCTTGCCTCGAAGCGTCAGGTTGCCGCCAATTACAACCAAACTCTCTACCGCCTCCCTCGGACTTAGGTGATAATTTCCGCCGATTTGCACAACCTGTTGACTCGCCTCCACACTCTCAACGATATTTGATGACTTACTATCCGAATCCGAGTTGTCCGTTGGTTTCTCCTCATGAATGTCGAGAGACTGCGTCTTCTCGGTGGAATCTTCCGTTGGTTGTGTCGTAGTTGATTGTGCTGAGATAGAGTGAGGGAGAGCCACTTGCAAGAAACACCACAAAACGATAAAGAAGAACGGGATATTTGTCATCTGAATCTCTTATAATTATTCCTGTTGGGGGAACGATGAAACGGCAAAATTCTATGGGATGATGCTAGCATATATTGTATTCAAACACAAATGACATACTGTATACTGACACGCTAGAAAGCACGGTTAGCAATGGTTTTGACGGTCTAAGGCGCTAACATTCCAGATATAGTATGTCATTGAAAATCATCCACCAGATAACTAGTACTATACAGAGATTTGCGAATTTTGTCAACTTTTTGTGGATTATTTTTCGTTTTTTCTTATTAGCTAGGTGCTGTTGACATTCTTCCGAGGCGTGACTAAAACCGCCGAGATATACAGCCGTGAGTAAGGGGTTTGTAACAGCAAAACCTACGGAGAACACTAGACGAACTCTCTTAAGTCGACCCCTATGGGGCGAGGTAACCTCGCTCCACGATATGAGTCACGTAACACGCTGGAATCTTGAAGTTATCTCAAATCGCCTCGAGGCGCATTTGGTCGAAATCCTGGAATGGATATAGGTTCAATTTGTTAAATGTCAACAGAACCCAGAACAGACGCGCATTTTATTGACGGTAATCGGAAAGGTTTGTTAAGATTGAAGAAAGTGGTTAGTGGCTAGTGATTAGTGGTTAGTAAGAACTTTAAAGTCATAAAGACGGGCAATGAATTGCCTTACTACGAATCTAAAAGTAGTGGTTAACGGCTAGCAATGGACTTCCACAAGGGGTGACCCTACAAAAATATGGCGAAAAATCGCTTAAATCCAAAAGCGATTTTCCTGCACGCGCCCTAGAAATCAATAGACTAAACAGTTACAGATTGAATCGCTAACCCGAAGGCGTATCCGTATGCCGAAAACCGCCCTATCATGACCTATCTTTGTAAACCGAATGTTCATACCGACTCCAAAGGCATTAAACTTGCTAGGTTGAGGACATTGTTGTAGGGCAAGAGGCAAGACTTCGTGCAAACACGTATCGTGATTCGATTATAAACGTCGACGCTGCACAGGAGGGTGCAAACGCGGTGCTCCGAATGGTGCGGATGAATTGTAATATTGTAATATAGATGATATCTTGAGAAGACGGTGAAAGAGGAAACCCTTGAATGAATGAGAAGAAATTGAAAATCATTGGCATTCTCGCACTCTCTGCCATTGTTGTTTTGTTGCATTGGAAATTGTTTCGGTTCGCCGAGGTAGTGCATCACGGCGCTTTAAGGAAGTTAATCTGCCTCGGGCGCGTCGTCAACGTGGACACGAGCGAGAACGTCGACCAGATTCTCACGTTTCGCATTCTCTCCGGGCAATTCCGCGGGGAAACAGTCCGTGTAGATAACATCTGGATAGGGCGGGAATTTAGTGACCGCACCATCAAAAGAAACGATATACTGTTTCTTGAAATCCCGCTCAGGCACCAAAACCAAACGAAAATCAATGAAGTTCGCATGGGGGCGTACTTTCGAACGCCTTTTCTCCTGTATCTCGCATGGTTGCTGGGCACATTGATAATCCTCGTTGCGGGGATGAAGGGGATACGAGCCATACTGACACTTTTTTTCACGGGTTTGAGCGTACTCTACATCCTCGTGCCTCTGATGGTGCGCGGCTATAATCCGATTACCGTCGCTTTGGGCATAGCCGCGTTCTTGACGATAGTGACATTCGTGACCATTACCGGATTCAGCTTCAAGGTAATCTCCGGCGTCTTGGGAACGCTTGGAGGCTTGGCTGCTGTCGGGATTCTTTCCTTGATCAGCCAAAAAGTCATGGTGCTTACCGGTCTGGCGGAGGAGTTCGGTTTTTTGGAACTCGGGATCGCGCTCTGGCGAACGGAAAGCTCGCACGCCTGGAATTTCGCGGGGATACTGTCCGCGGGTATCATCCTTGGCGCCGTTGGCGCGATGATGGATGTCGGAATGTCCATATCCTCGTCTGTGCATGAGGTGAAGCAGGTCAACCCGAATATTACGGTTCGCCAAGCCATTCGTGCCGGGCTGAACGTGGGTAGGGATATCATGGGAACGATGGCGGACACGCTTATTTTCGCGTATCTCGGCGCGCACCTAATCACCATGCTGCTCCCCACCATCGAGTTCCCCGAGGTCGGTGTGCTTTACCCCTTCCTCCGGTTGGCGAATGACGAGGCAACATCGGTTGCCATTATTCAGGCGATTGTGGGAACAATTGGCTTGGTTTTGACGGTTCCAATCGCGGCTGCCGTTGCCGGAATCCTGACGAAATACAAGAAGGTAGAATTGACCGAGATCCATGAAAACGCTCCGTCCGCCGAAGAACTTCAGGAACTCTTACAAATCGATACACCCCGCGGCAAGGGCAGATTCGCCGTTTCAATCGCAATGATTGTCGTACTCCTATGCACGGTTTTTATCTATAACAGGCTGAATAACACTGCCGCAACAATCACCGAACACCGCGACGAGAATGGGGAGGTCATTTCCAAGTCCGAGTATGCCAAAGGAAGGGTCTTGAACCTGCTTGAATCCAACGCAAAGTTTCTGTTTGAGTCCGAGTTGAAGTATGCAGATAGCCTAGAGAATCGGAAGATTCCCAATGGTTTGCGAGTCGAGTTTGAATTCAATGGAATCCCCCTCTCGCAGAATGTGGATGTCGAAGTCAAAGCGTGGAAGGATAGCCGGTGGTTGATAACCGACAGGGACAGAGAACAGACGTATGCCATAAGAAGGATTGGAGACAGTCTGAACATCTACGAGGCGAATACGGAACATCACATCCTTGAAATAGAGATGTTGTCAGGGCTTTATGAGGGACAGAGGCTCGTGCTCCGAAACATCGTGAATCACAACATGCCGCTGTTGAGTATTCCAGCCACGCCGGGTGATGTTGTTCTTTGTCGTGTTGGCGGCACTCCCGATCAGATTAGCTTGGTAAATATCCTCCAAGAGTATGGGCGCGACGGTTTCTTAGTGTTGATGCTGGGACTGATGTTTCTGCTGATTATCGTGGTCGGGCGGATTGAAGGTGTACGTACCGCCTGCGCCATGATTATTTCGGGCATTATTATCTATTTCTTTATGCTTCCCCTGATTGCAGGTGGGACACACGCTGTGTTTGTCGTTACACTGACTTCGGGCATGGTCGCGTTCGTATCACTTGTATTTGTAATCGGACCCAGCCGAAAGACGTTTTCCGCCGTATTGGGAACCATGGGCGGAATCCTCGTGTCGGGCATGATTGTCATGTTCGCGCAGAAGTATCTTCACTTTTCCGGGTTAGAGAATGCCATGTCGGCGGATATTGTCGAAGCCATGCGAACGCCGCCTTTCGATTTTAGCCAGTTGCTAGTGGCGGGCATGTTGATGGGTGTGCTGGGAGTCGCTGTTGACGGCGCGAATCGAGGTGTCCTCTTCGATGGAGGAGATTCGGCGGGCAAACCCGAATATGCCGACGTGGCGGCTAATCGCCTCCGGTATGAACGTGGGCACCGACATTCTTGGAACAATGGTGAATACGCTGGTGTTTGCGTATCTTGGAGCACGGTTGCTGTTAGTCTTGGCGGTGGCTGCACCCAACGTGGATCTGTTTCAATCTCCGCCGGTCGAGCTATTGAGTGTGGGTGTCGTCGCCGCCGAGATTGTGCGGTTACTGGCTGGGACACTTGGTCTCGTGTTGGCGATTCCGATGACAGCCTTGATCGCCGCTCTCTGGCATTCAAAGGAAGTAAGTGATTAGTAGTGGTTCTACAACCACCAGACGTTAGATGAAAACCCAACCCCTTGAAGGGTTTCAATGGAATTTCTATCGTCTTCTCTAATCGCTCAGTCAATCGTTTTCTTTATCCGATAGCCTTAATTTAAAAATCAAGATTGATTTCAAGCGCAATGAATTGCATCCCTACAATTTTATGTGCGTAAGTCCCAAAATCGTGGAAACGAATCTAGTTTCTACAACATTCCTACCGTATTCCTACCGTCCAACGTCCCCTTTCAACTCACTCAATTCATTTTTTGCAATTGTTTAGTTCAGCCCAGAACTTACGCGTCAACAGGAAATCGCGACCTGGAGGTCGCTCCTACATTACGCTCAGGGATCTCTATCAGGATTAGCTATCGCATTCGCTATCCGCTCATTTGATCGCTCACTATCCGTTCGCTTGATGGTGTAGGAGCGGGGATTAAATTGCAGCATGACGAACCAACATTTCCAAAACAGATTGATGTCAGTTTGTAGTAGTGCAATTCATTGCAGGTCCGCCGTTTGCACATAATGAGCGGACTTTACTTGACCGGTCGGGGCAGGGATGCCCCTCCCACAAAGAGATACTCCTTCCTTAGAGGAACGCTCCTCCTACCGACGATCAGGTCTAAATAAATGCTAGACCAATTTTTTCTCTTTTTTCGGACCGAACTAAACAGTTACCATTTTTTTAACCAAACTAATTGAAAAAACTGTGTTAGTCAACGAGATGGTTTACACGTTGTACTGCTCCCGTGTATTGACGTCTCCCCGATGAAGGCTCGGATTTGGCAATCCAAGCCGAGCGGGCAACAGTTATGAGTGTCTTACATCAAGCTGATCATTACAACTAATTGAAAAAATGAAAAAAATTTGAAATTAGGCTTGACGTATGCATTTTATTGGTGTATAATACTAATTATACACTACTATTTTTACGTTCCGCTTCGCAACGACAAGGAGATTTGTACCATGGATGCATTCACGACGGTTAATAATCAAAACTCTGGTGTTAACAACGAAACTACCGAGTTGATACGCGCATCTGCCTCGGATAACACGCTCAAAGCCTATCGACATGCCATAGCGAAACTTGAAGTATGGCTTGACAATCGGATTCTTGATGATGCATTGCTGGCGCAATATCTTACTCAACTCCACACCAACGGAAAATCCCCTTCTTCAATTGCGCAAGTTGTTGCCGCGGTAAGGTGGAAATTTAAGAACGTCAATCGGAATGACGTTGTCGGAGCAATTACCGCAAAAACCCTTGCGGGGATTCGGCGCGATGGCCGCAGCCGCGGTCGTGGTCAAGTAAAAGGCCTTACATGGGAAGATGTCGAAAAGGTCTGTGCTTGCGCTGAATCTACGAAGACTGTTACAGGGCTCCGTGATTCGGCAATGATACGGCTAATGTCCGATTGCTTGTTGCGCATCAGTGAAGTTGTCGCAGTGAATGTGGAAGATGTTGATCGTGTACTTACCATCAAATCCAGTAAAACCAATCAGGAAGGGAACAGCGAAACGCTTTACATCGGCGATGCAACGCTGAACGTTATTCGCCGCTATATGAAGAAAGGCGGTATTCACAACGGGGCGTTGTTCAGGGGAATGCGCCGCGGCGATCGCGTTAAGGATTCACGCCTGACCGTCAATCCCGCCCGCGAAGCCATAAAACAGCGGGCTAAACAGGCGGGGGTCAAAGGCTTTGTCTCCGGTCATTCCCTGCGTGTGGGATCTGCGGTCTCACTGGCAAAGGCAGGGGCTAGCGTTGTGGATATGCAAACTGCCGGAAGATGGAAGGATTCCAAGATGCCGGCTCATTACGCGAGAGCGGAAATAGCCGAGCGGGGAGCTATCGCTCGGTTCAAGTATGGTAAGTGCAAAAGCAGTGAGAAATAAAAGAATTTTGAAGATAAGTTAGGAGTTACGCAGTTGAGTGCAAATAGTTTATAATTTGAGCATGAATCCACCCAAATATACTAACACTGACTATGTTGATTTCTTAGTTGGTGCTCAGAAAAGTTACAGTTGTCTTGAAGCGGAAAAAGTTCAACCCCAAGCCGATAACCCACCGGCTCATGATTCGATAACACGGCTGCTGCATCGGGAGGAACCCGACAGCGGCAAACTGTGGCGCGAATCGAAACATCAGGTGAAATTGGAATCAGGAATCTTGGTTATAGATGACTCGACTCTGGATAAACCCTATTCCCAAAAAATTGAACTAGTGACAAAACACTGGTCAGGGAAACATCATCAAGTGGTGCAGGGAATTAACCTAATCACTTTGCTTTGGACTGATGGCGATAGGCATATTCCGTGTGATTATCGAATCTATAACAAAGTCAATGATGGCTTGACGAAAAATGACCATTTCCGTGCCATGCTCACGGAAGCGAAGAAACGTGGTTTTGCTCCCGAATGTATTTGCTTTGATAGTTGGTATGCTAGCCTAGAGAATCTAAAAGCGGTGCGAGGTCATGGTTGGAGATGGCTTACTTGCCTAGCTTCCAACCGACTGGTGAATAAAGATTATTCCGGCAACCGCCCTGTGAGTACAGTTCCGATTGAATCAACCGGGACTATTGTCCATTTAAAAGGATATGGATTGATTCGAGTATTCAAGATTGACACTCCAGAAGGTGGTATTGAATAGTGGGCAACCAATGACTTACAAATGGACGAGTTAAAGCATCTCAAATATGCGGAATGGTCTTGGAGCATAGAGGAATATCATCGTGGAATTAAGCAATTCGTTGGCATTGAACGGGCACAAACACGGTCGGCTCGTACTCAAAGAAATCATATCGGTTTAGCGCTGAGAGCCTTTTTGAGAATCGAGCATTACTGCCATCACACCGGAGTCAGTTGGTTTGACGCAAAACTCTCTATTGTCAGAGATGCGGTGCGTGCTTATTTGGCAGAACCTCTCTATACGCTTGAGCCAACTGCGTAACTCCTAATTATATTAGAGGGAATAAATTTAGCTGCTGGTACGCGCGCGCAAATTGAATCTTTTCGTAGCTAATTTTATCCCCTTTTATGAAAGGGCAACAGGAAAGATAGAGAATTGAGAAAAACCGTGAAAGGCTTCTATCTTTCCTGCCTAACCCCTTCCCTTTCTACGTATTGGCTAATTGGCTAATCCTCGCATAAAAAAAGGCTAGGCAAATACTGAACCTAGCCCTTCCTTGGCTGCCCTCCAAATTACTATGGCCTAACGGGAATCTTATCAACTAAATCCTCTTCTTCATCGTCATCATCCGAATCAGAGTTACCCGTGGCGTCATAATCATCCCTATATTGCCCACTCGGTCTCCTAGGCGGGTCAGGCATAGGCACAAGTGGAATGGCTGGTGGTGGCTTGTGTTCTATACTTGGTGGCGTTCCGTCTCCTGGAGTAGTTACCGTGGGTGGATTATACCATTTCTCTTGAATAACAGTGCATGTGATGTCTGTATAATATCGTTTACCTTCTATGTAGGCGGGGCATCTTGCCCCGCCGGTTTTGCGCGGAGGTGAGACTTCTTGTTCCGCTCCACGCAAATTTCTTGACCTGATTCACGCGATCAATGCACAAGCATTTTAGAGAAATGGTATTATAAGGCTCTGGTGGCTCAGGTAAAGGTGGTGGAGTTGAAGTTGTTGGCGGAGTAATCGGAATTAACGGAAATTCAGGATAAGGTGACTCTATATTAGGGGTTGGATAGACACGGTGTAAAACTTCCGAAATTTTTCGATGCGTTTTTACGACAGCAATAGCCGTTCCTACACCTCCGCTAGTTGCGGAATCTATAATTGACTCGACATCTTGCTGGTCGTTTTTCCGTGTATTCCAATCGATTTCCCGTTGTTGTTGCTCGTTAGTTTCCCGATTCTCCGCTACTCCCTCGGTATTAGCTTGAACCTGTTCACGGAGTTGATCGATTTGATTTTGTAGGTTATCCCGTTCCGCTACGTGCATATCGTGATGAACCTTTTCATCTAGTTCTGGATCGGTATGAGCATATAACGGCAAAGTAACCAACAGTAGGATAAAGGGGAAGAGCCTTTTCATAAGTCACCTCCAAGTTTTCTATCAACTTCGGAGATAAAAACCTCAGCGACATCATCTCCCCAATTCCGTCTCATACTTCCATAAACTATATCCCTAGCAGACGGGGAAGCATCGGCAAGTTTCGTTGTAAACTCATCCACGATTCCGCTAAACTCTCTCAGCGTTTCATAGTTAATCGCAAAACGTTCAGGATCACTAGCGTCCAGCGAATAATCATTCTCAAGTATGTACTCTACATAAGGCAATAACTCTTCCATTTTCGGAAAAAAGGATTTCCTCATGTATGTACTAATCTCAACGATTTCTTTCCGAAGTTCGGGATTAGTTTTTGGCTTAGATTTCTCTAAGGCTAGTTCAGTTTCCAGTTTCTTATATTCCCGCCTAGCATCTTCCAATTCCTTATGAACCACTTCCAATTCTTCCTTCATGGATTGTGGCTCTTCTCCGTCCTTCGGAGTTTCGGATTTAACCATTTGTTGCCTTGACTCAGGTAAAGCGTAAACTCTATCAGATTGAGTCGTTTCGCCGGAGTTAAGATGTAACGCCTTGCCTACTAAGATACAAAGTAGGAATACGCTAATACCTATAAATGCCAGCGTTATACATATTCTCGAAGACATAATATACCTCCATTTAGGTTATTAGAAAATCCTAACAAAGCACAACCACTGCCGGCACGGTGAATCGCCAGTGTTTCTTCAGGAAAGACATAATCTGCTTCCTTTCAAAGAGATTGGATTAGCTTAAGTTGGTTTGCGGCGAAAGCCAAATGCTTACCGCACATGTGAATTGTTGGAACAATATCACATAATTGGTATTATACACAGCTAGCCATGTAGTCCTTGAAAGGTTGCATGTTCCTTGATTCGCAGCTTACCTTCACAAAACGGAGGAGACAAATCGACACAAGCAGGTAAGGCATAAATCTTATCCTTGAGGATTTACTTCGGTTCACGTGATTAAGCGAACATGGAGATCAAACCATCGTGTAATTTATCACCACAATCTAGGAGGATTCTTCCCGAATTATACTTCCGCTTGCTTTTGATTTTCAACAGCAATTCGTTATATTTCAGGACAATCGCGTCCAATTTTTCGTCGTAATAGTGTCTCCTTCTTCGCTCTAGACTAGACGTACAATGACAAAGAAAGGAAATCGGTGATTTGATAATCGCAGATTTCTGTTCACGGGGATTTTGGCTTGCATCTACTGCACGAATATGCTAAAATTCACTCCAATCTATATTTGCCGTCCGTAATTGAGATCTTCGAAACTACAGATTAAACGTAAGATGTAGAAGCAATCTCTCGGTCGTGACATGCTGCTCGCTAGATGGTCTCTTAATCGTTAATTTCTTCCCCAGATAAAACCAGCCACACACGTGGAGGTGTGAAAAATACAACATAGAGGTAGACGGCTCCCGAAAAAGGGGCAACCGCAAAACAGAGTAAACCGCCAGATTCGGGCAAAGGAAGTCTTGGTTATTGATGAAGACAATCAGCAACTTGGCGTCATTTCGCCCAGAGAAGGTTTGGAACGTGCCGAAGCGGTAGGGCTGGATTTGGTAGAGGTGTCGCCCAACGCGGATCCGCCTGTTTGCCGAATTATGGACTACGGCAAGTTCCAGTATGAAAAGAGCAAGCGTGCGAAAGAAGCCAAGAAGAAACAAGCCAAGGTTGTCTTGAAGACAATCCAGTTCCGATCTGATACGGCGGAGCATGATTATCAGTTCAAGAAGCGGCACGCCGAGGAGTTTTTGGCCCACGGTTGGAAGGTCAAGGCGGAGGTCAGATTCAGGGGGCGTGAGATGTTGCACACAAATCTTGGAAAGCTGATGTTGGAAAGGCTTGCTAAAGATGTTGCCGAAATTGCCGATGTTGAACAACCGCCTCGAATGGAATCACGAGTCATGCTCATGATTCTAAACCCAAAATCACCGCCAAAGTCATCATAGTAGTTTTCAAGTTAGTTAAGGATCATCCAAATGCCAAAGATAAAAACACATAAAGGGGCAGCGAAACGGCTTAAAGTAACCGGCACGGGTAAAATCCGTAGGCATCGCGCCAATTCTGGCCATCTGTTCTTGACCAAATCGATGAAACGTAAACGGAGGTTGAGAAAGAGTACCCTTGCCGATGCCACAAATGTCAAAAAACTTAATCGTCTGATTCAAGGATGAAATTCAGTTTTTTCTACTGTTGAGGAGCTACGAATGCCAAGAGTCAAAACCGGAAGTATCCGTCGAAAAAGCCGCAAGAGAATTATGAAGCTCTCGAAGGGTTATCGCGGCGGACGGAACAATTTGAGGCGATCCGCTGTCGAGGCGGTCGAAAAGGGGTGGAATTACGCGTATGCCCATCGGCGCGCTCGCAAGCGGGAGTTCAGGAAACTGTGGATCGCACGCATTAACGCCGCCGCCAGAGCGCATGGAATCTCGTATAGCCGTCTGATAAGTGGTTTGAAGAAAGCCGGGATCAATCTAAACCGAAAAGTGTTGGCGGACCTCGCTGTTCACGATGAGAAGGGATTCGGACGGATTGTAGAGCTGGCAAAAGGTTAGTGTTCTGAAACTATTGAATTAATTTCGCCAAAGGCTTTGAAGGGACACAGTAAGCGGTTGGAGAGTCTCGATAAGAGAGGATGCGTCATCGGCTGAAAGCGCATTTTCGAGATTGACCGCCGAAATTCATCCCGGAGCCGCCGAGTTGAACGCCGCGTTGGCAAAGTAGGCTCGCGCCGGGGGTCACCGTTATTGACCAATCAATAAAGTGAACAGGTTTTGGAATCGGCACATGTCAAAAGAATGTGCAAAGCAAATTTAAGAAACCGAGTTTTCAAGAAAAAACTCGGTTTCGCGCTCATATTCTCAACGCGAGTTCTGAAATCTGTTAATTAGGGTGGTACCGCGGAAGTCGACGCCTATCGCTTTCGTCCCTAGGGACTGAAGCGATAGGCGTTTTTTTTGCGGCACCACGGGAGGTAAGTATGCAAGAAGAGTTGAAGAAGATTGAGGCTGACGCGCTTGACGAACTCAAAGTAGTGACACATTCAGCCGATCTTGAGGAACTCCGAATTAAGTATTTTGGACGGAAGGGGCTGTTGTCCACTGTCATGCGAGGCATGGGGGCACTCACCGACGCGGAACGTCCTGTCATAGGAAAACTGGCAAATGAAGTGAGGCAGAACCTGACGAAGGCTTTCGAGGAGGTGGGCGAACGTTTGAATCAACAAGACCGCGAAAAACAGCTTGCGGCGGAGGCGATTGACATCACCTTGCCGGGCAGACGTCCGCAGATGGGGAAGAAGCACCCCATTACGCAAACCATTGACCGTGTGCAGCAAATTTTTCGAGGAATGGGGTTCCACGTCGCCGACGGACCGGAAATCGAACACGAATACTACAATTTTGACGCTTTGAATACCCCAGCGGATCATCCCGCTCGGGACCTTCAGGATACGCTCTATATCACGGATGAGGTGCTTTTGCGAACGCACACCTCGCCCGTTCAAGTCCGTTTCATGGAAAAGCACAAACCGCCAGTGCGAATCATAGTACCGGGGAAAGCCTATCGGCTCGACTACGATGTGTCGCATACGCCGACTTTTCATCAAGTCGAAGGGTTGTTGGTTGATTACCGCGTCACGTTCAGCGAGTTGAAAGGTGTTCTCCAGTCCTTCGCGCGTCAGATGTTCGGCGATCAGACCGATATGCGGTTTCGTCCGCACTTCTTCCCTTTCACGGAACCGAGCGCGGAGGTCGATATCTCTTGCACGGTGTGCAGCGGCAAGGGCTGCCGTACCTGCTCGGGAACCGGGTGGCTTGAGATCTTGGGAGCGGGAGCCGTCGATCCAAACGTGTTCCAATTCGCCAACTACAGTCCGGATGAAGTTACCGGTTTTGCGTTCGGAATGGGCGTCGAACGCATCGCGAGCATACGGTACGGTATTCCGGATATACGCGCGCTATATGAAAACGATTTGCGGTTTCTGCGGCAGTTTTGAGAGGGTTGGATTGGAAGAGTGGAAGGTTGGAAAATTCTTCTCCACAACATCCTCAATCTTCTGGAGCAGATGATGTGACTAAACGATTTTCCATGAACACTGAAGGCAAGAGAAAAGAGCATATCGACGATTTGGCGATCGCCGAATCTACACTTCCAGAGGAAGGAAGAAACCGTGTTTTCGAGAAAAACTCGGTTTCGATGCAAAATTTGGGATTTGAGGATTGAAGATTCCATCGTGAAGTATGATTCGAGAGCGGAGAAACATCATTTATGAATGTATCAATAAACTGGTTAAAAGAATACATCGACTTTGACCTCTCTCCGAAGGCATTGGCGGATCGTTTGTTGATGCTCGGGGTTGAGACCGAATCCATCAAGCAACTTGGAGAGGGTTTGGATGGCGTGGTCGTAGGTAGAATAAACACTGTCAGAAACCACCCGAATGCAAACAAGCTGGTGTTGTGCGATGTTGATGTAGAACAGGGCACCGATTTGCAGATCGTGTGCGGCGCTCCGAACGCGCGCGAGGGGATGGCAGCACCTGTCGCTCTGATTGGGGCGGAATTGGCTACCGGCTTAAGCATTAAACCGACGAAAATCCGCGGGGAAGAATCGCACGGAATGCTCTGCTCGGAAAAAGAGTTGGGAATCGGCGATGACGCCTCGGGATTGATGGCGCTTTCCGATGACCTCCCAATCGGTGCGCCGTTAGCGCAAGCACTGGGGCTGGACGACGCTGTTTTGGAACTGGAAATCACGCCGAACCGACCGGACTGTCTCAGCATGATCGGCATCGCAAGAGAGATCGGAGCAGAGACGGGCAATCGTGTAAAACTGCCGTCAGTCCACGTGAAAGAGGGCACCGCAAATGTCCGGGAACTGACGAGCGTGGTGATCGATGCCCCGGAGCTGTGTCCTCGTTACGCGGCACGGGTTATTCGAGGCGTCAGGATTGCACCATCACCGAAATGGTTGCAGCAGACACTCGAATCAATCGGCGTCGGGGCAATCAACAACGTCGTCGATATCACCAACTTTGTCCTGATGGAATGCGGTCACCCGCTGCATGCTTTCGACTATCATAAACTGGCTGAAAACCGGATCGTTGTGCGACGAGCGGCGCCCGACGAAACCCTCACAACAATCGATGGAGCAGAACGAAAACTCACCTCCGACATGTTGGTGATTGCGGATGCCGAGAATCCGGTTGCCTTGGCTGGGGTCATGGGCGGTTTTGATTCGGAGATTTCCGATCAGACCACTGATGTGTTGCTTGAGAGTGCGTACTTCCATCCGCCAAGCATCCGAAAAACCTCAAAAGCGCTGGGTATGCACACCGAAGCATCGCACCGATTCGAACGCGGTGCGGATCCGGAGGGTGTGATACCGGCTATCGACCGCGCGGCGCAGCTAATTGCGGAAATCGCGGGTGGAGAAATCGCGGCGGGAATCGTCGATGTTCACCCGGGAAAACGGGAACCTGACCAAGTGAAGCTGCGTCCGGAGCGTGCCAATTTCGTATTGGGTACACAGATTGCCTCGGACGAAATGGTCGACATCTTGACCCGTCTAGGATTCGAGGTGTCACCCGCATTTGAAGTTACGGTCCCAACCTTTCGTCCGGATGTCAGCCGTGAGATTGACCTAATCGAGGAGATTGCGCGCGTGCACGGCTACGACAACATTCCGACAACTATGCCCACGGGCGACGTTCCTACGCCTCCATCGACCGCAAAATCGGAATTACGAGAACGGTTGAAGACACACTTTGTCGCATCGGGAATGACGGAAGCCGTCAACTACTCCTTCTACGACCCGAGAGGTTTTGACCGTATACGGCTTGAAGCCTCCGATAGCGTCAGAGATGCGCTAAATATTCGGAATCCATTGAGCGAAGAGATGTCGATAATGCGAACCACACTGGTTCCAAGCCTGCTAGAGAATGCGCAGCGAAATCGAAACCATCGCGTAGAAAATATCCAACTCTTCGAGATGTCCAAAGTGTTCGTGCCTAGTGGAGATTCCGAGTTGCCGATCGAACCCGAGCGTGTGGCGGGTGTCATCGCGGGGAATATCGGAGCCGGTGTTTATGGCGATCCGTACCGGGCGGCGGATTTCTTCGACATCAAGGGAGTTGTCGAAGGCTTGCTCGATGTGTGCGGCATATCCGACCACACCATCGCCCCGACGCGCCATCCGCTCTTTCATCCCGGTCGAAATGCATCTGTGGAAGTTAGTGGACAACATCTCGGCATCTTTGGAGAAATCCACCCGGAAGTACAACAGAACTACGATCTTGGGTACAAGGCATATCTGTTCGAGTTTGATTTTGAGGTCTTGGCAGATGCGGCAGATATGACTCGGCGAGTTGAGCCGATTTCAATCTATCCGAGCGTTAATCGAGACATCGCCATCGTGCTTGATGCGGATATTCCCGCGAGTCGTCCCGTTGAGCTTATCCGTACTGTCGGCGGCGATTTGGTCACATCGGTGCGTCTTTTCGATCTCTACATCGGAGACCAAGTACCGAATGGCAAGAAAAGCCTCGCCTATGCCATTGAATACTCCTCCCCGACGGAAACCCTTACCGATGAACAAGTAGATCGGGTTCATGGGAAAATCGTTAAAAGGTTAAGTGAAGAATTGGGCGGCGAGTTGCGTAGTTAATGGTAAACGGGAATTTCAATTCCCGGTACACCACGAGTCGAAGAGGGATCTCTTTCGCAGGGGAACTCTATCGCGCTCCTTATCCAGTCGCTTGATCTATCCACTCGTTTAATCATTGTCCATTCTTTTCATCACTCCTACAGTCGTAACCATGGGATCTCAATGAACAAGGCAGTTTACGTTCACAAGATTTTCTCCTCCATAGCACGGCAATACGATTTCCTCAATTCGCTCTTGAGCCTCCGATTTGATCGTTCATGGCGGAGGTTTACCGCTCGTGTCAGCGGCGTCACACAGGGGAGCAAGGTGCTCGATGTCTGCACGGGCACCGGGGAACTTGCCCTCGCCTACGCCGATGAAATAGGAGTAAATGCGGAGGTAATCGGGACGGATTTCTGCTTTGAAATGTTGGCCGTCGGCAAGCGGAAGGTTGAGAAACAGAAACGCTCGAAGGTTTTTATTCCTATAGAGGCGGACACGCTCGTGCTCCCGTTTGCGGAGAACACATTTGATGTGGTGTCGGTCGGGTTCGGTATTCGCAATGTTGCCGACCTTGAAAACGGTATCCGAGAGATGGCGCGGGTAGCCGTCAGCGGCGGACGTATCGTGATTTTGGAGTTTACACAACCGAATAATCGGCTGTTTCGGTGGTTCTACTACTTTTACTTTACGAAGGTTCTACCCTTCATCGGGAATCTGGTCTCGAAAAACAGAGACGATGCTTACGGCTATCTCCCGAAATCTGTGATGGATTTTCCCGATTGTGAGGAATTGGCGAGTATTATGCGTTCATGCGGGCTGGAGGCTGTTCGGTTTTATCGGAAGACATTTGGTATCGTCGCTATTCATGTGGGCAGGAAAAGATTAGAGGTTGCAGAGTAACGGTGGGCAGTGCCCACCCTACAAAACTGGTGCGCAGGGGATTTCTATCGCACTCATTATCCATTCGCTTGATTGCACCCTACAGGAGGATAGAAGAAAAGAAACCGAGTTTTCGGGAAAAAACTCGGTTTCACGGACTATTTACCCATTTTCATGTGCTTTTTGCGAGTTGCCCAACATGCGCGACGATCGACTCCGACAACCCCTTCAGGCTGTATCCCCCCTCCAATGCCGAGACGATTTTCCCCTCAGATGTTTCTGCGGCAATATCGAGAACGATTGAAGTAAGGGTTGCGAACCCTTCGCCAGTCAGCTTGATTGTGGCGAGCGGATCCAACCGGTGGGCATCAAATCCGGCTGAGATGAGTATGAAATCCGGTGAGAAATCCAGCAACGTAGGGGTGAGAACCTTCTCGAAGGCTTCTACATAGGTGCCGATATCGCTACGGGGCGGCACTGGCGCGTTGAGTGTTGTGCCGACCGCATTTCCGGAGCCGGTTTGGTTGGCTGCGCCCGTACCCGGATATAGCGGCGATTGGTGAATGGAGAAGAAGAAGACCGATGGATCGGCATAGAAAATATCCTGTGTGCCGTTTCCGTGGTGTACATCCCAATCAATAATCGCTACTTTGGGGATACCGTGCTCGCGCTGCAGGTAGCGAGCCGCAATCGCCACATTGTTGAACAGGCAGAATCCCATGCTTCTGCTTGGCGTGGCATGGTGACCGGGCGGACGGACGAGCGCGAAAGCGTGTCGAACTGTTCCCGCCATAACGG
This sequence comes from Candidatus Poribacteria bacterium, assembly GCA_965204085.1. GTDB lineage: Bacteria > Poribacteria > WGA-4E > WGA-4E > JAJDTR01 > JAJDTR01. The sequence goes on along the minus strand of CBDBEE010000003.1, from coordinate 1,229,087 downwards.
CATCAACCGCCCTCAATAACCCGCCTGTTGAGCGGCGGGCAATGTCGAACGATTCCCGCACAACGGGAGTGTCGTAATCAAGGTTGATTTCCTGCTCGCAGCATCGCCGAACATGGTCGATGTAGTCGCTAGCGTGCGCGTACTGGAGTTGCTCTACGGCGACATGGGTCGGTTCAATGTGATGCAGTTCTTCCCAATAATCTGATTCCTGAATCGCCTGGATCCCGGCTCTGATGCGATCCGGACGTTCCGGGTGCCCCGGTCCCGTGTCGTGATTGACATAATCGGGGTGATACGCCAAACCGGTTTTTCCGCAAGTGTCCATGCGTGTCTCCGACTACCCGCCGACAACCTCATGCGTCGTCTTGAATGCCGCTCCCATCTCCTCCATCAGCGCGATGGATTCCTTTCCCGTTTGCTCCGTAACAGCCGCGATAGCATCTTCGACGACCGTCACGTTGTAACCTCGTTCAAGCAAACCAACGGCGGCAGCCTTGACACAGTAATCGGTGGCTACACCGTAAACAATGTATTCATCTCCGCCGGCTGCCTCAAATATTCCGGGCGCGCTGGGATTGGTGAACACGTCGAAAGTTTGTTTCTCCAACAGAATCTGGTCGGCGTCTTCGATCTGATAGGCTCGCGCTGTTTCTGTTGCGTCATTCTTAAGCACAACCGTAGCCGCCGTGGTTGTTTCCTCGATTTTCTTCTGTCCCGGGGTGTTCTGGACGCAATGAGGAGGGAAAACTTCAAACTCTTTGTCATCCGGGACATGGGCGTCCGCGGAGGCGACAATCCTGATGCCGTTCTGCACGGCGTAATCCGTCAGTGCTTTTAAGTTGCCTCGAATCTCTTCGGCGCCGGGCACGGATAGCGCTCCGTCTCGGCTGATAAAATCATATTGGGTGTCGATGTCTACGAATACTTGTCGTGCCATGAGAGTATCCTCCATCGGTTTGGTGCTGGAAGAATGGAAGGTTGGAAGATTCCATTCCTCATCATCCTCGACCTGTTTGGAAAATAAGTAAGTGTTTAGTGGCTAGTGATTAGTGGTCAGTAAAACCCCAGAGCCATAGGACGGGCAATGAAGAGGGATCTCTATCGCATTCGTTATTCACTCATTTGATCCCTACTACAAACCGAAAAAATGAGCATCCACACGAGATCCGCCTCGAAAATGGGAAAAAAGCAGTCTAGATTCACAGTGCTCGACTCCAGAAATCAAGGGACTAAACAGTTACGAAAATAGATGCCAATTTTTTGTTTGCGTGGTTACTCCGTCAAGAGTGTGAGAGTAAATTCACGCGGTTTGTGTGAACAGGTTTTTAGTCTTTAAGACACTCCATCAACAGTTCGTCAGGAATGCCGCCGTGACGGAGGATTTTTGGGGGCGAAACCGAGAGATTCAGCACCGTCGAGGCGACTTTCGTGAAGGTAGTTCCGCCGTCCACAATCAGGTCGACGCGATTTCCAAGTTGGGCGCCCACTTCTCCGGCAGAAGTTGCCGGTTCCTCTCCGGATTTGTTCGCACTGGTGGTTGCGATTGGACCACCAAAGCTACGCAGGAGTTCTAACGTCAACGGGTGATTTGGCATTCGGACGCCCACGGTACTTCCACCCGCGGTGATTTCAGGCGGTAAATCTTGCGCTTCAAGGATCAGCGTTAATCCTCCGGGCCAAAACCGATCAGCAAGTCGAGAAAAGGGTTCTGAAGCAGATTGAGCGACCTGCTCGACATCCGCAATCGAACCAACGAGAATCGCAATCGGTTTGTCATCCGGTCGTCCCTTTATCCGATACAGCTTTCGCACCGCTTCCGGTTGGAACGGGTCGACTCCTACGCCGTATACGGTATCGGTTGGGAAAGCGACAACACCGCCATCTCTTAAAAGTTCAACAGCTTGATTGAGCAGTTGCGGAGGAAATGAATTCACGAATATAGGTAATCCAAGTCATACCATTTCTATATATTGGCGGCGCATTAATAGCGTCAATCAAGTCTCTCCAAAGCGGGGCAAGGGGAGCTCTATCGCACTCCCTATTTGGTCGCTTGATTCCCGCCTACGAAGAAAGTGGATGATATGATTCAGACATCATATGCACTATTATTCAAGCGAAACGGTATTACTACCCAATCCAGTAGGTCGGGCTTCTAGCCCGACTCGCGAACAGGAAATAAACATGCAAACTTTGAGAGAATGACAAACCGCCCTACGAGGCAATCTGATGTTGCAACTCCGCAATTGGTCCGGCAGCGGACGCGTTAAGGTCAAGCGCATCCCTCTGCCCGGTCTGGTACTGGTGATATGCGATGCCGGCAATCATTGCGCCGTTGTCGGTGCATAGGTTGATTGGCGGATAGTAGACGTTTGCGCCAAGGCTATTTGCCGCTTCGGACATTGAGACGCGGAGTTGACTGTTCGCGGCGACACCGCCGGTCAGCGTAACGGCTTTTGCATCTTTCTCTTCTGCCGCGCGGATGGTCTTGCGCACCAGCACATCTACGACAGCAGCCTGAAAGCTTGCCGCGATGTCTTCGATAGGAGGCATCATCCCGGAAGACTTCGCTTTCTCCACGTAATATCTAACGGCGGTTTTTATCCCGCTGAAACTGAACTGATAGTCGCCGCTGTCGAGCATCGGGCGGGGAAATTCAATCGCCGCGGGATTGCCCTGCTTTGCCAAATCGTCGATTACCTTTCCACCGGGGAAGCCGAGACCGAGATACTGCGCAACCTTGTCATACGCCTCCCCGGCAGCATCGTCCAGCGTACCCCCGAGCACTTCATACCGCCATCCCGCTTGCACCTCGACCAATAGGGTATGTCCCCCGGAGACCGTCAGACAAACGTGCGGAAAAGGGAGTTCCTCGTGCACCATGAAGTTCGCGTAGATATGTCCTTCGATGTGATTAATGCCGAGCAATGGAAGGTCATGCGCGTATGCCAGAGATTTCGCCGCGGCAACGCCAACGAGGAGCGCGCCTATCAATCCGGGGCGATTCGTTACCGCGATAGCACCGAGATCATCAAACGTAATTCCCGCCTCGATCAAAGCTTGGTCTACGATGTAGTTAATCGACTCGACATGCTTCCGAGACGCCAGTTCGGGTACAATCCCGCCGTACTTCCGATGCAGGTCAACCTGCGAAGAGATGATGTTGGATAAAACCTCTCTCCCATCAACGACGACAGCGGCGGCAGTTTCGTCGCACGAGGTGTCAATACCAAGGATGTTCATCTGTGACGCCGTTTATAAATCAATACCAGAATTATCACTTCTCGGGGCTGGTTGCCGCCCCCAAATTTGCATCACGTTCTTGAATCAATTCGGCAATCGCCGGTTCAAGGGCACGTCCTCGCAGGTCCGCTTTGCGAATCACGCCTTCGTGATCAATGAGGAAAGTCTGCGGAATTGCCATGACTTTATATTTTTGAGCAACATCGTTTTCCCCTGTCTCATTAAGAAACTGGGGCCAAGCGATATCGTGCTCCTCAATGTATGCCAGTAACTTGGATTTTTCGTGATCCAGGCTGATGCCGACTATCTCAAATTCCCGATCTTTAAACGCCTCGTATGCCCTTTTCAGATGCGGTGTCTCCGCGCGGCAAGGCGCGCACCACACCGCCCAAAAATCGAGCAACACGATTTTCCCGCGGTAGTTTTCCAAGGAAAGGTCCCCTCCATTCACATCCTTGACATGGAAGTCGATGGCCGGTTTACCGAGCAGTTCGTCCGGCGATCCCATTTGGAATCTATTGGACGGGATTTCGCCGTTGCGAGACGCTCTATCCAAAGCCAGTATGCTCTTGGCGGTCTTGGCAAAGGGACGAGAGCCGTACTTGGGGTGATTGACAAGCTGGTGATAAGCGGCGTCAGCTTCGTCATGCCGCCCCAACTTATCATAAGCCAGTCCCATCTCCAGCCATGCGTCCCCCGGGAACGAACCATCGGGGTAATCCTTTGTGAGGCGTTGATACGTCTGGAGCGCCTCCTCGGGGCGATCTGCGCGGCTCAGAGCATTGCCCAGAATATAATGGATTCGTGCTACCCTTTTATACCCGGGATGCTCATTGACAAACACTGCCGCTTTATCGATAAGCGTGTTTAAGTCGCCCGATCCGCTGCCTTGGAGCATTTTCTTGTGAAGCCTTTTAATCTCCTGATACTTAAACGCCGGTGGCACCGAACCTGCATAGACGAGGGCGGTGTGCATCACGATTGCAAGTATACAAACAACCGGAACGAGATGTCGGCAGGAACGTGCGCTTCGAAGATTCATGGTATTGCCTCCTTGCGTGAGATGGTGTTATATGCAGACTTACGAAATTCTGTTTTCAATAACAACCTTGTTTGTTGAGTCAAGATGAATTGGTGGTCATTAGTGCGTCGATGACTCCTCTTCTGGAAACCGTGACAGCCCACGTCGAAAACGCTGCGGGATTATATCAGACGCGGCTATTTGGTCAAGTGAAAAATAGTCAGTGGCTAGGGCGTTACGACATTTGTAGTCATTCACATACATAGTTATTTACACACATCACCGTAGGTGCGGTTTCCAACCGCACCTACGAGACTGGATAAATACCGGTTCGGTTAGGAAACCGAACCTACCGCAATGTACAAATTATACCATTTCTCTAAAATGCTTGTGCATTGAACGCGTGAAGCGGAACATGTATTTTTATCTCCGCGCAGAGTCGGTGACATTACTTGAACTGAAAAGAGTAGAGTTTGGCGTTCTTGAAGTAGAAACGCAACTTTACCGGCTGGTTAGCCAGCGCGCTCACGTCCGAGCTGCCGTTCCACGAGACAACTTGGGACGTACCGGATTCTGTGATTGGGTCGGCATCGTCGAAGCTAAATCCCTGCAATTTCTTGTGGTTTGCCCTTAAAACCTCAACCCGAACCTCCCCTAGCCCCGGTCCTGCGGCGGTCGGTGCCATGCTTGTGTTCAGGTACAGGCGAGAGCCGGAGAATCCGAACGGGCGTGTCGTCATCTGACCGAAGGACTCTGGCTCATGGAAAATTTGATGCTCGGTGTAGATGTGTTGCAGTTCCTCCTCGGATCTGTCCTTGGTAACCCAACCCTTCCCGCTGTCGAGAGAGACGAATCCGTCCAGCCGCGAGATCGCCAACCCAATCCCTTCCACGGACTTGTCGCCTAACTTCAAGGCAATTTCAGGCGATCGACTGTTTGTGCCGATATAGTAGGTCAGGATGCGGTCCCCGTGAACGATCATGGTTTCGGCGTACACGCTGCTGGAGTCAAAGTCCGATAGCGAACCGCCGCGCGGGATGAAGGGTTCCCGGTAGTTCCGCTGAAAGTGGAATCCGTCCCGACTGAAGATGACCTCCGGATGATGCGTCACGTTCGTTGTGCGGAAGATCCACAGCAGCCCGACGTAGATGCCCTCGTATGGGATGAGCGGCATGCTATAGAACTCGGTGTCGGGATAGTCGTGCTCGTCCGGCACATGGATAATCTCCGGCTCACTCCAGTTTATCATGTCCGGGCTTTCCGCCCTGCCGACAAGCCGTTTTCCGTAAGGTCCCCGCCAGTGGTGGCTGGCTTCCATCGTGACGTAATACGTCTCGCGGATCGGATCCCAGCCTTGGAACCGACCCGCCCAACGCCCCAACTCCTGCCCCGTATCAATGACGGGGTTGCCTTCGTAGGGAGTCCAGTGGAGCGCGTCCGGGGAATAGAAGAGATTGTATTGCATCCCTCGTGTATGCGTGTCGCCGATCATGAGCATCGCCTTGTAACGTTTGGCGGGATCTTTCTCGTGCAGGTCCAGGAAACCCGGCGACCTCGGCAGATTTTCCTTTTCGGGGAGGAGGTTGTTGTCCGTCGAGCCTTCAAACTCGACGAGCCCCAACGATGGTCGCTCCCAGTGCATCCCGTCCTCGGAGGTCGCCAGACACATCACTTCGCCTCGGATATCCCACTGAATACCCGAAGCACCGCCGGGAACCGGCTTCCCGTTTTCAAGGCGTACCGTGGTAGTTGAGGAGGAGTACCACATCTTGAAGATCTGATCGCTTGGGTCAAAAAACACCGTGATGGGTCGCATGAAGTTCCCTTCCCACGGGCGTTCGGGCCGGAGGATGGGGTTGTCATCCACCTTTACAGCGGGGTTCAGTCCCTGTTTGGCGTTGGTAAAATTTTCAATCAGGAAATCATCAAAGAAGAGCTGTTTGGCAGATCCAATTTCAATCATCGCCATTGTTTTTTCTCCAACCGGTATCGACAAGTGTTTGTTCGTGCAGGACTAACGCTATGAATCACCTAATGATGATTTCATCTTCATGAAAAGGCGTTGTTGTTCAACCAGTCCGCTACTCAATCGCACCTTTCGATGTTCAAAAGCCCATTGTAACATCCCGTCTACAATGGCTTGATTTTTCGCATAATCGTAGGTGCGGAGTTCGTGTCGTTTCACCGCTTTCAAAGCAGCCGATGCACGTTTCCAGCTTTCAATCCACCGTTGACCGTTCTCTTGAGATGACGTCTTCATAAGAATTTACCCTATTATAACGTAAACTGCCGCATGTCGCTCCACCAAGGCATGCCGTCTTCCGGTCGATAGTATGTTATACATTTGCGGAGTGTGCACTAAAACAACGATGCCCGGTCACCGTGCCTAGAATCCGAGCTAAATGGTTAACCAGTCGCTTTCAGGAAAGCGCATTTCTACAAGAGTATTCCAGCAAGAGTTTAATCTCCTCGACCTGCACCGTCCGCAAAAACTCAACCACCTCGCCATCGCTATGTCCCGCAGCATCTTGGCACCAATCGATAAATTGCGGGGCATTCCAGTTGTCGTTTTGCTCGATTGCTTCCGCATAGCGGGCAAGTTGAGCCGGTTGGTTTGAACCAGCCTTGAGGATATTGAGAATGCGCACCCGTAGCGTCGGGAAGACGGGATGGCTTCCTACCCGTGCAAACCAGTATTTGGAATTGCTATAATCTGGTTCGCGCCGGTGCATAATACCGTGCCAATAACTGCCCGTCTTGGAGCGGATACTTTGAGAGACGTTGTGAGAGTCATCCAACGCATCGTTCCACAGCAGCAGTCCGGATTTCACGGCATTTGCCAAGGATGAATCTTTGAGCGCTTGACCGTTAAAGAGATCCGTTACCGGGGTTGCTTGAATTTGTTTCGTCAACTCAGAATTCCACTCCTTCTCCGGCACGAGCGGGGGCAGCGGTTGACGCGCATCGAGTTTCTGGACGATTTCATCAATCTGGGGCGGGTATTCTATGCTCATAGTCTTCTCCTTCATACCATGTGGTACCATCGCGATTCGGAGGTCACTCTACGGCTAGATGGTAGCATTATTATAACGAATCGTCAAGATTGCACCGTACCTGTCAAAGGGAAATCGCATCTGATTATAGAGAATGCCTGATGGTGGAAGAATGTACCATTAATGTTGGGTTTCACTCATATTTTTTGGCATGTTCATGCAAAGTGGGGACTTGGAAACGCCTCTAAGATTAACGATCATTAACGAATTTCGTTCAACCCAACCTACGCCCCCTAAGAACTATTGGGATTTACTATCAGGATTCACTCACTTGATTCTATTCGGTCGGTTAATCTATTCGCTCAGTTGATCGCTTGTAATTCACTCGCTCAATGACATGCCCAAAAGCCATCAATGGGATGACGGAGCGCGCGACGGCAAGCAGACTTCGAGTGTCGTTTACAGTGACGCCGTCGAAATTAGAGCGGATTTTTTCAACAAGCTCTGAAATTGCGCTTGAAGCCTTGCCGGGCGTGGCTTCAAGCCGTGTGCGACACACTTCGCTAAAGTCCGCGCACATATTTCACCCCATTTTTTGAGGAGGCTTGGATAGCGGTTTAGAAAGTAATGATGCGTCTATAAATTTGCTGCTCAATATGTTTCCCATTCGGTCATCTCTTGTCTCAATGAACGCTTGGATCCCCGTTTTTCGGAGCGTCGATTCAAGCGGCGTGTTAGCATTTCCTGAAATGGAGAATTCCTTTGCTAGAGCGGGTTCTCAGGAATCGTAATGCTAATAGACAAAAGTTCCGCCGCCATTACGGCTGGCCTGTTACAGTATACCACATACGTGTTAAGTTATCAAGCTAACATTCAAAGAGCTATTTTGGAAAGATGTCTATTAACAGTGCATTAATGGCGCCAATCAAGTCTTTCCAAAGCAGGGCAAGGGGATCTCTATCGCATTCGCTATAGGATCTCTATCAAGTAACACTCCACATTGCACTCCTCTGGAGTGCGGGACTCTGGACATGTCGCATTCTATTGACATTTCGATCCTCTGGATCGAGGAAAGGGACTCCGACCAGAAAGTGTTACTTGCTGAATGAATTATTCCGACAGGGATAATGGCGCGCTCTCAAGTAACACTCCACATTGCACTCCTCTGGAGTGCGGAAATTTGGACATATCGTATTCTATTGACATTTCGATCCTCTGGATCGAGGAAAGAGACTCTGACTAGAACGTGTTGCTTGCTGAATGAATTATTCCGCTAGGGATAATGGCATGCTATCAAGTAACACTATCTAGCAATACACCACATGGAGGATCTCTATCGCGCTCATTATCCATTCGCTTGATCTTCGCTGGAGCGCGGAAATCTGGACATGTCGCATTCTATTAACGTTTCGATCCTCTGGATCGAGGAAAGGGACTCCGACTAGAACGTGTTACTTGCTGAATGAATTATTCCGATAGGAATAATGGGGCGCTACCAAGTAACACACCACATGGCGCTCCTCTGGAGCGCGGAAAAATTTGGACATGTCGTATTCTATTGACATTTCGATCCTCTGGATCGAGGAAAGAGACTCCGACTAGTAAGTGTTGCTTGCTGAATGAATTATTCCGCTAGGGATAATGGCATGCTCTCAAGTGACACTCGACATTGCACAGGATCTACTATCGCACTCGCTATCCACTCGTTTGATCCTCTGGAGTGCAGACACGGGGAGAGATTGTGTTCTATTGACATTGGGGATCTCTATCGGCCTCCCTATTCGGTCGGTTGAGGGATTTCTATCGCAGGATTTGCTATCGCGCGCTATTCGCTTGCTTGATCTCATTATTCAGTCGGTTGATGCTACAAGCAGGCTTTCGTGTCCAGGTTCAAACGCCCCAGTTCATAAACAGGGGCTTGTATGAGACATGGATTGTTGGCAGGCTTCAACCATCGAATCAACGACACGAGGTCATCCTTTGCCATTGCGGTGCACCCGGCTGTTGGTACGCCTTTTGCCTTCCACACGTGAAGAAAGATTGCGCTTCCTCTGCCTTTCACGACCGGTGCAGCGTTGTGTTCGACAACGGCTCCCAACTCATAAAGATGGTCGGGGCGTTTCATCTCTTCCCACGAATTCCACATCTGCCGAGGCGTCTTCGTGCTCCCGTCGAGCCTTACCCACCGATTGTAATCTTCCGATTGGGCATCATCGACGAAATAATCGTTCTCTGTAATACATTGATACGGTATCAATGTGCCTGTTGGCGGTTCTGTATCATAGCCAAACGCGGTGCCAAGTCGAAATATCCCCGCCGGTGCCTTGGAATCTCCTTCCGCTTTTTGAGGTGGATCACTAATTGTACGATGGATGCCACTTCCCCACCCCAGCCCGTTTTCGCCTAACATCACGGGAATGTCCCTTTCCTCCAAGCGCCACCGGTCCGCTGCTTTCGAGAACAGGTGCAGGCTGCCCTTATCACTCGTCCACGAAGTCGCCGTAACTAGCACGACTTGCCGAATCGACGACGAACATGATACAATCGAAGCGATCGCATCCCGCAAGGAGCTACGATTGTCCGAATCCGTTGCCGCCGCGGTTTTGTGATTAACTGCTGCAACCGTTTTTTGCATAGCCGCCATCCTGTCTTTACTACGGCGTCGATTTCCAAATTCGTTATCTTTGAATCTTTCGACACCGATATGTCGTTAGTTATTCACGGAATAATTGATAAGGGATTCTAAATCTTGTTTCACAGCGAGTAATTGCGGCGGAATGCGTTAAGAAAATAACGATACATTCACACACGATTCCTGCATGAAGGTATTGCAGAGGTAGGGGAGATATGCCGACAGGCCGAATCAAATACTATAACGCTGAAAAGGGGTTCGGATTCATTGCACAGGACAGCGGAGAGGCGGATGTTTTTTTACACAATTCTTCAGTGAAATACTGGGAAGACGATGAACTTCGGATTGGACAACGCGTGGAATATAGCGTCGTCGAAGGGAAAAGGGGACTGGTCGCTCAAGATGTCGAAGTGTTGCTTTCTCCAATCGAGCGGAAGTGGCTTCGTCAAGGCAAAGCCGTTATCCCGCGTGATTATTTGGGCCCCCTGTCGCAGCACCCGGAAAAGAGTTTGAATCTGAATCAACCCGTTCGAGCTACCGATAACCGTGAAGTTGAATCCCACGAAGATGATATGTCTCTTCAATCTGTCCCGCATGAAGATGTCGAATCCCGAATGAATGAGGGAACAAAGAAACATGCCACCGATGCCGCCGCTCCAAAACCGGGATCGAAGCGCGTTAATCGACCAACCTTCGGCAACCTATACATTCAGAAGCAGATTGAATTTCAAACCGATATGATCTTCGGCTTGTACGACCATCAAATCATTTCGGGAACTATTCAAGGATTCAATAAATACGAATTCACTCTCCGAATTGATGACGAGAACCTTGAAATTTCAAGGAAAAACCTCAAATTCTGCTATAAAACTCAAGACGACGGAAAATTGCAAGCAATCTTCCACTACGACGAAGAGATTCGAGATCGTAAACTGGGGCCCGTAGGTTCGTCCGAGGAGGGATTCCAAATCGACACCGGGCAACTCGTAGCAGCCCGTGTAGATCGAATTCCCATCGAAGTGACAATGCGTGAAGGCGAGGTTTTCCGCGGCAGTGTCGACTGGGAAAGTCCGAGTGAAATCAAACTCGTACTGCGCAACGGTGCGAAAATCGTCCTGTTTCGCTCTGCGGTTGAGAAATTTCGGGTGTGTTCAAAGAAAGAGATTTGAGGAGAATAGCGCACGAAACTGAGTTTTCAACGCTACCGAGTGTCTGTGAATGCCGCTTTGAGGTGGACGGGAAACCGCTGTCACGGCACTCTCCTACTTCTTGTCGCCGCAAAACAAGATTAACGGACACGAATACAAGATCACGGTAAAAAGGCATATCAACGCCTTTACGGCGAATCTGGTTACGCCCGAAAGACGCGGCATAATCGACCATTTCCACCTGAGGTGGACGAAAATCTCACCGCGATAGATCAAGCCGACAGCCGTGTTGGTTCATGCCAACTCTTTCGACGAGCCAACTCCCGGATAAGTACCCATCCCCGTTTCTCAGTCAACAGTGAAGATCGGTGCCCGCCTGAGATTCGTCAGATCATTACTGGAAATAATCTGCGTTCAGTTGCGTAAAGTGAGTCCACTCCTCCGGAACATCCTCTTCCATAAAAATCGCCTCTACCGGACATTCAGGTTCGCACACTCCGCAGTCAATGCACTCTTCCGGCTCTATGAAGAGTTGGTTGACTTCTTCAAATCTAGGGTCCGATGATGTTGGGTGGATGCAGTCCACGGGACACACGTCAACACAAGCGGTATCCTTCACATCAATACACGGTTCGGCTATCACGTAGGTCATTTCAAAAACACTCCGTAGTCAATTTATTGCCAAGGCGAATGAAGCCCTTCGCGCCAACATGAGTTCGCGAATGTCTTAAGTTTATATTCTCCATCCGAGCAATTTAATCATATCACATCCACAAGATATTGTCAAATGGATTCAAAAGGAAAAGCAGTGGTCAGTGGCCTGTGGATCTCTACCGCCTTGGGATCTCTATCGCACTCGTTAGTCACTCGCTTGATCTATTCGCTCAGTTGCTGGTCAGTGACCAGTAAAAGCATCCGTGAGAAGGAGGGAAGGCGATAGCAGATCCTACTCGCTAATCGATCGCTTGAAGGATTTACTATCGCGGTCGGGAATCAGAATTTCCTCCTACCCAAAAAACTCGCTCTAAGGTACATCCATCGCACTGTTTGTACAGATACCCGATTGTTCCGGCAAATCATCTTGACACCCTCCCTGCACGTCTATATAATACCCCGCGAGCATTCTACCAGGAATCTAATTTTACGGAGGGGGAGATGTCCAAATTTGACGTTGCTATTATTGGAGGTGGTCCCGGAGGTTACGTTGCGGCGATCAAGGCTGCTCAATTGGGCGGAAACGTCTGCTTGATTGAACAGGGAGACTGGGGAGGCACATGCCTGAATCGAGGGTGCATACCGACGAAAACGCTCTATGCGGTCGCCAATCTGATGACCCAAGTTCATGACGCTGGGGGGTTTGGTATCAAAATTCAGGGCGCCGAGATTGACTATCCCCAAGTTTTGGCTCACAAGAATGAGACCGTCACGAAGCTGACCAAGGGCATAGGACAACTGCTGAAAGGAAATGGGGTTACCACAATAAATGGTTATGGTAGGCTGACCGGTGCCGATACGATTGAGGTGAACAAAGCCAACGGTTCGGTGGAGCAGGTTAGCGCGTCGAAAATCATCCTTGCGACCGGTTCCGAGCCTGCGAATATCCCGATCTTCGAAATTGATGAACAGCAAGTGTTGACCACAACCGGTATCTTGGAATTGACTGAATTACCGGAAAGTCTAATCATAGTTGGCGGCGGCGTTTCGGGTTGCGAGTTTGCATCCATCTACAATGGACTGGGCTGCCAAATAACCGTCCTTGAACTTCTGCCGACTATCCTAGCTACCGAAGATGTACAGGTTGTCAGGCATGTTCAACAATCGATGAAACGGAAGGGCATCGAAATCAAGACCGGTGCCAACGTGACCCATGTAGAGAAATCGGCTGACGGGGTTAAGGCGGCGCTGGAATCCGGCGCGGAATATTCGGCTGAAAAAATGTTGATTTCGATAGGACGACGATTGAACTCCGAGAACATTGGACTGGAGCGCGCCGGGGTTGGGGCGGAAAACGGGAAGATTCTTGTCAACGAGCGGATGGAAACCAATGTGCCTGGTATTTATGCGGTAGGTGACGTGTGTAGCCGCTACGCACTGGCGCACGTCGCATCGGCAGAGGGTGTTGTGGCGGCACGAAACTGCATGGGAGAAGAAGCCGAAATGGATTACGGCACTGTTCCTTGGTGCGTGTTCACGATTCCCGAAATCGCGAGAGTGGGTATGACGGAAAACGAAGCCACCTCGGAAGGGTACGAGGTTAAGGTGGGCAGATTCCCTTATGCCGCAAGCGGCAAAGCGATCGGCATGCGCGAAACGGACGGATTTGTCAAAATTATCTCCGACTCCGAAGCCGGAGATATCCTGGGCGTGCATATTGTCGGAGCACACGCATCGGATATCATCCACGAAGGGGTTGTGGCAATCGGCTTGGGTGCAACCGTGGAAGAACTGGCGCACACCATCCACGCTCATCCGACGCTAGGCGAAGCGGTGATGGAATCGGCTGAAGCGGCGTATGATCGAGCGATTCACATCATGTAGATCAAGCGAGCGCGATAGCAATCTTATCAGTTTTTGCAGGTTGGGCACTGCCCACCTCTCCACTCCGCGTCGCTCTCACCACACACCTAGCTCAAACCGCAACCACGATTCAACCGCGCTGCGGTTAGTGGCACGCCGAAATCCTAGCCCAGACTTCAGTACCGCGTCGATTCCCTCAATTCTTGGTAGCGGCGATCAATCTGCGCGCGATTCAAGATACGCTGACGATTTAGACTAAAATCTTCGACATTGAATGACGCGACGATCGTGCCAAACATGATGGCCCGTCGGATTGTTTCCTCGGATGTGTCACCGACCGAAGCCACATAGCCGAGAAAGCCGCCGGCAAAGCTATCGCCTGCCCCCGTGGGGTCGCACACCGATTCAAGCGGGTGAGCCGGAGCGGAGAAAAACGTCGTCTCGGTAAGGGACATGGCGCCGTGCTCGCCTTTCTTGACAATCACTCGACTTGGTCCGTAGGTAAGAATCTTCCTAGCTGCGGAAATTAGATTGCTTTCCTCTGTCAATAACTGCGCCTCGGCGTCGTTTAAGATTAATATATCTACCTTAGCAAGCGTTGCCATCAACGCTGCGCGACTGTTATTGATCCAAAGGTTCATGGTGTCGCATACTATTAACTTTGGTTGATTGACCTGTTCGAGAACGTTGAGTTGTAGCTCCGGATTGATGTTTGCCAAAAACACGTATGGCGTATCCCGATAAGACTCCGGCAATCTTGGCTGAAAGTCAGCGTACACATTAAGATCGGTAAAAAGTGTAGACGCCGAATTTAAATCGTCGGTGTAGCGTCCTCCCCATCGAAACGTCTGCCCACCTTTCACCTGTTCCAACCCTTCAATGTCGATGCCCCGCGACTCAAGGAATGTGACATGCTCCTGTGGAAAGTCGTCGCCGACGACAGCGACCATTCGTATGGAATCCGAAAAGAAACTTGCTGCAGTTGAAAAATAAATTGCGGATCCGCCGAGGGCATCTTCGGCACGTCCGGCCGGTGTTTCAATCGAATCAAGCGCCGCGGATCCGACAACCAAGATACTCATCTGGATGAAACCTCATTGATAGAATGGTAAGAGGATATGATGCATTCGGGGTGGACAATTAGGGATGATGTACTCTGTTTAGGACTTGGGTATTCGGATTGTAAAAACGTGTTCGCACGTTGGGTTTCGCTAAATATCTGTACACGAACCAGTTATCGGAAAGCCGAATTCTCTTTGGAGATTTGATACAAAATGGTATTCTCGCTCAACCCAACCTACGGGTTAGCCGTGGGCGAGGCAAGATGGGATCTCTATCGCGGGGGATTTGCTATCGGGATTAGCTATCGCGTTCGTTGTCCACTCACTTGATCCCACCCGACAAATGATCGGTTGATTTATCCGCTCGCTTGATCTCACCGATTCTTGTTTTCGCGGAATGCCGCCACCACCCTCCGAACACGCCGTATCAGAATGGTAACAAGCACCACGAGCAAGACAAACTGTAATACCTGAAGCAGGCTGGTTATCCCGCCGGGCATGGGCACCTGCTTTGATTGCGCCACCCAGATTGGAAGAAGCGCAACGGCGGACACGAGCAGAGTCACATTTTCCCACCGATCTGATATTTTCATGAGAGCAAATCCTCCAAATCAATCCCTAGCAGCTAACGCTTAAACTCGCCATTTGATTAGGTCCCCATGGTCCAAGAACTCAGATAGGTGTGTTGTTCCTCCGTAAGCTCGTCAATCTCGACTCCGAGCGCTTGAAGTTTCAGCTCGGCAATCGAAGCATCAATCCCTTCGGGAACAACATACACCTGTTTTTCCAGACTATCGCGGTTCTTTACGATATACTCCGCCGACAGCGCTTGATTCGCGAAACTCATATCCATGACACTTGCCGGGTGACCTTCCGCGGAGGTGAGATTGATGAGTCGTCCTTCGCCAAGAAGATGGAGTTTGCGCCCATCCTTCAGCGTGTACTCTTCGACAAAATTGCGCACAACCTTCTTTTCGACGCATAGTTCCTCAAGATCGTCGATGTTGATTTCGACATTGAAGTGCCCCGAATTACAGATGAGCGCGCCGTCTTTCATGGCTTCAAAATGCTCGCGTCGAAGAACGTGTATGTCGCCCGTGATGGTTACCACGACATCCGCCTCGGTCACGGCTTTGATCATGGGCAAGACACGGAACCCATCCATTACCGCTTCCAGTGCGTTGAGTGCATCGACTTCGGTGACGATGACATTCGCGCCCAAGCCGCGCGCCCTGTCCGCGAATCCTCGGCCGCACCAACCATAGCCGGCTACGACGACGGTTGAACCGGCGATTAACAGATTCGTTGCCCGAATGATACCGTCCAACGTGCTCTGGCCCGTGCCGTACCGATTGTCGAAAAAGTGCTTCGTTTTGGCGTCATTGACAGCGATGATGGGATACTTCAGCACGCCTTCGTTCGCCATGCTTTTCAGCCGAATCACGCCGGTAGTCGTTTCCTCGGTTCCCGCAAACACATTTTCGACAAACGCAGGGTTCATGTCTTCGCCGTGAAGCCGAGACACAAGATCCGCACCATCGTCCATGGTAATCATTGGGCCCGAATTGATGGCGGCGTCGATGTGTTGATAGTAGGTTTCGGTGTCTTCGCCGTTGATGGCAAACACCGGTATTTCATCGTGCACGACGAGTGATGCCGCCACATCATCCTGCGTGCTCAATGGATTCGAGGCGCACAAGACCACCTCTGCTCCGCCCGCCTTCAGTGCTCGCATGAGATTGGCGGTTTCCGTTGTAACGTGCAAGCACGCAGCCGCCCTTATCCCCGCCAACGGCAGATCTTTCTCGAAGCGCTCGCGGATTAAGCGTAGCACGGGCATAAATCGATCTGCCCAGTCAATTCGTTGTTTTCCTTCTGCTGCCAAGTCGCGATTCTTAATATCGCAGTCCATTTCCACTCCTTCAAAATCCGACTTCTGATTTAAGCAAATCGGTGTAATCTGTTAACTCCCACGTAAATCCCGGTTCATCACGACCAAAATGGCCATAACTTGCCGTATTTCTGTAAATTGGCTTTCGCAAATCAAGGCGCTGGATGATTCCATACGGCGTTAAATCGAACTGCTTCTGAATAAGCGTTGTAAGCTGTTCGTCCGCGATTCTGCCGGTCCCGAAAGTCTCAACCATGACTGATATGGGTTCTTCCACTCCGATAGCGTAGGAAACCTCCACCTCGCATCGATCAGCGAGTTCGGCGGCAACTATGTTCTTTGCCACATGCCGAGCGGCGTAGCATGCGCTCCGATCAACCTTCGTCGGATCTTTGCCGGAAAACGCGCCCCCGCCGTGTCTGCCCATCCCGCCATAGGTATCGGCAATAATCTTTCTGCCGGTTAAACCCGCATCACCCTGCGGCCCTCCCACGACAAACCTGCCTGTGGGATTGATGTGATATTTGATGTCTCCGCTTCGCAGACCGTCGGGAATGACGCGTTTGATAATCTCTTCGACCACGCCCTCCTTCAACACCCCGTCGGGCACGTCCGGATGGTGTTGGGTAGAAATGACGACCGTATCCACATTAACGGGTACTCCATCTTGGTATTTGACCGTCACCTGAGATTTTCCGTCCGGACGAAGAAACTCAAGTACGCCCGTTTTCCGCGCTTCGGCGAGACGCCGAGTGAGTTTATGCGCTAGGGTAATGGGCATTGGCATCAATTCCGGTGTTTCGTTACACGCATAGCCGAACATCATGCCTTGATCGCCCGCGCCTCGGCGATCGACCCCCATCGCAATATCGGGAGATTGTTCATCAATCGCTGTCAACAATGCGCAATGGTCGCCGTCAAATCCATAACTGGCATCGATGTAACCAATGTCTTTTATTACGTTGCGAGCAAGTGACGGGATATCCACACGGTTTGCGTGAGTGGTAATCTCACCGGTGACAAGTGCGAGCCCGGTTGTCACAAGTGTCTCGCATGCGACGCGCCCCATCGGATCTTCCGACATAATCGCGTCAAGCACGGCATCGGAAATCTGATCCGCAACTTTGTCGGGATGTCCTTCAGTAATGGATTCTGATGTGAACAAATAGTTTCGGCTCAATTGGTCTCTCCTCAGATTTATCATTTGAGAGCATGGCAAGTACGTTTTAGTATTAGAGTCTGTTTTCCAAAGCGACAGGTAAGAATAGGTTGGAAGGCTGGAAAACTGAAAGGTTGGACGATGCCCTCACATCCCATTCTCGAAATGCAAATCCTACCCTCTAAACTTGCCTAAATTTTGATAGTAATATGTACCGCTTTATATTGAAGAACAATTCGTCCTGATTTTGACTGTAGTTAATCTGCCATTGGATGCCTTGATAAGCCTTCAGATTATCAATTATTGCCTATACTGTCTACAACTGTCACAAACAGAGCGGTAAGCGAGAATATACCGGAGTTCATACGATCTCTTAAGAATATGGGAAAAATTTGATTAGCCGATTTGTCGCTGCCTGAGGAAAGGATTGTCTTCGATCAGCTCTAGGCGAGGTTTGAAAAACAGAATGGGGGCGGGACGGCACACATGGCACTCGAACGACATTCTCGCGAAGGTAAACTATTGCAATGACAAGCAACTTACCGACATTGACAGTAGCCGGACAGTTCAATGGAACACTTTGCCACCTGTCGCTGTCAAAGACTGAACCTAAGGAATCCGTCAAACGCTAAACCCTGACGATTCATCAAAACACACTAGTGCCACAACCGTTGCTACACGCCATGACGAAGGTAAAACGGGATTTGAAGAATCGCAATGCAGGAATTGTAGATTCCCAATCAACCTGTGACACCAAGGGAATTAGCTGTCTTCTGAATCTGGCTTATCTAATTCTTCCTTGAGCAAAGCACCCAATGTGGCTGGTTCCTCATCCCTGCTCTCAGACTGTTCCTCTTGAAATTGGACTGTAGTTGCGCGTTCCTGTTCGGCTAGCGCGGCTTTCAAACTTAGACCAATCCGACGCTCGTTGACATCCAGATGAATTACTTTCAGGCTTAGTTGATCGCCAATCGAGACAATCTCCTCAGGTTTTTCAATTCTTCGATCGGCTAGTTCCGATATATGTATAAGACCTTCAACAGCATCTTCTAGCTTGGCAAATGCACCGAAACTGGTTAAGTTCATGATCTCGCCGGTCACTACGGAGCCGATCTTATATTTTTCCGGGACTTCCAACCAAGGATCCGGTTCGACCTGTTTCAATCCCAGTGATACGCGCTGTTCGGCGGGATCGATCTGTAGCACTATGACTTCAACCTCGTCGCCCTCCTTCAAAACCTCGCGAGGATGAACATCGCGCTTGACCCAAGAGAGGTCAGAGACATGGATTAATCCATCAATTCCCTCTTCAATCTCGACAAAAGCACCAAAATCTGTGAGATTGCGCACGCGACCAACAATCTTTGCGCCAATCGGATATTTTTCTTCGAGTTGTTCCCACGGGTTCGACTCTAACTGTTTGAGCCCAAGGGATACCCTTTTCGAAGTTTTGGTAATGTCAAGAACAATTGCCTCGATTACGTCCCCTTTAATGACAAACTTGGAAGGTGCAACATTTCGGCGCGTCCACGACATCTCCGAGACGTGAATCAGCCCTTCAACGCCCTCTTCCAGCTCTAAGAATGCCCCGTAATTGACGATGTTGACAACTGTTCCACTGACGGTGGAACCTACGGGATATTTCTCCTCAATACCATCCCACGGATTTGGCGTCTTCTGTTTTAAACCTAATGACACCTTCTCCTTTTCGTGGTCAACACCAATGACAAGCACCTCAATCTCGTCACCGATAGAAACGATTTCAGAAGGCTGATTTACCTTCTTCCACGACATATCTGTTTTGTGGAGAAGACCATCGATGCCACCCAAATCAACAAAAGCGCCGAAAGAGGTGATATTCTTGACAACACCAGCGCGGGTTTGCCCCACCTCGAGACCGCCGAGGAGTTCCGTCTTTCGCGCCGTGAGTTCCTCTTCCAATAACGCTCGTCGGGACAGAACAATGTTATGACGCCGCTTGTTGAGTTTGACCACCTTAAGTTCAAGTGTCGTCCCAACGTACTTATCAAGATTTGGAATTGGACGCAACTCTATCTGTGAGGCTGGAAGAAATGCCCGTAAGGATCCGATATCAACACGTAGTCCGCCTTTGATTCGCTCTATGACCTTGCCTTCAACTGTCTGTCCCTGATCACATGCCGCCGCGATTTCATCCCAAATACGAGTCTGATCCGCAAGCTTTTTCGAGAGCACAAGTTGTCCGTCAGCATCTTCCCTGCGGACAATGTAGACATCAATCTCGTCGCCTACTTGCACTTGAGGCAATCCCTCTTCGGTCGCCTCGAATTCGGAAGACGGAATATATCCCTCAGATTTGAACCCTATGTCAATCATGACTTCGTCACGATTGAATTCCACAACGCTGCCTTTTACGATTTGCCCCTCGGAGAAGGCTTTGATAGAGTTATCGTATGCTTTTTCGAGGGACTCATCGCTCAATAGCGATGCAGCTGAATCTGGTACGTCTGTGTCAGCAGATGTTGCCTCAGAAGTTGATTGCTCAGAACCTTCCCTGACTTCGCTAGGCGTGGTAGCCTCTGAAGAAATGGCGGGATCCCCCTCTGCACTTTCGGAAGCAACGGAATCCTCCCCGCCCTCCGTTGAGGTTTCGTTCTCAACAACGTTTTGCACATTCTCGCCAGTGTCCTCCGTTGGGTCACTTGGAGACTCTTGCTGAAGGTTTTCCGCCGTATCGGTTTCTTCCTCCATTGAAGTAGTAGCTTGATCTACAGTATCCCTTTCTTTCTGTGAATCCTCGTTCATCAACTTATCTGGCTTTATCTGAAAACGTAAAATAGCGTTAATTTTAACTCAACCAGATCCCTCCTTTTACAAGGTTCCTCTCTTTGGAACAGGTTATTCACCGCCCGCAATCAACTAAAACTTGTATAGTATAGCATAAGCGAATAACGACTTGCAACTGCAATCTTCTGTTTCAATTCGTGCAATTACATCTTATTTCTTGTCATCGAAGCGTCCCTATTTTCCTGTAGAACAGACGTGTAATGTATAAAGCGAACAATATGCAGTTCAAGAACTTGGAAATACCTCGGCGCGAATTTGATTTGCTTTGACTTTGCTGCTCATCTTCTGCTACAATAAGCCAACAATATTTGTGAGGAATATCACGAAATTTAGCATAATGAGAGGAAATTTGAAATGGCAAACGGACCCATGACTGTCCGAGAAAATTCTGATGTGACAGTTATTGATGTTAATGAAGACCTGGGAAGTTATGTAGCTTCGGATTTGCGAGAAACTCTTGAAGATCTTCTTGCAAGCAAAACTGAAAAAATCATCGTAAACCTTGGAAATGTGCAACATATCAACAGCACGGGCGTTGGGGCGATAGTCGGTGTAGCAAAGCGAATACGACAAAGAGGCGGCGATGTAAAAGTATGTGGGCTTGTGGATAACATTAAACGAACGTTTGATCTTACCGGTGCTTCTAGCGTCGTTGAAATCTATGAATCGGAAAGCAGTGCTATAAGCGCTTTTTGATGCCGACGCATAAGGCCTAATTTTACATCTAAGTATTGCAGCATTTTTATATTGGTAAGTGTTCAATGGCGCCGGACGATTCAAGGTTCAGCCGATGACATTCCACACGATGTCAAGAAATTAATGTTCAAAGTCGTGTATTCGAACTCTCCTCCGTGGCGGCAGTATATGCGTTACAATCAGTGCAATAAGCTTTCTTCAATTCGACAACTCGCGATAAAAAGATGCAACAAGAACGTATCGAAGTCCAGTTGCCTAGCCGTTTGTGGTATATTGAACCAATTCTCGCCCTTCTCAAACAATTGGCTCAACAACTCGGATTCTGCCAACAGCGCATCGCGGATATTCAGCTTGCAATTGATGAGATTTGTGGGAATGCGATTGAACACGGATCGGAGGGAGATGACACCGGAATCGCCATAAGTCTTGTTTTGAACGAGGGTCACCTTGATATTCTTGTGAAGGACAAAGGTACGGATGGGGAGGGTAACTGGTTAACGGCGGAAAAACTTAAGGAAATATACCAACGACGCGCGCCCGATCGAGAACGAGGTCACGGAATATACATGGCGGAGCAACTATCGGACGAGTTGAAAATGGAACCGAACTCGTCCGGTGGAACTGATGTTCGAATTCGCTTTAGCCTTCCAACCGATAAAATGCGTTCACCAGACGCATGTCCTGCCGGCAAATCAACCCGTTAGCATTCAGTTGGGGTCAAATTCTTCTTAGAACTGCTACCGTGCTCGCTTATTGGCGCATTGCAACCGATTAGTCGGTGGGGATGGCAGAGCCAGAGCTTTCCGAATCGGCAACATCAACAGCGACGAATGTTAAATCGTCATCCGTGGGATTCCCGTCTCTGAATGTTTCGAGGGCTCCCAGAAGCCTATCGACGAGAACAACACCGGATTCTTCCGTTTCTTGAGCAATGGTCTCTTGGAGTCGCCGTGTGCCAAATTCCTCTTTTCCTGGATTCTTAAGCTCGTACGTGCCATCTGTGTAGAGAAGCATCCTATTGCAAGGGTTGAAGTTGTAATTGGCGGTTTCGTAGATTGAGTCCGGCAACAAGCCTAACCCCTTTCCGGTGACTCCTTGACTGAGAAATTCGCAGCTGCCACGGTGCCGGTGAATGAGGAATGGATGCGGGTGCCCGGCGTTAGCGCAGGACATCGTTTCGTTCTGCAGATCCATCACCGCATAAAATGCAGTTGCAAACATAAACATCTGTGAACTTATCGCAGTGTTGAACCGCGTGTTTAGTGTGGTAAGCAGCAGTCCGGGGTCGTTTCCCACCCGATCTCTAATCTCCCCGACTACTGTCTTCATGAACACGGCAACCAGCGCGGCGGAAACGCCATGACCCATCACGTCGGAGATGAATAGTCCCAAGCGACCGGGCTCTATTTCCCAGAAATCGAAGAAATCCCCACCCACCTCAATCACCGGTGTGGAATGCGATGCAATCTGGAATCCTGCCAAATCGACGAGCCCGTTCTGTGGCATCAAGATCTCTTGGACTTGCCGTGCCATCTCCAACTCGGCTTTCAAACGGGCATTATGCGCTTCCAGTTCGTCACGGTATTTCTTGATGCGCAACAGCGAACCGACTCGAGCGACGATTTCGTGTCCATCGAACGGCTTGGAGATAAAGTCGTCCGCCCCCGCTTGAATTGATTGGATGCGATCGGCGGTATCTTTTAGCGCCGTAACCATCACCACGGGGACAAATTCTGTTGATTGATCCGCGCGAATGCGTTGGCAGACCTCAAAGCCGTCCATTCTTGGCATTTGAATATCTAGCAGAATCAAGTCCGGTGGGTTTGACGCCACCAGTTCGAGGGCGTCGCTCCCGCTGGTGGCGGTAAGGACAACATAACCCTTTGCTTCAAGCTGAATCTGGAGTACTTTGATATTTATCTCGTCATCATCAACAACCAGGATTTTGGGGGTTGCGCGTGCGCTCATTTCCCGGAATCTCCTGCATACTTACTCACGAGATCGACAAGAACTCGGGTATTGATAGGTTTACTGATATAATCGTCGCACCCGGCTTCAAGTATCCGTTCACGGTCGCCCTTCATTGCCGCCGCTGTTAACGCGAGGATAGGAATATGACTCCATCGCTGGTCAGTTTTGATTTGCCGAGTCAACTCCTCTCCGTCCACTCCCTCGGGTAGGGCAATATCCATCAGAATCAAATCCGGTGTTTCCGTGTCTAGTATCTGAAGTGTTTCTTCCGCGGTCGTGGCCTCAAGTATTATATATCCCTCCGCTTCCAGCACAATTCGCACGACCTTTCGATTTAACTCTTTGTCCTCAATGACCAAAACGCTTTTGGTGCTCATGAGTCAATTTCCTCTTCACGACTATCGGTCGTTCCCCTTGTAAAATCTCCCCAACATGCCTCCCTAACTACTTGGTCTGGCTTGGCAATTCCAAACCCAACCACGCAGGTCTTAACTTTACGTCACCTATTCATCAGCGGGTGGCGTACTCGGCACCCGAATTCGCTCAATTCGCTTGATTGCCTCCAATAATTTCTGTTTCACGTCTCCCGATTTTTCTATTACCGATTGGATTTGACCGTTGAGGCAATCCTTTTCCTCGTGAGTGAGATCCATCGCCGTGCAAATCACAATCGGAATCTCACACGCCCTCGAATCTTCCGCCAGACGTTTTACAACTTGGAATCCATCCACTTCGGGCATCGCCAAATCCAGAATGATGAGAGCCGGCGCCTCGGCAACCGCCAAATCAATCCCTTCCTGACCCCCATAAGCTTTTAGCACGTCATATCCCTCAGATTCCAAAACGGTAGATAACAATCGAATCGCCTGTGGATCGTCATCAATAACGAGGATACGGACGCTGCCATTCTGTTTCGGAAGGCGCAACGACCGCAACGACGCGAGAAGGGCGGTCCTGTCAATCGGTTTTACAAGATGGTCAACCGCTCCCAACCCGAATCCCAATTGACGTTCTTCGGTGATAGAGACAATTATAACTGGTATTGACTGAAGATTGGGATTCGCTTTTAGCGCTTTTAGAACCTGCCAGCCATCCTTCTTCGGGAGCATGATGTCGAGGGTTATTGCAAACGGTCCGATTTCCGCCGCTTTGGCAATCGCTTCTTCACCATCTCTCGCGTATTCAACGCGATAACCCGCCTCCATCAAATAGATGCCCAAGAGATGAGCTGCCTGTTCGTTGTCTTCAGCCACCAAGATAGTTTGGTTATCGGTAGAGGAGGGCCGATTCGCGGGCATCGGAACGGGGCTCGGAACTACATGCTGTTGAAATGGCAGTGTGAAGGAAAAGGTACTTCCTTCACCGAGAGTGCTCTCAACCCATATCTCTCCGCCGTGTAATTCAACCAGTCGTTTTGTAAGAGCGAGTCCCAAGCCCGTGCCTTCATGAGCACGCGCTTTCGATGTGTCAACTTGTGTAAAGGCTTGGAATAGCATCTCTTGATCTTCCGGTGAAATACCTACACCGTTATCAATCACCCGAAATAGCAACAATTTGTCCGAAATCTCAAGCTTGGTGGTCACCCGACCTCCTTCACTCGTGAACTTGACGCCGTTGGCAAGTAAGTTGTAGAGAATCTGTTTGAATTTGGTCTTGTCCGCTGTTATCGCAATGTCTTGATTAAAATCCCGAGTGAGTTGAATCCCCTTCTTGCTAGCTAAAGCACTGACGACAGCACTCACCTCCTCCATGGTTTCTATGATGGAGAAGGTTTCAAAGTCCAGATCCATCGTCCCCGCCTCAATCTTTGACAAGTCGAGGATATCATTAATCATATCCAATAGATGGCGCCCGCTCGTATGAATATCGATCACAAGTTCCTTCTGTTCCGGTTTTATTGACCCTACAAGTTCATCCCGTAAGATTTCCGCGAACCCGATAATGGCGTTTAACGGCGTACGCAACTCATGGCTCATGTTGGCGAGGAAATCACTCTTCGCGCGGTTCGCATATTCGGCTGTCTCTTTCGCTGCCTGCAATTCCGCTTGTGCGTGCACACGCTCCGTAATATCTCTGGAAATGCCGAAGGTGCCTATGATTTCGCCTGCCTTGTCAAATAACGGCGCTTTCGTCGTTGATACCCAGGTTTCATGTCCGCTGGGCCAGGTCTCTTTTTCCTCCTTCGCTTTCATGGGTGCACCTGACCTCATCACTTCCTGCTCATCGGCGTAAGCTTGTTTGGCATGCTCGTCCGTAAAAAATTCGACATCCGTTTTTCCGATTGCTTCTTTCATATCCGAGAGGTGAAAGAGCTTAGTCATGGCTTTGTTAATGCGGATAAACCGACTAGCTTTGTCCTTGAAGTAAATATGATCGGGCGTATTGTCCATGAAGGTTTGCAAAAGATTCTGTTCTTGTTCCAATGCTTTTTCCGCCTGTTTTCGTCGTGTGATGTCTCTTCCGACAGCATAGTACAAACGTTTTTCGAGGGAGTTCGTGGCACTCCATAGTATCCACCTATATGTTCCATCCTTGCACAGATAGCGATTTTCAAAGGATACGACATCTTTACCTGTAGTCATAATCGTCTCGGCTTCGGCAATTGTCGATTCTCGATCGTCGGGATGGACAAAGTCGATAAACGGCTTTGCTTTGAGTTCCTCAATTGTGAAACCGAGTGTTCGCTCCCATGCCGGATTTAAATCAACGAAATAGCCGTCAAAACTGGCGATACACAGCATGTCTAGCGAGAAGGTGAAAAATCGTTCTCGCTCGGAGATGCCATTGGGACGGTTCATAATTGTGACCTCTCTTCATTTTCTTTTCAAAACCAATAACGTCAAATCGTCAAACTGCTGAGTGTCTCCTTGAAATTCCGCCACCGCGTCGCGAATCTTGGTACACATCTCGTTCGCGCTTGTATGTCGTATTGCTCTCGCAAGATCGTACAATCGTTGCTCTTCAAACGGCTCGCCATTCGGAGCCACTGCGTCGGTTACGCCATCGGTGTAAAGTAGAAGGGTGTCACCGCTATGTAGCTGGATTGTTTCCTGCTGATATTCTGCAATGTCGGTCAGGACATCGGCGGGAAACATACCGACAACCGACCCGCCCTTTTCCAGCCGCGTTAAACTACCATCCCCCCGTAAGACGATCGGGTAGTTGTGTCCCGCGTTTACAGATGTCAACGCGCCTGTTTCTGTATGCAATCGGGCGTAAACGAGGGTTGCGTAGGCATCGCCTATGCTGCCCTCATACAGTAGCGCATTTAACCGCATTGTCATGGCTAATAGGTTGCTCTGTCTCGCGACCTCCGAGCGTAGGGCGGTCCGAAGCATTACCATCAGCAGCGCGGCTTGCATCCCCTTGCCCGAAACGTCGGCGATCACAAATCCCCAACTCCCATCCGGCTCTTGAAAGTAATCGAAGTAGTCCCCGCCTACACCATCATGGTGCGGGAGACTCAATCCGGCGACCTCGTAGCCAGGGATGTCGGGCTGTGCTGTGGGCAACAGGTTCGCCTGGATTTTTGCCGCTTCTTCCATCTCGGCTTGTAACCGGCGTTTTTCGAGAGCTTCGTGGTAAAGCCGGGCGTTTTCAATCGAGACACCGATTTGATAGGCAAAGGCTTCGAGCAATATGCGATCCTCGTCGACAAAATCGGGAGAAGTGCTGCCCTGCCCCGTCTTGTCGCATACCACCAATACGCCTAAAATCTCTCGCCTGAAAATTGGAACGGCGATGAGATTCCTTCTGCCGAAAGGCGAAACCCGATTCGCATCGTTGCAAATCTGCGAGATGCCGGAAATAGCTACTTCCCGAAGCATAGAGAATACCGGTTCCCTGTCCGGTTTGGCTTCCAAATCGATAACAATTCCTTCCAAATTGGTTGGGAGTTCCGAATTAAGTAGCACCTGGCTTCTCACTTCAAGTCTTTTCGTAGCTGCACCGATAAGCATAAGATAGCCCGTCCCGCTGTCCAAAAGGGGAACAACATGGTTCATTGCCGCCTTTTCAATGCTCTCCACATCCAGAAGTTTGCTTATCTGTGCCGTGACATCGGACAGCAACAGAAGACGCAATTTGGCAGCCCCCATCTCTTTCAACGTGCGTGAGTGTGCCATTGTAGCCGCAACACGATTGGCTATTATTTTCAGCAATGACTGAATCCATGACCGGTTTTCAATCTTGCTAGTACGGCGTCCGAGAACGATAACGCCTATCAATTCACCATCTGCCTGCAAGGGTATCCATGTCTCGGAACCAAACCCTTGCAGTTGCCGCGTCATCCGGTCATGCAGCGCTGTCAGAGATTCCGGTAGATTTGCAAGAGTGATCGGTGACGATTGGCGAATGGCATCAATTTCCTCTGGCATCACAGGAATGGCTGCCGATTTTGGGCGAGTTGTGATTGACGATGCGACGTAAAAGTGCTCCTTGGTGGGGTCAATACAAAGAATTGCTCCTTCACTTACTTCTAACGCGTCCAGAATGAGTTGCAAATATGCTTCACTCACGGACTCAAATTCGCCCTGTCTAGAAATGGCTACATTACCAATTTGTTCCAGTTTGGACAGGAAGGAAAGCAGTCGATTCATGCTTTCCTCGTGGGAAGCATACTTCATCTGCACACCTTGTAACGGAGCGTCGAGAATTCTATGCTACACTAACCGCATTTATCGCGTATCTACGGCGTTAGTAGTTTATTTTCCAAAAAAATATGGTTAGTGTTGGGCGCCGGTTCGGTTAGAAACCGCACCTACCGGCGTGGTAAAACAGTTTCTTGTGACAGTCTAGTAAACATTAAACACTTAGAGAATGAACCAGTTAGTGTCTTCGGGTATCTGTTCTAAGCGATGTACAGCCGAAACACACCATCGAACGAAATATTCTCTCGCATCAGGATGCGAGCGCCGTGACCGCCTCGTTCTCACTATCGAAATGTTCGAAAGTGCTAATCAAGCGACTTCTGATTATAAGGTTTTTGATATTTGTGCCGACGTTGATGATACCAATTCTTCCGCCCTTTTTTGCGATTGATACGTGGGTTCCCATCAAAGTCCCGAGTCCCGAACTGTCCATCATTGAAACGTCCCCGAAATCGATCAACAGCCTCGGGTTTTCGCCGCCGTCGGGCAGTTCGTTATCAATTGTCCGTCTGAGGTCGGTGACAGCGCTTCCGATCAGTTTTCCGCTGGGTTTCAAAATGATAACGCCATCTCTTTGAGTAACGTCAATTGCCATTTTTTCCTCCCGAAATAGTTGCTAAGTCGATAAATTTATTGTGTTAAAGTTTGAATTGTAACAAATACAGGCGTACCGGTTTGTGCGATTGCATGGCCGTAAAATGGTGGATTCTTCGTCTGTCCAAGTCTTTCGATAGCAGGAAGTCTCCATTCTATCGCATGCTATTGCCTGCAAACACTAAACTTGCGGTATTTGTTCCGTTGCAGATTCTAAAGGATATACGAAATTTTGTCAAGCCTTCAACGCAGAGAATCCAGGGGAAACGCATCTAATTTAGAGGAGGTCTGATGGTGGAAGAATGTACCATTAATGTTGGGTTTCACTGAATTTTGGCATGTTCAAGCAAATTGGGCACTCGAAAACCCCTCTAAAATCGACGATTATTAACGGAATTCGTTCAACCCAACCTACGATCTTTAGAAAGATTGCCACAAACTTATACCATTTCTATATTTTAGTAGTGCATTAATAGCGTCAATCAAGTCTGTCCAAAGCGGGGCAAGGGGATCTCTATCGCATTCGCTATGGGATTTACTATCGCACTCGTTATTCACTCTCGCTTGATCTCATTTGATCCCCACCTACGGGGTTTGGTGTAAGGGGAATAGTTGTCAAAATGGTATGTGGAAGTACTATATGCACTGTTATTCATGCGAAATGGTATTAGCCTGATTTTCCTTTTTGACGAGTAGAAAATTTAGATGCGTTTCCCCTAGCAGAGAATCGTATCTGCTCACACCAGAAAATCGGTTGACCCTCGTAAGGGGTTGTGATAGAATTGAGACTGTCTTTACAACACACCAACCGAGCAGGTTTGAGGAGATTGCGACGACATCGTGCAGTTCCCGGGTTTTAATCACAACGCTATAATCCCGTACCTCATCGCCATAGCATATTTTTTTCTCATCGTAGAAATCTCCTTGGTCATTCATTCCTTTTTATATGCACGCCGAGAGCGAAAAACAAAACGTCCGCCTTATGCGCCGAAAGCTGCGATAATCGCCCCCCACTACGGCTGGGACGCCCAAACCGAGGAGAGCGTCAAACTGTTGCTGAGTCAGGATTATACGGGTGAATATGAGGTGTTCTTCGTAACTCACGTCGTTGGCGATTCGGATTTCGATCCGTCATATTCGCATCTCGCCAGACTCGCGGAAGAACACTCCAATGTACGCGTACTTCTGGCACCCAATGTTATCGACAATGCTCTCCCCCGTTCCCAAAAGGTGCAAAACCTTATAACTTCAATCTCCAATTTGTCCGATGATGTCGAGATCATCGCTTTTGTTGACGCAGACGTGACCGTTCGGGAGGATTGGCTGAGGTTACTGGTCGAGCCACTCCAGGAACCGCAAATCGGTGCGACGGTTGGAGCTAGATTTTACTATCCCCACACGTTCAATCTTCCGTCACTCGTGGAAGCCATTTGGGTCAATTTTCAGATTGGGGTGCAAGGCGATCACCGTTTTACCATGGTATGGGGCGGGTCCAACGCGATTCGCCGCGAGTTGATTTCGGACGCGGACGTACTGCAGCGCTGGGAAAATGCCACCATCGAAGATCACAACCTCACACATGCCGTGAGAGATTCAAAACTCAAAGTGCATTTTGTTCCGGACTGCGTCGTTATAACGCATACTGTGAACCGTACATGGAGGCAAGTGCTGGAATTCACAAACCGTCAGATGATCATGACGTACAGAATGGGGTTTCCTGCACAGTGGGGTTTGAGTCTGGTGGGTTTGCTTCCCAAGGCGCTAATTGTGTTCACTTCCATTGCGCTCCTGCCGTTCTACTTCCATCATCGGTACCTGTTGCTCGTCCTCCTTATACCATTTATTGAAATCCAGACCTATCGCATTTTCGCACGGAATCTGCCCAAGGTGCTCAGAGATATGGACGGCTTTCGCGACAACATCAGAATGACCTCGTTCGTCACGCCAATCTCGATGTTAGTTGCGGGGTTAAACGCGGTGTACACCGTGTTTCAGGACAAAATCATATGGGGCGGTGTGCGGTATAGAATCCTCTCCGCCACCACGTGTCAGGTGCTCGGCCGCGTCTCCGGTGCTACGGATAACCGAGAAAAAGATCGATAACCGTCACCAGAAATTGCTAATTGTCCGGCAGGAAAAACGGACGCGGCAACACTCATAGGCGCGCGTAAGAGTTGGGTCTCCCAACCCGTTCGTAACCCTTTCGAAATACGCTCGCGCCTAACGTAATTGTCAACAGAACTTAATACATTATCTGCAAAAAATTAACACTCTCGCAATTTCAGAAAGGAATAATAATGCCAACACGGAGTCGGATTTCACCGCGTTTCTTCGTCAACCAACTCGCAACCGCCCTAACCGATGACTGGCAGACCGCCTACACGCTCGCCAAATATCAGGTTGCCAAGGAAAGCTTCAACTGGAGACACCCATTAGGTGGCAAACACGGCAAGGGAGACAGCGTGCAACTGGTCAGTCTGCGAATCACGGACATGTGCAACCTCAGGTGCCATTCCTGTGGACAGTGGGGCGATAACGGCTACCTGCTCGGAAAATCTCTTAAAGAGTTGAAACAGCGCGAAGTCCCTGTCGAGGTATATAAGCGGCTGGTAGATCAGATTGTTGACGCCGGCTGGTCGCCCGTATGGTACATCTGGGGTGGCGAACCCATGCTTTATCCCGGTTTGATTGAACTGATGCACTACATCTCGGAACGGGGCATGCCAATCTCGCTGGTGAGCAATGCCACGAATATCGCCAGACGTGCCGACGATATTCTGGAAACGTGCAAAATCATCTATCTGAGCGTTGATGGACCAAACGAGGAGATTCACAACACGCAGCGTCCCGGAGTCTCGGAGAATTACGACAACTTTACGGACGTGAAAGCGGCGCTGGAGACCTTGAGCGCCGAGAAGGAACGTCGGAATGTGGCGTTCCCCTACGTTGTTCCGTTAAGTTGCATCACCATGTACAATATCGACTTTGTCGTGGATCTGTATAAATTTACAAGCCAATTTGCCGATGCGCAAATCTTCTACCTGACATGGTGGATGGACTCGCATGCCGCGCAAGCGCATACCGAAGACTTTGAGCGGCGCTTCGGCTTCAAGCCGCAAACCCATTACGGCTGGATCGGCACATGGAAAGATTTCGATCACGGAGTGATTTTTGATCGATTTGGGGAAATGGAACAGCTATCCGAAACCCAACAGCGATGTCCCCCCATGATGATGCCGCGCCTCAACACTCGCGAAGAAATTCAGACCTACTATACGGATCATAACGAAACCTTTGACTACAATCAATGCGTTAGCATCTATATGACAATGGAGATTGACAGCAACGGCGATGTCAGCCTCTGCCGCGACTATCACGACTACATCATCGGCAACATCAAGACTGACACCGTTTTGGATATGTGGAACAACGAAAAAGCACGGAAGTTCAGAACCTCAATCAGCTCGGACGGGATTATGCCGGTATGCCGCCGCTGCTGCGGACTCATGGGGTTTTGATCGCTCTCTATCGGTATCTTCTCTGGCTGCTCGGCTTGGATTGCCAAATCCAAGCCTTGACCGATAAAAGGTTTCCAACCGGCTTGCTCAACACGGCAAATCCGATTCTCGTCGACGATATTGCCTACCATCCATAGCATACATACCGCATTTTCATGTACACTACTATCCTTGCCATCTGCTTAGCTTCCATCTGCTCAATAGAGCCTTCCATAGACTCATCCAAAGTTGAGCTTCAACCCACCGAAAAACAGTTGCTCTACGCCGAACAACTCTTCGACAGGCGCGTCTACAATCCCTCCATTCTTGAGTACAAACGATTCCTTTTTTATCAACCGCAAACCGAAATGGCGGATTTCGCCCGCTATCGCATTGCTCAAGCGCACTACTACCAAGGCAATCGAGAATACTCCCGGCAGCTTTTCGGGGAATTCATGGAGACCTTTCCCGATTCTCCGCTATATCACCACGCTCAGCTAATGCTCGGAAAAACTCACTTGGACGACGGAGAATACGCGACCGCACGATCTGCCTTCTTCCGGATTCTGCAGGCGAAGGGTGATGAACGCTTGCAGGTGCAAGCCCAATACTTGCGCGGGTGGTGCTACCTGCACGATCGAGACTGGTTTAAGGCGATATCTGAATTCAGAGAAATCCGCCTACTGCGCGGGGAGAACCGTGATATCGGATCCTTCGATGCCCGACTAGAACGAACCGCGGTCAAACTTGCCGACACAACCCTCGCCAGTTCGCCGTTGCCGCTAAAGTCACCGAAACTTGCTCAACTGTTATCCACGGTTGTCCCCGGAAGCGGCCAAATCTACGCGGGCAAGACCCGTAACGGTCTCATATCTCTAGGAATCAACGCTGCATTCTTCTATCTGTTGGGAGACTCGGTTGCGGATAAGCGTTACGTTGATGCGGTGGGAATATTTCTGGTGGGTTCTCGGTTCTATCGGGGCAATCGCCACAATGCGAGGAAGTGGGTGATGGAGCATAACCATAATCTTGAGACAGACTTGATTGAGCAATTGAAATCCATTGAGCGTGAAGCCATTGAATAGCGCGATAGATGTGCACTTCAATTTCTTGTCCAACCTGCCCCCACATGCGCCCCAGCACATTTCGTAGAGGTTAGATCAACTGGTCACTGTATTTCCCCAGCCACAAACACCAAATCCAACACATTGACCACCCCATCCCCGTTCACATCCGCCGGATTTGCCGGTTTGGCGCGCAAATAGATTTCCCCATCAAGGTCGGGCAGTGTATGAACCGTTCCCTCTAAACGGCTGGCAACCCCGGAGGCAAGTTCGGGGAGCGTGATAGTTTGCTCTGCGCCGCTATGGTTGTACACCGCCCAACCGTTCGTAAACTCGCGAATATAAAGTCCTTCTGTCTCTTGATACAGTTGCACCTTCTCGCCTACCGGCCGTCCCAAATCCGTATCCCAGAAGTCGTACCAGAAGTGTTTGTGGCTATGACCATCATTGAACAAAATGTAGCCGTCGGAATGAGTCAAACTCAACGCGGTGAAAGCACGCATCCAGCGTAGGTTCGTGGGGCTATCCGGGGGTTCCGTGGGAACGCTCCATCCTTCAAGAGCGTTAATCCGCGGCTCCCTCAGGTTGGTGTCTAACCATAGCAGAGAGTTTTCAACTTCAGTCAGTAATCCTTCCAGACGGTCTCCGGTCACATTACGAGGTATTAACGTTTCCATAAAACTACCGTTGATAAGCTTACCGGTCCTGGGTATTTTGTCACGATTGGTATTGCCCATAATCAGGAAATCGGGTCGTGTCTCGGCACGGATGCGTTGAAGGATATTGTCCCGCGCTCGTTGCTCCGCTTCAAGCGTGACATATTTGCCGCCCAGAACATGCCATTCTTCCTCCCACCAGTCAAAAAACACGCCATCATATAAGCCACATTTGGATACCGCAATAGCTTGTTGAACGATTATTTCTTGGACATCGGGATGCGTAAAATTGATCAAATAATGACCCGGGAAGCCAATAACAGGTTCACCGTTGGCATCTCTTACCCAATATGGCGAATCTTCAGGAAAATGTTCAAGTTGGGCATCCCTTATTCTGATTTCAACAAGAAAAACCATATTTGGATTAAGTGCAATGTAATCATCTCGCATCTGTTCGGACCTTTCAAGAACACCTCGGAGTTCCCAACCATCCCCGGTATCAAAAGGACGCTGATTAAACATTGGTCCGGAAAAATATAAATCGTGTTGGGCGAGTTGTTCAAGGCCCGAAAGATGAGGCTGATTGAGGACTGGACGCGACCAAATGCCGCTCCATGCGGAGACTACTGAGGGGAAGGTTCTATTTTCCAACCTCGATTCAAGAGGGAGTGGCGGCATATCACAAGTCTCGTCGTAGACAAAACGGTCGAGCGACAGCCCGTCAACCGGGCTGTGGTCGGTTATGAGGTTGTTTTGAATCTCCAACGTTTCTAAGCGAGACAAACCTGCCAATGGACTAATATCGGTAATCCTATTGCCTTGCAATTTCAAATGAGTCAGTGCTGCCAAGTTGGCGAGAGGCTGAATATCCGTAATTGTGTTGTAACTGAGATCGACCAACGTAAGTTGTGTAAGGCTCGCAAGAGGACTTATGTCGGAAGTACGGCGGCAATCGCCAGCGTAAAACCTTCGGAGATCTACGAGATTGGACAGTGGGGTGATGTCTGAAATCGGATTGACCGAAATCTCCAAATACTCCAATTTCGTCAACGCAGCTATTGGTGCGAGATCGGTTACTTGGTTTCGCGGAATAGCAAGCCGAGTTAATTCGGTGGCATGTTCTAACCCTGTTAAGTCAACTATTCCCCGATTCTCTGCATCAAGTCTGGTCAAACCTAGTATAGCTGCTCGCGTTAAGGGGACGCCGGGGGGCAAGTTCAGGGATTCGCGTACGGCGGCACGGAGGTTGGCGTCTGGGATGTCGACGAATTGGGCAAATGCGGTACCGCTTAGCGCCGTAAAGAGTAAAAGGAATAACATAACCTTCTGTTGGAATCTCATTAATTTCTCCTTCTCCATCTATGCGAATCGTCATCCAATCTCAACGTCAAGGCCCAATTCCTAATTGATGAGCAGCCACTCGTAAGCCTAACCTTGTTCCAAGCGCCGAGTCAACAGACGCGCTCCGTCAGTAACCGATACTTCAATAGCGAGAACCAAAATGGGGAGGGCATCCCCTTCCTCCGTGACAAAAGCCGACAGTTTGAGTTCATCCTTCCGGGTAGTGATAATATAGTCCGCCCCCGCCCGTTGCGCCTCTTGCCGAATCCTTGCAACATCCACACGGGAGTATTGATGATGGTCGGGAAACGGCAGCAAATCAATAGCTTCCGGCTCATAGAGGCGCAGCGTCGCCGCAAACGCCCCCGGATTGCCAATCCCGCACACAGCCAATAGGTTCTTCCCCTTCAAGAGGCAGAAATCAACGTTCCCGCCCCCACCCAGCCGGTAGAGCCGCGCCGGCTCATGGCGGCTCTCCACAATCGGCGTATCCCCTACCAGCTTGGCGATACCCTCGCGTATCTTGCCTGCGGATTCTACCATGTCAACTCGGGTGAGCATAATCAGATCCGCCCGCCGCAACGCCGAAACCGGTTCGCGTGAAGTTCCCGCAGGCAGCAGCTTCCCCGTTCCGAATGGCTGAGTTGCGTCGACGGTCACGATATTCAGATCCCTCTTCAATTTTCGGTGTTGAAAACCGTCATCCAAAATGAGTACGTCACACTTCAATCGTTCCAAGGCGCGGCAGCCGGCTTCATGGCGATTTTTCCCGATAAGTACCGGAACGCTTGGCAGGTCCCGCGCGATCATCACGGCTTCATCGCCGCCTGCCTCCACGGACGCAAAAATCTCTTGACCGTCGGACACGACCTGTGACCCCGGTGTTTTTTCTCGGCGGTGATAGCCGCGCAACAGGATGGCTGGACGGCGACCCGCATCTAGCAACGCCTTTGCAATCCAAATGACTACCGGTGTTTTGCCCGTGCCGCCGGACGCAATGTTGCCGACACTTATCACGGTGCAGGGAAGTCCCTTCGATTTGAGGATACGGCAGTCGTAGAACCAATTACGGAGTTTCACAGTCGCAGCATAGAGGTAACTCAACGGTGTCAGCAGGACTAACAGGAGGGAGGGAACAAAACCCGTGACTTTCCGCGTGATAACGAAGTAAAGATAGTTTCTCATGATTCGACGTAGCCCAATACCAACTGAGCCGTTCGTTCCGCCGCTCCGGAATCTCCAAGTTGCCGGCGAACCTTGCAAAGGGCTTTACGCTGTTCCTCTCGTTTTTCCGAATCTCGGAGTAGATCTAACGCGATTGAGGTTATCGGCTCAACTTGCACGTCATCCTGCAAGAATTCGGGAACGATCTGGTGCCCCGCCACAATATTCGGCAACGCGCTCGAATCGAGTTTGACGAACCGCTGCGCCGTCCACCAACTGAGTCGGGACAACTTGTAGAGCACGATCATCGGTGTCAAGAGGCATGCGGCTTCAAGCGTGGCTGTGCCCGATGCCACCAATATCAGGTCGGAGGCGCGCATAGCTTCGTACGTCGCATCCTTAACAATCTTGACCGTTGGCGCTTTGGGCGAGGTTTCCGGTGGGATACTTGGCGCGAGTGGTAAAATCAACTGGCAATCGGGTAGGGTTCGACGAATTTGCTCGGCGGCGTTCAACATCACGGGATACAACGCTTCCACCTCTCGCCGCCGACTGCCCGGCATTAAGCCAAGAACCGGGGCATTCGGCGCCAAGCCAAGTTTCTCACGGGCTTCGGCTATGCCGAGGTCCGAGTTGGCGTAGTCCAATAGTGGATGACCGACGAATCGCGCGTGCGCACCCGCTCGTTGGTAGAAGTTCGTCTCAAAGGGAAAGATTGAGGCGACCGCGCGTGTTCTTTTCGCGATTTTCTTCGCGCGATACCCACGCCACGCCCACGCTTTCGGCGGGATATAGTAGACGACCGGTATTCGCAGTCGATGCGCGCACGCGGCAAGCCCCATGTTGAATTCCGCGAAATCGACGAGCACGACCGCGTCGGGACGCCTTCTACGAATGAGCCGCTTTAAGTGCCGCTGTTTTTTTAGGAACGCCGGAATCGCCGAAAGCACCTCTCCGATGCCCATCACCGCCGAATCACGAATGTGATAAACGAGGGAGACCCCTGCGGCTTCCATACGATCGCCGCCCATCCCGAAGAGTTCGATATCGGGACGGAGAGTTTTGAGTTGAGTCGCAACCCGAGATGCCTGCAAGTCACCGGATGGCTCACCGGCAACGATTAGAATCGCTGGCATTTTCTCTTTCTCACATTTCGTCCGGGAATTATACGATTTTAAAATCTAAATGATACAGCCGATTCGAGACGCGCAATGAAAGGATCTCTATCGCCCTCCCTATTCAGTCGGTTGATTGCTACTACGAACCCCAGGTTCTGGTAACACATGGATTACGAATTGGTATTAGAAGGAGATACGGTACCGTATTCGTTAAGACGGTTGGGAGAGGGGGATATTGGTTCTGATTATTGTTGCTTGGCGCTCCACTACGGCATCATACCCGGAATGCGCAGCCCTGCAGTTTCGTCTAACCGGAACATCACATTCAGGTTCTGCACCACCGCACTCGACGCGCCCTTGCCGAGGTTGTCAATCGCAGCCATAACGACAACTCGATTTGTGCGCACGTCAACTTCAAGCCCGATGTCACAGTAGTTGGTTCCGGCAACCGCTTTTGTCTGAGGGTATTCGCCCTGATCGAGCACACGCACAAACGGCTCTTTTTCATAGTATTTTGAATAAATTGCCAGCAATGCTTCCGTCGATATCTCGGCTTTGAGTTGGAAGTAAAGTGTGCTCAGAATGCCCCGTGTCATCGGGACGATGTGAGGCGTAAAGGTCACGCGGATTGTCTCGCCGGCAATCTTGCTCAACTCCTGCTCAATTTCCGGGGTGTGGCGATGGGTACCGATGTTGTACGCGATAAAATTCGATTCTCGATTGGGGTAGTGTGTCGTTGCGCTGGGGGTGCGCCCGGCGCCGGAGATTCCTGACTTCGAGTCGATAATGATGGAGTCCGGTTCAACCAAATCTCTGGCAAGCAGCGGCAGCGTGGGAAGAATGGCGCTTGTCGGATAGCATCCGGGATTCGCAACGAGTTCTGCCGTGCGAATCTCGTTTCGATAAAGTTCCGGCAGACCGTAAACTGCACGCTCCATCCACTCGGGGTCCGAGTGCTCGACATGATACCATCCCTCGTACGTGTCAGGATCGTCCAAACGGTAATCTGCACTGAAATCAATGACGCGAAGCCCCTGCTTTAGAATCTTTGGTACATACGACATGGCAACTTTGTGGGGGACAGCAAGAACAACCACGTCAACACGATCCCTGAGCGTCTCAATTTCCAACGGTTCGAATTCAAGGTCGATCAAGCCGCGAAGGTTCGGCATTATCCGGTCAACTCGCTGGCCCGGATACGTTTCCGACGTGACCATCTCGATTTTTAGCTCGCCCGGGTGGCTAATCAGGAAACGCAACAACTCGCTGCTCGTATAACCTGACGCCCCCACAATGCCAACCTTTACCATCGTGATTCATGCTCCTCGTCGTGTTCTGTCTAATTCCAGAATATCGGTGGGACCAAACCTTCCTTGACCGGCGAAGAATTGTAGCATTCAGGATTTCGGATGTCAAGACCAATGCCAATCGGCGGCAGGGAAAACGCATCTGATTCTTCGGCGGTAATCCGTAGGTTGGGTTGAACGGCGCCAACCAAAAAACGCCCGGTTTCCCATTTAGTTCCGATGCTTAATCGCGCTAAAAGTGCACAACGCACAGTGAAACCCAACAAAGACACAATTCAGGAAACATGGATGTTGGGTTTCACTCTCTCTACCCGCAAGATGATTTTTTGTATGTCGGATTCTCTTTTTTGCGTTGACACGCGTTTGTGTTTGACCGTTCAACCCAACCTACATGACTTTTCATCAACTGAGCGGATAGCGAAGGATCAAGCGAATAGATACTGAGCGCGATAGAGATCCCAGTGCGATAGGAACCGTTGCTTGTCGGGAATCGGAATTCCCTCCTACAACC
Organism: Candidatus Poribacteria bacterium; assembly: GCA_965204085.1. Lineage (GTDB taxonomy): Bacteria > Poribacteria > WGA-4E > WGA-4E > JAJDTR01 > JAJDTR01. Next base: position 1,190,031 of record CBDBEE010000003.1, on the reverse strand, counting down.
GCTTTAGGGTTTGATTGAAATTCCTCGAACAGCCCTTTGACTGTGCCGTTTACCATTGCCATTTCAGCGAACAGGCTTGGATAACCTTCCCGATTTAATTTGTTTACCATGGTGGGGTCCCGTTTCTCGCAGGTCGTTTATAACCCATCGTATTACCTTCGACCTCATATAAAAGTACAATCCCGAGAGGGATATATGATAAAATGGGGGAAGGGACACCATATCACGGACGTGCGATGTCAAGTTTCTCCATTATATTATCGAGATTACTCAACGATGGAAAGCGACTGCTGGATGTCTGGAACGTCTAGTTGCCGGCTTCTTACTACAATACGGGAGGTTTTCACTCTTGAAGATACCCAATGACTATGAGGAGCGCCTATACGCCGGCGTTCTTGGCAAGATAATCGGCGTCTACTTGGGACGCCCCTTTGAAAACTGGACGTACGACCAAATCATGGCCGATCTCGGAGAGATTAACTACTATGTCCACGAACGGCTGAACAAGCCGCTGATTGTCACGGACGACGACATCTCCGGCACCTTCACTTTTTTCCGGGCGTTGGAAGATTATGGAGACAACCGCGAACTCACGGCGGAACAGATTGGTCAGTCTTGGCTCAATTACATTATCGAAGGGCGGACTATCCTATGGTGGGGCGGCATGGGCAATTCAACCGAGCATACCGCCTTTCTGCGCCTCAAAGCTGGCACGCCCGCGCCTCAAAGTGGCTCAATCGAGTTGAACAGTCAAGTCGTTGCCGAGCAGATTGGCGCGCAGATATTTATCGACGCTTGGGGCATGGCGTGTCCCGGCGACCCTGAACTCGCCGCCGATTTTGCGCGCCGAGCCGGAAGCGTTAGCCATGACGGCGAAGCCATTTACGGCGCACAGGTCGTTGCCGCGATTGAGGCGCAGGCATTCGCGGAGTCCAACATCGACAACCTGTTGGATACGGCGGTCAGTTTCATTCCCAAAGATTCGGTGATTTACCGACTAATCGACGATCTTCGCGACTGGCACGGGCGGGACGGCGACTGGCGTTTGACACGGGATCGAATCGTAGCCGATTACGGTTATGACAAGTATGGCGGAAATGTGCACATGGTGCCGAATCACGCCTTGATTGTGCTCGCTCTGCTTTACAGCGAAGACGACTTTCAGCGCGCCCTGACCATCGTGAACACGTGTGGGTGGGATACCGACTGCAATTCCGGAAACGTTGGATGTATTATGGGAACCAAGAACGGATTGGCGGGGATTGACGCCGGTCCCGATTGGCGCCGTCCTGTTGCGGATCGCTTGTATGTTTCTGCCGCCGACGGAGGACGCGCCGTCACGGATGCGGTGCGCGAGACATATACAATTAGTAAGGCGGCACGGGCGCTGGCGAATCAACCGATTGAATCCCCCAAGAACGGGGCGCGATTCCACTTTGAACTCCCGGGATCGGTGCAAGGCTTCATGTTAGAGGAAAGCCCGGAAAGCGACGGAACCGCGGAGATCGAAAATGTCGTCGGTCACAGCGCTAGCGGTAACCACAGCCTAGCCATCCGATACAATCAACTGGCGGTCGGCAGAATGACGCGCGTGGCGACGCCGACCTTCATTCCACCCGAAGCCATCGAAATGCCGGGGTATGAGTTGATGGCATCGCCTACACTCTATTCGGGGCAGACAGTTCAAGCGCGGCTAACCGCAGATGAGGAAAATTGCCAGACAGTGACGTGCACGCTCTACATTCAGGTCTACGGGGCGGATGATGCCTTGGTCATGCGGCGGGGCGAGACCTGTGAAGTTTCGCCCGGAGGTGAGGGGCTATTCAAATGGAAGGTGGACCCGACCGACGGCGCCCCGATTGCGGCTGTGGGAATCGAGGTGAGTTCGGACGCCGGAGCGTCCGGTGTCGTGTATCTTGATTATCTTACGTGGGATGGTACGCCGGAAGTGTCGTTGATCGAACCGTCTTCGGGCGGTACGATGTGGAAACGAGCATGGATCGACGCGGTTGACAGCGCGATTACCAGCAGAGCGGACGTGCAGGCGTATCGAATCATGCAAAACCACGACACGGGTTTATTTATTCAGGGAACTCGCGAGTGGGAGAACTATTCCTTCTCTGCTACAGTCAGTCCGCATCTCGCCAAGGAGGCTGGAGTAGCGGTGTGTGTTCAGGGCCTCAAGCGATTTTACGCCCTCCTGCTTTGCGATGATGGGAAGGCGCGCCTAATAAAGGAGCTTGACGGACGGACAGAACTTGCGGCGAAAGAATTTGCTTGGGATTGGGATACGGACTACGAACTGAACTTGGAGGCAGCGGGTTCCAACTTGGTTGCCTGCGTTGGCGGAGATGTCGTCTTCGAGTATTCGGACACGGATCGCCCGCTGTTAACCGGCAGTGTCGCTCTGGTTTGTACTGAGGGGAGGGTTGATTTTCAGGATGTTTCCGTAGGCGGGAGAAAGTGAGTCATTTGAGTGTATGATTGAATAACACCATATTCCCATTGAAGTAGGGAATTGTGAGGGATTTCCATCGCATGGAAATCGCCCTCACTATCCGTTCGGTTGATCCTATTCGGTTACTTAATCTAACCGTTAGCTTGGTTCATTCCAGGGCTATTAATACCATTTCTATATATTGGCGGTGCATTAATAGCGTCAATCAAGTCTCTCCAAAGCGGGGCAACGGGATCTCTATCGCATTCGCTATTCGCTCATTTGATTCCCGCCTACGAAGAAAGTGGATGATATGATTCAGACATCATATGCACTATTATTCAAGCGAAATAGTATAAAAAGCCGGTGGGCAGAGAATTTGCTATCGCAGTCGTTTTTCTCTCCTTTGATTCCGCCCTGCAGTAAACTACGGAACACGCTGCGCAGGGAACGCAGATCTGCCTTCCCTACAAAAAGCAAAAACGGATTTGGTGTCGACAAGGGATGTCTCTGCATACAGTCCCTAGGAGATTTAGTTCGCGCAAAACGTGAAAAAAGAAACCGAGTTTTGCGGAAATAGTATCAAATGACCCTATGATAGCTGGAATGCCCATATGTATTGGCTTCGAGCCATCATCAAATGAGCTAGCTGGGTTGGCTTAACGAGTCTACTCTTCAAGAAATTCATGCGACTGGATAGAACCAAGGCTAAGTATACCAAAAAGGATATCGCGTGCCAAGCCAATGCTAAAGAAAGAGACGGTGTTTTCCGAGCTAAAATTCTAGGTGGTCCTATTCTGTCATTGCCGGTCTCCTTTGGGTTGGGAATTGGACTGGACGGTGGTATCTTTACCGGGGTCAGATTTTCTTGCCAGGTTTGCGTCCATGTCATTGAGTAAATGTTGAGGAATTAGGTCGAGATATTGAGAGATGACGCGCTTGGAAAGTTTGGTAATCTGAGAGATTTTGTCAATATCATCGGTAGCAGTGCGAACAATCTTTACAGACTCATAATCGTGGATGTATCGGTCAACAGCTTCTTTGGAGTGCTTGGTCTTGGCAGCAATAGTGGGAGTTAGATGCCCTTGTAGATAAAGGGTGATAATCTCCTTCTTGTGAGTAATTGCTGCGGATAAATCGTGAATGTTGCCGCGAGTGGGCAAGATTTTTCCACTGGTGCTTTGCCATTCATTGACATACTCACTCACCACCGGATCGCGGACGTTGAGCAACATGGCAAGGTCTAGTTGAGTCAACAATGCACCTTGGTCATAGGCTTGATAACACCATCGCACCAATCGATGGATTCTGAGTTCACGGGAGCTGAAGCCGCTGTAATAGTGTTCAGTATCCTCGGGGGCGAGAAAGGTTAAAACCACAGGCTTCATACGGGTTTTAACGATTGACTTCCCTTTCTGTGGATATTCATCAATCGGCACAGCCATCCAGACCAGTTGACCATAGCTAAGCATTCGTTCATTAGGGAGTTGTTCCCCAGAGGCTAGTTTATCAAGTGGCAAGCGAATCAGGAAATAGTCCTCAATGGTTTTGACGATGTCATCGACAATGGCTTTTGCAGTCACTTCGCCTTTGTCATACCCATAGGAATTGATAAAGCGATGAATCAGCAGCTGTCGCAGTGATTTATCATTGATGCGTCTGATTTTCTTCTCGTTGATTTCAGTTCGAGTCAATGATTTGCTCATGAGTTCTCCCCCTTTTTTTCATCAACGGGTTCAGGACGAAGTAAAGTCGTCATTCGCTCTGTATGTTTGTATTCATCATACAGGGAGAGATACTCATGAATCAATCGGTCAGAGAGATGGGTAATGAGCCGTATCTGTTCCTTTGGAAAGTCTTGATGATGGAGGGTTGCTACCTGAGTGAAATCACGCAAGTATCGCAACACGGCGCGTTCGGTATGGTTCGTCTTTTGCTCAATTTCGGTGAACTGATATCCTTTGAAGTACAACTCAAGGATTTGTGTCTTATGAGAAATGCCGGGGCCCATATCGTGTTTGGCGCCGCGAGTCATTACAAATAAGCCTTGCTGTTTCAACTGTTTGATATCGCGTTTGATTGTTGCCGGGCTGGTGGTTAATAGCACCGCTAAATCTTCATAGCTGAGCAAGGCATCTTGGTCATAGGCTTGTTTGGTTAATCGTAAGATTCGATGTCGTCTCAGTCCCGCAAGTCCGTAATTGGCTAAGACCTCAAGGTCGGTGTGCACATCATTCAGAGTGAGTCGGCAGGAGACCTTTTTAGCCAACGCGATATGTTTACCTGCCGGTTCGTCGGCTGCTACGGCTTCATAGCAGATTTGGCCCGATGTAAGTTGGATTTCGGCATGTTGGGCAAAGTAAGAAGAAATCTGTTTATAGTAGGCTTCTGCAAGAATGGGCATCAGATTGAAGTCTGACGCAATCTTCTGAATGATTGCCGTCCTTGCCGACTTTGATTCCAGACGATTGATACCGTAGGGTGAATTGCTTTGTGGCTTCATAATGACCTCCATGAGCTGATTGTAGTTGATGGGAATACCATCTGTCTTTACTGTAGCTCATGGGGTCATTTGATACAAACTATAAAAAACTCGGTTTTTAAGGAAGATACTGGCAGATGGTGTGTCAAGCGAATTGGAGGATGGCTTCGTCGTCGGCTAATTGGATGGGAACGGGCGGGCCGTGTCCTGCGCCAAGAATTGGAACATTCGAAAACGCGTTGTAGCAACAGATGTAGGCGAGGCGCGGGAGCTTCGACAGATTGGGTTCGGAGGTGTGGAGGAGATTGCAGTGGAAGAATAGCACGCTGCCGGGTTTGGCTTCCACATAACGCACGGGAAGCTTCGACTCTAGCGCTTTAGCACGCTCAAGGTCGGCTCCATATTGGTTTCCCACGTGACAGTGGTCGAGGCGCCCCAACAGGTGTGAACCGACCATGACCTTTAGACAACCGTTGACCTTTATGGCTTCATCAATGGCGATTGTGGCAGAAGCCATCCGCGGATAGACGCAGCCGTCACGGTACCAGTAGCCGTAGTCTTGATGCCATTCCCACGCTCCTCCACCTTCAGGGTACTTGAGCATCACCTTACTATGCCAGTGGTAGACCTCTTCCCGAAGCAACGCTTGCACAGAGTTGACGATGCGCGGGCATGCCGACACCACACCGAAAACATCCTCTCCGATGTCTCTCCAAATCGCCAATGGAGACTCATTACCCTCTGCATCATGAGCCACAACGGTATGCTCTTTTACGCGTGAAGCGGAGGTGACAGCATCGCGCAGTACATCAACCTCGTCAATCGAAAACATCCCCTCGACCAAGACAAATCCATCACGATCAAAATCGGCTATTTGGTTTGTGGTAAGCATGTTGTTTGTCGAAGTCAGTCACGATGCGTCAAGGGCTACGGCGTACTGAGTATGCCTGCTACCGAGTTATAACACATCTCGCGCCGCTGACCGGATGGCGTTTGCAGTTTTGTCAATCGCCTCATCGGTCATGTCGGGCTGAATGCCGACGCGAATCGCACGACTTAGATAGTCCAGTGTCCTAGGGCACATTCGATCAGAGTAATGGATTTTACCGTCATAAGCCGGGTGCGAGTACGGCAGACCATTGGGATGGTAGGTTTTCTTCTCAAGGATGTAGTGCCAATTCGAATAGACGTGTCTGTCTCCATTCCCGTGGGTGTACATGGGACCGGCAGGAGCACCATATTTGCCCATTGCTTCTCCAAACTTGACCGCGAGATCCGGGGTTGGGAGGAAAAACGCGACCGAAAGATTGCAATCGCCGTTTTCGTCGTGTAGTTTTCGCATCTCTATACCCTCAACGTCGGCGATGGTTTGGCGTAATTTGGCGTTCCGTATTCTCGTGTTTTCCAGAAAGTCATCCAGCCGCGTTAACTGCACAGATGCCACGGCGCCGCGAATCTCATCCATCCTGAAGTTCATGCCGGGGAAGGCGGCTTCGGATTGCTTTGAAATCCCCCACAAATTGCCGGCATCGTGAGCCATGCGCGCTCTATCGTATAAATCTGCATCATCGGTGACTACGACACCTCCTTCGCCGGTAATGAGAATTTTGCTCTGTTGCAAACTGAAGCATCCAATATCACCATAAGTGCCGACCCTTTTGCCGTTGACAGCACCCCCCATCGCTTGCGCGCAATCTTCAATTACCACGAGGTTGTGCTTTTCGGCTAACGCTTTTATTCTCGGCATATCCGACGGCATGCCCAACATATGCACCGGTATGATAGCTTTCGTGCGCGGCGTAATCTTGGCTTTGATGTCGTCCGGGGCGATTGAAAGGGATTCATCAATCTCGGCAATGATGGGAACGGCGTTGGCAATCACGACGGCTGATGGCGTCGCGATCCAAGTGTATCCAGAGATGATGACTTCATCGCCAAGACCAACGCCGGCGGCGTATAGCGCAACGATTAAAGAGGCGGTGCCCCCGTTTGTCGCAAGCGCATGTTTGACGCCGAATTTTTCTGCAATCGCTTTTTCAAAAGCGGCGACAGTGGACTCCTCCGGCCCGTATCGGCAGAGGTCACCCGATCTCAAGACTTTTAGAACAGCTTGTTCCTCTTCTATACCTATACGCGCCATTGCCAACTCCTCCTTGCATTATTTGGTTTCACATTTCCTTCAATTCGATCAAAAGGCGTCGAATGCCGTCTTGAACCACTTGCTCGACGGACGGGTCTAGGCTCAGGCGACCTTTCGAGGAGGCCTCGTAACCGCCCGCATGCCCCAAGTCGTAGTCCTTTTTTGTTGCCACGTAACCTACGCGCCCATTGGTGTCGCCCAGCACCAAGGTATGCGAAAACGGAGAGATTTTATCTGCAAATAATTGATATTCGGCGAACAGCTCGCCCGGCAGACAGACGATGCACAAGTCATCTCCAAAGGAGAAGGCAAACATTGGGCACTCTTCATACCGCCGTTCTCCGCTTTTGGCAATATCCATCAGCCAGTGATAATCCTCATTTTCAGGGTCTTCGGCTAACAACTCTTCACATTCGGCAACGCTCGGGACACGGTATGGCAGCGAGATGGTCAAAGTGTGCACCCTGATCGGTGCGGGCGCAATGGGTTTGGCGTCAGCTAATCCGCGACTAGCGGCAAACGCCAACGAAAGGCCGGCGGCATCGGCTGCGCCCAAGCCGCCGCGCAAGGGGAAGCCGTTCACGTTGCCACTGCACCCTTGTGCGAACATGTAGACGCCCCTTGACTTGCCATCCTTGTCCAGCAAATTGTGAAGGTGATCGACAGCGTAACCGGGATAGTCGGGGCCAATGTACACGGGTTCCGGATCTGGCCATTTGGGAAAGTGAACGATCACCGGGTGTGCGGCGTAGGAAAACAGCACACCGATTCGCTCGCCGTCTTGGCTATAAGCGCCCAAAATATCTGTCCAAGGTACAATGGCGCCTTTGGGGTTGGGCGCCATGACGATTTGACCGTCGCGCATCAGGCGACGGTTGTAGGCAATTTGTACCGGTTCTCTCCCAACGCGGATTGTCGCCGGTTGGAGGTTTTCGCACGCGCTTTTCACTATTCGGACGATATGACTATCCAACCATTTCTGATAGGGGCCTGATTCGATAAGGGTGGCGTTGTGCGAATGGCTCCAGTTGACGGCGATGTTTCCCTCGGGGATGCCGGTGGCATGGCTAATTGACTTGAGCAGGACGCGGATAAAGGGAAAATGGAGCGTGCCGACATCTACCGTAACGATTGCTATGCGCTGTGTACCGTCGCCGATCACCAACGTACGCGCATAGAGGTCGCCGTAGGTTTCCAGTCCCTCCGTGTCGGGATAGAGCGGATTGACGGCGATTTCCGCGGCGCCAGCCATCAGTTGGACTTCAGTCTTGTTGGGTGTGCCGGCAACTGATAAGCCTAGCGCGAGCAAAGATAAGAAAGGTCCCATCTTGTTTTCGCCTCGTCGTTGTTATTTGTGGAGGAATACCGTGCGGTTTTGCGACTTTAGACATTATCACAGTCTCCTTTTTGTTGCAAGCGTCAAATCACGAAAACGCAAATTGCAGCGGGATATAATGGCGGGCGGTGTCTACCCTACAACCGACTATGCATTGTCGGGAATCGGAATTCCCTCCTACAGGTTACAGACGTAGAAACGATCTCTATGATGCTCTAGGGACGGCACAGGGGCCGTCCCCTACCATCAGGAAAGATTGGCGAGATGGTTAGTGATAGATTTATTTTCAACACCTACGGAATATGTTACAATTTACCTACTCAATCGGTTTCCGTAGAACTCAATTAGACTAAACTTGCTGTAGGTTAAGTACAAAAGGAGCTATTTTGTATGCAGCCATTTTTGCAGATGGCAGTTGGCGTCCTCGCCGCCGTTGCCGTATCTCTTGTCTTCATTTTCCAGTCCAGTTTTGGCGATTCACGGCATATGTTGAGCATCATCGGCGCCATTGCGATTGTGATTGCCAGCCTCTACATTCTGCGAACCCGCCTCTTTCGATGGGGGAATCGGAGCCGATTGTTAAAATATCATCAGGGGATTGCCTCGTTCGGCTTGTGCCTTGTGCTTGTCCATTCAGGCGTCAAGCCTGAAACATGGCATTCATGGCTTACGTTTGGCTTGGCTTGGCTGAATCTGGGGAGCGGGGTTGCGGTGAGCCTCACGAAGGCGCGGGCCCGACGCATCCTGCTGCGCTGCCATTTGGTATTGGCGCCCATTTTACTGGTTGCGATTTTGGTTCATGGCCGCGAAAAACTTGAGCACGATGAATTCTTTCCATTGACTGAGGAGCACGACATTACATGCGTAAAGTGTCATACCCCGAACCCGTTGGTGTTTCGTATGGATGGAGGATTTGAGAGCGAGCTTAATGTAGATGAAAATCTATCTTGGAATATCCAATCGGAATTTCAGGTTCGAGGCGTACCAATCTCCCAACACTCCACTGTGGCAGTGAAAAAGAAGGCATCCAAATGGATGATAACCGACCTCAACAATCGGCGGAAGTATGTCGTCAGAAAGGAAGAGGAGGGGCTTGACGTATTCGCCGATTCAGTTTATAGAACCTACACCTGTCGAACTTGCCACGTACACGACACTCCGGATATTCAGATTGCACATGAGGTGCACGGCGTGCTGGACTATGACAGGTGTTTGGGTTGCCATCAAACAGAGTTGAACGGAACAAGATATGGGAAGCAGCAAGCCCGTTGGGAATACGATCCCAATTGGTAGAAATAGAAAGAATGGGATTGGAAGAATGGAAGAGAGGAAGGGTGGCAGATTTCTTTCTACGTCAGCCTCCATAGATCATTCTTCTGAAGTGGAAGAAAGGATGCTATTTAGCTAGGAAAAATTGTAACTGTTTAGTTCAGCCCACAACTTACGCGCCATCAGGAAATCGCGACCTGGAGAGGGATTTTCTATCAGGATCTACTATCGCCTTCACTATTCGTTCAGTTGATCGCTCCTTATTCAGTCGCTTGATCGCTCCTACAAGCGGATTTGGACGCTTTACTGGCACAGATAGCATGACGGCGGAAGCTATCGTCGTACAGATGCGATCACAATCTAACAGATCGTGGTACGGGAATCTATCGCCATTGGGATAGGCTCCCTTGAAAAAACGCAACTTCCAGCAGCGTGGAGTATAGCTAGGAAAAATCTTCTGGATCTGTCAATCCAGCAGGAGCGGTTGGGTAGCTAGCGCGCCGTGGTTTTTGTCAAAACACTAAATTTTTTGTCGAAAGTTGCTTACAAGCATGCGCCATTGGAAAACAAACAGTTTAACGAAAGCGGGAACGTTTAGACGGGTTATTATATTCTATACCGTACTCTTAGTTCAGGTATTTGTAGCCGGAGGAAATGCCGCACCCGAAGCACAGAAATTACAAATGGCTGCCGCGCCCAATACTCAGGCGGCAGCGAATAGAGAGGTATCTCAGAAAACAAAGGAACTTTGGAGGACATATTTCTACGCCGATGGCAGATTTCGTCAGGAAAGTATTTTTCGGGAGGGTACTCCGAACCGCTATCGGTATCGCATCAGATTTCGTTTGGGCGGCAACTTTCCGGTTCATCCAGATGCGACTCTCGGATTCAGAATGGTCACGGGTGCAACGGATGACCCGACTACAGGCAATGTAGACCTTGACGATTATTTCTCGAAGAAGGGTTTTAATCTTGACCGGCTATTCCTCCGATATTCCCCTAGTTCGTCACTGACGTTTACAATTGGTAAGTTCCCCAATCCGTTTGAACATGTCGAGTTGGTGTTTCACAACGACGTGCAGTTTGAAGGGGCGGCGCAGCAGTTTCGCTTGAACAACGTGGGTTTTATTCGGGAGGCACGGGTAAATCTCGGGCAATTCATTCTGGCGGAATCCAAGAGCGGGGCGGATACCAATCTCTTTGCGGGACAACTGTTTCTTAAGGGACTGCATTTCAAAGGGTTGTCGCTTGGTAGCATGCTTTATGAGTATCGGAACGAGGATACCATCGCCCAAGCGGTTGAAGACGGCAAACTAGGCGGCGGGGATACAAACGCGCGGATTGGGAAAGGCACAGGGACATCCAGCTATCTCTTTGGATTCAGGATCTCGGAGTCGCTTGTGAAGTATGAATCTGAAATCGGACCAATGCCTTTAAGGTTTATCGGTGTTTATGCTCAGAATTTGTTGGCGGATTCCAATGACAAGGCGTATTGGTTCGAGGTTGGGGTTGGGCCAATATCGCGTTTGCATAGATTACACGGACGTTACTACTATGTTTGGGTCGAACAGGAATCCATGATATCGAACTATAATAATGCCGATATATTCAATCCAAACATGCGAGGACAGGAATTTAAATTTTCCGTGTCGCTTTCCGAGAATATCGGTGTAGAAGCACTATACTTCGTAGCTAGGAATATCCTCTTCTCCGGACCTAATCCGCATCAGCATAAAGCCAGGCTGCAGGTTAAGGCGAAATTTTAGCGTATAACATATAGTGTAACTGTTTAGTCCACCGGTCTGGATTTGCCAATCCAGACCGAGCGGGCAGAAAACGCACCGAGTATGGAAGTACAATGCTAATTCAGACGAATCGGGGGCTTACATGCCCAGAACGGACGTGCAATGAATTGCACTACTACGAACCAAACGATGCACTAAACAGTTACACAATAGTTTTGTATTTTGCCTAATTGGCTGTCTGTCCGATTGCTCCATCCAAACCCGGACCTCCCCGTATTCAGATTCTCTCCCGACGCGACCTTCCATTGCGAGCTAAGGGGATTCCATCTTCGATTTGGTGATTGAAGATGGATCGCTATCTCACGGGATTAGGTATGGAATCTCTATCGCGCTCCGTGTTCATTCGGTTGATCGCCTGCAGTTGGGTTTCACGTTGGTCAACCCAACCTAGAGGCTGGTGGGCAGGGGATTTCTATCCCCCGCGCTATCCGCTTGGTTGATCCCACCCTACATATGTACCGAAACTATAGCCATTGAAGAGGGGTGACGGATATGATACCATTGCCGTATCTGTTAGAAGGCAGGTGGACACTGCGAACATCTGCCTCAAAACCGGCGATGGTCGAAAGATAGGCGGCAACACAACATTACTACTGGAGATGGCGACAAGACATGACATACCGCGACATTTTAGAAAAAATTCGGCTTGCATTTCCTCACCCGGTATCCGACCCCATTCATGACTCCTATTTCGTGCATTCGATTATGCGCGCCTTAGATCAGGTTGATGCGCTGAAAACACATCTGCCGATGTTAGGTGATGTCGTTCCCGGCGATTTCGAGAAGGCAAAACAGAGGGTGTTGCCCGATGGGATGTCTACAGTGGAAGATGTCACGGCAGAGCTAGTGGAATATCTACGAGGAATGACTATATTCGGGCATCCCCGTACTCAGCAGAATGTTATTCCTCCGCCGACGATTCCAAGCTTGATTGGGGTACTTCTCGCCTCGCTGCACAATCCCAATATCTCATGGGATGAATATAGCCGTTTGGTGGCATTGGCTGAAGTTGAAGTGGTCGCCATGACCTCAAAATTGATAGGGTATGATCCGGAAGCGTCGAGCGGTGTATTCACCTTTGGCGGCACGGGGACAACACTTTACGGCGTGAAACTTGGCTTGGAAAAAGCCTGTGCCGAAACGATGCAGCAGGGGACACCTGAAGAGATCGTGGTTTTCGTGTCAGATGCGGGGCACTACTGCGCCTCCAATATTGTCGGATGGCTCGGAATCGGGACGAACAATCTGATTACCATCCCGACAACAGTTGAAAACGAAATCGATCTCGCCCAACTTGAGCGGCAGGCTCGTACAGCATTAGGAAACGGGAAAAAGATTGCCGCCATCATCGCGACACTAGGTACCACCGATTCGTTCGGATTGGACGACTTGGAGAGTATTGCGACGTTGCGCGACACGCTGGTCGATGAGTTCCAGCTCGACTACAAACCGCACATTCACGCAGACGCAGTTATCGGCTGGGCATGGTCGGTGTTCAATGACTACGATATTGAGAGGAATACCCTCGGGTTTCGTCCACGCACCATCCGTGCATTGGCGGGGGCGTGCCGGCGAATACGTCATTTATCTTTGGCGGACTCCGTTGGAATCGACTTTCATAAAACCGGCTTTGCGCCTTATATCTCCAGTCTAGTTCTCGTCAAAAATCAAACGGACTTGGAATTGGTGACCCGACACCCTGAGCAGATGCCGTATCTGTATCACTTCGGGGATTATCGACCCGGAATGTTTACTCTTGAGACCTCCAGATCGGGGACGGGGCCGCTTGCGGCTCTCGCCAATTTCCGACTGTTTGGCGAGGAGGGGTTGCGGGTTATCTTGGGTCACATTGTCGAGATGACGCAACTGCTGCGTGAGCATCTTGAAGGGCAAGAGGGCACCACCGTGTTGAATCGAGACAATTTCGGTACCGTCACACTTTTCCGCGCCTATCCGATGGGCGTGGACACCTTTTCAATCAAGCGACAAGAATTCGAGGACGAAGCGTACCGCGATAGCCTGCTTTCACATAACAATTACAACCGAGAAATATATAAATACGTGCATTCGGAGGCGATGGCGGGAAGAGGAGTGGTTATTTCGATTACGGATTGCTATCGACGAACCAGTTACGGAGAGCCTATAGTCGCCTTGAAGTCGTTTATTCTGTCGCCATTTGTCAATGAGGATGATGTCAAATCTGTAGTGTCGAAGGTTTTGGAGGCGAGAGAGAAGGTGGGTTGGGGCAAAGAGTGAAAGACTAGGCACGACCAAGAAAGATGGCAGTGTAATGGAGGCTTCGCCTTACGCTGTCCATATTATCTCAATCCATTGCTGTGCATTTTTTGTGGGCAACTTCTCTTCGCGGGAGAAACGTTATCGGCTTTCGCTTTTAAGCCACCCCCATATTAGAAGTTGCTTGCTGGCGGGAGAGACCGCGAATACCGAGCGGGACCAGTCAGGATAGTAGTCACTCTCGGGATCTTTTGTCAGTTGTTGAAGATTGCCGCCATCAATATCCATCACGAAGATGTCAAATATTAATCTGTCTTTGGCTTTGACTGCTTTTGTAGCGGATGCGAAGGCTATTCGTTGACCATCAGGTGACCACGATGGGCTAGCGTCATACGCATCATTGTTGTTTGTTAGGTTTCGAAGATTACCACCTTCAACGTCCATCACGTATATTTCGTTGTTCCCGCCTCTACTGGAATCAAAGGCAATATGTTCGCCGTTAGGAGACCATGAAGGACTCCAGTCATGGGCGAGATGTCTCGTTAACCTTTGAGGATTGCCGCCGTTTGCGTCCATTACGTAAATTTCCCAGTTTCCATCTCTATGGGATATGAACGCAATGTGCTCGCCGCTAGGAGACCATGAGGGAGAGGTGTCCCATAATGGATTGTTTGTTAGGTTGCGAGGATTACCGCCGTCCGCGTTCATCACATAAATTTCATGAGTCTCATCTCTATCGGAATTAAATGCAATTTGATCACCGTTAGGAGACCATGAAGGATTATTATCCGTTGATGGATTTTTCGTTAAGTTCCGAATATTCCGCCCCTTGGCATCCATTACGTAGATTTCCCAATTCCCATCTCTATCGGACGTGAAGGCAATCTGCCCCCCATCAGGAGACCACGCCGGACGAGAGTCCCACGCAGGATTTCTGGTTAGGTTTCGAAGATTACTGCCATCAGCATCCATCACGTAGATTTCACGATTCCCGTCTCTGTAAGACACAAAGGCAATTTGTGCGCCCACCTGAACATCTGCCATGAGCAAAGCCACCCCTGTGGCGAGAACCCAAATTAGAATAGAACATGCGGAATTGTGTTTCGCGTGCATCTTGTTTCCTTCCTTATCTTTGAGCCCTATGGCAACAGAAAAATAATATCAGGTTCTGTTGACATTTGGAAATAAGGTTGTAACATAATGGAAGATGGAGGCTTCTCCTCGCGCTGTCCCACTATCTCAATCCGTTGCTGCTGTTTTCTCCGCAAGCAATGCCTCGTCGCAGGTTAAACGTTATCGACTTTCGTTTTTAAGCCACCCCCATATTATCGGTTGCTTGCCGGCGGGAGAAACCGAGCGAGCCCAGTTAGGCTCAAAGTCTACCTCGGGATCGTTTGTTAGGTTTCGAAGATTGCCGCCATCAACGTCCATCACGTATATTTCGTTGTTCCCGCCTCTATCGGAATCAAAGGCGATATGTTCACCACCAGGTGACCACGATGGCCCAGAATCAAATGCGAGATGTCTCGTTAACCTTTGAGGATTGCCGCCATCTGCGTCCATCACGTAAATTTCGTAGTTTCCGTCTCCCCGGGATGCGAAGACGATGTGTTCGCCGCTAGGTGACCATGAGGGACTAGAGTCCGACAAGGGATTGTTTGTCACATTGCGAGGATTACCGCCATCTGCGTCCATCACATAGATTTCATAATTGCCATCTCTTTTGGTTCTAAAGGCAATTTGCCTACCGCTTGGTGACCATGAAGCAAACTCATCCGTCAACGGATTCTCCGTCAAGTTCCGAAGATTCCGCCCCTTAGCATCCATCACGTAGATTTCGAAGTTCCCATCTCTGCCGGAGATGAAGGCAATGCGCCCGCCATCAGGAGACCATGCGGCCCCCCAGTCCAGCGCAGGATTTCTTGTTAGGTTGCGAGGATTGCCGCCATCAGCATCCATCACGTAGATTTCTCCATTTCCGTCTCTGAAAGACGTGAAAGCAATCTGCGCGCCTACCCGGACATCTGCTACGAACATTGCCAAACCCAAGACGAGACATCGGACTAGAATGGGATACGCGAAATTATATTTCGAGTGCATCTTGTTTCCCTCCTTATCTTTGAGCCCTATGGCAACAGAAAAATAATATCAGGTTCTGTTGACATTTGGAAATAAGGTTGTAACATAATGGAAGATGGAGGCTTCTCCTCGCGCTGTCCCCACTATCTCTATCCGTTGCTGCCGTTTTCTCCGCAAGCAATGCCTCGTCGCGGGCTAAACGTTATCGGCTTTCGCTTTTAAGCCACCCCCATATTAGAAGTTGCTTGCTGGCGGGAGAAACCGCGAATACCGAACGGGACCAGTCAGGATAGTAGTCGCTCTCGGGATCTTTTGTTAGTCTTTGAAGATTGCCGCCATTAGTATCCATCACGTAAATGTCGGAGTCGTGCGGGTTTTGCTTTCTCCTCTTGGACGCGAAGGCAATGCGTTCACCATCGGGTGACCACGAGGGCTCCGTATCCAACCCGGGATTGTTGGTGAGATTCCGAACATTACCACCATCACCATCAGCATCCATTACATAAATTTCCCAATTCCCGCCTCTAACGGAAACATAAGCAATATGTTCACCGCTAGGTGACCACGATGCTGTCAAATCGTGGTTGATATGCTTTGTTCGTCTTTGGGGATTTCCACCGTCGGCATCCATCACGTAGATTTCCCAATTTCCATCTCTATCAGATTCAAAGGCAATGCGCGTTCCATCGGGAGACCATGCCGGGTTTCCGTCCACCGCGGGATTTCTTGTTAAGTTGCGCGGATTAATTCTATCAGCACCCATCACGTAGATATCATAGGTCCATTTCTTAGGCCCATCTCTATTGGATGCGAATGCAATGTGTTCACCGTTAGGTGACCATGAAGGAGCATCATCCGTCGATGCATTCTTCGTTAAGTTCCGAAGATTTCGACCCTTGGCATCCATCACGTAGATTTCCCAATTCCCATCTCTATCGGACGTAAAGGCAATCTGCCCCCCATCAGGGGACCACGCCGGAGCATAGTCTAGCGCAGGATTTCTGGTTAGGTTTCGAAGATTACTGCCATCAGCATCCATCACGTAGATTTCACGATTTCCGTCTCTGAAAGACGTGAAAGCAATCTGCGCGTGCGCCCGGACATCTGCCATAAACAAAACCAGACCCATCATGAGACATCTAACTGGAATGAAATATGCGAAATTATGTTTCGAGTGCATCTTGTTTCCCTCCTGTCCTCAAGCCTACAGCAAAAAAGATAACACAAGGACTTACGCGAAAGAACTGAAAGAAATCGGTCAACAAGCGGTCCGTCTTCTATTTCCAGAATCCAAAAGCCTAAGACCCGCTCAAGTTGAAGCCGCTGGTGCACAAGTCCCCTCCCTCATACTTTCTTATGCACTCAAAACTCCCTTGCTTGGAGGTTCAGTTGTGAACGCCGAAAGGGGCTTGTACTTTGGTAAAGCTCAATCAGATTCTGGATAATATCATCCCATTCAAAAAACTTCAACGCATGTCTGAGAGCATTGGAGGTGAGTGTTTCAACAAACTCCTGATTATTTTTCAGCCGTAAAATGGCATCAGCCAGCGCGGCGACATTTTTCTCCGAAATCAGGAACCCTGTTTCTTCATGTAAACAAGTTTCACTACGAAAGTTTACGCGACTTCAAAATCTATATGTTACAACCGATCCGAGACGCGCAATGAAGGGATCTCTATTACAGTCACTATGGGATTTACTATTTAAGTCGCTATCAGGATCTCTATCGCGCTCATTATCCATTCGCTTGATCTCCGCTGGAGCGAGGATGACCGCCGGGCCTTGAGAGATTTGCGTTTGGATTGCCGAAGGTAGAACGTTTCAGCAGTTGCTTTGTTTGTTTGTCCCTGTTTTATGAACAACCTGCCGAATTCGTGATTTAGACAATAATTATGCATAGCCCGCTTTTCTGTTGACAAGGGTAGATGGCATAAGGTATCCTAAGGGACTGTCAAGTCTTCAACCTTGACACACCTCTATTCATATTAACATCGCCATAAATCAGAAGGGCTTGCGGAATACCATCGGAGATTGCGCCGTTGTCGATTGACAAACTCAAGTACGTGCTGCTGTCGGACTTCTACAGCAATCTGTTAACGGAAAAGCAGCGGGAATTCCTCAGTCTCTACTATGAGGAGGATTTGTCGTTGGGAGAGATTTCCGAGAGGTTCGGCATCTCCCGGCAGGCGGTGTATGATTCAATTCGGTCGTCGGAGATGTGCCTTGAACGCTTTGAGAACGAGCTTGGGCTGTTGGCTAGTTTTCAACATCAGCGAGGTGTAGTTACAGATGTGTTGGAGCACCTGCAAGCACTGGAAACCGATGATGTTGGCTCAAAGAAAAGGGAAACAATTCGGTACATTAAAGGACGTCTTCACAGTTTGATTGATCTTCCTCAGTCACAATTCGGCGATGAAGCGCGGAGCTAGAGAAAATTATGTTTGAAAGTTTGACCGAGCGGTTGCAGAGCACCTTGAAGAAGATTGCCGGTCAAGGCAAGCTGACAGAGAAGAACGTGGCTGATGCCCTGCGAGATGTGCGTAGGGCGTTGTTGGAAGCAGACGTTAACTTCAAAGTCGCACGCGATTTTATTGAGGATGTCAAGGAGCGAACGCTCGGTCAACAGGTGCTCGGCAGCTTAACGCCGGAGCTACAGATTGCCAAGATCATAGGCGATGAACTGACCAAGTTGATGGGGACGCAAGCGGCGAAGATTAATATCGCACCGAGCGGTCCAACAGTCGTCATGATGGTCGGTCTGCAAGGCTCCGGTAAGACAACCGCCGCCGCGAAATTGGCTCTGAGATTCCGTTCGGAAGGTCGAAATCCGCTTTTGGTTGCAGCGGATGTTTACCGGCCGGCGGCGATAAAGCAGTTGGAGGTGCTTGGTGAACAGATTGAGGTGCCCGTGTTTTCGATGGGCACGGATGTATCGCCTGTCGCTATCGTAAATGAAGCGGTTAAACAGGGTCTAAATCGCGGGAACAACTTCGTCATTGTTGACACTGCAGGACGCTTGGCGATTGACGAGGAGTTGATGGGGGAACTTCGCAATATAAAGGCGGAAGTAAATCCCACCGAGATTCTGCTCGTCGTCGATGCGATGACGGGACAGGACGCGGTGAACATCGCCGAACATTTCAATGACAGTTTGGATATTGACGGCGTTGTTCTGACCAAGCTGGACGGTGACGCACGAGGCGGCGCGGCGCTTTCGATTCGTGCCGTCACCCATAAGCCGATTAAGTTCGTCGGGGTTGGCGAGAAGATTGTTCCGGCGGCGCTGGAGGAGTTCCACCCGGATCGTATGGCGTCGCGCATCTTGGGCGAAGGTGATTTCGCGACTTTGCTTGAGAGAGCGGAATCAATTTTTAGCGACGACCAGGCGGAAGAACTTGAGCGGAAACTGAGCCAAAAGCATGGGCTGGATTTCGACGACCTGCTGATGCAGCTTGAGCAGCTCAAGAACATGGGACCTCTCGATCAGCTTATGGATATGGTGCCCGGCATGAATAAACTGCCGATTAAGGGCATGAAACCTGATGAAGATCAGCTAAAATATGCAAAGGCGATCATTCAGTCCATGACTCCGATGGAGCGTAGGAATCCGAGCATACTCGATCGCAGTCGCCGTATGCGGATTGCCAATGGAAGCGGCACCGATGTTCGTCAAGTTAACCAGTTGTTTGACCAGCTCAAGTTTATGAATCGTATGGTCAAGCAGCAGACGGGGATGATGGGGATGCCGCAGATTGGACTTAAGTCACCCGGAAAGAAACGGAAAAACTTGAAGCGGCGGAAGAAGCGCAAGTCACGGTAGAGAAAAAATGGGTTACGGCATACGGAGTATGTCTACTACTATTTCGAAGTACGTTTGAAACGTTTCTCGGTCTACAACCATAATAAGGAGGAAGCAATTTTTGGCAGTTAGAATAAGACTTCAACGCCACGGAAGAAAGAAGCGTCCGTTTTACCGACTAGTGGCTGCTGATGCCCGTGCTCAACGAGATGGACGGTTCTTGGAACGCTTAGGTCATTACAATCCTTTAACCGACCCGGCTGAAGTTGTCATTGATGAAGACAGGGTTTTGAAGTGGCTGAAACGGGGTGCACAACCGTCAGACACAGCAAAGAACCTTTTATCGCAAGCCGGCATTTGGGAGAGGTTCACCGCGGAACGATTAGGCAAACCCGTTCCGACGCGAGAGGAGGAAGCTCTTTCGACGGAGGGGGATGCCTCGTCGACGGATGAAGCGGCCTCTGCCGAAAACGAGAGTGAATCCGCCGACGCTATTTCAGAAGCGACAGTTGAATCGTCCAATTGACACTTGTGACTTGAAATCCAGGGTGAATTCAGTCGCCGCGGGACGAGAATCTGCTTGAATAAATCGAAGTTCGTGTTACGTGTGTGATGCGGGTAGGTCGCGCTTAAAGATGGTGGGCAGTGCCCACCCTACAAAAGCCAATCTGCGGAAGGTGCTTTGAATACACCGGTTGAACCATTTGACTAAAGTGTGTGGTGCGGGCAACGCGTTCAGAACGCGCTTAAAGATGGTGGGCAGTGCCCACCCTACAAAAGCAAATCGGCGGAAGGTGCTTTGGATACACCGGTTGAACCATTTGACTATGGTGTGTGGTGCGGGCAACGCGTTAAGCACGTGCTCGAAGATGGTGGGCAGTGTCCACCCTACAAAAGCGAATCTGCGGAAGGTGCTTTGAATACACCGGTTGAACCATTTGACTAAAGTGTGTGGTGCGGGCAACGCGTTCAGAACGCGCTTAAAGATGGTGGGCAGTGCCCACCCTACAAAGGCGAATCGGCGGAAGAGAATCTGAATGCACCGGTTGAACCATTTAATTCACACTTGTAATCCAGTGTAGATTTATTCGCGCGACATAAGCGACAATCGCTAGACTGGATATGTTGCTCAGGGTGTTTTATGTTCAAGGATTTGATTGAATATATTGCAACATCCCTCGTAGATCAACCCGATCAGGTTAAAGTCCATGAAGTTGCAGGAGAGAAGGCTACTATCCTCGAATTGAGCGTTGCCGAGGAAGACTTGGGAAAGATTATCGGCAAACATGGACGTACACTCAAATCAATACGGAGTATCTTGTTTGCCGCGGGGATTAAAGCAAATAAAAGGGTTGTGCTTGAACTTATTGAGTCCGGTAAAGAGTAGAATAGAATCGGAATTTGAGGTGAAATTGATTTAGTTCATACGAATGGGAGCTGAAAGATAGGGAGGAAACGTTGTGTTTAAGCTAGGCGTACGCGGCTTTATCGTCTTTGCTAAGCTGCCGAGGATGATTGGTTGTGCTCACCAAATTGATGAGAGTGAAAGATGGCTGTTATCGTAAAGCGACCCGTAATACTCAAAAATGTAGTCACGGAGAGATTCAAATCGCAATTGACCAAGGAGCTTGAGCATGCGATAAGCCAGATAGGGCATTGGCTTGAACAGGAGGAGTTTCAGAGCCGCCTGTTGATTTCCGAGGCGCAAAAGCAGTCCCCTAATCGCGTGAATCAGTTACGCGAGGAAATCAGTCAAGAGCGGGGCAAGCAGGAACAGGCGCTTGAGAACTTTAAGCAACAGCTTAGTCAGGTGAAACAACTGGAAATCGATTCGTTTTTCGCTAGCGGCACGTACGATGCGCCCGTGAAAATCGAGGTGGGGGATGACATTCGCTCCAAACTGTCTCAGGCGGAGATTATTGTCAAGGATGGACGCGTAATTCAGATCAACGAGTGGGCGCCGCAATCTTCTAGTACACCAGATGAAAATTGATGTCATTGCTCTGTTTCCGGAGATTATAATCCCTGCGCTGCGAGTGAGCATTTTGAAGCGCGCTCAAGACGCAGGATTTCTGACAGTTAACGTCCACAATCTCCGAGATTTTGCGACTGATCGACATCAATCGGTTGACGATTATCCGTACGGTGGCGGTGCAGGAATGATTCTAAAGCCGGAGCCACTGTTCGCAGCCATCAGAGCATTAAGTCCGGAGTCAAACACTCGCGTCATTTATTTGACTCCCCAAGGAAAGCCTTGTACTCAGCAACTTGCGGAAGCGCTTTCTCTTGAATCGCACATCATCCTCATCTGTGGACGTTATAAAGGGATTGATGAGCGCGTTCGCCAGAAACTGGTTACGGACGAAATTTCGATTGGCGATTATGTGCTGAGCGGCGGAGAAATACCGGCGCTTGTACTAATCGATACCATTGGACGGGTGCTGCCCGGGGTGTTGGGCGATTACGAATCGGCTCAGAACGATTCTTTTAGCCAACAATTGTTAGATCATCCACACTACACACGTCCTGCCGATTTCGAGGGAATGAAGGTGCCCGAGGTTTTGTTGAGTGGACACCACGAGAAGATTACGCGCTGGAAGTATGAGGAGTCGCTGAGACGAACCGCAGTGCGGCGTCCAGATTTACTCAAAGAGATTGAGCTAACGGAAGAGGATACGCATTTCCTGCGCGAGCCAAATGCCAGCGAAGGCATTTGATGCACCGAAGCATTTTGACGAGTTTTTCGATTGACGTTCTTTGGGATACATGAAGTGCCATTACTATGAATGAAAAACTCGTGCGCGCCGAATTTGAAGAACACCAAATGAAAGGATTGACAAACGATGAACTTGATTGAATCTGTCGAGAGTGAATACATTAAGGAGGGTTTCCCGGAATTCGCCCCAGGTGATATGGTACGAGTCAATACGAAGATTCGGGAGGGTGAAAAGGAACGTGTTCAAGCATACGAGGGCACGGTGATACGGCGATCCCATGGCGGTTTAAGCGAGACTTTCACTGTTCGACGTGTGGCTTTTGGCGAAGGAAGTGAAAGAACATTTCCGCTGCATTCGCCGAACATTGAGAGTATTGAGGTGCTCCGATATGGAGCGGTGCGACGTGCCAAATTGTACTATTTGCGAGATCGAACCGGGAATTCCGCAAGAGTTCGCGAGCGAAGGCGGGTTGCAACGGAGAAGTAATTTTCTTCTGCTTGCTGAAGTCTATACTAGTCGCAAGGGTTGGGGAACCCAAACCCCTACGATTTGCAATGCGTACGCTACAGGACTTGGCGCACCTTGTTTTGGCAAAGATGAAAAGGAGGTTTTTTAATCTTTGCATTCGGCGGTAAATTTGTGCCGACGCAGGGGCGACTTTCCATTGCTGCGGAAGAATAGAAAGGTGACCTCGAGATTCAATCGAGCGAGCGAGTTTTACACAGAGAGGGTTATCAGCATATCGCGGGCGTTGATGAAGCCGGACGCGGTCCGCTAGCGGGTCCGGTGGTAGCTGCGGCGGTAATTCTTCCGGTGGATTGCGTCATCCCGGGGGTGACAGATTCAAAGCAGTTGACGCCGAACCAACGCGAACGGCTGTTCCACGAGATTCAGCGTGCTTCAACCGCGGTTAAGGTCAGTTGTATCAGCAACACAGTTATCGACGAAGTGAATATCCTGCAGGCTACGCTGCTGGCGATGCGAGATGCCGTAGAACAACTCCTCCCACCTCCGGATTATGTGCTTGTCGACGGCACGCAACTTCCCGCCATTTCCACACCTTCACAAGCGATTCCGAAAGGCGATTCTCTCAGCCAGCCGATTGCAGCGGCATCTATCATTGCAAAAGTAACGCGAGATCGGTTGATGGCGGAATTTGACGAACTCTATCCGCAATACGGATTTCGACGACACAAGGGTTATGGCACAAATCAGCATCGGGAGGCAATCGCCCGATATGGCCCCTGTCCGATTCACCGCCGCAGTTTCAAACCTGTCTCCGATATGTAATAGATGCGGCATGGCGCTTGAGTTTAGGGATAGGTAATGAGTCAATCGAAAGAGGTCGCAAGAATTGGAGAAGAGCTTGCCGCACAATACCTCAAGGACAGGGGTTATCAAATTCTAGAGCGTAACTACCGCTTGCGCTCGGGTGAAATTGATGTCATTGCCAAAGAAGGGAGGCGAATTGTGTTCGTGGAAGTCAAAACGCGGCGCACCCTCAAGTTTGGAGTTCCGCAGGCTGCAGTAACACTCGCCAAGCAGAAACAGATATCCAAGATTGCGTTGAGTTATCTCCAAGCGAATAATCTGTTGGATGCGCCCTGCCGCTTTGATGTTGTTGCGATCTACCTCTCTTCCAATAAGTCCACACCCACTAAATTTGAACATATTCAAAATGCTTTTCAATTTGTTGCGGAGGAGTAACAGGGCGTAATGGCGGCGAATCTATTTTTTGGTAGTTTTGGGAGGGGCTGTCTCGCGCTTTAATTGTCGTCTGTGGTACAGGTTATACCATTTCTCTAAAATGCGAGTGCATCAATTATGTGGATCAAATAAGGATTTTTGAGTGGAGGAAAGTAAGAAGCCACGTCTCTGCGCAAAGCCGGCGGGGCAAGATGCCCCGCCTACGGCAAACGAGAACGATACGGTATTAAAGGCTGGTGGGCAGTGCCCACCCTACAAGATTGGTTCCAGATGAAAGAGGGTATTGGTGCAGGCAATAATTCTTTGCGGTGGGTTGTCCACGCGATTAGGCAGTATCACAGAGAATGTACCGAAGATCTTGCTGGAAATTGGCGACGGTACAGTGCTCGATCATCAACTCCGTCTCTTGAAGGAAGCCGATGTCAATGAAGTGGTTCTAGCATCGGGACACCTTCATGCGGTGCTCTATTCCAAGGTGGGCGACAGCCGTCAGGGGATACGAATTCATTATGCGCAGGAGGAGATTAGGCTCGGAACAGGTGGCGCAGTCAAGAACGCCATGCGGTATGTTTCCTCCTCGCGGTTCTTTGTGCTGAACGGCGATATTCTGATGAAAAATTTTCCACTTTCCAACATGTCAGGAAATTTTCGTTCAGAAATGGATGGTTTGCTGCTCGGGGTGTTCACTGACAACATCAGTTCATACGGGGAGATTGTGTCAGACGAAGGCGGGAGG
Source organism: Candidatus Poribacteria bacterium (assembly GCA_965204085.1). Classification (GTDB taxonomy): domain Bacteria; phylum Poribacteria; class WGA-4E; order WGA-4E; family JAJDTR01; genus JAJDTR01. Next base: position 1,165,289 of record CBDBEE010000003.1, on the reverse strand, counting down.
GTTACCACGTTCCAAGAAAAAAAGGCGACGAAACGGTCGGGGTATGCTAATGGGGCAATATATCTGTTGTCTCAATCGATTAGGAAGTATTTCCCGGTTCAGGATGTTTTTTCGATTGAACGGGATGTTTTTCCGAATGTACCGAACTTGTACGTGCTGAACACTAAGATTGATTGGATAGATATCGGAGTACCGGAGAGGTTGGAATACGCACGGCGGCATTTTTGTTGATGGACGGTACGAGGGAAAAACACGTAGGGGGGTGGTTGGTCACATGCGGAGGATTCTGATGTTGAGGATTCGTTTGAATTATCGTCGGCAGGTCAATTTATGATGCACGATACACATTGAAGATCTCTATAAGGATCTACTATGGGATAGCTATCGCAGGATTTGCTATCGCGCGCGCTATTCGCTTGCTTGATCTCATTATCCATTCGCTTGATCCTTCGTTATTCACTCAGTTGATTGTTCCCTATTCGGTCACTTGATCGTCACTGGCGCTCTGAAAGGCTGGTGGGTGGTGCCCACCCCACGGTCGTGTTTATGCGTTCTTTCCCAAGCAGCACTGTTTGTATTTTTTTCCGCTACCGCATGGACAGGGTGAGTTTCTCCCAACTTTTTGGGGTGTCCCGGCTTGTAGCCGAATTGATGAGACCGCTCCGCGTTTCTTTTCTCGCATGAGCGGCATGATGCTGTCGGCGGGTTTGCCGGCTTCCAGGGCGGCTGCCATTAGTTTCATCGGTTCGTCAATGTGGTTGAAGAACATCTTGTAGCCAGCACAAAGGTAGTTTAACCCATCTTCGCCGGATGGCGTCTTGATAAAGCGATCCTTCGGGCAGCCGCCGTTGCAGACGAAACGGACTTCGCAGTCCCGGCAGTATTGGGGCAACGTGTCTCGCTTGTCTGTCCCGAATTTTCTCTGGAATGGAGAATCCACCATGTCCTCGATTGGCGTATCGGCAACATTTCCAAGATGGTATCCAGGAAAAACGTAGTGGTCACAGGAGTAGAGATCTCCGTTGTGCTCAATCGCCATCGCATCGCCGCATGTTTCGCTGAAAATGCAAAGGCTTGGATTATAGCCCACCCATGCCTCAAGCGCAATGTCGAAGATTTGCACGAAGATTTTCCCGACATCGTTCACAACCCATTCGTCGAAGACAGCGCACAGAAACTTACCGTATTGCTTGGCTTGGACCGAGCGCTCGGAGACTTGCGTGCCGGTGAAATGTTCGACAGCCGGGATGAATTGGATGAATTCGGCACCTATCTTCTTGAAATAGCGATACAGCTCCAGCGGATAATCGGCATTGTGACGGTTCAACACACAGAGCACGTTGTAATCCACGCGGTGTTTCTGCAGAACCTCAAGTCCTCTAAGAACGTCGTGGGAGGATGGCTTTCCACGTTTGTCGTATCGATATTTGTCGTGTATTTCGGGAGGACCGTCAATGCTGACGCCAACCAAGAACTTGTTTCGTTTCAGAAATGTCCCCCATTCATCGTCAATAAGGGTAGCGTTGGTTTGAAACGTGTTTTGGATGTTAGTGCCCGTACGCCGATATTTTTGCTGGTATTCGACAGCGCGTCGGAAAAAATCGACTCCCATCAGTGTCGGTTCGCCGCCTTGCCACGCAAAGGTAATCTCGTTTACCTGCTGTGCCTCAATGTATTGGCGAACATAGTTCTCCAAAACTTCATCTGTCATCCGGAAGGAGCGCGTTTTCGGATAAAGTTTTTCTTTGTCCAAGTAGAAACAGTATTCGCAATCGAGGTTACAGATTGGTCCTATCGGTTTCGTCATCACGTGAAATGCACGCGGCGTATTGTGCTCTAGCATTTTTTCCTCATGACAGATTCATAAAAACTGGTGCTTTGAATTTTAGCAGGGATGGGGCTGAAGTTCAATAGAAAAGAGATGGGCGGAGACTGGAAGGAATAAGCTTGGTTTGGGAGAATACAGTGAAAGGAAAATGAAAAAATGGCAGATCAGTTGGAAAAAGCAACGCTGGGGGCTGGGTGTTTCTGGTGTGTTGAGGCGGTTTTTCTGGAGTTGAAGGGAGTGCATGAAGTCGTGTCCGGGTATACCGGAGGCACGGTAAAGAACCCGTCGTATCAACAGGTTTGTACAGGCATGACCGGTCATGCAGAGGTGGTACAAATCACGTTCGATCCCGGGGTTGTGTCATTCGCGAATCTACTCTACGTCTTCTGGCGCACCCATGACCCGACGACATTGAATCGGCAAGGCGCAGATGTCGGTACTCAGTACCGCTCGGCGATCTTCTATCATAATGAGGAACAGAAAATGCTAGCGGAAAATTCCAAGCGGGAGACCGATGCTGCAAGATTGTGGCAGAATCCTATTGTTACGGAGATTGTTCCTGCCGCCGATTTCTATGCCGCGGAGGAATATCACCAGAATTATTATGCTCTAAACTCGTATCAGCCGTATTGCCAGATTGTGATTAATCCCAAGATGAGGAAACTGAGGGAAGAGTTTGGGGGTAAATTAAAAGACACGGCGTAGTTTCAAGGTCGTTCGTACCTGATTGAAAATTCACCTTGAATGGAACCATCGCGTGGAATCGGTTTATGCGTTTAATTCGCGATGCGGGTGTCCCTTGCCGATGTTGGGTTTCGCTACCAGATTCGAGAATTACAACCGACTGGCAATGCGATTGCGTGCGCAGCAATTGCACACAATAGCATGTGCCGCTCTACCCAACCTACGTACTTGATCGTTGCTGGAGATTCGACAGGCTGGTGGGCAGTGCCCACCCTACAAACTTTCGTACCTGATTGAATATTCACCTTGAATGGAACCATCGCGTGGAATCGGTTTATCCGTTTAACTCGCGATGCAGGTGTCCTTTGCCGATGTTGGGTTTCGCTACCAGAATCGAGAATCACAACCGACTGGCAATGCGATTGCGTGCGCAGCAATTGCGCACAATAGCATGTTCCGCTCTACCCAACCTACGGACTTGATCGTTGCTGGAGATTCGACAGGCTGGTGGGCAGTGCCCACCCTACAAACTTTCTATCGCCCTCGGAATTTGCTCGGTTGATCGTTCCCCATCCGGTCACTTGAACGTCTCTGGCGCTCTGAAAGGCTGGTGCGCAGAGGATCTCTATCGCAGTCGCTATTAGCATCCCTATCGCACTCCCTAATCAGTCGTTTGATCTCCTTTGATCGCACCCTACAAATTGTGCTTTTCAAATAGACCATAAAGGAGTCGCGAAGTGGAAACTGTTCTTTATGAGAACGCTATCTCGGTTACTGTACAGTCGCCAAGTGGATACCAATGGCTTTCATTACTTGGTCGTAGTCTGGCTCAAGTTCCACCGGGGCATTTACATTGTGAGGATTAACTTCGTCCAATTCACCTTTATGGTATCGAATTTTAAAATCGGGAAACTTTAGGCCGTTTGCCGTCGAAATTACCACTACTCGTTCGTCGGATCGGATTTCCTTTTTTTCAACGAGTTTCAGAAGGGCGGCGAGCGCCACGCCCGTATGCGGGCAATTGAACAACCCCGTTCGATCGGCTCTGGCAGCGGCATTTGCCAACTCGTCCTCGGTCGCTTGTTCCACAATTCCATTGAACCGTTTCAGGATGTTTATCGCACGCTTGGCGGAAACAGGATTGCCAATTTGGATAGCGTTGGCCAAGGTTGGCTGCGCAGCCACCGGTTTAAATTCGTTGAAGCCTCCAAGGTAACTTTGATACAGCGGATTGGCTTTGGCGGACTGCGCACACACGATTCTCGGCAGATCGTTGATAATCCCAAGATCCTGCATCATCAGGAACCCCAGCCCCAAAGCAGTTACATTTCCCAGATTCCCCCCCGGAATAATCACCCAATCTGGCACTTCCCAATCGAACTGCTGAACAATTTCGATACTAATCGTCTTCTGACCTTCGATTCGGAGAGAATTAATGGAGTTGGCAAGATAAAAATCCGGGCGCACGGTCAGCTTTTGAACTGTTGCCATGCAGCCATCAAAATCGGTTTTCAGGGAAAGCGTAATGGCTCCGTTAGCAAGCGGTTGGATGAGTTGCGCGGGTGAGACTTTGGCTTGCGGCAAAAGGATTATCGCGGGAATCCCTGCGGCTGCCGCATAAGCGGCTAGCGCAGCGGAAGTGTCACCACTAGAGGCACAGAGAACAGCGCGAATGTTTGTACCGTTCGAGACAATCTGTTTTACCATAGAGATGAGCACTGTCATTCCCAGATCTTTGAAGGAGCCGGTATGACTGTTTCCACATTGCTTAATCCAGAGATCCACAACTCCAATTTCCTTTCCGAACCGTTCCGCCCAGAAGAGGTTTGTGCCTCCCTCGAACATTGAGACGATGTTTTCATCATCAATAATAGGACAAACAAGCTCTTTCTTCCCCCATACGCCGCTGCCGTAGGGGTATTCGGTTCCCATGTAACGCCTCTCGAAGAGATCGATCCATGCCGCGGGACTTCGGCGCTTCAACGATTTAATATCGTGTTTGACTTCCAACAGCCCGCCACAACGCTTACAACGATAAATCACCTCGTGAAGCGAATATGTTTCGTCGCATCCGCTACTGCATTGAAACCACGCATCATATTTCATTTCTTATTTTCGTTTCCCAAATCTCGATTATGGCATGAAACGCTGAGGAGGCGGATTACCCAGATTAAAAGATTTCACGGATTAGATTTTGCTAAGTGATATATCTCGTGAAGTCGGGCTAGAAGCCCGACCTACAGAGGTTGTAGATCGAGTCTCTACTGTTGTGAGATCGGATTGGTGAGGATCCCTATCGTGTTCCCTGTTCCGTCACTTGATTACTCGCTATTCGCTCGGTTGCTCCCTTCCGGGACATTTAGAGGCTGGTGCACAGAAGATCTCTATCGCCGTTGTTACTCACTCCGTTCACTAAAAGTGTGCTTTTCATATAGGATCTTAGTGTTCGTCGGCTGTATCAACTTCCAATTCTTCGTTTTGTACTTCAAATAGAATCTCTTCAATCTCTTCCATAGATGGCAGCGCAGAGAGATTTTTTAGTCCAAATTGCTCCAAGAATTTGTCCGTGGTGGCGAAAAGGAGAGATCGACCTTGCCCGGGTTTTCGCCCAGCGATGCGGATCAATCCTTTCTGAATAAGCGAATTCACAACACTGTCACTGTTCACTCCTCGGATTTCTTCCACTTCGGTGCGTGTAACGGGTTGCTTGTAGGCAATGATAGCGAGGGTTTCAAGCGCCGGGGGCGAAAGCCGGACGCGAACTTGGCGCGTATAGAATTTCTCGATCCAGTCACGGTATTCAGGACGCGAACACACTTGAAAGCCGTTGGCAATTTCGATAAGCTGGAAACTGCGGTTCGCGGCTTGGTAATCATCTTCAAGCGCCATCAGTTGTTCGCGTATGTCGTGTGTTGAAACGTCTCCTAGGACCTGAGTAAATTGTTTTATTGAGATTGGTTCATTGGCAGCGAAGAGAATCGCCTCAAGGATTGATTTGATTTGGGTCGGACTCAAGGAAGAATCCTGAGGAGGAGTGGGGGAATTTTCGCTCATGACAGCAAAACTAGATAGGGAACTGAGGCTGATTTTTAATCTTGAAACTCGTATGTCCTGGGACCTATCCCTCGCGCCTTACGATGTAGATTTGGCCAAACTGCCCGGATTGGATAGCAATGATACGCTTTAGACGAATCAACTCCAAGATTGCCAAGAATGTCACAATCTGCTCGACTTTGGTTGCATATCTCGAGAAAAGATCTTCAAACGGAACCTGTTCAGATTCCTCCATTCTACGTTCCAAGAACTCCATTTTTTCTTCAACGGTGATTTGCTCTTCGTTGATTTCCTCGTAGGCATCATCTTCATCGAATTGCAACCTTTCGGTGGTTCGCTGAAACGCAGATAAGAGATCGACGAGGGTTGCCTTAATCTCAAACTCGCGCAAATCTCCGAGTTCATCGCCTGAATCAACACTTCGCCCGAAAACGTGTTCATGTTCTTCGGCGTAACGGTCCAGCACTTGTGATGCCTCTTTGAACTGCTTGTAATCCAAGAGTTGCTTAACAAGCTCTTCTCGATTTTTGATTGGCAATGCATCCTGATCGGTTGCAGATGGAAGAATACTCTGTGATTTCAGATAGAGTAGCGTCGCCGCCATTACCAAAAATTCCGAAGCAACGTCCAGATCCAACCGCTCCATAAGATTTAACCACTCCAGATAACGCTCCGTAATCTCGGCAATACGAATCTCTCTAACATCCATCTCATCCTTCTGAATCAGGTGTAGCAGCAGATCCAGCGGTCCTTCAAAAACATCGAGTTTGATGGAATATATCGAGTCTGTGGTCTGGTGATGGGATTGTTTGGGTGACGGCTGCATAAATTAGTACGTGACTTTATGGCGTGTGCAGTGTAATTTTCGTGCTACGGTTTTCGAGCATTTCGTATTCGTCAACAATGTGGCTTACACCCGGCGCTGATTCCGCGGATGGACAACCTCATAATGTTCCGTAATCCAAGCCTGGAAAGTCTTCGGGGCACGATGCCTCGCCTACGGCGATGGCGAGATATTTAATTAAAACTACCTTCGCACTCTCATTCACGCATAGAGGTATTATTATGTTTTCAGAGGCCAACGAGTGTGTGAAACAGGTCGAATATTCCGAATGACACCAGACGAATTATAATGAAAACCGGGTTAGGGATTCTCAACAGATTGGGAAGGAAAATTATCCCAAGCAGAATCATCATTCCATAGGGCCGCAGCCTGTCAAACGCCTGAGCCTGCTTCCAAGGTAACAGCCCATAAACCACACTGAAACCGTCAAGTGGGAATAGGGGAAGCATGTTGAAGGCTGCTAGAAACACGCTAATTAATGCGGACAATTGCAATTGACCGTAGATTTCAGGGTGAATAGAAGCTCCAACAAATTCATTAAGAAGCTTAACCGCAAGCAGAATCACGAACGTACAGATGATGTTCATCACGGGGCCTGCAGCGGCGATAAACATCAGGTCACGCTTGGGATTTTTCAAATTACGCGAATCAACCGGTACCGGCTTTGCCCACCCGAAGAACGCGTCGCCGAAAAGCGTACCAAGCAATGGCAATATGACTGTTCCGAGTATGTCGATATGCGCAGCCGGGTTGAATGTTAATCGCTCTTCGTCTCTTGCTGTTGGATCGCCAAGCATGAGCGCCGCTTTCGCGTGCCCCCACTCGTGGAAAGTCAATAAAATGATGAACTGAATGACACGAAGGATTGCCTCAAATGGATTGAGCATCATCAACGCCTAGAAACTCGTAAGCCTTCTGTTTCGTGGAAATCTCGCCATCCAACTGGGCTGTGAATGCTTTGGATATGAGATTTGTAAATGCTTTTCCCGGTTTTAGCCCAAGTCGAATCAAATCATCTCCGTTGATTAACGGCTCAATCACCCGCAAATTAACTAAATAGTCCTCAATTTTTTCCGCTCGCCACTCGGTTTGTTCCTGCTGCATCATGGCGAAAACCAGCGTCTCAGCATCGTAAGGCTTCAACAGGCGATAAACTTCGCTTGGCTTGGAATTGGCGGATAACCTGCAGAGAGTTTCGCACAAGTGTTGACTCGCAGTCAATTCCGTCTGAATCTCACAAACATAGAGAACTCCATTCTCTTTTCTGATTGTAAACGTGTTCTTGTTATCCACGTCGGAGATCAGCCATCTGTTTTTTCCCGCTCGAACTGCGGCGTTACGGGAAATCGAGATGTTTTTTCTTTCCAGAGTTTCTCGCATCTTTCCCGAGATTTTTCCTTCAACCAAATCCTTTTGTACGTCAGCATTGATTGGGAATAGCCTGTGCAGGCGATGAGGCAAGACCAGCCTATCCGTGATGGCTTGGATTACATGAGTCGGCGTACCTTCACGACCGGATTGGGATTCATTCCAATTGGTCTCCCGCAGCAACGACATCCAACCGATTTGCTTTGTGTCGAATTCCTCATCGGTGAGGTTCGTTCCTGCCCAATCGATCGCTTTTTTAACGTTGGCCCAATCGACTCCGAATTCTCGCGCCACCTTCCATCCCGGGTGAATCGCCCGAAACACGTCGAAACCAAGCAGGCGTAGAACCATGTGCGGTGCAGCATCTTCGGCGAGGATGTGATTGATTTCATTCCGAATGCGCTCGCCACTAATCAGGTCTAATACGCCTTGATGGAGCGCCTCACGAATGCGCTCCTGATCCTTTGCCTCAATTTGAAAACCGTAACGCACCTCATATCTTACCGCCCGAAAGATACGGGTCGGATCATCAAGAAAACTCTCGGAATGGAGGGCACGAACTCGCCCCGATCGGAGATCTTTAACTCCGTCGAAGCGGTCAATAAGCACGCCGAAGCCATCAGCGTTCAAACGAACAGCGAGTGCGTTAATCGAGAAATCGCGTCGGCTCAGGTCGTCTTCAATTGTGCCGGGGCTAACTAATGGTAACGCCCCGTGATGCCCATAAGTTTCGCTACGGGCAGTGGCGAAATCAATTCTAGCTCCCGACGGTTGAATCATGGTCGCGGTGCCGAATTGTTGGTGCGTTTGTACTTCCCAGCCCCAGATCTCACCAAGTTCTCGGGAAAAGGTGATAGCGTCTCCTTCAACGACAATGTCCAAGTCAAGATTCTCGCGCCCTAGCAGAAGGTCGCGGACAAAACCGCCGACGATGCAGATTGGCAGCTGTGTTCTACCACCGATCTGTCTCAGCAAGTCAAGAATTCCACGCGAGATGCTCGACTGCTCGGTTAGGACTTGGTCACCCATATTCCAACCCGTTCAAATATACCTATAGACAGGTGATCATAGCCAAGACGCGGCGTTTGTGCTGCAAAGCGAAATAGATTCCGCACTCGGACGGCAAGAGACGTCATGTCGCCAAGAATCATACAAACGCAAAGACACGTGTTGGGGCGCCCGAGCTCCGCGCCAACTTCATCGGGGCGACGACCGCAAAGAATTGCGAGGGCAACAGACTCAAATTGCAGAGATCTTCAACCTGCGGGATTCCAGCGCCAAGAAAAACGAGATGAGCGGGCGGTAATCCATCGTGTTGCGGCGGATGTCCCGCCATTGAATCGATGCTGCATGCATCTGTCCCAATCAGCTTGACACCTTTTTGGACCAAGAGTTCGGCTGCATCTTCGCTGAACCCAATCCAACTCCGATTGAAAATGTCCTGATAGGCGTACTTATCCATTCCTGTGCGCATGAACACGATGCTGTCATTTGGGATTTCCACATTTGCAGTTATCCACGTCTCAATATCTTTGGCGGTCACAGCATCGGTTGGTTTCTTCGTCTCGGAGAGATCCAAAAGCACAGCATTTCCGGTTAGTTTGTCCTTCGGGATGTCTGCCACGGTGAAACCATCGTTGTACATCAGGCAAGGAGCATCGATGTGTGTCGCGCAGTGACCGGACAGATCGACACGGCTTTCAAAGTAGCCGTCGTTCTCCAGCGTCGCGGTATCGTAGATACGCACGGGGTCGATCGGCAATTCGCGCGGACTGTTTTCGTCAATTTGGTAGGAGAGATCGATGACGTTCTGAAAGCTGATTTGCATGTTGGTTTCCTTCCCGAGCTTGGATTTGACGCCATTTCAATTCGGGAATTATAGCACTAGGGCGTTTCAAAATCAAGCGAGATGTGGGCGGGCAGGGGAATCGGTGGGATCTGGAGGGTAGGAACTAGGCCAGTTGTTTTAGAACGGAAATGGGATGATGATAGAGAATCGGTGATTCTGTGAAGAATCGCGACCGGGAGGTCGATCCCGCAAAAGCCTATTTTTGGAGAATGCCATCGACGAGCAGGAATCGGGGGTTGGATGATCGCCGAGTCCGATAGGAATCCCGACCGGGAGTCGCTCCTACAAACTGAATGTTTCTTGGGAGGACTTAATGACTGAGGGCAAGTGGCGGGCCCATCTCGCCACCAACGTCTTTGTCGCCGCGCCCGGAAAGGCAGACCACAATAATGGCATTTTGATCCATCATCGGAGCGATTTTCTGAACATGCGCAATTGCATGGGCGGATTCAAGCGCAGGGATAATGCCTTCTAACTCCGATAACAGTTTGAAACCTTCTACCGCTTCTTCATCTGTAATCGAAACATAGTCAGCCCTTCCAGTCGCCTTGTAATAGCTATGCTCGGGACCAACTCCCGGATAGTCAAGTCCGGCGGAAATCGAATGCGCCGGGGTTATCTGTCCATCGTCTTCCTGTAACAGATAACATTTTGCGCCGTGAAACACGCCGATACTGCCTTCGCTCAGCGAGGCTGCATGCCTTCCGCTCAGGATGCTTTCACCAGCGGCTTCGACTCCAATCATTTCCACGCTCTCATCTTCGTAGAACGGATAGAACATCCCTAGCGAGTTACTGCCGCCGCCCACGCTTGCGACGACACAATCCGGCAATCGTCCCTCCTTCTCAAGTATCTGTTCCTTGGTCTCAACACCTATTACGGATTGAAAATCCCGGACAATCATCGGGTAGGGATGCGCTCCCACTACGGAACCGATAAGAAGATAGGTGGTTCGGACGTTTGTTACCCAGTCACGAAATGAAGCGTTAATGGCGTCCTTTAGGGTTCGAGAGCCCGAATTTACAGGCGTTACTTTTGCGCCCATGAGGCGCATACGAAACACATTAAGCGCCTGGCGCTCTATATCCTCTTCGCCCATGTAGACTTCGCATTCCATGTTAAACTTCGCTGTCACTGTGGCTGTTGCGACACCATGTTGCCCCGCGCCAGTCTCCGCTATTATTCGTTTTTTGCCCATCCGACGCGCCAACAGAATTTGTCCAATCGTATTGTTAATTTTGTGGGCGCCTGTATGATTGAGATCTTCCCGTTTGAGGTAGATTTTTGCGCCGTCGAGTTCCTCGGTTAACCGTTCGGCATAATAGAGTGGATTGGGTCTGCCTACGTATTCTCGCAAATAATATTCAAATTCTTTCTGAAACTCCGCATCGGCGCTCAGGATTCGATAAGACTCTTCAAGTTCCAACAGGGCGGGCATCAGTGTTTCAGGAACATATCTGCCACCGAATTCCCCAAAATGCCCTGTTGCATCAGGTAATGGCTGCATGAAATGACTCCATGTATGTTGACTCTATGGTTTATTCGCAAATTATATATGTTGTATAATTGCGTGTTATGGTTTGGTTTTGGCAATCCGGACAGAGCAGGTTGGAGTTGGGTTTCGCTGCGCTCTACCCAACCTACGGGCTTAATCTATCGCCTTCGTTATCCACTCAGTTGATCCACAAGCGTTTTGGCGCGAAGCAGGGGGCTTTCCAGAACTTCTCGGTTAACGACGGACTCCGGCATCTTTCCTATTAACACATTGGCGACTGCACGTGCGGCACTTACCTCAAGGTCGTACGTCGATTCTTCAGAGGCGAACGCGGCGTGAGGAGTAACAACAACATTATCCAGTTCAATCAACGGTTCGTCCGGCGTCGGGGGTTCTTCAGCCAGTACATCCAAGCCCGCTCCGGCGATCCTTCCCTCATTTACCGCCCTATAAAGCGCGGCAGTGTCAATGATTCCACCTCGCGATGTGTTGATGACATAAGCGGTCTTTTTCATTTGGCGAAACTGTTCTTTTCCCAGAAGCTTATCTGTGTTGGTGTTTAGCGGAGCGTGGACCGTGATGAAATCGGAGCGCTTCAGTAACTCATGGAGTTCCACCTTTTGGACATCGCAAGATTTCGCAACGTGGGGGGATAGGCTCGGCGAGTATACAATGACATCAAGCCCGAAGGCTTTGGCTTTCGGCACTACGGCTTTTCCAATCTTTCCAAAGCCTACAATGCCCAATGTTTTGCCCCGAATTCGGTATACAGGGGAACCAACATCTCGCACCCAACTGCCACTCTTAACTTCCCGGTCAAAGAGGGAGATCTTCCTAGCACATGCCAAAAGCAACGCCATCGCGTGATCGGAGACTTCGTCAATGCAATACGCCGGCACATTGGTGACGACGATTCCCAACTCGGTTGCAGTTTCTACATCAATGTTATCAAGTCCGATGCCGCAACGTCCTATGACCTGACAACGTTCAGCCGCTCTGACGACCGCGGTTGTTGTCTGCTCCCAACATGTAAGAATGCCATCAGCTTGGGGGGCGAGGTTTACCAATTCATCTTCAGCTCCCGTTTCAGCGACGATCAGTTCTGCCCCAATCTCAGATAGCACTTTGCGTTCGGGGTCGACCGTGGGCCATGCGTAATCGGTCATCAGAACAGTGTACTTCGCATCCATAAGAAATCCCTCGCCATACACGGTTTAGAATCGGCAGCCGTACTCAATATGACGCCTTTCGTCTGATGTCTTCACTATGGGATTATTTTATTGTGCACAGCTTGGATTGTCAAGGCTATTATCCGTCGCAAGCGGGAGATTGGAAGGAGGGAATGGTGGAAGATTGAATGGACGCAAGACTATATTCATTCCAATCAAGAATTATACATTTAGGACTAGACAGTTCGATCTGCAGTAACGTAGTCACTGCGTATCTTTTGTGGTAGTGAGTTTTGCGCACGACAAGAAGTCGCGACCGGGAGGTCGCTCCTACAAGTAAATGGCTTGCGCAACAACCTTCTATTTTCAGATCGAATGACATGTAGTCAATATATGTGCAAAAATGAATGTAAATGACTACAGAAGAATGAAAGAACAGCATAGGAATAGCGGCATTGGAAAGGTTGAAGGAGAGTTGGGAAATCGGGGAGGATTGTTATTTTCTGCGTGCCAGATATGATGACAGGGCATAATCGAATGGCGTTGACGTGTCGATTTGGACATAGTCGATAGAATTCCCTCCACAGCCACGTCGATAGTCCTGAATAAACCCTTCCAACTGTTCAAGATAACCGGCTTTTAATGTCTCCGCCTGTGTGGGAAGCGTCCTTGCGGTTTCCATGTCCTGAAAGACCACTGGCCCGTCAAAGGGGAAGGTCATCTCGGCTTTATCCAACAAGTGGAAAACTATAACTTCATGCTTACGATGGCGCAGGTGTTTAAGTGCGGACAGCACTTTCACCGGCTCGTCAAGTAGGTCGGAAATCACGATTACCAAGCCCCGACGGACAATCCGTTTCGCGAGTTCATGGAAGATCGTGCTCAAATCCGTTTCATTTCCGGGTTCGGCATTCTCAAGGCTGGACAGGATGGCTTGCAGGTGGGTTGCAGCACCCCGCGGGGGGATATATTCCTTAATGTGAGTATCAAAGATTGTCATGCCTACAGAATCGCGTTGTTTAAGCATTAAATACGACAAGGAGGCTACACAATAGCAACCGTATTGGAATTTGGTAAGGCTGTTTTCGTCGTATTTGTAGTTCATGGACGCGCTGGCGTCCAACACAATGTAGGCGCGGAGGTTGGTTTCTTCCTCAAATTTTTTGACATAATAACGGTCAGATTTCCCGAACACCTTCCAGTCGATGTACCGAATCTCGTCGCCTGGCATGTACTGTCGGTGCTCCGCAAATTCTACGCTGAAACCTTGATAGGGGCTCTTGTGCAGCCCAGTAACGAATCCCTCCACAACCAGACGCGCAACCAGTTCCATGTTGCCGAGTCGAGACAAGGCAGCCGGATCCAAGTATTCATGGGATGTTCTCATAAATTCTACGCCTCAGTTTCAGCAAACTGCCGGTAATGGACACGCCTTCTAACACCAATTTAATTAAGGACTTGAAGTTTGACCGCCCATGTTGTTAAGTATAACACACACCTTTGGAGTGTGTCGAATCATACGGAATTCTCATTGCATCCCCCGAAAAACGGTGAGTATAATTACCGATGAAATTAACATTGAGAATGGGCAAATATCAAAATCGGGGGAGACGATAGATTTTGTTTTTCAAGAACAAGAGAGGGCAAATTCCCGATACTAAAGCCACAGAAGTTCAAACTGTGGGCGATCCAATACCACTGCAAGCGCAAAAACTGAGCGTACGATTTGACATTTTGCCGGCGATTTCCTACTTGGACGATCACCTATGTTGCCTATTGATAGATCTCTTACCTGTGTTGGAAGGGTTTCCCGAGGCAGTGTGGATTTCACAGAAGACATGCGAAGAGGGATTAGATTTTTGCCAATTGAATTTCTGGGCGTTTTCGGCAGACCCGGATGCCATCAAGGAATTCTCAATTTGGTTTCAGGGTATATTTAGGAATGAGGAGGTTTCAAGACTTCTTGAGCGGTTTGTTCACCATGCGTTGGAAAAGCCGAACGATGCGGAGGTGCTCCTCTCGGATTGGTCAAGGATACATGTGACAGATAACGAAGTGCGGGAACTTGTCGACCAAGAGTTGCTTTTGCAACAGGAAAAGAGCGTTGACAGTTAATCGCGGCAGGTGCTATACTGCCGGTGAACCTTTCTGACGACGGAGGCTGAGATGAGGTTGTTTTTCGGGGTAGTTGTTCTCCCGTTTTTGTTGCTGAGTACGAATTCAAAACCGGGACACACCTACACGGTCAATGAAGTTTTCGAAAACTTCAGGAAAGCGTACAACGAATCCCAAAATTTCAGTGCGGAATTTGTGGAGACTATTTTTCGAGATGGCGCGAAAAGCTCTTCTCAAGGAGAATTGACCTTCAGCAAGCCCAATCTGCTTCGGAAAAAAACTGTCGGACAAAATAACCCAAATCAACTCGTCCAACTCATCGTTTTGGATGGCACCTATTCATGGGCATATACGCCTCTGCTGAATCAGGTGAACAAGATGAAACTGAACAACCCGGATCATGAACCGCTATTGCCAGGAATAGACGCTTCATTGCAAGATGTTCAAGAGAATTACGACATGAAACTGATTGTTGATGAAGTCGCCAACCGGAAAGGGGTATATCAAATCGAGTTGACCCCTAAACCTCATATGCTGTCGATACCGGCGACCGATGAACAACCACCGCAAGAGACGCTCGAGATGTGGATTCAGGCAAAGGATTGGTTGCCAATTCAGTTTGGGTACAAACTTCAAAGCGATGATGAAAACGATGTAAGTGGAATAATTTCACTAACAAACATTAAACGGAACCAAGAGCTTACGGCAGATTTTTTCAGGTTTGACATCCCGGCCGGTGCTGAAGTCATTGATATCTCACCTGAGGAATGATTCTAGGGGCGCTCAATGGGTGGAAGGTGGGAAGATTGGTCAGGGGCTACTTGCAACCTGTCTGGCCCAGGCTCGGATCGGCATTGTACGCAAGCAGCATTGGGTACCATACAGCCTATCGTCCGCTAGACGTGCAGAGGTTGGTAAGATCTCTATGGCACTCGCTAATCACTCGCTTGATGGCAGAAAGAGGGGAAATCGGGGATTTGTTGGCGCTCCCTGATCCCGTCTTACAACTGTACACGATTCCTCATAGATTTCCGTTCACCCCAACCGTCAGGTTAAAGTTATCACATTCAGAGAATTAGACCTGTGGAATATGTGATTGAATGATGAAGTTTCGTACGCTCCAACATTTGGCAAACGGATTGACGGTTTCGCGCATCTTGATGATTCCTCCATTGATGATTTCTTTTCGATATTACCGTTTGTTACCTGCAATTATTTTTGGAGTAGCGGCATTAACCGATTTTCTTGATGGTCGAATTGCCCGCAAACATGGGATAACGAGTTTCGGAAAATTCGTTGATTCCCTTGCGGACAAGCTACTGGTAGGTGCGGCACTCATCTGCTTGTTCGGTGAAAAACTGATCCCAGGTTGGATGGTTTTGACAATCATGGGACGCGAATTGGTTGTGACAGGGCTGCGGGTACTATTTGTCGCTACACAGGGCTCTGTCGTCTCAGCCAACAAGTGGGGGAAATATAAAGCCACCTCTCAGATGGTTGTTATATTCATTAGCCTGATTCTACTCGTGTTCCAAGGGCACGGACTAGGGGATGAATGGATTGAACAGTTTAAGCCAATCTATTTCATGATGTATGTGCCTCTTGTCCTGACTGTGGTCTCGGGATTGGAGTTTGTGTACGGGAATCGTAAAGCGTTGTATTCCGTAATGCGATCAACTGATTTGTTCGATTCCGGAGATGATTTTTGACTTTGGTCTCAAGTGGAAAATCAAGTAGTCTGTCGACTGGATCCTGAACCAAATCCCGATAGAAAGTGTGAACGAAAAACAGATACGGTGCTTTGTCGCAATTGAGATTCCCGAAGCCATTCAGACGTTACTAACTTCGGCACAGGAGGAACTCAGGAAGAAAATCCGTGGGGCGTCATGGGTAAAGCACGGAAACATTCATCTGACTTTGAAATTTCTCGGAGATGTCGGCCCAAACCAAATTAGGATAATCAGAAATGTGATTGAACAGGCGGTGGATACTCGGTCACCTTTTTCAATGGAGATAGGGGGCATCGGCGCTTTCCCAAATTTGACTCGACCACGGGTGATTTGGACAGGCGTGAAAGCCGGCGCAGACGAACTCGTCTCCATTGCCAAATCAATCAATGCGGGATTGGGTCAACACGGATATGAGCGTGACGAAAAGCAGTTTCGTCCACATTTAACTCTTGCTCGGCTCAGACATCGAATCAATTTAAAACCATTCGTTGACGTATTTGAACAGTATGATACAATCAAGGGTGCCACTACGGTCGTCAATCAAATCCGAGTTGTCCAAAGCCAGCTTCGACAAAGCGGGACTGTGTATACTCCTCTAGAAACTTGCCGTTTTAACAGTCGTTCTACGAAATAGTATATTGGTATGCACCTCTACCGGCTTTTTCAGTGTCCTAGATTGTCTCATGCTCGATTCTTGACCGAATTTATAGGGAGATTAAACCGATTATGACATCAGATGAAAAGAACGGATCCATTAATAACGCAATATCGCAAATTGAGCGAGAACATGGAAAAGGCGCGATCATGCGTTTAACGGATAAGGATGTTGTTCCCGTGGAGTCAATTCCAACCGGGGCACTTTCACTTGACATTGCACTCGGGGTCGGCGGAATCCCGCGCGGTCGAATAATCGAAATCTTCGGACATGAAGCTACAGGCAAGACCTCCCTCACACTACACATGGTTGCCGAAGCTCAGAAACTGGGTGGCGTTGCCGCGTTTGTCGATGTTGAACATGCGTTGGATATTAGCTATGCCAAGAGAATCGGCGTAAACATGGAGAACGTGTTAATCTCACAACCGGATACGGGTGAACAGGCGTTAGAAATTGTCGAAACGCTTATCCGAAGTGGTGCGATTGACATCGTAGTGATTGATTCGGTCGCAGCTTTGACCCCGCAAGCGGAAATTGAAGGCGATATGGGCGATGCACACGTCGGCTTGTTACCGCGTCTCATGTCCAAAGCGCTGCGAAAGTTGTCCGGCGTAACCAACAAATCCAGAACGTGCGTGATTTTTACGAATCAAATTCGCCAAAAAATTGGGGTTATGTTTGGTAATCCAGAGACAACACCAGGTGGTCTCGCCCTAAAATTTCATTCTTCAGTCAGACTTGAGATGCGTCGGGTGGAGACGTTAA
Organism: Candidatus Poribacteria bacterium; assembly: GCA_965204085.1. Lineage (GTDB taxonomy): Bacteria > Poribacteria > WGA-4E > WGA-4E > JAJDTR01 > JAJDTR01. Next base: position 1,147,733 of record CBDBEE010000003.1, on the reverse strand, counting down.
AGGAGGGGAACCAAGTGTTAGGAAACCGCGTCCGAGTCAAAGTCGCCAAGAACAAAGTTGCTCCGCCGTTCAAAGAGGCGGAATTCGATCTGATATTCGGCGAGGGAATTTCCAAAGAGGGAAATATCTTGGATTTGGCGGTCGATCAAGGAATCATTCAGAAAAGCGGTTCTTGGTTCTCGTATAACGATGAGCGACTCGGACAGGGCAGAAATAGCGTCAAGGCGTACTTGAAAGCGAACCCAGAATTTGCCGTCGATATAGAGGGCAAAATTCGGGAAGACGTAGGATTGCTTTCGGAGTCATCCGCGGCTTCAATTCCTGACGGGGAGTAACAGGTTTAGGGTGAATCGTATTCGCAAAGTCATGTAAACGTACAGCGATTGCGGCGAGTTGGCCATGCTGCGTAGGGACATTATCCTTGACAGAATTTTCGCGGAAGTGCTATAATCGTGCTAGGTTTACCTCGCCGGATTGTATCAGCATGCGGTTTTGAAGAGTTATGTAGCATTTATTTTTTTGGTCTAGTAGAGATGCGCGACAATCTTTTGAGTGTATTCCATATTGTTATTCAAATTTCAATAACATAGGATAAGATTATGTCCATCAAGAAAAGAGGCTCTGTAGGCCCATTCGAAGAAATTGAGGATGTATCAAAGCCGACAGCAAGTTCATCGGATCGGAAATCTTACAATGAGAAGCAGATTCGTGAAATGGAGTTCATGATCGAATCTCTGGAAAACGAAAATGATGACTTGAAAAGGCGCCTTAACGCTGCACCCTCCGACGATGCAGACGTTCGTCTCTACGAAATGACCCGTGAATTGATGCAAGCCCATCGGCGGAATCGGAAACTGACCAGTACACTTCAGGAGGCAAAGGAAAAGCTGGAACACCTGAAGGAAAAGGTAGAACAACTAAGTGCGCCACCGAACAACTACGGTGTATTTCTCGGCGTAAATGATGATGATACCATTGATATCGATCTCGGCGGCAAAAGGTGGAAGGTAAAGTCCGACCCGGATATCAATGTTGACCAGCTAAAAAAGGGACAGGAAGTTATTGTCAACGGAGTCTTGAATGTCGTGGGAGTTCGAGATTACGATCAGCGCGGTGAAGTCGTCAAAATCAAGGAAGTGCTTGATGAATCCCGTACAATTGTCAGCCTTCGCGCCGATGAGGAACGTGTCGTAGAGATTTCCGAACCACTTAAGGCTGAGATGCTGAAACTCGGCGATAATGTCTTGCTGAATCACAGCACGGGGATGGTTATGGAAAAACTCCCCAAAACAGAAGTGGAAGATCTCCTGCTTGAAGCTGTCCCAGACATCAGATACTCGGATATTGGCGGTTTAGACGAACAAATCGAAGCAATTCGTGACGCAATAGAGACGCCGTACCTTTATCCCGACGAATACAAAGAGTTTTCCCTTACACCCCCGAAAGGCATTCTGCTCTACGGTCCGCCGGGGTGCGGCAAGACTTTGATCGCCAAAGCCGTTGCAAATAGCCTAGCCACGAGGGTGCGTCAGCAGACGGGACGGGAAGACATTAATGGTTATTTCATTAACATCAAGGGACCGGAGTTGCTGAATAAGTATGTCGGTGAGACAGAGCGCAAGATTCGCGAAGTATTCCAGAAGGCGAGCGAGAAATCCAAAGAAGGGGTTCCGGTCATTATATTCTTTGATGAGATGGACTCTCTTTTTCGATCAAGGGGTATGGGAATCTCATCCGATATGGAATCGACTTTGGTGCCTCAATTTTTAGCCGAGATCGACGGGGTCGAGAGTCTGCGGGATGTGGTTGTTATCGGCGCGAGTAATCGGCAAGACCTTCTGGATCCAGCCGTGCTACGGCCCGGAAGATTAGACATCAAGATTAAGATAGATCGACCCACGGCGGAAGGCGCGAAGGACATTTTTGCCAAGTATTTGACCCCGAAACTGCCCATCGCCCCGTCCGAACTTGACCGATTCGGTAGCGATAGCGAGAAAACTGTCCAATATCTTATCGATCAATCCATCAATGAGATGTATGCAACTACCGAAGAAAATAAGTTCATTGAGGTGACCTACGCCCGCGGCGAACGCGATGTGCTTTACTTTAAGGATTTCGTTAGCGGAGCAATGATTGAAAATATCGTTTCACGTGCGAAGAAGATGGCAATCAAACGGTTGATTAGTTCCGATGGAAAGGAAAAGGGCATGACGCTTGAAAATCTAAAGGATGCCATCCATGAGGAATATAAGGAGAACGAGGATTTGCCTAACACCACAAATCCCGATGATTGGGCGAAAATCTCCGGCCGTAAGGGCGAGAAGATTGTCAATATCAGAGCCTTGGTCAACGAATCGGAGCGTAACAAGCGAAAGGACGTGAGGGTAATCAAGGGCGGCGCTTATCTATAGTCTTGAGAAGACAGCGCTGACAGATTCGCTTCAAATCACGAACCGATTATGATGATACCGACGATCATGGGTACCGAGACCGAATACGGCATCTCGGTAAAAAATGCACGTGACCAAGACCCGGTTGCAGCCTCAACGCTAGTTGTGAACGCTTACAAGGATCGTGAGTTAAAGGGGGTTACTTGGGATTATGATCAGGAAACCCCGCTGATGGACGCCCGAGGCTTCATGACTGAAGGCGAGAGCGATACGCCAGACCGGGAAAACAACAGCTTGATCAACGACATCCTGATCAATGGCGGTCGCTACTATGTCGATCACGCGCATCCCGAATATTGCACACCGGAGTGTACCAACCCACGCGACCTCGTCATCTACGAAAAGGCGGGGGAGTTAATCCTCGATTTGAGCCGCCTCGCCGCCGAAGAGCTCCTACCCAATAATCAAGAGATTATAATCTACAAAAACAACACGGATTATAAAGGACACAGTTACGGCTCCCACGAAAACTATTTGATGTCTCGGACGGTTCCGTTTCAGGATATCGTTGACGGGCTGACCCCGTTTTTGGTTACGCGTCAGATTATAACGGGTAGCGGCAAGATAGGCGCTGAAAATGGCACGGAGGAAACCGATTATCAAATTTCACAACGCGCCGATTTCTTTGAAACGGAAATAGGGTTAAGTACGATGGTAGCACGTCCAATAATCAACACGCGCGATGAACCGCATGCCGACGAAAAACTTTTCCGCCGTCTACATGTCATCGTCGGAGATTCGAATATGTCGGAACATTCCATCTACTTGAAGGTTGGAATCACTAGCCTAACACTCCAACTTATAGAACAGGGCATCCTTGGGGAAAGATTCAAACTATCGGAACCCATAGCCGACATCAAAAAAGTGTCGCGAGATCTTTCGTGTAAAACTCCGCTGGCTTTGGAAGATGGACGAAAGCGGACGGCAATTGAAATCCAACGTGAATATCTCGGCTTGGCACGGGACCATCTTTCCGATGCCGGATCATCGCCCATTATGAACGATGTGATGGATAGATGGGAGTTTGTTCTGGATAGACTTGAAACGGACCCGATGAGCCTAAACGGCATCTTGGACTGGGTAACCAAAAAGAGGCTAATTGACGCTTATATCCAGCGTCACGGTTTTAAGTGGGCGGATTCGCGCGTCCGAATGTTGGACCTGCAGTATCACGATATCCGACCGGATAAAGGACTTTATGCGCGTCTGCTCAAGAACGGGCGAGTGAAACAGTTCATAAATCGAGAGGAAATAGTTCATGCAATCACGAATCCACCCGTGGATACGCGCGCCTATTTCCGCGGCACCTGTTTAAAAAGATTCCCCAACGAAATTCACAGTGCGAGTTGGAATTCGATGATCTTTTGCCTCAACGGCTCTTCCTTGGACAAGGTTATGATGGATCGACCGCATTTTGGAACTCGAGAAATTGTTGGCGACCTTTTGAGTAACAAGTGCGCGGATGAGGTAGTGCGAGAGATTTCCGCAAGAGCCTCTTGAGTGCCTGTTTGAATAAGCAATCGCGGTCCGGAGATCGCTCCCTAGGAATTGTATTGTAGAAAACAGGCTCTATAGTCGTTTACATTCATATTTTCAGATATTGTGATTGTGTGTTAATGAACGATTACGATATTAATTATCATTACCCACAAAATCGGACGCGCCCTCGTAGCGCAAACTGTTAGTTTGCGCATGCCACAATCTAACAGATTGTGGTACAGAAGAATGTCATTGTTCACAAGCATGTGTAATTGTTAGTTGCAATGCCTATAAACCGTGGAGCTACGCAACTCACGTTTTGAACTGAAAGCGAAGGTTTTCGGCGCTCCCAACTTTTTGGTTGATTGAGAATTTTTAAGTTGCGTTATACTGTTCCGGAATATATTTTTTCATTTTAGTTGGTACTATCCTCAGTGCAGAAACCGAAAGGGGGAGGAACATGCGATCCGAAAAGCATGAGAAGGAGCAGCGGGATCAACAGCCTCAAGAGATTGAGGATATTCAACCGGATGCCGAACTTTCCGAGCAGGGCGAAGAAATCTCGGAAGATCTAGACCAAATCCTTGATGAGATTGATGAAATCTTGGAGGAGGACTCCGAAGAATTCGTCGATAATTACATTCAAAGAGGAGGGCAGTAGTCGTGTTAAACGATCGCGATTACAGCTCCTCTAACTTTATTGAGGTGCTCAGGCAAAAACGACCGGATTTGTTGGCACCTTTTCATGCAGAAAACCCACCCGCGCACTCGCATAACACCGCATCGCTCTCGGATGCTCTATCGGGCGTCCCCGCCAATTCGTCTTTGGACCTTCTCGAAGGAACAACGGTACTAGCCGCAGTTTATGACGAGGGCGTTGTCATCGCCGGAGATCGCCAAGCAACGGATGGCTTCCAGGTCGGCGAACGGCGCATCGAAAAGGTCTTCGAAATTGATAAATCCTCCGCCATTGCTATTGCCGGTATCGCCGGTTTAGCGATTGAGATGGCAAAGTTGTTCCAAGTTCAAGTGGAATTTTACGAAAAGATCGAGGGAACCATGTTGAGCTTGGATGGAAAGGCAAACTTTCTGTCAAATTGGCTAAGGACCAATCTCAATATGGCTCTGCAAGGTTTGATTGTCGTCCCAATTTTCGCGGGCTACGATTCGAAGCAGGGGCAAGGACGGATTTTCAAGTATGATGCTATTGGCGGACGCTACGACGAAAGCACCTACTACGCCATCGGGTCCGGCGGTAAGGATGCGCGATCGACGCTGAAAAAACTTTATCGGCCCCGCATGTCCCGTGATGAGATCTTGAAAATTGTATCGGAAGCACTTTGGGATGCAGCCGATGAGGATTTGGGGACAGGCGGCCCCGATCTGATTCGAGACATCTTTCCGACAATCAAGGTAATCGATCAGACCGGTATTACAGACATCCCCGATTCCGATGTCAAAACGCTTTACACGGAATTGCTTGAAAGATTGAGGGAATAACCCCGCGAATCAAAGGAGGTGAGAATGTCCTCACCGTATTACGTGTCACCGGAGCAAATTATACAGGATAAGCGCGACCTAGCGCAGCGCGGCATTGAACAGGCGAAAGAGGTAATTGCTCTGGAGTATAATAATGGCATAGTGATGGTCGCTGAAAATCCGTTGACAACGGTTTTCAAGATTTCCGAGGTTTATGATCGGATTGCCTTAGCGGCAACTGGGTTATCACCCGAATATGAAGCGTTGAGGGTTATTGGGATTGAACAGGCGGAAATCAAAGGTTTCACCTACAATCGTGAGGACGTTACGGCGAAGTGGCTCACAACAGTATATTCGCAACGCATTGGAGCAAATTTCCGGGCGTGGGATGAGAAGCCGCTTGAGGTCGAGCTGCTCGTCTGCGAAGTGAAAAGCGACGCGTCGTCAAGCAATCGCATATATCATTTGTCGTTCGATGGCACCTTTGGAGAAGAGGAACAGTATGCCGTGATCGGCGGGCGAGCTGATTCAATTGTTGAGATTCTTGCGCAAGAACACAGGGAGGGCATGGCGCTAGAAGATGCCATCCGGCTTGGTATTAAAGCCTTCGAAACTATCGAAGCGGACATAGACGAGGAAAATTCGGATGAGCCCCGATATGAGATTGTGGCTGATACCATTGAGGTCGCATTACTTGATGAAGAACGAGGACGACGTAGGTTTCGACGCCTTCTTCCTGAAGAGCTCGAGAAAATATTTTAAGCATGGACCGTAGGATTTACGGACTGGAAAACGAATACGGTATCATCTGCACTCCGGAACGGCGCGGTGGAAAGGCGCTCTCGATTCAGAATGCGGTGATGTACCTATTCCGCGAGATAATTTCGGGGAGAATGTATCCGGATGTGTTCCTCGAAAACGGGGCTCGGTTTTATCAAGATATCGGTTGCCACCCCGAATATGCCACTCCCGAATGTGACAATGTCATCGAACTACTCACGCACGATAAGGCTGGCGAGCGCATTATTGAACGACTCTCCGTGACCGCCGAAAAGAAGATGCGATTCGACGGTTTTTTCGGGAAAATCTCGGTCTTCAAAAACAATACCGACACACCGGGAAATACCTACGGCTGTCATGAGAATTATCTAATGGACCGCCGGGTCAGTTTTCGCCAACTCGCCGCACAGCTCATCCCCTTCTTCGTCACACGCCAAGTCTTCACCGGCGCTGGCAAATTCATTAAAGATCGCGACAACAGCCTCCGATACGAAATTTCTCAACGCGCACAATATATTCGCGAGGAAATCTCCATCGCAACAACCACGGCGCGCGGCATCATTAACACGCGGGATGAGCCGCATGCCGATCGCGAGAAATACAGACGATTGCACGTCATTGTCGGCGATTCCAACATGTCGGAGTTTGCCACTTTTCTCAAGGTGGGAACAACGGCAATCGTTCTGCGCATGATAGAGGACAATTTCATCAGACAACGCCTCGCATTGCGCAATTCCGTCAAAGCCATTCAGGATATTTCAAAAGACACGACGTGCACACACAAGATTGAATTGGAGGATGGACAGCGGCTGTCTGCGGTTGAACTTCAATGGCAATACTTCGAGTGCGCAAAGCAGTATTTTGAACAGGCAGAGCCGGATCCAATCAGCAAACAGGTGATGAAAAAATGGGAATACGTATTGAAGCATCTAGCAAGAGATCCATTGTCACTCGACCGGGAACTTGACTGGGTCATAAAGAAAAAACTAATTGGAACCTATTTTGCCAGTCCAAAACGAAAGTGGGATCGTGACGACGTATTGATGCTGGACTTGCTATACCACAATATTCGAAAAGATGGGGGAAAAAAGAGAACCGGATTATATTATAAACTGGAAAAAAATAATCAAGTCGAGCGAATCGTCACCGACGAACAGGTTGACAAGGCGATGCATCTCCCACCAGAAACTACCCGTGCAAAGTTTCGCGGGCGTTTTGTAAAACTGGCAAATGAAAGGAAGATTCTCTGCGGGGTCAATTGGAGTTATATCCAGCTCTACGAACCTTATCAGAAGTTGTTTCTTTCGACCGATCCCCTGAAATCTGAATACGAAGAAGCCAGCCGTATGATTTACTCGATTTAACCCTCAATCTTCAGAGTTTCTTTTGGACCCTCCTGCCACCAATCCCGTATTGTGTGAGATCACGGGAATTTGCGATTTTCTTTGTCAATCAGCAGAATAGTTTTCCCTGCTTGCTTTTCCTGAAGTGGTTAGAAAAATGGGGCGCAATTATAATGGACCGTAGGATTTACGGACTCGAAAACGAATATCATATCGTCTGTACTCCGGAGCGACGGGGCGGGAGAGCACTATCGATTCAGAATGCGGTGATGTACCTATTCCGCGAGACAATCTCGGGGAAAATGTATCCGGATGTGTTCCTCGAAAACGGCGCTCGATTTTATCAAAAGGAAGGACCGCGACCTGAATATGCCACACCCGAATGTGACAATGTAGTCGAACTGGTCATGCATGATAAAGCTGGCGAGCGCATTATTGAACGACTCTCCGTGACCGCCGAAAAGAAGATGCAATTCGACGGTTTTTTCGGGAAAATCTCGGTCTTCAAAAACAATACCGACACACCGGGAAATACCTACCTGTGTCATGAGAACTATTTAATGGATCGTCGAGTCAGTTTCCGCCAACTCGCCTCACAGCTTATTCCTTTTTTCGTAACACGCCAGGTTTTCACGGGTGCCGGTAAAGTCAAACCTTCCACTGGCGGCAGATACGTCATCTCCCAACGCGCACAACATATTCGCGAGGAAATTTCTATCGCGACAACAACGGCACGCGGCATCATTAACACGCGGGACGAACCACATGCTGATCGCGAGAAATACAGACGATTGCACGTTATTGTTGGTGATTCCAATATGTCCGAATTTGCCACCTTCCTCAAGGTGGGAACAACAGCGATCGTTTTACGTATGATAGAGGACAACTTCATCAGACAACGCCTCGCATTGCGAAATTCGGTGAAAGCGATTCAGGAGATTTCAACGGATACGACGTGTACACGCAGTATTGAGTTGGAGAACGGCAAGCGGTTGTCCGCCGTCGAACTTCAATGGCAATACTTCGAGTGCGCAAAGCAATATTTTGAACAGGCAGAGTCGGATCCGATCACCGAGCAGGTGATGGAAAAATGGGAATACACGCTGAAGTGTCTAGAAGTAAATCCCTTACTACTCGATCGAGAACTTGACTGGGTCATCAAGAAAAAACTAATCGAGAGTTATGTTGCTAGTAGAAACCTAAAATGGGATTCTAATGACGTATTGATGTTGGATTTACAATACCATAACATTCGAAAAGAAGGGGAAAGTTTAAAAGCCGGATTATACTATAAACTGGAAAAAAATGACCAAGTCGAGCGGATTGTCACCAACGAACAGGTTGACAAGGCGATGCATCTCCCACCTGATACTACCCGTGCGAAGTTTCGCGGCCGCTTTGTAAAGTTGGCAAATGAAAGAAGGATTCTCTGCGGCGTTAATTGGAGTTATATCCAGCTCTACGAACCTTATCAGAAGTTGTTTCTTTCGACCGATCCCCTGAAATCTGAATACGAAGAAGCCAGCCGTATGATTTACTCGATTTGATCCCAGACTTTCCAGCGTTTCCCCTCGTACCTCTCTTCCCTCGGTATCCCTCCCTCAAAGAATTGATTTTTCCAAGTTTAATTTAACAGAAAGGAATGCGCAATGCGCTTAGCGGGCAAAAAGATTATTGTGATTGGCGGTAGCTCTGGAATTGGCTTGGCAACAGCTCAAGCCGCCGCCGAAGAAGGGGCAACAGTTGTCATCGCTAGCCGGTCACAGGAGAGATTGGAACGTGCTAGCGATCAGATACGAGGTGATGTTCAGATTGTCACCGTCGATGTGCGAGATTCAGCGTCGATTCGACATCTGTTTGATGTCACCGGTGATTTCGACCACCTAACGACACCGGGAAACGAAGGAGCGTTAGGGCGATTCCTAGAACTTGACGTTGAGACCGCGCGGCGAGGGTTTGATAGCAAGTTCTGGGGACAGTATCAAGCTGTGAAGTACGGTGTGCCCAATATCCGCGAAGATGGTTCGATTGTTCTCATGGCGGGAGCATACAGTCAACACCCCGAGCCGGGCGCCGTGCCACAGGCGTCGATCAACAGCGCGGTTGAAGGATTGGGCAGGGCGCTGGCGGTAGAGTTGTCTCCGATTCGCGTGAATGTTGTTTCACCGGGGTTGGTTGACACGCCACGATTCAATTCACTACCGGGAAAGCAGCGAATAGAGATGTTTGAATCTGCTGCCAAAACGCTTCCCGCCAAGCGTATTGCTCAAGCCGAAGATATTGCCCAGACGATTCTTTACCTGATGCGGAATCCACATGCTACGGGGAATGTGCTATACATTGATGGTGGATTGACGTTACGCTGAAAGAATATCGATATCGCAGTGGGATGTTATCACAAGGGCAATGTGCTGAAAATTTGCCGGCTACAGACATGACGCTCCTCTGGAGCGAAATCTCGGTCAACGAGTGGGCTCACGAAGAAAGAGGACCTAAAGATTTGGAGAGGGCTATGGGATTTCTATCGCACTCACAATCCGATACATTAATCTCCTATAATAAGGAAGTCGTGATCCGGAGATTGCTTCCAGTTTGTCACCTTCTGTCGCCCTGCAAATCCATTGGCTATAGATTATCGAGCGCTGCCAAGAATAGATCTATTTCTTCCTTCGTATTGTAAAAGTGGGTTGACACACGGGTGTTATCGGCACCTCCATCCCAATCCCCACTTGTCACGAACCGCTGTTTTCGGTTAATCCCTTCGCGCACCATCTCTCCAGTATAGTCCCGATGAGCAAACGAGGTCAACCCTGCACCAGACAGGTTGGGCAACAATGATGTCGCCAGTCGAACATAGGGACGCTTAACCAGTTCGGCTTTCAGATAGTCCGACAACTTACGAGCGCGCGCAACGATGTTTTCAAAACCAATCTGATTGATTAAATTCAAGGCATCGCCGACAGCGAGCCGCAACGGCGCAGCGTAAGTCCCAATGTCCTCGACAAGCCCGAATCCTTGCACCGATTCATCCCACGGTGGACTACCTCCCGCACGCGGCCAAAATTGTCCCTGAATTTCTCGACGCGCGTACAGAATCCCACAACCGGCAGGCGCCAGCGCCCATTTGTGCAAGCTGTTCGCGTAAAAGTCGCAGCCGATGTCGTGTAAATCCATGGGTTGAATACCGACGACTTGGGCGCCATCGATCGCGAAGATAAGCCCATGTTCCCGCGCAAGCTGGCAGAGCGCTTTTGCGGGATACAACAAACCAGGGCCACGGGTAATGTGGGAGAAAAAAATGGTTCTGGTTCGATTTGTTATGGCTTGCTTAAACAGGTCTACAATCTGTTCCTGACTATCCGGTGGGCTCGGTATGTCTACGGTGCGAGTCCTGATACCGAAGCGTCCTTCTCTCCTTTTCCAGCGCTGCATCACAGCTGGGTACTCGTGTGCAGTGGTAAGCACCTCCTCTTCAGGATTCAACTTCATACCGTCGATTATGGCGGACACCGCCTCTGTTGTATTGCGTGTGAAGGCAATTTCGTCCTCGTCAGCGCCGATAAAGGTTGCGAGTCGACGACGTATGTCCGCCTGCTGCTCGGTTGTGCTGAACTGCGCTTCATGACCTTGCGCTGTGTAGAGTCGATAGTAGCGCGCCACAGCATCAGCGATTTGAACGGGCAGAAGCCCAAGGGAACCGGTGTTTAGATATATCGGGTCGGAGCGAATTCCAAATTCTTCCCGAACCTTAGACCAGAAATATTCATCGTTTGGGCCTTTGACAACACTTAGTTTTTTTAAAGACATATTCCTTTTCAATGGGCATTCTCGTACATTGGCATAGAGTTTCGGCGTTCATTGAGGACAGCTTGATTGCTGAACTTCACGAGGTTCAACCCAGCCTACGGACTGTCGATGTGAATGCTTAAAACACTTGTCTCGATTTGTAACAACGAAAAAGACAAGAAATCGAGGTCTCGGGAAAAATTCGGTTTCTGAGCGAATAACGCCGTACCCTCTTTTGTCTGACCCAAGTTGCTACCTCCAACTAATCCAAATTCCCAAATCTCTAGCAACTAGGACTACACATCAGGAAGTTTCCACCCCTTCATCCTACAAGTATGCCAACGGGCTTTCCCAGAGATAGACCTCAGAATCTCGGACAAGTTGTTTAAGAAATCCAAAGTGTCCAGCACCGATGATTAGCAAAACACGCTCACCATCTGACTCCGTAATTCGGGTGATGTTGACGAAAATCTTGAGGTTCCGAGCATACCAACTGTGGGCAACCCAATTCGCGCCTGGGTACTGGTCTCCCAAACCGATTTGGGCTATCTTCAGATAATCACAGATATTCTTGCTGATTCCCTCATCTTGGTTAAGCCTCCTATACATGTCAATCAGGGGTTCGTATTCCTGCTCAATCCAGATGGCGTTCGGGAGCAAGGACATCATCCATTTTAGAATTTATGAAATCCTTTCCCCGATTTGCCAAATGTGCACTGCCGAGGATCATCATTAGCGTTGGTTTTTGTGCCATATTCTTGAACATTCTCTTTCTTTTTGATCTTCGGCTCCAGTGCCTCAATACCCGTCGATACCGAGTTGGTCGTTTGTGCCGAAGTAGTGGCAATGTTGATTGATGGCCGTCTCAATCCGATCTATAAAAGAGTTTAGAGGCTGTTTGAATAATTGCTAGCAGAGCCATTTTAGGTTGATTGTAAGAGGGTTTTTCATGTTTTATTGTCGTCTGCTGCGTACCTGTGGGACCTCCATCGCGGTCGCTGTCCACTCCCTTAATCCCTCATTGTTCACTCGGGTTGTTGTGCCCCTTGTCAAACAATCGCAGCAACTTGGGTTATGTACCTTTCAACAGATTTGGAATCGTGAATCAACGCGCCGAAATAACGACACCGCTCCCGCCATCAACCGCACGGAGTTCAAGCGCATTTCCATAACGCAGCACGGCGTAACTCAATCTAGTCAAGAAAAAGATTCGTGTTACGGCTCGTAAAAACGGAAGCGGCGTTTCGAGCGCACTCCGCCATCTTCTGTTGCCAAAGGCGGGCAGTACGATTGACGTTAAATGAACGGAAACGCAGACGAACACGTCTAAAGCAATCGCTAGGAGAACGAGGAGAGGGAGTGGAATCCGAATATTCCGTTTCGGCTTGGCTGTATTTCCTTCAAGGAATTGAATTCTTAGAACAAGAGCGACATACCGCTGCCCCGAGTTGTACATTGTTCCTCCAGTCATGAAATTACTCGATACGAATCTTCACACCACTATCTCCATCTATTACCGACACAAAGTCAAACGTCCCGATGTCTTCGAGTTCGTCAATCCCCTCCTCAATCACTTCGCAGATGGTCGCCAAAGCTTCTTCAAGTTCGGTGTAGTTCTCACGAATCAGATGCGCGGCTCCCGCAAATTGTTTGTTCTGAGTCATTCCCACATCTAGGGCGAACGGGATAAGTTTAGCCAACGGCGGCAGTAGTCGTCCCGCCCATTTTGCAAGGCGCAGGGGAAGTGCCACACACACATTTGGCATTTCCGGATCGCCTTCGAATACGAGGATTTTCAGCAATTTTCCTTTGTTGCCGCCGGATTCCGACGGGTTCGTTGTGGTTTCCGAATCCATAGTTAGTTCTCCTAATCGTTTCTGAGGCTGAGTCAAGTGAATCAGGTTTAACGCGTCAGACTGTTCATAATGGAGTGATTTATCTGGATTCTTGCGCGATGAATCCATCTCACTAGTGGTGGCATCAGTACGGCGTGGATTCGCCGGATTGCGATTCCGCATATCCGGAGGTAGATTCTAGAAGGCAAAAGGATTAATCCGATAATCATTGGAGCGAATGCTCCGGGGTATCTCCTCGATTGTCCGCTGGAGATTTGGCTCAAGCCACCTGTGATGTATTCCAATTCGTGAGAGAAATCCCACTGCGCGTTTTTTTCCTTAAGTTGGGCCATCACGTCATCCGCCAACCCCTCACGAACTTCAAGCTGAGGGTAACTCACAATGCCTCGTATCGTCGCCTGCAGGTATTCCATCTCTCGCTTGCAACGGTCACAAGCAAGCAGATGTGCTTGAAACTCGGCAACACGTTCGGCATCGCCCCCTCCGTCAATGTATAATTGCGATATCGCTTCAAAGTCTGTACAATCCATGGTTCACATTTTTCCTTCCACGTAGGCTTGCAACTTCGACTTTAGGAGGATTCTTGCGCGAAAGATATGAGTTTTCACCGTTCCCATCGGAATTTCCATCATCCGCGAAATCTCTTCGTAGGAAAGGCCATCAAGATGAAAGAGTGTGACAGCTAGACGATACGGGTGTGGAAGTTCGTCAATTGCCGCATGAACGATGGATTGGGTTTCCTGTTGCCCAATCAGTCCCAAGGGTGATGGTGCCGAATCAGCAAGCTCAAAACCGCAATCTGTCGTTGGCTGTTCGTCAGGTGAAATTATTTTCTCGTCGCGCAAGCGGTTGAGACATTCGTTTCGAGCGATTCGCGAAAGCCACGTTTTTAAACGAGCATCACCACGAAACTGTTTTATAGAACGATATGCCTTCAGGAACGTATTCTGTGTTGCATCATCCGCTTCTTCAGAGCGCTGCAGCATGCGATAACAGAGGTTAAAGATGTACCTTTGATGACGCTCAATCAACAGTCTAAACACTTGCGTCTCGCCCATAAGCACACGTTTAGCCAACTCGTTGTCATCAGCGTGCATCGGATTGGTTGAGTGGGATAAAGTTCCATCGTCTTTCGTCGAATCGGATTGCGGCATCGGGCTTCTCTCATCAGCGACATTTCAATGCTTACACTGATAGACACAGATTGTCAATATATGTTTCAAGAAATCTGCCGTTTTTCTGCCAATCCGATTGAAAAGAGGTAAGTGTTTAGTGGCTAGTGATTAGTAGTCAGTAAAACTCCCAGAGCCATGGACGGGCAATGAATTGCCCTACTACAAACCGGAAAATTGAGCATCCACACGAAATCCGCCTAGAAAATGGGAAAAAAGCAGTCTAGATTCACAGTGTTCGGCTCCAGAAACCAAAGCATTAAACAGTTACGAAAAGAGATCCCGATGACTAAACGAAGGAAATGTACACCCCAATTTAAGGCTGAAATTGTTATTGAGGCACTTATACCATTTCCCTAAAACGACGGTGCATAACTGGGCAAATGGCGTAAATTGGGGTCGCGATTCGGAGATGGAGGGATCTCCATCAATCGGGAATTGCTATAAGATCTCTATCGCGCTCGTTATTCACTCGGTTAATCCTAATCGGTCACTTGATCGCTCCTACCACACTCAAGCCACGATTTGCGTCAGAGAGCAAAATGAGAAACCGAGTTTTGAGGAAAAAAACTCGGTTTCTGTAGCGTCAAATGTTGTATTTCCTTAAGGATTAGAACCAGAATCCGTAGGTTGGTATGTCTAGCACGATACCTACAATTGTCCACAAGCTTCCAATCGTAAACTCGCCGAGGATTAGCCCGAGGAACAAGGGAATCGCTTTTTGATGCGCCTTCACTCCACCGTGCCGCAGTATCGTCCCTTTGATGAACCAACCGATTAGAATGCAGAACCAGATGTTGTTCATGTACTCGCTCCCGGACACCGCATAGCCAACAGGATGAAATGGCCACCAAATGAACCGAATCCGCATGAGATAGAGAAAAATCGCCGACACGAACCCCACTCCCATAAACGTAAGCCCTGTGAGGTCGATCGATGTGGGATAGGTGAGCCAGCGCTGTAGTCGTCCGTAGGCTTCGGCGCCTTGCCAGTGCCAAAGAACGGCGCCGCGCTCGTAAAAGATGTGCAAGTATGCCCAGAAGGTCGCCAACGGCGCTAGCAAACACGCCGATATCAATCCCCAAATAAAGAGTCGATTGCTTACGTTCACCCTCTCAGCCAGCTTAAATCCTTCCAGTTGTTGGGGCATCACGTGGCTATATTGCGCCCGGTTGAAAAAGTAAAAGAGAGAAAATACGGTCAGATTTTGTGGGCCGAGGGCTCTAGTGCCAATACTGCGAAAAAGTATCTCATCCGAACTCATCCAGTGCATGTCATGCACCGGCGATCCGATTTCCGCGCGTATTCTCGAAATGGCTGTCGATAACCCGAAGTAAATCAGGAAAAACAGGACGCAAATCCAAACACCCATTCCGGTTTGATGACAGAAGAATAACAGAAAAGCGAATGATGCCAATCCCCAAAGCACTGCGGTCCTATAGCGCACCGGTTCTTTGGAATCATCCACTGGCTTAGCGCCAAAAACCGCTTTGAAAACACGCCAAATGTGTTTACGTCCCATCCACAGGACGACGACAAGCACTCCCGGATAACCACCCCATGATTGTTCGTCGGTCGCCATGTCCATTGTCGGACTATACACGTCGCCGAGGCCCAACCCACTCGCCATCGCCTGTTGACCTTTGAAGAACAGGTAGAAAAACCAGCAGGAGAAGGAGACATCCAACGGCATAAAATAGCTGAGACCGATAGCAAATGGATAAAATGACACACGAAACAGGTAGATTGCATTCCAAGGCGCCTCCGTGAAAAGGTGGTGCAAGTTGTGCCGTTTTATGGGAATGTAGGGCACTTGAGGAAAGATGTAGTGAAGTCCATTGATTAGATCAAATCCGCCAGCAATGGCAAACCCCACCCACATCATTCTGTTTTTTAGAAATGATCGGGGCTGGGTCATCATTTCTAGCGGAAGTTGTATGGCGGGATACGCCAGTTTTTCTGTTTCCGCCCATTGTTTGCGAAGTATGATGTTGATGCACAACATGACGGAGACAAGCGCAAAAATAAACGCTGTCCAAGCGAGGACAGGTATTCCCCATTCTACCAAGTGGAGCTGAGTGTAGAGGGTCGATTCACCTTCATAGTATCCTTCCAGCGCTTTCATGTCATCAATGGTTAACCACCGCGGGATATAGCGCCAGAAAATCTCTCTCCACTCGTTTTCAGGTGTGGCAAACCAGAAGGGGTATGCCATGATTGGGACAAGCATCTGCATAAAACCGTGTCCAGCGATGGCGGACGCCAGACAGATCATGACGTAGACGGCTAGAAACTCAGCTTGGGAAAACGCAAACCGGGGTTTGAGTTTGTGGACAAGCAAATTCAGCAGACTGAGAACGAAGAGACAGAAAACCGCGTTGAAGAGAAGAGAGATTGTGGTCGGGATTCCAGAATAGCGCACCACTTCCATCTGGATAATCCAAAAACAGTTGACGGGAATCAGCAAGAGACCGATCAACACGGCACGCCATGTGACAACTGGGGGAGATTTGAAATCATTTGGCATGAATATGTTAGAAGCTATTCAACTGACCGAACGGGAACATTGGTTGTAACTATCGGGAAGGGATTCTATTGGAATTGCCTATCACTTCTGGCATGATTGCCGCGGGTTGAACCGGGATAGGAAAATACCTCAGAGCGCTGGAATGTGAACAAACGTAGGTAGGGCACTGGCATATGAGAGGCCTTTACCATATCATGCAGTGCCGTAGATTTGTAGAATTAGTTTACGTACACCGACCTTCGTGAAGTTGCAAAGGTTGGACCAACTATGCCCGCGAAGAGATTTTCGGAATTGGCTTTATGGTTAACTTTTCAAATGGATGGTGATTTTCTAAAACTGCGATTTATGGAATCTATATCGCGTTTTCTATTCGGTGACTCGATCTATTCACTCGCTTGATGGATAATGGGATTAACCTGATTGTCGGTGTTCAATTGCCAGTTTGGCGATCAGTCTTAATCATTGCCCATGTTGATGCGAGTCGGTCTTTCGGAGTAACTGATAAGAAACCGAGCACATCGGCGAGACCTCTATCCGAAATGGCTTTCATGTCTGTAGCATCAAGGGCGACATTGAATATCGCAATCTCTTCCAATGAAGCTTTCAACCACCATTGGAGTTGCCACAGCACGAAAGAACCGACTAGAACGTGATCGGCATCTGCCCGTACTCGCCCTTTCTCGGTCTTGCCCTCGGTATCTATTTCGCCATCCAGATACAACCTTCTTTTTTCCCCGTCATAGGTATAGGCGACGTGGTGCCAGACGCCGGTATCAAGCTTCTGCTTTCCTTCAAGTCGTCCCTGACCGATGTTACGAAAGCCGAGATTGGAAGCCAGTTTGCCTGCATCAGACACAAGGAATTGCCATTCGGCGTTTTCTCTACCTTTAGCCGCAATCACCTGAAACGGCTCAACGCCCCCGAAATTGTCAAACTTAATCAGCGCCGTAATTGTGAATTTTCCTAAACCTCCCAAGCTGGCATCCGCCCCGAAATCAACATATCCGGCACCATCAAATATTATGAAGCCGGTACGCACCCCACGATGCCTTCTACCAACCCATTTGACTTGCTTGAGTTCTAGCGCGTGGTTCTGCGCGGGGGAAGAATCAAAGCCCGGATTCGCTTGGTCATCAAAAAGCGCCACGAGCACCGCTGTCTCAAGGTTTATCTCGGAATAGCTCGGACCGACACATACGGTAACCATAAACAGAAAAATAGCACCGATGAACCCGTATTTTACTTTCATTCTGTACGCCCTCCTCAGCTATCACAGTCATATTTGGGATGGACACTTCATAGGCTGTGTTGCCACTCATGACCCCTACGGTTTTTTATGCGTCCCCAATCGCTGGATTTTGTTTTCTTAGAGACGGGTACGCCCTCGTGCAACGATGAAGTGTCAACAGAAATTAATATTGGGCTGATATTCCCCCAAGTCGCGGCTACTTTATCCACGGGTAAAACAGCGAATCCCAGCCTTCCCAAGTTTACAGCTTCCCTTTTGGTTTGCGTGAGGATACATAGCGTCGAAATAAGCGACCCCACCAACATCTTCGGGATGATCCGCTTCAAAATCCCATGCCTCGAACCTCCAATTCCCTTTTTTATAGTCGTTTTATATACGCAATCTCTCTCTGCCCACTCTGCTAAATCAATGATATAGAATGCCTAGTCAGTAGGGAGAGTATCACCAAGGTTGTTTCCTGCGGCATCCTCGGTTACCGACGTGAAAGAGAAATCATTCCAATCGGCGCAATTCCTATGATTTCCAAACGACAATCTATGGTCCCAACAAGCGTTCTTGTGTACGCCATCGTTATGAGAAAACCCTGGAAATCCGATGATGCCGATTTACATGTAGCTTTTCTTCCCATCGTGTTTCAAGGCGGTGGTGAAGTAGCGAAATTCATTTGATTCAACAGGATTCTTGGTAATCAGCGCAAATCCCTCTCTGAGCAAACCGGATCTAGCCAAATAGCCCACGTCGTTCCCGGCATTTCCGGGCCCCCGAAATGCGACCACCGCGCCTTTTCGGTCCAGCTTTGTCGGGAATGAACCCTTATTCGCCAGTAGTTCGAGGGTTGTGTCTTTTCGTTTCGAATCGTCCCAGTATTTGGCATCGTCAAATAAGAGTTTGATACTATCTTCATCGTCAATTAACATCAGCACTTCGCCGACACTCCCTACTTCGGCAGCAACGAGAAATCCAAGCAGATTACACATACCGAACGTGATCGCGTTCGTATGCCATGCATTGCTTCATTGCGTGTTGAAGTTCTCATCACCATGATGTTGTGTGGGGGAATCAATCGTTTTCTATGGTTGATGTTTACCTCCCGACCATCTTGCTTGGTGTCACTTTTCGAGACTTATCTGATAGTGCGGCGGGTTGCCGGGTTGATTGAGAGGAGGCGAATTGCTGGTGGGGAGTTACGGTTGCGACTTTCAACCGAGGAGAGATGGTAGCGGCGATTCCAAGGGAGCCAACTCGCTACGCATAGACTCCTGTGGCACCGTAGTTGTTTGGAGGTGTAGCCCAACTTTCCATCGCCACCATGCGGACTGATTATCCACATTGTTGAGCAAGAAAATTGGGCTACAGACATGCAGCGAAGCGAATTTAAACCTCACTCAAGATTAGACTGAACTTTATCGCGAACTCTTGATTCTGCCCCAGAAGGTACTCGCCTTGCCCGTAGGTTCGACGCCCGTTCCGCTTCCAACGGTGTTGCCAGAGATTGAGTCAACACATGTGGCAAGCCCGCCGATTCCACAGGCTTCATCGGCAGTCTGAGTGAAGTAGAAGGCGTCAAAGTAGGCAAACCCGCCGACATCTTCTTGGTCGGATTCGTAGGACCATGACTCCCAATCCCAGGTCCCCACTTTACAATCGTCGTTGTAATGACACTCGTTGATAGCCTTTTGAGCCAAATCAAATACGAAGAAGCGCCATTCCACGGGCAGATCGCCAAAGGTGTCACCATTTGCGTCAACATTGATTGGGGTAAAGAAACTGTTTCCGCCGCCATCTTCACGTGCGCCGGGTTTTTTCCACCAGTTGACATTCTCGTGGTTTCCGATAGAGAGTGTGTTGTCCCAACAGGCTTGTGCGTGTTTCGACTCACCGTTGAGTTCGGACAACTTCATCCCGTGCAGGTCAATCCACGCGCCTCCGTTGCCGGGCGATGCGTGGCCAAATCCAGGGTAGGCGTAGATGCCAATAGTGGCGTTGGTTTTTTCGCCGGTGTGACTCGTAGCGAGGGTCATATACCGAAATTCATGTGCTGCCACCGGGTCAGCGGTTATTTGGACAAACTGTTCACCACCGAGCTCATCACCGTACTCGACACCCATGAAACCAACGTTGTTTCCGATATTGCCAGCGCCGGGAAAAGCGACCGACGCACCGCCCGGATCGTTCGCCGTCTCAAATCCTACGTCTCGGGCAAGTTCGGTCTTTCCCTTCACGGGGATTGTGTCATCCCATGTATCCGGATTCTCCAAGAGTTTGTTGTGAGTTTCCGCAGAATCACCGACTTCCAGAACCTTGGCGTAACTCATGGTGCCAACACCGAAGATAAACATCATCAATGCCACATATGCGATCCTTGATTTTGTGACTGAGATACACATTTTCCGTAACCTCCTTGAAGATTCAGAGAGTGGAGTTTTTAGTGTGACAATGGACAAAATACACGGTGACTTAATAACAACAGAACGGATTCTAGCACTATTCCGAATGCTTGTCAAGCGCTTATTCGTACTGTTACCGGGAATCCAGCGGCGACGTTTTTTTTGTCCGTACGCCACCCCGCTTCAGTCAAAAAAGGATCTGATTTAAAATCCCCGAATTATACGACATCAAGATGTTGAACAGCCCACTATTGATGTCTTGAAAACTTTGAAAAAGAAAGGGGGCCATGTTACCATTGGAAGGAATTCTGAAAACGACAGAATGCGAGAAAGCATTGGGACGGAGAGCTACTTCAAACTCTGGTTTGGAATGCTGTATGAATTGGAAACTTAGCTAAGATTTTTGGAGGCTTGATTATTGTGAAAGGTTTGATGCGCTTTGTCTGGGTTGCGTGTTTGGTGAGTTCGATGACAATTGGTTGTGGCGGCGGTGAGTCGGAATCACCAGATGGCTCCTCCACTCCATTAGGGATGGACAAACCTAAATCACCTCTGGGGCTTCATGACGACACATATAGGAACCAGAGGCATGTGTTCAAAGTTTCCAATCTACCTGTAGATGACTGGACAATTTTGGTTAGATCCGATCCGGAAGATTTGATAAGGATTGCTGAATGGGACGAGGCATTGGCCAGCAAGAGGGACAGACCTTTTGTCTTACTACACCAAATAAAAGCGGACTCCCCTCCGAGCGAAACCTACCTACTCATGCAACCAACTGAACAAAACTATCAGAATAGCTTCCGAAAGGCATTTGACAACCAAACGCCATTTATGTCTATCTCGATCGAAGGTCAAACCGTACCGGATCGAAGTTCGATGCGGGAGTTCATTGCACTGTATATCGAACAGAAAAAGGAGTTTCTTACAGACACATCGGAAGAAAGCATCATTACGAGCGTTGGAACAGCGCAATCGCTAAAAGCGACTGTAAAGGCGGATGACAGCAAAATCGTTTATACCTTACTCTTGCGGACTAGAACAGATCCGGACAAGATTTTTCGATTTCTTTACTGGGCGCCGGCGAATCGCTATGATGAATATCTGTCAATCTATGAGGGAATAATCTCCTCTTTCGAGGCAAACATCACCTGAGGAGTCGAGCCGAGATTGGTATGCCACCGGGCGGTGAAACCTGTTTATGTAGTAATACCATTTCTCTACATTCGCAGTGCATTAGTAGCGTCAATTAAGTCCTTCCGAGGCGGGGCAAGGGGATCTCTATCGCCCTCACTATTCGTTCGGTTGATTCCCGCCTACGTAGAAAGTGATCGATAAAATTCAGACATCATATACACTGTAATTCAAGAGAAATGATATAAGTAGGATTTCACTCAGATTTCGGAGAGCCGAAGCGAAACGAAAACTCCGAATGTTGGCCAAATTCTCGGTTTTTATCGTGAAAGTCCATTCAACCCAATTTACAGCACACGGGAGATGTCGCGATTCGAAAATCTCTCCTACAGAGGGCTGCACAAATTCTATAAATGATTATGTGGAGTGGTGATGGTTTGCTGACATGGCGCGCTGGCGTGCCGAGAAATCGGATCAGAAGTAAGATCTACTAAGCGCGTTTCTGGCGCTGAAGGCGTTGTACGGGACACCGGCGGGCAGAGTCCTGAAACCCCAACTTTCCGTGGTGGCGTCGTAGCCAAATCCGACCGATGCGGTGGGGTCCGCGATTAAATTCAGTTGAAGCGTGAAATCTTTGCGCGTCTTGCCGATACGATACCACGAAACACGCAGATTCCAATCGTGTAGATTTCGTTGAATGGATATCTGTTGGCGGTAAAACTGTCTTTCAATCCAGTCATAGGTGATATTGGCGGTGATGCTCAGCAACCTACTCGGAGAATATCGCAAACTTCCAAGTATTCTCCTAGAGGCCCGAGTCGAGGTGAGCCGCTTGCTGAACGCACTTCCGAGGCTCATGTTCCACATTTTGCGGCCATAACGGACGTAGGAAGAGAACTCAGTCATTTTGAAACGCTTACCGCTTACGGAGTCAAGATTCGGATCGTGTGTCATGTCAACTGTAATCCTTAGGTTTCGGCTCGCTAGCGGAGTAACTGTCACATCACTTCTGATTGGTTCATACGTTCGGTTCCTTACGGTATTCCCGCTAAAATCTGCTAGTAACCTTGTATCGAAATCAATCAGCGACAGGGGCCGTTTGCTGCGCCGAGTTTTCACCTCAAAACTTGAACGGAAATTATAGGATAGTCTTTTTCTTTCAAAGAAATACGTGCTTGGACCAAATGGATATAGGTTGTTGTTTTTGTCGACAGGAGGTTGATAATCAAAAGATAGGCTCGACTGGATTTGATGCCGCATGCGTCGCGCCCCCGGAATGAAGCTAATGTCGTAAATCCTAAATAGGGTGTTACTACCTCTTGCCCTGAGACTATAAACGCCACGGAGGATGTTCCGATTTCCCTCTGTATCCTTGGCATGCCAAATGAGGTTGCTATCATAACTCAAATCAAAGCGGAATTCCCGGTACGGCGTTATCTGAAGCGTGGTCTGTTTGGTAAGGTCGAACCCTACATCCAGTGTTTGCAAGAATACATCTCGTTCACTGCGGAAGCGATGCTTGAAGAAGTTGCCGAATACAAAATCAAGGTCAAAGCGCGTGTTGTCCAGCGTGGGAAAAGCAAACATCGAAAGAATCGGTAGATCTGTATTCAGTTTTTCCGCAACCTTGGTCAACCCGGAATTTGCAGTTTTGAACAGCGGAAGTTGATCGAATTGCATCTGTGAAAATTGCATCGAAAGTTGAGGTAGTTTCTGGAGGGTTGTCGTGCCTTCCCCCGTGAAATCCAATGTGTGTTTAACCTCCAAGCGAGAAAGGAAAGACCCAAATCGCTTGCGCGAAAATTTGAGATTTTCATCGGGGTCAAGGTCATGAGTATCCACACCTGTCAGGGCAGATCCCCAAGTGAAGATTCCAAAGGAATTCAGTGTGGACTCGGACGTACCAAACCCTTCTTTGAGGGTTCTCGCATACCATGCAACACGTCCATTAAAACTTAATGGACTTCGACCCTCCGCTCGATTATCCCAAGGCGTGAAGATTTTGTGATGGTGCCCCCATCGCATTGTCCACTGTTGCCCCGTTTTGATCGGCTCTTGACGCGTTCCTGCGTACTTATCTTGGGATAGGAAGAGAAAATCGCCTCGATAGGCACGTTTTTTTTCCACTTTTATCAGACGAAATCCGTCGGTTGCCTTAATGACGCGGCTGGTTTCTCCTCTATCGAGTCGTTGTGCTTGCGCAGCGACTTCCCGCGGATCCTCCCACCTGCCTCGAAAGCCATGATCTTTGTAAACCTGTACCTCCTCTTCCTCTTCTGCATCCTCCGAACTCACATTGGTGCTCTCCGAATCGTTTTCTACATTCGAGGACTCTTCATTACGTCTTGGTGACTCACCTTCAACTCGATCCTGTTTCGTTTTCAGTGCGGGTAAATCCTGCTTTAATACTTCCCATTCCGCTTGAAATTGCGCAGCAACCTCCTCAAATGTGGGTGTGGACTCCTTCTCAATCAGTTGAAATATATGAACACCTCGGTCGGTAAAGACCGGCAGTGTGATTTCACCGGGCTGCTTTAACCGCCGAACAGAATGCCGCCAGCGCTGGTCCATTTCGTTTAAGGGCGTCAATTCACCGTTATTTACAACATTCATCACGGCACCATCATATTCGGCGACAAGTTCCTCTATTGGTTCCCCTGCAGTTGCGCGCTCTTGAATCTCTTTTCCATTGGCTCGAATGGTGTCTCGCGTTTCCTTGCTCGGTTTAATGGCAATGTCAATACGTCTTACTCGAACCTCGTGTTCCCCGTAGATGTCAAGCACTTGGTCCACTCGTAGAATGTGAAAGGCGAAATCGGTGCGTAGTATCGGGCTCATTTCGCCCGGCCGAAGGCGGAAGGCTACTTCCTCAAGCATGGGATCCAATTGCAGTTTACCTTCTTTATTTCGTTCGCCAAGTACGAGAAATCCCATATCGCCCTGTCGATAGCGGGTTTCCTGATGGTCCGAGTTCTGTTGAGCAATCCCGCCGAAGTCCGCATTTTCTTCCTGAAGTTGGGCGTAGATATTCTCGGCCTCCTCACGCGCTTGTTCGATATCTACCTCCGTGATTCGATACTTCAAAAAAACCTCACGTAGTTTGAAATTATCATACTCTCCCTTCAAGCGATCTGAAAGTTCATCCGCTTTTTCCTTAAGCAGCGCACGTTGGCTCGGCGTTGCTTCAAGCGGAATCGGGATGTAAAGTTCTTGAAACTTAACATCGTTTACACGGTATTTGGCTTGCGTTCCTCCGCCACGCCCGCGTCTTGTGCTCTGATCAAACAGCAGTTCTGCCGAATAGCGGTGGCGGCGGACAATCGGTAGGATGATACTAAGGTAAGGCCCCTGATAACTTTGGGTGCCAAGTTTAACAATGATTTTAGCGAGCTTGTCCTCTTTCCGCAGGTCGCGGCGAATCAGGGGAAAGTAGAAGAGCGGCACACCTCCGACATTCAGCACAATATTCTTGGCAATTAGTTCCTTGTTGATTTTAACGACGATTTGGGAGGCAGAGAAATAGAAATGCGGATGTTTCAAGGAACAGGTTGTCAGCCTACCTCCGCGAATGTAGGACTCGTCGTCTTCAATCTTGAAGATTTCTGAACCGCCAAAATACCACGGATCGTCAAATGTGAATCCATCTCGTGCGATACCCTTTTTTGTCTCCAAATCAAAAATCAGTTCATCGGAAAAAGTCTCCTCCGTTCCAACAATGAGCCTTACGTTTCCCGACGCGCGCATAATGTTGTCGTTGAAATCCGCCCAGACGTGATCGGCATACAGTATAACGTCTTCGGATTTTATCACTGCGTTGCCGTGGATCTGCACGAAGTTATCTGACATGGAGGTTTGATCGCCGCCCGCGATGACTGTACCCTCTTCGGGCACATCACGTTTGAGATCCAACCTGGCTGTGGAGGATTTCTTCTCGTCTGTTAACGGGGCATTCGCGGCTTCATCTGTTTTAGATTGGTCTTCCGGAGATGAAGTGGAGGCTTCGCTTGTGTTATTTGGAAGGGGGGATTGAACTTGAGCGCGGACAGCATCAATTGGGAGGAATAGACACGCAAACCCGATCAAGAAGGCCGGTTTCAGGAAAGCTTGTACTGTCAGGTGCCGATCCTTGGAGAAGGCACACGAGTCAACACGATGGCGACATGGAACACGGGGAGGATAGCGAACTGCTTTGAGTAGGATACGATGTATGAAATAGAATGCGAGTACGAAGCCGTGGAGCCCCATCCCCCAACTTTGCCTTTGCCTGTTGATTCCGCTGCTTTTCGGCCCAACCTTCCCGCTTGCCCGTATCCTCATTTCCAGCCTAATTTTTGCCACTAACATGCGTTATGGGATTACCTATCTTTCTTCAGCATGGCACTCGTATGACAGGTCAAACCGCCGCGTGTCGGAGTCCGGGACTAGTGGCAATCAACAGTAAAAGGTGGTCTCCAATTTGCTACTTCAGCCAAGTATGCAACTTGCCTCATTCAAGGGGTTTGATTTTTACATAGGCATTCTCAAGCAGCATGTCTGTGTAGGTTTTCCATTCTTCCTCAAATTTCTGTTGGCGCAGCATTGAGCGGATTTGATTCTTCTCTGCCTCGCTCAATTCTGGCGGAGTTTTGCCATCGACCTTAAAGATATGGAGACCAAATTTCATTCTAACAGGGGCTTGAAATTGCCCGGCTTCGAGTTTTTCTACTGCGTTCCGCGTTTCCGGAGTCAACTCATTAAGTGAATGACTGCCGAGGTCTCCTCCGTTAGCTTTTGTCACCTTATCATCGGAGTAGTGGCTTGCCAAGGTATTGAAATCTTCGCCTTGCAGCAGCTTTTGATAAACGAGATCGGCGCGCTCCTGTGCCGATTGGATAGCTTCTTCTCCCACGCTCAACTTTATGACAAGATAGCGAAATCCAATTTTTTGAGCAGTTTTTTGCTCTAGCTTGAAAATATAGATTTCATTCTCCCCTTCAACCGGCCGACTAATGTCGGACACATTTAGCGCAGGGAGCAATTCACGAAATGGTTTGGGAAGCTTGCCGATCTCATCAGGAGTTAGCTTGATAACGGGCCCGGGCGTTAGGTTCTTGTGCTGTCCCTTAGAATAGCGTTTCGCAAGTGTTTTAAAATCGGCTCCGTCCTTGGCTGCCTGAAATGCGGCTTCTGCCTTCTCCAACGCTTCCTCGCGATCGGCATCGGAAGGTTTAAAAGCGATTAGAATGTGCCTCAGTAGCAGTTTGTCTGATTTGGTGGTAAATCGATCCCGGTTCTGTTCAAAGAATTCCAAGACATCACTATCTCTTACCTGCAATCTTGGAAAAATTCTCCTTTCCAGAAGTCTCTCTGCCATCAGATTTCGCTTCGATTGCTCGCGGAAAGCAGGCTCGGTAAAACCTTCCGCTTTCAATTGCTTGACGAATTCTTCGTGTGTCTCGATATTCGCTCGTTGTTTGAAGCTTTTGATATGCATCTCTAACTCTTCGTCGGTGATTTCAACCTTCAACGTCAAAGCTGTTTCCACGAGAAGCATCTGGCGAATCAGACGATCCAGTAGTTCATGTCGCTCCTGTTGTGCTTTTTCGGCGGCTTCACGTTTATTGAAATTGTGAATTTGGCTAAGTTCGAGGGCGCGTTGCCTCACCAAGTTTTCAAGTTCCCAGTTGGTTATGACTTCATCATTGACATAGGCGATAATTTGATCGAACGTGCGCGCCGTTGCCAAATCTACCGAGCACACAATCAGTATATAGACAAAAACAGTACAAAATACCTGCTTAGAAAACATCCTGAGTCCCTTAGTGTTGTGCGAGGTATAGGCTTTGCCGCTCAAGAGATCGTTAGAACCCTTGGACGACAAAACCTGTCTTTGCGGATTCCCATCAGTAGTAATCCGGGAAGTTGTGTAATTCGGGATTCCTACTCTGGTGACGTGCTTTCCTCGTTCGGCGTCATGCTTTCGTCTGAATCCGGCTGACCTTCCTCTATCTCAGCCGAGTCTTCCTCGTTCACCTCATCTTCCTCAACCTCTTCTTCTACTGGCATGTCGGGAATGAGTTCGCTGTGGATTTGAACCTGTGCCCGTTCACGAAGCTGGGAAAGCCACTGCGCCATGAGTTCCTTGCGCTTTTGTCGTTTAGCGGCACGTTCGACATTTCTACGCACATCCTCTTCGTCAAACGTCTTTTGCCGTTCGTCATTATGTACGTCTTTGCGGAAGATGATGAAGTAGCTCTTGCCTCGAACAGTTATTTTGATTACACTATCATGGAGTTCGCCAACGGCTGCCGCGAAAGCGGCATCCACGAATGGCTCGGTTCCTTCCGGAAAGGCACCTCGGCGAATTTTGCCCGTTTGGCCGGGATTCTGAGCGTCAGATCCGGGACCTACCAGCTCACCGTGATCAGACAACTCAGTGGCGAGTTCAATCATGTCTCTACCACCCTTGAGTTCATCCAATACTTCCGTCGCACGCTCTTCGTCACCAAGGGCAATACACGTTAACTCGACATTCTCCGTATCAACGTAATCCTCTGTATTTGCCTCGTAGTAGCGTCGATAATCTTCCTCAGTTAACACAAGTTTTTCCGTGACTTCAGTGTCGGTGATTTTATCGACCATTAATTTGTGAAGATGATCTCTGACTTTCTTCAAGATTTCTTCATCTTCGTCGAGTTTTCGGTCCTTGGCGAGACAGAGGATTAGGCGACTTTCCGCCATCAGGGTCATGTACTCTTCAAGTCCACTCTTATCCTTGTACTTTCTCTGCTTGTATTCCGGTAATTCACTAATTTCTTGCATCATTTCTTCGAGGGTGATATGTTGTTTCCCATCCCACTCGAATTCAGCGATAACCGTACCCTCAGCGGCGGTGGCACTACCACCACATCCGCTGAACACAAAACAGGTAGCAATGAGCCCAATCATCATTGGGTTTGCAAACTTCGATGTCTTCATTTTTACAATTCCCCTCCTAAAATATGGAAAAATCACTATTGGTCTGATTCGGCAGGTTCTGTAGATTCCGAGGTTTCTTCACTGCTGCCGTCATCTTCTTGTTGGGTTTCTTCTTCAGCGGGAGGTTCGGGAATAAGTTCCGGGAATGTCATGAGTTTACCTTTTGCGGTTATTTCCTCAATCCAGATCTTGATTCGCTCCTGCTTTTTCTCTCGCTCAATTATCCGCTTAATCCTTTCTCGAACTTCGTCGAATTCTTTCTGTCGCTCAGGCTTATATTCCTCTTTTCGGAAGATTAGATAGTAGGTTGTCCCCTCGACTTCGATTTCAAGGAGTGTATCTGACATCTCGCCGACTTCCTGCGCGAATACCGCATCAATGAAGGGTTGCCAGCTCGGGGCAATATCTTTGGTAAAGTTGCCGGTGTTCCCCGGGGATCTCGTTCCAGAACCGGGCCCCTTGAGTTTATTCTTCTCAGCCAGTTCCTTTGCCGCTTCAATAATATCCTTACCCGCTTTAATTTCATCCAAGGTCGTTTGTGCAAGCTCTTTTTCTGTCACGGAGATGCAGGTAGCCTTGCACTGCGCCTCTTCAATATACGCGGATTCACTTTTGTGTTCCTCGTAGAATTGCATAAGCTCTTCGTCAGAAATGCTGATTTTTTCATCCACTTCCGCCTCAGAGATTTTCTCGACCATGAGCTGATGCTTATAGTCTTCGGCTTGTTTGCGGTGTTCCGGATCTTCGTCAAACTTTTTATCCGCCGCGGCAAGGATTTTCAGCTCATCTTCTATGAGTTCCGTGAGAAATTCTACTTTGCTTTCCCTAGGTCGCAGCTTACGTTGGCGATACGACGAGAGATCCTCAATCTTTGCATTGAGGTCCGCCAACGAGACGGAGAACTGTTCACCATTCCAGCTATATTCGGCAATGATTATTTTGCTCTCATCTACGATTATTTTGCTCTCATCTACTTCAGCCATTGCCTCATGAGCTGAGTCACCTTCGTGCGAATACGCAATTTGCCAACTACAGAAGCAAATTGCATAAATCATAACTGACATCAAGAGTTTGTTCTTCATAATAATGTATCTCCTTTCCTCATGGATAGATTTAGTGTGGGGTAGTGTAGGTACTCCCATCTTTTAGGATTCACCAGGATGTTGGTAAGTTTAACGCACAATGATTGAAATACTCCGTTATAGTTTAGTATCCTGCTCCTAATTGGGGAAGAACCAACAATTGGCAGGTTGAGGTTAAGGTTGAAAAACCTTGGCATGAATTAGTACGATTTCCAAGCACTGAAGGTTTCCATCCGGGCTATCACTGAACTTACATTATACCAAACGGAGATTTCTTGTCGCGCTACATTTCCAATGTGGATGTCGATAGCGTCAACAACAGACCCGGCGTACATCACGTTTATGTAGCTTTGACACTCCGTCAAGATTCATTTCTCGATTAGACGTTTTAGAATAGCTTTGACCGCTAGCATTAGCGTCCTTCCAGCCAACCCCTGCATATTCACCATCAATCGTGCAGGAGGCATGAGACGAAGGCGTTGATCCTGCCGAATAATCCGGATCAACCGTGTCGGATCTAATTGCGACTTTGCGTCGTCAAATGTAATCTTTATTTGGTCGTCACCGGCGGCAATAGACTCGACGCCCAATTCTTTACTAAGATGCTTTAACTGAGCAATTTCGAGCAGCATCTCGACAGGCTCTGGAATTGTGCCATATCGGTCACTCATCTCGGCTTCGAGGTCTGCTCGATCACCCACCGTCTCCAGTCCAGCAATTTTCTTATACAGAGAAACTTTCTGACGGCTGTCCGGTACATACTCGTCGGGCAAATACGCCTCAACCGGTAGGTTGATTCGTGTCTCGACCGACTCTTCGACCTCCTCGCCAGATAAAGATTTCACCGTTTCGCTGAGCAGTTTACAATACATTTCGTAACCAACCGTGGCGATGTGACCGTGCTGTTCCGAACCAAGGATATTTCCTGTGCCGCGAATGTCGAGGTCCCGGAGGGCAATTTTGAACCCGGAACCAAGCTCCGTGAACTCCTCGATTACTCGCAGTCGTTTCTGCGCTCCTTCAGTAATAACTCGCCCCTGCGGATAGAAAAGGTAACCGTAGGCTTGCTGCTGCGCGCGTCCGACTCGACCGCGCAACTGGTAGAGCTGCGCTAGTCCCAAAGCATCGGCACGATTGATTAGAATCGTATTGACATTGGGAATATCCAAGCCCGACTCAACTATCATGGTGCAGACCAAAACATCATATTTGTATTGAACAAAGTCCATCATGACCTTTTCGAGTTGTCGCTCAGACATCTGTCCATGCCCAACGGCGACTCGTGCTTGCGGAACTAAGTCTCGGATGGACTTCGCAACGCTTGCAATACTCTCAACTCGGTTATGAACAAAAAATATCTGTCCGCCGCGCTCCATCTCGCGCAAGATTGCGTCCTGTATCACGGCAGAATCATACTCCATCACGTAGGTCTTGATGGGCAAGCGATTTTCGGGCGGCGTGTTGATAACGCTGAAATCGCGAATCCCGACGAGGGACATATGCAGCGTACGTGGTATTGGCGTTGCCGTCAGCGTTAGAACATCCACAGTCTTTTTAAGTTGCTTTATCTTTTCTTTGTGTTTAACCCCGAAGCGATGCTCTTCGTCAACCACCAACAACCCTAGGTCGTGAACCTCGACGCTATCGGAGAGTAAACTATGTGTCCCAACCACGATATCGACCGTACCTTCAGCCAAGCCATGCTTGACGGTTGCCAATTCCTTTGCCGTACGAAAACGCGTAAGCATTTCAACTTGAATAGGAAACGGACCAAATCGTTCCACGAAGGTGTTATAATGTTGCAGTGCGAGAATAGTCGTTGGAACAAGAACAGCGACTTGCTTCCCATCCATCACAGCCTTGAATGCAGACCGAAGGGCTACCTCCGTCTTTCCGTACCCAACGTCACCACACACTAATCGATCCATCGGGCGCGAACGTTCCATGTCGGCTTTAACTTCGTTGATGGCTCTCGACTGATCGGGGGTTTCCTCAAAAGGAAACATGGCTTCAAACTCGACTTGCCACGGTACATCAACGGAGAATGAATGGCCTTCACCAGATTCTCGGATGGCGTAAAGGCGAAGAAGTTCGTCCGCCATTTGCTCAATTGATGCCTTGACACGTGCCTTTCTACGATGCCATGAAGTACCACCCATTTTATCGAGTCGGGGACCGCGCTTTTCCTCGCCCCCGCCGCCAATGTATTTTTGCACCAAGTCAATTTGATAGGTTGGCACGTACAGAATGTCGCCTTCCGCATATTTCAGTACCAGAAAATCCTGAGGCTTTCCATCAATATCAAGCCGCCGTATCTCCTCATAAATCCCAATTCCGTGCGAAACGTGTACAATGTAATCGCCCTCTTTTAAATCAATTAAGCTAAGGATTGGTGCTCCTTCCTTAAAGGTGGAGTGACGCTGAGGCAATCGGCGTTCTCGGCCAAATATCTCATCCTCGGACAATACGGCGAATTTGAGACCTTTATTCAGAAATCCTTCACTGATACCTCCAACCCTCACACTGGTCTGGGTATCGGGAAGACCACGATCGCTTAAGATGCCATCCATTCGCGTTGCTTGTTTCGGAGTTTCGGAATAGATGTTGACAGAGTAGCCAGCGTCAGTCCATTCCTTTATCTGGTCAATAACGACTTGATAATTGTCTCGGTAAAGACCGAGAGGCTGCATTCCGAAATCTAAAGGCTCCTCGGATCCTGCCTCGGGAAGTGGCGAAGAAGATATTTGAAGCGTGGGTTGAGTCCGGAGTCCGGACATTACCGTCTCAAACGGAATAAATATCTGATCGGGTGACATCATGAATTGATCCGAGGCTTTTCTCTTTTCGTATAATCCGCTTGCTCCCTCAACAAGCCGCTCTGCCTCATGCGCCATCCAAGTCGGTTCAAATAGAAACGTGACAACCTGACTTGACAAGTAATCTACAATGACATCTGCGCACGGATATAGGACGGGAAGCAACGCCTCAAGCCCATCCAGATTTATTCCGCTTTCCAAGCGTTCGGTGATTTCTTGAACCTCATTCCGAAACTTTGTCGATGTGTTACTTTCTACTAGCTGATCCGCATGCGCGCGCCAAGTTTCAAGTGCCTCATCAGTCAACAGCATTTCACGCATCGGGCTTAACAAAACGGATTTCAGTTCCGCGACCGAACGTTGCGAAGTTGGATCGAACACACGAATTACATCGACATCGTCTCCGAAGAATTCGATACGGATTGGTTCATCAGAAACAAGGGGATACACATCCAAAATATCCCCTCTACGCGCAAATTCCCCTTTGACCTCAACCAAATCAGTCCGCTGATAGCCGCCATGTGCCAACACCCCAACAATCTTGTCAGGACTAATTTCATCACCTACATTCACCTCGAGAAACGCCGTCTGCAAAACAGACCTAGGAAGGACTCTGTGCATCAATGCCTTAATCGACGTAATAGCAACCGTGCGCTTTTCGTTCATAAGGCTGTGAAGGCAATTCATTCGCTCCGCGATGATTCTCTTTGACGGAGCAATCCCATCGTAAAGAAAATTCTGAAGGTCGGGGAATAAATGGGCGTCTTCAAAGCCGTAAGCCGGCAAATCGTGAACAATTTTTTCTGCTTCTCGATGGGATGGTAGGACAATTAGAAAGGGGGTCTCGGGAGCGTCTTTAGCCAACGCTGCCAACAGGTACGCGAGAGATGGCGCATGCACACCTGCTAGCCAAGGCAGGGGCCTATTTTCTTTTTCGTTTGTCGCTGAACTGCTCTCGGAACTCATGAGATGACTCGTAAGAATCTCAATGAGATTCTTATAAGTATCTGTTTGTTGCAGGAAATCTAACACATCCTCAACCTACTTGGAAAAATTAACACTCTTGAGTGTTCCAACCAGTTTACCCACGCGGGTATCCGCCTCGATACGGACCGGGAAAACGACGCTCATCGTTGGTCAACCATATCAAGTAACCATGTGATGTCCGTAATGCAATGGTTTCTACCCGTCCCAAGGCTTCCGTCTTCACCACCTCGCGGCGGTAGGCAGTGAGAACAACATCTTCAACGGCGTCTTTTATTAATACGGGAAACGTGTATGTCCGACCAACTTTCAAATCCTTGGAGCGGACAAAATAGACCATTGACAACTCATCCTGCGTGCCAATCGGAACCTTTATTTTCTTGCAGGCCTCATTCTTCGAGTATTCAGCGGCGCCGTTGTCACAGTAAAAGTTGACTTCAACACGTGCTCGGTAGCTAGGTTCTTCAAGGCTTTTCGTAAACCGTAGCGGATAAAGCTGATCTGTCGTGATGTAACTTTCTTTTAAATCTTGGAAATGGTAAAACTTCGCAAACAGGGAGTTCGTCCGTGATTCCGACGTTAAACGATATACGTCATTCCCATCAATTGTGGTCTGTTGAACTACTTCTGTGACTTGCTTCCCAGCAGAAATGCCCGCGATCTTGACCGTATAAGTCAAGACTTCTCCGACTTTGATGGGAAATGGCTCTAGGTCTTTTGCATCGAGTAGCGACAGGTGTGTTGATGCACCCAGTGGTAAACACCACAATGCGAGACAGGCGAAAACTAATGCCCTGATAAATTGGCGACTCACATGAATCCGAAAGATTTTGGTGGGATGCAACATCACAATCTCCAGAGGAACGGGTGATTTTTTTCCGCTATCTTTTGGTTGCATCTGCACTGAAAATCTTCGTCAAAAATTGACCGATCAACCGAGCGGATAGCGAGGGTTCAGACGAATGAACAGCGAGTGCGATAGAGATTCCGTAGTGACTGCGATAGGAATCCTATTGAACTCCTCTGAGAATCCCCCCGAGCTACCTTTCCCGGCGATGAATCACCAAATCATAAGGTTTTGAGTGTTCAACAGCATAAGTTCTTGGTTTCAATACCGCAAACTGCCTCGGCGCGGGCAGCGCAGTTTCTGGATTATCCCTATCAGTAAGGATTTTGTACAATCCACTTGACGTCGCTCGGTTGTAATTCTGCTACAGCCCAAACGCGTTTGAGTCTGATTTGGCCGATGGCCAAGGTGAATATCAAGAACGCAAAATGGTATCATATACGATTGCCTAGTGCAAGATGAATTTCCTTGCGATGCCATGGCTTCTATGACATAATTGTGCATAGATTTTCACACACAGGAGAGCATGTGCTACAGGAACTATTGAAGCAGTTGCAGCAATTTCTTTCGACCTCTGCCGGGATGTGGACACTGACCGGGCTTGTGAGTTTTATTGTGTTAGCCATAGCCTATCATCGTAAGCGGCAGATTCCGGGCCTTACCGTCGAGAACATCGAAGATGACACATGGTTTATAAATCGCGATGATAACCACAGGTTGGCGATCGTCATATCTTTGCATCTGACCAACAAATCCGGAATGCCGATTCGCTTAAAACACTGTAAATTGAGCGGCTACTCTCCGAAAGAACCACCGCCAGAACTGTTTTTGGAGGGGCACGATAAGACAGTCCCCCTTGAATATCCAAAACATGAACGGTTTCCTGATTCGGAGTATATCATCAACCCGTACACCGAACAGCGTTTCTGGGTTTTCTACCAATCAAAGTTGGTCACTATGACGAATATGATTCGCACACCAGTTATCTTGAAGGATGTCAACCGAAAGCGAAAATCGATTCAGTTGGCAATTCCTCGCAATATGCAGCAAATCCTACTTTACCGTGAGGCTGCCATGCGCTGGTGAGACGCAAATCCCATGGCAATAGAATGCCCGCGAAAATTCATCATGTGGTTTTTCTCTTGTATTACGTTATAGGGTGTGATAGGCTAAGCCCGAATTGAAGAAGGTGAAAGGGCACAAATCCGTATGATTTCAAAACGAATTAAATTTTTCTTTGTTATTCTAACCGTGGTGGTGTTGAGTTGCAGCTATAGTTTGGCGTTCGCTCAAGAAACAACCACAGAAGTGGACACACGATGGTTTCATACCGGCAAAATTTGGATTTTTGTATCGGTCGTGCTCTTCTCGTATGCCATCATCCATTCAATTTACCACGCGCGCGGCGGTGGGGACATTTTCATTCGCCGAATCGCAGGTTTGGAGGCAGTGGATGAGGCAATCGGCAGGTCTACGGAAATGGGGCGCCCAATCCTGTACGTCTTGGGGCTAGGCACGGTCGGCGATGTTGCAACCATTGCGAGCATGAACATCCTCGGTCAAGTTGCGCGAAAAACGGCTGATTACGAGACGCCGCTTCGCGTGCCGTGCAACGATCCGATTGTACTGAATGTCGTGCGTGAGATGGTCAAGGCTGCCTATCTTGATGAAGGACGACCGGATGCGTACAATGAGAATGACATTTTCTTTGTCACGGAGAGCCAGTTCGCTTATGCCGCCGCAGTGGACGGAATGATGGTGCGCGAGAAGCCAGCCGCCGTGTTTTTGCAAGGCACATTCTATGCCGAATCGCTGATTCTTGCCGAAACAGGGAACTCCGTGGGGGCGATTCAGATTGCGGGCAGCGACTCGGATTCACAGTTGCCGTTTTTCATCACGGCTTGCGACTATACGTTGATTGGCGAAGAGCTTTACGCGGCGAGTGCCTATTTGTCTCGCGAACCCATGTTGCTTGGAAGCCTGAAAGGGCAAGATTATGGGAAACTTATACTGTTCACCGGCATTGTCCTTGGCGTAATCTTGGAGTTGGTGGGAATCACTTGGGTATCAACATTCTTTCAAAAGATCTAGTAGTTAGACATCTGAGCACGAATTATGAGACGGCAAGTTCCACTAATATTGTGTTTCCTATTCGGCATTGTAATGATGCTCGTCGAGTTTAGTCCACATCCTATTTCCGAAGGGCTGCGAGCCGAAGTCATCAAATGGGACCTAATTATTGGCCCATTCGCACTTGTCATTGGCGTGGTTACGCTTGTGCATACGCACTGGATACGCATAAAGCGTCGCGTTGAGCATTGGCAATACAGCTATTTGGTTTTCATAGGCATGATCGTGATGGTTGCCTTCGGACTGCCTATGGGCCCGAAGAACGGAGGAAACGAACTACCCAAGTGGCTCGAATGGTTTAAATGGTTTAAAGGTATGGAGAACGAAGTATTCGTATGGTTTTTCGACAATGTTCAAGTGCCGATGGAAGCCACGATGTTCTCCCTGCTTGCATTCTTTATTGCGTCCGCCTCGTACCGCGCGTTTCGCGCCCGCACGCTGGAAGCCACACTCCTACTCGCCGCCGCACTCATCGTAATGATCGGAAATGCTCCCATCGGCGATTATCTCTGGAACGAGCTAAGCCCTGTGGGGGAAAACATACCATCAACCGCACGACAGTGGATTTTGGATAATCCGAATCTCTCATCGCGGCGAGGAATCATCCTTGGCGTCAGCCTGGGCGTGATTTCTCAATCCATTCGGATTATCTTTGGAATCGAGCGCTCCTATCTGGGAGGAGGGGATTGATGCGATGTTGGAAAAATTGATGAGTATCGACCGGCGCATTGTTTTCATTCTCGTCGCGATAGCGGTGATTATCCCCACGCTGTTGAACGTCCGCTTTCCTATCACGGTCTCACAGCCTACCCGAAGCATTTATGACTTTGTTGATGAACTTCCGCCGGACTCCACGATTCTCATGGCATTCAATTATGGGCCTTCCTCGCTAGCCGAGCTGGAACCAATGGCGGTTGCGGTTTTGCGGCACTGTTTCAGTAAAAATGTGAGAGTGATCGGTATGACATTATTCAACGTTGGCGCCAGGTTGGGTGACAGGGTGATGAGCCAAACCGCAGCGGAGATGGGAGCGGTGGATGGAGAGGATTATGTGTTTCTCGGTTTTCGGCCCGGCGGAATATCAGTCATCCTCGGGATGGGGACAGCGATTGACAGCGTATTTAACGCTGATTATCGAGGAAAACCGTTATCCAAGATTCCGATGATGCAGGACCTAAAGAATTACGACCACATCGCACTGGTGCTCGATTTGGCTTCGTCGGGGACGCCGAGCACATGGATTGCCTACATAAACACCAAATACAAACAACAGGTTGCGGCAGGAGTAACAGGGGTGATGGTTTCCGAATTGTATCCCTTCATACAATCAGGGCAGTTGGTCGGGTTGATGCCTGGATTACTGGGAGCAGCCGAATATGAAACGTTAATTGACACACCTGAAAAAGCAACGGCGGGCATGAGCGTGCAATCGTTCGTCCATCTGCTGGTTTTTGTCTTGGTCGTTATCGGGAATGTTGCCTTCTTTATCCAACGGCGCAGGACACAATAGGAGGTTTTTAAGGTGGAAGTGCTTGGAATTTGGGTTGCCGCATTCTTCACCCTGTGCATCTATAGTTTTCTCTATCGCGACAATCCCTTTTACCGTTTCGCCGAACATCTCTTTGTAGGGCTCTCGGTAGGCTATGGAATCGTGTTCTCAATCCATCAAGGATTAATCCCGTTAGCATGGGTTCCGTTCTGGGAAGCTGTCACGGAACGTGAATTCATGGGACTCCTCAAACTCATTCCGATTGCCATCGGTCTACTGTTCTTTGCTCGCGTTGTTCCCAAATACAGTTGGTTAATCCGCTATCCGATTGCGATTCTCATCGGAATCGGTGCAGGACGTGCCATTCCCAATGTTATGGATGCGTTTATCTTTCAGCAGGTTCACGGCACATTGGCGCCGTTCGCGGAGATTCATGCCGGTGATGCGGGACTATTTAAGATTTTCGGCGCTATCCTGATGGTTGTCGGCGTCATTTGTACGCTGACCTACTTCTTCTTCTCAATTGAACATCGGGGAACCGTCGGCAGGATTTCAAAGGTGGGGATAATCTTTTTGATGGTGGGATTCGGATCGGCGTTTGGCAACACCGTAATGGGGCGTGTGTCGCTCTTGATTCAGCGTGTAGATTTTCTATTAAGTGACTGGCTACGTTTGATTTAATTTTGCTTGAATGTATGCTCCAACCGTTATGGAAGTGGCAATAGTGGGGTTTTTCCAGTCCCGATGGGAATGCTGTCCCACGCTTGAAAGCACCTGCAGTTATTGAATTCCGATTTTCTCTCTCCTCTCTTTGCCTCCCAGATAGAACGCTCTCCTAGATTCTCTCCCTTTGAAACAGACACCCTCCCAATTGGACTATGACGGTTTCGTGCCGTCGATCCGGGGCAATCATGGCAGCATGAGACGACGGACTGTCCCCATTAGTATCAAGCTAAGCGTTTTGGGGCGAAAGTCATGCGGTTCAATGTTTGTAACTGTTTAGTCTATCAATCTGTTTTGGGAATGTTGGTTCGCCGTGCTGCAGTTTAATCCCTGTTCCTACATCATGAGTGTAATGTAGGAGCGATCTCTAGGTCGCGATTTCCCGTTGGCGCGTAAGTTCTGGACTGAACTAAACAGTTATCAATGTTTTAAAGTTTTAAACTATTGATTCCATGTGAATTTGAACAAAGGAATCCTTCCTAATTCACCGGGTTTTGTTGACATTTATGTT
The DNA here is from genome assembly GCA_965204085.1 of Candidatus Poribacteria bacterium. Classification (GTDB taxonomy): domain Bacteria; phylum Poribacteria; class WGA-4E; order WGA-4E; family JAJDTR01; genus JAJDTR01. The sequence continues at coordinate 1,108,552 of CBDBEE010000003.1, read as the reverse complement.
AGGCGGGCGCATAAATCGAGGGAGGCACCCAAAGGGGTGGGACCCAACCCCTACGACTGCCAGCGTATAGTACAAATTCATTGAGCGCAGACCATGCATCAAACCTAGAGCGAGGATCAAGTGAAAGAAAAGTCAGTGCGAGTGATATCCCTCCCCTACCCTCACTTGACAGAAAATCGGTTGTCTTACCCGGTTGATTATGTGACCGCCCCTATTGATGACTTCCTCAGTAATTTGGTGACGATGCAACGTCAAAAAAACCTAGGCGACCTCTCTTAACTTGATTCCCAGGGGACGGCACAGGGGCCGTCCCCTACAATCAACCTTGAGACTTGAGAACGGAAGCTTGCTCTTGAAAATGCAACAAAAAAAGGCAACACGTTCTGGAACGTGTTGCCTTGAGTACTGCATTTCAAACCGAGTGGCGAGGATTACACCTATTCTTTTGCTTTGGTGGTAAACTCGACATTGAACGTAGCGTTATTACCAGCCGCGTCGGTAACGTTGAGCACGACTACATAGGTCACAGAGTTGGCGAGTTCCTTTCCTGCAACCGGGGTAAGTTCGGCATTCTGGCCAGTAACCGTCCCTTGCCAACCGGCAGACGTATTGTCCTCAAAGTTCAATTCGGCTGAACCGGTAACAGTTTCATCAAACGTAATCTGAATCTTGTCGGCGTTTAGCGGGCCGGGATCGACATCCTTGGCTCCATTGGTTACGTTTCCACCGGTAATTTTCGGCGGTACGGTGTCAGGCTCCCTGAGTGTATAGTTGAACGTAACCGGGCCACCGTCGGTTCCATCTTTGTTGGTCCAAGTAACAGACAGGTTTTCCTGTGCCTGAATCTTCCAGTTTTTCCCCGACCCCGTGGCACCTGCCACAGCGTCAACTGCCTGATCAAGGGTAAGCGAGATTTCAGCATTTGACGGAACTGTGGACCCACTCGGCGGGTCAGCGGTAACGGTTGTAGCTGACGGCGGGCCCTCCGGTTCCGTCTCGCCACCGCCACATCCAACTAGGTAGGTAACCAACATTGCAGTCATTACCAAAGCTAAGGTTCGAAAGAGCTTGTGCATTATTTCTACTCCTTTTTGATTTGTGTATAAAAACATCTAGGTTTAGCCGGACAGCCTAAATCAGCCCTCGCAATTATAATTGACGTATGCGCCTGAAGTTTTGAAGCAAGTTGGCAACAACGCCAATGTCAAACCTCAAGAACAAGCTAAGTGTTGTAATGCTTTCAATCAACCAAGCATCCGCATGTTTTTGACTAATTCGTTCAAGATAGACTATAGTCTATCAGAATTTCCAATTGTTGTAAAGAAAAACCTACACATTTTTCCGAATTTTCAACAACCAAGTTCTTAAGTCTTCAAAAACACCTCCTAAAATAGTTCTATTTGTTCAACGAAAGAACAACTTCTCGGTTGCACCGTAAACAGCTCCGGATTTAATAGATGACTCTCAACTTCCTTTAGTCTGCCTAAAGTTATTGGGATTGCTCCTCGCTGAAGAAGATGGCGAGGGCCTTCGCTCAAGCGATGACGTTTCTGCCAGTCGTAAGCAAACACTGCGCGACCTTGTTCGAGAGCATATCCTGCCGTACGCACGGCACCGCCGTTTTCTCTGGCTTCAACTACGATTGTCGCTATTGACAACCCGCTGATAATTCGGTTGCGTAAAACCAAGTTTGCCGGCGTGGGACGAGTAGAAAACGGGTGCTCGGAAAGGAGCGTACCACTTTTACAAACTTGCGCCGCAAGCGGGCGATTCTCCGTGGGGTATATCGAAAAGAGATCCCCACCAAACACCCCGACGGTCGTTCCACCCACCGAAAGCGCGCCAATATGTGCAGAGGTGTCGATTCCCTTGGCAAAGCCACTGACAACTGTGAAACCCGCACGAGCGAAAGATTTAGACAACTCGATGGTTGTCAGAATTCCCAACTCTGTCGGCCGCGTCGAGCCAACTATTGCTACAGCCTTCGGACCGATTTTTGCCAACTTTCCCTTTTTGCAGACAATTGGCGGAGCGTTGGATATGGTCCTCAGCTTATTAGGATAAGCTGCGTCTTCCACACATAAAACCTCAATGCCTCGACTTTTGAGCCACTCCATTTGACGTCGAAATTTACCGAGGCGTTTCCCAGTTTCCAGAATTCGTAACGCTAAAACCGGGGTGAAACGCGGAAGACGAGCTATTTCCGATAATTCGGCGTTAAAAATCTTTTCCACGCTTCCGAAGCGATTCAAGAGCCGATTAATCCGAATTGAGCCGATGCCTTCAATCGATGCAAGCGCCAACCAGAATTCTCGTGAACTCATTAATGTTGCTACCCTTCCGACACCTGTCTCCCGTGCTTCAATGATAATACAAAACAAAGGAAAACACTAGTCGTAAAGCGCTTCTGGCGCTTCTTCGGAATTTGGATTTGCCAAGTATAGCACATTTCAGAAAAGTTTGCAAAGCCTTTTTCACCGAAAAGCAAATAAATGACCCGTTTTCAATTTGTGGTCGAAATTCCGCTTGACATTTTTTGGTGGGTCGAATATCCTTATGGTGCAGTAATGGCATGGGTTTCACTGCAAAATTACCAATGTAATTCGCAGCGTTTTCATCACTTCCAGAACACATTATCGTTGGGCAGGGATTCAATCGTCCGCTATTGTCAATTCCATAAAATTAAATCCAACTTCCAATTAATAGTTTTGAGCGAGATCGCCGCCATGGCTTTCGTGTAGTCTACCCAGACTCAATAATCACCATCACAAGTAATTTGCGCTACTTAATAAGTTAATGAGGTCTTAACTACGGTCGAGTCATGTATCCTACTATATTTCACTTAGGGACTTTCCACCTTGGTCCAATTCACATACCCATAGCAGTACATAGCTATGGACTGATGATGGCGCTCGCCTTTCTTATCAGTATGTATATGGGGCAACGCGAGTTTAAACGAAAAGGGCTTGAACCTAGGCTTGCCTCTTCTATTATTTTATGGGGCGCTCTAGGTGGGATCATCGGTGCAAAACTTTATTCCTGCCTGCAAGACGGTAGCCTTTCATTCAGAGAACTGTTCTCAAACAGCGGGCTTGTGTGGTATGGTGGTTTAATCGGAGGTCTTGGGGCCGCAATCTGGGTCATCCATAGATCTTCCAGTCCTCTCTTGCCAACGCTTGACGCCCTTGCTCCGCTACTCTTGCTTGGATATGGCATTGGACGAATCGGCTGTTTCCTTGCGGGAGATGGGGATTATGGTCCGCCATCGGACTTGCGTTGGGCAATGTCATTTCCTAAAGGCACGGTTCCTACAACCGTCCCCGTTCACCCGACGCCGCTGTATGAATTCGGATTATCGCTCGTCGGTTTCGCGCTACTTTGGTCAATCCGCAAAAAGAAAGAGGGAATAGCCGGATGGGTGGTTGGTGCAGGGCTTATTGCGGCGGGAATCGAACGATTTGTAGCCGAATTTTGGCGGACGAGCGAGCGTGTCATCGCCGGATTGACAACGGCACAGTTAATCAGTATTGCCTTAGTGGTTGTCGGTAGTTGGGTTATCTACGGAACTACGCAGAGGTCTTCCGGTCCTATAGAGGAGATGCGTATCCCGACATCACCTATTTCAGGAAGACGTAAGCGCGCTAGCCGCTAGCAGTCGTCCCTTGGATTTAACGGTATTAGCGCTCACCGTCCACAGCCCTTTCTTCGAAATAAGCTCTTTGTAACACACATATCTACACACGAACCTAGGTGGTTTTTTTACGCAGCGGAATGCACGTAGAAGATTCCGATTCCTAACGGCCAGACTAGAATACGAGGACAAATACTATGGAAAAAATGACGATTAATGAAATGCTTGCGAACTCCATTCGTCAGTACGGATCCAAAGCCGCGCTTTCTAGCAAGATCGACGGCAGTTATCACGATACCTCCTACGCAGAACTCGGGGAGCGCGTGGAACACTTCGCATTGGGACTCATCGAACTTGGTGTGGAACGGGGCGACCGTGTCGTATTACTGTCCGAGAATCGTCCCGAGTGGGCAATCACCGACTTGGCAATCATTGCTGCGGGGGGAGTGAATGTGCCGATGTTTCCGACGCTCACTCCCGCCCAGGTAGAGTATATAGTGAAAGACTCTGGAGCCAAAATCGTATGTGTGTCAAACGATGACCAGTTAAAAAAGATTGAGGCCTTCCGAGAGAATGTGTCACATCTTGAGCGAGTCATTGTTTTTGACGCTACAGCGTCGGACACAGATAATCAGGATTTAAGCTTTGGGGAAGTATGCGAACTCGGAAAGAACGCCGAGAATGGAACTCAGATTTTCCAAGGGGCGAGCGGAGCGGCAGACCCCGATGACCTTGTGACTATCATTTATACTTCAGGGACAACCGGCGACCCGAAAGGGGCAATGCTGACCCACCACAACTTCATGTTCAATGCCCGCGCCTGTCTTGAGCTTGTAGCCATTAGCCACGAAGATGTGCTCCTATCATTCTTGCCTTTATCACACGTGTTTGAGCGAATGGCAGGACATTATTTGCCGCTCACTTGCGGTTCGACCATCGCGTATGCGGAAAGCCCGTTTACGGTCGCTCAAAACTTGGGGGAGGTGCGTCCTACCCTCATGGCGAGTGTCCCCCGTCTCTATGAAACGATGCATGAGCGGATTCTTCGTGCGGTGAAAGAGGGATCGCCCATTAAACAGAAAATATTCGGCTGGGGAGTAGAAACCGGTCAAAAGGTGAGTCAGGCAATTCAGACGCATAGTGAACCGTCTTCCCTATTGAAGCTGAAAATGGGACTTGCAAACAAATTGGTTTTCGGGAAAATTCTTGCCAGAGTAGGCGGACGATTGAAATTTTTTGTGTCGGGCGGAGCCGCTCTGCCTCAATCAATCGCGGAGTTTTTCCACGCTGCTGGAATTCTGATTCTCGAAGGGTATGGCTTGACCGAGACCTCGCCGGTGATTTCCGTAAATTGCCCGGATGCTTGGAAATTCGGTACCGTTGGCAAACCCATTCCGGGAGTTGAAGTCAAAATAGCGGAAGATGGCGAAATCCTATCCAGAGGACCGCACATCATGCAGGGCTACTACAACCGCCCCGACGACACGGCCGAGGCAATTGATTCCGATGGCTGGTTCCATACCGGGGATATTGGCCAGTTCGATGGAGATGGGTTTTTGAAGATTACAGACCGAAAGAAGAATATTCTAGTGTTGTCAAACGGGAAAAATGTTGCGCCGCAACCGATTGAAAGCGAGCTTGTTCGGAGCGACTATATCAGCCAAGTTATGTTGATCGGGGATGGTCAGAAAAGCGTTGGCGCGCTCGTAGTCCCAAATTTCGATGCGCTCGGAGAATTTGGGAAAGAGCAAGGTTTGGATACGGAGAATAATGCCACGCTGGTTGAAACGAAGGAAGTTCGACAGCTGATCCGAGGAGAAATCAACCGGCTCGTGGCGGACTTCGCGGACTTTGAACGCCCTAGAATGTTCGCAGTGCTCAATCGAGAATTCACACAAGAAGAGGATGAGATGACGCCGACTCTCAAACTGAAGCGTCAAGTTATTCTCGATCATTTTAGTGATGAAATCAACGCGATTTACGGTGAAGATGACACGGATTGAAATACGTGTCACTACACGCGATGAGATTTAACGGCGTTCAAGGATCGGGCTTAGGAGGGAAAACATTGTGAAATATGGCGATGGTTGTTGGGTGGATATTGAGCAATCGGACAAGAATAAGGTTGTCGTGATTCCTCTTGGTTCGATGGAGCAGCATGGGCATCATTCGCCGCTCTTAACGGATACGTATTTGGTCACGGAGGTCGCCGAGCGTGTCGAACGGGAACTTCGTGAAGAGACGTACTTTTTACCGACGTTGTGGCTTGGCGCCTCGGATCACCATCTTGATTTGCCCGGAACGACGAGCGTGCCCAACCATGTCTATACAACAGTTATCAAGAATATTGTGCGTTCCATCAGCAGGGCGGGTTTTCAACGAATATTCTTCCTGAACGGTCACGGCGGCAATGTCATTCCAGGCACACAAGCAATCACCGAGTTAGCTAACGAATCCGAAGAGTACAACAATCTGTGGATGGCGCTAGCGTCTTATTGGTCCGTTGCATCGCCTGTCATGGCGGCGGAAAACCACGGGATGCAGACACAACAGTTGTCCCACGCTTGCGAGTACGAGACCTCCATGATGTTGTGGTTGCATGGCGAGCTGATGCGAATGGATCGAGTTACTTCAAGCCCGCCTCTATTGGATTCGCCTTTTTTTCATAGTGAACACGGCGGGCGGGTCAATGTCGCCAAACGGATGAATACTTGGACGCCGACCGGCGCAATGGGTGGACCTCAACACGCCACCGCGGAGAAAGGTGAATCTTTATTGAACGCCATTACCGGCGAGGTGGTCTCATTTCTCAGGGACTTCGCAACGTGGTAGAGATTTGGGTCGAGTTGAAGTTCGTCGATAGAGAATGGGAACAGTCCTTCCAGAGCAAAACGACGTGTGCGAGCAATCCTGAACATTACCGATAGTTAGTGCTCCACAAGTTTTGTCCTGCCCGTCGTTGGGGTTCACGCGCTTTTAATCCACCTGCCTCGGCTTCATGTCGAATCCTTCCATTCGTTACGTCGGTCAGTGCGTAAACTTTGCAGACGATTTTTTGGTTTTCCGCCGACCCAAATTCATGCCGAGAAACTATCGAATATCTGCGTGAAAAGTATTCACCCGACTAAATAAAGTTTGATTTGCGGACACAATTATATTATACTATAGTCGAGCAAAATATAATCAAATTAGTCTACTATTTTATACGTAAACCCGACTAAACTAGTCGCCTTCAATTTTTACCGGCAGGCTTGTACAATCCGATTTTGAGATCTGCAAAGGGTCGTCCCACTTTTCATTAACACCGCCACGATTGTTACTATTTAAGGAGAAAGAAATGGCGACGGGAGCGGTAATGCCTTATAACATAGACGCAATTCCCGAAGACGATAGCCGCGCGATTGAGATTTTTGAAACACAGCTTAATCGCTTCCAAGATGGCGACGTGCTGGAGGAAGTTTTCACCGAGTTCAGACTGCGTCATGGAGTATACGGACAACGCGACAATCAATCACAAATGATTCGTGTGAAGATTCCGTTCGGCGGTTTGAACGCGGCACAACTCGAGATGCTCGCCGATATCGCCGAAGAGATGTCGGACAACATTATCCACATCACAACGCGACAAGATGTACAATATCACTACGTTGACATTAATCACACGCCGGAGTTGATGCGGCGACTCGCGTCCGTCGGCATTACAACAAAGGAAGCGTGCGGGAATGTGGTTCGAAACGTTACGGCTTGCCCGCTTTCCGGCGTATGTCATGACGAAGCGTTCGATGTCACGCCGCATTCGAAGGCACTCTCGGCGTTCTTGTTGGGACACCCTGATGCCCAAGATTTCGGACGGAAATTCAAGATTGCGTTCTCCGGCTGCCATGAACATGCCTGCGGTTTAGGGTACATGCACGACATCGGCGCAGTTGCGGTTATCAAAGAGGTTGATGGCAAACCGAAACGTGGATTCAAACTTCTCGTTGGCGGCGGGCTTGGCGCGGTACCCCATCAAGCAAAGGTATTCGATGAGTTTTTGCCGGAGGAGGAACTGCTCCCGATTTCGCAGGCGATCTCAAAGGTATTTGCTCGGCTTGGCGAGCGGAAAAACCGAAACAAAGCACGGATGAAGTTCGTTGTGGGGAAACTCGGGATTGACGAGTTCCGACGTCTTGTGCTTGAGGAGCGCGAAAAGTTGCGTCACGACCCCGCGTGGACAAGCCATCTTGAACATCTCAATGCGTATGACGAGGAACCGTTGAAGCCCCCCACGCAACTGAACGGGGTCACGAAGCCTGAAGGATTCGAGGAGTGGTACGCCTCGAATGTCCAATCGCAGCGCCAACCCGGTTATGCGTTTGTTACGATTACGCTTCCGTTGGGAGACATTACCGCTGACCAAACTCGGGTGCTGGCGGACATTGCTCGCCGATATGTCAAGGAGACGGTTCGCACAACCGTGGAACAAAATCTTGTGCTGCGTTGGGTCACGATGACCGACCTTCCGGCACTCTATCGTGAATTGAAAGCTGTGGGTTTGGGCGATGCCGGTGCGGAATCAACCGTTGATATTACAGCATGCCCGGGCACCGATTCTTGTAAATTAGGCGTGTCGTCTTCACGCGGTTTGGCGGCACACTTGAGAGACCATTTCATCCAGACCGGTGTAAAATCCGAACTGGAGGATTTGCGAATCAAGATTAGCGGTTGCCCGAATTCATGCGGTCAACACCACATCGCCAATTTCGGTTTCTTTGGCTCATCGCGGCGGCTTGGCGACCATATTGCTCCGTATTACCAAGTGCTACTAGGGGGACATGCCGTTGATAATGCGGGCTCTTACGGACTTCCGAACGGCAAGATTCACGGCAAGTATATCCCCGAGTTTATCAAGGAGATGACAGATAGGTATCTTGATGAGCGAGATGAAGCCGAAACTTTCACCACCTATATTGAGCGGTTGGGGAAAGTTGAAATCAAGAAGGTGCTCTCGAAGTACGACAAAATCCCGACCTATGAGGAAGATTCCAGCTACTACGTTGACACCGGCGATACGAAGGAGTTTCAGCTCAAGACCGGCGTCGGCGAATGCGCGGGACAATTAGTCGAACTTGTATCATTCAAACTTGAGGAAGCTGACCGTCTGCTTTATGAAGCCGGGCTGCTGCTTGAACGTGAGGAGTTTGTCGAGTCCGCAACTCGTGCCTTTGAAGGCATGATTCGGGCCGCCGATGGCTTGCTAACGACAGAGGGCTTGCAATATGTCGATGACGAATCAACGGTTTCGGAATTTCGGAACCGGTTTTTCGAACCGGGAATTGTCTTTGCCGGTTTTGGTGCACACATCTTCAAAGCTGTCGAAGAGGGCACGGACAATCTCAACGCCGAATTGACGCATCAGCGGGTCGAGGAGGCGACGCTTTTTGTAGAGGAAGCGCACAACGTCTATAATCGGATGCAAATCCGCCAAGAGGAGGAGCGGCAACAAAGTCGAGGCGCACGCAAACGGCGTGAGGCAAGTCCCGCACGTATTCCGGAGGCTCCGCCGAAAGTGGAAACTGTTGAGAAGATTGTGGACAGCCTTGATCTGAAAGGAGTGGCGTGTCCATTCAATTACGTGCGAGCGAAAATTCGTTTGGAGACGATGGATGTCGGCCAACTCCTAGAAATCACTATTGACGATGGCGAACCGATTGAGAACGTGCCGAAGAGCCTGACGAATGATGGGCACGACATTACGGACACGAAGAAGATTGGGCAACATTACCGTCTGGTGATTCGCAAGGGCGAATAACAGAGTCAGGTGTTGGATTAGGGTAAAGCGTGGCAGACTGAAGCAAGGTTTGTCACGCTTTATTTTTTGGCAGGTTAGGAGCGAGTTATGCAACAAATAATTGAGAACGAGAATCAACTCAAGGAAGTGTTTAAACAAGCGTTCGCTGAATTACTACAGGAGCGAAGGGATTTGTTGTATGACGTTTTTTCCGAGGTTCTTGAAGACATCGCTTTGGCGAACGCAATCAAAGAAGGCGAAAACACAGAGATTGTAGGTAAAGATGAAGTCTTCCAAATCGTAGAAAGTGAATCTTGAAAGTTGAGTTTAGAAGCAGTTTTGTAAGAGATCTCAAGCGCGTCCGTGACCAATCTGTCAAGAGACGTGTCAAGCCGACAATAGAACACACTGAGGAAAATGAAAAATACCAAATCGGTTGAGCTTGATGCTAGCGCAGAAGGTGGCAAGCAGGCTGAGTATTCGTTCAACTACGATCAAGCAAAGCCTAACCGTTTCGCGGGTAAGCTTGGACAAGACCGGCTAATGGTCTGTCTTGATGCTGATGTCGCCGCCGTATTCAAATCTGCCGAATCTGTTAATCATATGCTGCGAGCTATCATCACATCACTGCCAGCAACGAAAAAAGAAAGCGGTTGATTTATGCGCTCGTTTCTCGTGCTCTTGGTCCGCCGTTATAAAATTTATTCTTTAATCGACTCCGAGGTTGCGCCAACGCACGGACAGATGCAAGGATCCTATTGAGTCACTCGCGGAATTCCATATGCCCAGCCATCGAACTCTATACTCATGAAATCGTGGTCAAAATAAACAGCCGCTAAATCGTCCTAACATCGACCAACATCAAAAGGAGATTTCAGTGAAACACGTAAAGTCAATTCTGCTTGGTCTAATCCTTGGCTTCGCGTTGGCAACCTTCACACATACCGCTTTGGCGTTAAAACAAGGCATCAAGTTGGTTGCCGACGACGACAACGACATCGGATCTCAACTGTCCGCCGCTATCAGCGGAAACACTGTGATTGTTGGATCAATTTCTCAAAACGTTGCGACAGTCTTTGCATTCGATGGAAAAAACTGGGCAAAACAAGCGGAACTCATCCCTCGAGGCGGGGGCAGCGTCGGATGGTCGGTCGCCGTCAGCAGCGACAGCCTGATCATCGGTGTTCCTCATGACGATGCTGGCACAGAAACGTCAGGTTCAGCCTTTGTCTATGTTCGGAGGGGCAAAAACTGGGATCAGCGAGCGAAACTGGGGGCAGACGATCCGACTAAAGCGGACAATTTCGGATATTCTGTAGCGATTGACAGGAATACCGCCATTGTCGGTGTCCCAAAGGACGATGACGCAGGTAGAGACTCCGGATCAGCCTACGTATTCTTCCGTGAAGGTACAGCGTGGAGGAAGCAGGCGAAGCTAGTTGGCTCGGATCTGGCGGGCGGAGATGCTTTCGGCGCATCTGTCTTCCTTCATGGCAACACCGCCGTGGTTGGCGCGAACGGACACACCCATAGCGGCGCGAGGTTTACCGGTGCGGCTTACGTTTTCGTGCGTAGGGGAGCTCAGTGGGCAGAACAAGCCAAACTCGTGGCTGCCGATGCCGCGAAAGCCGACCGGTTCGGAAGTTCGGTCAGCATGGGCGGAAAGACCATTGTGGTCGGAGCGCCGTTTCGCGACTCCGAAGGCGGGACTGATTCGGGAGCCGCCTACGTCTTCGCGCTCGACGGAGCAAGTTGGAAGTTTCAAGCCAAACTCACGCCCGGTAAATTAAAAAAGAACTTCAATTTTGGATTTGGCGTCGCAACCACCGGGAGCATTGTTATCGTTGGGGCTCCTGGACATAACGACCCGGCAAGAGGTTCGGGAGCCGCCTATTCCTTCGTTCGAACCGACGGGGTTTGGGCAGAAAAAGTTACTGTCGTACCGGAAGATGGCGCCAAAGATATACACTTCGGCTCCGCGATCTCCATGAGCGAGAACTCCGTGGCTATTGCGTCCCATAGCGGTCCCTTTCTGAACCACGACGGGAAACCAAATGGCGACGGGCACGCCGCATACATCTATAACAGCATTGAGGATTTTGGAACGCCTCCGTTTGCCGTGGATCTGTTTGGATTGAAAGTCACGACGCTGGCTCGGGTCAAGCAGACGGCGCTGCTGCAAAACTTCCCCAATCCGTTTAACCCGGAAACCTGGATCCCGTATCGTTTGAGTGCCGACGCCGACGCTACGCTTCGCATTTACAATGTTCACGGGCAATTGATGCGGCAGTTGGATCTGGGCGAACAAACCGCGGGAGAGTATTCTACTCGAGAACGCGCCGCCTATTGGGATGGCCGCAATAACAGTGGCGAGCAGGTCTCAAACGGAATCTATTTCTACCACTTGTCCACCCCAACCTTCGATCAGATGAAGCGGATGGTGATTGTAAAATAGTGTCAAGGCGATACCGAGTTCCTTCATCAAAATTCTGCTTCTTCCCGTACGCACGCTCGTAGAAATTAAGAGAAAGACATAACACTACCACCTGCGCGTAAAACTCAACCTACCCGTTAAGCCCGATTGTTCCTCCGTTTTCTTGGTATCATACCCGGCAAGGATGCCGAGCGTGTTATTCTCGCCGTATCCGATATTGATCCGTACACCGAGAATCTGGCTGAAAACCGTCCTCTTATCGCCCAAACCCACTACGGTTTCGAACTGCGGGCCAACCGCAACAGTCCTGTTAAGGGAGTAAGTGAGATAATTGCGCGTGTAGACTTCGTTATCCCTTTCCTCGTCGAATACAGAATGGATGGACCCAATCGTCCACGATTTGAAAAAGATTTTGCCGGCGGGTAAAAACACAAACAGATGTGGAAAGATGGCGGAAGGCCCATCCGGCGCTTTATAGTCAAACCCGAGTCCGAGCATGGGCAGCAGCGTGAGACTAAAACTATCCCCGCTGACAGCGGGGATTGAGACGCCGAGGTCAAACTCGCCGAGAGTATCGTCAATGAAAATATTAGACTCTAGCGAAACACCTCCCATCGAATGGGTAGCCCCAATCAGAAAATGCGTTCCCAAGGCGTCGGTGTCAACTCGAAACCAGCTCGGAATGCGAGTTTTTTCGGAGGCGTCTTCACCCGCATGGCTGTCCTCAAGCACCGAAAAACTTGCAATTGTCAAAATACAAACAAACATTACAACAGAAACAAAGTGATACACAATACATTACCGTCCTTTCGTTAAGTAGAATTTTATGATACGTAGCATAAGCCATTGCCGTCCGATTGTCAAGAAACTCAAACCTCCCATCAAAGGTAATCACATCTAATCCTGAGAGGGTTGTCGGATGGGTATTCCCCACTACTCGTAAACCGCAATCTCATTCTTTGGATCATCCGACTTTTGATACCAATAGAACTTACGCAATCAATTAAAATGTGTCATATTTTGCAGTTATGACAAGCATCAATCTTTCCGAAAAGAGACAACCACCTACCTAGAAGATTCCATAGGGCTATTTATACTCTGCGTTGGGTATTATTGCGCTTTCTTTTCCAGTGATAATTGTTTCTAATAGGACCTACGTAGCGCCATCAGGTCAGGAATCGGAGTTCCCTCGTACAAAGGTCGCGACCTGGAGATCGCGAGATCTCTATCGCACTCGCTATCCGCTCGTTTGATCCTACAGAAGACGCAATTTCTGACAGTGCGGAGTATAATTTTCCGTTTTTTGACTGATTTTGGAACAACCCGAATCCGAAGGAGGGGCATCTTGCCCCGCAGTAGCCTTGACCGGGAAATCGAAATACGGGAGAATTAAATGACCCTAGAAGATTCTATATTTGACTTGACTTTGACTTGGTTATGTTATAACATAACATACGTAAGTTTGGCACACAAGGTTAGATTTTTGTTTTTAAACCTCTAAATCCCCTTATCAGGGGACTAATGGACACGCTGCATAAGTCCTAACCAATAAATTGGACAAAGCCTGTCTGCTCGTGCTAGAATAATATCCTTAATTCTGAAACAGCGCACTTCTGAAAGGGTAAACGGCGTTGCGGATCAATCGAAACTACATCAATCTTACCGGTTGCGTGATTGCGATGGGTATCTGTTATTATCTGATAACGGTTGCCATTGCCGGAATTGTACACGATCACGACGATGAACACGAGCATTCCGCATCGCACGATTGTTCTACCTGCTTTTTCATTGCGAACCACCTCGGTATTGCGTACCACGCTGAAAGTCTTTCCAATCACGGTCTTCGCACTTCAATTCATTCGCCTTTCGACCCGACTTTTATATCCACGGCTATAGTTAGCAATGTCCGTAGCCGTGCCCCACCAGCCTCCGCCGCTTAATCCGCCAGTTTTATCTACAATTCGGTTTTTTCCCAAGTTATTTCTACCTATTCCCCGGTGAATTTTAGGTAACCTTAATGATCGTCTGACTGTATCTACTTACCCGTCAGTCTTTATGCCGGGAACACAATCTATTTCTATTTGGAGGACAACATGATTAAGCAGTATTTCAAACTACCAATATTGTTTCTTGCTCTTTCCATGCTACTAATCGCGTGCGGAGAGGGCGAAGATGACGAACATGACGATGAAATGCACGTCGATGCCGATGGTTTTATTCTCGAAGTTGACGAGAAAGAGGTCTACCGTCAATTCCAGGGAACGGAAACCGGCGGAATCTCCCTAAAGGTTGGAGATGAACTTGATGTGCACGTCGTGTTCATAAATCACGACAGCGAAGAAATTTCCTTTGCGGAGGATCACCACGACGAGGAGGAAGAGGAGGGCCACGGCCATGATGAGGAAGAGGCATTCGGCTTGGTGCTATCCGAGTACGATACGTCGATTATTGAAATTCACCTTCCCGAAGACCACGAAGAAGAAGATGATCACGATGACGAGGAAGATCACCACGATGACGAATTCGCCTTTGAGGTAATTGGACGTCGAGCCGGACAAACCGGAATCAAACTCGAACTGTTTCACGGGGACCATGCCGACTTCACGGCGGCGTTGCCGATTCCGGTAACAGTGAGTCCATAAAGAACAACAATCTGAATGCGCAAGACATGATAGCGGTACATCGATTGCGTTTTGCGCATTCTATATGCCGAAAGCAACGCAGCCAACAAGACTGCCTGACACAGGGGAAAAAATGAACAGACATCTGAATCATTCGACCGTAGATAACGTCGGTGCATGCCTCTCATTTGCTTGTGCCGTCCATTGCATGGCTGCCCCGTTGTTAATAACTGTGCTGCCGCTCATTGGACTTGGATTCATTTTGGCCGAGTCCACCGAACTGGTGATGGTTGCTTCAGCCAGCGGAATCGCGGTAGGCAGTCTCGCTTGGGGCTTTCGAAACCATCGAAAACGACGCGTATTTTTGATACTAGGCGGCGCCTTGCTGCTAATCATTATTGCACGATTAGGCGTTTCAGAAAACGCCGAAGTCATCTTCACGGTTATTGGTGGTCTCCTTCTTATGAGCGCCCACCTCGTTAATCGTCACCTTTGCCGTACCTGTCAACACTCCGAAACCTTGGACGACTGACCACGAGTTGTTATGCCGCTCTTGACAATCACTGACCTCCAAAAGGCATACGTTTCGCCTGAAGGTTTACAAACCCGCATCATTGACATTCCCCATTTCGAGATGGAGGAGGGTGCGCAGATTGTGCTCAGGGGCGGCAGCGGGGTTGGGAAGACGACATTTCTCAATCTCATCGCCGGAATTCTGGGGGCCGATAGCGGACGCATCGTTGTTTCCGGCGAGGAGATGGTTGCCCTCTCGGAGTCCGGGCGCGACAGGTTGCGTGCCAGCTATATCGGTTACATTTACCAAACATTCAATCTGCTACCCGGTTACACCGCGCTCGAAAACGTCATGCTTGGAATGATGTTTGGGAAGGGAATTGATGCGGGGTTTGCGCAGCACCTGCTTGAGCGGGTTGGCCTTGGCGATCGACTCGGATATCGATCACCGCAGTTATCCGTGGGGCAGCAGCAACGTGTTGCGGTTGCCCGCGCCATCGCCAATCGACCGCGTCTGGTGCTTGCCGATGAACCAACGGGCAATCTGGATTATCATCACGCCAGCGAAGCTATAGCACTCATCCGCGAGATTTGTCACGAAAACAACGCCGCGTTACTCACCGTTAGCCATGATGCGGAGGTCTTGGGGCAGTTTGAGGAAGCAACAGATTTCGCGCAAGTGAATCGTGCGTGAGCAGCAGAGCATGGATTTCAGATTCTACCGAATCCCGCATTGAGTACGAATATGTAACATGGAACGGTACATTTCGTAATCTCCAATTCACGCGGAAGAATGATAAAGCGAATCGGTCTATTATTCATCGTTCGGCGCAGCCTACGACAGCACGCGCTATCGACACTCATAACGACGCTGTCGATAGCGCTCGGCACCGGGCTTGTCATGGCGGTTATCGGCATCAAAGCCCAGTCCGTAGCCGCGTTCACCGGCGGTCAGATCGGCTTTGATGCAGTTCTCGGCGCACGCGGCAGTCAGTTACAACTGGTGCTGAACACGGTCTTTCATCTCGAAACTTCTCCCGGAAATATCCCGTGGGCGATGTACCAGACGATGAAAAACGATCCCCGTGTCGAACTTGCCGTTCCTTACGCGCTTGGCGACAACTATCACGGTTACCGCATTGTTGGCACAACGACAGCGTTGTTCACGAAGTTTGAGTACCGCGATGGTGTTCGGTTTCAGACACAAGAGAATGGGCGTTTCTTTGACCCAACTCGGCAAGAGGCTGTCCTAGGAAGCTATGCCGCACAGAAGTTGGGCTTGAGGGTAGGCGACAACTTCACCCCCTATCACGGATTGGTATTTGACGAGTCGATGCGGCACGACGAGCAATATACTGTGGTCGGGGTGCTTGCACCGACCAATTCACCATCCGACCGCGTCATCTGGATTCCGATAGAGGGGATTTATCGGATGGAGGGGCATGTGTTGCGCGGAGACGGAGAGGACTATGTCCCCCAACCCGGACAAGAGATACCCGACGAGCATAAGGAGGTGAGTGCCGTTATGCTGAAGTTCCGGAATCCGCAGATCGGTTTCATTATGGACGCAACCATAAACAAACAGGGAAAGGTGGCGACACTGGCATGGCCCATCGGGGCGGTAATGGCGAGACTGTTTGACAAGATCGGTTGGATGAATCAGATTTTGGCGCTGGTATCCTATCTTGTCATTGTCGTAGCAGGAGGTTCGATTCTAGCAAGTGTCTATAACTCGATCAACGAGCGGCGGCGCGAATTCGCCATTTTGCGGGCGCTCGGCGCCCGCCGCAAAACAGTGTTTGCTGTAATCGTACTGGAAGCCGTTTCCATCGCCGCGCTGGGCGTCATCATAGGATTTATCGTTTATGGCGCAATCTTCACGGGGGCGTCCACGATTGTTCGTGCGCAAACCGGCATCGTTCTGGACCTGTTAAAACTTCATCCCGTATTCGTAATCGCGCCGGTTTGTGTTATAATCTTGGGAACAATCGCCGGCATTGTCCCTGCCGTCAAAGCGTACCGGACGGATGTTGCGACGAATTTAGCGCCAATTAGCTAATCCTCGCGTTGATTACCCTTCGTTGTATCGGGTGATGACTCTGGCGGAGGTTCTACCATATCAACTTGACCTGAAGGCTCATATTTTCTCTG
This sequence comes from Candidatus Poribacteria bacterium, assembly GCA_965204085.1. Taxonomy (GTDB): domain Bacteria; phylum Poribacteria; class WGA-4E; order WGA-4E; family JAJDTR01; genus JAJDTR01. The sequence goes on along the minus strand of CBDBEE010000003.1, from coordinate 1,091,432 downwards.
CAAATAATCAATATATTTTTCCACATCATGGCCAAATTGCTCCGAGAGAGCGCACCTGATGCGACGGATATCTTCGACTATGGGGGGATCTTTAATCATTGAATTCACCTATTAGCTGGTTTGGCGTAGCAAGTATTGGATTGTGTTTACAATTCCATGTCAGTAAGTAATCACATTTGTGGTATGAAGCCAGCGTCAAGTGAAGAGCATCCCCTACAGGATTCTGTGGCATGAGATTTCTAGTGATGTAGGCATTCACGATGTCACGGATTTCGTTGGCAAACCTAACTCGGGGAATGTCAGCAACTAGAGCAAGCGTGTAAGGTGCGTGGGGAAAACTCGGATGGGATAGTTCATCTGTGACAGCAACGCCAATCACTACATCATATTCTGTTCGCACTTGGTCCCACCAAACTCGGGACCAGTGGCGTTGTGAGGCCGAGACAACATCAACCCTTTCGTCGAAGTAAGCACTAATAACGGATGATTCAACGTACACTTTTGGGACCGTATATACTTGCTCTACTTTCATATACAAATTATACCGCACAAACCTGTTGATATGGCTAAATTATCGCCAACAGTACGACTTTTACCGTGAACTCGATTTGATGCAAGGAGAATCATCATGAAAATCCAATACACCGTTGTGATATGGACAACGATCTTGGCAATTGTCTTCGCCCAACTTGGTTGTGAGAAAAAAGGTGCGCATCACGGCGAACAGGAAGGGACACACGAAACGCATGTCCATCATGAGCACACGGCGCCGCATGGCGGCACGCTAGTTGTGTTGGGCGACGAATTCGCCCACGCTGAGTTCGTGCTAGAAGAAACAACCGGAAAACTAACCGCCTACATCCTTGATGGCGAGGCGGAAAAACCGATACGACTCACGGAGAAAACAATCGGTCTTAAGATAAATCGGTTGAATTCGGAACAGCCACTCACTTTGCAACTTAAAGCCGTCGCGAACGTCCTGACAGGAGAAACCGAAGGCGACACGTCTCAATTCTCAGGGCAATTGGATGAGCTTATAGGGACAGCCGAATTTCATGCGGAAATCGTGTCGATTGCGGTCAAAGGTCAGACCTTCGCCGACGTTGATTTCGATTTTCCCGAAGGTAACGAGGGACATCACGAGGAGCATCACGAACATTAGTTAGGAGGTGATTGAGATGAAACGACCCAATACCAAAAAGCGACGCAGTCTTTGGCTGCACTTTGCAATTTCCGGCGCAGTTCTCGTCATATTGTCGCTCGGCGTTTCTCAAATGTTGCCGAAATCACATCCGCTTCGCGCGCTTAGGAAATTCGGAGGGGGGTCAGATTCAGCCTCTAAGCCCGTTGAAGTGCAGGGCGCCCCGTTAGCGGTCGCTGGGGCAATTCCCGGCGATGCCAACCCAGAAAACGAGACGATGCCTAAAATTGAAAACCAAACTGATGCGCAGTCTCCTCCTGCATATGTCTCCTCTATCCCAAGGGTCGGAAGCAAAAAGAGCGGCAAACACACGGGGGAATATCGGTCACTCACCTTCGAGACACTCACTAGCTTTGTTATCAGAGAGCCGAACTGGGAGAAATTGGAGGACCCGGCATACATCGCTACGCTAAATCTTGACGAGGATATTCCGCCGCAAATCAAAGCGCTGAACGGGGAGAAAATTGAAATTGGTGGGTTCATGTTACCGCTTGAAGGTGAGGATGACAACCTTCAATCTTTTGTATTGCTCGAAAACCAATTGGCGTGCTGTTTCGGTGCCATTCCGCTCCTTAATGAGTGGATATTTGTCGAGGTTCCGAAAAAAAAGAGAATCCGCAGTCATCAGGATGAACCGATAGTGCTTTACGGTACACTGCGCGTCGGAGCAGAATTTGAGGACGGCATGCTTAACGGCATCTACCACCTTAATCTCGACCGTTTAGAAGCAGATGTATTCAGGTTAGGTAGATTCTAATACTAATTCGATTGAACAATAGTGCTGTGATGTCTTGATTATACTCCGCGTTGTCAGAAATTGCGTCTTCTGTAGGAGCGATCTCCAGGTCGTGACCCTTGTAAGAGGGAACTCCGATTCCCCACCTGCTGGTGCTACGTAAGTCCTATTAGAATCAATTATCACTGGAAAAGAAAGCGCAATAATGCCCAACGCAGAGTATATATCGTTCACTTTCTCCGAGGCGAGGATCAAGCGAGCGACTGAACGGTTCTTCCGAGTTAAGTGTGCGAATCAGACTTGCCACAGGAGGGAGCGTTTGCCCTCTGCGTTCAAATTGATTGCAATAATTCCCAATATGGTTCTGGGAGACCCCCCAATCTATACGCTTTTGATGATTTCGGCAATGATTTGATGTTGCGACAAGGCTTTTGTAGGGAATAACGAGGGATCTCTATCGCACGGGATTTGCTATCGGATCTCTATCGCACTTGCTTTCCGCTCGTTTGATCCCTCACTGAAAGATCTCTATGGGATCTCTACCGCCTTCCATATGGGTCAGTTGCTCCTTCGTTATCCACTCAGTTGATCGCTATCCACTCGCTTGATCGTTATTCCCTACTGCCGGATTAGGCAGATTTGAGTGATCGACTGCGTAAGTCCTAAGTTAATTTCATTTTCCACACTTAACTCTGCAGAGCCAAATATAAATCTATTCTTTGAATATCGCACATCTGGAAGGGGTAGACGGTCTTGCGGTACAATCGAATTCGCACCATATCTACCGGCTGTGTGATTGCGATGGGTATCTGTTATTATCTGATAACGGTTGCCCTTGCCGGGATTGTACACGAACACGAGCACGAACACTGCCATTCCGAATCGCACGATTGTTCTACTTGTTTTTTCATTGCGAACCACCTAGGTATTGCGCTCCACGCTGAAAATCTTCCCAATCTTGGTTCTTGCACTTCAGTTCATTCCCCTTTCGACCTAGCTTTCATATTCACAGCGCCTCTTGACAATATCCGTAGTCGCGCCCCGCCAGCCTACGCTGCTTAATCCACAAGATTTATATGCACCTTAGTTTTCCCCAAGTTATTTCTGCCTGTTTCCCGGTGAATTTTAGGTCGTCTTAATGACGATCTAACTGTATCTACTATTCGATTAGTCTTTATGCCGGGAGTACAATCTATCTCTATTCGGAGGACAATATGATTAAGCAGTTTTTCATACTACCTGTATTGTACTTGCTCTTTCCATGCTACTATACGAGAATAACAACGATGAAACAAAAGAGGGAATGTCCCATGACGAAAACAATACTTCGGAATTTAACACCGTTTTACACGTTTATATTAGTGGTGTGTCTCAACACATTAATCCTGGGGGACGCTGATGCACAGGTCGCCAATCAACCCGTTGCCGAAACCGGTGCTACCGACCATACTTTTGAGACTATTGATGTCCCCGGCGTGGCGTTTTTAGAGTTGACTGCGAGTAACGAATTTGGGGATTTCGCAGGCAACACTCGGGGCGCCGATGGTGAGAAGACAATCGGATTTACGCTCATTGACGGGGTTTTTACGACGTATGATTTCCCCGGTTCACAGAACACCTTTTTCTATGCGCTCGGTAATTCAGGGATAGCTGCCGGCTACTACCAAGACAGCGACGATCTTTACCACGGTGTTATCTTGGAAAACGGCGAATTGCGGCAATACGATTTTCCAGGTGCTGTCCAAACGCAGATATACGGTATTAGTAATGCGACCGGGGCACTGACGGGAAATTATATAGATGCTTCCGGGGTGCGCCGCGGTTTTTCGGGAGACGAAATAATTGAGTTCCCCGGGGCATCGGAAACATACGCCCAATTCGTGAATGCAAGCGGTGGCATGGTGGGCAGTTACGTAGACGCTGATGGCTTGTTTCATCCATACATACGTACCCGGAATGGCAGGTTTATATCTCTCGATCTTTCACGTGCCGAGAGACTGGAATTCTATTTTGTGCACGGTATCAACGAGTCAATGGATGTCGTTTCCCGAGCGAAATCGGTGGATGGCGTCACGCTCACCTATGTCGGCACATTCCGGGACGGGCTACAGGAATTTAAGATTCCGGGCAGTGTTAGCACCGAGGGCTGGAGTATCAATCAGGACGGCTCTATCGTCGGACACTATGATTCAGCGGATGGGCGCCGGCACGGGTTTATCGCTAAACCTGCGCCGAATGAACCGGCATTGACCGTTTCGATAGAGGGCGGCGTGGTGCAACTTCAAGAGATCTTGGTCACACCGGACGATGATGCCCTCGCACAGCTTGAGAAAACAACCGACCTCGTACTCTCCGAAGAGCAAGTGGACGAGAAGATGGGAATAACCATCGCCGATACACTCAGCGATGAGGTGGGAATTGCGCAACGGTCGATGGGACAGGCGGTAGCACGTCCAGTCATTCGGGGTATGGGCGGTGACCGACTGCTCATTCTTGAGGATGGCGAGCGCACCGGCGATAAATCGGCGTCCTCAGCAGACCATGCGGTTACTATAGATCCCAGCACAGCCAAAAACATCAAGGTCATCCGTGGTCCCGCATCGCTTATCTACGGTTCAAACACTCTCGGCGGTGTCATAGATGTCAAACGCGAAACCATCGCGCCGTCTCTGCCTCATCACCCTACCGTAGACCTCAAGTTTCAGAGTGAGTCGGTCAATTCGGGAATTACCGCGACAACAGGATTGACGGTTCCAATCGGTGACACTGCATGGCGGCTGGCGTGGAATCACCGTACTGCTGATGATACGCATACTCCCGTTGGCGTCGTGGAGAACACGTCACTATCAACTACCAATTTTTCAAGCGGCGCTTCCATGGTCAAGGATTGGGGGCACGTTGGTGTGTCAGGGGGCAGCTACACGTCCGACTACGGAATTCCCGGGTCACCGGAAGGACACATCTCGGGAGTCGACATTGAGCTCGAACGCCAGCGGTATGAAAGCAACCTTGAGTATTCGATCAACGGATCGCTCCTTGAGAAGTTGAAACTTCACTCAACTCACACGCGCTATCAACATCGGGAGTTTGAATCCAACAACACGCTCGGCACCGAGTTTATTGCGTTGACCTCCAATGTGTCCGCGATTGCTCGTCTGTCTGATGACGCCATCACCGGAATATGGAGCGAATACCGCGATCATTCGACCGGGGGATTCTTCTGGACGCCGCACACACGGGAGATTTCTATCGCGGGCTTCTACTTTAATCAGAGAAAAGTTAGCGACTTCACTCTGCAAGGTGCAGTTCGCTACGACTTCAAGCGAGTTGAACCGTTTAAGACGGGCAGAGTGACCAAGGCGGGAACGGTACAACGCCGAAACTTCGGAGGCGTGTCAGGCGCCGTGTCTAGCATCTACCATTGGACAGGCGATTTAAAGGCGGGCGCAACGATGATGAAAACCTTCCGTGCTCCCGGAATTGAGGAACTTTTCTCGGATGGCCCTCACCTGGCGGTCCACTCCTACGAAATCGGCAATTCCGATCTCGGCACCGAGAACGGTTGGGGAACGGAGGTGTTTCTGCGCTATTCGCAAAATCGGGTAAAACTGAATCTAGCCCTTTTTAGCAACCAGATTTACGGTTATCTGATTCCGGCAAACACCGGTGAAAAGGAGTGGGGCGCCGGCGGCGCGGGGTGGTTGTGGATCTATCAATACAGGGGACTGGATGCCGTCCTTGACGGCGCCGAGTTGAGCGTTGACGCCGAGATTGTTCCACGAGTGTACGCGCAAGCGCGCACGAGCTACGTTAGAGGGACTTTAAAGGACAGTGACGTGCCCATTGAACGAATCCCACCCCTCAACGGAAAATTAGCACTCCGGTATGTGACAGAGCCGCTGAACCTTCACATAACGGCGCGATTCTCGGATTCGCAGAACCGGTTAGGCGAATTTGAGGAGCCCACCGACGGATACGTCGCCTATGATATGGGCTGCCAGTATCTGTTCTCAGTTTGGGGACTCCAACATCAAGCGGTGTTCGCAATCGATAACCTCCTTGACACGGAATATCGACAACACCTTTCAAGAATCAAAGCGGTAATGCCGGAACCGGGGCGCAACATCAAGTTCCTGTATCGAATCGGATACTGATGATCAAGTGAGTGAATAGCAAATACGATAGAGACCTTTCCTCGCATTGGAAAGACTCAATTGACGCTATTTGCGAGCGCCCATAATCGTCATTTGTAACTGTTTGGTTCAGCCAAAACGAGTGGCAATATTAGTTTGGCAGTATATCGCGCCTGACTATCGGCAGCGGGGCATTCTTGGATTATATGTGGGAGGGATCAAGGGAGCAACTTGTATTCGCCGCAAGGAGTCAATGGACTAAACAATTACTGTCATTTTAGGAGGAGGGCGTTGCTGTCCTACTCGAAGCTATCTCCAAAAAATGCACACGCCATCTAAATCCGCAGGGTTTGCACGGTGCCCAATCTATTGCGCGATGTTACGGGGTCGATTCCAAGTGCCGCTCGTCCGCCGTCAAGCTCAATTAAATGCCCGTGGGAAACCCACAGGTTTTGCCGATTGATTCTATTGGCTGACATTGGCGTGTCATTCAGCGCCCAAACAGCCCCTCCGAGGAAAAGCACATAACCGGGGATACTCCTCCAATCGTCATTGTCTGCGTCGAGATTTCCATCCGGGTTGTCCACGTTGTCGCTACCCGCGCTGAGTACAAGCCCTAGACCTACTCGACTCCCTTCGTGTACTCCCCATTGTAGAACTGTCCGGAGCCCACGATTGGAAATGATAAGCCGAGCGCTACCATCGGGTTTTTCTTCTGGATAAAGGTTCGCGATTCAAGGACGGGCTCTCTTGAAATTCGCACAATATCGCGCATCCTATACTTAACTCTTTACCGTCTCCCCGCCTTATTTTCAACGACTCGTCAGGAATCTGCTCAAGGATCGTTCCCTGCACAATTCCTCCATTCTCAAGGTAAACGACATCTTCCATTTGTCCCGCAGAAACTTTGGTCGCTGCTAAAAATATCACCGCGAATGTAACCAATACAGCACGTGCCATACCTCCTCCTGAATGTCTTGGTACATGCCCCGTCCCTACACAGCACGGAGGCGAGCATCGTTCGGGTTTTCGGAGTTTCGTTAGTCGATTTGGACAACCTTTCCGGTTGCCGCCGACTGAAACGCCGCCGTAATCACCGAGATCGACGGTGCCGCCATTTCGGCGTTCATTTCGCTTTCCACTCCGTTTTCGACACAGTCAACAAACGAGGCAATTTCGTCCCGGCCCTGTCCGTCACTGACGGAAACCCATTGTCGTTTCGGTGGTCCGGTGGATTTGGTTTGGGTACTTCCCCACATTCCCGTCGGATCCAAGGGATGAGGCGGAGGCGGCTGAAAAACGGGTTCATCGGCGAAGACCTCCAAATGTGATTTCGAAGGGTCAAATGTCAAGGTATCCCGCGTCCCGACGATGTGCAGCCCCCGCATACCGCCTTGAGGGTGACTCAGCCATCCAAATCGACCTCCGGCGACCGTCGCGGTGACACCGTCCTCCAAGGTTAATACCATTGCTCCAAAATCTTCCACATCGCGATCGAAGTGTCCCTTGAAGAAGTAATTGCCGGTGTTCGCGTACACGGTTTTTACCTTCTTGCGAGTCAACCAATTCACCATAGCGACCGCATAGACGCCGATATCAAACATCTCCCGCTTAGCATCGACAAAGGTGTATCGTTCCACGTTAGGTTTTTCTATGCGCCTGTTGCCCACCGGCGCAGACCCCGGGTGACCCTTGGCAAAGACCACGTCACAGTGGATGGCGCGAAGTTCGCCGATGTCCCCGCGATTCAATGCCTGACGCGCTGCTTGCGCCGCCGGATCATGAATGTTAGAGTACATCTGGGTGCGGACACCGGCTCGCTTCACCGCCGCTACAATCTTCGCCGCGTCGTTGGGGTTTAACGCAAGCGGTTTGTCCAGATAGACGTGCTTCCCCGCCTCCGCGCACCGAGCACCTACGCGCCCGCGCCGCTCGGTCTCCACACATGAACAAACAATATGCACGTCGTCTCGCGCCAACGCCTCATCCAAGTCCGGTATGTAAGGAATATCCAATTCTTCGGCAAGTGCGCGATTCAGCTCAACACGATCGGGTGGCGCATCCCGCTCATCGGACGACGCGATGAGCCGGCATCGCGGGTCTGCGGCGAAAGTACGCGAATAACCTTCCTGGTGAGATCGATTTCCGCCAATTATCAATACACCGTACTTCTCTTGACTGTCCATGTTACTCCTCACTCCTCAAGTTTACAGGTTCTCCCGACGCAATTGCCTGACCAATCAGATCAGAGAGGTTGCCCTTATCATCGAGTCGGATCGAGGCTCTCATCAACCGATACTGCCCACGCGGAGTTTCGTGATAAACTGCCCCTTTGTTTCCGACTAAAGCCAAATCTATGGATTCCTCCTGATTGGCTGCAACGCGATTCACGCTAAGCAGAGCCGTCTGTCCACCTGCGTATTTGATCATCGTTGTGGACTGAGTTCCATCCTGACTCTGCTGCGCGTAGATCTGCTCAGGCGATGACGGCATCCAGGCATTCGCAATATTCACGAGTGCAGCGCTTGCTCTAACGGTATCTTCGTCCGCGTGCGGGGATTGCAACAGGCAACGCACGAACACCGGGCTGCCTATTCGTCCGTCGTTGATGACAGATTGAACCGATTTCTGTAGTGATTCCAATGTTTAATCTTCTCCTTTCGTCTAAATTCACGCGACATCTGCCGACTTCGGTAATACAACTGCTGCCATGTACCTAAAACCCGCCGAATTGAGATCCGCTCAGTTCTTAGGCGGGCGCCAAAAAGGCAGCCGCCGCGCTACTTTCTGTCGAAAAAATCTCGACAATACCTGATGCGCCCACCAAATCAAATGCCCGCATTATGTTGTCTCGAAGTCCATACACCTTTAGGTCGCCGCCCCTCCGGCGAAGTCGCATTGCCACACCTACCAATGCGCCTATTGCCGTGCTGCTGATATGTTTCACCTCGCTGAGATTCATGACAATCTTCAAGGTGTTTTGAGCCTCAAGGGTTTGCTTGAGTTCCCCTGCCACCTGATTCCCAAGATTTTCGTTGACATCAATAACGGTGATATCGGCGCTTTCGCGGATTTTCATCGATTTTCTTAACACGATAATCATCCTTTCAATTATGATTTCAAAAACCTAGACACTTGAATAAATGAGTGATATGAGTGTCTTTGTTGTTGTAAGACATTGGCACCACCTCACGTGATGCCACGGCATCCGCCCAAGCAAAGGAACCCGCTTGGGCAACGGTAGATAATATGAAATGTAATGCTTGTGGTGACAATTCATTTGCCGATAGGTAGCAGTCTAACTATGCTTCATTCTGCTGAAAATTGCGTGTTTTCAAGTGTCTGGCGGTAGGTCGCGACCTAGAGATCGCTCCTACAAAAGACGCAATTTCTGACAGCGCGCAGTATATCTATGTCATGTCGGGAACCTACACGATTCGTATAGAGAGCAATCGCGGACGGAATCTTCAAAGTAATTAGCCCAAGTTACTACCTTTGTTCGACAGGGGCACAGAAACCGAGTTTTTTCCAACGTGGAGCCACGAGATTGACGAATATCAGACTAATTTATCTATAATTTAGCGAACGTGAACCAAAAACTCGGTTTCTCTGTTAAAGGTAGCAACTTGCGTCAATTGCTACTCGAACGCCCAAAAACGGGTTGACTATTCTGATTTAATTAGGCTCCTAATACCCCAATTTCAAATCAACCAAATTCGTGAGCGGCTCATCGGCAAGGTAGCGACGCAAATTCTCGTGAAAGATAGCCAGTGCCGAGGCAGACGTAAAGGCAGATCGCCCGGAGCAATGCGGGGTTATCAGCAAGTCCGGCGTATCCCAAAGCGGGCTGTCTTCCGGCAACGGCTCTGTGGCGGTCACATCCAATCCGGCACCGGCAAGTTTGCCTTCGTTAAGCATCCGAACCAATGCATCTTCATCTACGATGCCACCCCGTGACACAACCAGCAGGTAGCTTGACGGTTTCATCAGCCTAAGTTGCTGTTCGCCGAGCAATCCTGCTGTATTTGGCGTATGGGGCGTTGTTACTGCTACTACGTCGGATCGCTGCAACAGGTCATCCAGCCCGTCCGATAGTCTCAGTTCGGTCACAAAGTCGGGTTTGGCCACTTCATGCGCGTCAATGGCAATGACGTTCATATCAAACGCGTATCCTCTTTTGGCAATAGCACGCCCGATGTTGCCCAGACCGACCATGCCGAGGGTTAAACCGGTCAATCCCACCATGGGATTGTCAAATTGAACACCCCAGTTGTGATCCCGCTGCGCCTGAAAAGTCTGTCGTAAATTGCGGGTCAGGCTAATTAGCAACCCGAAGGTGTGTTCGGCGATTGTGGCGGCGTGAGCGCCGCGGGTATTCGTGACAATCACATCGCTCCCGGCGATTTCGGAAATTCGCGCCAGTTTTTCCACACCGGCACCCGTATTTTGAATCCACTTTAGCTTTTTCGCTGCTAGGAATGCCTCCCGTGTGATGCCTCCGTAAACAACTTCGGCATCAGGAATCTCGCGCAGAATTTTATCCTGGTCACTCGCAGCAGTAAATTCAACCTGAGGGAACATTTTCCTAACCTCGGCGAGGCGATCTTGGTCCCATGATCCAATAATAAGTAGCTTCATATAGTTCACACAGCCACAACCTCAAGATTCAGACTTGGGTACCCAGCCGCGTTTCTCCCTTTTTCGAATATAGCTCGTTCATTTAGACGAAAAACTCCGACGTTTGGCACAACCGTTTTCAATGCTAATGCATCTATTAGGCACTATCTGGACATCTTGGTTAGGCACGTCCGTCCACGAAAACGAACCCCATCAGTCAACCCGAAAGACGAGCAATGTCGAATGATTGTAGCCTGGACCCGCCAACTCTATTCCTGTATTGCACCGCACCAGTTCATCTTCAAGGCAAAAGAGTTCCGAAAGTGCCCGCCCCGCTTCCCACAGTGTTGGTCGGATGCCGTCCGCCTTGCTAACATTGGATAGTTCAATCACGACCTTACTTCGGGGTTTCATGCAACCGCGAATTGCTTCAAAGGTCTTGACAAGGTCGATCACGTACTCCTGCACGGGTTGCTCGGTTTTTTCATCGCGAAGACTCAAATAGGGCGGACTTGTGAAAAGAAGATCGAAAGACGGCAGCTCGTATTCTAGGATATACCGACTGTCTTCGGTAAGTACACGACTTGGAGGTAGCACCCGATTGGCAGCAAAATCAGCTCGTTGATGATTTTTCTCAAATCCGATCGCTTGACATCCTAAATTCTGCGCCGCTACCATCGTCGTCCCAAATCCACAGAACGGGTCGAGAACCCAGTCTCCGGGATTGGAAAATCGATTCATAACAAACTCTGCCAGTTCTAGTGGGAATCGGAAAAAACTCGGACCGGAGAAGTCAATCGGCTCTATTGTGCCGTCAATGGTAAACCACGTTTTATCCCGCACGGTTAACGCGCCTCTATCCACTCGACTTTCTCATTTTTCCCCGTCCGAACCATGTACGATGTTCCTGCGCAAATCTGCTGAAATGTCGGTTATTCGGCTATAAAGCATTAATGATGGTCCGCAAATACTTCGCCGCTTTTTCCATAGAGTCAATCGCATTCGACTCCCCTTCGTACACGATGGAGAGGCAACCATTGTAACCGACCTCAACCAGAATGTCAAGAATCCGCGGATAATCGAGCCACTCTTCGACACCGCTGTCGATGCGATAAAACTTCGTGCGCACATACACGGCGTAGGGCGCCGTTTTCGCAATACTATCATAGCAATCGTAGTCGGGATGGGACGAGCCCCGATGACCGCTGGCACCGGGCGACCCCGCATATTGCCCCGTGTCTAGGATGTGTGTAAAATAGGGACGATCGGTTTCCCGAAGGGCGCGCAGCAAATCTTCACCGGTGCGTGTGACGTTGTTGTGGTTGTGGTTCTGTAACCCGACTAAGATGCCCTTTTCGTAGCCATAATCGGCGACCTCTTGGAATCCGGCAATCATCGGTGACCAGAGTGCCTCTTCATCTTCGCAGTCTTCAGGTATATAAGCTCCGAAGACTCTCACGAGCGGGCAACACATGAAATCCGCTACATCGATCCACTTTTTGATTAACGCAATCTGCTCCGGATGTTCATCAACCGGACGGCCAAAATTGTTGCTAATGCCGATATAGCCGAGCGGCAGACCTTTTTTCGTCAACTCCATCTTCAGTTCACGAAGATACCCGATATCTGTCGATTCAAAAGCACTGGTATGCAATTCGATGACATCAAAGCCGAGTTCATAAACAATCCGCGCAAATTCAGTAGCAACAATATTCCTGAGATTCAATGACATCGTACCCAATTTTATCATGATAACACATCACCTCTAATCTTCATTAGAAACTGCGTACAAACAGTATATCGCAACTACATGAGTCAATCAACCGATTTCCCGATGCCTTCACCCGATTATTTCGTCATATAACCTTGAGAGTGCGAAGCCAACGAGGTGCTTCATCTGTGGATGAATCATTCATTGAAGTGTATGAGTCGAATGTTGACGCCATTTATCGGTTTGTTCTCCGACTGTTGGGAAACCCGACAGACGCAGAGGACATGACCGCCGAGACGTTTCTCCGAGCGTACCAGGGTTGGTCCGAGTTGCTCGACACGGCAGCGGTACGTTCATGGCTGTTTCGCATCGCCTACAATGGGTGTATCGACCTGTTACGCCGGCGCCAACAACACCCAACGATATCGTTCGATAAGAAGACTTCGGAAGATATGGAGCAGGTGTTGGCTATTCCGTTGGTTTCAACAGATTCTCCGCTCAAGCCATTAATACGCGCTGAAAGCAGGGAGTTCTTGCAGGCAGCCCTACTTGGGTTACGACCAATCGACCGCACAGTGCTCGTGTTGGGCGAGTTGGAAAATATACCGAACAGGGAAATTGCACAAATTATCCAACGGAGTGAAATCGCCGTCAAATCGCTTCGGCAGCGCGCGCGAAATGCTTTACACAATGAAGTGTTGCGACTACTCAAACAGAGGGGCATATCAATCGAAGACCTGTTCTAATCTCGGACCGAAAAAACACACCCAAGGAGGCATCCATCTGAAACGACACTTCTGAAGGCTTACTCTGCGGGTGGGGAGGAAACGATGATATTTACCTGTAACGTGGCTACTCTAAAACGTGCCTTGACGCTTTTGAAGATTGATGAACCGGGAACGCATCTGTCGATGACTGCGGGAGATGCGCAGTTACGGTCTCAATGCTACACCGACGATGGTAAGTTCAGTATCGACCATGTAATTCCAGTCGATGTCGAATCCCCCGGTAAGGCAACCCTTCCTCCGGATACGCTGTCGCGTATTTGCAATCACGCGGTCGGTGACACACTGCGATTCAGTCACCACCAATGGCATCGGTGTTTGGATGTCGAAGGTGATCAGCATCGACATACGGTGCGAACGCACGCGGAGAAATGGAGAGATCCCGCACTTGCGGAGTTGGTCAACGCGCCCGGAGGTGAGATCCAAGCGTCGCAGTTCGGAGCGGCTCTGAAATCTGTTCTGTTCGCCTCGGTGCAGCTATCAGACGCGGACGAAGCAAAACAACGTCCCTTCCTTACGGGAGTGCTTTTTCATCGACAGGACGGCGAAGATCGAATCGTAACCACCAATGGCAGACGGATGGCGATGGTCACTTTGCCATCAACAGCTAAGCCAGTCGACACAGAGCCCCCGATGCCGATGCGGGCAATGCCTTATGCCGCTTGCATGAAGATGATTGATTTGATAGGATCCCTGAATCCGAAAATCTGCCGTCTCCGCTTCACTGAGAACGCCATGGGTTTTGAGGTTGAAGGGGTTTCGTTAAGCTGCCTCTTGCCGGAAGGGGATTTCCCGGATTATAAGTGGGTGCTTGAAAAAGCGACTAGCGCTAATCTGTGTGTCAAGGTGAACCGCGAAGAACTACTGTGGGCGCTCAGAGCCATCCGCTTGGGAAACGACGACCCGTACAACCGCACGGAGTTTCGCGTAAGTGGTGAACAACTGACTGTTGAAAACAGTACGCGCTGGGGAAATTCGAAAGCTTGCGTACCGATTCAATATGAAGGGACGGATACAGCGGCGGCGTTCGATGCCAGATTCATTGAAGAAGCGCTCCTGCGGGCAGATACAACCGAAGTCACATTCTGGATGCGCCCGGAGCCGACTGATTCAATGCGCCTTGAATTGGCGCAAAACTTTCAATATGTTGTTATGCCCATGAGATGATGAAAGCCGACCTATCTACCGACACACTCATACAACTGATGCGCGAGGTCTTCACCGGAGAAACGCTCGACCCCGAACGTCGCACCCGAATCCTTGCTCGCGTCACCTCTAATCCGATCGTACAAGGGATGGAACTCTGGGCTGACCCGGCGATTCCGTTCAATGAACCATCCGTTGAGGACACCGCAGGTGTAGCAGACCAACTCTGGCTGTTCCCAGACTTTGATGTGCCGGCACCTCCCGTCGAATCAATCATGTCTCCGTTGCTTCAAGGTTAACGTATCTGATGCTTTCACCGAGGCATCAGCGGCAACGGGGCGACCAGATAAACGCTGAGAGTTTTGCCTCAAACCAAATTTCTCGATTCGTGCCATAATTTGGCGGCGTTTGGTTCATCTTGATACAGGAGCCTTGTAAACGAATCATGAGCGGGTGAGTCATCAGCTTCGGATTGGACTTTTTCCACTTCAAGACAACTGTAATTTTTCTGAGTAACAATCGAGAAATTAGTATACCCAAGTTGCCACCTTTGTCCGACGAAGCGCAGAAACCGAGTTTTTTCCAACGTGGAAACACGAAATTGACTAAAGTCAGCCCAATTTGCTTATAATTTAGCAAACGTGAACCAAAAACTCGGTTTCTTTGTCATAGGTAGCAACTTGCGTTAGTATAGTCAATGTGACTACATTTCGGTGGATTCATGCTCCAATTATAACCCATTTTCACTCAACTGCGTAATCCCTATAAATCATGCGAATAAGCCTCCGACTTTTGTCGTATCTTAAACCATATTGGTTTTTTCACCTCCTTTATGTTCTGTGTTCACTGTTGTATTCCATCAGTCATTTGGCCCTCCCTTGGCTTGAGAAAATCCTGATTGACAATGTTTTTGGCACAAGAAATCCCAAAATGCTTCTACCCATTTGTGGTCTGTATATTTTGACCGCTGCATGCATGTATCTCTTTACATTCGGAATTGTCTACTTTTCTACAAAAACCACTGAAAATAGCGCAAGAGATATGCAAATGGCTGCTTATCACCATTTGCGCAGGTTGGGCTTTCAATTTTACGACTCACAGAAGACGGGTAGGGTGATGTCTATATTTACATCGGATATCCCAAGAACGGTGGAAGGCATTCGAGTGTTAGCGGGAGACTATATCCTGAACATTGTCACACTTACTGTCACACTGTTCATTCTTTTTTCGATTAATTTACAGTTGTGTTTATTCGCATTGTTGCTTGTTGCTGTGACTAGTGTGATTCCTGTCATCTTGGATAAGCCGCTGAAAAGAATTGCGCAGGAGTTTCAAGAAGAGAAAGCGCAACTCTCCAGCAACTTGCAGGAGAGCATTGCAGGTTCACGCGAACTCAAAGGACTAGGCAAGGAATTCTATGATTTGACAAAAATTCAGAAATCTCTCAGCCGAATCTTAGCTGTCAGCCTCAAACAAGCAATTATCCGGCAGGCAGGGAATGTCACGATTGTCTTATTCTGGATAGCGACAGCTCTGATATTTCTGGTTGGCGGAAGATATGTATTAAATGGTGTGCTAACCATAGGCGAAATCTTCGCTATAACAAGGTATTTTAACCATGTTTATCGTCCTGTAAATGTGCTCATAAGTCTCCAGAATCAATTCCCATTAATATTGGTTGCCGCCAAGCGCGTTTTTAGTTTTTTAGACTCTTATAAAGAAGAGTCCTTTGATGGAATAGTTGTAAAACAGATAGAGGGGAGAGTCCAATTTTCAAATGTCTCTTTTGGCTATGATACAAAGAACAACACGGTTTTGAAAGATATCAGTTTTGAAGCTTCGCCAGGCGAGATTATTGCTCTAGTGGGCCCTAGCGGCGCGGGGAAGAGCACTCTCGTTAATCTAATTCCAAGATTCTATACACACCAACGGGGAGAGATATTGGTAGATAACATGAGTATCAATGCAATCAACATTCAATCGCTTCGATCTCATATAGGTATTGTTTTTCAAGATCCCTACTTATTTGCTAATACTATTGAATATAACATTCGCTTGGGGGCTCATGAGCCGGAAACTATATCTCATGAGCAAGTTGTTGAAGCTGCGAAACTCGCGAACATTTATGAATTCATTATGGGACTCCCAGATCAGTACCACACCACAGTCGGAGAGCGTGGTATTCAACTGTCCGGTGGACAACGTCAACGGATTGCCATAGCACGTGTATTGATAAGAAATCCGAAAATCCTAATTCTAGATGAGGCAACCTCAGCCTTGGATGCTAAATCAGAGTATTTAGTGCAGCAAGCGCTTATCAAATTGATGGAAGGGCGTACGAGTTTTGTGATTGCGCATCGCCTTTCAACGATACTAAATGCGGATAAAATTCTTGTTCTCAAAGATGGACGAATCGTGGAATGGGGTGACCATGAAGAGTTGATTGGAGGAAGAGGTATATATTACGACCTGTTTCAGAGACAGTTTAGTAGAAATGAAAGGTGCGGTGAGAGTATTTGAAAATTTAGGTTAATCCCTCTGTGTCCTACACAGAGTTGCATGGAGGAGTTATCCTTGCCAACATGGAAACAGGACTGTATTTTTGTATAGGTGGTACTGGAAAACAGAAGCTATCTGCGTCGTGAATCGTCCATCGTACTGTTTTTCCCGTGTCGTGGCATATAAATTTCATTGTTTTTCTCGGCGTTTCTGAGCCATGGTTGGACCTAGATGATGACCGTTTTGCCAGTCGGTGATTCTCTCATTCAACGGTCTAGTTTATAGGGGTAATACCATTTCTCTAAAATGCCAGTGCATTGATTACGTGGATCAAGAAAATAAACTTGCGTGGAGCGGAGTAAGAATCCTCGTCTCCGCGCAAAGACGGCGGGGCAAGATGCCCCGCCTACGGAGAAAGTGAACGATATAATTCAGACATCATATGCACTATTATTCAAGCGAAATGGTATAATTACACGGTTCCAAGCCTCGCGGCGGCACGCCCCAGTCCGGGCGAAAGCACTCTTGACCGACGAGTCACCGGTTATTTCGACCCAAACGCCAAGGGCGACCCCTCCAGCCGATTGACGAGAACCACGACATGACCGTTCAACGGCCGTACTTTAATGAGAGATGGCATCTCCTCTCGGAAGGCTTGCCACAACTGACCGCCGCGGCGTTTGGCGAGCAGGCTGGTCAGCAGAACGCCGTCATCTCCACCAATCCGATGCGCCGAGATTGCCTCCATTAAGGAAAGATCGTTCTCTACAGAGGGTGAAAACCATCCTTGCGTGATGAGGCGTGTGGTCCAATGCGGGGAGTTTTCGGGCATCTTCATCAGCGACTTGACGGCATCGTCGATCTGACTTTCACGAGCATTTCCATCTTCCAGCAGCAACACCGCGTATAAAGTGGCGAGATAGCCGGAGGAATTGTCGTCTTCCGGCTTCAGCACCTTCATCGCTTTCACCGATGAGAGGGATTTCTCGGCAAGAGTAGTAAGTTCCGGGTCGTTGGGAATAGCTCGCGCTGCCATGCCGATACACCAAGCGGCGCGCGTCACAAGCAGCGGAGCCACCCCTTTAATCTGCGGGTTGTCCCAAGCGGTTTGAAGTGTAGTGAGGGCTTCAAGGTTAACACTGCCCCGAACCGCATCTGCCAGTAACTGCCAAGATGCTTTGTCCGAATCAGCCGCGATGCGGCGACGCACCTGATTGGCAGTCCACTTCTCGCGAGCTTCAGCACGCGCCCGCCATCGTTGCGCCGTTAGCTGCTGCAAGGCTTTCAGAGATGTACGCTCTTCGCTTGAAAGATCACGCCCGGAAACTTTCACGATATCAAGTTGATCGTCGCGCAATGCATCAAGAAACGCCTTCACTGATGCGTGGGTATGCGGCTCGCCGTAGACGAGCAACCGTCCCGCATCTATCAACACCGCCGAACCGGGCATGAACCCAGAATCTTCCTTCTGGCCAATGATAATTCTGATCCCGTTAAGAAAGTCTGTCAGTGCTTCTTCGACGTCTGTCCCTGAAGCCATGTTGTCAATCTCATCCTCTGAGGGAATTGCAAGGTCGGCGACGGCGTATCCCCACGCGGATGACGCCGGTAGACGCCTTGATGCGCCCACTATAATTCTGTCTGCGTCTTTCATTTGCCAAGTTAGATGATACGGCGCAAGCAGCCAGTCCAGCGCTTGGATCATCGTGGCATGGCGCAAGTCAAGATATGTCACCCGGAGTTTTGGCAGATTTAGTAACTCGGCGACATCTTGAAGACTACCATTAACGAGTTCAAGTTGGAGTTCGCCCGCTTCGACGACGGTACGAATCGCATCGTCAAGCGGTTGATTCCGAAGAATGAGGTCAAGTTTTCGGTTCAAGCGCGGGTGAGTTTGGGCGCGTCGTTTTCCAATCTCCTCCGTTGTGGTCAAAATTGCCTCTATCACCGTGTCATTGCTACCTAGCATGTCAGCTTGTAGTGCCAGCACGTGCTGATACCGAAGTCCTGCCGCTTCGAACTCACCCTGTTTCTGCAACTCTTTTGCCTCCGCCAATGCTTTTTGTGCATCTTCGCGCCTTTTTATCGACCACTGATCGAATAGGGTGTGTCCCAAATCTTGATGTTCTACCATGTCGAGTGACAACCCAGCCCTGGCGCCATCCCGCGGGACTCGAGTAATTTCCCCAGGCGCGCTCGTTTGGCTAATGGTTGAAGGGAATTCCTTAACAATTCTTGATGATGCCTCTCTTGTGGGTGTAAAGGAAGCAGAAGATGACATTAGCCCCCGTGCAGCCCTTGGCCTCGTCACTGTTTGCTGACCATACCGTGCGGAAACATTCACGCGCGACGCTCTGACGCCACTCGGAGCCTGTGCTGAAGTAGGTGAATATGAAAGGGTAAGGCTCCCTGCTCGAGACGATCGCATTAACGGACGGCTTGCGTACTCTTCGACAGCGACATGTCCCCCAAAGATGCCATCGAACTCAACTCCAGCCGGTAATGGCACCGGCACCCGACGAGGCGGTTTCGCCACCTGACTCGCGAGTTGCACTTCGCTCTCATCCACGGCGACGAAACTGGTGTATTGGCTCATCAGCCGATAGGTGAGTGCTACCTGCGTGATTTCCTCTATCACTTCAGGGGTATCGGCATAGAACATCTGCGCCGAGATGTCCTCAATTTTCTTTCGTGCCCACGTCTTGGAGAGAACGCCATGTTCCGGTTGCGCACGCGGAAGGGCTACGTCCAGTGCATATGAGAGCGGTTTCCCCTCTGCGACACCTGACAATTTAATCTGTGTTTGTCCTCCATCCGCATAGCGTCCAAACAGGATGACCGGGCGGCCCGCCCACAGTTCTGGGATCCGACGCGGAAAGATCTCGTAGACGGGCAGTTCATTCCAGTCAATCTGGATCTTGGCAAGTTGCGCCCTGTGAATCCGCTTGACAATCTGCGTCACCAACTCCTTTGGGTCGGTATCAAGCTCAAGCACCCCGGACATCCCGCCGCTCTGTTTTGCTACGCCGTCAGTCAGGAAGCGGTTGGGCGATGAACCGATGCCGATTGCCCAAAATCGAATTTGGTCACCGGCGCGTTTTCCGACCTCTTCAATAATCTCCGCCTCGTTGCCGATATAGCCATCCGTGAGCATCACGACAATACGCACCCGTTCTGGGTCTACCGGCTCGTTGAGCACCACTTTAATTCCTTTGAGCATCTCCGTTCCACCACCGGCGCGAATCTGCTGCGTGAAGTTTAGGGCGCGATTGACATTCTCCTCTGTCGCTGGGACCGGTCTTTCAAACAGTTTGTTCGCGCTGCCGGCAAAGGTAATGACCTGCACGGTGTCGTCTGGCTTGCTGAGACGGAAAAAGTGGCGCATCGCCTCTTTCACCTTCTCCGTCGGTGCACCTCCCATCGAACCGGAAACATCAACGAGAAAAACAATCTCGCGCGGAGGGGCTTCGGCAAGTTCAGCATCAAGTTTCGGCTGAATCATGAGCATGAAATAGCCTTGGTCAGGTCCCTTGGAATGCGCCAAAACCGCCATCTCCGGTTTTTCGCCGACGATGGCGTATTTCATCACAAAATCCTTGTTTGGAATTGAATCCTCGGGCGAGATTTCCGCGACGGCACCGGACGCTCCAATCCGCTTGAGCATCGCTTTGTGATTAACAATATTGATACCCTTGACCGGCACGCCCGCTTCGAGCGATACCGAAAGACTGATGTCGTGCCCTGTGCGATAGCCCGGTTTGAGCACTGGAGGTGTGATTCGCGAGGCGTCCAGCACGCGCGTCGTGTCGGGCGACCAGCCTGTGCCCGATGGGACAGTCCCTTCCACTGGTCCTTCTACTCCTGGCTCCTCTAATTCGCCAACTTTCCCCTTTAATTCTTTTGGAAGATCGGGCTTTTTGGAAGTCGGAATCCCTGGGATATAGCGGGGGCCGACCACCATCGGGAAATGAAACTCGTAGCTGCCCATGTCGTAGTTGAGAACATCGACGTAGGAGATTTCGATGCGGATTTCCTCCCCCGGTTTGATGTTGCCCACCGATTGGGTGAAGATATTCGGTCGCTCCTGCTCAAGCAGGCTTGCCGTTGTTCCTTGTTCGATTGCTCGCTCATAGACGGCACGCGCCTCATCCCGACGCTTTATCAATCCGATGATCCGTCGCTCGCCCATAACCATTGTCATGTCGTCCACGACGGCGGTATGCGGCAGCGGGAAGACGTAAACCGCCTCAATTTTGTCGTCAAAGGGATTGTCGAACGTTTGAGTCACGGTCACGCGCGCGATGAAGCCGGAGATAATCGCCTTGACATCAGTGTGCTTCAACGGACATTCGACAATCTCATCTTCGGTTTTGACGCGCAGCGCGCCTTGGGTAACCTCCTGTTCCATCGGGTCGATAGGCTGCGGCGTTTGTGCAAAGGCGATGCCGCCGAACAGAATCAATGTTATCAGCGAATTCAGTCCTGTCATTTTATATTCCTCATTATGTTTTTTGTACTTTGGTTAGCTGTGCCAAGTTTAGAACGAGGATTCTGCCGCGAATTTAGAAAAATGCAAATTTTCGGATTTAAACGTTCGGGCGGGGTGCTTGTCGAAAACCACGTGTTCATCGGAACGATTTGCTAATCTGATACGTTTACAGCGGTTATCGACATAGACGTTTGGGTAGGTAGAGAGTTTAAACCGTAACGAGGATGCTTGGCTTTGACAAGCTCGACTGCGCAGAGGATTGATGGTAGTTGTGTAATTTTGGATTTACGCAGTTCGGCTTGTAGTAGCAATCAAGCGAACGAATAGTGGGTGCGATAGAGATCTCTCTTCATTGTGCGTTTGGCTAGTCGTTAACGTCCCTGTACGTCGATGCTGTTTTGTGAAGAAACGGGCAATAGATTTTTCTACGACCAATCTCAGACGCCCAACTCGCAAGTCCTATCAATAATAAAACGTGTACGTGCGTGTGTTTAAGGCAATTCCCAAGATGCTCCAAATGCTCCCAACCGTGAAGTCTCCCAACACTAGCCCAATGAATAATGGGACCGCTTTGCGATAGAGTCCAATTCCTCCGTACTTTAGTAGTGACCACTTGGTGATAGCACCGATAGTAAAAGCTGCCCAAAACATGTGAATATGGAAAGCAACTCCATAACCCAGTGGGTGAATCGGCCACCAAAACAGACGGCTGCGAATGGCCGCCAATAGGAGTGTGAAACCGAACCCAATTACCATGCCGGCGACATGTGCAGGCTGCGAGTCTTGCGGCATGATGAAAGAACGGTGGAGTAAGCGGTAGGCACGACTTCCAAAACTATTAATTTGTGCACCTATCCTTCCCGAGTCCACGCCAAGTTTATAAAACGTATCCAATAGCATCACAATACATAGCGGCATTGCGATGACCATCAAGCCAAGCATCCAGCGGGATAACCCCTTCGAATCGAGTTTGCTACGCTCGGCGAGCTTGAACGCTTCCAGTTGATGGGGCATCGGGTGGCTACGATTGTCTCGGTTAAACCAAAAGAAAAGGGAGAACCATGTGAGATTCTGTGCACCTAATCGGCGGGTACCAATCAGACTGACCAAACTGTGGTGCGGTCCAATGGAAGTAGTATTATGGATTGAAAGACCAATCTGTGCGCGAATACGTGTGAGGGCGATAGCAATTGTCAGGAAATGGGCAGCGAAGAACAGAACGGCAATCCACAGTGCCATGCCCCCTCTCATCCCGAACCCGACAAGAAAAATTCCTCCGAGCAGGATTCCCAAGAACGCAGTCCGATACTGCATCGGTTCAGACGCATCTTCTGTTGGTTTACGTTTGATAGCTTGTTGAAATGCCCGCCAAATCTGCCGGCGCGCGCTCCAAAGTACGATCACGGAAATACCTGTATATGCACCGATATTCTGCTCGTAGGGAAAAGGATAACCGGGCATTTTCTCCAGCCCCGCCATAATCCCGATGAAAATTTGTATCTTATAGAGAAGAAAAAAGAGGAGGCACGATCCCAACAGGTCGAGTGGCATCAGAAAGCTGAGACCGACAGCAAAGGGATATATGATAATTGAACTGCCTCCTGCCAAGAAGGCGGTCCACGGTTTTTCAGAAAACAGGGATTGTAACGGAATGGACTTATTTGGAATGGATGGAATAGATGGAAATAACACACTTAATCCGTTGATGAGACTGATGGACGCCGCAATTGCAAAACCCCACCACATCGGTTTGTTGCGCAAGAAGGAATTGGTTTTGCAGGCGATCTGGTAAGGAAGTTCAACAATAGGATACACCAGTCGTTCCTGTTCAACCCAGCGTTTACGAATTATCACGTTGATGCACTGCATGACAAACAGCAAGACAAAGGTAAAGATGCACCACCAGAATGTTGGCTTTACCCAAGCTAGGAAATGACGAATTTCAAAGATGGATTCGTCACCGAGATAAAAAGCACGCACCGCCTCCGAATTATTGATTGTCAGCCAATCGGGCAGATAGGACCAAAACAGATCACGCCACTCGTTTTCAGGCGAAGCAAAATAGAAGGCATGAACCATGATTGAAACTAACGGGAGAAACATGTCATAGGACATGAACACCCCTAAGATTGACATGAAAACGTAAATTGAAATCAACTCTCCACGAGTCAGGGCATTTTTGGGGAGGAATCGTTTTAGGATGAGATTAACGATCGCTAGTATAAGTAGGATAAAAACGACGGTGTAGAAGGGCGCCATCAGGGTGGGGGGCGGACCAAATGACGGAAGAGCTTCACACGTGATATGCCAGCAGTAAAGAATTGGAAGGAGGAACAGCGAGATTAGAATGGATCGCCACGTAATCTGTTCTGAATGTGGCGAGGGGAACGACAGTCTCTTCATAGGTTGTCCGTGTCCACCATTGAGTCAATAGAAGTCCACGAAGAATCATCCAAGTCCGAGATTTTGTACAGCCGCACATCTTTTGGAATTTCAGCAGCAAAAAACCGCCTCGTCACACAAAAGGTAGTCGAGGCGGTTTGGAGGTCTTTGACATCTATATCTAACTATGGAAATCTTGAGATGCGGCCCACAATTCACCGACAAATTATCTCATTGACTTTATGTCTCCCCACATTGATGCTAGTTTTCCGTGCGCGTCCACCGCAAGAAACCCACCTGATTCAACAACAAGCTTTGCAGCATTTTTCCCCTCCTTCGGGTTGTCCTCTTTCGGGGGATTGTGCCGAGCGGGTTCCTTGGCAGCAAATTCGATACCGATGTCATCGTGTGTTGTCCAAATGGCAATCCCGTATTGGGTGCCGTCAACCAGGCCTTGAACGAGCTCGGCATCCAGTTCTATATCAGTCCATGTTTTGGGGGCGAATTTCCAACGTCCATCCTCGTTTTCAATCGAACCGCCCTGTCCATTGATGACATCAAGAACATTAATCGAAACTCCATTTTCCTCTTTGCCGTCGTTGTCCGTTTTCCCCCATGTCGGGCCTATCGCACGACCGGGCCAATCGAAGGTCGCCCACTCTCGTGATTCGGGTGGAAAAGCGTTAATCCCTTTTCCTTCAATCCAGTCGTGAGCGATTGTTGAAATCTTTCGACTGGTGGCGAGATCTTGCTGCTCGACGTGTTTGGCACTAATTCGAATAGGATAGACACTGAAGATTCCGCCCTCAATTTTGTGATGTTTTAGCTTTGACATGTCAAACCGAAAAACTGGAATTCCCAGAATCGCTTTACCTACCAACGCTTGTAGGGCGCCATTGTTCATATCATGTTCATTGAAGTGTCCGGAAAATAGCGTATCTGCGATGATAGGACACTCAATCAACTCGGTTTGTGCAGCGATGGCTAAACCCGCGAAAAACAAAGAGAGCGCAACTATACAGCAACCGACTTTTAGAAGTATCATCGTCCAAATTCTCCTACCAAATTGATATTTTGTGTTGCCGTCTCGACAGATTAGGATTGGTGTCCCGACCTGCCGAGACGAAACAGTTGGCTAGGCGCAAAAACTTCACGCTTCAAGCTGCCATGTACTTCCAGGCACGGAGAAATGAGCGCTTAATTATGCAATTTTTAGATAATGTGACGACCTGAGTTAATATGAACTCTTAATTCGACTCCAAGTCGTGATCAATTTGCCTGCCGGTTCGACAGCAGTTCCGGCTTCCGCGATGCTTGCTACCTCGTCGGCTGTCATCGATCGTTGATAAACTGCTACTTCGTCAATATAACCGACGAACATTTCATCAGGGGAGGGCTCTCGTCCCTGTCCTCCGCCGACTGCAAGATTCTGCTTCGTCACCAATGTTTCCTGAAAGGATGCTTTTCCGGAGTCTTCCTCCCCATTGATAAATGCCTTCATGATTCCTCGAGTCTCTTGCAATCCCCAAGTGAAGGCAACATGCGACCACTCATTCAAGGGCAATGTCTGTTCGGTGTTGAACCATGTTGTGGGACGAAAACCAACAAACACCCTGCCTCGTTTTTCGGTCTGATCTGGTCCTGCCTGTTGGAGGGCTGCTGTGCCGTGGATACCTAGCCAGAACCCGGATTCTCTTGCAGGGAAATCATCCGTGTCTACTATTCGCATCCATCTCCTGCGCTCCGCATCAGTCTGATATCCGGTGGGATGCACCCATGCCATGACCGTGATTGCCTGCCACTCGATAACACCGAGCTGTCCTGCCTCATTGTTGTTGATAACTTGGACGATGTCGCCCTTACTCACGCCCCTAAACTCAAGCGCTCCATTGACTTTCCCATCGTCTATCCAGCGAGCGCCCTCTATCTCACCGTGGTGACCGTTTCCACTCATGTCCATGGCTACGTCTCCGCTGCCCTCATCAAAGGGGAAATAAATAAGCAGCCCTTCCGTAGACGATAGAACTCCGGTCGAAACAGACACAAAAAGCAGCGTAATCAGTGAGAGGTACAAACTACGACTTTTCATTTTTATCCTCCTATGTTAGAGACAAACATTGAATTTCACTTCTGCATCTATTCTGTTCGGTTCATAGATGACAGAAGATTTGCTTAAAGTTCCGTCTGGTTTGTGTTTTCGCCATCTTCGCAGCCAATCGCCGTCCTCTGAAGAGGATGAAACGAAATGTTGACGAAGTGAAAGTACGTTCATCCTTAGGTAACGTTACCAGAATAATAGCTCCTTGTCAAGAAAAACCCGTCTAACTGATTTGCAATTGTTTAGTTCAGTCCAGAACTTACGCGCCAACAGGAAATCGCGACCTGGAGATCGCTCCTACATTACGCTCAGGGATCTCTATCGCACTCACTATCCGTTCGCTTGATGGTGTAGGAACAGGGATTAAACTGCAGCACGGCGAACCAACATTCCCAAAACAGATTAATAGACTAAACAGTTACACTGATTTTATCCCATGAATGTTACAAAAATTTGAAGGATTGATGACAAGTTTATGAATTTTCCAGTGCCTATGGAGATAGTGAACGATATAATGCGGACATTATACGTGACATTATTCAAGTGAAATGGTATAAACAGTCCGTGGCAAATGCATCTCTTGACGATTTCCCAGGAAACCATGACTTTCCGTTTGCACTTGAGAAGGCTAGCACGCTCTGATACAATGTCCTCATTTCGATTTGAAAACATCCCTCCAAAGACTTGTGCCTAACTGAGTACCCTCTGGATGGCGTTTCGATCCGCAGCTCAGAGGTAAATTTGTGACCGCGAGGTTCCCAACGGTCATGTGCTCAGAGGATTTTGCCATGAATCAAAGCGGCACACTCTAGTCAAAAACAAAGCTGTTTGCGCTGAACCATGTATAGGAGGAGGAAATTCTAATGACGAAGCAAGGTAGATGCAGTCGCGCGTTTATTATCGGACTGGATGGCGTAATCGGTAGGTGTGTCAAGGAGGCATATACGCCGAACATAGACGCCCTCATCTCAGACGGCGTCAAGACTTACGATGCCGAATCAGTATTCCCATCGAAAAGTTTCCAAGCGTGGGGAGCGATGTTCCACGGCGTTGGACCGCTCAAGCACCGATTGGGTGGCTCCGATCCGTGCCCGGAAGATGTTCCTTGGCCATCTTTCATGAAGTTAATGCGCCAAGAACACCCAGGCTCAAGACTAGCATCTTTCAGTTGTTGGGAGCCGATTAACTCTAGAATCATTGAGCAATCCTGCGGGTTCCATAGCGTTTCTATGCCAGATACTGAGCTCGCGGAAGCCGCCGCCGAATACATCCGAACCCATCCGCCCGAGATGCTCTTTATGCAGTTAGACCACACGGATTCAGCAGGGCACACCTACGGATATGGAACAACACCTTATCTGGAGCAGATTACGGTCAGTGATATGCTTGTGGGTCTAATAATTGATGCCATCAAGGATGCAGGAGTGTTTGATGAAAGTCTGATTATTGTGTTGTCAGATCACGGCGGCAAAGACAAGAGCCACGGGAGCAATCATCCCGACTGTATGAGTACATTTTGGGGTTGCTGTGGCCCAGGAGTCGTCGAGGGAGGAAAGATTGGCGAGATGAACATTATGGACACTGCGCCGATAGTCGCCCACGCGCTTGGACTTGCCATACCCGCAGGCTGGGACGGAAGCATTCCGATAGGGATCTTCACGTAGTCCCGTACACCGTTAAACCCGTGAACAGGGATTTTGCAATGGTTAAGCAGATTCGGGGGCACATCCGTGTTGAAAGCGGAAGTCACATGCCGGATGTATGTGTATCCAACGGCAGAGAGGTTGTTCAAACTGATACTCATGGAGATTATCAACTGCCCTGTCAGTCAGAAGACCGTTTCGTCTTTATAACTGTGCCCGCGGGATACCTGGCCGTGGGTAAGTTTTATATTGACCTGAAAAAAGCGGACAACTACGATTTCACTCTGAGACATCACCCGGAAGGCGAGAACACATCATTCTCATTTGTCCAAATCACCGATACGCACATCTCGGTCGACAAGCGTGCTTTTGCGTCCCATCTAGAAGACGATTTGGCACGAATTCACCGGGATGTGGGCGGGTTGGCTCAGTTCATTGTTGCAAGTGGCGACCTGACGGCGGGCGGAG
This sequence comes from Candidatus Poribacteria bacterium, assembly GCA_965204085.1. Lineage (GTDB taxonomy): Bacteria > Poribacteria > WGA-4E > WGA-4E > JAJDTR01 > JAJDTR01. The sequence goes on along the minus strand of CBDBEE010000003.1, from coordinate 1,063,524 downwards.
GTCGGGAAGAATACCATGCCTACCTCAGAGCCGTCGAGACCTCAACACTTCCTGTTTACCACGCTGCCGGGAATCATGACGATGATGCTGAAATCCAAGGGGAAAATTTCATGGATTTCCTCGGACCGTTGCATTACAGTTTTGATTACGGTCCCGTGCACTTCATCGTCTACGATGGAGAGGGGCATCTAAGGCGTGACGGAGCACATCAAGATTGCTGGATGCGTGCAAATCTCGAAATTCAGCCGTCGAACCGACCGGTGATTGTCATCAACCACTTCCCGTGGGGCAGTGAGTTCTATAATCAATGGAAAGCTTATCCAATCATAGCCACCCTATCTGGACATTGGCACTCCAGTCGGCTTTTTGTGGATGGGGGGACTGTGCACTATAACACCCCCAGTCTCGGATTTGGCGGTATTGATCAGAGTCCACGGGCGTATCGATTCTTCACTTATGAGAAAGGGAAACTGAGGACAGAAAGTCGAGCACTAGTATCGCCGCAAGTATTTTCTGGAATTAGTTTCCGTCCGGCTCCAGACAATGTCTTGGGTGTTGTACATCGCTTTGAGGAAGTTCATCCAAAGCCGGGCGCAGATTGGCCCCTATCTCACGGGCATTCCCGGCGGACAGGAAGCGTTGCAATAGGACCAGAACCGCCACTGTCTTTGGCTTGGCGTGCGGGTACCGGCGGATCAATACACATGGCGGCACCCTTGGCGGCTGAAGGCTCAATCTTCCAGTCCACGAAGAACGAAGATGAGCTATTCGGCAACGGGCTTGTGGCGTTTGATGCGAGGGAGGGAACCTTGTGTTGGCGCTACCCAACCGATGCTGCGATCAAGGGGTCACCGGCATATTGCAACGGTCGCCTTTTTGCCGTGACCGTAACCGGTCAGGTGCTAGGACTTGCCGCCGAAACTGGCAAAATGCTGTGGACATACCAGTTGGGGAATCCCTCTCAACGCTGGGTTTATAGCAGTCCACTAGTGGTGACAGATCGAGTGTACATTGGCGTGAGTTCGCATTTCGTGGCGTTAGATCAGGAAAGCGGCGACGTTGTCTGGCGCCGAGATGATTTTGGGCAGAACGACTTTCTCCCCTCTTACGCCTCACCAGCGGCATTCGGCAAGTACATCGTCGTGGCGTTCTATACACAGCGTACAAACCTGACAGTATTGAAAGCCGAAACTGGCGAGGTGGTTTGGGCCAAAACGGAAGGAAAACCGTACCACATGTATTCTACTCCGGTCATTGGCAAAAACGGTACCATCTACACGGTCAGTGGAGGTGCGATACGAGCTTTTGACGTGGACACGGGGGAATTGGCATGGGAAATCCCGTTTGCGCCCAATCGTATTCACGCAACTCCCTCTCTGGCGAAGGGGAAGCTTTTTGTAGGCACTGGTGGAGGCACACTGCACGCCCTTGACGCGAAAAGTGGAACCGAGGTCTGGAGATGGGTTGCCGGCGGGGACGGGGCATTGTTCACGCCATACGTACGGCAAGGCGCAGTCACCCTGACTTCGCCGGTCGTGGCTGGTGACTGTGTCTACGTAGGTGCAGCAAACGGTTATCTCTATGCCTTGAACACAGCTACAGGAAACTGTGTGTGGCAATACAATCTGAAGGTACCATTGGCTGCGCCCCCAGCCATTTCCGGTAACGGCCTTTGGGTTGGAGGCTGCGACGGGTTTGTCTATGCTTTTTCTGCGAGCGAGAATTGACGACGTTCAGACGGATTTTCAGTTGCCGAGGAGAATCAGCGTGCCCTAAACCGCTTCCGAGAGTTGTGCCGGTTTTTAAGTGTTGCCCAGCAGTAACCGAGTTTTAAGCAGAATCTGTAATGGTCAGATAAATGGCAGATACTCTCAACGCTTCACTCTTGCGCTCCAGCGGAGCAGTATGTGATTCAGCAAATGTGACTCGGTGGTGGTCGGTAGGGAACAACCGTTGATCTGTCAATCAGCGATTGTCTTAACTTGGCAAAAACTCGGTTTTTGATTCCCTAGCTCATTACAACTGAGGTGACGATGCAGGACTAGCTCCGGGATGGTTTACGTCGTCTTTTTCCAACGCTCTTTCTTCTCCCATCAGTCTCTCTACCACGGAGTGCAATCGTGGCAGGTCTTCTGCCGCCACATCCGCTGCGAAGGGGATAACCGGCCCGCCCGCTAAGCCTGCGACATCCATCGCGGCGTGCAACGCGGAGGTGCTATACCGTGCTCCCCTCTCACCTCGTAAGTCCTCGAACGGAACCATCAATGCTCGTAGGCGTTTAGCCTCGACCGTATCTCCCGACACAAACGTGCGCAACAGCGTCAGGCTCATTCTTGGTACAAAATTGGCCATTCCCGAGCTAAATCCTACGGCTCCGCGTTCCATGTAGGTGATGCAGGGGTCTTCAGCCATGCCGCAAATCATAGCCGCACGATCTCCAGCTTTATCGGCAATCGCTTCAAACGCCTCCGTATCCTCGACCGCGTATTTTAAGCCAACAATGTTGTCCATCTCGCATAAGCGAATGACACTTGATACCGGCATGATGTCCAGTCGGCGTTGATAGAGGATGGTCGGCAACTGCACGGCCTTCGCAATCTCCCTGAGGCCGTTGAAAACTCCGTCGGCAGACGCCGGTCCGACTATCGGCATAATCATCACTCCCGCTACGCCCAACGATTGAGCAATTCGTCCCATCTCCAGCGATCTACCGAATCCGGGCCCGATGCCCGGGACAACCCACGCTTCATCGCCTGCCGCATCGACAAAAGTGCCTACTACGGCCTCGTAATCCTCTAAGCACATGTCGTAAACAAGACCTGTGCCGCACGCTGGCATGATAAAGTCCACACCGCGCTCAACAAGGTAACGCACGTTCTTGTACGCTCCTTGTAAGTCAACCTTGAAATCGCTTCGCCGCGGCGTGATAGCCACGACGAGGACATTTCGGCATGCTTCCCTGTCTAAGATTTTTTGGCCCATTACGTTTCCTCAAATGAAACTGTGCAGAACTGGCGTGATTTCCGCAGATTCACTACCCGTCAGTTTGGATTGTCAAATGTCTTGAGAATGGAGGGCGAAATCGGAAATTCCCAACGGTGCGATCGATTTGACCAGTAGTCTAGTGCCCTTTCCAGCGACCTGGCTGTGGACTCTTCTGGACTTGATGGAACAGATCCGCCCACTCAGTCGATCCGTCATCGTACCACATTTCCAGACGCGCACCTTCCACCTGCGCTTCCGCGTTGCCCCGTTTGAAATAACTCAGTTGATCGCCTTCCATGTGGATACAACTGCCATCCGGATAAACCGCGGTCTTGATGATCCGAGGCGGCGGATGCATGAAAAGCCCGTCTGCGTCGAGTTTTTCGTCCGGCACGCGGTATTTTTCGACGGCATCTTCATCAACCTCAACACCTAAGCCGGGAGCGTCCAGAACTTTGTGGCATCCGTCTACGACTTCGATTGGCTCCTTGAGCAAATGATGGCTGTACAGATTAATGCAGGTAATCGCGGGCCAAGTAGCGTGGCTAAGTACCGCGCCCAGATGACCTGCCCAAGTCGTCGTTAGCCCGTTCCCCACGATCTGCAACCAGAAGGGCAAGTCTGCCTCTGCGCTAAGCGCCCCCTGACGAACTACTGTGGACTTTCCACCTCCGATGACGTATCCGTCGCAAACGGACTCACGAATGTTGACCACGTAAGGCGGTGAACCGAAGTGCATCGCAATCGGGCGGTCTATCGCCGCGCGAATCTGCTTGTTGCCTTCTACATTTTCTTGCGGAATCGGCGATTCGAACATCGCCACGTTGTCGTATTTCGCCAATTTCTCCATTATAGGAATGGCGGTTGGTGCATCTTGGAAGGAGCCATTTGGATCCAGATCGAGTTTGAAGTCCGCCGGCACAACCTTGGAAATCGCATCAACCTGTTCAACGATGTCCCACCACGGACGCGGTTTGTTCTTGAAACTGGTGTAACCGTTTTTTACGGCATCCTTGGCTTCTGCCGCCCAGTTTTCCGGCGAGGCGTCGATCGACCACCACGAAATTGGCGCCGCATCCCTCACCTTCGTCCCCAGTAATTCGTAGACCGGCACTTCCAGAATCTTTCCCACTACGTCGAAAAGTGCCATTTGTAAACCTGCGCCAAGAGAATCGTCGTTCACCAATTTGGCGGGACTTTCTCCCATAACACGCCCCACATTTTCGTCAGTGACACGTCCATAGGTGTAGTGAATAACCGTCTCGCCCCATCCTATGTGTCCGGTATCGGTAGTCACCTTGCACAGTTCCAAAACGGACCAATTGTACACCGTCGATACGCTCTCAAAGGTGATTCGGTGCTGTCTGGGCGTAAACGGTACATTAACAACAGTGCGTTTGACATCAACAACTTTCATCTGTTCCCTTTCTCCGCTTAACCTCTCACATGCATTCTGGGAAGCGGATTCGAGTTAAAATCTGAATCGCCCCTGAATTTTCCCTATCTAAAGTTCGGACGGGTTGGCAACAATATGATTCGCTTGAATCTGAAAAACCTAAATCTGTGAACATCATGATTTGAGTTTGTCTTGAAGTTCTTCCACTGCTTGAATGGCCTCCTCAAACTCTATTTTGGGTATGTTCACAATGGTAGCATGGACGCTCGGGTTTAGGACATTGCTTCGATACAGTTCAATCTTGTCAATGAGAGTCTGCTCCAATGTGCCATCGTCTTTATTTCTGGCTTTGATTGAATCCCAGAAATCCTGACTTTCCAGTTTAGTCGGATCTCTACGGTACCTGACCGGGAGACGCCTATTCCCGCAGTACTCTTTTACTATTGTTTCGAAAGCAGTGCGAATGTAAATTGCACCGGCTTTGTAGTCGCAGACCTTGAGATATTCCTTAGCCTTCTCAAGATAGGCTTTGTCTTCCACATAGATGGGAATCTCGCATTCATCGGTCTTCGAGAAATAAAATTCAGCGTATTTCCATTGGTTGGCCGCAGTCCGTTGCTTGACAATGTCATACCATCTCTTATCGTATGTCATCAGAAAGATTTGGTGATCTGAGAAAGACTCCTCCAGAATGTCAAGCACGGGAAGGCGGTTCGACATATCCAAGCCAATCAACACGTCGTCCAGTGCGAGAATCTTCAACTCGCTGTCTGACTGAAGCAGTACCGCCGCGAGATAGATGGATAGGGCTATCGCCGACAGTTTTGCTTCGTTCAAAAATCGGTGGTGTGCGGGGAGAGATCTGTCAAAGAACTCAACGGTTAAGAAGATTTCAGTGCCATCAAGCTCGTTGTTGTCGCGGTTGTATTTAATCCCCTGAAAATTGAAGTCAAGCGCGAGAAAATCGTCGTTGTGTCCAAACTTGCGGAGAATTTCGGAGGCGTTCGCTTTCAGTTGCCTTAATCTTCTCCTTACTTCACCGTTGAAATCTTCTAGCCGCTGTTCCAGAGTTTCAATCTGTGTCTTGGCATTTCGGCGTGAAGGGCGGGCTTCTAAAACGCTCTCCCAATCTTCGCTGATACTTCTATCTGTCACGTCGCTAATGACGTTTGACAGGAGATTCTTAATCAGCAAATCGAACACATTTACAGTATCGCTTTCGCGATGGATGAAGTGCGTCTCCAGAAGGGCTTTATAGTCGAGGAAACCCTTTGCCTTTGACGCATCAACAATCAACTGGTCTTCCGTTTCTTTAACGGTTCGCGACCATTCGTAGATGTGCTCATTTGCCCCTGGGTCGGCCCGGAGATGGAGTTTGATGTTGCCATCATCCGCGCTAAAGATGTTCTGATTTTTTTCAAATTGGGTGGAGACATCCTCACTGGATTCAAGGAACGACTTTAGCGCCAGATAGAGCGATGATTTTCCGCTCCCATTCTCACCGCAGACCAACAGGTTTTTCCCGGCCTTGTCCAGGTCAATGAGATAGGTCCCGTAAAAGGCTCTGGAGTTTTTGAGTTCAATTTTGGTAATTCTCACCACTTGTCCTCAATGATGCGGATCGGTCTCAAACCATCCTGAAAGAAAAGGTTTACCCGAACCGGATGTTTTCTATGAACCAGGTGCTCAAAGAGCGAACGGAACACGGGCATTTTGTCCCCACGAATCTTATGCACTTCAGGCAATTGCTCTGCCATCAAATGTTTGAAGAGGTCTCTATTGCCGCCCTGGAGCACATCGGGCATATAGAAACTCATAAACCAGGCCGTTGATTATCCGCTCAAAATACTTGAGCATCACAAAGTCGTTTGCATGAGCCAAATCCTTGCCGCTGGTCGTCGGTTGCTTTCGGAGATAGATGAGGTAATCGACAATCTTTCGAATCAAGTCTTTCTGCGTGGCATTGAGATCGGGAACAGGAATCTGCTTTATAAAACGGCTTCGTGCCTGAAGTTCTCCGGGGCCCAACTGGTCGGAAATCTGTGAATAGAACCACTCCACGGTGCGCGTGTTGAGCAAACCGCACAGCCACGTTTCCTCAGTGGGAATGATGTAGCACGTGGAACCACAGTAGTAACCTTCAGTCTCAACCGCGAAGGTTTGCGTGTAATAGAGGTTCGGGCAGACCAGCTTCGGTTCCTCATAGCGCTCAATCTCCTCAATTGACGCTTGGAGTTCATACCAGCCACGTTTGCCTTTTCTCTTGGTAAGAGAATCCCGGCGTTTTTCTAAGTAGTTACGGATGGCGGGATAGGCGTTTATCTCTATACCATGGTAGGCAAAGATTAACCACTGCTCCGGTGGTTCAACTTGCCAACGTCTTATGTCCCGGCCATGCAAAAACGGCTTCAGAATATCTTCGGACGAAGAGTGTTCCGCAGTCAATTTATCCCGCGTTTTGCGGTCTACTACAAACGCATCAGTTGGAGATGTTTTGATACCGAAAAAGGGCTGCGTCTTGATGTATTCTCCCAATGGCGTACCAGCACCGCGAAGTTTATTCATCAGGTTATACACCTCTGGAGAGTCAAGAGGCTTCCCATCGTCAGTCAAAACTTTTTCTTTCTTGGGGAAGCGGTTCCTGAAACCGTGACGTACCAATTCCGCGATATCTTCCGGCAACTTGACTTGGTTTGCCCTCTCAAAGGCAGCAATGTTTTTATATTCGTTACGAAATGCCGCTACAATATCCACGCCTTGCTTCTTGGCAATAATCAAGTCTTCTTTGGCTTTTTCCCACTCTCTTAGGTGTAACCAAGTTTCAGCGCGGTTGTAGTAGGCGTCGGTATAACCTCGTTCTATCGCGAGGTTATAGTCTTCAATTGCACGATTGTACTCGCCTTTTTTGTAATAAGCAATTCCTCGATTGTTGTAGGCTACGGCAAGACGTGGTTTGAGTTTGATCGCCTTGTTGAGGTCTTCAATTGCGCGGTCATAATCACCCTTGTCAATGTAGGCAGCGCCGCGATTGACATAGACTTCAATTAGATTCGCTTTCAATTTTAATGCCATTTCATAGTCTTTTATTGCAAGGTCATACTCACCTATGTTTCGATAAACAATACCACGATTGATGTAGGCACCGGCGAAGTCCGGATCTAGTTCTATGGCTCTGTTACAATCTTCTAAAGCTTTCTCGTAGTCGCCTTTGAGGCGGTAAGTACCTCCACGATTGCTATAAGCGATGGTGTAGTTGCGCTTGAATGTTATTGCTTTGTTAAAGTCTTCAATTGCGCGATTATAATCGCCTCTATTACTGTAAACGATTCCACGATTGGTGTAGGGTTCAGGGGCTTTGGGATTAAGTTGTATCGCCTTGTTATAGTCTCTGATGGCTAGGTCAATCTCTCCTTTCTTGTCGTAAGCAATGCCTCGACTATTATATGCATCCGCATAGTTGGGATTGAGTTGTATCGCTTTGTTAAAGTCTTTGAAGGCTCGACTTGCCTCGTTCATTTTGTGGTAGGCGATACCTCGATTGTTATAAGGAGTGGCGTCCTTTGGTGTCAATCGTATGGCTGTGTTAAAGTCGTCAATGGCGCGCTTGATTGCACAATGGTCACGGTAAGCAACCCCTCGATTGTTATAGGCATTGGCATAATTCGGTTTGAGTTCAATCGCCATGTTAAAGTCTTTAATAGCACGGTCATAATTTTCTTTCTTGTAGTATGCACCGCCGCGATTATTGTATGGTTCGGCAAGGGTCGGGTTTAACCGTATTGCTGTTTTAAAATCTTCGATTGCTAGGTCGTACTCCTCCTTATCGCTGTAAGCGTTACCACGATTGTTATAGGCTATGAAAGATTCAGGATTTCGATCTATCGCCTTAGTGAAGTCTTTAATGGCCCTATTGATGTTGTGCTTATTGCTGTAGACCATTCCGCGATTATTATAAACCATGGCAAAATCCGGTTCGTGTTTAATTGCAGTGTTAAAGTCTTTTATAGCTCGGTCATAATCACCTCTATCACAATAGGCGTTGCCTCGATTATAGTAGGCATTGGCATCATCGGGTCTAAGTCGTATTGCATGATTAAAGTCCTTAATAGCCAGATTGTAATCGCCCTGTTTGTGGTAGACAATCCCTCGGTTGTTGTAGGATTTGTCCTCATTGGGATTAAGTCGTATCGCGGCGTTAAAGTCCTTGATGGCAAGGTCAACCTCGTCAGTATCAACGTAAACGGTGCCGCGATTGTTATAGATGGCGGCATCACAAGGATTGAGTTGCATCGCTTCATTAAAGTCCTTGATGGCAAGGCCATTCTCACCCCTGCTGTTATACGCAACCCCGCGGTTGTTGAATGCGTCAGTATCACGGGGGTTGAGTTCAACCGCCAATGAGTAAGCTTCTATAGCCCCCTCTATTTGTCCAAGCCTTTGCAGGAAATCACCTTTATGGAACGCCGAATCAGCAAGTAACTCTCGTTCAGACATCTTGGGCGCCGGATCCTCTCGAACCAGCATTTCGCGAATCACTGCCCGGGTGCTATCAACCACGTTTTGCCATCCTCGGCTCCTAGGATTCCATTCGTTGATCGGTTTGCCTTCTGCAGGGAGAACTTGGATGTCACCGAGTACCTGAGGTTCCCATGTGTTAGAGTGTAAACCCTCGGCAGACAGAGCCATAGAACTCCTCAATTTATGATTCTTCCAGTCACAACTCTCAAGTATAATGAAGATGACTCTGATGTCTTTTTTTGCCAATACTTCTGCCAATTCCTTATTGCAGTTTTCAGAAGCAAGGCTATCCGCAGAGACGAGGTAGAGCAGCAAGTCTGACTTAGGAAGGTTTGTGGAGAAAATTTCCTTCTTCCACGTATCGCCAGCCAGAATCTCATTATCGTGCCAGATTTCTATTAAGCCCTCTTGCCTCATTACATCAAGGTTCGTTATCAGTTTGTTCTTTGCTCTACGATTCTTATGTGAGTAAGTTATGAAAACCTTTAGTGGCTTATTCATCTGCTTTTTACTCTAGCGTTAAATTATGACGAGTGTTTCCGCTGCTTTGACAAGGTAGTTCTCGGCTAAATGTCTATCAAACGTATCCGTGGCGGTTTGTCAGGTTCGCAGACAACAATCTGTCGTCGTGTCCAATCAATTTCTGTGCTGAGAAGGTTTTGCAAGCCAGCAATCACTTCCTTGGACTGACGACTTCCTGCACGCATATAGATGATTCCGCGAGTCGTTTCACCTTGATGGATTACTAGTTCTCCGTAATCAGAATCGTGTGTCAACACAAATCGGTTCATCTCATGCGCTTCCCGTAAGATGTCTCGATCTTCATAATTGTACCAATTCTCTTCACGTACAGACACTACATCAACACCTTCGTCCCGCAAAACCCGAATCACGGCAACCGCGATGTCCAAATCAGCTACTAGCGGGGGTAACATTGCGCACGTTGTCACGAATCTTTGGAAGATTGATTACTACTCGATTGCGAATCGCCCGCGACGTAGCCGCGCCCCCAGAATCGGCCGTACGTGACGAATCGAACTCTCGCACTGCTTGGATGCTTTCTTCGTTCAGTTCCGGGTAGTCTTCAATAATCTCCGCGTGAGACATACCGCTGTTGAGCAACCCCAACACGTGCTCTACGCTGAGACGGGTTCCTTCGATAATCGGCTTTCCTGCGAGAATCTCTGGATTAACGACAATTCGAACCATCGTTTCACCTCTTTTGAATGACCTTCAGTTTCCATTTCTTCTGTAAATGTGCCTATATTCAACACTGCGAAAGTGTCAACATTTCGGCGATGTCTTCCGGTAGATTCACCCCATTTCTCTCCTCGAAATCCGGGACGCTTCTATACTCGCTGCGAAATGCAATAATTAGATTTATCCCTTTTTGTTTTGCAACAGTCAGGTCCGATTCGGCTTTTTCCCATTCTCCTAGGCGTAACCATGCCTCGCCACGATTAAAATATGCCAGCGCAAACTTGGGATTCAGTCCTATTGCCGCGTTATAGTCTTTGATGGCACACACCACGGCAGGAGCCAACCTTGACAAGCCTTCAAGTTCACCTTTCTTGCTGTAAGCCGCCCCGCGATTGTTATAGGCGTCGGCATCATAGGGTTTCAATTCTATCACTGTGTTATAGTCTTCGATAGCACGGCCATATTCCCCTTTTAGGTAATAAGCCGTGCCGCGATTGCTAAATATGTCGGTGGAATCCGGTTTAAGTTCTATCACTTTATTAAAGTCTTCAATGGCCTGGTTATAATCGCCTTTTTCGAAGTACGCCACTCCGCGACCGAAATAGGCATCACCAGAATCGGGGTTCAGTCCTATTACTCTATTGTAGTCTAGAATGGCGAGGTCAAAATCAGCCTTGTTAACGTAAGCGGTTCCCCGATTGTAATAGGCGTTGATATAGTCAGGTTCGAGTTCAATCGCTTTGTCGTAGTTTGCGACGGCACAATCGATTTCGTCTTTGCGGTGGTACGCATTGCCGCGATTGCAGTAAGCTTCGGCATAATCGGGTTTGAGTTCTATTGCTGCATTAAAATCCTCCATGGCGCGGTCAATGTCGCCTTTTTTGGCATAGATGAAACCGCGACTGCAACGAGCTTCGGCAAAATCAGGTTTCAGTTGTATCACATGGGCAAAATCTTCGAGGGCATGTGAACATTCACCTCTCAAATCGTGAACCACGCCACGACCAAAGTAGGCTTCGGCAAAATCGGGTTTCAACTGTATTGCTTTGGTATAGTCTTCAATGGCACTCTCAAACTTCCCTTTTTTGGCGTAAGCCGCGCCACGACTAAAATAGGCTTCGGCAAAATCGGGTTTCAGTCGTGCCGCCATAGTATAATCTTCAATAGCAAGATTGTACTCATTTCTATTAATATACGCATGGCCACGATAATAATATGTTAGAACAAGTCCTGGTTTCAGTTCTATCGCCGTGGTAAGATCCTTAATGGCAAGAGCAGACTCACCTCTGACATTATAAGCTACTCCGCGTCTGAAATAAGCTTCAACATAATCTGGATACAATTCTATAGCACGCGTGTAGGCTTTTACAGCCTCATCTGTACTCTTCAACTTAAGCAGTAGATTCCCTTGGTGAATTCTATACTCGGCGTCGAGTACTTTTGCAGAGGCACCAGATGACAGATTCAATCGAAACGGCGATGGGACTTCATCTTTGCGAATGCCACCGTCCTTGTGCGAGTAGTAAGCTTGAAAAAACTTGAAATCAGTACGATTGTTTTTCCTACACTTTTCTTCTACAATTTTGATGATTTGCTGTTTATGTTCGTCAGATGTCTTGATGCCAAAAATAATCCCTTTTAACGATTTGAAATCGTAGCGCAGTTTACGATCCTCTTCACCTTCAAACTGGCTCCAGCCATCATCTAATATTAAGCGATATTCCTGCTCATATTTCCAGTCTTTAGTTTTGGTGGTGTTGCCACGTAAAAAACTAGCCCAATGATTTTTTCGCCAAGCATCTTCATCACCGTCAGGTCTGATATGGGAGGCACATTCAGAGATATTTCCTTCTTGGTCGGTGTACCATGTTCTCTTGACATCAGCTACCGGGAGCCTGCAAATGGACCGAAAGAAGTCAACCTCTCCTGCCTTGTCTTCGTATCGAACCTCATGGAAAGGTATTGACTTGACGTTCTCACTTGCTAATTGACGCAACTTCAAATGTTTCAATTTATCAGTTTCTTCCGCTTCAAAAATTAAACATACGCCTTTGTGGTTATCCCCATAATTTCCCCATACGGATGAGTTGTGGTAACTCTTCATAAAACACGCGGCGTACCACTTTGGCCAAAGCAACCCTTCAAGTTTTTCTACATACGCTTTGACAAAATCAAATTTCACAAATTGGTTATTCCTCTCTAATATCCCTCTAGAAATTGCACGATTGTTGTCTTGCCGTAGAATGCTTTCAATATTATTATAATCTCTTTCAAGGCGCAATAACGCGTCTTCAGCGAGTTCCTTGTCTTCGACTCCTTGAGTGACTGTTATTGAGAGAAGAAGCCGTTCAATCATTGATGAATCACTCAATTCTTCAGCCAGTTGGGGCATTTTGGATTCCGACATGAAACCATGCGCAATGTGTGATTTTAGTATTTCTCCAAGGATAACCCAGTGAACAACACGGAGATAGTGTACAATTTCTCCACTTCTGATTTTGTGCCTAGTGTTAGCTATTGCCTCAATAATGTCCTGCATTTTCGGAACATTGAGAAACCGGGTCCAAATGTCATCAAATAAATCCTTATCTTGAGAGGTTACAAATTCATCCCAGGGACCAAAGATTGGGATGGAATCTGAATCTAACTGTTTGTCGCCCGCGCTTAATCTGAAGCGTAAAAACGTCCGGTGTAGGCAATAAACGTAATGTCTAAAAAAGTTAGTCCAGACGATTTTGTCCCCGCTCCACACAAGATCGCGGAATCCTTCCATAGGGTCATTCAGTTCGTCTGGACTAGCAAAATAGATAGTCTGTTTTTCAAGTTCTTGGAATTCGCATAATAGGGATTTCATATTTCGGAATCTAAAGAATTCTGGCATTTTTAGGTCTGCTCCATGGTGAAGGGTATGTTTCTTGCCCAATTATCGCAAACTTGCGGAGGTTTCTGTCACATACTCCCTACCTGCTTCTTCTGGGTTACGAAACCGTTAATTTGATTGTTATCCTCCAACGGTTGAGATCTGTATCCTAGTGTGAGTAGACAGTGTATCCCGGAATGGTATTCCCATGATTTGTGCTGCACAATGCAGTTATTTGGCACGCGTCCGAATCTCGGATTGCCACAGATTAAGGGATTTCGCGGATTAAATCCCCGACCAGCATGATTTGTTTTTAGTCTGTGTAATCCGCGTAATCCGTTTAATCTGCGATTTAGACAATTTTTCTTGTCGCGTTCTCTACAATCGCAATCTCTTCGGTGGTTAAGTTATATAATGAGTATACCATCCTGTCAATTTCACTTTCAAAGACAGAAGTATCTACGTCCGGGTCAGGAGTCTTGGCCGTCAAGATGCGGTTAATCAGGTGAATGAATGAACGTTGTTCTGCAGCGGTGATTTTGGGAACGGGAATTGTCTCTACGTAAACCTTTTTCCAGCGCAGCGTTCCCATACCAGAAGTCGGCGCTATTTGTTGCAGAAACCAGCGAACCAACTTTGAATTCAGGATGGCGCATAGATATTTGATGCACTCACCGGTCATTATAAAGGCTGTGGCTTCGCCGTATACACCGGTGTCATCGTAAGCAAATCTCCCGTTTTCAACAAGTTCAATCCAAAGTAGTTTCTCTTTGGCGAAATCTTCGTGGTAAGCGCAATTGCGGAGGTTGTATGGTGTTTTGCCTTTGTCTTGTCGCTTTTTCAGTTGAGAATCAAACTTGTCCAGATGGGCTTTGATAGCAGGGTAATCATCAATTCCGATCGCCGGAATATCACCGTAGCCGTTGTGCATGTCAATCAGCCACAAGCCTGCCCATTTTGCTTGGTAGCGCTGAATATCTCGACCGCGCAACACTGGCTTTATAATTGCTGCTGACTTGGAGTCGGCGGCAATTAAAGACTCTCTGGTCGTATTGTTTATGATGAAGGCGTTGTTGTAACCGGTTTTGATGCCGTAGTTAATGGATAAATCCCATTCCTTTAGCGGTGTTCCTTTTGCTTCCATCTTGTCCATAACGCTCTGGCCTGTGTGTGACAAAATACTCCACGGTCTATCGCCATCGGGTCGCGTTTGGCCCCACAAGCTGGTGTGGGGCGGGAAATTTTTAGTGTGAAGTTTGTCCATATCGACAGCGCGGCACGTAGTGTTGCCTCTCCCCTCACGCAGCAGCAGGATGCTGGTGTCGACAATGGTATTTTCAAAGACATCCTTTCCCATTTCTAACAAGGACAGCGGTGTGTGCTGATCTGAGAAGTAGGAGCGCAAGGCGTGTCCGTACTTCGCCTTGAGCCAACTGTTTGAAGTGATATAGGCTAACAGTCCACGCTGGGACCTTAACAGTTGACACCCTCTTTCATAGAAAAGTTGGTAGATGTCGCCGGTGCGAACAAATGTTACATAGCCGGTATCCTTATACAGTTTCCCAAGTTTACCTTCGTTCTTTTGCAACTGAATATACGGCGGATTTCCAATCACCACATCAAAGCCTTCCGCGATTCCAAACATCCATTCAGAGTCAAAGAAATTCGTAGAGGCGTTTTGGTCATAAGGATCCCAGTAAGCGATTTTCTCAGCTTCATCCGCGGGCATTCCAATATGCCTTAATTCCGCAACCAATTTTCCGCGTAACGTCTCATCCCTGCGCTTACAAGCAAGTTTCTGTCGGCGCGTGGTGGCGTGAAAATAACGTTCGCGGTTTTCGCGTAGTTCACGCTCCAGATCCTGCGCTCTGCCGCTCGTCAGGGCTCGCTCGCTTTTAAACCCAATCAACGTGTTCGCCGCGATGAAGCGTGTCTCAAGATTGGGCAACGGCTTGATACCGAAGTTCGCTGCGTCTCTATCCGGCGTCTGTTCAATCGCCAGTGAGATGAAAAAACGCAGTTTGGCGATTTGGCAGGCGATGGATTGTATGTCCACGCCGAAGATGCTGTTCTGAATCAGGTACAACTTTCGCCCAAAATCGGAATCCCGATAGCGTCTGAAAGTTTCGTTGATTTCGACAAGTTCTTCACGCCTCGCCTCGTCGTCTTTGGTGTTAAATGCCGCCTCCGCACGCTGTATTGCCCGTTCTTTCTGTAACTCTTCCCAGCGGCTGTTATCCGGGTCAAGCCGGCGCAGTGCCAGCGTCAGTTTGTGCAGCACACCCATCGGAAACGCACCGGAACCGACGGCTGGGTCAAGTATCTTGAGTTCCGAAATCGCCCGAACGATTGTGTCCACTTCGTGGCTATCGAACATTTTCTCTACATCGTCCGGCGCCTGTGCATAATCAAGTAGAGGGCGCAATCTGTCTTCGGTCAGTTCGTACTGATGTGCCAATGTTGCAACTAATACCTCCTCCACCATGTAGTCTACGATAGGACGCGGGGTGTAATAGGAGCCGGTCTGTTTGCGGGCAGTTGCGCCGGTTTCCGGGTTATATGCTGCGAGCAGGTTCTCAAAGACCTTACCGAGCAGTTCCGGATCTAGTGCAACCTCCTGCTCTACCGGCGTGTTTTCCTCAACGGTGAACTTGTAATGTTTCAACAGGGGAAAACAGACCAAGGGTCTCATCAAAAAAGAGACTGTTCGGAATGCTCAGTTTTTTGTAATGCCTATCCGAAAAACAGTCGATGCGGTAGCCACCGTCTTCTGTTGCTTCCTCGCTGTCCAAACAATCGAAAAGTCCGCCGTTGATGAATGGTGTTTGAGCAAACAGTGTCAGTAGTCTATCGGGATTGCTGATCTGCTTTCTGTAGCGATAACGTGAGAAGTTGCGATGGGTGGTGTTAGTCCCTGTGCTAAATCCGCGCTTCTCTATCTCAGTATTTAGTGTGGCAAAAAACAGATTTTGCAACACGGCGCGGTAGTAGGAATCGCCATCGTCGAAGTCGTAATCCTTCAACAGCGCACGCATCTGCGTTTCGTCGAATAAATCGGCTGAAACCAACCCCTTCTCTTTGATAAACCAGACAAACAGCAAGCGCGTAATTAAGCGGATAACATGTTCCTGTGGGCTCAACGTCTTCGTTTCGGTTGTTGGAAACTTCCCTTCAGACACTGCCCATTCAAACCAGTTGAAGAGCCTCTGGTAGAACTGCCTGTTGAGCGTTTCAGTGTCTAGCGTTGCCTTCCACGCCTGATGAAGCCCAAGGAAATCGGAAAATTGATGTTGGCGATACAACTCACTGAGCGATAAGTCAAACAGGATGTCTATGTGAGCGCGATGGGGATTGTCGAAATCAATGTCCTTAATCAATGTCACCTTTTCAAGGACATCCTTTGATTCGTCACCCCTATGCGGACGCCGATCGATAACGGAGAGGGTAAGGGTTTGACCGTGCTGGAAGACCACCATGGCGGGCATTGAAGTCAGGTTGTTTATCTCGCGGGTGATTTGGGACAGTTGAGTGCGGGTGTAGATGTCACCCCGTAACTTCAGGGCGAAAAAGAGGTAGGACTGATACAGGTCTGCCTCAACACCGCTGTTTCCGAAATCAAGTGTGGGCGTATCGCTTTGGATGATTTCTTCGTCCGTCAGTTGAAACAGGAGGTCAATAGACTCCCACTCATCCAACTGTGCCCGCTTCGGGTTAATCTGATTAGACGGATCGAAATTCGTGACAAACTCCTCGGCGGTGTTCGGACTAAGAGCTATCGTTCTTTTACTCCGGTAGCCGAGGATGTTGAGCAGATTTCGAGCATTGCCTACTAGCGTCCCGTAGCGAAAATCTTTCAGCGCTTGGGTAATATAGTCTTTCGTAGACAGAGCGTTCATTCTTTGCAACCACTTGCAGGTTTAAGCCGGGGCGTTGAAGACCCTTCTCTCTGTTTCCTACTTGGATCGCATTAGGCGTAAGATAATCTCAAGGATTCAATCGTGGGCGAATTCGCTGTCGTCAATTCACTCATGCTCATAGTAATCTTGGGGGTAATACCCAATCACCAAACGCCCATGATCAAGATCGTACATCGGCCAGTTGCTATCCGAAACCCCAAACACGACCTCATACTTTACGTCGGGGTGGATAATAGCCCGCTCAAAGACTCGCACTGCATCTCCGTGGCCGAGATGGTGAGGGTGCTCAGGAAGCGGTCTGTTGGCGTTGAAATTACCAATTCGCACCCCAACAAACTCAATGTCATGCTTGCTCGAATACGAATATCCCATCGCTTCTCCGAATACTTTGCTAACCGTATAGTGACCAACCGGACGCGGTATCATCTCAACCGTCCGTCGTACACGCCTGGAATACGGCCCAAGGACTCCCGCACGGCTTGCATACGCGATACGGCGCACGCCGTTCTGAACCGAAGCCTCAAACATATTGTATGTGCCGATGAGGTTGCTCTGAAGCACACCTTCCCATTCGTGATCGATGCCGGTTAGGTGAATGACGGCATCCATACCTTGGGTCACTTCTAGCATCGTGTCAAAGTTTGCGACATCACCGATGATGGCATCTTCAAGGTCAGGCATCGGTTGGCGGTCCAAACCACGAATGATGTACCTATCCTTCATTCCTTTCACGAGTACTGAGCCAACAGCGCCTGCTGCGCCAGTAATCAAAACCTTCATCTTCTCTTCCATTACTACCTCCTAGATGGTATAACCTCAGATTTGGGATTTTTCCCTAGTTGGTCACGAAGCGCACCGTCCGCGCCCTGTTCAATCTCAGCCCACCCGACAGCCCTGCTCTCTATTACTCATTTTACGCAGTAATCTATAATCCGGCTCTCACCTTTGCCCAGGTGGTCGTGAGTTTGTTTGTCTGGTCAACTGCCAAGTCGCCAGTTATATTCTGGTTAAGCTCTTTTTCGCTCAGAGTTCGGTCATAAATGCGAAAAACTGATATTGCGCCGTTAAATGCGCGGTGTTGCCATGCACTGAACACAGTAACCCACACCGGTTCTTCTTCGTCAAAATTCTGCTCCGTTGCTATGGTACCAACCTTTGTACCGTCTTGGTAGGTTTCCAAGGTTCTGCGATTAGTAAAGACAAAAGCAATCCAGTGCCACTCTTTCTCATCAATATCTATGCCTAATTTATCGGCTCCAAACCATTTCCCTTTTGCGGAATGCTTTCCCTTAATCCACACAGAGAATTTTCCCGTGTCGCCCCCGTGCATGAGAATTCGCAATCCTTGGCTCTTGCTGTCTTCAGAACGGAATCCGGCAAATTCAGAAGCAACCACAAGTCCGGGCCATTTCGCGCCGTTCCGCCTTGTTAGAAACTCGGCGGTCCAATCCTTGAATCTTAGTGCAGCCGATTTTCCCGGAGTACTGGCAAACGCCTGACCCACACCCCTTGCCGTGTACCATTTTGTCTTCAGATTAAACCCAATATCCGGGATTCTGATTTCACCATTCCTAAGGTGAGGAGTTTGATCCGCCATAGCTGTCGGTATCTCGCCGCCCGCTAAACCCAAGTTTTTCCAAAATTTGTCGCGAACATTCTGCCTCGCCGCGTCAAGATGGAGGATAGAGCCAGGAATCACGTCCCGCGCGAGAGCGGTGGAGCAAACCGTACCTACGACAGCGAGAATTACAATCAAGTTTGTTCGTCTCATTTCGATATTAGTGTATCAATAATTAGAGATTGTTAACCGTCTTGGCAGGAAAACGCTATCAATCAGCAGCAACATCTTGGCTATGTGCTCTTATCGTCTCTGTTTAATCATCGCCCAATTGGTAGCGAGTTTGTCCAATGGAGAAACCGAATAAATCCCTCTATCAAGCCCTACTGTCATTAACTTCCTTATTTCGGTCTGCGTCAGAGAGGTCCTGAAGATCCCAATTTCATCAACGGTGTTGTCGCTGAACCCGTCAAATCTTCCCGGTCTTATCGCGCCAATATACAAGTCTATCGCGCTTCCCTCCGGCGTAGGCTTCAAGTGAATACGTTTCTCGCCATCCTCATATTTGACCGGTTTCAAATTTCCATCAATATACAAAACCACTGCCCTTGTATTCGCTTTGGCGACAACCGCGTAGTGATGCCACTGATCGTCCTTTATTCCGTCGGTTCCCTGAAATCCCCCTTTATACCAGAAATAGAACATATTATTAAAAACCTTGTGGATGGAAATTCCATATGCAGGTCTATCCGATTGCCATGTTTGGCCTTTTGCGAGAATATAGTATGGCGCGGTGTCTTTCGGGGACGTAGGTCTTTTGACCCAGGCTACAATAGTGATTGAATCGGTCAGTTGTAATTCTTCATGGTCCGGCACTAAAAGATAGTTTTTCCGTCTCTGACTGAACTCCATCGCCATACCAAATTTACCGTCTCTTAATTTCGGTGCATTGAAGAGTACCGCGTCATGACCATTGCCGGAGGCATCTCTTATCACCTCAACTATTGCTCTATCCTCTTTTTTCTTGGTGATCTCATCAAAAAGCCATACTGCAACGGCCTCCTTTAAGAGCCTAGACTGTCCGTAACTGACACTCGCCAGCAGTAGATTCACGGCAATTAAACTGATACAGAGGGCATATGACCATTTGGGCACGTTCTGCATTGTGCTGACCTCACGCTCGACACCGTTACACCGCTGTTTGTCGAGGATGCATCACTCCAGAGCTAGGAAGGCACAAACAAAAATCTGGCACGGTTAAAGTTTATCCAGAATGGGGCAAGATGTCAATCTTGAAAGCTGGAAGCAGTGTCCCGTAGGTAGTTCCATCACGAATCCAGCAATTGTGATTGCGGGGGATTGTCTTGAAGGAACAGTATGAGATTCGCGACAGGATTATGACAGGTTCTGGATCACACAGCGGGTAAACCTGTCCCTGAAGGAGATCCCTTCTTGAGGTCAGGTTATTCGCGCCGCGCCACTTCTCACATCTGTGTGGAATAGGTAGTGGTCGATAGATGGAAGACACTGCACCTATGCGCTACCACGGGACCACAGGCGTGTAATGCGCTTCCGCTTTCAACGCTGGTACGGATGGTATGGGCCGGTTGCACCGGCATTCCCCACTCGTCCTAGTCCTTTCAAGAGCAGAAAAATCAGGAGGCAAATTCTGATGCCTAATCCCTCAGCTTTTACTCCTTCCAATCCGTCGGTCTTCCGCCTCAAGCCACTCGTTGTACGCTCTGGGCATCTCCTCCGGAGGAGGCAACCCGTTTTCCCGCCGCCAACGCAATAACGGGTGTTCTCGATTCTGCTGCGGCAAATCCACACGATTGCCATACGCCGCCGATTCAAAAATGCCCATCATTATTTCAACATTGTGCTGTCCCGCTGCACCGCTGCATTCATGATCGCGGTCCTCGTCCAAAGCGTTCACGTACTCCTCGACAAACCAGTAATCATCAATGGAGGCAGGGCTGGATCGGTCATAGTGCTCCGGATAGTGGGGCTCCAACGCTTCCCAACCGTCAGGTTCAAACCACTGCGTCAACTCCCACGCCCCTCCTTGGATGAGCAGGCCGGTCATTCCAAGCAATCGCCCTTCGGTCCCGACAATTTCCATCATGGTAGAGGTGGTTGTCGGGAGACGGTGTTGCAAAAGGTTTGCAGTGACGTTGTTGTCAAAATGTAACGTCGCCGTAATGCGTTCTCCGGCAATCGTTCCCATGCCGTTTGGCGAAGGAACCACATCATCGGGCGTGATGAGATGGTTCCCGGTTAATGCCGTGGCGGAAACACTGCGGCAGCGACCCGCGAACTTCATCATATCGTTAAGTTGGTGTGTGCCGATATTCATCAATCCGTAACCGCCGTAGTAAACCTTGCCACGGCTGTTGATATAGCACAATTCACCAATACGGCCCTCGGTAAACGCTTTGTGGGTTGCCCGCATATAGGCGCCTACTCGCCCTTGATGATGGACGGCTATGCGTACCCCTTTTTCTGTCGCTTTCGCCACCACCGCGTCCGCTTGCTCAAGGTCGACACACATCGGCTTTTCAACATCTATGTGAACGCCGTGTTCCAGTACACGCATAGAGAGATCGTAGTGAAATTCGGTTCCCGTCGGTATTGCCACGATGTCCGGTGCGGTCTGGCGAATCATCTCATCTAGGTCGGTAAAGTGCGTGGTTACCCCAAGTTCGTCACCGAGTGTGTCCATTCGTTCCTGAATCAGGTCGCACAGCGCGACGACTTCGGTGCGCGGGTGGGCATGATACGCGCGGGCAGCCGCGGTTCCGCGTCCACGGCAGCCCAAAATCGCAATTCGATAGGTTTTCATTCGGCTTCACCCAATGCTTTGTCGAACTCTTGAATGCTGTCTTTCAGGACATTCGTCAATTCGAAATCGCCGCGGTATGCCAGCAACTGCGCCCCCATTCCGCGAAGTTTCGTTATCTGCTCCGGTGTACCTGCGGGCAGGCCCCAAGCGATGCCCCGCTTTCGGGCGACTTCAGCCACCTGACCAATCGCCTCGTCAAGCGCTGTTTGGGGGTCGGATTCAACCTGACCGAGGCGCAGTCCGAGGTCGCCAGGCCCCACAAAAAACGCATCGATTCCCGGCATGGATGCAATCTCATCCACGTTCTCAAGAGCGTCGAGCGTCTCAATCTGAACGACGACGAAGGTTTCGCGGTTGATCTCATCGATATAGGTGCTGTTCGGGCGAAAAACGTCGAGACCAAAATCCGCATCCAGACCTGCGCCGTCCAACCCGCGATTGCCCAACGGAGGAAATTTCACGGCATTCACTATACGCTGAGCGGTTGCCGCATCCGAAATTAGGGGCATCATCACAGCCGTCGCGCCGTCTTCAATGTAGCGATAGAGACGCGAATGTTCGCGTGTGGGAGGTCGCACCATACAATCGATATCATTGTAATGGCATAGCGTCAACAAACTCTGAACATCGCGCTCCGACATCGCCCGATGCTCCAGGTCCAGCCAGATAAGGTCGTAACCGACGTGCGCCGCATGACGCACATAAAACGGGATGTAGTGTCCCAACCCACATACACGGGCACACCTACCCTCCCTGAATTTCTTCAACGTCTTGCTTTCTCTCATATTTTATTCCTTAGGACTTACGCAAGTTGCTCCGATTCATAGAAAAAGTAAGGGGGTAAAGTAATACGTAATGAGTAATGCGTAAGAAAAATCGGTAATTATCAAGCGACCGGATAGTGAGCGCGATGGGAATCCCATTACGTATTACCCATAATAAGCTTGGCAATCCAACACGCCATCACGCCTCATTCTCATCCATAACCGCCTGAATCATCGCTTTGATGTAACCGAACTCGTAAGCAAACGCTTGACGCCCACTCTCCGGATCTTTATGCCCCGGGGCGTGATCCGGTACGACCATGTGTTCATAACCGATCTCTTTCAGTGCCTGCATGTTGCGGTGCATGTTCATTTCACCCTCGTCGGGCCATACCTCCTGGAATTTGTTTCTACCACCAACGATGTTCCGAAAGTGACACAGAAATATCTTCTTGCGGCTGCCGAAGTAGCGGATAATATCGGGCACTTCGGTTCTGGGGTTTTCCACACTTTCCGCCATGCAACCGAGGCACAGGTTGACGCCGTGATAGGGACTCGGACAAATCTCTATAAAACGCTTGAAACCATCAGCACCGCCGAGCACCCGGTCCACACCGCGGTGTCCGGGCGGCAGCCACGGATCGCACGGGTGGCACGCCAGCCTGACTTTGCACTCGGTTGCCACCGGAACTACCCGTTCAAGAAAATACGTAACACGTTCCCAATTCATCTCGGCAGTGACCGGCGTCTCGAATCTCGGTTCACGGTCTTTGGCTTTTTCCAAATCCCATGTGCTATAGACGGAACCGCCGCGTCCAGGCGGATCGCTCTCGGTGCGTTGGTGTTCCATTTCGCAAAGCAGGTATTTGACTGCGGGGATTCCCGCCTCTGCCGCTTGCCGAATCATGTCACAGACGAGATTAATCTCCCTATCCCCCTCCTCATAATTGCCGAGCATGAAATTGGGTATTTCGCCCCCGTTTACATTCAGCAGCGAGGTAGGCAGCCTGACCATCTCCATGTCAATCCCGAATCTGGCGCACTTCTCCTTTTTCTCCACCAGTTCCGCCACATCCCAACCGTATCCGCGACGGAAGGTGATGAAATTCTCATTCTTGTTGAACACACCGTGTCTTGCCAAGTATTCCAGATCTTTATCCGATGTGTTGAACTGCTGCGTGCCGACGTGCATCCGTCTCCCCCTGCGCTTGCGTCGAATAAAACACCAAACTGCTCGTCTTAGGAAGGTAAAGGTTGCTTGAATCCTACGCTTACTCAAGAATTCACTATAGCACTCTTGAACATCCCGGTCAAGCGAAATCCTTGATTGCACACCCAATCGGGTTAATCTTCTAATACCGTTTTACCACGCGCATTTTCATTTGTAGGGTGGGCACTGCCCACCATTGAAACTGCACTGTCCCAACTGGATGGCTTACAATCTTCATTAATAAAACCTCTTGATACCTCTCTTCCAACCATCCGTTCTTCCATCCTTCCACGAGTTCCACCCAGCACCAAAATTACATGCGATTCCCTCACCTTTCGCGCACATTTTGAGTGTAAATTTCAACGATGTTATGATATGATTATCATCGCTTGCACGGGCTTGATAACCGCCGCGAAGGCACCCCCATAACCGCACAAATCTTTCGAATGACCGTACCCCGCGCCGCTTCGGAGGCCCTCACTTGTCATCTTCAGAAATAAGATTCGATCCGATACAGTTTGAAGTTATACGTAACGCCCTCCTTGAGGCAACGGAGGAGATGACGGTTGCACTCCGACGCAGCGCCTATTCGACCAATATCAAAACCCGCGCAGACTTCTCCTGTGCCTTTTTTGACCGCAAGCTGCAAGCTGTCGCACAAGCTTTCGCTCAACCCTCCCACCTCGGATCGCTAGCCGAATTTGTACCTAGAGCGATTCGCGAATATGGTGTCGACAACCTGGGTCCCGGTGATGCCATCCTTTCGAATCATCCCTATTTGGGCGGCGTACACCTCAACGACATCACCCTCATGTCGCCGGTATATCACGAAGAAGAACTCTTCGGCTATGTCGCCAGTCTCGCCCATCATGTTGATGTCGGCGGTGGGGCACCAGCCAGCATTGGCGCCTTTCGCGAGGTCTTTCAGGAAGGCATTATCATCCCGCCGGTGAAACTCGTGCATCGCGGAGAGATTGTCGATGATGTGTTTCGCCTGGTACTGGAACAGATTCGTTCAAAACGTGAAACCGCGGGCGATTTCCGAGCGCAGATCGCGGCGAACAACACCGGCATTCGCCGGATCGTTGCGCTCCTTGACCAAAAGAGTACTGAAACCGTCGCTTTTTACATCAACGAACTTCTCGATTATACCGAACGACGCACACGCTCTGAAATCGCTACCCTCCCCAAAGGCAGTTTTTCTGCGGACGGTTATGTAGACAACGATGGATTTACCGATGAACCGGTATACCTTGCGGGAAAAATGGTAATAGACGCCGATGGCGTTCTCTTTGACCTAACCGGTTGCGACGCACAAAGGCGGGCGCCCGTGAATTCCACCCACGCCCAAACCTTCGCGGCGTGCGCATATGTCCTGAAAGCCCTCATAGATCCCGACATCCCCGTCAATGCGGGGTTTTACCGTTGTGTACGCATGAACGCCCCCTTCGGCACAGTCGTCAACTGCGCACCGCCGGGTCCCGTGGTTGGGGGATGGGAGACGCAAATGCGGGTTAGCGATATACTTCTCAAGGCGCTGGCGAACGTTCTCCCGGAACGTGTCCCTGCCGGTACCAAAGCCATGATGGCTCAATTGGGGTTCGGGGGCACCGACCCCCGTTCCGGCGAACTTTACGCCTATTACGAAACGATGGCAGGCGGATACGGCGGTCGCGCTGGCAGCGACGGTCCCGATGCCGTGCAGGCGCACAGCCAAAATACCGAGAATGCCCCTGTCGAGGAAACCGAAATCAATTATCCGGTGCGCATCCTTCGATATGAACTGATCGAGAATTCGGACGGTGCAGGTGAATACCGCGGCGGACTCGGTTTGCGCCGTGATTATTTCTTCGACCATGAAGTTTCGTATACCATTCTGGCAGATCGAGATCGCTGGGGGCCCGCGGGGCTGTTCGGCGGAGAAGATGGCGAGGTGGCGAGGTACGTGTTGAATCCCGATGCCGAGGCGACCAAGCTCGGCTCCAAAGTGACAGTCCATCTCAAACCCG
Source organism: Candidatus Poribacteria bacterium (assembly GCA_965204085.1). Lineage (GTDB taxonomy): Bacteria > Poribacteria > WGA-4E > WGA-4E > JAJDTR01 > JAJDTR01. The sequence continues at coordinate 1,038,265 of CBDBEE010000003.1, read as the reverse complement.
GTGATGTCGTCAGCTATCGTACGTGCGGCGGCGGCGGTTATAACCCGCCAGCGGTACGTCATCCGCAATCGGTGCTGCGTGATGTACGAGATGGGAAAGTCAGTTTGGAGAGAGCGAGAGAAATCTATCGAGTCGCCATCAACTTAGACACGTGACCGTTGACATTGAAGAGACTACTAAGTTACGCTCAAATGAATGACGCTGAACTTACGCAATAAACAGCATTAATGATCTCTTGCCGAGTAGTTATTGTAGGGAATAACGATCGTTATTCCCTTTGGCACCAACCACATCGCATTTCACGTAACTTCTCCGACACAAATGAGAGGACTTAGCAAAAAAGGCAAAACGTATGACCTCAAGGTATCGTCTTGGAATTGACATCGGCGGCACGTTCACCGATGCCACCTTAATCAACGAAAATACGGGAGAGATTAGCGTTGGAAAGGTGCCTTCTACACCGGAAGACCCGTCAGTCGGCTTCATGAACGCGGCAGATCGAATGCTTCGCGACACATCGGTGTCTCCCGATGAGGTCGAATACCTTGTACACGGCACGACCGTAGCAACCAATGCCATAATTGAAAAGAAGGTCGCACCGACAGGATTCATTACAACTGACGGATTTCGCGATCTGCTTGAGATTCAGCGCCAGATTCGACCGACATTGTACGATTTGCATTTCGAAAAACCCCGCCCACTCGTGCCACGATACCTATGTTTCGGTATACCGGAGCGCCTCGATGCCCAAGGGGGCGTACTAACGCCCCTTGATGAAAATACGCTTATGGATGCGGTGCAGCAACTCAAGCGCGAGAACGTGACAGCCGTCGCCGTCTGCTTCCTTCATTCCTACATCAATCCGGCTCATGAAAGCCGCGCGGGAGAAATTCTGCGAGAGGTTTTTCCCGATGCCATCGTCTCCCTCTCCTCCGAGGTCGCACCGGAATTCCGAGAGTACTTTCGCGCGAGTACCACGGTGATTAACGCCTGCATCCGTCCCATCGTCGCCAATTATCTCCGGCGCATTGAAGATCGGCTGCGGGAGAGAGGAGTCGCGGCGGCACTGCTCGTCATGCAGAGCAGCGGCGGGGTGTTCACCTTCGCGTCGGCGAGCGAAAAACCCGTTTTCATGGTCGAGTCCGGTCCTGCGGCGGGTGTAATCGCCGCAACCCACCTTGGCACAGCCTTGGGGCACCCAGATGTCATCTCCTTCGACATGGGCGGAACCACTGCAAAAGCGGGGCTTGTTCAGGACGGCGCGCCACGCGTGACCAAGGAATATGAGGTGGGCACTGCGGCGCAGTCCGGTGTTGGTGCCTCTCGCGGTGCAGGCTATCCGATCCGTACGCCGGTGCTCGATCTCGTGGAAATTGGCGCAGGCGGCGGGTCGATTGCGTGGGTGGACTCGGGCGGTATACTGCGCGTCGGTCCCCAAAGCGCAGGAGCCGACCCCGGTCCCGTCTGTTACGGCAAGGGCGGGGTAGAACCCACCATCACGGATGCCAATTTGGTACTGGGGCGTTTGAATTCGAGCTACTTCTTGGGCGGCGAAATCGAATTGGAGATTGAGGCGTCTCGTAAAGCAGTCTACGAGAAGTGTGCGAAGCCGTTAGGCATGGACGTCGTCGAAACCGCGCATGGCATCGTGGAAATCGCCAACACCGCCATGACCAACGCGCTCCGTCTGGTGTCGGTACAACGGGGATACGATCCTAGAGATTTCGTCTTGGTGGCGTTTGGCGGGGCAGGTCCGGTACATGCCAACCGATTGGCGATCGAAGTCCAAATTCCTAAGACCATCATACCGATGAGCCCCGGAACGACTTCAGCCATGGGGCTGCTGGTCACGGATCTCAAGCACGATTACTCTAGAACGCTCATCCAGCGTGTTGACCAGGTGGACGCGGAGATGGTTGCGGAAACCTACCGCGACCTAGAGGTGGATGGACGGGAGAGTCTTAAGAGCGAGGGCATGAATTCAAGTGAGATCGCCTTCCTCCACCAAGTTGACATGCGTTACGTGGGGCAAAGCTACGAACTCACCATCCCTCTTCCCGGTGGAAAGCTGGGTGCGGCTGAGATTGAAGATGTGCTCACCCGGTTCCATCGTGAACATCACCGGGCTTACGGTTACAGTGCGTCGGATGAACCGGTTGAGTTTGTGAACCTCCGCCTGTCTGCCATCGGAAAAATAAACAAACCCCGGCTGCGCGAAATCGGAGCGGACGACAGTTCTCTATCAGCGGCGAAAAAGGCTGTCCGGTCCGTGTATTTTGCCGAATGCGAGGGTTACGTTGAATGTCCTATCTATGACCGTTACCGCCTCTCTGCCGGAGTTGTATTGGAAGGTCCCACCATCGTAGAGGAGATAGACGCCACCACAGTGATCCACCCGGGATATCAGGCACTAGTGGATAAATTTGGCAACCTGATTCTGACAAAAGCCCCCTAACCCGTAGTTTGGGTTGAGCGCAGCGAAACCCAACTCCAAGCGCTGAATAAATATTACCCTTCCGTCTTTTTCTCGATCTATGAATCAGGCTAGTAGGGAACGCAGATCTGCGTCCCCTACAATTTAGACTGTGCAGGTGCTCGCAACGTCATCCCCTCAAAAAATCATACCGCCGAAAATACCCCTTCTCAACGGTCTGATTTTCCGATGTCGTCTCGGCGCTCGCCCAATGACTCGCGTACCCGCGTCGCCACCGCTCGGATTCGTTACGATGAGACGTATGCAGCATCTTGCTATGATGAAACACAACTCCACCCTTATTCACCTCCGCCAACACCTCCTTTGACAGGTCAATCAACGCCGGTGGAGGCACCAGGTTGTGCTTTTCTTCCGGATCAGGCACCTCATGCGGCAATACCGGTCCCTTATGCGATCCCTCAATGTAACGCAAACAACCGTTGGCTTCATCGGCGTCATCCATCGCCACCCACACGGTAATAACATGATCAGCCGGATCGCATTTGAAGTAAAAGTTATCCTGATGGTACGGTTTGGCAGTGCCAAAGTGCGGCGGCTTCATGAAAATCTGATCCGCGAACAGCAACGGCTCGACACCGATTAGATCTCTGATGATGTCACGGAGTCGAGGATCAAGCACGAAAGTTTGGAATGTAACGCCCTTCTCGAACGGGTAATTGAGTTTTCGAGGTGCGATTCTACCATCTCCTGCGTAGTCTATGGAGTAATTTGACGATTCGCCCTGTTTTATTTCGTCGTCCGTGACTTCGAGTGCGAGTTGAGCGATGCGCTCAACCTCCTCCGGCGTGAACACCCCTTCGACGACGACCCATCCCTTTTCCCAGTAGTGGTCGTAAATTTCTTGACTAATATTCATACCTATCCCCATTTCTGTTAAAGGTGCTGCCGATACACCCGTCCGCCTTTGACAATCGTAACGGGCACGAACTTTTGTCTACCCGTACGCACTTCGCCACGAGAGTCCGCTAACTCGAATTCACCCTCGCGCAACTCGGATATAATTGCGTCCCCCCAAGCGCCAACAGCCAGTGTTCCAATACTGTCGGGCATCAAAATCACCTCCGCCGGCACAGAAGTGACTTTTGCGATAGCGTCGTCAACCCTCATGCCGAGATGGAGGAACTTGGTAACGACGTTCGCCAGGTCATAGACAGGACCATTAACATTGTGGGCATGCAAATCCGAAGAGATGGTTTGCGGTTCAATGCCCTGAGACATTGCGCGCTCGGCTATGCCCCACGAAAACGATCCGGCGCCGTGACCAACGTCAAATATTACCCCCCGTTCCATCGCTTCATGGACGGATTTTCGTACATTGCCGTCCTCATCCATGATGCCGCACGCCCTATCATGAAAACAGTGTGTCAAAACATCTCGCTCCTTCATGACGGCGAGAATATCGTCAAGTGAGTCGCACCAGGCGTTTTGCGGGTGTATCATGATGGGCAATCCCGCGGCATCCGCCGCTTCGCGTGCGCGATACAGCGGTGTCAGTCCTGACCGTTCACTAGCAATCGAGTGCCGAGTCAGCCGTGCCTTTACACCCAAGATGAGATCGCTATGTTGCTCAATCATCTGGCACGCTTTGCTCACATTGGCGTATTCCGGCATCTCGAACTCGCCAATCTCCTCCGTCATCATTCCCTGCGACGAGACGTTGAGGAAGGCGAAGATGCTTGTCTCGCTCACCTCAATCACATACTTCCGAAAACCGGTGAAGTTATCTGCCCCTGCCGACCCGGCGTCGACGACTGTGGTGGCGCCTTTTGCCAAACAGGTGGGATCCGGTTCAATGCCGTAATGGCCTACACCGTAGAACACATGCACGTGCAAATCAATTAATCCCGGCGTGACGATTCGACTGCTCGCATCCACCACTTCACGCGCCTCGCTCTTCGGGAGATCGTCGCCGACGGCTGCGACCACGCCGTTGACAAACGCTACGTCCCTCGTCGCGTGGATACTCTGCGCAGGGTCGATTAGGGTTCCGCCTTCGATGAGTAGGTCATAAGCCATAATGTATATCTCCTGATTTTCGGGTCGGCAAAAACATCGTCCCACCCATTATATGTGAAACCGGAAATTCCGTCAATGGCATTCACCTGGTGTGTCAGGGGAAACGCATCTAAATTTTGGTGTTGACATGAGAGGAACGTGGGATATGCTTGTGTAAACTTTTCTAAGGAGTAGAACACATGTCCAATCCCCCAATTTCGTCTATTGAAGCCCACTTTGAATCATTGCCAGACCCCAGACGAGATGATTGTCGTACACCCCATAAATTGCTTGATATTATTGTCATTACTATCTGCGCGGTTATTTGCGGCGCCGATAATTGGGTAGCAGTTCAATCATTCGGAGACGCCAAGTATAAATGGTTAACCGGGTTCTTGGAATTACCAAAAGGCATCCCGTCGCACGATACATTCAGGCGTGTATTTAGTGCGCTAGACGCTACCAAATTTGAAGAATGTTTCATCAACTGGATTCGTAGTGCCATTGAAGTAACGCAAGGTCAAGTGATTGCGGTTGATGGAAAACAACTGCGTCGTTCTTACGATACTCATAACAACAAAGCAGCCATTCACTTGGTTAGTGCCTGGGCGTGCCATCAAGGCGTGGCACTAGGACAAATCAAAGTTGCAGACAAATCCAATGAGATTCCAGCCATGCCTCAATTGCTTGAAGTATTGGACGTGTCAGGGTGCATTGTTACTATTGATGCGATGGGTTGTCAAACCGACATCGCTCAAACCATTGTGGATTCAGATGCCGACTACGTTTTCGCGCTTAAAGCCAATCAAGGACAATTGTCTGAAGATGTTCGACTTTTGTTTGATGGCGTCTCAACGGGTGAGATAAGAGATGTTAAAGTCGACTCGACGCAAACCGTTGACGGCAATCATGGACGTATAGAAACCCGCACGGCTTATGCGATTGCAGACCCCGGTGTAATTTCTACTCTTAGAACAAGTGAGAACTTCGTCAATCTCAACTCCGTCGTCAAAATCACCGCCGAGCGAGAAGTCAACCAACAAGTGACCACAGAGACACGCTACTATATTTCTTCGCTTCCTGGTGATGCAGCCCAGTTGCTTGAAGCCACTAGGCATCACTGGCGGATTGAAAACTCATGTCATTGGGTATTAGATGTTGCTTTTCGTGAAGACGCCTCCCGGATTCGTAAAGACAACAGCGGTGAGAACTTCGCCATCGTCCGACGCATTGCTCTCAATCTACTCAAGTCTGAGAAGTCAACCAAACTTGGTGTCGCCAACAAGCGGCTCAAAGCCGCATGGGACGACAATTATTTGACTACTATTCTAGCAACTCTATTCTGAAAAATCAGATGCGTTTCCCCTGCCTGGTGTGTTAGGGGAAACACATCTAATTATAGAGGCTGTTTCATGGCGGTAGAATGTACGATTAATGTTGGGTTTCACTCAAATTTTGGAAGGTTCAGGCAAAGTGGGCACTCGAAAACTCTTCTAAAGATTAGCGATCATTAACGAATTTCGTTCAACCCAACCTACGACCCCTAAAAAAATTATCACAAACTTAGCCTGATTTGCTTTTTTGTCAGGCAGAAAATTTAGATGCGTTTCCCCCGCCTAGTGTGTTTGCGCGGATGGCCTCATAGCACGCAAGATTTGGGTTGACGAGGATACGAAACACAGGTAAAATAAGACGCTAGTTTTTTCGCCTATCGCTGCCCATCTGAAATCATCACTAAACCCATCCCGCTCGGTGAATGATACAGCATAATCTCAAGGAGAGCATAGACATGCCAGACAACGCTACATTAAGGGAACGGATTCGCAACGGAGAAACCCTAAATATTGGTGGCGCGCCCATGGATGCGACCAAGGACGAACTTGCGGCGATCCTCAAGCAGGGATCGTACGATATGCTTGGGGTATGTAGTCAACACGGTCCTTTTGATGAAGAGAAGCTTTGGTCGTTCTGTAAGAATGCGCACGAACTCGGAATACCGGTTCAGTTGCGTATCAAGCATCCCAAACACGCCTATCTCATCGGAAATCTGTGCGACCTCGGACCGGCCGCCATTGTTATACCACAGGTAGACGACGAGGCTGTCGTCGATGAAGCTATCCGCGCGTTTTACTACCCGCCGGTGGGCATTCGAAGTTTCCCGCCGCCCAACGGCTACGGTAGAGACAAGTATACTGAACGCGACGAATATATTGAATGGTGGAACGAAAACGGAATCCTCACTTTCCAGCTAGAGACGGTTGACGGGGTGGTGAACGCACGCAAACTTGCCAAACCCGGTATTGCCATGCTGTATTTCGGCGCACAGGATTTAAGTATCAGTATCGCAACACATCCCAATTCACCATTTTCCACGGTCGAGGAATGTAAGGCGTATGTACGGAGACAGATGGAAGGAACAGGTATCAAGGTTGCCAAAGCCGATGGGCCCGGAGGAGAGGTGTAAGACGCTCCGTGCATGGTGTAATGCGCGCGAACTCAACTGACGGAAAGGTAGATTCATATGTACAATCTCGGCGGAAAAGTTGCACTGGTGACGGGCGCCGGCGGTGAAGGTGGAATCGGTCACGCCATCGCAACGCAGCTTGCGAAAGAGGGCGCCGATGTCATCGTGAACGACATCGTCAGCAATCCCTACCCTGACTGGGGGACGGCTTGGGAAGGGGTAGCTTCCGTCGTCCGAGAAATCGAGAAGCTAGAAAGAAAATCAATTAGTATCCTAGCCGACGTTTCCGACGCGGAGCAGGTCGAAAATATGGTGTTCCGAGCGATTGAGGAGTTCGGACGGATTGATATTCTTGTGACCAGTGCCGGCGCTCGTCCGGGACCGGATCGAGTGCCGGTGGTTGACTTGGATGAGGAGGCGTGGGACGCTGTGCACAACGTCGACCTCAAGGGTACATTTCTCTGTTGCCGAGCGGTTGCCCGCCACATGCTGGAACGCGAGCCTGGAGGAAAGATAATTACGATGGCGTCTGCGGCGGGGAAACGCGGACGTGGACGGTTTGCCGCTTACTGTGCCGCCAAATTCGGGGTTGTCGGATTTACCCAAGCGCTGGCAATGGAATTGGCTTCACATCAAATCAATGTCAATGCCATCTGTCCCGCCATTGTCGATACCGAGCGGTGGAGCTACCTCGGAGCCGCGCTGTCCGGGGAAGACATTACAGGCGAGGAGTTTCACAGAACAGGGCGCCACGCGGAAAACATGCAAAAGAGCGGCTTGGGCGTCCCTTGGAAGCGGGTAGCAAGTGTCAACGATGTCGCACAAACCGCGTCATTCCTAGCCTCCGCCGAATCAGACTACCTTACAGGTCTCTCTATCAGCGTCGCGGGCGGCTCGGAGATGGGTTAAAATCTTTGTTTGAATGCAAAGGCTGTAAGATAAAACGAGTGGATAACGGGTAGGATTTTCTATCGCGTGGGATTAACTATCGCCCTCACTATTCGTTCACTTGATTGGGAGATTACTCCTACGACTTGGGAACGGTAGTACTTGATGGCGTGGATATAGGCCACAAATAAAGTAATTATTATTTGAAACGAGGTTTTGCGACAATACCGCTGCAGGGTGTGTTAACCCGCATTGCAGCGGTATTTCATTATATACATCTGCGCGATTCCCGGTAATTGCATGTTACCGTATCAAATTGCGACGCTTGGGAGAACACGATGGCAACTCACCATTTTGAGCCGAACGTTTACTACACTGCTATTGGTACACACGAACCCGTTCTGCACATTGAAAACGGCGATACGGTGGTGACCACGACCGTCGACAACGCAGGACGTGATTCTGAGGATCGGGCAGTCACGCAGGGCGGAAATCCGCAGACTGGCCCATTCTATATTGAAGACGCCGTTAACGGTGACACGCTCGCTGTCCACTTCGATCGAATTGTCCCCAACCGAAGGATTGGACGCACCGCAACCGTCGTTGCGCCAAATGTCCTAGATCCCTACTATGTCGCCGCCAACTTACCGAAGAGCGGCGGCGCCGAATGGGAAATTGACGTGGACAAGTGGACGGCGACACTCATCTCCCCAGAAACGAGGTTAGGGAAGTTTTGTCTTCCTCTTGAACCGATGGTGGGGTGTTTCGGTGTGGCAGCCCAAGGCGGACAAGCTATTTCAACCGCAACGTCCGCGGAGCACGGGGGAAACATGGATTATCGTGGGTTTTGCCAAGGCGCGACTGCCTACCTTCCCGTGTTCGCCGATGGGGCACTGTTCTTTCTGGGCGACGGCCACGCCGTTCAAGGCGATGGCGAGATTGTGGGCACCGGAGTTGAGATCTCATTCGATATCGAGTTCACGGTCACTCTAATCAAAGGTAAACGCATCCACTGGCCCCGGGGAGAGAATGAAAACTATATATTCGCCGCCGGGAATGCCCGTCCCCTCGATCAGGCCGTACAACACGCAACCACCGAGATGGTTCGCTGGCTGGTGGAACTCGGTCTTGAAGGCAACGAACCCCATATCTTGCTCGGTCAATGTGTTGAATACGACGTGGGAAATGTGTTCGACCCCGCCTACACAATGATTTGCAAGGTCAAAAAGAGCGTCCTGCAAGATATCGGTCTAAACCTCCAACCGGTACTGGGCAGGTAGATTGGGTTGAACGCCAAATTACATTAGTTTATCAATCCCCTAAACACTATAGAGAGTAAAATGTCCGGAGAATAATCATGCGGGAAGACTGTCTCGTACATACATTGACGGACGAAGAACGCAGGCATTTCGAGGAGCAAGGCTACCTTATCGTTGAAGATGCCTTGTCTCGAGAGGAGACAAATCGGTTATCCGTTGCAATGGATCGCCTTCACGAAGAGGATGTGAAAGCTGGAAAAGCCAACGGCGAGTCGTGGTATAGTTTTATCTTCCGTTCTCCGACGGAGGATGATGCTTTTCTTGATTTGCTAGATTGGCACACTACCTTTCCGAAAGTCTGGGGCGTTCTGGGGTGGAACATCTATTCATACACCGCGCACATGGACATCAGACCGCCTTTGCCTGAAGAGGAGTGGTTGGAGTGGCACCAAGACAGCGCCCGAGTTAATGTCGAACTCAAAACATCGGTGGGTCCACGCCTATCACTAAAAGTCGCCTATTTTCTCAGCGACATGTCGGAGCCGGGTAGGGGAAACTTCCTCATCATCCCCGGCAGCCACCTTTCATCAGAAATCCCGTCATCTTTTTCGGAGGTGGGGCGCGATCCGCGTCTCATCGGCGCTGATGGTATGCCGGATGAGGCGATACCCATCTGTGTGAAACCCGGGACGGCGGTGTTTTTCGATAGGCGGATGTGGCATTCCCGCAGCCCCAATCATTCCGATGTTACGCGCAAGGCTATCTTCTACGGCTACGGTTATCGCTGGATTCGCCCAAAGACCGTGGGGGTAACGATAGAACGCTTGTATGAACATGAAGGCTGCGATCTGATTCGAAAGCAGTTGCTAGGCGATGCCTCCTCGGAAAATGGACGCTATTCGCCGAAGGACGAGGATGTGCCTCTGAGGGGGTGGCTCCTCGAACACCTTGGCGAAGATGCCGTTGCTGCCATGGACTAAAACAACGGGTATACCGTTAAATCAAAGATGCGTTGCCATTCGGTATGCGTCTATCATAGTGCGATTACCGAATCGCTATCAAGCAAGCTACCGGATAGCAAAAGTTCAAACGAACGAACAGCAGGTGCGATAGAGATTCTCGCCGGCTCGCGATAACCAGTCGCGACCTGGAGATCGATCCTAAAAGCCAATGCCAACTCGATATGGTTTTGCCATCACAATACAAACAGACTCTAAACAAGCTCTAAAGAAGTGAGAAAAAACACCTCATGATTAACTTGCCAATTAGCCCTAAAGCGCGTCGATTGACCGAGGAAGAAAAGGAACAATTTCGCACATGGGGCTACATCAAGAACCTACCAGTTTTCGATGGGCCCGCTATACCCGTTCTTCAGCAACGGTTTAAGGAATTGGCCGAAATGTTGCCCGAGGGTGTCCACATGAGTCGCGTAAATCATTGGCACAAGGCAAATCGATATGTATACAACCTGTGTCGAACCCCGATAATACTGGATTACGTCGAGGACTTGCTGGGCACGGATTTCTTTCAGTGGGGAGCACACTGCTTCGCAAAGTTTCCGCACGACGAGACGGTCGTCCCATGGCACCAGGATTCACGCTATTGGCCATTGGAACCCAAGAAGACCGTGAGCGTGTGGCTTGCGCTATTTGACACGGATGAAACCAATGGTGCGATGCAAATCGTACGGGGCAGTCACCTATGGGAGCCCGTGGAGCACAATAGAGTAGCGAATGAAAACTACGTGCTGCATCTGGAAGCTGACCAAAAGGTGATCGATCAGGGCGAAGTGGTCACGCTAGATCTAAAAGCCGGTGAAATATCACTGCACGATAACCGTTTACTGCACGGATCGGGTCCAAATAACTCGGATAGAATCCGAGCCGGTCAAACGATGCGATTCGCGCCGACCAACGTCAAATGTGACCTGAACGTAGAGGGTTGGTCGACATTTGAAAGCTATCTTGTGCGCGGTGTTGACGAATACAACCATAACCCAGTCGGTACGGTGCCGAGCGAGAATGGTTACCCAATTTGGTCGGGACAGGGATCATGGGACTTCGCATAATTCCCACTCTTGGATACACCTTAAGCAATTCTCCATCTTTAGTTATAAGAGGAGTTTATCCACAAAAATAATTTCCTAGGGAGACCAAACTTTGGCTGAAACTCACAATTTTCAAGCAAGTTACCTTCACGCCGTTTCACGGCAGATTTTCATGGCGGTCGATACACCGCGCCATATCGCCGACACTGTTGCAGGCATCCTCGTCAACGCGAACCTCTCCGGGCACGATTCGCACGGCGTGTTGCGCATTACATCATATTTGGACATGATGGCGAACGACAGATTGCGTCCGAAGGTTGAGCCGCAAGTGGTCAAGGAAACCGACACTACCTTTGTCGTGAATGCCGGATTTGGATTCGGACACTTCACCGCTCAGAAATCGGTCGAGCTCGCGATTGACAAGGCAAAGCGTTTTAATGTTGCCTGTGCCAGCCTCTACGATACCACTCATATTGGGCGGCTGGGAGAATACCTCGAAGCAGCTGCGCGCGCGGGATGCATCAGTATCATCACCTTTGGCACCGGGCAGCGGGGCGCCTGGCCCGTCGTTCCGTTTGGTGGCGCGGTTGGAGGCTTGGGTACAAATCCGATTGCCATCGGCTGTCCAACCGGTGACGATTCGCCGTTCGTCGCCGACATCGCGACCAGCGTGATTGCCGAAGGTAAGCTCCGTGTCGCCCGAAGCAAAGGAGCGAACGTGCCCGAAGGACATATTTTGGATAAGCACGGCAATCCGACCGTCAAGACAATGGACTTCTACGATGGCGGTTCGTTGCTGCCGTTCGGCGGTCACAAGGGCTACGCATTATCGTTGGTAACCTGCCTGTTGGGAGGGTTGTGCGAAGATTTCGACATCGAAAAAGGCAGTATGGGCGGCGTATTCATGCAGGTGATAAATGTCGAAGCTTTCACACCATTGGAAAAATACCAACAGGCTGTTCGGACGTTCCTTGACAGTATGAGAGCGACCCAACCGGCGCCGGGCTTCGATGAGGTGCTGGTACCGGGAGACTTTGAATCTCGCTGCCGCGCCGAGCGGTTGGTTAGTGGGATCGATCTCCCGGATACCATTCATCAGAAACTACAGGAACACGCCGCGGAGTTGAACATCTCTTTGGGTGAGGACATCGTTGAGCAGGACGATGTCGCGCGGTATCAGGTAAGTTGATGGCACGCAAACATTAAAGAACAATCGACTGAAGAATAGTCCATTAGGGACAGAGTTGCGCCAAATAGGATACGGATCTTGGTCGAAACACACAACTTCACCGCGTGCCATCTTCATGCAATCACCCGACAAATTTTCATGGCGGTGGGGGCGCCCCGCCACATCGCCGACAGCGTAGCGGGGGTTCTGGTCAACGCAAATCTTTCCGGGCACGACTCCCACGGAGTCCTCCGTATTCCGCAGTATCTCGGTTGGATAGTCGATGGCTCCTTACAACCCGCTGCCGAGCCGAAGGTGGTGAAAGAGGCGCCAAATTCACTGCTGGTCGATGGAGGTCAAGGGTTCGGACACTATGCGGCTCTGAGGACTGTCCACTTGGCAATCGAGAAGGCGAAGACCGGTAATGTGGCTTGCGCCAATCTCGTTCACATGAGCCACATCGGGCGGCTGGGGGAATACGCGGAAGCCGCGGCGCGCGCCGGTTGCATAGGCATCATTACGTGCGGCGTCGGTCTCGGTTGTACGACCCCCACTCGCGTTGTGCCTTATGGCGGTGCGATTGGCAAGCTCGATACGAACGCGATTGCGATCAGTGTTCCGACGGGCGACGGGGCGCCGTTTATCGCCGATTTTGCCACAAGTGTGGTGGCGGAGGGAAAAATTCGAGTCGCCCTAAGCAAAAACCTAGACCTTGCTGAAGGCTGCATCCTTGATAAACAGGGCAACGCCACCGTTAAACCCACAGACTTTTTCGACGGCGGGTGGCTGCTTCCGCTCGGAGGGCACAAAGGGTACGCGCTTTCGCTAATTACCTGTCTGTTGGGAGGTTTATCCCCTGACATCGACCTCGGAATAGACGGCATGAGCGGAGCGTTTATGCAGGTGATAAACGTCCAAGCCTTTACACCGCTTGCGACATATCAACGCGGGGTACGCGCCTTCCTTGATGGTATGAGGGAGACGCCTCCCGCCCCGGGAATTGATGAGGTGATGGTGCCTGGCGATCTGGCACATCGCCGCCGCACAGAGCGGCTAACCAACGGCATTGAGCTGCCCGGGACAACGTATCGACATATTCAAGAAACTGCCGAACAATTGGACGTCTCCATGTCGGAAGGTCGTATCGAGTCGAGTGACATTGAACGGTATCAGGCAGGGAAAGATAACACAGTCATTTCAAGCCTAGCATTTTATGAAGACTAGGTTTCACCCATCGGGAGCAAATACGCTGACTATGAGTGGCCAGATTAATGCGGATCGTTTCTAAGCCCACAAAGTGATGGATTATAATGAATAACCAACTCCATTTTCAATTTTATAAAGATGCAGCCTTCAGGGATGCGGCTGGGCGCGTATTGGAAAACATCCTTACACAATTTGAAGAATTGTCAGAAGGCGACCTTGAGAAAAGACTCGACACTAATGTAGAATTCCTTGTGAATGACTATATGCGGAACATTACGAAAACCGCTGTTCACAAGGAAGTAGCCTCTAGGAACTACGCTATTGGAAGAGGAAAATTCGATGCTAAACTACTCTCGAAGGTTTGTTCCAAAATGGAAGGAAAATGGGTCATTTCGGTTGATGAATCCATAATTGACAAAGAGAGTTTCGTCGGGGAGGTGGCATACAGACACAGTTGCGCGCTTGGCTATAAAGTGCCTCAATCTCCACAGACATCTGAGGAAAGAATACTTGCGGTGTCTTCTATTCTGAGGCTTGAGGGCGAAGAAGACTTCGACAGGAAGATGGACTTTCTACCTTATCTCCTAAATCTATACGTTGCTTTCTATACGGCAAAAATCCTTCAAAATTTCAACGAGCCGATATTTGCAGTTATCTTGCATGGTCCCTTGATAAGACAAATCGCGCCGTTTCTAAACCTCTTGTTTAAACGAGAGGTAATTAAGAAAGTTGTTACCGCTGATACATCCCCGCCAATCGACATTAGTCAGGAAACACAAGATGTTGCTCAAGGCAAGCTATTGGATTCCATAATGGCCGATCCAATCTATAATATTAGTTTGGATCAATTCACCGCGTTGTCCCCTACTACTGAACTCAGCAAAGCTGTCAGTACAAGGATTCAGGAGGGAGAGATTCCGGGAATTTGTTTCTATTTTTCTTTGCTAAGACGATTATCGAATTTAGCTAATGAGATGGGTTTCCACCTGATTGGTTGTGTCGAAAATGCCCGTTCTACAGAATATTCGAAGCTCTATGTTCAATATCAAATTGAACGTTTCGGACAAAATAGCGTCAATCAAGAGATTATTCGCAGATTATTCGATGCTTATGATGTGAGTTTCAATAAACAGCACATTCGAAGGGGATTCAGAGGTCTTATTGATAAATCTGGGTGGGATGATGAAATGATCCAGTCTTTTTCACTGAAATTTGATGATGAAAGATTAATTGAGTCAGAATTTACCTTGCCTGTGCCAATTCGAAGGTACCTGTCGAGAGGTAAGAATTTCGAGATTTTCGATTTTACGTTAGGTTCCTCATCCATATCCGAAGACCCAGCGCGGGAAGCCTTAATAGATCAAATAATAAATAATATATTTCCGTTCGACGACTACCGAATGTTGATGAGTTTTGTTAGATCAAGCGATTTCAGGGCACCAATTCGAGTAGAATTTTTAGAACAAGGGGAGGAAGATAATTGGAAGGAGGTTTTAGCAGTTACGTATATTGCGAGTCTTCCTTATACTAGTTACGGGCTTCCGGTATTTTTGTATTACGCGGACAAAATCGCGCGTATGCCGAAAGAGATTATCTCGACAGTGACTGAGTCTTTTCTGTTTGAACAAGCAACGAGAGCGTTGAACCAGCTCGGATTAAGCGAAATGGATCTGAAAGAGGTTCTTCTAGCGGTAACTCAAAAATTTCGAAGAGACTTTTACGATCGCGATTAGGGGGAAAAGATTAATGGCATTAGGCGTTATTTTTGGAGAAACCTCAACGCGGGAATTCGCCTTTCTGTTTGGAGATGCCCAAGGGCAGGAACGAAGTCATCTGAAGTTTGCTTATGTTGAGGTCAATTTGGACAATGGGGACCTGGTTGTTGCACGAGTTGTTGATGTAAATACGGAGAATCCGCTTCTAGGAAGAGATACCGCGAAGTTTTACTCGGAAACTGAGTCTGCAGGAATAAGGTTTCCAGACTTGATGTCGCGACGATTCACATTGTACCAAGCTAAGTGCGAAGTCATTGGTAGATATAATAGCGGAGATGAAACAATTGAGCCTTTGACCCAGCCAATAAAACCGGGAACGCAGGTTGAACCATTGTCGGAAGACATACTTAACCAACTTTTTTCCGCTGATGAACAGTGGCACCTGCGTCTCGGATACGTTGAAACACCCGGCAGACAATCACAGGCACAGGTTTCGTTGAACGCAGACTCCATAATTACGATGCATGCATGTGTTTTCGGCATGACGGGGATGGGAAAAACAACCACATCAGCTGTGCTTCTAGAGGAACTGATGTTCCGCGGAGCGAAGACCATTGTATTCGATCCGCATGCTGATTACGTCAATATCAATCGGATGCGTCAAGACTTATATAATCAATACTTCAGGGAAAGAGTAGAAGCTGATGAGGAGCTGAGACGAAAAATCAACGAATACAGGGAATTACTCACCAGTGTTCAACCAACGACATATGAACGGTGGAACAATTTCGACCCTTCTTTCGGAGACCTCGCCAACGAAAACATCAACAGGGAATTGACAAGTGAGAATATAATGTATCGCTTGCTGAATCTTTGTGTAATCAAGAATCGCAATTCGATGATTGATTTGACGCAACAGCCTGACGAGTTGGGAGACGAACTGAATGCCGTCATTGCTGAAATCAAGCAACTGAATTTACACCGCGATCTACCTCAAGGGTTAGCGAATCGAAAACTTACTATCAATCTTAGTGTTTTTCCCACGCTTCGTGTGTATCGCGAAAAGGGACCGTATTTTACAATGAGGTTAATTGAAGCAATTGCGGCAGAAACGTTTACAGAAGCGCAAGAGGGTTTCGTGATAGATTGGTTAGATAGTCTGCCTAATAATTTAGCTGATTTGTCAGATGCCCAGCTTCTTTTCTATCTTCGAAGACGTATTGGTGAGTTGAGGGGGAGAAACGATCAACCGCATCCTTCGCAAGCGCCATTGAATCGAATCATTGACAAAGCGGCGCGCGTAGTAAGAGCATTGGGACGGCGGCAATGTCAGTCGCTAGAAATAAATCGTTTCATTAACGATTTCTGCTTGAGGGACGGATGCTTATCGAATGTTTCAACTGCAATATTTAACCTATCAGATTTAGAGAACGATCATGCAAGGCGAGCCCTGATTTACGCGGTTATGGAATTCGCCTTTGATGAATACAAGTCAAGGAACTTCGCCATGGATGGAAATGCTCATCCGGTTTTGTTTGCTATTGAGGAAGCTCGGACGTTGATTCCGCGCCAAGAAGAAAGCAGTCCTAGTGGCGAAATGCACCCCGCCACAAGGGCGGCTCGGCTCGCTGCTCGGCAAATTGCAACCGAAGGGCGGAAAATGGGACTCGGTATGCTAGTTATCTCACAAAGACCGGCAAGTGTTGATCCATTAACCGTTTCCCAAGCCAACACGCTGATTTTGCATCGAGCCATTAACCCCGATGATCAGGCTTACATCAGAAATGTTGGGGAGGGGCTATCTGTTGAGGATTTGGAAACGTTAAAGACCGTTAAGGAAGGTGTTGCCATTGTTACAGGCGATGCATTGAAAACGCGAATGTCTACCCTCGTCAAAGTGAGAAACAGATACAGTGAACCTGGAACCGCGAGACCACGGCCAATTGAGAATCTCTGGAGAAATAACCAGTAGAATCCTGATAAACTTCCGTTACACACGGAGTCAACAAATCGGAAGTTAGTTTTGATGACCTCAAATGCTAAATATTTGTTGCTCGTTAGTTGCTCACAGCGCAAAAATTCTGATTCTAGTTTGTTACCTGCCATTGAGAGATATGATGGTGTAAACTTTCGGGTTTTACGGAAAGCGCGACGGGAAGGATACTTTGCAGAGAACTTGGATATACTTATCCTGTCAGCAAAGTACGGTCTACTAGATTCTGATTACCCTATCGAAAATTATAACTGTAAAATGACAAGAGAACGAGCGCTTGCTCTGCAGTCGGAGGTAAGTGTTGGTTTGGATTCGCACCTTAATCGGGAAGACTATCGCGAAATCTTCGTCAATTTAGCAAAAACGTACTTGATTGCAATTGAACAATCAGATGGCATTCGTAGGGCAGGTCAAAGAGTACTCTACCCCACTGGCGGCATCGGATGTAAAATGTCACAAATGAAAAAATGGTTATATGAGTTGATTGAGTCTGTAAACGACAGCAGCCCAAGATAAGACCTTTCACTATACCATCAAAGTTGCATTAGACATCTAATTTTTGTGCTATCGAAGGAGAGGATATAAGATGGATCTTCAGCAGATGCTGAATGTAGTTGAGCAACATTCAGGTCGAAAACTCAATGACGAACAAAAAGCCGTGATTACCCATGGTACGGGGCCACTTTGGGTGATTGCCGGCCCTGGATCAGGTAAGACAGAAGTATTAGTGTTAAGATGCTTGAAATTAACCTGCGTTGACAGAATTAACCCCAATTCGATTATTGTTACTACTTTTACAAAGAAAGCAGCTAAAAACATTCAAGACCGCTTAGCGATTTATAAAGGCTACTTTGACCGTGCCGATGCGGATTTAAAGTCCGTTGATTTGTTTGGGATGCGAGTTGGCACTCTGCATAGCCTGTGTAATGACATTATGCAAGAATATCGTTACGAAGAATATCAGAATTATCGTCTTTTTGATGATGATAATATTGACCAATTACTCTTTGTTCGTGAGCATTCAGAATTAACATCGGGCGATGCAACACCAGAGATTTATTTGCCTCTTTGGAAGCATTTTCACTTTCTTGCGGAGCGGTTTAATTCAACTGGCTATCAATGGACCGAATCTAAACCATTTCTCCCGCATCGATGGATTCGCACCAATGCAACAGTTCAACTGTTCAATCGAATCGTTGAAGATTTGATAGACGTATCCCAAATGCGAGCAGAAGGTGGGATTTGGAAAACTCTAGCGGACGCTTACACTGAATATCAACAGAGTCTAGAATCACACAAGGCATGTGATTTTGCGCATTTGCAGTTGAAATTTTTGGATTTTCTTGGTAGCCAAAGTAGTAGAAAGTTTCTTCGGGGCGACGATTCGTTAGATCATCCTGGTGTCTCTCATGTACTTGTTGATGAATATCAAGACACCAACCCGATTCAGGAGGAGATTTACTTGCGATTAGCCCAGCACCCACCGCATAATCTGTGTGTCGTCGGCGATGACGATCAAGCTTTGTACCGATTTCGAGGAGGTACAGTAGAATGCATGGTGAACTTTGATCGAGCATGTCAGTGTGCATGGAATTCAGAAGTAGAAGTATCTCTTAAACCTCTTTCGACGAACTATCGATCGCACCCGGATATTGTCGATTGGTGTGATAAGTATATCAAGTCCTTTCCCGTAATGACACAACGTGGAGCGCGCGTTTCCGACAAACCGAGTTTAGTTCCAGATTCGCAATGGCGTACAAGGCGAACTTCGTGGGGCGCCCAGTTGAGTGAATACCCAGCAATCTCATATTTGGTCGGTCAAACTCGGGCGGATCTCGCAAACCGTTTCGCACAACTCATATGCGGACTGCGGGAAAACGGAGTTGTGAACGATTTAAATCAATGCGTCCTCCTTCTACGAAGCACGCAATCCAAACCGAGATCAGCGGGGCCATATCAAGAAGCATTAGCACAGAACGGAATCTCAATCTACAATCCACGTAGTCGAACGTTCCTAGAGTATCCTGAAATCCAAACGACACTTGGCGCGTTAGTGGCAATTTTAGATTCTAATCAACGGCAAATTTCGAAAATGAAACAGGACAATCCAATAAGAGGCATGATAGAAAGTTGGATTCGAGCCTATGAATGCTATGCAGTTCCGCAGTCCAGCTTTTCTGATTATGTTAAGTATGCAATCGATCGGATTAGCAAGATTCCTGCGAACAGCACAGTCACCCAATCGTCGAGCCAAGGTGCGACAAAGATAAACGCTACGATTCAGGAAATCTTCTATCACATGATCAGTTTAGAACCGTTCGCTACTTGGCGACTAGATCCCGAACGGAGAGTTCGTTTGGGGCAGTTATCGAAAGTCCTTGAATCCTACTGTATGCTACCTTTTCCGGACGATATTGGGTCGACTCGGGGTACCTTACGAACAGACTCTCACGAAGACGGTCAGCTTAAGCCTTTGCAGTTAAATCACCTCTATCATTCACTCGTGGGGTTGCTTGTATCAGAAGGACTCAACGACCCAGAAGATGAAGAGGTTATCTGCCCACCTGGGCGTTTTCCAATTATGACTGTGCATCAAGCCAAAGGGCTTGAGTTTCCATTTGTATTTGTTTCGAATATTGGTGTTCAAAACGTCAAGCGTGGACCAGAACTTCTACTTGAAGACACGATGCATCAGTTTCGAATCAAGCCTCTTGCAACAGCATTTGAAGCACAACAGCGCGCGGAGCAGGACAATATTCGTTTTTTCTATGTAGCATATTCCCGTGCGGAATACTCGTTAGTCTTGTTAACCTATACTTCGGCAGAAAAAACAGAGCATTATTGATTGAGATATATCGGAAACATTATTGTTAAGCGGCGACACGGAAGATTGCCTTGATGTCAATATGACATTTGGTGAAATCCGCATCATCAGTGGACTTGTTGAAAATCAATTGGCGCATGACAAAGCGTCTAAGTTGTTGGCGGACTGAAGAAACGGTTGATGTAGTGGTTGATTCACTGGCGGTTTCATGAATTCCTTCAGGTGAGTGGTGCTTCAATAAGACGAGTCGAGCCAAACTTGCAGCGATACAACAAAGTTGCGTGAACCGCAAGAAGGCTAAGGTAGTCGTAGATTGATAGTCGCCCAAACCAAAGTATTGTTTGAGTTCACGTATAGCGATTTCGATTGAAAACCTAGCGGCATATATCTCAAGAATCTGAGTCGGCGATAAATCGAGAGAAGTGGAGACCAAAAGGATAGGGCGGTTTGTTCCATCAGCGATGACCACACGGACTTTGTGCTGCACATCACGCAGAAAGAGGTCAATGACGAGATACTCCACTTGGCACTGCTTTCCATATAGCCAAGCAGTTGTGGTCTGTCTTTGCATCTGATTGAAGCATTTGGCGAGTTTGATACATTTACCGCGTTTAGGCGGTCGCCCACGCCCACAGTAGAATGGTGGGAGGAATCCAACGGCGTCATGACGTAAACGAGTGACGAGTGTAATCCCTTGCTCAACTAGTGGATTAATGAAGTTGGCTTTTGAGAAGAAGGCATCGGCAACAACACACAACGGTTTTGCTTTGACGCTATTCTTGACGAAAAAGACAGCAGCAAGCACAGCGGCGATTATACCCATCGGTTGAGCATTGCCTTGTGTGTCCACAACGAAATGAGATGGATTACTCTTGCCTGAAATCAATCGACTTATAACGGGTAGGCAATGCCATTGATGTTTGACACGTGCCAGAAAGCCAGCTATTACCCATTGATGCCCAATGACTTGCTTATCGGGGTGTGTTGAACTCTGTTGCCATTTTTGAACTCCACTCATTTTTCCCTTCACCTTTTTTACCATTGTCGGGTCAACAGCAAGTAGCAGATGGCCGGCGTAACTCAGTGAATCGCCAAGTTCAGATAGAAGTAGGTCAATCACAGATTCGATGACTTCTGACAAATCCCACTGGAAGGTCGAAAGAAACCGGTGCCAACCGGATAGAGATTTATCAACGAAAATACACGTATCAGCAATGTGGGTAAGGCATTTTCGGCTTTGTCCGATTAATAACGAAAAGATGAAACCGACGAAATAGGTGAAGGTCGGTTTAGAAAACCCTTGACGAAACTTCAACAAATACGGTATCCATATCTCTGGGAAGAAATTATCCATAACACTAGTGGGCAAATCGCCGTTTGCCCTTATATACCTCCAATCTTTTTTGGTGAATTAGAGGTATGATAATTTCTTCCCTTTTAATTTGTCACCCTAAATTCTGCCGAAGTATAGGTTAACAACAGCTGTTGAATTAAGGAAACAAGGAATTGGCTTCGGTGGTTATGGACGATCGTGGTTTACAGATGAGTTCCAAAAGCTACTGTAGGAGGGAAAAATGTCTTGGAAAAACTTTCAAAAACTTCACATACCCCCGTCTCAGCCCGCATCTCTAAAGCGTCGCTATAGCGTGACAGCCGATGTTTTATCATTTCTTCGATGTAATCGTCAGTATGGGCACTTCGCGGTAAGTGGATTTGAACCCGCTCACACGGTTCAAATCTACTACGGTATATTAATTCACCAAGTTCTAGATCGTGCCCATGCACACTACGCGGGATTGAGAGATCCCAATACAAAAAATAGAATTCCTACCGATCAAGACATAGAATATTACTTTAACGAAGTTGACACTGCCTTGAGGGCACGAGGAATTCGGTCAGTACGTGCTTTCATGCAAGCATCAGAACGAGATGCTGCTCTAAGGCGCATTAAACTGTTTAATAAAATTGAAGGTCCACACTTATACCCTAGAGTTCGTGATACGGAGCATCGTTTGCAATCCGATCAAGGCGATTACCTGCTCCATGGCACAGTGGATGTTTTGGCGGATGCGCCCGGCTGGTTAACAGGAATGAAACCAGAAATATGGGACTACAAAGGAGGGCATAGCCCAAACCATAATGGTGAAGATTTTCGCCGTTACGAGTTCCAAATGCTCGTTTATGCCGATCTTTATCGTGAGCGCAACGGCAGTTATCCTGAGAAGGCGATACTGTATTTCCTAGGTGAGTTAGATGATGCAACTCACTCTCTTATTCGGCCATCTAAGGCTCTTGTTAAAGTGGCATTAGATCCAGAGCGTATCCAAATTGCGTTGGAAACTTTCGAAAACACCGTGGCGAAAATTGAGAGTTGCAGGTTAAATGATGATTGGCCCGCTCCAGAACAAGGCCATGAGCCAGACAAACGCACCTGTGACATTTGCGATATTCGCTGGAATTGCTCTGCCAAGAGAGGCGAATATCCTATGCGATATCCGTAACTAGGATAGGAAAGAATTGCGACATATAAAAAGACGATTGTTACGAGACTAATCTATGAAGTATTTCATCCCCGACTGGAAAGACAAGGTTGACCCGAAATTTGACTTTCAATCCGATTCTTTTGCTCCCAACCGGCATTTATCAGAAGACCAATATGCACACGAGATTTTCCCGTCACCGCCGTATGATGGCATATTGGTTAGTCGTGCGATTGTAGAAAAAAGCCCGAGAGACTACCAAGTCGTACAAGAACTTGGAGCCCACAAATATTATCGACTTCCAAAAGGTTTGGAGATTTTTGGGGATTGTGGAGCGTTTAGCTACGTCAGTGAAGAGGAACCCCGCTATAAAACCGAAGAGGTGCTAGACTACTATGAAGTCATTAGGGTCGATTATGGAGCATCGGTCGATCATTTAGTGGTAAACACTATATATGAAGCACAGACCATCAATCAGCAATCAACTAATATATCAACTGAGACGACGAAGAAAAAACAAAAAAAGTACCTTTCAAAAAGTGAGCGTGAGAGGCGCATAGAAATTACCTTACAGAACGCCACTGAATTCATCAGACTTCATAAAAAACGGAAGTTAAAATTCATTCCAATCGGCGTCGCCCAAGGCGATACTCCGGGAACATACGCCCATAGCGTAGAAAATCTGTTGAAAATGGGCTACACATATATAGCCATTGGAGGAATAGCGCGATTAAACGTTCTTCAGATTCGTGATGTTCTTAGGGCGACTCATGAAGTTGTCCGGGAGTTTAAGAGTCGAAGTTCAAATGAAATTCAGTTTCATCTTTTCGGTGTCGCGAAGCTATCCCTCATTAACGAACTGCCACGATATGGCGTTGCAAGCATAGACAGCGCCTCTTATCTACGCAAAGCTTGGTTACGAAGTGGACAGAATTACTTCGCACCGGACGGCAAATGGTATACTGCTATTCGAGTGCCTCAGTCATCTCACCCAAAAGTTCGCGAGTTCGTCAAAAACAATGGAAAATCTCCAGAGGATGTTCAGTCACAAGAGCAACTTTGTCTGCAAATGCTTCAAAACTATAACGATAGAAAGTCAACAGGAGCTAGTTTTGAAGATTTACTTGATGCTATTGTTGAGTATGATACGTACCTATTGCGTTTCGGTGATGATGGGTTGCAAATACGTGATAAGCTGATTAGTAGAAAGAAATACGAACGCACTTTGTCTGAAAGACCTTGGGAACATTGTACCTGCACTATCTGTGAGAGCCTAGGGGTACACGTTCTTATATTTCGTGGCACGAATCGAAACAAGCGGCGGGGCTTTCACAATACTTGGACATTCTATAAACACCTGCAGTCTACACTTGCCTGAATGCTGTAAATACTTTCTCACCAAGAATCTTCATGTTTTGCTTATTAGTATAGACTAGCAGCCCGTGAGCAAAAGCGCTGACACAACCAGTGAGAGTAGTAATCCAATCTGTAAACGTTTTGCCGATGTACTGCCTTTTGTTCAGACGCGATTCTGGCTTGCAGTTGCGCAAACGCTGGCTCCGTACATCTGCAGGCAAGTCGGCACACACAGCGCTAGAAGTAAATTCGACATCTTTCCAAAATAGCTCTTTGTAGGTACGGTAATCTTGCTGACTAGAATAGCTATACTATTTAATGCCTTGTCGAGGAATGTCCCGGGTAAGCAATTTTCAAAGATACGCTTTGGGTTGTCAACTTTCGGTTGAATTGCTTCATTCCCCGAGTCAAGGGCTTGCTCCGATATTCCTTGCTGGGCGTCAAACTGGGGCCATACCGTTTGGCTATGCCCTGATAAATACTGTCAGCCAACTTTTCTTCCCTCCCGCAACTCGCCAATATTAGATTGATAACTTAATATGTGTGTGGTATATTGTAACAGACCAGCCGTCATGGCGGCGGCATTTTTTTTTCTGTTAGCATTTTGTTAGCATTACGATTCCTGAGAACCCGCTCCAGCAAAGGAATTCTCCATTTCAGAAAATGCTAACAAGCCGCTTAAATCGACGCTCCGAAAAACGGGGATCCGAGCGTTCATTGAGACAAGAGATGACCGAATGTGGAAACGTATTGAGCACAGCAAATTTATAGACGTATCATTACTTCCTAACCTGCAATCCAAGCGTTCCTCAAAAAGTGGGGTGAAATATATGAGCGCACTTTAGCGCACATACGTGCATTGTGTCGCACATGGCTTCAAGCCACGCTCGGTAAGGCTTCAAGCGCAATTTTAGAGCTTGTCGAAAATGTGCGCTCTCATCTCGACAACTTCACTGTAACCGGCACCCGGGTTCTGCTCGCCGTCGCGCACTCCGTCAATCCCATTGATGGCTATTGAGCATATCATTAAGCGAGTGCGAAAAAGTAGTAGAATCAAGCGAATGGATAATGAGCGCGATAAAGATCCCCGTGTGCCGTAAACCGCCTTACGCCACTCATCTGCGAGTGTAGGAAATCGAACGACCGAATAGCGAGAGATCGAGAGGCCGAATAAGATTGACCGAGCGAAAAGCGAGGGCGATAGCGATCCCACAGGTAGCAACTTGCGTTAATTAAATTACGGAGACACAGAGGACCAGAGCAGGAAAGTAAGCGGACAAGCAGGTAAACAGATATACAGGCACATCTCCTTAATCTCTTGACTGTGCATTTGATGCTTTGGTCAATCAACACTGTGAAAAAGCCCGAAACAACCGACATTATTTTGGAAAGATGTCTATTCATAAAACACGAAAGGAGATCGCGCATGAGAGCCGGAGTAAGTTGCAAAGATATCACCCCACCTACCCGAACGAGGTTAGCTGATCACATTCGGTTCAGCACAGGTGTTCACGATCCGCTATTTGCGAAAGCGCTCGTGCTGGACGACGGTGATAACCCGGTGGCGATTGTATCCGCGGACCTCTGCGGCGGTGAGCCGGATTTCCATAGTAAAGCCGGGCAGAGTATACGCGAACAGACGGGGATAGAGCACACGTTAATCAACTTTACGCACACACACTCCGCGCCGGGCGCCGCGAGTGTTCCCAGTGATGATGACGAACCGCATGAACGAGAGTGGATTGAACGGCTAAACGCAGTGATCCCCGATGTTGTGGCAGAAGCCTACGCCAACTGCGTGCATGTGTCTCTTCACGCCAGTCGAGCGCCCGCGCAAGTAGGATTCAATCGCCGGTTGGCTGACGAAAACGGTGTTGTCGTTATGGCGGTCAACGAAGCCGGCAGTGTTGTGCCGTGGGTCAACGTGCTGGAAGTGCGCAGAGAGGATGGCAATCCGCTTGTCGTGCTCTTCGAACACGCCGCGCACCCTGTCATTGTTCACGGCAGTAGCAGCCTCACCGGGGCAGACTATCCAGGCTTCGCGGTGCAACGTATCAAGGAGGAATTGGGGAACGAGGTTACACCCATCTTCGCGCAGGGGTGCGGCGCGAACATCAACGGTTTCCCGCTGAAAGGTGGGTGGGATAAGGCAGAGGTTGCCGGTAGGAAACTTGGCAACGCTGTCCTTGAAGCTTTAGAGACAACCACGGAGATAAAAGCCGATAAGCTGAAAACGCGGTCTACACACATAACTTTACCGACGCGCCCGATCCCCACAATGGAGGAGTGGAGAGAGGCGAGCAGAGATCTAAAAATTTTCGATCTACACGGCTTTCATGAAAGAGCGAATCAACTTGAAGCCATCAGGAAAACAATCGAGCGCGGCGAGCAACCGGAGTTGCCGTTGCAGATTAGCGCCGTCATGTTGGGATCGGAGTGGTGCCTTGTCACGTTGCAATACGAGATGTTTTGCGAGTACGAACTGTGGGTCGACGAAAACGCTCCGTTTGATCACACGATGACCTTTGCCTACACGAACGGCGAAAAGACGTATGTCGCCATAGACGAGGAGTTGGCGCGCGGAGAGAAAGGTGGATACGAGGCGGGTTCCTTCCCCTCATTGTGGGCGCACAATGTTCGTTCCTTGCATACTTCACTTGCAGTTGGGATTGAAGGCATGATTAAGGATGGAATCGCGTCACTTTGGGAGAATTGAGAAACAGCGCACATTTAGTTCGCCCGGCATTACGGCACATTTCTTAATTTCTTTCAGGATCATCAACCTTACGAAAATTCATAGCGTTATGACATTAGCCGCTTGATTGATTCATGTGTGCGTGGAAATCTGGGGGACTATGGCGGAAAAACCTGAAATACTCAACTATTTCGACATTCGGATAGAACAATTCCCTGACCGCAGCGCCCGATGGTTGTTTGAAGACAGGGAAAACGTCCGAGGATTGTTAGAAATCGTTGCTACCGAGTTAGTGGAGCGCATCGATTTTAGCCAAATCGCGCAGATTAACAGGAGTTTTATTCCCGATAACCTTCGAGAACAGGAATCCGACATGGTGTTTAGCGTCCCATTTCGATCCGCATCGGAATCGGAGGAACTGCTAATCTACATCCTCATTGAACATCAGTCTTCAGTCGATCCGACGATGGGGTTTCGAGTGCTGTTTTACATGACCCAGATTTGGGATTTTCAACGACGAGAGTGGGAGTCGGAGGCTGTCCCCAAAAGTGAGTGGCGTTTCCGTCCGATTCTACCGATTGTGTTTTACACGGGTGCACAGCGTTGGAATACGCCGCTGACGCTCAATGCGATAATGGACATCCCCGATGAACTCGGGCGGTTCGTCCCAAACTTCGACACGCTGTTTCTAAGCGTAAAGGAAGCAGATGAAACATACTTGACGAAAACCGACCATCCGCTCGGATGGTTGCTAACCGTTTTACAGAAGGAACATGCAGATAGGCAGGCGATGAGCAATGCATTGATTGAGGCAATGTCACACCTGAACATCCTTGATGACGCACACGCACAGCAAAGGCGACGGGCGATTTCCTATTTGCTGTTGCTTATCCTACATCGCCGTCCGGCAGAAGAACACGAAGAATTGAGGACACTCCTTGACCAACACATCCAACAACCTTCAGACAGAGAGGAGTTAGAAACCATGGCACAGACAATGGCTGAGCATCTCATTGAACAAGGCAAAGTACAGGGCAAAGCAGAAGGCAGAGCAGAGGAGAAACAATCAGTTGTTCTCAAACTGCTGCGGCTGCGATTTGGGACCGTACCTGAATCTGTTACGAATCAGATTAGCTCAATACGAAATTTCTCCCGTCTTGATGCACTGTTTGAGGAAGCCCTGACTGCACAAACGCTGGATGAAATTGGCTTGCGAAACGACGACCGCTAAAGTCAGTGCAAGTGTACGCCATTCGTCTGCAAGAGTGGTTTTTTTGGCAGATGTTGTCGATATACTCCGATTCGAACCTCATGGTACATCCAACAACCTTCAGACAGAGAGAAGTTAGAAACCATGGCACAGACAATGGCTGAGCGTCTCATTGAACAAGGGAAAATACAGGGCAAAGCAGAAGGCAGAGCGGAGGAGAAATAATCCGCCGTTCTCAAACTGTTGCGGCTGCGATTTGGGACCGTGCCTGAATCTGTCGCGAAACAGCTCCGCTCAATACGAAGTTTCCCCCGTCTTGATGCGCTGTTTGAGAAAGCACTGACCGCGCAAACGCTAGACAAAATTGGCTTGCGAAACGACGACAGTTGAAAACCTACGGAAACAGATATTCCGTATTAGAAATTCCCGCTCTCAAAAATGGCGTCTAAATGGCACTCATGGTTGTCTTCACGGCGAAAGTCAATCAATTTTAGTAAGTTGCGGAAATGGAACTCCTCCAAGAACTCAATGAGAAACAGGGGCAGGCGGTAACCCATACAGATGGCGCTATCTTGGTCGTCGCGGGCCCAGGTACGGGCAAAACAATGGTCATCACGCACCGTATCGCCCACCTCATCCGCCAACACGGCGTCCCGCCGGAGCAAATCCTCGCCGTTACCTTTACGAACAAAGCCGCGCAAGAAATGCTCGATCGAATCAAAGATTTGCTCGGCACAACCCAGGGATTAGACGTTAGGATCCATACTTTTCACGCCTTCTGTGTCGGTTTGCTGCGAGAACACGCACCGGAAATCGGGTTGAGCAAGAACTTTACCATTTTCGATCAGGAAACGCAGGAGAAAGTTCTGGTTGAATGTCTGCGAGAGTTGAAACTGAATCGACTCGATTACCCGCCCTGGCACTTGCGCGATATTATCGGAACGTATAAGGTACAGTTGGAGGATCCGCTCGCTAAAGAGGGTGAAATGCCCGAGATTCGCACCAGAGATGGGGATGTGATTGACGACCCGTCCGCAATCCAAAACATCGTTAATCTTATCAAGGCGTACCAGAGCAAACTCGCTGCACACTCCGCCCTCGACTTCGATGATCTGCTCTACAAGACTGTCGAAGTACTTGAAAAAACACCCGCCGTTCGAGCCAAATACCGTCGTGACATTCGCTATATCCTTGTTGACGAATACCAGGACATCAACGCTGCACAGTACGAGCTCTTGAGACTGCTGTGCCGTGTGCCCGAACGCAACTTGATGGTGGTTGCCGATGAAAATCAGTCGATTTATAGCTGGCGTGGCTCCATGCCGGAATACATTGTGAAGTTCAGAACCGATTTTAAGCCAACCGTGGTGGAATTGGAGGAGCACTATCGCTGCACCGAAAAGATTCTACGCGCGGCACAGACGGTGATTGCGAAGAATACTCGCCAGGAAAGCAGTACCCTGAAGACACACCGGGGAGCGGGGCACACCCTTTTCCACTATACATTGAACGATGCAAACGAAGAGGCGTCACACATCGCCAAGCTGATCCGCCAACTCGTCAATGATCGGCACTTCTCGTATGGGGATATCGCCATTTTTTACCGGACGCATCAGCTCGCGGAGGCGCTGGCGGATCGGTTATATTACGAGGGGATTCAATTTCAGCGTGTTGGACGAGAAAACTCGTTCCAAGAGACGCACGCCCAAGACATTTCGTCCTATCTAAGTTTTATCCAGTGGCGCCTCCCTCGCGATCTTGAACGAGCGCTCAATTTTCCGCAGGGGTTAATCGACGACCTGACGCTTGCGCGGCTGAAATGGTTGGCGCAGCGAGACAATCTGACCCTGGTTGAACTGCTCGAAAAGGTTGAAGACCATCCGGAAGATGTTGGACCCTTGACACGCCGTAACATCCGCCAGTTTCTCGAAGAAATTGATGGCTTTGCCGAGGAAATCAAAGATGAAAAAATCGGCAGGATAGTATCGAAACTGTTCAATCTGCTTGAACGCCGCCGTTCACCTTATCGTGATGAAGAAATACATAAAATCGAAGAATGGGACGAAGTCCCGTACCTCAGGCTGGCTGCGGACGCTTTGTTCAGCGCGATACAGCGCGGCGAGTCGGTACGAATCACGGCTACCGATGAGATTGATTCCTGCTGCGCCGCACATATCGTTCACCAGACCATCAAGCGCTATCTCGATTGCGCGGTTCACATTGAATTCTTGTCTTTGGAGGACGACATACCTGAATTCGATGGAGAAAGCATACATGTGTTAATCGGTCGTTTCTCGGCTTTGCCCGAGACATCCGAGACAGTGATTCTCATAGCTTCCCAGCCGGACAGTGGAGCGAATGTAATTCAGTTAGGTAGAGAGGAAAAACCGGATAATCATCTGGAAATCGCCAAGAGTGTCATTGCGCTGAAGCTTTGTCAGCGAGTGGTTGGCTACTTTGAAACCCCAAATTTCGCCGACATGATTGTTTACGACCTCGAAACCACCGATTACAATCCCAAGCGGGCGGAGATTGTCGAAATCGCCGCCAAGCGACTCAGTATCCTCGGAACCGAAGTTGAACGATACCATCAATATGTGAAGCCATCGCGCGCCATACCCGTGGCAAGCACGCGCGTTCACGGAATCGACAACGAGACCGTCAAAGACGCGCCAAGCATCGAAGCGGTTCTGCCGGGATTCCTCGGTTTCATCCAAGACCGCATCCTCGTCGGGCATAATGTAATTGAGTTTGACAATATTGTTTTGGAGCGCGATCTCAGGCGGTTGGATATCGGCTTATCAAATCCCAGCTACGATACTCTCGTCACCGCCCAACGGCTGTATCCGCGCGAGTCCTGTAATCTTGAGGCGCTTTCCGAAAAATTCGGTATTGAGCATGATACGATGCACCGAGCGATTGAGGATATACAAGTGAATCACAACGTTTTTGAAGAGCTAGTCAAGGTCAATCACCGCCATCGGGAGGTGCGCTCACTGACGGAATTACTGCCGTTTGTGGGAGTCGGAATCCTTGCAAGTCAGACAAAGTTCGAAAATACTGAAGGCTCTGAAGACGCCTCAAACGCTCAACCATCGTCGGATGCCGTAGGAGCACTCCTTCAGGCGTCTGCCCGTTACGTTCAACACCATCGTGCTGAGACAGACATGTTGTTGTCTTCTATGATGGGCTCTACAGAGACAGAGAAAATTGGAGATTTTCTTCAAACACTGCGCAGAACCACGCTCCCGAACTTCCCGGAGGATGGGGATTGGGAAAACAGGAAGGCGAGATTCATGAACGGCATGCTGCATTTTGAGAGGAATAGCCGCAAGAAGGGAATTTCCGATTTCCTCGACTATCAAAAGTTAATCAATAGCGCCGACGAAACGGAAACCGAAACCGACAAGATTACGTTGATGACTCTCCATGCGGCAAAGGGGACAGAGTTCCGAGTTGTCATCGTTACAGGCATGGAAGAGGGTACGTTTCCTATAAGGCGCCAAGATCAGCCGTTGGCGGAACTTGAGGAAGAACGCAGGTTGTTTTATGTCGGCATGACACGCGCCAAGGACCGACTGTATCTGACCTCTGTTGTCCGTCGTCGCGGCGATTTTGAGCGCGCCCCCTCAATGTTCTCTCGCGAAATTCCTTCCAACCTTATCAATCGCTGGTCGCCGCGCCGTTTGAGGCGTTGAACTGTAGCCAAACGGTTCTTTGCTGGCATCGCATGAAATTGTAACGGTTTCCCTCCAGTCGAATAAAACCGTATCAGTGTTTCGGAGAATAAATCGAGATGATTAACTTGCAAGATAGAGTTGCATTCATTACCGGCGGTGCACGTGGAATCGGACGCGGCTGCGCGCTAGAGATGGCAAAATGCGGCGCCGACATCGTCATCTACGACAGAGGGAATCGGGAGGCGGCAGCGGAGACCGTCGAAATAATCCGCCAAGTTGGGAGAGAAGCGATTATCGTTGATGGCGATGTTACCGACCGAATCGCTGTGGAGGCGGGGGTACAGCAGAGTCTCGACCGTTTCGGCAAGGTAGATATCCTCGTAAACAACGCCGGAAGCAGCATCCGCAACCCGTTCCTAGAACTTTCGGTTGAGGACGCCGCTCAGACGATTGACGTTTGCATGTGGGGAGTGTTCCATTGTAGTCAGATTGTTGCCAGACACATGGTCGCGCGCGGCGGGGGAGGAAAAATCCTCATCATCAGCTCCGTTCACGCGTTCCTACCGTTCGGGAATTCCGTCCCGTACAACACGGCGAAGGCGGGCATCATCAACATGGGAAACACGATAGCAACCGAACTCGCACAGCATCGAATCAATGTGAACGTCATCGAGCCGGGTTGGACCGACACCCCCGGCGAACGGAACTATTCGACCGTCGAGGAGCAGCGGGAAGGCGCGAAGAAACTACCTTGGGGACGGCTCGGAACGATTGAGGACATTGGGAAATCGGCTGCGTTTTTGTGTTCTGACGCAGCCGATTACATCACCGGTGCCACGCTTCGCGTTGACGGCGGGTACTGGTTGCCGCGATATCCGCCGGAATAGAAGGTGCAAATAGGTTGTTGAGGTACCGTAGGGGCAAGCGTTTTAAACCTCAGGCACCGCGACATCATAGGATTCGGCAATCTCAACCAAATGGGTCCACGTTTTCTCTTCGATCGGGATTCCCTCCTTCAAACGTTGCGCGCGGCTATGCGCCTCAAATTCGCCGGGTACGTAGATTTCGTCCACACCTGGCAACCTGTTCGAGGATTTTACCCACTCAACCATATACTCGATTTCCTCGGTGTAGGTGTCAAGATCGATGAAATCCTCTATCTTCATGACAATCATCACAATCCCGCTGCCTCCGCGTGTGGGTTCGTCGCGGCTACACCCCGCCCATGAGAGTCCGCCGGCGATTGCATCGATCATGAATCCCAAGCCAAATCCCTTGTGTCCGAATTGGAAACCCCCGAGCGGCATCACCGCCGTATCTGCTACCCGGTCATCAAACGCGCTCGGATCCGTGACCGGGTTGCCCTCCGAATCAATCATCCAGCCCTCCGGCATCTCCTGATCCCGCGCCGATTTGATGGCGATTTTACCACCCGCTACGACACTGAGCGTCATATCAAGCATCAGCGGTTCACCATTCTTGCGCGGTACCGCAATCGCAATCGGATTAGGGGGCAGCCGCCGGGACGTTCCCCCGAACGGGTGCATAAAGCGGCTGCCGCCGTTAAGCAGAACGATACCAATCATCCCTTTCTCGGCAGCCTGCGGCGGGAAAGTTCCCATCCGGCCGGCATGTCCGCAGTTGTACAGCGCTACCGCTCCCAGCGTCCGCGATCTCGCCTTTTCGATAGCGAGATCCATCGCTTTCTTCGCCGCCACCATGCCGAGCGCATCGTTGACATTGATAACGGCGCTCGTGGATGTTTCGCGGACAATTTCCATCCGCTCCGCCGACGGTCCCGCTTTCATCGTGTCAATGTAGGAGTCGGTACGCATCACGCCGTGCGAGTCGTGACCCATCAGATTGGAATCGCAAAGATGATCGCTGACAATCCGTGCATCCTCCTCCACCGCACCAGCAGCAATATAAATGTTATAAACCATCTCCTTAAGTGCCGAGTATGGAACATGAACCATAATCTCTCCTGTTACAATAGTAGGCATACTCCGTATGCCGTCACTCACCTTCCTCCATCGTCAAAACGAGAAGTCAGATGGGGGCAAATCCTAAAATTGATTTGCAAATCTTTTTACGCATTACTCGTTACGTATTACGCCCTAAATTACCCGAACACCTCTACCTCCGGCGTGAAGGTCATGTCCTCATCCAATGGATAGATGGGGCGTGGCACAATCTCGTGCCCCAAAGTCTTGATGTTGGGACTGGCTGCGCCCGGCACGTCGATGGTCATATTTCGCACTGCCCATTCATCATAATACTCATACGGGGTGTGCGGTAGTTTCTGGATGATGACATCGAATGTCTTCGGCTCCTGTCCGAGTTCCGTGTACATCCACCTGTCGCACAGTATGCCCCCCTGCGTGGCAACGACGATCGTGATATTGCCAGCCCTCAACACGGCGATTGGCACATCCCCTCTCATTGAGAGCACCTCCACCGTGACCTCCACATCAATCGGCGTGAAACGCGAATCCTTCGTCCCGCCCAGCGGAACGGTGATGGTACTGCCAAGCCCCGCCTCCATCGCGCGCTTCACCGCCGGCTCGTCACGAATGGGGAAAAGCACCCGACCCGTGTAGTCGCTTTTGAGGAAGCCCTTGAGGATGTCGTTACTGGTACCGGGAGCACCGGAACTCGTGGCATCGGCAGCATCCGAGAAAACAACCGAACCGCCAGCCTTCTTCGCATTCTCAATCGCCTCCTCCACGCTGTAGATCACGCACTGCATCCGTTCCCGCATATCCCAGAAGTTTTGCCCAATCCTCAAGGCTTCGCGTTCCGCCAACTCCCGGTTGTTGTCGGTGACGATGATAATTCTCGATCCCTGCTCCGGACAATCCGTGGGCGGGTGGCCTAGCATAATGCCGCCAGCCAACACGTCATCTCGCTCCTCGAGTCGTTCGAGGTGCCGGATGAATGTGCCGTGTACGCCTGTGGCTGTCTTCAGCTCATCGCCGCGCACCATCGTCGGTGTGTAAACGCTCGCGATAATCGGCTTCGCCCCATCAAGGATGCTTAACAGCATCGTAGCAGCCCGTTCACCCGTCTCATACCAGTCGATATGGGGATATGTGTGCAGAATAGACGCCCCTTGCATATTTCGCAGCATTCGCCGCGTGACCGTGCCGTGCATGTCTAGAGAAATTACAATGGGAATGTCCGGTCCCAGGATCTTACGCGCCTCCTGAAGCATGTAGCCTTCCGGATCCTTCTCGATTTCAGCCGCCATCGCGCCGTGCATGGAGAAGTATAGCGCATCCGCGCCCGCGCTGTTTTCCGCTATCGCCTCCAAACATTCACTAGAGATTCTCTCGAAACATTCGTGGGTGATGGTGCCGCCCGCGCCCATCCCGGCGCCGTAGGTCGGCACGATTTCAACGTCCGAGCGTTTGGCGAACCGGTCAACCGCTCCGTTGACAACACCTCTGCCGTCGCTAATTAAATCCTCGCCGCGAGTCACACCAAAGTCCTCATACGTCGTGGGATTGGGATGAAACGAGTTGGTTTCCTGAAAGTAGTGTGCAACAATGATTTTAGGCATGACGTTCTCCTTGATTCAGGTTCGGGTTGCTATACCGATTTCATTCATCAACCGCTTCAACTCTAGCTGATTGAAAGCCTTCTTTCATGAATTTGCCGAAAATGCATCTTTGGGTAAGTTGACCTTCTATGATGGCACTGCACGGTCCAACGGTTGTTTGGAAGGAATTTATCCATTTTGTTTCTCGATCATCTGTTCAATCTGCGTCTTCAAAACCGGAATATTTGATTGCGCGACCTCCCAAACAATCTCTATATTGACATCAAAATATCTGTGAATAAGAATGTCTATTAAGCCGGCAATCTTTCGCCACTCAACGCTTGGATACTCATCTCGAAGCGATTCAGGTAACTGTTTGACAGCTTCACCAATAATTTCAAGGTTACGGATAATCGCATCAAAACGCATCGGATCAGTTTCAAACTCCGTTCGAGTGATTCCCAGCATGTACGCTTGAATTCGGTCGATTGCGCCCAAAATATCTTCAAGGTAAATCTCATAGTCTCGCGACATACTCGACTTCCTTTTCGATGATCGGCCTCAAGCGCGGTTTGACGGAATTGGAAATCACGAGATCAATCTTTTTTTCGAACAAATCTTCGAGGAAAATACGTAACCCGATGTAATTGTCGAATGAAAGTTTCTCAAATTCTACGAGCAGGTCAATGTCACTGTCCTCATGAGCTGCCTCTTTGACATATGAGCCGAAGAGCCCTAGCCATTTTACACTGTAATTTCTCAGCGTATCTTGATGTTTAAGAAGCGTCTGCTCAATTTCGTTTTTGGATAAAACGTCCGTATTTATGTTGTCCGTTTCCATCTCTGTTTCTCCGCGACTCTACCATCCTAATTTTCTTGCGCATTGAGATAGTCATAAATCTCCTCCCGTGAAACCTCCTTCTCCACTCCAAGCGACCAACTATGCAAGTGAATAGTTTCCGTTTCATCTACGGGCGGTGTGACAGGTTTTTGATGGTTCTGGCGCATAAACTCAATCAGTTGCTGTAAAAATTCTATTTGCTCGTCGGGCAAGCCCCGCACATCAAGTGTATCCACTGCAAATTCCTCCTTTGTCTCTTTGCGCGACTAATTCAAAATAACTCTACCCGTTTCATTGTTTCGCCGTCTGTCTCTTTTTTGGTCTGTAGAAACCTTCATTCATTAGATTACCGATTCCCTCTTTAATCCCAATTTCCAAGATAAACTCAGACGCGGAGCGGTCGCGCTGGGAACCTCATAGGTTAAGCTGAAGGATCCACCTAACCATCTCCGCTCGTATCGTCTGAAGGTCGCCGTCAGTATCCATCGCCGCCACCCATTCCATTGCCTCATTTGCCAAATCTTCCCTGTCTTCCGTGGCATTCTCAATGGCTTTAAGCAGTGTAGTCAGGTAGCGCACATCGTCCACTCCCTCTCGAAAACCCTCCCACTGTATAGTGTCAATCACGCCATCCACAGTTGGATACGCGAAGACGTGGTCGCGGAAGGTTTCATGGTCGTCATCGACATAAATGTCGCCGAAGTTGTGCTGATAAGCATAATTCATCGCGCCATCGTACCCAGCCTTCCAGAGCGCCAGTCCGTAGTTGCGTCGGTAGGTTTCGGGTTCTTCAACCCCAACCTGAGGATTGGCGTAGCTAAAGATGCTGTGTTCCAAGCTGTGCCATTTTTCCGCTTCACTTGGGTTGAGCGGTCCATTGAAAACAACAAGGTTGAGTAAGTCTCCGACAAGCTCGAAGGCACCCGATGCGCAAGCGACAAACACCTTCGCGCCTGCCTCGTGTGCCGCTATGAACGATGGGCGCTCGCTCTTCAGCACCTCGCCGCTTGCCTCGTCAATCCCGTAAATGTACAGTTCTTTGATTCCGTGTCTGTGCACTTGAGCCAGACCGGAACGTACCTGCTCCCTAAGCGCCGCTAGATCCTTTGGAGAAGTATGTCCTCTAGTCTGCAAGCCCAGAGTGTAAAGCGGATCTACGGCGATTCCCGCCCCCTTACGCAGTTCGATGACGCGGTCAATTAGTCGTGGGTTGTCGAAATCTTGATGGCAGGTCGGGTGTGTGACGCCGTGCGCCTTCAAGTTGCGCATCTCTGCGGAATACTGCCGAGGCGATTTCCACTTTGAACCGATACTCCCCTTTAAGTCCTCCGCCAATCTCCCACGATAGTAGATGGAGTAGCGGAGAGCAGGTTGCTCCAATCTGATAGGGAGCACTTCAACCGTGAACGGAAGTACCATCTCCGGGGCATTTTCTATCTTCAAGGTCATCCCACCTGTATAGATTCCCGGCGATGTCCCTTCAGGTATATGAACCGTGACCCAAAATTGCTGCGTCTCCCTGGCTGGAATAGACACGGGCTGTAGTTCGTCCGCGTCCATAGGTGCTTCAGCATCGTGCAACCTGTTGCGCTTGGTTTCATCGTCTACTCGAACAAAATCGGGGGCTTTGAGGAGGAGTTCCGGTGTCAGTGTGGGATGTTCTACGTCGGCAATTCCCACTCCCGCCTGCCACCAGCATTTTACGATATGTACATCGATTCGTTCCGAGGGCAGCGTAGACTCGCCGGACGTAGCGGTGCCCCACTCCACGGTAACATCCCGCAATGCTTTGAACCCGTAAATCGCAAAACTGGCAGGTTCATACTCGCCGGCACACGCCGATATGGATAACTCTGTCCCAACAATTCCTGGCACGGGAAACTTAATTGGCAAAACCTTTTCGTTGCTGATAGGTTCAATTATCCAGATGATGTATGGAGAACTCGGGTATGTTTCCGCATACGCCGCCAAAGATTCGTACGCGGCATGAGATTTTTCAAGACGGCCCAGAAGTTCCCTGAACGAGTTAACAGTAGCCGGGGTCGGCGTAGACTGTAACTCTGCTAGCTGGGTTTCAACCTGTGACTTCAAATCATCACGATACCTCCGCAACCGCTGCCAATACCTCCTCATTTCTCCCGAGGCTGAAGCGGGAAAGGCAATGTGAACCGTATCCATCTCGGCAGCCATTTGTGCGAATCGCCTGCCGAGTGTGCGGATGGCTTTGTGCAGAGGTGCTTCTCGCCCCGCCTTGATCTGAGCTATGCGCGCCTTGAGTTCAGTTTCGTAACTGTCCGGCAGGGCAGCCTCTACTTCCAAGTCATCGACGTAGAAGACCGTTCGTCCTTCGTCATCGGGCGGCCCGGTGAAGACGGTGATTGCCTGAACATAGGCGGCATCGCCCGGCGACCCAAGGCTAGTTGACTGCCACGCTGTCCACCCGTCTCGTAGTTCGCGGACTTTGACGCCACTTACCACGCTGCCCCTTGTGCCGGCTTCCGGGACGGTAATCGCGTGGCCAAACCGTACCGCGCCGCGTTCGACGTACAATTTGCCTCGAATTACCGGGTTGCCGTAGAGGGGGATCCTTAGCGGCACTGACGCCCAGTCCATGCTTGTGCCATCTATCCAAGTGACATCAACCTTGAAGGAGCGATTCCCCGTAGCCGCCCGCTCCTGAGTAACGCCAACGAAGTTGACCTGGTGATCGCCATTTGCATACATCAAGGTCATTGAGCCGTCGGTCTCAAATCCCTCGCTAAAGACAACCTTCCGCTCCAGTTCCTTTGCAGCCGGTCCTATTCCAGGATTAGATATCGTAGCATCTTCCTCAGCCCACACGATTGCCGTCAGGACGAATACGCTCATCAGGCAACTGCTTTTTGTATCTGGCATTACAGCTCTTTTTTCTACTTCCTTTTGGGGAATGGTCCGTAGCAGCGCAATTCAACCCGCTTTCGGGCGGTATCTTTGCAATGGCAATCTTCCGTCTGTAACCAGCAATCGCTACTCCGAATCGCCGGAATGAATTACAAATCTATATCAACCGTGTCCGTCAGGCATTCTCTTTCCGAAAGAAATCCTTAAAGGCTTTAATGACGGTGTAAATATCCTCTCTACTAATATCCAAATGAATCGTCAGACGAATTGATGTACCGCCCGAAATCAGAATGCCTCTGCCCTTCATGAATTCTGACAGTGGAGCTGAATCAGTTTCGGGTACACCGATATATACCATGTTCGTCTGCATAGGCGGGAATTCAACGGCAACCTTGTCAATATCTTTGAGCCCTTCAGCTAGGAGTGCGGCGTTCACGTGATCTTCTTCAAGCCTGTCAACCTGCTTCGTCAATGCGAAAATTCCCGCCGCCGCCAGTATCCCCGCCTGTCGCATACCGCCACCGAGGACTTTACGCCAACGGCGAGCTTCCTTTATGACATCGGCTGTCGAACAAAGCACCGATCCGACGGGAGCACCCAATCCCTTTGAAAGGCAGAACGAGACAGAATCGAAATTGCACGCGATTTCATTGACGGGAACTCTCTGCTTTACGGCAGCGTTGAACACGCGAGCGCCGTCAAGATGAAGTTTCAGGTTCCGCTCGTGAGTAAACTCACGCGCACGGCGAAGATAGTCGAGAGGCAAAGCAATCCCGGATCGAGTGTTCTCAAGGCAGAGCAGTTTGGTACGGGCGTAATGGAAATTGTCGGGTTTGATGGCGTTATCAACCGTATCCAAATCCAGCGTGCCATCGGGCTCGAAATCAAGAGGTTGCGGCTGAATGCTGCCGAACACCGCTGCGCCGCCACCCTCGGCTTTGTAGGTGTGGGCATCCTGTCCGACGATGTATTCATCGCCCCGCTGGCAGTGCGCCATTATCCCCAATAGGTTACTCTGCGTGCCGCTGGTGGCGAATATCGCTGCTTCCATCCCCATCGTTTCCGCCGCGAGTGCCTCCAAGCGGTTGACGGTTGGATCTTCACCAAGAACGTCGTCGCCGAGTTCAGCCGCGGCTATCGCAGCGGTCATACCGTCCGTAGGTCTAGTGGCAGTATCACTCCTCAGATCAATGACTTTCATGTTATTCCTCATTTGTAGGGTGGGCACCGCCCACCTTTCCTTGTGCCTTTGAAGATTATTGCCATGAACAACGTACAATTTCTCAGAAATACTCTAGGCTATATGTCGTCTTTGGAGGCAGCAGTGCGGTTGCAGTCTGCACAGTCTCCTCGCTCGGCGGTTTCACAAAACCGTGTTCCAAGAGATCTGTCAGACTCGGCTCGCCTAAAATCGCCTGTGACACTTGACAGATGTTCAACTTCAAGTCTCCGGATTCGGTTGGTACCACCTCCACGCCATCCGGTGAGAAAGTCACTCGCCAAGGACCGTGGTTGGCAGGTAGAATTTCATCGTCAACCGACATGGTGAACGTTCCCGATTTCTCCGTTGACAGCCCACTCAGAACGCTTGGTACATCCAGGACTCGGAATAGGGATGGGTTGTTTAATTTTGTCGTCATACCACGCGTGAACCATTCCGATGACAGAAATGGCCCATTCGATGGTTCGTGCCAACTGATAGTCGTGAAGTTTATGCCCACGCCAGCCAGCGTTGAGAGCAATGATTGATACCCTTCGCGCGTACTCCAGACAAATTCGATTGCCTCTAAATCCATATCCCTACCCATCCCGATGGTACTGTGCGTGAACCGAATAACCATGTACGCTTCCACGGGGTCGCCCACTGCATACACCCGCGCCGGGCTTCCTTGTACCGCCTTGATTCGGGACCAGCGGAAACTCTTCCGCATCGCCATCCCCGAATACTTGAAGGAGAATTTTTCATAGGCGGCATTCAACTCGGGCCATGCCTCCTCGGGCACCAGCGTTATATCTTTTTCCGATTCGGCAACGTCCCATTGACGCACGGGTAGCGGGCATTCGAGGCGTGGAAAGCGGGCAACCGGGCACGAAATGCGATAGTCACGCCCGCAGCACTCCCAACCGTACCTCCGGTAGAAGACCTCATGCGCGGCGCGTAGATTGGTGATATGCTGACCGGTTTCGTGCATGTGTTGCACGGCATGCGTCATCATTGCACGTCCCACGTGGCGTTTCCGATCTTCCGGGGCAACGGCAACCGCGCTAATGCCGCCGCAATTGAAGAGCGTTCCTCTGCAGGTGACCTTCGTTGAAAGAATCCTGTATGCGCCAGCCACTCGATCATTCGCTGTCGCTACGAACGTCTCTTCATCCGGCAAAGGGATTGTTCTTTCGGGCGGATACGGGGCGCCGCTTCGGAAAGCGACAGACCAAATCATCCTGGCTCGATCTTCGTCTTCCTTCCGGTATTCTCGAACTAATGCCGTCATGCGGTCATTCTCCTTGTTGGGTGTTACACGGTCGTGACTACAGATGCATCTCGGCTATCCGTAATTCGTAGGGGCTCACAATCGACGATACCTACAAAAATGTTATCCCGTTAACTCTTTTTAACTAGCTTCTGCAACGACCGAAGTTCACGTGGCGGATCCATTTGGCTGCCGTAGTCACTCCAAGAAACCTCCGCAACGTAGATATCTCCCTTAGAGTCAACCGCGATTCCATGCGGCGAATAGAATCGACCGGGCTCATCGCCGTAAGATTGGTCGCTCAACTGCGCCCGGACATTCCCCTTCAGGTCCATGATCGTCACACGAGGACCCAGGTTTGTGCCGGTACGGTTACTGCTAATACCACAGAAATATTCTCCAACATAGATTAGTGGTTCATCCTTCATGTCGAAACAGATACACGCCGCACGCGACAAATTCACCCACTGCGTTTCGTACTTGCCGTTCGGGTCGAACACCTGTATACGATGATTCTCGCGATCCGCGATGTAGACCCAACCGTCTTTATCTACGACGATGTTGTGAACGATGTTGAATTGTCCCGGTCCCGTCCCAGACTCTCCCCAAGAAAATAGGTGCTTTCCGTCCGGCGAAAATTTGTGCACGCGAGCATTCGCGTAACCGTCCGTGACATACAACCCCCCGTCACGCGGGTCAACGGCGCTGTGTGTCGGCAAATTAAACGGAATGCCGCTCATCGCGGGCGACGGCTTGTTCGCATCGCCTAAGGTCAACAACAGTTTCCCTTCGGGCGTAAACTTGCGAACAGTGTGGTCGCCGTTGTCAACACAGTAGATCATGCCATCAGGCCCGATAGTTACACCGTGCGGAGTGCCGAATATTCCGTCGCCCCATGTCCTAAGGACATTCCCTTCAGGGTCTAATACAACCATCGGGTGCGTGCCGCGATTGAAGACGTAGACGTTGTCTTTTTCGTCTACGGCGACAGCGGTAGCTTCTTTGTAGGTCCAGTTTTCCGGCAGATTTCCCCAGTCGTTCCCGGACGTTTCATAACTATAAGCTTCGTTGCCTAGAGTAACCATATTTTCCCTCGACTATAAGGCGTTCCTTAATTCCCATCTCGTATTGTGGACGGGATTCAAAATACATTCCATTAACCCGTTCCCGGGTGGGAGAGGCTTAGAATCTGACGTGCATCGTCGGGAGTCGCGACCTCACGTTGTAATTGTTCTACGAGATTCACGGCAACGCCAACCATCTCGGCGTTGTTTTTAAGCAGCACCCCGCGGCGAAGATAGAGATTGTCCTCAAATCCGACGCGGATGTGACCGCCCAATAGAATTCCCATCGTAATCATCGGTAACTGCGTCCGCCCAACACCCAAGACTGACCATTGCGCTTTAGGTGGCAACTGTTTCGCCATGGCTAGCAGATGCTCCGGCGTAGCTTCAATTCCCCACCCGGCACCCATGCAAAGTTGGATAAATAGCGGTTCATCAAATAAATCCTCATCGATCATCTGGTGCGCCTGTGCCATGTGACCCATATCAAACACCTCGATCTCGGGCTTGACGCCATATTCCCGCATCCGCTTTGCCGCGGCGCGTCCCCACTCCGGCGGATTGAGAAACACCCCTTCCCCAAAATTCATTGACCCTACATCAAGCGAACACAATTCGGGTTTTAAGGTCACCGGTTCAAGGCGTTCTTCGATGATGTTTTTACCAGGAATATTGCCCCCGCTAGTCGTGAGGTTGATTGCAATGTCGCAGCCCTCCCGAATCCGATCAACTACCTCCTTGAAGAGTTCAATCCTCGAGCACACGATGCCGGTCTCGGGGTCGCGAACATGGATATGCGTAATCGCCGCCCCCGCTTTGCAACATTCGATTGCTGCATCCGCGATCTCCTTTGGGGTGTACGGCACAGCAGGATTCTTGTCCTTCATGGGCCCTGACCCGCACACCGCCACCGAAATAATTGTCTTCTCCATAATCTCCCACTTCCAATCAGATTGGAAACATGACCAATGTCTACCTAGGCATCCATTGCATTCTAGTCTTCCGTCCTTTAGTTCTTGACCATTCCGCCGTCAACATTCAAGGTTTGCCCCGTGATGTTCACCGCATCTTCGGAGGCCAAAAACGCGACCGCGCGTCCCAGATCTTCCGCCGTTTGCTCCCGCCGCATAGGGGTCGCTCGGAACATGTCCGGATATTTGCCGTGGGCAATACCGACGAACCATTCTCTGGAGTCTTGACCTTGAAACTCGGGTATGTTCTCGACCATCCGCTTGGAAATACCTTTCCACGCATCCGTATATACGATGCCCGGGCAAACGCAATTCACGTTGATGTTATGCGGTCCCAGTCGCTCTGCAAGCGTCTGTGTGTAGCTAATCAAACCCGCCTTCAGCGCACAGTAGGCGGGCGGGACGAATCGTTCCATGTTTTTCACGGACGGCGTAAAACGACCGGCTATCGACGAGACGTTCACAATCTTGCCGCTGTTCTGCGCTATGAAATGCGGTGCGACCGCTTCACACATCAAAACGGATGCCCTGAGGTTCTGTTCATAGGTGCCGTCCCATAACGCTTCAACTTTAGCGAGCGG
This sequence comes from Candidatus Poribacteria bacterium, assembly GCA_965204085.1. Classification (GTDB taxonomy): domain Bacteria; phylum Poribacteria; class WGA-4E; order WGA-4E; family JAJDTR01; genus JAJDTR01. Next base: position 994,442 of record CBDBEE010000003.1, on the reverse strand, counting down.
TCCCGTGCCGACCTCCGTCGGTGTCGCGCGTCCGCCGCCCACATTGTTGACAACGATGTCAATCTTGCCGCAGGTGTCGAGGGTTTCTTGAACCACGCGCACAATTGTATCCGCCGTCGTAATGTCGCCCGGCATGGCAACGGCTTTGCCACCGATTGCACGGACAGCATCGGCGGTGCTGTTGGTTGTTTCTTCACGGAAGGAACTCACGACGATATCAGCACCTTCCTTGGCGAGGCACAGGGCAATGGCGCGGCCAATCCCACGTCCCGCAGCGCTTACGATAGCTACCTTTCCTTCCAATTTCATGATATTCCTCTCCTTTTTCAATCTTTGTTCGCTCTAATCCGTTCCCGAAGAATCAAATACGACAAGTGATCTCGCCACATTGCCCTTCTCCAACGCGTCGAAACCGGTGTTAATCTCGGACAACGGCAAACGCATACTAATCATCTCGTCAAGTAGCAGTCGCCCATCCATGTAAAGATTTGCCAAGCGCGGAAAGTCTACTCGGGGACGACTCATACCGTAGGAGGTGCGGACAATCTCACGTTCACCCATCAGAATGTGGAACGGCAGCGTGACCTCTTCCCCAAACGGCGTTTTGCCGAGTAGGACAATCCTCGCACCGGGGCGTGAAGCTTCGAGTGTCTGTCGAATCGAGATATTTTGCCCCGCGGCTTCAATCGCATAGTCGGCGCCGCGTCCCTCGGTAAGCTCCTGCACAAATGCGACGGGGTCATCCTTTGTAGCATCCACAACATGTGTCGCGCCAAATTTCTGCGCCCATTCCAATTTCAGGGAGTTGACATCTACACCCACGATGATTGAAGCGCCGGAGATACGAGCGCCCTGCACGGCACTGAGTCCCACAGCGCCGCAACCGCTTACCACAACACTGGTCTCAGGTTTGATGCGGGCGGCATGAACGGCTCCCCCGTATCCTGTCATTACCGCGCATCCAAGCAACGCCGCGCGGTCGAGTGGAAAGTCCTTCCGCAACGGCACCGCTGCTTGTTCAGGAATAACATTATACTCCGCGTGCGACGACACAAGGCTGTAGTAATGAACCGGTTCCCCATCAAGCGACATGCGCGTCGTCCCGTCGAACAGCACTCCTTTGCCATTGGAAGACTTCGCTACCTCGCAAAGGATAGGCTGACCGTGATCGCAGTAAAAACAGTGACCACAATTTGGGCTCCATGAACACGCCACGTGATCGCCGACTTCCACCCGTGTAACTCCCGGACCAACGGATTCGACCACGCCCGCGCCTTCGTGACCAATAACGGCAGGTAGGTTCACCGGCTGGTAGCCGTGCATGGTTTCCCAGTCTGTGTGGCAGAGTCCGCTGGCGGCAATTTTCACCCGAACCTCGCCCTGCCCCGGATCCGCAATTTCGATATCCTCAATCGAGAGCGTACTTGGAGTCGAGTGCAGTACAGCGCCCTTCATTTTCATGGTGGTCGTTCTCCTTATACCGAAACGGTTGATGCTGTGGGGTATCGGTATCTGCTCGCGCCTTCAAATTTCCCAATGTGCAGCATCATTCGGTAAATATGCGCCAGACGTTTCATTCAGCCGCTGGTGGTGTCCACGATTTTAACTGCTTGTGCCAAACCCGACCTACCTCATCTCGAATCGCTTGCACGTCCTTCCAACGGTCTCCAAACACGGACAGGAAATAGCCTCCTGATCCCTGCTCCGGACAGACAAACATTTCCCTTCCCGGCTCAGCCGATTGTAACCAACACTCGATGACCTGCTCGGCGAATTCGAGCCAATCCAGAAACTCCGGCGTAAACTTCCCATTTCGGTCAAGTGCGGGCACTTGGCAATGATGGCCATTAAACGGTCGGAAGTGGAATTGCTGCGCATACTGGATGAGGTCTATCCGTTCCGCCAATCGATCCCAGTAAGGCGGCGACAGATGCTTGATAACTGCCGGATGTGAGAAATCCCACGTCATTTTCATTAGGCGTTTTTCCGCCTTCTCAAACCCCTCCGCCAGTGCATAAGCCTTCTCCGGGGTTTCCGTACACGTATCACGGTGAACCTCAATGGCGACATCCATCTCCAGCTTGTCCGCCTCCTCCATCACCCGCCGCGCGGTGGACAGTGCGCGTTCGGCTGGAGTGTCATGGTCAAGCAACTGCACATTCACGCATCGCGCGTTAGCTTCCTTAATCGCCTTAAGCTTGGGACGAATCTCCTTTATGGTTCCTATATCCACGGTGGCGGCGAAGAGAAGTCCGTGTTTTTCGACGTGCTCGGCAGTAATGTCCGGCACCCGCCCGCAGAATCCATCAAAGCCAGCCTTCTTAATCCGCTTGATTTTCTGGTCAATCGACCATTCTCCCTTCTTTCCACCATAGTCGGTCAACGTCCAAAGCGTAGCCATGTGCTGAATTATTGGCCGCTTGGCTTTCTTTGAATCATCGTTCTTCCCGTTATCCTTAGCCATTGATCTCTCCTTAAGTATGTAAAACCCTTCAACACCTTGTAACAACGATGGAGTAATTCGTGCCTCCTATCGCCCGCGTTGACACATTCGACTCGGAAAATTATAGCATTTTTCCAAAAAGTTAAGAATAAAAATCGACAGGTGCCACAAAGCCATCTTTCGTGCTGGAGATTTGGCAATCTTCACGGATGCCGCTACCTGTAGGAGCGATCTCCGAATCGCGACTTTAATCCTCGCCATTGATGCACAGTCAATTGGATCAAAAGCGTTATCACTGTTAATTCATATTCATTTCTGATACAATACTCATCGCCCGGGCATACTGTTTAATGCTCATTGACTCGGGTTACGAGAATCTGAATCGCGCAAGTCCAAATTTCTCACAATATAGCAGAAAAGGCATTTGCCACTATCACTGAAATAGAGATTTACAATTTGTAACCAAGCACAGAGGAAAACGAAAAGCATGAAAGCGACAATTGCAGTCTTGGAAGGCGACGGAATCGGTCCCGAAATCATGGCGGAAGGTCTCAAAGTGCTTGATGCCATAGCGGCGCGATACAACCACGAATTTGAATATAAAAAATGTGCATTCGGCGCTGCTGCCTACTTCACCGAGGGATCGGCATGTCCGGATCGGACCCGGCAAATATGTGACGAGGCGGATACCATCATCAAAGGACCGGTAGGGCTCGCCGTTCGAGAAATGAACCGAATCCCTACTGAGGAAAGGCCCGAGCTGGCAGTATTGGAGATGCGCGAACGTTACACGACGTTCGCAAATTATCGCCCTGCAAAACTGCCTGCGTCTTTGGCTAACTTCTCGCCGCTGCGCGAGGAGCGTTTGGGGACAGGTATCGACATTCTCATGATCCGAGAACTCACAGGGGATGTGTACTTTGGTAAAAAGCGTGAGGGGAAGGACACCGGAATGCAGTTTGCCCAAGACGATTGCGTCTACACGGAGGAGCAGATTAGGCGTGTTGCAACAACCGCCTTTGGAGAGGCGCAGGCTCGGAACGTCCGCCTCACCAACATTGATAAAGCAAATGTACTTGCTACCTCAAGGTTCTGGCGTGAGATTGTGGAGGAAATCGCCCGCTCATTTCCGGCGGTGCCGCTTCAGCATATGTTGGTGGACAATGCGGCGTACCAACTCGTGATCGATCCGACGCAATTCAACGGCGTAATGTTGCTTGGGAATATGAACGGCGACATCTTGAGCGATCAGGCGGGCGGAATCATCGGATCTCTCGGTCTTATGCCGTCAGCCTGCGTGGGACCTGAGAAAGTCTTCGTTGAACCCGTGCACGGTGCCGCGCCGGACATTGCCGGCACCGGACAAGCCAATCCCTATTCCATGATTGGCAGTGCCGCCTTGATGCTCGAAAAAGGGCTTGGACTGAAGAAGGAATCTAATCTGATCTGGGACTGCTTATTTAGTGTTTTTGAACAAGGCTATGTTACGGCGGAGCTTGCCGCCGCGGTGAAACAGGGAACCGTGCTTTCTACGTCGGAGTTTGGAGATCGTGTGGTAAGTGCGATACAGGCGGCTTGAGTTCTGTTGTTCAACGTATGATTTGGCGTTTTTCGGTAGGAGATCAACCGAGTGAAAAAGGAGGGCGATAGAAAATGCCGTTCGATAGAGAAACCATCAATCGAGTGGATAGCGAGCGATCAACTGAGATCGATCGACTGACTAAGGAGTGATTAGGGAGCAGGACTTACTATCGCCTTGGGATCTCTATCGCACTTGCTAATCGCTCAGTTGATCGATAGAGCTGCCATGGAGATCTCTCTCCGAATCGCGGCTTCAATTCCCCCTATTTTTTTCAACCCTAATACCTCTTGAGCCGCCACCAATCAACCTACAAATGTTATTGCCTAGTCGCTAATTCACTTTTTAAACGTTTGGCGTTCTCAATCTTAATTTCAAATTGTGGCAAACCGGCAGCCCTCTCCAGAAAGATATCCAGATACGATTGGGTCATGGATGCATTTCCCGTCTCCTTGTACAACCGACTCAGCTGGTAATAGACCTCCGGATCGGTTGAGTCGAGCGACAACGCCTTTTCATACGTGCGGATCGCCCGGTTCAACTGCCCCGAATCCTGGAACGCCTCGCCCAAACCGACGTATGCATCCGCGTCGCGTTGATCCAGATTGATTGCCCTTTCGTAATTCTCGATAGCAACCTCAAACTTACCCCGCGCGTGGTGAGACGCCGCCAAATTATAATAGGCGTCTTGGAATTCCGGGTCAATTTCAATTGCCTCGCGATAGGCTTTCACAGCGTCTTCAAACTCATCCTCGCTGTCGTACGCGTATCCCAAATTGTTATAGAACGCCGGGTTGTCTGGCTCCACACGGATCGCTTCCCGAAACGCTTTAATCGCCTCATCGTTTAGCCGCAAGCTCAGGTATACCAATCCGAGGTGGTTATGAGTTTGCGCATTCTCGTCATCAAGGCTCACCGCCGTCCGAAATGCCTCAATCGCTTTATCGTGTTCCCCCAGATCATGGTAGATTTTCCCGAGCTGGAAGTGACCCTCCGCGTCCTCTGGGGTCAAACCCATTCCCATTCTAAGTTTGAACGCTTCACGTTTAAGTTGTTCTTTCCGCTCCGCCGTTTCATCGGGGGGCTGGCAACCTGAGATCATGAGCCAGGCGCTCAGCAGCGTACAAATCGAGGTATGTAACCGGCTGAACGATGGTGTGCACATGATGACTATCCGATTGACGGCATGGAGAGGGTAGACTGTGGTCACTCACACTTTGGGGGGAACAGATAAGTTGGCGAGAACTTGAATCCCTTGATTCGCGGATTTTGAGACGTACAGAGCGCTGATAAGCTCACAACAGGCCGGAGCATCGCCTGCTCTTGAATGGGGTATTACGGCACCCGGCGCAACACGTCACTCAGCGGTTTCCGAGGCGAGTTTCCAATCTCCGCCGGATAACCTGTATAGAAAAAACCAATGATGTATTCTCGTTCGCTGTCGATACCGAGCAAACGATAGGTGTTCGGTTCCATCGTGATATTTCCCGTACTCCACTGCATACCGACGCCCTTCTCCCACGCGACGAGTTGGACGTTCATCATGGCGCAGCAGGCTGCCGCATAATCCTCTCGGCGCTGTTGTTCATCACCATCCTGAAGGCAGGAAACCGCGATAATAGTCGGCTTTGACATCATTTTTTGAAAACCGGCTTCGCCAATCTTCTGCTTGTTCTCTGCACTCACGTGCTCCGCCGCTTTCGCTATTTGAATCTCTCGATACCGTTCTGCGAGAGTCAGTTTTGTTTCTTCACCAACGACCGTGAATCGCCACGGTTCGGTGAGTTTGTGGTTGGGCGCGAAAATCCCGAATCCCAAGATTTCCTCAATCACATCACTGGGTACTGGATCCGGCTTAAACTTAAATATAGTGCGTCGCGCTGCAACTGCCTCTGTAACTGTCATCGTCAAATCGCCTCCAAATAAAGTTTGTTTTTCTACGGACGTTTAATCCTGCGAATATGCGCCGAATTCTAATTCTCAATCTGTTTCAAACCCAACCAATAAATTTCAAATACCCTTTCCACATCTCCTCTCCCCAAAAGAGGTCCAACACCGCCGCAATCGCCAAGAACGGTCCATAGGGAATCGGATGCTGACGATTACGCTCGGTGAATAGGATTAGCAGTACCCCAACGATTGAGCCAATAAGTGCGGATAGGACAACCACAATCAATAAGTGCGGCCATGCACCGAGAAACAGGCCGATCAACGCCATTAATTTAACGTCTCCGCCGCCCATCGCCTCTTTGCGCAAGATTGCCTTTCCCAAGATTCCTATTAACAGCAGAATCGAACCCCCCGCAAGCGCCCCAATTAGATGTTCAAAAAGGTAATACCAGTCCTGGTGTTGGGCAGATGTGGCAACGATAATACCCAGTCCCAGGGTTAGTCCGATGGCGATAATGGCATCGGGAATGATGTACCATCGTGCGTCAATCCATGAAACCGGTATGAGCAGCGCAACGAAAAGGCACCCATGGGCAAAATCTAGCGATAAACCGAACCGATAATACATTGACAGAAACAACCCGCCCGTCATCAATTCGACGATCGGGTATACAATCGAAATTCGGGTTCTGCAATTTCGGCATCGCCCGCGCAGGAAAATATAGCTTAGGAGGGGAATGTTATCGTGAAATCGTATCGTCGCTTGACATTCCGGGCAGATCGACCATCGGGGAGAGTTTATGGAAAGACCGTCGCGAGGGATACGGTAGATACAGGCATTCAAAAAGCTGCCAATCGCCAAGCCAAGCAATAGAATCAAGAGCGGTGCTACTTCCACCAGTACTTGGCTCCTTCCTTTGAATTTTGGTGGTAAACGCGGCTGATTTCCGCTATGCCTCCGTGTCTATATTTTTCCGGTACGCGGGGATGGTCCGCAGAAATACACACCTTGAATTTATCCTGCAAGAGTTGATAGCTCCCGCCCCAAGGTGTTTTAGGGATTTTTTCGAGGTAACTTCCCTTCCAGCCTTCAAGCCCGGGATTGGTAACCAAATCTTCCAGCCTTATGGGATATTTATTCGTATGCTTGTGAAATTTCTTGATTGCTCCGGCAATCATGTCCACGTCATTGTCGGCCGGCATCACTTTCCGGTCATATTCCAGATACGGTGGCAGAGAGAGCGCGGTAACAATGACGACGATGCCCACCAAAATGAGAAGCTGTGTTCGGGTCATGCCGGAAGTACAAATTCCAAATCTACTTTTCGTGTTATTCAGAGTATGGTTCATCATCTGGACGTTTAATGTTATATTTGGTGAGTTTTTTGTAGAAATTGCTTCTTTCTATTTTCAATTTCTCCGCGGTTTGTTTTACATTCCAGCGGTTGGATTCGAGCGCTTGCATAATGATACTCTTTTCAGCATCATCAGTCATCTTTTGTAACGAGCTGTTTGATTCGGGCTGAAGACTGACAGACGTTACATCAGTATGAGTTACAGCCTCACGCGCAACTGGGAGAACATCTGCAACATCCTCGGATACAATAATCTCACGAGGCACCATAATGAGCAAGCGTTCGACGATGTTTTTCAATTCTCGGATATTGCCGGGCCAATCGTACGATTGCATAACGTGGATCGCCGAGGGATTGATCGTCTTGGGCGACCGTGCGTTATCACGATGAAATCGCTCGACAAAATGTAGTACCAACGACGGTAGGTCATCAAGCCGATTCCGTAGTGCAGGTACGGAGATGGGGACAACATTCAAGCGGTAGTAAAGGTCCTGCCGGAAGGTTCCATCCTCAATCTCCCTATCCAAGGTTTTGTTGGTAGCTGCGATTACTCTCACGTCAACGTGCAGCGTTTGGCTGCCGCCGAGACGCTGGATTTCACCGTACTCAAGCACACGCAGCACTTTCGCCTGTGCCTTTAGACTCATGTCGCCGATTTCGTCAAGAAACAGGGTGCCCCCATCTGCCAGTTCAAACTTGCCGCGGCGCTGGTGTGCCGCCCCGGTAAATGCACCCCGCTCGTGTCCGAATAATTCACTCTCAATGAGTTCCTCCGGAAGAGCCGCGCAATTCAGTGAAATAAACGGTTTTCGATTTCGTTGGCTCTGCTGGTGGATTGCGTCGGCGACGAGTTGCTTTCCTGTGCCGTTTTCTCCCGTGATAAGTACGCTCAGGTCACTCGATGCCACTTGTCCAATCTGTGTGCGAAGTTTCTGTATTGCGTCCCCTTTCCCAATCATCTCATCTTTGACGCCGATCTGAGATTTGAGGACTTCGTTCTCCCTAGATAGCCGCGATAATTCCAAAAAAGGATTAACGGCGAGAAGAATCTCTGACACTGTCTTGGGCTTGACGAGGTAATTCCGTGCGCCGAGTTCCATTGCTTTAACCGCGGTCTCAATGTCCTGTTGCGCCGACATCATCACCACATTTAAATCAGGTTGCGATTGTCTCAGCTTCTTTAATGTCGCAATGCCATTCATTCCGCCCGGCATGATGATGTCGAGCAACACAAGGTCCACGGCTTTCGAGGCGCAGATTTCCACCCCCTCCTCGCCGCTTGAAGCTGTTAGCGCTGTATAGCCTTCGAGTTTCAAGCCTTGCGAGACCGAAGTCAACGCGTTTTTTTCGTCATCTACAATCAGAATCGTAGCCTTAGTTGACGACATGTGAACATACCTCGACAAAACTCCCTACGGAGCGCACGTAGGATGGGATCGACGATCAAGCGAATGGATAATGAGCGATCAACTGAACGAATAGTGAAGGCGATAGTAGATCCTGATAGAGATCTCTTTCCAACCGCACCGGGCTACGCCCTTACAGGAAACGAGCGTCATAAATCATCTTCTGTGGCGCACCTATCAATGAATGAGCTAGTATTTCCTCGCTCACGTCTACATGGAGATTAACGGTTCAAGATATTGAAGCCGTGTGATTTACACCCTAAAACGCCTAACTTGACCCCCATGGGGTTTAAAACTCAACCGGGGGAAAACGAGCAAATAACAAGCGAGAGAGCCCACTGGTGTATGACAAACGAAAATCAACCACCATCACTGCCTATGTCTCGCCAAGCTCCTGCTTCAGATCGGAAATCTGATCCCGCAGCGCTGCTGCCCGCTCAAACTCTAAATCGGCGGCTGCTTCGTGCATCTGAGATGTTAATTGAGCAAGCAACGCTTTAATCTCTTCGGCACCAACCTCCTCCAAAGTTGGAACGGCATCAATCGTTTCGGTTTCCTCGGGTTCGTCCGTTAACTTGGTAATGAGGTCATGTATGGCTTTGTCAATCGTGGCTGGCGTGATGCCGTGTTCCTCGTTATACGCCATCTGAATTTCGCGCCGTCGATTGGTTTCGTCAATCGCGTTACGGATGGCATCCGTGATCTCATCGGCATACAGCAGCACCTCGCCGTCAACATTTCGTGCCGCACGTCCGGCGGTTTGAATAAGCGACGTTTCGGACCGAAGGAAACCCGCGCGATCCGCGTCAAGAATTGCGACAAGCGATACTTCGGGAAGATCTAAGCCTTCCCGCAAGAGGTTAATCCCCACGATAACATTGAAAACGCCTTCGCGGAGTTCCCGCAAAATCTGTGCACGTTCGAATGTCTCAACCTCGGAGTGAAGGTAGTTTGCCTTAATCCCCGCCTCGGAAAGATAATCCGTAAGGTCTTCTGACATACGTTTAGTGAGTGTTGTCACGATCACGCGCTGATTCTGAGCAACTCGCTCGTTGATTACGCCGATAAGATGATCTATTTGTCCCTCTACCGGATGAACGACAATTTGCGGATCAATCAAGCCCGTCGGGCGAATTATCTGTTCGACAACCTGATTGCTGGTGTGCAATTCGTGCTTGCCGGGCGTGGCGGAAACGAAAATTGCTTGATTGATGTAAGAGTCCAACTCTTCAAAACGCAACGGACGATTGTCGAGTGCAGAAGGAAGACGGAATCCGTAATCTACGAGAGTTTCCTTACGTGAACGGTCACCTCGATACATACCTCGCAACTGCGGCACGGTCACATGGGATTCGTCAATGAACATTAGGTAATCATCGGAGAAGAAATCTATCAGACAGTAAGGCGGCTGCCCCGGTTCCAAACCGGAGAGATGGCGCGAATAATTTTCGATGCCGGAACAGTAACCGACTTCACGCAGCATCTCAAGATCAAAGCGTGCACGTTGCTCGATTCGCTGTGCCTCCAGCAGCTTGTTGTTTGCGATAAAGTAGTCAATTCGTTCCTGAAGTTCTGTTTCGATATTCACCAACGCCTCTTCAAAGAGTTCCGCGTCCGTCATAAAGTGTTTGGCGGGGAAGATTTCAATAGCGTCGTGTTCCGACAATATCTCCCCCGTCAGTGTATCAATTTCGGTCAGCCGATCTACTTCATCTCCAAAGAGTTCAATTCGGTATGCGGTGTTAGCGTAAGCCGGGAACACCTCGATAACATCGCCGCGGGCACGAAAATTTCCCTGCCAAAATTCGACATCGTTACGCTCATACTGAATAGTGACCAATGCCCGCAACAGTTTCTGGCGCTTTATTACCTCTCCCACCTCAACCTTAACCTTTTGAAGATCGTACTCCTTCGGCGATCCGATGCCGTAGATGCAGGACACGCTTGCGACTATGATTACGTCACGCCGGGAGAGCAGCGACGCCGTCGAGCCAAGCCTCAGGCGGTTAATCTCTTCGTTTATCTGAATGTCTTTTTCGATATAAGTGTCGGTGGATGGGATATAGGCTTCCGGCTGGTAGTAGTCGTAGTAACTGACGAAGTAATGTACCGCGTTATTGGGAAAGAAATCTCGAAACTCGCTGTACAACTGCGCCGCAAGAGTCTTGTTCGGAGAGATGACTATCGTCGGACGCTGCATCTCGGCGATGACATGCGCCATGGTATAAGTCTTTCCCGAACCGGTGACCCCTAACAGTGTCTGCAATCGGTCTCCGTTCTTCAGACCTTTGGTAAGTTCACGAATCGCCTCTGGCTGATCGCCTTGGGGTTGATAGTCTGAAATTAACTCAAACTCTTGCATGGTGTGTCTTTCTTGGACGTACAAGAACGCTGAGGTGCATGTTCACGGAGTGTCAACTGGACTTAGACAAATCTTGCCGAAATTTTCACGCGCTTCTATGATTCGGTGTGCTTCGGCGGCTTCATGCAGGGGCAACACACGGTCAATTGTCGGGCTCAGTTTTCCCTTCTCCGCAAGGCTAATTATCGTGCGCAATTCCGATGTCGTGCCCAACGCCGATCCCATGATTGTCCACTGCTTCTGATACATTTTTCGAATGTCAATCTCGCCAGTGTTTCCGGTCGTTACGCCGCACGAAACGAGCCGACCTTTTTTCGCGAGGCACGCGATACTTTTGTCCCACGTCGCCGCTCCGACATGCTCGAATACGACATCAACGCCGCGGTCCCCTGTTTCTTCACGGATAATATCGCTGAAATCTACCGCCGTGTAGTTAATCGTATAATCGGCACCCATTTGACGTGCGCGTTCCAATTTTTCATCGGTGCTTGCCGTCGCAAAAACGCGAGCTCCGCACAATTTGGCAATTTGCAGCCCGGCGCTGCCGACGCCGCTGCCCGCCGACAAAATCAACACATCTTCCCCTGGACGCACTCCGGCACGGGTAACCAGCATGTGCCACGCTGTGAGGTACGCCATCGGGATCGCAGCCGCTTCATGATTGGAAAGCCGTGAGGAGAGTACAATTGCATTCTCGGCGGGAACTTTGACGTAGTCGGCGTACCCTCCGTTGGTTTGAAATCCTATGAGAATCTGAGCGTCGCACAAATTTTCGTCGCCGTTGAGGCATTCGGCGCACTCGCCGCACGGAATGCAGGGCGACAATACAACGCTATCCCCAACGGTGACATTGTGCACCTCGGCGCCGATCTCAGCCACCTCACCGGAAATATCGGAACCCAGAATATGCGGGAAGGGCTGCACCTCCGGCCGATCACGACGCGCGCGAATATCAAGGTGGTTGACGGCGCAGGCACAGACTTTGACTACGATTTCCGACGCTGAAATGGTCGGGTCGGGCACTTCCTCATAGCACAGTTTGTCGATTTCGCCCTGTTCATGGAAAACGACTGCTTTCATGAAAGCACTTTGCCGCGCATCATCCGCTAATCGCCGCGGATACAATTAAACCGAGTGCGATCAGTAATCCGGCGATTGCCACCCCAGCCGCTGTATTGTTATCCTCTGCAATCTCGTGATTTAGGTGGTAGGGTGTAACTGCGTCAAATATCTTGTATCCAATCAACAAGATGATTAGACCAACGACGCTGAATACAACGCTTTCGATGACCAAGCCTACAAGGACTTTGAGGTTAAGCATTGGGGCTGCTGCAGCACTTCCGTCGTCGGCGCGGACATGTGCTGTGAGTATAGCCGTGGAAACAATCCAGACAATCGCCAGACAGAACGCGATGCGGACGATTTTCTTAGCCATTGGTATCTCCTTATTTGTGGTATGTGAAGTTAGCGCCTAATGCGCCATAAAGAAACAATTCACGCTTCCGATTCCGGAGTTTCGGCTGTTGCCTCATCGTGAGTTTTACTGGACGAAGCTACTTCCGCGGCAGGTTTTTCTTGAAAGCCTTCGTCTGTTTGGGGAGATTCCTCTGCTTGTGGTGGCAAAACCTCAAAGGTTATCTCGCTTTCTCTATGTTTGAATTTGACGAAGACGATATCTTTCTCCTGCCGATAAAGCCAGCCGGATTCAGCCGCTTCCAAATTCTCTACGCAGGACAAATCCTGATTGTGAGCTTTCACTGCGCTTGGAATCCTACCATACCCCGTGATGATAGTGTGGCTTGTCTCACTGTCTACATAACTTAGTTTGAAATGCAACCTTCCGTCGCCGCCCCTACTGCTGGTCTCGATTTGCGCGCCACTGCTCAGATGAATACGCCCGTTTTCGTGACGTATGATTGCCGTGGAAATGTCCGGATCTTGCCCGCGCAATGTGTATAGGTTTGCCATGATGTTTTCAGGGCTGATGTACGGCGGACGTCCCTCTGTACAGGATTCACGAAGGCTATCCGGGTATGTACCTCTGAATTCACCCTCCGTCCACTGCTGGTGCATTCCGCTGTGCACAATGCCTTCGGCAATGCGCGCCCAATCATGTCGCTGGCTATGGCGTGCAAGATGCTGTAGTTGATACGCGAAAACAAGCCCGCTCGATTGTGACGGCACCCCAAACCACGCGCGAGTTTCGGAGGTTGCTCCGAACATGGGAACGGAGGCGAAACGCATGGCGGGTCGATCCGGCAGATTCCAATGGTAGATGAAAGCAAGCCCGGATTTAGCCCAATATTCGGCACGTTCAATATGGCGCTTATCGTCGGTTATCACGTGAGCCTCAACATACGCACCCACAGCATAGGCTGTGGCAAGTAGATTCGGTGTCTTCAGTGAACTTTCCGACGCTTGGGCGCCGCGCGGAACTTTGAACCGATCCATGCCCTTTAACGCCTTTAATCCGGCATTCAATGAGTTCTCGCTCCCCGAGATTCTGGCATGCTTTAATAGGATGAAGGCGAAATGCGCACAGATTCCTAAAACGGTCTCGCCGTTTCGTCCGAGTCCATTTGCGCTTTCAGTTGTAGGTCGGTACCTCCAACGCCCATCATCCTCCTGTGTCTCAATCAAAGCCCGAGCTGTTTCTTCAAGATGTTCCAAACCTGTTTCGACGTTACCGAGATAAAACGGCAATTCCCAGTTTAAGCTTTGGCTCATGGTTGGAACGATTGCCTCTCCCTGGCCGGATTCGTGAATCGTACTTCCTGTCGGAGCAAGCGCATGCTGTTTCGCGGCATCCTCACGCGTTGCAAGATAGTCGTACCACATCAACGTCGCAATGCCCGGGAGATTAGCTGCTGCCGGATTAAGAACTCTTCGCGATTCACCGGCAGCCTTGTTCCTTGCCGCGCACATAAACCCATGTCGTGAGAGCACCAGTTGAGCCTCATCACTCCGTGGAGGTTTAAGTGGTTCAGGTGTACCGTACACATCAGTCCAATGGGAAACAGCATCGGAAATGGAGGCATTGCCATTGATAATAATGTGTGCACGAATCGTGAGCTGTCGGTTCGCCTTTAACGTATATGGCGTGGACGCTTCTAAACAATTCTCCTCAACCCAGCCGCCCGCGGCTGGAAGAAATAATCCCATCAGGTGATTTTGCTGCTTTTCATGCCAATTCGGCGAGGCAAAAACGGCGGACAACATTGTGTGTTCGCTATCCCAAGCTTCCAATGGGTTCCATGCCAAACCGATCAGTGTTTTCTTATATTCAACCGCCATCAGAGGAACGGTAATCTTGTACGGATGTGGAACGAGACGGTTGTTGTATGGCGGCACCACATCTCGCGTATTTGAGGAGGGTTCATCTGTTCCCAAGAACTCCAAACCGGGGAAGAGGGCTGCGGTTTTAGCCTCGCCGTAACCGCGATCACCCGCGTGAAGCATCGGACCATCAAAAGCCAGAATCTCCCGCTGAGAGCTAGTTGACAGAATGTGTTCCGTCCGCACGCATTTATCGTCCTCGGCCAACGAAAAACGGGTTTCAAAACGCCAATTTACTCCGTCGGTATCCTGTTGTTCGCCAGCGAGGATGACGATTGATTCACCAAGACTATTTCCCGCAAGACGGTAGATTGTAGGTATAATGCGGAGTTGATCGGCTTCGTTCTTGGAATTCTGAAATCGAATCGTGGTCATCGCATGACTTGTAGCAGCTTGGCGATAACTCCCGTGTCGTGCGGCAAAAAGTGTGATATATTCAAACCCGCGTGTGCCCTGAACAAAAAGAAGACGCAGGTGTTTGTTCCCCAGCACTACATGTTCTTGAAGGTTGTGTGTGTGTAATTCCGGTATTATCTGAGAAGGAACCTTCGGTGCCGCGGGTTGGATTTCAATAACGGTGTCGAGCGTTTGTCGTACCTCGCCTGTTGGTGTTTGGTACTTCAGCACGACAGAAATCTGGGCTGTGGACTCGCGTGAAAACCTGCGGAGATTCCATACTAATTTGGTTTCGTCGCCCGCATCTAGCGCTTTAATCGGATAAACATGCCGTCCACGGCGCAACTTCACCCGGTTAATAGCGACACTGGTCTGATTTGCGGGAGAAAGATCAACCGTTCCGGTGTTACGGAGTGTACACTGAACCTCAAAATCTTCGCTCACGGTAACAAGTGCCGTGCTGAGCCCCAGGGCTGACAACTCGAATTTAGGCAGCTCTGCATAAAGCACTACGCCAAACTCTTGCGAAGGGGGTTCGATTGATAACCCTCTCGTTTGAGCTTCGGAAACCATGCGTTGGCTAATTTCATCGGCAATCTGGGATACGGGCGTGAGCGATTCGCAAGCAAACTCTTCGACTGATAGTCCGTCATTTGGTCCGGCGGCAGATTCGCGAACGCCGACAGAAGAACCATCCTCTCCTGCCGATTTCATGCCGCTGAAACTCCCAATGACAAGCCCCTTCATGGCAGTTGGTTCTGACTTGCCCTTATCAACGGCAGACAATGTGCGGGTTAGCTTGAGGATTCGCGGATTTCCCCAAAGTGTCGTATTGTTATCGCCATCTTTTCTTGCATCGCACGCGGTCAGGAAGGTAACTTGGATCTCTTTGCCGGCATGTTTTGAGAGGTCAATCGCGTGGTCATTCCATTTGCTTTCGGTGACGACTCCTCCAATCCGCCGCTCGCCCGAGATCTGAATCGAGAATCGAACACCGCTTGGTACTGTTAATCGGTCTTCAGAATCGGATGCGTCACGCAGGCCGATGCTAAAGTGCAAGATCAGCGTGTCCTCGGTCCCTACTTGAGGCAATGAAAGCCGATGCTCGCTTCGTGTAACACCTTCCTCACGTGGTTGCTGGACGATTGAAGGTTTTGCTATACCGCCCGCGCTATCTTCCCTATTCACCACAACCTGTTCAACGCCTTGAGTTCGATTGCTGCCAAGGGCATCCACGAAGTTGTGAATTTCGTCAATAACGCCGAATCCAAGCGGTGTTTCAATAACTTTGGCAGGGGGCTTCTGTTCAAGAGCCGCGGGCTCCGACCGATCGGTGGCTGTCACCTCTGTTTCCGTGGGCGATTCCGGTGCCACCGTAATGTCTGTTTCTGATATTTGACTCTCTATCTCTGGAGTTTCACTCGGTTGTGCCTCGGATACGCTTGAAGATGCCACCTCCTCGGAGGTCGCGGCTACCGCTGGTGCGCCGACTGACTCCTCTGCGACCTCCGATGACTCCGACGCAACGGGATTAACCGTTTCTGGCATTTGGTTTGTTATATCGGAGGCGTCGACGTCAATTGCTCCATTACTTGGTGGCGTCGTTTCATCATGGCTTTCTGCCGCTTCAACGGTGTTTGCTACAATGCCGGCGGGCGCTTCAGTGACTTCGCCCCCCGACTCGGTGGTAATATCCCCCAAGAGTTCGCTTGGAGGTAGAGTATCCACACCTACGCCACTAGGACCGTCTTTCGATTCGGCTATGGAGTCATCTATTCCGAAGACTCTTGTTTGCTCAATACCAGCCGATTCGTTTGATGCTTCCGGTTCCGTTTCGCCAGTGTTGGATGCGATAGGTGACGGATTAGTGGCATCGGATCTTTCCGACTCTTCATTTGCCGCCCCTAACAGCCCTTCCGGTGCTGCAACAGCGTCATTTCCTACTTCTAATGTACCTTGATCGCTTGAACCAGGATGGGTTTCCTCTGCATTTTCTGATTGATTCTGCGTTTGCTCCAATTGACTATCTGATGCCTGTTCGTTAGTTGTGTCGTGCTTATCATCCTCTGTTTGCCGTGTAACTAACGATAACAACAGTTGAAAAACAGTAAGCATTCAAAATCTCCGTAGCTCACAGCCGAAACGGTAAGTTACCCGATAAAGTACCTTCTCACCCCACTATCGCCTTATTGAGTGCGGTTTGGTGGGGTAATACGGCTGCAATTAAGAATATTGTCACCAGTTATTATATCATAGATTGTATGGAGATCAAAAGGAAAGAAATCGAGATCTCTAGCCGTTCTCACTCAGCGGAACATGAAAGATACAACCATAAGACTTATTGGCGCAAAAAAGCCCCAAGGCTCACTGTGTCATCGTCTTGGGGCTTTTGTGTTACTGGCGTTCTACGCTGCCGAGCACGTTACCAATGCACCTGACAGAACTCCTCATAGTCAATCAGTTCATGAATTGTCGGGTTTTCTCCACACACCGGACACTGTGAATCCGCTCGCAGTTTCATTTTCTTGAAATCCATTCCCAGTGCGCTGAACAGCAGCAGATGACCAATGAGCGGATCGCCGATATCAAGCAAAACCTTAATGGTTTCAATTGCTTGCGCCGTTCCCACAATTCCAGGCAGTGCACCGAACACCCCCGCTTCTTGGCAACTCGGTGCCATCCCCGGAGGAGGAGGCGATGGGTAGAGGCAACGGTAACACGGTCCTTTGCCCGGATAGAAAATCGTGACCTGACCTTCAAATTGGAAGATACTGCCGTGAACATTCGGTTTTCCGAGCATGACACAGGAATCGTTGATGAGATAACGGGTTGGAAAGTTGTCGCACCCGTCAACCACCACGTCATACTGCCCGATAATATCGAGTGCATTCTTTGACGAGAGACGGTCTCTATGTTCAATCACGTTCACGTCCGGGTTCATTCCGCCGATTGTTTCTTTGGCGGACTCGGTCTTCGGCCGACCAATATCGCTCATCCCATGAAGAATCTGGCGTTGGAGGTTGCTCAGATCTACAACATCATGGTCGATGATGCCTAAGGTGCCAACACCGGCAGCCGCTAGATAAAGCCCAGCGGGAGAGCCAAGCCCACCGGCACCGATGAGGAGCACCTTCGACTCAAGCAATCTGGTTTGTCCCATCCCGCCGACTTCTTTTAGGATAATGTGTCGGCTATAGCGCTCAATCTGTTCGTTATTGAAATTATACATCTGACGCTCTCTCCATTTTATTGAATTGATTCTAATGGTTTTCCAAATTGGTCAGCAGCTCCGAAATCTCGCTGTTTGAACTGGCAGAAATGCGAATCGCAAATCGTTCCCGTTCGTCTTCGGAGGTGCGCTCCAGCGTGAAATCTGTACTCCCATACATCTGTTCCAGCACAGGAGTCAATTCCGACTTGATCGCCTCAAACATCTCCGGCGAGTTGGGAGCGATGTGACGGTTGTTAATCATGAACATAATCTCCTTGCCGGTAAAATGCACTTCGTTCTCCAGTTCTTCGGCTTTCTCCAAACGTTGACATCTAGCGAGCGTTTCAGCAAACGCAAGGCGAATTTTCTCACGATTCCCACCGTCAAGTTTGTGTTTCCGATTGTAAAGAAACCCGTGCCGATTCATCGCGTCGTCAATGCTATAGTTCGCTCGCTTGGAAATCAGCAACACGCCGGGACCGGCAGAAGTGTGAGAATAATCGGCGTAGTTCAGGTAGTCATCCTGATCCGCTTCCTCCATCCATCGATTGAAGACCTTGATGAAATTCTGGTAGTTGATGCAGCTGTCAGCCGTGGTGAAAACCTTGATGTTAATTTGTTGTAAGTCCATACGTAATAATAACCGTGAATTCCTTTGCTGTGAATGATTCTGGCATGCGTTTGGCGTGTGATCAGACGAATTAACTTACCGTGTTAAAAATGCGGTCAAAGGTTTGACCAGTTAAGCTAGGCAGATTATACTACGATACTAAAGCACAATGCAAAATTCTAGGTTAAAGCGCGGCTCACCTACCGAGTTCGGCGGCAATGTACGGGACATGCCAGCTTGCCGTTGGAATATGGCGTTTAGTGAATCTGATAACCCACGGCGCGCTGACCACGAGCGCCAATGCACCCACCCACCACCATGACTGGTATTCTGTGAGTGTGTGGTGTGGATAGGAATCACTCAGAAGTAGTTCAACCCCCGTCGCACTCCACGCGATAAGGTTGTTCGCGGCATGGATGGCAATCGGTACAAAGAGTGAACCGGTTTTGATGTAGAGCACAGACATCACATAGCCAAAGAAGAATGCACCGAAGATGTCTGTGTGCACGAGACCAAAAAGAAGTGACGATACAAAAATCGCCTTTGGCGCTCCCCACTTGAATGACCATCGGGTGAGCAAGAGTGCGCGAACAAGCTCCTCAAACAGCGGAGCAATCACCACGACGCCCAGAAAACTCAGTACATTTGCAATCGTATAACCTTGCCCGCTTGTCCAAATCATGGGGGCATCGGTTTCGATTATCAACCACTCGACAAATCGCGGCGTGAGAAAGGACAAGGGCAAATACAGAAGATAGATTGTTCCGATAGACATGATTACGAGCGGCACCGCCCAGAGCGCGTATCGTCCAAGTGTTGACCACCCCGGGCGATATCCGAGCAGCGAACCGAAGGACAATTCTGTGCGAGACAGCTTGTGTGCGACAAGGAGATAAAATATGCTATACCAGAGCACACCAACCAGAGTGTCCGGGACCGGCAGCCGATCTCTTTCCCCCCACTCCGGCCAGACAATTGCGATGATAATGACAGTCGAGATGAATGCCAGAACACCTCGCAACACTATAGATCTGCCACGCAACTTTGCGAATGGTGTCGCGTCAACTTGTAGACCGCAGTCCACGCCATCGGTTCCCGCAAAGAAAAATCGCTTCACAACGAACACGACGAGTACGAGATTGAGAATCGACATAACGATGACTGCTGCTGTCATAATGTGAATCTTTTCCTCTCTTAATCTCTGTCGTTTAATAATCCAAAGAGATTCCAGAAGCGTAATTACAAGCGGGTTAGACAACGTTTAACAATTCAACAACGTTCTTGCCGATAGTTGGGGGTGGGAGCGCTTTGTTTTCTTGATGAGCCATTGTCAGCCACTCATCAACAATCTCGCATAACTCCCGATAGACTTCCACTTCATTATCGCCATGACAACAGGGACCGATAATCCTCGGACAGCAACCGATGAAACATTGGTCTTCTTCAGACCATTCAACAATCTTGATGTACTTCGCACTGTTGGTCATTCTTGGGACGCCGCCATGGAGCATCCGTTCCCTACCGGCTCTTTACTTGAATTCGAGCTAACGTTTTTTGGGTAAATGGACTAGGAGTAATCGGGGCATTAGTGTTAAAATCAACTGTTTCCCCATAGCCAAGAACATCTAACCTCGAATTTCAACTTTGCGAATTGTGGAGCGCTTGGGAGATCTCGGTTGCGAAACGGCAAAGTTGAAGACGATCACTTATTCGGATTAACGACTTGAAGTACCCTTTTGGATACCTCGTCTAGGTACTCGTCCGCCCAATTGCAAAAAGATTCAAGGGGAAATGGTGGCCAGTTCCGAAACCCCGGAAGTGCCAATGAGGGTATGACAAAGAGTTCAGTTTTTAGGTCCAAATTAATCTGTACGAATTTATCTTTTGTGTCGGGTGGATCCGGGAGTAATGACAAATTGAATGAGTGACGAAACTCGTCGCAAACTCCTTTCCCATGAAGAAGGATGGCTTTTGGGCGGATAACCTCAACTAATTCACGAAATATTTCCGTCCCACGAGTTTTCCCGCCGGCATGTTCTCGCCTACGAAGGTATTTTTTGCTCTTGGCTCCGTAGCAAACTACATTAGTCTCAAGTATCGAACTTACGCCAACCTTTGTTAGTTTTTCTACAAGCATCTCAATGTTATCTCTAGTTGGAGTTTGCTTTGTTATCTCAGCGTAGAATTTCCCACACGTTTCGCCGTTTCTATTGAAGAGTGAATCAATGAAACGTTCATAACTAACTTCATTTGACAGGTACGCGGTTGCCGGATTATAGCCAACAACGAACACGTCGGCACGCGATGGAGCCTTGAGATCGGTCATCCATGGCCGAGGGTACTGTCCGTTAATCTCTGTCGTAAGTTTTCTTATTAATTTTTCAAATTTGTCCATGAGTATTCTTGGCGCGTTCTAACGCAAAAATTTAGCCGGACGGAGGCTGCCGAAAACAACGACGCACGACAAATCGCCTGACAAAGTCAGTTCCCGACAGGCAGGGTCATCTTTTTTGTCTATGCTAAAACCGTCCTTTATCCAGTATATGAACTGGGAAATCCATCGCGGTATGAAAAACAGGACCATAACAAAAATAGCCAACATAAAAGCTACAACTATAAAGGCAAAGTCCAGTTCGCCTCTACGTAGTCCCTCAATCAGGAACAACCCTTGTTTTGTTATTGATGGTAGTGTCCATATTCCCCATGTCAAAGGTAAAGCAACTGAGCAGGTTAACACAATTCTTCTAACGCCTTCAGATCGTGGCCGTTTGGTATTTGTTGTAACTCTTTTGTCTATACTGAAGCCATCACTTATCCAGTATATAAGTTTGGGTATTACTCCTGGTGTGAAGAACAAGACAATACCGAATACAACTACACAGATGGCAAAATAGGCGAGTTCATTCCCACGTAAGTTAATTTCGCCAATCGCCCCGATTGCCCACATTACCCACGACACAGATAATACAACAGGACAAACTATCACAATTCTCCTAATACCTTCAGAGCGAGGTTGCTTTGTATTCATAGTAAATCTCCTGAATGTCAGCACCAATTTTCTCATACGAGAACAAGGCAGAACGGATCAGGAGTGACCTAAAAGTCAATGTTGGGGTAAAACGAGGTGACGGCGTATGTTGATCGTCTCCTGTTTTCAAGATTTCATTTCAGTCTTTCACGGGCGTTTCAACTTTCAGCTTGACGTCAAGCTCATATACAATTGTCTCAAGAAATCGTCTTTTGTCCGCTGTGGTAGCGTTGGTCGTCATCAGCAGATGCCGGAGAGAGGCAGGGAAATCCGGGCGAAAGCTAGTGCCATGACGCGCTAAACATCGCATGAAAACTAGGGAGTCTTCTCTTAGCTGGAGGCTATGCCTATAGTCGCCCATCCGGTCCCGATTGTAACTCTCACCAACACTACGATATTCAATCATGCTCATTTCAAAATAAGCATTCTCCGCGTTGCCTGAAATGAGCCGGCCTGCAAGGTGTAGAAACGGACACCACTTGATACGGGTTCACCGAATTGGTTTTTTCCGTCCCAGTGAGCAGCGGATTCACGGGTCTGATACGCCCCTGCTTTCTGCGTACCGAGATTCAATTCGCGTGTCAATCGTCCTTGAACATCGTAGATGCGGAGCGTGACCTCAGCGTCAGACGCCAAGCGGTAGGGTAGCCACGTCTCCGGGTTAAACGGATTGGGGAAGTTTTGAAATAGCGCCGTGCGCTTGACCTGTCCCAGCGTTGTGACGCTCAAATCGGAAGCTTCGACAGCGTACGGCGGGGTGTTGAAATCTTTGACGCTATCGTAAATGTACGCCGCGACACCGTGGGCTGACTCCGGTCCAGCATTGCCCGCGTTGTGCGAGGAAACTACGACAGCGTTCCCGCTTATCGCCACCCATTCCCCGTAGTTAACCTTTTGCCCGGGATCTCTAGGCAAGACCTTTGCCCGTTCCTCCCAGCGTCCGTCAACCCGCACGAAGGAGTACGCCGCTCCCGACCCCGGTGCACCTTCATCGCGAGTCTTGGCGCCAACGATGACGATACTGCCGCTAATGGCAACACTGGACCCAAACTGATCGGCTTTTTTTGCGTCCCTGGGACCGAGTTTTGCCTGTTTCCGCCATCCCGCACCCTCGCGGACGAAAACATAGGCGGCGCCGGAATCTTTTCCACGGTCGGAGTCCGCCAACGGTGCACCAACGATGACAGTGTTACCGCTCATTGCCAGCGAACCTCCGAAATTGTCACTCTTGCCAGCGTCGTCGGCAACGAGTTTAGTCTTTTGTACCCAAGCGTCCCCGTTGAGTTCGAAGACGTAAGCCGCGCCGGTAAACCTAACTCCGCTATGTGTATGTTTCGGCGCCCCGACGATGACAGTGTTCCTATAGACCAGAACGGAAGTTCCGAAGGCATCCGAGCGTTGTAGATCTGCAGGTGCGAGCTTGACCTGCTGTTTCCAACGAGTTCCGTCGCGGACATAGATGTATGCCGAACCCGAGCTGCTGCCGGCGTCATCATCGCCGGGCGACCCTATAACGGCGATTTCTCTGTCAATGGAGACTGCATCCCCAAAACCGTCGTCTCGATCCACATCCGCGGGGACCAGTTTCGCCTGTTCGTTCCATTGATTGCGGTGGCGGGCGAAAACAAATGCGGCTCCGGCAAGCGACTCATCGGCTCCCGCCCTTGAGGCTCCAATGAGGGCATAATCGGGGGTAGCTAAATCATGAGGTCCGGTTAGATCGACAGCTATTCCGAAAGAGGGAATGGCTCTATTCATGTTTCCTTCGATGGGCTTCACGGTAAGTTCAGCCTGTTCTTTCCACTTCGAGCCACTCCCGACATAGACCTTTGCCATGCCGAGACCCGCAGGTGCCCCAATGATTAAGGTGTCGCCGTTGATATCAGAGGATAGACGACTATTTCTTGTCCCCTCCTCAACGACCACTAGCTTGAATCCGGCGGCATTACCAATAGCAGCGAACAGGACGCAGAGCATTAGGCAAATGGAAATCAACTCCGGCATCTTTTTCATGATAATCTTCCTTCGTAACTGTTTAGTCTATCAATCTGTTTTGGGAATGTTGGTTCGTCGTGCTGCAGTTTAATCCCCGTTCCTACACCATGAGCGTAATGTAGGAGCGATCTCCAGGTCGCGATTTCCTGTTGGCGCGTAAGTTCTGGACTGAACTAAACAATTACCTTCCTTCTATAGTTAAGGAGTACGCAAAAATCAAGTAATACCATTTCGCTTGAATAACAGTGCATATAGTGCTTTCCACATACTATTATGACAACTATCTCCCTTTACACCAGACCGTAGGCGGGGCATCTTGCCCCGCTTTGGACAGACTTGATTGACACTATTAATGCACTGCTAATATCTAGAAATGGTATAACTCATTAAAACAAGCACGTCGGTTCGGTTGGAGTGTTGGGTTTCACTAGAGATAGGTGACACAGTAGTGTCAAGGATAAACTGCGGCTATCTTTCAATGTGACATACATTCACTTTTTGTCGTTCAACCCAACCTACATTGCTCTCGTTCAGTCGCTGGATCTATTTCAAAATGAGCATTCTTCGCGTCGCACGAAATGTGTCCGCTTGTAGGCTGTAGAAATAAACTCCGCTGGAAACGGTTTGTCCGACCTCGTCTCTGCCATCCCAATAGGCGGCGGCTTCTCGGCTAAGATAATCTCCTGCTTTCTGCAAGCCGAGATTCAACTCTCTAATCTGTTGCCCTCGCACGTTGTAGATGTGAAGAGATACGGGCGCGTCAGCCGCCAATCGATACGGCAGCCATGTCTCCGGGTTGAAGGGATTGGGAAAGTTTTGAAGCAGCGCGGTACGCCTAATCTTCCCGAAGGTTGTCACAGCCAACCCGGACGGATTGACCGAGAAGGGCACAATTTCTAAATCTTCCGTGCCGTTATAGATGTGCACCGCGTGGCCTTTACCCCATTCAGGTCCATCGTTCGGTCCGTTATGCGCCGAGACAATGACGGTGTTGCCGCTCAGTGCGACCCAAGCGCCGTAATTGATCTTTTGACCGGGATCGTCGGGTACGATTTTCTGTTTCTGCTGCCATACTCCGTCCGAACGCACAAATGAATATGCGGCACCCGATCCGGGTTCGCTCTCATCGCGCGTTTTGGCGCCTACGATGACACTGTGTCCCGCCACGGCAACACTAAATCCGAATTGGTCGGCTTTCTTCGCGTCGCTGGAACTCAGTTTCGCCTCCTGTTTCCATCCACCGCCGTCGCGAACAAATACGTAGGCGGCGCCGGCATCTTTTCCTCTGTCCGTATCGGCTAACGGCGCGCCAACGACCACGGTGTCTCCACTCATAGCAACCGAAGTTCCAAAACCGTCGCTTTTATCGGCATCCGCGGCGCTGAGTGTGGCGCGCTCCACCCATTGATTCCCTTCGCGTTGAAAGACGAATGCGGCGCCGGTGAATCTAACCCCGCCATGCGTGTGCTTCGGCGCCCCGACGATGACCGTGTCTTTTTGAACCACGACCGAGGTTCCCAAAGCGGCTGATTTGTCCAAAGCCGCAGGGATGAGTTTTACCTTCTCTTCCCAATTTGCGCCGTCGAATGTGAAGACATAGGCGGCGCCCGAGCTGCTTCCGGCATGGTCGTTGCCGGGAGAGCCAACGACCGCAATGTTCCTCTCAATGGCTACCGCCCAGCCGAAGTTGTCCTGTTTGGCTCCGTCGCTTGCGACAAGTTTCGCCTGCTCTTTCCACGTGTTCCGACTCCGGGCGAAGATATAGGCTGAGCCGGATAGGTCGCCCTTAGGATTGTCTCTTGCCGCTCCGATGGCAGCAAAGTCCGCACTGCCGTATTCATGGAGAGCGGTGAGAGCGACAGACCAACCGAATCCGGGAACGCCCTTGTTTATGTCCGCGCCTCCCACAAGGGCAACGAGCTCCGCCTGCTCTTTCCATTTTTTACCGGCACCGGTATAGATTTTGACGTATCCAAGCCCCTCATGGACTCCGACAATCAGGGTATCGCCAATTATGTCCGCCGTCATGTGACTGTTTCTCGTACCGTCTTCGGCTACGACAAACTTGAATCCGCCAGCATGGCTGATCCCTGATAGTAGAACAGCAATCACCAGACTGACAACGGCAAATCTTACACTTTTTTTCATGATACTCTCCTCTTGATGTCAAGGTGAATTCGTTGGTACGAAGATTAGTGCCTTTTTCTGGACCCTACGCACGGTGCCCGGTTTCATAACTGAACCGGTATTTATCCAGTCTCATAGGTGCGGTTGGAAACCGCACCTACCGAAACATGTAAATATGAATGGAATTGGCTATAGAGTAATACGTAGCGCGTAAGAAAACCGTCTACGCGTCACGCTCAATCACACTGACAAGGATAGGGACTTTTTATCGCACAGGGAACTCTTTCGCAGCCGCTAATTTTTCCTTTAATGGCTCCTATTCAGCCACTCAATTTATTTCAAAATCAGCATTCTCCGCGTGGCACGAAATGTGTCCGCCTGCAAGGTGTAGAAATAGGTTCCGCTGGAAACGGTTTGTCCGAGTTGGTCTCGACCGTCCCAATAGGCGGCGGTATCTCGGCTAAAATATATGCCCGCTTTTTGTACGCCGAGATTCAACTCACGTATGAGTTTGCCTTGAACGTTGTAAACCTGTATCGACACCGGGGCTTCCGATACCAAGCGGTACGGCAGCCAGGTTTCAGGGTTGAACGGATTGGGATAATTCTGAAACAGAGCGGTACTCCTAACCCTGCCAAAGGTGGTCAGCGCCAATCCAAACGGTTCAACCGCAAAAGGAGGCGTCCCGAAATCTTCTACACTACTGTAGACAAACGCTGCCGTGCCGTTGCCCCAACCCGGCCCATCATTCGTGTCGTTATGCGCCGAGACGACGACGGTATTTCCGCTCATTGCGACCCACGTGCCGAAGTTGAGTTTTTGCCTTTCGTCGTCGAGGACAACCTTCTTTTTCTCTTCCCAGACGCCATTAACTCTCACGAAAGAATATGCGGCACCCGATGCGGGCGCACGCTCATGGCGCAATGGCGCCCCCACAACGGCTATGCTGCCCGTGGTGGCAACCCCGAATCCAAACTGATCCTTCGCTCGTAAGCCTCCCGCGACAAGTTTCGCCTGCTGTTTCCACCTGTTGTTATCACGGACATAGACATATGCGGCGCCGGTGTCTCTTCCGCCAACAGTATCGTTCAAGGGCGAACCCACAATGATGGTCTCTCCAGCCATGGCTACAGAATGACCGAACCGGTCGGCTTTGCCGGCGTCATTGGCTGTCAACTTCGCCTGTTGCTCCCACTTATCCCCATTGCGAACAAAGACGTACGCGGCACCGGCAAATCTGGTTCCGCCGTGCGTGTGTCCGGGCGCCCCTATGACGATGGTGTTCCCGCGAAGCACAGCACACTCGCCGAAAGCGTCCAATCCCCCCAAATCCTCGGGGATGATTTTCGCACTCTGTTTCCATTCCCCTCCATCGCGTACAAAGACATAGGCGGCGCCCCCATCCTTGGCTGCGCCGTCTTCTCCCGGTGCACCGATGACCATGGTACCTCTTTCGATTGAGGCAGCGAAACCAAACTGATCTTTCTCTTTCGGATCCGGGGCGATAATCTTATGCTGCTGTTTCCAGGTGCCTCGGCTGGGGGCGAAGGTATAAACGGCACCGAATCCTTGATGTCCAAATATCCCTTCTTCGTTATCACCACCGTGAAGGTCTTTTGGCGCTCCAATAACGGCATAGTTTGCACTGGCGCGCGCATGGGGAGCATCGAGCGAGACCACCCATCCGAATGCGGGAACAGCCGGATCTCGCTGATTTGCATCTTTGGCAATAAGTTCAGCTACCAGTTTCCATTTCTCGCCCTCGCCCACATACAGTTTGGCGAGACCTCCTCCACGCGCGCCGACGATTACCGAGTCTCCAATGACATCTGCGGACAGATGATTGTTGTTACTGCCATCTTCGACACCAATGAGTTTTACTTCCTTTCCTGCAGTGTGACCTGTCACTGCGTGCAGGAGACCGAGCAACAAGCCGAACACAATTGACCGAACGCACTTCATGAGACCTCCCCCTTTCAATCGAAGCAAATTTCTCGAGTCGTCCTGTTAAGAAGCAGGGCTGGCAGGATTCAACGGACACAACGCGTTATCCCAACTAATCTACTCGTTACTAGACATCTTTCCTAATTAACCTTAGTTGCTGCCGATTGATAATCAATTGGTTTTAAGCGAAAGTTGACGTCACCAAGCTTTTGTCCCAGCGGAACAATGTGTTTAAGGCTATTTTGAATTGACTCATATAGCCCCGGCGGGGCGGCAGGTGTATAGCAACACCGAACACACACTCAACAAAGCCCCAGCGGGGCGACAGGTAGCAATTTGCATTAATCAAATCAAGAAGGTACAGAGGCGTCAAGCAGGAAAACAAGCATAGAGGTGCACCGCTTGAATCTCTTGACAGTGCGTTTGCGCCTTTGATCACTCAACGTTGTGAATTAATCCCGTAACAACTGACATTATTTTGGAAAGATGTCTACTCATCCTACTTCAAAATGAGCATTCTCCGCGTGGATTGGAATGTACCAGCCTGCAGGGTGTAGAAATAGACGCCGCTAGAGACGGATTGTCCAATTCGATCTCTTCCATCCCAATGAGCTGCGGCGTCTCGGGTCATATAGCTGCCCGCTTTCTGTTCTCCGAGATTCAGCTCCCGCATTAGTTGTCCTTGCACGTTGAAAATCTGAATCGACACCGGAACATCCGACGCCAAGCGGTACGGCATCCACGTTTCCGGATTGAACGGGTTGGGGAAATTCTGAAGCAGCGCTGTTCTTTTTACACTTCCGAGCGTCGTTAGGCTCATGCCGAACGGTTCGACAGCGTATGGGAAAACGCCGAAATCGTCAACGCTGTTATAGACGTAAGCGGCAGTGCCAATCCCCTTCTCGGCGCCGCCTTCATTCGCGGCGGCATAAGACGAAACGATGACCATGTTGCCGCTCATGGCAACCCAAAGCCCGTAATTAATCTTTTGTCCCGCATCGTCGGGGGTGACCTTCTCCTTCTCTTCCCATTTCCCGTCAACGCTTACGAAGGAATAGGCGGCGCCGGATCCCGGTGCGCCTTCAGGTCGAAACGGAGCGCCGATTATGGCGCTCCTGCCGGTAGTGGCGACGCCCGAACCAAATCGATCTTTCTCTTTCGTGTCTCTGGCAATCAATTTTGCCTGCTGCTTCCATCTGTCGCCGTTGCGTACGAAGATGTAAGCCGCGCCGGCATCTCTTCCGCGCTCGGTGTCGTGCAGCGGTGCTCCAACAACGAGCGTGTTGAAGCTGAGCGATACTGCGCTCCCGAACTGGGAAGCCTTGCCCGGGTCCTCGGGAGTGAGTTTGGCTTGTTGTTCCCATTTATCTCCGTTGCGAACAAAGACGTAGACGGCGCCGGCGAATCTCACTCCGCTGTGGGTGTGCCCCGGCGCCCCGACGGCAAGGGTATTTTCATCCAACGACACCGTTTCTCCGAAAGCATCTGACCCGCCTAAATCGTCGGGAACAATTTTTGCTTGGGGTTTCCACGTATTCGTGGCGCCGTCTAGAACATAGACGAAGACGGAACCCGAGTTTTTGCCATTATCGTCGTCTTTCGACATCCCAACCACGGCTGTAGTTCTGTAGATGGCAACAGACTCGCCGTACCGGTCGTCATCGACGGGATCCGGGGCAACAAGTCTGACATGTTCCTTCCAGGTCTTTCCACTGCGCCGGAAGATATAGGCGGCGCCAAATCCCGCGGGCCCCTCCAGCCCTTTGAGGTTGTCTCCTCCATGCAAGTGTTTTACCGCGCCGATAATGACGAAGTTTGGAGTAGCAAACTCGTGAGGCGCCCCGATAGCGACTGAATAAGCGAAGCCGGGAACAAATGGATCTCGAGCATTGTGGTCACGGGCTTGCAGGTCCTCCTGCTTGTTCCAAACTTTGCCGTCATTGACGTAGATTGAGGCGGTTCCTGCTCCGCGTGACGCTATAATCACGGTGTCCCCGATTATGTCCGCCGTCAAATGCTCGTGGTTAACGCCTTCCTCGACACCGATAAGCTTGACTTCCTTTTTCGCCAGCGCGGTATGATTTACGATTGCCGTTACTATGCCGATCGCAAGCGCGATGAGGATAATCCGTACGGTTTTTGCCATGGCACGCTCCTTTTGGGTAGTTTTTAGATTTGTCAAAATTAGTTTGTTTTTATGCCTCTCTTGATTGGCACCGTTTGCAATCAGTCCATATCCGGTGCGGTTGGAAACCGAACCTACCGATCACCCCGTCTGGTAGGCGCGGTTTCTAACCGCGCCGTTTCAATCCAGACTACGGCGACTATTCCATCTTGAATTTGCATCGCCAATATGGATAATCTCGCGCCGACGCTACTATACCCGCTCTTGCAGGATTCGCATAACAATAGCTGATTGTATTGTTTAATGTCGTCTCGTCCCGAATACCCCAATCGGCATAACCTTTCTGCCATAGGGATCCTGTTCGTGATAGATGTCTGTTAATTTCGCGTGCTGTGAAAAGTTTCATCGAATGCAAGACATTTGCGAGGGTTTGTCCCTCTCCAAGTTTGACGATTGTGTGTAGATGATCCGGCATCACCATGATACATATCCATTCTTGGCGGTTTTTAGTTTCGAGCCAATCGAATGTTTCAAAGATAATTGATGCAATTGTGCTGTCCATTAGAATTTTCTGGCGCTGGTGCGTGCAGACGATGATGTGGTAATATGTGCCTTTTATTGAAGCCCTGCCTTTGCGGAGGTTGTGACTCCGGTGTTTGGAAGCAGTGTTCATGTTTCGTTTTCCTCCATATCTACCGAGGTTACAGTTCTTCTGGCAGGCACTAATTCTAGCTTTCCATATCCGGTGCGGTTGGAAACCGCACCTACGTAGGTCGTGGCTCCGCTGGCGAGTGCGGTTGGAAACCGTGCCTCCCTCATGCCTTGGCTTGTAGCCTGCCTTACTTCAAAATAAGCATCCGCCGTGTAGCTTCGTAAGATCCGGCTTCAAGGGTGTAGAAGTAGACACCGCTGGACACCGTTTCTCCAAATCGGTTTTTGCCATCCCAATACGCGGCGCTTTCTCGATTCAGGTAATCGGCGGCTTTTTGGGGACCGAGATCCAACTCCCGCATCAACTGGCCTCGGGCATTGTATATGCGGAAGGTAACCGCTGAGTCGCTCGCAAGGCGATACGGCAACCACGTTTCCGGATTGAACGGGTTGGGGAAATTTTGAAGCAGGGCTGTTCGTTTTACACTTCCCAGCGTTGTTAGGCTCATGCCAGACGATTCGACGGCGTAGGGCAGCACGCCGAAATCATCAACACTATTATAGACGTAAGCCGCAGTGCCAATCCCTTTTTCCGCGCCGCCTTCATTAGGCGCGGCATAAGACGAAACAATGACCATGTTGCCGCTCATGGCAACCCAAAGCCCGTAATTGATTTTTTGTCCCGCGTCGTCGGGGGTGATTTTCTCCTTCTCTTCCCATTTCCCGTCAACGCTTATAAAGGAATAGGCGGCGCCGGATCCCGGAGCGCCTTCAGGTCGAAACGGAGCGCCAATGATGGCGCTTCTGCCGGTGGTGGCGACACCCGTACCGAATCGATCTCCGGCTTTGGCGTCTCCGGAAGTCAATCTCGCCTGCTGCTTCCATCTGCCCCCGTTGCGGACGAAGATGTAAGCCGCGCCGGCATCTTTGCCGCGTTCGGTATCGTGCAACGGCGCTCCAACGACGACCGTGTTGAAGCTGAGTGAAATACAACTCCCGAACTTCGCCGACTTCCCGGGGTCATCGGGAGTGAGTTTGGCTTGCTGCACCCATTCATTCCCTTCGCGCACAAAGATGTAGACGGCGCCAGCGAATCTTACTCCACTATGCGTGTGCCCCGGCGCTCCGATGGCGAGGGTGCTTTCATCCAACGATACCGCTTCTCCGAAAGCGTCTGACCCGACGAGATCGCCGGGAACTATCTTTGCTTGTGGTTTCCACGATTCCTCGTCGAATGCGTAGACGAATACCGAACCCGAGTTTTTACCCTGATCGTCGTCTTTTGAGGCACCAATCACGGCTGTGTGCCGGTAGATGGCAACAGCCTCGCCGAACCGGTCGTCGAGCATCGGGTCGGGTGCAACCAGTTTTATTTGCTGTTTCCATTTCGCCCCACCCCGGCGGAAGATATAGGCGGCGCCATATCCTCCCTTGCCCGCGAGAGCCTGGTCTCCCCCATGTAGGTGTCGCGGCGCACCGACAA
The DNA here is from genome assembly GCA_965204085.1 of Candidatus Poribacteria bacterium. Classification (GTDB taxonomy): domain Bacteria; phylum Poribacteria; class WGA-4E; order WGA-4E; family JAJDTR01; genus JAJDTR01. The sequence continues at coordinate 962,501 of CBDBEE010000003.1, read as the reverse complement.
TGGCGAAGTTCGCGGCGGCAAACTCGTGGGGAGCACCGATAGCGACCGAATGGCTGTAAGATGGAGTGGCGGCTCTTGCAGCATTGGGATCTTTGGCAAGCAGATCCCCCTGTTTTTTCCAGGATTTTCCGTCAAAGACGTGGACTGTGGCAATACCCGCTCCACGCGCTCCCATAATTACGGAATCGCCGATAATGTCCGAAGTTAAGTGCTCGTTGTTGTTTCCTTCCTCGACACCGATAAGCTTGATTTCCTTTTTTGCCAGCGCAGTGTGATTTACGGTTGCCGATGCAATTCCGAGCGCAAGCATGATAAGGAGAAATCGCATTGTTTTTTCCATGGCACGCTCCTTTCGAATTGTTTTTAGATTTGTCAAGATTCGTTGGTCTTCAAGACTCTCTACTGGTAGACACGAGTGCTGACTGCGCCTAACCGGGTCATAACCTTGTCTTGGTAGGCCCGACTTCCAACTTCACCTAGCCGGGTCACAGCCTTTTTTTGCGGGCGCGGTTTCCAACCGCGCATATACCGTGCCGTTAGAAACCGAACCGCGTCTTGGATTGTTGCCGCCTTACTTTAAGATAAGCATCCGCCGGGTTGCCTCGTACGCGCCGGCTTCAATGGTGTAGTAATAGACGCCGCTCGACACAGTTTCTCCAGCGTGGTTTTTGCCGTCCCAATAGGCGGCGCTCTCCCGTGTCAGGTAGTCGGCCGCCTTTTGGGTGCCGAGATCCAACTCCCGCATCAATTGGCCTCGGGCATTGTAGATGCGGAACGTAACCGGCAAGTCGGAGGCTAGGCGATACGGCATCCAGGTTTCCGGGTTAAACGGATTGGGGTAGTTCTGAAACAGCGCCGTGCGTTTGACCTTGCCTAGCGATGTAATTCTCAATCCTGTCGGATCAACGGAGAAGGGCGGTGTGTCGAAGTCATTGATGCTGCTATACACATGAACCGCCGTGCCGAATCCAAATCCAGGGCCTTCATTTCCTTTATTGTGAGACGCAACAACGACGGTATTGCCGTTAATGGCAACGGAACCGCCAAAATTGATTTTTTGTTCTTGGTCATCGGGCAGAACCTTCTTCTTCTCTTCCCAGCGCCCATCGGCACGCACAAAGGAATAAACGGCTCCTGCGGCCGGTGCGCGTTCGCTGCGCCCTTTAGCTCCAACGATGACGATGTTACCGTTGGTGTCGACGCCAAATCCAAACTGATCGTTCTTTCCACCCACCTTGGGTGTCAGTTTCGCTTGTAGTTTCCATCGATCTCCATCACGCGCAAACACATAGGCGGCTCCCGCATCCTTACCTACGTCTGTGTCATGCGCCGGCGCACCAATGACTACCGTTCCGCTGCCAATAGCGACAGAGGAACCGAAACGGTCGGCTTTCGCACCATCGTTGGCTGTGAGTTTGGCTTGTTGGCGCCAGGTGTCACCTTCGCGAACGTAGATATACACTGCACCCGCGAACCTTAGTCCATCGTAGGTGTGCGCCGGCGCGCCGACTACGGCTGTGCTTTCGCGGACGGCTACAGCCTCACCGAACGAATCGGAACCGCCAAGGTCATCGGGGACAATTTTGGTTTGTTGACGCCACTCATCACCTTCGCGCACGTAGATGTAGGCAGAGCCCTCGTTCTTCTTGTTATCATCGTCTTTTGACACGCCAATGATTGCCGTGGATCGGAAAATGGAAACAGATTCGCCGTACCGATCGTCCTCCGTGGGTTCGTCGGCGATCAATTTCACCATTTTCCGCCATTCGTTTCCGGTACGACGGAAGATATAGGCGGCGCCTTTTTCTCCCGCAGCGAAAATGCCGGCAACGCCGCCGCCTTCATTGACCACCTCGCCCTTTTCGGGATGCGTGTCGGTCGGCGCGCCGACGATGGCGTAGTTCGCGGGAGCAATTTCGTGGATGCCCGTAAGGGAGACCGACCATCCGAACGCAGGTATGCGTGCCTCTGCTTGTTCAACCCGTTCTTGAGCAGTAAGTTGCCATTGCTCTTTCCAGTTCCCACTAGCGCTTGAGTAGATTTTGACGAAGCCACTTCCGGATGCGCCGATGGCTAGGGTATTCCCGCTTATATCCGCCGCCAGACGTTTATTGTCAATCCCCTCTTCCACGCCCACGAGCCTATCGCCGCCAGCGAGGCACACGGCAACGATGCTAACACTGAAGACCAAAGCGATGAAGAGAGACAGTATCGTTTTCTTCATGATTTATCCTTTCTATACTTATGAGTATTGAAGTAGTTGACATCAGAGTTTCTTCCGATCATCGTTAGATGGCTAGTGGGAAAGAGATTAAACGACCTTTCCGCAATGCCTAAAGATTGTTCTTCTGGTCTATTTCAGAATAAGCATTCGGCGCGTGGCTTGAAACGCACCGGATTGCATCGTGTAAAAATAGATTCCGCTGGACACTGCCTCGCCGAATTGATCTCTGCCATCCCAATAGGCGGCGGATTCTTGTACCCGATAGCTCCCGGCTTTTTGAATCCCGATATCCAACTCTCGCACCAGTTGGCCTCGGACATTATAGATACGAAGGTTCATAGGGTTATCGGCAGCTAGCTGATACGGTAACTAGGTCTCCGGATTAAATGGGTTGGGAAAGTTCTGGAACAGTGCCGTGCGTTTTACTTGTCCCAGCGTTGTTACTTTTAATTCAATCGGTTCGACCGCAAAAGGCGGCGTACCGAAACTTTCTATACTGCTATAGACATAGACGGATGAACCGTCGCCGTGCGGCCATCCGCAGTCGTCGCACTTGGTTTCGTGATGGGAAGCTATTGCTACCGTGTTTATGTTCATACCGACCGAAGCGCCGAAATGAAGATCCTTGGCTCCGTTCTTGGGCACGACTTTCTCCTTCTCCTGCCAAACGCCGTCCACACGTGCGAAAGCATAAGCGGCACCCGAGGCAAATGCGTCCTCATTTCGAATAGGCGCTCCGACAATCGCAACATTTCCGTTGGTAGCCACGCCGTTTCCGAATTTGTCGCCCTTGCGCCCGCCTTTTCCCAATACTTTCGCACGCTGATTCCATGAGTTAGCGTCACGCTGAAAAATGTAGGCGGCGCCGGCATCTTGTCCGCCCGCTGTATCTTTCAACGGCGCCCCAACGACAATAGTGTCCGCGCCGATGGCGACGGCGAACCCGAATCGGTCCGCTTTGCCCGGGTCGCTAGCAGTGAGTTTGACTTTCTCCACCCACTGGTCTCCGTCGCGCTCAAAAACGTAAGCCGCGCCGGCGAATTTCACGCCTCCATGTGCGCTCTGGGGCGCACCTATGACAGCGGTATTACCAAGGAGAGCCACGGCTTCACCGAATCCATCGGAGCGCGCGGCATCCTTCGCGAAAAGCTTCGCGCGTTGGATCCAGCGTGCGCCCTGACGAACAAAAACATAAACCGCTCCGGCATTAGCCCCGCGATCGTCGACTTTGGGGGCGCCAATGAGGATGGTGTCTCCGTTAACCGAGACGGCATGTCCGAAATTGTCCCCGTCTGCCGCGTCGCTGGCGCGGATTTTCGCCTGTTGCTTCCAATCTCTTCCGCTGAGCGCAAAAACATAGGCTTCACCGGAGTCGGATCCGAATCCATCATGGCGCGGCGCTCCGACAATGGCGATGGCTGAGTTGCCGCGACCGCGGACATCGGTGATAGCGACCGCGTGCCCAAACGCGCCGCCGTCACCCGTGAGTTGTGCCGTCTGCCTCCACTTGTTACCTTCGCCCTCGAAGATCGTGGCAAAGTCTTGGGCACGCCCGGGTGTACCGAGGATAATATACTTCGTGCCGATACTGGTAGCCACGATCCCATTGTCGCTGCCACCCGTGTCGGCAGGGATTAGCCTGACATCTTTCTGGGCATGGGCTGTGTAATTGATAAACGCCCATACAACGACGGCAATCAAGCCAATTAATTTCAGATATATCGTTTTCATCAAACCTCCTATACATCTCTATGTCTGAATTGCCGAGATTAGTGCGTGGATATGTGTTCAATGCTGCAGTATTACGGAGCGGTAAAAGGTCGCGATTCGGACATCGCTCCTACCTGTGTTGCCTGTAGGAGGGAATTCTGATTCCCGACAGGTCCATGCGGTAGGTGCAATCAAACTGACGATTAATTGAGCGGATAGCGAAGGCGATAGGAGATTCTGATTGAGATTTTCGCGTGCTCGAGATAAGAAGTCGCGTCCTGGAGATCACTCCTAACCAATATCTGTTCTATTTTAAAATAAGCATGCGGCGCGTGGCTTGAAATGTACCGGATCGCATCGTATAAAAATATATGCCGCTGGAAACGGCCTCGCCGAATTGATCTCTACCATCCCAATAGGCTGCGGAATCTTGTGCCTGGTAGCTACCGGCACTTTGCATCCCGATATCCAACTCTCGCACCAGTTGGCCTCGGACATTATAGATACGAAGGTTCACAGGGTTATCGGCAGCCAGCTGATACGGTAACCAGGTCTCCGGATTAAACGGGTTTGGAAAGTTTTGGAATAGCGCCGTGCGTTTGACTCGCCCGAGTGTTGTTACTTTCAACTCATTCGGATTGACTGCGAAGGGCGGCGTGCCGAAACTTTCAATGCTGCTATAGACATAGGCGGAGGAACCGTCGCCGTGCGGCCATCCGCAGTCGTCGCACTTGGTCTTGTGATGGGAGGCGATAGCCACCGTATTTTCGTTTATCCCGACCGATTCGCCGAAATGAAGATCTTTGGAGCCATTCTTGGGCACGACCTTGTTCTTTGCCTGCCAGACTCCGTCCACACGCGCAAAGGCATACGCGGCACCCGAGGCAAATGCGTCTTCATTTCGGATGGGCGCCCCGACGATTGCCACGTTTCCGTTGGTAGCCACACTGTATCCGAATTTGTCGCCCTTGCGTCCACCTTCTCCCTCTACTTTCGCGAGCTGTTTCCATGAGTTTCCATCACGCCCGAATATGTAGGCGGTGCCCGCATCCTGTCCGCCCGCGGTATCTTTCAACGGCGCACCGATGACGACTGTGTCCGCGCCGATGGCGGCGGAAAACCCAAATCGGTCAGCCTTGCCCGGGTCGTCAGCCGTGAGTTTGAATTTTTCAGTCCATCTGTCCCCTTCGCGCTCAAATACATAAGCCGCTCCGGCGAACCTCACGCCTCCATGTTCGCTCTGGGGTGCGCCTATGATCGCGGTATTACCAAGGAGAGCGACGGACTGCCCGAATCCATCGGAGCGTGCCGCATCCTTTGCGGAAAGTTTCGCTTGTTGGTTCCAGCGAGCGCTCTGACGAACAAAGACGTAAACCGCACCGGAGTTGCTTCCCGCGTCGTCAACTTTGGGTGCACCGACGAGCGCGGTGTCACCGTTAATCGAGACGGCGTATCCGAATTCATCACCGTCCGCTCCGTCATTCGCACGGAGTCTCGCCTGTAGGTTCCAATCTCTTCCGCTGAGAGCAAAAATACGGACTTCACCGGCTCTCTCGTGGGTTGGTGCGCCGACAATGGCAAATGCCGTGTTGCTTCGTCCGCGAACATCGGTGATTGCGACAGCTAGCCCGAACCCGCCGCCATCACCCGTGAAATGTGCTGTTTGCTTCCACTTGTCGGTTTCGCCCTCAAAGATTGTAGCGAAATCTTGACCACTTCCCGGTGTGCCAAGGATGATGTACTTCGTGCCGATGCCGATTGCCACGGGGTCGTTGTCGGTGCCGCCCGTGTCGGCGGGGACAAGCCTGACATCTTTCTGAGCGAGGGCAGTGTAACTGATGGATGCCCATACAACGGCGACAGCTAAACCCGCCAACACTATATACACCGTATACACCGTTTTTTTCATGAAACCTCCTTTACTACGCTTATGTTTGAATTGCCGAGATTAGTGACTGAAAATTTGTTTCAAAATTATAGTGGTACGAAATGCCGTCTCTAACCAATGCTTATTCGTAACTGTTTAGTGTATCGTTTGGTTCGTAGTATTACAGTTCGTCGCACGACCGGTCTGGGCATGTAAGCCCCCGATTAGCCGGAATTAGCATTGTACTTCCCTACCCGGCGCGCTCCCTGCCCCCCGCTCGGTCTGGATTGGCAAATCCAGACCGATAAACTAAACAGTTACTGTGATTCAATGTTGCGGTGGCATGGAGCGGTAGGAGGGAATTCCGATCCCCGACTGGTCGGCACCCCTATTTCGCTCGCTAATCACTGGCTTGATGACTGCTACCAGTGCCTGCCTATTCTATTTCAAAACAACCATTCTTCGCGTGGCTTGGAAACTGCCAGCTTGCAGCGCATAAACATACATACCGCTTGATGCAATTTCACCATGTTGGTCTCTACCATCCCAATATGCGGCAGTTTCACGAGTTAGGTAATCTCCCGATTCTTGTTCGCCGAGGTCCAACTCCCGTACGAGCTTCCCTCCGACATTGTAGATGCGAAGGGTGACGGGAGCATCCGACGCCAACCGATAAGGTATCCATGTTTCCGGGTTAAACGGATTCGGAAAGTTTTGAAAAAGTGCCGTGCGTTTGACTTGACCGAGCGTCGTCACCGATTGTCCAGATGGATTGACGGAGAAGGGCGGGGTTCCGAAATCTTCGACACTGCTGTAGACGTACCCGGCGGTGCCGTGTGCAAACCCGGGGCCCTCGTTCACCGCGTTATGGGAAGATATGACAACGGAGTTGTCGCTCATTCCTATAGACGAGCCGAACTTGAGGTCCTTCGCACCATCTTTGGGCACGACCTTTTCTTTTTCCACCCAGCCCCCTTCGACACGCACAAAGGAGTATGCCGCTCCTGAGGCTCTAGCCCCTTCATCGCGAGCGGGAGCGCCGACAATGGCTATGTTACCTGTGGTAGCCACCCCAAATCCGAGCTGATTGGAAGCACCCGCCTTTGCCGGCATCAGCATCGCCTGCTGCTTCCATGAGTCCCCGTCGGGGACGAAGATATAGGCTACTCCGGCATCTTTGCCGGCGGGAGTATCGTGCAGCGGCGCGCCGACGATGATGGTATTTCCGCTCATGGCAACCGAATGCCCGAATCGATCACTCTTGGCAGCGTCGCTAGCCATGAGTTTGGCTTTCTGTACCCAATTCGTTCCCTCCCGGACGAAGACGTATGCAGCGCCGGGGAATCGAAGTCCACTATGCGAATGCTGCGGCGCCCCGACGACAGCCGTGCGCCCGTACACAAAAACATCCTCCCCGAACGCATCCGATCCGCCCAAATCTTTAGGGAGTAGTTTTGCTTGCTGCTTCCATCTAGCGCCATCACGCACGAAGATATAAGCTGCTCCTGAGTTTTTTCCGGCATCGTCGTTTTTTGGCGATCCGACAATGGCAGTATTCCCGTCAATAGAAACCGCATGTCCGAAATTGTTCGTAGCGGCAGCATCGGCGGCGGTGAGTTTTGCCTGCTGTTTCCATGTGCCGCCACTGGGGGCGTAGACAAAAGCGGCGCCCGCGCTGTCGCCGCGGTCGTTGTTGTTCGGTGCCCCTACGATGGCAGCGTGCGGGTTGCCCCGCAAATTGAGACTTCCGATGGCGACCGCCCATCCGAAACTCCCTTCGGCCTCGCTAACTTGCGCTTGCATATCCCACCGATTGTTTCTTACGGCATATATCTTGGCATAGTTTTCGGCGTGCGCTCCTACGATGACGGTTCCGGCTACGATATCGACAGCCAGCTGTCTATTTCCAGTTCCTCCTTCGGCACCAACCAGCTTAACTTCTTTGGCGCTCACGACGGTGTGCGTACCAATGCCAAGGGTTAGCGCAAGGAGCAAAAATCGTACAGTTTTGTCCATCATTTATCTCTTTTTTATCCAAGAGTGAAGCGTGTTGCATCCCTGCCACGCTCCTATAGATAGATCTTATGACATCCTATCATATTTTGCCTTTCATGTCAACAATGAACCAACAACGGTTCGGTGGATTTACGCGGCAAAAAAGGCACAGAATACAGACGAGATTGGTTACTCTCGAAGAACGATTATTCGGCATTTATTCTGATCGTATTTTCTTGGGAAACACTAGCGACGACTTTCGCGCCAAAAGATGCCTGAAAACCCGTAGTATTCACGGATATGCTTGGATTATGCATGAGAAATACTTGCAATTGAGGCTTGAAATAGGGTAATATATGTTAAGCATTGTGTCCTACATGTCTACGAAAAAATCTAGATATCCGGCTCGTCGGAGAAACGTGAAAACCCACGCCAGTTAGCACACGAGCAGCAATCAGCCTAGTTATACCAAATCGCTCGAATAATTTTGCGTGGTATATTTCCGATCATACTGCTATGAACATACTGATACCAACCGGTATGCTAGACACCAAACCCGTTAGGCGGAAATCAAGCGACCAACGAGGGAGTGCGATAGAGATCTCCCCGCCCTCGAAAGACTTAGAGCATTGGGAAGGAAATTTTCCGTTCCCCATTTTACCGATGAATGGAGGAAAAGAGCGGCGATGGAAAAGCCGAACATCGCACTTCAAAACGCATTAAGTGACGATATACCTGAGGAAGGAGCTCCAGAATTAAGGTCGGAGATACGGGCGATGTTTGAGACCTTGAACGAGGTGGAGCTCGTTGAATCGGTTGTTGCACGCGTGCAAAGGCATGCGCTAGAACTGTATCAGGGTCTGTATAGAGAGGAACCCGATTTGGGGTATGGAGGAGATCTAAAAGTAATCAAGGATGAAATTCATAAGGAATTGGGAAGATGGATTTCCCGGTTTATAACAGATGGGCACCGGAAGTTCATTATCCGCTGTCATGCACAGGGAATGACTTCCTCGGCTGCTGTCTGGGAGTTGATGGTGAAAGACAAAATTATAAACAGACTCGCCCAGAAGGACGCGCTGGGAACGGAAGAGCTTCGAAGAATGCTGATTCACCGGCTAGCATATCTGAAACCGGGGACGGCGCGGTGGCCCGAAAAGAAGTTTGGTTCGGTTTGGCGTGAGGCACGGGACAAGTATAAGCGCGATGTCAGCGACACTCCGTACTCGTCCAAAGTAGAGCAAGTTGCGTTATTGGCTAAGAATGCTGACCGCATTAGTCAAAAGTTGGATGAGCCTCTAGAGTCGATACAAGATATGCAAGCGCTCACGACTTCCTTGACTAAGACTGTGGAGAGTATGCGGAAGGTGTTGGCGACTGAACGCGGGAAGTCGGCGAGTTTGTCATCGCCTCAGCTTGTTGCGGTGCTTGAGCGATTGACGCTTGCGCTGAAAACACCGGAACAGCATGAGATAGGGAGCGACGCCGCGAAATTAGCGGCCGTTCTGGAACAGTTACAATTGGCATTGATACCGTCTAAACAGGCAGCGGACGGAACCAAAGCATTACCGACCGAAGCGAACAGTCATGCGGGAAAGTCGGAGTGAATGGGTTGGAAAAATGGTAGGGGGGTAGGGTGAATTCGGAATCTCGAAAATAGATCGCTATGCGAAAATCGCTCGCACAAGGTCGGAAAAATTTCTTGACACTACCAATATCTCGACACTAAAATATCCAACTTCCGATGGGGCGTGTTCTCGCTGAGCAATATTTGGTGCGAAGGCTAAACAGGTTTGCATCTCGGCATTTTAATATTAAAGCGTGGCTTAAACATTCTCTTGTGGCAGCCCTTAATACAAAATCAAATAAACACGCCGTGGCGAGCACCAGCGTTGAACAGATTCCACAAGATGGAACAAAATGCAGGTGTCGGGGTAATTATAGGCTAGCGTTGTGAATTTCAGTGTTCCATACATTATGATTTGGTTTATACAGTAATAACAGATTTTTCGTTGCAACAGGGAGGATAGTTGTGAACAGTGTTTTCAGGATAGTTGCTAGCTTAGCTGCAATATGCCTGACCGTCCCGTCTCTCGTATTTGCAGAGGCGGTGGTATCCATCGATCCGGCCGTGATCGAGTCGCCTCTAGTCGGTGAAAAACTCGTAATCGATGTGAATATTTCCAACGCAGAGAATGTCTCCGCTTATCAACTTAATCTCGCATTCGACGTGACCGCTCTTTCGTTCGTCGGCATAGAGTTTAGCGATTATTTGCCGGGCAACCGGGAAGTCGGAAACATTGCGAATCTTGAAATTTTTCTTATCGAACCCAATCGTATCGAAACCGATTTGGCAACTAATACTGCCATACTCGTGCCGCCCATTGCTGCGGCATCTTTGGTCGGTGTCGGGGAGAACGAGGGCATGCTTTTGCGCGCCACATTTGAGGTACTTGAATATAAAGACTCCACGATTGAACTTGTAGATGTTGAATTATCAACACCTGACGGTATGCGGTTAGATGTCACTACCGTTTCCGGTACGATTGAGGCACGCGAGTTCACCATTACCGAACACATTCGAGGAGATAAATTCCTGATACTGCAGGGAGATATATCCAAACCGAACGCATTTGTCCAATGTTTCATTCCTATCTGGGAGGGTGAGATAACGGCTGAGGCTGGCACGTTTCTGGAATATCAGTTGGCATTCCCGGTCGAGAGCGTCTATAGGAGCGGGGGAGTATATGTTCATACGGCAGCGGGAAACCGAATCGGGAAATCGGTAACTGCTGTCGACACAAACTGGACGCATTATAAATCTGCGTTAGACCAGCTTGCGGGCGAAACAATCGTGGCAATCAGCCTTGGAACAGAGAAACCGGGGAATCGGGCAGCGCCACTAGGCAAATTCGGGATGATGGTGGACAATATCCAAATTACCGACGGCACGCATATCAACGAGGCTATTTGGGTTGACCAAGAGTCAATCAGCGGTCAACAGCGCGCGGATGCCCCTCTCGGAGATGTGGCGGGCATCGAGAATTGTGAAGTGTTCGCCGTCACAACGGAAGGAGTTTCCGTCGAGTCAAAAGGGAAACGCGTGATGACCTGGGGAAGTGTCAAGGCGTTAAAATGAAACGAGAATGGCGCGAGAGGAAGGGGAAAGTCATTGGATAGAAAAGGAATGAGGAAAGATTGGAAGAGAGAATGTATTTCTATTTCACTAGTGCCAGTTGCGCCATCTCCCGCCCTTGTTCGGTCAAATCTAATCGCCCCGCCCGATTGTGAATGAATCCGTGACGTTCCGCGTTTCGCACGACCTGCTGGGCGAAATCCGGTTCCCAATGGAGATGGCTGCTGAGGTGATTGATATGTGCTTCCCTTTCCGCTTCGGGCAACCCTTCGTGACTGAAAAGGTGAATGGCGAGCATTGTCTGCGCGAATTCCCACTTTTGACTGGCGCGCCGACGAGCAATGGCAACGATACCGCGATTCGGCGCAAAGAGGAACGCCAAGGCAAAGCAAACTCCCGTCATTAACCCCATCGAACCGGCGATCGAGGCATCTTGATGGTGCGCAAACCAGTATCCCGCAACCGCGCTGATGACGCCGATTAAGCCGCTTAACCCAATCATTCGGGACAGTGAATTGGTGAGAAGGTACGCCGTGACCGGAGGCGCGATCATCAAAGCGACGACTAATATTGAACCCACCGCATCGAACGCCCCAACTGCCGTAATTGAAACCAGTGTCATCAAACCGTAATGAATGAGTGCGGGAGAAAAACCGAGCGTTGCCGCAAGGTTAGCGTCGAAAGTTACCAGCTTCAGCTCTTTATAGAAAAATGCTATGAAGACGACATTGATGCATAGGATAGCGCTCATGACCCAGAGCGAACGCGGTCCAAAATCGTATCCAAAAAACTCAAAGCGATTAAACGGCGCCAAAGCCAGTTCTCCCAACAATACGGCGTCGGTGTCGAGGTGAACGTCACCCGCATAGCGGGCAATAAGTATTACACCAACGCTAAATAGCGCGGGAAACGTGATTCCGATGGCGGCGTCTTCGCGTATCAACCTCGTGCGATTCAGCAATTCTACGAGACTCACGGTTAGCACACCGGTAGCGGCAGCCGCAATAATCAGGAGCGGTGATGTCAGGTCTTCCGTGACGAAAAATGCGAGCACAATCCCTACCAGAATGGCGTGGGTTATCGCATCACTCATCATTGCCATACGGCGCAACACGAGAAACACGCCCGGCATAGCGCACGCCACCGCCACAACTATCGCTATCAACTGGATTTCAAGCACTTCTGACGACATAGGATCACATCTTACCTTCCACGACCGGCGATATGCCGCGCTTGAATAACCCCCTCGGATGTCAGCGCCCACTCGTCGGAATTGACGTTTTCAACCCAACCACGCGATGCCAACTCTCTGAGACTATTTCGCACGTTGCTCCGGTATGCGCTCATCGCCTCCAAGACCACGGTGGAATGGCTGTGTCTGAGGTCCGCGTGTTGTGATGCAAGCGTGTAGAGGTCGTTCAACACCACCTCGATTTGGAGTTTTCTACGTTCACGCTGACTGCGAATCCAGTTCCAGACGAGTCCGCGATTAGGGGCTAAGGCAATCGACAGAAGTACAATTGCACTGATTGAAAGCACGATTGTCGGACCTGTAGGGATTTGAACCGCACTGCTGCTGATGACGGTTCCACTGACGCCGGCAATCGCGCCAAAAAGCGCAGAGAGAGCAACCATCCCTCCGAGCCGATCTGTCCACTGACGCGCCGCGGCAGCAGGTGCCACAACCATCGCACTCATCAACACCACTCCTACCGTCTGAAGCCCCAGTACAATCGCAATCACGAGGAGCGTAATCAGTAGGACATCAAGCACCGCCATCGGGAATCCTAGGCTGGCTCCAAAACTCGTGTCAAAACACAGCAGTTTGAACTCCTTCCAAAATAATAGCATGACGATGATTGTCATTCCGCCGAGCGAAGCCATTGTTACGACATCACGCTCCAACAGCGCGGCGGCTTGCCCAAACAGGAAAGTATCCAACCCCGATTGCTTGGCGGTAGGCATTTTCTGAATTATCGTAAGCAAGACCAGCCCCACGCTAAAGAAGACCGACAACACCAAGCCGAGTGCGCTGTCTTCTTTGATCCGCGTATTGTTGACGATACCGATTACGAGCAGCGTGGCAATCCATCCGGCTATTGCCGCACCAATCACAAGAACGAGCGGGGCTTTACTTTGTGTGAGTAGGAATGCTAACGCGACCCCGGGTAAAGTCGCGTGTGAAATCGCATCTCCGAGTAGGCTCTGTTTCCGCAGCACGGCATAAGCGCCGAGAGCGCCGCTCACAACGCCGAGCGTTGCCGATCCCAGAGCCACTGTTCGCAGCGTATAATCAAAGAGTAGGTCTCTCCCCAATTCCAGTACCACTATCCTCGACCTCTTCCAGTTCAATCACATGAGAAGCGGTTTGCGTCTCGGCAGGCTCATCGCCGGTACGACTAAGAAACGCTATTCGCCCGCCGTATGTCAGTCGGAGATTTTGCTCGGTAAACACGTCTTTGACCGGTCCGCTTGCAATGCGGCGTACATTGAGCAGTGTAACCCAGTCGAAATAATCCTCTACTGTCTGTAAATCGTGGTGCACCACCACCAATGTCTTTCCATCTGCACGTAGTTCTTGAAGCAACTCGACAATGGCTCGTTCGGTCGTCGCATCCACGCCCTGAAACGGCTCATCCATGAAATAGATTTGTGCATCTTGAACGAGCGCACGTGCAAGAAAAACACGTTGCTGCTGCCCGCCGGAGAGTTGGCTAATTTGTCGGTGCGCCAACTCCTGCATCCCAACTTTTTCCAGCGCTTCCAGCGCCAGTTGGCGCTCTCTAGATCCGGGGCGACGTATCCAACCAAGTGCGCCGTACCGTCCCATCATTACGACATCCAATACACTCGTGGGGAAGTCCCAATCGACACTACCTCGCTGCGGGACGTAACCGACAAGACGATGTTGGGCGGAATAGGACTGGCCATAGATTGACACGTGCCCGGCAGCCGAACGCACTAACCCCAAAATCGCCTTGACCAAGGTTGTTTTGCCGGCGCCGTTGGGTCCGACAATTGCCATCAGCACTCCGGCTGGAACGTATAAATCCACATCCCACAGCACTGGCACATCTCTGTACGCCACAGTGAGATCTTCGACTTCAATTGCCAACGTGTCAGAATAGTTCCTCATTCTCCCTCCTCCGAGTCCTAGACAAGCCGGTAATAGATATATCTACAGGTTGGCATAAAAAACTGTAACTGTTGAGTCTATCAATCTGTTTTGGGAATGTTGGTTCGTCGTGCTGCAGTTTAATCCCTGTTCCTACCCCATCAAGCGAACGGATAGTGAGTGATCAAATGAGCGGATAGCGAATGCGATAGAATTCCCATAGAGATCCCTGAGCGTAATGTAGGAGCGATCTCCAGGTCGCGATTTCCTGTTGGTGCGTATGTTCTGGACTGAACTAAACAATTACAAAAACAGAAACTGATGTTTTTTTCGACTATCTCATGTTGAAAGGCTCCCGTACGGAATAACGATCGTTATTCCGTACATTGAGTCACTTCGCATGTCTCTGTCGCTTCCTACAGGCCAAGTAGGGAACGCAAATCTACGTTCCCTACAATTCAGAGCCCATAAATTCCGAGATTTTCAAACAAGCTCAAAAGACGGATTGCTACTGCCTACGAAATTGGAAAGCTACGATTTACGATTTGCCGCCCTACGTCACTTTATATTAATTGCTTTGGACTAGGGATTTCACAATCGTATCGATATTATGACGAACCATACCGATGTAGGTGCCTTCAGGTGTTCCCGGATCGCCCATCGCATCAGAGAATAATTGACCCCCAATCTCAACATCGAATCCTCGTGATTCGACGGCTGCCTGTACCGCCTCAATGTTTCGTGACGACACCGAGGTTTCGACGAACATCGCGGGAATGCGCGCTTCGGCAATAAACTCGGCGAGTTCTTGTATGTCGGCGGTGCCAGCTTCCGCCACAGTGCTGATGCCCTGTAGCCCGTGTACCTGAAAGCCGTATGCACGTCCAAAATAGTTGAAGGCATCGTGAGCGGTAACGAGCACGCGTTGCTTTTCCGGCACACGCCCTGCTTGAGTCTTTACGTACTCGTGAAGTTCATCAAGTTTCGCGAGATAAACCGTCGAATTTCGTCCGTAACTTTCCGCATGCTTTGCGTCCGCCTCAATAAGCGTATCGCGAACAATTTCGACAGCTTTTTTCCAAAGCCTCGCATCAAACCAGACATGCGGATCATAAGCGCCCTCAAACTCGGGGGGTGTAAGGAGTATTGAACGGTCGATTCCATCGGTGACTGCGACTGTTTTCACCTGGTTTGACATCCGCTCTAGCACTTCAGACATCTTGGCTTCAAGATGCAAGCCGTTATAGAAAATTATGTCCGCGCCTGACAGGCGGGAAACGTCTCCGGCAGTCGCTTTGTACAGATGCGGGTCTATACCAGGTCCCATGAGTCCTGTCACCTTGACATGATCCCCTCCGACAACCTTCACTATGTCGGTAATCATACCGATTGTAGTGACGACATCAAGCTTACCATCATTGGGTTTTCTGCTTTTGTCCTGTTGGTTACAAGACGGGAGAAACACAGTTGAGGCAATGATTAGGAAAATTCCAAGTATGCGCATAAAGCAAAGAGTGGCGGGCAGTGCCCGCCCTACAAAGACTACTCGGTTAATCTCACGAAAATATATCCCGCAACTTCCGAGCCGAGGATTTTTTCGGAGTTTTCGCTTCGGATGGTTATCGGTCCGTTAAACGGTGCTACCTCAAGAACCGTAAATTTTGTTTCCGGGTATAGATTCATATCCCCGAGATAACGTAACAACTCCGAATCGTGATCGCTGACTTCGGCGATAATCCCTGTCTGACCGGCTTCGAGATCTGTCAAGGGGTTCAACGCAGGCATTGCGACAGTTCCGTCTCGATTGGGTATTGGCGCGCCATGAGGGTCGGCAGTCGGATGACCAAGTATTGCATCAATCCGATCCTCCAGATCCTCGGAAAGCACATGCTCCCACTTCTCGGCTTCCTCGTGTACCTTGTCCCACGGCACGTTGAGCGCTTCAGCCAGGTAAAGTTCCACCAAGCGATGATGACGTATTACTTCCAGAGCAATCTTCTGTCCGGCTTCGGTCAAACTTACTCCTTGATAAGGCTCATAGACCGCTAAATTCATCTGTTTTAGCTTTTTCAGCATACCTGTCGCCGAGGCAGGTGTCACGTTCAGAAATTCCGCCAAAAGAGAAGTCGTGACTTTGTCTTCTCTTTCAGCTAGTTTGTAGATTGCTTTGAGGTAGTCCTCAACCGCCTGCGTGTGCATCGTGTGCCTCCAGCATGCTGTAAAAACAGTTAGTCTAGCCTGTGAAAAATTTTAGGATAGACTAAATTATATTTTATGGATGAGCTAAATGTCAAGGAAAAGTGATAGTAGGTGTGATGGTAAGTGGAGGGAAATTACAGATTTTATGGTCGAAGATCTGACCACGGACTTATAAGTTATCTGTAATTGGCAGACACCTGTCGCCCCGCTGGGGCTTTTTGAGTTTTTTGTTGTCGTCCTCCTCTATACACATTTCGCGCCGCTGGCGCTTACATAGGCTGTAAATTCTTCATCGCGCCCAGTTTCGTCGCGACCTGGAGATCGCTCCTACGGGCTGTATCTGCTATGATTTACACCGCTACGAGTCTGGAATATTCGGAATAATGAGCTTTATTCCCTACGGTATCAATCTGGCTTTAACAATGGGATGAATTTGAGATTGGCACGCGGGAAGGGGTAGTGGTCGATCTCCTCAAGTCGAATCCAACGATAATCCACCGGCCCGTTCAAAACCACCTCGCCTGCGCGATAATGGCAGCGAAAGACATCTACGACAATTCTGAAGTGTGAATAGGCGTGGTTGACTCGCGTAAGGAAATCTATCTTTTCAACGGAGAGACCGACTTCCTCTCGAATCTCTCGAACACAAGCGGCTTCGGCGGTTTCCTCCGGTTTGACCTTTCCACCGGGGAATTCCCACAATCCGCCGAGCAAACCTTCTGCTTTGCGTTGAGTAATTAAAACGCAATCCCCTTTATATGTTACACCCACGGCAATATGATATTCGGGTGTCGGCTTGGATTTCACTCGCACTGGGAATTTATCTTGGCGCGCCGTCTGGAAAGCACAGCAGAACTCGCTTACCGGACATACAACGCAGAGCGGGGATTTCGGTCGGCAGATTTTTGATCCCAACTCCATCATCGCCTGATTAAAACGTCCGGGAGCATTGCTGTCGAGTAAAGAATCCGCTTTTGCTTGGAATATCTTCGCCGCGCCAGATTGATTTACCGGCGAATCAATGAGAAACAATCGAGCAACTACGCGTTTCACGTTGCCATCCACAACCGCATACGGTCGATTAAACGCTATGCTCTGCACTGCCGCGGCGGTGTAGTCTCCGATGCCGGGCAACGCGCGGAACAGGGAATAGTCCGTCGGAACTTCCCCATCCATCTGCTCTACAACCACTTTGGCAGCCTTGTGAAGATTCCGTGCTCTGGCGTAGTATCCCAAGCCTTCCCACTGTTTCAGAACATCATCCAATTCCGCCTTAGCCAGATGGTGGAGCGTGGGAAATCGACCGACAAAATTTTCGTAATATTCCACCACCTTTTTTGCCTGCGTTTGCTGAAGCATCACTTCGGAAACCCAGATATGGTATGGATTGGCCGTCTCGCGCCACGGAAGTTGGCGGCGATTCACTTTGAACCACCCCAAAAGATTTCGACGAAATTGTGAGAGGTCTTCGGGAGTCATCTGTTAGTTTCGGCAGCTAGGTGTGGGATACATACTCATAATTCTGCTGGAAAAGGGTTATCGTGAGGGTTGCATAAGGTTGAGGGGCTCAGCTCGAAGCATAGGTCATCAAGACGCCGCCGAAATCACAATCCGCAAGCCGACATTGTGCACCCTCTCCGTCGGTTCATAAGCCGCACGATTGGCGCATCGCGCCGCAAATTCTCCGCGGGGTACCCAGGAGCCGCCGCGGATGACTTTGCGTCTGCCATCCGCCGCACCGCCGGGCTTGTCTGCCGGTGAATATTTGTACGTTTCCGGGTGGAACCAATCGTTACACCATTCGTAGACATTGCCGCCCATGTCCAAGCATCCGTAAGGGCTGATTCCGGTTGGATAGTTGCCAACGGGTGTTGTCCGCTTGAGCCGCAGTTCGCCGAAATTTCCCTTGGAGACATCCCATTCATTTCCCCAAGGATAAATCCGCCCGTCTGTTCCGCGGGAGGCTTTTTCCCATTCCGCCTCGGTCGGCAGGCGGTAAGACCTATCGGTAAGTTCGTTAAGCCAAGTTAGGTACGCCACGGCGTCGTACCAACTCACCCCCACAACCGGACAATCGGATGCGTTGAAACGCGGATTGTCTTGGAAACGGGGGGGATAACCTCCCTTTGCCTCAAGGAACCGGGAATACTGAGTATTGGTCACAGGGAGCTTTCCAATGTAGAAAGCGTCAAGCGTCACTTCGCGCTGCGGTTCTTCATGGTCTGTTTTCCGAAACGGCGTGGGAACTGTACCCATGAGAAACGGACCCGCCGGGACATACACCAACGGGTAATCGATTTCATCAATTGTGAAGGCTTCGGACTGTGACATGGCGATTATCCACTATCGCCTCAAGTTGTGAACCAATAATGGTCTTTCAAGTAGGGAAAGCGCTAGTGTGTATTAGGTAGGCACGGGAATCGTCGATTTGATAATCGAAGAAGGATCTCTGCTGCAATCCGAACTGCGGAAGTCCTACAAGGGTCGCGATTCGGAGATCGCTCCTACAAGTGTTGGGCTCACTGTGTTCAACCCAACCTACGGGTTGTTGGATGACAAGTTATCCTTAGCGCTTTATGGACGCGGGGCAGGTGTACCCATCGGATGGGGGCCGTTCGTCATGGTCGATCTCCGAGCGAAGTCGTATACGTCGTCCTGGACTTCAAGCACGCGAACCGCAGTAAGGATGTTTGGTTCAAAGGCACGACGTCCTTCACTTATCGCCGAAAGGGCTTCGTCTATGATGCCCTGCATTCCTCCGCGAGAGACGTTTTCGGCAACCGCAACACCTTCGGTGGTGTGAATTTCGATTATCGCCTCGCCCTGTGTGTTGTATTGCTGGAACACCGATGCCTTCGTTCCAATGAATCGGAAGAAATGATCGCCGGCGCGTACACCGGAAGGATAGCAATAGCCCGATTCGACAATCCCGGTCACACCATCGTCAGTCCTTAGAATTCCCATGGCGATATCTTCTACGCAACGCTGGTGCGTCGCATTTGACATGACCGCCCCCACGACGGTGATAGGTTTGTCCCCTACGAACTGTAGAAAGGTATCGATTCCGTGTGCGGCTTCAACCCCCCAGCAGCCGCCTCCGGAGATTTGCGGATCGTTGTGCCACGAGGATGGCGTCGGATCGTAGCGAGAGGGAGGCCCATTGTTCAGTCGACTGTTATACAGGACGAGGTCGCCAAGTGAGCCGTCTTCGACCATCCCTTGTACCACGCTCACGATTCCACTCGATCGGTTGGGCAACGTTAGGGCGCTGAACACGCCATGTTTCTCGGATGCCTCGGCGACCGGCCGCAGACGTGACGCACAATCCGAAAACGGTTTGTCCAGCAGGTACGGGATGCGCCGATCCACACATGCACCGACAAGAGACGACATCTCGATATGCTTACCCGCCACGAGCGCCGCCTCCGGCTTGATAGCGTCCAAGCAGGATGCAGCGGTATCGAATCCGGGGCATTGAAAGTCATCGACAAGCCGCTGCCGCGGTTCTTCCTCGGCATCCATGACACCGACAATTTCGTGGCCAAATTTTTGCGCTGTCTGCGCCATGCTTCGTCCGTGGTGACTGAAAGAAAGTAACACTAACCGCATATTTCACCTCATCCGTTGCTGTACTGGTACAACGATGTCGAAAATCGTGTGGATTGATGCCTTCAAGGCGGCGCACCAAGGGGCATTAGTGTTACCTTGATGCACCGGCTGGAAACTGCCATTGAATTCACGTAATTGTTTAGTTCAGTCCAGAACTTGCGCGCCAACAGGAAATCGCGACCTGGAGATCGCTCCTACATTACGCTCAGGGATCTCTATCGCACTCACTATCCGTTCGCTTGATGGGGTAGGAACAGGGATTAAACTGTAGCACAACGAACCAAAATTCCCAAAACAGATTGATAGCATGCCATTATCCCTGTCGGAATAATTCCTTCAGCAAGCAACACTCATTTTTCGCTCTATGACAGGTTTTGAAAAAGCGTTCCTTCGTAGAATGGTTTCACTCCAGAGGAGTGAGATGTCAATAGAACATGATTCCTCCTCGCGTCTGCACTCCAGAGGAGTGCAATGTCGAGTGTTACTTGATAGACTGAACAGTTACGAATTCTCTATCGATCAACTGACATCAAGTAAGCGAATAGCGCGCGCGATAGCAAATCCTGCGATAGCGTTCCCATAGAAGATCCCATAGTGAATGCGATAGAAAGTCTCGCGCGATCGAGTTCCACTTTGAAGGAAAAACTCAGTTTCTGCGTCAATGGCGCTACCCGCTTAATCAATTTGGAAACCCAAACTCCGATCAGCGACGGGAAGTTCAATCTTTTCTCCACCCCGCCGGTGCGATTCGCGCAATGCAACCGCGATTTCCAAGGCTTCACGTCCGTATTCCCCCGGACAGAGCGGCTCTGTACCTTCGTCGAGATTTTTTACGATTCCCTCGACGGCGGCTTGTTGAGAGCTCCTGGGGCGTTTCGGATTTGGAAACTGACGGCGGATAGGTTCGCGGGTGTCCGGATGACGAGTCCACATCTCAAAGTCGGCGTGCTCGTTCCTGCAACTGAACCATCCATCGCGCCCTATAAAATCGATGTTTAGCCAGCCGCCATTGTTCAGGAATCCCCGAATTCCATTCTCGTAGAGGATCATGCCCGTTCCTTGCAAGTCTTTCTCTCCCGCGGCTGCTTCGTCGCTGTTCATGTGACCAAAAACCCATTTTGCGGGAGCATCCGCGAACTGACGAAACAACGCAAGTGTGTGACTGTGTCCGCCGTTAAAACTCCAACTGTAGTTTGCAACCATTGAGGAGAATTCCCCGATATCTCCCCTCCTTATGGACTGCAAGCACATCTGAAGCCATGGGCTCCAGTTCTTGTGGCACGCCATAGCGAAAATGACGCCACGTTTGCGGCAAGTCTCAATCATAGCATCGGCTTCAGCCAGCGTTCGACAGATCGGTTTGGTGGCATAGATTGCTTTGACTCCCGCCTTAGCGGCCGTCATAACCACTTCCGCCCGCTGCGTAGTCTTGGTTGTGACACTGACGATGTCCGGCTTTTCCTTGGCGAGCATCTCTTTATAGTCGGTGTAAAGCGCTGTGACGTTCCAGCGGCGCTTGAAATCCTCAAGCTGGTCTTTCGAAAGGTCGGCACCAGCTATTAGGTCTACTCCCTTCGCTTCCACGTATGCCGGTGCATGTGCCCACGGGTAGCGGAATTGCGGACGATGTGTCTGTTCGTCGTCGATAGTGCTGCCAATTCGGCCGCATCCAATTACAGCCGCGCGATAGGATGCCATAAGTTTTCCTCCCCATTGTGTAATGCGTAATAAGTGATACGTAATCGATTTTCTTACTTAACCCAAGTTGCCACCTTTGTTCAACAGGAGCACAGAAACCGAGTTTTTTCCGATGTGGAAAACACGAGATTGGCAAAAATCAGACCAATTTACCTGTAATTTAGCGAACGTGAACCAAAAACTCGGTTTCTCTGTTATAGGTAGCAACTTGGGTTACAAATTAATTTACCCCTTATCTTATTCTATTTCTTATGAATCGGGGCAATTTGCGTAAGTCCTACTATTATCTCAGCAGTTTGAATATCCCCCGAATAAACTAGCGAGATATCGCCACGCTCGATCTATTTTGCTTCTCTTCGCCACACTTCATACGGATTTTCACGGTTATCGAGCGGAAAAGACACGCGCGTCCCCAACCGCTGAGATTCGTGAACCGCCATAATCATTTCAAGGGCGGCGCGCGCATCGTGCCCGCTCGAACAGTTGCGTACTTCGCCATCCTCTTCTATGGCTTGGATGAGTTCTTCGACAATCATCCGGTTACTGAGCCCGGTATGGTCCTCAGATGCATTTTCCCAATCCTCGAGCAAGACGCGTTCCCACTTACCGTTTCCTTCGCCCGGAATCCAAGTACCGTAGGGATAGATATACATCTCCCCTTTTGGCGAATTTCGGAGCGAAATAATCCCCTCGCTGCCATGCACCTCAAACCCAAACCAACGCGCAGAATCTACACCCCCGGGTGGAATGCCCGCATGAGTTTCATAGGATGCACGTATCCCGTTCTTGAAAACGTAATACCCAGCCGCGCCATTCCCAGCCAGGAGACCGACCTGCTCATCGCCGTCGCGCACATCGTCAAGGGTGACTTCCTTTCCGTCTTGTGTCACGTGGCCATGCGCCCAGTCAACATCGGAGCCTGCAAAAAACCGCATGCTATCAAGGATATGTGTGCCCAAGACCATCAGATCCGTCGCACCGGCGCGGCGATCGTCCTTGCCGTGACCGCGCATCACGAGAATGTCGCCAATTTCCCCGGCATCAACCAGCTTCTTGGCGTGCTGCTCATAGCCGCTTGCCCGCCGGTGCGCAACCGCCATTTTTGCTCCGCTGCGCTCGCACGCATCAATCATGGCGTCGGCTTCCGCCAATGTCCGCGCAAAGGGTTTTTCACAGAAAATGCCTTTCACTCCGGCTTCGGCGCAGGCGATTACCATTTCTGCGTGGCAGTCTATCCAGCGCGGGCAGACGCTGACCATATCCAGATTTGCCTTCTCCAGCATTTCTCTGTAGTCGGCGTAAGATTGCTCGGCGCCGGTTCGCTCTACGGCTGCCTGACGTCCGTTTGGGTCAGGATCGGCAACCGCAATAAATTCTACATTCGGAATCCCTTCGTAGGCTACGTCCAAGCCGTGGCCAAAATTGCCGCCGCCCGTCCTTCCAATGGCGCCAGCGCGATAGGTTGTGGTCATATGTTTTCCCCCAAAGTATTCAAGATTGACCGTACTAGAATTTTAATGATTGACAGTATCGTTTTTATTATAGGGGAGCGACTACCAAAAATCAAGAGGCGTTATTATTTGCTGTTGAGATGGCTTCACCGAATAAATGGAAGGGTGGAAGACGGGAAGGATGGAAAGACGACGAATTCCCGCAGATATGCATAAAGACGGTCGGGGGATGCGCGATTGAAGATTTCACACTTGGACTCTTGAGCCACCGTCTGAATCACGGATTCAGAATCTATATCGTCCTAGAATCTCCATCACGCTGCATACTCAGTCGCTCAATTAATCTTTTCGGTTGATTTCGCCCAAAAGGACTAGACGCAACAGGGCGCGTCAGGGAAATCGAGGATACGTTGATAATCGAACCGCTGGAATCGGGATTCAATTGACATTTTCCCTTGACTGCCTTTTCACCCGTAATATATACTTTCCGCAGATTTGCGTATTCGCAAAGATCTCTTGAAAGATTCAAATGTTCAAATTGCCCTTATAAAAATGGAGAGGGTAATTATTCACAACTCAACTGAGAAAGGATAACTTTAGGAAATGTTTGCAAGATTTGTAACAATCATTACCGTAGGTTTTCTCCTTGCGGTAATTAGCCCAATCGCGATGGCTCAGCCACCAATACTCGTGCTAGACGCCAACGAAGACGATGACGCCAAGGACGGCTGGACGAACACCGGCAGCGCCGGCGGCGTGGTGCCAACCGGCGATGGAAGACCGGATTATGACAGAGATGGGGGACCGGGCGGTACCGCTGCCTATACCTCGACCGAGTGCAACCACAATTTCTCTAGCGGTGACGACGGATTGGATGGCAGACCCGAACTGTTGGTCGCAAGTTGGACGCTTGAGGTCGTCGCGAAACAGACCGGCACTGCGGTCGATGTTGCCGAAGGCGGCGGCGAACACCACCTGGTCGGATTTTTTGATCAGCCTTGGCCGCCCAATCAGTGGATCGGATATCGCTTCGAGCTAGGTGATCCTGCGGATTTATCGTCGTCTGACCTGCGAATCACGCTTGCTGCCGCCAAATCTGGCGGAGTTGACAATAACCAACATCTTTTCCCCGTTGGGACGCTTCCGTTTGGCGAGTGGGCAGTGCTGACCACTACGTTCAACAACGACGATGGCGTGATGAAGACCTACGTCAATGGGGAAGAGCAGAGTGAGTTCGAGACGATACAAGACTTCGACGACACAATCCCGTTCGATATGATTGGGATCTTCCTGATTCCGGGAGACAATCCCTGCCGCGGCTTCGGCGGTTCCATCTCGAGGGTCAGAATGTGGGATAGAGTGGTTGACGCCGGTGAGTTCGGTACGGCTGTCGAGGCGAACGGCAAGCTCGCCACAACTTGGAGCCGTGTAAAGGCAGGAAGTTATTAATCCAAGTTTCGACTAGTCTAGGATTGATGTTTTTCAACCCAAGTTTCGGCTGTGGCGATGCTGCGTCGGAACTTGGGTTTTTTGTATGTGAGAATACACCTTATTAATGGGTTTTAACCTGTGTTGTCGTGGACACGATTCAAACCGTAGAGGTTGGATCTCTCATCCCATTTGGGCGAGGGGACCTCGCCCCTACAAAATATGGACGCGAAAGACGATCGCCTCAAGGCACATCAGATATAGGCGACTGTTTTTCAAACCCGACACGCTAATATTAAATTAACGCAAGTTGCCACCTTTGTCCGACGAAGCGCAGAAACCGAGTTTTTTCCAACGTGGAAACACGAAATTGACGAAAATCAGCCCAATTTGCTTATAATTTAGCAAACGTGAACCAAAAACTCGGTTTCTTTGTCATAGGTAGCAACTTGCGTTAAATTATGAATCTTGATTTGCGTGCTTTAGCGTATTGGAACAAATTCGTTGGTTGGGTTAGGAAGCCCAAACTAACTGAAATAGTGAGAGGCGTAAGAAAGCTCAAATTTAATATGAAACACATGAAGTTAGCACACCTTCTCAGCATAGGTATGCTGTTGTTAATGACAGTCCCGATGGCGTCAGGTTACGCCCCCAAACCCATCCTTTATCTTGATGCCGCCGACAATCCGGCACACCCGAAGGCTTGGACCAATTTGGGTACAGCAGGCGGTCAGTTGTCCAGTCGTGGCGGGGGAGCAAAATTGGA
This sequence comes from Candidatus Poribacteria bacterium, assembly GCA_965204085.1. Classification (GTDB taxonomy): domain Bacteria; phylum Poribacteria; class WGA-4E; order WGA-4E; family JAJDTR01; genus JAJDTR01. The sequence continues at coordinate 937,303 of CBDBEE010000003.1, read as the reverse complement.
ACGAAATGCGGGACCAAACGGCGGCCCCGCCTACACCGCCGATAGAGCGGGACAATCCTACGGCCAAGCCGGTATTTCTCTCTTCTTGGAGGACTGGACAATCGAGATTTGGGTCAAGCGCAATGGGCCCGCGTCTGGAGGTGGAGAACACCAGATTTTCGGTATGGCAGACCGTCCCTGGCCCTTCAAACAAAGCATTCTTCTCCGATTCGACGGCGCTGAATCCGGTCACATTCGCGCGACGCTCATCTCCGAAGAAGGCGGCGGTCCGGGTGGAACCGATCACATTGCACCTAACGGTCTCGACATCGGAGCAAAGAGATGGCATCATGTTGTGTTTACGTTCGACAGTCGATCGCGCTCCTTGCAATCCTATCTTGATGGCAAGTTTCTCGGTAAGGATCCCACCAATCAAAGTTACGACGACACGTTAGAGGTAAAGCGTATCACGGCTTTCAGATCGGATGTCGCCGATCCCGATAATCGTGTCCTCAATGGCTCAATCAGTCTCATCAGGATGTATGACAGGGAGTTAGACGAGAACGAGGTTCGCGAAAATTTTAGACGCCCGCGTGCTTCCCAAGCTGTCGATCCTGCCGATAAATTGACGACAACTTGGGGAAGTTTGAAGCGGACGTATTAAGAGATGGTCGTCCTGCATCGGCTTATGGATACGCGGCAGATCCAGCGTAGAGGAATAGCCTTCAAGATTCAAGTGAGAACGTGAAGCGAAAGAGGGGATGATGGCAAGACGGAAGACATATTGGCTCATCGGACTGACGGTCAGTTTGGTTCTGATAGCATTCGCTTTGCCCGTGAATGCGCTTGACGAAAGCTTGTTGCTTTACCTGACATTTGACGTGGATACCGGTGGAGTCGTGAGAGACATGACAGGAAAGACCAAGGGCGGGAAAATAATCGGAGGCACAAAAATTATTACGTCGGGCGCCCATTCCAGGGCACTGGAGCTCAACGGAACAAGCGGATATGTCGAGATTGAGCTAAGCCCCGAGATGATTGAGGCGGAGAGAGATTCGTTCACTGCCGAGCTATGGATGCAAACTCGGGCACAGGGCATCCCGGAAGCGGGGCAATGGTTTATCGGGCTTGGCATCTTCGGAGGGTTCGGACCCAAAGACCACTTTCAGGGGCACTGGACGCTGTTCCTGTTGGAGAACGATGTGTTGCAATTCAATGTAGTCAATGCCAGTCAACATTCCAATGACGGCAGGGATGGTGTGTTAATAGAAAAGCCGGTGGTCAACGACGGCACCTGGCACCATGTGGTTGCCGTCCGCGACGAAGATAACAAGCAGATAAGAGTTTATATAGACGGCAACTTGGCGGGAGAAGCGCTTGATATCACTAGAGCGCTGAATAGCAAACCGGATGATGCCAAGGCTCGAAGGAAAATCTGGTTGGGGAATCATCTTGAAGTATTTTGGTCCGTGAGATTTGATGAAGTAAGGTTCTGGAATAGGGCGCTGAGCGCGGACGAGATCGCCAAAAACATGAAGTGGTTTTCCGTTGGTGCTCTGGATAAGCTGTCCCTGACTTGGGGGGAAATAAAAGCGCATCACAAAAACAGCGGTTTGTGGTGAATGCCAACCGAGCGCCAGCAAGTTGGTAGCAACCCATTATCCCTGTCGGTATAATTCTTTCAGCAAGTAACACATGTCTACAACAGGGTTGGTTCGGGCAATCAAAGACGGAAATATTCTTGGTGTTTGTAAACCTGCTTGAGAGACTAGCGATTCTAAGCATAACTCCGCCTGAACCCGTTTGCGAAAGTGTTACTTGAGAGAGATTTTCCACCTCTTGCACTCCAAAGGAGTGCAATGTCAATAGAGTCGTGATGCGTCCAATTTCCGCGCTCCAGAGGAGCGCAATGTGTATAGCGCATCATCAAATTTCACCCATTTTTCGCTCTATGGCTGGCTTTGAAAAAGTGTTACTTGATAGCACGCCATTATCCCTGTCGGAATAATTCTTTCAGCAAGTAACATTTTCTAGTCGGAGTCCCTTTCCTCGATTCAGAGGATCGAAATGTCAATAGAATACGATCCCTCCCCACGTCTGCACTCCAGAGGAGTGCAATGTCAATAGAATCGCGATGCGTCTAATCTCCGCACTCCAGAGGAGTGCAATGTGGAGTGTTACTTGATAGTAATGATGAAGCAGGTTTTGGTACGCGCATTGGAGAGATTGCCCTTGACGAAGGGTGAAATTCATAAAAAAGTATAGGAGGAAAAATGGTGACAGCCAAGAAGAATTTATTTATCGGGATGGCAACTGCGATACTTCTGATAGCAGTGGTTTTGCCCGTCGAAAGCCTTGATGACAGCTTGCTTCTTTATCTTACATTTGACAACGACACCGGCAAGGTCACGACAGATGTGACCGACAAAACGAAAGGCGGTACACTCGTCGGCAGCACAAGAGTGATTCCGGCGGGTGTCCACGGGAGGGCTTTGCAACTCAATGGCACCAACGGTTTTGTGGAAATCGAACTGACTGATGAGATGATCGAAGCCGAGAGGAATTCCTTCACTGCCGAACTATGGATTCAGACCGAAGCGAAGGGCATCCCACCACCGGAAGGCGTAGAGCGGTTTGTCGGGCTTGGCATCATTGGAGGATTTGGTCCTAAAACGCACTTTCAGGGACACTGGTCGATTCTTTTATTAAATGAGGATTTTCTTCGGTTCTTTGTGGTTAATGTGAACAGCTTTGTCAACGATGGCAAGGATGGCGTGATAGCGGAGAGGCCGAAGATTAACGATGGGGTGTGGCACCACATCGCCGCCGTACGCGACGAGGACAACAAGCAACTCAGACTTTATATCGACGGCAACTTGGTGGGTGAGGCGCAGGATTTGACAAGGTCGCTCAACAGCAAACCGGGCGATGCTAAAGCTCGAACTAAGATATGGCTGGGTAATCATTTGGAAGTTTTCTATCCCGTGAAATTTGATGAGGTACGGTTTTGGAATAGAGCTCTGACCCAAGAAGAGGTATCGGCGAACATGACAACGTTTGCGGTCGACTCAATCAGGAAACTGGCTTTGACGTGGGGTGGAGTCAAGCGTTCGTTTGAATAAAAGACGGCACCGATATATACTGCACGTTGCCGGGAATTGCGTGTTTTCGAGCGTCTGAAAAAATAGCAGCCACGATCAAGTGAGATCATAGATTTCCGTACCACAATCTGTTAGATTGTGATCGCTTTTGTACGACCATAGAGATCCCATCTCCGAATCGCGACCTGCTGGTGCCGCATAAGTTGTATTAGAAACCATAATTGTCGAGAAAACAAGCTCAATTTTACTGAACAGAAGGATCAAGTGACTGGATAAGGAGATCAAGCAAGCGAATAGCGCGTGCGATAGCTAATCCTGATATAGATCCCGTAATCCGTGTAATCCGTTGAATCAGTGAAAATCCGTGATTCAGACAATCACCAAAACATCCCATAAACAGCTCGGTCAAGCGACTGGATAAGGAGCGATCAAGGAAGTGAACAACGACCAATCAACTGAACGGATAGTGAAGGCGATAGATAGTCCTGATAGCCAATCCTGATAGCTATCCCACGGGAGATCCCTGCGATCTCCGAATCGCGAGACACTTGTGCTGCGAAAACAAGCGCAATATTACCCAACGCAAGGTATAGTTAATCGAGTGCGCAGGTTTTTTCAGTAAATGCGTTGTTGGGTTTCGCTATAAATTTTGTACATAAGCGGCTTAATGGTACACAGATGCCTCCTTGAAAACTTGATAGAACCCTCTGCTGACCGCTTAACCCAACCTACAACTCCCTGCCCCGCTTGAGATCACACTACATATCTTACTGTTTATCATACATGCCGATGAAACTAGGATGAAAACTGGAGGAATGGATGTTTTTTGAGGAATACAATTTGTATGAAGCTGGTGACTTTGGATACCATGAGTGTAGAATCCCGGCGCTGCTTACCACTGCGAATGGAACAATCCTAGCTTTCAATGAGGCAAGAAAGTTTACCGGAAGCGATTCCGATCAGATAGACCTTTTTCTTCGGCGCAGTTTTGACGGCGGGAGGAGTTTTGGGGATGTTCAGGTGGTCACCAGCAAGGACGGTTGGGTCTCCGGAAACCCGGCGCCAGTGCAGGATAGAACCACCGGCACAATATGGCTCCTATTCTGCAGGAACCAAACCGAGAAAGTCTCCACGCTCGACGTTCCTCGCAGCGTGTGGGTGACAAGCAGCAACGATGACGGGGAAACTTGGAATGAGCCGGCGGAGATTACGGCTTCGGTAAAGCCTTCCCATTGGGCGGCATGGTACGCCACGGGACCTTGCCACGGTATTCAAATGCGAAGCGGCCGCATAGTAATTCCCGCCAATCACAGGGAGAAGAAACAGAGTGCGGAAGATGAGGATGACTACGACCACTCGCACACCATCTACAGTGACGATCACGGCGAAAGCTGGAAGTTGGGCGGTATTGCCGACAGGCATACCAACGAGTCAACGGTATTGGAAACCGCCGATGGATGGCTCTACATCAATTCGCGCAACCAATACCGATCCAAGCAGCATATGCCTTACCACCGCTTAGCGGCTTGGAGTAGGGACGGCGGCGAGAGTTTTTCGCCCAGTCTCAGCGACGCCGGTCTTCCGGAACCTAGATGTCAAGCGAATGTTTGCCGCTATACGCTCGCGGAGGACGGGCCTCCAGGACGCGGGAAGAACCGCGTGCTCTTCACGAATCCGGCGAACCCGAAGAAGCATGACAGGAGCTATCTTACGATTCGTCTAAGCTATGATGAGTGCCGAACTTGGCCGGTATCCAAGGTCATTTGCGAAGGACCTTCGTCCTACTCCGATCTCTGCATTGCGTCGGATGGCACCATTTGTTGTCTCTATGAAAAGGGAAACAGGAGCGACAAAGGGATTAGCACGTACAGTGGGGACATTGCGTTTGCGCGGTTCGACCTGGAATGGCTAACGGATGGAGCGGATTCGCTTGGATGAGAAATAATGCGTAATAAAAATTGTCAATGTGATAAGACGAGGCGCGGTACAGGTCAGCTTTGGAAAACTAGGCAAATTGGTTAGAAGCGAAAGCATCCATACACGGTTTCATTCTGGGTCATTCTGTTAGGATTGTATCTCATTTCGATGAACTGTTAGTGGTTAGTCATATCCTACCAACACTATCAATGCCAGGTGGTTCCCACCATAATTTCCCCTGCTTCGTCGTTATCCTCCCCTTATCGTTGTGGTTTTTCTCAACTGAACGGCGTTTAATACTATTTCATAATCTATAAGTTACAAGAACCGGGGGTTCGTAGTAGCGCAATTCATTGCGCGTCTCGGAGCGGCTGTAACATTTAGATTTTGAATCTGTATAAGAAGGAGAAACCGAGTTTTGGAAAAAAACTCGGTTTCATCGCGATTCGGAGCAGGATCTTCTATGGGATCTCTATAGCGTTCCTTATTCAGTCGCTTGATCTGTTGATTGTGGTATGCGCAAACTAACAGTTTACGCTACGAGGCCGCAGCCGATTTTGTCGGTTATTCCGTTCAACCCAACCCCCAGATAGACTTATTCCAGATCTCTCGGATTGGTCAATCCAAGGGAAGCGGTAGAGGTTTTCGCCGTCCGGTTGACTGAGGAGTTTCCGGTCTCTTCGTGCAGGTTTGAATGGGATTACCGTTCAATCCTCCCAACGCATCATAATGATTTGTGCTTTCAATCCAGGTGAAATTGTTGTATAATCCGGTTTTGAAATATTGATGCTACGTAGTTTCACACTAGTGCACAGACCTTTGAAACGGGAGGATTATGTGCAGAGGCTTGTGATAGACGATGAAACGGAAACGCACAAAAATTGTTTGCACGCTTGGTTTGGCTAGCAACTCGACCGAAAAGATACACGCGCTGATAGACGCCGGTATGGACATCGCTCGGCTGAGTTTTGCCCACGGATCGCATGAGGATCACGCTCAACTGATTGCTCGGATGCGTCAAGTGTCCCACCAGCGAAAGATGCCGTTGCCCATTCTGCAAGATCTGTCGGGGCCAAAGTTGCGAATCGGCACGTTCGCGAACCCGCCGGTCGAATTGTCACGAGGTTCACAATTCACGCTTACCACGAAACCGAAAGCGGGAGACGTGAATGGGGTCTCAATAACGTGTCCGGAACTGGTGCAAGATGCGAAGCCCGGTGATAGCATTCTCCTGGCTGACGGGGAAATCGAGCTAGCCGTCACTTCGACGACGGAAACCGATGCTACCTGCAAGGTCATTGTAGGCGGGGAACTCAGTTCGAACAAGGGAATTAGCGCGCCAAGCGTCGTGTTAAAGCAAGCGATTCCAACACCGAAAGATGTCGAAGATGTCATCTTCGGGATTGAACACGGTGTCGATTGGGTGGCGCAGTCCTTTGTCCGCTCGGCAGATGAGTTACACACGTTACGGGAGATAATTCGGCAAAACGGAGGCGACGTACCAATCATCGCCAAACTTGAGAAGCGTGAGGCGCTGGACAAACTTGATGAAATCATTGAAGCGGCAGACGGCGTCATGATTGCCAGAGGAGATCTCGGTTTAGAGATCCCGCTTCAAGAGGTGCCGATCGTCCAAAAAGAGATTACACGCACTTCAAATCGTTTAGGCAAACCGGTGATTACGGCGACGCATATGCTCGATTCTATGATTAATAACCCCCGCCCGACACGCGCCGAAGTTACCGACGTTGCCAACGCGATATTTGATGGCACGGATGCGATTATGCTTTCCGGGGAAACCGCGGTTGGAAAATACCCCGTCAAGGCAACTCAGATGATGGCTGACGTGGCGTTGGCAACCGAAGCCGGACTCGACTACACGGAACGTCTTAAGCAGGAGCGAATTGAAGACGAAAAGCCGATTCCAAGCGCAATCGCGCACGCCGCGTGCCACATTGCATTAGCAATTCGCGCGAAGGTTATCATCTGTTGCACGCAATCCGAAGAAGACGCGCGGCTGCTGGCGAAATACCGGCCTTCCGCATCAATTGTCGTGTCTAGCTGGAGCGAAACGACACTTCGAAGGGCGCTGCTGTCATGGGGCACCTCTCCAACCTTTATAGAACGGAGTACAAGTCTTGAACAGTCGGTTGAAAACGCGAAGACTGCCGTTCTTAAATCCGGGGTTGCGGAGTGTGGGGATCGCGCGGTAATTGTCGCCGGGATGTCGACGGGGTTGGCAACACCGCCGAATGCGATCGACGTAGAAATCCTTTAGAGCTGAGTTAGAATCATAGGCGGCAAAACCGTTTTGGTTGCCTGAGTATAGGCATTCTCATGTTTTTGTCGTCACCTGCTACACACCCGCTAAGATCCCACCTTCAAATTGACAATCTCAACTCGCTTGTCGCCGTTTTCAAAGGCTGATAGGATTCCTTAATCGCCGTGCACACCCTACAAGAATGCTATAGTCATTCACAATCATATTTACACATACTTATTGGTGATTTGATGATTGAAAAATGTTACTGTAGGAGCGTCCTCCCGGTCGCGACCTCCTGTCGCGAGGCAAAGTTCGCCCAACGGAGGACGCACAATAAATTGCACTACTGCAAATCGAACCAACCCAATTCAACATGTGTAATTATTATTTGCAACGACGATAATAAAAAACTGGGACCCGAGTCGTTGAATCCAAGTATCGGTTTCAAATGGGTTGCGGGAAATAGATTTCGCGTTAATCCAATGGAGATAGGAAATGGACGAATTGGTAGAGAAAGCGGATGTCTTAATTGAAGCACTTCCATATATCCGTCAATTCTTCGGAAAAACCATCGTGATTAAATACGGTGGAGCCGCCATGGAAAACGATGACCTGAAGGATAGCGTGATGCAGGACATCGTTTTGATGAAGTATACCGGTATGCAGCCCGTAGTTGTGCACGGCGGCGGAACAAAGATCAGCGAGTGGATGCAGCGCATTGGCAAGGACGCCGAATTTGTGCAGGGGCTGCGCGTCACGGATCAGGAGACGGTTGAGGTCGCCGAGATGGTGTTAGCCGGGAGTATCAACAAGGAAATCGTGTCGCTTATCAATGCGCACGGAGGACGCGCCGTGGGGCTTTGCGGCAAAGACGCCAATCTCATTCGAGCGCGAAAGCATTTTGCGCACGTGGTTGACGATCTTGGCGAGGCGACGGATGTTGACTTGGGCTTCGTCGGGGACATTGCCCATGTTGATCCCAGCGTCATTGTATCGCTTGATCGGGACGGCTACATCCCAGTTATTGCGCCGAACGGCATTGGAGAGGATGGTTGCACGTACAACATCAATGCGGACACGATGGCTGGCGAGATTGCCGCGGCACTCAAGGCGGAAAAGCTGATTTTGCTTACCGATCAGCGAGGAATTTTGCGAAACTTGGAGGACGATTCAACGCTGATTCCCACGGTGAAGACCGAGGAGATTGAAGGGTTGATTGCTGACCGGGTGATTAGCAGTGGGATGCTCCCGAAGGTCGAGGCGTGCACCACCGCCATTGCCGGCGGCGTTTCCAAAGCGCACATCATTGACGGACGAATCAGCCACGCGCTTCTGCTGGAGGTTTTTACGTCGGAGGGGATCGGAACGCAGATTGTTACAGAAAGGGACGAATAGGATTGAAAGGATGGAAGAGAAGAAGGGCGGCAGATTGGATTCCATTCTACCCTAATATTCTGGAACGGTTGATGTGCCCGCCGTTATTCGCAGTTGTTTTGCGATCGTTTAAATAAACAAAGTAATCCCATTTCCGGTTTTCTGAATTCCCTCACATCTTACACCTGTTCCTTCGCCGGGGCTATGTGGAAGAGGATGATGTTTTCCCGGCGCTGTTTCATGTCTTACCTTCCCATGAATGCAACTCCACTGCGTACTTTAGTCTTAGCAATCTTTTCTTGCCTGCTCTATATGCTTCAATCCGAGGCGGGGCACGCCGCCGAAATTACCATTCTTGATAACGCTGTCATTGTCGAAACGGATACTTACAAGGTTCGGTTTGAGAATGGCGTTATCAATCGGGTCGTCAACAGGATCGCCGACGAAGCCTATACCTTGCCGCCTGATGCCGGAGGTATGTCTAGGGGGCTTGGCGGGCGGAGCGGGATATTGAGGAAGGTTAACTCTCCTGTCTGGATATCGGATGCTACGCTAACCAAAGCAAGAAAAATAACTCCGCTTGAAGCGGAGATGGTGTTTCGTCAGGGGCAGAACGAATTCAAGTTGTCCATAGCCGTTGATGAATCTACGAATGACTTGCTTATTGGACAGGACGGAGTTTCCGATATAGCAGGGGTTTACGGGGTGCAGTGGGGATGCGGGAATCTGGATATCAGGAACCTCGAGCTCATTCTTCCCGCGCAAGGTGGGCAAATCCTAAATGCGGAATATCCAAAGCCCTCCGCAGATTTCGGATACCCGGGGGCTTGGGAAGTGCAACTCGCAATTATTCAAGGGAAGCATGGCGGTTTTTATGTGCGCGGTACGGACCCTACATTTCAGTTTAAGCAACTCCGGTACGAACGGAATTTGGACAGCTTCGCGTTGGGTTTTCAAACGCATAACCAAGCCCCCTTTGATTCGCTAACAGCCGCCAAATCTGTCACGTGGCGATTGAACACATACACCGGCGACTGGCGTGTACCCGCCGATCAATATAGGTATTGGATGGAGCGAACTTTCAATCCTAGACGATTGTCAGGCATGCCCGCATGGGTTGGTGACATCGGCTTGGTTGTCGTCTACGAAGGTTTAGATATTGGAATCTTGAGTAAGTTAGAAAAACTAGCCGATCCGGCAAAAACTTTACTGTATTTGGTAGACAGGTGGCGGAAACATGATTACGATGTGAATTATCCGGATTATACGGCACGAGATGGTTTTGGCAGTTTCGTTGAAGCCGCACATCAGCACGGATTCCGCGTAATGCCTCACACGAACCTCCTCGGGATTTCGCCATATCACCCGCTATACGCAGAATTTCAGAAATTTCAACTTCGAGAACCTTGGAGAGGATATCGGTTTGGCTGGCTGTGGGACCAAACAGAGCGTCATGCCTTTATTAATCCTGCGAATTCTTCATTTAGGAACCTGTTTATTAGACAATTGAGGACGGTGTGGGAAAAATACAAGGTAGACGCTTTCCATTTAGATGTCAGTCATGTTGCCGTGAATGATGCCAATGGACTAATTGAAGGCTTAAATGCTGCGCAAGGCAACGCACGGCTCCATAAGGAATTGGCGGAGGCGATGCCGGGAGTTGTTTTCAGCGGCGAGAGACTTCATGAGGTTACCTTTTTCCGTGAGAGTTTTGCGCAACGCGGTCACGTCCCGCCGGAGGCAACGGCACATCCGATTAGCGCGTTTCTCTTTTCTCCTTATACACAACCCTATGGCCATTTGTCATTGCCGGAACTGGATAGAAATCCACAACTTTATCAAGAGCACCTCGATTCCTACGAGAGGTGGGGAGTCTTGCCGACACTTCGCCTAGGGTCGGAACAGTTGAAACCCGAGCATACTGCAACGCAAAGACTGCTCTCAGTCGCCCGAAACTGGCAACAATTGGGGCTTAAACCCGACTTTGACGGGGACTGGAAATCGGGAACACTTTTCCAATATGTGGGACGAGAGGGCGAAATTGCAAGATATCAAACAACGGGGGTTGGTTCTACATTTGTTTTTCCTAACGATGAAGTGGGCTACGAAAGGGTGTTTGATGTCACGCAAGTGAATACTGAGCGAAGCCTGCCGCATTGGCGCGCCTACAACCAAACCACGATACTCGGGTTGAATCCGAATCAAGCTTATTTCTTGAACGATGTGCCGTGGGATTTCTCTCAAGCGCATATTAATGCATTGCCGGAGGGAGTTTCAGTGACCGAGACACGTGTGACTGCAAACGCCGCCGTGTTTCGGCTGGAACGCCTTCGTAGTTCTTATGACATTGATTTAATGTCCAATTTTCCTTTTGTGAGAGCGGGAATCGTGCTTGACGGGAAGGAACTGACTTTGCAGAGAGGGGCTACCTTTAGTTCAGGTGAGGCTAGTGTTTCCGGCATTCGCAAGGAGGCGATTGCTGCCCATCCTCCTCATCAGGGAGTTAGCGGCGACACGTTCGGTGAATTTACGCTCGCGCTTCCGGAAAACCCCAACATCAATCTGGAGTTTCATATGGGATTGCAATGGAATCCCGTAAACTCAGATGGCGTGACATTCATCGTGTCCGTGCAAGGCGACGAAATTTTTCGTCAACATCACGACGAACCGCGGTGGGAACACATCATCCTGAACTTAACTCCCTATAGTGGAATGGATATCGTCTTACGCTTTACCACGAATCCGGGGCCAGCCGGAAATACTGGCTGGGATTCGGCGGTTTGGGGGGAACCCAAAATCGTCGCCGAACCAGTGGGTACACCCATAAACGTTGGGTTTTTCCTGCCCGCTGAGCCAATACAAAGTTTGCCTTCGGAGGTTCGGTCCGTCGGAGGGGGACAGTATTTTCTTGAGACTAGGGTGCCGGCGCAAATTCTACTGTTCTTTGAGCCTGTGCAGCAGGTTATTCCGCCCTACAATCTTAGAAAGGCTGAGTTTGTTGCCGGGCTTGAGTTTGACGGCATATTCCGACTGGGCAGCGCCTGGAATTCAGGTGCACGAACAGTCGCTACCTCCAGCGATGTTCGGAAAAACACTATTAACGCTCATCCACCTCGCAACGGGAAAACCGTTCTCCAATTCTTGCTTAATTTGCCTCAAGCGCAAGATGCCACATTCGTTTTTTCAATGGGCATGGGGGATGGCAGCCATTTTAGTGACGGTGTAACCTTTAACGTGCTAGTAAATGGACAATCACGATCTGAACAATTCATTGACACAAGGGGCTGGGGCGATGCCCAAATCTCTCTTGCCGAGTTTGCGGGTGAAACTGTACTGTTGGAATTGATGACCCAGCCCGGTGAATCCGCAGATTATGATTGGGCACATTGGGCGGATTTGTTTATCACCGCTGAAGGGGTTGAAAGTCAGTCGAGCGAAGATGTCAATCTGGATGGAAGTGTCAATATTCTGGATCTGGTGTTGGTGGCACAGGATTTTGGACAAAAAATTCCGGCTAACCCGCGAGCGGACGTAAACAAAGACGGGCAGGTTAATGTGCTGGACCTGGTGCTGGTGGCGGGAGCGCTAGGTGAGGATGCCGCCGCGGCGCCCACTGCGTTTGACATTCTCGAATCGAAAACCACAACGCCTGAAGAAATCGTTGCTATTAGGCAAGCCTTGGACGCACTGGAAGGCACCCCGGAGATATCGAGTGATGTTGAGATGGCGATTCAGCTTCTGCGACTTTGGATAGCGAACCTGACCGAGACCGTGACGGAGACGAAGTTGCTCCCGAATTTTCCCAATCCGTTTAACCCGGAGACATGGATACCGTATCAATTAGCCGAAGGTGCCGATGTCACAATATTTATCCACGACACCGGAGGGCGCCTCGTCCGGCAAATTTCGCTCGGTTTCAAACCCGCCGGATACTACCTGACACGTTCGGACGCCGTACATTGGGATGGTCAAAACGAGAACGGGGAGCAGGTTTCCAGCGGGGTCTATTTTTTGCGGTTTGTTGCGGGAGAGTTTTCAGCGTCGCGCAGGGTGGTGATAATGAAGTAGCATCGAATGACGGGATGACAGTTGAGATTCCGGTGGTTGACAGGTCGCGATTCGGAGATCGCTCCGACAGAAGATTAATCGTCCGCGTTGAACGCCCGGCGGAGTTTGTCCTGTGTCACGTTTGGATCTTCGACTATAATCCTGGCGCCCGTGATAACGTCAATGAATCCTAGCTCGCGGGGGTAGCGCGGGACAACGTGGGCGTGTACATGGGGTATGCTTGCGCCTGACGCTTGACCGACATTGAAACCGAGGTTGTAACCGTAGGGTTGGTATACGCGGTCCAATACCTCAAGGGAGCGGCATTGCAGCCGATGCAGTTCGACAACCTCCTCGGGAGTGAATTCTCGAACGTCAACAATATGGCGATTGGGAAAAATCATTAGATGTCCCGGGCTATACGGGTAGAGATTTAGTGAAATCGTAAATAGTTCGCCTCGGTAAATGTCCAGACGCTCTACGCGGTCGTTTCCTTCGACAATGGCGCACAGGATGCACTCGACATCGGGTTTCGCCTTCCCTTTAACATAATCCATTTTGTTTGGTACAAAAAGATTATCGCGCATAGTTGTTGGGTTCTCCGAGTCACAAGCAGATTTACTAGGATTTACGCAGTTGAACGTTTCAGCACGTCAAGATGGAGATTCCTTGTGCGTAACCGCTTTCCTGACGTATTACGCATTACGTATTATTTTATGCCCTTATCTTTTTCTTTGAATCGGCTTAACTTCCGTAAGTCCCATTGATATCATCGCTCAATGAAAAAGGCATCCACCTCTTCCGACTCGTGCTCAAGCTGACGCAGCCGCTTTCGTTTGTAACGCCAGTATCGAAGATAGACGAGAATGAAGAAGAGTGCCAGACTTCCCCAAAAGAGATGGGAACTTGAGAGCATTGCCGCCCAATGGTAGCGTTGGGAGAGCGACTTACGCCATTTCGCGTCAAACGCAACGAGCGGTAATCCGATTGAATTCCGGAAGGCGGTATCCAAATCGCTGCCGCTTGCGAGTCGATCGACAATCTCCCATAGTTTTTCAACGCCCTGGGTTTCCGCCAGCCACCCAACAGCGTTTTGGCTTTCCGCATACGCCAGTTGTGCGAGGTTTTCAGATTTAGGGAATGTGTGCGAAAGTTCGGTAAGCGGAATCACGGATTTAGAAAAGATGTGTTTCATCAGCGTATCGTTGCGTCGAGGCGCCCACTCGCCGGAGAAATAAATGGCTACGCCTTCAACGAACCACCGCGGGATTTTGCCGATTGCCTTCTGTGTGCGCTGCCCGAAGACGACGTGGACGATTTCGTGGCGGATGACTTGGGATAATTGAAAATCGCGTTGGATGATGACACGCGGGTTCTGGATGATGATGCGGCGACTGAGCGGAAACGCGCATCCAATTGCCCAGTCCTGAATGGGAGCATGCACCGCGGCTTGAAACTGCGACGGTTCCTCACAGACCCATATCTCAATCTTGTCAAGGTGCATATCGCCCATTAGACGGCGCATTTTGGGATAGAAAGTTTCGGCAATATCAACGACTTTTTGCGCCGATTTGGTATTGCCACGGTAGTAGACCTGAAAATTTTCGCTTTCTATCAGGTCCCAAGATTCGCGCGTGTCGGCATGTGACCCGGACGGCGGAATCAGTAATAGAGCGCAGATACAGAGGAGAAACGACTTCATCAAAAGGCAACGCACCGCATTCTTTCTAGGTAGGTTATTCATTGAGAACGGGCTAATTAGTTGTCTTCAGTATACCGTAAGTTGGGCTGAACTTCAACTTTAGTGTAGAGGCGGGTTTTGGGCAATCGCATCTGATTCCATGGATTAAGTGAGGTATTTCGATGGAATAGATTAAGGAAACAACCAACCGAGTGGACAACGATGAATCAATCGAATGGATAGTGAGTACGATACTGAATTCCATGCGATAGTAATTCTCACACGTCGGGAATCGGAGTTCCCTCCTACCCAAGAGCACGCCCGTCGGAATGTCTGTCACACGCGGGGCACAAGATTTTTTCTGTACACCATTTTCAATATATGAGGTATACTTTAGAAACTTCCTCAAGCGTGGCTTTTGTGAAATTTCTGACACATTGCTGCGAAACTCTGAGGGGCTTACAGGTGTTTTAGAGGAACACGGCGCATCTAGAGTCGCTGCCCTCTTGTTGAGAAAGGGAGGTGCGAGTTGCGAACTTCGGACGAAGAGTTGATGACAAGATGTCGAAACGGCGATATGAGTGCGTTCGAACTTCTGGTCATACGCTACAAAGATTTAATTATCAATTATATCCATCGATGTATCTGCGACTATCACCGCGCAGAAGATCTGGCACAGGAGACATTCATCAGGGTTCTGAGGAGCGCAAGCAATTATGAACCCAAGTGTCAATTCAAGAACTGGATTTATCTGATTGCAACGAATCTTTGTCGTAACGAGGTGCGAAATCGGCACCGTCGCAAAACGGCTTTTCTCGACGATCTTGTTTCAGAGGGCGAGGACGTCAATTATTCGTTTTTTATGCGTGACGTGAGTTATTTGCCCGATGAACTTTATGAAAAAAAGGAGCAGCAACTGATGATTCAGCAAACGCTGAATCTGCTCCCGGAAAATCAGCGTATAGCTTTGAACCTCGTAACTTATCAGGATTTGAGATACGACGAAATTGCGGAAATCATGAACTGTTCCGTAAGCGCGGTAAAGTCACTGATTCACCGAGCACGCCAAAATATGAAAACACTGTTGCTTGATGCTGGAATTGGAGAGAGTTCTAATGCTAAAGTGTGAAAGCATACGGTCCGAATTCTCCGCGTATATTGACCGCGAGATGCCGCTTTGGAAGATTCAGCTAATTAAACGGCATCTTGGACAGTGCTCAAATTGCGCCCTCGAGTTTATGCAGATCAGGCAGACTAACGATGTTCTTCACCGCCTCGACCGCGTCAAAACTTCGGACGACTTCGTTTCAGAGGTTATGGGTAGGGCTTCGGAGGCGAGCGCAAGCGAAAAGTTGCGGACATCGCTCGTACGCCGAATTTGGCAGAAGTTTGAATCTGCCATGGCATGGAATCCCAGCAACAGCGTGCTCAAGCGTGCACCGTCCTTTACATTTGCGGCTACATTCGCTACGCTGCTTATACTCGGCACCTTCGCCACGGTTTATTATCCACACGGGACGCGCTGGTTTTCGGAGGACGCGCATTTGGTCGTTCAATCACCCGTGGAGGATTCCACTCTAGTCTGGATTGATATTATCTCCGCTTCCCCGCCGAAACGCTATTTGTCCGTTAATCAGCGGTCTCTGCCTCAACCGCGGCCGAACACGAGCAATCAACACACCGATAGCAGGCAGTTATAGACCGGCGCACAGATGGTTGATGATGGATTATAGGGGGAATTTCATCTGTTTTTGATTATATCGAAGGATCCGGTGGGATAGGAGTGGCAAGACGTGAAGAAACGGGGATCGAAACCCCGGTTGTCAGCTCGTGTTGTTACTGGAGAGACCTAGAATTTGGCGCGCATCATCGGGCGTGGCTACTTGGTGTTGTAGGGTCTCCACCACGTTAACAGCCATCTCCACCATCTGGGCGTTGCTCTTGGCTAGAACGCCTTTGCTGACATAGATATTGTCCTCAAAGCCGACTCGTATGTGACCGTCCAAAATCACGCCCATTGTAATCATGGGCAATTGGTGCCTCCCAACGCCCAAAACCGACCAACGGCAGGAGGCCGGCACAAGTTTCTGCATCAGCAGAAGATTCTCTGGTGTGGCTGGAATCCCCCATCCGACCCCCATGCACAGTTGAAGATACGGCGGGTCATCAAACAACCCCTCAGCAACCCAATTGACGGCTTGGCGCATGTGACCCGCATCGAAGGCTTCAATCTCCGGTTTAACACCATGCTCGCGCATTCGAGCAGCCGCAGTCCTTCCCCATTCCGGAGAGTTGACGAACGCCGCGTTCGCGAAATTCACGGAACCGATGTCCAACGAACAGATTTCCGGTCCCAATGTGACGGGTTCCAAGCGCCTTTCAATGACGTCGTCTCCAGTGAGATTGTAGCCGCTCGTTGTGAGGTTAATCACCACATCGCAGACTTGGCGGATTCGATCAACGACCTCTCGAAACAACTCAATCGATGAATCGGGTTTCCCGGTGTGCGGGTCTCGCACGTGGATGTGCGCAATGGCGGCTCCAGCCCGGCAAGACTCGATTGCAGCCTCCGCAATCTCTTTCGGCGTATAGGGAACGGCAGGGTTCATCTCTTTCGTAGGGCTGGATCCCACGACTGCCGCTGTGATAATAGTTTTTCCCGCCATTGCCCACCTCTCCATCTCTCAACAACTGCTCCGGATACCAACAGTCATACGTTCCTTAGCTTGACAATACCTTCTCAAATGGATTTTGACCTGCATTAGGCTAAGCCGCCTTTGACGGCGATCTTGATGGCGTCTCTGCCGTCAAGATTGTAACTGGTGTGCAGGGCATTGAACCCTTGAGCGACATCCTCCAAAGGAAGAACGTGGCTGACAAAATCGGTAAAGAGAGATTGGTGTTTTTCGAGCATCGGCACCGCTCGGATGAAGTGGTGCGGTCGAAATCCCCAGCCGGCTTCCAATCGCAGGTTCTTGCGCATGAGCATCTGGTTGGGGTTACATTCGAATGTTCCGACATCAACGAAGTGGCCATACTCCACGTAAGTGCCGCTGTAGCGGATAAAATCTAGCCCTTCGGGAATAGCGGCGGGGAACCCCGAACACTCGTACACAATGTCAGCCCCCTTATTTTGGGGTGTGTTCTCGCGAACGATCTTCTTCCGTTCCTCGGGATCCGGGACTTCCGCAATGTCAATCGTGACATCCGCGCCCAAGCGCTTTGCCATTTCGAGTCGTCCCGGGGGACCTCCGACAACAATCAATCTGCCTGCGCCTGAAACCCTCGCCCAGTTGAGAGCTAGAAGGCCAATGGGCCCGGTTCCTTGGATCACAACAGTGTCACCGAACTGGATTTTTCCTCGCGAGATACAGTGTGCGGCACACGAGGCAGGCTCGCTGAGTACCGCAATCTCGGCTGGCAGATCGGTCTTGAGGAACAAGGTTGTCGGATCCCATAGATAGATGTATTCCGCGAAACCCCCGCGCAAATAGGGCTGTTCTTCAGACGGAGAGAAACCGTAGCCAGCACTCGGGGATAATGCCACACGGTCCCCGACCTTCACGGGATTCCCCAAGTAATCGGTTTCGACGCCTTCACCCAGAGCGTCAATCACCCCCACGTTTTCGTGACCGAGAATGACATCAAACTCCATGCGCTGGAATTCCCAGTTGTGGAGGTCCGTGCCGCAGATGCCTCCCAACTCTTGTCTCAAGAGCACCGTACCCGGTTCAGGATCGGGTACGGGATATTCGCGTACTTCAAAGCGCTCGCCTACCATCACAGTGGCGCGTCCGGTTCTAGCCATGGTCCATCTCCTTTCTTAAATCTGTCTTGTAAAGTGTCTGGCAAAGGTAGATTTCTTTAGGTTATGGAAACAATCAAATCGTAAAGTATTTATACCCCACTCTCCGCACCTATTTTGGGGGTTTACAGAATTTATTGGTAGCACCCTATTAACCCTGGCGGAATAATTCTTTCCGCAAGTAACTCGCTCCAGAGGAGATCAAGTGACTGGATAAGGAACGCGATAGAGATCCCCAATGTCAATAGAATGCGATATGTCCATATTCCCGCGCTCTAGAGGAGCGCAATGTGGATATTACACCATTATTCCTAGTGTTACAATTCTTTTGTCAATAAACACTCGTTTTTCGCCCTATAACTAGCTTCTGGCGGGTGTTACTTGATGGGTGATGTTCGTATCAGTCTTGCATTGTAATTTCAATATATAGTATGTTATATTTAATTGGAATACAGTATATGCTATCAGCATTAATCGCTGGAACGATACTAAAAAATTCCCGATTAGCACTTATAAGGTGCGGAGTGTAGGCTATACCATAAAGGGAGTAACATGGCGCTCCGCCGGAGCGAAGTCCTGGTAGCAGCCTTGTACATCTGTAGCCAAGCGTTGGCATGATGTTCAGACAGCCGGGTCAGGGCCGATTTTTACGAGCATCTTCCCCAAGTTATCCCCTCTGAAAAGACCGACGAAGGCTTTCGGGGCATTCTCTATCCCTTCGAGAATCGTCTCCTTCCAATTCACTCGTCCCTCTTTAATCCATCTGCCCATATCCTCGTGGAACTGCGGCAACTGATCGGAATAATCGCTGCTAATGAAGCCTTGGAATTTGACCCGTTGGGTGTAGAGGTAAACCAAATTGGGAGGACCGGGCTGAGGAGCCGTCGAATTCAGTTCGGATATGATGCCGCACCCGATGATTCTGCCAAAACGATTCATGTGATACAGCGCCGCTTCAAGGTGATTTCCGCCGACATTGTCGAAGAAAATGTCTATCTTATCAGGGCAATGTTTCCCCAACTCCGCGCTCAGGTCGTCAACCTTCTTGTAATTGATGGCGGAATCCACCCCAAGTTCATCGACGAGCCACGACACTTTTTCGTCCGAACCGGTGCTACCGACGACTCGGCACTCTTTGATTTTGGCAATTTGGCAGACAAGAGAGCCGACCGCTCCGCCCGCACCCGATACAAACACGGTCTCGCCCGGTTTCGGTTCTCCGATGGTGAGGAAACCGCTATAGGCGGTGTGTCCC
Source organism: Candidatus Poribacteria bacterium (assembly GCA_965204085.1). GTDB lineage: Bacteria > Poribacteria > WGA-4E > WGA-4E > JAJDTR01 > JAJDTR01. The sequence goes on along the minus strand of CBDBEE010000003.1, from coordinate 917,881 downwards.
GGCATGCCGGCTATTCCGAGATACGCTTGAATGGGCGCAATGCTAGGTTCAACGGTTTTTAGTTTTGAGCCGTCAGCCACGAAGTATTCGCGGAATCCGAAGTCGCTCGACACATAATCGCCAACTTGGAGCCCAGCGTGATTTGAGGCGACTACTTGGCCAATTGCACCGCCGTCCATCACCTTGCCCAAGGCGTCATCTATCATCCGTCCTACGAGCACGTGGCCGCGCATGTACGGGTCAACGGACATATAGATGTTTCGGACGAGCACCTGACCCGCGCCGGGGTCGGGGATTGACACTTCCACAATTTCAAAATCATCTTCGGTAGGCATGCCGGAAGGTGCGCGCCTAATGTGAACTTCTCGGCTTACTACGTTACCCATTTGGCTCTCCTTGTCAACGGGCTACGGTCACGGAATAGTGGGAAGTGCCCACCCTACAACTCTCGCACTGGTGCGAATTTACAACTGCCAGGAACTTACGCAGTTGAACGCTCAAAATACTGTAATTTAGCGATCCCTCACCACACGCTCTAATTTTCAACACCCGATGAATCGCGTAACGACAACAAATCCTCAAGTTTGTAGCAGGGCGATTTATCGCCCGTCCAGACGCGCAATGAATTGCGCTACTACAAATTGAAGTGTGCAACTCCTACGCTAGGTCGAAGCGTTGAAGATCGCGGAATTCACTTCAAATCTGCAACGAATCCAGCAAATTGGCGGCTCTTTGGCGTTTTTCTGGATTGCCATCTCGCATCATTATGCGTTGAAGCGACGAAATTGCGTTTGTGTCGCCGTTTTCGCCCATTTCAAACGCCATTCGATCTCGTTCTTCGATGATTTCCGCCGCTTCCGCGTCGCTTTCCGAAAATTGGCTGGCATACTCGGAGTCGTCTAAATTCCACTGTCTCCAGTAGTATTTGAAGTCATCGGAGGGCCAATCCGCGTATATTTGCTCCCACGACCCTCCAGCGTGCGGGGTGAGATTGCCGGGTCCAATCGGCTCACTCAATCGCTGATACCGTGCATCGATCGAAAGGCGCAACCGCTCACCCGTGCAGGGCACCCCTTTGTGTACGACCATACTGTGGAAAATGAGCACATCACCCTGTTTGAACGGACTGTTTACCCATGAATCTTTCAAGGATTCGTTAATCCCCATGCCTCCCGCGCCCAGCGCCGGTTTGTACTCATAAATTCCGTTTTTGTGCGAACCGGCGGCAATCTGAAGCCCTCCCATTTCTGGCGGTAAATCTTGAAGCGGTATCCAAGCGGTGTAAGTTTCGGCGGTTCCTCTAATGAAAACATAGTCTTGGTGCGGCGGTGTCGTGAACGCTTCGCGTTGCGGGAAGAGGCAGCGACCGATGACCTTGGCATGGGGCAGCACGCTCTCGCCGAGCAAGCGTTCGAACATTCCGATGAGATTGGGGTGTTGAGCTAAGGCGTAGAACTCTTGAAAGCTTGTCATCCGACCCATGACACGCATATACTCCGGTTCAGGTTCAACCCCGAAGCCGTTGAGGTCGGCGACGCCATTCTCAAGCGGTGAGTGGGTACTCACCCACCCCTCTTCAAGCCCGATTTTTAGTTGCTTTAGTCTGAGGTGTTCTAAGCTTTCGCGGGGGAATAAATTACTGATGAACAGGTAACCGTCTCGTTCCATGCGTTTATGTAATTCAGCGCCATCGTCGAGAATGTCTCTTGAATCAATAAAAGGTCGCATCGCTTTTTTCTCCTTACGGCACTCACGCTTGGCACTGTGAATCACGAAGCGTGAGCGTGGACAAAAGGTTATGCTGGAGGGATCGGAATTCGTTTGGAACGTGCACTACAGTTGTTGCAGGAAACATATGCCAGGGAGACGGTTGTCGGTTTTGGCTATGGTAGCACAGGCGGTTTACATTTTCAATAGTTTTTCAGCAGAAGGACAGGGAAAACGTATCTGATTTTGAGCGATGTGGAAGGAGAGAAGGGTGGATTGACGGAGAGCTATGTAGGTTGGGTTGAATGGGTAATGCGAATCGCTATCTAATGTGAACCGTAGGAAGGATTTTCAACGACAGTGCGGCGTGGTTAGATGGAATGAAACCCAACATCTCAACTTTAAGTTGGGTTTCACTAGATTTTGGGAGATTTCACGCGGAATAGAACATTGACAACTACATGGGATGTGTGACTTTTTGGTTGGCGCTGTTCAATCCAACCTACTGACTACTATTGACTGAAAAGCGATTGACAACGGTAGATGACATTGATATACTTCCGTCGCATAGCTATCGTATGGACACAGAGGTAACGGGAAAAGACAAGATGGAAGGACTCAAAATCGGAGACAAGACTTATCAGTCGCGGTTACTCATCGGGACAGCGGGCTATCCGAATTTCGACGTGATGACCCGTGCGCTTGAGGCAAGCGGGGCGGAGATTGCTACGATTGCGATTCGCCGAGTAAAACCGAGTGATAAGCCCGGAGAGAACCTATTTGATTTGCTCCGAGAAAGAAATTACACGATTCTGCCAAATACTGCAGGGTGTTTCACTGCCAAGGAGGCGATTCTGACAGCCCATCTCGCACGTGAGGCGCTTGACACCAACCTCATTAAATTGGAAGTCATCGGTGACGATCAAACGTTGTTCCCCGACGTTGAACAGTTGCTCAATGCGGCAGCAACGTTGATTAAGGATGGGTTCACGGTGTTGCCCTACTGCAACGACGATCCGATTACGTGCAAAAAACTGGAGGATTTGGGGTGCGCTGCCGTTATGCCGTTAGGCGCTCCGATAGGCTCTGGCATGGGCATTCGCAATCCCTACAACATTCAGATTATCCGCGATATCGTCCGCGTTCCTTTGATTGTAGATGCAGGGGTAGGAACGGTTTCGGATGCCGCCATTGCGATGGAACTTGGATGCGACGGCGTGCTCCTCAACACGGCGGTTGCCAAAGCACGGCAGCCGGTGATGATGGCAGAAGCCATGAGAAAAGCGATTGAAGCCGGACGTTCGGCGTTTTTAGCTGGTCGAATTCCCAAGAAATTGTACGCTACCGCATCAAGTCCGTGGGAGGGGTTGGTTCAGTGATCCAGCCCTTAGTTTGATGTAGTTTGGATAACCGCGTTGCGCGAGGTCTTATAACATAATCATTAGGCAGTATTCATTTACAACAATGTAGATAGGGAGTATTACTTTGACAAGTACCATTTGGCTAATGAAATTCAGTACTGCACTGTTATGTACGATTTTTTTCTTTGCTACGATCGTCACCGTCGGTGAATCCCAACTGCAGACAGACTTCGGTAAGCAGTTAATTCAGCAGAAACCGAAGTCCTCCAATACGATCGAGCCCGAACTCCTAATCGACTATCAACTCAGTAATGTCTTCAATGACCATATTGAATTCGGCCTTAGTATTGACCCGAACACCAGCAGCTTGGCAGGCAGAGAAGATCCTCAGCTTGCCGGACTGATTAACCGAGCCGGAGTCAATATCCAAGGCACGTTGCCGCTTGGCGATCGATTTGGAGTAAAATTACAATACACGCCGCAGTTTGAAAACTACATCGGCGAAAACGGGCAACTTGACGAATTCGACGCGATGACCGACCTTTTTTTGACGGAAGTGAGTTTCCAACCCAACGCCGACCTTCCTATACTCGTCTTATCTCATCAACTTCAGCGACTAGACCGCGAGGACGATTCCTACGACAGCTTGCAGCGTCAAATGGGACTTCGATTTGGCAAGGTGTTGGAATACAATCTGCGTCTGCAGCGATTTGATGACGATGTAACGCGCCGCGAGGACTTCCTCCTTGTGGGATCGACAAGCCATCAAGCCGCCGCGCGTCTTCAACTGGGGCTACTGAAACGGGTGCTGGGTAAGCTGGAGTATTCGCTCGAACGGGAAAGTTACAAAGGTAACCTGAATAATCTCGTGCTTGGGATAGCTCGGATTAAACCGGGAGAGTCACGTCGTGATATGCGCCAGTTCGGATCGGCGAAGTTAATTCAGATTGTTTCGGATCAAGTGGTTTTGCAGGAGGAGTTCAATCTATTCATGAACAGTTCAAATGTCGATTTCTACGACTTCTTGAGCTCCGAGGTGGCGTTCAGCGCTTTTTACAAGGTTGATTCCGGACGTTGGGCGCGTCTGCGATTGTCACGCTTGGGAGTCGAATTCGATGGGCGGCGCGTTCGAGGTGCGGATGGCTTCATCGCCGATGATGCCGACAAGCGCATGGATATACAACTCGGTTTGAACCTTCAACTCAACTGGGAGTTGCATGAACGCGTCACTCTCCTGGCAGACTACCAACTTGCCAGGAATGACACGAATGAGGAGGCGGAAATTTTCGACTTTCTGAATTTCACAAATAACATCGCTTCAATTACGATCACCGCCTCGCATTGACGTCTGACGCATAAATGCAAACTAGGCGATGGGTTTGTGCGCGTTTATTCTTTCTAGTACGATGATGCCCGACGGAGTCATGGTAGCACAGAGAAGGCACAATAATGGGGCTAAGCCATATAGCAGCAATAACAGAACAATCTGAGAACATCAGGGCACTTTGACCACTGCATATTTGTGCTGTTTCTCATGCCATCTCGGGATACGATTCTTGTACGCGTCCAGATTCTACATTTGAGAATAATTATGAGAAACGTAGTTTCGGAGAATCAATGATTAGAATCATTCGAGTTCTACTTCTGAAAGACAGCTAAACATTTCACCGGTATTTTGGATTGTGATTCTCTCCTTGGCAATTTCCTCAGCCAGAAGCAACAGATTGAAAGACGTGATTGCTGCACCCCGCGTGCTCTGGGTCAATTCCGATATCCGTTTCAGTTTCGTTTCGTAGGCCCCGATAAATTTACCAGATACAAACAAGAACTTAAACATTTTAATCTCAGCAGGAAAGTGTTCCCACCATTTTTGCGGATGCTCTTGGTTCCGTAGTCTATTCTCGGTGACATAACGAGTCATCTTGTCTCGTTCCGACGCGGGAATGTTAAACCCATCCTTGTACGCCTTTGTATCAATGATCACACCAAAATTTTCTCTCAGTTTCCGAGTGAAGATTAGACCATCCGGTTGATCTGCCCCGCCCAAATGAAGACCATCAAATCCGCATTGATCTACGAGCAATTCAGTCGTTTTCATTTCGAACAACCGGCTTTCTTGGTTTGAAAAACTTATGGGTATGAGTATAAGATAATCGTGAGGGACATGCTCTAAAACAGATCGACACTTGTCAACTAGCTCTTGAACATCGCTCTTTACCGTGCTTTCGCTGGCAAACCACGGTATCTCCAGATTCTTAATGGTATCTCGCAGAAAATACCCTTCTTTTTCCTGCTGAATATTGAGACCTATTCGTTTCAATCCTCTCAAGTCATTGGAAATAGTTGCCTCGGACTCGTTGAACCCTCTGTCTGCCAACCGCTGCATTAAAACTTGCAGTGAGCAAGATTTATCAGCAATCCCTTGAAGAACTAGTGCACGGCGTGTACGGATGTAGTCTCGGTCTTTTCCCTTGGTCGCCAACATTTCCCAGAACACGCTCTTTGGAATTCGACTCCGGATATTAGTTCCTAGTCCCCTTCTTCTCGCTTGCAAGCCTTCCGCCGTGATTAAATAGGCTTGAGGAATGAGATATTCGTATCCCTCTTCCCCAAAAGTTGCTGTAACCCACTTTTTGGCTTGTGTCACCCAGCCCATGTGCTTGAGCCAGTTTGCAATCATTCGGGCATACTTGTCCGACGTACCATCCCAATCTGTCAGCATCTTACGTCTACGCGTTGAATTCCTTGTCTGACGAAGGGAGCGCACCAAGATATTTTGAGGCAAACTGGTGAAGCCATCTTCGCCCACGAATCCCAGCTGCTTGCCGATTTCGAACTTCGTCAGGTGCGAACCATCTGCTAGTAAGTTCAACACCCGCATCACAGGCGGGTAGGAAAGAAATGCTTGGGCAAGGATTTCTGTTTCATCGGAGGATCCCGGTTCTGTTGTAACGTACTGTAGGCCAACTGCAGAGATTGAGAAACCATCCGTGTTCTTATCAAACTGAATAAAACCGAGGGCATGTGCCCATCTCAGGAAATTATCGGCGGGCCAATCTCCGATGAATGCCCTTCTTTGGCCTTTTATGGCCGCCTGTAAAATACCGTTACAACGGGATGCGGATCGCGGATAAAATGCGGTACCCACCAAATCAGTATACTTCAATTTAAGAGGAACACGACTTAACTCGGCAAGAAACCGGTCTCGTCCATCTTGTCCTTGAACGAGCGCGGGTATACGATTCTCAACTAACTCCTGATAGGTAGATGAACTTGAATCGAAGATTTCAACCGTTTTGCGGAGGTTTTCTATTTTACCCGGGTCTTGTACCCATCCGAATGTGCGAGTCACCATATTTATCTTTCCTTGCGAAAAATTAGAACAAACTGATGTAGTTGATTGGATACGTACGCATACGGATAGCCAAATGGGTAGAGTTTCAGCGACTTGTCATACCAGATTTTGTACCCCCTGAACCTAAGATTAGGTATCCCCACCAGCGCGGTTACCACATCGGCGTGAATCAGGTTGTGATGCTCGGCGGTCGGTTGAAGATCCTTACAGAAAACTACGACATATCCTTTCACCTTGAGGAACTCCATTGACTGAACGATAACGGATTTTAGGGCGTCGTAGAACTGCTCGGCCCCCATGTTTCCGAGGTCGTTCCCATCGCTTGTAAACGGCGTTGGTGAATCGTCGCCGGTTCTCTTCTTTCGCTCGCCAGTGCGTTTTCTGGAAAGCATATCTCCATAGGGCGGATCAGTCAGGACGAGATCGAATTCATAATCCTTCCCATTCAAGATATTCTCAAGATGCCTCGCATCCCCTTGGTAAACCGTCTGAGGTTCAAGATCCAAGCTCTCGGCTGCTTTTCGGTAAAGATCAAGATATTCTTGCGACAAATCCACGCCCACGCCACGGCGTCCCGCCATCGAACACCCCAAGAGCGTACCTCCTACGCCGACAAACGGATCGAGCACCCGGCCATTTTTTTTCGTGAAAAATTCAATGAGCCGCTTCATGAGTTCCGGCGGTTTCGGTGATGGATGCTTCTTGCGAATGTGATGCGCATGGCTGTGCTCCCCTGAAGTTGGGTAAAATGTGTCGATGAGCGGACTTTGATTCGCTGTCCACCGTTCCTCCGACATGTCGTTGAGTTTTTCTCCGGTGAGGAGATCAGGCTCACCTTCAATCAGTTCAATCGAATTTAAGAAGTAGACCCATTCCCTGCCGGTTAAATCGTTAAGCGCATTGCGCGCATCTAACGTCCCTTTTTGTGCTTCCTTGTCACTTAGTTTGGACATAGAATAAATACTCACTTACATTTTTTTTGTTGTTAAATCTACCGATTGAATTGCTTTTATAACGTCGATAATCAATTGGGATTAACTTCGGCATCTCCCCTCTTTCTCTCAGCACATCCTGTATCTCAGCATCGCCCATAATGCCCTCACTGTTATAACTCACGATGATGTGTTTCGCCTTGGCGCGAGATATCAACGCCGCAAATGCGTGCAGACACTCCGCTTGTGAGCAATACAACGATTTCTCGGCTTGGGAATATTTACGCAGCCCGGTTTTGCCGTAAACAGCAGGATTATCATATCGAGCGATTGTTTCGAGAAGATGATAGTTCGTAATGTATTGGCGGGCGTTGTACGGCGGATCTATGTAGAGAATATCGCACTCAATCTGCTCAATGAGACAGTTTGCGTCTTGCTGATAGACAGCGTGTTCTTTGTTCGATGGAATCGGTAGAATCGGTTCGAGCGTCAGCTCTTTGTAGGTTCTCGCGTCCCAGTCTTTCAAATACGCACCGTACGTCCCCGAAATGTTGGTCACTTTGGATACGGCTTCAAGAAGTGAGAGGAGGAGGGAATAGTATTCGTCTTCAGTGATGAGATTGTCTCGCCTCCACACCTCAATCTGCTGTCTGACAGCGTCAATCTTCTGTCCGTTTTCGTCGGAGACATATTGTCTGTCGTACTCATTGCCTCCGCCGGGGCAGTAGGCATTGAAGATAAAACCGTCAGAAATCCCGTCAAGCCGATTTAGATAACTCAAAACCTTCAGGTAGGTTTCCATCCCATCAAAGAGACTAGATGGAGAAACTTTCGGAAGGGTCGTCAGCTTGGTAAAAGTCGGATCAGTGTTATTTTGAATCAGCGCTCGCCCGAAGACATACGCGAGACAGAGAAGATCGTTGGATATGATTTGGAATCCCAGTTTCTTGAAATGCGCCGCGACGGAATGCGTTCCCGCAAAGAGATCGCAAAAAATCCCTTTTTGAGACGTGTTCTTCCATACTAAATCCTCAATGTATGGCAGGAGATTGGTTTTGCGACCAATATATCTCATAAACTTCAGGTCTTGCCTGTTGTTACGTTAAGGACAATCTTCTAAGGTGGGGATCAACCGAGTGAATAGAGAGCGATCAAGGGAGATCAAACGAATGAACTGTGAGTGCGATACAAATACGTTTCCAACCGCACCTACCGAAATATGTGCAATTGTGATTGGAATTGACTACAATTTCGGTGCGGCGCACGATTGTGCGAGAGGAACTCAAGTCAGTTTTGGCGTTAGTTTCTCAATCATGTCCCGGCACATGCGAGGCAAATCGTAGTCCGGCTGCCAACCCCATTCCTCTCTTGCCGCGCTGTCATCCATACTGTTGGGCCAAGAGTCGGCGATGCTCTGTCTCAACGGATCCACCTCGTAATCCATGGTGAATTCCGGAATCAACCTCGTTACCTCTGCCGCAATCTCCTCGGGCGCGAAACTCATTGCGGAAACATTGAAAGCGTTGCGGTGTTTCAATTTGCTCGGATTGGCTTCCATTATCGCAATTGCACTCTTGATAGCGTCCGGCATATACATCATGTCCAACTTCGTGCCCTGCTTCAAAAAGCATGTGTATCTTCGATGCTTTATCGCGTCGTAGAAGATTTGCACGGCATAATCTGTGGTCCCGCCACCCGGCAATGTAACATACGATATGATTCCGGGGTAACGTAAACCGCGTGTATCGACACCGAATTTTTCATAGTAGTAATCACAGAGCAATTCGCCGGAGACTTTGGTGACGCCGTACATGCTCGTGGGCCTCTGGATGGTGTCCTGCGGCGTGTTGTCGGCGGGTGTTGTCGGTCCAAATGCGCCGATGGAACTAGGGGTGAACACTGCGCAGTTGTGTTCGCGTGCGACCTCAAGCACGTTCACCAATGCATTAACGTTCACTTGCCACGCCAGTTGGGGATTGTTCTCCGCTACCGCCGATAACAGCGCGGCGAGGTGATAGATTGTATCAACTCGATAATTCTTGACGACGCGATTGACAGCTTCAATGTCTGTGCAATCCACGATTTCAAAGCGGCCTGAATCTCGCAATTCCTCACTCGGTTGAGTTTTGCGCCCTCCCGCAACCACACTGTCATTGCCATACCGCTCTCTGAGGGCAAGAGTCAGTTCGGATCCTATCTGCCCTACGGAACCGGTCACCAGAATTCTCTCCATATTGCCTCCCGGTTGAAATCTGTTTGGATACGGACATCTGTTTATCCGTAAGGCCCGTGGTCAAGGAATCCCAGGAGCCGCTTTAATCTCGGATTAGCGTCCTTGTAGATGTGCTCGGGCATGTTGTAATTCATGAATGGGTAGTATTTGTGGCCAATCACGCGGCGACCATAGGTAATCTGTGTAATATAGCGTGTTCTATCGCTCCGATTAAGCCCTCCGTGGTGCCAGACCTGATTGTTGAACATGACGACACTCCCGGCTTTTCCCAAGTTATAACGAATCTTGTCCTCCCATTCGGTGCCTTCAAGGTCGGGCGGCGGGCTGGCGCCGAACAGATGAGAACCCGGTATCACCTCGGTGCCGCCATATTTGACTTCGGTGACATCGGTTAGGTAGTAGTTCGCCGTGAAGAACATCACCGAAAGACGGATGTTTTCGGGCGGCTTCCCGTCTGTGACAATGAGATGCGGAGTATCGTCTTGGTGCCAAGCCGTAATTCCGCCTCCCGGTGGGCTTCGGAAGGAGTTGTTGTGAATGACGTGGCAGTTTGGCGCAACGAGCGCCTCGGCAAAACTGACAATGGGTTCTAGATCAAAAAGCCGAAGATTCGCCTCGCTGGTCTCAAACATACGGTGTGACAACTTGATATGGTCGCCACGGCTGTTAAGACCGTTCGGGTTTTCCCTAATCGCCCAATCGAGGTCTTCACGCATTTGAGCACACCAGTCTGGCGGCAGGACATTTTGTACAAACAGAAAGCCATCACGATGGAACTGCTCGACCCACGCTTGAATCTGCTCCTCGCTGACAGTTTGATTGGCGAGATAGTCTCCGTTCCCCGACGTTTGATCCATTCAAAATCCTCCTTACACTGGCTAAGTCCAATCTTATCAATCGTGGATTGGCAAGGTGACTTTGCTCCGTTCCTTTGCTGATCGGTAGGTTGCCAACACTAGTTCCATGGCGCGGCGCCCTGCTACACCGTCGACCAACGGCGTTTTACCATCCCGAATGCAATCGACGAAATGGGTTAATTCTCCCACCACGCCGTGCGGCGTCTCTCGATCCGGGGTAAGAGTGGTCCAGTCGGATTCGCCTATTTTCTTGAGGTGCGCGAGGTCCGCTCCCATATCGAGCCGCAGCGAGCCCTTCGATCCGTCGATAAAAGTGTCGGTTGTACCGCGTGCGCCCATGAAGCCGCCCCATCGCAAAATGCCCACGGCTTTGGTGTCGTAACGGATGAGTGAGACGGTGTAATCTTCCCAATCTGCGTCCCCGGAAAAACTGTCCACTTCCGCCGCAACTGTCAGCGCTGTGCCGCCAAACCAGTTGATGAGATCGGACTTGTGTATACCGTTTTCGAGTAGCCCGCCGACGGTTCCGTACCAAGTTGATGGACGCTCCCGCGCCGCATTGTAAGCACCGCTGTAATCCGTTTCGATGTAAACTACGTTTCCGATTTCGCCGTCATCGACCAACTGCTTGCCGAGACGGTGCACCGGATAGAAGCGAAGCACTTGCCCTACCATTAGGTGTGTTTCGGCTTTGTTTGCCGCGTTGATCATGGCGTCGGCGTCGGCGAGTGTGAGGGAGAGCGGTTTTTCAGAGAATGCATGAACGCTCGCTTCCGCCGCTGCAACCACAACCTCGCGATGCATCATTGGCGGTGTGGCGACTACGACAGCGTCCACAATCTCCAATAGCTCGTGGAAGTCTTGAAATGCGCGTACATGATGCCGCTCCGCGATGGCTTGCGCGGCTTCGAGTCGTAGGTCCGCTACGCCTACGAACTCACAATTTTCAACGTTAGGCAGCGAATTACAGTGCCCACTGCCCATGCCGCCCGTTCCGATGACACCAATACGCACCATAGTTTTCTCCTCGGATTCCGTTCTGATGGTATATGCTATCCTGTCCTATTCAAAGCGGGGTTATTTCCTCCCCGCAACTCTCCTAAATCCAACGACATTGCTCTCACATAAATCTCTCCAAATGCCCTATGTTCGATCTCGCTAACGTCGTTTTAGTGGTTAATTTTCTACGTATTTATTGCATGTCGAAACCAAGTTTTTTCTTGAAAACTTGGTTTCTTTCCAACATCCAAGTGGGCTTCAAGGTAATGGTTTAGGTAACTCATCACTGGCAACTAGCCGCAGGAAATCAAGGTAATCCCAAAATCTCATAAATCACAGTTCAGACAATCATCCAAACGCCCCATAAACACAATCTATTTAGAAAATAAACCTCTTGTCCATAGCTTTGCGATTAGCAGAGTCATTTAGTCTGTATCTTAAACTTCCTGAGCCGGAGGGCAGGTACACTTTGTTGCAAACATTATAACTGAAATCATCACTGTTTTCCATTACGATTATGCGCAGAACACAACTTTTCCCGCATGGGATTCACCGCATATACTCCAAAAGCACACAATGTGCAATCGACGTATTTTAGATTCACCCTGGGTATGGAATTTCGGGGTTTGCTGTATCCATCAACAGCAGGTAGACGTTTATTAATGAGAAAATTGTAACTGTTTAGTGCGTCGTTTGGTTCGTAGTATTACAGTTCGTCGCACGTCCGGTCTGGGCATGTAAGCCCCCGATTAGCCGGAATTAGCATTATACTTCCCTACTCGGCGCGTTCCCTGCCCCCGCTCGGTCTGGATTGGCAAATCCAGACCGATTGACTAAACAATTACAGAAAATTTAAATCCGCAATAATCATACATTTTATAGAACCTTTGATCCAGGCTTGGGATAATGAAATCAAATGCTTTTGCCGTAACAGCAATTTTTATATTGATATTGGTCATTTCTCCAACCAGGGGGATAAAATCCGACATTGGCGATAGGGATATCCTCGTTGGAGCAAGTGCGCGGGCGCTCGGGATGGGGAGCGCGTTTACCGCGGGACCAGCCGGGAGCGACAGCTTTTATTGGAATCCATCATCACTCGGTTTTTTGAGTGGTATGGAAGTTTCCGTGGTTGGGTTACCCTATGCCGAAAATGTGACAAACCGAGAAGGGGCTTTTTCAATAGGCTTAAATCCGCATGACCTTGAAATCTCTACCGGTAAACTTGGGAATATCTCGTTTGGTTCTTGGTTTGACGGTTGGGGTGAAGATCGCGTACGAAACCGACTTATGCTCCTAGGCTACGGATACTCATTTGGAAAATCGCTTGCCGCAGGCGCCAATATCCGTCATCATCGTCGGAGCCGGGGTGGCAACACGCATCTTGGATGGTCTTATGACTTCGGGATTCAAGTTTCGCAGAAATTACCGCGCTTGGGCGATCAAGTGGCTTTCGGAGTGAGTTTTGAAGATTTCGACGGTCGTTTGTTTAGAGATGGGCAACTCATTCAAGATTTGCCGCTAGTGGTTCGATTTGGTGCGGCGTATCATCCTGACAAGGGTACGATATTATCAAGCGATTTCACGCTTCATAATGACGACCAACTTGAATGGAACGACCGATTTCGCGCACATTTTGGCATAGAACAGTGGATATTCAATCGGCGATTCGGCATTCGCTTCGGCTACACTGCGATCACGAACAATGACCGCTTCGCCGAAGGAGAATGGTCAAGTGGATTTAGCTTGCGCAGTGACATAGGGAGACTTGATTACGCATACCTTAACGGTGACATACTCGATGAGGGATCACATTGGATCGCCGCAACCTTCCGTTGGAATGGTATACCTAATGCAATTCCGACCCCCACTCCCGAACCCCCAGCCCCAATCTTAATGCCTTCTCCACCGCCACCGCCACCGAAAACTATCGACCCGGTACATACGCTGACCGAAGATGAAGTGGACTTTCGTGTCTCGGACCGGGTAATTTCGCCAAATGGCGACGGCGTTAAGGATATTGCGTCATTCAGCTTAACCATTCCCGAAAATGTAAAGTGGACGCTAGAAATCCACGATGGATTGGGCGAATCCGTAAAGCATTATTCCGGAACCGGATTGCGCAAAGAGGCACTCATGTGGAATGGACAGGACGATGCCGGAGATTTGGTAAACGACGGCACATACACCGCTCAATTCACGGTGCTAGATCTGCGAAATTACCATTATCTTCAGCGCGAAGCGAACGTTGAGGTAGACACTGTCCCGACAGAATTCGAACTCAAGGCGGAACCACTTTTGATTATACCTTCATCGGAGGCGGATGCTGACGCGATTTCAAACGATGCTCGGGGAACCAACACGCCAACGGTACATCTACAGACGCCGGATTACAATCAGATTGTGCAATGGGAACTTAGAATGGTAAAGAACGGCGGAGAAGTCTTAGATACATTTGCGGGAGATAGCCCGCCTCCAAAAACGATTGTCTGGACCGACTGGGAGCGGTCTCAATTGCTCGCGGACCTCAGAGCCGACTACCATCTTGAGATGACAATACATGACATCGCCGGTAACCGTAATTCGAAAACCGCCCCTCTTCAGTTAATAGATTTAACCCCAAAAGAACCGTCAGTTGATGAGGAGGTTACAGCGGAGGACGTGTTACCGCGTGAAAAGACGGCAGAAGCGAAGGAACCGGAAGATAGCGAGGTGGTGTTGACACTCCCGGGTATTGCTTTCGATACGGGGTCTTATGAAATCAGCGATGACTATTGGTCAGTTTTAGAAAAAGTTGCGAATGTGATTCTCACGTATCCGCAGGTAGAGGTAAGCATAGAAGGACATACGGATAGTATTGGCAATGCCGATTACAATCTCGATCTGTCGTATCAGCGTGCCGATGCTGTGAAGGACTATCTTGTTCTTGAATTTGGCGTATCTTGGGCGCGACTAAAGACAATCGGCCACGGCGAGGAAAAGCCAATCGTGGACAACGATGTCGAATCCATTCGCCATAAAAACCGGCGTGTAGAGATAGTGTTATCCATATCGGGTACCCTTGCTCAAGACCCAGACATGATCTCGGAATTCACACAGCGCGTGAAGGAGACAGCTAGCGAGATATCCGAGTTCAATGCTCGTTGGTCAGTTCCGTCAAAAGAAGATCGGCGGGGCAAGTGGACCGTAATGGTCAGTTCATTCAAGTCTCGTAAACATGCTAAACTGCTCGTTGAGAACCTGAAGTCGTTAGACCTTGCCAATTTTATAGAATTTTCTCGGGTGGAAATTAAGTCCCAAACGTGGTACCGAGTGACGGTCGGACGATTCAAAGAGGAATCTGACGCCGCGGAGTTCGCTGACGAACTCAGAGAATCACAGGGCATTGAACCCATGGTGATTTCTCGAGAATGAACTCCCGGCGTTGTGTTTTGGAGGTTTTTCTGGGTTAGGATTTACTCAACGAATACCTGATGGCTTGCGGTAAGGTAATTTGTCGTCTGTTTCTATTCGACAATACTTTTAGCAGGGAAGAACCGAGCTTTGAATAAAGTTTAATTTTTTAAATCGGCAATTCCAATTTTGCTCAGGTCCGGTAGGTGCGGTTTCTAACCGCACCAGACTTCGCCAAACAATTACCGAATTGTTTTTTATACTTCATAAAATACTCGATTTCAAGGGCATGGCTTTGCCAAAGTGAATTATTATACGGGGAAGACCAACTGTTGCGCAGAAAAGACTTGGCTAACCGACCGATGCTGATGAATCCTTAGAATGGCTTCTGCCAAAAGGGGAGCAATGGAAAGGACCTCAATTTTGCCGTTAGCTTGCTTTTCGGCGGGAACCGGGATTGTATTAGTGACAACCACCTCCCGAATCGCGGGGTGCCCTAGACGTTCCGGAGCGGGTCCGGCGAGCACGGGGTGTGTCACGCTGATGTAAGCCGGTTTTGCTCCCGCCTGCTCCAATACCGTGACTTGCTCAAGCACAGTTCCACCGGTAGCAATCTCATCATCGACAATAATTGGATTTTTGCCCGCAACATCGCCGACGATACCCGCCGCTTCGATCTCCCGTCCGCCGACACCCGTGCGGCGTTTGTGCATCAGAGCCAACGGAAATCCTAGAATATTTGAATACTTCTCCGCCAATTTGACCCGTCCGGCATCTGGCGCGATAATGACACCGTTCTCGATCTTTTTTAGCTTGAAATGATCCGCCAAGGTTGTCAAGGCTGTAAGATGGTCTGCGGGGATGTCAAAGAAACCTTGAATCTGAGCAACGTGCAGGTCAACAGCAACAATACGATTAGCACCCGCCACTGTCAGCAGATCGGCGACCAACTTGGCGCTAATGGGTTCTCGACCCGTGGATTTCTTGTCTTGGCGACCATAACCGAAATACGGTATCACCGCCGTAATCTGCCGCACCGAGGCGCGTTTCATGGCATCAATAGTAAGAAGTAATTCCATTAAGTGGTCGTTGGCAGGTTGGCACGTCGGTTGGATAATATAAACATCCGTCCCACGAATGCTTTCCTCAATCTGGACACGCGTCTCGCTATTGGGAAACGGGGAAATCGATATTTTGCCCAATCTAACCCCCAGCGTCGTGGCAATTTCCTTAGCCAGTTCAGGGTTTGCGCTGCCGGAAAACAACCTTAAATCATCACGAACTTCTCCTTGAAATGTCCGAGCCATGTTGAGTCCCCTAAATGAGTTGATGATTGTACGATAAAAGAACTTGCAACAACTATTTCATGAGTTCCCAGTCTACCACGATTTTCGGCGGGAAAACGCCAGATTCAACTTCGGCGATCAGATTTTGAAGTGCTTCTCTTGCTTTGTCAGCTAAATCCGGTTGGATCCAGGCGTTGGCAATTGCCTCTTCAAATTCGTCATTGTCCTGAATCTGATAATTGCCTTCGGGCGTTACCCACAGATCCAGGAATAGGTCAGTGATTTCAAAGTGATTTTCAGCACGATGCATCGGCGTAATGATGTCGCAGTAGTACCCCGTGAACATATTTTCGAGGTCATAAATTTTTCCGACATCGTGCCATAGATTAGGGAAGACAAACCACACCGCGGTGAATCCGTTATCAAGAACGGTTTCGCCGTCTATAGCAATGGGATTGGAGGGTTTGAGTTTCTGGGTCGTTACGATTACGGAGGCGTCCTCATAAAGCAACTCTTGCTGAAAGTGGTTCACGCGATCCGGCAGGCGTTTGTAAATCAGTTCAAGTGTTCCCATTCCGGCGACTCAATCCTCGACAGATTTCACAGCTTTGATGAACTTTCTGACTTTATCCGAATTTTTGCGCCCGGGCTGCGATTCAACACCGCTGCTGACATCGACTCCGTAGGGCTTGACGTAGTGCACGGCTTGCGACACATTGTCCGGATTGAGGCCCCCCGCGACGATGATTCGACCGTAATCTTTCGCTTGCAGTGCAAGACTCCAGTCGAAAACTTTCCCCGTTCCCCCCAATTTCCCTTCGACATAGGCATCTAGCAGGAAAGCGTTAACATCGAAATCCGAGAGGATAGACAAACTGGACTCGTCCTTGACTCGGACCGCTTTAATGATCCTCCTATCCAAGTTGCGGCAAAAATCGGGGGATACATCAGCGTGTAACTGAATAGCATCTAGCCGGCACAGATCCACAATCGCCCTCATTCTTGCGGCGTCCTTGCTCGCGAAAAGTCCTACGGTGGCGACAAAAGGAGGCAGTTCAGCAACAATCGCCGCTACCTGATCGGGCTTGACGAATCTAGGTGTGTCCGGCACAAACACGAAACCGAGCGCATCAGCGCCGGCTTCAACCGCCGTTAATGCGTCCTCTAGGTTTGTGATTCCGCAGATTTTGATGCGAGTCAACGTTTGCCCTTGACTTTTTTGATAAAGGTAGTGAAGAACGGATTGGGTGTATACCAGTGTATCAGATTGTTGAAAGCAGTTCAACACATACGTACAATCTAATTTGAGGAAATTTCTTCTGAATAAACTATGAAAGATGGCAGAGCTAAATGGTTGGAGCTTACGGAGTTCAACGCAGCCTGCGGTCCACACAAAAATCTACCGGATTTGTCGATTCGACAGGAGCGGATTTGATGCGCCATGATATTCAGTGATTTAATGGCTGAGATGGCTGTTACAAACCAAATTGCGCAAGTTTCGATTTGGCGTTTCTCTCTTTTCTCTTGGAGATAATCTTATTTTCTATTACGAAGTGTTTCAATCTTCCAGTCGATATTTTTGGTCATGAATTGCGCCAGGAACGCATGGAGTGGCGCGCGCTGTCCTAAGCGGCCGTCAAATGGAACTATCCCTAAGATTGGTAGGTTCGTAAGGCGGGAGATTTCGGCAGGATTGGTGCTTTCCGCCAAGCCTACCATGTCCTGCCGCAATCCGTTTAGGACAATCCCGTGAATTTCAAGGTCGAATGATCGTGCAAACTCCACTGTTAAGAGCGTGTGATTGATTGTCCCTAAGGTTGGGCGGGCAACGACAATAAGCGGCAAATCAAAACGGGCGGCAAGATGCGCGACAAGAATATCGTCGTGGACCGGCACGGCAAGTCCACCAACGCCTTCGACAACTATGAATTCATGTTTCTGGCGGAGTTGATTAAACGCGGTATCGACTTGTTCTAAGTCGATAGGCAGACCTTCTAGCTCTGACGCGACGGAGGGCGCGAGGGGTTCGCGCAAGCATATCGGATTAATCAACTCAAGGCTATCCTCCGCCTGTGCGGCGTACTTGAGGAAAACCGCATCCTCAGACACGAGCCGTCGATTACCCCGTCGATTAACCTCCCCCGCGCTTGCTGCACCATTTGGATTGGCGTCTTCGCTTATATCACCATTCGCATCTACTGAGGCGGAGCCGTGTTCCTGACCGCCAGTAGCGATAGGTTTCATGACGCCGACATCAACCCCAATCGATGCCAGCGAAGCGGCTAAACCACCGGCAACTACGGTTTTTCCGACCCCGGAATCCGTGCCGGTGACGAAGAAACCCGGCATATCGCAATTATGCTTTACTGTATTCATCTCCGCGCCCGCCTTCAATAGTCCCACCCCGTAAGAAAACAACAAAAACCGCCGCTACCAGTGGGAGGACTGTCAAACAATCCAGAACATTCGCCAATCCGAAACGATCCCCGAGCATCCCAACAGGGATGCTTAGAACACCGCCTACTCCCCAAGCACCGCCCATCATTAAACTAGACGCTATGTTTTCGCGTGCCGGGAGTAACTGTTGCGCCCAAACAATGTTGACGGATGTTGAGGCGGAAAGTATCACATTACCGAGGAACAGAAGAAAAAGGAAAACGGTGCTTGAACTGTGAAGAGAAAGGTATAGCAGTGGCGGCGAGACAATCAAGGAGTAGAGTAACATGCGATGGCGAGCCATTCGATGCGACAGCGAACCACCAACCACTATTCCGACCGTCCCCGCCAAAAGAAAGAGGGCAAGTACAGCCGACCGTGCGACGTTGGAGTAGCCTCTCTCATCAAGGAAGAGCGACAGAAAACTTTCCAAACCTATTGTTGTCAGGGTTCTTAGGACAGCTATCAGATAAAGGGCGAGAAGGGGCCGAAAATATGGTCTAATCGATTCCCACATCGCACTCCGCTTTTTGGATCGGGTTGAAGGGTGGTTCATCTCAGGTGGGGGCGGTTTTGGATGACGCAATTCCAAGACTCTGGGAACGAGAAATGCGAGGAGAAGACCGGGAATCATGCACCATACCAACTTATCCCAGCCGTAGCCTACCAAAAATAACATGATAAGGAGGGGACCGACAGCTCTTCCCAGATTACCCCCGGTAAGAAAGATTGAAACTCCCAATCCTGGGCTCTGCTTTGCCAAACTCGCGGCTTGGACAGTCCCCAACGGGTGAAACGCCGCAACGCCGGTGCCTCCGGCGATCAACAGCAAGAACACTACCCAGATGGACGGCGCAGCATTCAGCAGAGACAAGCAGAACGCGGTGCACGCAACTCCAAAGGTCAGGAAATGGATGGACCTTACCCGGTCCTCCAACCATCCGAAGAAGATTTGATTCAGCGCGCTAAAGAAGTTGTAGACGGAGATCAATGCTCCAGCCACACTGTATTTAGCGGTGGTATGAGCGGCGAGCCTTGTTAACAGCACGGGCAGCAGATGCGGCAGGAGAGTGGCGTAACTATCGATGACTGTGTGGAGAAAGGTGAGGAAGTAGAGTTGCCGGTTTGACTTATGTTCGGGATGGTCGGACATAGGTTTGGGAGATTGTCAAGAATCTGAGAGTCCGGCAGGTCTCACATGGGCGCCTACCACGGGTGCATAGCTCGTATAAGAGGGTTTAGAAGATTTCAAGACTGTATGTTACTTGCGGACCCAATATTCCATTAACGGCTTGTGCCGCTCGGTCGCTACTGCACGATATAAGCCCGTAAGACAACAGATCTGAAAAACTTGGTTCACCCATCAGGACCTGGGCATAGTGCTGAATTGTCATTTTCACGTCTGCGGAGTCGCTAGGCTCCACTTCAACGCCTTCGGGTGAATATGACACTCGCCATGGTCCGCGATTGGCTGGTAGAATTTCGTCCTCAACCTCAAGCGTGAAACTTCCCGAACCTGTCGGCTTGAGCGTAGACAGTGAACGCGGCACATCCAAAACTTGAAACATTGACGGCTTACACAACTGCGCCTCAATGCCCTGGGTAAACCACGTCGACAGAAAAGGGCCGTTTGAAGGCTCTGTCCAACTGAGCGTTGCGTGATTAATGGCAACTCCAGCCAAGGTTACGAGTAAGGATTGATAACCTGCCAGTGTAGACCAAGCAAATTCTATAACATCCTGATCTCTTGTCGAGGAGATTCGCAGCACTGCGTAGGCTTCGACCGGATCGCCCGCAACGAAGACATAGGGCAGACTACCGCTAGTCATACGAAGCCGCCCCCATCTCATGCTCTCGCGAATTAGCATCCCGGAATAAGCACGTGCAAATTTGTCGTAGGCGGCCTTTAACGGCGCCCATTCTTCTTGGAGCAGCAATCGGTTGTCATCGTTTACAAATTTGAAGTCCGTCATGCGCATCTGACGCACCGGCAATGCACATTCGAACTGCGGTACCAGTCTAACGGGGCAGGTGATTCGGACTTCACGACCGCAACTCTCCCAGCCGAATCTGCGATAAAAACTTTCGTGTGAGGCACGGAGGTTACCGACAATCAACCCGTCTTCACGCATGATTTCAGCCAGCGAGGTCATCATGACTCTTCCCACGCCGTGCTTACGCGAGTCGGCGGAAACCGCAACCGAAGCAATGCCGCCACACAAGTGGGCTGTTCTTCTGCACGTAACTTCGGAGGGCCGAATCGTGAAGCTGCCAGCGACTCTGCCATCCTGTTCCGCCACGTAAACGGTCTCGCTTGATCCCGGAATAGGTCTCTCCGAAGGATAGGCTTCGCCGCCGTGAAAAGCCGCAGTCCAAATCATCTCATACTGCTCGCGGTCTTCTTCGCGATACTCTCGTACTGACACTGCCATAATATGAGCCTCCGGTTACCGGGTGCTTGTGAAATTATTTCCTTGAATGTTTCACGTCAGCAATTCTCATTTTGGGACCAAAACCCTTATGAAGCCGAGCCAGCTTTGAGTTTGTCGCTTCAGAAGAGCGTTGTGTTGAATGCACGACTTGCGGGGAATCGTGAAACTCGACGCATCTTAGCCCCAGCGGGGCGGCAGGTTTATAGAAGCGCGATGCCACCACAACCAAAGCCCCAGAGGGGCGACAGGTGTAAAGGTTGAATTCGTACAAAATCATAAGTTTCTAACCCAGAAATAACATCAAATGAGTCTGCGTCCCACTGTCCATACAGGCTCCAATAGGCACAATCGCCCGGCGAATTCAAAATGAGAATTGCTGGTTTCACGTTAAGAGCCTGTTCGATCAATTGTTGGTAAAGCCTTTTTGGCACTTCAAGGTTGGTAGATTATTATTCGTTCGCTGGACTGCTCTTACTGCGCTGAAGCGTTGGGTTTCACTCTGATTGCCTACGTTTTCGGATAGAATGAAACATCGGAATCCCTATTTCCGTGCACGATTTCCTTCGGATTTCCGTTCAACCCAACCTACGAGCTAATCCTTGATAAATATCCTATGCACACCTCTCATTTAATCCAGCCGCCCCCAACGACCAAATCGCCATCGTAGAATACCGTCGCTTGCCCCGGTGTAATTGCTCGCCGCGGTTCATCAAATACAACTTTCGCCTCGGTTTGGCTCAGCGGGTGTATGGTGGCTAACGCCCCTTCATCTCTAGATCTCACCTTGACGAAAGCTCGAATTGGCTCGTCAAACTGTTCAATGGAAATCAGATTTATTCGCTCTACCAGCATGGTCTGCCGGAGCAAATCGATGGGCCCACCGACAACGATGGTGTTTTTTTGGGCGTTTACGCGAGTGACGTAAAGCGGGCTACCGGCGGCTATTCCAAGTCCCCGGCGTTGTCCAACCGTATAGAAAGGGATGCCTTGATGTGTGCCGAGCACATTGCCGTCTTTATCCACTATATCGCCTTCGTGAATTTTTTCGGGCACCCGCTCTTTCAGGAATCGTCTATAGTTGTCGTCCGCCACAAAGCACAACTCTTGGCTCTCAAGTTTATCGGCGGTACGCAACTTAAACTTTTTCGCTAGATCCCGCACTCGATCCTTGGTGAATTCACCTAGCGGCATAATGGCGCGGCTCAACTGCTCTTGTGTGAGCGCGGACAGGAAATAGGACTGGTCTTTGTTGGCATCGACACCTTTCCGTAAAAGAAATCGTCCGGTATCTCGATCCTGTTCAATTCTGGCATAGTGACCGGTGGCGATGAAATCGTACTCCAGACTGTCGACCAGAGACACGAGTTTTCCGAATTTTAGCTCTCGATTGCAAATCATGCAGGGGCTAGGCGTTCTGCCGTCAAGATACTCATTGACAAAGTAGTCAATGATGCGTTCTCGGAAAATCTCTTCATAATTCACGCCGTAGAACGGAATTCCCAACTGGGTAGCCACCCGCCGCGCATCCTCAATGCCTTCGAGAGAGCAACAATTCGGCTTTTCCGACTCTACTTCGAGTGCATCGGGAGCGCCGAGCCGCATTGTGATGCCGATCACATCGCAGCCCGACTCAAGCATCAACGCGGCTGTGACCGAGCTGTCAACGCCGCCGCTCATCGCGACGACGACCTTTTTCGCTGATGTCATTCTACCCCTATGTACGATGAATTAGTACGTACTACTGATTATGACCGCGAAAGAATAGCACACCGTCTATCGGGTTGTCAAGAAGCGTGGGAAAGGGAAGGGGACGGGGAAAAACTGGGAAGAGTGGAAAGAGGAAAGGGCAAGATAGTATCAAGTTACGCTCAACCGCAAAATTTTTTTACATTTCTTGTAACCTTTTTGGATAACTATACGTTTGTATAGCATAACAGACAAGTAGTAGTTTGTGCGTTGATTCATCAAGAACCCATTACAGGAGATTATGAATGAAGACTTCAGCGGTTTCAAGAGTTACCGATGCCATTCGAGAGATAAAGGAACAACACTGCGACACCTGCGGCAACCAAGCGAAGGGGTTCACTTTTCGCAAAATGCTTCTGACGTACTATTGCCGCAAGTGCCTACGCCAGGAATTTAACGTAAGCGGTCCCGTCACCTATCCCGACACGTCTGCGGCGGATTGACAAATTGTGGAGTAGGGACGTTTCCATAATGTCCCTATAGGGATCGCGTTAAGCGTTTTGAGTCGCAAGTCACGCGGTTTCTAATGTCTTAAACTGTTAATCTCCATGTAGACATGGTCAATGAAATACCAACCCATTCGTTGATGGGTGCGCCACAGAAGATGGTTCATGGGGCTGGTTCGCGTAGGGACGGGGCTAGGTGCAGTCGGAAACCGCACCTAGCGTTAACAAATTACGCCAACTGCGCCATGTTGCATTAGGTTCTGTTGACATTTGAAAATTAAGCCAATATCGATTCACTTGAGGCAGCATGTAGGGACAACCACGAGGATTGCCCCTACATTGTGTCAATTTCCGTAGGGGTTGGGTTTTCCAACCCGTTGGGCGAGGAAATCTCGCCCCTACGATAGGGATTTAGCGGCGAATTATGGACGCGCCTTACAAAAATGTCAACACGCCCTAGGAAGATTGCAAAGGAGGGATTTCTGAAAAGATCAATGATGCAGCGTCAAGCCAACAAGGTGATGGGTTGCGTTGAGCGCAGTTTGAAGTGGTAGACTGTGATTAAGTAGAAAAAGACGGGAACTTTTTACAGAATGTCTTCTGTTTAATTTCTGAACTATAGATGTTTATCACTGCCCCATGTTTCAAATCCGTCATTCCACAGATAGGGTAGAAGCATTTCTCTCAGTTTGTGGTGTAGTTGAAAGAGGTGGGCTTTGACGGTGCCAATGGAACGCCCCATTTTGCGAGCAATCTCTTTCAGCGAAAGATCCTCTTCGTAACGGAGAGTAAATACCTCCCTTTGTTTGGGAGTTAACTGCAGCACGGCTTGATGCAAAAACATGCCGAATTCTTCTAGTTCCACTGTCTTAGAGGGAGACAACAAGTGTCGAGTAACTTCATGATGATAGAACACATCATCGGATACAGGATCATTACTAATCACGCGGTGTTTTGCCTGCCGACGCATGAAATCTATACAACGATCAAGCGAGTGAATAACGAGTGCGATAGAGATCCTTTGATGGCAATGCGATAAAGCCAACTGTAGAACTGAGATGTTTTCTTGAAACTCCCTAGCCCCTGATACGCCTTGAGAAAGACCTCCTGCGTAAGATCTAACCGATCTTCACGATGCAGGATGATTGTGCGAATAACGCCGTAAATACGATGTTTGTAACGACGATACAACAGATCAAAAACTCCCGAATCCCCTTGCTGAAAGCGCTGAATGAGCTGAACATCCGTAAATTCGGAGTCCACCAAAGTTGGACATCTTTTCCGGCTTCCCGCAACGTAGCTAGATTCAAACTGATAAGGTTCCTGCCTACCTGTTAACTTCACATTCACTCCGCATCTCGAGCGCAGCGGAATCCAATCCGTAGCCCTCTATACTCGGGTTTGTCAAAAGCGCGGTGTGCACATTGCATTTCAAAGCGGACTGCCCCCCAAGCGCCACCGCGCACGATGTGTTGGGGTTGATCGGAGTCGGTTTGGTTTTGTGTGTCGACGATCCATTCGGCGACGTTGCTGGCGCAGTCGTGGACACCGTAGGGACTTTTGCCTTTTGGATAGCGTCCGACATCCCATGTGCGTTGGTTATGGAGGTGGTAGCCGACTCGTTTCCAATCCATCTCATTTCCCCAGGGGTATATCCTGCCATCGGTGCCGCGTGCAGCTTTTTCCCATTCGTTTTCGGTGGGCAGGCGTTTGCCCGCCCATTTGGCGAAAGCTTGGGCTTCATACCAGCTTACACCCACTACGGGTTGATTGGGAGCGTTATAAAACACGCGATCTAATCCGAGGGGGCGGTCAATCTTGTTTGCTTGGATGAACTGCCATCCCGCTTCCGACCAGTACGCGTTGTTTTGGTATCCGCCATCAAGGATAAACTCTTCGTATTGGCTATTGGTGACTTCGTAAGGATCGATGTAAAAGGCGGGCAGGTTGATTGTTTGTCGCTGCAGCCGATCGGGGTGCGGATCTTGTTCTCCCATAATAAATTCACCTGCCGGGATTAGAATCATGTCGCTGTCAGTTTGGGCGTAAGCGGAAAGACAGAGAAGGACGAGAACGAGCGGGGTATAGTGGTAGCGGATGGTTAGCATGGTACCTCCTATTTTGCGTCTTTGGTGTGCACTTTGGCGTAGACAGGGACTTCAACTTTGGGCTGGTTAGAACTATTCGTTTGAACGACGAGGGTATCGCTGAAGTCGCCTTCGGGAGCGTCTGTGGTGTTAAGGGAGACGTTGATTTTATACCGGGTGCCGGCGTTAATGGGTACAAGTTCGGTCTCAATGTGTTCTGAGGCGGCGCCAACGCTCTTGACTTCTAGGGGTTCTCCTCGCAGACGGGTCAGGGTTAAGCTTTTCCGGTTGGCATCGCCGGGTCGTGCGATGCCGAAGAAAAGTTGTCGAGGGAAAACGTTAAAGTCGCCGAGCAGGTTGCCCGTAACGGGGATGGTCATAGTGCCGTTGTTGCCGTTGCGGACGAACTCAATGTGTAACAAATGGAAAAAGTCGCCGATGGGCATGCCGGGCGCGAGGCAAATTTTCCCTCGCAGGTTGCCGGTCGCGGGATTGGTTTCATACTCGACACTGAAATGTTCAGAATCGGTTGTCACGGAAAGGATTTGAACGGGGGGATCGAGGACTTGGCGTAGGATGAAGTTTTTGGCTTTGAAAGCGTTAGGTGAAAAACTTCCGAGAACGATGTTTTCGGGAATTGACATCAGTGGGAGGCGCGCAGTGGCTGTAACGCTAAAATCGATTGTGCGTTGCGCGGGTGAATCGGTGTGAAGCTGGATATGTTCCTGAAGCCTTTCATTTCTGGAAGGGACATTAAGGGTGACTTCAATCTGGGCTTTTTTTCCGGGCGGGATGTTTTTGTCGGTAAGGAAATCGGTGGTACAGTAGCAGGTGTTTTGGATGTCGGTTATTTGGACGGGGATGTCGCCGGTGTTTGTGAAGGTGAAGGTGTGTTTAAGTTCATGCCCGGCAATGGCTTCACCGAAATGGTGCGTGCGTTTTGGCACTTGAAGTGGCGGGGGTTGGGTGGAACTTGCAACCGAGGTGGGCGCAGCTTCCTCTCTGTCAATGGTGAAGATTAGGAGGGCGCCGTGCCATATCCTCTCAAACCCTTCCGGAGAGAGTGTATCGTACTGCTGAATAGGATCTCTAACGCGAATTTGACGGGGATCGGCTTCGGTAACGACGAGGAAATGATCTTCATTGACGTGAGCAATGACGGGCATTTCGAGCTGATAGAGGTCGGAGATTGAAGCCTTAACGCCGGCAGGATTTATCCCTTTTAATGTTGCGGCGTTGTAGAGTCCTGCCATGGTGGTTCCGGTTCCCTCGCTAAAGTTGGATGCTTCGGTGAGTTCGTCAAAGTTAGCGTCGATTCCTAGGATTTGGCAGGCGATTAGCAAGCTCCGGGGACCGCATTCCAAATAAGCGCGTTCTCTTTCGATATCGCTGTCGGGTTGTTGGGGAGCGGCGCTAATTTTAAAGAGGTTCTTTGGGAAACTGATGTTGAACGCGGCGTGTTTGACCTTGAACAGGGATTCGGACTTGACCTCCCCTTTCCGGCTGCCGTCGAGGAAGTATTCGACAACCTCGCGGGATGTTGGGTACCAGATGCCTTCGTACTTGCGAAAATCGCGATTTTTTACGGTCACATAGAGTGTGGGTTGGCTATCATCTTTTCGCAGTGCGTATTCTTCGGCAACAGTACGAAAACCGTACTCGGGGGCGATCCAATATTTGGTTTGTATCGGTGTTTTTCCGTTCGCAAACGGGATATGCACGCCTTCAAATTGAACGATGTAACAGTTGACATTGTCTATGGTTTCCTGACCGAGCAGTTTGGCTTTTTTCTTTGGGATGGGGAACAAGCCGTGTCCCCAGAGGTGTAGATAATCAAAGGCCCCCGGTTCATCGTTCGGAAAGATTTCAGCCTCTTCATCGCCAGCGTATCGTCGGTTCGCGTGCGCGGTTGCTTCTTTCCTGCCGTCGAAAACAGAAACCCTGTAATCGGAAACAGTGTAGGGCTTTGACCAATCACGAGGTTGGCGGTCAACGTCCACTGAGTGATAGCGAACGTAACGGAATGCGTCCCGAAAACTCTTAACCTGGCGATAATGTTCAAAAGCCGATCGCTTTTTCTTGGTGAATGGTCGCTCATCAATGCGGAGTTGAAACATGTCGGCGTACATGCTCATTTGTCTCTTGTAATACTCATCCTGCGTATCTTTGTCAGTGAGATGATGGGCACCTGCCCTAACTCTATCCTCAATCTCTTTGCGCACCACGGCTTTTTGTTCTGCCAGCCATTGTTGGGCTTCGGATAATGTGTAAGTAGGCGCCTGATAACCTGTCACGGTGTAAAGCAGTTCGCCGCTTCGCATATCTTTACGCGCCAAATTTGCCCGTGTCACCACTTGTTCCAATGTTAACTCGGCGTGCGCTTCGCCGGACGTTAAAACAGTGATTAGGTAAAGCGAGGAAAACAGTAAGAATAGGCTCAGTTTCATAAGATGGCTCCTGTCGATTCGGTTCAGGGTTAAATGTAGGTTTACTCCAGCATCGCTTTCAAATCGGCAATGTCCTTCTCGATTTCAACGCTTTTTAGGTAGAGTTCGCTTCCCGCTGCCCATAGTGCATTCATCCTGTCTACGTTCGCATGACTTTGGGCAGTGAAGGTGTCGACCACTTCATGGTACTGAAGACAAGCTTCCACGAGTACGTCTGATAGTGGGTGCACCCGAAACTCTTCAAGCTCTTCATCCGAGGCAGTGGTGACGACGTCATGA
Source organism: Candidatus Poribacteria bacterium (assembly GCA_965204085.1). Classification (GTDB taxonomy): domain Bacteria; phylum Poribacteria; class WGA-4E; order WGA-4E; family JAJDTR01; genus JAJDTR01. Next base: position 889,885 of record CBDBEE010000003.1, on the reverse strand, counting down.
ACGGATCTGCCGCCAAGCACCTCGCGTTCAAACTCTGCTTCAATGGCGTCGTGATTTGACTTAACCAGCTCAGATTCTATCTCATAAGCTTGAAAAAGAGCTTCGTTCTCGTCTTGTAGCTTGAACGCTAACCTGCTCTTTTCTTCACTCGCTTGTAGCAACTCCCCGCTCTGCTTCTCCAAATCCGCTATCAACACCAATATATCAGCTTCAGTTGGGTTTTCTGAGTGTTGGCTGATTTGGACATCCTCAGGATCGGACTGACTGTTAATATGGTCGTCGTCTATTTCGGATATTTTGGAGGCAGCATCAAGTGAATTCGAGAACGAGGTTATCCCTGTAGCGTCGCTTTGTGGAACAGTTAGGGCGTTAACGTCGGATTTGCGTTGACGTAGGAGGCCATCTTCAGTATTGCGCGGCAGGTAGGTGCTCAGATAGAACGCGCAGATAACTACCAAGAACACGAGACTGGAAATGAAGACAGCCTTGGGTTTGTCTGTTTCCATGTCGGATTGCCTCTCCAGATGGCAAGTTGGTGGAGAGAGCGCTACCCTGTAGTGGTGTAACTTTGGTTGGCGCTCTGCATCGTTTAGCGACGGTCTGATGGGCAATTATTACGAGTAACGATACCTGATTCAGCCCTGATGACCCGTCGCACTGGATTTCGGCTTCGACGAGCAAGGAGGGACTCCGGGCTTCAGTCTGCTCATCGATGAATACGTAAAGCTTGCGATGCGCCGCGTCATTCCGCCCCAGGTGGGTCTCCAGTTAACGCCTTGAACGCCGATCTGCCGCGGATTGTCGAAAACTGCCCCGTCATCCCTTTAATTCGCGTCGCCAGATATTCGTCCGAAGAGTTCTCCATCGCGATCTCAAACGTCTGCCAGCATTTCTCGGCGTCGCCTTGCTCATCGTAAAACATGGCGAAATCAAAGGCGGCCTCACCCAATGTAAAGTCCGCTCCCGTTTTCGACTCATCTGCCTCAACGAGCTTGGGCAATGCCTCGTCGTAAAGCGCCAGCGCTTCTTCGCTTTGGTCATCTCCATATAATCGGGCGAGTGGTGTAACAAGCTGAATGTCATTCGGTTGAAGACGCAAGGCATGCGCGTATTCCGTGATTGCCTGTTCCCGTTCGCCGCGCAAATCGTGCAACTCCGCTCGCAGCCTGTGAAGTTTGGCGATGTTGACTGAATCCGATTCGCGCGGCGCTTCGGCAAGTAAAGAAGAAACCACCCTATTGATTCCAATCTCATCGTGCAGACTTTTTCCGCGCATCAGTCCGTTCTTGTCAATGACCCGGTAATGCGGGATATATGACACATTGTATTTGACTGGCATCTCCATGGTCTCGCGTATGTGAATCCACGGCATTTCATTGTTCTCAAGAAACTTCACGAGCGGTTTGTCATTGGCATCTAAACTGATACTAATAAGGGCGAGGTCGGGATGGTGCTTTTCATAAAGCACCCTCAAATTTGGAATTTCTGTGATGCACGGTCCACACGTCGTTACCCAAAAGTCTAGCAGGACAACCTTGCCGCGAAAATCCTTGAGTGAGACGGCTTTACCGCTGATGTCCTTCAGCGTGAAATTCGGAGCGGGTTTTCCGAACATCAATTCTGCAGCGCGGAGGCGGTACTCGACCGCTTTTTCCCACTCGTGCATGAGTGAGTAAAGCTTTGCTTTCTCCTCATACGCCCGTGGAAGCAGTGCCGAGTGATTGATTCTATCTAACTCCGCGAGCGCCTCCATGTAATTGCCCTCCTGTTCGAACCGATCAACCTTAAGCGACAGCACCTCAGGGGCGTATTTCGATTTGGGAAACGCCGTCAAGAACGCTTCGATTTCAGCGTTGGCTTGCCTATGCTTGTGTAGTCCCAAAAGACATAGAATCTTGTACCTCCGTGCCTCATCGCGCACTTTGCTTTCCGGATACATGCTGAAGAACTGTTCACTGAGTTCCAGCCCGTATTTAATCCGATTCGTAGGCTGATTCACTATGGCTTCCATTCCGGTATCAGTTGGCGGTTTTTCAGTGGGATCCGACCTTAGCAATACAGCTTCGTGAATCTGTAGCAGCAATTCTTCCGCCTCAATTGCTCTGACGGGGCGCATGACGCCGATCACCAGAACGAGACACGCGAAGGATAGAACGCTAACGGTAACTGCACCCTTTTTTAACCGCCGTCTATTGCGATCCGTCGCTAGAATGACTCGCAACCGGTTTTCAATCCACGAGGGCTGTGCCATTGCCACGGCGGCACGTGCTGCAAAGACGGACGGGCGCGATTTCCGCGCAATCTCAAGCAAGTGTGAGGCATAGTCGGTCGCCCAGCAACCGTTGGTCAGGACATAGTCATCGCAGGCACGCTCACGCTCAAGGCGCATTCGACGGTCGGCGACCCAAACGAGGGGATTGAACCAGAAAATGGCGCAGGACATCTGGGCAATGGTCTGCGTCAGCCAATCCCACCGTCGCACGTGTGCAAGTTCATGCAATAGGACAGCGCGCTGTCGATCTGTCGACCAGCTCTCCGCGTCAGCGGGAATCAGTATTTGGGGTCGAATAATGCCCCAAGTCAGCGGCATCTCCACATCGCTCCACAGCAGCGACACACGGCGCTTTATACGGAGTCGCCTCAGGAGTTCGTCCAGCAATGCCGTCAATGATCCATCGGTGATGCGCCGACTTTGTTGAGCGATTCTCCAAATGCCGACACAGCCTGCCAACAGCGGAAGGAGGATAACCAACATACCGATACTCCAAACAATTCCGATACAGGTCCAAAGTGTAGACGGTGTCCACCACCCTGGTGCCTGCGAAGCTGAAATGATCGATGTCCCTTGAACCATGTCCGGTAATCCCGCTGTTTCGTGGTTGGCATCAACTTGAGGAGCCCCTTGTCGCGGGATTTCTCCCCGACCATCCGCTGATGGCAATTGCGGCACGTTTAGATTCCCTTCAAAGCCCGGTGCCGCTTCACTCAGAGGAATCGTCCGCGAGGCAACTGGCAACCACCAGCTCGGTAACGTCACGGAAATGACGGGTAGGCAGAGGCAACCTACAATTGCCAGTGACCACATCAGGTGACGAAATGCCGCAGAACTGCGTTTTAGCGTGAGACTCAACACCGCAGCCAGTGCGAGCACAATGACACTTTTTATGGACGCATCGAATAACACAGTTAGCCAGCCAATCGAATGTTCGGAAGTTCCGAAGAGCGAAATGAAGGACATCATAGGGTTTTCCTCCTCAACGTGTACGCTTCTGTGAAATTTCAGCGACCTTCAGTATTAAGATGAAACTCGGGAAGAAAGCATGGGTGGCGGATTAGACATCTTTCCAAAATAAGTATCTATTTGGCTTGATTTTACGTTATATCCTTTCAACAATCTTCTGTTGTAGAAAGGATACCCATGAGTCAATTTGAAAAAGCAGTAAAACAGTCAGATGAGCAATTTCTGCGAGCGGTTGGTATTGACAAGGCAGCTTTCAACCTTATTTTGGAACGTGTGGCGACTTACTTTGAAAAACTTAAAGAAGAACGTCCGATGAAGAAACGAGGAAAGAAATCGGAGGTTGCATTGGCCGATCGCCTTCTATTGACATTCACCTATTTGCGCCACTATCCAACCTTTGCCAGATTAGGCATGGAGTTTGGTATCAGTGAGTCTTATGCAAATAAACTCTATCATCAGATACTTGATGTGTTAGTTAAAGTGCTTTCATTGAAGAATCGAAAGCACTTAGTGGAGGGCGATCTCCAAACCATCATCGTTGATGCCACCGAGCAACCGATTGAACGTCCAACCAAAGGACAGCGTGTCTACTATAGCGGTAAAAAAAAAGGCACACCATAAAAGTTCAATTGATTGCGTGTTTGGCGCTGTTAGAAATATTATCGGTTACCTGCCGCAAAGGGAGTGTTCACGATTACACAATTCTGAAGGAAAGTCGTTTGGCAATTTCTCCCGAAACTGAGAAGTTGGCTGACAGTGGTTATCAGGGGATAGCCAAACGGTATGCCAACAGTTCGACGCCCATCAAGGCCTATCGGAGCAAGCCCTTGACTCAGGAGGCGAAGCAATTCAACCGGCGGTTGGCAACACGCAGGGTCGCCATTGAGAATATCGTCAGACGATGTAAGATTTTTCGCATCACCAAAGACATCTATCGAGGCAAACATCGCAACTATGGGAAAACATGGAATGTGATTGCTGCCATTGTAAACTTGCGATATTCCTCAACAAGTTGCCAAACGGCGTAGTTATTCTAATCTCCAAGATTGCTGGAACTACACGGATCCATTTTGGAAAGATGTCTATTGACAAATCGTGGAGTAGGAACACTTGGTCCCCACCCCATTGTGACACTCATCGGAAGTCCTTAGTTTCTCCGAAGCATGTCTGTCATACCCATCCGTTCTAGGCTTGCACCAATCTGATCGATGGGCAGCACATTATACTTCGGTCCGGGCATACTTTGAGCGGTACCTGTGTAGACGACCTCATCATCGACGCAGAATCCGAGCAATTTACCATCGTAGTGAATATACGCATCGCTCAACGGCGAGTCGACCCTCTCACCGATCAGGAATGAATTGACTTTTCCTCGCCTGTTAATTTCAAGCGCATAGACGCTATCAGCGATGAACACGCGAATTTCTCCGCCGCTGTCATGCCTCGAAATGCCGCGAGCGCTAACATACACAATCATAGGGAACGACCTCGCCCTGCCGCCGTGTTCCGTTCTATAGTCAAAAGGCGCATATCCCTTCAGGTCGTCCACCGTCCCCATCTCGACGGGCCGCAAGTCGTCCACTCCCTCAATCTTAATAATGGCCAACCTTGCCTGTGCATCCCTGGCAACCACCTGCGCCGGTAAATCACCAGTAACCTTCACCTGAATATCCGCGGCATCGGCTACTTTATCAAGAACAAGCAGGTGCCCCGTTGAACTCAGAATCACTCCCATGAATATCTCGCCGTCAGCTTCGACAACCAAGAAGGAGTTCCGAGCTTCGGTCCGCTCATCGCTGGCTGCGTACAACTTGCGATGCGCCTCGTCACTCCGCCTGTCCTGTTCAGTCTCGAACACATCCTCTGTAAACGCCGTGAACTCTGGTCTGCGGCGGATTGTTGACCAAATGTTCACCGCCCCTTTTACCCGCTTCGCCAGATATCCTTCCGGATCGTTTTCCGTTAGAATCTGAAACGCCTGCCAGCATTTTTCGGCGTCCCCTAGTTCGTCATAAAACTCGGCAAATTTCAAGGCGGTATAGCCCAATACAAAGTCCGCACGCGTTTTATACCGATTTGCCTCGACTAGCTTCGGCAACGACTCGTCGTGAAACACAACCGCTTTTTCGGCTAGGTTATCCCCTTGCGCGGCGCTGCCTTCATACCAGTCTCTGATCGCGGAAACCAGTCCGAGGTTTTTCGGTTGAAGTCGCAAGGCTCGCTCGTATTCCGCGATCGCTTGCGCCCGTTCACCGCGCCTATCGTGCAGGTCCCCACGCAATTTGTGAAGTTTCGCGATGTTCGACTGGTCCGATTCGCCCGGCGCTTCGGCGAGCAGGGACGCAATCACCGCGCCGAGATCGCGTCCGCCGCTCATACTGTTTTCGTGTATCAGCCCGTTCTTGTCAATGACCGTGTAGTGCGGAATAGCCTGCACATTGAACTTGGCTCGCATCTCCTCGGTCTCGCGGATGTGAATCCACGGCATCTCATTTTCAGCGACGAACTTCGCGACGGTTTCGTCCTTGAAATCCCAACTGACGCCGATGAGGGCAAAATTGGGATTGCGCTCGAATCTTTCATAAATTGCCTTAAGCGCCGGCAACCCGTAGATACATGGTTCGCACCACGTCGCCCAGAAATCGAGCAGGACAACTTTGCCCCGAAAATCCTTGAGTGAAACGGTTTCCCCGTTGATGTCCTTCAGCGTGAAATCCGGAGCGGGTTTGCCCAATGTCAATTCTGCGGCGCGGAGGCGGTATTCGGCGGCTTTCTCCCAATTTTCCATATGTGAGTAAATGCGCGACTTCTGCTCATATACTTGGGAAAGAGTTGCCGAGTGGTCCATTTTATCTAGCTCTGCCAGCGCCTCCTTGTATTTGCCCTCCTGTTCAAGTAGCTGAATTTTGATCGACCATACGTCCGAGGCGTGTTTCGATTTGGGAAATACCCCCAAGAAGGTTTCAATCTCGGCGTTTGCTTCCTCTTGTCTGCGGCGTCCCAATAGAAATTGGATTTTGTACATCCATACTTCGTCACGCTTCTGGCTTTCCGGATATGCTACGAGAAACCGTTCAGTGAGATTAAATCCGCTTCTGATCCGTTTCGTGAACTGATCCATCATGGCTTCTATTTGGGCATCGGTTGGCTGTGTCTCGGAGGATTCCGGTCTCCATAGAGCGGCTTCGCGAATCTGTTGGAGCATTTCTTCCTCCTCAACCGCTTCAGCCGGGCGCATGACACCAATCAGCAGAACGAGACAGGCGACAGTCAGAACGCTAACCGCAACCGCGACTTTCGTCACAGGATTTCGATTGCGGTCTGTCGCGAGAATGACTCGCAGCCGCTTTTCAATCCACGAAGGTTGCGCCATCGCCACGGCGGCACGGGCTGCAAAGATCGGCGGGCGTGATGTCCGTGCAATCTCAAGCAGGTGTGAGGCATAGTCTGTAGCGCGGCAGCCGTTCGTCAGGACATGGTCGTCGCAGGCGCGCTCACGCTCAAGGCGCATTCGGCGATCAGCGACCCAGACCAGCGGGTTGAACCAATAAATGGCGCAGGAAATTTGAGCGACTGTCTGTGTTAGCCAATCCCATCGTTGGACGTGTGCGAGTTCATGCAGCAGGACGGAACGCTGTTGGTCTGTTGACCAGTTCTCCGCGTCGACTGGGATCAGCACTTGGGGACGAATGATGCCCCACGTCAGCGGCATCTCCGCTTCGGTCCGCAGCAGCGTGACGCGGCGTTTTACCCCGAGTTGTCCCGCGAGTTCGCCAGCCAACGCCGCCAGAGAGCCGTCGGTGATGCGCTGCCCTCGCCGTGCGATTCTCCAAATACCGATCAAGCCGGCCAACAGTGGAAGAAGAACAACTAACATGCCGATGCCCCAAACAATTCCAATACAGGTCCAAAGGGTAGGCAGAATCCACCAATCTCCCGCCTGCGAAGCTGAAATTCCGGATGCATCTTGAACTGACTCGGGCAATCTCGCTGTTTGACGGTTAGAGTTTACCCGAGGATTCAGTGTGCGCGGGGGTGCTGTTTGATGATCCGATGCTGGTAATTGCGAAACATTCAGATTCCCTTCAAAACCGGGTGCCGCTTCGGTCGAGGAGAGCATCTGCGGGACGACTGATAACCGCCAGCTTGGCAGGGTGATAGAAATGACGGGTAGGCAGAGACAACTGACAACCGCCAGTGACCAAATCAAGTGACGAAACGCCGCAGAACTGCGTTTCAGCGCGAGATTCAACCCCGCAGCTAGTGCGAGCACAATGACACTTTTTACGGACGCATCAAGTAATATTGTCAGCCAGCCTATCGAATTTTCGGAAGTTCCGTAGAGCGAAATGAAGGACATCATGGGATTTTCCTCCTTCTATCGTATGCTTCTGTGAAATTTTGACAACTTCCAACACAGAAATAAAAAAATGGATGACGTGGATTATTGGCAGAACGAAAGGTGTTTTTCCTCTTCCCTTTCCTTGCCGTTTTCCGTTTCTGTACGGGTTAAAACCTTCCGAGCGCGCGAAGAAATAAATGAGCGGTATCATCGATTTTCTTCTCTTTCCTTCGCTTCCTCTATGAGTTGCGCCAAGCGCTTTGATTCATCGGTGGACAGAGCCGTGTCCGAAACATTCAACAGCGCGGCGACCGTTTTCTCGACAGAGTTGTCGAAAAACGTCTGAAACACCTGTTTGAGCGCCGTTTCGCCGACATTCTGACGCGGGTGAACCGGCGTGTAGATGTACCGCGCTCCCTCTTTTTCATGCCTGAGATGACCCCTGTCTTCCAAAATACCCATCATCGCCCGAACGGCTGAGTAGGAAGGGGGATCCGTTAGATTGTTCAACACATCTGCAACTGAAGCGCGACCTCGCCGGTAGACGATATTCATAATCTGTCGTTCGCGGCGACTCAGGTCGTACGGTGACTTATTCGCAAGCATTTTTCCTTTCCTTGATAGGTTAAAATCGGCATCAAGCAACTGTATATGCTAAAATACTAGCATCCTCTGATACAACCTGTCAAGACAAAATGCTAAAAAAACTGCATTCTTCGAGGACTCTTTCATAGTTTGGCCGATTTCGTCAAGAAACTAAGAACCTGTTTGGAAATTAGATAGCAAACCATGTTCGGTATTTTGGAGGTTAAAATTGTCGAACTTCCAAGTCATTAACCTCCCAATGTGCCTTTCTCGAATTCTCGAAAGGCACATTTAGAAATTTCAAATAGATTGCTAATCAAGATGGTTTGAGTGTCCATAGTAACCCAAGTTTCAGTCATACAGGGCAAAGTCCATGCCAAAACCAAAATCATACTTCAATTTAGACTCTGTGAATACGCTGCGTCAAGACAACACGGGGGTTCTAGGGCTTTTCCAGTCGAGAGATGGCGTTCCACAGTGAAATGCAAAGGGGTGCCACAAATATGGACATAATTTGGGGAAATTCGGCTCAAAAGGCGTTCAAACCCTTGCCTCGTAAGGGTTTGTGCCAGGTGCCACAAATGTGGACAAAAATCCGAAATGTGGCACCCCTTTGAAAGACAGATTGTAGGAAGGACGAGAACAGAGATACAGGTTGGAAAAATACTGTTTGCGACAAAGCGGCTATAGATGATTCTGTCCTTCATAAGACCAAAAATCGGTTTTGCCACCTACTTTTTCAAACAGTCTCTAAGAGAGCACGTGACGTGAAAAGCAAAGTAAGGGTGGACAATAGTGTCCGGAGGTGCTATCTTGGACAAGTGGTCGCCCTGGAGCATGGAGATTTAAGATTATTGCATGATTGTACAAGGTGGAAGACGAAAAATTTTTCTCTTTCGTCCAAATTCTGCAGTTTTTTTCCGAACAAATTGGGGATTCGTCTGCCTAATGGATAATCCGGGATCTCCAATTATGGGTGATAATCCACAGTTCACTTGAAACTAAGCCGCGATTTCAGTTTTATCGCACGGGGGAAAGATGTCCATTCAGGCTCAGGATGCGTTTCAATTTAACTCTAGCTACCTTCCGATTAGCGACTCCAGATTTGCACTTGAAACTGATAGCGAGGATTCCCAACTCGTCGAACGCTTTCAGGAGGGGGATTTGGAGGTATTTGACCTGCTGTATCTTCGCTATCACAATCGTATTCATGGCGTCATTCGTGCCATCATTTCAAATCCTGAAGACGCCCTTGATGTCACACAGGACGTTTTTCTAAAGGCGTACCAGGGGCTTGGAAACTTTAAGGGGGCTTCCCAATTCTACAGTTGGCTCTATCGCATTACAATCAACCGTTGTATTGATTATATGCGCCAGCGGTCGAAACACCGCGTGATTAGCGATGATCCTGTGTCGGACGACGTTTTCTATGGCAACGTCGCCAATCGGCACCCGTCGGCACCTTCCAAGGCGGTAGAAAATGAGGAATTTTACACCTATTTGCGACAGGCGGTTATGCAGTTGTCCCCAAAGCAGAGAGAGGTTTTTATCCTCCGCTATCGAGAGGAACTGCCGTTGAAAGAAATTGGTCGAAAAATGGGGCGGTCTACCGGTACCATAAAGGCACATCTCTTTCAGGCACAGCGCAACTTGAGGATGTTGCTTCGTCCGTATTTACGGGATGATAGAGTCTAAAAGTAGCCCACATTCAGAAAACAGAGTTTCAATATGCAAGGAGAGAATATGACACAACAATTTCTCATCTACCGCGCATTCATGATTGCAGTGACAATCGTTCTCATGGTCGCTTCAGAAAGCCCTGCACACGACACGGAGAATACCGCCCCACCCCTCACGGAAGAGGATAAACGGTTCGATTTCGACGGAGATGGGCGGTTAAGTGAGGAGGAAAAAGAGATCCTACTTGAAGCGGTCACTCAGGAGACGCTCACAGGAGTACAGCTGGATGAACGTGCAATTCGCAACATGCGTCGAGGCGGCGGACCGGGTGGATACAGAGGCAGGAGGGGGCCGAGACGCGCCGAGAAGATTGTGAACCGTTTTGATAAGGATGGGGACGGGAAACTGAACGAATCTGAACGTATGGACGCTCGCAAATATGTTCAAGAGAGTCGTGGTGCACCCGGAGCTTCACGACCTTCAGACGAAGGGTTAGCCGAGACGACACTTGAAGACGACCTGAAAGCCAGTGAGGTTGCGCGAATCAAGGAGAATGTCGAACTGTATGACAACAATACCCTACGAACCTTTTATCTGCGTTTTCACGACGAGGATTGGTACGAGCAACTGGGGGATTTCTATAAAACTGATGTCGACGTTCCGGCGGACTTGATTGTGGATGCTGAAATATATCGTTCAGTTGGAGTCCGCTTCCGTGGAAGTTCGTCCTATTTCACCGTTGAAAACGAGAAAAAATCGTTCAATATCGCTGTTGACTCCAACGATGAGAATCAGCGTCTCTTCGGGTATAAGACGTTGAACTTGCTTAACGGTCATTCGGACGCCTCTTTTCTCCGGGAAGTTCTCTATTCAAGAATCGCTCGCGACTATATCCCTGCGCCTAGGGCGAATTTCGTCAAACTCGTTATCAATGGCGAAAACTGGGGAATTTACATCAACAGTCAACAATACAACAAAGATTTTCTTTTCGATTGGTTTGACACCAGAAGCGGCGTTCGGTGGAAGGTGCCGCCCGGCCGCGAAAGCGGGTTGGTCTACAACGGCGACGACCCGGCGGATTATCAGGAGCCCTATCAACTCAAGACAAATGAAAAAGAGGCGCCCAATGCGTGGACTGACATAATCAATCTGTGCCAAACAATTCAGGAAACCCCCGACGACCGGCTCGAAACCGAGCTATCTAGCATTTTTGACATAGACAGGGCATTCTGGTTCCTCGCGCTCGACAACATTTTCATTGATAATGACGGCTATTTCAGCCGCGGCAGTGATTATTCCATTTATCAGGATTCAGGCGGTCGATTCCACCTGCTGCCTTACGATAGTAATGAGACCTTTCGCTTCGCCGGCGGAGGCGGTCCAAACTCTTGGCAAACAGATGGACCGATGCTGTCTCCCGTTGCTCAAGAAGACGACGAGATGCGCCCCGTTATCAAACGGCTGTTCGCAATTCCCCACCTCCGCGCACGGTACCTCGCTCACGTACGTACTATTGTCAACGATTGGCTTGATTGGGAAAAGTTGGAGCCAATCATCGCAGCCTACCAATCGTTGATTGACGAGGAAGTCAAAGCAGATGACAAGAAGCTTTATTCCTACGAAGCCTTTGCCACCAGCCACATCAAAGAACAGATTCGCGGATCTGGGCCTGGCGGATTTGGCCGGAGAGGAGGCGGGCGCCGCGGTACACCTAGCTTCAAATCTTTCGTTACGGAACGGCGCGATTTCCTACTTTCTCACCCGGAAATTGATAAGCCGACGCCGGTCATGCTATCCGTTTCAGAACCGGAAAATCGAGCAGCAGGTGAACGCGTACAGATTTTGGCAAAAATCAGTGACGGGATCACCGTTGATGAGGTAATCCTACACTATGCAAACGCGCGGCTGTCGCCGTTCCGTAGCCTACCGATGTCGAAGAATGGCACGGTTTATACCGGTGAAATCCCAAGCTTTCCTGCCGGAACAGAAGTGCGTTACTTCGTTGAGGCGCGTGCGGTAGAATCATCCGGAACAACGACGTTTTTCCCCGCCAAGGCTGAATTTGAACCATTGACATACCGCGTATTTTCACCACTTGCCAAAAGATCGGATGTTATTATTAACGAACTGATGGCGAGCAATACGAACAGTATCATGGATGCTCAAGGCGGGCATGATGATTGGATCGAACTCTACAACACCAGTGAGCATCCCATCAATCTCGCCGGGATGTATCTTAGCGATGATCAGACGAATCCTCGCAAATGGGAGTTTCCAAAACAAGCTATGATCGCTCCGAAGGGGTACTTGATTGTCTGGGCTGATTCTGACGACGAAAATCAGACAGAGCTTCACGCAAATTTTAATCTCGCAAAGAACGGCGAAACGCTCATCCTCGTCGACACGGATGAACGACACAACCAGGTGCTTGACTCGGTAAAATTCGGTGCGCAGAAAGTAGATACTGCTATCGCAAGAGTACCCAATGGCAGCGGAAGCTTTAGGGCGGCGGAGATGACGCCGGGCAGTCCGAACCATCAAGCGACTGAATAAGGAGCGCGATAGAGATCTTATAGCGAAGGTGATAGGAATCTTCGCGCGATAACGTTACCTGTCTGGCTGGCTGGCTATTACAGAATCGCAGAAATCGATAAACCGCGAACCTTTTCCTTCGTTACATGTCTAACAGATGAAACTGGAAGAAACCCTCAGGGTTTCTAGCCAACGCGTCTCAGGATGGATGCCGTGTACCCGATTTTGGAGGAGATATTGCCCGCTGTGCCTCTGAACACCCAAGTCGCGGACACATTGACGAACGAACAGGAAAAGGATTTGGTGGTTCGTTGTCAAGATGGCGACAAGCGCGCCATGGAGACGCTTATCCTCCATTACCAGCAGTGGGTGTACAATATTGCGTACGGTATGCTTGGCACTCGGGAAGACGCTTCCGACATGGCTCAGGAGGTTTTTCTCTGGCTTTGGGAACATATCGGACAGTTCCGATTTCGATCGCGTTTTTCGACATGGCTTTACCGAATCGTGACAAACCGGTGTATCAACGTCAAAGATCAGAAAAAGCGGCGTCAAACCGATGCTATGGAGATTGATGATTCGCAACCTTGGGTGCCTGTCGACACGGAAACCCCGGAGAAATCGGTTTTGCGCCTGGAACAGCGCGAAATTCTTCAAAAGGCACTTGCCGAATTGAAGGATGACTATCGGCAGGTTTTGGTTCTACGTGAAATGCAAGACCTTTCGTACGAGGAATTGGCAGAGGTAATCGGCTGCTCGGTTGGACGTGTAAAATCAAAACTACACGAAGCCAGAAAGGCCCTGAGGGAATTGGTCTTGCAATTTTCGTGATAGGAGGTCGAAGTTATGAGCCACAATCGCATTCAAAAACAGTTATCTGCATACTTGGACGATCAGTTAAGTCCGGAAGGTCGAGCACAGATTGATGCACATTTGAATATCTGCGACGAATGTGTCGAGATGCTCTCGGACTTTCAGCAGAATCGTCAAAGCATTGGTGCCTTAAAGCACGAAGCACCTCCGATTGCAGAACTCGTGTTGTCGCAATTGTCAGATCGCGGGCCGGTGCGCCGGAGTTTCCTTCCGAGTATAGAGGAGATTCGCGAGTGGTTTTTCCGACCCGTGATGGGTGGAACTTTCGCGGTGGTCTCCGCATGTCTACTTTTCGCTCTGGTCTATTTTAATTTGACACCGCCCTCCGATGATTCGCTAGATCTCTATCTTTCGGAACATACGCAATATTCCGTGTACTATTCCACACAGTCGGACGATGCTACCGGATCGATTGAATCCAATGGAGCACCATCTACCATAAGTGTTGAAGATGACACGAACCTTTATCTTGAGGTTTATCTCGGGGACTAATCCATGAAATGTCCAACAGGGAAATTGAGCGGTCCGTACTCAAACGCGGAACGAGTCGGACATCGAACGCGATTCGGGACTCACGCCGTCGGTTGGCTATTCCCAACAATTCTCGTTTTCGGGTTACTATTTGGCCCTTCGAAAGGCGCCTCCTCCAATACGCCGGACGAGTTTCTTGAGGTCTTGCGGCGCATAGGGGCTGCGGAAGATGAAGTAAGTTATTCCGGTTCGCGGTTAATTGTCTTCCACACACCGCGCGGGCTAACTGTCCGTGAAGACCTCGTTATTCACATTCCACCGGAAGTTGACACGGTTAAGGTATTGTCAGTCATCGGCAGAGAGCGTTTCGATAAACACCGTGAGATCGAACACGTCAAGGGTAAAGACCGCAGAGAGCGACGCCACAGTCGAAGCGATCGACTCTCTAACCGAAGAAGGCTGCTACCACCACGGAAACGGATAAGCGACCTTTCTCAAGAAGAGGTGGAACTCCTCGCCCAAAACTACGAATTCCACCTGTCGCCCGGAACTTCTGTTGCCGGTGAAGAAACGGATGAGATTAAAATCTATCCCCAGTTCAAAGATAGACCTACAAAGCGTCTCTTCATTGCGCGTCGCAATGGGATTATCCTTCGAGTGGATGAGTTTGACTACACCGGACACCTTCGATTCGTATCGCTATTTAAACAGATAGAATTCGATAGAGGAAAAGTTGAAGACACGTTTGCCGAATTGAAGAATGACAAAGAGCTGATATATAAAAAGCAAGTAGGGCGAAGTCAACCGATTAAAGATGTGGAAGCAGATAAGGCGTTGGGCGCTCGGTTGGTGCAACCTACTTATCTCCCTCTCGGATTTCGGTTGCTGGACACACGATACATTAAACACCGTTCATCGACCGTGTTTCTGAGGTACACCGACGGATTGGCTACGTTTTCGCTATTTGAGCGAAAAGGGAAGCACAAATCTCGCCATTCTGACAGAGGAGCACGCCGAAGAGGCGGTAAAACCATTACACGTCACGATGTGCCTATTCACGTAGTGAGGCAACATCACACTCATATTCTTGAATGGTCGAATTCCGGAGTCGATTTCACACTAATCGGAGAGCTGGATGCGTCCGAGTTGATTAAGGTCGCAGAGTCAGTTATTCTCGCAAGCCAAAAAGAAATGAAAAAGGAATAATCGCATGAAATCAAAGGGGTCATATAGTGGAATGATCACAGTTCTAGTGCTCTTTTGCGCATGGAATATAGCCGTTTATGCGGCGGAAAACGAAACAAACAGTCTCGAATGGCACCAATGGCGCGGGCCGAACCGGGATGGGATATCGCCGGAAACCGGTCTTCTCAAGCATTGGTCTGGCGATGGCCCAATGGAACTTTGGCGAATCCAACTTGGAGAGGGCTTTTCCGGCGTTTCTATCTCCGACGGACGTGCTTATACGATGTACGTCAAAGGCGAGGATGAAATTGTCGTCTGCCTTGATGCGGCAAGCGGGGTGGAGATTTGGCATTACCTTGATGATTACCGTTTTGAAAATCGTCAAGGAGGAGATGGGCCTCGTGCCACCCCGACAGTCGATGGCGACAAGGTCTATGTCCTCAGCGCTTATGGCAGGTTGGTTGCCCTTGACGCGATCAACGGCAAGGAGTTATGGAGTCACGACTTCACCAAGGCGTTCTCCAGTAACGTGCCACGCCATGGCTTTTCCGTGTCACCAATCATCGAGGGGGAGTTACTACTTATTGAGACCGGGGGAGAATCCGGAAAAGCGCTTCTGGCGTGTGATAAAAGAAACGGCAAGATAGTTTGGAGCTCCGAGGATGATGCAATCGGGTACTCATCTCCCATAACTGTCACAATCTTGGGAACGCGACAAACGGTGTTTTTTACGGGTAGAGGTCTCGTCTCTGTTTCTCCGATAGATGGGGAGATTTACTGGCGCTATGATTGGCCAACCCGTTTCAACGTGAACGCCGCTACCCCAATTTTTATCCCGCCCGACAAGATTTTCATCTCGTCCGGATACGATATGGGTGCTGCCGTTGTCCAAATCAAGGCAGCCAATGGGAAACTTTCAGTTGCGGAAGTCTGGACGAGCCGTGAGATGAAGAACCACTTTTCTTCCTCAGTCTTGTATGGCGGCTATGTATATGGCTTCGACAATGCGTTTTTGAAGTGTATCGACGCGGAAACCGGTGAAGAGCAGTGGGTCAAACGCGGCTTCGGAAAAGGTTCGCTGATTTATGCCGACAGCAACCTCATTATCCTAGGCGAGGAAGGAACTTTAGCCTTAGCCAAAGCAACGCCTACCCAATATGAGGAGGCGGCTCAGATGCAAATCTTTAATGGGCGGTGCTGGACCATGCCCACGCTGTCCGGTGGCAAACTGTATTTGCGGAATACCGAAGAATTGATCTGCTTGGACTGGTCTGAACAGAGATAGAATCGTTCGTCGCTCAGTCAAAAGTGAGTCATTGGAACAATTCGAGCGGGATTTTTAACCACATAATTATGGAACGCAGATCTGCGCTCCCTACATGCTATTTATACCATTTCGCTTGAATAATAGTGAATATGGTGTCTGAATTTTATCGTCCACTTTCTCCGTAGGCGGGAATCAACCGAACGAATAGTGAGGGCGATAGAGATCCCCTTGCCCCGCCGACTTTGCGCGGAGACGAAACTTCCTGTTCCGCTCCGCGTAAATTTCTTGACCTGATTCTCGCCATCAATGCACAAGCATTTTAGAGAAATGGTATTAATACCGGGTGAGGTCACTCCGTTGCAGGTGCTAAGTCCAACGAATCAAGGGATCTCTATCGCACGGGATTTACTATCGCCTTCACTTTTCGTTCAGTTGATCCTGCTCAGTCGTTAGATCGGTCTCGACGGACGATGTTACGCTATCCTTCCACTCTTCCGTCCTTCCATCCCCCCCATCTCATAAGCTTTGAAACGCCCCTCCACCTATCCAAAAAATCAGGCTTTGCGAATTTTTTTGATTTTAGGCTTGACAACTTAACCCGTGTATAGTATAGTTTCAGTGTGTTCGGATCGGGATAGTTCCCATGGACAGATTTTGATCGCAATCGAGAGGGGGTAATCCATGCGAAAAAAACTAACACATCGACAAGAGAGAATTTACAACTTCATCCGCAATCACATTCAGGAAGCCGGCTTTCCGCCGACAGTCCGCGAGATTGCAGCAGCATTCGAGATATCGGAGAAGGGCGCACATGACCATCTTAACGCTATTGAGAAAAAGGACTACATCCGACGCGTGCCGGGAAAACCACGTGCTATCGAGGTCATGGAGTTCCTGTCAAAGGGACCGGCTCAATCGGTCGAGGTGCCAATTGTCGGTCGGGTTGCGGCTGGCACGCCACTTCTCGCATCGCAGAACATAGACGGAACCCTGCCGCTGCCGAACGATATGGCAAATGATGATACGTGCTTTGCCCTGCGCGTCAAGGGTTCGAGTATGATTGATGCCGGGATTTTTGAGGGGGATTTTGTGGTTGTCAGATCTCAGGAGCACGCAGATGTCGGGGATATCGTTGTTGCCCTGCTGGACGACGAAGCGACGGTCAAACGATTTTTCGTTGATGGAGACAAAATCCGTTTACAACCGGAGAACTCCGCGCTGCCCCCAATCATTGTCAATGATGTGACGATTTTGGGAAAGGTAATCGCGCTCTTCCGCCAGATGTAAAGCGAAATTTCGAGCATCCGGCCATCGGAGAGAACCCTTGGCAAAGAAAGAATTGCCATTCTCTCGCCTCGCCTTATTTTATTCTGCTCCTCAATGAGGATTGCCTTCTGAGGAGATGACACAAGAACATGTCTGCCTTCTGAAACCAAGCGCAGACGAAATAATTGACTATCTATGGACGAAGATTACTTAAAGCAACCTATTCTTACTGGACACTGGTCACTGACCACTGGCCATCAAGCGAGTGATTAGCGAGTGCGATAGAGATCCACTGCCTTTATAGTGATTGACTCAGTTCACACACTTAATCAACACACCCCCGACTTCGTTTCCACACCCTGCATTAAGTTCAACGCGAGTCAGAAACTCATAAGCATCATATCCGCCCGAATCATAGTCAAGCACTCGGATTCCAGGGGGTATTTCCCCTTTCCGCGTCTGTTCAGAAGTCAATTTCACATCTCCGCCACTGGACGCAAAACTGATATATTTGCTCTTTACCCCGTTCTTATCAACCCTTTCCTTCCATCGGACATAGATAGTGTTCGGGTAATGAGGGTAAACTCTTCCAGAGTCAATGTCAGCGGCAATAAAACTGTGGTCCCCCTGGTTCCACAACTTAATTAGGACTTTGTCTATTAGAATTAAATTGTTGATGTGCCTCTCCCACCTCAAAATATCTAGGTTCCAAAAGTTTATCATTTCCCGGTTCCAAATGGGGACAAACCAAGAACCCAGATCATCAGGAACTAAAGGAAATCCATTCTCGTCCACACCGCGAAATGGAATCTGGCGCCCCAATTCATCCAAGCTCGGTTCGACCTTTCGACCAAAGAAGTACTCTGGGGTTGAGACTTGGTCTTTTTCGGGCGGAATGTCATCGTTCGTTATTACAGACGCGGCGTCACAGCCGATGCCGGTCAGCACCCAAACAAAGGTAAAAAGAAAAACAAGGATGTAGTACACTGTACTCTCCTCCCATGATAAACTAGGCAAATTCTCAAATGACGGAAAATGAACTTGCCACCCACTGTTCAAACACACTCCATTAAACACAATCACTCGGCGAATTCAATCGAGAATTGCTGATAATACGTGACACGTACAGGATATCCTACTCTCCGCACCTATTTTTCAGGTTTACAGAATTTATTGGTAACCCCTATTATCCCTCGCGGAATAATTCTTTCCACAAGTAACTCGCTCCAGAGGAGCGCAATGTCAATAGAATGCGATATGTCCATATTCCCGCGCTCCAGAGGAGCGCAATGTCGAGTGTTACTTGAACGAAATGAAGTTGATGATGGAAGGGCAAAACCGGTCAATCAATCGGACTCACGGCAGTACCTTGGTGATTCTTGCTCGTTCGTGGAGATATACCCCATGATCTAGTATATGTAAATTCGAGATTATGCAAGTTTATTATGCGGAAGATGAGTGAAAAGAAAGGCAATCCTCCCAGCTCTATTCCTCAGAAGGAACCGTGTATTGAAGAAAAGATGTATTGACATCCTTGCCTCCTGATACTGTGCGACGGGAAATATAGTTGCCTCTGCCTCATATAATTTTCTAGTCAAGCCGTGTCGCCTGTGACGGTACAAGTGTGAAATTGCCGACATCACCTTTTGACGCCATAACCCTCTGCGTTAAAGCCCGAATTCGAAATATGGGAGGAGTTCTCGACGCAAGGTGCGATGCGCGTGAAAGAGATGGGCTTTGACGGTACCGATAGATCGCCCCAACTGACACGCGATGTCTTTCAAGGCGAGTTCCTCTTTGTAACGCAGAATAAACACGGTTCGTTGGCTGGGGGTCAAGGCCGGGAGCGCGGCGTGTAAAAGTCGCCAAAATTCCTCATTTTCCAACCCCTTGGCGGGATTGGCGGGTGGCTGGTAAAAAACTTCATCGGATACGGGCTTGTTGCCAAGTAAGCCATGTTTCGACCGGCGGCGAATATGATCAATGCAGCAATTGATGGCGATGCGATAGAGCCAACTGTAGAATTGCGAAGCCCTCTTGAAGTTCTCAAGCCCTTGATACGCTTTGAGAAAAACGTCTTGCGCTATATCAAGCGCATCTTCCCGATTTGAAATCATTGAGCAAATAACACCGTAAATGCGGTCACGGTAGCGAAGATATAGCAAATTGAAAACTTCCGAATCCCCCTCCTGAAAACGTTGGACGAGCCGGACATCCGGAGAATCAATTTGGATTGGCGATAAGCAACTTTTCTCGCTGCGTTGAAATGTAGTTATCTCCATGCTGGTATCCCTCCTCAAAATGAGTAGAAACCGAGTTTTTTCTTGAATAGGGCTTACGTATATGGTACGTGAGCGATATTCCTATCGTGACCTGTCGGGAATCGGAATTCCTTTCTACGGCTGGAGCGAGCTCCGAACTGCGACCTTCTGTTGCTGTGTAAGTCTTATTGAAAAAGGAACTCTATCAGGATTGGCTATCGCAGTCACTATTTGTTTCTTCGCTCGCTATCCGCTCGTTTAATCGTCGGCGTCGTAATCTGAGGAGCATGAGTGAAAAACTGAGACAATCACTCGACGATAAACAGCCGTTAAACGACATCTTCATTGCTGATAGCTTTCCTGTCCCTCTATGTGATGTTAAGCGTGCACATTCCTCCACATCGCCTCTCAAGCGTAAGAACGTCTTCGGCTCGCGTGCACCTGCCGTCACTGACAGCGGGAGAATGATAGACTGCTTGTTTTAGTCCTTTTGGTCCCCGTCTTTGCCTTTTTGTAGTTACATAAGGACATGTACATCGAAAATCCTCATGGAGAGACAACTTTCCATACTTTCGCGGTAAATGTTTAGTCCATCGTTTGGTTTGTAGTAGTGCAATTCATTGCACGTTCGGTGTAGGCATCTAAGCCCCGATTCATCGGGCTTAGCATTGTGCTTTTCTACTCGGCGCGTTCCCTGACAATCAAGGCAATCCCAAAATCCTGTAAATCACAGTTCAGACAATGTAAGATACCGCCACTAAACAGTTACCTTTTGCGAAATCATTCGCTTCTCGGATAACTTCCTCGAAACGGCCGGTCGGATCGATCTCTTATTCAACTGTCTAGTTTTTGGGGTAATCTCACCCACCACACCAATCACGAACACATCAACAATTGTAGATATAAAAGCGGGTGAGCACTTGAAGAAAATGCCCACCCATTGTTTTGTGCTACTCGATTACTTCCCATGTGCGAAGATGCTCAGGAATTAAAGCCTCTTCTTCCATCGAATCAAGAAATGCCTTGCTCTCCTCGGAGGGATTAAGATGAAAATCCAATCGTGCGAAAGTAAGCATTTCCTGAAACGATAAACCTTCGTTATTCATCATTTTATTCAACAAATCGACATACGTGTGAACGGCAGGGCTATCCCCATATTTTTTGATATAGGCCAACCTTGTTCGTTCTTCGGGTGTCAATCCGTCGTCAAGGCTGTCCCCCTCTGCACCAAGCGGAAGTGTTACATCAAGATTATTATCCGACGTTATGTGAATATTCAACAGTTCGTCAAACTCTTCGTCTGGGCAACATTCCTTTTCACTAAGACTCTCATCATCAAGGTTCAAGGGATTTGAATCTATAGTTTCATCAAAGGTGAAAACGTCATCAACAGTTGGATCTATTACAGCCACGCTCGGCTGTCTAGGGGTTGCTAGTTCAACTACGTGTTTCTCTAGGACCTTTAACTGTTGTCGCTTGTACTGATAGTAACCTAAAGCACAAGCGACTAAAATTGTAGCCACCAGTCCTGAAAGCCAAACCCGTTTCATGATGTACACCCCCTTTTAGGCATCAGACTGCTGGTTAGAAGCGCGAGGCTCTTTGTCGTAAACATGATGATGTCTCCTTTACCAATTGTGAGAAAACGTTGTGTTCTCTCTGTAACTAAGAACCTGTTTGAGAATTAGATGGCAAGACCATGTTTCGGCAACTTGGGGGTCACAATTGTCGAATTCCCAAGTCATTAACTTCCCAATGTCCCTTTCTCGAAAGGCACATTTAGAAAATTCGTAACTGTTTAGTCTATCAATCTGTTTTGGGAATGTTGGTTCGTCGTGCTGCAGTTTAATCCCCGTTCCTACACCATCAAGCGAACGATCAACTGAGTGGATAGATCAAGCGACTGGATAGGGAGCGCGATAGAGATCCTAAGGCGATAGAGATCCTTGAGCGTAATGTAGGAGATCAACTGACTGAATAAGGAAGGCGATAGAAATCTTCTCCAGGTCGCGATTTCCTGTTGGCGCGTAAATTCCGAACTAAACAATTACGAAAAATAATGCAAATACATTATAGAGCGGGGCAGACGCAACATTCCCCGCTCTTTCTATGTCAACTCCCTTTTATTTCCGACTCTTCAATCTGCCCCATATTGTAACTTTAGTGTCTACTGGTGAAATCGAGAGTGGTCCGGGGTGATACCAATCAGCCTGATTGTTGATGTTCTGATGATGATGAGGCGGAAGCAATTGATTAACAAAGCCACTATCCACACTGACTATGAACATTTTAGTTCTACGACCGTCTCTGTTAGAATGAAATACAATGTGCTTGCTGTCGGGCGACCATGTTGGGTGCGAATCAATCACTTTTCTTGGATTCTTTATCGTTAGTTTTCTCTTATTTTCACCATTGCTGTCCATTATCCAAAGCTGGAAATTGTGTTCATATGCTATGCTATTTCCATCGGGTGACCATGCTGGAAAGTAGGTTTCTCCAATGTTATGCGTTAATTTCCTCATGTTTGTCCCGTCAGCATCAATTACATGCAGTTGATAGAGTTCATCAAGATTTCTGCTATACATAAACACTATTCGTGTTCCTCCCGGAGACCAGCATGGTTGAATGCTATCCTCGCCCATAAGTTGCCTTTGGTTGCTCCCATCTGAATCCATTAGGTAAAGTTCATAGAGTGGTACACCAAAGGCATATTCTCCTGCCCTTTTACGTTGGGAGTGATATGCTATCGTCGTTCCATCAGGTGACCAGTCCGGTTTATCATCATTAAGCCCATCTGTCAACCTCTTCAGATTTTTACCATCGGCATCAATTACCCAGATTTGATTTGATTATTGTCCCTATCCGAAACAAACGCAATCTTCTTTCCATCGGGCGACCATGTTGGAGCCAGATCTGCTGCGGGGTGTGTTGTTATTCTTGTTTCATCTTGCCTTATTCCTTGAACAACATAAATATCAGGATTGGCGTCCCTAGATGAATGGAAAACAATTTTCTCATCATCTCTAGCGTAACCGGTTTGAATTAGAATAAACAATATGAGCATGAATCGAACTATGATAATCATTTTTCCTTCATTGCTGATTCATCTTTATGGGTAGTCAACGATTGATCCTTGCTCAATTGTACTTTCAGATTGGATAGAGCGGCTTTTGCAGCCTCCAAGCGGGAAAGAGCATTCTCGCGCTGACGTCCTCTGAGCGCGTTAGTGACAATTCTCCGGCGATCCGAGGAACCTCTTAAAACCAAGTCTCGATAATTTTGAAAGTGACTCATTGTTAATTTTCCTCCTTAATGTTCTCAAGTTGTTGAAAATGTGGCGCACAAATCATCCCCTTCTTTTGACCACTGGACGTTAACCACCGCTTTTTCAACTCACCTCTCTTCACCGTTTCCCTTTACCTCGTAATCAATCAATTCGGCGATGCCGTTCGATGTCTCTATTTTCACTGGTCCCACCCCTGGCGCTAGCCACACAGTTTGCAATTCCAATTTCGTTGTCGAATGCATCGACAGGTCGGTCAACTCTTTGCGAATTTCCGATTCTATAGTCTCAAGATACACCCTTGGTGAAATCATACGGTCAAGATTTCTAAACTCTATAGTTCTATACGATGCCAGCCTCGCTTCGTATTGAATCTTGAAGCAGTCCTCAAATCCGCCAGCAGAAACCTCGACCAATTCCCGGTCGTCGCCAGTCTTTCCCAGAACTACTACTTCGGCTTCAAACTCGTGAATATGGAACGGCCCATCATACGTTCCTCTCAATCTTAACTCTAGCGCGTTGTAGGTCGCACCCGGAACAAGCGGGAATGGGAAGAGTGTTAAGTTACTATGCGAAGCTACACTGGCGTTGTAACGATATAGGTAGGTCAAGATTCCCGGTGTAGATCTATCCTTCTTTGATTCGCACACCGCCTTCTGGCGTCCCCGTTTGCTACAACGCATCCCGAGAGACCAACTTGGGGATTCGCCACCGCTATCGACAATTATTTCCGAGATAGCAGCATTGATGTCGTTGTGGACGATTCTGCGGTCAAGCCGGTCGAGGAATGCTACATACACGGGAGACTTGAGAGACTCTATTTGAGTACCTTGGAGTGGCGGGACGGAGCTAAAGTAATGATAGAAATTGTCACCATAATTCTCGGTTTCGGTGATTTCCCGCGTCCATTCGGATCCGTCAGGATTTTGGTAAACCCATCGGTTGCCGACCGTCATTGGATAATAAATGGAAGACACAGGCACGAAATCTTCGGTTTCTCTCGTTCCGCCCAAAGGGGCATTGATAGTTTCATTCCCGCACCCGGACATCAATAGGGTGAAACAGAGAAAGGCGAGTTCCCTAGCTCTACTTCTCAGAGGGAATTGCCTTCTGAAAAAACCATGTATGGACATTTTTGCCTCCCGACACCAAGCACCAATATAATTTTGTTAAAGGGTTACATAATCATTCCACTCCGTTGAGTCGTGGACAAACCCTCTTCCCTTACTGGCCACTGGTCACTGACCACTAGTCACTGTCTTAATTTCGTAGTCAATCAGTTCGGCGTAGCCGTCGAGCGTTTCTATTTTCACGGGACCAATGCCTGGGGCGAGCCACATGGTTTGCATATTCAGGTTTTGCATTAGCATCGGAAGAAGGACTGTTAGTTCTTTGTTAATCTCATCTTCCAAATGCCCAAGGAACGACTTGTTTTCTTGGTCAGTATTGCGAGCCCGCAACTCGCCTGTTTCATACACTAGCGTTTCGACCGGCGTTGCCTCTGCGCTATTTTCAAGTTTCAGACAGTTCTCGAATCTGCCCATGGACGTCGTTACCACAGGCTCAAAAGACGTATTTCCCCATATACGCACATTGGCTTCAAAACCGTGGATGTAAGTTTCAGGGTTACGGTTTTCGTTTCCAGTTATCGTCATATGGATTACTATTCTCCTCTGGGGGTAATCGGGCGGGAAATGCAGCAAAGTAAAATCACTGTGCTCTGTGACGCGTATTTGGGAATAAAAAAGGTAGATTAAAATATCGTCATGTCGTTTTCGTGTGGTCCAAACGCCTTTACTGAATTTCTGCCCCCTGGACCAGCCCGAGAAATCGCCTTTGCTAAGCAGGACAGTTTGCCAAATAGCGTCGTTTATGTCGTTTTTCTTGGTTTGGAGGAAAATAGCGGCTGGGTCAACGACATAGGTAGGCGATTTGATAAAATCGGGCTGTGCACCTTCGATTGGTGGATTATAGGTGAAAGAATAGTAGGAATCGTGCTCAATAATTTCCGATTGGACGACCTCGCGCGACCATTGGGAGCCGTCGGAGTTTTGGTAAACCCAGCGGTTGCCGACCGACATTGGGAAGTAAATCGCGGAAAAGGGAGCGGCACTACTTTCCTCGTCCGAGGTGGTAGTTCTGGTGTTGTCGATTGGGTCGTCACCGCATCCCCAAGACAACAGGATAACAGCAAAGGCAGTTACTAGCGTAAAATAGCGAAGAGTTGTAAGCGTAAACATTGTTGTCTCCAAGGTTAAATATCAAATAGTAAACGCCTCGGAATGCCGAGGCGTTTACTAGAGGACAAAGGTACTCCTCAGGGAATATGTTCTTCGTCATCTGAGATGTTTACATGAACACCGCCGTTGGTGGGCCATCCCTCGACACGAGAATAGGCATAAGCATGTACGTTAGCGTTGTCCTTATGTTTATGGGCAGTAAAGACGGCGCCACCCTGAACAAAGGTCCCATCACGCTTGTCCGCCTTGCCATCTACTTTTGCATACACCTCCCACTCTCCGTCAGTAAGGCCGTAGGTAGACGAATAAGCGTCTGCATACGTCCTAGGCGCACTACCGCTGTTTGTGAAACCTGCGCCTTGGGAAATACTCCATGCACATGCGATTTTGACGATTGTGAAGGTCAGCAATACGGCTGGAATCGTGAACAGCAAAATCTTTTTCATGATATTTCTCCTTCTGTTAAAAGATGTTAATCGTCTTCAGTGAGAAACGTGTAGGGGTCATATCCGGAATCATCGAACGCGACGATTTTAGTGTCAGGATACTTGGTTCTCCATTCCCCGGTGATGAAGTCCTCTAGCTCAAAATCTCGCGTGTGAGTCCCAGCGGAGGATGCTATATACCTGACATTCCGGGAATTTCCCCATTCGTCAGTAACCTCTGTATCGTCCCATTGGACATACAGCACATCTGGATAAATCGGATAGACCTTACCATCGGCGTTACTGAAAATACCGTCTTGAAAACCTCGATCTCCCTGATTCCAGAGTTTTATCAACACACGGTATATTACCTCGTGGTTAGGCATGTCCCCTTTTTTATATCTAGGGCGGCGTAGCCAGACCGGCGTAAACGGAAACCCTTCGGGAACTGCCGGGAAATCGCGTTTTTCCTCGGCGGTTTCATCCTCAAGTCCCAAGAGGTATGATTCAAATTCCGCATCGTCAAATTCGGCGTCGTGGCTTAATGACTCCGAGCTGGAAGATTCAGAACTTTCCTCAAGGGCGTTTTGTGCGTGCGCCTCGTCGGACGCCCTAGTTGCGTAGGCATGTCTTCGAGGTTGCAGAGCACGGGCAAGGATTTCGGCGCGCGCCGGATTGGGCTTTGGCAAGAGGTAAACTGTCTTGGGTTCGACGGGTGCGCTTGCCCGAATCATCAGGACTGCGCCTAGAGAAACGCAAACCGCAAGCACCAAAGCGATGATACATACCCGGCGTTTCTTGACGAAAGACATGTTTCCCTATCCTTTCTTCTCGATGAAAGTGGTTATAGGTTGAATCGCGGAGGAAACCGGATGTTCCTCTCGCTTGCGATAACCGTTCGCTTATCGTGGAACGGCTATCGACTCGCGTTTCGTTGATGTTCTCTAGCATTAACCGTGCCACAAAAAATAACGGGTGCTAATTTGACGCCGGTGAAGGCGTTGAATCTAGGCGTGGTGCGGGTTCAGCGATATAACAATTTTTCTGGGGAGGAGACGAAGTGCGATACCTAAAAATAGAAAGGGGTGGGACGTTGTGTCGATGAAATTCAGGAAAATCGGCTTAAGAGGCGTTTTAACTCTTGCTAACAAAGGGTTTTAAGCAGTTCGGACAAAATGTACCCAAAAGCCACATTGTCACACCCCTTTGGAGGCGGGTATTCGCGAGGCAAAGACGGAGGAATATAGACCGGAAAGAGAGATTGGAAAAAATAAACGCTTTTTCACGCTTCGGTTGTTGATTTTCGGGCGCGGCTTAAACGCTTGTTCAACGCCTCTCTTGATAGACCCAAGAGTCGAGCCGCAATCGTTTGATTGCCATCGGCACGCTTAAGCGCCTCCTCAATCACAAGTGGTTCTACTTCTTTCAACGAGGGTAGACTTCGTGCGCTTGCTAATGCCTCGGCAAACTCGAGCTCCACCGCTCCGGGCAGCGCGCTCCCGTGCGAAGCGGAAGTTTGTTCGTCAATCCCCTCCCGGAAAGATTCGGTGGAGAGTACACCGCCGTTGTGTCTGCTAACGGCATCACGCACCATGCTTTCAAGTTCTCTGATGTTTCCGGTGAAGTGGTAGGTCGAGAGCAACGTAAAGAGTTCCGGTGGCGGGACGGGTATTTTTTTTCCAAGCGCCGCCGCGGATTGTTTGAGGAAATGGGATACGAGCAAAGGAATGTCCCCCTTGCGCTCGCGCAGCGGAGGCAGGTGCACGTGATGGGTTCGGAGGCGAAAGAAGAGATCGTTTCGAAAAGTTCGGTCCGTCATCAGGGATTCGATGGTCCGATTCGTGGAGACAACAGTTCTAGCCTCGCACCTTCTTGGGGTGTCGTCACCCAGCCGATAATACTGTCCATCCTCCAAAAAGCGCAGGAGTTTAAGTTGCGACTCGGTGCCAATGTCCCCGATTTCATCAAGGAACATCGTGCCGCCCGACGCCTGTTCAATCAAACCCCTTCGATCAGAATCCGCGCCGGTGAATGCCCCTTTCTCGTGACCGAAAAGCGTGTCCGAAAACAACTGATCGTCAGACCCCGCGATGTTGACCGGAAGGAACACCCCCGATCTTCCGCTCAGTCGGTGAATCGCCTCCGCAATCTTCTCCTTGCCGACCCCGGTTTCCCCCGTTATCAACACAGTGTCTCCGGTGACTGAGATAGATTCCACGTGCCGAAAGATTGAGTACATCGCCGGATCTTGTGTGATAATGTCGGAAAACACTTCGGGGTGTTCGGGGCGGTTGGAACTCAGACGCGCCTTCAGTTGGCGGTTTTCGGAGCGCAAGTCACCGGTTTCCGCCATACGCGTGGTGATGTCGCGCCAATCAAATCGAGCCAACGTTGGGTTCCCATCCTCATCACGGACGGTTGTGGCATTCAAACTCACATTGATTTTGTCCCCATTCCTTTTCCGCAACGTTTGCTCGGCATCGTGTATCTCGCCGGTCTCCGTGATTACGCGAAACAGTTCCTTGGCATCTTCGATACAATCTTGACGATACAGCTTAAAAATGGGATGTCCAACAATCTCCGCTCTGCTGTAGCCCAAATTTTCCATCGCAGCCTGATTGCACCTGAGCACCTTTTCCGTCTCCATATCGACAGAAACAACCATATCGTGGGCATGGTAGTAAATGTCGAAATACTCCCTCACCGACTCATCGTTTTCGAGCAATAGCTGCTTCGTTAGCCGCTCGTATTCGACTTTGTCCTGCTCCAGTTCCGCCACTCGCTGACGAATGAGATGCAATTCCTGGTTGAGTTTCGCTTGGGGTTTATCTTCGTCTTTCATTTTTCCTCGTCTCGGGATTGTCGTCACGTATGAGCGCGGCTGTCTATAACTCGGGTTGCTTGCGAACTACGTTTCCTAAAATAACCCAAGTTGCCACCCATGGTTGAATCAAAAACCCTAATAATATAGCATTTTCTAAAGCATTTTCCGTGCCAACGCTTGATTGAACGAGGACGAAACCGCGGAATCCCTTGCCAGGCTTGGCTTTGAAGGGTATGGACGGGCAGATAGTGGATGGGGTGATAGTGTCCCAAAATGGGACAGTTGAAGTGGATTAGGTGGGAAGGATATTGGCAGAAAGGCTGTAATGGCGTGGCTTCGGGCGAGTTAATCCCATAATGACACACACAATCCCATTTTGGGACAGTTGAGAAGAGTTCACTGCTACATTACGCCGTGATGAGAAAACGAGATGGGTCCACTCTCCGTTCTTCATGTTTCGCCACATGAAAAATCGATTTCATGCAGAACATTCGGGAGCTTATACTCCACGTTGTCAGAAATTGTGTCTTCTGTAGGATCAAACGAGCGGATAGATCAAGTGAGCGAATAGATCAAGTGACCGAATAGGGAACGCGATAGAGATCCCAGTGCGATAGAGATCCCGCGATCTCCAGGTCGCGACCCTTGTACGCGGGAACTCCGATTCCCGACCTGCTGGTGCCGCGTAAATCGTATTAGAACCCATGATTGATGAGAAAACAAGCTCAATTCTACTCGACAGAAGGATCAAGCGACTGGATAAGGAGATCAAACGAGTGAATAGCGAGTGCGATAGCCAATCCCGCGATAGAGCTCCCGTAATCCGTGTAATCCGTTTAATCAGTGAAAATCCGTGATTCAGACAATCACCAAAACACCCCATAAACGGTAGGATCAACTGACTGAATAAGGAAGGCGATAGAAATCTTCTCCAGGTCGCGATTTCCTGTTGGCGCGTAAGTTCTGGACTAAACAATTACGATTTCCGTACCACAATCTGTTAGATTGTGATCACTTCTGTATGACCATAATGATCCCATCTCCGAATCGCGGCCTGCTGGTGCCGCGTAAGTCGTATTAGAACCCATGATTGATGAGAAAACAAGCTCAATTTTACTCGACAGAAGGATCAAGCGACTGGATAAGGAGATCAAACGAGTGAATAGCGAGTGATCAACTGAACGGATAGATCAAGTGACCGAATAGGGAACGCGATAGAGATCCCATAGCCAATCCCGCGATAGAGATCCCGTAATCCGTGTAATCCGTTTAATCAGTGAAAATCCGTGATTCAGACAATCACCAAAACACCCCATAAACGGTAGAATTAACTGACTGGATAAGGAAGGATCAACCGAGTGAATAACGAGGGATCAAGGGAATGAAAAATGACCGCGATAGAAATCCCATAGCTAATCCCATAGAGATCCCTCAAGAGAGAAAATAGCGACTACGGTAGATACTCCCGATAGGAAATCTCACGCAATAGTTATCTCGCAATCCGTTCGCTTGATTTCGCCCTACAAAAACATTGACTTGCCTTGATAATCTAAGATAGAATCCGATTACAATCATTCGGCTTCACGGTTAGTATGTCGGCATACATAATCCGCACGAGATTGGCACCAAAATAGAGATTCGAACAATGAATCCCCCTCCCAAATCCGCACTCCTGAGTGAATCACAGATGGCGTTGTTCGCCGATTACTACGAGTTGACCATGGCGCAGGCGGACATTAATGATGAAAACAATGCCGTTTGCACCGCAAATTACTTTGTGCGTTCAATTCCCCAGGGCCATTATCTCATCGCCGCCGGGCTGGAGCAGGTCATTCACTACATCTTGAACCTTCGGTTCACCGATGCCGACTTGAAGTGGCTTCGGGACAGTCAGATGGCCGGGGATATGAGCGATGATTTCGCCGATTATCTCCGCCATTTCAAGTTTGGAGGCGACATCTATGCTGTCCCCGAGGGTACTCCTGTTTTTGCGAATGAGCCGTTGATTAATATCACTGGACCGACCATTGACGTTCAGATTTTCGAGACATACCTCCTGAGTGTCATGAACTTCCAAACACTGATTGCGACCAAGACATCGCGAATGATTCGTGCGGCGCGCGGAGCCGTGTGCTATGATTTCGGCGCGCGGCGGGCGCACGGACGCGATGCGGGCATTCTAGCGGCGCGGGCGTCGTTTATCGGCGGCGTAGCAGGAACCTCCTTGGTCATTGCCGGAAGGTATTTCGATATTCCCTGCGTCGGGACGGTTGCGCACAAGTTTATCCTGGACCGACCGACTGAATTAGAGGCGTTCCGCGCCTACGCCAAATCTTTCCCCAACAATACGGTGTTACTCATTGACACCTACGACACGATTCAGGGGGCGAAGAACGCGTGCCTTGTAGGAAAGGAGATGGAAACGCGGGGTTATCGCTTGAGGAGTGTTCGACTTGACAGCGGCGATCTCTTAAGGCTGAGTCAAGAGGTACGATCCATACTTGATGCGGCTGGTCTTACCTATGTTCAAATCTTTGCCAGTGGCGACCTAGACGAATTCGAAATCGACCGACTAATAGCACAGAAGGCGCCGATTGAGGGGTTCGGCATCGGGACACGCCTGGCAACCGGCGCCAACTTCAATCCACTGACGGGCGAAGGCGGAGTGTCCGCGTTGCCCGGTGTCTACAAGCATGTCGAGCGTGTTGATGGACACCGTGTGATTCCCACGATGAAATTTAGCGATGAACTGGGGAAATCGACCTTACCGGGACGGAAGCAGGTTTATCGCTTCCATGACGCCCAAGGCCGTTACGAACGAGATGTCATAAGATTGTGGGATGAGCCATCTCAAGGAGGAGAGGCATTGCTCACCCCGATTGTGCGTCAAGGAAAATTGGTGTACCGGTTCCCGTCCGTCAAGGAATTGCAAGCCAAAGCAACGGTCGAATTATCCAGACTTCCCGAACCCCACAGAAAATTAACCCGCGGTGAAGCATTCCCAGTCATATTAAGCCCGCGATTGGAGAAGTTGCGGGCACAATTGAGCCGAGAAGGTAGACCTGTTTCCAAAAATTGAGACGGCGATCTTCATATTGCTCGGGCGATAGTGACCTACTGCCCTAGGGAGGTAAAAATTTCCATGCATAGGGATCACGTTAAGGGAGCTCGTCTAGTATCGGGGGAGTTCTTCGCCGCAATACCCTAACTTAGTCCCCATTGGGCGAGGAGTAAATCTCAATCTCACCCCATACGGTAGGTGCGGTTTCCAACCGCACCGGCACCTTCGGAAACAAGCGTCATGAGTCATCTTCTGTGGTGCACCCATCAACGAATGGGTTGGTATTCCATCGCCCATGTCTACATGGAGATTAACTGTTTAAGACATTAGAAACCGCGTGACTGCGATCCATGACGCTTAACTTGATCCCTATGGGGAGGTAAAAATTTCCATGCGTCGACATTTTGGATTGATTCCCTCGTTTTTTGTTCTCCTAGTGTTTTTTGGGTGCGGCGCAGGCGAGGAGGTCACGAATGAAACCGAGAAGAATATAAAATCCGACGAAGTTATTCCGAATTACTTTCCCATGACCGTAGGCAGCCGATGGGTTTACCGAAATCCTGACGGTTCGGAATGGGTGCGCGAGGTTAAGGAAGCCACGGAAATCGGATTACACCTTTACCATGTTTTTAACTACCACCCGCCACTTGAGGAGGCCCAATTTGAGTTTCTCAAAACTCCGAAAATCGCGGCAGCACCCAACCGTCTGCTCCTTCTAATCGAAAACGAGATTGATGACGCCATCAGCGGTGCGATTGAGCAAGTTGACGGATTTTATCTGGACTTCTATAAGACAAAAATTGTCTCGGACGGCGAATTGACAATGCTCCGCCTTCCGCTTTCCGCCGGTTTGAGATGGGACGCGCTCAATATCAGTCTGAGGGGAGGTGAGGGCATTGGCGAGTTCAGCCACTCATTTGAAGCGGACTGGGTAGTTACGGGAACTGCCGGCTTCCGCGAATCCGTTGAAACACCTGCCGGCAGCTTTGAGAACTGCCTAAAAATCCAGTACGAGACAAACGAATCATTAGAATTTGAGTGGGGCCCCGACGAGCGAGGCCGTGACATATGGGAGGATATATGGCGCGATCGTGAAGATCCGCTCCGCGAAGAGTTATCAGCCGTGTTTTCCAACTTAATGCCGAACCTAAACTTGGAAACGGTGTGGTTAGCTCCGGGAGTGGGACCGGTAAAAATAGAGAGCGCGGAGATAACCGCAGAATTGATTGAGTACCATCTCGCAGAGGCGAGATAGTCGACGGTTCTACAAAAGCGGGTGTGCAAAGTAATGTAATCTGGTTCTCCGAATAAAGGTTAATCCTTTCGTCGCACACCGATTCCGCTCCTCAATCCACATTAGGAGGAAAGAGAGAAAATGCACAATCGGCTGATGCGAGGAACGCTTTGCATTCCAATTCTTCTGCTGATGATTCTTGGATGCGGAGATGGAGAAGAGGGCATAACACGGGTAAGTGTCGTAAGACCTGTCGAGGAACCACCCAACTACTATCCGAATACGATTGGGAGTCGATGGGTCTACCGGAACCCGGACGGCTTTGAGTGGGGGCGCGAAGTCACGGAAACCGCAGAGATTGGTCTACACCTTTATCACGTCTTCAATTACGATCCGCCAATTGAAGATGCCCGATTCAACTTTCTCAAAACCCCTTCGTACCGGATAACTCGAAATCGTGTTCTTTTCTTTGTCGGAGATGAGATTGATCGAGCTTACAAGGAAGATTTGACGGAATTCCTTCGAGATAGTTATCAGGAGTTTGGAGACATCAAGATTAACGTGAACGCGGTTTCTCAAGAGGAACTCGTCTTTTTCCGCATTCCACCCGCGCGCGGTATTCAGTGGGAAGTTATCGATATGAGAGCGTCCGGAAATGTAATTTTCCGGGATCAGGGCAATTTCATTCTCCCGTTTGAACTCAATTGGGTGAACAAGGGGATTGTCACCCGTTTGGAATCCGTTGAAACTTCGGCGGGTACGTTCGACGACTGTTTCAAAATTCAGTACGATTCCAAAGTTACGGCGGTCGTTAATGAGGAAGAGGAGGAACTACTCCGCACCGAAGTGCAGAACATCTGGCTTGCGCCCGAAGTTGGAGTAGTGAAAATCGAAGATGAAGACGGGATTACCGAATTGATTGAGTATACAATCGCGGAGTAGAGGCAGCCGATACGCGCTCCGCGGCAAATGAAATAGAATTAGTGACATTCTTCTGTACCACAATCTGTTAGATTGTGGCATGCGCAAACTGACAGATCAAGCAAGCGAATAGCGCGCGCGATAGCAAATCCTGCGATAGCTATCCCATAGCAAATCCTGATAGAGATCCCGTGCGCTACGAAATCTCCACGATTAACGGATTATTCTCGTTTATAGTCATTGCAACTAAAAATTACACATGCTTGTGAATAATGACATTCTTCTGTACCACAATCTGTTAGATTGTGGCATGCGCAAACTAACAGATCAAATGAGCGAATAGCGAATGCGATAGAGATCCCTTGCGCTACGAGGGCGCGTCCGATTTTGTGGGCAATGAAATAAATATCGTTACCGTTCATTAACACACAATCATAATATGTGTAAATATGAATGTAAACGACTATAAAAACGACGGTACATGTCTAAAATCTTGTGAGTAGCAGCTTGC
The DNA here is from genome assembly GCA_965204085.1 of Candidatus Poribacteria bacterium. Lineage (GTDB taxonomy): Bacteria > Poribacteria > WGA-4E > WGA-4E > JAJDTR01 > JAJDTR01. The sequence goes on along the minus strand of CBDBEE010000003.1, from coordinate 855,683 downwards.
GTTAAATTGCTTCACGGACGGTATGCACGAGGACCGCCATCCTAAGACAAATCTTCGCAATGGAAAACGGGCAATCTGATATTACAAGTGTTGAAGAGAGGCATTTCGACGCAATCGTACTCAGTGACGGCAAAGCGGGGCACTCAAACCAATCTCTCGGCGTCATACAGCGTATAAACGCGTGCCACCCTCGGTGGATAACCGTCAAATTTCGGGGGAAGCGGCACGACAATATTCTTCGAGTGCTGATCTGTTTACTTGGCGGGTTTCGACTGCCCCAATGGTTTATAAAGCGACTGCTTTGGGTGGGGCTGCAACCGGAGACCTTCAATGAGATATCCGCCTTGAAACGGGCAGATTTTATCCTTTCTACAGGATCGTCCGTTGCGTCGATCAACCTGCTTCTCGGGCAATTGTTCGGCGCGAAGACCGTGACCTGCCGTCGTCCATCACCCATCGGCACGATTTACTTCGATTTAGCCATACTCCCGCGGGAGAATTGGCCCCGTCGCGAGAAAAAACACGTTTGCAAGACAGTTGGCGTTCCCAATTCTGTCTTCGAAGATAAGCTTAATACGCGACGCAAGGAACTACAGACCGAGTTTAACCTGCCGCACCGCCCGAGAATCGGTGTCTTGGTCGGCGGCGAGGACCGCTACGACACCATTACTGAGCAAACAGCAACGCGGTTAATTGACGATTTGGAAGGAGTCAGCCGAAAACTCAACTGTCAGATTCTGTTGACCACTTCGCGCCGCACCCCGCCCGCAGTGACCGAGTTAATCTGCCAACGCCTAACAGATCCCGGCATTTGCCCAATCTTGGTGTTGGCGGATAGAGAGAGCGCCATCCCCAATCCGGTTGAAGCAATCCTCGCGCTATCGGATGTGATACTTGTCACCGAAGACAGCTTTTCGATGGTCTGCGAAGCCGCTAGCAGCGGACGTCGCGCATTCATCGTACCGATTGACCACAAAACTCGGAGGCGACCCAAGCGGCAGCGCGTGTACGCCGATATTATGCGTCGCGCCTCTGTCGGCTGGTACAGCGTTGAGACACTAGAGCGCCACATCCGGCAGATTTTGACGGAACCCGTGCCAGCCGCATCTTTACGTGATACCGAGGTTGCAGCAGCGGCAGTCGTACAGATGCTCGGTAAGTAGCCTCAGAATCGGCATTTCAGCCCGCCAGTGTATCCGCTTCCTTAGCCAACTGAAAGTCCAAATCACTGATGCCCCCAACGTCGTGCGTCATGAGGTCAATCGTGACGCGGTTGTAGACGTTGAACCACTCCGGGTGATGGTTCATTTTTTCGGCTATGAGCGCGAGGCTCGTCATAAAACCGAAGGCTTCAACGAACGTTTCAAATTGGAACTGCTTATGCAGTTTGCCATCCTCGACACTCCAACCTGAGACGCCTTTTAAGCGCCCTTCAATCTCCGAATTCGCCAGTTTTTCGGTAGCCATAAAGTACCTCCTAAATGTATCGTTTGGTATCGTTTGATTTATTGTAGTGGAATTCAAGATTAGAGTCAAACAAATAGGAGTTGCGCGCCAATAGACGGATGCGATGCGGATTCTTGCGAGTAGGAGGGAATTCCGATTCCCGAAACGTACGACTCCCTAACCATCAACTGGAATCGACCGAGCGAATAGCGCGTGATCACCTGAGTGATTAGCGAAGGCGACAGAGACTTCAGCGTAGGCACGAGGGAAGATTCTCATTGACCGTTCCGATGAAGACGGGTAAAATGAGGTGACCATATAGTTCGCAATGGAAGACAACTACTGCATTCTTTAGGATTGGAACAACGGTTTGCAGGCTCCTTGGTGACGGGGAAAAGGAACACCAAAATTATGCCAAATCTTACTAAATGGTTCTCTCGCTAAGAGTCTATGGCATCGTCTCAAAGTAGTAGGATCAAGTGACTGGATAAGGAACGCGATAGAGATCCCCGTGTGCCGTATACCACACTGTACCACCCGAGTCTAGGTAGGAGCGACCTCCCGGTCGCGAACTCTTTGATTGCATTAAATATTTAGCGAGAAAACCATTTAGTGGTTCATTCGCTAAGTATTTAATCCTTAATGAAACCATCAAGCGAATGGATAATGAGTGATCAACTGAACGAATAGATCAAGTGACCGAATAGGGAACGCGATAGAAATCCTAAGGCGATAGTAGATCCTGATAGAGATCCCTTTTTCTTCAAAACTCGGTTTCTTCCCGGAGTCAAAGTGGCTTCAAGGTAATGGTTGAATCCACTCATCACGGGCAACTAAGAATTGATAATCATGGCAATCACTTCATCACATAAATCACAGTTCAGACAATGTTAACTGCCATCACCCAACACTTACCATATGTTTTTAGAAAATCAACCACTAAATGGTTCACTCGCTAAATTTGCATGTCATTGGATTAAGGTAGTAGGCACACGCCGTGTGCCGTAAACCACACTGTGCCACCCGAGTATAGGTAGGAGCGACCTCCCGGTCGCGAACTCTTTGATTGCATTAAATATTTACCGAGAAAACCACTAAATTATCAACGTAATCGATTGTGGTGCCCCTTTCCACACTTTACATCCGGCGTGAGGGATAGAATCCTACGGGAGGACGCATGAAAGCCGCAGTCTTGTACGAACCGAATCAACCGGTCGTCGTCGACGATATTGAGATGGAGGCTCCGAAGGAAGGGGAAGTTCTCGTCAAAATGGCGGCTACGGGAGTGTGTCATAGTTGCTATCACGTTGTCACTGGGTTACTAACGCCTCCGTTGCCTACTGTGCTCGGCGATGAAGGCGCGGGCGTGGTTGAAGAGGTCGGGAAAGGGGTTACGTTGGTAAAACCTGGTGACCACATTATTCTTTCATGGATGGAATCCTGCGGTCATTGTATTTATTGTGTCCAAGGCCGTTCCAACCTTTGCCTAACGGCAAGAGAGAAAAAGGAGGGGTTCCTTCCGGACGGCACGACTCGCTTCAAGAAAAATGGGAAACCCATTCATCATTTTGCGACGGTGGCTTCTTTCGCCGAGTACAGTGTGATTCCTGAAACCTGTGCGGTGCCCATCGACCGCGATATTCCATTGGACAAGGCTGCACTCATCGGTTGCAGCGTTACGACCGGGGTATGTGCCGCGACCAATACCGCTCAGGTGCGTCCCGGGAGCAGTGTCGCTGTTTTCGGTGCAGGCGGTATCGGTTTGAATGTCATTCAGGGGGCTGCCATTGCCGGCGCGGAGAAAATCATCGCCGTCGATTTACTAGAATCAAAACTGGCATTTGCGATGCAATTCGGCGCCACACATGCGGTGAACGCGGACGAGGTCGATCCCATAGAGGAGATTCGTGCCTTAACGGATGGGCTAGGCGTCGAGTATGCGATTGAAGCGATTGGCACACGTACCACTTACGAGCAAGTGCTGTATGCTTTACGGCCCGGGGGAACTGCTGTCTGGGTGGGCGCACCTCCCCGTGAGCCACTATCCCTTGACTCGGGGGTTGTGTTTTGGGGCGAGAAAACGGTAAAAGGCTGTTGTTACGGTTCATCCCGGTCTCGATACGATATGCCGCGTCTGCTTGCGCTGTATCGCGCCGGCGTCCTCAAACTGGACGAGTTAATCACCCAAACCTATCGATTGGAGGATGTGAACACGGCCTTTGACGATATGCTTGAAGGGAAGGTCGCACGCGGGATGATTCTGCTCTGAGCCGCCAATGCAACAAAGAAAAAGCGTCGGGAGTTGATGAGAGAATACAAACACACCCAAGTTGGTTACATACATGTCATCGCTTGGAGCGCGATAATCCTGTTTTTCGCTTGCACAAATGTCTTCACAGGATTCCAACCGTACACTTTAATTATCCTGATTTTATTTCCCGTATTGCTGGCACTGTTCTCGACATTGACGGTGAGAGTCGGAGGCGGAGCGATTACGGTTCAATTCGGTGTGGGAATTATCCGTAAACGCATTCAGTTAAGCGACGTTGAGACCTACGCGAAAGTTCGCAATCCGTGGTACTATGGTTTGGGGATTCGATATACTCCGCGCGGCTGGCTTTACAATATCTATGGTCTTTCGGCAATTGAACTTCTGATGAAGAACGGCAAGACATGCCGAATCGGGACAGACGATCCCGAAGGATTTGCACACGCGCTTTACGAGGGGTTGGACGATTCTGTTACCCCATAGCTTTCATAGCAGGGAGGACAGGATAGCCATCCATGAAACCCCCCAACAAAGAGAAATAGTAACTGCTTAGCCTATCAATCTGTTTTGGAAATGCTGGTTCGTCGTGCTGCAGTTTAATCCCTGTTACTGCACGATGAGCGTAATGTAGGAGCGATCTCCAGGTCGCGATTTCCTGCTGGCGCGTAAGTTCTGGACTAAACTAAACAATTACGAGAAATATAAACAGATTGATGTACGCGATAAATTTACAATCATCATTAGGAATGAAACATGACCAGCTCCAATTATGAGACCGTCATCGGCTTAGAGATTCACGCCGAACTGAGTACGAGAAGCAAGCTCTTTTGCAACTGCGAGGTAGCGTTCGGCACGGATGCCAACACCCGAACATGCCCAATCTGTTTGGGAATGCCGGGTGTGTTACCGGTCTTGAACGAGCGAGCGTTTGAATTCGCGCTCCGTGCCGCGGTAGCCCTAAACTGCGATATTTCCTCTGCCTGCACCTTTGATCGCAAGAACTATTTCTATCCGGACCTCCCGAAAGGGTACCAAATTTCACAAAAATACGCGCCTTTGGGTCGCAACGGTTATGTCGACTTTGAATTTGAGGGTGAAACCCATCGGACACGCATCCATCAGATTCATTTGGAAGAGGACGCAGGCAAGCTGGTGCATGCAGATGTAGCAGGCAACGCGAATCGGAGTTATGTGGACCTTAACCGCGCCTGCGTACCGTTACTCGAAATTGTTAGTGAGCCGGACCTTAGGTCCCCCGACGAAGCCATTGCCTATTGGCGAGCGGTCAAGGAGATTATCGAATATATCGACATCAGCGACTGCAATATGGAGGAGGGCAGTTTTCGATGCGACGCCAACATTTCGCTGCGTCCAACCGGTAGCCAAGAGTTCGGAACGCGCACAGAGCTTAAAAACAAGAACTCATTCCAACACGTCTTGGCGGCGCTAAAATACGAAGAAAAGCGCCAAGCACGAATCTTGGATGACGGCGGTGAAATTCATCAAGAAACGTTGTTGTTCGATCTCGACACGGGGCGGACTTCCCCTATGCGAAGCAAAGAGGAGGCTCATGATTATCGCTATTTTCCCGAGCCGGATCTTGTGCGCACCAATGTAAGCCCCGAAAGGATTGAGAAAACTCGTTCCGGGTTGCCCGAGTTGCCCGCAGCGCGGCGAAAACGCTTCGTGACGGCGTATCAAATTCCCGATTACGACGCGGAGTTTTTGACAGCGACACACCAGATGGCTGACTTTTTCGACGAAACCGCCCGCCTAAGTGGTGATCCGAAAAACAGCAGCAACTGGATTATGGGGGACTTGTCGGGATTGTTGAACAGCGCGGAACTTGACATTCAAGATTCGAAAGTCTCCCCAGCGCATCTGAGCGAACTCATCAATCTTATCAAAGACGGCACAATCAGCGGAAAGATAGCCAAATCCGTTCTCCCCGAAGTTTTTGAAACGGGCAAGCCGCCACGACAAATTGTCGAGGAGAAAGGGCTTGCTCAAATCTCTGATTCGTCGGCAATCGAGACGATTATCGATCAGGTGATTGCGGACAATCCGGGGTCGGCGCAGGATTACAGAGATGGGAAGAAGAAGGCAATCGGTTTTCTCGTCGGGCAGGTCATGAGAGCTACCAAAGGAAAAGCGAACCCGCAGATGGTCAACCAGATTCTTGTGCAGAAACTAGACGCTTCATAGAATAACGGTAACTGTTTAGTCCCTTGATTTCTGGAGTCGAGCACTGTGAATCTAGACTGCTTTTTTCCCATTTTCTAGGCGGATCTCGTGTGGATGCTCATTTTTTCGGTTTGTAGTAGGATCAAATGAGTGAATAACGAATGCGATAGAGATTTCTCTTCATTGCCCGTCCTATGGCTCTGGGGTTTTACTGACCAGCAAGCGAACGGATAGTGAGTGCGGTAGAGATCCACTAATCACTAGCCACTAAACACTTACGAATAACGGCACTAACTCGATTTGTCTAAGATTCATTCAAGAAATGCTGGGCGACGCATGAATAACGAAAAACCGATGGCAACCTTTGAATCAGCAGAGAAGTTCAATTTGAAGGGACTAACGCTGCCCGAATTGGAAACGCTTGTCTCAGAATGGGGCGAACCTAAGTATCGGGCGGTGCAACTCGCCTCATGGATCTACGGTAAACGGGTGTCGAACTTTGAACAGATGACGAATCTGCCCAAGAGTTTCAGAGCGAAGCTGCTTGCAGAAGCCTCCGTTAGCGAGGTACGCGCCAATCGTTGCACGATCTCCGACGCAGATGTTGCCACCAAGTATCTGTTTGAACTAGCGAACGGAGATAGGGTTGAGAGTGTGTTGATGCGCGATCAAGAACGCACGACAATCTGCATATCGTCACAGGTGGGGTGTGCCATGGCGTGTGATTTTTGTGCAACGGGGAAGATGGGCTTTTTTCGTAATTTGAGTGCGTCGGAAATTCTGGACCAATTCACGGCTATTGAAAGGGATTTGAGCGAGCATGAGGCGGTGACAAACATCGTTTACATGGGCATGGGAGAACCGTTAGCCAACTACGACCATACGTTGAAATCGGTGCGTCTGTTATCCGATCCGGACGGCTATGGATTGTCTGAAAAACGAATCACAATCTCGACTGTCGGTCTTGCGCCTCGGATGCGTCAACTCGCCAAAGAAGGGTTGAAATGCAACTTGGCGCTCTCACTCAATGCCACTACGGATGACGTTAGGACTCGTTTGATGCCGATTAACGAAAAATATCCCATTGACGAGGTGCTTGATGCCGCGAAAGAGTGGGCGCTTGCAACGAAGAGAAAAGCCACACTTGAATATGTGCTTATCCACGATGTGAACGACACGGACGCCGACGCGAAACGTCTTCGCAAACTGATGAGCCGGTTGCCGTGCAAGCTGAACCTTATCCCGTTCAACGAGATTGAGGATTCGGAGTTTCGTCGTCCAGAACTCAATCGAATCGAGCGTTTTCGACAAACCGTCGCATCCGGCCAACACGTCGCCCCCATCCGATTCAGCAAAGGACACGATATCGCCGCCGCCTGCGGTCAACTTAGAACAGACTTCGACAAACCAGGGGCGATGATGCGGAAAGCGTCTTAACACATCTGAGCATTCCGACTATGCCAAATCATAATTCCAGTTCCGTAGATTCCAATTTTTTTCTGCCACCGCCAGCGCGGCAGCATAGCCTGGAGCGGGTTTCAACGATCTTAGCGACCAGAGTGAGGCTTCACCAGGATCCCATTTCGTACGCAACAGCGCCGCAGGTTTTCCCGGGGCGATTGACACGTCGAACTGGTCTAGCGCCAATAAAAGCCCTTCGCCCTTTGCTTTAATGAATGCTTCTTTTCGCGTCCAGCAATCGAAGAATGTCTGAAGTTGGGAAGACTCGGGGAGTGCTTGAAGTTGTGAATACTCTTGTGCGGAAAAGAACCGTTTGGCAATTCCGAGCAGATTGACATCTTTGCGGATGAACTCTACATCGACCCCAATTTCCCGTCTCCGAGTTACTGCGTAGAGGGCAAGGTCGTGTGAATGGGATAAATTGAAGCTCAAATTCTCCGTTTCAGAGGGAAGAATCGGTTTGCCGTAGGAAGTATATTGAAAGCGTAATTGGTTCGGATGTCGATTTAAGTACCTGCCGAGGATAGCTCTAAGTACTCCTCGTCCAATAATGAACCGGTCACGGTGTATCTCGAATCGGAATCGATCAGCTCGTTTCTGTTCATCGGGTGTGAGGGTTTGTCTTAAGCTGTCGAGTTCCGATGGATTGCGGTCCAATGAGGCTTTCCATACGTGGACATCCTCCGTTAAGAGAGTGTACGATTCCGGTGGTTGTTCCCACGAGTGATCGGAAGATGTCATAGCGTCTACCTATAATAACCAACATTTGATTATAACAAAAAGGTCAATTGGCATCAACGAAAACTGTCAGTGCCAAATGGAGTTGCAGGAACAGTAGCGATTCGGAGGGATTTCTATCGTCGTCCCTATGGGACCATCTATCACCATAAGTATTCGTTTGATCGATTCTGTACGGACGTTTGAACTCACTTGATCGTTGTTACGGGAGTTGATGAAATAGTAAGAATTTTCTTGATATATTAGCGGAGATGGTATAATATATCCTCAGAAGCGATTTTTGTTAAAATGGAAAATTCTACATGGTAGCGGGTCGAGTGCAATTACAGCCATGAGTGAAGCGTGGATTGACTCGACTATATTTAATCATATTCGATTACAGATTTGGAGGAACCCAAAATGAAACGATTTGTGTGTTTTAACCTGTGCCTCGCATTTGTTCTGGTTACCATTACACTTGCCGGTTGTGGCGGTGTGCAGATTGTTCCGATCGGCGCAAGAGTCCAAAACGCCGACAAAAAGTTTGATAGAGCAGAGGCGTATCGAATCCAAGCTGACAAAGATGAAGAGCGAGAAAAGTGGCGCGAGCAAGTTGCCGAAAAAAAGATGCTTTATGATAAAGCGCTTAACGCTTATCTCGAAATCATCGAATCCGATCCTACCGGAAAATATGCCCAGCGATCCCACTATCAGATTGCCGAAATTTACAAGAAGCAATACGAGTGGGAAAAAGCCACCGAACACTATAACGCGATCATAGAGATAGCGCCGTCAGGTTACTACGGCGGTCAAGCAAAGAGTGGTATTGCCAACATTCGCAAGTATCGCAAGCTTATTGAAGAGAAGCGGCGCAGATATCAAAACTACAGTGCGCTATATGCCCAAGAAAACGCGCAGGAACACTATCACACAGCTGGTGAAGCGCTGTATGATGTTGCTGACGGTTACGAACAGCTAGGTAACTATCCGGAAGCAATCGCTCATTATCAGCGGACGGTTGATGAATTTCCGGAGCATGAAAAAGCGCCAGCGGCATTGACTAAGATAGGCTACGTCCATTTCTATAAGCTGTACGATTATCAGGGCGGTTGGCCCGCCTACAATAAAGTGATTGAGATGTATCCCGACTCTTACGATGCAACGCAAGCCGTTCGTCTGCTGAAGGAAACGGCACGCGACTTAGAGGAGATTGCCCAAAATCAATTGGAGATTAAGCGGTATCGAAGCAAAAAAGCGATTGAATATGAGAATAGCGGGCGGGTAATTTTGCCGAACGAAAGATACGGTTCCCGTTATGTCGACATTGTCGTTCAATGCTTTCAGTTTATCGGGCGGCGTTGGGAGGACCTTAGAAACTATCCTAATGCCATTGTCGCGTATCGGACGTTGGCGGATCAACTCTCTTACAAGAAATTCGCGGCTGCGGATGCGCGTTACCACATTGGCAGATTATATCAACTGAATGGGCAACTTGAACAGGCAATTGAAGCTTATCAGGACCTGTTTAAAAACAATCCTGAATCAACCTGGCGCAACGAAGGGGTCTATCAGCAAGCTGTATGCTACCGTGGTATTCGCGAGTTTGCCAAAGCTTATGAAGCTTTCAAAGCGTACATGAGTCTCGGTCGCGATGTGCAATACTATCGGGAAGCGGAACAGATTGTCCGCCAGTTAGAGATTGATCAGGACGGCGACGGGTACAAGTTTTATCATGAGCAAGAAGCGGGTACTTCCGATCGAGACCCGGACGATAACCCCGGGGTAAAATCCTAATCGAATCGGTTTCACTAAAACAAAAAAGCAGGGAACTCCGTGTTCCCTGCTTTTTTAATGAATTGTGGTTTGTGTAGTGCTTGCCTACTAGACGCTAAGGGTATAGTCAATTCCATTCATATTTACACATATTTCGGTAGGTGATCAAGCGACTGGATAAGGAGCGCGATAGAGATCCCTTTCCAACCGCACCTACGGGACTATATAAATACCGGTTCGGTTAGGAAACCGAACCTACCGCAGTGTATAAAAAATTTTTGGTTTTACTATAGTCATATTCTGACTAACACGAAACAGGAGCCAAGCATGAAGATCCAACACATCGGCGTACTCTTCTGTTGTGTTTTGGTTAGTTCAGGCTGTGCCTCGAAGGGCACCTACCACTTCTTTACAACGAGGTATTCCGTTGAGGCGGGAGAGTTTGACCGAGGGTATGAAGCGGGCATAGCGTTCGCCAAGACCGAGGGCCGCTTCAGTTCTTCCCCGAAAGATGTGCCATCTTCCATGCAAAAAATCATAGCGACCGAGGCGGACTCCTTTCAGAAGGGGTTTCTTGCAGGATACCGCGATCGAAAAGTACGGAATGGACGACTGTACAACAGCGTTTTCTGGGGTACATGGGCAATTCTTATGACGAGTCTTACTGTTGCCAATCTTTACGAAGACTGAGTAATGACTTTGAAATTAGGGGCATTCCTTAGACGACTAAGTCGCGGATAATATTCGGACGCTGATGGTCAAGGTGGAGTTCCTCAACGGTAGCACTGTTAATTCTTTGAGGTTATCGGAGATTGTAGAAGCCGTTATTTTGAATGAGCCATCAAAGAAGGCATCTCGACGTGGTGCACTGTAAGACACATACTTTCGATGTTGATATTTTGGCGAAAACTCCTACTGATTTCTAGGTTATAAATTGAAACACTTCGTGTGCTTTAACCTTCTCTTAGCAACGGTTTTCGCCACGCTAACGGCTATGGGCTGCAGCGGGGTAAAGCTTGTTCCAATCGGCGCAAGAATCCGGGATGCCGACAGGCAGTTTGATGCGGCGGAAGCGTTTCGTATTACGGCGGACAAGGACACCGAGCAAGAGAAGTGGCGCGAGAAAATACAGCAAAAGAAAGCATTCTATGATGAAACGCTTAATTCCTACCGAGCTATCGCTAAAGCCGAGCCGACCGGCAAATTTGCGCAGCGTTCCCTGTGGCAGATTTCCGAGATTCACAAGAGGCTCTACGAATGGGATGAGGTCATCAAGAGTTATAGTGCGATATTAGCGATAGCGCCATCAGGTTATTATGCGGACAGGGCAAAAAGCGCCCTCGCGGACATTCGCAAGTATCGTGGGCTTATCGAAGAGGCGCAGCTTAAGTACCAACACCACAGCGCGCTATATGCTCAAAACAACGCGATGGAAAGTTACGGTATCGCCGCTCAAGCGCTGTATGATGTCGCCGAGAACTACGATAGACTCGGTGATTATCCGGAGGCGATTGCGCATTACGAATTCGTGGTTGATGAGTTTCCAGACTACGAAAAAGCTCCCGAAGCACTGACGAAGATCGGAGAAATCCATTTCTATAAATTGTACGATTATCAGGGTGGTTGGCCCGCCTACAATAAAGTGATTGAGATGTATCCCGACTCTTACGATGCAACGCAAGCCGTTCGTCTGCTGAAGGAAACGGCACGCGACTTAGAGGAGATTGCCCAAAATCAATTGGAGATTAAGCGATATCGAAGCAAAAAAGCGATTGAATACGAAGAGACCGGCAGGAAAATCTTGCAAGATGAAAGGTACTCATCACGGCGTTACGTTGATATTGTTGTCCACTGTTTTCAGTTTATAGGGCGGCGCTGGGAAGACCTCAGAAACTATCCTAGTGCTATTGTCGCCTACCGGACACTGGTAGACGAACATCCGTATAAAAAATTTGCGGCTGCGGACGCGCGTTATCAGATTGGCAGGATATATCAGTTGACCGGACAACTTGATCAGGCGATTGAAGCCTACCAAGACCTTTTTGACAACAATCCCGATTCCAAGTGGCGCAATGAAGCCATCTACCAACAAGCTGTTTGCTATCGCGATATTCGCGAATCTACCAAAGCTTATTTGGGATTTAGAGCCTACATGGCCCTTGGACGCGATCTAGAATATTATCGGGAAGCGGAGCAAATTATCGGTCAGTTTGAGATAGATGAGGACGGCGACGGGTACGAGTTTGACATCGAACAGGAGGCAGGGACATCGGATCAAGATCCTGATGACTACCCGCGTGAGAAATCTCTGTTAATCCGAATTTTCCAAGGAGATACAGGGAATTGACTCCTTGCTTTTGGTGACCCGCGAACCACAGCGTCTAAATTAAAAGTTGAACGCGGGAGCAGTCCACAGGCGATAACACGGAGTTGATACGTTCGCGAATAGCGTCCGGCGTATATCGGCGTGAGAAGTGGGTGAGTACAATATGTTCGCTTTCAAATGCATCCAATAAAGCCGGCATATCGTCAAGATGAAGATGCATCGATCTTTCCGCGCGTTTGCGGTGTTCCGGGGTGAGGAAGGTGCACTCGCAGATTAAGACCTTGCACTTCCGCAACAAAGGATGAGCATCAGGTTCAAAGCGTTGTGTGTCTCCCATGTATGCGATTAACGGCAACTCGACTTGGGCGGTTACCTTTGTACCGGATCGGCGTAATTCGGCGATCTCTTGTCCCGCCAAGCCGTGGAATTCGGGCTTGAGTTTGTCGCGGGACTCGCAAATGAGGTAACCGACCGACGGCACCCTGTGGAAACCTGGCAACACATGCGCGACCAAGTTCTGTCGGAACGGAATCCGATCTCCCGCCTGAACCGGTGTGACTTGATAGTCCCACACGGCACCGCAGTCGAGTATTGAAATTTGGTCCAAGATGCTCCGCAACTGCTCTACGCCAGCTTTGGGAGCATAAATCGTCCCGGGCGGTATCCCCGCAAGCCAGCGCTGACTGATATATATCGGCAGCCCAAAGTAGTGATCCAAATGAAAATGGGAGATGAACACATGTCCGGTTCCGATGAAACTCATCGGACATCGACCTAGATCGAAAACGAGGTCCAATTCCCTCACGCGTATGTATGTGGCAACAGCGGAACCCGACTCACCTTCGATTGCCAAATCTCCGCACTGTAACGAGACCATCCTTTGTAAGAACCTTTCCTTACGATGTGGACAAACCCTACGCGGAATCTAGCCCCGAGATTCGTTTTTAGTGTTAGCATCGGCAGTCCGCGCAAAATCAAACAAATACATCATCATAAAAGACCAGGGACATTATAACGTGCAATATATCTATCTTCAAAGATGATTGGAGGATCTATGAATGTCAAAATCGGGGTGATTGGCGGCAGCGGCTTCTATCAGATGGAAGGACTAAGCGACGTAGAGGAGATTGACCTCGACACCCCTTTTGGAAAACCCAGCGACTCGCTGATATTGGGCACGATTGAAGAGAAACGGGTAGTATTCCTGCCGCGCCACGGAGTGGGACATCGCTTACTTCCCTCGGAGGTCAACGTGCGCGCAAACATCTATGCGCTGAAGAGCCTTGGAGTCGAGTGGATAATTTCCGTTAGCGCCGTCGGCAGCCTGAAATCGGAGATAGAACCCCGTCACTTTGTAGTTCCGGATCAGTTGTACGATCATACCAAGAATCGGATAAGCACATTTTTTGGAGAGGGGCTTTCGGCTCACGTCAGTCTCGCCCATCCATTCTGCCCCGTTCTAAGCGAACTCATTTATGAGGGAGGCACTTCGGTTGGCGTAAAAACACACAAGGGCGGCACGTATATCTGTATGGAAGGTCCCGCCTTCTCAACGCAGGCTGAATCGAATGTGTACAGAAACCTCGGCTTTGATGTCATTGGCATGACGGCGGCTACGGAAGCCAAACTTGCGCGCGAAGCTGAAATCTGCTATGCGACGCTCGCCTGCTCAACAGATTACGATTGTTGGCATCCGGACCACGACAATGTCACGGCGGAGATGATCTTACAGCACTTGCTTGCAAACGTGGAAACCGCGAAAGAGACTGTCAGAGCCATCATTCGCAGGATTCCTAACGAGCGAAACGGGTGCGCATGTTCTACCGCTCTCGAAAAATCGATCGCAACCAACCAAAAACTTATCCCCGAAGATACCCGCCGCAAATTGGATTTGCTGATCGGCAAGTACATGACGTGAGTATGAGTCATAGGGCTCAACACACTCCATTTCGCGTGAGTACCTCACGGCTCACTCAACCGCATCGGGTTGATCGAATCCCACAATCTCCCCTGTTTCCGGATCAAAGATTGCGCCGTAACTCCCGGGCGGCGCACACTCGATATCGGTGCACATCGCCAACTTGGAGTTCACATCCACCAAATAGTAGTGTTCATAGTAGGGATGATTGGGCTCGTTGATCCGCTCAACGGAGTAACAGTGGTTGTGAAACTGAATGATGTTGTCGTAGAAGATGATAAACCGATCGCCGAACAAACTTTGGGATATTTGGGTAACGATAAAAGGGTCAAGCTGTGGCGGTGGTCCCGGATATGCCATGACCGTTAAGATTCCCAACCCGGTGATTATCCGTGCCGGTTCACTGTCGCGTTAGGATAATTGTATCAATCCGTCGGTTCTTTGCCTTACTCGAATTGTCAATTTCGGTTACAATCGGCGCGGTCTCTCCCAACCCAACAGTCGTGAGCCATTCGTCCGGCGCGCCACACTGTTCCACAAGGTATTTCTTGAATGCGATTGCTCTCTTCTCCGTCAATCTGAGATTGGCTTCCTCGCTGCCACTGCTATCGCTGTGTCCCTCAATTCGAACATCGAGATTTGGGAAATTTTTGATAACTTCAGCGAGTTGCTTCAAGCGCGGTAAAGATTCGGCATTCAGTTTTGCGCTTCCGGAGTTAAAGAGATTTCCGCTAAGTCGAATTAGGATTCCGTACTCGTTTATTCCAACCTCAGCCGATGAAATCGCACTAGCAGCCTTAAAAATACGGTTTTCTACGGTCTTCACTTGCTTGGCGGCGTCAATTGCTTCAGCAAGCGCGCCTTGGCTCTGCTCGGCGAACCTGATGGCGGATTCGTAATTCTCGTCAGATAGCGCGGTTCTTGCGTCCGCTAATAGAGCGGTGGATCGTCTGTAAATCTCGGGCGCAAGCTGCGGGACATCCGTCGTGCGCCCGCCCTCAATACTTTCTTCCGCTTTGAATATCGCATCCTTCGCCTGCGCAATCTGTTCCTCCAACGCCTCTTGCGCCCGTCGTTGACTGTCTATCCCCTCGGCTTTCGTATACGCCTGACGCGCAAGATTTTCCGCCTGTTCCGCTTTTTGCAGAGCCTGCGAATACTGTTCGGCGTTTAACGAAGAATCCGCTTGTTCAAGTGTCGAGGCGGCGCGCCGAAAGAGATCTTCAGCATGTACAGATGCGTATACTTTTTCGGATCGATCAATCTCCGCCTGTGCTGCGGCAATTGCGAGTTTCGCCGTTGTAAACGCCTGAGTTTTCTTCGCGTTCACCGCGTCCGCAGCCTTAAGGGACGCTCGGCGAGCATTTTGCGCTCGCTCCTCTGCTTGACTTGCGAGCTCGGCTGCCTCATCGAAAGCTTCACGCTGTAGCGACGCAAGTGCCTCGGCAATCAGGTTCTCAGCCTTCTCATAGTCAATCGGCGCGTGAACTGTAGCATCAGCTTCGTTGGCAAACTTAAGAACGTGTTTAGCTTCCGAAATGGCTAACTGAGTCTCATGATACCGCATCGACTTTTGGGCAGCTTTCTTCGCTGCCTCCGCCTCGGCTTGCGCATCAGCCGCCTGTTTTTCGGCGCGACCGGCTCTATTCAGGGCACGACTCGTTTGCTCTTCGGCAATGTCTTGGCGGGTTTGCGCGGTCTGTACTTCATAATTTTTCTCTTGTATGATGGCATCCAGTATCTCCGCCTCGGCTTGATCGATTTGTAACTCTACAACCGATTGACGCGCCTGAATTCCTGAGATCTTCGCCTCCATCTGCGCCCGATATGCCAACTCCAAGCTATGTGCGCCATCGCCGGCAAGTTGTGCACTTCTTGCGTCCTCAAGAAGCTTCATCGCTCGTGTAATCCCTGTTTTGGCATAAACTTCGGCATCAAGGCGCTGTGCATCGGAAACAGCGCTCTGCGCATTTTGAAGGGAGGTTTCGAGCAAGATTGAATCAACTTTTCCACCGCATCCGAGAGATACTATGCATGCGATTAGGAAACATAAAACCGATGTATCTCGATAAAAATGCATTGTTGGCTATTCACCCGCGCCGGGATGACGAAGGTCTCGATAAGTTCCGGAATGACGTTATGGAGGTGTTGCTTTTAACCTTTCCAACTCGTTCTCCGCTTCTTCAAGTCGACGGAGTGCGGCGTCAGCAGATCGAAGTTTCGACTCTAACTTCTTCGTAAGTTCAATAGCGCTATCTTCATTCCGCCTCAAGATAGCGATTGCTTCCGCCAACCTTGCTTTGAGGTAGGCGCGCATTCCCAATCGGTAGGCTTGGTCGTCCTCCCCCGCATTCAACGCGGCTTCAGCTTGAGCAAGCATCTGTTCGGCATCCGCCAATTCTTGATTGGCAAGCGTTGCGGCTTCCACCTGCTTGGCAACCTCTATCTGCACTTTGGCGTCGTAGAGTAGCCCTGCCGAAAATTTGTTTGGCCCTCCGCACCCGCAGCTAGTGAGGGCGACCACCGAACATAAACCAACGATCAGCCAATTCATCGTGCGTATGTCTCGGTACGATAATCTACGCAAGGGGATCAACTCCACGATAGGCACAGTCCAGAAGGTCAACAGGATGCATAACCTTCATTGGCAACCCACGTTCCCGTACGCCGAGTTGAATTTGCAAAATGCAACCCGGATTCCCCGTCGCTACAATTTCCGCGTCGGTGTCGGCGATATGTTTCATCTTGCGATCCAAGATGCTCTTCGACATTTCGGGTTGGGTTATATTGTATATACCTGCACTCCCGCAACACCACTCGGATTCGGGAAGTTCGGCAAATTGCAAGCCCGGTATGGATTGAAGTAGATGTCGAGGTTGAGCGTGGACGTTTTGTCCATGCACCAAGTGACAGGGCTCATCGTAGGTAACGGTGCGTTTAATCTCGCCTTTGGGCGGTGTCATGCCAATTTCAGCGAGGAATTCACTGATATCGCACATCTTTTCGCTGAACCTGGCTGCTCTTCCAGAATATTCGGTATCGTGCTCCATCAACACGTCATACTCCTTCAGCGTCGCGCCGCAGCCCGCCGAGTTGATAATAATGGCATCCAGATCTTCCGATTCAAAGGCATCGATGTTTTGTCGCGCCAAGCCGAGCGCTACATCGCGAACCCCGTTATGTACGTGAAGTGCTCCACAGCAGGTCTGTTTGCGCGGAGTGAGAACATCGCAACCGTTTTCCTGAAGCACGCGAACGGTCGCAAGATTGGTCTGAGTGAAGAGTTGGTTCATCACGCATCCGGAGACAAATCCGACTCGATATTTCGCCTTGCCTCTTGCGGGGGAAAATTGTCGCAGGGAATATTTGAGGGTAGGGGTTGGCACTTCAGGCATCATGGTTTCCATGTCGCCCATTTTGCCCAATAGCTTTAGAATTCCGGACCGCCGTACAAGCGAGCGAACTCCGAGGCGTTGATACAACCACAGCAATTCAAAGACTAAGTTGAGTCGCATGCGCTTGGGCAGGAGTCCCTTAAACACCAAGTTTGTCCACAACTTATACTTCTTCGGGCGTTCGGTATTTAGCTCATAGATCGCCCGTGCTTCCTCAACGAGTTCCCCGAAATGCACCCCGGACGGACACGCCGTTTCACAAGCGCGGCAATCCAAGCAGCGGTAGATATATTTCCCCCAATCCTCGTTGAGCGGCGTCGGGTTAACATCCCTGAACGCCGTACTCATCAAATAGAGTCGACCGCGCGGTGAGTCTGTCTCCAATCCCAATTCGCGATAGGTTGGACAAGTCGGCAAACAGAGACCGCAATGCGTGCACGCATCCAACTTTTTCTGACTGAAGAACTCGACGCCGATCAGCGGGTTAATCTGTTGATTGGATTGAGTCTCTTGTCTTAGCATCTATTACGCCCTTTAATCATCACCATTTGCGAAAGCCGCGACTCAAGAGCATGAGTACCCAAATGAGAGATAAAACACCAAGCCCGACTATCGCAATCAAGATGAAAATCCGGTTAGTGTCGAGATTGGCCATTTTCTTTAGCGTTTCGGTGCGCGATTGGCGGATTTTCTCCGACACCTCCCGCTTCTCCGAATCTGTCAATTCCCTTTTGACTGTGAACATTTTCCTTCGCTGGAAAACCGGGCGCCTGCGCATGCGCTTCTTGCTAGACAGCTAAATAAACGCAATCAACCCTACGGTGCCAAGCAGTATCAAGAAAAAAGTTGGGATGAGGTCGGGGTGAATAGTCATATTTTCCGCGGACTGCCGACATACCCCATGTACTCAGGCGGGACCTCGCTTCACGACGTGTATTGATCCGCGACTTTGGGAGCGCTGAAACCCATTTCCGCTACGCCAGTCTTCAACAAGCGCCCCCTAATCTCATTTCGGCTGCCCAATCGAAACTTTCAACACCCCTTCGTTCAAGCTGCCAGTACGATATCCTTGTAGATCAAGGGTTACATGCCGATAGCCGAGAGATTTGAAATGTTCGTCAATTTGGGCGCGAATTGATTTTGTCGCGATATTTGGGATCTCCGCAGGTTCAAGCTCTATTCGTGCAAGATCTTCATGGTGACGCACCCGGAATTGCCGCACACCCAAATCGTACAGGAACTGTTCCGCGCGATCGACCTGTCGGAGCAGGTCTCGAGTGATGCGTGTCCCGTACGGAAACCGCGATGACAAACAGGCAAAAGCGGGTTTGTCCCATGTCGGCAATCCCCAGTGCTTGGATACCTCTCGAATGTCGGCTTTCGTCAGATTCGCATCAATTAGCGGAGCCTTAATTCCCATGCTTTTAGCTGCATCCATACCGGGACGATAGTCACCGATATCGTCAGGAATTGCGCCGTACACAATCGTGTTGACCCGGTATTTTTCGGCAATAGGTTTGAGTTTGGTGAAGAGTTCCGTCTTGCAGTAGTAACAACGATTCGTGGGATTGCTGGCGTAGCCTTCCATTTCCAGTTCGTCGGTATTTACTGTCTCAAAGCGAATCCCAATCTGTTTCGCAATGTCTTTGGCGGCTTGCATTTCGCGCTCTGGATAAGAATCGGAGATTGCAGTGACTGCCAGCGCTCTGTCCGCAAGAACGCGGCGCGACGCCTCGGCTAAGAACGTACTGTCCACGCCGCCCGAGAACGCGACAATTACGTCCTCGTAGGATTTCAGAAGCGCATTCAACGCCTTTAACTTTCGATCTGTATCTAACGCGAGAACTTGTGACATTTTTCCTCTTTAGTCATCCGTGGATTGTCCCTGAATTCTGCGGAGTTTTTTTCGGAGGAGTTGCCGTTTGAGACCGCCCACATGGTCGATGAAGAGTACGCCATCCAGATGATCGATCTCATGCTGAAGCACACGGGCAAAGAAACCCTCGCCTTCAATCGAGAACCGCTCTCCGTCCGCATTGAGCGCAGAGACATGCACTTTTTCCGCTCGCTTGACATCAGCCGTGACATCGGGGATGCTCAGACACGCTTCCTCATCAATTACCTCTCCCTCATGGCTTTGAATCTTGGGATTGATAAGCACCAACGGCTTACTGTCGAGGTCCTCTCTGTTTGCGTCAATCACGACCAATCGCTTCGAAACACCGACCTGCGGCGCCGCCAAGCCGACCCCATTGGGAATGGCGTATAACGTCGCCAGCATGGAATCCACCAGTTCCTTTTCAGCGTTGGTAATCTTCTCTATAGGCAACGCTTTTTGTCGTAGCACCGGATCGCCGTAAAGCCGAATTTGGAGGACGCCATCCCGGTTTTTTTGTTCTCCTGTCGGTGGAGCGGAAGCGCTCGGTGCATGGGCAGGAATGTGTTTCCGTCTTTTGCGTTTCGCCATCTTGGACTTGGTCTAACCGATTCCTGATTGTTTTTCGCGGATAATCATATCATCGGGATTCCGCTTAGTCAAGGAGAAATCCTGTATACCTCGGGGCAATCGTATCCGATTGTAGGGGACGGCCCCGTGCCGTCCCGTGATTACACTAGGGAGATGTCCGTAGCATGAGGGCGAACACGGGGGTTCGCCCCTACAAGGATTGTGTCTTTCCGCTGGGGAATAGCGCCGAGACATGGTCCGGGGCGAGGCAACCGCAATTCTATCAATGGATTCTAGAAGCGATTGCCCAGCCTCGTTCATGGGCACGAAATTGACAAGTATGCCCCGATGTGCTATAATCACGCATTCAGGCGATACGGAGGAAATTGAAGACTACGCCCATTTTGACAATATCTCATGACCCCACACGGAGGAAACACTGAATGCGCATAAAGCATTACTCGTTTAAGATTTTAGCTCTAATTTTGACATTTGGAACAGCATGTTTACTCGGAATGATTTCTTGCGACAAAAAGGCGGCGGAAAAACCGTTCAAGGTGGCAATGTTGTTACCCGGTTCGGCAAGCGATGCCGGTTGGAATGCATTGGCATTTGAGGGGCTCAAAGCCATTGAGAAGGAACTCGGTGCTCAAATTAGTCATATCGAGAGCCGCACCCCGGCAGATCAGGAGGACCATTTTAGGTCGTACGCACAGAACGGATACAGTTTGGTTTTTGGCCACGGGTACGAATACCAAGACCCCGCCAAAGCGGTCGCTTCCGACTTTCCGGGGACGGTGTTTATCACCTCATCGGGGAGCACCATACTGAAGAATGTGGCACCGATTGTGTTTGAAATGGAGGAAGCCACCTACTTGCTCGGTGTAATTGCGGGAATGATGACACAAACCGGAAAGGTTGCAGTGGTTGGCGGCCAAAACATCCCTTCAATCAATAGCACATTCATGGCGTTTGAAGGCGGGGTGAAAGCCGTGAATCCGGAAGCGGAAGTGCGCCGCGCGTATGTGGGGGATTGGGATAACATCGGCAAAGCCAAGGAAATCGCGTTAGCACAAATAAACGAGGGAATCGACTTTATTTTCCACAATGCGAACGCGGCTGGAAGAGGTGTGTTTGAAGCCATGGAAAATGCGCGCCAGTCGGGAAAGGAGGTCTATTGCTTCGGATCCAACCGCGACCAAAGCCACGTTTCACCCGGGACGATTCTTGCCAATGCGGTTATCTCTTTGGATTGCTTTGTGCGAGTGGCGAGGAGCGTTAAAGACGGTACATTCGAGGCAAAAACACTCTTCATGACCATGTCAAATGACGAGGCGATCAAGGTTGTCTACAACCCGGAACTCGCCGACCGGATTCCCGGGCATGTAAAAAAGAAAGTCGAGGAAGTAAAATCACAGATTCTAGCCAAACAGATCGAGGTGCCCCGAATCCACTTCGGTGTGGATGATTTGTAAACCTGCTCTATAATTGCGTCCAGTCTTCGCCAATACCTCGGACGCGAAATCCAAGGATATGGACCAACCTCCCGCATAGAATACTTCACGTTGCCGGGAATTGCGTGACTTTAAGCATCTGGAGTAGGTGCGATCAAGTGACCGGATAGGGAGCGCGATAGAGATCCCTTTCTAACCGCACCGGGTTTCGCCAAGCAATTACCGAATTAATTTTCGTAACTGTTTAGTGCAGCGTTTGGTTCGTAGTAGTACAATTCATTGTACGTCCTTTCTAGGCATGTAAGCCCCCGATTCGTCGGAATTAGCATTGTACTTCCCTACTCGGGCGCGTTCTCTGCCCCTGCTCGGTCTGGATTGGCAAATCCAGACCGGTGGACTAAACAGTTACTAATTTTCTAAACTTCATTTAGATTGTGATCGCCTCTGTACGACCATAGAGATCCCATCGCCGAATCGCGACCTGCTGCCACCGCGTAAGTCGTATTAGAAACCATAATTGTCGAGAAAAGAAGCTCAATTTTGCTCAACAGAAGGATCAAGCGACTGGATAAGGAGATCAAACGAGTGAATAGCGAGTGATCAACTGACTGATTAGGGAAGGCGATAGAAAGTGTTGATAGAGATCCCATAGCCAATCCCGCGATAGAGATCCCGTAATCCGTTTAATCAGTGAAAATCCGTGATTCAGACAATCTCCAGCAACGCCCTCTCTCACCTTGATCCAAGAAGACAGATTATCCGCCACATATAGGTGAGATTTCTCATTCACCTACCGCCGATTACTACCACCTCACACATGAACGTACTTGAGTTGAACGGCATCACGAAGACGTTTGGGAATCTCGCCGCGGTTGACAATGTGGATTTTGACCTAAAGGAGGGAGAAATCCATGCCGTTCTGGGTGAAAATGGCGCTGGCAAATCTACCCTGATGAATCTCATCTACGGCTTGCACCAGCCCGATGCCGGGGAAATCCGAATTTCCGGCGAACCCACCCCACTTGGC
The DNA here is from genome assembly GCA_965204085.1 of Candidatus Poribacteria bacterium. Classification (GTDB taxonomy): domain Bacteria; phylum Poribacteria; class WGA-4E; order WGA-4E; family JAJDTR01; genus JAJDTR01. Next base: position 833,267 of record CBDBEE010000003.1, on the reverse strand, counting down.
TCTCCACGCGACGCCATTGCACACGGCGTTGGAATGGTGCACCAGCACTTCTTGCTCATTCAAAACCTGACCGTCGCGGAGAACATCGCCCTCGGATTGCGAGATTGGCGATTCCGGTTCCGCAGAGACGAAGCTCACCGTAAGACACGGGAGTTGTCCGAACAGTTTGGTTTTGCCATTGATCCGGAGGCGTATATCTGGCAATTGTCGGTCGGACTCCAACAACGTGTGGAAATCCTCAAGGCATTGGCGGCAGACGCCCGAATTCTCATTCTTGACGAACCCACCGCCGTGCTTGCCCCTCAAGAGGTTGACGAACTTTTCTCCATCCTGAAAAAACTTCGGACCGATGGTCGTTCAATCATTTTCATCAGCCACAAGTTGAAAGAGGTGATGACGATTAGCAATCGCGTGACCGTGATGCGAAACGGAAGCAAGATGTATGCGACGAACACGGTGGACACTTCGCCCCAAGAACTTGCTCGACAGATGATGGGAGATGATTCGCCAGTCTCGCAAGACGACACAGCGCAAGCCGAGGAAGCAGCCACCGAGGATGTCACGCTTCAGCTGCAAGACCTTGTAATTCGAGGAAATCGGGGCGAGATTGCCGTCCAAGGCGTCTCACTTGAAGTGCGTCAAGGCGAGATCGTAGGGATTGCCGGAGTGGATGGGAACGGCCAGGTTGAGTTGGCGGAAGCGCTTATGGGGCTGCGCAAGGTGTTATCGGGCGAAATAAGCCTGTTCGATACAGCCATCACGAACAAAACCACTGCCGATATACGTGGTTTGGGAGTAGGGTATATTCCCGAGGATAGACAAAGCGCGGGCTTGGTTGGCAACTTCTCCATTAGCGAGAATCTGATACTTGATGTACGCCAACTTCGGGAGCATCGTAAGCGCGTTTTGCTTGACAAAACGGGAATAGGCGAAGATTCGGAGCGTTTGATAAGGAACTATGACATTCGCACGCCATCCAAGGATATTGAGGCGCAAGCCCTCTCTGGCGGTAATCAGCAGAAGGTTGTTTTGGCTCGAGAAATTTCCCGCAATCCGGCGCTGTTAATCGCCGTCAACCCGACACGAGGGTTGGATATTAACGCGGCGGAATACGTGCATAAAAGCCTGATTACACAACGGCAAGGGTCAAAAGCGGTACTGTTAATTTCCACAGAACTGGATGAAGCGTTAGCCTTAAGTGATCGTGTGTTCGTCATGTCCAACGGGAATCTGATTGACGCCACATCAAAGCGGAGCGACATGACCGCCCTCGGGTTATTGATGACGGGCGCCGAAACCCACCCATGAACTTTCTATCCAAGACCATATCTCTAAGCCGGAAGCAGATTTTATTTCCGGTTGCCATCCTATTCTCTACGCTCGTTACTAATGGAATCATCCTCACGCTTTGCAGCTACAATCCGTGGGAAGCGATATGGGTCGCGGTCGTCGGCGCATTCGGTAACGGTCAACGAATCACGGAAACGTTGATTAAGAGCGTACCCTTCCTGCTCACCGGTTTGGCAGTTGCTTTTTCGTTCCGCTGCGGTATTTGGAATATCGGCGCGGAGGGCCAGTTCCTGCTTGGGGCTATCGCATCCACGTGGTGCGGGACCCAAATCGCACCGCATCTTCCACCAATCCTCGCAATCCCGCTAACTCTACTCGTGGGAGCAGCGGCGGGCGGAATCTGGGCGCTGATTGCGGCTTTGCTCAAGGTGTGCCGCGGCGTGCAGGAAGTAATCAGCACGATTATGCTGAACTACGTCGCCATCTATCTCCTAAGTTATATGGTCGATGGCGGACCGTTACAGGAGGCGGCGAAACGCGGTCCCCAAAGCGACATGATCGCCGCCGCATCGCACCTGCCGCGCCTCATCCCGCAAACGCGATTCCATCTCGGACTCCCTCTAGCGATTGCTCTCGCCATTATATTGGCAATCGTTCTGTTTCGCACTGTTTCGGGATATCAGATTCGAGCTGTCGGGGCGAATCCGAAAGCCGCACAGGCAGCCGGTATCTCGATCTCCAAGAACGTGATACTCGCGCTCTTCATTAGCGGTGCTCTTGCCGGACTAGGAGGAGCGATTGAACTCACCGCGCTGACTCGACGCCTGTTTCTAAACTTTTCGCCCGGTTACGGGTACACGGCAATCGCCGTAGCCCTATTGGCAAAACTCCATCCGCTCTGGGTTATCCTGTCTTCTCTGCTATTTGGGGCGTTAAAGACGGGTTCGGACGCCATGCAGCAGATGGCGGGCATCTCGGCAAAAATGACATTCGTGATCCAGGCGACAATTATTTTTTTTGTGTTGATTTACGGCGTTTCCGGCTTCCGGGAACAGCGGCGGAGTACAACTGTCGAATAGCGTTCAACCAACCGCAGGAAGAATCAAGCGAGTGGATAGCGAATGCGATAGAGATCCCCTTGCCCCGATTAGCTAACATACCATCAACCGACCTCCCGGTCGCGATTTCCCATCTCCATCCGTTTTGGACTTGCATTTCCACGTGTTTTGTGGCATACTTACGCTCATGTCCATAGGTAAGGACGCATCAACTAATCACGACAAGACAATGCGACTGGCCATGACATAACTGTTCCGTACGTAACAAGACGAAACTTTGCGACAGACCACGCCGAAACAAGTCGCAACTACACGAGACACGTCTAAATTTGCATGGAACTACACAGAGGGCGCGTTGGGTATTCTTACCTATCGCGCCTTTTGTGTTTGTATTAACTCCGCGGCTAGCATAGGTATGATTGCCTTGCATATTGCCGGAGAGAAGGTTCTTTGGAGCGAGGAATGAAAATCGCCTGCACGAGGTGTATTGAATGATATACTGAATACTCACCGGATGTGTATGGGCAACAAACAATTGGGATTAAAAAATGAACCATGATACCATTTTAACCGTAAAAAGAGAACACCTCAGTCAGCTTGAATCAAAATATGCTGAATTGTTTGTAAGGGACTTGCTATGGGCAGAGGCACAAAAGCTTGGTGCCGGAACTTGCAAAGTTTATGGACCTGGCGAGACGAATGCCCCAGATGGCAAGGTTGATATTACTGTTGACGCCAGCCCACATGTGACAGAGAGCGACATAATCACATCAGGGAAAAACAGTTATCAGGTCAAATCAGGGAAAGAATTTAAACCGTGGCTGGAATCAGGCGTTAAGGCTGAACTCTTCGATCAAAATGCCGATAAGGAACGCACCCTTGGTGAAGGCATTCAAGCCTGTCTTGATGCTGGTGGTACTTATATTTTGGTCTGTACGGGAATTCACCTCAGCAAGTCAAAAATCGAGAAAGCTTGCTCCTACATTAAAAAATTCTTAGAAGACTATACTTGCCGGGAACCCAGGATCAAAGTATGGGGTCAAGACGACCTGATTGGGTTTCTTCAGAAATTTCCGCATTTAGTATTGAAACTTACGCGACTTCAAGACGCTAATTTTCAAACCCATGATAACTGGTCGCTACACGAAGATATGCAGGGACAATTTGTTGTTGGTCAACAGCAAAAAACTGACATTGTAAACATACGACGCGAACTAGAACAAGACGATCACCCGGTTCACCTGCGGGTTTGGGGCGAAGCCGGTATAGGTAAAACGAGGTTAGTTTTTGAAGCCACGAAGGTTAAACATTTATCTCATCTTGTTATCTATTATCCCACTGCGTCTCATTTTGAGTCCTGCAGTGCTATTAATGAGATTTGCTTCAATGACAATCTTTCTGCTATTGTGGTGATTGATGAATGCGATCCGGACAGACGAGCGCGTATCTGGAATCATCTGAGCCATTCTAGTCCAAGGATTAAATTAGTCTCCATCTATAATGACGACGAAGATAGAGCCGGAGACATTACTTACGTTGATACACTACCATTGAATGCCGATTACATTCGTCGTATCATTGAGGGTTACCAGATTCCAAGTGATGTTGCTAGACGGTACGCTGAATACTGCAGCGGTTCACCGGGAGTTGCTCATGTCATCGGTCAGAATTTGTTGAGTCATCCGGAGGATTTACTTAAACCACTGGCTGCAGTCAACATTTGGGACCGTTATGTGGTTAGGAACTCAGATCCAAACAGCCAAGAGGTAAAAGAAAGAAAGCGAGTGCTTCGATACATTGCACTTTTCAAGAAGTTTGGTTTTGAGAAGTCTGTTAAGAAAGACGGCCAAGCAATTGCAAAAAAAATTGAGGATGCTTATCCTCAGATTACTTGGCCAATATTTCAAGAAATTGTGAATGATTTAAAGAGACAAAAGATACTTCAAGGCGATTCTACACTGTATATTACGCCAAAAGCCCTCCATATTAAACTATGGACAGAATGGTGGGATAATCATGGGGCCACATTTGACTTTGAAGAATTTATCCGAGAATTTTCCCTAGAATCGAAATTGGTCGACTGGTTCTGTGATATGTTTCGGTACGCTGCTGAATCAGGCATGGCATCAAAAGTTGTCGAGGAACTTCTTGGGCCAAATGGTCCTTTTCGAAATGGCGAATACCTGAAGACCAAGTTGGGCAGTCGTTTTTTTTTAGCATTAACCGAAGGGGATCCCAAATCTGCTTTAGTGTGTCTTAGGAAAACCCTGGGAAACTGGGATAGAGAGACCCTCCTGCGGTTTAGAAAAGGGCGAAGAAACGTCGTGTGGGCACTCCAAAAGATTGCAGTGTGGCGTGACTTGTTTGCTGATGCCGCAAGATTGCTTCTCGCTCTAGCCGAGGCGGAAAATGAAGGCTTTTCCAACAACGCCAGTGGCGTGTTTGCCGAACTTTTCTCATCGGGACCAGGCAGGGTGGCTCCAACCGAAGCATCATTATCAAGACGTTTACCAATCTTGGAGGAGGCATTTAAAGCCGGTTCAAAGGAGCGGCGTGCTCTAGCTTTGAAGGCGTGTAATGTTGCTCTGGAGACATCAGACTTTGTGCGCATTGGCAGTCCTGAAAACCAGGGATTGCGCCAGCAACCTGACTTGTGGAATCCCACATATGGAGAACTTTGGGACGCTTACAAAAAAGTGTGGGAACTCCTAGACAACCAACTAACAGGTTTGCCTGATGATGAATCTGGAGAATGTGCAATGGTTCTATTAGGGCGGGCCCGCGAGATAACGAGGATTCCAAATCTAGCTGAAATGGTTGTGGAAACCGTCACGACAATTGCGGAAGAAAAATATGTAAATGAAAAACACGTTATTGAGACCATTAACCAAATCTTGCACTACGATGGCGACGACATATCTACCGAAACTCGAGAATTGTGGAAACAACTCATGGATAAATTGGTTAAACCTGACTTTCAATCCATGATGAAGCGGTATGTTGGCATGGAATTGCTAGAGGACCTACAACTTGACGACGATCAGAATTACGCGGATCTGGCGCAACCCAAGATTGAAACATTGGCCCAACAAGTAGTTGACACCCCCTCGCTCTTGCGGGCAGAACTAAATTGGCTTGTCACAACCGAGGCACAAAAGGGATATCATTTTGGGCATGAACTTGGGAAAAGAGATAGTGGATTTTCGTTGCTAGCGACGCTGCTTGAAGCCCAGCGCAGTGCCGGCAAAAATGCGAGTGCATATTTTCTGGGCGGTTATCTTCGCGCTGTCTTTGAGACGGATCCATCTTTGTGGGAAATGCAACTTGATGCACTCATTGATGATGCTGAATTAAGGTTGTTGATTCCGGAACTCACTTATCGATCAGGACTAACAAATCGGGCAGGGTTACGCCTTCTTGAACTTGCAAAAGACAGAATCATCAGTGCCAAACACTTTGGAGTCTTTGCGTATGGCCAAGTAATTAACAACCTATCTAACGACATCTTTACGGAATGGCTTACGCTTCTACTCAGCGATACCGACAAGTCTTCTGTAGCGCTTGCGTTGAATTTTTTCCACCGCTATCACATTTTCCAAAAATCGGAACCGACCTTACCGTTTGAATTGACATTCCGACTGATTACTCATCCGGCGCTGTTCAAAGAAATAGGGGCGTCTCGATCCGATACTACAATGACGGCTTATTATTGGACAGAGATCTCGAAAGCATTCCTGCAACTCTATCCGGAAAAGCATTTTGAACTTGCGGAGTTACTGCTTTCCTATTTTGGCGAAGATGGTTCAATAGTTAGTCGTTACTCGCGAACATGCTCGGTGCTCGACGAAATTACTGAGAAATACCCTGCTGAAATCTGGGAGAAGGTCGGCGGCCTCTTGGCGAGTCATGAATATTCTTCAAAGAAATTTGCCCTTGAACAATGGCTTAGAGAAGGAAGTTCTTGGGGGCGGGAAGAAACCAGACCCGCCCTACTACATGTCCCACACGAACTCATTTGGGATTGGATTGGCGATGATCCGGAATACCGTGCGTGGTATTTCGCCAATAGGCTTGTCCCTAAAACCCTTTCGGCAACAGAATGGAAAGGTTCTTTAGTTCAAGGGTTGCTTATTCATTATGGTGAACGGGAGGATGTCCGCAATTGTCTGTGCGCGAATTATACAACGGAAACGTACTGGGGACCTGCCAGCCTACATTATGAAGAAAAAATACGAAAGTTACTTGATATCAAGAAATGCGAAGGTGACCGGAATGTCATACGATGGATAGATGAATTTGTAGAGGGATTGAAAAAGCAAATTGAACACGAGAAGGTTCGCGAGGAAAGAGAACATTAATCGACTATAATCTCAAGGAAACCCCCATGGCAAACTACCAAAAACTCGCAAATCTCGTTTGGCACGTGGCGGACGTGACCGCAAAGACGCGGCGGTTGAGACCTACAACCGTTTCAAGGACATCGTCCCCGAAGAATCCCTGCCGCAGATTGTTCTGAAAGAGACGAATACCAGTTTTTACAACACCTCCCGATACGACCTCTCCCGAGTGAAAGCCGATCCCAAAAATCCGCCTCAACTTCAATAACTACCTGAACGGCTTCAACCCCACAATAATCCGCATCAACTCCACACACATACACAATCCGCTCAATCGCCGCAACCAAGTGCCGCGAGGCGCTGCTTGACTTCCAACCGTCGTGTACATAAAACACATAGCCCTGTCGCTTGAACACAACGACAGATTTTAACCCGGTGCGAACACGACCCGCGACTTCTTCCCGCCGTGGATGCTCGGCTCGGCACACAACTGTTCACGGAGAAGGCGCAGCCCGGCATGAACATCCGGATGCGTTGACTCACATATCCCGAGTACCTCAGACAACAGCCGTCGATCCAATTCTTGGCGAACCGCATCCTCAAACATCTGATTGAACGGCAGCATTTTTTTATGCTTCATTTCATTGAAAATACGTTCGGCGTTTTGCAGAGCAGCCTGATCCAGTTGGCGCACATCTAACATCGGCATCGAACGTAACAGCCTCAGACGAATTGCACCTCGCCCCGCGTGTACTTTGTTGCAGAGCAACCAGTAACACAATAACCCCAGTGTTGAGTTGCCCCATAAGGCAAAGACATAGTCGTATGACGGATTCTGAAACACGACATTGGGCAATAAACGGATACCGATTGCTGGGTTCTCCGTGAAGAGAACCGCTAAAGAATTCGCATTAAAACGTAATCCTATATTCTGGTGGACCCGGCTATTCCTACCCAATATCTGTTGAGCTTTATCCCAGTAATTTGCGCGAATGATGCCATGGGAATCCGGTTTAACTACCATGGCGCGTTGATTATCTGAATTGACATGCCACAAGCCTGGATACAAATCTGTATCGGAGCATCCCTCTTCTATATCAAATGCCCCTCGTGCTCCTTTAATCATTGTTTCATCAAAACTAGTCATGGCAATTTCACCGACAGAGCAAATGGGTATTTCAAGCGGATCATGCTGTGCTGGCAACCAGACACGCCCATTTGCTAAGTGGTACGCCGATTGCATCAATGCTAGTTCTTTAATGCGTGACGTGCTCCATATCTTGTCTAACGGACAATTTAAGGCAGCCCCGACTGTCTCATCCCCAATTTTAATGAGATCGCCACCAATTGGTGGGGCTTCAAACTCTCTGACATTCTCAAGACGTTGAATGCACTTGGCTATTTCAACTGCCTCTAAATGGCTATTTGGCGTGCGGTGCAAACTAACAAAGTTACCGCGCCCCGAGTTTTCCGTCCTTCCTTTGAGGGCAACGACGAGACACTCCGCCATGTTGGTATCTGCGGAGAAGGCGCAGTTCTCCGTTTTGGCATCGGCAATGGTAACAACGGCCACACTGTGGTACTTTACAGCGCAATCAGTAGTTTCTGACTCAATCCACAAGTGATCAATCAGGGATTGGTTGGCGGTTGCCGGTTGTGCTTTTTTGTTTATTTTTTTAGGTAGGAAATGTGATTACGGAGCGGATATTCCGGGGAACATTGCCGTCCGCAATCACAGTGGTTTCGGCCTTCCCTTCCGCACTGCCGTAAGGCAGGTTTTGGACATTGGCTAAAATCACGCTAGGTGACAGTAGGGCGTTGTATTGCAGGAAAAGGAGGGCAACCTACACAATGCCAATTGCGGGGACTCCTCCCCCAATTAAACATTGTATCCAAGTTTTGAAAACAGGCCGCGCATAAGTTCCCGGTCTGCGTTCATTGTCTTTAACAATGCTCTGGAATCAGTTGGCGTAAAGTGGTCATTTTTCGCCAAATATTTTCGGAGCCTGGTTAATTCTGATTCCCTATCAGCTAGGATATAATCAACTTCTTCTTGGGTTAGATCGTCCCGGCTTATAGGAATTTCGCCGTGATTCATTATAGTATCCCCCCCAAAGGTAATCAAATGAACAAAGACACCAACAAAGACACCAACGAAGAAAACATTGATGTTGCCGCCATTTTGGAATCTATGCTTAGAAGCTCCCAACGGTTATTGGAGAAGGTAAATAACTGTATTCATTCCGAGCGAATTTCAGAAACACAGGTGCTGGTAACAATTAAGAAGTAACTCATTTTATAATATCGCAACACTACCCCAAACGCAACCTTTTTTCATTGCCGAAAATTGGTTGCGTTTTTTGTTCGTTTTTGCTTGACAAACAGGGTGCTTTTTGATCAAATATGATCATGTGTTTTTCGGGTTCAAATTTCAACCTTAAACCGTTTCTAGGAGGAAAAAATGGACGGCAGGATTCGCAGGTATGGGGTGGCACTTTGCATTTGGGCTTTTGTGGTGGCGGGTTTGACTCCAATCAATGCGGTAAACGACAACCAGGAACAACGTTTTGACACTATCATTTGTAAGGAGTTAATAGTGGAGGGGAGCAATGGATATTCCAGAATACTATTAACTGCTGACGATTATTCCAGTAGCGTCATGGTGGTGAACAAAAATAAAACCCGCGCAGCAATTTTATCATGTAGTGATAAAACTGACGAAACTGTTGTGCTTGCAATTGCGGACGGAGAACTCCAGGGCTCGTACTCAGCAGACAGCATGATGCTTGCGAAGTATAAAAAGCCAATAGCAACAGTTACTAATATGGATGGATTTGGGAACATACATTTATATAACGCATTCGGGCGTTATACAGAAGTCAAATAACGTAAAGGAAGGGGATTAAAACCCCTTCCTTTAATGATGAATAAGGAGATTATCATGACTATCGAAGAACTTGCCCAGGAAATGCGCGAGGGTTTTAATTTCATCAATGAAAGACTGGATTCTATTGATGGACGCCTTAATCGACTTGAGAACGGCCAGAAGTACATACTAGGATTAGCTGAAACCACTGCTGGGGCCAACATAGGCATAGCAAAGGCAGTTGTAGAAATACAAAGTTTTCTTGCAGAAAAGTATGGCAAAGAATGGACTAACCCTGGATTTCCCTATGAACACCCCGAAACAATGAAGGTGTATAGGGATGAGGTGAGAAAAAGAATAGTAAGAGAAAATCCAGAGTTAGCAAATTATATCCAAAACAACCTTCAAGCTAACCAAAGCACCCCGTAACGAAGTGATCAAACGCGTTCTCCCGTTTCCTGTTGTTGTATTTCCAGCAGGCTTCGGACACATACAACGGGATAAATTCGCGGTTGTAGTGGTGGTGTTGTCCATACCACGCCCGCTTGAGGAGTGACCAGAATCCCTCAATGGTGTTGGTATGGATTTCACCTCGAACATATACATCCGAGTGACGAATAACTTCGTGCGCAATGTAGTCCTTAACTTGATTGTAAACCGAACTTTCATCAGTCATAAGGGTAGAATCAACGGGGATAACATTGGAACGCAGAAACTCAATAGCCGCATGCGTATTAACGGTTTGCGACAGCATTTTCGCTGACACCTTTCCCCCTCGCTCCACTGCCCCGATCACAGTAGTTTTCTTATCATCCTGTCCACCGGTTGGATTCTTCGGAACGTCATCATCCTTTCCGTGCTTATTCGGTTTTCTAACACGCCCGCCAACATAGGTTTCGTCCATTTCAACAATCCCTTTTAGTAACGGGTTTTCCTTTCTCCCCATCTCCGTCCTTATACGTTGCATCATATACCAAGCGGATTTCTGATTCAAATTCAAATCCCTGGCAAGTTGACAACTTGACAAGGATTTCTTCGCATTCGCCATCAACACAATTCCCAGAAACCATTTCTGGAGCGGAATTTTTGTCCCGTGAAACATTGTTCCCCGAACTGCCTTGAAACTGGACTTGCAATCATGGCAATTCCAACGCCCCGTATGTTTCTTCTCACGCTTCTTTGCAACGTCCACACTTCCGCATAGTGGGCAATATGCGCCGTCCTTATACCTAATCCCTTCCAAGAACTCAATACACGCCTCCTGCGTAGGAAACCGCTCCATCATTTCAATCAAATTCATTGACTTGCCCTCCCGTTTTGTGGTGTTTTCTAGTATACATAGTATACCATATTAACACCCAAAAAGCAAGTCAAAATGCAGTCATAGCGCGGGTTTGGGGGATTTTGTGGAGGGGGAAAATTTCTTGGATGGGCAACAAAAAGGGGCGGGAATCCCGAAGGACGCCCGCCCCGATTTTTGTTGACAAAATCACTAAAAGATGCTATAATTCTACGATTCGGATTTTCCGCAAATCCCGAATTGGAAGGAGGTGCAAAAGAATGATATTACTCACCTTGAGCTGCATCATCATTCTGGCGGTTATTGCGATTGTTGCAATAAAAGCCTAGAAATCCCTCACAAACTTACCTACAGTCTGCTTGTTACAGCAAGTAGGCTATAGGTGAATTATAGCACCAATTTAAGCAGGGGTTGTAACCTAACTCCTGCTTAAATGTTACAAGCGTTTATAAAATATAACATACGCTCATTTCGTTGTCAAACAAAATATCAGTAAATACTGATAAATATCACAGTAAAATCACGGTAAAATCCAAGCCCAGCCCCGCAAAATCCTAAAATTCGCCTGCCTTGTAGGTTAAGTCAAAAACTACTGATTGCGCTTTACAGCCCATAGGTCTCGCACCTTCTGCCAGTCTGGAGAGGTCAGTATAGTCAGCGGCAATACGAACCCCATTGTGGGCGTGTACAGAGATGCCTCCCTATCATTGTCTTTTAGCATCCGATCTGCAAGGTCAACAAAGTACGATCCGAGCCCAGCGTTACTGTGTGCAATGGAAGTCTCTATGCCTTTGAGCGATGCTTTCATCGCCTTGGCGACATTTTTATCTCTATCTCCAAATACAGTTTTGGGAATATCAGGGTTATCAGAACTAGTGTCCGCGCCCGTCCTTGTAAAGGGCGGATTTTCGATGACGATATCAAATTCACCGTGCCGGAATTCCGATAATGGGGTACCGTCTTGGCTGTCATCACCTTGAACCTGCTCCGTGTTTATTAATCCTAATGGCAATGTTGCCTCCGGATTCTCAAGTAAATCCAAAGCTCCTATCGCATATTTACCATCCCGACGTTGTGTGCCATACGCCATGGTGTGAATGCGCGTTTTTCCAATTTTCACATCGGGATAGGTACTCGCAATAATTGAGGCGGTTAGGTGGCTAGCGTTGGGCATAATATCGGCGCCAACGAGGTTATTTTCTACCATTTGCCTGTGAATGTCTTTCCCGCTCCCGCCGGCTTGTTCATGCAGTGCTAGTAGCCGCTGGTAAAGTCCGTTAAGTAATGCGCCGGTGCCGCAGGCAAAATCGGCGACCTTTGGAAAGCCTGGTAACCCCTCTTCAGCTGAAAGACGATGCCCGCTAACTCGTGTACCTGCGCCAATCCTCTTGCTATTAGTCTCTGGGCGGTGTTGCGCAACGTCTGCAATACCTGCCCCACAAGTCGGTCATCTGTCGCCAATACCTCATTCGTCAGACGATAGGCAACATCGAAGATAGGGCGATAGTTAACCAGTCGAATAGCATTCCATGCATCCAAAACTTTATTGACGTCAAGTTGTGAGCCTACTGTTTGGAGTTGGACAAGGGACGGCACTGTGTCCATTCCCGGGGTGCCGGCAAGTGCACTCTGGAAAACAAAGGCATTCGTGATTATCAACATCGCCATCCGATAAGTCTGTTCCCCTGCTTCTTGATAGAGAATTTCCTCAACGGTTTCTGCGATGTGGGGGCGTGTCGCTACGGCAGCAGCGAGAAGAATAGCTGCTTCATTCACGCCACTCTCTAAATCTTCGGCGGCTTGGACAACTTTAGAGATAGGGATTGCCCCAATTCGGAGAGCAGTTGCAACGTCACCGACATTACCGGCGATCCAACCGCGATTGGGGAATCGGTGGGGTGCATCAGCGCTGAAAAGGGCGTAATGGAGATCATTGGCGCACCGGAGTGCGTCTGTGATTTCTGCACTGCGGAGTTGTCGAAACCGATTGGGCACCCGTAACGCCATGGAGGTTTTAACCGTCTCAAATGATGCCAAGCGTTCTCCGAGTCGTTGCCTCGCTTGCTCCTCGCCATCCAAGTTTGGTGAGTGCGGGTGGTCAACCTTTACTTCTATGACCACTGGCTCTCTGCCGGTTTCTGTTACGGTCATATCGGGTTGACCTTCGCGTAGCAGCGATTCTTGAGGTTCGATGTTCCAAGTGTTGCTGCGCTCTCGTAATATATCCGCTATATACACCGTGATTGTGTCCTCTCGCCGCATCCGTGTCTCCGTCTTTCTTCCCAGCCCGTACAAACGTACAAACGTACAAACTGTGGAAGCTGCGATTCCGGTATATTGACCGTCCGCTTCACATTTAACTAGGTCGGTTTATCTCAACTATGGGGCTGTTGCCAATCCAAGAGTGTCGTACTCAGGGATCTCCCACTTCCATACTCTCACAATTCATCACCTCTGTCAAGTCTTTGTAAGGCGCAATCAAAGGGATGAATAACGAGGGCGAAAGGAAATCGCAGGCGAAGGAATTCCCAACTCGATAGCGCTCCCATGAGATTCACTCAAACATAGGCGCAAGCATTTTTTCCGTGTAATCCGCGTAATCCGATCAAGCGAGTGGATAACGAGTGCGATAGAGATCCCTTAATCCGCGATTCAGACAATTATCCCGCCCAACCCAACTCATACTCCCGCCAACACTGCCTCTAATTATGGCATTCCCTCTAATCACAAAAATCACAGTTCAGACAATCTCCCCCACTGGACACAGGCTACTTACCACTGCTTTTACTGGTCACTGCTTTTCCCTTCCCCAATGTTTGGAATTATTTCTAACGATTGAAAAATCCGCCCAAACATGCTACACTTACCCCCGATTGTACCCTGCGGCACTGGTCCGCTCCGCAGCCATCTATACGACAAGGCGCGTGCGCACTATCCTTAAAGGACACGAACCGCGCTGAACTAAATCTCGCAACCGAAAACAGCCCATTGGTGGCAGTCTTTGATATCAATCAAAAGACCGCCGCTGGTGGGCTTTTTTTATAGTAGTAGGCACACGCCGTGTGCCGTAACCCGCTAGTGGAAATCCTTGAAACCCGGTGGCGCGTGGTCAACAACGCCAAAAAAATATCTTAGCTTTTACCGGTCACTGGCAACAGGCCACTGGCCACTGCTTTGTATGGAGAGCCAAAATATGTGCGAAACAGCCGAAACACCCAATATCTCACACGAAGACCACGTGGATGGCATCGTGCGCCGCGTCTACGCGGGATGGGGGACTTCGCAGATTGTTGACTCTTGGATGGTGAAATACCCCCAGTGGGCACATCTTGGTCGCAAGATTTTTCGAGATGCCGCGCGCGTGTCTAATCCACAGTCTAACAAATTCTCGGATGACTACCGCAAAATACATGAGCGCACAATAGCGCACTATCGTGAAGAACGCCTCGCACTGCTTGAAGCCACGATTAGCGAGGCTTCAAGCGCAATTTCCAAAATTGTTGAGAGTGTGCGCTCAAACGTGTCCGACGTCCCGATTGAAAACGCCAACGACCTGCTGCATCTCTCGCGTGCAATCAACCCTCTTAAAGACCTAGCGCTCAAGGCAATACAAGACGTAAATCATGACCATAATAACGCCAATCCCCGAAATAATAACCGAGATGCAGTCGATAGGCTGCTCCGCTACAAAGACATGGCTGACGAACTCACGGAAGATGAAGGATGATGATGCGTTCAGTCAACTCAGAGCCCACGCAGGCTACGTCTACCTCGATACCTTTGTCGAAAACTACATCAGAAACATCAGCTACCGCATGCTCAAACTCAAAGACTTCCACATCCAGATCCTCAATGCCATCAAACCCGGCGAGTACGGTAAACAGATAAACGTCCAAGCTCCCCGCGGCACCGGCAAGACAACCCTCGTCAACCGCCTAATTCCCTTATGGCGAATCTGCTACAAGAACTTCGATCTCGTTATGAATAGGCAACCCGAAGAATTCATCCTCATCGTCGGTCGTAACGAACGCATGGCAATCCAACGCCTCATTGAAATCCGACGTGTCATCGAACAGAATCCCCTCATTCGCCGCGACTTCGGCAACCTCGTCGGCACTTCGTGGACCAAAACCGAAACCGACACCCGCAACGGTATCGGCTTGCGCCCCCTCGGCCGAGGCGCTTCACCCCGCGGCGCGCTCCTCGGCGATGTCCGACCCACGTTGAAACTTTGCGACGATATCGAAGACCCCAAGCGATGCCTCAATCCCGACCTACGAGAAGAAGACAGAGATTGGTTCATGACCGACTTCATGTACGCTGGCGACCTCGGGAGCGGGCATTCCAATACCATGATCGTCGATACCGTCAAACACCCTGAATCGCTTTCCGAGCACCTCCGCACCGTCCCCGGTTGGCAAACGCTGCGCTACCAGGCCGTCTGTCACCCCAGCGACATCTATCACCCCACTGCCGAGCGCCTGTGGAAAGAGTGGGAACGTGTGTACAGCGACACCACCCTGAACGACGATGAGCGCGAGAGCAAGGCAACCGCCTTCTTCCAATCCCGCAAATCTGAAATGAACGCCGGTGTCCAGATGCTGTGGGAAGAAAAACTCCCCTACGTCTCCGTCCGCAAGGAAATCGTGGAACGCGGCTACCACCGCGTGATGCGCGAACTCCAGAACGATGCCCGCGATCCCGGGGTGGCACTGTTCAAAATGGAAGAAGCTGTCACCTTCTCCGTGGCAGACGAAGGATTTCGCCGAAGCGACGGGCGTGTCGTGTCGTGGCACGATATCGGCGGTTTCACTACATACCTCGACACCATGGGCGGGCGAGATGCGCTTGCGAACAGCTACGCTTGCGCTGTCGTTGTTGTTTGGGAACCGCTGGATGGCGGAAGTAAAATGAATCCCGATTCACTTTCCGGCGTGAACGGCTATGTGATGCTGGCGTGGCTGGAACGTACCCCGTTGACGGAGCAGATGGAAAACGCCATCCTCCTCGCCCAGCGCGCCGAGGCGATGCTGGCGCCCTCACATCCGAAATCCAATTTTGTCTGCGAACAGAGGCCCGATAAGGATGGCACCATTAAGATGTCCACCGACCACGCATTTCGCGTGATGAAAGCGCGGCATCGCTTTAAGGGCGCAATTACGTACCACGCGCAGCACCAGAACAAAGAAGACCGCATCGAAACGCTTGAACCTGCGATAGCCAACGGCTGGCTGGCGTTCAACGAACGAGACTTGCCCCCCGAACTATGGACGCAATTCCGGCAATTCCCGTCCGCCGATCACAACGACGCCCCCGACGCCGTCCAAGGCGCCTGTCGCTCCCGCATCATGTCCACCGCTCAGCAGCGTGTGAACCTATCTGCCGCCCGCAAACAACGTCAACGCGTCGTGCGGCTGTAAATGCCTATTTCAAGGGCGGAACCAAAGAAATGAATAATGATTACGATAGAAATCCCTCTCCAAGTCGCGACCACGTCACTTATTAAAACCGAGTTTTTTCTTGAAAACTCGGTTTTTTCTCGGAATCATAGTCGCTTCAAATTATCGGATTAATCCACTCATCACGCGCAACAAAACACTGGCAATCATGGCAATCCCAATAATCACAAATATCACAGTTCAGACAACCACAAACCGCACCTACGAGACTGAATAAATTCTGGATCGATTCGGAGATTGCCCCTACCAATTGTCCAATAATTGGTCACCGTGTTCAATTTTCAACCAATTCAGACGTTGGTTTCCGCGCAAAACGTGATAAACTCTGCGTTTAGAAACAGGCATTGAAATTGCTTGGACATCCGTAGTCGAATGTGTTAATCTTTTGCGTTGAAAATCCCGTTGCATCTAAATAATCCTTTAACCATCAACAACAGACACAAAATTGACTCATAGTGAATTGGAGAAAGAATAATGCTTCGACGACGTTTCTCGTACCCTAAAGCACTAATAGCATTCGCTATACTATTGAGTTTTTCACTCACGAATTCACACGCCGCATACAACGGGGAGTGTTGGGTAGTTAGCGGCGGTGATACCGTACGCAAACTCTACGCTGATGGAACTGTAGATCCGGCACGAATCCCGGGGTTAACACAAGCGCAGTCGGCAGAAGTGAATCCGAAGAACGGTGTGGTGTGGATCTCCGTGTCCGCCGCAAACGCAGTATTTAGATACGATCCTACAGCAACCGACGAAAATGAAATGTTCAAAACGATTTCGAATATACCCGGCGCGCGGTCAATCTCCATCAATCCCGGTGATGGTACGGTATGGATTGGCGGCAAAAGCGTCGTCAAGAAGATTTCGGCGGATGGCAGTCAAGTCCTCGCTGAAATTACAGGTGTTCATGAGCCTGAAGTTGCTGTCAATCCTACCGATGGCAGTTGCTGGGTTACCGACTCTCGCGGGTCTGCCACTCGGTACGACGCTAATGGCGCGGCTGTTGCCCAAGGTCCGAAACTAAAAGAGCCGAAATTTGTCGCCGTCAATCCGAAGACGGGCAATGCGTGGGTGGCGGATACTCAGGCAAGCGTGCTGGTCAAACTGAATCCTGCGGGCCAAGAGTTGCTCCGCATCACCGACATATCGAAGCCGACCTCCCCGGAGGTCAACGCCAAGGATGGGAACCTGTGGTTGGTTTCCAATGCTTCTACGCTGGTTAAACTCTCTCCAAGCGGTCAGAAAACAGCGGAAATACCTGCCGGTATGGCGATTCTCGCCATTGCAGTTGATGGATCTGATGGGGGCATTTGGGTTGCCGACCAGATAGGTTCTACCTTTCAAGGCGAGGTTTCCAAAATTTCGGCGTCGGGAGAGAAGCAGTTTGGTGTTCCAATTCCTATACCATCTCATGTCTCCGTCGGAAATTGGGCGGGGCAGTAGCGGCAGAAGACTGGAACCATGCAAGAGTGGAAAAGTCGATAGCATACCATTATTCCTGTCGGAATAATTCTTTCAGCAAGCAACACTCTTTTTTCGCTCTATGACAGGTTTTGAAAAAGCGTTCCTTCGTAGAATGGTTTCACTCCAGAGGAGTGAGATGTCAATAGAACACGATCCCTCCCCGCGTCTGCACTCCAGAGGAGTGCAATGTCGAGTGTTACTTGAGAGAATTTGCTCCAATGATTGAAGGTCGTTCGGCTGTTTCTTAAAGGAGTCCCATGCGAAAGTGCTACCTTTTCCTCACAGTTTGTTATCTCGTAGGTATTCTCGGTGTGCACGCCCAGCAACCGGATCTTCCCGATTTTGCGGTTGATTCCGCAAGTATCACCTTCTCCAATTCGACGCCGGTTGAAGGCGAGGAAATCACAATCTACGTCCGCGTGGACAATGTCGGCAAGGCAGCGCCAACCCTCAACGAAGATCTTGTCGTCAAGATCTACGAAGGCGATCCCTCCACAAACCCGCTTCAAATCCTGTGCAAGGACGTCATCCTAGGTCTGGAACCGGGGAAATCCGACGACATAAAGGCACAGTGGCGCCCATCCGCAGGCACGACGACAATCTACGCAGTTGTAAATCCGGCCGGCGAAAAAAGGATTCACGAATCCAACTGGGATGATAATATTGCCCACACCTCCATAACCGCCTCTTCCGTCACTTTTCCTCAAGCAACTCCCGAACAGATTCAAGCTACCATCCAGAAAGGTGTAGAGTGGTTAGAATCGCAGCAGGGCAAGCATAGTCGGACCTGCCTACAGTGCGGCACTGAGAATCAGATTGTTTCGACCTGCGTGATTTGCGGTGCAACCTTGAAAGGATTGCCCGAAGATATTGTCCCTGGTCCGGCTTGGGATTTCGGCGAGGATAGCAAGCAGGAAACCGCCCTCGTTTTACAAGCGCTGTTCGCCGCAGGGTTGGATCAGTCACGACCGTCGATAGCGAAAGCGTTCGAATTCTTTATGGAAGCGGATGTCGACTGGAATGATTTTACAGTCTATCAATACGCAGCTATCGTGCCGGTGCTAACTGCAGCAGATGATGACAAATACCGGCAACGCGCCCAATTTGCGGTTAACAAACTTGTGGAGACTCAACTCCCATTGAAGGGGAGCGGCTTTGAAGATCCGAGAGACGATGGCGGTTGGGGGTACGGATATTCGGCTGACGGCGCGCACACAAACATGGCGGTCTATGCGCTATACGCAGGAATGCAGTGGGGGTTGGACGTGCCCCAAGAGACCTGGGACCGCGCCGAAAAATGGATTCGACGAAATCAGACGGACACTGGCGGTTGGCTTTACAATCTCGTTGTGGACGGTTCGCCTTGGGCAACCGGCGTCTATGGAAGCATGACTGCAACCGGGCTTTGGGTGCTTCGCGCCTGCGGTGTGTCTACCGAAGATGGCCAGATTAGGAAGGGGCTGGACTGGATAAAAAAACATTGGTCAGTGACTCGAAACCCCGGATCAAATTCGTGGCTTTACTACTATCTTCTTTCACTTCAACGCTTCGCCGATATCCCACCGGAGCTAACGACATTCGCCGGACACAGTTGGTATCAGGAAATCGCGAATATGCTCGTCGCTCGACAAGAGCAAGACGGACGATGGGCAGACCAAGATGGCGACGCTGCCGCAACCTGTTTTGCGTTGATGTTTTTGAGTCACGAACTGCCGGAACCGTCCCGACCAAATTTGGGCGTTGTCCCGCGCAGCCTCCGATTTTCTCCGCCTTCGCCTCGTGTCGGCGAACCAACACGGATTAGCCTGACATTGACCAATACGGGTGCTCCTCTTGACCGGATTGTTTCCCTTCACTTCTACGACAACGCACCGGAGGCTGGCGGCGAGAGAATCGCCGTTCAGGAGGCAATCATCTCGCCGAAACTACGGGAGACTACCGTATCCGTAAATTGGGCGCCACAGACCGAAGGAACACGCCAAATATACGCTGTGGTTGATCCGGATAATCAAATCGATGACCTTAATAGAGAGAATAACTTTGATTTACAGGAGTTAACCATATATTCCAAATCGACTAGCGCGACAGATCCAACTCTAGCGCAGCCTCGTGAAATTGGTGAAGGGCTTTTCCAAATCGGCGATGTAGTTTACGACGTGAACAAGCGCGAAGTTACATTGACGGGAGAGATCAACATTATTAGCGGGGACACCATAATCGAGTTTTTTGCGTGCGGCAAACTCGGCAAGACGCATGAAAGTATTTTGATGCTCGATTCTGAGCCGATTCACATATTCCTTGCTTTGGGGGCTGGACTCGGAATTAATCCGGGAATGAATCTTGCCGTAGAAGGCGATCCCCACACGCCGAAAGGCGACCGAGCGGAAATTTGGGTGGAGTGGAAGCAGGGCGAGGAGGTTGTTCGGAGGCGAGCAGAGGATTTAGTATGGAATGCTATGGAAGATCGCCCGATGCAACGGACGAACTGGGTTTTCACCGGCGGACGTGTGATTAACAATTCGCGGTTTACACCGCAGATACACCACAACATTATTGCCGTTTACCGAGACCCGGATTCAATCTTCAATCATACCCTTTCGGGCGGTACCGATGATCGAACATACCGCGTCAACGGCGACCTGATTCCAGCCAAGGGCACGGAAGTGAAAGTGATCATCCATCCGGTGGCAAAAAAGGCAGACGGCGGCCCCACAGATGGAACTGAGTTGGGAGAAAGCTAACGGGTGACTAGGCGCCAAGAGATTGCAGAAATTCTCAGGTGCGAGGCGCTCTCGCTGCAAGATCTCTCGGTTTTCTTGAAAGTGCACATCAAGGAAATTCTCGAAGATATACCGCACATTGAGAAATCGGTTCAGCCGCAAGAGCGATTGGTTATCGTACCAGCCCAGTGCCGGAAATGCGGGTTTGCTTTCAAGGAGAGACGCAAGATAAAGACACCTTCACGTTGCCCGAAATGCAAGGGCACGTGGATAAAGCCGCCGCTCTTTCAGATTCAGAACACTTAAAACATACCGAGTCGCAAAAAACCTGCGAAGGAGGAACCCAATGCCACTCTATGAATACGAATGCAAAACGTGCGAGTCGAATTTTGAAGTGCTACAAAGCATCAATGAAGTGGGTGACGAGCTTGCATGCCCAGAGTGTGATTCACTCGACACTGCAAAAGTCTTTGCGCCGTTTGCGTCCCTCGGAACCGAGAAATCAGCCGCGTGCGACACCGGTTCGACCTGAGCGATACCCGGATCCGGCAGTTAGCTCGGACCAATAACCAACGCTTTTAGTTCTACGGAACGTTAAAAAGGATTCAGATAACGCATCCGACAAAAAAGTGAGTTGGTTCTCTCCGCACCAAGCGCTCACTCTTGAAGTGTTTCTATCATCTTCCCACCTCGATGTTCTTTCCTCACGTCAAACCCGATGACCTCGGCATCCCAAGCCTACACCACGCATCACGCCAGGGGATTTACTCATGAAATCGACATACCGCGTCGCGATGGTTGGATGCGGCGGAATCTCTACTGCGCATGCTCGCGCATGGAAAAAACTTCCTGAAATTAATCTGATTGCCGCCTGCGACATAAAGTTTGAAGCACTTGAACGTTTCGCTAATGCGTTTGAGGTTGAGCATACTTACAACGAAGTGAGAACGATGCTTGAAAGGCAGGGGCCGGACATTTTGGTGATTGCGACAACACCTAATGCTCATCTGGAGATAATCTTGGAGGGGATACGCAACGGCGTTCGAGCGATACTGTGTGAAGCGCCGATTGCCACGAACACCAATGATGTTGAACTCATGATTCAGGTCACTGAGAAGGCAGGTGTCGCACTGACGGAAGGATTGATGTACCGGCATCACCCGTTGACGCTTGCGGTAAAACAACACGTTCTTGACGGCGCGATCGGCGACATACGGTTTGTTCGATCGGCCTTTTCGACAGCGATAACAGATCGCACGAACTGGCGCTTTCACGGCGATCTCGGTGGCGGAGCGGTGAAGGTTCTAGGCTGTTACTGTGTCGATGTTATACGTTACCTTATCAATGCCGAACCAAAGACCGTTTGGGGATGCGGAAGGTTTGAACCTGTAAGCAATGCGTGGGAAACGATGCTTGGAACATTGGATTTTGGCGACGGTATCTCCGGTCAATTCGATTGTGGTTTCGGTTGGAGCGATCGAGAGTCTTATGAGGTGGTCGGCACGAAGGGAACGATTTTAGTCCCGCGTGCGTGGAGCAATGGCGACGGTTCATGTAATTTCATGCTAAATGGCGAATCCGTGAATGTTGAGGGCACGAATCCGTATGCGACGGAGATCGTGAATTTGTGCGAATCGTTAGCCACTGGCAAACCTCCGTTTGTGACAATGGACAATGCACGGCGGAACATGCGCATCATTGATGGCGTGACTGAAGCCGCGCGTACCGGGAAGCGAGTAGAGATCCGCGAAATGTGATCCAGGAAGTAGATAGTCAATTAGGGGAATCGCAATGAACTCAACATTAAGAGCCTGATTGAAAAGTACATTTTGTAGGGTGCGCACTGCGCACCGGCCTTTAAAAGCCCCAGAGGGGCGGAAGGTGTATAGAAATGCCCAAAGCCCCGTGCACCAAGCCCCAGCGGGGCGACAGGTACGTGACAGACGACAAAAAAACACAAAAAGACTTTCTACAAATGACCAAAAATGACTTTGCTGCCGATTATTCAAACAGGATCTATGAGCAGGGGCAGACCGTTGGTTCGTGTAGCGATAAAGCATTGTAATGGAAACTCTACTGTGCTAACATATGTCCCGTAGTGGAGATTTCGTCAACTGGATAATGAGAGTCGTGTAGGAACGCACCTAACGAACGAATTGAATGCTCGCACGGCGCATGAAAGCATGAACACGCACAAGGTTGATCGTGTTTCAGCGTAGGTTTCAAACTCCTTGCCGTGATATCTATAGCCGCCAGCCATTAAACACTTATACCCAACAATGTTACTTCGCGCGACTCTACTTCGGACTCAATCTTAACAGTGTTGTGTTAATCCGAGAATTACTATTGAAGAAAAGGAGAATCACCCATGCCTCTCACAGAGAGTCAGATAACAGAGTTGTCTCAGGCGCTCATGAATGCCCAAGAGACTGCCACACCAATAACTAATGTGCTCGATCAGTATCCCGACATAACCATCGCCGAAGCTTATGCCGTTCATAAGAAGACATACGATACCCGAATCAGCAACGGTGAAACCGTCATAGGTCGAAAGATAGGTCTTTCATCGAAGGCTGCGCAGGAATTGTTCAATGCAGACAGCCCGGCTTATGGGAATCTATTTGCCTCAATGATAGTGCTGGAGGGCGAGCCGATTTCGATGAGCGGTTTATGTAGGCCGATGCTGGAAGGTGAAACCGCTTTCGTTCTAAAAAACGACCTCAAAGGACCGGGTGCCACGCCGGCAAGCGTTATGGCTTCTATCGCGGGAGTCATGCCCGCTTTTGAAATTGCGGACACTCGCGGAGTGGAGAAGCCGAAATCAGCTCAGGACTTAATCGCGGATAGCTGCGGAGCTTGCAAGGTTGTTCTAGGCGGACAACTTACACCTATTGACGGCATCGACTTCCGGCACATCGGTGTAGTGTTGGAGAAGGATGGGGAAGTCGTTGCTACCGCCGCGACAGCCGCGGTACTGGGCAATCCCATCCATTCGGTCGTTAATTTGGTGAATAAACTTGCCGAGTTCGACATAGGCTTGTCCGCCGGCGAGTTTGTCATACCGGGTACGGCACACGCCGTGGAAACGCCCGAGGCAGGGTCTTGCTATCGGGCGACCTTTGATCGTGTGGGATATGTATCGACGCGTTTTGTTGATTAGGATGTAGTGATTCGTCGCGTGTTTGGATTCTGGTCGGACAACTGCAGCCGGGTTTAGCGAATGATTTTCAAGTCTGACAACGTAAAGGCACATTGGGACACATGGGCATACTACCATGAGGGAACCTATTACCTTTACTATCTGATTACGGAGCGCAGCGCTGGCGAAGGTTTCGGGGTAGCGACGTCGGAAGATGGTGTGCATTGGCATGATCACGGCTGGGCTATTCGAGAGTCGGAGCTAAATCTGGAGTTTTTGGGGACTGGCGCTGTCTGGAAATCACCGGATTTTGAGCAAAGCGGGAGATTTATTTGCAACTACTCCGAACACCGAAAGGATGATACAGGTCGGACAACACAGAACATTCTGTTCGCTTGGTCAACCGATTTGATTCACTGGGTCAAGTTCGGCGAAGATTACATTTTTAAGGTTGATCAGCGTTATTATCACACCTACGGGCGATGGGATTGTATATTTCCCATGCCACGCGCGGAAGGCGGGTACTGGGGAACCTGGACGGCATCGGAGCATCCCGAAAGCGACTTGAGCGGAATTGTCGGAATCGGTTACTCGGAGGATGGTGTAAAATGGGAGGCGTTGCCGCCGCCAGCGGTTGAACCCGGAACCGGAGAGTCCGGCGCATTCTACCAGTTTGGGTATAAAATTTACGGGATGTTCGGGACATCCGGTCAGCCCCGTGACGGAATGTGGACCTACATCGCGGATGATGTCAGGGGACCTTTCAGAAGAGCCACGAAGAACGGACTGTTGCTCAATCTCTGGCACACCTATTTTTCGCGGTTTTTGCCGACTCCGGACGGCGTTCTGGTCAACCATCACTCCATGTCGGGCGCACGACACTATCCAACCTCTGAAATCATGCGTCATATCTGTTATGCCGCGCCGTTGAAACGGGCGATCGTTGACAACGAGGGCACGCTTCGGTTCAAATATTGGGAGGGTAACGATGCACTGAAGGGCGAAATAGTCGAAGTGTTTGAGTCATCGGCTGACAATGCCCAATGGCTGACCACTGCGCTCGACATGGGGGTAGGTATTGTCGCAGAGGCGAATGTGCGATTGCCCGAAAAATCGGGAGATGGTCCCACTAGATTGCGTATCCGAGCCGATGCTCAAGATTACGAAGTCCGAATATTCTACGGCGGGTCAATGGAGATGGGCACAGTGGATGTAGACGGCGGGAATTGGAAACAACAGCAGTGGGCGAATCGGGAGTGGGATTTCGGTGCAACCGCTGCCCTTCGCCTCTTGGTGCGGCGAGGCATGTTGGAAGCCTATCTTGATGACCATTTCATGGAATGCCATAGAATGGATTGTCCGGAAGCCAAACAGGTGAGACTTGGACTGCCCGGGATTGGAGACGTGGGCTACATTCAAGGCTTGAGGGTATGGAAAATGACGCTGGAATAAAAAACCCCCGCACATTCACTATGTACGGGGGCTCATTTGATTCGGATTAGCGGTTAGGCGTCGATGTTTCCAACCCGCCTTGTGCGACCGAGTTTATTCATCATCCGATTCTTCTTCGGCATCTCTATGTTTCCGACGCTCATGTCGATCACGGTGACGCATTTCGCGTTCATCGTCCCAATCTCTGTGATGGCGCCTACCGCGAAATTCGCGTCCTTTTTTCTTGTAACCATCGCCGAAATGACGGGCTTTCATCAGCGCTTCACGTTGTTCTTTCGTTAGCAACTTAGCGGTCTCAAGTTTGTGGCGAGTTGTAGCTTGACGAATCTTGGTTCCTATTGCAAATACTTCATCAGACTTGGCCAGGATTGCGTTATCATCAAGTGTGTCCGCAGCCCAAAGTTGGTTAAGTTCCAAACGCTTTACCTTCATTTCAGCTTTTAGCGGTATGATTTGCTTCGCATGATCGACTTTCAGCGACCTCAATTGCTGGCGTTGCTCTTCGGAGAACATCTTCATCATTTTGGATTTAAGGTAAAATCCCTTCTTTTCCTTTTCATGCGAGTGACTGCCGCGTGAAAATGCGGTTGATGCCATGATGCCGACGGTGAGAAGAGCGATGCAGATGGTGAGTACGGTTCTGGTTTTCATTTTCTATTCCTTTCCTTATGAATTAAGTTGAACGTTGGTGTTTCACATGTTCTGTCGTAACTGTTTCCTTTGGCAAACGAGTGCGAAGATTGTTCGGAGAAAAATTACGTTTTTCATATTTTGTTAACGTTTTATTTGCTTATTCCAACTTCCGAGACGGTCCGCCAGGTAGCTAATTGATTCAATCCGTGGCAATAAGCCGAGGGATGAGGGAAGCACTACTGGGAGTGAATACAATTGCAGCGCGTCTATGTCGGACAGGATATTGCGAATCTACGTTTCGGCGTCTATGAACGGCGGCTAGAGCCAAATTTATTTCGTATCTTTGAACAACGGACGATTGAACGAGTTGCCTACCGTGCGGATTTTTGGATTATTGGTAGCAGCCATGTTGTCAATGTAGGAACGGAACGGGCATCCCTGGCAGAAGTTATCTCCGGTGGCTCCAACGTACTTCCTTCGGATGGCAGGCTCAAGCTTATTCGTGCTTTTGATAACCGTTGTTTCAGTTCGCGGATCGCGGACAAATTTAATTACCGCGTAGAACTTCAACTGTTGAACACTCCTGAAGAGGATTTTCTACTAGATGAGTCGACGCCGCGCGATTCGAGTATACTGTTTCGGCTGCGCTACCGTTTTCCAATGCGAGAGGATATGGCGGAAACACCTGTCACGGTGATTGATGTGCTGAAAGCCGATGAAACGGGGATAGAGTTTAAAACCTTCCATTCGTATGTTGAGGCACCTGCCGTAGTGGTTACGAGATCCACGATCGAGGTCGCCGGAGGGGGCGGGAACTAACAGGATTGGAAGGATGTGGCGAATTGGCATCGCAACTGTAAGAGGTTTGATATCCAATCCTTATGACGACGCAGACGGACAATACCGACAAATCGGAAGTTCCCACCGACACCATCAACACAAGCCGTAGACGTGCTGTTCTCGTATTACTTCTTGCCGTTTCCCTCATTTCAATTTGCGCGATAATCTATGAAATCATTATCGCCGCCGTGTCTTCGTACCTCCTCGGTAACAGCGTCTACCAATTTTCGATTACCATTGGGCTATTCATGAGTTCAATGGGATTGGGATCCTTCCTGTCAAAATTTTTCGACCGTTACCTCGTAAACCGATTCATTTTCATTGAGATAATCATCGGTGTGCTGGGCGGGGTGTCGTCCATAATTCTCTTCAACGCTTATATCATCGTTGAGTCTACGGTAGGGTATCTTGCGGTGATGTTCGCGCTTATTATGGCAATCGGGACACTGGTCGGTTTGGAAATCCCGATTCTGACGCGTATTGTCGCCCAATACGAATCCCTGCGCGTCACACTTGCCAACGTTCTAGCTTTTGACTATGTTGGAGCTTTAATCGGATCGATTGCCTTTCCACTTCTACTATTGAAGTACACCGGCTTGATTCAGACAGCCTTCATCATAGGATTTGTCAACGTCTTAGTCGCCGGGCTTGTTCTCCTTCACTATTGGAGCGACATCGAAAAGAGAGCCACAGTGGTCGCAACCGTTGTGTTGGCTGGCGGTTGTCTTGCGGTTGCCTCTGCTTACGGTGGTCGTATCGGCGTTTGGCTCGAAAGTAATCTCTACCATCATCGTATTCTGTTTTCGAAACAATCGAAATATCAGAAAATTGTAGTGACGGAGCGCAATCCACGGACGCAGATCCCGTCAAAGCAGCCGAGCGCCGATTCTCGACAGATAAAGGTCACTAATCGGGGCGGGGACATCAGACTTTTCATTGATTTGCAGCTGCAATTCAGTTCGGTTGACGAGTTCCGTTATCATGAGGCGCTTGTCCATCCCGCAATGACACTCGCCAACAGCCGAGAGAACGTGTTGATTCTCGGCGGTGGTGACGGATTGGCAGCGCGGGAAGTGCTCAAATACGCGGAGGTGCAACGCATCCTCCTGGTAGATATTGACCCAGAAATCACAGAAGTTTGCAGCAGCCACAGTGCAATTGTGGCACTGAACGGCGGCTCGCTCTCACATCCGAAAGTTACGATAGTCAATGAAGATGCCTACATCTTCGTCGAGCGCGAGCGAGCAATTCAAAAATTTGATGTCATTATCATCGATCTGCCTGATCCAAACGACGAAGGACTATCGAAACTCTACAGTGTTGCATTCTATAAGCTGGTGGGGGATATACTCGGCCCCGGCGGTACAATGGTGACACAGAGTACCTCCCCATTCTTCGCACGCCGCGCGTTCTGGTGCATCCATCAGTCGATAGAGGAGGCCGGATGGCATACCTACGCTTACCACGTAGAGGTGCCGTCAATGGGGAATTGGGGGTTCAATCTTGCCTCAAAAACGCCTTGTGAAATCGAAGACATCCACCTGATGGTTGAGACAGATTTTCTCACTAATAATTTGGCGAGCGCAATGTTCCAATTCGGGAAGGATGTCGCCGAGGTCGAGACCAGACTCAACAAACTGCTCAAGCCCGTCTTGATGTTCTACTACGACGATGAGAAGTGGCGGTTTTATTGAACCGCGTTCGTAGGAGGGAATTCCGATTCCCGACCATCATGATGTGGAGACTGTTCAACTTCTATTAGAAAGGCGCCTGAGTTGGGAATAAGCCGGATTCTGTTCCCCGACTCGCTTTCGCTCATCAGGGCGATGGTCATTCATCTGGGATCGGTGTTTCCACCGTCCTCAAGCAGCTTTACCCGAGGACGAGGCGGGCGCGCCTGCAATGTCCTCCTATTTAGCCTTGCTCCAGATGGGGTTTGCCAAGCTCCCGATGTCACCACCGGGACTGGTGCGCTTTTACCACACCGTTTCACCTGTACAACGCGTTGTGCGTTGTAGTCTGCTTTCTGTTGCACTTTCCATAGCGTCGCCGCTCCTGGGTGTTACCCAGCATCCCGCCCTGCGGAGTCCGGACTTTCCTCATTCCGATTTCTCGAAACGCGATCATCTACCCAACTCAAGCTTTTGATATAATAACATATGTAGGTGAGATAATGAAACCTGTAGGAGGGCATTCCGATGCCCGATTCCCAATACCGTCGGTTGGGTTCACGAATTCAAATCGCATTTGGCGCGCGAATTATTCCCCTATCCATCACGACAAATCCTCGTACTTGTACGCCCGGATCACGATGTATAATCGGGCATCGGAATGCCCTCCTACGGTAAAACCATCGCGATACGCAATGGGTATGTCATCCCGCTACAATTCATGCTCAGATTTACTTTCAAAAAGGGCAAAACATGGACAAGACCCCTGCTAAGGGATACCGCCAATTACGCAAAGGACGAAAATCTACCCCGGGGGCATACTATTTTATCACGGTAGCTACCTATGACAGAACACATGTCCTAACGGAAACGGGTGTCTCAGACATAATATTCGAATGCTTTAACTGGCTGGAAACCAAAGGACGCCTCAAATGGTTATGCATCATGATTATGCCCGACCACATCCATGCGCTCCTTCAACTCGGAAAGGAACTATCGTTGTCAAATCTCGTTTATTCTCTCAAGAGATTCACGGCGAACCAAATTAACGTACATCTTTCACGAACCGGCCCGCTCTGGCAGGAAAATTACTATGACCACGCGGTTCGCCGTGATGAATCTTTGAACGAAATCATGCAGTATTGCTACGAAAACCCTGTCAGAAAAGGGCTCGTCAAGCATCCTGCAGATTACCCTCATTGGCGCTGCAAATTTCAGATGCCGTAGGAAGACATTTCGATGCCCGATTATTCTTATGCCCCAATATTCCAATTCCCGGCATCGGCATTTGAACAGGGGAAACGCATCTAAATTATCTACTCGACAAAAAAGAGAATCGGGCTAAGTTTTGTGATAATTTTCTTAGGGGTTGTAGGTTGGGTTGAACGGCATTCCGTTAATAATCGCCAATCTTAGAGGAGTTTTCGAGTTCCCGCTTTGCCTAAACGTGCCAAAATTAGAGTGAAACCCAACATTAATCGTACATTCTCTTCCACCATGAGACACCCTGTATAATTAGATGCGTTTCCCCTAGGTATTTGAATGGTTGACATTGGCTCTGCCTGTAGATACACTAGTGCAAGGGAATTGACATATGATGTCAAGATGGATGGGGCGAGGAGGAATTTGGATTGGAAAAGAAGGCTATTGTCCTCTTGAGCGGAGGCGTTGATTCAACGACGACGCTCGCGATCGCCAAATCGCAAGGATATGATGTGTACGCGATGACTTTCCGGTACGGTCAACGTCATGCACTTGAGTTTGAGAGAGCAAAACAGATTGCCGAAAGCATGGGTGTGAAGAAACATTCCGTAGTTGACATCGATCTGCGATCATTTGGTGGTTCCGCGTTGACCGATGATATCGAGGTTCCAAGAGGTCGCTCGCAGGAGGAAATGGAGACGGGTATACCGGTGACTTATGTTCCGGCTCGTAACACAATCTTTCTATCCTTTGCGCTCGCTTGGGCGGAGACGTTAAAGGCGGATACCATTTTTATCGGTGTCAATGCGCTTGATTATAGCGGCTATCCGGACTGCAGGCCCGAATATATTGAAGCGTATCAACGAATGGCGAATCTCGCGACAAAGGTAGGGGTAGAGGCAAAAACGCAACTCGACATTCATACGCCGCTCATCTTAATGACCAAGGCGGAAATTATCAGAAAGGGAGCAGAACTTGGAGTTGATTACGGGACGACTCTTAGTTGTTATGAACCGGATGATTTGGGCAGAGCTTGCGGCACTTGTGATAGCTGTCTCTTGAGGAAGAAGGGATTTATTGAGGCGGGCATCTCCGATCCGACGGCGTATCAAAACAGTGACCGGTAACCTTTGGTCAGTGGCGCAATTAAGCGACCAAATGGGACGAGAAGCTGCTATTGCCATGGAATTTCCATCGCACTCGCCGTTTGCTCGCTTGATATATCCGCTCAGTCGATCCTACGAATTCTCAACCGATTCGTTAGATTAGATTCTAACGAACTCAGCCTCAACCGAATTGGGAATTATGCCGGATTCATATCCGCGGCGAAGCAGTTCACGGACCCCGGCTCTACCCTCCTCACCGTAGTCAAGAGTATATTCGTTCACGTACATTCCCACGAATTTGTCGGCGAGATCCGTCTCCATGTCCCGCGCGTAGGTCATGGCGTATTCAAGTCCTTTTTTTCGGTGATCGAGAGAATATTGAATGCTCTCTTTGAGCAAGGTAGTAATCTGCCGAATTTTATCGTCTCCGAGGTCGCGCCGAATGGCGTTAGCGCCAAGCGGAAGCGGCAATCCCGTTTCTTCATGCCACCATTCTCCAAGATCCACCACTTTGTGCAGTCCCATACGTGCGTAAGTTAGCTGCCCCTCATGGATAATCAACCCGGCGTCCGCTTTTCCCTCCTCGACATGGGCTAAAATCTGATCGAAACGCACCGTCTCCGGTTGAAAATCGGGTTGGAACAGACTCAGTGTGAGGAAGGCTGTTGTGAGCTTTCCGGGAATCGCTATCCTCTTGCCGGCAAGATTTTCACGATTCATCGGCTCTTTAGAAACAACCAGAGGGCCGTATTTGTCCCCGATGCTTGCGCCGCAGGGGGTGAGGGCGTAGCTGTCTGCCACATAAGCATACGCATGGGCTGAAATCGCCGTGACTTCAAGTTCCGCATTCAGCGCACGGCGGTTTAGGCTCTCGATGTCCTCAATGACATGAACCACGTCGATACCATTCGTCGGAATAAGCCCCTTGGCAAGGGCATAAAACATAAAAGCATCATCTGAATCGGGGCTATGACCAATTCGTATCTGTTCCGTTTCTGACATTTGAAACTCCTGTTGTTAATTGCCCGGCATTTTGCTCAGCAGTTTGGCTAGCTTTCTTAAGTTCTATGTCGTTCAATCCAATGTTACTATGATACCATCATTACGCTCACGTCATCAACTGGAATCCGGAGAATGTCTTCGAAGCGCTATTTCTATTTGACAGCTATTCCCGACTTTGACATCGAGATAATTAGCGCCGAATGCCTCGCTTTGACCGGATCCGTACCAAATCCGCATGGACTCGCTATTTCATCGGCATGCAATGATGTGAGGCGTGGCGCATATGTGAGGAGTTGTACAGAACTTCTGCACGAAGGTGGAAGCATCTCAGAAATCTGTGCGAAGATACGCGCTGCGTGCCTGTATGCTGATGGCTTTCGAGTATCCGTCGTCAAGTTGCCGCGTGATTTAGAGGCGAATAGCCTCCAGATTGCACACGAGATAGGAGCAGAAATTGGCGGTCGACCTAATTTGGACATGCCGAGAGTCACTTTTTTGACCGTTTTAACTGATGAAAGAATTTGGTTTGGAAAGTTGATTTCGGAATCGGATGGACGGTGGATTGCCCACAGCAAACGTCCACATGTGACCTCAAATTCTTTGCCCACCAGGCTTGCCAGAGCGATTGTCAATCTATCGGCATCACCGGGCGAACGACTCCTTGATCCGTGTTGCGGCACGGGTACGATAATACTGGAGGCTGCGCAGATGGGGCTGAATGCCGTAGGCTATGACATCAACGTGCGCATGGTGGGAGCAGCGCGGAAAAATTTATTGCATTTCGGTTTGAGTGCGGAAGTGCAACTCGGCGACGCTCGTCTAATTAGTGGTCGATATGACGCTGTGGTCACAGATTTCCCCTACGGAATCGGTCTTGCCAGAGATACGACGGTAGACAGAGAAATTCTGGAGCGAATTCGCCAGCTTGCATCACGAGCCGTTTTTGTCCACACCCGAGATCTTGGCAGCGAGCTTGTCGATTTAGGGTATCGCATTGAGCAGGTCGTGCCGGCGCGAAAACATACAATGGTGCGAAAAGTCTTCATCACCTCAACCGAAAACTAGTCGAATTCGGCGTAGGGAAGAGCATCTATCTTAGGTTAAAAAGGGGTTGTCTGGTTCAACACCGAATGTGCAATAAAAAGAGGGAGGGGAAATCAGTAATTTGATGGTTGTAGATTGTTGCTATAGTCAAACGGGCTCAAACCTCTTTCGACTCATTGAAAAAGAAATCGTGCTCAAAAATCTTCCTCATTGTCGTAAAAGTCTGTCTCGCTCAGAAAATCTTCATCGGGTTCTTCCTCTTCATAGATGTCGTACTCTTTTGCATCCATCAACACATCCAGTTCTTTTGAACTCTCAACGCTCATTTTACAAATCCAGCCATCGCCCTCTGGAGAACGGTTGATGACATCCGGGTCATCTTCAAGGACAGTGTTGACCGCCCTGATTTCGCCTGTAATCGGCGCATGGATGGGAAACGCATCACCGTCCGCAACTTCGACTCTACAGATTACATCATCTTGCTCAAATTCCTCATTAACCGGTGGTAAATCCACGAAGATTATATCACCGTAAATGAGTTGAACACGTTCAGTGATTCCTACGACCCCCTCATTGTCTGTGACTTCAATCCATTCATGAGTAGTGGTGTATTTGACCTCGTTCAAGGTTCTGCCTCCCGAGTCCATTCACGTCTACATTTCACGTTGTCGAAACATTGCAGACTTCAACTTTTGCAGCCATCTGTTGTAGATTCGCTTTTAAGGTGTCTAGTTCTCGTTGGCGGATTTGTAGGTGTACAATTGCGTTTTGATCGTATTCAACATTCAAGATATTTCCCCTGAGTCGACGACACAGGTTGAGGACTGGTCCAATCTGATTATGCAGTACGCGCAGGCGCAAGGTTTGGTACAGGATCCGTGTCTCAATCTTGGCACTCGCTAGACAGCTCCGTGCGCAGCCTCCATAAGCACGGATAAGTCCTCCTACTCCCAGATTAGTCCCACCATAATAACGAACAATTACACAGATTACGTTTGCAAGCCCGGCGGCTTTGATCGCCGAAAGTATCGGAGGGCCCGCCGAGTGTGTAGGTTCACCAGCGTCGGTTGCATATTCGCGGAACTCACTCCCTGCCTTAATCTTGTAGGAATAACAATAGTGTGAGGCATTTGGATACTTCTGCTGGACGAGCTTTAGAAATCCCTTTACGGTTTCTTGGCTTTGAACTGCTGTCGCTAAACCAATGAATCGAGATTTCTTGACCTCGAACTTTGACTCAGCAATGCCAACCACCGTCTTGTATTCATCCGACATACATCGTGAAGAAAACTCTCCAAAGTTTTCAGTCGCACGCCACGCTAATTTTCTAGCCTTTGGCGCCTAATGCTTGACACATAATTCATCTAGAACTCTGTCCGACAGAAAAATAGTAGACAACCCCTCCCTGTTCCACGCGGATTTTCTCGCCTTCTTTTTCGATCGGTTTCGATTGAGGAGTATACGCTCCACTAATACGAAGTCGTCCCAAATTGAAACCGATACCAAATGTTGGGCCTTCAGCTTTCCAAATCCTTTCTTCCATTTGTAGCGATTCAGTGCGGATAATCTCTATCGGATGCCATCGATGCTCCGTGTGGCGCAGATAACCGACTCTGCAGCCAATCCGTCCGTGATACCAAATTTCTGCGCCAAAGCTCGCTCGTACACCATTGTTGAAGGGCGGATTCGCATCAAGGCTGAACTTCAAATCCAGACCATTATGGCGCTGGTGGTAGACACCCCCTACAAAAACATCCTGTTCAATCTGATCGGGGATGGAAGCGTCCGAAAAAGACAATCCGTTGCTGAGATTTCTAACCACCGCGCCAATTTGAAAGTGTTCGCCTATTTTTTGGCTCAACCCGAGATTGTAGGCATAACCGTGTCCAGCATGTTCTTCGTTTTCAAGTAACTGAATTTTGGAACGGAGCCATTTGGCGTCCACGCCAAATGCCAGACCAGCATAAAGCTCTCTGCCATATCCAATACCAAGTGCCCAATCACTCTGTGGAAAGTTGTTGGTTGCTTTGCCAAGATAGTCAACACGACTAAACTGTCCGTCGTGTCCGCGTGCAAAATCGAAACCGATGACACCGAGAGATCCCACCGGTACGGCATAATTCAGGAGCTCAACTCCGGACGCATAGAGGTCATATTCACTATAATCTTCAAACCGCTCTGTTTCATTT
Organism: Candidatus Poribacteria bacterium; assembly: GCA_965204085.1. Taxonomy (GTDB): domain Bacteria; phylum Poribacteria; class WGA-4E; order WGA-4E; family JAJDTR01; genus JAJDTR01. Next base: position 798,492 of record CBDBEE010000003.1, on the reverse strand, counting down.
TGATGAGACACCACGGCAATAGTTCGGGGAAATCGAGCCGTGTAAAGAGCAAAGCGACCGTTGTGAATGAAGCTGAGTCCGGCAGGGTTACCGTTCAGCGGATGTGCTCCTATGTTAGATCCGACAAAACTGCCTTCCATTCCCTGATGTTCGGCGCGTGCAAGTTGTTTGAGAAAGATATCAACGGTTGCAGGAACAGTGACCTCAATCTGCTGGGCTGAAACCGGATAGGTCAAGATCACGAGAATTAAGGCGCAACGTATGATTTTGAAAATCTTCATTTCAGATAGATTTCACCGACGAATTGGCATAGGTTAGGGTACCCTTAAAGTAGGTTAATCGCGGGATTGGTGATGTTAAGGCGGGAGAAAGTTTATCTAGCGATAAAGTGCATCTGTCATGCGAGCAACTCGATACATTGTCTTCACATCGTGGACGCGAATCATGTCTGCGCCGCGGGCAATTGCCCATGCCACCGTAGCAGCGGTTCCTTCTATTCGATCATCCACCGGAAGATCAAGAATCTTTCCAATGAAGGATTTTCTCGATGTTCCGATAAGGACAGGTTTGTTTAAGTTCCGAAATTCGCCGAGCCGGCGCAAAATCTCTAGATTATGGTCAACGGTTTTGCCAAATCCGATGCCAGGGTCAATTACAATCTTATCAGGGGGAACGCCATTCGTTTCCGCTTCCTCAATACGGCGTTGAAGCCAAGAAGAGATTTCGGACACGACATCACCGTAGACGGGTAATTGTTGCATCGTCCGCGGGGTTCCACGCATGTGCATCAGGATTACCCCTGCATTCATTTCCGCAACAACCTTCGCCATCTCGGCATCGCCGCAGAGCGCCGTAATGTCATTGACGATATTGGCACCGGATTCAAGAGCACGGCGAGCGACCGCCGATTTGCACGTGTCGATTGATACAGGCACAGAGACATCATCGACGATTCCCTCGACCACCGGAAGCACCCGCGATAATTCTTCTTCTGTGGAAGCCGGTGAGGCACCCGGTCGGGAAGATTCGCCGCCAATGTCAATGACATCGGCGCCATCCTCTACCATCTTCTTGGCATGGTTTATAGCCGCGGCGACATCAAGGTAGCACCCGCCATCGGAAAACGAATCGGGCGTCACATTCAAGACACCCATAATGAGGGTACGTTGTCCGAAACTGAGCTGTTTCCCACGGCAGTTCATCAAGTTATGGGAACAGGCGGTCTCGGTCCGAGGATGTCTTCAATTTCTTTGCTGACGAGCGTTTCCCTGTCAAGCAGTGCATCGGCAAGCGATTTTAATCCGTCAAGATTGGTTTCAAGAAGATGTCTGGCTTTCTCATAACATTCCATGATAATCCGGTGTACCGCCTGATCAATTTCAATCGCTGTTTTTTCGCTATAATCTTTATGATGAGCCAGTTCTTTGCCGAGAAAAATCTGTTCGTCGCGCCGTCCGAAGGTCAATGGTCCCATCTCGCTCATTCCCCATTGGGTTACCATCCGGCGTGCCATCGCCGTTGCCTGCTCAAAGTCGTTTTGCGCACCGGTTGTTTGTTCGCCAAAGATCAATTCCTCAGCAACGCGACCACCAAGCGCGAATAGAATATGTGCAAGAATATGTTTCTTGCTCATATTATGACGTTCTTCCAGAGGCAACTTTGCCGTGACACCGAGCGCACGCCCGCGGGGAACAATTGTACACTTATAGTTGGGATCGCTCTCGGGCACAAAATGCAACATCAACGCGTGTCCGGCTTCGTGGTAGGCAACGACCTTTCTTTCCTCCTCGCTGATAACCAAACTCCGGCGCTCGGGGCCCATCATTACCCGATCTTTAGCTTCATCGAAGCAGTTCATATCAATTTGGTCTTTGTCCTGCTTCGCCGCGAGTAACGCAGCTTCATTTGCCATGTTTTCAATATCTGCACCGGAAAAACCGGGGGTTGCCTTTGCAAGCACGTTTAAGTCAACATCTTCGGCAAGTTTGTAGGGGTCTTTGGTATGGACTTTAAGGATAGACTCGCGCCCGCCCACGTCAGGCAAATCCACGACAATCTGGCGATCGAATCGTCCCGGTCTCAGCAGGGCGGGATCCAAAACATCCGGACGATTCGTTGCGGCAATAAGTATGACCCCTTCCGAAGTATCGAATCCCTGCATTTCAACAAGAAGCTGATTTAACGTCTGCTCCCGCTCGTCGTGCCCACCGCCAATGCCCGCTCCACGATGCCGTCCAACAGCATCAAGTTCATCGATGAATATAATGCACGGCGCGTTTTTCTTTCCCGTTTCAAATAGATCACGGACGCGTGATGCCCCAACACCAACAAACATCTCAACAAAATCAGATCCGCTGATACTATAAAAGGGGACATTCGCTTCGCCCGCGACTGCGCGCGCCAACATCGTCTTCCCGGTGCCGGGTGGTCCCATGAGAAGAACTCCTTTGGGAATACGACCACCGAGGCGTTGAAATTTCTTAGGATCTTTGAGAAATTCTATCACTTCCTGAAGCGCTTCCTTCGCTTCATCAACGCCTGCAACATCCGCAAAGGTAATCTTGGTTTGATCTTCGGAATGGAGTCGTGCGCGGCTTTTTCCGAATGACAGCGCTCGATTGCCGGTGCCCTGTACTTGCCTCATAAAAAAAATCATGATACCTACAAACAGCAAGATAGGCAGTACAGTTGTTCCAAATATGAGCAACCATTGGGGAACGCTTGATGCTTGCTCCACGTTAAAAGGGACTTGCGCAGCCATCAGTTTTTCCTGTAGCGGAAATTCGGAAAATTGATCTCGGCTCGTTTTAAACTGCCCTTTCCAATCGTCTATCTCGACCACTTCACCCAGTTTATGCAACTCGTCTTGTACGAACTGCGGATGGCGGAAGGTACCCTCAATCCATTCCTTCTTGATGATAACTTCATCTTGAAACAAGCCTTCATCTTTTGGGTCTAATCTTCCGCTATCTTCTACCAATTGCTTACGATCTTCCACCAGTTGGTAGAAATTCGACGTTTTAAGCTCATGGACTCGGTCTTTGCGGCTGATTACTTGGGACAGCGCCAAGACAAAGATTGACGCCATTACCACCCAAACCAAGGTACTTTTTGCGTTTTTATTCACTACTAATTGCCCCACTGATTCAGCAATGTAATAATTACCGTAGAGGTATCAACCCTACAGCTAAGCCACTTCAAGCGGATTTGGGCTCTTTATGAACCGATTAACTCTAGTCTTAGTGGAAGTAATCGTCGAAAAAGGGTTGGAACTAGCATCGGTTCGGAACGAAAAGTATAACAAATGTGCTGCCAAATATCAAAGAGAAATTCTCCGTATCCGCGGCTATATCACATTATGCTACTTTATTCGGTTCGGCATTTTGACACTAGGTGACGAAATCTTTGAATTTTCATAGTTGAGGTTCAAACAGTTTTCGCTTGACACTCCACAGCAGTGACAGTATACTACAGAAATATTGGGGTTGGCAATTGGAATTGTTCTTCTTTATGAGAGAATCTGAGCAGGGGAAGGAGGATGTGGAATGAAACTCGGAAATTTGATTTCTACCGCCGTTATACTTTCGTTAGCTGCAGTCTCTGGGGGCTTTACCCATATCACAGATCCTGAAAGTGGCCTGAAGTTCCAGTATTACGCGGAGTTGGTGGAAGTTTCTCCCGTGATTGACGGAGTTTTGGACGACACGCCTTGGCATGAGACGGGACTACCGGCGAAAATGGAACAGGAAGCCAATTACGACGAGCAATGGCAAGAGTCATCCGACTTTACAGGTTTGTTCACTGGGGTGTGGCGGAGTGGCTTTCTTTATATTGCTGTTCAATTAACCGACGACCATGTCGAAAACCATGGCGCCAAACTCTCCGAGAAAGACCATTTAGTGATTTATCTCGATCCCGACCATAGCGGGCATAAGAGCGAATTGTACCGTTATGATTTACCCGTTGGCGAGGACGACCAACAACTCTTTGTTCCACCCCTTAGATCGGTTGCTTGGGGCGACGATGGGCAATCCTGCGAATTAATGTTTAGTTTAGGAGACATAGCGGAAAAGGGGAATTCGATAGGGTTTTGGATTTACTATAATGACGTGGATAACGGACGTATGGAACATCAGATTAGTTGGGGACCGCCGGGATATACAGATGATAATCTGTCTTTACCGGACCTCGTTTTCACAGCCAAATTAAAACCAAATACAAACCAAAAGATTCTTCAATGGGGACGTATTAAGAGTTTCTATTATTGATTTGAGGAATACGCTTTGTGTTTTTTGTCGGAAAAGTTTTGGAGCTCATGGGGATTGTTCTTCTGGGAGCGGGGCTGTATTTAGGATGCGCCAATCCTTACGGCTTGAGCGAGGGTAAATCGATGGGAGTTGAGATGGGATCTTTGGCGGTAGGAATCCTCATTTTCTTCATCGGACGCATGCTTGAGAAACGCTGAAGACTAATCCTAACGCGAGGATTCCACGATGGAAAATACCCGTTGCACTACATTTGCAAGCGGAACTCCTAATGTATCACCACCTGCCTTAACGAATTGGTAGTTACGTTATTTTTCTTTTGCATGTCTTGGCACGGTGGAAGATATATTGTGGAACGAAAAGCGGCGTTGTGTTATAGTTGTGTTATTCTAGAAATTGAGATTTTGGTGATGCCTTTACAACAGGGCGTACACGAAATCAACCAACAAGGAGGCAAAACTGCTAATGAAGGGTCTAAACAACATTGTCTGGCCGAGTCTTTCTGGATTGTTCATATTACTGTTATTGACTATGGGTTGTGCAAGTGGCACGCCACTGAAGAACCTACCACCGATTCAACCGTCAGATAGACTTGACGAAAATACCGTACTAGACGAAAGTAATCCGGAACAATTCGAAATCCCCGCAAAGTCACCGGTGCTCATCATGACGAAGGATGATATCGAAGTTGCCATCTGCTATTGGCGTCACCACGACTTGAATCGTAAATATCACCGTGGCAATACCGTGTCGCCATTTTACGCATCAGAAGCGCTCCACCAAGGTGATAAAACAGACGTGTTTTACGTCAAAATTACGAATAATCGGCCTCAGAAAATTCTATTTAATGTAAACAAGTGCAAGATTGAAGACCAGGGCGAAAATTGGTATGGCCCGCTAGACTACGATGGCTTGGTAGAGCGATTCGGACTGATGAGTCGTGTCGCGGGCATCCCTGTAAGAAACGGATTGGCGGTCGCACGCAGGATTCTTATCGAAAAGAAGATAGGAAAATTGGATGATGGAGTACCGGCAGGGGAAAGTATAGAAGGGTTCCTGCCATTCTATCAAACAAAACTAAATGCTAGAGAGTTGACCGTTATGATCCCGATTGAAAAAGCCCCGCCGCCAAACACGACGAAACGGTATCAAACAATAGATTTTAATTTTCCTTTCATCCATAGCGAATCAACGCGCCATGCTCAACCTACTCCAATCAAGTATTAATCGCTGCAGGATTGGGATATTGAGAGCAGATCATCACATCTCTTGCTAATTTTCACGTTTCATCTGATAATTATGCATGGCGGCAATGAATTCAAGAACTGCTTACCGTAAAACTTGGTTGTCACGCGCGGATCAAGAATTACAACGATTCCTTTGTCAGTTTTCGTGCGGATGAGGCGACCGAAACCTTGTTTGAGTCTTAGGATCGCTTCAGGCAAGCTGAATTCCATGAAAGAATTGCCGCCCTGCTCTTCAATCCGCTTAATCTTCGCTTCCATAATTGGGTGAGTCGGAACTTCAAACGGCAGCTTTGTAATGATTACGTTGCTGAGTGATTTACCCTGCACATCTACCCCTTCCCAAAAACTTGACGTTCCAAATAAAACCGAGTCTGTGTCTTGCTTGAATGCATCTAACATTTGACTCCGCGAGAGTTCCCCGCCCTGTTTAAATGAGACGATTCCGAGTTCATCCAGATAATCCGATACAACTTCGTAGACTTCATCCATCATCCGGTAGCTTGTAAATAGCACGAACGCCTTTCCGTGTGTCATCTTGAGGTATTGCTTGATTTGGGTGATAATGGATTGAGTAAACTCAAAAGACCTTCGCGGATCCGGTATTCTTGGAGGAATATGTATCTCGACCTGATTCTTATAGTCGAACGGTGATCCGGCAATCAATTCGCGACATTCCGACAGACCGAGGCGTTTCTTGAAAAAGTCGAAATTCTGATTCGTTGCCAACGTCGCACTTGTAAGGATTACGCTGTTCATGTTACCGAACAGATACTCATTCACCGCTTCGCTAATATTCACCGGCGTCGCATTTAAGGTCATACGGGAAAATCGCCCCCGATTTACAGATTCGATCCAATACACAGAATCGGGATCGCTATGATCAATCATGAGATCCAGATCTTCGCGAAGTTGATTGCATCGGCGAAGGTGTGAGGCTATCTCCTCTTCATCGTCATCTGTCTGCGCCGTTTCTCTCAACTGTTTTAACTCCGTCCGAAGGGTTGCGAGGGGTGCATCCAACACGTTTTCAACAAAATTCTCACGGTCAATTCGTTGTGTGATGCTTCCTCCCCACCTCTGGCTGCCTTGCGCTTCCAACCAGTCGGCAATCGCACCGAAGAGTTTATTTGCTTGATTACGCGCGTCTTCAACAGGCTCCTTCAGATGCGACGCAGCATAACGGACAGAAAGCCCGCTCTTACCGCTCGGGTTATCAAGTGAGTCCAATAACCGCTTTACTCGGAAATTCGTAAGTTCAACGGTTGCATGCTTGCCCGCAACGGCTTCAAGGTGATGTGCTTCATCAAGAATCAGATACTGATAGTCCGGCAGAACCGTAGACTGTGCGTCAGCAGATTGTCGGATCGCCAAATCGCTGAACAGTAGATGGTGATTTACGACGAGCAGATTTGCTTCTTGCATCTGTCTGCGCGCCTTGAAATAAAAGCAAGTGCCAAATGTCGGACACTTCGATCTCATACAATTGTCGCGGTCCGAAACAACTCGATCCCAGATTTCGTGCATTGGCTGTTTCTCAAGATCCGCCCGGCTCCCATCATCGGTGGTTTCCACCCACTCTACAATCTCCGCTAACTCTGCCACCTCTTCTGTCGTATCAAACAACCCTCTCTCGTAAGTTAGCAAACTGTTGAGTCGCCGGCGCGAAAGGTAATTATTGCGTCCTTTGGCAAGCACGGCGGAAAAGGAATAGGGCATGACTTTTTGAAGAAAGGGAATATCCTTTCTTATTAGCTGCTCTTGCAGACTGATGGTGTTTGTTGAGATAACGACCGTTTCGCCTGTATTGAGTGCGAGATCTATGGCGGGAATAAGGTACGCAAAGGTTTTGCCTACCCCGGTTCCCGCCTCTACAATGAGATGCTCATCCGCTTGAAAAGCATCAGCGACGGCGTTCGCCATTTCGAGTTGCTGAGGGCGCAACTCATACCCACTGAGACCTTGAGCGATGAATCCCTCAGGTCCAAAAATGTGATTCAAGTCTGACAATTGTTCATTCATGACGATTAGATTTTGCTAGAATATCGCATGTTGCTAACTAATAGCAGAGAACCGAGTCTTTAGAGCCTGTTGAAAAATACAATTTGTAGGGTGTGCACTGCACACCAACCACTAAAAGCCCCAGAGGGGCGGAAGGTGTGTAGAAATACCGAACCTCCACGCATCAAAGCTCCTGCGGGGCGAAGGGTTTATAGCGAGCAATTACAAAAACATCCAAAAATGTCTTCAAATGATTAAAAATGGCTTTGCTGCCGACTATTCAAACAGGGGCTTAGTTTGCGTTTGCCAAATAATACCTAATTGGGCTTGATTTTCGTCAGTCTCATACTTCCATGTGAGAATTAACTTTGGTTTCTGCATTCCTGTCGGATAGAGGTGGCAACTTAGGTTAGAATACCAAAAATCAGATGCGTTCCGTCGCAATTTTGCGCTGCATGGGAATACCGGAAATCGGCACGTCAATGTGCCAACTAATTGATCACTCTTGGTTGGGTTTCACACTTATAACCTTCCTGCCCTCGCTATTCGTGATTTCAAGAAAAATCTCGCGTTCATGCGGCGTCGATCGCAGCAGTTCATCGAATTGTTCCACGCTTTCAACCTTATTGTCGTTAATCGCAACAATCAAGGTACCGCGTGAAATCCCGGCGCGCTGCGCCAGTGCACCCGATTTGATGGCTCTGACCATAACACCCCGGTCGCCAGGTTTAAGAAATGTGTAATTTTCAAAATCGCTTGCCCCCAATTCTCGAGTATCGAGACCCAGCTTTTTCCAAGATTCTGACGTTGGAGCAACCCATCTCTCCACAAGCTGCGGTGGAATCTCTCCAATAGCGACCTCAAGTGTTCTCTGTTGACCGCCCCGTAAAATCGTGATCCTGGCTTTCTCGCCTACTAGCGATTCCGCAATCTGGAACTGGAGTTGACGATCATCGGTCACCTCTTTACCCTTATATTTTGTAATGATGTCACCTCGCTGTAGTCCCCCACGTTGGGCTGGCGAGGATGGTACCACTCCCCCCACGCGAATCCCTTCCTGCACTTTTCTCATACGTATCCCAAGCCAACCGCGTGTGACCTTTCGGTTGCTAACTAGCTGAGAAGAAATCCTCTTGACTAAATTGATGGGAATAGCAAAACTGGCGCCCGCTTTGACTACGTCCGTAGCAATTGCGTCGTCCGTTTTGCGGATGACCGAGTTAAGCCCGATGACTTCACCGTAAATATTTAATAGGGGACCACCGCTATTCCCCTTGCTAAGCCACGCATCCGTCTGAATGAAATCTTGATAGCGAATTATGTTATCTCCGAGTGGCAGAGCGCGACCTACCCCACTCACGATTCCGGTTGTAATCGTGTAGTCAAGTCCATAAGGGTTACCTATGGCAATGGCAAACTGCCCAACTCGTACCTTATCAGAATCGGCGAAGGAGAGTGTTGGCAACTCTTCTCCTACATCGATCTTCAACACGGCAATATCCGTGCTGGCATCCTCTCCGATTAGCTCTGCGTCGTACCATTGGCGATTGAACGGACGAACACGTATCGTCTCCGCGCCATTTACGGAGTGGGCGTTTGTTACGATGTAGCCGTCCGAACGAAAGATAATTCCCGCTCCCCCCAATTCGTGAAAATGCTGGGTTCCATCTAAGCCGCGACCAATTTTTCGCGTCACGTTCCTTGCCGACACGCTAACAACTGCCAGTTTACTTTGATTGTAGATATTGCCAAATGTATTCTGAATAGATTCCAAGAGTTGAATATCCGCGGGAATCGTTGTTGCAGATTGACTGGGGCTGTTTGACTGAACCGATGTGTTGCAGGTCGACACCAGGATACTGAGAATGACCAGCGTGAGTGAGACGGATATATTGGCGTTTTTCTTCATCATGGTCTACCTCTATAACTGATGGATATATGGGACGTACATGGGGACATTAGTCAACGCCTTTGAACGTATGCGGTTACTGCGATGTTGTCCGTTTTGGGCAGCCAGTAATTGAGATTAGGGAAGTGAGTTTATATAACTTGCAAGAGTCCAAGTGTAAAGCCCCATTTATTCCTATATTTCACGAGGTCCAATCCCTATCTCATCGTAGTGTTCAAATCACTACCGAGTTCCAAAAATTCGATTATGGTGTTCTATTTGAATACCCGTCAAGCATTGGATTTCATCACTATTAAGCGGCAGAAACAGAACTCCTATCATTTAACGATTGAGTGTGCCTAAAACGTTTCAGAAGGTTGTGATTTGTCATCAACCGTCGAACTGGAGTCGGTCTCGAATCGCCAGATTAAAGCTGGATGCAGTTTCGCTCTCGTCTCACATTTTGCTTGACACCACAAACGCGCAGAAATATTATATACCCACGTGTGCAGGCATTGAAAACGAGGTTCAGGTCATGCAATCAACCCGATTTAAGGAAAACCCTGCCATTGGAATGTTCAATACGCGTGGAACCGCAGCCCTTTGTAATTGTGTCGACATCTGTTAATATTTCTACTCCTACATAACCCGACTACGCGAGCCTCTTTGCCGCAGTTCCAACCGATTCGGATCTCACGGTGTTTACGAAACTTCCATGAAGTTTAATTATTTAAATCGGTAATTCCAATTTTCCCCAAGGCCCGGTAGGTGCGATTTCTAACCGCACTGCGCTTGGCCAAGAAATCACCGAATTAATTTTTTAAACTACCACCAAGTTTCGACGCGTTATAGCACTCTTAAGATTAGAAGGTTAGCCGCGGTTTGTGAAACATGCAATTTTCAGGTGATTATCATCGGCAGGAAAAGTACGACTACTTTCTACATACACATCATATTGAATCCGTCGCACGTATGCAACAAAATCTTTACTTGAATTACATATGCTCGTACACTCATTCTTAAGAATTTAGAAAATATAGTCAGGAGAAAATATGAAACTTATTCAATTTCATCTACCCAATATGGGAAAGCGTGTCGGCATTGTTACGCGCGAGGATGAGGTTATTGACGTTACTAGCGACGAATCACCAGGCGTCCTCGAAATTTTGGAGTTAGCCTACAACGAAGGTGTTAGTATAGGAGTTTTGCTGGCGGATATTCAGGAGCGCGTCGCGAATCCGCCGCTTCCTATTCCTTCGCGTTCGGGCGGGCCAGCAGAACCGAGAAGCGACAGGTTGATATTTGAAGATCTTAATGTACCGCCGGATCCGAATAAACCACATCTTATTCTGCCTCTTGACACGCCCGAAGTTTGGGGTTGCGGCGTAACGTACAAGCGAAGCGCAGATATGCGCGATGAAGATACCGAGCAGGATATCTATAGCCGTGTCTACAACGCGAATCGCCCCGAAATCTTTTTCAAAGGAACCGTGCCTCGTTGCACCGGTCCGAATGACTACATTTGCATCCGAAGCGACTCCGAGTTGACGGCGACAGAGCCGGAATTGGCTTATGTCCTTGGCGCCGATGGCGACATAGCTGGATACACAATATGCAACGATGTCTCCGCTTGGGATTTGGAACGCGAAAATCCGCTTTATTTGCCACAGTCGAAGGTCTTTTACGGGTGCTGTGCTCTCGGTCCGATGTTTGTGACCGCATCCGAAATTGACGATCCGTACAATCTTGATGTGAAATGTACCGTCCTGCGGAACGAAGAACCATTGTATGAAGGCGAAGTTAACACTTCACAAATTAACTGGAAGTTCGAGGAACTCACCGAATTTCTTTGCCGAGATAATCCTGTTCCGGTCGGAACGGTCGTATCAACCGGCACCGGCATCATCGTACCAAACGATTTGCCGCTTGCCCCCGGTGATATTGTACAGATTGAAATCGGCGGGTTGGGTACGCTCTCTAACCCGGTCAAACAGCTTTAGGACTTAAAGAAGTCATTAATCCCAAGGAGGCAATCTAATGTCCGATTCTCATCCCGACGTATTTATAGGCATCTCCAAGGAAGAAATCGACACGCCCGCATTGCTCATTGATTTGGACGTCTTTGAAGCCAATATCCGGACGATGGCGGACTTTTTCAATACTGTGAACGCAGAGTTACGTCCACACGCAAAAACCCATAAAACTCCAATAATCGCACACAAACAGCTTGAAGCCGGAGCAATCGGCATCACATGCGCAAAACTCGGCGAGGCTGAAGCCATGGTGCACTCCGGGATCCGCGATGTACTCATCGCCAACCAAGTGGTTGGAAGCCAGAAGATTGCTCGCTTGATTAATCTTGCCAAGAACTCGGAGATCATGGTTGCCGTTGACGACGCTGACAATGTCGATCAACTTTCCGCCGCCGCCGAGGCAAAAGGTGCTACGCTCCGCTTGTTGATCGAGGTGAGTACCGGAATGGGACGCTGCGGTACCGCGCCCGGAGAACCGACATTGGCTCTTGCCCAGCATATTCTGAAATCGAAAGGGCTCAAGTTTGAGGGATTGATGGGCTATGAAGGGCACACGGTCGCCAGACCGGACCTGATTGAACGGAAAGTCGAGACGGGAAAAGCTGTTGAGTTGCTGATTGATACCAAGCATTTCCTCGAAGAAAAAGGTGTTGAGGTGGGAATAATGAGCGGTGGCGGGACGGGGACCTACGCCATCACCGGATCTTATCCTGAAATGACGGAAATACAGGCGGGGTCCTACGTGTTCATGGATAGCATGTACCACAATGTCGAAGGAGTAGGCGACCGATTTCAGTGCTCTCTCACGCTGTTAACGACCGTTGTGAGCCGCCCGGAACCTACACGAGTCATCGTCGATTCGGGAATGAAGGTGTTGGCAAAAGAGTTTGGGATACCTCAACCGCTCGCCGACGGACTAGAGATGCGTGGTCTGTCAGAGGAGCACGGCACAATGGATGCCGAACCAAGCGTTGACCTGAAGCCCGGGGATAAGCTGGAAATCTTACCCAGTCATTGCTGCACCACAGTTAATCTCCATGACCGTTACTACGGCGTTCGAAACGGGATTGTCGAATCGGTTTGGGAAATCGCTGCCAGGGGGAAATCTCAATGAATCGTCCGAACATAACTGAGCCTGAATTCAACACTGTGTTAGCAACCTAATCCGTGTAGAGGGGAAGTCGTCTATTTTGAAAGGTGTTATCCTAGCGGGCGGAAAGGGGACGCGCCTCTTCCCGTTGACAAAAGTCACGAACAAACATCTGCTTCCCGTTGGAAGGGAGCCGATGATTTTCAATCCGATAAAGCAGTTGGTGTCGGCTGGCATTACGGAAATTCTTGTGGTAACCAGCACCGAGCACATGGGAGACGTTGTCAATCTGCTCGGAAGCGGAAAATCCTTCGGCGTGGATTTTACTTACAAGGTTCAGGAGGAAGCGCAAGGCATAGCTCACGCGCTTCTGCTTGCCGAAAATTTTGCGGGCGGTGGGAGGATTGTTGTTGTCCTTGGAGACAACATTGCTGTCAGGTCGATTAAGCCGTATGTTGGCAGTTTTCGAAGGCAGGAAACGGGAGCGCGAGCCCTGCTAAAGGAGGTGAGCAAGCCGACGGAATTCGGAATAGCGGCGTTGGACGAGGAGAAAATAATCTCGGTCGAAGAAAAACCGGGCAACCCTAAAAGCAATTATGCCGTGATTGGCTACTATATGTACGATGAAAAAGTTTTCGACCTCATTCGACAGCAGAAGCCATCCGAACGCGGAGAATTTGAAATTACGGACGTTCTCAACGAATACATCAAGCGCTCCGAACTGGAATACGATATCCTGTCGGGGGATTGGACGGATGCGGGAACATTTGAGTCGTTGCTTATTGCGAACGAGATTCTGAACCGATGCCGGAACGAAATCCTGTAATTACTCCCGAAACTAGGCACCAGATTAGATTGGTCCTTTGACGTACTCAGCGGACATAGGAACATAGCCAGAGGGAATTGTGGCTTGCAACGCCGCGAAAATGGAAGGCACAAGTTCTCGAACGATTTTTCCTAACCATCTACAAACGCCTCTAAGCAGGCGACGGTTCTATTTCTGCTCGGCGTGTTGGGCAAGGTGGGCTTTGTGGTCTCGGTTCAGTTCCGGATTTCCGCGCGGAGTTCACTGTTGCCGGCTTCAATTATTTCCACGAGTTTGATTAGACATCTTTCCAAAATACGCATCTATTTGACTTGATTCTACGTTATATCCTTTCAACATCTTCTATATGTAGAAAGGATACCCATGAGTCGGTTTGAAAAAGTCGTAGAATTGTCAGATGAACAATTTCTACGCGCGGTTGGTGTTGACAAGGCAACTTTCAACTTCATTTTGGAACGTGTGGCGACTTACTTTGAAAAACTTAAAGAAGAACGGCCGATGAGAAAACGAGGGAAGAAATCAACATTGGCATTGGCCGATCGCCTTCTATTGACATTCACCTATTTGCGTCACTATCCAATCTTTGCCAGATTAGGCGAGGAGTTTGGCATTAGTGAGTCTTATGCAAATAAAATCTATCATCAGATGCTTGATGCGTTAGTTAAGGCGCTTTCGGTGAAGAATCGAAAGCACTTAGTGGAGGGCGATCTCCAAACCATCATCGTTGATGCCACCGAGCAACCGATTGAACGTCCAACCAAAGGACAGCGTGTCTACTATAGCGGTAAAAAAAACGACACACCATAAAAGTTCAACTGATTGTGTGTTTGGCGCTGTTAGAAATACTATCGGTTATCTGTCGCAAAGGGAGAGTTCATGACTTCCGAGTTCTAAAGGAAAGCCGTATAGCAATTTCCCCCAACACCGAGAAGTTGGCTGACAGTGGTTATCAGGGGATAGCCAAACGGTATGCCAACAGTTCGACGCCCATCAAGGCCTATCGGAGCAAGCCCTTGACTCGGGAGGCGAAGCAATTCAACCGACGGTTGGCAACACGCAGGGTCGCCATTGAGAATATCGTCAGACGATGTAAGATTTTTCGCATCACCAAAGACATCTATCGAGGCAAACATTGCAACTATGGGAAAACATGGAATGTGATTGCTGCCATTGTTAACTTGCGATATTCCTCAACAAGTTGCCAAACGGCGTAGTTATTCTAATCTCCAAGATTGCTGTAACTACACGGATCCATTTTGGAAAGATGTCTATTATGTCGGCATGGAATGTTTGAGCGTTGGCATCCATTTTATCGGACAGCCGATCAAACTTCTCCGAAATCCGATCGAACTTTTCCGATGTTCGATCAAACCCCGCATCTACCCTCGCAGTGAGCGCCACAATGGATGCGCGAAGAATATCATCCGCTTTTTCCATTTCCCGTCTGCTGGGGACCTTCCACCAAAAAATGGCGATTCCACCCACGATTGCCACAAGCTGCAGAATGTCCGTCACACTTCCAACAGTCAATCCCTCCATCGCGTATTTCCCCCTAAGGAATGAACTTGGGACGCTCGGTTGGTAATTCTTACTTAATCCCGATTTGCCGCGAGTTTCGCCAATAGCCGCAGAATCTCAATATACAGCCAGATTAGGGTGACCATCAAGCCGAAGGCTGCGTACCACTCCATATATTTTGGTGCACCTCGCACCGCGCCATTTTCAATGAAATCGAAGTCCAATACGAGATTCAGCGCCGCGATGACAACCACGAACAGGCTAAACCCGATGCCAATAATGCCGGAACCGTGTATAAAATCTAGTTGACCAATGCCGAAGAGACCGAGAAGGAATGTCACCAGATAAACAAGAAAAATCCCGCCAGTGGCGGCAGCCACGCCCAATTTGAAATTTTCGGTAGCCTTGATGAGTCCGGTTCTGTAGGCAATGAGCATACAAGCCATCGTGCCAAAGGTTAAACATACCGCCTGAAAGACAATTCCCGGGTACATGGATTCGAAGATTGCCGAAATCCCACCAAGAAAGAGCCCTTCCAGTAAACAGTAAATTGGCGCGGTAACCGGTGCCCACGTCTGTTTGAATACGGTAACGATGGCGACAATCAAGCCGCCGATTACACCGACGGCTAGCAGCGGATACACGGCTTCGGATTCCCCTCCTACCAACGTCCATGTCAAGGTTGCGGTGGCTATCGTAAGTACCAGCGAGATTCCTATCTTGTTCACCGTGCCCTGAATTGTCATCACATCGGAATCCGCATACGTGCGTTCCACTCTCGTGAATATATTTTCGTTAAGTGCAGGATTCGCCGTTCTCATTATAAACCCTTCTTGAATTATGTTTGACTGTGTTCGTGATATCGATATTATCGGGCACGATACATGATTTATGGCGACGACAACTTAACACGTCCTTTTCCAAGTTCCCCAATTGGTCATTCCAACTATGCATTGCTGCTAGCCGTCGAATCGCTCTTGGAATCGCCGCTTTTTGAACTTTTCGCGTTGTCCGATTTCGCGTCTCCGCCAGACTTCTTGTCTTCGCCCTTTTTCTTCTCGTCATTCTTGCCACCCTCGCCCGTAGAAGGCGCTTCATCCTTTTTCGCCGCTTCCTTGTAGCCATCACCTCGATAGTCCGTGACGTAGAAGCCCGAACCTTTAAAAATCAGTCCAGCCCCCGCGCCAATCAAACGCTTGACCTTGCCATGGCAGTCAGGGCATTCCTGTATCGGATCCTCGGTCATGTTTTGAAACAACTCGAACTTTATTCCACAATCAAGACACTGATAATCGTACGTGGGCATCTAATTACCTTCCTCCTCCTTGCCAAGGGATTATCGTGGTTTATCTATTGAAATAAGTAGGTTAAGTTTGATATATTTTAGTGATTAGCAGGTCTGCATGTCAAGCCGAATTGAGGAAAGCGAAGCCAACATTCATGCTCATTTTACCCGCTATTGATTTACGGAATGGAAAATGCGTCAATCTCCTTCAAGGTCGCGCAGAGGAGGAAACTATATTCTCGGATCAGCCGATAGAAATGGCGAAACGCTGGGAGGCTGAAGGGGCGGAGTATCTTCATCTCGTCGATCTCGATGGCGCATTTCACGGCACATCGGCAAATCTGCAAATTGTCCGTGAGATTGTCGACGCAGTTCGGATCCCTGTCCAATTGGGTGGAGGAATCCGGACGCCTGAACGGCTGGATCAGATATTGGCAGTCGGTGTTGCACGAGCCATTCTAGGTACGGCAGCTCTTAAAAACCCGAGGTTGGTGGAGGGCGCGTGCCGAAAATACAGTGCGAAAATTGCTGTGGGAATCGATGCCAAAGATGAATTGGTGGCAACGGAGGGCTGGCTGAACGTATCACACAAACCGGCACTTGAGTTCGCCAAAGAAATGCAGAATCTGGGCGTCTTGACAATTATCTATACCGACATCAAGAGCGATGGAATGCTTAAGGGACCCAATGTGGAAGCGACACAAAGCGTTGTTGAGGCGGTCGAGATTGAAGTTATTGCCTCGGGGGGAATCACATCAGTCGAGGACCTGAAAGCCCTCAAATCAATCGGCGCAAGCGGGGCGATAATTGGCAGAGCGCTATATACCGGAGACCTCGATTTGCATTCGGCACTCGCTACCGCGCGCCCTCATTAAATTCCTACCCGCTAGCGTTCCGCGCGGTGCGGTAGCCGGACTTCCAAAATTTGAATCTTGAAGGCAATCCTATTCGTCCGGACGAATCCAACTTACAATCTCTTCGGCATCGCCCGTCCCACCTTCTCGTCCGTCGCTGCCAAATGAAATCAGATCGTATCCGTATCTGTCATGAATGCCCGGTCGAATGTAGACGTAATCGTTTCCCCACGGGTCTTTCGTGATTGGGATCTCCAGGTAAGGGCCCTTCCAATCAATGGGAAGAGGCGGCTCTTCAGGCCTCTCCCAGAGTGCAGCCAATCCCTGTTCCGTTGACGGGTAATCCCCGTTGTCTTTAGCGTAGCGATCAAGCGCAATACCGATTTTTTCGATCTCTTCGACCGCTTGGGCTTGTTGCGCCTTGCCGGCTTGACCTAGCAAACGGGGGGCTAGAATGACAGCCGCCACAATGCCGATTACAACAAGAACAATGAGAACCTGTGTAGATGTCAGACCGGATTGTCGATGTGTCATCTCTTTCAAAGGGATGCCTCCACCATCCATATTTTGACTCATTTTATCACAACACGCTTACGCCTGCAATATAAATTTAACGTGACGAAGGACAGTTACCGTACAGCAGTCAAGATCTCGAAGCATTGCGAGAATTATGCGAATTGACGAACTTGAGACTCCTGCGCTGTTAATCGACCAGCCGGTTTTGAACGCCAACATAGGACGTATGGCGGACTACTGTCGGGCGCATCAGGTTAATTTGCGGGTTGATGTCGGCAGCCACAAAGTGCCAATGATTGCCTACAAACAGATAGCGGCTGGGGCTTGTGGAATCACCTGTGGGACACTGAGTGAAGTTCAATGGTTTGCCGACGCCGGTTTTGATGACATCCTTATCCAGCATAGTGAACTCGGCACTGCAGAGTTGGACAGTTTGCTACATCTAGCAATGAATCTCGAGGTTCATTTGACGGTGGACTCACTAACTGCCGTGGATCAAATCTCTCGGCTCTCCGAGCAGAGAGGTTTGAAAACGCCAATTCTCATTGAAATACATGATGATGGCAATAGCGACCAACCAAAGACACTGCCCAAATCTTTGGACATTGCTCGGCGAATCATAACGCTTCCGAGCGTCACGTTTGCCGGTGTCTCGGTTAACTTCACCGGGGCTACTGCGCACATGACCGAGATAGTCAGCCGATTAGAAGCTGCGGGCATTCCCATACCAGCGGTCAGTTGCGTGAATACCGTACACCCTTTCCAAACCCACGAAGTTCCGCGGATAACCGAACTCTGCGTTGGGGCGTATGCGTTATGCGATTATTCTCATGTGCACCGAAATGAATGCAAACTTGCGAACTGCGCCTCGGCAGTCTTAACGACGGTGATTGACACACCAAGCAAGAATCTGGCAATTGTGGACGCCGGAGAAAATACCTTCGGAAAGATTTCTCCGGCGCACACAGATGAGCCTCCGGGATTGCCCGGTTCTCCGGCCGCGGACAAAACAGGGAAGGTGTT
The DNA here is from genome assembly GCA_965204085.1 of Candidatus Poribacteria bacterium. GTDB lineage: Bacteria > Poribacteria > WGA-4E > WGA-4E > JAJDTR01 > JAJDTR01. The sequence goes on along the minus strand of CBDBEE010000003.1, from coordinate 779,949 downwards.
CGGCATCACCAAAACCTGTCCTCGCGCCACGCTTTGTTATTTGACGGAATCCTACGGCCATCTGAGTACGACGGACAATCGGTTCAAGGTTGGAGATAGAGTGTGCATCATTCCTGCAAATTCAGAGGGGACTATCAGCGCTCACGACACATTTGCTTTTGTTCAAGGCGATCTCGTCCTTGAAATCTTACCAATTCTGTAAGACAAGGTAGTAGGCATACGCCGTATGCCGTAACAGCGGTATGGTAGCGGGAATACGGGGCGTAGATGCTACGTTTTGCGGACGGCGCGCGGCAGAAGATCTCTATCAATTAAGCGAATGGAAAATGAGCGCGATAGTAAATCCTACTCCTTGTCCAGTCGCTTGATCCTGCTACCATCGGTCCAGTCCCAACAATTTTCGTCCCAGCGGAGACAGTCCTGCTGTTTGACCCCTCTGATGTTCCTTTTCGTTTCTGAGTTCCCATGTCTTCTTACCGGTGACCTCTATGACCAATCCGGCTAGGCGATCTCGCCACGCTCTAACGCGTCGGATTCGTGCCGCCTCATCATATCCCTCTGATGGGAACATGGTGATGTACTGCGCCACGCGTGGGTTCGTCGCGGTGTTGGGGCTGCTGCCGTGGGGCAAGGCGCTGTGCCAGATGATGAGATCCCCCGCTGCTCCGGCGATCGGTTTCGCGCCGAGGCTTTCCAGATCCTGTTCACGTGGATTCGCCTCCGCCGGCAGCTCTTTTAACCAACCCTCAAGCTGCCGATGGAATCCCGGCACGCAGGTGAACGCGCCCTGATTGGCGGCGGTGTCTGTCAGGTATAACACACCCTGAACCCAGAACTCAATTGGCGGTTCCAATTTGGTATCCCAGTGAAGATGGCTGGGATACTTCCAGTCGGGCAACTCTGGCGGGTTCATGCTAGCGCGATCGATGCTCACCCATAGTTTCTCGGTACCCCAAATCTCCGCAAACGCTTGATGTACGCGAGGAGATTGCCGGTTGCCCCATAACGTCTGATGTTGATACATCTCGGCCATGATGGTGCCGCGAGGCGGGTCGGGATACCAGCTCACAGGATTGTCAGGCTGCATCTCCAGAAAGTCCCACACGGCCCGTTCGGCAGCTTTGAGGTTCTCCGGTGGAACAGCGTTGTGAACGACAACGTAGCCGTTTTCCTCCCAGAACTTTCGGTCTTCTGCCGTTAAAACAGACATCTTTTTTCTCTCCTTTGCCCCTCACTTAGCCCATTGCCTGACGGGTTGGGAGACCCAACCCCTACTTGAGAACGACCATCTTCCGCAACGGGGAAACTGTATCCGCCCGCAGATGGCAATAATAGATGCCAATCGCCACAGGCTCACTCATCTCGTTGTTACCGTCCCAATGTGCCGCACGCCTTCCCGTGCCGCACACCCAAGTTGCGACGACACACGGCGTATAGTTGCTACTATTGTACCACAAAAACTAGGGAGAAGGATAGCTCGGAAAAAAGAATTACACACGTCGAATGGGACCGACGGTAGGGGCGCGATTCCCACAAGGTAGTAGACATACGCCGTATGCCGTAACACGGCACGCGGAAGATTTCTACGGGATTTCTATCGCATTCCTTATCCGGTCACTTGATCGCTCCTTATCCAGTCGCTTGATCCTGCTACTATGTGCGCATCACAGGATTTGCTTGCATCCCACTAAGTCATGTGCTAAAATACGTTTGGGTTTTTGTGCTAAGGAGGGCAGCATGTCAGGACATTCCAAATGGTCGACAATTAAACATAAAAAGGCGGCAAACGATGCCAAGCGCGGAAAACTCTTTTCAAAATTAATCAAGGAAGTCACTGTTGCAGCACGTGCCGGTGGGGCGGATCCCGAGATGAACCCCCGCCTCCGTACCGCAATCACAGCCGCAAAATCAAATAACGTACCGAACGATAATATCGACAAGGCTATTTTACGCGGAACAGGTGAACTTGAAGGTGCCGAATATGAAGAGATTACGTACGAAGGTTATGCACCTGGTGGGATTGCCTTAATGATTGAGGTATTGACGGACAATCGGAACCGTGCCGTCGCGGAAGTGAGACATATTCTGACGAAGCATGGGGGAAGCATGGGGGAACGCGGTTGTGTGTCTTGGATGTTTGAAAAACGAGGTCTTATCGCAGTTGATAAAGAAAGCACTGATGAGGATGAGCTCTTTATGGTTGCGGCGGAGGCTGGTGCGGATGACATATCCCCACTGGGAAGCACGATCGAGATTATCACGCCGTTTGATGCGTTTGACAGTGTTCGAACAGCGGTTGAAGAAGCCGACATCCAGATTGATGTCGCCGAGATAAGCATGATACCGCAGAATTTGGTGGAACTAGAAGTTAAGGAGGCAGAGCAAGTGATACGCTTGATGGAGGCACTGGAGGACAGCGATGACGTACAGAAGGTTTACGCCAACTTCGATATTCCGGACGAGATTCTAGAAGCTGCCGCATAACCCCCATTCCCAACGCCACCGAAAAACTTCCCTCGCCCGTCATTTGATACCTAGCTACAAACTTGCGGACTGAGACTTACAACGAAATTTAGACTTGATTACACTTGGAATAGACCTCGGCATTGCAAATACGGGATACGGGATTGTTGAAGCGCATCACGGTAAGTTTCAACTCTTAGATTTCGGAAACATCAAAACAGAGAGCAAAACTAAGTCGCCTCATCGTTTGAAGAAGATTTACGATGAGGTGATCTATTTAGTGGAGCAGTATCAGCCGGAATTCTTGGTGCTTGAGGAGGTCTTTTTCAGCAAGAATGTGAGCAGCGCATTTGCCGTAGGCGAAGTAAAGGGCATTGTCAAGTTAGCGGCTGCCAATACCAAATGTGAGGTATCCACTTATACGCCCGCCGAAATCAAACAAGCTGTTACCGGTTACGGCAACGCTAACAAGGTTCAAATTCAGAAAATGGTTCAGGTGCTTCTCAAGCTAACGGAAGTTCCTCAGCCCGATCACGCCGCAGACGCACTTGCCCTAGCAATCTGTCACGCTCGCTCCTATAAGATTCTCCAACTACGCGGAAAATATGAGAGGCGCACCCCATGACGTGGATTTCGTTCGTTAAGGGCACTCTTGTCATGCAGGATGAAAGAGAGGTTGTCGTTGATGTTCACGGGATCGGGTATAGTCTCGAAATTCCGTCCGGGACGGTCAACGAATTGCCAACGATCGGCTCGGAAGTCACTTTCCACACCCACTATCATCAAAATAGAGAAAATGAGGTCAAACTCTACGGTTTTAATTCGCGCGACGATCTCAAGGTGTTCGAGTTAGCATTGACGGTAAAGGGAGTAGGGCCTACCTTAGCGCAGAACATCGTCTCAAAACTCTCGCCGTCCGAATTCCAACGTGCAGTGATCGGAGAGGATTCCACGACGCTAATGCGCGTGCCCCGTCTCAATAAGGAACTTGCGCAACTTTTCATCATTAAGTTAAAAAACTCGATTCGGAAGGTGCAGTTTGAGGCCAAGAGTGAAGTGACAGTACCTGCTCAATATTCGGACGAAGGCGTACAAGCATTGGTGGGGTTGGGTGCTTCCGAACCTGACGCGGAGCGAGCGATGACAGAAGCTCAAAAGACGCTGGGAGACGACGCCAATTTGCAGGACCTTATCCGACTTGCACTTCGATACATCTAGTGAATAAGCAGGCTCCATGAACACGCATCTCGAAGCCAATTCTAAGCAGATGGAATCTCTCAACGAAGGGGATGAGAGTTTAGAATACAGTCTTAGACCTCAGTCACTAAGAGAATTCATCGGGCAAGAGAAAGTCAAGGAGCAGTTACAGATCCATATTGAAGCCGCCAAGCAACGTCAGGAGGCGCTTGAGCATATTCTCTTAGTCGGCCCACCGGGCCTAGGCAAGACAACGCTCGCAAAGATAATCTCCAACGAGATGTCGAGTGGTTTTAAGCAGGGAATCGGCGCGGTGATTGAGCGAATTGATCTTGCGTCGATGTTGACCAATCTTGAAGCCGGGGATGTGCTATTCATTGATGAGATCCATCGCATCAAGGGGCATGTTCAAGAATCGCTGTACCCGGTAATGGAGGATTATACGCTCGACTTGCCGATTGGGCAGGGACCATCGGCAGAGATTGTGCAAGTACCGCTCTCTCGATTTACCTTGGTGGGAGCAACAACCCGCGAAGGGTTGTTGGCTGGGCCATTTAGAGACCGATTCGGCATTCGGCTGCACTTGGAGTATTACACTCCCGCGGAGATTCAGATTGCTATCCGCACGAACAGTGAAAAGATGAACGTCCAAATTGATCAGGAAGCGGAACAGGAAATGAGTCTTCGATCACGGGGTACGATGCGCATTGCCAACAAACTGCTAGCTAATGTCCGAGACTACGCAACAGTCAAAGGCAACAATGTCATCAATTTGGAAATCGCCGCCGAAGCCCTAGAATTCTATGGAATTGATGAACTGGGTTTGGACGATTGGGACAGACTTTATTTTCGAACGTTGATTGAAAAGTTTAAGGGACGTGCCGGGTTGAAAGCGCTCGCCATCGCACTGACCGAGGATGAGCGAACAGTATCGGAGGTGTATGAACCCTACTACATTAAACTCGGTTTTCTCGCGCTGACTCCGACAGGAAGGGTTGCCACAGAAGACGCTCATGGACACTTGGGCTATGAATTGCCCGAGGACCTTCAACATACATTCTTGTAAGGAGGTACCTCGCTCTTATAAAACGCAAACTTTCTGATCCTCTGATCGCGAATAAGCACTCGTCAAGGTAGGGCATGAAACTCGCCGATTTTGATTACCATCTTCCCGAACATTTGATCGCACAATCTCCTGTTTTGCGTCGAGATACGTCCCGGTTGATGATTATCAATCGGCGCACCGGTGTATTCCGACATGCACAATTTTCGCAACTAGATGAATTTTTGCCGGCTGGCGCACTTTTAACTCTCAATAACACGAAAGTCATTCCGGCACGATTGATCGGCAGGAAGTCGCATTCGGGAGGAAGAGTTGAATTCTTACTGGTGCGGCAGAAAGGAAGCAATATCTGGGAAGTGCTTGCAAAACCTGGGAAAAGTGTTCCCCCCGGCACACAAGTTCAGTTCGGCGATGGTCTATTAAAGGCGCAGGTTGTTGCTTTGGCGAAGAGTGGTAGCCGGATTGTTCGGTTTGAACATAAGGGAAACTTCCGCGAGATCCTAGCCAAGGTAGGTCAGGTACCTCTTCCACCTTATATTAAACGCGATCCCAAACCGGCTGATGAAAATCGGTATCAGTGTGTTTATGCAGCGTCCGAAGGGGCAATTGCAGCGCCAACCGCGGGACTGCACTTCACCAAACCGCTCTTGGAACGACTAAAGCGGAACGACTTCAATTTTGCTACGCTGACCCTGCATGTCGGGCTTGGAACTTTTCAGCCTATCAAAGTGAGGAATGTTGAAAGACACAAGATGCATTCGGAATATCTTGAACTTTCTCAGGAGGCCGCCGACATTATCAATGCGGCTAAAAAGGAGGAGAAGAAGGTTGTTGCGGTGGGGACAACTTCAGTTCGCGCGCTCGAAACCGCCGCTTCGGGAGGCAGCATCGCTCCTTATACCGGCGACACCGACATTTTCATCTATCCAGGTTACCAGTTTAAACTGGTTGATGCCCTAATCACAAATTTTCATTTACCCAAATCGACATTGTTAATGCTTGTCAGCGCCTTCGCGGGACGCGAGTTAATCCTAAAAGCCTACCGCGAGGCGATTAAGCGCAAATACCGATTCTACAGCTACGGAGATGCAATGTTGATACTTTAATTTTGGAGGATACAATCAATGGATTCAATTACCGGTGTACTTTTTATGCTCGTGCCGATGTTCGCGATTTTCTACTTTCTGTTGTGGCGCCCTGAACAGATAAAACGGAAAAAACATCAGGCCATGCTGGAAAATCTGACGAAAGCGGACGAGGTCGTTACAAATGGAGGTTTACACGGAAAAATCGTCGGCGTGGACAATGATCTCGTCGTAATGTCTATCGCCGAAGTGGGAGATCAGAGCGTCAAAGTCGAGGTCTCAAAAAGCGCCATTGCTTTTGTGAAGAAGGGTGGGGAGTTGATTGAAGGAGAGTGAATCGTAGGTGTCGTTTGATTACTCCACCGCGTATCCCCTGTAGGAGGGATCAAGCGACTGAATTGGGAGTGCGATAGAGATCTTGATAGCGAACTCGATAGAGATCCCACCGCGATAGCAAATCCCTATCGGAGATCTTACTCTCTATTTACTCACTTATCCGGAAGCTCAAATTACAAATCTATCGACACGCGAATATTCTCTTTATAATTTGCGACGACGTTTAGAGCCTGTTTGAAAAGTAGGTGACAAAGCCATTTTTGGTCATTTGAGGGTCAAAATCATCGGATTTTCAAGACGTTTACCCCAAAATGACCTCTCTCGAAGACGGATTTGGACTTTTCAAACAGGTTCTGAGATATCTCCAATCCTCCCAACATTTCCATTCACGACGTTCCCTTCCAGCTGCGACTACTGGATACGTTTATCTCATCCCCCACCCGCTTAGTCCAACAGTCCCGCGAGCGATAGCGCGGCAGGATTCCGGGAATCCACTGCGATTGCGGCTTGAACCGACGCCTTCGCCAATTCCCCCTTTCCAAGATAATAGTAACACACTGCTTTCATAGCGTGAAGATCCGCCGCGGAGCGATAATCGTGCCGAAAGAGGAATTGGTGATTCGCCTCATAGGCATTCTCAAGCGCTAGAAGCGCCGCTTGAAAGTCGGAATCGCCTCCTCGACGCAGGAAGAGCGTGTTTGCCAAGCCAACCCAGGCGTCGGAATTTGACGGATCAATTCGTATCGCATCCTCGAAAGACTCCTTCGCTTTTGCAACAATCTGGGGATTGACTGCGGACACACGCGACACGCTGAGGTGGCTCCAGCCTAAACCGTTGTGGGCGTCTGCAAGGTCTGAATTAAGGTTCACAGCACGCTCGAAACTCAAGAGCGACTCCGAAAAGTTTTGCTGGCTGTACGCGACCCAACCGTTTTTTTGCTGTACACGGGCAGCTTCGGCATCGGGGTTCGAATCATCGGAGCAGCCCACGACGATAGAGAACAGCAGAAGTATTGAAATAAAAATAGTACTGTTTTTCATCATATATATCTCCATAACGCATATCATAAGGTAGGTCGAATCCCATTTCGCCGAGATTTCCACAATATACCCATCCCAATTTATACTCTATCCTGCGGGAGATTTCAACGTGAAACCGTGTGGATGCCAACAGGGAATCCTCTTGACACCCCCAACCCCTTCTGCTATGATTTCACGAAGCGGAGCCTAATAGGGAATCGGGCTTCTTTTATGTTCGGACATAGGACTGATAAAATTGGAATCTAACGTCGCTATCGAAAAGGTAAAAATAAACCAATGCTGGGTGCGCTAACGGGGATTAGGGTGCTTGATCTCACGCGAGTATTGGCAGGCCCATACGCTACAATGGTTCTGGGCGATCTCGGTGCTGAGGTTATCAAGCTGGAGCAACCCGGCACCGGCGACGAATCTCGCAACTTCGGGCCTTTCAAAAACGGTTTCAGCCTCTACTTTATGAGCGTCAATCGGGGCAAGAAGAGTCTGACGCTTGATTTGAAAGCGCCGCAAGGTAAAGAGATTTTTTTGGAATTGGTCAAGAAATCAGACGTTCTAGTTGAGAACTTCCGGCCCGGCGCGATGAAGAAACTGGGACTCGATTATGAAACCCTCAAACCATCTCAACCTTCATTGATCTACGCCGCATGCTCAGGGTTTGGGCAAACCGGTCCTTATGCCGAGCGAGGGGCGTATGATATGATTATCCAAGGGATGGGGGGCATCATCAGCATCACGGGCGAACCAAAACGCCCACCTGTGAGGGTTGGCACTTCGATTAGCGATATCACCGCGGCTCTGTTTACGGCGATCGGCATTCTCTCCGCGTTGCACCATCGGGATCGGACGGGTGAGGGACAGCTAGTCGATGTCGCTATGCTGGATGGAATGGTCGCAATCCTAGAGAATGCTATCGTGCGCCACTCCGCGACCGGCGAGATTCCTCAGCCGTTGGGAAGTCAACATCCGGCAATTACGCCTTTTGAGGCATTCGAGTCGGCGGATGGGTACATTATCATCGCGATCGGAAACGATTCGCTCTGGAGGAAATTCTGCGAACACGTAAATCGTCTCGACCTCGTCAACGATGAGCGCTTTGCCACAAACGCTTCTCGTACAACAAACCATGACCAACTCTACCCCATTCTAATCGAGATTATGCGGGAGCGCACCACGGATCTGTGGATTGAAGGACTGGACGCGATTGGCGTTCCATGCGGGCCCATCAACACGATTGACAAGGTCGTGAACCACCCTCAGGTGCTCGCGCGAGAGATGATCACGAAAGTCACGCACGACATCACCGGAAGCGTAGAGGTGCCCGGCATGCCGATAAAGTTATCGGAGACCCCTGGTCAGGTTTCCGCCCCTGCTCCGGCGCTAGGGGAGCATACCGCAAAGATTCTGACGAGTTTGCTTGGGAAATCCCCGGAGACGGTAAATAGGTTGGAGAGAGAGGGGATTGTATGATTTCCCGCGAGGAGTTTTATGCTACCTCGTTTGCGGCAATGTGATACAGGGACGTTCCTCGTTCTCGAAGTCGATCTGTATGAGAGAAACAGCATACCCCCTTTATTCGGTTTTAGTGCGCCGTGGGTTTGTGGAAATCGCTCGCCAAGAAATCCAGCGCTGCTTGCTGGACAAGGGCAGGCTTGAAATCGTTGCGCAAGAACCGGAACGTATCCTGATACGTTATTCGGGCGACCCGCGGCAGTTGCTATCACTTAGATCCACGGAGCAGGTGTTCTTGGTCGTCAAGGCGCTGCCAAAAATGACGCGCTCTCGTCATTCCTTGACGGCGCTAGCGAAATCACTCGGACGTATCGACTTTCATCCCTATTTTGATATTTGCCGGCGAGTGGGTATTCGGCTACGAAAGCGCGTCAATTTCTGTGTCAGAAGCAGGATGATTGGATATCGCAACTTTCGACGCGCCGATCTCCAGCGCGGTGTTGAACGCGCACTCGCGACTTATGGCTGGCGCTTAACCGAGGAAAAACCTGCGCTTGAGATTTGGGTAGAGGCTGATGAAGAACGAGTTACTATCAGCATTAAACTCTCGTCAAGCGAAGCGGCGCGGCGGACCTACCAACGAGCCGATTATTCCGCCTCACTCAGACCCACTGTCGCATTCTGTCTTGTCCAACTCTCCGATCCGCAACCGGAGGACATCTTCGTTGATCCGATGTGTGGGGCAGGAACGATCCTCATCGAACGGGCGCATTCTGGGCGTTATCGCTGCTTGCTTGGCGGGGATGTGTTGTCGGAGGCTGTGGAGGCCGCACAGATAAACATCGGTAGAAAACACCAACCTCGGCAACTCTTCCGCTGGGACTCTCGGACATTGCCGCTTGACCGGCGAAGCGTCGATAAAATTGTTTGCAGTTTACCGTCCGGAAAAGGTGACGCCGACGATTCCGAGGTTGCCGAGCTCTATTGGGAGTTTCTCTCCGAATGTGAACGCGCATTGAAACCTACAGGCCGGATGGTTTTTCTCACAACGCGACGATTTGTCCTTGATAGTCTGTTGAAAGCGCAACCCGCTTTCACTACGAAGCAGAAGTTTCAAATCGACCTGCGTGCGCGGAAACCATGGGTCTATGTTTGCGTACCGACTCCAGAGAGAAGTAGAGCCAAATCCCGGCGGTTGTTCCCTCTTTAGCGTGTGGAATCATACTACTACATTTCGCTTAATCAATGGTGAATATCAAGTTTGAATCATATCATTCACTTTCTCCGTAGGCGGGGATCAACCGAGTGGATAGCGAGTGATCAAGTGACCGGATAGGGAACGCGATAGAAATCCCATAGAGATCCCATATTGCCCCGCGCTGGCTTTGCAAAGAGCCAGGGTTCTTACTCCGCTCCACACAGATAGCTTAACTTGACCTACGTAAGCAATGTACTTGAATTTTAGAGAATTGGTATAACCACTAGCCACTGGCAACTGACAAACTATGCCGTTTATCAACATAAAGGATTACGAACCTATTGAGTTGGTTCCCGGAGCAAAGGCACGCACACCGTACGGCGAAAACATTATGTTGTCGTATCTGGAAATGGAGGAAGGAGCCGTCGTTCCATTTCATAAACATCCGCATGAGCAGGCTGGAATGTTGCTGACGGGCAGGATGGAATTAACCATTGGTGATGAGACACACGTATGCGTTCCGGGGGACATGTTCATCATCCCGCCGAACACTCCCCACTGCGCTAAAGCTGTTGGCGGCAGTGCCATCCTGCTTGACATCTTTAGCCCGGTACGGGAAGACTATGCTGCGCTATTCAACAAATATGCGCGGGAGGGACAACTGTAGCGTTTTCAAAGCGGGCATTATTTGAGATTCGGAGGCGCGATTCGGAGATCGCTCCTAAGGGGAGGCGCGAAGCAAATACTCAAACTTGCTAAACAGGAACAACAAACATGGGTGATAACAATCTCATCAATGACCAGCAACTGAAACAGTATGAGGAACAGGGATATTTTACCGTCGAAGGTATGTTCACTGCCGAGGAAGTTGAAGGCATACGGGAGGAGATTCCCAAGATTGTCGCGCGTTATCCCGATGTACCCAAAGAGTTGGTACAAATCGAACCAACCGTTGTAAGGGGCGAAAAATCACCGGAATCCTTTGAACTCGGGGTGCGGAAACTTTCGCGTATGGCGCGACACAATGAGTTTTTCCGAAACCTCGCCTTTCATCCAAAAATGGTAAAGATCGCAAAAACCTTACTGGGACCGGACATCGTACTGCATCAAGGCCAACTACTCATGAAACCGCCTCACTTCGGTGGTGAAAAGGTGTGGCATCAAGACAATGCTTATTTTCGACTTGAGCCAAATCTTGTCTTCGGTTTTTGGGTAGCGTGTGACGACGCCACTATCGAAAACGGCTGCATGCATGTTATCCCGGGCTCACATAAACGGGGTATCGCCGAACACGCCGGAGCTGGAGATGAATACGGTTTGGTAACACCTCAATCATTGGAAGATGCAGTACCGATTCCGTTGAAGCCCGGTGATGCGCTTGTTTTTCATGGAGAACTGTACCACCACACGCCGCCGAACCGAACTGACACACGACGGCGAGCGATACAGTATCATTACGCCTCCAGCGAATGCCGTCAAACCACGGGACAAGAGCGTTTCGAGATTGAACCGGAAGTCCGGATCGTCGGAGGGGTATATGCCGACACTTCAACTGGATAAACCACGATCATGAGGAGAAATAAGATGGATGGGCAACTGAAGGAACTGAAGGTGTCAAACGACGCAATGAACGATCCTCAGGAATTACGCCGCCGGATTCAGGATGAGGGTTATCTGTTTTTCAAACGGCTGCAGGATCCGGTCAAGTTGCAGGATTTACGCGAGCAAATGATGGACGTAATCCAGGAGGGTGGCTGGCTGGTCCCCGGTACCGACCCGATTGACGGGATAGCAGACCCTTCGAAGGCATGCACCGAAGGCGACCTGGGGTACACGGATGTCTATCACGAAGTCTACAAGCTGCAAGCTTTTCACCAATCGGGGCACTGGCGCGAAGTGCTTGACGTATTGGAAAAACTGACGGACAAACCCGTACTGCCGCATCCTCAGAAGATTGCTCGGCTCTGGTTTCCGCAGTATACCGATCACACGACGCCGATACACCAGGACTTTGTGCACTTTCAGGGCAACTTCGAGACGTACACCTGCTGGGCGCCGGTGGGTGATTGCCCCATCGAACTCGGAGGATTGGCGGTCTTACCGGGCTCCCATAAAATCGATCGTGTCATGGATCATCACTTCTCACTTGGCGCTGGCGCTCTTCAAATCTACACCGACGACATTGACGGCGAATGGCACAGCACGAACTACGAAATCGGCGATACGTTAATTTTCTTGGCGTTGACGGTACATCAGGCATTGCCCAATTTGACCGAAGATAGGCTGAGAATCTCATTGGATAACCGATATCAAACCATAGGAGATCCAATTTGCGATGAAGTCATCCGCCCTCATCTTTGGCGCTTTAACTCACTGAGTTGGGATGAAATCTATCAAGACTGGAAATCGGACGACTTGAAGTATTATTGGAAGGACTTGGTGGACACTCCGGAAACACCGGTTATGCCAAAGGACTACGGATATTCGGAACAAGGGTTCGCGGAAGCGTTGTCGCTTGCCAAAGCGGGCGATAGGAAGGCAATTATACACATGGAGCGTGTCATCAAGAACGATCCTGCCTCCGATGGCGCAAAAGCTGCGCGAGAAGCGATACAAGCACACGTTTGAAGGCACTAGGACTTACACAAGTTGCCCAGGCTCACAGAAAAAGATAGGAAAGTAAAAAGTAATACTTAATTGTGTATGTCCAAACATTAGTGATGTAAAGAGGACTCGAAATGATTAAAAAAACAGCCGCTGAACTTGATGAGTTGGTTCGAAAATCACTGATAGCGGCAGGCGCCGACGAACGGAACGCCAAACGTGTCGCAGAAGCATTGGTTTCTTCGAGCCTATGCGGTGTTGACACACACGGTATTCATCATCTGCCGGGTTACGTGCGGTATGCGCAATCTGGCGAGATTGTCCCAACCGCTTGGCCAGAAATCCTTCAGGAAGACGCAACTAGCGCGCAAATTGGGGGAAATTGGACGTTCGGACATGTTACTGCAAAATACGGTATGCAGGTGGCGATTGAGAAAGCGAAGAGCCACAATATATCCGTTGTTAGCATTGTTCAAGCGAATCATATCGGTCGTCTCGGTGAATACGCGGAAATGGCTGCATCCGAGGAGCTGATAGGTATCGTATGGGCGGGTGGATTTGGCGAGGAAGTTCCGGTCACGGTGCCGTATGGTGGACGTAAGCCTATCCTGAGTACTAATCCAATCGGGATGGGGTTCCCGCTTAGGGATAGTTCGCAAATGATTATCGACTACGCTACAACCGTGGTTGCGGGAAGCAAAGTGCCCTCCTATAAGGACAAAAATCTGTCCCTGCCGCCCAACAGTGTGGTCGACAAGGACGGCAATCCCAGCGACGATCCGGATGCTTATCTCCAAGGAGGGTTTCATCTGCCCTTCGGCGGACACAAGGGTTACGCCTTGATGCTGGCGGTCGAGTTCCTCGGGCGAATTCTTTCGGGGGCGGATGGTTTCGCGGTCGAAGATCGAGGCGGACCGATATTTCGCCGCTCCGGCACGACGATGATGGCGGTGAAAGCTGATTTGTTTCAACCACTTTCCGATTATGCCGATCGAGCCGAAGAGTTGGCGAATCGGGCACGGTCCGTACCTCCGTCAGCCGGTTTTGATGAAGTGGTAATCCCCGGCGATCTTGAAGCGCGTACACGGGAGATACGCTCGCGTGACGGCATCCCTATCCCCGACCCGCTTTGGGAACGGCTCATGGAGATGGCTAAATCACTAGGGCTTGATATTGACTAAGTGGGGTATGCGCAGTCGAATGACGTAAATCATGTAGGTTGGTGCCCCACTATGCGTATTACGTGTTTCACAATATGTGATACGCAACACGTGGGACTTGACGCATCCTGAATAATACTGACACGGTATTAGATTGTTGATTGCAATTCTATAGCTACTGATATTGCCCGGCATACATCTCAAATTTCGGACAGCTGCATTCGGGGAGGAGTTCTAGATGGTTCAAGTTCCGACCAGACGTTTTGGTCGCACGGAGTTGGAGTTGCCCGTTGTTTCCTGCGGCGGTACGCGTTATTCGTATACGCTCAAAGAGGAATCGGGCGATCTGCGTCTGAGGAACGATGTTACAGCGGCGGATATCCCAGAGGAAATCCATAGGGCTGTTAGCGCCATTGTTAATCGTTCGATGGAACTCGGCATTAACCACTTTGAAACCGCGCACGGTTACGGCTCAAGTGAAGTCCAACTGGGTCAGGCGTTAAGCACAATACCAAGAGATAAATTCGTTCTTCAAACGAAAGTGGGGCCGACTTCCGATGAATCTGAGTTCCTAACGTCCTTTCATAAGTCCCTTGAAAGGCTTCAGGTCGACTGCCTCGATCTTTTTACACTGCACGGCATCAACAATGCCGAACAGTTTGATCAGACGTTTAGGAACAACGGTTGCTTGGATTGGGCGTATCGGCTCAAAGATGAGGGCCTTTGCCGCTATATCGGATTTTCGACTCATGGGCCAACAGATAGAATGTGCCGTGTTATTTCCAGTGACCGTATGGACTACATTTTCCTACACTGGTATTTCACCGACAATCGGAATTGGCCCGCGATTGAGCTGGCGAATCAACACGACATGGGCGTCTACATCATCAGTCCGAACGACCAAGGCGGTCGCCTCTACAGACCTCCTCCCAAACTGGTAGAGTTGTGCAAGCCCCTCACACCCATGGCATTCAATCTGCTGTGGTGTCTCGCTCGCCCTCAGGTGCACTCTTTGAGCCTAGGACCGGACAGACCGGAAAACTTTGACGCACATGTCGAAGCCATATCTGCACATTACAGCACGAAAGAGGGCGAAGAACTCATAGAATCGATAGCCACCCGCTTAAAGCACGAGGTGAATTCCGTTATGGGAGATGATTGGTACGATACCTTCCATATTGGCATTCCCGACTACGACGAGGTTCCCGGGGAGATGAACCTCATTCACATCCTACGAGTGTGGGGATTCGCCAAGGGGCTCGACATGTATGAATTTGCGAAGTGGAAATACAACCTGCTTGGGAATGGCAGTCACTGGTTCCCCGGTAACAATGCGGCTCGGATTGGCGAATTGGACATCTCGGACGTAATAAAGGATAACCCTTTCGCGGATGCCCTACCTAGCATATTGGCAGAAGCACACGAAAACCTCATCGGCGAGCCCGTCAAACGTTTAACACAGGGCGGAAGAGATTAACGGAAGTCAAATCTTTCGCGCCTGCAGCAACCCGCCTTCTAATCCTGCCTGTAGTTGCCCGACTCATCTCACATCGGGAAGCTGAACACGGATTTGCACTCTTGTGTTCGCCATTGATAAATTCCCGATCAACAAGACCTTGAGCGTTAACTACATAAGGCCTATTTTTTGCTGAACTCAGTCTTGCACCAGGCAGGGCAACATGAAAAATAGCCCTGAACTGTTCAGTACACTAAAAGGGCGTATTCAACCCCTGTTTGCGGTATGATTGAGTCGTTGCTGATGGCACAAAACTTGCTCGGAGAGCCACAGAGGGTTTTTAGACGCTAAAGTGAGATATGTATCAACGGATTGATTATAGCAGACCTTACGCACTTTAGAAGGAGGGTTATCTCATGAAGAACGAATCGCTTTTCAAACTTAGCCTATTATTCGTTGCTGCCCTGTTCGTACAGAGTAGTATTGCCCAAGACCTAACCCAATCGAACCTGCCCGAAACCGCCAAAGTCCGCCTCGGTAAAGGCACAATCTTTGACATAGCGTATTCCCCGGACGGCACCCGCCTCGCTGTTGCCGGTGGTATAGGAATTTGGCTCTATGATGCGGGCACGGGGGCTGAAATCGCCCTGCTAACCGGGCACACGCGTTTTGTCACTTCCGTAGCATATTCCCCTGACGGGAGCACGCTTGCCGGTGGCAGCTACAATGGCACCATTCGGCTGTGGGATGTTTCTACCGGCAAACATCGGCTGGCTTTGGAAGGACAAGCGGATTGGCTGTATTCCTTAGCTTTCTCGCCTGATGGGGGCACACTCGCCAGTTCAAGTCGGGATGGTACAATTCATTTGTGGAATACCCACACTGGCAAACTATTGCAGATGCTTGAGGGACATTCGGATGATGTCCAATCCGTGGTGTTCTCGCCCGATGGGAACACGCTCGCGAGTGGGAGCGGAGACACCACTGTTCGGTTGTGGGATGCTCGCACCGGAGCACATCGCCACACGCTTGAGGGACATTTTTTTTCTGTGAATTCCGTGGCGTTCTCGCCTGACGGGCACGCGCTCGCCAGCGGAGGCTGGGACAATACGGTCCGTCTATGGAATGTCCGCACCGGCGAACACCGGATGACTCTTCGAGGACATGCGGATGAAGTTTCAACCGTAACATTCTCGCCTGATGGAAGCACGCTAATTAGCGGTAGTGGCGATGGCACAATTCGGCTATGGAACGCACAAAGCGGACAATATCGGCAGACCCTTGAGGAACATAACGGCGGCGTCGATTTCGTAGCGTTCGCGCCAGATAGTGGGACGATAGCCAGTGGAAGTTACAACGGCAGCATTCGGCTATGGGATGCCCGCGCCGGACAACACGTTTGGTCTGTTGAGGGACATGCGGGCGGTGTCAGTTCTGTAGCCTTCTCACCTGATGGAAGCACGTTAGCCAGCGGAAATCACGACGGAATGATTCGGCTATGGAACGTACGCAACGGACAGCATCGGCAGACTCTTGAGGGGCATACGACTGGGATCGTGTCGGTAGCATTTTCGCCTGATGGTGGAATGCTCGCTAGCTGCGGGGGATGGAAAGAGGCCATTCGGCTGTGGGATGTCCGTAGCGGATTGCACCTGCGCACCTTCGACGGGAATATGGTCCGTCTTAGTTCCGTAGCGTTTTCGCCCGATGGCAATACACTTGCCAGCGGCGCAACCATATTCCCCAGCAATGAGGGTGGAATTCTTCCGTCGATTCAGTTGTGGGATGTTCGACATGGACAACACCGGCAAATTCTTGAGGGGCTTACGGATGAAGTTTTTACCGTAGCGTTCTCTCCTGATGGAGGTACGCTTGCCACAAGTGGAGGCTGGTCGGACTACACAATTCGGTTATGGGATGTTCACACTGCACAACTTCTGCGCACCATTGGCGGGCACACGGAACGAGTGTCTTCCGCTGCGTTTTCCCCGGATGGAGATACGCTTGCCACTACGAGTCACGACTGCACGATTCAGTTGTGGGAAGTCCGTACCGGATATTACCTACAAACCCTTCCCGGGCACACCGGACCGGTTTATACCGCCGTGTTCTCTCCCGATGGAGGCACGCTTGCCAGTGCGAGTTCCGATGGTACGATTCGGTTGTGGAATGCCCACACCGGCGAATATCAGCAGACGCTTGAGGGGCATATGGGCCCGGTAACTGCCGTCGCGTTCTCGCCCGATGGGGGTACACTTGCTAGTGGTAGCTTCGATGGCACGATTCTTCTGTGGGACCTTCGGCTTATCTCGACGTGGGGAGACATTAAGCGGACGACTGTCGTGGATGGGGCGAGGCAGTTGTTGGAGCTTTCGCCTTCAACCACGCCTGAAACCCCGACTGAGACGGCACTCTTGGCAAATTACCCGAATCCGTTCAATCCGGAAACGTGGATACCCTATCAGTTGGTAAAACCGGCCGAGGTGGTGTTGACGGTTTATGATGTGAACGGTGAGAGGGTTCGCACGATGGCGGCGGGGCATCAACCTGCGGGCGTGTATCATAGCCGCAGCCGCGCGGCATATTGGGACGGACGCAACCAACAGGGAGAGTTTGTATCCAGCGGTCTCTATTTTTGCACGTTAACCGCGGATAGTTTCACTGCTACTCGCAAGATGTTGCTCGGAAAGTAAGGTTTCCATACGTTCCAAGCGTGTCCAGCGTGTGGGTTGCGTATGCCAATCATCCCGACTGATCGTCGCTAAACTCAAGCGCTGCCGAATTGATACAGTAGCGCTGCCCGGTCGGCGGCGGTCCATCTTCAAATAGATGCCCCAGATGCGCGTCGCATCTGGGGCAAAGCACCTCAATCCGCGTCATGAAATGGCTGTTGTCAATTTCGGTCGAGACCTTGCCTTCCGCCAGCGGCTGCCAGAAACTTGGCCATCCGGTCCCCGAATCGAACTTCGTCGTCGACTCGAATAGCTCGTTGCCGCAGCACACGCATTTGTACACACCTTTCCCCTTGAAGTCGTGATACTCCCCGGTGAAAGCGCGCTCGGTGCCCTTTTTGCGCGTTACATAATACTGTTCGGGTGTCAACTGCTCCTGCCACTCTTTGTCCGTTTTTTCTATTTTCTCAGACACGACTTGCTCCAATTTCAGAAGTTACGTCATTTTCTTATGTGGCTGGACGTGTTCGACACATATTCCATCTGGGCTGTTATCCAATCTGGTAGGTCGGACTAGCGGAAATCCCTATCGCGTTCGCTAATCCCTCAATTTGATCCCGACCTACGAACCATCCGGGGGAAATGAAAAAAACGTCAATCTGTTGCCGAAGGGGTCTGTGATCGACATGTCCCTGCTGCCCCAAGGCATATCTTCTATTCCAGGTCGATAGTAT
This sequence comes from Candidatus Poribacteria bacterium, assembly GCA_965204085.1. Taxonomy (GTDB): domain Bacteria; phylum Poribacteria; class WGA-4E; order WGA-4E; family JAJDTR01; genus JAJDTR01. Next base: position 761,494 of record CBDBEE010000003.1, on the reverse strand, counting down.
TTGTAATTCTTTGCAGCCAGTTCCCTTTGGAAGCCGTCGATTTCCGTCATTTCGATTCTCATTGCCCCGCCGGGACAACAGTCGCCGTGATGCTCCGATAAATGGATGACACACTCGTCCTTAGAAACCTGCATGTACAGCGGCAAATCTTCCGCAAATCGGTGTTCCCAATCGACTCTGAAACCCAAAAAATCGATATAGAATTCTTTGGCTTTCGTTTCGTCGAAGATTCTCAGGATTGGTATGGTTTTTCCACAACCCACAGTGCAAATACTCCTTATTTGGCGACTGTTAACATGGTATGAACTAAAGGAACATAACCATTTGGCAGCAAATTTTTCGTGGTCGCAGTTCGTTGTCCGGCGTATATCAAGAACGTGGCACGGTAGGTAAGACGGTTGTTACTAAAGTGTCTTCCAGACTAACCGAATCGCAAACGCGATCACAGTGACGACAAGAACGACCTTAATCCACTTTTCTCCTGTGGTAACCGCCCAGTGGCTGCCGATCCAGGCACCTGTTGCATTTCCGACAGCCAAGGTCAATCCAAGTTGCCAATTGACCTTGCCACCTATAATGAAGGCAACGAGCGCGATGATGGTATAAAAGAATATGGCAAATACCTTGATTGCATTCGCACGGACGAGGTCGAACCCGTTGATCGTTGTCAATGCCGCGATAATGAGGAATCCGATTCCCGCGTGAATGAAGCCGCCGTAGAAGCCCAGCACGTAAAATGTCACCACTGCAATGCTCTTTCGGGCTGTACTAAGGTTCTCGGCCCCGTCCTGTAACTTTTTAGTCGGACTGAAAAGTGTCGTAAAGAGTACCGCAATCATGACACCGGCGAGGATTCGATTGAACAGCACTTCATCTATATCAATGGCAATTCGTGCGCCCCGCCAAGCTCCAAAAAGCGTCGGCACGGTGACGAGTAGACTATAGCCAAAATTGGAAATGCCTTTGCGGCGGAATCCCATAATCGCGCTGGCATTCTGTATAAACAGGGCGACTCTATTCGTGCCGTTTGCCACGGCGGCGGGTAGACCGAGAAAGATGAGAACCGGGAGAGCTAACAGTGAACCGCCGCCCGCGACGGTGTTAAGGAAGCCGGCGAATACACCGGCAACGAGTATTAACGGGATTTCCCACAGGTTTTCCATGTATTACCTTTTGCAATTCTTGGCGAGCCGCAACACCTGCTTGCGGTACTTTGCGATTAGAATCAGCGCCACTGCGGCGAGATTGCCAAGCAAAAATGCGCATACTACACCAGACAATAAGCCGAATATCGCTTTGTGAGTGAGGTGATCGCCAAACGGACACGTCCACCGTTCCGTCGCGAAGCCGAACAAAGGAATGACCACTCCGCACAGAAAGCCGACAACCGCGGCGATGCCAGCTAGATTCTGATATTTTTTGATAGGTAGTCGGACCTGATACATTTTAACTCTACCGCGATTGTATCAGTTTCGCCGCTGCTTGTCTAGCGAAAAAATCTAGGGTAATTGAAACAGAGGCGGGAACTCGGACATAAAGGGGACAAAGCTAATTAGAAAGGTAGGTCGCAAGAAATGGTGGGCAGTGCCCACCCTGCAAATGCAATAGGAAGAATGGAAGTTGCGGCGGAGGGGTTGAAGTTACATTGCTAAACAAAAATCTGCTGGATTTGTCAATCCAGCGGGAGCGACCGGGGTGTCTAGTCTGCATCAGCATCACAGGGCAAAGGTTACCTTTGAAACTTGCCTAACTGGGTAGCAATTCAAAAGACTCTAGTTCAAAAAGTACCTCAACGGAAACGTTGAAGCGCGTTTGCTGTTGGGTGAATTTGATGATACCGACATCCGGGGCTAACCACTTCTTTACGACGGTAACATCAAGGTCTTGAACGTCGAAAAAGGTCCATCGGAAAGACTCCTGTACTTGAAAAACATGGTTGAATGTACCGGCAGGCACCGTAACCGTTTCCTCCGATAATACTTCGAATTCATCCAACCCGTTGCCGAGCGGAAGCCGTTCGGGCACTATTTCGGCTTGAAAGCTGGTCGCCCATTTGTTTCCCGGAATCAAGGGAAAGTTGTATAACGGCAGAAACGGCAGGAACAGCATTGTCCCGTCTGTGCCAGATGCAATATTCTGTGCGTGTTGGACGATTCCGATTACCACTCCATCCTGATTGAGGCTCTCCCCGATGTAGGAATAATTTTTAATGTTCTCCAAGTTCTCGTCGGTGCTAGATTTCTCAAGTACATAACTCTCGATTAACTCGTCTTCCGACAGGTGTATCTGTATCTTATCAACGATCGCGAAGATGATTCTATTTCCCTCATCATCACGATACGTCCACCTGTTGCCAACAGCTAGCGGATAGTAATTCCCCGGTCGGGTGCGCCACACTTGAATGTCGATGGTGCTGGTCGAAGTTTTTACCCCATCGCTGACCGCTAGTTCAATCTGATACTTTCTCTCTTGCTCGGGTGCGGTCCAGAGCGCTCCGGTCGAATCGCCGCGAATCGCGCCCCCCGTCGCCGCCCACTGATAAGTTATCGGATCGCCCTCTAAATCGGCGACTTCGATGGTAATCGGGATTTGACTGCCGGGCTCGACAATGTCGGAATCTACCTCAAAGACTAAAATCTGCGGAGCCAGATTGATACCGCCCGACTCATCGCCGCCGCATCCGACTGTCAAAAGCAAAAGCGCCGCTATAAGAGGAATCAACAGGAATTCTCTGCCGAATATTTGCATGGGTGATGATCCTTCGTTGGTTAGTATGTTGCCCGTCCGCCACTGATGTCGTAGCATTGCCCGGTGACAAAACTGGCGAGGTCCGAGGCAAGGAAGTTGACCACTGCCGCCACCTCCTCCGGCTTGCCAACGCGCCCTAGCGGAATTTTGCTAATCATGTAATCGACAGTTGTCGGCGCCATGTCGTCAAGCAGCGGAGTTCCAATCACCGCGGGCGAAACACAGTTGACACGGATGTCGTATTCCGTGACCTCCTTGGCGAGCGCTTTGGTCAAACCGATGACGCCCGCTTTGGAAGTTGAATAGGGGATCAAGGTTGGATTCCCCTCCTTCCCTGCAACGGAAGCAATGCTCACAATTCTGCCGTATTTTCTCTCAATCATATGGTCGATTACCGCTTTGCAACAAAGAAAAACGGCTCGCAGATTGATATCCATCACTTCGTCCCAATCCGATACCTTCAATTGGGTGAGGGGCAGTGTCCGTCCGGTAATTCCCGCGTTATTCACCAAAATGTCGATTTGATGAAACGCCTCAAGCGTTTGTTCGACCATGCGTTTCACTTGACTGAAATCTGTAACATCCGCTTGAATTGCAATAGCCGTTTGTCCCAAGTCCTCAATCTCTTTTGTGACTGTCACTGCTCGTGCGGCGTCCAAGTCCACTACGGCGAGGCTCGCCCCCGAGCGGGCGAGCTGGATGGCTATTCCGCGGCCGATCCCCTGTCCCGAACCTGTTACAATTGCAACTTTACGATTTAAGTCCATGTGATGTCTCCTCAGTGTTTTGGATATCCTCCGCACACCTCAATGTTGAATTGCCATAACTACAGAAGTGCCGCCATTGTATCAGAATTTGAAGCGATCATCAAGCATCCCTGATTTTCACCGTAGAGTCCCAGGTAGGTTAGGTTGAACAATCAATTGAGGGATCAACCGAGCGAAAACAAGGGATTAAGCGAGTGGACAACGAGCGCGATAGCAAATCTTGTGCGATAGTAGATCCCTCGCGATAGAAGATCCCATAGTGAGTGCGATAGCTCATCTCCTTCCACATCCCCCGAATTCGGGTGCATTTCCCAAGTTTTCTCAGAAGTGTAATCACGTCTAATTTTCGGTTGTGAGGTGTTCTTTTCCTACCGCTAGTCCGAAATGAACAAACCGAGTCTTGGAGAAAAGGGATTCTTAATGGGTACTCTATCGCAATCGCTAATTGCCCAATTAATCTATTCGTTCTGTCAATCGTTTTTCTCTACACGTAGATTGACGAGCTAGGCGGATTTGGGCGTACAACTGCACAAGTCCTATAAACGTTTAATTGATGTTTCATTTACGGGTGTGCTATAATTCGTTCAAGAAATTTTGGCCTATATACCGCAGTTCTATTCCGCGATTCGGTTTCTTTTGAGGAGGTACGATAGTGATTAAATTACACGGAGCAACATACGACAAACGTCAATTACTTCGTCATATCGGAGATATTTCTCAGATTGCCGGCATAAAACAGTATCAACTAACAGAGGGAAACGAAGGCGGCGTCATCGGGGTTGACTTCCGCACAGGCTCAGGATTAAATTTTACCGTGCTACCGGATCGTGGATTGGATATATCTTATGCGGAATACAACGGCGTTCCACTGTGTTGGCGGTCAGGCACAGGCGATGTCGCGCCCGCTCATTACGAACCTCAGGGATTTGGATGGTTACGCGGATATTTTGGCGGTCTCCTCACTACGTGCGGGATGACACACGTAGGCCAACCGGATGAGAATGGGTCGCATGGGCTGCACGGACGTGTGTCCTATATCCCGGCAAAGAATGTCTGGGTGGACAACCGCTGGGAAGGAAATCGTTACATGCTTTGGGCGCAGGGCAAAGTCACAGAGACAGCGGCACTAGGTGAGAATCTCTGTCGCACCCGGCGCGTCTGGACGGAACTCGGGGCGAAAAACCTCCATATAGAAGACATTGTTGAAAATCTTGGATACCAAGACACACCACACATGTACCTCTTCCATATCAACGTCGGATTTCCAATTGTTGCCGAAGGATCCGAATTGCTCGCACCGACGACGCAGGTGATACCGCGAGATGAGCAGGCCGCTGTCGATGTGGACAATCATGCACGGTGCGATGCGCCAACTGCCGATTTTCGTGAACGAGTCTACTATCATGAAATGGAAGCGGATGCGGATAATCATGTCTACATTGCTCTGGTGAATCGCCAATTTGACGGCGGACGAGGAATCGGATTGTACGTGAAATATCACAGGACACAATTTCCGCGATTTGTCCAATGGAAGATGTGTAGCGAGGGGGCGTATGTCATCGGATTGGAACCCGCTAACTGCTGGGTTGAGGGGCAGGAGAAAGAGAGAGATCGAGGCACACTACAGTACATCGAGCCGGTGGGACGCAAACATTACGAAGCGGAAATCGGCGTGTTGACTTCCAATGAAGAGATATCGAACATTGAGAACCGGATTTCAGCAATCAAGGGCAAAGGTTAGCCGAAAAGCGGGGAAACTTTGAGAAACATAAATAGCGTTCCCGCAGCAAAACGCGTAGTGTTGGACAACGGGATGACCGTGATTCTCCAGGAAAATCACCATGTTCCGTTGGTTTCGTTTCAAGCATATTTCAAGGTTGGTAGCATTCACGAAGGGAAATATCTGGGATCGGGTATTTCACATTTTGTCGAACATGTGATTGATGGAGGGACAAGACAACGCAATCGTGCGGAAATCGATGAAATTGTGGAAGCCGTCGGGAATTATTCCAACGCCTTCACAACTAAAGACCACACGTTGTATTACATCACGGCACCAACTCACGCCGCCGGTCTCGCTCTTGATGTTCTGTCGGATTACCTCATCCGTCCAATTTTTCCATCTATTGAGGTGGAAACCCAGCGCAATGTCATCTACAATGAACTGAACGGCGACCTTGACGATCCAACACAACTGCTTCACAATACCTTCTATCAAACAGCATTCCGCAAGCACCCCGTGCGCTTTCCCGTCGGCGGTTGCGCGGAATTACTGGCGGAGCTAACGCGAGATAACCTCGTCGAATTCTACAAGCAACACTACGCCGCGAATAACTTAGTTTTCGTAGCCTCCGGAGATTTTAGCACGCTTGAGATGCTTGACAAAATCTCTAACGCATTCGAGAAATTCCCGAAGCGTAGGTTGCCCCCTGTGGAGTTGCCGCTCGAACCCCCTCAATCGGCTCCGAGACGCGCCGAGCGCACTATGGATGTGGAGATGGCGTATTTGGGGATGGGGTATCACACGGTGGACATCAATCACGCCGATGCCGTGCCTTTGGATGTGATTTCGACTTTACTGGGAAGTGGGGAGTGTTCCCGACTCGTTAAATGTCTAAAGGATCAGCAACAGATTGCCCATTCTGTTGACGTTTGGTCGGAGACGCCGCATTATGATGCCGGTTGCTTCAGTGTAGACATGGAGGTTGAGATTGAGAACCTTGAGAGAGCGGAAACCGCTCTTACCGAACAGATGGAATGCCTCAAGTCCGAACCGGTGACGGCATCGGAGTTAAATCGGGCGAAAACCATTGACGAGAGCGAATACCTGTTCATGTTGCAGACTGCCGAGGAACGCGGCACAATTTTCGGGGTTGACGAGTTAACAACGGGCGATTATGATTACCATCAAAAATATCTGCAAAAACTTCATGCCGTTACCTCGGAGGACATTCAGCGCGTCGCACAGACTTATTTGCGCGAAGAGAACTTGACAACAGTCGTGATTCGCCCTGATACTGGCAATCCATCAACTGTGACCACGGGGAATACGGAACTCTCGTTCGATTTGGAGCCCGACCGCATCGTTCAAAACGCTGAACCCACTGCAATTGGCCAACCGCCAAGTGACAACATACTTATAGGATCGGAAGATGGGGATTCAACTCCACAAAAGGACACTCTTCCCAATGGCTTACGTTTATTGACAAAATGTGTGACCTCTGCGCCCGTTGTATCAATCCAGGCGTTGTTTTTCGGGGGCACTCGATTTGAGACCGAGTCCGACAATGGCGTTTTTTGCCTCATGTCCCATCTGCTATTGAAGGGAACAACATCACGGGGTTCCAACGAGATTTTTGAATCTGTCGAAGCCAGGGGAGGAGGTATCAGCGCATTCAGCGGGCACCAAGCCTATGGGATAGGGCTTAATTTGCTTAGTCATGATCTGGAATACGGGCTGGAGATATTAGCCGATATTTTATTGAATCCCGCTTGTGATGAAAACGAGTTGAGAAAGCTGAAGGAGGAAACAATCGTCAGCATCCAGTCAGAGGAAGATGACTGGTATGCGCTCGGAAAACGGCAATTTCTCGAAACGATGTTTCGCGAACACCCGAATCGATTGAGGCCCCACGGTTCCATCGCGTCATTGACAACATTATCCACGGCGGAGATTTGGAATTGCTATCAGCGGTATTGCGGGGCAAATAATATGGTGCTGGGAGTGTATGGCGCCCTCTCACCCTCTTCGGTCAAGAAGACAACCCAGCGACATTTTGCGGACTTTCGGTCGGTTGATTTGTCTTTTCCGGGCGTGCCGTTAGAGCCACCCCAGCATGGTGTGCGCAACGTCGAACGACAAAAGGAACTCGCACAAGCCGTGATATTTCAGGGATTTCGATGTATTCCGCTTCAACATCCTGACCGCGAGATCGTCGAAGTTCTTAGTTGTCTATTGTTCGGAACCGGACATCCCGGGGGGCGGATCTACAAGCGACTCCGTGGGGAGCAACTGGTATATTACATCCACGGTTATCCATACTTCGGACTTGAGCAGGGGTACATATCACTATGCGCCTCTTCAATGCCAAAGAACATTGAACTCGTACTTGAACAGATTGAAGATGAGATTCTGCATGTACAGCAGACACGCGTGTCCGAGGAAGAGCTCGACCGAGGAAAGCAGATGTGCATCACTGCGCAGTTAATCTCGACACAGACCGCCGCGGATCAGGCATCAGCCGATTCCCTTGATGAACTCCACGGTCTTGGATACAATAACTCGGCGACGTATGCATCCAGGATAGCAAACGTTACAGCTAGCGCAATTCAACGTGTTGCTTCTGAATATCTTGACCTCAACAAGCGGGTCATTAGCATCGTCAAACCGTAGACAGGCGAATGGGACTACCCAAAACCCCAGCACTCATGTAAAACACTCGGAAAAGTTCAAAGGAGAAATTCATAATGAGAAAGTGTATGTTATCAAACCTCGGTCTCTTAATTTATATCGTAGCCATTTTATCATCCGGCTGTGGCGCGAAGGAACCTCAACCTCATGTTTCCGTGCATCCTGATAGTGTTTTGAACGTCATTCCCGGTGATGCTAATGGACTAATCTACATCCGTAATCCGCTTGCACTGAATGAAGAAATCAACGCGCTCTTCGCCGAATTGATGCAAGGAGATCCGCCGCAGGAAATCATCGCGGGAATATTGGCTGACACGTTTGGCGCCGGTTTCGAAAGCTTGGAGGAGTTGGGAGAGCTCGGTCTGGATTTGGGCAGGGATTTCTGCGTGTTTTTCGCTGGCACTAAACCACTCGTCCCCTGTGCTGCGGTCCATGTGAAAGACCCGGAGGCGATAAGGCTAGTAATCGATGCGGAATCGGATGTCGGCAATACGGTAGAGTACAATGGTGTGGCGTACAACACCACGGAAGAGGGCGGTGCCTTCGTGATTCTGGGGGACTTCCTGGTCTACTCGAGAATCCCGGCGGTATGCGAGAAAGCCATTGATACCCACAAGAAAGCGTTGCCATCAATCGGCATGAACGCCGATTATGCCTCTCTCAAACTCGACCCGTCGCTGGAGCAGAACGACATCATAGTTTACTTCACAATGGCGCCAATCGTGGAGATGTTAACCGAAGCAGCAAACGGCATGAAGAGCGGGATGGACGCGCTGGCAGCCTCCGTTCCGGATCCTGCGGGGTTTGCGATGGTTTCGAATATGATGGACTTCGGAATCCAATTCATCGATCAATCAACAACGTTAAGTCTAATCGTGGAGCTTAACGGCACCGATTTACAAATCTCGCCGTTCCTTAAGTTCAAAGAGGGTAGCGATGCACAAACCTATTTTCGCACGGCACCCACGGAATTGACGCATCTAGACTATCTCCCGCAATCGGCAGCCGCCAACGTTCTGATGCAGTTTCAGAAGGAGACTTGGATTGACCTTACCGTGGACATTATGAAGATGCTGGTACCTAGCGATCCGAATGCGGATAATCAGGGAATTGAGGAAACAACGCAGGAATTTCTCGACGTGTTGTCCGATTTTTACGAACACATCGGCGAGCAAGCATCAGGTTCTTTCAATTATAGCGGGAGTCTGATGCCGGATATGGTGTTTATTAACGACACCACCAATGAGAAAAAAATGGCGTCCTACATGAAGGAGGATTATCTCACATACATAGCCGCCACGGCGTCGCTGTACGAATCTATGGGTGCCAAGGATGCCGCAAACATTTACTCCGGAGCTTTGGTGGGTGCTTCGGAAATGTATAACGATGTTGAAATTTCGAGTATTTCCTTGCCAAATATTTCGGCAGGATTTGGCGAGATGCCACCGGACATGCCATTCTCAATCCCGGAAAAATGGGATATTTATCACGCAGTCAGCAACGGGAAGCTCTTGATTTCCATGGCTGCCTCGGCGCAACCCATCAAGGATGCCCTGGACCGGATCGCTGGCATTGGAAATTTCCCCGAAAACGACATGGGACACGGCAAAGTGATTGATACACTGACATTAAAGAACAACTGGATGTGTACAATCTCACTCATTACGCTCGTGAAGGAAATGTTACAGGTGTTTGCACAGTCCGATCCGCAGGCTGGACCGTTTCTTCAGATGCTTTTTCAGAATACCCCCGAGAGCCACAGTATTGGTATAGCCGGTCAGAACCGAGATGGCGGCGTTCAGGTTAACATTGTTATTGCACTGGCGGAGCTTAAAGCTCTGATTAATATTGGAACGGCTATGCAGCAAATGATGCAGATGCCAGAAATGCAGCCGATGCAATAACGTATCAATTATCTTGATCGGGGCGAGAGTCTGAATGCGTGTCGGTATCGCGAATTGCGAATTGCATCAGATTGTACGGGATAACGATTGTTATTCCGTACGAAATCGGCGAAAGACAAGATTATCGCAGAAAACCATTATTGCTGTATTTTTTGTGTGAGTCCTGTTCTGTTTAGTTATCCATGTTTTATCACAGAATACGAGGTTCTGAAATGCGCTTTTATCCCTCAATAACAGTTATCGCTCTGATTGGGTTATGTTTCGTTTTAACCCTAACCACCGATGTTGTACCGGCACAGGCTGGAGGCGGTGCCCGCGCGTTGAAAGTTGTGTTGTTTACCACCGGTATGGGGCTGAAATTTGGCAGCGTATTTGTCGAAAAATCGGCTCAAGATTCTTATGATCAGTATTTAACGACCGCCCTTCAAGCGGACATCGCCCGACACCGCGTCGATTACACGAGCAAGCGCGACACCAGCCTATTAATGTCGCGGTCCGGAATCGGGTTGGTTGGAGTTGCTACACTTATCTCGATCTTCGACCATCTGAGCCTGATTTCGCACCAATCTCAAACTGCGGCACTGCGCCTCACGCCTAGTTATGATTTCCAAAACCGTGAGACAACCCTTAGCCTACAAGGTCGATTTTGAGGTGTATGGTATGAAAATCGAGAACCTATCGCCAATCCTCTTACTTTTTGTTGCATTGACCTGTCCAAGTTGCTCGGACAATGAAGATTTTAGCAATCCGTTGGACCCGGAGAATTTACGAACAGCCGGTTCGCCGACCGGTTTAACGCTATCGCCCGGCGATCAGCTAGTGAGAGTTTCTTGGACAGATATCTCACTTGACGGAATTGTCAAATATCGAATCTATCGACGCTTTACCGGTGACCCAAACCCACAGTTTCAAAGGATTGGCGAAGTTGATGCGACCCAAACCGAATTTCTCGATACGAAGGACATCAAGAACGATCAGTTCGATTTGGAACTCGGCAAACAGTTATTCTACGAATACCGAATTTCGTATGTGGACAGGGACGGTGTCGAGACGCCCGATCCGAACTCACCGCCCAGCGAGGACACCGATCCTCCCAAAATTTGGCCCATCGTCAAAACCACTCCGAGCAATCCGCCTCCCGCTCCAACCGTGCTTCTTGGAGATCCGACAGATTTGACCGTGAAACTTTTCTGGCTAGAGTATGAACCCCCTGACGACTTTGAGATTTTTAGAGTATATTCGGCCGCTGTAGACGAAAACGGAGCTCTCGGCGCATTGCGCTTGGTCGGCGAAACAACGAAGGATAGGCCGTTCTTTTTCGATGAGGATTTCGCTCGTGACGGGATCACTAAAGTATATCATGTTGTCGCCGTGGACCGTGCCGGCGTTGAAGCCGTTACAAAGATTCGGGCAACCTCGCCTGATCTGCCTCCCGCTCCGCCACAAGGTTTTCGCGCCGCCATCATCCCGCTTCCGGCAGGCGGACGGTACGATGTTTACTTCTCTTGGATCCCCAATAAAGAGGCGGATCTTGCGGGTTATCAACTCTATGCAACGTCGGATGATGGGGAGTTGCTGTCGCGCCCAAGAGTGGATGCGAAACACAGTTCTCACAAATTTTCCGCCGACCAAGCAATATTGGTCGGTCAAGAGCTTGTTGCTCGCCAATACTTTATCACCGCCTTCGACGACACCCCGAGAGCCGATGGCAGCTTGGACGAAAGCGAGCTTGTTGCGGCACCACAATGATTCGCATATTTATTCTTAATCCGACTAATCAAACTACACCCATTCTACCGATAAGGACAACCTTATGCGATTTTTTCGGTCAATGCATCGTTGGACGTTAGTAGGCTGTTGTATGTTACTCATTCCGGTGGTGGAATCCGCACTTGGTCAACTGCCTCCCGCACCACATCTTGCTCTTATGCAAACAGCCGACACTTTGGGAAAAGGCGGATATACAACCTCCTTTGGGCACTTTCAGTTTCAAAAGGGACGCGTTAAATCGGAGGACCAGAGCGTTGAAATCGGCAACTTTGAAGAATTACACACAGTGGAGATTGACGTACAGACCTATCTGATGCCGATTCGGTTTACATACGGTATCGGTGAAAATTTAGATTTCATCTTAGGGGGAACCCTCTCGACGGGGGGCGTTCGCAAGATTGTCTATGATTTCTACGAAACAGGCGATCCGGATCGAGATCGCCGCGTTTATGATCAGGCGCTGTTCGATACGGTAGTGGGGTTAAAATACGGCATAAAGCCCGACGATACGGATGGGTTACCCAAAATCTCCATTGGCGGAGACGTACAGATAGGCTATTCCGCCGACAATAGGCTAAGTGGTACAGGCGATTTTCTCGATTCGACGCCTGCCGACAGCTTCCCATTCGTTGGAGTCAACACCTATATTCTGGGGGCACTTCGTCTTGGCGAGTATGCTCGAGCTCACGGCGGTGTAGGAATGTACCTTTCTTCGAAGTCCTTCAAAGCCACGGATTCATTTCTATTGAATTGGCAGCTTGGAGGCGAGGTGCTGCTTACTCACAGCTTGTGGTTAGTTGGCGATTTCACACGAGAATTACCTCTCGCCGGAATAACTATCAGCAATCTACTGAGCGTCGGACTGCGATACGAAATCTCCAATCGTGCATCGTTTCATTTCGGATACATCAGCGAGCCGGGCTTTCAATTTTCTTTGGCGGTGGGTGGAGAAAAGGATAATCTAATTGCGCCGACCGCCCCGAAACAGGATGAAATTCAGTTTTGACCAAAGAACTGAGCTCGACTTTGTACATTGTAGGGTGGGATCAAGCGGGTGGATAGTGAGCACAATAGTAAATACCTCAACCGACCGGATAGGGAGGGTGATAGAGGTCCCATAGCAAATCCTGTGTGATAGAAAACCTTGATTTAGATTCTTCGTTGTTCCCTACGTCTTTGTCCCTTTCGGAGAATCGGGGACGTAGGGAATGCAGATCTGCGTTCCCTACAATCTGGATTGCGTAGTTCCCAGTAAAGCTTTGCTTGAAACGTGCTTAATCTACTTGTTGCTGATAAGATAATTCTGACGACCAAGCGTCGCGACGATGAAAGGAAACATGAGAGCCGTTGTTCAGCGCGTTACATCTGCCAGCGTAACGGTGGATGGAAAACTGATTTCCGAGATTGGTAAAGGGCTGCTCATCTTTCATGGGGTTGCTCACGGGGATAATTCCGCTGACTTGGATTATCTCACAAACAAAGTTGCGAATCTTCGCGTGTTTGAAGACGATGAAGGACGGATGAATCGTTCTCTCTTGGAGATTGGCGGCGAAGCGCTTGTAGTCTCCCAGTTTACGCTTTACGGTGATTGCCGCAAAGGGCGACGGCCAAGTTTCATTGATGCGGCTCCACCCGATAAAGCGGAGGTGCTTTATCAACAGTTCATTCAAGCGCTTTCGAACACGGGGATCTCTGTCCAAGCGGGAATCTTCCAAGCCATGATGGACGTGGAATTGGTCAACGATGGACCGGTCACCATCCTACTTGATAGCAGCAAATTGTTCTGATCGCATGCTAGCTTCTGTTGACAATTGACGGGCCCATCCGTAGGGGTTGGGTTTCCCAACCCGTGTTGAGAAATGGGCGGAAAGGGCAACTTCTGCGGTTCAGTCCCCCTCACAACGATGCCAACACATCCAAAAGTCCACAATCGGAGTAGACAGGTGACATCCCAACCTAGCCATCAAGTGGAAATCACGGAAGACCAAGCTTCGTTCTTCCGTGAAAACGGGTTCCTGAGCATCCAGCGTATTACAACGGACGCCGAAGTAGAGCGGTTGAAAGAGATTTACAATCACTTGTTCGATCAGCGCACCGGCGAAAAAGAGGGCAGATATTTCGATCTCGCAGGCCCGCGTGCACACTCCGGTCGTGAAACACTGCCGCAGGTACTCGGTCCGGAAGCCACATATCCCCAACTCAGGGAGACTAGCTACTTCCGTAACGCACAACACCTCGCCGCCAAGCTTCTTGGCGTTGAAGCGGAGAGCGTGACCGGCGGCGGACATATGATATTGAAACCCGCTCGATACGGCGGAGAAACTCCGTGGCATCAGGATGAAGCCTACTGGAACCCGGAGGTTATACCCCACAGTCTAAGTGTCTGGCTGCCGCTGGATCCCGCCACGGTGGACAGCGGTTGTATGCAGTTCATCCCCGCCTCCCACAAAACCGATGTGCGCTGGCACCGCCACATCGACAACGACCCGTTGGTACACGGACTGATTACCGACGATGTCGACCCATCTCAGGCAGTTGCTTGCCCCATTCCGGCAGGCGGAGCAACCTTCCATCATTGCCGAACCCTCCATTACGCGGGGCCGAATTTGACGGACACCCCGCGGCGCGCATATGTCCTCGTGTTTGGCGCCCCACCAAAGCGGCGGGATAAACCGGCTCACCGACCCTGGCAGACCGAGGAACGTGAAGCGTTGGCTAACGCACGGCTTTCTACGTGACATCCGGTAGGAGCGATCTCCGAATCGCGACGCGAATGTGCAATGCCGTATCGGGAATCGGAATTCCTCCTACAAGCAGTGCGAGGTAGGAATGATCTCCGAATCAATCAACTGAGTGAATAGCGAAGGCTATAGCAAACTCCGCCCGCTATTCGCACGCTTAATCCCTGCTACGGCGACAGACCGAATCGTAACACACCGTCGGGAATAGGAAGGGACTTCTATCGATCAAGTGACCGGACAGGGAACGCGATAGAGAATCCTGCTCCCTGTTCGTCAAGTTGATGCAACGGCTAAGTTGATTCTATTCAGTCGCTTAGCCACGTTTCACTTGTTTGATTTCAGGGGAAACGCATCTAAATTTTCTGCCTGACTAAAAAGCAAATCAGGCTAAGTTTGTGATAATTTTTTTAGGGGTCGTAGGTTGGGTTGAACGGAATCCGTTAATGATCGCTAATCTTAGAAGAGTTTTCGAGTGCCCACCTTGTCTGAACCTGCCAAAATTTGAGTGAAACCCAACATTAATCATACATTCTACCGCCACGAGACATCCTCTATAATTAGATGCGTTTCCCCTGTGTTTGATTTTTCTTGATCTTTTCCAAGCGGATGGTTATAATAAAAATACGGAATCAGCACTGCATCGGGAAATTCGTCCTAGTGCAGTCCCTTTATACAACAAAGCATAGCTAGATTGAAACCGGTAGACACCGGTTCAGTCAAAATTTAATAGATTGGAGATGAAACCATGAAAAAAACGTGTTTAATCCTCACCTGTGTCGCTTTGGTGGCAATGCCGATTCTGTCAGCATCCGCCAAGGTTACCTTCCATGCGGCTTTGGAGAGCAAGGAACAGGTGGAAGCGACCGGTGGATCGGTCGTCGGCGGTGGTAGTTTCGTTCCAGGCGTTATCGGGAACGGATTCATCAGTGACGAGACAGAAGCTGTGGTGCACTATCCCTTTGAGGGTCACATCCCGGGTTATCAAGAACAAGGGACGTTAGAGTGCTGGTTGGTGCTAGGTTGGGACCTCGACAAGTTCTCCGATGTCACCGATAGAGGCGAAGCCTTCATGTTCTGGTCCTATAATAAGGCGGGCACAGACGCGATCGGCTTGATGGTCGGAGGCGGACATAATACGCCGATTGCCTGGTTCCGCGTTAGGGAAGTCGACGAAGAATGGCATAGTGCGGCTAGCGAGGAATTGGACTGGAAAGAGGGCGAAGCCCACCACATGCTCGGAACATGGGGACCGAACGCAGTCAATCTGTACTTGGACGGTGAATGGGCGGCGGACGATCCTTACGTTGGGGGACCCAAGAATCCAATCGAAAGGCTGTCCATCAACAACAATGAGTCCGATCCGGCTAATTTCGCTACGTACTCAATCGTGGACGAGCTGCGGATTCATGACGTTCAACTCGACGACGACGAGGTAGCTGCTCTGTATGAACAAAGAGTGGCGGAAGCTGCAACTTCTGTCGATCCAACTGCCAAACTCGCCACGACGTGGGCAGCGGTGAAGAGACAGTAGATAACCTCGAACAATGGTGAGTTGAAATCGATTGGATTTCAGAGCATTGGTTGACATTGGCTCATGTAAACACGAAGTGCACTAGTTCTGCACGACCTGTTGGCATGAGCCATTCTTTTTTGTACCTGCGCCACACGCCGGATTGGTCGCCCGAAAAGCACCGAAGATTGGCGGCATATTCGGGGATAATAATTCCGGGGCGTGCGATACGTTATTCAATTACAAAGCTACGACGTAAGTCCTGAATATCCTTTGTGAAAGACGGAATGTCGAGTTATGAAAAAGGTATGGTATAGTATCATCGCCGCTCTATTTTTTGTGCCTCTACTATCTGCGGCCGCCAAGATAACCTTCCACACAACATTGGAAAATGCTGCCTCTGTCAAGAGAGAAGGCGGCTCGGTCGTGGGCGGCGGCAAATTCGTGCCGGGGGTTCGAGGGAACGGATTCATCAGTGACGAGAGAACCGCCGTAGTACACTTTCCCATGCACGAGATGTTGGGCAAACATTATCTGGATGAAGGCACGTTGGAATGCTGGTTGATTTTGGGTTGGGACATAGATAAGTTCACCAACACAACCGGCAAGGAAGAAGCCTTTATGTTCTGGGCGTATAACAGAGCCTATACAGATGCCATCGGTTTAATGATTGGCGGTCGAAGAAACCATCCGGTTGCACAGTTTCGAGTGCGGGAAGTGCGCAACGAGTGGCACAACGCCGTAAGCGCCAAACTAAACTGGAAAGAGGGTGAAACCCATCACATGGCTGGAACATGGGGAGCAGCCGGACTCCATTTGTATCTTGACGGTGAATTAGCTGCCCAAAACCGGTACATAGGCGGTCCCGCCAATATCATCGAACGGCTGTCAATCAACAACAACGAGACTGATCCCGCGAAGTTCCCCACATACTCAATCGTCGACGAGTTAAAAATCCATGACGAACAGTTGCCCGCCCGCGCTATTCCCGATTTGATGACCTTATCCGTAGAACCGGGGGCAAAACTCGCAACAGCGTGGGGCCGCATCAAGAAAACCCGCTGATGCCCGAGCCACATCCCAACTCTTAAGGAATATTTTTCGATATGAACCAACCATTCTTCGAACAGGTTCGTGTATTCGACCCGGTGCCGGGGCAGGTAAAAAAGGGCAATACCTATCTGGAGGTAACCAACTCCGGCACGGTAATCGCTTTCGCCACCATGTTGCCGATTGCTCGCATGCCCGGCGGCGCCGACCACGGATTCCCTTGGATGCATCTTCGAGCACGCAGCGTCGACGGCGGTCGTAGTTGGACGCTTGAGGAGATGAACTGGTGGGAGCCCGAGAAAAGAGGTTTGCTAGCCAGTGTTGTCGACCGCAGCACGGGTGAAATTTTTATGTTCACGCAGGGCACTTGGCCCCTTCAGGACGATCACGGTCAGCCGCTCTCCGAGAGCTGGCTAATCGCCAATTATGAAAAAGGGCGTCAGATGGGCGCGTGCTTGACGATGGAACGCAGTGTGGACGACGGCCGCACGTGGACTTCAACCGACATCACGGAGCAATTCTACACCTATCCGGGGTCTGGATTGGCGTGGTTTATCGGGAGAGGTATCCAACTCCAACGCGGCCCACACCGGGGGCGGTTGGTTGTGCCGGGTAGATACTTTACCGGAGAATGGAAACAGGTAGACCCCGCCAAGCACAACATCATCTACTATCATCCCGCACTGGGCGATGTTTATGACGACGGCGAGGGTGAGATTGCGCAAGTCCTCGACCATGAGGCGCACAACATGGTCATCTACAGTGACGACCACGGCGAAACCTGGCAATGGGGCGGGAGTTCGCAGGGCTATTGCGGCGAGGCGGGCATCGTGGAACTGTCCGACGGCTCGATTTATATGAACAACCGCAACCACGATCCGAGATCAATGGGTTACCGTTCCTGGTGCATTAGTCGAGACGGCGGCGAAAGTTTCACCGAATTTGGAGTAGACAGAACGCTAATTGAAAACCGCTGCCATGCGGCGCTGGCTCGCTACTCATACCCGAACGACAGTGAACCGGGTTGCGTTCTGTTTTCAAACCCGGCGGTGCACGAGGGCAAGAGCCAATTGCACCCACGAGGAGGAAAGGCTGGTGAACGTCGCGACCAGACAGTGCGCGTGAGTTTCGACGATTGCAAAACGTGGCCGATATCGCGGCGCATTAGTGAAAATGCGGGGTATTCATCCCTAGCGGTGTTGCCGGACGGCACCATCTTATGCGCGTACGACGTGTACGTCTGCCGTTTCAACCTCGCCTGGCTGGAACTCGATCGGTCCGGATCGACGTCAATTTAACCGCCGACCTTTATCTGTATTCTTCGGCTTTACAGAATCGCGTAAGGGGTAGATAGTGGTGTTATGATTTCAAAAACATCTGTCTACCCCTTACTTTTTGCCTCCACACCCATCGTGGTTGACCTGTTTTCATCCACGTTGAAAAAAACATCCGACAACGTTAAGAACCTGTTTGAATAATCGGTAGCAAAGCAATTTTGGTCATTTGTAGGAAGTTTTTTCGCGTTTTTATATTTGTCTTCTGCGTACCTGTGGGATCTCTATCGCCTTCGCTATCCGCTCAGTTGATCCCGCGCTGGGGCTCTTAGAGGCTGGTGCGCAGTGCGCACCCCATAGGGATCAAGTTAAGCGTCATGGATCGCAGTCACGCGGTTTCTAATGTCTTAAACTGTTAATCGCCATGTAGACATGCGCGATGCAATACCAACCCATTCGTTGATGGGTGCACCACAGAAGATGACTTATGACGCTGGTTTCCGTAGGTGCCGGTGCGGTTGGAAACCGCACCTACCGTATGGGGTGAGATTGAGATTTACTCCTCGCCCGGTGGGGATTGAGTTAGGGTATTGCGGCGAAGAACTCCCCCGATACTAGACGAACTCCCTTAACTTGATCCCAATGCTGGTGCGCAGGGGATCTCTATCGCAGTCGCTTTTCGCTCCTTTGATCGCACCCTACAAATGTACTTTTCAAACAGGCTCTAAGACGGCACCGCACATGCAGGTTGATATGGACAAATTTCTTCACTTCCTTCGGCAGAGGTCAACCTTCACATTCATCGTCATTGCGCTGCTTGTCGCTCACCTCCTGCCTCTCTGGGTATTCAAATACTTCCCGTCGCAAGACGGCGCCTCCCATATCTACAACGCATATTTGCTAAAAGAATACAACAACCCCGCCATGTATAAGGTTCGAGAGTGTTTTGAACTCAACCTAACTCTCTTTCCGAACTGGTTTTCCCATGCCCTTATGGCTGGCTTGATGTTCGTCGTGTCCCCCCTTGTCGCGGAGAAAATCCTGCTGACTCTTTGCATCGCATTGGCACCGTTATCGCTTTTTTACTTCCTGCGCGCGATTGCCGGAGGCAATGCTGAGACGCCATTCGGATCGGGCAACCAGATTCTCGGATTGCTCGGATTCCTTTTCGGTTATAACTATCTGCTGCACATGGGTTTTTACAACTTCGCAATCAGTTTCCCGGTTTTCTTCTTTCTCCTCGGGTACTGGTGGCGGCACCATGAGTCCATGTCGCTCACGAACATCGGTGCGCTTTACGCTCTCATGATCTTACTGTATTTCTGCCATATTTCATCGTATGGGTTGATGCTGGTAACACTCTCCATTTGCGCTTTTCGGCTGATTGTTGCACCGAGGAAACTACTCATCTTCGCTGGATATATGCTCCCGGCGGGATTCATTATGGTAAACTACCTGCTCAACGACGCCACGGACAAGCTGTATCGGTACTGGAATTCCGATCAGTTATGGGACTATTTTCTGCGGACGAAGGCACTCGTGTACTTCAACGAGAGTCATGTCTGGGCAAATTACGTACTTCTCGGATTTATCGCGCTGCTCATTCTGTGGACACTATGGAAGGACAAAATCCAACCGAGGCGATGGCTGGCGAACCGGGATCTATTTCTTATCCTATCCATCGTGTTCGTGATTGCGTATTTCAAAGCGCCGCGGTGGATAGGCGACGGCGGCTACATTAATGAACGAATTCACATGTTCTGGATTCCCATTCTGCTGCCGTGGCTCAACCTTGATTTCCACAAGACGGTGCGGTGGTGCGCTGTTGGATTGATGGTTTTTCTCTCCGTCGTTCACTTGGGATATACCTGCCGGGATTACTACGGCTTTAATCGCTCCATGGAGGACTATGCTGCCGCGCTGGACTCATTCCCGGACCACATTGTCTTTGAAAATATGGGACCCGACAACGACGACTGGGATGACATGTGGCAGTCCGAAATCCCGCATCCGCACTGCAACCTCTACCTGTACCACATGATACCGGGAGACAGGGTATTCATCGGCAACTACGAAGCGCAATTCAACTATTTCCCGCTTAATTTTAAGGATGACAAAAAGCGGCATCACTATCCGGGCGGGTTCATTGATTACCGATTGGGATGGAACGTTGAGGAAGACAGCCCTCAAATGGAAAAGTATCGGGGTGACTACGGTATTGTCCACTCCACTCCCGAATCTCGAAAATATTCCAAACCGTATCGAATTTTTCGGCACAGGTACCATCGCGAGGGCATTCAAGCATGGGAGAAGTACACTGACGCCAAGGAGGTAAATTTTCAAATGCAGGCTGCCGATGCCACAAATCCCGTCGTTCAAGATGACACATCCATTCCCGTATTCGTCGACACACGGTATCAGCCCGGTGGTTTCGGATGGGACACGGTTTATCCCAGGCATTCTTTCCTAAATACCGGCGAGTCTAAAGGCACTGGCGTTTGGGATACGGAGGACGCGGCTTTCAGGATTGATCTGCCGAACGGAGAGTATGAAGTAACGTGCCGCTTTCAATCGAATGACGGGAAAGCGCATCGCATCGAACTTTACGCAAATGGAAGGCGCGAGATTCGGACTGTGGCACCCGATAGCAATGAGATAGTCACGGGAAGATTTACCGTTGAAGTGGGTGATGGAACGCTGATCTTGGTTATCCATGCTTCCGGCAATGAACGCCGCGCGCACTGGGTGTGGAGCGGGTTCAATTTGCGCCGCATGGAAGCCGACTAAATTATGTGCCTTCACTGATTGCAAGCGATAGTCCTGGTTGCAAATCTGTTGGCCGGTTGGCAGCATAACTGCGACGCACTCTGGCTATTTCGGAAGCGCGCGGGGTTCATCCCACTCCTGCCGAGCTTTGTAGAACACCGGCGCGTACGACTCGGCATATAGCGGCTTGCTCAGGGAACCTACGATAGGACCAAAGCGGTCCTGCGAGTACGGCTGCGGAATCGGTGTGCCAAGCAAGGTTTCAACCCGCGATCGGTACTCACTCACCACATCCGGATGCTGATCGTGCACGTTCTCTACTTCTTCGGGGTCTGATGGCAAGTTGTACAACTCGGGATTCGAGTCTTCAAAGTCCCAACCTGTTGCGTAGACCCACTGCTCGTCGCGAATCGAAACGCGTCCTCCCCACGCCGTCGTGATGTACGGATGCAACGCTTCATTCTCGCCGGTTACCAACGACCAGACACTTTGGCCATCCATCTGTTCAGCCCTATCCCTTGCTCCCGCAAGATCCAGGATAGTCGGACCAAGGTCGTAGTTTTGTACCCAAGCTTCAATGTCGCGGTCCTGCCACTGCTCATTAGGGTGTCGTATCGTCAAATTCTGCTGCGTGTTGAACGGATGTAGCTCGGTGTTGCGCTTGCCCCAGCCCTTGTGATCGGCTAGTTCGGTGCCGTGGTCGGTGAAGAAGATGATAACCGTGTCATCTTTCAGTCCGAGTGTAGCCAGTTGGTCGAGAAAGTAACCCACATGGGTGTCGGTGAAAGTAATCTCACCTTTGTAACAGGCGGTATAGTAATCAATATAGTCCCGCGTTTTGACATCAAGATCCGCGCCTCGCATATCCGAAAAGAATGATCGATGAAGAATATGGCGAGGCTGCTGGTATTTCGGACCGTGCCACGAGTCGTTGTAGCGGTGCACGTAATCCAGCGGAGGATCGAACACCTCGTGCGGCTCAAAGCAGTCAATCCAAAGGAAAAACGGCGCATTTGCCGCATTGTCGTGCAACCATCGACTGGCGCTGGCGAAGACCTTTGCACCGAACCAGTCTGCTTCCTCTTTCCTGTCCCGAACATTGTGTAAATGCTGCAGAAAATGGCCCCTGCCTCCCAGGTGGGAAGCATCGGGCTCTGCAGATTCGTATGCCCCGAAATAGTCCTTGTACAGTTCGCTGATGAGATCCCAAGAACCGGTGCGCCAGCCGTCGCCTCCGGCGCCTCGAATGTGGTCCCACGACATGAAACCTCGGAGGTGATTCATGTTGGGCTTGAACAGATGGGGCGTGTCGGCTATCAAGCCCGTGGCGTAGCCGTGATCCAGCAGAATCTCGGCAATGGTGGGGTACTCATCCGGAATCTCGTGCCAGCCGTAGTAGCCGTGGATGTACGGGAATCCACGCATGCCGGTGAAACAACCGTTTCGCACCTGGACCGTCTGGCCGGGTTCGGTGAAACAGCGATTGAATCGCGCCGATTCAGCGGCGAGCGTATCAAGCGCCGGTGTGGCGATGTCGCTGAACCGCTTGTTTGGCCCCACGATGTCGGCACGAAATGTGTCGAGACAAATGACGACGATGTTCAGATGTTCCATAGTTGCAAGATTCCCTTTGGTGGACTTTGTTTATTTAACATGAAATATGTAGTTTCTTGTAGGGTGGGCACTGCGCACCAGCCTTTGTAGGTGACAATATATTGTAGGGTGGGCACCGCCCACCACTTCCTTAAGAGCTGGGGCTTTTAGAAGCCGGTGGGCAGTGCCCACCCTACAAATGTACTTTTCAAACAAGCTCTTAGCTTGACTTTGTACAAAAGTACGACGTATGAGTTGTACGGAAAGCCGTATAAAACCAAACCCGTAGGCGGGGCATCTTGCCCCGCTGTCATCGCACTGGAAAGCGCTACCGACTTTTTCACAGGTCAGCCAAAAAGACCAGATAGTTAAAATCTCCCCCGCTTTTCTACAACGCTTGATTGACACTAATTGTTATCCCGGCCAAACGTACAAAGTCGAGCTTGGGGCTCCCCAATAATTCCCACTGCGCTGCACCCTAGGCGTTTTCTATGACTCGGGACAAGTTGCGCTAGTCATACTGTAATTCACGAGAGGGCCGATTCGACAACATCTCCTCAATGTCCAACCGGAATGGGATGTCTGAACCTCCAGTCCATACTATGCGAGGCTGTCAGCTCCATCCGTGAGCCATTCGAGATCGAACCGCGCAAGGGTAAGCCCATCGTAACCGCTTCCATAGCCCCAATCATAGAGGCAGCAGATGCTCATATCGGGGGCGGCACAGATATCCGAGTAGGACGAATGGTCTTCGTGAAGGACTTTGCCCGCGTTCCAAGTGCGGCACTCATCATAGCTAATTCGAACGGTCAGGCGTTCTCTTCGGCTTTTGCTCGCAGGATTTGAAAAGAGAACACGGTTCCTGTCGTACGAATTTTCGTCCGTGAAGCGAGTCAATCCCGCATTGCAGATGGGTTCCGGCAGCGTTTCATCCCAACCCGACTCCGTGAAGGAGGTGCCGTCATCATAACTCCAAGCGTAAGCGCGTTGATGGTCGCCCACGTAGTTCCTGCAGTTCAAGTATAAGGCGCCGTCAATCGTTTGAACGACCTTCGACTCGTTCGTGCCAGCTTGCGCCACGCCGCCGATGTGCCAATGTTCGCCGTGGTCGTCGCTGTAGATGATGTGCGAATGTCCGAACCCCGCCAGCGTTGCCACGGAGGATGCCACGTCTTGATAACCGCCGGCTACGCCTTGCACGTGATCGCACGGAATGACAAGCCTACCGCTTGACAGTTGGATTCCGCCTCCGGGACCCGTCGCGTACCATGTCCACGAGGGGTCTTTTACCTCGTCTGTAATCTCCCGCGGCGTATCCCACGTCACCCCATCGTCTTTGCTGGACGTGACCCAGACGGTACGCGGCGCTTTGCCCTCCACAATCAGGTTCTCCGGACCATCGGCAAAGTTCTGGCAAAACACCAGCCAGATTGTTCCGGTGTCCCTATCCACTACCGGGGCGGGATTGCCATCGGTGTCCGGACCGGTGCGGACGGCAATCTGCATGGGTTCCCATGTGCGCCCACTATCGAAACTGCGTCTAAGACCGATGTCAATATCACCCGAGTCGCCGCCCATTACTGTTGGGTCACTGTTTCTGGCTTCGCAGAACGCCAGCATCGTGCCTTTCACGGATCGTGTCAGTGCGGGCGCGTTATAGGCGCGGTATCCGCCCTCGCCGTTCTTAAATAATTGCGTTTGTTCTATCATCATCTATTCCATTTTGCAAGCAGCTTGAGTTGGGGATTACCGGCAGATAGCATCTGCGGAAAAGCATCCTCCGACAGAGCATCAACCCCATTGCGCAGTAATGACATTCCACAGTTACCGGAATGGGCAGCAACTTGATCTAGCGGATTGTGTGACGCCACTTCACGATCGTCATTCGTCCCGTAGCGGTATATTGCCCCGCTTGGAACCTGCCGCAGTGTATAAATTATTATCGGATTTACTCTAGCAAGCAACGGTTTGCACCATCGGGACAGGGGAACCACGAAATCCCTGATAGAACCGGTCCAAATCATAGAGAGCGTTTTCGTTTAGTGATCACAAAAAAGGCAGGGCACGCGTGGACGCCCGACTGATACAAATCTCCGAAACTTGTGGGAACCTATTTCAAAATCAACATCCTACGCGTGATTTGGGATGTACCTGCGGATAGTGTGTAGAAGTATAGGCCGCTGGAGACAGGCTGTCCCAACTGATCCTGACCGTCCCAATAGGCCGCGGTATCTTTGTTCTGATAACTGCCCGCTGACTGAGTTCCAACATCTAATCGGCGCACCAGTTGTCCTCGCGTGTTGAAGATATGGAATGCCACATCTGACTTGCGCCCCAATTGATAGGGCAGCCAGGTCTCCGGATTAAACGGGTTCGGGAAGTTTTGGAATAGCGCAGTCCTCTTAATTCCCCCCAGTGTTGCTGCCCTTAGCAATGACGGTTCGACCGAGTAGGGAAGTTTCCAGTCCCTTTTTGTGTAATAGATGTACACCGCTCCACCGTTCGGATCGCCGCGATCGGGGTTTCCCTTTTGCAAGCCGTACGCGGCGATGACAATAAACTCCTGCGTGGCTATTACCGCATTTCCGAAACTCTGTTCCGGAAATTCCGGGGGTACGGTGGTTGCCCGAGACCCTTGCCTAATCCATTGGTCGCCGTCACGCAGATATGGGTACACGATTCCCGCATTAAGTTCACCGTCCAGAATGGCGCCTTCGCCGTGTCGAGGGACGCCGACTAACGCGATATTACGATTGATCGAAACCCCCGATCCGAAGCCGTCTGCCTTCTCCTTATCCTTTGCCGTAAGCTTGGCTTCCTCCCTCCAAGCGCCTCCATCGCTCGAGAAGATATAAGCGGCGCTGCTCCTACCCTCTACGTCCTGCGCCAAGTCCAAATGCGGCGCTCCGACGAGGGCATAACGCTTAATGCCGCGGTGCCCACTAATGGATACGGCATCTCCAATAAAGTCGGAGGTTTGGGCGTCAGCGGATACCAACTTGGTTTCTTCCGTCCAATTTCCTCCGTCATGAACAAAGATATATGCGGCGCCCGACTTCTTTCCATTGTGTGTGTTATTGGGTGCGCCAACAATGGCGAAGTCGACGCCGTCCTCGTTGCCGGCGAAGGCAACCGCTTCGCCGAAATTGTCGCCTTTCGCGGTGTCGTTACCGGTGAGTTTCGCCTGCTGCCGCCATCTGTCTCCGTTGCGGATGAAAATATAGGCGGATCCGGCTTTGCTATCGTCGAGATAAGCGCCCACGATGAGATGCTCTCCGAGCATATCAACGGAATATCCGAAATTGTCTCTCTTTTTACCGTCGGCGGTTTCGATTTTCTGTAATTGCTTCCAAACACCGCCGCTGCGCCTGTAGATATACACGGCACCGGTGGAACTATTAATTCCGGGGGATCCGATTGCCGCATAGTCGCCATCGATTGCCACAGCGTAACCGAAGTTGTCGTTTCGGCGTCCGTCTTCCTTCGGATCGAGTACCGCCTTCTCTTCCCAGTTGTCCTTGTTGCCTTCTCTCTTGAGCGTAAAGATATACGCTGATCCGTGCTCGATAAGGTTGTTTTCGCTGTTGATTGGGGCCCCAACAATTATGGTATGCCCGCTGATGTCTATCGACCAACCGAACTGGTCTCCCCTGTTCGGATCGCTTGAAATTAGCTTGGATTCCGCAAAAGCCGCGGTTAACAACCCAAATCCGAGCAGCGAGCAAGCCGCAAATATTCTCAGAAATTTCATTATCAACGCTCCTTTCTAATAAGGTTTTTGGATGGGAATAATCTTTTCAGCGCGTCCGAGTGTTGATTAAAAAATCGGTAACCGTTTAGTCCCTTGATTTCTGGAGTCGAGCACTGTGAATCTAGACTGCTTTTTTCCCTTTTTCTAGGCGGATCTCGTGTGGATGCTCATTTTTCGGTTTGTAGTAGGAATCAAGCGAGTGAATATCGACTGATCAACTGAGCGAACAGCGAAGGCGATAGAAATCCCATAGAGCTCCTATTCATTGCCCGTCCTATGGCTCTGGGGGCTTAACTGACCACTAATCACTAGCCACTAAACACTTACAAAAATCGCAATGGGCAAAACCTCCCCGTTGCTAGTAGTGGAACAGAAACCGGGTTTTCAATAAAATCGGAATTTGGCGTGCATGAAACCGTCGCCGAGTCAATTTTATTGTAGCACGTTCTTCAATTTATGTCGAGAAAAAGCGGTCAAGATTGTGCCCCTGCAGGAATCAGGTTTTACAGAGAAATTAGAGAACGTGGTCGCGAAACGGCAAATACCGTGCAGAGATAGGGGGAAGGGAGGTCGGCGTCTGACATTGTAGGGTGGGCACTGCCCACCGTCTTCGCCTCCGTAACTTACCGGTGAACCGTAAAATCGTCACGAAGCCCATGCCATCAGAGTCAAGCCACGGATTCTCACTCACGATGGGCGCCCGATTCGTGACATCACTGAACGGTTTTAACCGCTATTTCCACCGGATGTCAAGATTCAAAATGCTTGACAGGGTAAGGCATCATAGATATAATAGTGATTTAATATCTGTACCCTCTGATTGCAGATTCACGTCAGACGGTCTCTGGGCAAACCAAAAACTATTTCGCATCGTTCGCCAACTAGACATCGGAAGAGGTGATTGCCATGTTTAGCAAAACGCGCGTGACAAGCTACATATTGATAATATTCGGGGGCAGCCTGCTAGCCGTATCATTGATTTCATCGGCTCAAGATGACGCCTTGGTGCATATTGTCAACATACGCGATCAGATTGGAAGTGGGATACGCGTCTACATCGGCAACGGCATTGAGCGTGCCGAATTAGCCAATGCGGATGCCATTATTTTCGATGTTGACACGCCCGGCGGTCGAGTCGATGCCGCAGTGGATATCATTGACGCCATTCAAGATACCGAGATACCGACCATCGCTTATGTGAATAGGGAGGCAATCTCCGCGGGCGCGATGATCTCCATCGCGTGCGATCAGATTGTGATGACATCGGGTGGGACAATTGGCGACTCCGCGCCGGTCTCGGTTCAGGGAGAAGAGGCCGGGGAAAAAGCGCTTTCTTATGTTCGCACGACAATCCAATCAACCGCGGAACGACAAGGACACAATGCCCATATCGCAGTTGCGATGGTTGACAAGAAGCGGGTGCTTGTCAGGCTGGCGGACGGAAAAATTGTATCGTACAGACCTGACATTTACGAAGAACACAGGCAAAACGGAATGGAGATGGAGGTCATCTCCGCCGAGGGCGAGTTGTTGACTTTAACGACAGACGAAGCCTTAGCGTATCGTTTCGCACATGGGCGTGCGGACACGTTAGAAGAATTATTGGCGATGTACCAGATTGTCGAGATTGATGGAATTAGGAAAGCGCTAACAGTAGAAGCCGCGGCGCAGAAACAGGAAGAATTTGGCGCCGCAAGCATACGGTTCATTAAGTCACTTGAAGGCGCCGCAACCGACGAAGCCCGGGTTTCATTGGCGGATCGGATTGTCATTTTCCTCACTAGCCCCATCATTAGCTCGCTCCTGCTCTCCCTCGGGATGCTTGGATTGTGGATAGAAATACAATCGCCCGGCTTTGGCGTGCCCGGAATGGTCGGTCTGCTCTGTCTGGGAATTTTCTTCGGCGGACACATGCTAAGCCAAATTGATGCCCAGTGGGCGGCATTGGCATTTGTTCTGGGATTGGGGTTGATTTTGGTGGAAGTTTTCATCCTGCCGGGATTTGGCGTTGCGGGGATTGCGGGGATAATCCTCATGTTCGGTGGTATATTCTATGTATTCAAGAGCGCCTATCAGTTTGAAACGGCGATTTTGGCATTCTCTTCTGTTATCGTCCTCACCGCTGCCTTTGTGATTGCCACGTTCTGTTTCTTCCCAAAAACACGCGCATGGAAGCATTTCGCTTTAGCAACGGAGATGAGTTCGGACATCGGTTTTCATTCTGCTGGGGATGAAGATTATCAGAGTTATGTCGGGCAGACTGGTACGGCAATTACGCCCTTGCGTCCGGCAGGTACCATCCGCCTCGCCGGTAAACGCGTTGACGTGCTTACCGCGGGCGATTTCATTGCTTCTGAAACCCCCGTTAAAGTAATAGATGTGGAAGGATCGAAGGTCTTCGTGGAAGCCTTGGACGAGGGAACCAACACAACGTAAGACAGTATCCAATTTACACAGCGCACTCAACTCTTCTAGGTCTTTGAAGGAAAGATTGAAATTCTGCGATAATCTACCATAAAAGGATGCGCTTATGCCGCCGCTACCCCTCTTTCTCCTCGGTTTAGGGGTTCTATTGCTATTCATTGAGATCATTCTGCTTCCCGGTTTCGGGGCGGCTGGTGTGCCGGGAATTATTCTCATATGCGTAGGCATTGGGATAGTTTGGTTCGAAAATGGTTGGGAGACCGCCTCGCTTTACGCCGGAGGCACAGTCGTCATTATAATCCCGCTTGCCATCTTGGGATTGTGGCTCGCGCCTCGAACGCGACTTGGTCGAACCGTCATTCTACAGGCCGCTCAAAATAGCGACGACGGTTTTCAAGCCCCGCCACAGGAGCTGGCAGCGTTAGTCGGACACTCCGGTCAGTCCGCGTCTCCCCTCAGACCGGCAGGAGTTGCCTTGATTGATGGCAAGCGGATAGACGTAGTCACCAATGGAGAGTTCATACAGCCCGAAACCGAAGTAGAAGTGGTTGCCGTTGAGGGACGTCGGGTTGTCGTGCGGAGCCGGTAAACAGTTATCAATTAGGGGAATTCGGGATGAATACAATTCTAACTTTGGCAATTGTTGCGGTGCTGATAGTCATCGTGGTGAAATTGGTGCGGACCCTTATTCTCAAGACTACAGAGAATAGCGCCGATGGATTTCAGGCGGCGCCTCAAGAACTAGCGGCTTTAGCCGGGCAATCCGGACAATCCCTGTCACCGCTGCGACCGGCGGGAGTCGCGTTGATTGGCGGCCAGCGGGTGGATGTGGTCACTAACGGAGAATTCATCGAGCCTGAAACAGAGGTGGAAGTGGTTGCCGTAGAAGGAAGCCGGGTTGTTGTTCGGAGCCGTTAGACGCCGTTCAAAGAGGGAGAAATTGAGCTATGGAGGGATTGTTAGGTACCCTCAAAGAGATTGAGCCATTCGTCACGATTCTAGGCTTTGCGGTCACGATATATCTATTGATATGGCGTGTTCCCAGTAAGGCAGAAGTGAATAGGATAGCAGACAACCTCCAAAATCAAATTTATAATGAGACATCCAGTCGTCAGAAGCAGATTGAAGGCACAACAACCAGTCGTCAAAAGCAGATTGAAAACGAAACAGCCAGTCGTCAGAAGCAGATTGAAGGCGCAACAACCAGCCTTCAGGAGCAGATTGAAAGCACAACAACCAATCTTCAAAAGCAGATTGAAAACGAAACCTCTAATCTTCAAAAGCAGATTGACAAAGTATTTACCACTTCCTTGGCAATCACCAATGAAATCCGTGAAGATATGAGATTGATGCAGTCTCAGATGGTGAGACTCGGCGAGAAGATTGACGCCAACACCGAGGCAATTCACGCCGACATAAGCAAACTCAATGCCAAGATTGAAGTAGTCTCTCACGTGCTCCAAGCTGAAGTCGGAAACAGGGACAACCAAGAATCCCCATCTCAATCGTAAAAGTTATGAAAACAGGAAGGAGAGCCTAGATGCCTGATATAACAGGTTTTACAGCGATTATCGCCGTACTGATACTGATTTTTCTGCTGGTATTCTTTTGGTTTGTGCCTGTCGGTCTGTGGATCGCCGCTCAAGCGGCAGGCGTGCGCATCCGCATTATCGGCGATCTGGTCGGGATGCGTTTACGGCGGGTTAACCCAAATGTAATAGTCAACGCGCAGATTAGCTCCACGAAGGCGGGGCTGACCGTTAAAACAACCGATCTCGAAGCCCACTACCTTGCCGGCGGAAACGTGTTGAGGGTTGTGAACGCATTGATTGCCGCGGATAAAGCGAAAATCGATCTCAATTTCCAACGTTCTGCTGCAATCGACTTGGCGGGGCGAGATGTATTTGAAGCCGTGCAGGTTAGCGTCAACCCTCGCGTCATCACGACACCGCGTATCAGCACGGTCGCACTTGACGGCGTTGAGTTGATTGCCGTCGTGCGAATCACTGTCAGGACGAACATCAACAGACTCGTCGGTGGCGCGGGCGAAGAGACAATCATTGCGCGGGTCGGAGAGGGCATTATTAGCGCAATCGGCGCCGCGGAGACCTATGAGGATGTCCTTGAAAATCCCGACGTTATGTCCAAGACCGTGTTGGATCGGGGTTTAGACGCGGGCACCGCTTATGAGATTCTCTCCATTGATATTGCCGATGTCAATGTCGGGAAGAACATCGGAGCCGAACTCCAAGCCGAGCAAGCCGAAGCGGATCTGGTCGTTGCTCAGGCAAAGGCGGAGGAAAGACGAGCGATGGCAGTCGCGCGTAAGCAGGAGATGACAGCCAACGTTCAAAAGATGCGAGCTACCGTTGTCGAAGCCGAGGCTTCCGTGCCCCGCGCGCTCGCAGGTGCGTTCCGCGAAGGCACCTTAACACAGCAATCATAGAAGGAGGGATTCAGATGCCGTCAGTTGTCGCTATACTCGCGGTTCTTGTTATTGTATTTCTCATTTTCCTCACGACGTTCGTTCCTATCGGTTTATGGATTACCGCGATTGCGGCGAATGTCCGTGTGCGAATCTTCGGCGATCTGGTCGCCATGCGTTTGCGGCGTGTGCCTCCCAAAGGCATCATAGAGCCGCAAATCAACGCGACCAAGGCAGGTCTCAACCTTTCGCTCGATGAACTTGAGGCGCACTATCTCGCCGGCGGAAGGGTCGCCAGCGTCGTCGCGGCGCTCATTGCCGCAGATAAAGCGAATATCTCGCTGGATTTCGCACAAGCCGCCGCAATTGACCTTGCCGGCCGCGATGTGTTGCAGGCGGTACAGGTCAGCGTCACACCGGAGATCATCGACATTCCCTCCAAGGGCGACAGCCAGACCGGAATTACCGCGGTTGCGCGCGATGGCATTCAACTCATTGTCAAGGCGCGGGTGACGGTGAGAGCAGACATCGATCGACTGGTCGGCGGAGCGACCGAAGAAACCATTAGAGCCAGAGTGGGTGAAGGGATCATCACGACAATCGGCTCTGCGGCAAGCCATAAGGAGGTCTTGGAAAGCCCGGTACGCATTTCGGAAACCGTGCTCGAAAAAGGGTTATCCGCAGGCACCGCCTTTGAAATCCTGTCCATTGATATCGCCGACATTAATGTAGGCGAGAACGTCGGCGCCAAGCTGCAGACTGATCAGGCGCAAGCAGAGCTAAAAATCGCGCAGGCAAAAGCGGAGGAGCGGAGAGCTAGGGCGCAAGCGGAGGAGGAGGAGAACAAAGCACTCGTTGAAGAGATGACGGTTACCCTCGTCGAGGCGGAAGCCGAGGTTCCCCGCGCCATTGCCGATTCCTTTGATTCCAGTCGAATGAGCGTTATGGACTACTATAACCTCAGGAATATCCTCGCCGACACGGAGATGCGGCAAGCCATTGCCTCTCCTGGCGGCGAGCGCGAAACCGACACGACTAGATCAGCGCATTCGATGGGGCTTACGTAGGTCAACGAAGCAGGGCGGTGTATTCAGTTCATCTTCATTTGAACCTGCTCACACCGCCCTGAAAAACGTCACAGGTAAGGTAAACAACCGTGGACGAGTTAATTCAACTAATTCCTTTCATTATCATTGCGCTTACGTTGCTGGGGCGAGTATTTCGCCGAAAGAAGCCGCGCGAATCGGAACCTGAGGTGGTGTTAGAGGATGAACAGGAAGTCAAACTGCCCCCTTGGGGCACTATCGAAACGGCGGATGACAGTGTCACTGAGCCGTTACCGGACTTTTTGCAACTAGAGGAGCCGCCGTCACCGAAACCCGCTCCACCATTAAAAGTAGCGGAAGAGACTCAACCTCCGCCCGATGATCCTCCAGCGACGAAACCAGTTGAGCGGCACGCCTTAAGTCAGACAGTGGAACGAAAAGAAGCCACGCAATCCCAAACAGCACCTCATACAATTGCGGGGATCTCGCTAACATCTCAGACGTTCCGTCAAGGAATCATACTGCGCGAGATTCTTGGACCTCCCAAATCTCTCCAACGCCGCCGCACTGAATCAGAAAACTAGAGGCTGTCTACGGTTCACGCTCAATCTCATACTGGCGCATTTTGCGATGCAGATGCGTTCGCTCAATGCCGAGTTGTTTTGCCGTTTCGGTGATGTTCCAACTGTTTCCCTTGAGGCAGTTAAGAATAAAACGGCTCTCAAACTCCTGCCGCGCATCCTTGAGCGATGCCTCCGAACTGTCCCCGTCAGTGCTATCTCGTCGCACTTCCTCCGATAAATCGCTTTCGTCAATCATCTGATTCGGACACAGGATAACGGCTCTCTCCATGAGGTTGCGCAACTCGCGCACATTGCCCAGCCAGTCGCGTCTCCGGAGATTGTTCATGGCGGCATCGCTTAGGGACATCGTCTGTTTCCCGTTTTCGCGGCAAAATCGCGACAGGAAATAATCCACAAGCAGCGGGAGATCTTCAACCCGCTCTCGCAGCGGCGCGACATGAACCGGGACGACGTTCAAGCGGTAGTAAAGATCCTCTCGGAAATTTCCCGATTCAATTTCGTCCGGGAGATGCTTGTTCGTCGCCGAGATGACGCGGACATCCGTACTCAGTGCCTGATTCCCGCCGACACGCTCATACTCCCGTTCCTCCAACACCCGCAGCACCTTGGCTTGCGTTGACAAGCTCATGTCTCCAATCTCGTCAAGGAATATCGTCCCGCCGTTCGCTTGCTCAAACTTCCCGACTCGCTTCTTGGAAGCTCCCGTAAACGAGCCTGCCTCATGCCCAAATAGCTCCGATTCAATCAGTTCTTGGGGGATTGCCGCACAATTGACTTTGACGAGCGGCGCTTCAACCCGATTACTGAAGGCGTGAATGGCGTGGGCGATAAGTTCTTTGCCCGTACCGCTCTCGCCGGTGACGAGCACCCGTCCGTTTGTCGGCGCCACCTGCCGAATCGTCAGTAGAATCTCCTGAATCTGCGAGCTATCTCCAACAATACCGTGTGCGTGCGCCTCCAACTCGTCGTCTCCGTCGGAATGCCTGATGGCAATTTTAGCGCTCAACGTTTCAACCTTCGCCAAAATGTTGTCAAGCGAGAGCGGTTTCCCCAAGAAGTCGGACGCGCCCAACTGTCCGGCTTCGAGGGCAAGGTCGAACGTTCCGTGACCGGAGATCATGATGATTTTTGTGTCGGGCGACATTTGCCGTATCCGCTTGAGCGTGTCGATTCCGTCCATCCCGCCGGGCATGAGGATGTCCAAGAAAACGAGATCGATATGCTCGCCTGCAAGAATACGTATGCCCTCCTCGCCACTGAGAGCGGTTTGGACGGTGTACCCCTCGTCCTCCAATACGCCTTGCAGCGATTCACAAATGCTGATCTCGTCGTCAATGACTAGAATGCTTGGTTTGAATTTAGAACGCATACTGTTTTTGTGATTTTATTCGGGTTTGGGCATCTCACCAAGTTGCCACAGTGTTCGACAGCGCCACAGAAACCGAGTTTTTTCTAACGTGGAAACACGAGATTCACGAAAATCAATCTGATTTTCATATGATTTTGTAAACGTGAACCAAAAACTCGGTTTCTCTGTTATAGGTAGCAACTTGCGTCATTTACGAATTTTCAACGCTTAACGGAAGTCCTTCCTCCGCACGAACGGCTAAACATTCACTGATAGCATCTTTGATGTTGTCCAACACTTCCTTCTCGGTTCGTCCCTGCGAGACACAGCCCGGTATTGCCGGACATTCTGCGACATGCCAGCCATCTTCGTCTTTTTCAAGGGTTACAATCCATTCTTGCATTCTGTTTCCTCCATCAGTCAGAGGTTTATGTATGCATGGTTGAAAGTCTAAGGTCAGTTCCCTCGCCAAGCGGCATTTTGGATGGCTCTCCCAGAACAGACATTTTCTTTGCTAAGAAGATCAGCCAGCGTTTGGGCGGCCTCAGTATTTTCGTGTTGACTAAGTTTCACAGTTACGACTTTTCTCCGATCCCCACTTACCGTTCGGATAGGCAGGTAAATCCACCACGTTTTGACGTTGGTGAGTACTGCGATTTCAACGCCATGGTGCATAGCGTCACGCAGAAGTTGCTTTTGATGTCTTTGCAACGCTTTACCGCCTCTTTTCACTTCAATGAATACCTTGGCTGTATTGTTGATTAATAAAGCGTAGTCCACCCTCCTGTGTTGTACAGAATATTGTGGTCGCACTTCATCAGGGTTACTCGTATTCCAACCCAATTGCCGCAAAATTGGTTCAATAACGAGTGAGTTGAGGCTAACCGTGCCAGCCGATGGCGGAATATACCGTGTCAAGCTTATCCTCCAAGATATCTTGCAAAGATTTAGAAAATGCCGGTTTCCCGTCAATAATTGAAATGTTGGGTTGGCGCTATGGCTTCATAACGTCCGCGTTTCGAATGATAAGTCGTTCTCGTCATATCCAAAGTGTGTGATTAGTTGCCTGGCGGTTTGTTTAATCGTCTTCGGGTACAAGTCTGTAACAAAAATATCTGTCCCGCTTATTTGCATTGGTCTATGCAATTCGCTAGAATCCTTTGAAAAGTAAACCTTCCCCCGCGGCCCGCTAAGATTCAATATTTCATCAAATCGATTGCTTTGAGCCTTATGCACAATCTCACATAATCTTACTAACATATCTCTCCACGACGAAACCTCATGTTTATTTCCGCAAAATGTAAACGCTCGACATGTCGTGCGTTCCGAGCGGCCTGAAGGATTTGGTTTAAGTGCAGGTTCGGACACTGTGGCAGATTCAGGCGATGGAGCAGGTTCGGGAGTAGCTGGAGGATATGTTATCGGTATCTGTTGGAGATGTGCAGAAAGAAATTGCTCCACTTCGTTCATACTTGGTTTGTGTCCGCATAATTCCTGCGCCTGTGCTGCGAGGAGATTTGGAATTTCGTTATTCACCAATTGTTCCCATGCCTTTGGCAATGCCTCCAAAATCTGATTCTTCTTTTGAAGAATTTCTGCATTCTGGATTGCGTGCTCAGAGTTGACATTTTCTTTGCTGAGAAGGTCTCCGAGCCTTTGTGTAATTTCTGTCGCGTTCTGATCTTGAAATTCTACTTCCCCAATTCTTGTGCGCTCCCAACTTCCCTCCTGAAGTGGCAGGTAAAACCACCATGTTGCCCCATTGGTAAGTATTGCAAGACTTACCCCGCCTATGCGAGCGTAATTTCGAAGTTGACTTTGGTGTTTTTTCAGCTGTGCACCACCTCGTTTAACTTCGACAAAGACTTTGGGCTTATCGCCAATCAACAAAGCATAGTCCACGGTGCCTATATCTTCGACAGAATATTGCTCCCACACTTCTTGAGGGTTTCCAATATCCCATCCCAATCCACGTAATATCGGTTCAATGACGGCAGAACATATTCTAGCTTCCTCAAGTGTGGTCAAACGTTCATCCGTCTGCCATCTTTCAATAACATTCAAAACTTGTTCATGCATTCTTAAACCTTGTTATGTAAGTTCAATCCCTTGCAGTCGCTCTCAGCCACAACACAAACGTCGTTCCGGGCTCATCTGTAGACTATCTTCAACAATCCCAAGCGCCTGCGCTTCCGTGTCAAGTAACATCTGTTTCATTCGCCTGAGTGTTTCGATTCCGCCCATCCCGTCGGGCATGAGAATGTCCAAGAAGACAAGGTCAATCGGCTCCCCCTCACGGGTACGAATCACCTTCTCGCCACTGAGCGATTTGGACGGTGTACCCCTCGTCCTCCAAATCACCTTGCAGCGACTCACAAATGCTGATTTCGTCGTCAATGACTAGAATGTTGGGTTTGTGTTGTGGTTTCATTACGTGCGCTTTTCGAACGACAGGTCGTTTTCGTTGTATCCAAAGTGAGTGATTAACCTTTCAGCACGGTTTACAATGGCTTGGGCGGCACCATGAGTCTCAAGAAAGATACCGGTGCCGTTAATCTCTACCGGGGATGCCATGCCGCTTGCATTTCTTGAAAAATGAGGTTTGGTCCTTCCCTTGAAACTCAATACTTCCTCAAAGCGATTCTTATGAGCGGAATTAACTATCTCGCAGAGCTTGATTAACATCCCTTTCCACGACATAACCTCATATCTGCTTCCGTTAAATGTGAATGCAACCAGTTTTTTGCCTGTCACAGAACCTGAAAGGCTTGGTCCAGGAGATGAATTCGGTTCTAACGAAGGAACGGGAGCAGGAGCGGTTGAATGTGATGTTATCTGTATCTGTTCGAGGTGCCCGGAGAGAAATTGCTCTACTTCGTCTCCGTCTGGCTCACGCACACACAATCTATGAGTCCGTTCTGCAAGGAGATTTACGATTGAACTGTCAGGTTCACTCACTAGTTGATTCCATACTTCTGGCAAGGTTTCTAAAACTTGATGCCTCTCGGCGTTTCGGATGGCTCTCCCAGAGCAAACAGTTTCTTTACCAAGCACGTCAACCAATTTTTGCGCAATCTCAGTGTTATCTTGTTGATTAAGTTCCAGAGTCACGACCTTTCTCCGCTCCCAACTCACCGCTCGAATCGGCAGGTAAAACCACCATGTTGTTCCGTTGGTAAGTATCGCGATTTCAACACCTTCGGCGAAAGCGTAATCGAGAAGTTGCTCTTGATGTCTTTCCAACAGTTCACTGCCTCTTTTCGCCTCAATGAAAACCTTCAACGTGTCGTCGCAAAACAGCGCATAGTCCACCGATCGACTGCCCACAGAATATTCGCGTCTCACCTCATCAGGATCCACCACGTCCCAACCCAGCTTGCTCAAAATCGGTTCGATGGCAGTTGCCTTTGTGTTAGCTTCATCAAACTGGGTTAAGCGCCCACTTGATATATATCCTTGTATTCTTTCTATTTCCCTTTGAACTTCATCAACCATCTCTATCCTCCGTATTGTAATTTTAACCTTTCGCAGTCGTCCTCAACCACAACGCAAACGTCGTCCCGGTCTTCCCCGGTTTGGGTTCTTCAAGATGAATGTCGCCCCCGAGATCCGTCATAATTTTTTTGACGATTGCCAACCCAAGCCCCATACCATCCCTTTTCGTCGAAACGTGAGGGGTGAATAACTTCCCTCGCACCTCGGCAGGAATCCCTCTACCGGTGTCAGAGAAGTAAACGCACACCTTCGATTTGTCGGTGGAGGGAAACGCGCGAATTGTCAACGTTCCTTCCGGGATGTCATCCATCGCCTCAAGCCCGTTCTTGATCAGGTTCAGGAACGCTCGCTTCAGATGCTCGACATCCCCTACAACGGACGGCAAATCAGAAGGGGCATCTACTTGGACATCAATATGATTTGGAAACTCACCGAATATGTCTATCGTGGCTTCGACAACTTCATCCAGCTTGAGAGTCGATAGCTCCGGAGCCGGCAGTCGAGCGAGTTGCGAGAATTCGTCAAGCAGATGACGCAAACCTTCAACCGCCGTAATGATTGTTTGCGTGCACTGTTCGAGCACATCAGCATATTCGCCCGGGTTGTTATGGTAGCGGCGATGAAGGCGCTGCGCGGAGAGTTGAATCGGCGTTAGCGGGTTTTTGATTTCGTGCGCCAGTTTCTGCGCAATCTCCTGCCATGCCGCGATCTTTTCGGCGCGTTTCAACTCCTCGGTGCGCCGCCGCAGGTCGCTGACCATCTGATTAAAGGCACGCGCCAAAACCGCGAATTCATCTTTGCTTCGTACTTGGACCTCATAATCCAAGTTTCCGTCGACAATCTCCTCCGTACCTCTGACAATCGACTGGATCGGCGTGTTAATCCCTTTGGCGAGGATGCGGCTCAACCAAAACGAGAGCGCAATTACCACGGCGGCTGTGATTAACAGCGCGATAAAAGTTGAACGTATTTCCGTTCGCCGGTATTCCAGTTGACCTTCGTCCACACCCGTTGCCAAGGCGCCAATATTTGTCGTCAGGGCGTCAACCCGTCCCTGAATTGTCGCCAATTGGTCGCGTGCCTGAGCCGTAGTTAACGGGATCAGCTTTCCCACGACGACGGCTCCGAGGCGAGAGGTTCCATCTTCCGAAAAGATTGGCATCCCGGAAATCAGAACCCCTTGATCCTTCAATTCATCGGACGTAGTCGGATCTTCGGGCAACTCATCTAAAGGGTAAAGAAAATCGGTGAGGTTCGTCGGCGGTAAGTCGGGATGCGTGCGATAAATCGCCTGCCCCGATTGGTCGTACAGGGTGAGGATATATTCCTGATACGCATCAGCGAGTTCGGTCATTCGCTGATTGATGAGACTGGAATCGGCTGGCGTTTCCAGAACAGCAACGAGATCTTCATCAAGCGCCAATTCTTCAGCCGCGAACGTCAACGGTTGAATTTCATACAGTTCAAGCTGATAGGCAAGCTTCTTCGCATTTTCCAACGTCGCCGCGATTTTATAGTCCGCCCAGTGTTCGATGCTTTGGCTAATCAGATGGTAGGCGACCAAAACAAGGATAATTGTCGGAAAAAGCGCCATCCCCGTAAAGGTCAATAGTAGCTTGCGTTGGAACTTCATTAGCTGCCAACCGGGACTTGTGCTCCGTTAAGTGGAATGCCGTGACAACGTTCAAACTCCTATATCAGATTCGTGTGTGCCAAGGTACGGCGCAGTTGTTCTAAATTCGCGGGCGTCATCGGCGCGAGAGGGAGACGCAGCTTCCCGTTGAGTTTGCCCATTAACATCAGAGCGGTTTTCGCGGGGATGGGGTTCGTCTCGATAAAGAGGTCAACCGCTAACGGCATAGTCTCATAGTGCAGTTTTCGAGCGACGTCAACGTTACCCGCTTTAAAAGCGCTGCACATCTCGGCGATTGGCGCGGGCGCTACATTTGCCACGACAGAGATAACCCCTTTTCCGCCGACGGAGAGGATTGGCAACGTATTGACATCGTCCCCCGAAAGCACGACAAAATCGTCGGGACACATGGATATGACTTCGCTGGCGCGATTGAGTTGTCCTGTGGCTTCCTTAAGCCCAACGATGTTCGGGTGTTCGGCAAGCCGAGCCACTGTTTCCGACAAAATGTCCGTGCCGCATCGCCCGGGAACGTTGTAGATAATA
The DNA here is from genome assembly GCA_965204085.1 of Candidatus Poribacteria bacterium. Lineage (GTDB taxonomy): Bacteria > Poribacteria > WGA-4E > WGA-4E > JAJDTR01 > JAJDTR01. The sequence continues at coordinate 721,708 of CBDBEE010000003.1, read as the reverse complement.
ATCGGGATATCGACGCTGTCGGCAATCTTCATGTAGTGGGCGTACAGACCGTTCTGGGTCGGCTTATTGTAATACGGCGTGACAATGAGCGCTCCGTCCGCTCCGGCGGCTTTCGCATGTTCCGTTGCGTGCAATGTGTGCGTTGTCGAATTTGAACCCGTTCCCGCGACCACCGGCGCACGACCAGCTACAGTTTGGACGGTCAAGTCGACGACGCGATTGTGTTCCGCATCCGAAAGCGCGGGGGATTCGCCGGTTGTGCCGCAAGGAACAATCCCGTCTGTGCCGCCTTCGATCTGGAACTCCAGGAGCTCTTTGAGCTTGCTTTCGTCGAGCGATTCATCGTCCTTGAACGGCGTAACGAGCGCGACGAAGGATCCTTCGAACATGTCAGAACCTCCTTCAAATCAGTGGAAAAACTTTAGTAATGAGTCCTGTGTGTCGTCCTTCGAAGATTCTAGAGGGATACAGCCATTGCAACCAATAATTGCGCATCCTTGGGGATAATAGCACTCTTCTGTACCACGATCTGTTAGAGCCTGTTTGAATAATCGGTAGCAAGGTCATTTGTGGTAAGTTTCGCCATGTGTGTAGTGTTGTCTGCTACATACCTGTGGGATCTCTATCGCGCTCACTATCCGTTCGCTTGATCCCAGCTGGGGCTGTTAGAGGCTGGTGCGCAGAGGATCTCTATCGCAGTCGCTTTTCGCTCCTTTGATCGCACCCTACAAATGTACTTTTCAAACAGGCTCTTAGATTGTGGAATGCGCAAACTAAATAAAGTTTAATTTTTTAAATCGGTAATTCTAATTTTGCCCAGGCCCGGTAGGTGCGGTTTCTAACCGCACCGATTCAACGCTGACATGAATCACTGCCTCCTGAGTTTAGTGGCTTTTTTGCATAGTTGCCGTGCTAAATTTTGATCGGATTGGAATTATAGAATAGCGGTATAAGGCTGTCAAGCAAATTCAATAACGCGGCCAAAAGGACATGGAAGGATGGAAGACTGGAAGGTTGGAAGAAGGGGAGAACGAAGTAGTTGCCTCTGATTGTAGGGGACGGCCCCCGTGCCGTCCCGTAACTGTACAGAACAATCATGGCTGTCCCGACTGAACAGCGTGCAAGTTTCAAAAACCAACGAGGAAGATATAGTTACGGACGGGCGAACACGGGGGTTCGCCCCTACAATTGGACGCGCAGTGGATTGCGCTAATATGAGCCGGTCGCAAGCTAAAGCGGATAAACGAGCGGGAACCGACAATTTGAAGATTATCGACCATCTGGAATCAGGCCGAGCTGCCCTAACACTTGATAGAAAAACTGTTGACAAAGATTCCATTAACCTGTATACTTAGAATGTGTTCTGGACTCAAGTTTCGCTTAGTATCAAGAGATAGAATCCCTTTCAAAACCACACTGTTCAGGAGAAAAGATCTCATGATTCAACTCAGAAATATAACTACGACTATCGCATTGGCATTTGCGCTTGTCTGGATGTCCGGGTGCGGAGGCTGTAACCCCGAACCACTGCCATCGGGCATGAGTCCCACGGAAGGGCCCGAAACAGGCGGGACGACCGTGCGGATCAGTGGCGAGAAGTTTGACATGAAAAACGGCGTCACCGTAACCTTCGGCGGCAAGAGCGCCCAAAGTGTAACCGTTCCAAGCAAGACCGAGATTACCGCTGTGACTCCCGCCGGAACCGCGGGCGATTCGGTGGCAGTCGTTGTGACCAACAAGAAGAAAGTGGAGAAACCGGCAACGCTTTCGCAGAAGTTCACCTATACCGATGCAACACCGCCGACCGTGACCTCGGTAGATCCGCCGGACGGCACGCTCATCTCCGAATACGAGGATTCGCTTAACGTGGGAAACACAATATCATTTACGTTTAGCGAAGACGTGGATAGCATGAGCGGGATGATATCCGTTATGGTCGAGTCAACGCCCGAATCGATTAGTAAAGAATCGGGAGATGTTGCGGGCAGCGTGAGCGGCACGGGAAACATGGTCACGTTTACTTCCGATGAGCCGATGCGGGCAGGCCGCAAATATATGGTCACCGTGTCGGATTTCAAAGACGCAAAGGGCAACGCTCAAACAGCCAGTCACAGTTCCAGCTTCTCAGTCTCGTACCCGGAAAAGGTTCGCAAATATAGAGTTAAAGCAGGAGAAACACTCCCGATAATTGCCGGACGCCCCGAAGTTTACGACGACGCCAACCTTTGGAAAAGATTGGTCGAGGCAAACCAAGACGACTCCGACTTTAACCCGCGGCGCCTGAAAGCGGGCATGATGCTATGGGTGCCTGATCGGGGACCGGCATGGGGAGACTAAACCCATAAGAACCGAGTTTCTCACGCGAGTATGTCATCAGACCGTATCATGATGTGCTTTTGTCGTGTCAATATACTCCTGAGTCAGTTGAAGGAGGGGAGAGATTCCCCTCCTTTTTCATTAGAAATCACTCTCTACGTGTAATCATAATCCTACCGATCGTAACCCGTCAATTCGACATATCCGCGACCTTTTGAGGATTGTCCACCGATTGTTCCCTCCACCGATACTGCCCCCTCCCAATACGTAAAATCGCTGAATAGCTCCTGATTCGGAATGAGCGGATCAATACGCAATTCGATACCTAGAGACGGGAAATCCGCCTGCCAACCGGAAGGATAGGTGATTTCGGTCTCCGGACTTTTCCAACTCCCCGTTGCCGTCACCGTGAATTCCCCCGGTCGGATTGAAACCTGCCGCCCGTCGGCGTACGAAACTGTTCCCTCGAAGATGCCGATTTCGCCGCCTTCGCTTTTACGCAATCGACCAAACATCAGGGCGGTGCCATCATCGAGTTGCAGTCCGAACCAATCCCAGCCAACCACGCCTTTGCTGAGGGCACTTGTCCCGAATTCGTGATCCATCCAACTCTTACCCGAAATTTCATACGCTTCTCCACGACTGACTACTGTACCCTCTGTGTCTAGCCCGACGAGACTGTAGTAGTGATTCGCGTTCCCATGCTCGGGACCCTTTTGGCTCAACCCCCGGAGTCCGTGCAGCAGGGGTGGACGTGTTTCCCGCAGTTTCAAATCGATTGCGATACGCGGTTCAATCTGGTCGTCAACTGCTTGCAAACGAAAATCACCTGTACCATCCTGAGATACCGACCAATCCTCAAGCCAAACGTCGTAGGTAGGTTCCCCCTGTGCGCCAGCCAATCCGCCTGCTCCTCGGCTATATCGCTCAAAACTGGTGTGCGTCTTTGCTTTAACGTCGGTTAGGGCGAAATGCGCCATGTAAATCTGATTTGTTCCCAGATGCGATTTCCGTACATGCATCTCCGCCGCCAGCGCCCTTCGGAAAAAGGTGAGTTGATAACCGAACTCCCTGCTGCCCTCCGCCTTCAGGTTGCCCGTATAGTACCACCACTCGGTTTTGTAGTCGGGATGCGGTCCGTGATCCTTGGGAAACACGAGTTCCATCGGTTCAACGGCACGAGCAAAGTCCCCCTCGCTGTCGCCGCTTAGCATCTCAACAATATTCTGTCGGTTCGTGTCCTCTGTACCGTGGGCGCATACAGTTAGAGTGAGAATAATCGTGGCGAAAAATGTTAGCGGTTTGTTCATCTGTTACAAGTAGGAGGTACGGAGAAAACTGATAAGGCAATCTTCTGAATTAATTTCATGTTTCAGGACTCTTGTAGGGAATAACGATCATTATTCCTTACATTCGTATTTTCTCCTGCATCTTTGTCTCTTTCCATAAATTAGGCAAGTAGGGAACGCAGATCTGCGTTCCCTACAATCTAAACCGCGTAAGCCCAATAATTTATTGGATACAGCGAGATTCTTATTGGAGATGGTATCACTCTGTTCTCAGCGCCTCGGCGGGTTGCATCTGTCCCATACGCCATGCGGGATAGATACTCGCCAATAAAGCGGAAACGAGCGCGACCACGAACGCGAGGGTGAACTGTGAAGGTTGTAACTGCATCTGCAGTGTCCATCCGAAAGAGCGGAGGTTGATGATGTATATCAGAATGGCAGCAAGAACCAGACCGGTGGGCATTGCGATTAATCCGGCGATGGCGCCCATCAATCCCGTTTCGAGGAGCGTCAATCTTGATAGCTGACCCCGCGTGATGCCGATAGACCGCAAAGTGCCAATCTCGCGCGTCCGCTCCAGTTGCAAACTCATCAACGCTGACAGCACCCCGATAAATGCAACCACCGCCGCGAGCATCTGTAGCGCAACGAAGATGCTGAACGTGCGGTCAAACACTGCAAGCGCATTCGCCCTCAGCGCTCGATTTGAGCGAATGATCAGATCTAGTTTGCCCGCCAAAGCAGATTTCAGTTCCCCGATCTGTTCGTCAACATCAACGCCGGGTTGGACGAATAGTGCGGCAGACGAGAGGTGCGGATCGTCCCAATATCTGCGGTATACGGCATCGGATATCATGACTCCCGGTCGGACATCATAATCGTAAGCCACACCAACAATCTTAAAGGAAATCTCTCCTTTATCTGTGAAAAGCGTTATCGTATCGCCGAGTGAGCGTTTATGCCGGTTTGCCAACGGTTCGTTGACAATGAGTCCGCCCGACTGGAACGCATCCCATGTTTCAGCGTGATCTCCGATGGCGGATTTGTAGTGACGCTTTTCCCCCGCAATGTCTTGAGTGACGGCGCTCAAAGTAATGCGTCCCATGCCATCAGCATCGACTTCAACGCTCCGAGCCGTGGCAACTCGGGCAATGCCCGGAAACGTCTCAAACAGCTTGAGGGCGTCCGGATCAAGCCTCGCCGCCATCTGGCTGTTGGCGAGCGCCGGTGGTGAAACGAAAATGTCTGCCCCCAATAGGTCTGTCAGCCACTGTTCAACGGTCATGCGAAAACTCCCAACCATCACGCTCAAACCGACAATTACACTCACGGCAATCATGAGCGCAGCGACTGCGGTGGAGGTTCGGCTCAACGCGCGATCAATGTCCCGAATTGCCATATTGCCCAGAATCGGGAGCCTTCGCCGCAGCCAACGAGTCGCCGCTAACGCCGCAAATCCACGCATGAACGACGGTGTCAGGAGTGCCATCCCGACCAGTACGGCAAGCACACCGAGGAACGTGAGTCCGAGATGCCATTCGGGGAGCAGCATGCCTGCACCGAGTAGCAACGCGGCGATGCCGGCGATGCTAATCCGATGGAGCGAGCCGCGTGTCCGAGATTCGATAGTGCTCCTCTGAAGCGTACCGACTGGGGACACTCGCGTCGCTTCATACGCCGGTATTAACGCGCCAATCATCGCCGCCGTGATTCCGAGCATCCCACCTTTCAGAAGCGTCAGTGGTGAGACATCAATCTCCCGCACATTGCTGACAAAAAACAGGTCATTGATGCTGGTCGTCACCATTCCAATCGCGCCACGGCTAAGGAGAATTCCCAATCCAATGCCGAGCAACGCGCCGGCAATACCGAGCACGGTCGCCTGAGCAAGAATCATGGCGAAGATTTCACCCCGTGTCATCCCGATGGCGCGCAGCCGTCCAATTACCGCACGCCGCTGAATCACGCTAAACGATACGGTGTTGTATATCAAAAACATACCCACCACCAGGGCTAACAAACTAAGCGCGGTTAAGTTCAGTCGGAAGGCTTTCGTCATCTCAATGACCGCGCCGCGGCGGGCGTCCGAGCTTTCGATGCGGGCGCCGGGCGGAAGGACTGATTCGATGCGCTTGAGTGCCGTCGTATGCAACGGAGCGTCCGGCAGGATAAGGTCGATTCGGTCCAGCTTTCCAATTTTGGCAAATACCTCTTGTGCGGTGGCAATGTCGGTCACCAGCAAATCTTTCAGCGAACGTCGAATCCGCCTATCTTCGGAAGCAATGACATCGACAATTCGCAGTTTGTGGTGGTAACTCCCTGCCTGTATTTCCAAACTCTCGCCAATGGGGAGCTGGTACTCATCACTGACATTTGCCCCTATCAGGACAGTGTTCGGCTCTACCATGAACGCGCTGAACGATCCTTGATTTAACCCCGCAACTTTTGCGGTGCCGAGTTCCTCGCGGAAAGGTCGTTCAGCGAAACTATCGACGCCGAGCAAGCGCATCGGCTGCCCGTTCAATGTCTTGACCTTGACATATCCCTCGACGATAGGGGCGCTTTTACGGTAACCGAGTTCTCGCCGGATCTGAACGTAGACGCTCTCGTCCACTCCGTTTGGCCCTCCGACAATCTGATGTGTCGCCTTGCCAACAACAGCGTCTGTGCTGATGGCAAACGCCCGATTTGCGGACGAATTGGCAAGGTCAATGGCAATAATCATCGCCACGCCAATGGACACACCGACGACGAAAAACAAGCTTTGAAGCGGACGACGCCATGCCTCCCCCCAAGCCAATCGAAGCGAGGTTCTCAGATTTCCCATCTCCTATATTATCCCCTATGCAAATTCAACGTATTTGTAAGGCGGGATCAAGCGAGCGAATAGCGATTAAGTGACTGAATAAGGAACGCGATAGCAGATCCCGTGCGACAGCGATCCCACTTCATTGTCCATCCTATGGCTCCAGGGGTTTTACTGGGTCACTGACCACTAATCACTAGCCACTTACTCATCCCTTATGCAGAATCAGCTTTCCGCCGTCAATGTGAAACACACGGTCTGCATGCTCCGCAATTTCGGTTGCATGTGTTGCCATTACCAAGGTTTTGCCGGCGGATCGGCTCAGGCGCAGCAGCAGCGAAAGAACGGATTCGCCCGTTTCGGCGTCCAGGTTACCGGTCGGCTCATCTGCTAGCAGAAATCGCGGATTATGCACGAGAGCGCGGGCGATAGCTACCCGCTGCTGCTCGCCACCACTCAATTTGTCGGGATAGGTGTCCGTACGCGCGCCGAGACCAACAGCATCCAGCAGCGAAGCCGCTGGCTCGCGGGCATCCCTCTTTCCCTTTAGGTTTAAGGGCAGTGTGACGTTTTCCAGTACAGTCAGCGTCGGTATGAGATTAAAGAATTGGAAAACAAAACCGATATGATCTCGTCGGAACAGGGTGCGTTCGCGCTCGGTTAAGCGATTGAGAGCGATTTCGCCGTCGGGTGTTTGGATAAGGACATCGCCGTCGTTAGGCGCGTCAATGCCGGCAATGAGGTTGAGCAGGGTACTTTTGCCGCTGCCGGATTTCCCGTGCAGGCAGACAAATTCGCCCTCATGGAACTCCTCGCTGATTCCGTCCAACACGATATGATGCTGCCCGCCTTCCCGGTATATTTTTCTCAAACCGTTGATGCGCACAATCGGTTTGTGGGCTGAATCGCTACTTCCCATCCTTCCATCCTTCCGCTCTTCCATTTTTCCTCTGTTCACTCCGTTTTTAACGCCGGAAGTAGCGGAGCACGCAGCACAAAAAAGACGGCAACGGCGCTAGCTATCATGGCAATAAGAAACACGCCCCCCAAGGTCGCCGCAAGAGAGGTCCACGGAACATGACTTCCGGGAGCAAGTATGTGCGGTCCAACCGCAATCAACGCGGAAATGGCGCCAATTGCCATACCGGTCAGCAGAAGAAATGCGTTCTCTATCAAGAGCATCACTGAGAGCGTTAATCGGCGAAAGCCAAATGCCCGCAGAGTCGCCAATTCGCCGCGCCGTTCAATCGCGTTCCTCAAAAGAATCAAGCCAAGACCCAGTGTCCCGAGCAGCAGTCCGAAGCCGCCCAGCGTCTGAAACGTAGAAAGATAGGTATTTTCGACAGTTCGGTAGTTAGCAAGTTTTTCGGCGGTTGAGGTCACATCGAATCCGTGATCACGAAGCACGTTTTCAAGCACCTGTGTCACCGCTTCCGCGTCTTTGGGAGGCGTTTGAATTAGGAAATACTTATACCCACCCTGGCTCGGAAAGTATTTGGTAAAATTAGCTTCGGAGATTAACAGTTCACTCTGGAAAATGCTGCCTTGCAAAAGTCCCACGAGCCGGAGCTTTAACGGTTCGCCCAATTCGTCCCGGATGATGAGATCCTCACCAAGACCAAGGTGCAAAATCCACATCACCGAATTATAGTCCCCGATAGCCGGGACCACGCCTTCTCCGAGTTCCTCGTGTAGAAGTCGCCACGGCGACCCCTCTCCGTTGGCTCTTGACTGAAATTGGAAACCGCCCCGTGCGATGAGGTTTTCGGGAACACCCAATATCCGAGGATTCTGGGGTTGGTAAAGGTTCAGACAACTTGCGTCCTCGCCCGGGAGCACGCGAAGTGGAATTATTCGGGAATGAACAACCACCGCCTCGTCTCGGTCCGAGAAACCCAATTCGAACCTCCCGGATTCAGAGTTCAAGTCATGATGCAGCGGGATGTCCGCCTCAGCGACCAGCGTAAACCCACCTGTGCCGGAGGATTGTTCCAGAGACGAGATGTGTCCACTATTACCATGTCGATTTGCGCCGACCGCAACGATGACGAAACAGGCGCAGCCGACCAGCGCCGCACAGAGTATACTCCGCCCGGGACGACGCGCGCAATTCCGAACGCCTAGTCGTACAATTCCGCGCCTTGAACTCGAATCTTCAGACACAGCAGCCGACTTTAACCATGAACTAAGAAAGGAAAATCCTGCAATCAGGAGAAGTGTCCCGATGGCGAAAAAGAACGCAGGTGACGATGACATATCCGCAATCCACGCAAACAGCAAAAGCGCCAGCGCAATCCCGATACTCGCAAAAGCAACGATGCGCACCACACGTCCCGATGCTCTTTCTTCAAGCTCGGTTGCCCCGGCGACTAACGAGCGGATTGAGATTTTACCCAGCCGCCGAATTGTCCAGCCGATTGAAGCCAGTACGACAATCACGGAAATCAAGTAGCCGAGTAATAGGCTCAACCGGCCAACATGAAGTGACAGGAACTGCGTGCCCACTGCCGCCAGCCACCATGTCCGCAAACCCGCCATCATCAACCAGGCATAGCCGATTGCCCCAACCAAGCCTATCGCAGCGCCAATTCCGGCAAGAATGCTCCCTTCAATCATGAAACGCCAACGCACCGTAGACAGCGTATAGCCCGAAGTCAACAAAATCCCGATTTCACCCGCCCGACCTTCGACGCCAAGCCTAAAGAGCAACCCCACGAGAAGTGCGGCGGATACGATGAGAAAGAGACTGAATCCGATAAACAGCATACTGAAGTCGGTGGCGCCCGACGCAGCTGCCAAGCCCTGTTCCTTCACGGGCTGGAATACAAACCCGAACTGTTCCGGGTTAATCGTTTCGCGCAACTGTTCTTGGAAAATCGTTTGCGTGCTCTCGAGATTTTCTCCCGGTATTGTTCCGAATCGAATTGCCGTTAGGCTTCCAAACCGACTGCTCCACAACCGCTCGCCCGTCTCGGCAGAAACAAAAGCCTTGGGCGTCGCGCCGAATTCATCCCAGTATGTTTCATCTCTGGGCCGAATTCGGCTGAAATCGACCGGAAATGGAGCGTCCCATTCGGACATGTCGTCTGCATCATGCACCCCCGGAAATATTGGCGTTAATTCCCTGTCTGCGGCTAACCCTGTTAGGGGGACAATACCTTTTAGACGAAATTGGGCGTGCTTTGTTAAATACTGTTCTTGGTGCCCAATGACGTAATAACTCACGTCAATCCTATCCCCGGGCTGTGCCTTCAAATCGCTCGCCGCCCATTCGTTGAGCAAGATTTCACCTTCACCGAGTCCCGCGGCGTGAAACAGAACTTGATTCTCCGGTTGTACGCTTGTTTTCTCCGGCATCCTCCCATTCACGCCAAGCGCCGTGATGGTCGAGTAGGGCACGGTCTTTCCATCCGCCGAGATTTCATTCGCCAAGTAGGTCATGACGGTAGTCACAGGAATTTCGTTCTCGGCTGCGACTGTCTTCGCCAATTTAATAACATTCCGTTTGAGAACGAACTGAGAGGTTTCAAGAGAGACGTGGTCATCGGCTCGCCGAATTGTTAAATCGAAGTCATCCAGCGTTAAGACCTGCTGGAGTATTTCCGCCAATCGCTCCTTTGCCTCAGCGGAGGGAATCTTAGGCGACGAAACTAGAATCGCGTTGACTTTCGCCTCCCGATCTAAAGCTTTTTGCAAAACGGGGAGAGAGACGTAGGCATTGAATGGAAGATTTTGATGGGGACGCAGGCCAAATTGTCCAACGCCAGAATTTGGGATGATTTTCGACACGGAGAGTCGAAGAGTTTGCAGGACATCTAGGGGGTCTCGACGACCGAGAAGAAACTCGGGATGGATCTCGTTTTGCTGTTGGAAGGAAATTAGCAGCGTGTCTCCAACTTCAACATTGAGTTCTTTTTTTAAGGATTGGTTAATTACGACCGATGGGAAGAGTTGCCCCGGTTGCTTTTTCAGGAACTCGTTTAGCTCGTCAGTTTCAGGAGACGACCAGAAACCGAGAAAACGCTCGTCAATCCCTTGAATCTGGACGCGCGACGCCCGCATCTTTGTAGTCGCGTTAACCGCTGTGCCGCTCAACAACATTGCGGGTACAACACGCTCATACCCTACGTCCGTCGCCGAGGAAGCCCCCAATTCCGCCGCGAGTGTTTCTCGAAAGAAACGCTCCGAGAGCATTACATGGTCAATGTTCCCCAGCCGATTTAATGTCAAGTCTCGTAGGCTACCGCGAACGGAATCTCCGACCAGAAGCGCTCCGGTGAGGACCGCCGTTGCCACGGCGGCGCCGAGCAGTACGGCGAGATGGATTTGCCAGAAATGGATTAGACTTCGGCGCATGAAATGAACTTCTGCGAATGACGTGTCAAGTTTCGTCGGACGGCCGGTTTTGCACCGCGGGAATACAATAACTGACAATTATGTTGCCATTAATCGATTCCTCTTCAACCCGAGCCTGGGAGTTTTGTCGATGATCGAACACAATGTAGTACCCCTCTTGCACACCTTCGGACTTGAGATAAGCCGCAAGTTGTCCCTTGCCCGTGTGATACAGGCTTTCGCCACCCCAAATCTTTGTTTCGACGATGTATTTCTCGCCCGAGTGCAGGATAATCAGATCCATCTGTCCGCGCCCGGTTCTGACTTCAAGATACATAAACCCTCGAATCTGTTGAACAAAAGAATCAAGATAAGCGAACAACAGATATTGTCCGACGAATTCCTTGGGAGTTTCCGGTACTTCAAGAATGCGATATCCCGCGCGAGCGATGAAATCGCGGAAGTTTGACAGCAGAAGCCGCATATCAATCTTCCCGTCGGAGGTCATGTAGTCAAGAAAACCGGCATCTGTATCCTCCGGGAGATACTGCATTTCCAAACCGTTGAACAGCGGTTGAAACGCTCGAACTATCCGATACTGGTATATAGGGTTTTGAATCTTACAATTTCCGTCCTCGTCCGGGAGCATGATGCCGTAGGTAAAGAGTTCACTCATTGACGGGTCGTCTATGCTGAATGGGAGTTTTTGTTCATTGAGAATGACGCGCATCAGTACGCGTTCAAATTGCGGCTCCCGGCGTATATTAGTTGTCAAGTGTGAGATGTGTACATTCGATTCATTCAAAATCTTCTTGTAGGCAATCTCAAAGTGCTCGCAGCGAATCGTCTCTGACAGCGGAACGTCCATTTCTTCCGCTAGAATCTGTGACATTCGGTTGACTAAGAAGGGTTGTCCCGCCGTTTGCTTGTGGATACTCTCAACCACCTCTAGGGCAAAGGCTTGTCCTACTTCTTCCGTATACTGTCCCAAAAGGGTCTCCACTTGATCCAGGGTAAAGTTGGAGAGCACAAACTCGTCTTGGATATTAAATGGGGAGATGCTTCTATCATAGTTCAGTTGGCGGATGTTCTTGACGCCAACAATTCCGACGCTGTATGGACATCGATTCGCATCCCTTGAGAGATAGATTCTGCGAAGTGTGTAAAGAAAATCGCTCAATGCCATCCGCGGGATGCCATCAAACTCATCAATGATAACGGCAACCCGTCGATTTCCAAGGTGTGTAACGAGTTCTCGCAGAAAACTTTGGAAGGAATTGTGATCTCTCAGCGGATAATTCTCAAGGAACTGTTGCAAATTTGACCTGAGGTTGACCCCAAACCGCCGAGGTTCCCGGACGACCTCATCACGTATGTCGCGCCGCAAGTTGGTGTAAAAACTCTCGACGCTCACGTTTCTGTACGTCTCGAAGTCGAGTTGAATCGGGAAATAAGTGGTGTCTTCGGCAGTCAGCGCATCCAGAGCCCAACGGAAAAACGTGGTTTTGCCCGTCTGGCGCGGCGCGGAGATGGCGATGTATCGCCCCTTCTTCATCCGCTCAACCAAATCGGCAATCTCCGCCGTGCGCGGGACAACGTAGTTACGGTCCGGTGAAACGGGACCCCGAGTTTCAAAAGTGCGGTTTGGTGTCTGCATGGATAGCGCGATTTTATAATGGTTGGGTGATCTTATGGCACTGATGTCTTCATCTCAAACCTGTCCGGCGCGCCCTTCAATTCCGCCATTTACCAGTTCAAATCGGCGTTCAAACCGTGTCGCAAGTTCAAGGTTGTGCGTCACCACAATCAAGATATTTTGCTCTGCTTGGTGAAGTTCAAATAGGAGGGTGGCAACTGTATCTGCCGTGGAACGGTCAAGATTTCCCGTCGGCTCATCGCAGAGGAGAAGGCTCGGCCGATTAATGAGCGCACGCGCCACGGCCACACGCTGGCATTCGCCGCCGGAAAGCGCAGCCGGACGATGGCTCAATCGGTGAGAGAGACCGACACCTTCAAGTAGCGCTCTAGCTCGCACCTCGATCTCCGCATCGCGGCGCTTAAATGCCAGGGTGGGAATCAAGACATTTTCCAAAACCGAATATTGGGGCAGTAGGTGATGGTCTTGAAAGACGAATCCAATCACCTTGTTGCGAAATTTTGCCAACCGTGGCTCCGAGAGTTCAAACGGATTCTCGCCGTTAATCTCAATCGTGCCGCCGGACGGTGTGTCCAGCGTGCCTATCAGGTGCAACAACGTGCTCTTTCCAGAGCCGGAGGGGCCGGTTAGGGCAAGTCGTTGCCCTTGAGTCATCTCGAACGAGACGCCTCGGAGAACTTCAATGGAGCGCGCCTCGTTGCCAAAACTCTTGTGCACCTCCGACACTTTGAGAGATGTGGAATGTGGTATGGTCATCGTTTAAGGAGAGACATGGAGTCACGCAAACGATCATGGATTGGGGCAGGTGTCAGACCAGCCGAGCGGAACTCGGGGCTTCTTCAATTTGGTTTGCGATAAAGTCGGGGATTGGTATAGCTTTCATTTTTTCGTCCGGATTACACGTACAGCACGCCGTTCTCATCTGACCGCGCGCAATCTCGATATCATCTTTGGTAAACACAAACTGATATGTCATAGATTTTCGCCCTATTCTTGTAATCGTCAGATGAATATCCACGGTATCTTCAAATTTGACGGGATTTAGGTATTCGCACGATGCCGACAGCCTCGGCCAACCAATTTTGTTCCCCTCCCATTCTGTCGCGACGCTTGTTCCCAGTGAACGCAGAAATTCATGCTCGGCGGATTCCATGAAAACAAAGAATCGAGAAAAATGGGCAATGCCGGCCATGTCGGTATCGGAAAATTCTATCTGCCGATTTGTCCGATATTCATAGGGCATGACATTCAATCCTGTTCCGACGGAAAACTATGTCCCCGGTCGATAAAGCGTTACTAGGAAACCGCCCCCGGCGGCAAGCAGGATTCCAAGGATGAATTGCCAGTTCAGACTACTCCAACCGCCCGCGGGTGGATGCATCGCCGATGCTACAATCGCATTAACAATCGGCGCACCGGCAAAGATAATTGACATCATGACGGCGGGCCTGCCTCCCACTCCGAACCCCAATACCACGCCAAATGCTCCGATGGCGCCGACTGTCCCGGCGATTGTCGACCAAACTATCCCCTTCGCCGGAAAACTCCACGTTGCGCCGCTGGAAATCAGCATAGCTGCGGATCCGATGACCGCTATCAGCAAATAGGCGATACCAACGAAAAGAAACGCTTTGTAGCGTCCGTGCGCCGCATCCGCCATTGACAACTGTCCTGAATGAAGAAATACTCCGTAACAACCCCAGCATGAAACGGTGATGAAGACAAAGATTAACCACGTCATACGCATATTTTTCTCCCTATGTCGAAAGGTATTTACGATAAATCGCCAATGTCTCGTCCGCCATGATATCGTCGCTAAACCGTTGATGCACCGCTTCCTTTCCTCGCCGCCCCAGTTCTTCCCGGCGTTTTGGATCATTCATGAGTTTAAGTATGCCCTCCGCTGTGGCAGCCGGCGACTCCGCATCTACGAGTATGCCGCCGCCCGTCGCGTCTATCAACTCCGGAAATCCTCCGTGACGCGGAAGAACGACCGGTACGCCATTGGCGAGCGCTTCCAGAACAAATAGCCCTTTAGGCTCTTTATATGTCGTCGGCACGGATAAAACGTGTAGCCCCTTAAGAAAATCGACCTTCTGGAGGCGATCAACCTCCCCCAAATACTCGAAGGCGTCCGTCAATCCCCATACCTCAATCTGCTTCACAATCTCCTCAAAATACGGTACGTCCCCTTTACCGAGGTATCCCGCGACTTTGAGTCGAATCTTATCAGATGCAACCAGTTGCGTCAACCGGTAAAACGCATCAACCAACAGATGCAGCCCCTTCTCCGGACAGATACGCGCCAGATACCCAATCACGAAAGGAGAATCCGAGCCAGCCGTACCTCTTGCCTCTCCGTGTCCCTCCAGATTCAAACCGAGTTTCACCACGTCGACTTTATCTTGGGAGATGTCGAGATACGATGCCATAAACTCGGCATAATACCGGCAGGGCGCGATGAAACCGTCCACGTCCAAAGCCCGTTCTCGCAGAACCTCTAGCGCCTGCGACTTGTACGGCTCAACTAGACCTTCGAGAAAGATGTCTTCTCCCTGAAGCGCGCAGAGAATCGGAACGCCCAATGCCTTTTTCATCTGCTTGGCAAATCCCACGAACATGGAGTTAGTGAGTTGCACCAGATCCGGGCGATAGGCATCTTTCAACCATTTTGTGAGCTTTTCCAGCTCCTTCCTCTGATGTCCGTCCTCGCCTTGGAGCACGGAAAGCGTGAGTGCACCGAGATCTTTCGCGTTTGTCGAACCGGCAAATCGAGACAACTTACTCAGGAGTGAAGGGCTGTTAAATAACTCGTCGAAAACCCATGGCGTATGGCGAAAGAGCGCCAATTTTTGCTCAAGGTACACGTTAATCCCGCCGTAAAAGATGCGGTGGATGCTGACATCGGTTTCGTCCGTGCGGATGGGGGTGTAGGTCGGGATGAGGGCGACATCGTGCCCCTTCTTCAGTAGCGCCGCGGCGAGCGTATTGTCGTGGATGCAGGTGCCGCAATACATGCCCGCGGCACCTGCAGCGATGTAGGCGATTTTCATCGGGTTAATGACAGCTAGATTTTGTTTGCAATCTGCCTCTTTCAAGCAGATGACATAAGTGTAGGGTGGGCATTGCCCACCGTTTTCAACCGAGTAAATAAATCAAGCGACCGGATAGTGGTCAAGTGACCGAAAGGGAACACGATAAAAATCCCGTAGCGAAGGAACGAGGTGGGGGCAAAGCAACCGTAACACAATCAATGGATTAGAGATACGATTGCCTCTTCGGTTTCTTTAGGCTTGACGGTTTTCTACCAGCGGAGTATAATTCAACCCGCTATCTTCGGCGAAATTCTATCAGGTTTAGGTGGCGGATTCAACAGAAAATCTGGCGGTAGTCTTGTATGATTTCACTTCACGCGATAAAGAATGTGTGCCATAGATGAAAGAACCCGTTTGTAAAAGAGTCCCAAAAACACGTATCCAGATTGGTGGTTTCGTTGGGGATTACCTGACGGGTATCACTCAGCAATGGCTGCTCGTGGCGCCAAAAGCCAATCCCGGTATGCTCGAAATGTTCCGCGACCGCGATCACTCCCCGCTGCGGGAGATGGTGCCTTGGGCGGGCGAGTTCTCGGGGAAATATCTGACAAGCGCAGTCCAAGTCCTCCGAGCAACGTCAGATTCGGCACTGAAAGCGTGGCTAAAAGAGTTTGTCCGCATCCTTGTCAGTCTTCAGGGCGCCGACGGTTACCTCGGTCCATGGCCAATGCCGCACCGCCTAACAAACTCCAACTCCGCGGGGCAGAACACGTGGGATACGTGGGGACATTACCACAACATGTTGGGGCTGCTGCTTTGGCATGAAGAAACGCGGGACAAGGAGGCATTAAACTGCGCGAAGCACATGGCAAATCTCCTCTGCGAGGCGTATTTGGGAGCGAAAAGTCCACGTTTGGTCGAAACGGGTTCGACCGAGATGAATCTGGCGCCGGTGCACTCACTGTGCATACTCTATCGCAAGACGAAAGACGAACGCTATCTCAGGTTGGCGCTCCAGATTGTCGACGAATTCGCGGCTACGGAGAACGGGGAGCCTTTGGCGGGCGACTACCTGCAGAGCGCACTTGACGGCAAAGAGTTTTTCCAGACCCCCAAGCCTCGGTGGGAAAGCCTGCACCCAATCATGGCGCTGGCGGAACTTTACTGGATTACCGGCGAAGACCGGTATCGGGTAGCCTTTGAGCGCATCTGGTGGAGTATCGTCAAGCTCGATCGGCACAACAACGGCGGATTCTCGTCGGGAGAGCAGGCAACCGGCAATCCGTACCATCTCGCCGCGATAGAATCCTGCTGCACGATAGCGTGGACGGCGATGAGTGTCGAGATGCTAAAACTTACCGGCAACCCCATCGTCGCCGACGAGCTTGAACTCACGCTGTTCAACTCCATTGTCGGTATGCACTCCTCGACCGGTCACTGGTCCACCTACGATACGCCGATGAACGGAATACGCCGATCCAGCGCGCATACGATTGTCTTCCAAGCGCGTGAAGGCACTCCCGAACTGAACTGTTGCAGTGTGAATACTCCCCGTGGATTCGGAATGCTAAGTGATTGGGCGCTCATGAAAGACCGTGAAGGTCCCGTGCTGAACTACTACGGGGCGTCAACGTTGACAGCGCGATTAAAGCCGGGCTTGTCCGTTACGCTGACGCAGGAAACCGAGTATCCGCTTGATGGGACAATTGTGGTGTCCGTAAAACCATCCATGCCCTCCGAATTTACTTTGAAGTTGCGCATACCGCACTGGTCATCGAAAACGCAGGTCAGAATTAACGACGAGCCGTCCCTCAGTGCGGAAGCCGGCAGCTATCTTCGAATCGATCGCAAATGGAATGCAAACGACAAAATTCACCTTACGCTGGACATGTCCCTGCGCCTATGGAGCGGAGAGAAGGAGTGCGGAGGGCTGACATCCATCTATCGCGGACCAATCCTGCTGGCTTATGACCACCGGTACAATCTCAAGAACGTCAAAGAGGACAACCTGCAGATACGCGATGTTAAGGAGTGGGATCCGGTAAGTTGTATGTTGGATATTCCGCCGGTTGACATCGCGAAATTGCAACCAAAGCGAGTTCAGTGGACGGATTGGCTGCCGCCTCAACTTCTGCTAGAATTTGAGGCGACAGACGGTGAGACAGTGTACCTATGCGACTTTGGCAGCGCGGGTGAGGCTGGCACGCCGTACTGCTCGTGGTTACCCGTTAAGGGCTGTCCTGATACTCCCGCCTTTTCTCCGGAAAACCCGCTGCGGACTCGCCCTGTTGGACTGTGACATCAGTGCCAATAGGGAGAATTGCCGATTAACATACCCATCACTACATGTAGAAACAGAGGAGGAACTTGATAATGACAGCGAACGGCGCGGTACCGACAACCCGATCGGAAGGACGAGGCCCAACAATCTGGCTCGCAGGCAGCCCCGATGAGCTAAAGGAGTGGATGCCGTTGGGGATTGCGGGAATTGTCACCAATACTGTCGTACTCAATCAGTACGCCAAGCCTTACGGCTCGGTCATCGATCTGATTAAAGCGTATCTCGACATTACAGACAAACCCGTGGTTATGGAAATTGACGGGCACACGGTTGACGAACTGCTCGCGGTAGGGAAGGTTTTTACCGACTTGTCGGACCAGATTATTCTGAAGATTCCGTGCACCGTAAATGGACTCAAAGCTTTCAGCATTCTCAAGAGCGAGGGGGTTGAGACCTTCTGCACAACTGTTTTTTCGCTGACCCAAGCTGCGGCCCTCGCCCAAGCCGGCGTCGATCATATTCTACCGTTCTGCGACCCGGTGAAGGCGGTTGGCGGTGACCCGACCCAACTTATACGCGAATGTGCGCAAATGTTCAGTGGCTGGGGACAGCGACCTTTTATCATGGCGGCGCTCGTGCGCTCGGTGGAGACGGCTCATGCCGCCTTCCGTGACGGCGCCGACGAACTCGTCACTATGTGGACGGTCTACCGCGACATGATGGATCACCCGCTTACGGAGGAGTGGAACAAGACGTTCATGGACGAGTGGGTGGACATGCACGAAAACGGCTTGCTAGAAGGTGTGCCGGTCACGCTTGATTGAACGTGAATCGAGCTGGAGATTCCGTAGTCATCGGCACAACGAGAAAATGGAGTGCTAGTGAGGAATTGGAAGACTGGAAGAGGGGGAAGGTTGGAAGGGAGTCTGTCGATCGTCCACCCTTGTGTTTCTCATCTTTCCAACATCTCAAATATCAACGGAACCGAGCTAACTCATTAACTATTTATATATTTGTTTAGTTTAGTCCAGAACTTACGCACCAACAGGAAATCGCGACCTGGAGATCGCTCCTACATTACGCTCATCGTGCAGGAACAGGGATTAAACTGCAGTACGACGAACCAACATTCCCAAAACAGATTGATAGACTAAACAATTACCTATTTATTAAAGCAGGGCGCAGCTATGGCACGAGTCGTCCCCTTAAGATATGACACCGCTTTCAAGAAGGCTTTCAGCCAGCCCGACATCTTCTGTCAATTCGCCAAAGATGTTTTAGGCATCGAGTTTCATACAGACGAGGTGCATCAAGGCTACAAATTCCTCAAACCTGTCGGCCAGGTTGATATTGAATATGACCTGTTCGCCGAAGATCCGGAATCTCGGATTGTCGTCGAGGTGCAACATGTCAAAGAACGGCATTTCTATAACCGCTTTCTGTATTACCATCTTATCAACCTCATCGAACAGGTGAAGAGCAGCAAAGCCTATGAGTTCGAACAAACGGTTTACACCATTGTCGTCTTGACCAGCCCCTCTCGCGAGAATGAAATTGACTTCAGTGTTGCCGTCACGGATTTTAACCCTGTCAATGAGTTCAGCCGCAAAGTCGAGGCGTATCCGCATCAACTCGTGTTTTTGGTGCCCCGAATGGTCAATGAAAAGACACCGCCGGGCATCAAAACGTGGTTAGAGTTAGTCCTGGATTCTCTTGATGGTGAGATTGATGAAAGCCGATTTGCCACTCCAGTGTTCGAGAAGGTGATTCACGCGGTTACACGCGACAACATCTCACCCGGTGAACTTCGGGTGCTTAAGGATGAAGAGGATTGGGAAGATTCTCTCGTATTTGAACATAGACGAGGGGTCGAAGAGGGGCATGAAGAGGGACACAAAAAGGGATTTGAAGAGGGTAACCAACAGGCAACGGAGAAAATCGCTCTTGCCCTGATTGGCGAGGACCTAGACACCGAATTCATCGCGAGAGCAACTGATATGTCAGAAGCAGACATCGAAAAACTGCGTCAATCGTAAACATTTAGACGTGTTTGTCCCTAGTTGTTGCAATATCGGGAATAAGAACGGAATGCGTAAGGAAATTCTCAATCTTCCATTCGTATTCTTTGTAGACATCTCGGAAGACCGAGAACGTGGTAATGTACCCTTTTTCGCTCCGGAGGAAATCAAGCGACTGAACAAGGAGCGATTGAATGACCGAACAGGGAGTGCGATAGTAGATCCCGATAGAGTTCCCCAATGTCTGTAGATAAAGGCTTCACTTGGGGTCTGCTCCGGAGGAGCGGCATAAAAGGAAAATACTGAAAGGTTGGAAGGAAATCCTCCAATTTTCCATCCTTCCAACAACCCAAATGGCAACACAACAGGGCAAAGTGAGCAATTTATTCACTTAATTAGGGTGCAGATATGGCACGAGTTGTCCCCTTACGATATGACACCGCTTTCAAGAAGGCTTTCAGCCAGCCCGACATCTTTTGCCAATTTGCCAAAGATGTTTTAGGTATCGAGTTTCATACAGACGAGGTGCATCAAGGCTACAAATTTCTCAAACCTGTCGGCCAGGTTGATATTGAATATGACCTGTTCGCCGAAGATCCGGAATCTCGGATTGTCGTTGAGGTACAGCATGTCAAAGAACGACATTTCTATAACCGTTTCCTGTATTATCATCTTATCAATCTCGTCGAACAGGTGAAGAGCAGCAAAGCCTATGAGTTTGAACAAACGGTTTACACTATTGTCGTCTTGACCAGCCCCTCTCGCGAGAAGGAAATTGACTTCAGTGTTGCTGTCACGGATTTCAACCCTGTCAACGAGTTCAGTCGCAAAGTCGAGGCGTATCCGCATCAACTTGTGTTTTTGGTGCCTCGAATGGTCAATGAAAAAACTCCGCCGGGCATCAAAACGTGGTTAGAGCTCGTTTTGGATTCTCTTGATGGTGAGATTGATGAAAGCCGATTTGCCACTCCAGTGTTCGAGAAGGTGATTCATGCGGTTACACGCGACAACATCTCACCCGGTGAACTTCGGGTGCTCAAGGATGAAGAGGACTGGGAAGATTCTCTTGTCTATGAACATAGGCGAGGACGTGAGGAGGGCAACCAGCAGGCAACGGAGAAAATTGTTCTCGCCCTAATCAGCGAGGGACTAGACACCGAATTCATCGCCAAAACAACTGGCATGTCGGAAGCAGATATCGAAAAACTGCGTCAATCGTAAACATTTAGACATGTTGCCCCTAGTTGTTGCAATATCGGGAATAAGAACGGGAATTCGTCAGGAAATTCTCAATCTTCCATTCGAATTCTTTGTAGACATCTCGGAAGATCGAGAACGTGGTAATGTACCTTTTTTCGCTCCGGAGGAAATCAAGCGAGTGAACAAGGAGTGCGATAGTAGATCCCGATAGAGTTTCCCAATGTCTGTAGATAAAGGCTTCACTTGGAGTCTGCTTCAGAGGAGCGGCATAAAAGGAAAATACTGAAAGGTTGGAAGGGAAGACCTCCAATTTTCCATCCTTCCAACAACCCAAATGGCAACACAACAGGGCAAAGTGAGCAATTCAATCGCTAAATTAGGGTGCAGCTATGGCACGAGTCATCCCTTTACGATATGACACCGCTTTCAAGAAGGCTTTCAGCCAGCCCGACATCTTTTGCCAATTCGTCAAAGATGTTTTAGGCATTGAGTTTCATACCGACGAGGTGCATCAAGGTTATGAATCCCTCACGACTGGTTGCGAAGTTGATATTGAGTGTGACCTATTCGCTGAAGAACCGGAATCTCGGATTGTCGTTGAAGTGCATCATGTCAAAGAATGCCTCTTCCATAAGCGTTTCATGTACTACTATCTTCTCTACACCGTCGAACAGGTGATAAGCAGCAAAGCCTATGACATCAACCAGACCGTTTACACCATTGTCGTCATAACAAGTCCTTCTCGCGAGAATGAAATTAAGTTCACTGCTGATATCACGGACCTCAATCCTGTCAACGGGTTCAGTCGTGAAGTCCATCCTTATCCCGAGAACATTATGTTCTTGGTTCCCCGTATGGTCAATGAAAAGACACCGCTGGGCATTAAAGCGTGGTTGGAGCTCGTTTTGGATTCTCTTGACGGCGAGGTTGACGAAAGCCGATATACTTCGCCAGTGTTCGAGAAGGTGATTCATGCGGTTACACGCGACAACATCTCACCCGGTGAACTTCGGGTGCTTAAGGATGAAGAGGATTGGGAAGATTCCCTAGTTTATGAACGTGAACGAGGACGTCAACAGGAAAAGGAAGAGATAGTACTTTCACTAATCAGCGAGGGACTAGACAACGAATTCATTGCGAGAACAACAGGAACCTCAGAAGCAGATATCGAAAAACTGCGTCAATCGTAAACATTTAGATGTGTTGCCCCTAGTTGTCACGACATCGGGGATTAGAACGGGAACTCGGAAGAAAATTCCCCCATCTTTCAGTCTTGCTATGTTGCTTTAGAAGAAATCATTTATTCCAAAACTTTCCCTAACATACTCTGGACTTATCCACCTCCACTGATGCACCGCTTCTACGTTTCTCCAACCGGCATTTCATCCGATACCATCCGCATCCCTGATCCCGAACGTCATCATCTGTTGAACGTACTTCGCCTTAAATCGGGCGATGACGTGCAAATTTTTGACGGGGAGGGAAACAGTTACGTCGCTCGCCTGACGGACACGGAATCATTCCCTGCGACAGCATCAATCCAAGACCACCAATTTCACCCGCCAATCTCACCGCGCATCACCCTTTTTCAAGCGATTCCGAAATCGGACAAGATGGATTTAATCGTCCAGAAAGCCACCGAAATCGGCGCAGACGAAATCGGCCCGATGGTATGTGAGAGATCTATTCCAAGGCGTGCGGAAAATGCGCAGCAAAAACGGCGGGACCGCTGGGAACGAATTGCGATTGAAGCATCCAAGCAGTGTGGACGCCCGAGGTTTCCCAAAATGCTTGCCCCGCGAACAATCGGCGAGTGTCTCGAACAGACGAAGAAAAATGAACTGTCGCTGCTCCTATGGGAAAACGAAGTAAACTGCAAAATCAAGAGTGTCTTGCGTAACCATCCCCATATCGAATCAATCAGTCTGTTCATTGGGCCCGAAGGTGGATTTTCGGACGCCGAGGTTAGTGAAGCTATTGACAACGGCTGTATTCCTGCCACATTCGGAGTGAACACACTGCGGACAGAAACCGCCGCTATCGTAGCTGTCGCTATCGCGGTCTATGAATTGCGCCGCTCCTAATGCGCCTTGACAATGAGGTGGTCATACTATATCATCCAAACTTGGACAAACGCGCGGTCATCGAATCATCCTAATCGACGCACAGATTGCGACACAAAGACTACTCAACCAGAACTAGATAGACTATCGACATGCCGACAGCAGCATTCCTCACCATGGGTTGCAAGGTGAATCAGTACGACACCGACGCGATGCACGAGACGATGGATCGCAACGGCTACACCATCGTCGATGCAAACGAAATCGCTGATGTTTATGTGGTGAACACCTGCACGGTGACAAACGTCGCCGATCAGAAAGCCCGTAAATCAATTCGCCGAATCGTCCGGCAAAACCCGAAAGCCAAAGTGCTGGTTACGGGTTGCTATGCCGAGAGTGACCGCGAAGCCGTCGCGAAAATACCGGGAGTAACACTCGTTTTCGGGAATCGCGAGAAAGCGGACTTCCAAGGCTATTTGGATAAACTCCGCGAATTCGAACCCTTGCAGATTGAGCCCATCCAGCATGATCCGGTGCGCGAACATGCAAGATTCAGTGCGGGGATTAGCCATACGAGCCAGCGTACGCGCGCGCTGATTAAGGTTCAGGACGGGTGCAGCGCATTCTGCACCTACTGCATTATTCCTTATGTGCGCGGTCGGATGACAAGCCGTAGCCTGACGGACATTGTAAGCGAGGCGGAGCGCATCGCCGCGAGCGGGTACAAGGAGATCGTGATAACCGGCGTCCACTTGGGCGCGTATGGACTGGACATTGAGAGGAGGGTGGATGTCGGCGACATTCTGGAGCAGATTCATCCGATTGAAGGCATAGAACGCATACGATTCAGCTCAATCGAACCGATGAATTTTCCCGATGACCTCGTTGATCGGATGGCAGCCCTGCCGAAGTGTATGCCCCACTTTCACCTCCCACTCCAAGCGGGCAACGACAGGATTCTGCGCAGCATGCGGCGGCGCTACACCACGTCAGAATACGCCCGGCTTGTGGAGAAACTGCGCGGCGCCTTTCCGGATGTTGGAATAACAACCGATGTCATGGTCGGTTTTCCGGGGGAAACCGATAGCGATTTTGAGGAATCACTCCAATTTGTACGGGAAATCGGATTCAGCCAACTGCACGTTTTCCGTTATTCTCCAAGACGCGGCACGCCAGCCGCAGACTATCCGAATCAGGTCTCTCCGGGTGTTTCAGCGGCGCGTAGTGCGAAGATGATTGACTTGGGGAACCGTCTTGGCAACGCCTTCAAACGGCGTATGCTCGGAAAGAAGATGGATGTCCTAGTCGAAGACAGCCGCGAGGGAAAGACGGGGCAACTTACCGGATTTACGCCAAATTATCTACGGGTTCTGTTGGACGTTCCCGCATCGGAAATCAATCGAATCGCTTCCGTCAAGTTGGTAGAACTAGAAAACGAGTTGATTCACGGAAAAACAGCCGGCAGTGCATTACGACGGACAGCCGCCAACGCCCCACAGCCTTCTATCTAAATTATTCACAATCGTCCCAAACAAACATAAACCACACAGTCAGTCGGCTTCAACATTATCACATCGCATGTGATACTGGCGGCAATCATGAAAATCGGAGTGCTGGCTTCCGGCAGCGGAAGCAACCTACAGACCTTGATTGATCAGCTCCACTGCGACGAATCCTGTGAAATTGAAATCTCGGTCGTCATCAGCGATCGCGAGGAAGCTTACGCACTCAGTCGCGCAAAGAACGCCGGAATTCCCTCCTATATTGTAAAAGCCCAAGATTTTCCCGACCGTCACGCTTTCGACGATAAAATCTCCGTACTCCTTGATGCACACGCCGTGGAACTTATTGTCTTAGCCGGATTTATGAAGTTACTCCAGCCCGCTTTTGTCCAAAAATACAGCAATCGAATCCTCAATATTCAT
Organism: Candidatus Poribacteria bacterium; assembly: GCA_965204085.1. Lineage (GTDB taxonomy): Bacteria > Poribacteria > WGA-4E > WGA-4E > JAJDTR01 > JAJDTR01. Next base: position 696,783 of record CBDBEE010000003.1, on the reverse strand, counting down.
CCGGCACTTCTGCCCGCTTTCCCCGGCGCGCATCCGGTGGCAGACACTCTCGCCTGCGGGGCAAAAGTCAGTGGCGTAACCGTCCATTTCGTGGATGAGGGGATGGACACCGGGCCAATCATCGCACAAAAATCGGTGCCGGTATTCGATGACGACGATGAGGAGAGCCTCCATGCGCGGCTCCAAGTAGAGGAACACAAACTGTATCCTACCGTCATCAAGTGGTATGCGGAAAATAGAATCAGCGTCGCCGGCAGGAAAGTGATTGTGGAGGGGTCGGATTAGGATGATTGCCATCTCGACGATGTGGAACGCGCTGAAGCAACCTGACGGTGCGGCACTGATTGATGAGCTTAACGATTTGGGCTTCAATGCGGTCGAACTGAGTCGGCATCTGACGCGCGATCAGATTGAGCAGCTTAAGCCCTATTTGGGACGAACCAAGCCCTGCTCCATTCACAATTTTTGCCCCATTTTGCCCGACCATCCACAATCCGATTCCGAAAGCGACCCGATTCACCTTTCCAGCCTCGACATATCCGAACGAAAACAGGCGGTACGCTGGACGGTGCGGACGATGGAGATGGCTGCCGACCTTGAAATCCCAATCGTGGTGCTCCACCTCGGCGAAGTGGATACGTACGATCGCTCCTATTTGATGTACGACTTTTACGAGTACGGCGAGCGCGAGTTTGAGGCGTTCAGCGACAAGGTGTCGGAGGCGATGGATTGGCGGGAACGAAAGCAGGCGAAACATCAAGACGCGGTTCTATTCAGCTTGGACGAACTCAATGAACTCGCTTTGCGGATGGATCTCTACGTCGCCATTGAGAACCGCCCGCGATACTATCAAATCCCCAACTTCGATGAGGTCGAGATGTTGTTCGACACCTTTGCCGGCAGCAACATGCGGTATTGGCACGATGTTGGTCACGCCATCTTGCAGGAACGTATCGGGCTTTGTTGGTCCAACCGCTGGCTTGAAGCGTACACAGACCATCTCATCGGTGTCAACGTCCACGACCTCAAAGATCTTGAGGAATACCACCCGCCCAGCTTCGGCGACGTAGACTTTGATGACGTGTTCGCAGATATTCCCGCCGATGTGTTGAAGGTGTTGGAGATTCGGCACGGCACAGCGGAAGAGGTAGTGGAAGCCAGAGAATTTGTCTCTAACAATACCTAAGCTATCCCTTAAAAAGTGATTTGATTATATCTCACGCTGTCAGAAATTTCGCTTTTCAAGTTTTAAGGTCTCACTTCCGATTACCATTTAGACAAAGATGTGGTTCAGATTCAGAAGGCGTTTACCTCCTTCTGATACATTATCTTCACTCACCTGTTATTAGGGTGCAGAGGATACTTCCTTAATGTAATCACGACTTTACGGGGACCATGCGTCATATGGGGCCCGACATCACGGGGCGGGTAGACTTCCACTTCAGGCAGTCCAGTCTTCATTACATCAGCAATTGCACGAGCAAAGTCTAAATCAATACGCTCTATGGCTATAACCGCCCCACCCCAAGAAATTTCAAGGCGCTGCTCGTTTACAAGCCACTCTAACACATCCCATTGAATCTCCCCTTTGTCGTCGTACATAGGATCTTTCCGAAGTGTCATCACGGCGCCACGGGCACTATGTGTCACTTTGGGAGCAGCATCAGGACGAACGTAGCGGGTTCGCATCTTAAACAGATTCCCCTCCATTCCTTCAGCAATCGCTTGAGCAAAATCCAAATCAATTTGCTCTATGACAATACTCGTTCCATCGCAAGGAATTTCAAGGATATTCTTGTCTACATCCCATGGAAAGGTTACGCTCCATCGGAAAGGAACATTCTTATCCATCTTCTCCAGCCCTTTTCCTCAGATTTTTGTAACATCTCCCAAACTTCCTCAATGATTACCATTGAAGCATCTTCGGGATGTTCTTTCCCCGTATCCTTCACCAATGCGTCATTGTGCCACATTAGATAGTAATTCCTTAGGCCCATCGCCCAGCCGCGGCACTCAAGTGTCAATTCGTCTTTTGGAGTGTGCTTGACCCTCGCTTTGTCGGCTATACTCATGTTCTCAAAGATATCTTTCACCACTTCATCCTTAGTGAATAAGGGAGGACGCTTTACGGGGTTATCGTTACTCATCATCTTGAGAACATCCTCAAGAATGTCTTTCACTTCTTCATCACGCGCGTTCGCAAGTTCGTCAAGAACACTTCTTATTTCTTCTTTTAGCTCTTCATTTGCATTGTCACTCATACTGTCAAGTATACGCTTGAGCATTTCTTTCGCTGCTCTATCCTTAATAAATGAGGGATTGTGTTGCAGATTCATAAGTGATTTTCCGCCTGTAGTTGCTAGATTTTGATACTCGCAAAAAATGTCCTAGAGCAAACTCTCTGCAATCGCGTCATCTTTGTCATGGAGGCCAACACGCCTGCCGTTTTCAATGAGGAACCTGCTTGGCGCCCTTATCAAGGGAAAGTCATGGCTTTCATCATCCAAGGCGAAGTCTCCTGAGCGGGGCCTATCTTTGTCCCAGATACGGGCACGCCCACCATCTTCACTACTGCGAAAGTTGGCTAATCTGAGTTTTTTGAGCGTCCTTTTTGAACCTGTGGAATTTTTTTAGATTATACTGGTTGTAGGTAACATCAGTCCGCCTAAATGCCTCAGCGATAGAAGGAACTTCATTGTCGATGACCATCCTAACAGCTTCGTGAATCCTCTCATCAACCGTATTAAGCGCCACGTTACGCCGTCTCGGCTGTGGCTGATCGGGGGTGACGTTCTTGAGCGGCCCTTCAACCTCAGTAAACGGCTTGTCCGGAGGCGTGTCAGTGCATACTCCATTATGACCATCGGAAGGCATAATGGTTATCATTACCTTAATGCCCATTGTTGTCATAGACTCTCCATCTTTGCCAATGACACCAACCGCGCCGTCGCGTTCACTGATACCCATGGCCACGTAAGGCTCCCTATCTTTGTCATGAATTCGGACATTGCCGCCATTTTCATTAATAGCAATGTTAACCAGAGGCCTGTTACCATAGACGATGACACGTCCGCCACCATCCATATCCAAGAGAAGCGTCCCATTCGCATCGGGATTCACAACCCTTAGTTGATTATAGGTGATATCCCTGAATTTGATATCTTGCTCCTTCATGAGTGTAAATCCTTCTATCGTTGTTGAAGTGTAAAGCCAGTGGCTAGTAATAGATGGAAGGCTTTCTTGCCTTTACTCTGAACACTGATTACTAAGAGCTTGTTTGAACGATGGACGGATGTTGTTTTACTGCGGTTAAAGTATAATTCCTAGGGGGGAAAGAGGTTACGGCGGGTACTGTTAACTCGTGATATTTATTACGCCTATTCACTATTCAACTAGTTGCCATTATATCATCTCGCATACTAAATTTCAAGGCAAAATAATGCCCTATCAGCAATACAATTTCGATTTACTCCATATGATACACGGGAATAGATTTCGATTGCTAATAGGGCACAAGGTTAGATTTTTCTCAAGGTATGAGAGGCAATTTGCCTTTCATTTTCAATCATTAAAATACTACCGTCTATTTCCTAAATACCAGCTACCACTTCAGTTTCTCCGTCGGATTTCTAAATCAGGATATAGGTATCACTACAAACCCAATACCTACCACTAAAAGCAGAGATTCAATCGTTATCTAACTCAACAACAACGTCAAACACTGATTTGTTCCTCAAGACCTTCGCTCCTTCCGATTACCGCACTTCACTCAGTTTGTTGCGCCGATGGCGCGATTAAATGCAGGTATAACTTCCTTGGCAAACAGTTCGAAACTCCTATCCCACTGCTCGCGATTATCCCAATCTTGCGCAACCGCGACCAGCGTCCCGAAAGCGCCTATCTGCTCGCGGAGATTCAATAGTTGCTGTGTCACCGAGTCTGGATCGCCCGCAATAATGACCTCATTCATGAAGTAATCCAAATTGCACTCGTCGTCGGTCTGCTCCTCGTCCCGTTTCCAGATGAGGAGCCCTGTGGGCGCATAGCGAAGTGTAAAGTCGCGTATGTACTGTATGCACTTGCCGAGTGAGTTCTCTCGCGCAATCTGACGCGCCTCTTTCGTCGAATCCGCCACAAAGATATTACGCGCCACACACCAGTCACTTGGATCCGCCTCGCGTCCACCCATCGCCGCTCCCTCGGCATATCCCTGCCATTGGTTCGCGAGTACATCGGGATGATTCATGTGATGGCTTATCGGACGAAATCCGCGCTTTGCGGCTGCCTGAAGCCCCCGCGAGTTGGGAGACATGCACGGCACAAAAATTGGAGGGTGCGGCTGTTGAAGAGGTTTATGTAAAACTCCCATTCCAAATTCCGGATCGACAGTTTTTTGAGAGATTGACCAGAAATCCCCTTGTATATTGTAGGGCGGGTCGCCGGACCAAATATCCATAATCATGTTGATGGATTCGGAAATGCGAGCGCCAATTTCGCTAGGATCTATTCCGTAGAGTTCGTTGTCGGTTGGAATCGCGCCCGGCCCCAGGCAGACATTCAAACGTCCGTGCGAGAAGTGATCGAGAAACGCAAGCCGGTTGGCAACATGCATCGGGTGATGATACTGCAAACAGATAGGAGCGGCGCCAATTCGCATCTTGTCGGTTAAACCAAGCACTTTTCCGAGGAAAATCTCCGGCATCACGATGTTCTCAATGGTTGACGTATGATGTTCGCCGACCCAGAAATCGGTGAAACCGAGGTCGTCGCATTGAACGGCAAATTCCATATCTTCATCGAAACATTGGGCTAACGGCTTCGCCGGATTGTGAACCGGCATCATAAACATGCTGTATTTAACTGGGGACGCTGTTTGCATTAGATGGAATTCCTCCGTGTTTTATCCGTAGACCTGTTTCTCGTTTAGTAATCCAATGACGACAAGCCTATGCACTCTTGACATGCGTTTAGTCTACCTGTTTGTCGATTATCGGTCAAGAACCTTAATCACCTTACTCAGGCAAGAGGCGCCCGATTTTTTAGCATAGACATGGTGTATACGATTTCGATCGAATAACGCCGCATAAAATGTCTGAAATATATCGTTCACTTTTGCCGACTAGACACTGCCTCTTTCTCCTCATCGACCATTAGTCATCAAGCGAGTGATCAAGTGACCGGATAGGGAACGCGATAGAAATCCCATAGAGATCCACTAGTCACCGACCACTGCCTTTCTCATAGTCGTAGTCGGATTTTAACTCATTCAAGAGGTGGGTTATGCCATCCCTGATAATCTGTTCGCACGATGCGCGCGGGCGCAAATACTTCCCGACGCCTTGCGGATGCGCCCACGCCTCATAGCCTCCCTTCGATCCCAACTCGTAATCCTTCTTTGTGGCGATGTACAGTGAGCGCCCGTTCGTGTAGCCGTAGACTATGGTATGCTTGAACGGCGAAATTTCGTCGGCGAACAACTGATATTCGGCAAACGTTTCATCGGGGAGAAATAGGATGCATACCTCGCTACTGATACCGAAAGCGCTTATAGGGTAAGGATGAAACTGAGGCTCCCCGCTTTCAGCCATCGCGAGCAGCGCTCTTCTCCTCTTCTGATAGCGCGGCACATCCAAATCCTGTTTTAGTAACTCTTTAAGTTCTGCAACCGGAGGCGGATCCTCAAGTGGAAGGGACAAATCCAACGAACGCACCTTGAGTAGGGCAGATTGGACGGCATGGTGGTCGTTTAACGCTCGCGTCACGGCAAAAGCCAAAGAAAGTCCGGCAGCTTCACAAGCGCCGAAACCGGCCCACAGCGGATGACCATTGATGTTGCCTCCACAGCCCTGAGCAAACATGAATACTCCCTCCGGCGATAGCAAGTCCCGTAAATGCTTGATAGCGTAACCCGGAAATCCGGCGCTGATTGGATCGATTACAATCACCGGATGCGCGGCGTAGGAAAACAGCACGCCAATGCGTCTGCCATCTTCGCCGTATGCCGCCAGTACGTCCACCCAGGGAACAATTGCTCCCTTGGGGTTCGGCGCCATGACAATCTTGCCATCCTTCATCAAACGGCGGTTGTAGCCAATCTGCGCCGGGGCGCGTCCGACATGCAGCGTCGCGGGCTGAAGGTTGTCAGCAGCGCGTTTTGCCACCTCCACGGTGTGACCCAAAAACCATCTCCCGTACGTTAATTCTCTCTCATCCTTCCCCAACCATTCATCATATAGGATTGTCGCTTCATCGACCGTCGAAGGTTGTTTGTCCCGCTCCCACGTGTCGGCACTGGGACCGGGCGCCGTGTGCCCGTGGCTACAGTTAACCGCGATATTTTCCACCGGTATGCCGGTGGCTTTGGAGATTGCACGGCGGAGATTGTTATTGCTATCGATGGACATGCCAATCCCATCGTAGGTAACAATCACGAGGCGCATGTCATCCTTGGCCAACACGAGGGCGCGCGCATACAGATCGTCGTGGACCTCCTTGCCTTTTGTCGCGGGCGTGGTGATGGTTTCGGCAGCACCCGCCATCAGTTCAACACCGCGTGCTGCGCTTGTATTGACAAGCCATAGAACAAGACCAAAGAGGACCAGAGAAATCTTCATCTAGTTTGTTCCCGAGGAAATACAATGGACTTAAGCAATTAAACACTCAAAGGTTCGTAGGAGCGATCTCCAGCTCGCGACCTCTAGTCACGATACAACTCGCTCATACAAAAAAACGCGCTGTGATCTGAGTAACTACAAACTGAACCAAGTAGCTCCCAGTAGAAACGGACGTGATTAAATCGGAAAGGAGGCTCCTGTTTTGCACTGGTCAGAAACTCGTACGACCATGTTCTCACTTATCCAATTTCAGGTCATCGGGCAGTTTGGGAGCAGCGCCATCTTGCGAGCAAACATACGCGGCGACGCGGCACGCGTGCTCATTGATACTGTCCAACTCATGCTCCAACAAGAGCCCCAACGTCATCGCTGCGGTGAAGGCGTCGCCCGCACCGACGGTATCTTTCACCTCGACAGTAAAACCATCGCATTCGCTCAAGCTGTCCTCGGTGAACAGGATAGCGCCCCTCGGCCCTCGTGTTAGGGCAACAAGACGTAAATTGTATCGCTCTCTCAACTGCTCCACGATGGCTGTTTCCGATCCCGAGAGACCACAACTTGAACTCAAAACGGGTAACTCCTCATCGTTCAGCTTTAGAATATTTGCATATTCCAGCGAATCCCGAATCAGCGCCTCGCTGTAGAAATGCTGACGTAAGTTGACATCAAAAACGCACAAGCAATCGTCGGTTGTGCTCTTCAGAAAACGCTGTATGGTGTTCTTGGAGACCTCGCTCCGCTGACCAAGTGTCCCGTAGCAAACGACATTAACCTCATCCGCGGCGTGAGCCAGCGCCTCCGACCACGTCAGCGCGTCCCACGCAACGTTCGCGGCAAATTCATACTGTGCTACCCCCTCGGCATCGAGTTCTACCTCAACAGTGCCGGTCGGGCGTTCCACAGATTGGGCAACCGTTGACGTGTCCACGCCGTTCTGTTTGAGGTACCCCAATGCTCGCCACCCCAGCTCGTCGCTTCCAACGCAGCTAACCATATGGGAAGTTGCGCCGAGCGCTTGGGCATGACAGACAAAGTTCGCCGGTGCCCCGCCAAACTGCGCGCCGTCGGGGAACATGTCCCACAGAATCTCGCCGATGCCTGTAATGTGGAATTTTTCAACCATTTTCACTTCGATGTGAATACGCTCCTACTGATTTTATTTTGAATCGTTTCAGAGACAGATGTTGCAACTCCCATATTTTCTTGTGAAACTCGCACATTTCTGGGGCAATATCATCTAATCCTTCAAAAATGATGTGCGTCTATGGTATCATTATCGCCAATATCGAATTTTCATGAATTAGCGAAGCATTAAACCCAAATCTTCCTGATTGCCAATATAATCTGAAACTAAAATCATATCTCGAAGAAACAACCTAAACTTTTGGAAGCGACAATCGTGTCGCTTGTGCCCTTACACTGAAATCGGCGGTATTATACCATATTAATCTTCATATTGTTCTGTGTATTTTGAGCAGTAATTCAGCCCTCAAAGTTGCCTGCAATCACTAAACCTTAAGGATAAAATCAATGAAAGCAAGTCATGTTAGATGGTATTCGAAAATAGCATCCGTACTGTGTGTTTGGAGTTTCGCGAACACTGTAATCGCCACGGAACTCACGCTGGACGATATCTTTCCCACTGACCGAGTGTTGGACGTACAAATCACCCTCGCCGAGGAGGACTGGGACACCATTCGGCATCAATCGCGCAACTTTGCGTCGGCACTTGATGTACGCCGAAAAACCGAGCCGATCGAATCTCCCTACACCTACGTCAACGCGAGTGTGACCATTGATGGCGCCAGTTTTCCAGAGGTTGGAATCCGCAAGAAGGGCTTCCTCGGATCACTAAACGACTTTCGACCGTCACTAAAAATCAAACTCAACCACGTTGACAAGAAGGCGGGTATCGAAGGTCTTACCAACCTGACGCTGAACAACAACCAGCAGGATCACAGCCTGGTGAGCCAGTTCATGGGGTATGCCCTGTTCAATGCCGCCGGTTCGCCCGCTCCGCGCTGCGCCTATGCCAAAGTGACGGTCAATGGGGCCAACCTCGGTGTCTATTCGCACGTGGAATCCATGCGCAATCCATTGCTTAAGCGTGTTTTCGGCAATGACCGAGGTTCATTGTACGAAGGACCGTACGTTGACTTCTACGAAGGATGGCTCGGGAGTTTCGAGTTCAAGAGGGGAAAAGAGGTGCCGGGAAGAGAGAAGATTCACCGGCTCATCAACGTCCTCAAAGGCGAGGGAGAGAACATGGAGAGCGCCATCGGTGAATTGGTCGACCTTGATTCCTTCTACACCTATTGGGCGGTGGAGGGATTGCTCGGATTTTGGGACGGCTACTCGGGCAACAACAACAACTTCTTCATGTACCTCAATCCTGAGACCGATAAATTCCACTTCATGCCGTGGGGAGCGGATTCGTTATTTACCAAGCACACTAAACTTGAACATCTGTACGATCCTAGCGCGCCAATCTCCGTTAAAACTCAGGGGTTGATTGCCCACAAACTGTATCAACTCCAATCCGGTCGGGAACGTTACGCCGCGGAAATCAACAACATTCTCGACAACTACTGGAACGAGTCGGAAATGGTATCTACGATTGACCAAATTGAAGCGATGGTCTCGCCGCATCTGATCCAAGCGCAGCAGTTTTTCGGCGATGAGGAAGAATGGAAGGGACGAGGGAAATCATTTGCTGATGCGCTGGAAGAAACGCGCAAATTCATCCGTCAGCGTCGTGCCGACGTTACCAAGGAGATCGCTGACGGGATGCCTATATGGAAAAAGGCTCCGAGTGAACCGTATGTGATTGAAAATACTTTTCACGGCGACAATATCTGGAGCGCCGCCGCAGCCGGAGATGTCGAAGCGCTCAAAATGCACTTGGCTAAGGGAGCGGATGTGAACGCCATGGATCGCACATTTGGAGTGACCCCGCTGTCATCGGCTGCCCTGCTTGGTCAACTTGAAACCGCCGAACTGCTGATCAAAAACGGGGCAGATGCCAATCAAAAGAACAAGGATGGAGGAACTGCACTGCACGGCGCCGCCTTTTTGGGTCATGCCGATATCGCTCGACTACTCATTGAGAACGGCGCGGACGTAAATGCCGAAAATTATGAGGGCGACACCCCGTTGAATGCTGCCTACGTTGACTGGGGCACCACTGAGTGGATAGCTGGATTTTTGCAAATAGACGTGGATGAGGAAGCCGTAGAATCCGGTAGAACCCGCGTTGTTGAGTTGTTCAACCAGTATGACGCCAAATTGGGTGAGGGAAACTCAGATTCTCGCGGAGACGAGCTCTGCGAAGCGGCCGCAGCCGGAGACATTGAAACGGTGAAAGCACAACTCATTGAGGGTGCCGATCCGGACGCCAGGGACCGAGAGTTGGGCGTGACTCCCTTGTCTTGGGCAACGTTATTCAATCAGATCGAGGTCGGTGAGTTTCTTATCCAAAAAGGCGCCGATGTTAACGCCAGAAATCGAGATGGAGGAACCCCGTTGCATGGTGCCGCATTTCTTGGGCACGCTGACGTCGCCGCATTGCTCATTCAAAAAGGTGCGGATGTAAATGCCAAAAATGACAAGGGTGAATCTCCATTAGACGTTTCCAAGGTCGATTGGGGAATTACCCAGTTAATAGCCTCGTGGTTGGAGATAGAGCTCGATCGAGACAAAGTCGAATCCGGAAGAACTGCTGTTGTTGAGATGCTACGGGGACATAGCTCTACCGACATAAGTCGTTCGGGAGACGATATGTGCTCCGCGGTAAGACGCGGTGACATTGATGCATTGAAAGGGCTGTTGGCAAAGGGCGTGGACACGAATACCGGAGACAGCCAATTCGGTGTCAGTCCTTTATCGTGGGCGGCGCTGCTGGGTGAAACCGATATCGTCGAACTTCTGATTCACAACGGTGCGAATGTCAATGGCAGAAACCGAGACGGCGGAACGGCATTGCATGGCGCCGCATTTCTTGGTCACGCGGACACCGCCGCGCTGCTCGTCCGGAAAGGCGCTGACGTTAACGCTACGAATGACAAGGGCGAGACATCGCTTTTCGTCATGGCAGTAGATTGGGAAATTACCGAGCATATTGCAGGATTGTTGGAAATCAAGGTGGACGCGGAAACCGTAAAGACCGGCAGAACCGAAATCGCCGGCATTCTGCGTCAAAACGGCGCCGGACACAATTCCAGCGCAAAATGAAGAACACCCAAACTCAACGGCTGTAGGAGGGAATTCCGATTCCCGACCCTCCTAATCCCTTAATCATAGTCTGTAGCTTGGGAGTAACCGAATGGCCAATTGACCTAATAAGGCAGAAAGGGCTGATAACACTCCTGTCAGACCCTTTAGAATGTGAGTCGTGACGTGAAGGCATTAAATAACGAACACATCGCAATCATGACAAATCGCATCATCCAGCACTTTAATCCCGTGCAAATCATCCTCTTCGGTTCATACGCACGCGGCGAGGCGCATTCGCACAGTGATGTAGATTTGCTCGTGGTCTTCTCCGAGTGCGCCGACAAGCGGAAAACCGCCATTGAAATCCGACGAGTCCTTAGGGACATGCCCGTTCCTAAAGACATCATTGTGTCAACGCCGGAGGAGCTTGAACGCAAGCGAAATTGGGTCGGTACAGTGCTGCGCCCTGCTCAGAAAGAAGGGGTGGTACTCTATGGCAGCGGCTGAGCGATGGTTATGCTATGTAGTCGTGCATCATTGATTTGGATTCGGCTCAAGGCCATGGCGGACTAAACAGCATGAATCATCTATCAGGTCAAACCCGATACACTGGATGAGTATGTACGACAACAGTCGAAACCTCCTATTATCAGAACGAATTTTGCGCAAGCCCTAATATGGCAACTAACACAGATTCAACAAATCCACCGTCAGCCAAACTTAGGCAACTTCAAGATGAAGGTTACTGCATTTTGGAAAACGTAGTGGATAAGGCTCTCCTAAAGAGAACGCGTGCTTGTGTGGACCATGCAATTGCAACACTAGATGCAGATCAGCTCACACGAAACGTATCTCCCGGCACCCTGATTGATTCCGGTCCTCACCCGGAATTGGCTGGCATTGTCGGCAATCCGACCGCCCTGAAAGCGCTTGATGAAATGGGGCTCCCTAACAGCAAGTTCTGGAAGGCGGTCATCATCAGCAAACCTCCGAACGGTCCGCGCCTGTACTGGCACCAAGATTGCCTTATGTGGCAGGATCCTAGATCTTACAGCGATATTCCGCCGATGATCTTCCTGATGTACTACATGGCGGACACCACCAGAGAAAACGGTTGCCTGCGTGTTCTGCCGGGAACCCACCGAAGACGACACGTTCTTCACGACATGGGCGAGGCACACACACCCGACATCAATAGCATAGAAAACCCTGACGATCCGCGTTTTCTCGATTACCCCAACGAACTTGATGTACCGATGCGCGCTGGCGATCTTGTCATCGGTGACGCGCGTATGTTTCACGCCACCCACGTGAACATGTCCGACCAACGCCGCACGGTGATAACCATCTGGTTTCATCCGCTATTCGATGACCTTCTCCCTGCCACGCAGAGTTGGATTGATGAGGGATTCCACAGCAGACACGACAGTTGGCCCAAGGCAGCCTTAGCGGAGATTGAACCCCTCATACCCCATTACACCGGGGATGTTCCTCCGATGCGGTATAATCGTTTCCCGGACGAGCGCTTGTCAGCGGATTAGCTATAGCTGTGTCGGGGCTTCAACGAAGTACCGGGTTCATGGGGACTAACCTCAACTCGATGCAAGGCTGTAGTTGAAACTTCGGAACGGGGAGAGTGTGTAAATTGACGAAGGAAACTAGAAAGAGAGAAGACGCAAAAGCCAGAAAACGTCGAACACACAGCCGAAGAGGGCCTCCACAGTCGTGCGAGAGGTTGTCCGGGGGGAGAATTTTCCCCTCTCCCACGGGTTGAAGAGAGTTTCGCTTTCACTTTGATGTGGGCGCTAGTAAACCGCTTTTCCTCACGGGCAGTTCTATCTGTGGAAGATTCGGCACTAGTCACATGGAGGTAACAATGAAACGACGAAATTTTGACTTTCACAAATTCACGACAATCTTAATGATTGTCGTGGGAGTTGGTTTTTTCTTGTTTTCGCTTATCGCTTCGCGATATTTCTGGAAAGTTGAGGATTTAGATCGCAAAAACCCAAAAACAACCCAACTTTCGACATCTCCCCCCGTTAATGATGCGTCCCATAGGTGGGCCAAAGAGTACAGCGAACCACTAGACGAATCAAATCATACCCAGCACACTGATGGCGCGACCGACTGGCTCGACTCCCGTGATCCGGAGAAAGACGACGGTTCAGCAAAATTGGTTGATTTGGATAATGAGAAGAGGGATGAAACATCCGATGAATTGAATGTAGCATTTGACCAACAGGCGGATGCCCGCCGTGAACTTGCCGAGGCAATTGCTGCAGAGGCGTGGGAACAGATTCCGATGCTAGTCGAGGAATGGCAGAGTGTCATGGCACAACGGGAGGCACACAGTCGTGTTCAGCCAAATGACGAAGAATGGGAAAGATGGGCTGAGGTAGCGAACGGTTTTGCCCATGAACGAGCGAGAATTTCACACAAAATTATAGAGTATGCCATGAAGTATCATGGCGTCTACCCGGAAGAAGGAGCGATTTATTTGCCCGACGGAAAGATTGCCCAGCTTACCGAGCAAGCTGGATTGGTTTTTACAGACGGGAGTAACTGAAGTGTACATCTGTCGAAACCGTGATATATCCGGGGAATTTAGCGAAACGGCGGAGGTTACGGATAAAACTGATACATTGTTGTATTCAATAGCACATTCAGCAGACTCCACACGCTGCCCATCAGAAAGTCGCCAAGCACAAGCCCCAAGAAGAATGGAATCGCGCGTTGGTAACTTCGAATGCCACCGTGTTTAAGAATTGCCCATTTTAGAAAGAGACAGATGAGGATGGGTACCCAGAGGTCTGACATTTCCTGGTTGGACGCCATGACGTAACCCAGTGGATGGAGAGGAAGCCAGAAAAACTTAACGCGCACGTATGTCAACAACGCCATAACCCCAAATCCAATCCCCATAAACAGTACGCCCATCCAATCGGTGTTCGTTCGATAGTGCAGGAAATCGCCCAACCGCCTGAAATACTCTCGACCATACCCCAATGCCCAAGGGCCAAAGTAGCCGGAAGCGGCGCCTTTATCATAATACAGGTGGAGTTGAACCCAAAAATAAGCCGCAATGCCAATCACCGTTGAGATGAGAATTGCAATTAACATCCGCCGCGAGTTGATATTGGCTTGTTCCGCAATCTTGAACGCTTCCAACTGGTGAGGCATCTGCTGAGGGCGATAATCCCTGTTGAAAAAACATACCGACAGCGCCGTCAAGTTTTGGGGACCGAGCCGCCGAGAGCCTAGAATCGTATTCAGGACGTATCGCGGCGCCTGCCAATGGTAGGCGTGCACAAAGATGCCGGCTTCGGCGCGAATGCGGGTCGTGATGATGGGCGTGACAAGAAACAGTAGGCTGAACATTGAGGCAATCCACAGAGACATGCCCGCTCTGTGCATCGCAAACGCAAAGAGGATAAGCCCGCCAACCAGTCCCCACACCGCGGTGCGATAGCGCATCGGCTCCTTCATGTCATTATCATCCGATTGCCGCCTGAACGCGCTTAGCAAAACACGTTTGAAGTGATGACGTCCCACCCACAGGAAGAAGACGCAAAGCCCCAAAAAAGCGCCAAACGCCTGTTCGTCTTGGTACGGGAACTTGGGGAGTGTGTCCAAACCGTATACGCTCGCAAGGGCAAGCTCGTTGCGGTAGAGGAAGTAGAAGAGCGCGGTTGAAAACAGGACATCCAACGGCATCAGGAACATGATGCCGATGGCGAATGGGTAAAATGCGACGGTTACGCCGTCATAGAAGCTCAATGGCGGGTCGAGGAAGGTAAAAAAGCGGCGTGTTACAGGGATATGCGGAATGGAAGGGTATAGCGTACTGAGTCCGTTGAATAGGCTAATCCCAGCCGCGATAGCAAAACCAATCCACATTCGCTTGTTACGAAAGAAATTCGAAGTCGGATTGGTCATCTGTAGCGGGAGTTGGATTATCGGGAAGGTTAATCGCTCGCGATCCGCCCATTGCCGACGTAGAATCGTATTTAGGCAGAGAAATATAAATGCCAGAATCAGAAACAGCGCGAGCCAAGCGAGTATCACGGGCACCCATACTCTCAAATGGGCATTCGTGTAGAAACTTGACTCCCCCAGATAGTACCCTTGCAACACCTTCTTGTCATTGACCGTAAGCCACTCCGGAATATGCGGCCAGAACAGCGTCTTCCATTCGTTCTCTTCGGTGGCAAACCAGAAGACGTGCCCGAGCACGGACAAAACCGCTTGCAGCACATCGCAACCCGCCAGCGTCGTTGCAAAAGAAAGCATCACGTAGAGCAGTAGAAGTTCACCTACTCGAAATGCCAAGCTCAGAACAACGAAGCGGATGAGTCTGTCTAAGATGAGAACTCCTGCCAAAATGAAAATAACATTCGACAGCGGTACGACCCACGTGGGAAAGGTGTAACGCACCAGTTCCATCTGGATGAGCAGGTAACAGTTGATTGGCGCAATGAGCAGGACAAGAAACAAAACCCGCACGGTCAAGCCGTGTTGTCCGTTTTGTGGTCGGTTTTTCATTTGCCTAGTGTACTATTCTACGAGAGAATGTGACATTGAATTATTGCCAACAATCATGATATTGTCCATCTACGAAAGTTTTATAATAAATCAGGAGTTATCTCGCCTTGGAGGCGTTTTCAATTTTTATTTCTCCCCAAGTAGAGATAGCCCTTTCTTCCGTGGGCGATACAGCCCTCGGGAATGCCGGATCCCACCAGTCAGGTTCAATCTCCAGTGGTTGAGCATGATGCAGTTCATCATTTATGATATTTACCGGTTCCCAGTTGTCACGCTCCGCTGCGATATAGATATCGACAGTGTTCGCCTCCGCGCGAGTAAAGGCAATCATCGTACCGTCCGCCGACCACGTCGGTGACGCATCGGACCTTGCGTCGTTCGTAATATTCTGACGCTCACCCGTTCCAAGATCCAGAACGTAAATCTCGCTGTTTCGCTGCTCGTTATTAGTATAGGCAAGCCTTTTGCCGTCTGGCGACCATCGCGGGCGCGCATCTTGCGCAGGGTTTTCCGTTATTCTCGACACATTTCTCCCCTCGGAAGTCATTAGGTAAATTTCATAATTTCCATCCCGATTACTCCTGAAAGCAATCTTTTTGCCGTTAGGAGAAAATGCGGGATCGCGATCCTGAGCAGGATTGTTTGTCAGATTGCGCTGATGACTTCCGTCGGCTCCCATAATGTAGATTTCGCGATTCCCATCTCGCCTAGACATGAAAGCGATCAGCTTTCCATCGGCAGACCACGTCGGAGAATCGTCGTGCGCGGAATTGACTGTCAGTCTTTGCGCACCGTTGTCCAAAGTCGCAGCTACATCTTGAACCTGAGCCTCGGCATTCGGAGGCTCTACGATAACCGTCTCCTTCCGCACTCTGCCCTGAGCATCTGTATCCACATTTATCACGTAGATATCGTCTTTGCCGTGTCTAGCGCTCGTGAAGGCAATCTTTCTGCCGTTGGGTGACCACGCGGGATTGTCAGCCCTTGCAGAATCATTCGTCAACCTTACGCGGTTTTCCCCGTTGGAATTCATTACGAATATTTGATAGATTGCCTTGCGGTCGGCGTTGAGGTGTCTGTTGGAGGCAAAGGCGATCAACCCTCTACTCCTCTGAGCTAGGACTTGCGCCGTACAGGTTAATCCGAGAACTAGGTAGGTCAACAGGATGGACACGGTTTTCATGTTTCCTCTCCGAATCTCCCAGCAATGACTATAGTTGCAAAAACAGAAAACCCTCAACTCTCCTTTTACTAAGAAGAATTGAGGGTTTTTCCGTACCTTTTTCAAGACTATCACCGAAAGTAGATATCAGATCATCTACTTTCGATTTGCACCGCTGAGTTTCATCTTTCCCCACGTCGTTGTCAACTTTTCAGCGCCGGGGGACACGGCTCTAGGAAAAGCCGGATCGTACCAGTCAGGTTCAACATCCCTCGTGCCACGCCCGGCGCCCCAAGGATCCATATCATTCAGTAGATTTATCGGTTTGCATCGTGCGCCGCACTTCTCGAAATTTTCGATTTTAAGGATGTCAGCTTGATTGTTGTTTCCACCCACCACTGCCGAGAAAATCATGTCTTTACCATCAGCCGACCACATCGGAGAACTCTCTGAACGAAGATTGTTGGTAATGTTATCTTCCTTCTTTGTCTCAATGTCTATTGTGTATATCTCGGGGTTTCCATCTCTGTTCGTTGCAAAGCCGATTTTTTTCCCGTCACGCGACCATGTCGGCTGAGACTCGCTGGCATCGTTATCCGTGATTCGTTCTACACCGCTCCCATCAGGGTTCATGATGTAGATGTCATCGTTGCCGTCCCGATTACTCCTGAACGCAATCTTTTTCCCGTCATAGGAGAAAACCGGCTCACGATCTTGTGCCGGATGGTTCGTCAAATTGCGCTGACCACTCCCATTGGAACGCATAATATAGATTTCACGGTTGCCATCTCTCCGTGACATAAAGGCAATTGTCGCGCCATCAGCGGACCACGTAGGAGATTCATCGGTTTTGCCGGGGTTGTTCGTCAGGTTGCGCATGTTGTTGTTCATCGTAACCGCAACCTTCCATCCATGTTTGTGCTTCTCCGAAATTACCCGACCCGCCGCATCTTTGTCCACGTCAATAGCGAAGATATCGTTCCTCCCATCCCGGTTGCTGGTAAAGGCAATCTGTGTGCCGTCAGGTGACCATGCTGGCTCCTCCTCATTCTTGCGTACACCTTCCGGATCGATTGTGAGTCTTATCCGGTTTTCACCATCATTGGCATTCATCACCCAGAGATCGAAATTTGTATCCGGGGGTAACCCTGGCTCAACCGTGTTTCTGTTTGAGGACCAGACAATCAGTCCTTTGTCTCTCTGAGCAAACGCAACCCCAATGAACAGTAGACCGAAAAGACAACAAATGGATAGCACAGACACGGTTTTCATGATTCAATCTCCTCAGGTTATTGTGATTCCATTTGTAGTTCTATATTAAGAGGACAGAATCGAAATTGCTTCAAGAACCGCTCGTCTAGCCACGATTAATTGTATCACATGTAGGTAGATGTGATAGGACCAATCTATTTCGCACCGGTTAGGCGCTTTAGCTCGCCCCACGTTGTAGTAAGTTTCTCTTTGCTTGGGGACACGGCGCGTGGAAACGCCGGATCGTACCAGTCCGGCTCGGTGTCCCTCGTCCCGACCCCGGCACCCCACGGATCCTCATCGTTCAACAAATTAATCGGTGTACACAATCGACAGTTCTCGAAATCTTCGATTTTTAGGATGTCAGCTTGATTGTTGTTCTCACCGACTGTCGCCGAGAAAATCATGTCCTCGCCATCAGCCGACCACATCGGCCCGCTCTCTAAGCGTGGATTATCGGTAATGTTGCGTTCCTCCTTGGTTTCAATATCTATCGTGTAAATCTCGCTGTTTCCATCCCGATTCGTTGCAAACGCAATTTTTTTTCCGTCGCGAGACCATGTCGGTTGAGATTCGCCGCCGGGATGATCTGTTATCCTCTCAACGTTTGTGCCGTCAGCATCCATGATGTAGATGTCATCGTTCCCGCCCCGATTGCTCCGGAAGGCAATCTTCTTGCCATCGTAAGAGAACACCGGCTCACGGTCTTGGGCGGGATGATTCGTCAGGTTGCGTTGACCGCCCCCATCCGAACGCATCAGGTAG
Organism: Candidatus Poribacteria bacterium; assembly: GCA_965204085.1. Taxonomy (GTDB): domain Bacteria; phylum Poribacteria; class WGA-4E; order WGA-4E; family JAJDTR01; genus JAJDTR01. Next base: position 678,234 of record CBDBEE010000003.1, on the reverse strand, counting down.
ATTTCACGATTCCCATCTCGACGCGACATAAAAGCAATTGTCTGACCGTTCGCCGCCCACGTTGGCGACTCATCAGTCTTGGCGGGATTATTGGTCAGGTTGCGCATATTGTTGTTCAATTTAACGGCAACGTTCCAGCCTCCCTTGTGCGTCTCCGATACTATCCTGCCCAGCCGGTCTTTATCCACGTCAATGATGAATATGTCGTTCCTCCCATCTCTGTTGCTCGTAAAGATGATTTGCGAACCATCCGGCGACCATACCGGTTCCTCCTCGTTTTTGGGATGATCCGTGAGCCTCACTCTGTTCTCACCATCGTTGGCGTCCATTACCCAAAGGTCGCGGTTTGAAGTTGGGGGCTGCCCGGCGTCTCTCGTATGTCTATTGGAGGACCAGACGATTAGGCCTTTATCCCTCTGAGCCATCGCGTCTATCGCAGACAATAGTCCGATAAGAATCAAGATGAACACCATAAACACGGTTTTCATGACTGCACCTCCTCAAATTTCTCGGCACGTGGTACCGTTCGGATAATTGACATAGATACTTGGTCAATACGGGAAGCGTTGTTTTCTGGACGGGCTATCGCACGCATTCTAACCGTTTCCAAATTTTTCTGTCAATCAAAATCAGGTAGGGTACCTGTTGATAGTATTGGATAATCCACAGGCTAGTTAGAACAAGCAAGCGACCGAATAGGATCGCCTGAGTGAATAGCGTAGGATTAAGTGAGTGAAAAACCAACGCGATAGAGATCCTGCCAACCAATAACCTCCAGTGTACAACCTAGTTTCCGATGCTCGATGCCGCTCAGTACCCCGCAAAGCCTAGTGAAACCCAACTGAGGCGCGATTTCACGTACGTGGGTGTTGGATTTCATCTACGCACCACACCCCCATGGTGAAACACAGCAGTTCCATTGTACTTGAGAGCACCCCATTATCCCTATCGGAATAATTCATTCAGCAAGTAACACTCCTTTTTCGCTCAAAGACTAGCCGTGAAAAGCGTTCCTTCGTGATCTGGTTTTCACTCCAGCGGAGTGCTATGTCAATAGAACACGATTCCTCCTCGCGTCTGCACTCCAGAGGAGTGCAATGTCGAGTGTTACTTGAGAGAAATTTCTCCATTAACCAATTGACCCAACCTACGCCGCCACTGGTCACCGACAGCTGACTATCAGTCATTTCCCTTGCCCATTTTTGATTTTTGTTGACAGTATTAGAACGACATGCTATGGTTAGGTTGATGTTCTACGGTTTCTGTAGATTATGCTCTCTCACTACAGCCGAGGGGATATTTGAAACGTCATGTGTATATTCTCTCCCATCCCCTTGACTGTTGAAAATAATTTAGGAGATTTGAAAAATGAGAATCAATGGTTCATTAATCTGCATCTTCGTCTTAGTCTTTGGTGCTACCTTCGTCGGTTCAATTTATGGCGCCGGGCATCTGGTGGAAAGCCTGGTTTTGCACCTGGAGTTTGACGACGCCAATGACATCACCCTAGATTCATCTCCGGTCGGACAGGAGGGAGAAGCGGCTGCGGATGGAAGTGCGGAACCCGGTCATACGACCGATGCCAAGATCGGAACTGGCGCTGCAGTGTTCGACGGTGCTACGACTTCCCTCCACTATTGCGACCCTGACGGCAGTCTGCAGGCTGATGAAGCACTCACGGTCATGTCGTGGGTGAATACCCCCGGCAGGCCCGACAGCAATCAATGCCCCGTCTGCTTCGGCAATGCCAACGATGAATGGAATTTCTACATTGGCCCCGAAGGACACTTAGGTGCCGAATTGGCACTCAAAGATCAGGTCAGCCAGGGACTTCCAAACATCAATGAACACGGGCATTGGCAAACCGGCAACACCGAGATGAAGATACCGTTTAACGAATGGGCACATATGGCTTTCACTTATGACGGCGCCCACGGCACCATATATCTCAATGGCGAGATGGCGTTCCAAGCGGAAGCTGTTGGACCTATAAACAAGTCGGATCGCTGTTTAACGGTTGGGGAATGGCTCTCGTGGATTCCTCTCGCATGGATACCTCTTGGCAGCGTGGATGATGCCGCCGTTTGGCTCGCCGCGCTGACGCAAGACGAAATCAATAACGTCATGAATCACGGCGTTTCGGCAGGCGTTGTATCCGTTGAAGCCGCGGGCAAATTAGCCACAACCTGGGGCGACATCAAACGTTAATCGCGTGACGTATTGGTGCCGGTCGGTAACGATGCAGTTGCCGACTAGCACCGATAATCCAAATATTCTAATCTCCGACTCCGTAATTCCTTCCCCGAGTCTACCGCTACTGGTTCCCTCACACTCATCTCCCATGCAGCCCCATCCCCACATGTTTCCACATGGTTTCACATGCTTGTGCCAATCGAGCATCGCTCTAATCGTTTGGACTAAATAAGAAACCGAGTTTTTGCCTCTTCTTACGAACAGAATCCGTCTGCATGAGTTTGATTCAAATACCAATGTCCCGGAGCGAATGAAAACTCGGTTTCTGCCACGTCTAATAAAACCACACCCTCGAGAATTGTTTTGCCATTGACGCCTACTATTGGCTGTGATAACATTCAATCGGCAATTCGCGCTTACATTAAAACTGTCGCGTAGAAGCACACGGCTATCTCATTTCCACTTTTCCTTCAGACATTTAGCAAATCAAATTAACAGGAGGAACAAAGAACAATGCGAACCAAACTGTTGATATTCACGGCTTTCTTGTTTATTTCCCTCGGGTTGGTTACCACGAGTCATGGGCGTCTTGATGAATCATTGGCCGCGGCGTGGTTGTTTGAGGATGGCATAGCTGACGGCATGGTCAGCGATCTTTCCGGAAACGGTAATGATTGTGAAATTATCGGCGATGGGGTTACTATCGTCGACGGAAAATTCGGTTCCGCCATTAACATTAGTGGAGAGGATAACGTGGATGAAGATTACCTCAATTGCGGGGCGGGCGAGAGTATCAGCGGTCTGAAAAACTTTACGCTCATGTTCTGGTTCCACACCGAATTTCCAGATTCGACGCAGCCGATTCTGATGAAGGGTGTCGGTGGCGGCGAGTGGGGATTTAACTACTCGGGACGCAGCAACGGCTTCTGGAATGAAATCTCCTTTGACGGCACGCGCATGGATTTGCAGCGTGCAACCACGCTTATCGCGGGCTTCACCTGGTATCACGGCGCTTTCTCTTTTGACGGGACAACCAGAAGAATCTATACAAACGGGGTGCTGGATAACGAAGTTGGTGTGTTGCTCAATGAAGCGCCGGCAGAGGGAGAGATTTCGGCGACCGCTAACCCGCTGCTGATTGGTGGGTGGGCACACCCTGCGGGAAATAGGTTTGCGAGCAAAGGCTCTATTGACGAAGCCGCCGTCTTCAATGTTGCGCTGAGTCAAGCGGATATTGAAAGCATCATGAACAACGGGCTTATGGGCTCTGGCGCGGTTGCCGTTGAACCTGCGGGCAAACTGGCGACGACATGGGGAAAGATTAGAAGCCGATAGTTTGTGGCGCTATTTCCGAATCGCGACCGTCTATGCGTGGCAGGGCAAGACGATATCTATACTTCACGTTGCCTGGAATTGCGTGTTTTCGAGCGTCTGGTGAAGCAGCAGCCACGATCAAGTGAGACCATAGATTTCCGTACCACAATCTGTTAGATTGTGATCGCTTTTGTACGACCATAGAAATCCCTGCGATCTCCGAATCGCGACCGTCTATGCGTGGCAGAGCAAGAAGATATCTATCGATCAACCGACTGAATAAGGAGGGCGATTAAAATCCTATCCGCTATTCGCTCATTTGATCTCCGCCGACCGTAGGGATTTCTCGTTGCAGCCTAGGTACTATTCAACAAAGTAACTCTTGAGTCGTCCCCAGAGCGTTATCCCTTTACCGGCGGGTGAAACAGCGAATGTAAAACCGGGATTGAACCAGTCGGGGGCTCCGTCCCTACCCTCAGCCTGATGTTTCTGCGTCAGGTTCTTCGGATTGCCCGCGCCGTCAGCATTCACCACGAAGATCTCGGTCCACGCAACCACCACGCCGCCACGCCGTTCTATATCCGATTTGAACGCGATGCTTTGACCGATAGGCGACCATGATGGCTCGCGAAACTCCACCCTCTCCGTGCGATTCTTGGTCAGGTTTTTCGGATTCCCGCCATCGGCGTCCATAAGGTAGATATTCCATGTGCCCTGTTCCCGGCGGGAGAATACGATTTTCTCCCCGTCAGGAGACCATGACGGCTCGCGATCGTGGTCTCGCCTATCCGTGAGACGCAGCGGGTTTTGACCGTCGGCACCCATCACATAGATTTCCCAATCCTTATCTCTCTGAGACTCAAACACAATCCGCTTGCCATCACGCGACCATGCTGGCGCACGGTCCTCAGTCGCAGAGAGTTTGGTCAGGTTCTGCAGATTCCCGCCATCCTGATCCATCACATAGATGTCAAACCTCCCTCCTCTATCGGACTGAAATGCGATTTTTCTTCCGTCAGGCGACCATGCCGGGGAACCGTCGTTCGCGTTATGGTTCGTCAGGTTTCGCGGGCTTGTGCCGTTCGCGTTCATCACATAAACCTCAAAATTGCCGTCTCTGTCCGTGCTAAAGGCAATCCGCCTGCCATCTAACGACCATGACGGGCTGCGGTCGTTCGCGTGGTGATTTGTCAGATTTTGCGGATTGCCCCCATCAGCTTCCATCACGTAGATCTCGAAGTGTGCCTTTTCGGAGTTTGGAGCCTTATCGTCTCTGCTGGAATCGAAGGCAATTATTGTGCCCTTGGGGACTTGCGCTTGAACGACTAGCACCAACATTCCGAGCCGCAAGACTAGCGCAGTCGATAGAACACAAACCGTGATCTGGCGGCCCCGTGTCATCTGTTCCTCCTCCAATCTCGTGAAATCGTCTACATCCACGAAGTGCTATTCCAGTGCTCCCTTACTTTGAGAACCCGATACGCCGTGTAAGGTTTTGCGTAGGTATACCCGAGTTTCTTCCCCAGATTCCCGCCCGCTTCGCTCGGTGCGTCCCAACACGGCTCAATGCCCTCTTGCAAACAGTATAATATTAACCTGGCGGCAACCGCTTGCGCCAACCCTCTCCGTTGGTATTCCTGTCGTGTCCTAACACTGATGTCGAATTTTCCGCCGCCAACCGCATACGATGTGCAACCCGATACAATCTCTCCGTCGCGTTCTACGATAAACCCGATGCCCCGGTTGAGGAAATCCTCAGAAGTTGGGTAGTTTGGGAAGTCGATTAGACCATCCCCCATTTGGATTAGCCCTTTTACTTCTTCCGGGCACGATACCTGTTTAATTGAGTAGCCGGAAGGGATTTGGCGTTCGAAACCTTTCAACGCTTCAATACTCCAAGATCCGTGCCTACAGGTTATCCTCCGCCATTTTTCCAAGCGATGCCCCCATCTCCCGTAGAACGCATCTACCCATCTGGAATTTTCGGGGATCAATATCGTATTCGGGAGTATCTCTTCCAGTAGCGCCTCTGCTGCCGGAGTCGTCGCGTCGCCAGCCAGGATGTTCGCCCAAACGAGGGTGATGCGACCGACGGTTGGGCACTCTACGTCATCGACGGCAACTGTGCCCATCTCTCCGCTCAACGCGGATGCGATGTAGCCATGCAAGTAGGGATAGTGACGATAAAGCGTGTCGGCAACATGCAGTTGATCTGGTTGTAGTTCAATCATGGTGTTATTGGTTGACCTTACTAAACGGTTCACTCGCAAAGTATCCAACACTCTGCGACTTGCGCGGTTGATGACCATAGCCCGTAGGTTGGGTTGAACGAAAAATGAAAAACCACACTGGCATGAGCGACACGCCGCCTCATAGAAATCCTGCTTCGTATCGCCGATGTCATAGTGAAACCCAACAATTCACAACACACACATCGGAAAACTTCACTGTTCTCTTCGCCAATAGTAGTAGGCACACGCCGTGTGCCGTAAACTGCCTTGTGTCATGCATTCAAAGCTGTAGGAGCGATCTCCGAATCGCGACTTCCTCACTGCACAAGTGGTTGCATTTCTAGATTCTCACTGTCCATGGAGATGTGCATGTAAACCAATCAAGCGAGTCAATAGCAAAAAATTGACAGGTTAGTGAGTGCGATTGAGAACCTACTTACGCCGCGAACCAAACCCCGTACTGCAAAATTTGATTAACGCTGTTAATACACTTTAAATATTAAGAAATGGACTTCGGAAGCTATCCACTAATTGCCACTTTCCTACTGTTTATTTTCCGAGAGAGGCAACGGCGCATCCTTGGCGACAAGGGATAGGTCTCCAAGCTCTGTCCAGAAATCATCCGGAATCTCCTCTTCGAAGAAGGCAACGTTGGCTTCAATCTCGGCTGCTGACCGCGCGCCCGGAATCACCGAAGCTATACTCGGGTGACCGAACGGAAATTGCAGAGCCGCTGCCTGCAGCGAAACGTTGTGACGAACACACACGTCCTGTATTCGATGGGTGCGGTCCAAAACTTCGGGGGTAGCTGGCAGGTAGTTGTAGTAGGCTCCCTCCACCGCGCCAGTCGCAAGAATCCCGGAGTTGTACGGTCCGCCGATGATGACGCGAATACCTTTCTCCTCACAGCGCGGAAGGAACTCCAGAGCCGGTGCCTGCTCCAGCAGGGTGTAGCGTCCCGCCAACAGGAAACAATCGAAATCGCCTTCAGCGGCGAAATCGTACAGCATCTGCCATTGGTTCATCGCCGCACCGATGGCTTTCACCACCTTCTGAGTGCGAAGTTCGTCCAACGCCGGATAAACCTGATCCATCGCCTGCGAGAAATGGCTCACGGTATACGGGTCGTCGAAGTCCGGCTGAATGCTAATTCCCTCGTCCGGGTCGTGGATAAACAGAATGTCAATCTGATCCGTCTGCAGGCGCTTCAGGCTTTCTTCAATGGAGCGCATGACCGCATCGCAGGAGAAATCGAAGGCTTTGTCAAGCGCCGGCACATCCACGAACGGCGATTCGGGTGGTTCGTCCTCGGTGCGAGGCACGAGCGAGTAACCGACCTTCGTAGAGATCACCAACTCATCCCGTTTATATCGCGATAGCTCCAACCCCAATCGGTTCTCGCTCCGTCCGTAGCCGTAGAGCGGGGCTGTATCGAAGTAGCGTATGCCCGCCGCATAGGCGCTGGCTATCGTTTCTGCGGCGCCATCCTCCTCCACGACCTCGTACAAGTTACCGAGTGCAGCGCCGCCCATTCCCATCTGTGTGACTTCAAGACCTTGCCCCCCAATCTTCTGCTTTTTATCACGCTTCATTCAAGAAGCCCTCCTATCCGCCAATCAACCGCCCGATTTCCCAGATAATGCTTGAAACGGCGAATCCCACGTAAATCAGCGATGCGAGAATCATCATTGTGGTGCACACGCCACCCGGCTTGGCAAACTTGGGCAGGAATCGGCGATTGATGTACAGTGTCAGGGGTACATAGAGCGCCATGGCGAATCCTCCCATGTAAGCGGCGTTGAAAAGGAAACCCAGTTCGCTAACCCCCATCTGCTCCATGACGAAGGTGATGAGGCAACCGGCAATTATCCAAATACCCGCTACCAACATATACCACCAGCTCAGCGCCCGTTTCTGCGCACCCTTGAAGTTGGTGTACACGATGTCGGAAACCGACCGTGAGACGCCGTCTACCAATGCAAGTTGCGTGCTGAAAAGCGTTGCCACCCCGACCAATAAGAATATCACACGTCCGGGACCGCCCCACACTTCGGCGAGCACCTGCGCCTCGTCCCAGATTAGCGTTCCCTTTTCAGGTACAATCCCTTTGGGATGCAGCACGGCAAGCGCGCCAAAGATAAAGAGCATCATGGTCACCGTGTTTAGCGCCCAGAAGAACAGGAGTTGATCCTTCTTCACATAGTTCCACCATGCCGTGAAGCGCGTACGGTTTTCTTCGGTATCCTCGACCACAAATCCGGTGGAAGGGACTGTTTCGGCTCGGCCCCGAAGCGGGTTCTGCAACTGTGGAAGACGCCCGCCCATTCCGATGTTCTTGTCGCGCAGATAAAACGTGTAGAACAGATTGGCTGTCCCGCCCGCTCCGGCGAACACGAGCGCGATGAATAGCGTTTTTACCGACATCCCCGGATCCTTGTATCCGATATTCAACACCCCACCCCCCAATTCCTTCCACGTGTCAGCCGACCCGATGGCAATCACCACAGCAATCAAACCGATAGTTACAATTGCGACGAGCACTTCAATGGTTTTCTCGACTGAATTGTAGATGAGCTTTGGACCAAACAGGATGAGTGTCACCGCCCCGAACGTAATCACCGTCCAAAACGTATCGGAACCCCAACCCCCGGGACCGATGAGCAGGGCTTTGAGCGCAAGTCCCGATGCCCGTGCCCAACCGGGAGCAATCCAACTGACGAATGTCAGGAGAATAAACAACGGCGCAAACCCGCGCCACACGCGGCTATAACCGGTGTAGACGGTTTCGCCCGTCGCGATCGTCCAGCGTGCAACCTCGAAATTTACCCATAACTGGATAAAAATCCCGATCACCGCCGCCCAGACCATGCTCCCGCCGTATTCCGCGGCGATTCTGGGCCAAATCACAATCTCGCCCGCGCCGATGGATAGACCTACCAGTATCGCACCGGGACCGGCGATCTTCCAAAACGGAAGCGTCTTCTCCGGCAAATCCGAAGTTTTGAGGTCGTCAAGCGGTTCATAGATTTTGCTCATAAACTCTCCCTCCAAAATCGCAGACTTCTAGTGACGGCAGTTAGTGGTTATACCATTATGACACGACCCATACCCACTGTTGTCCTTCATACCAATCCTCGTAGGCGGGAATCAAGCGAGCGAATAGTGAGTGCGATAGAGATCCATCAAGCAAGTGAATAGCGAGCGCGATAGCAAATCCCCTTGCCCCGCTTTGGAAAGACTTGATTGACGCCATTTATGCACTGTCAATATATAGAAAATGGTATTATACACCTCTTTACATTTGCAGTGAGTTAATATCGCTAATCAAGACTTTCAAACCTAGGGCAGCGAATTCTTATCGTTCTCGCTATTCACTCGGTCGACCTCGCCTACCGTATTTTATGTGGTCTACCCGGCCCCTCAGTTTTCAAGCATTCTCAGACTCCGCCAGATTCTCTCGACTAACGATTTCCTTGGTATGAGTGACGGGCGCCATCGCCAAAAATTCCCGCGTTTCTGGAGATAGTCCGCCAAGGTCTTCCTGCGACAAATTTTCCGTGGGCTTGGAGCCAACAACATGCTGCGGGCCGCAGCCCAAGAGAAATACGATCCGATTTCGATCAATCGGCTTCCATTTCATCGTCCCATGCGTAAGTTCCTCGTTGACAATCACAACATCACCGGCTCTTGCGGTAACGTTGACCAAACCTTGGGGTAGGCCCCCATCAGAGAGGAATTCTCCGTTATTGAACAGGCTTCTTGACACCTCCGGCGAGCGTATCAACTGGCTTCTATGTGATCCCGGCACCAGAACCAGACCTCCGTCCCCGGGAAAAACGTCAGTAAAATACCAGAAGACATTAAAATAATCACACTGCACTTTTCCATCATAGCAGTAGGTATGTCCACCTTGCCAGTAGGGTTCGGGTCGTGGCCCCAGTTTGCCTGCGACAGGCTCTCTCAGGGAGTGCAGCCTTAGCGGCGCATCGTTATGCGTAGTGATTTTCAAATGGCTGCTCGGCAACATACGCGGCTTGCCCCCGGTCAGTTCCGTAATAATCGGCCAGATTGACGGATGCAGAACCAGGTTTTCAAGCACCTTGTCAAAGACCAAAAACGGCAGGAAGTCGCCGGGACCAAACGGTATCTTGTCGGTTGATGCGTCAATAAAACGACGGACAACGTGTTGAGCGTTTGCCAACTCGTCGCGCGTGAGAACGCCCCTGATGTGCAGGTATCCTGTCGCATCGAATAGATACCGCTGTTGTGGGGTCATCTTCAATTTGCGTCCCAATGCGTTCAATCGTAGTTGTCGTGGGCTATGCGGACATTGTCTGGTGGACACGTGAATTTGTGCTCGGACAAATTGGGGGAGTCCGTCTGACAGGCATCACGGTCTGGCACACATGCCGCCATCAACCAGCAGTGTCACGCCGGTAACGTACGAAGACTGCTCCGAGCACAACCAGATGACCGGATCTGCCACTTCGTCGGCGCTAGCCATTCGCGGGATGGGTTGCATGGCGTTCAGTTCTATTCTACGTTCCGGCGAAATCTCGCCCCAAGCGGGCGTTTCTATAATTCCGGGTTCGACCGCATTGACCCGAACCCCCTGTTTCGCGAATTCGATCGCCGCGCACTTGGTCAACCCGTTGATGCCGTGCTTGCTCGCAACGTATAATGATCCGCCATCCCAACCCCCCTCGCCCGACACAGAGGAGTTGTTGACAATCGCCCCGCCTCCGACCTTAATCATCTCTGGAATCTCGTACTTCATGCACAACCAAGTGCCCTTGAGATTAATATTCATGAACTCATCCCATTCCTCCTCGGTCGCGTCAAGCAGCGGACGTCCCCCATACCTCCCGGCGTTGTTGAACGCATAATCCAATCGCCCGAAGGTTTCAACAGTTTTATTGACCATCGCTTGTATATCTGTGACTTCCGACATGTCGGCTTTGATAAAAATCGCCTCGCCGCCAACATTCCTGATTTCCGTTACAGTTTCCCTGCCAAGCGCCTCACGTCGGGCAGCAATAGCGACCTTTGCTCCCTCCTTCGCAAAAGCGACAGCCGTCGCTTTACCAATTCCCGAGTTTCCACCGGTCACCAGAGCTACTTTACCTTCAAACTGTCGTGACATCCAAATACCTCCCTAACGAGAAAATAGTTGCACATTGGGACAATGACTAGACCCTTGAGGTGTCGACGTGACTATCGAGGGTGCAGGTTCCGTGGCATGTCTTGGTTGGCGCCATCAAATCCAATTCTATCCGTTTACCTTCTTCCAGTAAATGAGAATCCCGATTACCGGTGGCAGAGGGGGTTAAACGAGAAGAACGTTGCCTTCCCGTTGGACTCGGTCGTGAATTTGTGCGAATTCTTCGGATCCATCGTCGTCCCACAACTCGAAGTTTATTCCCCGAAGCGTCCCCTCCTCGCGACCGGTAATGCGGCTAACGGAGGGAAAAGATGGTGTGTACAGTTTCTGACCGTTTGGCAAATGCAAAATGCCTACATGCCTCGGTATCACCGTCGGTTTGTTCGCCGCAGCACGCGCCAGGGCGTCTTCATCAACATCGTAGCCGAGACCAGGTTTTTCTGGCACTGGCGACGATCCTTCGACAATCGGAATCCGCTCCGTCGTGATGTCCTCTTCGTACTGATCGTCGAGATTTATCGAATGGCCAGTCATTGCCGGAAGCACGGCACCCAGATGTAATGCCAACGCTTTGGTCAGCGTACCACCGGTTAGTTGAATAATGGTTTGAATGTTGGCTTTTCCGTAAGCGAAACCTCTAGCCAGCGCGTCGCCGATACCGGTTTCGCCTACCATGTACGCATCAGCCAGTCTATTGATAACCTCCAAAACGCCGCCAAGCTGTGGAACGTGCATAACAATTGGAATGCGGCTTTGCTCCCGCAATCTTCGCCAACTGTCGATATCGTCACGCACTATCGGGTCTTCGACATAGGCGACGATAGGGTGCTTTTCCAGTTCCTTGACGACAGGAAGTACCGATGCCAAGCTTCGGTTCGAGTTGAAATCGTAGTGTATCTTAAATCCTTCAGGTGCGACCTCCTCCGCAGCACGAGTCTGCTCGACGACATCGTAATATTCGCACGTGTGCATCTTGAAAGTCATATACCCTTGGTCGGCTGCGCGGGCAATCTCATCACGAAAGGCTTCCGGCGATGCAGGTCGAGTCCAAGCGGCAACCGAAACGGTGTCGCGAACTTTTTGTCCCATCAGCTTATGGGCGGGAACCTCAAGGTGTTTACCCATTACATCATAAAGCGCCCCGCAAATCCCTGCATTTAAATTATTGTTGATGTAGTCAAACGGGTCGGCGTTGATGAGCGGCTCAATTTCCGACTGAGGCGGCGGCGGGCAGCGATAGTCGCCATAACCGACTAGTCCGTTATCCGTGTGCACCTTAAAAACCGTACGGTGGTTGATGGAATTAAATCGCGCCTGAAAATCCTGATTGCGTTCAGCGATGCGCGGATAAATTGGAATCACTTCAACGTCGGTAATCTTCATGTTTTGCTCCTATCGAAAAAGCCTAACCCAGATACACTTTGGAATGCCATCGGATGTTTACCTCATCGCGGCAGACTGTACGTAAACCGCAACCGATATTGAATTGACGAAATCTTCTTGGGCTTTTGAGCCGCCAACTACCGGCAGATTATAGCAAAGCACCATGAAATCCTCAAGCGAAAAGGCTGGCATGCGGTTTCAGCATTTAGGCCTATCGTTGTAAACGACGAAGATGAATGAGATTGGAAAGGTGGAAGAGTGCGAACTTATCCCCGTCCTTTAGGCAAAATGACGGGGATTTGAGACACAACATACGGTTATACTTCACCTTGCCGGAAATTGCGTGTTTTCGAGCGTCTGGTAGAGTAGCAGCCACGTTCAAGCGAGATCGTAGATTTTCGTACCACAATCTGTTAGATTGTGATCGCCTCTGTACGACCATAGAGATTCCATCTCCGAATCGCGACCTGCTGGTGCCGCGTAAGTCGTATTAGAAACCATAATTGTCGAGGAAACAAGCTCAATTTTACTCAACAAAAAGGGTATAATCCGTGTAATCCGTTTAATCAGTGAAAATCCGTGATTCAGACAATCACCAAAACACCCCATAAACGGTAGGATCAACCGAGTGAATAACGAGGGCGATAGCTAATCCCATAGAGGTCCCAAGGCGATAGAGCTCCCATAGAGATCCCTTCATTGCGCGTCTCGGATCGGTTGTAACATATAGATTTTGAAATCGTAAGAGAATTTCTACCGCACTAACTGTCCGCTTGGTTGATTTGTCCGTTCGTCGAATCTCGCTTGATTGTTGCAAATCGGGGTTGACTATGAGATAATGAATCCGAGGCATGGAATGATTCATTCACACAACGTTTGGGTTCTCGGAGGAAAAGTCCATGACATACGGAGCAGGAAGTCATACGTACGAAGTTCAGGAAAACTGGTGGCAATTGCCCGATGGATGGAATTTCGGGTGGATTGCCGCCGTGGGGGTGGATTCGAAAGACAGGGTTTATGTCTATAGCCGAAGCGAGCATCCTTTGGTGGTTTTTGATCGTGAAGGTAACTTTCTCACGTCGTTGGGAGACGATGTCCTTGTGGATGCGCACGGTATTTTCATTGATGCCGAAGATAACGTCTATTGTGTTGAGCGGGACGCGCATATTATGCACAAATTCACGTCAGACGGTGAACTGCTGATGTCCGTCGGGGAGCAGGGCGAGCCTGGTGCAGAAGGTGAGCCGTTCAATTTACCGACCGATCTCGCAATCGGTCCGGATGGCGAGATGTTCATCAGTGACGGGTACGGAAACGCGCGCGTGCACAAGTATTCGCCCGACGGAGAGTTAATGATGTCGTGGGGTACGCCGGGGACGGGGCCCGGAGAGTTTGATCTGCCGCATTGTGTTCGGGTGGACCCGCGTAACCGCGTGATGGTCGCCGACCGCAGCAACAATCGGATTCAGTTTTTCACGCTTGATGGCGAGTACATCCAAGAGTGGGGCGGGTTGAAGCATCCGGACACCATTTACATTGATGAAGACGATGTCGTGTACATAGCGGAGATGGATCAGCACCTCACGATTATGACGCTTGATGGCGAGGTGATTACTCAGTGGGGAAGTGAACGCGGCAATGAAGTGCCCGGGATGTTTTATGCATGCCCGCACGGGATTTGGGTAGACTCGCATGGCGACATGTATGTGAGCGAGGTGCAGGCGGATGGTCGGTTGCAAAAGTTTATCCGGCAGAGGTAATACCATTTCGCTTGAATAATAGTGCATATGAAGTTTGAATCATATCATTCACGTTCTCCGTAGGCGGGAATCAAGCGAATGGATAATGAGCGCGATAGAGATCCCCTTGCCCCGCCGGTTTTGCACAGAGAAAGGCTTCTAGCTCCGCTCCACACGGGTTTCTTCACTTAATCCTCGAAATTAACGCACTCGCAATTTAGAGAAATGGTATAAGAAAAACATATGATTCGGACCGGTAAAATTGATCGCGCCAAGCAAGAAATCCGGGACCGTGAAACTTCCAACCATTTTGAGATGAATAGGAAAAAATACGTATGCCTGAACCCAACCCAACGGCACGATGCATAGAGGGTGACCGTTATGAAGCCGAGGTGCCGGATACGCTGGATTTGGCGGACAGGATGGCGCTGGCTATCAATGCCCTAACCAACGTCTGGGATGCAGAATCACGATGGGGATTGAAATTTATCGTGGACTTCTCGCGCAAACCCGCGGTGCTGTTCGTCAACCATTTGATTGATGTGTATCTGAATATTCCACCGAAATTCGTGGAGGCGTTGGCGTTGTGCCGACTGGCGTCCGGGGAAGCGTCAAGTTTGGATGTAGACGCGGGAGTCATTCAGGCGCAGGTAGACCTGATTGGCGAGGACGGACTCACTTATTGCCCGACCGATATATTCGACAGGGTTCCCATGGGCATAGCCCATTTTGCGGAGGGTGAGGCTGATGAAATGACACCTTTCTCCGAGATCTGGGGCGAGGGTAGACAACTTGTCACGATGTCGATACTGGCGCAGGTTGACGATAACCCGCAATGGATTGATATTGGCAAACGCAAGGTCGATCGCCTTCTGTCCCTGACGCGGGAAAAGGATGGATTCAGGTTTCTGTGGAGAGCACAATACCAGCCGGGGCAAAGTCCGCCGAGTAATGCCGATGAACCGGGTATGATGCCGGACGAAGGCGGCGGCTTATATAGCAAGGAAGATATGTTCACAACGATATATTCGATAGGTTCTACCGGACACGGAGCGGGGCTGTTCTACCGCGTCACGGGTTATGAGCCTGCTCTGGAGTTGTGCCGTGGATTGGCTCGTTGGGCGTTAGCTCGCGTTTTCAAGCACGAAGATGGCCGCTACACGTTTTGGCACTATCATCACGGACTTTACGCCTTGATGGCGGTGTGCGAGTACGGCTACGCCATCGGAGATCGGGAGGTGCTGGAGCGGGTAGACGCGTGCTACCGCTGGACGCGCGAGATGGGGGATCCGCTCATCGGGTTCTATCCCGAGGTCCAACAAGGAACGGACCGCTACTTGGAAAGGTATGGCAATTCGGTCGAGATTTGCGAGGTTGCCGATATGGTCTGGCTGGCGTTGTATTTGACCCGCGCCGGTTTGGGCGATTACTGGGACGACATTGATCGGTGGGTTCGCAATGTGTACGCTCAGGGGCAACTGTGCGATCCTCACCTGTTCGAACACATCCCCGATAGCTATTATAATACGGAGCCGGACAACCGGTTATACAAGGACAGCACGAATATTCGCGAGAGATCCGTCGGATCGTTCTTCGGTTGGATGCGTGCCAATGAGGCGCTTACGGTGAATCAAACTCCCGATGGGCCCAAGCTGATGGATTCGTCAATTATGCACTGCTGCACGGCTAACGGCGCACGGACCTTTTTTTGTGTGTGGGATAGCATGCTGAGCAGGACGGGCGATGTGGTAAAGGTGCACCTGTTGCTGAATCGCGCCTCCGAATGGCTCGACATCGATAGCTATTTGCCGGCATCGGGGAAGGTAGTGCTTCGCATTAAGGATGCGCCCGAAGTGGCTGTGCGGATTCCGGAGTGGTGTCCGACCGACGCGGTGCGGGTAACCGTCGGGACGGAGGCGCGTCGGGGGTTGGTTGAAGGGCGTTATCTGCGGATCGGTTGGCTGAAACCGGGGGATCGGGTCACGTTAGAGTTTCCGGTGCCGCAACGGGTGGTGCATCGGGTGCTCGGGGAAATCCCATACAAATTGGAACTGCGCGGTTCAGACGTCGTCTCTATCGATCCAAAAGGCGTGGCTTATCCGCTTTATGAAGATGCACCATCCGACGAGCAGGTGAGAAGAACACGGTTTGTACCTAATTTGAAAGGGATTATCTGGTAACTAGCAGAATTTTGGGCGCGCGCAGCCTGTTGATGGGTCGATATTGGGAAAAAACCATGGTTATGATGATTGCGGATTATGAAAAACAGCCATGTCGGAAATCACGCTACGAACCCACGGAAGGTGAAGAATGTTAACAGATGCTCAGAAACACCATTTTGAAACGTTGGGGTTTCTCTGTTTGCGGGACTTTTTCCTTGCCGATGAACTGCAACGGTACACCGACGCGTTCGATGAGACCTTGAAGAGAGCCAGAGGTCTTGAGACGCTGGAGACAAACGAAGAAAAAAGGACGATAGCTACCCTTCGCTTCTTCGAGTCGAATCCGGCGGTGTACCACCCGCTGCTTGACGGCGATAAACTAAATGAACTCATAGAGGATTTGCTCGGCGAAGACTATGTGTTCACGGTGTCGGAGGGCGCCCTTCGCACGCATAATACGAATTGGCATCATGACGATGTCGCACCGGAGGGACATATTCATCTGAAAGTGATTTTCTATCTGGAACCCGTCCGAGCTACAACCGGCCGCCTCTGCGTGCTGCCGGGAAGCCACTTTCCTCCCTATCGGGAGCGGATGGAGAAATATGGCGAAGACATTCTGCCTCTTGGGAAGGATGTTCCCGGCGTCTATCCGATTGAGACGGATCCGGGCGATCTGCTGGTTTTCAACGTGAAACTTTACCATGCCGCATTCGGAGAGGGAGCGAAACGGCGCGGGGTTTACATCAACTTTATACAAAAGCCCAGGACCGCGGCGGAGGCGGAGTACATCAAGTGGCTGTACCACAAAGACGGGGGATATTACACCGCTGATACCTTCAAAGATGCCCCGCCGAGACGGTTACGGATGCTCCAATTCTTGAAGGAGGCATGCTACGATTCGGAATAAAATAGCCTGAGATCGGACAACTCGGAAACGCGCGGTGGATGGGAGTGGAAGGGATAAAGTGGATTACACCTGTTAGAATGCTTGTTTCGTGTGGGGTTATGTGTCTGCTTGAGAACTTGTTTGAAAATACGTAACTGTTTAGTCTATCAATCTGTTTTGGGAATGTTGGTTCGTCGTGCTGCAGTTTAATCCTCGTTCCTACACCATCAAGCGAACGGATAGTGAGTGATCAACTGAATGAATAGATCAAGTGACCGAATAGGGAACGATCAACTGAGTGGATAACGAAGGCGATAGTAGATCCTGATAGAGATCCATAAGCGTAATGAAGGAGCGATCTCCAGGTCACGATATCCTGTTGGCGCGTAAGTTCTGGACTGAACTAAACAATTACGAAAATACGTTTGTACAAAGTCGAACTTGGAAGCACGCATTGAATCCACACGAGGTGAAAAATGCTAACGGAAGCCCAGAAACACCATTTTGAAACCTTGGGATTCCTCCGTTTGAAGAATTTTCTTCCTGCTGAAGACTTGCAGCGGTACACCGACGCATTCGATGAGACATTGAAAAGAGCCAAGGGTCTCAAGACGCTGGAGACAAACGAAGAGAGAAGGATGATAAATGCGCTCAAGTTCTTTGAATCTAATCCTGCGGTCTATCATCCGCTGCTTGACAGCGACAAACTCAATGAGTTCCTTGAGGATTTGCTCGGCGAAGACTATGTTTTTACGGTTTCGCAGGGGACTATTCGGACGCACAACACAAAGTGGCATCATGACGATATTGCGCCGGAGGGGCATCTTCAACTGAAGGTGATTTTCTATCTAAATCCCGTCAGAGCAACAACCGGCTGCCTCACCGTGCTGCCGGGCAGTCACTTTCTTCCTTACCGACAGCGGTTGGAGAAATATGGCGACGACATTCTTCCGCTTGGGAGGGACATTCCCGGCGTGTTTCCGATCGAAACGGATCCGGGCGATCTACTGGCGTTCAATGTGAAGCTCTACCATGCGGCATTCGGTGCGGGCGTGAAACGGCGCGGGATTTATATCAACTATCTACAAAAGCCGCGAACGCCGGAGGAAGCGGAATACATCAAGTGGCTGTACCACAAAGATGGAGGTTATTACACGCCGGAAACGTTCAAAGATGCCCCGCCTCGACGGTTACGGATGCTCCAATTCTTGAAGGAGGCATGTTACGAGTCGGAACAGAGTGCCTAGGAAACAGCCAACCTGAATGGGCACGGTGGAGAGGACTAGAGCAACACCAATTTTTATTTATGCACTGCGGTAGGTTCGGTTTCCCAACCGAACCGGCATTTATTAAGTATCGTAGGTGCAGTTGGAAACCGCACCTACCGAATATGTGTAAATATGAATGGAATTGACGATAACACCGATAACAAGAGTTATAAGGATTTTTTGATGCGAATAGCAAACGGGTGATTGGGAGGGTACAATGGAATATCTGGCATACGGAAATACGGGAATAGAGATTTCACGGCTCTGCTTCGGTGCGGGACGGATTAAGGACACCTGCGATACCTACGAAGCGGGCGGCAAACTGATGTTGAGAGCTCTTGACGAAGGAATCACCTTTTGGGATACCGCCGAGGGTTACGGGACACAACCCCACCTCGGAGAGGCGGTGCGCCAAATTCCAAGACACAAGGTTGTCATTCAAACGAAGAACGGCGCGAAAGACTACAAGAGTGCCTCCGTCAGCATCACGCGTTCACTTCAGGAGTTGAAAACGGAATACGTCGATGTTCTGCTGCTGCACGGCATCTCTACACCCGATGATTTGGTCTCGCGCGTGGGTGCCTTGGACGCGTATCGGGAAGCGAAGAAAGCTGGCAAAGTCCGAGCAATCGGATGTTCCACACATGTCCACACGGGCACCGTCATGGATGCGGTCATTGACCATCCCGAAATCGAGGTGATCCTGGCGACGGCGAATAAGGAGGGTAGGCTGTTAGAGGGTGGTCCCCTCGATCGGCATCTGGAATACCTCCAACGCGCGTATGACCTTGGAAAGGGTATCAGCATCATGAAGGTCATCGCAGCCGGTGATATTCCGGAGGCAGATTATACGGAATGGATTGAGTGGGGGTTTGACCTCGAAACAGCGCATGCGATCAATCTCGGTATCACCGAGTATCGCCATATCTCATTGGATGTCGGGCTTGCACGTGCAAGTGCGAGACGACGTTTGGTACAGCACAAAGCGGCTTAACGTTCAGATGAATCAACCCCGCGGCAAACCACACCCCACGTGAAGTGAGAGAGCAATTCTCGCCTCTCCACTTCCCACTTGAGGAGATTCGACGCCTTTGCAAGCAGAGAGGAAGATGTCGTTCCATCGCGCCCTGATCCTGGGAGCGCTGCTGATACCGATCAACCTCTACTGGCTAATGCACGCGGAGTCGCTCAACCCCGCCGTCTATTCTACGCTTTTCACGCTCTTTTATAACGTGACGTTCAGCATCTTTGTGTTAGTGATTCTGAACGCACTGCTCAAGAGAGCCGTTCCACAGATCGCTTTCCAACCGAGCGAGATCCTCATCGTTTATGTGATGCTATCGATCGGCACCGGAATCTTCGGTCATGATCTGATGATTGTCGTGGTCCCGACGCTGACCTCTATGTGGGCCGCCACGCCGGAAAACGAGTGGGCGGTGCTGTTCGGGCGTCATATCCCTCAATGGCTCACCGTATATGAGGAAAGCGCTCTCATCGCATTCCAAAAAGGGGAGACCACGCTTTACGCCGATAGGAACTTGAGCGCATGGTTGCTACCAGTGGCATTCTGGAGCGGGTTCCTAGTAGTGCTTCTCTTCGTTCTGCTGTGCATGAACGCCATAATCCGGAAGCAGTGGACGGAAAATGAGAAATTGTCCTACCCGGTCATCCAGTTGCCGTTGGAACTAG
This sequence comes from Candidatus Poribacteria bacterium, assembly GCA_965204085.1. Classification (GTDB taxonomy): domain Bacteria; phylum Poribacteria; class WGA-4E; order WGA-4E; family JAJDTR01; genus JAJDTR01. The sequence continues at coordinate 658,205 of CBDBEE010000003.1, read as the reverse complement.
CGCGGGGCGGGACAGGATTGCTCTCGAATCGCGGGCTGTGGATCGGGTTCATCTTGACCGGCAGCATTGATGTCATTAACGGTTTGCACGGTCTCTTTCCGGTTGTTCCCAGTTTAAAAATCGTGTACAACCCCGCGCCGCTGTTCACGGCAAAGCCGTGGAATGCCATTGGCTGGACGCCGGTGGCGGTGTATCCTTTCGTGATCGGGTTGGTCTACTTCCTGCCGGTGAACCTCTCGTTTTCGGCGTGGTTTTTCCACCTGTTCTGGAAGGCGGAACTCATCTTGCGGCGGGCAGTCGGGGTCTGGCATACGCCGGGACCGTACCGGAGCTATCAGACATCGGGCGCGTGGATTGCACTTACCATCCTCGCCTTGTGGGCAAGCCGCAAATACCTGCGGCAGGTGCTGGGCTGGGGTATTCGCGGCGATTCGCCTGAAGGAGCCGAGGCGAACGAGCCATTGCGCTATCGAACTGCGTTGATCGGGATGGTGGCGGGCATTTGTATCTTGGTACTAGCGTTATACTTTACCGGCATGTCGGTGGCGATTGCCGCCCTTTTTCTTCTAATCTATTTTCTCTACATGATCGCGCTTGCGCGCATCCGCGCCGAAACGGGACCGCCGGCGCACGATGCCGAGTGGATAGGTCCCGAGCAGCTCATTCTGAACGGGCTCGGGGCACGCCGCACGGGCGCGCGCAACATCGCGCTGTTCACAAGGCTGTATTGGATGAGCCGGGCGTATCGGTCTCATCCGGTAGGCCATCAGCTTGAAGGTTTCAAACTTGCGCAGACCGTGGGGGCGTCGAGCCGAAGGTTTCTGGCGGCGATGATTGTGGCTTCCGTGGTCGGCACGGTCGCGGGCTTTTGGGCATACACGGATGCCATGTACCGCCACGGTACGGGAACCCGGTACAATCTGGGATCGGAAGCGCTCCGGCGCCTTGAGGTGTGGTTGCAAAACCCGGGCGAGGGAAACGATCTCATGCTACGGGAGGTGGGTTTGGGGGCTGGTATCACGGCGCTGTTTACGGTGCTGCACCATCGGTTTGTCGGGTTTCCGTTTCATCCTGTCGGGTATGCGGTGGCTTGCGGTTGGGTGATGAGCGCGATGTGGTTCTCCGTGTTTCTGGCGTGGTTGGTGAAGTGGGTGATACTAAAGTTCGGAGGCATACAGCTCTATCGCAGGTTGGTGCTTTTCTTCTTGGGAGTGATCTTGGGGCAGCATGTTATCGGTGGGTTGTGGACCATCATACGTGAGATTGTCGGGGGATATGGGTATCGTTTCTTTCCGTAGGTGTGCCGCCACAGTCCCAATCAAGAGTGTAAGAATGGTCCAATAACTGTGTTTGGCGGTCAAGATGGCGTGCGGGATTTGGACGAGCCGTTCAGAATATGTACAGTCACGTGTTTCTCCAAAACGACAGCGTTGCTATACGCAGCAGTAGTAGATGTTCCAGACTAACCTATCGGGACGATTTGCGTCGGTCGTGATATGACATCATCGGATGCTTCTATAGTGATACCCTTGAAAGATTTTGATGTTTTCTAAATCTCCTACCGGTTCTCTAGGTGACCGAAACCTACTTACGCGCAACCAGTTCGGGATCCCGCCTTGAGGAACTCGCGAATGCAGGGCGCTCAGTTGAAATGGACATCGGTTATCTACACGTCTACTCCCGATAATGTGAAGATTGGCAAGATGTTTGCACGTATTTACTAGGTTCTGTTGACACTTTTCCGAGCCGTGACTGTAATTGACCGAGAATTACCTAACTGGAGGGACGAGGTAACCTCGCCCCTACGATATAGGGTCACGTGACGCGCTGAGATGTTGAAATGTTCCCGATTCGCTTAAGGCGCATTAGGTCAACAACTTGGAATGGAAATGAGTTGCCAAAAATGTGAAACATTGAACTGCAAGGAATCAAGGCAAGCATCGTTCGATTGGCAAATGTCATGCCGTTTAAGAAAGTTTCTTCATTTAGTATTGTAGTCTTAATCGTTGCGCTGATTTTCGTGCAGCACGTCATCGCTCAGCGTGAGTTGGTGCCGCCGGATGTCCTTGAACTACGTCCCGATGGGTATGCCTACGCCGATTACCCCAACGTTTTCGACAATGCCAATCGTGACGGAATCACGATTGAGGCATGGATTTATTTGACCGATCAACCGAAAGACGGTCGTTTCGATAATCTAGACACACGCGAGGGACAGTGGATAATATTTGCCAAACCTGGAAGCTATACTGCGGTAATCCGTGGGCGAAACCTCGACTCGCGCGCTGACATGCTTGAACCGCATGGCACTACCTATCTCCAATTTGCGCAATCAAAACAACCGACAGAAAATAACCGTGGTGATGGCGGTATTTTTGTGCCCATACGGATCGAAGACTACCCGTTGAGGCGTTGGACTCATATTGCCTATGAGCTAAAACAGGAGAAACATAGGGTTATACGGTTTCCGTTTTTCAACCGCAAACCCTTAGGGTCTGGAATTAAGCCGGGCCTGATGGGGCGCACGCCCGCTCCCTTCGTAATTGGCGGATCGCCAATTATACAGTTCAAGGAAGGCGCTCGATGGGGACAACAATATACCTCAATGAAGGGCTACATTGACGGCGTTCGCGTATCTAAGGGGTTCCGTTACGACATACATGGCAATATTCACCCGAAACGCCGATTTTCCGCTGACGCACGCACGATAGCACTTTGGCACTTTGAGGAGGGGCCCGGTGCGCCTTCTTATGCCGATGCCTCAGGTAACGGCTATACCCTCACCGCGGGCGGTTCGCTCTCCGTTCATCCCCGCGATAAGGTGGCTACCACTTGGGGCAGCATAAGACGCAGTGTCAATTTTCAGGTTCAGCGCCGATAGGGACACCAATCTTCAAGAAAAACTACATCAGTCAATGAGACAGTCTATACGAATTCAGAATCTTAATGTTACAGCCCATCCGAAATGCGCAATGAAGGGATCTTTATGGGCGCTCTATCGTGGTCGCTATTCGCTTCCTTGATTCTTCGCTGTTCGTTCAGTCGATCCAGCTCTTTCCTTAAGGATTGCCGCCACGTCATGATGTCCGTAGCGGATCGCCATCTCCAACGGTGTTTCTCCCGCATACGGCTCAAACAATACTCGCTTGAATTCGGTCATGGGCCAGAGGAACGATGTAACTTCCCCAGTCCACTCGGTGAGTTGCTTGGGCTCGACGATCCGGCTGACCGTTCTGAGCGAGGCGTCCGCTCCGTGGTCAAGTAGAAGTCGCACTTGCAGCTTGCTGCCGGATCGAGCGGCGGAGTGAAGCGGGGTTTCTCGACCGTACCTGATTCCGTGCTCGTTTTCCATGATGGGTTCGTCATCCAGACCGGTTCGGGCTTGCGCGTTGACATCTGCTCCCGCCCGGATCAGCATATACGTACACGCCAATTCCTTGTCCGCGTCATGCAGGGCTTGCATATGCAACATCGTCTGTCCAATGTAAGCCCACGTGAAGTTGGGATCGAGCCCGTGTTTCATCATCAGAAGAAAGGAATCTAGTTCTGTAACTCCGATGGCATGGAACCCGAGAAAACTCGGCTGATTCACGTCAACACCGCGCTCAATTAAGTACCTGTTGATTTCGCAATCGGTGCTGGGCCAGTGCGTGCCAAGTTCACTGTTGTTGACATTTGCCCCCGCTTCTACGAGGGCTTTGATTTTCTCCAGACTATTGAGCTTGACGCTGGCTACAAACATTGGACCCCATCGTGGCTCGGTTTGATTGCTGCGCCTGACCCGCACATTGACCAATCCCGGTTCTTGAGCGAGCATCTGTCTAACAATTTGTGCGTCCGCTTCAACGAATTCCTCCTGCCATTGCAGCTTGAGTTGCTGGTTCATAGTATGACCTCTATGCAAGTTTTGACATTCAAGTTAGGTCTCTCGATTTCTGCGGTGGGGATTTACTGGATTTGGCAATTCATCAGGAGCGGCTGTGCCTAATCGAGATGCTATGCCATTTTCCTATATTTTCAACTTTGAGTTGGGTTTCACTTCTTCAACCCAACCGACGGAACAGTCAATGAAATCCTTCAATCCTCCACCGCCCATTCATCAAGTCCCAGCGGCAGCGGGGCGGGGCGTTCCACATCGCTCTGGATTACCGCATGCTCATTCGATTCCGAAGACTTGTCAAATGCGAGCATGACTTCCAGAACATGGTAAGCCAAAGCGTCACTGGCGCGGTGCGGCCGCCCGGAGCGAATAGCCCGAACCATGTCGATTACGCCGATCATACGAGCATTCGCAGGGAAGGCGTGTGGGAATTCCGACCAATCCTCACGATTTTGTGAAAGGAACACTGGTCCCGCAAATCCGTTCGGGTCCGGCACCTGAATGGAGCCTGTTTCGCCGTAAAGTTCTATACACGGCAAGCTATGCCTCCACATATCAAAACTCATAATCATTGTTACGACGGCGCCGCTAACAAACTCAAGCGCCCCGGTCAGGTGCGTGGTGGTTTTCACAGGGATGCGCAAACCATAGGCGGCTTCGCTGGTCGCCACTTTTTCCTCGAACGCCTTGGTGGTGACTGCAGCGACACGTTTGACGGGGCCTAGAAGGTTGACCAATGCAGTCACGTAATAAGGGCCCATGTCTAGCATTGGTCCACCACCGATGTCATAGAAGAATGCGGAAGTGGGGTGCCAGCTCTCTGGACCTTGACCGCACATGAACGCGGTGCCGGCGATGGGCTTTCCAATTCCGCCTTCGTCAACCACCTTCCGCGACGTCTGAATGCCGGCCCCGAAGAAGGTGTCTGGTGCATTACCGACGCGCAATCCCGTTTCAGCCGCTTTCGCCAGGAGTCGTCGACCACTTTCAATGTTCACGCCGAACGGCTTCTCGCTGTAGACGTGCTTGCCCGATTCCAACACCGAAATTGCGACCTCTACATGCGCCTTTGGCACGGTTAAGTTGATGACGAATTCAATCTCTTCATCAGACAGTAGGTCGTCCACGCTGACGGCTTGGCATCCCCAATTGTTCGCCGCCGCCCGGGCGGCTTCCATGTGAATGTCCGCGCAGGATTTGATTTCCAAGGCGCTCGTGTTTTGGGCGCCGCCAAAGTATGCTCTACTGATATTTCCGCAACCAATGATTCCGATTTTCATTTGGTCTTGCATAAAGCCCTCCTCATGTACCGTTCCGCAGATAAGCGTGTTTGGCTAGGTTCCGTAACGATCAGGGGAAATATGATAACCCAACGCTCGATGAAATCGCTATCAGAAGTGAGACAAAGTCACACTTCCTTTCCTCTTCCCTCTTTTCAATTGGCAACTTCAGAGCGTTGTCTGTATAATACGGTGGGCGCCGAGGTCTTGCCAAAGTTACCACAACGACCTAGTGTCGGTTCTTGGCCACTGTTTGCGTTGGAAAAGGCGACTCTTGAAGGGGAGTGCGGGAGACTATGAAACAGGATCAAGCGAGTGGATAACGAGGCGATAGCCAATCCTGCGATAGAAATCCTTAGGCGATAGTAAGTCCCCTGCCCTTAATTCGCTATCCCCAACATCTCGGCTGCGATAGAGATTCCGTAAGGTGCGCACCGCGCACTAGCCTTTGTAGGAGCGATCTCCAGGTCGCGACCCATCAAGCGACGTTTTAGGGTGGAATTAAAGGAAATCAACCGAATGAATAGGGAGGAATCAACTGAGCGAATAGATCAAACGAGTGGATAACGAGCGCGATAGCCAATCCTGTGATAGAGATCTTTAGACGATAGAAAATCCTGATAGCAAGTCTTGCTAGAAATCCCTTGCCCCGCCAAATTTACGCGGAGGCTAGGATTCTTGCCTGTATCACGGAATCAATGCGCTTGAGCGTTAGAGAAATGGATTTTTTCTTCGTTAACAGGGCGCGGCTAGAACCAGGGTCACGTTGTCCTTTCCGCCGTATTCGAGAACCTTGTCAACCAGTCCGCGACTTGCGGCGTCAAGGTCTGATGCGTCCGAGATGATCCGGGCGATCTCCGCATCGTCAACTATCATGTCGTGCAAACCGTCCGTACACGCGAGAACGATGTCGTCGGGAGCGAGTGGATAAATCTCACAATCGACCTCCACGGCTGCCTCAAAACCGACTGCCCGATCAATTATGTTTCGTCTGGAGTGGACACGCGCCTCTTGCGGGGTCAATTTCCCGGCATCGACTAGCCTCTGAACGAGCGAGTGATCCCTGGATATCTGGTTAAGGATGCCGTCTCTCAAGATGTAGAGCCTACTGTCGCCGACGTGCGCGTAGATTAGTTCGGACGATGTAATGAAGGCACCAATGAGGGTTGTGCCCATCCCGTTACTAAAATCTCTGGTTAGCGACCTCTCGTGGACCCTGCGATTAGCCTCGGTAGTTAGTTCCTTTAACGTCGTCAATTTTCTGGCAGGGCTTGTTTCCAAACTGTCCGCAGGCACACCGTAGCGTTCATCTGCCCATTCTTGGAAAACCGCGACAGCGATGCGACTTGCGACATCGCCCGCATCGTGACCTCCTACACCATCCGCGATGACAAATAATCCGATTTCCTCGTCAACGAAATATAAATCTTCGTTGAGCGCGCGGTACTTTCCAATGTCCGTCAGCGCAGCGAATTTCATGGTTGCGGCTCTACTATCGGCGAGTAAGGCATTAAGGCGGGAATCGTACGTACCAAGTAACCACACAAACGATGGAAACCGCTTCCGGTTTCATCGCCTTCAACGGAAGACACCGTTCAACAGACGTTGAGCAACGTGTCCGTCGGCGATCCAGGGCATGTGATTGGGGAGCGATGAAACCTGTAGGTTGGGTTGATCTCGGTGAAACTCAACTCGCGGCTAAATCTTTTCTCCTGAGACAATCTTTGACTGCCAAATCGAAGATGAATTTCTCAGCGTGTATAGAAACACCGTAACTCTTCACCTGTTCCAGATTATTGAGGATGGCATGGAAGGGAAATCTTCCATTCTTCCCCTCTTCCATATTTCCAATCTTCTTCTTCCTGCTGGTCGCTTCGGAAGATAAACGTCAATGCCATAACTAGCATCATGAGTCAAAGAACAGACATGCAAAAAGTCTTCATCGTACATTACGGCGAGGTCGGGCTGAAGGGCAAGAACAGGTCCTTCTTCGAGAATCGGCTAGTCCGAAATATCAAGCAAGCACTCGAAGGCACGGAATACGCCGACGTCCAGCGGATTCACGGCAGGATTCTGGTGGGGTTGGACGTGGATTCGGATGTCCCCGAGATTCAACGACGCTTGGGGGCTGCCATGGGAATCGCTCATTTCGAGCTATGCCGTGTCACCGAGCAAAATATGGAGGCAATCAAGAGCGGGGCGCTAGAGTGGATTCAAGGTCACGAATTTCAAACACTGAAGGTCGAAACGAAGCGGGCGAACAAACAGTTCCCGCTGACCTCGCCGGAAATCAGCGCCGAAGTCGGTGCGCATCTGCTCAAGCATACCGGCGCCAGGGCGGATATGCACCACCCGGATCTGATGTGTTGGATAGAGATTGTCGAGAAATCAGCATACATTTACACTGACAAGATTCGCGGTATCGGTGGATTGCCCGTCGGCGTCAGCGGCAAGGTGCTCGTGATGCTCTCCGGCGGCATCGACTCACCCGTGGCGGCGTGGCGCATGATGAAACGCGGCGCGAAAGCGATATTTGTTCACTTTCACAGTTATCCGTACACGGACAAAGCATCGCTCGAGAAGGCGGCGGAACTCGTGGGGATATTGGCGAAGTCGAATCATCGAACGCAGGTCTATTATGTCCCGTTCGCGGAGATTCAGCGCGAGATTGTGACAAAAACTCCGGCGCCGTTTCGGGTAATTCTCTACAGACGAATGATGGTACGGATCGCGGAGCGAATTGCGGAGAAGGAGGGGGCGGTCGCACTTGTTACCGGAGAAAGTCTTGGGCAAGTTGCCTCCCAGACCCTTGGGAACCTCAAGGTGATTGAAGACACGGCGAACCTGCCCATTCTGCGCCCGCTCATTGGCGACGATAAAGAGGAGATCGTCAATCTGGCTCAGCGGATTGGCACCTTTGACGTATCGACACTTCCGCATCAGGACTGTTGCTCACTCTTTGTCCCGGACCATCCCGCCACCAACGCGACGATTGAAGACGTTCAATCCGCGGAGAATGCGCTAAAAATCGATGCCCTCGTAGAGCAAGCGTTGGAAGCGGTCGAAAAACAGACCGTCAACCCCTCGTTCTCCTGAGAGCCTACCTGCTACCTGCTGGTCGTTTACATTCATATTTGCAAAATTACAATAAACGAACTGTAGGAGCGACCTCCAGGTCGCGATTTCGTGTGAACCCAGCCATTAACCGAGCGTATAGTTGTAGGCTGGTATCAAACGAGTGAATAGACCAAGGAGCGAAGGGTAACCGCGGTAGAATTTCCATAGCGATCCCACCAGCGCCGTGGGCGGGGATCAAATGAGCGAACAGCGAATGATCAACTGACTGATTAAGGAGGGCGATAGAAAGTCCTGATAGAGATCCCCTTGCCCCGCCGCGCAACACTAAAATTAAAGTGAAACTAACCCCTTCATTGATATGATACTAAAAACCGCTGGCGACTTTCTCAATAATCAACTAAAAAGACCTAATGGCTCTAATCTCCCCCACTATTATTAAACGCTTGATTGACATCGTTTGTTATTCCGCTTAAATGTAGGACTTACGCAAACACCATACTGATAGCAGGAGATTTCAATTGTTGTCGTAAAAACTCACTCAACATTCCGTGTTTGACCTGATAAATCGTTCGACCAGTCAATACGCAATAGCCTGGAGTCGAATCCAGACTAACAATGTACAACCGATGTGATTGCGAACAATCCGAGCCAAACGACATTGACACCGTTCAAGTCCGGTGAGTTGTTTGGCTTCTCGGTGAAATTGCTCAATCTTCCATCGCCAGTTACACGCTTGTTGTACAACTGAGGTGTCGTTTTGAACTAAGTCGTTAGTTACGACATAATCTGTGCATCCGGTAGAAGACGCGACCCGAAATAATTTCACCTTATGGTTTTTGGGAAACCCTCTGATTTTGATGCGTTTGCCTGCATTAAGTTCGGTGGGAAGGGTTCAGCGCCATTTGAATCGTCAACACGCCGATTGGTTTTCAGTGGGCAGTAATAAGTTTTCCCCAGTCCTTCGATGTGCAACATGAGGGTTTTGGTGGCATACCAACTATCCATCAACACCGCTTGAAAAAGAAGATGTTTCTGGTAGACCACTAGAGATAACATTTCCTTGGCGTGGTCTAACTTCGTTTTACCGTCTCCCTCTGGGGCGTAAATCCGATAGTCAATTATCCAGAATCGGTCTAAGTTTGGATTCACATAAACACAGGTGACTACACCGATGCCATTGTGACACCGTGTGCATTACCACTGTATTGACGACGCACTAACTCAATGCTCCGGGCGTACTGTTTGTCCAAAACCTTAAACGCGAAAATCAAAGATGGCATATCCCTCTTCAACTTGAACTAGGTAGGGTTTAACGTTTTCCCACACCAAACGAGGGGGAATACGATCTCCCGCTAGATAACGGTTTATCATGTCATGACTGAAATCCTCGCTGTGGTCAGCAAAATGGGTCAAGGTATAATTAATTGGACTGCTCAGCAGATACTGACAGTAATCGAGTCGTGTCGGTTTCGCCATCTTTACCTCCTTGTTCCTTAGTTTACTGCTTTTACCGCCCGCGTCTATCTGCTTTGCGTAAGTCCTATTTCAAAAGGGTTTGCCGTTCAGTAGTACCTGGATAGCCTGTTCCGGGTCTTTCGGAATCCTGAGCGCCCTAGCGAAGTCGTTTCCCCTACCACACGGTATCAGTCCCAATACGATATGTGGTTTTGCCGCGATCGCATTAACAATTTCGTGAATTGTGCCATCACCGCCGCATGCAATCAGCCACCGACATCCGTTTTGAATGGCTTCTTGCGCCAGACGATGCGCATCGCCGAGTTGTGAGCGCGAGTTTGCCCTTTCGTCCGTTGGTTGTGAGGAGTTGATGAGCCTTTTCAGCAATGACTTTGCTCTTGCCTTTTCCAGAGACTGGGATTGCAATGATTAGGAAGTCTTCGGAGATGGATGTTTCAATCCGGTTTCCCATGACAATTTTGACACGGTTGGCGACTTAGGTTTGATGGTTGGTAACTGGCGGGATGCAACTGGCGAGAAATAAGAATAGTAGACATCCTCAAAGGCGTCAACCCGATATCGGACAAAAAAGATGGGGATGCAGTCGCTGCGGAGTGCTCCCGTCTATGCCAAACGGGAGCTCATATTTTGGCAACTGCATCCCCATAAGTTTAGCGGCGCGGTCGCTTGGTCATTCAGGTTCCTCGATGTACGACAGGTCGGAGATAATGTATTCGATTGTGAAAACCAGCAGCGCCGGCTCCTCCACACTAGATTCGATCTCAAATGAAAGAATATGCGCTCCTTCCAACCGTTCGCACATTTGACTTAACTGCTCCATGCCACCGGCGCCGTCATATTTAACTTGGATACGCCCGTGCGTGAGCAACTTGGGGAACTCGATTTCCCTTTCCTGCACCCGCGTTAAAAACTGACGGAAGGCTTTAATGTTACGGCTATTGTCGGCCTCGAGCAAACGCAGACTAAGCGGTGCGATCGTTTCCGTAAAGGCGGCTGTAATTTTCGGATCCCACAACTTGAGATCGTCGGAGTCTAGCCCGTTCGGATAGAAATACGTTTGCAGTGTGGCACGTTCAAATTCCTCCTCCGGCGTCATGAACTCCGCGTTGTCCAGTTTTATTCTAAGCTTCTTGTTAAGCTCAACATACCTGTGAACTTCAGGGATATCCCCGTATTTCTCAATAAGTTTCAGCCGAGCCTTTTCAAAATTCGCCTTAACATGTTCTGGTAATTTCGGTTCTTCATCGGACGATTGGACAACCTTTGATTCTGTTATCTCCTTATAATCAGCCGCTTGGACGTCGAGCCACGCCGTAGCTAACAACGCAATGATGACGTGGGTTGTAATCTCTAGGGGTTTCTGCAATGGCGCAAACATGGTATTCCTCCTTTATGGTAGGCAGTGCCCATGCTACTTGGATGAGTGAAACGATTTTAGCCATTCCATGAAATAAAGGTGATAATTGTAACACTACTGGCACGCAAAAAGGTTTCCAAAAAAAAGTGATTCATCGGTTTACAGCGGAAGGGCGCTTGAGCGAAAAGAATCGAAAAACAAAAGACTCAAGCGCCCTCTCTCATACGAGAATGGAGCGGGGCAACCCACTCGCCGCTCGTCATTGACTTTCGATGTCTTCGCGGAGACTCTCACTCTAGGTCGCATTGGTTTTACGGGCGATCGTTGTCCCGAAGTTCGTACCCCGGCTCACGCGCATGGTCACATCCTCTGGGGGCGACGAGAAGGTGATCGTGATGGTGTGGGGCTCGCCGCGCGGCAGATGGACAAAGGAGAGCGGAATCGGGCCTCCGTATTGTTCGAAAGCGTAGATGCCATGCGCTTCTCCTTCTTCCCGTGGAACTCTTGGAGCGGTGGGTCGATCGAGACGATATGGGGCACCACGTAGTCGTCTGCGTCGTCCAGATAAACCTCGGCACAGCCGGTCAGGAGGGCGAGCGCGACGCATAGCGGTAGAAATCTCATCGGTGCTCCTTGCCAGGCAGGTCTTCGAGGGGACACCACACAGGGAAGAATACGCTGGAGCGCAGATCGTTGGAGCCGGTCCAGCCGATGTACAGACTGTTATGTGTGCCTTGAAAATAAAGGGTACAATAGAGTGTAATCTTCAATTCCGCGCCGAGTAGGATATAGTCTTGGGCGTCAAGCGCCGAACCGTAGCGGCCTTGGAGTTCCACCTCAACGTGTTCGGGCGGCGAGGAGAAGGTGACGGTAATGGTCTGGAATCCATCGCGGTTAAGCACAATGACATTATTGTCTTTCTTTTGCCTGTCCCACAGCAGTTCCGGGTCTATCTCCTCGAGTCTCCGGTCTATGCTGACGATGTGGGGCAAGAGTTCTTCGTCCCGATCGGCGCAGGCGAGCACGGCGAAAAGAAACACAACGAGAAGTCGGTTCGGATTCATTGGCGCTCCTCCGGCTCGCACCACAGTCGAATCACGGTGCCGCCGCCATCCCATTGTATCGGTATCCGGTGTTCGTAGTCGCGGCTGGATGGATTGGCGCTGAAGCAGTACACCTTCATGGAGAGTTCGCGTCCGACGAGTTCCCAACTGTCGGGGTTGCTATACCGATATGATTGAGACCCCACGGTAATGAGTTCAGGAGCTCGGGAAAAGGTGACGGTGATGGTGCGCACGTCATTGTGGTTCAGCCTAATGAGATAGGGTATCACACCGTAGTGGTGCAGAACCTCGGGGTCGAACATCTGCCGGGGCGGGTCGATGCTCACGATGTACGGCGTCTCGTCTGCGTCGTATACCTCGCCGCAGGCGGCGACGGTAAACACAAGCATAAGCAGAAGTACAGGTTTCATTGCGTACTGTCCTCCTCTTGACACCATAAAGCGAATTGCTTGCCGCCGCCCTTCCATGCGACATTAAGAACGTCAAGGTCGAGGAAATGCGGATACGCGGCGAACGATGCCCCGGTTGAGCAATGATAGATGATTATCACAACTTTACGGGGATCATTGTAGTTAAACCAAAATTGTTTATTGATGGATAGCTCCTCCGGCGGGTAAGAAAACGTAAGTTCGACCCGTTGATTGCGAACGCCATGAAACGGCAGATACAGCACGGGATGGTCTTTTGAGATATGGCGATAGGTGATCCAGTCGTCGAACAACACTGCGGGCGCAGGATCGACCGCAATGATGCGGGGTGGATCGATGTCCAAGACGCGCGGCGGTAAGGATTCCTCGCTGCAGCCGGTTAAAAGGATTAACGCGGCGATGATGAATAGCGCGACGAGCGCAATGAGCACAGGAATCGTTTTGAGGCGTTCGTAGGCTTCGAAGCCGTGCATTTGAGCTCTCCTTGAGAAGTTACGGCATTTGGATAGAGGCTGATGGGCGATAGAGAGCAAGTAGCGTGCCACTAGCACAAACCGCGTCGTCGTCGCGGTTTTGCGGGGCGCCGCGGGGGCAGGTAGCAACTAATTGGACAGCGTTGTGCAGTTTCTGTGCACTGGCGAGGGCCTAGGTCGGGGCGCTGTCGAAATGGATTATTAGTCGCGGGGACGTGTGAAGTGAGTTTTGAAAACGAGATAGGCAATGATCGCGGCGACGGCGAGGACTAACGCGAAGACGAAGCGCAGTAGACAGCCGATTTCTGCGTGGAAGTGGTCATGGGCCAAGTTTCGGTGATTGTTCATTTCGTGCAGGAGGTCGATGTTTTTTTGGAACCAGTCGAGGCGGCGAGAGATGGAATCCGGATCGTCGGCCGGTGTCTCGTTACTAAGTTCGACCGAAAGCGCGGACGCGAGTAACTAAGCGCTTATCCCTGATTTTATCGACGTATTCCAAGAACGCCACATTGTAAACATGAAACACAGCCTTGCACAGATCGGGGAAAAGTGTATACAATATCCACTCAATCTACAGACTTGAAGTGATGATAACCAATGAGCGAGAAAAAACACGGGGGCGGCCTATAAAGCCAAACGGAGAAGTGCTGAAATCCTGCTCTGTTCGATTGCCACCGGAGTTGCTTGAAGAGATACACTAGGTTTCCGTACAAACCCATGGATCTATGAGAAACACAAAGTAACAACGAGGGCAGCTATGTCATTCAAATCGATCTTCATCGCTGTAGTTTTGGGGACTGCCTTGATTGTGGCAGCCCTGATTTTTAACGCGAAACGCCCCGCCCACGAGGTCGAGCAACCGAAAGCGGAGTTTGTGAGAGCGACGGGCAAATGCGCCACCTGCCATCGGAGGGAGACCGCTGCGGTCGTACATCAATTCGAGAGGAGCCAACACGCGAAGAAGGGGGTAAACTGCCTTGATTGCCACCAGGCGTTGGAAGGTCAGACCGAGAAAGTGCACAACGGTTTCACCATCGCCGCACACCTCACCGCCAAGAACTGCAGCCAGTGCCATACCACCGAATATAACCAGTTTGTCAAAAGCCGTCACGGCGCCCCTGCTTGGGCTGCGGTTCGCGGATCACAGGATTTCACGGCAGAACAGATTCAATTCGCCGAAACCTACCATGAAGGCGCGGTCGATCGTCCTGCCAACGCGCTCGCGCTGAAAGAGGGAGAGAGCGCCATCGATGTCGGTTGTCTCGGCTGTCACGACATCGGCAAGCCCAATCCGGACGGATCGATTGGCAGTTGCACGGATTGTCATGCGCGGCACACGGCATCGGTCGCACTCGCACGACAACCGGAGACCTGCGGTCAATGCCACATGGGGCCAGATCACTCGCAAATAGAGATATTCCACGAATCCAAGCACGGCGTGCTCTACAACGCACAAAAACACGAACTGAATCTCACTGCCGACCCCAAACACCTGTCTACCGCGGACATGCCCGTGCCGACCTGCGCCACCTGTCACCTGAGCGGTTTGGACGGCTTGAACGTGACTCACGACACCACAGAACGCCTCTCCTACTGGCTGTTCGCTCCCGTCTCGCACAAACGCCCCACCTACCATCAAGGTCAGACCGCCATGAAAGAGACCTGTCTCAAGTGCCACGCGCAGACACAAGTGGAAAAATTCTATCAAGAGGCGGAAAAGGTTGTCGAGGATACAAACGCCAAGATCGCCGAAATCAAAACCCTGATGACCGCGCTCCGGAACGAGGGACTGCTCACGCCCGAACCCTTCGACGAGCCGATAGAGTTTCTTTATTTCGATTTCTGGCACTACTACGGTCGCACGGCAAAGCACGGCGCATTCATGGGGGGAGCTGACTTCGTGCAGTGGCACGGCAACTATGAACTGCTGGCGAAGGCAACCGAGATTAAGCAGATTGCGATGGAACTGCGAGGGCGTCATGGGAAGCCGAAAGTGGCTGAATAAATGTCCGACGTTCCTTCAGGTATTCATCATCGTTAACTTGGCATTCCTCGCCATCGACGTTTTCATCGCCCATTCGATAAACGCCTTTGCCCATAGAGCGGAATGGATACCTGTCGTATTCTCGCTTGCGGCGTCGCCGCTACTGGTCGTGGCGTTGTTCTGCGGAACACGGCTGAAGCGTTTCCTGGGGCTTGCGATTGGCTGGGGCTGCGTTGTTACCGGAATCGGCGGGCTGCTGTATCATCTTGATAGTCAGTTCTTCGTCGATTTCACGGTCCGGAGTCTGGTTTACACCGCGCCGTTCATCGCACCGCTTTCATTTGCCGGAATCGGTTTGCTCTTAATCATGCACTACACGGTTGACGAGGCATCCTTGGAATGGGGGCGTTGGCTGCTGGTCATGGCGTGTGCCGGATTTCTTGGCAACTTTGTCCTTTCGTTATGCGACCATGCACAAAACGGATTCTTCAACTGGCGGGAATGGATTCCGGTATGCGCAAGTGCGATGGCTGTCGGTTTTTTGATGACCGCTATCGCCCGACCGCACAATTCTCCTTTTTTAATCGCCTGCCTCCCGATTCTGGGGTTGAATGTTCTGACGGGTCTCGTCGGTTTCTATCTGCACCTGTCGGCGAATCTGCACGCGGCGGCGCCGACGCTCAAGGATAGTTTCCTCTACGGGGCGCCGGTTCTGGCGCCACTGCTATTCCCGAATCTCGCCGTGCTTGGGAGCTTGGGCATTATGGGTGTTATGCGGCGTGTGGATGAGACTAATGGTTAGAAAATACCTGCTTTATTAGCGGCTTAAATAGGAGCATGAAGCCAACGCTCATAAGAATGCCGGATACGATAAAGTACAGTTTTTGGTACTTGTGGCGTTTGCCGATGATGGAGCGTACGATTAGGAACCCGACGATTGCGAGGATACTACCGTGTATGAACTGTTCGTCGTTTGTCAAAGGTTCAATGAGATCAAAGCCTTGGATGATTCCGATGCCGGTGCCGATTATAATCGTGTAGATTAGGGCGATAATGAAGTCACGTCGGGTCATATTCTAACCGAATCTCCAAGTTAAGCAAGGAAGAATCTCAATAAAGTCGTACACCGCAACGGCGATACACGCGGTTAGGACAACCGCGACGAGCAGTAAGGAGGGATTAAAATTCGGAGTGAGTTTCATAATCGAAAAATTCGCGTGTTGTGATGCTCATTTATGCTGTTTTCCCTCCGTGCTAATGCGAACTCAACGATATCGAAGGCGTCCATGTAGCGCAAACTGTTAGTTTGCGGCACCCACAATCTAACAGATCGTGGTACAGAGGCGATCACAATTCAACAGATTGTGGTACCAAAGCACAATCTAACGAATTGTGGTATTGTAACTTGCTCTCTCGCTACCAGCCCCACTCGGTGAAATAGGGGAAGATTCGATAAACATGCTGCCCCCGAATTTCGCCGAATATTGTCCATAAACTGCCGATGACATGTTGCCCCAAGATGATTCCGATGAAGAACGGCACCATGCGGCGATAGAGTTGGATGCCTCCGAACTTCAAAATTGCCCACTTAATTAACCACGCCACGAAGACTGAGAACCAGATGCCGCCCATCATCCAGCCGCAAGCCACGGCATAGCCGACGGGATGGAAAGGGAATCCGAGGAAGCGTTGATGCAGCACACGAAGAACTATCGTAATCCCCGCACCTATCCCGACATCGCGGAGCATCGGATAGTTTTGGCTGCGCGGGTGTTGAATCCAAGAATCCAACATGCGGAAACCGTTGTCGCCGATATTGTGGTAGACGTTGTCCGCACCGAAGTGATACATGTTGTGCAGAAGCGCCCAAAAGCCGGCATACGTTCCCACAATCGACGCGACGACCATGGCAATCAGGAAATGACGGCTGGGCGCGTTAAGCAGTTGCGCCATCTTAAAACCTTCAATCTGATGACCGACCGGATGGGAACGGTATGCACGGCACATCCAGAACAGATGACTGAACATGGCGATATTCGTGACCCCAATACGGCGTGGACCGACTACATTCAGGAGCATCTGATCGGGGCCCATAAATTCGGCGTCGTGAGCGGGAGGCCCAATCTCCGCGCGGATACGGGCAATTGCCACCGCATAGAGGATGTAGATGAGAAGAAAAAGAAGGACGACCCAAGCCGACATGCCGGCGTATCCGAGGAACATCACGAGAGCGACGACACCCAAGACGATGCCGGCAATTGCCGATCGGTAGCTCATTGCCTCGTTGGCGGCAGTTTCAGGGCTCCTCCCGCGGATAATTTCTCTCAACACCTGCTTTAGATGTAATCGGGCAGACCACAACGGCAGAATCGCCAAGATTATCCAGGAACCCGCCGTTTGATAACTACGGAAGGGACCCGGCGTTGCCCAAATTCCCGTCGCGTTTCGGTAAACAAGGTCCGCTTTCCAAGCGAGATGGAAAAACCACGCCGAAAACGCCAAATTCAGTGGCAAGAAATACGCCATCCCGACCACGAAGGGGTACACCGCCAGCGGCAACCAACCCACGGCGTTCCACGGTTTTTCGGTAAAGAATCTTCCGAGATTGTAGAGTGGCGCGAAATTGGGGGCGACGGGCCATAACCCGTGAAGTCCGTTCATCAGGTCAAATGTGCCCGCAATCCCGAATCCGATCCACAACATGCGATTGGAAAGCAGTCCGGTGCCGCCCTTTGCCATCTCCATCGGCAGTTGGATGACCGGGTAGGCTAATTTTTCATTTTCTGTCCACTGTTTCCGAATGATGACATTGATGCAAGCAATGACGAAGAACAGTACAATCAAAAAACCGCCCCACCCCAAAGCCGGGATTAACCAAGGCTTGAAATGTTCAGAAATATAGAGAGTGGTTTCCCCTTTATGGTAGCCTTGCAGCGCCGCCAAGTCGTAGACGGTTGCCCACTCCGGCACGTGTCTGCCAAAAAGTGCCATCCATTCATTTTCCGGCGTCACGAACCAGAAACTCGTAAGGTGTTGAACCATGACGAGCAATAGATCATGTCCGAAGATGCCGGTGGCAATGGCATTCATCACATAGATGATAAGGAGTTCAATGGGTTGAAGAGTGGCATTGGGAGCATACTTGCTGAGGAAAGCATTGAGCACCACCAGCAGGAAGAGGCTAAAGGTGACGTTGTAAAAGAGGGTGAAGAGTGTCGAAAAGACCGGCTGATAGATGGTCTCGGCGAGCGTCAACCAGTATAGATTGATCGGGATGAGGAGCGCGCCGATGAGGAGCGCACGGTAGGATATAGTGGAAGGGCTATGATGTGTCGGTCCGGCTTTCAAACATACACCGCCACGAAGGTTGTCAATAGATTACGTAGGAATCGAGAAATGTCCCTGAACGGCAGGGTTGCTACTAATCTCCCTGTTTTCGAGGGCGGATAGATATTCCTTGCAGTCCGGTTGGCCGAGCCGAAATTCGAGAAGGAATGCGGTTAAGTGGGGCGGTTGGGCACGATGCTTGGGGAGTTATCTTAATCGTTTAATTGCGCCCCACGTTGTCGCCACCGAATTAAGAGAAGACACGGATTGGGGTTTATCCGGCTCAAATTCGAATAATTCTTGCACTTCTTTGGCATCGAATCCGCGGTCATAGATGCGCAGGTCGTCCATGACACCTACAAAAGCGTTCAGTCCCATGAAGCCGAGTTGTATCCTTGAGTCCGTTTTCGCAATCTTGCCAACACCGTTGTTATTTCCCATGGCGGCAGCGTTCGTGTAATAGCTCGCGGTACCCTTATGCAACGTTCCAACAATATGATTCCACTCATCCAAAATCAGTTTCTCCCCGGGCCCCGTACCTTTCCATACCCCACCGACACGAATCTCGATTCGACCGGCGCCGCTAAGAATATCAATATTGTATTGACCGTCTTTGTAGATGGCACGGTTTTCACCGACGAGGTCAAGTTTCTTCGGCTTGACCCAGAAGGAGACGGCGAATTCCTTTTCGACCGTCAAGCGTTCTGTCTTGTGAATCACGGCGCTATGGTTTTGGGCGTCAAAGAGCAAACCATCGCCGAATTTGCCGTCCCTCGTCCGCTTGGCAGTGATAATCTGACCGTCATTTCCGTTGCCGGTTTCGTCTCTAAGCACCTTGTCCTTGCCCTCCATCGGGTAATAACCGATGAGGCCATCTTCAAGGTCGGCAGATACCAGCGATGGTAATACTAAAAAAGTTGCAAGAATCATCGGAAAAAAACCAAACGTTAATCGACTTGTCACTTGAGATTCCTCCAATTGAAGTAAATTCTAATCCCCATCGACGCCGACATCCGGTGCGTCCACACAATACCCGTGATTCAATACAGTACCTTCAAATCACCCCATGTGGTTGACAATGAGCCGACGGGAGAAACCGATAACACTCCGGGGTTGTACCCGAAAAGTTGCTCAATTTCCTTGTCGTCCAACGCGCGGTCATAGATCCGCAACTCATCAAGTATTCCCACAAAGCCCGCCAACCCGCAGCATGATCCTAATCGAAGAGGCGATTGAATCTGGGTCAGTTGATCCGAGGCGGTTTTTCCGTTGCTGACGAGTTTGCCGTTGACGTAAAATGCGCCAGTCTTTTCCATTGATTCGAACGTTCCGGCAATATGGTGCCAGGTTTCCAATTCCAACGCCGGTCCAACATTCGTGCCCTGCCATCCCCCACCGGAAAAGAGGTCGAGCCTGCCACCCCCGCGCAGCAGAT
This sequence comes from Candidatus Poribacteria bacterium, assembly GCA_965204085.1. Taxonomy (GTDB): domain Bacteria; phylum Poribacteria; class WGA-4E; order WGA-4E; family JAJDTR01; genus JAJDTR01. The sequence goes on along the minus strand of CBDBEE010000003.1, from coordinate 638,423 downwards.
CCAGGTTATACTGATCGGTAAAGACTACACGGTTTTCACCAGCGAAGTCGAGTTTCGTCGGGAAAACCCACACGGCAACACTGAAGTCCTTTTTGACAACAAGAACGGGCGATCTCGGGACTTGGGCTTGTGCGTTTTTATTGGCGAACAGGAGCCCTTTCCCAAATTTTCCCTGTCTTTCACGCTTGGCAGTTTGGAGATTGCCGTCGAGGCTGTTTTCGCCAGCGTCCTCAAACTGTTGACCGCTCCCTTCAAACGGGTAATAGGCGACGAGCCCGTCATCAAGGTCGGCGCCGCTCAGTGAGGCGTGCCAGCAGATGTGCGCAATCACCCCGCAAGCCAAACAACGCAGTAGGTAATGACTTATCAAGATACCCTCCAATCGTTCACGGCTACGCGTCCCGTCTGTCGGGATACGGAGTCGAGATTCGAAGGAGAGCTCTATGGGAGCTCCATCGCACGGGATTTGCTATTGCACAGGATTCTCTATCGCGCTCACTATCCATTCGCTTCATCTTCCACGGGGATTGTAGCGTCGAGACAGGAAATCAACAGCCCTAACGCGAACCGTTAAGCGTTCAGTTGCGTAAGTCCTAATGAAGTGTTCCTCCCATGCGTTGGGCGTATGCATAAAAGATGGTTACACCTACCTTGATTAATCGGGGTTAATAGGCTCTCGCAAATGACAAATGGCGCTCGTTTATGAGGTTTTTTTCTGATGCTCGGCGATGATTTTCCCTAAGGCTCTTAAGGCTTCGTTGGCAGATTTTGCATCAGGGAACATCTTGGCAACATCGTCATCAAGTCGAATCAGATTTGTGTCTGCGTAGTAACGTTGCGCATATTTTCCACGAATTCCTTCACTGAAATCATATTCGTCAAGCATCTCTGAATCGTGTTGATTAGATTGGGCTGGATTCATAGGTTTTCCTCTCATAAGATGTTGCTTTTCGAGCAGAAATGACACGAACGATATTACCCTTCTCTGTATGAACAACGACTAAAAGTCTCTGATTTTCAGAATGCCTGATAGTTATCCATCTTTCTTCAGTTCGCGAGTGAAGTGGGTCTGGAATAGTCAAAGAGAGAAAATCCGAAAAAATAGTGATAGCCTCCTGAAAAGAAATTCTATGCTTTCTCAGGTTTTCTTCGGCTTTGCGCACATCCCATTCAAATTCCAATCCCACGTCTTCTCACCGAACTTGACTGTCTAAAGCGTAGTTTTTGTTATTTGGGACTTATGCAGCAACAAGAGGCAGTTGCGGTAAGCAGGGCAAAAAGATTCCTATGGGAACTCTATCGCACCTGCTGTTCACTCGCTTTATCCCGGTGGGATCTATCTCCGAATCGCGACCTGTCTGTCGGGATACTTACATACCCTAAGTCGTACCATCTACCCTCGCCCGTAACCTTTTGAAGCCGACTGTATAGGTCACATCCGATCAGATTTAATACTAGCCCAAGTGGTAACCAGTGAGCCGTTGGGAGAAACCGATACGGTCGGATCCAATTGGAACAGTGCCTGTACGTCGTCTTCACTGAAGGCGCGCTCATAAAGCCGTACGTCGTCTAGACTGCCGACCATGCACTGGATTCCCATGTGGCCGAATCGAATCGCGGATTGTGCTACTTGGATAGCGGGGGGAGCGGCCGTGCCTACCAACTCGCCGTTAACATAGTGCGACGACAGTTGCGCGTTGGCATCGTAGGTGCCCAAAATGTGGTGCCACTCTCCTGTTGCCAGTTCACCTCCCGCGGCGGGTGTACCTATCCAAGCATCAGGGTTCTTTACTTCGAAGCGTCCCTTGGCGTGAAGGACATCAAGATTGAGTTGATCGCTGTAGATGACTCTGTTTTCGAATTCTGGCCATGCGTCGCCCGTTGAAAGCGCCTCCGGATGGATCCAAGCGGCGACTGTTACGTCACCCTCGAACGTCAGACTTTCGGAGCCGGGCGCCGATGCGCTATCGGTGTTGTTGGCGAACCGGATGGCTTTGCCGAATCTGCCATCATCAACTCTTTGAGCCGAACCGAGGTCGCCGTTGTTCCCCGTGCCGCTCGCATCTTCTAGCGTGTTGTCACTTCCCTCGAACGGATAATGTGCGACAAGCCCATCGTCCAATTGGGCGGACGCCATCGAAACGGGTCCCGATAGAATCAAAGCGAGTCCCGCAAGTAGTGAAACAATGCCGACAAGTAATTGATTTTTCATTGAGTCTTCCTCCATGTTAGATTTATACCATGTGTTGGGTAATATTGCGCTTGTTTTCGCAGCACAAGTGTCTCGCGATTCGGAGATCGCAGGGATCTCTACCGCGGGATCTCCCGTGGGAAAGCTATCGGGATTAGCTATCGCGGTCGTTGTTCACTTCCTTGATCGCTCCTTATCCAGTCGCTTGACCCAGCTGTTTATGGGGTGTTTTGGTGATTGTCTGAATCACGGATTTTCACTGATTCAACGGATTACACGGATTACGGGATCTCTATCGCGCTCCTTATCCAGTCGCTTGATCCTTCTGTTCAGTAAAATTGAGCTTGTTTTCTCGACAATTATGGTTTCTAATACGACTTACGCGGTGCCAGCAGGTCGCGATTCGGAGATGGAATCTCTATGGTCGTGCAAAAGCGATCACAATCTAACAGATTGTGGTACGGAAATCTATGATCTCACTTGATCGTGCCTGCTACTTTACCAGACGCTCGAAAACACGCAATTCCCGGCAACGTGCAGTATAGATTTATGTGAGGTTTAGCAGGAGTGCTACTTGGCAGCGATTATATAGGAAACGCTAACGGAAATCAACTACTTTCCGTCAATGCAGGGATGAAGCAATAACGTCCAATGGACCTGGCGTTTTGACGGTGTCAACGAGGGTGCCATTGACATAGAATGCACCGGTGTTTCCGTCTGTCGTGAACGTACCGACAATGTGATGCCACACGCCTAACTTCAGCGGTTCTGTCCTCGTGAGAGTTCCATGCCATCTCCCGCCAGAAAAAAGATCCAACCGACCACGTCCGTGAAGGAGATCCAGGTTAAATTGATCGGTGAAAATGAGCCGGTTTTCGCCGTGATGATCCAGCGATTCCGGTCGAATCCAAGCGGAAACTGTCAGATCGCCCTTGATTGTCAGGTCTTCAGATAACCGAACAAACGCATGGCTGGTTGTGGATGGAAACCGAATGCCTCCGCCGAATCTGCCCTCGGCTCGTTCTGCCGAAAGAAGCAGCCCGTCGTGCCCATTCCCGCTGGCAGCCTCAAAAACGCGACCGTTGCCCTCGAACGAATAGTAGGCGATAAGCCCGTCGTTCGGCTCTGCAAAGGCGGGCAGTATCAAGATGAAATACAGGAGCATGGACGATTTCATTTATTGGGATGGTTTCCAGTGCCTTTGGGACATAGGCAGGTTGCACAGTGATGCGTAATGCGTAAGAAAATCTGTTAGGCGTAATTAATCGCCATTAAGAGGCATTAAAAAGTTGCTTGAAAAGTGTTCCATGCAAGTGAGGAGGTGGCGATTCAGAAGGGGATCTCTATCGCACTCGTTATCCACTCGTTTGATCGCTCCTACCGAACAGTCGGGTGGAGCGCAAGACGGTCAAAATGTCGCGTTCTATCGACATGGCGCTCCTCCGGAAGGACAAGATTGTGGGATCTCAATCGTCCTCTTAAATCACTCGGTCAATCTAGTTGGAATCTTAGAGGCTGGTGCGCGGTGCGCACCCTACTTTTCAAATAGGTTCTTAATCAATCCGTCTGCGTTGATAGAGGAACCATTCCACAACGCTCAGCACGGCTGCGAGGAAAACGAGGTACACCCAAGGCGGGTATCGCAAGAGCGACGAACCGCTCAACGTGACATCCGCAGTCAACAGACCCTCAATTGTGTCGTCAGGTCCGATATGCGATTCAGATTCGCTTGCGAGGTTGACCGCCCACATCTTTTCGTTGTCTCCGTTTTTCAGCGTATAAAAACCGGCAATCTCGGTCTGATCAAAGAGTATCTCGTCTCCCTCGGCGGCGATTTCCCACGTCCGATCTCCAGGTCCGGTGATTGTCGCGGTCGTAGGCACATCCGTCCCGTCGCCATCGACGGTCCACGTTAACACCTCGCCGGTATGCAGATGATGTTCCTCAATGCCCGAACTTTCTTGAAACCACTGAATAGTGTTGGCAATAATTACCGGAAAGGCAATACGCAGCGGGAGGTCGGATTGCAGAATGTCAATAGCCGCAAAAACAACTTTGCGGTTGGGTGTAACATCGACAAACAGTACAGGGTCTTCAAATGAGCGGGCTAACACTTCGGCACTGACTGGCGGTGTGACTCGGTACGCCTCGCCAATTTGCACATTCTCCAAGTGAACGTGACGCAAGATCGGATGCGTCCGTTCCCAATCGGTGATAATAGGTGTTTCGATTGGACCACCAATCGTCCAGTTTATCGGGGCGGGCCCATGTTTGGGAGGATAGATAAACATGTAATTCCCATCACCGAGCGTCGAAGGGCTGTGTCGATCGAAGATGACGACATGGTACCCGGTTGCATTCGCATCATAGTCCTCCGGCGTAGTGACGCTGAGGTTCAGTTTCTCGTCGACGGAGAGCGCTTTTTCGAGAAACGGATTATCTTCGGTCACAAGCAAAACCGGGATACGCTCACGTTTGGGCAATGCGGCGTAGGCGACGTTATCGGTGTGAAGCGCATCCGCGACATCCAGAACCGCCTTAAGTTGTCCGCCTTCAAAAGCAAAATTGCTGAAAATCTCGGATTTGATATCCCCGGGCGCAAGCGTGTATGGTCGCACATCAAATAGATCTTCGTCGAAATAGAGTTCGACATTGCACTGCTTCTCTGCTTCCGATGCGTTGACAACGGTCAACAGCGTTTGGTAATCGAACGCGTTGACGAGACTCTTCCGTACGCGAAATTGAGTGATGCCGACATTGTCGCTTGCCGTACCAATCTGAATCGGATGAAATGCAATCTCTTCACCCGGGTTTTGGAGTTGTGTCAGTATGTCTTCGGAAACTGCTTGAAAATCGCTAAAGATGACAATTTCAGCGCTCGGCTTTGTACGAGCAACGGCATACGCCAGATCCAGCGCGGGCTCAAGATTGGTGTTAATGTCGGTTGGCTGAATGGATTGAATTGCCTGTCGCAGCGACTTCCGGTGGTTGGTGAACGGACTGTGGATTGTTGGTTTCGTATGGCAACTGATCACCATCATTTCGTCCATGAAACGCAGTCCTTCTACCATTCGCATGGCACGCTCTTTTGCCGATTCCAGCCGCGTGTTTGATGCGTCATGGTCACCCTCTCCCCCCTCATCGGAAGATTCAACGGCATTCATGCTCGCCGAATGATCGATAATCAGAATGATTCGCCGTGCGGATTTCGTAATAAATGCAAACTGAGGTCGGGCGATTGCGAGCACCAACAGCGCCAGAAACAGAAGTTGGAGCAGCAATGATAGCAGGTGTTTCAGTTTCTGAAACAGCGATGTCGTCTGTTTCTCCTTGAATAGTTGCTCCCAAAACATCAACGTGGAGACCGGTTCACGGCGGCGGCGAAGTTTGAGAATGTACAGAAGGACGATTGGAGCGGCGAGACCAAACAAAAGAAGGGAGGTTGGGGATAGGAAGTTCATGGTGATGTCCGCAAATCTCGAACCTTGGGGTGCGCCGTTTGAATGAAAGGGACTGCCGCAGACGCTAAGACACGAACCCGCCCATACGAAAGATGCGCAGGATTAACTCTTCAAAGGGTGATTGCGTCGTTGTTCGTACGAGACCGATTTCGCGTTGGATGCAATACCGGTCGAGATCATCGCAATACCCTTGAAAGAGGGCTTTGTAGCGTTTAAGGTGACTCTCGTTGATGGTGACCGGGCGGAGTTGGTTCGTTTCGACATCCACAAGATGGTAGTCGCCGAGCAGTTCGGGATTCGTCTCTTTCTCGTCAACAATGTGAATTACGAACAGATCGTGCTTTTGGAACTTCAACACATTCAATCCGGCGGTGAGCCCGCTCGGATCAAAAAGATCGGAAATCAGAACAACGAGCCCGCGACGTTTGGTGGTATGCACGAAGTTGCGGAAAGACCGTTCCAAGTTCGTTTCGCCGGTGCCATCGATTCCCTCAAGGAAGTCAAGCACGGTGAAGATTTTACCTTTGCCGCGTTCCGTGGGTAGCCGATTCGTGTCAGAATCGGTAAACGCGGAAATGCTGACGCGGTCCAGATTGGATAACCCGATGTAAGCGAGCGCGGCGGCAACACGCTTGGCATAAACCAACTTCGGCAATTCACCGTAGGTCATCGACCGGCTTGCGTCCACGAGAAAATAGATATGCAGGTCTTCCCGCTCCTCGTAGAGTTTCAGCAGGAGTTCATCGAGTCGGGCAAATGCGTTCCAGTCGATATAGCGGAAATCGTCGCCCGCGGTGTAGTTGCGGTAATCGGCAAATTCTACGCTAACCCCTCGCCGCGTGCTGCGGCGCTCAGCTTTTATTCTACCGGCGAAAATCTTCTTGGAGATGATGTAGAGGTATTCGAGTTTTTTGAGGAATTCGCTGTCAAAGGCGGATTGGGTCGTGTTCATACGTGGTTGGCGGCGTTTATCGGGCTGGGCTATTAGAGTCGAAGATGGTATTGCCTAAGCGCAAAAAAGAGAAGTCGGAAGAGTGGCTAACGAATTTCGCACCGGAATTGTCGGGCCTGTAAGAGGTGTTTTGGCGCTTGTCTGAACTGTGATTTGTGGGATTAAAGTGATTGTCATGATTGCCAGTGTGTAGTTGTAGTGATGAGTAGATTGCATCGTTATCTTGATGCCGCTTTGATTCCGGGAAGAAACCGAGTTTTGGAGAAAAAAGGGATCTCTATGGGATTTCTATCGCACTCCTTATTCAGTCGTTTGATCGCTCATTATCCATTCGCTTGAGGGATTCACTATTCACTCGTTTGATGGTCGGGAATCGGAGTTTCCTCGTACCGGTCGCGACCTGGAGATCGCTCCTACAAGTCGGCAGGAGGCGGTCATGACACACGGAGTGTGACTACTACAGTGACACAATATACGCTATTGAACTTCCTCCAGCAGGTGTTGGACGATTCCGTCGGGATCGATGCCTTCCGCTTCACCTTCAAAACTGAGGATGAGACGGTGCCTCAGGCTCGGCAATGCGACGGCTTGAATGTCCTCGCGGGCGACATTGTAGCGCCCGTCAAGAATGGCTTTGACCTTTGCTCCCAGAATTAACGATTGCGCGCCGCGCGGGCTTGAACCGTAACGAACATATTTTCGCGTGAGTTCCGGGGATTCCTCCGCATCCGGGTGTGTACTTAGCACAATTCGAAGCGCGTACCTTCGAACATCTTCGGCAACGATAATATCACGGACAATTTGTTCCAATGCGTTAATCTCCGCCCCATCACTGACCTTCTCGACAGACGGCATTTCGCGTTTCGTCGTGCGTTCCATTACGAGGTCGAGTTCCTCAAGGTTGGGATATTCAACCTTGAGTTTGAAAAAGAAGCGATCAAGTTGCGCTTCGGGGAGCGGATAGGTGCCCTCCATCTCCAGCGGATTTTGCGTTGCCATGACAAAGAAAGGCAAACTCAATGCCCGATGTTGACCGGCGACGGTCACGGACTTTTCCTGCATCGCCTCCAACAGTGCCGATTGCGTTTTTGGTGTTGCGCGGTTTATTTCGTCGGCAAGAATAAGATTCGCGAACACGGGACCACGCTGAAATTCAAAAAACTTCCGTCCGTCTTCATCTTCGGCGACGACGTTAGTGCCGATGATGTCGGCGGGCATCAGATCAGGGGTGAATTGAATGCGGGAAAAACCAAGATCCAGCACCTCGTGCAATGTCCGGATAAGCAGGGTTTTGCCCAAGCCGGGAACGCCCTCCAACAGCGCATGCCCACCCGTCATCAAACAGATTAGCACACCTTCGATAATCTCTTTCTGTCCGACAATACGTTTGGAGACTTCATTCTGTATCCTTAGGAAAGTCTCACGGAACTCCTGATACTGTTGTTCGGCTTGCTCGGACATTTTTCTCCCTACTCGTCAGTCGGCTTGATTGATTCAAAATAGCGTTTCACATAAAACTTGTAACCTAGCGGAATCTGCTCTTGGGTGAGGGCATCCTCGGAAAGTTTCTGATACTTGGTGTAAGCATCCTTGTAACTGACAGCAGATTGCTGCCCCTCTGGCGACGATGCAACGGTTTGGACTGCGGATGCGCCATCTCCCTGCACGCCGGTAATGCGCGTGAGATTCAGCGCGGAATCGAGTGACGTCAGTTCGCCAAGCTGGCTGGCCGAAGTCCCTTTGCCCGCGTTTTTACCGCCTGACGACGATGCCAGTCCTCTGCCGCTGCAAATACCGGCGATGTTTGATTTACATGCTTGGCATTCGGACAGCAATTTTGCCAGGCGCCAGTTACGCTTCTTCAGCAGCCCAAAGTTGCGAATTTGTCGGCTTGATCTGCTTAGGCGCGTTTGAGTCCCTTCACCATCACCAGCGTCCAATGCCTCGCCTGCCCCGGATAACTCAGAGCCTAGCCCATCAAAGTCCGTGTTTTGCAAATTTTTCCCGCCTCGTTTCAGCACGTCGGAAATGTTTTGCCGTTTCTCTTTGTCAAACTTTGGCACCTTCTTCGCCACCTTGTCCAGGTTCGTCGCGGCTTGGTGGTAATCACCGCGTTTCAACTGTTGTCCAAATTCACCAAGATACGGATTCCCAATAAATTGTTGACCCAGCCCCCTCATCAATTCTTCCTGTCTTGCCATCTTATCGGGGTCGATCTTGGTTTTCAACAACGCACTCAACTCCGTCATTCGGGCAAGCGCCTCTTTGGGCGCAATTTGCGGTTTTTTCAACTCAAGTGTTCGTTCCTCAATCTCTTTCAGAATCTCCTCCAGTTCTTGGTCTTCGTCCTGCTCAGCGTCCTTTTTTGCCTCCGCAATTTGCTTCAAGAGGGTCTCTGCTTCCGCAGCGATCTGCGGTGAGAGGTCAATTTCAGTTGAAATCGCCGGGGGCGCGAAAAACTCAACGAACGAGAGCGTAACGAGAAACACGGCGATGAGGGCAACAAACTTGGTCTCTCGCGGAACGGAATAACGCGCAACTTGCGTCACGGGTACCGCTTGCAACCTGTTGGATGTGTCACGAAGTTGAAGGGTTGCCAGAGTTTCATCGGTTTGACGTTGGATCTGCTCCAACCCGCTTACAACGCGGTCTTTTAGCGCGGCGCCTATATCGATTGACCGTGCGGCGTCGTAAAGGCTCACCGGTCGAATCAGGCGGACGACTAAAGCAATCAGGGCAATAGCAAGCGCCGCCCAGAGGAGCGCCACCAGTGGGATATTGAAAGCGGTAAAGCTATCAGCCAATAGCATCGGCACGCATGCCAGAGAGCCGTAGAATAGAAACCGAGCAAGGGTTTGAAAATACCGCTGAACGGTCAATCGGGAACGCACTTGTCGGATTTTGTTGAGGATCAGGTCTTCAGGCATTTGGTTTACTCCTTTTTCAGCTCATTAGGTGTCGTTTTGCGACATTATGATACATCGGCAACATCGGTAAAAACCTCAATGCCGAGTTTTTTTGCGGCATCAATTACACCGGGTTTGAAAAATGGGCATATAATCAGTTTTCTATCGACTATCCGATTCTCCTCGGCTTCGTAGAATTCGACAACGCGCTCCAACGTATAAACGTCGGATCGATTCATTGAGGATTTAATCTCGATAAGCATGAGTTTACCGTCCCGAATCACGACATCTATTTCAACCTGAGCTGGATGACCATGAACGCGTCCTTCCGTGTCGTGCTTGATATAGTTTTCTACCTCAAAACCCAAGTCGCTCAAGATACCGCTCAGGGCTTCGCGGAATGACGCTTCGGACTGAACCCCCCACCGAGCACCGATAGCGTGTACCGTTCGGTCTAGCTTTGCCACATTCTTATCGGTCTGTTGCTGGGCTAGGGCTAAGTCCTTAACCGTGGCAGAGAGTTCCGCGACGGATTCGTCTGTCCTTGTCTGTATTTGTGCAAGTTCTTTGACGCTTTGTTCGGTGTCTTTCTGTGCTTGTGCAAGTTCTTTGATGCTTTGTTCGGTGTCTTTCTGTGCTTGTGCAAGTTCTTTGATGCTTTGTTCAGTCTCGTTTCGGGCCTGGGCGGCTTCCCTCAACGCGGCGCGCGTCTCCTTCTGATCTCGGGCTAATTCGGCGACAATTTCCTCTAAACGCACTGAATCCTCCATATTCGTTGCTCCGGCAGTTGCCAAACTATCTTACTTCTCACTTCAGATTGTTACTTGCCAGTAGAATCCTCCGCCAACTCCAAATCCGGAAGAGCCTTGCCATCCGTGCCGGTGATTCGTAGATGGAATCCCCAGGACGAAGTCTCGTTGGAGACCTTGACCAAGATGCTGTTTTCTCCCGCTTTCAGGGTGGCGGGAACAATGTGCCGGTCAATTCCTTGGGGTTCGGAATGAATATCGGTGTCAATATTTGCTTGAGTGAAGATCTCCTCCCCGTTTAGCCACACCTTCGATTGATCATCACTGCCGAATCGTAGATGAACTTCGCGTTCGTCCGGAGAGGCGACTGATGTCCAAGCATACGCCGTCACCCAATCCGAGTTCCCTTTGAAGATTTTGTTGAAATCGACGTAACCATCGAATCTGTCATCATTCCGCTTTTCCCACCCAACCTGTCCACCAACCCCCGGAAATTGCGTCTCCGTGTCGATTTGTGCAGCGTTTTCCGAAATATGCGCCACATTGTAGCCGATTCCCGACTTATTGTCAAATGGTCCGATAACCGACCATGCACTCTCGGCAATGAAACCGGTTCGGTTCATATAATCCAATACTTTATCGGGTTGATCGTGTTCACGATAGTATTGTGCCAACGCGAGGTCGGCGTGTAGTTGGTTAACCAGTGAATTGGAACCTGCTTTCTTCAAATTCTCGACCATCTCAAGGAAACGCTCTTCGTCGCTTGCATTTTTGCCGGCTTGTGCAACGTGCCTCCACATCCATTCTGCCGCTTGCGCGAAATTCGTACCGGGATGAGTCATGTTGTTCATGCTGATCTTAAACTGTTCCAGTGCCTCCTCGTATCGTCCGTTGGCGACATACGCCCTCGCCACAGTAGAAGCGTGATACCAATTCCCTCCAATCTGAGATCCGCGCTCGGCAAGTTCCAGCGCCTTTTCCGGCAGGATGTTATTGTCGAGAAGTCTTTGAGCCAAGTTCACATACTCCCAAGGACGTTGCGTCGGGGCCACCTCTTTTTGACGAAGTTTCAGCCATTCTGTGTATGCGGCATCCGATTTTTCAAAATTGTCCGTTTTTCTGTAGGCATCGCCCAATAACTCGTGCACATTAGGCCTCGCCGCCATGCTGGTCCTGAATTCTTCAAGGATGGCGATGCCTTCGTCATATTTCGATTTGTCGGCATAGAGACTCCAGATACCTGCAAGCGCTCTATCGTGATCGCTCTTTTCTAGCGGAGCGTCTAGCGCTTGGCGATAAACGGCTATAGCCTCCGATAATCTATCTCCCTTCGCGAGAGTGCCTGCCAACAGGTTGTAATGTTCATACGAGTCCGGTTCAATTTCGACTGCTTTTCTGTAAGCGGCCGCTGCCTTTGCCGAATTCTCCATTCCCTCCGGTTGTTTTTGGTATAGATCTCCGATCGTTTTGTGCCATCGCGCCTCGTCGGGTTGAAGTTCGCTGAGTTTCCGGTAGTGGTCAATGGCTTCGGTGGGCATATTGTTCCACTCGTAGGACTGGGCAAGAGCAAAGCGGGCATCGGGGTCGTCAGGGTTCTCTTCAACCTTCTTCAATCGTTCGAGGATTTGCTTTTCGTAGAGGTTCCCGGCTCTGTATGCTCTATGTATCGCCGTTTCCGCTTTTTGTCGAGTCCAGTCCTGCCGGGCTACGTTTGCCATCTGCTGATAGGCGTCGACCGCCTCTTCGTACCGTTCTGCACCGAGATAGCAATTTCCGAGCAATCCATACATTTCTTCCTGTCCCCAACCACCGCCGCCGTACCTGGCGCTTTCGGCAATCGCATCGTGGACGAGCTTTATTGCCGGGGCGTACATCTCTCCGTCGACACAGATAGTGGCGAGTGCGGCGAGGTACCACATGTCGTTTTTTTGATGACTAGCCGAAAGCGCAACTTCCCCTTGACTTAGCATTGTTTTAGACATGTCCGAATTGCGGCTCCGGTTGAATGCTGCCGCTGCGTAAAAGAAACTCCGAACATTGCTCGGTTGGGCTTTGGAGAGAGATTGATAGGCTTCGGCAGCCTGTCCGTGTTGGTTCGCGTTTCTATAAATCTCGGCAACCATTTCAAGGAGCGCGGGATTATCCGATTCCGTTTTGAGCCGATCTTCAAAATGGGTTTTCAACTGCTCGAGTTTTCCGTCGTTTTTGTACGCGGTAATTAGTGTTTCACGCGCCTGATCTCCTCCGAGCATGACTTTGATACCGGATGGTCCGTGGCTGATCGACATGCCCCTGGAAGCCGATCTCGACAACTCTTCGCTGATTTCTATCGCCAAGTCATTCTCGCCAAGCTGCACGTATACCATCACCAACTCGTTGTAAATATTGTCCTTCTCCCAGCTTTGGGCAGTCATGTCGAGCGCTTTCTTGTAGGTTTCGACGGCTTTCTCCAGTTTACCCTCATTCCGAAAACCTCGGGCGCGCTCCTGCAGCATCTCCATTGTGAGAGTGCCCTCCTCTTCCGCTTTCTTCAGCATTTCCTCCAACTTGCCCTGACGCCGGTAGATTTGCGTGAGTTGCCGTTCGATTTCGCGCCGATCCCATTCCTGTCCGGTATATTGAACGGCTTCTTTGAATGCCGCCTCTGCGGAATCCAAGTCGTCTTTACGAAGATAGAGCTGCGCTATTTCACTGTAGACCTCTCCGTTTCCGGGAGCAAGTTCAACCGCTTTTTTGTAGGTTTTGAGGGCGTCATCGACTCGATCTCCGGCGGCGTACACCCTCGCGAGACGGATGTAATGAACGCCGATGTCAGCTTCTTGATTGACGTACTCTTGGGCGACTTCAAGAGCTTCGGCGAATTTGTCGGCGGACTGCAAGGAGTTGACGAGTCCGTCCTGATACTTCGTGTTCTCCGGATCGACTTCAAGCAGCGATTTCCAAGCGTCGATTGCCTCGCTGTGTTGACTTTGGCGTGTATAGATAGTCGCGAGTTGGGCGCGAGATTCCAGGTCCTCCGGCATTACTTTCACTATTTGACGGTATATTTCCGCCGCCTTCTTGAGTTGATTCTGCTGCATGTACTGTCCCGCCAACGATCGTTGAGTACCGACGTTGAGTTCTCCCGCTTTTTCCGCCAGTCGGGTTGTCGTCGTCAATCCGTCTCGTCTCTGTTTAATCTGCATCAACTGTTGCTGCGCCTGTTCTCGGGTCCAACGTTGCGCGGAAAGGTCGTTGATGATTTCGGTAAGCACTATTTCGGCATCATCCCACATCTCGTGCTGCATGTATGTGGTCGCCACCCGTTCTTTCTCCCATGGGCCGCCTCCGCGGTTCTGTAGAAGGGTGATCGCGCCCATCTTGCGAAGCGTGTTCCGCGCTTTCTCTTTCTCGTCTTGCCGGAAGTAGGCTTCGCCAAGCTTCTGGTAGACATCTGACACATTCCACCAGTTCCGAGGATCAAGTTTCTCCGTCGCGGTTTCAAGCAAACGGATTTCTCGCTCTCGATCATTTGCACCGCGGTAAGCATCAGCCAGTACCTTTAGCAACTCCGGGTTCTCCAGCATCGAAGTATCATTCAGTAATTGATTCACGAGAGGATCGGATTCGTCAAGTTGATCCGCCGCAATTTTTAAAGATGCCACGAGATACAGCAGCGTTGAATCGCTAGGATCCTCGCTGAGTTTGGCTTCGTACTCAGCGGTATAGCTTTCTACGTTATCGGAGGCCTTATAGAGTTCAATTAGTTTAGAGACTATTTGTGCCTGTGCGTACGAGTTTTGTGAAATCGATGCACCGTCGGCCTCCAGCTTTTCGCGTAGAAACTGAATTGCTTTTTCGCGCTCGCCGGAAGCGGCGTATGCCGATGCCAGATTCGCGTACATGTGGTGCTGATTGGGTTGTGCCTTGACTATCTTTTCGTAAATATCAGCCGCCGCTTTCGGGTTGTTGTTTTGCGTACACTGGTATGCCGCATTTCGCGCAAAATCGTTCCCATAGTTCCGCCCGAAAGACGGCGCAATCATAACTTTTGCAAGTGAAACCAGTTCCTCAACCTTGCCGGCTTCGAAGAACGTCTGAATTACCTCCCAGGTGTTGTGACCAAGCGCGTTGGGGTTCTCCTCAAGGAGGGTTTTGAACTGAGTTAAGGCTTCATCCGCTTTTCCGCTGCGCTGCAGCATTTGGGCATACCGCTGACGTGTCCTACCATCTTTTGGGCGCAGTTTGAGCGCCGCCTCGAACGCCGCAGACGCCTTGTTGATCTGATTTGTGCTATCGTAGAACGCCGCCAATCGCGCCTGAGCCTGGAATGAATCAGGATTCTTCCGCGCGCCTTCAAGTAATTGTGGTTCCCGCTCGCGCGCGGCTTTGGAACGACTCACCAGATGTGTGGCTCGCTGAAAGTTCCATGAGTGCAACGTCTGGCCGTGGCGATCGCGTTGGTTGGCGAATCGCAGCGCCCGCTCGGCTACGCTTGCGGCGTCCCGGCCTCTGCCAAGTTCTTCCAAGTGCTGGCTGAGTTCCATAAGGAAGTTCGGATCACGTTGACTCATCGATAGCGTCATCACCTTCTTGGCAGCCGCGATTGCAAATTGAGTCAGACCGCTCTGCTGCAGTTTTTTTGAGAACTCGTAAAGTTCCCGGACGCCGCTCGGCGAATTTAACACTTTAGACATCAACTCGCGCACCTTGATTGTGTTGCCGGTAAGCGCGGCGAGCTGTAAAGTAAGATTGTAATATTGACGGCGATTTCGCGGGTCACTCCTCGCGAGTTCATCCAGTAGTTGCAACGCTATCGCGTGATCACCTGTCTGAATCGATACAAAAACGGCATTGATCTTGAGCGTTAAGTCTTCCGGATTATCAATCTGCAATCTCGAGAGTATTTCTTGCGCTTGCCCCCGTTTTCCTTCCCACCAATGACAGTAGCTTAGTGCCAAACTTGGATAGATGCGGTCTCTCCCTTCCGTCGTCTCCAAATCCGCGCGAAGTTTGGTGTAAAAAGTCTCCTGTTGATTTTTCGTCCAGAGTTGTAGAAAAACCTGCTGAAGATACTCCAAACGGAGTTGATTGTAGTAAGTCGTTGGCGATGGATAGGTCGACTGGAGCGGAGTGTACCCGCTGTAAGAGTATTGCGCGTACGACAACGACGCCACTCGCCGGGCGTTTGCCAAAACAGGTTTGGTCCTCTCAAAGAACGTCCAGAGAACGTCAACGCCTTTTTCTATATTTCCGTCGCGCACATAAGCCGCCGCAAGCGACTGGTAGATGTTTCTATACCGCCACCACTGCTGCTGGGGAATTGAAGGTGCGCGCATACCGGAGGGTTGTCCTGCTGTCTTTGGAACCGAAAGTTGGGCGAGGATGTTCTCGGCAACGTCAAACTTCCCTTGCTGTGCAAATGCATCGATAAGCGTTGCACCGGTGTTCAAATCGGTCACGTTTGTCGTGTCAAGTTCGCCAAGCATTCGTGCGGCTTCCTCCTTCTGTCCCCGAGTGTAAAGACGCATGGAAAATCGCGCAATATGCGAGAGGCGTACTTCGGGCTTGAGCGCAGTCATCCCGTCAAGGTGTTTTTTGAAGGTTCCGTAATCAGCGTTCTGGCGCATTAACTGCGTCAATCGCATGTCCTGATAAACCGGATCGCTCGGTGACGCGGCAATGAGACGATCGGTAATTCCTTGAATCTTGTCGTTGTTTTCAGTCAAGACATAAATCTGAACCAAGAGCTCCAGTTTCTGAATATCTCTTGGATTCGCATCCGCGTCTTCCTCGAATTTCCGGACAAACTCATCCAATTCTCGCTTTTGTTGTGCGATTGTTGCCAATTGCACCAGTGCGGCGGCTTGAGTTTCTTCGAAACTGTTAGGTATCCACGGTTGCCCGCTACCGGAAGAGCGTTGTCCCTGTACATTCCAAACCAAGTTCCGCGCAAGATTTAAGTTGCGCGAACCGATGCCGGGCAGCCCTGATCCCGTCTGATTCGCAGTAGCTTTGCCACCCTTCGCCGGTTTATCCACCGGTTTAGGCATTTCCAGTATCCGTACAAAATGCGGGCGGGCGCGGTCTAATTCATTCATCTGGACCAATGCTGCGCCAACCTGATAAATCGTCTTCGCGTCCTTCGCTTTTCCGCCGGCTCGGTCAAGCGCGGACAGCGCCTCCTGTATCAGTCCGTGCCGAATCAGCAATGCCGCGAGTTTGACTTCAGCCTCCAACGACTGACTCCTGGCATGCAGCAGCTTTGTCCACACTTGAATTGCTTCCTGTTCTCGCCCTGCATCGAACAGTAACTCGCCGAGTCGCTGGTGATGAAACGGCTCGGGTTGTACCTTGACGAGGCGTTCCTGATAGGTCAATGCGTCCTGCGTGTCGCCGAGGTCCAAGCTGATTTTGACTAGCTCCGCTAACAGGTCAGGGTTTTCGCGTTCTCTTTCCAATGCGCGTACCAACTGGAATCGTGCGCCGGGAAGATCGCTCGCCATACGGTAGACCGCCGCCAATGCCAGAACGGGGCTCGTGTCGGAAGGATTGGTTTTTGACATCTGCTTCAATTTCTCTTCAAGTTCGTTTCCCCGCCCCAAGTCGTAGTACGCCTCGGAGAGTGACTTGACAAAACCGAGCTTGTCACTGATGCTATCACTCAATTCCCAGCATCGCCAATACTGATCAATTGCCTGACGTGGATTGCCGGAAAGTTTGTAGATCTCCGCAAGTTCCGCCCGAATGTCGGTGGCTTCCGGGCGTAGGCGAATTGCATGCTTGAGATTGTCTGCCGCAAATTCGTATTTGCCTATCTGCTTGGAGATTTCTCCTAACATCTGATAACCTTCGGGATTGCGTGGACTGTGCAGGACAATCTGTTTTGCCGCTTCCGTCGCTGCGTCGAAATCCATCACGTTCAAATGAGTTTGTGCGATGTTTGCATAATATTCCCGTGCATTTGCGCCGTCAATTTCAACCAAGTGGTAGTAGATGGCGTTGGCTTCATCGCGCCGGCTCTGTTGTGAATAGACTTCTGCCAGCCAACGATTGACAGGAATATTGTCGGGTTGGAGTGTTCTGGCTTTCGTTAAGATCTCAACCGCGTAGCTGGTGTTGCCCAATTTGAAGTACATCTTGGCGAGTTGCCTCTGCTGGTCGAAGGTAGCCGTGGAGGAATCCTCTGACTCGGCAAGTTTTGCGTGCAACTCGTCTATTTTCTCCGCGAGCGTCCCTTGACGCCGATACAGTTCAATTCGCCGATCCTCCATCTGGTTGGCGAAGAACTCGTTAGGCGCAAGTTTTGCGGCTGCCGTGTATTCCGCAAGCGCCTCCTCGTAGTCTTTGCTTTCCAGTAAGCGGTCCGCCAACTCCTCGCGATACTGAAACGATTCGGGATCCAGTTCAACCGCCCTTCTACTCGCGCCGATGGCTTCCGTATGGAAGTCCTTCGCATCAAGCAACTGTGCCAAGCGGTGATGATTTGCCGCAATCGACTTGTCACCAGCGACCATCCGATTCCAAGTTTCAAGGGTCTTTTCGCGGTCGCCCTGCCGCAGATAAAATTCTCCGAAAAACTCAATGTAATCGAGGTTATCGGGTGAAAGCGAGATAGTCTTCTCGTATTCCGTAATGGCATCATCTATCCATTCGTGGCCGGCGTAAATTTCGGCAAGGATAAGATGAGTTCCTGCGTTCTCCGGGTCGTGACTCGCCATTTTCCGATAGCACCCTCTCGCCTTCTCCTCGTCGTCTAACTGCAGATACAACTCCCCAAGTTCGCGGTAGATACCGAAATCGTCGGGCTGCTGCTCGCTTAGGGCTTCGTATTCCGCCGCCGCATCTCCGAATTTCTCCGCGTTACGGAGGGCGGCAATCAGGTTCAGGCGCAATCCGGTATTGGTCGGAGCGAGTGCCAATCCCTTTCGGTATTCGACAATCCCTTCATCTAGCTGTTGGTTCTCAATGTATGCCGAGGCTAGTAAGCCGATTAATTCGGGGTCGTTCGGTGTCGTTTCAATCTTGGCTTGGTAGTATGTGATTAAGCCTTCCCAGTCGCTATCGGCGGCGTAGATGCCAACGATGCGGTGCTGGATGTCTTTGCGCAGCCAATTTCCCGGTGCCGTCAACGCAATCGCGGCGTCATAGCTTTGAATGGCGCTCTGATAGTCCCCCTTTTCTTCTTGAAGCTTTCCAATTTCCCGAAGACTTAAGCAGACGCGATACGGATCATCTTTCTTGATGGTCGTAATGGATTGGTGTTGTGCGATGGCTTGGTCATATAGCTCCTGTTCACGAAACAGGTCGGCAAGTTCAATACGTGCGAAAATGTTCTGTGGGTCAAGTTCCGAGATTTTCTGCCACGCCTCAATTGCCTCGTCCACTCGGTCTCGCCTGAAGTAAGCGCGCCCTAGACTTTTGTAAATCGTGGTTAGTTCATTGGGAGCTACTGACTGCGACTGCTCCGACAACTCTGCTGCCTTGGTTAATTCGCTTATTGAGTCCTCATGCCGACGCAACACCGCATACATTTGTCCTAGAGCGAAATGGGGGTAGTAGTCGTTCGGAGCTAGTTCCACGGCGCGTTGGTAGGCGGCAACGGTCTCAGCATCTTTGCCGAGCCGTTTGTAGATGTGTCCCAAGACAAGTTGCGCATTCGAATCATCCGGTCTAGCTTGTGCTTCCGCTTCGTAGTCCGAGATCATGGCGTCCAAGCCGGCGCCTTCAAGATAAAGTTGGTAGAGTCTGTCAAACGCACTACCTTCTTTCGGTTTGCGCTTAAGCATCTGTTTGTAACGCTGAATGACTTTTTCATCGGATGTCTCTTCCTGTGCAACGGTCACTGATGAATGACACAAGAGGTAGGAAGCCAAACACAGAAGACACACGATAACTTGATGCGTTTTTCGTTCAAGCATGAGCGATCCTCCTTGAAGGGACTTTTAGAGAATAGGATATTGTCAGAAAAATAGACCTAAACTATCTGTAGCATGAGAATGGACGTATGCAAAGTTAGTTCATCTTCGTATGATTGTTCTTCATCGCCGTTCTCCGCAGCATTGGGAAACGGTTCTGTCAAAACATAGGTTTGAAGAGCTAACTATTTAGCGGTTTGTTGGCAAAAGAACAGGTATGAGACTTGCCCGTTTAACTTTCTTTAATTCCAAAATTCGTATGTCTCATACCTAATAGTATTCGGGCTGCATTGGAAGTCGCCGCGGGAGGTGGGGAATCCCGCCTACCACGCTTGTAAAATCGCGACCGGGAGGCCGCTCCTACAGAGTTTGTAACCAATCTATAATTTCATAGCGAATGAATGATTTGGCGAGAGAGCTTGTAGCCTGGACCGAGAATTGAAATTGCATCTAGATGTTTGCCATTGGAAGTGGCTTAGGAACAGACGAAGCGTGTTCGCAATTGTGTCGAAACTGAGACTCGTGTGACAATAATCAAACTGTGGGAAGTTAGCATAATACTATAGACGACGCCGGTTGGATGTATGTTTATTATTTGAACGGTACGACCGATAACCCGACATCCACGGTTGGGGCATTTATCCACCAAATTATGTTGGGCGGATGGTAGAGAACAAATCGCACATATTCCGATTCTTGATTCTGTGGAGGCAATATTTTGTGTTATGTATGCAATATTCACGCCTTGCAAGATTTTTATGGAATTGTGTGACTTAAGCCTTTTTGGGGAATGCGATGAAGATATCGGGGGATGAAACCATTTTACATTTTCGCATCTTTTATTGCGTCAAGATGTAAACAATGGCGAACCATTTCGCGTCATATGGATCGAAATCAAAATTGAAAGCATCCGAGGAAAATAGTATCACGTGAACCAACTTAGTACCTGTTTCATATTCGTATTGTGCCTCTATCCGTGTGTCGCATTTGGACAACAATCTTCAAGCCAGACCGGCGAAATTTACGGCGCAGTCTCACAACAAAACCTTAAACAGCCCATCGTATCGGCACAAGTGCGCATCGTCGAGACTGGTCAGCGCGTACGCACCGACGAGAACGGCGAGTTTCAGCTTCGTAACCTTCCTCCCGGATCATATACCCTCAACGCAAACGCACCAAGGCACCAACCATCTACAGACACCGTGGTCGTCGTAACAGCGGCGGAAATCACACGCGTAGAGATCTATCTTGAACCGGTTGTCGTCTCGCTTGACGAAGTGGAGGTCACGACGGACCGTCCTCTGCAATCTCCCGGTAGACAAAGTTTGGGCGGCGAGGAGATTCAGCGCGTCCCCGGCACCGCTGGAGATGCCCTTCGCGCACTGCAATCCTTGC
The DNA here is from genome assembly GCA_965204085.1 of Candidatus Poribacteria bacterium. Classification (GTDB taxonomy): domain Bacteria; phylum Poribacteria; class WGA-4E; order WGA-4E; family JAJDTR01; genus JAJDTR01. Next base: position 617,872 of record CBDBEE010000003.1, on the reverse strand, counting down.
CTGCCGTCGGCGTGGCAAATGACTTCAGCGGCGCTCTGTTTATCCGCGGCGGTTCCGATGAAGATAATCTCTATTACTTCGACCGGGTGCCGATCGGTTACCCCTACCATTTCGGTGGCATTGTATCCTCCCTTAGTTCCGAAGTGATTGAGCGGATCGATGTCTACGCCGGCGGTTACGGCGCCGAATTTGGCGTTGATTCCCAAGCGGTTATCGACATCTATTCGCAGAACAAAAACACGGACGGTTTCGGTGGAAAATTCAACCTTAACCTGCTCTACTCCGAAGGACTATTAGAGGGGAGAATTGGCGATAGGGGATTCTGGTATGCCGCCGGACGGAGAAGTTACATTGACCTGTTTCTCAGGTCGATATCGTTCGAGAGTGGGCAAATCACCGCCTTCCCCAGTTTCTGGGATTATCAGGTAAAGGGCGGTTACAACCTCTCCGAAAAACACAGACTCTCGCTCAACCTTTTTGCCTCCGGCGACAACTTCGCGCTCAAGCTGGATGGCGAAGACGTAGACGAGGATTTAAGGGGGGACATCAGCTTTGACAGCGGTTTCGAGGGAGCCGGCATTCACCTGCGTTCACTACTCACTGACCGCTTGACCTCCTATCTATCCGTGACGCGATCCTATTTCGCGTTTGATGTCAACATCGGCGCCGATCTATCGCTCAAAGTTGATGCTCCGCAGTACGTGATTCGCGAGGACCTCACCTACACGCTGACGCCGAAACATCAGATTGAATCCGGTTTGATACTCGGACTCGAACCGGGTAGGGCTACCGGCAATTTTCTGCGTCCGCCTGATGAGGGCGAAGTCGATTACGATCCCCGGTTTATCGAGAAACAATCAATCGACGAGTCCTCACTTGGCAAGCGAGTTGAAATCTACCTGCAAGACCGGTATAAAGTGCTGCCATTCTTGTCGGTTGTGCTCGGCTTGAGAACTGATTACTTGAACCAGATTGACGGACTCTCCATCCAACCGCGCGGTAGTCTTTTGTTTGAAATCTCGCCGGGTTCTCAGGTCCAGTTTTCCTACGGCAACTATCAGCAAGTGCCGACACCGCCGAGGCTTACCCGAAGCGTCGGCAACCCGGAGTTGAGCACCAGCCGAGCCAGTCACTACGTACTGGAGTATACGCGTGAAATCTCTGAGACGACCGAGATCAAGGTCGCCGGTTACTACAAGAACCTCGTCGACTTGGTGACCAACGATGACGAAGCAAATTATCTCAATCAGGGCGTCGGGTTCGCGCAGGGCACCGAGGTGTTCCTACGACATCAAACCGGGGAGCGATTCCTCGGTTGGGGTTCTTATGCCTATGGACTCTCCAAACGGCGGGATAGCCCCGGCGAACCGTACCGCTTCTATTCGTTCGACCAAACGCACGTGGCGACGCTTGCGGCGACCTACAGCCCGACTCCAACCTGGGAAATTGGTGCGAAATGGCAATACCGCACCGGCAATCCCTACACGCCGGTGTTGGGCGCAACCTCGGAACTCGACCCGCGCAACGGCGAATCTATCTACGTCCCAATTTACGCGGAGACCAATTCAGCACGGCTGCCAGCCTATCATCGGTTGGACGTGAAGATTAGCAAAGCCTTCCGCTTCGATAATTGGCAGATGCGCGTATTTCTCGAACTGTTGAACGCCTATAACCGCAAGAACCTACTCGACTTCAGCTACAACGACGATTACACGGAAAAGGATGATATCTACCAATTTCCGATTATCCCGTACTTGGGCATAACCGTCGAATTGTAATCGTTGCTGAGCGTAGACACGCCCAAAGTTTGTGCCCATTCTCGGAAAAGCCGAGTCTTCGAAAACTAAGATTTCCGCCTTATTGTGTTCTGCCTTCCTTGTAGACTGGCATCTTCGAAAATCAAATCGGCGATATTCCCTATCAATTGCCTTCCTCCTTTTCTCTTGAAAACTTAGTTTCTTTCGTCTAAACTCTCGTAGAGTTTACACTCCGAACCAGCTTTTTACACAATGATTTGGGAAATCTGATGCGCGATACATTTTCTGCCCGTCTGGAAGTTGTGATTTTTGCATCAGAGCCCATCAGAATGTGAGAATCAAGATTGTGCCTTCAATACTGATGTCACATCGCTGTTGTTCGTACTCTTCGAGTTGCACAATATCTATAAGCATGTAGCGGTTAAATGTAGGAGAACGGCTATGAGATCGTTTCCCCCAGAGGAACTCTACTACATTACGCACATAGATAACCTACGATCTATCCTTGAAAAAGGAATCCTTTCTCACGAAAGAACTGTGCAGCTAGAGTTGAAGTATACCTCAATCTATAACGAAGAGGTCGTCAGCATACGCAAGAATAAGTTGACATCCGCCGGAAAAAGCCTCTGGTACTACGCCAACCTGTACTTCCAGCCTCGTAACCCGATGATGTATAGTATTGTCAGAAAAAAAGATGGGAGGAGTATTAATCTTGAGGATTTTGTCGTTATCAGTATCTCAAAAGAGGTGTTGCACGAAGGCGGTGTTCTTATCACGGACGGTAACGCAGCCAATGCTCCAACGCAGTTTTATCCCCTGTCCGAGGGACTAGATATACTTAGAAAACAGTGGAAAATTATTCGAAACGACTGGTGGAATGAGGATGTCGGTTCCAAGCGCAAAATCATGGCGGAATGTTTAGTACCTAACATTGTCAACCCAGACCACATTAATTCGATTTTCGTTGTCAGCACTGACATTGGTAGTCAAGTGAAACAGATTGTAGGCGAGCGCCAAATCTCCGTAGTTCCAGAGCCTCATATGTTTTTTGAACCAAAAATCAAAACTAGGGTTGGCGACAATATCTCCCTTATTGACGGTGATATGTTCTTTTCCACAATGCAAACCTTAACGATTAGCGTAAACCTACAAGGAATCATGGGAAAAGGCTTGGCGTCGCGCGCGAAGTACCAATTTCCCGATGTCTATGTAGAATACCAAGATGCATGTCGCGCTAGGAAAATTAGTACAAGACGACCCTACCTGTATAAACGCGAGACTTCATTAGATTACGAGTTGGCAGACCCAAGCTTGCCGCTTTCGACTGCTAATGCTGTAAAATGGTTTTTGCTCTTCGCGACCAAGGGGAAATGGCGGGAAAACTCGCGATTGGAAGACATTGAGGGTGGATTGGACTGGGTGCGAAGAAACTACGAAAAGGAAGATATTAAATCCCTAGCTATGCCTGCTCTAGGCTGCGGCTTGGGCAATTTGTCTTGGGCTGACGTGGGACCGCTCATGTGCAAATATTTGCATGGGATAGAAATTCCAGTGGCGATCTACCTACCACGCGAACATAAGATAAATCCGCAATATTTGACTGAATCATATTTGCTTGGAGACCGAGCTAATAAGTCATCCTCATCTACGAAACAGTTGGCATTCTTTTAACACCTTCTTTGAACAAGATTCGCCAATTGTCCTCACAACTATCAAATCGCTGATTTTCCTTCCTCGCATACCCCTTTTTATCGTATTCTATAGACACTTGTGTTCCTCCTTGAGTTTTATCCCCCGTTTCATATTCCTCAATAACAGATCGAACATAATCTTCCCATCACCATGATATCTTGGTTGATATAGCAAGCTGTTTATGATATAATTTCTGGGAATCTCTGCTCCGCCTTGCTATTCCGTCGAAGAATTCAAGACCAATGCGGAGCCACACGCCCAAAGGGAGGATTAAGACTATTGCGAGAATATGAGTTAGTTCTGATTATCAACCCGGAACTTGACGACACCGAGACCGAGTCGCTTATTGAAGGAATCAAGGGTAATATCGAATCCGGTGGCGGCGAAGTGCTCAAGGTTGATCCGTGGGGAAGGAGAAGGCTAGCCTTTCCCATCAAGAAAAATAACGACGGCTATTATGTTTTACTCATCTTTAGGAGTGAGCCAGTTTTTGTTCTTCAACTCAGCAATTCGTTTCGGGTGATAGAGTCTATCATTCGACACATGGTGGTACTTTTTGAAGGTGATCTCGACAACGTTATTACACTAAGAGAGGAAAGAAGACCGCGCGAGACAGTTGCACCCGCTCCCTTGCAAAAGGAAGCCGAACAGGTTGCGCTGAATACCGAATCGGAAAACGAGGATAGCGTATCGGAAGTTGAAGGTGGGGATCAGGCTGAAGCAGAAGCAGTCCCTGATAACTCCTAACATGGATAAGCGCTGAATATAAGGAGATGATGTTATGGCGAATTTCAACAAAGTTATGCTCATGGGAAACCTGACTCGCGATCCGGAACTGAAATATCTTCCGAGTGGAATGGCAGTGACGAACCTTGGATTAGCTGTGAATCGAAATTGGACGGATCGTGAATCTGGCGAGAAAAGAGAAGAGGTCTGTTTTGTTGATTTAGAGGCATGGGGTCGGACTGCCGAGACGATGAATGAATACCTGCAGAAAGGCAGAACCGTATTTATTGAGGGGCGTCTAAGGCAGCAGCGCTGGGAAACCGACGATGGGCAAAATCGGAGTAAACATGTGGTTGTTATTGATTCATTTCAATTTGTAGGCGGTCGTCAGGACAGTAGTGAGCAGGGCGGGTATAGCCAACCGGGCGACACGGCTCCTCAGTCGTCCGCATCTGACGCTGGCCCAGCCACTGAGGACGATATCCCTTTCTAGCGGCATCTGTTGTCTCTAAAGCAAGTATATTATTAATTTGAAAGCGGGCAAAGTTGCGCCCGCTTTTTCCACGTAAATAGGAGAGTGAGAGGAATCGATTATGGCTGGACGCAAACGTTGCCGTCTGTGTATCGGAAAAATCAGGGCGGTGGATTATAAAGATATCTCCATGCTCAAAAATTTTACCAGCGAGCGTGGCAAAATTATCACCCGGCGTGCTTCGGGAAATTGCGCGAGACACCAGAAGTTAGTCACCCGCGCTATTAAACGTGCTCGAACGGTTGCCTTATTGCCCTTCAGTAAACAGTAATGTCGAGTAAAAAACTTGCAATCGCACAGCGAGGAGTCTGATGGAAATCATTCTTAAAAAATCAGTGGCTGGGCTTGGAAACGGAGGAGATGTAGTCAGGGTCGCTAACGGTTACGCTCGTAACTATCTCATCCCTATGCAACTCGCCATCCAAGCGACGGAGCAGAATCGTCGCCTATTCGAACAGGAAAAGCATATCCTTGAGAACCTCGAAATCAAAGAGAAATCGCGTGCCGAACAGATAGCAGCGAGCATCACCGATGTGACCTGTACGATTCAGCGACGTTCCGGAGAGAACGATAGGCTTTTCGGGTCCGTAACTTCAATGGATATTGCGGAAGTGCTTTCCGCTCAGTCCGTTGAGATAGATCGGCGTCAAATCGAATTGGATGAGCCGATTAGAGAGCTAGGTGTCTTCACGGTGCCGATTCGCTTACATGCCGAAGTCGTGGTAGATCTGCGGGTTGTCGTCGAACGCGAAGAGTAGCCTTAATTGCAGAGGAAACGCATCTGATTTGCATTGACAACTTTACACATGTATAGTATAATAATAGGGAACGAACAGATAAGCAGCGGAGTGGGCGCGCTACTCCCCAAATCGCCGATTTTCCGTGTTCCAACGGCGTGGCGCTTTGGCTTCTCATATACCTAAAATTGACCTTGGTGACGACAATCTTTTTTCCTGTTAACATCTTGTTCACATTTGCCCGCGTATGAACCCGCTCTATCAAAGGACATTCTATAGTATGAGTGTCAAGAAAAAAGGTCTCATGTGGCATTTTAAACGATTTCAAAAACTAACTGTTACAGCCAATCCGAGCCGCACAATGAGTTGAGTCACTGCCAATCTCGGTTCTCGTAACTTATGGATTGCGGATTGGTATCAAACCTTATGAATCCGCGCTCCAGAGGAGCGCCATGTCAATAGAACATGATATGCACATATGTCTGCGCTCCAGAGGAGCGCCATGTGGCTTTTGAAGCTAATACGATTTCAAAAACTAACTGTTACGGCCAATTCGAGCCGTACAATGAGTTGCGTTACCGCCAATCTCGGTCCTTGTAACTTATGGATTGCGGATTGGTATTAGTTCTGGTGACAATAAAACGTGTCATCGCGAAATAGAGCAAAGATGACCCGTATGAGTTGGCGAGCCAAACACTTCACTGCTTGCCAATGAGAAAGCCCCGCTTCCCGTTTCTTGAGGTAATACTTGGTAGAAGAGGCACAATAACGTCGATTAGATTCAGCTATCTGTATGATAGCGTCTTTAGCTACTTTATTGGCACGATGAGTGGTTCTGTGGAAGCCCTTGCGTTTTCCAGAGTCGTCGGAGACAGGGGCAAGACCTACGTACATAGCCAGTTTTGCCTCTGACTTGAATCGATTCATGTTGCAAATTTCTCCCAGCAGACGGGCGGCGGTAATCACAGAAGCTCCGGGAATTGATGTGATACGTTGAATCTCCAACGATTCCTCGGCTAACGTTTTGAGTTGCTTCTCCAACAGACTTAGATTCTGTGCAAGAGTGAGAATCTGCCGTGCGAGTGTTTGCACAACAAGCGCCTTGGAATCAAGATGCGAGGGGTAGCGATGTACAGACTCAGCAAGTTGCATTAGTTTTTCGGCTGTTTGCCGTCCTAATCGGTTCTTGCTGTGTTTGCCAATGAAAATGGTTAATTCCTCTACAGATGAATTTCGGATGTGTTCGGGTGTTGGATACTCGACAAGCAGGTGCAAGCAGGTCTTGCTGGTGACGGTTGAACATATGGGGTCGGTAACCAGTTCCGGGAAATAACTCATCAATTCACAGCGCAGCTGATTAGTGAACTGGGTTTTGGTTTTGGAAAACGCCTTATATGTCCTCGACAAATTCTTGAACTCGGCACTGTGTTTCTGATGCTGATGCGCTGGAATCTTGGCATGTTGAGATCGGAGAAAGTCGGCAATCACATAGGCATCGTAGTCGTCGGTCTTATGACGAGCGCCTAAGATGTCCTTATACCGATTCACTGCAGTCGGGTGCAACGGCTTGAACAGAATTGCTTCGTCAAGAAGGTATTCATCAAGTGGAGATAGATTTCCATCATGTCCTTCAGAGGACACGATAGGTATCAACCCATCTGCCTTGAGTTGGAGCAGTTTGTCAATGAGTTGCTGGTAGTCCTGATGAGTCTGCTTAATGGTAAAGTTAGCCAGCTTGTTTTCCGCTTCATCAATGATGTACACGGCAATGTTGTAGTGTCCAATATCCAGACCGACAAAACAGAAAGCGTTCATCATTCATCTCCTCTGTGGTAGAGCTATGACATTCCTATCAAGAGCGATTATCGCAACATTCTTATTGTGTCATTCGGTATTCCCAAAGCGGTGGCAGTCCTTTGATAGCGACAATGCGCAGAACGAACCAGCCATGCCGCTTTGGAAATAAGTTTACCACAGATGAGAACCGTTTCTCTCAGTTTTGTCCGTACATATATTATAGGAACGAATAGTGACTGCGATAGAAGATCCTGATAGAAACTCCTACTCGCTATTCACTCGTTTGATCCCCGCTGGGGCTAAAATACTCACACAATCAAGGAGTCTCAGTTTCGTGTTTGCACTACCGGCTTGAGGGTTTACAACGGGAAATTAGACGAGTAATGCGTAAATTTTCTTAACTTGATCCCAGTGAGACGTGCAATGAATTGCACTACTACAAACTACCGGTTCTTATAACTTATGGATTTGGAATTAGTATTAGCAATTATTCGGGCCAAATGCCAATCTCCTTGTAAAAACGAACCGCACCGGGATGAAAGGTTGTGCCCGTATCCTTGACGATATTCTTTGGGTTGATTGCTTTTCCTGCAGGGTGCTTCTTTACAAGTTCAGCCAAAACCGCCCAAAAAGGGTAGCGGATCAACATATTGTTCACGTTTTCAGACTCTTAAGCGACCGAACAAGGGTCAATCAAAGGAATAAGAGCATCTACTAATGCTATACACCTTTCGCTCCGATGATGCTGTAGAATGAAGAATCTATGACGCTGAAAACAGCCGCCGTGGTTAGTTTTAACGCGAGAGCGATTGAGTGGTATTAGATACGTTTCCCATCGCCTTAATGGCGAATCGGATGGTAGGTGTGTACAATCTTGTCCATAATGTGTGGTATAGGTTTCAATAATTGAGGTTTCGGTAGCAATGGCGTCCCCTGAACCAGTTGAACCCCTTCACGATAAAGAAGCGGAACGAGCAGTGCTAGGCGCAATGTTGATGGATACGGATGTCATCCCGCGCATTATGCCGATTCTGGGAGAAACCCCGGACGCCTTTTTCACGACAGATCACCAAATCATCTATACGGCCGCCGTGGATATTTATGATCGGCATAGCAAAGCAGATATCCTGCTTGTCGCTGATCATCTCAAGAAAACGGACCAGTTGAAGCGCGTCGGCGGCACAATCTACTTGTACGACCTTCAAGCCAAGATTGTCGAGACCGAGAACACCGAATTTCACGCCCAGATTGTCCGGGACAAGTGGATGCGCCGTCAGCTCATCCAAGCGAGCGCGGCGATTCGAGAGATTGCCCAGGACGGGGAAAAGGACCTCGTTGACGTTCTAGACGAGTCTCAGGAAGAGATTTTCCGCCTGAATAGTCTAAATACGCACCGTGGATTCATCCCGCTTGTCTCCCTCATCAATGAAAGCCTGAAGGAAATTGAGGAATTATTTCACAAAGATGAGCAATATGTCGGCATACCGAGTGGATTTACCGACCTGGACATTTTAACCTCGGGACTGCAACGGGGAGATTTGATTATTATCGCCGCCCGACCCAGTATGGGCAAATCTACTCTTGTGCTGAATATTGCTCAAAACATTGCGCTCGAACAGGGACTTCCCGTTGCAGTATTTAGTCTAGAAATGCCGGCGCGACAGGTGGCGATGCGGATGCTTGCCGCAGAAGCTCAGATAGATTTCGCGAAACTTCGGATAGGAAATATTACAGATCAGAATTGGCCCGTGCTCACACAGGGCGCAACCACTTTGATGGAAGCAGGCAACAGGATTTCTATCCATGAGGCTCGTGGAATCACCATACAGACCGTGCGCGCGGAAGCTAGGCGGCTCAAATCTCAGCAAGAAAATCTGGCATTAATCGTAGTTGACTATTTACAACTGCTGAGAGGGACGGGCGTATATACGGGACGGGAACAGGAGATAGCCGAAATTTCACGCGCGCTCAAGGCGCTTGCTTGGGAGTTGGACGTGCCAATCATCGCTTGCTCGCAGCTCAATCGAGAGCTGGAAAGACGTCCCGACAAACGCCCCCAACTTGCGGATTTGAGAGAATCGGGCGCTATTGAGCAGGATGCCGATTTGGTGGTTTTCCTGCATCGGGACGATTATTACGACGAACAGTCCGAGTCGGCAGGTATGGCAGACCTGATTATTCGAAAACAGCGCAACGGCGCCACTGGTACCGTCCAACTGGAGTTTATTAAAGAGCAGATGCGGTTCGCCAATCTCCAAGTCTAAGTGAGACATGGTCAGCGCTGTAAGGTAAGGTCGCAGTGCTAGAATCGGCGCAATATCAGCGCCCAGCAACTTGCATCTGGAATCTTTATACTCCGCTTCTCGTATTCTAAATGGCAGACCAACCTTCTGTCCCACAGCAAAAATCGGTTTCGCTACTCCGACTAGCTGATTTTGCCGGTGGACGAATTCTTTATCGGCTTTCAGGCTTTGGCCGTGCGTCCGTCTTTGTATTTCGCACCCTCGCGCTTCTTTTCAAACCTCCCTTCCATCTCAATTTACTCGTCCGGCAATTACAACTAATCGGTGTTGATTCGCTATCGGTTGTACTGGTATCAGGGGTTTTCACGGGCATGGTGTTAGCCACTCAGGGATACATTCAACTGAGCGATCTGTCCGCGGAGGGTCAAATAGGTAGGTTTGTCTGTGTATCGTTGATTAAGGAGTTGGGGCCAATGGTCACAGGTTTTGTGCTCGCAGGGCGAATCGGTGCATCAATTACCGCCGAACTCGGAACCATGAAGGTGACAGAACAAATTGATGCGCTTTCTGTCATGGGAACCGATCCGGTGAAGTACCTCGTCGTTCCCCGATTCTTGGCATGTGCGTATATGCTCCCGATTCTGACAGTTTTTTCGACCTTTTCAGGTATTGCGGGCGGATATGTTGTTGCTGTCTACCTTTTCAACATGAACGGCGTTTTCTTTATGAAACAGGTACAGAGCTACTTGTTCATAAGCAGCATTTGTATTAGCCTAATCAAAGCGACTTCGTTCGGGATGGCGATTGCACTGGTCGGATGTTATAAAGGTTTCACCATTTCTGTCGCTGGCGGTGCGGAGGGAGTCGGTAAGGCGACCACGGGATCTGCTGTTGTTTCTTTGATGCTTATTCTGGTGCTAGACGTACTACTGAACCACCTACTATTTACTCTTCTTCAACTGAAATAGGTGATTACCGAGGGACAATCTTGGGAGGACCTATAATTTTTGGGTATTTGTTTAGCCCACTAATTTCTAAGTCGAGAATTGCGGATCCACATGGTCTTTTTTGCCGTTTTTTTAGACGCATCCCGAGTGAATTCCCATTTCCTTGGTTTGTAGTAGGATCGACGAGTGAATAGCGAGTGCGATAGAGATCCCTAAAGCGAGTGGATAGCTAGCGATCAACTGAGTGAATAACGAAGGATCAACCGACCGAACAGGGAGGGCGATAGCTAATCCCATAGAGATCCTATTCGTTGTCCCTCACACGGTTTCAGGGTTTTCACTGACCACTAGCCATTAAACACTTGCATTTTTTGCTTATGATTCAAATCAAAAATCTTTGGAAGAGCTTCGAAGGTAAACAGGTACTGAAAGGACTGGATCTGCACATCCCCCGGGGTGAAACACTGGTCGTGATGGGACGCAGCGGTTGCGGGAAGAGCCTACTCCTGAAACTTATTACCGGTTTGATGCAGCCCGATGAAGGCGAGATTCTATTAGATGGGGAAGAGATATCGGGATTGAAGTTCAGAGAACTGAATCGCATGCGGCGCAAGATTGGACTTCTATTTCAATCGGCGGCGCTGTTCGATTCAATGACTGTCGAAGAAAATGTCGGATTTATGCTCGCCCAGCACACGAAACTGTCTAGGGCGGAGATCAGAGAGATTGTTATCGAGAAACTTCATCTGGTCGATCTTGATGGCACCGAGCACTTGAGACCTGCGGAACTTAGCGGCGGTATGCGGAAACGGGTTGGTCTGGCGCGTGCCATCGCTTTTGATCCCGAAGTGATTTTATATGACGAACCCACAACTGGATTGGATCCGGTTACCTGCGTCGAAATCAACAGATTGATTCAAAGCCTGCATACGAAACTTGAGGTGACTTCTGTCGTCGTTACGCACGATATGGATAGTGCGTTTACCGTTGCAACGCGTATGGCGATGATACACAACGGAAAAATTGTTGCATTTGGTGAACCAAACGAGATGCTTGAGAATGACGATCCGATTCTACAGCAATTTATTCTTCTCGGTGCTCCAGAACAGATTCTTAACGTTAGCAACCCGGTATTAAAGGAGTTTATCCTTAATCTACGCGAAGATTAATCTGCGAGTTAATGCAGTCATACTGTTTGCAGTAGCGTAATTCACGGCGTGTTCTTCCGCCAAAATCGAAAAAAGGGGTAATTGATGGATTCATGGACAACCCACGCTAAAGTGGGAATTGTCGTTATTGGTGGGCTTGTATTGCTTGGTGTTCTACTTGTCATGGCAACTGATTGGCCGTTCGCTGCTAGCGGCGATCACCTAACCGTTCACTTCGAGCGCGTCAACGATCTTCAGCGAGGAGCCGGTGTCTACCTTTCGGGAGTTGCGATTGGAAAAGTGACAGCCGTTGAATTGAACGCAACCGACGACATCGTTGTAATTCGTATGCGCGTGAAAAATGCGTTTCAACGTCTGAGGCACGGCTGCACCGTCAAGATTGGAATCATCGGTTTTGTGGGAGAGGCTTACATTGATATAGTCAATGGACCGGTGGACGGCCCGCCCCTAACACCGTCTGATTTACCGTTAACCGGTCAAGCCCCGGTGGGCATACAGGATTTCCTTCAAAAATCTAATCAGGCTATCTTGGAAACAACACAATTCGTTCAATCGGCAAATGAACTGATACAGTTGAATCAGGAGAACATACAGCAGGGCATCGCGGATGTGCGGCAGCTCGTGGCTCAGACGGGAGAGGCGGTAGAAAGAGCAAGCAAGAACACGCACGAAACAGTCGAAATCGTAAAGCGGTTAGCTGCCGAGAACGATCAGCGTTTCGAACAAACGCTCGGGCGTGTGAATCAGTTGTTGGAGCAACTGACGGGAGATTCTCAACTTCTCGGCGAACGTATAGATGCCATTACAAGCTCAGTGCTCGACCTCGTGGATCGAAATTCCGATTCGATTGATCAGCTTGTCACGGACTTGAACGCTGGATCTTCCGATTTTCGGGGTCTTTCCCAACAGCTACGGAAAGATCTTGGGGAGTTAAATGCCGAACTCTCGGGTTTGGTGGCAGAAAGTCGAAAACTTATCGAGTCTGATGCGCCGAAATTAAAACAGATTCTGGAGGATATTGCAGAAACTACCGCTGACCTGGAGAAACTTCCCGAGAGTCTCAATCAAATCCTTGAGAAAGTCCAACACGGCGACGGAAGTTTAGCCCAACTGTTGAACAAACCCGACACGGTCAATGAAGTGCGCGATACACTAAAAACAATCAAAGACACCGTAGGAGAGATTTACAGTTTTTCGGGGAAGGTGGACGAGCGGTTTGGAGATCTCAAACCTCCGGAATTGGCATGGGATTATGAACTTCGTTATCTCAGTCTTGAAGAGAGCCTTCATAATGAATTCGCACTGGTGATGTTGCCATCGCTGACGCAGCGATTTCGATTTGGATTTGGGGTGCGGGATAAAGATGTAAAGATTGAGGGTCAGTATGCCCAGGATTTCTTCGACGGACGCTTACGCGGGCGGCTGGGATTTATGCGTTCAAGGGCAGGTCTGGGCATGGATGTGTGGTTGTTGGCGCGGCGGCTCGGGTTGACCGTTGAGGGGTTTCATCTTACTAGCAAAAACCCCGAACTCAACGCAGAGTTGGCGTGGAGGTTCTTCCGCTATGGACATCTGATTCTTGGCGCCGAGAACCTCACCGATGACATTCGCTACACGGCGGGTATCCGACTGGTCGGAAGCAATTGGTAGATCAGTTTCAAGCCTGAATATTCGAGTCGGGATCGATGGCAAAAGAACGTCGGCAGTTTGTCTGTCAGGAATGCGGATACATTTCTCTCAAGTGGCTAGGCAAATGTCCCGAGTGCCAAAAGTGGAATAGTCTTACCGAAGAAATTGAGATTGAAACGTCGTCACCGGCGCATCGCACGATCGCGACCCCGTCTCGTCAACCGGAGGCAATCGCAGAGATTTCGGCTAGCGAAGAGGATCGGCGCCTCACGGGGATTCGGGAGTTTGATCGGGTGCTTGGAGATGGAATCGTTCCGGGCTCCGTCATACTGATTGGCGGCGATCCGGGCATCGGTAAATCGACGCTGCTGCTCCAAGCCAGCGACGCCTTGAGTCGGGTTTACGGCACGGTGCTATACGTTACCGGCGAAGAATCCGCCGCGCAAACCAAGTTGCGCGCGAACCGCCTCGGAATCTCGTCAGAGAAACTGCTCGTTTTGTGCGAAAACGACCTAGAGCAGATCGAGACGCACATTGCGGCGGTTCAGCCAAGCATGGTGGTTGTCGATTCGATCCAGGCGGTCTATCTACCGGCGTTGCAGTCGGCGCCCGGAAGCGTAACGCAGATACGCGAATGCGCGGGGCAGTTGCTCATCCTCGCAAAGAGCAAGGATATCCCGGTTGTGCTGGTGGGTCATGTCACCAAAGATGGAGCGTTGGCAGGACCGCGAATGTTGGAGCACATGGTAGATACTGTGCTCTACTTTGAAGGCGAACAGCAGCACATCTATCGGGTTCTACGCGCCGTCAAGAACCGATTCGGATCTACCAACGAAATCGGAATCTTTGAAATGCTAAGCCGGGGGTTGGTGGATGTAGAGAACCCGTCCGTTCTATTTCTTGGCGATAGACAGGAAAACGTATCCGGCTCCGTTGTTGTATCAAGCATTGAGGGGACACGCCCTCTTCTGTTGGAACTTCAAGCGCTTGTTTCGCCGACAAACTTCGCGATTCCACGAAACACAACCGCCGGGGTAGACCGTCAAAGAATTGCGATGTTGGTTGCGGTGTTGCACAAACGTATCGGGATGAACATCGGCGATTCGGATGTGTTTGTCAATATCACCGGCGGTGTCCGCGTAGATGAGCCCGGCATCGATCTCGGGATTGTCATGGCAATCGTGTCCAATCATCGCGACATCGCGATTGACCCTTACACGGTCCTAATCGGCGAGGTTGGGTTAGGTGGAGAGGTTCGTCCCGTGGCGCATATCGACAAGCGGTTGCGCGAAGCGGCAAAACTCGGTTTCAAACGGGCAATTCTACCGGAAACGAATCGCAAAGGACTGGAATTGACTGAGGATATTGAGTTGTTTGGAGCAAAGAATCTCCATGACGTACTAAATACTCTGTTTTAAGCAGGTTTGGAGAACAAATTTTATATTTAGGAGGATTGATGGCGACGTGGACGGAGATTTCCCAACCTTCCACTCTTCCATACTTCCAATCCCATTCATTGGATTCGCTTCAGAAGACAAACTTTCATACTGAAGCCGGTTAGGTGCATAATACATCGTGCTATTTATCTCTGTTGTGTGTCGTCTTACGAATAAATCCGTTAACCAAACCTAATCCCTACCAACATGTCTAACTTGTCGAAAACGTGAAAGAAGGTGACTGATATGCAGAGCTGGATTATACGCGCATTCTTCATGATCTTGAGTGCTGCCTTCGGTTATGGCATAGATGGTATCAATGGAGGGGCTGTAGCGTTGATCGTCGCTATCATTGCGATAGGGCTTGAATCATCCGTCCCGCGTCCGCTACTTCGAGATTTCTTTGCTTGTTTAGTCGGGTTGACCTTTGGTCTGATAATCGCTGGTATAGTTATTCAAATAATGTCTCAAACGACCACATTAACCCCGATGGTAAAGATGGGCACATTTCTCGTAATGAGTTATGCCGGAATGATGATTGTCTATCGCAGGCGAAAAAACTTTGGACCTTTTTCTCGATCCACGCAAGGCGGGTCCTCTTCGTCCCCAAGCTACAAGATTCTGGATACCAGTGTTATTATTGATGGAAGAATTCTTGAGATTTGCCAAACGGGATTTCTCACGGGCATTATTGTGATACCAAGGTTTGTTTTGAATGAGTTACAGCACATCGCGGATTCCACGGAGCAGCTCCGGCGAAACAAGGGACGGCGTGGTTTCAAGATTTTGCGTGATTTGCAGAATGACCCCGACATGGAGGTCGATATCACCGAAGAGGATTTTCCGGACATCGCGGAGGTCGACGCAAAATTGGTTCGTCTTGCGCAAGAGCTGGATGCGAAAATCGTCACGAATGACTTCAACTTGAGCAAAGTTGCGGAGTTGCAAGGCGTGACCGTTTTGAATATCAACGCGCTTGCCAATGCGGTTCGTCCCGTTGTAGTGGCGGGAGAGGTCATTCAAGTCCATGTTCTCAAAGAGGGCAAGGAGTTGAATCAAGGCGTCGGTTATCTTGATGACGGGACGATGGTTATTGTCGAGGGCGGCAAATCTCACGTCGGTCAGATAATCGACGTCGTCGTTACTCAGATGTTGAGGACGAGTGCGGGACAGATGATTTTTACCCGCAGAAAAGCCGATGAAGTGGACGCAAACGAATCAGAAGATATGCGCACTTATCCCCGCGGCTGGTAGTGGAAGCCGAATGCGGAACTCGGTAAAAAAGCCGTACCTCAACTTGGGTGGGAAACCGATTCTCGTACATACAATTAACGCATTTGATCGAAATCCGGTCATTGATACAATCTTTGTGATTGTCGACGCGGTTGATTTAGAGATGTGCCGATCGACGGTTATGGCTCCGAATGCTTTCCAAAAGGTGGGAGACTTGGTAGTCGGCGGAGGAACACGCCAAGCTTCGGTGTTCAACGGTCTCCAATCTCTACCGACCGATACAGATTGTATCATCGTTCATGACGGGGTTCGTCCGTTCGTGACGGATGAGATGATTTTTGCCTGTATCGAGGCGGCTGACGAGTGGGGAGCGGCGGTGGTAGCCGTTCCGGCTAAGGATACCATCAAAGTGGCAAGCGCGGACGGATTTATCGTGGACACACCGGATCGAGATAAACTGTGGGCGGTGCAGACACCTCAAGCCTTCCGTGCTTCGGTGCTGTTGGACGCGCATGCGTATGCGCAACGGGAGTGTATAACGGCGACCGATGACGCAATGCTTGCAGAGCGACTCGGCTTCAAGGTGAAAATAGTCTCGGGAAGCGAATCTAACTTGAAGATTACGACCCCGGAAGACCTGATTATTGCCGAGGCGCTGAAGAGGGAGGCATGCGTGTAGGAATCGGTTACGACCTTCACCGACTCGTGCCAAACCGCAAGCTGATTTTGGGCGGCGTCGAAATACCGCATACGCTGGGGTTGTTAGGGCACTCGGATGCGGATGTACTGACTCATGCTATAATTGACGCGATATTGGGCGCCGCGGCACTCGGCGACATCGGTTCGCATTTTCCGGATGCCGATCCGGCGTACGAAGGAATAGACAGCCTCATTTTGCTGCGAAAGGTGAGAACCAAGGTCGAAAATCTAGGCTATATCGTTCAAAATGTGGACAGCACAATCATCGCTCAACAACCAAAGTTGGCGCCTCATATTCGCGATATGCGGAGGCGGCTCGCCGAAACCTTGAATCTTTCCCCGAAAGAGGTTAGCGTCAAAGCCACGACATCGGAAGGAATAGGCGTCGTTGGGGAGGAGGAAGCAATCGTAGCTCAAGCGGTTGTTTGTTTGATTGAGCAGCAGGATTGAGGATTGGGTTGCAGTAGTCAAGCATCATTATCACGAGGCAATAGATGGGATTAAACATTTATAATTCGCTAAGCCGACAACTAGAAGAATTTGTCCCGCTCCAAGAGGGTAAAGTGTCAATGTATAGTTGCGGTCCCACGGTCTATGATTTCTTCCACATCGGCAATGCCCGAACCTTCTTGGTTTCCGATATTGTTCGCCGATACCTTGAGTATAAAGGATATTCGGTGAAGTTGGTGCAAAACCTTACGGACATTGATGATAAGATTATCAACCGCGCATCAGAGTTGGAAATAGACACATCGTTGCTTGCCAAGAACAACGCGGAGGCGTACTTTGAGGATTCGGAGTGTCTTGGCATTCGCGCGGCAGATGCCCATCCGAGAGCAACTGAACATATACCGGAGATCATCGAGTTAATCCAAATCTTGATGGATAAAGGGGCTGCGTATGCCGTGGATGGCGACGTGTACTACCGCGTAAACTGCTTTGAGGGATATGGAAAGCTCTCGCATCGCCGTCCGGAAGATTTGCTTGCCGGGGCGAGGGTTGAAGTCAATGAGCGAAAAGAGGACGCGCGTGATTTTGATCTGTGGAAGAAAGCCAAACCGGGAGAACCGTGGTGGGACAGCCCGTGGGGTAGGGGGCGCCCCGGGTGGCATATCGAATGTTCCGCAATGGCGATGAAACACCTTGGTGAGACGATTGACATTCACGCCGGCGGACAAGACCTTCAATTCCCGCATCATGAGAATGAAATTGCCCAGAGCGAATTGGCAACGGGAAAACCGTTTGCGCGATATTGGTTGCATGTCGCATTTTTGCGAGTAAATGGGCAACGCATGGGGAAGTCGGAACGGAATTTCATCTTTGTGCGCGATGCGCTGAAGGATTATTCTGCCGAAGCAATTCGCCACTTCCTAATCTCGGCTCACTACCGCCACCCATTGGACTATAGTCCATCAAGCCTAAAGGAATCGAGCAGCGCGGTACGACGCTTGAGCAACTGCCTAGATGCTCTGAAGCCATACCATAGTACAGCCGACACGGGGTTTGCAGACTGCGGTAATTATGATGACGTTGATTCCTCAATTCTTGAGTCGATTCAAGCCATGAGAAACGGATTTGAAGAGGCAATGGATGCCGATTTCAATACGGCAAGGGCAATAGGGGAGATTTTCAAGTTTGTCGGGGAAGTCAACCAAACACTAGCGGGAATGGACGAAATTCTTCCGGATGCTACAAAAGCGGCATTGGGCAAAGGATACATCAACCTTAAAGAGATGTGCGAGGTACTTGGAATATATAGCGAATCGGCGGATTCCGGCAACGGGAACACAGAGTTGCTGAATCAGTTAATGGATCTCATCGTAGAAATGCGTCAGACAGCGAGGCAGCGCAAAGATTGGGAAACCGCCGACAAGATTCGTGATAGGCTGAAGCAACTCAATATTGAGTTGCAAGATTCTCGACATGGTGTAACTTGGAAAATCATTGATTAACGCGCTGCGCGACGTGAAAATAGTTTTAGGAAATCTCATTTCATTTTGGAGTGTCGGTTACCATCTATATTGCCTAAGCGGTTACCTACTACCCCGCTTCTAATTTTACAAGGAGTATAAAATGTCTCGTTTAACAGTTCTCTTGTGCCTGTTTATCTGCATTTTGGGCATTGCCGCCTGTTCTAAAGTCATTTCAAAACAGGAATGGAGTGAAAACTACGCACTTCTGGATGGCGTGAAGTCAACAAGCCCTGAAATGATTGATGGGAATCTGAAAACTCTCGGTAAAACACTATTTCCCGTTGGAACTCAAAACCAATACGGCGGAAGCCCGGCGTCCGAGGTGGTTATCACGCTGCCGACCAGACGGAAGATTAGTCGAATGGTCATTTATTCAGAAAATTTGAAGACATTCGACGTATTAGCCGATAAAGGGGGAGGCACCGGTGACCGGGTAAATTGGAAACTGGTCGGAGAGGTAAAAAGCGTTCAGAAAAATCCGATAGACCTTTCCTTAAGGACGGCATTTCCTACCGAAAGAATCAGGGTTCGCGTCCTGTCGACATCCGACGATGCGGAACTCCGGCGTAGACACCGCGCGCGTACAGGTGGCGGGCGAGGACACGGCGCACACCGCCGTGCGCCCGGCGAAATTTTCGAGATCGAGTTGTACGGCTACAAATCCGCTGGTGATATCGCAGAAGAGGAGGCAGAAGCAATACTCGATACCCGCGAGAAGGAGCTTGATGACTTGCTGAAGTAGCATTCGTCTTATGTTTTCGGATACGCGAGAGCCTAGCCAACTTATACCATTTCGCTTGAATAATAGTGCATATATTGTCTTAATTTCATCGTTCACTTTCCCCGTAGGCGGGGCATCTTGCCGCGCCGGTTTTGCGCGGAGCCAGGTTTTCTTTCTCCACTACACACAAGTTTCTTTACCTGATCCGTCCGTCATCAATGCACTTGCATTTTAGAGAAATGGTATTAAGACCTTCGTAATGATTGTTGAAATAGCTCAAATTTTTGGGCTACGAGAATTGTGTTCTTCAGCGTCAAATCACGGAACCGAGTATTCTTAAAGTTTAAACGGCATTAAGCAAGGCAAGGCTTTTTTGAACACCGGAATTCTGTACGCTTGCATTTGCTTGAAATCTTTTATATAATGAAATAATTGCGTTAGCGAAGAGTTCTAGCCCGAGCACTGCTATCTAAGGCCAGGGCATTACGCTCGAATCTCAAATACCGAAGGAGGAGAATATGCGTTCTACTGCATTAAAGTTTACGCTTGTTATCATAGTATCGGCTTTGCTCGCGAGTTGCGTGAGTACCGGTCCCAAAGTACAGTGGAGTAAGAATCTCGCCATTGAAGCCACTAGTCGGGATCCCAATTCGAGGTTCCACGATGACAATCTTTATACAGAGGGGGAAACCGGGCCAATCATTGAAGATGAGAAGGATAAGGCATCGCAACTGGAAGCTGACAAAAACAGCGAAGCCGTCCTTGAGTGGCTGAACCCTCAGAAGATCCAGCGAGTTGTCATCAAAGCCGATATCGGCGAGATGGAGTATTTTAAGATTCAGTATTTGGACGAACAGGGGGAATGGCAAGTGCTTCGCGATGTCAAGAATCACATCCGAGAGAAATACGACACAAGGTTTAAAGAACCGGTGATGTCTCGTAAGCTACGGTTGTTGGTTCCGCGAGCATGGGAGTCGCGTCGTGTTGGTGGCGGGAAGCGGACAAAGAGAAGTGATGGTGGAGCCCCTGTTTTGACGTATAGGAAAATTCGGGAAATTGAAGTGTACCACGCTCTACCGCCAGAGGAGCCGGTTGTACCGGTAGCGAGCGAGTGAGCTGTGCCGATGACATTCTCCGAGGAGACGAAGAGTTTAGTCCACCTGAGTATCATTCCCGGCGTGGGCTATCAAACCATAGAACGTCTGTTGGCTTCGTTTGGCTCGGCGCAGAGAGCTTTAGACGCGACACGGGAAGAGTTGGCTCGCGTTGAAGGGCTGTCCCTAAAAGCCAGCCAACAACTGATTCTCGGCAGATCTAGTGTTTCGGTAGACCGAGAACTGGATCTTGTTGAAGCACACAATTGCCACTTGGTCGCCATCAACGACAGTGCCTACCCCATGCTCCTCAAGGAGATTGTTGATCCGCCGCCTTTGCTCTACGTGCGGGGTGAACTCGGCGAGCCGGATGCACCAATTATAACCATTGTCGGGACTCGAAGTCCGACAAACTACGGCAAAACAATCAGCCGTCAATTGAGCCAACAACTCGCCGAGAACGGTGTCACTATCGTGAGCGGTTTTGCGAGAGGGATTGACACGTGCGCACACCAAGGGGCGCTCCAGGCAAACGGGCGCACAATTGCTGTCCTCGGCAATGGCTTGAGTCAGATTTACCCCAACGAAAATAAAGATTTGGCGGATGAGATTGTGGAATCTGGCGCGTTGATTTCGGAATTTCCAATGTCGGTGCCGCCTTTTCCGAAGAACTTTCCGCGCCGCAACCGGTTGGTGAGCGGGCTGAGTTCGGGTACTGTAGTGGTCGAAGCGTCGGTTCGCAGCGGGTCGTTGATTACAGCGCGCCATGCCGCGGAACAGGGCCGAGAGGTGTTCGCCGTGCCGGGGCAGATTTTCTCCAAGCAATCAAAAGGCTCGCACCAACTGATTAACCAAGGGGCGAAGCTGATAAACGCTATTGACGACATTTGGGAGGCGTTCCCGGATCGGCGTTTGACACCAGCCTTCACTTCTTCCCCGGTTCAGTTGAATCTCGATCAAAACGACTTGTCTAGCGGACAAGCAAATTCAAATCTCTTTGCCGAAGTTCCCACTCAAGATACATCAATCGAGAGTGTAGAAACGCCTGCGGTAAAACCGTCAACACAATCAGCACCCAAGCTTAGCGCTGATGAACAAGTTGTTCTCGAAGCAATTGACGTCCCATGCTCGCACATCGATCAGATTGCGCGAACAACGGCGCTACCTATGAACAAGGTCTCCAGCACTCTTGTTATGCTTGAACTCAAGGGCATCGTCCAGCAGATGCCGGGAAAGCAGTTTGCTCGACAATCGTAATTGACAGACGGAGATTATAGACGTGCAGTCGAAACCACTGAGCTTTGAAAAACCACTGACCGAACTCGATCAGCAAATCACGAAACTCAGAGGCTTTGCCGAAGCCAACCCCGAACTGGACGTTACCCCGGGAATCGAAGCGCTTGAGAAGAACCTTGCCAGCCTCACGAAACAGGCGTTTCAAAAATTGACTCGCTGGGACAAAGTGTGGTTGGCACGGCACGAGCAGCGTCCGCAGGCGTCGACTTATATCCGGTCGTTTTTTGATGATCCTATCGAGTTGCGCGGCGATCGGTTGCATGCGGATGACCGCGCGCTGATTGCCGGGTTGGCTCAGTTCGACGGACATTCCATCGCCTACTTGGCGCAGCAGAAGGGCACAAATCTTGAAGAACGGCAAGAGATGAATTTCGGGTACACGCACCCGGAGGGCTACCGCAAAGCGCGGCGCGTGATGAAGATGGCGGATAAGTTTGGTTTACCGTTAATCTGCTTCGTCGATACTCCGGGCGCCCACTTCGACCGACGCTCGGAGGAATTTGGTCAAGCGATGGCGATTGCGGAGAATCTCGCCGAGATGGCGTCGATGCGCGTGCCGATTATTGTTGTCTTGATTGGCGAAGGAGGAAGTGGGGGCGCGTTAGCCATCGCGGTCGGTGATCGAGTGCTCATGATGGAGCACGCGGTGTACTGTGTCGCGCCGCCAGAGGCGTGCAGCGGCATTGTGTGGAAGGATCAGGGACAACACGCCCCCGAAGCGGCGGAGGGGCTCAAACCGACAGCCGACGATCTGTTGAAACTGGGAATTATCGATGAAATCATACCTGAGCCTATCGGCGGAGCGCACCGAGATGTCCCACTTGCCACCCGGCGGGTCAAGATGGCTATCCGTAAGCACCTTAACGCATTGCTGGGAATTGATGCGGATCAACTCGTCCAAGAGCGGTATGAGCGCTACCGAAAGATTGGCGTCTATGGCGAGGAGTGAAGTTAGCTTAAGAGCCTGTTTGAAGAGTAGGTGGCAAAGCCATTTTTGGTCATTTGAGGGTCAAAATCATCGGATTTTCAAGACGTTTACCCCAAAATGACCTCTCTCGAAGACGGATTTGGACTTTTCAAACAGCCTCTAAAGGGAGAGAATGGTCTACCATCAAATTGAGGAATAACAGCCAAAACGGCGTCGTTGCCGATTGTCCAAACAGAATCCAAAACGGTGTTTCGTGGGCGCCAATTTGAAATTACAGTTGTCCTGAATGGCAAAGATTGTTTCATACCAATTTTTCATACCAATGTCTTTTTGGCTTTGATGTCAAAACAGCGAAGAATTCAGTCATAGCAAGGATTTCCGTGCTAGTCCGTTTCTAAAGGCAAGTCCCATTTTGGTATGAAAAGTATGAAAAGTATGAAATTTTTTGGGAGGGCTAAACGACGTTTTTCGTATGGCACTTAGGGTTTTCAAACAGGTTCTAAAGCCAGCGTCAAAAACCTGTTTGAAAATCAATCTGTTGTAAGGCACGCAGATCTGCGTACCTTATAGTGGTCCTGCAACATGTAATCATCGCAGAAATCTACCATTTCTGCTCGTTACGTAAGTCCCATCTGTTCCACCCTTCCGAGCTTCCAACTTTCCACGATCGGCTTCGCTACCTATATTCAAACAGGAATAAAACGACTCGATCGACTCTCATAATTCCTCTCCTTCCACTTCATTCAATAATCTCGGTCACGACGCCCATCCCAATCCGCGCTCCCATCTTCTTAATCTCAAACCGCGCGCCGACCTGCAGCGCCATTGGCATGTCTAGGGAGACGGACACATGCGCGTGCTCCCCCGGGTTGACCATCGGAATGTCGGGAGGCAGACGAAGATGTCCGGTAACATCGATAGTCCAGAGATGAATTTCGGGTTTATCGTTGCCAACAAGCGGCACGTGTGTCTTGCATTCCTCCGGTGTCATGACATAGACCGCCGCTTCGAAGACGGTATGGGATTTTATGCTTTTCGGTTCCGACACCACCTGTCCCGGAGAAACCCAACCGGGTTCGGCATCAACCTGTACCTCGTCATCTCGCAATGCGACGAGGCGCGTCTTGACCCGCTCCCCCTTCCCCACAATGTCAACCGCGTGTCCAACTGCCAGCCCACCTTGGACAACTTCGCCGCGCAGTGTCGAGATTCCTTTCGGGTCGTCGGTCACTTCACGAATCGGCATCAGCAGCGGCAGATTTACCGGGTTAATCGGTTGAGGCATGCACCTGCCCATAGCAAGAATTAGATCGACAATCGGCTTCCAGTCCTCCGAATCAAGATTATGTCCCTTATATCTCAGCGCTTTCAGCGCGTCACCAACAATGATCGGGGAGTTGTTCTCCTCGTAACCGTAATCCGTGAGGAGTTCGCGAATCTCTACCGCACAAATCTCAATCAGCTCAGGATCTTCAACCCTTTCGGTTTGGTTGAGAAACGCAATGATGACGGGAACGTGAGTTTGGCGCGCAAGTCGAATCTGTGTCTCGGACAAATCGGTCACTCCATCGACCGCGCTCACCACCCAAATTGCCCCTCGCACATCTGGAGAACCGGCAATTAGCATCTTGACGGTATCCGCTTGGCTTACACAGTCTATTTGCGTGTAGTGCCTGCCGCTCGTTTCATAATCGACCGCGCGGTAATCGAGCCCCACGCCCTCACTAATCGGGTGGTGAATCGGCGGTTGTGATTCAATGTCCTTCGAGTCTGCCGGAGTCGATCCGATTCGAGACACCACTTTCGTCATCGCTGCTGTCAGTGAGGTTTTGCCCGCCTGTGCTCCGCCAAGTGTGCAAACTACCAGTGCTTGATGTCGGTAACCTCTTTTGTCGTCCATGATTTTTGCCCTTCTATCCAAGATATTATCTGTAGTACCATGTTACCATATCATGACAGAATGAAACAATAGCGACGTTATGTCCCGCGGCTCGTGACCGGCAGTTTTCCGTTGACACGATTTCCAACGAAACCTATAATTGGCACGGCGCCCCCCAACCAAACCGAGTCCGCTAACACCGGAGGCACACATGATTCTTACGATGAATAAACACCCGATGGAGTTGAACGGAAAATATCTGGGCATGCTGCGCGAAGCCAACGACCTTCTTGGCGACTCCGAGGCGCTCAATGAGCGTCTCGAAGAGGATGGTTACCTGCTCATCCGTACGCTTCACAACCGCAAAAATGTCGAGAGGGCTCGTCAAATCCTTCTCGAAAAACTTGATGAGAATGGACAACTCGACAAATCCTATCCATTATCGCAGGGGGTTCCGGCGTCGGGCAAACGGGGTAAATTCCTCGGGGGAAATAAGGCGGTCACCCATGATCCGGCATTTCTTGAGGTTGTCGAGTCTCCGGAGATCATGAGTTTCTGTGAGGCGTATTTTGACGCGCCGGTGATTACATACGATTTCAAGTGGCTGCGTGTGATTCAACCGGGCGGGTTTTCGGGCGCGCATTACGACATCGTTTATATGGGGCGCGGCACCAAGCGCGTTCTTACCTGCTGGACGCCGCTTGGCGATGTCCCGCTTGAGATGGGCCCCCTGATGCTCCTCGACGGTT
Organism: Candidatus Poribacteria bacterium; assembly: GCA_965204085.1. Taxonomy (GTDB): domain Bacteria; phylum Poribacteria; class WGA-4E; order WGA-4E; family JAJDTR01; genus JAJDTR01. The sequence goes on along the minus strand of CBDBEE010000003.1, from coordinate 592,635 downwards.
CGCATCGGTTTGAGGCGATTAGGAGAACCTACGCCGAAATGGATGTTGACAGGGATCACGTTACCGGTTCGTTTTCGTATGATCCCATTGAATTGGTCGATCGCTACGGCGGAAGGTGGAGAACGAGTTCGTTCGAGATGGGTGATGTGCTAATCTTCGGCATGTACACCATGCACGCCTCGCTGGATAACACCACCAACCGCTTTCGGCTAAGCACCGACACTCGCTACCAACGCGCCGATGAGCCGGTGGATGAACGTTGGATTGGCGAAAATCCCATCGCTCATTACGCGTGGACAAAGGGCGAAACGGTACCGATGGAAGACATGCGGAAACGGTGGGGCGTATAAAAGGGCTGGCGGTTTGAGCATTGCCAAATCTGGTATTGCGCGGTAGGTTTAGTTGCGCTTTGAGGCTGGGAACACTTCACTTGCAGCAATTGCGGCTAAAATAAGCACAGCCCCGCCTCCCTGAATCCATGACAACCGGTCTCCGGCTAACAGGTAGCCAAAAAATACGGCGAAAACCGGCTCCATTGTCAGGATGATAGCGGTTCTGGTTGCAGACAAGCGTTGTTGAACGTATGTTTGCACGGTGAAAGCAAGGGCGGACGCAAGCACGCCAGTAACTAACAGAGCGAACCACACGTGTACGGGAGGGTACGAAAAGCTTTCAAAGAATAGCCACGGTAGACCGCATAGCAACGCGGTCGCAACCATCTGCGCCAGCGCCAAAGCGGTGGCATCGTGACGATGTGCGTAATGTGACAGCAGGGCGATGTGGAGTCCGAAACAAGCGGCGCAGCCGAGGGTAAGTCCGTCCCCGATTCGAATCGCTTCCGGGCTTTCCCCAACGAGCAGAAGTGTTCCAACCAAGCACGCTCCCAAAGGTAAGAGAAAAACGCGATCGATGCGGACTCTGAACAGGGCTAGACTGGCAACCGGCGCAAAGACGACAAACAGCCCCGTGATGAGACCGGAGTTGGTTGGTGTCGTATAGCGTAAACCGTAGGTTTGAAGCAGGTAGCCGCCTGCGAGGCATATCCCGATTCCAGTGCCGGCAATCAGTGTCCCGCGATTCAGCCGCTTAACCGAAAATGGAGCGAGACACAGCGAGGCGATAGTGAACCGCAGGGCAAGAAACCCAAGCACGGAATACACCATAACCGAATCTCGCACCACGACAAAAGTCCACCCCCAGACTACGGTAACAAGGATGAGCAATCCCGACAGAAGTAAATTCGTCATTATTCAGTCACACATTACCTCCGTTCCTCATGATACAGGTTGAATTGCCGTCTGCCGAACAGCTATATCAGGCTATTTCAGACATTGTCGCTTTTATAGCAAATTTAGCAGAGAACTGTCAAACGTATAGTGAGGTTCAGATCCCCTGATGTGCTTGCATCTACTTGGGTATGTGGATATAATATCTGACAGTTCCACTGTTTGGCTCATGAATAACTGGAGGGAAGAGATATGCAATCTGATCAAAATAGGGACAGGCTACGCCGGATTATGGGATTAGCCAAGTTCGCCCGGAATAGCTATTCGCGGATAATCGCGGGTAGTATCTGCATCTGTTCTGCCTCTGTGGTTTTGTTGAGTGTTTCGGCCGCGAATGGAGGTGTTTATGTCAGTGATGCAATCACAGCCGAGTTTGTCAATGCTTCGTATACCAAGGCTGTCGACAATACGAGTCCGCGGAATATGTCAACTCAAAAAGGCAGAGTTAATCGCGCTGAATCGAAAAGTACCGGAGGGATAAACGGATTTGGCTTCGTCTTCGGCTACCGTTTGCCATTCGGTTCAGACGGTTTTTTCCTAAGCGGTGAGATTGACCTGTTGCTTTTCAATGAAGGTAGAGTATACGGAGATATTGAGGAAATGGGGACATCGGCGGCACCCAACCAACTTGGGGAGAGTTGGTCCGAGGATTGGACTTTTGAGAGGGACGACAACTATGGATTCACGCTCAAGCTAGGTGGTAATCCGGGGCTACCAAAAGCATGGAAAGCGAACGTTTATACACTCGCAGGTGTTCGTCATGTCAGTTCTCGATTGGAGGCATTTTACAACGGCTGTTTCAAACCGGAACCGTGTGTGGTTGGTGAATATGATTCAGGGAGGTTCGCAAAGAATTTTTCCGTTGCCGGAGTGACAGGGGGTGTTGGAGTAGAAAAGAAACTCTTTGGTCATACTTGGCTCGAAGTCGAAGGGCGCTATACCAGCTATGGGACAGCAAAGTGGGTAACTCCGTTTCACGGCCTGGGTGTGGAAGTGACCTCGGAATCGGTTAACCAAACCATTACTATACAGTTTAACATTGTTGCTAGATGACACAATGGGCCGTACCACAAACGGATGGTATTGGAGGCAATTCCAATCTGAAAAAATAAACATACCAAAAAGGAGAGATTTATTGACATTTCAAAGCGTTCATAGAAGTCTGAAGAATTGGTACAAGGCTATCGGACTATCTTCTAATTCTGTTGTTCACTTAATCCTAGTGGGGATTTTAATCCTGTGTGGCGGCTGTGAAGAGGCTCAACGCGTTTTCACATCGTTTCCTGATGCAGACGATGATGCCATCAAAATCGGCTTTATCTATAGCAGCGTGAATCGAAGCCACAGCCTGAACGGCGCGGAACTCGCGGAACGGAAACTGAACGCGGAAGGTGGCGTACACGGCACCCCAATCAAATTGGTCGCACGTGGCAATATAACCGGAGACGAGCACGCCGCGGAGATAGCGGAAGCATTGATTACCGAGGAGGGAGTATCGGCAATCATTGGTCCCAATCTATCGCGTTATGCCGTGCCCATCGGGGAGATTGCCCAAGCGCACGGAATACCGATGGTGACCACCACCGCCACCAACCCGACGGTTACCGCTGCCGGCGATTTTGTGTTTATGTCCGCGTTTACCGATGACTTCCAGGGCAAACTGATGGCTCAGTTCGCGGTGCAAGACTTAGAGGCGAAAACGGCAGCAGTCCTTACACGCAGCGCGTCGCTCTATTCGGGGGGATTGTCCCAAACCTTTATTGACAACTTCACGGCTTTCGGAGGCGAAGTTGTGAGTGCGGAATTTTACGCGAGGGGAGACACCGATTTTACGACGCAATTGACGGCGATCGCCGAATCGGCGCCGGATGTCTTTTTTCTGCCGGGATTCTCCGCCGAAATCCCGCTAGTGGTTGAACAAGCGCGAACGCTTGGTATTACGGGAATTCTCCTTGGCGGTGACAGTTGGGATAACGCGGCGTTAATTGCCCAGAGTGCAGCCATTCTTGAGGGGAGCTACTTCTCTACCTTATTTTCGGCAGATGTGCCTCCGGGCTCGCTCAGTAAGGACGCGCACCAGTTTATCGACACCTACACCTCAATTTTTGGGGTTCCGCCCGATGGCGGGGCTGCGCTGGGATATGATGCGCTTAGACTGACGGTTCAGGCGATGCGTCGAGCGCCCGAATTGACGCCCACGGAGATTCGCGACCAGATTGCAGCCACCAAGAACTACAGCGGCGCGACGTTTATCTCAGGCTACGATCAAAACCGGCACGCGGAGAAAAGCGCATTTATCAACCGCATCGTCGATGGCGAAGCGCTGTTCCATAAACTGATTCAGCCGTAATTGCAATCCTAACTATTGTGGTTCAAAGATTTCCTTGTTTATTCTCAGGGTAACTGTTTAGTCTATCAATCTGTTTTGGGAATGTTGGTTCGTCGTGCTGCAGTTTAATCCCCGTTCCTACACCATCAAGTGACTGAATAAGGAGCGCGATAACCAATCCCGTGCGATAGAAACCATGAGCGTAATGTAGGAGCGATCTCCAGGTCGCGATTTCCTGTTGGCGGGTAAGATCTGAACTAAACAATTACTACTTCTCAGGTTTTGAACAATTCTATTTGATTTCATCTATTATTCGGAAGGAGAAATAATCTGCATGAGCGAGCAAAAAAGCGATGCGACATATACCATGGGACGCACCAAGGAGGAGACGGAGCGGTTAATACAGCAGTCAGGCTTGTACGAAGACGTGACAAAGCGTTTTCTGAGAGATGCGGGCCTCTTCGGCGGGATGAAAGTCCTTGACATTGGAAGCGGCGCCGGAGATGTCGCAATGGCTGCGGCTGAACTCGTTGGCGATGACGGCGAAGTTATCGGCGTGGATGTGAACGCCGAGATTCTTGAAACTGCCCAAGCGCGGGCACAGGGAGCAGGATTGGCAAACATCCAATTCCTGGCAGGTGATGCGCGAACGCTGGATCTACCGAACGATTTCGACGCGCTTATCGGACGCCTCGTCCTGATGTATATGGCTGATCCGGTAGATGCCTTGAAACAGCTTACAATGCGCCTCCGACCCGGGGCTATCGTTGCTTTCCAAGAGGTTGATTTCACCTCCATCTCGGCGTTTTATGCGGATCATACACCCTTGATGAACAACTTAGCCACGTGGGCTGTGGAGGTCTTTAAGCGTTCAGGCGCGCATACCGGAATGGGTTTTGACTTGTACGGTACTTTTGTGGATGCCGGTCTGCCTGAGCCTGCTCTGCAATATACGGCGCCAATGGGCGGTCCCGAAGCGTGGGGCGGTTACCAATTCGTTGCCAACAGTTTTCGCAGCATACTCCCGCTCATGGAAGCTTACGGAATTGTCACCGCGGAAGAGGTGGATATTGACACGCTTCCCCAGCGAATTCGGGACGAGGTTGTCGCGTCGAAACGCCCGATTCTCTTGCCTCCGCATGTGACCGGTTGGGTGCAACTTCCATCGTAGTATGAATTGTTTATTTGCGAATTGACACGACATAAAAGGATAGACATAAGGAAATTTTAATGACACATCAACGCATTCGACAGAGGGAATGCAAATTCCTCGACTGGCTTTGTGTTCCACTATTACTTGTCGGCTTCCTGCTTGTCGGGTGTGACCAAATTCAACGGTTGCTCGCTCCATTACCGAGCGAGGATGATGAAACGATTAGAATTGGTTTCATCTATACGACGCCGAACCGAATCAACAGCCGTTACGGCGCGGAATTGGCGGCGAACGAACTGAACGAGGAAGGAGGCGTGCGGGGTACACTGATAGAACTTGTACCTCACGGCGTACCGACTCAACGCCTCCTTAACGAGAACATCAGCGTTACTGATTACGTCGCTGAAATAGCAGAGGAGCTGATTATCAAGGACGGTGTAATGGCAATCGCAGGTCCCAACCGTTCTACCCATGCCGTCGTCGTCGGTGCGATTGCTCAACACCACGGAATACCGATGATAACCACGGGCGCGACCAATCCGTCCGTAACCGCTGCCGGCGACTTCGTGTTCATGGCGGCGTTCACCGATGACTTTCAGGGCAAAGTGATGGCGCAGTTCGCTGTCGAAGATTTGGAAGCACAGACCGCAGCCGTTCTCACACACACGGGAGATGTCTATTCGGAAGGGTTGTCAAAAACCTTCATTGCCAACTTTACCGCTTACGGCGGTGAGATCGTGGCTGAACAGTTCTACCTGGCGGGTGACACCGATTTCACCGCACAACTCACCGTAATTGCCGGCGCCGCACCGGACGTGGTCTTCAGCACCGGCTTCATCCCCGAAGTCCCGTTGGCGGTTCGACAAGCGAAAGATGAAATTGGCATCACGGCAACCTTCCTTGGAGGCGATAGTTGGGATAACCCGGCGCTGATCCCGGAAGCTGGTAGCGCGGTTGACGGAAGTTTCTTCAGTAGTCCGTTTTCGGTTAAAGCTGACCCGAGCGACTTGGGCGAAGACGCTCAGCGCTTTATTTCCGCCTACACCGGGATGTTTAATGAGACACCCGATGGCGGCGCGGCGCTAGGATACGACGCTGTCAGGCTGCTGGTTCAGGCGATGCGTCGGGCACCCGACCTTACGCCGATGGCGATTCGCGACCAGATTGCGGCGACCAGCAACTATAGCGGCGCGACCCTCATCTCGGGCTATGACGAAAACCGGCACACCTCCAAGAGTGCCGCAATCAACCGCATTGTCGATGGCGAAGTTCAGTTCTACAAACTGATTGAGCCGTAGTTAACGAACAAGATTAATAGGATTCAGGGGTTTTCCATGAACCCCTGAATCAAGCCATATTGGTATTGAAATCGCCTAACTGTTTATTGACCGCGTGCACCGAGCAGATTAGGTTCTGTCAACATTTTGACACAACTAGACAATTGAGAGAGGCGCGCAGACGCAAGGTGCTCGTAGAGGTTGCGCCTCCCAACCGTTTGGTCAATTGGGGAGTAGAAAATCCCTATCACACAGGATTTTCTATGGTAACTCTATCGCGGTCACTGTTTGTTCCTTGATCCTTCCTTAATCAGTCCGTTAATCCTCCAGTTCTATCCAATCCTACGCATAAATCAAACCTCATCCTCAACAAAAGTAGTAGGCATACGCCGTATGCCGTAACCATTTTGCGTAATACGGCACGTTCGGTGACTACACCGCCACGCGAAAGATAGTCATCCAGCAGTAGTATCAGAACCTAATCATTTCACATTTTCTCCACATTTTTCCCTTCGAGCATAACCTCCAATCCGCATAGTGTGGTCTAATTAGTAGATACACGGTTACTTTCATTCTTGATTTTGGTGGGTGCTATGTCTTCAGCCGACGAAAAATTAGTGTCCCAAACGCTCGCGGGAGACCGCGACGCCTTCGGCGTGCTGGTGCACAAATATCAGGATATGGTCTACACCTACGCCTTTCAGAAAGCGAGGAACGAGGCCGATGCACAGGACATCACCCAAGAGGTCTTCTTACGGGCATACCGGCGTCTCTTCAAGCTTCGGCAGCCACATCTCTTCCGAAGCTGGCTGTATACAATCATGTCCAACGAGTGCAACCGTTGGCTGGAGCGCGTCATGAAAAAGCGTCGGCGCGAAGTTATCCTAGAGGAGGCAGCGGAGGAAACACTAAAAATTGAATCCCCTCACGCCGTGCCCGTAGAAGGCTGGCAGGTCGACCTTGAGCAGGCAATTTCAGCGCTCCCCGATGAAAATCGGGTCGCCGTGTCGATGTTCTACATGGGGGATTGTACGCTGAAGGAAATATCTGAATTCCTCGGTGTGTCCGTGAACACCGTCAAAGGCAAGCTACATCGTGCCCGTCAACAACTTGGGGCTGCCATGTCCGAACACTACGCCAAACTGCTGAAAAGCCACAAACTTAAAGGAGGTTTTCTCATGCAATTCATGGAGCAGATTCGCTATATACCCGCACCGACGATGGGATTCGCGTGGAGTAGCGCGAGTGTTGGTAAAACTTTATTTGCACTGATTACAGCATTGTGCATCTTGATTGGGCTTGTTGGAGGACGAGAAGATGCGCCGATGGATTTGCCAAAGACAAAGAATCAAATCAGGGTAGCCCAAATAAGCACAAACCACTGGCCGATTGAGGTCGCGTTTCTGGCTCCCGCCGTTGACTCACCGCGTTCGCCAATCTCTGGCATACCGGTGCCAGTGGGAAAACGTCCGCTAGATTTCTCCAGCCGTGGCTCAACCGAGCAGGGCAGTCGGTCAATTGGCAGAGCGGCGACCTCTGACGACGGTAACGGAAAGTCTTCTAATCCGAAATTCTCGGCAGCGCTTGCGGAAAACCCATCCGAAAAACTAACATTCACCGGTCGTGTTGTTGACAGCGACGGTGAACCGGTAGCGGATGCTGAAGTTCGATATTCCGTGCAATATTCTGTAAAATCCACTCCGCCCAAGTCTGTCGCACAGACTACGGTGGATGGAATGTTCAAGTTTGAGTTTCCTCGTTCCGAACTTAAGGGATCGGAACGTGTAGACATCGTTGCGGTGCATCCGAATCATGCATTCGGGTGGCGCAATCTTCCACCCAAAAGCGCGACGAAAGTTAAAATTCAACTCGCAACGCCAGCCGTCATCTCCGGCAAAATTATGGACGAGGCGGGTAAGCCAATTCAGGCCGGAGAGGCATGGATTGGATTGTTATCCAGCAGCGATCGCTTGTTGGGCGCCCACGTGAGTTATTTGCTGAGGGACGCCATTCCCATCCCCCACGCCAAGTCCGATCCGAGTGGCGAGTTTGTCATCCGCGGACTACCGCAAGGTGGGAGGACGATTCTCTATGTTCAAGGACGCGGATACGCTAAGGAGGGGAACCAAGGTGTACAAGTCGGCACGGAGGGGCTCACGTACCGGCTGAAGCGTGAAGCGCGGATTGAGGGACACCTCAGCTACACAGATACCGGTGAAGCGGTGCAAGACGCTACGGTTGCGCTCCAAGGTGTCCATCCGACAGATGCATGGGAACATGCAGGGGTCGATGTAGATGGGAAATACTTCCTGAAAAACCTCGCTCCTGGCACGTACAACCTTTTTCTCTTCGAGGGCCCCGAAGGGTGGACGGCAGCTGCTAATGAACGCCTAGAGATCGTGGAAGGACAGACAGTCTCTAACCTCGACTTGACCTTGGTTCGGGGTGGCTTCATCACCGGGCGGGTGACCGACGCTGATACAGGCGAGCCGATTGCCAACCACCACATCAGCTTTTACGACGCTGCACGTCCGGAATCACAGGCGGCTTGCCACGGTGCGAAAACGGACGAGACCGGAACCTATCGTTTCCGCGCCGCGCCGGGAAGAGCACTTGTCTACACCAGTGCGGAGCACGGCTATCAGGATACAGGACAAATCAGGAAATATGTCGATGTTGTTGAGGCTGAAACTGTCGTTGTTGATTTCCAATTCTCGAAAGGGATGGAGTTGGTTTGTCGGATTTTGACGGAGGCTGGTAAACCTGTCGCTGGTGCGCGGGTTACCGACATTTCTGGCAGATACGGACATTTCCATGAGTATGGCAGATCTGACGAACACGGCGAGTTTACCATTCCTGGACTGCGCGCTTCCCAGATGCTCGTTCTGAAAGGGGAGCACAGTGAATTGAGGTTACGTGGCACGGTGGAGGTCGAAGTTCAGCCGGGGGCATCAGTTGAGATTCGGGTGAAACCCTACGAGTTGGTCGAAATGTCCGGGCGCGTCGTCAACTCCAAGGGAGAACCGATTTCGTCTGTGAACATCGGGCGGACACTCTGGACGGAGCCAGGCGGCGGACTCAGTCGGACTGTCGCCATAACAAACGGTGATGGTTGGTTCGGGGAAATTGACCTTATCGTCGGCGATCAATACGAGATAACAGCGAGCGCAGAAGGCTATCGGGAGGCGCAAACCGGGCCGTTCTTTGCAACGAAGGAGACAACTCAACTTACGGACCTCGTCCTGCTACCGTCTGGCGGCCAATTTTTCATTGAGGGACGTGTCACCGACACTTCTGGCAAACCGGTTAACGGAGCACGGTTAATATCCTCACAGCAGTCACAACTCTGGGAAACACTTACCGACGCAAATGGCGATTATCGGCTTGAGAATCTTTCCATGATAATTCTCTACAAATTGGAAATTTACCATCCGGACTATGCACACCATACCTTTGAGATTTTGAAAACCAACCAGCGCCACGACCTTGTGTTGATCAGAGCAGATGGATACCTTGCTGGGAAGGTCGTGGACGCCGCTGGCGACCCGATTTACCTAGCGTCGGTGGCGATAGAGCCCCAAGAAGATCTAGCCACCGGAGTCGTTTACCCTGCCGTTGCCACCAATGGGCAGGGGGAATTTGAGCTGAAATATATCAAAGATCCAACGGTGTCAATTTGGGCTAGCAACGATCATGCCTATGGAATTTTTAAGGATGTCAAAGTGAATCAACGGGATCTGGTCTTAACTTTGACGCCGACCGAACCGAGCCCTACCCCGACCCCAGAGCAGAAAGCACGATGGGCGTACGCGGAAGAATACGCGGAAAAATCAGAAGAACGATTCAAAGCCTTGGTCGGCAAACCTGCACCGGAGTTGGCGGTTGAAAAGTGGTTGACTGGTGCTGTTTCTTCCATTAGAGATCTGAAAGGGAGTACAATTGCTCTGGATTTCTGGGAATCTGGCAACTCCGATAACATTCAATCAGTTCGGTTATTGAACCTATTACATGAGATTTATCAGGAAAAAGGGCTCGTCTGCGTAACCATCTTTCCCGCTACAGAAGAGGTTGAATCGGTCAAGCAGCACATTGCGGAACATTCGCTTGAATACTCAATCGGTTTGGACAGTTCAACAGAGGTCGTCGGTGCGAATGGTGAAACCTTCGATCGCTACGCTATTGGAGGGAGAGGTTCGATTGTACTGATTAATGCGGCGGGAGAAATTACGGGCGCCGTTTATCCCTGGGATCTTGGAGATCAGATCCAGAATCTACTTGCAGATTGAGTTGACCGCCAATCAGAGTTGCGACTGAAGTTCGAGTGCTTTAAGGACGGAGTTAACCATCGCATGTAGACTAGATAAATTCCACCTTATTTTCCATATCTTCCGAGTCAAGAATTTCCCACATCAAGATGAGCCACTGGATAATCTCTCCAATGGCACGCCTGCCTTGTCCGCAATACACAATTCCAGCGTGGTCAATCTGAACACGCAGAAAGTCATCGTCATGCGTGAAAACGACCCGCCCCTCAGTTTTCGCAAATTTGAGTTGTTCCTCGTCCCCTGCCCCAATTAGTCCAACCGCTTGTGTGGTTGTTACATCAACACCACGCCCCGTTAGCCCCTTTGCGATTGCCGAATTTACGTTCTCATCAAGGTGGAATTTAATCGTTTGAGGCATCTTTTTGATACCGTTCCTCAAGTTTCTGCATCAATAGAGAAGGGGTATTGGCACGCATCTCGTCCTCTAATTTCCTTGCTTCTGCTATGTCTCGACGAATTTCTTCCATGTTGTCCATATAATAGACCAGTGCGGCGTAGACATCGGCCAATGTGATTGAAGGATAGTCATTGACAATCTCGTATGGGTGCTTTCCCATCTCATCATGCAGTATCACAATGTCTTGTACCCGAATTCGGTGTCCGGCTATGCGAGGTTTGCCGCCGCAGATGCCCGGCGTGATTTCAATATGTGGCTTAATTATCCCCATTCTTAACCTCCTGAGTATCCGATTTCAACCATTTCTCGACGCATTGTTCTACGTTCTAAATGGCATTGTTCACTGTGTTTTCGATTCCTTGCAAAGAGTCGTTGAGAGCAACGGTTTTTGATGCAGGATTTAGCTACAAAGATTATATTGATAAGGTCAAATGTCAAACAACTGTGATAGCGGCGACTTGTTAGTTTATTGTAATGCGCGACAGCTAGGTTTTCAACAGATTATTTTTCAGATTGGAAAATAATCTCCACCTTTTTTCTTTCGAGCATAACCTCCAGCCCACACATTGTGTCTTATTAGGTAGTTTCAGCGATTCTTTCATTCTTGGATCTGGTGATTGCCATGTATTCAGCCGACGAAAAGTTAGTGTCCCAAACGCTCGGGGGCGATCGTGACGCCTTCGGAATGCTGGTACACAAATATCAGGAAATAGTTTACATCTACGCTTTTCAGAAGATTAGGAATGAGGCTGATGCACAGGACATCACGCAAGAGATCTTTCTACAAGCATATCGTCGCCTCTATCAACTCCGGCACCCGCACCTCTTCCGAAGCTGGTTGTATACAATCATGTCCAACGAGTGCAAACGCTGGTTGGCGCGCGTCACGAAAAAGCGCCGACGCGAGGTTGTCTTGGAGGAAGCTGCGGACGAAGCGCTACAGGTTGAGCCCGCGCACGCGGCGCCGGTAGAAGGATGGCAGGTCGATCTTGAGCAAGCACTGTCCGCGCTCCCCGATGAAAACCGGGTTGCCGTGTCGATGTTCTACATGGGGGATTGTACGCTGAAAGAGATTTCAGAATTCCTCGGCGTCTCCGTGAATACCGTTAAGGGCAAGTTGCATCGCGCGCGTCAGCAACTTGGAAGCGCACTGTCCGAACACTACGGCAGACTCTTGAAAAGCCGCAAACTCAAAGGAGGTTTTCTCATGCAAGTCATGGAGCAGATTCGCTATATACCCGCACCGACGATGGGATTCGCGTGGAGTAGTGCGAGTGTTGGTAAAACTTTATTTGCACTGATTACAGCGTTGTGCATCTTGATTGGGCTTGTTGGGGGACGAGAAGATGTGTCAACGGACTTGATATTGAATCAACCGCTAGTTGCACCAGTAAGCTCAAACCGATGGCCAATCGAAGTTTCGCTGCTGACTCCAACCGTAAACTCAATGCAATCGTCAATCTCTGGCATACCGGTGCCAGCGGGAAAACGTCCGCTAGATTCCTCCAGCCGTGGCTCAACCGAGCAGGGCAGTCGGTCAATTGACAGAGCGACGACCTCCGACGCCGATAACGGAAAGCCTCCTAATCCGCAATTCTCGGCTGCTATGGCGGAAAACCCATCCGAAAAACTAACATTCTCCGGTCGAGTTGTTGACAGCGACGGTGAGCCGGTAGCCGATGCTAAGATCCTATATTCCGCAAAGTACAAACCACCCGAATCTGTGGCGCGCACATCGGAAGATGGGACGTTTCGCTTTGAATCTCCCCGTCTCGAACTCAAGGAGTGGGAGCGTGTAAGCATTATTGCTACACATCCCGATTACGCCCTAGGGTGGCGGAATTTTCAACTTCAATACATGGCGGATGTTGAGATCGAACTCAAAACGCCGGAGATCATCTCTGGTAAAATTTTGAACGAAGATGGCGCACCGATTCAGAACGCGGTAGTACGAATTCAAGTATTGCTCAGCGGTAATCCTGCCCCGGTTGGACGCGAGAGTAGCTTGTCAATGGATGTCATCCCCATTTCCCCCGTGAAAACCGATGCAAATGGGGAGTTCGTGCTTGGCGCGTTGCCGCGAGGTGCAGCGACGAATCTTAAAATCCAAGCACCGGGATACGCAAAGAAGATACATCACCGCATATTGGTCGGCACGGAGGCGCTTGAGTTCAGGCTGAAACGTGAGGCTCGAATTGAGGGACATCTCAGCTATGCAGAGACCGGCGCTCCTGTCGAAAGTGCAACAGTCGCACTCGCGGGAATCCACCCAACTGCAACTGTAGGATGGGAACAGACAAGTGTTGATGCGAATGGAGATTTCCTGCTGGAGAACCTCCCTCCCGGTGCGTACAGCCTTTATCTTGAAAAAGGGCCAGAGGGGTGGACGGCTGCTGCCAACGAATTCATCAAACTCGTTGAAGGACAAACCGTTTCAAACATCAACCTGACCTTGGTTCGGGGAGGCTTCATCACCGGGCAAGTAATTGACCGGGATACGAACGAGCCGATTGCCAGCCACCAAATCGTTTTTTCCGACGCTGCCCGTCCGGAATTGCAACCGACTGGCCACGGAGCGCGCACGGACGAGACCGGAACTTATCGATTCCGTGCCGCACCCGGCAGAGCACTCGTCTTGGCTAGTGCGCCGCAAGGTTATCTCAATCTCGGAATAAAAAGATATGTTGATGTCGTTGAAGGGGAAAGCGTCGTCGTTAATCTTCAGTTTTCGAAGGGCGTAGAGTTAATTGGAAAAGTTCTGACAGAGGCTGGGGAACCGGTGACCGGCGCGTGGATTATCGTACAAGGCGCGAGTCTTAGGGAGTATGTTCAATCTGATGAACTCGGTAAGTTTTCGGTTCGTGGGTTACGAGTCGGACAGAAACTCAGCCTAAAGGCGGAACAGACTGACATAAGATTACGCGGGCGTGCCGAGGTTGATGTCCAGCCAGAGACGCCTATTGAGATTCAAATGACACCCTACGAGCGAGTCGCGGTCTTCGGGCGAGTGGTGAGTACAGAGGGCGAACCGATTCCGTCGGTGAACATTGAGCTGATTCACTGGGACCCTCTGCAAAACACTGGAAGCGGCTCAACCATTGACGCGACAAGCGGGGATGGACGATTCGGGCCGATTGGACTTATCATCGGCGATCCGTATTACGTCTTTGCCAGCGCGGACGGGTATCTGTCGGCAGAATCCGAAATGTTCACCGTGAAGGCTGAGATGACTCAAATCGCCGATCTCATCTTGTTGCCGGTTGTCGGTCAGTTTTTCATTGAAGGACGCATCACGGATTCTACCGGCAAACCGGTTCACGGCGCCCTGTTATACATAGAAGACCCTGAGTTTAGGGAAACGCTCACTGACGCGGATGGTCACTATCGATTTGAAGACCTTTCTACGGCGGTCATCAACGAAGTAGATATCGACCATCACAATTACGCGCACCATCAATTCAACAATTTGAAAACCGACCAGCGCCACGACTTTGTGTTGATAAAGGCGGATGGGTACATCGCAGGTAAGGTTGTAGACACTGACGGAAATCCCATTGAAGGCGCGCATGTGACGGTAGAAGTTGAGGAGGATTCTTCCGGCTACGTCTATTGGGGCGTTCTCGCCAATGTTCTGGGCGAGTTTGAATTGAAGCACATCAAAGACCCAATAGTATCGATTTCTGTCGCTGATATTTCTGTCACTGATAATCGTAACCGTAACTACAAGATTTTTGAGAATATCGCGGTGAATCAACGGGGTTTGGTTTTGACGTTAACCGCCGACTAAATCCAAACCGGAGTTGGTGGCTGCAGAGTGGTTGTCCGATTCGCTTGTCTCCGTTGGAGATTTGAAGGGAAACACAGTCGTCCTGTTTTTCTGGGGGATTCTGTTGAGGTTCAGTGGGCGCGCTTGTTGAATCTGTTGCAGGAGGTCTACCGAGAAAAAGGGTTCGTCTGTGCCGCCATCTGTCCCGCCACCGCCGAAATCGAGACGGTCAAACAGCATGTTGCCAAACACTCGCTTGACTACTCAATCGGTCTGGACAGTCCGACAGATGTCGTTGGTGCGAACGGCGAAACCTTCGATCGCTACGCTGTTGGATGGGGTGCTCCAATTGTTCTGATTAACACTGCCGGAGAGATTACCGGACGCGTTTGGGATAGTGAACTCGAAAGTCAGATCCAGATCTTGCTTGCCGATTGAGTTGTCCACATATAAATCAAATCGTAATTGTTTAGTTCAGTTCAGAACTTACGCGCCAACAGGAAATCGCGACCTGGAGATCGCTCCTACATTACGGTCATGGTGTAGGAACGGGGATTAAACTGCAGCACGACGAACCAACATTCCTAAAACAGATTGATAGACTAAACAGTTACATCAAATCTATCTACGAATTGATGTCCTCCAACTGGAAAAACGCTTTTACTTTTTCGCCCGGATAATATAATGTCTTTGTAGAAAGTATGCGTCCTCTGCGATATCCCTGCGTTTGTATTCTGAAGCAACTTTTTCGAGTTCATGTAGTAATCCTTCCCCAAATGTGGACGGGTGTATTGTTGTCATAATCTGTCGAGTCCACGAAAATCTCTTTGTAAACTCCCTTCCCATCTGTACCTTCACCTCAGCGACAACACTTTTTTCTTCGTTGTGCAACTTCTGATTCCCCAAATGTGTCTAATAGTACAAGGTTCACGCACTTCGGTTAGTAGCAATCCGATTCATCGAGTCGTCAAATCGCCTATCTCCCTTCCTGTCGGGAGGCGTATGTTCAGGCGAGGGGCCGCCGAGTTACAAGAATTTTAGCGTTAAACTGCACAAGCCCTGTAGTAATTTCGCCCGCGTTGCTGTTTCTGTATCGGGATAGGTGTTCATTATGTTTTCACCCGACGAAAAGTTAGTGTCTCAAACACTCGGAGGCGATCGTGACGCCTTCGGTGTGCTGGTGCACAAATATCAGGAAATGGTCTATACCTACGCCTTTTACAAGGTGAGGAATGAGGCTGATGCGCAGGACATCACCCAAGAGGTCTTCCTTCTAGCCTATCGACGCCTTCATCAACTCCGGCACCCGCACCTTTTCCGAAGTTGGCTGTATACCATCATGTCCAACGAGTGCAAACGCTGGCTGGAACGCGTCACAAAAAAACGCCGGCGCGAAATTATCTTGGATGAGGCTACGGACGAAGCGCTACAAATTGAACCTGCCCACGCCGCGCCAGTAGAGGCTTGGCAAGTCGATCTTGAACGGGCAATCTCCGCGCTACCTGACGAGAGTCGAGTTGCCGTGTCGATGTTCTATATGGGCGATTGTTCGCTGAAGGATATCTCAGAGTTTCTCGGCGTCTCCGTGAACACTGTCAAGAGCAAGTTACGCCGTGCCCGTCAGCAGCTTGGGGGTGCACTATCCGAACGCTACAGCAGGCTATTGAGAAGCCGCAAACTTAGAGCCGGTTTTCTCATGCAGACAATGGAGCGGATCCACAACGTGCCGGCACCAGCATTGGGTTTCGCGTGGAGTGGCGCAACCATCGGCAAGACCGTTTTTTCGCTGATTACCGCGTTGTGTATTCTGATCGGACTTGTCGGAGCGAGAGACGATTTTCCGACATCATCCTCAGCGAACCGGATTGAGTCGCCGCCATCAATCATGAATCGACTGCCAATCAAGGTGTCGCTTCTTGAGTCCGTTTCTTCTTCAACGCGCCCGTCAATCTCGGGCGTACCGGTGCTGACAGGAGAGCGTCCGCTAGACATCTCCAACCGCACCTCAAACGAGCAGGGCAGTCGGTCAATTGACAGAGTGGCAACCTCCGACGCCAATAGCGGAAAGGCTCCCAAACCGCAATTCTCGGCTGCTATGGCAGAAATCTCCGCCGAAAAACTAACATTCTCCGGTCGTGTTGTTGACGGCGGCGGTGAACCGGTAGCGGACGCTGAAGTTCTGTATTCTTTGCAATCCAATCCACCCAAGTCCGTTGCTCGCACCGCGGAGGATGGGAGGTTTGATTTTGAGTTTCCTCGTCCCGAATCCGAAGAGTGGAATCGAGTAGACATCGTTGCGGTGCACCCCCAATACGCCAGCGGCTGGCAAAATCTTCGGGCACAAAGTACGGCGAATGTTGAGATTCAACTTGAAAAGCCGACAATCATATCTGGAAGGATATTGAACACAGCGGGCGAACCGGTTCAAAATGCGGAAGTACAACTCAAGGAATTTTTGAGGGATAACCTAATATATCTCGGTTTAGACGATCATTCAGTTCTGAATCTTATTCCCATTGCCCCCGTCAAGAGTGATGCGAATGGAATTTTCATTTTCCAGAGACTGCCGCAAGGTAGAACGGCGACTCTTTCTGTTCAACGGCAAGGATACGCAAGCGAAAGGCAATCCGCCGTGCCAACGGGTACAAAGGGACTGGAGTTCAAGCTGGAACGTGAGGCACAGATTGAGGGGCGCCTAAGCTATGTAGATTCCGGTGCGCCGGTCGAAAGCGCGACAATCTCGGTTGAGAGCATCCATCCAACTGCGGGAGGAGGACGGGCAAGCGTTGATGTGAATGGGCATTACGTCGTGAGGAATCTTTCCCCCGGTACTTACAACGTCTATCTTCAGGAGGGACCGGCAGGGTGGACGGCTGCCGCCAACGCAGTCGTCAAGGTTGCCGAGGGACAGACAGCTTCTAAGGTAGACATGACTTTGGTTCGAGCCGGCTATGTTACAGGGCGGGTGACAGACCGCGACACAAACGAGCCGATTGCCAATTATAAAATCAGTATGTACGACGCAGCTCGTCCGGCGCCTCAAAAGAGAAGCCATAGTGTGCAAACGGACGCATCCGGAACTTACCGCTTTAGTGCTGCACCGGGTCCCGGGCTTATCGTTGGTTCCTCACCACCGGGATATCAAGATGATGACTACATTGACGAAAATGTTGATGTTGTTGAAGGTGAAACAATCGTCGCTGATTTTCAGTTTTCGAAGGGAACACCATCAATTTTCCGAACATTAACGGAGACTGGAGACCCGGTACGCGGCACGAGAATCACCGATTCATTCGGAGGGCGCAGGGATTACGGCATATCGAACGAACATGGTGAACTTACCGTTCACGGGCTGCGTCTCGGACAGAGACTCGCTCTTACCGCGGAGCAAAGTGATCTGAAATTGCGCGGTTTCGCAGAGGTCGAATTCCAGCCAGACGCATCGATTGAGATCCGGATGAAACCCTTCAAGTTAGTCAAAGTTTCCGGACGAGTGGTCAACTCCGATGGAGAACCGATTCCGTCTGCAAGAATCCATCGACACCGACGGGACCCTTTGCGACATACAGTAATAGTTTCAGGCGTAGGCGTGACGAACGGCGACGGATGGTTCCGTGAAGTTGGGCTTATTGTCGGTGTTCAATACGTAATTACTGCGAAGGCGAAGGGGTATTGGAGGGAGGTGACAGAGGAGTTCACTGCGACGGAGGGAATGAGCCGATTTGATGACTTCGTCCTACACCCAGCCATCGGTCAGTTTTCCATTGAGGGGCGCATCATTGATACATCTGGTGAACCGGTTAACGGAGCGCGGTTAGAATCTAGGCAGCAGGCGCAACACTGGGAAACAATTACCGATGCGAATGGCGATTATCGGCTTGAGAATCTTCCCATGGTAGTGCTCTACCAACTTGACATTATTCATCCGGACTACGCACGCCATACGTTAGAGATTTTGAAAACCGATCAGCGTCGCGACATTGTGCTGGACAAAGCGGACGGATACCTTGCCGGGAAAGTCGTGGACGCCGACGGCGAGCCAGTTGACCATGCGACAGTGACGATTGAGCCAAGTAAAAACCCTAAATCCGGTGCCGTCCACCGCCCCGATTACACCAATAGAGAGGGTGAGTTTGAACTGAAATACATCAAGGGCCCGGAGGTATCAATCTACGTCGGCACCAATCATCAATCTCAAGTCTTTGAAGGTGTCAAAGTAAATCAGCGAGATTTGGTTTTTACTTTGGAGCCGATCGACGCGGGGTCCGCCCCGCGCCCAGAATGGGGTGCGGGATGGGCGGATGCGGAGGACGCCGATAGACGTCTCAATGCCCTGACGGGGAAGCCCGCACCGGAGTTGGCGGTTGAAAAGTGGTTGTCCGGCTCCTCAGCCTCCATTGGCCATCTAAAAGGAAAAACGGTCGCTCTCGATTTCTGGGTTCCCGACGACTCCGATAATGTTCAATCAATGCGCTTGTTGAATATATTGCAGGAGATTTATGGGGAAAAGGGACTCGTCTGCGTCACTATCTGTCCGGCTAAAGCGGATGTCGACACGATCAAACAACAGATAGCGGAACATCCACTAACCTACTCCATCGGTCTGGACAGCCCAACGGATGTCGTTGGTGCGAAAGGCGAAACCTTTAATCGCTACGCTAATGGAGGGGGAGGTTCGATTGTGCTGATTAACGCGGCGGGAGAGATTACGGGTTCCGTGTATCCAGGGAATCTTGAAGATCGGATTCAGAGATTGTTTACGGATTGAGCGGACGGGCATCGCTCGATTCGTGCGCTGGTGAATCGATGGGAAGCAAAAGACTGTTCAAATTCATTTGTCTTATCACATTATCGTACTCTTTGGTATTCCTGGTGTTCTCTCTATTGACAATTATAGGTTCTACTATAGAGAATACTCTAGAATTGAGCGACCCGAAAAAGGAGAATATGACCGATGAATAAAATCAGCCCATTCATGAGAAGATGCTTGTTTCTGCTGCTATTGGCGTTAATGCTTGCGTCGGACAGCATAGCACAGGGATTTGAACCGAGAATCGTCTTTGCATCGAACCGCGACGGCGATTGGGACATCTACTCCATGGAGGTAAACGGAAACAATATCGTCCAACTCACCGACCACCCGGCATCCGATGAATATCCCGCTTGCTCGCCGGATGGGAGAAGGATTGTGTTCAGATCAGAGCGTGACGGTACACCTGACCTGTATGTGATGCACCGCGATGGGGATAACCTAATCAGACTCACCAATGACAATTTTCTTGAAAATCGCCCTAGTTGGTCGCCGAATGGCACGAGGATTGCCTTTTCAGTTCTCCGTTGGGCCGTCCGCAACTCGGAAATCTATGCGATGGACGCCGATGGAGAAGGAAAAAATGAGATAAATTTGACAAATCACAAGAAGATGCACGATGTTTTACCGAGTTGGTCGCCAGATGGAAGCAAGATTGTGTTTGTCTCCGGCCCTGCTGACGTCAACTTTAATCCCAAGCATATTTTCGTGATGAATGCAGATGGAACGGGAAGGCGCAATCTCACTGAAGACACCGGTCTAACGGAAAGTTTCAGTCCGAGCTGGTCGCCGGACGGAAGCAAGATAGCGTTCAGCTCACGGCTCCACTGGATGAATGGTGACATTTACGTAATGACTGCCGAAGGGAAAAAGTTAGAAAGGCTTACGGACGAGGAGGGTAACAACAGGCAACCGGCCTATGTGCGGAATGGGACAAGAATCGCATTTGAGTCAGACCGGGACGGAGATTATAAAATTTATCTGATGGACATCAACGGGAGGAACGTGGTCAAACTCACGAAAACTCCTCCCGGTATTGAGGACGTATCTTCTTCCTGGCTGCCCCGTGCATTGGCAGTCAACCCGAACGGAAAGTTGCCGATATCTTGGGGAGAACTTAAACGGACCGGCAACCCGTGATGATGTAAATGCACGCGGCGCCTGCACCTAAACACGAGCCACAGAATTGAACTCTGAGAACCCGATCGTTTGATGTGATGACGTCAGGTGCCAATGCGCAGAAAAATTCTTGAGAAAGTTTTCAGCGAAGGATTAAGCGAATGGATAATGAGCAATCAACTGACTGAATAAGGAAGACGATAGAGCTCCTATAGTGTTCCTAAGAGATCTCTTTCCAACCGCACCCAAAAGGCTGGATGAATACCGGTTAAGTTAGGGAACCGGACCTACCGCCGTGTAGAAGCGACTATTGGTTCTGCTAGGGAAGAACCTGAAAAAGGAGAAAATGACCGATGAATAGAATCAACCTATTCTTGAGAAGATGGCTATTTCTACTGCCATTGACGTTAACGATTACGTCACACGGTACAGCGCAGGCAGTCGAACCGAGAATCGTCTTTGCATCAAACCACGACGGCAACTGGGATGGCAACTGGGACATCTACTCCATGAACGTAAACGGGGACAATCTCGTCCAACTCACCGACCACCCGGGACCTGATGATCATCCTTCCGGCTCGCCGGATGGGAGAAGGATAACGTTCACGTCGCGACGCGGTCTCACGCCGGACCTGTACGTAATGAACAGTGATGGCACTAACGTGATTAGACTTACTCGTGACAATTTTGTTGAACGCCGCCCTAGTTGGACGCCGGATGGCAGGAAGATTGCCTTTGCATCTTTCCGTTGGGTCGTTGGCAACTGGGAAATCTACGCGATGGACACCGATGGAAATAACCTGATAAATTTGACAAAACACGAGATGCAGGATATCGATCCGGCTTGGTCGCCAGATGGACACAAGATTGCGTTTGTCTCCGCCCCTAAATTCGGCGCGGAGGATCCTCGTCATCTTTTCGTGATGAATGCAGATGGAAAGGGAAGGCGCAATCTCACTGGCGACACCAACCTAAAATACAACCGCAATCCTACTTGGTCGCCAGACGGAAGCAAGATTGCTTTCGAGTCGCAGCGCGTCTTCGAGGGGCATGACATTTACGTCATCACTGCCGAAGGGAAAAAATTAACGCAGCTTACGCAAGAGGGTAATAACTGGACGCCTGCCTTTTCGCCGGATGGGAGAAAAATCGCCTTTGCGTCAAGCCGCGAAGGAGATTTCAATATTTATTTGATGGACACCCACGGGAGGAACGTGGTCAAACTTACGAGGACCCCTCCCGGTACCGAGAACATGTCTCCTTCCTGGTTGCCTAGCCCATTGGCAGTCAACCCCAATGGAAAGTTGCCGACATCTTGGGGAGAACTCAAACGCACCCGCAACCCGTGATGATGTCAATGAACTTGGCGGCTTACACGAACGTGGAGATCTCTATCCCGGTTGGTTTGATCTTGGGGGCTTGCTGTTGCTTCCGAAAGCAACCAAGTCACAATCCGGGGCAGGTCAAAGAGACTCGCGACTAATCTCCGATGATTCGCGCGATTGCCTTCTGAACTAAGAATCTTGACAACGGGGAAAGAAGACCGGGCGGGGCATTGAAAATCTCCGGCGCCGAGAGCGTTACTAATTGGTTGAGAGCGCTTTTAAAAGGCACCCGTGCACCCGCTCAAAGCGAGTTACTTTACGGCTTCACAGCAATTCTCATTTTGGAACCTAGAGCCGATAAAGCCTTGTGAACTTTAAGGTTCTCGCTCTTGAAAAGCGTTATGTTGATTGCATGGCTTAATAAAGTCGCGAAATCCAACGCATTTTAGCCCCGGAGGGGCGGCAGTTGTAGGTGTTAAATTCGCACAATTCCATACGATATTGTCCCAAAATGACAACATAAGAACTTGCGACTTGTCGTTCCAATAAGATCCGATAGAGAATTAATCACTCGGTAAATTCAAAATGAGAATTGCTGACTGCTTCACTATACTCACAACTAAGGAGGAAAAATGCGATTCAACCTGATAGCTAGATTTCTACTGTTTGCGGGGCTGTGCGTCTGTCTGACGAGTGCGGAACTGTGGTTAATAGGAGGACTCGCCGCGCAGGAGTCACGGATTATTTTTTCAAACCTGGCATTTGACAACTTTGAAATCTATGTAATGGACGCCGATGGAGGAAACCGGGAAAACTTGTCAAACCATCCGGTAGACGACAAGCAGCCGGATTGGTCTCCCGACGGGACGAAGATTGCATTCATTTCCAACCGAAACCTCGGCGTTAACCAAATCTATGTAATGGACGCCGATGGAACGAACCAGATTAGACTGACAGATGGACCACGGCGGAAGCAAAATCCGGACTGGTCTCCCGATGGGCAACAGATTGCGTTCGCCGTCCATTTAGATTTGCATCGTCATGTAGATTTGGAAGCTGATGATGAGTTTCCTCGTATCGACGTTATGGATGCTGACGGACAAAATCGTGAGAGGTTTGAAGTCGATGCGATGCAGCCGTCATGGTCTCCGGATGGGGGACAGATTGCATTCGTATCGGGGAGAGACGGCGGGGGCGCTGAAATTTACGTGATAGGCGCGGACGGACAGGGGCTTGAAAGGGTGACGCACGGTTTATTGGGTGGGTACAGTCCCTCGTTTTCTCCTGACGGACGACGGATTGCATACTATTCCGGGCGCGAAGAATTCCATCACATCTATGTGGTGGGGGCAGATGGTAAAAATCCAAACAGGCTCACGCACAATGAAGAAGAGCATCATGTTGACCCCACGTGGTCCCCCGATGGGCAGATGATCGTATATGTAGTCGCTGATGATGGTTTCTTGGGCGGAAAGATTCACTTGATGACCGCGGACGGAAAATATCTTAAGCAACTTACCGATGACCACGATGGGATCAATGAGCAGCCGGACTTTAGCCCGGTAGGACTAGCCGTTTCGCCCACTGCTGTGTCTTCCGCTTCCAAGACAGCGACGCTTTGGGGCAGGTTGAAGAAACTCGCGTCCAACTTCTGATAGTTTGCGTGATTACCTTATGAATCGCGAATCGTTACAGTAACGGCAATACGACGAGGTGGGCCATTGAACAACTCCCCAACGTCAGCAGCATCGTTATCGGCCATGTCGTTTCACACTTGGCACAACTAAGGAGAAAAAATGCGATTCAAACTGACAGCTAGATCTATCCTGTTTGCGGTTTTGTGTGTCTGTCTGACGAGTGAGGCGATGTTGTTGAGAGAAGCATTCGCCGCGCACCACAAACCAACGATTGTATTTACTACTTTTAGGGATGGGAATGCTGAAATCTATGGGATGACTGCAAATGGAAAAAAGCAGACAAGACTAACAGACCATCCGGCGGCTGACCTTCATCCATCATGGTCTCCGGACGGTAAAAAGATTGCATTCACCTCCTATAGAAATGGCGGAAATAGGCAAATTTTCGTGATGGATAGTGACGGACAAAACCCGATTAGATTGACAGACGAAGTGTGGGACGTGGATCCGCACTGGTCTCCGGACGGGCAGAAAATTGCATTTACCGGGCATAATGATGTGGGAGTTCACGGTGAAGCATGGGAATTCGATATCTACGTCATTGACCCGGACGGAAAGAACCGTAAGAAGATAACCCGGATTGCCGGGAATAACTCCAATCCAACGTGGTCGCCAGACAGTCAAAGGATTGCATTTGTAAACTCCGGATGGGGACGGGGATGGGGCTCCGAAATCTACGTGATGGACAGCAACGGCGAAAATACGACGAGATTAACAGATGATGACGGTAGCAAACGTCACCCCGCATGGTCGCCAGATGGGCAAAGCATCGCTTTTATGTTCAAGAATCAAGTCTGCGTTATGGATAGCGACGGGGAGAATCTGAGGAAGTTGACGGACGGACATTTCTACTCCAAACCAACTTGGTCATCGGACAGTGAGATGATCGCATACGAGTCGTGGAGAAGGCACACTCTCATAAGCGAAATCCACTTGATGACTGCCGATGGCAAGCACATCAGAAAACTAAGCCGCCCACCCGAACGTGGAGATTACGATCCTGACTGGTTTAATTCTGCCACGCTTGCTGCCTCGCCGGCAGGTAACCAAATCACAATCTGGGGCAGGCTGAAGAAACTCGCGCCCACCCTCCGATAATTTGCGCAAAAATCCTGTGAACTTGGATTATTGATGATCGGGGCTGGGCGACGGGAGGAAAAAATGCGATACAATCTGATGGCTAGATTTCTACTGTTTGCAGGACTGTGCGTCTGTCTGACGAGTGACGAACTGTGGTTGAAAAACGCGCTCGCGTCCAACACAGGTCGAATCGTTTTCTCATCCTTTAGAGATGGTAACCCTGAAATCTATGTAATGGATGCCGATGGAGGGAACCAAGAAAGACTGACAAACCATCCAGCGTATGACTTCCAACCGGATTGGTCTCCTGACGGAAGGAAGATTGCATTCGTTTCCAGTCGAGATGGCGATGGATCTCAAATCCACGTCATGGACGCCGATGGAAAGAACGTGATTAGACTCACAGATGGACGGGGGACGAAGGGGCGCCCAGACTGGTCTCCCGATGGACGAAAGATTGCCTTCACCGTCCAGGTTGGGCCGTCTCATATTGCCGTGATGGGTGTTGATGGAAAAAATCGTGAAATGCTTGTAGACCAGGCAAGGAAACCATCATGGTCCCCGGATGGGAAAAAGATTGCATTCGTGTCGGAGAGAGGCGCGCACCAAGACCATGACATTTTCGTGATAGGCGCTCACGGACACGGACGTGAAAACGTGAAGCTCGGTTTGGGTGGAGTCAGCCCCTCGTTTTCTCCCGACGGAGGTCGGATTGCATACATGGACGGGCACAAGGGATTCCGTCACATCTATGTTATAGACACTGATGGTACAGATCGCAAAAGGCTTTCGCACAACGAAGAGCATCATTGGACCCCGGCATGGTCTCCCGGCGGACGTATGATTGCATATTATGTCTGAGACGGGATCTTGCAGCGGAATCCTCTCGGCACAATTCACTTGATGACCGCCGATGGACGATATATTAGGCAACTTAGCCAAGACCGTCGTGCGCGCGATTTTGAGCCCGATATTAGCCCGCTAGAATTAGCCGTGTCCCCCGCTTCCAACAAGACCACAACGTGGGGTAGGCTCAAAAAACGCGCTTCTAACCGCCGGTAATTTGCGCGAATATCTTATGTACGGGGGTAGGTCATTGGAAACCTCGCTAGCGTCGAGGGTGTCGCGTTACTCATTACTCGCGTTAAAATCAAGTTACTCTATAGCTCATTTTGTCCACAACTATGGAGGAAAAAATGCTATTCAAACTGGTAGCTAGATGTATACTGTTTGCAGTGCTATGCATCTGTCTGATGAGTGGAGAACCGTGGTTGAAAAACGCGCTCGCCTCCAACACAGGTCGAATTGTTTTCACATCCTTTAGAGATGGCAACTTCGAAATCTATGTAATGGATGCCGATGGAGGAAACCAAAAAAACCTGACGAACCATCCAGCGGATGACAGGCAGCCGGATTGGTCTCCCGACGGAACGAAGATTGCATTCGTTTCCGGTAGAGACGGCGATAGATCTCAAATCTACGTAATGGATGCCAATGGAAAAAACGTGATTAGACTCACGGAGGGACGGGAGACGAAGGGGCATCCGGACTGGTCTCCCGATGGGCGAAAGATTGCATTCTCCGTCGACCATCAGGAAGATTATATCGCCGTGATGGATGCCGATGGTAGGAATCGCGAGAAGCTTGTAGATCAGGCGAAGGGCCCATCATGGTCTCCGGATGGAAAACAGATTGCATTCTTGTCCTCAATAGATGACGGCCATGAGATTTACGTGATAGGTGTTGGCGGACTGCGGCATAGAAGGGTGACGCACGATTTAGCGCCTAAATTGAACCCATCGTTTTCTCCCGACGGACGGCAGATAGCATACGAGGCGCATCACAAAGAATTCCATCACATCTATGTGGTGGGTGCGGATGGTAGAAATCGGATGAGGCTTACGCACAATGAAGAACATCATGGAAGACCCGCATGGTCTCCCGACGGGCGGATAATTGCATATGATGTCTTGGACGGCATCTGGCCTGATTTTCAGGGCACGATTCACCTGATGACGGCCGATGGAAAATATCTTAAGCAACTTAGCGATGACCGTGGTGCGCGCGATTTCGATCCTGACATTAGCCCGCTAGGATTAGCTGTGTCCCCCACCTCCAAAACAACCACAATTTGGGGTAGGCTCAAAAAACGCGCTTCTAACCGCCGGTAATTTGCGCGAATATCTTATGTACGGGGGTAGGTCATTGGAAACCTCGCTTGCGTCGAGAGTGCCGCATTAATCGCCAATCGCGCTCAAAATCAGTTACTCTGCTTCTCATTTTATCCACAACAATGGAGGAAACAATGCGATTCAAACTGATAGCTAGATTTCTACTGTTTGCAGGGCTGTGCGTCTGTCTGACCATTGGGGAATTGTGGTTAAGAAATGGGCTCGCCTTCAACTCAAATCGAATTGTTTTTACATTCTACGCGAAACCTGACCACACTGATGTCTATGTAATGGATGCGGATGGAGGAAACCGAGAAAACCTGACAAACCATCCAGCGTATGACGGTGAACCGGATTGGTCTCCCGACGGGACGAAGATTGCGTTCGTTTCCGACCGAAGCCGCCCATCTCAAATCTACGTGATGGACGCTGATGGAAAGAACCCGACCAGATTGACAGATGGGCCGCGGGGCAAGGGGAGCCCAGACTGGTCTCCCGATGGGGGTAAAATTGCCTTCACCGTCCGCGCGGATATGAGAAATGAGTGGGTACCTCACATCGCCGTGATGGATGCGGATGGAAAGAATCGTGAAAGGCTTGAAGACTCCGCGGAGGCGCCATCATGGTCTCCTGATGGGAGTGAGATTGCGTTCATGTCCCGGAGAGCTGGTGGGGTATGGTATCATATCTACGTGATAGGTACCGACGGACAGGGGCTTAGAAGGGTGACGCATCATTTGTGGGGTGCACAAAGACCAGCGTTTTCTCCTGACGGAAAACGGATTGCGTACAAGGCCATCGACGAATCATCGTTCTCTCACATTTTTGTGGTGAACGCTGACGGCACCAACCCCAAGAGGGTTACGCACAATCAACAGTGGCATGGAGACCCTGCATGGTCTTCCAGCGGACGGAGGATCGCATATAATGTCTTCTGGGACCCTAACCGTGATGGCGCTTCAACGATTCACTTGATAACCTCCGATGGACAATATCTTAAGCTACTTAGCACTGTCAATGGTGCGTATGATGCTGAGCCCGATTTTCGCTCGGTCGGATTAGCCGTGTCCCCCACTTCCAAATCAGCCACAACATGGGGCAGGTTGAAGAAACCATCGCCCGACCCCCGATAGTTTGCGTGAAAACCTTTTACCGCCAACCACGGAGGAGAAAAATGCGATTCGGACGTACACTTGTGTGGTTTATCGGGTTGACCGTGATGCTGTTAAGTGGGGAACTGTGGCTAAAAAACGGACTTACTATTAACATAAAACAGATTGTTTTTACATCTACTAGAGATGACAACACTGATATCTACGCAATGGACGCCGATGGAGGAAACCGAGAAAACTTGACAAACCATCCAGCGACTGACGTTGATCCGGATTGGTCTCCTGACAGGACGAAGATTGCATTCGCTTCCAACAGAAACGGCGGCGCACTGCAAATCTACGTCATGGACGCCGATGGAAAGAACCCGATTAGATTGACAGATGGACCGCGGAACGCACAGGGTCCAGACTGGTCTCCCGATGGGGGTAAGATTGCGTTCTGGGTCGACGATCGGGCTGATCATATCGACGTGATGGATGCCGATGGCAAAAATCGTGTGATGCTCGTAAACGACGCTGCGGAGCCGTCATGGTCTCCTGATGGGCGTGAGATTGCATTCTCATCCACGAGAGATGGTAAAGGGGCGTGGTCTGATGTCTACTTGATAGGCGCTGACGGACAGGGGCTTACAAGGTTGACGGATGAATTTTGGAGTGGATTCAGTCCAGCGTTTTCTCCTGACGGAAAACGGATTGCATTCGTTTCCATGCACGGATCATTCTATCACATTTTTATAGTGGGGGCGGATGGCGAAAATCGGGTGAGGCTTACGCACAAACCAGAGCATCATGGAGACCCTGCATGGTCTGTCTCCGGTCGGAGGATGGCATATAATGTCTGGAGCGATGATGGTCCTTCAACGATTCACTTGATGACCTCCGATGGACAATATGTTAAGCGACTTAGCGTTGTCGATGGTGTGTACGATTATCAGCCCGACATTCGCTCGTTCGGATTAGCGGTTTCCCCCACTTCCAAAACCTCCGCAATTTGGGGCAGGCTTAAGAAACGCGACCCCAACCTCCGATAGTTCGCGCGATTGCCTTTTGAACTACGAATTTTGATGATAGGGACTATTATCGCTGCAATCAAGAATTACACGTCTAGGATTTACTTGGTTCGGCTCGTAGCAGCACAATTTATAACGCGGCCCCTATCGGAGCGAGTTTCGCGCGCTACACCAGGTCGCGAACAGGAGAAGGCTCCTACATATAGATGGATCGCTAGGCTCTCTTCAATGTTCAAATCAAATGATATGTAGTTAATATATGAGTAAAAATGAACGCAAATGACGATAGAGCCGAAAAAGGAGAAAATGACCAATGGACAACATCAGCCCGTATTTGATAAGATGTTTATTTCTTTTATTGTTGGCGTTAATGGTTGCGTCGGACAGCACAGCGCAGAGGTTTGAACCGAGAATCGTCTTTGCATCGAACCACGATGGCAACTGGAATGGCAACTGGGACATTTACTCCATGGACGTAGACGGGGACAATCTCGTCCAACTCACCGACCACCCGGGACCTGATGATCATCCTTCCGGCTCGCCGGATGGAAGAAGGATTGCGTTCGCGTCGCGTCGCGGCCTTACGCCTGACCTGTATGTGATGGACAGTGATGGCACTAACGTGATCAGACTTACCCAAGACAATTTTGGCGAAGGCCGCTCTAGTTGGTCGCCGGATAGTAGGAAGATTGCCTTTGCATCATTCTGTAAACTCAACTGCGACATCTTCACTGTGCACGCCAATGGAGAAAATCGGACAAGGTTGACAGAACACGAGATGCAGGATGTCGATCCGAGTTGGTCGCCAGATGGAAGCAAGATTGCGTTTGTCTCCGCTCCCAATTTCGGTGCGTTGGATCCTCGTCATATTTTCGTGATGAATGCAGATGGAAAGGGGAGACGCAATCTCACTGGCGACACCAACCTAAAATACAACCTCAATCCTACTTGGTCGCCCGATGGACGCAGGATTGCTTTCCAGTCGCAGCGCGTCTTCGAGGGTTATGACATTTACATCATCACTGCCGAAGGGAAAAATTTAAGGCAGCTTACGCAAGAGGGCAACAACAGGATGCCTGCCTTTTCGCCGGATGGGAGAAAAATCGCCTTTGCGTCAAGCCGTGACGGAGATTTTAATATTTACTTGATGGACACCAACGGAAGGAACGTGGTCAAACTCACGACAACCCCTCCCGGTACCGAGAACATATCTCCTTCGTGGTTGCCTAGCCCATTTGCGGTCAACCCACGCGGAATGTTGCCAACATCTTGGGGAGTTCTCAAACGAACCGGCAACCATTGACGATGTGGTTGAAATCGACGCATTCACCACGATTCAAACCGGTTGTTTTCCGGTCTTGTAGGTGCGGTTGAAAAGATAGTTCTCACAGGATTCACTTTCGGGATTGGCTATCGCTCTCCCTATTCGGTCACTTGATCGTTATTCACTCAGTTGATCCCAGTTGATTATTCATTCTCCACTCTTTTAATCGCTCCGACCACCGATCTTCCTTATTAGTTTGCAGTCACAATAGTGCCAAAAAGTATGAGTGATTGTGATTCCAGTTGGCGATTGACGAAGGGGTAGGTGATTGAAAACTTCACCGGCGGCGTTAAAGGCGTCACAGTGTTATCGAGGCGCGATGAAACGGTATTCGTGCAACCGCTCTCATGTTGCGTTCTACTTGCGAGGAGAAAATGCGATTTAAGCTGACATCAAGACTTCTTCTATTAACGGGGCTATGCGTCTGTCTGACGAGCGGGGAACTGTGGTTAAGACATGCACTCGCCGCACAAAAGTCGCGGATTGTTTTTGCGACCCTGAGATTCGACAACTATGAAATCCATGTAATGGACGCCGATGGAACAAACCAAGAAAATTTGACAAACCATCCTGTGGACGACATGGATCCGGATTGGTCTCCCGACGGGACGAAGATTGCGTTCGTTTCCAACCGAGACCTCGGCGTTGATCAGATCTATGTAATGGACGCCGATGGAACAAACCAGATAAGACTGACATATGGACCGCGGCGGAAGCAGGATCCAGACTGGTCTCCGGATGGGGGTAAGATTGCATTCACCGTCCTTCAAGATTGGAAAGACGATTGGTTTCCTCATATCGCTGTCATGGATGCTAATGGAAATAATCGTGAGAGGTTCGAAAACCACGCGATGCAGCCGTCATGGTCTCCGGATGGGAAACAGATAGCATTCGTATCCTGGAGAGATGGGGGCAACGAAATCTACATGATAGGTGCTGACGGAGAGGGGCTTGAAAGAGTGACAGACGATGTGCCGAGCCAACAAAATCCAACGTTTTCCCCCGACAGGGGGCGGATTGGGTACTGGGCCTTCCAGGACGCAGGGTTTTCTCACATCTATGTCGTGGGGGCGGATGGCGATAATCTCAAGAGGCTTACGCACAATCAGGTGCATCATTATTACCCCACATGGTCTCCTGATGGAAAGACGATTGCATACGCGAACTCAAATAATAACAAAAATTTTTTCCTCGGCTCAAAGATTCACTTGATGACCGTAGACGGAAAATATCTTAAGCAACTTAGCGATGACCACAATGGGATCGATTACCAGCCCGACTTTAGTCCGGTTGGACAAGACATTTCGCCCACTGCTGTGTCACCTACGTCCAGAACAGCCACACTTTGGGGCGGGTTGAAGAAAATTTCGTCCAGTTTCCGGTAATGCACGTGATTACCATTTGCACTGCGGATGTTGATGATGACGGCAAGACGACGGGATGGGTCAATATGAACCTCGCCAGTGCCAGCGGCGTTACGCAACGGTTGGGAGCGCGTCCAAACATAACCTTTTCACCCACTAAAATCCGGTTTCTTACTGTTCATTTAGCGCACAACTAAGGAGGAAAAAAGATGCGATTCGGACGCACACTTTTGTCACTAACCGGGTTAACCGCGATGCTGTTATGCGGGGAGCTGTGGTTGGGACTGGGATTCGCCGTACAAAAGTCGCGGATTGTTTTTGCAACCCTGAGATTCGACAACTGGGAAATCTATGTAATGGACGCCGATGGTGGAAACCAAGAGAACTTGACAAACCATCCTGTGGACGACAAGGATCCGGCTTGGTCGCCCGACGGGACGAAGATTGCGTTCGTTTCCAACCGAAACGACGGTGTATATCAGGTCTACGTAATGGATGCCGATGGAACAAACCAGCATAGACTGACAGATGGACCGCGGGAGAAGGAGGATCCAGACTGGTCGCCCGATGGGGATAAGATTGCATTCACCGTCAGCGATTGGATACCTCATATCGACGTGATGGATGCTGATGGAAATAATCGTGAGAGGTTTGAAGACCACGCGACGGAGCCTTCTTGGTCTCCGGATGGGAAAAAGATTGCATTCCTATCCTGGAGAGATAAGAACCATGAAATTTTCATGCGAGGCACTGACGGACAGGGGCTTGAAAAGGTGACGCACGGACACAGCCCATCGTATTCTCCGGACGGGCGACGGATTGCATACTATGAGGGGCACGAAGGATTCAGGCACGTCTACGTGATAGACACTAATGGTAAAAATCGCCAGAGGCTCACGCACAATCAAGGGCATCATTCGCACCCCACGTGGTCTCCTGATGGCCAGACGATTGCATATATGGTCTACAAAGATGTTTTTTTCCTCGGTGCAAAGATTCACTTGATGACCACAGACGGAAATCATCTTAAGCGACTTAGTGATGATCATAATGGATTCGATTTTCAACCGGACTTTAGCACGGTAGGACCCGCTATGTCTGTTTCTCCCAATTCCAACACTGCCACAACTTGGGGTAGGATGAAGAAATTTACGTCTCGTTTCCGGTAATGCATGTGATTACCTATGAACTGCGAATGTTGATGAAGAGGGCAAGGCGACGGGTTAGGCCAATATGGACATCGCTAGTGCCAGCGGCGTCAGGTAACGGTTGGGAGCGCGTTCTAACAGCATCCGTGCTTTCGCTCAATGCGAGTTACTTTACCGCTCATTTTACGTTCACCTTGGGAGGAGAAAATGCAATTCAAGCTGACATCAAGATTTCTTCTATTGACAGGGTTATGCGTCTGGTTTACGTGCGGGGAGTTGTGGTTAATGGGAGGACTCGCCGCACAAGGGTCACGGATTGTTTTTTCAAACCTGGCATTTGACAACTATGAAATCTATGTAATGGACGCCGATGGAGGAAACCAAGAAAACTTGACAAACCATCCGGTGGACGACATGGAGCCGGCTTGGTCGCCCGACGGGACGAAGATTGCATTCGTAACGTTCAGGACGGGGGCAGTGAGATTTACGTGATAGGCACTGACGAACAGGAGATTGAACGGGTGACGAACGAAGGAATCTCTATCCCGGTTGGTTTGACCTTATAACTTACCCCTCCTTTCGACAGCAATTAAGGAGATTTAAGTAACCCAAGTTGCCACCTTTGTCTGACAGGGGCACAGAAACCGAGTTTTTTCCGATGTCAAAACACCAGATTGGCGGAAATCAGACCAATTTACCTATAATTTAGCGAATGTGAACCAAAAACTCGGTTTCTCTGTTATAGAGTTTGTTTGAAAAGTACGGAGTGGATAACGACGGCGATAGAAATCCCCTCAAGCGCCTTAATAAGGAGCACGATAGAAGTCCCAAAGGTGTATATAGCGGGCAATTACGCAAACGTGACTAAACTTGCCTTCAGATGACTAAAAATAGCTTTGCTACCAACTATTCAAACGGATTCTTAACGAGATCGTTCAGATTTGGTTTCGTTCCTAATTGTTCTCAATCACGGGAATGCATCTTTGCTAGTTCAATACTGGTTAAGGAGGATTACAATGATTAGATTCACAACAAAATCAATGCTATCGACTTTCACGGTTTTACTCACCACACTACAACTATCCTACGGCGACATTGAGAGAGCAGATGTCCTCATGGCGTTTACCTTTGAAGCCGGAGATGGAAAAATCGGCCAAGTGGCAGACGGAATCCTAAAGGATGTTTCCGGCAATGGCCATGATGGTGAGTTCAGACAGAAGCCGACGTGGGTTAAAGGAGTTTGGGGAGCCGGGCTTCAGGTAGGACCGGCAGGTGGGGGCTGGAATGCCGTCACTATTCCACACACCGACGATATGGATCTTGAAGAGTTTGCCATTGGTGCATGGGTAAAAACCGAACAACTCGTCGGCAACTGTTGCAACATGATAGTCAGCAAGGAAAACTTTGGGTTAGCTCGAAATTATTCAATGTGGATGCGGGAACAGGTAACGGTTGGGTTTACAACAAATAACCCGCGTAATGATGTCCAAGCGCGCAGCATAGTGATCACAGATGGTAAATGGCACCACGCAGTAGGCACTTACGACGGGAGAGACCTTATACAGTATGTGGACGGAGTAGCCTACGGCAAGAACCCGTTCGGAGGGCAAGTTCCGGCTTCACACCCCAGCGAGCGGTTACACATTGGCGCCATGGGTCCGGGCGGCACCGGTTTAGGCATGGACGGAGTTGTTGATGAAGTCGTAATCTTCAATCGAGGTTTAACAGAACGTGAGGTAAACAACCTCATGGAGCATGGACTTGAAAAGTTGCTCGGATTTCAAGCAGTAGATTCTCGCGATAAAATGGCAACTACATGGGCAGAACTTAAATCGCTAAAGCACTAGTCCAACCGTTCGGAATGACTGATTCATCGTTATCCAATCGACTGATCGAATCTATCGCAGTGTAAAAATGATTATTGGTTCTAATATAGAGAATTCCTTAGAAGTGAATCACCCGATAAAGGAGAAAATGGCCGATGAATAACATCAGCCCATTTTCGAGAAGATGCCTATTTCTACCACTATTGGCGTTAATGGCTGCGTGGGACAGCACGGCGCAGGGATTTGAGTCTAGGATCTTTTTTTCATCGAACCGCGACGGCGATTGGGACATTTACTCCATGAACGCGAACGGAGATAAGCTTGCCCAGCTCACCGACCATCCGGCAGCAGATCGGTTTCCCGGTTGCACGCCGAACGGACGAAGGATTGCGTTCACATCAGAGCGCGGCATTACACCTGACCTGTATGTGATGGACAGCGATGGCAGTAACGTGATCAGACTCACCCATGACAATTTTAGTGAACGCAATCCTAGTTGGACGCCGGATGGAACGAGGTTTGCCTTTTCATCTTTCCGTTTCGCTGTTGGCAACTGGGAAATCTACGTGATGGAGCCCGATGGAAATAATCTGATAAATTTGACAAACCACAAGTGGCGGGATCGCAGGCCGAGTTGG
This sequence comes from Candidatus Poribacteria bacterium, assembly GCA_965204085.1. Lineage (GTDB taxonomy): Bacteria > Poribacteria > WGA-4E > WGA-4E > JAJDTR01 > JAJDTR01. The sequence goes on along the minus strand of CBDBEE010000003.1, from coordinate 557,478 downwards.
TCGCCAGATGGAAGCAAGATAGCGTTTGAATCCTACCGTGATGGCGGCTTCAATACTCCCCATCATATCTTCGTGATGAATGCAGATGGAACGGGAAGGCGCAATCTCACTGCCGACACCCAGCTAAGGTTCAATTCCGATCCTTCTTGGTCGCCGGATGGACGTAAGATTGCTTTCAATTCGCGGCGCTTCGCCGATGGCTTTCGTAATGACATTTTCGTGATCACCGCTGACGGGAAGGAGTTGGAGCAGCTTACGGAAGACGGGGCCAGCAGGTCACCGGTCTATTCGCCGGATGGTACCAAAATCGCCTATGCGTCGGACCGCGACGGAGACTATCATATTTTTTTGATGGACGCCAACGGGAGTAACGCTGTCAAACTCACGAAAACCCCTCCCGGTATTGATAACGTAGAGCCTTCCTGGCCGCACGGTGCATTGGCAGTCAATCCAAACGGAAAGTTGCCGACATCTTGGGGAGAACTCAAACGCACCGTCAACCCGTGATGATGTCAACGGGGTTAGAAGCAGGACGGGTCATTGCAAACCTCGCCAGCGTCTGAGGCGTCACATGATGGTTGGGGACGCATTCCGGTCGTGGAAGGGCAGACCGTATCTAGTGACAAGAATGCTCCTGCAAGCAGGCGCCGGTACAGAGCATAAATCCCCTTCAAGCATTATTTAGCATGGAATCGGTGACCTCCGAACTCGTGCGGATGGTACGCCAAACATTGCCCCGCAGTTCGCCTCCCCTTACCGACCTTTTCGGAATCCTGCATACCCTTGTCGAAATTCAACAGAACCCGAATTGACTAAAGTTCTCCGTCGATCCAATCAACTTCCAGCGTCGGATGTTCCATCCACGGCTGCCGTCGCCCTCCTGTCTGTTCCCGTTTTCTCTTCCTCCCTGCGTGACAGGGAATAAATCCGCCATATCCTAAAGTCCTGTCGTAATCTGTCAATCCATGCTCGGTTCTATTCGATTCGGATACAAATACAGGTAGAAACCGTACTATAATGCCTGCCGAACGGTTTTTTTGAGGCGATATGATATCTTCCGCCATAATAAAGAACGCAGATCTGCGTTCCCCACATGAAATGCAACAAACTCAACCATGGCGTCAAATTCTGTCCGACACCGTGTCAAACACATCCTCAGTACGGACGACCCGCAAACTACCGAAGCCGTGAGATGCGGTGAACTTTGTGCGTGAGGAGGCATCATAAGTTTTTTTCGTCACGGCATAACTTTTTGGCTGTTAAGAAGGTCTAATTAGCGATTTTGTTCAATCTTCACGGAAATGTTGGATCCATTCACGGTGTGGAGCGTGTCATGTATTCAGCCGACGAACAGTTAATCTCCAAAACACTCGCGGGCGATCGGGACGCCTTTGGGCTGCTCGTGCACAAGTATCAGGAGATGGTCTTTGCTTACGCCTTTCAAAAGGTGCGAAACGAGGCTGATGCCCAAGATGTCACGCAGGAGGTGTTCCTACGCGCATTTCGCAATCTCTACGCATTACGGCATCCGCACCGGTTCAGGAGCTGGTTGTATACCATCATGTCCAACGAATGCAACCGTTGGCTGGTGCGGGCTGCGAAAACACGTCAGCGTGAAATGATGGTGGCGGATGCAGGGGACAATGATTTACACGTTCAACCCTCGCACACCGTTCCCGCAGAGGACTGGCGAGTAGACCTTGAGCAGGCGATTTCGGCGCTCCCCGACGACAATCGGGTCGCCGTGTCGATGTTCTATATGGGTGACTACTCAATGAAGGAAATCTCCGAGTTTCTCGGCGTCTCGGTAAACACCGTCAGGGGCAAGTTACATCGCGCCCGTCAGCAACTTGGGGATGCACTATCAGAACACTACGGCAGGCTATTGAAAAGCCACAAACTTAGAGGAGGTTTTCTCATGCAGATGATGGAGCAGATTCGCCACGTACCGGCTCCAGCGATGGGTTTCGCCTGGAGCAGCGCAACCATTGGCAAGACCGTTTTTTCGCTGATTACCGCGTTGTGTATTCTGATTGGACTTTTTGGAGCGAGAGACGAGTTCTCGACAGAGTTGTCGGCAAACCAGATCGGAATGGCAACGTCGGTTTCAAACCAACTACCAATTGAGGTCGAGTTGCTTGATAGCGTTCTTTATTCGACGCGGCCATCCGTTATGGGTATCCCGGAACCGACGGGAAAGCGACCACTGGTTGCCTCGAGCCATGCCTCGACAGGGGCTGGGCATAGCTCAACTGACAGGGCGCCAATGCCGCACGGTAGAGGTGTAGAAAATTCTAACGCACAATCCTCGGCTGCCATGGCAGTAGATGCCGCCGAAAAACTGACCTATTCCGGTCGTGTTGTTGACAGCGACGGTGAGCCAATAGCGGATGCAGAGATTCTATGCGCCGTAAATTGGGGACGCACCAAACATAGCACTCGAACGTCGGCAAATGGATCGTTCCGCTTTGAGCTGCCACGTCCTAAGCCTAGGAAATGGGAAGGGCGTTTAGATATCGTTGTTACACACCCCGATTACGCACACCTATGGAGGAAGCTGTCCCTCGAAAACACGGAGAATGTTGAAATTCAACTTGGCGCGCCGGGAACCATCGCCGGGAAAGTTATGAACGAAGCAGGCGAACCAATAGCAAACGCGGAAGCCACAATCCAGTTCACATCAGGTGGAGATGCTCTGTCGCCCCGAATTGGTGACTACGAGGATTATTCGATGTTGGAGATCTTTCATCGCACGCCTCCCGCCACGACCGATGAAAACGGTGAATTTGCGTTCCACAATCTGCCAACGCGAGCGAATACGGTGCTTTTTGTGCAAGGTCCCGGATACGCCAAGACGAAACACATGCTTGTGCCGGTCGGCAGTCAAGATCTCAAGTTCCGGCTGAAGCGCGAGGCGCGCATTGAGGGACGCCTGAGTTACGCCGAAACAGGCGAACCTGTGGTGAACGCCAAGGTTGATGTCCGCAGCACCGATCCGCTCGATGGAACGTGGAGCGCAAGCGTTGATGAGAACGGGGACTTCGTCGTGAAGAATCTCGCTACCGGAACGTACAACCTCTTTCTCGACTATATTGACAAGGGACCGGAAGGGTGGACGGCCCCCGCCAGGCTAGGCATCATGGTGTCGGAAGGACAGACCGTTTCCAACATGGACCTGAACTTGATTCGGTGCGGGCTTATTACAGGGAGAACGAGCGACAAGGACACCGACGAACCGCTTAGTAACGTTATCATCGATATTCACGATGCCGCCCGACCGGAATCCCAGTTATCGGAGCACAATGCCGACCCGGACGACACCGGTGTCTACCGTTTTCACGCCGCACCGGGGCGCGTGCTCGTCATGGCTAGCGCGCCTCCGGGTTATTTGGATATCGGCGAGGTAAGGAGATATGTCGATGTCATTGAGGGCGAGAGCGTCACCGTTGATTTTCAGTTTTCGAAAGGTCTGGAGTTGGTTGTCCGAACTTTGACAGAGACTGGCGAGCCGGTGCCTAATGTTTGGGTTGCCGATGAATTAACGACGGATAGGCTCCCCAACGGCGGGCGATCAAACGAAAAAGGCGAATTTACATTAAGAGGGCTGCGTACTGGACAGCTACTACTGTTGAAAGCGGAACATGGCGAATTGCAATTACGAGGTACGGCGAAGGTCGAAGCCCAACCGGGCAAGCCAATTGAGATTTGGATGGAACAATACGGCCAGATCGAGGTTTCCGGACGAGTGGTGGATAGTGAAGGCAAGCCGATGCCGTCGGTTCCCATCGGCCTGGTCCAGTGGGATGATACGAAGGGGTTCGTCGGCACCAACGTCGCCGTCACAGACAGCGATGGTCGATATCGGGGAGTTAAGCTGATCGTTGGCGAAGATTACAGGATTAGCGTCTTCCCGACATTCCCGCCCACGGAGGAGTATTTTCACGCGACAACTGGACAGTTTACAGCGATGCGCGAGCTGACCCAACTTTCGGATCTTGTGTTGAGAAAAATCTCTTCCGACCAAGTCACAGAACATCAGATGTCGGTGACGAGTAGGCGCGAGGTTGAGCAACGGTTCGCGAAGTTGGTGGGTAAAACCGCACCAAAATTGGCGGTTGCAGAGTGGATTTCCGGTCCCGCTGTTTCCATCGGAGACCTGAAGGGCAAAACAGTCGTCCTCCATTTCTGGGAACTCGCGCACTGGGACAGGGAAAACCTTCTTTGGATAAAATTGTTGAATGGCCTGCAGGAAACCTACCGCGAAAAAGGACTCGTCTGTGTCGCTATTTGTTCCGCAACCGCAAGAGTCGACAGGGATAAACGATACATAAAGGAACAGTCGATCAACTACTCAGTCGGGTTGGACCGCTCAACGGAGGTCGATGGCTCAAAAGGCAAGACCTTTGATAGATACGCGGCAGAGTGGCCCAATATGGTTGTTCTAATTAACCCAGCCGGCGAAGTCTCGGAGATGGTAGATCGTTTAAATCTTGAAAATCGGATTAAGACTCTTCTTGGAAATTGAGCGGAGGGTGCCACTGATGCGACAGTTGGCGGCCACTGCGGTCGGAGCCGGATTCAAGGAGAAGGGTGCAAGCTAAGTATCATCGATCAAATTTACGTAATTGATTCCGATGGACAAAATCAGAGGCAATTAACACATGACTCCTTGTATAGACGTTTTCCATCATGGCCACCCGATGGGAAGAGCTTCACGTACGTAGGTTATAGCCATATTTGGGAGATGAACAGCAACGGCGAGAGTGATGTCATTGCGTTTCATTCTTGGAGAAGAGATGGTAAACTTAGAATTTACTTGGTGGATATAACTGGCGGCGATGTCAACCCAATGCGCGGCATTTACGGGGATTCAAATTACCAACCTGATTGGTATCATCCGGTAGGATGGTCTGTGTCTCCCGCCGCGAACTTCGTCCACTATCTGGGGTGAGATAAAAAAACCGGCATCGGCTCGCAGATGATGCGCCGGACGCAATTAGAAATTTGGCTTAACTGCATAAAGGAGGAAAAAATGTTAACCACAGCTGAACGCTTGTTCGCAGTAGCGCTTGTTGTCTCCCTGTTAATGCAGATGCAAATTGCGGAAAATGGTTACGCTGCTCACGGCGCCAAGATTGCCTTCAGCTCCACGAGAAATGGAAATAGCAAAATCTACATTATGGATGGCGACGGAGGCAATCAGGTAAGACTAACGGATGATCCTGCATGGGACCATGAACCGTCGTGGTCTCCCGATGGCGATAGAATTGCGTTTAGTAGAAATTCGAATATCCACGTTATGGATTCCAATGTTATAGATGGATGGGTTTTGATGAATCTAACAGGCATGTCGAGTGGTTGGGAACCGGCATGGTCGCCCGATGGGGCAAAGATTGCATTCACTCGATTCAAAGCGGCGCAACAACAGGTTTGGGTAATGGACGCCGACGGTCAAAACCAGATACTGTTAACTCACGTAGGAGCGAACAGTAGCCCAGCATGGTCGCCTGATGGCAAACGAATTGCCTTCTCATCCACTAGGGTCGTCGGGTCTGACATCTACGTCATGGATGAAAATGGCGACAATCAGGTAAGACTCACACAAGATAAAGGGCTTGAGGACAATCCCTCGTGGTCGCCCGGCGGTCAATGGATTGCGTATGACTCGTTCACAAGAAACTTAGTGCATGAAATCCATGTCGTGAAGACAGACGGCAGCGGTCTGACAAGAAGACTAACACGCGGCCGACCACATAAAAGATGCCCTGCATGGTCTCCCGACGGACGAACGATTGCATATGTGTCTTCTAAAGACTTAGATCCTGACAAAAGGAAAGAGATTCACTTGATGACTGCTGACGGAGATTACCTAAAACAACTCAGTAAGAACCGTATCGGTGATACCGATCCCGATTGGTTTGATCCGGTAGGACGGTCTGTGTCTCCCGCCGCGAACTTCGTCACTATCTGGGGTGAGATAAAAAAACCGACATCGGCTCGCAGATGACGTGTGCGGCGCGCTTGAAACAGTCACTTGTTTGCAAGCAAGGAGGGAAAAATGTTATTCACAACTGGACGCCTGGCAGCAACGCTGGTCCTCTCCCTGTTAATCCAGATGCAAATAGCAACTATCGGTTACGCCTCTAGCAGAACCAAGATTGCTTTCACCTGCGACCGAGGCGGGAAACGCGATATCTGCGTTATGGATGGTGACGGAGGCAACTACGTAAAGCTAACTGACGACTTGGCGTTTGACACTCAACCGTCGTGGTCTCCCGATGGCGAGAGGATTGCGTTTAATAGACGTTACGCTATCCACGTAATGAATTCCGACGGACGGAATTTGATGAAACTTACAAAGGGACCGCAAAATTCGGAACCGGCGTGGTCTCCCGAGGGAACAAAGATTGCATTCACCCGGGGTCTCTTTAAGGGGAAAAACGTTTGGGTAATGGACGCCGACGGGGGTAACCAGATACAGTTTACGCAGCTTGGAGAGAACTATGACCCAGCGTGGTCGCCAGATGGCAATCGAATTGCCTTTGTAGCCTTCCGTAGGGACGCGGGGTTTCAAATCTACGTCATGGATGAAAATGGCGACAATCAGGAAAGACTTACACGAGGTATGCAACTTAAGTCCAATCCCTCGTGGTCTCCCGACGGGAAGAAAATTGCGTATCAAGCGAAGCACCAAGATGTGGTTTTTCAAATCTATGTTGTAGAAACCGATGGCAGCGGTCATCAGAAAATGCTAACACGCGACCTGCCGCATAAGTTAACCCCTGCATGGTCTCCCGACGGACGAACGATTGCATATGTGGCATCTAAAGACTTGGATCCCGACAAAAGGGACGAGATTCACTTGATGACTGCTGACGGAGTTTACCTAAAAAATCTCAGCAAGGGCCGCCGCGACAGTGATAGCGATCCCGATTGGTTTGATCCGGTAGGCTGGTCCGTGTCTCCCACCACCGTGAACGTCGTCACCGCTTGGGGGACGATTAAAAAGTCGACATCGGCTCTTAGATGAAGTGTTCGGCGCGCTTGAAACTTCAGCTCATTTGCCAGAAAGGGAGGAAAAAATGTCATTCAAGGCTAGACAACTAGCGGGAACAGTGCTTGTAATCTCCCTGTTCATCCAGATGCAAATTGCAGCAAACGGTTACGCGGCGCCTCAAGCCAAGATTACTTTCAGCTCTACGAGAGATGGAAACAACGAAATCTACGTGATGGATAGTGACGGAGGCAATCAGGTAAGACTAACGGTTGATCCAGCATGGGACCATGAACCGGCGTGGTCGCCCGACGGCGGTAGAATTGCGTTCAATAGAAATGGCCATATCTACGTTATGAATTCCGATAAACGAAATTTGGTGCGACTAACAAAAAATCAGACAGCGTCGGAACCGGCGTGGTCGCCCGATGGGGCAAAGATTGCGTTCACTCGCTTCAAAGCGGCGCAACAGCAGGTTTGGGTAATGGAAGCCGACGGTCAAAACCCGACACTGTTAACTCACGTAGGAGCGAACAGTAATCCAGCGTGGTCGCCTGATGGCAAACGAATTGCCTTCTCATCCACAAGGGTCGTCGGGTCTGACATCTACGTCATGGATGAAAATGGCGACAATCAGGTAAGACTCACACAAGATAAAGGGGGTGAGCGCAACCCCTCGTGGTCGCCCGATGGTCAATGGATTGCGTATGATTTGTTCACAAGAAACTTAGTGTATGAAATCCATGTCGTGAAGACAGACGGCAGCGGTCAGACGAGAAAACTAACACACGATGTGCCGCATAAATTAAACCCTTCTTGGTCTCCCGACGGACGAACGATTGCATATGTGTCTTCTGCAGACATAAATCGTAACTTCAGGCAACAGATTCACTTGATGACTGCTGACGGAGATCACCTCGAAATACTCAGTAAGCACCTTAACAATGATACCGATCCCGATTGGTTTGATCCGAAAGGATGGTCTGTGTCTCCCACCACCGTGAACGTCGTCACCACCTGGGGCAAGATTAAAAAGCCGACCTCCGGTCGTTGATGATGCGGACGGTGCGATTGAAACATCGACTCGTATTCAAGCAAGGAGGAACGAATGTCATTCAAAGCTGGACGATTCTTGGCTACAGGGTCTGCGCTCTCCGTCGTGGTCTCCGCACGGGCGAAGGATTGCATATTCATCTTTTGACGTAATGTCTGCATTCAATCATTGATGTCATCAATGGGTTTGATTCATTTCCTTGTAAAGATGGAGGTTTGTGTGTTGTCGGTCTATCCAGCCTGACGACTTTAAGGGCGTGGATACGCCCGAAAGCGTCGCCCATGAGTTTTAGCACCTCACCTCAATCTTCCGTCTTCTCCAATTAATGTGACACTCAACCTACCTGCATACTCAGTCGTCTTCAGAGGCAACATGGGGGTGTCATGTCTCAACGCTACGGCAGACTGTTGAAAGCCTTAAACACAGAGGAGGGTTTCTCATGCAGAGAGTGGAGCAGATTCGCCATACATCGGGATTGGCGATGGTAATAGCCAAGAGTTTAGCTGTGCGCAAAAGCCTATTTTCGCTATCTGCGGGACTCTGTTTTTTGCTATTGTTAACTGAAGGTGGTGAGACTGCTATGGACGGCCGCACAGAAAACGCGACGGAAAGTTTAACCTTTTCCGGGCGTGTCGATAATAACAACGGCGATCCGGTAGTGGGTGCGGAGGTTCTGTACGCCGTGAATTGGGAGACCATCCAACTCATCACTCGCACAGCGACGGATGGAACATTTCGTTTTGAGATGCCGCGTCCCAATCTTGGGAAGTCGGATGGACGCTTCGACATCCTCATTACACACCCCGATTACGCAAGCCGATGGCGGAAATTGTTTCGCAAAAACACGGAGAATATTGAAATTCAACTCGAAGCGCCGGGGATAATCTCCGGACGGGTGCTGAACTCCTCCGGCGAACCAATACCAAACGCGGAGGTGAAAATCCAATTCTTGATGAGTGGAGACCGGACGTCCCTCAGTCGGGAGGATTATTCCATGCTAGACATTTTTCATCATATGCCGCCTGCCGAGACCGATGAGAACGGGGAGTTTGCCTTCCGCAATCTACCACAAAGCGCTATGACAATGCTCTATATTAAGGTGCCCGGCTACGCAAAGGCTGAGCGCTTCGGGGTGCCGGTTGGCGTGAAGGAGCTTGAGATACAGCTAAAACGCGAAGGCAGAATCGAGGGGCGCCTCAGTTACGCCGAGACCGGGGCACCGGTGACGGACGCGAGTGTTACTGCCAGCGCTATAGATATGTTTGATGGAAGAGGGGAGGGGCGTGTTGATGAAAACGGAGTTTTCGCCGTGACGGACCTCCCGCCCGGTCTTTACAACCTCTATCTTGGCGTGGGACCTGAGGGTTGGACGGCAACTCCCAAAGAACGCATTCTGGTGACGGAGGGACAGACGGTATCCGATGCAGACCTCAGTTTAATTCGGTGCGGTCTGATCACCGGTCGAGTGACTGACGCGGACACGGGCGATCCGATAGCCAACCACGATGTCTACCTTCACGATGCCGCCCATCCCGAATCTCTGGGGAGTCGCTACAGCATGGATACGGACGACAGCGGCACCTATCAACTTTATGCCGTGCCGGGACGAGCGAGAGTATCTTCCAGCGCACCACATGATTATGAAGACATCGGCGTGGTATCAAGAAATGTAGAGGTAGTTGAAAGTGAAACCGTCACCGTCGATTTTCAGTTCTCGAAAGGCATTGAGGTGGTTGTGCGGCTCTTGACAGAGTCTGGCGAACCGGTCGCGGGTGCACAGATTACCGAAGCACCGGTAGCGGGATTGCCATCGCACAGAAGAACGGACGAAAAGGGCGAATATATCTTTCGCGGGCTTAGAGCAGGGCAACGCCTGTTCCTTGAAGCACAGCATACCGAACAGCGACTGCGCGGCGCGGTGGACGTGGAGGCGCAGCCGGGCAAGGCGGTTGAGATTCGGATGGAACGATACCGGCAGGTCGAAGTTTCCGGACGGGTGGTCAACAATTACGGAGAACCAATGCCGGGAGTATCAATCGATCTGATCCAGTGGGACGACCAAAAAGGATCGTTGGTCGGCACAAACGTTGCCGTGACGGACAACAATGGTGGATACCGCGGAGTCAGGCTCATCGTAGGCGAAGAGTACATCATCCAAGCGCACCGGCCCGCCGGAGGGTATTTTGCCGCGGCTACCGATAAGTTCACCGCGACAAAGGAAATGACCCAAATCGCCGATCTTACCTTGCTACCGGGGAACTCCAACAAATCGGCATGGGAGCAGAGAGCAGAACATCAAGCTCAGCAGATGTACACGCAAGAGACCGAAGTACGACTGAAAGCTTTGATGGGTGTACCCGCACCGGAACTGAAGGTCGCAAAATGGTTGTCGGGTCGCTCCGTCTCCATCGGAGAATTGAAAGGAAAGGTAATCGCGCTATATTTTTGGGATTTGAGCGACTCGGATAACCTACTCTGTATAGAGGTGTTGAACTACTTACAGAAAGCCTACCGGAAGAAAGGGCTCGTTTGCATCGCGGTGTGTCCCGCAGCGACAGAAGTCGACGTCGCCATGCGTCTTATCAAGGAAAAGTCGCTCATCTACTCTATTGCGCTGGACGGCAGCACGAAAATTCTCGGCGCGAGAGGCGAAACCTTTGACCGATACGCTATCGGGTGGGGGGATCCGGTTATTCTCATTGACCGCGAAGGAAAAATTGCGAACATCGCGTATCCATTGAATCTTCAAGATCGGGTTCAGGCTCTCCTCGCGGACTGAACTGCCTGCGGGTTCTTTTGGGTGGGGTTGGCATTTGTCCGAACTGCGATCCGCAAACTAACAGTTTGCGGTACAAAGTTTATTCAAAGTCACCACTAGTCAAGCACTCAGAAGTTCGTTGTAATTCGCTGCGCATTCATTTAGAAAGCAAAAGGAGAAAATTGATGGATTGTTGTCCAATGCTATTTGGTATCGGTAGTGTCATGTGCGCCCTTGTGTGTACTCCGAGTTGCGCGACGTCGGAGAATCGCCAATCTCAACCCGATCACGTCAAGTGGGGATATGAGGCGGAAAACGGTCCGGCTGTCTGGGGGCGGCTCTCCCCGGAATATCTTCTTTGCTCCGAAGGTACGCACCAATCGCCGATAGACATTGCAAACCCCATACGCGCAAATCTTCCCGGCATAACCATCAACTACCAACCGGCAATCTTGACCATCTGGAATAATGGTCACACGATTGAAGTCACGTATCCAAAGGGAAGTTGGCTAGAGGTTGACGGCACTCGATTTCAACTGCTGCAATTCCATTTTCACGCGCCGAGCGAACATACGGTAACGGGCAAATCGTTTGACATGGAGATGCACCTCGTTCATGCAAGCGACGATGGCACGTTGGCTGTCGTTGGGGCGCTTATTCGGCGCGGGCGGGAGAACGCCGCGTTCAATCCCATCTGGGCGCATCTGCCAACCGCCCCGGGACAAGCGAAAAGCGTTGAGAGTGTCACCTTCAATGCCGATGAATTATTGCCGAGCGCGAGGCATACGTATCGCTACGAAGGTTCGTTGACAACCCCGCCGTGTTCAGAAGGGGTAAAGTGGTTTGTGCTGAAATCTCCCATTGAAATGTCCGGAGCGCAAATCGCCGCGTTCAAAGCGATTTTTGATAATAACAACCGGCCGGTGCAGCCGCTGAACGGACGCGAACTGCTGGAGGAGGTTTCTGACTAATGCTCCATCATTTGCGACGCGCCTGCCCCCACGCGCGATAGAATTCCCCCATCGAATCGAAGCGTTCGTTCCGATCGTCCCGGCAGGCACGACGTACTACCTCGTACTGCGCATCGCTGCCGCGAAACGGCTCGCGATCCAGTGTTCCATCCGACAGAAACACGGCTGCGGTTCGCCCCATGGTGAACACGTTCGTACGTTCATCGATCCGTGCGCCCAACTCAAACTCTTCGGGCGCCATGAAGCGGGTTGAGCCGAACATCCTTCCCATCTCATTTACAAACGGCGCGTTGCGGTAAAGATCCAAGTCTATGACGTGCAATTCCTGTTGGTTAAAATCGTAAATCATGCAACCGTCGTAGAAATCGACAGCGATCCAGCCCTTTCGTGCAAGTTGATAGTGCAACTCGTACACTTGGTCGAGGACGTCCAGAATCTCCTCGGACGGAAGTCTCCTAAAACGTTGAAAGGTTGATTGCGGATGGTCGCGCGTTGCGGCGTCGGTGCGGACAAGTTCGCCGTTTACCCATTCGTAGACTAGCAGAGGGCCGGTAGGCGACTCAACGACTTGATGGAGCGTTGGCAGCGTATGGTAGCCACAACCTTGCCGCAAGTGGACGGCGTTGCGAAGCATGGACACCCTTTCGGCGTGACTAAGATAGGGGTCCGGATTGTCCGGATATCCGGCTGTTTTTACGAAATAACGTTCCCCTTCAGTCTGTACACCGTACGAGATGTTCCCGGAGTCCTGTATTTCTTCGTCAAAAAGCGCGAACACGTCGCCGACGTTATGGAGATAGAGATCGGGTTCTTGGTAGATGCGGTCAATATCTAACAACGGATGATTCATGATCGTCTTTTCCCTCCGATCCCTTCTTGTGTTCCCCATTCCTATATACATGGCGTGAAGTTAGATTCATCCGTGCCCCAAGACCTTTTCCGATAGACTGATTCAGACTGTGTGATGTTCGGTGTGATTACAAACGTACGCGAAATCAGTATAATTATAAATCCATCGGATTAATTTTTTCAAGGCGATACGATATCTTCCGCAGGGGAAACGCATCTAATTATAGAGGATGTCTCTTGGCGGTAGAATGTACGATTAATGTTGGGTTTCACTCAAATTTTGGCAGGTTTAGACAAAGTGGACACTCGGAAACTCCGCTAAGATTAGCGATCATTAGCGAATTCCGTTCAACCCAACCTACGCCCCCCAAAAATTATCACAAACCTGGCCTGATTTGCTTTTTTGTCAGGCAGAAAATTTAGATGCGTTTCCCCTGATATCTTCTGCCGTGGTTGGGAACGCAGATCTGCGTTCCCAACCATAAAATTACGGTGCGCTGCATCTGATCTGGCAACACACGGATTCATCTGACGCTGTATCGCGCAAACGTTCGGGAAGGCTCGTCCGTAAGCCTTCCCACTCTGTCAACTATGGTCCAACCTCAGGTCGTGAGTGGGCATCCGAATCTTTTTTTCGTAACGGCATAACATTTTGTCCATTCCGAAGGTCTAATTAACGATTCTGTTCAATCCGTTGCGGCGGCGTTTGATTCATTTTTCGTAATTGTTTAGTCCATCGGTCTGGATTTGCCAATCCAGACCGAGCGGGGGCAGGGAACGCGGAGTAGGGGAGTACAATGCTAACTCCGGCTAATCGAGGGCTTACATGCCCAGACCGGACGTGCGACGAATGTAATACTACGAACCAAACGATGCACTAAATAGTTACCATTTTTCGATGTGGGGTATGTCATGTATTCAGCCGACGAAGAGTTAGTCTCCCAAACACTCGCAGGAGATCGCGATGCCTTCGGCGTCCTCGTACACAAGTATCAGGAGATGGTGTTCGCTTACGCCTTTCAGAAGGTGAGGAACGAGACCGATGCCGAAGATGTCATGCAAGAGGTGTTCCTACGCGCCTACCGCAATCTCTATGCGCTGCGGCATCCACATCGCTTCCGAAGTTGGTTGTATACAATCATGTCTAATGAATGCAACCGCTGGCTGGCACGAGTTGCGAAAACACGCGGGCACGAAGTGATGCTGACAGACGCGGCGGCCGATGCCGTACCGGTTGAACCCGCTCACACCGTCCCCACTGAGGGATGGCGGGTGGAGCTTGAGCAGGCGATTGCGGCGCTCTCCGACGAAAATCGGGTCGCCGTGTCAATGTTCTATATGGGAGACCGCTCGCTAAAGGAGATTTCCGAGTTTCTCGGCGTCTCCGTGAACACCGTACAGGGCAAGTTACACCGCGCGCGTCAGCAACTCGGTCGAGCACTGTCTGAACACTACGGTAAACTGTTGAAGAGTAACAAACTGAGAGGAGGGATTCTCATGCAGATGATGGAGCAGATTCGGCATACACCGGCGCCAACGATGGGGTTCGCGTGGAGTAGCGCAACTGTTAGCAAGACACTGTTTTCGTTGATTACAGCGTTGTGCATCTTAATCGGACTCGTTGGAATACGCGAAGATCTGCCGGCAGTGCCATCAATGAATTCAATCGGGGTGAAATCATATAACGCGAGCCAATTGCCAGTTGAAGTTGCGCTGCTTAAGCCTGATTCCGACTCAGCGCGCTCGTCGTTGCCGGGCATTCCGGTGCCGACGGGGGAGCGTCCGTTTGGTACATCCAGCCATGTGTCTGCGAAACTAAGCAATCAGCCATTTAACCGAGGGGGAACACCTAGCTCCGGAGGAGCGAAACCCACTAGTCCGCGATTTGCTGTCTCTACATCGGAAAGCGATTCCAATAAACTTGCGTTGTCCGGGCGTGTGGTCGACCCGGATGGTAATCCGATAGCTGGGTTCCGGTTAGCTGTTGCGCCAATTTATTCCATGGATGGGGAGATTCAGCCGTTTTTCATGTATGATGGGCTCAATGGAGGCGCACAAGCCCTGACGCTAAAATCGGATACGGATGAAGAGGGACGGTTTTCGATTGCTGGGCTCAAACCCTTTCCTATTCAGTTTATGCCGCAACTTAACTATATGGGTGGCGGCGACATGCAACCACATGTGGTCAACCAAGAAAATCTCGTCGATGCCGAGGTTTTGTCGATTGACATCGGGGTAATGACTTTTTATCCGTCTAGCGACGAGCGACCCCCTTTCGGTGGAATCACGTTCACGATTGAGCCGGGAACGCACCTTGAAAACATTGAAGTCGTGGTGAGACCTCGAATGCGAATTAAAGGTCAAATCGTATTCGCCGATGGTACACCACTCACCAACGCCGAAGTCCGAACCAGTGTACGACATCGTGATTTTGAAGGGGAGGGGCGTGGCGAGAGCGGAAGTTTGACGCGGACAGATAACCAAGGCTACTTTGCACTCTACGTGGAAGAGCCCGCATTATACACGGTGGCGATTGAATTTCAAGGGCTTTCGGCAAGCTCGGAGCAATTCACCCTCAAGGCTGGTCAGAGGCGGGATGATTTAGTCATAACACTCGACAGCCCGCCGATTCCCATCGAATCAACTCCCGATCCGGTCGAACCGGACCGTGACGGCGCGTGGGTAATGAATCCCACAAACGGACACACTTACAAAAGCATTCAGTGTGGGGATTGGGAAGATGCCCGAGCGAAGGCGATGAACGAAGATGCATATTTGGTTTCAATTAACGATGCCGCCGAGCAGGAATGGCTCATGGATGTCTTTGGGACAACTCCCTACTGGATCGGGCTAACCGATTTGGAGAAGGAGGGCGAATGGAAATGGATGAACGGCGAGCCGACGACCTACACGAACTGGGCTCCCGATGAACCGACGGATGCCGACCAAGGCAAGGAGAATTACGTCTTTATGGGGCTCACACCAGATGGAAAATGGTACGATGTCGGTCCCGGAAACCCGAGGTGGCAGATGACTCGAATGGCTATCATCGAAAAGAGCGGCGGAGCCCCGACATCAACCATACGTCGGTGAACAGGTTAGTTCGCGTCGCTCAACCACGTGAGCCTCAGTCATTTTGCGACCAACCACGTAAAGGAGATACTTATCATGAATTGTTCTCATTTCAATCGTTCGATTCTCAAGCCAATGCGATCCACATTGTGGCTATTCACGGTCACTGTGGCGCTTCTGCTCGTGACATCGGCACAAAGCATCGCTCTAAAAGCCACTTCTACATTATCCGGTCGTGTCCTTGATTTAAAGGGCAACCCGGTACCCGGATTCAGGTTAATCCTTGCGCCAATTCCTCCTGATTCAGTTGAGGGTATCAACGATTCGTGGTTTCAAGGAAACAATACGGCCATAGTATCGCGCACTGACGAAATGGGGCGTTTTTCCATTCGCAACATCGATCCGGTGAAGGTCCGACTGGAACCGTACTACAAGTCTGACCAAGAGTCTGCAACTGGCTACGAGCTCCTATCCATGAAAGTCGGTGCGGTGACTGTGTATCAGATTGAACTAACGCCATTTGACGGAATCGTGTTTGCCATCAAACCGGACACGCACGTTGAAGACGTAGAAATCAGAGTGAGGTCTCGGCAGTATATTCAAGGCAGAGTGGTGTTCCCCAACGGGACTCCGCTTGTCAGTGCCAGCATTCAGATTAGCGAACATCGTCGTTATCCCGATGGGATGGGTAGCGGCAGTTCAAGTTCAACCGGCGAGACGGACAACGAGGGTTACTTCGTATACCATCTCGATGAGACGGCGTTCTACGCGGTAACGGTGGTCTATCAGGGATTTAGTGCGACAGTGGAGCCGTTCCTGCTAAGAAAAGGAGAAAACAAAGAGGATTTGGTATTTACGCTTGACAGGCGACCGACTCTCGCGGATGTGGCAGCCGGTCGAGTCGGAGTCTCTGCGAAATCGTCTACATCATCGTTGCCGGGTGGTATGGGCGCATGGGTGGTGAATCCGGCAAACGGACATGCCTACAGGCGAATCCGTTGCGGGAGTTGGAATGACGCTAACAGCCAAGCTGCCGCCGAGGATGCGTATCTGGTTTCAATCACCGATGCGGCTGAACAGGAGTGGTTATTGAAGACTTTTAACCCTCAGCACTGTTGGATTGGGCTAACTGATTATGCGAACGAGGGAGAATGGGTTTGGGCGAGCGGCGAACCTGTCACCTATACCAATTGGGGACCTCATGAACCGAAGGACACCGACTGGGGCGACGAAGATTTTGTTTTGATTGAGCATTCCGGAGAATGGTCTGACGCTGGACCTGAAAGCATAGAATGGGGAATGATGAATATGGCTATCATTGAAAAGGACAGCTTTACAGGGACGCCGTCTGGGGAAAAGTAAACCAGTGTGGAGAATTCCAACTCTATGGATGTAGGGAACAACGGTTGTCAAATCAAGATGAAAGCCATGTACAATCTCTTGTCGGGTGTGCACTGCGATCGAGCGGGCAGACGAGCAGATAACGATCAACTGAGTGGTTAACGAAGGATCAAAGGAGCGAAAAGCGACTGCGATAGCTAATCCCATAGCAAATCCCGTGCGATAGAAATTCCTATTCGCTACTCGCTTTTCTGATCCGTAGAATTAGAGTCCATTGATCGGCATCAGAGAATTTGGCATGGTGGGCAGTGCCCACCCCATAGGAATCAAGTTAAGCGTTTTGAGTCGCAAGTCACGCGGTTTCTAATGTCTTAAACTGTTAATCTCCATGTAGACATGGGCGATGGAATACCAACCCATTCGTAGATGGGTGCACCACAGAAGATGACTCATGACACTGGTTTCCGTGAGGACCGGTGCGGTTGGAAACCGCACCTACCGTATGGGGTGAGATTGAGATTTACTCCTTGCCCAATGGGGACTAAGTTAAGGGTTTTGCGGCGAAGAACTCACCAATACTAGACGAACTCCTTTAACTTGATCCGTATGCATGGTGGGCAGTGCCCACCCTACAATTCAGCTCTCATCCACAACACGGGGGCGGCTGCCGATTGATGGCGGCAGGAGCATCCGTTTCTGTTGCTCGGTCAACTCACCGTATTTGCTAATGTCGTAATAGCTATCCGACCACGCCGAATGTCCGGGGCTGTATTTGTAGAGTATGGAGCGGCGCTGGTGCTCCGCCTGCCACGGCATGGTTCCGTGAATGACGGCTTCGGTGAAGAATAGGACATCTCCCGTTTCAAGCGCGGGTTGGACGACATAGTGCGCCGGACGCTCGAACCGTCGAACCTCTTGCGGCACATGGGTCGGGAAATTGCTCTTGTGACTCCCCGGAATGCAGGCGAACCCGCCAGCGCCTTCGGGCGCATCGG
This sequence comes from Candidatus Poribacteria bacterium, assembly GCA_965204085.1. Taxonomy (GTDB): domain Bacteria; phylum Poribacteria; class WGA-4E; order WGA-4E; family JAJDTR01; genus JAJDTR01. Next base: position 539,444 of record CBDBEE010000003.1, on the reverse strand, counting down.
CTAAATTGTATGTCATCACGCACAGCCCGTTACGCATTACGCCATCCCTATACTTGTACCAATGGTCGGCTTCGGGACCGCCGGGGCGTCCACCGTCCTCGCCGCCGTGCAGCCCGCCGCGTCTGTCTCCCTTGTTCATGAATAGGTGGTAATCGTGGTCGAGACGGACATAGGGTCCCAATAGCTCGATAAGATAGGGGAAGATTTTAGGGTGGTCGATGAGTTGCTTAAACGGCGCGCCCCAGAGACTCGGCGGTCCTTCAAGGTTTCCTTCATCTATGATGGCGTTCATCTCGTCCACTTCATCGTCGGACAGAACGTCCTTAATCACCAGATACCCTTGGAGATCGACGGTAAATTTTTCCTCATCTGTCATGGCAGTAGCTCCTTTCTTCTAGGATTCCAGCCTGCTTCTACCTTATGGTTTGCCAATTATACTATTTCTCTAAAATTCAGGTGCATTGATTACGTAAGATTGAGTAAAGAACTTGTATGGAGCGCAGTAAACAACATTGTCTCCGCGCAAAGCCGGCGGGGCAAGATGCCCCGCCTACGGAGAAAAAGAACGATATAGCTATGGCATCCTGCGCTCTATTATTCAAGCGAAATGGTGTTACGACTTACGCAGGGCGCTCAATGTGATTCTTCCGGATGTGATTCTGTGATGGTTTCCGCGATTGTTTCAAAATCGAAACTTCCAATCGCGTCACCGTTCACCTCAAGTTCAAAACGGTGCCAGCCGAGACGCGCCTTTCCGTCGTGGTACTGCTTGAGCGACGGCAACAGAAATAGAGACTTCTCGTAACTGACCCTTTGTTTCGGTTTCAACTGAGTGTTCAATGTCTCGTAATGCGTGATGGGAGCTCTATAGGAGGTCTATCGCGTGGCACTTATATCGCACAGGATCTACTATCGCCTTCCTTAATCAGTCAGTTGATCGTATTGCGCTTAACTTGATAATTCGAATGTATCTTAGGACTTACGCAACCACGGGAGGTCGCGATTCGGAGATCGCTCCTACAGGGCGGTTTGCCGTGTAGAAACGGGAAATCTACAGTCTGACATGCTCAACCCCTTTACATAATTCTGGTTCGTATCGCGAAAAATGGAATTTCTGCTAGTCATCATCGGTGTCAATCCGAAACTCTGCCCAGACGGGACGGTGATCGCTCACGGCAAGCGAAGCGGCTTTATCGTCGTTTCCGAAATCGGTTTCGTCGAACCGGTCAATGCCGCTGTTGCCGGTGTATTCGGTCACATAGGACGCTTGGAAAAGGATGTTGTCGTACAGACTGGTATCTTTGATGTGTGATTTCTCGGGTAGTTGGAATAGATGTGTCATCCCCGGGATTGACATCAGCGGCTGATATGCCAATAGGTCGTCGGGATTGCGATTGAAATCCCCAAGCAGTATCACGTCCTGTTCCACTCCGTTCATCGCCTGAACCGCCCTGTACACGTTAGCGAGTTCACCCACCTCGCGCTGGCGCGGGGGGACCGAATCCCCCCAAATCACATGCGCCGAAATTGTAGTGAAGTCAAACTGCCCTGCCCTGAACGATGCGGAATACGGCTCGCGCAGGAAGGCATCGTTCGGATCGGGGAACACCATCCCGTCTTCCAAGACATCGACCAGCTTTTGATCGAACAGAAAAGCGTAGCGTTCCTTGACTTTCCCGCCGACCGGACGACTCAGCAGGTAGTCGTAATCCCTGCCCATCAGCTCCAGCACGCTTTCGGCACGCCTCAGCACCGTTTCGTCTTTCAACTCGATGACAGCGATAAAGTCGTAGTCGATTAACACGTTGGCGATGAGTTGTAGCTCCGCGTCGTTCCGGCTGTTGTCACTAAATATACGGATATTCCATGCCGCCAAACGGATTGTGGAGCGCCCCGGGTCTGTTAGAATATCGGTCTTAAGATTAGAGGCGTCATCCCGTTCCGAACACGCCGCGAGAAGGCAAATCGGGATAAATAGCAGGGCGCCGCGCTTTGGCGCCGTCATGTGACAAATTTATACATTCTATTTGAGCAATTAGTGGTAAAACCGTATTAGTCGTTTGAAGAGGGGATTCTCAAGGTTTTGTTGTTGTCCGTGATACACCTATTGTTCCTTTATAGCATTTAAAGGCTGGTGTGCAGTGCACATCCTACAACATATACTTTGCGCTGCCGAGAATTGCGTGTTTTCAAGCATCTAGTCCGTAGGTGCGGTTTCTAACCGCACCTACCGGGGACGCACATCGCGACCTGGAGATCGCGGGATCTCTATCGCACTCGCTATCCGCTCGTTTGATCCTACAAAAGACGCAGTTTCTAACAGCGTGGAGTATAAAACACTCAGTTGCACATTATCCACTAGATTAATTTTTCTTGAATTCGGCATTCAGTTGGGCGATTCGTTGGGTGTAGGATTCTATCTCAGCGGTTATTTTTGTTTCGTCCCAGCCCCCTTTTTCACCGAGGAAACGAGCAATTTTCGGCGCCACATCGACGCCTTGACCCGGCGCGAAACCGATTCGCAAGCGGCGCCAAAGAAGGTCGTCGAGCGTCATCGCCATTTCACCCCAAAAGGCGTAGAGCACCTCCGCTTTCAAAAAGGCGGACGATTCCAATATAGGCTCTGCCAACGTCCAATCTTCGGCAATGAACGTTCCGATGGCGGCTGCGTCTCCACCGTAACGTAGCATGATCCGTTCCTCGTGCGCGGACGGAATCGATTTGGCACGTCTGTCACCTTCCAACTCAGTGGCGTTTCCCAGCGGGTGCGCCGCCGTTTTGCAGGAGCGCGGACATCCCAACTCCTCAGCGATGCGGTCGACGGCCTCTTCGGCAATCTTCCGGTGTGTTGTCAACTTGCCGCCGTAGATGTACATCACCCCGCTTTTGCTCTCGGTAACGAGGTGCTCGCGAGAAACAAAGCCTTCGCCTTTGGGAGCGATGAGGGGGCGCACACCGGCATAGGCGGACACGATGCTCGCTCGATTGACGGATGCCGTCGGGAATATTCGAGCGACTTCCGAGAGAAGATAGTCCACCTCGGCGACAGAGGGGCGCACGGAATCGGGATCCGCTTCGGGATCGGATTCGGTGGTGCCGACGGCGGAGAGTGTGTCGTTAAAGGTGAGGGTGAAGATGATGCGGGGTTTTTCGCTCTGACGCTTTTCCGCGCGTGTGAACGTCGCGATGCCGCAATCGCCTCGATTCAGGCGGGGCAGGATGAGGTGGATTCCTTTCGCTTTTTCGGTTGTCAGTCGCGGTACGCCATCGTATGCGGGATCCTTCTCCCAGAGCCGATCCGTCCAGGGACCGGCGGCGGACACAAGTTTTCGTGTGACGATCTCGAACCGCTCACCAGAGAGGACATCCTCCAGAATCACCGTGTAGCTCGCGTTGGGTTTGCGGGGCTGGGAAACAAATTCGACGAAACGCACGTAGTTCGCGACAAACGCGCCGCTCCGGTGGGCATCCTTCAGCGTCAGTAGGGTTAACCGCGCATCGTCGACCATGCTATCCCAAACGACAACGCACCCTTTCAACGACCGTGTCTCAACCGGTCCGACCAAATCCCGTATCTGCGCCGGGTCACGGATGGTGCAGGCTCTTTCGTTCTTGTCGGCTTTCGAGAGGTGGTTGTAGTACCGCGCCGCCACGCTCATACCGGTGAGCGGGTAGGGATCTCCCTTATAATTGAGGATGGCAATCGGCGCCGGTTTGACAAGGTTCGGCGCAATGCGCATTAGGATTTCACGTTCGCTCCGCGCCTCCTTGATTAGCGCGAAATCGCGTCTGATGAGGTACCGAAATCCGCCGTGGATGAGTTGGGAGGTGGCGCTGCTGGTGCCGTTGGCAAAGTCGCCCTTCTCGACCAGTCCGGCTCTGATACTGCCGTTTAGGGCGAGATCGCGTATCAGCCCGGCGCCCACGATGCCACCGCCGATGACCAGCACGTCCAACGGTTCGCGCTTTAGGTTTTGGATATTCTGTGTCCGAGTGCGGGAGGAGAATTCGACCGGCATGTCAAACGGCATCGCTCTTGGCGAGCATTTCGGCGTGACGGGCTATTTTGTCGATAGCGGCGAGGACGCGCGGCGCGGCGTGCGGAACCGGATCGGTCAGGACGGGCAGGAACACGAGGCGTGAACAGGCTTTTTCACTGACGGGGAGGTCGCCCGGTGCGTAGCCGACGTAATCGCCCCCCATTTCGGATGTGCAGAGGGGCCCCCGTCCGTCGGTATAGATGTCAAGCCCTTCCGTGAACAGCGGCAGTGTGTGGAGCAGCGGATAGGGGTTGTCGTTCGATGGCGCACTTCCCGAAAACAGCGGCACACCATCGCCGACGAGGAGCGGGTACGGATTATTGTTTGCGAGGACGCCCTCCTTTCGGAGCGCATCGGCAAACACGGGCGCCGGTAGTCCGCACAGTTCGTCCGGGTTGTAGTGGATGGGGAATCCGAAAAACCCCGCAGGCTGTGTCCCGGCATAAGTTTCAACGGGGCTGATTCCCGGTATCGCACGCAAGCCGTCCGACACCTCTCGAATGAAGGCGCTGCGCTTGGCGTTCAACGCTTCAAGTTTCTCCATCTGCACGGAGGCTATGCCGATAGCCACGGGGTGCGCCCGGTATTTGACGCCAAGTCCCATCGGGGGAAGGTGCTTGTACCGCAGGTCGCCATCCTCAATCTTGACGGAGTGGTTCACCTGGCCGAGCAGACAGGCGCGTTCAAAGGTTGCGGCGTCGTTCGTCGCCAGCACACCACCTTCGCCGGCGCTGACGGGCTTGCTGCCCTGCAAACTCCAAGCGCCGACGTGTCCGATACTTCCGACCGGTCTCCCTTTGTAGCTGGCGCCGTGCGCGTGAGAGCAGTCCTCTATGACGGGGACATCGGTCTCGTCGCTCAGCGCCATCAGCGAGTCCATGTCGCAGACGTTGCCCCACAGATGGACAGCCACAATGGCTTTCGTGCGCTCGGTAATCCGCCGCCGCACGTCGTCCACGTCGATTAGCAGGGTGCGCGGGTCAATCTCGCAGAAGACGGGTTTCGCCATCAGCATCAGCGCGGGGGTGATCGAACATATCCAGGTGTAGGTGGGGCAGATGACTTCGTCGCCGGGGCCCACGCCGAGTCCGAACATGGCGCTGTGTATCGCCGCCGTGCCGTTGTTGAGCGTTATCGCAAACTCGGTATCGTGCCGGTCACGCCACATCTGCTCGAACGCTTGCACCACCGGGGATGCGCCCGACAGCTCGTTGCGAAGTGTCATTTCATAAGCGATTTTGGCTTCGTCTTCCGAGATTTGGCGCCAACGCTCAAGTTTAGGATAGGAGGTTTCGGAGGTCGATTCGAAGGTGGGTTTTCCGCCCAAGGCGGCGGGCAGGTCTCGCGGGTCGGTATTCGGCATGGGGTGTGTGTAACCTCCGACAATCTTAGTGCGGGTATTCTATCAAGAGCGGTTGCAGTTGTCAAGAGGGGAAAAGCAGTGGCTAGTGGTCAGTGACCAGAGGATCTCTATCGTGCTCCTTATTCAGTCGCTTGATGGTTAGTTGGCGCGAACGATATGGGTAAGCGTGGTTGGTCTGCTCATCCATGGGGTGATGTAGGGGTCAACGATCGTTGACCCCTACAGGGAAAAATTTGAGGCAGGTTTGGGATGTGACGCAAGAAAGCATTGTTATGAAACCGGAGTTACCGCTTAAAGCTACATCCGTTCGGGAATGGCAGCGCTTTGAACTGCGGTTCTATTCAGCGGCAGCCCGGTACATTTCCCGCATTATCTCACGGATGTCTGGCGCGTCGGCGAGGTATTGATTTTCCGCCCGCTCTTTGAACTCGACAGGGATGCCGTGCATCGCCTCGGCGATGGGACCGGCGATGGCGGCAAGCGTGTCGGCATCGCCGCCGAGCGAGATGGCGTTGCGCACGGCGTCCTCAAAGCTCTCGGATTCCAGTGCGCACGTAATTGCCTGCGGCACCGTGCCTTGGCAGGTCTCATCAAAATAGTAGCCGGGACGAATCTCGTCCACTGTACGGCACAAGTCGTAACCGTAGGCGGCAGAGATTGTGTTGCGGATATTTGCCGCATTCTCGCCTTGGTATGCGAGCCAGATAGCGTGTGTGGTTGCCCGCGCGCCTTTCATTCCTTCGGGGTGGTCGTGGGTGATGGTGGTCACTTTGTCTGATGCGGTTAGCGCGGCGTCAAGGTCGCCGCGGTGCAGGAACGCCGCGGGAGAGACGCGCATGGCGGCGCCGTTGCCGTAGCTCTGATAGGGTGTGGGAACGTCGAAATGGATCCACCGGCTAAAGAATCCGCCGTAGCCGCGTCCGGGATAGCGGCGGCACCACTCTTGCATCGCCGCGGCTGGGTGAAGGTCGTGCAGCAAAATATCGGCTACTGCAGCGGTGCACACCGTATCGTCCGTGAATTGACAGTGATCGTCGAAGAAATCAAAATCCTTGGTTTTGATACCATCCCACTCGTAGATGGAACCGACGATGTCACCGATGATTGCGCCTAGCATGATATCTCCATTGTCTATTGATTTTATCTGTGTATGAAACTTACGGGACCAGCGATGTCATTTGGCACTTCCGCATGCCTCACGTCGCTGCCGCTTGGGAATGTAGTCTTCGAAAAGGTCGCCCCCTTCAATCTCGCGCCATTCGGAATCATCTTTGTAGTGGCCCGCCATCCGCTTCGCTTGCTCCCTAAGCAGATTGCGTCTCAAATCCGATGGCAGTTGCAAAAATGCGCGGCGTTCAATCAGCGATCGAGGCGACGATGTCGTTAATGAATCATTCAGCAGTTGGTCGGCTTCCCAGTCCTCTATCAGCTCTTCGGAAAGCGCGCGATACACCTGCCGGTGAAACCGCTTCGGTCTTTCACGGGGAATCTCAATCGGTTCCCGCTTTTTCCAACCCAATTTGTTAATCTCTATCCACCAGTGCTGAAAATGGGAGTTTGTGATAAGCCCCAGATCTTTCAGCCGACAAAGGGTGGCCTGTATGCTAATCCCGTATAGCCATTTGAGATAGAGGAGATCATCATGCCGAATGGGGCGCTGCATCTTACTCACTTTTCGATCCAGATCCTCGGCAGGTGCGAGAAACGCGGCGCCGAACCGGTAAGCGGTTTTTTCCTCGTCAACCTCCGCACCGGGGTTTAACGTCAGATGTCCAAGTTCGTGAGCAACGTTGAGACGATGACGGTCTCCCGGGGTATCCCGGCGCGTTGCAATGGCTGCCGCCAGTACATTTCCTTCAGCACCACGCGCTATGGTGGAAATTCCATCAAACTTCTCGCCCGCGTCAACCTCGATGATGTGTATATGTCGGGCTTCAAGTACATCCAGCAGGTTTGGTATCGGGTCGGTACCCAAGCGCCACTTTTGGCGAAGAGCGATAGAGGCAGCCTCGGCGTCGTCCAGACTGTTGACGGGGACTTCTTGAATGGGAAGTTCTAGACTCTTGAGTTCACCGATGCGTTCTTGCAACTCAAGGCGTTTCTCCAACAGTTCAGCGACAAAGCCTTCTAGTTGTTCCTCCTCTTTCTTGGTCAAACTGGCGCGCTTGCGAAAGGCGACCCGTTCAACATGACACGTCGGTTCGCCCCACAAGCGGACAGACTTGACGCCGAGCGCAGAAGCAATGCGATTGAGTGTTCTTGCCGGTGGCTGCATCTTCCCGCGCTCGTACTTTGACAGCGCCTGCTTGCTTACCACCCCACCTATAGCGGCGTGGAGGTCATCAAGTGACAGACCGCGAGCCAGCCTAAATCTTCTCAGCCGTTGTCCTAGCACGATTGTGGCCCCTTTTTCTGATTCTATTTGTTCAATGAAGAATTGAGTTTACAAAATTTCGGAAATCGTGAATAATTGTAAACTACGGGAGAGCGGTTTGTCAAGGAGAAATTTCCCAGAGAAGGGAGTGCGCGCAACGTCAAGGCTGGACAAGGGAGAGAGTCAACGAAAATCTAGGTCACCCCTGCCGGGCATCAAATTCTGACCGGATTAGGCGCCCTATTCTGGTGAAACGGATGTCGGAGATTATCTTCCAAATCTCCCAGGGCTTTTTCGGATTGAGCGTGTCGTATGACCAGAAGACCATGAAAGCCTGTCCCCTGATTTGGTTCACGGGCACAGTGCCCCAAGTGCGGCTGTCGGCGCTCTGGTCGCGATTGTCGCCCATGGCGAAGACGTGCCCCTCCGGAACCGTGAAGGGGTTGCCATCCGGGAACTTCGCGCGGAATTGCCGGGACGGGAGTTTGTAGTCCGCGAAAGCCTCGTCCTCGGGCAAGAGGTAGGGGGCGCGGAAGGGAGGAAAATCGTAGCGAGAACCCGGGTGGCGGAGTGTACGCTTTGTGTAGGCGCCGTCTTTGACGGCTACGCCGTTGACGTAGAGTACGCCACCCTTCGTCTCGACGGTGTCACCTCCAACGGCGACGACGCGTTTGATGAAGTGCCGGGATTTCTCGTGAAGCGGAACAAAGACAAACACATCGCCTCTCGCGGGTTCGTGCACGTCGAGGAGTTTGATGTCCGTGCCGGGGATGCGGACGCCGTAGATAAACTTGCTGACAAGGATGCGATCTCCGACGAGCAGGGTGTCTTCCATGGAGCCGGAGGGGATTTGGAACGGCTCGACGACGAAGGGACGCATGAATCCGAAGACGAATACGAGGGCGACGACGATGGGGCGAAGGTTTGCCCATGCCAGGGCACGTCCGAATCCATGCCATCGTGAGAGGGATTCTTTGTGGGTATTGTCCGACGTTTCGCTCATTAGCGTTTCACCTCCAATGCAGTATATAGAGATTAACGCTTGGGCGTGGTTAGGGTTGACAGAAATCGCGAGCAGGGCGCATTCGCATGGCACGGGGGAACCAAAGCCTTCATCGGTTGGGAGGAAGGGTGGAAGAGAGGAAGGAGTGGAATTAGGTGGCGTTACTTCAGATTTGGATAAAATGTTAAGGGGTAAAGTGGTGATTCTCATCGAAGAGAGGAATCAAATCCTCGCTCAGTCCAAAGGAGTCATAGACTGGCTTCACCAAGTCATAGGCTACCCGATCGGCGTCAAAACAGGGGTTTATGGTCAGGGGTGAAACAATCGGATCAAACGAATTGTATACACGCCGCTCGTGATCCAGTTTTCCGAAAAGCGGATTGAGCGGATGGCGTCCCACCAAGAGGAATCCGTTGAGATTTTGATACTCCTGTCTGACATAAACTTGGGAAGTAATGCCCGCCGCTTGGTAAATTTCCTTGACCAACCTCATGAAGGTAACGGGGTACTCGCAGACTCCATACGGATACAACCAGTTGGATTGGGAAGGGATGCCGCTCTCTACCTTGTACCATTGGAATTGTGTGTTGGACAACGGAGTTGTCAGCCCAAGAGATCCGTTGCGCGACAGTTCCACTTCATAGCCCCATGCATCTGTGCCCTTGATGCCTTCAGGAGAAGGTTCTATCCGATTGACCCCAATGAAACCGAAGCCGGTTCTGCGGACATCAGACGGACTCTGCAGAATTCCGTGTATGTTTGAATCTTCTGTACGGACGACGTTGGGCGTTGTGGGCTCCGCGAGGACTCGATAATGAGACTGGCTCACGAAGGCCTCCTCAAATGCGGTAGTTTACATTCTATAAAAATCGCGTCCAATGTTTAACTTACTCTAACAATGATTGGTGAGTAGTGTGCGGAAATCACCCCACAACCACGACGAACTACCCGGATATCGCAAATTTCATCCTTTCAACTTGCTCCCACATCTGATTTTGCTGGGCTTCCGATTGGGCCGGGATTAACAAAGATATCCAACGTGTTTTGAGCTCTTCAACACCTTCGTCGTCAAGTTGATCAATCCCAATTATCCACTGTTGGAGTCTGCGTCCGCAACGGATAGCCTCTGTCCGAGACTCGTTACGCATAGTCCAGTTTTGTTCTGAATCGTCGTCTTTAGGTTTCTTTATCAAGAACAAATACCTCCAAGGCGCTTGATGCAGCCGCCATTCCAATCGTCCTAGTCCTTGCAGTGCCGACGTTACGGCATCAGGGTCCGGGGCTGTCGGGTTTAGTAGACGACTGTCAAGCACTGCTCTCACAATTTCCGCAAGCATCTGCTGTCCTATGGGCCAGAACAACAGGTGATCTGTCTCCGCCTCGCCTTCCCTCTCATCCATCTCATGAACCCGCATCAGGCGTGGGTCTTTATCGAGGTCGGGGATTTCGGCAAGTAGAGCATCCCAGTACATTATCAATTCAGTGTAGAGGGAATCAATGTATTCTTCGGATGGACGGAAGCGTTTGAAGAATTTTAAATCGGTACCTTCCGCACTGATTGGTCCCCATCCCTTGGGCTTTCTGTGAAAGGCGCTAAGCAATTCAATGTTCATCTCATACAAGGTTTCAAGGCTGGTAAAATACGGATCCGCAGACCTTAGATTTTTCCCCTTCCGAGTCTTTACCCGCTGTGATTCGCCTTGTCTGCGAGCCCATTTGAGAAAATCGTGTTCGGTCAACAGTCGTCGAGTTAGGATGGCAAATGTATCGTCTTCATCCATGAGAATGTTCGTTACCTTATCCGTCGGTTTGGCGTGGCGATTGAGGTTGGAAAATAGCCGACGATACTTTTGCATGAAATCGGAATCTTCCTGACTGGGTACGATAACGATGACGGAATACTCATCATTCTCAAAGTCCTCAGGTGTTCCGTCGGATAAAGGGTTGGTTCGGTCTAAGAGTGCTTTGATAGCTGAGAGACGATGCTGACCGTCTAGGGCGTAGTATTTTTGTGTGCCATCGAACTTCAAGATGCCTAACGATTCATTAAGGCATGCATCATCTTGAAACATCGCCAATTGCGAATCATCTACGATTTCCAGAGGATAAAACATCGGATTTCCCTCAAGCGCGGCAACAACAATTGAGGACAAGAATCGATCTGGTTGACGTTTCAAATACTCTGCGATCTCTTTTTTAGCCGGGCCATCATTCATTATACGCCTAGTTGCTTGATCTAGCGTACGGTCTTCATAGACCTCAGAGGCGTATTTTACACTTTCGCTTAGTTCGCGGGCGCTCATTTTGATGGTATAACTATTCCATGACCCCATTTGCGTACGAAGAGCGGGATAGAGTATCATCATATTTTTTTCCAGTGGTTTGGGTAATTATACCACCAAGAGGCACTGATTACAATAAAGTGGCAGACTAGGTGCTCAACATATTACTACTCACGAGGATTCCCGTGAAAAACCTCCCTAATGTGCCAGCCGACGTAGTTTGCGTCTGGATAATAGGACTGCCTCTGCGGAAAACTGATTTCTCTGCCGTGGAACCTCATGAGCCATTCCTGAAAGCCTGCTGAACCGTGGGCGTCATCTGACACGAGTATCTGTAATTGATTCGACAGTGTAAAGGCTCCACGGTCGAATAGCCTATGGTGTAGCGAGCACAGCGCTAACCCATTGACTGGTTCATCGGGACCACCCGCTTGCCGCCACCTTATATGGGCTGCCTCCAACGCAACAGGCGCATTTCCCAGTCTTACGTCAAAACTACAGACCGCACATCTGTACTCGTATGCTCGCAGGATATTCAATCGGAAGTTGGGATCACGCGGTGGCGTGATAGGAAATTGAGACGGTAAATCAAGCCCGTCTATTTGTAGTGGTAACCTGAATCCGGCTTCTTGCAGAATGTCTTCATGTATTGTCGAGGGAAAATGTCCGATGAGAAGACGTTTTACTATTTCAAGAGCCAGCCCAGAGTCGCTCTGTAGTTCTCGAAAAATAACTTCGGTAAACCCGCCGGCAACGTTGTAACGACGCAAATCGCAGACTGACGCATCCCCACTTGGCGATAGTCCAATCATGTCGGCATGGGTGACTTCCCAAACCTCGTCAGTCTGTAACCGCCAAAATGGATACTGAGTTCGCTGTTGTGATTGCCTAGGCGCAAACTGCTGCAGTAATCTTCCAAGGTCCGCTTCGATCTCCGCATAGGGAATGAGACGAATTCCATCGCGCAGCAATCTTCCTATCGCATACAGAACCAGCAATGGTTTATGAGGTGCTCTCTGCCCGCCGCTACTCCATATATTCAGGGTTTCGAATCTCTGAATAATTTCTTCCCGGTTCATTTTCCACACTCTGCCTGATTGGGAGAATCTAAAGTGAGCCACACACTATCACAGTTCGCAAATCAGACACGGTTCCTCGTCGTCTTCGTCATCAAGGACATCGCCGAAGATGTCCAGCAACCGGCGATTCGGTTGTACAGCCTTTTTCCGATTCATCGCTTTCCCGTAGTTATCCTTAATCTCCTTAACGCGATTTGGATCTGACAGTTCGACCAAACTCTCGCCTTGACTCCAGGTGAACCTCTCGCCTGTCTCAGAGTTGTACTTCTCATAACCCTTGGCGAGTTCAAAGAGATTGGGGTGATTTTCCATCAAGCCAACCCATTCGGCTTTGCGCTGGTAGAAACAGAAGTAGCAGCCAGAGCGTGTCCGCCACTCGTAGTAATCCGGCAAGCCGAGACCGCTCTCCTCCAGAATCTGATAGACATCCGTCTCGGTGATGCCGTCCTCTTTGAACGGGTATTTTGGTTCGATATTTCGGGCCTCCACGTTCTTCAGCGGTTTATAACCGACGCGGTCCTCGTCGGCGCGGATGGCGATATAGTTGTAAGCCAAATCATCGCCAACGAATTCCTCAAAGGGTTTGATTTTCAGAAGTCGCGTGCACCAACGCACTTGGGATGATGGCAGCAGGCCGCCGAAAACCGAGAGCCAATGATCGAAATCGCGTTCGGCATTCAGACGTTCAACTTTCTTTCCCAAGAAGGCTTCCAAGCGGTCAAGGAATTCATACGTCTCCGGTAGTTCTTTTCCCGTATCGCAGAAGGCGTACTCCATCTCCGGCACTTTGTCTCGCATGTAAATAGCGAGCGCCGAGCTATCTTTGCCGCCGGAAAGACCGAGGATGTGGCGTCTGTTTTGGCTCATGTATCCCTCTTGATGGGTAGATTTCAGTCGGCTAGGTTGGGATTCGTTTCAAGCTACGCTTATTGGCAACTGTCGTCGCGGGCTGAGGTACTTCTCGAATTAACGTGTATCATTGGCAGAATGTTCGACGTACACACCCTTGGATTGGAGGAGCGGAATGTGATTGGTGACTGTTTTCGGGTTAAGGGGGTTTGATCGCAAATCCAGCACTTTCAGACCGGTTAGTTCAACAAGGGGCGATACATCAGGCACTCGGTTGTCCACAAGTTCAAGCCGTTCAAGATTGGTTAATCCGGCTAGGGGTGACAGGTCAGATACGCGGTTTTTGAAAAGGTGCAACTGTTTCAGGTTTGATAGTTCGCTTAATGGGGAAAGGTCTTCTATTTGGTTCTCGTCGAGACTCAAGATTTGCAAGTTGGTTAACTTCGTTAAAGGCGACAGGTCAGACACGCTGTTTACGGAGATGTCCAGTTTTCCCAGCTTCGTGAGTTGCGAAAGGGGCGCCAAATCTGAAATTTGATTGTTCTTGAGCAAGAGCTGAATGAGATTGGGCAAGTTCGAAAGGGGCGCCAGGTCGGAGACGCTGTTCTCTGCCAACCAGAGCATTTTCAGGTTTGATAACTTTCCCAAAGGCGCCAGATCGGATATTAGGTTTCCCGACAGGTCTATCCATTCCAAATTCTTTAGTGCAGCGAGCGGAGTGAGTTCGGATATCTGGTTATTGACGAGATTCAGGTTTGTGAGTTGGCTCAATCCCTCTAACGGCGATAGGTCGACAATTTTACAATCGGGGATTTCCAAAAATTCCAGTTTCGTCAATCCCGCGAGGGGCGATAAATCGACTATCGGGTTGCCGCCAACGTCAAGAGCCTCGAGATTGGTTAATCCGCTCAATGGCGACAGGTCGGTACATTGGTTGTTGTTGAGAATTAGGACCGTGAGATTGACCCCATACTCCAGACCCGTTAGGTTGCGAATCTTTGCCCCGGTCGCCGAAAGGTCGGTCAATTCCGCCATGTCGGCGGCTGTGATTGCGGCGTCCTCGGGCTTTTCGAGCGCTTTCTCAATGACGGCGCGAAGATTGGCGTCGGGGATGTTCACCACAGGGGTGGTGGCTGTCGTGTGCCCGATAAGCGCGACTCCAAAGGCGTATAGAACGATCAAGATTGCGGAGCGACGCAGGTAGTATACCATATTTTTCACTGGTCGTGGGCAGATTCGGATTTTCCGGTAATGTTCAAGTGCCAATGTGTAGTTGAGAGTACACCATTATTCCTGTCGGAATAATTCTTTTAGCAAGTAACACGTTCTATACTACACACCGGTGGAAATTGCGTATTTTCAAGCGTCTGGCGATGGTTGTAGGGTGGGCACTGCCCACCATCAACGCGGTCACGTTGCGCGCCAAGGGAGCCAACCATTTATCCCAAACTGATTGGAATGGTGGGCGGTGCCCACCCTACAAATACTTTTTCGCTCGTTTGATCCCTACGGCTCATTTCCCCACTCAAATGACTTGATTTGGAGGGAGCGGGTTTTGGCGGGGAGTTCGATTTTCGCCCCCTGCTGCTTCGATGAGAGGTGAACGGCAAAGCCGATCTCTGTCGCTGCTATAGCCTGACCTATGTCACAGGCAGTCCTCCCACCGCTCTCAACGGCGTTAATCAGGTCTTCTACCATGGCTTTCCCGGCGGGCCAAGGCTCGGTTTCTCCCGGAAACTCCAATCGCTGGATATTCGAAGGGTCGTTCTCGCGCCAGACGAAACTTTCGGCGGCATCGTTCAGCAGGAAAAGGCGTCCGTTCTCGCCAACAACCTCGAAATTCATGGGCAGCCCGGTGCCTTTATGCGCACCATCTGAAGTGATGAAAAGGACAACGCCGTTCGATAATCCGATCGTAGCTCTGCCGGAGGGGTCTTGGCGTTTGCGTGAGTCGGCAGGCTCGTTCGATAGGTCCTCAACGAATCCGCTTACCCAAGCGGGTGCGATGTCACCGGCTAACGCAAGCAGGGAATCGTACCAGTGGCAGCCGTGGTTAATCAGATTCGACAACCCGTATGCGGTAACGCTGGTAACGGGACCGATGATTCCATCAGCCAACTGTCGCCTCAAAGAGCGGTAGCGGGCGGACCAGCGTCGATCGAGGGCAAATAGAAGCGGCACATCTCGGCAGGCGGCGTTGATTCGGTCGAGTTCTTCGAGGTTGGTGACGAGCGGTTTGTCGCAGAGGATTCCGCGGACGCCGGATTGGACGGCGAGTTCGATCTGGTCGGCGTGCATGGTTTGACGGGTGGCGATGCATACCAGATCGGGGCGCGTCTCGGCAAGCATACGTTCGTAATCGTCGTAGGTCGGCACTTCGCCCCACACGTCTCGCCAGCAGGCTGCAAACTCGGCGCGGGTGTCCTCACCGTAATCGAAAACGCCGATGACTTGGATTTCCGGAACCGCATGGAAGGCGGCGGCGAAGTTGTGGCTGCCGGGGGTCGGTGTGACCATGCGGTGGCAGCCGGCAATTGCCACGCGCCATTTTTGTTTTTCTTGTGTCATAAGTTTTTCTTCGGAAGATCATACCGTTGTGGAACAGGGTAAGAAACCTTATCTCTGCGCAGAGCCAGCGGGGCAAGGGGAGCTCTATCGATCAACTGAAATCAAGCGAGTGGATAACGATCAAGTGACCGAATAGGAAACGCGATAGTGGATCCCGCGCGATAGAGGTTTTCAATGTCAATAGAATGCGACATGTCCAGATTCCCGCACTCCAGCGGAGTGCAATGTCAATAGAACCGCGATGCTTCCAATCTCCGCGCTCCAGCGGAGATCAAGCGAACGGATAATGAGCGCGATAGTAAATCTTGGCAGAGCTATGGATTCCTGTGCGTCTTCCATAGGAGGAAGCTCTGCTCGCGCTAAGAAATCGCGACCAGGAGGTCGCTCCTACAGAGGAAATTTTGAAAAAGGCTGGTGCGCGGTGCGCACGCTACAGATGTACTACATATGTTGCATGATCTTGGGAAGACATGCTATCATGAATCGTCGGCGTGCGCAACATCAACCGAGTTTTTTGACAGGGTGTGTTTGGTTCTGTTGACATTTGAAAAGGTTAGCCGTCCAGTAAGGATTGGGCTTGCCTGCCGTGAATAGGGGAGCGAGTCCCGGTGCGGTTGGAAACCGCGCCTACGTGGAGAGAATGATATAATCAAGACATCATATACACGGAGGAGAGGCGTGAAGATTACAGATGTTAAGGCTCTGACGTTAAACGGATACAAGCAGTGGAACTATGTTCGGATTGAAACGGACGAGGGATTGACAGGGTTGGGAGAGGCGCATCCCGGGGCGGGGATTGCCGACATTATCTTGCAATTCAGAGACACGCTCGTTGGTGCGGATCCGAGGAATATCGAGCCGTTGTACCATCGACTGATTGGTTCCGTGAGAAACCGATACGGGATGGGTTTGTCGGCTATCGGCGGGATAGAAACCGCTTTGTGGGACGTGCTCGGGAAAAGCCTCGGTGTGCCGATTTATCAGTTGCTGGGCGGGAAGTATCGGGAACGTATTCGACTGTATGCCGATGTTGGGCATGGAGAGGGGAACACGCCGAAGAGTTGGGCGAAGCGAGCGCGGGAAGGTGTTAAGGACGGCTACCAAGCGATTAAGTTTGACATCGACAACTCCGCAAACGAACTCAAGCAGGATGCGGTTAATCGGGAATTGAGTACGGCGGAGTTGGGAAAAATGACGTCGTTGGTTGCCGCCGCACGAGAGGCGGTCGGTGATGAGATTGATATCAGCATCGACTGCCATAGTCTATACAGCGTGCACGCGGCTATTAAACTCGCCGAGTGTTTGGAGCCGTTCGATCTGATGTTCTTGGAGGACCCTGTGCCGAACGATAACCCCGAAGCGATGGCGAAGGTAAGCGCCGCGACTTCGATTCCAATCTGTACCGGTGAGTTTTTGTTTCGCCGGGACGGTTTCAGAGATCTGATTCAGGCGCAAGCGTGCGACATGCTGCACGTCGATGTGTCCGGGACGGGAGGGATACTGGAGGCGAAGAAGATTGCAGATTTGGCGGATCTGTACTATATGCCGTTTGCGGCGCACAATATCACATCGCCAATCGGCATGACGGCGACGGCGCATGTTTGTGCCGCGGTACGGAATTTCATCGTTATGGAACTGCCGTATCACGCGGATCAGGTGGCGTGGCGATGGGATTTGGCAATTTCGGAGGAGCCGCTCATCCAAGATAACGAATTTGTGGTTCCGGATCAGCCGGGATTGGGGATTGAACTGAACGAAGAGGTTGCCATGAAACATCTGATACCGGAATATGATGATGTGGATGAGTCGTGAAGGTTGATTCGATCGGGCGGGGGATGGGTTTGTCCGTGCAGCGGCAGGGGCAAGAATCGTTGCGGCTTACCACCAATTTGTAGTTAAGAGCCCCCCATTATTCCTGTTGGAATAGTTCATTCAGCAAGTAACTGCTTCACATTTCCATGTAGGAGGGGCATCTTGCCCCGACGTTTTGTCTATAGCGCACATTATCCTTGGCGGAATAATTCCCTCATCAAGTGCCGCTCGACTCTCGCTTTATGACAGGCTTTGAGAAGGTGTTCTTTCGTGGAAGGGTTTTCACTCCAGAGGAGTGCAATGTGGTGTGTTACTTGAGAGGTGGTGGGCAGAGTGCACCCTAAAGCCTACACGTTGTGGGGCGAGGGAACCTCGCCCCTACGGAGTATAGTTCGCACATAAAGGCTGGTGGGATCTCAATCGCAGGGGATTTTCTATCGCGGAGATCTCTATCGCGCGTGCTATTCGCGTGCTTGATCCTAATCAGTCGGTTGATCGCTCGCTATCCACTCGCTTGATGGTTCTCGAAATCAATAGTTTTCCCTACCTTGTCTTGACCTACCAAGATTGGTATACCTCTCACCACACCGCGGTTCGGCGTACAAACAAGATAGGTGGTTGATTCCAGAATGGCAACCACCAACTCATGGCTCCGCGGATCTGGTTTTCCTACTTCTACATGGTAATCTTTGCCTTCGTGCCGATAGGCGATGCTGAAAATTCGGCGTTCAGAAATCTTCCACCCTAACATCTCCTCCGCAAATTTTTTGGTCGCTTCCCAGACCATCTCCGCGTCAGCCTCATCCTTCACTGCAGGAACAAAAAATCTCATTTTACAAGCCTCCCGCTACGTAGCGAAACAACGAGTATGCGGTCAAACGCAACTTCTTGCTTCAAACCGCCCTGTGTTAATTGATGTTAGGATGAAGAAAATTGGCCTCGCAACGCACAACAATCGGTTAGCCCAATTATACTCCGCGCTGTCAGAAATTGCGTCTTCTGTAGGATCAAACGAGCGGATAGCGATCAAGTGACTGAATAGGGAACGCGATAGTAGATCCCGCGATCTCCAGGTCGCGATTCTTGTACGAGGGAACTCCGATTCCCGACCTGATGGTGCTACGTAAGTCCTATTAGAAACAACTATCACTGGAAAAGAAAGCGCAATAATACCCAACGCAAGGTATAGATTCAATGTGGCTAATCCCCTTCTTGAGGAAACTTGCTCAACGATTCCGAAATAACTGCCCCCTTGTCTGCACGAAGAAGATGATAATTCGGCTGTCGCACCTTAGAAGCAACGCGATTTAGCGTCTCTGCGGCTTCTTTATTGAGATGGGCATCTTCGCTGTTAACGACGGAAAGCCGGCACCCCAGACCGCAGAGAATCGCTGCGAGCGTGTCAAGGTTTGGTATTTTGTCGCGTGACAAACCTTCTAGGAGATTTTGTGGGGCGATGGGTGTCCGCCGGATGAACTCGGACGAATTTCCTTGAGCCTCGACAACGCTTCGTAGCGCCATCAAAAGTACAAACGAATCACCGTCGTCCTGGTATTCTTCCAGTGCAATTTGAATATGGGCGATTGACTCCTCGCTGTCGGAAAGTTCCTCCATCAAATAATCATGATATTCTCTCATTTCTCTCATTTCTTAGACCCCTTAAATTCACTCCAATAGGCTTTAGCGCGTTTAATGTCTCTAACTTGGGAAGATTTGTCTCCGCCACAGAGCAATAGGATAATGGTATTATCAACTTCTCCAAAATAGACTCGATAGCCGGGGCCAAATTGGAAACGGAGTTCAAAAACACCGTCCCCAACCGATCTGTAATCGCCTAAGTTACCTGCACGAACATGATAGAGTCGAAATTGAATTCTCTGGCGTGTGTTCCGATCCCGCAGTGCAGTCAACCATTCAGTGAAAGGTTGTCGTCCGTTTGGGGTACGGTAGATTTGTAATTCTCTCGGATGGGGATCTGTCATTACTGTCCTAGAGTTTCACAGTTAAGATGATGTCGAATCTATCAGCATTCATCAAGTCCTGTCTTATACTGCGGACGGGGATTGCCTTTCACCGCTCACCATTTTCGCCTCGTTGGCATTGGTGCGAAAACCTTGTGGACAACCACGAGGGTTTGCCTCCACGGGTGTGCAGGGGAACTCTATCGCAGTCACTACGAGATCTCTATCCTACTCGCTGGTCACTCGTTCGATCGTTCCTTTGATTCCACCCTAAAGCTGTCACGAGGATTGTCTGTAATAGTTACGAAGTAACTCAATTTTGTCAACCTTTTTCTCCCGATAGACCTGTTTGAGTCCCGCCGTTTCATCGTAGCGGAGCGCGCCGTCCGTGAGATTTTCGAGTCCCTCAAGGTAACCGACGACGGAATCTTCGTCCAGCTTGAAGATTTGTCCCGGACTTTCCGGCGAATAGGCGATTTCCCCCAATGCGAGCGAGTTTCTATCGTCAAAGCGTGTACCCCAAAATTGGGAGAGGGCAGCGGCGAAAACCGGCGTCGGAAGTGAAGGTTTGGCGCCACGGTGGAATTGGTAGGCGAGTCCGTCGGATGAGTCGGAGATGAGCCCCAATTCCACGAGAGGGCAGTTGAAGGAATCCTCTATCATCGTTCCCTTTGTCATGCGAGAGGGGACATAGGTGCGAAGAAAGCAATCGACATCGCGGTTAACCGAATTTTCGGAGATTCGATTCCAACCGTTCTTTTCAGTCCAATCAAGTAATTCGGCGGTGAATCTCTCCTTTCTAAACTCGTTCTGATTGAAGAACCCAAACGCCCAGTACCATGTGGTCGCTCGGCTGGCGTTTGCCGCAAATTGCGCGTGGATAAGCCACAGAGTAGCGCTGTCCTCAAGGTAAGGGTCGAATCCGTCATCGGCGAAGATGGCTCTTCCGAGATGAGTAGGCTCGAATCGGGTGCGATCGTTTTTCTTCGCTTGAATGAGCCCGGCTGCGGTGCACCAGTGGCGGATGGAACGAACCATATTTTTCCCGACACCGAGGGTGATTGTCGATCGATCGCTGCCGAAGACGGCTGGGTCGTCTGTCACAGCGTCAACGCCCTTCTTCAGCCAGGTATAGCGAAAGGGGAAGGTTTCGTGACCGGAGAAGGTGGGTTTGATTTTGTCTGGCGTGGTTGTGTGTGGAGTTGTCATTTTTTGATGTTATGGCGTTGGAGTGGTGGGCAGGAGAGATTTGCTATCGCGGTCACTATCCATTCGCTTGATCTCAGTTGATCGTTCCCTTGATCCACCTTACACAACGGTTGAAGTCGCGATTCGGAGATCGCTCCTACAATAAGCAAAGGCTTGCAGAATCTCTATTGAAACTCTATCGCACTTGCTATCCACTCGCTTGATCTGTTAGTTTGCGCCTGCCACAATCTAACAGATTGTGGTACAGAAGAATGTCATTCTCCACAGGCATGTGTAATTATTAGTCGCAATGACTGTATAGTGTTGAAACGGTGGGCAGTGCCCACCCTACGAAATCTACAGGATTATTTTTTCTTGAGGACCATTAGTGTCAGGTCGTCGAATTGCTCGGCTTCGCCCTGAAAATCGATGACCTCATTGTATATGGCACGACATATTGCCTCCGCGCTTTCATTTCGGAGGCGTGTCGCGGTCGCCTGCAACCGGGTTTCGCCGTAAAGTTCGTCGTCGATATTCGTGGTTTCGGTGACGCCGTCGGTGTAGAACAGAATGATGTCCCCACTGGCGAGTTTCGTGGTTTCCTGTTCAAAGGGGGGCATGTTTGCGATCATGTCGTCAGGAAATATCCCGAGCATCACCCCGCCTTTATTTAGCCATTCGCAACTTCCGTCGCTCCGAATGACCATGGGGTCGTTGTGACCGGCGTTGATGGATGTCACCTTATCGGTTTCCGCTTCTAATTGGGCAAAAAAGAAGGTCGCATATTTACCGAAAGTGCCACTCGCATTCAGCAGTGAGTTTAGGGTTAACGCCATGCTCGGCAAATCGGTTCTGCGGCTTGCTTCGGAACGCAATCCGGCTCGCAGGGTTGCCATCAGGAGCGCGGCTTGCATCCCCTTGCCGGAGACATCGGCGATGGCGAGTCCCCAAGTGTTGTTTGATTCGGGAATGCAATCGTAATAGTCGCCTCCGACGCCGCCGCGGGGTTGATAAAGCCCGGTTGCCTCGTAGCCGGGAATCTCGGGCAGCGTGTCGGGAATCAGCGTTTGCTGGATTTTCTCGGCTTCCTCCATCTCTGCTTGCAATCGGCGCGCCTCTAGCGCCTCTTGATACAGGTAGGCATTCTCAATGGCGACCCCCGCTTGATTGGCGAAGGCTTCAAGCAGCGTTCTGTCACCGTCGGTAAAGTCGAGCGTGACACCGCTCCTCCCCACCTTATCGGCGACGACCAAGACGCCGAGTATTTCCTCGCGGCCACGCATGGGGACAGCGATAAGATTTTTGCGACCGAACAACGATGCATTCGTCTCGTCGTTGAATATCAACGATTTGTCCGCATGCGTTGAGACTTCAGCGAGCATGGACAGCGCCGGATGTAGTTTTTCATCCGATTTTAGCGGAATCGACAGGTGTTGCAATTCAGCGTCGGCGTGAGATTCAAGATTGAACAGGGATCTCATTTCTAGCCGATTGGTATCCTGGTTTATTCGCATCAGTCCCGCGGCGTTTGCGTCCAACAGCGAGACCACATGCGCCACCACCTCCTGCTGCACGGCCTCCGTATCCAGTGATTTGCATATCTGGGTCGCGGTATCGGAAAGCATGAAGAGTCGAAATCGTTCGGCGCGGCTCCTGATCTGCAATTGCGAGTAGGCGATGGCAATAGAAGTGTGGTTGGCGAACACGTTGAGGAGTTCACGATTCCAGTCCTCAATCTCGTGGGCATCAAAGAAAGCCCCTACACTAATTACGCCCAAGAATTCATCGCGAATCTTCAACGGGAGCCAGAACCGTGCATCAAGCGATTTCAACTGGGATTGGATTTGCTCCAAATATGGTTTAAGGACCGCCGGAGGGTTGGACAGGTCAATGAACGGATGTCCCAAGAACCCTGAAATCTGTTCGGGCGGAACCCGAATGACCAGTGACTCATCGCGCACATTGACAGACGATTTGATGGTGAGGGTGTTCTCGGTCGGGTGGAACAGCAGGATGGCGCCTCCCGTGACCTGCAGCGTCCCTAGAATCATCCGTAGATAGGTTCTACTTGACACGCTGAAATTGCCGTGCCCGGAGATGATGGTTTCGCCGAGTTCGTCAAGTTCCGACAGACCGAAAATCAGTCGTTGTATGGTTTCGTCAGTAGAAGACGCTTGCATAGGTTGACGTTCTTTCAAGGCAGGTCTGAGGATGGGGTGAAGTGAAGAATAGTATTTCTCTACTGCATTGCCGAAGAGAGAAACCAAATTTTCAAGAAAAAACTTGGTTTCAGCGTAAATCTATGGGCTGTTGAGATCGGCGATTGCCGAATCTTCGTCCGGGAAGATTCCGGCGTACTTCGCCAGCGCCACCAGCTTGAATGTGCGCTCAATCGTCGGGGTTAATCCGCAGAAGTTTAGAACTCCCTCGCGTTCCTCGAGCAGTTCGATGATTTCGATGAGGATGGAGATACCGATGCTGTTGATGAGTTTTGTCTTGGCGAGATTAATGACAAATTTTGTATGTCCCTTCTGCATGAGATTCTTCGCGGTTTCGGCAAGGCTCTCGCCCCTGGGTCCATTCAGATAGCCCTCCGTTTGAATGACTGCATACCTATCCTCTTCCCGAATCTGAACGTCAAATTTATCGCTAAGCACTGTGGTCTCCTTAACCTCTTAAGTTCAGCGGTTGAATCAACTCTCGGGTTTCTTTTTTACCAATGTGATTGTGGTTTCGTTCTCGTTGCTATCCACATGGAGATCGTCCATCATGTTCTTTATCAACTCTAAGCCCCACCCGCGTTTTCGCAATTCTCGCGATTCTAATTCGCTCCCTCGAGCCGATTTATCGGAATCTAACTGAAATCCAACGCCGCGATCGGTAATTTTGAGTTCCAACTCATTGTCCTTGATGATGAATTTGATGCGCACCCGCTGATCATGGCTCTTGCTGTGCTCAAAGGCGTTGATGCAGGTTTCAATAATCGCGAGTTGAATCTCTTCGATACAGTTCTCATCGAAACCGTTTGCTTGGGCGAGCAGAGAGCCGGTCTGTGCCGCCACGAGTTCCATACTCGGGTGCATCGGTATCGTCAAAACCACTTCGCTATCGGTTTGTTTTGACACCGTTGATCGACCTCCTCTCTTTCCCAGATTTAGCTCGGGACAACGTAATTGTGTAAGTGTTTAGTGGCTAGTGGTCAGTAAACCCCCCAGAGCCATAGGACGGGCAATGAATAGAATCTCTATGGGAACTCTATCGCCTTCCTTAATCAGTCAGTTGATCGTTCCCTTTCCAGTCACTTAATCCTTCGTTATTCACTCGGTTGATCGCTCATTATGGGATCTGCTATCGCCTTCGCTATCCGTTCAGTTGATCGTTCGCTTTGTGGGTTGTCCCTATCGTCACATTCATCGAGCATCAAACGGGCGAGGTTGTGATAATTTGTGGAGCGAGCGACCAGTCAAACTCTTCCTGCCGACCTTCTCGGACAGCCTCCAATGTCTCTTGACAGCACCGCATCTTTGCAAGGAGCGTTTTCAGGTTGATTCCCAAGTGTTCGTCGTCATAATCGGTTAGCTTCGCCATACCTTTTTCCCATTGGCTTGCCGCTCCGCGGAGATTGCGATTTAACAGGTGGAAGAAACCGACGCTAAGTTGGATGAGGCCTTGATAGAATCGTTTGTCCGCGCCAGCCTCAAGCATCCAAACGTCTTCCAAGGTTTCGTGACACTCAAAGTAGTCGCCGCGGTTGAATTCCTCGATTCCTTTGCGAAGTTCGGTTGTTTTGTTCAATTTATTCGAAGGCTAGGGGCAGCCCCAAGTTTACGGATTGGTTATTTTGACACGCTCCAATATTCAAATGAAGCGAAGAAGTCGGAGAGGTGCCCGTCATATCGCTCCGGCGGTGCGCCGAGCGCCGAGCGAATCTGGCTGTAGTCGAAACTTAGACGCTGCTTATCGGGCCCATGAGATTCCGTGTTGAGTGCGTCCGGCACGGCACTCGCCATGTCCTCAACGAACGACTCCAAGCTATCGTTTAATTCTTCGCGCGCTTCATACATAGGCGCCATCTCCTCCTTCATTTCCTTGATTCTTTGTTCCTCTT
Source organism: Candidatus Poribacteria bacterium (assembly GCA_965204085.1). Lineage (GTDB taxonomy): Bacteria > Poribacteria > WGA-4E > WGA-4E > JAJDTR01 > JAJDTR01. The sequence continues at coordinate 514,817 of CBDBEE010000003.1, read as the reverse complement.
CTTTGGTGAGATTCTTGGGGTCACGGACGTTGCGTTTCCAGTCGCCAAATACTCGATCGGATTCCTCGTCAATGCGCTTAATCTGATTCATAATCGATTGGATTTCTGTCGTTGCGCTGTACAAATCATCGTATCTTTTGTCATAAGCAGGGGCTTCTTCGTCCTGTTCCTCTTCCTCCCACTCTCCAAACTCGGAGGTTTCAGAACGTTCCTGTCTTTCAATCACGCCGGCGCCAGAATTGCTTTGGCTGGACTCGTTTTCGCTTCGGTCATCGGTCGGGGTCATAGCAGCTTGCGGTACCCGTCTCACCTGCGCGTTCGTGATTCGCTTAAGTAGCTCTTTTCTCTGTTCGGAATTTCTCGTCTTGGGGAGTTGATAGACAACGCGAGGAGTTTTATCGGACGAGGCGGTGATACGACGTAAGATCAGCACGCCGGCAACGATGATGACGAGGACAGCTAGGCCGATTATGGTTTTAGTCGTCCATGTATTGGTTTGCATTGTAGGTAGATTTAGTGGTTTATTTCCAAAAAAATACGGTTAGTGTTGGGTGATGGCAGTTAACATTGTCTGAACTGTGATTTATGTGATGAAGTGATTGCCATGATTATCAATCCTTAGTTGCCCATGATGAGTGGATCCAACCATTTCCTTGAAGCCGCTTTGACTCCGGGAAGAAACCGAGTTTTGAAGAAAAAGGGATCTCTATGGGAACTCTATGGGATTTCTATCGCCTTCCTTAATCAGTCAGTTAATCGTTCGCTATCCACTCATTTGATCACTCATTATCCATTCGCTTGATGGTTTCATTAAGGATTAAATATTTAGAGAATGAACCATTTAGTTTCGTCAGGGATCTGTGTTTAATTCAAACCGTTTCTCTAAATTGATAGCACATAAATTGCGTGAATTTCGGAGAAATGCTATCACACTGGGATCTCTATCGCAGGATTAGCTATCGCGCGCGCTATTCGCTTGCTTGATCTCACTTGATCCCACCTTACAACAGCTCTTTGTGGCGTATATAGGAGTAAGTCTCCGTCTGGTCGCTGTCAGGGTTCTCGTCATCGAACGCCTCTATGAGGTCTAACGTCGCTTTCGCTAGACTGTGACGGCATCCATCGTCTATTGACTCTTGAACAAACAAGCCGATGTCCTTCCGAATGATTGATGCTGGACCGCCACTGTCATAGGTTTCGGTGAGGACGAAGTTCGGAAAAATATGCTCGGTGGTATAGCTACGTCCGGAGGACACGTTCAGGACATCCAGCATGGTTTTCATGTCGAGTCCGCCCGCCTCGCCGTACGCTAGTGCTTCACTCGTGGTCAGCAAAGTTGAGATTGCCAGGTGATTGTTTACCATCTTCATCCGCTGCCCTTGACCGGGTTCGCTGCCGACGTTGAAACTGTTGGCGCCGATCACGTCGAACAAAGGCTGTAGCCGCGTAAAGAGCGCTGCGTCGCCGGAAAAGATGATGGAGAGGGTGGCGTTTCGCGCACCGGAAGCGCCTCCGGATACGGGGACATCCGCATAGCCCACACCTTTCTCACGGAGCCGTTGATGAGCCTCGGCGGCAACCTTTGCGCCGACCGTTGAGGTATTCGCCACAACAAGACCCTCGCCGACATTGCTTTCGGCAATTTGCTTCACCACCTCTATATTGGAAGAAAGCGTGGGAAGACTTAGGAAAACAGTTGTCGATTGTTCCGCTACGTCACGCACGGAGTCCGAAATTGTAGCTCCTTCAGGGGCGCGTTCGGCTGTCCCGGCGACGTCGAAGACCGCCATGTCGTATCCGGCGCAGGCGATATTGTGTGCCATCGGCTTGCCCATATTGCCGAGGCCGATGAAACCAACTATTTCCTTTGTCATGGTGATGTTCTCCTGAAACGGAGCGGTGATATGTCTCTGTCGATTGACTAATCTCGGGACGGACTTCGGTTCGGTTATTCGTCCTCATGGCCCGGCACAAAATCAACCTCTTCGGTCTCATGCACGGCAGGCGAAAGAATCTCTAGCGCTTCAAAGTCATCGGATGATTCAAGCGCGTCGTGGACGATTCCCGCCGGTTGAAAATACATATCCCCGGCGCGGAAGGTGAATACGCCTTCTTGCCCTTCGTATATCATCTTCGTCCACCCCTTCAGTACATAAATCATCTGGAAATCGACGTGGTGGCGGTGCGGGCGCGTATGTTTCTCACCGGCGAATCCTGGCTTCGCGCGACCGATGTGGGCGTGAAATTTACCGCCCGTGGCTTCGCTCAGTCCAAGATCGCGATATTCGATGTAAGCACGTTGCCCATCCTTGGCGGTCGAGTTTAAGCTATCCTTGAAGGCAGCGTTTTTGGAATAGCTGACGTGGAATTTTTGCTTCGACTGTCCCATAATTGTGATCTCCTTTCAGTTGCTCCGTTTGTGTACCCGTAACCCGAAACAAGCATACCTGAACAGGTTTGCCATGTCAAATTAAAATACAGATGGCTAGCGTGCGTCCTGGATTATTGGGTACGTCAATTGACATAGCGTGGAGTTGATAGATTCGGTGGTCGGTCAAAAATTCCCGCCTAGGACTGACTGCTTCAAATGCTCCCGTCCTCTTCATACTCGTCTTCATCCAGCCGAGTGGAGACCAGAAGGGCAAGAACGCCACAGGCGACCGACATGAGGAATAGCCCGCCGTAATTCACAATGTTTACCAACACGCCCCCAAGAAGAGGGGCGAAACTCATCGGAAACAGAAGGGTATTCATGAACCCGAGATAGGTCGGGCGGCTTAGAGGCGGGGCGATGTTGAGCAGATATGCCATGAAACCGACCCACATGCCGCTTACTGCGGCGCCTTCCGCCGAGAACACAAGATAGTAGCATGGCGTTCGCCAAGTGAACGGTAAAAACCGCACTATAAGCGCAAACAGGGGAGGCAGGGCCATGATTGCCGCGGTCATTATCAAGACCCATCTGACGCCGTAATGCTTTCCGACATGCGCCCACCAGATGTTTGAGACAACTCCGGTTAGCGCCATAGTAATCAGGAAGGAGCCAATTGTGGCCTCTGAAATGCCCAAGTTTTGCATGGCGAACGGAACGAAAAATGGGACTGACATTCCAGCGGAGTGATGGCAGATTCGGAGCAACAGAAGTCTCCGATAATTCGCATCTATACGCAGGAAGTAAGGACCGCGTTTCAGGTGTTGCCTGATTGGCTGACGCGAGGCTTGCACGGGGATGACGGGTTCACGGATTCTGAGAAAGAACGACACCGACAAGCTGAAAGTCACGACAGCACAGATAAACAGAACACAATAGGTGTAGGGAAATGTCAACTCGGAGCTCAGTCCCAGCACCGAGAAAACAAAGAAATTGACGAGTGACTTAAAGAACCGGGTAACGCCGCCAAAGGGACCAACGAACTCCGATTCTTTACCCAACACCGCTCGGATGAAGAAACCGATGAGGACGCCACACAAGCCGCCATAGAATTGGCGCAGGCTGAAATACTGGGTTCTACGCCGCGGGCTGAACGCCTTTGAGATGATGTCCATGTAGGGGATCGTCGAGACGCCCATAGCGGAGGCTGCAATGAAGTAAAACATCAGAAAGCAGATGGCAAGCATCACGGGTCGTTGAGCGCCGACGAAGATTACGGAGAGGCAGATAGCCACCCACATCGTGATGCGGACAGCCATTCCAAACGCGTAAAACTTCATTTTTCGCGGACGGTGCTCAAGAAGGTTCGACATCAGGAGTTGCGGCCACATCCAGCCGGCGGGTTGCAGCGAACCTGTCAGTCCGACGAGAATTTTTGATTGTGTGAGGGTATGAACAAAGGCGGGGAGGATTGTCGCGGCATCAACCAACGCAAAACTCATTCGCATGAATGTACCTTGCAGCATGGCAAGTCTAAAGTTGCGATCGCGATCGCGTATTCTTTCGTCTTTGTCTTGTATGTCTGAATCGGGAGTATCGGTTGAAGCGGTCCGCATAGGACTTCGGCTGTTCCTAGAGCGCTAGCTCGGTAGATGGTGTCAATTACATAAAGAAACTAGATTGTTTCGATTAAAGGTATCACGCCTCGACAGACGAAAGCACTATTATTCAGTGAATAGTGCCTTGATTGACGGGATGTACCGGGCGTTGAAACCTTGATGCACGCAACGGCGCACGGTTAGGAAAAGGCAGTTTACAGTTTTGTCGTGTGTGTGCTAGAATGGCATATAAGCATACAAGATTATGGCGATAACATCCAGTAGAAATCTAATCTTTGTGCACTGAAATGCGATCGTTTTACCCCTATCCGTGGAGGGAGATTGACCATGAGACTTGGTGGACCTGTTTTTGTAGACACCGATGACCCGGCAGCGTTAGCGAAAGCCCATACAGCAGAGGGTTTTCGCGCCGCCTACTGTCCGAGAGTTAGCTTGCAAGAACCGGAGCGCATGCGAGAAATTGAGCGTGCCTTTGAGTCGGAAGGGGTTGTAATTGCCGAGGTCGGCGGCGCATGGGGCAATATGATTGCCCCTGATTTGGCAAAGCGGGGTGCGCAGATTGACACTGTCTGCGAACGTCTTGCGGTGGCGGACGAAGTCGGCGCATTGGGTTGCGTGAACTATGCGGGCACGTATGATCCAACCTCTTCAACCTCACCTCACCGCAAAAATCTGACGGACGAGTGTTTCGACCTCATCGTGGAGGTTGTCCGACAGATATTGGATACGGTTAAGCCGAGGCGTGCGAGTTTTCTATTGGAGATGATGCCCGCTGTTTTTCCGGATAGCGCCGATTCCTACGCTGCGCTGCTCAAGGCGGTTGATCGGGCGTCGTTTCGGGTGCACCTAGATCCGGTCAACATTATTACCTCGCCGTGGCGGTTTTTCAACAACAGTGATGTAATCAAGGAGTGTTTCGAGAAACTTGGTCACGCCATCGTCAGTTGCCACGGGAAAGACATCGTTATGCATCCGACCTTCATGGTGGAGATACAGGAATGCCGCCCGGGGACGGGCAGCTTGGACTACCGCACCTATCTCACGGAGTTGAATCGCTTGCCGGGGGATGTGCCGTTGATGATGGAGCATCTGCCCGGGAAAGAGGAGTACGACTTAGCGAAGGGGTATATAACCGGTGTTGCGAGTGAAATTGGTCTGTCGTTCTGAGATGTGTGCGATTACGGTGCCGAATGAAGATCAATCGCCGCGATCAGACAACGCGAAGTGGCAAAGGGAAAATGGGTTGGAAGGTCAGGAATCTCCCGCTTTTACTAGCAGTTGGGGTGCTGTTGCCTCCTCTCGCGACGGGCGAAGAATCAATGCAACATCGCGTGTCACCGCATCGGATTTCCGTGAGTATCAAGGTTGACGGAATCTTTGATGAAGCTGCTTGGCAAAGCGTAGAGCCGATTCGCAAGTTTTTGCAGATACAGCCGAACGAAGGGGCACCGATGACGCAGCCGAGCGAGGTGCGCATCCTCTATGATGAGAACAATCTTTATTTCGGTTTTACGTTCTTCGACGCGGAGATGGAAAAGTTGGTTGCCAACGTGATGCGCCGAGATTCCGTGGGGCTGTGGTCTAACGACTACGGTTTTCTGCAGTTGGACACCTACAACGATCGACGCACTGCGGTTTTCTTCCGATTTAACCCGTTGGGCGGGATGGAGGACACAGCGGTGTCGAACAGCGGCGACAGTTTGAACACCAACTGGGACATTGTTTGGAAGTGCCGCGCCAGAATCAACCCGGATAGTTGGACGGCGGAGATTGCCATACCGTTCAGCCAACTCCGTTTTGAGCAGAGCGATGTGATGACATGGGGAATTAACTTTGGGCGACAGATCGCGCGTAACCAAGAAATAGGAGCATGGAAACCGGCACCCAAGACATACGGTGCCATGGGGAAGTACCGCACAGCCTACTTTGGCAGCCTCAGGGGATTAGAGGACATCTCTCCGCCACGCAATCTGGAATGTCTCCCTTATATTACAACAGGCAGCAGTCGCGAGGCAGGGGCAGAGAGACACGCGGTTTTAGAGGGGGGCTTGGACCTGAAGTACGGTATCACGCCAAATCTGACGGCGGACCTCACGTTGAACACTGACTTTGCGCAGGTTGAAGCCGACTCGGAGCGAGTCAATCTCACTCGCTTCGATCTGTTTTTCCCGGAGCAGCGACCTTTCTTTCTTGAAGGAGCTGGTATCTTTGATGTGGGTATCCCGCGCCCCAATTTCTTTAGTCCTCCACCATTACTGCTGTTCTACAGCCGGCGTATCGGTTTGGCGGAAGAACGTGCGATCCCCATTATCGCGGGCGGCAAGATAACCGGAAAAGTGGATTCTTACGGCGTTGGTGTACTTGATGTTCTCACTGATGAATTTCAGGACGATGAAGTGACGGAACCTCGCACGAACTACTCCGTAGTGCGCTTGACCAGGGACGTTTTCAGTGGTTCATCCGTCGGCGTGATCGCCATCAACAAGCAGAGCGCCGATGCCTATAATCACACAGCGGGCTTTGATGTTTCCTATAAACCACGGAAAGACCTTACTCTCCGAGGGCTGTGGTCGCGTACGTTTGACGACGAGGTTACCGAACGGAATAGCGCGTTCTATTTGGGAGGTGATTGGCGCGGCAGTCGTTTTCACGCGGAGGGATCGTACACGGACATCGGAGACAATTTCGATCCTAAAGTAGGTTTCGTTTCTCGCATGGGGGTGCGTCATCTCCGTGGTAAAGCGCGGTATAGGCCTTGGCCGCAGACATTCGGGATTCGCCAGTTTAGAACCGGTCCTACGGTTGAATTGGTGCTGGACCGCGACCATGAACTTGAAACTCGAAACATCACATACGACGGCGAAGTCGAACTTGGAAGCGGTGATTGGATGGGTATCCACGCCACACATACAACGGAGCTTCTAACCGAAGAATTTGAAATAGAGGACGCTGTCGTTCCACGCGGGGATTATGAGTTTACCCGGTTTGGAGCGTACTATTTCGGGGACAGCAGTCGAAAGGTATTCAGCATATTGCATATGAACTTCGGGGAATTCTATCACGGCACGAGTCACGGAGTCGGCGTGGAAACGGTTTACAAGCCGAACGCACGACTGAGTATTCATCCAATGCTGGATTTGAATCGTATTAGCTTTCCGTCTGGAACATTCAATGCAAGCGTATTTGCCGGAAGGATGAGCTATTCCTTTTCAACAACGCTGTATACAAAATTATTTGCGCAATGGAGCAGCGACCGAGGCGCGGTTTCCGCCAACTTCCTAATAAACTATATCTACGGACCAGGCAGCGATTTCTATTTGGTGGTTAACCAGACCTATGATGCTGAGGGTGAAGGCATCGATCTCCGCGACTGGACGATTGTAGGGAAAATAACGTATTGGTGGCTGCCGTAACGGTGGTTGCTATGGGCGGGAGATCCCTCGCGGATAATTTTAATTGGATAGTTTGGGAGGTGGTATGATGAATCGTGATGACGGCGTTCTTCAGCAGTTCAATCGGGATGGGTACGCAATCTTTCGGAATGTGCTAGACCCCGGTTTGGTCCAAGAGGCGAGCGGGCACTTAGACTGGTTGCAGGAGAAGAACCCGGATTTGAGACCGGAGCAGTATCATCATCCGCTGGTTGCGGACGACCCGTTCTGGGTGCGTCTCGTCAGCGATGAACGGCTGCTGGATATCGCGGAGATTTTCGTCGGACCGGATATCGCGCTATTCGCCTCGCACTATATCTGCAAACCGCCGTCCGACGGCCACCCGGTGCTATGGCATCAGGATGGCAGTTATTGGCCCCTGGAACCGATGGAGGTGGTGACGCTTTGGCTTGCGGTCGATGATTCCACGCCGGAGAATGGGTGTATGCGTGTGATTCCGGGAACGCACACACTGGATCTGCATGAAATGCAACCGCGTACCGACATTCCTAACGTGCTCAAGTCGGGGATTGATCCTGAGTTGGTGGACGAATCCCGCGCCGTTGACTTTGTGCTCAAGGCGGGAGATGTCTCCGTGCATCACCCAAACATCATTCACGGCTCGAACGCGAACACGTCATCCAAGCGGCGCGGCGGCTTGACGATTCGGTATATTCCGACGAGCACGCGCATCATCAGGCAACCGAATTCTTGTGCGTTTATGCTGCGCGGCAAGGCGGTACCGGGCGTGAATAGCTATCTCGCGCGACCGAAGTACGTGGAGGGAGCGCACATGCGGTTTCAAGGGTGTGGGGAGTGGCAGTAAGGGAAAACCTCTAGGAAGATTGAAAGGACGGAAAGGAGGGAAGACAAGAAAACGGGAAGACGAGACGACGGGAAAACTGGGAAAAGCGCGGGCGGTGAGTTTGAAGGCAGGTGAGTGGAAGGATGGAAGATGGGAAGATTGGAAGGGCGGATGATTGGGAATCTCCGTTTTACACTTCCCTCGAAAGTGGCATGGTCGCGACCTGGAGATCGCTCCTACAAAAGGCAAAGGCTGGGAAGATTGCTGCCGCAGTGGGATCTCTATCGCGCTCCTTAATCAGTCGCTTGATCTATTCGCTCGTTTGATTCTACCCTACAAGAAGGCAAAGGGAAGAAACCGAGTTTTGAAGAAAAAACTCGGTTTCATAGTGCTTGCAGGAATGGGTTATTCCGCTTTTCGGCGCCTATGGTGGTCTGGGGACCGTGGCCGGGGAATACCGGGGTGTCGTCGTCGAGCGGTAGGAGTTGGTCTCGGATTGAGTCTATCAGTTGCTCGTAGGAACCGCCCCACAGATCGGTTCGACCGATGCTGTTCTGAAAGAGCGTGTCGCCGGCAAACACGCCGTGCTCGCTTTCATCTATCTTGAGGCAGACGCCTCCGGGACTGTGTCCGGGAGTTTCAAGGACAGCGAGGACGTAACGTCCGAAGGCGATGCGGTCACCTTCCTTGATGTACTTATCGACGGTTGGGATCCCGGGCTCGGCGCCGCCAAATAGGGCTGCCTGAGCGGGGAGATTGTCGAGCATGATTTGGTCGGCTTCGTGTATGAGGGTCAACCCTCCGGTTTCGCGTTGTACCGTTGCCGTGGCGCCCACATGGTCGAGGTGTCCGTGCGTATGAATGAGATATTTGATGGTCAAGCCGTGGTTCCCAACGGATTCCAAGATGCGTTCGGCTTCATCGCCCGGATCGATTACGACACCCTCACGGGTTTCGCGGCACCCGAAGACCCAGCAGTTTGATTGAAACGGGCTTACCACCAATTGTTCTAGAATCATGCGCCTTTCCCATGGAATAGTAGTGGTACGTTAAAATGAATCCATATTATCTTCCGCATCGACTAGGAAGAGTAGCATGGAAGGATGGAAGAGTGGAAGGTTGAAAGATTTCCTTTCACACCATTCTCAATCCTCCGAAATGAAAGCCTCGAAACTTAAAGGATACATAATTTAGTCATTGCGACGCCTAATTACACATCCTTGCGGGTAAAACATACTTCTGTACCGCATTGGATATCTATCGCACTCGCTATCCGCTCGCTTGAACTGTGAGATTGTGGCATGCGCAAACTAACAGTTTGCGCTACGAGGGCGCGTCCGATTTTGTGGGTAACAACAGTGTAAATATGAATGTAAATGACTAGAACCTGCTGGATTTGCCAATCCAGCAGGAACGGTTGGGGCCCAGATTGACATGCAAGTTTATTCTTGAAAGTTGCTTAATTTCATGCTCGACGCACTATATCACATTTGGAATTATTCCACAAGCAAGTAGGAGGTTACAGTTATGAGTTGGGAGTTTGAACAGGTTGCCGGACCGTACGGTTTCGCCGAAGGACCGGCATGGAATGGTGAAGCCGTACTGTTTACGGATATTTCGACCAGCCGCGTGATGCGTTATGATCCGGCAAGCGGGGAATGCACCGCATTTCGGTCCGGCACGAACGAGGCGAACGGACTGATTTTTGACAAGGATGGAAATCTCTACGCCTGCGAAGGCAGCAAAATGTTCAGCGATGGGGCCGGGGGGCGGCGGGTTTCACGCTACAATGCGGATGGGACAACGACGGTCGTTGCCGAAGAGTTTGAAGGGAAACGCTTAAACAGTCCGAATGACCTCGCGTTTGATGCACAGGGCAGGTTATGGTTCACCGACCCGCGGTACGGCGACGAAACGGCTGATCTGGAGCTTGACCACCGGTCCGTGTACCGGTTGGATCCGCAGGGGGATGACTCATGGGAGATAACCCGCGTCACGTATGACACGACAAGTCCGAACGGCATCTTGGTCTCGAGGGACGGGAAGTGGCTCTACGTCGCGCAGAGCGCCTACGGCGACAACAATCCGCGCGAACTGAGGCGATATCCCATCAATGACGACGGATCGACGGGGCCATGCGAGGTTCTACACAACTTCTACCCGCATCGCGGGATTGACGGCATGTGCTGGGACAGTGACGGCGACATCATCACCACCGCGGGTTGGGAGGAGAGCGGTCCCGGACCGATGCTTTACGTTTTTGCGCCTAACGGCCGGGTTCTCGAGACGCACCCACTGCCGACGGACCAACCGACAAATTGCACGTTCGGCGATCCGGATTTAGAGACGCTCTACGTCACTGCGGGGGGCTGTCTGTTCCGTACCCGTCCCGGGAGGAAGGGGTATTTGGTTTATCCGCCGAGTTAGGATTAGTGTGTTCTGTTCGTTTTTCTGTCACTCATCTGGTAGTTTCGCACCGACCGCTTGAACTTCCTCGTAAGGCTGGAGCCAAGCGGTGGACTCGTCGTGCATGTCAACCACCTGAATCCGATTTCCCCATGGGTCTCGGAAATCGCATCGAAACGGCGGGATGGTTTTCAATCCGTAAACCCGCGTAATCTTTTCACGCACTTCGACGACTTGCGCGTCATCCCGCACGATTAGGCCCAAATGCCGATGATTATCGACATGTGGTTCGTCAGCTTCAAACAACGCTAGAAATTGGTGATTGCCGAGTTGGAAAAAGGCATCGCCTTCACCGTCATCCTTCAGTTCAAGGTTAAACACGTCGGTGTAAAATTCGATGGCTTTCTTAATGTCCCCAACTTCCAGCACGACATGGTTACAACCAAACACACGAACAGCCATTGGTACTCTCCTTCGTAGTGTATATGCGTGGTTTCATTGTTCCCCGTATGAGGCGTGTTCAACGTGGTTTGTCACTTCAGGGGTTGCAGCACCTCAACGCACCGCGCCTGGCACCGGATTACAGTTGTTGGTGAATGCTTGGACGGCGCCGAGGTCAAAGAGGCTGTGGGAGGATGTCAAATGCCGAATCACCAACCGATCCGGGGGCTCGGTGACTATTCCGGGAAAGCATTGAAGATTGTGTCCTAAGACGGTGACACGATCGTGCAAGTTTAGGATGTCAAGTGATCCGTCGTGCGTGTCCAAGACAAATCGGAGGGCGAAGGAGAGGTTGTTCTCACCCTCAATCGGTTTCAGGTTGACGGTCTCTTGCGCTACAGTAAGCGGCAAAGTAACCCGTGGCAGAGAGCCATCATTGCTAAACGTGAATGCCACGCATTCTGTCCCTTCGGCGTCCCGAAGGTAGAACGACGCGCTCGACGGGCCATTTCCCGCGGTACTTCCCAATCGCCCGGCAACGTCAATGACAAGGTAACGCTCGCCGGCCCCCGCCAACCCCAGCGGTGGGCTAGTGAACACTACCTCCGCCGGCGTTGAAACCGAGCCATCGGCTATCGCATGTCCCATGACTCGAGTGGCACATAGCCCGTCAACCGTGGCATTGCCACTGATTGTGTCCACTCCCTTCCGGTAGTGCCAAACCCCGTTGGTATCGCGGTAATCGCAGACCCAGCCGTTAACGCCGTTGATTGAGCGTCCATCCGCGTAGTCGTCACCGGCATTCGGCAACGTCTCAAATAGGTCGACGAAGGTGTAGGTGTTCGCCGCAAATCCGGCGTCCCGCCCGATTTCGCGATGTGCTTGAATCTGCTCGGCGTAGGTCGAAAAATAGTCCTCGGCGACGCCGATCCATCCGCCAGTGTTCTCAAGCTGCCACCATTGCAGCCCGATAATGTTCATGTTCGGCTGGGTCATGTTTAGTTCGACGCACGCTTGATGCTGCCATTTCATCTCTTCGGGGGTCGGCATACGGCGCGGGTCGTTCGGGGGGCCGTGGGCGGCTTGGGCGATCCACAGCATGGGCTGGGTCATGCCGGCTTTGCGAATTGCGGAGACCACCGTTTCAATGTCCGACATAACTTGAGCGTAGGTCTTATCGAGGCTCCCGATGTTATAGTTGAATGCCCCCACGAAATCCACCGTTTCCGGCAGCGTATGACCGGGAATGCCGTACATATTGAGCGTTACCAGTTGATTCAGTTCCGGGAAGATCTGCTCTGTCAGCCGGCAGATGCGATTCATATCCGCATCCGACCAGCCGCGTCCGTAGGGTTCGTCTGCCAGATAAAGCATATCGATCATGTCCAGCATGTTCCTTGATTCGAGCCATTCGCGGTTCTCTCTGAGGCGCACCAGCATTTCCTCGTCTGAAAGTTTGAGGTCGAATCGGTACTGGATGTCGTACTGTATTCGCTGATTCCGGGTGCGGCACAGCCAGGCGTTCTGGGTGAGATGGCTTTCGTAGTCGCCGTTGATCCGGGTGAGGTTGGTGTACTCCGTCGTGACGCGGTTCTGCCAGTGTCGGGTGACGTTGAAGTAGCCGCCGTAATAGGTGAGAGGTGGATAGACCTTGTCAGCGTCTGCAGCGAATCCGGTCGAACAACAGAGGCACATAAGTATCATAACTATTGGCTTTGCGGACAGCAATCTGTTTTTCCTGAGTTTATTTGGGGATTCTTGAGGTGTGATGCTTTCGGCATAAGTGTATTTAGGTCTGTTGACATTTGTGCTAGACGTGCGCGCAATTCTAGGGAGAGATGCAGCGGGTTGGGAGACCCAACCCCTACGAAGAATGTTAAGGGGTTTTCGGGCAAACTTGTAGGTTTTCGCTTATCCCAACTGCGCGCGTGGAACGTCGGCGCCGACCGCATACTGTTCTATGGCGGCAAGATCTAGCTCCAAGCCAAGTCCGGGTTTGTCGGGATCGGGGGACCACATTCCGTTTTCGGGTTCGGGAAATTCTTTGTAGTAGAGTCGATCCGATTCTTCAGAGACGCCGAGGTACTCAACCACCTTCAGGTTCGGCGTGGCGCAGGCGAGGTGCAGGTGGATGAGTTGATAGGCGTGCGGCGCTACGGGGAGATTGAAGGCGTGTGCGAGGTGGGCGACCTTCAGCCACTCGGTGACGCCGCCCACGCGTGCCACGTCGGGTTGGACGATGTCCGCGCCACCGCGGGCGATGAGATCCTTGAAGCCGTATTTGGTGTACTCGTGCTCGCCTGTGGCAACGGGGATGTTGATAGCCTTTGCCACGGCAGCCAGCCCGTCGATATCGTCGGCTAAGACGGGCTCCTCGAACCAACCGACGCGGTACTCCTCAAAGGCTTTGCCCATGTAGATTGCCTGTTTCGCGTAGTAGCCGTTGTTGGCGTCAACATAGATTTCGATATCGTCTCCGACGGCGTCCCGAACGGCAGCCAATCGTTTGATGTCTTCGCGTTCACGCTTGCCGAAATCTTTGCCGACCTTCATCTTTACGGCTTTGAAGCCGCGCTCGACATAACGGGTTTGTTCGGCTACCAACTCGTCAAGGTCGAAGTGCGTCCAACCGCCGCTGCCGTATACGGGGACTGATTCGGTGTACGGTCCGAGTAACTGATAAAGCGGTACGTTGAAGTGCTTGGCTTTTAGGTCCCAAAGGGCAATGTCTACGGCGGACAGCGCACAGAATGCCAGTCCTTTGCGACCAATGCCCCGAATACACCAAAAGAGATCGTCCCATAGCTTCTCTATGTGCAACGGGTTTTCGCCCAGCAACAGTTCCTTGAAGGAACCCTCCACTAGAGCTTGTGTCGCGTGTCCTCCGCCCGCGGGACTCAAGCCTTCAAGACCGGTGTCGGTGATGATGTGCACAAAGCACGCCGTTTCGCCCTTCGCGGGATGGCGGATGGTGGCATCCATGATTCCGCCGCCAGAGGGAAAATGTAGTAACGTGGTTTTGACGTCAGTTATTTTCATTTGGTTTTTGAAGGGGTCGCAACCTGTAGGTTGGGTTGAGAGAAGCAAAACCCAACCTACGGACTCAAGTCTTGTTTCTGCGCAGCGGGGCAAGGGGATCCCTATCGCGCGGGATTTACTATCAAGATCTTCTATCGCATTCGTTATTCACTCACTTGATCACTCGTTATCCACTCGCTTAATCCTATTCGGTCAGTTGATCGCTCCTACAGGGGCGGATAGAGTTACAGTTACTCATCAAGGTAGAAGAGCCTGCCGTCGCCCCCGGGGAGGTCAAGCTGCACCTCGCCCGTCTCCGAAGAATAGCCCGTTACAGGTTGTTTGGTTCCATTTTGTTTGGACACCTCCAGCAGGTTTATGGGCGGACTACGGAATTTCAATTGGAAGGTCGCGGGGTCGATGAAGTCTCTGTTCACTACCATGATATAGGTTCTTCCATCGGCTTCGGACTTGAATTCTCCGACCAATGCCATCCCGCCGCTGATGGATTCCACAAACTCCGACTGCTTGAGCGGGTAGGCTATCGGAGGGAGCGGGTCGGTGTGATAGACCCCGGTCGATTTGAGCCGGAGCAGCGTCGGGGCGAGGGCGAGCACTTCGCCGTTGAGGTACTTCAGCATGGCGTAGTGGCGTGTCCGGGTGCCGTCGCGGTTAATGACCATATCTTCCCAGTTCCGCCAGTTTCCGTACTGAATCTCGGTCAAATAACAGAACCAACCGAGGGAGCGCGCGCCGTATGCGAGGCAGGTGAAGGCTTGAAATCGCATCTCGGCTTCGCTGGCGCCCCGCACAGGACCGAATGTGCCCAGCGACACGATGACCCCGAACTCGACATCGGCTTCGAGTGTGCGCTTCCGCACGATTTCCAGGTTGGGGAAGTAATCGCCTTCGTGGTTGGGGCTGTACCAGCTATCGGCGTGGACGCGCGGGTCGTTGCCGACCATGCAGTAGTGGTCGTAGGTGAGGATCTTCGGCTTTACGACATCAATGTACTCCGAGATATAGTGGTCGTAGTTCTCCAGCTTGCCGCGAAAGTCGTCGGCGTAGCTCGGAAAGAGATTCGTCCAAAAGTCCTTGGATGGTGCCAATCGTTGAATCCGTTCATTTTGCTCTGCAAGATGCGGGAACTCCTTCTCGCTCGGTTCGTCGGCTCCGCCGAACCACCACACGTTCGAATCTTTGTCATAGGCGGCGAGTTCCTCATCCTCACGGTGGCCGAGGGGCCGGTACTTCATCCCAAAGCCGTTATATTCATTGAGCTCGAGATTGATAGTAAAATTCGCCAATGCGAATTCGGCATGATAGTAGTCCAACATGGTGTCCGGACCATTGTCGCCTCGAAAGTGCGGCGGAGGAGTTCCGGGGGTCAACCAGCCGAAAATTGGAAAGAAATCCTCATCAGGCACCTGCCGGACGGAGAACTCCTCCTCGTAGTCCCTGATCTTGCCTTCTCGGAGTGAGAAGTCATCGAAACGAAGGCGTCCACCCACCCAGCGGCGGTTGATAACTATCTGGAGCGTCGACGCACTCTCGGGCGAGCGCACCTCTTGGAAACACTCGACCCATCGGTCTTGGGTGTCCGGCAGCACAATGGTGAACGAATCGACCTTCTCCTCCTCGGCGTCCAACCAGTTGCCGGTGAGTGAGACTCCTTCAGCGTCCATCCACTTCTTGTCCGTGGCTACACCCACGCAGGCTGAGGCGTAGTAGCCTTTGAAAAGGTAGTCTTGGCTGGCTGAGACGGGAACCATTTGGGTCGTCAGCGTTACACTAGACATCGGCAAGCCGGGCGTTATCTCCAAGCAATGACCGGTACCGTCGCGACCGGGTGCCAGCTTGTTTGTTTCCACCCTTGACAACGGCTTGTTCCAAATGCCGACGGTCCAACCTTTGGGCAAGTCGTCTTCAAACGTGTCGAATCCCGGGTTGGGAAATATGTCCTCCCCTTTGCCCTGTGTATCGCCTACACATCCGAATACCAGAATTGCCGCGATAGCCGCCGTCAATGAGATTTGCGTTTCCATGGTCAATTCCTTTCATCATGTTTCTGTTTTCGCCTGCTATACACTCATCGCATTGTTGAGCTTTCAAAGGCTGGTGCTCAGGGATTTCTATCGCCCGCGCTATCCGCTTGGTTGATCGCATCCTACATCAAGGTTGAGCTAAGGCAATATGTCAGAGGTTGTATTTCTCTTTCGGGGTACGGTATTTGGACGAAAACTCCATGTCTGGCGGCAGCGGTGTAAATGCGCCGACTATCTCGCTGCGCCGCCCCATCCCGATTTCCGGGGATTGGTCGATCTGTTCCAATTCGGCGTCGGTGATCGGCAGAGTGTAAGTTTTCAGTGGAAAGAACCGTTGAAATTGCTCGGCGTATGCCACATTCACCTTATTGCCGTAGGTTCCGTCGTCGACCTCGGAACGCTTGCGAGAATAGGGTCCGCCGTAAAACTGGCTGGAGATGTAGTCGAGCGCTTTCACCTTCTTGTCTATGACATCGGTGATATCGACGTAAAGGTCGGCGCGCGCCGTCGAGGCGTATTCCAAGCTGTTATTGCCCATGTACGCCATCGGATTCATGAAGTAGATGCAGGGGACAGCGTGGCGGAGTTGCCGTCCACGTCCGGTTCCGGCGGCAACCTGCCAAGCGTATACCGTTGCTTGTCCGATGGTGCCGTGCATCTTCAAGCCGCCGCTCTCGTAGGGATGGTGAGAGATCATGATATCCGGCCGCACCTCGCGAATGACTTCGGCGATAGCTTCAATCTTGTCTTGGGTCACGAGAATGTCGTCGTCCTCAAACCCCAAGTCGCGCACGTCGTCGTACCCCATGATTCGGCAAGCGTTTCGTACCTCTTCCAACTTTTCCGAGGCTGCCTGCTCCACGAATTTCTCGACATCAAGGCTCGCACCTTCTTGGCGTTTCATCTCCGCCAACTCCCAGTGGTGCGACCGCACGCCGGTGGTGGCGATTACGGCGGTTACCTTGTCGCCTTGAGCGGCGTGGTGCGACAACGTTCCGCCCGCCATGTCGAACGTGTCCGCCGGATGGGTGGCTACGATTAAGATTTGAATGGGTCTGCTTGGCATGTTTGGTTCCTTTCCGAGGTTTAGTGGTCTATTGTCTAAAATAGAAGGAGTGCGTATTTTGACTGCCTGAAAGCATTACAGCGTCCGCAGACAGGCTCACATGGCGCTCCTCTGGAGCGCGAGACGTTTTTACATCGGTATACTATCAACATATCGCTCCTCTGGAGCGGCAATACAGTGGATTCCTAGCGTACGGGATTTGCTACCGCCCATGTTTTTCACTAGGTTGAATCGTAATCCACTCGCTTTATCGCCGCTGGCGCTCTCAAAGGCTGGTTAGCATTGGATCTCTATCGCCTTCCTTAATCAGTCAGTTGATCGCACCCTACAGGTTTCCTTTCCAAGGATTAGTCTATGCGTCCCTTGACTTTCACGTGCCACATCGTGACTTCGGGCGGATCCAACGTCAAGGAGTACAGCTTGGTTCCGGGGGAGATGTGGAATCGCAGCTTGATGTAGAACTCTTCTTTCTGTAGGTTGGGGTAGATCGCCTGCCGTTCTGCGCTCAAGCCGGGCCAACCGGCGCCTCCGCGCCACGTCAACGGCGTGTCAAAGGTATCGGTACGAATGGGGTCGCATTCGGCGGCGGTGAAACCGGGAATGGGCGCGCCCGTGTCCTCCAGCACCTCATAGCGGAGTTCACCGGCGGAGGCGTCGGCGTTGACCGTCACGGTACCGCCGGATTCTTGACGGAAACGGTGGGTGGTCAAGACGCCCGGGGCGTACGATTCCGCTTCCACGCTGACATAACCGTCGGGACGCAGCACGGCTAACCCTTTCGCCGATGTGGATTTGTCTTCGTATGTCAACTGCGCGTTCCGTCTGTTGTGCGTCAGATTGACACCGTTGTAGAAAAATAGAAGTTTGTCGTCATGCAGGATGGGTCCGGAGCAGTAGATGCTGCCCCAATCCCACGATCCGGGATCGCCTCGATGGAAGAATGGTTCGCGGTAGCGTTTCCACGATATGGTGTCGCGGCTCACGGTAAGTTGCGGGTTGACGATTCCGTCAATACGCGCGGGGATCACGGAGGGACCACCCGCACCTCCCCAGTAATTCTCGGCTCCCTCAATTGCATACGGTTCGGCCAGATCGGTGGAGTAGGCGTCAAGTATGATGATATGCAGTCCGCCGTCGGTGCGGTTCGCCATATCATGCCCTGCAGCGTAAAACTCTGTACCGGGCGGGTCGTCCAAGTCTTGATCGATGACCGTTCGCATACGCGACCAGTTCACAAAGTCTTGGCTCTCGCGCCGCCCGAGCACGCGCGTCCTTCGGCTGGATCCGCGCTGGCAATAGGTGACGTAAGGTGTGTCGGGATCCATCGTGCCCCCGAACGTCTCCGCGGGCGAGCCGAATCCAAAGAACTGTTTTTGATCATTGTGGGGTCCGGGAGGTCGGTGATGCCAGTTGTATCCGTCTTCGGAGTAGAGCGCCTGCCATACGCCCTTGAGGGGGAAGTGGTGCATCCGTTTCCAGCGGTAGGTTTCGTCCGTCTCATGCGGGTCCCACAGGATACTTCCGATGGCAGGGCAGTCGCTGGGCCAATTGACGATGTTGTTGTTCTTTGAGCCGTCGAACTCGACTAGCCCCAGATTCGGGCGTTCCCAGTGTATACCGTCTTCCGACTCGATAACGCACACTAGGGAATTGACGCCCGGGTAGTACATCCGAAATATCCGGTTTTTTTCGTCGTAATGGACTCCTCCGCTGGGGGTCCCGCTTTCCCACGGTTTGTCGGGTGTGATTGTGGACAGCGGAGCATTGACGGTAATCTTATCCGGATGATTGAGTACGCGGCGCGCTCCGGTCATTGATTCGATGAAAAAGTCATCGATAAACATCTGTTTGCCGGGGTGCATTTCCATGCAAGTGTGTTCCTCCTGGGTTTGGGTGTCCACTGTTTAGCAAGTTTTGATATAAAAGCTTATCCTCCGCATCGACTGGGAAGAGTAGGATTGGAAGGATGGAAGATGGGAAGGTTGGAAGATTTCTTTTCACGCCATTCTCAATCCTCCGATACGAAAGACTCGGAACTTAATGGATGCATAAAAACCTGCTGGATTTGCCAATCCAGCAGGAGCAGTTGGCCTCCAAATTGACATGCAAGTTTATTCTTGAATGTTGTTTTACAGAGATTTTCAAATTGAGAGCCTGTTTGAATAGTAGATTACAAGGTGCTTTTTCAGTTTTCGTTGTCGCCTAGTATACACCGCGAGGATTTCTATCGCTTGAGGGATCTCTATCGCCCTCCCTATCCGGTCGGTTGATCCCACCCTACAACTCCAAAGTGGGGCAAGAAGATATCTATCGCACTCTACATTTGATCGCTTGATCGTTCGACCCCAACAACCTCCGGGTGCCCCGTTGGGCGAAGGGAAGATCTCTATGGATCCGTTATCCACTCACTTAATCATTCGCTATTCGCTCACTTGATCTATTCGTTCGATTTATCCCTCCTAAATCAGTCAGTTGATTGCACCTTACAGGTCGCGACCGGGAGGTCGCTCCTACAGATGAACTGTTAGGTTTCACTCGGATTACATACGATTTTGGACTGAATAAAACAAGGGAAGTCTTCTTTCTGTGCATGAATTCTTTCGGGATAGGATTTCTATCGCATTCGCTATTCACTCACTTGATCCTCGCCCCTACGATCCCGCGCACGCAACAAAATGTCAACAGAACCTAGAAGGTTACGGGTTTGCTTGGTAGCGATTGATGCTTGCGGTTTCGCGTTCTGCGTCAGATAGAGACACGTTCAATTTGTCCGCCCATTCTTCAATCCGTTTGCAGACAGGTTCCGGTACCTCAATGCCGTGGGCGAGACGCTCGCGGCGTGAACGGCGCTCGAAATCTCCGGGAACTTGCACGGAGTCGAAGCCCGGCGCCGGCGGCGTTGATCTCAAACCGTTCAAGAATGCGTGTACACCTACCTGATAGTCCGTCAAGGGGGAGAATGAGTCGATGTTTATGACTTGAAGGAACGCGCCGCCCATGGATGCGCGTGCAGGATCGAAGTTTCCAGCCAGACCGCCCAAAAGGCAGACAAGCAGCGCTAGGCCGTATCCTTTGTGCCCGCCGAACGGCAACAGGTAACCGCCATCTTCGAAGTCGGCGGGATTGGTGGTCGGATTGCCGTGCTTGTCCACAATCCAACCTTCGGGGACATCGACACCTTTGTTGAGGGCAACGCGCACTTTGGCGCCCGCGACAATGCTGGTGGCGAAGTCCAGGATGAACGGCTCATCATCTCCCGTCGGTACGCCGACCGCGATGGGATTCGTGCCTAGCGCCGGCTGCGCGCCGCCAAATGGGGTAACGTTGCCGCCGCTCTTGGAGCCGCCGCCGCTAGTAATGATTGCCATGCAGTCGGCGGCTGCCGCCAACTCCGCAAATTCGCCGAGCCGTCCCATGTGTGTGAGCCCGGTGAAGTTCACGCAGCAGACATCCCTCTCCTTCGCTCTGTCGATCGCCCAGTACAAAGCCTGACGTATCGTGTAGTGCCCGAAACCGCCCTTTCCGTCGACCAATAGCGTTGTCGAGGTTTCCCTGGCGATGACGGGTTCGACTGCGGGGGTTATCCCTCCCGCTTCTATGCGGTCCAAATACATCGGGAGGAACTGTATGCCGTGCGAGTCGTGCCCGGCGAGATTGGCGTTGACGAGAATATGCGCCACAAAATTGGAGATGGGGTGAGGTGTGCCGGCAGCCATGAACAGGCGGTGAGCGATGGCGTGCAGATGATTCGCTTGAAAGCGAGTGGGTAAACCCATAGGGTATTGTCTCCTTGTAAGTGTTCAGTGGCTAGTGATTAGTGATCAGTAAAACCCCTGGAGTCGTAGACGGGCGATGAATGGGATTTCTATCGCGCGGGATTTACTATGGCATCTCTACCGCCTTGGGACCTCTATCGCACTCGCTAATCGCTCGCTTGATCCTAATCAGTCGATTGATGGATTTCTATCGCAGTCGCTATTCGCTCCTTTGATCTCACCCTACAAATGTACAAAGTCGAACTAAATATTGGTCAACCCGGTCAACCTGATTACATTTTGCGGTTCGTAAATTTGCGACCTACCGCAGCCGCTTCTTCGCCGCCAGCGGGGAATTTGACGCCTTCTTTAATCTTGTCAACCACGTTGTCCGGATCGACTCCGTCCAGGAAACCGATGTTCGCCGCATTGCACGCGGCAAAAATGCGATCTCGGGCGGCTTTGAGTTCACCCTCTTCCGTATTCTCCGGCGTTCTTACGGTGTCATAACCGAAGGTCATCCTCATGTCGGATGGTCCCCACTCTGCGAATCCGATGCCCGGAATCTTTGTGCTGGCTTCGACATTGGCAAGGGCGCGCTTGTTCTCAATTTTGACGCCCAGCAGGAGTTCGCCGTCCGGGTTCAGGGGCCAAACATCCGCTTTCCGCAGATACTCCTGAACGGGCACCCCCCAAATTCGCGCGGCGGAATCTTGGCCTCCGGAACCGCGTCTTCCCTGATCGAGTCCGTCTCCAACGCCAATCGTCTGAAACGGGAAGCGCGACCATTCGACGAATGCTTTCACGGCTTCAGGGTTTTCCGCATGGCACAGCAGGATGCCGTGGATGCCGGTGGCGAGTACCTGTTTGATCATCCAGGCGTTGGTACGGATAACCTGTTCGTCGGTGCCGTCAAAGGGGAGAGTGACTATCACCGGCGGCGTCCGATGACCCGTCGGTGTCGGACCGCCATCCACCAAGCCGCGCATAAATTCCGATAGCGCGGTGATGTCGTAAGGACCGTGTTCGATGCCGATAACCAGCCAATCCGCGGTTGTCTGGGCGGATTTCACTCCGCCTTCATAGCTTAGACCGACGCCGCCTGCCCAATAAACGGGTTGACCTTCTTCAAGTAGTTCAATTATTCGGTTAATACGCTTCATATAATCCTCTCTTTCTGTATGATAATACGTTTTGATTGAATTGGACTTATGCGCACATAGGAACTCGATGCAGTACACAAGGCATCTTGTCTTGTCGCGTCCGGGAGGTCGCTCCTACAGGTCGTTGGTTTATCACAACAATCTTCAATTTTCAAATCGAGCAACATACAATCAATATATATAAAAATGACTATAAAACAGTAGCGCCCTGGAAGAACCAAGCGCATGTCGACATTAGTTAGCCCGTGCGCCGACGGATGCGGCTATATCTGCAATTCCATCTTTACGGCGGGCACTGATATCGGCTCGATTTCCTTCTGTCTGTTCAATTGTAGGCAGTCGAGCACAAACTCGGGCGCGGATCCTGCTTCGCGGAACCCCAACGCCGCAAATCGTTGACACTTTTCAATATCTTCACGGGAGACACGGGCGTGAATTGCGTTAGCGCCACGGCTGTTGCCGAACCCGATTGCGGCACGAATCAGGTCGTCCCAGGAATTGCGATAGCGGTGGTGGACAAAGCCGTCCACAGCGCACGAACCGTCATCGTCCATGCTCGCGGTTGACATGCCCACCACTTTGCCGTCGCTCGTCGTCGCGGAGAATCGCGCCCCGTTCTCGTCATCTCCGACGTTCGCGCATTTCAGATACAAGCCTCGAAAGGTACGGTGAAGGCTGTAGCGTGTGGACATCAAGCCGGCGTTCGCATCCAAGACCTGCCAATCGTGGGGTGAGACGATGAGGGGATAGGATGGGAGCTGATCACCAGGATCGCCAAGGGACACCGTGGCGGGTCCGGCATCTCTGAACCAGTCGACCAGAAATTCTTCGGCGGACAGTCCGTTAAGCGCTTGGACGAATGTGAGCGACGCGGGTAGTTTGGAGAATCCGAGGCGGCGGTACAAACGAAAAGCGATGCGATCAAATGTGCCGAGAAAGATAGCCTCCACTCCCATGGCTTTCATGTCGTCGATGGCTGCTCCCCAAAGTTCTGCCGCGATGCCTCTTCCGCGGCATTCGGGCCGCGTGCCGGGGTACGAAAACTCGCTCAGGATGGGTATCCGCCGAGAAATGTAAAATTGGCACATGCCGACAACCCGACCGCCTTCACGCACGATATAGATGAGTATCCGGTTGAAGGGTGGTTCGAGACCAAGTAGCTCGCGCTGCCATTCTTCGTTGGTGCGAAGTTCCGGAATCGTTTCCCAGAGTTCGATCAACTCTTGGAGGAGTGATTCCTGAATGGGGGCTTCGAACTTTTCCATGTTCGTTCCTATCAAGTTCAACGAGTTGGCACACACACCTATTGGCTTTGCAGAGGTCTACAGGGGAATCCCAATGGGGTTTGAATCGGTTGAGCGGTGGAGGCGCTGCCTTTGGAATCGGTTGGCAATGCTCACCCTGCAAAACTACCCTTGTGATTATACACTATATTTGGAATATGGCAAAGTGGATTGTGCTCTTCGTGAAAGTCGAGGTTATACCATGTCACTACATTTGCAGTGCATAAATGGTGCTAATCAAGGCTTTCTGATGCGAGGTAAGAAGATTTCTACGGCGTTAGGAACTCTGTCGCGCGGGATTCGGGTTCGCAAGAGGATGGGCGCGGGAACCGCGCCCCTACGATGTCAGTCTGTTGAGGTTATCAAAGGCTGGTGCGCAGTGCGCACCCTACAAGAACTATCGCGCTCGCTATCCGGTCGCTTGATCTATTCACTCGTTTGATCTATATCGATAGACTTGCAAATTTTTTGTGGAATGAATGAGTTCGTAATCCTTGTCCAGATTTTCTGCTATCCCCTTGTAATCCAATCCGTGAATGGGATCGCTTTCCCCCCACATCACATTCGACATGTCCAATTTCCACGCCACGATGTAATCGATTGTTCCCGAATGTTTGGTTTTCCAATTCAGCGGAAAGTAATCAAACTTGGCTTCGTAATTGGTCAAACTGACGCCGTTGTTGTTCACGCAATAGTAGTCTATCGCGGTGCAAAACGGTTTTATATGGAAATACGGGTGGTGGGTAATTGACGGCACCTCTTTGACATCCGGTTCATAATCGGAACTGAGGCCCAAGACGGTCTTGTTTTTCTCGATGAGATGAACGCCGGATGTGTACTCCTTCAAACCCTTGTCTAGGGGATAATAGTAGCTGTAGCTTATTGTAAGATGGGCAACGGAAAGGATAACTATGATCGACACGATTCCGCGTCTGACGTAGCAGTGGAAATCTTCACTGAGAAACGGCAATAGCATCGGAATAATGAAGAGGGGAACCCGGGCGGTGATAAAGGAGCCAGTTCCGATTCCCCAGGGCATAACGAAGTAGAGAGCCGTGAAAATACCGCACAGCAGGAGAAATTGGTTGTCTTGGCTCAGAATCTTTCTCTGGCGGATTCTTTTATATACGGTGACTGCGAACAACAGCCCCACCAATAGCGACATGAGACGCGTCGGAATCAGGTGAACGTTGGTAAAGAACATCAGCATTTTGGCGCTAAGCAGGTAATCCCAAGCCTTCCAGTCACCGAAACGTTCCCATCTCACATTCAAACGGTCGGCTGCCTGCCCAACTTCGGATGAGAGTAGATAATTTGCCATGATAAAGTACAGCGGCAACATGCTCAGGAGAAGCCCCAAGATCTGTTTTGGTCTGCGATAAAAGGATGTAATGGACAGGAGCGTTAGAGAAAGTATAAGAAGCGCGTATGAGAGAATGTGGCAGAAGTAGATCAGTATGCCGAACAGATAGAGAATCGCTATTCTATCGGCTCTCATATCCTCTTTGTGCTTTATGAAATAGCCCAATGCAAAGAAAAAAAGTGACACAGAGAGTGCAAAACTATAGAACCCCATGTGCAGCGCGTAATTATCAGCGAACAGAAATCCCAGAAAACCGTATAGACTCTTTCCCTTATGCGCGGAGTCAAGAAAATAGAAGATTGACAATGGAAACAAGCCGATGATGACGCTCAGAAGGATTTTTTCCGCTATTAATGGAGGGAAAATAACCATCAGAAGTGACATGCAGACGTGCGCGAGCCAGTTGGGGAACAGTGTGAGATTAAGACTAAAATATTCCCTCAGAAGAGTTGATCCGTCATCATGGAACACTCTCAACGCGTATGCATTATAGACGTGGGCCGCGCCATCCTGAGATGGGAAGTATTTGAATATCCATAGCGGCGAGATATACAAGACGATGAGCAAAGAGATGAGAACTCTTTTCCTTCGCACAGAGAGGTCTGTCTCTTTCCAACGTGCGGGAAGGGAGCGCGGGTTTGATATTGCAGATTTCACTATTTCGCTCATCTCGTTAGTTCGACTTTGTACATTTAAGAGGCATAACAGACAGCGTCAGTCGAGCGTTCCAGAGGGGAGGCCGAAATTTTAACCGTCTGTTTTTTGGTAGACGATTGAAAGCGTCGGCAGTGGCTTCTATTACCATACAACCTTAAGATTTCTATTGTCCTCAGTATAGGATTTCTATCGTTTGGTATGAGGTCATGTGACTTCGGTTGAATTCGATCAACGGTGCTCGTCTTAGCTTTGCTTTTTCCATTTCTGTCTCAAGTAACGCTCGACATTGCACAGGATCTACTATCGCACTCACTATTCGTTCGTTTGATCCTCTGGAGTGAAACCATTCTACGAAGGAACGCTTTTTCAAAACCTGTCATAGAGCGAAAAACAAGTGTTACTTGCTGAGAGAATTATTCCGACAGGGATAATGGAGTGCTCTCAAGTAACACTACCAAGTAACACACCACATGGAGGATCTCTGTCGCGCGGGATTTACTATGGGATCTCTATCGCAGTCACTATAGGATCTTCTATCGCCTTCGCTATCCGCTCAGTTGATCGTTCGTTTGATTCCAACCTATAGATGTACAAAGTCGAGCTTATACCATTTCTCTAAAATGCGAGTGCATTAATTACGTGGATCAAGTAATGATTTTTGAGTAAAGGAAAGTAGGAAGCCACGTCTCCGCGCAAAGCCGGCGGGGCAAGATGCCCCGCCTACGAGGATTGGTGTGAAGAGCAACAGTGGGTATGGGTCGTGTCATAATAGTATAATGAAAAGACATCAATTGCAGACAGAGTGCAGGTGATTCTCAAGACGGAGAACCTACCGCGTCACATTCCTTCTGCTTCTGCCGAAACCCTCGAAATCAATATCCACCGCCGGCAAAAGGTCATATTGTATCTCGTATATCTTCAATCCCCCGTCATAAACCAGTTTGAGTCCGGGCATCTCACCCTCTACCAACGGTTTAATGGCGGGCCGCAATACCCAGGACGGTGTGGGCTCATCAATGGGACCGGGGATAGCATACGGTATGATGTGCGTAACTTTGTAGAATTTCATCACCATGATGATTCTGTCCAACTCGTCCAGCGGTATCTGTATTACTTTTCCCTCCGAATAAAAACTCACGCCCCCCGGTTCACGGTACATCGCAACGGAACCAGGCGCGTTCTCCTTGAGCCACTTTCCCGCTTCCACCCTTGCCTCACTACTTTCTCCGTATGGCCCGCGGCGGCTCTTATAGTCACCATAAACGTCCGCCGCGGATAAACACAACACCAACGTCATCAGTGCCGCAATCAAACAGGGGGGTATTAAATGTGAGTATTTTGTCTTGGCGAATATTTGTTTTGCTGCCACGTGGTAGGTGGTCCAGCCTATAGCCATATTAATCACGACCAACGGAAACGCTAGACGTGAAATGGGAGCCCAGCAGACTGCGAGGAATGACATTAGGAAGAAGTTCAACAGCCACAGTATATGGAGATTGCGATTGTGCCAGGGCAGGAGGAACTCGCCTATCCCCGTTCCTTCATTTTCCTGTTTTTTGGATGCGCGTCGCAGCAGCAAATATAGACAGGACAGGATGAACAACAGCAGCCCTAGGATGGCAGGAATGCCCGCATAATAGTCGAGAAAATCTTTCGCTTCGAAGTGCCTCCATGAACTGCCCGACAGGTCCATGTCCACGAAAGCCCACCGGAAATACCGTCCGTAGAAGTCCCAAGTCTTTTCACAGATTCTCTCGAATCCCGCTTCTCTGAACTTGTCAAACAGGAACGGCATCTCTTTGCCCCAATGGAGGGAGTACGACCCTGCTTCCCAATCTTTGTAGCCAATGTATCCAGCCGTGTATTGTTGTGTGCTAAAGATGGGGTTGCCAAAATGGATGGTGTTTCTAATAAACCACGGCAGCATGACCAAGAAAACGATAGCAAAACAGATCCATAACTTCCGGCTTCGCAAGATCTTGAAGCCTGCCCATATGACACAGAATATGAAATAAGCGGGAATGATCCATAAGCCAGTGCCCTTTGCATAATATGCAAGCCCAATAAAGACTCCCGCAGGATAAAAGAACTTCGGCGAGTCCTGAGCCTTTATGATGAAAAAGCAGCTTGCCACGATCGTGAGGGAGAACAGCAAATCGCCCGCAGCCTTCAGCGACGTTGAAAAGAAAAATGGGAAGAACATCGCGCTCAATCCTGCGGCGAGACCTGTTACTCGGCTGCGACTTAATCGCTCTGTGAGAAGATAAAGGAAAACCGGAAGGAAGATGGAACCAATAAGTATGGAAGGCAATTTGGCTGCGAAGGCGGTCTTTCCCAGTATCAGGAAGAAGGGGACAATCAGAATTGAATACAACGGGGGATAATGGGCTTCCGGATGTGTAATCTCAGGATATTTCAGCCGAGACATGAAAAACGAATACTGCATGTGGTCGTTGGAAAACCCTTTGCCATTCGCCAGATTAACCGCCATGCCGACGTAGGCAGCGTCATCGGTACCCCCGATAAACTCAATAGGGTATACGATGCTGCATTTGAAGGGAAGCACGGCGATTCCAACGAAGACTATAACGACCAAGAAGGGATCTGTCGTCCATTTGGGTTTCGGTATGCGTATCATGGCAACGAGCTACTTTCTATCAAGTAACACTTTTTCAAAGCCAGCCACAGAGCGAAAAATGACGTCATTTGATGATGCGCTATACACATTGCGCTCCGCTGGAGCGCGGGTATCTGGACATGTCGCGTTCTATTAACATTTCGATCCTCTGGATCGAGGAATGGGACTCCGACTAGAACGTGTTGCTTGCTGAAAGAATTATTCCGACAGGGATAATGGCGTGCTCTCAAGTAACACTCGACATTGCACAGGATCTACTATCGCACTCACTAAGGGATTTCTATCGCCTTCGCTGTCCACTCAGTTGATCGTTCGTTTGATCCTCTGGAGTGCAGACGCGAGGAGGAATCGTGTTCTATTGACATAGCACTCCGCTGGAGTGAAAACCAGGCCACGAAGGAACGCTTTTCACGGCTAGTCATTGAGCGAAAAAGGAGTGTTACTTGCTGAATGAATTATTCCGATAGGGATAATGGCGTGCTTCCAACTCTTATACCAATTGCTCAAAGTAAATCACACCGCCAACCTACCCTAATTTTAGAAGAGATGTTTCGCGCAGAAACAGAAAACCCTCGGTTCTCTTTTCATAAAGAAGATTCGAGGGTTTCCAATTTCTCGTTACAGGGTTGGCATCGGAGATAGATTGCGAGTCATCTATTTTCGGCCGGCGCCCATGAGTTTTATCTTCCCCCACGCCGTGCTCAATTTCTGTCTCTCGGGGGAGACAGACCGTGGAAACGCCGGATCAATCCAGTCAGGGTCAATATCTCTGGTACCGCGGCCCCTTCCCCAGGGGTCCATATCTTCCAGTAGGTTTGTGGGCTTGCACCTTGCTCCACATTTCTCGAAATCTTCAATAACTAGGAGGTCGGCTTGGAAGCTGTCAGCTCCAACCACGGCAGAGAAGATAATGTCTCTACCGTTAGCAGGAAGCATTGGAGAGCTTTCTCCCCAACGCGGATTGTCGGTAATGTTGCGTTCCTTCTTCGTTTCAATATCTATCGTGTAGACCTCACCATTCCCGTCCCTATTGGTTGAGAAGGCGATTTTTTTACCGCTACGCGACCAAGTTGGTTGCGATTCGCTGCCGGGGTGGTCGGTGATTCTTTCTACTCCACTTCCATCGGGGTTCATGATGTAGATGTTCTCGGATCCGTCCCGATTGCTTCTGAAGGCAATCTTTGTGCCGTCATAAGAGAACGCCGGCTCGCGGTCCTCTGCGGGATGATTTGTCAGATTGCGTTGACCGCTCCCGTCGGAACGCATAAGGTAGATTTCACGGTTCCCGTCTCTCCTGGACATGAAGGCGATTGTCCCACCGCTTCCCGACCATGTTGGCGACTCGTCAGTGTTCCCGGGATCGTTTGTTAGGTTTCGCACATTGTTGTTCATCGTAGCAGCAACTCTCCAACCGTGTTTATGCGGCGATGAAATCACCCTACCAAGCTCATCCCGATCCACATCAATAAGGAAAATATCGTTCTTTCCATCCCTGTTACTTGCAAAGGCGATTTGTGAGCCATCGGGAGACCATGCTGGCTCCATCTCATCCTTCGGAAGATCTGTGACTCTTATTCGGTTTTTGCCGTCGCTGGCATTCATAACCCAGAGATCATAGTTTTTACCTGGAGGCTCACCCGGGGCTCGCGTGTTTCTATTGGAAGACCAAACGACAGTACCCTTGTCCCTCTGAGCTAGCGCGTCGCCCGTGAACCTTAGTCCGAGGAGAAAACAGATGGACAAAACATACGCGAATTTCATGACTCTACCTTCCTAAATTTCTCGTCAAGTATTGTACCGACGTTAGTGGTATTGGCAGGTAATCGGTACGGAATCAACCGTTTTTCGGGAATCATTTTAACGGTTTTTGCTTTGGGTGTCAATGAAGACAGATGCGATTGTCCTGCAGTTCAGTCACAAATGAGGTCATTGGATGTTTCCGATATTTAGCTTAGTACGAATCTTGAATGCCGGAGAGCAGTGTTGGAGAGACCTTTTTGCTTCAGTTAGAGGTTGATTCAGAAACAGACGGGCTTGTCGATGCTATCGTTGGGTTTCGGCTCCTGCATGTCACCGAATTTGCTGATTGACAGTTAAACCCAGCACAACATACCAGCCAAGTCGGCCTGCCTCAACACAACCCAGGAATCGAATCTCAATGATTATATAGTCCTATTGGTGAATATAGCGATGAAAGAGGTGTGCCCAATCATTTCCTGGAGTCGGGAACCGGTGAGCGTGAACGGACGGCGCAACACAAGCGAGTTGCTGATCAACTCTTGCAAGTCCGTACCCAATGGAAACACAGGTATAGGTCGCCAGAAGATTAGTACGAGTCAAAAGCGGAGTTCATAATCCTGTCTTCGCGTGAAACAGCGCGCTAATGGCTAAGACAGTCAAGGGTGCTAAGATTGCATTGAAGAATAGCGAGACGTGTACAAGGCTTGATTCAAGCAGGGCGGAAGCGACAACCCACGGACAATTAAGTGGCATAAGGCAAGGACTAACCGAACTACAGGCAGCCGAATCCGTCAACAACGGTACTATTCAATGTTCTGCTTAATCCAGCCCCACGTTGCTTTGAACTTGCCGCTAGGAAAGACAGACAACCCACGAGGATCAAAAAGGTGCGGACGATCGTCATAGCCGCGATGGTTCGTTAGGTTGGTTTGATTGCTGCCATCGGCATTCATAATGTAGATTTCACCGTTCCCATCCCGCTCGGAGGTAAACATAATCTCTTTACTGTCGGCAGACCATTCGGAGGGCCATTGATCCCCGGGAGTTTTCGATATGTTGCGTGGATTGCCCCCATCGATATCCATAGCGAAGACTTCCAGATCCCCAGCGCGATCGGACCAGAAAGCGATTTTTTTACCGTCAGGAGAGCAGGTTGGCTCCCGGTCGGTGGCGGGATGGTTTGTAATCCTGCGCGGATTGCGGCCATCGGGGTCTATAAGGTAGATTTCACCGTTTCCATCGCGATCGGAGGTGAAAGCGATGCTACCGTCAGGACACCAGGATGGCTGCTGGTTTTCTCCCTGCGCCGCATCCGTCAGTTGAACGCGGTTATCGCCATCGACATCCATAACGAATATTTGCCGCCGACCAAGATTCACCTCCATGACAATCTGTGTGCCGTCGGGTGACCACCCTAAATCCAGCTCCGCCTCCGCAGTGTTCCCCAGACTGCGTTGATTCCTGCCATCGGGATCCATAAGGTAAACGTCCGCCTCCCAACCCTTGTGATCCCTTCCGCTGCAGAAGGCTATGGTTGAGCCGTCAGGAGACCACCGTGGGGCAAAGTCGTCACCGGGATTTTTGGTGAGGTTTTTCGGATTGCTCCCGTCTTTGTTCATGATGTAGATTTCCCAGTTCCCATTCCGATCGGTCATGAAAATAATCTTTGCGTCTGTCGGCGGCTGTGCGTCTATACATAGCATAGTGACGCTGAACAGTAGCAAGCAACTTAGTGCGATAAGCGCAAGTTTCTTCTTCATTGCAAAACTCCCGTTCAAGAGTTGGAAGCCCCGCGAAAGTATGAATAGCGAAGAGTTCAGCACAATTCGGGAGCGGAGTTCATGATCCTGCCTTCGCGCGAAACAGTGTGCGAATAGCTGGGACAATCAGGGTTGTTATGGTCATTTACAATCATATTTACACATATTGCGATTGTATGTTAGTGAACGATGACGATATGTGTAATTACCCAAAAATCGGACGCACCCCAGTAGCGCAAACTGTATGAAGTTAAAAAAATAATTCGGTAATATCCTAACGATGCTTGGTGCGGTTAGGAAACCGCACCTACCGAGTTTAGGGAAAACTAGAATTACCGATTAAAATACTTAATCTTCATTTAGTTTGCGCATACCACAATCTAACAGATTGTGGTACAGAAGAATGCTGTTACCCATATCCATGTGAATTATTAGCTGCAATGACTATAAGATCGCGTTCAAGAATAGTGAAACGTATGTTAGGCTCGTTCAAAGTGGGTCAAACGCGACAACCCCGGGATAATCAATTGGCAAAAGGATATGGACGAAACGTGCTGCAAGCCACCGAACCCATCAAGATCGGCACTACTCAATGTTCTGCTTGAGCCGTGCCCATGAGGTCTCGAGTTTGCCGGTAGGTGATACAGAAAGGCCACGTGGATCGAACCAAGCGGGATTCTTGTCAGACTCGGCTTTTCTCGTTAGCCTGCGTTGGTTGTTTCCATCGGTATCCATAACGTAGATTTCGAGGTTACCGTCCCGATTGGATTGGAAGGCGATACTTTTCCCGTCAGGA
Organism: Candidatus Poribacteria bacterium; assembly: GCA_965204085.1. Classification (GTDB taxonomy): domain Bacteria; phylum Poribacteria; class WGA-4E; order WGA-4E; family JAJDTR01; genus JAJDTR01. Next base: position 482,460 of record CBDBEE010000003.1, on the reverse strand, counting down.
GACCAAGAGGGATTACTGTCAAGCGAGGGATTGTTCGTTATGTTGCGTTGATTCTTCCCATCGGCATCCATAACGTAGATTTCCTCGCTATCATCCCGGTAGGAGCTAAAGGTAATCTTGTTACCGCTGGGAGACCAACTTGGATTGGTGTCAGTGAAGGCATGGTTCGTTATGTTGTGTTGATTGTTCCCAGTGCGATCCATAACGTAGACTTCAAGGTTACCATCCCGTGCAGAGACAAAGGCGATTTCCCTACCGTCAGGAGACCAGGCTGGCGTAGTGTCAGCCGCGCGATTGTTCGTCAGTCTGCGTAGATTTTCCCCATCGGCATTTACAACGTAGATTTCCCAGTTCTTATCCCGATTGGATTGGAAGGCGATACTTTTCCCGTTAGGAGACCAGGCGGGATAGTGGTCCAATGCGGGATTGTTCGTTATGTTGCGTGGATTGCCATCCTCGTGACCCAGTTCTCTGTCACCCTCAAGATCCACAAGGTAGATATCCACAAGCGCCGACCCACCACCACCATCCCGATTGGAGGTGAAGGCGATTGTTTTCCCGTCAGGAGACCAGGCGGGAAATTGCTCGTTGCCAGGTGCTTGTTTCATCAGAGGGTGGTCATCATTTCCGTTCGTGTCCATTATGTAGATTTCGCTGAGACCGCCGAGACGTCGGGCGGACTCGAAGGCAAGCCTTGTTTCCTCGGGCGCTTGCGCGTTTGTAAATGGCGCAATGCCACTCAGCAGTATTACGCAACTTAACGAGATATACGCAAGTTTCTGTTTGAATCCCATCGTACGGCTCCCTAAAGCATTGGCAACTATATTCCACCCTCATTTATGCTCTACTTTGGCCATTTGCCAAGATGTGACTTTAGCCAAAGTCGAGTTGTGTAGAGCTAGCAAAGGATTCGCTCCGTCAAGAACACGAGGACGAATATGACCCTAAAGACGTTCAAATCTTATTCGGTCTTCTTCTTAATCCAGCCCCACAATGTTTGGAGTTTGCCGGCAGGCGAGACAGAAAGCCCACGAGGATCAAACCAGGCGGGATTTTTGTCAAACTCGGCTTTTCTCGTTAGCCTACGTTGATTGTCTCCACTCGTATCCATAACGTAGATTTCGAGGTTGCCGTCTCGATTGGATTGGAAGGCGATACTGCTACCGCTAGGGGACCAGGATGGATTGCTGTCAGCCGAGGGGTGGTTCGTTATGTTACGTTGATTCTTGCCATCGGCACCCATGACGTAGATTTCCTCGCTATCGTCCCGATAGGAGCTAAAAGCAATCTTTTTACCGCTGGGGGACCAGCTTGGATTGGTGTCAGTGAAGGCATGGTTCGTTATGTTGTGTTGATTGTTCCCGGAGCGATCCATAACGTAGACTTCGAGGTTACCATCCCGTGCGGAGACAAAGGCGATTTTCCTGCCGTCAGGCGACCAATCTGGCGTAGTGTCAGACGCGCGATGGTTGGTCAGTCTGCGTCTATTTGTCCCGTCGGCATCTATAACGTAGATTTCCCAGTTCTTATCCCGATTGGATTGGAAGGCGATTTTTTTACCGTTAGGCGACCAATCTGCATATTGGTCCAAGCCGGGACTACTCGTCAGTTGGAATGGTTTGCCGGCCTCGGCGCCCAGCGGACGGTCACTGTTGAGGGTCACAAGCCAGATTTCCTGATTGCCAGCCCGCTGAGAAGTGAATGCCATTTTTTTACCGTCAGGCGACCAGGCTGGATTTTGGTCGTTATGAGGCGGGACGACGAATAGAGGGTGTTCATCCCTCCCATCAGCATCCATAATGAAGATTTCGGTTAGCCCGCCATGTAAACGCCGACCGGACTCGAAGGCGATTCTTGTTCCTTCGGGCGCTTTTGCGTTTGTAAATGGCGCAATGCCACTCAACAGTATCACGCAACTTAAGGAGATATAAGCAGATCTCTCTTTAAATCCCATCGTAAACCTCCTCTAAAACTTTACCAGCTATTTCCCGCCTTCATTTAGCGTGACTTCGGTAAATTAACTTGTAGCCCAAAATTCTATCTTGGTTTTTCCGGTTGCTCGCGAAATTGCCAATTTAGAAAGTTGGGCTACCAGTTGTGTAGAGTTTGCGGAGGTTACACCACCAAGAACACGAGGGCCACTATGATCTTAAAGAGTTTCAAATCCTATTCGGTTTTCTTCTTGATCCAGCCCCATGTTGCTTTGAACCGGCCATTAGGAGAAACAGCCGTCCCGGCACCAGGCTCAAACAGGTCCGGTCGGTCGTCATAGCCGGGATGGTTTGTTAGGTTGACTTGATTGCTGCCATCGGAATTCATAATGTAGATTTCACCGTTCCCATCCCGCTCGGAGGTGAAGAGTATCTCCGAACCGTCAGCGGACCAGTGCGAAGGCCAGTGATGCCCGGGAGTTCTCGTTATGTTGCGTGCATCGCCGCCATCGATACCCGTAACGAAGACTTCCAGATCCCCAGCCCGATCGGACCAGAAAGCGATTTGTGTATTGTCCGGAGAACAGGTTGGTTCCCGGTCAGTTGCGGCATGGTTCGTTATTCTGGTCTGATTACCCCCATCAGCGTCCATAAGGTAGACTTCACCGTTCCCATCCCGACCGGAGGTGAAGGCGATGCGACCGTCAGGACAGAAGGATGGCTGCTGGTTGTCTGCCATCGTCTCGTCCGTTAGTTGAAGGCGGTTTTCACCATCGGAATCCATAACGAAGATTTGGCGCGGAGCAATATTCACTTCCATGACAATCTGTTTGCCGTCAGGAGACCACCCTAAATCCTGTTCACCCTCCGGAGTGTTTGCCACACTACGTTGATTGCTACCATCGGGGTCCATAAGGTAAACGTCCCCTTCCCAACCCATGTGATCTCTGCCGCTGATAAAAGCTATAGTTGTGCCATCAGGAGACCACCTTGGGGCAAAGTCGTCAGCGGGATTGTTGCTAAGGTTTTGCGGATTGCTCCCGTCCTTGTTCATAATGTAGACTTCAAAGTTCCCATCCCGATCGGTCATGAAGACAATCTTTGGTTCTGTCGGTGCCTGTGCGTTTACGCATAGCACGGCGACGCTGAACAGTAGCACGCAACTTAATGTGATAGACGCAAGTTTCCTCATCATGGTAGAACTCCTTTTCAGGTATTGGATTCAAGAGTTGCAAGCCCTGTAAAATCCAAGCGTAAATATTGCAGGACTGCTGCTCTCAAGAGGTCGATTATACGGCACGCATAATAGTGACTATTCGCCACCTTCAGATTGACATATAGTCTATATCATACCTGTAAAAAACTGTCAAGAAGTTTCGGGATTAGAGACAGGGGAAACGCATCTAAATTTTCTGCTTGGTAAAAAAGAAAATCAGGCCAAGTTTGTGGCAAGTTTTCTAAGGATCGTAGGTTGGGTTGAACGAAATTCGTTAATGATCGTTAATCTTAGAGGCGTTTCCGAGTCCCCACTTTGCATGAACATGTCAAAAATATGAGTGAAACCCAACATTAGTCGTAAATTCTACCGCCATGAGACATCCTCTAAATTAGATGCGTTTCCCCTGGGATTAGAGATGTTTGAATCATTGGAGTGGAAGCTGTGTTCAGTCAGTCGAGTTCCTACCAAGGAACATCACCAAGTAACACACCACATTGAAGATCTCTATCGCGCGGGAGATTGTCTGAATCACGGATTAAGCGGATTACGCTGATTACACGGATTAAAGGCGGGAAGTGGTTGGCATCTGAGCGGGGCAGGGCGTAGTAGAGGCGGAGTTTTTGGGGAGAAAGTGTCTGAATGGGATACCTACCGCCTTCCCTATTGGTCAGTTGCTCCTTCGCTGTCAAGATCACTATCGCACGGGATTTACTATGGGATCACTATCGCGGTCACTATGGGATTTACTATCGCCTTCGCTATCCACTCAGTTGATCGTTCTCTTGATCACTCGTTATCCAGTCAGTTGATCGGCTGGTTTACCATTTCGGGGGGCCGGATGGGAAACCGTAGGACTTGCCGATTTGGCTGCCGGGCGGAAAACTGCAGGGCCAAGACTGACCGCCCCACGTGCGGAATTCGTCCGCTTTCCCGCAGAGCCAGTAGAACATGTTGGCAATGTATTTGCAAACGCCGTGTCCTCCGTAGTCCGCGGTGTGAAAATCAAAGTCCAACTCGTGAATCCAATCGCGTTTTGGCGGAACGGTTCGCCAATAACTCCATTTCAACAGGTTTCGCATTCCCGAGGCGGTAGATTTGGTTCTACGGTGCAGGAGGGAGTAGATGGTGATGAAGACCGATCCGGCGGGTGCGGTGGTTGACACGGCTCCGTGGTGTTCCGCGCCGCGGGGTGATTCTTGCAGATGCGAGCCGGGAAGCACCTCCGTCGGACCCATCTCTAAGGGAGCATCCTGCGGATAGTAGAATACTTGGAGGTAGTTGACTTCGGGGCCAAACAGCGAGTCCGCGTCGTGATGCCAATCTCCCAGCGGAGCCGGGCACTGCACGCGGTGATTGCTCATAAGTACCGGCAGCCCGACAGCCGTGCCGAGGATGGATCTCACCGCACCTGCCACCTGCGGTTCAAGGAGGACGTTGTCACGAAACCAGTCTTCAAGGATGATGGTGCTCGGTCCTTTGGAGGGGTGTTCGTCGAGATAAGCAAAGGTGCGCTGATTTATCTCGTCCGGCACAAGACCTTCCATCATGAGAAAACCTTCTTTGCAGAACTTCAGGACTTGGGTATCTGTCAGCGTGGGTTCACAATCAAAGGTTCTTTTTCTTTCATCGTGTCGTATCATGGACAGCCTCATTTGCTTGAACGCCGTGTGGAACAGCTAATCGAACGTTGGTGAATTTATACCATTTCCCTAAAATGCAAGTACATTGATTGCATCTATTAAGTAAAGAAACGTGCGTGGAGTAAAATAAGCAGCCGTGTCTTCACGCAACGCAGCGGGGCAAAGGGATTTCTATCGCGCTCCCTCCTCGGTCGCTTGATTCCCGTCTACGGGGAGGGGGAATGGCATAGTCTATTGCGACCATCGTTTGACTATTATAGCAGATTTGCGCTCGGAGTGGGTAAATGATAGAATATCGCCCGCAGTTCGAGAGGAGGATTTTGATATGAACATTGCGGTCACCGGCGGAAGCGGCGCTATCGGCACTTACGTCTGCGATGAACTCGCTACCGCCGGGCACAACGTGACCAGCCTTGACGTTGCGCCGCCCAAAGTTGATGTGGCATTCCGCGAAGTAGACCTTAGGAACCTTGAGGAGACTTGCAAAGTTGTCGACGGCTTCGACCAAATCGTGCATTTGGCGGCAATTCCCGACCCTTACGGCGACGATCTGCCGGAGACGGTAATCGGCGTGAATACCACGCTATCCTTTAACGTTTTCGAGGCTGCGCGCCTCAAGGGTGTCAACCGCGTGGTATACGGCTGCAGCGAGTCGAGTACCGGTTTCGGCATTCACAGCGTGGAGCTAGCGCCACAGTATGTTCCCATTGACGAAGAGCACCCGCTATGGCCTCATGAGACCTACAGTTTGTCGAAACATTTCGGCGAGCTAATCGGCGTCAACTATGCCAAGGCGTTCGGTTTGGAGGTAATCTCTCTGCGCTACATGTGGGTCTGGATGAAACGCACCGAGGAATCCGTAAGGAACATCATTGCCCGCGCCCGCGCCGACATGAGTCTTGAGGAGATGAAGGGCAAACTCTGGTTCGGCGCTCATATCGCTATCCGAGATGTGGCGCGTGCGTGCGCCGCAGCCGCCTCCTTTGAATTTGGCTCCGATGCCGAGATGCCCTTCGAGTCGTTTTTTCTCTCTGCGAAACACACGTTCTACTCCATCCCGACGCTGGATGTTTTGGAGTCTATCTATGGAACGCTCCCGCCGGTCAAGGATATGGGGTACTTTGAGGCGGATCCGTATGCCGCTGTCTTCGACATTCGCAAAGCCGAGGCGATGCTCGGCTGGGAGCCAAGATTCGATTGGCGCGATTTTGAGGCTTGGGAACTTTGAATACATCTGTCGCATGGCGATGTGCGATACAATGGTTTTCGCCGTTGCCAATCATAAAGATACGATTTAGGATTGCATTGAAAATGTTTAATCGACCGAGATTCGATAGGACCGGTCCTTGATTAACTCGTGGTCGGATTTGCGAGCCGTCTTGAGCGCATGCTCCGTGACGGGCAGGTAGTAATGGGTCTCTGCCTTCATGGAGATGAAACCTTCCGCGTACGCGCATCCGCCCGCTACGCCAAACGCGCCATCACTGGTTTCGATGCGCTTTCGCGCATAAGCACCGCCGTATCCTTGGCTCACCAAACAGTCCAGTGCCGCCAGTTTCTTGTCCACGACATCCGTGATGTCGATGAACACATCGTTGTAAAACCCGCCCTCCGACCGCCATACGTTGGCGGGCACCGCAGCCGCTCCGGTGCCGAAGAAAAAGACCGCTGCCACGCGATGGGGTGGATTCCGATCGCCGGGATCCACGCTGACCGCCAGTGAGGTCGCGTGCATTACGATTTGTCCGGTGATAGCGTGCGAATTGGTGAGCGCGTCGTTTTCTTTGGGAAAATGGGTCAGTACGACATCGGGACGCAACTCGCGGAACAGTCTCGCCAGGCGCCTGACCATGTCTTCCGTGACGAGGAGCACCGCATCGTCCGCACCGAAGAAGTAGATGTTCTCCACTCCTACGATCTTGCATGCGGCGCGGACTTCCTCCGCCTTGACATCCGAACGATCCTCCATGAGTTTCGTCAGCTCGGATTCGTCCGGGATCTCCTCACGATGGAACATGGCGTCGCTTATGACGGCATCGTGCACGCGGGCGCCGTGTGTCAACACGACGCAAGCGACGTAATCGCCCCGGCTGGTGTGGTGCGCCATCGTGCCGCCGGATTGATCAAATATGTCAGCCGGATGCGCGCCGATTGAGACGATTCGCAGGGGTTGGGTCATGGTGTTGCTCCGTTGTGGATATGGTAAATCCAATAATTATTTTGGCCGGTTTCGGATGTTCCGTTTCGGTTTGGCGGGTCGCGATCGGGAGATCGCTCCTACAGGGTGGATGTAGTATTTTTGTTTGTATCACCGGTATCCATTGAAGTTGGGTTATGTCGTGCTCAATCCAACCTACGGACTATTCAGACCTGCCGTTTTAAAGTTGCTCAAACTCTTCTAGGGTCATACCCGCATGACGCACTATGGAGCGCAGAGTCCCACACTAATTTCACGGTGACGTGGAACCATCACTGTCCGAATCTCGCCATCACGTTCACGGATAAACTTCACGTGACTGCCGCGTTGATGCCTGATGGGGAATCCCGCTTTTTCCAGTTTACGTTTAATCTGACGATAAGAAAGCGGTTTCATCGCTGTTGACGCTAACCTCAAATGTTCGGATTTTCGGCATCACGGTGGGGCGCGGCGGTTCAAAATAGAGCTCCAACGCCTCTGCTAGATTCTCTATCGCCTCATCCTCGCTTTTACCTTGGCTTGCAACATCGACCTCCAAGCATTGCGCGACAAACCACTCATCCTCATGCGAGATGCTTGCCGTAAAGGTTTGCGTTTTCATAATTTGTCTCCTGTATTCAACGTGTACATTTAAGGATTCCGTCTTTGTGACTGTTTATACGAGTTAGACATCTAAATGTTACAAGCAGTCCCAAACGTGCAATGCATGGGATCTCTATCGCACTTCTTAAGCAGTCGCTTAATTCCCTCCCACCAAAGGGAAAAGTGATTTCTGTCGCCTTGGGATCTACTATCGCCCTCCCTATCCGATCGGTTGATCTTATGTGATTCGGGGTTGGCCTTGATTAGTTGCGAACACCACGTCATCAAACAGTCGGATGAGCAACTCCCCTTTGATGTCTGCCGCCTCCCCTGCGTCCCACAGGTTGTCGAACTCGTGCGGATCTTCCTCCAGATCGAAAAGTTCTCCCAACCCGGTGCCGTGATACACGACCAGTTTGTGGCGTCCGTCAAAGATCATGTCGGCATGACTTCGGTTCGGCATATCAAGGGCGTCGCGAAATTCAGAACGCACGACATCGCGGTGAATGCTTTCCATCGTCTCGCCGGTCAAGATTGGCAACAACGACCGACCCTGTAGGTCTTTGGGCACGTCAAGTCCTGCCAGTTCGAGCAATGTAGGCACGATATCGATCAATTCCACCAGCGCGCCGCTTCGCACGCCCCCCTGAAACCGGCTTGGGGCTGAAATGATGAGCGGGACATGTACCAGCCCTTCATAGAAACGGCAACCCTTGCGCGTCAAGCCGTGGTCGCCCAACGTCTCCCCGTGATCGCTCATGAATATGACGACAGTGTTCTCTCGTTGACCGCTGGTTTCCAGTGCTTCAAGCATCCGTCCGACTTGCGCGTCAATCAACTCGATCGAGGCGTAGTACGCCGCCTGCATCTCACGCGCCGGGTATTCTTCCGGAGGGGTTGCGGTGGATTGGAAGTCAACGTTACGCAGCCGTGCTTGGTTGTCCAAATCGCTTTCTCGAAAGTGGGGACCGGGCAGGGACGCGGGGTTATATTTGTCGAGGTATTCTCGGGGAGCGCTGAAGAACGCGCCTTGCGGATGCGGGTCGAACGGGTTGACACTCATCAGCCAGGGTCCCTTGCGCGGCTCGGACATGAAGGCTATGGCTTCGTTTGCGCACCAAGTCGTTTGGTGGTATCGGGTCTCAATGCCGGCTGCTGCCGACGCGTGTACTTTCTCCGTCCACGGTTGGGTCGGATAGTAGTCGAACCAGTCCACGCCTTGCTCCTCAAGCCACTGGTGGTAGGCGTGGTGTTGGACTTCCCAGTAGGTTTCCGGGCGGGGGTGATGCGACCACCTAAAGACGCGGTAGCCGTCATTGGGGCGCGGTTCCACGCGGCCGGTGACCGTTGAAAGGTGAAGTTTTCCCGCCATGCCGCAGTCGTATCCGGTCTCCGCGAGGGTGCGTGTGACTAACTGTGCGTCATCGGGAAAGCGGATGTTACTGTTGCTGTTGACGCCGAGGTGGCTGGGGTATCGACCGGTCAGGAAGGAGGCGCGGCTGGGGGTGCAAATTGGGGTTTGGCAGTAGGCTGAAGTGAAGGCGACGCCCTCGGCGACGAGTTTATCGAGCGTCGGGGTATGGATGTGGGGGTTTCCCAGCGCACCGATCGTATCGTGGCGTTGCTGATCGGTGCATATCCACAGGATGTTTGGCTGGTCTACTGCCATGGTTGGATTTATGGCGAATCTGGTACAACATCGCTTTGAGGTTGATGCTGATTTCGGTGGTAGACGACAGTCATTTTATCTGTTCAGCGCTTTTCGGTCAACAGGTTTTTGTCTGGTTGGCAAGGCAATCACATCTGATTGTAGAGAAGCAACTGAGCGAATAGATGAAGCGAGTGGCTAGCGAGTCGGATATTCTATCGGGATTAGCTGTCGTGGTCACTATCCATTTTCTTAATCCTTCGTTAAAAGATCTTTTATCGTGTTCGTTATTCACTCACTCGATCTCAGTTGATTGTTCCTTTGATCGCACTCTACGAATATACATAGTCGGGCAATGTATAGACATGGTTGTGCCAGACGGGATCATTCATGTTCGTGATCGTGCGGATTTATTCCTACGCGAAACAGGTAAAGTGGGAGTGGAAACATTTCATTCGTGTGGGTATAGCGGTCAATTGCTGTTTTTAACTTGGGGTTCTCACGCATTAACTGCATATGGAGAGCCCCTGAGTGCGTGCGTTCTTCTATGTCTAGCACAATGTTCTCGGCGAACCGAGTGAGTTGCTCGACACGTGCTTTTTTTGAATACCCTTTTTCCTGCAACTCCGCATTACGGTCAATAACTCGGTCAAGAAGTTCTCGATAGCTATCAACAAGCGCTTCAGCCGCAGGAACATCAGGGAATCGGTTAAGAAAATCAACCGACCACGCTTGCATCTCTAACTTCTTCTGTTGAAGATCTACGGATATTGGGTCTGATGTTGTGTTCGCGGAAGTTGTCGCCTTGGATGTCGTGGGAGATAGTCTAGGAATTTCGTTCGTGTTTGGCCCCTGAATGAGCAGGAATATAGCGACGGAAACGCAAAGCAACACCACCAGAACAGCGGCATACAACCAGTGTTTATTTGCAAAAGCCATGGTCCGTGCCCTTTCTCGCTGAGATGAAGGTTAGCAAAGTCTAAGGTTATCCTAGAAAAATCAGGTGCGGAGATTACGAACAATCGCTGAACTTAGGTCAGCGCAGATTAGCCTGGCGAGGATGCATCGTCTTCTCCCGAGCGTACGTTATCCATCATCTCGTCTTGAGGGTGAACCGGTTGATAGGATGCGACGCAAATCGTCATCCCGGTAATAGTGAATGTTCGAATCTACCGTAGCGCGGCGGGTTGGGGTCGCCCTGCCCAAAATACGTAGTCGATCCTCGTCCGTCAGGTACAGTTGGATATTGGTTACGAATTCAGAGAACGTGTCCTCTATTGTCGATTTGCTGGTATCGAGAACAAACCGTTTCCGTAGGAGCGTGCTGTTGTATTCCTCCTCGAAACGTTGGAGCACATATTCGATATCTTGCTCTTGCAGAGGGCACTTCGGGCGCGGGTTTTCGCGCATTCGTTTCGCAATGACCTCTGCCGACGCTTTGAGCAAGACTAGCACGGTATCGGGGGCTTTTTCCATGATATGCGCTTCAGCTGATCGGGCGAGCACGCGGCGGTCGGCATATTCGCCGGGACCGCCGTAACCGTAGTATAATGGCGCGTACACCGCTTCCTCAATGTGGAAGCCTACCAAACCGTGGTCGGGATATTCATAAAAGGAGGAGCCGAGATGGTATTCGATGATGTAGCGCTGGAACATCTCCTTGAGTTTGGGACTCAGCGCCATAATCTCTTCCTGGATCTCCACGGGGTATTGAGAGTTGATCGGCGGGCGTTCTCCAGAAGGCAGGGCAAAGTGATCGTGGAAGAACGGACGATGCGAACCGGTGATGCGCTGCAGCCATGCGGAAATCAGGAGTTGTAACGTTGTCTTTCCGGAATACTCGCAGCCTACGAGAATGAGTTTCATATTGTGTTCCTTTGTATTTTGGGCTCTTGAGACCGGGACAGCCTACAAAAGAAACCGAGTTTTGAGGAAAAAACTCGGTTTCTAGGCATCATCTTCCTACTGCCTCTTGAGATGAAGTTATCCAGTTTCAACACTTTTGCGAAAGTCTTATTGAGCTATTGCACGCGTTCCCAGCGGCTCGGGTTCAAGCCCGGCGCTTCACTCGCCATGTTGGGCGGTTTGTTTCCGCCGTGGTAGTCCCAGTGCCGCGTGTTGCAGTCTCCGTACAATGGGCGCAGGTTGTCGGGCAGTTGCGCCACTTCCGACTCGTCCCAGGTGGTTACCTCTTCGATGGGCCCCGCCCACGCCGGGCGATAGGCTATTGCCAACATCCGACGCGCCCGGTCGCCGACGTTGGGAAAGTTACCGTGAAAAACTTTGTGATTGATTAGCACCGCTGAGCCGGCTTTGGCTGGAACGATAACCTCTTCCGGATGGCACTCGTAACGCTTGTACGGGTTGCCGTCCGCGTGCAGAGAGAGGTGAGATCGAGGCACGACCCGGAACGGCGAGACTTCGTTGGTGAGGTCATCCAAGTAGTACAGCACCCGCACCATACTGGGAACGCTGCCTTCATAGCCGAATATCGCAGAGCCGTAGGGCTGTCCGTCGGTGTGCAGACTGATTCCCGGGTGCCCCGGCTCGGAACGCGCGTATCCGAAGGACATCACGAGAACCTCGTCGCCGAAGAGTTCTCGTAGAAAGGCAAGGGTCGGGGGATGCGCCGCCAACTCAGAAATTTCGCCGCCAATGAATTGAATGTTGGGGCAGCCCTGTTGGTGGACGCTGTAATCGACGGGGCGAGTTTTCAGTTTCGCGGTTTCCGTCTTCAGCCGGGTGACATGATCGGGCGAAAGCAGATCGGGTATCAGAAGATATCCCTCAACCTCGATTTGACGGATGCGATCACCGAGGGTCAGTGCGGACCAATCACGGTCATCAATGCGTGGTGTGTGCATGATGTTAGCTCCTGTAAGATTTTTTCATCTGAATTACATTAGAACCTACGCAATTTAGATTGTAGGGATCAACGGGATGAATAGCGACTGCTATAGAGATTCCTAGCAGATTTGTGTTCTCTACTTGTCTGGTTCAAAGAAAGAGACAGCAAAGTTAAGTCTTGGTCCATAAATAACACGATATGGAAGAATGCGAACTCGGTTACGACACGGTTGGTAGCTCAAAAAATTCTTTGTTCTGCTGCAAGGCTTGGTGGGTCATCATTCGCAGGCGATCGGATTGTGATACAAACGGATCTATCCGCGCGACGAATTCCGCTAGTGTCTCCTCAACCGTCGCCAAAGTCGTATCAAGCACAAACTTTCTATCCAGCAGCGATTGCTGGTATTCCTCCTCGAACCGCAGAAGCACATGCTCAATGTCCTGTTCCCGGAGGACCGGGTGTTTGTGCGGGGCTTCGCGCATCCGTTTTGCAATCACGTCCGGCGACGCTTTTAGCAAGATGAGTACGGTGTCGGGAGCCTGCTTAATGATTCGGTGTTCCATAGCGCGCGCCGCCGCCGAAAAGTCGTCCGAATCGCCGTAGCTGTAGTATAGCGGCGCAAACACGGCTTCTTCAATGTGGAAGCCGACTAGCATGTGATCGGAATCGGCGTAAAACGACGGTAGAAGATGGTATTCCTGCGAGTAGCGTTGGTACATCGCTTGAAGTTCCGGAGACATCCTCAGGAATTCTTGCTGCTCGGCTTCCGGCAATTCGGCCGGGGGAATAGTAAAGTGGTCGTGGAAGGTTCGACCGCCGCCCGTTGTCTCTTTAAGCCATGCGGTGATTGCGTTAGCCAGTGTTGTCTTGCCCGCGTATTCGGAGCCTATTAGTATGAGTCTCATCGTTTGTCTCCCAGTGCGGCCTTGATTTGAAATCGCCCAATGACTCAAAAGTTTATTTTCGAGATTGATAGTGCTTATAATGCGTTTGGCGATTGTCTGAACTGTGATTTATAGGATTATGGGATTGCCTTGATTGTCAGCGATTATACCATTTTCAATATTCTCAGTACATAAATAGTGTCAATCGAGTTGTTCCAAGGCGGGGCAAGAGGATCTCTATCACCTTCGCTATTCGCTCAGTTGATCGATAGAGATTTGCCCCCGCCCGATGGGGACTAATACCATTTCTCTAAAATGCTTGTGCATTGATGGCGAGAATCAGGTCAAGAAATTTACGCGGAGCGGAACAAGAAGTTTCGTCTCCGCGCAAAGTCCGCGCAAAGCCGGCGGGGCAAGATGCCCCGCCTACGGTGTAAGTGAACGATATATTTTAAGACATCGTATGCACTATTATTCAAGCGAAATGGTATAAGTTAAGGGTTTTGCGATGGAGAACCCTACCAAAACTTGATCCGTATGGGGAATAGCGATTTTGTCCCTTACAAGACGATTGCCTTGTCGAGATATGCAATGATTGTCCCGACTACGAACCGAGGTGCGTCGATTCTTCGATGTCTTGCCACTCGCCCACGATTTCGCCCTCCCAGTACGGATTGAGTTGATAGTAGTGAGCCGCTGATCGGTCACAGAATAAGCTGGGTTGACAGCGTGCTCCTACCTTCAGACGAGGCACGTGATAGTTTACCCCAATTCGTCCCCCCGGTTCAACAAGTACCGGTACATCGGGAGAAAGTACCGGTTGGCTGTCACCCTCCAGCCTTACAACGGGCCAACCTGCGACAGGCATTGGAAGATGCGATTCAGCGCCCAACCAACCTCGAAGCATGTGTCCTCCGCCGGGCAACTGGCGCCACGGTTATGTCCAGCGAAGGCTCGCGGCTATCATGCTATTTGTCTCAATGTCTCTCAAAACGTCCACTTCCTCGACCTTTGATTGAAACAGATTTCGACGGATTACCACGCTGCCTTCCAATAGGACTTCCGAATGCCTTGGGTGTACTCCATCGCCGCGCCAATAGCTCCGTGAGCGCTCCATTACCGTTGCGATTGTATCGCCGTGTTTCGTATAGCTAATCAGATTCACATCGGCGAAACAGGCGCGTTGGCACTCCGCTACTTCAACCTCGTATAATCCTGTCAACCCGTCATCATCGTGAATCTGACGATAGCGCGGTAGAATCTCCTTCGCTTTGACGCCCATGCCCGCACTTCTGCTATCCCCAACCTGATTGATTCTATTCCTGACATGCCGCAGGTAGTGCCATTGGCGAGCCACAGTTTCATCAGCCCATAGGAATCGAGAATCAAGGCGTGACGGCAGGTGGGAAAACTCCCTTAGCCTAACAACCTCCCAGACAAGCTCTAAATATGAACTGAGGTCGACGTTTTCAAGGATTCCGTCGGGGTTTGGATCGGGAAGCGGCTGCCTAAACACCTCATCTCGGTAGTGACCGGAAGTCAGCAGCGTTCCAGGATCCAGATTTGGCGCTTCCGTTAGAAAAAGCCGTGAACCAACATCTATCTTTGGTAATGCTTTCATGCTTTCTGTCTCCAAATATGCGTATGCGGTGAGTTGTTAATCATCGACAGTCTTATTGCCGATGTTCTACAATTATACGCAGAAATGGATGCATTTTTTTCGCTGATCGGTTGGATAAGCAACGCCCCGAGTTCGCACTCCAGTCATTAGATTCCGTGTTGACTTTCGGCAATACGGCGCTTCCATTGTCGGATTGTCATCGTTTCTCCCGTTCTAGCCGAACTGGCATCCGAACACAGCCACAACACGGCTTGCGCGACCTCTTCGGGTGGACGTCCAAAGTCCTTACCGTTTACGCGTTCCTGCATCGGGGTGCGAACCGCATCCGGACACACCGCGTTGATCCGAATTCCCCGATGCGCGTATTCGGATGCGGCGGCTTTCGTTACTCCGACGACCCCATGCTTGCTCGCAATGTAGGCAGGCAAGTTCTGTCCGCCTTTTAATCCGAAAACGGATGAGGTATTGACAATGGCGCCGCCGTGCATCTTGGGGATTTCGTATTTCATGCACAACCAAATCCCTTTGAGATTCGTGTTAATGACGTTTTCCCAGTTTTCTTCGGTGCACTCGGTGGTCGGCGCCAGGTCTCCCAAGATCCCTGCGTTATTATGCGCGTAATCCAGCCTACCATAGGTTCCGAGTACCGAGTCAATCATCGCCTCGACTTCACTTGCCTTGGACACATCCGCTTCGATGAAAATAGCGGTACCCTCGGATTCTCTGATGATAGACTCTGTTTCCACCCCTCCTTCGACAGCTAGGTCAGCAACCGCGACCGCTGCGCCTTCTTTGGCGAATGCGAGCGCGGAAGCCCTGCCGATACCCGAACCTCCTCCAGTTACGAGGACTACACGATTCTTGAATTGTCCGGTCACTTTGGGAACCTGTTTGGATAAGAAAGGGGAATAATGCTGTCAAGCACGATGACGCGCTATACACCTTGAGAATCTCTATCGTCTTCGCCGTCAAGAACTTTATCGCACTGGATTTATACTACACACCGCTGGAAATTGCGTATTTTCAAGCGTCTGGCGGTAGTTGTAGGGTGGGCACTGCCCACCATTCCAATCAGTTTGGGATAAATGGTTGGCTCCCCTGGCGCGCAACGTGACCGCGTTGATGGTGGGCACTGCCCACCCTACAATCACTATTACAAACAGTAATTACCGGGAAAGAAAGCGCAATAATACCCAACGCAAAGTATACTATGGGACTTCTATCGCACTCCTTATTCAGTCGCTTTATCCTTCGTTGTCCACTCATTTGATCGCTATTCGCTCATTTGATGCCCCTCTGGGGCTTTTAGAGGCTGGTGCGCAGTGCGCACCCTACATTCTTTATCCCACTCCATATCCAGCCGCTAGATCATTTTTTATTTCTTTAACCGCAGCCTACCGCTATTGAGCAGTTCTGCCGCCATCCACAACCAGTGTGTGCCCGGTGACAAACGAAGCGGTATCCGAGCACAGCCACACAACGGCCTCCGCAACCTCTTCCGCAGTGCAGAATCTCCCCATGGGATGAAGCCCGTCGTCCGGTTTCTCTACCGTCCAAACCTTATCGCCGCGGACTGTGGGCCTATTGATGCTACCGGGACACACCGCGTTAACTCGGATACCCTGCCGAGCGTATTCCAATGCGGCGGATTTGGTCAATCCAACGACACCGTGCTTGCTGGCTGCGTATGCGGACAAATCTTCCAAGCCGACCAAGCCCGCAATCGACGACATATTGACGATTGCCCCGCGCCCCTGTTTGAGCATCTGCGGGAGTTCGTATTTCATGCAGAGCCATACCCCCTTAAGATTGACCTGCATGACAGCGTCCCATGTCTTTTCGGTACACCTGTGTGTCGGTGAATTGATCCCCCGAAAGATGCCGGCGTTATTGACGGCACAATCCAAGCGCCCATACGCATTGACGGTCGTGCGTACCGTTTTCTTGGCCTCGGCTGCATCGGACACATCCGCTTGAATAAAAATGCCTTCGCCGCCGGAAGATTCTATCATTCGTAATGCCCTCTCGCCGGCTTTCCGATTGATGTCGGCGATAGCGACCTTTGCGCCTTCTCGGATTAGCGCCAATGCCGCGGCTCTTCCGATTCCCGCGCCTCCGCCGGTGACTAAAGCCACTTGCCCTTTCAAATTGCCCGCCTGATATGTATTAGGCATCCGTTACTCTAATTTTTGCAGTGCAATAGTAGCGTTAACCGGATCTTGTCGATGCGGGGCAAGATGCCCCGCCTACCGCTTTTGGAGTGCTGAGAAATGGTACTACAATGGGTCGACCCACACGGGGCTTGACCACGCCATGTTGCCGTCTTCTTGGGTTATCCGCAGGTAGTAATAGTCGTTTGGACAGATTTCCGTTTCATCGACAAACTCGAATTCGGTTTCTAAAACGCCTTGGGCAGTGCTGTGAACGACGCCGTTATTCTTGATAATCTCGACGTGGACGAAGGGAGCGGTACCGGCGGCGCGTGCTCTGATAATCCGCGGTTCCCGGGGACGCAATTCCGATCCCATCGGCTGATTGTTGACGCGAAAGTCGAGGAAGATGCGATCAGTTGCGGCGTAACAGCGGCGGGCTAGAAGAGCGTCGAAAACCGCGTCCCGCGTGTTCTCTGCTGCATACACCGCCGTCAATCCGTAGATGCCCGCCCGATAGCCCGGACTGCCTTTGGATACCCCTTGCCGGCGCCCCGGCATAGAGATGTGTGAGTCGGAGCATCCCACAAAGCCGAAACGCAACCCATCGGCAAGGGCAGCTTGGACACTATTGCCATCGTCCAGTGGTCCTCGAGCGTTGGAGTTGTGTGCGCTCTCACTACTATGAAATGGCGAATAGATTTCAACCAAGCGTTCCAACTGACCGGAACGGTCCAACTGTTGCCAGCGGTCTCCCGGTGGCGGCATGTCGTGGCGAATGATCATCGCATCTTCGTTCTTAATCAATTCGATTAGGTCTCGTGGGATGCGACTGGCGTCCTCGCTCCCCGGATAATATCCACCGACAGCATTCTTGAAAAGGACACAAATCGACTGTGACAACTTCCCAGCCCATTCATATCCCAGAAAGGTTGTGAATCTGCCGGGCTCACTTGCATTCTCAGCCGAGTCCATCATCATCTGCCATACGTCATGGCTGAAGGTATCGTGATCGGTTAGCGCGCAAAAATCGAGATAGCCGACATTCCTTCCGTAGCTGTAGAAAAATTCCGGAGAGTGGGTGCCGTCGGTACAGTAGGAGTGGCCGTGGATGTCGCCCCAAAGAAGCTGGTAATCGTCCTCCAGCGAATCGCAAACCACAGGCTGGCTTACACCGCGAAGCGAGGCGTCTCCTGCAGTGCCTACCGATTCAACATTGACGCGGTGCATTCCTTCTTCGTCGAAGACAACGGCATTCTGCCAACACTTTGAGCCGATGTCTTTGGGTTCCAAGGTAAACTCGGTTTGCATCGCGTGATTCGATGCGTCCTCAGAGAGGTGAAAGCTCCCGCGGAAATTTTCTGCGTGGTTTCCGAATCGGTCGGTCACCGTAATCTGCAGGTCAGCAGGAACTCCCGGCCCTGCCCCTGACTTCGTCCGAACCAACAACTGGCTGGGAGAGGCGGTGATGACGCGCATGTGGGGCATCAGGTCCTGTCTTACAAAATTACCATCGCCATGACAATCCAGATCGCAGACTAATTGCCAGTCACCGTAGGTTGGGTGGTGTGCGACTTCGATTCCGGGACTGCCTGCACGCCTATCGCCGATTGTAACAACGAGCGTCTCACCGGCAGTCAGCCCGTTTTGGCAGACTATCGTGAAGAAACAACGCCCCGGTGCCAACTCGATTGTCACTGGGTGCCCTGACTTGATTTCAGCTGTCAGGTATCCAACGTTCTGGGGATTGTCCGTCTGAAAGTGGTGACGAGCGAAGAATACAAACCCCTTTGCCGGCAGACCGAAGTTCGGTGGGATTCGGTAGTAGGGTGATTCGGTAAAGTGGAAGCGGATGCAGCCATTGGGAGGAATGTCTTCTAGGACGCTGATGACGAGGGTGCAGGTTACCAGTTCGCCGCAAACATACGGCTCTGCGGATTCGGTGCGACAGGAAATAATTCGTCCCTCGTCAACCATTCTTTCACCTAGGTTATTCATCAAGTGGGCGGTGGCAAAAGTCGTTGCAATGAAGAATTACACTTGCGGGATTTGATTGGTTCGATATGCGGTATAGTAAAACCAAGAATTATTCATACACTGCGGTAGGTTTGGTTTTCCAACCGAGTGATATTTATCCACCCCCGTAGGTGCGGTTGGAAATCGCACCTACCAAGACGAGTGTAAACATGAATGATATTATCACCAATTTGTGACCGAGCCATCAAGGCGACGAAGCTGCGGCATCTCACTCATTTGTGACGCTTCTTTCGGTGCGGCTGACCGGTCAAATTCAACCCCAAGACCGGGGGCGGTCGGGGGTAGCAGGTACCCATCCTCCCACACGGGTTGCCCCGGAATCAGATCGGTGAGAATGGTTCCGGGAGGTTGTGCTTGCTCCTGTACGCCAAAATTGGGACAGCAAAGGTTCAGATGCAGACACGCTGCTGTTGAGATGGGGCCCATCGGGTTGTGCAGCGCCAGCTTGATGTAATGTGTCTCGCACCAACCGGCGATCTTCTTGGCTTCGGTCAAGCCACCGGCGTGACATAAGTCGATACGCGCGTAGTCGATCCATTCCTCTTCGATAAGTTGACGGAACTCCCATTTGGAGCAGAACTGTTCTCCGGCGGCAAGAGGCACGGTCGTGCGGGGGCGCAGCGTCTTAAACGAGTCGGGGTTTTCCGCGCGCAGCGGGTCCTCTATGAAGAATGGTCGGAACTGCTCAACCTCTTGACACAACCAAACCGCATCAGGCAGGTCGAGCCGAGTGTGGACATCGAAACAAATCTCGATTTCGTCACCGATAGCTTCTCGAACCTCCTGAAACTGTTTGATGGATGTAAGGACGACTGGCCGCGGTTCGAGTGTCTCCCCATCGTTAGGCAATCCGAAGCGTACAAACTTCCAGCCTTTCTCCTTGGTCTCCAAGCAGGATTCGACCAAGGGTGCAATCTCCATCTGATGCCCGACGTTATGGGGATAACAGACCACTTTGTCACGCACGCGGCCGCCTAGCAGGTCATAGACGGGCACACCAAGCGCCTTCCCCTTTATATCCCAAAGCGCCATATCGATTGCGGAGATTGCGGCGCTCTCCAGGCGTTGGGCGGGGAAGAAAAAGCCTCGAAAGAGACTTTGCCAAATGTGCTCGATTCGGCTCGGATCCTGCCCGATAAGCTTGGGTTTAAAGTGTTCAATAAGCCCCATTAGCGCTTGTTCGCGTCCCGGGCTGCCGGCTTCGCCAACACCGTAAATCCCCTCGTCGGTATCCACGACCACGAAAACAAAGTTCCAGGTGTTATTCCAGATAGGGTAGGCTTCTATATTTGTAATTTTCACGTTTGCTCCCATCTCGTGCGTTTCACAATGGAGTAGTCATTAGCAAGTATTATCGCCAGGTCAGCAATACGGCGAGCGCTTCGCCCGGGGTATTCCACAGGAAATCAAATGCCTCCTTCGCCTGCATGAAGGGGAAACGATGGGTAATCATTTTGGCAACCTGAATCTCACCGGTGCGAATTTTTTCTAGCGCTTGTAAGGGCCGTAGTGATTGCGGCACATCTGACACGTCACCAGCGATAAGCCGCTTATGCATGATTTTAGAAGAGTGAAGCGGGAGCGGCGCCTGTTGATAGGCTGCGATGAGTTGAATTGTGCCTTTCGTACGCACCATGTCCTGTGCTTGCTCAAACGATTTGATTCCGGCGTACCCCCCGACGCAGTCAACCACGAGGTCGGCGCCCTTGCCATCGGTTAGCTGACGAACTGTATCAACCGGATCTTCATCCGATCCGTTGATGACGAGGTCGGCCCCCAATTCTTTGGATATCCGGCATCTCAACGGAAGCGCGTCTACGGTGATGATTTTGGCAGGTTCGTATCCCCTCATAATCTGCATCATCAAACTTCCGACCACGCCCTGCCCGAGAATAACAACCGTGTCGCCCTTCTTGATACCGGACGATGCCGTCCAAGCAGTTGCCTGCGAGCAGAGCAAAAGGAACGTTCCCTCTTCAAAGGACACGTCATCGGGAAGGGGAACGAGGTGGCCTCTGCGTCACCGACAGCATATTGGGCGTGCGGAGCAGCAACTTTCACACGTTGTCCTACGTGGTATTCCGTGACATCGCGACCGATTTTTTCAATGGTGCCGGTAAGGGAGTATCCCATGACGGCATGGGGAACCGCATCCTCTCGAATGTAGCGGCGGAATAGCTCGGAACCGCGACTGATCAGCGTGGTGTGCGTTCGCACCAGAACTTGGCGATTCTCGATGTCTGGAATCGGTACCTCTTCCAACTGGATGTTGCCAAAGCCTTCGGGCTTGATAACGCGAATCATCTCAATTGTCTCCTATGTACGGCTTTGTCGAGAACATCTCGTATGAATGAACCAAGGCTATTCGATGATTTCACCGATGCGGAACCAGGGCGTCGTGTTACTCGTAGCCGGCTCGATGTTTTCGCCGCCCAATGCGTATAGTTTTTTGCCGTGCAGCACGATTCGGATATCGTTCGTGGGCACCGGGAGCAGGCTCGGAAGGCGGCTCCACTCGTCGGATTCCGTATCGTACACGAGAATAAAGGGAGTGTAGTAAGACTTGTGTTCTCGCACCTCCGTGTAGGCTTTCATCATCTCGTCGTTATAACTGGCAACTAGCCCGGCGCCGCCCGCCACAATGATGTATCGATCCTTATAGACGCAGCAGTCCATTCCGGCTAGCGGGTACGGAAGTTGTCTCTTGGTATCCCATGCCCCGGTCTGCGGATCATAGACGAGAACTTCCGCCAATCGCGTTCGGCGATCGCCTTGTTCGGGCTTGGGGTCGAAGAAGTGAGATCCGCCAATGATGTAAATCTTCCCCTTCACAGCGGCTGCGCCCAGCCACCCGCGCGATCTTCCCGGTATTGAGGTAACAACCTTCCACTGCGGGTTTGGTTCGGCAGTATCCAACATTTCTACCGAGTTTATCGTCGGACCGTGATTTCCTTGTGAACCGCCGCAGACATAAATCTTCGACCCGATTGCAACACTGGGCGCCCATCCGCGTGCTTCGTTCAGATCGGGCATCTGTGTCCAGAGATACTCCCCGTTTCCTTTGTCCTCAAGGCGGTAGCAGTGAGGTTGCACCCCGCGCATTCGACCGCCGATGGAATAGAAAGCGCCCTCGCAAATTGTGCCTTGGACATAAGTTTGTCCGATAGGGGCGTTCGGTCCTCTGAACCACCAGTCCTGCGCCGGGTCGTAGATGTACATGGTTTCCATCTCTCCCCAGGGCTGGCGCATTCCGAACACGCTGATGATCTTTCCGTCTAACGCAGTCGCGCAACCGCCCTTTCTAAACTCGGGGATGTTGGGACCTATTTTCCATTGAATATCCTTGATTTCGCTATAGGTAGCATCGACCATGCCCATCATCAGAGCAATGGTCGGTAGCGTCCACCTCATTCTATATCTCCTTTCAAGGGGTGGGTAATGAGGTATTTCTTGGGTGAATTTGGATTAACTTCATCTGATTTGCAAAGATAATTTACAAGGAGACCGTCTCTCAAAACGGGCTTAATGAGTTGAGAAAGATTTTAGCTGTCGTGATTTTGTAAGTCAATCTCATCAAGGGTTTTTGCCGTCAGCGCCTTCTCAAAGAGCGCATCAAGGCGAGGGAGATTCCGTATCGAGTTAATCTCGCTGGAAAAGGAGTCGGGAACAGCATCAAATCGAAGCCGCAGGACTTTTAGAATATTAGCCTGTTTCGCTTGTATTCTTCCTTGTTCAATGCCTTCTTCAATAACCAGTTCCAAACCTAGTTGTATAGCTAATTGATTTCCCTGTTCTATGCCTTTTTCGATGAGATGCTCAGCCATTGTCTGTGCCATGAATTCTACTTTCTCAGGACTTACACAAGTTTTCTTGATTCTTGGAAACAGATGAAGGTGTAAAGTAACACGTAATACGTAAGAAAATCGGTTGCGCGTCGCGTATTACGCATATGAATCGTCATTACGATACACTGAGACGTTCAACTACGTTCTCTCTATTTGAGGATCCTTAGGCATCGTGATTGTGTAAATCGATTTCATTTAGCGTCTTTGCGGTCAGCGCTTGGTCGAAGAGCGAATCAAGCCGAGAAAGACTTTGTATCAGGGCAATCTCCTTCGTAATTGATTCAGAAGGGGAATCGAATCGAGACTCCAGCAGTTTGAGGAGTGCCGCCTGCTTCGCTTGAATCTCGCCTTGTTCAATGCCTTGTTCAATCCCCTGAGCTTTACCTTGTTCGATGAGATGCTCAGCCATTGTTTGTGCCATGAGTTCTACCTCCTCTCTATCCGATGCTTGTTGGACGTGTTGTCCAAGAAGATGGGTCAATTCACTTTGTTCGTCAACCGGACGACGATGCAGGATAAGCAGCAGCAAATAGGAAATTGCCCGCTGCCTCTGCTGTGCGCTTGCTTCATCAAGGGTGCTGATATGAGATAATGCTTCAATCAATGCTTCGCTAAGTGCTTCGACAGACCCTTGCTCTTTCTGAAGTACGGTTAGCAACCACCCAAGCGGATGGTCGGTTTTCGTTAGCTCTGATTCGTCAGTATCCTTTACGCCTAGAAACAGGGTGTCGAATTTGGGGACAAACCGAGAGAGTACATCGGGGATGTCCATTATCGCATCAAGGGTCAGCGGGGTAGCCCATCTCTGCTCGCCCGTATAGAACACGATAGGCAATATCGGACGGAAACGCCACTGGCCTTTGGGAACCGATTGTGATTCCCACTCTCGCCGCTGGGAATCCCAAATCTGGGTCATGTAAAAGAGTACCCGAAACCCCATTGTCGGGTCAACGGTGGATTGATGTTCAAGGAGAATATAAATCAGAAGTTCATCGGTACTGGATTGGCTCTGAAATGGCACGCTAAACACCATGTCAGATTCTTGCTCCCGCAGGTTGTCGGGAATAAAACTCCTGTTGACCTGTACGATTTGGCTAAAGTCGATTAACTCTACCAGTTCGCCCGCTACGATCTCAATCAATCCACGGACGTTATTCCAATCTTCGAATAACCATCGGGTGCTACGGTCGGCGAAGTGTTCTATCCGAGCGTCGAAAATATTGCGTATCTCAGGTTCTTCTGCCATTATTTCTTGAGATTTTCACACAAAATCTCGTGTTTATCTATACTCCGCACTGTCAGAAATTGCGTCTTCTGTAGGAGCGATCTCCAGGTCGCGACCCTTGTACGAGGGAACTCCGATTCCCGACCTAATGGTGCTACGTAAGTCCTATTAGAAACAATTATCACTGGAAAAGAAAGCGCAATAATACCCAACGCAAAGTATAGTACCAAATAGTCGAGTCTCAGTCTGCGACCGCCTTCAGGTTTGTTTTGAGGAAGTCCTGCACGTCTATGACATTTCCGGTATGGGAAGATTCGATGGCTGCAAACAGCAGGGCGCAGCACTGGATATTGTCTTCTAGAGAATTTGGTGGCGCATCGCCTCCGTTGAGCCAGTGTACAAACGTTTCTGCGAGCCACGGATTGCACCATGCCGGTTGTTCCATGAGCGGTTTATCCTCTACAACGCGTTCACCGCTGAGGTCGCTCATGACCCGCAACTCGCGATTATCGAGTTCCAGCGTGGCGAGATCGCATTCCGCCCGGAAATACTCGCGTCTCCAGTTGTTGGTGGCGGTCGCGCTTGTCTTGTTTCCTTCGTAAAACACTTGAACACCGTTTTGCATGGTAATGATGATTAAACCGTTGGAATCGCCGGCGAATTCGCCCCAAGGCGGGTTCCACGTTACGGCGTACACGGTCTTGGCATCTGCGCCGGTAAGCGCGCGGATAATGTCGAAATGGTGAACGGTGCCCTCTATCAGAAGCGTGTCCGGGATGTCGTGACGAAAATGCCCCCAGCGACCGTACTTACGGCAGTCCCACGAGTTGCGTCCAATCAGACTGCTAAGCTCGCCGTATTTGCCGCTCTTGATTTTGCGTTCCAAGGTCTGTTTGTCCTGGTCGAACCGATGGGTCATGGTTACCGCCATTTTCAGTCCCGCCTGCTTGACCTTGTGGTAGATACGACAGCACCCCGCCATCGTGTCGGCTATCGGCTTTTCGGAGAGAATGTGGCATCCGTGTTCCACGGCGAGATTTACAAACTCCTCGTGATGGGCGGGAGGTACGACAATATTAATGAAATCGGGCTTGTGCTCCGCTAGCGCCTGCTTTGCGTTGGTGTAGAGCTGGTCGTCGTTAAGCCCCAAACTCGTTTTGGTTTCGGGGAGAATTTCCGGATTGATGTCGACGGCAGCAACGGGCACGGCTAAACCCAATTCCATCAGACGCGGAACTACCGCGTTACACCAGTGGCGTCCCTGTCCGCCTACGCCGATCTGGATACATTCAAGTGGTTTGTTCATTGTGGAAAATCCTCGGGTATTGGGAGACTAGGAACCGGATGACCTTTGGCTTTCTCCGCGTCGCGGTGAAGATGTCCGACGCGGCCTCCTTCGGGCGTGGCATCCTCAAAGTAAAACGCCTCCAAGGTTTCGTAGACTTCCAGTATATCATGTTCGTCTCCCGCTTTGGTACACACAATGTCACCGGGTTTCACGTAGAAGGTTTTGCCTTCGGTAATGATTTTAGCTTTGCCGCGGTAAACTAGCCAATACTCGTCGCAGTCGTGGTAATGGGCGTCGGCGCGGCCATCCTCTACCGGGATACGGAACATGCCGGCGCTGGTTACACCGCACCATTTGGGCCGATTGCCCCGTCCCATCTTCTTATCGGTGGTTCTAATTACGGGCATATTGGTTGCTCCAGTGTAGATATAGCGGATTATATTACTTTGTTAGGGGTTGTTTCAGTTCTCAATGAAATTCCAAAATGTCATTGATGTTCACGAGTGATCCGAATCAAGAATCGCAGTGCTTCATTCACCTATTCAGAATCTGGAAATAGCGCGGCAACGTCCGGTTCCAACCGCACAGATCGTCCGCCGAAACTTTTTCGCTTAGGGCCGATTTTTCGTACTTGCAAACTCTTCAAATCGTACTCTGAACGAAGTTTGTCTTCCATCAAGTTTTCAGCGTTCTTCATAGTCTTCTCTTTCCGCCGGGACGTGCAATGAGTTGCGCTACTACAAATGAAGTAAGTAACCCAAGTTGCCACCTTTGTCCGACGAAGCGCAGAAACCGAGTTTTTTCCAACGTGGAAACACGAAATTGACGAAAATCAGCCCAATTTGCCTATAATTTAGCAAACGTGAACCAAAAACTCGGTTTCTTTGTCATAGGTAGCAACTTGGGTGAAGTAAATCCTTTTTACTGCTGAGATTTCGTGTGTGTCCAGGCGTGGCTGGCAAACAGCGAGAAGTCTCCATCCGGATTTTCCCACGGCGTCAGCAGCAGCCCTTGCATCCCTTGCTCTTGACCACGAAATTGCCATGCCACATCAGCCCAATGTATGGGATTTATAACATGTCTTGACGCTCCGCCGATGGTGCGAAAACCGTGCCGATGAAAAAACTCAACAGAATTTGCCATGGTGAGTCTTTCAAAATTTCCGTAGAACCAAGGCATCAAAATCACCTGACGAGGCAACAGGTCAATAGCCGGTCCGGTAGGGTTGGTCGTGAGTCTGTAGGCGTTCCTGTAAGGATTGACCGCGTCCGCCCACATTAACACCTCAACGCTCGGATCCACCGCTGTCACAAATTGTACCATACGCTGTACATCCCACGCGAAGAGTTCGGCATTGGTTTTCCCACTCGTAAGGCAGCGCGAGTCGGTGCTCATCCGCATGGGTTCATCCCGCCCTATCATTACATAGCGGGGCTTCAGCTCGCGAACGGCGCTTCCTACCAAGCCTCGGAGCCACTCATAGGCTGCCGGTTCACTTGGACAGAAACTGAGATCGTAACGACTCGTTGCTCGCAGCGGCGCGTAATCGTATGAGGCGAAAACCGTTCCGCCATCGGGAATTCTGCCGTTCGGCAAGCGTTCAATCGCAAACGGCTTTCCGGGCGGTTGATACGGATCGATATCTCCCGGGATGACAGTGTAATCTGCGCCCTCGTCGTGCTTGTTTCCGTGTTCGTCGGTGATGCGGATATCGGTGTGTTCCGTGCGCATGACGTTGGGTTGAGCAAGCGGGATCGGCGGCGGATTCATCCCCTCGGCAAATACAAGTCGCTCATTTTGGACATAGATTCCTTCCGCCCAGTTAGGGTTATGCCGGATGACTTCGTCGCCGTGTCCGAAACCTTGAAACATGGGAATTGGTTCAACCCCGTACTGCCGGCATTCGTCGAAGATTTGGCGGGCTGAATCGGGGGAATCGGGATCAAACATGTTTAGAAAGCCTTCAAACACGACAGCGTTAATTTTCTTCTCCGAAAAGGCGCGCACCTGATCCATATCGGAATCTTGAATATAAACGCCCCGGAATGGAAAATCGGGCCAATCCGTCACGCTGCCGCACGGTATTCTCCAACCTGCATCCGAGTTTGCAACCGCCATCTGGGCGAGCGTTTGTACGCCGTAGTAGGTGCCAGCGGGGGACGATCCGACGACAGCGATAAAATCGGGTTGTACGACCAATGTATAGCCTTCGCGATTGGCTGGCGGAGAGACGTCTTCTTCAAGACAAAACTGATCGAGACGCACGTTGCCTTTCCCTCGTTCCCCAACAGCGATCGTGCGATTTCCCTGCCCTTCCAACGCAATCCCGCAACGCTCCATAATCTGACGGCGTAAGGAGTTGGCAGCGGGACTTTCGACCTGCTTTCCCGCATCAACCCCTACCTCGTCATCAAGCGTAAACCACGATGTCGGCTCTGACCAGCGAATCTCCTTGGGCGTCGGGGCAATGCTGGGTGCCTCCGCGAAAGTGGTCGGCTCGGGGACGTGAGGATCAGCGTCATAATCGACGGAGTGGATTGTCCATTGCGGCGGACCGCAGTAGAAAAGGTTGGGCGTTCCGTAAGCGACGAACCATGGGCGGTACGGGGAAGGACGGATGGTTTTGGCGTCTAGGACACACCGCGATTCGGCGCTGCCGTTGCTGAAGATGACTGTGAGCACCTGCGGACTGAGGGGATTTTGCTTTGCCGCGGAGAATTGGAACGTGAAAGAATCTTTCCCGTTATAGGCAGCCTTGACACCCGACTCAAAGGTCATGGTCGGCACAGGCTCCGTGGATTCCTGAGTGTGTATCCAGCCTTGAGGAGAGCCATCCTTATCCAAGTAACAGTGCAAACCGATGTAGTGGAAAGTTTCGGCATCGAAGGCTGCCTCGTTTGATCTGCCAATGGTGAGCATGGCGTTGAAGGAGCGGTCAACATTGGGGACTGCGGTGAAGGTGCAGGATGTCGCCCAATCCCGCTGACGGTCAAGCGGGTTAACGCCGGCGACGCAAACCCCGGCATCTCCCTTTGCTCCGTCTGCTGTCACCGTCCCACGACCGTCGTAGGGTTGATGATTGCGCGCCCACCGGTCATCGACCTTCACCGTGAGCGATCCAGCATTGTTATGCAGGATTTTGAGTTTGCTTTCTCCCGAGGCGGATGTAGTTATGTGTAAGGTGTCCATTGTCATGACCACGATAAGAATGGCAACGAGTTGCTGCAACATCGCCATTGAGTTCAGTTTCTTGTAGGATGCGCACTCTACAGGATTCATTAGTCGTGTTCCTCGTGTTTCGCCGTCCCAGCCACTCCGCGGCCATAGCCCGAACAGAGGATTTATGAGAATTCAAATCGTTAACGGTTCTCTGTGATGCCGTTGGTGGCATTCAATGCCCCCGCATAGCCGTTCGTCAGCGCCGTGACATCGTGACAGCAGTTGAACCAACGGGTTCCTCTCTCAAACACGGCGCCCATCTGTTCGCCGGGATCCACGGCTGTACCCATCGCTTTACCGTGGCCGCGGCAGGCTTCGCCGACCTTGTCGAACGCCTCAAGAATTCTGGGGTGATCGCTCTGTTCCCCTCCTTCGCGCTCTATTCCATAACTGTGACGGAGGTCTCCGGGTCCTATAAACAGAAGGTCAATCCCCTCGACTCCGGCGATAGCGTCGGCATTGTCTACTCCCTCCGCGTCTTCAATCATTACGCCGAGCAGCGTGTGTTCATTGGCTAGATCCAGAAAATCCTTGCGCACCATCCTGCCAAACCGAGAATCCCTGCCGCCCCCCATACCGCGTAAGCCGAGAGGTCGAAACTTCGCCATTCGGACGAACTGCCTTGCTTCATCGGCGCTCTTGCAGTGCGGTAGAATCAGACCGTTAGCGCCCAATTCCAAGGTTTTCATCACCTGATTATAGGGGCCATGTGGGATGCGTACAATTACATCAAGGTCGACGGTTCGCGCCGCCAGAATCATGTTCGACAGACCGGCTAAATCGAGGTGCGAGTGTTCCATATCTATCCACACGCGGGTGAATCCGGCTTCGGCAACCAATTCGACAACGATGGGGTCAAATACACGGTTAATTTCCGGGACGGCGATGGTTTCACCCCTAAGCAGCGCGGCTTTGGTGCGGTTGGGTCTGTATTGGGTTGTCATGTTGCTCCTTTCGACACACGAATTTGGGTTCAAGCGGCATCATTTGTTGTAGATAGGAACTTCGGCAGAACCTCCTTGCCGAACCATTCGATATCCTTCCTGATTGCGCTCGGCGGAATCGCCAGCGCGCCGGCGCCGATGCACACGCGCTCTAGCCCGGGGAACTCCTCCTGAATCTCGCAGAGTTTTTCGTACACATGCTCCGGCGGTCCGCAGATCCAGGCGCGGTCACGAACCAGATCGTGGACAGTAGGCAGCCCGGCGGATGGCGCGGTTTCCGGATTATATGTCGCCAAAATCTGTTCCCTTGAGAGTTGCGGCATCCGTCCCAACGGCGACAACACCTTGAGTTGCTCCTCAAACCAAACCGTGGCTTCCCGAATCGCATTCTCTTGCGTATCGGCAATGTGTATCTGCAGGACGAGAGCGAGTTCCTCTCCGAGCTGGGTGTCGCGCCCGGCACGCAGTAGGGACTCCCTCCACGTCTCCGCAATCTTGCGAGCGCGTCCGCCTGACGGTACGACGCCCTTAATCCCGTGTTTGACCATGAAGTCTATTCCGCGCGGACTGGCGCTGAAAATGGGTTGCCAGCACTCCACAGGCCGATTCACGGGACGCGGTACGAGCGTAATCTCCTCAAGTTCCTGCTCGCGATAGATAACCTTTGCCGGCAGGTCATAGTATTTGCCGTGATGGGAAAAGGATTGCTCGTTCCACGCCTTGAAGATAATCTCGACCTGCTCCTCGAATTTCTCGCGATTTTCTTCATCGTCATCAAGCGGCGAGCCCAGCGTTTCCACCTCGCGGTTGATGTAGCCGCGACCGATCCCGAACCTAACTCTGCCGCCCGTCATGATATCCACCGTGGCGAAGTCTTCCGCCAACCGGAGTGGATGCCACGCCGGGATGGTATTGAAAAAGGCGCCGAACTTGAGGTTCTCCGTGGCTTGTGCGAGATACAGACTTAGCATTTGTATGTTTGGTATACCGCCGTAGCCTTCTCGCTGGAAATGGTGCTCTGCGAGCCAGAGCGTGTCAAAGTTCAATCCATCCATCAACTCGGCGATGGACCGAGATTCGTCGATGACGGTGTTGAGATGAGCATCCGACTCTACCCGGTCGTCGACGCGGAGACCTTGAAAACCGAGGTTTTCCATTTCCACATGGCCTCCGTAAAAGTAATCGAATTTGGTTATCACTCGTTCCTCCGATCTAATTGGGATGCATACAATTTTGTCATGGGCAAAGCATTTTGCAGGGGTGCGAAATCTTGCGTCATCTGGATATAGACACGCAAGTTATCGTCTTCGATTTGACGATTGAATAACGAGCACGATAGAAGTCTTCTTCGAATCGCGACAATGCCTAAATCACATCCGGTAAGAGCGATACGTCGGGAATCGGAATTCCCTCCTACAGGCTCAACTTGCTTGTGATGCTATTCAATCGGGAATAGGAAGAGATCTCTATGGAAATTCTATCGCGTTCCCTTTCCGGTCACTTGATCCTTCACTATTCGTTCAGTTGATTTATTCGCTCGTTTGATCCTACAAGGAATGGTGGGCGGTGCCCACCCTACGTGTACTGTTTGCCCGGTTGGGCGTTTCTCACTCCTTCGCCGCTGGCGCTTTCAAAGGCTGGTGCGCAATGCGCACCCTACAGGTGTCAATGCCAGATTCGCCATCCGATTAATGGGGGATGCCCAGCTTGTGCATGCGTTTGTGAATTGCCTCGCGTGCTTCTATAAATGGACGTTCGAGATAGGCGCTGTGATCCGGTTCGCCGTGATGGTGCGTCGCCGTTCCGTGCTCGTGAACAGGGGCGGTCTCGCGGATATAGGTCAGGCAGCCGTCAATCAGTGTGAGCATGTATTGCGCCGCGTCGTTGTCGAACATCCACCATTCTCCGCCGCAGGCAATATAAACCGGGGAGGTGTGCGCAAAGATGCCGCGCTGCCAACCGTCGTGATGCTTGACGCTCGTATAGTTGGGACCGCCGCACCGTGCCGCCACCCACGTATGTCCGTCGGCTTTCACTTTCGCCTTTAATTCCAACCGGCGTGTGCCCTTTGCGTCCTCAGTCGAAGCCACCACGCGTCCAGCTTGAACGAGCTCGAGCGTGTGAATCGGAAAGATGCTCTCCGCCCACGCTTCGACTTCGACCGTGCCGGGACCGGACATCTGAAGCGTGTCGCCAATCTGATTGCCTTCCACGGTCAGGTTGATGATGGGACCGCCGCTGTGGAATGTTCGCCCGCGTGAGACATTTTTGCACCAGTTGTCGTAGTTGAATTCCTCATCCTCAGACAGGCGAGCATAGGTTCGATAAATGCCGACGGGTACATCGCTCGACATCTTGTCCGTGCCGCCGACCAACGGCAGACGGTAGCCGCAGTTGAGGTAACGGTAGTACTCAAGATGGTTGAACGGCTCGTGCCGCAACATTTCGACGCCATCCACTCTGCCGGTGGCAATTAGCGCCGCCGGTTCGCCGTTCGGGTTCGGGAGATGCGGGATAATCACGGTGCCGCCTTGCGCGTGGCACTGGTCCGCCCAGTCGCTCATGGTGACTTCCAACGTTCCGCCGGGTTCGGCTTCTCCGGGGCCATCGCTGCACCACGGCATTACCGGTTCTTTAAGTCCCAATAGGATTAGATGCCCCAAAAAGTGCTGACGGTTCTCCTGCGTGATATAGACAATGTTGTTGCCTTCCTGCAGAACGCTTGCCTTGCCCGTAAACTCTTCGGTGTTCGTGAAGAGGCTACCCCACTGCGATTGCAACAAGTTGACCACGTTGAGGTCTTCTCCCTGCGACTCCGTGTGGCTGCCTTGGGTCGAAAGGAAGTGGACATGCGAATCTCCGCTAAACCACCCATTCTCGTTCATGTCAATCCAGCGTTTGAGGCGGAGTGTTAGTTCGCGCTGCCCGGGTTCGATGTTCACGCGCGTCCGAAGCGGCTCGTATTCAAAACCTCGCGCGATGTCGACGATGACTTCGCCGCGCGGCAGCCAACCTTGGCAAGTGCCGTCTATATAGGCGTAGGTAATCTGCCCCATGCGAACATCGCCGCCGACATCAATGTGCCAACTGCCCAGATTCGAGTTGACCTGATTGTGGTGACCGTGCGGCTGGTAAGGGACTCCTTCCGGTGATCGAAAATGAACTCGGCACGGCACGGGTTTGCCGGTATCCTCATCAAGCACATTGACATGCACCCAATTTCTGCCGCGATCAAGCAGTTCGACGCGCATCCGTGGCACGTCGACAGCGCCCTTTTCTTGGACATCACCCCAGTTGACTTGACCGACCTCCTCCTCGCCCTGCTTGACCGTCACGGTGGCAGAGGGGAGCGCCGCTATCTCGGTGTAGGCGGGACTCGATTTCGGGTTCTGGGTTTCTCCCCAGCCTTTGAAAGAATCTTCGGCAAATTCTTCCGCGGAGGCTTCCGGCAGGGCGTGCACATAGGTCGCGAGCCCTCGATCTACCTCAACGTCGAGGTCGAACGGTTTTTCCGCGTCCTCCTGGTTGGTGAGGGTAATGCGCGTTTCCCGGCGCCCCTGCCGGACAAAGGGGTGTTCGTCCGCGTGTCCGAGTGTGATTGCACCGATGACGAAACGTGTTCCGCCGGGGATGATCTCCAGTGATTCGATGACGGAATCGGGATGCGGATTCTCCCATGACCAGAGAAACAACCCTCGCGATCTGCCCTGTGCCGCCTCGGTCTGTCGACGTCCCAGGTCCTCCCATCTCCCTGCATCGCGCGGGTAGAGTGAGTTCGGTTCGTCCGGTAGTGCGCGGAACGGCAAACCGCCAAAAGCGGGAATGGCGATTTCAAATCTCTCACGGATGGGGACGCAAATCTCATCACCGCCGGATATACGGAAGAAGTAGTCGGCAATCGGCTTCGCCAACGCCCCTCCCTTCGTGAGTTCCGACTCAAGCAAGCCGTGCGCGATAATCACGCGGCGGGCTGACTGGTTGATGGGGATAGTCGCGCTCTCGCGCTTGGCATCGAAAGCAATGAGGCAGTTTCCGTCGTGTTCCGATGAGCCTACGACAAACGGCAAGCCGCGAAGCGTCTGCTCTCCGATTGAAACATCCGCGTCAACATTCAGTATATCAAGACCAGCGTTACACAACGCGGACACATCAAGAGGTTGATAATCTTTCATGAATGCTCCTTCCGAAATAATTTGATTTACGCAATCAAGCTCCCAGAAATTCGCTGTAGGATCGATTTCGCGATCACGACCGCCATGCGCGTACTCATTGATTAGAAATTAGCATCACCTTGTCTCAAACTTTCAATCTCCGCGTAAACGCGGGCGACTGTAGAGAAAATGTTCACCTTTCTCTGAGAGAATCGAGGGTCGTTCTTGTACCACAGGTATCACATAACTCCGAATTTTCACGCCATCGACCGTTTCTGTCTCCACCCGCGGCTCCGGCTGCCTCCGATGATCGAATACGACATAATACCCTTCCATCGCGTTTTCCAACTGGAGATATGCGGCGAGTTGCTTTTTGCCTATCTGATAGCGGCGGTCTCCTCTCCAGATTTTCGTTTCAACAATATATTTTCGCCGATTGTGGTTAATGATGAGATCCATCCTGCCGCGTCCCGTTTGCACCTCGATGTGCATCAGGCCGCCGACGAGTTTAACAAACTGTTCAAGGTAGGCAAACAGCAGATGCCTGCCCACGGACTCTCGCGGTGTGCCCGGCACCTGTAGAATCCTGAACCCCACTCGCGCGATGAAATCTCGGAAGTTATCCAGTAACGCTTCTAACGCGATCTCTCCGGTAGACGTGAGGTACTCCGAAAACGGGTCCTCGGCGTCCTCTGGAAAATAGTCATCCTCCAATCCATTTACCAACGGCTTGAACGCTTTCAGGATGCAGAATAGATAAATGGGATTGACAATTTCACACATGCCGTCGGTCCCTTTTGCTATCACCCCATACGAAGCAAGTTCACCAATGATGTCGTCGCGCAGATTGAATTCCACACTTTCATCACGCGCCATAATCCGCATCAGCATACTTTCAAAGCGAGGACTTCTGCGGATATTGGTAATTAGATGCGTGAGATTGACATTGTCCTCTTCAAGAAGTTGCGCATGCGCCGTTGTCCAGTGCGCCGCGCCAATCGGCTCGGTTTTCGGAATTCTCATTTCCTCGGTGAGAATCTGGCCGAACCGATTGACGAGGAACGGTTGCCCCGCGGTCTGTTTGTGAATGGATTCAATCACCTCCGGGGCAAAGGTTTGTCCGACCTCGTCCGTATACTCTTGAAAGAGCTCTTTAACTTGTTCAAGCGTGAAGTTCGGCAGTTTGAATTCATCTTGAATGTTGAACGGCGAGACCGACCGATCGTAATCGAGTTGGGCGATACTCTTGACGCCTACAATGCCGACGCTATGGGGACAATTCATCTCATCGGAGAGATAGACCTGGCGAAATGAATACAAAAAATCGCTTAGGACCGTCTTGGGGATGCCGTCAAACTCGTCAATAAGGAGCACTACCTTCTTGAAAGCGGGGACCTCCTTGTGAGAATCGCTGTCCAGGAAACCTTCAAGATTCTCAAAGAACCTTACCATAGAAAGATGATTGGTCAGTGTTGTCTCTTTTAAAAATTTCGTTAAAGCCTCGGATGGAATGCCGCCGCGTCTTTGGAAGACGCTCTCAATTTGCATTTGAATCATGTAGTAGAGATGCTCGTAAAAAACGGCGGGCGTGACGTTCCGCATCGTTTGGAAATCCAACTGGATAGGGAAATAGGTCGGATCCGCGGCGGCGAGCGCCTTCAGCGCAAATCGAAAAAAGGTAGTCTTGCCGGTCTGACGCGGCGCGAAAAGCACAATGAACTTGCCGGCTTTGACGCGGTCGATGAAGTTGTTGATTTCCTCAGTGCGCGGGACAACATAATGTTGATTGGGGCGCACAGTTCCTTGGGTGCCGAAATATCTCATTTTTTCTCTTTTATCTCTCTTTGTCTGACGAGGCGCAGAAACCGAGTTTTTTCCGACGTGGAAACACGAAATGGACGAAAATCAGCCCAATTTGACAGCAATTCTCATGTTGAACTTGCCGAGTAATTGAATCTATCGCATCCTCTTGAAACAGAAGGTCGCTAACTCATTTGTTGTCATTTTTAGGGCAATATCGTATAGTTTTGTGCGAATTTAACACCTACACTTGTCGCCCCGCTGGGGCTTTCGAATTTAGTGTGTTCACGTTTCTACAAACCTGCGGAATCTCTATCGATCAAGCGAATGGATAATGAGTGATCAACTGAACGAATAGTGAAGGCGATAGTAGATTCTGATAGAGATCCCTTTCCAACCGCACCGGTACCTTCGGAAACCAGCGTCATGAGTCATCTTCTGTGGTGCACCCATCAACGAATGGGTTGGTATTCCATCGCCCATGTCTACATGGAGATTAACAGTTTAAGACATTAGAAACTGCGTGACTGCGATCCATGACGCTTAACTTGATCCCTATGCCCTACAAATGCGATAGTATCATTTTAATTAACATCCCTCCAAGAACGTCCACAATTCATCAAATTTTGCGCCCACAATGGGTTCATGACGGAGAATCGACGAGGTGCCCTTCCCTCGAATCGGGTCGACCATGTATTCCGGGACGTACTCTAGCACTTGGCACAGGGTGTCGCGCGAAATATCCATTTGCGAGGGGCGGTACCGCACCAAACATTTGTCAAGCCTTGAAAGCAGACGCTGGGGATTGGCGTCGCAGTACCATGCGATGATGACCGCGCCCATGGCGACCAACTCGCCGTGGATCCAACCCCTGTCGCACATAAGCTCGAGCGCAAAAGCGAAGTCGTGGTCGCCGCTCGGTACTGTGCTCGCCAAGGCTCGCTCCCGGCTGTCGCGTTCTTGGAGCGCTTTGCCGATGACGCGGACACTTTCCGGCGTTAACTCCCCCTCGGCGTCGAGGGAGGCGTGGAAGCGATCGGTGAAATCTTGGTGGAACTGCTCCACGGCGGAAACGATCTTTTCGTCATAGGGCGGTTCAATGCCGTGTCTATGGTTTCGCTGCCATTCGGCGATTTTGGCGTAGTTGCAGAGAATATCACCCAGCCCGGCGGTGTGCAGGTGAGCGGGCGCACGAAGAACGACTTCATAGTCGATGAGAACGTGCTCGCAATCGATCCAGGGCCAACTGTTTCCGCCGCCAACGATAGTCCGCCCGTCCCATATCGCAAGGACGCCGTGAATAATGGCGCCGGTCGATAAAACTGTGGGTACCAAAATCAGCGGCAAATCTCGCTTGAGCGCGGCGTATTTTGACGCATCCAGCGCCGTGCCCCCGCCAACGCCGACAATGAGATCTACCCCCTCCGGAAGCCCGTCAGTGATTTCCTGCAGATGACCGTGATCAAGATGAGTGGCGTAACCCACACCGGCGGGTTGTTTCCCCAAGTGAGGTTTGGCCGCTTTGATGGCGCTCGGTGTCGTCACAACGGCGTATGAGGGCCAGTCTTCGCTCTCCTGTCTCAAGAGGTTGTGTCCGTAACGGATGTCGATTTCCGCTGCGGGTTTGGATAAATTGGATTCGCTCCAAGCACGTCTCCCTTTGTTCATATTGGTTCCTTTAGAAATGCAGCGGATTTCTACCGCCTTCGCTATTCACTCAGTTGCTGGTCAGTGACCAGTGGCTAGTGGTCAGTGCAAAAACGACTCATGCTCAACACCACATGGGTAATTCCTTCTTTGTAGGACATGGAAAGTTAAATTCCCTAGGTTCTGTTGAAATTTCATCGCAACCCGACAATCAAGAGCGGTGAGCGAACACCTCCCTTTCGTAGGGGTTGGGTCTCCCAACCCATTGTTGACACATTAGAGCACCCCATTATCCCTGTCGGAATAATTCATTCAGCAAGTAACACGTTCTAGTCGGAGTCCCTTTCCTCGATCCAGCGGATCGAAATGTTAATAGAACGCGACATGTCCAGATACCCGCGCTCCAGCGGAGCGCAATGTGTATAACGCATCATCAAATGACGTCATTTTTCGCTCTGTGGCTGGCTTTGAAAAAGTGTTACTTGATAGAAGCAGTGGCCAGTGGTTAGTTGCCAGTGACCAGGGTGAGTCGTTGTATAGCTATGCCTTCAGATTCCAGAGAAACCGAGTTTTTGTTTCGCGTGTTTCAAATCGTAAGCAGAATGAATCGGATTTTGCCAACTTGCGCCTTTCCGCCGCGAAAAACTCGGTTTCCGGTTCACCAATTGGTGTAGGAGCCGTCGCGGCGGCGCAGCCGAGGCGCCTCCCAGAATTCAAAGGTCTGCTCCATCGCCAACTCTTCGTTGAACTCGACACCAAGCCCTGGCTGGTCGGGCACGACGATGTTCGGTCCCTCCTGTGTGAGTTGCACCGGAAATAGATCGGCATCCTGGCGGCCGGTCGGTTCTGTCGGCGAATTTCGCACCTCTAGCCACGCGAAGTTGGGGATTGCCGCCGCCAAGTGGGCAGTTGCGGCGGTGCAGATGGGCCCCAACGGGTTGTGCGGCATTAAGTCGATATAGTGAGCCTCCGCCATGCCCGCGACCTTCATGGATTCCGTCAACCCTCCCACGTTGCAAACATCAATACGTGCGAAGTTGGTGATGCCGCGTTCGATGTAGGGCAGAAACGCCCATTTGCTGGAGAACTCCTCGCCGATGGCGAAGGGGACATCGACCATACTCCGCAGGGATTCGTATGCCTCTGGCGTTTCGTCACGAATGGGTTCCTCAATGAAGTCCAACGTGCCTGACGGCATGCGTTGACAGAACGAAGCCGCCTCCGCCACGCTTAAACGGCAATGGTAGTCGATGCCGAGCACGGGCTCCGGTCCCACCTCTTCTCGCACCTTGGTCAGCCACGACGCGGTTAAGGCAAGCGATTCGCGCGGCTCGAAAATGGATGCATCCTCTACGGGCGGGTGACCCGGCACGGTGCGGATGACGTTCCATCCCTGTTCCATCAAGAGTTTCACTTCGTCGATGAGTCCGGGACCGGGCGCCGCACCGGTCGTCGCGAAACACGGCACGAGGTCCCGCTGCTTGCCGCCGAGGAGTTGGTACACCGGCACGCCCAATGCTTTGCCAGCGATATCGTGCAGCGCGATGTCAACCGCGGAAATGGCGCCGGTGAGCACCCGTCCGCCCTCGAAATACTGACCGCGGTACATGTCTTGCCACAGCGCGCCGATACACATGGGGTCTCGACCGATGAGAAACTCGCGGTAGTGCTTAACCGCCCCGGCTACCGCCAGTTCCCTGCCGGATAAACCGGATTCGCCCCAGCCGTGAATGCCGTCGTCGGTCTCCACCTTGACCACGAGTTGGTTTCTGCCGCCCACCCAGACCGGGATGGGTTTAACGCCTGTAATCTTCATGTGATTCCTCTGAAAATTGTCTGAATGGGATCTCTATGGAAACGCTATCGCGCTCATTATCCATTCGCTTGATCTCTCAGTAGAAGATTGCTATCGCCTTCGTTATTCACTCAGTTGATCGTTCGGTTGATCGGATTTACACGGATTAGATTCGACCAATCTGCGGCGTTTTCGGCGCAACTGGTGTCAGTTGACAATTTATCCGTATGTGTTGGCTTCAGGATTCTCAAACTGTGGTGGATTAAAAGAATACCCGCCTTTAATCCGCGAAGTCTGTGTAATCCGGTTAATCCGCGATTCAGAATGCGTTGGCCACGAACACGAGGTCAAACACATTGACAACCCCATCCCCGTTTACGTCCCCTTCCAGACTATCCGTCCCGAACCTTCGCGCAATTGTCTGAATCACTGATTATCACGGATTTAACGGATTTCACGGATTAGATTCGACCAATCTGCAACGTTTTGGCGCAACTGGTGTCAGTTGACTATTTACCCGTATGTGTTGGCTTCAGGATTCCCAAACTGTCGTGGATTAAAAGAATGTCCGCCTTTAATCCGCGAAATCTGTGTAATCCAGTTAATCCGTGATTCAGAATTGATTCGCCACAAACACCAAATCTAGAATGTTTACAAGCCCATCGCCATTTACATCCCCCTTCTTGCTATCCGTGCCAAACCCCTGCGCAACAATTGTCAAGTCGAGAATGTTCACAACCCCGTCCCCATTCACGTCCGCCGGATTCTTCTGTTTAACCCGCAAGTACATTTCCCCGTCGAGATTCGGCAAGGCGTGCTCCGTGTTCACCAAGCCGCTGGCGACGCCTTGCGCTTTCTCCGGCAGCGTAATGACCTGCGGCTCGCCGCTACGGTTGTAGACTGCCCATCCGTTGGTAAACTCGCGGATATACACACCCTCGATACCTCGATAACTTTGAGCCATCGGACCAACGGCTTGCCCCAGATCGGCATCCCAGAACGGGTGCCAGATGTGTTTGTGGAAGTGCTCTTGTCCTCCAACATCGCCAATGCTATACAGAGTATACCCGTCGGACAAGGTTAAACTCATGGTCGTAAAGAGCCGCATCCATCGTTGGTTGGCGGGACTGTCCGGCGGCTCAGTCCCAATGCCGAGTCCTCTCAAACAGTTGATTTTCGGTTCCAATGCGTTTGATTCGTACCAGACGAGGACTTCCTCTATCTCGATGATCCGATCGCGAGTATAACCTTTCTTCCGATCGATTGGGAAGGTTTCCATGAACGCGCCGTTGATGTAAGGGATTAACCCCGGAATAACTCTTTCGTTGGTATTGACCACGATAAGGAAATCGTCCGGCACGTTTTCGCGTATCCTACGGAGAATGGAGTAGTCGTTGCCGCCCCAATGGTCGTATATGATGCCGTCAAACAAGCCGCATTGTGAAACAGCTAATGCCCGTTGAACGATGATATCTTGAACTTCGGGTGAGGCATAATCGATTATCGCCTGTTCTATCATCAAACCCTCATACTGATATTCAAAAAAGATATGATCGCCGTTTTCGTCGCGAAGCCAACCTATCCAATCTTCCGGGAAACGCCCTCCTAAGGGTGCATAATACTGTCGAACATCGGCGATAAATAGCATGTTGGGATTGTGGGCGAGGAATTCCTCGCGCAGGTTCATCGAATTCTGCAAGTTACCCGTTATTCGGTACCCTTGCGGTGTCAACTTGAACTCTGTGTCGAATAGGTTAATATGCCACCATATATCATGATATGCGACGCGCTCCCGATAGGGTATCGAAAGGTCCCACCAATCACCGCCTCTGTTGAATATGCCGTCATGCCAAGTGAGAGGGATAGAGGGTAGGTTGCGATTTGCCAGTCTGTCCCGAACCGACAATCTCGGCATGTCGCACTCTTCGTCCATTTGCAAATCTGGTACGGTCAACCCCGAAAGCGGAGACGTATCGGTGTACAGGTTATTGTGGATCCGGAGTATTTCAAGATTAATCAACCCGACGAGTGGACTTAAATCTTTAATACGGTTATTCTCAAGATACAACTTCTGGAGCTCCGTTAAACCGGCGAGAGGGGTTATATCTTCAATCTGATTGTGTTCTAAGTGCAACGTGTGGAGGTGTGTGAGGTTGGCAATTGGCGAGATGTCGGTTATCTCACAGTATATGGCGTCGAATCGCCTCAAACTCGTAAGCGTCGCCAAAGGACGAAGATCGGAGACGGGACAAGCGTTAACACCCAAATAGTCCAATCGCGTCATATCAGAAATTGGAGTGAGGTCTCGGATAGGATTATCATGGACCGCCAATACCACCAACTTTGTCAACCCGGCTAAGGGGGTGATGTCTCGGATGTGGTTGTGGGAAAGGATTAGCGATTTCAAATTTACGGCGTATTCCATATCGGCGAGATTTGTTATCCGGCTTTCAGGTGCGTCTAACCCTGTCAATTTCCGCATGTCCGCTTGTGTGATAGGAACACCATCGGAGAGGTTGAGAGTACTGCGGATGGTGGCACGCAAGTTGGGGTCGGGTATCTCAACGACTTGGGCAAACGTAGCGCTGCCCAAAATGATATAGAGCAAAAGACTGAGTGTGATTTTCTGTAGGAAATTCACTGATTTTTCCCTTTAATCATGGGTGTCTCCCCAGTACAGGTATGCGTAATCGTCGCATCTTCCCAAAATCACCCCATTCGCCCTGTGTGAAATCGGGTTCGTAGCCGTCCTTACAATACGCCGTGCAGCTTGCCGCGCCAGTAGGCATCCAGCCAGAACACGACGGTGCGGGTGTGGAAGAATTCCTGCGGCGGCTTTTCGCGTGATTCGGGGGGCATCTGTTCGGCGCTGGTGTAGAGATAATTTTTCCCGGTGTGGGCTTCGGTGACGTTCTCCAGTAACTTCACCCCGACATCCGCGGCGTCATCGTCGTAACCCAATTCGTGGATGAGCATCGCCAAACCGGCAATTTGCGCGGTGGAGGCGGGGTGTCCGGCGTCGGTCTTCCAGTAGCCGTGGTGCACGTCGTCCGCGGGACCGGGTTCGTACTTCTCCAGCAGCCCATCGTCGGTGAAGAACCCCTGACCGATACACAGCCCATCCTCCTGAACGGCGCTCTTTCCGGCGCGCCAGCACTCGCGGATGAGACGCTCCCATTCGGCTTCGTCCTGCAAATCGGTTTCGCGCATGAAATAGTCGTACATTTCCGCCCAGTGATACAGTTCCTTAATCTCGCCGCGTGGTCCCCGGTGCATCGACAACGCGCCTTCGTTTACAGCCTGCCTAATGATGCGCATACACTCGTCCAACAACGCCGTGTCGCCGGTGATCCGATAGGCGATGTGCATGCCGATAGGGATTTTCAAAGCGCTGCTGGGACTGCCAATCCGACCTTCGAACACCTTCCACACCTCGCCCAAGTAGTCGTAGGTGTATTCGTGCCGAATCCACCAGTGCCCATGCTCCTGCACGGCTTTGGCGATTGCCAGTTTCTCATCGTCGCTTGCCAAATGCTGGTAGTACCGCCAGAGCGCGATGACGGGAGAGTATGCCTGATCCAAACTGGTCTCGGTGTACACCTTATCGATGGTGTAGTCTCCCTTCAGCGCACCGTAAGGTTTGGGCCAATAACCGGGATCCATCTTTCGTCCTTCGTGATAGGGATACATCGTGGCGTTATACGCCTTCTCGGCGTCGCTCCGGGCGGTTTCGTTCTTCGTCGCCAACCAGCGCCACGCCTGAGACAACAGGTAACGGTTGCCGACATAGTTGGCGTCTTCGTACATGGCATACGCCGGCGTACCGGCATGGGGATGCCACTTCTGACCTAATCGCTTGCGTTGTTCGGTGTTTTCTCGGACATCTTCCAGTAGTTCGTCGGGTATCGGTTTTCGATCGGGATAGGTTAGGGTGTGGCGTATCAGACCGTATTCATCCATTGCATCGTCCAACACTGTTCGGTTAAAGAGATCCGCGCGCTCATCTAGAGACA
Source organism: Candidatus Poribacteria bacterium (assembly GCA_965204085.1). Taxonomy (GTDB): domain Bacteria; phylum Poribacteria; class WGA-4E; order WGA-4E; family JAJDTR01; genus JAJDTR01. The sequence goes on along the minus strand of CBDBEE010000003.1, from coordinate 439,776 downwards.
TCGGGAATATACCCTCCTTTGGGTGATGCGATTCGTTCATGCTGCGGTACATATAATTGGAAATTACGCTGGAAAAATGACAAGGGTTAGCATAACAGAAAACAGGGTTCGCGTCAAATAAATGCGAAATTCAAACTTGTCTTCCGCATTATTGAGCCCCTCAGAACCTGTTTGAAAAGTACATTTGTAGGGTGCGATCAACCAAGCGGATAGCGCGGGCGATAGAAATCCCCTGCGCACCAACCTTTAAAAGTAGTTGTAGGGTGGGCACTGCCCACCATTCCGATCAGTTTGGGATAAATGGCTGGCTCCCCCGGGCGCGCAACGTGACCGCGTTGATGGTGGGCAGTGCCCACCCTACAATCACTATTACAAACAGTAATTACCGGGAAAGAAAGCGCAATAATACCCAACGCATAGTATAGCCAAAGGCCACAAGTCACTGCTTTGCGCTTAAACCTTGTATTTCGTAGCGTTATGTTGTAAAATTTTAGGATTATGGAAATCGCCAATTTGGCCATTAGTTTCTTTTGCAAGACCAATTAGATTGATACGGAGGACAGAAGCATGACAAGAAACACAATTTATCCCATCGCCATTTTTATTGTATTGGTTGGTATGGCGATGACACTTTCAACGGCACTCGCTCAGCCGATCCCCGGAGCGGTGCTATACTTTAACCCTGCCGAAACCGATCAAACCGACAGGGATAAAGTCTGGCGAAACGCCGGCGAGGCGGGCGGAGAATTGGAGCATAGTAAGCTCAAGCCTAAACTCGAAGAGGGCGTCATCTCGATTAAAGGTATCGGTTTCAAGGAAGACACGAAGTGGTACACCGCCGACGCATCGGGTATGACCTTCAGCAACGCAGCGCCGGGAGCCAAAACACCCGTCGTGAACCTTGAAGACTTCACCATGGGGCTGCTTATGAGGATAAATGGACCCATGCTTGCGCAGGAACATCATCTCGTCGGAATACAGGCGCAACCAAGGGAAACGGTTCAGAACTTTCGGATTTGGCTGGATGCCGGCGGGAACGGAGATTTTGCGAACATAAGCATTGCTCAAGGCGCGCTAGGCTTGCGCGACGACTGGCCCAAAGGAACTCACGGATTGAGGGTCGGCGAACAGGAGTGGCACTGGGTACACATGGTGTTTGAGAGCGGGAAGAATTTCACATCCTATGTTGACGGCGAAAAAGTCGGAAGAACGGGGCCAAGTGTAAAATGGAATAAGAAGCATGATATGTCGCTGCACGCTATCTTCTCTCATAGCCGCGCCGAAGAGGTGCGCACCTGCAACTGCTCAATCGCCATCTACCGCGTCTACGACCGGGCTTTCAGTGAAGATGAGATTAACCAGAATGTGCGCGGCTCGTTCGCGGTCGATCCATCGGGCAAAGTGTCCACCACGTGGGGAAAACTGAAACGTGGATTCTAATTGTTGAAGCCGTGCTCGCTCCATCTATTCTTGTAGGGTACAATCGGTGATTATGAAATCGTCGATTGCCCTCATATTGCCCACCATCGTTTGTGTAGAAACCGAGTATTCCGTCGAATACTCGGTTTTCCCTATCAAGCAACACTTTTTCAAAGCCAGCTATAGAGCAGAATCAGTGTCATTTGATGATGCGCTATACACATTGCGCTCCGCTGGAGCGCGGAGATTAGACGCATCGCGATTCTATTGACATAGCACTCCGCTGGAGTGAAAACCAGACCACGAAGGAACGCTTTTCACGGCTAGTCATTCAGCAAGTAACACTCGATCGAAGCCAGTCATAGAGCGAAAAACGAGGGTCAATTTATGATGCATGACACATTGCGCTCCTCTGGAGCGCGGAAATCTGGACACATCGTATTCTATTGACATTTCGATCCTCTGGATCGAGGAAAGGGACTCCGACTAAAACGTGTTGCTTGCTGAAAGAATTATTCCGACAGGATAATGGGGTGCTATCAACCTACACTCTTCTGTAGTACCTAGTGCATGTAGTTTAGCGTCCAGCCCGATGATGTCTAATGAGGCACATATCACATGAAAAACGCCATCGCGCCGCGAAGAAAACCGAAAACACCCGAAAAAGTGATAGCTGAAGCGAAGAAGCTGTGGCTGCAAGGAGTGCCCGCTACCGAAATCAGCCGCCAACTCCCCGTTCAGGTAAATGCAAACACCATCCGCCGTTGGGCGAAGCAATACGATTGGCATCAGCCGACGGAGGATGAACTCGCGCAGGAAAGACTTGACAAAGCGCGCATCGCGAACGACAACTGGTTGGATATCGAAACCAAAGTGGCTGGGATAATGCGCAACTATGTGAGTAAACTGACGGATTCTATCCAGGAAAGCGACGGGGCGGAATATACCAAGTTGTCGGATACGATGGAGCATGTGTTCAAGTTATCGAAGCTAACGCAGGAGGTTGGGACGGCTCATGAAAGATTACTGCAGCGCGCATCGGAGGCAGTAGCTCCCGAGCCCGTTGAGGCAAATAGCTCGGAGAACAGCCTGCAGATTACAAATGAAGCACTCGAACAACTTACCAAAGCGATATTGGTGGCGGAATTCGGCGGGACAGAAAGGGAAAGGGTTCCCGAGACGAAACCGGTTATGCTCGCTAGCGTCAAATCCGATGAGCGAGAGCCAACGTCCGAAAGAGAGGATGTCTGATAGTGTGACCTAGAATTTGCTTTTTGGAATGCGTGCAATAACGGAATTCGGGACGAAAACTCGCACGCAATTGACGGAATTTTGATGCGATTCGCCTTGATGTCGCGACCTGGGGATCGCTCCTACAAGAGTAGAGGCGAAGCGGTTGCTGGGCCGGGTGTTTCCGGAAGATTGTAATTGGGAGATATTTCCCATGTTAAAACGTCTCTTCATAATCGATTTGATTTTTGCTCGACATTGTATCGTCTTCATTGGTTTATGGACACTCTCCGCAGGTGTTCAAAATGTCTCTGCTCAACAGCAGCTAGCTCAGGATGCTTACGCCATCTTTGAGCGAAGTTGCTTTAACTGCCATGGCCCCGATGGCTCGTATCGAGAGACACTCCTCATAGAGCATTCCACGCTCATTGAGAAGGGCACGGTGGTTCCGGGAAGTCCCGATGAATCCGAGTTGTACAGGCGCTTGCTCGGAACCGCTGAAAACGGCGGCGCACGAATGCCACTCGGACAACTCCCCCTGTCCGACCAGTCGATTGACACGATTCGACGTTGGATATTAGCCGGTGCCCCCGAATGGTCGACAGCGCGCATCACCGATAGCCGGTTCATCCCTCCCGAAGAATTACTCGATACCATTGAGGAACATCTCACCTCACTCGAACCGTTTGACCGCGCCTTTGCACGCTACTTCACTCTAACCCATCTCTATAACGCGGGCGAGACACCCGCGATACTTGCCGAGTACCGCAAAGCGCTCAACAAACTGGTCAACAGCCTTTCATGGGGAAGTGGGATTACCAACCCGCAGCCCATCGACCCCCAAGCCACTGTCTTCCATATCGACCTACGGCACTACGAATGGGACGTCAACGACGGCTGGACGAAAATAGAAGCGGAATATCCCTACCATATCGCATTTGATGCACCCGAACAGACCGCCCTGCGGGAACAACTCGGTCGGTTACAGTCACAGATGAAGACCGAAATACCGTCAGTCCATGTCGACTGGTTTATTGCAACCGCATCTACTCCGCCACTATATCACGACCTACTTTCGCTGCCATTCACTGATAGGGAGTTAGAGACTCGACTGGAGGTCGATGTCACCCGCAATCTGGTGAATGCGCCAGGGGTTCGTGTGTGGCGGGCGGGGTTCAACAATTCGGGCGTCTCCACGAACAACCGAGTGGTGGAACGACATACCTCTCGCTATGGGGGGTATTGGAAAAGCTACGACTTTTCCGGGAGTGTGGGGACACAGAACATCCTCACTCACCCGCTAAATTTTACGCATGATGGGGGAGAGGTTATCTTCCATCTGCCGAACGGGTTGCAGGGATACTACCTTGTCAATGCCTCCGGTTTCCGATTGAATGATGCCCCGATTAACATCGTTTCCAACCCTGCTGCCAGCGACCCGACGGTGCGCAACGGAATCTCCTGTATCGGCTGCCACACGGAAGGCATGAAAACCTTTGAAGACGAGGTGCGTTCCGTGATTGAGAGCAATCCCAATCCACCCTACAACAAAGCGCAGGCGCTGCGACTCTACGTTGAGAAATCCGAGATGGACGCTCTTGTGGGCGATGACATGGAACGCTATAGAAAAGCGCTTGCAGCCACCGGCGGTGTGTTTGGCGGAGTTGAACCGGTTTCACGTTTCCATGAGGCGTTTCAGGGACCGGTGGACGCAGCATACGCAGCTGCGGTGGTTGGGTTAGAAACCGAAACCTTCCTCAAAAAGATTCGTGAAAATACGGGACTTCAGAACGTAGGATTGCTGGCGTTAGATAATGAGAACGGGAGTGTGAAACGCGACACTTGGACATCAAGTTTCCGAGACGTAATTTCTGCGCTGGATTACCCGCAGCTCGTAGAAGAGCCTTCTGTTGAAACACAGCCCGATGTAGTACCGGGTAGACATGTCCATGTCCCGGATCCGATTCTGCGCACAATGATTGCGGAGGAACTTGGCAAAAGCTCCAATGCCCCAATTACCGTGGAGGAACTGGCGAGGGTGAGACGGCTACTTTCGCATGATAGACGTGTCTACGATTTGACAGGATTGCAATTTGCAACAAGCCTTACCCGTTTAGAACTTGATAACAGCCGGGTATCCGATTTATCACCCTTGACAGGCTTAACGAACCTGGATTTTGTGGAGGTTCACGGCGATTTATCCGACCTGTCGCCGCTTGCGGGATCAATCAATCTGAGGCGTTTGGATATTGCCGGTACCAACATATCCGACCTGTCGACCCTTGAAGGGTTAACCAATTTGAAAGAATTAGTTATTGCCGATACTAACGTATCCGACCTATCGCCGGTTGCCGGACTAATTAGTTTGGAGTTCTTAGCTTTTTCCAATGATACCATATCCGACATATCGGGGCTTGCAGGACTAAGCAACCTGACATTCATCCACACGTGGGGCAACCCTTTCTCCGATTTATCACCTCTAACGGGGTTACCAAAACTGGATAGGTTAGACATTTGCGGCGCAAAGCTATCAGACCTTTCGCCTTTGGCGAGTCTGACCAGCCTAAAAGAGTTGTATCTTAGAGGGAACGGGATCTCGGACATATCACCTCTTGCGGGGTTGACCGGGCTAAATCGTCTGAGTCTTGAACACAACGACATATCCGATATATCGCCGCTTGCAGGCTTAACCAACCTGAAATGGCTGGCGGTAAACCAGAACGAAATCTCCGACTTTTCGCCTTTGGGCGGCCTTCTCAAGAATACAAAACTCGTTTGGCACATCAATCCGGGGTTCCCGAAAGGGGGTACGAAAATAGAGGGTCCCTGGTTATGGGTCGTGTTGCCGGACGTAAGACTGGAGCGTGACATTGATTTACTCTCGGAAGCCACTGAAGGCAAGGAGACGGAGAAGAAAATTGCTACCAATGGCGCGACAGTGGGAAAACCTATCGGGGATAACGTGTGGAGATTCGACCAACTCCCGTCTACGGATCGACACAATATCGGAAATATGTTAAAGGGCGCTGTACGTGAACATGGTGTTACTTACGGGTTTGTCTCCCTCTATTCGCCGCGCGAACAGAAAACAACCATGTATGTCGGCAACGATGAAGGACTAAAGGTTTGGCTCAACGGGGAACTGGTCTACGAGGCGTTGGGTGACAGAGCGATGGAACTTGAGTACAACGATTTTTTCCCGGTCACGCTGCAGCAAGGCAGGAATGTGTTATTAGTCGCCGTTTTCTCGCCCGGATCTGAAACCGGTGCCTTGTTTGGGTTTGAACCGAGCACCGAATATACGGTGGTAACTGGCGTTAGCTATGCCTTTTCTAAGATGCCAATTCACAACGGCGATACCTTTACTTTCAATATCCGGGCGGAGAATGTCTCCGATCTGGCGGGGTGGCAGCTCGACATTGTCTTCGACCCTGCCATATTCGAAGCGATTGACGTGAGTGAAGGCGATTTCTTGGAGTCGGATGGCGGAGCGACCTTCTTTCGGACTGGGAGCATTGACAATGCTGCGGGTAAGATCGCGGGTCTCGGTGCTGCACTACTGGGCAACCGGGGAGTCACTGGCACCGGCTCGCTGCTTCAGGTGAAGCTCAAAGCGAAAACCAGCGGTGAAACGGTATTGGCGCTTGATAATTTCCAGTTCGGATCTAGCATCGGGGAAAATATCGCTGCAGGACCGCATGAAATCCGCTTCACTGTGAAGGGACGATTGGCGACCGGAGATGTGAACCGCGATGGGGTTGTCAGCATTCTCGATCTGATTCTCGTTGCTCAGCAGTTGGGGCAAAGCGTGTCTCCCAACTCGCCGGCGGATGTCAACCGCGACGGCGTGGTTAACATCCTCGATCTCACCTTCACGGCACAAAGAATTGGAGATACCACCGAGTCCGCCGCACCTGCGATTGCGACGGAAAACGTGGATGCTGCAACAATAGAAGCCTGGATTGCCAAGGCGCGGCTTGAAGACGACGGTTCGATTGCTTATCGGCAGGGCATTGCAAATCTTCAAAATCTGTTAGCCTCGCTGATTCCACAAGAGACGGCGCTGTACCCCAACTACCCGAATCCGTTTAATCCGGAGACTTGGATACCGTATCACCTCGCTAGCGATTCCGATGTCCAAATTTCGATTTACGACGCAAAAGGAGCATTGGTTCGGCTGCTAGATTTGAGGCGCCAACCGGCGGGATTTTACACGAATAGGGCACGCGCCGCATATTGGGACGGTTGTAACGAGAACGGAGAATCAGCAGCAAGCGGTGTTTATTTCTATCAATTCCGCGCGGGAGATTATTCGCAAATGCGCCGGATGGTAGTTGTCAAATAGCACCAGGAGGTAGGTTGGAGAAACCAAGTTTTTTCAAGAGCCGTAGGATTTGATATTGTAGGAGGAAAACATTATGGACGCGATAGTTGAAAAATTAGACACCAAATTACGCGAATGGGAACCAAATACCGCGGCGGAGGTCAGAAAACAGATTGCAGAAATCATTGACTTGGCGGACCAAGGTATCCTAGATATAATGCAAGCACGTTCCGTAGAGCAGGAGGTTCTGAATCTAATCGATGAACCCTTACCCCGGTGAAATTTGGCTAGCGGATCTTGGTTTATCCGGAAAAACGCAGCAAATCCTCATGGTTGCTCACTACAATCTATAATCGGCAGGAGATGACAAATGAAACATACGACGAGAATTGTAATCGCTAATCGAAGAGATCAAGTTTTGGCGGAAGAAGGCGTTATTGATCCTGAGGCGGTGCGACGCCTAATCGTCGAAGACGCACTCGTAGACACCGGTGCGACGAGATTGTCCCTGCCCAAATCGCTAATTGCTCAACTCGGATTGACTCCCGTCGGAACAGCTAGAGCGATGACCGCAAACGGGATGGTTGACCGTACCGTCTATTCGGAGGTTGAATTCACACTCTTGGAGCGGAAAGAGACCATCCGGGTGACAGACTTGCCTGACAATGCCCCTGTGCTTGTTGGACATATGATACTGGAACTACTTGACCTATGTCTTGATATGAGGAAGGGGTTGATTTATAATCCAGACCATGACGATGACTGGGTTGAAGACCAACTCTGACCTAACAATGCTTTCCACGGAAGTGAGAATTCCGCCAAGCGGTAGAACATCTTGAATGGTGGGTGAGAAGTAAGATGGAACCTCCGCGACTTTATGATCGCAAACGCCGCGCTACAATACAGGTTGGCAATTTAGGGAGACATCTATTGGAAGAAGATGATAAAATAACCGTTCGCGGATCAAACCACCGATTTCCCTCCTTGCAAAGAGTAGCAGATTGTTAAGTGCCTGAAAAGAGCAGGCTTTGTATCATGCGTACACAGAGGTTTGCGGGATATCCCGAAAGGCGAATCAAAATCGAAATAAAACACTATGAACAATCTCAAAAACAAAGATAAATGTCGAATTGCAATCAAGAATAGGAGTCTCCATATTCTATGGGTTTGTCTCATCGCACTGATCATGACATCCACGCCTCTGACTGCGGAAAGGGATACAACCGTCGGTCTCTCTGAAATCGCGGTCAAGATTCGGGATGAGGTTGATGTCGGTAGAATGCGAAAGGATATCGCGCGGCTCTCCAGTCTGGAGAGTCGGGTCACAGGCTATCCCGAAGCGACTGCCGCAAGTAAGTACGTCTTCGATCGGTTCGTCGAGACCGGCTTACAGAACGTCGAGAGCCGCGAATTTCGGATCGCCGTTCCCGTTGACCACGGCGACGGAAGACTGGAGGTGCTTTCCTCAAACGATGAGGTGCTCAGAACCATAAAGATATGGCCCGTGTGGCCCAACCTCATTCGTACCTCACTGCTGCCCACCGGGATCAAGCACCTCGTGCAAGATGGCGAAACCGTCGAATCCATTGCCAAGTCATATCAGGTAGAGCCTCGATCCATTCTTGAGGATTCCCATAATCAATATCTGCAAAATCAAGCCGCTGATGGACAGGATAACGACAGGGATGGCGAAATCGACGAACCCGGCGAGGTGGCGTTAACGACGAGCAGCACGGTATTCGTTCCCACCGGTGGTCTTCGCGCCCCACTCTTTTACGGGGGTGACGCCAATCTGGAGGACTTCAACGGCAAAGATATCGGCGGATTCTGGTACGCCGTTCAGAGGGGCGATACGCTTGAAGACATCGCTCACAGGCATCGTGTTACCGTGGGGAGTATCACCGACGATGTGCTCAATAGCCACCTACAGAAAACCGAAGACGGCATTGACAACAACGAAGACGGCGAAATTGACGAATACGGCGAAATCCCGTTGCTTGCCGACATCGTCTATTGGGACAGTGACGGTATTGATAACGATGCTGACGGGTATGTTGACGAAACGCCCGGCAATGCCTACGATGGCGTTGACAACAACAACGACGGTCTAATTGATGAGGACGGTGAGTTTATTGCCGCATCGGAGTCCAGTCTCTTCATTCCGCGCGGAAGCGTTCTGCTGGTAGATTTCAATTCCAGCACGCAATGGATAAATGCTGCCATGCTTGGCGCGAAAGCTGTGGTGTTTATTGAACCCGAAACCACTATTCGCGGTGAAGCCGAAAACAAATTCTTGACGGTGCCTGCGAACATCCCTCGATTCTGGATTTCAAGGACGGATGCGGATCTGTTACTTAATCTTCTAGGCGAATCCGAGGCAGGAAACGCAGATCGGAATTCCAAATCAGAGCCGTTAATGGTTCGGTTGAATTCTACCATGACGTGGGAACGCCGAATTGGCCAAAACATCCGCGGATTCCTTGAAGGCAGCGACCCGATTCTGAAAGACGAGATGGTTGTCGTTACCGCCTACTACGACTCCATGTCGGTCGTCCCGTCACTTGCCCCCGGCGCCGATCCTACAAGCGGAATCGCGGCGCTTTTGGAGGTGGCGCGAATCCTCAGCAAAGAGGAATACCGTCCCGGACGCTCCATGCTTTTTGTCGCGACGGACGGGCACTTCCAGGGGCTTGCCGGTATGCGATTCTTTATGTTCGGAATTGGACAAGATATAATCGCGAGGGCGGACTTCAACATCAACTCGGGCGAAGCGCCCGGGATTCCAACCATGGGAGGGATGGCAAAAGGGCTGGGACTGGATCTCCGTCCGTTCAAGGAATTGAGTCGTAAACTGCTGCTCTCGATTGACCGTAGTGTGCTCGTCGATCTGCCTCCCGAATTCTTCTACGAAATCCACCAGCTTGACGATGCCATTCTGTCACTGAAATCCACTGTATCCGATGTCGGGAAAACGTACAACCGAATCAACTCGCTGCGCAACAAACAACGAGATTTCAAAGAGAAGCAGAAAAGACGCCGCCGCGTCGTGAAAAAACGCGAGAAGCAGGGCTATACGCTGGAGGAAAAATCCACGCTTGAGACCAATCTCGCAAAATTCAAGAAAGATGCGCTGCAGACAACCCAATTCTTGCGCATGGTCGTTGACCGCATGCATGACCTCCAGATCATGGCGTTGACGGCGTGCCGAGAAGCGCAATTGGAACTAATTGAAAACGTTGCGCTACCCATGGCACGGTTGGACGCGTGGGTGTTGGAACAGTTGGAAGCCGATTTGAATGCCGGGCGCGTCGGTGGAAGCTACGGACGGCAGCCGGGTGATTCATACCTCATTCCGGAAAAAGGTGAAGATGACGCCTATCATCTCCCAATTCCGTCTAATCTCATTGGAACATCTGTAGCCTCGGATTTGAAACTACTGTCCGACTATTTGGCGGATTGGGAGTTTTCCGATTCTCGTAAATTTGCGCTCCAATACGCCCAAGAGCGCGTGCTAGATCGACACTTGGATTTCCACGGTCTGAAGGCGATGAAGGACGCGCGCAAGGTTGTGGATCGCGCCAGGCAGGCGAACAGGAGTTTGGACGACTATATTGCTCAAGAAAAACTTCAGCTTGAGAACGCGCTTCAAAGAATTTCTTCGGATGCGGATTTTGAGTCACCCATCAAGACGAGCATAAGCCGGTTGCGCACCCAACGCGACTACATGCCTGATGATGTCGACGGGATATTCGCACCTTTTCTGAGTAGAGCCATAATGAGTCGGTTGAAGGGGATCCAGACGCAACTGCGCCAGAAGGTGGCGAATGTTCACGAAACAGCCGGCGGCGGGGTGATAAAGGAATCCCATGCCGTCCTTATTGAGGAGTTGACGAAGGACAAGCAGGGAATCTTTGAGATTGCCATGCGGAACGCGCGGCTTGAGCGCAAGCGGCTGGAATCCCTGCTGGAGGATGATTGGCACGCTTCGCTGAATCGTCCGTACTTTGAAGAAGAGATACTCGTGTTGCGTCACTACCTTGAGAATGACGAAGCGGAAGCCGCAATCGAAGCGCGCGAACAGATAGCTGCCCACCTTGAAGAACGCAGGCTGCTCCGGTTTGTCAAACAGAAAGCGCGCGAGGATATTGTCGAGCTTCAGAACTTGAGGAACGGACTGGACAACTTTGACCGCGACTTTCCGGACGACATAAAAATCCTTCTCCGCGACAACATGCTTACTCTCCGAAACTCGCGTATTCGCAACATCCAATCCCGCGTTGCAATTCTCGCCCGATTCAGCAAATCGGAATATGACCGTAATATCGCCGCCGTTGAGCAAGCCATCTCCCTTCAAGACCTTTTCAACCGCTACTACACCTCCCTATTTATCTCGGTTGACCTCTCCACGCAGAGCGACAAATTCGCCGTGTTCAACAAGGGCTGGTTCTACGACCAGCAACCCGAGTTTGTGCTGCGGCGAGAGTTTGCCCCCATTGGCAACAAGCTCATGCAGTACGCCAACGACGTCGACTTCGGCGTGCGCATCGGCAAGCTCTGGAGTTTTACCGATGACCAAATTCGTCAGGCGGTCATGAACAGCCAATGGGAAGCCGCTTTCGAGATAGAGACGAAGAAAGAAATTGAAGGAAAGTCTCTGGAGACCCTGATTTCCGACCACTACGAATCGTTGGTTGCGCTGACCGATGTCTCCCGCCTGATGAAGATGCAGTTTGAGCAGATGCAGACGCGCGGCGAGCCCTCGGAAGAGATGCTGAAAGACATGGAATACATCCGCAACGAAGTGGAACGGTTTATCCAAGACGACCTACGCGAGGCGCAGCGAACCCGCAAGAACACGATTCGACTCCTCAATCGGCTGCCGATGATGCTTGCCCTGCGTCATGAGGATCCTTCTCAACTAAGCCCGGACGAGATTGAAGATATCCAAACGTTAATCGACATCGTCGGGCTGGGAGGCGAAACGAACTTCGTCAACGCTATCGGTGCCACCGGCGCCAAAACGTGGCGAACCTACATCCCGGGAAAGATTGCTTTTGACAGCGAGGTTGCCACGTTGATAGGTAAGACCGGCGTTACGTTCGCCACGATCGAAGACGGGCGGCTGCTGACTGACACACCGTTGGACACGATTGACAGAATGGATCTCACGTATGACGGCAATCTTCACAGGCAGGTAAAATCGCTGACCGGCATCCTCATCCAAGCCATGCTCGATCCGAAAATGCCCACCGGCGCCAAGGTGAGTAACTTCTACTGCAATTTGTTCGGCGATGTCGTCGAATACGACGCCCGGGAGAGCGCGCTACCTAACACGCCGGTGCCCTATCCTATCGTCGCTATACGACGCAAGCACAAGACCATGATGGGTGTTCGCGGCGACCTCATCGCCATGGGCAACAACAAAGCTCAGTTTGATGTGCCGGGTCTGGCGATGGAGGGACGAGCAACTCACCGCATTGGCGGGTTGCAAGAGGTTGATGCCTACCTCCTTGACTCCGACTCCGGCGACATCGTGTATGCCCCGGATTTGGGCAACTTCGGCGCCAAACTCACATCCAATAAACTTCGGATCCAAAACCGGCGACGAGGCTGCCGCGTCATCGTTTTCCCGTGTGTGTCCACTACCATTTACGACCTCGTCGATCAGCGGTACCTGCGCACGCTGCGCGAGTTGCAAGTGTTTGACGGTTTAAGCGATAGCCCGCCGGAAAAATACGGGATGTCCAAACCGTGGCAGCAGCAGGGCGTGTCCGCCACCGAGCCGATCGCGCTTGTCTATTCCGAACCGGATACACGTATAAAGATTGGCATGGCATACGGGCAGATCGGCAAGCGGTTGCTGCTTATCAAAGCGGGCAAGAGCGGCGCGAAGAATCCGGCACTATACACCGGATCGGGGTTTGTCGTCCGCGAGAACGGTTCCATCCGCGTCACGCCCTACGTTGTCGTCCGAGATATGTGGTGGCTCGACGAAAACCGCACGAGCTTATACAAACGGTTCGGCATCAGCAGCGATCGGCTCGATCAACTCCATTTCTATGCGCACGAGCACCTGGATCAAGCGGAAACGGCGCTCGCCAAGAAAGAATACTCCACGGCAATGAAACTGGCGCGAGCGGCGTGGGGATACGAATCGCGCGCCTATCCCGATGTCAAGAAAACGGGTAACGATGTCGTCAACGGGGTCATGTTCTACCTCGCCTTACTCCTGCCGTTCTCCTACTTTATGGAACGTCTGATCTTTGCCTCTCCCGACGTGCACAAACGGATTGGCGGCGCGGCTGGGATTTTCATCCTGGTGTTCTTCTTTTTGGCGCAGGTGCATCCCGCGTTCCAAATTACGACCACGCCCGTCATCATTCTTATCGCCTTCGTGGTGCTGGTGCTAACGGTGTTCGTAATCGCCATCATCTTGCGAAAATTCGAGGAGCAACTCGAGAAAATCAGACAGGAAAGTTCGAAGGTGTATAAAGCGGACGTGGGCCGCCTGGCGGCTTCCGCCGCGGCTTTCAGTCTCGGCGTGTCGAATATGCGAAAACGGAAGGGCCGCACCATTCTGACATGCGCCACGCTGGTGATATTGACCTTCACCGTTATCTCGTTCACCTCCGTGCGCACCTTCATGCACCCCAACAAGACCAACCTGCCCGCCGTGACACCGCGCTACACCGGGATGTTGATTCGAGATCAGTATTGGCGTCCGCTTGAAGCGCCGGTCATCAGCTCGATTATGAATGATCTGAGGAAGACACAGCTTCCCGAACCTGATTTTCGGATGATGTTGAAAAGGCGAGGCACGCCCTCGGAGGAGATTGAGGATACCATTGCTCAGCTAAGCGAGGCGGGGACGCTCGCCAGCGTCAGCGCCGAACCGACATTCCTGTTCAGCATGGATTCAGAACTTCAGGATGAGTTTGCGAAGGGCGAAATTTCCGCAAGTTTAAACCATGAATTTGACAGACGCGGATTCCTTCTTGCGCCTCAGACATCTATTCAGCCGGTCACGGACGAAGAAAGATGGGAAATCACCGGCAACAGGAGCACATACACGGTGAGGAAAGACGGGGATGAATTGAAGGTTTACCAGCCCTCTTCGATGTTGACGGTTCACAACGCGGTAGGTCCCCGAGCGTGGTACCAATCATCAGGCACGGGAGATCAGTCGTTTATCGAATTGAGACGCACCTCCAACGTCAAGGATCCCGTGCCCCCCGAGGACGCCTTGACCGGTCAACCCTACACCTTCTCCGCCAACATGCTGGTCGGGATGAGCGCCGCCGAGCCGCGAATCACCGGCATAAACCGCTATCTGTATTACGGTAAGTGGTTCGATCCCGCGGATGAGGAGGAATGGCCCACGCGATGGCCCTATGCATGTGTGCTGCCGAAAGGAGTTGCAGATCTGCTGGGAATTGTCGAAGCCGATATGGGCAAAGCCACTGTTTCGGTTTACGGCGCGGACTTTACCGTGACCGGGGTGCTCGGAATCGGTTTCAAGGATTTGACCGACAACGATGGCGAGGAGCTGACGCCCATCGATCACCAATTGATGAAACAGCAAAGCTCGCGGGGAGCGCAAGGGAACCAGAGCAGCACCAGCGAATTGCAGAAATATATCCACCTGACGCCGGACAGCGTTGCCATACTGCCGTATCAGGTGATTATCAACCAAGGCGGCACGCTGCGCTCGGTGGCTGTCAATATGGAGCCTCAACCCGAAGATCCGCCGGTACCGGGTGCGGTCGACAAACTGGATCTCATCATGGCGCCGCTGATGAGCCGAATTGCGCTCGATTTTTTCGTGGCTCGGGACAAGAACACGTATCTGTACAGCTCAATCGGGATGACCTCGTTCTCCGGCATGGGGAACCTGTTCATTCCGATTCTCATCGCATCGCTGATTGTGTTAAACACCATGCTTGGCGCGGTCTACGAGAGGATTCGAGAGATTAGCATCTACAGCTCTGTCGGATTGGCGCCGGTGCATATCGCGTTTCTGTTCCTCGCGGAGGCGTGTGTTTATGCGATTGTCGGCGCGGTGCTCGGTTACCTGTTGGGTCAAGTCGTGGCGACGCTGCTGGTGAATTTCGGTTGGCTTTCCGGTCTGACCCTAAATTACTCGTCCATGTCCACGGTCGTAGCGACGATTATCGTGATGATAGTAGTGGTGGGCAGCACACTGTACCCGGCGATTAAAGCGAGCCGGATGGCGGTTCCCGATTTGGAACGAAAGTGGAAGTTGCCGGAACCTACAGGCGATGAATGGCACTTCAACCTACCGTTCACGGTGCTGTCCGAGGAAGCTCTCGGTCTGAACATATTTATGCGCGATTACTTTGATGCGCACGCGGACGAGTCGGCGAGTGATTTTTATACGAACCAAGTTGCCTTCGCCAGGTTTATGGAGGAATCAGGAGATAGGGAACAGGAGTCGTACGCCGTCAGTATGATGGTTTGGTTGGCGCCGTACGATTTGGGCGTGAGCCAAGCCATTCGGTTCGTGACGTCGCCGGTTGGCGGCGAGGAGGAGGAACTGTACCAGATTAAACTTGATATTACCCGCGAGAGCGGCGAAATAGCGTCGTGGAAGCGTGTGAATCGTCGGTTCTTGAACTTGATTCGGAAGCAGTTGCTGATCTGGCGGACGCTTAGCCCGGATGTTCGAGGCGAATTCCATGAGCGCGGACGTCAAGAGGACGACGAGTCGGAGGAAACCGCAAGCCCTGAACTGGCGCCGCAGCCGGCGGATTGAAAGGCAGTGGCCAGTGACTAGTGTTCAGTGGCTAGTTGAAAGAAGAAAGCGGGAAAATGCGGGTTGGGTTTCGCTCGGATTTGGAGATTTCAAGCGAAACGGAAACCCTAAAGATAAGTGCTTAGTGGATTTCTACCGCCGTCGCTATCCGCTCCGTTGCTGGCTAGTGATTAGTGGATCTCTATGGGATCTCTATCGCGCCTTCCTTAATCAGTCATTTGATCGTTCGCTATCCGCTCATTTGATCCCACGCTGGGGCTTTTAGAGGCTGGTGGGCAGTGCCCACCCCATAGGAATCAAGTTAAGCGTTTTGAGTCGCAAGTCACGCGGTTTCTAATGTCTTAAACTGTTAATCTCCATGTAGACATGGACGATGGAATACCAACCCATTCGTTGATGGGTGCACCACAGAAGATGACTCATGACGCTGGTTTCCGTGGGGACCGGTGCGGTTGGAAACCGCACCTACCGTATGGGGTGAGATTGAGATTTACTCCTCGCCCAATGGGGACTAAGTTAAGGGTTTTGCGGCGAAGAACTCACCAATACTAGACGAACTCCCTTAACTTGATCCGTATGGGGACGCAGATCTGCGTCCCCTACAAATGTACTTCTCAAACAGGCTCTAAAGCAATCTGACTTCTTGGATATTTTCAGGGTCTCCGCTCAACCCAACCTACGGGCTGCGCATTACACCCATGACTAAGGAGGAGAAAATGCGATTCGGACGCACGCTTGTGTCGTTTATCGGGCTAACGGTGTTGCTGTTGAGTGGGGAGTTGTGGTTGAGAAGCGGGTTCGCCTTCAGCACAAATCGAATTGTTTTTACATTCTACGCGAAACCTGACAACACTGATATCTATGTAATGGACGCTGATGGAGGAAACCGAGAAAACTTGACAAACCATCCAGCGTATGACAGCGATCCGGATTGGTCTCCTGACAGGACGAAGATTGCATTCGTTTCCGACAGAAACGGCGGAAATCAGATCTACGTCATGGACGCCGATGGAAAGAACCCGATTAGATTGACAGATGGACCGCGGAGCAAGTGGGCACCAGACTGGTCTCCCGATGCGGGTAAAATTGCCTTCACGGTCCAACCGGCTGCAATAAGGGAATCTCACATCGCCGTGATGGATGCCGATGGAAATAATCGGGTGAGGTTTAAAAACCACGCGAGGGATCCGTCATGGTCTCCTGATGGACGTGAGATTTCATTCTCATCCTTTAGAGCTGGGGAGTGGTGGTCTGATATCTACGTGATAGGCGCTGACGGACAGGGGCTTAGAAGGGTAACGCATGAATTACGGGAATTATGGGGTGGACACAGTCCGGCGTTTTCTCCTGACGGAAAACGGATTGCATACGTGGCCATCGACAGATTATACCCTCAAATATTTGTGGTAGGGGCAGATGGGAAAAATCGGGTGAGACTTACACAGAATCAACAGAATCATGGAGGCCCTGCATGGTCTGTCTCCGGACGGAGGATCGCATATTATGTCTGGGACAATGATGGTCCTTCATCGATTCACTTGATGACGGCCGATGGACAATATCTTAAGCAACTTAGCAATGTCGATGGTGCGAATGATTCTCAGCCCGACATTCGCTCGTTCGGATTAGCTGTGTCCCCCATCTCCAAAACAACTACAATTTGGGGCAGGGTGAAGAAACGCGCGTCCAACCTCCGATAATCTACGCCCGCTTTGTTGAAGTTCGACGACAAGCCATAGACAAGTGCATAAGAGCCTGTTTGAAAAAGAGGTGACATAGCAATTTTGTATATTTGAGCTGCTGCTACCTGTGGGATTTACTATCGCCTTCGCTATGGGATTTCTATCGCGCTCCCTAATCAGTCGCTTGATCGTGCTACAATGTCGGCAACTTAGGTTAGACAATTCTCTAGAAGAAAAGAACCCGAATAAGGAGAGAATGACAGATGAATAAAATCAGCCCATTTTTTAGAAGATGCCTGTTTCTATTGTTACTAGCGTTAATGGTTGCTTCAGACAGCACAGCGCAGATCTTCGAACCGAGAATCGTCTTTGCATCAAACCACGATGGCAACTGGCTTGGCAACTGGGACATCTACTCCATGGACGTAAACGGAGACAATGTGGCCCATCTCACCGACCATCCGGGATCTGATTGGTTACTCGCTTGCTCGCCGGACGGTAGAAGGATTGCGTTCACATCAGAGCGCGGCGTCACACATGACCTGTATGTGATGGACAGCGATGGCAACAACGTGGTAAGACTCACCCGTGACAATTTTATTGAAGGTAGACCTAGTTGGTCGCCGGATGGCACGAGGATTGCCTTTGAATCTGTGCGTTTTGACGTCCGCAACTCGGAAATCTACGTGATGGACGCCAATGGAGCAAATGAGATAAATTTGACAAAACATAAGTGGCACGATTTAACGCCGAGTTGGTCGCCGGACGGAAGCAAGATTGCGTTTGCATCCACCCGTGATGGCCGCTTGGATACTCCCCAGCATATTTTCGTGATGAATGCGGATGGAAAGGAAAGGCGCAATCTCACTGGCGATACCGACCTAACGAATAATCTGTCCCCTACTTGGTCGCCAGATGGAAGCAAGATTGCGTTCCAGTCGCAGCACATCTTCGCTCCAGGCCCGCGTTATCAAATTTACGCGATTACCGCTGAAGGAGAAGAGTTAGAGAAGCTTACGGAGGAGGGCAGCAACAGGATGCCAGCCTATTCGCCGGATGGGGCAAAAATCGCCTATGTGTCACACCGTAACGGTGATTCAAATATTTATCTGATGGATACCGACGGGATGAACGCTGTCAAACTCACGAACACTCCGCGCGGTGTACATAACATATATCCTTCTTGGCTGACTCTTGGTGCATTTGCAGTCAACCCAAACGGAAAGTTGCCGACATCTTGGGGAGATATCAAACGCACCGGGAAGCCGTGATGATGTCAATGGGGCTAGAAGACTGGGACGGGCCATTGAAAATATCGCCAGTGCCGAGAACATTGCGCAAGGATTAGGAGCGCGTACAAACGGTACCTGAGCACGCATTCAAAACCGGTTACCTTACTGTTCATATTAGGCACGGCCAAGGAGGAAAAAATGCGATTCAGGCGCACACTTGTGTCGTTTATTGGGTTAACCGTGATGCTGTTAAGTGCGGAGTTGTGGTTTATAGGAGGACTCGCCGCGCAGGGGCCACGGATTGTTTTTTCACACCAGGGATTTGACAACTTTGAAATCTATGTAATGGATTCCGATGGCGGAAACCGGGAAAACTTGTCAAACAATCCAGTGGATGACGAGGATCCGGATTGGTCTCCCGACGGGACGAAGATTGCATTCGTTTCCCGTCGAACCGGCGAATATCAAATCTACGTCATGGACGCCGATGGTACGAACCTGATTAAACTGACAGATGGGCCGGAAAGAAAGGCGGATCCAGACTGGTCTCCAGATGGGGGTAAGATTGCGTTCACCGTCCAAGATGGGATAAATCATATCGAGGTAATGGACGCAGATGGAGGAAATCGTGTAAGGTATGAAGACCGAACGAGGCAGCCATCATGGTCTCCGGATGGGGGACAGATTGCATTCGTATCTTGGAAAGATGGGGGCAACGAAATTTACGTGATGGACGCTGACGGACAGGGGCTTGAACGGGTAACGCACGATTTAGTGCCTAAATGGCACCCATCGTTTTCTCCCGACGGAGGACGGATTGCATACTGGGGCGAGGAGGCGGGATTCTTTCACATCTATGTGGTGGGTGTGGATGGAAAAAACCTCAAGAGGCTTACGCCCAATGAAAAGAATCATCGGGGGCCCGCATGGTCTCCCGATGGAGGGGCGATCGCATATGCGAGTTCTGATGCAGTTCTCTTCGGCGCAAAGATTCACTTGATGACCGCAGACGGAAAATATCTTAAGCAACTTAGCGATGATCATGATGGAATCGATTACCAGCCCGACTTTAGCCCGGTAGGCCTAGCTGTGTCACCCATTTCCAAGACAGCCGCAATTTGGGGTAGGCTTAAGAAACGCGCGCCCGACCTTCGATAGCTTGTGAGATTGTCTTTTGAACTGTGAATCTTGATGATAGGGACTATTATCGCATCAATCAAGGATTTCACATTTAGGATTTACTGGGTTCGGCTCGTAGTAGCACGATTCATAACGCAACCTCTATCGGAGCGAGTATTGAGTTGCTCCTTCGCGATTCGGAGATCGCTCCTGCAAACTGAACTGCTAAATTCCCCGAATGTGAATTTTTCAGTTGCATTGACTATAGAATTGAAATACCGGAATAAGGAGGACATGACCGATGAATAAAATCAGCCCATTTTTGAGAAAATGCCTGTTTCTACTGCTATTGGCGTTAATGGTTACTTCGGACAGTACAGCACAGAGCTTCGAACCGAGAATCGTCTTTCAATCAAACCACGATGGCAACTGGATTGGCAACTGGGACATCTACTCCATGGACCAAAACGGAAACAATCTCCTCCAACTCACCGACCACCCGGCATACGATTACTCTCCCGCTTGCTCGCCGGATGGGAGAAGGATTGTGTTCACATCAGAACGCGGCGTTACACATGACCTTTATGTGATGGACAGCGATGGCAATAACGTGGTAAGACTCACCCATGACAATTTTGTTGAAATCGACCCTAGTTGGACGCCGGATGGCAAGAGGATTGCCTTTTCATCTTTCCGTGCGGTCGTTGGCAACCAGGAAATCTACGCGATGGACGTGAATGGAAATAACCCGATAAATTTGACAAAACACAAATGGCAAGATAATTCGCCGAGTTGGTCGCCAGATGGAAGCAAGATTGCGTTTGTATCCGCCCGTGACGGCGACTGGTTTAGTCCAGAGCATATTTTCGTGATGAATGCGGATGGAAAGGAAAGGCGCAATCTCACCGGCGATACTGACCTAACGAAAAATCGGTCCCCTGCTTGGTCGCCAGATGGACGCATGATCGCTTTCCACTCGCAGCACCTCTTTGATCCAGACCTGCATTATCACATTTACGCGATTACCGCTGAAGGGGAAAACTTAGAAAGGCTTACGGAGGAGGGTAGCAACAGGTTTCCAGCCTATTCGCCGGATGGGACAAAAATCGCCTTTGCGTCAACAAGAGACGGAGATTACAATATTTATTTGATGGGCACCAACGGAAGGAACGCGGTCAAACTCACGAGAACTCCTCCCAGTGTTGATAACATACTTCCTTCCTGGTTGTTTGCTGCTGGTGCGTTTGCAGTCAGCCCAAACGGAAAGTTGCCGACATCTTGGGGAGATATCAAACGCACCGGCAACCCGCGGTAATGTCAATGAACTCGGTGGCGACACCCAAACACAGCATTGCCGGGATTTAGAGAATAGTCTAAAAGCGTAGAACCCGAAAAAGGAGAATATGACCGGTGATTAAAATCAGCCCATTTTTGAGAAAATGCCTGTTTCTACTGCTATTGGCGTTAATAGTTACTTCTAACAGCACCGCGCAGACGTTCGAACCGAGAATCGTCTTTGCATCGAATCGTGACGGCGACTGGGACATTTACTCCATGGACGTAAATGGAGACAATCTCCTCCAACTCACCGACCACCCTGCATCCGATGAATATCCCGCTTGCTCGCCGGATGGGAGAAGGATTGCGTTCACATCAGAGCGCGGCGTTACACAGGACTTGTATGTGATGGACAGTGATGGCAATAACGTGGTAAGACTCACCCATGACAATTTTTTTGACAGCCGCGCTACTTGGTCGCCGGATGGCACGAGGATTGCCTTTTCATCTTCCCGTTTTCACGTCCGCAACTCGGAAATCTACGTGATGGACGCCAATGGAGAAAATGAGATAAATTTGACAGAACACAAGATGGACGATGTTGTACCGAGTTGGTCACCAGATGGAAGTAAGATTGCGTTTGTCGGCGCCCCTTTCGACGACTTTGATCCCGCTCACATCTTCGTGATGAATGCAGATGGAACGGGAAGGCGTAATCTCACCGGCGACAGCGACCTCACGGACAGTTTCTTTCCTACTTGGTCGCCAGATGGCAAGAAGATTGTTTTCCACTCGCGGCGCCGCTTCCCTGATCGCACGCGTGATGACATTTTCGCGATTACCACTGACGGGAAAGAGTTAGAGCAGCTTACGGAAGACGGTCGCAGCACGTCACCAGTCTATGTTCTGGATGGGAAGAAAATCGCCTATGTGTCGCACCGCGGCGGAGATTCTAATATTTATTTGATGGACACCAACGGGAGGAACGCCGTCAAACTCACGAAGACTCCTCCCGGTATTGATAACAAAGATCCCTCTTGGCCGCAAGGTGCATTGGCAGTCAACCCAAACGGAAAGTTGCCGATATCTTGGGGAGATCTCAAACGCACCGGGAAGCCGTGATGATGTCAATGGGGCTAGAAGACTGGGACGGGCCATTGAAAATATCGCCAGTGCCGAGAACATTGCGCAAGGATTAGGAGCGCGTACAAACGGTACCTGAGCACGCATTCAAAACCGGTTACCTTACTGTTCATATTAGGCACGGCCAAGGAGGAAAAAATGCGATTCAGGCGCACACTTGTGTCGTTTATTGGGTTAACCGTGATGCTGTTAAGTGCGGAGTTGTGGTTTATAGGAGGACTCGCCGCGCAGGGGCCACGGATTGTTTTTTCACACCAGGGATTTGACAACTTTGAAATCTATGTAATGGATTCCGATGGCGGAAACCGGGAAAACTTGTCAAACAATCCAGTGGATGACGAGGATCCGGATTGGTCTCCCGACGGGACGAAGATTGCATTCGTTTCCCGTCGAACCGGCGAATATCAAATCTACGTCATGGACGCCGATGGTACGAACCTGATTAAACTGACAGATGGGCCGGAAAGAAAGGCGGATCCAGACTGGTCTCCAGATGGGGGTAAGATTGCGTTCACCGTCCAAGATGGGATAAATCATATCGAGGTAATGGACGCAGATGGAGGAAATCGTGTAAGGTATGAAGACCGAACGAGGCAGCCATCATGGTCTCCGGATGGGGGACAGATTGCATTCGTATCTTGGAAAGATGGGGGCAACGAAATTTACGTGATGGACGCTGACGGACAGGGGCTTGAACGGGTAACGCACGATTTAGTGCCTAAATGGCACCCATCGTTTTCTCCCGACGGAGGACGGATTGCATACTGGGGCGAGGAGGCGGGATTCTTTCACATCTATGTGGTGGGGGTGGATGGAAAAAATCTCAAGAAGCTTACACACAATCAAGAGAATCATCGGGGGCCCGCATGGTCTCCCGATGGAGAGGCGATCGCATATGCGAGCTCTGATGAATTTCTCTTCGGCGCAAAGATTCACTTGATGACCGCAGATGGAAAATATCTTAAGCAACTTAGCGATGATCATGATGGGATCGATTACCAGCCCGACTTTAACCCGGTAGCACTAGCGGTGTCCCCTACTTCCAAGACAGCCACAATTTGGGGTAGGCTTAAGAAACGCGCGCCCGACCTTCGATAAGCTGCGCGAAGTTTTCATGAACTTGGGTTCTTGATGATAGGGGCTATGGAACGAGGTGGGTCATTGAAAACCTCACTAATACCAAGGACTTCACTTTGTGGTCAGGAGCACGTCCTAACAGTATTTGTGCCCCCGGTCAAAATGGGTGCCGCTTGGCATAATTAACATATGAGTTAACAGGTTTTTGATTCTAGGGAACGCAAATCTGCGTTCCCTAGAATACATTTCAATTTGTTTAATTGTTCGTACTAGATAAGGAATATGAAATTTACGAGACAGTAATTGTAATGGAAAGTTCTTGGCTGCCATCTTTGCGATAAATTCTTCTCATCACAAAGTATAGACGTTCTGCGATTGGACGGATCACTGCAAAAGTTCCTGCACTCCAAGGGAAATCTTCAATTAAATTATTGAAGATTTCACCTTTCGTACCTCGCCCGTGCCGCCCACCGCCCCTTGCCCCTTGGGGATCTCTATCGCGCTCCTTTTTCAGTCGCTTGATCTATCCACGTTTTACTCTCTCAATGGGATTCTGCCGAAATGGAGGTGGCGAGTTGAAACGCCTCCAATTGCTCTACGCCAATCGCCGTTCTTTACTGATCACTGATCACTGATCACTGGTCACTAGTCACTGGCCACTGTTTTTGAAAATAATGTCCGATAAATTCAACCAACAACAGAAGAACCCCGGGCTGACGCCGCGGTTACTGCTCATCACGCTCATCCTGGTTCCCATCAACTGCTATTTTCTGCTGCAGATGGAACTGGTGCGTTATACCTTTCCAACTTGGATTGTGCCGCTGTCCAACGTCATCTTCATCTTGACGGCGGTGATGGTAATTAATTCTCTGGTTCGCTTGCTCCTCCCGGGCATCGCGCTTCGACACGGCGAACTTCTGGTGCTTTACGTGATGTTGAGCATTACGACGACGTTGTCCGCCGGGGATATTCTGCAAGCCATACTGTCCATCCTGGGATACGCGTTTTGGTTTGCCACACCCGAGAATGAATTCCAAGAACTGTTTATCCGGCATATCCCGCGTTGGCTCACCGTCTCGGACGAGGCGGCTTTGCGCGATTTCTACGATGGTGAATCTACCCTTTATCTGGAACACCATCTGAAGGTGTGGACCCCGGTAGTTCTCGCATGGCTGCTGGTTTTCTTGGTGTTGGCGTTCAATTTCCTGTGCTTGAATACTATCCTGCGGCGCCAGTGGACAGAGCACGAACGGTTAACTTATCCGATCGCCCAACTCGCATTGGAAATGACGAGACCCAAAGGCGGTTTCTTCCAGAATAAGCGAATGTGGATTGGTCTGGGCATCGCCGCGGGCATCGGTCTGCTCAACGGGCTGCATACGCACTTCCCGCAGGTTCCGTTCGTCCCGGTCAAACGTACCTACTACACTGTCTCCGAAGGACCTCTGAGTTTCTTCGCGGACGGCGGCGATCTGATTCGCCTCTCGCTGTATCCCTACGCGGTAGGAATTCTATTCCTGATGCCTCTGGATATGCTGATTTCCACCACGTTTTTTTGCGGACTATATCGGGTTCAACTTACGATGGGCGACATCATGGGGTGGGACACGCTCCCCAGATTCCCGTTCCATCGTGAGCAAATTCTCGGCGGCTTCTTGGGGCTTTGTGTCTTCGTTTTTTGGACCGGGAAGGGGCACTTCATACGTGTGATTAAGCGTGCGCTGGGTTGGCGAATAGATCTCCGCGATTCGGAGGAGCCTCTTCCGTATCGAGCCGCGGTGTGGGGATTGGTGATCGGGCTTATTGTGCTGACGTTCCTGCTCCGGAGGGCGGGCATGACGTTCTGGGTGGCTGCCACATTCGGGGTGCTCTTCCTGATTGCGCCAACCGTAATGACCCGGCTTCGCGCGGAGGCGGGGGTGTTCGCTTGTTACGGGTACGCACCTCGCGCGATGCTCAGTCAATGGCTGGGCACCCGACGGCTTGGACCTCAGAACCTGACATCGCTGACCGTGTGTTTCTTCAACAGCGAGTACCGCCCGCAGCAGATGCCGCACCAGCTCGAAGGGTTCAAAATCTCGGACCAAGCGAATCTCTCCCATCGAAAGATGTTTGCCGCGATACTCATTGCCACCGGGCTGGGCGTGCTTGTTTCCTTCTGGATTCAACTCCATATGTACTACGATCATGGTGCGGCTTCGGGCTATTTTGGTCCTTGGGCACTGGGGCACGGAAGGCGGTGGTACGGGTGGCTGAAGGATTGGATTTACTATCCCACCAACACCGATTGGTTGGGGGTGGTGTTCATGGGGGGCGGGTTCTCGGTGATGATGCTTCTCGCCTATTTGCGCTCAAGAGTCTTCTGGATGCCTTTGCACCCGTTGGGATTTTTGATAGCTGGCGGGGGAGAGTTGCCGGGCGATCTCTTGGTGCCGCTCATCGTCTGCACGGTGGCAAAGTGGCTCATCCTCAAAAACGGAGGAATACAGAGTTACCGCCGCGCGGTGCCGTTCTTCTTGGGGCTGGTGTTGGGCGACTTCCTTATGGGCAGCATCTGGAGCATACTGAGTATCGTGCTAAATGTGGAGACGTACCAGTTTTATCCGTGACGCGTTGGTTATCAGTCTAAAGACGACGTCAGTGGTTATCCGTGGTCAGTGACGAGTCAAAAACAGAATCTTAGCTTTTGTTCTCCGGTAATTACCGATTCTGATGACTGCTATCAGATGTTAGACCGCTGGAGCAGTAGTCAAGGGATTTATCAATGCACATTCGATTCGGCAGCATCCCTTACTCGAAGTGGTGCCATTTCGGAAGAAACCGAGTTTTGGGGAAAAAACTCGGTTTCGCTCTTGGGCTGAATTTAAACCAATTTGCGGTAGAGGATTAAATGTTTGTAGTCGACCGTTACCTCAAAGGCAGTGCGGAGCGGGTCAGCGTAGGGGCTGCGGGCGGCGTCTTCACCGTTGATGGTTTCGATAGTGATACGGCGGAGCGGCTGAAATTCTCGCTTGAGAAGATGATGCAGGACACTCAAATACTCCTGTATTTGCGGGTCGTCGCACGGCACATTGAAGTTCAGCGCTTTGCCATTCCGCTCGGATATCATAACAATCTGGCGTCCTCGATAGACGAGGTGCGTACTAGGAACGCGTTTGGGCAGTGCGCCTTTGACAGCGTCAAGCTGAACTCCGCATAATGACACGGGATCTGTAGCATTGATCCAGTACACTTTATCATCCGGAAGTTGACGGCTCAATACTCGGAACGCCTGATGCGAAATAAACTGAGGTCCGGGTACGCCGTGAAAGAAGTAGCCTGCCAATACCTCTCCGGACAACTCCATGATTCGCAACGATCGAAAAATGTTCGACCAACGGAACGCGGGCAGTTCTCGCTGAAGCAGTTCCCGAAAAAGAATTCCGTATCGGTCGAGCAGCAACCGGGCACGGTCCTTCTTGCGTTCTTCGGATTCAAGGACGTCGTCCGAGACGTTGAGTTGCGGCAGCCGATACCAGTTGCCGACATGGGAGCTCGAACCCTTCCATCTGGCGAATTCGGCGCGGTGACTGATACGGCGACCTCTTCCCCGCCCTTTGTCTACTTCAATTTCGGGTGGCTTGAATTTGCTCAGTATTCCCCTTCGGAGCGCCAGGAAGGTGTCGTTTGCCACACGTCCCGCCCACACAAACTCCCAGATTCGATCTGCCAATTGCGTGGAATTCAGTTCCGAGGTTCGCAGCAGAGAGGAGAAATCGTACCGCCCAGCTTCGTCCGGAAACAGATTGTCGAGCACGCCATCTTCGCCGGTTTCAATGCGGGTCGCCTTAGCTTCTTTCTCTTCCTCGTGGCCAGGTAGAACCGCGTTCGGCACGTCTTCGCCGTCCTCTTCCCCCATAAGGTCGAAATCCTCTTCAAAGAAAAACGTCGCGCGGCGATTGTCGCCGCCTATCCACCTGAGTCCTCCTTCCATAATGGCGGAATCGAGCAATGAGGTGGCATAAGCCCGGGATCTGGCGGGGAAGAATTCGGATTCCCACAATCCCGCCGTCGCCGGATAGCAAACCAACTGCTCAATTGTACCGAGTAGACCGTCGACATCATCTGCAGGAGTTGTCAATTTCTGGAAGTTGGCAAGAAACACGGTCAGCCACTCAAATTCCAGCGGTTCGAAGCTCGGTGCCGCATCTCGTCGAGTGAGCCGCAGGAGGATTTCAAAGTTTTCGCTATCGCATAAAGCTTCGGCAGCGACCTCCTCCACAAGTTGACCGACGATGATTTTCTGCGAATCTACGAGGTCGTCCAGCGCCAAACTTAGTTCGTCTCCCCCGATGCCAAGGGTTTCGCCGATGTGCTCTGCGGTTGTAGGGCCATAGAACTGCAACCATTCGCCGATGAGCGAAGTGAAATCTTGGGCATCGTCATCTGCGGCGGAATCGGCGTCCCGATCTTCAGGCTCAAAGTGGAGCAGGGCATTTGGAACCCCCAGCGATTCATATTCGAGTGTTTCCATATCGTCGTAGAGGGCACAGATTCGGGGCATCATTTCCAAGGCGACAATCAATGAATCAGAGGCATCCGACGGCTTTATGCGCACCAGCTTAGCGGCTATAGGCGAGAGAATCTCGTCGGGTTCGAGGTTGTGATCGTTACGGATAGCGTCAAGAAGCGCTTTCCACTCCGGTGCGGGAATGAGGAGCCGTTCCTTCACCCAATCGATTAGATCTACCGGAGTCTGGGGGGAATATCCCGGACTGAGTCGACGACGTTTCTGTTCAAACTGCCGGACAAGGGTTTGGGAAACGGCTGGGCGCAACCCCGGCGTAAACACGACGTCGCGCAGTAGATCATTTCGAAGCATCGATGAGGTGGTCGACGTTGAATAGTCGCCCATGTACATGTACTCGTTTATCTGCCGCCACGAGGCGTTTTGCGCCATCGGGCTGGCGTAGGCAGTGTGCACGGCTGTCCATTGAATGGAGCCGGACTCAAGCTCGACGAGCACTTGCTGGAGGCTGTCCAGATCGAACTCGTCTTGGAGACAAGTACGCCAGGTCTCAAGAAGGATTGGGAAATCCTCGTACTGCATTACGGCGGTCATTAGCTTCTGGGACCGAAGTCGGCTCAACCAAAGCGGCATCCGTTGGTTCATCTTGCCGCTCGATGTCAGGAGCAGCGATGTTCCCGCACACTCTCTGAATCTTGCGCAGAAGAATCCGGAACCTTCAAGTTGTCTCCGTAGCAGTGGTTGGAGCGTCGCGCTTGTTACCAAGGAGAGGAGCTCGTCAGGAGGAAGTTCGTCTGGAAGCATCAGGACAATGCTGTCATCGGTCGCGTGAACTTCGAGTTGATATCCAAACCGGTCTGCCCATGCTGACGCGAGCGCTACGCCATACGGCCGATTGACTTTGGCGCCCCAGAAGGTGTGAATGACGACCTGATTTCCCGGCATGCCTTCATGACCGGTTTCAACGATTTCAATGAGTAGATGGTGTCGATGCGGGAGATCGCAGTCCGTGGCATCTTTCTGTCTTTGGAGGAAATCTATCAGGTGCTCCGCGGCAATCTCACCCATGCAGTTTCGGCGCTGCAGATCGTCAAGATAGTCGGGATCGTCGAGCCTTCCGTTTGCCTCTTCAAGAAACAGCCCGATGCGTTCCGAGAAGTGGAAATCCCTGCCGTGATCTTCCGCACGCCAAAACGGGGTTTCCTTCTGCGGCGATCGGTTCGGCAGAACGAAAACATCGCTATGGGTCACGCGCTCGACCCTCCATGTCTGTGTGCCGAGGGTGAAGACACTCCCCTCACCATTTTCCCAAACAAATTCCTCGTCAAGCTCGCCGATTCGGGCATTGGTTTCGGCGTGGCGCATGTGAAAATAGCCCCGGTCGGGTATAGTCCCGCCGAACATGTAGACCGCCTGTATAGCGCCTTTCCGAGCGGACACGGTGTTGTCTAGCCGGTCGATCGAAACACGCGGTTTCAACTCGCGGATGCGGCTGTCGGCGTACCGACCCGCCAACATATTCAGCACTTGGTCAAACTGTTCACGCCCCAAGTGACGGTAGGGATAGCTTGTCTTCAGGTGGGCGTAAAGTTCATCCATGTCCCACGTCTGCATCGCCGCCATGGAGACGATGATCTGGGACAGGACATCAAGGGGACACGTGACCGGTTTGACAGCCTCGATTGCTTGTTCCCCGATAGCTTCCGCGAGAACGGCGGCATCAAGAAAATCGCGCGAGTGTGTCGGAAAAATGGTTGCGCGGCTTATCTCGCCGACTTGGTGTCCGGCGCGACCGATTCGCTGAATCGCCGACGAAATTGAGAACGGTGATTGGATAAGGACGACTTGATCGAGTGAGCCGATGTCGATGCCCATTTCTAGGGAGCTAGTGGCAACAATGGCTTTGAGTTCTCCGACTTTGAGTTTAGATTCGACCGATTCACGAATCTCGCGTGACAAGGAGCCGTGGTGCGCGTAGGCGATGGGTTCTTCCTCTTCCGCGTTCATCATCAATGTTAGCCTCTCACAGAGCCTTCTACTATTGGCGAATAGCAGCGTTGAACGATGTCGATTGATGATTTTCTTGAAGTCTTCAACGAGGGGATCCCAGAACGATTCGCGCCCCGGATCCTCGGCGGCTTCCTCCGGATACAGAACCTGAACCTCGTATTGCTTATCGGCTTTGGAAGAGATTAACGACACGGGTCTGGGTGTATATTGCGGGTTATACGGGCCCCCGTCGGTTCTGTATCCACCCACGAACTCGGCAACTGTCTCCATTGGTCGAATCGTGGCAGACAGCCCAATCCGCTGAAATTCGCCGGAGAGGGGCACAAGACGGTCTACGGCGGTTATCAGATGCGTCCCGCGCTTTGTGCCAACAACGGCGTGAATCTCGTCGAGAATCACGGTAGAGATCTTTGTCAGGATGGATCTTCCTCCGCCAGAACTCAGGAGAAGATTTAGGCTTTCCGGGGTGGTGATGAGGATTTCCGGCGGGTGGCGCTGCATTTGGCGGCGATCAGAATGCGGCGTGTCTCCACTGCGGGTCAGAACCCGGATATTGGGAAAACGGTGCCCGGCATCTTCAAAGACCGGCCTCAATCCCCGAAGCGGCTCCAGAAGGTTTCGCCGGATGTCGTTGTTAAGCGCCTTCAGGGGCGAAACGTAGAGAACGCTGGTGTGTCCGATGGGCAATTCCTCCGCCACCAGTTGATTGATCGCCCAGAGAAAGGCAGTCAAAGTCTTGCCGCTGCCGGTCGGTGCGGTGACCAGGACATGTTCGCCGTCGGCAATCTTGTGCCATGCCTGCGCCTGGGCATCTGTTGGTTTGCCAATGGCTTCGGTGAACCATTTCGCGACGAGTGGATGGAATCGTGAAAGAGGGGTTTGATTCATATGCGCTGTGCTTTAGTCCGCGGCGTTGCGTTATGATTGGACATACCATGAAAACTTGAACAATGCCAAACATGTATATCAAGAGCCACTCAAGGGGGAGGGCAAACTGTTCCGTTTTCTTTATTTAATCCTAATAAATGTGGGGACTTGAGTCAATCAAAAACAGGTTTATCATTTCTCCAATCTAAAACGACGATGCCAGTGCAGGCGGTAACAGACTGATAATTAATGATTCCCTTCAGAACGATGAATTGGAAACTGAATAGTTGAGTTTCACTGCGTTCAACCCAACCTAATGAAGTTTAAGAAATTAATTCGGTAATTGTTTGGCGAAGTCCGGTGCGGTTTCTAACCGCACCTACCGGGCCCGGACAAAATTAGAATTACCGATTCAAAAATTGAGCTTCATCAGGTTGGATAATTTGAGTGCGGGTGGTAACAGAAATGCTGGCAAGGAACGCAGATCTGCGTTCCCTACCGTCTCAGGTAAGTGGCTGCTAACGTCCAGGAATGGAGCATGGTCTGGATTTGCCACCAGACCGAGCAGGCACGGTGTTCGACGAAATGACTAAGTTGTCTTAGGACGACACGGGGGCCATCTCCTCTAGCCGACGGGCGGAAGAAACGAGTGGAAATCGAGGATTTGACGAATGAATTCGCTCGGTTTCTGCTTGATTCTTGAGACCGGTTGTAGTAGAATGCTCCGCTAGACCAACCGAATTCTTTCTCTCCCGAATCTTTCACGACCTACCGACAACGGAGGTGCCTACCGTGAACCGCTTGTCCTGCAGAAGCTTCGTCCCGCTGCCACTAAAGGATTCACTAACGATGGCGACTGGCATTGCCGCATTGCTGTTAGTGGTGTCATGGCTTGGCGTCGCCGAAGAATCCACATCTACTCTATCTGGGCGCGTTATTGATGTGGAGGGGAATCCGATTTCGGGATTCCCTTTGACTGTTCAGTCTGTGGAAATCTCTCATAATACTGTATGGCCAGTCTACATGTTTGAGGAAGATGGACACCTGTTAGAAGCATACGCTGCTTTGCGCAAATCAACAACTGATGAAAAGGGTTGGTTTTCCATTACGGAGATTAGACCTGGGCCTATACAGCTAATGGCACAACCCGCCCATCTGCCTTTTGAAGAGATGCTACTACCTGATTTTGATTTAGACACTGTTGGTCCGGATGCGGAGGTTCTCTCCATTGATATCGGAGTGATGACATTTCATCGTTTCAACAAGGAACGGCCCCCTCACGGTGCAATCACGTTTTCTATTGAACCCGGCGCGCACCTAGACAATGTTGAGGTCACAGTAAGACCTCGAATGCGGATTCGCGCCCAAGTCGTTTTTTCCGATGGTACGCCGCTTGCCAACGCGGAAGTTCAGATTAGTGTGCGACGAAGGGATTTTAATGGGAACGGTTACGGAAGCAGAGGCGGAGCTCCACGAACGGACGAAGCGGGATATTTTGTACACTATGTGGATGAGCCGGCGATATACTCGGTTGCGGTCGAACTTCAAGGGCTTACGGCAACCTCGGAGCAGTTCGCACTCGAAGATGGCCAACGACGTGAAGATTTGGTCATTACCCTTGACAGCGATCCCGTGCCCGTCAACCCAACTTCCGATCGGGAGGAACCGGAGCGTGAGGGAGAGTGGGTGCTGAACCCCGCAAATGGGCACTCCTACAAGGTCATTCATTGCGAGAGCCGGGAGCGCGCTCAGGCGCAAGCGGTTAGCGAAGGGGCGCATTTGGTCTCAATTAACGATGCGGCGGAGCAGAAATGGCTTGTGAGCATCTTTGGGAGCTTACCGTATTGGATTGGTCTAACCGATGGGGAAAAGGAAGGCGAGTGGAGTTGGATGAACAGGGAAGCTGTCAGCTACACAAACTGGGCACCGAATGAACCAATGGACGCAGATTGGGGAGACGAGGATTATGTCTTTATGGGGTTGTCGCCGGATGGAAAGTGGTATGACGTTGGACCTGGGAGCCCGACGTGGCGGATGACCCAAATGGCTATCATCGAAAAGGGAGATGCGGCATCAGTGGCACCGGCAGAGGGAAATTGATCGGGGATTGACGGATTCGCGTGGAAGCGAGTTCGCCCCGAATAATTCATCGCGTCTGAGCGATTTGCGTCTTCGTAATTGTTGTGTCGGCAGCTAGAAGAATCTTTGACGATATTAAACAGTCTCAATTTTGGGCATTTCAGAATATCTTTGTACTATCGCAGGTGTATAGACATGAGAATACTCTTGACCTTACTATTACTCATCGTGCTCTCGCCGCTTAACGCTTCCCAAGAATTCCCCCAGTGGGGCTTGCCTGACGGGGTCACAATGCGTCTCGGAAAAGGCAAGATCAACCAAATAGAGTATTCCCCGGATGGCACTCGGCTTGCGGTAGGCACGGGTATCGGGATCTGGATTTACGACACCATGACCAGTCAGGATGTCGCCTTGTTCGCCGCGCATGCGGATGACATCAGGTGCTTAGCGTACAACCCGGATGGGAGCGTACTAGCGAGTGGGAGTTCAAACAAAACTGTTCGACTGTGGGATGCTTCAACGGGTGCGCATTTGGGCACGCTGAAGGGGCACACCGCTAGTATCAGAAGCGTCAGCTTTAGTCGAGATGGCGCCACACTCGCAAGTGTCGATCATGACATTAGCGTCCGTTTTTGGGATGCCGTAACCGGGGAACAGAAACGATCTCTCGAATTACGGCTCCAGGGAGATCAGGCGTTCAGCGTCGGAGGCATCGCGTTCAACATGGATAGCTCGGTGCTGGCGGCATGGAGTTACCCTAACTACAACATTGCACTGTGGGATACGTCTACAGGCACACACCTGCGAACATTGGAAGGACATACGGAGCACCTTTCAAGTGTTGCTTTCAGCCCAGACGGATCGATGCTGGCTAGTGCTAGCTGGCGTGACAGTGTTCATTTGTGGGATGTTGCAACGGGCAATCATTTGCGTCAATTGGAGGACTGGGAGAGTGGAGTCCCGTGCATGGGATTCAGCCCGGATGGAAGCACGTTGGCGTGCGGGTACAGCGACAATTCCGCCCGACTGTGGGATGCGGCGACGGGGGAACTGCTGCGAACGCTACTAGGACATCAGGATTGGGTTGCTGCTCTAACCTTCAATCCTGATGGCTCAAGGCTGGCAAGTGCGGCTACCACCATCCGTCTGTGGAAAACGGCTACGGGCGCACGCTTGGGAATCATGAGTGGACATTTGGAATCCATCCATAGCGTCGCCCTTAGCCCGGACGGCAACATGCTGGCAAGTGCGAGTCCGCGAGTTCCTATCCGCATGTGGGACACCGCCACAGGTGCTTACAAACTGTCGTTGGAAAGTGATTGGTCGCGGCTATCACATTTCACCTTTAGCCCAGAAGGTCAAACACTAGTGGGCGGGGACGAATATCATACCATTAGTCTCTGGAATGTTATGACAGGCACTGAAGTACGTACCTTGGTGGAAGATGTCGAAGATGATGTTATCTTTGCATTTAGTTCCGACGGTTCTACCATTGCGAGTGGGGATGGCGACAGTTCCGCCACCCTGTGGGATGCCAATACAGGTGCGAAACTGCGCACCTTTAACTGGGAAACCCCAGAAGTCGAGCATATTACATACCGACCGATTCGCTCAAGTCTCGCGTTTAGCGCCGATGGACGAATGTTTGCGAGTGGCAGCGGCGACTATACGATTCGCCTTTGGGATGTGGCAACTGACGCTCCTCTGCACACACTGGAAGGGCATGCGTCGGACATTGTCAGCGTCGCCTTTAGCCCTACTGGCGACATGCTGGCAAGCGTTGGCGGTGACAGAACCGTGCGGATCTGGGACACTAAGACAGGCGCGAGTCGCCAGACCCTTGAAGCGCCGGGAGCGCGTGCCATGAGTGTCGTTTTCACCCCAGATGGCAGCACAGTGATTAGCGGGTGCAGTGACGGCAACATTCATCTGTGGGAGGCTGGGACGGGGGCACATCGGCGAACACTGAGGGGGCACGGTAGGTCGGTCAACAGCCTCGTTTTTAGCTCGGATGGCGGTACGCTAGTTAGTGGAGGCGACGACGGTACGGTGCTTTTTTGGGATATTTCGCATTAGCGTTACAGCGATAGAATGAGACGCATTCCGGATGAAGTTACGTTAATCGTTAATTATCGACTTCCAGGCGCAGTTTGAACAATACGCGTCAGTGCTACTTCGGACCTTTGAGAATAAGATGGACGATGGCGCTTGGAAGAGGCTGGTGCGCAGTGCGCACCCTACAATAGATTAGCTTGGTGTTGGGTTTCACTCTGTTCGGCCCGAACTACGAGCTCAACATTGTGCTCACGAATTGAATAAAACATTCATAATGTCAAACGACCTCAGTTTTGTTGTCTGAACACCATAAGCAAGGTTCAATAGATAGTGTTTCAGCTTCACTAACAACTGGGTAGGAATTGAAGTTTTGCTAGTTTTACAAACATGCTGCTCCTCTGGAGCAGAAGATTGAAGCGTTCTACAGACATTCCGCTCCTCCGGAGCGAATGCAAGAATACCGAATAGTCAGAGGAAGATTAGGTGAATTTGTCAATCTGGAACGAGTGGCTAAGTGGTTGGCGCGGCGTGGTTTTCGTTACAATGCGAGATTTTTTATCGAAAGTTGCTTACATTCGTCGCAGGTGTATGTACATGAGAATACTCTTGGCCTCACTTTCATTTCTCACATTTTCCTCACTTAGCACATCACAAGAATTCCCTCAGTGGAGTTTGCCCGAAGGGGTCAAAGTACGTCTCGGAAAAGGCGCCGCAAGCGAAATACAGTATTCTCCCGACGGCACTCGGCTTGCCGTGGGCAGTGGCATCGGGATATGGATTTACGACACAACGACCCATCAGGAGGTCGCCTTGCTCACCGGACATTCGGGAGTCATTCCGAGCGTTGCGTTCAGCCGAGATGGCAGCATACTAGCAAGTGGAAGCTCGGATAGTACCATCCGTCTGTGGGATGCCGCAACGGGTAAACACATGCGTACACTGGAAGGACATACATTTAACGTTACGAGCATCGCGTTTAGCCCGGACGGAAGCACTTTGGCAAGTGTGAGTTCGGACAAGACCATTCGTCTCTGGGATGCGACGACAAGTGAGCA
The DNA here is from genome assembly GCA_965204085.1 of Candidatus Poribacteria bacterium. GTDB lineage: Bacteria > Poribacteria > WGA-4E > WGA-4E > JAJDTR01 > JAJDTR01. Next base: position 403,926 of record CBDBEE010000003.1, on the reverse strand, counting down.
CTTACGCACGCTGGAAGGAGATACGTTTTACGTCACCAACGCCGCATTCAACGCGAAGGGCGACGTGCTGGCAGTTGGGAACCGAGACAACACCATTCATGTGTGGAATGCTGTGACGGGTGCGAAACTGTTTACGCTAGAAGGGCATACCCAAAATGTTACTAGCGTTGCCTTCAGCCCAGACAGCACGACGCTGGCAAGCGGGAGCTGGGGCGATAGTATTCGATTGTGGAATGTTGCAACGGGCGATCACATACGCCAACTGGAGGATTGGGCTCATGGGGTCAAGTGCGTGGAATTCAGCCCGGATGGGAACATTCTGGCGTGCGGGTACAACGATAATTCTGTCCGATTATGGACGGCGGCAACGGGAAAACTTCTGCGAACATTGCGAGGGCATACAGGTTGGGTTAGCGACATCACCTTCAGTCCGGACGGTTCAAGGTTGGCAAGTGCAAGTTGGGACGCTACTATTCGTTTTTGGAAAACGGCTACAGGCGCACAGCTGGCAACCGTAATGGGACACATGAGGCCTGTCCATACTCTCGCTTTTAATCCCGATGGCGCAACACTGGCAAGCGGGAGTCGGAGCAACCCCGTGCGTCTGTGGGACACAGTGTCAGGTGCGTACGAACAATCTTTAGGTTTGGAGTTTGCGCGGACCAACAGCATCGCCTATAGTCCGGATGGTCGAACTCTGGCGACCGGAAGTGATTACCACAGTGTAGACCTTTGGAATGTCAGGACGGGGAGACGCCTGCGAACACTGCAAAACGATGATGGGCGAGACCATAGCATTGCATTTAGCCCGGATGGCTCAACTCTGGCAAGCTGGAACGGCGAGGCCATCATTCATTTGTGGAATGCCAACAAAGGCGTGGTACTGCGTACCCTCCGGTGGGACGCGTCAAAGATTACCCACAACGTGTACAGACCAGCTCGCTCGACCTTAGCGTTCAGTCCAGATGGCGCTATGTTAGCAGGTGGTAGTCTCGACACTACCATCCGTCTCTGGGATGTCGCGACGGGTACGCATCAACGAACCTTGGAAGGTCATACGGCTGACATCATTAGTGTTGCGTTTAGCCCGGACGGCGACATGCTGGTAAGCGGGAGCGGTGATCGTACTGCCCGCATCTGGAGTGTTGTCACCGGGAAGAGCCGCTGGATTCTGGAGCGACATACATCGGCCGTCACTGCAGTCGCTTTTGACCCAGAGAGCAGTACAATAGCTAGTGGGAGTAATGACTCTCACATTCATCTTTGGGATGCTGAGACGGGCACACATCGGCAGACACTCAAAGGACACGGATCGACGGTTACCAGCCTTTCGTTCAGCACTGATGGCCAAACGTTAGGAAGCGGGAGTTATGACGGCACCGTGCTGTTGTGGGATATTTCGCATTAGCGTTACAGCGATAGAATGAGAAGCATTCCAGATTGTGTCACATGTATCGTTAATTATCGACTTCCAGGCGCAGTTTGAACAATACGCGCCAGTGCTGCTTCGGACCTTTGGGAAAAAGACGGACGATGGCGCTTAGAAAAGACTGGTGGGCAGTGCCCACCCTACAATAGATTAGCTTGGTGTTGGGTCTCACAGTGCTACATGGGACCTCTATCGTCCTAGCTATCAAGATCTCTATCGCACTCACTGTTGGTTCGTTTGATCGGATTAAACAGTTAAAGGATTTCACGGATTAGGTTTGACTAAGTGGTATCTCTCGTAGAGTCGGACTATACCATGCGTTGCGTAATATTGCGCTTGTTTTCTCAGCAATACTGGTTTGTAATAGGGCTTACCCAGCACCAGCAGGTCGCGATTCGGAGAGGGATCTCTATCGATTAACTGACCGAATAGATCAAGCGAGCGTATAGCGAGTGCGATAGGGATCCCAAGGCGATAGAAGATCTTACTCGTTAACCACTCGTTTGATCGCTTCTACAAGCGGATTTGGACGCTTTACCGGCACAGATAGCATGACAGAGGAATCTTTCGTCGCACAGATGCGATCACAATCTAACAGATTGTGGTACGGGAATCTATCGCCATCGGGATAGGATCCCTTGGAAACACGCAACTTCTAGCAGCGTGAAGTATAGAAGCCCGACCTACAGTGGTTGTAGATTAAGTTTCTCAAAGCCAATAACGCAGCGGAGGACATTACCATGAACCGTTTATGCTGCACACTTGTAGTCACAGTCATTGTTCTTCTCTTCATTGCGCCGCAACGTGGGTTGGTTGTGGAGGGTACGTCTACCTTATCCGGTCGTGTTGTCGATATGGAAGGGAACCCGGTGCCCGGATTCGGGTTAACCCTTGAACCGATGCCGTCTGAATCAGGAAATATTTCTGCTGACACTATTAGTGACTCGGAGCATCAAGAAGAAATTACGATTTTTGTGTCGCGCACTGACAAAATGGGGCGTTTTTCCATTCACAACATTCGCTCAGTGAAGTATCGATTAGCATCCCATACCCTGTCTGAACACGAGTCGACGGCTAGTCACGAAATCGTATCCATGAAAGTCGGAGCGTTGACAGTGCATCAACATGTACCGTCGCCGTTTGGGGGAGTAGCGGTTGTCATAAAACCGGATACGCACGTCGAGAACGTTGAAATCAGAGTGAAGTCACGTCAGCATATTCGGGGGAGAATCGTGTTCGCCGATGGAACACCCCTTGTTAGTGCAAGAATTCAAATCAGTGCAAGACGTCGTTCGCCCGACGGGATGGGGAGTGGTAGCTCAAGTTCCTCTAGCGAGACGGACGCCGACGGCTACTTTATGTACCATGTGGATGAGACGGCAATCTACACGGTGACGGTGAATTATCAAGGGCTTTCGGCGACAGCGGAACCGTTCCTATTAAGAGAAGGGGAAAATAAAGGGGATTTAGTATTCACGTTTGATAGTGAACCAATTTCCCCTGATGTCCCCACTGGTCGAATCGAAGTCTCGGCAGAAGCGTCGACATCATCTGTTCCCGGCGACGAGGCAGCGTGGGTGGTGAATCCGGAAACCGGGAACGCTTACAAGAAAATTCGATGCAATAGCTGGGACGATGCGAATATTCAAGCTGTCGCCGAAAGTGCACATCTGGTCACGATTAACGATGCCACAGAGCAGAAGTGGCTCTCAGATATCTTTGGGCATCGCCCCTATTGGATTGGATTGACCGATTACGCAACAGAGGGTGAATGGGTTTGGGAGAGCGGCGAGCCGCTCACCTTCACTAACTGGGCACCCCATGAACCGAAGGATGACGACTGGGGTGACGAAGATTTCGTCATGATGGGTTTTTCAGGGGAATGGTCTGACGTTGGGGCCAATAGCGTAGAATGGCGAATGGTGAGATTGGCTATCATAGAAAAGGATGGTGGCACGGCAACGCCGTCCAAAGCGAAGTAACCTGTCGAGCAGAGCGGCAGTTCTGCTCAATTCTTTAATTCTTCAACATCAAAGGAGGAATAACCACCTTGAAGATTCTCGTTTTACTTTCAACCATAATAGTATTGTCTGCTTCATCACTCACCGCACAGGAGGAGGAAGCGGCAACCCCAATCGAACTTGAGGAGATTGTCACGATTGGTACTCGTGTGCCGGAGCGGAGTCGATTGGATTCGCCGGTGCCGGTCGATGTGATCAACGAGGACGCCATCCGAAAGACGGGGCATACCGAAATCGGACGTGTGTTACAGACGTTGGCGCCATCGTTCAATTTTTCAAGTTCATCAATCAGCGACGGTACGGATGCGCTACGACCCGCGACGCTTCGGGGTTTAGGTCCGGATCAGGTGCTCGTGCTCGTCAACGGGAAGCGGCGTCACGGGAGTGCGTTAATTCACGTGAATACTTCAGTCGGTCGAGGCACGGCAGGAGTAGACATGAACGCGATACCCGCGAGCGCGATTAAACGGATCGAGATTCTGCGGGATGGCGCTTCGGCTCAATACGGTTCGGATGCGCTGGCGGGGGTCATAAATCTCGTACTCAAGGATGATTACGATGGGGCGTTTGGCACCTCCTACGGCTCGACGTACGAGGGAGATGGCGAGACGTTCGCGTTGAATGCGCATAAAGGGTTCAAATTCGGCAATGACGGTACGATTCACGGCGCGATTGAGTATCGAGATAGGCAGCCAACCAACCGCGCGGGTATGACGGGCGTGATTCAGTATCCCGATACTGAAGTTGGGGATGGCGCTCCCGTCCAGATTACGAACGACGCCGGCAACAAAGAACATAGCTTTGACCGCCAGAATTTCCGTATCGGCGATGCGGAATCGCGTCAGGGCGCCGTTGTTCTGAATTTGGACAAGCCGATTGACAACATTTGGGAGGGCGCCACTTTCTACAGTTTCCTCGATTACTCAAATCGGCAGAACACCAGTGCGGGATTTTACCGGAGGGCGAATCAACTCAGTCGCAACCCTGAAGGTTCGGACTACCCCGACGGGTTCCTTCCGTTAATCAATACAAGTGTACTGGATTACTCTATTGGTGTTGGTGTCAAGCAGAAGTTCGGGAATGATTTGCGGATGGATGCGAGCGTCGTCACGGGCGGCAACAGCTTTGCGTTCAACGTCAGCAATTCGCACAACGCATCGCTTGTCGCCGCAGAGGGTTCGAGTCCATCGTCCGCGGATGCGGGGGATTTGCGACTCTTCCTTAACACGGTGGACCTGGATTTCTCGCTGCCGATGGACTGGGGCAACGTTGCGGTCGGCGGCGGATTTCGGAACGACATCTATCAGATTACCGCGGGCGAGGAGGTTTCGTATAACGATTATGACGGTCCCGGAGGCGCCTCGGGCGGTATTCAAGTGTTCCCCGGATTCCAGCCGTCAAATGAGGTAAACGAACTGCGTACCGCTTTTGCGTTTTATACCGATGTGGAGGTAAATCCCATCGAATCGGTGTTCGTCAATCCGGCGGCACGCGTCGAGAACTACAGCGACTTCGGTTCCACGATAAACGGAAAGTTGGCGCTGCGCTATGAACCGGCAGACGCGCTCGCACTTCGGGGTTCGGCTAGCACCGGATTTCGCGCGCCCTCCATGCAGCAACTGTATTTCAACAACGTAAGCACACAATTTAATACAGTTGACGGGCAGTCAGTGGCACAAGAAATCGGCACGTTCCGAAACGATAGCGACATTGCGAAAGCCGTCGGGATTCCCGAGTTGACGGAGGAGACTGCGGTTAACCTGAGCGGCGGATTCATCCTGCGCCCGCTGCCCCGGTTGACGCTTACAACGGACTTTTACCGGGCTACGATCAGCGACCGCATCATCATCAGTGGACGGCTGTCGAGCGGCAATGAAGCGATTCCAGCAGGAATTCGAGCGAGTCTCGCAGATTCAGGTGTGGCAGGGGCGCAATTCTTCATGAACGCGGCAGACACCGAAACACAGGGAATTGATTTTGTAGCGTTGTATACCTATCCCTTGTTGGATAGCGCCTCACTCGCGTTTAGTTTCGCTGCGAACTACACGGAAACGGAGATCACCGATGTGAATCTGCCCGCCAATCTCCCCGAATCGCTGTTCACGGAGCAGGACCGCTCTATCGTTGAATCGTGGCAACCGAAAGACCGCGTCTCGATGTCAACCCGATACACAGGCGACGCTCTCGCCGTGGACTACGCAGTCCATCGATACGGGGAATACACGGTGATTGACGGCGGTAAGAGGCAAACCTTCACGCCGAAGTACCTCACCGACGTTCAAATCAGCTACGGATTGGGCGAATACGGCAGGATTAAGATTGGCGCGAATAACTTGTTCAATGTGACGCCGGATGAGAATCGTGTCGGTCAATCACGCGGCGGGAAGATCGTGGATGCGTGGGGCAACATTATTGTTGATTCGCCGGGGGTATTCACCTACTCGCGGCGGTCGGCGCCTTTCGGTTTCAACGGCGGGTTGTATTATATCGGATGGGAGAATGCGTTTTAGGCGCAATCTGTCGCACAGTCTGTGTCAGCAATCGGTTGAGGCGGGTATAATCCCGCCTCAACTTTTTTACACAATACACCCATGAGGAAATACAAGAATGGAACTGCCGGTTCTAGGTTGAGGCGACGACATATACGGATCTGGCGTGCAAGTGTGATCGGAACGACAGTCTATGTTTTTCTGTTCTCAATTACGGTAATTTGGATTCTTCATGCTTCTGATCGGACCGAATACAACAGCCACATACTTGGTCCCTTTTACGCGGGGCTTTCGCTTTATCAAATTGTATCATTCGTCAACATCGCGTGGTTTTTCGCCTTGGTTGTTGATCTGATCGTCCTAATGCGCCGCTCTCCTGGGAAAGGAACACTTGCACCAGCCGGCGGGATTGTGTTGTCAATCGTAGCGATTGCAACGGTTCAATGGGCTGCGGGGGAGTTGAAGCGAGTGGCTGAGGCTTGGGGGGCGTAGTAATTTCGCAAAAATCACGCTGCCAGTCATGAGATGAGCATGGGACGCTTCAGGAGAAGGCTTTGAATAGATAATTTTACGGAGGATTATGATGGATCCCATTGATAATCAGGAATGGCAATCTTTATCCGAACAAGCACAACAGGAAGTTTATGACTTTTTCCTGTTTATAAAACAACGCCATAAACAGCAAGTGCGAAAAGCACAACATAATCAAGCAGAGACACTGCTTTTTTCAAATCACAGTGCCAATCTGGTTGAAGAATGGCTAGATGACTCGGAGGATGAAGTTTGGCAATAGATATGAATGTAGCCGATGTTGTGTTATGTGAGTTTTATTTCAGTGATTTGGAACGATCGAAAAAGAGACCTGTTTTGGTCTTTAAGGATAATCTTCTGTTTTCGCGTTCAAAATTGCTCAATACGATTCCACGTAAACGCCAACCAGTATCTGCACCAGGCACTGCAATGATGTCGGACGCCCCGGAAAGGAATTAATTATGCACGATTTCGCACTAACAATTCTCTGTTTACTGATCGTGATAGCCGTTTATATTTTTGTTGTGGTCGTCGTGTGGCGGGCGATGCGGGCACACGAAAGAATCGCCGATGCGCACGAGAAGCTTGCAGAATCTGTTCAGGATCTTGCGAAGCAGATGCAGTTGGACAAATAAGGGTAGAAAGTGAGGGTGTGACGATCGAAGATTCTACATGAAGTCGCTATCGGGAGATTGTTCCTACAGGGCTTCTACCTGTCAAAATCGTATCTAAGAAAAGATGGGATGTCGGAGATTTGATGATTGAGGATTTCAGGTGTGGGCTTTTTGGTAATTGTCTGAATCACGGATTAAACGGATTACACAGATTGCACAGATTTGACGGTTGTTGATTCCCGTCAATGCTCTAGGCTGTTCAGCTCTGCTACAGATCGCTTTTCAAATTGGGTATTAGTACGTTGATTTGGGATGATTGATTTTCATTAGGAGGAAAAAATGAAACAACACGCTTTCAGAGCTTTAGTCACGAAAGTGTTAAATCGACAACCGAGCATGCTTGTTCTGTCAGCGAACATTTTGCTATGTTTGCTGTTAATGGGTTGTGGAAAAATTGTAAACACTGCTCTGTCAAAGGGCAAGTACGAACCCCCTACATCCCCAAGAGCGGAACTTGCCGCCATCCAGATAGATTCGGAGAGTGGTTGGCTGCAGAGGATTAAACAATTTGCGGTGCGAATCGATGGCAGAATAGCCTTGGAGAAGAAACTTGATACGGATAGAAATGAACCTATCGAGGACATCTTGGTGTCGTCGGGTCAACATGACTTGTCGGTGGGGGATAATACACCGATCTTTTTCTGAAGCAATGCCGAGTACGCATCAAGAGTGGACGACCTTTTCCGCCGATGTCAAAGCTGGGCATAGATACCTTCTGCACGGTGAATTTTTGCCCGGTGTTGATGGTGAACTATCCTTCAACGGTCGGCTTGTTGAGGTAAGTGCGGGTAAAGCAGTTAGAGAATCGAAAAATCTCATGACTCCAAACCAAGCCCCTAAAGATTGACGCTACACACCCATGTTAGCCGAGGTTAGCAGTGACTCGAACGAGGAAAAAACTCGGTTTCATTTGACCAACAATTATTCGTGGTGAGGTATTAAAGCGAACAATGAGAGAACAAAATGGCTGGCGAAATAAGTTTCCCTTCGTGCTTTTCGTTTCACGCATGATCTTACTGCCTATCGTTTTCTACGCAGCTATATGTTTTTGCGGAATTGTCGATGTTTCAGCAGCCGCCTCAGATAAGCATGGGGAACAAGCATTGAAAAACCGCGATGGCACATGGAAATGGACGAATAAACTCATCAATGAGACAAGTCCGTACCTTCTGCTCCATGCGCACAATCCGGTGGACTGGTATCCGTGGGGAGCGGACGCGTTGGAACGCGCGAAAGCGGAGAATAAACCAATTTTTCTATCGGTGGGTTATTCAACGTGCTACTGGTGTCATGTCATGGAGCGGAAAGTGTTCGCGGATCCCGATATAGCGGCGATGATGAACGAGATGTACATCAACATCAAGGTGGATCGGGAGGAGCGCCCCGATCTTGATGAAATCTACATGACGGCAACTCAGATTATGACGAGGGGAGGAGGATGGCCCAACTCCGTCTTTCTTACGCCGGATCTACATCCTTTTTACGCGGGAACCTACTTTCCACCTATGGATAGCCATAACCGACCAGGTTTTCCGCGTGTGCTAAAAACTCTTCACGATTACTGGGCGAATCGGCGGGAAGAGGTCGTCGAGCATGGGAAGAAGATTACGGAGGTGATCAGACAGGCGACAGGCGGGGGCCTTGTTGGATCAGAGGAAATACCTCTGGAGCGGAAGTTGGTCACATCCGCCGTCGAATTTTTGCGGTCAACTTATGATTCGGCATACGGCGGTTTCGGCGAAGCGCCAAAATTTCCGTCGCCGACGAATCTCGAACTTCTACTTAGCGAATATGACCGCGAAGAAGATGAGCAGTTGCTTGAGATGATTACTCACACGCTTGATATGATGGCGTACGGCGGGATGTATGATCAGATTGGCGGCGGGTTTCATCGGTATTCGGTCGATGCGAGGTGGCTTGTGCCGCATTTTGAAAAGATGCTTTACGACAACGCGCAGTTGGCTAAGGTCTATCTACTCGCATATCAAAGGACTCAGAAACCGTTGTATCGACGTGTGGCCGAAGAAATTTTTGAATTTGCGTTCCGAGAGATGACATCGCCAGAGGGCGGATTTTATTCCGCGATCGACGCCGAAACCGATGCGGAGGAGGGAAAATACTACGTTTGGACAGATAAAGAGATTCGCGATGTTCTCGGTCGGAGGAAGTCGAAACAGTTGATGAAGGTGTACGGCGTGACGAAAGGACCGAACTTCGAAGGCAAGAATATCCTGTATTTACCTGCTCCGATTGCAAATGCGGCGAAAGCGGAAGGAAAATCCGAAGAAGAATTCTTAGCGCAACTTGAGCCACTCAAGACGAAACTGCTGCGCGCACGAGAAAAACGGGAGCGTCCCCTACTCGACACAAAGGTGATTGTGAACTGGAACGGATTAATGATTGATGCTTTTGCTCTCGGGTATGAAGTGCTCAAAGACACCCGCTATCGTAATGCTGCCGAACAGGCGGCGACATTCATTCTTGAAGAGATGAAAAACGCTAAGGGGCAACTGATGCACACATATCGGGATGGCGTGCTCAAATACGACGGGTATCTTGATGACTACGCTTTCCTTGTTCGCGGTATACTGGGATTGCATCAGGCAACAGGTGATAAACGTTGGCTCAGCGAAGCACGTGCACTGACTGATACAATGGTCGAACTATTTTGGGATGACACGGACGGTGCGTTTTATTTTACGCTGGAGGGGGCGGAACATCTGCTAGTTCGCACAAAACAGCCGTATGATTCAGCGATTCCGTCAGGAAACGCGGTCGCCGCGAATAACCTCTTGTCGCTCGCGAAAATAACCGATACATTCGACTACTTTAAGTTAGCGGAGAAAACCTTGCAGAATTTTGCGGGCATGATGTCGAAATCCTCCGGCGGGTTTATGCACATGCTCCTTGCCGCGAATCGCCATTGGGACGTTCGGCCAATTTTCAGGCAACAACGAATCCCTTCTTACATTTCCCCTCCAACTACCGGCACTGAAACTGAAATCGTGGAGGTTAGCGCATCCATCCTACCAAGCGGAGGGAAGGGTTCTCCTTCTCGTTTTATTGATGTAAAGGTTCATCTTGAGATTGCCGAGGGTTGGCACATCAACGCCAACCCAGCTTCTCAAGATATGCTTATTCCTACCTCTGTTTCGCTCGATTCGCAGGCACCTGCAGCGGTAGTATCGGTGGATTATCCCGAAGGGAAAATCGTGCATTTCGATTTTAGCGAGGAGTCTCTGTCCGTGTACGAAGGGAAGTTTACAATACCGGTGAAGCTCCGGCTAAAATCTGATGAAAATGATGTGCCGCTTGAACTAGAACTTCATTATCAAGCGTGCAACGATCAAATCTGCTTGCAGCCTACAACCAAAAAAATCCGATTCAGTGATTAGATCTCATAGGAACGGAAGATTGGAAGAGGGGAAGGATGGAAGAGCAGATAAGAAGATCTTAGGGTGCCGAATATCTGAGTGTCGCGGATTAGCGGGCTTATCATAGATTGGGGAACGTCCCAACTATGATTAATCAAACTCGCACAGAAAATGCTAACAGTCTGTTTGAGGATTAAGAGGAAAAGCCTTCCTTGGTCATATGAGTTGTGATAACACCTCTTTAAAATGACAGTGCATCAACGACGTGAATCGCGGTCGCGATTCGGAGATCGCTCCTACCGGGTGTTCAACTGCACAAATCCTGTTCTATCAATTATCCCAATGACTATTTGAGGTGTCTAGGTACAGTGGAGATTCGTTAACATGCTTTTAATCAATGGGTTGGGCGGCTTCAGGGATTTCGACCCCCTGTTCATTCCAGAAGCGGTATGCGCCGCGATGTAGGGGAGTCACAAATGCCGTCGGTGCATTTTCCATAGTCATGTCTTTGGCTGCGTGGTGGGTGTGGACCAAGGTTTCATGTCCCTCGGTTGAGTATACACGCTTTAACATCGTGTGGATGATCTCTTCATCTGTGTCTTTATGCGCGATTAGCAGGGTTGGCATGAGGAGCGTATTGACTGGTTGATCTATGCCCTTGTAAACGCCTCCCGGCAGCGTTCCCGACAGGTAGAACGGGTATTTCTCATAGAAGCCGTATTTCTTGGCTGGCACATCAAAGTCGATGAGTCGAATGGATTTGATTGTGGCGACTTCGAGAATCGCCGCATTGGGAGCGCTAACCAACCACTGAAAACCGGATACTTGCCCATCTCGCAGGGCGTTACCTCCCGACATTCCGCCTTTGTAAATGGGCGTATATTTGCCTTGGATTCCCGCCAATGTTGCCAGTCGTTCAAGGGTTTGCGCGGATCCGGAACCTGCCGCACCCATCGCGACTTTTCTCCCGATGATATCCTCAAATTGGTGGACATCACTGTTGGCAAGTGTGGAAAACTGGTTGTACGCAATATAAAGCAGCGTTACCACGCGGATGTTCTCTTTCATTCCCTCTTCGGCAAACACCTCTTGTCCATGATAGCCCAGATAAGCATCTGAAGCAAATGCTACCCCAAGGTATTCTGGACTACTGTTGACCCGACGCACGTTCTCAATGGATCCGGCGGATGCTTCGACAGAGATTTTGATGTGGGATTCCGCCTTCGAGACCACGTTACCTATGCCGGCAGCAAAGGGGGAAAAAGTGCCGCCCGTAGCTCCACCGAGGATGGATAGCCATATTTTCTCGTTCTTGGCTTGAGTTTCTCGCGGTTTTGCATCCTTGGATTTTTGGTTGTTGCAGCCGTAAGTTACGGTAAGGAGCATGATAAATAGAAATAAGGGTTTATGACGCATGAGTACTGAAAGATTCGGCATGTGGGAACTTGTCCTTATATTTCGAAGAATTGGTTGTTGACGCCAGGTAGGATTTCCGAGCCCGAAGTCTGGATGTGCAGCGTGGATGATTCCGGTGTTGAGAGAGTATACTTCCAACAGGTTTGTGGAGTCAATTGAAAACAGAGCGACAGGACAACCACAGGGGGTTGTCCTTACATGAATTGGACATCCACATAGGACCCATCTAAAGACCGAACTACGTTAAATCCTATATCTGTTGAAAAATTTTCTCGGATTTAGGATAATAGAATTGGATTGGCGGAAATGTGTGAGTAGTGGAAACGCTAAACAATTTATAGGAGCTAAGAATAATGGCTGAGTTATCGCAAATGAAGTGTGTCGCATGTCGGAGAGACGCCCCCCAAGTTACGGAGGCGGAGATTGCGGAATATCTTCCACAGACGCCGGAATGGGAGATTGTGGAACGCGAAAACATCAAAAGGCTGGAGCGCGCTTTCAAATTCGACGATTTTCCCCAAGCCCTGTCGTTCACGAACAAGGTGGGAGAATTGGCGGAGTCGGAGGGGCATCACCCCGCACTTCTGACGGAATGGGGTAGAGTTACGGTGACGTGGTGGACTCACAAAATACGAGGATTGCACCGTAACGACTTCATTGCGGCGGCAAAGACAGACAAATTGTATTGATCGTTTGAGCCCTGTTTCTACGAGAGCTTGAATAATATAGTTTATCCTCTACATCGACTAGGAAGACCAGAAGAGCGGAAGAAGGGAAGCAATAAAATGTGTGGAATTTGCCAATACAGCAGGAGCAAGCTGAATCTTATTTCCACATCACCGTCAACATGTGAAACTAATTTTTGAAGCATGCCAATGAGACTCCTTTTCCTATCGATTACGGTTCCTTTTCCGGCGACTGACGGCGGTCGGCTTCGGGTGCTGAATCTGTTGAAACAGGTCGCTCAGAGGAACCAGGTTTCGTTTATAGCGTTGGAGACTCAACCGACGGACGGGGAGGGGATCGAGTATCTTCGGAGCCTGGGGATTGAAGCACATCTTGTTCCACATGCCTCCAGGTTACCACTTGCCAACCTACGATCCGGAAGCCAAGCAGTTTTGAAGCGGAAACCGCTGACGGTTGCACGGTATGATGTACCCGCATTTCGGCGAATGTTTCATTCATTGCTTAAAACGAGCCGCTTTGATCTCATTCACTATGAGATGCTCCATACTGGTCAATATCACCTTGAAACGAACACAAAGAGTTTGCTGTCGCTCCAGAATGTTGATTCGCACATTTGGCGCCGCCTTCGCGAACAAACATCAAATCCTCTTCGAAAATGCGTTTATTGGACGCAGGAGTGCGCGTTTAGACAATTTGAGCGCACTATGAATACTCGTTTTGACCTTGTCGCGTGTGCATCGGAGGTTGACCGTGAGCTCATGGAAGGAATTTGTCCGGGGATTGGCGCGGACGTAATTCCCAACGGCGTTGATACCGAATTATACCAGCCAAGTCATGAAGTTGAAGAGAAGACAGCGCTGATTTATACGGGCAGTATGGATTGGTTTCCGAACGAAGATGCGGCTGTCTACTTCATAGACGAAATCCTTCCCGCGATTCACATAAAGCGCCCGAACCTGAAATTCTACGTTGTCGGACAGTTTCCCGGCGAGCGCTTAAAACGTTACGGCAACCGTCCCGGAGTCGTCGTCACCGGCCGAGTTGACGACGTTAAACCGTATATCGCACGCGCCACGGTCTATGTTGTACCGTTGAGGATTGGAGGAGGCACACGTCTGAAGATTTTGGAGGCATTGGCTATGGGCAAGGCAGTGCTTTCGACAAGCATTGGCGCGGAGGGATTGAATTTAACGGCGGGGGATGAGATTATGATTGCCGACGAGCCAACCAAATTTGCCGATACCGTTGTCCAATTGATGGAAGACAAATCGACGCGGCGGAAACTTGGAGAAAATGGAAGGCGGCGTGTCGAAGCCGAATACGATTGGCGGCGAATTGGGGAAAAACTGCAGGGATTGTACGAAGGAGTGGTTGCAGTTGATACCGGTGCGGCGGAAAAGGTGCACAATTCGTAAAGTTTATACCCAGGAGTTTGAATGAACGAACTGACGCGAGACAAGCTGCTGAAACTTTATGATCAGCTTAAATCGGCGTATGGTTCGCAGGCGTGGTGGCCGGCAGAAACACCATTCGAGGTGATTGTCGGAGCCATCTTGGTGCAATCGACCGCATGGCGAAATGTGGTCAAAGCTATCAATAATCTGAGGGACGCGAATCTTCTAACACCTTCAAAGCTGGGGGCGATTCCGCAGCCGCAATTGGAGGAACTCGTGCGTCCTTCCGGCTATTTCCGCGTCAAAGCGAAGAAGCTAAGAGCATTCTTGACGCATTTGAAGGTACACCACCGCTATCGGCTGGATTCATTGTTTGCCGCCGACGTGCTAACGTTGCGGGAGGAGTTGCTGTCGATTTATGGAATCGGGAATGAGACCGCCGATTCCATTATACTCTATGCGGCGGAGAAGCCAATCTTTGTGATTGATGCTTATACGCATCGTTTGCTCTCTCGATTGGGCTGGATAGGGGGAAAGTACGACTATAATAAGCTCCAAGGAATCTTTATGGATGCACTCCCTCATGACGTGCGTTTGTTTAACGAATTTCATGCACTAATTGACCGTCACAGCTCTAGAATATGTCGAAAGACACCGCGTTGCGAGGTGTGTGTGCTTCGGAATGAGTGCCCGTTTGAGGGCGTAGAATCGGCTCAATAATGGGGTTGATTGTGTTCCATGAAAATTTTATCGCAGTCACCCTTCGTCGGTCTGATCGCTCCTGCAACGGCTCTCTGACGTTTGAATATGCAAACTTAACCCGATCAGTCTAGCCGCTTTCGTCAGATAGTCTGAACCCCACTCAGCTTATTCGAGTCTTCTTACACTGACTTCAATCTCTTTTCCGATTGGAACACTGACAGTTTCCATCAGGGGATGATCCGTCAATGCCTGGATGTACTCGTCCGATCCTTCTCTACCGGGAATCACGTTGTCCGCAACTAGCAGTCCGCCGGGACGTAATTTGGCAGCGATAAGGTCGAGAAGTTCGACATACAACGCTTCCCAACAGTCTAGCAGCACGAAGTCAAGGGGACCTTCCACGGAGGTCATTGTCTCGCGTGCATCTCCCGCAATGAAGGAGACGTTATCCGTTAGGCCGGCTTCCGCCACGTTTTGCTTTGCGATTTCAACCAACTTCGGATTCACCTCTAGGGAGGTAAACTGTCCGCCGGTGATACGCGCGGCGTGAGCCAGCCACACGGAGGAGTAACCGTATGAACTGCCAATTTCTACCAGTTTGTTGGCGCAGATGGATTGAACCATGATGTGACAAAGCCGGGCAGAATGAGGGTGAAGGGTTAACATCGGTTCTCGGTTCGGATCTTTGCCCTGTTCGGTGCGTATGCGTCGATCTTCGGTGTCTTCCTCTTCCAACCGGTGAATCACACTTAAAATTTTTTCTTCCTGTATTGCAATCATAGATTCAGTTGCGGCGATTCCTGATGAGTATTCCTATAGTTGGGAGGAACGCCGCCTCTCCTTTGTTTGGGTATGAATTGTCTTAGAGAAGGGGTATCATTGCTTGTGAGTTGATTGTAGATCAGCTTTCTAACCCACCTACGTTGGCTGTAATGTAAGTTCAAATTTCTGGTGTTTAGCACGGATAATATGCTAAAATACAGCGTGACATTATAACTTATCAGAGTGGCGAAAGAAGTTGAGAAATGAGTATTGAAACATGGTTACCGCCAGCCGTGATAATTACAATTATAGCGTTGATAAATACCATAACAACTACCATGATAAACAAACGAATTGATGGCATTGATAAACGCATTGATGACTTGCGCTCGCAAATGACAAGGGAACACGACAATTTGGCTAAGAAAGTAGATGACTTAGCTGGAGATGTGCGTCAAAATAGTCAAACATTTACGACACATTTAGAATGGCACGCAGCCAACCCCAAATCGGCCGCAGACGGCTAAACCACACCTAAACTACCACTTTTACCGGTCTTCCCGATGCGCCCGAATCGATGAGAGCATTCAGGATAGCCAGGACGTGTAAGTTCTGGCGCCCACTGGTCTCCGGTTCTGGGCCTCCGTTCACCCAATCGGCAAATGTCACGGCAACGTGTTGGTCAAGTTCATCGTCGGACAGCCCGGGATCAATTTCCAGCGGCTGCAATCCAACGCTGCGGTCCGTCCCAACGAGCAAGGTTTCCTCTCCACCAAACGCTCCGGTAGAGTGCAACACCACAGCGCCGCGTTCGCATTCGGCTCGGAACTCGTTGCCCTCGGCGCGCGCATCGGACGTGGAAACAATCACAAAGCGTGCACCGCTCTCGAAGGTAATCTCGGCTGTGGCGGTCGATTCGCGGCGCCACGTGGTCGCAGGCGGACGGTAGGAATGTCCGTAGACCTCGGCGACGTTCTGGTTCACCATGGCGACCAGTGCGTCAATTTCGTGGACGGTCATCTGCCAAAGCTGCGAGTGCTCGGAATCCGGATATTCGCCCCCGCGAGCCTTGTAGGTCACCATGTGCCCGGTTTGGAGTTCGCCGTATACCTTATCCGTCATCAAGCGGCGAATCGTGCGTCGTCCCGGCATGTAGCGCCACTGTTGAGTCACAACGATTTTCAGACCGCGTGCCTCCGCCATCTCCGTCAGGCGTCGGGCCGGGGCGACTTCAAGCGTGAACGGCTTCTCCACCATGATATGTTTACCGGCTTCAATCGCCTCTTCAACCAGTGGGTCATGGCTGCGCGCCCAGGTTGCAACCACGACGCCGTTGCACTCGGATTTCTCCAACGCTTCAGCGAGTGAGGTGTAGGCAAGGTCGGCTGACAGTCCGAGATTGTCGATTGCGGTCTTGAGCCGCTTCTCGTCAAGGTCTACCAATCCAACCAACTCGAACCTGTCGGATAGCGCCTGCATACTTCGAGCGTGTGATTGTCCGCGGCCGCAGCCGACGACAACCATTCGGAGGCGGTTTGTCTCGCTTTTTGTATTCATAGGATTAAGTAAAGGCTGTGGGATTTCTATCGATCAACTGGGATCAAGCGAGTGGATAGCGAGCGCGATAGAAATCCCTGATAACGAAGGCAATAGCGAATCCCACTCCGTATTCATTCGCTTGATCGCACCCTACAGAATATTCACCGACTATTCGGAAGTTTGTGCACCCGACAACCATTCTAGCGTGAATCGGGCAAACGTAATCTTTTCGCTGGAATGCTTTTCTCCGCGCTCGTAGAAACAGCCGATACTGTTATCCGGCAGAACCGTTAAGCAGGAATAGGCGGATGGCCCCGCGTGCAACATTTTGGAGGCTCCCCACGTCTTGCCTTCGTCGAAACTCGCGCGGACTGTCATGCGGTCGCGATCGGTGTTCGCCGGGTTGGAAAAGAGTACCGCATTCCCACTGGTGTGTCGGAATACACTCGCTTGGCAGCGCGGGTCGATAAGCCCGCGATCCTTTCGCACATCGCCCCAGGTCTCGCCGCAGTCCCGGCTGAACGCGATGGTTCGATAGTGCGGTCCCTCGGCTTGATTTGCCCAAGCATGGTACCGGATACTAAGCAGGAGTGTGCCGTCTGCCAACTCGACCACCTGACACTCGCTCGTGGTGTTGTCGGGCACACTGCCGCCGAGTTGCCATGTTTCGCCGTGGTCGTCGCTGTAGAAGACGTGGGAATGGTAATCCCAGCCTCCGGCAACCCCGTGATCGCACGGGACAACCAAACGCCCCCTGTGGTCTCCGTATTGCAACTGAATCCCGCTCCCCGGACCGGTTGCATACCACGACCAGTTCGGCGCTTTTGTCGCCGCGGTGATTTCGACCGGCGAGGACCACGATGCGCCCGAATCGTCGCTCCTGATTGCCCAGATCCTCCGAGTGCTCTTGCTTACCCCTTCCCAGATTGTCGACTCATGGTCTTCAACGAGGTTATGGCATGCCAATAGCCAGACTTTACTTGTCTCCCGATCAACCACCGCGCACGGGTTGCCGCAGGTGTTGGGACCATCATCCCAAATAACCTGCATGTCGCCCCATGTGGCGCCGCCATCCGCGCTGCGCTTTAGAACAAGGTCGATATCGTCGGTATCGGAACCGGTTGTCCTTCGCGCTTCGCAAAACGCAAGCAACTCCCCATTGGGAGCAACGACAACCGACGGAATACGATAGGTATGTGTACCGTCTTGACCGCCAACGAATACGTCTGTCTGTTTTAGGGAGGTTGAAGTATCAGGTGAAGTGGTGTCTGTAGGCACAGGTGTGAGATTGATCTCTTTTATGTAGTTTTGCCGTGCGGTGAGTTGATAGTTTAAGTGTCTATTCTTCCACGTCCAGTGGGTAATCTTTGGGATGAGTTACGATGCTGTAGGGAGTAACGAGGGATCTTGACCGAACAGGGATCCCTATCGCGGTGATTGTCCATTCTCTCGATCGCAATAAGACGAGAAATCGACGATTTAATGACCGCCAATCACGCCCTACAGGATTGCGTGAGAAAGAAACCGAGTTTTGATGAAAAAACTCGGTTTCTATACCCATGGTTCTAATGGGTGGCTTTGACTCTGCCCCAGGTCGTCGTTAACTTGCCGATGGATTCAACGGAAGTTGCGGGGCCAAGCTGTACCTCATCTGCGCTGAGTGCCCGGTTATAAACCCGGACTATGGAAAATGAGCCGTTGAAGCTTCGGTGGCGCTCGTCATACATCATTGCGCCTATGGCGATGTCATCCATAGCGTTGTCGCCGTCGAACGGCAAAGGGTCGTCCTTTCCAACCTCTACGCCGTCTTGATAGACCCGGAAGGTTTCATCACTACCTGTAATCACAATCCAGGTCCATTCGCCCTCGTTGAGCCTGAGTCCGTAATCTCCCTCGCCGCGCCACCATTCCTCTACATCCTCTACAGCCGGTCCGACATGTGGCGGCGGATGATTAATATGTAGCACGTTGCCCTCCTTTATCCGCATGGCAGTACCGCCCCATAGCGGCTCGGAGCTATGGAATCCAAAGAATTGATGTTCCTCGCCAAACGCCTCCCCGTTGCGCCTAACGATGAACTCAAAACTCCAGTTGGTCACCTTCACTTCCGGGTTCACGCCGACGGGGCCGCCCCAAATTTGTCGTCCCGCCGTCGCGGTGTAGAACTTGGCGTTAGGCTGGACGTACCCGAGCGCCGGGATTTCGATGGTGCCCTCTTCAAGGGTGGGGGCGTCGTCATTTCCCAGAAAGGAACCTCCAGCGGTACCCAAATTTGTCCAAGCGGTCGGATGGTCCGGGTTATCTGAGGCGTCAAGGTTTATAACCATATCCGCCTGGCTGATTCCGATAATGCAAGTTATTGCCATGAAAAAGGCCATGCAAAACATAGCCGCTACTCTTCTCACTCGTGTTTCCTCCTAAATGTTGGTATTGTTGATGTAGTGTAAAGTTGGACATTCAATCCACTTCCTGTCGCTGACAAGTGGAAAATTCGATTTTGAACAAAATTCGGAAATAACTATCCGCTCCGCCTACAGATTCTGCAGACGTTTTTCGGATTTGGTGACCTAACAATTGGCTTCTATCTTACACCCCCTCTCGGGCGTAAACCGGCGGAAAATCTACTCGTCAGACGTAGCGAGTAATCCTTCCGGTTAACATGCAATTTGGAGCTACCGCCCCGGCTTGACCCTTCCCCGGCACCTTTGTAGGGTGCGATCAACCGAGTGAACAACGAGGGATCCAGCGAATGGATATTGAGCGCGATAGCGTTCCCATAGAGTTCCCCTGCGCACCACCATTTGAAACTTTATTGTACAAAGTCGAACTAAGGCAGCGTCTTGACGCTTCCCCAGGTTGTTGCTAGTTTCCCTTTCGACGCGACAGCTTGCGGTATCCGAGGTCGTACAAAGTTTTCGTGGATTTCCTCTTCGCTCAACTGCCGGTCGTACATTCTGACGATGCTGATAGAGCCGTTAAGAACGCGCTTTTTAAATTCGGTCGAGAATATCGAGTTATTCTTCATCTCGCTTTCCGCGCTGAACTTCTGTCTCAGCTTCCTTGGGCGTCCGACCTGCTTGCCATCCATGAAGGCGTAAAGTTCGCCCCCATCGTTGTCGTAAGCGACGGCTACCTGATGCCATTCCTTCAATCCCACGTCAATGTTGGTAACAACGTCGTCACGGTCGTCGCCCGGCTCCCTTCCGATAACAACCAAAAAAATTTTGCTATTGTTGGGTTGCTCGAAAAAGAAAAGAACCGCTTGCCTGGGCCAAGGCGGAGTATCCATGATGCCCAGAATCTGGTGCTCCGCATTGTCGAATGCCGGCCCATCGCGTTTCAACCACACCTCAATAGTCCAACTCTCAATCCTCGGCGCGGGCGTGATTTCGGGGTGGCGTATTCCCCACGCATTTCTCCCGTAGCTTTGCCCCTCCTCTTTGGCTGTATAAGCCTGTCCACCATCCGGTCCGGCATGCGGCTCAAGCACGGGCACGCCCTTGTCGTTGGCGACCAACTTTTTTCCGGCGATACCGAGATTCGTCCACCCTTCCGGATGATCAGGATTGTCCTTCGCGTCGAACCAGAGCTGGGGGTCGGGGACGTATCCGAGTGTTGTTGAAACTCCAATAACTAAGAATAATAGGCCCCCGAGAATGAAATCCGCTTTTTTCTGTACCATGTCACTTCCTTAAATCGGGCGAATGTGATAAAAACCGCCGAGGCTGAATGCTCGTGTAAAGAACGAATACATTTGCAGGGTGGAATCAAAGGAGATCAAACGACCGATTAGGGAGGGCGATAGAAAATCCCCTGCCCACCTTTGCTTCCAGGAATCAACCGAGCGGTCTATCGGCGGTAAATCCGCCTCATGTTGAACACAGAGTATATAATAGAGAGCGTTGCGGGGGCAAGCGAAAAACGCTGTCTTGTTATGGCAGTCTAATCTAAAATGCATAGATGGTGTTGCGTATCTTTCATCGTGAATTTTGTAGGGGCGAACCCCTGTGTTCGCCCTCTTGTAACGGGCAGGGACCGCAAAGTTCTTCAAGGGTTCCACACCGTTTCGTCGGAACAGCCATGATTGTTCATCTAAAACACGGGACGGCACAGGGGCCGTCCCCTACAGTCGAGTTTTTTCATTGCATCAGTAAAGAAAACGGTACATCGGACGTTCCACGATAATCCCGATTAGGCTCCACAGGCTTCCTACGACGAACTCTCCCAATATCAACCCCAGAAAAAACGGAATCAGTTTACGGTATGTCCTCCTGCCTCCATGCTTCAAAAGTATCCATTTAATGCCGGAACTAATGAGGATTGAGAACCACAACACATCCATGGAGCGACTGTAAGACATGACGTAGCCGGCGGGATGAAAGGGCCACCATAAGAAACGCATCCGCATAAACATCAGGAACAGGGTGCTGATGAAACCGAACGCCATCGCGATGATCGCGGGAAAGTCGGCGAACTGTTGATAGGGCCAGCCCAGCCAACTTTCAAGCCGATGAAAGGTGTCGTATGCCAACCAATCCCTTAAATCTTCAACGCCCTTGATGTACGAGATATGGTAGAACGCCCAGAACGCGGAGATTGTGCCGACTACGGTGGCAATCAGCATCGCCGCGAGCAATCGGCGGTTGTTTGTTCCGGTTCGTTCGGCAAGTTTGAATTCCTCAAGTTGGTGCGGCATGGGGTGACCGCGGTAGGCGCGATTGAAGGAATAGAAGAAGGCGGATATGGTCAAGTTTTGTGGTCCAATTCTACGGGCGCCTAACATGGCGGGCATAATTTCATCGGGTCCAATGTAAAGCAGTTCATGCACCGGCGCGCCGAGTTCCGCCCTCATTCGGGTTATGGCTAGCGAGATGGCATAGTAGATGCCGAAGAACACCAACACCGCCCAAGTCGACATTCCGGCGGCGTTGCAGAACAGCATGATAAATAATGCCCCCGCAACGGTTCCGAGCATCGCCGTGCGATAGGAGATCGGTTCATTTGAATCATCAAATGAACTGTCATTTGTAAGAGCCTTCCGAATCGCGCATGCGAGGTGCCGCCGGGTCACATAAAGCGCAATGACCGCAAGTCCGATGCACGCTCCGAAGGTTTGGTAGGTAAGCGCATTATTCGGTAGTGTCTTCGCCACCGCATCGTAGATGTAGACGGCTTTCCAAACGAGATAAAAAAACCAGCAGGAGAACGAAAGATCCAACGGGATAAAGATCGCCAATCCAACGGCAAACGGATAAACAGCAACGGGTGTCCAGCCGATGGCGCTCCACGGTTTCTCGGTGAACAGTGCGCCGATGTCGTACACCTTTCCGCCCAAAGAGGGAAACTCGGGATTGAGAAAATGGAGACCGTTGAGAAGATTGACAGCGCCCGCGGTACAGAATCCGATCCATAACATTCTGCTGGTTAGAAAACTTGAGGTTTCTCGTCCCGTCGCAAGCGCCAGCGGGAGTTGGATGATTGGGTAAGACAGTTTCTCGGTTTCAATCCACTGCTTGCGAATGATGCTGTTGATGCAAGCCATCAGGAATAACAGGACGCATACGAAACTGCCCCACGTGATGGTTGTTACGAGCCATCCCTGTACCACTTCCCAGTGATAAAAGCTGGAATCCCCATGGTAGTAGTCCGCTAAGATTGCCTTGTCTTTAACGGCGAGCCAGTCGGGGATGTGTCGATGAAAGAGCGCCGCCCAGTCGTTTTCCGGCGTGGCATACCAGAAGGCATGGGGAATCATCGGGATTAAACCGCTGAGCAGATCGTGCCCCGCCAGCGACGAGGCGATTGCCAACATCGCATAGATGGTCACAAGCTCGCCCGATTTAAGAACCATTGCCGGATGGATTCGCGCAAGCAGAGCGTTTAGGCAGGTGATGATGAAGATGCAGAATACGACATTAAAGTATAGCGAAACCGTGGTCGGATCACCCTGCTCTGCCGAATCTGTAACCCAGTATACGTTTGGGATGATTAGCAGCGCGCCGATGAGAATAGCTCGCCATGACGCGCCGATGTGTGGAGGGGTTGTAGGGGGGCTAGGTTGCACAGGATGATTGGTGAGATGGGGGGAGGGTTGTAAAGATGGAACCCATTCCGAGTGAGGGGTTTCGGAGAAAAATGAACGTAAGTCAACATCGCAAATTGAGGGTTGAGTGTGTCAACTACCGAATAGAAATGGCGTTATTATAGCAGATTTAGGGGGCTGGTCAAAGGGAAAGTGGTAAGCGTCTGGGACTGTGACAAAGAGGGAGAGAACGGAGGAAGTTAGCGATTTGGCAATTGCAAATTGGTTTGAATCAGCCGTGTGACGGAATCGATTCTGAAAGCAGTGCCGTTTAGGTTGCTGTAGTTTAAGATGCATAGGGATCAAGTTAAGGGAGTTCGTCTAGTATCGGTGGAGTTCTTCGCCGCAATACCTTAACTTAGTCCCCATTGGACGAGGAGTGAATCTCAATCTCACCCCATACGGTAGGTGCGGTTTCCAACCGCACCGGCACCTACGGAAACCAGCGTCATGAGTCATCTTCTGTGGTGCACCCATCAACGAATGGGTTGGTATTCCATCGCCCATGTCTAAATGGCGATTAACAGTTTAAGACATTAGAAACCGCGTGACTGCGATCCATGACGCTTAACTTGATCCCTATGGGTTGCTGTAGTTTAAGATGCACTATAGAATCCACGCGAGGGAATCCTATGGG
The DNA here is from genome assembly GCA_965204085.1 of Candidatus Poribacteria bacterium. Taxonomy (GTDB): domain Bacteria; phylum Poribacteria; class WGA-4E; order WGA-4E; family JAJDTR01; genus JAJDTR01. The sequence goes on along the minus strand of CBDBEE010000003.1, from coordinate 380,189 downwards.
GCGGTCCGGCGTTTGGTGCGTCTCGTTTTTAATCGATTGGGACAAAATGGAGAAGAACAGGTAGGTTATCTAAACGGGGGTATATCAGAAGGTAGACCGACTCGCATGAAAAAACGTGCGAAGGCTTGAGAGAGATGTTCTCGGTAAGGCGGAAGTAAACGAATACGGTTTGGTACTCGCAGAGCGAACTCTCTCGTAAAATTCAGTGGAAGTGCATAGGTGCGACGAAAGTCAACAATACTGAAATCTCTTTCTGCATTCGGCAGTGTACATTCGTTTAGTACATGGAAAGCCGGGCGCTGTCCTTTCCGCGTCTGTTCCCAATCTCCTTTCGCGGAAAAAGCAGTTTCTGGAAGAGTTTCGAGTTCCGAGTGGCTCCATACAGTGCAAAATAGAACGTCCTTGAGCTTTTCTCTACCCTTAACCAAATCGCAACTCTGGGACATAATGATAACATCTCGTTCTTCCCATATGAATTCTAGCTCCTCTATTTCTCAGGGGAAACGCATCTAATCATACAGGGTGCCTCATGGTGGAAAAATGTACGATTAATGTTGGGTTTCACTCTAATTTTGGCACGCTAAGGCAAAGCGGGAACTCGAAAACTCCTCTAAGATTGGCGATTATTAACGGAATGCCGTTCTACCCAACCTACAATCCCTAAGAAAATTATCACAAACTTAGCCGAATCCCTTTTTTGTCGAGTAGAAAATTTAGATGCGTTTCCCCTGCTCTATTTCTAAAGAATTCCGAGTGAGATTAGAAGGAGGTGAAAAAACTGGGCAGCTTTCTAGAATATCTCCTTGCTCTAGTTCATCACCGTTTACTAGACCATACCAAGGGTAAGTGATTCTTGAATCATTCATGAAGGTTCATTGCAAATCATTCCCAAAAGTTGTCAATAGGAAACGGTTTACTTCGTCCTATGTATTTTAACTTAACCCGTATTGTACCTGATGGACGTGGCGGAGGGTCAATTATGGCGGCGTCCCAGTCAAGGAGATCTTCATCATCGTAAGGGGGGAAGACAAAAAGTTCCTGTTCATCTTCCAGTGCTTGAGATATTCCAGATTTAACGTCTTTCTCATAGTCAATTTCTAGCGATGTTATTGTGTTTATTATGTCAGGGTTCGAAAACCTTGGTTTCTTCCCGACGCCGAAGGGGAGGTATGTATCTCTACCTACAACTTCAACAGTCGTAGGTGAGTCAAGGAATGTGCTGGTATTTTCCAAAGAAAAATTCGCTATCGTAGGCGTTTCTCCTCCACTGAATGGAATCCCTTCTGTTTCGTCTATCATCGCTGCTCTGTATGTGTATTTACTTAACATTATTTTCGCCCCCAGAACTCCTGTTGAATCGCATCGCTTACAAGGTGAGAGAAAACTCGTATAACTTCATTATGTGCTGCGTCAAACCATTCACGCATAGGTTGATATGGCTGGCTACTGTGCGCATTGAATTCAATTTGGAGAAGCTGCTGATTATCTGAAACACGCCTAGCGCTGCGGACGACTAGCCTTAATTTTCCTGAGTTGTTTGGCAATCCTAGGACAGTTTGCCAGTTAATGTTTCTTATATCATCTGAAAGCATATTTTGGCTTGTTAGAGATACCAAGTTGGGAAACACGTTTCCCAAATCTCTTAGGCTTTGCCAACCGCTCCCTCTAGGAATAAGATCGATATATGTCAACTCGTATTCTCGTGCCACAAGACTACCCAAGTTTTCTTCTACTAGGAATTCTTGGAGAAAAGATAGGTATTTTTCGAAGTTATTAATGACTTTGACATAACCTGGATATTCGTCTTCTGGTTGTCTTTTTCGCCAATTGTGCAGGAAACGATTCCTTTGCAGTTGGACAAGGTCGTTTTCCTTTTCATGAATAAACCAAACTCTCGGCAATGGCTGTATTTTGGGATTTTCGAAATCTTCCTTGGGAACAGGATTTACCAAGATTTGATCTTCAATCATTGGAAAATCAGGCCTAAACTTTTGCCACAGGATTCCAACATGGCCCGATTGCAATTGTTTTATCGAATCAAATCGAATGCCGCAGACAATCTCATCAATAGGTGGGTTTTCATATTTTATGGCTGCTTGTGCTGTCATTTTTACAGATATCCCAAAAACGGGCCTCACTCACACGGCATCTGTTAAGCTTAGATTGACTTTATTAGGTACAGTGACTAAACGCCAATTATCATAACAGAGTTTAGCAGGTTTTGCAATCGGATCTCGTTCTGAGGAGGTCGGGAACAATAAAATCTCATACTTTTCAAGGTTATTACCCATAATTCTGTGAAAAGTTCAGAGCGACGCTACGTCATGACCCGCAATTACTGTTCGCGTCAGTTTTCGTAAGGCGCTCAATACCACTTCCTAGTCCCATCCGTAACGATCTCGTAGTATTAGGCAAGCATTAAGAACGAGGCAAAACCACTCGCCCCGATTGTTCCTTCTCAGACAAGCGGATAATCGTAGAGCCGATAGTGCTTGCAAATCTTCGCTCCCATGGTTTCAAGCGCCCGGTTCATGAGACGGTCGTCCTCCAAAATCCACGACAACTCTGCATGCCGGTAGCCTTTCCTGACGCTCGCTTGAAAGGCTTCATAATACAGGAGCGCGTCAATGCCCTGCTGGCGGTGCGACTCCTTGACGCCAAACGCCACCATGCGGGCATCTTTAATCTTTCGGGCGTGCCAGATGATTTTGAACAAGCCGAACGGAAATAGGCGTCCGTTGGCATGTCTAAGCGCTTGATTAAAATCGGGCAGGGCAAGGATGAAGGCTATCGGTTCGTCCTCGACCTCGGCAAACAACACAATATCGGGATCAACAATCTGGATGAGTTCGTCTGCCATGTAATCAATCTCCCGATCGGTCATCGGCACAAACCCCCAATTCCTCTGCCAAGCGGAATTATAAATTTCCCTGATGTGTTCGATTTCTTGATCAATCTGCTTCTTTATGATCGGACGCACCACAACATTTCGTCGCCTCTTGATGCGCTCTACGATTTTGCCTAACCGGGCCGGCGCGAAGGTTACATCCGTAACCTCATAGGCTAATAGGTGCTTTGCCGTCTTGAACCCGAACCCCTCAACAAGATCGACATAATACGGTAAATTGTACGACATCATGATTGCCGGTGAGAAATCGAATCCGTCGATGAGCATTCCGCACTCGCCGTTGGTCGAGTAGCTCGTCGGACCGCGCATCACGTTGAGAAGACGGCTTTTCAGCCAGTCGGCAGCCGAGGAGAACAGTGCGTCCGCTACACGTTGATCTTGAACACACTCAAAGAAACCGAAGAAGCCCACACGTTCGTCATGGAAGATGATATGATTCTCGTTTTTAATTGCCGCTATTCGTCCGACGACAACCCCATTCTGCCTAGCGAGGAAAAACTCCACCTCGGCGTAATCAAAAACCGGGCACATCGACCGGCTAAACCGTTCCTTGAGTTGGTTGCGCAACTGCGGTACCCACTGTGCACAGTTGCGATAGATCTGCCAAGGCAGTTCAATAAAGGCTTTCAGATCTGATGGAGTGCGGATGGGTTTGACATCGATTTGCATAGGGAAGGGGAATTTTCACGGCGTATGAGGTGAGACGGTTTGTGGAATGAGAATCTGCTTTTGGCTCGGACAGCCGTTAACTTGGAACCGGTCTGAGATAAATCGCAAAGAAAAGGTTGGTGGGCAGTACCCACCCTACAAGAGAATTTGTACAAAGTCGAACTTTGCGTTGTTCTCTAATGCCCCGCCAAAAGGGGCGACATCTGGGATGGAGGAAACGCAGGATACCGAATCAACCGACACCATCAACTTGTCTGCGTTTCTTCAAAGAATAGCCTCTCCGTTCGGAACGTGCCGCTTCCTGCTCAGTCTGGATTGACAAATCCGGGCCCTCGAATTTGTCAATCCGAGGGGAGTAGCGGTATGCTATCACCAGCCCGCGAATCGATAAAATTCAGAGTCGTAAAATGGCGCGAGTTGGGAATTCAGACAATGCGCTATTGCTCAAAAATTGATTCGTCCACTTCCGCGTTGATTGTTACCTTGCTGAGTGTCACCTCGGCAACTTTTTCGCCATCATCAACCGACGTAACAGAAAAAGCAATCTTCACTCCGGAGACGTCTTGATGATCGCTGTAAAATTCCTCGCGCTGCACCGGGCTGCCTTGTTGGCCCAAAGCCTGAAACGCCTTTTTGACGATGTATTTTGACTCTTGATCGATGAAAAGTTTGATGGAACCGGCAGGCGTGTCGCTGGCCAAAACCACATCTGCCATTTTCCCGTTGACATCCTCTTCGCCGAGATGTTGAATGGGGACATCGGCGCCGGAAACATAAGTAAGCAAGCGGGGATTCAGTCGAAAAATTTCATTCCTGCCTTCCTGAGCGAAGACTTCCGGCATCGCCTGTGTGCCTTGAGGACTCGCCATCCACGCCGATCCCTCTCCGAGGCCCCGACTCATCGTCATGCCCATCGCTGGAATTGTCATATCATATCGTGCTTTGCTAGGCAGCGCGACGGTAACTTCGCCATCCATCGTCATCTCGCCTGCAGGCGTATTCATAACTATTTTCCCGACCGACACAAGAGTCTTCACCTGTTTCAGATTTTCCAACCCGCCGTGCGCGTCAACCGCAGCAGCAAGGATCTCCCTCGCTTTCGCAACGTCTCCTTCGCCGGCTTCGGGCACAGGCTCCGGTGACGGAGTCGGAATGGTAATATCAATCTCGGTCACCTCGCCAAAGGAATCAAGAGGTTTATCGAAGTCGCTCGCCTTGCCGACCGCCAAGATGGTGAATTGGTCTGGTTGCATGTATTTGGCGACAACTCGCTGCACGTCCGATTTTGTGACATTCCGAATCCCTGCCATCAATTGCTCGACAAAATCCTGAGGGTAATCATAGTATGCATATCGGAGCGCCCTCGACAGGATCTCCCCCTTCGAGTCGTAATCGAAAACAGAAGAGTTCATGAATCCATCAATCGCCTGCTTCAACTCCTCGTCGGACACCTCTTCGGCGCGCATCCGTTCGACTTCCGCCAAAATCGCCTCGGTAGCCGTAACCGTGCTCTCCGACTTTGTTGCGCAGGCGATAAGAAAGACTCCGGGAACATCGTAGCCCGCGCCGTAGTTGTTGCCCACGGAATATGCCAATCCCTTTTCAACACGGATGCTGTTCATCAATCGGCTGCTGAAACCGATGCCCAAAATTTGGCACCCCACCACCAATGCGGGGTAGTCCTCATTGCTGCGCAGCCAGCCGACGTGCCCCATCCTGATGTTTGTCTGATTGACATCGTCCTTCGTTACCAAACCAACCCTTCTGCCCATTCCTTCGGAAACCTTGGGCTTTTCGGGCAGGTCAATCGCCCTAGGGTGCCACCCTTTGAAAGCCACTCTGATCTTGTCGAGTATCTCCTCGGAGTTGAAGTCCCCGAGCACGCCCAAAATGGTGTTGTTCGGGCGGAAATACTTCGCGTGGAAAGCCACAAGGTCGTCACGCGTGATGCTATTGATGGTGTCGTATTCCGTCGTGCGGGCATAAGGGCTATCGGCACCGTGAATTAGCTTGCGGAATTCCCTCGACGTGATACTGCCGGCACTATCGTTTCGCCGGGCAATACCGCTGCGATGTTGAACCTTTTCCAACTCGATTTTGTCCTCGCGAAACGCGGGATTCATGAGCACGTCTGCGAGAATAGCCAAACCGGTGTCAAGATCTTCTTTCAGCACCGACATTGATGCTGTCCCAGAATCACCGCCTATCCCTACTTCGACGGAGGCGGCGAGATTCTCCAAAATCTCATCAAGTTCGTCCCCCGTTTTGCTGGTGGTTCCGCCGGTACGCATGACGGCGCCGGCGATCGCGGCTAACCCTATTTTGTCTTCAGGTTCGTAGATCGCCCCGGTACGAATTCGCGCCGAAATGTCGACAATGGGCAGTTCATGATCCTCCAACAGATAAATGATCATGCCGCTGTCCAGTTCAACCCGCTGAGGCACGGGCGGTTGAGGTTGGTTCAGAGGAGGATAGACCAGCCCTTCGTGCGGCTTTTTTGAAAGAACGTCCCGCTCTTGAACGTTAACCGTATCCTTCGTAACCGCCATCTCCGATGACTCGAAGGCTTCCGACGGTGTCTCGCCCCAAGCGAGGGCAACGAAAACGCAACTCCATATCATCAAACTACACAAGAAATTTCTCATTCACCCGCCTCCGTTTCTTCTTTCGATGGTTCTTCGGTAACGATTTCTGCGACAGAACGATTGCTATCCACGAAATATTCGTTCGCAACCCGCTTGATATCTTTCACGGTTATTTTTTCGATGCGTTCCAACAGGTTGAAGATTTCGCGCCAGTCTCCCCGGATAAATTCGCTGGTACACAACGCCGCGGCTAAGCCTTGGTTGGAACGCAACGATCGGATAAAGCCGGCTTTCGCATTCCTCTTGACCTTCTTCAATTCGTCTTCTGTCACATGCTCAGTCTTGAGATTCTCGATCTCAGCCATTATCATCTCTTCGTTTTTCTCGTTTGAATGTCCTTGCGCGGGGAAGGAGTAGATAACGAAAAGGTTGGAATATTTATCGCCCGGATATCCCGGAAAACCGCCGACCGAGATTGAGGCTTTCTCGTCGCGAATCAGCTTTTTGTGAAAACGCGACGTGCGTCCCGAGGACAGAATGTCGGCAATTGCTCCCAGTACGACAAAATCGGGATGCCTGACGGCGGGAACATGGTAAGCGCATATGAAAATGGGTTGCGATTGCTCCATGAGTTTGACATGCCGCGTACCCAACTGTTTCGGCTCAACGGTTTCGACAAGGGGCGGGTTGGCACGGGACGGAATTTTACCGAAGTATTTTTCCGCCATCCGGATGACTTGGTCGGTTTGCACGTCACCGACGATAGCCGCCACCATATTGCTGGGCGCATAATACTGCTCGAAGAATGCAAGCGCTTCGGCGCGTGTTGTCGTATTGATATCGGACATGTGACCGATAATCGGACGACCGTAAGGGTGTGCGAGAAAAGCCATTCCATTGAGTTCCTCCAGCAGCCTGCCGATAGGACTGCTGTCCACGCGGCCGCGGCGCTCCTCTTTGATGACGTCTTTCTCTTTGAAGAATTCCCGCATCACCGGGTCGAGAAACCGTGAAGACTCGAGTGCCATCCAGAGTTCAAGCCGATTTGACGGAAGGCTATAGAAATATTCGGTAGAATCCGCGGATGTGGTTGCGTTGAGACCGACGGCTCCTTCTTGCTCCAGAAGTTTCGAATATTCCTCGCCATCGGAATACTGTGACACCTGCTTTTGCAAGGCGTCAAACTCTGCTTGTAACTGCTTCACCTTCTCAGGGTCAGCGCGATCGGCTTTTACCCACTCGCTCCTGAGTTGGTCGTACACCGCATCCATCTCGTCCATGATGGTTTTCTCTTCTTGGTAATTCTTTGTGCCGAGCGTTGTCGTTCCTTTGAACGCCATGTGCTCGAAAACATGGGCGATTCCGGTGTTCCCTACGGGTTCGTCGACTCCGCCGACGTTGACGTAGATATAGCCCGAAAAAACGGGCGCATCGTGCCGTTCAAGGATAATGAACTTCATTCCGTTGGACAGCACGTGCTCTTGCACCTGTGTTTCGATGTCTTCGAAACCTGCCGCGTATGGCGCTGTCGCGTATAGGGTCAGCAGCAGACATGCAATTGGTTTGAGTATTTTCATCATTTTTGTTACAGTGACTATCGGTTGTCGCATCACATATCTCCTTGGGGTGAAAACTTGCCAGTTTTTTAAGCAAACCGAGAGAACCATCTTTCCGAAACAGATGGGGCGATTCCAGCAACTAGCAAGTTACTCTTTGAGTTCCTCAAGCAAACCAACGAGTGCGAAGCGGATGTGTGAGGATAGCGCCGAATTTTCTGCGCGCAGGTCCGCTCCCTCTTCATCCGGGTACATCACATGAGACGCCACCGCTCTTTTCACCCATCTTTCTGCCCGGTCATCGTACGGAATGTACTTCTCCTTGGGTGCGGTGCATGCGGGACATTCCTCTGGCGGTCCCGTCGCATCCGTCCATAAATAGCCGCAAGCTGTGCAGACAAACATGAGTTATCCTCCTAATATTTTGTAAATAGCAATCTGGCAGTGATTGAGCATCTAAGCAATTCAGGTCGTAGGGAACGCAGATCTGCGTTCCCTACAAGACGTCTGCAACATTAAGATTATCGCAGAAAATCATAATTTCTGCTCTTCGTTAAAATCCTGTAATTCTACAGCCAAAAATAGCTTGAAAACTGCGTGGATTTTAGCACGCACCATTGGAAAATGCAAGGAATAAATGGGGGCTGATTGCGGGCTGGTGCAGCCGGAATTCGGCGATGCGGAGTGCTATTTAACCCACGTCACTACCTAGTCGGTAGGTCGGGCTTCCAACCCGATCCACGCACTAGTTTCAATACCCTGAGTCGATAAGAGCGTAGGTTGGGTTGAATGCAAATCAGTAACAACCACAATGGATGTCCTGTTTCGCAATAAGGCGGGCATGTATCGCGATAGATTGAAACCCAACACTTCAATCCAACGCGCGTGTTGATTATCAAGTTGGGTTCACTAGTTGTGGGAATATCACGCCATATTGAACCTCGAAAAACGTGCGGAATGCAGCAATTTTTGGCGTTGACGCCGTTCAACCCAACCTACGAGGGATTAAACACTCGCGGTAGCTTTTATCCGCGCTATCGCATGCGTTTTTCATTCATTTATTCTCCTTTGATCGCCACCACAAATCTATGGTCGCGATTCGGAGATCCCTCCTACCGGGTCGGGATTCGGAAACTCGAACCGTATCGTTGTGCCAACCCCCTCGGCACTCGTCACGGCAATCTTGCCTCCGTGATCGGTGATAATTCGTTGCACAATCGCCATGCCCAAGCCGGTTCCGGTTTCCTTTGTCGTATAGTACGGGGTAAAAATCTCCTGCTGTGTTTCCGGCGACATACCCATGCCGGTGTCTCGAACCTCTACCGCAACCCCTCCCGCATTGATCGGGTGGGTTGAGATACACAGCGTTCCGCCGTCCGGCATGGCTTCAACAGCGTTCTTGATAAGATTCTGCAGAACTTGGGCAATCTGTTCCGGGTCGATGGATATGCGAGGCAGGTCGGGGTGAAGGTCGGTCTCAATCCGAATTTGCGACAACGATTGGGAGTACAGATTCAATGCGTGTTCGACGATTTGATTGAGGTTTGAAGGCTTTCGGTCGGGAAGCGGCATCCGAGCGAATTGATGGAATTCGTCCACCATCCGCTGGAGACGGTCGACCTCTTCAATAATGGTCTCGGTGCATTCGTCACATATCTTATCGAAGATTTCGGGCTGGGAACGCGCTTTCTGAAGGTTTTCGATCGATACTCGAATGGGAAACAGAGGGTTCTTAATCTCGTGGGCAATCTGGCGCGCTACATCCCGCCACGCGGCGACTCGTTCGGCGCTGATTCGCCGCTCCAAGTTGGTTTTCAAATCTGTCGCCATCTGGTTGACACCCCGCGTGAGCTGCCCTATTTCGTCTTGGGAGTGCACATCAAGTTGGTGTGAAAGTTCCCCGGATGCGATCTGGCTCACGCCTGTCGTGAGTTGATGAATCGGTTTGGTCATCCGGAGCCCGATGAGGTAACTGACAATATAGGCGAACAGTAGTCCGACGGCACCCACAACAAAAAGGATTAGCGTCAACTGACGCTGCAGCCTGATTTCATTCTCGTGGGAATACGCGATAATCAATTCGACAGGCGAACTTGAGGGCAGCTTCGGCAGCGCCACCGGAATAACGCTGTGCGACATGTTGTCAATTTCGATCTTCGAGAATCCGTCGGCTTTGACCTTGGCGGTAGCTTGAAGCAACTCATTTTTCTCTACGGGAATTGAACCGTCCGACCGATTCAAAGGGATTAGCTCGTCCGCTTCTCGAAGATAAACGGTGTGACGCGATTGGTTGCTCAGCGCACGACCAAGTCGATCGCGCAAGAAATAACCGCCCGTCACAAAACCCAAGAGCCTCTCGCCCGCCTTGATTGGCAGTGTGACCTCAATTGCCGATTCGGAGGAACCGACCGGGGCCCGCCGCGAGTTTCTAAGCCGAATGGCGGATTTTGGTGTTCTACCTTTCGCGCGGTTCAGTGCCTCCGAATCCACCTCGCCGCGCCGTAAACCCACATCCAATCGACTCGCGATAATCTGCCCGTCCGAGTCCCCGTACTCCAGAATCTCCAGCGCCGTGTCTCGAATCGTCGTCGGCCGTGTTTCTTGGTTTCTGATGGCGCGGACGACGTCCGGGTCGGTTCTTTCGGTCTCGACTTTCTCCTCAATATCCGCGGCAAGGTAATCGTGCGTCTCCGAGATGCGCGTTCTGAATTCTGCTGCTTCCTCGCGAATTTGTTCATCAAACGCATTGCGAATAAAATAGCTGGCAATCGCGAATATTCCGCCGATGGTGACGAGGAAGAGCGAGGTGTAGGTGAGGAAGATTTTGTGGTGGAGTTTGATGGTCTAGAGGCCCTTTCTTCTGTCTCGATTTTTTGAAATAATCGCACCCCAAGCCCTGTCCTGGTCGCGCCTGTCGCGTCGAAATTAGCTAGGTTGAAGTATCGCGGCGATGTCTTTCGGTAACTTGACGCCGCTTCTCTGTTCGAAGTCGGCGATACTTGCATCGCGTTCACGAAACGTCGCCACAATATCTACACCGCTGTGCTTGACTATTGTTAAATCGGACTTGGCTTCGGCCCAGTTTTCTATGTGTAAACTCGCGAATGCGCGATTGTAATGAGCCTTGGTCCAATCGCGCTTCAGTTCTATCGCCTTGCTATAATCTTCAATGGCGCAACGATACGCGCCCTTGTCGTAGTAAGCCAACCCACGATTATAGTATGCTGAAGCATAATCAGATTTAAGTTCAATTGCCGTACTAAAATCTTCAATGACACGTTCATTGTCGCCCTTGTCATAATACGCTAACCCGCGATTGTAATATGCTTGGGCATAATCCGAATTAAGTTCAACCGCTTTGGTATAGTCTTCGATGGCGCGATTGACTTCACCTATAATCTGGTAAGCCGAACCGCGATTGCAATATGCTTGGGCATAATCCGAATTAAGTTCAATCGCTTTGGTATAGTCTTCGATGGCATGATTAATTTTATCTATAATCTGGTAAGCCAAACCGCGATTGCAATATGCTGGGACATAATCTGATTTAAATTCAATTGCTTTAGTATAGTCTTCGATGGCACTGTTGACTTCGCCTATAGTCAGGTAAACCAGCCCGCGATTGTTATATGCTACGGCATGATCTGATTTAATTGTGATTGCATTGGTATAGTCTTCGATGGCACGGTGGTATTCGCCCTTCTCGTAGTGCGCTAACCCACGATTGTAGCAGGCTTCGGCAAAGTTGGGGTTGATTCTGATTGCGGAACCAAAGTCCCTGATGGCGCAATCAACTTCACCCTTGCACCGGTATACATTGCCACGATTGTAGTAGGCATCGGCACTGTCGGGTTTCAGCTGTATGGCAGTGTCAAAGTCCTTAATTGATCGGACATACTCGCCTTTGGCCTGGTAGGAATTTCCACGGTTAATATACCCCTCCACCCGCCCCGGATTTAGCCTTAATACCGTGTTGTAATGTTCAATAGCTTTGTCGAATTCTTTTCTTTTATAGCGTGTCTCACCTTTGTAGAACTCTGCGTATGCGCTATCATGGAGTTCTTGGTGCTTAATAAATCCGTGGAGGTCGTTATAGATGGTCTCAGTGGAGATTGCGTGATGTTTTCTCAAGTAGTCTAACATCGGCTTTTTGAGGCCCCTGGGAACATCAATTTCGTTGCTTGGATAAATGAAGCCCTCGGGAGGTTGAACAAACTTGCTTTTCTGAGCTATGACACGGTTCTGCGGAATCCGGGGTGTCGTCACGCGGTATTTTGACTTGGATTCCTCGGTCTGCTTCAATAGTAGAATCCTGCCGTCCTCGTCATGAGAACCATTGCAAGCGAAGAAGAGAGCAACTAGGTAATCGGTCGTAAAGTCTATGAGGTTGGTTTTGCCACCGTAGTGCTGGAGTTGCGTGAGAGTCTCAAAGTCGGGGGCTTTTTGCGCATAGCCTTTAGCCTCTTTAAGCATTTCGGCTTGAGCTGTTTCTACCTCAAAGTTCTCCGCCTCAATATCACCCTCATAATGACGATATAGGTTTGAAGTAACCTTGTCGTAACACTCAGGCTCACCGCGATAGATGTAGTCACCATCTTCGGATGCTCTTGCTATCTCGCCGATTTTCTTTAGGACGATATCAAGAGCGGTTTCGGGATTGGGCTTGTCTTGTGAGATGGTGTTTCTAGCGTCCGATAGGTTTTGCTCGGCTAGCTTCACCAACTTACCAAGTATATTCGCTAATGTCGAGATGTCAAACTGGTGGATTCCGTTTTCCATCCCGTGTTCATTCATGTGTTTGTCGAGATTCTTCAGTAGGCTGCTAACATCATAACCTGCTTCCGTAATCCAACCCTCTATCCGAGTTTGCGTTTCTTGTTGGAGCCTTTTGTGGGTTCTCGCAATCTCATCGTGTTTTCTCGGCCATTTGGCTGCGGCAGCTAGGAGCGACTTGTACGCCAACTGAAATGTCATAGCTGCACATGCATGCGCGACATTCAACTTGTGGTCGTCGACAGGGAAGCTATTCTCCTTCACTGCACATTCGTTATTTAATCGCCCCGCCAATTTCATCCATTCACGAGCATCGCCGAGCCAACTTCGTGCAGTGTTGAGGTCTTCTTGGCGTTTTTTGTGTTCATCGGTATTGTCGCCCATTTGTTTTTCGTCTCCCACATTTTTTTGATGCGTTGTCTATGAATATTATTGCACAAGCAGGACGGATTTGGAAGAGAGAAATAAAGTTGGGACGGCTGCGCAGGATGTTGCATAAAGATGCCGGTGAGGCAGACGGGGAACATCTATGGGAACTCTATAGCATTCGTTTCTCGTTCATTTAATGTCACACCACATAGAAACTTGATCTCGTTCGACCGTGGCGGCGGAGTTGGGTTTCGCTAGATTGAGCAGGCAGGTTGGTCACTGAAAAGCAAAATTTTTATTGAAGGTTCAATTGAGTTTGGCAGTGACTGCTCAACCCAACCTACAGTTCTGCGTCTCAAGTGGTCGGGGCAAGATGCCCCTCCTACAGTTGGTGGAGAAAGTCTCTGTTGCGCGTGATATGCATTTGCTGGATTTTATGCAAGCAAATTGCGATAATCGCCAACCACAATGTATGATATAATTGCTCCGAGTCTGACCGCGTGTTCGCAAAAACCCTATTAACGAAGGAGATCCCATAACCTGGCGTGCCACGTCTTGAAGATCAGGTTATTGCTTGGCATCGCCGTTCTGACAGCAGGGCTTTGCGGCTGCACTAAATCAGCTTCGATTTCCTCTGCCGCACAAACCTCGGCGCAGTTGCCCGACGAACGACGAATTGATTGTGCGGAACGGGGAGTTTGAAGTGTTTGAGTAACGGTGTTTGGTTATGATGAGATTCAATGTCACTAATTTAAAATTTGGAGGTAAATAAGAAATGGTGTTGACTTTTTTGAACAAGCATAGGCATATCGGTCTATTGGTGCTCCGCATCGGAATCGGGTTGATGTTCATGGTTCACGGAGCGCCCAAACTATTTGGCGGCGTGGAGAAATGGACGCAACTTGGCTCGGCGATGGCGACTCTTGGCATCGGGTTCGCGCCGGCGTTCTGGGGATTCATGGCAGCGATTTCGGAGTTCTTTGGCGGTGTCTGTCTCATTCTCGGGGTCGTTTTTCGACCGGCTTGCATTCTTTTGACGATAACTATGCTGGTTGCCGCGATTAGCCATCTGAGCCGCGGCGACGGCTTGAGCGGCGCCTCTCATGCCATCGAACTCGGGATTGTGTTCTTGAGTCTGATCTTGATTGGTGCGGGAAAGTATAGCCTTGACGAGAAGTTGCGCCCTCATCAGGACGAGAGCGCCTAATCTGATTGGCGAGAGTGGATTTGGCCGTTGAAGACACGCCTTATTCGGCCGGCTAGTTTTCTGACGTAATCGCAGTCGTAGGCGGTTCGTTCGTCAACAGGGAGGCAACGTCATGAGGTAATTCTTCACCGTATTTCTCCTCAAAGTCCTCAACGCTTTCGAAGGAATTACGAAATGCAGTGACAATGTCTACATCCTTGTCTCTAGCAATCTTCAAATCCTCTCTGGCTTTGTCGCATTTGCTTGAACTTAACCAGACCTCGGCTCGATTGTAGTAGGTTTAACCATCATCGGGGTCAAGCTCTATTGCTTTGTCAATCTCGCCCTTCTTGATTAATGCAATACCGCGATAAACATAGGCTTTAGTGGTTCATTTTCCAAAAAAATACGGTTAGTGTCGGGTGCCGGCAGTGAACATTGTCTGAACTGTGATTTATGTGATGAAGTGATTGCCATGATTATCAATCCTTAGTTGCCCGTGACGAGTGGATTCAACCATTACCTTGAAACCACTTTGAATCCGGGAAGAAACCGAGTTTTGAAGAAAAAGGGATCTCTATCGCCTTCACTATCCGTTCAGTTGAGCGCTCCTTATCCAGTCGCCTGATCCTTCTGTTGAGTAAAATTGAGCTTGTTTCCTCGACAATTATGGGTTCTAATACGACTTACGCGGTGCCGGCAGGTCGCGATTCGGAGATGGAATCTCTATGGTCGTACAAAGGCGATCACAATCTAACAGATTGTGGTACGGAAATCTACGATTTCACTTAATCGTGGTTGCTACTTTATCCGACGCTCGAAAACACGCAATTCCCGGCAACGTGAAGTATAAGAGGGATTTTTTCGTCCAAGATTATGTGGGAATCAACAGATTGAGACATTGAAACTGCGCAACCTGCGCTGTGAAACGCTTAACTTGATCCCTATTCGGTCGTTTGATCCTACAGAAGACGCAATTTCTGACAGTGCGGAGTATAATTCCATTCATATTTGGTAATTGTTTAGTCCATCGGTCTGGATTTGTCAATCCAGACCGAGCGGGGGCGGGGAATGCGCCGAGTAGGGAAGTACAATACTAATTCCGCCTAATCGGGGCTTATATGCCCAGACCGGACGTGCAATAAATTGCACTACTACGAACCAAACGACGCACTAAGACAGTTACGAAAATCGTAATTGTTTAGTCCATCGGTCTGGATTTGCCAATCCAGACCGAGCGGGGGCAGGGAACGCGCCAAGTAGGGAAGTACAACACTAATTCCGCCTAATCGGGGGCTTATATGCCCAGACCGGACGTGCAATGAATTGCACTACTACGAACCAAACGATGCACTAAACAGTTACCAAGTTTCAATATAAAAGTTCATCTTCCACATTAACTAGGAAGACTAGGATTGGAAGGATGGAAGAGTGGAAGGGCGGGAGATCTCCCACCGCTCCACCCTTAATAGTCATTCCTTCGGAGCAGAAGAATAAAGTTGTCGGTTTCTACGGACATAGAGACTCTCTATAGATTAGAATCTGCTGGATTTGTCAATCCAGCAGGAGCGGTTTGGACCTAGAACAAAACGCAAGTTTATTTTTGAAACTTGCTCAAACAGGAACAATTC
Organism: Candidatus Poribacteria bacterium; assembly: GCA_965204085.1. Taxonomy (GTDB): domain Bacteria; phylum Poribacteria; class WGA-4E; order WGA-4E; family JAJDTR01; genus JAJDTR01. The sequence goes on along the minus strand of CBDBEE010000003.1, from coordinate 364,512 downwards.
TGCAAGACAACACTCCCTCCACTTGAGTCCTAAGCCCCACTAAAAAAGCGCCTCCCACCGGTAAAGTCTTCACCGATAAGGAGACGCTTTTTGTTACTATCGCGAAGTAGAAGAATCACACGTCAAGCCGCTGTGCTTGCCGTTGACTAGCCGCGACGGGTCAAACTCAATCCGCCTATAACTTGCTATCACACAGGGAGAATATGTTGTGAATTGTGTCCAACCCGCCGCTGCCCGTCTACTTCACGATGACCATGCGGCGCGACGCCGAATAATCGCCCGCGGTCAGCCGGTAGACGTACACGCCGCTTGCCACCTGTTCGCCGTGCGTGTTTCTACCGTCCCAGTAGATGGCATCGCTTCGATTCGCGTAAAGCCCTGCAGGTTGATAACCGAGATCAATCATGCGAACAAGGCGTCCGTTTACGTCATAAATCGACAAGCTAACATCGGCATCGGCAGCCAAGTGATAGGGTATCCACGTCTCGGGATTAAACGGATTCGGATGCAATGAGCCAGTCGATATGAACTGCGGGGATTTGACACTTCATTTGGCTTTGCAATCGCGTCATCGGTCCGCTTTATCTATTTGGTAAATCTGTCTTGATGCTCCCCCAAGTCGAAGCCAGTTTGTCCATCGGTCTAACAGCAGTTAACACAAAGCCGGTGTCATATTCTTCGACAGTCATGAGGAGGTCGGGACCGATGTTCGCCGCTACGCCGCCCAGCGCATAGATCTTTCCATCCACCGCGCCGGACTGCAAAAAGACGCGACCGATAGGCATGTCCAGCTTTGTAGTCCATTGGTCCATAGCCGGGTCATATTCCTCCACCGTACGTATTCCAGGCCCTTGAATGATTGTCGTTCCTCCGATAACATAAATCTTCTGATTCACCACTTCAGCCGTAAAACCGGTTCGAGCCGTGGGCATGTCTGTCTTTGCAGTCCATAAATCCGCGACCGGGTCGTATTCTTCAACCATTGGCAAGACGGCCCCCTGAACTGCCGGCGCCCCGCCGATGACGTAAATCTTACCATTGACCGTGGCAGCCGCCATACCCGATCTCGGATTAGGCATATCCGCCTTCTGTGTCCAGGTATCAGAGACCGGATTGTACTCCTCAACCGCCGCCAGAACGGGACCTAGATTCGTTGCGATGCCGCCGATCGCGTATATCTTTCCGTCAACCGTTGCGGTCGAGAACAGTCCCCGAGCGGTGGGCATGTCGGCTCGCTGTGTCCAGGTATCCGTCGCCGGATCGTAGTCTTCGACGGTCGAAATCGCGGGCTCTGTATCCGTCCAACCCCCTATGACATAGATTTTACCATTGACGACGGCGCTGGACATCCCCGCACGTGCCGTTGGCATGTCTGCACGGATACTCCAATCATCCGTTGGCGGGTCGAAGGCGTGTGTGCTTGGAAGAACCTGCGCAAGCATTCCCCCCATGACATAGATTAGCCCGTTTGACGCGCTGGCGGAAAAGAACAACCGCGGCCCCATCATATCCGCTTTCCGGTTCCACTGCTCCACCTGCGTGAAACTTGCACTCGGTACAACCAATAGCAGACTTAGCGTTAATGCCACCGAAAAAGAAAATCGATTCATAGTCATTTTCTCCATAGAATTCAGATTTGCGAGATTGTCAAATTCCGTTTATTCTGGTAAATCACAGAATTTTAGACAGCCGTTAACGGTTGGCCCCGACTGCCGTCGTTTATGTGCACTCTTCATGTCAATTCTCACTTTGGCGTCAAAACCGTTATTTCAGAAAACTCGACGCACAAATTTGTGTACTAATCGGTTTTTCAAGGCGTCCTAGTACCAGAAAACGCCTCCCGTGTTGCCGGAGATGGGTTTCACGGTCGTTTCAGTTCTATATCATCAAGAAATTCCAGACGCGCAATCAATTTAAGCATTCTCTCGCGGATAACGCCGTACGCTTCAATCTCTCGCTCAATAGTAGTTTCCCTCTCGACGTTCAGCGTTTGGGATAACCTAGCGATCGACCGGTTGATACGTGCAAGATGGTCGTGTTCGAGCGTATCATGAAAACCTACGCCTAACTCAAGATCTTCGCCCATGGTCAACTCCGTGATGGAATGAGTTTTTGAGTAACGACTAGAACTCTTAGTGTTCAACCGTGAAAGGTCATTTGATTCTATTTTAGGATGACCATCTTTCGACTCGCACTGTAGTCTCCGGCATTCAGCATGTAAAAGTAGAGGCCACTGGCGACCAGTTCGTCCCGTTCATTGCGACCGTCCCAGTAGGCTGCCCGACCGCGGCTCTGATAGATACCCGCCGCTCGATGCCCCACCTCCAAGCGCCGAACCGCTCCCCCGTTCGCATCGTAAATCGTTAGCGTAACCTCCGCGGGAACTGCCAACTGATAGGGTATCCACGTTTCCGGATTAAACGGATTCGGATAGTTCGGCAATAGCGCCGTCTCTTTCGGAACTAACGCTAGGAGAAGTTGCTCCAAGATGAGAACGCCGCGTTGCGACGTTGCATCCGTCAGATTTAGTTCACCCGCTTGTGCCAACCACTCTCCCACGTCTGCGGCCCTCAACATCGCTAGTTCCCGTGGGTCGGCGGGCGGTGCGGCTGCCACGTTCCCAAGCGCACCCGCTACCAACACCAAATCCAAGATGTTCACAATCCCATCCCCGTTGGCATCTGCCGCTAAATCGGCGCCCTCAGTCCCGAGAACAGACGCCACCAGCACCAAGTCCAGGATGTTCACCACTTCGTCCCTGTTTACGTCCTCCGGGATAGGAGGCAATTCGCCGATCGCCGTAGCGGTCTGGCTCTGCTGAATCCCTGTAACAGATACTTCGACTGTATTCGTTCCCGGATCTGGTCCCAGTGTGAGGACGCTCTCCGCCCGACCGTGGCTATCCGTCGTGGTACTGGTCACGCTAAGTGTTCCGCCGCCGCTGGCAATCGTAAACGTAACCGGAACGCCTTCAAACGCAGCGCCATTCTCATCTCGTATTTCCACGACAAACGGATTGGCAAGCGCTGCACCGGGCATCGCCTGTTGGTCATCGCCCGAGACCATGCGAATCGACTGAGCCGTTCGAGGGTCAAAGGACGCCACAACTCCTCTCTCCTGTATCGCTGGGATGTGAGTGTAGATGGATACGTAATTCAGAGGGTTTTCGCTCACATGAAGCTCATCCCCCTCCCCCAATCCCGTATTGGCTACGAGAGGCGAGATATCGGAGATGTTGTTGTCGAAAAGAGACAGCCCGTTCAGGTTGATCAATCCCCCCACTGCCGAGATATCGGAGATGTTGTTGCTCCAAAGAGACAAATAGGTCAGATTGGTCAATCCTCCCACTGCTGAGATATCGGAAATGTTGTTGTAGTCAAGTTCCAGCCTTGTCAGATTGGTCAATCCTGCTACTGCTGAGATGTCGGAGATGGCGTTGCCCCAAAGATTCAGATAGGTCAGATTGGACAAACCCGCCACTGGCGAGATGTCGGAGATGTTGTTGGTCGATAGGTCCAGGCCTCTCAAATTGGTTAAACCCGTCACTGCTGAGATGTCAGAGATGGCGTTGCCCCAAAGAGTAAGGTCTGTCAGATTGATGGCATATTTAAGACCGGTCAAATTACTTATGTTTGAGTCGGCGGCTTCAAGTCCGGTCAATGTCGCCATCTGCCCTGCGGTGATTGTGTCACCGGGCGCTATGCCCAAAACCGACTCAATAGCAGCACGCAGGTTGGAATCGAGGAGGTCAACAACTTGTGATGGCACTTGTGGTACTGTTAGTAGATCCTCGGCGGACACCTCAACTCCTCTACGTTCCAAGGCGGGAATGTGGGTGTCGATGGATTCAGAGTTGAGCGGATTACGATCCACAAAAACCGAATCCCCTTCCCCTAATCCCGCATTGGCGACGAGAGGCGAGATGTCGGAGATGTTGTTGCCCTGAAGAGTCAGGCCTCTCAAATTGGTTAATCCCGCCAGTGCGGAGATGTCCGAGATGTTATTCGATTTAAGGAACAAAGTTTCCAAGTTGGTCAAACCTGCTAGCACGGCGATGTCTGAGATGCTGTTGATTTCAAGACTTAGATGCGTCAAATTGGTTAACCCTATCAGCGCCGATATATCTGAGATATCTGAAATATTGTTGGCATAAAGAGACAGACTCGTCAGTTCGGTTAATCCTACCAGCACAGAGAAATCGGAGATATTGTTGCTTCCCAGATCCAGTTCTCTGAGTTTGGTTAATCCTGCCAGCGCGGAGATGTCCGAGATGTTGTTCCCATCAAGCCACAAAGTTTCCAAGTTGGTCAAACCTGCTAGCACGGAAATGTCCGAGATATTGTTGAATCCAAGCTTCAGGGTTGTTAAGTTGGCTAACCCTGCTGCTGGTGAAATGTTTGAGATATTGTTGCTTCCCAGATCCAGTTCTCTGAGTTTGGTTAATCCTTCCAGTGCGGACAAATCCGAAATACCAGTGCCATTGAGATTCAAAATTCTCAGATTGGTCGCATGTTCTAAGCCTGTGAGGTCGCTGATTGTTTCTCCTTCCGCGCTCAATTCCCTCAATTCTGCTAAATCTGCATTCCGGATAGCTGCGCCAGCGGGCAGACCGAGAGCTGTGCGCACTTTATTGGCTAAATTGATGTCAGCAAATTCCACCGGGGGTGCGTCACGAAGTTCGTCCAACCGAGATATATCCCACAATTCTACTGTGCCCTCTCCTGTACCGGAGGCAAGTGTCTTCCCGTCTGGCGAAAACGCCACAGAATAGACGGTGTTCGTGGGCCCGAATGTAGCGAACCTAACTCTCGTCGTTACGTCCCATAGTTTAATCGTTCCATCCCAGCCACCGGAGACGAGCGTCTCACCATCAGTCGAAAAGGACACCGAAGAGACTGTCGCTCCGTGCCGCAGGATGTCGAGTCGTGATCTAGTTGCGACATCCCACAATTCAATGCCACCCCATCCCCCGGTGGCAAGGGTCTCTCCGTCGGGTGAAAACAGCACGGAAAGCACTATATTCTCATGCGGTAGAGTGGCGATATGCGTTCTTGTAGCCACGTCCCACAACTTGACCGTCCCACCTATCGATCCAGAGGCGAGGATTCCGTCCCGTGAAAACGATACGGAAACGACATGATCCCCATGCGGCAGGGTGGCGATATACGTTCTTGTAGCCACGTCCCACAATGTGACCCCCTCGGAATCGCCCCTGGCGATAATCCTTCCATCGGGTGAAAACGATATACAATCTGCCCTACCCGAAAAATGCGTATAACCAAAAACGGCAATGCGTTGTCTCGCCGCAACGTCCCATAGCATGATCTGTTCATCTGCTCCTCCGGTAGCGAGAGTGCCATTAGGCGAAAACTCTACAAATTCGATTCCATTCACATGCTCCTCAAGAGTGGCAATATTTTGTCGTGCCTCCACATCCCATAGCTTCACCGTTGTATCCCACGATCCGGAGGCAAGAATGCCTCCGTCGGAAAACGCTACAGATTTGACGGCGCTCACGTGCCCCTCAAGCGTGGCGATATGGTGCGGCGATTCCTCCACAATGGTAAACAACCTTTCACTCACATTTCCCTTCGTATCGACGGTATCAACACGAATCCAATGTACATCCGAGCTAGAAAAACTCTCAAACCCTCCCCCAGTTAAAAAACCGCCGTCATAGTCGAATTCAACAACGGCATCTTTTTCACCCGAAAACGTGCGACACAATTGCAGCCCACCAAGCGCGTGTAAGAGCACTTGATGAATCCCATCTGAATCGCGGACTCGGAGTCGAACCGCAGCACTCATTGAACCCGGCGGATACCAACGCGGTGAAACGAGTTCGATGGTGGGTGGATGCTCTGCTTCAATAGGGATATCGGCATTAAAGTAGGGATGCACAGCTAACAAGTCGGCAGCACATTGGGATAACCGATTCTGCCCTGGGCCATACGACATGATGTAATCGCCATCGCGCATATCATGATTCAATCCGAAGGTGTGTCCCAGTTCGTGCGCCACTATATTCCAAGAAAACTCATTGGGAACCAACATCGCTCCGCCGTTTTTCCCAAATTTGTATCCAACACCGCCCGCAGGTTCGCCGGTACTCTGAAGAAGATCGTCCGTACCCAAAACGATGAAGTAAATATTCGCCCACATATCGAATGCATGTTCAAGTTCGTCAAACACCGCCTTACCAAGCGTGTTGTCGTAGTCACTGAAGGGGTGTTGCCCATCCACTCGATTGACTATCGGATTGCCTTGCGGGTCGTTTTCAACGCGGAACGTAGCCTTCCCGTGCCCGTGCATGTTCATCTGTTCGGCATAGAACGTCTGAACAGTGCGGATAGTGTCTTTCATCTTCTGAACCACGTCGGCGCGATACGACCAGTCGTTGGGCAGAAAATAGATTAGTCGCACCGTGCGAGGTTCACCGACGTTCAAGTTCGTCAACGTCCGGGCATAACGGCGGTTATTTGCCGGGTACTCGTGATGGAAGGGCGAGGCAAATGTTGAATTGAACGCAGAGATGAATAGATAGACCGTTATGAAATACGAAGTGAGACGCAAAAGTTGTTTTTTCAAGAAATTCTCCTTCAAGGTGTGTTATTTCGATTATCCAATCCTTGCCTATGGATTTGCAGCCGGTGCGGCTGCCGTGCCTTCAAGTGCCCCCGCTACCAACACCAAATCGAGGATGTTTACGACGCCATCCCCATTGACGTCCGCCTCCAAGTCCGTCCCCCCATCACCGAGAACCGACGCCACCAGCACCAAGTCCAGGATGTTCACGACTTCGTCCCTGTTTACGTCCTCCGGGATAGGCGGCAATTCGCCGATTGCCGTAGCGGTCTGTTTCTGTAGAATTCCCGCTACAGCAACCTCGACGGTGTTTGTTCCCGAATCTGGTCCCAACGTGAGGGTACTCTCTGCATGACCATCGCTATCAGTCGTGGTTCTCGTTACACTGAGCGTTCCGCCGCCACCGATGACCGTGAACGTGACCTCGACATCGGGAAAAGGTTCGCCGGACTGCCCTGCCACGTACACGACAATCGGTCTGGGAAGCGCTTCACCAATCGTTCCTTTTTGGTCGAATCCGGAGGTTATCCAGAACGCCTTAGGTGTTTGGATACCTTCCGCGTTAAACGTCTGCCCTTCCTGAATCCCGGTAACGGATACAGTGACTGTATTGGTTCCCGGATTTGGTCCCAACGTGAGGATACTCTCCGCCCTGCCATCGCTATCCGTCGTCGCAGTTGTTGTGCTGAGCCTCCCGCCGCCGCTGGTGACCGAGAACGTGACCTGGACACCCGGCAAGGGATTATCCGACGGGGCTAGTACCTCCACGACAAAAGGTTTTTCGAGTGCAGCGCCGGGAAGACCTTGTTGGTCATCACCCGAGACTATCACGAATGTCTTGGGAATTCGGATACCTTCCGCGTTAAACGTCTGCCCTTCCTGAATCCCGGTAACGGATACAGTAACTGTATTTGCTCCCGGATTTGGTCCCAACGTGAGGGTACTCTCCGCTCTGCCATCGCTATCCGTCGTCGCAGTTGTTGCGTTGAGCCTCCCGCCGCCGCTGGTAACCGAGAACGTGACCTGGACACCCGGCAAGGGGCTATCCGACGGGTCTAGTACTTCCACGACAAACGGATTTACGAGCGGATCCCCCGGAAGACCTTGCTGGTTCTCTCCCGAGATTATCTGGAATGTCTTGGGTATTTGAACACCTTCGGTAGTAAAGGTTTGTTTCCCTTGAACCCCTGTTACGGTTACCTCGACAGTGTTCGTTCCGGGATTCGGTCCCAACGTGAGAATACTCTCTGCTTGACCATTGCTATCCGTCGTGGTGCTCGTTACACTGAGCGTGCCGCCGCCCCTGCTGATCGAGAAGGTGACTTCGACACCGGACACGGGTTTGTCGGACTGGTCTTTTACTTCCACGACAAACGGATTTGTGAGCGCGGCGCCGGGCGACGCCTCTTGGTCACTGCCCGAGATTATTACGAATGTCTTGGGTATCTGGATACCTTCCGCAGTAAACGTCTGCCCTTCCTGAATCCCTGCAACAGATACAGTGACAGTGTTCATCCCCGAATTTGGACCCAATGTGAGGATACTCTCCGCCCTGCCATCGCTATCCGTCGTCGCAGTTGTTGCGCTGAGCGTGCCGCCGCCGCTGCTGACCGAGAACGTAACTTCGGTACCCGGCAAGGGTTTATCCCACGGGTCTCGCACTTCCACGACAAAAGGTTGTTCGAGTGCGGTGCCGGGAAGACCTTGTTGGTTCTCCCCCGAGACTATCACGAATGTCTTGGGTATTTGGACGCCTTCGGCGGTAAACGTCTGCCCCTCCTGAATCCCAATAACGGATACCGTGACTGTATTGGCTCCTAGATTGGGGCCCAGTGTGAGGGTACTCTCCGCTCGCCCGCTACTGTCCGTCGTAACGCTCGAAGCACTGAGTGTGCCGCCGCCACTACTGACCGAGAACGAGACCTCGACACCAGACACGGGTTTGTTGGACTGGTCTCGCACCTCTACAAGTAGCGGTTTCTCAAGCGCCGCGCCGGGTAGCCCCTGTTGCCCATCTCCCGCAACAATCTCCAATTTCTTTGGTGTCCCGATGCCTTTGGCATTAAACGTCTGTTTCCTTTGAATCTCTGTAACGGATACAGTGACAGTGTTTGTGCCGGAATTTGGTCCAAGCGTAAGTATACTCTGTGCCCTGCCGTTTTCATCTGTCGTGGTGCGTTCAGCGCTGAGTTTTCCCCCGCCCGCGGTGACGGCAAACGTGACAGGCACGCCTTCAAACGCGCGATTATTCTCATCACGCACCTCCACGACAAACGGACGCGGCAACCCAGTATTGGCAGCGGCTTGTTGTTCCGCGCCTGAAATCTTTACGAGCGCCTTCGGTGTGCGGTCGTCAAAGATGACGTCAACCCCTCTCTCCCGTAGGGTCGGGATGTGTGTGTAGATAGATGGGTAATTCAAGGGATTTTCGACCACAATAACCCGATCTCCACTATTCAATCCCATGTTCGCTACAAGCGGCGAAAGATCTGATACTGAGTTGCCTTGAAAACTCAGATATCCCAGTTCAGTCAAGTTCGCCACTGCTGAGATATCCGATATGGAGTTGTAGTAAAGGTCTAACGAACTTAGCTTAGTCAAGCCTACCAGCACTGAGATATCCGAGAGCTTGTTGCTCCCAAGATTCAGCGATCTCAGGTTGGTTGCAAACTCCAGCCCGGTCAACCGGCTTATGTTGGCGTTTCCTCCTTCAAGGTGAGTCAAATTTGCTAGGTTCCCACGGACAATGGAGATACTTGGCGGTAACTCAAGACCAGTAGCAATCACAGCGCGAAGGTTGGGATCGGGAATGTCAACCTCAGCCAACGCCTCAAGACGGAGCTCCGCCAACTCAGACAGATCCCATAGCAGAAACGTACCATCCCCAAAGTGGTCGGAGCTGCCGGAAGCGAGAGTCGTTCCATCGCGCGAAAATACCAAAGATACGACGTCACCCGTATGCCCATCCAAGGTCGTGATGCCTTGTCGTGTTTGTACATCCCACAGATCGATCCGGCCGTCCCCCGACCCGGAAGCGAGGGTTCTCCCATCGGGTGAAAACGCCACGGATTTGACCTTATACCCGTAAAGCTGCCCAAGCGTGGCAATCTCTCGTTGCGTCACCACATCCCATAACTTGAGCTCGAACGACCCGGAAGCGAGGGTTCTTCCATCGGGTGAAAACGCCACAGATAGGACCTCACCCGTATGTCCCCCCTCAAGCGTGTCGATATGGGTCAACGTCGAAGCGTCCCACAGTCTAACCGTGCCGCCCCGTGTACCGTAAGCGAGAGTCGTTCCATCCGGCGAAAGCGACATAGAAACAGGTTTCGTCTCCAGAGGAGAAGCGATACTTGCGCCCGCCGCAACGTCCAGCAGGACGATCTTTTCTAAATGTCCCTTTACGAGGGTGCCCCCATCGGGCGAAAACGACATAGAGTGGAGCAGAGTAGGGAGGCGGTCGTCAAAACTAGCGATATTCGTTCTTGAGGCAACATCCCATAGCGTGACTTTGCCATAGAACCCGGCGGCGAGGTGGGCGCCATCTGGTGAAAATGACACAACGCTGGGGGCGGTGTCAGCGCCGTGGGGATAATGGAAACCTGCGAAGCTATGAATATTTCGTCCCGTTTCTACGTCCCACAGTTTGACGGTGCCGTCCCATGACCCCGAAGCGACAGTCGTTCCATCCCGCGAAAACGACACAGAATTGCCCACATTACTATGCCCGTAGAGTATCGTAGCGTTTCCTGTTTCTACATCCCGCAGACTAACCGTATCCCCGGCCGAGGCGGCGAGGGTTCTCCCGTCCGGCGAAAACGATACGGACACAGACGACGCATACCAACTCACTTGTCCTTCAAAAGTGGCGATATTTTTTTCTGTCGCCAGGTCCCAGAGTTCGATCTGTCCGGAATGTCCGACGGCAAGGGTGGACTCATCGGGTGAAAACGACAGAGAACCGACCTCTCCCCTATGCTTTAGGCCAGCGACATTTTCTTTTGTCGCCATATCCCACAGTTTGACCATTCCATCCCCTGCCCCGGAAGCGAGGATTCTCCCATCGGGTGAAAACGACACGCAATAGACCCAATGCTCATGCCCCGGAAGCGTGGCAATCCGTGTTCGTGTCCCGACATCCCATAGCTTGACCGTGCCATCATCAAAGCCGGCGGCGAGAGTTGACCCATCGGGCGAAAATGATACTGCGATTTTATGGCTAAAGCCATCTCGAGGTTCCTCCAGAGAAGCAACATTGGACCCGGTTTCTACATCCCACAGGTCGATCGCTTTAATACTCGACCCGGAAGCGAGGGTTCTCCCATCGGGTGAAAACGCCACAGAATTGATACCATAATAAGGCTCAGAAATAGTAGAGATTTTGGTGCCTGTCGCCACGTCCCACAAGTTTATCCTCCCATCCTCTGACCCCGAGGCCAAGGTCGTTCCATCTTTTGAAAACGATACGGAATTGACCGTACCCGTAGTGGGTAGCAGCGCGAGTTCACGAGAGGTGGCCACATCATAAAACCACACGCCGATGGCAGATGCCACCGCAAGACATTGACCGTCCGGAGAAAAGTCAACAACTCTGTCGCTATGACCAAGACGCCCCTTTCCGAAGCGACGGGTCGCACGGTCGGGTAGGCGCCACGTCGGATAATCGCCGCCCATCACCGATACGGGAGGCACTCCGATTCCCAATGCGCTAAATTGCACAGGTAAACAGTCCGACAATCGGGGAGTCCTTACAAGAACGATGTTGCTTTCCGGATACGGCCCCAAGGTAAGAGTACGTTCTGCACGCCCGCTGGCATCGGTCGTTGTCTCCACAATGGAAAATTGCCCGCCAAACCTCCCATCACCGGCAATGACAATAAAGGAGACCTGTGCCCCTGGGAAGGGATTACCGTGTGAATCTCTCAATTCAACGACAAACGGCTGCGCCAATCGAGCGTTGATCTGTCCTTGCTGATTGAGCCCTGCGATTTTCACAAGCGTTGGCACACCAAGCTGCTCAGATGAATCTTCCACTTCCAATACAAAAGACGCATATTCCACATTCCCGTTAGTATCCACAGCCCCGACCGTAATCGAATGTTCGTTATAATCGGAAAGAAAGACGCCTCTCCCACCATCATAATTGAATTCGACGGTGGCATCTTTTTCGCCTGCCAATCCCCTGCATCCCCACACTCTCAGGTAATCCCGCTTGCCGAAAAATGCTGGTCCCTCATCGAATAGAAGCACCTGATGAAGCCCCTCGGAATCGCTGAGTGCGAGTTGGACGGAGACGCGCTCCGAACCTGCGAAATATTCAGATGGCGAAATGAGTTCGATGGTGGGCGGCACGCCTCCTTCAATCGGGATATCGGGATTGAAGTACGGCTGGACGGACAAAAAGTCGGCATGGCATCCGGAGAGCCGGCTTCTATTTAACCCTTGGGATCCATACGACATGATGTACTCATCCCTTCTGAAATCGTGCTCCAATCTGAACGTGTGCCCCAGTTCATGTGCCGCTAGCTCCCAATTATAATCGTCAAAAACATAGTCGGCCGGAATTAACGCCACTGTACCGCTTGCGACGCCCGCCGCAGTGCTATCATTATATTTAATCCAGCGCAAGCCATTGTCGATCACGGTGAGGTACACGTTCGCACTGAGATCGAATGCCAGCCGAATCTCGTCATGCACCGCATCAATCGTGTTGTCAACGTCATTATAGTGGCTATTGGGGTGTCCCCCATCTACGCGATGCACTATCGGCTCACCTTTGGAGTCGGTTTCCACGCGGAACGTAGCCTTCCCGTAGCCGTGCGCCTCCATCTGCTCGGCATAGAAGGTCTGAACACCGCGAATCATCTCTTTCATCCGCTGAACCACGTCGGCGCGATACGGACGGTCGTTGGGCAGAAAGTAGATTAGCCGCACCGTGCGGGGTTCGCCGACGTTCAAGTTCGTCAACGTCCGGGCATAACGGCGGTTATTTGCCGAATGCTCGTGATGGAAGGGTGAGGCAAATGTTGAATTGAACGCAGAGATGAATAGATAGACCGTTATGGAATACAAGGCGATACGCAAAAGTTGTTTTTTCATGAAATTCTCCTTCTTTGAGGAAAGGCTTAGGCGGATGTATCATCCTCGGGCACGGATCGCATCGTGACTAGCCAACCTGCCCATTTGCCTAGTCAAGATATTCTTTCGAACTATCGCGCTCGCTATACGCTCACTTGATCGTCAGTGAGTGCAACGACCCCTGTTTGCAACGCTATCCCGCAAAACACTAGAATTGTGAGCCTTCCGAGTATTCAACACTCGGCATCCGCAAAAATCCGCTCAGAGGGCGATGCTGTGCGTTTTCGATGTTTGGAGGCATCCGCATCTGTAAATCAGGACAGAATCTCGTCCATCACGTCATTGACATTGCAGGCGGGATTGCCCGGATTGTTATGCGGCTTGGACAATTCTTCGTACAGACGCCGTTCTTCCAGCTCGGTAATCTCGTTGTACCGATCCCAGTCCACATCGGGCTGTTCCGGGTGTTCGTCAAACGCATTCACCATAGCGTCCAATTCAGTGCGCAACTTAGTATTATCCATCATCATAAAACTCATTTCCAATCTCATTCAATCTCCAGTCCAATCGATGCGGCACCCTAGTCATTCATAGCCGCGGCGACGGCGACCAGATCAAGTATGTCCACAACCTCGTCGCCGTTCACATCCTCCCTCCATCCGATACCCTGCTCGCCCAAGACCGCGGCGACCATCACCAAATCCAAGATATTCACCACGCCGTCGGCGTTGACATCCACCGGCGGGTAATCGGGAGGTTGCGGCTGTTCGTGCCCACTTAACCACGAGGTGTCCCAGAGTTCGACCACGCCGGCATCAAAACCTAAGGCCAGGGTGTCTCCACTAGGGGAGAAGGCTACCGAATTAACGCCCGCTTGATGTCCGAAAGTGTCGATAATTGCTCTGTTCACAACGTCCCACAGCTTGACCGTGCCTTCCATTGAGCCGGAGGCGAGCGTGCTTCCGCCAGGCGAAAAGGCTACATCGTTCACGCCGCTGCCATGTTCGAAGGTGTCGATAGTTTCTCCATTCGCCGGGCTGCTCAGGTTAATGCTGCCGTTCCACAAGCCGACGGCGAGGACTCTATCGTCGGGCGAAAAGGTTACCGCATTGACCGCGGATGCGTGTCTTTCAAAGGCGATATTTTCACCGCTCTTTACGTCCGACAGCTTGATTGTACCGTCCCACGAGCCGGAGGCAAGGGTACGACCATCGGACGAAAACGAAACGGAAGTCACCGGGGACGTATGTTCCTCAAGCGTGGCGATAGCATTGCCGTTGTTCGCGTCCCACAGCTTGATTGTGCCATCCCATGAGCCGGAAGCTGAAGTACGTCCATCTGGTGAATACGCCACAGAATCGACTCCCTCCGGATGTGCCTCAAGCGTGGTGATAGTATCGCCGTTCTTCACCGCCCATAGTTTGATCGTGCCATCCCATGAGCCGGAGACTAGGGTACGCCCATCGGGTGAATATGCTATCGAGTTGACTGCGTCCGTATGACCCTCAAACGTGGCGGTATTCTCGCCCAGCACGACATCCCACAGTTTGATTGTGCCGTCCAACGAGGCTGAGGCAACCGATGTGCCGTCCGGCGAAAACCGTACCGAGCGGACATCGCCCTCATGCCCTTCGAGCGTGATAATGTGATGCGGCGATGTTCGGGATAGTGAGAAACGTGTATAGTCCTCGTTTCCGTCCGTATCGACCGCGACGACCGTCATCGGATGCGCAATCGGGTTGGACAAACTCGTCTCGACAATCGGCTCGAAATAACCTTCGCCATACGTCATCTCCTCCTCGAATTCGATTAACTCGGCAATGGATGGAATTACACCGTCATAGTCGAATGTTACGGAAGCCGTGGTTTCGCCCGCGAATGCGCGGCAGGTTTTCACTTCAAGACCGCCCACGGCATAGTGAGGTTGTCTTGTATCGACCATCAAAAAAACTTGGTGGAGTCCCCGTGACGCGCTTAGTTTGAGCTTGATAAGCACGTTGGCTGCACCTTCCGGATAACGTGTGGGAGAAACGATTTCCATGGTGGGCGGGGTCGATTCCTCGATTGAGACCTCTCGATCGAAGTAGGGGTGCACGGCTAAATAGTCGGCGCTGCACTGGGACAACCTATCCTCGAAGGGGCCATACGACATGACGTAGGCGTTATCTCGGAAATCGTGCTCCAATCCGAAGGTATGTCCCAGCTCATGAGCCAGCGTCGCCCAGGTGAATCCTGTAGGCATTATGGCGTAACCGTTAATTTTGCCCCACCTGACCGCCAGTCCCGCAGCTCCATCGACCGACTCGGTACTGCTGTCTATGATGATGACGTAGATGTTTTTGTCCAAATCAAACTGCTGTGCCAGTTCGTGCTGCACGGTGTCAAACGCATTGTTCTCATAGTGGCTCTCGGCATGTTGAGCCTTCACGCGATGAACCCTCGGACTGCCTTTCGCATCGGTTTCAAAGCGGTAGGTCATGCCCCGGGTCGCGTGTTCGCGCATCTGCTCTAAAAAAAACTGCTGCACGCGAAGTATTTCATCTTTGATGCGCAGAAGCTCGTCGGCACGAAAATGCCGATCGTTCGGCACAAAGTAGATGGTTCGCACCGTGCGAGGTTTGCCCACGTCCAATTGCGCCACGGTTCTGGCATAACGGCGTTCACTCGGTTGCAGCTTGATAAACTTGCACCGCTTCAGCCCTGATGCGCGGTATCCCTCGTGTTGAGCTTCCAGCGTAAACGCAAACAGCAAGAACACACCGACAGCCAACGCCGCCGGAACATTGCCAAAACGCCCGTCTCTCACTTCCATATCATACCGTCTGTTTGTCGAAGGCTGTAATGAAGGGTGCGCCGATGTGGTTGTTAAACTCCGCCTCAAGGTAACACTGAATCAATAGTGTAAAGAAACAGTGCGACGCCAGCTACGGCACCAATAGCACAACCGCACGCAGTATAACGCAAAGCAGATTTTATATCACTTGACCTGTTTGCCTCTTTTTTGTACACATCAATATAAACATCTATATAAACATCAGATTTGCCGTATAGCGCAGCAAGACGGCTATCGGGCACTTCATCCAGGTCGATGCCTTTTGTTTTATCTTGTTTCACATGAGCTATTGCATCTTTTTTAGCTTGTCTCGCATCAGCATTAACATTGAGATCTGGCTCGCGGCTGTCTGTGATATTTGGTCTGTGGTGCGCCGCAGGTCTTTGAGCCAAATATGAATAAGGTTGGGAATCAACTAGAACAGGTTCATAATTAAAATGATGATAACAACCCGTTGTAACACAAGCGAGTAAAAGCAACATAACCTTTTCTTTCATCATTAACCTCCAGTTGTATTTGGGTTATGGTTAGACAATCTGCGTGTTTGATAGTCGGACTGTAACTTCCATTACAGTCCGACGGGTTACTTCACGATAACCATACGGCGCATGTGCGAATAGTCGCCGGCACGCAGCCGATAGAAGTAGACACCGCTCGCCACCGTTTCACCGCTATCGTTCCGACCATCCCAGTAAGCGGCGCGACTCCGTTCGGTGTAGAATCCTGCAGATTGATGGCCCAGATTTATCAATCGTACCATCGCGCCGTTTGTGTCATAAATTGCAAGCGACACGTCGGCGTCGCGCGTCAATTGGTAGGGGATCCAGGTCTCCGGATTGAACGGGTTGGGGTAATTTGGAAGTAGCGCTGTCTCCGAGGGCGATAAGATACGCAAGAGATGTTCCAGGAATAGAACTCCTCGCTTCGATGCCGGATCGGTCAGTGCTATGCGCCGGGCATCTGTGAGCCATTTTTGGACATCCGACATGTTGAGCTTAGCAATCGCCGGTTGAAGCGCTGATGGAGCAGCGGCACCATCCGCCATCGCGCCAGCGACGCGAATCAGATCGAGTATATTCACAACGCCGTCGCCGTTCAGATCGGCGTCGTTCTCTCCCGTCTGTCCGAAACGGGAGCTAACGAACACCAAATCGAGGATGTTGACCGTGCCGTCGCCGTTGACATCTTCCGCGATTGTGGGCGGATCTATTGCGAATGCTCCGGAAGGGCTCAACGTCCACAAAAGGATTGTGCCGTCCGTGCTCCCGCTTGCGAGGGTGGCGCCATCCGCACTAAACGACACGCTCGAGACACCCCACGTATGCCCTTCCAGTGTTTTTATGTGTTCGCCCGTCTGTGGATCCCATAAGCGAACGGTGTAGTCCCAACTCCCGCTTGCGAGGGTGGCGCCATCCGCACTAAACGACACGCTTCTGACCCTATTCGTATGCCCTTCTAGTGTTTTTATGTTTTCGCCCGTCTGTGGATTCCACAAGCGAACGGTGTTGTCCCTACTCCCGCTTGCGAGGGTGGCGCCATCCGCACTAAACGACACGCTATAGACCTGAGCCGTATGCCCTTCTAGTGTTTTTATGTTTTCGCCTGTGTGTATATTCCACAAGCGAACGGTGTTGTCCCAACTCCCGCTTGCGAGGGTGGCGCCATCCGGACTAAACGACACGCTAGAGACCCCATCCGTATGCCCTTCCAGTGTTTTTATGTTTTCGCCCGTCTGTGGATTCCACAAGCGAACGGCGTAGTCCCAACCCCCACTCCCGCTTGCGAGGGTGGCGCCATCCGGGCTAAACGACACGCTATTGACATCCCACGTATGCCCTTCTAGTGTTTTTATGTTTTCGCCCGTCTGTGGATTCCATAAGCGAACGGTGTTGTCCCAACTCCCGCTTGCGAGGGTGGCGCCATCCGCACTAAACGACACGCTAAAGACCGCACCCGTACGCCCATTTAGTGTTTTTATGTTTTCGCCCGTCTGTGGATTCCATAAGCGAACGGCGTAGTCCCAACTCCCGCTTGCGAGGGTGGCGCCATCCGGGCTAAACGACACGCTATTGACCTCCCACGTATGTCCTTCCAGTGTTTTTATGTTTTCGCCGGTCTGTGGATTCCATAAGCGAACGGCGTAGTCCCCACCCCCACTCCCGCTTGCGAGGGTGGCGCCATCGGGACTGAACGCCACGCTCCAGACCCCATCCGTATGCCCTTCCAGTGTTTTTATGTTTTCGCCGGTCTGTGGATTCCACAAGCGAACGGTGGTGTCAAACTCCCCTCCCCCGCTTGCGAGGGTGGCGCCATCCGGACTAAACGACACGCTTGTGACCCCACCCGTATGCTCTTCCAGTGTTTTTATGTTTTCGCCCGTCTGTGGATTCCATAAGCGAACGGTGGTGTCCAAACTCCCGCTTGCGAGGGTGGCGCCATCGGGGCTGAACGCCACGCTCCAGACCCCATCCGTATGCCCTTCCAGTGTTTTTATGTTTTCGCCCGTCTGTGGATTCCATAAGCGAACGGTGTTGTCAAACTCCCCTCCCCCGCTTGCGAGGGTGGCGCCATCCGGACTAAACGATACGCTTGTGACCCCACCCGTATGCCCTTCCAGTGTTTTTATGTTTTCGCCCGTCTGTGGATTCCATAAGCGAACGGTGTTGTCCCAACTCCCGCTTGCGAGGGTGGCGCCCTCCGCACTAAACGACACGCTATTGACCGCAGCCGTATGCCCTTCCAGTGTTTTTATGTTTTCGCCCGTCTGTGGATTCCACAAGCGAACGGTGTTGTCCCAACTCCCGCTCGCGAGCGTGCTGCCAGCCGGACTAAACGACACGCTTTCGACCCAACCCGTATGCCCTGTGAGCAGATTAAGTTCTTCGCCGGTTTGTGCATCATATATCCAAATACCGATAGAACTCGCCACCGCAAGCCGGGTGCCATCGGGTGAATACGCGATTTCGCTAATTATGCCTTTGCCGAGGCGGGCTTTGGCACCTTCTGGTAAACTCAATTGCGTGTGTGGTTCATAGTCGGCGGCAGTGTGCACCACACACAGAAACGTTGAGACACTCAAGAATATCAAACTGAAAAACAGTGTCGTTTTCATCACATTATCGACTTGCATTAGATTCTCCTTATTTAATCTACAGAGGGTGGGGTTCTGTTTCTGCCCCTTATTTTTTGACTTGACGGTACGCCTACTTGCGTATCAGCAGCTGGCGCGTGGCAGTGAACTTGGCCGCTTTAAGCGTGTAGAAATAGACTCCGCTCGCCACCGCTTCTCCGCTATTGTTCCGACCGTCCCAATAAGCCGCGCGGCTCCGGTCCGTGTAGAACCCCGCAGCCTGCTGCCCGATATTCATCATTCGCACCATCGCGCCGGCGGTGTCATAAATTGCAAGTGACACGTCGGCGTCATGCGTCAGTTGGTAGGGTATCCACGTCTCCGGATTGAACGGATTCGGGTAGTTCGGCAGTAGGCCTGTCTCTGGAGGCGTTAGGAAACGTAATAGGTGTTCCAAGAGAAGAACCCCGCGCTTCGATGCCGGATCGGTCAGTGCTATGTGCCGGGCGTCTGTGAGCCACCTTTGGACATCCGACATGTTGAGCATCGCAACTGCTTGTGGAAGCGCTGGTGGAGCAGCGGCAGCGTCCGCGATTCTGTCGGCGACGAGAATGAGATCGAGTATATTCACAACGCCGTCGCCGTTCAGGTCGGCGTCGTTCTCTCCCGTCTGTCCGAAACGGGCGCTAACGAACACCAAATCGAGGATGTTGACCGTGCCGTCGTTGTTGACATCTGCGGTTTCGGGTGGTCTGTCCCCGCCTGTAGTGGGGGTGATTGCCCATAGAAGCACTGTACCGTCCGAACTCCCACTTGCGAGGGTGCTACCATCTGGGCTGAACGCTACACTATAGACCCGGTCCGTATGTCCCGTGAGGACGGCTTGCTCCCGACCTGTGACCGCATCCCACAGACGGATAGTACCGTCGCCACCCCAAGTCCCACCGGCACTAGCAAGGGTGCTACCATCCGGACTGAACACGACACTTGAGACATAGTCCGTATGCCCCGTGAGGACAGATTGCTCCTGACCTGTGACCGCATCCCACAGACGGATAGTACCGTCGTAACTTCCACTGGCAAGCGTCCTACCATCCGGACTGAACGCTACACTATAGACCCCGCCCGTATGCCCTTCAAGCGTCTTTAGATGTTCGCCTGTGGCGGCATCCCACAGGCGGGTAGTACCGTCCCAACTCCCACTGGCAAGGGTGCGACTGTCCGGACTGAACGCTACGCTTGTGACCTCATCCATATACCCTTCCAGCGTTTTTAGGTGTTCGCCTGTCACCCCATCCCACAGACGGATAGTATCGTCCTCATCCCCACTCTCACCATCCCAAGTCCCGCTCCCACCGGCACTAGCAAGCGTGCTACCATCCGGACTATACGCTACGCTACTGACCCCAACCGAATGCCATTCAAGGGTTTTTAAGTGTTCGCCTGTCACCCCATCCCACAGTTGGATAGTACCGTTCTCATCCCCACCGGCAAGGGTGCGACTGTCCGGACTGAACGCTACGCTTGTGACAATCCACGTATGCCCATCAAGCGTTTTTCGGTGTTCGCCTGTCACCCCATCCCACAGACGGATAGTATCGTGCCTACCCCCACTCTCTCCCCCAGTCCCACTCTCGCTGGTACTAGCAAGTATCCTACCATCCGGACTGAATGCTACACTATAGACCCCGCCCGTATGCCCTTCAAGCGTCTTTAAGTGTTCGCCTGTGGCAGCATCCCACAGTCGGATAGCAACATCGTCACCTCCAGTCCCACCGGCACTAGCAAGGGTGCTACCATCGGGACTATACGCCACGCTACTGACCCAACCCGTATGTCCCTCAAGGGTCTTTAAGTGTTCACCGGTGACGGCATCCCACAGATGGATAGTACTGCTCTCATCCCCACCGGCAAGGGTGCGACTGTCCGGACTGAACGCTACACTATGAACAAAAACATAAACCCCGCCCGTATGCCCTTCAAGCGTCTTTGGATGTTCGCCTGTGGCGGCATCCCACAGACGGATAGTACCCTCCCAACCCACACTGGAAAGCGTGCCACCATCGGGACTGAACGCTAGGATACTGACCCAACCCGTATGTCCTTCAAGGGTCTTTAAGTGTCCACCGGTGACGGCATCCCACAGATGGATAGTACCGCTCTCATCCCCACTGGCAAGGGTGCGACTGTCCGGACTGAACGCTACGCTATAGACCCAACCTGTATGCCCTTCAAGGGTCTGCTGATGTTCCCCTGTGACGGTATCCCACAGATGGATAGTACCGATCTCATCCCTACCGGCAAGGGTGCGACCATCGGTACTAAACGCTAGGATACGCACTCCATCCGTATGCCCTTCAAGGTTCTTGAGGTGCTCGCCTGTAACCCTATTCCACAGACGGACAGCAACATCGTCACCCCCAATACTCACCCCATCCGTATACCCGGTGAGCAGCGACAGTTCTTCACCGGTCTGTGCATCATATATCCAAATCCCAATTGAACTCGCGACCGCAAGACGCTTGCCATCCGAAGAATACGCAATATCACCAGTTATCTCGCCTTTGCCGAGTCGTGCTTTGGCTCCTTCAGGTAACCCCCACCGCGTGTACTCTTGGGCAAACGTGTGTGGTAAAAACAGGGTGAACAGAATAAGTAATGTCAAGATTGATTTCATGGGTAAAACGCTCCTTTTGGAGAGTTAATTGTTATCTAGCGTTAAGGTTTCGGTCATATAAAAAAAAGGGCTATGCACCAATTTCGCGCCCCTACTTGACGATGAGCATCCGCCGTGTCATAGAATAATCCCCTGCCCCGATAGATCGGGATGAAGACACCCGGAGTTGATAGAAATACACGCCACTTGCAACCGATTCTCCGTTTTCGTTCCGACCGTCCCAGTAGACTGCGCGGCTCCGTTCGGTGTAAAACCCCGCAGGTTGATAACCCAGGTCCATCGCTCGCACCATCACGCCGTTTGTGTCATAAATTACAAGCGATACATCGGCGTCATGCGTCAGTTGATAAGGTATCCACGTCTCCGGATTGAACGGATTCGGGTAGTTCGGCAACAGCGCTGTTTCTTTCGGGGTCAAGGTTGCGAGGAGATATTCCAGCACGGCGATGCCGCGGCGCGAGGCGGGGTCAAGAAGCCCCATCGTTTCGGCTTGCGCCAGCCACTCTTCGACAAGTTCCGGTGTCAACATGGATACGGCGTGCGCGCCGGGCGCGGCGGGTTGATTCAATGCCCCCGCCACCGCAACGAGGTCTAAGATATTGACGACCCCGTCGCCGTTGACATCGGCTACGTTCTCACCCGTCTCGTGGAGATGCTGCGCTACCAGCACCAAGTCCAAGATATTGACAGTACCATCGCCGTTCGCATCTTCCGGGATTGTGGGCGGAGCCATCAGCTCTATGTTATGAATGAGTTTGTTCATACGCTCGCCCTCCGGGGTCACAAGGGTCACGGAAAAGCGCATCTCGGAGGCTATCGGCGCAACCCCTTCAAACGTGAGAGTCGCAAGTGTTCCGTCACCGGACACAGCATCCTCCAGCGACGTTGCAGCGAGTGTCACGCGATTTTCTGTCACGACCGGGGGGATTGAAAATGCTTCAGTAGGAAGGAAACTTCCAAGGTCGCTCCCATCAACGACCTCAACATAGGCGAGAGCGGTTTCATCATAATCCACGACTAGCTCATAGCCCGCAATGTTGGTCGCGTCCGTGACATTCACGTTTATCGTAACCGGTTCTCCTACCGGCGGGGATTGGACGGGTGAAGGCGTGATACTTAGTTGAGCGGTTATTAAGCGCCACAATCGAACCGTATCGTCATCACTCCCGCTGGCAAGCGTGCTGCCGTCGGGCGAGAAGGCTACGGATTGCACCCAATCGGTGTGACCCTCAAACGTCTGAATGGGTTCACCGGTCTCGACATTCCACAACCAAACCGTAGGACCCCAAGTCCCACTGGCAAGCGTGCTGCCGTCGGGTGAGAAAGCTACGGAAGTGACCGTCCCATCATGAGGGAGCGTCTGCAAATGTTCACCGGTGTGGACATTCCACAATTCAACCGTATCATTATAACCTCCACTGGCAAGTGTGTCGCCATCGGGCGAATACGTGACGGTCTGTGTCCACCCAACTTCGAGCGCGCGCAGGGGCTCACCTGTTTGGACATTCCACAAACGAACCGCATCATTACCCCCGCTAGCAAGCGTACTGCCATCGGGTGAGAACGCTACGGAATCAACCCCCTCAGTGTGGTCTTCCAGTGTCCGAATATGTTCGCCTGTTTGAACATTCCACAAACGAACGGTGAAGTCGTTACCACCCAAACTACCGCTCCCGCTGGCAAGCGTGCGACCGTCAGGCGAGAACGCTACGGTATTCACCCAATCCGTGTGGTCCTCAAGCGTCCGAATGTGTTCACCGGTGCGGGCATTCCACAACTGAACGGTATTGTCCGCATCTCCGCTGGCAAGCGTGCGACCATCGGGCGAGAACGCTATGGCTAGGACAAGACCCCATGTCTCAATCGTCCGCAGGAGTTCTCCCGTGTGTGGATTCCACAGCTCTATGTCAAAACCTCCGCTGGCAAGCGTCCCCAGTGTACCGCCATCGGGCGAGAATGCTACGGAGTAGACTGAACCGGAAGCCACAAGCCTCATTTGAGCGACCCCGTTCAAGGGAAATAGTGTGATTAGAATCATCAGCGCCAAAATTGTTTTCTGTGGTAAAAACCCGTTAATCATGTTACTGAGGCGTTCTTTCACTTTCATTAGTGCCCTTTCCTTTTTGGATTTGAAAATGATGATGTTGTGACGACTCAAAATCTGAATGCTACTTCACGATAACCATTCGGCGCAGGTGCGAATAGTCGCCGGCACGCAGGCGATAGAAATACACGCCGCTCGCCACCGTTTCACCGCTATCGTTCCGACCGTCCCAATATGCTGCGCGACTCCGTTCGGTGTAGAACCCCGCAGGCTGGTGTCCCAGATTTATCAATCGTACCATCGCGCCGTTTGTGTCATAAATTGCAAGCGACACATCGGCGTCGTGCGTCAGTTGATACGGTATCCATGTCTCAGGGTTAAACGGATTCGGGTAATTCGGCAAGAGCACAGTTTCTTGCGGGGTTAGAATCATCAACAGATGTTCCAAGAATAGAACCCCTCGCTGCAATGTCGAATCGGTGAGCGTTAATCGGCGGGCATCTGCCAGCCACTTTTGAACGTCCGTCGCATTGAGCGTCGTAACCGCCGGAGTAAACACCGACGGAGCAGCCGGGAGATCGACCTCTAACGCGCCTGCAACCAGCACGAGATCCACGACGTCAACCACACCGTCGCCATTTGCGTCCGCGTCGTTCTCTCCGGTTTGTCCATAATTTTCACCGATTTTTATCAAGTCTAGAAGGTCGACCATGCCATCACCGTTCACATCCACTGATAGTCCAGCAAACCCCATGTAAACGGTATAGCTGCCAGTCGCTCCCTCAAAACTTTCTATTTTGACGTAATACGTCCCCGGACTCAAAACGTCGTATACTATTCTGAAATTAAGGCCGGTTCCGCCATCGTCATTCTCTGCTATGCCGGCACCGGAACTATCTTGCAACTCACCCACTGTATCAAGGTCCCCGGTTGTGTAGATCGTCAGTTCACCTACGAGATCAAGTTGTATACTGAAGTAATCCACGTCGCCGCCAGGAGATATATCTTCGGTGTGGGGGGTATCTAAAGAGAGGGCGGTCGCAGTCTCCAGTGTATCGCCTGAATCCGAATCAATTTGGCGCGGTTCTAACGTCGCGTAAACGGTATAAGTTCCAGTGGGCCCGCCGAAACCTCCTCTTACTTTGACGTAATACGTTCCCGGACTCAAAACAACGTTGTGGTATACTATTCTGGCACCGGAACTATCTTGCAACTCACTCACTGTTTCAAGGTCCCCGGTTACGTGGATGTGGAACGTCAGTTCACCTGGTTGATCAACTTGTATACTGAAGTAATCCACATCGCCATCAGGAAATATATCTTCGGTATGCGGGGTATCTAAAGAGAGGGCGGTCGCAGTCTCCAGTGTATCGCCTGAATCCAACTGCAACACCTTGGTTACAAAGGTGATCGAGATGTCAGTCGAGTTGCCCGCAGCATCAAAGACTTCACCTTTAATAACATAAGTCGTCTCGTTGTCAATCTCTTTACGGGCGACGACTTCGAGCGTCGCTTTGTTACCTTCGACATTGCCAATCCAACCGACATCATCGCCGAATTCTGTCTGCAGCGTGATGTTACCAGAGACCTCTTCACTGAAGACGACCTCGATTTTTCCGTCGGCGTTGATAACTGCCGGATCAACATCTCCGTCCCCATCTTTGACGGTGCCGCCAGTGACTCTGGGGGGCTCAATATCCGCTGCAACGACATCTTTTTCTCCCGGAGGAAGCTGTGGAGGAATGCCGAGGGCGATGCCGAATGAAGGGAATAGCATCTCGGTAACGATGTCCTCCACTTCCGTACCGTCCAAGTTGGCACGCTGGATTTTTCCGTTGCTGAACGGAATATCTGCGTCGGCATCCCATTCGAGATACGACCAATACATCTTTCCACCTGCTATGTCTAACGCGATATCCCACGGAACGCCGGCGCCCATGTCCAAGAGATTTTCCACTTCCGTGCCATCCAAGTTGGCGCGTTGAATCTTGCCACCCATTAGTGCGTCCGTGACGATATCCAGTTCAATATGCGACCAATACATCTTTCCGCCCGCCGCATCTAACGCGATATCGAAGGGAGCGCTCAATCCTTCGCTTGTGACAAGATCTTCTACTTCCGTGCCATCAAGGTTGGCGCGCCGGATTTTTCTTAACTCCGGATCTGTCCAGTACAGCTTTCCGCCCGCCGTATCCAAGACAACACTTGACGGAGCATCTGCTTCCGCGATCACATCTTCCACTTCCGAACCGTCGAGGTTGGCACGCCGGATTTTTCCTAACGCGGAATCTGTCCAGTATAGCTTTCCGCCCGCCGAATCCAAAGCAATCTCACCCGGTTCTACCAACCCAACGAAGATATCTTGCACGTCGGAGCCATCCACGTTGGCGCGTTGGATTTTTACCACGTCTTCATCCGGCAACAATACTGTCCAATAGATCCTCCCGCCGGCTGCATCGAAGACAACGTCGTATGCAAAACTAAGTAGTCCCGTCGCAATAGCGTTTTGCTCGTCCGCCCCATCGAGCGTGGCACGCTGGATACCCTCAAGAGCTTGCGTCCAATAAATGAACATAGTCGAATCGGTCGTTTCGCCGGGTTCCGGTTGGGAGGGTGTGGTTTCGACTGTTTCAAGAGTGAGTGTCCACAACCGGATGGTGTCATCACTACTCCCGCTTGCGATAGTCGTACCATCCGGACTGAACGCCACACTTTCAACCCAGTCGGTATGCCCCTCAAGCGTCCGCAGGTGCACGCCAGTGACGACATCATACAGGTGAATATCGCCCTTGTATCCTATGGTCTCGTCACCAAAGCCTGTTCCCCAGGCAAGCGTACTGCCGTCGGGCGAAAATGTGACGGAGCGTGCACGGTCAGTATGCTCCTCAAGCGTTCGCAGGTGCGCGCCCGTCTGTGCGTTCCACAACCGGACGGTGTTATCCAAACTTCCGCTTGCGATAGTCGTACCATCCGGACTGAACGCCACACTTTCAACCCAGTTGGTATGCCCCTCAAACGTCCGCAGGCGCGCGCCAGTGACAACATCGTACAAACGAATATCGCCCCCGTATCCTATCTCGGCGTCACCAGAGCCCGTTCCACAAACAAGCGTACTGCCATCTGGCGAAAATGCGACGGAGCGTGCACGGTCAGTATGCTCCTCAAGCGTTCGCAGGTACGTGCCCGTCTGGACATTCCATAGCCGGACGGTCTCATCCTTACTTCCGCTTGCAAGCGTACTGCCGTCGGGCGAAAATGCGACGGAGTACACGTAGTCAGAATGCCCTTCGAACGTGTGCAGTTCTTCGCCTGTCTCCGAATTCCACAACCGGACGGTGTTATCATAACCTCCGCTTGCAAGCGTACTGCCGTCGGGCGAGAATACAATGGAGTGCACCCACTCATTATGCGCTTCAAGCGTCCGCAGACGCTCGCCAGTGGCGACATCATACATGCGAATGTCGCCCCCGTATCCTATGTCTTCGTCACCAAAGCCCGTTCCACAGGCAAGCGTGCTGCCGTCAGGCGAAAACGCTACTGACAAATTAAACTCAGCACCATCGATTATTTTGATTTGGGCGTTGCTGCTCGTGGGCAATAACGCAACAAGAAGTAACGTCGCTACCATCGCTAGGTGGCACGCTCGGTGAATGGTGTTACCGGAATGCTTATTCATTGTTGTTTCCTTTCTAGGTGAGAAGGCGTTGGATTAACTCCGTTGCCTCCGTGTGGTGAGTCACTGAGACGGTTGTGTTGACATAGGACGCATTTCATTGCAAGGTTGCTCTTAGATCTACCTCAGAAACTTCGACCAAAACTGTTCTCTTACTCAATAATGCTACTTGACAAGCACCATACGGCGCATTTGCGAATAGTCGCCGGCTTGCCGTCGATAGAAATAGACGCCTAAACATCAGCCCACTACACACCACTTTTGCCGTATATTGCGACTCCTTTGTCATTTTTATCTCCTTTTGAAATGATTCTCATCGTGCTTTCATGGTGAGTCAGCTTGGTCATTCATAGCCTTAGCTACCGCCACCAGATCCAAAATGTCCACAACCTCGTCACCATTCACATCCTCCCTCCATCCGATACCCTGTTCACCTATAGCCGCCGCAATCATCTCCAAATCCGAGATATCCACCACGCCGTCGGCGTTGACATCCACCGGCGGGTAATCGGGAGGTTGCGGCTGTTCGTACCCACTTAACCACGAGGTATCCCAGAGTTCCACCACGCCGTCGTTCGTTCCCGATGCAAGCCGTTTGCCGTCCGGCGAATAGTCTATTGCATTGACGGCGGCGGTATGTCCGAATGTGGCGATTACGGTGCCAATTGCTGCATTCCACAGTATCACCGTGCCATCCATCGCCCCCGAAGCCAGCACCTTCCCATCGGGCGAAAACACCACTTGAGTCACGCTATCGGTGTGCCCGTAAAGCGTGTGCAGCCAGGCTTGACTCGAGACATCCCAAATCTGAATCATGCCCTCCTCCAACCCGGTGGCAAGTGTGCGACCGTCATACGATAACGCCAGCGAGTTGATAATCGGCGCCTGCCCCCAATCACTGTCTTCCGCATCGAACGTCCCAATCTCGGTCAAAGACTCCACCTCCCACAATTTCACCGTGCCGTCCCATGATCCGGACGCCAGCAGTTTACCGTCGTGCGAAAACGCCACCGCACTCACAACTTCGGTGTGCCCCTCGAGCGTGTCGATCGTCGCGCCACTCGCCGTGTCCCACAGTTCCACATTGCCGCCCCACAACGCGAACGCCAGTGTTTTGCCGTCCGGAGAATACGCCAACGAGTAGGAGTCGTTTGGCAGCGTGACCGTGTTAGTGCCGGTGGGGATGTCCCACAACTTCGCGCTCTCATCCCATGAGGCAGTGGCAAGCGTCTTACCGCCGGGCGCAAACGAAATACTTGTGACCGCGTCGGTATGCCCATCAAACGTGTCGATTAGCCCTCGCGCCGCCACATCCCACAGTTCCACGCTGCCGCGCCACGTTCCGGACGCCAACGTCTCGCCATCGTGAGAAAATGCCACCGCGGACGATTCGTGTGCCCCCGAATCCAGGGTCGCGACAGAATGGGGCGAGGTCTCCGCCAACGCGAAAAACAGCCGGTAGTGATTCCCGTCCGTATCTAGCACTTCGACCGCCAGCGGATGCGTCGCGGCTGTGTCAAGCCCGCTTTCCGTCCATCCCCGCGCGATGTCTGACGGGAGAACACCATCATAATTGAAACTGATTAGCGCTGTCTGTTCGCCCGCGAACGCGCGGCAGGTTTTCAGTTCGATAGCGTAACCGCCGGTAAATAAGAGCGCTTGGTATAACCCATCACTATCGCTAACCCGCACGTCGATAGAGACACTGGACGCGCCCGACGGGTAACGGCGCGGTGAAACCAGTTCCAATATGTCAGGTGGGCTTTCCTCAACGGATATGTCGTCATCGAAGTACGGGTGCACGGACAAATACCTCGAGCTGCACTCCGATAACCGCTCCTCGCCCGGACCATAGGACATCAGATAAGTGCCGTCCCGAAAATCGTGCTCCAATCCCCAAGCGTGTCCCAACTCGTGCGCCAGTACGTACCACTCCACCGACTGCGCTACCATCGCAAAGCCTCCCACTTTGCTCCAGCGCCCGCCATAGCCGAGGGCATCGCCCACCATCTCCCTGCTGTTATCAACCACGATGATGTAGACATTTGCCTCCAAATCGTAGACCGGTTCAATCTCATCTAAAACCAAGCCGGACATATTCGTCTCATAGTGGCTTTCCGGATGTTCCCCATCGACGCGATGTACCAACGGATTGCCGTCCGCATCGGTCTCATGCCTAAACGTGCGATCGCCGTAATCGTAAGCCCGCATCTGTTGCGCGATTACCTTCTGCACCTGACGAATGAGCCGCTTGATTCGCTCAACCTTTTCCGGAGGGTAGACACGGTCGGTCGGCAGAAAGTAAATTGTCCGTACCGTCCGCGGCACTCCCACGTTCATATCCAGTGTCCGCGCATAGCGGCGCGAGGTGGGCTGCCGGTGTTTCACGATGCAACGATGACCATCCTGCCTCGGCGGGTATGAACCTATCACCGCGGGCGGCAGTACGAATGCGAGAATCAGAAGTATCGAAGATAATTTAATCATGGCTTGTTGTCCTTTTTGGGGTTGACAGGTGCTCGAGCCTCGGCTAGACTGGCATTGACATTGTTGAGAACATAACCTGAGAAGCCCCGTCAATCGCTACTTTAGGCGGGGCTTTTTCCGGTTACAAGGTCAGTCGGTGTCGTCATCGTCATCATCGGCGTCGTGCTTCGGGAACTCGTGTTCCGGCAGGAGAACCTCGCCCGAATCGGTGAGGAACGGGCAAACGCCCGGATCCTCGCAGATGTCTTCGGGAACGCCCGGATCTACCGAGTCATCGAAGTCATCGATACCCAAGATGTTGACCTCCTTGATGAATATCGATGTACTCTCCGAGCAGCCGGAGATGAATGCCGCAAGAAATACGGCGACCAATAGGGTGAAAATCTTAAACATATTCGCTCCTTTCATGAGTTCAGACTAATTCGCCGGTTCTGGTGGCGGAGTAGCGGTGACAAACGTAATCGTGTATTGACCCATATTCCCCGCCGCGTCGTAAACTTCGATCGCAACGATATAGGTCGTCTCGTAATCCAGCTCGTTCCCTGCCGAAAGATATAGTCCGATGGTATCACTCTCGATAATTCCCAGCCAGTCGGCAGATGTGCCATCCTCGAAGCGCAACTCGACCATGCCGTGCGCAACATGTTCATCAAAGGTGATTTGAATGCCTTCCGCATTGAGCAACTCCGGATCGACATCTATCTCACCATCGATTACCGTGCCCTCAACCGGTGTCGGCGGAGTGGTATCATCGGGACTGGGAGAAGGACAACTGGCGTCATCGCCCCAGCCGTCAATCAGGATGTCGTCGATTGGAATGTCGATGTCGTCTAGCCATGAGAGATCGCCACCGTCACCGGTAGGCAGGATGTTTACCTCATCGATGAAGATCTCGGTATACGCCGAGCAGCCAACAGCGAATACGGTTAGAATTAACGCTGTGAATAGCGTGAAATGCTTTAACATAATTTGTTCCTTTCAATGGTTTAGATTTGACTCCTACAAACGCGATTCCTTACTTCAAGGAAGCACTGCCCATTCAATCGTGCCACAACCGATTCTCGCTCCGGCATTGCCCGACGGTTGCGAGACAAAATCGTCCGCGTCCGCATGGATAATAATGCTACGTCCGATGATGTCGAAGTCGGAGCCGGTTCCCATTTCCCATAAATCTGTCGTCAACTCAATACTGCCGGTACCATCGTCGCCGACTTCGATTGTTTGTCGCGGAGGCGTGTTGGAAGTACAACAACAGGAAAGAAGAAAACCCCATCGATTCCTTATCCGGGGTTGTTTTGCTTGAATTAGTGACGGATTGAGACGGGAGGGAAGCAAGAAAACCTCACGTCTCGTTTTACGGAGGGTTCCATCTCCAACCGTCCATACCATTAAGAAAGGAGTAACTGTTTAGTGCATCGTTTGGTTCGTAGTATTACAGTTCGTCGCACGTCCGGTCTGGGCATGTAAGCCCCCGATCAGCCGGAATTAGCATTGTACTTTCCTACTCGGCGCGTTCCCTGCCCCCGCTCGGTCTGGATTGGCAAATCCAGACCGATGGACTAAACAATTACCCCGGTTATTCCGTTAAACAGCCTACTTTACAACGGTCATACGCCGAAGTTGACGGAACGAAGCCGATTCACTATCGGGATTGGCAGTCGTCAACTGGTAGAAGTAGATGCCGCTGGCGACGGCTTCGCCGTTGTGGTTGCGCCCATCCCAATAAACCGCTTTGCCGCGCTGGGTGTAGAACCCCGCCAACCGGTGACCAAGCTCCAGTCGGCGAACCAATGCGCCTTGCGTATTGTAAATCGACAGCGTGACGATCGCATCTTTTGCCAAGCGATACGGTATCCACGTTTCCGGGTTAAACGGATTCGGGTAGTTCTGCAACAACTGATTCTGCTGCGGCTTGCCTATACCGTCAAGCCTGACGGACAACACCGCGTTTGCAAGGTGCTCGGGGGTCACGTTGAATCTAACGGTGTGCGATTCAACATTCCCATCCGGACCGACGACATGTAATTCAATCACGTCTCCAACTTCGACAACGCTGCGCCGCGACAAGTCGGCAGTTGCAGCGGCGAAGTAATCTCCTTCCACCGAAGTGGTTATCGTACTGTTAGTTCTCAGGTTACGCACGATTACCCGGTAGCCGTCAAACACAGGTTTTTCTACCGCACTCGCTAGCCACTCGCTTGCTGGTTTGCCGTTCAAGTGTCCACTGACAACGAACGCCCACACACTTTGTTCCTGAGAAATCTCGGCGGATATGGCGGGCGGTGATGCGGCAGCCTTCGTTCGATCTGTCCACGGCGCTCCGACGAAGGCGAAACTGCGAGAATCCGGGACATTGACGATATAGCCTTTTCCACCTTCAATCGGAAAACCGTCGTTGGGTGCGCCGGGAGTCCACCCCACGAATCGCTGGTTAGCCGAATCTAGCGTGATGACAGTTGTTGCCCCCGTCAGCGCCCCAAGCGTCTTGGCGCTCAGCGGTCTTATTGGCGCCAACGGCACGGAAAGCATGTTCAAGCCTTTAGCCAGTGTGACGTTGTAGGCGTTGCCAAAATAATCACTCACTTCCTTGGCGGCCGGTCTGGCGACAAATCCGTGTGTGCGCCCATCCGCTGATTTATAGTTCCCGACGATAGAGCCGTCCTGGTTGACGTTCCATCCCTCGGTGCTGACGCCCCCCGGAAAACTCAACTCACGGAATCCTTGGAGTGTGCCGATGTATGTGCGCGGAATATCATCCACGACTTTCGCACGATTGACGGAAACCCCCGCATCATTGATACCGTGCGTAAAGATGTATTCCATGTGTTCTGCTCCCGGGATGTCAATAGATCTCATCCTGCCATCGGCATCGCGTATGTAGGGATGATATACACCTTCAGCATCTATGTAGCTGCCTACGAGCCGATCCGTGACGATAAAATCGGCATAAGTTGCTGTGGCACCGGGAAACTCAACGATGGTCTCTCCCGAGAAACCGCGACGTATACCCGAAGCATCTATAAAATTTCCCGTCAAGGCACCGGTTACATCAGATATACCGTATATCTCCGTCTCAACGGCACCCGGAAAATCATATTGCTTCAACTCGCCGTTTTCTAAGATGACACCATGATGAAGACCGTCATTATCTTCGTAGTGTCCCGCAGCTTGACCATTGTTACCCAACGCATAAAAATAAGTGCTCTGCGAACCGGGGAAATCATACGTTTTAAAAACACCATCAATGAGCGTAAAGGCTATTCCTTTACCATCCATACTTCGTGTGTTGCCGGCGTAATCCTCAAAGTCGCTACTTGCTGTCAACTCTAAATAGGTTACTCCGGGAACAGCAATACCCTCAAAAGTATAGTTGAAGCTGACAGGGACAACAGGTTGTGCAGCCGTCTCTCCAGCAGGTCTAGCGATGAAACCGTGTCTTCGTCCATCGGAGGTGTCATAGTTTCCGACGATAGAACCATCCTGATTGATATTGTAACCCTGTGTGCTGACACTTCCCGGAAAACGCAACTCTTCTCGTCCGGTGAATGTGCCGACGTAGGTCCGTGGAATATCATCCACGACTTTCGCGCGGGCAACGTAAGTCCCTGCATCATTGATACCGTGCACAAAATAGTACGCCAGATTCGGTCCGTCTGGTAACTCAATAGATATGACATCGCGTTGTGGAGAACGTATGTAGGCATGATATATGCCCGAAGCATCTACATAGCTGCCGACGAGCCGACCCGCGCTCACAAAATCGGCATACGTTTCCAAGGCACCGGGGACCTCAATAATTTCGTCCCCGGTGAAACCACGACGCACACCCGAAGCATCTATAAAATTACCTGTCAGGGCACCCGTGGTATCACTGATACCGAATATCTCTGTTTGGACGGCACCCGGAAAATCGTATTGGCGCAACTCACCGTTTTCTAAGACGACGCCGTGGAACAGACCGTCACTAT
Source organism: Candidatus Poribacteria bacterium (assembly GCA_965204085.1). GTDB lineage: Bacteria > Poribacteria > WGA-4E > WGA-4E > JAJDTR01 > JAJDTR01. The sequence goes on along the minus strand of CBDBEE010000003.1, from coordinate 331,097 downwards.
CCTGATAGTGTCCAGCTGCGTTGCCATTATTGCCGAGCGCGTAGAAATAGGTGTTCTGTGATCCGGGGAAATCGTAGGTCGTGAAAACGCCATCAATGAGCGTAAAGGCGACGTCTTTTTCTCCATCAGCACTTTTTGTGTAACCGGCGTAATCCTCAAAGTCGCTACTCGCCGTCAACGCTAAAAAATCGACACCGGGGACATCAATAGTTTCAAAGGTATACTTGGAATCGGCTTCATCCTTGACTTGTGCAGCAGTGTTCCCCAGGAAAAAGGAATTGAGGCATAGGAACAACGTGAAGGTGTAAAACAGAGAACTGGTTTTAATCTGAACTTGCATGAAAGAAAACCTCACTTTTCGTATTTTTTCTAAAGTTAAAAAAGCATGTGTTAGATGCCTTTTCTCAAAAACGATGCTTACATTAAAGGTAAGTGTTTAGTGGATCTCTATGGGACTTCCATCAGGATTAGCTATCGCCCTGGGATTTCTATCGCGCTCGTTATCTAGTCGGTTGATTGCATTTTACAAGGAATAGTGGGCAGGGGATTCCTATCGCACTCACTATCCATTCGCTTGATCCCACCCTACAAATGTACAAAGTCGAACTTATACTGATTGCCTCTACTTTACGATGACGAGCCGCCGTGTTTGATGGAATGTTGGCGTCCTCAACTGGTAAAAATAGATACCGCTCGCGACGCGTTCGCCGACCTGATTTTTGCCATCCCAATAGGCTGCACGTGAACGACTTTGATAAAGCCCCACAGCTTGCGCGCCGAATGCCAGCGTCCGAATTAGTTTGCCATCTGCGGAATAGATCATCACCGTTACATCTGCGGACTGCGCTAACTGATAAGGTATCCATGTCTCAGGGTTGAATGGGTTCGGATAGTTCGCCAGCAGTGCTGTTTTTTTGGGTGATAATACTGTTGCTAAGAGTTCAAGTGTTTGTAACCCGTGCTGAAAGGTAGCATCTGATAAATTCACTTGCTTTGCGAGTTTTAGCCATTGTCGGACATCTGCTGCAGCAAGTAGTTCTTGTGCCTCTGTGTAGGCTGACGGGGCACCCGCCGTATTTCCAAATGCCCCCGCGACTAATACAAGGTCTATGATATTGACTATTCCATCCCCATTAACATCCGATGCATTTCCTCCGCCCTTTCCAAAGTTAGCGGCAACAAGCACTAAATCTTGGACATTGACGACACAATCCTTATTTACGTCTTCACTGATAATAGCTGAGCAAGTGATACTTTTACCATCCTCCAATGGCTCGCCACCATACGTAAGATAGATTTTCACGTCCGGATTTTTTCGGAGTAGGTCCCGAAGGGGGTCTGTATTATTAATTGGGTTGCCCTCAAGACGTAATTCTTTAAGATTTACAAGCTGAGCAAGTGGAGTCACATCGCTAATTTGATTGTCGCTAAGAGCTAATACTTCTAAATTCTTCAACCTATCAATAGAACGGATATTGTTAATTTTGCATGATGTTAGCTCTAACGACTTCAATTTTGTTAATCCTATAAGTGGGCTTATGTCGTTGATTGGAACATCATAAAAACTTAAATGTGTTAGCTTTGCAAACCTTGCAATTAGTCGTATGTCAGCAATCGATGCTGATATAAGCACCAAAGAGTTTAAATTCACCAACCCTGTAAGCGGTGCAATATTGCTGATTGGATTCCCAGTAAGGTCTATCTTTCTCAGGCTTGTCAACCTTGCAATCGGTGTGATGTCACTGATTTGGGCGTTGCGGCATTCTAATCGAGACAGATTTTTTAATTTTGCAAGTGGCTTTATATCGCCAATTGGATTTTCTGAAAGCTCTAACAAGGTTAATTCCGTTAATCCTGACAGTGGCGTGAGGTCTCCAATTTGATTGTTATCAAGCCATAAATCACTTAAATTGTGTGCATGTTCGAGTCCTGTTAAGTCAGTTATCTGTCGGCCAGAGGCATTGAAGCGTATCAGTCTACGCATCACAAGCTGCGTAATTGTATCGTCAGGTGCTAAGTCTAAAGTTTCTCGTACCGCTAACGCTAATTTTGGGTCTGGTATTGAAACAATTTTAGGGGGTGGCAGTAAATCAGTTATATCTATAGGAAATGTATGGCTTGTAAAATTTCCGTCCCTGTCTATAATCCGCAACTGGACACTTTCACCAATACCACCTATCACGTGGGTCGTTACAAATTCTACAGTTGTTTCTTTGCCATTTAATTTCTTACAATCAATTACACCTGCATCATAAAAAGATAATCGACTCAACTGTGCATGATGAAGCCCATCAGAATCTGTTACTTCAAATTGTATCCTGATGGCATACGATGAGGAACCAAGGGTAGGTTTAAGCATCTTAACTTGAGCTTCGTTATCACTTTCTAAGACTAGATCTTGGACAGGATTAAAGTAACGGTTAACATCCAGCCATTCAGCTGCACAGAAAGATGTAATCATCGGGTCCTGCGTATCCGGATGAACCCATCGCTGCGCCTCCGTGCGGCTATCATGCGTCAATCCAAAGGTATGCCCAAGTTCATGCCATAAAGCGATAGCAGGATTGAAAGCAGGGATCAATACCTTCCCATAATGGCTGTTAAGTTCCCCTGCTAAACCTGAAACAGGAGTACCTCCATAAGCAACAATGTGATCGCTGATGTCAAGAGCCAGAACATAAATATTCTTTGATAGATCGAAATGTGCCTCAATTTCGTCCCATACTATCATACTTCCTTCTGAGTCCTCTGACTCGTTTTGATAATAGGCATTGTTGTGTTTTCCGTCCACATGATGCACGATAACATTTCCTGTTGCATCGGTTTCAAGTCTAAATGTTTTTCTATCAAACCCGTGATACGCCATCAGATCAGCGTAAAACTGTTGTGTTTCTTTCATTAACGTATCGAGTTTCGTGTCCATATTCGGATCAGGTTTGCGATCGTTTGGAACAACATAGATGACTCGCACGACATATTCTGGAGACACATCTTGTGCGAAACTGTTCGGCAAAAACGCTAAGGTTGCAAACGTTAGTAAGGTGAGCCTAAAACAAAGTGTCGCTTTCATGAGTTTGTTCTCCTTTGATTTGATTCGAGCGTTCGCAGTTCTTCGCCTGTCTCTAAATTCCACAAACGCACGGTGCTATCATCACTCCCGCTCGCGAGGGTCATATCATCCGGGCTAAACGCCACGCTACTTACCCAACCCGTATGCCCCTCAAGCAATCGCAGTTCTTTACCCGTCTGCGCATTCCACAATCGGACGGTGGTATCAGCACTTCCACTTGCCAGGGTCATACCGTCCGGACTGAAAGCTACGCTTGATACCCAACTCGTATGCCCCTCAAGCGTTCGCAGATGCTCGCCCGTGGCGACATCATACATGCGAATATCGCCCCCGAATTCTATGGGGTCGTCACCAAAGGTGGCATCACCAAAGCCCGTTCCACAGGCAAGCGTATTGCCGTCTCGTCTGGACTGAATGCCACGCCATGAGCCTCACTCGGGTGCACTTCGAGCGTGCGCAGAGGGTTTACCGTGATTGTGGTGATTTGTGCGTAACTGACCAACGGCGAGAGTGAAATAAGAAGCAACGTCGTCGCCGCTACTACTAGGCGACATGCTCGGTGAATCGTGTTACCGGAATGCTTATTCATTTTTTCCCTTCATAAGTTCAGACTAATTCGCCGGTTCTGGCGGCGCAGTGGCAGTCACAAACGCAATAGAGTAATAGCTTATATTCCCCGCCGCGTCTGAAACTTCCATCTCAACAACATAGGGCGTCTCGAAATCCAGCTCGTTACCCTCTGTCGGATAGAGTTCGGCAGTATTTCCCTCGACAATCCCCGTCCAGCCGACCAGTGAACCTTTCTCAAAGCGCAATTCGATGGCGCCGTAAACATGCTCATCAAACATGACGTAGATGCCATCCGCGTTGAGGAGATCCGGATCGATCTCAACTTCACCATCGGCTACCGTACTCTCGATTATCGTCGGCGGAGTGGTATCATCGGGACTGGGAGCCGGACCACTGGCATCATCTCCCCTGCCATCAATCAGGATGTCGTCGAGTGGAATTTCAATGTCGTCAAGCCATGAGACATCGCCACCGTCACCGGTAGGCAGAATGTTGACCTCCTCAATGAAGATCTCGGTATACTCCGAGCAACTCGTCATGAATACCGTTAGAACCACGGCGAACAGTATGGAAAAATGCTTTAACATGAAATACTCCTTTTGTGTTTGCTCGGCGACCAGTTGAAACACTATTTTCCGGGCAATTGAGTTCAATGCGTTTAGAGTTGTAAAATTAAGAATCACATTTTCACATTCATCGCTGCGTTAAAGCGCGGCAAGGGCGGCTGCCGGGCCTGGCAACCGTAACGCCCCTTGCCGGATGTGATGCTGATGGTATAGGAGATGTAGAAATGGGAGTATAGGTTGGCTAGCCGTTGCGCCGATAAAAAAGGGGCGCCGCCGCTAGGCTCACACATTCCCTCACTCACGTATCCCGGTTTGAAAACGGTACTTGACCGCCGACATCTCAATCGGCATCGGTCCTCTCCGCAACGCGCCGCCATATCGATGTCGATATCGGGATGTCATTTTCGTCTACATGTACCAATCCGAAGTGATATTCACTCACCCAGAACTGGAAGGTGATGTACCTTCCGGTATTGCCGTCCAAAACTATCATCGTGGGCGTGGCGTCAAATTGTGTCAATTCGCACGGCGCATCCAACTCGACAAGAACCTCGCCGTCGGGCGTGAAAATTTGCGAAATCATCCTGTCATCGGCGAAACTCAAGTTGCCTTGCAAATGCTTTCCGTCGAAGAACGGGTTTTCGGGGTCATCAGAATAGATGAAAAGCAGAATGTATGAACCGGGCACTTGAGCCGCAATGTCGTCCGGCAGAGGTTCAAGTTCCGGCGGCACGTCAAGAATAGCAATGTCGTGTATTTCGTTGTCAGCGACAAAACCTGCACAGCCGCAGAGATAAAGGGCAGTGATCAACAACGCTAATGTACGCATAAAATATCTCCTTATCAGTGGGTAGTCAGTGTGTGGCAATAAAAAGGCGAGTGTATGTTTGGAGTTCATAAAGCGTCCTTTCGCAATGGTCATTTGCGTAGCCAAATTGTCTAGCCACCTAGACATTTCACTGGCTAAGCTAGTCGTAGTTGCTCTGGAGAGTTACCCGCGCCACGTAGGGGATGTCGTCGGCGTCATCGGCGGTGTAGCAAGTGACGCACGAGAAAATGAAGTTGCCTTCCTCGTCCCAGCCATCACAATAATCGGGTGGCACGATCAGGTCGTTGAGCATCATTGGCTTTTCCATTAGTAATTGATTCGGTTGATTCTGACGGAGTGCTGGCCTATCACTTTCGCTTTAGCACGGATTCAACGTTTTTGGTGTCAACGTGCACCTCGTGACCGGTGGCGGAGACATGCTCCTTCGAGGCGCGTATCACCTGACTACGGCTCTCGCCGTCGGTCGTCCAACCGCATATCCCGTCGTCCGTACCCAAACACCGAACTTCATACCATTCGGCAACCGGCTCAACAGCGATACGGTCTAGCGGTCGAGGTTTGTCTATCGCCGCAACCGCTCCAATCATTGGTCGGTCGTTTTAGTCGGTCGCCGCGGCAATATCATCAAGTAACTGTTCTAACTCGTTATCACGATTCACGATTCACCCCGATATGGTGATTGCCAGTTCGCTATTCACGTAACTTTCAGTCCCCTTTTCATCGGGGCAGTGAGTGCAACTATTGATGGTGGGCGGTGCCCACCCTACAAACTCTCACGTGAGAACGAACGGTAAACGGGGCAACGCTTAAGCCGTTCGCCAGCTATCCGCTAGGGTTGACGGGGTGAGGCGCGAGGGAAGCAAGTAAAAACTCGCGCCTCGTTTTACGGAGGGTTCCATCTCCAACCGCCTAATTTCGACGTCGTTCAGTCTGTGTTAAAGTGAACAATGTCGGGCTCGGTTTGGAGGATAGCGTTTTGCGGGATACTGTAACCGTGGCAGTTGATGTGCACATACAAAGCGGTCAGGCCGCACAGCAGCACAACGATTGCGACCGGAATGTACCAGTGTTTTCTCAAGAATGACAACATGTTTCACTCCTTTCACTCCAAAATTTCATTACAGTGACAACGACCGCCACCCGAAGTTGCCTCGTGAAGCGGGTGCCACGTTTGGGCTATGTCGTAGGCTTGGACAAGTTCGAGCAACTCACGGCTGGTCTCGACGGTTTCGAGTCGTTCGACAGCGGCTTTTCGCACGCCGATGACCAATTTCACGTGGTCGCTGGAGTAATCCGGTAAATCATCGTCAATATTCGAGAGCATTTTTCCCAACACCTTTTCAAACTTCTTCTGGATATCCGTGTCCTCTTGGGGCGGCTGTGCCTCCATCGTCTTATCGGAGGGCTGGGCGGTGAGGGGTGAGATTGCGGAGCCGATGATGATGCCGACGATTATGATGCCGGCGCCGAGTAGCGTGTAGGCGAACTTCTGTGTGATGTTCATGGTGTCTCCTTTGTGGTGGCTGTCATTTATGTTACAGTGAAAAGATGCGCACCGAGGAGAATGGTGCGCATCCTCATTGGGCATTCGATTGATCGGACCAGCGAACGATCTAAATGCCCAATCTCTAAAGTTGATTTGCAATAAAGACAAGGTCCAAGATATTAATGACGCCGTCGCGGTTGACGTCGGCTGCACGGCTATCCGTGCCGAACGCCTGGGCGACCAGGGTTAAATCCAACACATTCACTATGCCGTCTTCGTTGACATCGCCGGGCATTTCGGGCTTCAGGCGAAGGTAGATTTCGCCGTCGAGGTTTGGGAGGGCGTGTTTGGTATTCAGCAAGCCGCTGGAAACGCCGTGAACCTGCTCAGGCAGGGTGACGACTTGCGCCGCGCCGCTGTGGTTGTAGGCCGCCCAACCGTTGGTAAACTCTCGGATATAGAGCCCCTGTATATCCACATCGTATAGCGTAGATTTCTCACCGACCGGACGCCCGAGATCGACATCCCAGAAATCGTACCGGTAAAAACCGGAAAACATCCCCGTATCGACACCGCCGTCCGGGCCAGGCAGGTAATACATAAAATAACCGTCAGAGAAGGTGAGGTTTAGGGTTGAGATGGCACGCATGTAGCGGCGGTTGGTCGGGCTATCCATCGGTTCGGAGCCAAAGCCGAAACCTAGAAAAGCGTTTATTTGGGGCAATCGATAATTGCTTTCAGCCCACGAAAGGGTCTCCTCCATGTGGGTAAAGCCTCTTGAGATGCCCTTCTCGCCATGAATAGAGTCGTCTATGGGTAACCCGGATTCAAAAAATGAACCGTTAATGTAGGGTGCCGACGCTGGGATTTTCCATCGATTCGTGTTGGCCAGTATAAGAAAATCGTCTCGTACCCGTTCGCGGATGCCTTTAAGAATGGCTACCATACCCGGAACAAGACTTTGGTTGTGTTCCATCCAAGCGTCAAAGTGTACACCATCATACAGCCCACATTTCGCTATAGCGGCCACTCTATCAATAACCAACTGTTGAACGTCGGGGTGGTTAAGATTTAGCAAGCCAGTCCTGTCATACGGCACTTCTATTCGTCCTTTATCATCTCTTAGCCAATATGGCGAATCTTCCGGCCACTCATCCAAACTATCCCAGACAGCGTTAGTCGTCGTCAGGAATATTATGTTGGGATTAAGTGTGATATAATCATCCCTGTGCCGAATTGCAGAATCGATCTTGCCACGCACCTGCCACCCATCTTTTGTATTACGATGATGTAGGCCATCGAACATCCCTACACAACAAAAATACAAATCGTGCTGCGCCATGCGTTCCGCATCTGATAAATACGGTTGATTGCTAGGAACAAAACCCCATGGGGTGAAAAGCGATGGAAAACTTCTATTTTCCAGACGAGGTTGAAGCGGAAGCGGCGCGAGATCACAGATTTGGTCATATGTGAAGTGTTCCAAAGACAGAGTGTCAAGAGGACTGTGATCAACTATTAAGTTATTTTCGATGGTCAGTAGGTTCAGGCGAGTCAAATTTGCCAATGGGGTAACGTCGGTAATACTGTTGCCCTGAAGCTCAAGCCACTCGAGATTTGTCAGATTACTAAGCGGTGATAGATCTGATATGCGGTTGTAACCGAGATCGAGATGTGTTAGGGTGGCCATCTCGGCTAGCGGAGACAGGTCGCTGACTTGGTTGTCCCACAGCCACAGTTCTTCCAGACGTAAGCCGGCGAGCGGGGACAGGTCAGTGATTTGATTGTACACGATTCGAAGATAACGTAACTGCGGCGCATGCTCGAGCCCGGTGAGGTCGGTTATATTTGCGCGCGGGGCGTCCATTTCCGTGAGGTGGCGCATGCTGGCTTGGGTTATGGGGGCGCCGCCTAGTGCTTCGGAGATTGCGGCGCGCAGGTTGGGGTCGGGGATGTGGACGTGTTGGGCGGAGAGGGGCACAGCGGATAGGAAGAGGATGGGGAGTAGAATTCGCAGTGTGTGTTTAATCATTGCTTTTGAGATAGTCTACGCTATCCATCTCTCTGATGACAGCGGTAATGCGTTCTTTAATTCGTGAAATATGAGGTTCCAGTTCCTCATGTCGTTTTAGTTGTTTTGCGGCTTCGTCGAGTGACATACCCTCCGCGGGCGGTACCTGCTTTTCAGCACAATGGCGACGGTGTGCTGTGTCCACTTCGAATACCTTGCAGTATAGCAAGATTGTGTGAGCACAATCGACTGTACGGTTAGGGCTCGCGTGATTAGCTTCGCTATCTATGAGTCTTCTTAGTATTACTTCGTCGTTCATGGGTATTACCTTTCAAGATTAGCCAGTGTCACGTGCGTGACAGTGAGGTTGTGTGTTTCGCCTGCGCCTCGGTTTGGGGAATGCCGTAACTGTGGCAGGTGGTGTACACATACAAAGCGGTCAGGCCGCACAGCAGCACAACGATTGCGACCGGAATGTACCAGTGTTTTCTCAAGAATGACAACATGTTTCACTCCTTTCACTCCAAAATTTCATTGCAGTGACAACGACCGCCACCCGACGTTGCCTCGTAAAGCGGGTGCCAGCGTTGTGCTATGTCGTAGGCTTGGACAAGTTCGAGCAACTCACCGGTAGTCTTGACTGTTTCGAGTCGTTCTACAGAGGCTTTTCGCACTCCGATGACCATTTTTACGTGGTCGCTGGAGTAATTCTGTAAATCGTCGTCAATATCCGAGAGCATTTTTTCCAACACCATTTCAAATTTCTTTTCGATATCCGTTTCCTCTTGGGGCGACGGTGCCTCCAGCGTTTCCAATACCGGAATTTTCTCGCCCGATGGCATGTTCTCATCGGTTGGCTGAGCGGTGAGGGGTGAGATTGCGGAGCCGATGATTATGCCGACGATTATGATGCCGGCGCCGAGTAGCGTGTAAGCGAACTTCTGTGCGGTGTTCATGGTGTCTCCTTAAAAGCAGTAATCAGTGGCTAGTAATCAGTGACCAGTAAAGACTAAAAACAAAAGCAAGAAAAGGCGTGACTGTCATTTATGTTACAGTGGGAAAAGGAAAGATTCGCACCGCAGAGAGGTATAAAAAACGGTGCGAATCTTTATTGGGACGATGCTTATTTGAGGATGAGCATCTTGCGTGTGGCGGCGAAGTCGCGTGCGGTGAGCGTGTAGAAGTAGACTCCGCTTGACACGGGTTGACCGTAGGCGTTCTTGCCGTCCCAGTAGGCTGCGCCGGAGCGGTTGAGGTATAGCCCAGCAGTCTGGTATCCCACGTCTAGCGTGCGCACCGGTGCGCCGTTCGCCGCGTAGATGGTGATCCTAACGTCAGCCGGTTGTGCGAGCTGATAGGGAATCCAGGTTTCAGGGTTGAACGGATTGGGATAGTTTGCTAAAAGTATCGTTTCTCTTGGAAGGAACGATTCGAGAATTTGCGGGGCAGCAGCAATGTCATCGGCATCTTCCAGGGCATTGGCAACCGCAATAAGGTCATCGATATCAACAACACCGTCGCCATTGACATCAATAATTACAAACTCCTCTGGTGCAGTTTGTGCAGTTTGTCCGTAAAAGGCGGCAACAAGTATTAAATCATCGACCGTCACCCTGCCGTCGCCGTTGACATCTTCGGGATTTTCCGGGAGTTTTCTGGGTTCAAAGATAACCGTAACCCCCCTATCTTTCAAAACGGGAATGTGAACCTCAATAGATTCGGTACTTAGGGGGTTTCCGTTCAAGTTGACACGATCCAAGCGATGCAACCTACTGGAGACAAGAGGGGAAATGTCCGTAATTCTGTTGCCGTTCAGCCCCAGCCGTATCAGATTGGTTAATTTTGTTAAGGACGATATATCGGAAATTGCATTGTTCCGAAGCCATAACGACCGTAAATTGGTTAGATTTTCCACAAAAGAAATGTCTGATATGGGAATTTCCTGAACCCACAGGTGTTGCAGTTCGGTCAACTCCGAAAGTGGCGTAACATCTTCAATGGGGTTCCCACTGACAGACAACGATGTCAGGTTTGTCAACCCTGCCAACGCCGATATGTCACGCATAGAGTTCCCCCGAAGTCTCAGGGTTTCCAAATTTGTTAATTGGCTCAAAGGCGTAAAATCAGTAATGGCATTATTCCTGAGCCACAACTCTTTCAGGTTTGTCAATTCAGTTAAATGGGGCAGCCAAATTCCGTCGCTATTGTTATCTAACTTCAATATGGTTAGATTGTGAAGTTGGTTTAATCCGGCGGTGGTTCGTAAATTGTTGCCGTTAAGGTTTAGTTCTCTGAGGTTTGTCGCGAAGTTGAGCCCGTATACCACTGAAATCCCACGATCGGGAACTTCGAGTACGGTGAGCTTCTTCATATCGCTGGCAGTAATAATGTCGCCCGCTCTTTTGCCCAGAACACTCTCAACGGCAGTGCGGAGGGCAGGGTCGTATATGACACCAAACCGAACTGTAACCCCCCTTCTTTCCAGAGCGGGAATGTGAGTGGTTAATGCCATGTCATTTAGCGGGTTATCTTGCAAGTTAATTTCAACGTCAACCAGCCCTGTGTTTTGTACCAAGGGTGTAATGTCGGAAATGTTATTGTCTTCAAGATTTAACCATCCTAAGCTGTTTAAGCCTGCCAATGCAGAAATGTCAGAAATGTTATTGTCTTCAAGATTTAACCATCCTAAGCTGTTTAAGCCTGCCAATGCAGAAATATCCGCCCCTCCTGTGTGCTCAAGAGATAATAATAGAAGGTTGGTCAGGTTTGACAGTGGCGTAAAATCTGCTATAGGATTCAAGCCAAGAAAAAGCCTATGTAGCTGAGTCAATTCTGCAATTGGTTCGATACTTTCAATGTTGTTTCCATGAACCGCAAGCTCTACTAGGTTCACCGCATGTTCAAGACCACTTAATGAGTGGATTGCACCTAAAAAATTGGCGTCAATATAGGAGAGGTATTCCATATCCATTGTTGAAATGACATCGTCCGATTCTATACCCAGGTGCATTTCTATCACAGCCCGAAGTGCAGGATCTGGGATATCAACTTCTATGATCTCTTCCTGTGCCATTGTCATGAGCGGCATAACAAAAAGAACTACGAAACAGTACGCTACAAATTTGCTTGTCATAAGAAACTCCTTTAGTTTTCGCCATTACGACGTATTGGTGGAATTGAGTTAGATTCATAGGGGGCGATCCCCCAGTCCATCGCCAGTTACCGATGTAGTGCAACGACCCCTGATTGCAACGCTATGCCACAAAACACTAGGTTTGTGAGCCTTCCGATTATTAGAACCACTGGGCTACCGCAAAAAACCGCTTAGAGGGCGATTCTGTGCATTTTCAATGTTTTAACAAAATCTCGTCCATCAAATCATTCGTTCGGGTTGTGTTTCATGCCATCTTCATTTCTGTAAATTCTAGCAATTATAAAACTCTGACACTAAAGAAAGCTTTCCTGTGAAAGTTGTTAAATCCATAAGTGTTGGCGACATAAGTGGCTATCGTTAAAGACAGACTTTGTTGTTCTGAAAGTTTTATTTGTACTCCGAATTCGCCTGATATATCCAAGCCCCCATCATAATAGTTCTCAAACATGTAAATTCCTCGTGATTCAAATTCACCTTGAATGAAAAGGCCAGCAAATAATGTGTAAGATTGAAAGGCGTGTTCAGAAAAATTCCAAAATACACCTCCACCAACATGTGCTTTCCATATAGTGGATTTTGTACCATCTGAGCTATTATCATTGAACCCTCCTCCCAGTCTATAAAACAACTTTTGTGCCGTTCTATCCTTTTGTGCCGTTCTATCATAGACACTTGTGTACCTTGCATAACACCCCCATTTGAAATCTGCTTTTATTTTATTTGCGTCGGATCTGTAAATTACACAAGGCATTAGTGATAGTTTGGAAACATCAGTAGACCGGAAAGTTATAACAAGATGCATGTTATGATCTGTCGCATCAACGCCACGACTCCAGTTTTCAAAATTATTATATGTAAATTCTAAATGAGGCTTTTTTTCGTTCAAACTCTGCAAACTCACTGTTTGAGAATAAGTCGAATGAATGAACGAAACGAGTAGTAGTAATATACACGCTGTTTTGAAACAATATTTCATCAATTCTTTCATGAGTGACCTCATCGATATACCGCCTCATCAGCCGGCGGCGATTGTGGCATGGTGTATAGACAACTGTCTATGTGTCTAGTTGTCTAGTCAAGATATTCTGTATAACTTCCGCTTCTGTCAATCAGGACAGAATCTCGTCCATCAAGTCATTGACATTGCAGGCAGGATTGCCCGGATTGTTATGAGGCTTGGACAGTTCTTCGTACAGACGCCGTTCTTGCAGCCCAGTAATCCAGTTATACTGTTCCCAGTTCACATCGGGGTGATTCGGGTGTTCGTCAAACGCTTGCACCATAGCGTCTAGTTCAGTGCGCAGCCTGGTATCACCCATCATCATAAACTTCATTTCCATTTTCATTGAATTCCACTTCAATCGATGAGGCAGCCTAATCATTCATAGCGTTGGCTACCGCCACCAGATCGAGTATGTCCACAACCTCGTCGCCGTTCACATCCTCCCTCCATCCGACACCCTGCTCACCCAAAGCCGCCGCAACCATCACCAAATCCGAGATATTCACCGCGCCGTCGGCGTTGACATCGACCGGCGGGTAATCGGGAGGTTGCGGCTGTTCGTGCCCACTTAACCAAGAGGTATCCCAGAGTTCCACCACGCCGTCAGCCGTTCCCGAAGCCAGCCGATTGCCGTCCGGCGAATAGTCTACCGCATTGACGCCGGCGGTGTGTCCGAACGAAACAATGTCGTAGCCGTATGCCGCATCCCACACTATCACCGTGCCATCCCTCGCTCCCGATGCCAACGTCTCTCCATCGGGCGAAAACACCACTTGATTCACGCTGTCGGTGTGTCCGTGAAGCGTATGCACCATTTCCTGATTCTTGACATCCCAAAGCTGAACCAAGCCGTCCCACGAACCGATAGCAAGTGAGCGGTTGTCACAAGATAACGCCAACGAATTGATTCCCGGCGCCCGTCCCCATACATCGACCTCCAACTCGAGCGTCCCGATTTCGGTCAAATTCTCCATCTCCCACAGTTTCACCGTACCGTCCCATGAGCCGGAGGCCAGCAGTTTGCCATCGTGCGAAAACGCGACCGATGTCACCGTCTCGGTATGCCCCTCGAGCGTGTCGATCGTCGTGCCCGTCCCCGCGTCCCACAGCTCCACGTGTTTTTCCCACAGCCCGAAAGCCAGTGTGTTGCCATCGGGAGAATGTGCTACGGAAAGCACCGCGTAAAAGTCGCTTAACGGCGTGACCGTGTTATGACCCGCCGCAATGTCCCACAGCTTCGCGCTCCCGTCCCATGATGCGCTTGCAAGCGTCTTACCGCCGGGCGCAAACGAAATACTCGAGATACCGTCTTTATGACCCTCCAACGAGCCTCTTAGCCCTCGCGCCGCGACATCCCACAGTTCCAAGCTGCCGCTCCACGTTCCCGACGCCAAAGTGTCGCCGTCCGGTGAAAATGCCACCGCCCACGATTCCCGTGCGCCCGAATCCAGCGCCGCGACAAAATGGGGCGAGGTCTCCGCCAACGCAAAAGCCAGCCACTCGCTATTTCCTTGCGTATCCAGCACTTCGACCGACATCGGATGCGACTGAGCCGTGCCAAGCCCGCTTTCCCCCAGTTCCCACGCCGCTTGTGACGGGAGAACACCGTCATAGTCGAAACTTACTGTCGCCGTTTGCTCCCCCATCAACGCTCGGCAGGTCTTCAGTTCGATGGCGAGACCGGTGCCGACAAACAGAAGCGCCTGATGCAACCCGTCGCTATCGCTAACCTCCACATCGATAGAAGCACTGAACGCGCCCGACGGGTAACGTCGCGGCGAAACCAGTTTCAATGTCGGAGGTTCGCCGTCCTCGATGGATATATTTTCATCGAAGTACGGGTGCACCGACAAATACCTCGAGCTGCACTCCGATAACCGCTCCTCGCCGGGGCCATAGGACATCAGATAAGTCCCATCCCGAAAATCGTGCTCCAATCCCCAAGCGTGTCCCAACTCGTGCGCCAGTACGTACCACTCCACCGACTGCGGCACCATCGCAACACCGCCCACCTTGCTCCAACGATTACCAAAACCGGCGGCATCGCCTATCATCTCCATGCTGTTATCAACCACGATGATGTAAACATTTGCTTCCAAATCGTATGCGGATTCAACCTCAGCTATAACCAAGTCGTACATGTTCATCTCATAGTGGCTTTCCGGATGATTCCCATCAACGCGATGTACCAACAAATCACCGTCCGCATCGGTCTCATGCCGGAAGCTGCGATCACCGTAGTCGTAAGCCTGCATCTGTTCCGCGATGACTTTCTGCACCTGACGAATGACCGTTTCGATTCGCTCAACCTTTTCCGCTTTGTAGACCCGGTCGGTCGGCAAAAAATAGATTGTCCGCACCGTCCGCGGAAGTCCAACGTTCAAGTCCAGTGTCCGTGCATACCGGCGCACGTCAGGCAGTCGGTGTTTCATGATGTGACGATGGCTATCCTGTCTGGGCGGGTGTGAAGCTATCACCGCCGGCGGCAGTACGAATGCGAGTATCAGAAGCATCGAGGTTAATTTAAGCATGACTGCTGTCCTTTTCGGGGTTGACACATGACTGCCATTGTCAATGACATCTGCCATTGACAACCTTGACAGTAGAACTGGAGAAGCCCCGTCAATCGTTCCTGCTGGCGGGGCTTTTTCGGTTACGAACTCAGTCGGCATTCGTGTCGTGTTTGTCATCATCTTCGTCGTTTCCAGGGAATTCGTCTTCGGGCAAGACAAGCTCGCCGCTTTCGGTGACGCCCTCCGGGCAAACGCCCGGAACTTCGCAGATTTCTTCCAGAGCACCGCTAACTAGCCACGCTGCCGAATCATCTGAGTCATCAATTCCCAAGATGTTGACTTCCTCGATGAATATCGATGTACTTTCCGAACAACCGGAGATGAATGCCGCTAGAAATACGGCGATCAGTAGAGTGAAACTCTTGAACATATTCACTCCCTTCATAAGTTCAGACTAATTCTCCGGTTCTGGCTGCGGGGCAGTCGCAAACGTCATATTGTAATAGCTTATATTGCCCGTCGCGTCGGCAACTGTGATCTCAACAACGTAGAGCGTGTCGAAATCCACCTCGTTACCCTCTGTCGGATAGAGTTCGGCCGTATTCCCCTCGACTATCCCCGTCCAGCCGACCGGTGAACCGTCCTCCTCAAACTGCAATTCGATGCTGCCGTAAACATCCTCGTCAAACAGGACGTAGATTCCGCCCTCATTAAGCAGATCCGGATCAGTCACAATTTCACCATGGGTCACCGTGCTCTCGATCATCGTTGGCGGTGTGTCATCCTCGGGATCAGGAGCGGGACAACTGGCGTCGTCATCCCAGCCGTTAATCAGGATGTCGTCGAGTGGAATGTCAATGTCGTCAAGCCACGAGACATCGCCACTGTCACCGGTCGGCAGGATATTGACCTCCTCGATGAAGATTTCGGTATACTCCGAGCAGCCGGTGATGAACACGGGTAGAAACACGGCTAACAGTAGGGTGAGGTGCTTTAACATGAAAAACTCCTTTTATCAGTTCGGATTTGACTTTTACAAACGTCATTCTTATGATGGTTCAACATCTTTAATTCGTCGATTCGGGCGCCCCACCCGTGACAAATCTAATCACGTATTCGGTGAAGTTTCCCGCCGCGTCGCCGACCGCGACGTAAATAACGTAGGTCGTTGCATATTTCAGCTCGTTCCCTTCCGTAAGGCGCAGTTCGGCAATATCCCCTTCGACAACACTGTCCCAGTCAATCGGCGAGTATGTAACATCTGTCGTTCCATCTTGCAGCGCCAATTGCACTTCTCCATAGACATGCTCATCAAAGGTAATCTGAATGCCGTTCTCGTTCAGCACAAACGGATCCACTTCCGTCTCGCCATCGAGCACCGAGCTTTCGACTATCATCGGCGGCGTGGTGTCATCGTCCTGCGGAACAGGATCGTCCCAGCCGTCAATCGGAAGGTCATCGAGCGGAAAGTCGATGTCGTCAAGCCACGAGACATCGCCACCGTCACCGGTAGGCAGGATATTTACCTCCTCGATGAAGATTTCGGTATACTCCGAGCAGCCAACGACGAATACGGTTAGAATTAACGCTGTGAATACGGTGAAATGCTTTAACATGAAAATCTCCTTTCGTTGGTTAAAAGGGGGCGAGAGAGATTACGGATGGCGGTACATTCTCGCGCCCCTCTGTTATTCCGTTAAACAGCCTACTTTACAACGGTCATACGCCGAAGTTGACGGAACGACACGGAATTCGTATCGGGATCGGCAGTCGTCAACTGGTAGAAGTAGATGCCACTGGCGACAGCTTCGCCATTGTGGTTGCGACCATCCCAATAAGCCGCTTTTCCGCGCTGGGTGTAGAACCCCGCCAACCGGTGACCAAGCTCCAGTCGGCGAATCAATGCGCCTTGCGTATTGTAAATCGACAGCGTGACCATCGCATTTTTTGCCAAGCGATAAGGTATCCACGTCTCCGGGTTAAACGGATTCGGGTAGTTTTGCAACAGCCGATCCTGCTCCGGTTTGCCGATGCCGTCAAGCCTGACGGACAACACCGCGTTTGCAAGGTGTTCAGGCGACACACTGAACCTCACGGTATGCGATTCAACATTTCCATCCGGGCCGACGACATGTAATTCAATAACGTCTCCAACTTCGACAACACTCCGCCGCGACAAGTCAGCAGTTGCAGCGGCGAAGTAATCTCCTTCCACCGAAGCGGTTATCGTACTGTTTGTTCTCAGGTTACGCACGATTACTCGGTAGCCGTCAAATGCCGATTTGCCGTCCAAGTACCCACTGACAACGAAAGCCCACGCTTCGTGGGCAACCCCTCTTGTCAAGGCGGTAATGGGAGATGGTGCAGCAACAGCCTCCTTTTGATTTATCCATCGCGAGCCGACAAAGGCAAAATTGCGAGCTTGTGGAACACTGACAATGTAGCCTTTTCCACCTTCAATCGGGAATCCATCGTTAGGCGCACCTGGTGTCCACCCGATGAACCGTTGTTTTTCAGCATCAAGTGCTATTACAACAGTAGCGCCAGCTATCCCGGCAAGTGATTTTGCAGTCATCGGTTTTGGTGATGCTAAAGGCACAGAAAGCATATTCAAACCTTTCGTCAGCTTGACGGTGTAGGCGTTGCCAAACTGATCGCTCTCTGTTTTGGCAGCGGGTCTGGCGATAAATCCGTGTCTGCGCCCATCCGGGGAGTCATAGTGCCCGACGACGGAACCATCCTGATTGATATTCCAACCTTCCGTGCTAACGGCACCCGGGAACTTCAATTCCTGTAGCCCGTGTCGGAGTGCACCGACATAGGTGCGCTGGACATTATCACCCACAGCTTTGGCTCGGGCGACGATAGTCCATGCGTCAGTGATACCGTGGAGAAAAAAGTATTCCAGAGTTGATGGGTCCAAAAAGTCCACGGTTGTGATTGTGTGTTCTGGCGTACCTACGTATGCGTGATATAGACCGTCGGCATCGACATAGCTGCCTACGATAATGCCACGAGCGTTGACAAAATCAGCATAAGTTTCCGTTGCCTCGCGTGGGTCAATTATTGTCTCCCCTGAAAATCCACGGCGAACGCCGGAAGCATCTATAAAATTACCTGTTAGTGCTCCCGTCACATCACTAATACCGAATATCTGCGTTTCAACAGCTCCCGGAAAATCGTATTGCCGCAACTCACCATTATCTAAGACGACACCGTGGTGAAGACCATCGCTATCCTCGTAGTGTCCGGCAGCATCCCTATTGTTACCGAGCGCATAGAAATAAGTGTTCTGTGAACCCGGAAAATCATAGGTTGTAAAAACGCCATCAATCAGCGTAAAGCCGACCATTTTTTCACCATCGGCACTCCGCGTATTCCCCGCGTAATCTTCAAAATCGCTACTCGCCGTCAATTGCAAGAAATCTACACCCGGAACATTGATACTTTCAAAAATATAGTCGGTGGCAACGCGTTGTGCATCGGCGTCCCGTGCGGGTCTGGCGATAAATCCGTGTCTGCGCCCATCCGGGGAGTCATAGTGCCCGACGACAGAGCCGTCCTGATTGATATTCCAACCTTCCGTGCTGACACTGCCCGGAAATTTGAGTTCCTCTCGGATTGTTGGAGCATAGGTGCGCGGGACATCACCCACAGCTTTAGCTCTGGCAACCGTAGCCCCCGCATCGTTGATACCGTGCACAAAAAAGTATTCCAGTCCCTCTGCACTTGGAAGGTCGAAAGATACAAACTCGCCATCTGGGGTCCGCACGTATGGGTAATATACACCGCCAGCATCTACATAACTGCCTACCATACCACCGGTCGCGTTTACAAAATCGGCATACGTTTCCGATGCCCCGGATACCTCAATTATTTCGTCTCCTGAGAATCCACGACGAACTCCTGAAGCGTCTATAAAATTGCCTGTCAATGCACCGGTCGCATCGCTAATGCCGTAGATCTCCGTTTGGACGGCGCCCGGAAAATCGTATTGGCGCAACTCACCGTTTTCTAAGACGACACCGTGGAACAGACCGTCACTATCCTGATAGTGTCCCGCAGCGTTCCCATTATTACCGAGGGCGTAGAAATGAATTTTCTGCGAGCCGGGAAAATCATAGGTCTCAAAAACGTCATCGATGAGTGTAAAAGCGATCTCTTTTTCACTATCAGGGCTCCGGGTGTAGCCGGCGTAATCCTCAAAGTCGCTACTGGCTGTCAGCGCTAAAAAATCTACACCGGGAACATCAATACTCTCAAAAATATAGTTGGAGTCGCCGGTTGCGACAACGGGCTCAGTATCAACGGCTTCACCCGTGCCCGCCGCAGGTCTGGCAATAAAACCGTGCCTGTGTCCATCGGCGGTGTCGTAGTAGCCGACAACGGAGCTATCTTGATTGATATTCCAGCCATGCGTACTAACACTGCCCGGAAAATACAAGACCCGTAGCGTCGCGATCGCATCCTCCAAAGACAAGTCCTTATCGACCGAAAACTGAAAATCCTCCAGCCCCTGGAGAAGGGTGCCAACAAAAGTGCGCGCGGGGCGCCCCAACACTTTGTTTCGGACAATGTAAGTCCATGTATCGTTGATACCGTGTATAAAAAAGTATTCCAGAAATTCTGCACCTGGAATTTTGACAGATGTAAACGTGCCGTTTGGATTATACACATAAGCATGGTATGTGCCATCAACATCTACATAACTCCCAACGACGGCTCCTGACGCGTTCACAAAATCGGCATAAGTTTCCGGTGCACCGGGGAACTCAATGATTGTCTCACCCGTGAATCCGCGACGAATACCGGAAGCATCTATAAAATTCCCTGTCAGTACCCCCGTCGCATCAGAAATCCCGAGTATTTGCGTTTCGACGGCATCCGGGAAATCGTACTGCCGCAACTCGCCATTTTCCAAGATGACCCCATGGAATAGCCCCTCGCTATCCTCGTAGTGTCCGGCAGCGCGTCCATCGTTACCGAGGGCATAGAAATGCGTTTTCTGCGAGCCGGGGAAATCATAGGTCTCAAAAACGCCATCAATGAGTGTAAAGGCGACTTCTTTTTCACCGTCAGCACTTTTCGTGTACCCGGCGTAATCCTCAAAGTCGCTACTCGCCGTCACCGCCAAAAAGTCTACACCCGGAACCTCGATCGTCTCAAAGGTATAGTTGGCGGTTATGTCAACTTGTGCCCCCGTGTTTACAGGAAAAAGGAAGTAAGACAATAAGAACGCCGTCAACACGGTAGAACAGCGAACTGTTTTACTCTTAAACTGAGTGTACATAACGAGAATCCCCTCTGAAGTATTCGTAACTGCTTAGTCCATTGATTTCTATGTTGAATATCAATTCACAGAAGATTGAATTGACAGATAATCTGTCTCACCGATAACAGTATGGAAAAATGCTTTAACATGAAATACTCCTTTCGTATTGCGAAGCGGGCGCGTGTCTCCATCAATATGACTCGATAGCTCTCGCAAACAGGCATCGAGTCGTCTCTCTCTTACGAGCTAGTTGATTTAACGGATTTATGGTTTATTCATCAGACGAACATGCTTCTTGAAGAAACTCTTTGTCAACCACTATGGCGTCAGATGCACCGACTCGATAGTCGTTAAAAACATAGCCGGTCAGCAACTCTTTCTCTATCTCGTCACCGTATTTGTCGTCATAAGACACTTCGAGCGGAAGCAATTGTTGACGACCGTCAGGCGGCGGTAACGCTAACACCCGCATATCGACCAATTCGTTGTACGAAGACTCTATTTGATGGTATATCGTGTTGGTCAAACGATCGATGATTTCCAGCCATGAAAGACAATCTACGTAAAACAATCTTTCGATGGTGTTTGACTGGTGATTTCCTTGCGTGATAACAAAGAGATCGCCGCCAAGCCGTTCGCCGTCTTTTTGTGCCTCCACTAGAAAAAATGTATCCTGTTCGACGGGGATGTCCGTCTGGATATGACATTCAATTTCAATTTCCAGGGCTATAACTGCTTCGTAGCCCCGTAAATTTGTTCCATAGAATTGAATAAATCGCCCGCCATCAAAGGTCTCCGTTACCCATTGCTTTGACTGTAATTTCGCGTCTGTATCGGCATCCAACGGGCGGCCAAATATTACCTTGCGTGCGTCAATACTATCGACCACAAGACTTACTGTTGGCACATCTTCCAAATCTTCAGCATCGTTAGCTGCCTCCTCGCAACCGCACAACGCACTTAATACCAGTACGACAAGTAATACGCCCCTCAATGCCGTTCCCCGTTCAATGGGCATCGGTCGTCTCCGCAACGCGCCTCCATATCGATGTCGATATCGGGATGTCATTTTCGTCTACATGTACCAATCCGAAGTGATATTCACTCACCCAGAACTGGAAGGTGATGTACCTTCCGGTATTGCCGTCCAAAACTATCATCGTGGGCGTGGCGTCAAATTGTGTCAATTCGCACGGCGCATCCAACTCGACAAGAACCTCGCCGTCGGGCGTGAAAATTTGCGAAATCATCCTGTCATCGGCGAAACTCAAGTTGCCTTGCAAATGCTTTCCGTCGAAGAACGGGTTTTCGGGGTCATCAGAATAGATGAAAAGCAGAATGTATGAACCGGGCAC
Organism: Candidatus Poribacteria bacterium; assembly: GCA_965204085.1. Classification (GTDB taxonomy): domain Bacteria; phylum Poribacteria; class WGA-4E; order WGA-4E; family JAJDTR01; genus JAJDTR01. The sequence goes on along the minus strand of CBDBEE010000003.1, from coordinate 309,268 downwards.
TTGAGCCGCAATGTCGTCCGGCAGAGGTTCAAGTTCCGGCGGCACGTCAAGAATAGCAATGTCGTGTATTTCGTTGTCAGCGACAAAACCTGCACAGCCGCAGAGATAAAGGGCAGTGATCAACAACGCTAATGTACGCATAAAATATCTCCTTATCAGTGAGTGGTCAACTTGTCCACTTTTCTGTTCAATTTGCATAGCCACATGTTCATTTGACTATGCGCTTTACCGTTGCACAAATAAAACAAGGGGCGCCGCTGCTAGGCTGAAAACGCCCCTTTCTCACATATCCCGGTTCGCATGTCGACGGCTTAAACACTAAATAGATCGGGATACATGACCATTGTTGCCATAAAAAAGGCGAGCGTCAAAACACGCATCACCCGTATTGGCAAACCATCTCAACTATGTATCCTCCGTAGGGTATATGAATGGTGATATGACCGCCTACTTGTTGTGGCAAGTAGGCAGTCTGTTGATTTACTGTCGTTTAATCTGTCCCCATGTAACAGTAAGGTTAAATGAGGGGGAGACGGAACTGGCAGGTATTTGTAGACCATTATCCATAATATCTCGTATGTCATCTGGACGTACCCGGTCGATGGACAAGCAGCAGCCCCGGCAGAGAATTAAAGTTACAATCCGCTACCAAACACGGGCAAGCACGGTCGCGCATGAGATGATTGTCATAGAGGGGCTATGGAATTGAGCCTGTTTTTTTGCCGCGCAGTTATCCGGCTTTATTCAAACAGCTCAAGTTCGCCGTTCTTGACAATCAGAACATGTGGCTCATAGACAGCGTCACCGTTCTCGTCGAACGAGAAACTGCCTAGTATCGTGTCGATATCGCTGATGTTCCTCAATGCCTCCGCAATGACCGTTGGCTCTGTTGATTCAGCCTCCAGAATCGCTTCCGCCAGAATATAGAGGGTCGCGTAAGACTGCGCAGCCCAAGGACCGGGATCCGAATCGTAAGCCGACCGATAGCTCTCGATGAACTCCGCGTTTCCGGGCGTGGAGGCAAGGTTGGACCATCCTGTAAAGCTGATCGCGCCCTCGGCGGCTTCGCCTGCCGCTTCAACCTCAATACGACTCAGTTCAGGTATAATGAACGGAATCGAAGCCGGGATACCGAGCGCTCTGCCTTGTACCAGAATTTGAGACATCTCTCCCGATAGCGCCGAAACAAAGATAGCGTCGGGACTCGACTCCTTAATCTGCGTCAATTGGGCTGAAAAGTCGGTGTCTCCGCGTTTGAAGGGAGTCGTCGCAAGGATTTCGACACCGGCAGCCGTGAGTGCGCCCGTCAGGTCCTCGTGCCCAATCGTCGAGTATGTATCGGCTTCATCATACATTGTAGCCACCTTCCGGTAGCCCAGTGCAGCGTGTGTTTTCATCACCCCGGGCGGATTCATCCGACCAGTGGTTAAACCTGCACGGAAGTTGGCATCGCCAGCCTCGTTCAGACGGGAGGCGGACGACGTCGAGCTAAATGCCACAACCCCACCCGCGCTGGCAACCGGAAACAGCTCCTTCGCCTGAAATGAGAAACACGGTCCGAGGATAACAGGAACGCCGTCTTGTTCAATTAGCTGCTTGAACGCCTGCCGCGCACCGTCCAAGGTCGCCATGTCATCGACGATAATGAACGTAATACCTTCGCTCTCGGCTTGGAAACTATTTATTTCGTTCCGTGCCAGCTCGAACCCGTTCAAAACCGATTGACCGAATGCCAAGGGATATTCCCCCGACAAGGGCACAACAACACCGACCGGAATGTTGATGTCTATCTCGGGCAGATCCGGTGCATCGAGAGAGTTTAGAATTGAAACTATTTCATCGCAGGCAGTAAGCCCCGCAACCATCAAAACAACTGCTAGAATAACCGTAATTCTTGTAATTCGGCTGATACTCATGTGAAATCTCCTTTATTTTCATTGGTTAGTATCGATTAGTGGTTCATTCGCTAAGTATTTAACACACGTCGAAACCGAGTTTTTTCTTCAAAACTCGGTTTCTTCCCAGAGTCAAAGTGGCTTCAAGGTAACGGTTGAATCCACTCATTACGGGCAACTAAAGATTGATAATCATGGCAATCACTTCATCACATAAATCACAGTTCAGACAATGTGAACTACCGACACCCAACACTTACCGTATATATTTAGAAAATAAACCAGTTAGTGGTTCATTCGCTAAGCGTTTAATCCTTATGTGACTGTCACAAGAAACTGTTCTACGACGCCGGTAGGTGCGGTTTCTAACCGCACCGGAACCCAACACTAACCAGATTTTTTTGGAAAAAACCAGTTTAGTGTGGTTACTGTGATGCTATATCCGGAGTGAATGCAACCTTAACTAGGTTCTGTTGACATTTGAAAATTAAGCCAATATTGATTCACTTGAGGCAGTATGTTGGGCAACCACAAGGGTTGCCCCTACATTGAGGCAATTTCCGTAGGGGTTGGGTTCCCCAACCCGTTGGGCGAGGAAACCTCGCCCCTACGATAGGGACTTATCGGCGAATTATGGACACGCCTTAATGTCAACAGGCCCTGGCATCAAGTCTGCCGTATTCCAACCGGGAGTGGATTCATCAGTTCGTGCACAATTTGATAGGGGTTTGGAATTATCTCCAGATAAATTAACCCGGAGAAAACATAACTCCAAATAATGAGTCCGCCTATCACCAAAAGCCACTTTTTGCGTAAAAACATGAATAACCTCCTTATTCTTTCTTTCAGTCTACTTTTCAAGGATTTCTATCGCCCTCATTATCCATTCAGTTGATCGTCATAGCGTGCAACTTCTTGGTATGATGATGATCTTGTCCGAAAATGGGAGATTGCCTCCGGGGAAACGCACTGAAACCCGAAGACAATCTCTCAATCAAGGTTGCCGGCGGCATCCCACCTCCATGGGATTAGAGCCGGCGACCTCAATTCCTTTTAGGGTTCAATCTCTTTCTGGTCAATTACCATTCCCGCTTTCTCAAGTTTTTCGGAGAGGTTATCAAAATACGCCTTCGCCCGCTCCGCATTGTCTGACGTGAACAACGTAATCCATACTTGAGAATTGATTCTTTTTGCCCTGACCGACCATAATTTTTCTGTCGTGCTGAACGACGGCGGAAGGATCTCTTCGAACGCGGTCAAGCCTACCATTCTATCTTTAAACCGTAGAAACATCCGCGTCTCCTTTCATTGGACACGGCTTCTCTGTATACTTCCTATCTTGCTTTTGGTAGCACCCCATTATCCCTGTCGGAATAATTCATTCAGCAAGTAACACGTTCTAGTCGGCGTCTCTTTCCTCGATCCAGAGGATCAAACGAGTGAATAGCGAGTGCGATAGAGATCTTCAATGTCAATAGAATCGCGATGCGTCTAATCTCCGCGCTCCAGCGGAGATCAAGCGAATGGATAATGAGTGATCAACTGAACGAATAGTGAAGGCGATAGTAGATCCTGATAGAGATCCTACATGTGGTGTATTGCTAGATAGTGTTACTTGATAAACTAACAGAGACAACATCATTTGCGTTTTAAGCGGTTTTTCGAGGCGAGACCCCTCTAGCGATCGCAAATTCACCGCACGTGTGGGCACGGCCGATTGTTAGTCTCGGTGCCGGTTTCTCTCCGCGATTTCCGCCCCTACTTCAAATATAGATCTATCTCATCAAGTTCCTCGTCATCGGACGCGGAAAGCGGTTCGAGCACCGGGATGTCCGGATGCGAATCTGCCTCCGTTTTGTCAGACTCCGAGACGAACCCATATAATTCTATCTCGGCGATCTTTGCCGGCGCTTTTACGTGCCCGCTAAACGTCTGCCAGCCGCGCACATTTCTCACATTCTTGCGGCGTTGCCCGGCATCGTCCGAGGTGCGCCGCACCCTAATTTTTACGGCTGAAGTGTACACCGTGCGATTGAGTCGAATATCGATAACCTTCTTCTTGTTGCTTTCGACCTCTTTAACCTTCTCCCATCTGCCTTGCGTGTCGGTTGTCCAAATATCGAAGGCGAGTAGGTTGGGCGAGTGAATCACGATGCGATGAATCGACTCGGGTGCGGGCAGCATGATGATGGCTTCGGATTGCGCTGCAAAACCCATAATCGCATCGCCGGTGGTCTCTACATATTGGGATTGACCAAGCGTCCTGACATTGCCGTCGATAATCGCGGGATCGTTGGACTTGGCGCCGTCGGCGAGCGCGAGATTGTTGCTCCACGTCTGTTTGGCGGTCATGCATCCGGACGACGAAGCAATGGTGAACATGACCAGGAATAGTGCGACTGCAAATTGTAGATTCATATGATAGTTCTCCTTATTGAGATGGTGTCGCCTGCCGGATAACCGACTCTATCTCCTGTCTTGTCAGCCGGTGGACATTGAATTTGAGTTCCTGAAAGAACGGAACAAGGTCTTCACCTGCCGCTTGATTCATGTAGTAAATCAGCATGGCTGTCTTCATCTGCCGCGGCAGTTTTTGATGGAGCCGCTCCTGCTTGATGATTCGGAACAGTTCGGGGTAGAAATCTTCCCCCAATCGCTCGTACAACGAAGGATTATTACGGGTTAGCGTGGTTAAAATGTCTCAAGGTATCACGCAATTTCGTTGAAGGCTTGACGGGCGATCTGACCATTCTCGAAGGTATGGTTGAAACTCGGTTTATCGCTGTCCTTCGTCAGATGGAATCGGAGCTGCAAAACCACGGTGTCGGCGGCGGCGGATACCAAGTCAACGGACACAACGTAGTACGGATTGATGACAATCGGAGCGCTGTTAAACCTCTTAAATCGCCTCCTCTGTTTCGAATCGGCAAGATAGTTGGCGACGATCATGGACATCGTGAAAATTGCAAAGGTAGCGGCAACTCCTATAAAGATGTACAGATACGAGACCGGTATGTGCATAGCACTTCAAAATGAAAATGTCGGATAATGACGACTATCGGAGTTTAGTGAAATCAACTCGACGGAGACCAGCCAACGGCGGTTGATAACGAAGATCATTAACATGCTCAAGACATACTTTCCAAATCCTGAATCCATGGCGTTGCATCTCATCGGCAAACAACTGCTGCACATCAGTAAGCATCTGGCACAATGCTATCGCTATTTCCGGCCGAACCGATCTGTCACTCGGAAGAAAGTGTTCGAGCCGGACACTGGGCTGAGGCAGATGTTCAATCGGTTTTATGACTGCCCAGTTATAGGTATCTTCATATCGTGACAGAACAGGTAACCTCGGCACCGGGCAACGGTTTATCGCCGTGGTCTTTCACTTCCACTTTGGAAAGATGTCGAGTTTTTTGTACCGCAATCTATTGGATTGTCAAAGCCGTGCACACCCTACGAACTCTCAACTTTCCGATCTACCCAACCTACGTGCTTCGTCATGAAAAAAAGGGGGAGGGTGTCCAGAGCCAAGTCGGGACACCCCCCTTTCATGACTCCGGAGAGGTATGGAGAATAGTTGGCACACCGGGATGCACGCTTTGGCGGCGTACCGCAGATTGTTTGCAATCACAATCCAATAGATGGTGGTACGGGAGCGCGATTATTTCACGATGACCATGCGCCTCGTCGCCGAATAGTCGCCGGCGGTCAACCGATAGATGTACACGCCACTCGTCACCTGCTCGCCGGAGCTATTTCTGCCGTCCCAGTGGATGGCATTACTCCGGTTCACGTACATTCCGGCGTGCCGATAACCCAAATCCATCGTGCGGACTACCTGTCCCTGCATGTCATAGATGTTCAATTCCACATCGGCATCGATGCTCAAGTGATACGGTATCCACGTCTCCGGATTGAACGGGTTCGGGAAATTGGGTAACAAGGCGGTCTCTTTCGGTGTCAACAGCGCCAATAACTGCTCAAGCGCCCAAATACCCCTTTCGTAAACGGGCGTCTTCGTTCCGGACAACTTGGCTTCGGTTAGCCACCCTTTGACCTGCTCCGCGGTAATACCTATCGATCGGAGTTCCTGTGCGCGTGCACCGGGAGCAGCCGCTACCGGGACGAACTTCCACGCCACCTGGAGCACGTCATCAACATTGACCACGCCATCGCCGTTGACATCTGCGGGGTGTTCGCCGGTCACTCCCCAGTTTTGCACCACCAGCACCACATCTGCGGCATCGACAACACCATCACCGTTCACATCTTCCGGAACAGCGGCATCATCGCTCTCATCGTCCGATGTCTCGGGAACGCTAACAACGGATGGCGGGTCGGTGAGTAGGGCAATATCAATGGGCGCGTCCAATCCTTCGGTAACAAGGTTTTCGACATTTGAGCCGTCCAGGTCAGCGCGTTGAATCTTATCGGCGCCCCAGTCCGCCCAGTACATCTTACCGCCCTCAACATCTAACGCTATGCCGATCGGCGTGGTCAATCCACGGACGACAATTTCGACTTCTGAGCCATCGAGGTTCGCGCGTTGGATTCTATCGTTGCCCCCGTCCGTCCAATACATCTTGTCGCCCTCAACGTCTAACGCTATGCCGTTTGGAGCCCCCAATCCTGTGACCAGGTCTTCGACGTTTGAACCGTTGAGGTTGGCGCGTCGGATATTCTTGGCGCCCGTGCCGCGGTCAGCCCAGTACATCTTACCGCCTACGGTATCCAGGGCGATATCGGTCGGAGTGCTTAAACCCCTGCTGATGAGATCTTCGACGTTTGAGCCATCAAGGTTCGCACGTCGAATTGTTTTTGTGCCCCAATCCGTCCAATACATCTTGCCGTTTGCGGCATCCAGCGCTATACCGGCAGGAAAGCTTAAACCGGTGGTGACAAGGTCTTCGATATTTGATCCGTTGATGTCCGCGCGTTGGATTTTTTTCGCGTCCCTGTCCGTCCAATACATCTTATCTCCCGCGAGGTCAAGCGCCATATAGTGAGCCCCTCGCAATCCCGATTGTCTGGTGACAAGATCGTCAACCGAGCCGTCCCGGTTCAGACGCTGGATTTTTGTGGTTTTGTTGTCAGTCCAGAACACGAGAACATCCGGAAGTGCGGACGGCGGCTCCGCTGGTGTTATTAGATCCTCGGCTAGATCCTCGGCGGACACTTCAACTCCTCTACGTACCAGGGCGGGAATGTGCGTGTCGATGGATTCGGCGTTGAGCGGATTACGACTCACAATAACCTTATCCCCCTCCCCCAATCCCGTATTGACGACGAGAGGCGAGAGATCCTCGATGTTGTTGTCTCCAAGCGTCAGATAGGTCAGATTGGGTAAACCCGCGAGTGCCGAGATGTCGGAGATGTTGTTGTAGGCAAATTGCAGACTTGTCAAGTTGGTCAATCCCGCCAATGGGGAGATGTCGGAAATGTTGGTGAGGTAAAACTCCAGAGAGGTCAGGTTGGTCAGTCCCGCCACTGCCGAGATGTCGGAGATGTTGGTGCCCTCAAGATACAGCAGGGTCAGGTTGGTTAATCCTGCCACCGGGGAAATGTCGGTGATGTTGTTGCCACCAAGAGATAGCCCAGTGAGGCTGGATAGTCCCGTCACCGGGGAAATGTCGGTGATATTGTTGCCGTGAAGTCCCAGATAGGTCAGGCTGGTTAATCCCGCTACCGGGGAAATGTCGGTGATGTTGTCTCCAAGAGTCAAATAGGTCAGGTTGGTTAACCCTGCCACTGCCGAGATGTCGGTGATATTGTTGCGTAGGAGGGCCAGCCAGGTCAGGTTGGTTAATCCCGCTACCGGGGAGATGTCGGTGATGTTGTTGCCGACAAGTTGCAGCAATTCCAGATTCACAGAATATTCAAGACCGGTCAAATCACTTATTCCAAAGAAATCTGCTGTAAGTTCGGTCAACCTCGCCATCTGTCCAGCGGTGATTGTGCCGCCGGGCGCTATGCCCAAAGCCTCCTCAATAGCAGCACGGAGGTTGGGATCGGGGATGGCGACGGCTTGTGATGGTACTTCTGGAATCTCTTCTATTGGAATCTCTTCTAGAACCTCTTCTGGAACCTCATCCTCGGCGGAAACTTCAACTCCTCTACTTCTCAGGGCGGGAATGTGCGTGTCGATGGATTCGGCGTTGAGCGGATTACGATCCACAAAAACCGAATCCCCCGATCCCAATCCCGAATTGGCGACGAGAGGCGAGAGATCCTCAATGGCGTTGTCCCCAAGTTCCAGAAATGTCAGGTTAGTTAATCCTGCCAGCGCGGAAATGTCCGATATGATGTTGGAGGCAAGATCCAGGCTTGTCAACTCGGTCAATCCTGCCAGCGCGGAGATGTCCGATATGTTGTTGAAGCGAAGTCCCAAGTGTTCTAATTTGGTCAATCCTGCTAGTACGGAGAGGTCCGATGTGTCGTTGGCCTCCAGACTTAGTACCGTCAAGTTGGTTAACCCTACGAGTGCAGATATGTCTGAGATTTTATTACCATAAAGAGACAGATTCGTCAATTTTGTTAATCCCGCCACTGCCGAGATGTCCAAGATGTCGTTCCAATTGAGGTTCAAATAACCCAGTTTGGTCAATTCCGCCAGCGGCGAGATGTCGGTGATGGCGTTGGTCCAAAGGACCAGATAGTCCAGATTGGTGGCATATTCAAGACCGATCAAATTACTTATGTTTGATTCGTAGGCTTCAAGTCCGGTCAATGTTGCCATCTGCCCAGCGGTGATTTCTCCGCCGGGCGCTATGCCTAAAGCCGACTCGATAGCAGCGCGGAGGTTGGAATCGGGGATGTCAACAACAACTTGTGATGTTGCGGTTAGAGGGAGGGCGAGAAGAATTACGACAAAAAGAGAAACGAACAAATTGCTTTTCATAAGTTGGCTCCTTTACGGATGTTGATGGGGTTAATAACCAGATGGTTGTTCTTGCCGGTGAAGGGTCTGCCAAAACAGATTGGTTTCCTTCCAACTTGCGTCTGTGCGGACGTGGCGAGTGGAAGTCTCGCAACTGGTCGAAACGATTCTCGCAACGTTGGCGCTCGTGTGTCATTTTAGGAAAGTCACGCATCGTCGTTGGAATCATTTCAAAACGCGAGTCGGCTTTACAACGGTTTTGTTTAATCTCTAGGTGCAGTGGGCTGGATTGTCTATTCACGACGATGGCTTTGTGCCTTTATCCATCGCTCAATTCAGTCTCTAAACCAGCACCAGAGGTTCATTGGTCCGTTATACGTACAGGGACGTTCCTTCCCTCCTTCCATTCCCCGGCGAAGGGGAGCGGCAGGCATCACTGAGCAGTGACGTCGCCTCCTGCCGCGGGAAGGATAATTGGAAGCGTCAATCTCTCGGTCCAGCCGAAAAGAAAGACGACGCACCGTATAAAGCATAATCTGTGCCAACGCTTGATTGAACGAGGGCGAGACCGCGAAAACCCTTGATAGGCTTGACTTTGAAGGATTTTGAAGGATACGGACGGGCAGATAGTAGATGGGTGATAGTGTCCCAAAATGGGACGGTTGAAATGGATTAAGCGGGAAGTATACTGCCAGGAAGCCAGTAATGGCGTGGCTTCGGGCGTTAATCCCAAAATGACACACCCAAATCCCATTTTGGGACACTTGAGATGGGCTTACCGCTACATTACGCCGTGATGAGATATTGAGATGAGAAAAAATGAGGAATACCGCTATTCTAGCAACAGCCTTCCTCGCAAATAGAAAGGGTTGCAATTGGCACTCCACCTCCGTGGACTGTTAGTAGCAACCCTTTCAATCCGCCGCTCACATGGGCGTTTGCAGGTTCCAATCAATGCCTGTCCGTTTGAAAAACAGACATCGTTGGGATGATAGCATAATCTGTGCCAACGCTTGATTGAACGAGGGCGAGACCGCGAAAACCCTTGATAGGCTTGTCTTTGAAGGGGATGGACGGGCAGATAGTGGATGGGTGATAGTGTCCCAAAATGGGACGGTTGAAATGGATTATATGGGAAGGATATTGCCAGGAAGCCTGTAATGGCGTGGATGCGGGCGTTAATCCCAAAATGAGACACCCAAATCCCATTTTGGGACACTTGAGAAGGGCTTACCGCTACGTTACGCCGTGATGAGAAAACGAGATGGATCCACTCTTCATGTTTCACAAAACGACAAATCGGTTTTAAGCAGTCCTTTTGGGTTCTTAATCCGACGCAATCAGTTGATAGAACTTCAATTTCCGGTAAAGCGTCGATCGGGACATCTTCAAGGCTTGGGCAGCCTGCGTGACATTATTGTCCATCACCTTGAGTGCGTGAACCAGTGTTTGACGTTCCACCTCTTCAAACGGCAGGACTTTGGTTAAGCCACGGGAAAATAGGTTAGGGTGGGAAGAACCAATTGACGAAATCCGTCGGGGTAAGTTACTCGGTTGTAACAGCTCTGTGGTTTCAAGTAGAACGGCGCGTTTAATGATGTTTTCCAGTTCGCGTACGTTGCCGGGAAAGTCATACTGCATCAATAATCGTAAGGCATCGGCGGAAATAGCATTAATGGATTTTGCCGCATTCCCGGCGTATTTTTTCAGAAAATGGTTCGCCAAGAGTGGAATATCTTCGCGGCGCTCCCGAAGGGGAGGCACTTCAATTGGGAACGCGACGATCCGATAATACAGATCTTGCCGGAACGTATCCGCTTTCACCGCGGTTTCCAGAATCCGATTGGTCGCTGTTAGTATTCGGACGTCAATTGGGATGTTGGAGGTGCCGCCGACGCGCTGGATCTGCCTTTCTTCAAGGGCACGCAACAATTTCGATTGCAGATCCCATCGCAGTTCACTAATTTCATCAAAAAAGATAGTCCCCCGATTCGCACGTTCAAATTTGCCGATTCGTCTTGTTGTGGCACCGGTGAAAGCCCCCTGTTCATGCCCAAACAACTCGCTTTCTATAAGTGTTTCAGGAATGGCGGCGCAATTCACTGTAACAAATGGTCGCCCTTTTCGATGGCTATTAGCGTGCATCGCACGTGCGACCAATTCCTTACCGGTCCCGCTTTCTCCCGAGATAAACACTGTGATATCACTTTCAGCCGCTAGTTGCATCAAAGCGAACATCTGCCGCATAATTTCGCTTTTGGCTACAATTTCATCGAAGGGGTGGCTCGTTTCAAGTCCGGCGCGATAGCGGAGCACCTCAGCTATCATCTGACGGATCTCGACATCTTTGGACATATCTCGGTAATTGACAACGTTACCGGGTAGATGGCCTTGATTATTCCCCACCGGGGTGACCGAGCGATAAAGCAACCTCGGTTCAGACTGGCTCGATTCTCCAATCTCTTGCACCACGTTTACGAGTTTTGCGGAGAAGGGGGTTTCACCGGGTCGTGGTAGTTCCGGCGTTTGGAAACGGGTTCTCACACGTGCTTTGAGATCCTCCGGCGGCATCTGTCTAAGTTCGTTTTCTGTTAAATCAAACAGCTGCTGGTAGTATTGATTTGCAAACAGTAGGTGTCCGTCGTCATCGAATATTCCGATCGCGTCGCCCGCGGAATCAAGCGCCGTTTGGAGCCAATGATTCTTGATTTCGAGGTCTTGATGATCCGCCATGGATTTCTGCTGTTTTTTCACTAACTCCTGTCCGACATTCCACCTCTCGACAAGGGAAAGCGTAATCTGCTGAACCTCCTCCGGCGCAATAGGCTTCCGGATATAGAGCAGTTTGTTCAGCAGCTTCATATCGCGGACAATCTCGGGCAGCGGTTTATCCGTGTAAGCGGTCATGATGACTATCTCGATGTCCTTCTCGATCTGTCTAATCCGACGGATGGCTTCAACCCCGTCAATGCCCGGCGGCATTCTGACATCAATGTATGCAACCGCAATCGGGCAGTTTGATGCCTTCCCCGCTCGTATAATATCGTGCGCCTCATCGCCGCTAGTCGCATGCAGGAGTTCAAAGTTGGGCAGAAAGAAGGTTTTTTTGTACGGAGTCCTGTCAAGAAAGGTCTCCGCAATCTCAGCCGTTAATCTCTTTCTATGCTTGGGGTTCAACATATCTCTGAAGTCGTGGTGGATCCCGGCTTCATCATCAACAATCAAAACGCGATAATTCCAATGTTCTTTTGCTTCCATTAAACAACCCCTATTGCTCGGTTCTGTTGACGTTTATTTGAGGCGTATCCTTTATCGTAGGGGCGAGGTCCCCTCGCCCGTCGCCAAACGGGTTACAAACCCACCTTTATCATTGGGAGAAATTGTTGGGATGCAATCGATCTAATTCCCATTGCCTCGGATTATCGGTAATGTATTGGCGAATGCGCTCTAAATCTATGTCGTCTCGGAGAACATGGTCGTAATAATTCCTTTGCCAAATTCGCGTCCCCGGCATATCACGATGTTGATTGATGTACTTAGTGGATTGATATTTGAAATATGCCACGACCTGCCCTAGCGTGGGCGAGGGAACCTCGCCCCTACGATTCGGTTGTGAATGGGTAGGCGGGCAAGGGGACTTTGACCCTCCGGTGCCCAATAAGATAACTCCGTGTATGTGATTGGGCATAATAACACATACATCTAATTCAGCAGAAAAGAAATGTTGTGGAATACGGTTCCAACATTCGACGACAATTTTCCCTGTTTCGTTCAATTGCATCCGCCCGTCTATTATCTTCCCAAATAAGCATTTTTGGTCTTGCACACAAATAGTTACAAAATACCCACCGGTTTGGCCGTAATCATAGCCGCGCAAGCGTGTCCCATGGCGACGAGGTTGGCTCGATTTCGGGTTCATCAGTAAAACCTCCATAGGAGCATTATGTTCGCACCCGTATGGTCTGTCAAAGAGGACGAGGTTGCCTCGCCCGTTGAACGACGGGTTGGGAAACCCAACCTACGACCTGTTGCTATTAATCGACATTGAGGTATCAATGCATGAATCTTGACCCGCAATAAAGATGTCCCTCTGCGGTATAACCGAGGAGCAACGCAGCATGATTCGCATCGTCGTGCCTTTGCCAATTCCCTCGCTTAAGGCGTAAATTTTCCCGCCAGATCCGATCACAAAATTCGCGATCGAATGGAGGCCGAGGCCCCTCCCCGAATCCTTCGTTGTAAATCCAGCCGAGAAAATTAGCTTCAAGTTTTTCTGTGCGATTCCGACGCCGTTATCGGTAATATCAAGGCAGACGAAATCCTCACTGGTATAGGCTTTGATACCGATGAGCGGCGTTTCACTCAGTCCGCCTGCTCGTGTGAGTTCATCGATGGCTTCAATTGAATTCTTGAACAGATTTACCAACATTTGATGAAATTGACTCTCTTGAATCCGAATCTCTTCGGGCGCATTCTCGCAGTCGACATCTACTCTGATGCCTCTTTTGTCGATCGAATCTTGCTGCAGTTTCACCGCGCTCAAGATCGCTTTCCGAAGATTGATGTTCTTCCGCGTCATACCGGCTAGATTGGAGGACTCCTGCGTAGTGATGATATCATTGATATGCGTTGCTCTTTCACTCACATGCCCAAGCGTCTCGACCGCTTCTCTGTGCTGGTCGGTGAAATCTGTAGCGAGCGCGATTATGAATGGGAGCACCTGCTGTCCTTTCGGATCATCTTTGATGAAATCGACCCAATCCTCTTGGTGTGCTTTTACCACATCGGCAAACGCGAAGAAATCGTTCATGAGTTGATTATCAACTAAATTCTCTTGAAGGATGTTAATTCCGATCGTTACGCTATTGATTGCGTTGCCGATATTATGAAGGATCGTCTCAACAATTTCCAATCGTCCTTGTGCGAATGCTTGCGTCAACGCTTCTTCGGCGACTACTCGATGCGTCACATCGCGGAAAACAATCACGCCTCCCTTCTCGGTACCCTCGCCGTCCTGTAGCGGAGTCCCGCTGACACTGATAAAAACGCCGTCCGGCACTTCCGGGTTGCGAACAAACATCTCCACCTCGTCCGAAGCCTCACCTCTGAGAGCGCGCGCAAGCGGCAGTTCATCTGCTGGAAAGGGAGTAACTCTATCGGGGAAAAAGAAACCATAGTTGTCACTCCATTTATCTGGGGAGGTATCTATCGGACCGATGCCGAGAATTCGTGCGGCGCTTGGATTAAATATGGTGAAGGCGCCGCTTGTATTGACGGCGATCACCCCGTCACCCATACTATTAAAAATGGTATCAGTCAACCGAACCTGATTCCGCAGTTGCTGCATTGTTTGTTCCAACTGTGTCGCTGCTATTTTGTCCTTCGTGATGTCGCGAATAATGCACACACAGGCTACAACCTCCTGATTCTTATCAAATAAGGGGATGCCATTAGCCTTGATGTGAATTCCCTCCGTCTGTTCCTTATTGCGTACAAAAAGCTCTATATCTCTTATTGCCTCACCTTGGGAGATATATGTGGCAAGAAGCTGATCGATTGGAATGAGTGTTTCTTTGTCCTGATAAAAAACACCGTACGTTTCAGGCCATTTGTTGAAGAACGTATCTGGAGGCTCCTTACTGATCATTTGTTGTATACTTGGATTGAGGAACAATATCTTACCTGTTAAACTGAGGACGACGATGCCGTCATACATGCTATCAAAAACGGTTTTCATCAGTTGCGTTTGATGGCGTAACTCGCTGATGGTTTGATTTAATTGCTCCTCCGTCGTTTTGTATTTGGCGATATCGCGTATCGTTATGACGATGCCGTTGGGGGTTTCTTCCTCATCTTTGACGGGCGTAACGTTATAGTCAATAGGTATCTCTCGACCAGATTTCGCAATGAGGTAAGTATTTTGGTCTGCCTCGGCTGAAGAAGTCAATTCCCCGGCGGTAACAATTCCGTTCTGAAGTGCGTCTATTAAAATCCTACTTTTTTTAAGGTGCCCTGCGTTTCCAACATAAATATCGAGAATATCCGTAACCTGCTTTCCGGTCGCTTCCTCTATTTCCCAACCTGTTAACGTTTCGGCAACCGGATTCATAAATGTTATCAATCCCTGTCGATCAGTTGAAATTATCGCATCACCGAAAATGTTGATACTATTGCGCTGCAGTTCATCGCGTGCTTTGGCTTCGTGAATTAACTCATGCCAGTGAAGTTGCTGTTCGATACCCAAACATAATTGATTCTCGTCGAACGGTTTGAAGATATGACCGAGTACCTCAGCCTGCTTTATCCGTTCTGTTACATCCTTCTCTATTGAGTCAATCAGACAGATCACGGGAACATTGAAACGAAAATATATTTCCTCCGCAGCTTCGACGGCATTCATCGTGCCTTCAAGTCCTATATAGACCATGACTAAATCGGGCTGCAATTCCGCCTCCCTTTCAATGGCTTGCGCCCCATCCGAAACCGACGCGCAAACGGTGTATCCGAGAGAATTTAGTCGTTCCTCAATCTCTCCGTCAAAAGGCGCGGTGTTCTCAACAATTAAGATCTTTGTATTTGCCATAAGCCCCTAAGTCTTGGTTAAGTGTACCGCCGTAGTACCTCTGAAGCTGGAACCGATGTGCCCTTGAAAATGGAATTGGTTACAATGTCGGCGACGCGTTCGCACTAACCGTCAAAAACAACAAAATCACCTAGAATAAACACGAAAAATTCTGAAAGTGTTTAGTGGCTAGTGATTAGTGGATCTCTACGGGATCTCTACGGGATCTCTATCGCCTTCACTATCCGTTCAGTTGATCACTCATTATTCATTCGCTTGCTGGTCAGTAAAGGTTCTGAAACCATTAGACGGGCAATGAATGGGATCTCTATGGGATTTCTATCGCCTTCCTTAATCAGTCAGTTCATCGTTCGCTATCCACTCGCTTGATCCTACTACGAACCAGAAAAATGGGTAATTACACAAGCTACCTCTTAAAAATGGCAAAAAGGCCGTCTAAATCATAGCATTCGACCCTAGAAACCAATGGACTAAACAGTTACAAAATTCTATTACAATCTCCACCAAACAAAAAGGTATTAACGTCCTTGGGACGTCCGCTCTTAAGCATTCTACGCACGATTTAGACAAATGTAGTCCGCGTTGTGGGGGTTTAGCAGCTATAGAGGAGGATGGTGATGAGTAGGGATAAGAATGAGTCCGTTCTTTCGCGTTGATTCATTTTAGTCTTTCTTCCAGGCTTTCTACGAATAAGGTGTACGCTCGTGTGTTTAGGCTCTGTTGAGCGAGGATGTTATCGCGTGTGCGGCCTAACTCCAGCAGTACACGTGGATCGACACCTTCTTTTTCGGCCCGCTCAATCTTTTTCGTGTATTCGTCAAACAGCGCGGATAGCTTGTCTTCCTTGTTAGAGTAGTATTCGCCACGAAGTGTTTCTTGGTGCCACTGTAATTCTTTAACGTCCTCACGGACATCGATGAGCACCCAAGCCACGACACAGCATAGGATTAGCTTGACAATGTCTGCGAGAATTTTTCGTTTGGCCATGGGATATCACTCCTTTCCCGGCGTTTTAGGCTGATGGGCTAATCACGACCATTGAGGTACCTTTTACGGTGTTGCACCACCGCTAGTTGTGCGGCAATCTGAGCGAGGTACTCGTTCGGGGGCGCGCCCATGAGTTCTTCGACGATTCTCTTGTCGGATTTTAGGCGCGCCTTCTCTTCGTCGGTCAATTTCGCACCGCCCTCTTCAACGCGTTTGAGGGCGGCTTTTGTTTTACACGAGTAGAGTTTTCGAACCTCGGCGTGGTAGTCGAGCTGCAAGTCGAGTCCGCCGTTAAGTTTGCCGTCGCCGAGGTTCTCAAATTTGCCGTGCTCTTCAAACTCGGCGGCAAGCCAATTCTTGATATGCCTCTCCCAGGCTTCAAAACCACGCTCGCGATTCTTGAGTTCCTTGCGTTCGTCCGGGAGGAGCGAATCGTAGGCTTCGTGCCGGACGAAGAGGTAACCGCCGGCGAAGGCGGTAATGACCAGTTGTATTGCGATCACGGGCACTAGCATGTTGAGGCTCATGAGGTATCCTCCTATCGTGACCGAATCAAACGGTATGAAAGAAGAATTACGTTGAGACTGAATCGTACAGTGCGGGACTCGCTTTATCTCTTATTCGCTGGGCTAAGGCGTGACAAGGGCGGCTGCCGAGGATTGGCAACCGTAGCACCCCTTGCCGAAAGCGATGGGTAGGATTATAGCAGGGGCTGAAGTGAGGGTCAACAAAAAAGCCCGCAAGCCATTGAGACCTGCGGGCGATAAATCAAGTGAGTATGCAATAGATAACACGTAAGTGTTTAGTGGCTAGTGATTAGTGGATCTCTACGGGATCTCTATCGCCTTCACTATCCGTTCAGTTGATCACTCATTATTCATTCGCTTGCTGGTCAGTAAAGGTTCTGAAACCATTAGACGGGCAATGAATGGGATCTCTATGGGATTTCTATCGCCTTCCTTAATCAGTCAGTTGATCGTTCGCTATCCACTCGCTTGATCCTACTACAAACCGGAAAAATGAGCATTCACACGAGATCAGCCTAGAAAATGGGGAAAAAGCAGTCTAGATTCACAGCGATCGATTCCAGAAATCAATGGACTAAACAGTTACGATAACACCTATAACGTTCCCCAGGCAGACAACGCCCTAACTGCCTGATATTCGCCATTGAAATGTTCAAATGTACCAATTAACCGACTTCTGACAATAAGGCTCTTGATATTCGAGCCGACATGACATACGCCGACTCGCCCTCCTCTTTTCAACATAGCCAGGTGGACACCCATCAACATCCCAAGCCCAGAGCTATCCATCAGTGACACTTTGTCAAAATCAATCAACAGTTTCGGAGTATCTCCGTTGTGGGGCAATGCTCCATAAATGGTTTGACTCAGTTCATTAACGGCGTTTCCAATCAGTTTGCCGTTAGGTTTCAAAATGACCACGCCGTTTCTTTTTGCAACACGAGTTGACATTTCTACACCTCCTGAATTGGTATGTCCCATTGTTTTGCTGTAAGATAGAACGCCAACACATCACGCTGACATGCCGGCTTCTAACACTGATGAACCTGTTGTGCCTAATCATCAATACTTTGCGTTGGGTATTATTACGCTTTACTTTCCAGTGATAATTGGTTCTAATAGGACTTACGTAGCACCAGCAGGCCGGGAATCGGAGTTCCCTCGTACAAGGGTCGCGACCTGGAGATCGCTCCTACAGAAGACGCAATTTCTGACAGCGCGGAGTATACTTCGGTCGATTCTTCGATACGCTCAGAACTTTCAGATTCTTCCTCTATAACTGGTTTTCTAACTTTCGGCGGCGGTGGCTGTTTAGGTTTAAGAATTGTAGCTTCGACTCTATACTCTGTCGATCTAGCTACATAAAACACGAAGATGGAAGCAGACACGATAGAAGGTTTCAAACTCATCAAGTGAAATCTTAATCTTCACCGGGGTTGTACTTGTATTCCAGCCTTGCAAAATCAAGCACTTCATGGAATGACCTACTTCCACTGCAGCGGACGGCTCAAGAAAAGTAGCCAATTCGTCATGTTGCACGACTTCGGATACCGTCATCGTTCCGCCGTCAGGTTGGATTGTTGCCAACTCGATATAACGGTCGATTTCTGGTATAACCCCGTGTGTATTGACAAGATGCCGCTGCAGTCGCTCCTGCCACGTTACCCTTTGCTCATTAGATCAACCTACCTCGGAATCATCAGAGCAGCGCTGGTCGGCATAAGCCAGCAGTCAATCGAGTTTCTCACCGGTCAATTCATCAACCTCGGAAGTCTCCGGCAAGTTTGTCGCGTCCTGAGTCCCTGGTATTTCCGACAATTCAGGGTAGTTTTCGATGTCTATCGTGGGAAGTTCGGACACGGTTGACACATGAATTTTTTGATGACTCTCCTCGCGAATAGACATTGACGCCAAGGACCGGCGAGTTCTGGCTTCAAATAGCACAAACCACGCAGCATTTAGAATAACAACGGCTCCGGCTAATGCGAAAAAGAATTTATTCATGAGAACGCCTCCGTATAAAAGAGTGATTAGTGGAATAGTCGGCCAACAACTGCAAAATAAGAGATGACACACTTCCGAGTGCACTCTCTCGAGAATCGGGTGAAGCACCGCACCCGCCGCTCTTCAAAGGAGTGACCCTACGAGAACCATTTGAGGTTGGTTGGCACGTCGCATCATTAGACACCGCTTTTCTGACGATCAGCAGGATAATGACGTTAGACGAGTAACAACAGCATCGGAGACATTCCGCGCATATAAGCAAGGGCTGTGCCAACACAAACGCAAGGGGTTAAATGAGCAGCGTCCGAGTCCGGCGAATCAACAGGGGTGCAGTATTCCGAGGGCTATGGAAAGGAAAAGCGGGGATGGTTTGCGATCGCAGGAGATGGCAGACGGCCACGCAGAAGTTGCAATGGAAAGCGCAATATATGCACCCTTCGAGCGGCCTTGACCAAGTCGTTATGATGAGTATGAGAATGCGATAACCGCTTCGTCTTCGTTCGGGAAGTGTTCGAAATGACTAATAAGGTGGGATATGACGAGGAGATTCTTGATGTGCGAACTGACGTTGACAACGCCGATGCGGCCACCCTTCTGTTTGACGGTGAGACCAACTTCCATCATAGCGCCAAGCCCCATGCTATCCATCTGCGCTACACGAGCGAAATCGAACACCATCTTCGGCGGATTGCCACTCTTGGGGAGTTTATCATAAACGGATTTCTTGAACGATTTGTTTGCGTTACCGGTTATCCTACCGTGGGGCTTGAAAATCACGACGCCGTTCTTTAGAGACACGGTGATGTGCATAAACGTAGTCCTCTCATGTTCAGAGGAAATAGAAATCGAGTAGAAGGGCTACACCGATGCCCACGCACACTGCGGCTCCTGTGAGGTGGATAGATGCCCGCGAGCGCCGCCGATAAACAGCAAGACGATAGTGCCGCTAAAGGCGAGTATAAGCCCGATAATCTGCCATGTATTGTCCGACAGAAAGTCGCCGCTAGGGGCTAGAATTCTGTCGGCGACGAGCAATCCCAGGATAGCAGTGAGCGGGGTGACGACAAACGCGCGGCGGATCATGACATTCCCCTGTTGACAGCAATAAATACTACCCGTTACTACCGCCCTGTTCTATTCCGTCGAGCAGCCAGTAAATGTCATTGATTATCAGTTTGCTGGCATGTGGCAAGCGTTTGGTTCTCAACAGACCTAGCCCGCTTCTTACTTCATCAAGCACATCCGGCTTAAATGTTAGCTTCACCGCGTCGTCATCGGAAGTTTCGCTCAGTTCCCCCGATTTCACGGCACCGATGATTTGCTCTATCTCGTCCAGTGTCGCATCACCAGTATCCTCCGCAGCCCGAGAGTTAAACGTCACGAGCTTGCTCCGGATAGAGTGTAATGTCTGTTTTGCGATGTATGGTATGGTTCAGCACCTCCCTTCTCTATTACGCATAGCATGGAAATAAATAAGAGGAACACAAACGATTGAGTACAGCATCTGTATTCCGCTATGAATCACGACACCTCAACATCATTAGGTGTGTCCGGTGAGCCTGTCGGTCGCCGGTCAAACATTTTGCGAGCCTTCTCAATTAGCGACCGGCGCGGCGGAGTTTGCAGTTGTTTGACCATGTCGCTGTTCTGGGCAGTCGAAGCCGCGAGAAGATGCATCTGCTTATTGAGCTGACCGCGCAGATAATCGACTTCGGAACTGAGACGGTCTATCAACGCTTGATGGTCGTTGCGGTCCGGAGAATCGGCGTGCCGCGTTTGGCTATCCCGATGGGCATCAGCCTGCTCAAATTGCCTATGTTCCTTTCCATTTTGCCTATCCGCTTCCTCTCCGGACTGAACACCATTCTGTCCATAGATGAAATACCGACCGTGTTCGAGTCGAGCGTCAAGCCCGCCAGCACGTATCCGACGGCGTACCGTCGTCTCCGAGAGTCCGTGATTAGCCGCGTATTCCTTGATGGTCAATGGTTTGTTCATTTGAGTATCCATGTATACACTCAACGCATCAATTGGGATCGCGTTTCATTTTCTCATTCGCAACCTTACACATACAGCTGCCCGAGTCTGTTGAATGTCTGCGCGTAACGAGCCAAAAGAGTTGGTCTAAAATCGAACGGGTACCACTGCTCCGAATGTTTTGGGTGTAGTGATTGGTTTAATGCTTGTCTTCGATGTAAGCCAAAATTGTGTTAATCTCTTTCGCAGATTCGTAGGCATCAAACATAGATGCTCCCCAACTTATAAATATGCCGGCTAGTCCGATAATGCCTAGAATGTCGGCACCTGAATCTTGTGCATAATACGGCTTTGTGGCATTGTCCGCCGCGTCAATTACTAGAGCAACGCTAACTACATTGCACATAAGTCTTACCACATTCAGGTGAGTGATTTCATAGCAGAAGTATGCAACTTCCACCAATACGGAGGATTATAACCAATGGTGCCAGTTTGAAATTTGGAGGTAAATAGGCATAACACTCAATTTGGCATTGCTTTGGTGCAAAATGTATCATGGTCATGAGACGATTTCCTCAATTCGTAATTGTTTAGTCCATCGGTGTGGATTTGCCAATCCACACCGAGCGGGGAGCAGGGAACGCGCCGAGTAGGGAAGTACAATGCTAATTCCGGCTAATCGGGAGCTTACATGCCCAGACCGGACGTGCGACGACTGTAATACTACGAACCAAACGATGCACTAAACAGTTACGATGAATCTTTTCCTGGCTGAAATATCCCAAAGACACCCCTTTGATGACACGGATTTAGAGAGAAACACACTCGGCACATCGGGTTAGCGGGGCATACACAAATTGGCCATGTCCGGAGTATCATCAGCTTTATGTGTACTGCCAAAAAATCATTTGACAACATCAAACGGAGATTTGCTTTTGATAGGCTCTACTTGCGTAAGTGTTTAGTGCCGAGTGATTAGTGGATCTCTACCGCACTCACTATCCGTTCGCTTGCTGGTCAGTAATACCTCCTGGGCCATGTGATGGGCAATGAATGAGATCTCTATGGGAACTCTGTGGGATTTCTATCGCCTTCCTTAATCAGTCAGTTGATCGTTCGCTATCCACTCACTTGATCACTCGCTATCCACTCGCTTGATCCTACTACAAACCGGAAAAATGAGCAACTACACGAGATCCGTCTAGTGAATGGATAAAAGGCGGTCTAGATCCACAGCACTCGACTCCAGAAATCAAAGGACTAAACAGTTACCTACTTGCTTAACAACATCTTGCGTATCGCCGTGAACTCCCCTGCCCTCAACGCGTAGAAGTATAGGCCGTTTGCAACTCCCTCACCGAATCCGTTGCGGCCATCCCAATACACCGCGCGTTCTTTCTCCCTGTAATAACCCGCGGGTTGATGTCCGAGGTCCAGCCTGCGGACGATGGCGCCGTGTATATCGTATATCGTAATCCGCACATCGCTATCTGTCGCCAATTCATACGGTATCCACGTCTCAGGGTTGAACGGATTCGGATAGTTTGGCAGAAGTGTAGTCTCGTTCGGGATAAGTGCTGCGAGGAGTTGCTTTAAGAAAAGAACACCGTGCCACGACGTAGCATCCGTGAGGTCTAGTTCACTGGTTTGAACCAACCACTGCTGTACTTCTGCAACTGTCAACATCGCTAGCGCCCCTGAATCTCTGGATGGTGCGGCCGCCGGATTCCCAAACGCGCCCGCTACCAATACCAAATCCAGAATATTGACAACTCCATCTCCGTTGACATCCGCCGGTGAATCCGCACCTGTATTTCCTAACTCCGACGCTACCAGGACCAAATCCAAGATATTCACACTTCCATCGCCGTTGACATCCACCGGAATCGATGGTGATTCCGCATCGGCGATAGCGTAAAAAGTGACCGTACTCTCAACTCCATCGGCAGACACCTCGACGGTGTTTGCTCCCAGTGCGGGGCCTAGCGTGAGGGTACTGTGTGCTCTGCCGTGTTCATCGGTCATTATACTTGTGACACTGAGAGTCCCGCCACCGCTAGTGACGGTATATGTGACTGAAACCCCTACGACTGCAACGCCGCTAGCGTCCTGTACTTCAATGAAAAATGGATTTTCCAGAGCCGCACCGGACACACCTTTCTGGTCATCTCCTGAGATTTTCAGCAGTGCTGGATGCGCTTGTTCGCTAAATTTCACATCAACTCCTCTGCTTTGGAGCGTTGGGATGTGCGTGTTGATTGAAAAGTAACTCAGAGGATTGTGTTGTACATGGACCAAACCTCCCTCCCCTAACCCCGTATTTTCTACGAGGGGCGAGAGGTCTGAAATGGCATTGTGCTCAAGATGTAATAGTATCAGGTTGGTTAAGCCTGAAAGGGGCGAGAGGTCTGATATGGAGGTCTTCAAAATATTCAAACTTTTTAGATTGGTCAAGCCTGCTAGCGGCGAAATTTCTGATATGGCGGTGTTTGAAATAACTAGCGTTGTTAGGTTTGTTAAACTTGAAAGGGAAGAAACGTCTGATATGGCGGTGTTCGAAATGTACAGCTTTGTCAGGTTGGTTAAGTTTGTCAGTGGGGAAATGTCTGATATGTCGTTAGCCCTGAGGTCAAGGAATGTCATGTTGGTTGCACCTTCAAGCCCGGTTAAATCTTTTATGTTGCCGAATGGCGCTATAAGTTTATCTAAATTCGCCATATCTGTTACGGTGATTTGGGCACCTGACACTTTACCGAGAACAGTCTCAATTTTCTCTCTAAGGTTGGGATCGGGAATTTCTACGACTTGGGCTGTTGTGGTCAGTGGGATCGAGAGGCAAATCAACAGCGACAACTTGAACCAAAAGGGTTTGCTTTTCATCAATTAGCTCCTTGTGATTGGAAAGGTGCGAGACAAGAGCACCTCAATCGTCAGAATTCGTCCGTCATTGAGAAGCAATGGGTTATTTGACTGGCGGTTTCTATCGCACTGGGATCTTTATCGCAGGATTAGCTACCGCGGTCGCTATCAAAGATCTCTATCGCACTTGTTATACCATTTCGCTTGAATAATAGTGCATATGATGGCTTAACTACATCGTTCACTTACTCCGTAGGCGGGGCATCTTGCCCCGCCGACTTTGCACGGAGACAAGGCTTCTTGTTCTGCTCAACGCATGTTTCTTTACCTGATTTGCGCGATCAATGCACAATCATTTTAGAGAAATGGTGTTATTCACTCGTTTGATCTCCTTATTCAGTTGCTTGACGCATTCGCTCGCTTAACGGCGCTTGATTTATTCGCACATCTGATTTGTCAATCTAACAAAAGTGCACAATCTCTTTGTATCGGCACATCCTCGAAATGTGAATTTAACTCTCGAACCGTGCTTAGAGAACGCCATTACAGTCCTAGAAACAGTAGAGAACGGCGTGGAGATTATTCCACGGTCTCAGCCAAAATAGAGGACAGCAAAACCGGAGCGTAATATTCCGGGCTATGATTAACGGAGAAAAAGCCCCATGAGACCTATTTCCCAATCAGCATTTTCCGCGTAGCAGAGAAACCACTAGTCGTCAGTGTGTAGAAGTAGAGGCCGCTCGCAACCCGCTCACCGAATCCGTTGCGGCCATCCCAATACACCGCACGATCTTTTTCCGCGTAATAACCCGCTCGTTGATGTCCGAGGTCCAGCCGGCGGACGACGGCGCCGTGCGCATCGTATATCGCAATCCGCACGGGACTGGCAGTCGCCAATTCATACGGTATCCACGTCTCCGGGTTGAACGGGTTCGGGTAATTGGGCAACAGCACCGTTTTTGTCGGTGATAACGCGGCGACGAGTTGTTCCAGCACGTCGATCCCGCGCAAATGGACAGGATCTGTCAGTGCCATTTGCCGTGCTTGGGTGATCCAATCCTCGACCTCGGCGGCGGTTAGCATTGCAAACGTCTCAGACGTTATGCTCGGCGCGGCGTGCGCCATCTCAAACGCACCGGCAACGAGCACCAAATCTAGGATGTCAACTACGCCATCTCCATTGACATCCGCGGGGTTTTGCCCCGTCTGCCTGAGACTCGATGCAACCGCCACCAAATCCAGAATAGAAACCATCCCATCTCTGTTCACGTCTGCTTTAACGTACTTCGGTTTCATCGGGAACGTCTCCTGCCAGAACCTGCCGTGCGCATCGATAACCCGGAGTGTGACCTCTCTTGTCCTTGGATTCTGGGTAACAAATTTGATGATTTGCCTCTCACCACTTAACACTTGACAGCCACGCAATTCCAGAAAATCGAGAGATAGGTGGTGCTCGGACTGCCCGAGCAACATGGCATGATGCAATCCATCGGCATCGTCTATCTCGAAGAAGAGGGTCACTTGAGGAGAATTGCCAACGATCGCTGTCACCATATCGATTGTCATCGGTTCGTTGAAGCCGGTTTGATTATTGTCGTTGAACATCGGGTGGACATCCAACCATTCTGCCGCACATTTTGATAGCTTCTTCGGGTGCTGGCTTCCGAAAGACATAATATGGTGGTCGTATACCCACCTCTCGGGACTCGTATGGCGGAAGTCGTGCGCTAATCCAAATGCGTGTCCCAGTTCGTGGGCAGTATGAGCAAAAACCCGGGTAGCGCGCTCGTGAACGATGGCTCTACCGCCTCCACCCCACGTAAAAGTGCCCGCTCCGATGCCCAGCCCACGCCCATACCCTGTACCATGCACGAAAACAACATCGACATGCTTCTCATCGGGGGGACCAATTTCTTGCCAAATCTTCCCCCACGGGTCCTCATGATAATGTGCATCGTCGAACTGCCCGATAACTTTACGCACGAGTGCTTTTCCGGTGGCATCGGTTTCATACGTGAAGGTTTTCCTGCCATGTCCATAGGATTCCATCTGCTCCGCAAAAAACAGTTGACTCTCGCTTATCATGAGATCAATCCTTTCCGCCATCCTTTCCGCCAACCAATCCTCTCCGCCCCACTCCTCCAAATAGCCTTTCGGAGAAAAATGGATGAGTCGAACCATGGCTCGCTGTTCATCCTGTTTCACTGCCTGAAGATGCGTTTCGATGTTTCGGATGCGCACGTTTCCGTTACTGCCGCCACTGGCGAGCCTGACTCCGTCGTTTGAAAACGCGGCAGCCACGACCTCACCGCCGTCAGCCTGCTCCGCTAGGGAGGCAATTACTCTACCACTTTCTGCAGACCACAGGCTCAAAAACCCAAAACCGGCGGCGGCGAGTATCTTGCTGTCAGGCGCAAAATCAAGCGAGTAGATTGTCGAATACTCGCGGATTGTGCCCAGGAGTTGCCAGTCCGACACGCTCCACATCCGGATTTGTCCGCTCCACCCTCCGCTGGCTAACGTTTGGTTGTCGGGCGAAAACACGACACTGTAGACAATCTTCGCATCACCGTCGAGCGTAGCCGTCTGTTTTTGCGTCGCAAGATCCCAAACCCTTACAAGACCGGGCCCCTCGCCGTCTCCCTCCCCGGCGGCAAGGTATCTGCCATCGGGTGAAAACGCTACCGTCCACACATATTTAGTGTGCCGAAGCGTGAACATCTCCTCCATTGTACCGAGATTCCATACTATTACATGTGTACCCGCTGTCGCCAGCAGCAATCCATCAGGCGAGAAGGCGACCGCCTCCACCGCCGAACGTACCCCGTCAACCACGTGATGTTTTATCGTACCTTCGGGGCGTAAGCCGTCCCACAGTCGAAACGTCCAATCGTGGCTTCCACTAGCAAGCAATTCGCCATTCGGTGAAAACGCCACGGATCTAACGGCCCCTGTGTGTCCCCTTAGCTCGACCGCCCTATTATTCCGCAGATCCCAAACCTTTATGATGTTGTCTTCAGGGTCGTCGGCAGTGCCGGCAGCAGCTATAAGCGGTGGATCCGCCCCCGGCGAATAGGCTATCGTGTTCACCCGCGCGCCATACTCAAGGATGGCCGCTTCTTGCGCAACACCGGGCAGTTGAACACTTAATGAGAAGATTATCACAACCAATATATCTTTGAAACGCATTTGATTACCTCCGTGTAAGATTGTTGTACCTTTTTTACCGACGCGTCCAACTTCGCATCTATGCCTGGCTGTGGTTGGCGGTCGTTCGGTAGAAAGTAAACTACCCGTACCAGATTCTCCGGCGGAGTTTCTACGGCAAATCCTTTGGGCAGCAAGACAAGTATCACAAACGTAAACAGCGTGAGTGCGGCACCGATTATTGTGTTCATGAGTCGCTTCTCCTTTGATAGCTGCCAGCAACGGGGTAATCGGCTATAGGAGCTTAGAGGGAATCGATCTTTTGTTGTACTCATCTAATCGTTACGTTGCTTTTTCGACCCATAATAGTGTTGCTGCTTCACATGTTTAAGGAAATGTGTTTGTGTTCCGTCAAGGGGTTTGCTCCGGAAACAGATCATGGGTCGCACATGTATTTTATGAAATTACAATCGTGGTGTCAACACCCCTCCATCACGACTGCAGGGGAAACGCATCTAAATTTTCTGCCTGACAAAAAAGCAAATCAGGCGACGTTTGTAATAATTTTCTTAAGGGTCGTAGGTTGGGTTGAACGGGATTCCGTTAATAATCGTCGATCTTAGAGGAGTTTTCGAGTGTCCACTTTGTCTATACGTGCCAAATTTGAGTGAAACCCAACATCAATCGTACATTCTTCTACCATGAGACATCCTCTACAATTGGATGCGTTTCCCCTGATCACGACTGGCATAGAGCGTAGTTGGGGGACGAACCCATAACTAAAAATTAGATGCGATTGCTCGGTGAACACACCTAATTTCTGTTGCCAATCACACCATAATCGGCTATAGTGTATGACCTCGGAGGGAAGAATTATACATGTATCGGACGTTATACAATCACCATTCGGAGTAGCTGCTTACCAGCCAGCTACAGAGGGAAAACGATGGAAATCAACGAGATTAAAGATAGTCTGGCAGAGGAAGGTTACTGTATATTCGAGGGGCTACTTGACTCGCAAGAGGCGGAACGGCTTGATGGCATAGCGCGTTCGATTATGGAGTCGATGGGGTCGGCGTATATCAGCCTCGAAGGGTCGTTGAACGAGATTCCGGAGCTGGCGCCGCTGTGCACCCATCCGCTGATTCTTGAGATTGCGGAAGCAGTACTTGGAGAGGGCTATTTCTTGGCGAACAATGCGGCGCTGAAATGGTGCAAACCCGGAACCCCCGCCGGAAGCCTGCACGCCGATTGGCCAACACGCGGTGCGTTGGCGGCGGATCCAAGCTCGCTATTCCCGCCTTGGAACGGGCTTCAGGTCTTCTGGATGCTCACCGACAGCACACCGGAGAATGGCGCCACGCGAATCGTGCCTTTCAGCCACCTCACACAACGCGGGCCGAGCCGAGACAGCTATCCGCAGGAGATGCCGGTCACCGGAAAGAAAGGTTCGGTGTTCATCTACCACAACGGACTGTGGCACCGATCCGGCGCGAACACGACAACCGACCAACATCGCATGCTTGCGAATGTATACTATATGCCGGCGGTGCTGCATCGAAGCCCCACGACTTGGCCCCTGATTAAGCGCGAAGTCTACGAAACGTTCCCACCGCGCCTCCAAGAACTGACAGCACGCTCCGCCGAAACCTAAATCCGAACGAGATATAGTATAAGGCGATTCTTCCTGTAGGAGGGATCAAAGGTGTGAATAGCGAGCAAGCGAACCGATAATGAGCACGATAGAAAATCCCCTGCGATAAAGGTCCCTGAGCGTAATGTAGGAGCGATCTCCAGGTCGCGATTTCCTGTTGGCGCGTAAGTTCTGGACTGAACTAAACAATTACAATCGGAGCAACTTGGGCACATCCCAATCATACCAAGGAAAAACACCCATGAGTCTATTTGAAGTCAATCGAGCAATCGAACGTCCCGACGCCGCATTGGTGGAGGGGCTCTCTCAAATCGCTGTCGCCAACATCAGTGACGCCATGGCGAACCTCAATACCATGGATTCCGGCATTCAAGCCCTTAGCGGCTTCCGAATCTGCGGTCCCGCCTGCACCGCCGTCACCCCTACCGGCGATTTTCTGCCCATCCTAAAAGCCCTGTACGCCGCCGAGCGCGGCGACGTTCTCGTTGTTGACAATCAGGGGGATCCCGATACGGCGCTATGGGGAGAGATAACAAGCACCGAAGCACAGTTGAAAGGGCTTGCCGGACTTGCCTTGGATGGCTTGGTCAGAGATATAGCGGAGATACGTGAGTTGGGTTTTCCCGTTTTTGCGCGCGGGACAACGCCGCGGGTGGCAGGTCGAGGCTCGCTTGGCGAAGTCAATGTCGCAGTCCGATGCGGCGGAACGGTGATTCACCCCGGTGACATTATCGTGGGTGACACCGACGGTGTTGTTGTCGTTCCGTTGCGGAAGGTGGAGGCGGTATTGGAACGCGCTCAGTCGATTGTAGATCATGAAGAGATCCTACGCAAGAGAGTTGCCGACGGCGTTTCGCAGGTTGAGATATACAACCTAGACGAACAGTTCGAATCCCTCCGCCAAGCACATGAAGAATGAGAAGTAACTTGGATTCGTAGGGGTTGGGTCCCCCAACCCGTTCGATGCGCGAAAATTTCATAAAGACTGGAGAATAAATGCTAAACAACAACCCGATGACGAAATGCACCACCGGCGAACGCTACGAAGCCACAGTGCCCGACACCCTCGACCTGGCGGATCGGATGGGACTGGCGGTAAATGCGCTCACCAACGTATGGTATCCCGACGAAAAATGGGCTTTGGGATTCATTGTGGATTTCTCCCGGCGTCCGACCGAACTCTATCCGAGCCATATCACCGACGCCTACCTGAATATCCCAGCCAAGTTTATTGAAGCGCTGACCGTTTGTCGGTTGGCGTCGGGAAACACCGACGCACTGGAGTCAGATCTGGAAGTACTCCGCGTACAACTAGATCTACTGGGCGAAGATGGTTTGACCTACTGCCCGAAGGACACGCTGGAGCAATTCACCGAACCCCGCCCCTTCTCCGAGGTATGGGGAGAAGGCAGGCTGTTGCTGGCGCTGTCAATGTTGGCGCAGGTCGACGAGGATTCATGCTGGATTGAAGCCGGCAAACGGAAAGTTGACCGGCTGCTGGCGCTAACGCGGGAGAAGGACGGATTCCGATTCTTGTGGAAAGGACGATTCCGTCCCGGCGAGACGGTTCCTGCCGATGCCGATGAACCGACCGTGGGCATCGAAGACGGTTCCCTCGCGGACAATGACCCGGTTTTCAGCATGATATACTCAATAGGCGCACTCGGTCACGGCGCTGCGCTGTTTTATCGCGTGACCGGTTACGAACCCGCGCTCGAATTGGCAGGAGGCTTGGCGCGGTGGGCGCTGGCGCGCGTGTTCAACAACGATGACGGGCGATACACTTTCTGGCATTATCACCACAGCTTATACGCGCTCATCGCGGTGTGTGAATACGGCTATGCCATAAACGACCGAAAGATTCTGGAACGCGTGGACGCCTGCTACCGCTGGGTGCGCGAGATGGGCGATCCGTTAATCGGCTACTTCCCGGAAGCCATGCCGGGGTCGGACTGGTATCTCGGCAGAGCGGGGAACACCACGGAGATTTGCGAGGTTGCGGACATGGTTCTCCTCGCGCTCTATTTGACCCGTGCCGGGTTGGGCGACTACTGGGATGACGTCGATCGGTGGGTGCGAAACGTGTACGCCGAAGGCCAGATGTGCGACGCCGATTTCCTCCACGATATACCGGAGGACTACTTTTCCTCTCATCCGAGCGAACGCCCGCACACGGACACGCAAGACATTGCGCAGCGATCCGTGGGTTCCTTCCTCGGCTGGATGCGCGCCAATGACGGGCTGCATGTCGAGCAAACGGAGGAGGGACCGAAGCTGACGGGGCTTTCCATCATGCACTGCTGCACCGCGAACGGGGCTCGAACCTTCTATTACGTCTGGGACAGCATTGTCACGAAAGAGGCGGATGAGGTGCGTGTCAACCTTCTCCTGAACCGGGCTTCGGATTGGCTGGATGTGGATAGCTATCTTCCGGTAGAGGGCAAAGTCGTTCTGCACATCAAGGACGCCTCGAAAGTGGCAGTCAGAATGCCGGAATGGTGCTCGCTCGACGATGTAAACGTCAGCGTTGGCGATCGCCCCTGCCGCTATGTAACCGATGGCCGTTACGTGAAGATTAGCTTGCTCCATCCGGGGGATTGCGTCACCATAACCTTCCCCGTACCTGATCGGGACGTGCATCGAGTGATCGGTGAAATTCCGTACAAATTGACGATGCGCGGGTCGGATGTCGTCGCCATTGATCCCAAGGGTGTAGCGCTCCCGCTTTACGAGAATCGCTCCAGCGGCAAACCTGTCCAAAAAACGCGCTTTATCCCCGATATAAAGGATATCATCTGGTAATAGTAGTAGGCACACTCCGTGTGCCGTAACCCTTTTTACGATTACGGCGCGGCAGGGGAATTTTTGTCGCGCTTCCTATTTCGGCAAAGTAGGGAATAACGATCGTTATTCCCCAGGAACAATGGAGAGCACCTGTAAATCTGAGGAAACGACATGAGCGACAGCGTACACGCCGCAGTGATGGTCCATCCGGGGAAGATTGAGATTCAGGAGTTCCCCTTTCCGCAACTGGAAGACGGCGCCGTGCTCCTCAAGGTCGAGATGTGCGGCATCTGCGGTACGGACAAACACACCTGGCGCGGCGAGACGAAGCAGTACGCCGGCACCGACGCTGAATCCGATACGCCGTTTCCAATCATTCCGGGGCATGAAATCATTGGCGTCATCGCCGAAATCAACGACAAGGAGCGTCCGCGTCTTGATTTCAACGGCGAACCGCTGAACGTTGGCGATCGGGTCGCGCTGTGCCCGGATGTCGTGTGCGGGGAATGCTACGAATGTCGGCATACGTTCGCATTTCCGTGGTGCGAGAAACTGCGCGGCTATGGCAACGCATTCACGTCCGCCGAGCCACCTCATCTGTTTGGGGGTTGGGCGGAATACATGTACATCCTGCCAAACGCATTTCTCTACAAGGTGCCCGAAAACATACCCCTGCGCGTCGCGGTCATGGCGGAGCTCATGGCGGTCAGCTATAACCTCGACAAGACCAAGGAGCTATTCACCCTCACGGGCGACGGTTTCGCCACCGGCAGCACGGTTGTCATCCAGGGCGTTGGACCCATGGGGATCTGCCACCTCATCAAGGCGCGCGTGATGGGCGCCGGCAACATCATCGCTATTGACTGCTCGGAATACCGTTTGGGACTGGCAGAGGAGTTTGGCGCAGATGACACCGTCAACGCCGCCGAAACCACCTCGGAAGAGCGCGTCGAGTTTGTTCGTTCTCAAACGCACGGACGCGGCGCCGATATTGTTATCGAGTGTGCCGGCATCGCCGAGGTCGTCCCCGAAGGGCTGGACATGACGCGCAAAGGAGGCATTTACCTTGAGCCGGGGAACTTCGCCGATACCGGGGAGGTATCACTCAGCCCGCACCGCCACTTCTGTTCAAAGAATATCCGCCTCATCGGCATGACCAACCACCCCTTCACGGGTTATACCCCCAGCATGGAGTTGATGCTAAGGTATGCCGAACTCTTCCCGTTCGAAAAGTTTGTTTCACACAAATACCCGCTATTACAAACGGAATCGGCGATGCTGAAGTCGATGCAGCCTGAGGAGTGTATGAAGGTGGTCGTCGTGCCATAGGCTTTTCAGAGTAGTAGGCACACTCCGGTACACCGGCCTGCGCCCCCTGTAGGAGCGATCTCCGTATCGCGACCTACTATTCGCGGCGGGGCAAGATGGGATCTCTATCGCGCTCCTTATTCAGTCGCTTGATCCCCGCCTACGGGAGTTGAGTTTACAAGACCCACTGCCTACGGGAGTGAGTTCAAATATCTGCCAAATCCTAATTGAAACTACGATACGACAGAGGCAACAGATGAATAATGTATTGATTTTGGCTTTTCCTCAAGAATGGGATGCCAGCGAGATTCTCTCTTTCTTGGAAGCGCGAAATTGCAGGCTTTCCGTGCATCATCCCCGAGAACCAGTTTCTGAGGACGATATTATCTCGCTCATAGGCGGCGTAGACGGAATAATCACGGGGAGCCACCCCTATACCAGACGCGTAATTTCCGCTGCGGACAAGCTGAAAATTATCTCGCGCACCGGTGCAGGATTCGACACGATAGACCTTGAGGCAGCGACAGAACGCGGCATCATCGTGACGACAACGCCAGATGCAAACAGCGAAAGCGTCGCCGAGTTGGCGATGGGATTGATGCTTGCCATCGCCCGCCAAATTCCGCAGGGAGATAGAGACATCCGGGGCGGTGGTTGGTCACCCCATCTCGGCGTTGAGTTATACCAAAAGACACTGGGCATTATCGGGCTGGGCAAAATCGGCAAGCGGTTGGCGAAACGGGCATACGGGTTCGACATGACGATTTTGGCGTATGACCTTTATCAGGATGAGGCGTTCGCGACGGAGTACGGCGTAACCTACCTGTCGTTGGAGGAACTCCTGGCACGCGCCGATTTCGTCAGCATCCACTCACCCTTAAGCCCGGAAACGTCCGGTTTGATCGGCGAACCCGAACTAAAATTGATGAAGCCGACCGCCTATCTGGTCAATACCGCTCGTGGCCCCATCGTTGACGAATCCAGCCTTATCCATGCGCTTAATGCGGGCTGGATTGCAGGCGCGGGATTGGATGTGTTCTCGCAGGAACCACCCACGAACAGTCCGTTGCTATCAATCGAAAACGTCGTGTTAGGTCCACACGTGGCTGCGTCAACCGAGGAGGCTATGTATCGGATGGCGCGCGGCGCAGCCGAAAACGTCGTAAAAGTCTTTGCGGGAGAACAACCGCTTGGAATTGTAAATACAGTGGTCAGTGGCTAGTGGTCAGTACAATTCGTTCCTTTCGCTAGGTTCGGTTGACATTTATGTGAAGTGTGTGTCCAATCGTAGGGGCGAGGTCCCCTCGCCCGTTGCCAACTTTGGTGTGTGACCATCGGGTTGGGAAACCCAACCCCTACGAACGAATCTGTGTCTGTGCACCGCAGAACCTAGTCACCGGCAACTTCTCACAACTACAACGAATTTTCATTGAGAACGAATGCGTGTATAACCTAGGAGTAGGCAGCCAATGAGATTAGAGAACAAGGTCGCCATTGTCACCGGCGGCGGAACAGGAATAGGTCGCGGTACGGCGGTACGCTTTGCCCAAGAGGGCGCAAAGGTCATGATCACGGGAAGACGGACAAAGCCGATTGAAGACACCGTGAACCAAATTGAATCGGAAGGAGGAGAGGCAACCTGCCTTTCCATGGATGTGTCAAAGAGCGATCAGGTTCAACACATGATCAATCAGACCGTGTCGAAGTACGGCAAGCTCGATATCCTCTTCAATAATGCCGGCGTGTTTATCGGGATCGGGAAAACCATCATGGAGCTGACCGAAGAGGAGTGGGATAGCCTGATGGGGATAAATCTGCGGGGTAATTTCCTGTGCTCCAAATACGCCCTTCCCCACATGATTGAGAACGGCGGCGGCGCCATTGTCAACTGCTCCTCAATCTCCGGTCACGTCGGCCAGCGAAAACAGGGCGCGTATAACGCCGCCAAGGGCGGCATCGAACTCCTAACGAAGTGTATGGCGCTAGACTTTGCCGAGCACAATATCCGCGTGAATGCGGTGTGCCCGGCTTGGGTGGAGATAGACTTTAACCGGGAAGACCTGGCGCAACGCGGTGACGAAATCGCCGCCATGCACCCCATCGGCAGGGTGGGGACGCCCGAGGACGTCGCTTCCGCCGCGCTCTACCTCGCTTCCGACGAGTCCGCTTGGGTTACGGGAACATCGCTAGTTGTGGATGGCGGCTACACAGCGCAATAGAATTCAATTCATCAGCTACGTTCCCTCAGATAGAGATTTTGTGTTATAGTAAGCGGACAATCTTGAATCAAATAAATCTGCGATCAAGATAAATGACTACGAGACTGTTTGAAAATCCACTCATAGCTACACTGTACAGCCAAAGCCCTGGAAGGGCGGCAGGTGTATAGCAATGTTGCAGCCCCACTCACTTAAGCCCCAGCGGGGCGACAGGTGTACTGCCGGGTGACGACAAAAACACGCAAAGCCTCTGTTTTTCTGATCCTTTCAAACTCCATCAGAGGAAGAAGCAAATCGTTATGAACAAGGATAAGGCTCTTAGCATACTAGGACTCGACGCCAAGGCAACGCCATCCGATATCAAATCTGCATATCGGCGATTAGCGCGGGCAAACCACCCGGACAAAATGGGGTCTGCGGAACTGTTTAAGCTAGTTCAAGAAGCCTACGAAACACTTGAGGCGACCATAAAAGCAGATGCCAACCGTAGGGCAGAAGCCGAACGTGCAGAAGTTGAACGCAGGGAAAGCAGACGTAAGGCGGCTGAACGCATTGCGGAACTACAACGAAAAATAGCTGAAGCAAGCGAAGCCAAGCGCAAGGCGGAAGTGAAATATTCTGCGGCTATAAAACGCTATGGTCTAACAGAAAGCTCTGGTCTAATAGATAAGGCACTCGAAACACTTCACGCAGCCGTTGAAACTGAAGCCCAACTCAGGGTGGAATTGGTACATAAAAACGCGGTTCTCAAGGAAATCAAATGGATGGATAACGCGGAACAACCAGGAATAGCCGCAGAAGTTATCACCGCTGAATGGGAAAGTATGCCTGAGTTCAAGCGCAAAAACGATTGGGATTACAGTCAATACGTTATTGCAACAAACGCTATTTTCGGCGAACCTTATAACGACAACGATAGGCGCATCGTAACCGGTAACATATCTGGGATGTTTGATGCCGAAATAACGGATTTGATTGAGGGGCGCATAGGACTGACGGGCCAAGATTTTAGGGCAGGCGGATTTTTTATTTGGGGCGAATACCTAACTTTATCAGGGCATCACAAACTAGCAATAAATCACTACAATAGTGCGCTGCGGATAAAATCGAACGTGTGGCAGATTTATGACTCGCGCGGACGTGCAAACGCAAAACTAGGGTATTATGCTGAGGCTATAAACGATTTCGCAGCCGGTATAGAATGTGCTAAGCACAATCGAAGTGCTATGCGTCAACTCCAATACGGGATAAAAAGGGCGCGGGAAAAAGCAAATTCGCCTCCTCCGTAGAAAGAGGCTCAACATAAGAAATACAAGAGTATGAACACGAATTGAACCATCATGAACTCTAAAGTACAGGACAATCTGCTAACCTCCTCTGTGGTTTATGCAACGCAATCAAAGACGACAGAGGCACGGAATACGTTAAACTACGCTTGTCGGACTGTAGCTCAATGAAAGGAAGAGCAATATGGGTAAAATGCACATAAGCAAGAGTGCAAAATCAATCTGGACGGATGCAACAAATTGCGGAATCAGTTTTGAATATCATGTCACAAGATGCCGCCTGGATGTGAACTACGACAGTTTTGATGACCCAGATGCCAACACACCGGCCGAAATGTTGGACTTGAAAAAACAGTTTCAGGATTATATCAAGCGTTTCAACACCGAGTTGAGCGAGTTGGCTAGGCAACGCCAAATGTTTGAAGAATTGATAGAGTTAGCGGATAACACTGACCTCGATTTAGACCCCAACCGTGATTTAGTCAAAAAATGTTATCAAACATTACACAGTAAACTAAAATCGCACATTGATCTGTCTAAAGGGGAGTAATTCAAACAAAAAAACCGGTGGTTCAATCAGATTAGTCCATGTCGGATTTGAGGGAGAATTGTTACATAGCCATGGGACTCAGTTAAAATGGGGTACAGATTTGCTTTGAGTTATTTGCCACTTCTCTGTTACAATTGAATTGATGACCAAGAACGCTGCAAGTACAACTCACGATTCAAACTTGGGGAAGAAACCGCCAATGGAAGGATTGAACTTCGAGAACGTGATTCAGTTACTAAGGCTTGTAGCCATAATTTTCGGTATTGCCATTTTCTCGTGGAGGCTCCCCAGCAGAAAAGACATGCAAAAGGCAAGAGACCTTCTTCGAGCGGAGATTCGCGAGAATCACAAGCTAATCATAGCTTTCCTTAATAAGATTGGACGCCGGTCTTGATAGACTCGCCAACAAATTGGATGCCGACTTTCAGGCAATCCAGGCGGGCATTGGCAAACTCACCCATAAGATAGAAGCGAATACTCAAGTCATCCGAGAGGAAATGGGTAAACTCGCCGACAAAGTAGACACTAATACTCGGGCGATGAATGAAAAGCAATGGGGTTGATTGTCGAGAGATGTGCGTTGATTTACGCTTTCATCTAGATAATAACTGCAAAATGAGGTCGAACATCAGATCCTGACGGAGAGAGATTCAGTGAACGGGCCTACTGAGGTGATAACGGTCTGGATTCCGCTTGTAGTTGGACTTTGTTCTCTTGTAGGCATCTCCATCATAATTTTCCTACTGGGTTGGCGGATTCCTAGCAAGGCGGACATGAACAGAAGAAACAGTAACCGCCATCAACAAATCAACCATGGTTTTGACTCAATCCTTGCGGTGAATAGGGAAATTCGCGAGGATACGCGGCAGATGCGATCGGATATTCTGACCCTTGCCGATAAGATAGAATCCATTTCTCAGGCAATCCATGCCGACATGAGCAAACTCAATGATAAGATAGATTCAAATTCTCAGGCGATTCATGAGAAAATTGACACGGGAACACGCGACCTTCGGGCAGAAATCCGAGAACTGAATCAGAATTACAAAGCGCACCTCGCCCACCACAACGAGAATGAGCAGAGTTGATTCATCTGTAAGGGCGCGGTGTTTTACATTTACGTCCGAGACAGTGACAACTCAACTCTCCTTATACCATCTCACAAACCGAATCGTTACTAAAACCCTTGGCGGACACAGGATATAATGGAGAACACACCCAACCCTACCGAACTCAACTTCTGCGTTGTTGCGGATTGGCAAATCCCCGACGACAACCTGACACACTTATCCGAACGCCTCGTCTCGGAAAACCCCGAATTCGTCGTGATACCCGGCGATCTCGTCATGGCGAAAGGCGCAGACCCGGCGCCGTGGGACGCCTTTTTCGAACGCATCCGTCCGCTGACCGAGGCGGGGATACCGCTCCGTCCGATTCCGGGCAATCACGACTTCGACGGCGATTTCGACGCCGCGCGTAAGCAATGGCTTGAGCGATTGGAGCAATACGTCCCGGGTTTCTTCTACTCGTTCGATGCCGCTCCCGCGCATTTCATCGGCTTGTGTGTCACACCGCTTTCCTACAGTGTGCTGAACGAAGAGTTTGATCTGCCCGAAGGCAGAATGACCCAACTCGAATGGTTTACCCGAGATCTCGAGCGCTCTCGGGATGCGCGCTGGCGATTCGTCTATCACCATGAACCCGGCACCGCCTTCTGCCGCTTGGACGCGCCTAACGACGGTCCCGGTTTGCCCGAAATATCCGAGTGTGTGGAGCCCCTCGCATGGCGTGAGGGCATCGATCTCGTCTTTCGAGGTCATCAACACTTCTACGAGCGCACCTACCCGGTAAACCCCGTCAGCCGTGTACGCGACGACTCCCGAGGAACGGCTTTCATCACGCTGGGCGGCGGGTGTAACGCCTACCGCCCGGTAGATCCTGACGATGCGGCTCCGCAATGGTTTGATGCGGCGATTGCCATCCATCAGATGCACTATTTCAAGATTAAATTGACGGATGAGGTGCTCACGGCTGAAGCGAAAAATCTGGCGGGAGAGGTTTTCGACAGGTTCACCATCCGTAAACAGCCGGACGGCTCTCGCGTTTGGGAAGAGGGCTTGCCCCCGGCACCTATCTTCCTCGTTAACAACCAGCCCCGGTCCTATTAGGGGAGTTTGCTGGTGTTTCATATGGGACTTACGCAAATTTCTCCGATTCATGGAAGAAGTAATACGAATCCTCTCCATCTTTGCTACACACTATTAACTGCTTTTTCACTGGTCACTAGCCACTGGTCACTGGCCACTGCCTCTAGGGGGTACTGCCACACATGAGAATAAAGGGCAAAGCGGCAATCGTCGGCTATGGCGAAACCGAATTTCTCAAGAGCAATCCCGGCGATCGATCCAACTACACGGAGTACTGCCGGGCGGCGAAGCTTGCTATTGAGGACGCCGGGCTGACGAAGGACGACATTGACGGCTTAATCTCGATATACCCACTTGACGAAGAGCCAACCTGGACCGAGGACTTGCAGGAATACCTTCAACTCCATCCGTGGTTTCTCGACAACGTTTATCGCGGCGGGGCATCGGGCAATGCGGCAATTCTGTACGGGGCGGCGGCGCTGGCGGGAGGACTCTGCAACAATATCCTGATTGTCGCCGGCAGTGTCATGGATCCGAAGCGCATCTACGAATTCGGGCTGGAGACCGGCACGGCGTTTGAACGGGATTTCGACAGCATCTACGGTCCGATGTTCAACAACTCCGCATACGCCATGATCAAACGGCGCTATATGCACGAATTCGACGCTACGGACGACCAGTTCGCGCATGTGGTCATCAACGCGCGCTATCACGCCTCGAAGTTTCCGAACGCCCTGCTGAAAAAGCAAGTCTCCGTGGAAGACGTGCTAGATTCGCGGCTCATCTGCGATCCGCTCCACCTCTTCGAAATTGTTATGCCCTGCGTCGGCGGCTGTGCCCTCGTGATGACGACTGCGGAACGCGCGAAGGACACCAATAATCCGCCGGTCTATCTTTTAGGCGGAGGGCAGCAGTTTGACAGAGGATTGTGGAATCCAGCCTACGGCTACGAGCGTTCCCTCACCACCTCCCCGGTCAAGCTCGCGGCGAAGCACGCTTTCGAAATGTCGGGATTGAAAATACAGGACATGGATTTCGTCGAACTCTACGATTGCTATACCATCACGGTCGTGATTTCGCTTGAGGACATAGGCTGCTGCGAGAAGGGGGAGGGCGCCGCGTATGTTGAGGAAACCGATCTGACCTACAAGGGAGAGATGCCGCTCAATACCGATGGCGGTCAACTCGGCAGAGGGCAACCGAACCCCGGCATCCACCTCATGCACTCGATTGAAGCCACCCGCCAACTGATGGGCAGAGCCGGCGACCTCCAAGTTGAGGATGCCACCTTCGGCTTGTCCAACGGCAACGGCGGCTCCATGGCGGATCAATGCACGCTGATATTTGGAAATGAAATCCCGTAGGGGCAGGAGGTGGGGCTATGTCCACAGAAGCCGAATATACCAAGCCGTTACCCACGATAGAACCCGAAACGGAAGAGTTCTGGAAAGCGACGAAGCGGCACGAACTGTTCCTGCAGCGATGCAACGCCTGCGGCGAGGTTATCCATTTCCCGCGTGTGATGTGCTATCGGTGCCTATCCGAAGATCTCGGCTGGTTTAAGTCAACAGGGCTCGGCACGGTCTACTCCTTCACGATTATCCATCAGGTGGCGCATCTGGGTTTCGAGTCCGAAGTGCCCTACGTCTACGCCATTATCGATCTGGACGACGGTGCACGCATGATTTCCAATGTCGTCAATATCGACCCGTCGGCGGTGGAAGTTGGTATGCGCGTCCAAGTAACCTTCGACGATGTTACCCCCGAAATCAGCATTCCGAAATTTGAGCCTATGGGTTGATTCTATACTTCACGTTGCAGGGAATTGCGTGTTTTCGGGCGTCTGGTAAAGTAGTCCACGATCAAGTGAGATCGTAGATTTCCGTACCACAATCTGTTAGATTGTGATCGCCTCTGTACGACCATAGAGATCCCATCTCCGAATCGCGACCTGCTGGTGCCGCGTAAGTCGTATTAGAACCCATAGTTGTCGAGGAAACCAACTCAATTTTACTCAACAGAAGGCGTATAATCCGTGTAATCCGTTTAATCAGTGAAAATCCGTGATTCAGACAATCACCAAAACACCCCATAA
The DNA here is from genome assembly GCA_965204085.1 of Candidatus Poribacteria bacterium. Classification (GTDB taxonomy): domain Bacteria; phylum Poribacteria; class WGA-4E; order WGA-4E; family JAJDTR01; genus JAJDTR01. The sequence goes on along the minus strand of CBDBEE010000003.1, from coordinate 268,363 downwards.
ACGGTAGGATCAACTGACTGGATAAGGAAGGCGATAGAGAGCCCTGCGACCTCCGAATCGCGACACACTTGTGTTGCGAAAACAAGCGCAATATTACCCAACGCAAGGATAGGTTATAGAAAACCTTCCGCTGTCCTATTCCGCCCGGGGTTTCACCGATGCCCACACTAACACAAAACGGCTGCCTAGATAGACAAGACCGATTTCGATCGCGACTTGCCGAGCAGCATATTGATGCCGCCATGCTGATGGAACCCCGTGATGTCTACTACTTTACGGGAAAACTCCTTCCGGAGACCTTCCCGGTCTTCATGCTACTCGAAACCGACGGAGGCTGCTGGGTCGTCTCCCATACCGATGACGGTATCTCATGCGTCGATGACTGGCTTACATACGAATGGCATCAGTTGGATACGCTGAATTTCGATCTAATGAACCAACTGAACGCTGTCGTCAAGGCGAAACTCCAAGATACGGCGCGCCTCCATCGGCTGGGGATACAGTTTGAAGCGGTGTCCAGTCTACTCCGGCAAACCGCAGATGATGCGCTGCATCCGAGCGAGTCTATCGGAATTGACGGTTTACTCTCAGAGGTGCAGCGTTGCAAAGATCCGGATGAGTTGGAGATGCTCCGGTGGAGCGTTGAAGTCAATCTCGCCTCATACGACGCCGCTCAGGCAATCCTGAGGTCGGGCGTAAACGAGTTGGAGGTTCTGGCTGAGAGCCAGCGCGGCGCCATGCTCAAGGCGGGGGAACGGGTGTTTCACGACGGTGATTACCAGTGCGGAGAGCGGCACGGTCCCGCACGTAACCGACGAATTGAGCAGGGAGAACTCTACATCTTCGACGGTCATACGTGCTGCCGGGGTTATTGGTCGGATTTGGCGCGCACCTTCATTGTCGACAGCCAGCCAACCGATCTGCAACAGTCGATATTTGACCACATCGCAGCAGTGCAGGATACGGTGCCATCGCTGCTCAAGCCCGGTGCACGCGGTACGGAGATATGGCGCGCGCTTGACGACCAGATTCGGGAGCACCCGGCGTTGTCAGACACAGGTTTGGTGCATCACGCCGGACACGGCATCGGAATCCGCATGCACGAACCCCCCGATCTCAACCGCGACCGCGAAGGCATTTTGCGCGTCGGCGATGTCGTCTGCGTTGAACCCGGCGGCTACACGCCCGAGGCACGTTACGGCGCACGCATTGAGAACACCTACCTCATCACAGCGTCCGGTGCAGAAAACCTATCCGAATACCCGGTGGATGTCATTCCCACCGGACACCCGTCTGGCAAAGATGAATAACACACTCGCATGTCAAACCCCTTGAACGACATTCTCAACCCCAAATCCGTCGCGCTCATCGGCGCCTCGCGCAACCCCACCAGTTTCAGTTATACCTACCTCTCCATAATGAAAAACTACGGCTATGAGGGCAATCTTCATCCAATCAATCCGAGAGCGGACGCCATCCTCGACTTGAAATGCCATCCCAGCATCCTTGATGTTCCCGACCAGATCGACTTGGCAATCGTCGTGACCGCTCGCCAGATTGCCGGGGCATCCGTCGAAGAGTGCGTTGAGAAGGGCGTCAAAGGCATCATGCTCCTCACGGGCGGATTTGCAGAGCTAGACGATGCGGGCAAAGCCGCCCAGGACGAATTTGTCCGTCAAGCGAAGGCGAAGGGGATTCGTGTCATCGGACCCAATACGTTGGGCTTCTTCAGCGCACCCGCAAAATTTGACGGACTGTTGTCGGGTTATATTCGGGACGGAAGCATCGCATTGGTCGGTCAGAGCGGGAACCTCACGCGATCACTCGCCTTCCCCGGAATCAAGCGGGGGCTGGGATTTCGCCACATCATCGGCTTGGGGAATCAGGCGGACGTCCAATTCCATGAGATTGTCCGATTTCTGCGAGAGGATGACGGTGTCAACGCGATAGGACTCCACATCGAAGGAATAAACAATGGAAGGAAGTTCCTGGATGAGGTGGCGGAGACGACCAAAGTGAAGCCGGTCGTCGTGATGAAAACCGGGCGCACCCAAGAAGGCGCGCGCGTCATCTCAAGCCATACCGCCTCCCTCGCCGGTCAGGATGAGGTCTATGCGGCGGCTTTCAAGCAGTGCGGCGCGTTGCGGGTAGAAAGCGCGATAGAGTTCAGTTCTCTCCTGCTGGCGCTGAGTCACGGTAAACTGCCGAAAGGTAACCGTGTCGGGGTGCTCTCCGAGGGCGGCGGCGATTGCGCATTGACCGCCGATGCGTGTGCACTGAATGGGCTGGATCTGCCGACCTTCTCCACCAAACACCAAGAACGCTTGCGGGAGATTGTACCCGAAATTGGACAAGTGAACAATCCGGTCGATTTGGCGATGTGGGAAAAGATTCCCGAGGTCGCGGAGATTATGCTTGAGGGGGATGAGATTGACGGATTGATTGTTGTCGGGGGGTTCGCCGGATGGGATTTCCTGAATCCGAATGTCGCGCCGGAGGTGGAAGCCTCGGCGGAGAAGATGGCGGCTCTCATCGCAAAAACCGGTAAACCCGTCCTAATCTATACCTACTACTCCTATGCGGAATCCAAGTCGTTCGACACGCTGCGAAAAAACCGGGTGCCGCTGTTCATGGATCACCACGACGCCGTAAATACGATGGCGGGCTTGGCGCGGTATGCCCGATACAGAGCAGCGAAGACCGAACGGCGCTTTGATGGCGCGACGGCAACGCACCCCAACGTCAGCGGAAACCGAACAGAGCCTCTCCTTGAACATCAAGCCAACCGGTTGCTGGAAACCGCCGGATTGCCCTTCCCGGTATACCGCCTTGTAGCAACAGCGCGGGCAGCAATCAACGCCGCCGATGAAATCGGTTATCCGGTCGTACTGAAAATTGCCTCCCGAGACGTGCTGCACAAGTCGGACATCGGATGCGTGAAGTTGGGGTTAAGTACGCCCGAGGCGGTGGCTAAAGCCTTCGACGAGGTCGGCGCCAACGCGTGCGATTTCAAGCACGACGCTCGAATCAACGGCGTGCTGGTGAGCAAAATGGTTGAGAACGATGGTGTTGAAGTCATCATCGGCGGCATGAACGATCCAACGTTCGGACCAACGCTGATGTTCGGACTGGGCGGCGTCTATGTCGAGGTGATGCGGGATGTCTCTTTCAGAGTCTGCCCTATCACCTCCGACGACGCCGACCAGATGATTCGAGAACTCGGTGGCTTTCCGCTGCTCACCGGCGCTCGAGGAAGCAAACCGGTGCACCTCGAATCGCTCCGCACCGCGCTGCTGAACGTCTCCGCGTTCCTCATAGAAAATCCCCGCATCGCCCAACTCGATCTGAACCCCGTCAAAGTGCACGAGCGGGGGCTATCCGTACTGGATGCCCGCGTAATCCAATACACCGACTAACAATCCAATCGAAAACCAAAACGTGAGTATCTCTCTTACACAACCTGTAGGGTGGGCACTGCCCACCAACCCTCTCCTCGCAGTGTGCGTGCGGATTTTCAAACGCATACGGCGTTTTAGGGCTTACAGGGAACGCAGATCTGCGTTCCCTACTTTTCCTCGCCATCGGTTTAAATTCTCACTCAAAATTAGGTGCGTTTTCCCTGTGAAAAGGGTTGATAAATGTTGACTCAAGACTCCTACCGATGCTAACCTTGCCATGTGTGGCGAAACCGAGACTTCCTCACCCCACCTTCATATATCAGACCGCCCGATGAACTTCCTGAAGAAAAATTGGCCCTCGGCAATTATATTTATCACGTTTTCCGTCCTCGTAATCAGCCTCGCCATACACAGCTACAATCAACCCCTCGAATATGATGAGTATCGGACAAGATCCATGGCGCTTGATGCCGAATTTGATAGATTGATTCGGGAATCGACTCCGCTTATTGAAGGGCTAGGGAAAATTGATACAGTTGAAGATCTCAGAGTCAGGTTTGATTCGATGACGCCGGAGGAAGCCGAAGCCAGACGCAAGGCGTGGAAAAAGTGGCGAGCCAAATCCAGAGCGTTGGAGAGGGAAGCAAAACGATTGGAACGCAAAAAACCGGTCAGTCCAATTTCCACACCCCACCGTTAATCCGAAAATCTCGATTCACAATTACCATGTTTTGCGGCCAATTTCGACCTGTGTTTTCTACTCCGCTTATTCCAACTCCATCGAAATACTTCACAATAAAGATTGATAAACCTATCGGAAACTGTTAAAATAGAAATCCTCGCTAAACGTACTGTTTAGTGTTGTGAATTATTGACATAATCATAACCTTGACGAGTTTCACGGTTTTAGATTCAAAAACGGACACAGTAGGAACTTCTTCAATAAAGAGAAAGGAATCACACATGAGCAGACGCTATCAAGGTGCATTACTCTTCACAACTGGATTACTCATCACGCTGGTGACAATTGCGGCTCTCCTCGCAGGCTGCGGCGGAGCTAAAGCGGAATGGCCACAATATCAGGGGCTAAACCGCGACAACATCTCCCCGGAAACCGGCTGGCTCAAGACTTGGTCCGAGGATGGGCCAGAGGTACTTTGGCGCATCCCGATCGGCGAAGGTTACTCCGGAATCTCCATCGTGGACGGCCGCATCTACACCATGCTCTCGGAAGGCGAGGATGAGTTTGCTGTCTGTCTGGATGCATCGGACGGGACGGAAATCTGGCGCTCTCGAACCGATGAGAAATATCACTCCGGTGAAGGCAGCGGTCCCCGTTCAACACCGGCGGTTGACGGCGGCAAGGTTTATGTGCTCGGCGCCAAAGGTAAACTTTACGGCTTGGATGCGGACAGCGGCGAAAAGGTGTGGGGACACGATTTCGTGACCGAGTTTGAAAGCGGAATGCCCGGTTTCGGGTTCTCGTCATCGCCCATAATCGAAGGCGATTCGCTCCTCATCGAAGCGGGCGGAAAAAACGGAAAATCCATCGTCGCGTTCGACAAGGAAACCGGCGCTATACTCTGGACATCTCACACGGACAGAACAGGTTACTCATCGCCCATCGTTATCGACTCCAACGGCGTCCGGCAGGCAATTTTTATGACGGGTAAATCGCTCGTCTCCGTTTCACCGACCGACGGCACCGTTTACTGGACACATGATCCATGGCCCACCGGAAACGACATCAACGCCGCCGTGCCACTCCACCTGCCGGGCGACCGGATTTTCGTCTCCGCCGCTTACGACAAGGGATCGGTGCTCGTGCAGATTAAATCCGACGATGATGAGCTGAGCGTTGAAGAGGTGTGGCGGAGTCACGACGTGATGGAGAACTGGATGAGTTCGTCCGTGCTTCTCGGCGAATACCTGTACGGGTTCGACGAAAGCATCTTGAAGTGTATCGAGGCGAACACCGGCGAACAACAGTGGGCGCACCGTGGGTTCGGCAGAGGCACGCTGCTCCTCTCCGACGGTCACCTGATTATTCTTGGAGAAGGGGGCAATCTGGGGATTGCCGAGGCTGACCCGTCCGAGTACAAAGGAATAGCCGAAACACAGCTTCTGGAAGGTCGCTGCTTCACCCCGCCGACCCTCCTCGGAGGCAAACTCTACCTGCGAAACCAAAAAGAGTTGGTCTGCGTTGACCTGTCGGCAAAGAGTTAGTGTTGGCGTACAATTCGAAGAGCCCATTATCTTGAAACCGAGTTTTTTCCTCAAAACTCGGTTTCTTTTTTTTACACAATTCAGTTGGGCACAATCAGCGCTTGACAATTCTGCCTAACAGTCCCTCTTGGTATTTCGGTGTGCCTCGGAACTGCACCAATGACATTAAACTCGGGAGTTGTCCAAATAGCGTGTTTGCTCTCTCTCTTTCTAGAACACAACCGTGTTTTCTGAGATGCCCTTCAAGCTCCCGTCGTTTCATAACCGAATAGTAACCAGCTCAAAATGAGGCTTAGGTGTACGAACGAATCCAACTTGATCGTATCCCTTCCTATCATACTCCAAAATTTCAGGCAGTGTAACTTTCAAGGTGTCAAGAAGTTCCTTTCGGGTTCTCTCCTGACAATTTACACCGCGAACCCCTTGAACCCAACCAACCCACCAACCATCCTCTTGGGCAATATAGGCGGCATAGCACTTTTTATAACTATTTTGAGAACTCATTGCAACATCAGACTCTCTTTCGATTTGGTTTTTGAAATCATATCAGACCCATGAATTAAACCGATTCCAAGATGGCTCTGATCCCCACCAATGTTTTTCTACAAAACGGAGGTTGGCGTCATGTTCGCCAAGTCTCAGCGAAACTCTGCAATCATCGGCGCAAAGCAATTGGTTCTTTACATCGCACATGGTCTCTCGGTTGCGTTTTGCGAACTCTTTGTATTTCGCGGCGCACTCTGGACAGAGCGCTACAAATTGGGCTTCGTGTACCGCTGTGAAATGCTCGTTTGTGAGTGCCTCTACCGCTTCAAAGTAGTATTCACCGTCACGTTTTTTGAACGGCATTTCCTTCTCGCAGATCTGGCAAACCATTCGTTCATCGTCGTTGGTATACATGACCTTAAGCCACACGCGAGAATACTCGGTCGCAGCGTTAACTTGCACGGATCTTACGCGTTGTTCGTACTCTCTCGTTGGTAGATGCTCTAGTTCTTCATTAAATCTGGCACTCCAACGGTCAGGATCAGACACTCGCCTCACTAGAAATGTTGGTGTGTTTCTTGTACTTTGCCTATCGCGCCCCGATCCCAGAGGATTAGGCTCAGTCTCTGAGCCTTCTTCAGATAAAGCCGACGCGTTTCTTGCAGCCCTCCACTCCCTAAAGTCCTCGTATTCTTGTGGGTTTTGGATTAGGTCGCTGAGAATCTCTACCGGCAGTCCATTTCTTTCTGCAAATTCAGCCACCTCATCTTTTTTCAAGCCTAGTTTTTCTGCTAAGTTCACGTCCCGCACAAATGATTCAGGAAGTTCGTCAACAGTAAGTTCGCACGGTTTATGCATTTGTCCGTTAGAATCAGGTAGCCACGCAGTTTCGATCAACAAACGGCAGAATTCATCGGATATGTTTTCCTCTGTCGAACTTTCCCTGTAATCTTGGTTTGTTGATTTCTCTACGATTCCGCGAATACAGTGAGAATTAGGTTTAGCAATCAAATTCCACATGAATTCACTTTTCTTGGGATTCGGGTGGTTTATAGCATGTTCTAATACCATTTCTTTTGAATAACAGTGCATATAATGTCTGAATTATGTCGTTCACCTTCTACGTAGGCGGGACATCTTGCCCCGCCTTGGAAAGACTTGATTGACGCTATTTATGCACTTCGAATGTAGAGAAATGGTATAAGTAACAAAATCCGACTAATTCTGGTCAGATTTCAACGCCTGAAGTGAGTGGAAATACACCTCGTAAGGATCTCTATCGCGCTCGCTATCCACTCGCTTAATCCCACCCTACATACGACTAATCGCTCGCGTTCCGTTTTATACGGCCCCAGGTAGCGACCGCCTTCCCATGCGGTTGCACCCTGGGGATTCGAGTAGAATAGAGACCGTCATCTGTGCCGGCGTACAGTGAGGATTTGTAAGATAAGAGTGCACGCACTACAACCTTGTCTAGACCTACGGAAAACCAAATTTCCGATTTCGCATCAAAGACGTAGACCCCATTCGAGCGTAGTCCGGCAAATAGACGACCCTCATGTACAGCCAAACTGTATATTTCTCGCTTGCTCGGCAGTCCTTTCATAGGGTACTCCCAATCTCGTGTTTGCTCATTCCATCTTCCAATGCCGTCACTCCCGGCAATGTACAATCGATTATTAAGCACTGCCCAATCATTAATACGACCACTCTTGTATTGCCGCACGTGCTCCCACGTTCGTCCATTGTCAGGCGAACGCCGCATCGATATTGCGGAAATCGCGCTCCACAGATAACCGTCAAATTCCGTCATGGATTGGATACTGTCGCCTAGTTCCCATTCCCCTGAAACGTCGTGCCATGTCTCGCCACGATCGTTTGATACATACGTGCCCTTGTGGTACATTACATTGATGATCTCGTTACCCCTGACGAGGATTCGGTAAACTATTCCGTAAAAGCGTTCTCCGTCGTCGCGTTCCAGAACGCGCAATCCGTTCAGAATAGGTTTCCAAGTCACCCCGGCATCATCTGACCGAAATACACCTGTGCTCCATGTTCCCGCATACACCGTATCCCCATCGGCTGTAATCGCAGTAACTAAGTCTTTGAACGTGACCGTATACCAAGAGTACCCATCATTTTGAGAGATGAAGATTCTCTCGGATGTCCCTGCGTAGAGTTGGTTTTCACCTGCTTCAAGTACACTTACCCATTCCCAGTTAATTACGTCAAAAAGTTTAATCCATGTTTCGGCATCCCCATCCGATTCCCGCACCAGTAAAGTCATCGTTACTAGGAAAATCAGAGCGGTTCGAATGAAACCCTGAGTCCACATCGTTGTACCTCCTCGCTTGAAAGAAAAACGCCTGTGTCAACTAAGCTCGACTTTGTATAAGAGCCTGGTTGAAAAATACAGTTTGTAGGGTGCGCACTGCGCACCAGCCTCTAAAAGCCCCGGAGGGGCGGAAGGTGTGTAGAAACACCGAAACGTTACGTACCTAAGCCCCAGCGGGGCGACAGGTATATAGCGGGAATTACACACACGTGAAGAAATCTTTCTTCAAATGACTAAAAATAGCTTTGCTACCGACTATTCAAACAGGCTCTTAGCTCGACTTTGTACAAAAGTACAACGGTTGGGATGTATGGTAAGCCGTACAACGCTAACCCGTAGGCGGGGGATCTTGCCCCACCGTAAAGGTACTGCGCACCACCAACGACTTTTTCAAAGGTCAACCAAAAAAGCCAGATGGCTAAAATCTCAGCCTCTTTTCTGGAACGCTTGATTGACACCGTTTATCATGCCACTTTAATGTACAAAGTCGAACTTAGGCTTTGAGTGGTTTTGAATATCATGAGACTTTCTCCTTTTACTCGATTTTATCCGTTTTTTATAAGACATTTTTCCATAGTAATGCCGGCCCCCGATGACATTACAAATAGCCTCATCAACCAAGGCTTGGACTTGGCAATCCAAGCCAATCTGCGATCATCAAATCGCAGATTCCTCGTCTCGCGGGAAACAGCTATACGTGAGTGATACCATTTCTCTAAAATGATTGTGCATTGATCGCGCAAATCAGGAAAAGAAACATGCGTTAAGCAGAACAGTAAGTCTTGTCTCCGCGCAAAGTCGGCGGGGCAAGATGCCCCGCCTACGGAGTAAGTGAACGACGTAGTTAAGCCATCATATGCACCAATATTCAAGCGAAATGGTATGAGGAGTAGTGAACGTAGATCTGCGTCCTCCATAATTCTGTGAGAGTACAGGGAGGTCACGATCACCAATACGAGGAAGTTCCGAATCCCTAATGTTTTGATAATTTTTAGATTGACAACTTAATATGTGTATAGTATATTTATGTATAGTGTGTTTCTGTAGAGAAATCGACACTTCCGAAGTGATGGTTTCAAATTGAGAAACACATTAGTATACTTTTTCGGGTTGGCGGCTATCCTTGTTCAGTCCGATAGTTTGGAAGTCGAGATTGATTCCACCTACAAGGCGGAAGATTTCCTCGATAAATTGGACAATCTGTTTGACCATTACGGCATTCAGATTTAACTTGTAGCACTATGTGTAAGGAGAATTACTCTAATGCGTGTTTATGCACCCCAAGGCAATTGGACCGGTAGTTACGCCGAAGTAACCAGTTTAACTCATAACATCCAAAACATTGATGGCAACATCGTATGCATTACTCGTTCAGAGCACCGCTTTTTGTGTATAAACGGCGGTCCGGATAAAACCTTTCCTGTCGAGTATAATCACACCATCTATTTTTGGGATACGGGACTTGAAACTCCCAATTGGGTCGAGTTGTATCGCGACGCGGTTGAACCTCATATTACTGTTAACGAAGATGAGGAATACAACCATGTAGATTGCCAGAACGAACATCACGTTAATAACATTCGAGAGATGCAGTTCTTCATGGAAGACGGTGTACGGTATAAAGTTGGTGCTTATACTGGGAATAAAATGCCGGGCGCCAACACACAAGCCTCGCGAGACTATGAATTGCCGCCAAGCTAGGTCATTATATTTGGTTTCAAAGCTTTCAATGGCTTCAGTGCTCTTAAGGATTTCAACGGCTTAAGAGGTTGAAGGGCGAGCGTAGGGCGTTTCTTTCGCCGACATTGTTAAAGGTATTCCAGAGGATCGCCACCAGTAAACTCCATTGTATTCGGGTTGTAGTTGCCCGGATAGTCGTAGTGGTTTTGGCAATTTCCATCTGGACTAGTTCTGTAGTGTCCGGGGACATATGTACCGTCTTTGCGGTAGTGCCCCTTGACCCAAACTTGGCGTGACATGATAGCCTCCTAAAAGTTAAAGTTTAACTTCAAGCATGAGGAATACCGCTACGCGAATAGCGGTATTCCTCGACTAAACCTTCCAATCGAGCCACGACAGCGAGTTGCTATACAACGAACTGCCGTAGTTGAAATTGTAGGTTGGTGTTCTCCACACACTAGGTGTTGAATATCTAGGAGGATTAACTCGGTGTTGTATACGATGGCGTACTGTACAAGGAACTTGAATAACTTCGGCTCCGAGAGCGCGAATAGTACCCTTCAAGTGCTTGTATGGATCGCCAGTTGAATCGCCCGGTTGCGCCAATCTCAAAGCACCCACAAAGGGTGTGAGAAAGACTATTGAATAGACAACCGGACCAAAGGGCGGAGTTCAAACGTAACGATAATCCGTGGCATCCGTGTAATCCCTTAATCCGTGATTCAGACAATTGCCGAGGAATACCAACAACACCTAACCACGAATCATTAAACACTTACCCTTGGTAAACAGGCCTCTTTGCATCCCGTTCCTCGATACCCTACTATTGCTGCGGCCGCACCGGCCCCGACCGATCCTGCGGGCAGATTGGCCGGCAGCCATCCGCGGTAACAACGAACGTCTGCTCAATGTGCGGCGAGGCAACTCCCGGCATAAACGTCATCGCCTCCAGATTAATGACCATGTTCTCCTCAAGCGGGAGATCCGATGCCGCGTCCACGCAATCATCCTTAATGCGCAACCCGTTGTCGGCGACGATAATCGGGTAATCTCGAACCTCCAGCCCCATGCCGTGTCCATGCGGGAACGTCGCCGTGATGCCGCGCGCATTGAGTGTATCCCACATGACGGCTCGCACCTCCGACGATTTCACGCCAGGGCGCACCACGTCCACCGCTCGAACGACACACTCGCGCAAAGCCGCATGTTTGTCGCTTAAAACCGCCGACGGCTCCCCGATTGCCAACGTCGTACCGGTGTCCGAAAAATAGTGCTGATAGATGCAACCCCAGTCCACGTATAGCATGTCGTCATCCTTCAACACGTAGTCCCGCTCCAAGGCGAAGCCCAGACCGTTCACGCCGAACATGAAGTGATCCAGATCGGCGCCATCCCCGGCAATCCGCTCCCGGTAGTGCTGGATCACGTGCGCCATCGTCTTCCCGGCTCTCGCCAACGCTAGGCTCCCCATCCCCGCCTCTTCGCTGATTTCTGCGGCGCGACTGAGTCGAGACAACTCCTCCTCCGTCTTGACCATCCGAATCAGCCGAATCAGATCCGAACAATCCATGATTGACGCCTTTGGCAACGCATCGCTGATCTCCGCCTTTGCGGACGGCGCCAGCCCATCCATCTCCAGTCCGATTCGCGCCTCGGTCAAACCTCGCGCCTTCAGGATGCTCATAAGTGCATCGGTCGGTTTGGGGTTGCGATGCGGCGACTGGAGCAGATCGAGAATACGCTGGTCATCCGCGGGCAACGTCTCCGGCGTCAACGAGGTGTCTATCACCGGACTTCCCGCGATATGCAGGTCGCGCACCCACAAATCCGCCGCATTCGTCGCGAAATCCGGTCCCACGACGAGTGCAGGCTCACCCTCAAGCGGGAATACAGCAAACTTCTGCGGTATCTCACTTGATGCCCCCGGCGCCATCATATACTCTCTGAATAACGGATCAATCCAGCAGTAGTAACCCGAAAAGTAGGTGATGTTCACAGGCGACGTGGCAACCAATACGTCCACCCCGCAACGCTCCATATACGCCATCGCACGAATTTTGTTAAAGAGCATAATTTTACTCCGTTCAGATTTGAATTTTTGAGTTGTGGGCGTTCAACGATCGCGCCCCAGTGTTCGTATGGCAGGGATTATCTCATAATTGGGTCAATCTTTCAATGCCGAATCCTTGATTACTCAGCGCAACCACATCTGATTGTAGGGGACGGCCCCGTGCCGTCCCGTCTGACAGCAGGCAATCTCAGTGGTCAACGAAGAAATTATCCGTTGCAATCGGGCGAACACAGGGGTTCGCCCCTACAAACTGTGATTCTACGTTTGCTAAAAGATCGACTGATTGAATAGTAACAGGACGAGGTTCGGGGCGAAAGAACCGTAACACAATCAAAGGATTTTAGATGTTATTGTTCTGATTCCTCCACGACTTTTTCTTGACTGCCTATGAGGGAAGATATATAATGCGCGGCACTGTATAGCCCACGCTTGTCGCAAAAGAGAAATCCCCTCATGTTTCGCTACAGCTACATCATAATCGACTTCTCGGAAATTGATGACGTTCAAGCCACATTTGCTTTCTTGAAGGACTGCGGCTATGCCGGGGTAGAGCTAAACCTCACGCCCGACGTGCTCAACCGCTTGGATGAAATCGAGACCACCGCAGCCGCTAACGGCTTGGTTGTCCCGGCGCTGTTGACCGGTGCGGCTTATGACGAGGGACTATGCTTGAGTTCGCCGGATTCAGACATCCGAAAACGTACGGTGGAACGCCTGAAGAGCTATCTGGATGTTGCCAGTCGGTTTGACGCGCTTCTGGTTGTCGGTCTCCTACAGGGGCTGCGCAGTGATGAAGCGGATCCTGTCGCGGCAAATCAGCGCATCGTTGCCTGCCTTCGCGAAGTTGGACTTGCAGCCTTGGAGGCAGGCGTGGAGTTCGTCATCGAACCGGTGAATCATCTCCAAGTCGGATTCAATAATTCGCTCGCCGAGGTGCAACACTTAATTGCCGAGATTGACGTGCCGGTATTCAAACCGATGCTGGATACAATTCACATGAATATCGAAGAAACTTCCCTGACGGAGCCAATTTACCGGTGTGACGAGTCGTTGGGACATGTGCACCTGTGCGAGAGTAACGCGGGCTTGCTCGGGGCTGGCCGCATCGATTTCAAGTCCGTATTGGACGCACTCAAATCGGTGAGGTACGGGAGATTTGCGTCTGTCAAAGTGTACCGCAAAGCCAACCTTGAAGAGGGAATTCAATCGAGCATTGAATTTCTACGCGCGCAATCCTGAGTTGCGCGTGTTATACTCACGTTGCCGGGAATCGCGTGTTTTTAAGCATCTAGCAGGTAGGTGCGATCAAGCGACTGGATAGGGAGCGCGATAGAAATCCCATTCTAACCGCACCGATGCTCCAAACCCTGTAGAATCAAGCGAATGGATAATGAGTGATCAACTGACTGAATAAGGAAGGATCAACTGAGTGGATAGCGAAGGCGATAGTAAATCCCAATAGAGTTCCCATAAGTCTCTCCGCGATCTCCGAATCGCGACCTGCTGGTGCTCGTAAGTCGTATAATCCGTGGAATCCGTTTAATCAGTGAAAATCCGTGATTCAGACAATCACCAAAACACTCCATAAACGGCAGGATCAAACGAATGAATAATGAGCGATCAACCGAGTGGATAGCGAGGGCGATAGCTAATTCCGATAGAAATCCCTCGTCGCGTGAAGCCGCCGTGTGGATGACCTATGTGAATGTCGTCAACGGCGTGGACGAAGACTTCCGCGATATGAAAGCCCACGGGATCCAAGGCGTCGAGATAAACACCTATCCCGCTATCTGGGTAGGCGACGAAATCGAACCCGCGCAGGCGTTGGAATGCGCGCGAAGGCACGGCTTACAGTTGGCGTTCACCGTTGAGAACATTACGTTGCGCGCGGATCGCATCGCCGCCCACGGCATTACGCCGACACCGAGCGTCATGATCGGCGGCGCCTACGAAGGTGAGGCAATCGACTGGCATCGGTTTTCCTTCACGCCCCAACGACACGAGATTGCAATTGAGAAACCTATTTTCGGCGCCGATTGGACGTTGGGGAACGGCAGCTATTTCGCGGAACTACTACCGCCGCACCATGCCGAAGTCATCGTCAAGGAGAAGGATTACGACGGGGCGCAACACTTGCTCATTCTCCCAGCCACCATTGAACCCCGCGACGAACACACCTACCTCATGGAGTTCGACCTCACCGGCGCGCATGGCGATCTGGACAACGTAATGCTGGCGGTCTATTGGCGCATGCGCGGTCCCATCTGCGAACAGCCTCAACCCGCGAACTACTTCGGCAACACGGCGAGTCCCCATGCCACCAGTACCGCTGACGGATTTCGCGCCCAAATCAAGCACGAGATTGCGCGATGGACCGAAGCGAACGGCGGTACGTTTCCGAGCGATGTCGTTATGGGGATTCGGCTCGGAGATGAGGACTTCCTGCAAACCGTGCCCAACGGTCCCGCGAATCCAGCCCAGTCCATGCCGCTGTGGGATTATTCGGACGATGCCATTGCCGCGTTTAAGTGCCTGAATTCCGACGATACCTATCCTCGCCACTGGACGTATCGGGAGGCATTCGGCGAGCGCGCCTACGCCGACTGGATGTGGTCTCTCCACGACGCATGTGCCCGCTTGCTGCGCGTTGCAAAGGAGACGCTCTGCGATGAGGGGTTGAGCGCTTTGAGAACCTATCGAAATTTGACGCGATGCAACAGTTTCTATGTGGGGAACGACCACGGCGGCATGTCACTCGATATGTCGGCACGCGAGATTGACATCGTGTCTGCCGACCCGTACCCGGCGTCCGACCGCGGTTTTAACGACGGCAGCATACCCGGTGATATGGGATATGTCGCCGGCCTGGCACGCAGACACGGAAAGGAGTTGATGCCGTGGATGCAAGGGCATGAGGGACGGCATCCGTCTCCGGTTCATCTTAATCGAATTTATGAACAACACACCGCACAAGAGCCGACACGGATAATGTACTTGGGCTACGGCAGCACCGAGAGACCTCCGGTGGGCACGGATGCCACCTTCCCCGACGGAAACGTAGACTCTTGGGAGCTATCCCGCGAACTCAACATGCAGTTTCAGAGGCGCACCCGGCGGCGCATAAAGGCTCGTGTCGCCGCACTCCGCGACTATCACGTGTGGAGTCTGAACGGGTTCGGTCAAGACGACTGCCTTGACCGGTTCTTCGCGGGAATCCTTGACGGCATTTCCGTGCGATACGGGACGCATTACGACCCGATTGAGGTTCGATCACTTAAGGAGCTTGACTGGGAGGAGGTTGCTCGCTACGTTCTGGTGATTGCCGCTCTTCCTCGAAAAGTGGAATGCTGGGGTCGATTCGCGGAATTGCCCGCAAAGTGCATACTGCTCGCATCCGACTGCGAAACGCTTACTGCGAACGAGACGATAACCGGTGTCTGCTCTGCAAGCGGTGTCGAAATTGGAGGCGAAGTTACACTGTCAGATGCCACATCTTTGCAAAGCCTATATACCCGTTGTGTAGAGGTCGATTCCACCGCCCAAACGCTCGGAACGCATGGCGGCAATACCTGTATTTGGAGGGCAGGGAATATCATCTATCTCGGCGCACGAATCGCCCAGCACGAAATTCCGAGGCTTTTGGACTGGCTCGGCACATGCGATTGCCCCGACTTAATCGGTAGTTAAAATAAGCTGAAGCGGGAAATAGTAGTAGGCATGCTCCGTATGCCGTAACCTGCCGGGGTACCGCATACAGCGGATGCCTACTACTTGCAACCCGGGTTATTTGAGATTCTATTGCGAAATGAGAAACGCCAACTCGAAACCAAGATGACTATGGAGGACAAACCATGACAGACGAACAAATCAGGCATTTTGAGACCTTAGGGTTCTTTCTATGGAAACAACTGCTGTCCCCCGATGAAATGCGGGTGCTTTCCGATGCCTTTGATGCGGCAATGACAAAAGCGCGCGGCGGAGAGGTAGATCCGGAACTTCGCCAAGACGAAGGTGGCAATTCCGCTAGAAGAGAGCAGATTATCCCCTTCTTCGACTATGCTCCCGACGCCTTTTATCCTCTACTCGACGATGAGCGATTTGTTAATGTCCTCGCAACCCTGCTCGGGGATGATTTCATCCTTACCGTAAGCGAAGGCGTCATCCACGCGGGCGGCACACGGTGGCATCACGACGCCTACGGTCCCGAAGGCTTCTTCAGCATGAAGGTCGCCATCTACCTAGACCCGCTCGGTCCGGACGACGGTTGCCTTAGTGTCATTCCGGGCAGCCACTTCATGGAATACCGCCAAGCGCTCAATGAAACCATCGGTACCATTGGCGTAAAACCCGAGGAGCTTCCGGGACATTACCGAATCTGCACCGAACCTGGGGATGTCATCTTCATGAATCACAAGACGCATCACGCCGCGCTGAGCAATAATCCCGGACGCCGCGTCATCTACTTCAACGCGGTCCAGAATACAACCGCTGAAAAGAACCAAGAACACTTCGATTGGTTGATGGATTTTCTCCGTGGCGAGACGAACCATTGGGGTAGGTTCTACAGCGAGAGTCTCCTGCGCACCGCTACGCCGCGCCGGCAAAAGATGATGGATCGAGCCATCGAGTTAGGATTCGGAAACACGGGACCCATCACCCATTTGCAGAATTTGTAAAATCGGGCATACGCAAAAATGCGAAATCATGGTTTTTTGTTGTAGGGAATAACGATCGTTATTCCCTACGCTTGAGCCAAGAATAAAATCGCTCGTTATGGAGGAAACGAAATCGTGCCTTTGAGGAATACCGAATGCTGTTACGGCTAATCCAAATGGGGATTGGGAATCTGTTCGTCCTCGGAGTCGCCATCCACCTCTTTCGTCTCCTACGGACAACCGTTCTTCATCTGGATATCCCAATCTTCGGTTTCCTGTGGATATTCAGCGCCACACTGTTCACTTTCTTGCTCGGCATCTTCGGCTTTCTCGCGCCGGTGCCGATGGCTCTCGTTAGCCTCGTCGGATTGCTACTGATGGGGCTGCACGCCGCTCGGCAGCGCGAGCGCTACGTTACAATCCTTGACACGTTTCGCACGACGTTCAAGCGCCCAAGATTCACTGCGGTTGGCGTTTTCCTCGCCGCCGCGGCGATCTTCCAACTCCTCCGAATCGCCTTCCACGTCTGGTATACTCCGCCCTATGTACACGACACGCTGACCTACCACCTTCCCAACGTCGCCGAATGGGTGCAAAAGGGACGCATTCACGCCATCTCTACCCCCGTGCTCAGAAGTTATTGGCCCGCAACGTTTGAGGTGTTCGAGTCGTGGTTCGTCGTTTTCCTGCACAACGACCTCCTAATCCAACTCGGCTGCGTTTCGTGCTATCTGCTCGCCGTCACATCGGTATACACCATCTGCCGAGGTCTTGACTTTGGAAAACATCTATCGGCGGGTGTCGCGCTGCTCTACGCTTACACCCCCTCCGTGGCAATCCATGCGACCTCTTGCAAAAACGACATGGCTGTTGCGGGGATGTATTTGTTTGCCATGGCACTCCTCGTGCACCTGCTGCGGGTGGGCGATTCCTCAAATTTTCCCCTGTCACGACGCCTCCTGCTCATTGCTATGGCGTTCTGTTACGGGATTGGCACCAAGGCGTATGCCGTCTTTATCGCGCCGGGCTTAATCCTTCTCGGCATCGTGGCGCTGGCGAAACATCGGTTATTCAAAAAGGCGATTCTCAGTCTGCATCCGAAGAACATCTCGTCAACCAGCCGTTCGATCCTTTACACAAGCCTCATTCTCGGCAGTGGGGTTTTGACGTTTTACTGGTACGTGCGCAACTACATAATTTTTGATAACCCGTTTTATCCCGCAGATTTCAAGCTGTTCGGACACCTGATTTTCGGCTCGGGCGCCACGCCCGACCCCGGCACTTCGGCCCAACCCTCATTCAGTTTTCAATCCATGTGGCAAAACGCGCGAAACCTCGTAACCTTCAAGATTCTCGATCAATTCCGCATTTATACCGACCTGAACCGCATCACCGGCTGGGGGTGGTTCAATTTCGCGTGCGGCGTGTCGGCGGTAATCTACGGACTGCTGTTCGTCAGGCGGGTACGATTCATCATTCTCTGTTTCGTCATATCGTTATTGTCACTGTTAGGCTGGGTATTCGTCGATGACTGGCACGGTCGATTCCTCCATTTCTTCCCACCTGTGTTTGCCATCGCTTTCGGTGCGCTGCTGATATGTCTGCGAATCAGATGGGCTACGCTGCCTCTTGTAGCGCTCGCCATCGTGTGTAGTTTCTTCAATTACCTAGCCGTGCTCAATGTCGGCGTGTTTTCCAAGGATGACCTAGGACGCCTCATGGCGCTCCCGCCGCTGGAACGCTCGTTGGTCAACGCAAACATCGATTACCCGTGGGTCACAGGTAGTGCATATCGAGAGGTGTTGAATCATGTTCCCGAGAACGAAATCATCGGATACAGTTTGAAAAAAAATGATGTTATCTACCCGCTTTACGGCAGCGATCTGTCGCGTCGCTTGCATTATCTCCCTGTCTCCCCCGTAAGCCTAGTAGATTCTATGAACCTATACGGCATTCGCTACCTTTATTTCCCCAGAGCGGCGGAACGATTTATCGGGGAGTGGATTTATCCTTACGGCGCTCATCAGATTGGTGTTCGCAACGGACAAATGGCAACTTGGATTAACCTGGGTTCGCGTAATCACGAATACAACGCGGGGAAAGTTCAACCCGGCGAATGGACGCATCTTGCTTTTACCTACAGTGGCGAGCAGGCAATCTCCTACGTGAACGCTGAAACCGTTGTGACACTCGACTATCACGGCGAGATCGCTTTTAATCGAACGCCCCATTTCGTGATTGGAGAACGGTCAAATGTGACAATGGGCGAACCCTTCGGGGGAATGATTGACGAAGTTGCGCTATTTCATCGAGTTTTGACACAAACGGACATTCGAGAGATAATGAACCGGGGAATCTCCCCGAAGGTAAACCCCGGCAATCAATCCGATATCCGATCAGATGGCTTGGTAGCCTACTACCGGTTCAATGGAGATACAAAAGACCTGTCCGGTAATAGTCACGAAGGGAAACTATTTGGTCGTGCGGAACTTACCTTAGATAACGGCGCCCCGGTACCCGGCGCAAAGGGATGTGTCCAATTCCCGGGGATTATCGGTAACGGCGTCGATTGCGGGGATTCACCTGAGTTTCGAATCGCATCCAACCTCACGCTTATGGCGTGGATCAATCCGAACAGCGTTGACGGCACCCACTTCGTGGCAGGAACGCCCTACAACGGCGGCGAATGGTGGAAACACTCACGAATCGCAGAGGTGATTCGAGAAGACAAATTCACCCAAATTACAAGGCATCTCTATGCGCTCAAATTGGATGGGGCTAATCGTCGGACTGGGGATTCTGGCGATTAATCTGTATTTGCTCAAAGTCTATATCTCCACGCAGGGGAATCTCACATTCGAATTCATCTTGACGATAGTTAATCCTTAAAACTTCATTCGTCGAGGTAATTGTGTCTTATCTCGGGCCTGTAGAGCTAAACAATCGTCACCTCTACCTTTGCATCGGGGCTTGGATGGTAAACTGTAGGAGCGATCTCCAGGTCGCGACCTCTTATCGCGAGTAAAACTCGCTCCTACAGAAGACGTGCAATAAATTGCACTACTACAAACCGAACTGTGTAAATCTTATATGGTAACTGTTTAGTTCAGCCAAAACGAATGGCAATATTAGTTTGGCAGTGTATCGCGCCTGACTATCGGCAGCGGGGCATTCTTGGATTATATGTGAGAGGGATCAACTGAGCGGATAGCGAAGGCGATAGAGATCCCCCCTTGCCCCGATGCAGAAGCGATTCCCTACCGAAAGTGAATTTTCATTGCATAGTTGTTTAGAGAGTTGATTTATCGTGAACGCGGAATATCGGGGCAAGATGCCCCTCCCACAAGGGATATCGCTCGCATGTTGGGTACGTGAGAGAAATTGCCATCGGTCGTGGAATAAAGGGAGCGGCTTGTATTCGCCACAAGGAGTCAATGGACTAAACAATTACCTTATATGTATAATTCCTAGTTGCAATGACTATAGCCGCGTCCCTTCCCCTCTCTTCTTCCCATCTTCCATCCTTCCATCCAATCCCCGCTAGTCACTGTTTCTCTAGCAACTCCCGATTTTTGGAGTTTTCACTTGGATCGACCTTGAAGAAGTGATAAAATGGATTGGGTTTACACAAGGCATACCGAACTCCTGAATCAAACAATCGAGGACACCCATGAACGTAGATCGAGAGAAATTCTTCAATGACGGTTTCCTTATCATACGGAACTGCATCCCCCCGGAACAGCTAGACGGGCTCCGTGATAGTTTTGAGGTATTGGTTGAACGGCAGAAAGCCATCTGGGCTAGCGAACGAGGCCCAGACGATCCGCCGGGCGGTGCATGGGAGACCAGCGGACAGCCGCGATTATCGGGTTATGAAAGACTGATTGACCCGACGACTGCGGACACTGTCGAGATTTGCCTACATGAGAACACAATGGGTGTGTGTGAACAACTGATGCGCGCCGACGCGGGAGCTCAGAATAAGATGTTTATGTGTAGCCCGGTGCGTGATTATGGACCTGCCAGTTGGCATCGAGATATCCATCCCGTCGATCAGGCGCCGCTGCGAGGATTGCAGATGGACCTCTTGGAAAACGCACCCGGCTATCTCCAGTGGAACATTCCACTCTACGATGATAACGTGCTGTGGACGGTGCCCGGCAGCCATCGCAGAGGCAACACCGAAGCCGAAAACAAGCAACTCAGTGAGAATTCACAGGTGCCGCTGCCCAATAGCATTCCGGTAGAGATGAACGCGGGCGATGGGGTCGTTTACACCAACACCATCTTTCATTGGGGCAGCAACTACAGTACCAAACTGCGGCGAACAATCCATCTGGGCTACCGCTCCTTCGGAGGTCCAATTTTTCCTTATGTATGCCACTTTCACCGCAATTTGGATTTCACCCGACATCTTTCTCCGGATGCCCGAGCCGTTTTCGAACGCCACGCCCGATTATACCGCGAAGAATGCGATGTAATCGAGTCCACCTTCCGCGCAATCATTGACAAGAACGCGGACGCCTTTCGCGAAGGTCTTGCCGTAATCCATCCCGGTGGATCCGGGCGGATTGTGTGCCTTATACTTCTGTCCAAAGTGGCATACAAAATGCGATTTTCTTCGCATCCGGTAAGGGCGGCTTTCGGCAGCGACATCTCACAAGATTTAGATCTTGGCCCCCGCTTTTCATCGGCTGAGCTCGAAACACTTTGGGAACGATTCGCAAAACTGGATGAAACAATTCAATCGCACGAGGAACAGTTTATCCCGGGCTTTCAATCCGGACCGATGCGCTACTATTTCGAAGAGATGCCGGCGAATTTCGATGTGGAAGACTTCATCGCAAGTTGGGAAACGTAATTGGTCGGCATAGGGATCAAGTTAAGGGATTTCGTCTAGTATCGGTAGTGTTCTCCGACGCAAAATCCTTAACTTAGTCACCATAGGGTGGGGAGGAAATCTCTATCGCCCCCACACGGTAGGTGCGATCAAGCGAATGGATAGTGAGTGCGATAGAGATCCCTTTCCAACCGCACCGGCACCTACGGAAACCAACGCCATGAGTCATCTTCTGTGGCGCACCCATCAATGAATGAGTTGGTATTCCGTCGTTCACGTCTACATGGAGATTAACAGTTCAAGACATTGAAACCGCGTGACTTGCACCCTAAAACGCTTAACTTAATCCCTATAGGGAAACGTAATTGGTCGGCGCTTAACCTCTGCGCGGAAGAACTCGGAGGTATGTAGGAGACGTGCCATGGATCTTGAGGATGCCAGCCTTCGACTGGATGAGGAAGGGTACCACATACTGGAAAATTTGATTGCCCCCCATGAAGCGGAACGATTGGATTCGGCGGCACGTTCCCTAATGGAGCTCGAATCCGATCCGAACCAACGATACCTGAGCATGGAGGACTCCCTCAATACTATCACGGGTTTGGCGCCGCTCTGCACGCACCCGGCAATACTCGAGTTGGCTGAATCGGTGCTGGGAGAAAAGTTCATTCTGGCGAACACCGTCGCCATGAAGTGGTGCAGACCTGGTGCCGCCGCTGGGGGATTGCATGCGGATTGGCCCCTTAACGCGGGTATACCCCAACCTTGGCCCGTGCTGCCAACCGGATTTCAGGCATTCTGGATGCTCACGGACTTCACGGCGGACAACGGCGCGACCACCATCGTCCCCTTCAGCCACCATAGCAGGCGCCCTCCGACGCAATCGGAGTATCCGCAGGAGATGCCCCTCGTCGGAAAGAAGGGATCCGTGGCTGTGTTTGTAAACGGCACCTGGCATCGCAGCGGCGCAAACACGACGACAAACCAACACCGCATGGCAGCCAATATGCTCTACATTCCCGGTTTCCTGAATCGCCCGAGAACCGGTTGGCCCCTTGTGAAGCGTGAGGTTTACGATCAATTCTCGCCACGCCTACAAGAGTTGCTCGAACGCTCTGTCGAATGGTGATGTTTACGAATCCGCAAACTTCCCCTACGTTGGTAGGAGCGATCTCCGAATCGCGACTTGTCGGGAATCGGAATTCCCTCCTACGGCGGCAATAGGAACAATCTCCGATTCTCGACCTCTCTCGTTGCTGTGTAAATCCTATGCACCTAAACGAAGTCAAATTACGACTCGACGAACAGGGATACGCCATAATGGAAGGCCTTCTCGACCCGGACGAAGCCGAGCGTCTTGATGCGATAGCGCGTCCCATCATGGAGGTCCCACGAGACAATATCTGGGGAGCGAACGGCTATGTCAGCATGGAAGGATCTTTGAATCATATTCCCGATCTGGCGCCGCTGTGCATTCACCCAACGATTCTGCAACTCCTCGACATGGTTCTTGGAGAGAACTATTTCCTGGCAAACAATGTCGCCATGAAGTGGTGCAAACCGGGCACGCATGTCGGAGGCTTGCATTCCGCCGGAGGCTCAAGGCCCGCCCAAACCTTTACCGGTTACCCCACGGATCTGCAGGTCTTCTGGATGCTCACTGACTTCACGTATGAAAATGGCGCTACAATGGTTGTGCCGTTTAGCCACCATACGCGCCGCTCCCCGACTCGCGCGTCGTACCCGCAGGAGATTCCCATCGTCGGCAAGAAGGGCTCCGTGTGCGTGTTCTACGATAGCCTCTGGCATCGCAGCGGCGCGAACACAACCACTGACCAGCATCGCATGTCTGCGAACGTATTCTATCTGCCTTGGTTCATCCACCGATCCGATGAGCAGTGGCCCCGGGTAAAGCGCGAACTCTACAATCAATTTCCGCCGCGCTTGCAGGAGTTACTCGTGCGCTCCGTCGAAGATCCAATTTAACGGTTTGTAGTCCCCTAATCTACCGCGCATCTTCTATTGGAGATTAAAACAAACGATCATCGGAGTGAATAGTGACAGCGATAGTAATTCCTGATAGAAATCCCATAGAGATTTCTCTGCAATCTTCAAGATAGATGATAACCAGTATAGAATCATGACATTTTTCTGTCGACATGCTGCTCCGCTGGAGCAAATCCCTCGCAGCAGCGTTATTCCTCTGTCACTGAGGGTCGGGTTTGTCTTCCACTCCAGAGGAGTGCGATGTCAATAGCTAGGAGAAGTCGGTTTCTTCCGCTCCAGCGGAGCGGCATGTGAATACTTCAGACAAATGGTACAGTAGCTGATGGTTAGGGTGCCTTTGTAATCAGGAGGAAAACATCTATTAAACCGTTCATCCACGGTAGCATAAGCATTTGCCACGTATTCGCGCTGGTAATAGGAAGACTAAATGGTTTCGAAACAAGACAAAAGTCTTTCCTCGGATGGCCGAGATGGAACGGGCCCCTACTTTAGACGTAGAAGAATACTCCGGTAAATGAAGTCTGATTGTCAACTCACGCGTCCGCTAACACTAAAGAACGCTATAACGAATGACTCAGGCATTATCGGATTTGACAGGCATTTCCAAGCAGTGGCGTTACCAAAAGGAGACACAATGATGTCTAGCCGAGATATTCTGGACCGGAACGATCTGGTTTACAAAACTCTTCCACCCCGTTGGGTGTTCGGATTACCTATCGGCAACGGACAGGTCGGAGGCATGATTTGGGTGGAAGATGAGACCAAGGTTGTCGTCACGCTTGACAGCGTGTGGGCGTGGGATCTCCGTCAGACGCCCAACCAATCCACCTACGCCCATTTTCGAGAACTCATGGCAGCCGAGAAATACGACGAAATCGGTGCGCACCTCAACACCGGGGAACCCCTGCCAAGAAAGACATACGTAGGCAGGCTCGTCGTAGATGTGGGGCGGAAAATTTCGGGTGATGGGCGGTTGCGCCTGGGCGACGCCGAGGTTGAACTCAGCCTTCGCACCGGTGATGGCGAAGCAATCCGCTTAAAGTTCGTCGCCTATGCAAATCTTCCCGCCATCGCGGTAGATCACCCTCAAACCGGCATCAAAGAGATTCGGCTGGAACGACTTTCGACAGAACGTGTCGGCTTGCATGACGCGCCCGAATACGTGCGAGGTAGTTCGGAATCCATCGAGTGGATTCGCCAGGACATCCCCGACAGCCCCTCCATTCTGCTCGGGCTGCGCCGTGGAGAGACTCAGTCCTTCGCGACAGTCCAAGCCGCGCGAAACGGGAGCGACCCGCTCGAAGAAGCAACCCGTGTACTTGAGAACGCGTCGGCAACCCCCGACGAGCACCTCGAAGATCACCGCGATTGGTGGGGGCGCTTTTGGAAGAGATCGAGCGTTCAGGTGCCGGATGAGAAAATTGAATCGCTCTGGTATATGGGGCTGTACATGCTTGCCGGTGCAAGCCGCAAGGGTGGATGCGCCGCTAGTCTCCACGGTGTCTGGTCACCTGACAATTGCATCCCGCCCGCGCACGGTTTCTACATCTGGGACTTCTACTCGCAGCATTGGGGACTTTATACGGCAAACCGTCTGGAACTTGGCGAAGCCTTCTGCGACCATTTCATCTCCATTCTACCGCGTCTCAAGGAACAGACGCGGCAGTTTCTACGAGTGGGATGGCGTCTTTGTCCCCGGCATCATGAGTGTCGACGGGTCATGGATTCGCGTCGGCCACAACGAGTTGCTCCTCTGGCCCGGCACGACGGCATGGGTTGCGCAAGCCTTCTGGTGGCAATTTCTCTATAGCAACGACATCGATTTCCTCAGGGAGAAGGGGTATCCGTTCATGCGCGAGTGCATGCTGTTTTTTGAGCGACTGCTCGAAAAGGAGGACGACGGAAAAATACCATCTGAACGTTGCCTACGCGCCCGAGTTTAAGAGTTGGGCACGAGACGACACGCTCAGTTTATCACTAATTCGGTATCTCATTGATGGCGCGTTGAAAGCTGTCGAGGTTCTTCAAATTGACGAGCCTCGTCTGGCGACTTGGAAGGAGATGCTCGAAAACCTCCAGGAATATCACGTTGATGATTCGGGGCTGTGTTTTGCGGAAGGATTGCCATACTCGGAGTCTCACCGCCACATGTCCCACCTCGCGCCGGTTTATCCCTGCGACGACCTAAATATTGACGGTTCGTCGGAAGAGCGCCAACTGATTGATCGGACAATTAACAACGTTATTCTGAAGGGGTACGGCACCTTCGTCGGTTGGGCGTTTGTCTGGCTCTCGGCAATCGCCGCTAGAGCCGGGCGCGGCAGAATGGCGTGGTGGACGCTCAAGCAGTGTGCCGATGCGTTCGTATCCGGCAACACGTACAACCTAAACTTGGATTGGGAGCGGAACGGCATCTCCATCCAACCCGACACCCTCTGCGTTGATGGAAACATGGGGGCGGTTGACTCCCTCAACCAGATGCTGCTACAGAGTTGGGGCGGACGCATCCGCGTGTTCCCGGCATGTCCCAACCATTGGCGCGAGATTCGGTTCGACAACCTGCGCTGCGAGGGAGGGGTAGAGGTTTCTGCGGTTCGCGCGGATGGACGTACACTGGGCGTTCGCTTGCAATCCGAGTCGGAGACGAGCGTTCGGTTGATCAATCCATTCGGCGATTCGGGTGGTTACCTCCGAGGGCAGCGGATTCAACCGTCGACCAACGGTGATTTGGAGGTCAACCTCGCTGCCGGAGGTGCCGTCTGGTTGACAGCCGCTCCCGATATTCATCCCGCGGACTTGGAGAATTTCGTCGTGGAACGCCCCGGTGCCCTGCGTAATCCGTACGGCCTCAAGTTTGTCGATCCGGATTGGCTGAACGACAGCCCGGACATTGCGAAAGTACATCCGCATTTCCGTGGAACCTTCGTAGAATAAGCGGATCAAAACCAACTGCTTTCTTGCAAATGTAAGCACCGAGAGTCCGAGCCGGGAACATTGACCAGCCTAAACCGACGCCAAGGATTTAGGGTATGAGATTCTTCCAAGACGTGTTCAATAGAAACGATCTCGTCTACAACGTACTTCCACCATGGTGGGTCTTTGGTCTGCCTATCGGCAATGGGCAGATTGGCGGGATGGTCTGGGTCGAGGATGAAACGAAGGTGGTTACTACGTTGGACCACGTTTGGGCGTGGGATCTCCGCCAGCATCCCCGCGAAGACCCGGACAAACTCCGTTACGACAACTTGGTCGCCTACCAAGGACATCTGTTGCGAAAAGATCGGCTCTCCGACATTGTGGCGGGCAAACTTCCAATCGAGGCTGGATTTCTCACGGACATACTCTGCTCGGTGGATTGGAGCCTTTCGCTCCCCACGAAGACACATGTCGGAAGAGTTGTCATAGAGTTTGATGAGAAAATCTCGGGGTCGGCGCGTCTCCGTCTTCACGATGCCCAAACTGTGCTCGCAATCCGCACTGAATCTGAAGACAGTGTTCGCCTGGAAATTCGCGCTGATGCCAATTTGCCTGCGATTGTCATATCTCACGATCGCCGGGACGTCATCAAGGACATTCGGATTGAAAGGGTATCGTCCGACGATTTGGTGCCGCATCTTCAATCCGGCGAATGCATCCCCGAGTGGTATAGACTCCCGGACTACGAACGAGGGAATCAAGGAGAGATTGAATGGATTCGGCAGGACATTCCCGAAAGTCCGTCACTAGTGATTGCACTGCAACCGGGAGATAAGCAATCCTGCGTAACCGTGCAGGCGGCTCGCGACGAATCCAATCCGGTCAAGGACGCGATAGACGCGCTTGAGCAGGCAGCATCCTCCCACGAACACTGCTTGCGAGAACATCGTGCTTGGTGGCGGCAGTTTTGGGAGCGTTCCGGTATTCAACTGCCGGAGGCCAAAATCGAATCCCTCTGGTACATGGGGCTGTACCTGCTGGCGTCCTCCAGCCGCGAAGGCGGAGCGTCGGTAAGTCTGCACGGGCTTTGGCAGCCGGACAGCCGAATGCCGCCTTCTCTCGGACTCTACATCTGGGATTTCTATCCGCAGTATTGGGGAATCTACGGTGCAAACCACTCGGAATTGGGGACGGCATACTATGATCACTGGCTCTCAATCTTGCCTCGTCTAAAAGAAGAAACAGAGAAATTCTACGGATGGAAGGGCGCCTATGTTCCCGGGCAAATGGCGATTGACGGTTCCTGGCTGTTGGCGCCGTGGCCCCACGTCCTATTTTGGCCCGGGACGAGCGCTTGGGTGGCGCAGGCTTTCTGGTGGCACTACCTTTACAGCGCCGATAAGGATTTCCTTAGGGAAAAAGCGTACCCCTTCATGCGGGAATGTATGCTGTTCTACGAAGGGTTCTTGAAAAAGGGGGACGATGGTAAGTATCATGTCTATCCCACGCAATCTCCGGAAACCGGCGGTTGGGGAAGCGATGATACACTGACGCTCTCTTTGATCCGCTGCCTCATCAACGCGCTGCTAAAGGCTGTGGATATTCTTGGGTTGGACGAACCGCATCGGGAGGCATGGTCGAAGATTCTTGAGAACCTTCCGGGATACCACAAGGATGAGACGGGCTTTCACCTGAAAGAGGACACCCCGTACACGCAGTGCCACCGTCACCTATCGCATCTCGCGCCCATCTATCCCGGAGGCGACATCAATATCGACGGATCAACAGATGACCGTCGGCTCATTGAGGCATCTTTGGATACACTTGTGTCAAAAGGCTATGGAATCTGGGTCGGTTGGTCGTTTGCGTGGGCATCGGTCATCGCGGCAAGAATCGGACGCAAAAGGATGGCGTGGTGGACGCTTAGACAGTTGGCGGATGTCTACGTTTCGTGCAACACTTTCAATCTAAACCTCGATTGGGAACGGAACGGAATTGCATCGGACACGGACGCCTATTGTCAGGATGGCAACATGGCGGCGGTGGCGGCTGTCAACGAGATGCTGTTGCAAAGCTGGGGCGGACGCATCCGCGTGTTTCCGGCATGTCCCAACCACTGGCGGGAAGTCCGGTTCGATCGGCTCCGCGCTGAAGGTGGCGTAGAAGTGTCCGCCGTGCGTACGAAGGGCAGCACATTGGGCGTGCGCTTAGCATCCGAGTCGGGGCAGCACGTGCGGCTACTCAACCCATTCGCTCCCGGAGGTGGCTACCTCGACGGTCAGCCTAACGCCCCGAACAAGGATGGCGACCTCGTGGTAGCGCTGGTGCCCGGACAAGCGTTATGGCTGACAGCAGACGCAGGGATTCAGCCTGCCGATTTGGAAAACTTTGTGGTGGATCAACATATCGAAGAGCAGAACCCTTACGGTTTGAAATTTCTCGATGAGCGATGGTTTGCCGATAGCTCGGACGTTCCAAACGTACATCCGCATTTCTTCAATTCGTTCATTCGGTAGGATTGAAGAATCTTTTGAATCCCTGTTTTCCGCGCAGGCGATTCCGGCGGTTGAGGTGCCAAGGAAAATATGCAGATCAGCTCCCCACACGAACGTTAGGAGGATTACGGAAAATTGACGAATTCTGTGGACGACATATTAGGGCGAAACGATCTGGTTTACAAAGTCCTTCCGCCCCGCTGGGTATTTGGACTGCCCATCGGCAATGGTCAGATTGGCGGTATGATATGGGTGGAAGACGAAACTAAGGTTGTTGTCACGCTTGACAGCGTTTGGGCGTGGGACCATCGTCATAGCCCAGCGGGTGTTACCTATGCCCGGTTTCGGGAACTCAAGGCAGCGGGTAGAGAGAAAGAGGTACGCCAAAATCCCGGCGGCGATGTTCTTCCGAGGAAAACGTACGTAGGTCGCCTCGTGATCGACGTTGGTCAGAAAATTTCGGGAGAGGTGCGATTGCGCCTCCAAGACGCCGAGGTGGAACTTGACCTTCGCACAGGCGACGGCGAAGTCATCCATCTGAAACTCGCTGCCTATGCAAATCTTCCCGCCATCGTCGTTGACCACCCTCAAACCGGAATCAAAGAGATTCGTCTGGAACGACTTTCGACGGAACGCGTCGGCTTGAACGATGCGCCTGAATACGTACAAGGAAGGTCGGAATCGGTTGAGTGGATGCGCCAAGATATTCCCGATAGCCCCTCAATTGCGCTCGGATTGCTGTCGGGCGAGAAACAGTCCTTCACCACTGTACAGGTTTCCCGGAACGGAGTCGATCCCGTCGGCGAAGCCGTAAACGTACTTCGGAGGGCATCGGAATCTTCCGACGAGTTCCTCGAAGATCACTGCAACTGGTGGCGGCGTTTTTGGGCGAAATCCAGCGTTCAGGTGCCGGACGAAAAGATTGAGGCGCTCTGGTATATGGGGTTGTATATGCTCGCATCCGCAAGTCGTGAAAACGGATGTGCGGCCAGTCTGCACGGACTCTGGTCACCCGATAGTTGTATTCCGCCCGCGCACGGTTTCTATATTTGGGATTTCTACTCACAGCATTGGGGACTTTACACCGCAAACCATCTGGAGCTGGGCGAGGTGTTTTGCGACCATTTTCTATCAATTCTCCCGCGTCTTAAAGAACAGACTCGGCAGTTCTACGAATGGGATGGCGTTTTTGTGCCCGGAGTCATGATTGTCGATGGATCATGGATATTCAGAGGAGGCAACGAGGTACTGCTCTGGCCCGGTGCCACCGCGTGGGTTGCGCAAGCCTTTTGGTGGCAATATCTTTACAGCGATGATATCCAATTTCTTAGAGAGAAAGCCTACCCCTTTATGCGCGAGTGTATGCTGTTCTATGAACGCTTGCTCGAAAAGGGGGAAGACGGCAAGTACCATCTCTACGTGAGTTTTTCTCCCGAATTTCAGAGTTGGATTCCCGACGATACGCTAAGCTTAACCCTAGTCCGTTATCTCATTAACGCGGCAGTGAAGGCGGTTGAGATTCTCCAGATTCATGAATCTCATCTCCCTATCTGGCGGGAGATGCTGGAAAATCTCCAAGAATATCACGTTGACGACTCCGGGTTGTGTTTGGGAGAAGGATTGTCATATACGGAGTCTCACCGCCACATGTCGCATCTTGGACCAATTTATCCCTGCGATGACCTGAATATTGACGGCTCATCGGAAGATCGCCAACTTATTGAACGGTCCATAGAAAACGTCATTCTGAAGGGGTACGGTACTTTTGTCGGTTGGGCGTTTGTCTGGCTCTCGGCAATCGCCGCACGAGTCGGCCGCGGTAGAATGGCGTGGTGGACGCTCAAGCAGTTTGCGGATGCCTTCGTCTCCGGCAACACATACAACCTGAACCTGGATTGGGAGCGGAACGGCATCTCCACCAAGCGTGACACCCTCTGCGTCGACGGCAACATGGGAGCGGTCGATTCCCTCAACCAGATGCTGCTGCAGAGTTGGGGCGGACGTATCCGCGTATTTCCGGCATGTCCCAACCATTGGCGTGAAATTCGGTTTGATAACCTGCGCTGTGAGCGAGGTGTAGAGGTTTCCGCGGTGCGCGAGGATGGACGCACGCTGGGCGTTCGGTTGCAATCCGCGTCGGAGGCGAGCATCCAACTGGTCAATCCATTCAGCGATTCGGGCGGTTTCCTTGATGGGCGTCAGATCCAGCCGACGGCCAACGGAGATTTGGAAGTCGACCTCGACGCCGACAATGCGCTCTGGTTGACAGCCGCACCCGAGATTCAACCCGGCGACTTAGAGGCATTTGTCGTCGAACGCCCCGACACCCTGCGCAATCCGTACGGTCTGAAATTTGTCGACGAAGACTGGTTAATAGAAAGCCCCGATATTCCAAACGTACACCCGCATTTCCTCAATACTTTCGTAGAGTAGGAAAGTCGCAATCTTTTTGATTCTCGGTTGTCTAACCACGCTATCCCAACGAATGGGGCCAAAACAAATTCGTAGACCCGCGCTATGCGGGAACTCTACAAGAATGATGAAAGATTGATGGATTTCGTTGAAGAGGTTTTACAGCGAAACAACCTGGTTTACGAGGTACTTCCCCCACGATGGGTATTCGGATTGCCTATCGGAAACGGGGAGGTAGGGGGAATGGTCTGGGTGAGGGACGATACGCAACTCATCGTCACGCTTGACCATGTTTGGGCATGGGACAACCGCAGCCACCCCCTCAAAGATTCGGACCGGTTCAACTACCAGTCGTTTAGCGCTGCTATCGAAGCGAACGATAAATCCTTCCTGGACATTATTCCGTTTCATCATCATTGGCATCTGCCTGCAAAGACTCACGTCGGACGCGTGGTCATTGACTTTGGCGAACGGATATCGGGTACGGCGAGACTCGATTCGATCAACGCTGAAGTCTGCATCCGTCTACAAACGGAGCGTGGAGATACCTTTTCGATGAGCGTGCTCGCCCTCGCTGATCGACCCGTCATTGCCATTGATCACGGTCCTCTAACGAACGTCAAGGACATGCGAATTGAGCGAATATCAAGCGCTAGGTTAAGGCCCGACCCACCTGAGTGGGCAAAATTGCCTGAACACGTCTCCGGCAAAAAGGGGAAAGTTGAATGGATTCGGCAGGATATTCCGAATAGTTCATCCATAGCATTGGCGCTGCTGGCCGGTGAGACGCGTTCCTATGTGACTGTGCAAGTCGGACCAACGCAGTCAGGGGAAACGCATCTGATTTTTCAGAATAGAGTTGCTAGAATAGTAGTCAAATAATTGTCGTCCCATGCGGCTTTGAGCCGCTTGTTGGCGACACCAAGTTTGGTTGACTTCTCAGACTTGAGTAGATTGAGAGCAATGCGTCGGACGATGGCGAAGTTCTCACTGCTGTTATCTTTACGAATCCGGGAGGCGTCTTCACGAAAAGCAACATCTAATACCCAATGACATGAGTTTTCAATCCGCCAGTGATGCCTAGTGGCTTCAAGCAACTGGGCTGCATCACCAGGAAGCGAAGAAATATAGTAGCGTGTCTCTGTGGTCACTTGTTGGTTGACTTCTCGCTCGGCGGTGATTTTGACGACCGAGTTGAGATTGACGAAGTTCTCACTTGTTCTAAGAGTAGAAATTACACCGGGGTCTGCAATCGCATAAGCCGTGCGGGTTTCTATACGTCCATGATTGCCGTCAACGGTTTGCGTCGAGTCGACTTTAACATCTCTTATCTCACCCGTTGAGACGCCATCAAACAAAAGTCGAACATCTTCAGACAATTGTCCTTGATTGGCTTTAAGCGCGAAAACGTAGTCGGCATCTGAATCCACAATGGTTTGAGCGATGTCGGTTTGACAACCCATCGCATCAATAGTAACAATGCACCCTGACACGTCCAATACTTCAAGCAATTGAGGCATGGCTGGAATCTCATTGGATTTGTCTGCAACTTTGATTTGTCCTAGTGCCACGCCTTGATGGCACGCCCAGGCACTAACCAAGTGAATGGCTGCTTTGTTGTTATGAGTATCGTAAGAACGACGCAGTTGTTTTCCATCAACCGCAATCACTTGACCTTGCGTTACTTCAATGGCACTACGAATCCAGTTGATGAAACATTCTTCAAATTTGGTAGCGTCTAGCGCACTAAATACACGCCTGAATGTATCGTGCGACGGGATGCCTTTTGGTAATTCCAAGAACCCGGTTAACCATTTATACTTGGCGTCTCCGAATGATTGAACTGCTACCCAATTATCGGCGCCGCAAATAACCGCGCAGATAGTAATGACAATAATATCAAGCAATTTATGGGGTGTACGACAATCATCTCGTCTGGGGTCTGGCAATGATTCAAAGTGGGCTTCAATAGACGAAATTGGGGGATTGAACATGTGTTCTACTCCTTAGAAAAGTTTACACAAGCATATCCCACGTTCCTCTCATGTCAACACCAAAATTTAGATGCGTTTCCCCTGCCAACGCAGTCGGATTTGCTTGACGATGCAGTGGACGTTCTAACAGAGGTATCCGCGGATTTCGACAAGTGTCGTGGCCGGCACCGAACTTGGTGGCGCGACTTTTGGAATCGCTCGGCGATTCAGTTACCGGATCCACAGTTTGAATCCTTATGGTACATGGGTTTGTATCTGCTTGCTGCCTCCAATCGGAGCGGCGGTACACCTGTTAGCCTACACGGGCTCTGGCAGCCGGACGGTCGCGAGCCGCCCCAGCAAGGCTTTTTCATCTTCGATTTCTATCCGCAATATTGGGGGATTCACACCGCCAATCAACAGGGACTGGGGACGGTGTACACCGACTATTTCTTTTCACGTATCTCTCACTTTAAGAAGCAAACGCTGGACTTCTTTGGGTGGGATGGGCTGTGTATCCCCGGGTTTATCGGAGGCGATGGCACGTGGCTTGTAACCGACTCAAGGGTTTTTCTTTGGCCCGGAACCACCGCCTGGGTGGCACAGCACTTTTGGTGGCATTATCTTTATAGCGGAGATGAAGCGTTCTTGCGTGAAAAAGCCTATCCCTTCCTGCGCGAATGTATGCTTTTCTACGAAGGCGTATTGGAAAAAGGCGAGGACGGACAATACCATCTGCCCTTGACCAACTCCCCCGAATGGGGCAATCCGCTTGATCCGGAGATATGGGGCACGGATGACACAATGGGCTTGTCCTGTATCCGGTTTGTCGTCAACGCTTTGCTGGAAGCAGTCGATATTCTGGGAACGGACGAGCCGCATATCGATCTATGGAAAAACATCGCCGATCATCTCGCGCCGTATCCGGTGGATAACCAGAAGATTTTTAAGGAGGGCGTTCCCGGCAGCGAGATGCGTACAAACGGACTTGCCCTTATGGGAGAGTTCTCGTACACACACTCCCATCGTCATCTTTCGCATCTGGCGCCCGTTTTTCCGTGCGGCGATTTGAATCTTGACGGTTCCCGGGAAGAGATTTCGCTCATCCAGCAATCCATGGAAAACCTCGTTGCCAAAGGGTACTGGGAGTGGGCGGGTTGGTCTTTTGTGTGGGCGTCTTGTATTGCTTCGCGTGCAGGATGGAGGGAAATGGCACACTGGACGTTAACGCAGTTTGCCGAAAAATTCGCATCGTGTAACACTTTTAATGTGAATGCTGACTGGAAGCTTAGCGGCATATCGACGCACCGCAACGCAATCTCCTACTGCCAAGACGGCAACATGGGGGCGGTGGCTGCGGTGAATGAGATGTTGCTGCAGAGCTGGGGCGGACGAATCCGTGTTTTTCCTGCTTGTCCGAGTCACTGGAGGACGGTGAGATTCGATAAGCTTCTCGCCGAGGGAGGCATCGAAGTTTCCGCGGTGCGATTGGAAGGATGCACGCAAGGTGTCAGATTGGCGTCAAAGCGAACCACGCGCGTTCGACTGTGTAACCCTTTCGAGCCTGCCGGTGGCTTCGCCGGAGATCGATTGCTCGCTCCAAACGCGGGTGGCGACTTGATCATGGATTTGAGCGCTGGGGAGGCGGTATGGATAACCGCCACACAAGGAGCAGACCTTATAACCTTGGCGGACGTCTGCGTGCAGCGCCCCGAAAGCGATCGCAACCCCTATGGTCTGAAACATGTCTCAACGGAGTTGTTCTCCGACTGTTTTAACGACTTGGAAGAAATCCGAAACTGACACAATTCTGATCGCAGATATGTTGTCGGATGAGCGAGAACCTCGCCGCTGAATAAAATCGTCGTCTGAAGAAACTTGGTGATTGAATGTTAGAGAAGCGACTCACCACTGGCCCAGTTGGGATATCCCTTTTGGTTGCCCGCTCTATTTTTGCGTCCCGATCCGAATTGGAGGGTCAAATTGAAATATTTTGAGCGAAACCGAGTTTTTCCGCACAACTCGGTTTCTCAAAGGCTCAGCCGTGTATGGGCGTCTCAGCGGCTCGGCATTCCCGGCGCGAAATCCCGATAGAAAATTCGAAACACACCGCACTTTCATTGGTTCGTAGCGGCAATCTTCAATCATCAAATCGCCTACTTTCTGCCCTTAGAAAAGATTTTACACGAGTTTTGGAAACATCGATTGGTCACGCCCCAAAACACGATAGATGCGAAAGGTTGGGAAGACGAAAACGAAAAAGGCAAAAAGCACCACCGAAAGGACGATGTGAGGATGAAAGTAAGTCCACCGTCCGTAAGTGTTTAGTGGCTAGTGATTAGTGGTCAGTAAAATCCCCAGAGCCATAGGACGGGCAATGAATTGCCCTACTACAAACCGGAAAAATGAACATCCACACGAGATCAGCCTAGAAAATGGGAAAAAAGCAGTCTAGATTCACAGTGCTCGACTCCAGAAATCAAGGGACCAAACAGTTACCACCGTTCTATTTCCGCTCTTGCTCGGCACGCTGGCGAGACTCTTCATGATGTTCCAGATGAGTGACGTGATTCTGATGTAACCGCGCGATCTCTACTCGGAGGTCGTTAGTGTTCGATTCAATCTTTTCGGTGAGTTTACTCATATCCGCATGAATCGTTTGAGCATTAGCATCCATCCGGGTGCTTATCTGTCGCATTTCTTCCCAGAACTGGTCGTTCTTTTCACGCATTTCATCTCGAAGTTGGTTATCCCTATCCCGCATTTCTACCCGGAGTTGCGCGTTTCCTTCACGTATTTCCTCCCGAAACTGGTCGTGTCTTTCGCGTATTTCTTCTTGAAGCTGAGCGTCCCCATTCCGCATTTCATCTCGAAGTTGGGTGTCCCCATTTCGCATTTCATCTCGAAGTTGAGCGTCCCCATTCCGCATTTCTACCCGAAGTTGAGCGTCCCCATTCCGCATTTCTACCCGAAGCTCATTGATTAAGTCTCTGAGACTCTGAAAACCTTCGTCCATGCGCGCTTCAAGTTTGTCTTCTCTTCGATTCAGAACACGCCAGCCAAACACGAAAAACGCGACGCTGACACCAGCAAACGGAATCCACAGTTTAAGCCAATCAAGTAAACCTTCCATGATTCAGCAACCCTTCTGTTGTCGGAATATGAAACAAATCCAATCGCGCAATTGCAACTATACCACATTCACATAGCTTTTTCAAGCTACACAGGACACAGTTAGCTTGAATTGTCCGTCGTACACTACAGATTTAACGGCATCATGCTTGGTAGTGTGGGTGCACTTGTCGCCTTCAGGAGCTCTCCATAAAGACCAGAATTGACGACTATTAGACTCCCGCTTTCCTTTCTTCTCCTAATTATCCGGCTCTTCAGAGTTAAGTGTGGAAAATGAAATTAACTTAAGACTTACGCAGTCGATCACTCAAATCCGCCTAATCCGGCAGTAGGGAATAACGATCAAGCGAGTGGATAGCGAGTGCGATAGAAATCCCTCGTTATTCCCTACAAAAGCCTTGTCGCAACGTCAAATCATTGCCGAAATCATCAAAAGCACATAGATTGGGGGTTTCCAGAACCATATTGGGAATTATTGCAATCAATTTGAACTCAAAGGGCAAACGCGTCTTCCTAGTAGCAAGTTTCATTCCCACACTTAACCCTGAAGAACCAATTATCCAAGTGTACGCACAATCGATTCGCCTACCGTAAATCCTGCAAATGGGTGACGTCTCCCGTATTCCCGAATCCCAGATCAATTGCGCCCTGAAGCATCCTTCTGCGCCGCGGCCCAGCGGTAGCGATTAGTCGCTCGCTGTAAAACCGTCCCCACCCCCTGGTTTCACCAGCAAGAAATCCAACCAGCCAATCAAGATGTTCTTGGTTCTTTTCGGCGCTTGTGTTCTGGACACAGTTGATGTGGATGGCGCGCCGCCCCGGCGTATCACTCAGCGACGAGTGAAATGTCTTGTGATTCATGAAGAGGATATCGCCCGGTTCATTGACCAGCGGATAGCGCCCCGGGATGTCTTCCGGTTTAACGCCTATTTCGTTCATGTGCTGCGCCAAGGATTCCTGATACTCTCTGAAGTGACTGCCCGGAATCACGTTAAGGCACCCGTCTTCGGGACCGAGTGGATCCAAATACATCGCCGCTCTCATACTGAAGAATCCCTCCGGACCGCATGCATCATGATGCCACGCACTGCCTCCGGTGTGCAGAATCCCCTCGCTAACCGTCAGAATGAAATCTTCACCCATCAAAGTTGAAAAAACATCCATAATTCGCTCGTCATCCAACAAAGGATAGAACGTATCAGGATCATAGTCGAAAAAGGGAATAACCTGTTGCCTCCGTTCCCCGGCAACCGGCGCAGGGGCGCCCCCACGCGCCCGCTCCATTGCGCTGTCGAATGCCGAAGACAGTTTTTCGACCTCCTCCGGCGAAAAGAACCTTTTATACTGTATAAACCCCAACGTTTCAAAGTGACGAATCTCTTCCTGAGTCATAATTCTATGCTCCTTCTTTCGGGGTGATTTAGCGTCGCCGACTGTATCGGCTATCCCACATCCTTCCTTCCAGCGACCACGGCGACGCTTGATGAAGTTTCGAAAACAAAGGCTTTGCGTCTACTGATTCTTTCAGTGGCAGCTTGACGGTTGCCCCGCGCATCACGGAAAGATATGCCGCATTGACGATCTCGACAATCGCCCTCCCGTCCGCGCTATTAGGCTGCGGTTCCTTATCGTCAATAATGCACTCGCAAAAGTGTTCCAACGCGCGAAGATACTGCCAATCTTCCCGAATTCTTTGACTGGGATGCCATGGAGCGTCAAGCGTTAAATCTGTCGCCGTGCGACTATTCTCGTATAGCGTCATCAACGCCGGCTCCAGCGTCGAGGTGCTGTGAGACAACCACCGCATTTCGAGTGTACCGCGCGTCCCGAAGACCTCGTAACTCTCCTCGCCCGTTGCGTGAGTGAGTCCGGTGACATGAAGCGTGCTCATCGCGCCGCTTTCATGCCTCAGTACCACGCAACCCACATCTTCCGTCGGATGATGTTCCGGCGCGACAATCATCGCGTGTGCAGTCACCTCGGACACGTCGCCCAACCACCAACGGCACACATCAAACGGGTGCGACCCATCCTCCTGAATCATGCCCCCGCCGGATTCCACCGTCATGCGAAATGCATCGCCGCTAGGTCCGCTGACCTTGACATTGTCCCACCGTGCCCTTACCTCGAAAACTTCACCTAGCCGCCCCTCCTTGATCAACTCCTTCACTCGCTGAAACGACCAGTTGAACCTTTTCATGAAGACCGTCATCAGCTTCACGCCGCTTGCTTCGCACGCGCGGATCATTTGGTCCGCTTTCTCCAGCGTAGGCGCCATCGGTTTCTCGCAAAAGATGTGCTTTCCCGCCTTGGCCGCCGCGATGACCGGTGCCAGATGATGCTGCGGCGGCGTGAGCACCATTACGGCATCTACGTTCCTGTCCTCCAGGATTCCCTCCAAGTCCGTATAGACGCGCTTGACGCCGTGGCGTTCTTGAAGGACTTTCGCTCGCTTCGCGTTCGTGTCCATGACCGCAGTGAGCTCGCCCTTCTGCATGTATTCAAACGCTGGACCGTATAGGATATCGGACGCCAAACCGCAACCGATAACGCCTAGTCTGACTCTTCCCATTCGGCTTTCCTTGATCTCCCAGTCTTGAGTGGTCAGCGACTTCACCTAGCGCGGAGCGCATTGGTCCACGTGCGCCTTTAGCCCCTGCTCCAGCGTATAGTCAGGCTGGTATCCCAACTCCTCGTAAGCCGCGGAGCAGTCCATTTTCAGCGCTTCCGCGGTCTTCATCGTCGAAGGCATCGGCACATTTCCGAATTTAATATCGGCAGCCGGTAATAGGTTCCTCAACACCGTCGCCATGTCCCCCAAAGTGTACGGTTCCTCGCCGCAGACGTTAAACACCCGACCCTCCGTTTTTGAGGCTGACAGGGCGAGCGTCATTGCTCTCACATTGTCGTTCGCGTAAACCCAGTGAAAACTGGTGGACTCGTGGAAGGGTATGACGACGGAATCGCCCACGGCGACCTTTTCGATGACATCAAGAACCACTGCCGACGCATATTCCCGTTCCAACTCACCAGCCATCTGACGGCCCCTGACCCCATAGTTCATCCCGAACCGAAGGCCGATGGTATCAAGGCCAAATTCGTCATGGAAGTGGTTTCCCATCACCTCGTTGAGGCGCTTGAGGTGGCCATAAAGCGTCGTTGGGCTACACGGCGCATCTTCCTTCGGACCGAGTGGGTTGACTGCATCGGTGCTTGCATATACGACACGTTCGACGCCCATAATCCGAGCGGCTTCAAAGATGTTATTCGTGCCCTCCCCGTTAATCTGAATCGCCAATGTCGGATTCTTGCGAATTGCGGCTTCGGGCAAATAGGCGGCGAGGTGCATAATGTGGCTGATTGCGTGAGTCTCAATCGTCTCGAACAATTTCACTGTGTCGCGGATGTCTCCACGGACAACTTTTATCCTATCTTGAATCTCCACAACCCTCGCAGGCGTCGGGTTCAAATCGTAGGCGACAACTTCGTGACCTCCCGCGACCATTCCCTTAGCCAAATTTGAACCGATGAAACCTGTGCCACCGGTAATCATGACCTTCATACTTGACACCTTCTTCATTCTTCAAACGACGCGGAATTATTGGCTCCGCCTCCCGATTCGCTCAATCACGATTTTATGACAATTTCAACCGGATGTCAAGCAATCATGTTGGGAGCCAAGCATTTCATAATCTCTCAAAAATCCTCAACCATCAGATCGCCAATCTCCCCTATTCGACCATTATGGATTTTGACAATCTGCACGGAAACTGGTATAATCCGCAATTGTCTGCACCAATTCCTCGACAGTCAAGGCACACGAATAGATGGACGAACCCAAACAAAACAACCGAAAACCGTTTCCCTCAATCCCTCGCCGGCGTTTCCTGATGATGGCGGGGACTGGCGTCATCGCCATTGCTGTCCCGCCCACGAGCGATGGAGAACGAAAGGGGATGCCCATTATGCCCACCGGACCCGAAACTCACACCGACACATTGGATTTGGTAGAACGCGCCGACTTCGTGATCAACGCCATCACCCGATGCACCAATCCTGAAGCGGAACACGCCGTTTATTTCTATACGAACCTTTACCGCAATCCACCGACGATGATCCGCCAAATTCCGCTGTACGGAAAATTCATCGAAGGACTAGCTCTGGCACGGCTGATGACCGGCAGCACCTTCAATCAACATGTGGATCGCATCTGGCAGGAGGCGATGCTACGGAAATTAAAAGAAGAGAAACCCGTGCTTCTCGGTCCCGAAGGCGGCAGACAGACCGCATGGCTTGGGATTCGGTATACAATCTCCAAGGATACCATGTGGAAAGAGTTGGGCGAGAACGCTGTTCGGCGCGCGCTTGACGCCGCGGCGCACAAAGACGACTATTGCTACTTTCCGTACGATCCGCCTACCATGCCGACCGGGTGGGGGGCAACCATTCAAGGATGGACACTTCAGGGCGTGACGCAGTTTTACAACGCCACAGGTTCTGAAATCGCATTGGAACTCGCGGGAAAACTTGCACGTTACCTGAAAGACCACGCCGAGGTATTCGACGCTGAAGGCAGGTTTCTCGCGCGCCACGGTGAATCAATTCCGCGAAGCCCCGAATCTCGGCTGGGTCCGGCGCTCCATTTTCATCATAACGGTAACGCTATGGATGCCCTTGCGGAGTATGCTTTGGCAACGGGCGACGCCGAATTCACCGAGTTCGTTAAGAAGAGTTATCACTACGCCCGCTCGCTCAAGGATTCATCCCCGCTCGTTGGTTTCTTCCCCGAATACATTGAAGACTGGCCCGACGAGCGCGGAGTTGTCGACAGCGAGGGTTGCTGTGTCGTCGACATGCTGCTGACCGCGCTCTGGCTAACCAAGGCGGGTGCGGGTGACTATTGGGATGACATCGACCGCTACTTACGAAACCAATTCGCGGAGATGCAGATGACCTCAGGCGACTGGATTACGCGCATGACAGAGAAACGACCGCTTCAACCCATAGGGGAGCATGAAGTCGCGGTTGGCGATTCAGATCGATGTGTAGGAAGTTTCGGCGGGTGGTCGTCTGCCAACGACTTCTTCGTCGGGGCGGGAAACGGAATCATGCACTGCTGCACCGGCAACGGTGCGCGTGCGCTATATTATCTTTGGGATAACATGATTGATTTTAGAGAGGACGAACTTCATCTGCACCTGCTCCTCAACCGCGATTCAGCTTGGGTGGAGGTGGCAAGTTATATCCCGCATCAGGGGCGTGTTGATATAAAATTAAAACAGGATTGTGCACGCCTCCTCATTCGCGTTCCCGAATGGATTGAAACTCGGGATTCGGACATATCCTGCACCCTCAACGGCGCACCGCACAATTTGGGTTGGGCAGGGCGTTATGTCGTGGTGGAGGGTGTATCGCCGGGCAATTCTATCCGATTAGACTTCCCTATCCCGGAGAGAACGGTCGAGGAAACAATCGGCGAGGTCGATTATACGCTTAGGCTGAAAGGCAATAACGTGGTTTCGATTTCGCCGCCGGGTAAAAATTATCCCTTCTATCAGGAAAGAGGCGAATGACAGGCAAAAATTTTATTGTGAAAAGACTTATACCAACCATTAACTCATTACACCAAAGTAGGTAGGCGGGGCATCCTGCCCCGCTTTGGAAAATCTTGACTCAACCAATCACTTCACTGAAAATTCACGGAATCGGAATTAGCAGAAAGCCTTTCATCCAACTCGGTCTGCTCAAAATCTTATTTTGTTTCTTAACCGTTGGGTTCCCCATGACACAGGTTGCAAAAGGGGATAATAGAGTTGACATGATTCAAATTGTGAATTCAGACTTCAGCGACGAAGGGGAAACTACCTCTCAGAAACCAATGAAGGTTTACGTCTCGGGCGAGTTGGCTGACAATCGCATCGGAGGCGACTACGGGAGCGATCATCCGGGGTCCGAGTCGGGAATCTACGGACTAGGGCTAAAGTGGTTGCGGATCGGATTTTGGGACAGTGCTCTCAATTGGCAGGAGGTTGAATCCCGTCCGGGGGAATACAGCGTTCCAACCGAGCGAGATGCCTTTGTTCGCGATATGGTGGAAAACGGCGTCACTGTTGTGCTTTGCCTGAGTGTCGGATCAGGCAAAAACCGACCCGATGGAACAAAGTTTAAATCGGACGATGACATCAACCGTTACGCCGATTACGTGCGTTTTATGGTGCGGCATTTCAAGCCGTTCGTCAGATACTATGAAATCTGGAACGAGCCGGGTACCAACTCACCTTGGGGCGGCATCGCCGTCGAAGACTTTGCCCGCCTAATCAAGTGTGTCATCCCAGTCATTCGAGAGGAATATTCCGACGCCAAGATTGTAGTAGGAGCCACAGGCGGTCACTGGGTATCCGGATTTCCCGGTTACGGGGACTTATCACGTTATACCTTCGACCTCAATTACCTCGAAACCGTTCTCAAATCCGGGATTGCGCCATTGATAGATGTCATTTCGTGGCACCCTTTTTACGGCCACAGCCCCGACGACCCGTACTACCAGAACTATCCACAGATGGTCGGGGAACTCAAAGCATTGGCTGTCGCCGAAGGATTCGACGGAGAATATCTGGCGGAGGAGATGTTATGGAGAACCGAGCGGGCGGACGAACCTCAACAACCGGTATCAGCGGTTGTCTCCGCGAAATACCTTGCCAGAGCCATCCTCACCCATCTCGGGTTGGATGTCACCGCCAGCGTCTCCGGTATGTTTCCTGGCGAGTGTCGGCATTTCGTCCGGCGGTTATGTACCATTATGGCTGGCGCCGTGCCGATAAGCCTTCCCATAGAAGTCGAAAGTGACGCCGCCAATATCGTGCACTACGGTTTCTCCCTAACCAACGGCGATCGACTCCTAGCGCTTTGGACCAACGGCGGCGCCGTTGACGAAGATCCCGGCGTGCAAGCCAACCTGCTGCTTCGGGGGTTTTCTGTCAACCGCGTGGTGGGTGTGGACATCCGAAACGGGATGGGACACGAGATTCTGACAAGCCCGCAAAACGGTGATCTAATGATTCGGAATCTTCTCGTTAAAGACTATCCGATCGTCCTGCGGCTTCTTCAATGACGTTGAATCTCTTGGCAGAACAACGAAACCGAGTTTTTCCCACCACTCGCTTTCTCAACTCCCCCGTAAACGGCAGCGAATCCTTCAGCGTTAGTCTTACGCTTCGTGGGATGTTACCGCTATCGAACGACTTAAATAATCGCGATAGTCTTGTGCTCTAGTGTAACTATGCACACCAAGAAAATCATTGAGCGGTAGGCTTCCGAGCAATTTCAACTCGCTGGAAATCACTTGGCAATCTACCGGCGATTCCTCATTCCAACCGCCGATGATGACGCGCTCCAACGGCGAAACACCATCAATCCCCTCTGCATCTCGACGCCGTTTGAGGTCGAGATTAAGCACATGGAGATTGACAAAATTGGCGTTTAAATAATCTATCGTGTCTTTATCGCCGAGGACACCTGCCCTCAAGATTTTCCCGCTTCCTCAGCACGACTCATCCATGAAGGTGCCATCCGCCGAAACAACATGGATGGGACGATTACGCGCTTTCGCCATCTCTGCTGCTTCTTGCAGTGTTACCCATTCGATGAATTGCGCAGGATAAAATTGCCTCGCTAATCCAAGTCGTGCCTCTTCCATGGAGATTTCTTCGGAGTAAGCCAACGCTTGAGTAACTTCTTTGCCGGCAGTCATCTCAATTCGACAAACACCGCATTCGGTGACGGTGAGTTCGTCATCCCATTTCCAGGCGGCATCAAAGTTAAGCGTGCTCGGTGGAACGGACATCTCAAAATATATCAATTCCTCCGAGCGCCGGTCAATAATTAGGGCTCCAGAAAGTTGTGAGGGTGTAAACCTCCCATCCTTGAACGTGAACACCGTATGTATGCGGAACACAGTCTCCGCATAATTGTCGTTGTATGCGCGAAGGGATGCCCACTGGCCTATGTTCTCATGATGCTGCAGTTCCAGTTGCGGCTTTTCAGCGAGTTGCGTCAATAGCATGAGTGCGGATTCGGGGTCAATTTTCCAGTGTTCGCCGACAGAAACCGCCTTTTGCGGGAGGAAGCCTTGAAATGTCGAAGCGGGATAGTTTCTGTGTGGTTCAACCTCTCTCAGCGTCGCAAGCGACTCCCAGTCCACATGAAAACCGGCTGTAGTAAACGTAATTGGGGGAATAAATGCTTTAACGACAATTGGTTCCGGACCATTTAACTCAAGCTGAATCTTCATGTTTTTCTCCGCGAGAGGTGCCACTCAGTTGACGTAACTGTCTCCA
Source organism: Candidatus Poribacteria bacterium (assembly GCA_965204085.1). Taxonomy (GTDB): domain Bacteria; phylum Poribacteria; class WGA-4E; order WGA-4E; family JAJDTR01; genus JAJDTR01. Next base: position 223,398 of record CBDBEE010000003.1, on the reverse strand, counting down.
GTTCGCTGCCAAATTCCTACGATTCGGGGCGGATTTATGCTAACGAACGCTTCAAAAAGTCCCGATAAACTTGTGCTTCTTCGCTGTGATTAGGGTAGCTGTGATAAGCGTCAATGAAGTCATTGAGTGGTAGACTCCCGAGCAGTTTCAACTCGCTGGAAATCACTTGGCAATCTACCGGAGATTTCTCATTCCAACCCCCGATTATGGCACGCTCCAACGGCGACACACCATCAATCCCCCTTGCATCCCGGTGTCGTTTGAGATCGAGATTGAGAACCCAGAGATTAACAAAATTCGCGTTTAAATACTCAATCGTCTTCTTATCGGCGAGGGCACCTGCCCTCAGGTTTTTTCCGCTCCCTCAGCACGACTGATCCATAAAGGTACCGTCCGCCGAAACAACGTGGATGGGGCGACCGAGCGCTTTCGCCATATCCGTCGCCTCTTCCAGCTTCACCCATTCAATGGATTGTGCGGGGTAAAACTGCTTCGCAAGTCCGAGCCGCGCCTGTTCCATAGACATTTCTGCCGAATAAGCGTTTACCTGAGTGGCTTCTTTGCCGGCGATCATCTCAATTCGGCAGACACCGCCGTCAGTGATGCCACGATTCTCATCGATGTTCTTACTAACATCAAAGTTCAGTGTACTCGGCGGAACAGACATCTCAAAATTAGTCAATTGCTCCAAGTGACGGTCAATAATCAGACGTCCAGCAAATTGTGAGGGTGTGAAATATCCATCCGTCAACACAAACGCGGCATGAATGCGAAACACAATCTCCGCGTAATCGTCGTTGTAAGCCCGAAGTGACGCCCATTGGCCTGGATCGTCATTAACCCACAGTTGAAGACTTGGATTCTCGGCAAGTTGCTTCAGCAACTCAAGCGCGGATTTGTCGTCAATTTCCCAATATTCACCCACGGTAACTGCCTCTGGCGGGAGGAAACCGCGGAACGTTGAAACCGGATAGGCTTTCTGCGGCTCGACCTCTCTCAGCGTCGCAAGCGTCTCCCAGTCCACATGAAATCCCCCCGTGGAAAACTCAATAGGGGCAATGGATGCGCTGACTACAATCGGTTCCGGTCCGTTTAATTCGATCTGAATCTTCATGCTTTCTTCCTCGGCAGTTAGGCTGGCTAGTTATTCCCTACCTAGTTTTTTGTCCCTTTCTAGGATTCAGGCAAGTAGGGAACGCAAATCCGCGTAGCCCACTAAAGTTCGTAAGTCCTACCGTGTTTCCAAATATACACAATTCCGGATGCACTTTATGACATTCTTACATAGTCAATGATCATCAGATTTGTTCGTCCCCAGACGCCAAATATTCAACTCCTCCACTTTTCCAACCCCAGCAGTTTCCTCCCCAACGGCGTGAGTTTTGCGGTCTTACCCTCCGTAAATTCCTTCTCCGCTCGCTCGCCGCTAAATCCTGCCCCGCGGGTTCGCCACGCGTCAATTCGTTTTGCGCGGGATTCTTCGCTGCCCTCACCGGCGGGAAACATGGTGATGTACTGCACCACGCGAGGTTGGTCGGCAAAATTGGGCCCCGCGCCGTGAGGCAAACTACTGTGCCAGATTATCAGGTCTCCCGCCTTCCCCGGAACCGGTGCGGCGCCCAAACTCTCCAAATCTTGCCGCCGTGGGTCGGCGTCCTTCGGGAGAGTTTCCAGCCACGCCTCAATTTTGTGATGGAACCCGGGCACGCAGGTGAACGCGCCCTGATTCGCCGCCGTGTCGGTCAGATACAGCACGCCTTGCACACCGAGATTGGTTGGAGGATCGTAGGGATTTCTGTCCCAATGCAGCCCGGCATCCGTTCGGTTCAATTTCGGCGGACGATTGGGCGGACTCATGCTTGCCCGATCAAAGCTAACCCACAACTCTTCGGTTCCCCATATTTCAGCAAAGGCTTGGTGCAGCCGCGGGGATTGACGATTGTCCCATAGCGCTTGATGCTGGTATATCTCCACCATGATACTGGAACGCGGCGGGTCGGGATACCAAGTTTCCCTATCCTCAGCATCCATCCCGAGAAAGTTCCAAACCGCCTCCTCGGCGGCTTTCGTGTTCTCCGGTGGTACGGCGTCATGAACAGCCACGTAACCGTGTTCCTCCCAGAAGGCGCGGTCTTCCGCACTTAAAACGGACATAATCTCTCCTCTTTGATAGGCTCAGAAAGCGAGAAGGTGAAGGTCGGTGTGCAGTAGTAAGCCTTAACTACTGATGAAAGTTCGTTGCTGCCAAGTCTGACGTTGTCTGAACCCGGCAACGACCACAGTTTACAACCTGTCACTCCCGATTTCAACAGTTTTTTGCGCTTGACATAACCACCCCATGCCGTATAATGTGCAAAATTTCCGCACCGCGATACGCGGCAGTTGTGTCGTCTCCTCGGGGTCGGATTCACGAAAGGTTTATAGAAACGAGAGATGACGTCAACACCTGATTTGGTTTGCATCGGTCATGTCATTTCCGAGATGATTTACTTCCCGGACGCCGTCAAGGGACCGTTCTTGGGCAGTCCGCCCGCCTACTGCTCCGTGGCTTCCGCGCGTCAGAACACCAAGACGGGGATGTCCACAAAAATCGGTTCGGATATGCCGCAAGAGTTGCTTCAACCCCTGATCCAAGCCGGAGTGGATGTGACCGGTATACAAACAACCGATCAAACCACGACCACCGAGCTAATTTACGATGAACAGGGGCACAAGGAGATTCGCTATCCGACCAAGGCTTCGCCAATCACCGTTGAAGATATTCCGAAACCGTACCACGGATGCCGGTTGATTTATGTCTGTCCGATGGACAACGATGTACTCACGGAAGACCTGGCGGATGTGGTCGCGCTGGGGGAAGTTAGCGCCGTCGATCTCGGTGGATACGGCGGTGTTCACATGAGCCTCGCCAATCGCGAAGCCACCCCCTCTCTCGAAGAGCTAGCCTGCGGCGTTGCCGAACACTTCGATATCGTTAAAGCCTCCGACGAAGATGCGGCGACCATCTTCGGATGGGATGATCCGAACGAGGCGGCGAAGCGGTTTCTGGATCGCGGGGCAAGCGTCGCAGTCATTACGCTCGGTCCGAAGGGAGCGCTTGTCCTCACACGAGGGAACCGATGGGAGATACCGCCGCTGTCGGGAAACGTAACAGACACCACCGGAGGCGGCGATACCTTCATGGCGGGCTTTTTGTCGGAGTATCTCCGCAGCGCCGATCCGCTCAAAGCCGCGCAATGGGGGTGCGCTACCGCCATCTGTGTCATTGAACAGAGCGGTGGCGTCTCTATAGAACGAATGCCGGAGCACGAGCGGGTTGAAGAGCGCGTAAATCTTGGTTATCACGGTGAAACCGGTAATTGAAAAGGGGAAAGAATGTCAGACGTTAGAATGGGGGTCATCGGTTGCGGCAGCATCGCGGAAATTGCGCATCTGCCGTCAATCACTCAGCGCAAAGAGGCGAGACTGGTCGCCGTTTGCGATCTGGATGACAATCAGGCAAAAGCAACCGCAGAAAAGTGGGGGGCTGAAAGACACTTCACCGACTACCGAGCGATGTTTGAAAACGCAAACCTCGACGGTGTCGTGATTGCGACTCCAAACAACTCGCACCGCAACATCGCAATTGCGGCTGCGGGCGCCGGCGTACACGTCGTGGTTGAAAAACCTCTCGCCGTTACAAATACCGAAGCCTGGGACATCGTCAATGCCTGCAAGGAAGCGGGCGTGAAGCTTATGGTCGGGTGTGACCGCCGATTCTGGACGCATAACCAGTGGACGAAGCAACTCATCACGGAGGGAATCATAGGCAATCTGCTGATGAGCCGGGGCAGCCTCCATGAACATTGGTACAACTATCAGAATCACGTTGCCCGAACCGAGTTTCGACTGGACTGCAAGGTTGCCGGCGGCGCTGCGCTGAACGATACCGGCGCCCATGTGATAGATTTATTGACCTGGCTCAACGACAGCAAGGTCAAGCGCGCGGTCGGCGTTGCGCGGCGTTTGGCGATGCCCGAAAGCTATACGCAATGCGACGACACTGCGTTGGTAATGGTCGAGTTCGAGAACGGCGCCTTCGGCACGGTCAGTTGCAACCGATTCTCTCCCGCCGTGAACCAGATGACCGAACTGTGCGGCACGGAAGGCACTATCTTCACCGCCACCGACGCCACCAACCCCTTCCAGAGCTGGCCCATGGCGGTGTATACGAACAAGGATTTTACCGTAGACACCCTCCCCGAGGTGCTAAGCGACTACCGTTGGCCCGAACTGTTCTGGGTGGAGGATATAATAGACGAGCACGTCCGTAAGCGGTGGGTACCTATCTGTCCGCCGCGCAGACCGAGCAACTACGAGCGCATGACCGAGCACTTTTTGGACTGCATCATCAACGACAAGCCGCCGTTGATTAGCGGTGAGGATGGCGCGCGCGCCGTGGAAGTCATGTGCGCAACGTGGAAGAGCATGGAAACCGGCGCGTGGGTCGATCTGCCGCTTACCGAGGAAGTAACGCCGCCGTACTACGAACCGCCGCCGAAGGAGGCATGAATCTCATGAAAGACGTGCTAGTTACCGGCGCCACCGGATATGTCGGACGTGAACTCGTGCGGCAGCTCTTGGAGATGGGGAAAGCGGTCACCGGTCTCGGGCGTACCCGACCCAAAGGTGACCTCCCGTTCATCCAAGCGGATTTGACCGATGCGGAAGCATTAGAAAAGGCATTGGACGGAAGCTCGTTCGATTGTATCATGCACCTCGCCTCGTTGCCCGGCGATACCGGGGATCCGCTGCAGATGGTCGAGCTGAATGTCAACGGTCTGCACAACTTGCTCGAGTGCGCCCGCCGCGCCGAGGTGAAGCGTTTTGTGCAAGCCAGCAGTATATCGGCTTACGAATGGTATCCCGGAACAAAATTCAATCCGCCCGACTACATGCCGGTGGACGAGGACCACCCCTGCCGACCCAAAGACATTTACTCGACCACCAAACGGATGCAGGAGGAATTGGCGCTAACCTATTACCATCAGTACGACGTCCCGACGACAGTTCTGCGGCTGACAGCCGTTATCGGACCTCACGGACAGGGCGGCGGCCGCGGCTGGCGCGAGTTTGCCGTTCAACTGGCTGAGGGTGCCAAGGTTCAAATCCCGCATTTCTCCACCGAGGAACTTTGCCACTACGTGGATTACCGCGATGTAGCACGAATGCACATCGCTGCCGGGGAGCACCCAGGCACCGTGGGCGAAATTTTCAACTGTTGCGGCGCCAGTCCCACCCGAGGTTCCGAATTCGTCGAGATTATCAAAGCCATCGTGCCCGACATTGAGGTGGAGTGCGGCTTCCCGTGGAGCATGGCGCAAGGCGAGGAGATTTCTTTCGACATGTCGAAGGCAAAAAACCTCATCGATTTTGAACCTGCCTACACGGTGGCGGACAGCATTCAAAGCATCAAAGATTGGGTTGATGCCGGCGGGCTGATGGAGGGAGACGCTGGCAGCGACGGAACCTACAGCGCCGGCGTCGAGCAGTCGGAGGGGTAATTCTTATGGTCGATTCCAAATGCTGCTATGGTTGGTGCAATGCGATTTCTTCAGGTTTGACTATCCTTTCCGTTAGGTAGCGACATATCACCGGATACCAATTGTATTTGTTTAATCCTTTTCTTCCGTGTTGCGATGAAGAATGTAGTTCATAAATGCCACGCGAAGTTCCTTTAATTCCCCGCGCACATCTCTTATTTCCTCTCGTAAGTCCTTTATCTCCTCCCGTACGTTCTTAATTTCATCCCGTACGTTCTTTATATTTTCTCGTACTTCCGCTCGCACATCCTTTATGTTCTCTCTGACATCCCTTACGTCCTCACGAAACTCCGATCGCAGTTCCGCAAACCTTCTATTCATATCCGATTTGGTAGGGAATTTCCAAAGAAACACGGCAATTGTAATGCCGGCTGTGATAATCGGTATGAAGTCTTGCCAATTCACGAGATTGCCTCCCAATGATATTCCCACATGATCGCACGCAACTATCCTGCTCTGGCAGAATAATATCACAATAACAGGAAAACTACAACCATTTGTCTGCACTCGCACGGCGTATCCAGCACCAATCGTCAATTTCCCTCGTTTCTTGCTACACACCTGCCTTTCGTTTTTGATTTCTTCTTGGTCCGGTTTTCTTACGCATTACGTATTACGCAGCATCTTTCCCCATCTCCAAAGCCAATTTTCATTTGCCATCCGCTCCAATAATCGTGTACAATTTAGCGCCAACTTTCGAGAGTCCCGAAGATCCGGGGCATCTTGGCATTTCATAATCTCCCGTAGCTCAGTTGGTAGAGCAGGTGGCTGTTAACCACTTTGTCGGCGGTTCGAGTCCGTCCGGGAGAGCCATATTTTATTCCGATCAACAACGGGAACAACCCGTTGGCTAAAGCGAGACCCCGAAGGGATACCCCATCGGGGTCTTGTCGTATCTGGTGCTTTTTTACGAGTTGCGCCCCTCAAGCAACCGATAATTTCTAATGCAGAGGTACGATCATGATTAAAGGCGTGCACACGATGTTCTACTCTTCCGAGCCGGAGGCGTTGCGCGAATTCCTGCGCGACAAACTTGGCTTCGACTCGTATACGGACGTTGGCGGCGGCTGGCTCATCTTCGACCTGCCGGAGGCAGACATGGGGGTGCACGACGCCGATCCGAGCGGCGAGCACGGCGCGCCTGCCGGCACCCATGACATCTCCTTCTACTGCGACGACATCCATGACACCGTCGCCGAACTGAGTGCCCGCGGCGTGGTTTTTGATGGCGAGGTGGTTGACGCCGGATTCGGGCTGATGGTACACTTTGAGATGCCGGGCGGGGTGCGTGTACAACTCTACCAGCCACATTACGAAAAACGTACAGGTTGACGCGCGGTAGTCGATGAAATTGTGGTCTGTCGGAGCCGTATTTCAACTGTTTGGCAATAACGCCTCCCCCGCTTCGCCCACTATCCTTACAATAATGTTCCGATGATCCCTACCCAACTCACCAAGCACAAGGAGAAAAAATCATGCATGAAGTCAATCTACTGGCGGTGCTGGTTGCCGGAATCGTTCCGATGATTATTGGTGCCCTCTGGTATGGACCTCTATTCGGCAAACGGTGGCTCGAACTGATGGAAACCACAGCGGAGGAGATTCAGGAAGGTTTCAACCCGTTGAAGACGTACGGCGTGAGTTTCGTGCTGGCGCTGATTACCGCGTTCATCCTGGCGCAATTGTTCGCCGGGATGGGTGGAGCCGCGCGCGTCTTCTCGATCGCGGGGACAGGTGGCAACGCGCTTGCGGGTGTCTACTTGGCGCTCATGGCGCTGGTTGCTTTCATCCTCCCTGTCGGCTACCAGTCGGTCGCTTTTGAGGGACGCAAGGCGGGGCTCTTCTGGCTCAACCTGGGACATAACGGTGTGGCGCTACTCGCGCAAGCGGTGATAATCGCGATCTGGAGTTGACCTCAGAGCCGCGGTCTAAGAGCCTGTTTGAAAAGTACATTTGTAGGGTGCGCACTGCGCACCAGCCTCTAAAAGCCCCAGAGGGGATCAACTGAGCGATTAGCGAAGGCGATAGAGATCTTGAAGGTGTGTAGAAACACCGAAACCCCGTGCACTCAAGCCCCAGCGGGGATTAACCGAGCGGATAGCGAGGGCGATAGAGATCCCACAGGTATGTAGCAGACAGCACTAAATACACAACGAAACTTCCTACAAATAACCAAAAATGGCTTTGCTAACGATTATTCTAACAGGCTCTAAGATGCCGTGTGCGTAGCCAGAACTAGAACTGAGAAATCGTAAATTGGTTTTAGGGGAAGCCAATTGGGACAAACGGAAAAGCTAGGGGATGTTGATTTATGACGGAACTAGACCAAAACACGTTGGACGAAATCATCCGGCGCGTAGTCGAGGTTGCCCAGCCGGAGCGAATCATACTCTTTGGGTCCGCTGCTCAAGGCACGATGACACGGAACAGTGATGTCGATCTGCTTATCGTCAAAGAGGGGGGCGACGCGAAGAATCTCAGGGCACGGATTTACGAGAAACTCTACGGCGTGCGCGTTGCCGTTGATGCGATTCTGGTTTCGCCGGCGGATCTTGAGCGATACAAAGACAGCCTCGCTTTGGTCATCAAGCCTGCCTTACAGGATGGTAAGGTCGTATATGAGGCTACCTGAACGATTTCCGCCCGAGATGATCCGCGAGAGTGGTTAAAACGTGACAGTGTCCCGCGAAGTTCTCAACGTAACTGTATTTGTATCCGGTGGGGAAAAGTACTCACGGAGGGAGAGGAAAATCGCGGTTTCGATGAACAGACGACGGGGGTAATACATCCGCGCTAAACGGTGGCCGTCACAATTTCGGGTTGGTTACTCGTGGGCGGCATCCATCGCTTAAATAGCACCGGATTCGCATTTGCAGGCACGTACCACTTCTTTTTGAACGGATCCCACCGTCCACCGCGTTTTTTGCACTCGTCCCTTTCGGAATAAGGGCAGTTCAAATAGATACGGTTTTCAGACTGCATGGCAAAAAACTCTATATGATTCTGTTCCCTTATCAATTTTGTCGGCGAGGTATCCATACCTTTGCAAAACCGGCACACCCTCCCATAGTTTCCTTTACCATTCTTCAATTTCTGATCGAAGAAATCGCGTAACGGTTTGATTTCGCCGCACCGACTGCAGACCTTGCTGTCCTTGTTGTTGAGAGCCTCCTGAAGTTTCTTCTGTTCCTCAATGAGTTTTGGCGGTTCCCGCTCAATGTCAATCTTTGCAAGCATCTTCCGCAAGCGCTCATCAATTGTCTTGACTGGATCATCACCTATTGTGAACCGATTGATTCGAAGAAAGTGATATCCGTACCCTTCCAAAATCTTCTGCCGTTCCACATCCTCGGGCTTCATATAAAACTCAAAATTAGTCTCATCAACCTCGTCAAGATCATCGAAGTGCTCCTTGAAACCGTCATATTCGATAACAATTTGGGCAGTCTCGCGTACACCGCGTATCTTAATCAGGAAATCGACCTTGTAATTTGGGTGCGTGTAGCTCGGATCGAGCTGGCGGAGGTAGGCACCGAGTTCAAACTGAGCGTCAATTTCCACACGCTCGTTGAGTTCATCCAAGATTGGAACCTCGCGAAGCCAGTTCAGGACCTGAAGTTCCATAGGTGAATTCGGATCGATTTCATCGGCCTCCGGTCCCTTACGACCCCTCTTCAAAACTCCACGAAAATGCGATAACGCTATCTGAATTCCGCCCTGCATCTCATTGATGGGTTTTGAGTGAAAAATGATTATCCGTTCCTTCGCACGGCTGAACCCAACATTCAGGCGCTGAAGGCGAAGCTTTCCTTCGACATCATGATCGTGGGTAATGTCTTTTGCGAAGATATAATTAAGCCGATCGAACTGTCGTGTTGCGACCATCGAATAGATGCAGACCTCAGCTTCCTCTCCTTGGCAGGTGTCATAGGTGAAGACTCGAAGCCGGAGGCTGTCACTTAGATCGTTTCCATCTGGTAGTTCCCGCACACGGTCGAGAATAAGTCTCTGCTGCTCATTGAATGGTGTAATAACACAGACATCTGGAGGGTTGTCACATCTGTAAAGAACTTTCAAGCGATCAATAATAGCATCTGCTTCCAGCGGGTTCGTGTTCCCCTTAATTTCGCGCAAGTCGTCATGCTCAAGTTCCACGAATTCAATGACTTCATCAATTGGCTTACCCCGAATTTTCACAGCCTGCAGAGCCCCACCGTAAAAGTACTTTGATGAAAATCCAATGATTTCAGGATATCCTCTGAAATGCTTCTTCAACATTATTTTCAGATTTGCAATCCTCTCGACAAACTCAAGAATTGAAGTCTTAATGTCGAACATCTTGATTTGGTTAAGGAGTGCAACATTCGGCGATTCTTCCCGCTTGAACTGCTCGACAAGGTTTGTCTTGTAGGATTGATTAATCATCTTTGAAGCATTTGCAGTTTTTACGTTCGAAAACTGATTGCGATCGCCAAGAACTAGTACCTTCTTGGCTCGAACGAACGCGGGTAGCGCTTGAGCGATGGAAACCTGACTTGCTTCGTCAATAATAATTAAATCAAACAGTTCTCGCTCTAGAGGAACATACTCAGCGTAATCACGAATACCAGCAATCATTACAGGAAATGCCTCTCGGAGATCGGAAAAAAGATCTTTTGGGAATTTCTGTTTTTTCTGAATAATGGTCTTTATCTGCGCCGCTCTGTTTTTCTTTTCGTTCGCGAAAGCAACGACACGTCCGTCAAGGGTGTCGGCCAATAGCCGGGTATGCAGATGCTCTAGGTCGCGACGTTCCTCGGCATAGTCTGTTTCTGGGATCGCCTCAAACGTCTGGCATATTTCTTCAAAATTTTTCAGATGATTGGCGAGGAACCGGAGGCGAGAAAGAACGTCCGACCCTTTGTGCATCCCGAGGGCTGATAAATCATGGCTCAAAATGCCAATCTCAGCGAAGAGTCCACCTTTGTCATTGTCCAGTAAACTGATAAGTTCAGAGTACGCTTCAGACAGCTTCGTTAGCTGGTCACTGCTCATCATGAGATTCTGCATCAACTGATAGAACGCTACATCGATCTCAGCTTCGGCTTTGATGTTGAAACGTTTTAAGTCATTAATTACGTCACGAAAACCTTGCTCTGCCCGACGGAGGTGGTCGATGTGTTTATGTGCGTCTACTGCGGAGCGATAGTTGAATTCATCGGTTAGACGTCGGGCAAGGCGGCGCACTATTTTGCCTGAGAATAAAAAACCGATGATCGGTTTTTTAGCATCTTGAAAATCGTCAATTATTCGACCCAACTCTGGTAGGTTCGCAACTTGAAACTGCCTAAAACTCTTCATCTCATCCGTGATTGTGCAGGTATTTGCCGCACTCACTATCTTTTTTTGAAAATCGAGAAATATCTCAAGCGAACTTCGTTGTATCTCGCAACCGTTTGCGAACAAGAGAGATTGAATATCAGGTGACAGCAAAATATCGGCCACAGTTTCGGCTGCAAGAACACCGCGCCTAAAATCACTACGGCGGCAAAGGAATTCTGGGGAATCTGTCAGAAAATCAAGTTGTTTTTCGGCTTTTTGAAGCGTGATAATCCTCTTCATCTCAACGGCGGTAGCCGCACTAGAGGTGTCTGCAATTCTTTTCTTTAGGGACCGTTCTTTGTCATCAATATTCTTTTCGAATTCGCTTTTCTTTGCCTTGAAGACTTGATGACTTTGGTGTATCTGATCTATCGTCTTCGCTGCTAGAATTTTTGCATAGGTGCTGCCCTGTTTACCAAGCCGTAGGATTGGGTTCTGGAAATTGTCACCAAGGCGAACTGTCTTTAGGGTCTGCGTGATTTTTTGTTCAGCAACATTGAGCGCTTCCTTTTTGTCGGAGAGAATGAGCACATTACGATTCTTTAGAATTGCATCAAAGACTACAGCCGTAATTGTGTGCGACTTACCAGTTCCTGGTGGCCCCTCGACTGCAATGTACTTTCCCTCAGGCGTGTTAAGAGCAAAGAGTATCTTCCGCTGTTCCTCGTTGAGCGGCACCGGGCTGTCATAGACGAGGCGATCGGGCAGCGTCGTGTTCAACCATTTATCGCTAACATGGTCCTCAAGCGATACAGGATCCTCTGTCAAAAACCCCATGACCAGGGCTTTGAATTCTTTGCCTACCTGACTCTCTTTGTTGAGGAACTCAAGCAGTTCCTCGTAATCGTTAAGCAGGCTTTCATCAGACTGGTCGAAAGCCGCGAAGTGAAGGCTATTGTCGATTGAGATTTGGGACCGTGCTACCTTCTGCGGCTTCAAATCGTGTAGGTCTATTTCCCCGTCCATTGCGAGAGCATTGGTGAACTCATCAAGCGAGTTCTGAATATGTGTCAGGAGCGTCTCTCCCTGACCAACATATATGATTCGATCCGAAAGTGAAAAGACAATTGGTTTATTGATTGCACGGTTAACTTCGCCGATTCCGAAATCTATCGCCTTCTTGTTAATAAGTAGATGAGGGTCGATTCGAATCGTGTAAATGGACTCGGAAAGTTCGACCTCGACGGGAAAATAGAATATCGGATACGACGTTTTACCGAATCGCAAGGCACCTACATAGACATAAATCTGGAAGTTTTCTTTGAGTTTCAGCGTGGCTCTCAGTTCACTCAGATCGCTATGAAAATCACTGGTAGTGAAACCTTCAAAATAGTAATTCAGTTTTGTCCGAATGAGGTCAAGCTGGCAAGTCTCCTCAACAAGCCTATCAAACTCTTTATAATTGTTATTGACAATGGCCGAGGCAATGACAACCGGGATTGGCTCAGTTAGAGGATCGACGAGCAGGTCACCGAGTTCCTCCTCAAGGTTGTAAATCGTCTCAAGACTCTCGTTGCCTTGTTTTTCTAAGAATGTACCTAGGCTCGTCAATAACGGATTGACAATGGCAAGAAGGAGTGCTGACTTTAGTTGAGAAATGGCATAATCGGCAAAGCGCTCTGGGTCGTTGGCGAGATGCTTACAATTCTCACGAGCGAATGCTTTCACAGCGTCGATAATCTCCGCGATCTTATCGCCATCGACACTATTTATGTGCTGGTTGATAACCTCTAACAAGTACACACTTAATCGCGAGCGATATTTCCCGCGACGAATTTTGAGTTCCAGTGTCATCTTGGAATCAAAGGGCTCTCCAAGTAATTTCCAAAGATCTCGTTTCAATTCTGGGTATTTCGACAGCGGTACGCCGGTCAGGATTCCACTACCATCCCTTGAAGAGATTTGACGCTTAGGCGCGGAAGTTTTCTTGAAGTCGGTATCCAGAAAGTCTCGGAAATAACTGGCAATGGAACCAACCCAATTATTCTCTGGAGACAAAGTAACGTGGTCTTCTATGTTTGGTGATATTTCGCTAGCATTCAATGACATTTCCTCACATCTGCGACCTTTTACCGCCGCTTGCTACAATTACTCAACGAATTTTTACTTGGTCGTCCTGATGAACCTTCTTATACACCCAACCATTTGTCGACCGACCTCGCCGAAAATCAAAGACATATAAATTAGGAACTGTCCCGAGTTTGAGATACAACCTGCCTTGAGGAACGGTGACTGCGACGAGAACCGAGCACTTCCGGCACCTTGAGTGCCTTCCTAATCCCGTAGCCATTTGAGTAATTGTGCCACTCTCATCCCGTTCTCGTCGTTTACCGCCCGGGAAATATACTATACTTTCATTGTGATGTCAAGAACACCCCAATCATCCCTCGCTGAGAGAAAACCAACTTGCACCTTCCCGCCCTCATTGGGTATCATACACATTCACAAAAATATTCCCCCTTAATTAGGAGAAATTCTATGTCACTCAGCACCTACTTAACCTTTGAAGACAACTGCCGCGAAGTGTTCGAATTCTACCGCTCCGTCTTCGGCGGCGAGTTTACATTTATCTCGACGTTCCGCGATGGCCCCGAAGGCTTGGAGGTCCCGGATGCGGAGCTTGACCGTATCATGCATGTTTCCCTTCCGATCGGATCCAGCGTTCTGATGGGTAATGACAGCAGCTCATCGTTCAGTCCGCCTCTCGTCGCGGGGAACAACTTCTCAATCACGTTCGAAGCGGAGAGCAGAGAGCATGCGGACGAGATTTTCGCCAAGCTGTCCGAGGGCGGCGAGGTAACCTGCCCGATGGACGATATGTTCTGGGGTGCATATTTCGGCGCATTCACCGACAAATTCGGTATCAACTGGCATGTCACCACCGGGCTGTCACAAGACTGAACGGGCGTGCCGTTGATTTGCTCGATTGTAAGTTTAAAGGAGGTGTTTCATGGATAAAATTGATTTCAAAAAGACGATGAAGGAGCTGTACCGTGCCACCAACAAGGTAGCGCGCGTCAAAGCGGGCGAGGGAACCTTCCTGGCTGTGGATGGGCAGGGCACTCCCGGCGGGGAAGCCTTTGAGAAGGCGATTCAAGACCTCTATCCAGTCGCCTACACGCTAAAATTCTCTCTAAAAAAGGCGGGGATAATCGACTTTGTCGTCCCTCCGTTGGAGGCGCTCTGGCACGATAATCCGGTCGAAGTTCCCGACATGTCGCAGTGGTGCTGGCGGACGATGATCCGTGTGCCGGAGAGCGTGAAAACCGAACACGTGCAAGAGGCGCAGGAAACAATCCTGGAGAGGAAGGGAACTGACACCTCCGATGTACAATTGATAAGATGGGAGGAAGGCGAAAGCCTCCAGCTTCTGCACATAGGTCCCTACGACCAAGTCGGAGCTATCTACGAACAGCTTCAGAGTAGTGCGCTGTCAGAAAATGTCACTCTTGGCCCTCCGGGGCATGAAATCTATCTCAGCGATCCGCGCCGTACGGCACCGGAGAAGCTTAAGACAATCGTGCGGATGCCAATAGTTTGAGAATCACCGAAGCCTCCTTCGTGTGCGTGGAAATTTAGCAGCTTTTGTAGGGAACGCAGATCTGCGTTCCTTTCTTAGATAAAAGGAAATTGTAAAACAATGTCAAACGAAAAGATTACCGAACTCGAACAAAATATCGGGGAGTTGATAGCGGAGCTCAACGCTCTGCGCAAGACCAACCCGGGGACGCCGGTTCCCAATTACATCTTTGAGACACTGACCGGTCAGGTGACGCTTCTCGATCTGTTCGGCGAAAAGGACAAGTTGCTGGCGATCCACAACATGGGGCAGGGATGCCGCTATTGCACCTTGTGGGCGGACGGTTTCAACGGGTTGCTGCCGCATTTGGAATCCGCCCTGTCCGTCGCGCTGCTCTCTAAGGATCCACCTGAAGTCCAGCGCCGATTTGCCAACGCCCGCGGATGGCGATTTCGACTGGCGTCGCACGGCGGCGGAGCCTACATGCGCGAACAGTCGGTGTGCAACGGGGAAGATAATTTCCCGGGCGCCGTGGTCTACGAACGGGACGGTGATACCATCCTGCGCAAGAATGAGTGCGCCTTCGGTCCCGGCGACCTTTATTGCGCGATGTGGAGTCTTCTCGGTCTGGCTGGAATCAGCGACGAGGACTGGACGCCGCAGTACACCTATTGGCAACGCCCCGCCGGATTGGACGATGGCGGTAAGAACGTGCTCGACTGAACGCGGGGACAATCTGCTGCGAAACCTACCGAAATGGCACAAGACCTCTTGACACGAGCCACCGACTTTGCGCGAGAGGGCGACCTTGAGGCGCTAAAAGATCTGCTCTCCTCCTCACCCGCGGTTCTCACGGCAAGGGATTCCGAGGGACGCACACTGCTCGATCTCGCGTGCCGCGCCGCGACCGGAGACATCGCCATACCCTTTCAACCGGGCACACCGGAACAGCATGCCGCCGTTGACCTAATCTTGAAAGCGGGCGCTGACCCGTCCACCGCCGATCATGACAACTGGTCGCCGCTGCACACCGCTGCCATGGCGGGTCACTCCGACCTTGCACGGCGGCTCGTCGCTGCCGGCGCTTCCGTCGAGTCGGAAGCATACGGCAAGGAGGGTGGCTCCCCGCTCTCCTACGCGCTGTTTTACGCCAAAGCCTATATGGGCGAGGTGCTGCTGCCGGTCTATCCCGACAATCTGCGTGCCGCTGCCGCCCTCGGGAACGACCTCGATCGATTTGTCGATTGTGGTGACCTGACGCCGGATGCCTACCAGGGACTCGGTTTCTATGCCCCCGAGTTTTTCCCGGCTTGGGATCGGGCACTCAGCCGGCAGGAGGTGCTTGACGAA
This sequence comes from Candidatus Poribacteria bacterium, assembly GCA_965204085.1. GTDB lineage: Bacteria > Poribacteria > WGA-4E > WGA-4E > JAJDTR01 > JAJDTR01. Next base: position 207,585 of record CBDBEE010000003.1, on the reverse strand, counting down.
GCGCTGTCTTGGGCGGCGCGGAACAGCCAGTGCGATTCCATGGCGGCGCTCGTCGCTCTCGGCGCGGACGTCAACGCAAATCCCTTCCGCGGCACGCCGCTCCTGTGGGCATGCTACAGCGACAAAGTCGACGCGGCGGCTTGGTTGCTCGACCACGGCGCGGACCCCGATCTGCGGCACGATTTTGGCGGCGAAAACCACGGCGTCGCTGCCGTTGCCATGCACCTCGCGGCGCAATATAACTGCGTGGGATGTTTGAACTTGCTGCTCGACAGAGGCGCCGACCCGACCATCGTTGACGGCGCACACGACGGCACGCCCAAAGTATGGGCGGAATTTCACCATGCGACCGACGCCGTCGAGATATTGAACCGATGGGTCGGATAGCGAGTCATCCTGCCTTACTCTAAACCCATCGTTGACTTGATGCGCGGCGCCTACGTTGACCCTCGCACCGATGGTATGGTATACTCACCTGAATCTACAAATTCTATAGTAAAACCAATTATTATTTATACATTGCGGTAGTTTCCGTTTCCTAGCCGAACCGGTATTTATCCAGTTTCGTAGGTGCGGTTTCTAACCGCACCTACCGAAAAATGTGTAAATATGAATGGAATTGACTATAGTACTTTTTTCAGGAGGAATTAATGTCACTCAACACCTATTTAACCTTTGACGATAACTGCCGCGAAGCGTTTGAATTCTACCGTTCAATCTTCGGCGGCGAGTTTCTAGCTCTTATGACATACCGTGACGGTCCGGAAGGCATGACCATTCCTGAGGCAGAGCTTGACCGTATCATGCACGTATCGCTTCCTATCGGGTCAAGCGTTCTGATGGGCAGCGACGGTTGTTCAGCGTTCGGTCCGCCGCCCGTGGTTGGAGACAATTTTTCCATCTCCTTCCGGGCAGGCAGCAGAGAACATGCGGACGAAATCTTCGCCAAACTGTCGGACGGCGGTTCGGTAAAATGGCCGATGGATGATGCGTTCTGGGGCGACTACTTCGGCGCCTGTATAGACAAATTCGGCATCAACTGGCAGGTGCTCGCAGCAAGTGAGGGCGAATAAGTCAGAGCACTTCTGACTTGACATGAGGTAAACCACAATCCAATTGAACGAAAAATCGAAGCTCCGCACGTGCCTCTGGTTTGACAACCAAGGCGAAGAAGCCGCGCGATTCTACGTCTCTCTTTTGCCGGATAGCCGCATTGAAGAGGTTTACCGACCTGATCCGGATGGCCCTGCGCTTGTAGTCGAGTTTACGCTTGCGGGGGCACCGTACATGGTGTTAAACGGAGGTCCTCACTTCAAATTCAACCCCGCCGCGTCTATCTCCGTGTTGACACGGGATCAGGAAGAAACCGACCAACTATGGGCGGCGTTAATCGCCGATGGCGGAAGTCCTGGCCAGTGCGCATGGCTGACCGATAAGTACGGTCTCTCGTGGCAGATTGTACCGGAGGCATTACCTCGACTTCTAAGCTCCGACGATAAAGCAGCGGCGCAAAGGACACACAACGCCATGATGAAGATGGACAAGATAGACATCGCCGCCCTCGAGTCTGCTTTCAACGGTGAGTAACGCAGCGATGTCGTCTTCGCGTTGGAAACATAATTGACGTACGGAGCGATAACGGATGAGAGTAATGGTACTCATCAAGGCAAATGAACGGTATGAGGCAGGCGCCATGCCCTCGAAGGAACTCATTGCCGCCATGGGGAAGTTCAATCAGGAAATAGTCCAGGCAGGTGTCATGCTGGACGGTGATGGCTTGAAACCCACATCAAAGGGCGTCCGCGTGGATTGCACCGGTGGGAAACGAGTTGTCATTGAAGGGCCGTTCACAGAAACAAAGGAGCTAGTTTCCGGCTACTGGCTCTGGCAGGTAGAGTCGCTTGATGAAGCCATCGAGTGGATCAAGCGTTCCCCCTTCCAAGAAGGAACGGTTGAGTTACGCCCGGTCTTTGAGCCGGAGGACTACGCGTAGGAATTCACTCTGGAGAAGAAGGAACGGAAAATAACGATGACGAATGAAACACGTCCCCAAGGCGCGAAAATCATTCCGGCTTTGCGCTACGTAGACGCTCCAGCCGCGATCGAATGGCTGTGCACGGCGTTCGGCTTCGAGAAGCACCTAGTGGTGCCGGGTGAGGACGACCAGATAACCCACGCCCAACTCACCTTTCGAAACAGCATGATTATGCTGGGTTCTGCCCGCGAAGGGGAATACGACGACTTGCTCATTCAACCGACAGATGCCGGTGCGGTAACACAATCGCCCTACGTGATCGTCGATGATGTGGACGCCCACTACGCGCGGGCGCGCGCTGCCGGAGCCGAGATTGTAATGCAGCCGGCCGACCAAGATTACGGTGGGAGACTCTATATCTGCCGCGATATCGAGCGCCATCTGTGGAACTTTGGGTCGTATGACCCTTGGGCAGATTCCGGCGGTTAGAACATACATTGCGCCGGGCTCCGCCATGCTTTCCGCGGACGAAAATAAAACCATTTCGCTTGGATAATAGTGCATATGATGTCTGGATCATATCATCCACTTTCTTCGTAGGCGGGAATCAAATGAGCGATTAGCGAATGCGATAGAGATCTCCTTGCCCCGCATCGGGGAGACTTGAGCGACACTATTAATGCACCGCCAATATATAGAAATGGTATAAAATGTACCTCCACTCGAATTATGCCGCGACCAAGCTGCCGCACACCTGAGGCGGACACCCCGGTTCTACACCAGCAACGCGCAGGAGCAAGATGTGTGGGATTACACTCCGTATACCCTTCTCATGGATTGCCATCGAATAAATCTGTATGCCGTTCATTCATGTCAAATCGCTTCCATTCGATGAACCCCGTGACGTGCGCACCGTGCTCGAAGGTCTGACACGGGATTTTGCCGAAGCGACCGGCATTGACGTCGAACACGTAACAGCCACTTGGGAGTTTTTCCCGGAAGGCAATTATGCCATCGCCGGGGTTGCGGCACTTTACCAACCTCAGGCATCCCACCCCGTATTAGTCGAACTCGTGACGCCCGATTTTAACTCACCCGAAGATGTAGAGAACATGCTTAAAGCCGTGGCGTTAAGTATTTCAAAGCGCGCCAAGGTCCAAATGGACAATGTCTTCATCTCTTATCGGGGTGTTGGATCCGGAACGGTGTTTGACAAAGGAGAGGTTGTTCGGTGGTGAGACAGTGCTGGACGCATTTGGATCGGTTGACCGAAACACCCGAGATTGGGCGGTGAACGAGATACCTGTTACGCCCACGTCTCTAGCTGATGAGAGGGCTTGGTTCACGGAGCAATGGTTGGCATTTACCCTTTCATAATAGTATAATTGAAACCATCCTACGCCGCATTATCCAAGCGAGACGGAATAAGTCGATGACATCTGAAAGTTCTGAATCTACCCGAAAAGGCGAGCCCCGACTCCATTCGTCCACTGCACTGTGCCGCGCGTTGCGGGAGGCGCTGCGCGAGAACGCCAACCCCGAGAAAGCGCCGGGGATGCAGGCATACATGAAGTCGGAGATGCCCTATCTCGGCGTGCAGACGCCGGCGCTGAAAGCCGTGTGCCGCATAGTCTTTTCCGCTCACCCGATCAATGCGCAGAAACGCTGGCTGGATACCATTCTTGCCATCTGGCGGAATGCGGACTACCGGGAAGAGCGCTACGCCGCCATTAGGCTCGGCGAACATCCCGCCTACGACGACTTCCGGACGCTTGAGGCGCTGCCCTGCTACGAGGAGATGATCGTCGACGGCGCGTGGTGGGACTATGTGGACGCCATCGCGCCCCGGCTTGTGGGCGGACTGTTGACCCGCTATTCGGGAGAGATGAAAGAGTTGATGCTTGAGTGGGCGCACTCATCCGACATTTGGAAACGCCGCACCTCTATCATCTGTCAACTGAAATTCAAGGATGCCACGGACGTTGATTTGCTTCAATCCTGTATCGAGCCGTCCATCGATCATTCCGAGTTTTTCCTGCGCAAAGCCATTGGCTGGGCGCTGCGCGAGTACACCAAGACCGATCCGGACGAGGTCATCGCCTATGTCACGGAGAATGCGCACCGGTTGAGCGCGCTCAGCAAACGCGAAGCCTTGCGCATCCTCATCAGGTCGGGCCGCATTGATGCCGTACCTTAACCGACAATCGGGATTCAGGCGAGAATGAGGTATGATGTCCATTATCCGAATCGCGGCCGTGCGCCTTAATCGCCCTAAACCGTATTCTTGAAAAAGAGAACTCCAAATATGAAGAGATTTCACTATTCCATCACGATTTCAGCGCCGCAATCCACGGTGTGGCACGTCCTGCTAGACGATGAGGCGTACAGACAGTGGAGCAGCGTTTTTTCTCAAGGCTCGTACTTTGAGGGTGACTGGAGTGTGGGCAGCACTATCCGCTTCCTCACGCCGGAAAAGCAAGGATTGGTCGGGATGGTCGCGGAAAATCGAAAGAACGAGTATTTATCAGTCGAGCACCGCGGCTGCATTATCGACGGTGTCGATAATTTCGAAAGTGACGATGCAAAGGCTTGGTCGCAAGCTTATGAGAATTACACTCTCACCGCGGTTGATGGCGGCACCGAGCTAACCCTTGATGCCGAAGTACCTTCGGCGTACCAGGACTACTTGGAAGATGTATGGCCCAAAGCGCTGGAGGCGCTCAAGGAACTAGCGGAGAAAATAGGCGGCAATGTGAACACTAACTCTCAAATGAAGAGATTTAGCTATTCAGTCACGATTGCGGCGCCGCGATCCATCGTGTGGCGCGTCCTGTTTGATGATGAGACCTACAGGCAGTGGACGACCGTCTTCGCTGAAGGCTCCCACTTCGAGGGCGACTGGAACGTGGGCAACACCATCCGTTTTCTTACGCCGGAGAAGGACGGAATGGTGGCCGTGATTGCGGAAAACCGTAAGCACGAGTATCTGTCAATCGAGCATCGCGGCCACGTTCTCAAGGGCGTTGACGATACCGAAAGTGACGAAGTGAAAAAGTGGACGCCCGCTTATGAGAATTATACTCTCACTGAAGTGGATGAGGGTACCGAACTAACCGTTGACATAGATATACCTTCCTCGTACGAAGCCTACTTTGAAGGCGTATGGCCTAAAGCGCTAAAGGCAGTTAAAGAACTATCCGAAAAATAGGAGATACTATGAGTCGATTAACCTTTACCAACCTACCCGTCAAAGACCTCGACAAATCTAAGGAATTTTATTCCCAACTGGGTTTTGAATTTAATGAAGACTTCACCGGCGAGAATGCCGCCTGCTTGGTCATTTCCGATGGAAGCTATTCCATGCTTATGACCGAGTCGTTTTTCCAAATGTCTACCAATAAGGAGATTGCCGACGCGACAAAGACCACCGAGGTCGTCGTCGCGTTATCCGCCGACAGCCGAGAGGAAGTGGATGCGATAGTGGACAAGGCGCTCAATGCGGGCAGCAGCGAACCGGTGCCAACCGAGGATCAACCGTGGATGTACTGCAGGACGTTCGAGGACCCCGATGGACACGTGTGGCAACTGTTCCACATGAGCCAAGGACAGGAGTGACTCTGTCGACCCCATCCACACACGTCGAGAAGGGCGGAAAACAGCGTGGTCCGAGCAACCGCATCAACTCGTAATACCCACCCATCGAAGAAAGGAATGTTCACATGGCAAATCACTACAACCCCGTTGGCTGGTTCGAGATACCGACAACCGACATGAACAGAGCCAGAAAGTTCTACGAAGCCGTGCTGGATGTCGAACTTACTCCCGCCACCGTGGAGCAAGTGGAGATGGCATGGTTTCCCTCGGTCGAGGATGGAATCGGCGCCTCCGGGACACTCATAAATTCAGAGGGTTACACGCCGTCTCACGACGGCATCCTAATCTATTTCACCGCGCCGGACATTGAGGGAACGCTGGCAAAGGTCAACGCCAACGGCGGAAAGACGCTTACCCCCAAGACCAGCATTGGCGAGTACGGGCATTACGCCTACTTCGAGGATTCGGAAGGCAATCGGCTGGGGTTGCACTCCACGGCTTAAACCGAATAACCTACTGTAGGGTGGGCACTGCCCACCAGCCTTCGGCTTTTCACTTCTTTGTAAGTTCGACTTTTTACGAAAGTACTGCGGTGAGTTTTACCGAACGCCATACAACGCTAAACCTGTAGGCGGGATCAAGGCAACGGTTAGTGACCGCTATAGCGCGTAGGTTGGGTTGAGCGAGACCTGACAATTCACATGTTCGTGGGCTGGAACCTTCGTGTACCATTGAGATTCCTAGTCTTCGATATCGTAGCGAAACCCAACACTTCACAACACGCGGATTGCTACTTTTGGATGTTGGGTTTCACTAGACTTGTGAGATTTCAACCGGAATTGATGACCAAAATTGAAGTATAATGTTGGTGGTTTTCGGTTGATTCCGTTCAACCCAACCTACATAGTTTTGTAGGGAACGCAGATCTGCGTTCCCTACAGTCGTCCTATTTGAGTAATCTTCAATCGCAAAATCGGAGTATAGAGGAAAACTTGATTTTCTTCCTGTTCGCCCGCTTGTTCTTACCGCCCGGTTGAAGGAATTGTTAACGGGATTTGCTATCCGTTCGCTTGATCCTACCTGCCGCACGCAGAGAAAGGTAAACTCAACCGGTGGAAATCGCAATCAAATCGCCACCACATGAAGGAGATAGTTGCCAATGGCACGAATGAAGGATAAGGTTGTCGTCATAACCGGATCGGGTAAGGGGCTGGGCGAAGCGATGGCGCTGCTGTTCAGCCGTGAAGGCGCCAAGATAGTCATCTTTGACATTGATGAGACCGCCGGACAAGACACGGTGGAGCAAATCCGTGAAAAAACAGGCGAGGCAATCTTTGTTCAGGGCGATGTCTCGAAGGCAGACGACGCCGTCCGATTGATTGATGCTGCTGTCGATGCCTACGACCGCGTCGATGTCCTGGTCAACAATGCGGGAATCCACGTCGACAAGACTGTCGCCGACACGACCGAGGCAGAATGGGACGAGATTCTTGGAGTGAATCTCAAGGGGTATTTTCTCTGCTCGAAGGCTGTCATACCGCAAATGCGGCGGCAAGGAGGCGGGAACATTATCTGCATCTCATCAATCTCGGGTCTAATCGGCCAACTGAACCAAGCCGCATACAACGCCTCCAAGCACGGCATCATCGGACTTGTCAGATGCATGGCGTACGATCACGCCCAGGAGAACATCCGGGCAAACGCGATCTGCCCCGGGGTGATGAACACGCCGTTGGTGGCAAGCGTCCCCGAGGAACACATCGCGCCGTATCGAAAGGCGAACTTGTTGGAACGTTTTGCCGAACCTATTGAAGTCGCCAACGCCGCGCTGTTCCTGGCGAGCGACGAGTCGTCGCACGTAACCGGCTCTACGATGGTGGTTGACGGCGGCTACACCACGAAATAACGCCTTAATAGATGAACAACTAAGTGGTAGGAGCGACCTCCCGGTCGCGACCGCCTATGGGCGACAGGGCAAGATGCCCCGCCCACGGTCACGACCTCTCATAACCGCGTAAGTCCTATATGTGTAAAGACAAATGCAAATGACTATCATTGCCGGCGGACAGTCTTTGTGCGTTTCATGACCGGTGGAGTTAACGATGCCTAATAAACTGAACGTTCTGTTTTTACCCCATCCGCTCGGTCCCTCAATGTTTAAACCGTGGGGCGAGGACGTGGTGGCTGCCGTCGGCCCCCGCCACAATCTGCGCATCTTGGATTATAGCCAGCCCCTTGCCCCGCAGTTCGAAGGGGTTGAGGTGGTGATTGACCAAGGCGGTTCCGCGGGGACTAGAGAGATGGCTGATATAGCCGAGGGGAATGTACGTCTCTGGCAGATTCTGGGCACGGGGATTGACCATTTCGAATTGGACTACTGGCGCGCCAAGAAGATTCCCGTGGCGAACACTCCGGGACCATTTAGCGCCGTGGCTCTGGGGGAATGCGCCATGATGTTCATTCTGATGCTCGCGCGGCGGTATCCCGTTACGCAGGCAAACCTCAAAGCCGGTGAGATGTATACGCCCATGGGGCTGGAACTTGAGGGTTTGAAATTGGGCATCGTCGGTTTCGGCGCCAGCGGGAAAGAGTTGGCGCGTCGGGCACTGTCGTTCGGGATGAGGATCCTGGCGATCGATATCCGCGATGTCGGAGCGGATGAGGTGCGCGAGTTCGGCGTGGAATTTGTCGGGAAACCGGGGGATTTGGACAAAGTGCTTGCCGAGTCCGACATCGTGTCTCTGCATCTACACCTCAACGATGAGACTCGGCATACCATCGACGCGCGCCGCTTGCGCCTAATGAAGCCGAGTGCGTTCCTGATTAACGTCGCCCGCGGGGCGTTGGTGGACGAAGCCGCGCTGGAGGCGGCATTGGTAGAGGGGCGGATCGGTGGAGCCGGGTTAGACGCTTTCAGCCAGGAGCCGCCAGATGCGACGTCACCGATTTTCAGCCTGCCGAATGTGATCGCGACGCCCCACGTCTCCGGTACTACCAATGGCACGTCTCGGCGACGGGCGCAGGCGTCGGCAGAGAATGTGGATCGGGTAGCGGCGGGATTGGAACCGCTGTACCGCGTGGATTGAGGCATTGGCGGATTAGATTGCGGCTACCACGAAAGCTGCAATTGGGGCGGGGCAGAGGTTCAACATTCGCGTCAAGTTTGTCGATGAAACTCCGCCCGAGCCGGAGGCCGCGGAAAAGATTGACAAACCTCCTCGATAATCTACATGGTGCGCTTAGGTTTAAGGGACAGGGATAACAACTGAGCGATCTATATTCAGGCCCAACAGATAACCGTATGACGAAGACGTGACATGAGATCCAAACATATCGAAACCCCAGACGTAATAGGTGAATCTGAAACGACAGAGCAAGGAGCTGATTCAGTGCCCCCTACACCAAGCCCCGCTGCCACCGGTGGAGCAGGCTATATTTTTGAACAGCACGTTGATGCCTACTGGCTTGGGCTGCTGCTTGTGCGTGCCATCCCGCCGATATTAATTGACTGCACCCTAGAGGAAGTATGTCTGCAAACCAGACATCTCGGTTGGCAAACCGATGATTTTTTGGTGGTGGGTAGAAACGGATCGGGACAACAGCGGAAATTAGCTGGGCAAGTAAAACGGCAGTTCACTGTTAGCGCAAAGGATACTGAATGTAAAAAGACAATACACGCTTTTTGGATGGATTTTAAGAATGCCCAACGGTTTTCTTCCGATTCCGATAGGTTCGTCCTTGTTACGCTGCGAGGCACTAACAATCTGCTGGTACACTTCTCAGGACTCTTGGAATGCGCACGTGCTTCCCTAGATGGAACTGATTTCGAACGTCGGATGGCTCTTCCTAACTTCATCAACGGAAAGTCTGTGCAATACTATAAAGAGATTCAAAGAATTGTTAGTGAAATTGAAGAGTCAAATGTCCCGGTTGCTGACATTTGGTCGTTTCTGAGAGTCCTACACGTCCAAAGCCTGGATTTGACCAGCGCTACGGCCCAGATGGAAGCAACTATGAAGAGCCTTCTTGCCCGTTTTGCCACTGAGCCAGACCCGGTTGGCGTCGCAGCCGCTACGTGGAACGCTCTACTCTGCGTGGCAAGCGAAGGAATGTCAACAGGGCAACGCTATCGACGCGAGCATTTGCCGGAGGAGTTGAAAATCCGTCACCGCCCAATAGCGAACACAGAGCACAATGTATTACAGTCGCTGCGCGATCACTCCGCGCTTATATTGGACGGGATACAGGAAACAATCGGAGATCTTCATCTGGAACGTCCTCATCTTGTGCAGCAGGTCATTGAAAATCTTGAATCTGCCCAAGTTATACTTATCTCAGGCCCCGCTGGAAGCGGAAAATCAGTCATTGCCAAGGACGTTTTGCAAACCATTCGTAACGATTATTTCACGTTTAGTTTCCGAGCGGAAGAGTTCGCACTCAGCCACTTGGACGAAACGTTGCAAGCGGCCCAAATTTCTTCAAACGCGGCGACGCTCGGGGCAATTGTTGCTGGTCAAGACCGAAAGGTCCTTTTAATCGAAAGCATTGAACGACTCCTCGAAAATCCGACTCGAAATGCTTTTGAAGATTTGTTAACACTTTTAGCGAAAGACAAGAGCTGGCGCCTCGTGTTGACCTGCCGAGACTACTCAACCAGCCATATACAATCTGCTTTTTTAGGTCATGAAAGTGTGGTTCATTCTGTCGTCGCAGTTCCGCCATTAGACGATGAGGATTTGGCGGAAATTAAAGAGGCTTACCCGTCCCTGGCTCACCCGCTCGCGAATACACCGCTTCGTCGTGTTTTGAACAACCCCTACTTTCTTGACAAGGCGCTGCAGATCGAGTGGTCGGAGGAGCGGCTACTACCTCATAGTGAACAAGAATTCCGGAAACTATTCTGGCGAGAAATTGTCCGCGCTGATCATCGTCGTGCTGGAGGGATGCCTAGCCTGCGGGAGAATGCGTTTGAGGAAGTCGCGCTACGGCGAGCGCGTGCACTTACCATGTATGTTGCTTGTAAAGGTCTCGATCCGAAAGTCGTTGAAGAACTCCGCAGTGACTCTCTCATAGCCGATTCTCAAGAGAATGCTTCGTTCTTGGCTCCTGCCCACGATGTCATGGAAGACTGGGCACTTCTACACTGGATACAGAAACAGTATTTGACGCATGAAGGTTCGGTCCGAGAGTTGTCTGCAGTGATTGGGGAGCATCCTGCGATGCGCCGCACATTTCGCAAGTGGACAACTGAACTCGTAGAGTCCGACTCCGGTGCCGCGGACGAATTGTTTCAGGCTGTCATACGTGAAAGTCGTATTCCTTCTCACTTTCGCGACGATACAATTGTATCCCTTTTGGGATCGTCATCTTCGACAACATTTTTGGAGAGGCACACCGCTGAGTTGTTCGCGCAAAACAATCGGCTTCTCCGTCAGGTGATTCATCTCCTACGGGTCGCGTGTGTGACTGTACCTTCGTGGCTGGGGATGCTACCAGCCCCCACATCGTTTCTGAATGTGCCAGAGGGGCCTGCCTGGGGGAGCATGCTCAGATTGGTACAGAACCATCTATCGTCTATCGCCCAAGATGACAATCTCCTTTTACTGGGGCTTATCAAGGATTGGTCGCGGGGCGTCACTCCTCAAAACCCGTATCCAGACGGTTCTGAAGCAGTAGCGGCGATAGCACATGGTCTTCTACCAAACTTCAGCAGCTATAGATCTGATGACCAACGCACAACGATTTTGCAAACTATTGCGAAGATTCCGAAAGCCGATCCTGAACGATTCTCCAACCTTCTCTCAGGAAATCGTGAGAGTGAAGGGAGAGAACCCATCACAGACGACTTCCGGCAAATCATTTTTGCAGAATTAGACGGCATGCCTACGGCTCGCGACATGCCTGAAATTTTTGTCTCAGCGGCCAAAGAATTTCTGTTGTGCTCAGAGGCCGAATTGCAAAGCGAACTGAATTACCAGTATTCGCTAGAGTTGGAGGCTTTGTTTGGCATCAAGCATGCGAGAAGCTATGACTTTTCCCCCACAAGCGCATATCAAGGCCCATTTCTATCGTTCCTCCGTCATCATCCCCGTGAAGGGTTAGACTTCTTCGTCGAAACCTTCAACCACAGCGCAGATTGGTATGCGCACCCGAGAATGGAATATGGTAATGTTGAACGACCTTTTGAGATAACGTTAACATTCGCTGATGGGACATCGCAGACGCAATGGTGTAATCCGCGACTTTGGAACCTTTACCGTGGCACCTCGGTTGGTCCTAATGTTCTTCAGTCAATGCTGATGGCGCTGGAGCATTGGCTGCTGGAAATTGGGGAAACTGATTCACATCAACTAGATGAAATGCTTCTGGGCCTCCTTAAAAGTAGTGAGTCTGGGGCCCTCACTGCTGTCGTTGCAAGTATTGCAACGGCTTTTTCACATGATGCAGGCGAAACCCTCCTGGTCCTCCTTCAATCTCCCGAATGCATCCAACTAGACCTCCAGCGACGCGTTAACGAGATGCGTGTATCCTCGTCGTTCATGTTCTCCGAACTAAATGAAATGAATCAAGTCTACGTAAACGAACGGAAGACGGCAGCCAAACGCCCTCACCGACAATATGATCTTGAAGCAGCGATTCTTCATTTACAGTTGGGGCATCTTGCCTCTCGGGTGCATCAGATTCTAGACCAGTACCGTGTGGAGTTGCCGTCACTAGTAAATCAGAACGAAGACAACCGTGCTTGGCGACTTGCACTTAATCGAATGGACTCCCGACAGTACACAGTCTCGGAGCATGTAGTCGAAAATTCTATCTCCTCTGAAACTCCAGCGTCTCCTGAAGACAACAGAAGTTATATTCGCTTGGACCCGATTGAGCCTGAACCCGATCTTAGAGACATCACCAATCAGAGTAATACACAACTGCAAATCACAAACGCCAAAGCAGAACTCTTGATGTGGGGAATCAATACCTTCGAGAGGAAGGAAGAAGCCGTACAAGATGCTTCACAGTGGCAACAGAGATTGCGAGAAGCTAGAAATACCGTCGAAGATAATGATGCCGAGAAAGATGAATTTTACCGAGAGGCTCCAGGTTTCATTGCTTCCGTTTGCGTTCGAGATCACTGGGAGGAGATGTCGGAGGATGCGCAAGTTTGGTGTGTTAATATTATTTGCTCCACAGTATCCCGAGACGGAGATTGTTGGGACGAAACAGCACGCGTGCAGCAGAACCGCATGTCGGCTGACCGTACGTGTGCCTGGATATTACCTCTCCTCTTCAAGATGTCCCTCTCTGAGATACAAAAAAACCTCGTGCGACAATCGCTCGCAAAGGCATTGACACACCCAATAAATGAAGTCCGCTGGTATGTCGCATCAGGCATAGGCAAACATCTATGGACAATTGATCGCGAATTAGCGTTGCACTGTGTAAATGCATTAGCAATAGAGGCGATACTAATGCAAAGCCATGTCGATGCCAATCCAAGAGGCTTATTCCTAGAGACATGGCAAATGAACGATATCATGGTGGAGGTCGCGTCAATTGTCAGAACACGGTTCAATGAGTCACACGGAATTCCAAACGATGCATTACAGCAATTTGACTCGACACAAGGGTACGGCGCGGAGGCTAACAAATACATTCTGGCAATTTTGTGCTTGGCACCCTGCGAACCGACCGCGATTGCGGCATTTAAGCAGTTTGCGCACACACTCGTCGGCTGGTGGGACGATGCTGCCGAGCGGCAAGAAACGCATGATCTAGGCACCAATAGAACCGTCTACACAGAATCTGCGCAATTGAAACTCCTACAGAATTTCTTACTTCGAACACAATCTACCGAGGCAAGGACAATACTCAAGCCCATCCTAGATGCTGTTGATAGTCATCCAGAGAAAATCCCCCAGTTAGTGCTTGGTCTAATTGCTGTCGAGTATTCTCAACCGAATACACCCCAATTTTGGTCACTCTGGAGACTATTTGCGGAGAGAGTGCGTCGTGCCGAATGGCTTTCACGGATTGATGATGAGCACGCAACCGGGGCCGAAATGGTATCGGCTATTTTCCTTGGATCTTTGTGGAAAGAAGAAGTACGTCACTGGCGCAGCTTGGAAGGCTACGTGTCGAATATCCACTCCCTGTTTGAGGATTTGCCATTTTCTTCAAGAGTGCTGGACGAATATGTTCGATTCCTCTTTCAAATCGGTGAACAATCGCTCCCCGATGCGTTCATTGGCATTGCGAATAAATTCAAGCAATCGGGTTCTCCTCAGGAAGTGAAAAGCGAAAATATCATCATCCACCTTGAGCTTCTTCTTCAGGCCTATGTATACCGGCGTCCCTTGGAACTTAAACGTTCTCGGGATCGCCGCGAAGCGGTGCTCTTCCTACTTGAACTGCTTGTTGAAAATGGTTCGTCCGCTGCTTTCCGCATGCGAGACGATTTCGTAACACCGATTCCACGAAACTGATGCCGAATGAAACTATCTCTCTCTTGAATTATCAGACTACCTTTAACGACAATTCGCTCTATGTTTATCGTTCCAAGATAACTAGGAGAAATCAACAATGAAACCAGAAAAAGCACTCGCCACCGCAGCCGCCCGCGGCGACCTCGACACCATGCGCGACATGATCAACGAAGACAAATCGCTCGCCGCACACTGGCAGCCGATAATGGATGCCTGCTACGTTGGACAAGCGGACGCCGTAGCGCTCCTGCTGGAGAACGGCGCCGATCCGAACATCAAATCCAAGTCGGCGCACCACTACCGTCCGCTGCACCGCACCGTGGAATTCAAGAAGACGGCGCCCAAACACGACGGTCACCACCAAGTGGTCGATCTGCTGCTTAATGCCGGCGCCGACCCGTTGATGCCCGGAAGTTACTGGCTCATCAGCGCCATCGCCCTCTGCGCCACAGGGGATGCCACCGAATTTCTGCCGGCGCTGCTGAAAAACGTGCCCGAGGAGGATTACGATATCTTCCACGCCGCCGTGCTCGGTGACACCGAGCGCGTGAACGCCATTCTGAAGGGCAATCCAGCACTGGCGAAGGTCCATCACGAGGGCACGAAACTCTGGACGGACGATGAGGGTTGGACGCCGCTCAACTACTGTGTACGTTCGCACGTGGGAAGGGACAGCGAAGAAAAGAGAAAGGAACTCGCACAGATTGCAAAGACTCTAATCGACCACGGCGCCGACATCACTGGCAGCGTCGATCAAGCCATCTACAGCAACAACATGGAGGTCTTCGAAATGCTCCTCAAGGCCGGGGGCACCTGCGCCGACGACGACACCATCAACCATGCCGCCTGCGACGGCCAGTTCGACGCCTTGGAAATGCTGCTGGAGTACGGTGCTAAACTCGACGGCACACGCGGCACCGAGCACCACGGCGGATATACCCCTCTCGGATGCGCTGTTTCCTGCCGCAGCATCAAGGGCGCGAAGTGGTTGCTTGAGAAGGGGCAGGATCCCAACAAAATCAAGAGCGAGGACGGGGAGAACTGTTTGCACGTGGCGGTGCATTTCGGCGCCAGCGACAAGATGCTGCAGTTGCTGCTCGATCACGGTGCCAAGATCAACCAGAAGGACAAACTGGGACGGACGCCGCTCGCACGGGCGCACGAGAAGAACCGCGCGAAAGCCATCGCCTTCCTCGAAGCTGCAGGCGCCCAAGCCTAACTGCCGCACTTACACATTACGCATCACGTATTACTACTCACACACCACAAGGTACAATTGGAAGGACATCATGAAAATCAAACTCACCGGCGTATTTGTAGATGACCAAGAGAAGGCACTGCAATTCTATGTTGAGGTGCTAGGATTCATAAAGAAAGAGGATGTGCCGGTAGGGGAGTTTAAATGGCTCACGGTCGTCTCCCCTGAAGCTCCGGACGATATCGAACTGCTGCTTGAACCCAACAACAACCCCGCCGCCAAGACCTACCAACAGGCGATCTTCGATCAGGGGATACCCGCCGCCGCGTTTGCCGTGGATGATATCCACAAAGAGTACGAACGGCTGAAAGAGCAGGGCGTCGAATTCTCAATGGAGCCGACCGAATCGGGTCCGGCGATCCTCGCAATCTTTGATGACACGTGCGGCAACTTGATACAGCTTTATCAGGTCTAAGCCAGCGTATAGTCGGGAGTAGGTGCGGTTGGAAACCGCACCCACCGTATGGGCAAGGAGTGTTGTCTACACCCGAAAATCGGACGCGATTGCACCGATGGGCAATTTATGCCTTGACAACTATACACATGTATAGTATAGTTAAGGCATGGCACATTCTCACTTAACCATAGAGGAGATTGGGGCGCGCTCGGTGCTGATGCCCCAAAGTGGCGTTCCCGTCACCGGATACACGCTCAACCCCTACACCGGCTGCGGCATGGGGTGTAGCTACTGCTACGTAATGAAGTATCCCCATATCCGCGAGAAAACCGAAGCTTGGGGGACTTGGGTTCAGCCCAAAATGAACGCCCCCTTTCTGCTGGGCAAGGCGCGAGCCAAGATTTGGGGCCGCGGAATCTTCATTGGATCCGCCACCGATCCGTACCAGTACATCGAACGGCAATACCGTTTGACCCGGCGATGCTTGAAAGTTATACTGGAAAGCAACCCGAAGAGCGTTGTGATTCACACGCGCAGCCCCGTAATCTTGGATGACCTTGAGTTGTTGAGGGAATTCGGGAATCGTCTGCGCGTGGGGTTCTCCGTGCCGACCGACGACGATCGCGTGCGGCGCAAACTTGAGCCGCATGCTCCGCGCATCGAAGTGCGCCTCAAAACCATGCGGCGCCTTCGCGACGAGGGCATCACAGTATTGGGGTCGTTAACCCCGCTACTCTATTGTAATCCTCCTCGCTTTGTTCGACTGCTCAAAGGCGCCGTCGATGGGGTTTACATGGGCGGGATGCGTTATTTGGACAAAACTGCCATCCACCAGATGAAGCGGGCGAAGGCCTATTTCAGCAGCACGGAATACGAGGAACTGCAAGATGAAATGAGGCGATGCCTGGTGGAGGAGGGGTTGCTAAAAGATTATGATGGTGAATAACAAACTTGTAGTCTCGTAGGGTGGGCACTGCCCACCGTTTTCTGCTTTGTCGACACAATCACCCGCAAAATCACTGCCGAAACACCCATTGACGTGCTCTCAATAGGCGTGCTATAGTACAATCTCAAGGCACCCTCATCCAAATCTCCAATCTCTCCATCAAACCGGTGCTAGAGCCTAATGCCAAACTTCCAGACCTTTAGCACACCACACCTTATAGCAATGGGGTTAACACTCGCGGTGCCGATTCTGCTCGCAGCAATCGCCCGACGCAGAGCGGCAGCTATGATCGGGTATTTCTTGGCTGGCGTGCTCCTGACCAACGAGGTAACCAGTTGGTGCTATCAGTTCGTTTCGGTCGACTTTGAGCTGTTCGCCAAAAAACACCTTCCCCTTCACGCCTGCGGCATTGCAGTGCTCGCGACGGCTGCCACCCTCATCTTTCGCAACCAGCGAACCTACGAGATCGCCTATTTCTGGGGCTTGGTCGGCTCCTCAAACGCGGCCATTACCCCATCATTGGGCGAAGGAGAGGGATTCCCATCGTACCGCTTTTTCCAATACTTCATCGCACATTCCGGCATTATCGTCGGAGTCCTATACGCGACCTGGGGCTTGCGGATGCGCCCGACGCTAAGAGGCCTTTTCCGCGCCTTCATCTGCGTAAATCTCTTTGCTGTTTGCGTGGGTGTATTCAACTTCTATGTAGGGTCAAACTATATGTTCCTCCGTGAACCTCCACAGACAGCATCTCCCTTCTTCTTCGCTCCTCATCCTTGGTATATCCCCATCCTGGACGTAGTTGCGTTGGGAATGTTCTTCGCCGTATTTTCCCCGTTCCTCATATCCACGTGGTGGTCATCCCGCAGACAGCCGATTTAGCGTGAAAAATCAGTTTAATCGCCATTTCTTACCACCTCTTCCATTCCACACGCGCACCTTTTGTGGTTGTCTCTTACGCATCACGTTTTACGTACTATGTATCTCGCAATACCCTTTGCCTGTCTTCAAAAAACATGTGACACCCGCGTAAAAATCTGATACAATACGTTGGTGCGGAATGTGCTAATACACGGTTAAGCACGCATAGGAGCCTTGTCAAAAAGGAACACGAATGGTTTTATCGGATCAGGACATCGAACGTTACTTGGAGAAGGGCAAGATAAAGATTAAACCGATGCCAAATCTCCAAGAACAGCTTGGATCATGTTCGATTGATTTCAGGCTGGGCAACGTATTCCGCGTATTTGAACATAGCAGGCACCCCCATATAGACCTACGCGCGACCACCGATATGGGCGATCTGATGCGCAAGGTCGAGGTGCCGGACGGCGAAGCGTTCACGATGCAGCCCGGGGAGTTTGTGTTAGCCGCAACGTTAGAACATTTTGAGTTGGCGGACGATGTGATGGCGCGCTTGGAAGGACGAAGCAGCCTCGGGCGGCTTGGCATTATCGTCCACAGCACCGCCGGACTGTTTGACCCGGGTTGGGTCGGAACGGCAACTCTGGAACTTGGGAATCTTGGGCGGATGCCCGTCAAACTCTACCCCGGAATGCGGATATGCGCGTTCACCTTCGAACCATTGTCTTCGCCGGCAAAGGTGCCCTATCGGCTGAAGCCGAACAACAAATACGCCGGGCAGATTGAGCCGGAAACAAGCCGCGTCGAGAGATTCTAAGCCCCTTACAGACATTGAATGGGCTTAGCCGCAAGGTTCGCGCAAGTGATAAATGCTAGAATCTTCAGCATTTTTGTGCTCAATAATTGGGCAACAATCCAACGCTGTACGCCTGCTACTGTAGATGAATCGAAACAAGGTGCTTCCAAAACCTTGCTCAACGTAAAGTAAAGGTTGGAATAGCCGTCTCACAGCGTGGTATTCTCCGCGTGGATAAGGATGTGGAATTGTTGGCATATCCTTTGCGATTCGTTCGAGTTGCGAATACGGAAGAATAAATCTGACAAGGCTATTTTGAAAATTTTGGATGTACGGAGGTTGTTAATCCCGTTATTTCGTTTAATTTAGTTTCTTGTGAAGTACGGTTGCGCGTTTTACCGCTGAATCCCATTCCGGCTTAAGGGATTTATAGGATTATACTTTGCCACTTTGGTCCGAATTGACTCGCACGAGTCGCTCTACAGTTTACGTACATAACTTGTCTCATGTTAGTTACAAAGTAGACATACCAACACCATACTGTAACAGTTCATCTTGATTCTTGTTGAGGAGGATAACGTATGACACCAAGTGATGTAGTTGCACTTGCCAAAGAGGAAGGAGTTAAGATTGTCGATTTCAAGTTCATGGATTTGCCGGGGATGTGGCAACACTTCTCTATTCCGGCGACTGAACTTGAAGAGGACATGTTCGACGAGGGCCTCGGTTTCGACGGTTCAAGTATTCGCGGATTTCAAGCGATTAACGAAAGCGACATGTTGCTGTTCCCGGATCCCGCAACCGCTATCGTCGATCCCGTCTGCGGGATTCCTACGCTAAGCATCATCTGTAACATCAAGGACCCGATTACGCTAGAAAGTTACACGCGAGATGTGCGGCATATCGCTCAAAAAGCGGAAGCTTACCTAATTTCGACGGGAATCGCCGATACGAGTTACTGGGGACCCGAAGCCGAATTCTTCCTGTTCAATGATGTCCGTTACGGCCAAGATCACCATTCGGGCTACTATTTTGTCGACTCGCGGGAGGGAAGTTGGAACACCGGCACCGATGAGGGGCCAAATCTAGGGTACAAACCCCGTTACAAGGAAGGTTATTTCCCTGTGCCGCCTTCGGATTCAATGCAGGACATTCGATCCGAGATGATTCTCAAAATGATCGAAAGCGGCGTTGATGTGGAAGTTCACCACCACGAGGTAGGCACCGGCGGGCAAGCTGAGATAGATCTCCGTTTTGACACGATGACCCGAATCGGAGACAAGATGGCGCTGTATAAGTATATCGTCAAGAACGTGGCGCGCGCCCACAATCTGACGGCGACCTTCATGCCGAAACCCCTCTTCCAAGACAACGGGTCGGGCATGCACGTACATCAGAGTTTGTGGAAGAACGGGAAGAATATCTTCTATGATCCGCAGGGGTATGCGCTTCTGAGCGAGGACGCGCTATACTACATCGGCGGCTTGCTGAAACACGCACCGTCGCTCTGCGCCATTATCGCACCCACCACCAACTCATACAAGCGGCTGGTGCCAGGTTACGAAGCACCGGTAAATATCGCGTATTCGCAGAGAAACCGCAGCGCTTGCGTGCGCATTCCGGTTTATTCAAAGAGTGAGAAGGGCAAACGGGTGGAATTCCGCACTCCGGATCCCTCCAGTAATCCGTATCTTGCCTTTAGCGCGCTGCTCATGGCGGGTCTCGACGGTATCCAGAACAAGATTCATCCCGGCGATCCGCTGGATAGAGATTTGTACGATCTTGAACCGGAGGAGTTGGATACAATCGATTCCACTCCGGCATCCTTGGCGGAGTCGCTTGACGCTTTGGAGGACGACCACGAATACCTGCTCAAGGGCGATGTAATCACTCAGGATGTAATTGATACATGGCTAGACTACAAGAGAGAAAACGAGGTTGATGCGATCAATCTACGTCCGCATCCACACGAGTTCCATCTCTACTACGATATCTAATCCTACTTCCCTGCTCTATCTTGCAGTTCTATTCGCTGCAAGATAGAGCAGGATAATCCGTCCGAATGTCGGCGGACGTTGGCTAAGGAGAGGCAACTTATGAAAAAGCTCGAGTGTATCATTCGACCCTTCAAACTTGAAGAGGTGAAGGAAGCGTTGAACGAGGTCGGTGTTCGCGGGATGACGGTCAGTGAGATTCGCGGTTTCGGGCGAAGCCGCGGGCATACCGAACTCTATCGCGGAAGCGAGTATGCCATCGAATTCGTGCCGAAGATAAAACTGGAAGTCGTCGTCCCGGAAGAAAACCTTGACGCCGTCACGGACGCGATTCAGAAATCCGCTTCCACCGGAAAGATTGGCGACGGCAAGATTTTCGTCAAGCCGGTTGACGAGATAATCCGAATCCGCACGGGCGAAAGAGGTCCCGCCGCCATTTGATCCCGTTTCGCATACGACCGACAGGAAACAACCGAAGGTTTGTGATAGCGGTTTTCGGTTAACGATCGGAGATTATCTTTGCGGCACTCCGTGGGCGAAGATGTAAGGAAGGCAGCCCCCATTCCTTACGGTGCGAATATGCGGATTCCTCCGAATCTTCGATTACGAATCAACTGGTCACCTGAACAAATCGGTGTTGAACTCTATTATCTCCGCCAGAAACAAAAAAGGGAGGAACTGTCACCTAATCTCCGGTGACAGTTCCTCCCTTTTCTATGCCCCCGACTGGACTCGAACCAGCATGCCCGTTAAGGCACAGGCCCTCAACCTGCCGTGTATACCAATTCCACCACAGGGGCGTCAAGCGTCTTAATTATACCGACGCCCAAACGCTGTTGTCAAGGATTATTGGAAGTCCACGAAAGGAAACCTCAGGGGAACCGTTTCTGAATATACGAATCATATGAACGATTAGATCAAGTTAGAGCGAAAGAATCGGGATAGGGATCCTATGGCCCACCTGTATTCAGATTTGTATACGTACAGATTGTGTGCTATCCGATTTGACAGTTGAAAATTGGTACGACACATCGATTACCTTCGGAGCGAACTCTACCCAAAGACAAGAGGTCGCTCCTACCGGCTGCCACAGCGCGTAGCCGTGTAAGTTCAAACAAAGTAACCACTATATTCTGTTTACTGTTATTCAAGCGAAATGGGATGCGTTGTTGTTCAATGTATGCCAATCCAACCAAATCTCCAACGGTACCATTGCCCGCCGATACGTCTAGATGGTGCTTAGCGCGATGCTTGCTATACTAATTCCTCGGTGTAGTCTTTGATATCGATTCGATTCCGAGCCACCTCACTTGAGATTTTTCCTCCTCTCCCGGGTACTTGAGTTCCTAAGTGATTCGGCGGAAATGCTATTCCAGCGTCTTGACGCATAAGCGTTCCTTGTGATAAACTCGCTAGTGACGCGGGTTTTAGCCATCGCAGCAAAGGTTTGTCGATTTGGCAAGCGGTTCATGATTGGCAAGGGCGTTGAGCCAGTTACTAACCGCATCAAAGGTTGCAAAATCCGATTTATCGGGACAAGTCCCTGATGCTTGAGTTAATGTGTATCGGTATTTGAGGTACGATGGAATGTCTATCAGACAACTTTCCAAATTAGATTTACGTGGAATCAGTGATCTTGGAGATTGGAATGACGACATCGTTTGGCAACTTGTCGAGGAGTATCTCAGGTTGACTATCGCCGCAATCACATTCCATGTTTTCCCTAGTTGCAATGTTTGCCTTGATAGATGTCTTTGGTGACGCGAAAAATCTTTCACCGTCTGACGATATTCTCAATGGCAACTCCGTATAAATCAGCGAAGTCAGGAACTTGTTGGCAGGGTTACGGCACACGGCGTGTGCCTACTACTTTTTTGGGTTCTGTTGCACGGTTTCGGATCATGATCCCTAAGGAGAAATAATGGCAAACACAGAAAGCTATGAGCGGTTATCTACAATTCTCAACAGTGTCGGTGATGCCGTAATTGCCACGGATCGAAAGGGATTGATAACATTTATGAATCCGGTTGCGGAAACGTTGACAGGTTGGGAAATGGAAGAAACGTCTGGAAAGCCCGTAACGGATATCTTCGATATTCATGTTGGAAACGCAGGGAATCTTAAAAAAAGTAGGATTTTGATAGAAGCAATCCAAAAAGGATTTATTTCCGCCGGAGAATTGTCTTCTGCTTCCGAGGTAGACCATAATACCTGGATCGTTGCAAAATCTGGTGGAGAAATTCCTATTGACTATAACATCACACCCATCAAAGATAAGAAAGCCTCCCCCACCGGCATCGTCATAACGTTCCGCGATATCACCAAGTATAAAACGAAGGAGGAGGGTTCAAACCGAACCATCCGCGAGTTGCGCCATCAAACCCAACTGATGAAAACCGTTTTTGATAGCATGTATGATGGTATTGTCGTCCTCGGTTTAACAGGTGACATATTGTTCCTCAATCCAAGTATACAACAAATGATCGGTAAGGAGCCCCCAGGTACCGCCCTAAACGAATGGTCTGAATCGTACGGTTTTTTTTACCCAGACAAAGAAACACTCGCTCCAGTCGAGCAGTTTCTCGTCACATGTATCTCCCAAGGTGAGGCAGTGAGAGATCTGGAGCTCTTTGTACGCAATAAGGAACAGACGAAGGGAATTCACATAAAAGCTAGTGGCATCCCCTTATTTGATGAGAATCGGGAGGTCATAGGCTGTGTGTGCATTATTCACGACATCACAGGGGACAAAATTGCAGCGATACAGTTGGAGCAAGCGATGCAAGACCTGCAAAGTCAGGTTCAGTTGACGGATACCATTTTTAACAGTATGGGTGATGGGGTGATCGCTGCCGATGCAAGCGGCGCTTTCACCATATTTAATCCAAGTGCCGAAAGAATTCTAGGAATCGGTCCGATAGATACAACCCCTGATAAATGGAGCGAAAACTATGGTTTGTTTTTCCCTGACAGAGTTACGCCGTTTCCAGCAGATGAACTTCCACTTGCACGTGCCCTTAAGGGCGAGTCCTCAGATGAGGTAGAGATGTTCGTACGCAACCCGGAAGTGCCGGAGGGTGTTTTTATCAGCGTCAGTGGGAGACCGCTACAGGACGAAGAAAGCACTGAGAAGGGAGGTGTGGTCGTTTTCCGCGATGTGACGCATCGAGTGATTGCCGAAGAAGCGTTGACGCAAGCATTTGCACAAGGACGGTTGGAAATTGTCGAGACTATCCTTCACAATATCGGCAACGCAATTAACAGCGTAACGGTAGGAGTTAATGTCCTCCAAGAGAATTTAGTAGGTAATCAATTCATACACCGCTTTTCCGCACTTGCCGATATGCTCAAAGCACATCAAGAGGATTGGGCTGATTACATCAGAGATGATCCGAAAGGACGGCAGGTGCTTCCATTTATGATTGCGCTCGCTGCAGATTTTGCCAGTCAGAATAATAAAGTAGTCGAGACGCTTGAGCGCGTCAGTGAAAGAGTAACGCATATCACCGATATCATCCGCACGCAAAAATCCTCTAACCAGTCAAGTATGACGTGGAAAAATATCGACTTGCAGCAAACAATCTCGAGCGCGGTGAAATCACAGCAAGAATCGATCGACAAAAGAGACATCCAAGTACATGTCAACTGCGAAAACGCGCCACAAGAGATTCGGGTTCAAGATAGTCAATTTCATCAAATGTTGGTGAATCTGGTAAAAAATTCAATTGAAGCCATTGACGAACTTGCTCGATCAGGCGGACTTAATAAAACTGCGCGCATCGGTATCAAAGCGTATGTCAGCGAGGATTTTCTGTTCCTTGATCTTACCGATAACGGCATCGGTATTTCACCGCAAAACTTGAAGTTGATTTTCACCGCTGGTTATACAACGAAGGCATCGGGGACCGGGCTCGGCCTCCATTCGAGCGCCAATTTTGTGATTGGATCTGGCGGGAAAATTTACGCCTTAAGCGAGGGAATTGGCAAAGGTACAACTATGCGAATCATGCTGCGTTGTTCCTCGGTTATACCGAAGGGGACATCTGAATTGCCGGTTGTAGAATGGGGGAGAATCAACTGACTGGATAAGGAAGACGATAGAGATCCCCTCGCATCTACGGTAGAGGGTGGTCGCTTAAGGATTTGTAGGGGTTGGGTTTCCCAACCCGTGGAACAGCGGGCGGGTCGGGAGTTCTATCGCGCGAAGATCTCTATGGGAACGCTATCGCAGGATTTACTATCGCGCGCGCTATCCGCTTGCTTGATCTCATTATCCATTCGCTTGACCCTTCGTTATTCACTCAGTTGATCCTTATTCAGTCGCTTGAGGGATCTCTATCGCACTCACTATCCGTTCGCTTGATCCTCGCCCCTACGAAATCAAGTGACGCCGAGACGTAGCAACAGGGGTTGTGTAATGCAAGCAAAAGAACATTGGAATTATCGTGTTTTGATTGTTGATGACGAAGCCGGGATCCATAGTGACTTCAAAGATATGTTGAATCCCGACTGTAGCCAGACATTAACGGATGAATTAGCGGAAACCCTTCTTGACGAGGTTTCAGAGAATAAGACCTCCTTTCTGCCCAACTTTGAACTCTTACACGCGACAAGCGGAGAGGAGGCGCACGATATTATACGAGCGGCGAAGGCATCAAACCATTCGATCGCGGTGGCATACATTGATGTGAGAATGCCCCCGGGCATTGACGGGGTTGAAGCAATCCGTCGGATTAGACAGATCGAGAAGGACATCGAGCTAGTCATTATGACTGCGTACACGGACAAACCGCTGCCTGAGATTGTCCGCGATATGGAACTGCTAAACAAACTGCTTTATATCCGAAAGCCTTTTGCGTCGGAGGAGGTTCAGCAAATTACGCTTTCCCTTGTCGAGAAGTGGAACGTCGAGCACGAGTTGGCAAAAAAACGACAGCAAATAATGACGAATCATCAAAACCTCGAAATCAGTCATCAAAGGCTAAAAACGGTGCTTGATTCCGTGGCAGATGCGATAGGCATGTTCGATGACGCGGGACACCTATTGTTTGCAAATCAATACTATCAGCAGCTATTTGACCTAACAGAAGACCAACTGAGACAGATGTCCCCGGACGAACTAAAAGCAATTGTGAAAACTCGGTTTCAGAAGCCGGAACTATCGCAACCGGAGAAGGGAGCACTCTCCGAAAATCTTGAGAACGTGGTGGAAGAGATTGGAGAAGCGAGCCAGCCTAAACCGAGGTTGTTTTATCGCTCGATTACGCCGATGCGGAATAACCAAGGCGATTCTGCCGGAAACGTTGTCAGTTACCGTGATATGTCCAAAGAGGTAGAGATCCGGCAGATGAAAACCGAGGTACTTCATTTACGCGCCCAACTTGAAACGATTCACTCATTCTCTGATATTGTTGGCAAAAGCCCGATTATGCAGAAGATGTTCGGGTTGATGCAACGAGCGGCTGATAGTGACATCACCGTGCATATCTCAGGAGAAAGCGGGACCGGCAAAGAATTGGTAGCCCGCGCGATCCACGCGAACAGCTCTCGAAAAGCGGGACCATTTGTTACCGTCAATTGCGCTGCCATTCCTGAAACACTAATTGAAAGCGATTTGTTTGGTCATGAACGTGGGGCTTTCACCGGTGCCGTAACGAAACGAATCGGCAAATTTGAACTTGCACATCAAGGGACTATCTTTTTTGATGAAATTGGTGAAATGCAATGGGGAATGCAAGCGAAGTTGTTGCGTGTTCTCGAAGAGCGGCGGATCCAGCGCGTTGGCGGCACAGCCAATATCCAAGTTGACATCCGAGTGTTAACAGCGACAAATCGGGATTTAGAAGCTGCGGCGGAAGCGGGTACGTTCCGGAAAGATCTGTACTATCGAATCTCAACGTTCCCAGTCGAGCTGCCTCTACTTAAAGACCGTCGCGAAGATATTCCACTCTTGGCGAACCATTTTCTGAAGAAATACGCCGGACGTGCGAAGAAATCCATTAAAGGGATTTCCGCCAATGCTTTACGATTATTGACGCAGTACGACTTTCCCGGCAACGTACGCGAGCTGGAAAACACCATTGAACGCGCCGTTCTGCTTGAGACCACAAAACTGTTGCAACCGAACAACCTATCTCCACGGATTCTGTCAATGATTTCTTCCCAACCTATCTTGTCTCTCCCTTACTCAGCGGAGATCCAGCCACTTGAAGAGGTTGAACGTCAAATACTCGCACACGCACTTGAGGTGATGGACAATGATGTCACCAAGGCCGCCCAAGCCCTGAAAATCGACCGGTCAACCCTTTATCGAAAAGTGAAGTTGTATCAACTCGCCGGACCAGATTAAGATCCCAAAATGTTGGCTTGAACCCGATTTGCCATAACGAGAAGGGTAAAGACCGGAAAATGGACTCATCTCGATTTCTCGTCACGGCTTGATGTGCACGTGACCTCTTTTCTGATTGTCGCAAAATGCGAATTCGTCGTATTGTGCGATTCGTCTCCCTAATTCCACGCCATACCTGTCTTTCCTCCGATATTTACCGATTAAATCTCCATTTTACGGTCGCATATTGCGATTTTTTCAACCCACCCGCTCTCACGTTATCTGCCCGCCCGTAACCTTCAAACACAAGCCTGTCAAGGGTTTTCGCGGTCTCGCCCTCGTTCAATCAAGCGTTGGCACAGTTTATGCTTTATAGGTGCGTCGTCTTTCTTTTCGGCTGGACCGAGAGATTGACGCTTCCAAAAATCCTTCCCGCGGCAGGAGGCGACGTCACTGCTCAGTGATGCCTGCCGCTCCCCTTCGCCGGGGAATGGAAGGAGGGAAGGAACGCCCTGTACGTATTACAATGGATCTTATGACGGTTGGTTCTGTTTCGAACCGAGGACGGGTATTACCGCCCGCACTCCAATTGTGATAGGAATGTCTATCTCACAACGATGGAAATCACGGCGCATTACGGCGCCTTTCATATGGTTGCGGGTGAACTTCTACTCGGCTGACTCCGCCGGTGCCGCACATTGCGATGCAAAGCAGTAGGTTTGCGACAAGGCAGAAGCAAAGAGCGATGCAGCAGTCGCGAAGATTACAGTTCCATCAGTTTCGTCATCAACCGCCGTTGGCTGGTCTCCGTCGAGTTGATTTCCCTGAAGTCCGAAAGTCGTCATTTTGAAGTGTTATGCGCATTCCGATTGAGTATCTGTACATCTTTATAGGAGCTGCCGCTACCTTTGCTATTTTCACGATGTCCATGATCGTCGCCAACTATCTTGCCGATTCGAAACAGAGGAGACGCTTTAAGAGGTTTAACAGCGCTCCGATTGTCATCAATCCGTACTACGTTGTGTCCGTTGACTTGGTATCCGCCAACGACGACACCGTGGTTTTGCAACTCCGATTCCATCTGACGAAGGACAGCGACAAACCGAGTTTCAACCATACCTTCGAGAATGGTCAGATCGCCCGTCAAGCCTTCAACGAAATTGCGCGATACCTTGAGACATTTTAACCACGCTAACCCGTAAAGATTCTTATGCCGTAGATGAATGTACGATAAAAGCGAATATCGGACATTTTGAAATCCTAAATGGAGGAACCCCATTAATGGCTGTCACCTCAAAGACAACATTATCACGCCACGAGCAACTGCAACTACAGGCATACGATTCACTTATATTCTGGAATGACCATGAAGGCAAAGTAATGATGTCCCTCGATGCAGTAGTGATAATAGGAATTGTTGCGTTGGTAGTTAAAACACCTGACATCTCTAGACCGGGCTTAGTAATAGCGACAGTAGGCTATCTACTCACCGTAGGTACATGGATGTATCTAGCCTGCAGGACTTACAATCGTATGCGAAGAAGATTTGAATTAGCTGGAAGCATAGAGAGGCAACTGGGTTTTAGTGCACATACGGCCATGTCTCCACAGCTTAAAAGGCGTTGGTACAAGCCAACCTACCGATCCTTCAGATTAACGGTTGGTGCCTGCCTATGCCTTGTTGTTCTTGTCGAATTCTGTTGTGTGCTTTTGAATGACACCACTCCCTAAAAACTTCCGATAAAATACCGGTTATTGGACATAATGATCTGTGGACGTTCTTTTTTTTCATGGACAACTTAATCACGCCCGCGCCACCATGCCCCTCCGTCGCTTTTGGCAGGGAGTGTCGCGGTTAGCATTCCCGTCATTGCGAAATACATTCAAACTCAGCAAAAGAGAATAGTGCGCAAGCTCTCAGCGTGCTCAAAGATTTAGTCGCAGATAGTGCTGTCGAGAAAAACCGCTAAGAGATTGCCGGCGATAAGTCACTTAACTACCACTCACATCGCATAAATGGAAAGGATTTCATCGTCATGAAGACATTTCAATTGAGGAAAACAATTCTAATGAAAGCGCATTTTATGTGTCGTATTATTCTTTTCTTATTAATCTTCCTCTCTGCCACCAACCGAGCTGTTGCTGCTGATGCCTTTGATGCAACAGTTATTGAAGTTAAGACCGTTGAGGTTGAGCGTGAAAATAACCAAACCCTCATTAACGAGGCAACACGCGCAATTGAGGAACAACTCGGCATCCTGCGTGAGAACCACGCCCTAAACGCGCCAAGGACCGAATTTGAAACGGACGAGGATTACGCCGCACGCCTAAGCGAACTGGATGGAATTATTGCACAGCGTCGTCTAGAACTTGAGGATGAGAACCTTTCATCTTTACAGGAACGTCTCCGTGAGAGTGCTACCGAACTTGGACGTTTATACCAAACGGTGTTTTTTACGAGCGACATTACTGTGACTCTTGACAATTATGATGTCGATGCGGAATCCTTCTCGGCTACTATTGAGCTAAACGACCAGAGCTTCTCTGCAATTCTGTATATCGACAGGAACGATGCCCCGATTCTCAAACAAAATTGGGGTCAGGTCATTAAAACAGCTTACCTTTCTATCGACCCCGGCTACCGCAGGGCTTTGGTACAAGTGAAGTTGGAGTACCCGCCACTCTGGAAAGAAGCCGCTACATTTGCGTTTGATGAAGTATACAGCTTAGGCAATAACAATCGTGCAGTTCACTTTAGCGCCGATGGAAAATACCTCGCCACGGGCAGTATCGCAAAAGAAAATGATGACGGCTTCGTTTCTATTTGGGAAGTTAGTAGTGGCAGGCAACTTCGTCAGACCACACATAATGGGAATGTCAACGCCGTTGCTTTCAGCCCGGATGGACAGTATCTCGCGACAGGCGATGCTAGATATTTGAGAGTTTGGCAGGTAAATGATGGCAGCTTAAGTTGGAAAAAATACAAAAAATACGGGTTCGGGGCGGGATTTTATGCTAGGTTCTATGCAGTTGCCTTCAATCCCAATGGATCTTATGTGGCAGCAGGAACCACTGTAGGAACTTACGTAATCAAAACGCAGACAGGTAATGAACTTTGGGGCAGAAGTCGTTCCGCTGATATGTTTGGTAACAAACGCGCCGCAACCCACACAGTTGCGTTCACCCCCGATGGTCGGCACCTCGCGACGGGCGATACTAATAGAGACGCGCTTGTCTGGGATGTAACGCGCGCTGAGCCGATACTGCAGATAAACCACAGTGATACTGTTTGGTGCCTCGATATCAGCCCCGATGGACGGTACCTCGCAGCGGGGGATAATCAAGGCAATGTGTCTATTTCAGAAGTGAGTAGTGGGATAAAACTTCGAGAGATGGAACATGTTGGAGGTTGGATTGGTGCTGTCGCCTATAGCCCTGATGGGGCGTATCTCGCTGTAGGTCATGAAAATAACATAATAACATTCTACCGAATGCCAACAGGAGAAATCACCATTGATTCACGGATTACGCGGGAGAAAATTCTGCGAACCAGCGAACCGGTCTATGAGTTGGCGTGGCATCCCAACGGACATTTAATCTCGGATGGGAACAAAGTTTACCGAACATTGCTTGCCCCGGTTTACACCGATTTGGTAGGAAAACCCTTGGACACACGACGAGATGTCAACCGCGACGGTGTTGTTGACGTGGACGACCTGGTTCTCGTCGCATCAAACTTTGGCAAATCGTTCAAAGGTGATGCCAGTCCTAATCCGGATGTCAACCGCGATGGTATCGTAAATCGTCAAGATGTCATGGAGATTATCGTCGCGCTAGAGGAAATGGCAGATGTACTTGCCGCTCCTTCGCAGACGAATCCCACGCTAACTGCCGAAACGCTGAAATATTGGATTAACCAAGCCAAGACTCTCAATAACAAAGATGAAACCTTTCAAAAAGGCATCAGAGTTTTGGAGCAGCTTCTGGCAACGTGGAGGCAGGCAGAAACAACGCCGGCAGCGACCGCCTTGTTACTCAATTACCCCAACCCGTTCAATCCGGAGACGTGGATTCCGTACCAGCTCGGACACGCCGCCGATGTAACACTCACGGTCTACGACATGAAGGGCGTGGTCGTGCGTCAAATCGATTTGGGACATCGACCGGCAGGGTATTACACCGATAAAACCAAGGCGTTGTATTGGGACGGCAGAAATGGTGTCGGTGAGCAGGTGGGGAGCGGAGTCTATTTCTATCACCTATCCGCAGGGAA
Source organism: Candidatus Poribacteria bacterium (assembly GCA_965204085.1). GTDB lineage: Bacteria > Poribacteria > WGA-4E > WGA-4E > JAJDTR01 > JAJDTR01. Next base: position 176,683 of record CBDBEE010000003.1, on the reverse strand, counting down.
TTATTCAAAGACCCGGCGGCTCGTGATTTTGAAGTGAAACAATGGGGTTATGTCCGATAAGAGAGAATATCGTACGCCTTGTAGTTGACTACCATGACCGAAGACCGATCCCAGTTCCTCCTATTCTGCTTCTTGCTAAGCGTAGCGAAGGACGGCGGCATTTCCAAGATTCACTATGTTGATTATGAATGCAGGAGTGTTGTAGGGCTTTATTCCATCTATACCGTACTCGTATACCGGGAGTAACGCAGAACTCGACGCGGGTGGGGATCAAGCGAGTGAATAACGATCAACCGAATGGATAATGAGGGATCAAACGAGCGGACAGATCAACTGAGCGATTAGCGAAGGCGATAGAGATCCTAGTACGATAGAGATCCAATAGAAAATCCCGTGCGATAGTAAATCCTCTCCTCCCCATTCTCAATAGAGAGAGGGGACAAGAGGGTTTACCATTCATCTCCCGCTTGTTCCCTTCCGCTCATAACCAGTCTTGATTTATGCGGAGGTTGAAAGGATTCGTATGTCTAGGCATTGCTTAATCATCTATGTGTCCGGCTTTGTTTTCTTGGGTTGCGGCGATTCCGAGCCGACGAATAGCCAACCTGTCATCGATCGTTTCCTCGTTCCCGAACAAGTAGACCCCGGCGCTACTGTCGAATTACAGGTTATCGCACACGACGTAGACGGTGATGCTTTAACCATTGCATGGGAGATTGAGCAAGGCGAACTCACTTCTTCGACCGAACGCATCGTCAAGTGGATAGCCCCTTCTGACATCAAGACTACACTGGTGAAAGTCCACGTAAGTGACGGCGTGACGAAATCCGTAATTCGCTCACAGAAGGTTTCCATAAAACTTGACAACGAGCCGCCGGTTATCAAGGAGATTATGGTGCCCGAAAACGTATTCGGCGGTGATAGCTTGGAACTGTCCGCCGAGGTTGATGACGCCGACGGCGATCCCTTGACATACCACTGGGTAGTCAGCAAGGGCGAACTCGATTCCGATACAGCTGAACACCCCACATGGACGACGCCGATCGACGAAGGCACAATCAATATTTCTCTCACGGTTAATGACGGCGTAAACGAACCCACGATCGAAACCATCCGCGTGAGGGTCACTCACACGCTCATTGCTCCGGGGGAAGGTGCTGCCGGCATTCGATTGGGAGATCGGTTCGCCCAAATAAAAGCCTTGTACGGCGCACCCGAAGACCGTGACGGCGGTTTCCTGTATTACCGGGCTATTGGATTGAGTTTCCACCTTAACGTCGCAGACTTCGTGGAGGATATATGGATTCGCAAACCCAATACTGCCAAGACCGAGGGCGGTGTCGGCCCCGGCAGCGGACGCAACCGCGTGATAGACGAATTCGGAGAGGCTGAAGAAATACAGGATGGTGGGACACTTCATTGGTACTGGAAAAAGGGGATTCAATTCAGGTATGCCAATAATGCGAGAGTCGAGAGCGTTATGATTTTCAGCCCGATCGGTGTGGGCCTTGCGCCCGCAGCTCTCCAAGATTTTAATCAGCAGAAACAGGAATTGCGAGAACTCGCACGGTCATCGGTACGTTCGCTGACACGATGAAAAACGGACTAACGTTCCTCATTGTCATTTTGATGTTAAACTGCCTCATGACAGGTTGCGGTAACGATGAGGTTATGGAGGAAGATGTAACCGACAGCCTGTTGGAGAAAATGGGCGGCGACGAAAGTGATATCGACCGCCTCTACGAAGAACTGGTTGGAGAGTATGAGTTAATTCGGGCAATAGTAAAGTACGTCGAGAGCGGTGAAATTATCGACTTGAAACCGCCAGACATCTCTGGTTCTATGACGATTACCTTGAATCGAACGGTCAGGCAAGAAGTCGAAGTGCTAGGCAATGAGGTAATTGCCGAGGGCACGTTTGAATTGTTACCTGCTGACGGAACTATGGAGGTGCGACAGGGAGCCGTCATTATCCCAATAATCTATACATGGGACGGCAGCATTTTTACAACCGCTTTGGATTTTGGTCTCTATTTTGAGACTGACTATTGGCGCAAGCTCTAAGATTGTGTTATGTGTCTATGCGCTACATCTTCGCCTGCCTTTCGTGACCAACCTGTTGGCCTACACCATGAAATTAGGCGGGAGTACCTATAGGAGCGAATACCAATCGCTTAGCCAGTGAACTACCACTTTGCTAAAGGAAAAGCCGTTGATGAGAGAACCGCATTTATTCAAGAAACACCGGACGGAAATCCTCGCCCTTCTTCTGATTGTGTTCTGCCTCTCGAGTTGCGCTGCGCTTGAGGAGGCAAGCCAACGCCGGCGGGAGAAGATTAAACGGCAGCAGAGCAAGCGCTACTTGACGCTTGCACGTCCGGACGCACAGATTTCGGTGTCAACCGGCGCACTGGAGATCGGAAGCGACCACTACACACTCACGTTCCACGAAGACCTGCTCGAAAACAAAGCCTTCGACGAACCGAGAGAGCGCGAAGGATTCGGACGCGGCGCGTTGGTGTATATGGAGAGCCTTTATACGTTCATTGAGAAGTTGTTCGGCATCGAACCGCCAGTCCGCCGCATTGGCATTATACTCTACGAAGAGTTTCAGGGTACGACGCGAGTTGCCATAACGGAGACGAATTACAGCATGACGCCTCAAGGCAATGAAGTGCTGCGAACGGTGGGCAAGGTAACGATGCACTTCCCGATGGCGATGTTTGACCAGAGAGACGTGCGGGCACACGAGTTGACGCATGCGTTTACTACGGTTTACTACTTTCCCGTATGGTTCACCGAAGGGATAGCCGTGTTTGTACAGAACGAGTACGCCAAAGGCTCCGGGCATTTGCAGATTGATCTTCATAACCAGATGAAACTCGACATGGACAATGTGAACGCGATCCAATCGTGGGCGGGACACGGATCGCACGATTCGGAATGGGGCTACTCTTACTCGTATTCGATCGCCAAAGCGTTGTACGAGCGATTGGGCGAAGATTTCTACCCCGAACTGTTCCGAATCATCAAGCAGGAGCGGCTCCATCAAAAACTGCCGCGGCAGATGAAAACGAGCATGCTGATTTACTACATGAATCAAGCTGCAGGGGAAGACCTTGTTCCGTTCTTTCAGGAACTCAAATTCAATGTCCGCCGGCTGACTAGACAGGAGATAGAGTCTGTTATCCGGCAAGCCGTACCATCTCAATAAGGAGAACTATCACATGAATCTACATTTTACAGCGGCACTGTTCTTTGTCATGTCAATCATCGTTTCATCTTCCGGATGCGCCGGTTTTCAAGGCATGTCCACCAAGCAAAACTGGAGCACTAACTACTCGCTTGTTGAAGGCGCAGAATCAAACGATCCCGCGATTATCGATGGCCACGTTGGAACGCTTGGACAATCCCAATATGTAGAGAGCACGGGCGATGCGATTATGGGTATGGCGGCACAATCCGAGTCCATCATCATGCTGCCCGAACCCAAGTCGATTCACCGCGTCGTGATTCACTCGCCCAACCTGCGCGCATTCGATATTTGGACAACCGACACGCAAGGCAGGTGGGAGAAGATAAAAGAGGTGGAGAGCAACAAGAAAAAGGTTATCGATATTCGACTCAATCGCACGGTGTATACTTCGGGCGTAAAGGTTAGGGTACGGCGTACTTCGGACGATGCGGGACAGCGGCGTAAGAATGTGCGAAATGTCCGCGGCTGGCGAGTCTACAGCGGAAACGTAAAAGCTCCGGCAAAAATCGCCGAGATAGAATTATATGGCTTTGTCTCGGAGTCTGATGAAACGGATGCAGCTTCGCAGCCGTCAATCCCAGTTCTCGAACCGCTTTCTGCGTCCGATGACGAGGAACTTGATGAGATAGATCTATATTTGAAGTAAGGGCAGTAATAGCAGAGAGAAACCGGCACCGAGACTAACAATCGGCCGTGCCCACACCTGCAGTGAATTTATGATCGCTAGAGGGGCCTCGCCTGGAAAAACCGCTTAAAACGCAAATAATGTTGTCACTGTTAGTCTACCAAAAGCCCCTATAATGTATAGCCACAAGTTTGCGATTCACTCTTCATCTGCGGTGGTGTGAGTTTGATTCGTAACCAAAATACACTCGGTGACAATGAATCGAGGTCGCCGGCTTTAACCCTCTGGAGGTGGGACGCCGCCGGTAGCCTTGATCGAGAGATTGTCTTCGGGTTTCAGTGCTTTTCCCCGGAGGCAATCTCCCATTTCCGGACAAGATTATCATCATACCAAGAAATTGCACGCTATGACGATCAACCGAATGGATAATGAGGGCGATAGAAATCCTTGAAAAGTAGGCTGAAAGAAGAAGGATGTTTTTCATGCTTTTACGCAAGAAGTGGCTTTTGCTGATAGGCGGACTCATTATTTGGAGTTTTGTTTTCTCCGGGTTAATTTATCTGGAGATAATTCCAAACCCCTATCAAATAGTGCACGAACTGATGAATCCGCTCCCAGTTGGAATACCGCAGAGACTTGATGCTAGTTAAGGTTGCATTACTCTGGATATAGCATCACAGTAACCACACTAACCGATACTAACCAATGAAAATAAGCTGAATTACAAGAATTACGGTTATTCTGGCAGCTGTTTTGATGGTTGCGGGGCTTACTGCCTGCGACGAAATAGTTTCAATTCTAAACTCTCTCAATGTACCGGATCTGCCTTAGATAGACATCAACATTCCGGTCGGTGTTGTTGTGCCCTTGACGCGGGAATACCCATTGGCATCCGGTCAATCGGCTGTGAACAGATTCGAACTGGCACGAAAGGAAATAAATAGCCTCCAATCCGAGAACGAAGGTATTACGTTCATTATCGTTGATGACATGGGCCCCTGGAAGGTGCTTTGTGCACAATGATCGCTCGGTTCCGGCATGGGAAGTGTCAACTTTACTCAACTAAGAGCCTGTTTGAAAAGTCATCTTCCCCCTCTGATTAAGGGAATCGACTGAGATCAAACGAACGAACAGCGGGTGCGATAGAGATTCCCTAGGAGGGTTATGAGTTTGTTTGAACACACGTTTCAAACAGGTTCTGAAAGTCTCGTAGCTCGGCGATCCATTTCACCAGACACTGTAGCACAGCACGGTTGGTATACGACGGTGCTTCACCCCTAAAGTGTGTTTCGGTAAAAGCCAGTTTTCAAATCGAACGGAGAATTTTTTTATGAATAGACAGATTTTTGCGACACCGATTGCGTTAGCACTCTGTACAGTCCTAATATGTGTTTCCGCGGTATATGCCAAAGGAAAAGAAAAACAACAGTTTCGACTGAAAGCGGGAGCGGCATTGCAACGAATCAAATCTGATTCAGAAACCCCTGCCCGTGTAAAATGGCATCGCGACCGAGGAACGGTCCGCAGCCTTTACAATTTGACGCTTCCTGCTCCAATGGGAACGCTAGAAACATCGGTACGTCAATGCCTTAGCGACTATTGCGACCTTTTTGCGCTGACTGATCCGAACATTGAGCTGCGTCTTACGAATGTCCAAAATAGTTTAACGGGTACGCATGTCCGATTCCATCAATATTACAACGGCATTGAGGTTTACGGTGCGGTAATCTCCGTCCATACCAATCGCTCTAGGCAGATACGAGTCATCCATAGCAACTACTTCCCGGAGATTAAAATCGGTACAGTGGCATCGCTGGGCTCGGAGCAAGCGATTGACATTGCCGTTGCCGAAGCCGAAGCCTTCGATTTACGCAAGCCGGCGCGGGCTAATTTGGTCATTTTCCCGAATCGTGATGCGGGCCAGGTTGGCGATTATGCCAATGCCTATCGCCTCGCTTACCGCGTAATTTTACATTCCCGTCAACCGCGGGTAAGTTGGGAGTACATTATTGACGCCAATACCGGCAAGCCGTTGCATCAGCAGAGTTTACTCAGGTTCGCTGACGGCAGGGGACGCGTCTTTAATCCGAATCCCGTTGTCGCCCTCAAAGATTTTACGCTTGAGGATCAGGAGGATTCCGCTGACGCAATACCGCAGGGAGCGTACACGGAGGTGGTTCTGCCTGGGTTGGACGGAAGTGGTTTTCTTGATGGGACTTACGTGAGCACAAGATTGACCGAAAATCGCGCCAACGAGCCGACGTTGGAGTTCAACTATCTCCGAGATGACCCCCGATTTGAAGAGGTGATGGTCTATTATCACGTTGATGCCGTTGGGCGTTATCTGAAAGGACTCGGCTTCGATTTCGTCGACGATTGGCAGATTCCTACGAATGTACATGTCAATCAGGAGGACAATTCTTTCTACGACAGTGACGAGGGATCGATTAATTTCGGCGATGGCGGTGTTGATGATGCCGAAGATGCCGAAGTAATCCTCCACGAATATGGGCACGCTATCTTAGATCGACAGAGTCCCGACATATACACAGTTGAAGGTGCCGCAATGCATGAAGGGTTTAGTGATTTTCTGGCAGCCAGTTTCTTCAGTGCGGTAAGCGATGGCTTTAATGACGCAATCGTTTTTGACTGGGCGGGTTCTGGGCTACCTGAGATATTCACTCGTTCCGTGGATACTAACAAACGCTACCCTGAAGATATTGTGGGCTTTCCGCACGACGATGGACAGATTTGGTCGGCGGCGCTTTGGGAGATTTTTGAGGCGATTGGACGCGATGCGTCGATTCGCTTGGTCATTGAGAGCCATTTCTTCCTGCCATCCGACGTGGAATTTGTCGATGGCGCATCAGCGATTTTTATGGCAGATCAAGAACTAAATGGCGGTGTAAATTTCGACCTTATCTTGGGAACTATGGAGTACCGTGGGTTCTTTACACCACCCGAACTGGCATCGGATATTTTTGAGGAAAACGATACGCCAGAGACCGCAGCCGCCATCGAACTCCCGTTTGTCAACGAAGAGTTGTCGATTCATACGGCAGACAATGATGATTACTTTAGATTCCATTTGGCTGAGACCATGCAGGTCGGGTTGGGAATTGATTTTCAACCTATTTACGGGGAGTTAATGCTGACATTGACTGGTCCCGATGGTGTAGCCCTTGTTACCTTTGAGACACAGGATGTTACATCGCTTGAATTGGCGCCGGGCGATTATCTGGCTGCAGTTTCTAGCATCAACGGCGCCACCAACGATTATAAGCTAGCATTTATCATTGACAACCATGGCGACACGCCGGACACTGCGACACTTGCCGCAATAGGGGATACGATAGAGAGTTTCATAGACTTCAGCGGAGATACCGATTTCTTCGCGTTTGAAGGTGAGAAAGGACAACCCGTTGACATAACTGTTGCCACGAGAAATTCCGACCTCGACTCTCTACTTGTCGTTTATACACCAGACGGCGATCTTTTTGCTAAAAGCGATGACACTTTTCAAATGTCCTCACCATATATTGATTCCCAAGTGTATGAAGAGTTGCCAACCGATGGAACGTACCTCCTCGCCGTGAGCAACATCGCACCGCCCAAACTTAACGCCCCGTTTGGCGGTGTCAACTATTCTTATACGCTGTCGCTAAGCACTCATATTGACGACCATGCGGCGTGCGGCAGCGGCGAGGAAACTCTATTGACCCTTAACGAACCTGTAACGGGAGTCATCAATCATCTTAGTGTTCCTCACGACCCTGATGGTATCGGTGATTCCGACGGCTTTCGCTTTGAGGCGGCAGCAGGTGATGTCATTGCCTTGCTCGTTGAGGTAGAAAGCGATAGTGCATTCGCAATCCTTGGCCTTTTAGATGAGTTTGGTGAAGACTTAGTACTTGTGGGAACGCCTATCGATAGCTCAGACTTGCGGATTGAGGGCGCCCTCATTCCTGCCGATGGCGTGTATTGTGTTGAGGTCGCCAGTCCCGCATTCGATGAATTCACCTATACGCTGACATTATCTGAAGGGGTGCTCCCCGATGATGACCACGAAGCGCTGTGGGGGAATCCGACCTCTATTACGGCAAATGTGCCCATTGAGGGAGTCATCAGTTTTGCCGGGGATGTCGATGCGTTTCAGTTTACCGCCGCAGCAGGCTCAATCATTACGTTTAATGTGGACTATGACCCCGACGCTCATCAGGTCTTCATCCCGGTTTTGGACTTGTATGATGGCGAGTTACAGTTTTTGAGGTCTTTCGATCCTCATATTCAGACTATTGCAAACGAAGAAGATATGAATCAGCCGCAAGACGGATTCATAGTTCCTGCGAACGGAACTTACTATGCCGAGGTCATAAATTTTTACGGAAGCGGTAGTGAGGATTTCACCTACACACTCACCCTAACAATCGAGGATGCGGCCACAACGGAAGAATTTCCACCTTATGATGTCAACCAAGACGGCAAGGTGGACATTTTCGATCTCGTGCTTGTCGCTCAACATTTCGGCGAAGCCTTCGTTAACGCCGCGCCGCCTGCAGATTTTGGACAAATCCGATCGGTAACCCCCGAAGGGGAGTTGCGCCTCAAGATGACCCCAAGTGTGACGGATACACGACAATTGACCGTCTCAATCCACACCACAGCGATTGCCGATCTTTACGGCTACCAATTCTCAATCCATTACGATCCCACTGTATTAGAACTTCTTACTGCGTCGCCAAGTCAGGTTTTAGCGGCCGCACTACCCCAAAGTTACTGGAATGTCTTCCAGCAAGGAACTCAACTGGAGCTCACACAGACGCGTCAAGGGACACAGGAAGGTGTAGTGGCAGAGGGGCTGCTGGTCACGCTTGATTTTCATGTCAAAAAGACGGTGCCCACGTCTTCACAGTTCCCCATCCGGCTCGTTAATCTGCAATTGGCGGATTCGCGGGCAAGAGCAATTCCGGTGAATGTGGTCAGTGAGCGAGTGTCAATGACGGAGTTATTTCCCGAGAAACCGATGTTGCTGCAAAACTATCCGAACCCGTTTAACCCGGAAACATGGATTCCGTATCAACTCTCTACTGATTCAGAGGTGACAATCTCAATTTACGATACAAACGGTGCGTATGTCCGTCGGTTCAACCTCGGTCATCAGCACGTTGGGACATACACTTCCCGCGGTACGGCGGCCTACTGGGATGGGAAAGACATGTATGGTGAGACGGTTGCAAGCGGCTTATATTTCTATCAGATTCGGGCGGGGGATTATACTCACGTGCGACGGATGGTAATCCTAAAATAGTATTAGTCACGGGACTTACGCAAAGCGGATCGACACGGGATGTTGCGCGAACTTTTACGCCTACAGTCAAAATCTCCCACTATCAGAATGGAGTTCGCGTAAGTCCTAATACTAATTCATGATCCATAAGTTACGAAACCCGGGGTTCGTAGTAGCGCAATTCATTGCGCGTCTCGGATTGCCCGTAACATTTAGATTTTGAAATCGTATAAGTTTGACTTTGTACAAAGTCGAGCTTAGTTACTAGATGAATATCGACGTCGAATATTTTTGATTCCCAGGAACGGCTGGCAATTTGTGAGAAATTTGCCACCTATACGTGGGAAGAAAATTGAGAATTAAACAGAGAACATCCCCTTGACCGTCAAGGGATACGCAGCTTGTCACGCCTATGCGGGGCGCGACAGGATTCTTGAGAAGTTTCAAATCGTTTCAAAAACAAAACATTTGAGGTGAATAATGATGTTTATCAATCGGATCGCAACTTTCGTATTTGGGTGCTTGATTTCAGTTTCAGCTCTATTGTTGACTTCCTGCGACGAACTCGTGTCGATCATATCCGGAGGGGACGCGGACGACGTGGTCTCCGTTGGCGTCGTTCTGCCGCAGACAGGTACATTCGGACCGGGGGAATTTGGACCTGGTGCACTTGTTATGGAGAATGCCTTTAACCTGGCGCTTGAGGAGATTAATTACTCGGATTCAAGCAAGGCAAAACTCAATTTCATCATTGAGGACGATCGAAGCACTACCGATGGCGCGGTCTCCGCTTTTAACAAACTGATACATCAGGAAAAGGTGCCGGTAATTCTGGGCGTTTGGACATCGCACGTTGGCCGGACGGTTTTTCCGATTGCGCAAGAGAACGGTGTTGTGGCTTTCAGCCCTGCCACACTCGCAGCCGGATTGACGGAGATTGGCGACTTCATCTTTCGCGCGGGTCAGCCTACGAATGTGTTGATACCGGCGGGAATCAAGGCGACACACGAGCAACTTGGCTATCAACAAGTGGCGATGATATCCGACTCCGTCGATGAGTTTTCGAAGAGCAGCGCCGAGGATGTTCGGAATACACTCTCGGACTTTGGCGTCGAGATTCTGCAAGACGAGACGTTCGAGCCGGGTGAAACAGAATTCTCCGAACAGCTCACTCGCATACGGGACGCTGCGCCCGAGGCGATTTTCCTGTCCGCCCAACAGATTGAAACGATTCTTATCATGAAACAAGCGCGCGCACTTGGCATCCCCGCGGATGTGCCGTTTATTACTGCGTCGTTGGCGGAGGAAGACATTAAAAGCGCCGGCGACGCTGCCGAGGGAGCGATTACTTTTGCGCTATGGAGGAGCACCGCGGACACGCCGGGCAATCAAGCGTTTGTCGCGAAATACCGCACAAGGTACGGTCGGGAACCTAGCCAATGGGCAGCGCTGTCTCATGCCGCCGTGCATATCCTTGCGGAAGCGATTGCAAATGCCGAAACGCCGGACTCGGCAGGGATTCGGGACGCTCTCGCAAGTATCAGCGATCTGGATACGATATTGGGGCAGTTCTCGTTCAATGAGGTTGGCGACGGAGCTTACGATCCAACCATACTCATCGTGAAGGATGGTAGCTTTGAGGTGTTCGGTGAGGGCGGTATGTAGCAGCCGAACGTGTTTTCGGAGCACTGCAAGAAGCTAGATAATATCCCAGATTCGATTCACGAGAAAATCCGTGACGAATATGATGCGGAATATCGGCGACACACCGAAAGCATAACACCCGAACAATGAACCCACTGGCTAAAAGGACGGTTGGAGATGGAACCCTCCGTAAAACGAGGCGCGAGTTTTTCTTGCTTCCCTCGTGCCTCAATCCGTCAACCCTGACTGTCACGCAAGTTACAGTCGTTCCAACAATAAGAGGGATTGACAAATGTATAAGCTGCGAGAGGTTCTTTTATCAACCCTGGTTATCGGTCTCATCGGGCTGACGACACCGGCGGATCAAGCCCACGCGTTTTCAGTCCGTGAGAATTCGCCGTCAGGCACAGTCGTCGGCTCCGATCTGAATCACTTCTCTATCAACGGTTCCACCGGTCAATTGAAAACGGGAGAGGTGTTAGATTACGAAACCCAAAGCACGTATGAAGTTGTCGTAGCTAAAGCGCATATCGATTCAAATGATGTGGCTACTTATTCCGAGGAGGAGTTCAAAACCGTCATTATCAGTGTAACCGAAAAGCCTCGCCGGTGCCTTCGAAGAGGAGGTGATTGAATTGATAGTATGAGCAGGATTTCTTAAGGATTTATCCTACACGTAACAAGCGCCGGGGTCTGTTTATGGGGATGCTTGGATTCCGGCGCTTTTGATGAAACAAAACGGGTGAGGAGGAATAATTATGTTTTGGCAGTATGAAAACGGAAAATTGTTGAATTTGAATGCAGTTGACTTTATTTATTTGGATCCACTGCCACGCAACGGGGAATACCATGTGATGGCGAGTCGTCGAGGTGGGGAGCCGGTAGATCTGTTTAGTTCGAAAGATGCGGAGCTCGTTGAAAGGGTCTTGCTAAACATTACTAATGGGCTAGAGCACGAAGGATTGTTAATCCGAGAGACACACATGAAAGCTCTTTAAGAAAGGAGATAATCATGGAAGTAAAAGCACTTCAGAATGAAAAGACGATTAAGGCAACAGTCTATTTCTTTACCGACGGCATTGCAAACGATAAAGACAGCATCATTCCGAAGCACGCATGGACTAAAGGCTACATATCTCTAGTAGCCAATGACTCTCATGGAATAAAGTCGGAACACAGTAAACATTTTAATACACTACTGGAGTTGGCGAAATCCCTAGAAGATTTGCTGATAGACGGTGGGATAACTCTACATATAACTCAAGACATGGAGAAATACATCAGTAAAGAATGAATAACCTAATCTAAGGTAGCGTTAACAGCATAAAGGCACACCAATTCAAGAAGAATGAGGATAACATGAGACTCTTTATTGCTGCTAGTTTAATGACATTATCGTTTTTCTCAGCCTGTATCACACCCTATACTTCGGCAGAAAAAACAGAGCATTATTGATTGAGATATATCGGAAACATTATTGTTAAGCGGCGACACGGAAGATTGCCTTGATGTCAATATGACATTTGGTGAAATCCGCATCATCAGTGGACTTGTTGAAAATCAATTGGCGCATGACAAAGCGTCTAAGTTGTTGGCGGACTGAAGAAACGGTTGATGTAGTGGTTGATTCACTGGCGGTTTCATGAATTCCTTCAGGTGAGTGGTGCTTCAATAAGACGAGTCGAGCCAAACTTGCAGCGATACAACAAAGTTGCGTGAACCGCAAGAAGGCTAAGGTAGTCGTAGATTGATAGTCGCCCAAACCAAAGTATTGTTTGAGTTCACGTATAGCGATTTCGATTGAAAACCTAGCGGCATATATCTCAAGAATCTGAGTCGGCGATAAATCGAGAGAAGTGGAGACCAAAAGGATAGGGCGGTTTGTTCCATCAGCGATGACCACACGGACTTTGTGCTGCACATCACGCAGAAAGAGGTCAATGACGAGATACTCCACTTGGCACTGCTTTCCATATAGCCAAGCAGTTGTGGTCTGTCTTTGCATCTGATTGAAGCATTTGGCGAGTTTGATACATTTACCGCGTTTAGGCGGTCGCCCACGCCCACAGTAGAATGGTGGGAGGAATCCAACGGCGTCATGACGTAAACGAGTGACGAGTGTAATCCCTTGCTCAACTAGTGGATTAATGAAGTTGGCTTTTGAGAAGAAGGCATCGGCAACAACACACAACGGTTTTGCTTTGACGCTATTCTTGACGAAAAAGACAGCAGCAAGCACAGCGGCGATTATACCCATCGGTTGAGCATTGCCTTGTGTGTCCACAACGAAATGAGATGGATTACTCTTGCCTGAAATCAATCGACTTATAACGGGTAGGCAATGCCATTGATGTTTGACACGTGCCAGAAAGCCAGCTATTACCCATTGATGCCCAATGACTTGCTTATCGGGGTGTGTTGAACTCTGTTGCCATTTTTGAACTCCACTCATTTTTCCCTTCACCTTTTTTACCATTGTCGGGTCAACAGCAAGTAGCAGATGGCCGGCGTAACTCAGTGAATCGCCAAGTTCAGATAGAAGTAGGTCAATCACAGATTCGATGACTTCTGACAAATCCCACTGGAAGGTCGAAAGAAACCGGTGCCAACCGGATAGAGATTTATCAACGAAAATACACGTATCAGCAATGTGGGTAAGGCATTTTCGGCTTTGTCCGATTAATAACGAAAAGATGAAACCGACGAAATAGGTGAAGGTCGGTTTAGAAAACCCTTGACGAAACTTCAACAAATACGGTATCCATATCTCTGGGAAGAAATTATCCATAACACTAGTGGGCAAATCGCCGTTTGCCCTTATATACCTCCAATCTTTTTTGGTGAATTAGAGGTATGATAATTTCTTCCCTTTTAATTTGTCACCCTAAATTCTGCCGAAGTATAGTCACACCTTACGATTTAGAAAGAAATCCATACAGTGAATGGTATTTTCCCGGCGATCGTAGTTATCGGCCGCCCGTAGAAAATGTAAATGTCGGTCATCGTGTCATAACACAGGGACTTCCCACTCTATTCACAATTATGGATAGTGATTCAGAACAATTTAGAAATTACGGACTCAAGTATATTGGAAAATCTATAGCCAATTCATCTGGATTATCATCATCAGATGAACGCTTCCTAATAAGGGCCCATGCCAAAAAGATAGGCGCTGCTTATGCTATGTGCTATAGACAACATTCACATACTAGTCAACACCAAACCCGTATTGTTTTGCCTGCCCCTAGACAAACCATCAAAATAGATACACGTGGCCATGTGTTTGATGGCAACTTTACCTTTTTCAACGCTGATACAATAGTAACTTTACCTCAGAAATATAACACATACACGATACCTTATAAGCTTAAACATTACCAATCTTTTGTTATGTACTGGTCAAGATGATGAATGTGAGAATGTGATTCCCATTTTACAACCAATTCCAAGCGAGGATAGTGTTTCCACTGTTCTCTGCGCAAACACAAAAGGAGTATATCTATGTTAAAGCATTTCACCCTACTGGTCGCCGTATTACTTACGGCACTCATCACCGGTTGCTCGGAGTATACCGAAATATTCATCGATGAGGTCAACATCCTTGGTACTGATGACGATGCAGATCTCCCATGGATAGACGACATCCCGATTGACATCGGGGATGACACCACTCCGCAACTGGCAAGCGCGATAATACTACCGGCGAGCGAAAGCGGCGTGACCGGGATGGCAACGTTCACACAGGTTGACAATCAGATTTCGCTCTACGTCGAAATCTACAACGCCTCTCCGGGGCTTCACGGCATTCATATCCATGAATTTGGTGATTGCAGCGCCCCTGACGGGTCGTCTGCCGGCGGGCATTGGAATCCGACAGATGTTGCACACGGGAAGTGGGGCGAAGGCGAGTTCCATCTTGGCGACATCGGAAACATCAATGTCGGCGATGATGGTACCGGCAGTATTGAGTTGACGACAGATTTATGGGAAATGGGAACCGGCTCCGACTTCGACATCATCGGACGTAGCATTATAATCCATGCGGACGCGGACGATTTTACCTCACAACCGTCGGGCAATGCCGGCGCGAGAATCGGTTGTGGCACAATAATAATGTCAACTGAGCAAGAGAAGTAAGTTAGTAGAAGTCAAATCCAAACCAATGAAAGGAGCAAATTATGTTAAAGCATTTCACCCTACTGGTCGCCGTATTACTTGCGGCTTTTATCACCGGCTGTTCGGAGTCTACCTCGATATTTATCAAGGAGGTCAACATCTTTGGTGCCGAAGACTTAGACGATGATATCGGCTGGCTCGAAGACATCCATATCGATGAACTTCCGGAAGACATCTGGGGCGAATGTCTCACCGACATTGTTAACTCCCCCGATTGTCCCGTCACTGACCATGGTGCCACGACAGAACCCTCCAGCGCGGCAGACCCCGGCAGTGATACCACCGAGGACATCACCAATCCCGATACCGAGGACACTTCAGACGAAAGCAACGACAACTAACCTCATGACTCAATCAACCCGAAGGGAGAGGATATTTCCGTTCCATTACGACACCGCAAAAACATGAAGAAGTTAAATATTCGACAATGGTCTACCCCTCTTACGATAGGCGCGGGCATCTTTGCGGCGACTACCGGTCTGATCATGTTCTTTGTTGCCGAAGACCCGGTTAAGTTCGCACATGAACTCGTTGGCATTGGATTTTCGGTTGCCATTGTTCTCCACATAATCACGAATTGGCGACCGTTCAAGAGGTATTTCTCGCAACCTATCGGTGTAGGCGTCATAGTAGTTGCGTGGTTGATTGGTATAAGCCTCGTTACAAGGTCAGCCATACTGAGTGAAGGCGACCCTGAATCACTCATCGTTGACCGAATGGAGGAAACGTCTATTGTTCTTCTCGCGCCCGTCGTCGGTATGGACGTGACGGAACTCCGTAATACACTAGGCGGCGATGGTTACATTGTGGACAACCCCGAAATGTCTGTTGAACAACTTGCCGATAAACACGGCGCGGAGACCGACGATGTTCTTCTTTCGGTGTTTCGCTAACCTCGAATTGAAAGGAGAGACGGGTATGAAAAGACTCGCTTCGCTATTTATAATTCTCGCCTTCGGATTGACGCCGGTGGTTATGGCGTCGCAGCCGAAGAAACCGCCTTCTAGCGCACGCCGCTATGCGCGGTCGCTGGATGTGGATGCAGGTGCGCCCCGAATGGTACGCACCATCTTTTTTCTGCCCAGCGATCGTCCCTATCCGGCGGACAAGGTGGAGCGGCTGAAAGGCTTGATTCAACACATTCAGCGAGTGTTCCGTGTGCAGATGAACGAGCACGGATACGGGGAGCGCACCTTCGAGTTCGAGTCCGACGCGGACGGCAATCCGTTGATACACCGCTTCGATGCGGAACACCCCGAAATCCACTATGAGGGCTTGACCTTTGATCTGGTGACTCAAGAACTGGAAGCCGTCTACGATTTGTGGTCGAACATTTACATTATCGTGGTTGACAACAGTACGAACCTGATTGAAGGGGCTTTAGGCATCGGAAGCCGGTGGAGCAAAGTCGGCGGGATTGCAATGATGCCGTCCGGAGAGACGTGGATTACACTGGCGCACGAACTCGGGCACGCCTGCGGATTGGAGCACGACTTTCGAGACAGCGCTTATTTGATGTCGTATGGCCCCGGCGAGGAGCGGTTATCGCCGTGCAGTGCGCGGTATTTGGCGGTGCACCCCTATTTTAATCCGGAGGTGTCCGGAGTGGAGAGTGAACCGCCGTCGGTGGAACTGGTCTCGCCTGTCCACTATACGGCTGGGGCAGCCAGCATCCCGATCGAACTCAAGATTAGCGACAGCGACGGATTGCACCAGGCGTTGTTGTACGCTGTCTCCGGTGTAATGGATTTGGAAGTGAGCATGTGTTACGGTGTCGCTGACGGGGGAGATACAAGCGCGATGGTGAGCCTGGCTTACGACGGAATAATCCACTCGGACGGACCGCATAAGCAGAGCAATCTATCGATAGAGCCGACGCACCCGCTGGTGGTTGAAGCCGTTGATACCGACGGGAACAGCAGTTGGACGGATCTCGTGTTATCGCAGATGTCGCCGCACGGTGTCGCCACGCTCGACGGGGCGTTTGAAGCATTGACCACGGTTGCATTTTCTCCGAAGGGCAAAACACTGGCTGCCGGCACATGGGAGGGGCCCGTGGAACTATGGGAGGTCCGCGATCGGAGCATCATTGGGAGGCTTGAAGGGCATAACGACTATGTAACTGCGGCGATATTCTCGCCCGACGGACGTTGGCTGGCTACGAGCGCGAGGGAAAACAGGATAAAGATGTGGGAACATGCGACGGGCGAGATCGCACTCATGTTCGGAGAAGAAGCGGACATGCCGCTTTCGCTCGAGTTCTCACCCGGAGGCGAGATGCTGGCTGCCGGGATGTCTGAGGGGCGGATCAAGCTATGGGACGCCGCCACAGGTTCCCCTATCGGATCGTTGGAGTCGCATACGACTGCCGTCACTGCGGTGCAGTTCTTCCCTGACGGCAAAACGCTGGCTTCCGGTTCGTGGGACGGGACGGTGCTTTTATGGGACGTGGCGTCGGAAGCCGTCATAGGCACGTTAAAGGACGATGACGGAGATTGGGGCGACCCGCCGGTTGATGTGATGGCGTTATCACCCGATGGAGAGACGCTTGCCGCCGGGTTGGTATTTGGCATAATTTTGGTGTGGAACGTTGGGAAAGAACAACTGCTCCACACGCTATTCGCTCATCGAGAAGGGGTGGCGGCGGTAACGTTTTCGCCGGATGGCATGAGCTTGGCGTCGGGATCGCCCGGGGGTGCGGTGAAATTGTGGGACATGGCGAACGGAGAGCAAATCACCGCTTTTGGACACACGGCGCGTGTGAACGGAATTGATTGGTCGTCCGACGGAAGGCTGCTTGCATCGGCGACGGAAGCGGGCACTATAGAACTCTGGGACACGTCATGGTTAAATCCCGACTATGAAGCGCCGGTTGATCCGACGGATGTAAATGGCGATGGCGTGGTGAATATCCTAGACATGGTGCTGGTCGCGTCTCACATGGGCGATAAGGGCGCCGAAGTGGTTGGCGACGTGAACGCCGACGGCGTGGTGAACATTTTGGATCTGGTGGCGGTGGCGAACGCCATTGCCGAGAGCACATAGCGGAGTTCCGCAGTAGAGCAAAATAGGAGATTAAAACGAATATGAATCAAATCAAACGAATCACACTGTTAATCATCTTCGCGTTTCTGGTTGCATCGATTTCCGGCTGCGATCAGTTGTCGTCTTTTCTTGCCGACTTTGCTTCTATCGACGACGAACCCTTACCGGACGAGATTGTCATCGGCGTGGTCGTTCCGAAGTCCGGCGTATACGTGGACGGTCCGGACGATCCCACGCTCACGACGTTTCTAAACGGCTACGATTTGGCAAGCGGCGAAATTAACGAGATAGCGCCGTTCGCCATTCGGTTCATCACCGAAGATGACAAAAGCACGGGCGACGGCGCGATTGAGGCGTACAACAAGCTCATTCATGAAGACAAGGTGGTCGCTATCCTGGGTCCCCTCGCTTCGACGCAAGTACAAGTGGCTTTCCCGGTCGCGGAACAGAACGAAATAGTGGCAATTGCCCCGTCGTCCGCGGCGCAGGGGCTTGGCGCACTGGGGGACTTCGTTTTCCGTACCAACCTCACGGTGGACAAAATTATCCCGCACGGCGTGCGGCTCACCCATGAGATACTCGGTTATCAGCGCGTCGCCAAATTGACAACTGAAGAGGACGTTTACTCACAGAGCGCCGATGCGAGTATTTCCGAAATTCTCGCGGAACTCGGTATCGAGGTGGTGGCGTCGGAAACCGCTGCCCTCGCCGCGACCGATTACACCGAGCAGTTGACGCGAATAAAGGAGCAGAATCTGGATGCTATCCTCATCTCCGCTCAACCGATAGACACGCCCAAGATGCTTGTTCAGGCGCGTGAAGTCGGCATTTCGAGTAACGTGCCGATTATCGTGCCGCTGCTCGGCGGAAGTGAAGTGCGTGAGGCGGGTGCTGCTGCCAACGGCGCAATTACGTTCACAGCTTGGAATCCCGACGCGAGCCCTGAAAGTATGTGGTTTGTGCAGAACTACAGGTCGGCATATAACGTCGAGCCGGATATATTCAGCGCATTGGCTTACACGTCGGTTTATCTTCTGTTTCATGCCATTACGACGGCGGACTCAACGGAATCGCACGCCATTCGGGATGTACTGGCACAGACTAAAGATGTCGAGACGCTGCTCGGCAGTTTATCGTTCGATGAAGTCGGCGACGCGGTGTACGATCCGCATGTGTTGATTGTTCGTGATGGAGAGTTTGAGGTTCTTGAATAGTGAGCCTCTGATACTAATTCGTAACCCATCAGTTACAGGAACCGGGGTTCGTAGTAGCAATCAAGCGAGTGAATAGTGAGCGCGATAGAAATCCCTTCATTGCGCGTCTTAAATCGGCTGTAACATTTAGATTTTGAAATTGTATGACATGCAAAAACGCACAGAAAGGAGAGCCTGATACGATGAGATTAACCCCGTGGATGTGTTTAATTGCTGCTTTATGTCTCGTTATAGCCTGCAGCGATTCACCCTCTCAAAGCGGTTCAACCCCTCAAGATGAATGGCTTGGCGATTGGGAGAAGATTGGCAGCGCAGGCGGAAGTGCGCACGTCACATTTCATGCTGACGGCATCTGGAGTCTAAAATCTGAGACTCACGGTATAAAGGTGGAAATCAATCGCGCCGGCACGTACCGTGTCGAAGATGACACCTACGAAGTGGTCACCTTTGAACAAGAGCTTGTGGCAATCCGCGAGTACACGCAAGCCGGTGTCTGGGAAATTCAGGGAGACTTACTCAAGTTATACCCTGACGACGGTCATGATGCGGTTATTATCTACAGGCGGATCTAGCGATTCCTCAACCTTTTTGGGATAAGGAAAGGAGATGTTTGATGAATGATTCCACGCTGCGCACTGAATTGGACGCTATGGTGAATGATGCAATTGTACGCAGTGCGCACGAAACAGGTAAATATATGAACCGTTTCAACCGGAAGTATATCTGCACAGTCTTTGTGTTTCTATGTGCGGCAACGATGCTAGAGGCAGAACAGAGTTCCTTAAAGGGTCAAAATCCCTTCAAGGATTTGATAGATAATAACCTCGAAGGGTTCTTTCTGAGCGGTGGTGTGGGGTACAGGATAGGGCAAGCCGAGGTTAGCAAACACGACATTTTTTTGAGGCATTCATCGGTACAAATCCAGTGGAAAGCGGGATATGTCACTTCGAGACGTTTGGGTGTTTATCTCACGTCGGCGCACACCCTCGAAAATCGTGCTCCCATCCGAAGGGATGTTAGCACCGCGTTTACGCCCAAGTTGGGGGTGATGTGGTATCTCGGACGGATGTCCCGTTCACCGAGGCGTTATTTGCAAGCGTTAATCGAATTCTCCGAAGGCGCTTTCTACTCCGGCGGGGTCGTCCAGTCGCTTGAGGGCGGATTCGGTTACGAGTTTCGCCCGCACTTCGTGTTCGACGTCGCGGCGGGGTATAATCGGCTGCTGGTACAATTTTATGACGGTAAGCGCGACGTAGGACATACGCTAGTTGATACCAACGAGCTTACGCTGGTTGTATCCCTTAATTACCGTTTTTACTAGAGCGAATAGCCAGGCGGTGGATGGAAAGATTTATGCGCTGGGCGGTGTAGTGGTCTTATACTCCGAAGCCTCGAAACTCTAGGATTTTGCGGGATAGCGTTGCAAACAGGGGGCGGTTGCACTCACTGACGCGATGAAAAGCGGACTGAAAGTTAATTCCCCAATTCCGACATATAACAGAGGTAATCATGAAACAATTTATCCGACGCCACGCATGGCGAATATTTTTGTTCCTAGCCAGTCTGCTGATCGGTTTTATAATGTGGTACAGCGCCTACTAAAGTAGCCAACTGAAAGCAGGAGATAAAAACGATGAAACTACTCGTAATAGGGAAAGCGGCCCTGTCGTTCATATTTAGTGTTGTAATACTCTCGTCATGTGCGGAATCCGAGCAACCCACGAATATTCTTACGCCTGCCGCGGCGCCGGGGGTGGATATGCCTCGCGAGGAGATGCTAATTGTGCAATGCGCAGATGACGCCGACATTTATGACCAGTGGGTCGGAGAATGGCGACTTATAGCCGTTCCAAATAACAGACATCGTGACCCGCCGATACTGTGGCACGCCACCCATCCCCATGTGCATGTGTTCCCTTTCTATACTTTTCACGCCGATGGCACATTTGAAGTCAGGCATCCGGAAGAAGAAACCGCATCAGCTAACGGCGTCTTTGCGATAACGGACAAATTCAAGTTTGCAATGCTGTTTGCAATGGTACCCCATGAGCACGCGCGCTGGCACAGTAGCATATCGAACCATGGTGTGTGGTTGAAATCCGAAAACTATTTGATTCTGCGCCTTCCGTACGATGATTTGGAGACGGCGCAGCGAATCTTTTGGGTCTTGGAGAAGATTGTATAATGGGCACTAGTTGTAGGGTGGGGACTGCCCCCAGCTTTTATTACTGTAACATAAATGACAGTCAACAATTTAAAAGGAGATTCAATTATGAGAAGAAAAGAAAGTGTGTATGCAATTATAGGCGGCATTGTTGGTGCTGTTCTCACGCTGGCGGTCTGTTCCGTCATGCCACTCGGGGCGCAGAACGAAGACGCAACTTTCGGAGTGATAACATGTACCAAACTGAAAGTGGCCGACGCCGCAGGGGAAACTAACGTATATCTGGGTACTGATGAAGATGGGGGCAGTATCACGGTCAGCGGCAAGGCGGGGAGTGTTCGGCTAGAAGGGGGGAATATCATGGTCATCGGTGATAAAACGGGGAGAGTCATGGTTTTCGGTGGAGCGGGGGCGGGGGATGTGTGGATAGGCGCCGATGAAGCCGGTGGGAGTATTTTGGTTTCGGGTTTCAGTGGGATGGGAGGGAGTGTGCGGATAGACATTGATGACGATGGGGGGAATGTTGATGTCAAGGGTAAGGCGGGAAATGTGGGGATAGGCTCAGATGAACGCGGTGGGCAAATTGTGGTTCAGAAAGGGAACGGCCGGGGCGACCCGCGCGTTCTCATTGGCGTGGACTCACGGGGCGCGGGTCGGGTTATCACGTTGGACAAGAACGGCGAGTAGCGGAGGATTAAGCGATGATGAATCAACTGGCGACGACGGAAGGGGCGGAGCTCGCCGTCAATCAGCGCACCAGGGATTTGATTGTCCGCGGCGTATCGGAGAACACACTCAAAGCGTATCGACGGGCGTTGAAAGAGCTCGAGGCGTGGATGCATGACGCGGCGAACGGATGTCGGGTAGACGGCAACGGCAACGGCGGGCACGGATTGAACGATAGCGTGTTGGCGGCGTATCTCACGGAACTGCACGATTCGGGCAAGTCGCCGGCGACGGTGTCACAGGTGGTGGCCGCGGTCAAATGGCAAGCGAAGAACCTGGGGCGTGAGACTGTGGTGGGAGCATTCACCGAGAGAACGCTGGCGGGGATACGGCGCGAAGGCAAAGAGCGCGGTCGGGGGCAGGTCGACGGTATCACGTGGCGCGCCATGGAAAGCGTGTGTGCGCATGCGGAGGCGAGCAGGACGCTGTCGGGCTTGAGGGATTCGGCTCTGATTCGCCTGATGAGCGATTGCCTGTTGCGGATATCGGAAGCGGTCGCGGTGAACGTCGAGCACATCAGATCGGGCGTGCTCGAGATTGAGTCTAGTAAGACGGATCAGGAAGGGGCTGGGGCTACGCTCTACATCGGCGAACCCACGCGCCGCGTGATCCGGCGTTATTGTACGCGGGCGGCGATCGAAACGGGTGCGCTATTCCGCAGGATTAGACGGGGCGGGCATATCACGGATGATAGGCTCACAGTGCGGGGCGCAAGGGCCGCTATCAAGCGGTGGGCTGCCGAATCGGGTATCGACGGATTCATCAGCGGTCATTCGCTCCGAGTGGGATCGGCGGTCTCGTTGGCGCAAGCGGGCGCAACCGTCGTGGATATGCAGACGGCGTGCAGACGGAAAAATCCGAAGATGCCGGCGCATTATGCGAAGGCAGAGCTGGCGGAACGGGGCGCGGTGGCTCGGTTCAGATATGGGAAGCGAGGTAACAATTAGTGAATTGCCCCAAGTTACCACCTATTCATCGGAAATTGCTTCTATGGGTAAATTCTGAGTTGGTTCACATTGGTTGCTGCTACTAACCACAACAAACAAGAGGAAGGATAACATGATTGATATTGTTGAATTTAGAAATGATCTCATCGAGAACAATGCGTTGTGCGATGAGGACGAGATAAGGACAGAGAGCGTCGATCGCATCAGTCCGAAATACGCCGACGAATTTCCATCGCAACTACATTCGTCTGTCCGCGACGCGCTTATCAGGGTAGGAATTACTCAACTCTATCAACATCAGGCTGAAGCGATGGAGTTGTCATTGAGTGGCACGGACGTAATTTTGGAATCGCCTACTGCGAGTGGCAAGACATTGGCGTTTACTGCACCAATGCTCGACGCTTTGGTTCGCAATAGACAGTCTCGCGCTTTGATGATTTATCCGATGAAGGCGTTGGCTTTAGACCAGAGGTCTCAAATACAAGACCTTTGCGATTTGCTGTCAATTGAGTCTTACCCTTATGACGGTGATACTGGCGATGAACACAAAAAGTTGCTTGCCGCCAACCCCCCGGGAATTCTATTAACCAATCCCGAATACTTAAATATGTCGTTTTTAGCGTTCCCTAAGCTGTGGGACGAAAAATTCTTGCGTCTATTACAATATGTGGTGATTGACGAAATACATGAGTACCGAGGCTTTTTCGGTGGTAATATGGCACTGTTGCTACGGCGTTTTTTCCTTCATCTTAATCGGATTGGAGCACGTCCTCGTGTCTTTATGTCTACTGCGACGTGTGCCAACGCTGAGGAACACGCGCACAATCTAACGGGGCGTGATGTGAAAGTGGTACGTGCAACGAACTCCTTGCGTCCGAGTCGCCATTATTTCTTCGTAAAACCGGACATCGAGGATTTCAAGTACAGAGATAATCTCCGAAAGCGCATTGAGCAGGCAGCCATAACCGTCCTGTCCAAGAACTTGCATGTCCTCATTTTCTGTCCGACGAAACGATTTCTTGAAACAGCCTTTGGGAACTGCAAGCGCATAGCGAAAAGGTTAGAGCTTGATCCAGAGAAGATTTCTCCTTATCACGCCGACTTAAATCCCGACTCACGTAGGGAAATACAACAAAAAATCAAATTAGGTGAAATCAACGTAGTGCTCACAACCAATGCGCTTGAACTAGGCATAGACATAGGCGGGTTGGATGGAGTTATATTGGCAGGTTTCCCGCCTAGCATCATGTCTGCTTGGCAACAGATAGGGCGTGCTGGACGGAAATGGGACAGGGATGCTTTTGTTTTGTTTTATGCCATGAATGACCCGATGGATCGTTTTTACGTAGGAAACTTGAGCGCTTTTCTGAACAAGCCGTTCGATGAATTTGTGGTTGACCCGTCTAACGAAGGGTTGATCAGGAACCATCTCCCTTCACTTTCAGTAGAAACGGAAGGCAAACTAAGTCCCTCGGATAAAAAGATACTCGGTGATACGTTTTATCAAGCGGGTAAAAAGGCTCCGCCTCAACCTGCTAATTTTAAGCCACAGCGCAATTTAATTCTTCGAGGAGGTATGGGAGAGTCGTACAATTTGGAACACGGCAATGAAATACTTGGAACAATCTCTGCATTGAGACGTTTTCGTGAAGCCTATATTGGCGCCATCTTCACTTTTTTCGGACGAAAATACGTAGTTCATGCTTACAAGGAGCACACCATTGTTCTAAAGGAAGCCGACTCGAACCGTGTCACCGAGCCACTTTTTATTCCCTTCCTGAATGTCACGGATGTTTTCAAGCAATTGCTGCTGAATGGCGATATGACATGTGTTCCTGTCCAAGCTCAATTATTTGGCGAAGAAGATAGTGATGAGATAAAAATCATCTACGTGCAACTAGGGTATACGTTGGAATTCCGCGGTTATAAGCTGACAGATGAAAGCGGGCATTTGATAAGTGACGGCGGAGACAGGTCATTCTACAATGAGAAAAACTTGCACGGGTTCGCAATTAACTTTCCTCCCGACAGAGTGCCGGCTGCGGCTATTGGGGCGCTCGAACACATGATTCGAGTTGGGGCGATGTTTATCATTCCGGCAGACCCATTTGACACTAGCACATACTCAGAAGCCCAAACCGGCAAGGTCTCCGCCGTATATTACTACGAGAATTACCCTAATGGGATCGGTTTGGCGAAAAAGTTGTTTGACGTGTGGAAAACCGCGTTGCGAAAAGGCTTTGAGATTGCCGAGAATTGCAAATGCCCAACAGGATGCCCTAATTGCATCGTTCCAGCCAAGTCTTATAACATCAGCAATACCAAGATTGACAAAAATCTTGGATTCCGACTAGCCGAAGCTCTTCTTGCGGCTGAGGAACGAGAAGCTATCGGATAGCGAGAATACCGAACCTGACCGAACAGAGTGAACCGTTGACTGCGATTTGGTCGCCAGGTTCTTCTAATGAAGAGAGGAACGATTATGAATTTCAAACAGACGGGAATACCGATCGAAGCAATTATAGGCGTTAGGCGTCGATTGCGCCGTGCACGATGCAATAAAGACTGAATTCGCCGCCTCTCTGCGCCACCGGCTAGAGTTTTGGGTGCCCCGAAGGGTACCTGACCAGTCAAAACACGCCCCTTAAATCGCCAATATGACGACTTTTTTCTCTGCAAGCCGGTCATTTTCGCTTTTGCAAGCGGGAATCGGTACAAGATGAGTTGTTCGCTTTTCGATAAACTGGAGGCATATCAGACAAAATAATGACGGACGCACCACCCACCACACCGCGTGAAGCGATACTCCAAACGCTGCATTCCATAAAACCTTTCTTCGTTTTCGTGGTCGATTCTCGAAAACCTGAACAGACCCGGAATCAGGTGCAACGCCTCAAGGCTTTCAACAGGGCGATTACAATCTACGAATCGACCGGCGATCTCACGACCATGTTCACGTTTCTCGAAGGCGGCGACGAGCTTGACGATTCAAGCAAACGCGGTATCGTCAAGATGCTGCGAAACAAGGTAGAAATAATGCGCCTACTCGAAAATGGGGAATGATAACCGTTGCCTAATCACTTGTTCATAAAGGCAAAACGTGGAATTCCCTCTGTTGTATCCCTAACATAATGAACTGTCTTAACACATTAGAGGAACGAGCTTATGAGAATCAACGTTATCGGTTATATTTTTCTCGTGATTATACTCACCCTTCCACTAACAGCAACATCGCAAGTTGTTGACGTCCCCGATCCCAACCTCCGCGCTGCTATTGTGTCGGCTTTGGGCATAGCGCCCGGTGACACAATCACCGCTGTTCAGCAGATGGCTACATTGACCGTACTTTACGCCCACGACTCAAACATAAGTAATTTGACCGGTCTTGAATATGCCACCAATCTGACTACCCTGGATCTTGGGTACAACGCCATCAAGGAGCTCTCGCCTCTCGTCGCCAATACGGGATTGGGGGAAGGTGACCAGATTAATGTGAGGGGAAACCCTCTGAATTACGCTTCCATCTACACACACATCCCCGCGATACAGGAGAGAGGAGTTGAGGTACGCTTTGACCTTCAAACGGCTCGGTCGATTCGCATAGTCTCGGGGGATGGACAAGAGGGTTGGCCCGGTTTTTGGCTTGCCGAACCGTTTGTAGTGGAAGTGCGAGACGAGTCGGACAGCCCTCTTTCCGCTATTGAGGTTAGGTTCACGGTCATCAGCGGCGGCGGAACACTCAGCGTAACAAGTGCTACGACAGATAGCAAGGGTCGGGCAGAGAGTATGCTCACATTGGGGCCAGATCCGGGAGCAAATTCAGTTGTTGTGTCTGTTTCGGGGATTCAGGAGAACCAGACGTTTACCGCCGTTGATATGCAAACACCGTTAGCGTTCTAGATAACGTCCGGATTCAACCAAACAGGGACGATTGGTGAACCGCTTCCCAAACCGATTGTCGTTTACGTGGCAGATCGATCGGGCGAAGCCTTGCCGGGTGCCGAAGTCACATTCACGGTCACCGGTGGCGGCGGAACGCTCAGTGTGACATCCGCCATGACGAATAGCGATGGTCAGGCGAAGAGTGTCCTAACGTTGGGCCCAGATCCGGGAACGAATACCGTCGAAGTATCTGTTACAGGGATTCAGCAGATACAGACCGCTACGGCAATCGCCGAACTACCCCCTATCCCGGAGGATGTAAACAGGGACGATGTCGTGAATATCTTTGGATTTAGTGTTTGTGGCGTCAGTTCTCGGGACTGAGGGCGCCGATTTAACGGCAGATGTCAACGGGGATGGGATTGTGAACATCTTGGATTTGGTGTTGGTAGCGGGTGCGCTTGGGAACGTGGCAGCCGCACCGTCCGCCGGTCCACGGGAACTAGCGATGTTGAGGGCGGCAGACGTGGGAGAGTGGTTGGCACAAGCGGGTGAACTAAATCTGACGGATGCAACGTCGCAACGCGGCGTTCTTGTCTTGGGGCAACTTCTGGCGGCGCTAGCTCCGAAAGAAACGGCGCTATTGCCAAACTATCCGAATCCGTTCAACCCGGAGACGTGAATTCCGTATCATCTGTCCAACGATGCGGTGGTGACGTTGACCATCTACGACTCAAGCGGTCGGGTTGTCCGCACAATTGATGTGGGGCATCAGGTCGCTGCGGTCTACGAGAGTCGGGCGAAGGCAATCTATTGGGATGGCAGAAACAATGTCGGTCAGACGGTCGCAAGTGGTGTCTACTTTTACACCCTGACGGCGGGCGATTATTCCCAAACGCGGAAGATGCTGATACTGAAATAGTATCAAATGACCTATAAAGGGGTCGGCGTGTCTATCTATACTGAATATGCCGCCTCTGTATAACTCGCCTCGCAGAATGGATCGGGGAACAACGACAATTACTATGAAAATGTCGGTTTTGATTCAAAAATCGGTAATTGTTTAGTCCACCGGTCTGGATTTGGCAATCCAGACCGAGCGGGGGCAGGGAACGCGCCGAGTACGGAAGTACAATGCTAATTCCATCGGTAGGTAAGGAACGCTGCCACCCCAGCGGGGTGGTATGTCAATAGAAAAAGGTGTAATTCCCTCTTCCGCTCCAGAGGAGCGGTATGTTTGACGTTTCCCATAATGTCGCTAACGGAACAACGGTTAAAACCCGGGGCATTTGTTCGAAATCGTCTCAAGCGCATGAAGTCGAAGGCTCTCGGAAAGGAGATTGATTCAATCTATCAAATGTCAACGCGACCTAGCAGAAGGTGGTGGACGATATTTGTTCGTTACCGCCGACACCGGCATAACCCTTCTACTGCATTCGTTCATCGGTACATTGAACCGATGAACGATGTACATTGCGCCCCTCTGGGGCGTAGTTTCAGACCGGCGCACGTTAAAAACCGGGCGCCCAATCTATAATCAGCTTGTGCAGAGCGTTCGGTCGGGGCATATCCTCACTTGTTTGCCCCCTTCCTTTTTCGCCAAGCACGGCGCAAACCAAGAACCGAATTGCTTCGCCATTAATATATTAAGGAGATGCTATCACATGATTTTTACATCTTGGAATAAACACAGACACATCGGTCTTTTAATTCTCCGTATCGGGCTTGGGTGCATGTTCCTCTTTCACGGGGCGCCTAAAATGTTCGGCGGGCCGGAGGAATGGAAAGATACCGGTATGGCGATGAAAAGTCTTGGCATCGGGTTCATGCCGATGTTCTGGGGGATTATGGCAGCGATTTCCGAGTTCATTGGAGGGCTCTGCCTAATTCTCGGTCTATTCTTCCGTCCAGCCTGTGTTCTTCTAACCATCACAATGATGGTTGCCGCTGTCAGCAACCTCGCTGAAGGCGAAGGTTTGATGGGGGCGTCGCACCCTATCGAAGTGGGCATCGTGTTTCTGAGTTTCATCCTGATTGGAGCAGGCAAATATAGCCTTGATGAAAAACTAGCTCCGTATCAAGAGGGGGACAACTAGTAACCAATGGTACTAGTTTGAAGTTTGGAGGTGAATAGGCATAACACTCCATTTTGGCTTTGCTTTGGTTCGACAACGTATCATGGTCATGGGACGATTCCCTCAATTCTACCGCTAATTTGAGTACCGGTAGTTGTCAAATTACGGGAGGAATTCTAGACTCATGACCATAGAACTTACTCTCCGCACCTATTTTTCGGGTTTACAGAATTTATTGGTAGCACCCTATTATCCTTGGCGGAATCATTCTTCAAGCAAGTAACTCGCTCCAGAGGATCAAGCGAGTGAATAGCGAGTGATCAACTGAGCGAACAGCGAAGGCGATAGAAATCCCATAGAGATCCCTCAAATGACTGGATAATGAGTGAGATTTACTATGGGATCTCTATCGTACTCGCTGTCCGCTCGTTTGATCCCTCATTATCCAGTCGGTTGATCGATAGAGATTCCACGGGTAGCAACTTGCATTAATAAAATCAAGAAAGAAGGTACAGAGACGTCAAGCAGGAAAACAAGCATATCGGCGCCAATCGCTAACGGCTTGCCTAAAATTCTGTGATTTACGGGAAGAAACGGAATTTGACAATTTCGCAAATCTGAATTCTAAGGAGAAAATGACTATGATTCGTTTTTCTTTTTCGGTGGCATTAACGCTAAGTCTGTTATTGGTTGTACCGAGTGCAAGTTTCACACAGGTGGAGCAGTGGAATCGGAAAGCGGATATGATGGGGCCGCGGTTGTTCTTTTCCGCCAGCGCGTCAAACGGGCTGATCTATGTCATGGGTGGAATGCTTGCGCAGGTTATTCCAAGCACACACGCTTTTAATCCGTCAACGGATGAGTGGAGCCTACGTGCAGACATGCCAACGGCGCGGGCGGGGATGTCCAGCGCAGTAGTCGATGGCAAAATCTATGTGATAGGGGGTTGGACGGATACAGAGCCTGCGATTTCGACCGTCGAAGAGTACGACCCGGCGACGGATACCTGGATTCAGCGAGCCGACATGCCCACCGCTCGGGGACTGTTCTCGACCGCAACGGTGAACGGAAAGATTTACGCAATCGGCGGCATCGCAACGAATCTAGGTCCCGTTTCTGGCGGCGGTTGAGGAATACGATCCGGTCTCGGATACCTGGGCACGGAAAGCGGATATGCCGAATCCGAGATCGGGTATGGCGGCTGCCGCGGTCAATGGGAAGATTTACGTCATCGGTGGGGCGCCCGCAGTTCAGGGACCTGTTTTGCCATTGGTAGAAGAATACGACCCGGCCGCGGATTCATGGACTCCGAAAACAGACATGCCTACGGCGCGAACCGGTTTTGCGGCTGAAGTTGTGAATGGGAGGATTTATGCAATCGGCGGAACGACAGTCATTCAAGGACCCGGCATACAAACGGTGGAGGAATATAATCCGGCGATGGACGAATGGGTGGCAAGGCTTGACATGCCTACAGCGCGTGTTTTTTTGCAAGCGGGCACGCTGGATGGAAAGATTTATGCGCTGGGCGGCGTCGTGGCGAACATCGGGCCCGACCTCCTCACAACTGTCGAAGAATATGACGCCGGCGTTGTACCCACTGCTGTTAGACCAAGGCCCAAACTGGCTTCGATTTGGGGGAGCATCAAGACAGACAAATGGACGGCAGCCGGAGTCAAACGCTAACGACTGCCTGACGTTCTTTCGAGAGGCGGGTGGGGATCAAGCAAGTGAATAACGATCAACCGAATGGATAATGAGGGATCAAACGAGCGGACAGATCAACTGAGCGATTAGCGAAGGCGATAGAGATCCCATAGTAAATCTTCTCCTCTCCATTCTCGACAGAGAGAGGGCACTAGGGGCTTTTCTTTACGATTCTGTTCACCTCTGGTGCCCTTCCGCTGATTTCTTTGCGGTTGGATATCGGTAAGGATGTGTTCCGGCACGTGTCTCCGACAATGGAACGGGAGATATGGACGATATTAAAGAAAAAGTATTAGCGTTAAATCCGGAGAAATTAGACCAACAATTGGTCGTGAAAATAGAGGACATGCTTTTAGACGTTCTGATAGAGTGGCACGAAGGGCTCGATGGATTTAAAAGCATAAACTCAAGGACCAAATTGGATTCTATAAGGAGCAAGGTGGCGTTGCTAAAAGGAAACCCGGCAGCCAGTGACGCAAAGGTGATTATTGACAATATACTAAGTCTGTTAGAATAAAGAAGAACTAGGACATCATCGACATTCTCCAACGGCCGATTTACGGAATCGCCATGTTTTCAATTTGTCAGAACGAGTTCCCGGATTACGCGCGGATTCAACGTTTTCGGGTGGCGAATCCCGACTGTTCGACCAGTTCAATTATCGCCGCTTCGACCACATTAGCGGCTTGATTCGCACCATGATTTCCAACCCTGACGATGCGTCCGACCTCACCGCACTGCCCCTAATCGTGGCTCATTGCTACGACACGGCTGCAATATCGGGGCGTAGTGCATTCACTTCCAGTTCGCAACCAATTGCGAGAAAGGGTAGTTTATGAAGAATTTTGTGACGTACAAGACTGGCGTTTTCATATTCAGACCCGGCGGCAGAATAACGGGGCACACGTCTAAACAATTTCGAGAGTATATTTTTGAGGCACTGCCCGCTGATGAGAGAGCTCCCAAAATCCTATTCGATTTCGATGGAGTAAAAATGATGGATAGCACCGGGCTTGGAGCGATGATGGAAATTCAGATGATAGTCAAGAAACAGAAGGGGCGGATAGGAGTCATTAACGTCGGATCGCATATCAACAACCTGCTCGTCATGTCCCACTTGGTTAGTCAGTTCGAACATTTCGATAACGAAAATGAGGCGATTTTGAGGCTTAGAGATCCGCATGACAGTTAAAACGTTGATTGTATTCGGCGCCGGATTGGTGTGCTTCGCCGGTTGCGCCGTGATTATGGAAGAACCTCCCGAACTCGAACCGGTCGATGCGGAATTCTATTACGACCCGCATTCGGAAACGCTGCCCAGCGCCTACAGCGTCAAACTTCCAAAACGGCGGATGATTAGGCAAGTGGTCATCCACTCGCTCGACCCTATCCGTGGAACGGATATCTATATCCGCGACGGAGAAGATGAGTGGAAACTTGTCAAAGAGATTAAGACGCATATTGCGGGGGAAACTCGAATCAAGCTGCGAGGGATCGGTGACGCTGTGCGGGTGATTCCCAAAACCTACGCGCTGGGCGTTATCACGAAGGTTGAGGTCTTTGCGGTGCCGGATTGAAACCGGATTACCAAGTAATGTTTTAATGACGTGGGCAGCGGCGGGCCTCCTAGCGCTGTTTCCATCGGGGAGAGGTGGCGTGTGGGCATTCCTAACTTTCAACCATACGTCACCTTCCACATTAATGTGCTATAGTCAATCCCATTCATATTTACACATGTTTCGGTAGGTGCGGTTTCCAACCGCACCTACGAGACTGTAAAAATACCGGTTCGGTTAGGAAAGGGATCTCTATCAGGATCTACTATCGTCTTCACTATTCGTTCAGTTGATCCCTCGTTATCCACTCAGTTGATCGAACCTACCGCAGTGTATAAATAATTATTGGTTTTAGTATAGTTTGAAAGAAAAGGAGTGTTCTGTGGATTGGCTAGAAATCTCAAGAGATGTGGTTGTCGTTGTGTTGCTGTTAGGGATTCTTACCGTCGTGCTGCAACTGAAGAATCGACTTAAATACATGATGAGCACGCTTCAAAGAGATGTAGAATCGGTGAAGAAGGAGATTGAGGGAGACATCCAGGAAGTCCGATTGGATAATAAAGAGACACATGGGGAAATGCTGCGTGCTCTAGGATCAATGCGAAAGTCGATTCTGGACGATCTCGACGCCATCCGTGAAAACGTGAAGGTAATTTCCGAATTCGAAAACAGGGATTCGCGCACGAGACCTCGTCGAAAAGAAGACAAGGCGCAACTAGATGAGTAAGAGCGTAGCACATCAGTATCTACAAAACGAAAGAAATTACGAGCGTGAGTGGCGCAAGAAGTGATTTCAATTCCCGAGCATCACGACCTGTACCGCTCACATTGGGGGATGCCAAACCTAGAACCGCCCGCAATCGGCATTCCCCTTTATTGTATCGAAAGCGCCTGAAACAGCCGGCGAGCAAGTCACAGTTTCTTTTACGATCTCAAAGACTTTCTCCGGAAAAAAATCAGGTGAAGCGTTGGATGTTCGTTTCTCTGTTCTTTGGTTTGCTTCTGAAGAGGTGTGACTGTTCCCCGGATTGGCCGGATAAAGCTGCAGATTTTCTGATGTCTAAATTCCAGAACGGGGATCTGGACGATCGAGAAACTGCAATTCATCATTTGAAAGAAAAAACGCGGGAGCGGGATAAGAAAGGCGTATCCGAGAGTCTTGATTGATTCTAACCGATTATGGAAACAAATGACGCCGGTCGCAGTTCGTTCATTGTCAGCATTGCGTGTGCTATTATCGCGGGCATTTTTATCGTAATTATTAGCGGAACTGTCGAATCTTGGTCAACGGACATCAGATTAATATTCTCATGTGTCATGGTATTGGTTGGATGGCTTATTCTAGGGAGAGTGGACCGGAATCGCCACAAACATGGTGTTTTATACATCTGCCTAGGGACTGTTGTTCTGAGCATTGGCTATTGGTTTTTGCTCAAGCCTCTTTGGGACCGGATCTTTTCTAATTCTTGACGTCACCGATAGCTCGTACCCTCCCCCAAAAGATATATCGGTCTGTTCGGCAACGTCGCGTATCTCTTTAAGCAACTCAGGAAGTAATCGAACAGGGCAGGTGTTCAGCACCTTTCCGATTTGCTTTTTCGCTCATTGGTCAATTTCGCGCATGTTTGTAGGTTGAGTTGATATCGGACATTTACGGCGTCGTTTTTGCAAGGTGTGGGCGTGATTTGAATTTACCATAAATCACCTTGTATGTTACGCTAACGAGACTATGAGAAATCAACTAATTTTCGCTAATACGGTGGGGAGAAATGAAACCGATACTCCGAAAAATCCGTGAACACGGGGCGTTCACAGCCGTTTGCATTTACCTGTTGTACCTCATCCATTATCTGCTCGTGTTACTGCTCGACGTACTTTCCCTTCACCCCGAACTGGAGTGGCTATTTCATGTATCGTATTGGTTGGATTTTGCTTGGTTGTATTTCTTTCTCCCGACGTGAAGCAGGAAGGAGACCGCATGGACACCAAACAAAAAATTATATGGGTGCTCGTCGTTTCGATTCGCGTGGCGGGGCACATCATAGCGCCCTTATGGGAAGGCTAACATGATACCGATACTAATTCTTGCAACGGTGTTGACTCTATGCTCTGGAGTATGTTGGTGGTTATTCCGCTACCACGACAGAAACACGAATCATCACGACAACGACAGCGATGACTATCACAGAGACACCAGTCTTTATTGGGACAGTGCAGACCATGACGCGACCGACACGGATTCGAGCGACCATGACATCGGCGGCGGTGACGGCGGAGGATTTGACGGCGGCATCTAGACCGGACACAATGGATCTCAACCAACGCCAGCAGGTCTTTTGATCTGTTGTCACTCTTTGGGACAGAGTTTTGGCGGCAAGCGATACCCTAACATTACAACTGAATAACATCAAGGAGTATACAAATGTCTTTCCTGAAGAACTACTGGCGCTTTACGCTGCCTATAACCGTCGTCGTGCTATGTTTAATAGAGTTTATCATCAACACAACGATTCCGTGGTAAAATCTTCTATGGTCATGAGTCTAGATTTCCTCCCGTTATTTGATAACTACTGATACTCAAATTAACGGTAGAATTGAGGAAATCGTCTCATGACCATGATACATTTTTTGCACCAAAGCAAAGCCAAAATGAAGTATTATGCCTATTCACCTCCAAACTAGCACCATTGGTTATCAACGAGTATCAACATCTTCTAATCTTCAGGGCTGATGTCAAACGTAGGCGTCAGTATCTCCATGATGAGCCGAAAATGCAAGAACAACGGCGCAAGGAGATTCTAGGTCAATAATCTGTACAAAGGTGAATCATGTATCACAAGAACTGCGAAATAATCGCAGAGATCAGCAACCGGAAAGGAGTAACGATGACACACCCAGATAACTTGGCACGCGAATCGGCGCCGCTTCAGGCGATGGACTTCGCACAGCTCGTAGATGCAATCTTTAGTCTCTATCGTAACAACTTCCGGCTGTTTGCAAAGATTAGCAGCGTCTATTTTGTCTACTCATTGGTCTCGGCGGTGGCGGCGCTCGCTGTCCTCGGGTTCACCGGCGACACTCCCGACGGTTCATTGCGGTCGGAGATGATTATAATGGTTGTTCTCGCGCCGTTTGGTGCCGTCGTCATGTTATTCGTCATGGGAGCGCTCGCCTTCGCTGCCGCCAAAATCTTCGTGAACGAACCGATTAGCGTCGGCGGGGCGTTCAAGCAGGTCAAGCGCAGGTTTTGGACTTACATTTGGGGGGACATCCTTTACCTTTTGGTCGTCGTGTTGTTGACAATAACGATAATCGGAATTCCGTTTGCGATGTTCTTTTTTATCCGTTGGGTATTCTATAATGCCACGAATCTGTTTGAAGAAAAGCGGTCGGTCGCGGCGCTCAAACGCAGCAGCGAGTTGGTAAAGGGCGGGTGGTGGCGCGTGTTTGGCATATTGCTGGCTATTGTTCTGCTCATTCTCGCCGTTGAAGTCGCGCTAAAATTCGGTTTCAATGCCGTTATGGAATTGTGGCAAAACACACCGGACGAGGAGAATTGGATAGCCACCTTGTCGCGAATCATGACGCCGCAAGCCGACTCGTGGGCGTCACTGCCTTGGTACATACCTCGCATAATTTTCAACGTTGCCGTCACGTGCCTGATATTCCCGCTTGGCGTCATCGGCAACACCCTGCTCTACTTCGACCGGCGTATCCGGAAGGAGGGGTTCGATATAGAGATGCGCGTCGCAGAGACGCGGGGGGACTGAGATGCGGAGACGCGGCGAATGCTAGTATGGGAATAAGTGCTGACGGGTCGTATGCAGTGTTTTGAAACGGCGAAGGCAGGCCAAGCGTTCTCGTGGGCGGCGGCCAGGGCGGATAGAACGGGGCGCGGCGTAGCTGGTCGAACATAAAAGTAGTTTCGATGAGTCACTGGACACCGACTAACTATTCACATCTCACCACTCCAACTGCGGAACTATTCCAACTACTAGATCCACGCATTCGGAGATTAAGAGGTGTTGAAGTTGTTTCTAACGCAGAAAGATATATTGACTACGGGATTCCGGAAGTAATGGCGCGGCGGCTTGGGTTTGTTAGGCTCTTACCTCGAAAGGGAGGACGCCTTGTTGCGAGGCTGAGGTTACCGCTCACACAGATCACGGATCCGAAGGGGCTATGTAGAACAGGTAAGCGCCAGGGATGGCCGGTTGTTTTCGATTTTAACTCGTTAAACTGTATCGACGACATTATGGCGTTAATCGAACAGGCGTACCAATACACTATCGGACAAAAGCCCAAACACCCTTTTTTTATCGATTCTTAACAGCATCAATGCACGGAAATCGTGCTAAGAATCTTTCTGTCTCCCTATCAATTTAGGATCACTCTTGAACGCCCCGGGGACAATCTTGGGGCGTTCTTCTCTTTCATTACCATTTCAGACGATACACCTTCGATACCCCACCCTCTTTTAGCGTTACGCTGTGCCGTTCCATGCTTCCCACGACCGCCTTAGCCGCCCGTTCCCCAACTGCTATGATTTTCCATTGAAAACTTTACACATGTATAGTATGATACGGAGGAAACAAATAAGCGGCGAAATGGATGCGCTGTTCCCCAAATCGCCGATTTTCCGTGCTCCAACAGGTCCGCGCTCTGACTTTTCGCGTACCTAGAATTGACCTTGGTGACGACAATCTTTTTTTTCCTGTTAACATCTTGTTCACATTTGCCTGCGTATGAACCCGCGCTATCAAAGGAAAGCATTGAATCAGACCATGTGAACACTCCCTCGAAATCAAGCTTCTGTTCACATTTTTGTTCCTATTTTTGGGGGTATTTTTACAAAAAAATAGGAACAAGATCAGCCAAAACCGCCCAAAAAGGGTAGCGGATCAACATTTTGTTCACATTTTCAGACAATCAACTGAGATCAACCGAGTGAAGAACGAGGGCGATAGCAAATCCTGCGATAGAGTTCCCATAGAAATCCTAATAACGACCGCGATTGAACCCACATAGAACTCTTGCCAACCTATGAAAGCATTTTTGCGCGATTAGCAGCGTGCTTCCCCGTCCCTCAGACTCCTCCCCCAACCCCCGTCAATCCACGCTTTTTTAAGGTAATTAGCATAAAAAACTTGCGTAGGACACCGCCCTGTGATATCATCCTCGTGCCACGAGATTAACGAGAACCGGCATATATCGAAGCTGATTATAGTCTTGAAGCCCCACCGCAACGCAATGAAATCGCAACTCATTGACAATTTCAACCGCGTGCACACAAACCTGCGCATCTCCATAACCGACCAGTGCAACTTTCGCTGTGTCTACTGCATGCCGGAAGACATGGAGTTTATGGAAGATGAGGAGGTGATGACGTTTGACGAAATTGTTCACCTTGCCCGCATATTTGTCGATTTGGGCGTTCGCAAGGTCAGAGTCACCGGCGGAGAACCGTTGGTTCGTCGCGGCGTTCCGGAACTCATCAGCCGACTCAGCCAAATTGAAGGACTGAAGGACATCAGCCTGACGACAAACGGCATCGGCTTGATTAAACAGGCGGGTGCACTTTACAATGCCGGGCTTCGACGCATCAACGTCAGCCTTGACACGCTGAACGAATCAAAATTTGAGCAGATGACGCGCCGAAAAGTGCTCTCCAAAGTATTAGAGGGGTTGCGCGAGGCGAAGCGCTGCGGGTTTGACCCGATTAAGGTCAACGCCGTGCCGCTGCGAGGGTTTTCCGACGACGAAATCGTCGACTTGGCAGCGTTTGCTCGGGAAAATTCCTATCAACTCCGATTCATTGAGTTTATGCCGCTGGATGCAGACGACATCTGGGGAAAGAATATGTTTATTCCCGGCGAAGAGATTGTGAATAAAATCAATGCAGTCTTTCCCCTTGTGCCAGTTCCAAACGAGGGTGACCGGAAGCACGATACGGCAAAGTGCTTCCGTTTCAGAGACAATGGTGGCGAAATCGGCATCATCGCCTCTGTCAGCGAGCCGTTTTGTGACCAATGCAACCGCATTCGTCTTACATCGGACGGAAAGTTCCGAACATGCCTGTTTTCGCTGACGGAAACAGATTTGCTGATGCACCTGCGCGCTGGTGCTCCTGACGGCGTGATTGCGGATATGATTGTGGACGCGGTGAAAGCCAAGGGCCCCGGGCACAAGATAAACGCCGCAGATTTTGTCAAACCGGAGCGCAATATGTCGAGGATTGGAGGATAACCTCACTTCGGCGAATTCTGAAGAATAACTGAATTGTAGGACTGTGAAGGGATTTACGCAAGACGATGAGTGATGAGTTAGTTATTGATGATTTACACGTGAGCGTTGAAGACAAGCCGATTATCAAGGGGCTTAACCTCAGGATTAAGCAGGGCGAAATCCACGCGCTCATGGGACCTAACGGGTCGGGCAAAAGTACCCTATCCAACGCACTGATGGGGCATCCGCACTACGATGTTGACAAAGGTACGGTTACTTTCAACGGTGCACCCATCCTCGAGTTGGAACCGAATGAACGAGCGAGGCTTGGACTCTTTCTCGCCTTTCAGTACCCAACGGCGATTCCGGGGGTTACCATGGCAAATTTTCTCCGAATGGCGGTGAGTTCCGTGCGCTCCGAAAGTTCAAACGGAAGCGAAACTACCGAATTGATTCCCATGCGTGATTTTCGCCGCGAACTTCGGGCAAAAATGAAACAGTTGGGCGTCGATGAATCGTTCGCTCGACGCTATCTTAACGACGGCTTTTCAGGCGGCGAGAAAAAGAGGGCTGAGATTCTGCAACTCGCGATGCTTGAACCAAAGGTGGCAGTCCTTGATGAGACGGATTCAGGATTGGATATTGACGCCGTTCGTATTGTTGGTGAAAGTGTGAACCAGTTGATTGGTCCCAACTTGGGAGTCCTAATCATCACGCACTACCCGCGCCTCCTCAATTATATCCGACCCGAATATGTGCACGTTCTGCTTGACGGCAGAATCGTCGAATCCGGGGGATGGGAACTTGCCGAACTGTTGGAGGAAAAAGGATACGATCCGATACGCGAAAAATACGGCATCGCGGAGACAGTACCGGAAACTGACGGAGACGCGGAAGAATCGAGTGCTTTCCGAGGCTAGGTTAAAATCGTAAGGAACACAACGTAGGCGCGGCGTGTAAAAACATTCGTTACGAATCATGTGCAACAGATCACGCGGAAAAGGAAAAATACTATGGCAGCTCCAGAAAAGGCAACACAACAGGACATAGGTATCAGCAGCGACTACAAGTACGGTTTTCACGATGATGTCAAACCGGTTTTCAAATCACGGAAGGGATTGGACCACGACATTATCAATCAGATGTGCGACATCAAGGGCGAGCCGGATTGGATGCGCCAATATCGCCTGAAAGCCTACGAGATATTCAAGCAGAAACCGATGACGAAATGGGGCGGAGATCTGTCCGAACTCGACTTCGACGACATCTACTACTACGTCAAAGCCTCCGATCGTAGCGAGCGGAGTTGGGATGACGTGCCCGACGATATCAAGAAGACGTTTGATCGGCTCGGCATTCCCGAAGCCGAGCGGAAATTCCTCGCCGGCGTCGGTGCGCAATACGATTCGGAAGTCGTTTACCACAACATGGAGAAAGAACTCGACAAGATTGGTGTTGTCTTTCTCGATACCGATACCGCGCTGCGTGAACATCCCGATTTGGTGAAAGAATACTTTGGCACGGTAATTCCCTCCGCGGACAATCAGTTTGCCGCGCTTAACAGCGCAGTCTGGAGTGGTGGCAGCTTTATCTACGTTCCGCCCGGCGTCAAAGTCAACTACCCGCTGCAGGCGTATTTCCGCATCAATACAGAGAATATGGGGCAATTTGAGCGTACCCTAATTATCGCTGACGAAGGTGCCGAGGTGCACTATGTCGAAGGCTGTACCGCACCGACATTTTCCAGCGAATCGCTGCACAGCGCCGTTGTAGAAATTATCTGCAAGAAGGGGTCGCGTGTCCGCTACACCACCATCCAAAATTGGGCGAACAACGTGTACAACCTCGTCACCAAGCGCGCAGTCGCCTACGAAGATGCCCACATGGAATGGATTGATGGCAACTTGGGTTCCAAACTCACGATGAAGTACCCCAGCATTTACATGATGGAGCCCGGGGCTCGCGGCGAGATTCTCTCAATCGCTTTCGCAAGCAGCGGGCAGCACCAGGACGCGGGAGGAAAGGTTTTCCACTGCGCGCCGCACACCACCTCGCGCATCACCTCCAAGTCGATTAGTAAAGATGGCGGCATCTCCAGCTATCGTGGTTGGGTCGACGTGGCAAAGCGCGCAAAGGGGTGTAAATCCCATGTTGTGTGCGATGCCTTGATTCTTGATGAAGATTCACGATCCGACACCT
Source organism: Candidatus Poribacteria bacterium (assembly GCA_965204085.1). Classification (GTDB taxonomy): domain Bacteria; phylum Poribacteria; class WGA-4E; order WGA-4E; family JAJDTR01; genus JAJDTR01. The sequence goes on along the minus strand of CBDBEE010000003.1, from coordinate 135,955 downwards.
ACCCCGTCATTGAGATCGGCGAGAACGATGTAAGCATTGAACACGAAGCGCACGTCAGCAAAATAGGCGAGGAACAGCTCTTCTATCTGATGAGTCGCGGACTTTCCGAGGAAGCGGCGTCAACCATGATTGTTAACGGGTTTATTGATCCGCTCATCAAGGAGCTACCGATGGAGTACGCGGTAGAGATGAATCGTTTAATCCAACTGCAGATGGAAGGGTCTGTCGGATAACAGGTGAACCGGTAGAACCGTTTATCACGTTTCAAGAGTGGAGATTGCAATTGAGTTCCGAACTGATTCAAACTCGCCCCCGTGCTCACGATGTGCGCACGGGGGACTTTTCACGCGACTTTGTGGAGGAGATATCCAGATGCCAAGATGAACCCAAGTGGATGCGTGAGAGGCGATTGGAGGCATTCGACGTTTACGAATCGCTCCTGATGCCGCACACCTCCGATGATGACGAGTGGCGGCGGAAAGTGGACATGCGCACGCAGGACTACTGGCGACGCACCAAGCGGAACATGCGCGGTTTCAATGTGGATGACTACAAACCGGTCGCATTTTCGGCATCGGACGCATCGGAAACACCCACCTCATCAGGCATAACGAAAACTCAGGCGGAGTCGAACGAAGCATCATCCGGCGTCATTGCTATGGTGGATGGCTTCCCCGTCGAATCCTTTCTTTCAAAGGAGACTGAACGAAAAGGGGTATATTTCGCGGATCTCAACACGGCGTTGAAGGAACGTCCCGATGTTGTCAGGTCGTATTTCATGACCAAGGGGGTGACGTCCGAAACACAACTCCGCAGCGGCAACATCCCGCTGCGAAACAAATTTGATGCGTTGCACGGCGCGTTTTGGCAAGGCGGATACCTGCTGTACGTCCCCAAAGAGGTTGTCGTCGAGATTCCGTTGCGTGCCTTCATCGCGCTTTCGGAGTCACAGTATGCGGATTTGTCGCATACAATTGTTGTTGCCGACGCCGATAGCAAGGTTACGATTCTTGAGGAGCAAGTTTCGACAGATGGCGAGGCGGCAGGATTCCATTGCGGTGCCGTTGAAATCTTTGCCGGACAGAACGCAAACGTCACTTACGTGCAAGTACAACGATGGAATCAGCAGGTTTGGAATTTTTCCACGCAACGTGCGATAGCCGGAAGGGATTCCCAACTCTGTTGGGTCACCGGCACTTTGGGAAGTCGTCTGAGCAAGCTGAATCAGACTTCAGCGTTGGAAGGCGCGGGAAGCAACGTGCAAATGCTCGGACTGACGTTCACCCATTCGCGTCAGCATATCGATGTCAGCACTGCCCAAGAGCACATCGCACCGCATACTTCCAGCGATCTGTTGTATAGAACCGTGCTCCGGGACAGATCGCAAACGGCATGGAGCGGCAACATCTACGTCTATCCCGACGGTCAACATACTGACGCTTATCAGAAAAACGATAACCTAGTGTTGAGCGATCGTGCGCATGCAGATACGCTGCCGGGCTTGGAAATCCAAGCGCACGAGGTGCGCTGCACGCACGGGGCGACCGCGGGACCGATTGATAAAGAACAGGTGTTCTACCTGATGAGCCGCGGGCTGTCGCGCAGCCAAGCCGAGAAGATGATTGTCGACGGTTTCTTCGAGCCGGTGATGGATAGGATTCCGCTGGAATCGGTTCGCGGTGAATTGCAGGACTCGATTACACAAAAACTCACGGCTGCAAAATAAGAGTAACGACTTAGGTTTGTAGTACAATCCATAACCAACCATTAGGAAGTCACTTTTCTGTGCAATTGAAATGTGGTCAGTGATGATTTCACTAGCCACTGTTTTTAGATGCTTTCACTGGTCACTGAACACTGCTTCTAGATGCTTTCACTGGTCACTAGTCACTGACCACTAGCCACTGCCTTTAAAGGAGACAACAAAATGAGTCAACCAACAATCACCGCCTATATGAAGCCCGTCTGCGGTTGGAGTAACGGCGTTCGCGCCATCTTCGCCAAATACGGTTTGGAGTACGAAGACAAAGACATCATCAACAATGCGGGCAACTATCGGGAAATGGTCGAAAAGACCGGTCAGCCGATGCAGCCATGCGTCCAGATTGACGATGTCATACTCGCCGATGTCAGCGGCGATGAGGTCGAGGCATACCTTATCCAGTCGGGCATTGTCCGACATAGCGACGCGGCAACCGATGTGCCCACGGACGAAGCGTGCGCCGATCACGGTCCCGCTTCGGTAAACATCGGCTTCGCTAGCGATAGATAACCCGGTTGGTCAAATCCCGCTATAATCTCTCTCAGAAACCGAGTTTCTCTCCGAAACTCGGTTTCTCTTCGTTGAAACACCTGTGGTGACGCATATGCACGTTGATCGAGATGAATTTCACCCACTTGACGTGGATCGCATCCGTAAAGATTTCCCAATTTTTGCGGGTGATTCACTCATCGCCTATCTCGACAGCGCGGCATCCTCACAGACGGCGCGCTGCGTGCTTGAAGCGATGGATGGCTACTATGAGAGCTATCGATCCAACATTCATCGGGGCATCTACCACATCTCGGAAGAGGCGACCGCGGCGTATGAAGATGCGCGGCAGAAGATTGCGCGATTTATCAGCGCGCGCCGCGCAAGTCAGGTTGTTTTTACCCGAAACACCACGGAATCCATCAATCTCGTCGCGTATAGCTGGGGAAACGCCAATGTCCATAGCGGTGATGAAATCCTCCTCACCGTGATGGAACATCACAGCAACCTCGTCCCGTGGCAACTGCTCGCGGAACGAACCGGCGCAACACTGCGCTTCATTGAGGTGACCGATGAGGGATTGCTGCAATTGGACGATCTCGATCAATTGCTGACGGAACGGACAAAACTGGTGGCAATTACGCATGTCTCGAACGTCTTGGGAACGATTAACCCGGTTCGGGAAATTACCGCCGCCGCCCATTCCGTCGGCGCCACGGTGCTTATCGACGCCGCGCAAAGCGTACCGCATTTGCCGGTTGACGTACAAGCACTTGACTGCGACTTTCTCGCCTTCTCGGGGCATAAGATGTGCGGACCGACCGGGGTGGGTGTCCTTTACGGAAAGCGTGACCTCTTGGAAGACATGCCGCCCTTCCTCGGAGGCGGCTCGATGATTCGAGCGGTGCAGCGCGAACGCTCAACCTACGCGGACGTACCCGCAAGATTCGAAGCGGGGACGCCAGCTATCGCCGAAGCCATCGGTCTCGGTCATGCGGTAGATTATCTTGAGAAGATCGGCTTGGACGCGGTGCACGCTCACGAACAGCAGATAATCGACTACGCCCATCAGAAACTGAGTGAGATTGACGGAATCACCATCTATGGACCGAAACCCCGCATGAAGGCGGGAGTTATCACGTTCAATCTTGAGGGTATCCATCCCCATGATCTTGCCGGCGTGCTTGATACCACCGGGGTAGCAGTTCGAGCGGGACACCACTGCGCTCAACCGCTGATGCAACACTACGGCGTCATCGCGACGGCGCGCGCCAGTTTTTATCTTTACAACACGATGGAAGATGTCGATAGGTTATACGATGGGGCACTGAAAGCCCAAAACCTATTGGCGCGGAGACAAGGATGAATATCTACGAGGAAGACATTCTCGATCATTACGAAAATCCCAGCAATTACGGGACGTTGGAGAAACCCGATATCTCCTACGAGGAAGACAATCCCTTGTGCGGCGATCAGATTCGTATGGATCTTGAGGTCGAGGATGGCGTCATCAAGGATGTCCGCTTCTCCGGTCACGGCTGCACAATCAGCCAAGCGGCGGCGTCAATGTTGACGGAGGAGGTCAAAGGACAAGCATTGGACGACGTAAAAAAATTATCCAAGGACGACATCTTGGAAATGCTCGGCATTCCGCTCGGCCCGGTGCGCTTGAAATGCGGGCTGTTAGCCCTGAAGGTGTTGAAAGCCGGCGCTTACGGCATCAAAGGATGGCCCGGCGAAGAGGACGACGAGGAGGAATAAGCATGGCGGAGTTCTTCAAAGTCGCCAAAGTCGGCGAAATTCCTCCCGGCAAAAAAAAGCTGGTCGAAGTGGATTTTGTACCGGTCGCGCTCTTCAACGTGGACGGGGAATTCTACGCCATTGAGGACATCTGCACTCACGACGGCGGTCCTCTCGCCCAAGGTGAATTGGACGGTGAAGAGATTGAGTGCCCTCGCCACGGCGCGCGTTTCAGCGTGATCACCGGAGAACCTCTTTGCATGCCCGCCGTCGAACCCGTCGACTGCTACGAAGTTAAAATCGAAGGCGATGACATTCTGGTGAATATTGATTGACGGCAAACCAGTGGGGGCACTTGTAGGGTGGGCACTGCCCACCAGCCTCTGAAAGCGTCGGTGAAGATGCAAGGGGCGAATCGCTAATGCGACAGATAGTTCTGCGCATTAGGATTGCATCTAGATGCATCGTTATTCCCTGCCGCAGCCTGGAAAATAAGATAATTGCGGAACGCCATCAATTCTACATTTGCGTAACTCCTGAGGAATCTCAAAGGGAAGGAAATCTCAAATGGTATCCGAAGAGACCGTATTGGAGAATCTGAAACAAATCATAGACCCGGAGGTGGGTATCAACATTGTTGATATGGGTTTGATTTACGGTGTAGACATTAATGACGAAACGGTCGGCATTACCATGACTCTGACAAGCCCGGCCTGCCCTGCCGGTGGACAGCTTGTCAACGGCACGCAACACGTCACCCAACAACTGGAAGGCGTTGACGAGGTCAACATTGATGTCGTGTGGACACCGCCGTGGTCGCCTGAGATGATGACGGACGACGCGAAGGATGAGTTGGGAATCTTTTGAGCCGGCACAAAAATGAACCTGTCAGCCCAACAATATCAACCGAAAACCCTAAAACTGCTTGGTGACACAGGTTTCCTTGTCGAATGGAAGGATGGGCATAGAAGCGAATACCCTTTTCCCTACCTGAGACGTATGTGTCCCTGTGCCGAGTGTTCGGCAATTCGCCATAAAGGGTTGGATGTTCACTCCCTGTTCGCCCCGGACGGAGACGGTGATTTCTCCCTAATTCAAGTATCCGACGATGTCCTTCCTCTCGATATTCAGCTAGTCGGTCGCTATGCGGTGCAGTTCCGATGGAGCGACGGACATTCGACCGGCATCTACTCTTTCCAAACGCTCAAGGAAATGTGCCCGTGTCCCGAGTGTACCGCCAACATTGACGAGAACGAGGTAGACCTTACAATGAATCGCCCCCAATTCCAGCCCGATAAACATGAAATCTCGCCACGCGCCCTCAAAGGGAAGTTGGACAGCGATCAACAGATTGTGTTGCTTGATGTGCGCGAACCCAACGAATATGAGATTGCCCACCTTGAAGGCGCGACCTTGATTCCACTCAACGACTTGCCCCAAAATGCCGACCAGCTTGACGCAGAAACCGAAATTGTTACCTACTGCCACCACGGCATGAGGAGCCTGAACGCCGCCGCATTTCTATACCAAAGCGGATTTGAGAACGTTAAGAGCTTGGCGGGCGGCATCGATCAATGGGCAGTGGAAATCGATCCGACGCTCACCCGTTACTAGTTAAAACTTATCCACACTAACGCCCAACCGTTCGTAGTAGGGTAATTTATTGTAGGGTAATTTATTGCCCGTTTCTACACAAAGCAACACGGCAGGTCACGTGCGTGTAAACAAACGACTAACCGGACGCGCAATGAATTGTGCTACTACAAACCGATCTGTACGAGCCCTATGAAAACACTGTTGCTCCTACTTTTTGCGTTTATCGGCGCGCTAGGCAACGCCATGTTCGCCGCGAGCCAAAAGAAAGCTATCGCTCTCGGGAACTCACTTGCATTTCTCGTAATATCAATTTTCGTCTCGCTTATCCTCGCCATAATAGTGGCGCCTTTGTCGGGACCGACAAAATACACGATCATCATCAAACAGAGCTGGCTTTGGGTTGTTACAGGTGGTATCGGGCTATTCCTCACGTTTTTGGGTTTTAATCTGCTCTACACCAAATTCGGGACATCAAGCTATATGCTCTACGCCGTGATGTCCATCATTACAACATCGATAATCGTGTCGGTAGTAATCTTCAAGGAGACCTTTAATGTCTTTCATTGGGCGGCATTTGTCGGTGCGATTGTAACGATTGTCCTGTATACCATCGGCAACAGCATAAGCAAAACCTAGCAGTTGTCCCGCCCCGCTATAAAATGGTTTTATGAACCACCCTTAGTTTAATCTCTGAGCATCTTGAGAATGTGTTTTGCCAACGGATCTTTGATTTCTCTGTGGCGCGGAACTGGCTGAGAAATACGCGTGTTTGGATTCTGATACCAATCATGCTTCGCACCATGACGAATAAGCACACACCCAATCTTCTCTAACTCACGAATCAGGTCACGTCTTTTCATGCAATCTGCAACTGGGCAACCTTCCGAGTACACGGAATAGTCCCACTTGTGAGTTCCGTGTAGATGTCACGAAGATTTTCCTCCAAGGCTTCTACGGTTTCGCCTTGCGTCCAATAATCGGGGTAGGCTTCCAGATATCCGATAAACATCGTCTCATCTTGCCAGTAAATATACGTTTGCGTCTCCATAGATAATATCCAATTGTGTTAATCAGGTACGGATAGCAGTCTATCCCTTTCCCCGCGTCGGGCTGTAGATGCCAAGACAAGTCACCAAGCATTCATACTCATGTTTGAATAGTTATACCACCGAAGTTGGCGCAAATCAAGTCAATCCTCGGGAAAATCAGTTTACTTTCTTATCGACATCTTCCGTGTTACAGTGAAATCCCTGACGGTAGTAGGCACGCGCCGCGTGCCGTAACGAGCTATCGGAATATGCATACTACTTCCTACTTCCGCAACAACATCTGCCGTGTTGCGGTGAAACTCCCAGTTGTCAGCGTGCAAGAATAGACGCCACTCGCCACAGGTCCACCAAATTCGTATTTGCTGTCCCAATAGCCTTGTAGGGCGGCGGCCCCTTTCCCACCATTACCAACCCTCCTCTTCCGTCCGCAAAGCCATCCCTTCCTTGAAAAGACACTCAATCGAACCTGTACTTTCCACCCCCAAAAAAGATTGAAACACCTCGCCAACTACTGACCATCAAGCGAGTGATTAGCGAGTGCGATAGGGATCCTCTAGTCACTAACCATCCGCTCCTCACTGTGTGTACCGGTCCATCTCCTTCGCATACCATTCCCTTCCGTAGACCTCCTTCTTATTCAGCCATCGCGCGGGGACGGGGACAATTTTCAAACTGCGATCTTCAAGCGGGAGCTTGATAGGTGCATGCCCCCGGCGATGCGACTCTCGAAGCGCAATCGCAATCTCCAGCACCTTGAGCATGTTGTCACCGCTACACCGTGGCTGGATGTCCTCTTCGAGTGAATCCACGATGGACTGGATGCTCGCCATCTGCCGATACCCCGGAAGTTGCTTTCCGTTACTGTCATAGCTAGGTTCATATGTCACGTCTTGAAACAGTCCCCCAATCTCACGGAGCTCCGACAGCTTCGCGGATCGTGGGTTGGCGCTTTCATCGAGTTTCCATAAGTGAAAACTGCTATAATCACTGGCGAAGACTCCCCGGCTCCCCATAACTTCAATGCCACGTCTAGCGGTGGATTTCGCATGCACCAAGCATTCAATTCCGTTGCTAAATCGAACGTATCCACCCATGTCCTGATCGTCGTCGCTGAACGGATCCGTCATCACATGACCGACCACCTGATCCACATCGGCATCCCAAGCGAACATTCGCATTAGACTCAAGCCCTGACAACCTGCTCCCGAAATCGTGCTCGTGGCATCGTACAGATTGATGCTCAGGATTTCACCAATCTCGTCCGCTCCAATCTTATCGCGTGCTGTCCAATACTGCGGCAGATTCCGAAACGCATCCCCGGCAGCAAACTTTATCCCGCGAGAACGACACGCCTCCACCATTCGGTCTGCATCTTCCAAGCTGGCAGACATAGGTTTCTCACAGAAAATCGCTTTGACACCAGCAGCCGCGCAACTGCGCACCGCCGCTGGATTAACGCTTGTAGGCAAGATTGGGGCAGCGATATCAATGTGCTCTTTTGCGAGCATCTCTTTGTAATCCGCATATACCGGAACATCGAACCGTTCACGGAAAAGCGCAAGGTTCTCGGGATCGGTATCCGCGGCCGCGACAACTTCGGTGAGCGGGTGGAACCGGTATCCTTTAGCGTGTTCGGTTCCTTTTCGCCCGCAGCCGATGAGACCTACCCTATATTTTGCATCTGCTTGTTCATTCATCATATCAACCCATTATTTTACTGATCCTCAACTTGGTGCACCGACATGAACACTGCTTGGAAGCAAGGTATTGTATAAAAACACGGGGATCTCAACCATCATCAGGTCATTTGATACTATTTGCGAATTAACATCCTCCGCGTTGCAGAGAAATCCCCCGCAGCAAGGGTGTAGAAATAAACCCCGCTCGCCACAGGTTCACCAATGTTGTTTCTACCGTCCCAATAAGCCGCGCAGCTGCGGCTATAATACGTGCCCGCAGTTTGGTGCCCCAGCACCAAACGTCGAATTAACTGCCCATCCAAGGCGTGGATAGTCAACGTGACATCCGCATCTGATGCAAGTTGATACGGTATCCATGTCTCCGGGTTGAACGGATTCGGGAAGTTCGGGGCGAGAGCGAATTCTTTGCTTGCGATGACCGGTAGCTCAGCCGTAAGGGCGGGACCGTTATAGTTTGCGATGGCACCCGATCCAACGGTGAAGGTGAGAGTGCCGTCCGCATCCATATCGCCATCGAATTCCAGATCGATTGTAATCTTCGTGTCGCTCTTCCGGTCGGGTTGGTGCCAAGGCACTGTTACGCCGTCAATGCCGGCTACTGTCACCGCATCTCGGATGTCAAAGATAGAGCGTTCGAAGGTGCAGCCGCTGAGTGTGAGTGTCACAACGCTGCCATCCAGCGTCCCTTCCGTTAACGGGGATGCACTCGATGCCTCCACTGATTCTATGGACGCCGTGACCGGTAGTTGTGCCGTAAGGGCTAGACCGGTGTATCCTTCGATGGCATCTACCCCCACGCTGAAGGTGAGCGTAGCGTCCGTGTCTATGTTGCCGTTAAATTCAAGTTTAACCGTGATTTCTGTGTCGCTCCGACGGTTCGTTTGGTGCCTGAACATTGTGACACCAGGGATGCCCAACACCTTTACCGCATCTCGGATGACCCATTCGGGGGCGTAAATCCTACCGGCAAGCGTGAGAGTGATGACGCTCCCATTCAGCGTTGGTTCCGTCAGTGGGGATGAAGACGAGGCAGCTACCGATTCCATGGACGCGTTGACCGGTAGTTGCGCCGTAAGCGCTGGACCGTTGTAGTTTGCGATGGCATCTTTTTCCACACTGAAGGTGAGGCTGGTGTCGGTATCTATGTCCCCATTGAACTCAATTGCAACAGCTATCGCCGTGTCGCTTATACGTTTGGTGTTAGATTCGTCAACAGTTGCTCCGATAATATCGGACAACTTTAGTGCACGTCGGATGTCCCAGATAGACTCCACAAAACCTCTTCCATTAAGATTCAGAGTGACTGCGCTACCATTCAGCGTTGATTCTATTAATGGGGACTCGATCGATGCTGTTATCGATTCCGTATGAGCGGTGACGGGTAATTGTGCCGTAAGGGCGGAACCGCCGTATCCTGTAATGGCATCTGCCGCCACACTGAAGGTCAGCGTTGAATCCGTATCTATGTCGCCATTGAATTCTAGCTCAACCGTGATTTCCGTGTCGTTCTTTCGATCTAGTCCTCGCCAAGGAATCGTTACGCCAGCAATTCCGGACACCTTTACTCCATCTCTGATAGACTGCGCGTAAGTCCTGCCACCGAGTGTGAGTGTGACGACGCTACTGTTCAGGGTTGCTTCTGTCAAAGCGGCGGGAGTCGATGCCGCTAGCGATTCCGTCAATGCGGTGACCGGTAGTTGTGCCGTAAGGGCAGTACCGTTATATCCTTCGATGGCACCTGCCTCAACGGTGAGTGTGAGCGAACCATCCGCATTCATGTCTCCACTAAAATTGATACCAACTGTCACTTCCGTGTCGCTGACACGCGTAGTGTCTGACCTGTCAACGGTTGCGCCATTAATTCCAGACAGCTTCACCGCATCTCTGAGAGATTGTTCGTAACTGCAACCGGTAAGTGTGAGCGTCACGACGCTGCCCTCTAACGCGGCTTCGTTTAACGGAGTCTCCGTGGAGGCGGAAACGGATTCAATATATGCGGGCACCGACAATTGCACGGTTAGGGCGGGACCGCTGTATCCTGCAATGGCACCCGCATCAACGGTGAAGGTGAGCGCGGCGTCCTCATCCAAGTCACCATTGAATTCAAGCGTCATGGTAATCACCGTGTCGCTCTTTCGGTCCGGTTGGTGCCAAGGTATTGTTACGCCATCAATCCCGGATACCGTCACCCCATCTCGGATGTCAAAAATAGACTCCGCGTAACTCCTGCCATTGAGCATGAGAGTGATGACGTTCCCATCTAGGGTTCGTTCTGTCAACGGGGCCGCGGTTGCGGCAGCTACCGATTCTATGGATGCCGTGACCGGTAGTTTCGCCGTAAGCGCGGGGCCACCGTATCCTGCGATGGCACCTGCTCCTACGCTAAACGTAAGCACAGCGTCGGTGTCTATGTCTCCGCTGAACTCAAGTTCAACTGTTACTTCCGTGTCGCTTAAGCGCTTTACGTCGAACCATTCGACGCTAACACCGGGGACCCCAGACACCTTTACCGCCTCTCCGATGTCAACTCTGGACCGCGCGTAAGTCCCGCCATCAAGCGTGAGGGTGACCACACTCCCGTCAAGTGATGCTTCTTTTAATGGGGACACCGTCGAAGCGGTGACCGATTCCGTGAAAGCGGTGACCGGTATTTGTGCGGTAAGAGCGGGGCCAAAGTAGCCCGGTACCGCATTTGCTCCGATGGCGAAGGTTAGGTCAGCGTCCTCGTCTATGTTCCCATTGAATTCCAGTTGAACTGTGATTTCGGTATCGCTCTTTCGGTCCGGTTGGTGCCAAGGTATTGTTACGCCGGAAATTCCCGATACCTTTACCGCATCTCGAATATCAAAAACAGATGGCGCGAAAGCTAACCGGCTAAGCGTGAGCGTGACGACATTTCCATTAATCGACCGTTCGGTTAACGGAGATGCGGTGGATGCGGAGAGTATTTCCGGCGCGCTATCGGTCGCATCCCAGACTTCCCACTGCCGTATCCGTCCGTCTTTGCTGCCGGTGATGACGGTGTGTTTATCGGCGCCAAACGCCACAGTCGTTACTGGTGATCCATGCCCGAGCAACGCATGAACTCTTCTCGTTTCGGGATCCCACAAACGTACACTCCCGTTGATATTTGCGGTGGCGAGCACCTCTCCGCCAGGGCTGAACGCAATATCCAGCACCGGTGATTCGTGGTCAAGCGTGGCTTCATGCCCTCCGGTGTTCGGGTTCCACAACCGCACTGTGCCGTCAATACTCGCGCTGGCGAGAAGACCGTTCACAGGATTGAAAGCAACGCTCAAGACGCTGCCCGTATGCCCGGCGAGCGTGGTTCGATGATCTCCGGTACGGGGATCCCACAGCCGCACCGTGCCATCGGCGCTCGCCGTTGCAAGCATTCCCCCGTCGGGGCTAAAAGTAACGCTCGTGACAGTGTCCGAGTGGCCGTGTAGCGTGGTTCGAATACCGCCGGTCATGGCGTTCCACAGCCGCACCGTTCCGTGGGCGCTGCCACCGGCAAGAATCTCACCGTCGGGGCTGAAGGCTGTGCTCAGAATTTGAATTTTAGGTTCCAACTTGAGCTGAGCCCAGGTAGTGAACCCTGTGAGGTTCAAATTGAGTTGCTGGCCGCTGGGGGTCCACGGCATTTCAGCACTAGCCGCGTCGCGCGTCCACAATTGCACGTTGCCCCCTTCACTTGTCGTGGCAAGCATCCCCCCGTCCGGGCTGACGACAAAGTTGAAAATAGGCGCCCCGTGAATAAGCGGCGCGGCGAACCGCTGCGATTCGGAATCCCAAAAGAAAACGCTGCCTGAAACAACAATCCCGATTTGCCCGGTCTCGGGAATGACGAACACATTTGAAGCACCTCGTACCCGCCCGCGGACGTGTGCTTCAGGAAGCGGAATATAGCGAAGAAGCGCGGATATGCCACCGGTAGCTATGAGTTCGATTGGATGAACGCCGAAAGCTTCTCCAATAGTGTCAAAGGCTTCCCAAGCAGCACCCAATCCTTCACCAGCGGCGCCCAACCCTTCGCCAACAGCGCCGAATCCCGCACCTATTCCCTCTCCGGCGGCGCCAAGTCCCGCGCCTACTGCTTCACCTGCACCGCCGAGGGCCTCTCCCAAGCCCCAAAAAAGCTCTCCGCTGTAGCTGACGCCTTGAACACTACAGAATAAATACATCGTTAGTAGCATTAAGAAGATGACCTTTCGACTGTCGATCACGAAGTTCATAGCGGTTCTCCTTATCAACTCGACCAGAGATTACTTACTTTTGAAGCCGAGGACGGTACCGCCATCACCGGTTAAGGTGAGCGTACTCCCGCTAATCGACCACGAACCGCTGAGAACGTCCGCAAAATCGAAATCGATATCCGCCTGAACACCTTCGGTCACATCCTCGCCCGTGGTCCCCGTGATCGTGATGGAATAGTTGGAACCGGAGAGCGAATAAGTGCCCGTGGCTTCAAATGAATTCGTCTCAACTTCCCCAGCGTCATTTGGCGCCACAAGAGTGGATGCCCGACGCCACATCCCGTCACTTTCAAACGTCCAGTCCTCGGTATACGAAATTTCCAAAACTTGGCCGAAAGCGGCAGCCAACTGTTTGAATTGGTCTATTGTTTCCTGAATAGTTGCACCATCGACCGATTCTAGCGTCCATGTGCCGACCAAATCATCGTCGGTCTCACTATCACCACTGCCGCATCCAATAAATCCGATAGCAAGAACCGCACATAGACTAACCAACCAAGGTGAATAGAGATTTACACGTCGATACATGTTTTGCATTCTCCTTTGCAAGTTTTGAGATTTAACGCTTCGTTTCAACTAGGATCAGAACGAATACAGGCGACCGCCGCCAGACTTTCTTTCCGCCAAGCTGTTTCCTTCCGAATCAACATTTTACATGTTGTGGTGAAACCTCTTAAGGTAGTAGGCACGCGCCGCGTGCCGTAATGGGATGCGGCGTATGTCTACTACATTTTACGGCTCTTCAGAGTTAAGTGTGGAAAAGGAGCTAGTTATAGGAATGCCGCAATGACTCGGATTCGGAAGTGCTCAAAGTTGCGAAATCCAAAAGCCCGGCGCTTGATGAGTTTGATTTTGTTGTTGATGCCTTCGACAATGCCACTAGTCGTGCGGTGACAAAAGTAATTGGCTATTCGGTGTATCCAGTTTGCCAGCGTCCTACGGAATTGCGGAAACAACCCCGCTTTCTCGGCAATGAGGCTCCACTTCCGCAGACGCTTAATTGTCTTTTCTTTTGTGGACTTACACTCAAAGATATGTCGCAAACACTCCTTGAGCCGATGAGCCGTCTTGACCAAAGGAGACACTTGATATACGTGCTCAAGCACCGCTTGCTGCTTATCGGTTAAGTCTTGCCGATTCTTTAACAGAGCATAGTGAGCACCTTTCAGTGCTTGAGGGTACACTTTCTTTTGCTGATTCTTCAACTGCTTGAGTTCTCGGTTGACCGCCTGCATTACATGAAACCGATCGGCGGTAATCACCGCATGAGGCAACAACTCGGCACAGACTGTATCATAGGGACTCCACATATCAATGGCGACTTCTTGAATCTGTGCACGTTCAAAAGCTGATAGCCGTTCAAGCCGCGCCCTAAGTTTCTCTTGGGTTCGCGATTTGAGCACATCAACGATTTCCTTTGTGTCTAGGTTGGTCAGAATCAAGGCAAAGTTTCCTCTTCCCTTACGCAATGAAATTTCATCAATACCCAAACGTTTGAGGTCGGCAAAGGGGGCTAAGGGAATACGGCAACTCGCCTCGTGGAGGAAAATGCTTTCAATCTGGTCATAAGTCAGTCCTTCAACGCGGCGTACTGCACTGATGTTGTTTTCTCGAACTTGAAGGAATATCCAATGTTGGTAACGACCGGTGTAATCGCGTCGTTCGTCAACAAAGCCTAGAGATTCAGAGAACGCTCGGTGACAGTTGTCACAGAAGAATCGACGCCTGATAAAGCGAAGATAGGTCGGCTTGCCACTGATAGGAAGGTCGCGAACTATGCGAGGGTGTCTTTCGTGCAGCGCTTTTGAGGTTTTTCCACAGTGAGGGCATGTTGCTGTCTGAGATACAGATTCAATGTCTAGTGTGATTTTATCAGTCTCAATCTCGGCAGAAATCACGTGGTAATTAGGAATGTCGAGCAGTTGTGTTAAAAGCGCGTACATTGGAGCCTCCAGAGTTATATCACATAGTATGCAAATCAACTTGCACTCACAGGACAAAAACGTATGTACCTTCTGCAAGTTTCATTCCCACACTTAACTCTGAAGAACCCATTTTACTTCCTTATCAACATCTTCCGATCAACTGAGCGACCAGCGAAGGCGATAGTAAATCCCGTGCGATAGAAATCCTCATGTCGCGCCAGTTTTCTATTCCATCGGGCGATTTAGGAAATTCGCCGGTCCCTATTTGACAATAAGCATCTTCCGCACACCGGAATAGTCGCCTGCAGACAAGTGATAGAAATAGACACCGCTCGCCACCCCTTCACCGAAATCGTTCCGACCATCCCAATAAATTGCTGCTGTCCGACTCTCATAAAACCCCGCCGACTGGTGTCCCAGATCCAAGTGACGAACCATGATACCATTGGTGTCGTAAATCGTCAAAGTGACATTTGTGTCTTCCGCCAACCGATACGGTATCCAGGTCTCCGGGTTGAAGGGGTTCGGGTAATTCGGCAACAGCGTCGTCTCTTTCGGTGTCAACGCCGCAAACAAACCTTCAAGGAAGCGGATTCCCTGTTGAAGATTCGCATCGTCGATGTCTAAACTCTGTGCGAGTGCAAGCCATCTCTCGACATCCGCCGCGCTAATAATCGCCGGGTCTAGGGAATATGCCGAAGGCGCGGCAGCACCACCTCCGATTGCCCCGGCAACTTGAACAAGGTCAAGGATATTCACAACCCCGTCCCTGTTGACATCTGCCTCAGGCTTATCCGTTCCCAACCCCTGCGCTACCACCACCAAATCCAAAATATTCACCACCCCGTCGCCGTTGACATCCGCCGGATTCAACGGTTTCACCCGCAAATACATCTCACCGTCGAAGTTCGGTAATGTGTGCGCCGTATTCACCAACCCGCTGGCGACACCCTGCACCTCCTCTGGCAACGTGATGACCTGCGATTCCCCGCTGTGATTGTACACTGCCCACCCATTCGAGAACTCGCGGATGTAGAGCCCGGGGATGTCTTCGTCGTAAAGTGTGGTTTTGGCGCCGACGGGTTGTCCAAGATTGGCGTCCCAGAAATCATACCAGTAGTGGTCGTTTCCAGTGCCTATGGCAAATTGTATGTAACCGTCCGAATGGGTTAGACTGAGCGTGGTAAAGGTTCGCATCAACCGAAGGTTTGTGGGGCTGTCCGGGGGTTCGTCAGCGTTGCTCCCGCCTTGTAATGAATTAATGCGAGGTGTCCGCAGGTTTTGTTCCAACCAGTGAAGTGAGTTTCTGACGCGTTTAAGTGACTCGTCTGTGGTTGGGACGATCGCCTCCATGATACCGCCATTGATAAAGCGCCCTGTTCGCGGGATTATGCGGTCGTTAGTATTTGCTATTATCAGAAAGTCTGGTCTGGTTTCGGCGTGGATGCGTTGAAGAATGTTGTCGCGAGCACGTTGCTCTGCTTCATTCCCGAAAAACTCCTCTGAATAACCGCCCCGATGATCGACAAGAACAGGCGCGTGGTCTGTCCACCAATCAAAAACGATGCCATCGTACAAACCACACTTTGACACGGCAATAGCTTGCTGAACAATCATGTCCTGAACATCGGGGTGGGTAAAATTGATTAGACGGATTCCATTAGGGTATTCAAAAATATTTCCTTGGGCGTCTCGTACCCAATAGGGCCAATCTGCGGGAAAAAGTATAGGGCGGGCATTTGCCATTTTTACTCTCGTAAGAAACACCATGTTGGGATTGAGTGCAATCAGTTCGTCACGCATACGGATTACTTCTTCATTGGGACCTCGTACTTCCCAGTGGGTGCCGGCATTAAAAAATATCTGCCTAAATGGAAAGTTCTTAAAATGCATATCGTGTTGTGCCAGTCGCTCCGTCCAGGATAAATGCGGCTGGTTCACGCTAGCGCCCCACGGTGCGAAAATAGAGGGGTATGTCCTATTTTGCAACCGCGGGAGTAGAGGCAACGGCGGCATGTCACATGTTTCATCGTATATATAATGATCGAGCGAGAGGTTGTGGACAGGGCTGTGGTCCGCAATATGATTGAATTGGAGCTCTAACCACTCAAGGTTGAAAAGGTTGGCCAGTGGACCGATGTCCGTGATGTAATTGCCTCTCAAATCGAGTCTGCTAAGCTGAGTAAGGTTGGCGAGGGGACTGATATCGGCAATTCTGTTGTAGCCCAACGTGAGTGTATTAAGTTCGGTGAGGTAGGCGAGGGGACTGATATTGACAATTCTGTTGGCACCCAATACGAGTGTGGTAAGCTGGGTAAGGTTAGCGAGGGGTCCGAGGCCATTAATTTGGTTGCCATCAAGGCGTAGAAAAGTTAGGTTTACAAGCGAGGAAAGCGCGTGTAAATCAGAAATATCGTTGCCATTAAGCAAAAAGGAAGTGAGGGAGGTGGCGTGTTCCAAGCCGGTGAGATCCGAAATGCCGCGGCCTCTCGCATCCAACCCTGTTAATTGCTGCATAGAGGCACGATTGACAGGGACGCCATCGGGGAGCTTGAGGGTTTCCCGAATAGCGGTTCGCAGGTTGGGGTCGGGGATATCGACAACCGGACTGTCCGCGTCGAATATGGGGTTGTTTTGAATGTCAAGGTGTTCTAAATGTGTGAGATTCTCAAGAGGGGTGATATCCGTAATACGGTTGTTTTGAAGTTCTAGCCGCTCAAGGTTGACAAGGTTGGCGAGAGGGCTTATATCGGTGATGTTGTTGTTTTTCAAATAGAGTATGGGAAGTTGGGTAAGGTTGGTGAGGGGACTGATATCCGTGATGTTGTTCCTGCCCAATCCAAGTGTGGTAAGTCGGGTAAGGTTGGCGAGGGGACTGACGTCCGTGATGCTGTTGCTGTCCAATAGCAGTGTAGTAAGTTTGGTGAGGTTGGCGAGGGGGCTGAGGTCATTAATTTGGTTACCGTGAAGGCGTAGACGAGTTAGATTTACTAGAGGGGCAAGCGCGCGTACATCGGAAATGTCGTTGTTATGAAGCAAAAGAGAAGTGAGGGAGGTAGCGTGTTCCAAGCCGGTGAGGTCCGAGATGCTGCGGTTTCCCGCGTCCAGACCTCTGAGGTGGCGACGTAATATAGATGCATCTAACCGTACCTCGGGACGGTCAGTAATATCGAGCGCTTCGCGTACTGCGGCGCGCAGATTCGGGTCAGGTATCTCTACAACCTGCGCAAACGCAACGCCCCCCAAAATGACAGTGAGAAAAAGACTGAGTGAGACTTTCTGTCCAAAATTCATCAACTTCTCCTTTCAACCCTGAGCGGTCACCTGATTCACCAGCGCAGAATATTTCCTACTATTGGAAACTAATCTATCACACAACGTTCTATTCTTCAATACCCAATACAAATCACCCCAGTGCCATGTAGAATCTGCAGTCACATTATCCAGATGGCTTAGAGCCTGTTTGAAAAGTACATTGTAGGGTGGGCACTGCCCACTGGCATCTAAAACCCCTGAGGGGATCAAACGAGTGAATAGCGAGTGCGATAGAGATCTTAAAGGTGTGTAGAAACGCCAAAACCTCGTGCACCTAAGCCCCAGCGGGGCGACAGGTACGTAGAAGACAGCAATAAAAACACGAAAAACTTCCTACAAACGACCAGAAATGGATCTGTTACCGATTATTCAAACAGGCTCTTAAATTACCATGAAATAGGCACGGAATTTGCTAATAATTTTCAGGAGTAAACCGGTCCAGATTCGATCTATCTTTGAGGAGATTCATTGAACATTTCAAAGTCATGGGTATTTCAAAATATGATACAGAGCCGACCAAGCGACACTGTTTATAATTGTCATTCTCTAGCGAATAAGGCGGGGCGATGCTGATAATCAGTCGCAGCGTGCGGATTGTCTCGCTTATCATGATTGGCTACGCCGCAATCGCCGTTGCTATGCCAACCAAGACTGACAGCACGGAGGAGTCTGCGCACGAATCCTCCGCATTGGCCCCCCAATCCACAGAAACAAGCATCGTGTGCGCAGGGGATATTATGTTGGTGGGCAGCGCCAAACCGATAATCGAGCAACGCGGCGTTGATTATCCGTTCGACGGCATTCGCTCCATCATTAAGGCGGCGGATCTCGCGATCGGCAATCTTGAGATGCCGCTTGGCTTGACCGGCGCTCCTATGCCAGAGAAGGATTTCACGTTTATCGGCGAACCCAAGCTTGCGGGAGGCATCGCAAACGCAGGTTTTGACGTACTCACGCTCGCGAACAATCACATGGGAGATTATGGTGATGACGCGCTCTTGGAAACGTTGGAGGTTTTAAGCGCCAACAATCTGCGGTACTGTGGGGCGGGACCCGATCTCCAAGCGGCAAGGCAGCCCGCGATTGTGAAGTTAAGGGACGTGCACATCGCGGTTTTGGCGTATTCCAAGACATACCCGTTTGAATTCTTCGCAGGAGAAACCAATCCGGGGACGGTGAACGGCATAGCGGAAATCTTCGTTCCCGACATCAAGGCGGCGAGGGCATGGGCTGACCTTGTTGTCGTATCCTTCCATTGGAGTGGCGAACTCGTTACCGAACCGCGTGAATATCAGGAATGGCTTGGCAGACAGGTCATTGATGCTGGCGCTGACCTCGTTTTTGGCCATCATCCACATGTCTTACAAGGGATTGAGATATACAAAGGCAAAATAATCGCCTACAGTTTGGGGGATTTCGTGTTTGGGTCTAGTAGCGAGAGCAAGCACACGGGCGCAATCCTGCGCGTTACATTTAGGGATGGAGAGACAAAGCGGGGGGAGATAATTCCGATAAACGTTGACAATCGCGCGGTGCAATTTCAACCGCGAACGTTATCGTGTGACACGGCACGGGCGGCGATTGATGAGATTCAAACGCTTTCACAGAAATGGGGTACGGAGATTACCGTAGAGGAAAATGTCGGAATCATAAAGCTGTAACAGCCGGATGCTGTTTACCAATGCCGGGTATCAATACGCCTTTTGCGACCATCTCGACTATCGTACAACAGATAGCCTTGCTCACGCGCATATTCGTGCAGTCGCCGCGTAATCTCGACATCCTTCCGGCAGTATTCCGTTATCAGATCGACCCTACCAGCCTTCCACCATCGCAGCGACTGCATCCCGTCGGCGGATTTAGCCTCGTTCAGTGTCGCACGTGCCAAAGAATTCAAACTCAACCGAAACCCGAGCGTACGCTTGACATGTTCCAGCATATCGAACGTTGGCAATTGCCATAGTGGGACAGCCGTATAGTGAGAAAGCACGGTATAATCGAATCGTTTGACGTTGAAGCCGACGACAAGATCCGCGCGGGATAGCTCTTTCACTAACGCATCCGCATCTTCCTCGAAGAAAGTTTCATACCGCCCTGATCTCGTGCTATAAGTGACACCGACAGCCAGCTTCATGCGGCGGATATTCGTCCAGCCGCCGACCTCGGATGCGCTCTTCTGCGTCTCTAGATCGAAGTAGACGATGTTTAGATCTGGGGAGTCGGGGCTTTGGCGCAAGAGCGCCTCCTCTTTTTCGTTTGTTCGCTTAATCGGAGAATTCAACGGATTCCGCATCCTTCCTTGGAAAGGACTTGTGAACTATCCCATATTGTCATTTCAACTAGAAATTATTGATGGGCTCGTAGTAGTGCAATTTATTGCACGTTTTCTTTAGGAGCGAACTTTCCTCGCGGTAAGAAGCCTCGACTTCGTGTTCGATGAGGCGCTCTTTTGCTTACCCGTCGGCCACAATTTGAGTGCAAATGACTATAGCAAAGAAAAAAGCGAGCGCATGCGCTCGCTTTTGGACATCCCTCTTTACACGTTGTCACAAATATACTTTACGTAGTTTCGGTTGAACGAAAGTCAACCAAAATAATCTCTTAATCTACCCTTCTGCTAAGAAAAAATTCAACGGTACGCTTCATCGTGACGAAGAATGCCACGAATAATACACTTTTTTTGTTTGGTGTTTATGCTATAAACAATTCTATAATCTCCAACTCGATAACGGTATGCAGTTCTGTGTTTACCTCGTAGTTTCTTGATGTTGGGACCAAAAAACGGATTTTGAGATACTACATTCAAGGCAGTATTTACGCGGGCAGTCATGTTGGCATCAAGTCTGTCATAATTGTCCTTGGCTTTACTATCAAGCACAATATTAAACATCACGCTTTACTTCTTCCCAAGGTATCAAATCATCTTCATCCCCCACAGGGTATTTCTCGAAACTTTCAATGATTTGAGGATGGTTCAACAGAATTTCTGCCTCTTCGTCCAAATCAACGTCGGATATTGTTGATTTTGATGACTCCTCAAAAGTACCAGAGGTCTCCTTCACTTTCACGCGAAACACCTCCTCACCAATCTCGGCACGTAGGTTGGGTTGAACGGAATCCAACGAAAAAAGCCACACATTGGACTTAGATTTCACGGCTCCATTCCGCTAGAAATCCCCCAAACGATAGTAAAACCCAACTACAAAATCAAAACTCCATATCCCGCTTTAACCAACAATCCTCCCAAGCGAAGCCCTCGACACCTCATAAACGGTGTTCCAGAAACCGATAACAAGCGTCGGCACGACGAACACGATTAGCAATGCAAGATTTCCGCGCGAAAAGGAGATTGCATCCGTCTCATCGGAGGTTTCCAGAAACATCGCCTTTATGATTCGCGCGTAGTAGTAAAGCGAGACGACCGAGTTCAGCAAGCCGATAACCGCCAGCCAGTAAAGCTCCTGCTTAATGACTGCCGCAAAGAGCAACCATTTACCAAAAAATCCGGCAAAGGGCGGGATGCCCGTCAGCGAGAAAAGAAAAATTGCCATGGCTACCGCGACGAACGGCGCACGAGACCACAAATTCCGGTAACCGTCAATCGTTTCACTCCCCAGTTCGTTCGCGATCAGGATGACCACAAAGAACGCCCCCAAGTTCATAAACAGGTAGACAATCAGGTAGAAGAGAATGGCTTGGAGGCCCTCTGGAGTCAGCAACACCGCCCCCATGAGAAGATACCCGCCGTGCGCTATACTCGAATACGCGAGGAGTCTCTTGACGTTCTGCTGCGGCAGCGCGGCTAGATTACCTACGGTCATTGTCAGTGCGGAGACAATCGCCAGCATAAGCGACCAGTCCACAGAACCAACGATATTGGAAGCCTGGAACGTCGAATAGAAAAGCCGAATGAACAGCGCAAACCCGGCGGCTTTCGAT
Organism: Candidatus Poribacteria bacterium; assembly: GCA_965204085.1. Taxonomy (GTDB): domain Bacteria; phylum Poribacteria; class WGA-4E; order WGA-4E; family JAJDTR01; genus JAJDTR01. Next base: position 114,184 of record CBDBEE010000003.1, on the reverse strand, counting down.
GCCACAGACAGGAACGCGGTGATGGGAATTGGCGCGCCTTCGTAGACATCGGGCGACCACATGTGAAACGGCACCGATGCCATCTTGTAGCCGACGCCCGCGAGGATGAATGTGATAATTACTAGAACTACGAGTGGATAGGCTTCGCCTGCGCTAAACATCTCTGTTAGTCGGTTGCTAATCTGCGCCACATCCCCCGTGCCGGTCAACCCAAACAGTAGTGAAAAACCGAACAGCATCGTACCCGATGCTACCGCCCCATAGGTGATATATTTGAATGCCGCCTCGCTTGAGCGCGGGTTGTGCGTCAGGAAGCCCGCCAAGATGTATGACGTCAGACTCACCGTCTCTAGCGCGATAAAAATCATCAACAGGTTCGTCGAGGACGCCATGAGGAACATCCCGAATGTCACGGCAATCAGGAGGGCGTAGTATTCCCCCTTCATTCGCGGGTCAAGCTCTTCGGATTTGATGGAGAAGATAATCGTTACCGCCGTGGCTGCCAGGATGAGAATTTTGAAAAACACCGCGAAACTGTCGAGCCGAATCATTCCGAGGAAGAGGGACTGTTCGGTCGATCCGAAGACGAGAACTGCCACCAACGTCGCAGCCACGCCTACAAGTGCGACATATGCACACCGTTCAGTGTTCTTGCCCTTGTTCACCAAATCAACCAGAACGGCGATCAGCGCAAAAACGACGAGAATCAGTTCGGGGATAAAATAGGGAATGCTTTGGATATTTGTCAACGACGACACGTCAGCCTCCCCGCTACGGTACGAGCGGCAACATACTTACCGCCTGATTGAACATGTTAATGAGAAGAGACGGACAGACACCAAAAAGGATGGTCAGAATGCCCAGTGGTACAAGCGTCAGGATTTCGCGCCCGTTAATTTCGGAAATACCTTCATACTTCGGATTCAGCTTCCCGAGAAACACCCGCTGCAGCGTCCAGAGGAAGTACGCGGCGCCTACGACAATGCCGATGGTTGAAAGGATGGTCAACACCTGGTACTTGCTGTATGCCCCCAGCAGGGCAAGCGCCTCTCCGACAAATCCGCTAAGTCCCGGCAACCCGAGCGATGCCATAAACGCCAACGTGGTGATACCGGTGTAGATAGGCATTTTGCTCCCAAGCCCGCCGAAGCCGTTGATTTCGCGGTGATGCGCTCGGTCGTAGACCACACCGACGAGTAGGAACAACATCGCGCTAATCACGCCGTGGTTGAACATCTGCAGAATCGCGCCCGTCACACCGCTCTCGTTACGCGCGGCAAGCCCCAATATGACGAACCCCATGTGCCCGATACTCGAGTAGGCGACGAGTTTCTTGAAATCGGTTTGCGCCAGCGCACAGAACGATCCGTAAACGATGTTAATGAAACCGAGGATGGCTAGCCCGTACCCCCATGTGGCAGATCGACCCAACGCTTTTGCAGCTTCCGGATCCGTGAAGAAAGCCATACCTGCCGGCAGCATAGCGAAATTGACCCGAATAAGCCCGTAAGTTCCCATCTTCAGTAGGATAGCCGCAAGGATAACACTGATAGCTGTCGGCGCTTCGACGTGCGCATCCGGCAGCCACGTGTGGAAGGGGAATATCGGGACTTTGACGGCGAACCCGATGAAGAAACCGAGGAACACCCAAACCTGAAATACCGGGTTGGCGAGCGCGTGACCGTCCTGCTGAGCCAATGTGATCAGCGTCGGAATATCGAATGTGCCGCCTTTGAGGTACACGGCAATCATCGCGATAAGCATTAACACGCTGCCAAAGAGGGTATACAGGAAGAATTTGATAGCCGCGTATTCGCGTCGGGGACCGCCCCAGATGCCGATAAGGAAGTACATCGGCAACAGGGTTAGCTCGAAGAAGACGTAGAAGAGGAAAAGGTCGAGTGCTACGAAGAAGCCGATCATGCCCGTCTCCAGCAGCAGGAACAATGCCATATAGGCTTTGATGCCTTTCTCGATATTCCTCCACGATGCAATCACGCATATCGGTCCCAGCAGCACGGTCAGGAGTAACAGCGTCACGCTCAGTCCGTCGATTCCGATGTGGTAATGAATATCGAACGCCTCAATCCATACCACGTCAACGGCGTACTGATGTTCTGCGCTCCCTCGATCATACCCGGAAAGCAGAATCACGCCCAATATGAGCGGAATGAGCGTGAAGACAAGTGTCGTGCGTTTTATAGTTTCCTCTGAGTTCCGTGGCAGGCATAAAACAACGACCATCCCGATCAGCGGAACAAAAATCATCAACGTTAATAACATCTAATAAATTCCTCTTTCTTCAAGTCTGTTTGAAACCGAGTTTTTTCTTGAAAACTCGGTTTCTTCCTTTGTAGGGTGTGATCGGCAATCCCCAAATCCCCGATTTCCCCTCTTTTCTTTACAGGGTGTAGCCAGCGACAAAGATTCTTCGTAGGGAACAACGATCATTGTTCCCTACTACAAATAACGGCGGAAAATCAGAATCAACAGCACGACACCGCCCAAAACGATTAACAGATAATTCTGGATTGCGCCGGTTTGAATCCGCCGAATCCGCCCGCCGACCGACCACGTAATCTGCGCCACCCAATTCACTAGCCCATCGACAAATTTGTTATCAAACCAACCCGTGAACGCGGCTACCACTGCTCTTGTGACAAACCCCACCAAATTGACAATGCCGTCAATCACGCGCAGATCAAAAACTCTGAGAAATCCAGCCCACGCGACGGACAATGCCACAATTACGCCGTTATAGAATTCGTCGAAGTAGTATTTGCCCCAGCAGAGATTGTAAAGCGGACGCAAACGCGATGCCGCGCCCTCTGCAGAGAATACCTTGCGATGATAGAATAGATAGGATAGCAAAATGCCGAAACTGGCAACAATGATGGAGAGAACCATCGCAATTGTGTGGGCAGGGCTGTGAGCATGGTGGTCGTGCGCGGCATCATGAGCACCGTGTCCAGCGTCTTCGGCAGCGTGCGCGTTGGAAGCGCCTGCCAGTGCGTATAGAACCGGACGCTCTTCGCTCGCATGCGCGGGAGCGTGCACGTGAGGTTGTTTTGGCGCCTTCACATGTTTGTCAAAAGACCACGGGTTGAAGGACCAGGTGTTGACAATCGGAAAACTGAGAACCGCAAGAATAATCAGCGGAACCGCCATGGAGCCCGGCGACTCGTGCGCGTGGTCGTACATCTCTCGGTTGCGCGGTTCGCCGAAGAAGGTCATGAAGATGAGACGGAACATATAAAAAGCGGTAATGCCGGCGGCACCGAGCGCGATTATGAAAAGAATGTAGTAGTGCACAGAATCCCACGCCATCGCCCGATCAAGAACGCCCGCCAGGATGGCGTCTTTGCTCCAGAACCCGGAGAAAACGAACGGCACACCCGAAATCGACAGGGTGGCAATCAGCATGGTGAGGAAGGTGATGGGCATTTTTTTCCGGAGCCCGCCCATGTGGCGCATATCCTGCTCGGCCGGGATGCCGTGACTGTCAAACCCCGCATCGTCATGGTGTTCAGTATCGCCGTGCTCGGCGTCGTGATGCTCCGACTCATGGTCGTCGCCGTGCGAGCCGTTATGAACCGCCAACGCGTGGATTACGCTGCCCGATCCGAGGAACAGCAGCGCTTTGAAGAAGGCGTGCGTGGTGAGATGGAAGAGACCTGCAACGTAGCTCCCGGCACCGATTCCCAGCATCATGTAACCCAGTTGACTGATGGTCGAGTAGGCGAGCACTCGCTTGATGTCAAACCTTACGATCGCGATTGTGGCGGCGACTATAGCCGTTATACCTCCCACGTACGCAATCGTCAGAGAGGAGTCAGGCGTTAAAATGGGAAACATCCGCGCTGTCAAGTACACGCCAGCCGCCACCATCGTCGCCGCATGGATCAGCGCGCTCACCGGGGTGGGACCTTCCATAGCGTCGGGCAGCCAGGTGTGCAGCGGAACCTGCGCGGATTTGCCGATAGCCCCGCAAAAGATGAGAACGCCCGCGATGGATAACCAAACCATGTCGCCGGAGCCCAGATTCGCGACCGCTGCGAAGATGCCGCCGTCGCCGTAAAGCGCGAACGTATGGAACTTCGTGAACAACATCATCATGCCCACGAACATCCCCACATCGCCCACACGAGTGGTCAGGAACGCCTTCTTGCAGGCGTCCGCGGCGGAGTCCTTCTCGAACCAGAACCCGATGAGCAGATAGGAGCACAACCCGACAAGCTCCCAACCGATATAAATACCCAACAGGTTATCGGAAACGACGAGGAACAACATCGAAAAGGAGAACAACGAGAGGAAGGCGAAGAACCGAGGGTAGCGGGGATCGCCGTGCATGTAGCCGATGGAAAAGATGTGAACGAGGCTACTGACAATCGTCACGACGAGCAGCATCACCGCGGTTACGCTGTCGAAATAGAACCCCATCGACAGTTTGATTTGGTCAATCTCGATCCATGGAATTGAGATGGGCTCCGGGTGAGACGTAATCTGCGGCAGAAGGAGGAAGGAGCAGATTGTGGCGATAAGCATCGCCGCGGTCGAGACGAGGTCTTGGCGCGAATAGTTTCGACCGGTCAGTGATAGCAGTGCGAAAAACGCGAACGCCGCGAGCGGACAAAGCAAAATAATGCTGATTAAAGGTACGACCATACCACCCTTTCCTTACTCAATCTCCGCGATGATACGATTTGGATCTCGTGGATATAACCTCTGGTCGTCACAATCCACGACAAAATCAATGTTGTAGGGTGGGCACTGCCCACCAGCCTTTGAAAACACCATTCCTTACATTACCGGAAATGGCATTGCCTCCTACCATCCAAACAGAGTCAAACGCAATAAACGACCATCCTATTCATCCCTTCAATGTATCCGTCTGATCGGGCTGAATGGTGCCAAACTCCCTGTAAATTGCCAAAATAATAGCCAAAAACACTGCCGCTTCCGCGGCGGCGAGCACAATCCCGAAGATGGCGATGATTTGCCCGTTGATGTCCTCGGCAGGCGTCATAAAGCGCGAGAAGGCTGCGAAATTTAGGTTACAAGAGTTCAGAATCAACTCAATCCCCATCAGGATACTAATGGCGTTACGGCGGGTCAATACGGCAAATACGCCGAGTGTGAACAGAATCGCGCTGATAACGAGATAGTGTTGCAGTGTCATTCTTCGTCTCGCACCTCCTTGCGGGAAATCAACGCGGCGCCGATCAGCGCCACCAACAGCAGGATTGAGACAACTTCAAACGGCAGCAGGAACTCTCCCTGCATTATCATCTCGCCGATAGTGCGCGTTGTCGGTTCCAATGTTGCCCCGTCGTCCTTAATACCCTCCCATTGCGGCGTGTTCGATATCACGCCGAGCAGGAGCAGTAGTATCAGGAGAGCGACCAACCCGCCCAAGATTAGCTGCCCACGTTCAATCTGAATCCGCATCTGGAGGCGACCGCTCGTCATCATGACGCCGAATAGGATGAGCACCAAGATTCCGCCGACGTAGACGATGACCTGCGTAGCGGCGAGGAAGTCCGCCTGTAGAAACACATAAAGCCCGGCAACGCCGAAGAGCGTAATCATCAGCGAAAAAGCGGCGTGAACGACATTCCGCACGGTTACGACCAGTACCGCAGATGCAACGGTCAGCAACGCGAATGCGTAAAATATCAGAGATTTAATTCCGACAAATTCCATAACTGTAAGTGTTTAGTAGCTAGTAGCTTGAAACCGACTGTCTTCATCAAATAGCATTTCTATCAAACATCCTTGTAGGAGCGACCTCCCGGTCGCGATTCCGACTGGGTAAGGAGGACGATAGAAAATCCTACTCGTTATTCACTCGCTTGATTGCAGTGCGCACCCTACAGATGTACAAAGTGTAGCTTAGTGGTTTATTCGCTAAGTGTTTAATGCTTACGAAACTGTCACAAGAAACTGTTCTACCATGCCGGTAGGTGCGGTTTCTAACCGCACCGGCACCCAACACTAACCATATTTTTTTGGAAAATAAACCACTTGGGTTTTCACTAACCACTAACCACTGACCACTAATCACTAGCCACTACGTGGCTTCTTCCGCCTCGGCGGCGGCGTCATCCTTGTACATCTCAGGTTTGGCGAACGGAAAAACCAACTCCATTCGGTCAAATGTCGAATACTCGATGCCCTTCATATCATCAAACATTATCAAGCACTCCGTCGGGCATACCTCGGTGCAAAGCCCGCAGTACATGCAGAGCGACATGTCGATGTCAAACTTGTCGAGGTAGAAGATGACAGGCTTGCGTTCGACGATGCGATCGATGTCGCCGCTCGGGATGGTCAGCGTTTGCTCATCGCGGGTTTTAATCGTAACCGTCGTGTCCGGAGCTACCTTCTCGTCGCCTTCGACGAAACCCACCACCTCGCTGCGATCCTTGAGATGAACCACGTTCATACTATCCCAAAGCCGTTCACCTTTGGGAAGCTTTTGGGTGGTGATGGCGATGCAGTCAACCGGACAAATCATTTCGCACTTCTTGCAGCCGATACAGTCCTCAATCCGATTGAACAGTTGCCCCCGATAACCCTTGGGAATATCGCGCACATTTCGCTTCTTCTCGAAAGGACGTTGATAGGGATACTGATGCGTTACCGCGTGCCGGAACATCTGCTTAAACGTAATGCGCATGCCGATGAGCACCGTATAGAGCGCTTTGTAGATATTGAAGAAATACTTATTCATCGTACCAACCCTCCCTATGTTAAACCGAACTCGGCTGAGGCTCGGGGCGTTTGGATAGACTCTTTCCCGCCACGGCGTATGTGACGATAAGCCCGACAACGATGAGAGCCATGCTGATGATTATGCTTAGCGTGGAATCTTCCGGGAAAATCAACCCCCATATCCCCACTCCCAGAATATTGAAGAATGCGATTGGCAGGAGATATTTCCAGCAGAGGTTCATCAATTGGTCGACGCGCAGCCTCGGCAGCGTCCACCGCAACCACATCATAACGAACACCAAGAACAGTGTCTTGAGGACGAAGCCCGGCATTCCGCCGAGGAAGTCGTATCCCGGCAGGATGCCCTCCCAACCACCGAGAAACAGTGTTGCCGCGATGGCGCACACGGCAAACATGTTCGCATATTCCGCAATGAAAAAGAGCGCGAATCGCATACCGCTGTATTCGGTGTGAAACCCCGCGACAATCTCCGATTCCGCCTCCGGCAAATCAAACGGCGTCCGATTCACTTCGGCGATCGATGAGATAAAAAAGACAAAAAAGGCGATAAATGTAAAGGGGGTGCGGAAAATCAGCCAGCTAAACAGCCCTTCGGATTGGCTTCCGACGATGTCCTGCATCCCCAAGCTCTGAACCAGCATCACGACAACCAAAATGGAAAGCCCCAGCGGGATTTCGTAGCTGACGATTTGCGCGGCGGATCGGAGCGCTCCCAAGAGCGACCATTTGCTGTTGGACGACCAGCCCGCCATAATAACGCCCATGACGACAACCGAGGAGATCGCCATAATATAGAAGATACCGATGTTGAAGTCACTGATCAAGATTCCCTGACCAAATGGGATGGCGGCGAAAGCGGCGAATGAACACGCGAAGATGATATACGGCGCCAAGACAAAGAGGAGTTTGTCACCCTGCGGCGGGATGAAATCTTCCTTAAATATTAACTTGACCCCGTCTGCCAGCGTCTGAAGCGTACCCCAGGGACCTACGCGCATGGGACCGGTCCGGTTCTGAATCTGGGCGGAAACCTTGCGCTCCGCCAGCACCAGCACGAGGGGAATGAGCGGCACAATGGCGACAAAAATACCGCATGCCCCGAACATCACGAGAATCGTGCCCAGCGACACCGGAAAGTGTTCGGCGACCCCCGCCGGAACAAACGGGAGATGTTCCAGAATCGGAATCAATCGGTTGCGAGCAAAATCCTCCGCCCAGTTTGCCGTAGGTTCGGAGGACACTCGTGAAAAAATCGTACTAATTTGCTGTATCAGGTCCAACACTTCAACTCCTTGTTGGAAGATGAGACTTCCGCAATAGACCACTTAGAGGTTCGCAGCAAAACAACATATTTTCCGTTTCGACACTAAAATCCCTGTAGGAGCGACCTCCCGGTCGCGACCGGCAATGTGTTATAGGACAAGATGCCCCGCCTACGGTAGCGACCTGCTATCGCTGCGTAAGTCCCGGAAGATTAGAATATCAAGTGGGAATCGCCCGCCACCCATCGCGAATAACTGGGGATTCCCAAGTCCGTTTAGCGGTCAACCTCGCCCATTACAATATCAATACTCCCGATAATGGCAATGATATCGGCGACCATCAATCCTCTGCTCAACTCCGCCAATGCGCTCAACGCACTAAAGCACGGCGACCGTGCCTTCAGACGAAGCGGTTTCGGCGTGCCGTCGCTCACGATGTAGAATCCCAATTCGCCGCGAGGCGCTTCGCTCCGGAAGAAGATTTCACCCTTGGGTGGACGCACCGCTTTGAATTCCGCCACAATCGGTCCGTCGGGAATTCCGCCCTCAAGCTCAAGTATCTGTCGGACAATCTTGACGGACTCCTTCAACTCATCCATCCGCACCTTGTACCGATTCCAACAGTCACCTTTGACCGCGCCGAGTTCGGGCATGTCCTTACCGACCGGGATGTCGAAATCGAACCGGTCATAAATCGAATACGGCTCGTCCTTTCGCAGATCCCACTGCAAACCGGCACCGCGCAGGTTCGGTCCGGTCGCGCCGTAGCTGATTGCCATTTCCTGGTCCATCACCGCCACGCCGGCGGTGCGCTCAATGAAAATGCTGTTGCCCGACAGAAGATTGTTGTATTCGTCAATCTTTGGCTCGAAGTAGTCGATGAATTCCTTCACTTCGTCGAGAAATTCGGGCGGCAAATCCCTGGAAACCCCACCGATACGCACATAGTTATACGTCAATCGCGCGCCGCAGATTTTCTCGAAGAGGAGCAGAATCTTTTCGCGGTCCCTAAAGGCGTACAGGAACGGTGTGAAAGCGCCGATGTCCATGCCGTAGGTGCCAAACGCCAGAAGGTGACTGGCGATGCGATTCAGTTCGCAGATGAGCACGCGGAGGTATTCGGCGCGTTCCGGGACTTCAAATGTCTTTTTCTCATCCGCCGCCATCAGCTTCTCCACCGCCAAGCAGAACCCCCAATTCTGGTTCATGGCGGCGATGTAGTCCATCCGATCGGTGAACGGGATAATCTGCGGATAGGAGAGATTCTCGGAATGTTTCTCGAAGCAGCGGTGCAGATAGCCGAGATGCGGGATGGCTTCCCGCACTACCTCGCCGTCAAGTTTCAGCTCTAGGCGCAGCACACCGTGCGTGCTTGGATGCTGAGGTCCCATGTTCACGACCATCTCATCCGAGAACGGCTGTAGTTCTATGAATTTGCTTTCAAGTTGTGGTGCCGCCATAATGAATCCGCGTAAAATTCAAAGTTAGAGATTTAACCAAATAAAGGTAAAAATTATCGTACCGCATAGGGATCAAGTTAAGGGAGTTCGTCTAGTATCGGTGGAGTTCTTCGCCGCAATACCCTAACTTAGTCCCCATTGGGCGAGGAGTAAATCTCAATCTCACCCCATACGGTAGGTGCGGTTTCCAACCGCACCGGCCCACACGGAAACCAGCATCATGAGTCATCTTCTGTGGTGCACCCATCAACGAATGGGTAGGTATTCCATCGCCCATGTCTACATGGAGATTAACGGTTTAAGACATTAGAAACCGCGTGGCTTGCAACCCAAAACGTTTAACTTGATCCCTATGCAGTAAAAATTATCCTACCTTCCCTCATAGTGGGGGTTTACGTCTTTGATAAGGTCGCTAGAATACTCCGGCTCGTCCTCCCCGTATGCTTCTTCCAAGCCCTGCATAGATAGATTCAACCATGCTTGACGCTCATCATCCGACACGGAATCTTCCGGGATCACTATCGCGCGGGATTTACTATCGCCTTCGCTGTCCACTCAGTTAATTTCTCGCTATGCACTCGCTTAATCTTACTAGGTGCTGCACCGCGTAACCGTGTAATTCTAAACGAAATAGCTACTTTACTTTTTGCGCTGATATTCAAGCGAAATGGTATTACTTTCCGACCAACATTTTACGTGTAGTCGTGAACTCACCGGCGGTTAACGAGTAAAAATAAACGCCGCTTGCGACAAGCTGACCGTGTTGATTACGTCCGTCCCAGTATACCGCGCTGTATCTATCGGTGTAGAATCCCGCCTCTTGATGTCCCAAGTCCCATTGACGAACCAGCACGCCGTTTGTGTTGTATACCGCAATCTTCACATCGGAGGCACTGGCTAGGCGGTACGGAATCCATGTCTCCGGATTGAACGGGTTCGGAAAATTGGGCAACAGCGCCGTCTCTTTCGGCAGCAGTGTTTTGAGAAGTTGCTCCAAAACGAAAATGCCCTTCAGCGAAGTGGGATCCGTCAGTCCGCGCTTCGAGGCTTGTGCCAACCATTGCTTCACGTCCGCCGCACTGAGTCCCTCAAGAGCTTCTTGAGCAAATGGAGGAGCAGCTCCCCGCGGCGTGTTTATAGCCGAGGCAACTCTTACCAAGTCAACCACATCGACGACACCGTCTTCATTGACATCCGCATGATTCCTCCCGCGCACGCCAAAATTGGCGAAAACGGATCGTAAATCCAGAATATCTACATCGCCGTCACCGTTCACATCCTCTAGGAATCCGAGTGGACGCGCCCATACCTTCGCATGGGATACAAGAGGATACGAACGCCCTCCATCGGCATTTACAAGGATTGCCTCCGACATAATAAGGTCGGACAGTACCCATCCGTACGGCTTGAAAGCGGTAATCTCAAACTTTATCACGGCAAGCACCCCATCGTCATCCATGACTTGGGGGAAGCCGATTGCCGCCAATGTCACCCGATTCTCGCCGTCAATCTCACGAGCAAATTCATCCCCTTCGAGGATGTAATCGCCCTTCAACACCTCAAGATATTTGAGAACGGAACCATCAAATCCTAGAGTAACCTGAAATCCCGCAATGTCCGATCCGTTCTCGATTTTGAGCAACACATCAATCGCGTCCCCGACATTCCAATTCGCTCGCCGAGGGAGAGCAAGGCTCATCGTCGGCGGATCCAATTCTGCGACGAGTTTCTTGAGTTCGTTAGACGGAACCGCGAAGTTGATATTCTGAGCCCTATCGTCTGAACTCGACGCGACGGAAACGCCTATAACTTCACCTCTCTCATTAAGCACCGGACCGCCGCTGCTTCCGGGCGAAATTGGAGCCGTCATCTGAAGCCTATCCGCTCCATCATTCCACCTTCGACGGGCGCTAACAATACCTTCGGAGAACGTCCCCCACCAGTAACCCAGCGGATTGCCGGCAACATAAACTTTCGCGCCGATCCGTAACGACTGACTACCGCTATCGCCGATGGGAAGCGGTTCCACGTCCGGAGCCGATACCTCGATCAGCGCCAAATCCTGTATCTCATCGCTCTTGAGAATCTGCTTGAGCGTGTATGATTTGTTCTGAGCGACGCGGCGGGCGGTGCCTCCGTGTGCTCCGTCAATCACGTGAAAATTGGTTGCAATAACATTCGATAAAACAAAGAATCCGCTGCCGTATGCCATGACTCGATCATCGGCATCCGTCATCGTTAGCAGCACTGTTGAACTTAGCGCCTGCTGGGCGATCTCTTCAGAGGTAGGGATCGCGGGCACGGCGGTTTTTCCCGACAGAAGAAGCGTCAGGAATAGTAAAGCGGTGATTAATGCGGTTCTGCGTACCATGATATTTTCCTTTCGTAGACAAGGAATAATGACATGGCGGCTTCGGCAGACGAAAACTCAAAAATTCTTGGCTCGGCGATTCATTGAGAACCACGCTACCACTTCAGTAGAGAACGCATAATCGCTGATCGGTTATCAGAGATAGCGACGAACGAAGCTACTGCGAACTCCGTGGGTACGCCGTACAGAATCCCGACTTGGTCATTCCAAATCGGTTAATCCGCCAACAAGCCGATAATTGCTTCCTACGCATGGACGAACCCGAATCAATATTACAATTTCTTCCCGCATAGTGGGGGTTTATCTCTTGTTCAGACGGGTCCGCTATGCTTGTCTACAGCAATACGACACCCGCATCCCCCGATAATGTTCTGGATGCTAGAAATCCTAGCGTAACGGGCCACCTTCCCGGTTCTCTTGATCCCTCCTTAATCAGTCGGTTAACTCCTACAAAGAACGGTGGGCGGTACTCCTACAATAGCGGTACTGGCAATTTTCAACCGTCAATACGGCACGCGCATCCCCCGATAGAACTCAGGATCCTTGTAATCCTTGCGCAACGGATGCCCTTCCCAGTCCTCCGGCATCAGGATTCGCCGCAGATCGCTGTGCCCTTCAAAGGTTATTCCGTAGAGATCGTACGCTTCCCGCTCGTGCCAATTCGCTGTCTTCCAGATATCTTCGACGGAGGGTATGTGCGGATCTTCCTTGGGCAGGTGAACTTTGAGGACTACAGTGTGACGGTGGGTCATTGAGAAGAGGTGGTAGACGATTTCAAGGTTTTCTTCCTTGACGCCCAAGTCAACCCCGCTTAAACACATCAGCGAATCGAACGCCAACTCGTCTTCTTCGGCGAGATAACGGGCAATATCGGCGGTTGCATCGGGTGCGACGAGAATAAACGAATCTAGGACGACCTCCTCTAAGGAGAGTATGGAGTCTCCGAACTCCTCTTTAAGTTTTGTGTAAATATCTTCCGATGTCACGGATAAAACAACGCATCCCGAGCCGGGAATCAACCTATTGCGTTGCAGCTCTCCTTTCGCCCTTTATCGCGGGAGTTCGTTAAGCAGTCGCTTCTTCCTTCTCCTCGGCGCCTTCCTCTACCACTGCCTCAATCTCTTGGTCTTTGAGATCCGTCTTGGTATACAGCCTGCGCAAGAACGGGATGTACGAACGCTTGGCGACCGTTTGTGTCTTAATCTTTTCCTGTAGCTTCAGTAACCCTTCAATCAGCGCTTCGGGCCGGGGCGGGCAACCGGGAACATAAACGTCAACCGGGATAATTCGATCCACGCCTTTCAGCACGTGATATCCGTGTTGCCAGTAGGGACCGCCGCTGGTGGCGCAGCTTCCCATCGAGATAACGTATTTGGGTTCCGGCATCTGTTCGTAGAGTCGCTTGATACGCGTCGCCATCTTCAGGGTGACGGTGCCGGAAATCACCATCAGATCCGATTGACGCGGGGTCGCACGAGGGACACCCGCTCCGAACCGGTCCAGGTCATAGTTGGAAGCCGCCGTCGCCATAAACTCTATCGCGCAACACGCCAGTCCGAAGGTCATGGGCCACAACGAGGATGCACGCGCCCAATTCGCCACGGCGTCCACGGACGTGACGATTACATTGTCGTCAAGTTTCTCATCGATAATCATAAACGAATCAACCTCCGTCCTCGGCTAAGCTTCGATTTCCTCTCGCTTCCCCTGTACCTCCTGCTGGATCGAGCGAATCCATTCGAGGTCGCCCTTCGCCCAAACATAGGCGAGTCCGACCAGCAGCACCGCGATGAAGATTAACATTTCGACAAACGCAAGCACACCGATACCGCGGAAAACAACCGCCCACGGAAACAGGAACACCACCTCAACGTCGAAGATCAGAAAAATGAGGGCAATGACATAGAAGCGCGTATTGAACTTGATACGCGTATCGCCTATCGGATCTTCGCCGCACTCATACGGGATGAACTTCTCCTCCATGAAAATTTTCGTGTGGAGCAGGCGAGACACCGCGAGGTTCAGCGCTACGAATACGGAACCGACGAAGAGAAAAATCAGTACATTTGCGAAGTTAAAAAACATGGTCTCCCCTATATTTCAATAGGATTGTGAAAAACTTCACAAGATTCGACATTGAGACTGTACACCCAAATTGAAGCAGCCTAAATTATATATCAGATTCGGATTGTTTGCAACAAAAAAGATGTGCAAAGTAGTAGGCATACGCCGTATGCCGTAGCTATCGTACATGCTGCGGCACGTTCCGTGATTACACCGCCAAGCGGAAGATGCCCTGCCGGAAATAGCATCGTTGATGTAGGTTGGGTTGAGCAATTAACAACCAAGCTCCGATTGCTTCGCCGCCCGGTATTGCAATAGCCCCTAACCCCAAACCCATAGCAGAGCCAGCAGCACCGCCAAGGGTGCCTGGAGCGTGCCTCAGTAGCCGTCGCATGCCGTCATCGGTTTCGGTTTTTTGTGATTTCTTGGACACGGCGTTGCCTCCCGTTTGATTTGGCATGTAGCTCAGAATTTATCAACCATAGTGAAGTTTAGTGTACACTACGGTTCGCAGTATAGGATTATGGCACAGGAACCGGGGGATTGCCAATGGGAAATAGGGTTGGCTTGGGGTAGAGTTTGTGGGAAAAGGGTAGGCACGTATGGGTGTCGCCCTGCTGGGGCTTTGGTAATGGGTGATGCCGGGTTGCTATACACCTATCGCCCTTCCAGGGCTTAAAGGTTGGTAGGAGTTCTATAGGGATTAGCTATCGTATCCCTTATTCAGTCCGTTGATCGCTCAATATTCATTGACTTGATCGCAGCGGAATTCTATTGTACTCATTATCCATTCGCCTGAACGCACTTTACCGGGTCGCGACCGGGAGGTCGCTCCTACAGTAATTCGTTGATCGCCCCTACGTCGGACCAGGTTCCTTCAGTTTATCGCGCCCTAAAGAAAGTTGGTCGGGGCAAGATGCCGCCCCCCACAAATTATCGGGTGAGGGGGATTTCTATGAAGAGTACTTTTCGGGGCATTGGTTCATTCGGCAACTACGCGGTGGGAGGTGTAATTTGTCTGAATCAGGATGATCAGGATTCAAGGATTTACAGGATAAAAGACGTGATGCGTAAGCGGGGGCTGGAAGACGAGGAGGTGAGGGAGCGGGAAAACGAGAAAGGAAGAAAGGGCATTGGCACTAGAGGCGCGGCATGTGTATAGAAGGCCGGAGACCGGGGTGGGATTTTAGTTGTGGTGGGTCAGATGATCGATATGATTCTGGTTGAGTTTGCTGATTTCGGTTCGGATGTCAGCCATCTCTTTTCTGACGTCAGCCATTTCTTTTCGAACATCACCGATTTCATTTCGGACATCCCGAATTTCGCTTTGTATATCCGAAAGTCGATGATTCATTTCCGAACGCATATCCGAAAAGCTCTGATTCATTTCGGTTCTGAAGTCATCTCTGAGTTCATCAATGCGCCAGTCTGTCTTGTCTGCACGTTTCTCCAGTCTTGAAGTGCGATTGAACAGGACGGCAACCTGCCCAATGAAACCAATGATAAAAACAAGCACAAGGATGGTATGTGAGGGGCTCCATGATGCAAAATCCATGATTGATTTGTCTCCTTTGCCTCGACGACTGCTTAATATGTTATTACGTTTTCGTTGATTCATCAACACCAATTTGATTCAGTTCCTTGGTTCATTACATTTACCAAACTACGGAGATTGACTAGGGCGCCTTGATATTTTGATGTTGCTAATTCGGCAAACACTGTAACCATCAGCAATTCACCCAATGTACCGCAAACTGTTAGTTTGCGGGCACGAATCACAATATAACAGATCAAGCGAGTGGATAACGAGTACGATAGAGATCCCTTGTGGTACAAAAGTCTGTGGAGCATTACACAAACCGGGGTAACGTTGCGTATTGGGATGGGCGCAACGGGTTCCGTGAGAAGGTTGCAAGTTCACTATTCGCCCGCTTAACGGATTTACTATCGCCCTCCCTAACCAGTCGGTCGATCATTATTCATTCCATTGATTGATAGAAAATTTCCCTCACTATCCATTTGTCTGATTCGACCCTACAAATCCCTTGATTGTTCGCTTGATAGCCACGACCCGGGGGTCGCTCTTACAGTGATTCGTTGATCGTGCGGGATGGCGGTGAACAAAAGAATGGGTGCGGGAGCCGCACCCTTACGGACGGACATTGACGGGGATAGCTATCCCGATGGATTGGGAGGTTGCAGAAGGTTTTATCGTTTGCGATTCAATCTCACGTTTGGTATACTAAATCCACTACCAAACCTTCATAAAGGAGATTGAAATGGCTGAGTTTGAAGAGGATCAGGAACTGGACGACATACCACTCGTTGAGGAGTACGCTTTGCAAGAGGTCGGCGATAACCTCGAATTTCTCCGCGAAACTAGCGAAAACCTAAACCTGTATCTTGCCTTTAAAGCATACCACGAGGACCGGAATTTCGAGGACGCCATAAAGAACTTTGAAGCCGCCATCGCCTACGAAAAGAGGCACGCGAAGCCGGCAAAAACAGATGAATACGGCGATGAAATCCCTAACGCTACAATTGCCAAGTGCCGTTATTGGTTGGCAGAAGCCCACAATAAAATCGAACAGCACAAGAAAGCAATAAGGATCTTCAATTCGGTCGCGAAAGAATTTGATAATCACTACTTGGGGACGGCAGCCCAACGGCGCGTGGAGATGCTTAAGGCGGAGGCGTAACGGGTAGGAATCTGACAGATGAGTCGATTCGTGGTCTGGATAACCGTGCTGATTGTGCTTGGATTGGTGGTTGCCATTGTTGTCGGCATGCTCAAGATACCCCAAGCGACGCCCAAGACCTATCCCGCCGATAAGGGGCAAAACTATGTTGATGCGTCAGGTTATCCGCCCAAGATGCGGGAATACTACGAACTGTTCGCGAACAAATGCAGCCGTTGTCATACCCTCGCCCGCCCGATCAATTCTTCGTTTACCGAAGACGAGTGGAGGAAGTACGTTCGGAAAATGATGCGCAAGCCCGGATCGGGATTGACGCCGAAAACAGCCGGTCAGATTACGGAGTTCCTCATCTACGACGCTAAAGTCAGAGAGCGGTGAAATCGGTTGCGGTTATGTCAAAGACGTAGTTGTTTCTCGCTGGAGATCCTAAGGCGATAGCAAGGCCTGCTCCTTCATTTAAACTCCGCACCGTCAAAAATTGCGTCTTCTGTAGGATCAAACGAGCGGATAGATCAAGTGAGCGAATAGCGAGCGCGATAGGGATCCCAGTGCGATAGAGATCCCGCGATCTCCAAGTCGCGACCCCTGTACGAGGGAACTCCGATTCCCGACCCACTGGTGCTACGTAAGTCCTATTAGAAATAATTATCACTGGAAAGGAAAGCGTAATAATACCCAACGCAATAGATAGCCACCTACAGACGTTGGGTTTCGCGTTGCTCAACCCAACCTACAGATTGTGGGATTTCTATCGATCAACTGAGCGGATAGCGAAGGCGATAGCAAGTCCCGCTCCTTGTTCAGTCGTTTGATCATTCGTTATTCACTCACTTGATCCCTCCCTGATCACTTGTTTGATCCTATTCGGTCAGTTGCTCCTTCCTTAAACCGTCAGTTGATCGCTCGTTATTTACTCGTTTGAGGGATCTCTATCGCACTCCTTATCCAGTCGCTTGATCTTGCCGTTTATGGGGTGTTTTGGTGATTGTCTGAATCGCGGACTTTCACTGATTAAACGGACTACACGGATTATACGTAGGGGAAACGCATCTATAATCCCTTGAATCATGCTAGCACCAAAGATAATCACAACGGTTGTCTTCCGCTCCATGGGTTTTGCAATCTTTAGCACCAGCGGTGCGGAAGGTGTATAGAATCAGTAGACACACTCATTCCCAAGCCCCAGCGGGGCGACAGGTAGCACTTGCATTAATCAAATCAAGAAGGTACAGAGGCATCGAGCAGGAAAACCAGCATAGAGGGGCACCTCTTGAATCTCTTGACAATGCGTTTGCTCCTTTGGTCACTCAACGCTGTGAATTAATCCCGAAACAACTGACATTATTTTGGAAAGATGTCTAGTGAATTGCCAATAAGAGGTTCCGAGCCGCCCAACCGCGCAAGCCCTACCATACTAACGCTAGGAAGGTATTCCTATGAGCCACGCCATGAACTTTCCGGATCCAAATTTTCCGTTTATCCAACTACCGATGCAATTCCGCGCCCGGCGGCATACGATGAGGGATAGGCAAGCGGCGATGGGGAAAACCATTGAGGTATTCCGGGCACGGGGACCCGGTTGCGTCAGGCACATTTGGTTTTCCCCGAACCCGACCGACCGACCGCGTACTACCGAAGATTATAAAGACAATTCCAACACCAACTCCATCATCAAGATTTATGTCGATGACGAATCACAGCCGTTAGTGAACTTGGATCTGAAGCGGCTGTGCGGTGTTTTGCTCGATCAATCTCCGTATCGTGTGGTCAACGCCGGGTTCACGGTCTTGACCCGAAGATTGGGGGCGGTACACGGTGACAGCTTCAACATATATCTGCCGATTCCGTTCGCCAAATCGTGCCGAATTACGATGGAGCCGTTGATGGATCAGTTCATTCGCTTTATGGCGGACTGGCAGCAGTACCCCGAGGGGACCGACATCACCCCTTACCGTTTGCAGGCAGTATACAAAAGCGAGTCCCCCGCGAGTCATCATTCCTCCTATCTCATGGCTGACGTATCCGGAAAGGGGTTCGTCGCGGGCATCGTCAAAGGCATTAGACAGCGCGACTACAGCGACGTGATCTTTCACACCGGCGGACAGGTGTGGATGATTGATGGGGAAACCGACCCCCACGTCATCAGGGGGTATAACGAGGAGGATGATTTCGGATTATGTTTTGGCTACCACGAGGTGATGACGCGCTGGATCGGTTGCACGTATCACCGCTATGGGTCCGAATACGACCAAGACGGGGTCGTCTACCGTTTCTTCGGCACGGATCCGGTGACGTTCGACTCCTCGTTGCTACTCCGCTGCGGGTCTCGCGCGGACGACACGGAGACCGTGGTGTACTACTACCGGGTGCCGGAAAGCCAAGCGCATCCGGTCGCGTCGCCCGAATCGTGGGAAATTGCTGGCCCCTTTGAATGCGGCAGTCACGAGCAGTTTCTACAATCCGAGATCCCCGAAGAGGTCACAGGCGCCTGGACGGGACAGTTTCAAGAAAACGAAACGGAGTTCTCGGTACACTCCGCCAAAACGGAACACACGTGGATAGATTTGTCAACCTACTGCCGCTCCGGCTTTCAGGACCAGTTGGATCGTTCCGCCTACGCCCGCACAACCATTGAGTCTGCCGAGGAGCAATCAGTCCAAATTCGGTTCGGTTTCGACGATTGGTTGACCGTGTGGCTAAACGGCGAGAACTTGGGAACTTTTCGCCATGACCACGGTTTCGAGGCGATTAACGTCCCCGCCCGGTTGAAGAAGGGTGCTAACGAGTTGATGGTCAAGCTGAGCAACTTTGAAAACACCACGCACGGGTGCTGGGCGATGAGTTGCGCAATAGAGAACCTGGACTAGGTTCTGTTGACATTTCATCGGAACCAGATTATCCGGAAGCGCACACACGCGTGGTGTTTCGTAGGGGTTGGGTTTCCCAACCCCATACGGTAGGTGCGGTTTCCAACCGCACCGGGCCACGCCCGTTCGGAAACGAGCGCCATAAATCATCTTTTGTGGCGGTCCCATCAATGCAATGAATTGGTTTGCATCGCACCTCTATAGTCATTCACAATCATAATTTACACATACTTGCTTGGTGATTTGATGATTGAAAATTGTTACTGTAGGAGCGACCTCCCGGTCGCGACCTCCTTCGCGAGGCAAAGTTCGCTCCAACGGAAGACGCACTATAAATTGCACTACTGCGAATCGAACCAACCAAATCCCGCATGTGAAATTATAATTTGCAACGACTATAACACGAAACACTTACCCATAAAGTAAAGGTTAAAACGGAGAAATCAATGGGAACACGATTGGAAGGCAAGGTAGCCATCATCACTGGCGCAACGCTGGGACTCGGGAAAGCGGCGGCGCTGCTGTTCGCGGGGGAGGGCGCTTCGGTTGCCATCTGCGACCGGGGAAGGACACCGGAAAACGCCCAAAAAGTGCTCGACGCGGCGGTCGGGCTACCCGGCGAGATCGCCTACAAGAAGTGCGATGTCATGAACAGAGACGACATTGCCGCGCTCGTGGAATTCACCCGGGCGCGGTACGGGCGGATCGACGTTATGGTGAACAACGCCATCATCGACAATCCCGGCGGAAAGCTGGAGGATGTCACGCTTGAAGATTGGGAGGACGGGCTGTTTTGCCATTTGACCGCGCCGCTTATTTTCTGCAAATTAGTGGTGCCGTTGATGATTGAACAGGGCGGCGGCAGCATTATCAATGTCTCGTCGGGCAATGCGATGTTCGGCAGTCCGAGCATTTCATCGTACGGTCCAGCCAAGGCGGGCATGATTAACTTTACGCAAAGCCTGGCGGTCACCTACGGTCCTTACAGCATCCGCGCCAATGCGCTGACGCCCGCCCGAATGCTCACCGAGAAAAAACTCGAGATGCTCGCGGGCAACCCCGCCGAGGTCAGAAGACAAAAATTTCTCTATCCGCGCGGCAATCCGGCGCAGCCGGAGGAGGTGGCGGAGGTCATGCTCTTCCTCGCTTCCGATGAGTCGTCCTCCGTCACCGGACACAGCTTGGTTGCGGATTGTGGAGCGTCGGCGTTCAATCCGTTGAGCATTCCGGGGCGGCTGGAACGGAATATCCGGGAGGAATTAGAAGCCCAAGGCTCCGAATGGATTCATGGCGAGAAGTAAGAATCAAGCGCGGGAATAGTCTGTAGGAGCGATCAAGCGAATGATCAACTGAGTGGATAACGAAGGCGATAGTTAATCCCATAGTTAGTGCGATAGGGATCCTACCAGCCTTTGAAAACGCCCGTGATGATTGGGTGAGCGAGTAGGGATTAAGGGAGTATATACCGAGTAGGACAAACTATCGCCATCTGCTCAGTTGATCGATAGAGATCCACTGATTCCGCGTTTCTTTACTGGTCACTAGACACTAGCCACTGGCCACTGATTCTCAGAGGTTTCCTGTGACACATACACCCATATTTCAACCTTACGAGTTCGGCGAGAAGGAGAAAGCCCTACTGGACAAAGACGGGCACATTCTCCTGCCCGGCATTCTGACACCGGAGACTTGCGAGCGGCTGATGTCTTCGTTTCGCAAAATTCTAGACCTGACCCCGTCCAGTGTCGAAAGTCACAAACCCGCCCACTATGCGGCGGAGTATGACGCCTATCTGGAGAGCCTTATCTCGCATCCACAGTTGCTTGATTTGGCACGGAAGGTTCTCGGCAAAGAGATTCGATTCGACCACTGTGTAACGATCATCCGCCCGGGCGGTAACGGAGGCACCGGTTGGCACAGTCACGAATACGCCGAGGACGATCCTAGCTTGGGTTTTGTGCGCATCTTCTTCTACGTCAGCGGGTTCGAGGCTGGCGACGGCGGCTTGAGAGCGGTACCGGGCAGCCACCACTACCGCGACGCGAAAATCAACGCGGACACGGATGAAGCGCTCAAGACGGGCTGGATGGCGGGAAAGACCCACCCCTTGACGGGAGAACCGCTGGAGATACAGGATTTATCCGCGCCAGCGGGCAGCGTCGTCTTGATGTGGACGCACGCCGCACACGCCGTAAGCCCGAGACATGCAGATAGCGATACACGCTGGGGCGTGGTATACGCCTACCGAAATCCGGGCAGACCATCGCATGCACGTTGGATTACCCCAAAATTTGAACGGAAACGGATTCCCGGCGCCGAAGGGCTGATGAGCCTTTATTGAGCCATGTAGGATCAACCGGAAAATGTAGGGTGCGCACCAGCCTTTAAAAGCCCCAGATTTATGTAGGTTGGGTTGAGCGGCAACAATCATGTCACATCGAAGCAAATAGTATGCAATTTCTCAAGTAAACTGGTGTGCGAGAGAGCGATAGCGAAACCCAACACTCAAGTAAACCGCTGCACGTGTTATTAAGTTGGGTTTCACTACACGTTTGGACACTTCAAGCAACATCGGGCCCCAGGGCCACCGCTCTCCGATGGCGTGCGATTGTTAGTGTTCCGCTCAACCCAACCTACGGACTGATTCTCCGTTTCTTTACTGGTCACTAGACACTGACCAGCAACTGAGCGAATAGCGAAGGATCAAGGGAGCGGCTAGTGACCGCGATAGAAATCCCGTAGAGATCCACTCGTCACTGTTTCTAGGGAGGATTTCCGTGGAACATATTCCAATATTTCGACCTTACGAATTTGGCGAGAAAGAGAAAGCCGTCTTGGACAAAGACGGGCACTTTCTCCTGCCCGGCATCCTGACGCCGGAGGCTTGCGAGCGACTGACGGCGTCACTGTCGCACATTCAAGATTTGGTACCGTCCGCCGTCGAAGGCCACGAGCCTAACCGCTTTGCGGCGGAGTACGACGCCTATCTGGAGAGCCTCATTCCCCATCCACAAATGCTCGACTTGGCACGAAGAGTCCTGGGCGAGGAGATCCGATTTGACCACTGCGTGACGCTCAACCGCCCGGGTGGGAATAACGGTTCACATTGGCATAGTCACGAATACGCCGATGACGATCCCAACTTGGGGTTTGTCCGCATCTTCTTCTACGTCAACGGGTTTGAGGTCGGTAACGGCGGCTTGAAAGCGGTGCCGGGCAGCCATCACTACCGCGACGCAAAAATCAAGGCTGACACGGATGAGGCGCTCAAGACGGGATGGGTGGCGGGAAAGACACACCCCGTGACGGGGGAACCGCTGGAAATACAAGACCTGTCCGCGCCGGCGGGAACGGTCGCCTTGATGTGGACGCACGCCGCACACGCGGTCAGTCCAAGACGCGTGAATAGCGATACGCGGTGGACGGTGGTGTACGCCTACCGAAATCCGGGCAGACCCTCCCGGGCGCGTTGGCTTACGCCGGAATTTGAAGGTAAACCGATTCCCGGCGCCGAGCGTCTCATGAGCCTTTATTGAGCCATGTAGGTTGGGTTGAGCGATTTGTAGCGACTTGTAGGGTGGGCACTGCCCACCGTCCTGCTGATTCTCCGTTTCTTCACTGGCCACTAGCCACTGACTACTGGTCACTGTTTCTCGGTGACTATCCACCACACACCCCTAACATCAACCAGGAGCAATTCCCAATGGCAGACCCAAAGATAACGAAAATCGAAGTCGTGGTTTACGAACACGAGATCCAGGACATGGGAACCGATTACAACGGGTTCAACATGGTCTACGAAAAGGGTAGCGTTCTCAAGATGCAGCCCTCAATTCTTCGGATTCATACGAATACCGGGGTCATCGGCGAATCGGATGGCGGGCGGCTGTCCGGCAGTGTCGTAGGCTATCTACTGGGCAAAAACCCGTTCCATCGCGAGAAAATTTACAACGACCTGAAACGCGGGCTGCGCCACACCGACCGCACCGCTATCAGCTCGGTTGATGTGGCGTTGTGGGATTTCGCGGGCAAGGCGCTCGGCGCCCCGATTTACCAGCTTCTCGGCGGTTACAAGGAAACCATCCCCGCCTACGCCAGCACCTATCACGGCGATGAGAACGGCGGACTTAGCACGCCCGAAGACTTCGCCGATTTTGCGGAACAATGCAGCGAACTGGGGTACCGCGCCTTCAAGATTCACGGCTGGGGGAATGCCCCGATTGAGCGCGAGGTGGCGAATGTGCTTGAGGTCGGGAAGCGCGTGGGAGATCGGATGGACCTGATGCTCGACCCGGCGTGTGAATATGAAACCTGGGCGGACGCGCTCAAGGTGGGCAAAGCGTGCGACGCGGCAAACTTTTTCTGGCTGGAGGACCCCTATAAAGACGGCGGCGTGTCGATATTCGGACATAAGAAGTTGAGGGAGTTCATTAACACCCCGCTGCTGCAGACGGAGCACGTTTTCGGCTTAGAGCATCACGTTGATTTTATCGCAAACGGCGGCACCGATTTCGTGCGCACGGGTACCTACGAAGACGGCGGGATTACCGGTGCCATGAAGGTGGCGCACGCGGCGGAAGGTTTTGGGATAGATGTGGAGTTCCACGGCGGAGGATTGGCGCATCGGCACTGCATCGCCGCTGTCCGCAACACGAACTACTACGAACTCGGACTGTTGAACCCCAAGATTCGCCAGACGAAAGCGCCAATCCGACCGCCCGAATTTACCGACGAACTCGAGAACATCGACGAGAACGGGCATGTGCCGGTGCCGCAGGGCCCCGGGCTTGGCGTGGAGATGGATTGGGATTATATCAAGCATCATCAAGTTGATACCGTCGTCTACGAGTAGGCACAGATGCGTTAAACCCGACATCCCCTGTAGGAGCGACCTCCCGGTCGCGATTGGCCAGGCAATCCTCCTCTGTTGGAGATCAAGCGACCTGAATAAGGAGCGCGATAGTATATCCTGCGATAGAGGTCCTCCTCCCGGTCGCGATTGCCTGTGGCTATTTTTTCTGTGACGTTGTCTTTCCGGTGGAAATTAACCTTTTCTGGATCCCTTGACTTCCGATTTCGCGCGGACATAGCAGAGACATGACAATCGAAAACCCTTTCAGCTAACCATGAAAACTCCGACGGACATTGTGAAACGAGGACACCGACAGTTGCGGAAAGGCAGACACTCGATTCCGGGTGCATACTACTCCGTTACGCTGTCGACAATTGGCAGAAAACCCTTCTTGCCAACGGGAAGATTGCAAACATAATCTTTGAAACCTTAGACTGGCTCGAAACTAATGGGCGGTGCAAATGGTTTTGTCTCATCGTAATGCCGGATCATATTCATACGGTCATTCAACTTGGCGATAATCAGACTCTTTCGAGACTCATTAAGGCCTTCAAGAATTTCACGGCGAAGCAAATTAACACCATCTTGGGACGCAGTGGTTCGCTCTGGCAGGCGGCTTATCACGAACACGGCATTCGGCAGGAGGAATCGTTGAACGCCATTATTCGATACTGTTACGAGAATCCTGTGCGAAGCGGACTGGCGAAGGCAGCAAAAGATTACCCGTTTTGGTGGTGTAAATTCGAGATGGAATAGGGAGACCACGGTGCTTTGACAGTGCAATCTACGGTGCGCCCCACCTTCTTCTGTAGGAGCGACCTCCCGGTCGCGATTGCCTATTACAACCACCCTCTGTAGGAGATCAAGCAAGCGAATAGCGCGCGATAGTAAATCCTGCGATAGAGATCCTCCTCCTGGACGCGATCGGCTAGGGAATCCTCCTCTGTAGGAGATCAAGCGACTGAATAAGAAGCGCGATAGAGCTTATCTCCTGATCGCGAAACTGCAGACCAGGATATCCACAGAAGGTTATCGCGACCGGGAGGTCGCTCCTACAGAAGATGCGCAGTCGATCCCGGATTTACATTTCCCGCGAGACCTGCTATAATCCGTCCGAAGGCAGCGAACTCTTTCACGAATTACAACGCAACCGGGAGGAGCACTCATAATGAAGATATTGATTACCGGTGGGACGGGACGCATTGGCGCGAATCTCGCCAAACGTCTATTGGAAAAAGGGCACGATATCCGTAGTTTCGTCTACCCCGCCGACGCCAGCCGTGCGCACAAACTCGATGAATACAATCGCGTGGAAACCGTTGTCGGCGACCTGCGAAACCTCGACGATGTGAAACGCGCCGTGGACGGCGTGGACGCCATCTATCATCTCGCCGCGGCATTCATGGGACCTTTTGACAACCTGCAATACCTAGACATCAACGCGATGGGAACGCTCAACATTTTGGAGTGCATTCGCACCGACCGTCCCAATCTTCACCGTTTCGTTTATGCCTGCACGGAGGCAATCTATTGGCGTTTGGGCGAAAAGGGACGCTATTTCAAGGAGCCTATCACGGAGGACATGGTCAGCCGCTATAAGAGCATGCCGTACTTCTTGACCAAGTGGATCGGCGAGGAGTTGAGCATGAGTTATCACATTCAGTACGGCGTGCCGACGACCGTTTTCCGTTTCGCAACCGTGATTGAGCCGGGCGAGTTTCTAAATGACGACGGTTTGCCGGGGCTTTTCCTATTCAGTCCGACTTACAATCGCGTCAAAGACGAAACGGGAGATAACGCGCAGGAAAGGGAGATTGTTGAGAACCTCAAATCGCTGTGGACGGGCGAGGAAAAGTTCCTGCTAACTCGCAATCCCAACGGGACGCCGTACAAACAGCAGTTTGCGGATGTACGCGATATTGTGCAGGGGTTGGTTTTGGGGATCGAGAAGGATGAGGCACTCGGCGAGGAGTTCACGCTTGGCGGGGCGGCGCTGTTCAAGTGGGAGGAGGCGGTACCCTACCTCTCCGAGCGGTACAACTTGGACTATGTCGATGCCAGAGTGTCGAGTTCAAACTACTTCGAACTCGACCTCACCAAGATTAAGACGCTGCTGGGTTACCAGCCTGAGCACGATTTGAAGAGTGTCCTGGATACCGCCGAAGCCATGCGGCGCGGCGAGGACGTGGACATCATTCCAACCGGGGTTCGATGGGGCAAAGCGTGATACGCAAAGGAGTCCATAGATGGGCATGAGCGCAGAAGATTATCCGCGAGATATCAGAATCACGAAGATCGAACAGGTGAGGTTGAAAGTAGACCGCCCCGAAATCGGTACCAACTCTCGGGCGGAAGAGATAATCTATCCCGAGCCGAACTGGAAGTGGGAGGAAGGCGTCATCCGCATCCACCTTAGCGACGGGATACTGGGATGGGGCGTCGGACGCGAGGAGGCGGAGGTCGCGCAGCGCGCCTTGAATCGTAGTCCGTTTGATCTGCTCGACCCGGTGACGGGCGTCTCCGACGAGTTCAGAGGACTTGAAAACGCCCTGTGGGACTCTATCGGTAAGATACTCGGTAAACCGGTGTACCAGCTTATCGGCGACCGGAGTTACGCGGATTGGCTGCCGGTTTACGACAGCACCATCTACTTCAACGATCTCCTTTACGACTCGAAAGAGGCAGGGCTGAAACGCATAGCGGAAGATGCCGAAAGCAGCGTGCGGAACGGCTTTCGGGCGTGCAAGATGAAGATTGGACGCGGTTGTTTCCTCATGGATCATGACGAGGGTTTGAAGCGGGACATTGAGGTCGTCAAAATCATGCGAAGGGTTGCCGGCGACAATTTCACTATCCACGTCGATGCGAATAACGGCTACACGTATGATGAGACCGTCGCCTTCCTCGACGCGACAAGCGATGTCGGTGTTTTCTGGATAGAGGAGATGTTTGAGGAGGAGGTCGAGGCGTACCGTAATCTCAAAGCGGCTATCAAGGAACGGAATCTGAAGACTTTTATCGCCGATGGCGAGGGCCGCTCACGAGAGCCGCTGGAGTTCTATACCCCGTTCTTTGAGGCGGGCGTGCTGGATGTCATCCAACACGACATTCGTGCACTTGGCATCACCGGCTGGCGGCGGCTTTCCAAGATGGCGGGCGAACACGGTGTGATGTGCGCGCCGCACAACTGGTCGTCGCTGCTCGGACTCTTTCTGAGTTTTCAGCTTGGCAAGGCGATTCCGAACTTCCTCTACGGCGAGTGTGCGACCCTCACCAGCGATGTTATTGATACATCAGGGTATATTTTCAAGGATGGCGCTTTCAGCGTTCCCGACACCCCCGGACTCGGTTTGGAACTGAATCAACAAGTCTATAACGAGCAGTACGCCGGTCGCGAAAATTGGGTGGTTGAGTATTGAGAATTGAATGGATGGCGCAGATGGAGCGGATAGAAAAAAGGCTGGCAGGATATCAATCGCCCTCACTGTTCACTCGAATCGGATTAAACAGATTAAGAGCCTGTTTGAAAAATACATTTGTAGGGTGCGCACTGCGCACCAGCCTCTAAAAACCCCAGAGGGGATCAAACGAGTGAATAGCGAGTGTGATAGAGGTCTCGGAGGTGTATAGCATGCCATTATCCCTGTCGGAATAATTCTTTCCGCAAGCAACACTCATTTTTCGCTCCATGACAAGTTTTGAAAAAGCGTTCCTTCGTAGAATGGTTTCACTCCAGAGGAGTGAGATGTCAATAGAACACGATTCCTCCCTGCGTCTGCACTCCGGAGGAGTGCAATGTCGAGTGTTACTTGATAGCATGCCATTATCCCTGTCGGAATAATTCTTTCCGCAAATAGCACGTTCTTGACGGAGTCCCTTTCCTCGATCCAGAGGATCGAAATGTTAATAGAACGCGACATGTCCAGATTCCCGCGCTCCAGCGGAGCGCAATGTGGCATCTTACGTGTTAGAAACACCAGAACCCCGTGCACCGTAGCCCCAGAGAGACGACAGGTATTTGACATACAAGAATTAAATCTCAAACATTTTCTTGCAAAAGACCAAGAATAACTTTGCCATTGACTGTTCAAACAGATTCTAATAGCGTTCGGCGGGGCGTCCCGAAAGACGCATAACATAACCGGAATGTTACTCAGGAGTTAAAAGGAGGCAGGTTTTATGGTAGGCGCATTAATCTTGTTTACGAGCGCCGCTTGCGGAGACGAGCTACTTCCAATCGGTCTGCGGAAGCAACCGTTGGTGGACGACTACGTCATCTCCGAAAAGCAAAACGTTACCCGGTCATTGGGAAAGGAGACAGAACGCGGCGTTGCGCTTGAGGTTGGCGACGAGTGGGGCCACGTCACGACCAAACCGTTCAGGCTCGACGGCGACATGCTCGAAGTCAACATTGACGCATCGGAGGGCGGGTTCCTCGTCGAAGTCCTCGACGCGGACAATCAACCCTATGTGGATAGCGCGAAAAAACAGGAGTTTGACTGGGACAACAACAGGATATACCGGAACGTGGACGGATTGCGGCTACAGCCCCGTTGGAGAGGCGACCGCAATCTCGAATCGCTCGTAGGCAAAATCGTCAGGCTCAGATTCCGCCTTCGCAACGCGAAGTTGTACGCCTTCCAAATCAAGTCGGAAGATTGAACCCACGCCATGTGCCGAATCTGATGCTTCCTACCGTGGGCGGGAATCAAGGGAGTGACTAGCGACCGATCAACCGAACGGATAGTGAGGGCGATAGAAATCCCATAGAGATCCTCTCTTGCCCCGCCATGCGCAAATGTTCCCGGTAATAAAATCAAATGTTAACTCGACGAGAATTACTAAAATCCCTTGGAGGTGCAGCTATGGCATCAGCTCTTGCGCCGTACTCTGCGGCGGCTGTTGATGAGAAGCAAGACAGACCGAATATCGTACTAATTGTCGCGGACGACATGGGTTGGTCGGACGCGGGATGCTACGGCGGAGAAATCAACACACCGAATATCGACAGCCTGGCCGACGACGGACTGCGATTCAACCAGTTCTACGTGAATCCTGTGTGTGCACCGTCCCGCGCGGCGTTAATGACTGGACTGTATCCTCGGGTTCACAAGGGATCGACGAGTGTGCTGACCCCGAACATGGTCACCGTGGCGCAGGCATTGCGTTCCGCGGGTTATCGCACCTCGATTAGCGGCAAATGGAATTGCCAGCGCCAAAAACCGGACACTCCCTTGGCGTGGGGATTCGAGGAGTTTTACGGTTTTCCCGATATGCCGTCGAACTATTTCAATCCGGCGCTTGAGGACATGAAATTCGGCGGTTTCCGCCCACCGTTCGAGCACAACGGCGAAGAGATTTGGGAGTTTCCGGACGATTTTTACGTGACCGATGCCATTAACGATCATGCGGTGGAGATGATTAAACAGTACAGCGAGGGATCGGAACCGTTTTTCGCTTATGTCGCCCACTTGGCACCGCACAACCCGCTCCAAGCTCGTCCGGAAGATATTGAGAAATACCGCGGGAAATTCATGAACGGCTGGGATGCGTTGCGCCGGGAGCGCCACCAACGCCAACTCGACATGGGGTTGGTGCGCCCGGAGTGGAGGATGCTCGATTACAGGGACATTACCAACACCAGTCCGTGGGTTGCTACGGAACACAAGGAGTGGCAGGACCTACGGATGACGGTTTACGCCGCCATGATCGACAGCATGGATCAGGGGATTGGGCGCATTCTGCGTACGCTCAAGGATTGCGGCGTGGATCGCAATACTATTGTGCTGTTCCTGTCTGACAACGGCGGCGATGCGGGCAACATGAGGTGGGACAGCCCGGATATCGACCCCGGCGGCGTCGATACGTACTGCGCGGTCGGTCCCGAATGGGGAGTCATGCACAACACGCCGTTTCGCGCTGCCAAAGCTGCGGTATATGAGGGCGGCATCGCCACGCCGCTCATCGTGCGTTGGCACGAGACAATCCGGAACGGAGGTGGGCTTACGAACCAAGTCGGTCATGTGATGGATCTTCTTCCTACGTTCTGCGATGTCGCAGGGGTCGAGTATCCGGACGAATACAACGGAGAAGAGATTATCCCCTGCGAAGGTTTGAGCCTACTTCCTATCTTCGAGGGGAAGCAGCGCGACGCATACGAATGGCTGTTCTGGGAGCATAACGACAAGAAGGCGGTACGCCACGGTGACTGGAAATTGGTTGGGAGCGGCGATCCGGTGAATTGGGAGTTGTACGATCTTGAATCCGACCGCACGGAGCTGCGGAACCTGGCGGAGGAACACCCGGATCGTGTGAAGACGATGGCACAGGCATGGTCCGACTGGGCGGCGCGAACGAACGGATGAGGGATGTAATCAATCAGGAATAGGAACGATCCAGTTCGCGCCGCCTAATTGCGGTGATTGCAGCCGGCGCCGCAGATCCGCTACATGCGTTAATATTTTGGCGAATCTTATCACTTTCACGATGAAAATCAGACTGAAAGAAAAGGAGTTCACGATGCGACGCTTTACGATATTTCTGTTGTTACTGTTTCTGCATGTTAGCGCCTACGCTCAGCCCGTCCAAATCCCTGACCCAAACCTACGCGCCGCTATCGCGGACGAGTTGAATTTCGCCCACGACGCCCCTATCACTCAAAAGGATATGCGCCGCCTTACACGCCTAAGCGTTTATAATCGAGGCGTCCAGAACCTAACTGGCTTGGAGTTCGCAACCAATCTTAGCGTACTATATATTGATGCCAACCCGATGATAACCGACCTTTCTCCTTTAGCCGCCTTAACCCAATTGAAACGCTTAGGCATGTTTGGCATTCATGGAATTGACATTACTCCACTCTCCAAACTCACAAACCTCGAAAACCTTGATATGGCTGCCTGTTCCATTTCGGATATAACGCCGCTATCAAACCTTGTGAACTTAGCAAGTCTAAACGCCCGGTATAATTTCATTGTCGATATCGGCCCGTTAGCGAACCTGACCAACCTTGTTAAGTTACGACTCAATGGCAACCAGATTCCAGATGTCCGTCCGCTGGCAAATCTTAGCCGGTTGGAATTTCTGGAGATTCAGCACAACCAGATAACTGATCACAGTCCATTGGCTGATCTCCCACTAATTCACTTCGTATACGATCAAACATGCGAATTGCCGAGCCGAGCCGTACGCCCGCGCGTCGTCAATCGTAGCTATCCGTCTGTCATGGCACGTTGGAACCGTGCTCCAATCAACAACCGACCCGAATTAACATCTCAAGAAAACCTTGCACTCCACGATCTACGCTTTAATACTACACCTTTTGGACTCCGGTTTTTACGACGGCCCGACGGATTTACTATGGCGGGCGATCTGAGCGAAGCAATAGAGACGCACGCCGACCTTCACGCACTTAATCCCAACATGATACACTTGGTTGATGTAGGCATGAGAGCGGCGCCACTTGATTGGTTTTCCGAGGATTCCGCTGTTTGGATTCGAGACAACAATGGCAATATATTCATCGAAGTATGGAGAGGCGAACCAGTGTCACACGGGTTACTAGATTTCACAAGCCCTGTTGTTCAGAACATGATTGTGGAGCAGGCTGTTGCCGTATCGAAATGCGGCTTGTATGACGGCATCTTTTTTGACTATTGGAGTGAAGAGTGGCGTGTACTCGGAGGCTTTGATGGTACACAGGATCAGTTCTTCCGAACAATGGAAGAGGAGCAACGCGCACGCGATATCATTGTGCAACGCATCCGCGCTGCCACGCGCCCGAATTTTTTGATAATGGGCAACACCAATCGAACGACAATCCCGCGGACAGCACCTTATATCAACGGAAGTTTCATGGAAACCGGTGTACCATATGACAAGACTGATAGACGCCTGGAGCGAGCTCTTCGCGAAGCCGAAGAGTCACTGCTCTGGCTGGATAATAATACGCGCGAACCACGAATCAACAGTTTGCAAGGTGACACCATTCCTATTGAAGCACCTGATAGCCCCGCCAACCTGCGCTGGATGCGCGCCCTTACAACCTTGAGCCTTACCCACTCCAACGGGTTCGTTCTATTTAATGACAGTACGGCGTCCGGACACTACTGGTACGATTTTTGGGATGCGGATTTGGGGCGGCCTGTCAGCGGGAAGGGGCAACTGTATCAAGGGATAGATGGGTTATACATTCGAGAATTCACGAACGGGTGGGCGGTGTATAACCACAGCGGCGCCGAGCAAACTATCGCACTCCCCGAACTTGCCTCCGGGGTTGCGAGCCGTTTGGAGGGACTGGAGCATACGCTGCCTAACCTTGATGGGGAGATGTACTTGCGGGTGAAGCCCCCGAACAACCCAGCAGACGTGAACGGGGACGGGGTGGTCAATATCTTTGATCTCACGCTGGTGGCGCAGGCGATCAGTACGGGGGACGGCGAAGGGGACGTGAACAGGGATGGGGTGGTGAATGTGTTTGACCTCGTTCAGGTTGCCGGGGCAATCGGGGGTGGCGGAGCCGCGCCTTCGGCATATTCCCACGACTTTTCGATTATCAGCGCCGCGGATGTCGCGAGATGGCTTGCACTCGCACAGGGTTTAGATCTAGGTGATGCGAATTTTCAACGGGGAATCCATTTCCTTGAAGGTTTGCTTGCGACGTTGACGCCGAAAAAGACGATGTTGTTACCGAATTATCCGAACCCCTTCAATCCGGAGACATGGATACCGTATCGTCTCGCACGAGAGGTGGAGGTGGCGATCACGATTTATGACACAAAGGGGACGCTGGTGCGGCGGTTGTCGCTCGGGAATCAGTCGGCGGGATATTACGCGGAGCGTGGAAAGGCGGCGCATTGGGACGGACGGAACGAAGACGGAGAAGCGGTGGCGAGCGGGATTTATATTTATCAATTCCGGGCGGGGGATTATGCGGCGTCGCGACGCATGGTAATTGTGAAGTAGGGGAAAAAGCAGTGGCCAGTGACCAGTAACGGCGGGGAGGAGTGGGCGAGGGGGAAAAGCGGAAAACGGGAAGACGAGTGAACGAGAAGACGGGAAGGCAGTGGCGAGTGTGGTTAGTGACCCGAAGAGGGAAGTTGGGATTCGCGGTACTCAACCCAACCTACAAACTGTGCAATCAGATGCGATTGCGCACTGTCGGCTTTTTGTTGCTTTGGTGTCGCTTCTCTGCTATACTTACACATGAGTTTGAATCCTACCCTCCTTGTGTTCCATGCGCCCAATTCACGTGGAACCGCAGAAAGGCATAACTCCGTGACCCTAGCAGATATATTTAACGCATGTCAAGATATAGAGTTGAGGCAAGCAAAGTTGTACGCCGCGCTATCGTTACGTTTGGGTGATGTGGATGAACGGATTGCCCGCTTTTGGGAGCAGATGAGTACGGAGGAGTGGCAGCACTACATGCTCGTCGACTTTGGTCGGTCGCTATGTGTTCAGACGATTGGCCTGGACGCACCCGCCGCAGAATTGCGGGGCGTGTCCATTCAACAGATTACGGATGCGTTAAACGAGCATGAGCGGAAGATTGATAGTGGGGAAATTACACTGAATGGGGCTTTTGAGATTGCCATTGCTATTGAGGGAAGTGAGGCGGATACAATCTATATGTATCTGCTTTCCACCATCAAAAAAGCGATTTACGAGAGTGATCAGCCGTACCTGATTAGCCGAATCTCACACATGGAGAGGGACATGACAGCGCACATCGACCGCCTTATTGATGCCACTCGGCAGTTTTCCAAATCGCCGGAACTCGTTCGAAGTGCGCAGGCGCTGAAGGATCATCATCCCTAGTAGCTATGGAGAAAGGAAGACGGAGGCGGACGCTATACGAGGATTGCAACTCCAAGTTGTGGAATCCGTTTTGCGAGCGTACCTAGGCGTTAGCTGCCCATTTCAATGGCTCGTTTTGCAGGTAGGGGCGTAAGAGGGTTTGGAGGCGACGGTGAGCGTGATGGAGATGTGCCTTGATTGTGCCTTCGGACCTGTCCAAGCGAGCGGCAATCTCCTTTAGTTGCAATCCTTCATAATACCGAAGGTTGAAGACCCGTTGCTGCCCCGGGGGAAGTTGGCTGACCGCTTTGCCAATGATTCTGCCGAGTTCTCTTGATTCCGCTTGGTCGGGCGGACGCGGTCTTGAATCGTTGAAGATGAGTTCGTTTTCGGGGACTGCCGGATTCAATTCGTCAAACGATACGGTACGCTTCCGTTTTTGTTGGCGAATAAAGTCGATGCAACGGTTGATTGCGATTCGATAGATCCAACTGTAAAACGCCGATTCTTGCTTAAAACTGGGTAGAGCTAGGTATGCCTTTATAAAGATCTCTTGGCAGAGGTCCTTGGCGGTCTCGGCATTGGGAATGTGCTTATAAACCAAGCTGTAGATTTTGCCTTGGTATCGTATAATTAATTCGTCAAAGACGTCCCGTTCGCCACATTGAAACCGGTCAATGAGCGCGTACTCGTCAATAGGATTTGAATCTAACGATAAATCGGCCATGGATAATTGATTGGAACAAACCATTTGCTTTCTCCCTAACACCGATCAATTCCTCTGACTGTCGAGTTCTCGAACAGGTAGGTCGGTCAACAGATGCCACTAGTTGAACACCTTGACCGAACAATTGTTCCATATTTCGGAACAATTGTGGACACTCAGAGGTGTAGTTGTATGCTCGAACTCCCGTAATGAAGTAACTTCGCGTCTTGCCTATATTTTTGCCCGTCAGTCGTATTTCCTTCCTGCAAGAATCTTGCCGTTTGAATTGTCCTGATATGTCCCATGCCTCGATATAGCATTCAGAACAAAATCGTTTTGCCGTTCCTCGTGCTTTTCATCGCTGTTCTCATTGTTGTTCCGCTCATTACCATCGCTCTTTTTGATCGCACATACAATAGACAGTTCAGCCGCGAAACCGAGGGTTGGTTAAAGGTAATCAAGGACACGGGCTATGTTGAAATGCCGGAGCAAGTTCAACAGGCATACAGCGTGGAGGTCATGGTGTTCGGTGCGAGCAACGCTCTGAACTTCACCACGCTGGACAATTTATCGGATGACGGTATGGTTAATTTGACAACCGATATGAAGCTGCGAGCGGCGCGACAGATGATTACCGAATCGGACGGCGCACTAGTATCGCAAAACGTCGTTCTTGACGGCAAACCCTATAAGGTCATCTATGATTCCCTGGCACAGGGCCGGCTCTACTGTTTGCTCCGTCCGATGGATGACATTGCGGAAGCGAAGCGCCGGTTGACGTGGCTGATTTCGGGAATCGCCGTGGTCGTCATTTCATTAGTTGCGCTTACGAGCCATTTAATTGGACGAAATCTCTCAAATCCAATAAAAAATTTGGTGAAATTTACGCGGCAGGTGGCGGAGGGTAGGCTGGATCGGCAGTGTAACGTAAAGAGTGACGATGAGATTGGCGATTTAACCACCGCCTTCAATCAGATGACTCGCGACCTGCGGGATTCGCGGAACGAGCTTATCCGCGCCGAACGGCTTGCCACTGCGGGAAGGATGGCGGCGTCATTTGCTCACGAAATACGTAATCCGTTGTCCTCTATGCGGATGTTAGCCCAGATGATGATGCAGAAGGGAGATCTGCCGCCCTCAAAACGCGAACAGTCGGTAGGTTATATTCTTGAGGAGATTGAACGAATTGATGTCATCGTTAAAGGATTCATGGATTTTGCCCGTCCGACGGTGCTTGAACTTGCTCCGCATGACCTCAATGGTGCACTTGAAGAGGTGCTCAATCTCATGGATGCGAACCTGAGTCATCACCAGATTACGCTTGTCAAGAAATTTGAACCGGAACTCCCTCCAATTCGGTTTGATCGAGACAAGCTGAAACAGGGGTTCATGAACATCGTGCTGAACGCCATGGAGTCAATGTCGGAAGGCGGTACGGTTGAAGTAGAGACCTCGCGCCATGAAGACCGCGTTCACGTTGATGTGATTGACTCCGGTGTCGGCATCCGATCGGCGGATCTGGATCAGCTGTTTGAACCGTTTTTCACGACGAAGGTACAGGGCACCGGACTTGGGTTGGCGAACACCAAGCGGATTCTGGAGCAACACGGCGGCGGAGTCACCATCCGGAGCTCAGAAGGAGAGGGGACGAGAGTATCTCTTTGGCTGCCTTTGACCTAACGGCGATATCGTGCCGGTTTGCAGGCCGGGTATTCTGTTTCTTTGTAAGTGATTAGTGGCTAGTAAAACTCAAAACGTGCAATGAATTGCACTACTACGAGCCTGAAAGCAGTAGTTAATGACTAGTAATGGGCACTCACAAGGGGTAATCCTCAAAAATATGGCAAAAATTCGCCTAAATTCATAAGCGATTGCCCTACGCTCGCCCTAGAAATCATATAGACTAAACAGTTACGTTTCTTTTTTTAGTTAACGCAAGTTGCTACTTTCAAGTTTTTGGATATTTACGACCGTTTTTAATCGAAAATCGTTCATTAATTGCGGAGATTTCGTAGCGTAAACGTCAGATTGCGCATCACAAGCACACCTAACAGATTGTGCTACAAGGGTGGCAGCTTAGGTTACCTAATAATAGAGAAACCGAGTTTTTGGTTCTCCTTCGCTCAATTATAGGTGAATAGGCCTGATATTCGTCAATCTCACGTTTCTACGTCGGAAAAAACTCGGTTTCTGTATCCCTGTCGGACAAAGGCAGCAACTTGGGTTAGTCATTGCGACCAATGCCATTTCTCTATATTTGCAGTGCATTAATAGCGTCAAGTATGCCCAACTATGTATGCGAATCATTATATTCCGAGTGCTTCCGCTTGTGTACAGGCGGACTCTATTAGCTTCCGCACGTGATCGCATCTATAGTGTTCGGGTCGTTCATGAAGCCAGCCCAGCGATGCCAGCGACCGGATAAGCAGAAACATGGGCAGCAAATCAATCGCCTCATCGGAGAGGGCACGCTCCGATCGGTAGCCGGCAACCAGCGCGTGGCGGGCTGCCTCGAAATGGGACGGTTTCCGATAGGCGTCGAGCGCGACGGCAAGGTCGTATTGGTGCCAGCCGAAACCGGCGTCGTCAAAGTCGATTACGTGTAACTGGTCGCCATTGACAAGCAGATTATGGGGATGTAGATCGGCATGGATTAAGCTATAGGTACCTCTCTCTTTGCCGTAGTCGGACAAGGTGCGATGAATGGCGTGACGCGCATTCAGAATATGCTCCCGCTCCCCCGCTTTCAGCTCTGGCAACACCCAGAAGGGACCCCAGTAGGGCGTATTGCCCATCAAGCCGTCCGCATCGAAGGCGTGACGTTGGAAACCCTCCGGAATCCGCCAACTGACGGCCTGATTGTGAATTCTGGCGGCGATGCGTCCAAGCTGCTCGAAATGCAGTGCCAGAGTTCCCATATCGGGCGCCTGCGCCATTATGCTTGAAAGCGTTACTCCCTCAAACCATTCAACGATTCCGACGTGTCGGATTTCCGTCGTTCCGGGCACAGGGATGGTCGCGTAGCCACGACCATCACGAGTCAAGCGTGGTAACGGCACACCTATGCCCGCTCGTTTCAACGCGGCTGTCCACTGCTGCTCGGAGTTCAGTTCCGCAAGATTGTGATAGCCGAGTCGGTGGATACGAAGGGCATAGGTTTCGCCGCTGTCCGTATCAACACGAAACACGGTGTTTTCAGAGATAGAGACTAGCTCCAGTTCCACCATGCAGATATCCCACTCGTCCAACGCCCGCTCGGCGATTGCCCGCAACGTGGCACGGTCAAGCGCCTTTGCCATTGATGTCCTCCGCGATCTCCCCAAACGCAGTGAGGAACAGATCGGCATGTTCGCGCGTAAACACCAACGGCGGACGAATTTTGAGAACATTGCCGAGCGATCCAGCATTGCCGATGAGGAAACCCTTGACCTTCAGGCGATTGACGAACACCGAGGCGCCATCACGGTCAGGGGTCTTGGCATCACGGTCGCTTACCCACTCCAAGCCGATGAACAGACCGTGCCCACGAATTTCAGCCATGGGTGGACAGTGCGGCTGAAATTTGGTCAGTTCGGCACGCAGATAGTCGCCGACATCGGCGACGTTCTGTCGCAGATTTTCGGTTTCGATTACCTCCAGCACTGCCATGCCCACTGCCGCCTGCAATGGACTGGAGGCAAAGGTGTTGAAGTAGTGTCTGCGCTTCCGAAAAGCCGCCACCAGTTCCGCCCTTGCAACGGTCCCAGCAAGCGGCAACCCGTTGCCCATCGGCTTGCCCATGGTAACGATATCCGGAACAAAGTCCATCGCCTCGTAACCCCACCATCTACCGGTTCGGCAGAAGCCTGCCTGTACCTCGTCCGCGATGAACAGGCCGCCTGAATCGCGAACCATTTCGGCAGCACGCGGCATAAAATCGTTTGGGATGTCGGGCAATCCCTCGTTGGCGAGAATGGGACAAACCAGCATGCCCGCGAAGGGAATATTATTTGCCGAAAATCTATCGATTGCCCCTCGGACTTCCGAGAGGTAAAGATTGGTCAGTTCAGCTTCGGACACGCCCCCACGCAACGGACGATAACGCTGTGGATAGGGAATGGCATGAATCTCGGGATCTTCATTTCGAGCGCGTGTGAGTTTGCCAACTTCCGCACTATTGCCATGGTATGCGGCGTCGGTGCAGATGATTCCCCGACCACCGGTTGCAATCCGAGCCATGCTCATGGCAACTTCGTTGGCTTCCGTTCCGGTGCAGGTGAACACGACACTCTCCAACTCTTCAGCGTGGTGGTTGATTAGGCTTTCGGCATAGTCTACGACGCCTTCGTGCAGATAGCGGCTGTGGACGTTGAGCGTGTTCGCCTGCCGGTGCATTGCCTCGACAACGTGCGGGTGGCAGTGCCCCACACAAGGCACATTGTTGTACATATCGAGATAGCGGCGTCCATCGGCATCAAACAGCCATACCCCTTGTCCACGCACGATGTTTACCGCTTCCTGGTAGAAAAGCGGCATTGCGGTGCCTAGTAGTCGTTCCCGGCGCGCAAGCAAATTGGTTGTGGTCATAATCCCCTCAGTGTGTGTTGGATTAATTCTGTGGCTAGTCTTCGGATGCGCGTCCGGTACTGTCGAACGCAGGTCACGTTGATGGATTAGCGGGGCAACGATGCGGAAAAATGTATGGGAAAGTAGGTTATACCACCTCTCTACATTCGGAGTGCATAAATAGCGTCAATCAAATCTTTCCAAGGCGGGGCAAGGGGATTTTCATCGCGCTCCTTGTCCAGTCGCTTGATTTGTTAGATTGTGGTATGCGCACACCAAATGAAGTTTAACAAATTAATTTGGTTATTTCTTTGGCGAAGCCCGGTGCGGTTAGAAACCGCACCTACAGGGCTTGGGGAAGATTAGAATTACCGATTGAAAAAATTGGCTCTTCAGAGTTAAGTGTGGAAAATGAAATTAACTTAGGACTTACGCAGTCGATTACTCAATTCCGCCCAATCCGGCAGTAGGGAATAACGATCGTTATTCCCTACAAAAGCCTTGTCGCAACATCAAATCATTGCCGAAATCATTAAAAGCGCATAGATTGGGGGTCTCCAGAACCATATTGGGAATTATTGTAATCAATTTGAACTCATAGGGCAAACGCGTCTTCCTGTAGCAAGTTTCATTCCCACACTTAACCCTGAAGAACCAAAAAATTAAGCGTCATACAGTTTGCGCTACGGGGGTGTATCCGAATTTGTGTGTAGTTATTTCTGATTTCTTGCCGTATACGTTGACCGTATTTTGAACTTTGCGAGGTTCAGCGGTAGGACGGCGAGAATGCAGAACATGCCTGTCCATTGCCATTCGCGCAGCGACAGAGGGGTTGTTCCAAATATCTTGGCTGCGGGTTCATGGTAAATAATCGCCGCGTGCAGTCCCATACAGACGAGGATGGTGAAGAGCAAGGGGCGGTTTGCCGTTATTCTTTGAGGGAGCGACTCCCAAGCAAAACGGCGGCATTGGAAGTTGGAGAGTAGCAGCATGAAAATGAGAATGGTACACGCAGTGGTTCGAGCAACCGCTTCAGTTTGTGCCCAGTTCTCGGAGCTTAGCCCAACTGTTACAAGGAATCCGGCAATTGTGCAGCCGCCGAGGAACAAACCGCGCAGTAGATCGGAACGAAAAAGTGTATTAAGAAAAGGCGGAACGGTCTGAACTCTACGGTATCTGAAACGTTCTCCCACCTGGTCGCTGCCAAGATAGCAGAGCGGCACGACGTTGACAAGGAGATGAATCCAGATGATCTGGAGTAGAGTGAGCGGCATCGGAAATCCGTACAGATGATGTAAAGCGAACCCCACGATAAGTGTGATTAGTTGAGCGAGGGTACACGAGAGCAGCCACCGCATCGAATTTCGGAGGTTGTCATACGTGTCACGGGCATGATGTAACAGGTCCTCAATTACCGGAAAACCCTCCTTAAGCGTGAGACAACCTGCATGATGTTGTACCGCGTGACAGGCGTGCGATGCGGAAGCGAAACCCACGTCGGAGGCTTTCATGGCATGCATGTCCCGTGGTCGGCGTCCGAAAAACCCCAAGGTGTGTCCTTGGCGTCCGAGGTGTTGCACAACTTTGAGCGTCTG
Organism: Candidatus Poribacteria bacterium; assembly: GCA_965204085.1. GTDB lineage: Bacteria > Poribacteria > WGA-4E > WGA-4E > JAJDTR01 > JAJDTR01. Next base: position 73,230 of record CBDBEE010000003.1, on the reverse strand, counting down.
CGCCGCGGAGAGTTTGCAATAGACAAGACAAGAACCGATAAGGGAATCGTAGTCTTCGCCACTTTCGTCAAGATCTGTTCTGTCTGCAACGGCGTACCTGTCCTGAGTTAACCCGATTTCCTTGGCTAGTTCGGTAGCCATCTGGAGATTCTTGTCGGTAATCATTACTATTTTGATACCTACGCCTATGCAGGATTCAACTGCCTCTTTGGCTTTTTCATGAGCGGATGTCGAGAGCGCGACAAGCCCTAGAAACGTAGCGCCACGTTTCATCTCGCGCCCAGAATCGAGGGCGCCGGAGATCCTATATGCAACACCGAAGACGTGGGCTCCTCTATGGCGTAGATGTTCTGTTACCTCCCGAAATAACTCTGTTTCATCCGGAGCGATTTCGTGCGCGTAACCTTGATTCTGTATGGTTCGACAGTCTTGCAGCACGTCTTCCGGGGTACCAAGTATAATCTCCAGATATTTTTCGCCATCGGTTTTGAACACAAACCCTCTGTATGGATGATTCAGAGTCTCAGGGATTTCATCAACGAGAGGCAGTTCTTCGTCATAGCGATCAAGATCGTAGCCAATCCGAAGAGCCACTTCTTTAAGAGCGGCGTGAACATCTTCGAGAGCCAAATTACCGTGTTGATTCTGACTTTCGCCGATGCATCGACTCGCTGCCAATATCAACAACGGAAATCCGAACGGAACCCGAGACTCCGGCGGCGGTATAGGAAGTGAACTTCCATCCGGATCGCCGGATTCAGCGTCCAACTCCAAGAGCCATTGTTCCCAAGTGGCTTGCTCAACCAATTGCTCATCCACGAATACATGAGAGAGTGAATGTTTTGAATTTGTGAAAGTGCCAACTTCATCTATGCAAACGGCAGTGAGATTGTTCAGTTCTTCCAGTGTGTCCAAGCGCTGAATCGCAACCCCTTTTTTCAGTAACCTTTTGGCAGTGTCGGCGAGAATCGCTCGTGCTGTCGAAGCAATTCCGTCCGGTACGGAAGCAATAGCAAACCCTAATCCGAGCAAAATGAGTTCTTGCCAGTCCGTTTGAACGCCGGCAGTTCTATTCAGCCCCCAGGTTATCGCGATTGCCAGTTCAGCAATGATTAATCCACCAAGACTGAAATAGTTGTAATACCGACGCATTTGTCTCTCGGCTTCTGTCGTAGGGTCGGGAGCGGTAGGTGCCTGTCTACCCAACTTTTGGAGTTCCAAATGTTTGCCTGTCTTCACTACGATTGCTCGTCCATTGCCTTCCATCACATACGTCCCTCCAAATACCATATTTCTTTGCCTCTCAGGCGGTACGAGGGAACCTTCCAGCGCGTCTTCGGCGGTTTTCCAGACGGAAATCGCCCCGTTGAACAACGGCGATTCATCAATTATCAGTGAGTCAGTCTCAACGACGCGAGCATCAGCAGGGATATAGTCGCCTTCATCAAGAATCAGTAAATCTCCCGGTACTACATCTATCGGAGTAATCTTGGTAAGTCGACTGCCGCGAATAACGGTGATTCGTATGTCCGAGTGTTTGCGGATGGATTGAAGCCAGTTTCGACCCTTAGCCGCTTGGGCAGACGTCCAAATTACGTGGAATCCCAGGATAGCAAGGATTGCCATCGTCTCGAGAACTGCTTGTTGAGAGTACCAGAGCACGGCGGCGGTTACCGCCAATAGCAGTACGGGAATGTTCGCAATTTGCTTTAGGAACAGTAGAGACAGTCGGGGCGCGGGAGTTGAGTCTATGTGATTTTCGCCATAACGTACACGTTGGGATAGCGCAACATCATCGGTTAGTCCGCGTTCAAGATCTGTGCTGAACTCGTGAAGGATGTTTGGAATCGTCTGGGTGTGCCAGTCTGGCATGATGGACTCAATTAGGGGAGGAGTGGGTAATTATTTAATTATAGCGCAAGTCACATCGTGGTAATACGTACGATAAATGTTGGGTTTCACTCAATTCTCGGCACGTTCAGTCAAAGTGGACACTCGAAAAATCCTCTAAGATTAACGAATCCCGTTCAACCCAACCTACGACCTGATTGAATAGTCGGTAGTAAATTCATTTTTCGTCAATTAAAGACAGGTTTTTACATGATTTTGAAATTGATCGTTATACACCTGTGGGATGTCTATCAGGATTAGCTATCGCCTTCGTTATTCACTCAGTTGATCGTTCCCTATTCGGTCACTTGATCTATCCGCTCAGTTGATCGTTCGAGCTTGGTGTACGAAGTGTGGAACGCGCATAGACATGCCATACGGAAGAGGGACAATCGGTAATTCTCCAATCCTCGATAGCGCCCTACAAAACGGTGCACGGAATCCATCGTGATTTGATAAACAGAAAGAGAAGAAAGATTGATGACTTGATGATTGTCGATAGGTGTCAGGGAAAACGGGGCTTATCCAAATAAAGCATCAAAACGGGTTTTCAATCTGTTGATTGGACGAGTTGCACCGTTGCTCCTGTTGAATCAATGGGCAGAATTTTGACATCGCAGGCAACCTGATGACGGGCGAAAGCCTGGGACATTTTCTCCGCGACCAATTGCATTGAGGAGATACAGTAAGCGGCAATAGTCGGTCCTGCGCCACTCAGCGCAACACTTAATGCGCCAGCCTGCATTGCGGCTTCCGCGATCTCATCGTAACCGGGAATTAGGGGAATTCGGTAGGGTTGATGCAGTCGATCGTTCATCGCTTGGGATAACATCCCGAAATCGCCGGTGGCAACGGCGGCAACAAGCAGCGAACTACGGCTTACGTTAAAAATTGCATCCTTGAAATCGACCGATTTGGGCAAAACCCGGCGTGCCTCTTTGGTCGATAGTGGAAAGTCCGGAATTGCCGCCACAACATGAAGATTTGAACCACAGTCCAACTTGAGAGTGTGGACGACCTCCGAGTCCATCACGGATACAACCAAACCTCCCAGTAACGAGGCTGCCACATTGTCCGGGTGCCCTTCAAATTCGCAGGCGAAATTGAGGAGTTCGGAGCGCGAGAATGGCTCCCCGCAGAGTAGGTTTGCGGTCAACAACCCGCCAAGAATCGCGGTACCACTGCCCCCTAGCCCACGAATTGCCGGAATACCGTTGGTCAGCGTTAATCGCAGCCCAGTGGGTTGATTTCCGCTGCGTTTGAAGATCAGTTCTGCCGCTCGGAAGCTGATATTTCTGGTCGTGTTGGGAATTTTGTCCGCGTCAATACCGGCTACAACAACTTCGTTGCCACTTTCTGTCTCTTGCAACTCGACGGTGCTATGCAGTTGAAGCGCCAGCCCGAGCACATCGAAACCGGGGCCAAGGTTGGTCGTACTGGCAGGGATACGCGCAATCGCTTTACGAGACATACACCTACGAAATTTTTGCAATCCCCGCTTCCATGCGGTTTAGGGCTTCATGGATATTTTCCAAGGAATTTGCGTATGAAAGTCTTAAATACCCGTCGCCATATTTTCCGAAGGCTGTTCCCGGCAAAAGCGCGACGCCGGACTCACTCAGCAAGTAATCAGCGATGTTGCGGCAAGACAGGGGAAGCTGGGTCACATTAGGGAATACGTAAAACGCCCCTAGCGGCTTGCGACAACTGATTCCTTCGATCCCGTTTAAACCGGCAACAATGGCATCCCGACGAGCCTTGAATTCGGCGGCCATATTTGCCACGAAGTCTTGCGGACCCGTGAGCGCTTCAATTCCGGCAATCTGAATAAACGTCGTTGTACACGAATTGGAATTGATTGTCAACTGGGTAATTTTATCAGCCATGGGCTTGGGAGCGATGCCATAACCCAGTCTCCACCCGGTCATCGCGTAAGTCTTTGAGTGCCCTTCTATCATGATGGTGCGTTCCTTCATGCCGGGCCGATTGATGACGCTGTCGTGTGTGCCTTCGTAAAGTAGGCGCGAGTAGACTTCGTCGGTGAGGACGTAGAAATCGTGTTTGACAGCCAACTCCGCTATCGCATCAAGGTCTTCCTCCAAGAGTATCCCGCCCGTCGGATTTTGGGGCGAATTGATAATCAGCAGCTTCGTCTTGTCGGAAATGGATTGGACGAGGTCGTCGATGCGAAAACGGAAATCCACTTCCTCGCGGAGCGGTAGCGCTACGGGCGTGGCGCCGATGAAGTTAATAACGGACTCGTAGATTGGAAATCCCGGCTCCGGATAGATGACTTCATCACCCTCGTCAGCTAGCGCCAAGATGGTGAAAAACATAATCGGTTTTGCGCCGGGTGTCACTGTAACTTCGTCCGGATGAATCTCGACACCTCGTGTTTCCGAGATATGTTCAGCCACGACTTCCCGAAACTCGAGCATTCCCGCAGATGGACCGTAACCCGTATGCCCATCCTTCATTGCCTTGAATGCAGCCTCACAGATGTTCATTGGAGTAATGAAGTCGGGCTGCCCAATTTCAAGGTGGATGATGTCCTGTCCTTGGGCTTCAAGATCCTTTGCTTTCGCGAGTACCTCAAATGCCGATTCAGTTCCTAAGCGATCCATACGAGTCGCAAAATTCATTCAGTTGTCTTCTCCCTCACGAAATTTATGGATGTGTATCGAATTCACAATGACTCAGAACACTATTACAGACATGACATTTTAAGGTACAATTAACCCAGGATCATTTCCGACTATCCGCTTGCCGCGACGGACGGTCAAATCCCGATCAAGTTTACCTGTACTGCATCACGAGACCGTTGTTACCGGTAACCCAAGCCCGTTCGCCTTTTACGAAGATGTCCTTGACTGGGACTTTGGTAGCATCGGGATCGTTAATATCCTGTGGTTGCCATGTTTCACCGCCATCGGACGTGTGGATGATTACACTCACGCCGAAGTCTCCGCCGACTGCCCAACCGGTGGTGTCACTGACAAATTGGACACTCAAGAGGTGTTCCTCCGTGCCGCTGCTCTGGCTCTCCCATGAATCTCCGCCATCGGAGGTGTGAAGAATGACGCCGTTCTCCCCGACCGCCCAACCTGATGAAGCGTTGACAAAGAAGACATCTTTCAGTATATCCTCAATGTGCGTTGGTTGGTCTACCCAATTTTGCCCACCATCAACGGTTTTCTGGATTAAGCCGTCTTGCACTTGCGTCCGAGGACTGAGCCTTACGCCGACCACCCAGCCTGTGGAATCATCAACAAACTGAACCGCGTTAAACACGCTTGTATCATCTTCGCCGACGCCACTGCCGGCTTGACCGCCGCGAAGCGTCTTCCACGTGTTGCCGCCGTTCGTCGTTTGAAGAATGGTCTCGCCCATTCCAACCGCGAAACCGGTCATCGGGTTCACAAAAAAGACGCCGTAGAGGTCGTTGCCGACCTTACTTGTCTGAATGTCCCAGCGCTTGCCGCCGTCACTGGTGGCGACAATGGTTCCCTCGGCACCAATCGCACAACCATGTTTTTCGTCGTAAAAATACACGGCTGCCAGATTTTTATTGACATCAACCTCAGCTTTCGACCATGTTCTTCCACCGTCTTTGGTGTGACCGATAAATCCCGGGTAGTCCATGTCAAAGACCGAACTTCCCACGACCCATCCCTCTTTTGAACTTGTGAACGCGATTGAGAAGTAATCCCTTATTTCGGGGTCTTGCTTCTGCATCACGCCCCACTCTCCCTCGGCGTAAACGAAGCCACCGCTGGTTATTAGCAACACAATGACTCCGATTTGAAGCCATCTTCGTCGATGTATCATTGGAATTTTCCCCTTCCCTGATTTTTGCTTTAGTATAGCACTCATGCAAAAATAGTGTCAATGCAAAATCCTTGCTGTGGGCGCAACCACACCTGATTTGGAGGTAATACCGTTTCTATATATTAGCAGTGCATTAATAGCGTAAATCAAGTCTGTCCAAAGCGGGGCAAGATGCCCCGCCTACGGGGTTTGGTGTAAAGGGAAACAATTGTCATAATAGTATATGGAAAACACTATATGCACTGTTATTCAAGCGAAATGGTATAAGTATGTACAAAGAGGGATTGGAAGGTTAAAGCAGGGGAACGGACGCGGATTTCACAGATCTTGTGGCGACAGGATTTGATGGATTGGTTGATTGAAGATTTTACGAGGAGGAACGGTATTTGTATTGCATCACTTCAATCCGGTCACGAATTGGAGACAATCCAGCCATTTAACGCTATTTGGCGACAATCAAGGTCCCCGTTTTGAAACTGTCGCCAACCTGCATCTGGTACACGTACACGCCGCTTTCGACGACCTCGCCACCTTCGTCCTTACCATCCCATTCCAATTCCTTGTCGTCGGGACCTCCTCTCAATTCTTTGACCATGCTTCCGTCAATATCAAAAACCAGTACGAAGAACTCACCCTCGGCGCCTTCAATGGCACGAGCGGGGAAGATAATGCGGTTAAACGCGGGATTATCCGACAATGGTAGAAACGGATTCGGCGCGGGAGAATCGAGGATACGGTGTTGTTTGACCTTAGGCTGAGATTCGTTGCCAGCCTCGTCAACCGCTCTGACGGCGTAGTAAAAGATTCCGACTCCAAGTATACGATTGTCGAAAAACTCGTACTCTTCTCTGTCGCGGTCAGCAAGAATATCTCCGTTGGTTAGAAGACTTAAGCGGTTGGGCGAGGAACCGAAGGAGATTCGGTATCTTGTCACGTCAAGGCTTGGACTGCGCGCCCATGTTACTTTGATCGCATTGCCGGTGCCAATAAGCGCCAACCCTTCGGGGGGTTTGGGTTTGCCGGTATCGGAATGCACGGAGATGCGGGCGTTCCTAGACCGTTCAGAGCGAAGCAATGGCGTCTTATATGCCTCTATTGCGTACGTGTGAAGACCGGGTGAAACATCAATATCGCGGTAAACCGTTGACGACCGATCGTCAATATTGACTATTAGTTCGTTGTCACGATAAATATAGTATCCTATCACATCAGGGTCTTCCGATTCTCTCCAACTGACGTCAACATCATTCTCCCCTGCCGCATCCCTTCTAACAGTTATCCCTCGAACGGCGGCGGGCGGCACATTGGGAATGATTTCGAGGCTAAAATCATCATTATTCACCTTTCCGTCAGCTTGCCCCGGTTTAATGAATTCTCCAATCGGTGTACCTTCCAGGTTTCTGAGCCGAGCTTGAAATGTCACCATTTGGGTGACCGGACTGGGGGTACGGCAATCAAAGGTAATCTGATACACGGAGTTACTAAAATCGGAAATGGGCGTCGCGAGCACAACGCGCAGGGAATTCCCGCTGAACTCTGCAGTTACCGTTATTTTCTCTCCATCACGCAGAATCCAACGGAGATTTGTTGTTTCGGCGACAAATTCATCCGGCAATACGATTTCGATAGTCTCAACTTCCTCTCCGGGCTCCGCCTGAGATCGATCAATAATTATCGTCACTATCAGTGCTACGGTTGAATTTGCAACAACTAGCCCCTGGTCGTCGCCCACGACGTTGATTTCGCCTACGGACGTAACGGCGGCATCACCACTTGTCACCGCCACAAGCATGAGAATTGGGATGAAACTGGAAATGAAACCTCGCTGTATCCTCGCCATTTATTTCCCCCTAAAACTTTACGTGACTAAATACTTCCTTAAAATCGGACCGAAAAATTCCGTAACCCCATTCCAGTTATACTTTCCTCTCTGTCAGAATATCATGTTGAACGAAACGCGCTGTGTCGTGTTGTCCTGGAGGTCGCCTGCGAGGATTTGAAACGCATAATCGAGTTGTACGAAAGTTGCAATTCTCACGCTTCCACCCAGGGCGAGCGTCGTTGCACTGTTGACGGCGTTCTTGACGCCGTAACCGGCGCGCACGGCAACGGATTTATTTATCCACACTTCCGCACCGGCACGAACGTGGTTTTCACCGTCTCGAATCCCCACTTCAACAAGCCCCAACCCTGACTTCAAAATTTTGCGTAAGGATTCCTGCTGGGTGTTTTCGGCTATTCCTGCCAGATTGTATGCGAGCCCGATGCGCAGACTCACGGGAACATTATCTGCATCGGTTGAATCGAGAACACTCACATCGGCAGGCATGAGGTTCTCCGCGGACAAACCGATGCTTAAGCCCCCCGACGGTTTAACGATGAAACCCACATCCGCGGACATAGCGGAAGAAGACGTACCACTTTCCGCAAATAACTCCCTCACGAACCCCTCAGTCACATCAAAGTTAATTCCAAATGACTTCAGATTGAAACCAAGCGCGAATTTCTCGGAGAAAGCCTTTCCGTAAGAGAATGTTAGGGTCCGTTCAGTATAAATTTCCGAGTCTTCATTCAGAGTCCCGATACTTGCTCCCAGTGTACCCGCGCCGCCGAGTGGAATGACACTACTGAGGTACTGGTAATTAATCAACCCCTTAAACCGTTGCGCTAACGTCGCGTTGAGGTGATTCTTATCAATGAATCCTAGTCCTGCCGCGTTATAGTTCGCCGCACTACCGTCATCCGCGAGGGCGACGCAGGCTTCCCCCAGTCCGAGGGGACGGGCACCCACTCCGAAGTCTCGGAACGCACCAAGGGCGCTGGATGCATAGGTGCAGGTGATTAATCCGATTGCGCAGATGACAACTCTCAAGTTCGCCATTTCTTGCTCCTTAACTAAGGTTCTAAGTATCTCTGTACGCGACTGTGTTGCGTTCGTATCGGTAATTCTTCACGGTTTGTGCGGCGGCGGCGGTCAAATTTTCCCAAGGAGATCGCAACGAACAACCGATTACACGCTAGTCCCGGTCATCGGGACAAAACGGACTCCGGTGATTGCTGTCTGTTGGATTCCACGTTTCGTCTTCTGAATTAGTACAAGCTCTTGATTTGAGGCACCAATCGGGAGAACCAGCCTGCCGCCAATTGAAAGTTGGTCGATGAGTCGATTTGGGATTTCCTTCGGAGCTGCCGCCACAAGAATCCCGTCGTATGGCGCATGCTCCTGCCACCCGAAGTAGCCGTTTCCAACCTTCAAGCAGATATTCCGGTAATCGAATGTTTCGAGACGTTTTCGCGCATCTTTCGCGAGATTCTCAACGATTTCTACGGTGAAGACCTGCTCAACGATTTCCGCTAATACGGCGGTTTGGTAGCCGCAACCGGTGCCTATTTCGAGCACTTTGAAAGTTGGCTGCAGTTCGAGAAGCTCTGTCATCAGAGCAACAATATAAGGTTGAGAAATGGTCTGGTTGTCGGTAATCGGCAAGGCATGATCAGCATAAGCGTCGTCCAGAAAGGATGGTTCAACAAACTGGTGGCGAGGAACCTTGTTCATCACCTCCAACACGCGTGCGTTGACAATGCCACGATTGCGAATTTGCTTCCGAACCATCTTGTGTCTCAGTTCGGCATAGTTATCCTCTGCAGAGTGGTTTTTGTCGCGGTGCTTTCGGACGCTGAGGCGCATTATCATCACCTTAGGATACGGGCAATAAACCGCTCTATCGAGAACCTTTAGGTGTTCGACTGCGAAAGTCCTAATCGTTATAATTCTAGCGTGCGATTTTCAAACGGTTGCAGCGCATTAGGTCTTATGCACCGAAGACTGTAAGGAACGCAGATTTGCGCTTCCTATTCCCGACTCACTTCCGATTTCACCGATTTCCCACCTTTTCATCTCGCGTCCACTCAGACACACTCTTTTTTGCTTCGCAAAATCAAAATCTCAACTCGCTTTTCTATTCATTTACCTTTATTGCGTACGGCGTCATGAGAAACGTACGATGTTTACGCAGTAGGTCGAGAAGCGATCCGCGCGGATCCCCATGCGAGTTACTTGCCAATGTCTTTACGGTACTGTAAGCATTGAACCATTGGGTGAGCCAACTTTCGCGAGGTAACCGTAAGAGTTCAACCTCCCGGTTTTCTAACCTAGCCCTCTTCCGCGCGACCGAGAGTGCGAGATCCAGTCCCCCGAGTTCATCAACCAGTCCATTTTCCAGCGCTTGTTTGCCTGTCCAAATACGACCTCTGGCTATGTGATCGACGTCCTTCTTTTTCATGTCTCGAGCGTCCGCCACTTTGGTAATGAAGTCGTCGTAAATCTCGGCGATTTGCTCGCGAACAATGGCGCGTTCTTCCGGCGGATAGTCTCCGTAGTCCGTATAGAAATCGGCGTGCTTACCGCGCTTGATGATTTCCTTGTGAACGCCAATTTTATCGTACAATCCCTTTAGGCTGTATTTCCCGCCTATGACGCCGATCGAGCCGGTAACGGTGCCCGGTTCGGCAATAATAACATGAGCAGGGATGGCGATATAATAACCACCGGATCCAGCCACGTCGCCCATCGAGACAATTAGCGGTTTAACTCCTTTCAGGCGCATCAATTCTCGCCAGATAATGTCCGCGGCGATAACCAGCCCTCCGCCGCTGTCAATCCGCAATACCACCGCTTTCACCGAGTCGTCTTCGCGCACAAACTGAACTGCGCGCGCAATTGTGGACGAACCCATGGCACGGGTTCCCGTAAACGGGTCGGAAAAACTGTCTCCGGTGACCATCGTTCCGGTGGCTTCAATGATTGCTATCTTTGGCGAAGGGACTTCCCAGTCGGGCCGGTATGTCTCGGTCTTCAAATATGTCTTCGCCTTCACTAGGGAGTATTCTCCGCCCACTAATTCCTTTGTTATGCCTTCCAACTCATCGCGATAGACAAGGCGATCAACAACACCATTTTTGACCGCTTGCTTTGCGGTAAAGGGACCTAGGTCAATTTGTTCTTTTACTCGGTCTTGGGATAAGTTTCGATCGGCAGCGATAGAGTCGCATACTTGACTGTACAAATCGTCCAGAATCGAATTTTGCACTTCTCGGTGCGCATCGGACATGCTTTCGCGAGTAAAAAGATCGGATGCCGATTTGTAATCGCCGATGTGTTCAAGATCTGCTCTGATCCCCAACTTGTCGAGCGTTTTTTTGTAGAACGAACTCTCGGATCTCAGCCCAATTAACCGTACTTCTCCCGATGGATGAAGAAAAATTTGGTCGCATGCCGAGGCGACGATGTAACTACCGGTAGAATAGTTGTGCGCGTAACAGACTGCTCGCTTGCCTGCGGATTTAAAATCCATAACCACATCTCGTATCTCTTGCAATCGTCCAACGCCATAGTCGTTGTTCTCGACCCTAATCAATGCCCCTGCAACATCGGAGTCGCGCTTTGCAGCTCTAAGCGTTTTTGCGACATCGCGCATTGGTGTCTCAAGGAAGATTTTGCTTCGCAACCGAGGCTTGTTTTGATGAACATTGGAGAGGTAGATGTAACTGAGACCATCTTGATGCTTCCGATCGTCATCGTAGCGATTATATGTTCCCAATCCCGCATGACCCAAGGTTAAACCGAAACGGAAGTCGAAGCTGCCACTTTCGTTTATATTTGCTCGTACTAGCAGCGCCTGCACGGGACGGAGTTCAACCGCATAGTCAAGATCGACCCCTTTGACATTTTCTGTCTTGCGAGCATCAAAGGAGAGGGTTACGCGCCACGTCCTTGGTCGAATTGCCAATCCGAAATCATAAGTTCGATTTTTGTCAAGCAGCCTTGGCCGGTTCAATTCTCTCGCAACAAACCCAAACGACAGGTATCGGCGACGCAGCATCAATCCGAGCGACAAAGATGAGAACTTGTCGTGGTCTTCATCGTCGGAATTAATCCAACTATAGCCTGTCCCCCAATAAAGCGAGTTCCACAGTCGGCTCCCACTAGAGAGAGTATATCGGGTGAAATCGACGTTGCCGCCCGCGAATTCTATGCCGAATCCCATATTCGGGTTAGAGAAAAAGAAAGCATCATCACCGCTTGAGGCGCCACCGTAGGTACGCAGGTAGTATGAATTGAATCCACTGCTAACGGCAAGACCTGCAGGATTGAAAACGGTTGCCAGCGAATCGTCACTCACGGCGACAGAATTGGAGGGGAGTGGTGTCTGTGTCTTGGGCGTGGCACCTGCAAGGTGGGAGGTTACTAATGTGAGGAGTACAACAATAATGATGACTTTCGGGCGACTCAAATTTTCTCCTTCTTACTCCTGTCGATTGCTCTACGGATGGGTTTCGTGCAATATCGTTTAATACGCGACAGACCCCGCCGCTTGAACATGCCAACCAGAGCAAGTATATGGGACAAAGAACTAGCAGACGTAATGCTCGGTGCCGTTAACCTCCAGTCCATCGTTTTGCCCCCCACGTGTATTAATCAGATTCCGTCGATTCATGTATTTCGTAGTTACTGATATGAGCGTCCAGCTTCCGATCGATAGCATCAACTTTCCGAGCCAAATTATCATGCTCCCGGCTCATCTGCGAGCGGAGATCGTTGAATCGCTGGTCAATGTGCTCGAATCGTTGGTCGATGGACTCAAACCGTTGGTCGATGGACTCAAATCGTTGGTCGATGGACTCGAATCGTTGGTTAATGGATTCGAATCGTTGGTCGATGTGCTTACCGGAGTGCTCGAATCGCTGATCAATGTTCTCGCCGAAGTGCTCAAATCGTTGGTCGATATTCTTGGCAAAATCATCGAATCGCTTGTCAATGTTCTTGGCGAAATCATCGAATCGCTTGTCAATGCTCTTGGCGAAATCATCGAATCGCTTGTCAATGCTCTTGGCGAAATCATCGAATCGCTGGTCTATGTTTTTGGCAAAATCATCGAATCGATTACCCATGTTTTTGCTCAAATCGTCTACACGCTTGCCCACAATGTGCGCGACCGAGAAGATGCCACCAACGTACAGAGCGATTAGCGCGGCAATCTGACCCATTAGTATCCAACTCATGGTTGTGAACTCCCTTGATTGAATGCGTGCAACTGTTAATCGTCTAACGGAAATTTCTTCGTCAATATCTTCCTGTTACAGCAATCATCCATCTCTAAACATACTTCACCACATGCGCTACGATTTTCCTCATTGATAAGCGTAATCAAACACCCGAATGAGCGCCCCTTTCTCATCGTCCCCGCACTGTGACTTAATGCACGACTGTCTTTTCCCGCATTATACCACCAAAGCTAAGTGTTAGCAATTCAAATTAGTTAATGGTTTCCCGCAGAATGCAAGCTTAATCATCGAATCAAGATAGCAATGGGGACATTTTGGCAATTGTCTGAATCACAAATTAAACATACTACGCGGTTGACACGGATTGCGGTAGGGCCTGTACGCACAGATTATAGAGAAACCGAGGAGAAGGAATCGGTGTTTGATATTTTGATTTCAAATGAAGTCGTGAGACAGGTCGAGAATCTCTATCGCGGTTGGTGTAGGAACTCTATGGAAGCTCTATCAGGACTTACTATGGGATTAGCTATCGCACGGGATTTACTACAGGATTTCTACAATCAGTATTTCATTTTCCATTTGATGACTGTTCTGTTTTTTTTTGACTGTTTTGGGCTTACAATCACTAAAATGTGCTATACTTTCCTTGCCCCAATGGGACATGAAAGGCTCACGGCTGTCAAGAGATGGGGAATCGGAGATAGGTAGAATGTAATTGTATGGAATCCGTTCAAATATCGGAAGAAAAGCCATATTCAGTCACTAGAGCTTCTACACATCTGTAGAAATTAGCAGGGAAATCGGCTGTTTGAAAATCGATGATTGTCGAATTTGTCTCTTTTTTCCCACCTTCTACCTTGGCTTGCGGACATCACTGAATTAGAAAGTAAACCTATCCGATAATCGCTTGGTCATCATGCGCATGAACCTAATCCAAAGGAGATATGCAATGAAAGAATATAGTCGTCTAGGGGAGTTCAAAAAAATTGTGTTGTTAGTCCCGGCGCTACTGTCTTTGGGGTGCGCGAACCTAGGGACGATGCTCTCTGAAGGTGGGGATTTCCACTTTCGAAAAACACGCTGGGGCTACACTCAGGAGATGGTCCGCGCGTCGGAACAGGGCAAGCGTATGGATCTCAAAAAAGGCAACACTATCACTTTTAATCATCGAATCAACGACATACCGGTCAAAATCGTATATACCTTCAAAGAGAACAGACTGAGAGCGGCAGGTTATATCACGGATCAACCTGTAAAAGGTGCCGATAGAATCATCGAACAGAGTGTTAAAGAACTCGGGGAACCGACACAGATTCTCAACGATGGAATGCTCTGGCTTGACGAAGAAACGCTGGTATACTCCAATGCTTATGTATCCCGGGTCAGTGTTCGCCCTGCGGAATATACGTTTTCCGGCGGCATTCTATCTCATGTCCTGAGTCCCCGTGAAACGCCAGGGCTCGTGAAAAGGTGGGATGGGGTATGGGCATACGTTGACCAGAACTTTTACAAAGAGATGAACGAGGTGGATTTGCCCATGGATGAATTATCGTTTTATGAAAAGTTGCTGTTTGGGGTGCTCAAAAGAAGATCTATTTACACCTACTATTCGAGTACAGGAAGGTTATCTATTTCGCGGTAGCCTATAGCGTGCATTAAGGCGGGTTTCTCGGGATTAATGATTATCGAAGCAGCAAATTAGTGGTTTTCTGTCTAAGTAAATATGATTAAGTGTTGGGTGTCGGTGCGGTTAGAAACCGCACCTACCGGCGTGGTAGAATGGGTTTCTTGTGCGATTCTCGTAATCATTAAACACTTAGCGAGCAAGGAGGTTGCGACCGGGAGATCGCTCCTACCTACATTAGGGTGGTACAGTGTAGCTTACGGCACACGGGGATATTTATCAATCGACTGAATAAGAAGCTCGATAGAACTCCTAGCATGTCTTGCTCATTATTCCTTCGCTTGATCCCACCCGACGATTACTCCTCAAGAGGTGGGGGCAAGATGCCCCTCCTACAGAAGGACGAAAGGGACTTCTGTAGGGAGTCGCGACCGGGAGGTCGCTCCTACAGAGGCGTTGGGTTTCGTTCGATTTTGGTTCAAGTCCGCCTCATTGAGAAGCAGAAGTCAAAGGCTGGTGGGCAGAGGATTCCTATCGCACTCACTATCCATTCGTTTGATCCCACCCTACAGTTGTACTTCATTCAATGTTCATCAGTACCAATTAAGCGCATACTAAACACTTTTAATTCAAGAAATGGATAGGAATTTCACTTGCATACTTGCGATAAGCCTGTTTCTGTTGGTCGAGTGCATCAACACCCACGGAGTCGCGGCAGAGGTAGATTATTCGCGAGATGCCATTCAGACGCTACTACCTTTTGATGCGATCCCGGCAATCACGAACCCACGGTTTGTGTCCGCGAATGAGGCGAAATTGAGCGATGATGCCCCGGTCATCGGTGTGAATTTCAACGGCGAACAGCATGCCTACTCGATTTATCTGCTAAACGGACATGAAATCGTTAACGACGTTGTCGGAGGAATCAAGATCGCGACCACGTGGTGACCGTTGTGTAATTCGGCTATCGTGTATAGCCGCGAGCTTGACGGGAAAACTTACACATTTGGCGTTTCCGGGAAACTCTGGCGCGATGCGCTTGTCATGTACGACCATCAATCCCGGACGCTTTGGTCTCATATCACGGGCGAAGCTATACGGGGAAGACTCAGGGGGAAGAACTTAAAGATGCTGGCGGCGATGCCCAAAATCGACTGGCGCACATGGCGCTTAAATTTCCCGGCGACGAAGGTACTTTCCGTGCCGGTCAGTTCTTTCGATAACTCATTCACGGTCGAGGAACAGAGGCGTGACAGTTACGCCGAATATCACGTGGGCCCGGAGACGGGCGTGAGCGGTATGCACTATTTCGACACCCGTCTAAACAATAAAGAACTGGTAGTTGGCGTGGAACATCGAGATCGGCACCGGGCGTACCCGATTTCAGAATTTCAACCTAAACCAATCGTCAACGACGGCATCGACAATATTCCCATACTGGTGTTTCACGATCAAGACTCCGGCGCTACCGCCGTGTACAAACGCACGCTTGATGGACTACCGCTGGTTTTCGAGTGGTCAAGAGGTTATTTTGCCACCGACAATTCCGAAACGATGTGGAACCTCATCACCGGCTACGCGACGGAGGGGAAATACAAAGGAAAACAGCTTGAACGGTTGCCTTCAATTAACCTTTACTGGTTCGCATGGGCGCGTTACCATCCCGATACGACCATCTACGGTAAGTGATACCGACGATGAATTCAGTGATACAAGAACGGTGTTTTCAAGAATGAACGGTGTTAATCCCTTGTGTTGGGTTTCACTACGATTTCGGGGACTTCTAGCGGCATCGGTATTTGAAGATGTCTGACCTGTGGACACGTGATTTGTGATGTTCCGTTCAACCCAACCTACGTGCTCATTATCCATTCGCTTGATGCCCGCCTACGTAGTAAATGAACGATGTAGTTAAGAAATCATATGCACTACTATTCGAGCGAAATGGTATAAACAGTTACAACTTGGTTAATCCCTTGTGTTGGGTTTCACTACGATTTCGGGGACTTTTAGCGGCTTCGGTATCTGAAGATGTCTGACATGTGGACATGTGATTTGTGATGTTCCGTTCAACCCAACCTACGTGCTGTAATCTGCCGAGGATACAACTGTGATACTATTGCAACTTACCGCCCGATGCAAATCACCAATTTCACAGGATTGTGAGGCGAGGCTGAATTGATGAATGCTTTTGAAAAGGAAATCGCGCGTTGCAACGGAAACGGACTCGGCGCCTTAGACATTGATACGATTCAGGTCAATATCGGTCTAAAGTGTAACCTGGAGTGCGTCCACTGCCACGTCGTGTCCTCTCCGCGCCGCAAGGAGACGATGGACTGGGCCACAATGGAACACGTGATAGCGGCGGCGGAAAAGGTAGGTGCCAAGCTCGTCGATATCACCGGAGGTGCACCGGAAATGCATCCCCATTTCCGGAGGTTTGTGTCCGCATTGCACGACAAGCGATTCCCCGTGATGGTAAGGACGAATCTGACAATTTTGCTTGAAAGCGGATTTGAGACCTTGCCAGAGTTCTTCCGCGAACATCAGGTCGAACTTTGCGCGTCGTTGCCCTGTTACTTGGAGGAGAACGTGGATTCACAGCGCGGCACGGGAGTTTACGATAAAAGTATTCAAGCGCTAAGGGTACTTAACAGGTGCGGATACGGAATAGAACAACACCTGCCATTGAATCTCGTCTACAACCCGGTAGACGCTACGCTCCCACCGAATTCACTTGAGCTTGAAACCGACTACAAGCACGAACTACGGGAACGGTTTGGAATCGAATTTTCCCGTCTGCTGACCATCGCGAACATGCCGATTGGCCAATTTCGCAGCGATTTGAAGCGAGAGAGAAAACTCGACGAATATAATCGACTACTTCGAGAATCCTTTAATCCGGGAACGTTGGACGGGTTAATGTGCCGCCATCAGATACACGTGGGTTGGGATGGGCGGCTGTACGATTGCGATTTCAATTATGCGCTCAAACTACCCGTAGGTGAAGCGTGTCCTCAATATATCGGGGATTTCGATTCCGACCTGCTGCTGAATCGAAAGATTCAGACGGAATTCCACTGTTTCGGATGCACGGCAGGCTGCGGCTCGTCGTGCGGCGGTGCGTTGGTCGAATAACTTACAAGGGGATTACTCGTAGATATTCTTCATCTGCCAAGCGTCGAGAGATTTCAGCGTCATATCTTGACCCTGTGCGCGCAGCGAGACACCGGTGCTGTCATCGCGCCCGGGATATACGCGCATTGCGACACACTGTTTACCGTTGACAAATGCCTCGACGACGCTTCTGTCAACGAACACGCGCAGCTTGAGCGACTCCTCCGTTCCGATTGACACGGGCGCCGTCTCGGGAGGTCGCGGACGTGCGTCGGGGAGCGTAGATGAATAGGACGAATCTATCGTAATCACGCTGTCGTGCCTACCGGCGTCCCGATTCCTGAAGCCTCGATCCCTGAAGAACACGATTCTGGTGAACTCCTCTTTGTCCGGAGACCGAAGGACGTTGAGTTCCATCATACCGGCCATCGGTGCATCCGTCGGCTCGAGTTCGGCGATGAGTTCCATTGAGTTTCCACGAATTTCGTCGAGCACGACTTCCTGATTGGCGGGGAGTTTCGTGCTGCCAACGTGCTGATGGTTGTATCGCAACGATTCGATATCCCCCGCGGGTTCCATCCCCAGCTCGTTCTCGCCTACCAACGTTAGTCGCCGCGGCAACGACATAATCTGATTCCACCCTATGGTGTCCCTGCCCGCGTTCATGTTGAAGATGATGATGACTCCACCTTTTCCGTCGGGGGTAGCCGATGGTGCGTGTGAGGCGGCGGGGTGTGATGCCCCAAAGGTAAATTTACCGTGTGCCGTGACGACGAATTTATCCCTATCTTTGTCGTAATCGCCTAACAAATACTGTCCACCGCTCATGTGGCTAAAGAACGGCAGGATATGACGATCGCCGATTGGCCAGAAGTACGGGCAAGCGCCGTCATCGCCCACCAGTGTGAAGCGGTCGTCTTCGACGAACGGGTGCAGATATTCCCACGCAGCCAAGTCCTTTGACCGAAACAGGAAATTTGCGCGCACGGGCATACCGGCGGGACCGTTAGGCAGTGTCCCGCCCGAGAGCGAGTAGTACATACCATCTTTTTTCCAAATGCACGGATCGAAGACTCGATACGGGAGCGGCGACCCGTCGGAGCTTTTCATCGGAATAACAGCGTTGCCCGTGACCTTCTCCCAATTCAACAGAAGGGGATCGCTTGACACGGCAACCATGTTACCCACCTCTGTTCCATGGTACATCGCGATAACCCGATCTTCCTCGACATACGCTGAACCGGAGTAACAGCACCTTTCCGGGTTGGGATAGATTGCATAGGGCAGGTCTCGCCAGTGGATTAGGTCGTCGCTGATGGCATGCCCCCAGTGTTGGCGTGAATCCTCCGGAGGATAGGCTTGATAGAAAAGATGCCAGCGTCCTTTCCAGAAACAGATACCATTGGGATCATTGAGAGTGTGTTCGGGGTTGACGTAGTGGTAAATTGGTCGATGTTTGTCCCCGGATATCGCTTTGCGTGCCTCGATCAGCCTCAGCATCAACGGGTTGGTTTTAAGTTGCGCCTCCTGTTCCTCAATCGTGTTGGCAAACGAATATTTCGGGACTTTTGATGTGTAGTCGGGTTGTGCTGTCATTTCATCCTGTTTCATAAGACGGTCTCCCTCTCGCTGGGTAATTGCTGTCATTGGTTCTCGCGCCATCATGGGTGGCTGAGAGCCTAGATATTATGTTCCAGAATCTGGTGAATGACAATCACAAAATGAAAGCACTTCACATCCAGAGCACGATTCCCCCATCTCGCGAGATAGGCTGAACGTAAGTGATTAGTGGATGTCTATGGGAACTCTATGGGAGTTCTATCGTCCTCACTATTCGTTCGGTTGATCATTCGCTGTTCGCCTCCTTGATTCCCTCCCACAGAGGGATGTCCTTCTCACAGATACGGCTTTCGTGGGACGGCACGGGGGACGTCCCCTACAAAGATCGTGGCAGGGATGCCTCTCCCACCCTTTGCATTCGCCGCAAGAAATCAATGGACTAAACAGTTACGGTTAAACATAGCAAGACTCAACCATTCAGACTGCCTTTTTGCGTGGTAAAGAAACCGCAGAATCAGGTAGAATATGCACTAAAATGTCAACCCGTCGAATGAGTAGGGTTGGATTTTCACGCGGAGAGCACGGATGATTGAAGTCGAAAACCTAACAAAGAACTATGGACCGTTCCGAGCACTGGAGGATGTCTCATTTCGTATAGAAAAGGGAGAAGTGGTCGGATTTCTCGGTCCCAACGGCGCGGGAAAGACCACTACCATGCGCATCTTGACGTGTTTTATGCCAGCCAGCAGCGGAAGAGCCACCGTTGCCGGATATGATGTCTTCAAGGAATCTCTCGAGGTTCGCAAGCGCATCGGTTATCTGCCCGAAAACATACCTCTCTATCCGGAGATGACCGTCACCAAGTATCTCAAATATATCTCGAAGATTAAGGGATTGCCGCGCAGTCGACGTGCCGAGCGATTGGATCTGGCAATCGAGGCGTGCGGTTTGACGGAGCGCCGGAATCAGATTATAGGTCAGTTGTCCAAGGGTTACCGACAGCGTGTCGGCTTGGCACAAGCATTGATTCATGATCCGGACGTGATGATATTTGATGAGCCGACTTCCGGTTTGGATCCGCGTCAAATCGTCGAAATCCGAGAACTCATCAAGGAACTCGGCAAGGAGCACACCATCATCCTCAGCACGCATATTCTGCCGGAAGCGAGCATGACTTGCGAACGATTGATTGTCATCAACGAGGGGCGAATCGCGGGCGATGTCAAATTGTCGGAGGGGAAAGCTATCTCGATTGATACCGGCGAGCATGTGGAGTCCGCTCTCATTGAAGGGAAAACTCTCTACCTTGAGGTTAGCGGACCGGTAGAAAAAGTCACAACTGCCCTTGAGTCTGTGCCAAGCGTGGGTCGAGTGGAAAACAAAGAAACGAGCGACGGCAATAATCCCGTTTTTCACGTGAGTTACGATGCGGGCACAGATGTTCGACCGGAAATCGCCGCTATCGTTGTTCGGAACGGGTGGAGTTTGTTGGAGATGCGCTCTGTCGAAATCACGCTTGAGGAGGTTTTTCTGCGGTTAACGACGGAAAGCGATAACGAACCGGACCGCTTGATCGATGATGTGGACGCTTCTGAGGATGACCCTAATCAAACGTCACAAGTGGACACGGAGGATTAGATATTGTAATATACAGTCTGTAAGTGAAACGGAGAGCCAGGAGACGAAAGAGCGACGGAGGATTGGAAAGTGGCGGGGATTGCCGACAACAACCGTTCTCATAGTTGGTTTGACGCTGCTCTTGATAGTCGCAGCGTTGCCGATTAGCGATCGATTTACGGGACGGGATAAATATCCACACATGCTATTTGGAAGTGCGATTAACCTATTGGTTTAGCCAACGTGGGATTGTCGTTCCTCACATCATCATTGCCTACCGAGAACCAAAATCTGCTGACTGGCAAAGGGAAATTGAAACGCTTAAACGGAATCAGGTTTCTAAGAGCCTTTTTGCAATAAAGGGATTTCTGCATATTTGAGTTGTTGCTATCTGTCGCCCCTCTGGGGCTTACAAAAACGGAATTCGGGATTTCATCTTCATTTGGTGACTGCGGATCCTTATATCTTCAGAATCGGATTCGATTGGCTTCCCATATTCCCCCAGCACCATACTTCTGTACAAAGTCGAGCTGAGTCTTAACGATGAAAACCTGGACAAAGTTGTCATTTATCGGGTTTCTCGCTCTGCTGTTAAACAGCGCTTACCTTATCAGCACCGGAGAGCCGACCCTATTTTATATCTTTAACGTCCTCCTCCATGTCGTCATCGGGTTGGTGCTGGTGATTCCGTTTGTCGTGTATGTCAACAGACATATCAAGGATATGTCGATCGTTGGCAAAGTAAGTGCGGCATGTTTGGCAATCGGGATTGCCACTGGTGGATACCTGATGATAGTTGGGGCGACGCGGCCTTATCGATGGTTGCTTATCCTTCATATCGCCGCAACGACGCTTGGCGCGCTTCTATTTGTCGTCCATCTAATCGCGCTGGCGAGGCGACCGAACGCCTCAATTTCGCTACAAAAAGCGGCGAAAACCGCGGGCGCCATCTTCGTTATCTGCGTTCTTTACTCCTTCTCCGCGAGAATTATAGGACATTATCGTCCAAACCCCGATTATCTCGTCAAGAATCCGTCTTCACCGCCCGCCAGCATGCACGAAGAGGGCGGGGGCAGTGGAGGGCATTTCTTTCCGGGTTCCGTCGAAACTCACTCCGGCGGGCTCATTCCCACCGATTTCTTCCTAACCTCGCGCACCTGCGCCGAGAGCAACTGCCACCCCGACATTTACGAACAATGGAACGAATCGGCGCATCACTTTGCCTCTTTTAACAATCAGTGGTATCGCAAGTCGATAATGTACATGCAGGATGTCAACGGCATTCAACCGTCGAAGTGGTGCGGCGGGTGCCATGACCTCGCTGTCTTGCTGAACGGCGTGATGGATAGACCGATCCGAGAAAACCTGCACACCCCGGCGGCGCAGGCCGGGCTAGCTTGCGTCGCATGCCATTCCATCGAGAAAGTCAAGGACACGATGGGCAACAACGGATACGTGATAAAATATCCGCCGTTGCATGAGATTGCAGCCAGCGAAAGCCCGTTTGTCCGCAAACTCCATAACTATCTCATCCGCCTTGACCCGGAACCCCACAGGAAGAGTTTTCTCAAACCCTTCCATCGCGAGAGTACCGCCGAATTTTGTTCAACTTGTCATAAGGTGCATCTAGATGAACCGGTCAACAATTTCCGTTGGTTCCGCGGTTTTGACGATTATGACCAGTGGCAATCGAGTGGAGTTTCTCATCAGGGCGCGTTGTCATTCTATTACCCTGAAAGTCCGAAGAAATGTACCGATTGTCATATGCCACTCGTAGCCTCGAACGATGCCGGCAACGTTGACGGCAAGGTGCACAACCATCGTTTTCCGGGTGCGAATACCGCGCTGCCCTTTGTAAACAAACATGAAGAGCAGCTCAAAGTGGTTACGGAATTTCTTCAGAACAAGCAGGTCACCGTGGACATCTTCGCACTGAGCGGCGCGACCCCGATTCAGCTTTCAAAAGAAAATCGCGCGGCAAATCGTCCGACCGTGCTAAGTATGATGGGAGAGGAAGACACGCACGGACGTGCCGCTGGGACGCTAACGGACATTTCGAAGATTGTCGCACCAATCGATTTATCAAATGCAACAGTGAAGCGCGGCGAGGAAGTTCGCGTAGATGTAGTAGTCCGCACGAGAGGAGTGGGGCACCGCTTTCCAGCCGGAACTATCGATGCTTTCGATATCTGGCTGGAGTTGAAGGCGACCGATGAGAACGGGAAAATCATTTTTTGGAGTGGGCTGGTGGAGGCAGAAGACGGGGACGGCCCGGTTGACCCGGGGGCACATTTTTATCGAGCCTACATGTTGGATGAACATGGCAACCTGATTAATAAACGCAACGCATGGGCAACGCGGACGGTTCTCTACGCGCGAACGATTCCACCCGGAGCGGCAGACACGGTGCATTATCGTTTGGCTGTGCCGCCCGACTGCGGTGATAAGATTTATCTTCATGCAAAGTTGAATTATCGCAAATTCAATTGGTGGCATACGCAATGGGCGTATGCGGGGGTCAGAGATCCCGACGACACCGATTTTCAAGTCGATAAGGGGTACGATGACGGGCGATGGGTGTTCACCGGCGATACCTCGGATGTCGCCGGCGAAATCAAAGAGATTCCCAATTTGCCGATTGTAGTCATGGCGGAAGACAAAACGACATTAACTGTTATCGACGCCAACGCGATCAAGCCTGATGTCGATGTCCCTACCGGAGAGGGGCTGCGTGAGCGCTGGAACGATTATGGAATCGGCTTGTTCCTCCAAGGCGACCTCAAGGGAGCGGAAGCCGTGTTTACCAAAGTCACGGAACTTGAGCCAGATTACATGGACGGGTGGGTCAACATCGCGCGATGCCGAATTCGGGAAGGGGATATGAGAGGCGCCGACGAAGTACTCCTGAAAGCCTTTGAGATTCAAAAGATGCTGCCTGCGGACAACCCGCATCGCGCAAAGGTGCATTACCTTTACGCGCTCACGAAAAAAGCTGCCGGTGAATATGATGAAGCGATTGGACACTTGCGAATCGCGGCGGCGCAATTCCCGCGAGACCGAACCGTGCGCAATGAGATTGGGCGCCTGCTCTTCTTACAGCGCAAGTACGAGGAAGCGATTGAGGAATTTCAGAAGACCATAGCGGTTGACCCCGAAGATTTGAATGCACACTACAATATGATGCTCTGCTATCGCGCGCTCAAAAATTCGTCAATGGCGGCGAAGGAACAAAAGTTATACATGCGTTTTAAGGCGGATGAATCCGTTGATGCGATTACGGGTATAACGCGACGTGCAGACCCTTACGCGAACCTTGAACGACAGCGAATCCACGAACACACTTCCGCATTGAAAGCGCCGGCAAACATTCAAAGCGAAGATTATTAACCTTCGGTGCCAGTTTTGGACTGGGTTGAGCTATTTTTCTGGACATGAAAATTGAGGTTTGTATGGGTAAGGAGATAATCTCTATGTTTAAGCGCCATTCCATTGTCGCTTCAATTAAGGCTCGGCATTGTATCGCACTTATTGCTCTATTGACCTTCATAGCGGGCTCTCAAAACGCATCTGCCCAATCAAAGCTAGCCCAAGATACCTATGCCATCTTTGAAGCGAGCTGCCTGAACTGCCATGGCCCCGACGGGGCTTATCGAGAGACGCTCCTCATGGAGCACGCTTCACTCATTGATGGTGGCACTGTAATTCCAGGAAATCCTGACGCCTCCGAGTTGTATAAACGCCTGCTTGGACCCACCGAAAACGGCGTACAGATGCCGTTCGGACAGCCCCAGTTGCCCGCTCAATCCATTGACACCGTGCGTCGTTGGATTCTAGGCGGTGCGCCCGATTGGACATCTACTACTGCCCCGATCCGACGTTTCATTTCACCAAGCGACGTTTTGAAAGCCATCGATACACACGTCAAAACAGTCTCGCCGTTTGACCGCCCATTCGCTCGTTATTTCACGATGACGCATCTTTACAACGCGGGCGTGCCATCCGATATCCTGGGCGAATAC
Organism: Candidatus Poribacteria bacterium; assembly: GCA_965204085.1. GTDB lineage: Bacteria > Poribacteria > WGA-4E > WGA-4E > JAJDTR01 > JAJDTR01. The sequence continues at coordinate 48,510 of CBDBEE010000003.1, read as the reverse complement.
CGCAAAGCACTCGCCAAACTCGTGAACAGTTTGTCATGGGGACTCGACATTGTTAACCCGCAGCCCATCGACCCGCAGCAAACAATCTTCTACATTGACCTGCGACACTATGAATGGGACCGCAACGCCGGCTGGACAGAGGTCGAAGAAGCGTATCCTTATCACATCGAGTTCAATTCGCCGGCGCAAACTGCGCTTCGTAACCAGCTTTCCCGATTGCAAACAACGCTATCAACAGCCGTCCCGTCGGTAAACGCCGACTGGTTCATCGCCACTGCCGCGAGTCCGCCACTCTACAACGCCCTTCTTTCATTACCCGAGACAGACCTCGAGTTGGAAGATCGCCTTGAGGTTGACGTGGCGAACAATATCCTAACGGCTCCAGGCTTGCGTGTCTCACGGGCCGGGTTCGTTAATTCGGGTGTCTCAAACCATAACCGTGTCGTGGAACGCCACAATTCTCGTTATGGAGCCTACTGGAAAAGCTACGACTTTGCGGGAAGTGTAGGCACACAGAACATCTTCACACACCCACTGGCATTTACGCACGACGGCGGTGAAATCATCTTTAATCTTCCAAACGGATTGCAGGGCTATTACCTTGTGGACGGAACCGGACGCCGGTTGGACGAAGCACCGATCAGCATTGTGTCGAATCCTGCCGCAAGCGATCCGACGGTTCGCAACGGGCTGTCGTGCATCGGTTGCCACACGGAAGGGATGAAGGAAATTACCGATCAGGTGCGGGCGGTGATTGAAAGCGACGCCAGGCCCGGCTACAACAAAGCGCACGCGCTGAAGTTGTACGTTGAGAATTCCGAGATGGACGATCTGGTAAACGGCGACATGAGGCGATACCGGCGAGCGTTGCAATCAACGGGCGGAGACATCGGCAATGTTGAACCCGTCTCTCGTTTTCACGAGGCGTTTCATTCGCCGTTGGATTTGTCTTACGCCGCGGCTTCGGTCGGTCTTGAGCCCCATGTGTTTCTCTCGAAGATACGGGAGGATACCGGTTTGCAGAGCGCGGGATTGCTCGTGCTTGACGGCGGGCAAATCAAGCGGGACACCTGGAGGGCAAGTTTCCAAGATGTGATTCATGCGTTGGATTATCCACAACGAGTAGGTGAACCGCCGGTGGTGACGCAACCCGAAGTGATACCCGGCAGGCTCATCGAGATTCCGGATCCGAACCTTCGCGCCTTGCTCGAGGAGACACTCGAAACCAAAACATTCAGACCCGATGTGATGTCAACATTGACAATCCTCAGAGCAAAAGATAGAAACATCAAGGATTTGACAGGTCTTGAATTTGCGGTAAACCTCGAAGAATTATGGCTAGCAGGCAATTCTGTATCCGATCTGTCACCGATTGCCAACTGTACCAAGCTAGTTCAGTTAGATCTGTGGGGTTCGCCGGTGGAAGACATATCACCGATTGCCAACCTTATAAAACTGGAACATATTAGGCATACACACGGCGACATACGAGACATTTCACCTGTTGCCAATTTGATAAATTTAACCCATCTAACATTTTATAACACAGACACCTCGGACATTTCTGCTGTATCGAACCTGACAAAGTTAATAAGTCTTAGGATTAGACATTCCCCCGTAGAAGATATTACTCCTCTCGCAGGATTAGTCAACTTAGAAAGACTTGACCTTCATGACTGCCATATATCCGACATTTCTCCTCTCGGAAACTTAACCAAATTAACAAATCTTACTATAGACGGCGGCGATGGTCGCCTATCAGACCTGTCACCACTTAGCAGACTAACAAACCTGAGGAATTTAGATATTGGAAACTGTAAAATATCGGATTTGTCTCCGTTGGCAGGATTAACACAACTAAGAGAGCTATTCGCTGACAGCAGCGAAATATCCGATGTATCGTCATTAGCAGGACTGACAAACTTAACCCGTGTGATCCTTAGAGACAACAGAATATCCGACGTGTCTCCTCTCAGCGGGTTAGTCAACCTAGAATATTTAGACGTTAGCCGTAATATGATAAACGATATAACACCATTAAAATCACTCGATGGTTGGGTTGTCACTTGGGACGACAACCCAGGGTTTCCTGGCGGCCCCAAAATAGAGGGGCCGTGGTTGTGGGTTACGATACCGGGTGAAAATCTGCGAAAGTCTCCCGATATAGATTATCTATCAAAAGCCAGTGGCGGTACGGTGACAGAGGTGGGAGTCGCTACTCACGGTGCAATCGAAGGTAAACCGGTCGGCGATGAAAAATGGACATCTCACAGGCTTTCACCTGAGATTAGCGGTGACATCAGAGAAATGTTCAATCTGCCTCGTTGGCTAGGAGTCATTTATGGCTGTATATCCCTGTATTCACCGCGCGAACAAAACACAACAATGTACATCGGCAATGATGAAGGAACAAAGGTGTGGCTTAACGGAGTTTCGGTTTACGAATTGTTGAGCCGAGACGGGGCGGGCGGCAGTTACGAATTTAGTTTCCCCGTTACGCTGCGGAGAGGGAATAATGTCTTGTTGGTCGCGGTTCAATCGATTGTCGAAAACTCTAACATTGGCGCCTCTTTTGGCTTTGAGAAGGGCACCGACTATACGGTATCAAACCCTCGTGTCAACTTTGTCATTTTTCCAACACCTGTCCATGTTGGCGATACGTTTACGCTCGATATCCTTACCGAAGATATCTTCGACTTGGCGGGATGGCAGTTTGATATTGTCTTCGACCGCGCCACCCTTGAAGCAGTTGACGTGATCGAAGGAGACTTCTTCGAGACCAGGGGCGGATCGACCTTTTTTCAGGAGGGGCGAATAGACAACGCAAACGGCCGAATAACAGGGCTTAACGCGGCATTGCTTTCTGACAGCGGGGCCAGTGGCAGCGGCACCATCCTTCAGGTGAAGTTCAAGGCGAAATCGGAAGGCGAAACGGGTTTGACACTGGGTAACTTCAAGCTTGGCTCTATCACCGGGGAAATCATCCCTGCTCAACCACATGAAATCCGAATCACCGTGGAGGAACGGTTGCCAACCGGGGATGTGAATCGTGACGGTGGTGTGGATATTCTAGATTTGATTCTTGTCGCACGGCAGTTGGGGCAAAGCGTGCCCGCCAATTCGGCAGTGGATATTAATGGTGATGGGGTTGTTAACATCTTCGATCTCACGCTGGTGGCGCAGGGGATTGGCGGTGCTGCGGCACCGGCTCTTGGAGTCGCAATTTCAACGACGATAGAATCGTGGATTGCCGAGGCGCGACTTGCAGATGACGGTTCGATTGCCTTTGCACAGGGTATTCAGAATCTCCAAAACTTGCTAGCGTCTTATATCCCCGGTGAGACTGCACTACTGTCCAACTATCCGAATCCGTTCAATCCGGAAACGTGGATACCGTATCAGTTGGCGGTCCCCGCAGTGGTGACACTAACAATCTACGATATGAACGGGAGTACGGTTCGGCGTTTGGAGATAGGACATCAACAGACGGGTACCTATCAGAATCGTAGCCGCGCGGCGTATTGGGACGGCAGGAATCAGGATGGAGAATCGGTTGCCAGCGGTTTGTATTTCTATACGTTGAGCGCGGGTGAGTTCATGGCGACACGGAAGATGCTCGTCAGGAAGTAGATACCGGCAGACAATAAAGTGTTGGGTTTCGCTCGGAGATCGGGGATATCAAGCGTAACGGGAATTCCAAATGCAATTCAGATTCTCGGTTTTTTCAGAGGATTTCGCTCAACCCAACCTACGTACTGGACACGAAATTGGTTATCAGGAGATACTTTACTATGTATAAACGTCATTTCATATCCACTTCGATCAGGACTTGGCATCGAATCGTACTCATTGGTTTATTGGTTCTCGTCGTAGGTTCTCAGAATGTAGCTGCCCAATCACAGTTAGCCCAAGATGCTTACGCCATCTTCGAAGCGAGCTGCCTGAACTGCCACGGCGCGGATGGCGCTTATCGAGAAACACTCCTCATGGAACACGGCGAGCTTATTGACGGGGGTAGCGTTGTTCCGGGAAACCCCGACGCCTCCGAGTTGTATAAGCGCCTGCTTGGTCCGACTGAAAACGGCGTGCAGATGCCGTTCGGACAGCCCCAACTGCCCGCTCAATCGATTGACACGATTCGACGTTGGATTCTAGCCGGTGCACCCGAATGGACGACAACCCGAATCACTGATGGTCGCTTTATCTCTCCTGCTGAAATACTCGACTCCATTGAGACCCACCTCAACACTCTCTCGTCGTTTGACCGCGCTTTTGCCCGTTACTTCACTCTAACCCACCTCTATAACGCGCTCGAGACACCCACGATACTTGCCGAGTACCGCAAAGCGCTCAACAAATTGGTAAACAGCCTCTCATGGGGAAGTGGAATCACCAATCCACAACCCATCGACCCGCAAGCCACCATCTACTACATCGACCTGCGGCACTACGAGTGGGATGTCAACGACGGCTGGACGAAGATAGAAGCGGAATATCCTTACCATATTGCATTTGACACCCAGACAGCGCTGCGAAATCAACTGGGGCGATTACAGACACAGATGAAGACCGATATACCGTCGGTTCATATCGACTGGTTTATTGCAACCGCGTCTACTCCGCCGCTATATCACGACCTGCTGTCGCTGCCGTTGACCGATAGGGACTTGGAAACGCGATTGGAGGTAGATGTCGCTCGCAATCTAACAAATGCTCCAGGGGTTCGCGTCTGGCGGGCAGGATTCAACAATTCGGGTGTCTCCACGAACAACAGAGTGGTGGAACGGCATACCTCTCGCTATGGGGCGTATTGGAAAAGCTACGACTTTGCCGGCAGTGTTGGGGCACAAAACATCCTGACCCACCCGCTTAACTTCACGCATGACGGCGGGGAAGTTATCTTCAACTTACCAAACGGCTTGCAGGGTTACTACCTTGTCAATGCATCCGGTTTCCGATTGGATGACGCCCCGATTAACATCGTTTCCAATCCGGCTGCCAGCGACCCGACGGTACGCAACGGAATCTCCTGTATCGGCTGCCATACGGAAGGAATGAAAACCTTTGAAGACGAGGTGCGTTCCGTGATTGAGAGCAATCCCAATCCGCCATACAACAAAGCGCAGGCGCTGCGGCTCTACGTCGAGAAATCAGAGATGGACGCGCTTGTGGGAAAAGATATGGAGAAATACAGAGCCGCGCTTGCAGCCACCGGGGGTACGTTTGGCGGAGTTGAACCGGTTTCACGTTTCCATGAGGCGTTTCATGCACCGATAGACGCGGCATACGCTGCTGCCACGGTCGGATTGGAGACTGGCACCTTCTTGGAAAGAATTCGTGAAAACACGGGACTTCAGAACGTAGGATTACTGGCGCTCGACAACCCAAACGGGAGTGTGAACCGAGACACCTGGACATCAAGTTTCCGAGATGTGATGTATGCGCTGGATTACCCGCAGCAGGTTGAAGACACCCCGGTTATAACACAGCCCGATGTGCTACCGGGTAGGCATGTTCAATTCCCGGATCCGAACTTGCGTGCCGCCATCGCGGAAGCGCTTGGCAAAAACGCCAATGCCCCGATTACGGTGGATGAGATAGAAGGATTAAAAAAACTTGAGGGGCAAAACAGAGATATCCGTGATCTGACAGGGCTGCAGTTTGCAACCAATCTGAACGAGTTATTCCTCTGGAACAATCAGATATCCGACATCTCACCGATAGCGGGATTAGTCAATTTACGCAATCTCAGGTTGAGTGTCAACCCTATATCCGATTTCTCCCACTTGACGGGCTTCAAGAATCTTACTCACTTGTGGCTCAATGATACCCCGTTATCTGATTTGTCACCTCTTGCAGGGTTAATTAATTTGGAGTGGTTAGACTTATGGCGTACAGACATATCTGACCTGTCGCCGCTCGCGGGATTAATCAATCTAAAATCTATATCTATTACCAGTGGCAATATAACCGATCTGTCACCCTTTGCAGGATTAATCAACATGGAATCGATTTTCGTTTGGGGGAACCCCGTATCAGATATATCGCCCCTTGCAGGCTTAACAAAACTTACGAAAATAGACATTTGCGGCGCACATATAACAGATCTCAAACCTTTGGAAGGTTTAACGGGTTTGACAACCTTGTCCCTTTACTCTAACGAAATATCAGATATATCCCCTATCGCAGGATTAACCGGGTTAATCAATCTGGGTCTAGGGAACAATCAGATTTCGGATATCTCTCCCCTTGAAGGCTTAACTCAGTTAAAGTGGTTGCAGATTGACAGCAACAAGATATTTGACTTTTCGCCTATAGACGGGTTGCGCGACAATGTAAATCTGATTTGGTTCAACAATCCGGGGTTCCCAAAGGGTGGACCGAAGATTGAGGGACCATGGTTATGGGCCTTGTTGCCGGATACAGCGTTAGATAGAGATACGGATTTATTATCAGAAGCTAGCGGAGGCACAGTGACAGAGGTGGAGATTGCTACGCATGGGGCAACAGTAGGGAAATCGGTTGGGGCTGAAGTATGGACATCTCATAATCTCCCGCCTACAGGGCGCATTCAAGATATGTTGAACCGCTCCATCTCCGACGGTGTTATTTACGGTTCTGTCTCCCTCTATTCGCCGCGGGAACAGAACACAAGAATATTCGTTGGCAGTGATCGCGTACTGAAGGTTTGGTTTAACGGAACTTTGATTCACTACCACGATCGTTGGGGAAGGGTTGAAGATTACTCCGATTTTCACTCGGTTACGCTACAGCAAGGGAGAAATGTGCTGTTAGTCGCAGTTCTCAGTCATTCTAACGCCTTTGTTGGATTTGAGGACGGCACCGAATATTCGGTGGCAACTGGTATCGGCTACGCCTTTTCCGAGACACCAATCCACATCAATGATACCTTTACCTTCGATGTGCGTGCGGAGAACGTGTCCGACTTGGCGGGTTGGCAGTTTGACATCGCCTTCGACCCTTCCATTCTTGAAGCGGTGGACGTGAGCGAGGGAAATTTCTTGAAGTCCGCCGGCGAATCGACCTTCTTTCAAGGAGGACAAATCGATAACGCCGTCGGCAAAATCACCGGGCTTAGTGCCGCGCGATTGGGGGACCGCGGAGTCAGTGGCGGCGGCACCGTGCTTCAGGTACGATTCAAGGCGAAATCCGAAGGTGAGACGCGAATAGCATTGCAGAACTTCCTTTTTGGCTCGATTACCGAGGAAAGCATTAACGCGGCACCCCTCGAAATCCGTATCACAGTGCAGGAACGACTCCTGACCGGGGATGTAAACCGTGACGGGGTCGTCAATATTCTCGATTTGATTCGCGTCGCGCGCCAGTTGGGACAAAGGGTAGCCGCCGACTCACCGGTGGATGTTAACGGCGACGGGATTGTCAACATTTTCGACCTCACCCTCGTGGCACAGGGCATTGGGGGTGCCGCCGCGCCTGCCGTTGCGACGGGACGTGTAGACACCTCAACGATAGAAGCCTGGATTACAGAGGCCCGCCTAGCAGATGACGGTTCGATTGCCTTTGCTCAGGGCATTCAGAATCTTGAGGGCTTGCTAACGTCGTATATCCCCGGCGAGACTGCACTACTGTCCAACTATCCGAATCCGTTCAATCCGGAAACGTGGATTCCGTATCAGTTGGCGGTCCCCGCAGAGGTAGTGCTGACGATTTACGACATGAACGGAGGTATGGTTCGGCGTTTGGAGGTGGGGCATCAACCCGCGGGACTATATCAGAACCGAAATCGGGCGGCGTATTGGGACGGCAGGAATCAGGATGGTGAGTCAGTCGCCAGTGGTTTATACTTTTACACATTGAGAGCGGGTGAGTTCACGGCAACGCGGAAGATGTTGATACGGAAGTAGAGCCATGATGTGGTGTAGGTTGGGTTGAACGGTAGATGAAAAGTTCTATTGGGTAATCCAAGTAGCGTGCCTACTTATTAATGCTCCTAGTGTGTATACCTTGCGTTGGGTAATATTGCGCTTGTTTTCGCAGCACTAACGTCTCGCGATTCGGAGATCGGAGGGATCTCTATCGCGCGGGATTTACTATCGCACTCGTTATCCACTCGTTTGATCCTATTCGGTCACTTGATTTATCCGCTCGCTTGATCCTCTCAAGTAACACACCACATTGCGCTCCGCTGGGCGCGGAGATTAGGCGCATCACGATTCTATTGACATAGCACTCCGCTGGAGTGAAAACCCTTCTGCGAAGGAGCACCTTCTCAAAGCTTGTCATAGATCCAAAAACGAGTGTTACTTGCTGAAAGAATTATTCCGCTAGGGATAATGGGGTGCCATAAAGCGGGATCAATTGATCGTGCCTGCTACTTCACCAAACTCTTGAAAACACGAAATTTTCAGCAGCGTGGAGTATAGATGGAGAGAGTGAAACCCAACAACTTCACTACTCACAGAAAATGAATTGTTGGGTTTCACTCGGCGATAGGGGATATCAAGCACAAAGAGTGCTCCATATGTAATTCAAATTTTAGACTTTTTCGGGAATTTCCGTTTAACCCAACCTACGTACTGAGGACGGGCGAGTTCACGGCGACGCGCAAGATGCTGATTCGGAAGTAAATCCAACCTGACAGTTCGCAAATCGGGTCATTTGCGGTTTTTTGTTGGGATATATTCTCTATGTGTAAACACCGTTCCATCACAATTTTGATTGGGAAGCGGCATGACACCGAACATAGAGGAACTTTACTGCGCAAAGAACTCTATCGCACTAGAATCCCTATCACGCGTGGCATGCGCCTACTTGATTCCCATAGTCATTGCAACTAATAATTACACATGCTATTGAAAAATGACATTCTTCTGCACCACAAGGGATCTCTATCGCGCTCCTTGCTCAGTCGCTTGATCTGTTAGATCGTGGCATGCGCAAACTAACAGTGATACGTTCTATCGCACTCCCTATTCAGTCGCTTGATTGCTACGAGGACGCGTCCGATTATGTGGGTAATGATCATGAATTTCGTTATCGTTCATTAAAACACAATCATAATATGTGTAAATATGAATGCAAACGACTATAAATAGCTCCTACGAACAGAATGGGCAGTTGTGTTATGCCTAGTGTCCTAATCTCAAACTAGCACCATTGGTTATTCAGCCCTTTCACCTACCTATTCTTGCGTCCGCGATTTGATCCCCACAATGCCAATTAGAATAAAGCGTCAGCCGCTGTGCATGATTATCTTATCTACCATCGGAATCTTATGCTCGAGTCATGCCGATAGGGGCGATGATATACTCACCTTAATCGAAGCTGAAGCTATTGAAGCCCACATTGTCGCGTTACAAGAGAATGTAAAACCGGGGCAGTCGCCAATCGCTTACCGAACGCGGAGTGCTCACAATCGTGACGCTTTGGACAACGCCGCCGAGTATATCGCTTCCCAGTTTCGGAGGTCGCCACAGCTTGATGTGAGATTCGAGGAAGCTAGCGGCTTAAAGAATGTCATCGCCGAATTGCCCGCCCGTCTTGAACCGGCAACCGATCAGGTTTTTATTCTTTGCGCTCATTACGACTCAAAGGCGGATCGTGACCGCGAATGGAACCCCTTGATTTCCGAAGCGCCCGGTGCTAATGACAATGCGACGGGGGTTGCAGCGATGCTTGAGATTGCGCAAGTTCTAAGTCAGTTCGATTATGAGCACGAGTTGCATTTCATTGCTTTTGCCGGAAAAGAGGCCGGATTGGTAGGCAGTGAGTACCATGCCCAAAAAGCATCAGAGGCAAGTCAAGATATTGTGGCAGTACTCAATATCGACATGATCGGTTTCAATTGGAATAACGATCAGGTCACGGTGGTACAGGACGGTTCCTCCCGGTGGATTGGCGACGCAGTTCGGCTTGTCAACAGATGGTATGAGGTAGGAGTGGAGGTTCATGATGCGCGGTTTGAACCGGATGAAAATGGGGATCACACATCGTTCTGGGCATACGACTATAATGCCATAACGCTCAGCGAAACCGACATTCCGAGGTTGGATGCGAAGGGTTACCGCGCTAATCCGTATTATCACACGTTCAACGACACTGTCGATAAGGTTAACATCGGACTTGTGCAAAAGGTCACACAACTTGCGCTCGTATCACTAAATTGCTTAGCAAGTATGCCATCTGAAATAGATGAGACAATGCCGCGAGTAATGGTTGACCCGCAGCCCCAGGTCAAACAGAGTACTGTCGAAATCACGGGTCAATTTGAGACTCCTTTCCCAATCTACATTGTCGTGCATCCAGGGAATATTTCAGCTCAAGTTGATCGAGCGAATAACACCTTCACGGCGACCGTTCCCTTAAAAGCCGGGGCTAACCAGGTTCGCGTGGCAGCCGTTCATGCGCTCGGCGCGCGATCCGTCGAACAGACTATATTCTTTGAGCCCGATTTTGAATGGCAGAGTGTCAGCGTCTTTCCCAATCCGTCTCGGAAAGAGGATGAATTGATAGTATTCCGCACGGAGACGAATCTGCCGATTGAGGAAATGGGTGTCTTCATATATTCATCGGACGGAATGCTCGTAAAGCAAGTTCCGGGAGTTGCAGATCGCGGGGACTCGCGAATATGGCGAACGTGGTGGAATCGAAAAACCAGTTACGGTCTTCAGGTCGCGGCAGGAGTTTATGTGTGTCGATTTGAAATCCTCGTGAAGGGGAATACGTATACGCGACATCGAAAGCTGGCAATACTTCAGTAGAGGGTTCCCGCACCAAGATGCGGAATTTTACAATGGACAAATCGGGTCGGTTTATGCTATCATCCTTTTTGACATTATATTGCAATAAGGTCGATGAATGGATTTATAGCACTTTGCGCCGAACCTAACGCTTGACCAACATCACGGTGTGTGTTCATCCGCCGAGCGTCATATAGGCGCCGGTTGAGTGAGAGCAATACAGACAGAATCATTTGCCACGAAAGGAGGAATCAGAGTTGCCCCACAGAAAATCTGCATTCAGACACGTTCGCGCGGATAAGAGAAAAACAGAAGTAAATAGAGTTCGAAAGGTAACGCTGAGAACGACGTTAAAGAAGGCCGAAACCGCCATCGCAGCCGGGGATTCCGAACTCGCTCAAGGGTTGTATCGCGAAGCTTCCGGACACCTTGATAGGGCAGCACAAAAAGGCGTGATTAAACGAGGCGCGGCGAATCGAAGGAAGTCGCGTCTTGCACAGAAGCTAAACGACTTGAGCGCCGGTTGATTATCGGATTTTACAGGTTCTAGCAGTATCCCAAGAAAAGCCCCCAACTCGGTAGAGTTGGGGGCTTTTCTTGTTTGTCGTGATTGAGTCACTGCAACAATTCGGGGCAAGATCGGATCTCTATCGCGCGCGCTATTCGCTTGCTTGATGGGTCGCGATTCGGAGATCGCTCCTACGGAAAATGCGCACCTATGAGCCGAACGATCTAAATCCCATGTGTAGAATTCCTACTTGGAATGACTATCAAGGAAGAACGGGTTTGACCACGCCTTCTTACCGTCTTCATCGACAATTTCCACGCGGACATATTTCGCGCCGCTTGGCACCGGGTATTCCGCTTCGGTCAGGCTTTCGCCTTCCGGAGCGAGAATACGCCGCCCAATACTGCATTGAGCTTTGAATATGATGGACTGGGCGGGTGAACATTTGACGACCACTTTTTGTTCACGCGCGGAGTCGCCAACCAGATCGAGATCAATGATCTCCGGTCCGAGCGTCGAATAAAAGGCGCCGGTGCGGAAAGCATCCATAATCGCATCGATTGTGAGTTCGGCGGCTTTTACCATAACCCAGGCGTGAAAACAGTCGTGTTCGGTGCCGTGTGCATCGTCGGCGGCAATGCCGTACACCGGTCCAAGCCGGTCGAGGACATCGTCCCATGCCTGTTCGGAAAAGCCTTTGCCGACGCCGTTCATGCAGGTGTCGTTGTAGACTTCGACGGCGAAGTAGCCGTTAAGCTGCTCATAGTCTCGGATCGTGTGTCCGCACCAGTAGGGGTGGCAAAGCACGGCTTCCCCGCCTTGTGCTTTGATTTCGGCGAGAACATCGTTGGGGTGGAGTTCGGCACAGTTGATGCGTTCACGGAGGTTGATGCCGACGATGTGATAGGTGCTGCCTCCGTACGGGTTGTCGGGATGAACTTCGCTGCCGGAGATGGCGAGGAAGTTCTCACGGCTGTAAGGTGAAACGTCGTTCACTATTCGATGATCGGTGAGCACAAGGAAGTTGTATCCAGTCTCACGGTAGGCGGCGAAGCGTTCATCCATCGGAATCCTACCATCGGATTCGGTGCTGTGACTGTGCGTATTTCCTCGATACCATTGACCGGGTTGTTTGAACGGGTTTAGACTTTCCACAGGGCGCCTCCTCTTTTGTAGTGTAGATTCATCCTAGCACACGGGGGAGGAAATGGGAAGGGGAAAAAACAGTGGCCAGTGGTCAGAATAGACGAAGTTGGGTTTCGCCGTGCTCAACCCAACCTACTATACCGTGCGCTGTCAGAAATCGCGCTTTTCAAGATTTAAGGCTTGCTTCGCCGATTGTAGAGACAGCACCCAGCGAACGAATATTGAATGAGGTAACGTCCGCAGTTTCCACCTGTCGCCCCTCTGGGGCTACCAAGATTTAAATAGGTCGCGATTCGGAGATCGCTCCTACAGAATAAGCAATTCTCAGCAGCGTGGAGTATAACTAGAAGCGAGCAGTAGGTGAGGAATAATGAAGATGGCAAGACGGGAAGGATGGAAGAGAGGAAGCATGTGGAAATCAAGTTTTTCGTGAGAACTCGGTTTCGTCGCGATTCGGAGATCGCTCCTACGGGGGTTAGGTTCCGACATGTTCTACCGAACCCACGGATTGCTGAAGTTGAATTTATTTTGACAGGTTTGCGGGGGCGTGATATAATGGCCATTGGTTGAGTGGGCTGTGGAAAGCGGTGTTCCAGGAAGGATGTGTCGCGGCTGTCTCGGGTTGGGCCGCATGTTTTAAGGGAGTGAGTCTTATGAGGTCGTCTGCAGAGATTATTGAAGAGGTGAGACAGGAGATTCCGGAGGTCTCGGTTGACGAGGTGAAAGCGGAGCAGGATCGGGGCGGCGATTTTGTGCTGCTCGATGTTCGTGACGATGATGAGCGTCGGGCGGGGTATATCCCCGGTGCCGTCCATGTGACACGGGGAATGCTTGAGCTTTCGATTGACGACTATGTAACCGATGCGGATCAGAAGATTGTTCTTTATTGTGCTGGCGGTGTGCGTTCTCTGCTCGCCGCGAAATCGCTGAAGGATATGGGTTACACAGACACGATCTCAATGGCGGGCGGATATAGGAGTTGGCTGACGGCGGGTTACCCCACAGAGCAGGACAAGCCGTTGACGCATGAGCAGTTGGATCGGTACAGCCGCCACTTCATGCTGCGCGAAATTGGCGAGACCGGACAAGCGAAACTATTTGAATCGAAAGTGTTGCTGCTCGGCGCCGGCGGGCTTGGATCACCTGCAGCGGTGTACTTGGCGGCGGCGGGGGTCGGGACGCTTGGGGTGCTGGACTCGGATGTGGTCGAAATCAGTAATTTGCAACGGCAGATTGCGCATCGCACGGAGTCGATCGGTACGCCGAAAGTGCAATCCGCGACAACGACGATCAAGTCGTTAAATCCGGACATCAAAGTCGTTCCTCACCAGACGCGCCTCAAAGCGGAGAACGTGCTCGAAATCTTCGAGGGATATGACCTAATTGTTGACGGCTGCGACAACTTTCCGACACGTTACCTCGTAAACGATGCCGCGGTATTGACGAACAAAACAATCGTGCATGGCAGCATTTCCGAGTTTGAGGGGCAGGTGACGGTGCTGAAGCCTCATGAGGGGCCATGCTATCGCTGCTTGTACCCGGCGCCACCCCCTCCGGGCATGGTTCCAAGCTGAAGCGAGGCAGGTGTTCTGGGCGTGCTCCCGGGCGTGGTTGGTGTGATGATGGCAACGGAGGCGATTAAGATACTGGTGGGAATTGGAACCCCTCTGATTGGTCGGTTGGTGCTGTATGATGCGCTGCGCATGCAATTTCGAGAGTTGAAACTGAGTCGCGATACGAATTGTCCGGTGTGCGGAGACGAACCGGAGATCACGCAGTTGTTTGACGATTATGACGCTTGGTATGATGAGTATTGGGTCAATGCGCCAGCGGGTCAAGAGGCTGCGGATTGAGGTGTTCGCGGAGGTTGGTTAGAAGGGGAATTGTGCGGTAACAAGAGGTCGCGATTCGGAGATCGCTCCTACCCGACCACATAAATGCGGTAAACGTGGAAATCGGCGATTCGGCAATCGTCCATCGCACCCAACAAGGAAAAAATAAAGATTTTATTGGAAGGATACGCGAAATGTTACCATGCCCGGATTGTAATAATCCTTTGACGCAGTTTCCGGTTGAGCAATCGGATGTCGAGTTGATGAGTTGCGATAGTTGCCAGGTTGTTGTTCTTAGCCGCGCCGGTCAGGAGCTTGAACGGGTTGATGACACGTCGTTCGGCAACTTGGTTGAAGCGTACGGAACGGAGTTTCCGATTGATGTTGATCCGAGTACGGTGACGTTGCCGGAGGAGGTCGAGGAGGCGCTTGACGATTAGTGAGAGGGGAGTCGGGGCAAGATGCCCCTCCTACGGTGTGTGGGACTTCGTTGGGAAGTCGGGAATCGGATTTCCTCCTACTGATCTCGTTTGATCGTTGCCCCTACGATTCCGGTCTTCGATCTCTCCTTTTCCAGTCGGTTAATCAATTCGGTTGGTTAATCTAAAGGAATCGCGACCGGGAGGTCGCTCCTACAAAGATCCTAACCTGCGCTGCGACCTGTCGCCCCGCCGGGGCTTTGATGTGTGGGTGTTCGTTGATCCTATACATCTCCGCACCTCTAAAGCTTTCAAAGGCTGGTGCGCGACGCACACCCTACAGGGCATCCGGTCGGTTGATGGTATCTGCTAACGATCGGGCGAGGGAACCTCGCTCCTACGAAGGCGATTGTCCAGTCGATTGATTGTTTGATCCGCATTGCCTAATATGCCGCCGTGAAAGCATGGTATCAACTTAGTCGATTCATCCGCGACCATTCCGATAGCCGTGTTCTCATTCTTCTTTTTCCCGCCCTGTTTTGGCTCATCTTCTTCTTTCTTGTCCCTATCGCGTCCATTTTCATCTACAGCTTTGCCGAGCGCGGCACATACGGCGGCGTTGACTGGACGCTTACGTCAGAAAATTACCGACGGCTGTTGGATCCGCTCTATTTGGGCATCCTGTGGCGGTCGATTGTGACGGCAGCGGTTTCAACCGTTATCTGTTTGATTCTGGGTTATCCCTTCGCGTATTACGTTGCGCGATATCAGTACCGTTGGCGCAACGTCCTGCTGTTGCTTGTAGTCGTCCCCTTCTGGACAAATTTCCTGATTCGCACGTATGCGTGGATTGTAATTTTGCGGGCGGAAGGAGTCTTGAATAAGCTCTTGGTCGCGCTCTTTCCCGACATTACGCCGCCGGAATTGCTCTACACGCCGGTTGCCGTGCATATCGGTCTCATCTACGGTTATCTCCCGTTCATGATTCTGCCGCTGTATGCGTCTCTGGAGCAGATTGACGGCGCCCTGATTGACGCGGCAAAAGATTTGGGCGCGAAACCTTGGCGGGCATTTCTGAATGTGACGTTGCCGTTGAGCATTCCGGGTGTCGTCGCCGGATCGGTGTTGGTCTTCATCCCGACGGTTGGCGCATTCATCACGCCGGATTTGCTGGGTGGCGGGAAGGTCAATTATATTGGCAATGTCATCGCGCGTCAGTTCAAGACGGCGCGGGATTGGCCGTTCGGTTCGGCGCTGTCGTTTCTGCTGATGGGGGTTGTGCTGGTCGGGACGGTGATTTATTTTCGGTCGTTGCAGGGAGAGAAGAACAGTGGTCAGTAAAGGCAGGGGGAAGTGGGAAGGGAAGAAGGTAGGAAGGATGGAAGACGGGAAGGGTGGAAGAGCAGTAAAACAGAAAACGGGAAAACGAGAGAGCGAGAAAACGATAGGGGACGGTGATGGAGTGGACTAGGAGAATAGTACTGGGTCGTTGGGTTTCGCTCGGGTTTCAGTCCCTTCGGTTGGGATGAAATTTCGACTGCCCCTGTTCTGCGGACGATTCCTTATGAATTACCGCTCTACCCAACCTACGTGGAAGATTTGAACGCACGGCTGCTGAATTTGGAAATCCAGCGGGAGCAGCATTGTCGTAGCAATCTTATTTATGTTTTACCATCAACCGAGTGAACAGCGAGGGTGATAGCGTTCCCATTGCGGATTGGATGTAACTTGATGTACACCTATGGGATCTCTATCGCGCTCCTGTTTCAGTCGCTTGATCCCCGCTGGGGCTTAGAACATGGGGTCTCGGTGTTACTATACACCTTCAAGATCTATATCGCACTGGGATATCTATCGCGTTCCCTATTCGGTCACTTGATCTATTCGCTCGTTTGATCCCCTCCAGGGCTTGCGAAACATTGGTATAGGGATATCTCAAAGAAACTGAGTTTTCAAACAGGTTCTAAAGGCTGGTGCGCAATGCGCACCCTACAAAGGTTCCGGTTGATTACGTTTTACGCATTACGTATTGGGTGTGGTTTGTCATGAAACGAGTGTTGCAACTTAACGTGATTTTTGTGTTGGCATTTCTGTATGCCCCGGTTATCGCACTTGTCGTGTTTTCGTTCAACGCTTCGGAACACACGGCGGTTTGGAAGGGCTTAACGCTCGACTGGTACGCCAAGCTGCTCGGGAATCGCGATTTGTGGCGAGCGTGTCTCAATAGCCTAATTGTGGCGGGGTTCTCGACCGCTATCGCAACAGCAATCGGTACCATGGCGGCGCTCGCCATCGAACGGCATCAATTTCCGCTGCGCAATGTCTTCACGCAGGTCATATTTCTCCCGATCATCATTCCGGATATTGTTATGGGAATCGCGCTGCTAATGTTCTATGCCCAAGCACGCATCCCGCTCGGAATTGCTTCGATCATCTTTGCTCACGTGGCTTTCAACATCTCATACGTCACGATTATCGTTCGCGCGAGATTGCAGGGGTTCGATCGCTCCGTTGAGGAAGCCGCACTGGATCTGGGGGCAAATGAGTGGAAGACGTTCTGGGCGATTACGTTACCCCTGATTGCGCCCGGGGTGGTCGGTGGCGCTTTGTTGGCTTTTACACTTTCAATCGATGACTTTGTGATTTCGTTCTTCACAGCGGGGGTCGGCTATACCACATTGCCGGTGCACATCTATTCCAAGTTGAAGTTTGGAATTACTCCGGAAATCAATGCTATTTCGACGTTGCTTTTGTTTAATTCGATTGCGTTAGTAGTGGTGGCTATGCGGTTTCGGGAGACGGCGAGAGAGTAGGCGAAAGAGCAGTGGCAGGAAGAGGGACGGAAGGATGGGAGATGGGAAGGTGAGAAGGATGGTTAATTGTCTGAATGGGATTTCTATCGGGATTAACAAGGGGATCTCTACCGCGGGAACTCCTATCGGTCAGTTGATCACTCACTATCCATTCGTTTGATCTATTTGGTCGTTGAATCTTAGTTGATTGGTCGGTTTATTTTGCAAGTGACGGTGGGCAGTGCCCACCCTACATGGTGCATGAGGATTTATCGCGATCGGGAGATTGCTCCTACAGGTGGGAGTCGGGTGCGTGTTTTATGGGTTGCGGCACAGCGAAGTGTGTCCGCTATTTTTCGGATTGAATCGAATGGAACTGGAGAGTTATTCCACAATTACATCAGAGCAGGTTCGCGTGTTGGCGGAGGAGTTGGCGCAAGGTGAGATGCCGGTTATCGACCGGTTTGAGCCGATTGCCGACTATGAGGAGCTGAGCACTTTCGCCGCCGAGAACGCGACTCCCATCTTTAGCCGAGGTCGAAATCCTATCTGGCGGTTGGAATCGGTTGCGTCGAGACTCATTGAGGCACTTGCCATCGCGTCACATGAACCGTTATCGGCGGGCGAGTGGGAGGTCTTGGCGAGGATTGTCGTTGAGCATGCCGAATACCTTTACACCTATCACAACTCGGCGCAAAGGCGTAACCGATTGGAAGCGGGCGCGGCACTCGTTTTGGCAGGCTGCTGCTGCCGCTTGATACCGCAGGCGGCGGCGTGGAGGTTAGCAGGTTTCGCGCGGATTGCGGAAGCGGCAGAAAGCTCGTCTCCGTCTTATTTGATCGAACACGTCAATGCGGCGTTTGAAATTGCCCTCGCACTCAATTTGCCGATTTTGGATGAAGCCGTCAAGGCTTATGAAGACACATTTAATCGGGATCTTCGATGGGAAAAACTTGAGCATCTTCAATTGACCGACGTGGAGTTTTTTTGCCAGTTGAATTTGGACTGGGATGGTTTGGAAGACGTCAAATCCGAATTGGCACTCGGGAATGTAGAGGGCGGAAAGCTGGCTTACGAGGCGTTTCTGCGTCGGAGGGGGAGTGACTCGGAGCTATACCGGGCATCGAAGGGGTGGGATAGATCGGAAGCAGCACTTCGTACTTCAATCAGTTTTGCCTCCGCCAAATCGTGCTTGGAGCGCGCGCGGTTCTTGTCAACGCAGACGAAGGTCTGTGATTCCGATTTCAGCGTGCAGGCAGCTTTGGAAACGAGCGACATCGGTGTTGCGGCGCTGCTGTCTCCGGAATGGAGGCACAGCGGACAATTTCTCACTCTGGCTCTGAGACGCTGTAATTGGATCATTCACACGCGCTTTTTCCCCGACGGCTGCTATATTAACGGTTCAGCCCACACTCAGCTCGAGATAATCACTCACCTTTACCGTTTTTGTCGTCTTGCCAAACGCGGTGGCGTTCAATTTTCGACGGAATTTGACGCACAGATAGAGAAGATTCTTGAAGCCTTCATCTATTTGAGCCAGCCCGACTACACTTTACCTGCCGTGGGCGATGGCGATCCGTCAGGAGTCAATGCCGCGGAGGCGTGTTCTCTTGGTATCGACAACATTGGTCGCCAAGATTTGAAGTTTATCGCTTCGGAGGGGCGGGTAGGGGAACCACCGAAGGAGACCTCACATTCTTTTCCGTATGCCGGATACTTCGTGATGCGGGACTGTTGGCGTCCGGAAGCGCAGTATCTGCTCTTCGACGCCAGGCATTTTGGAGAGGATGGACATCCGCAAGGTGACAAACTGAGTTTTCTGCTGTACGCCTACGGACGACCGTTGATTATTGACGGCAAGGGGAAGCATCGGGGGCGGATGGGTGAAGCGGAGATTACGCCGGACCCAGATACGCGCTGGATTACTACACCTTCGTTTGATTTCGTGGAGGGTTGGAACGAAGAGGGTTATGCACACGACGGCGAGGATGCCGAACTGCGCAAGCTCGTTCAAAAACGGTCGATTTTCTACGTTCGGGGTGAGTACTTCATCCTGCATGATCTGGTTCTTGGCGAGGGGGTGCATCGGCTCGAACAGATTTTTCAAATGGTGCCGGAAACCGACGATGGACGTGACGGCGAAATATCGGGATGTGCGGAGTGCTTGGAGGGCGGGATGGCGCGGACAATCGATCCAAACTTGAGCAATATCGTGATTGCGCCGACGGATTCCACGGGTGTAGAGGTGGAACTGCGGCACGGCAAAAACTCGTCGTGTGAGTTGGCTTTCGTGACGAACCGGGCGCTGCCAACCACCATGAACGTTCTGCTGTTTCCTTTGCCTCCGGATACCGAGCTATCCCCCGACATCCGTTCGATGGAGGTCGCCGTTGATGCGGATGTCATGGCGACAGGTTTTATCGTCACGCACGGTGAGTTCACCGATCATGTGTTGATTTCGGCTGACGGATTCGCGGAGATGCGTACGTCAGAGCTAGAATTTCGGGGTGAGTACGGGTTTCTGCGTTTGGACAGGCAGGGACGACCGCAGTGGTGCGCGTTGGTTAACGGGCAGTTTCTCAGATGGCGGGGAGAGGTGATGGTGGACCTGCCGGAGGTGCAGGAAAGCTATGTCAAGAGGTTGGTTGATTGATGGTAGAGAAGCCGGATAATGGAAGGGACAGAAATCAGCAAGGATGGGAGAAGGTGCCAAAGGGAATGTTAGGATTTGATGAGCTGATTGTTTGGGTGGGTTCCCCGAGCGGAAACGAGCGGATATACCATGCATCGCTTGCCAAGAAGTGTCCCGGGATTCAAGACCGTATTGCATCCGACTTGTGTACTGTCGCCGATAATTGCTCCGAGCTTCTGCAGCCCGCTTACGTATCGATTGCCCTCAAGATCTCGAACCGTAATTTCCGTCTTTACTATCTTCTTATTTGAGAGTATTGTACCTGCACCTAAATTCACGTCAAATCCGAGTATCGAATCACCTATATAATTCCAATGCCCCGCGCTGACTCCGTCCATCAGAATGGAATGTTTAACCTCGGTGGAATGGCCAATGATACAGTTCCTGCCAATCACGGAATAGTCTCGCACATACGCCCCGTGCCGAATCTCCGTACCGTCCCCGATAAGCGCTGGACCTTTGACATAGGCATGCGGTTCGACGACCACGTTTTCTCCAAGAATCACATCCCCTCCGACAACCGCCCCCTGCATGACGAGCGCACCGGAAGACGACGATAATTCCTTCACTCGGCCGGCAACGTATTCTTCCAGCCGACGCAGCGCTTCCCAGACATAAATTCCCCCATCAAACAGCTCGCGATGCTCAAACCGTTCAAGTTCAAAGAGAGCTTCGGGAAACACGATCCCTTGGGCGCGGGCTGCCATTTTCTCCTCCCTTATTCGACGGTAACGCTCTTGGCAAGATTGCGCGGCTGATCGACATCAAGCCCGCGATGCACTGCGACATAATAGGCGAAGAGTTGAAATGCCACAGCAATCAGAATCGGACTGGCGAATTCGTGAATTTGCGGTAGATAGATGGTGTCTTGAATCAGTGCTTCAATTTCCAAATCGCCTTTCGTTGCGATCGCAATAATTCTTCCCTTTCGCGCATGAACTTCTTGGATATTGGAAAGCATCTTTTCGTGAACCTCCGACTCCGAGACAATGCAGACGACGGGCATGTCCTCGTCGATCAATGCAATAGCGCCGTGCTTCATCTCTCCGGCGGGATAACCCTCGGCGTGAATATACGAAATTTCCTTCAATTTGAGCGCTCCCTCTAGCGCACTGGGGTAATTGATATGGCGCCCAAGATAGAGGAAATGATTATAGGTTGAGTAGTGTTTTGCGATGTGTTCAATAGAAGTAGACTGGGTCAAAACTTTTTCAACTTGCCCCGGTAGATTAACTATGTCGCGTACGAGTGTTTCGGTCGTATCGACTCCGGGAGGCTGTCGCAACTGTGCCACGTAGAGCGCGAAAAGGGAAAGAACGGCTAACTGCGAAGTGTACGTTTTGGAAGCGGCAACGGCGATTTCTGGACCGGCGTACATGTTGATTGTAACATCTACCTCTCGCGTAATGGAACTGCCTACGACGTTGGTTATCGCGATTGTCGTTGTGCCGTGCTCTTTGGCATAACGCACTGCCGCGAGCGTATCGGTGGTCTCGCCGGATTGTGAAATCGCAACGACTAGCGTGCCCGAATTTACCACAGGCGAACTGTATCGAAATTCGCTGGACATGTCTACCGTTGCAGGGATTCGCGCGAATTTTTCGATTGTGTATTTGCCGACAAAGCCCGCGTGATATGCCGTGCCGCAGCCGAGGAAAACAACCTGGTTTATCTTTTCGGGATTGCCAAGGTTCTCAACGAGGAGTTCAAGTTCCGGGAATACGACCCTACCAGCTTGGATTCGCTCATTGATGGTTTGCCGCAGGGAACTCGGCTGTTCCATGATTTCCTTAATCATGAAATGCGGATACCCCTCTTTTTGAACTTGCGATATGTCCCAATTGACCGTAGTGGCGGTACGTTGAATCGGCTCTCCGGCTAACGTTGAGATACGGACGCCATCCATAGCGATGTCAACAATTTCATCATCTTCAACGTAAACGACTTCGTCGGTATGTTCAAGCATTGCCGTGACATCACTAGCGACCAAGAACTCGTCCTTTCCGAGCCCTATCACCAGCGGGCTGCCTTTTCGCGCGGCGACCATACGAGTCGGTTCATGCCCCGAGATAACGGCGATTGCGTAATTGCCTTCAACTTGCCGCAAAGCGCCTTGAACCGCTTGCAGCAGATTGCCTTTGTAGGAACTCGCAATCAGATGGGGCAGCACCTCCGAGTCGGTATCAGATCTGAATTGGCATCCGGTGGTCTCAAGATGTGTCTTGATGCCGCGAAAATTCTCAATGATTCCGTTATGTACGACAGCAATCTCTTTGTTGGAATCGAAATGCGGGTGGGCGTTAATTTCATTCGGGATGCCGTGCGTAGCCCATCGGGTGTGCCCTACGCCGACATTTCCGATGCACTGATCCGGTTGAAGTTGGTCGACTAATTGTTCCAGTTTTCCCTGCGACTTTCGAACGGATAGCCCGGCATGGTTGAGAACCGCAAGACCTGCAGAATCATATCCGCGGTACTCCAATCTCCGTAAGCCATCGACCAGAATATCCGTGGCTTGCCGTTTCCCGATGTATCCAATGATGCCACACATATTTGTTACTCCTTTGTGCCTAGCATAGCTGAGCTATTCTTGATGATTTATAGCCGACCCCGCACAACAAGAACAACGGTTAAAACACATCTAGAGACTCAATAATATTTTCCTCTGTGGTGGTTCTTTGAGGTGACGAAGCGCGAATGTACTTATAGAGGTTCCGGGCAAATGCCGTGCCAACTATTTTGGAGGAGCGAGGGTGGTTTGCGATCGTACAAAATCGACCTTGGACAGGCAGAGAGCACACGGTAACCGAGAACAAAAGGCAGGTGGTCGGTGCCCACCCTACGATAATAACTGTGGCAAAATTTCACAGTATCCATTTAGACACGCCTCAAATTCGCTAGTCGGAGCGCAAAAGGGGGAAAGGTTGGAAGATTGTCTTCCATGCTATCGTTAGTCTTCCGGATTCTCGACAGGTAGCAAATCAGGTTATCCGGATGTAAGTTCTACAATTCAATCGGAGGTCGGTTGAAGCGTGAACGAATTTTGTTCAGCGTGTTAAGCACGAGTGGACGAGCAATTAGTTTGCGTTCCAGTTTCCGCTTGCCGGGGAAATCGCAGAGAATGACGCCGACAAGGATAGCCACAAGACCTTGTCCAGGTGTAATCGTCATGACCAAACCGGCAATGATGGTGATCACACCGACAACGTTTTTCAGTACTCGCAGTGAAATTCTGATAATTGGGTGTCTAATGCGATTTATATGGGTTTTGTGCCTGAAATAATCGGGTGGGAGGGAGATGATGAATGCCGTAAAACCTATGAAAGTACCGATTGCCGTCAGCGCTGAGAGAATCGCAATCCAGAGCCAGTATTCCAGAACCCAAGCAGTGATGAGTTTAATTATAGACAATAACGTGTTCCTGTTCTAACGAGGTAGATATTGTGTCATCCAGCCGCGGTTTGGCATGACGGTGTGGACGCGGATTTCAAGTGGAAATATAGAATCGGGCGGGGTGTTATACGGTTGATTGTACGATATATTGCATTTGCGGACGTGCAGTCCACAAAAAATCTCTATTGAACTATCTATCAGAATTGATGATAGCACCACTCTAAAATGCTTGTCAACGAAAAAAGATTCGTCCTGCGGACTTCAGTCCTTTGGATTTGCCCTTGGGGTGTGGATTTGATATAATGTGAACACCGGTGGATGTCCCTGGACTATTCTGTTGATTCGAACAAGGAGAGAGTGATGGCAACAGAGGAGTTGAAGCCCTTGCAGGTAAAAGAGGTTATCCGTTCGGAGATTCGCCAACTTCCCGAAACACGGTGGATTCAAAATCTTCGACATTCATCCTACCACCTGCGCCATCCAATCCCCATCTCGATTGAAAGGACGGGCGATGTTATAGCCGCCAGCTACGATGATCTGGATTTGAGCGGCAAGGGAGAGGACGTAAAAGCGGCAATTTCGGACTTGTGCGGGAAGATTGTTGCGCGTTATGAGGGGGAGTGCGCTGATCGAAAGGGTGATTCGCCGACTCAGGCGCATACTTTCCTCAGACAGATTATTGTGGAAATACAACCCAATGCGTGGGACGAGGTAAAAGAACTTTACAAAGAACGACTGAAAGCGTTTCCTTATGTTCATAAAGGTTACATCAACATTTTTACGCCGAATTACGCGGATGTCATCATCGTACTTTCGGAAGAATCTGCAGATCGAATTGAACAGTTGGCTGAAATCGATCTGGAGATAAATCTGAAATTTCGCCCTCTCTATTTCTTCGTGGAATACGAATCATCAGCAGATAATCTTGATCTGAAGAACTTTGTACGTTTTTATTAGGTCGCTTACCCAGCTCGTCCTTAGACTTTTAACATTCTACTCGTCAGAGGATGGAGACGGGTAATTCCTCACATGCCAACAACGCAAGCACATCGAATCAAACAACGTAATGCTCAACTTGCTCTCTTCGATCTCCAAGAATCTCAAAATAGCTCCCGCCATGCTGACTGGATTGTGACTCTCGCCTTCTACAAAGCCTTACACGCGGTCGATTCATATTTAGCCGAGCTTGAACTTCATCCACAAGGGCATCGGGAAAGAAATCGACGCGTACAGGAATATCTTGGAAGTATACAAAGGCAATATTCCGCGTTATATAGGGCGAGCAGAAGAGCACGTTATGAAGACTTTACTTACCAAGATCAGCCTCAAGAGGTCGAATCTTTGGTCGATCGTTCGCTGAGCATAGAGGGTTACATCAATTCACTTCTAGAAGCGCATTAAACTTCCTCCCTTCGTCAACGGTTAGTAATCCCTTTCACTGTGCCACGTGTGGTGTGACGGTCATTTAGTCCTGTCTGCGATTCCCAAACCGGTGGTGCGTTGTGTCATCTGCCAGATAAAGTGTTGGGTTTCACACGAATTTAAACCATTCCAGTCAAAATGTAGTCTCGAAAGCCCTTCTTTTCTCAAGTAACACTTTTTCAAATCCAGCAATAGAGCGAAAAATGAGTGTCATTTAATAATTCGCTATGCACATTGCGCTCCGCTGGAGCGCGGACATCGGACGCATCACGATTCTATTGACATGGCACTCCTCTGGAGTGCCAGAGAGGGGAAATCTCTAAGACAGCACACTTTCTCAAAGCTAACCAAGGAGCGAAAAGCAAGTGTTACTTGCTGAAAAAATTATTCCGATAGGAATGATGGAGTGCTATGCATGTTTACTCACGGCTTTTCGTTCAACCCAACCTACGGGGTTTAATATCGGTTGTGAACCTGTTGGGTTTGGTATAGAATAAAGGCGTGTGTCTAAACGGGTGTATTGGATTGGAGGAGTGGGATTAAAATGACACAACCGAAACGGGTTGCCCTATGCGTAACGTGTCTGGTCGATCAAGTCGTGCCGGAGATTGGCGTCGCAACGGTACAGTTGTTGAGGCGTGCCGGCTATGAAGTGGATTTTCCAGAGGCACAGACATGCTGTGGACAACCCTTTTTTAATAGCGGTTTCCGGGACCAGGCAGTCGATTTGGCGAAGCGGACCATAGAGATATTTGAACCATTTGACGCGGTCGTACTACCCAGCGGTTCCTGCGCGACGATGATTAGGGTCGAGTATCCGCATCTGCTGGAGGAATGGCATGAGTGGCACCATCGCGCGACAGAGTTGGCGGAAAAGACGTATGAGTTGAGCGAGTTTTTGGTGAACTGTGCCGAGTGGAGTCCAGAGGGAGATTTTGGAGAGGTCAGGCTCACCTATCACGACTCGTGCCACATGTGCCGTTTGCTGGGCGTGAGAGATGAACCACGTCAGTTGCTTGAACGTGCAGGCGGACGGATATCCGAAATGTCTGAATCTGACCGGTGCTGCGGCTTTGGCGGGCTGTTTTCGGTGCGTATGCCGGAAGTGTCCAACGCCATGACTGCCGAAAAACTTCATCAGGCTTGCGATGCGGGGGTCGAGACACTGGTCACATCTGATCCCGGTTGTTTAACGCAGATGCGGGGAATAGCGGAGGGGAGCTCGATAACAGTTGAACATATCGCCACCGTGCTGGAGGAGATGACACGATGACAGCAACCTTCTCCGAGTTTCGCCAACGCGCAAAATCTGCGATTGAAGACCTCCGGCTGCAAGGGGCATTGGATGACGGTACGGGCAAGCTGTGGGAGCAGCGCCGGATTACGTTTGAGGAACTGCCCAACTCCGACGCATTGCGCGACCATTTCAAGTTAATCCGATCAGCGACCTTGCGGAATTTGGCTGAGCATCTAGAGACGTTCGAGAGCAATGCGACCGCAGCGGGCGCCAAAGTGCATTGGGCACGGGATGGGGAGGACGCGCGCGAGATTGTCATCGGAATCGCTCAAGAACATGGTGTAAAGCTGGTAACGAAAAGTAAGTCAATGGTTACGGAGGAGATTCATCTCAACGAAGCCTTGTCTGAAGTCGGCGTGGAGGCGATCGAAACGGATTTGGGCGAGTATATCGTCCAATTGGCAGAGGAGATGCCATCCCACATTATCGCGCCTGCCATTCATAAAACGCGCCATCAAGCGGCGGAGTTGCTAAGCCGGGAATCCGGCAGGTCGCTGTCTCCGGATGACCTGACAACACTCACAGGCGAAGCGCGAAAGCTATTGCGCGAGCGGTTTCTGACCGCCGGGATGGGGATTTCCGGCGGCAATATGCTTGTTGCCGAAACCGGCAGTGTCGTCTTGGTGACGAATGAGGGAAACGCGCGAATGGTCACGTCCGTTCCGCCGGTGCATGTCGCGATGGTCGGAATAGAAAAAGTTGTACCGACATGGGATGACGCCGCGATCTGGTTATCGTTATTGGCAAGGAGCGCGTCGGGACAGCCGCTTTCAATTTACACCAGTGTCATTAGCGGTCCAGCGCGCGCCCAAGACCCGGATGGGACGGGTGAGGTACATATCGTCCTGCTGGACAACGGCAGAAGCGACCTGGTCGGCACGAAGTATGAGGAGGTGTTGCAGTGCATTCGCTGCGGTGCTTGCCTCAATGTGTGCCCGGTATACCGCGAAGCGGGCGGGCATTCGTATGACAGCCCCTATCCGGGACCGATCGGTGCGGTGGTCACTCCATTGCTGCTGGGACGCGAGAATTATGAAGCGCTACCTCATGCAAGTTCACTGTGCGGGGCGTGTAAGGAGGTGTGTCCGGTGCGGATCGACCTGCCTCGGATGCTACTCGAGTTGCGTGCGGATCAGGTGGAGGAAAAAACCGTACCTTGGAGCGAGAGGAAGGCAGAGGAGACGGGGGCGTTCGTGTTGAAGCACGAAAAATTGATGCGGTTTATGACGAAAGCCGTTAGATTGGCACAACGCCCGTTCGCGCGAAATGGCAAACTACATCTGCCGCAACGCCTCAATCCGGCACTTGAGCGACAGTTGCCGGCATTGGCGAAGCGCTCTTTTCGGGAGATGTGGAAATCTGGAGAATTAGAGGGGAAACGATGAGCCCACGAGATGAAATCCTGGAGCGCTTGAAAAGGAATGCGTCGAAAGTCGAGATGCCCGGAGCGTGGCAATCGCAACGCGATTTTCCGGATTTGGCTGAGCGGTTTACGGCGTCATTAACGGCGGTGCGAGGCGAAGTTCGCCGTACGGACAACCTAGAAGCGGCATTGCTCGAGGTGGGAACAATCTTGGACGAGATTTCTGCAGAAACGGTCGTCGCCAACAATGAATCGCCGCTTTCCGAGGTGGGGTTGGAGGAACGTTGGCAGGAGCGTGAATGGCATGTGGTTGGACGAACAGCGGGAGATTTGCGGGAGTTCTGCGCGCGGGCGGATGCCGGGCTATCCGGGGTCGAGGCTGCGCTGGCGGAAACGGGCAGCCTCGTCGTTCACAGCGGGGTTGGAAAGAGTCGATTGGCAACACTTCTACCGCCTGTGCATATCGCGCTTGTTCCCGTTTCGTGCATCGAATCGGATATATTCACGTGGACGGCTTCGCGCAATAAGGAAATGTTAATGCCGTCGAACCTCAACCTCATCAGCGGTCCGAGTAAATCGGCTGACATCGAGTTTACGTTGACATTGGGCGTGCATGGACCAAAACGCCTCGTAGCAGTATTGTATGAATGAAATTCCGGTAGGAGGGAATTCCGATTCCCGACAGATCGCATGTATGATGTGTGATCCGGGTATTGTCGCTATTCGGAGAGGAATCTCCATCGATCAACCGACCGGACAGGGAGGGCGATAGGAGATCTTACTCACTATTCGCTCGGGTAATCGCTCCTACAGATGTAGGGTTTCACTATGTGTTCACCCCAACCTACATGGCTGCCTCAAGAATGCTAACGATGTCGGTGTGATTTCGACGCCGTGCCCATGCCACTGGCGTTGCCCACGCAAATGGCGCTGTTAACGGAGCGCCCTCGCCGATCAGATACTCTACCATTTCAGTCTGACCTGTCCTAGCCGCCCACCCGATCGGCGTACTGCTGTACTCCTGCTCCCATAGATCGAGACGCGCGCCGTGACGTATCAGGAGTTGCGCTATCTTGAGGTTGCCCGAAGCGCTTGCCGACCCTTCTCCAGAGGCGACGTGGTGTAAAACGGTTCTTCCCAGCCAATCCGGTACGTTCAAGTCCACCGCACTAGCCATTTGTGCCGCTTCCTCCTCAAATCCCGACCTATCTGCTAGACTGACTACCATATCAGGCGTGGCTTTTTCATACAGGTTGGGATCGACCGATGAACAGATCTCCATCAGTTCACGATCACCGAGGGCAAATCCAAACGCCTCACCGGCACGCTCAAGGGACTCGCGTAGGCTCTCCCGCAATCCATTTGCATCTCGGTTATCAACAAAGTAGCGCACGGGCACCCTCCCGAACATTTCCTCTAACAAAGAGATCGGAACCCCGCTCAGGTTGTCGTATTCTTCAAATCTTCCACCGGCTTCTACCAGGAGTTCTCGTACGGTCTCGTTCGCCGCGCGGCCACAGGGATTGCCCGACGATTCCACTCCGCCATTTGGATCGGCGCCGTGCGCCAGGAGAAGACGCACAAGTTCCTCATCACCTCGTGAAGCCGCTCCGATGAGCGCGCTTCCTCGCGGCGCCAACCCCGGCTCGGGTTGACTAGGGTTAGCGCCAGCTTCCAGCAGCAAGCGAACAATGTCGCTATTGCCAGACATGGTAGCGTTGCACAATGCCGTACCCGTGTACCACGTAAAGTATTCGGGCAGCCGGTGCAGGAGCTGCGGGTCGGCGGCAATCTGACGGCGCACCACTTCCGTGTCGCCGACGCTCGCCGCGGTGCGCAGATCGTATGCCGCACCGTGGGCAAGTAAATACCCCAGCATGACCATATTCTCCGAGAGCGCTTCCGTAGGCACATCACGGCGTCTAAAGAAGTAGTCGCCGAAGACCAAATCTATCGGACGCGCCCCATCCGGACGGGAGGCATTAACATCAGCGCCTCGTTCAAGGAGCGTGCGTACCATCGGCATGTTCATGGTCAACACCGCCCAATGTATCGGCACGTTTCCCCGCTCATCGCAGGAGTGGATAAGTTCCGGATGGCGAGCCAGATGGGAAGTCACTTTATTTAGGTCACGTCCTCGAATGTATTCGGCGAGGGTTTCCCCGTCGTCAACGTACAGACAGCCGCACCGCTGTTCCACGGCCGCCTTGAGAAGATTGGCAATCTCGTTGAATCCCCTATCCAACGCGCGCTCTATCGGTCTTTGATGTGTTCGATCCCCCGAACGGTATGTTACTTCGGCTCCATTATCCACGAGAAAACGCACGCAGTCTCGGTGGTTGTTCCCGACCGCAAAGTACAACGGTTCGCGATAACCCACATTGCAATCGACTAGCGTGGGATCCGCCTCAATCAGGTTGCGAAGGGCCGCGAGATCACCTTCCATAGCCGCTACGAGCGTAGCCTTGACCAAACGACCTACGCCCATGTTCCAATCGAGGTATGCGTCGGTGTTCAGGTCTGGCCCCCAGCGAATGAAAGAACTGTCCGTTGGGAATGGTGGCTGTGTCATCGTGAACCCTTCATGCGGAGTAAGAGGTCAGGGCTAAGTGTTTGATTGACGGCGGCGCAGCGTCGAAGGGCTAGTGAGAAAAGTCGACGCGTAATGTGCCATGTGTCATTATACGAATCATTGGATCATTTGTGAAGGGGTTTCTAAACAGGGGAAACGCATCTAAATTTTCTGCCTGACAAAAAAGAAAATCAGGCTAAGTTTGTGGCAATTGTTCTAAGGATCGTAGGTTGGGTTGAACGGAATTCGTTGATGATCGCTAATCTTAGAGGCGTTTCCCAGTCCCCACTTTGCATGAACATGCCAAAAATATGAGTGAAACCCAACATTAGTCGTAAATTCTACCGGCACAAGACATCCTCTAAATTAGATGCGTTTCCCCTGGGTTTCTAAAGAAGCCCACTCAAGGCAATGGTTTATTTGGTTGGAGATATGTCTTCTGCCTTGCTTAAAGCCAGGAATACATGATTGGCGAAATCAGGAGAATGTCGAGGGGAGAAGAGAGATTGGGGGAATCTCTGTCGCAGTGAGAGCCCTATCGCGTCCTGCCGGCTTCGCGGAGGGGGAGTGAAAAATGCCGAAAAAACGGTGGGCAATGCCCACCCTACGAGTCATTCAATCGCTACAATACGCTCAAAAGTTAGATGTGATTACATTGTGGGCAGTCTCAGAGGAAACGTATCTGATTTCAGGTAATAGACCATCTGAAAATGGAAAAAGAGATTTCTCAAAGTGAGAAGCAACACTGATTGCTTACACATCAGAAGCCCCAGCGGAGCGACAGGTGTATAGCAAGGCTAATCACACGCACACTAAAGCCCCAGAGGGGCGACACTTAAATAGCACAAAAAACGAAGGGTGCCCGCGCGGTAGCCGTTGTTGCATTCTCGGTTAACAGTCAATGCCCTCAAGACACGACTGACCTGTCGCCCCGCCGGGGCTTGGGAATGAGTGGGTCTACAGATCCTATACACCTTCCGCACCGCTGGGGCTAAAGATTGCAAAACCCATGGAGCGGAAAACAACCGCTGTATTTACCTTTGGTGCGAGCATGATTAAGGGATTTTAGATGTGTTTCACCTGCCCATCTTTCTGTTGGCGATACTATTTCTCTAAAATGACAGTGCATCAGCAACGTGAATTTCTCTGATTAGTTTGGGGTTAAATGGTTCTACTTTTTAGACTAATGTAACATAGAATTTTTAGATTGATAACTTAACATACATGTGGTATATTTTAGTAGAAATCAGGCGGATGTGCCAGAAAATAGACGCTTCCGATGCAGGATAATATTGGAGTCATTCGATTATGACCGAGGAAAAAGATGTTGGCTTAAAGCAATGGGTACGCGAGATAGATAAGAAGGTGGATAACATTCTTGAATTCATGCACAAGATGGAAGTCCATCTCGACTACACATCCAAGCGTATTGATACGCAGTGCGAAAAGTTGTCAAATCAGGACAATCGGCTTAAAGCGGTCGAGGACGAAATCCAAAAACACAAGGGAGAACTCACGATGCTCAAGTGGATTTTGTCCGGGATTGGCGTAGTTGCGGCGGTGGCGGTTCCGATCATTATGATGGTAAAAGGTGGCTGATAAAAAGATGGTAATTGTTTAGTCCACCGGTCAGGATTTGCCAATCCAGACCGAGCGGGCAGAGAACGCGCCGATTGGGGAGATACAATGCTAATTCCGACGAATCGGGGGCTTACATACCCAGAACGGACGTGCAATGAATTGTACTACTACGAACCAAACGATGCACTAAACAGTTACAAAAGATAGACATCTTTCCACAATGTCCCGGAGCCCGACGGCATTACAGGCGACTTCGTCGTTCACGGCTGGAACTTGACAATACAAGCCAATCAACTGAGATCAAGCGAATGAATAATGAGCAGGATTCACTATGGGAACTCTATCGCACTCACTAATTGTTCGTTTGATCCTACTTAATTCAGTCAGTTGATCGATAGAAGATCCTGATAGTGGATCGGAATCACTATGAAAGTTTTTTGTGTTATTGATAATTTTTAATTGACAACTTAACGTATGTATAGTATTATTTAGGTAGAGATTAGGTGGCGGAGTCAGAATATCCGACACTTCCGAGATCTCAATAGAAGAAATAAGCAATCGCAGGACGTGGGTCACACGAAGAGCGATGTGGATGGTTACTCTTCGGACGACGATTGGTCTTAAGGACGGTGGCGGGGGCTGCGACACGTTGATTCCACCTTCCCCGGCGTGATCGCTGCCGCACCCCCTGTTGGTGCAGGGGGCGCCCCTGCCCCGATTTATATGCGGTGCTATTATAGCACGGAACGCTGATGGTTCTCTATCAAAACGTATCGTTGGTCGCGCAGTGAGACGCCGCTTTCGAGGCGTCGCAAGATGACCACGATCGCATTGACGTTAATACGCTTAGCTAATCTTTCGATATGCACGACGGCGTTACCTACTGGGTTGAGAGTTATACTTGGTTAGATCTCGACGACGAGAATCTCGCTGTCATAGCCGAGAACTCATTGGGCCGTTTCTATGATTGAGCGGCGCGAGGGAAGGTATCATCGGCGGGGCCGAATGCCTCGCCACACATAAAAGGAGACTGAATTAACATGGGACTAGAAGCTAGAGACACCACGGACGACTCACACAACAACGAGTGGATGGGGTGGTGCGAAGTACACGACATGACGGTCGTTCTTAACCCCACTACCGGCGTCGTGACTGCTCGGTCGCGGCATATCTGGGAGTTGGAGAACCACATGGATAACCCCAGAAAGCGGAATTGGACAGTCGAATATGCGCACAAGCTCTTTAAGTGGCATAGTGACGGCTATCGTAATACGCCGGACGAGTCTGACACGGAACTCGGTACTGCTCGTGTGCCCAAGCACGGAAGTTACGGCCACGTCAATTTTGAAGATGAAGAGGGCGTGGATAACGTACGAACAACCACGATGACCGGTTGCCAATCCGGCGACAGATTTAAGCTGGTTGCTTATACGTCGCTTGATCCCGATCACTCTGCGGGCCGTAGGATCGAAGCAAGGCCAGTGCCGGATCGCGAGTTTACCGTTTAATTAGAAGGCATTATGGCTCGGCCACGATACCGGAATGTCTATCGCACAGTTCGGGACACGGTGCAAGCGATGCCTCGGTTGCGTTTACACGACGCTTGGGAGAAATCCGATCTCGCGGAGCTCCTGCTCTGCTGCGTCGATTCTCGGTATTGGGCTTTACCATTGGCTACGTGGTAGTTTGTGCTGGCTTATAACGAGGCGGACCGATCGCGTTATAAGTCGGAACACGTTGATTGCGACAATTACGCGGCCTGTCTAGCCGGCGACGTGTCCCAGCGGTGGGTCGTCAATGGTATTGGTGTTGTCCTTGATGTCAGCGCCGGGAACGCATATAACTGCGCTCTGGGCTCGGAGTACGACGGGAAGGTGGATTTGTGGATGGTCGAGTCGCAAACAGATAAACGAGATCACCGCGCTGTACCGGGTTACTCGGCGCAGCGCGGTGCTATTCGTTTCACGTAAAGGAGGAGTTTTTCTTATGGGGGTTCAGGAAAATAGTATTCATCGTAATATGCGGGCTTGTCATATAACCGTATGCACCAATCGTCCACAAGAATAGCGGATGGCTCGCCGA
Source organism: Candidatus Poribacteria bacterium (assembly GCA_965204085.1). Classification (GTDB taxonomy): domain Bacteria; phylum Poribacteria; class WGA-4E; order WGA-4E; family JAJDTR01; genus JAJDTR01. Next base: position 14,690 of record CBDBEE010000003.1, on the reverse strand, counting down.
TTTTGTAAGGTCTGAAGTAACGACCAGGGGGAGGATTGTACCAGTAGGAGCGTTCGTCCATCGGACGAATCTCGAACTGCGTTTCCTCGGGTGGGTTACTTTTGTCACATACCGTGCCTCGGTAGTTTACTTCGGACCTCGACTTGCCTTTACGGATACGCACCAATTCGGCGTTTACCAAGATGTAGGTGTCCGCCGGCATCGGGATATCGGACTCCAGGTAGAATGACGCACTGCGGACGAAGAAACCGGTACGATCCCGATGCTCGATGGGGGTGTACGTGCCGATCCACGAGGTGTCCAGGTGAATGCTAATGGTGGGCACCATTGCTTCGGGGTCGCCCTCGGTTTCGCTGCAGGCGAAGGTGGGGATTAGGAGTAACAGGATGAGGCGTTTCATATTTTCTCCTTTCTGTCACAGAATGACAGGTGGTTAAGTCCGAACCTACTGCTGTGAATAAATGATTATTGGTTTTTTAAGCAAGTTATGTGCCACTATCTATTAAGCGCCCAAGATCTTGCCCCATCATGTGGTTGTCCCTATGCATAAGCTGCCTTGTATCAGCACTACCCCACGAATTGTATTAAACTCACCCTCCACCCCGATGTGTCGTGACGTTTCGTACTTTCCTATCTAACGCAAGTTGCTACCTATAACTGAGAAACCGAGTCTTTGATTCACCTTGGCTAAATCAAAGGTAGATTGGTCTGATTTTCGTCAATCTCGTATTTCCACGTCGGAAAAACTCTGTTTCTGTGCCCCTGTCGGACGAAGGTGGCAACTTGGGTTATCTAACAAGTGAACACTAATGTTCATTTTTTGTGCAAGAGGGGCATTGGCAGTTCTCGCAACAGTGCCTGTGTCTTACAAATCGGGTAGAGCATTAGTGTTGTCCCACCCTCCTGTTGGTAATACCATTTCTCTAATATGACAGTGCATCAGCAACGTGAATTTCAGAAAAAACTTTATGGGAATTCTATGGCGGTCGTATCTCTACAATTTCGTGAGAGTGGGGGAGTGTTTCGATTGCAGTGATCGGTCAATCGGCAATTTCGCACTACAATATGCTCAACATTAGATGCGATCTCATTGTAGGACGACTTCAGCGGGATTGACGCCGATCTTGCCTTATGATAGAATGCCTTTACTTGCCGCGTCTTTTTGTGTGCCAACGCGAATTTCTACAGGAAAGGTAAATGTCAAGCCAATTGCGAATCCTCAATGTCGAGCCGACGATATTCTTCGCCCAGAGCGGAACTACGCTGCGCCAACAGGTGCATCTGACGGTGGAAAACAGTGGTCGTGAGGCGGCCGCTAATCTTGTGCTGCGAGGTAAGAGCGTGGATGAGTCGCTAACACTTGGCATGATTAAGGCGGGTGTGAGCGAGTGCGAGGTATACGTTCCCGATATCAGATCTCCCGGTGAAATTAGTTTCAGCCTACAAATTGACGGGACCGCGCAAGATGAGAAAACACTAGATTGGGAACCGCAGAAACACTGGGAAATTTACATGGTTCACTTCTCGCATCATGACCTAGGATATAGCGACATGCCCGCCAATCTTTTTGTCGAGCACACCGAGTTCATGGACGACGTGCTTCGCTTCTGTGAGGAAACGGCGGATTGGCACGAGGACTCCAAGTTTCGTTATCTAGCCGAGCAGGCATGGTCAGTGGTGCAATTTGTTGAGAGGCGTCCCAAAGAGATGATTAAACGCATGGCGCATTTTGTCAAGCAGGGACAGATCGAGATTGGGGCGCTGTACGGCAATCAAACGCAGGAGTTATGCGGTCACGAAGAGATGATACGTCTCCTATACCCGTCCTTCCGACTCAAACGGGAGTACGGTATTGATATCACGTCCGCACAGCATAACGACATCCCGGGGTTCTCATGGGGTATGGCTAGCACATTAGCCAACGCCGGGGTGAAGTATTTCCTCGCCGCTCTTCCATTTTGGTATTTTCATGATGTTCACACGTGCTGGGATGAAGAGAAGGTTTTGCCCATCAACCGCCCGGGCGCGCATCGGTGGGAGGGACCGGACGGCGAATCGGTGCTCTATTGGCACGATCCGTTTGACGAGGACATCTGGACGCCAACGAGCTATCGTCATGCGCTCCGGGAGTTGCCAGGGTTTTTGCGAGGCCTCGAGGAAAGCGGTTACTCCTACGACATGGTCTACCGTCCTCTGGTCAGCGGCGTGCGCGACAACTCGCCTCCCACGATACGCTTTGCCCACATTGCCCGCGAATGGAACACACACTGGGCATATCCGCGACTGATAACCGCTACTCCGACACAGTTCTTCGAACGGTTCGAGAAGAGATGGGGTCATACGGTAAAGGCGTTGCGCGGCGACCTACCCGGTACCGACTATCCCGTTTTAGCGACGTGTACACCGAGAGAAACGGCGCTCAACCGCAACACGCACGATGAGTTGCTGACAGCGGAGAAACTGGCAACCATTGCCGAGATCACGACATCGGACTATGACTATCCGAAAGCTGTGATTGATGAAGCGTATAGAGAAACCTTCAACTACGATGAACACTGCTGGGGGATGTGGAGTCCTGGCGGGCCCGCCCAAGACGGGTGCTGGAGCAATAAGAGCGGGTTCGCCTACCGGGCGGCGGCGCTGACGCACGATTTAGTCGTCAAGGCGGGTAACAGGATTGCCGACGAAATCTCTCTGCCCGATGAAGGCTATACGGTAACAGCCTTCAATTCTCTATCGTGGGAGCGCACGGAGGTGGTGAGAGCGCCTCTGCGCATTTGGCAACCGCACAGCAGTCCGATGCACATCGTACCGCCCGATCAGGACGATGAAGGTCCCAAGCTCGTTCTTGGGGGTGCAATCGGGCGCGGCATTGTGAGTTTGCCAACGGAGACTATCGAGAAACCCTTCGAGTTGGAGGAGATAGGAACGGGCAAACGCGCGCCGTATCAAATAGTCCGCACGACGGATCCGCAGGCAACGGTGCCGTGGGCGGCAGAAGGGGTTGCGGTTGGCGGAATGACGGAGCTTGTGTTTCTCGCCGATGATTTGCCAGCCATGGGCTACAAATCCTATAAGATCGTTCCCCGTGATGAATGGCCACGCTTTGAAGACCGGTGTACGGCAACCGCCGATGCTTTGGAAAACCGTTTCTTCAAATTGGAGCTGGACGCTGACCATGGGACCATAGGAAGGCTGCTGGACAAAGAGACAGGGCGAGATCTGATCGACCCGGATGCGCCTCATGGATTCGGGGAGATGATAGTTCGAGATTGCGGCACGGGTGAGGAGGTGTCGAGCCGATTGCTGAGCGCATCGGTCACGGAATCCGGTCCGCTATTCTCTACCATCACACTTAAAGCCGAAGCCTCGTGTTGTCCGCGCGTGACACTGGAAATCACGCTCTATCATGCCATCAAGCGGATAGACTTCAACGCCAGGATATTGCGAGATTCAACGCCGACGAAGGAGGTGTTCTTTGCCTTTCCATTCCAGATGGAGAATCCGCAATTCCATTTCGAGGCTAGCAACGCCGTTATCGAGCCAATTCGCGACCAAATTCCCGGATCCAATACGGACAGTTATGCCGTGCAACATTGGGCTGGGGTGAGCAACGGAGAGTGGGGCATCGTCTGGACGGCAGTGGATGCTCCAATGGTGGAGTTTGGCGGGTTATGGCCCGGCTATGTCTCAAGTGCTCATCATCATGCTCGCGGTCCAAACTATGGGCATCAGTTCCTGAAGCCGGGAGAGTTGGAGAAAGGACACATTTATTCCCTAGTCAGTTACAACAACTTCGGTACGAACTTCATCAACGTTCACCCGTGCGAATATTTGGTGCGCTACTCGTTCAGCACTCACGAGGGCGATTGGCGGGGAGGCGATCCGAGACGGTTCGGGTGGAACGCCGCCAATCCACCATTGTCAATCTGGATGGACGGGTCTGGCAACGGCGGCACACTGCCTGCAACGGCATCGTTCTGTGAAGTTGATGCACCGAACGTTATGGTGTTGACCATCAAGAAAGCGGAAGACGGGAAGGGATACATATTGCGACTTATCGAGACCGAGGGCAAGGAAACGACAGCTACAGTAAACCTTCCGTATCTGGCACTTGGACAGGTGTTTGAATCAAATCTTGTCGAGGAAAATCAGAGGGTTGTACCTAGCGGTGCGCATTCGGTGGCGTTGAGGATTAAACCTTTCTCGGTGGTGACGCTTCGGTTGGCGGGTCAGGTATAGACGATTATGGCATACGACTTGAAGATAGAATGTGTTCTTTGTTTTTAGACGCGGCAGTCTAGGCAATTGTGTGAGTTGCTTTACGAACTGAAGGATAGAACATTGATGAAGCCCGAACTTATCGTCATGCTCACGTATAACGATCGAACGGTCGAGAACGCGTTGGATCTTTTCGATGAAATGAAGGATTCTCCGGTGAAGCATTGGGGATTTAAGGATGTCGGGCTTCCAAAAGAGGAGATTAAGGAACTGGTGCGCTTGATGTCGGATGCGGGAAAGACGACGTATCTCGAGGTGGTAAGTCTTTCGGAAAAGGAGGGATTGCAAGGTGCTGAACTCGCGGTTGAATCGGAGGTCGATATCCTGATGGGAACCGTCTTCTTTGACTCAATAAACGAATACCTTGGAGACAAACCGGTTGCATACTATCCTTTTTTGGGCAATGTTCATAGCCATCCTACTGTTTTGGAGGGCAGCGTGGAGCAGATTGTTTCTCACGCCCAACAGTTAGAAGCTAAAGGGGTGGACGGAATGGATCTTCTCGCGTACAGGCACGCCGGGGAGGCAGTAGGTTTACTCGCGGCGGTCGTCGAAGCGACGAGCGTACCCGTTGTGTGTGCCGGAAGCATTGGGTCGTATGAACGTATTGGCGAAGTGCTGGATTCGAAACCGCGGGGATTTACGGTCGGCACGGCGTTTTTCGAAGAGAGGTTTGTGCCGATGGGTTCGTTTCGGGAGAACGTTTCGGGTGTTTGGAATTGGATGCAAGCGCGATAAACTTGAGGAGGGAGGCGGTGAATAGTTTGAATCGTGGATTATCGGACGTGAAATGAATTGCACTACTATAGTAAAACCAATAATTATTTGCACACTGGGTAGGTTCGGTTTCCCAACCGAACCGTTATCTATCCATTGTCGGAGGCGCGGTTGGAAACCGCACCTACCGAAATATGTGCAAATACGAATAGAATTGACTATACTAGCTACTGGTATGGAGGTCACTTTAGATGTTTTTGAAGCCGAGCGGCTACCTCGCTTATTTCGTCCATATCACCCGGTTTGGGCTTCCACGGCAGGAGCAGGGAATCACCCTCCCATCGCGGGAGAAGGTGCAGATGGAAGTGGAAGACTGACTGGAAAGCGGCGGCTTCACTGGATTGAAAAAGATTTAACCCGTCCGGATTCAGTACGTCCTTAATCACGCCGGCGAGTTTCACCCCGACCTCCATGATCTTCCCGGCTGTCGCAGTAGGGATATCGAAGATATTGCGGTAATGCCGCTTGGGGATTACCAACAGGTGACCGGGGTTACCGGGATTAATATCCATAAAACTTAGGGTTTCGTCGTCTTCATAAACCTTTATCGCAGGAATGTCGCCCGAGACAATCGAGCAGAAAATACAATCCATAGTAATCTCCCCACAAACCTCAAATTCTCAAATTATGGTAATCAAGGATAGTGCCGCTGTGAGATTTGAGTTTGCCAATGTCGATTCAGTTTATAGTAAAACAAATAATCATTTATACACTGCGGTAGGTTCGGTTTCCTAACCGAACCGGTATTTATCCAACTTCGTAGGTGCGGTTGGAAACCGCACCTACCGAAATATGTGTAAATATGAATGGGGTAACGTCGGCAGTTTCCACCTGTGGGATCTCTATCGATCAACCGACTGGATAAGGAGGGCGATAGTAAATCTTATTCGCTTCCCACACGCTTGATCCCCTCTGGGGCTTTGCTGTAGGTCGAATCAATGCTTCTATCAAGTACAATGCCACATTGCGCTCCTCTGGAGCGCGGAGATTAGACGCATCAGATCCTATTGACATTGCACTCCTCTGGAGTGCAAGAGCTTGATCCCCTCTGGGGCTACCAAGATTAACTGGGGCGCGATTCGGAGATCGCTTCTACAAAATAAGCAATTCTCAGCAGCGTGGAGTATAACGGGCAATTCGCGCTACAAGATAAGCGGACGTGCAAGGGACCGGAAGAAACCGAGCTTTGAGGAAAAAACCCGGTTTCTATGATGGTGGGCAGCCCTTGACCTACGCGGATACGACTTCCAAGGCACGGACTTCGCCGAATTCGTGCTCAAGTTTGGTCCAGGAGTCTCCATCGTCGGTGCTGCGGAACAGCTGTCCGCTCACACTGCAAGCCATTATCCAACCGCTCACCGCGGGGTTGTTCGCAAAGCACCAGATGGTGCTGTTCGCGGTCATCCCGATGTCAGACCGCTGCCACGACTTGCCAAGGTCGCGCGTATAGAAGATTCCGCCTTCGTCGCCGGGAGGGCCGTTTCCCGCGCCGATAAACACGCGCTCGGCGTCGCCGTTCAGGTACAACGCAGCTCGGCAGTAGGGCCAGGGATAGTGATCTTTGACGCTGAGCGGCGTCCAATTCTTCATATCCGTGGTGACGCACACATCGTTATTCGTGGCGGCGACGAGTGTTTGGGGACTACCGGGGACGACAGTAAGCCCGTGAATGTCGCGGCTGCTAAGCCCTTCACTTCCTTCAGTCCACGTCTCACCACCATCGGTGCTCCGACGCATACCGTCAATCTCGATCCCTGCATATATCGTCTGGTCGTCGTTCGGGTCAATAATCAATGTGGTTATTCGCGGAACGATTGGTACTCCGGGGCATTCGTCGGCAAGCGCCACATCAAGTTGCTTCCATGTTCCGCCTCCATCAGTAGATTTAAAGATGGCGGAGGGGCATGTGCCCGCATAGATTGTGTCGCTGTTATTCGGATTTATTGCAATCGCCCACACTTGCATCTTGTCGATTGGCGATTCGAGGGAGTGCCAGTTGTCCCCGCCATCGGTAGTGCGGCAGATCCCCGCTTCCGTTCCCGCGAAGAGGATGGAGGGATTGTCGGGAGATGCGGAAATCGCCCGAATTTGTGCCTCCGGAAACATCCCCTCGCTGGCGCGATCCCATGTGTCGCCGCCGTCATTGCTACGCCAGACGCTTTGACCGACTGTGCCTGCGTAGATGGTTGGTGTATTTGCCATGATTTTCCTCCGAGATTCAGTGGTCAGTGGCTAGTGGTCAGTGGGGGAATTGCAGTTAAATCTCTGACCATTAATCACCGCAGTTTGATAGAATGACACAAATATCGCTAATCGATTGCGTTTTTGGAGTTGGGTTTCACTACGTTCAACCCAACCTACGGGACAGATGAAAATCGGCTGGATTTGGCAATCCAGCAGAAGCGACTAGGGGCCTGCCTTTTCACATCCTCAAAATGCGATGTGTACCTTTGAGATTAGGCTAACATATCTTGGTCATTTGACCCTTATCTCTGCCAGTTTACCCTCGCCAACCACCATATCAAAAAACTGAATTTGCCATTCAACATCGCGAGGCTCTACTTCAAGGCTCAGATAAATTGGGTAGGTGTAAATTGCCCCTTCTTGCACCGGCGTCATCGGCTCGCCGGATACAATCACCGTCTTCCCCGCGTACACGGTAACAAGGGGATTGTTAACGCCGAGATGGCTGCTGGGTACCGCGACGATGTCCCAATATCGAGAGTGAACCGGGTTTGGCAAAATGGACGTGTCGAAGGTAATCTCAGTCCCTAATTCCGCGTGATATTCGTAAGTCGACGGCTCTCCGGGTAAAGCGGCGCCATGAGGTTGTACACTCGGCACGAGTATGATTTGCTGAATATCCATTCCAAAGTTGGGGTTAATCATACTCCCTTTGCCGTTCGCCGTCAACGGTACATTCAGTACCCGACTAGGACGCCCGTCTTGAAACTCTATAGCCTTCAGGTCGTAGATTCGACTCCTGTTGGCATTACTCCCTCCCGAAACTGGAGATTGAATCTTGAAGACGACGTTCAGCCCTTGCCAGCCGCCACTCGATAACAGGGTAATATAGTCGGCGGAGTAATTGACCAATGCATCGCCTTGTGCCATTATCGGGTATGAACTGTGTGTTCGCCGTAGTCGAAGCGTTAACTCTTCGTTTTGATATCCGTACCGCCCCTCAGCAAAATGGGTGTCGTCCAGAAGGTTTGCCACCTTCCAGTCGGCAAAAATGGATGAAAAGGTTCGGGTTACACCTTGCGACAGCAGCGCACTATTTACGCCGGCAATCCCATCCGCTCTCTCTCTCGCTATCGCGGCGATCGTTTCCTGGCCGCCGTATTGTTCGTAAAGATACAGCATCCAGAGGTAGGCGGCGCCGTAATGAGCGAGATGACTGCCGCCGTCGAGCGGCCAATTGGTCAGCGATGTTGACGGATTCCTTTCGAAGCTCGCCGTATGCTTTTCGGGACGATAACCGCAGAGGAACATGGCGACATCGGCACACCCCTCATTGACCCATATCGCCTCGCTGCGGTCGAGGCGCCAATGGATTAAGTGATGGAATTCGTGAGCGATTACGCCCAGCCCTTCGGCGCCGCCCGTGTCGAGTGGATGGGTGTCAATGTATAGCAGGTCGCGCTCGTTGCTGCGTATAGGGGTTCCCAATTCCGGGTGCCGCAATACGCCGCGCTGTTGATCGACGGGGTTAAAAAACCCGGCTATAAACCCGTCGCCCCTCACCGCTCCGTCACGAATATCAAGAAGGAGCAGATATATTTTGGGGTCTCCGTCAACGTTCGGTGGAGCGCCAAATAGATCCGACTGTATCCGGTATATCCCACGCTGCGGGTCGGCTGGAGTCGAGTCGTCGAAGGCGCGGCGCACCGCTTCGAGCGTTTCACGTTTGACGGTGTGTTCCCATTGAGAATCCTCGACATACAGGTAGCAGAACTCACCGATTGCCCGCAGTGTCGCCGGCGCAATGTACTGCTCTTGGGTACGCACATCAACCGAGAAGAAGGAATGCCGGTCTCCGAGGGCCGGAATTGCAGGCTGTGCGGGTGCGGCAGGCGAGTCGGGTGACTCCGTCAAGGTGGAAAATCTCTCGACAAGGTAGGGAGTGCCGTCAACCCAAGCATAAGCAAGAGAGAACACATTCAGGAGCGCTAGGATGACGAGAGTATATCGCTTGCAGTGTGGAGCGTGAACGGAAAAGAAGAGAGAACTATGCCTGTTCTTGTTCATCACTGACCACACACCCCGCTAATAGCAAAACCGCACGGCGGCAATGAAGATGAACGTGGAGAATCACGGTAGGAACAATTTCCTGGTGGCGACTTCTGGCGGCAGGTGCTCGCACGATGATGAGAGAAACCGCGCGTCGCGGAAAAATCTCGGTCTTGTCTAATCGCTGACCTCAGTTTTTAACTTCTCTCGGATGGCGGTATTGTCCGGATCGAGTTGAATGGCTCTCTGCCACGCGCCAATCGCTTTGTCTTTCAACCCCTTCTTCATGTAGGCATCTCCCAAATGGTCCTGAATTTCGGCGCTTTCAGGCATGAGTTGGATCGCTGTTTCCAACTGTCGCAAGGCTTCATCCAGTTTTCCCTGCTTGAAGTATGCCCAGCCGAGGCTATCAATATAACCGGCTTGCTTGGGCGACTGTTTCAACGCCTTTTTGATTAGGTCAACGGCTTCATCCAAGTTGGTCTCGTTCTCGGCGAAGAAATACCCCAAAGCGTTAAGTGCATCTGCGTACTCCGGAGCTAGTGAGATAGCTTTTCTCAAGTATAACTCGGTTTTTTGGAGGTCGCCGAGCCCTTCATATGCAAGCCCCGCCCAATAGATTGCTTCCACGTTCTCGGGGTCATCTGTTAGAACATCATCTAGGATGTCAATCGCCTCTTTATACTGGTCAAGAGAGAAATAGCGTCTCACCACATGACCGGGTTTAAGGGTTGCAGCTTCCTTGAGATAGGGGTAGGCTCCTTCCAAATCACCCAGTTGTTGATGGGCAACTCCGAGCCAGAAATTCGCATGCACATTGTCGGGATTCTCAATTAGTATCCGCCGCAATATCTCGATTCCCTCCTCCTCCTCGCCAAGTTCAATACACAGGCTGCCCAGACGAGCACGAAACTTCGGGAGCAGGGCGTCATAACGGGAACGGCTCTCCGGTGTATCTATGCGTCGCAGTTCTTCGTAGGTAACAATCGCTTTCTCAAGGCTACCTTTCGCAGACTTTAACTGGTCCAGTGTTGCCTCCGGTTGATTTATGATCTGCTCAAACCGTTCGACGTATAATTCCCCCAACTCAATATGACCCTTTGATAGATTTCGATCAATTTTCACCGCCCGCTCGTAGGCGGCTATAGCTTCCTCTCGTCGCTTCAATTCCTTGTATAACGCTGCAAGATCGAAATGGAAGCGAGCGTGGTAGGGCATTATTCGTGTCAACTCTTTGTACGAATGAATGGCTAACTCATAATCCTTTCTAAACGCCGCAATCGACGCCACATAGCGGTGCGCCTCCACATGATCGGGTTGTAACTCCGTGACCTTCCGGAACTCCGCTATCATCTCCGTCCATATCTTCTCCTCCTGAGCACGGGTTGAACGGCGTCTTTGCTGAAGGCGCTGGAAAAGAATATCCCCTAACAGAAAATGGGGAGCCGCCTTGTCCGGTTGAAGTTGGATGGCTCGGCGGCACTCCTTCTCAGCATTTTTTATATCTTGCATTTCACGGTAAAGTTCGGCCAGTTTTGTATGGACGAAAGCGGAGGGTTCGTGATTTTCAAGTAGGCGGACGTACATCTCCTTCGCATCGGAAAGCCGCCGCACGGTGCGGAGATAAGTCGCCCACGTTAGTTGCGTATACACCCGTTTTGCGTGCTCGTATTCAGGGCTTAGAGGCAGACGTGAATGTTCCACGGTGAAGTGCACGTCAAAACCTTCCGATTCGTCCGATACCTGCGGTCTTTCGGTGTCCATCGCTTCCTCCGCAGCCACCATCCCGATAGCGCAGCTAATGTAAACCACAATGGCAAAGAGTGGTATTGATATAAGCGGAGTTATGGAAGCCCGGCGGTTTGCGGACTTCGGCTGGCGGTTCGCTGAATTGTCTCGGCTAGTCATAGGACATTGAGGAGTAAAGTGCATACAATCTTGATTACTCCTAGATTGTGCAATAAAGAAACCGAGTTTTCAAGAAAAAAACTCGGTTTCGGGGTCAGGAGGTCGCGATCAGGAGGGATTTCTATAGGAGCTCTGTCGGGATTTGCTATTGTCTTAGGATTTCTATCGCACTGGGATCTCTATCGCGTACTCTAATCGGTCACTTGATCGCTACTACAGTGAGTGCTTTGTCGGACGCGCAATGAATCGCGTTACTGTGAACCGGAGGTCTCGGTCTCCCCATTCTCTCCATTTTCGCCGTTTTCGGGGACACGTGTATCGGCGATCTTGCCGACATCAACGACGTTCTCGTCATCACGCAGCGACATTAAACGGACGCCTTGTGTATTGCGCCCAATGACACGAATATCGTTGACCGCCATCCGCGTTATCATGCCCTTGGAGCTAATAATAATCAGTTCATCGCCATCTGAAACGGGCTTGGCGCCAACAACAACCCCGTTGCGATTGCTTGTCTTGATAGCGATAACCCCTTTGCCGCCGCGCGATTGGTACCGGTACGCCTTTACGGCGGTGCGTTTGCCGTAGCCGTTGGCTGTCACCACAAGCAGGGAGGTGTTTTCATCGGGGGAAACCACCATTCCAACGACAATGTCATCGTCGCTGAGCCGAATGCCGCGCACCCCTCTCGCGGTACGCCCCATGCAACGAACTTCGGTTTCATTAAAGTGAACAGACATTCCTTGCCGCGTCACCAAGATAATATGGTCGTTTTCCTCAGCCAATTGTACGCCGATCAACTGATCTTCCTCATCAAGGTTAATGGCGATAATGCCAGCGGAATACGGATTACGGAAATCGGAGAGGCGGCATTTCTTGACGATTCCCTTCTGGGTCGTCATAAAGAGGCATCGGTTTTCATCAAACTGGCGAACCGTAACAAAGGCGGTCGTTTTCTCGCCCTCTTGCAACCTCAAAAGGTTCACCACGGCTCGTCCGGCCGAAGTCCGTCCCCCTTCGGGAATCTCGAAAACCTTCAGCCAATAGCACTTGCCGCGATCTGAAAAAAATAGGATATACTGGTGCGCCGATGCAACGAAAGTATGTTCCACGAAATCGCCATCTTTCGTACCCATGCCTATCACGCCAACCCCGCCCCGATTTTGGCGTCGGTAGGTTGACATGGGAATCCGCTTAATGTAGCCGGCGTGGGAAATCGTGACGACCATCTCTTCGTCGGCTATCAAATCCTCAATTTCGAAACTCCCAACCTCGTCGATAATCTCGGTGCGGCGTTCATCGCCGTATTCTTCTTTTAGCTCCAACAGTTCGTTTTTGATGATATCGGTCACGAGTGCCTCGCTCGCCAAAATCGCACGCAGCTCTTCAATCCGTTCCAAGACGTCCGCGTATTCATCATTTATCTTCTGGCGCTCAAGACCGGTAAGTTGACGCAACGTCATCGTCAAAATCTCGCCGGCTTGAATCTCCGAGAGTTCGTAACTTGCCATCAGGCGCTCTTGAGCCTCTTGGGGAGATTCGGCGGTTTGTACAATCTCAATCACCTCTTCAAGGTTATTCAAGGCGATGCGGTAGCCTTCAAGAACGTGCGCCCGGGCTTCGCTACGGTCCAGATCGAATTGTGTCCGACGGCGAATAACTTCCCGTCGGTGGGTAAGGTAGTGCACCAAGATTGATTTTAGCGTGAGCACTTGCGGCAAGCCGTTGACGAGGCACAGCATAATCGCTCCGTAATTGGTTTGCATCTGCGTGTGCTTGTAGAGTTGGTTCAGTACCACCTGTGCGATAACGCCACGCTTGAGTTCAATTACTACCCGAATCTCCCTGTCGGATTCATCCCGAATATCAGAAATCCCGGTTATTGTCTTGTCGGTCACCAGATTGTACATCTTGGACAGTAGCTGATCTTTTTTCACTTGGTACGGGATTTCCGAGACGATAATCTGCTCTTTCCCGGCGGATGACTCTTCTATAATTGCTCTAGCCCGCACTGTTATACTTCCCCTGCCGGTGGCGTACATCTCCCTGATGCCGGATCTGCCGACGATTATCCCAGCCGTAGGGAAGTCGGGTCCGGGCATGTGCTGCATAAGCTCGGCTAGCGTCACTTGCGGGTCGTCAAGCATTGCGATAAGTGCATCCACAACCTCTCCCAGATTGTGCGGCGGGATTCGCGTCAGATAGCCGACGCCGATGCCGGTCGTGCCGTTGACAAGGAGGTTGGGTAAAAGTGCCGGAAGAACAATCGGCTCATTCGTCGATTCCTTGTAGTTCGGCTGAAAATCCACCGTGTTTTTATGGATATCCACCAACATATTGTCGGCGATCGCGGCGAGGCGGCACTCCGTATAACGCATCGCCCCCGGCGGATCGCTGTCGATGGAACCGAAATTCCCCTGTCCGTCAACCAGCGGATAACGAATCGTAAACTCCTGTGTCAATCCCACAAGGGTATCGTAGATGGGCCCGTTGCCGTGCGGGTGGAAGTTCTTCATGACCTCGCCAATGACGGCGGCGCATTTGTCGTAGGGGCGATTGGAGGTCATGTTTATCTCCCCCATGGCATAGAGAATCCGGCGTGTGCTGGGTTTCAGCCCGTCACGCACGTCCGGGATTGCGCGATTCGTATTGACACTCATCGCGTAGGTAAGATACGACTCTTTTAACTCGTCTTCGATGTATCTGGTAACGATGTTTGAGGGTTCGTTTCTCTCTGTTTGCACGCTTCTCCTTGAAAAGCAGTGGCTAGTGGTTAGTGTCTAGCAACCCAGTTAATGATCTGACAGGACGTCGGGAATCGGAATTCCCTCCTACAATTGCCTTTGGCTGCAACACTTTCTTTGTATGTGGAGCGGAAGGTTGGAAGAATGCCTCCTCTCGCAATCTCCAATGGGTTATTTCTCCGGAACAGCTCCACGTTGGGTTTCACTATGTTCAACCCAACCTACAAACTGAAGGAGCGATCTGACAGGACATCGGGAATCGGAGTTCCCTCCTACTGTCGCCTTCGGAGGCGCCTCTTTTTACTTTAGGTGAAGACTCACTATTATGCGCCGTACACGTCCAAGTTTACTTCATTCGCATATTTCTCAATAAACTCGCGACGGGGGTCAACCGCGTCTCCCATCAGTAACGTAAACATCTGGTCCGCTTCAACGGCATCTTCCAACTTCACCTGCAACAGCACACGAGACTCAATGTCCATTGTCGTTTCGCGCAACTGTTCGGCATCCATCTCGGCAAGCCCTTTGTAGCGTGTGATCGCCAAGCCGCGGCGGCCAACATCCAACACCTCTTTCATCACGTCCCAAACCGTCTCGGCGCGCCGCGACCTCCCGCTTCCCTCCTGTACCGTAAAGAGCGCATCACCGTTCTGACTCACACGTTCATTTGCCTGATCGAAGTCGTAGGGCAGAATATCGTACGCGCTCAGTTTCTCAATCTCGTCATCCAGCTCGCGAAGTTCGGAC
>CBDBEE010000002.1:0-3100128 GCA_965204085.1 Candidatus Poribacteria bacterium | reverse complement strand
TACCTGCGGCTCGGAGCAGGCGCCGCTTCAATCGGGGTCGGAGGCGCGGTCACGGCTACGGTTGACGATGCCACCGCAACCGTATGGAACCCCGCCGGCTTGGCATCCGTGAAAAACACCACCTTCACCGTTTCCACTGTCAACGGGGCTTATGACAGTAGACAACATTTCATCGGTATAGCCAAGAATCTCGGAAGCGGATCAATTGGACTTTCTGTCTCCGGTTTGACCGTTGATGATATTGATTACCGTGACGGAAACGATATATGGCGCGGGACTTTTCGCCACAACTCAAACGCCGTTTCACTCTCGTACGGTCACAGCTTCGGCGGTATCAGTGTGGGCCTTGGCGTCGGCGTCCTCACCGATGTCTATAGTTTGGATGCTGAACGTATCAATGGATTGCGTGGCGCGGATATCGGATTCATCGGTCAACGCACCTACACGACCGCCAGCGGTAAAGAGATTCCGGTCTTCACCTACGGGCTTGCTGTTCGCAACCTCGGAAGTTCGCACAATGAGAGCGCCGTTCCCATGCTGGTTGACGCGGGTGTCGCATTCAAGCTGCCGCGTAAGGGAGCCGGCGTCCACGTTCTCTTTTGATGTCGAACACGAATTCGTACAGTTGGACGAGGCGACGACTAGCGCGCGCATCGGCGGCGAGTACATGATATCGAAACGATTTGCGATTCGCGGCGGGGCGAGAGGCACGCGAGATCACCAGAGCCTGTTTGCCGGGTTCGGCGTCAATGTCGGTGGACTCCAAATCGATTACGCGCTGCAAGACGCGCCGGCAAGTCGGTTGCGTGACACGGGCACGACGCATCACGTCTCGCTGTCCTACAGCTACTAATACACAAGCAGTACTCATAAACGTAAGGAGAACCATTTCATGAAAACAATGAAATCCGCCGTGAGTTTAGCACTTATTCTTTATCTTTGCGTGTCGTTGAGCGGCGTGCTGTTGGTGTTGGACGCCTCCGCGAAGATTACGCCGAAAGAAACGGACGACCCCACGGGATTTTACACCATCAAAAAGGGTGACACGCTTTGGCACCTCGCCAAGAAGTATCGTAACGACCCGCTGTTGTGGCGGGAATTCGAGAAATATAACATTTTCTCCAATCCGCACATGATTTTCCCGAAAGAGAAACTCCAGGTTTCTGCCATGTGGGGATTCCCGGGCGTACCGATGCCGGAGCCTGAACCGGAGATAGTTGCCGCGATAGCAACAAAGTCTGAAATGGACATGCTCAAAGAACAGTTTTCCAGGCGCATCTGATGGCGACCGAATCCGCTCTTGAAGAGATTGGGAGCGAGGTCTCCGAAATGCACGGCGAAATCCACGCCATTCAGGAATCCGTTGATGGATTGAAGAGTTCCATGGATATGGGCGGCGAGTCGCTCTCAATGGCAAATATGGAAAACTCGAAAGCCATCGCCGGTCTGAACGACTCCGTTATGGGGCTGAGTGAGAAGTTCAATTCGCACGTCATGGAGATGGAATCGACGCACATGGAGCACGTCAAAGCCGCCAAGGGTGTTGACGGGCGCCTTGAAAACATCGAGCAGTCGCTCGCGGGCATGAAGGAAGTTCAAGACGACACGGCGGGTAAAGTCGAGAAAATCCTCAACCCTCCGAAAATGAAGTCGAAAAAACGTCCGATCGCCTTCCTTACCGCTTTGGTAGGTGGAGCGGCATGGGTCGCCATGAACGCTCTCGGTGATCGCGAATAACCGAATCATTCAAATAGCAAAAAAGCAGGGCAATTGCGCATTTGCCCTGCTTTTTTTGTTTGTACCCTTCATTGTAGGAGCGACCTCCCGGTCGCGATTTCCAGTTGTAGGTTGGGTTGAACGGTATTCCGTCAATAATCGCCAATCATAGAGGAGTGTTCGAGCGCCCGCTTTGTTTTAACGTGCCAAAATTAGAGTGAAACCCAACATTAATCGTACATTATCGCGCTCCTTATTCAGTCGCTTGATCACGCGCTATTCGCTCGTTTGATCCCCTCCGGGGTTTTTAAAAAAGGCTGGTGGGCAGTGCCCACCCTACAAATGTACTTTTCAAACTGACCACTGTTTCTCCCACTGATCGCTAACCACTGTTTTTCCCGCTTGACAGCACCGCGAAAACGGCGTACAATTCTTTTGAGCCTAATGGAAGGAGTAAAACCCCATGACAAACCCACAATTTATAACGATGATGGTTACCCTCGTAGTGGGATTTGCGACGATTGTTTATTACATGGTATCCGTTCAAGGCAAACGGATTAGTGATCTTGACAAGCGAGTTGGCGATTTGACCGCCACCATGAATGCGCGGTTTCAGCGATATGAATGTGCGTTTTGAAGAGATGAACACCAATATGAATGCGCGTTTTGAAGAGATGAACGCCAACATGAATGCGCGGTTCAGCGATATGAATGCGCGTTTTGAGGACATGAATGCACGCTTTGAAGAGATGAACGCCACCATGAATGCGCGCTTTGAAGAGATGAACGCCACCATGGATGCGCGGTTCAGCGATATGAATGCGCGCTTTGAAGAGATGAACGCCACCATGGATGCGCGGTTCAGCGATATGAATGCGCGCTTTGAAGAGATGAACGCCACCATGGATGCGCGGTTCAGCGATATGAATGCGCGCTTTGAAGACATGAATGCCAATATGAATGGGCGGTTTGAAGACATGAACGCCAATATCAATGGGCGGTTTAGCGATATGAATGCACGCTTTGAAGAGATGAACGCCAATATGAATGCGCGGTTCAGCGAAATGAATGCGAATATCAACAACCGCGTTGACGACCTGCGTACGCAGATGAACCGCGAACACGACCACCTTTCCCGTAAAGTCGATACCCTGACCGACACTGTCACCGCCCATATCACGAATCAAGAAATCCACCATCCCCCGCGGGTTTGATTGTTCGTACAGTGGGACGGCACGGGGGCAGTCGCCTACAGAGATTGCGATCAAGGGGGCGATAGAGTTCCCGTAGAGGTCCCCATGAATCCGAGTTCAGACATTCTTCCGTCCAGCCTTTCCGTCTCCTTACTGGTCACTGACCGCGGTAGAGATCCGCTACATTTATGTCCCGACTTCAAACTGCACTGGAGCGTTTCATAGAGATTTCGGGCGACCGAACCGGCGAACGGGGCGAATCCATCAGCACAGGTTTAGCTTGGATTAGCGGCCACAAACTTGTGCTCGTTGCCGACAGTGGGGAAGCCCATAATCACAACCCCGGTAGTTGGCGTCGCGCGTCACGAATCATCGGGCTGGCGCGCCATCTCCGAAAACCTCTGCTTCTCTGGAATCTCTCGTTCCATCGCACAACCGAAAACATGCGAAACGTCGGCACGGAACATGCGGTTCAAAATAGTGAACAAAACCTCTTTCAATTCCCGGCGCCGATTATCTGTGTCATCGAGGGCACGCGCTTGGGCGCTTTTTCGCCGGTCGAACTCGCCATCCCGGACGGCACCGTTTTCGTTGACGGCGCGGAGGCGTTGTGCGAATACCTCTCGATTTCGCCAAGGACCATCCGCGCGGGCGGCGACCCAGAAATTGCATCGGGCATTTCGGAATTAATCTCCGACATCGCATCAATACCCGCCGACGAGCTTGTCATGCAGCGCAAGGCGCGCCTCGGGTCAATTGCTTTAGCGTAACGCAAGCCCCGGAATTGTTGTACAGAATACGGTTGACCCTCCATTCCTGTCTCTGATTTTTCTTCCATGCCAAGCTAATCTGTGTTATCATCGGGTTTGTTACGCATTACCCATCACGCATTCGGTAGGTGCGGTTTCCAACCGCACCTGCCTAAATATCTGCAAATTGATGATTTCGTCCCAATCTCCGTGGCATCTGTCACGTTGCCAGTTACGGTGTCGTCATGATTGAAAAAATCTTCCGATCCCTGGTCAAAACGATACTTCTCCCTATTGCCAAAGCGCTGGCCACTATAGGGATCACGGCGAACATGATCACAATCGTCGGGCTTCTGGTAAACGCTGTTGCGGCGTTTTTTCTCGCCACCGGACGGTTGGTGCTGTCAGGCATTTTGATTTTATTTGGTGGGAGCTTCGATGCGATGGACGGCGTCGTCGCCCGCGTCAGTGGCAAGGACGAGTCGAACCCTTCAGGTGCACTGCTTGATTCCGTGATTGATCGCTACTCGGAAGCCATAATCTTTCTCGGCGCCATGATTTACTTCTTCCAGCTCTCGCATCTGCTGGGGGTGATTCTAGTCTTCGCGTCGGTCATCGGTTCAATACTGGTAAGCTACGTCCGCGCTCGCGCCGAAGGGCTTCAAATCGAGTGCAAAGTTGGCCTCATGCAGAGACCGGAGCGCATCGTACTCTTAGCCTTGGGCGTGCTGGCACAAGGGCTGATCATCAAATACCTATCTTGGGAATCCAACGGCGTCATTCTCGTCAGCGTATTTGCATTCCTCGCCTTGACCTCCCACATCACCGCCTTGCACCGCCTCGTCTTCTCCTTTTCCCAACTCAACAATCGATCAAGTGACTGAATAACGAGTGGAATTTACTATAGTTGAACAGCCGATAGTTCGTAGTAGGGCAATTCATTGCCCGTTTCTACGTGGAACCGCACAGTGGGTTAAGAGCAGGACGCGCAGTAAATTGCGCTACTACAAACCGAATTACGTAAGTCCAATATGTATAACCGTAGGTGTTTAGTTCGTGGGATGGCCCGGGGACCGTCCCCTACATGGACTAAACAGTTTCGACAAAAGAATTGACTCACTAGGAATAATGGTTAACAGAGCACATTGCGCTCCGCTGGAGCGCCAGAGAGGGGAAATCTCTAAGACGGCATACTTTCTCAAAGCTAACGAAGGAGCGAAAAACAAGTGTTACTTGCTGAGAGAATTATTCCACGAGGGATAATGGCGCGCTCTCAAGCGACTGAACACGTCCCGTAGGGTACGCACAATCAAGCGAATTGCGGGCGGACAATGCTCACCTTACTGAACTAACGGTTCCACAAATACCCTACCTTGAACACGACAACGCGGTTCTCCAAGCGAAGAGTCGTGCCGTCTGTTCGCCAGCCTTCATTGTACCCCACGAAGAGATTACTCTTGGGACTATACTCCCAGCCAAATAACAGGCTTACCAGATAGTCCTGCACTTCCTGTATTCGATCAAACCCTGTGCGCTCTCGAGCTGCCTGCGTGAAGACGCGCAAGAACACATCCCTAGTGAACAGATAAGTGCCCCGCAGAGAACCGACCAGGAATCGTCCATCAATTCTCCGCTGTTCATCTAGGCTCTGAGCAGAACTCCCGCGCAGATCAATCGTAAAGTTACTCCGTGGACGTACGGTAGCGGCAAGATAGACTAACCGCTGTAAACCGACAGCCTGTTGGTCGAAGTTGTAGTAATCGGAAACGTTGAACCCGAGCCATCCGGCAATAGGTTTGGAACGGTCGGTGTCAAAACTCACCTCCCAGTAGTTCGCGCCAAAAACGTCAGTCAACTCAATCTCTCTGCTGTGTTCGTATATTGCGCGCAAGCGGTTCAAAATAGACTCTGTAAATACGAACCCGGCGACTAATTTCACGTCCGCGGCGACCAAATCCTCCGCAAAGTCCGGGGTAAGATGTAGTGTAGGATGCTCGCGTCTCCAGCGTTTGAAATAGTCGTTGGTGTAAAGCGTCTGGGAGACGCCGCTTCCGGCGCCAATAAACGGGCGCCAACGGTTTTCTGTCCCTGCGATATACGTTGCCTCGGCATCAAGACGTTGCCATCCTCGATACGGTTCCTTTTCAAGAAATCCTGTCTGATTCGTCTCGAATCGAGGTCCGACACGCTCCAACTCCGCTTTGACATCCCACATATAATCGCGCTTGGCAAACTTTATAATGTACGCATCCCCGACAGTGTTTCCGTCTGAATGTAGGCTGCGCGCAGCCTGTCCCGTAATGTGGTAGGTCTTGCCAAGTGCCAGACTCATGTCGGCGCCGACGACCCGACTGTAGCCGTCGACGTGTTCCCGATTCGTGAAGAGCGCCCCGACGTTGGATTGCTTGAGCACATCGCGCTTCACCCGTACCGCGGAATACCACGCCTGCTCCTTGGCTCTTGACGGGTTCCCCGCTTCTAGCGCATCAAAATTCCCGGTTTGAGCTCCGAGTACACCGATCGAATAACGGCTAAGTTTGCCCGTCATTTTTCCGCCCCACAAAATGTCACCGAGACTTCCGATTCGTCGACTAAAAAATAGGTCAAGAGGCGTTTCAAAGAAGCTGTTACCCTCAACGAAAAACGGACGCTTCTCCGGGAACCTCGTCGGAAATCGGGTGAGATTAATCTCTAGCCGATCTGCCTCTACCTGTGCGAAATCGGGATTCAGCGTAAAGTTGGTCCTTAGCGCATCCGATAAACTGTACTGCAAGTCAATCCCCGTAGCTAACTGTCCCGTGGCAGATTGAGCGTGAGTCTTCGATGAGCCGCCCAGCCCGTACGGGATGATTTCAAGTGATTTCCCTGCATCGATACCGGAAAGCCCGACGGCGTGACCGAGGTCGGACATCCGAGTCCTATACCCGGCTTGTGTCATCTGTTTCCAGATAGTAATCTCGGACTTCCTGCGACTCATCCGTTCAATGTCGAATCCCCATACGTGCTCATCTGTCTCGGGAAACCGAAAATTCGCAAACGGAATCTTAAACTCCGCAGTCCAACCAAGTTCGTCAATTTGCGACTCCACCCACCAGATTCCGCGCCAGCTTCCGTCGATTTGGGTGTCATCGTAACGATAGTTGTCCTCTTGGATTCCGCTCGGAGTGGTGGCAAACTTATAACCCGTGCGATGGTCGTGGTGGGGATCGATAAAGAAGGAGATGAGATCCGAATCGTAAATGTTGCCTCGCCGCGTGATGCGATTCACAATCTTTTCAGGCTCGGAATCGTAACACCGAAACGCGACGTAGAGATTGTGATGATCGTAGGCAATGTAAGCAACGGTATCATCGGTCGCGGGTTCGCCGCGTCGTGGCTCAAGTTGGATGAACCCGGAGATAGGAGTTGCCGCATTCCAGACGGGGTCATCTAGGCGGCCGTCTATTTTCGGAGGTGAGGTGTCGTCTAAGTGGTATGCAGTGATGACATGCGAGCCCAACCCGTCAATATGTCCCCACAACCGCGTCGGGAGAACGAACAGAGCAAGAATTGTCAGTCTTGATAGATTGGACACTAAACGCTACCTATTGGACGGTAGGTTCGATATCTTGTTATGATCCTTGGCACGCGGTGATGATTCAACAGAGTAGGTGTTGGGAGGTATCGCCGGATGAAGGCACCTTCTCGGCACGGATGAGTATTTGTATTATCTGTGTCTAGTTGTCTTACCCGTGTGCCACCTGTGCTTCATGTTTCCCGCATGACTTTAGTCAACAGCCCCTTCATGCCGTAGAGTCGATTCTCCGACTGCTCAAACACGATAGACCGTGGATCGCGAATCATGTCGCTAGAGATTTCATAACCTCGATGCGCGGGCAAACAGTGCATAACCAAAGCGTCATGCCCTGCCATGACTTCCTTATTCAACTGATACGGCTGCATCACCTCAATCCGGCGCTGTTTTTCAGCTTCAAAATCGGGATTCGAGAAAAACTCCATATCTATCCACGTATCCGTATAGACCACGTCACTTTCTGCTATTGCCTCATTCAAGCAAGACGATGTTTTGCATACCCCTGTCCGGCACGCTTCTCCAAACAGTACATCATCAGCCGCAGCCGGATTTTTTATCGGCGCCACAACAATCACTTCCATGCCAACCTTTGTGCCAGCCGCAATAAGGGAGTTACACACATTGTTGTGAATCCCGACATAAGTTAATTTCACTCCCTCTATACGTCCCAGTTTTTCTTGGATAGTCATCAGATCCGCCAATATCTGTGTAGGGTGAAATCGATCGCAGCAGCCGTTGATGATCGGAACCGAGGAGACTTCCGCTGCCCGTAGCACGTCCGTATGTTTCAGCAGCCTCGCCAGAATGACATTGACGTACGCTGATAATACACGTATTTCATCCTGAAAATCCGTCAATATGAAATTTGTAACCCCCCAATCCAAAAAGAAAGCGTGCCCGCCCAACTGGGTCATGCCAACCTCTCCGGCACAGCGGGTTCGAGTCGAAGTCTTCTGAAATAGAAGCGCAAGGCTACGTCCGCGCATCAAGTCTTTGTATTTGTCTGGGAGACGCTTTATGTCGATGCTTCTCTCAACAACATCAAGAATATCGTCCCGCGACCAGTCCTTCAGTGAAATCAAGTGCATAACTCTTCTCCAAAGACATACAGATAATGAGGCTTTCAGCTCATCTGACAAACCTATAATTATACGTCCCGAGGTCTCACTCTCCCAAACTGTCAGCCAATAGCATTGTTGTGAGTGTTCTTTGCTCCGCTTTTTTTGTAAATCTCGCCCAAAATAGATCAATGTTGGCAAACAAATACCGCCTTTGTCCGCCAACATTGAGTTCGATACTCGTAACTCTGTAACGTTTGACCGATCTGCCGTTCACAGATTTATGCTTTCCTAATCTGATAGCCTACATTGTATCATGTTCCCAACCAAAAGCCAAACCAAATACCGCCCTACTGCAAGATACCATGGTCATTCGCCGGTTTACCCGCTTCGTTTCAGTCTCCCCGCACGCTTCGCATATTTCTCACCCAAATGGAAAATCCAGAACCCAAGCGGGATTGTAATTATACCGATAATCAGCAGCAACGTGAGGTTACTCGCTTGGTCAGCAATCGAGGAATTATCGAGCATTGCTGACCGGATTGACTTAAGCGTATATGTCGCTGGCGAAATTCGTGACAATGGCTGAATCCATTCTGGCAACACTTCGACCTCGTAATAGACACCTGAAATCAACAGCACTACCGATTGCAAAATTCCCGTAGCCGCCTGGCCTTTTTCGGGAGAAAGCAGCGGAAAAATCGCCGCCATCAGTCCGATCCCGATGAAGGAAAGGCTTGCCACAAGCACAGTTACTGCCATTGTCATCCAATTGGCGTTGCTCAAGTCGATATGCTCTCTAAAGAAAAGCGGCATCACCGCGAGCACAATTCCCGTCCGCAACAGACCGTACAGAATAGCGAAAAGGCACGAGCCGACAAGATGTGTGATGCGATAAATGGGTGCCATAAATGTATATTCAATTGTGCCCTCCCAGCGCTCCCACGTTATGGCATCGCTCACCTCTCTCATCATTATTGAGAGGAATCCCCAAATCAATGCTCCGATTACCAAATAGAGTACATCCCTCGTGGAGCCGCGCCCGACCATTATCAACCCGATCGTAAGTGCGTTGACGATTGAATAGGTGAAAAAGAGAATTTCCCAGTTGAGATATCGCTTGAGAAGATTGAAATTACGCTCAATGAAAGCATAGGAAACTACGGTTTCTCGCTTGATATCGAACATCGCTTACTCCACGTCCTCCGCCAAATCTTTTCCGGTGAGCTCGATAAACACATCCTCAAGCGTAACCCGTTCGTCTTCCCTGCTGATTTGGGCTTTGAGTTCCTGCGTTGTGCCCGTGGCTATGAACTTTCCGTTATCAATGATTGCTACGTAATCGCACAGGGATTCAGCTTCGTCCATATCGTGCGTAGTCAACAGCACAACAACATCGTGTTCTTCCCGGATTTCGTTAATAAACCGTTGAACATCGCGCTTCGATTTAGGGTCTAAGCCGGTAGTGGGCTCGTCCAGAAGCAATAGGATTGGCGAGGTGAGGAGTGCCCGAGCGATGGCAATCTTCTGTTGCATTCCGCGCGAGAGATCTTCCATCATCTCGTCCATCCGTGTAGAATCAAATCCTAGCCGAACTAAAATTTTTTCCGCCTTCTCGCGAGCTTCGCGGGCAGAGAGACCGTAAAGCCGTGCGGCGTAGACCAAGTTCTCCTCCGAAGACAGGCGCTTGAAAAATGAAGCCTCCACAGAAACTCGGTTAATCATCTGCCGAAACTTGAAACTATCGTTGACTACATCGTATCCAAAGAAGCTAATCTGTCCGCTATCGGGAAGGAGCAGCGTAGAAATCAAACGAATGAGGGTCGACTTTCCTGAGCCGTTGGCACCGAGAATGCCGTAAATTTGCCCCATACCCACCCGAAACGACACATTGTCCACCGCCTTGATAGCCTCCTTTTCCCGCCGCAACTGATGACGGATTTTCTGGGAGAATGTCAACTTCCTGTTTTGTGGGTATGGTTTTATTCGGTGGAAATGTTTAACGAGTTGGTCAACAACCAAACTGTTTGTCATCATTAAAGTAGGATTCCATTAACCGCCGTTCGGATTCGGGATACAAAAGCGACCTTGCTTTGCACCCATGTTCGTACGTTATCATTTCGACACGCTGTCCATCGCTCGTAATGCATTATTCCAATGATTGCATCGGAGGCTAATTCATAGGTTGCGCTTGCCGCGCATCGCTTTTACAGTTTTTCGACATTCTTTCGGCCTACTGCTGTCTATCCGCCGCATCCATCAAAACAGTGCCTTGTCCTGTTCTAGCTTTCCTTTTGTACTAACCTCAGATTGATAGTCACCGGCTTGCTTCTCTGTTAATCACTGTCGCAAATCCTCTGGCAAGTTGTGCATCATGTATTGGTTTTTTAACTTGACAGATATGTCACTAGGTATGTATAATTGGGCAGAATCGCAGTCATAGTGCGACTCAGTGTATATTCACAATAACCTTAGGAGGATAAGATGGCTGACAGATTATCAAAACAGGATGTCGTAAACAGTGTTGCTGACGCAACAGGTTTGAACAAGAAAGACGCGAGCGGTGCGGTTGACGCCGTTATCAACACCATCAAAAATGCCCTCGCGGCAGGAAACTCGGTTGGTCTAGTTGGGTTTGGCACTTTTGACGTGAAGACCAGAGCTGCCCGTACGGGACGTAACCCACAGACTGGCGCGGAGCTCAATATTCCTGAGAAGAATGTCCCATCCTTCAAGGCTGGCAAGGAACTTAAAGACGCTGTTGCGTAATTTCGGCTTGCTAGTCTCTAAATCTTGGATGCCTTGATTTGTTAGGGACATATCCCGAGCAAGTTGAGGCTTCCAATGTCCTGCGTGGCTTGATTTCCAGCGTATAATGCGTGATTCGCATCAATACGTGAGACATCTTAAGCATTCACGCAGGAACGGTAAATCAGGCGTGATTCAATTTCCCCATCATTATACTTCCATCCATTCTTTCATTTCAAGCGAATCCTTCGACGACAAAAAATTATCTGTTACCGAGAAGCGGGTTAGATTCTCGATAGGTCGTAAACAATGCCACGGAGTTAGGCGTTTTCTTGATGCACAGCATATAATGACTACTTGGAATCGGGAAGATGCAGATGTCGCAATCGTGGAGCCAAGCTATATGTTGTTCGTAGCCTGTAACTTTCCGTCGGAGTCATCTGAATACCCCCGTATTCAAGGCATTTCCGTAAGTACAATATACGTGGTCCATGTGGATCGGAATTCCGCCCCGGATACGACGACCAAATTCGGTACCTGTGAAGGAGATCGTTGATGTTAATCCGAGCTCGAGCTCCTGTGCGCATTGATTTCGCTGGCGGCTGGACCGATGTTGCCCTGTTTACCCAGGAGTCCAAAGGATTGGTTGTAAACGCCGCGATCAATATCTACTCCTTCGCTACTATTTTGTGCGATGACCATCAGACCGAGTGCGACTTCACAGAACAACAGCCTGGCTCGAAGAATGATATTCGACTCTATTCAGCGGATTTTGACATTCGCATTGAAGCCTCGAATGTTAGTCAACTCGCGTATGACGGCAACATTGACTTAGTGAAGGCAGCAGTACGCAAGATGTTAGCACAAGAAAACGGATTTAGTCTTTCCACTCAATCAATCGCTCCCCCGGAAAGTGGACTTGGGACTTCTGCAGCAATGGGAGTTGCGTTAGTCGGCGTACTCAGTGCGTTCAAAGAGTCACCGCTATTGTCCTACGAATATGCTGAATTGGCGAGTTCAGTCGAGCGCCATGAATTGGGAATACTCGGTGGCAAGCAAGATCACTACGCTAGTGCCATCGGCGGAATCAATTTCATGGAGTTTATGGGCGAAGAGGTCAAGACATCTAACCTGAAAATCGCGCCCGAAATCCGTTACGAACTTGAAAAGAATCTCGTCCTATGTTACTCGGGGAGATCCCGCCCTTCGGGAAATATTCATCAAAATGTGACCGATGCTTACGTGAGAAAAGAGGTAAAAACGCGAACGGCGCTCAGAGACATGAAAGGCATTGCAGCGTCTGCGAAAACGGCACTCATAAACGGCAAACTATCAGATTTCGGTCAATTACTAAATGAGAATTGGGAAAATCAGAAGGCTCTTCACCCTTCAGTAACAAATGAGCATATTGACGACCTTTTCGAAACTGCCCTGAGCCACGGCGCCATTGGTGGAAAAGCGTGCGGTGCTGGTGGCGGTGGATGCTTGGTGTTCTATTGCGAGCCAGACCAGGAACATCGTGTCCGCCAAAAACTGGAAGAATCGGGGGCGAAAATCATTGATTTCAATTTCGACTTTGGCGGGCTGCAAACTTGGCGAGTCGATTAAAGTCGTACCGTCCACTCCTGTTACATGACTAGTCAATTAACCTCGGAGCCTCATACGTGAAGGAAAACAACCAGGTTCAAATTCTAGACACAGACTTAGAAGCCGCCGAGTTTCTCACCAAGGCACGAACAAGAATTCTGGATGAGTTGAAGAAGCAGATTGTCGGTCAGCAGAACGTCATTGATGAACTCCTAATCTCCTTGTTTTCGCAAGGTCACTGCCTACTTGTTGGTGTACCTGGGTTGGCAAAAACGCTGTTGATTAATAGTCTCGCGCGGATTCTAGATCTCGAATTTAATCGCATCCAGTTTACACCCGACTTGATGCCGTCAGACATCATCGGCACGGACATTATTCAAGATGACATCGAAACGGGACGAAGATCCTTCCGCTTCATTAAAGGCCCTGTTTTCTCAAACATCGTGCTTGCAGATGAGATAAATCGGACTCCGCCAAAAACACAGTCTGCACTGCTGCAGGCGATGCAGGAGTATAAGGTATCAGCCGGTGGAACGACTTACGGTTTAGATTTGCCCTTCTTTGTGTTGGCGACCCAGAATCCAATCGAACAGGAGGGAACATATCCTCTTCCAGAAGCGCAGTTAGATCGCTTCATGTTCAACATTTATATTAATTATCCCGGTAAAGATGATGAAAAACATATAGTCATGGCTACGACCTCCACCTACGATCCCACATTAGAACATGTGTTGACGGGTGAGGAGGTGCTGCGGTTGCAGAAAATCGTGCGAAAGGTGCCAATTGCAGAGTCGATTATAAACTACGCTGTCGAATTAAGCCGAAACTCCCGCCCCGAAGCGCCAAACGCACTTAAAGAAATCAAGGACTGGGTGAGTTGGGGAGCGGGCCCACGTGCCTCGCAATACCTTGTGTTGGGCGGGAAGGCACGTGCAATCATGCACGGCCGCTATCATGTTTCCTATGACGACATAAGAGCTGTTGCCAAACCCGTCCTCCGCCACCGAATTCTTACTAATTTCAATGCAGAAGCGGACGGCATCTCTAGCCTTGACATTATTGATCGTCTGCTTGAAACAACCAAACCGCCAGACTCTTAAACAAAGGGCGAGTCTTTCTATCTTACTCTCCGCACCTATTTTTCGTGTTTTTCGGATTTATTAAAATTCCTGTAAACCCGCATGGATACTGAATTTTTTGCATCTTGGACAGTCCAACCAGGATTTGGATACGATTCCGGTTTTGTACGAAAGCTGTTATTCTTGGTCGAAAGTATTGTCAAGACCCTATCATTCACGCATTGAGGAATACGCGAGCTCCGACTCGTTAACGTGGAAGATAGGCAGGTAGTTATCGGGGTTGAGTTCTAGTTACAATATATAGTATGTGAGTTGGAATCAAATACAATATGTGCCAATCACTAGAAGGATGTCATTTAATTCCCAAATTGGTACTCATCAGGTGCGGAGAGTAGGTTCTATAGTAATTTCGGGCGTATTTTGAGCGCCAACCAGTCATTTTATCGAATTACACAATTATTCTTTTGAAAGTCACAATCATCGGTACCGGTTACGTCGGACTAACAACCTGTCTCGCCATGGCTTACTTAAAGCACGAAGTTGTAGGTGTGGACAAAGATTTAGACAAACTCAGTCAATTGCGTAAAGGAATAAGTCCCATCCACGAAACCGGTATCCAAGCGCTTCTCGACCAGACTAGCGATAGTATTTGTTTTACTGATGATCTGAAAAGCGCAGTAGCGGACTCACAGGTCATCATGATTGCCGTTGGTACACCTCCGAAGCAAGATGGTGAAGCCGACACACAATATGTGGAGGGAGCTGCCGAAGAGATCGCTTGTGGTCTCAAACCTAGTCGCGAGTATGTCGTCGTTATTAAGTCAACCGTACCGATTGGAACAAATCGCCGTGTTGCCCACTTGGTGCATTCTGTACTTCAGAAGCGAAAAGTAAGAACAGATGTCTGCTTCGCGTCTAACCCCGAGTTTTTGCAGGAAGGTCTAGCCTTACGCGGGACATTTTACCCGGATCGAGTTGTTGTCGGCACCGACCGACCTGAAGCCGTTGAAGCTATGCGGCGGTTACATAAGCCAATCCTTCAGCGCACGTTCGACCCTCCTGGTTTCGTGACAATCCCAGACGATGAGAGCCTACCTCCCTTAGTCACAACGGACGCCACAAATGCGGAGATGATAAAATATGCCTCAAACACTTTCCTAGCACTAAAAATCAGCTTCATCAATGAAATAGCTGGGCTATGTGAACGAGTGGAAGCGGACGTAACAGAAGTAGCACGCGGGGTTGGATTAGATTCGCGCATCTCTCACCGGTTCCTACAAGCGGGTGCTGGGTGGGGTGGTAGCTGCTTTCCGAAGGACACTGCAGCGCTTCTAAGGGTTGCTTCAGAATACGGATATTCAATGCCAATCATTGAGGCTGCACGAGAGGTAAATCAGCGACAGCGTACACTAATTGTTGAGAAACTACAGTACGCCCTTAAAATCTTGAGCGGGCGAACAATAGGAATCTTGGGACTCGCCTTCAAACCCAACACAGATGATGTTCGCGGCGCCCCTGCATTGGAAATAATCCGACTAATTAGCGAACAGGGAGCCTACGTGCGCGCCCACGATCCGGTAGCAGTTCAACATGCCCGTGCAGACCTTGAGGACATTGAGATTGAATTTGTAGAGGAGGCGTATGCAGTATCCGAAGCCGCAGATGCAGTAGTGCTTGTCACCGATTGGGATGAATATCGAGGGTTGAACCTGCAAATACTTGCAAAGCCCATGATTACACCGATTCTAATTGATGGACGCAACATCTATTCCCCAGATGAAGCTCGGGCAGCCGGGTTTCAATACATAGGGATTGGCCGAGGATGAATAGTCCTGTCCGCCCATATTTTCACTCATCACCAATCGTTCTTTATTTCTTCTGAGTTGTGCTGATTCATGGTGGATTTTACATCAACCCTCCAAGAACCACGTCCATTTGACCCGAGTTGTCAGCGATACTGTCCAAGAATTCCGTTCCCTCCTTACCGCCATTTACCAGGTGTGACACCACATCCAATCAAGGATCCGGCAGGCCACAGTTACGGTGTCGATGAATCAACAAAACCCGGTGTCTTATCCCCGGAATCTTGGCGAGCCAACGAGGATTATCTTTACGGCGTAGACCTGTATAACTTCGCCTATTGGTGGGAAGCACATGAAGCCTGGGAAGGGTTATGGCATCGGGCCGAGGACGATTACCGCTTATTCCTTCAAGGGTTGATTCAAATCTCTGCGGCGTTAATCAAGCGCCATATGCAGATGCTAAAACCTTTGCGTACGCTCTCCGCCGCCGGATCCGACAAATTGCGAGAAGTTCAATCAAGACTTGAACCTCCTTCAGAAACCTTTATGGGCATAAACATGGGCGAATTCCTGTCCTGTCTTGATGGCTTCTTTGCCCCATTTCACTTTGATTATGTTCCCGATGAGCTTTATACATCTCCAACCATCAATCCTCAAATCCATCTAGTATTCTAGCCTCGAAATCTCTTATCTCCATGTCTTTCAATTTTATGCTTCCTCTAGCCATCAGTCAGTGACTACTGCCTGCCGCACGTACCATGTATCATGCTTTTCCCTTGACTGTGTCGAAGTGCTTGGGTATAATCCACGCTAAGTATCGGATTCGTTCCCGCAATATGGCATTACCATGCACGAGAAAACCCCAACCACCGAGCAGCAAGCCGCCCTACGACGTATTCCATCCATCGAAACACTACTAGCTCAAGATGGATTCATGACGTTGCAAGAGAAGTATTCCCGCAACTTAGTGACAGATATCCTTCGTGCTATTGTTTCCGAATCAAGAAGACGCATCTTCGACGATGGTACATGCCTCGATAGTCCGGACGAATCCACGTACCTTCGACTCGTGCGAAAAAAACTTCACGAAATAACTACCTCCAGGCTTCTTCCGCTTGTCAATGCCACTGGAACCATTACTCACACCAACCTAGGCAGAGCAATGCTTGGTGAATCGGCTAGGGAAAACCTCTGCCAAGTTGCTGGCAACTACATAAACCTTGAATACGATTTGGAGACTGGCGAGCGCGGTCATCGTGACCGTGTCACCGAGCCACTGTTGCAACGATTGACCGGGTGTGAGGCATCGACCGTCGTGAACAATAATGCCGCAGCAATACTGCTGGCCCTGAACACATTGGCCGAGGGCAAAGAAGTGATTGTCTCTCGTGGTGAGTTAATCGAAATCGGTGGTTCGTTCCGACTTCCCGACGTCATGGCGGCGAGCGGCGCCATTTTGTGTGAAGTGGGTACAACTAACCGCACGCACTTAAGGGATTATGAAGTTGCGATTAACGAAAACACGGCGCTCATCCTGAAAGTACATCCAAGCAACTATAAAATTGTTGGGTTTTCCTCAATGCCGGATATAGCGAAGATCGCAGAGCTGGGTCGTCGGAACGGTGTCCCAACCGTGGAGGACCTCGGCAGCGGATCGCTAATTGACCTAACCCGTTATGGGTTGCCCCACGAGCCTGTTGTCCGTGAAAGACTTGAGGCAGGAATCGAAATTGTAACCTTCAGTGGTGACAAATTGCTTGGAGGACCGCAGGGGGGTATAATCGTTGGCAAGGGGAATTTGGTGCAACGAATTCGGAAGAATCCACTCATGCGAGCGCTGCGCGTTGGAAAGCTGACAATCGCCGCACTCGAAGCAACCCTGCAGCTCTACCTTAATGAAGACCGCTTGTTTCAGGAATTACCGATGTTGAGTTGTTATACGCGAACAATTGAAGAACT
This sequence comes from Candidatus Poribacteria bacterium, assembly GCA_965204085.1. GTDB lineage: Bacteria > Poribacteria > WGA-4E > WGA-4E > JAJDTR01 > JAJDTR01. Next base: position 3,082,663 of record CBDBEE010000002.1, on the reverse strand, counting down.
TCAAACTATTGCAGAGGAGTTGGCAGCGAGTCTGCGTGAAGTCTTTGGTGAAGGCGTCCGAGTTACAATTAGGGAGAGTCGAGTTCAGGTAGGCAGCGGATCCTTGCCCGTAGAAACATTGCCAAGTCTGGCAGTTGTCTTGGAATCTCGGCAGATGTCAGCCGAGTTCCTCGCAGCACAATTCCGCGCCCAGTTGACGCCAGTCATTGGGCGTACACAGGACGGCAAGTTTTGGTTGGATGTTCGAGCGATAAGAAAAAAACAACTCAATTGGATTATTGAAGCAGCTGGAAATATAGCCAGTGGCAAGTAGAGATTCACACAGTCCGTTCATTTTTGCCGAGGCATTTATCACGATAACATGATTACTTCCAAATGTTCATTTTTCCATGACCGATGAGCGCAACATCATGCGACACGTCATTATTGGCACAGCTGGACATGTTGATCACGGGAAATCTGCCCTAATTCACGCCCTGACTGGTATTGAGACCGATCGGCTCAAAGAGGAAAAGGAACGTGGGTTGTCAATTGAGTTAGGTTTTGCCTACTTCAATTTGCCCGATGGTTCGCGAGCCGGTATCGTCGATGTTCCAGGTCATGAGAAGTTTATCCGGAATATGCTCTCCGGCGCGTACGGAATGGACATCGTGTTGCTAGTTGTTGATTCCAAGGAGGGTGTCCAAGAGCAAACACTGGAACATCTGGAGATTCTTGACCTTCTCGGGCTCTCAACGGGAATCCTCGTGATGACCAAAGCCGATCTCGTGTCTTCAACTCAGTTGGCAGAGTCATCCGAGATGGCACAAGAAATGCTAGTCGGCACAGCTCTTGAAGGAGCGCCAATTGTTCACGTGTCGTCACTCACCGGTCAAGGATTGGATGCACTGAAAAACTTGATTGCGGAAAAGGTCAACGCTGTCGCCGAAGTAAATCAAGGAGATGGAATTCCACGCCTATATGTAGACCGTGTGTTTACGATGCAAGGATTCGGTGCCGTCGTCACGGGCACACTGGTTACTGGATCAATTCAGCGTGAACAACGCCTTGTTATTCTTCCCCAAGGGCGAGAAGTGCGAGTGCGCGGGATACAGGTGCACAACGAATCAGTAGATCGCGCCCAAGCGGGGCAACGCACGGCACTTAACCTCTCTGGCATTACTGCTGACGAGATAGAGCGAGGAAATGTAATCTGTCCAATCGGTTTCTCACGGGCGACGGACAATATTGATGTGTCGATGCGCGTCTTGTCTTCATTTCCACGTTCGCTGGAACATTGGGCACGTCTGCGGTTCTATCTTGGCACAATGGAGACGTTTTGCCGCACAATATTACTGGTTGACGAAACCGTGAGAAGAGGGCAAACTGCGCAAATCCAGTTCCGTTTGCAAAGTCCCATTCTCACCTTTAGAGGCGACCGATTCATTGTGCGTGACTTCTCAGCACAACACACGGTTGGCGGCGGACAGGTCATTAACCCGTTTGCACCGAGACACAAGCGATTTACCGAGAAAACTTTAGAGGTTCTGGATAAGTGGGAGAGTGCGGACGACACTGATGTCATCAACTTGGTTCTGACGGAAAGTCGTGACCTGTGCATACCAAGGGATCGCCTGCACTACTATCTCTCCGGTTCTAACGCTGCGTTGGAACAGAATTTAAAGGCACTTGAGGCAGATCAGAAAATTGTCCGTTGGAGTGGCGGGACGCAGTTTATCTCGGCGATAAACCGTACAGAAGCAGCTCAAGCTACCCTCCTTGGTGCGCTAGGAGACTTTCATGCACAGAATCCGCTTGCCCCTGGCCAGAATGTCGCGCAGTTACAACGGCAAACAGGATTAGATGGCATGGCCTTTGATAGAATTGTAAATCACCTGATTCAAGGAAAACAGGTTATCAAAGAGGGCAATCTTCTCCGCATAGCGTCGCACCAGATTCAGTTTTCAGAAGAGGCGGAAGGTATAAAAGATCAAATCGAGGAAGTGTTATTAAGCGCAGGATTGAATACGCCCAATCTTAGTGAACTAAAGACACAATTTAGCGAGCATCTCCCCGAAGAAATTCAAACGATGTTTTACGCTTTATTGAATCTCGGACGGTTTGTCAAAATCACCGACGGGTACTTCATCCATACGGATACACTTAAGAAGACCCTCAACTTGCTTACCAATTACCTGGGGAAAAATGGTATAATCACCGTCGCTGAATTTCGTGAACTTACGAAAACTTCGCGTAAATATGCAGTGCCTTTTCTCGAATATTGCGATGGTCAAAGCGTCACGGTCCGAGTAGAGAATCATCGCCGTCTGCGGAAGTCAAAAGAATAAACCATGGCGATGAATTGATAAATGTCCGATGGGAGGGGATAGGGTCCGGTGGCTCTACTGGTCTTCAAAACCAGCTTGTCCATGCAAGTGGATAGGTGGGTTCGACTCCCACCCTCTCCCGCCATGCACGGTTTCCAAGAGCGCTGTAGTAGTAGCGTACACGTCTCTTAATGGTCGAGGTTTTCGATTAACACCGGATCCACTGGATTGGCGAGGTCGAAACCAAAAATGCGTGAATAGAAGTACAACTCCGCGTCAAGGGAGCGCTTTATGTTCTCTGCGCGACGAAAGCCGTGTTGTTCCCCTTCAAACGCGACGTATGCGACAGGTAGACCTTTCTCTCTCAACGCCGCAACCATCATCTCCGCCTGATTTGGTGGGACAATCTTGTCCTCAAGCCCTTGAAAAAGGATGACTGGACACGACAACCGATCTGTGAAATGGATCGGTGAACGCTCAAGATAAAGATCGCGACGATCTGGGTAAGGGCCGACCAACCGATCTAGGTAACGCGATTCAAACTTGTGCGTATCGGTCGCCATGGCTTCAAGATCGCTGATACCATAATAACTAGCGCCAGCCTTGAAAATGTCATGGAAGGTCAGGGCGCACAACGTAGTATAGCCCCCTGCGCTGCCTCCACTTATCGTTACACGGCACGCATCAACTTCCCCACAATCGATAAGATACCGGACTCCGGATACACAATCGTCAACATCAACGATTCCCCACTTACCGTCAAGTCGCTCCCGATACGCGCGTCCATAGCCCGTGCTTCCACCATAGTTCACATCAAGCACTGCGAAGCCGCGGCTTGTCCAATACTGTAGAGTCAAATCAAGTACGGACGAAGTGGCACCAGTTGGGCCGCCATGGCTCTGAACAAGAACGGGTGGACGCTCCTTTGGCGGAGCAACATAATCTTCGTTCTGTGGTGGGTAAAAGAAGCCGTGCCCCGTGGATCCATCCTTGGTTGGAAACTCAATCGCTTCGGGGATAGACAAATAACGAGAGTCAACTCCAAGCGTACTTGAGCGACGTAGAACTTCAATTTTGTGGGTGGCGAGATTGAATTCCACAATTGAACGCGTCGTCGTTGGGGAACCGGCACCAAATACGACCCGTCTGGAGTCAACCTTTAGCCCTATTCGCGACATGTCAGTATATGGGAGTTCAATCGATTCAAGTCGCTGAATTTCGGTGTCAAGACGTCCTAGTTCCCAATTCCCTTGCCGATTATAGATAGCGATGATGCTCTTAGCGGACTCAAATCCGTAAGTAGACAATCCAAATTCCCAGGGTGGCATGGCAAATTCGGCATCAGTTTCATAGAGAGGTTCAATTCGTCCTTCACACCATCTGCAAAGGTTCCACCATCCTTTCTGATCGGAGATGAAATGCAGCACGCCGTCAGGAGACCATTCTGGCTGCAATGTAGACACATCAAATCCGCCGCTGATGCAACGACTTTCCGTCAATGTGCCATCCGCCTTCAGCTCTGCAATCCACAATTCCGTACCATCCCACGGCATGTTCGGGTGATTCCAACTTATCCACGCGAACTGAGAACCGTCGGGCGAGAGTCGAGGAGAGGAGTAGAAATCGGACCCCGAGACCAATACTTCAACATCGTGCCCGTCTTTGAGCCCTACCGTCACAATCGAGTTGATTGGTTCGCGGCTGGGCCGGGAATGATCCTCGCACACGCAGATTAGGTTTTCGCGATAACTATCAATGACGCTATCAGCATAACGCATCTCACCTACTGCCGTGATTGGCTGAGGAGCCGTGTCGCCTGATTGCCGGTAGATGCGCTGGTCCTCAAAGTTTGAGAAGTAAATTATCCCGTTCTTCACTGTATATGCCCCGCCACCGTATTCATGAACACGATTGCGGACATTGAACGGCGCGCCCGTAATATCGGTGATTTGTCCGTCGGATGTACGACGGACGATAACGTACCGTCCACTCTCCTCTGGTCGCATTTCAACCCAGTACGTGTCATCGCCATCTATGGCAATCTCCCCAAGCCGAATCGCTCCTGATACGATAAGGTCGGAGGTAATTGGCGATTTCCATGAACCATAAGGAAAGACTTCCGGGTCGACCATGTGCCTGCCTCCTTTTCCTGACTGGAGCATTATCAACCCCAGTTGCATACACAATCACGGATACGTGGATGTGCAGTATGTGCGGGAGCCTATTGTGGTAGGTCTCTCTCCGCCAAAGACATCAATTCCGATTCGGATAAATTCAGATTAATAGGTTCCGAAACGGGCTGCGTCACTTTGTACGATGTCTTCGCGTAGATTTCAACAACGTTGTCGTCTGGGTCGTAGAAGTAGATGGAGAAAGCAATTCCGTGAGTAACAATGTTCCGAATTCGAACTTTTCGCTGTTTGAGATGTTCGTGAAACTGTTTTAAAGTACCAAGGTCTTCAACGATGAAAGAGACCTGCTGAACCACCTTTGCTCCGGGGGCGACATCTCTGCCAGTGCAAAGAGCGAGTTCATGATGCTCCACATTTGGCTGTGCACTCAGGAAAGTCATCTGGCCGTCCGCGGATTCATCCGTGATGACGAGTCCAAGGATTTGAGTATAAAAGTCTTTCGATTTTTGCAGATTGGTGCAGTACAGACCTACATGCCCCAGTGCTTTGACAGATAGCATATTGTCCCTCCTTTGCCAAAAATATCAACCAACTTCGTAAGCAAGAGTCCCCTCCGCCGTGAAGCGAGACGCCATCAGAACACCCGTATTAATCTATCCTTCAGGTAGAGTTTATGTGGCCTAAAGCGCCAATCGATTGCATAATCACTTGACTCATGCTGTTGTAAATGAGGCGTTTATCCTCGCTTTTTCGCGCTTCACTGAAATCTATCGGAGGTCCGAAGTATGTTGAAAGCTTTGCGGGTCTAATCCATTTTGACCGCCGTGGCATAAGGTGATTTGCTCCATCTAGATAAACCGGAATAGCGGGGACATCTGCGTTATGAATAATGAAGCTGACTCCATCGCGAGCTTTACCTAGGCTACCATCCTTACTGCGTGTGCCTTCGGGAAAAATCAATACTGCGTGACCTTCCTTCAGGAGAGAAATCGTATACTTCAATGCCCTTCGGTCTGCCGTTCCGCGCTTCACCGGATAAGCGTTATGCATAGCGAGCACGTTCCCGACCAAGGGGACGCTAAATATGCTATCCCGTGCCATGAAATAGAACTCTCGCCTAGCCGTAGTTCCTACGATAAACGGATCGAGATAACTGACATGGTTCGACAGTAGTAACACGCCACCCTCTCGGGGAACATGTTCGTTTCCGTGTGCCTCAAGTTTACACACACCTGTTAATACGGCGCCGAGGATTCGCTGACTCCACCGGTAGGGCACAGAATCTGTCCAAAACCCAAAATGCTGGTATCTCATGAACGTGCTTCTATTCGCTCCATAATTAAATCCACAACCTGATTTAGTGTCCTGTCCGTGGTATCAACGATGATTGCGTCTTCGGCGGCCCGTAAAGGACTGTGCGCGCGTGACAAATCGTTTTCGTCTCGTGTTCTAATTTCCTGCTCAATCTGATCGACTGTACACGCAATCCTTTTGGTTTGTAGTTCAAGAAAACGACGCTTCGCTCGTTCCTGAACGGACGCATCTAGGTAAAATTTTATCTCTGCATCTGGGAAGACAACCGTGGTTACATCACGTCCTTCAACGACAATTCCGCCGTCCTTCCCAATTCGGCGTTGTTGTTTTACCATGGCTTCGCGCACTTCAGCGACCTTTGCAATGTCCACCACTGCTTTATCAATTTCCGGTGTCTGAATCAGTTCTGACACATCTTCGCCATTCAGCAGCGTGGTTTTACCATTGTTAGCGAAATCAATTCGACAACCGTGGGCTAGTTCTATGAGTTTCTTCAAATCTGTACACGACACTTTTGCCCGAACCGCAAGTAGTGTTACTGCCCTGTACATAGCGCCTGAATTAAGGAACAGATAGCCCATCCTCTCGGCAATCCGTCTCGCCACCGTGCTTTTTCCTGTACCAGCGGGACCATCCATTGCGATGGTCAAAGATTTAGGCATATACCTTCCGTTCAGAACAACTGAATTCCAAAAGTTGTTCGCCTTTGTTATCCATCGGCTGTAATTGCGGCGCCTGGGTCACCGCGCAAAATCCTTCGCCCTGTTGTGGTGTTTCTTGAAATAATGACGAACGAGCATTATATCACAAGCTCGACAACAGTGTAATCGTAAAATGTTTGCATCGTCATGGCGGTACTCCAAGAATTGGAACGACCGAAGGACTAACATGTCTGTCAGCCGCATATTAGATTCTAAAAATTTCTCCTAACCGACCACCGAGTGCCCGTCCAGCGCCTATTAGGCACCCAATCAATATCATCATACCCACTACACCTAGCGCACTAGCGATATATTCGCCGCCAACGGGACGCTGTGAGAGACTCCATATAGCCTTGGTAATAGGGCTGTACTCATCTCGCATTGCTAGCACGAGGCTGTCACTTACTTCTAACATGGAAAACGAAAACACCAAAATTGAACCGGCGATAATATTTGCAATAATGAGTGGGAACGTGATTTTGTATAGCGTACGTGCAGAATTGGCGCCCAGATTCTGTGATGCCTCTTCATACGTGACACTCGTCTGTTGCAGTCCAGCATAAATTGAGCGAAGCATGTATGGCAGACGCCTCACTGAGTAACTAACGATCAACAACAGTGTTGGGTTTTGGCGTGGATCGATGGATGCAATTATCCCCTCCGGCATGTGGCGAAGTGCAGGAGAGGTGCCTGCGAAACTACCCACGTAGCCGAAAGCTAGCACGATACCGGGTAGTGCTAGTGGCAACATCGCTAGTGCATCAAGCAGGTTGCTAAATGGCAGACGTCTACGGGTGAGCAGAAAGGCAATTGCTACACCCATTGCAAGTGCAAGTAACGTGCTGAATATACTGTATTTGAAACTGTTGAGAATGCTAGGTAATGTATCTTCATGCGTGAAGACTGTAAGGTAATGCTCGATTGTATAGCTAGAAGGCAGAATGCTCAAACGCCACTGGCTTGCATCGGGTGTTAAAGAGACTAGCACAACACTGATGTGCGGTAGCAGTGCCACGAAGGTCAGTCCACCAATGAACAAATAAATCGCCGTGCACGTCAGTTTGTTCGGAGTGATTTCACGTGTGCCGACATGCCCGCGCCCAATCATCTCATAATTCTTGCCACCCGTCCACCGCTTGGACAGATAGAATGCCGACGCTGTTAACACGACAATCAGAACCACAAGTGCGTATCCCATTGGATTGACATTTGCATCGGTGACTTGCCGGAAGATTCGCACAGCAATGACTTCATTGTATTCGAAAATCAAAGGCGTCCCCAAATCTGTGAATGCCCAGATAAAAACCAGAATAGCACCAGCAAAATACCCGGGCATCATTAACGGTACGGTTACCGTCCGAAAGAGCTTGAATCGCGATGCTCCCATGTTCTCTGCCGCTTCTTCTAGACTGGGATCGATATTTGCCAATGCGGCGGCAACGCTGAGGTACATGATCGGATAAAGATGGAGCGTTGCCATTAATACTACGCCCCAGAAACCGCCACCAAACCAGTCGACTGGTTGGGCCGGATCAATCAACCCTATCTTGGACAACAGCATGTTCACACTGCCGTACAATCCAAAGAACATCTTCATGCCAATGGCGCCGACAAACGGTGGCATAATCATAGGCACAAGAATCACGCCCTGCATTAATCTGCGCCCAAGAAAACGGTAGCGAGTGAAAACGTATGCCAGCGGTACACTAACCAAGGTTGTCATCAACGTTACAAAAACGCCGAGTTTGAAACTGTTAATTACCAGTGCGCGGGTATTTGCATCTGTGACCATCAGCTGAAAATAGGTGAGCGTGAAACGTCCATCTATCCAGAATGCGGCTCTAAATATGTATAGCAGAGGGTATATCAGGAAGGCAGCGAAAAAGAGGAGAATTGGAGATAGGATGAGGAAAACGGATGGTTTGGTGTTGCCAGTCATTAGTAACCTATAAATATCTTAAGTTCTGACTGTTTCGATGGTTTGATAGATTTAGTACATCCGATGTACCGTGTGTTGACCACCTCAAGGCACTTATTTTCGTCTGTGTCAATTTATTTTTCTCTTCCTCTAAATGGTGTCCTCAACATTCCCAAAACAGTTTGCCATTTCAAGTCATCAAATTCGATCAACCCAAACTCAATTGCGCCTACATCCTCACGTTGGACGAAGGTACGTGCCAATCGATCCCAAAGCGAAAAAACGCTCGAATAGTTAGAATCCGTTTCCGGCTGAATGCGAGAATGGTGCACTCGGTGCATGTTGGGAGATACAATGATTGTTCTCAACACCCGATCCCATCTTTCAGGCAAATTGACATTGCTGTGATGGAATTGGATTATCGGCAGCAACATTACTTCATACAGGAGCAGCTGCCACAGCTTGAGACCCAACAGAAGGACTACCCCTAGTCTCAATATTGACGAGAGGATCAGTTCGCCGATGTGGAATCGCGTGGCTGAGGTGACATCCATCTCACAGTCGCTATGATGCATGCGGTGAAATCGCCAGAGGAACGGAATGGCGTGATTGGCTCGGTGCCACAGATACATCCAACTGTCGAACAAGACAAGTGCAATACCTGTTTCTATCGTTCGTGGTAAATCCAGAAGGTGCAGCAGTCCGAATCCTCGTTTCTGGTTCCAATTGGCAACCATCATCGTAATGCCGGAAAACATCAAGGCGATAATTGCCGAGTTGATTAACGTAATAGATATATTTCGCCCGGCGTGCCGAAGGCGATTCCCATGGCGTTCGCGGTATAACGGTATCCATGATTCTAAACACCAGAGAACCGCCAAAACGGCAATTGCCAACATTAAATTGAGGCGATCAAGGGCTGCAGCAATATCCATCATGGTCTGCCTTCGCGGCGATCATTAAGTTTAACGTGTATGAGATTCGTGATTAGCTACCGTCACAGTTAATTGAACACTTAACTTCTAGCACTGGAGTGCCGGACTCCCTGTTAGTACTTAGTCAATATTCGTCTCCATGAGGTTACTTACAATGTCATCAATAGATGAAAACAAAGAGAGATCTGTCCACTCAATCCGTGAATCGCCACGGAACCATGTCAACTGACGTTTGGCAAACTGGCGGGTGTTCTGTTTAAGCAACGTAATCGCTTCTAACAACGTTAGCTCCCCGTTAAGGTAGTCGATTATCTCTTTATAACCAAAACTACGCAAGGCAATACAATCTGGCGAGTGACCCGCATCAAGTATCCCTTTGACCTCCTCAACCAAACCAACCGCCATCATTCGGTCAGCGCGGGCATCGATCCGATTGTTGAGTTTTTCCCTAGGCATATCCAAACCGATAGCACGGAATTCATAACGTGTTTTCGAATTTTTCCACTGTACTTGGAGTTCAGAGATTGGCTTGCCGGTTATTTCGTAAACTTCTAGCGCCCGGATAACTCGGACCATATTATTGGGATGAATACGCGCAGCCGAGTCGGGATCGCACCTGTGCAGTCGTTCATGTAAGGTTAATACACCGTTTTCATCCGCCTCGTGCCGAAGCCGTTCACGAATGGTGAAATCGGCGCCAGGTCCGGGAAAAAGACCATCGACCAAAGCGCGAAAATACAAACCTGTGCCACCGACCACCAGTGTCCGTCGGTGTCTCTTGCGGATATCCGCAAGCACTGCGTCGCCGAGCCGTTGATAATCCGCAACGGAGAAATGCTGATTGATGTCAGTACAATCAATCATATGGTGCGGTATGGCTTCGCGTTGCGCTGGCGTAGGCTTTGCGGTACCGATATTCATTTGGCGGTAAAGTTGTCGCGAATCCAGCGAAACAATCTCGGCATCAATTTGTTCCGCTAAACGGAGGGCGATTTCAGTTTTTCCGATGGCAGTGGGACCAAGGATGAATATCAATGGAGAGTTCATAGAGGTGAAATCGCGATTGTGTTTCTGTTCACTCAATCGTCATCGCGCAACGAAATCCGAAATCGCTAAACTGTTTCTCAGGTACGAGACTACTTCGTGCTGCGCACCGAGCGAATCGCACTCGGTGACGCCAGGAGCCTCCACGCGCTACGCGGCGACTACCTTGGAGCGGGCCTTTCGGATTGCGGCTCGGTGAAATTTCATAATACTCCGCGTTATAAGCATCAGCGCACCATTCGTGGACGCCTTCTGACATGTTGTATAAACCGTAGTCGTTTGGCCCCTCCGTCCCGACCGACGAAAGTAATGCATTTCGTCCGCCGAAATGGTCGGTTGGCAACTCATTTCCCCAGGGATATTCCTGGCCATCTAATCCACCTCGCGCTGCCTTCTCACGTTCCGCCTCCGTCGGCAGACGAAACAGTTTACCCGTCAAGCTTCTAATCCATTTGCAATAAGAAATTGCGTCATACCAACTTGGTCCAACAACAGGTTGGTCAGGGTGTCGGAACTTCGGACTACCCCAAAATGGAGGTGGCTGATGCCCCGATGCTTGCATGAATAATGAGTACTCTTTATTGGTGATTGGCAGCGTTGCCAATGCAAAACTGTCAATCCATACACGATGAACAGGTGCCTCGTTGGCTGCTCCAGCTTCACTTCCCATCAAGAATTCACCTTCAGGAATAACAACCACCGTCGGCTCGACAAAATCATGAGTTGGTGACTGCATATTTCACTTCACCGTGTAGTCCTTCAACCTATATTGCAACGCTCGTAGACTAATACCCAAAACTTCTGCCGTTCGTGTGCGGTTGCCCCCCATGCGTTCAAGTGTCTTGAGGATAAGTTCCTTCTCCATCTCTTTCATTGTCATACCGATGGGAATATCGCTGTACCCTCGCTTCTCCGAGTACTGGATTTCATCTGGAAGATGTTTCGGCAAGATAGCTTCTCCCTCAGCGAAAAGGACTGCCCGCAGTATTGAGTATTCCAATTCGCGCACATTGCCCGGCCAATCGTAATGCACCAGAAGGTCTTGCGCTTTCTGGCTGATAATCCGAACTGGTTGACTGTGCGCTTTACTGTGTTTTTGCAAAAAATACTTTGACAGAATATCAATGTCGTCCCGTCGCTCTCTCAGTGGTAGGAGATGAATCGGTATCATATTCAGTCGATAGTAAAGATCTTGGCGGAAAGTCCCCTCTTCAATTGCTTGGCGTAAATCATGGTTAGTGGCTGCAATGATCCGGACCTTTACACGAATAACATGCGTTCCACCGACACGTTCAATTTCATTTTCCTGAATCGCACGAAGCAGTTTGGCTTGCAATGCCACAGGCATGTCTCCGATTTCATCAAGGAAAAGCGAACTTCCATTGGCTCGCTCAAATTTTCCAATCTTTTGGTAAAGAGCCCCGGTGAACGCCCCTCGTTCATGACCAAAAAGTTCGCTTTCCAATAGATTGGTCGGGATAGCGGCGCAATTCACGACAACCATCTCTTTATCCGCATGAGCGCTGTTTCGATGAAGTGCACGTGCAATCAATTCTTTACCCGTGCCACTTTCACCATAAATGAGCACAGTAGAATCTGTTTCAGCCACTTTTTCGATGACCTTCAACACCTCCACCATATGTGGACTTTCCCCAACTATCTCCTCATAACTATGAATAAGTTGATTTCTATCGCTCTGTTTCGACGCTCTGTGATGTTCGAGTGCTTGATCGACCTTCTCTTTGATATGTTCCGACTTGAACGGCTTTTCCAGAAAATCGTACGCCCCGAGTTTTGTGGCCTCAACCGCTCGCTGGATTGAACCGTGTGCGGTCAACATCGTCACTAATAAACCGGGATATTTCTGATGAATTTGGGCCAGTGTTTCTAAGCCGTCCATACCGGGCATTTGAATATCCAATAGAATTAGATCCGGGAGTTCTCGATCAATCTGTTCCAGGGCCGCGTTCCCACTCGATGCAGTAATCACTTCGTAGTGATCCATCTCCAAACGATCTCGTAAAATCGTAACTGTGTCCGGTTCATCATCGACGATGAGAATTTTCTCAAGTTGATTCATTGGTTACTAGCCATCCAATCACTAATCTGCTGCATCGGGTTCGTATGCACGGAAGTGAGGTTGTGCATTAGTGTGGAACAGAATTGTATGATGCCTAACAAACAGATTCGTTACAGAAAAAGTACGTAGTGGAACTAACCTGTTTATAAAACATATGATCCGCGAAAAAATCTTCTATTTTTGAAAATCACCGCCAAGAACTAGACAATGATGCGTTGGTTTTATAAGGTTCGCATCAAAACCATTAGCCCTTTTGAGGAGCTTTCATTCCGTAGGTCAATCTATTCAGAATCGGTTGAATCGGAAGTGTGAAGAGAAGACAATCAGTCTTCTCGTTCTTCTCTAACTAGGGATGCTCGATTTGCAAGCGCAAGCAAAAACCATCCTAGTAGGCCTGCACCGGCTCCAGCGATGGCAGCTATCCATGCCCCTTTTGTCGTTGTAATTTTATTGAGCGTTTTCTGGTCAACCTCGAACGAAATATCTTTAGCATTGTGCACCGTGAGACGCCTCCGATCGCCCTGTTGCTGGTATTCGATAGTGGGTGCAGTATTACCGCCAATTTCAAAATTGCCCTTCCAGGCCGGCGCGTTGACTTCAAACCTGCTTTCGCCTGGTTCGCCTTTCCATACGGCTTTCGCTCCCTTGATGCCACTTTCGTCCTCAATCTCTTCGACGTGGGTACGAGCCAACAAACAATTCGAGATTCTCAGAGCTACCTGTTTACAATTTGATAGTGATGACACCCAATTTTCTAACATGATAAATTTACCTCCAACATCTAAAATGAAGTGCGAGCTAGAGCTATGGTAACAGCTGGCAGCTAACAGCTAAGTGCGAACTGCAAATTGTCTAGTTAGTAATGTCAACATATGTCTAAAGTGGACCGTAAAGTTTGTGTTGACACTCGTTACATCGTGTGCTAAACTTGAAATCGCCATCATAGATGAATTGTCTTCGGTGCAAGGAGTTGCCTAGTGAACATCGACTCAATTGAAGTTCCGTCAGAACAGGAACTACCGCTTTTCCCGCTTAACGTCGTCCTTTTCCCCGGTGGGATCCTACCGCTGCACATTTTTGAAGAACGGTATAAGTTGATGATTCAGCTCTGCTTGGAGCATGAATCGCCTTTTGGCGTTGTTCTTATTAAAGAGGGAAAAGAAACTGGTGAGTCTGCCGAACCACATCTTGTTGGAACAGCTGCTCAGATTCTTGAGGTTGATCGATTGGACGGTGGTAGGATGAACCTCATGACCTCCGGCCAGTACCGATTTGAAATTCTGGAAATTCAGCACAATCTTCCGTACCTAGTGGGCCGTGTTCGAGTACCGAGCGTGCCGGATATAGGGGGAGATGAGGATTGTGCATCGATTGCTGCAGAATCACGTGATTTATATCAGGATTACGAAGGGTTGTTAAAACAGCTGTTTTTCGAGTGGGAACCTCCGGAGACGGTTCCTGAAGATCCGCGCCATTTGGCATATCAAATTGGGGTCAGGCTTCTCGTCTCCCTTGAGGAGAAGCAGCGATTATTGGAAACCTTCCCACTAGATCGGCTCCTTGCCGAGGAGGCTACGCTTCTAAAACGAGAGAATCACAAATTGAACGTAAGGATTGTCGCTCGAAACAATTAACAGGTTCAGTAGAGCGTTTGTACGCAATTTGATTAAGACAATCTATGTCTGAGCGAATCACGCCCCGAAAGATCCACACCGAACGTGCCAGTATAGTTCTTGACACGAAAGTTTCATAACGGTAAACCCATTTATCCCGCTCCTTCCGGGGTTCCCAAACATCATTTTTCCGTTCAGCAACGCTTATTAGTCGGTATTCTAGCACATTCGCGGGAATCTCGCGCCAATGTGGCGCTGTAATTCGTTGCCCTGGATTTTTGAATAGTGCTTACCACGTATGAGTCGTTTCTGACACAAAATAAAGCACCATGCGACTTCACTCATCTCCACATCAGTTGGCGCAAAATACGGGGATGCAGATTGTCAGGCGAGACTTCGTCTATGTCAATAATTTACTGTCTTTGACTAGGCTAGTTCTCGCGCCATTCATATTTCTTAGCATCGTCCATTATGAGCGGACCATCGCGTTGACATTAGGCGGTCTAGCAGTATTATCCGATCTGCTTGATGGCTATATGGCTCGCCGGCTGAAATTACCCTCCGAATTAGGCAAAATCCTCGACCCAATAGCAGACAAATTCGTAATCGCTGCGGCACTTTCTGGACTCGTATACTCGAAGCATTACGATTTTCCCCTGTGGGTGTTTGGACTCGTAGTCATCAAAGACGTTTTGATAGTTGTCGGTAGTATCTATCTTGCCTACCAAATCCGATCCGTCACGCGATCCAATTGGTGGGGGAAGTGTGCTACCATATTCCTTTCGATTGCTTTGATTCTTTACGTTGTAGATGTTGCCCGAACCATTTCGTTCTATGCGCTCTGCGTTGGGATCGCCTTTATCGGTATTTCGAGTTGGAGTTACGCTCGGAGGATGATTAGGCTACTTCAAGCCGATGGTCCTCAGCATAGGAAATTGGTGTAACCCGATGCATTCCGAGTCGCCTTTTTGCCCGCACTGTAGCGAGTCTCAACCCTTGGTAGCCGGGTCAACTGGCGATTGATGCATCTGATTCAGGAGAATTAAGCATGTCACAACGGCTAAGTGTACCCGATATCGCTAGCATTATTGGCGTTGAGGAGGACATCATAACGAACGCATTGGCCCGCGAAGATGAAGATATCAAACCTTACTTGCACATTGAACCGGTAATAACATCCGACGGCGACGAGTCACTCGAAACTTTGTTTGGTAGTGTAAAAAAGGAGACCGAAGATCCTCAAACTGCCTTCATGCTAAGTGTAGATGGATTATCCATCCTCATCACAAAACTTGCCTTTAATATTCCAACGTCGGACCTTATTGAGAACCTAGCCTGCCAAGTGCTGCATCTCACCGTTTTACAGGAAGACATCGCCGAATTAAAACACGAAAAGCAGGAACTACAACTCCAGAATGAAGAATTTCAACAGAGAATTAAAGAACTTCAGACAGAACTTCTGAATCTTAAAGCAAAGGTTGCAGAAGCGGCTGAGACTAAGTCACGTGGAAGGCTTCGTGGTTTTTTCCGAGGCGAAAAATCACGTTCACCATCAAACAATAGTTGACAGATGCGCTATTGTTTATGCGCGCTGCTCCGGATGAATTCGTTCCAATGCTTCAATAGTTTGGACTCCCTGCCGTCCATCAGTTTTCGGCGTTTCTCGGTTGTTAACGCAGGCGAGAAAATGTCTACACTCCACCATTAACATGTCTTCCTGGTTTTCAGGGGCGAGAAAATCCCACAGAAGCGAGTGGACTTGACCGTTTGAAGTCTCTGTTTGTAGCTCAAATGTCCTTTGATTGACGGTTGCATCCGCGGATGCATCAAGATTGAAATGAGTCATGGGTACCTTTAAGGCAATTGCCAGTGCAACGCAGTGTACCCCCATATCCCAGTAGGCATTAAGATACTTCTCAGGCGTCGTCGTCTTCAGGAATTTCCCGTGCCCAGAAACAGCCTTACCTGGCAGCGCGTTAAGTTTGGCGAAACCGGTTGAGTAGCAAAGAACATGGCCGACCATCAAGACACAACCAGAAACTTCAGCCAAGTGGGTGAGATGACGTGCTTCATTAGATGAGAGCGCCATCGGTTTCTCGATAAACAAATCCTTCTTCGCTCTTAACACTCTTTCTCCGACTTCTGCGTGCGTCTCCGAAGGAGTGGCGACGACAACAGCATCACTTTCTTCAATTAACTGGTTGACGTTTTCGGCAAAACGCAAATTCAGCGGTTGGAGCGCATCACGATTCTGATGCCCATAGACGAGGTGGAGTCCACCAAGATGATGGAATTTCTGCAGTAAAGTTTTGCCCCACCGTCCTGTACCGATGATTGAGATTCTTGGCTTCATCAGTCTTCTCCCGGCTTTCGTTCAAATCATGTGACTGCACCGATTATATCATAGCGCGTGATGCTTTATCCACCCCTTTTGGTCGTTGAGCAAGAAGCAATTGTGGCAACAAAAACGAATCTATGGGTAGATGTTCGTCTTGACCGTAAACCGATTTGTACGGCTCGAAACTAATCTGTAACGCTCAGCCATTACCTGTCCCTGCGGAGACATGCCTAAGCGATTCCTCCATCAAACCATTGCCGTTACAGCGCTGATTTTTGGACTCGGATTTCTGTATCAGCCCTATTCTGTATTGCTCAAGGGGATTGCCCTTCCACTTTTGACTGTCTCCTCTGTTTTATCGGCAACCTCCTTTTCTACTAGGTGGTCTGTGGAGATTATAGCAGGGATTGGACTAATTATTGGAGTAAGTTTTCTCTATCTGCATGTTCCAAGTCTTTTGCGCGGTTCCGCTTTCTACCTAATCTTTGCGAACGCAATCGCTTTTGGAATGACAACACGCTGGCGAAGTCAGATGGCAATTCTTGGAGGAAGTGTTCTAATCATCGGTGTTGTTTTTCTCTATCAACCCCTTGGTTTGCTGCGGAGCACCGCCCTTTACCTTATCTTGTTAGGTGCGATCTTATCTGCAATACTTTCGAGCCGAAAATGGTGGGTGGAACGGATCTGCATCGGTGCGATTGCATTCGGTCTCATATTTCTCTGTCAACCATTTCAGGTCGTGCTTTACCAAACAGGTTTTCAAATCCTTCTCGGCGGTTTGACCGGATTTGTTATTGTTATCCATCGATAGGCCAAATCTTGAGTACTAAATCTACTCAATTTGCCTTTCTCTTAACCATATTCTCGTTTCCACAACGCTACAAACGCTAATTACTACCGCACAAAGAATATACGGACTGCTGACTCCCAGTCTTGAATCCGCCGACATCCCACCGAGAAGTGGTCCAAGCAATAACCCGCTTCCCAAAACAGCTTCATGCCCGCCGCTCTTGTTACCCTTATCTTGCTGTGCGTGCAAACTATAATACATGCTATAGAAGTAGGTAACAGCACCGGAAAACCCAATTGCTGCGAAGGCGAACGTCCAATAGCGTCCGTACGGCAATGACCCAATCATCAGGAAGGCAATTGCAGCAAGTATCTGGACGCCAATCAATGGCGAGAATCGGTAATGCCACCGTGCAGCTTGATTGGTACCCACCCATAAAAAGCCGAGGAGTTGTGTTACTCCCAACACAAGTATTAAATTTCCGAAAGCCTTAGCGGGAATGCCGACCTCAACTGTCAGCTTGGGCGCAATGTGTCGAACTATCCCGAGCGAGAACCATGAGGCAAAGTTAGCGATCCGTGCTATTTTCAAATAGATGTGATGTGCACTATGGGGAGGGGCCTCGATTGGAGCGGGAGGCACTAGCGAGCGCCGATTCTGACCGGTTAAGATTGTTTGAAATTTGAGGCAGATCCAATTAATCAAGCTGAATCCACCGGCGAGATAGAAAGGAAGAATCGGGCTGGTTCCTTGGTAAAGATAGCTGGCAATCATCGGACCGATAGTGATTCCGACGGTCCAAAACAAGTTAAAGGTGGTGATACGCTGAATCAGACTTTCTGCGCCCTTTCGTTCAGCTAACCACGCTTCATAGGTGGGCCAAAAGAGTGCCATTCCGATGCCGCTGCACGGAAAAGCTATCATGAGGTATAGTTTCCGCGTACATAATGGAAGCAGGATGCTCACAGCGGCGAGTGAAAGGCAACCAATGGTGAGAACGCGAGGCCGTCCGACCCTATCCGAAAGACGACCGAAAGGAATTGCTAGTAGCACGAAGACGCCTGTACAGACCGCGGTCAGGGCACCCAGAAACGTAGAAGAGAAATGTAGATAAGTTACAAAGAATGCAGCGTTCGTTAGAATGCTACCGATACAAGCATCCATAAGAAGCGCAGGAATATAGGCACCATACTTTCGCATGAATGTCTGTTATCTTCGCACGAGATAGATTAGGCTGCCAATGGCGCCCTCGCCGTAGGGTACCGACAAATTGTCCTAGTTGTCTGCATGACGGAGCGCCAGAGTAATAATTTCAACGGCCTGGCTTACCGGTATTAAGCTGGTGTTAATGACGAGATTATAGAGTGTAGCATCCGTCCAGTCAGCATCGTGGTGGTGCTTCAAATAATGCGCGCGTCCCTTGTCGATTGCAAGAATCTTTTTTGCAGCTTCAACACGAGTTAGTGAATCTGTCGCCATGACTTGCTTGCAGCGATCTTGGATTGTCCCAACAAAACGAACATGTAGCGTTCGTGGTTTTGAAGCGAGGATCCGTTGACTACCTCGACCAACAATCACAACACCATCTCGCCTCCATAACTCTTCGACAACTTGATGAAAAAATGACGTCACGCTTTCAGGATCCAACCTTGGTTCGTTTTCAATCGGTTCAATTGACCAATCGAGTGGGATGGTTGGCGGATAGTAATACGGGAACTCGGCAACGACCGAAGGTTGAGCGACAAACAGTTTCTTCAAGAATGTTTGCAGCCCATGCTCATCCCTTTCATCATATTGACGAATCTCGTCTTCAGTTGTGTTGGCAATACGCGCGACCCCTGCGAGGATGTCTTTATCAAAATAACTATAACCGAGTTCTTCCGCAACTTCTTGGGTAATCTCTTCACCACGACTACCGTATTCTCTGGAAACGGTGATTACCGCCATGGGAAATGTCTCCTTCGCAATATCGGTCAATAGGTCTTTGAGTTATGCATATCAATCGCTAGTAACGACATCAAATGTTTTACGTATTACTTTGTTGGCTTGTTCTTTAGAGTATGGGAATTCTAATTCTTGCCATCTCGAGAACGGTTTGAAAATCCGAGTTCCACAATTTCGTTGCGTCTTGCGGATTCGGACAGTGCGACGCACACGCGCATCGTGTCGATTGCGTCCCTGGTGAATTTAGGTTCAAGCTTTCCACTCTGAACGATATCCGAGAACCGTTCTATCATGTTCACCTCTTGGATAGTGCTTTCGACATTGTGCTCGGCGGCTTTCCCTCCTGCATTGTGTATCCAGAATCGCGCAGATTCCTCTTTCCAAGGGATAACAAAATCGTCACATATCAGCGACGCATTGGTACCTGCTACTTCGAACCATTTTCTGGATACGGTGTCGAACGCAGAATCAAATGCTGCCATCCGTTCGTCTTCAAACCAAAGTAGCCCCGAAAAATTGAGATCGACACCGACCTCGTAACGTGCGGTTGCGAAAACTCGGGTCGGGAGATTGTCAAATGCCCAAAGAATAGCACGCACACAGTAATATCCCAAATCGCCGAGACTACCACCCGCAAGTTCTTTCTTGGTGCGAATGTTGTCGTAAGGGATTGTGTCCCAGTTAAGTGAAAACCCGGTGGTTACTCGACGTAACTTTCCTAATGACCCATCCTCTATGATTTGCTTCATTTGAGGTGTGCGTTCGTGATGTACCCACATGACGCCATCCATCAATTGCACGCCATTCTCATTACAGGTGTTCGCCATCGCCAGTGATTCTTCTACGTTAGCTGCCAACGGCTTCTCGCACAGCACGTGTTTGCCACATTCGGCGGCCTTCATTGTCCATTCGGCATGCAAAGTTGGCGGCGTGGGGAGATAAATTGCATCAATTGATTCATCTGCCAAAAGCTGTTCGTAGCTGGCGTATGCCCGTTCAACACCATGATCGGATGCCCAGTTGTCTGCTCGTTCTTTTGTTCGACTAGCAATCGCCACAAGCTCGGCATTCTTAGCTAGTCTTATGGCACGGGATACTTTGGTGGCGATTTTTGCGGTACCCAAAATCCCCCAGCGTACGTCTTCGTTCGGTTCTGTCATTAAATTTTCCTTTTCCGGAATCGAATGCGGAAGATTCAAGCTTAGAGCTTGATTACGACGAGTATTTCATTGTACTGGCACTAGCGCGTGCCGATGTTACATTAAACTGTGCAATTAGTCAAGCAAATTACCGTCCAAAGTCCCGGTTCTGATTCTCCGTGAAGTATTTATACCATTTCGCGTGAATAATGGTGCATATGATGTCTGCATTAAACCGTTCACCTTCTCCGTAGGCGGGGATCAAGCGAGCGGATAGCGAGTGCGATAGAGATCCCCTTGCCCCGCTGGCTTTGCGCGGGCACAAGGTTTCTTACTCTCTACACATGTTTCGTTCCTTGGTCCACGAAATCAATGCACTTCAATTCGAGAGAAATGGTATTAAAAGAACGCCACGCCGATTTCTATCCCAAACTCAAGTTTATGACACAGTATTTGATTCCCATCCATTTTGACATTCCTTTTCTGGGGTAGGCGCACCGTCAAAATGTGAAATGCGCAGATGTTTATATACTCGATTCACATCTGGACCCATTCCTATTGCCAAAAGATAACGATCAAGATTGCCGCTCTCCAGTTCAATCCCCACTAATCTCGGATACTGGTAGGTTCCAGTCTTCTGCATCCCCCACGGAAATAAGCGACCACGTCCGCTCGACTCTGACATTTCTAATCCTAGGTTTGTTGTATCGGTCTCCATGGGATCCAATCATCCATTAGTACGAAGGCGATTCAAAACAGATTGCTTGTTGAAGGGGTGCTTCATATCTAATATCGTAACTGTTTAGTCTATCAATCTGTTTTGGGAATGTTGGTTCGTCGTGCTGCAGTTTAATCTCCGTTCCTACACCATCAAGCGAACGGATAGTGAGTGATCAACTGAGTGAATAATGAAGGCGATAGTAGATCCTGATAGAGATCCCTGAGCGTAATGTAGGAGCGATCTCCAGGTCGCGATTTCCTGTTGGCACGTAAGTTCTGGACTGAACTAAACAATTACCTAATATCTGACAACCTGCGCAAAATCTGCACGCTCATGTAAAATCTGCGCCATAAATTTCCCTGCCGTTAGGATTTGTCCGTCCTCAGTTGCCGATACACCAATGATTTCACGCATCATCTTCTTCCGGTATATTTCTTGCTAGTAAAGACACATTTTACCGAGGACAGGTGGAAAACTATGGCACTAGAATTACGGCGGAAGGGCGTTCATCTAGCTGGCCTCTTCGTACCGATTTCGTACATATTCATTGATAGGTATCAGGCTATAATTGCTGTCGGCATTCTTGTGTTTGTCGCACTCACAATCGAGTTGCTAAAAGTTCTGTGGCCTTCATTCAGGGCTGTGTTCTACCAAGTCTTCACGCCACTGCTTCGTTCGCACGAACGCAATGGTGCCATTACGGGCGCGACGTATTATCTTATCGGAGCTTTCCTACCTATCCTCCTCTTTCCGAAGATTCTTGCTATTGTCTGTATCTTCTTCATGATCTTGGGGGACGTGGCAGCTGCGCTAATTGGAAAGAAATGGGGACGGACGAAATTATTTCCGCGAAAAAGCTTAGAAGGTAGTCTTGCCTGTTTTCTTGTATGTATCTTAATTGCGCTTGTGAAGTTCAATCCGGCCGTGGCAATTATCGGAGCCTTAGTGGCAACGGTAGTTGAGGTTCTGCCCACTAAGCTTGATGATAATTTGACGATGCCGTTACTCTCTGGTCTGGCAATGTATCTTGTTCTCGGTGGTTAAACGGATTCTCACACCTCAAGATAATCCCTCCTTACAAATACTCCCTTTCTCTTCGTCCCAATGTTGACCTCGTCACTAGTTACATAGGAGACGTTGTTTCCGTCCATTATAATTCGCCCTCCTTTTCTGTTATCACTTTTCGAAATCATGTGCTAAAATATGCGCTCATTGTCTAAAAATAACCTGTTTTCACATTGATTATGTCAGCATTTCGTTGACAGGGAAGACCGTGGTTTCGAACTGTCCTATGGCAGTAATTGAACTGAGTCACATCACCAAACGCTTTGACGATATTGTAGCTGTTGATGACCTAAGCCTAGAAATCCACGATGGAGAATTCTTGGTTTTCTTGGGCCCCTCAGGATGTGGTAAGACAACGACGCTCCGATCTATTGCGGGTTTAGAACACCCCGATGAAGGGGACATCTTAATCAATGGAGCGCGAGCTAATCACTTACCACCCGCAGACCGAGATATCGCTTTTGTGTTTCAGTTTTATGCGCTCTACCCGCACCTAACAGTTTTTGACAATATAGCGTTCCCACTCAAAGCTGTGAATATTGGCCAATCTGAGATTCACAAGCAAGTACGGGAAATTGCCCATTTATTGCAAATTGACACGCTACTGAATCGAAAACCGTCGCACTTGAGCGGCGGAGAGATGCAGCGGGTCGCGCTTGGGAGGGCGATGGTACGTCGTCCGAAAGCGTTTTTGATGGATGAACCTATGGCGAACCTTGACGCCAAACTCCGTGTAGACATGAGGTCTGAACTTAAACGCTTACAGTACGAACTTGGTAGGACGACGGTTTTTGTCACTCACGATCAGGTAGAAGCCATGTCAATGGCCGATCGAATTGCGGTTATGCACGCAGGGATTCTTCAACAAGTCGGGTCTCCCCAAGAGGTATACAACAAACCAAAGAGTCTGTTCGTTGCAGGATTTATGGGCAGCCCGTCAATGAACTTAATCTGTAGCACTATTCAGTCGGATAGTAGAAGGACCTTGTTGCGATTCGATCATACAGATTTTTCGTTGGAACTTTCCGATGAACAGATCACTAATCTTAGCAGCAGCCATCAGGGCGATGAGGTGGTTTTTGGGATTCGGCCGGAACACATTGAGATTTCCAAAGAACTTGTCGAAAGCAGAATCCAAGCGGCAGTACATTTGGTGGAATCGCTAGGTTCCGTGAATATCATTGATATCTTCCTCGGTGAAAACCCTGAGACAACGAATCTCATTACGCTCAGAGCCCGAACACACCCCACCTTCAACGTTAAGGCCGGACAATCCATTTGGTTGGATTTTAATGCGGAACACGTACACTTATTTGATCCCAAAACGGAAAAGGCTATTTGTTGATTTCTGGTCGGACTACAGGTGAAGGCGGGAAATTCGTCAAGAGGAGGAAGGAAAATAAGGATATGATCAAAATCCCATGCCGGATGGTGGCTCTCGACTTGGATGGAACGCTGCTCAACAGTAACCACGTCGTAACTGACCGAAATTGCGCAGCGCTGCAAAAACTGTCGAATGAAGGCGTAATCGTTGTGCTAGTTTCAGGAAGGATGCACCAATCGATTCTTCCAATTAGTAGTCAAATTGGACTGAAAACCCCGATTATCTCATACAATGGAGGAATGGTTAAACACGCAGAAACCGGGGAAGTATTTCATCATACACCCATCGCGGCTACCACCGCCATGGATCTGGTTAACTATTGCGATCAGAAAGACCTACATCTAAATTTTTGTCTGAACGATCAACTCTATATCGGAATGGAGAATACTTGGAGTCAACTCTATGAGAGTCGAACCGGAGTGCATGCTACCGCGGTTGGAGATCTTCGACGATTGAATGGCGGCGAACCAACGAAAATGCAGGTGCTGGATACACCGGAGAAGGTCGAACACTTACTCCTTGATTTTCAAAGAGATTTTGGACATCGGTTATACATTACCCGAACACAGATCGAATACATTGAATTCATGAATCCGCAGGTTTCCAAAGGACCGGCATTAAAAGCGTTAGCGGCTCAAGCAGGTATCACCATGGATCATGTTGTCACATTCGGAGATGGTGATAACGACAAGAGTATGATGGCTGCTGCGGGTTTCAGCATTGCAATGGAGAATTCTGTTGAAGAACTGAAAGAATGTGCGGATTATATCACCGAGTCAAACGACAATGATGGCGTTGCGTATGCCGTTGAGCGGCTACTGCTGGGCGGGAGTGCGACGTTTCATGGCAGTAACGGGGATATTAGCAGTTAATGCCATTGATGATCCGTCACGCTGGAGTTCTATATCAATGCCTTCCGAGGGAAATTCAAAATACTCCGCGAGAAGTTGTGTCAGTTTGGTCTGCAAGTCGCCCATGATTGCCTCGTCTGCGCCGACTCTATCTTGAATCAATATCAGCTGCAATCGATTTTTGGCGACCTCCTTACTTCCGCGCTCTTGATGTAATAATCGCATCAATTTTCGAAACATGTCGGATTCTCCTGCTAGTTGCGTCCGGTTAGCCTGTTAATTAGTTGGCCAAACCAGTTTTCCGATTTGAATTCTGGTATCGGTATATCCTCTCCTTCGATCCGCTGCGCAATACGATTGTAGGCTTCTCCAGCGTAAGATGCGTGACTATATGCCAAAGGCAATCCGTGGTTCGTTGAAACAACAACTTCCGGATCTTCCGGGACAACACCGACTAAGTCTATCGACAGGATGTCAATGATATCCTGTGGATCCATCATGTTTCCTGCTTTTACCATCTGCGGCGAGAGTCGATTGATAACCAAGTTCATCTCCTCAATGTGCATATTTTGCAGCAGTCCGATGATTCGATCTGCATCCCGAACCGCTGAAATTTCAGGAGTGGTGATAATCAATGCCTCTTCTGCCCCGATCGCGGCGTTCTGGAAGCCTTGTTCAATTCCTGCCGGGGAATCAATGAGAACATAATCAAAATCCTCTTGCAATTCTTTGCAGATTTTCTTCATCTGTTCGGGCTGAATATCTGCCTTGTTGTTCTTCTGGGATGCCGGTAACAGATTCAATGCTTTAACGCGCCGGTCTCTGACTAATGCTTTTTCGATGTTACATGTGCCATCAATGACGTCCATTGACGTGTAAACGACTCGGGCTTCCAACCCCATGATGACATCAAGATTTCTCAACCCGACATCAGCGTCAACCAAAACAACCTTTTTGCCTAACATTGCGAGCGCTGTTCCTAAATTAGCGGTGGAAGTGCTTTTGCCCACTCCTCCCTTCCCGGAGGTCAATACAATCACTCTTCCCATGCTCTCACAGCCCTCCTTCTCTGCTTGCCGATTTGTGTGCTAGATACCATATTCATCCTAAAGGCGAGTCCTGAATCACCACGGAACTTCGCTGCCCCACCTGTGCCAAATGATTAAAATCTGTGAATTCTTCAACAGCCACAGCGTCATTATCCCGTATTCGCGCGAATTCAACCTTTTTACCTTGTGGGTGTTGTCTTGTAGGTGGACGGGAGATGAAGCGTGCGATTCTCAGCTGCGTGGGCACAAGGCTTATAGCAATAATCACAGATGAAGTATCACCCAACGCGCCGGCATGTGCAATGCCGCGCAATGTTCCGAGAACAATAACATCCCTAGCCGCCATTACCTCTGCTCCGGGATTCACGTCGCCAAGAATGACAATATTGCCTTCCAAGAAGCGTTCTACCTGTCCTGAGCGCAGCGTCTGTCGGATGAATAATGTTTTTTCCTCTTCCGCTGCCAAAATATATTCGCCATTCTGGGGAGTTACTTGGTGAAGAGCTGGAGCGCCTGCAATTTGAGGACCTTCCAGCGGCAACGGAATACCATCGGATTTACCTATTAACTGTTTTATTTCAAGGCCATAGGTATCCTGGAGCAGTTGTTCTACTCGGCTTAACTCCTGAGCACCAAGCGATCCTCCACCGAGATTGATAGTTACCCCAGTCCCAGCGAGCGAATCGCCCAATTTTTCCATGCGTTTTTCAATGCGTGGGAGAATGTCTTCAATGTTAGCCTCTGGGTCAATAAACAGGTGCAAACCGTCGCGAAAACCTTTGAGTTTGACAATGGGTCGTGGAATGTCTTTCATTTTCGCCTCTGTGAAATCAGTTGATTCCCTCAATATGGGATCTATCAACTTTCGCTAGCACGTAGGGGCCTTCAGGAATTACGGCAATCTGAGGGTCATGTCCGATTTTAGCGAGCACTTGTTGAATGCCCTCTTGTACGTGCCGAAGCGGTTCAACAAACAGGTGTTGCTGTTGTTGATAGGGGATGCCCTCTGTGTAGAAGTATATGTCGGCTTTTCTTGCAACTTTTGCGAGTTCCTCAAGTTGCCACTGATCGACCACGAAATTATCCGGTTCGTAGATATCTTGAATAAACTGGTCAAGGTCTTGTGTTTCCAAGATCAAATCGGTAAACGACTTGCTACCAATACCTTGGCTACATTCAGCCACTAAGATAACGCTCCCGTTCGGCTTGACTACATCTGCAGCCGTCAGCAGTCCTTTAATTGCTTGATAAAAAGTGGTGTCAAGCGGATATCCAGCACCTGACACAATTACCAAATCCACGACGTGAGGCAACGTGGAAGTCACTTGCTTCTCCACAAATTCACATCCTGCCTTGTGTGATTCAACCAATTCGCCAGCGAATACACCGGTAATCTGCCGCTCATTGTCTATGGCAACGTTTAGGCTGAAATCAACGCCTGCCAGAAGTGCAATTTCAGTGGCTTCGATATGGAACGGATTTTCATCTAAGACTCCCACGGCTGCGTTCGGATGTTCGAGGATTTGTGGCCCATGCATAACCTTCATCGTTTCTACTGACGCAATCCCGGGACAAATTGCTTTACGTCCCCCCGAATATCCTGCCATCAAATGTGGTTCAATTAACCCCGTGACAATCTTTACCTCGGATTCTAGATAAGTCTTATCAATATGAACGGGTGTTCCATTTCGCGTCAGTCCTAAATACTTGTGAGTCTCCGGTTCATCAGACAGATGATTGACAATCCGGTAACTATTCACAATGTCGAGCCCGACCATTTCTTCCAATTCCTTCTCGGTGCTCGGACGGTGAATACCGGTGGCGACTAGAATAACGATTTTCTCTCGGGGGATGCCCTGTTGTTCCAGAATCTGCAGTATTGGCGGCAGAATCACCTGATTGGGGACGGGACGTGTGATATCGGAGATGATGATACACGCGGAAGATTGGCCATCTACTAACTGGGCTAAGGACGGCGAATTGATTGGCGTCTCTAAAACTTTGCGGACTGCAGCCTGAGGATCTGTAAGCGGCTCGCTATGTTGGGTAGTAAGAATCCCGACTTGATTCCCATCTGGAATGTCAACATCCAAACATCCGCGACCATATTTCACGCCAATTCGCATCTATTGCGTCTCCGTAGAGTGTCCAATCCCAAGCCTTTGTAGACTCTCTACCATTATAAACGAAATTATCCATGCATAGCAACACTTTTTTGTTGAAGGCAGTTGGTCTAAAGTCGTGCGCTTGCCTTGTCACTTAAGAAAAACCCTTGACAAAACGAATTGAATCAGTGAAAATCAAAGCGGCGAGAACCATACAAGGCCGTTCCGGTCATATTCGGTGCGATCGTCCTACGCTGAAATTGAGAGCAGCCAATTCGTCAACGAAACTGATGGTTCTTAACTACGTAAGCGACGACTAAGTCTGCATGTAACGTTCCCGCTTGGTGGTAGGAAAATCCAGATTGAAACCGAAATATCGATAGATTGGTAGTAGACACCCATTGCTGATTGCTGGTTGTCTAGGGATAGTTTTGGCCCATGCGGCGGGCGGTCGCGCTATTTGATTCAGGAATGAAACGTCTGCGCTTCGGGCTGAATCACACTGTTGTACTCCACAACAGATTCGAAACCGCTATCCACAAGTTCATCACTCAGGTGCAGCTGTATAGTCCGTATGATGTTCGGTTAACTATTGAACAAAACAGGTAAATCCCTTTTGGTTCAGATTCTCAATTTGCAGTGAGGAAAGTTTAACTGTGGAACGAATTGAAATCACCACAAAACCAAATGGTGCCGGGCGCAATTGGTTGGAGGTGGGCTACTTCGAAATTGATGGATTCGGTCGAAAGGAATGGGTCAAGAAGAACGTACCACACCAAGATCAGCGTTTGAAAACCGACCGACGTTATTCTGACCGTGCCGAGACTATCGATTGGATATTATTGGTGCCAGACGATTATCCATTGACCATTATCAAGGTGAACTATGATCGGTTGAACCCTAGAAAAATTGAAGTAATCTGGGAGCCGAATCCTGTGTCCGAGGAGGAATTAGACAGTGAGGAAAAAATCAAGCGCATCTTCGAACTTGCCGAAGGGAATGACGAACTGCTGGCATTACTGAAAGAGGTGCTTAATCGGTAAAGAAATAAGAAACGAATCAAACGCCTGACGTAAAAGACAATACTTGAGATTGAGGATAAATAATGAATCAAACACTTCCTATTGTGAAATATGACGATCTTTGTCATAGAGTTTCCCAAGTGCCACAAGTCAATTTGGGTCACTTTCCAACACCACTGGAGGATTGTCCACGTTTATCTGAGCGGCTGGGCGGTCCCCGTATTTTGATTAAGCGTGAAGATTGTTCAGGTCTCGCGATTGGTGGAAACAAGGTTCGCCAGTTAACCTTCACTATAGGCGAGGCTGTTCATCAGGGCGCAGATACAATTGTGCATGGAGCGGCATCACAATCCAATCACTGCCGTCAAGCTGCGGCGGCGTGTGCTCGGCTCGGTTTGAAATGTTACCTTCGCCTCGCACGCGATCACAAGAGTGTTGTACAGGGGAACCTGCTGCTAGACCATCTCGCAGGAGCTAATGTTGAAATAGTTGATGTCCCTTTCGGCGATGAATTGCATGCTGTCAAGGAGGCGTTGGCGGAAGAGTTGAAAGCGAAGGGATTGAAGCCCTACGTCGTCGGTGGGTCGCATGCCACGGCACTGGCTGCGGTCGGTTTTGTGTGGTGCATGGCAGAAATCTATCGACAACAGGAGGCCCTCGGGGTGGACGCGGATTGGATATATGTGGCCTCAGCGGGCGGAACACAAGCAGGATTAGTTCTCGGATCCAAGGCGCTGGGAATGAAAACAAAACCGTTCGGGTTTGCGCCACTTAGCTGGGATGATCGAATTGAGCGCGTTCAAAAAGCAGCGAACAACGCTGCCTCGATTCTGAATCTGGAAGTTAGTATTGACAATAATGATGTGAGAAACACCGATGCCTTCGTAGGACAAGGTTATGGCATATTAACGCCTGAATGCGTTGAAGCGATCAGACTGGTTGCACAAACGGAAGGCATCTTTTTGGATCCGGTGTATTCGGGTAAGGCGATGGCGGGGTTAATTGACCACGTTGAGCGTGGACAACTCACTTCCGACGATACTGTTATTTTCCTCCATACCGGGGGGACCCCTCAACTGTTTGTCTACAATGAAGAATTATGCGCTTAAATTTCAACTGACACGAGGAATAATAGATGAAGAGAACAATTGTAGTTCTGCTTGCGCTTCTTGCTGTACAATCCACCGCTTACGTTAACGGCAATACGCCGCCTCGCTTTGAATCAATCCAATTGACTATAGAACCCGATCCGGCACGTGAGGCTAGCGTAATTACGGCTATCCCTAGTGGTTGGGAGGATGCTGATGGAGACACAGAACTATACCTGTATGCTTGGTATAATCAGAATGGCCCATTGCGTGGGACGATTGATTTCTCAAACGAGCAAGAGGTTCAGTATCAAGGGATTTCTTCGATAGAGTTTCAGTCGCCGTTGCCGCTGCCACGTGGCTTAGAGTTAAGGGTGCAGGTTGCCGGAGGACAAAAAGGTTCAGTAAAATTTACCAGTCCGAGCGGCACGGAGACTGTTTATGATATTCCCGAAACCGTAGGGAGCAACATCAATGGCAGTTTCACCGTCAATCTGGATGAGGTTGGGGAATACACTGTCACGGAAACTCTGCAGGCGATAATTCAATCGACCACGCCACTGGTACCGTTCAAGACGCAAGCAGGGGAACAACAGTTCAGTTGGACTTACATCAATTCTGCTCCCGGCGCAAGGCTCTATCGTTACATGACGGGAGTTCATCAGATTGCGATAGCGGCTACCGGCGATTTGGAAGCTAACCTTGACATTACCAACCCCGGCGCAGAAGTTGAGGTTACCCTTGTTACTCAGCGGATAATTTTGCCGGGCGCAACGCTGAAAGTCGACGTTGATTATCAAGTGGTATTTTCGAAGAACTCGTTTCTCACGCTGGCGGATACGTCCATCATCGAACGTAGCCTCACAGGCGACAATTTCGATGCCGGTGATGAGGTGTATGTGGTGATTACGCCATATGATGGGACTGTACGCGGCAATTCCCTTGAGAGCGAGCGAATTCAAATCTTAAACACCCCGCCATCACTTAGCAGTGTTGAGGTTGTAACAGACGTGGAAGCGCCTGCGATACCAAACATGCTCACTGCTCAAGCGCATGGATGGTCTGACGATGATGGAGACGCTGAACAGGTCACGTATCAGTGGCACAACCAAGATGGTCTCATAGCGGATGCGACAGACGTAACGCTTTCGCGAGAATTTAGCGAGGGAGAGACGTTTTTTGTTGAAGCCACGCCTTTCGATGGCATGGAAAACGGGGAGACTGTAAGGAGCGCTAGTATCGTCATCCCCAGCCAGCCTAGATCAACGGATGTCAACGGGGATGGCGTGGTCAATATTTTGGATTTGGTCTTCGTTGCGAACAACCTCGGGATAGAGATTGAAGAGGGAACTGGGTCTAATGCTGATGTGAACGGAGACAATGTGGTGAACATCCTGGATCTGGTAGCTGTCGCAGCTGATATTTGAGATAATCTTGGAAAGTTTTAGCTCGACTTTGTACATTCGAAAGACATTGCAGGCAGCAATAATCAAGTGTTGCGAAAATGCGGAATAGATTTTGATTCTCTCGGCTTTCTATAGTCGTTGCAAATGATAATTACATATGTGGGATTTGGTCGGTTCGATTTGCAGTAGTGCAATTTATTGTGCGTCTTCTGTTAGATCGACCTTAACCTAGCGACATGAGGTCGCGACCGGGAGGTCGCTCCTACAATAACAATTTTCAATCATCAAATCACCATCAAGTATGTGTAAATTTGATTATCAATGACTATAGCAGACCATTGAAAAAGTCGATAGCATTTTCCAATGTCACGCAAATGACGTTTTGAGTTTTACTCAAGTATCGGTGTTGTACGGCGGGACAAGATGCCCCGCCCACGGTTCTGGTGTGGTACAATTCTCCGTACAAACCAACCGTTGAATTTTGTACAAAGTCGAGTTTAGAACCTGTTTGAGAACCTCGATTGTGATTAAAAAACGTCAATCGGCAATCGTGGGAATTTCATACTTTTCATAATTTTCATACCAAATCGGGTTTTTCAATGGAATCAATAAGAGGGTGAGAACCTATGCTATGACAGGCTTCTGCAAGGTTTCTGCAAGGTTTCTATGTTAAGACAATTGAACTGTTGTTATGAAATTTTGGTATGAAACTCTAGTTGCCACCCAAGACAATTTCAAATCTCGTATTGTCGCTATTATTCAAACGGGTTCTTAATTTGAAAATACGTAACTGTTTAGTCCAGTTTGTAAGAGTGGCGAAATCCGTGCAGCATTGTGCGCAGTTGCTTGCTACGGAGGATTCAACGCATCACTATGACGAATACAAGGGAACAACAGTTAATTGCTCGTATAGCCGAATTGGAAGCTGAAAATCAGGCATTACGCGCCCGTATAACCGAATTGGAACAGCAGGTGTCGAAACTGTTAGCTACCTCCACTTCGCCTCCAAAACCGCCTGCCCCCGGATTTGTCAAACCGAATCGACAGAAACGTCGTCGCAAAAAGCCGGGACAAAAACCGGGACACACCGGCAGTTACCGACATCGTCCCACCGAAGCTGACGAAATTGTTGAAACTCCTTTAGAGGATTGTCCCCATTGTCATGGAGTGATTGAAAATATCACAACCCATCAACAGTATGTTGAAGAGGTCATTCCGGCTCAGACTACCGTTGTCTGTTATCAGACACAGAGTGGATATTGCCAAAACTGCCAAAGGCGGGTGAAAAGCCATCACCCGCAACAGGTGCCCCATCAATTGATAGGTTCGCGTGCATTGCTCATTGCCGCTGAATTGAAGCACGCCATGGGGGTACCGTATCGGAAAGTCGTCACAGTACTCAAACGACTGTGTGGGCTTTCTATTACCGCTGGCGCATTGGCGCAATCCATGCAATCGTTGGCAGAATGGTTCACTCCCGAATATCAAGCCATTCAAACCGGATTGCGACAGAGCCTTTGTACCTACGTCGATGAAACCGGCTGGCGGTTAGACGGTCAATTGTGCTGGCTTTGGGCATTCACCACAGACAGTTACACGCTTTATGAAGTTAATGCGAATCGTGGACATCAAGTGGTTTTAGAACAATTGAGTGCAGATTATGACGGAGTCATCGTCAGTGACTTTTATACCGCTTATAACCCACTTCCCTACACCCAACAGAAGTGCTTGGTGCATTTGCTGCGTGAGTTGTCTGAAGTGAGAAAGACCAATCACACCCAAGAATATGCGGCATTCGCCAAAAAACTAACACGTTTGTTACACGATGCCATTCGCCTCAAGCAGAAGCAGTCGGATATCGCTCCATCTACCTTAGAGCGCCGATTCAAAAGGCTAACCCACCGATTGGAGTGCCTTGCCAAAGCTGACTATCACGATTCTGATTGTCAAAGGCTTGCCAAACGGTTAGCCAAACACAGCGATTCGTTATTTACCTTTTTGTCACACATGCAGGTGTCCACCGATAACAATCGCGCCGAGCGCGCTATACGACCCGCGGTGATAACTCGCAAAATATCGGGCGGCAATCGTTCACCCAAGGGCTCTGAAGCGTTAAGTATCATTACCAGTGTGATTCAAACTTGCAAACAACAGAACAAGGATTTCGTAGAGATTGGCTTGGAAATTATCCGCCGCTATCATCAAGGAATTGATGCCGGAGTTTTGACTGTTGAGACAACCGCACCAACCTAACCGCTTTTTAGTCAATTCAACGTTCCGTGAATTGATATTCACCATAGAAATCAATGGACTAAACAGTTACGAAAATACTATATATTGACGCAGTGGCAAGCAACTACTAGCGCTCGTGTAGACCGAACACGTTAAGTGCTCACATATAGATCGTTCACTTTCTCCATAGGCGGGGATTAGGGAAGTAAATGATGACCGCAATAGAAATCCTCGTGCGATAGGTCTCTGACCGGTACAGCAGTTCAACTACCAAGGAATCGCTATGTTCTTGTATTTCAAACAGGTTCTGAATTCCTCCACGTCTTCAATACCCAAATCCACGTGTGTGAGTTTGGATGCATTCTTACTGACTTGCAGGGTGATGCCACCTGCGTAACGAATCTGATGCCGATAACCCGGCTTCTTGCCCTAGTGCAAAAGCCGTTGCGATGAGATTGCGCTCTCCCGACACAATGTCCCCCGCGGCGTACAGACCAGGAATCGAATTGCCCCGAGAGTCAAGCAGTTGCGCATCATCGTTGGTAACAATTAGTCCGTCTTCGTCCTTTTGATAATCCCAGTCTTCAAGAAATTTCGTATTCGGGAT
This sequence comes from Candidatus Poribacteria bacterium, assembly GCA_965204085.1. GTDB lineage: Bacteria > Poribacteria > WGA-4E > WGA-4E > JAJDTR01 > JAJDTR01. The sequence continues at coordinate 3,048,879 of CBDBEE010000002.1, read as the reverse complement.
TAACCCTTCATCAACGAGAAAACCACCAAAATACACCTCACTCCCGTCTTCCAATTCAAACCCCATCAGATTAGTCTTTTCGCCAATGTGTCTGATGATTTTCGTCTCAATGATGTTGATATTTCGTTCTTCAGCTTGTCTAAGAACTTCGGGTGACATCCCGTGCGGACGACCGTTTGTCAAAATTGTAATCCTGTCCGTGAAATCTTGCGATCCGAGCGCTACTTCATATATGTAGTCACCGACACCGACGATCGCGAGATGTTCGTCCACATGCAAGTGTCCATCGCATCGGATGCACACGTGCCATCCCTTCCGATTGCCAGCATAACGAAATACGGCAACGTATTGTTGGTAAAGCCTTTCGGCTTCAGATTGAAACTCAATGTCTGGCCATCGATCATCAAAACCCGATGCGACGACTACAGTGCGAGATTTAAAATGTTCAATTTGTGTTGATGTTCCTTTCTTAAGCGCAGTGGTGGAGGCTTCAATGCCAAAACCGTTCCCTTCCCTTGTCAATTTAGTAATCATGCCGTCGCGAATTTCAATGCCTGTTTTGCGTTTCTCTCCATGGATTGTAATGTCAGTTACCGGACGTCCTTCCATCCACTTCATCAATTCCTTGGCAAACTGCGGTCCGATGATGCCCGGAAATACGGGAGCATCCTCAATCTCGACAGACTTTGACCAGTATGCCCGCCCACGGCTAAAACTCACTTTGCTCGCATGAAGAACCAATACATGTCGCATTTGGTGGCTGGCAGAAATCGCCGCCTGTGCACCCGCCGGGCCTGCCCCAATAACGGCTACATCGTAAATGACTTCTGACATTGCGAATTTACCTCCCGAATTTCAAAATGGTCGTGTTGTTGGAAGAATCAGATGTACAAATTTTCTGATTTATGTTCGCTATAGTCATTTCAACTAATAATTATACATATTCGATCTACGCAATTCGGTTGGTAGTAGCGCAATTCATTGCGCGTTTTGCTCTTAACCCACCAAGCGATTCCACGTAGAAACGGGCAATGAATGCCCTACTACGAGCTTTCGGCTGTTCAACTGCATAAGTCTTAAATATGTGAAAATATGAATCGAAATGAGTATAACAGTGCGCACCATCTCCGGTTTATACATCAAGGCGATACACGCGAGCAGCAGTATCATGAAACATGGCGGCGCGTTCCGAGTCCGAATAACCCGTGGATAACCGTTTGAAGGCATTGTACATTACGTTATACGAAAAGGACACTTTATCGACCGGGAAATTGCTCTCAAACATGCACCGATCCGGCCCGAACTTCTCAATACAGTGATTCATATAAGGGCTCATGGATTCGGCTAGTTCTTCCGAGCCGATTGGTTTCGTACGCGTATGCCAGTCAAAGCCAACGTGCGGCATTCCCATTCCGCCAAGTTTTATGTTGATGTTAGGACATTCCGCTACAGCTTCGATGCCGTTGCGCCAAGTGGCTAGTGTCTCCTCTTTTCGTTCGGCGTAAGGACCGATACCCAAAAATCCCCCGATGTGATTTAGAATGATCGTCAATTCAGGGACTGCCTTGGCGAAATCTAATAGCTCGGTCAACTGTGGAAAATACAACCATGCCTCTAAAGACAGTCCCATGCGCGCCAATACGCTGGCTCCGGCTCGATAGGCGCTCGCCCCCAACTCGCCTTTTTTATTGGAACGGGCCATATTTGCAAACTCCGGATGTGGATCCCAAGTAACGGAGTGTCGAATTCCTCTGAACCGGTTCGGGCTAGCTGCTTGGAGTGCCTCAAGCACCGGCTCAACCCGATCGCCCAGATTCAAGTCTGCACTACCTACAATTCCTGCAGCCACGCGGCTAGAGCCGTACAATCCACTTGCACTGGCAGCGGCAAGTCCTTGGACGAATTCTACCTCTCCGACGGAGCGCAATTCCTCCGGGCCGTCCGCACGATACATTGCACGAGCTTCAACAAACACGGTGGATCGCACGTTATGGCCGCTGTGAATATCGGCAATCAGTTCGTGGAGAAGATATCGATGATAGGGAATGCGGTCAGTGCGAAAGTCCCAGTTATGGTGATGGGGATCGCAGATGGGGAGTTCAGGTTCTAAGGTCGGTTCTTGCGTTAATGCAAGCCAGTCATTATCTCCGAATGGCAAGTTGTACCTCCGTTCCCGCAGCCTTCAATAACGCCACTGCGTGCAGGTGAGTTTTTTCAATCAGTCGTCGTGGTAGACTCTAAAGTGTTCCAAATGAGTGTCCTTTATCATCATGCGATTACTGCTTATTTATCTGTATGTGTCACGGAATGATTTCACCAATGTGAGCTGCAATCAAGACAAGATCGAGGATATTTATTATTCCGTCACCGTTGGCGTCAGCGTTTGAATCTAACGGCTTTCCCAATTGAGAGGCGACTGCAACCAAGTCCAGTAAATTCACAATCTTATCCCCGTTCACATCGTAGATTGCTGTCCGATCAACAATTACGAATCCGTCGCTGTAGACTTCAACATTCGAGTTTCTAAAGTCTGTAACACGTGCACCAAGATAGTAATTGCCTTCTTCCACGGCGCTTGTGTCCCAATTCCAGCTGGAAAGATCCGAAGAATCTCGCGATTGAATATCCACCGAATCCCCCGCGCTCTGGTCGACATCATAGAACAGGTCTATCGTAAAATCGTCCCCGTCCAAATCGATAGCTCTCCACGTAATCTCAAAAACGTTGCCCGCCACGGTGCCGCCAGCCGTTGGCGACGTGAATTGAAACGTAGGCGGAGAGTTGGGGCGGGAAAGTGTATGATGGCTGGCGTAAATTTCCTCCAAATTCTTTAACATTGGAAGGTTTCGTCGGCGCCACGCCATCGCAACGTCCGTGATGTTTTGTGGGTAATCGTTCACGAAAATTTCCCAGAATGAGTCCAACTCGTCGCTGATGCTATCATCGTCAATGTGCGGCGTGAGATCGATCGAATTTGGCGTGTCAAATATGTCCCACAGAATACTCGCGATAGCTCCTTCAACCACCTCCCCCTTGACATTCCGACCGACTCCGTTTACATGTCCTGTCCACCACTGATTGGATTCGATATTCGGAAAATGCTTATTCAAAAAGCCCGTAACATTCAACGCGTTGTTGTCTACTGCGGCTTCCATGAACACCGCCCATCCCTCATAGAATGCGAAACCTAAATTCGACACGGTCTCCACACGGTGCACACGAGGGTAGTTACCTTGAGGCAAGGCATCAGGATTGTAGCCATACGCGGCAGTCATTACCGCGTGCGCATATTCGTGGTACATGATTATGCGTAACCATTGATGTTCGCCAAAAGCAATTGCAATATGTTCTCGAGTCTCCTTTTTTCTCCCGTCATCGTAGTAAGAGATACCATATAGGCCAGGCCATACTACCTGTATCGGCCTGTCCCGTTCCCAACCCAATCGGTCAAATAGAAAAGCGTGTGCGTCTTGAATTGTGTTGAAAATGTGTCCAATCCCGCGAACCGGATGTAATCTATCAATGACTAGATTAATGAAGTTTTCACCATTAGGGACATCATGAAGCGTTTCAGATTGCAAGGCATACGTCTGGCCTAAGTCGTCCGTTATCGACAGCACAGAGTTGTCGAATTTCAAAACGACGTATAGGTTGCGCGGACTACCATCATGAAGGGCTGGATGATTCAGATTATTGAAATTGAAATTGCCCTGTTCATCACCTAACGTGTGACTAATTAATGTATCGCTTGTGATTTGATGTTCTAAGTACAATTGAATTTGTGGTCTCTGAATGGGGAGCTCGCCAAGCTCGTTATCATCGAAATACGACATCGATCCGCGAATTATCAGCGCGCGGTCATCCTGACCACCCGCGGTTGACGATTGGACATTGGTTTCCACCGGTAAATTGTCAACTCTTGCATTGAAAGGCTCGGACCCAATTTCCGCATCACTTGCTGTCACAAGGAGATATGTGTAAAAATGCTGTGCGATGTTTTTGCCACTAGGGAGCGTGGTATAGATTGATGCCTGGAGCGGAAAATGCCCAGGAACCTCGACCCGAAGTCGTACACTATGTTGTTGTTCGTTCTCCTGGGATGGGAAGTAGACACGGTCAAACTGGTCCGGTGACTCAGAGATAATGCCATGTGGCAGATGAAACAAAATGCGGGCATGGATAGATTCGGCGAGATTGGAATGGATTGACAAAACAAGGGTTGCGCTTCCTCCAATTCGAGGTGCTTTCGTCAAACGTAACTCGCCCTCAAAAGCTCTAAGGCGGATGCGTTCGTGGGCGCTACCAAGATCAGTGATGTGTTCGCAGGACAGAATGGCTAGGATCAGGAATTTAAATAGCCGCGGGTAAATGTGAGATGTCGCGAGATACCCGGGGCTCGGCGAGGATTCGGCGTTCAAATGCTTTTGTTGATTCACTGATACTTCATTGATGCCCATGTTGTCGCTAGTTTACCAATCGGCTGCACGGCAGTTTGGGGCTCTCTCTCGGCGATTTCGTAATCTATCAATTCAAAGATAACACCGCCGGAGTCAGTTGCTTTAACCAAACCAATACCTGGAGCTAACCACATTGAGTTGGTCAATTCCAGATCTGCAATCGGTAAGTTCAAGGTGATATTCTGCCCAATATTTAGGCAGTTCTGAAAGGTTCCCGCTGGCGTGGCAACCTCCTCAATAGCAACAACCTCTGCCCGATTGGTCGAACGTACGACCCCCACGACGGCAATTTCTGCTTCGCTTTGGATTGTCCAAGATATTCCAAGATTGGCCGGAATTGGGAGAAATACCTGAGGCGGTGAGTAATCGAAAGTCACTTCTCCTATGATGGCTATGGCGACAATAGATCTGAAAAGCTTTATTCCGTCGGGCTCCGATTTTACCAATAGTTTATTGACGTTGCCATTAGTGTCTTCCTCAATCACCCTGAGTTCTTCACCTTCGATAATCTCCGGACCTTTGATTGTAACAGTTCTCAGATTCATTCCGTCAAGACTCCGCAAAGTCCACTGGTTTCCAATGTCATCCGGATAAAAACTTGCAGAATAACCGATGGTATAGACCTGGAACAGAAACGCGGACGTGAACAGAAAGAAAATAGGTGTCCAATGTCTAGATAGGGTCAGGAATGACAGATTCATGGTTCTCCTCCAAATGGACGTGCTGCAACTGTGAAACGAGAATTGATAGCGGGATGTAAACAAATCCTGGTCCTCTCCCAACAGTTTCTAACTTGCGAACCAGTAGCCTAGCATAACGCCAACGCAGACTAACACAATAATTGTTCCGAACACTCCCAGTGCAAGTTTCCACCTGCGTGGTTTTTTTTCGTCTTCTAGTTGAGACGGTTTCCAAAATTTTCCTGCTTTGCCGCTTGAGGCGCGCCATCGTTGACGCTGCCGTGGGCGTGTCGCTGAATTTCCCTCCCAGATGTCCTCTCTCTGCCTCCGAATTTTCTGAATCATTTGCTGCGTGTCACTGTAATCGGTTGCTGGAACAGTGTTGCCTTTATCTTTGCGAGCGGTGTCTTTCGCATTCAACCGTGCTTGCATAGATTGATTCGATATCGCTTGGGACGGTATCCTGGTCAGTTGGTTCTCGAATAATGGTTCTGTCCGCGTTCGATGAGAGTCCGAATCTTGAGACGGTATATCAATACTGTCCACATCTTCCGTGGCTATTTCCAACCTCGTTTCCTGATTGATGTTTGATGCGCGACTTCCTGTCCACATGGCTCGACGCTGTTCTTTATATTTTTCTTCAAGTTCCTTTCTTTCCTCTTCGGTAAACTCCATTGATTATCTCCAATTGAACTGCTCAAGTGTCACTCTCTCTCCGTTCTTGACTTGCTTAAATACCGTCGCATCACCAAGGAGTTTACCGACCACGTTAACGGCACTTGCTGGTCGAATTTCGTTTCCCCGACTCATCGGTGTAGGACCGAAGAATATACAGAATGCTTTACCGGGGGGCCAATACGCAAGCTCGCCAAGTTCCACGATGTCTTGTTCGTTCTCTAGTTCTGCGTCCACCGGGATAGAAAAATAAATCTCGTCTCCCCACGTGTTCCCCGCGGAAGTAATCGGCAACGCTTCCCATATTTGTACTGCTGTCCGTGAGTCATTAAGTTCGGCGTCCATCACAATGGATTCGGTCGTAATTCGCATCGTCCTTTGCGCCATATGAAAGACCTCGTATTGGCTTGCCACATGTAGTGAGACCAGTGAGACATCTCTGTCTGTTCGCAGTTCTCCATTAACCGAAGTGCCCGGTTTTGAGATTGACTTTTTATCGCCATTTTGTAATAATGTAGTCGTTTGCGCCCTTATTCTATCATACGCATTTTGTATTCTCAATACAAAATCGCTGTGCGAGTTATAGGATACAGGATCGTAATTCGCCAATCGCCGATAGTGTGCAACGGATGTGACAGACTAAACTCCAATCGTCTGTGATTAAGAGCAAGCCACAACTGTAAACGCGCCCTTGCTCCGGGCCCATTTAGTACGAAAATCAGCATTTGACTGAGGCCACCACTCGGCGCGATTAGCGGAAGTGCATGACATAATGCATCAACGAAAGGGACTCGACTAAGGTCAATTATGGAATATAAATCACTAGGGTGTGCGGGCGTTAAGGTCTCGGAAATATGTTTGGGGACGATGATGTTTGGCGGACCAACCAATGAGTCAGATTCGGTTCAGATAATTCATCGCGCCCTTGATGCGGGAATTAATTTCCTCGACACGGCGAATGTGTACAATGATGGCGAATCGGAGAGGATTGTGGGGAAAGCAGTTCATTCGGTGCGTGACGAGGTCGTGATTGCCACCAAAGTGTGCGGTGCCATGGCAGACGGTCCAAACCAATCCGGATCAAGCCGCTACCACATTATGTTTCAAGTTGAGGAGAGCCTGCAACGGCTGGACACGGATCGAATTGATCTATACTATCTACATCGCCCCGATCCAACGACTCCGATTGACGAGTCGTTGCGAGCGCTAGACGACTGTGTAAAGCAAGGCAAGGTTCGCTATATTGCTTGTTCAAATTTTGATGCATGGCGAGTTTGCGAAGGGCTGTCGGTAAGCGAACAGATGAACCTCGAGCGCTTTGCGTGTGTCCAGCCTCTTTACAACATTGTGAATCGAGACATAGAAGTGGAACTGCTGCCGCTCTGTCAACAGCGCGGTTTGGGTGTTGTTCCGTACAGCCCACTGGCGCGCGGTGTACTGTCCGGTAAGTATCGTCAGGGACAGCCGCCTCCAGACGGATCGCGAGCCGCCCGACGCGACAATCGTATCCTACAGACTGAACTTCGCGAAGAAAGCTATGAAGTGGCACAACAACTCATCCCGTTGGCAGCGGCACACAACAAAACACTGACGCAATTTGCATTAGCGTGGGTGCTGGCGAACCCCGTTGTTAGCTCCGTCATCATAGGGCCAAGAACGATGCAACAACTTGAAGATAATCTCGGCTGTTTGGACTGTGTGTTAAGTAACTCGGATGAAGAAGCGATTGACCAACTGGTCCCCCCAGGCGAGCATACTGGTAAAGGACACAATGATCCGGCGTATCCCGTGCTTGGGCGGTCATTTCGAGAATAAATAAATCTAATTCTCCCACATGGGCGAGTGGCAAGCAAATCGGGAGAACGCTTGACATCAAAAAGGTATCCAATGCTGGAAAAACTATTCCATTTACAAGAAGCAGGAACCACGTTGAAACGAGAAATCGTTGCGGGATGCACGACGTTCGCGACGCTTTCGTATATTATTTTCGTTCAGCCGACAATATTGTCCGCGGCGGGGATGGATTCTGGCGCAGTGATGACCGCGACATGCATCACTAGCGCATTTGCGATGGTGTTGATGGCATTCCTTGCCAATTATCCAATTGCTCTTGCACCGGGGATGGGACACAACGTCTTTTTCGCATACACCGTATGTGTTGCTCTACAAGTCCCGTGGCAGACTGCACTTGGTGCTGTTTTCATTGCCGGAGCATTTTTTGTTCTGTTTGCTTTTGTCGGGTTACGAGAGAAGATTATGAGCATTCTTCCAGTTTCGTTCAGGAACGCCATTCCTGCAGGAATCGGGTTGCTGATTGCGCTTGTAGGGCTGGAATGGTCGGGACTGATTGTCCAACACCCGGCAACCTATGTCACCCTCGGTAACCTGAAATCCCCCCCGGTTTTGCTATCGTTGTTCGGCATCGGCATTATAGCGGTGCTGTTTGCCTTAAACGTACGAGGAGCTATCTTGATCGGAATCCTCGCTTCAACGGTTGTTGGACTCATTACCGGAATGGTGACATTTCAAGGTGTTGTCTCCGCTCCGCCCTCTATGGCGCCAACCTTCCTGCAGCTACAGATTCCGAACATTTTCGTACAACCTGAGCTAATCTCAATAATCGTCATATTCATCTTCCTCGATCTGTTCGATACCGTGGGGACATTGATTGGCGTTACCCAACAGGCGGGTTTAATGGTCGATGGCAAGTTGCCTAAGGCAAGACAAGCGCTGCTATCTGATGCGGTTGCTACCAGTAGTGGTGCCTTACTCGGTACCTCAACGGTTACCAGCTACATTGAGAGTGCATCGGGAATTTCTGCGGGCGGCCGCACAGGTTTAACTAGCATAGTAACTGCAGTCTTGATGTTGCTCGCGCTCTTCTTTCATCCACTAATCAAAATGGTTGGTGCAGGTTATGCTATTGATGAAAATACCTTTCTATATCCTATCATTGCCCCTGCCCTGGTTGTCATTGGGAGTCTTATGCTCAAGAATGTCGTGCACATTGATTGGGAGGACGTCACGGAGTCTCTGCCGGCATTCTTGATGTTGTTGATGATGCCACTCGCCTTCAGCATCACGGAAGGATTTGCCTTTGGTTTTATCTCCTATGCCTTCCTGAAATTAATAACTGGTAAAGGGAAACAGGTACATTGGTTGATTTATCTTTTCGCCATACTTTTTGTGGCTCGGTATATTTGGCTGGTAGGCTAATTCGTCGGTTTTTCCGCAGCCTGTGAGGGTCAAATTAAGCAGGTAATTATCGGAACAGTTAGAGCATGAAGGACAGCATTGAAGCCGCGTTACGCAAAGGTACAACCTTCTTGATGACGCAATTACACAGCGCGGGATATTTTGAAGGCGAACTTTCCTCAAGTACCTTTCCAACGTGTGCCTACGCTTGGGTACAATTTGCACTAGGCAAGTTACCAGATGCGGGCATAATTGAGTGGCTGCTGCGAAACCAAAAGGAAGATGGCACGTGGAGTCTTGATATATCGAATCAGCCAAACCGGGGAGCTACCCTGTTTGCCAAGCTTATATTGCAACAAATTGTCGAGCGGCAACCGACCCCAGAGGTTGAATCGGCTCTTGCGCGTGTTCCAGACAACCCACTTGAGTTGGCGTTAATTAAGTTGGCTTATGCAGCATTCGGCGAGTCCGAATGGACAAAACTGACAATCTCCAAAAACATGCTTCCAGTGTTGGCGCTGGTGCAGAAGATTACCGCGTTGCTACCACGGCTCCGCGCCATTTTCAAACCACCAACCAATGTCCTCCCTCCTATAGAACTGTTTAACACTCCGATGTTTCAAAAACTCTTTATCGCGGAACAACACACGCTTGTGGCGGTATTTCTGATGATTGAGCTCAATACCACAAAACGTGGCGCATTGATTGATCAACTTTTCAGATGGCTTAAGTCTCATATGCTGTCGGACGGTAGCTGGTTTCGGGTGAACTACATCACGGCTTTGTCAATTCTGGCACTTGTTGAGCTTCGGAAAAGTGGTTTTAGAAATGATTCTGAAATCAATGGAATTATCGATAAGGGCGTGTCTTGGTTGGCTCGCACTCGGAATTCGGACGGTGGGTGTCGGGAAGCACTGAATCTCAATGTGTGGGACACCGCGCTAAGTGTCATCACGGTTATGGAGGTTAACGCTACAGAGGGCGGAGATGAGCTTCAGACCACCGGCGGTTGGTTGGTCCAAAACCAGAATGCGGATGGAGGCTGGGCGTTTTCCGGGCTGCCCGGCAGCAACTTACCTAGCGATGCCGACGATACAGCCTTGGCGTTGTTTGCTCTCCTGAAATTGAAGCTAGCGGGTTCCGATAACGCAATTGGTCGGGGATTGCAATGGCTGCGTGCGCATCAAGTGCGCGATGGAAGTTGGAGCACCTATCTTCCGGGCCAAGGCGATGTCGGCTGCGTTAGCATCACTGCTCACGCGATCGAAGCGCTTATTGAGGCTGGAGGAAGAGATACAGATATAGGCCGTGCCTGTAGATGGCTTAAGCGCCAAATATCCCGGGACGGACATTGGAGCGACCTCTGGCTCGCAAAGAATACCTACGGCACGGCAAACGCAGTTACGGCGTTGATTCAAGCCGGTGAAGGGGACTGCAAAGAGGTAAATCGAGGTGTTCAGTGGCTGGAAAACGCGCAGAACCGCGACGGCGGATGGGGCGAAGATATGTTCGGCAACCGCACGAAAAGCACCATGGAGCAAACAGCTTGGTCCGCGGGGGCGCTGTTGTGCGCTAATCCGCAAAATGAATCAGGATGGAAGGGAATTGAGTTTCTACTGAGTCATCAGCGATCTGATGGTTCATGGGACGCCAATTGTGTTGGAATCTATTGGGAGGTAATAGGAGGTTACGCGGATCCAATCAATGCCTCAGTGTTTCCGCTACGAGCGCTATATCAGGCCAAATGCGCGATGCATCATGCGAGAGGCGTTAATCTTTTTGTTGAATCAAACGAGACAGTTTGACGTTATCTCAAATGCAGAAATGATTTCAGTTGTCATCCCTACCCTTAACGAAGCAGCTATCCTAGATTCTACTTTGTCTCGGTTGGCAGGGCAACTTGAAGGGCACGAGCTACTTATTGTTGATGGCGGAAGCACTGATTGCACACGGAAAATTGCGAGAAGATATGGCGAGATTATCTATTCTGAACCTGGGCGAGCACATCAAATGAACGCAGGAGCAGCCGCAGCCTCAGGGGTGACGCTCCTTTTCCTACATGCAGATGTTTGGCTTGAACCGGGCGCAATTCAAGGCGTCGAAGCTGCAATTGCCGCCGGTTATGTTGGAGGGGCGTTCAAGCAGCGAATTGATGGCACCCACCCTCTGTACCGACTAATCGAGTTCGCGGCGAATTTCAGAGCACGGCACATGAAGGTATTCTACGGTGACGGAGGAATCTTCATTAGTCGCGTTCATTTTCAACAGATTGGCGGATTTCCGAATCTCCCAATTATGGAGGAATTTGAATTTTCTCGAAAACTCCGTCAACTCGGGAAGACCTCGCTTGTGAAGCAGCGCGTTCACGTATCCCCCCGGAGGTGGGAACAAAATGGTATCATGCGAACAACGCTGATTAACTGGCTGATTACCCTCCTTTATTTCTGTGGAATTTCCCCATTACAACTTGCGAAAATGTACCGACAGATACGATAATTGTCGAGTCGGATTTTATAGTCATTACAACCAAAAGATAAACATCGTATGGTCATTTCATTCATATTTCCACATGTACCGGATTGAATATTAACACAAAATTGGTAGTGGTCATACTTCAGTCCCTAGTGTGCAGAATACGGCACAACGGGGGGATTTCTATGGTAACGCTATCGCGCTCACTATCCGTTCGCTTGATCCCTCATTTTTACTCAGTTGATCGCTCTTTGTTCAATTACTAGAATTCATTTTATCCGCCCACTTCAAATCACACCATGAAAAATTTGCGCTTACTCCTCTTTCTGTTTATCTTTCTCTCTGTTAATTTATGTATAGAAAATCCTGTGATCGGGAATCCATCACTAAACGAGGCACTTGTGTTGATGGAGAATGAGAGATTTACTTTGGCCGCCGAGCACCTGGAGTCATTGGTGCGCAATCCCGCTCGAAAATCAGATATGCGTGAAATTCATCACGCACTCGGGTACTGTTATGAAAAGCTCAAGAAGTGGGATGAGGCTACCAAATACTATGAAAATGCTGCCTCGACCGATTATATTCTCGCTGATTATGCGATTTATCGATTAGCGCAAATCCATCAGGAACGCATGAATCATGCGCAGGCAATTGCTTGGTATCAGAGGTTGATAGAGCGATATCCAAAGAGTCATCGCATTTTCGATTCTATATATGAAATTGCCAGCACAAATCTGGAGCAAGGCAAATATTCGAGCGCTATTGAATTCTCTTCGCAGTTAATAGCGAATGAACAGAGTGATTACTTTAGAAGGGCAACTTATCTACAAGCGCAAGCTTACGAGGGCTTGAATAAATGGGAAAATGCGCTGCATGCTTATCAACGTCTCATTGATGCGGACAAGTCGGATGGAATTGCGCGGGATGCTCTCAGGCAAATTCAGAGAATGGTCAAAGCGAATCCTAGATTGAAGATCACCCGCAGCCAACGCGTCACCCATGGTATAGTGCTTTACAACCATGGCAGGTTTACGGATGCAATCGCATTGCTTCGGAAGGTTACTCCTAAAAAAGACGATAAACTTACCGGACAAGCAGTCTATTTCACTGGACGCGCCTACCACCGCAGACGCAAATACGATCTCGCAATTCGTGAGTACAATAAAGTTGTTACGCACTACCCCACGAGCAACTACCTGACGCGAGCGCTGTACCAAACGACAATCTGCTACCGTCGAAAAAAACAACCTCATATTGCGCAGAAGCGACTGAAGGCTTTCGTAAAGGATTACAGTTGGAGCGAGTACGCGCACAAAGCACTCTTTAATCTTGGATGGGTACAGGAAAACGAGGAACATTTTGACGAAGCGCTCAAATCATATCGTCAATTGACGCAGGAATATCCGAGCAGCCGGTTCGCGTCCGATGCTTATTGGCGTATCGGGTGGATTCAATTCAAGCGTAAAAAGTACGATGAGAGTATCAAAACCTTCGCTTCTTTGATGCGTCTGTTTCCGGGAAACCGTCTTGCCATGGCGGCGCATTTTTGGACAGCGAAGTGTTACGAACGCAAGAATCAACCAGAAAAAGCGAAGAAGATATATCGCGAGGTTCTTGAAGCACATCATTGGTACTATGGTAGTCGGGCGGCGGCTGTGCTTCGTCAGAGGGACCAAAAAATAGAGAGCGTCACGAACTTCTCTGCCTCTATCCGTGTAAATGCGGTAACGAATCACTCTAAATGGAAGCAAGCCAGATCAATGGGATCCGAGCGTGTTCAAAAATTGATGCGGCTTAAATTCTACGAGGACGCCACTTCGGAGATTAAAGGGGAGATTGGATTGGAACGTGGAGGTCAAAACTCCAATTACTATAACTTAATTATTTGCTATCAGAGATTGAAAAGATTTGATGAAGCATACGATTATGCGAAACAGTTATCCTCCTTCTCGTCTATACGCGATGAAAATAAGGCGATACCTCTTGAACTGTATAAGCTTCTTTATCCAATCTACTATCGGGAAACGATCGAAAAAATTTCCAAGAAGTACGAGATGGATCCGCTGTTCGTGGCGGCTATGATTTTAGAAGAAAGCCGATTTGGCGCCGAAGCGGTGTCCTGGGCTGGGGCACTAGGCTTAATGCAAATCATGCCCCAAACTGGTCAAGAACTTGCTCGCCAACTCAAGATTCGACGATTTGAGAAGAATATGCTGTTGAATCCTAGTGTGAATATTGAGATGGGCACGAAATACATGAAATTCTTGATGAATCGCTTTGAAAACAACCATGCATTAGTGACCGGGGCGTACAATGGAGGTCCCGGACGAATGAGCCGTTGGGTGAAAGAGAGAGGATTGGAAGATTTGGACGAATTTATTGAGGATATAGCAATTGATGAAACGCGCCGCCATATTAAAAAGGTGATTGATAGTTACTACGTCTATAGAAAGCTCTACAGACCCGATACTATTTTGCATGAGTCACGGGTGCCTGAAACCAACAACACGGGCGACAATAAAATGAGTGGGGAGTAGCATATTTAGCGACTTGCACTCAAGAAAGTCACTGGCAAACGAAGGTTATTATTGGGAGGTGAACCAGGGGAAAACCGCGACTGGTCGTCTCGTTTGATGAATCTTAATTGCCCCGTTTGGTGCATTTTGAAACCCTGTATGACTCACGCTGTGCGCGACGTAAGGAATTTGTGAAACACGACGGTTAAATCGCGCCGGTTTTTGGCATTCCCAATGCGTGGCACACAACTTGCTTAGTAGCGATATATCGAATGTCTCAGGAAGCATCTAAGCAACCCAAACAGCTGACACCATCATTAGCAGTTAATGGAGGGAAAATACGCGTGGGAACTACAAAACTCAACGCGGTTATCAACCCCATATTCATTACCGCACCTGTTCTTTTCACATTGCTCACGGCTTGCAGTTACAACGCACAGATTGTTGAAAAATCAGCAAACGGAACCCGACTTAACGTCGACGGAAGTGGGACAGCCATTCACGGCAGTGGTCTCGACATAAGCGGGAATGTCTACATTGCCGAGGTATTTTATAGCGATGGATCGTTCTGGTCTCAAGGAGAACCGACAGCTCTGGGAAAATGGATTAACAAGAGAAGCCACTTGAAAGTTCGCTTTACCCCTCGGGATACGAAAGAGAAATCGGTCTACTTGTCACCTCCGCACGACATCCCTGCGGAGAAAGTTGATTCCGATGGGCTATTCAAGCAACCCATGCTCTTACTGGATAGTGATAGAAAGGATACGGGGGTCTATTTGTCCGAAGCGGAACGCGAAAATCTGCGGCGGTATCTCGTTGAGAGGGGTGGGTTTCTCTATGTTGACGATAGTTCTCGCAGCGAAGGCGAGTTTTATCGATCAATACGAAGGACATTAGAAGAGTTGCTACCCCTGTACCCAATTGAGCCGATTCCCGACGACCACGAAATTTATAGCTGTTTTTATCACATGGGTGGTGCGCCCGTTGGTTTGAGCCCAAAGATTCGTCAACTAGAAGGTATATCTATCAACGGCAGACTGGCAGTTTTGATCAGCCAGAGGGGCTATTGGGATTCCTTCACAGGCAGGAGCAGCTACTATTCGCCAGGGGTCATGAGATTCGGTACCAACATGGTTGTATATGCCGTAACGCGGGGTGGTATTTCTGACAATTCGGAATACTCGCCCTAACAGCGTCCCCCTGTCCCGATCATCAATTCAGATTCCTTGTCGGCGACACTTTACTCCTCGGACCTAGTGGCTCTCCGTGTCTGTAGGGATAGTGCCTTGAAATATCGTTCAATCTGCTCTCGATATTCAAAGGGGATGGTTTCTGCCCCGCCGGATCTAAGGTTCGATTCAAGCTGTTCCACCTTTCCTAGGAGCTTTGGATTCAGCGGTGGGACCTCTCTAATGGGATTAATCGGTGTCTCAGCCACTGCACTTTGACGCTTCTTGCTGACATCTCGCTTCTGCAGTGACTTTGCACTTTCGAGCATGCGTGTGAGAATCTGCCGTTGCTTCTCCACGATCTTTTCATTGATGTTTCCATCCTCCAGCTCCATCTCGACCTTTTTCATCTCCTCCGCAACGCCCTGTAAGTCTCCGAGTGCTTGCGAAAACTTTTCCATCATTTCTGCGAGCCGTTCCGTTGCTTCACGAATTAGTTGCTGTTCGTAACCCATTCGCTTCAACATCTGCTCAAGACCGGGAGTGCGCCCCTGTTGCCGCATCTGTTGACTGAGATTCTGGGTCATCTCGTTTAACTGCCCCTGATTTTGCGCAAGCTGCTGAAGTTGCTCAAGCATATTCTCCATACCCGCCATGTTCATCTGTTGATTCATCTGATTCATCGCCCCGAGAAGCTCGACAACAGCTTTATTCAAATCTGCGAGCCCCTGTTTTTGAATTGTGGTTGCCAGATTTGCCTTCCTATCTTCCAGTGCACTTGCGGCGCGATTCAACGCATCACTTGATTCATTGAGGCGCCACACCACTTTTGGATCGATCTGCATCTGTTGTTTGCCTAGTTCCCAGAGCCGATTAGCAAGCTGATTGATTCCCGTTGCGGTGCTCAACTCTTTCGCGGCGAGTGCTTGCAACCGTTTGATTTCTCCATCGATGTATTGCCCATGCCCCGATTGTAGAATCTCGTTTGTGTCTTTTATTACGTCTTCGTGAACTTCGGAAAGGTAAACCCCGCTCCGCACGGCCTCCCTGAGGGCAGTCAGCGTTTCGTCCGCATTTGACCCCTCCATAAATTCCAGTGCATTTTCCAATCCTTGGGCGAGGTCGCTCATCGTGTTTTGAGCCTGCTGTCCCGGCTTCATTGCTTGCTTTAGTCTAGAATGTTGCATCTGGGTACTAGCCTCGCGCAAATTAGAAACGACTTTTTCATTCCTCGCGAATTGATTAAGTCGTTGGATTTCATCCGCCACTCTCTGGAGATTGTCGTGTTTTGACATCTCCTGTTCAAGTTCGTCGAGGTCTTCGTGAAGTCCTTCCATTCCATCAGCTATACGTTCCTCCTCCTTAGCGAGTTCATCTCCGTGTCGATTCAGAGCTTGTTGACTCCCATTGGGTGGACTTGCCGCGTTCTGGTAAGCTTGAGCAAGATGTTCTCGTGCCTGTTCCATCAATCTTTGCTGGCGCTCAGCTAATTCCTCGGTCTGTTTTGCCGCTTTCTCTAATTGATGTTGAAGAATCATCTGTTTATATAATTCCTTCAACTGATCCAATTGTTGGAGAAACTGTTCCTGATTGAAATTTGCGTCCATCAAGTCTCTTTCTTGATCCGATAACTGTTGTTGTTCCAGTGCCTCGGACAGCTTACGCAAAAGTTCTTTATGTTCTTCGGAAAGAGCTTGCTCCATCAACTCCTGCAATTCCTGATATTTCTGAACGGTTTCCAACTCAAACAGTTCGTTGGCTTGCATCTGTTCCGCAGTGTTCTTCATATTGTCCACGAGTTCTTCTGCTGTCTGTTCGATTTGACGCTGCGTTTCAAGCACTTGCTGCATCAACTGTTCGTCTTTGGCTGTCAATTCCTGATTTTTGCGGATTTTGTCCAACAACTCATCTACGATTCCAATTGCTTCAGTTTGTTCTTCAAACAGCGCCTCAAGGCCTGCTTGTTCCCCTTCTTGGCTTGATTCAATTGTCGCGTAGAGTTCATCAAGTGACGGGAAACGGAGAGTATGCGTGTCCGATTTTCCGATATTTGGGCCCGTGACATTGTCTGTGTCAAGCGCTTCTACGTGATAGGAAATCACATCTTCAGGGAAGAGACCGATTGGATCTGTATCCCATGAGAACTCGATATATGCTTCTGTTTGTTGTGTACTCCATTGTTTGAGTGGAATCACAACCGGATCTGAGTCCTTGCCCTCAACTTGGTACACTAAACGAAGTTGCTCTAGTCCGTAATCATCTTCGGCATTAATCTTCAATCGTACAATCATCGAATCATCAAGCACAATATCTCTGTTCGGTTCGGTTATATTAACCTTAGGCTTTGCGTCACGCATTGCGTTGATGGTGTAAACAATCGGATGCGAGTTCGTCAAGCCGTGTGTGTCAATCAGTTCGATATGGTATTTTTCACTTGTTTGGACTATGAAGTCCCCAGCTAGTTTGAGTTGCTCTGTGGTTCTCAGTGTCACCGGTTTCGATTCATCAAAGACGAATTTGTTGCCGGAAGAAAGCGGTTTATTTCCCTCACCTTCGAAATGCACTTCCGTACCAGTTAAAGCGGTAACGTCACCATCGTTTTCCTCCAATGTTACAGAGGAAAGTTGGGTATACTTAGGAAAATTAAGTTTCAATTTGAAGCGGCTAAGAATTGGTTCCCGTGAAACCATAATTCTATAGAGTTCCGATTGAGCCTCTTTTGCTTTGACGTAATACTCTATGGGATGCGTGATATTTTCAACAGTTACGCGATAGGGAAGCTGCGTGTCGCTTCTCCTCATCAAAACTGAATTCCAACCGGTTCCCGTTGCGTCCATTGGTTCATTCGTTGAATCTGGTCCCCCGACACGGTAGTACAAATGCACTGGTGCACCAAAATGGCCGGTAATTTTCGCCATGATGGTCACGTCCGCACCCGATTCGGTTCGCGTATTTCCGGGCTTGACTTCATCAATTTGAACCGTGAGTATTTCTTGAGGGGTTTTGGGAATTTCGTTGAATGCTTCAACGAGTTCAATCATTGCTGATGAGAAAATAAGATTTATGACAATAAGCGACGCGACAGAGCCAATCCCGAATGCACCACATTTCTTTAAGCTCAGAATCTCCTGCCGGAAAACCCGTTTTGTCTTAATCTCATCAATTGATTGCCGTGCTTGTTCGATCAGCCTATTGATGAATTCCAAGGCATATCCGAAACGGTTGTGCGCTATCTCCGGTTGAAGTTGAATGGCACTCAAGATTCTGTTCTCAAACCCAGGATAACTTCGCTCGATGTAGGCAGCGACGCGATTGATGGAAAGTCTTCCAAAAACAGGACGGATGAAATTGAAGATAAATGTGTACACACCAATTCCAAGCGCCAAAAGCGCTAACCCCATACGGATTGAACGAGGAACCGGCAGAAGTTGGTCAATCACAAGGGCAACTGAAAGGGCGACTGCCATTACACCTGAACAAAGAAGTAAGCCTTGAAATATAAGCAACATACGCCATTGTAACCCCAGAGAGCGAAGGCGATTAACTATTCTCTGATAGGATTGTGCGTGGTGGTGATTTTGCATTGTGGAACCTCCATCAACTTAAACCAGAACACGAAAGTCGAATTCAATCTGTTTATACTGTTTTCATGGATTAAGAAATCCTGTCGAATCCTGGCTTCGTTATCTCTTGGGTCTACTACTCTCCTGATTTCCATGCGAATTGGGCAATCGGGATTGTGGGGAAAACGACTGTTATTCTCTACAAGTGCCGGCGACCTATAGAAAGTCGGTATTTCTTTCATTAATCTCGATTCATTCTACATCGTTATTTTCTATCTCTGCGCTTTATGTGCAATATCTTAGTGAGTTAAGACATAAATCGCGATATTTACCGCCATTTTTGCGGCGAGTTCTCGTACTTCGGGCGTATCGTTAGGGTGAACTTCCGGATCTTCCAGTCCATCTCCGATGTCGGAGCTATAGACGTAATAGACCACCAACCGTCCGTCATGAAATAACCCAAACCCCTGAGCGGGATCGCCATCATGTTCGTGGATTTTGGGTAGACCGGGAAGATCGTAAAAACTGTGGTAAATTGAATGAGAATTAGGTATAGGTTGGAGTTTTTGATTAAGAAATACGCGCCGAATTTCGCGACGGAAACTCTTGTCTAGACCGTAGTCGTCATTTACAAACAGGAAACCACCATGAGTCAGATAGAACCGGAGCGCCTCGACTTCGCTTTCCGAAAGCCGAATTTCGCCGTGTCCAACGATGTATAGCATTGGATACTGGTACAATTCTCGATCTGTAAGTTTCACAATTACGCGGTCGTCTGCTGTCTCAACGTCGGTTCTTTTACGAAGCAATTTTAACCAGTTGGGAATAGTCGTCCGATCTCCGTACCAATCGCCGCCGCCACTGTAGTGAACCTGTGCAATAACAAACTTATCTCCAACCCCATAGGATAAACCGAACAGCAAAAGTCCTGCGGACGAGAGAAGCAGAAACAGGCAAAACTTGGGCGGGATGAAGTCAAGCGACAGCCATCGTTTTCTATTCATGAGCCCTTATGTTTATTCCAATGGGAAAAGGTATCACAATAGCTCAAACCAAGCCTTTCCGCTTGCGTAAAAACCATTCCGCCCCGAGCAAGACAACCACGCAAATCAATACTATGGGAGTGTCCCACAAATCCCGTTCTTCTATCGCAAAGATGGGGTGTTGTTGAGAATCAATATTTTCAGGCAAAGTAGATGCCTCGACAAACGGCAGGTAAACACCACCCGATTTGGTGGCCACCTGTTTTAACAGTGATTCATTAAGCTGTGGATTTTCTAATTCTGCGAATTGTTTTTGTACAAAAACCTCGACCGAGTCCTCGCCGACCACGACTTCCCCCTGTTTCCCTGATGCATTTATATGATATTTGCCTTGGCTGTCGGCGTTGAAACGCGCCTTGTAGGTGCCCACACTCTCAGGGTTAGCGCGGCCATGGAGTTGAAAAGGCTGGTCGTCGGGAGGGAGAACTTCAATGCTAATCGCCGCATTGTTGAGGGGTTGATAACTTTCATTGTAGGCGAAGACTGTAATTTCGACAATGTCGCCTACCGAATAGGTGGGCGAGTTTGTTGTAACGCTAATCTGTTTTTCCTCTCCTCGGGTCGCCATCCAGCGAATTGCCTGTGCCCAGAATCGGGGATATGTGTCGTCTTCATTTTTGAAACTCCACACTCCAAATCCCCAGTTCCATACCCCTTCAGCCGCAATCAATAGGCTTTTCCCCAAACCGGAACGCTGGAAAATAATTATTGGAATAGATTGGCTAAGTGTGTCCCGCTGATAGACCGAGAGCTCCGTTGCGCCGCCTCGAAGCTGCAAGCCACTAAGCCATCGCGATAGTGGGGGCATATCTCTCCAGATAGATTCGTTAACTGCATTTGTATTGGCCAGGCGCGTAATTGGGTGGTGTGAGCCGCTTGGCGTAAGTTCAAGACTGAAATCTTCATTTTTTGCGATGGAACCTTTTGGCGGCAGAACAACCGGAAGGAGACCTGCAAGTGGTGTCTTTATTAACCCGTTTTTACCGAGTGAACGCTCGCCTCCGAGAAAGATTATGGCTTTTCCATGTTTCTCCACGAAATCGACAATAGCTGCTTGTTGTATCGCATTAAAAGTGCTCGAGAGTATATCTCCCACAATTAACACATCATAGACCATTAATTCTTGGAATGTATCTGGAAATCGATGAATTTTATTCAACGCTTGGCTTTGCGGATAGTAACCATTCGTAGTGTGAAGTAGCGTGTCGCGAAATTGGTGCTGTCTTTTGCTTGATAGAATAACGCACGTGGAATCAATATCTGGATCTCGTTCAAGCGCCCGCTTCAGAAAAACATAATCCCAGCGAGGACGTCCGTCAATATAGAGGACTCGCAATTTTGTCTTGACGACCTTCAGCGGGAACACCTTCCTGTTGTTTTCAGACGAAATTTCACTATCAAGGGTTGGCAAAGAAGCGACATATTGAAAACTACCCTCGGATTCGGGAACCAAGGTAAATTCAAAAACTTGTACGAAATCATCGGTTAACGTAACCGAGGTTGCGTTAACGATACTTCCCTCGCTTTCTGAATCCTCTACCCGGCTCAATGATAGACGTACTTGATTGCCAGAATAGCCGTTAGATTGTATAGTGATGTAGACTGGAACCTCGTGCTCCAAGTAAACTACCGGATTTACTTCAATTTTCGCGATCCTTAAATCCTTTGGGGGTTCCGGGGCTCCAATACCGATTGGGTAGATTGGAATCTGCAGCTGCAACACATCGTCCAGCGGAAATGTCGAAGCATTGTGAGAACCATCTGTAATTAGTGCAACACCGGCAATCTGCTGTCCGCGCCATTCTCGGACGGCAGTTTTGATAGCAGTAGCGATATCCGTCAGATTACCTCTAATTTCCAAGGGATTCAGTTTCTCTGGGATCTGCTGTGATTGTTCGTCAAATCGATATAGGTGGGTTTCAAACCGTTTATCAAGACTCGGTAAGAACTGGCTTGACGAATCAAAGAGGAGATGATTTGCAAGTGTTAGGCGGGTTGTCGGATTGCCATCGATTTGAACATCTTCAAGTTCCATACTTTGGGAGGTGTCAGCGAGAATGAGGAGATTCATGGGCGGAGTAATGTCCCTCTTCTCGATTAACACTGGCTCTAAAAGGCAAAACAACAAAACCGATATGGCTAAAATTCGTAAAGCAATAAGGAGCGATTTGAACCTCCAACCGATAGGGCGTTTCAGGCGGAGGTAGGCATACACTGTGAGACTGGCCATAGTTACAGTTGCTAGGATGACCGCCCACCATGGCCAATAGTAAGTGAAGTGCATTTATACTTTGCGTTGGGTATTATTACGCATTCCTTTCTAGTGATAATTGTTTCTAATAGGACTTACGTAGCACCATCAGGTCGGGAATCGGAGTTCCCTCGTACAAGGGTCGCGACCTGGAGATCGCTCCTACAGAAGACGCAATTTCTGACAGGGCGGAGTATATATTCCTTAGGAGTATATATTCCTTAATGGACCAAATTAACTTGTGATATCTTGCAGGATTATATCGTACCCTCCGAAAAACCGTCAACGGCAATTCGGCAAATGAGTGGCTCCAGTAAGTTCACGGACGTATGATTCATTCCGACCCCGATTACACTGTATTGGCGGGCAAGTTGCGTCGTCGAAACGCAGTAGAAGAATAGGTGGAAACGTCACGTCTGCCTCGTAGACATTGCCCCATGATTCATAAATTGTGGTTGACAGGAAAAATAGCCTGCTGTAGAATCTGCGCATAATCTACGTCGGAAAACCGGCTAAAATTCGTGGTAAATAAGATATACTACTGGCAGACGTTTATTGAATCGACAATCCTACACAAATATGATGACGGCTTTGGCTTGTCGTCGAAAACACTAAAATTTGTTTGCCAGATTAAGGCGTGAGGATCACGGAAGGAGGAAGAACCAATCGAATCATTAATTGTAGATCGGATAAGCAGTATAATGCTCAGTTTGCGAGGGGCGATGGTGCCGACGGAGATTATACTTAGTCCAAAGACCTACGAACGAATCGTTGCGGAACAGGAGATAACAGAGGGAGACACGGAGAACGATATACGCCTGTTGCTCGAAGATCATTTCTCAGTTCCGATCTTAATTCGAGATGAGAATACTGACGTAATTACGGCAAAAGAACTCTACCCTGACCGATGTCCCGTTTGTGGTCGACGCATTCCATTCCTCCGAGAAATGATTGAACGACTCGAGTCGCGTGCTACGAACAAGGTTCGCTGCCCCTTGGGACACCGATATGAAGGAGAAATTAAAATGTACTACCTAAATATTTTCCAGATTGAGGAAAAACGAGAAGAATCTGAGAGAGTTGAGGTATGTCCAGAATGCGGTAGCAAAGATATCCAATATCTTGGCCCGCGCGAAGTATTCTGTCTTGATTGCGAGTGGGACAATAACATGCTCGCCCGTTTCTGACGTGTGAGAATTCGGCGCCGGTGTGCAGATTGCGGCTGGAGAACTTATCAACTAGAACCCTGATTCCGTTGTGTATGGTTTAGTAGCGTTTGTCTCAACTGAATCTACCCACGCAAAAAAGCCACGCTATGCGAGTGTTGAACTAGCGTGGCTTTTTATTTTCGGCAATGTACCTAGTTCCTCTGAAGTATTCATTATCCGAAATAAAATCTATCTCGTTATGTCTAAGTTTCAAAGGTACTATAGTTGCTTCTCGTTCTGTGTTTGCACCTTGCGAAGCAAAACCGCCACCTTCAAGAGTTATTTATAATCGAGGCAGACTCGGATTAGTGGTGATGGTGGTGGTGATGGTGACCGTTAGCTTCAGGTTTTGGTTTCTCTTCAACTTCCGTTACCAGAGTTTCTGTCGTCAACAGCAAACCGGCAACGCTTGAGGCATTTTGAAGTGCAGATCTAACGACCTTTGTGGGATCGACTATCCCCGCTTGAAGTAGATCTTCGTACTCTCCGGTTCCAGCATTTAACCCGAAAGCGCCCTCTCCGTCTTGGATTTTGGCAATAGCCACCGACCCTTCCAATCCAGCGTTTTCTGCTATTAGCCGGCTAGGCGTCGGCAAAATTTGACGCACAATGTTCACGCCAACCTCCTGATCTCCATCAAGGTGAAAGGCGTCTAAAGCAGCACCGGCTCTCAACAGCGCAACGCCACCCCCTGGAACTATACCTTCTTCAATTGCCGCACGGGTAGCCGATAGAGCGTCTTCAAACCGTGCTTTTCGTTCCTTCATTTCAACTTCGGTGGCGGCACCGACGTTTATGACAGCAACTCCACCAGCAAGCTTGGCAAGTCGTTCTTCTAATTTCTCACGATCATAGTCCGAGGTTGTGTCCTCAATTTGGGTACGAATTTGAGAAATACGATTTTCCACATCCTCGTTCGAACCAGCACCGTCAACAATTGTCGTGTTATCTTTGTCAATAACTACTCTTCGCGCGCTACCAAGCATACCGACAACCACGTTTTCGAGTCGAATACCGCGATCTTCTGAAATAACCTGACCCCCCGTGAGAATGCTGATATCTTCAAGCATTTCTTTGCGGCGATCTCCGAATCCAGGCGCTTTTACGGCAGCGATTTGGAGGGCACCGCGCAATTTATTTACAACAAGTGTGGTCAGTGCTTCGCCTTCGACATCTTCAGCAATAATCAATATCGGTCGACTCAGTTGAGATACCTTCTCCAAAATTGGAACAAGCTCGGTCACCGCACTAATTTTTCCAGTGTTGATTAAAATCAACGGGTTTTCAAATTCAACAACCATCGATTCAGGATCGGTTGTGAAGTTAGGAGAAAGATATCCGCGATCGAATTGCATCCCTTCAACGGTGTCAACGTTCGTATCGGCGCTTTTTCCTTCCTCAACGGTGATGACACCATCTTTTCCGACCTTTTCCATGGCGTCGGCAATCAAGGTACCAATCTCACTGTTGTGCGCCCGATCATTGGCAGCGATTGCTGCAACCTGTGCAATTTCGTCATGAGTATTTACAGCTCGACTCTGGTTGCCAATAGCATTAACGACCAGATCCACGGCTTTGTCGACCCCGATTTTCAGTTGCATCGGATCCGCACCCGCTGTTACGTTCTTGAGCCCTTCTCGCACAATTCCTTGACCAAGCAGAGTCGCAGTTGTGGTACCGTCACCTGCAACGTCATTTGTCTTCGTCGCTACTAATTCGAGGAGTTGAGCTCCCATATTTTCATATTCATCCGGGAGTTCAATCTCTTTTGCAACAGTCACTCCATCACTTGTGATAACCGGTGCCCCGAACGATTTTTGAATCACAACGTTCCTACCGCGCGGTCCCAATGTTACTTTTACAGCATCAGCCAGTGTGTCAGCACCCCGTTTGAGTGCCGCCCTTGCTTCCTGATCAAATATCAACTTCTTTGCTGCCATTCAGGTTCTCCTCGTTATCTGAATTTGAATAGGTTTATTCAAACACATCAAAAGTAAAGATGCCTATTGTTAGCACTCTCAAGTATCGAGTGCTAACATTTCGCAATTATATCATCTGTGAACCCCAAAGTCAACACATATGCCCGACAGGAAAATGAGTTGATATCTCGTAGTTAGTAATCCTGTGCCCGGTGATTGACGAGATACTTGCATATTTATTTGGCATCCACTCGCTTGTGGAGTTCCTCAAGACGTCGGAGAACGCCCGTCCTTTCTGTACTTTGAAATCCGAGCCTAGGTACTTCTTTAACCACCATTTCAGCTTGGATGTGGCTATTGTCGATTAGGTTGATGGCTCTATTGTAAGCCTGTGCAGCACGCGGCCAATCTTCTCGTTCTTGGTTCATCAATGCAAAATAAACATAAGCCGCTGCGAGGCGCGGCGATTGAGGACGACTGTTGATGAACTCTTGAAACGTCATTCGCGCATCATTGTAGCGACCGTCTTCATAATGGACGCGTCCTATCCTGAACCGCGCTCGATCTGCAAAACTATCCTTATAGCCTTCAGCAAGATATGAATTACGCTCAGGGTACGTTATAGTGGTCTGATACGCCTGTAACGCCTCGTCGTAGCGATTTAGCGTGCGATAAATCTCACCCAACTGAAAAGTGGCCATCATGGTATGAGAGGACGAAGGATACTTCTCGATCAATCCTTGATGGCTTTGGATTGCCATCTCTGTGTCGTCGAGGTGTTCGAGATAGATTAACCCAATACGGTACGATGCTTCTGCAGCCCATGGCGAATTTGGATAATCATCGATTAAGTGGCGATAAATCGCGATTGCTTGATGGTAATCTTGCAACCCGCGCTCGTAGATGGTCGCTATACGAAACCGTCCTTGAGCTATCGCCGCCGACTCTGAAGATTCGCTGATACGGTGTTGCAACTTCTGAATAGAAGCGAAGGACGCGATTGTATTGAGTTGACTTTGTGCTTTCTTTGCGTACTCGCTCTGTGGTGCATCAGCGATCAGTTGCTGTACCAAGTGTAGTGCCTTGTCATGGTGTGAGAGACTAATCAACTGGGTTATTTTATCCCATTCAACCCGTGGTGATTCAGTTTCAAGTAAATCGATCTTCGTTCGTAATGCAGTTTCAATTTGAGCATGGCTTTGATTGTGTCTCCCGATTTGGCCGAAATAAGCAGGTTCAAGGCTGGGAAGATAGACATGGAGGAAGGTTTGGTAGGCTTGGAGTGCTCGACGGTAGTCTTTAGAGTTTTCGTGGCAAACACCAAGCCAATAAAATGCGGAGTGAGTATTCCAAAAATCGGGATATTTATCTATGAGCGCTTCTAGAATGGAGGCGGCTTGTTGAAACTGCCCTTTTTTCTCATGGATACGCGCAATTTGATATAGAGCATCCGCGGCGAAGTCGCTTGTTGGGTAATTCAAAGGAACTTTCCGATAGGCCGTAATGGCCGACTCGGGATCATTTAAAACCACATGCCACAAATTTCCGATACGCCACTGTGCTTCGGGCGCATTTTTGGCGTGCGGATGTTCGTTCAAAATGATGTTGTATTGCACAATCGCTTGTTCGGGCTGATTCAATTGATAATGTCTTCGGTATATTTCCGCAATCTGGAATTGTGCTTCAACTGCCGAAGATGTACCTACATAGGTGCGAGCAACTTGCCGTTGCGCTTCCAAGGTTTCAAGCGCAGTCTGAATGTTCCGTATCTTTTGTGAACAGGTTTCGTGTGCAAAATGGGTGGAGGGAAACTGATTCAAGAGCGCATGGTAGGTACGAATGGCATCATCGAATTGCCCCATTCGGCAGTAAACATCCCCCTTCTTGATATGCGCAAGGAACACATCCGCTGCCGTAGGAGTCTCTGCCTTTAGCTGTATAACCCGGCTATAAGCATTTAATGCTTTTGGATACTCACGAGTATAGTTATAATGGATTTCACCCAACTGGTGAAAAATCCCACTAAGTTGGTCGATGTCCTTCGTCGAGTTCGCCAGGTCTTGCAACGATTGCGTGGCTTCATCAAATTTGCCGGCTTGAATTAAGGTGGACACATTGACGATCTTCGTTTCGGCAAATGAAGAAATCGTAAAATTCAACCACAAAAGGCATACTATCAATTGTTGAATGCGTGGTCTAGACCCCGTGTCTAGATACCGGTTTGATTTGATGCGATAATCGTAGATACTGTTCGCCTCTCCCCTCCAATCCTTCCTCACTTGGTTGTGTAGATTCTTTTTCATATCACAGATCCTCTCAAGCATTACCGGAGTCATCTGTAGCTACTAATCGTAACGTTTTCGTAACCTGTTCTTTGAGCCAATTCCTTCAACATGCGGGCACTGCTAGCCGTTTCCCATTCATCGTTTCTCAGATGCTTTATGACAAGTAAATCCTCTAAACTCTGATGAATGTCCTGCCAACGATATTGCTCAAGTTGCTCACTTGAAGGCGATACTTTGATTTTGACCACAGGCATTGTTTCTGACTGGTCTCCGTCGAAAGAGAGGATCGAAATCAACAGCACCAACACCAAGGCACAACCAGTTAACGCTCCGCGCCAAATTTGACGCAAACCATTGAAAAACACACCACCCGAAAATGAACGATAAGCTTGTATTGAGGATATATGTGAAAGAAAATGACGTGCACGCAAAAGCAAGGAGTTTCGACCTACATGCTCATTTTCTGCTGCTAGGCGCCTGTAAACTTCCATCTCAACACCGTGAGGTTCCCAAGCTGCTGATGGGGTTTCAGCCTCTGCCCTGTCAGCAAGCCTCAATACTCCCTTCAACGATCGGACTTCTCTTTTACAATTCGGGCAATCGTGCAGATGGTCGTTAAGTTCTGCAGTCCGTGCGTCGTCGAGAAGATTAAACACAAAGTCTATATGGTATGCTTCGTATTGCTTGCAGATCGACATTAGTGGATTCCGATTCTTAGATTTCATCTCGTTCCCGGAAGGGTTGAAGAAGAATTTGCAATTTTTTCATTGCGCGGTGCAGGTGAACCTTGACAGTACCTTCTGCTATGCCAAGAACTTCTGTAATTTCCCTAATCTGCATACCCTCATATCGATTTAACATGAAGACAGCTTTTTGATTTGGCGAAAGTTGATCGACTGCGGCCCGAATGATGGAATTTCGATCCCTTTCTTCTAACTGCCATGCCGGATTACTACCAAGGTCAGAGGCTACCGGATCTTCGATTGCCAACTCTTCGTCATCCAAGGAATAAGTCTGTCTTCGCGATTTTGCGCGGTGATGGTCGATTGACAGATTATGAGCAATCTTATAAAGCCAAGTTGAAAATCGAGCTTGCGGCTGCCAACCATCAAGAGCACGATAAGCCTTGAAGAAAACTTCAATTGTCAATTCTTCGGCATCCTCACAGTTCCTTACAGATCTAAGCAGGTAAGCATAGATTTTATTCTTGTACCGCTTCATCAATTCATCGAATGCATGCTGGCGCCCAGCTTGGAATTGTACGACCAACATTTCGTCTTCAACAATTGTGTCCATAAAGAACCTAGTTCATCATTCAGACTGCGTACAACCTCAAACGATATTTCACCTCAATCGTTTACATTTACTTGAAAAGGCGGCATGTACTTTTCGATTAAATTTGGGGATTCTACCTAACCTCAAGATTGAATTAGCTTTTAATTAAAGCGGACGTAGATTTCAGGCCTCATTAATTTGTATGAGCCTGCCTCCCAAACTCTTTATTGCCTCAGTCCGAAGGGAAAGTGAATTTCAGAGTGTGTAACGTATCTATTTCTGTCTCAAGATAGGCTCTCAGTACCGCCAATATTACAATACTCCGCTATTGTAATCTATTATCATCGCGAGCTATAACGAGCCATTTTCATCTCGAGTTTTAACGAGACTTTGCACACGTTTCCCGTCGACTTCGTTTGTAACTACTCCGCCGTGCTTCAACCAAGTACCAATTATGACGCCATCGGCGCATTGTAATAGGTCTGTAATCGTATCCACTGTAACGCCGCTGCCGGCGAAAACACAGGTTTGAGGAACCGCTTTTTTCACCTGTCGTATATGGTTGTAGCAGGTCTGTTTGCCTGTTCCCAAACCGGTAACAATCAACGCGTCGGCGAGTCCACGGTAGCAAGTATCTTCCGCACTGATTCCCAAATCAATGTCCGCAAGCGGGACAGCATGCTTGACCGCAATATCGGCAAATATCTTAACCTCACTATTGAGCGTTGTGCGGTAGCGAAGTGTCTCATGTGCTTTTCCCTGCAGAATCCCCTGATCTGTAAGCATTCCTCCGATGTGGACATTGACGCGGATAAAATCC
The DNA here is from genome assembly GCA_965204085.1 of Candidatus Poribacteria bacterium. Taxonomy (GTDB): domain Bacteria; phylum Poribacteria; class WGA-4E; order WGA-4E; family JAJDTR01; genus JAJDTR01. The sequence goes on along the minus strand of CBDBEE010000002.1, from coordinate 3,019,351 downwards.
GATCGAGTAACCGTCGCGATTGCCATTGCCGACCTTGCGTCATTCCGAAGCACATTGATTCCGATTTGCGTCTGCGGGTAATGCTCGCGAATCTCTTGCGCAATAATCGTCATGCACGCGACAGTATGCACTTCCACTTGATCCGGGAGAAAAGGGACATCTCCATAGTTTTCAATGATAATTCCGTTGATGCCATTGTTGATGAGATTGCCGGCATCAGTCAGTGCCCGGTAACGAACATCGGCAAACCCAACTGTCGATTTCGGGCTGCCAATTAAGGGAAGCAAATGAACGACACCGATAATGGGCTTGGGGTGATTAAAGATTTCTTCAGGACCGCGCATTACGTTAAATGATGCATCAAGGCTTGTCACATGGGTTACGCCCATTTATCCGGGCTAAAGATGGGGCTAATATACGCCAATTTCCGATTTTCTTTTGGTCTAACAGCCATTTCTCCATTTGCTCTCCGACCTCTTTGTCAATCAGCACTCTCTTTATCTCGTCCTTGGCTTCAGCATAAGTTTTCTGACGAGGTTCCTCAACACCGAGGGAATTAACAACGAGATATCCATTAGGTGTGCGAATAGGAGGATGCCACTTTTTCGTTTTCAAAGCAGCAATTTTACTTCCCAGTTTTGAATCCAGGTTTTCGGTCTCTAATTGCACTGAACCATGCTCGGATTGTTGAAACTCGTTGATTGGCATACCATTTCTCAGGTAGAGGTAAATTTCTTTGGCAGAGCGTTCGGCTTGCGTCTTTTCCTCAAGGGAGGCGCCAGACCGCAACGGAACAAGTACATAGTTGAATCTGACCTTCGCTGTCTCAGAATACTCGGATTTGTGTTGATCGTAATATTGCAGTGATTCCTGTTCAATTTTCTCTCTATCAATCCCTTTGATGAATTTTCGGAAGATAAGGTCGTCAATTATCAACCCCGCTCTCATCCACTCTTCTAACTCCGCATATTCCAATCCGCTCAGCCTCAAAGTTTCATAGAAGGCGATCTCGGCAGGATAAGACATCTTGAGGCTTTTCATTGCGGCGGTAACTTTGTCATGCCAATGAGCTAACGGGATTCCCCATCGTTCCGCTTCCTGCAACATAAGTGTTCTATCAATGAAAATATCCAAAATAGCGCGTTGCGCTTCATCTGACGGGTTTCTGAGTTCGTCAATAAGCGGTGGTGATAATGAAACTAATGGGTCAACAAAAGCGCCGATAACCAGTGCGCTGCGAAGTTCAGTCCATGTGATGGCTTGTTCATTGACGACAGCAACTACGTAGTCGATCTTCTCTTCTTTGCCCACTGCGGACCAACTTAGAGCGAATACGGATATTCCGAGTAGGGTGTAAACCGCAAAACGTAATCTATATCTCACAAATTGGTGCAACAGCCAATCAGTCATGCTTGTTACCACGACAACCTTTTAGAATCAAGTCGTTCAGCGGCGATATTCCTGCGTATTTCAAGATGAGGAATATGCCTCGTTGAACCAGACTTTGCTCTGTCGAATCCGCTCTCAAACCGTTGCAAAACGAGATGGTATCAATAGCCTGTGGACACTGAATTGATGGACACGAACACTGCTGAACACTTGACATAACACAATCTTGGCCATCAAATGTCAAAAATTTTTTCATTTCGATTGTCTCGAAAGTACGAACGCAATCAGAAAATCAGCTCTCGAACACAAATTTTTCCAAGGCTTTGGCAACACCATCTTCGTTGTTTGATGATGTCACGTGGAATCCCATATGTTTAAGTTCCGGAACCGCATTCTCCATCACGACTCCTATTCCCGCAAATGCTAACATCTCCAAATCGTTGTAATTGTCTCCGATGGCGATAATCTCAGTGCGTTCTATCCCTTCTACCTCGGCGAGATATCGAAGTGGTTCGCTTTTACTTACATTTGGGCTAGTAAGTCCGATGAAAGCGTGCTGCCAATCTGTGGTGGTAACAACAGTCGGCTTTACCTTGCCGTTCAATCGCTCCTCAAAGATATCGGCAAGCCGATGCAAGTCAGCAGTCGGTACGACACAGATGACTTCGATAACGTCGTCAGGCAGATTCTTCGAGAGACTGTCAACTTCGCGTAAAAATCGCCGGTTTTCTTGGAGGTAGCCCCGCTCCCACGGACCGAGCCTGTTTCCGTAATCTTCAATCATCATGGTTGCCTCGTCATTTGTCCCGGCAAAAACTACAGGACAGAGTCCCATTTCTTTGGCCACTTCAACGGTTTGTTGAGCTGTATTGCGAGGAAGCAAACGATGATAAAGTAACTCGCCACTAAGTCGCTTGAGAATAGCGCCGTTATGCACTGCAAGCAGAATGTTTGGAAGTTCAAGCTGCAGAACTCGCTGTTTAGCGGAAAAGAATCGTCGACCTGTTGCAACAAGAATAAACGCTCCCGCTTCAGCTGCACGGTGGACTGTTTGGTAGGTACTATCGGTAACACGCCCGGACGAGTTTAGAAGTGTGCCATCGATATCAAGTGCAATTATTTTGTATCTCGACATAAAAAAGATCGATCCTACGGATTGATGTTTTCTCTAAAGGGAACGCATCTAATTATAGAGGATGTCTCATGGTGGGAGAATGTACGACTAATGTTGGGTTTCACTCAAATTTTGACACGTTCAGGCAAAGTGGGCACTCGAAAACTCCTCCCTAATCGGCGATTAATAACGGAATCCCGTTCAACCCAACCTACGCCTTAAGAGCCTGTTTGAAAAGTCCGAATCCGTCTTTGAGAGAGGTTATTTTGGGGAAAATGCCTTGAAAATCCGATGACTTTCCCCCCAAATGACCAAACAATAGCTTTACCACCTATTTTTCAAACAGGTTCTAAGAAAATTACCACAAACTTAGCCCGATTCTCTTTTTTGTCGGGTAGAAAATTTAGATGCGTTTCCCCTGATGTTTTCTCAATTATGGCTGTAGTCTGGTGTTGAACCGACATCGCGGACAAATCGAAATTTTAGCACATGATGAAGATTCCATCCAGCCAAATCTCTCACGTACACGGTTGAAGCAAATCCGAAAATATGCAGAAGAGATACCATTTTTGGGAACTAAAATTCGATTTATCTGTGACATCAATTATATGAAATTCGCGAAGAAATTGGTTTTGCCTCCGCATAGGAGTGAAGCGACTCCGCGAATCGTTAGCCATACCGGACAATTGGTACCAATCTGCAACGACAAATTAATTTGCTTGTAAACATAACTCTCAACGTGCGTAAAAACGTATCCAACCTTAATGAATTAGGAGCAAAACATGAGGAAGTTTATTGTCACAGAGATTATTGTAGTTGTAGCACTGGTAGCCGGTTTCTGGATCGGCAAATCGACAAATTCAGACATTGATTACAATCGATATTACGAAAAAGCCGAGGAAACTTGGCAAAAAACACGATCAGCGGACACTCCACCCGTAACCCTCGAAGACGAAAATCAGAATCGCGTCCGTAAGGTAAGAGCATTATATCGCCAAGTGTTCGAGAAATATCCCGACAGTCGTTGGGCAGATGATTCAATCTATCAACTTGCCACGCGCATCGCAAGGACTGATGAAGAGGCGTATGCGCTATTTCGTCGCCTAATCAACAACTATCCGGATAGTGAATGGGCAGATGATGCTTTGTTTACAATCGCAATTGCAAATTATAAAACCGGCGAGGGAATGAACGAGACAGAAGTGTTGGAGTCTGCCGATACGTATTATGATCGAGCATTGGTTCTGTTTGATCAGTTGATTGAGGACTATCCCGGTAGCAAACTTGTGGATCACGCACAGTTTACTCGGGCAATGTGTTATTATGGAAAAGGCCAGTTGAGTCGAACTCTCAAAGCGTTTGATGAATTAGCGGAGGACTTTAGGGACAGCGATCTTATTTACAGCGTCATGTACTATACAGGCATGATTTTCACTGAACAAAGAAAATACCGAGATGCTCGTGTTGAATTTGAAAAGGTGGCCAATTCAGGGCATGAAGAGTTGACGCCACTTGCCCAGTTCGGAATTGGGCAAACTCACTTTGCCGAAGGTGGATTCGACGAAGCAATCGAGAGCTATAATCGTGTCATCCAACTCGATTCAGATGCAAAGGTGGCTCAAGACTCGCACTTTTATATTGGTTGGGCGTATCAAAAGATGGAGCAATACGACGAAGCAATTGATCAACTCGAAGAGGCGATTAACAAATATCCTGACAACGAAAATGCGTCTAATTCGCAGTTTTTTGTCGCTCAGATTTACTATACCAAGGGTGACGCCGACGGGGCGATTGAAACCTATAGGAGGGTAGCAGATAATGCTGCTTTCGATTATGATACGCGGCGGCAGGCCCAGTATTGGGTTGGACAAATATACGAAAAACGCCAAGAGATTGATCTTGCGATTAAGGCGTATCGACACTTAATCAAAGAATTTGCCGAACCTCACCAGAACCCAACGCACCCGTCGAACAATATCAGTGAAAACTACATTCAGAACCTTCAAGCTAATGAGTTTTGATATAGTTGCCATGGTGTGTGCCCTCCTGTAAAGTTACTCGGTTTTCTAGTGTAACGCTTGGTCAAGGTCTGCAATGATGTCCTCAGCATCCTCCAAACCAACGGAAAGGCGTACCAATCCATCCGTAATTCCCGATTGTCTCCGTACTTCAGCGGATACATGCAAATGTGTGGTTGATGCCGGGTGACAGATTAGTGTGCGCGCATCCCCCAGACTCACCGCCAACGAGCATAACTGAATCCGATTTACAAGCTGCTTACCGCCTTCTACACCATTTTTGAGTTCGAAGGCAATCATCCCTCCAAAAGATTGCATCTGTCGTTTGGCTAGTTGGTGCTGTGGATGACTGGGAAGCCCCGGATAACGCACCCATTCGACCGCGGGATGGCTCTCCAAGAAAGTCGCGACCTGATGGGCATTTTCGCAGTGCCGCGCAAAACGCAGTGGAAGCGTTGTAATGCCGTGGATCGTTAACCAGGCATTGAATGGGCTAATCACGCCACCAAAGTTTCGCAACACCTGCGTCTTCGCGCGTCGGATGAACCTTGTCGAAGCCGCAATGGCCCCGGCAATCACTGTGCCGTTTCCACTCAGATATTTGGTCATGCTATGGAGGACTACATCGATGCCTAGGGTGATGGGCAGCTGTCCACACGGCGAGGCGAACGTGTTGTCGATAATTGTCATGATGTCATGAATCTGCGCGATTTCCGCACAAGCACGTATATCAACGAGGTTAAGTGTTGGATTCGCCGGACTTTCAATATAAATTGCCCTAGTATTTGCCCGTATTGCTTGCTCAATCTCGCTTGTATCTGTCCCGTCTACAAAGGTCGTTTCGATTCCCATACGAGGCAAATCTTCATTAAATAGATTGTGTGAGGCAGAATAGAGTGAATCCATCGCTACGACATGATCTCCCTGCTCCAGCAGCGCGAGTAAGGTCGTACTTATAGCCGCCATGCCCGAGGCAGTTACCAAGGCGTCCTCACTTCCTTCCAGCGCTGCGATTTTCGCCTCCAATACTGATTGGGTGGGATTTCCCCAACGGGTATAAACTTGATCCGCGCTTTCGTCGGTAAATCCACCAACGCATTCGTCTGCCGTAGCAAACCGGAAGGTACTGTTCTGGTAAATTGGTGGTATTAGTGGGCCCGTCTTTGGGAGAGACTCTTCACCTGCGTGTATAGCTCTGGTCGCAAATCCCCATTGATGTGGATTGACTGCCATTGTTGGCTCCTTTTCCGATACAAGAAGATTCTACACTCACACTGAATCAGGGGCTATGATATGAATTCCTGTAGCTTCTGTCAAACGGAATTGTCTGGTGAAATCATCGCCGGTCCTCGCTCAATCTTTCAATAGACATCTTTCCAAAATGGATCCGTGTAGTTACAGCAATCTTGGAGATTAGAATAACTACGCCGTTTGGCAACTTGTTGAGGAATATCGCAAGTTTACAATGGCAGCAATCACATTCCATGTTTTCCCATAGTTGCGATGTTTGCCTCGATAGATGTCTTTGGTGATGCGAAAAATCTTACATCGTCTGACGATATTCTCAATGGCGACCCTGCGTGTTGCCAACCGTCGGTTGAATTGCTTCGCCTCCCGAGTCAAGGGCTTGCTCCGATAGGCCTTGATGGGCGTCGAACTGTTGGCATACCGTTTGGCTATCCCCTGATAACCACTGTCAGCCAACTTCTCAGTTTCGGGAGAAATTGCCACACGACTTTCCTTCAGAATTGTGTAATCGTGAACACTCCCTTTGCGGCAGGTAACCGATACTATTTCTAACAGCGCCAAACACGCAATCAATTGAACTTTTATGGTGTGCCTTTTTTTTTACCGCTATAGTAGACACGCTGTCCTTTGGTTGGACGTTCAATAGGTTGCTCGGTGGCATCAACGATGATGGTTTGGAGATTGCTCTCCAATAAGTGCTTTCGATTCTTCAGTGAAAGCACTTTAACTAACACATCAAGTATTTGATGATAGAGTTTATTTGCATAAGACTCACTGATACCAAACTCCTCGCCTAATCTGGCAAAGGTTGGATAGTGGCGCAAATAGGTGAATGTCAATAGAAGGCGATCGGCCAATCAGGGGAAACGCATCTAAATTTTGGTGTTGACATGAGAGGAACGTGGGATATGCTTGTGTAAACTTTTCTAAGGAGTAGAACACATGTCCAATCCCCCAATTTCGTCTATTGAAGCCCACTTTGAATCATTGCCAGACCCCAGACGAGATGATTGTCGTACACCCCATAAATTGCTTGATATTATTGTCATTACTATCTGCGCGGTTATTTGCGGCGCCGATAATTGGGTAGCAGTTCAATCATTCGGAGACGCCAAGTATAAATGGTTAACCGGGTTCTTGGAATTACCAAAAGGCATCCCGTCGCACGATACATTCAGGCGTGTATTTAGTGCGCTAGACGCTACCAAATTTGAAGAATGTTTCATCAACTGGATTCGTAGTGCCATTGAAGTAACGCAAGGTCAAGTGATTGCGGTTGATGGAAAACAACTGCGTCGTTCTTACGATACTCATAACAACAAAGCAGCCATTCACTTGGTTAGTGCCTGGGCGTGCCATCAAGGCGTGGCACTAGGACAAATCAAAGTTGCAGACAAATCCAATGAGATTCCAGCCATGCCTCAATTGCTTGAAGTATTGGACGTGTCAGGGTGCATTGTTACTATTGATGCGATGGGTTGTCAAACCGATATCGTTCAAACCATTGTGGATTCAGATGCCGACTACGTTTTCGCGCTTAAAGCCAATCAAGGACAATTGTCTGAAGATGTTCGACTTTTGTTTGATGGCGTCTCAACGGGTGAGATAAGAGATGTTAAAGTCGACTCGACGCAAACCGTTGACGGCAATCATGGACGTATAGAAACCCGCACGGCTTATGCGATTGCAGACCCCGGTGTAATTTCTACTCTTAGAACAAGTGAGAACTTCGTCAATCTCAACTCCGTCGTCAAAATCACCGCCGAGCGAGAAGTCAACCAACAAGTGACCACAGAGACACGCTACTATATTTCTTCGCTTCCTGGTGATGCAGCCCAGTTGCTTGAAGCCACTAGGCATCACTGGCGGATTGAAAACTCATGTCATTGGGTATTAGATGTTGCTTTTCGTGAAGACGCCTCCCGGATTCGTAAAGATAACAGCAGTGAGAACTTCGCCATCGTCCGACGCATTGCTCTCAATCTACTCAAGTCTGAGAAGTCAACCAAACTTGGTGTCGCCAACAAGCGGCTCAAAGCCGCATGGGACGACAATTATTTGACTACTATTCTAGCAACTCTATTCTGAAAAATCAGATGCGTTTCCCCTGATCGGCCAATGCAACCTCCGATTTCTTTCCTCGTTTCTTCATCGGACGTTCTTCTTTAAGTTTTTCAAAGTAAGTCGCCACACGTTCCAAAATAAGGTTGAAAGCTGCCTTGTCAATACCAACCGCTCGCAGAAATTGCTCATCTGACTGTTTTACTGCTTTTTCAAATTGACTCATGGGTATCCTTTCTACAACAGAAGATTGTTGAAAGGATATAACGTAAAATCAAGCCAAATAGATACTTATACCATTTCTCTTGAATAACAGTGCATATAGTGATATATTTATTTCATTATGAAAAAAGCAATACCAATTATTCATGAAGACGTGAAGATGCTCGAAAATCGACTGAAACTGGAGAAAGATTTTCGACGGAAACCTCGGCTTCATATGCTGTATCTATTGAAAAGTGGAAGTTGTCAGACGCGGCTTGAAGTGGCAGAGACTCTAGCGGTTCATCGAAATACCATTGGACACTGGTTGAAGCGTTATGAACATGGCGGTCTTAACGCCTTGCTGACCATTGAAGAACCCGGCGCCAAACCGGGACAAAAGACGCTTCCTCAGGAGGCGATAGATTCACTCAAGGAGCGCCTGAAAGAAGAAAGTGGCTTTAGAAGCTATGGCGAAATTCAGATGTGGCTTTTGCAAACCCATCGCTTAAAAGTCAACTACAAAACGGTGTACCGTATTGTGCGTTATGACATGAAAGCGAAACTCAAAGTGCCACGAAAAAGTCACAAAAAGAAAAACGAACAGGAGGTTGAAGATTTCAAAGAAGATGTCGAATCGCACCTCCTAGAGGCAATGGGCGATACCCCTACGTCTTGTGTGCAGATTTTGGTTCAAGATGAAAGCCGCTTTGGACTCTTGCCTTTGCCCCAACGACGAATCACGGCGAAGGGAACTAAGCCAATACAAGTGGTGAATCCCAGATATGAGAGCTATTATCTTTATGGTGCGGTGGCTCCCGGAACAGGAGAGCATCTGTTCTTGGAAATGCCTGCTCTCAATAGCAGTTGCTTTGAGGTGTTTATTGAACAATTGGCAATTACTTATCCACAAGATTACAACATTGTCATTCTCGACAATGCGAGTTTCCACAAAACTTCAGATTTGACTATACCTGAGAATGTTGGATTCCTTTTCCTCCCCCCTTATTCACCGGAGTTAAATCCGATTGAACGACTCTGGCAAGTTGTTAAGGAAGACATTGCCTTTCAGCTTCACGAGACTCTTTCTTCCCTCAAGGACGATGTGGCTAGTATTCTCAAGAAACTTACCGCCTCTGAAGTGGCAAGCATTACCGGATATCCTTACTTAATTCACGCTATTAATGCACTATCATTGTAGAGAAATGGTATAACAATCTCTCCTACACAAAACGAATTCTGAATAGGGTCGGGGTCTGCGCGAAAAGCTGATTTGATGCGTCCCAGCGATAATTTCGCCTTGTCTGCCGTTTCGTTCTTCGGAACACCGATTATTATTCATTGCGACGCCCGCCCAAACCGAAAACATCAAGATTTGTCCATTGAGTTGGTTTTCGCCGTGTTCAAGCCAATCTACAGGTTGACACTTCTTTGCTGGAACGAGCCTTTTCGTGTCTTTGTCATATACTTTTTCCGTAATTGTATAGTTCAGCCCAGAACTTACGCGCCAACAGGAAATCGCGACCTGGAGATCGCTCCTACATTACGCTCAGGGATCTCTATCGCACTCACTATCCGTTCGTTTGATGGTGTAGGAACGGGGATTAAACTGCAGCACGACGAGCCAACATTCCCAAAACAGATTGATAGGCTAAACAGTTACCTTTTTCCTTCTTTCCTAGAGTTGTCAATTGTCCCTCTGAACATCAAGATTTTCCCCGCTTTCCCATGTTCCGATTTAGTGCAAATGAAACGCTGAATAAAATTCATCGTTCTGTTTAGTCGTGAATGTTCTCCACACAGCATTTCACTGGGGGAGAGCAAGTTCGCCATTTAGTGGTAACCTTGTGCGTAAAGGGCGGCATCTCTAGCGAGCACTTAAAATCCAACCTAGCACGGGAATTAAGTTATGCTCTTCTCGTTGACAGTCGTTATGACTCTGGAACAACCCTAATAGAGGCTACCCGTGGTCTCTATAGCTAGGGCGGTGCATCCCCGAATGCTTCTCTTAACGCTCACACAAACAGGAACGAAACAATGAGAGTAAAAGCGCCTTACTTCTGGTTATGGTTAATCAGGACGCATGGGATTGGGCCCAAAAAACTGGTTTCCATAGCAAGGATTATGCATGAGCATCAACGCCTACCTGAAACCCTTCCGTTAAATCCAAACGAGTTGCTGTCTCAATTTCCAAAATTGGCCAAGATCCTCAATGGCAGAATTCACATGGAGGACAGTCAGAGGATATATACCGAGTGTCAAAAACTTAGAGAATCGGGAATCACTATTCTATATCCGTCGCAGCCTGATTTCCCCAGCCACTTGCTTGATATTTCGCCAATTCTGTTCATCAAAGGTCAACCCAGACTCCTCACTTCAGATGGCGTTGCCGTTGTTGGAGCAAGGGAGGTGTCTGACGAGGGAATCCACGTTGCGCGTACGATTGCGGCCGGACTTGCGAGAGAGGGGCTGAATGTCATATCCGGATACGCAAAAGGCGTGGATTCGGAAGCTCACTTAAGTGCTCTAACGGCAGATGGAACAACAACGCTCGTGCTTCCGCACGGCATTACCGGATTGCGGCGAAAAAAAGCATTGAGGAATTTCAACTGGGAGCGTAATGTACTTGCAGTCTCGCAATTTGCGCCTGATGCCAAATGGATAGCACGCAATGCTATAACGCGGAACAAGCTGATTTGTGCGCTTTCTAAAGCGGTTGTCGTGATTGAATCGGGCCCCGAGCGAGCCGGAAATGGCAAAATGAATAGCACGTTTGACACTGGAAAGACGGCGCTTGAGATGAATCTTCCTCTATTTGTAGTTGATCCGGAATACTTTGTGGAACCGCCACAAGGAAACGCAAACTTAATTCGCTTGGGAGGTCACAAACTAAATCCACGCAATGGTGCGAGGGATATTCTTCGTTGCTTGAAAAGAACGATGCCTGCGAAACTCGGTGGCACTAATTCTGATGCGGGATCATACCTCCAAATGAATTGGTTTACTGATTTTCAAGTATCAACCGAACATAGTGTTACGGGTTCATAGTGTTATCTCCTACGCATAATCTTGGTTTTTGGCTTTCCACGTTTGTAGCGGGAGTGTTTCTTACGCCTTGAACTAGCATCATGCCACACGCATACATCGGATTTGGATCAAATGTTGGGGACCGTGAGTCGTATATCTACCAAGCCTTGAAATGCCTATCTGGTGAAGAGTGCACCTCAATGGTGCGAGTTTCGTCCATCTACGAAACCGAGCCGATAGGAAATGATGAGCAGGACTGGTTCCTAAACGGCGTTGTTAGGGTGGAAACGGAAGTGCTGCCGCAAAAATTGTTGGCAATTTTGCAAGAGATTGAGAGAAATATTGGACGGCAGCATCGCGGGCATTGGGGACCCAGGGAGATAGATCTTGACATCTTAATCTATGATCGGTTTTGTGTAAACTCACCGCGACTAACCATTCCTCACCCGGAATTGCATCAGCGCCGATTCGTGCTTGAGCCCTTTGCGGAGATTGCACCGGATGTAATTCATCCGATTTTTCAGGAACGAATTGATTCCTTGCTCCGTCGCACGACCGCTTGGGCAATTGTGCGCGTGTTTTCACCTCCTCCAATAATCCGCGTAGAATGTTAATTTCTCCTCTCGTAACGCAACCCTAAAACGTGACGAATTCTCCCGTGAATTGGATCCCAGTCATTGTCCATTTGTGCCTTCAGGAATGTTTCCGACCACAATGACGACCCGGCAATTGACGAATTGAACGCATCCTTGTTCCGAGAGCCTTTGCCCCGATGTACGTCGCAGCGATTCCGTATATCGCTAATAGCCAGCGTATAAAGAGAAGCGGCATCATACGGCAAGGCCAGGTGCGGTCGGAAACCATACCTGTTGTAGAGGGCGATAGAGAATTACCTCGCCCTCTACAATTCGGTATTTATCGGAGAATTAAGGAAGCGCCTTGGATTAATTTCAACAAAACCTAATCAAGCTACGAAACACTAAAAAACAGATGCGATATAGTCCTCAAAATCCCATGATTGTCCAAAGCGATCGGACGGTGCTCTTGGAAGTCGACAATTCGTCGTACGAGTCTGCTCGCGATGAGTTAGCACGTTTCGCAGAACTGGAAAAGAGCCCCGAACACATCCACACCTATCGAATCACGGCGCTTTCGTTGTGGAATGCTGCCGCTTCCGGTATTCGAGCGGTACACATCTTGGATACACTCGAACGATACACAAAATACGATGTGCCCCAGAACATCATTGCGGAAATCAAGGATTTTGTCTCTCGGTATGGGCGCGTTAAATTGACGGAGCAAGACGACGGTCTGGTCTTGTCGGCAGATGAACCGGCGCTTATCACTGAAATAACGCATAGTCAACCGGTAAAGAGTTTCTTGGGCGATCAGTTAGATTCATGCACCGTGAGCGTTCCGAGTCATCTTCGGGGGCATCTCAAACAAGCACTAATCAAGATTGGATTCCCGGTTGAAGATCTCGCCGGCTATGTTCCCGGCAAATTTCTGGAGATTTCGCCGCGAGAAGTCACTAAAGACGGTCTCGACTTTAGTCTTCGAGACTATCAGCGCGAGGCGGCGGATGTTTTCTACGCCGGTGGCGATAGTCGCGGAGGGAGCGGTGTTATTGTCCTGCCGTGTGGCGCCGGCAAGACGATTGTTGGGCTTGGTAGTATGTTCAAGACAAAGTGTTACACGCTGATTCTTTCAACCACCACAATCGCCGTGCGTCAGTGGATTGAGGAACTTCACGACAAGACGACCGTCGCTCCGAGCGATGTCGGGGAATATACCGGCGAACGCAAAGAAATCCGACCCATCACTGTGACCACGTACCAAATCCTCACGTATCGCAAAAAAAAATCCGACAACTTCGAGCACCTTGGTTTGTTCTCGGAGATGGATTGGGGGCTGATAATCTATGACGAGGTACACCTATTGCCCGCACCCGTGTTCCGTATGACAGCTGAGATTCAAGCGCGGCGACGGCTTGGGTTGACGGCAACGCTCGTGCGTGAAGACGGTCAAGAGGATGATGTATTTAGTCTGATAGGCCCAAAGAAATACGATGTGCCGTGGAAGGAACTGGAGGGGCAGGGATGGATCGCTACCGCGGAATGTACCGAGATTCGCGTTGATTTACCGGACGACTTACGCATGGAGTACGCGATCGCGGGTTCCCGACAGAAATTTCGTATCGCTTCAGAAAATCCGCGCAAATTTCAGATTGTGCACGCACTTATCGAACAACACAGTGGTGACCAAGTGCTTGTCATCGGGCAGTACATAGATCAGCTCAACGAAATCTCAGCACGTTTGAATGCGCCGTTGATTACGGGTCAAACATCCAACGTTGATCGGGCTAATCTGTACGAACAGTTTCGACAGGGTGAAATCGGGCTTTTGGTTGTTTCCAAAGTGGCGAATTTTGCGATTGACCTTCCGGATGCCAACGTTGCGATACAGATATCCGGCACGTTCGGATCGCGCCAAGAGGAAGCGCAGCGGCTTGGACGAATTTTACGTCCCAAATCGGATGGTTCGATCGCGCACTTCTATTCAATTGTCACGCGTGACTCACGCGACCAGGAATTCGCGATCAACCGACAACTTTTTCTCACTGAACAAGGGTATCGCTATACGATTCGGTATGAGGATGAATACTGACGTTGCGTGAGGGTCCGCAATGGTTACAGTGCGTCAGCCCTCCCCAAGTCGAACATCCACATTAACTCTCCGCGACCAGTCTGACCCGCGCTTCGTTCCACTTGGCCGCCACGGCTATCTCGGCATCGCGCTGTTCATATCCCGCCGCATCCTCACCTTCATAACAGTCGCGGTACCAATGCACCGTGCTTCGCACCCATTGCTCGACGGGAGTGGTAGTGAATCCGAAGTCTTGCTCGGCTTTGGTGAGATCGTGGACACACGGGTAGTCTCGGCTCAGACGTTCAAAATAGTCTTTAAGCCCTTTTTGCCTCTGGATGAATTCCAGGGGGATGAGCGTGAGTACGGATTCGGTGCCGGCTGCGTCAATCACCAGCTTCGCCCAGTATTCAATGGTGATGATTTCTTGAGAAGCGATGTGGTATGTCTGGTTCGCGGTATTAGGCGACTTGATCGCACGAACCCATGCCTCTGCAGCGTCAGCTGCATACAGACAACGGAATACGCCGCGGTTTTCCGCAGGTATGACAATGGGGCCTCCATCTAACGCACGTTGTGACCACCACCACGATCGTTCTTCATTGTCATCTTCCCCCAGCATTGAGGGAATTCTGACAATAGTGTAGGGAACCGGGCTACTTTCCTGCAGCCACTTCTCGCAGTGACGCTTTCCCACGCCATAGGGGTTTATCCCGTCGGGATAGGAATAGTCAATAGTGCTCCAGTCCACATCCGTCTCTTTGAAGGGGCAGTGCTTAAAGAAATCGAAGCCTATGTCAAAATATACCGATCCGGTGCTTACGAAGAGGTAGCGACCAAGGTTGCCCTCAAGCGCCGTCACAGCCGATTCGACATGTTCCTTCACAAAAGCCTGCGTGTCAATGACGGCGTCGAAAGTTCGTCCCTTCAGCTTCGCTTTGAAGTCTTCAATCTTGCCTCGATCGCCTTGAATGTGCTCGACCTCGTTCCACCAGTCAGGCTTGGTGTTTCCGCGTGAGAAGACGGTGACTTTGTCTCCGGCGTCTAACAGTTTTCGTACGGCGATGCGGCCCATGAATCGTGTGCCGCCAATCATCAAAACGTGCATATTGCCTCCGTATATTGAGTTGATTCAAGGTCCTGTTCAATATTCCTTAAGTGTGACCTAAATAACGTCGTTTAGAAGCCTTCCGAAATTTCATAACGTTCATAATTTTCATACCAAACAAGCGTTCTGAGTAAAGACAAAGACGGCGTGAAGACGCTTGCTATGACTGGCTTTCCGGCAATTTCCACAATCAATCGAATTAGACGTTGTTATGAAATTTTGGTATGAATAGTGTGGGATTTCTATGGCACGGGATCTACTGTGGAAATCCTATCAAGGTCATTATCCACTCGCTTGAGGGATTTGCTATCGCGCTCCTTATCCAGTCGCTTGATCCTTCAACATTCGTTCAGTTGGTCATTCGCTGTTCACGCGCTTGATCTATTTCGGTCGGTTGTGTTGTTCGAGCGAGTGCTCGGTAACCGATATCCGTTCGAAAATGCGCTTGATCGAAGTGAATTTCGCTAACCCCTTGATATGCACGATCTACCGCCGATTCCAGGTCGCTTGCAAGCGCCGTCACTCCGAGGATGCGCCCACCATCGGTCACGGTCTGACCGTTTTGCGCTTTGGTAGCTGCGTGAAAGACCGCAACATCTTTCAGCGCACTGGCGTCATTCAACCCCGTAATGACCTTTCCTTTTTCGTAAGCGTCCGGATATCCGCCCGATGCTATCACAACACAGACCGCTGATCCCGATTTCCATGTCACTTCAACATCGGCTAAGGTTCCATCAATACACGCATCTAGCACAGGGACAAGATCGGTTTCCAGCCGCGGCAAAAGGACTTGCGCCTCCGGATCGCCAAATCGGCAATTAAATTCAACAACCTTCGGTCCGTCGTCGGTTATCATCAAACCGACATATAGTACGCCTTTGAAGGTCCGCCCCTGCGAACGCATACCGTTGATTGTCGGGTAAACAATCCGGTGCATTATATAATCTTGAAGCTCCGGTGTAATTACGGGTGCCGGAGAGTACGCACCCATCCCGCCCGTGTTCTTGCCCTGATCGCCATCTAACGACATTTTGTGGTCTTGCGAACTTGCCAAAGGGAGACAGTAGCTCCCGTCAGTGAAGACAAAGAACGAGGCTTCCTCACCGATCAACTCCTCTTCGATAACGACCTGATCTCCGGCATCATCGAACTCGCGGTCGATCATGATTGTCTTTACCGCCTGAATAGCCTCCTCCACTGTTCTGCCGGGGACTGCTCCTTTGCCTGCGGCAAGTCCGTCCGCTTTTACGAAAACGGGGGAATTGACCTCTTGGATGTAAGCAATCGCTTCATCGGGGTTTTCGAACGTACGGTGGGCGGCTGTCGGGATGCCGTTTTCGACCATTAGATTCTTGGCGAAATCTTTGCTGGCTTCAAGAATCGCCGCGTTCCGGTTTGGCCCAAAAACGCGAAGTCCACGCTCGTGGAAGGCATCGACAATTCCATTTGCCAGCGGTGCCTCGGGACCGACAACGGTCAAGTCGATTGTCGCGGATTCCGCAAATTCGACGAGTTGGTCGAAGTCATCTTCCCACGGCATGGATCGGCATTCGGCAAGTTCGGCGATTCCGGCGTTTCCCGGAACGCAGTACACCTTTTCGACAAGGCGGCTCTGAACAATCTTCCACACCAACGCATGTTCTCGTCCGTTTCCGCCAACGACCAAAACGTCCATATTGTTCCTTTCACATCACGGAAAAGATCTACGGGAAGAAAGTTTAAAGGCCCCGTCACCTGACCTTTTCTGCATTCAACTTCGCCGTCTCTTCATTGATGAAGTATTCCACGAGGTCGCTGTACAACTTCTCAACAGCGTCCGGCGAAAGCCCTTCCTGTTCTGCCCAATGCCGGCGTTGTCTTAGCATCGCAGTGAATCGTTCGGGCGCCTTTACACTCTCCGTGCTCGTTTTGAACTTTGCCGCCGCTTGCACATATTTAAAGCGTTTGCCTATTAATGCTATAACATCTCGATCAATGCGGTCAATCTCTGCGCGTACGTCATCTATGTTTGCGCATTCATCCGGGGCTTTCATTCATGTTACTCCACAAGAAGCATGTGTTCGAGTTGTATCGCGATCCTCCGCAAATTACATAATTGGGAACGCAGATCTGCGTTCCCTACAGAAGCGCCGAACCATGAATCAATCGCCGCAATTCATCTTTAGCCACAAGCCCTGATTTTCTACGGAAGCATTCAGCGGTCGTCCCACAGATGTTTGGCGACCTCATCCTCGTTTAAGTCCGTTCCCCATCCCGGCTTCGTTGGCACCGTCATGTAACCGTCAATAATCTGGGGAGGGTCGGTTACGAGGTCATCCTTCCATGGGACATCGTCGATGTCAATCTCCATAATGCGTACATTCGGCAAGACCGCGCATAGGCTCGCGCTAATGTATGAGGCGAGATGACTATAGTAATTGTGGGGGGCAATGTTCGTTTGATAAACCTCGGCGAGATCGCCCATCTTTTTGGATTGTGAGAATCCGTTCCACGGAACATCAATCATCAACACGTCTGCAGCGTGCAACTCCAGATACGGGATAAACTCGCGCATGTAGAACAGGTTTTCGCCGGTACAGATGCGTGTTGTCGTTGACTCTTTGATTTGCAGAATAGCTTCGGGATCGTACATGTCGATCTCGAGCCATTGGAGGTCAAACTGTTCTACCACCTTGGCGATTCGCAGGGAGCTTTCCGTTTTGAAGTTGAAGTTGAGGTCCAAACACAAACCGATATCCGGTCCTATGGCGTCCCGAAAGGTGCCGAGAAGCGTTTCAATGTGCCGCAAGAGTTCGGGGCTAGCAACTTGGTCGGTTGTTCCCGCACCGCTGTCAAACCCGCTCCAATACAGCGACGCGGGGTCCCCCGGAAACACGATGTTGGTTTTAAGCGCCGTAAATCCCCGGTTAACAACCTCACGCCCGAGATCAGCGATATCCTTCATTGTTCTAAGCGGCGGTACGCCGATGAGGTCATAATTCCGGGCGCGCGAGGTGCCGCAGTGAGACCAATACACGCGGACGTTATCCCGGGTAGGTCCGCCGAAGAGTTCGACGACGGATATACCGAGCGCCTTCGCCTTGATGTCGATGAGTGCGCAGTCGATGCCGGCGATAGCCTTGGCGGCAATACCGCCGGGACTCTGCCGTGTACGGCGAATCATGTCCCAAAAACGCATCTCAAAAGCCCTTGGATCTGCACCGATTAACCTCGGTTTCAAGTCCTGGATTGTTCCCACAACCCCGTGCGGCGCCGAACCGTCGCTACACTCACCATAGCCGGTGACTCCTTCATCCGTCTCAACTTTCACGAATGTCCACGGGCGCCACCCTGCGTCCACAATAAATGTTTCAATGTTGGTTATTTTCATACGTTATAATGCCTTTTCTAGTAATACCAATAATTTTAAATACTGCGGTAGGTTCGGTTTCCTAACCGAACCGGTATTTATCCAGTCACGCAGGTGCGGTTGGAAAGAGATCTCTATGGGAACTCTATCGCCTACCGAAACGGGTGTAACTTGGAAAGAACTTGACTATAGAATAGTGCATTGATAGGTTCGAGTGCATTATTGAGTGCCCTCAACGGGCGTCATTGGGAAGTCGGATTCGAACCGGTTTCACAAGGGAAGAACTGGCTGTTGGAGACAACTTCTTAAGCGCAGACACGGTGATTTAACGAAGGGCTTGCTGTTCGTTATTGTTATACTTTGCGTTGGGTATTATTGCGCTTTCTTTTCCAGTGATAATTGTTTCTAATAGGACTTACGTAGCACCATTAGGTCGGGAATTGGAGTTCCCTCGTACAAGGGTCGCGACCTGGAGATCGCTCCTACAGAAGACGCAATTTCTGACAGTGCGGAGTATAACGGCGGTCAGGTTAGATGTTTCCTTAATAGACATCTTTCCAAAATAAGTATCTATTTGGCTTGATTTTACGTTATATCCTTTCAACAATCTTCTGTTGTAGAAAGGATACCCATGAGTCAATTTGAAAAAGCAGTAAAACAGTCAGATGAGCAATTTCTGCGAGCGGTTGGTATTGACAAGGCGGCTTTCAACCTTATTTTGGAGCGTGTGGCGACTTACTTTGAAAAACTTAAAGAAGAACGTCCGATGAAGAAACGAGGAAAGAAATCGGAGGTTGCATTGGCCGATCGCCTTCTATTGACATTCACCTATTTGCGCCACTATCCAACCTTTGCCAGATTAGGCATGGAGTTTGGTATCAGTGAGTCTTATGCAAATAAACTCTATCATCAGATACTTGATGTGTTAGTTAAAGTGCTTTCATTGAAGAATCGAAAGCACTTAGTGGAGGGCGATCTCCAAACCATCATCGTTGATGCCACCGAGCAACCGATTGAACGTCCAACCAAAGGACAGCGTGTCTACTATAGCGGTAAAAAAAAAGGCACACCATAAAAGTTCAATTGATTGCGTGTTTGGCGCTGTTAGAAATATTATCGGTTACCTGCCGCAAAGGGAGTGTTCACGATTACACCATTCTGAAGGAAAGTCGTGTGGCAATTTCTCCCGAAACTGAGAAGTTGGCTGACAGTGGTTATCAGGGGATAGCCAAACGGTATGCCAACAGTTCGACGCCCATCAAGGCCTATCGGAGCAAGCCCTTAACTCGGGAGGCGAAGCAATTCAACCGACGGTTGGCAACACGCAGGGTCGCCATTGAGAATATCGTCAGACGATGTAAGATTTTTCGCATCACCAAAGACATCTATCGAGGCAAACATCGCAACTATGGGAAAACATGGAATGTGATTGCTGCCATTGTAAACTTGCGATATTCCTCAACAAGTTGCCAAACGGCGTAGTTATTCTAATCTCCGAGATTGCTGTAACTACACGGATCCATTTTGGAAAGATGTCTAATGTACTTCTGTAACGCCCGACTCACTCTGAACTTGTACGGCTGCTTCCAACAGCGCGTTTGCAAGGAACTGCGGATTGACCTCATCCCTGCCGCGAAAGGTCTTGACCTTCTCACCGCGAATCTTCAAGACGGCAAGTTCCCTGCCGCCGAGATGGATGCCGACTTCCGCATTGCGCGTTTCCCCGGGCCCATTGACTTCGCATCCCATGACAGCGACCGGAATCTTTATCCCATGTTTCTCCAACAGTTCTTCGGCAGCGGCGACAATGCCCTCGTAGTCGGCTTCTGGATCGCCCCTGCCGCAAAATGGACAGGAGACAACGTCAAGGATATTCTCCGTCAGACCCAGCGTGCGCAGCAGTTCTTTTGCCGTGAGCACCTCCTCGACGGGGTCGCCGGTGATAGAGATGCGGATGGTGTCTCCGATGCCCTCCATCAGCAGCGTGCCGATGCCAAGGGTCGATTTCACATGCGACCGGCGCGGCGTGCCCGCCTCCGTGACGCCAAGGTGAAGCGGATAGCGCACCTTCGCCGAAAGTATCTGGTTGGCTTCGATCATGCGCAGCGGATCGCTTGACTTGACGGAGATGGCGATGTCGGTGAAATCGTGGTCTTCGCAGATTTTGACGTGGCGCCTGGCGCTTTCCACGAGGGCTTCCGCCGTTGGAGAGGGATATTTATCAAGTAAATCCTTTTCCAAGGAGCCTTCATTAACGCCGATACGGATGGGTATGTTCGCTGATTTTGCAGTATTCAGTACTTGTGCGATTCGCTCCTCACTCCCGATGTTGCCCGGGTTAATACGTACCTTGGCGACATCAGCGTCAATCGCGTCAAGTGCATAGCGGTAGTTGAAATGAATGTCGGAAACAATCGGAACGGGGGCACGCTCGACAAGCGTAGAGAGTGCCTTTGCATCCCGTTCTTCGGGCACGGCGACGCGGACGATTTGAGCGCCTGCCTCCACGCAACGGTCAATCTGGCGCATGGTCGCGTCCGTGTCGTGCGTGAGAGTGGTGGTCATCGTCTGAATCGAAATCGGACTTCTGCCGCCAATCGGCACACCGCCAACATTGATGCGGTTTGTTAGTTTTCGATTGTCGAGTTGGAACAGTTGATTCATCAATAGCTTCCTAGTTTGTTAAGAAACCGAGTTTTGAAGAAAAACTCGGTCTCGAATTTCTTCAGTTCAACACTTCCCGCAACGAGGTTATGAATCGCTTGTTTTCATCGGGTTTCCCGATTGTTACCCTTACAGCGTTGGGAAAACCGTAAGCGGCCATAGGACGCACGATGACGCCTTTGCGCATGAGTGCATCAGCCGCGTCTTGTCCCGATCTGCCTAGCTGAACCAATATGAAATTTCCTTCCGTTTCGACGTACCCTAGACCGAGACGTTCCAATGCCTCATACAAGTATAACTTCCCTGCGGCATTTAACTCCAGACTGAGCCGCACGTGATCGGCGTCGTTAAGCGCGGCACGTCCCGCGGCTTGCGCAATCAGATTGCAGTTGAACGGCTGGCGCACGCGGTTCATCATCTCGATGGTCAACGGCTTCGCGATCCCGTAGCCTATTCGCAGTCCGGCAAGCCCGTAGATTTTCGAGAACGTGCGGGTGATGATTACGTTGCACCCCTCCTCCACGTATGGGAGCGTCTGCGGGTAGTCGGGACGCTCGACGTATTCGTAGTAGGCTTCATCGAATACCACAATGACATCGTCCGGTACACGCGCCATTAAGCGCTCGGTCTCATCCTTCGTGACCATGGTGCCGGTAGGGTTGTTCGGATTGGCAATGAAGATTACTTTGGTGGCGTCGGTGATCGCGTCCGCCATGGCGTCCAGATCGTGAGCATAATCGCGCCGTGGCGTCACGACCGATTTCGCGCCGCAAATCTTGGAGACCAGCATATAAACAACGAAGGCGCTTTCGGAATAGATGACCTCATCACCGGGCGAGATGTAGGTTTCTCCGACAATCTGGAGAACATCGTTGGAGCCGTTTCCGAAGATGAGATGATCCGCAGAAACCCCCAAATGTTCGGCGAGCTCGTTTTTGAAGTAGTATGCGTTTCCATCCGGGTAAAGATTGACCTCTGCGGCTGCTCGTTTGATTGCTTCCTTTGCCAAGGGCGAGGGACCGAGCGGGTTTTCATTGGAGGCTAGTTTGATGATGTCTTCAATCCCAAACTCGCGTTGAACTTCTTCAATCGGCTTGCCGCCTTGGTAGGGGTGGATGGTTTCAATGCCCGGTTTGGGATTCATAGTGTACCGAAATTGTGTTGTTATTCTTAGGCCGTCAACACCTCAAAACGTATCACGAACCGGCGTCGATGTCAAGGTCAAAAAGCGGTTGGGAGGAACCAGTGAGCAGTGACCAGTGGCTAGTGGTCAGCAGAACCGGATAGGTAGGTTATCCAGGCGATGAGTATGGGAAGACAAGGCATTCAAACTTTCCGAGAGTCTATCTTCACGATTGACACCCTCCAGCCCAAACTGTATAATCCTGAAGGTGGTGGGATCCTACCGTTTAGGAATTGTAACTTAAACATGACAATCAAAGAATTGACACGCACCGAAGCACGCGAGTCTCGTTTGTCGTCGAATAAACAGCAACTTCACGAGGAGTATACATGAATCGACCCCCGGAATCATTTGTGCGGGTACGGGAAGACCGGCTGCTCGCTTTTTCAACGGCTTGTTATGAGAAAGCCGGATTGTCCCACGACCATGCGGCGCTGATTAGCCGACTCTTGGTCAATTCGGATCTGCGCGGCGTACGCACGCACGGGACACGAAACACGAATGGCTACTGCAGCGGATTTGAGAGCGGCAGCCACAATCCGCAGCCTCACATCCGGGTTATCCATGAGTCGCCGACCGCCGTGGTGCTAGACGGGAACGGCACGCTGGGCTATCTTCCGATGGTTCGTGCAACCGAACACGCCATTGAGAAGGCGAAAGCGTTGGGCATCGGTATGGGACTTGTGCGCTATATCGGGCATTACGGCTCGGCGGGCCACTACGCGCGCCTGTGCAACGAGGCTAGCTGTATCGGATTCTCGGTGCAGGGGTATTCCGATCAGGGGAGAGCCGGAGGGCGTGGGGCGCAACTGGGTTACTTCGGTAATCCGCCCATCTGTTTTGCCATTCCGTCCGGTGAGGAGCCGCCGGTTGTGCTTGATGCCGCGACCTGCATCTTGGCGGATTATCAACGCGGTCCCGAATTCGACGAACTGCTGTCATTGATTCCGGCGGCGTTTTTCAAGAGCATCGGGTACACTGCGGTCGCCAGCTTGCTGGGCGGCGCGTTGACCGGATTTACCGAATCGCCGCCGGAGGACACCGCCAAATGGAGCGGGGCACGATTGGGGGGAATGGTTCTCGCCATCGACATAGATTCGATGCTGCCCAAGGCGGTTTTCAAAGCGGAGGTTGACCGGATGGTGAGGGATGTACGTGATACGTACGAACCGATGCCGGGGAATGACCGCGCGTTGCTGCCGGGCGGGATTGAAGCGGAGCGGATGGAGATGCACCGCCGCGAGGGCATTCGCTACGGCGAGGAGGAACAGCAGTCGGCGCGTGCGGTGGGTCAAAGGCTTGGCGTACCTCTGCCCCTGGGATTAAGGGAGTAAGTAACGGGGCGGATTTTCTATCGCCCTTCCTATTTGGTCGGGTGATCGATAAAAATTCCATAGTCATTCCTGCGCGATAATGACTTGGGACCTACTATTTAAACGGCCCCTAGAGACTCATACTATACTTTGCGTTGGGTATTATTGCGCTTTCTTTTCCAGTGACAATTGTTTCTAATAGGACTTACGTAGCACCAGCAGGTCGGGAATCGGAGTTCCCTCCTACAAGGGTCGCGACCTGGAGATCGCTCCTGCAGAAGACGCAATTTATGACAGGGCGGAGTATATCATTCTTCAACCTCTTCAGACAAGTGCCCATGCTTCTCGCGGCAGTTCTCAAACAGTAGGTAGGCGTCAGCCGTTTCCTGCTGTTTTTCACTGAGTTCCCTTTTGGCGGTCACGAGTTCGGGTATGGGCGATTGGAGCACAGATGAAAAATGCAGCACTAACAGCATCACGAACAGCGCTCCGACCCAAAGCAGCTTGTGTCTTGCACTGTGTGGCGCCGGGTCGAACAGAGCCAAGGCACAGAGGCCGCCAACGAAGCCGGCGACAACACAGGCTAATACACCCGCAATCGCGGGAGCCACTTCGCGTTTGGAACCTAGGCTAGTGCCGAACATAGCGCCCCCCGCGATAGCGAAAATTAGCATGTCGAACGCATGTTCCATTTCCGTTTCGGCAAAATCCTCAGCCTGTATCGCTCGGTTGTAAACGCGTTGTTCCGCCTTGCACACCTCCTCATCTAAATTAACAGGATTTTGATCGAACAGTTGTATCCTCAACCAACTAAAGAAAAAAACCAATACGAAAATGCCAGCCAAACGAAAAATGAATCTTACCCAATAAGACGATCGATATACTATCACAGACTCGTACCTCCGCAAAACAAGTGAGTTTCAGAGGTCTGGAGTTGCTAGACATCTACAGTCTGCCGAATGTTGGAAGAGGCGGCTAGTAGAGTATAACATAGTCGGCGGGGAGGTATAGCGATAAATTGACAAAGCGGATGGATGACTGAATATTATTGTAACGCCTGCAAAAGCACACACCCCATTGACAGCATTCGCTACAACTGCGATTGCGGCGGCGTGCTGAATCTCAAAAAGGAGGCGCACCGCTTCCCGCTCGACGAGATTTCGGGGCGAAGCAGCACGATTTGGCGTTATCGCGAAGCTATTCCCGTGGACGACGACTCATCAATTGTCTCGTTGGGTGAAGGTATGACGCCGCTCGTTCCGTTCGATGATGCCGGGCACGGACACTACTTGAAATTGGACTTTATTGCGCCAACCGGTTCGTACAAAGATCGGGGAGCTTCCGTGCTACTCTCCAAGCTGGTTGAACTCGGTGTGCGGGAGGTGGTTGAAGATTCATCGGGGAATGCCGGCGCAGCGGTAGCCGCCTATAGCGCGAGAGCCAGGATCGGCTGCACCATCTACTGTCCCGCGTCCACATCGAAAGGAAAACTCGCGCAGATCGGCGCTTACGGCGCACGACTGAAGCTAATCGAGGGCAACCGCGCGGCGACTACAGAGGCAGTGCTAGAAGCGGCGGAGACTTCGTATTACGCCTCTCACAACTGGAGTCCGTTCTTTCTGGAGGGAACAAAAACGGTTGCGTTCGAGATTGCCGAGCAGTTTGGGTGGCGAGCGCCCGATCACGTGATCTGCCCTATCGGGTTCGGGAGTGTCTACCTCGGTTTGTACATCGGGTTCGGCGAGCTATATGCGCAGGGAATTGTTGACGACATGCCTCGCCTACTGGGCGTGCAGTCGGCAGCGTGCTCCCCAATCTACAAGGCATACAGCAAAAACGGGAGGATTCAGCGCACCCCGCAGACGTATGAGACACTTGCCGAGGGGATTGCGGCGGAATATCCGATTCGGGGTGAGATGATTTTGGAAGCGCGGCGAGAGACAGACGGGGCGTTCACCGTTGTGAGTGAAGAGAATATTGAAGCGGGGATTAAGATTCTTGCCGGGAGGGGCGTATACGTCGAGCCGACTTCCGCGGTTGTGGTGAAGGCGTATGACAGGTTTGTAGAGGAGGGGATTATTGGTAGGGGTGATACGGTTGTTTCGATACTTACGGGTTCCGGATTGAAGGCGACGGAGAAGCTGATGAAGATTATGTGAGATGTGTTGACTAACGGACATTAATCAGTGCGTAGGTTGGGTTGAACGGAAACTTTAATCAAATGCATCGGGAAACTTGAAACCGTGGGTGCACATGCTGTTTAAGCCGCTAAAACACGAGTGAAACCCAACTCACTGTAACATGTACGTCGGATTGGTCGAGGTGTTGGGTTTCACTAGCGATATCTGGTAGGGCAGTTTACCGGAAAAAGTGCGCCCATAGTTGATCGTGACCAATATCTGCATTTTACCGTTCAACCCAACCTACGTTCTTCTTCTGGTCGCCAGCAGCGATTTTCAAGGACTGACAATTCGCTGTTGCTTTAGTGTTTCGACTTCCCGTATGAGTTCATCAATCTGTTTCTCTTGTGCGCGATCCTTTCTACTGCGCCATGCAAGGATGACTTGCGGGATAATGACAGCCACCACAATCAGCGCTATCAGCCAATTGATATGTTTTTCAAGACTATCAAGTTTCCCACGTATCCATGAAACGCTCTGCTCTACGTTTTGAAGCCGTGTATCTAAGGCTTCAATTTTTGTGTGGGTGGCGGCGATGTCCGTTTTTAGCTCTTGGTTGACCGTGGTGATGTCTGCCCTCAGTTCCTGCTTGAATGCGGCGATCTCCCCCTTCAGTTCCTGCTTGAATGCAGTGATTTCCGCTTTGACTGCGTCCTTAACAATCAAGCGGATCTTATCAAGGTCTTGAGGCGTTAGTTCCGCGAACGCTGGCAACGCGATTGTGCAAAAGAGTATCGGAAGAGAAAGAATAGTTCTCATAGTGGTGCCGCCCATTGAAAATAACAGATCATCCGCAATTCCGAGTTTAAATTCGCCGCGCGGTTGAGGTTACGGCGCCTCGTCGACTTTGCGCGGCGGCGATCAGTATTGCCAATCTTCATGAGCAAGCGGCGCGCGGTTGAGTTCATCCCGATAGAAGCGCCATTGCGGAAGAAAGTTGTCCATCAACTCGCGAAACCGGTCGTTATGGTGACGCTCAAGCAGGTGCACCATTTCGTGTACGAGGATGTACACCAGACATGAACTCGGTTTCTTCGCCAGTTCGAGATTGAGCCAGATCCGTCTCGCTTCAATATTACAGGAACCCCAGAGCGTTTTCATTTTCTTGATTCGTATTTCATTCACAGATACATCCATCTTCATCTCCCACTTGGTGAGAAGAGGCGGCACCTGTGCGCGGAGATGTTGACGATACCATTCATATACCACCGTCTCACGTTTGGCTCGATCTGTGCCCGGGCGCACTGTGAGTCCGATTCTGGTGTTATTTAGCAGTTTAACTCTTGGCGGACAATCCTTCTCGGTTACTTTCAATCTGTAACGTCTGCCAGCAAAATAGTGGCTTTCACCGGATACAAACTCTCGTTGGGATTCGCGTTGCTGATTTACAAAATCTGCCTGTGTCCGTCGTATCCATCCAAGCCGTGAAATGATTGCCATTCGGACTGCGTCATCATCAAGTCGCATTGGTGCAGACACCCGTATCTGTCCATTCGGCGGGTGGACGCCGATATAGAAATGTTTGATGTCTTTGCGGATTACTTCAATGGAGAGACCGCGGACTTCAATGTGGAATTTATGGGGCATTGTGTTCATATCCAAGTCGGGGATCGGAGTGCCCTCCTACCAATCGGGAGATGACCGACCCTGCTAATATTCCCCCTGGTTTTTCGCTATATTAAAAATCTTCTCAATATCAATGGTATTGTCGTCAAAATCATTTAAGATGACTCTTGCTATGGCATTACGAACCTCACGTTCTTTGAAGTTGCTCCCTCTCCATGAATCACTTCTGGCATCAAAAATAGCCTTATCTATCGCCTTTGCCATTGCTATTCGTTGATCAACAGGTATATCGTCTCCTAAGTTATCATAAAAAGCCTGCCGTGGTTTTGTATCAATCCCTAGTGGATAGTCATCGGTTGGAGGGTCAACAACCTGTTTGTTTAGCCTCGTAACTTCGGATAGGTATAGCCTATAATTGATTGCGTCTTGCCTCCGCTTTAGAATCAGTTCATCGAGCAATCGCGACATATCCTCATAATATTTCGGATTGATGTCTGTTTTGTCGACGATGACGCGCCGAATGTTGTTTTCTATCGTGGCTGCCACCGCTTCTCGATTTGTGCGGATACCTTCAGGTAGCATCCCAATCGCCTCATCCGCCCCCTTATTTACAATCAGTTGCACAAGCGGGACATCGTCAAAAGTTTCGAACGTCTCACTATCTTCAGCATGGATGTATGTATCCAACAGATGTCGCATGTCGGGTTCAAACATTTTCAGGTCAATATAATCCCCGCTTGCTAGTTTCACCTGTTTACGCACATATTCGTAGTCTCCCACTTCTTTTTTGATGCTCTTTGCTTCGTTGGCACTATAACCTGCTTCGTCCATCTCATTCGCGAGGTTGGCATACGCACGCACCAAGGCTGCGGTCTTCTTATATAGGTTGGCCCGTTTCTGCTCTTTGGCTTTGATTTGCTCAGGATTGGCATTTTCGTCACTACAGAAATAACGGATATAATCTTGGATTTCTTTTGGTGGATCAACCGGTTCGCATAGTGCCTCAATCGCTTCGCGTGCGTCCTCCAGCCGTTCTCTACCTTTCTCCAATCTATCCTTCAGTAATCCTTCAACATCTTCGGCATCGAAGTTTTCAAATGCTTCGCCGGTGTAGTCCGTCATTGCCTGTTCCAGAGATCCGAACAGGTCTTTATAGTCAACGATGTAACCGAATTCCTTGTCATCAGTATCAATCCGATTGACGCGACAAATGGCTTGAAACAACCCGTGATCCTGCATGTTTTTGTCGATATAGAGATAGGTGGCAGACGGCGCATCAAAACCTGTGAGTAATCTGTCTACGACGATGAGGAGTTTCATTTGTGAAGGTTCATGAATGAAACGTTGCTTTACCTCCAGTTCAAACTGATCAGTCTTGCGTATAGCTGCATCCTCAGGTTCGTCGAAGTACGCTGCGAGCATGTCGCCGTAGGTGTTGTATTTCAGTTGATCTTCTGTAAGTCCTTCTCCCGTTTCTGCCAACCTGATGGACTCCGGGGTTGGTCTATAGGAGGTCACGACTGCACATTTACCTCGCAGTTCGGTATCTTGAAAAAGATTGTAGAGTCGGCAGGCGGAGAGTATAGTATTTGCCACAAGCATGGCGTTCCCATTGCCACTCTTGAGCCGATCACGTCTTTCCATATCCAAAACTATGTCAGCGACTATTTTTCGCAGCCGATTTTTAGCGCTTACGACATTCAGCATTGTCCCCCAACGTTCTTTGAGTTGAGCTTTCGCCATATCGTTTAACCCGCGGGTTTTGCTTTCAAAAAATTGGTCGATCCGGTCCGGCGAAGTGAGTTCTTGGTCAATATCGCGTGCTTCATACCGCAGGTCAAGCACCACTTCATCACGGACAGCCTCGTCATATTTGTAGGTGTCGATATATTTACCGAAGGTCTCAATGCTCCGCTGTTTGTCGCTCTTGAGCAGCGGTGTGCCCGTAAAGCCAATCAGCATCGCATCGGGTAGCAGTTTCTTCATCGCCTTGTGCAGTTTGCCAGACTGCGTTCGGTGGCATTCGTCTACGAAGACAAAGAAATCGCCTTTTGGCTGAAAACCATCTGGTAAATGGCGCTCGAATTCCGCCACGTAACCATCAATATCGGCTTCGCTGGTTTCCTCGTTCCTACCGAACTTCTGAACAAGGGAACAACTTAACCGAACTGAACTATCCATAAGCACTTGGACTAAATGTTCGCCGCTCTGTGTGCGTCTGATGTCTTCGTTGACACCCTTAAAAACTCCTTCAATTTGTTCATCCAATTCTGTGCGGTCAGTGATGATGAGCACACGTGCGCTGTAGTTGTTTTCCAGAATCCATTTGGCTAACCAGACCATTGTTAAACTCTTCCCGCTGCCTTGTGTGTGCCATATAATCCCACCCTCTCTGCTTTGGACGCGTTGCTGGGCGGCCTTGACACCGAAGTATTGATTATGTCGACAAATCTTCTTTGTCCCGGCATCAAACGCGATGAAGTCGTGCAGAATTTCAAGCATCCGTTCTTTGTTGCAAAAGTGGCTGAGTTCGGTTAGTAATGCATTGGATCCGGTGTCTAGCTGTGCATGCCGCTCTTTCCACCGCAGCCAGTATTTTTCGGGTGTCTTGATTACGCCGTAACGCATACCTTCAGCTTCATTTCCTGCCATCACAAGATGCACCGTACTAAAAAACCACTCAATGAAATCCTCTGTTTGGTTCGCGAGGTTTTGACGGATACCTTCAGAAACTGAGACGATGGCGCGTTTTAACTCTAACACACCGATTGCTATGCCGTTGATATATAGCACAAGATCAGGACGTTTGTTGTGTTTTCCGCTGAGTGCGACCTCTTCCGCGATGCCGAAGTCGTTGTTTTCCGGGGCGTCCCAATCTATCAGCCAGACGGTTTTACGTTGTTCACTGGCATCCGGCAACACCTTCACGCCGTATCGTAGGAGTTGATAGACTTCAAAATTCGCGTCATATAGCGTTCTACTCCCACCGAATTTCGCAGCTCGTTGTAGTTGAACTATTGCTTTGTTGATGATTTCATTTTGGTGGTTCTGTTTCCGCAGCCAGTGAGTAAGGTCCTCGGGGATGATATTGCTGTTTTCTTCGACGCTATCTGCCCAGTTGCCGAGGTAGGTATAGTCTAAGGTATTTTTGAAGAATTCTATGACGCGTTCTTGTGTGTCTTGTTCTGTTTCTCGAATGACGTTCATTTTTGCTCTCTTCCCATGTGATGGGGGATTTCTTTGTAGCGTAAACTTTTAGTTTGCGGACTGAAACACAATCTAACAGATTGTGCTACCAATACACGAGAACCTTGTTATTCCTAATCCTGAAGGTAGGGGCGATTTCCAAATCGCGATAGGTCGGGAATCGGAGTTCCCTCCTACAGGGTTTCCTTGTTAGTTGACTTCAACAACCGTACATTGCCAGTGAGAAGTTGCTGCATCATCCCCTGCTTGATAGCACCGGTCTTGTCCCGGCGCCGCTCGAGGGCAGTGATTTCAGCGTCCATGTTGAAGAGGACTGATGCGATAGCTCGTTGTTCTTCTATGTCTGACGGGAATCGAACAGTCATTGCTCGAAATTTGGGAAGACTTATGACATAACGCGTCCCACTACCTTCACATTGTCTGCTTGCTTGACTAAGAAATTCATACGTATCAAAGATATAAGCCCGAAAGTGAAGGTCCCAGTCCAGTTTCAAGCGCAGGCGGACAACATGATAACTATAAACACCGTCTGAGATTCCCTCCATGGCGACCGTTGAACGTCCTATATCGTCGGGCACTTCAGAAGTGGGAGTGAAGAAGATGTCTCCTTTCTCAACCACACACCGCCGGACCTGATCCGGTCTTGCAGAAACTTCGTGCGTTAAATCTCTTGAGTAAAGAAAGCTCTTGTTATAGACATCAAGATAATTCACTAGTCTCACGGGCACATCGTTAGGATTAACTTTTTTGTCCACCCCTGCACCTGAGATTTCACCAAGTTCCGCCAACTGTCTTATCTCCCAAGCCCCGCTGAACCCCGGCAATCGGGTTTCGCCGGTGAGGAGTTGCTGCATGGTTGCCTGTTTGATTGCTCGCTTCTTGGCAATGAGTGCATCCAACCTGCCAATCAATCCGTCCACATTCGACAATACTTCCGCAATCGCGCGTTGTTCTTCTACGATTGGCGGGAATCGGATAGTCATTGCGCGGAATTTTGGGAGACTTATGACATAGCGCGTTCCACTGCCGTCACATTGTCTACGTGCTTGGTCGAGAAATGCCTTCGTATCAAAGGCATAAGCCCGAAAGCAGAGGTCCCAGTTTGTTTTCAAGCGCAATCGGACAACGTGATAACTATAAACACCGTCTGATACATCCTCCATAGCGACTGCAGAACAAGCGATGTCATCAGGCACTTCAGAGGTAGGTGTAAAGAAAATGTCACCTTGTTCAACAACACAGTGCCGAACCTGATCCGGTCTTGCTGAAACTTCATGCGTTAAATCTTGTGAGTAAAGAAAGGTCTTGTTATAAACATCAAGATAATTCACAAGCCGGACAGGCACCTCGTTAGGATTGACTTTTTTATCCACCCCCGCGCCAGAGATTTCACCAAGCTCCTCTAGCCGCTTCGTTTCCCACTCGCCGCTGAACCTTTGCAGATGTGGTATTTGCGAATGTGTCTTTGCGATACTCATGCCCAATCAACTCCCATCTTCCGCAAATGTGCCTCTACCTTCACACTAAACGCTTCCACCTCGCTCTCCAATTCCGGCAATGGCTGTGCATAGCGTTCCTCCAGCTCCTTTACGCGTCCCGTCAGTTCCTGCGCCAATCGTTGTGTTTCACTTTCTATTGAGGATCGAATGTTGGTGAACCACTTGTCTTCAACTACGAGCATTTTAATTTCTACTTCGGTGAGTTCATTGTACTTTTCAATCACTGACGAATGTAGTTTATCAAGTATTTTCTTATGCGCATCCTTTTGTTCTTTTTCAGCTTTCATAAGTTGGAGGTATTTGTAAAGAACATCTAATTCTTCAAATAAACCGTCTCCATCATAGTCATTAGGAGCGTCTAATTCCTTGGATAAACAATCCTCGTTTCCAATGTCCTCAATCCACTTACTATCTTCAAATGTTGTTTTCTTGATAGATTTCGCTCGGGTATGTCGAGGTGTTCCTTCAGGATATGTATTTAAAATCGCCTCACGGTGTTCCATAACGCGTTGTTGGACATTTCCCTTAGTGATTCCTCTACTCCCTTCAAGACCAGCGAGTGCTCCTTCGTCATCTCCATTTTCTTCCTCAAATTCGTCCTTACGTTGTCTCAACATCTCAATTTCTATCTCAGCTTGTTCCAATTCCTGTTTTTCATTGTCAAAAAATTTTGCAATTACTAAAGATGCAGGAATCAGTTCGCCAACGTACTTTAAGGTTTTTTGTCCTTTCTTCATTGTAAAATCTGGCTTTTCCTTGTCGTATGCCTGCCTAAGAATACGACCCGCCTTCCAACCCTCCGCAGCAATCAGATAAACATCGTCCTGCATCACCTCGTCCCAATAGTCCATTAATTTTTGGTAGACATCGTAAGGGTCAATCAGTGGGAGGTCGTCAAATTGCGCCAGCAGGTCTTCCGAAAGCGCGTCAATAATATCTCTCGGCTTGGTATTGGCATCAATACCACCCAGCAGCGGCGCGTGCATCCTCTGCCATCTCTCATTAATACTTGTAGTGCGTTGTTGATAATCGGTGAACTCGTTATGTGAGAGAATGCTGGTTTTTACCTGTTGTGTATCCACCTGTGGGTCGCTATACCCAGGTCTGCCATTTTCTCTGAACAACTTTTTGCGGAGTGTGGGGAACACCTCCCAATACGGTTTTAGTGCGTCAAGGTCGGTGTCGGGAATACCGCCATTTAGGTGTGCGTTGAGGTCGTGCAGGTCTTCCGGGTCTTTGGAGTTAACATAGCGCGGGATATTCAGGTTATAGTCGTTTGCGGGGTTGGCAATTTTGGAGATTGGCACCATAGCCGAATAGCCGTAGATTTTGGTCTGTTTGTTAAAAACGGATACGATTTTATGAATATCTTGTGCGCGGAGTCGGTTTTTGTTGCCATCTTTGAGGAAACCCTTGCTCGCGTCTATCATAAAGATACCGGTGCGATGTTTGGCGTTCTCCTTGTCAATAACGATAATACATGCAGGGATGCCCGTGCCGTAGAACAGATTCGCTGGTAAGCCGATGATGCCTTTGATAAACTTGTGTTTGATGAGGTTTCTGCGGATGTCCGCCTCTTTGTTGCCGCGGAACAGCACGCCGTGCGGTAGGATGATTGCCCCCTTGCCTGTGCTTTTGAGCGATGCGATGAAGTGTAATAGGAACGCATAATCACCATTCTTAGCGGGTGGGACGCCGTATTCAAACCGATTGTATTCGTCCTCATCAGGCTTAAAACCTGTCATCCACGCTTTGTCGGAAAAAGGTGGATTTGCCACAGCAAAGTCAAAACGTTTTAGAGTTCTGTTATCCGGTCCTTTGAAGTAGGGGGATGATAGCGTATTGTCGTACCAAATTTCTGCTGTTGGATTATCGTGAAGAATCATGTTCATCCGTGCAAGCGCGTAGGTTGCATTGTCCTTCTCCTGACCATAGGCGGTGAGCCCACGCGGTGCTTCATCCGTTGCCCTGATAAGAAGTGAGCCCGACCCGCAAGTTGGGTCGTATATTGTATGATTCTTTTGTGTCTCCGCACCGATACCGATAACCTTTGCCATAATGCGAGAGACTTCGGCAGGGGTGTAGAACTGTCCCTTGCTTTTACCCGACTCGGTGGCGAAATGCCGCATGAGATACTCGTAAGCATCGCCGAGGAGGTCATCACCTTCTGCTCTGTTTGCGCCGAGGTCCAAATCGTTGAAGATAGCGATCAGTTTGGAGAGGCGGTCCACCATATCTTTTCCTCTACCGAGCTTACTGTCATCATCGAAGTCTGCTTCTGCAAGAAAGTTATCCATCTTGTTTGCTTCAGCGAAATTAGCGATAATTTTGTTAATCTTTTCTCCGATCTCCGGATTTCCGATGAGTTCCACCATATCGGCGAAACTACCGCCTTCCGGCACGTTAATGACCTCGTAGGGATTTCTTTCTGCCTTATCGGAGACATATTTCATGAATAGTAATGTGAGGATGTAGTCCTTGTACTGGGAGGCGTCCATGCCGCCGCGCAGCTCGTCGCAACTTTGCCAGAGTGAGGCGTAGATTTGGGATTTTTTCAGTGCCATAGTCGGCTATCACCTTGGAATGTCGGGGATTTAAGCGTAGAATTGATTCTCGGCATTTCTTTTCCGGTATGCGGTTTCAGCAGTCAAGCGAGATTTCGCGTGCTCAATCGCTATGTTCACTCCGGCACCATCTTGGCAAGTAGGGAAGATCTCGGTTGTGGTATCTCTGCAGGTAGTTCCACAAGAGAGCAAGATTGTTGCCCTGTCGCCATGAACAAGACACCATACTGTAAATTCCGCAGATAAGGATACCAAAACCGGCCAAGAGAAGGATTCACAAGATAGTGCCGGGTTTCCCCTCAGTGCTACAGGAGTCATATTTGGTCGTATTTTTGTAGTTAGACATCAACAAACCTAGAAAGCCACTCTTCAATAGTCAATGACTTGATGAATCGGGCGGTTCGGCAACCGCAAAAGCAATGAGCTGGTCGAGGTCCCTTTTTGCCTTTTCAAGTATGAGGCATGCACATTCGACGCAGTAATTATGCCTTTTCATATTTTCCGCGATTACCAAGCATCTTTCCCCACTGCCTATCTTGTGGTCTTGGTCGCGCCGGCATTTCCGCTGACGCTGAGCAGTTTCAAAACTAGCTGGTCGAAGGAGTCGTTTTAGTTTTGGCATTATTTACCGTGGCGATATGCGCCGTTGCATTTCGGCTTGAATTTCGTCTCCGATATCGTCAATCTGATTGAGTACCCTCTCAAGGCGTTCCAGTGGAATGTTCGCTCGCGTTCCCCCCTCGGAATCAAGCCGGTTATTGATTTCGCAATTCACTATCTGAATAACCGCTCCGAAATTGTTAACACTTCCAATCTCGGGATAAACCAATGCGATATTGGTCCCCGAAACCGTGGCGCCCACGGCATCCAGAAGACGACGAGCCAGTGTTCGAGCGCGTTCGTCAAGGCGTCGGCGTAATTCCTGTCGGCGACGTTGGGGTGTGACCGGGATTTCCCGTGGCTCAATGTCTTCCCGAGATCTGGCCTGTATGACACGTTGACGAAGATTGTCTCGGGTTAATCCGAGAGCGTCGGGGTCAATGCCACGTCTCCGGAATTCTTCCATCAAGTCTTCAATTACGGCATCATCCATCGGGTCGAGATAATCCTGTTCGATAAAATGGCTAATTATCTCGTCATGGACCACCATGTCTGGATCGAGACGTCTCCGTTGGCCCAGATCGTCAATGCCAGGAGCTTCGTATCCTGCTTCAAGCCAACTTTGAACAAGCTCCTGGTCCTCGTGGTCGATACGTCGGAAATCATCCCAATGCTGATCAATGTTCAGTCCTACATGGGAAACTACAACCCCCTGATTATCGGGATGTTGGGAGCTATTCTGGTGAACTACACGCATAACCCGTCCGACGAATTGGACGTAGGGTGATAACGACCGAAAAGGCTGAAAGATTGCAGCAACGCTCAAATTTGGGTGGTCAAAACCTTCTCCGAGCATCCGAACCTGTACGATACAATCAATGCGATTTCGACGCAGGTCATTCAGGGTATCTTCAATATCATCCGCTGGCATGCTACTGTGGATTTCATGCGCGTTTAAACCGCGCTCTGTGTAAAGCGAGCGAACTTGACGAGCATGATCTACTGAGCAAGCAACGGCAATTAGTTGGTGGAAGGTCCCAGATTGACGTAAATATTGCAACCACTGAATACTGGCATCCACAATGGACCGGTTGCACTCAGGGGAGAGGGCCACTCCCCGGCTGAACCAGTCTTCGTCGCGCAACCTCAGTACCTCCTCAAGAGTGTGCCGCTTGGAGTCCCCACGATAGGTAAACGAAATCTCCTGCGGTGCTACGTTGACTGCCCTTATCTGTTTAATGTAGCCTCGTACCATAGCAGTCCGGAAGGGATACCTGTACACAACTTCACCTACAATCTCACGCCCGTCACCTCTGAATGGGGTAGCTGTGAGGCTAACAACCTTGGCGTTCGAAAATCTGTCAAATACACGCTCCCAACTTTGGGCAACGTTGTGGTGCCCCTCATCCACCATAATTAGATCGAAGAAATCGTCTGGGAAATTTGGCAGCCACCGATCTGCCCGACTGGCTAGTTGCTGAATATTGGTGACAACGATGTGGGAGCCCTCACAGTCATGTATATTTGCATTCTGGCCATCCAAGATTGCTGTGTACGGACCATGACTTACGTCGGAAAGCACCCTCGTTGTAGTCCAAAAACAGTCTTGTCCGGCAATGTCGAACGCGGTGGAAATCCCACGGCGAATCTCAAGATTCGGCGCAATTACAAGGACGCGGCCTTGCGCAACCGCGAAAGGCAGTAGGGCCATGAGGCCCGTCTTCCCACATCCCACAGGTATTTGAAGGATGGCGTGCCTGGAACTATTTCGAAAATGCTCACATGTGCGCGACCATCCCTCAACTTGTGGTTCTCGAAGATTCGGATTGCCTTGGATATGAACCTCGGTCTCGTTGAAAAACCTTACTATTTCATTATGAGTCATATTCCAACTCTTTCCTTTCAAATTCCGTCCGCTGTAGCTAGGAGACTACTTTGATGAGGAACAGAAGTAACTACTCGTGGCACTACACTAAAGTTACTAGTGCGCCCTGTGGAACCGCTTGAACGGATGTCAAATCCAAAGAGGCGACGAGTAACCTCGCCGCCTTGAGTTCACTATTGAGGTGCCAATTTGGCAAAAAACGATAGGATATCCCAGACGGACTCGAACCACCGACAAAGTGGTTAACGGCACCTGCTCTACAGACTGAACTACGGGAGATTAAGGAGGGTGACAATTTGTATGGTTGGTGTACTTCGCAAAAACATGCAATTTAATTGTACACGATTGTTTGGACGGATAGCAAATGAAAATTGACTTTGGGGATGGAGAAAGATACTGCGCGGTGTCTGATGCATAAGAAAACAGAGCCAAGAATAAGCCAAAAACGAAAGGCTGGTATACAGTAAAAAAGATGATTGAAGTGGGGAACTCGACGATTTGATGATTGCCGATCCCACAAGAAATCGCGACCGGGAGACGATCTCAATCGCACTCGCTATTCCATCGCTTGATTGCTCCTACAAGGGCCTACACCTGTGAAGATTCTATCTTGATTTGGCGATCGAAGATTGTTACTACGAACCTGAAGTAGGTAAATCCTTTCTCAATCATCGGTAACTGGCTAAAGGTCTAATTCGACGGTAAGTTTGCGCTCGGGGTCATGATAGCGGATGAGGCGTCCGACGGAGGATACCCAAAATAGCTGACCATCAACATTCAGGCGGAAGCAACTCAATTCTTGGTCATTAACGACGATGTCCTCGGCATCTTCGACGACGATTTGGAGCGAGCGAAGTGTCGCATTCCGCGGATCAAGCAGATTGACTTCCCACTGCAACTCGGTTGAGAGTTCCTGTTGACGGAAAACGAGGTCCCACCCCCAGAACGAGAGGTCTCCAATGAAATGAGGTATTTTCTCGACCCACATCTTGAATCTTTTACCATCCATCCCGAATCGGAGGCGCCCCCCCTCGCGGGTATATTCATAGGACATCTTCTCGCCGTTTACTTCCATCTCCGATTGATAAAACAGCGCTTTACCATTCAGCGTAAGATAGAGACTTGATTGGGTATCAATTTGACCGAGCACGTCATCATCAAGGGTTAAGGCAGTCTCGATTTCATAACATTGGATGCCGTCATAGGTTATAATTCGCTCGACACGACTCGCGCTCACCCCGATAGGTTGTCCGTCACGCGCAAAGGAATATTGGTTTCGTTCGCCGACTTGCAGTGGAATCAAATCTTGCCACGTAATCATGGCACTGTGATAATCGAGTATTTCCACCTCGCCGATTTTCGCGCCCAAGCGTCCATTCCCGCGCCACAAGGCAACGTGCGCCGCACCAACCCCTTCAGTCTCCCCAGTGAGTGGATCCATCGCTATCCATCCTTCACCACTCTCGAACACCACCTCTATCCAATGATGTTGAACAAATACACCATTATTCGTGTAAAGCAGTCCTCCGAGAACCTTCGCAGAAACCCCTAGCGAACGCAGCAACTCGACCGCAAGCCGCGATCTTGACAACGCGTCGCCGGATTTGTTTGAAAGGCATTCATCGGCAGAAACCGTCCTCGGACTATAGGAGATTTCTCCCACCACCCAGTCGACTACCGCTTTCGCCGCATCGTAGCTTGTGCCCGCGCCGGCTGCAATTTCTTTTGCTTTCATTTCAATCTGACTAGAAGATTCGTCAACGGGGTTATCTTGAATCTGCCTCGGGTTTGACGCCCGTTCAGGGAGTTTATACGACTTGACGTTAAGGACGCCGACAATATGCGCGGTCTCGGTGCTTGGGTTCACCTTACCCTCAAACCACTGATTTGAAACGTCAAGCCCTAATTCACCTGATGCAGCAACTTGGAGGTCGACGCGCATCTGCAACGCAATAAGGTCGGCCGCAGCACCAAGTTCTTGCTTAACGTCGAGGCGAGGCAAATCGGGATTTTGACGTAGCACCGCCAAACGGTTCTCTATCGCATCTTCAATCGGCAGGACGGAATCGTCCGCAAGCACAATCTCGGTTTTTTGTGAAGGCATACCCCATTTCACAATCTGTCGGCTTTGTCGATCATACCAGAAATCCATCGCCATACCGCCGTTATCTGCCTGAAGCCAGTCGGTTTGGTAATCCGTCTCCCCAACCGTGAGTTTTTCGCCGCCAGCCCAAGTCAACTGTAACTGGATGGCTTTGGGCTGGCGTGGGACGGCTAACGGCGTAAGAATATGAAAAGATTGTGTGCCGCGTTTCCTGAAGTCAAACTGTCCGAGAAGCACATTGTAGTGGTCAATCCTAAAATTGTCGTCAACGAGATAGGTTGGCCCGGGCAGGGAAATCTCGTTATCAAAATTCTGTCCACCAGCGACAATATGTTGGGTTGCTGTGTCCTCCTCAAACTTGGTATCAACTGTAGATTGAGTAAACCCGTTAATGTAGGTGGAAAGGTGATATTCAATCGGCAACTGTGTTTGGGAGTTCAGCCGAGTGTTAGCCACCAACTTGATCTTCTGGTTCAGTTCGGTTTGACCAATATTGAACGATACTGTGGACCGCATCTTCAGTTCGTCCTCGTCGGACATCACTTCATAGGAGACATATCCGACGGAATTGCCTGACATCTTGATTTGATAGTACACCTGATCTGCGTTCGCGGATAGGTAGAGAGACAACAGAATTGAATGGACGATGACGAATAGTCTTTTCATACAGGTGATGTTGGATAAAATTAAGATTTTAGCAATGTTATGGTTAATCTAAGGTTTCTCCGGGCTGAAGTGTGACAATCTCGACATTCAAGGATTTTGTTAGTTCACGTAGGGCATCCGGTGTGCCGGTGAGCACTGGAAAGGTGCCGTAATGAATCGGCAGAATCGCCGGGACATCGAGCAACTCGGCTGCGTAAGCGGCTTCGCGGGGCCCCATGGTAAAGTGGTCGCCGATGGGTAACAGTGCCAGATCGGGCTGATAGAGGGAACCGATAATCCGCATGTCACCAAAGACGTTTGTATCGCCAGCGCAGTATATCTTATATCCGTTCGGAAATTCGACGACATACCCCGCCGGCTCGCCGAGGTAGACGGTTGTGCCGTCTTCTTCCGTGAAGCTGCTGCTGTGGTTGGCGTGAACCATTGTTGCTTTGACGCCGTCGGTTTCAACAGTGCCGCCTTTGTTCATGCCGATTGTGTTTTGGACGCCTTTTTTCTCAAGCCATCCGGTAACCTCAATCATTCCGACTACGGTTGGCGAGTGCTTCTTCGCTAGTGCCTCCGCGTCACTTGTATGATCGAAATGTCCGTGCGTGATGAGCATGGTGTCAATTCTATCGAACGTCTTCAGTTCGTCGGGGCAAGCAGGGTTTTCCATGATCCATGGATCGATTAGCGTCGTTTGACCTCCGTACTCAAATTTGACCGTGGCATGCCCCAGCCAGGTCAGTCGCAGCCCGTTATTGAGTTGCATCTATGCCTCCGTAAGAAAGTTTCAGTATGAACGTTTATCTTCCGCAGTGACTAGTATCAATAGGATTGGAAGGATGGAAGAATTCCTTTAGTGCCTCCCTCAATCCTCTGGAGCAAGAACATGGAAGTTGTATAATTGGGTTTCAAGGTGTTCAACCCAACCTACAGCAGGTAAAAATCTGCTGGATTTGCCAATCCAGCAGGAGCGTCCAGCGGCCTTCTCTCCACACATCCTCAAATGGCGTATTTTACTTTTGAAACTTGCTTAACAAGATGGATATTGGGATTGGAAGCCCGCGCCTTCCGTGCCGCATTGAGGCGAGAAGGTGAAGTCTCCACAGTACGTTGCAAAAAAGGCAGTTACTCTTTGAGAACCATGTCGATACACATGACCGCCGCAAGAATGAGTTGACGAATCGGGTTGTTTTCTTTCACACTACTAGATATTTCGAGTATGTAGTTATCGGCGCTTGTAAAGAATTCCTTTCCGATTCCAGCCCATTTCTTTGTGACATGCGCAAATTCGGTGTCATTATGAACGAACCTAAAATCCCATCCCGTCCATTTTCCTTTCAAACTGCACAAAGAGTTCCCCTGAGCGTCCCGGATGTCGAATGCGCCCCCGATAGAAAAGAATTTTTGTTCAAAGCCGCCGATGATGGCGTCGTTTTCGTCGTGTACCTGTACGTCGGACAAGAATATGGCAATCCCTCTGGTAACCCGAATCAGTTGCTCGCCTTCGGGGGTTCTGATTTGGATGTTGAAGGGTGTGTTCCGTTTGAGATCCGTAAATCGTAGTATCTTCGTTAAAAGCCCTAGATCGTCCTCTCGGCACACCATGACCATCTCCCCGCTTTCGGGGTCGTAGATATCGTAGTTGTTTGCCGCCTTGATCAGCCCGACGTGTTCCTTGACGAGAAACCGATCCATGTTTAGCAGGTCGTGCATAGCAAGTCTCCAGAGAACACGGGAATCGGAGATAAATGGATTTGCATCTTTTTTCTCGTGCTGAATGGTGTTTTGTTTATCAATCTTGCGAGAAATCTCATGGGAACTCTATCACAGTGGATTTGGCAATCCACTGTGAGCGGTAATTGACGCGATTCCGCTTGCATTCTCGCGATTTAAAACGCCCGCTGCGATTGACGGTCGCATAGTCGCCAAAGTATTATGCTTCTTGCAAAATCGAGCTAATACCCTTCCCTTGGAATGCCTGCGTCGGGTACGGGTGATGACCGTGGATCGAAGACTTCGTCAATGCCGTAAAATTGCAACCCATCTCGTCCGGTTCCACGCTCCACCACATCTACCCCTGCCTCCTTATTACCGCGTATAAAATTGTCGCGCAGCCGCCCGCCATCGTACACAGCCCACCCGCCATTCATGATGATGTTGTTTGCGATAATTTCCGGAGAGGCTGTGGAGTAACACAGGATAGCGTCGCGGTAATTGGCGATAATCTCGTTACGTTGAATCTTTGGTCTAGAATCGTCATCGCAACTGATTCCATACTCGTTCGCCCTTATCTCGTTGTGTGTTATATCCGGAGCGGCATTGCCAAGGCACCTTATTGCGGTGCCGTTCGTGTCAAGTTGATTGCGGTTGGCAATTGGCGAGGCGTTGTCGCAAATGATGGCGACTTCATTATTGCTCAAGAGGCAGTCTTCAATCTGTATAGCGTCGGACTGGCAGATGACGGCATTTATGGCGTCTCGGATACGGCAGTGACTGAGGCGGACGTTCTGGCTTGCGGCACCGATAAAGATACCCGCCCAATCTCCCGGGCTCGGATCTTCATCAACGGTACCGAGGGAGCCAAACGTGATGAAGTTGTCAGGTTCACCCTCGGCGTACAACGCGCCTTCCACAATCAACTGATAGGGAGGATCAGCAGGTTCAAAACCGATAACCGCGCCGGATTGAATGGTTAATATTACACCTTCGGAGACAAGGACGTCCCCGGAAACCAATACTTTGCCCGCCCAAACTTCGTCCGTGACCAATTCACCCGATTTGTCAAGCGGATTCGCGCTCGTGCCGACATCGGCAATATTGAGTGCGGTCGTTTGGCAACCGAGCCAGAGGATGAGGAGAGGCATCAAAAGGAAGACAGTTGTATTCTGTAATTTCACGTAACTCCTTATGCGGGTAGTAGTAAGAATTACTCCGTGTACCGGCAACCTTTTGCAACTAACGGCCCGACGGAGGGAATTCTGTCGCTGTCGCCGTTCGTTTACTCAATCGTAACTGTTTAGTCCACCGGTCTGGATTTGCCAATCCAGACCGAGCAGGCAGAGAACGCGCCGAGTAGGAAAGTACAATGCTAATTCCGACGAATCGGGGGCTTACATGCCCAGAACGGACGTGCAATGAATTGCACTACTACGAACCAAACGATGCACTAAACAGTTACACTCAATTTTTTGTTTTTCGCGCCGCTGATTGTGACTGTTGCTAAGCGTTGATTATGATACCTGTAGCAGGTTATTGTTCCAAAGTCTAGTTCTTCAAACCTATTCCGGAAAGACAATTCGTTCCATCAACTCGTCGAGCTGATTGAGATCGTCCAAATGGTCGAGCGCTTCCCAAACGGCTGCGGCTTTGTCCCGGGACAGCACCGGCTTTGTATATTTGAGAAATAGCTCCTTAAACTCTTCTTTTTTCAGAGGCTCGTCCGGACTTCCCAACGCTTTGGCTCTTGTCTTCCTCACCACAGCGCCCGATTTCAACTTCACTTGGATTTTTGCCACGCCGGACATGAACTCGTTCGGCCAATCCTCATGGGTCGTGACCGAGACTTTTTCTCTGGCTCTTGCAATAGCTGCATCGTCCACTTTTGGGGCAGTGAAATGGTGGCTATCAATTTCGCCGTCAAGTGTCAGGCAACCGATGATGTGTTGAAAACTGAATCGTGCGTCTTCGGTGTCCGTGGGAGTCGGGCGATCACATATGTTGTCTACGGGGCCGGTGTGAATTTGGATATTTGAGATATCGTCATTTGTCGAGCTTGTCTCCGCCATGATTTCGCGCATCATGTCGACATGGCGATGCGTTAGAAAGCAGCACGGGTACTTTTTTACCCAGGTGTCATGCGCGCGCCAAGGGGCGTCTCCGAGACCGGCTGTGATTGGGGTCAAGTCAAGGTTGCTTTCCTGCCATACGTCTTCGCGCAGCCATCTTTCCAGATCGGTTGTTCCGGTGAGGCCTCTCTTTGCCAATTCCGCCGCCAATAGTCCATCGCTGCAAGCCCCCGCCGACTCGACATAATGCGAATCGGTTCCGAAGTTCACTATGTACCCGCTTGCTCTTCCGACGGCGATTCCAATAGCCCATTTGACCTGCTCGGCGCTAAGTTTCAACGCCTTAGCCGCCGTGACCGCCGAACCGATAACCCCGAAGAAAGGTAGGTCGGTCATGCCCTGGGGCGAGATAGACTTCATGCC
Organism: Candidatus Poribacteria bacterium; assembly: GCA_965204085.1. Taxonomy (GTDB): domain Bacteria; phylum Poribacteria; class WGA-4E; order WGA-4E; family JAJDTR01; genus JAJDTR01. Next base: position 2,975,563 of record CBDBEE010000002.1, on the reverse strand, counting down.
AACGCGGTTCATTACTTCAAGCCCGACGGCTGATGCCTCAATGAGGTCTTTCCCGGACAAGCCTTCGGATTCGGCGAGCGGGAATATGACCGGAAAGATATTGATGTCGCTGACAGAGCATGAGAATTGATCGTCCTCCAGCTCGGCAGCGTGCGAGGTCATACCGTTGGCGAAAATAGCATCCGAAGTTGAGCAACGCAACCGCGCGCCGATGACTCCCGCTTGTCCCGCGCCCCGTTTCTGTCGGATATAATCTGATGTCCCTTGCCCGGCGCGCGTAGTAGCCCCATAGAGCATGGCAGCCACGATTTTCGAGGCTAGATGCTTAGTGAATTCCACCGTTTCGGACGGAATGTCCGAGAATTTGGTGTTAACCACAAACTCTGCGAGTTCATCAGCCAAAGCCATTTCCGTACCTCCTTAATTCATTAGATATTCAGGCAGACAGCGACGTGAGAGACGGGGCAAAACAGACAGGATACACTTAGGGCGTCCCCTCTTTCAAATCCTGGAGTATGGCGTGTGCCGCGTTGTGCCCCGGCACTCCAATAACTTCACCCATCGGGTGCGTTCCGGCACCGCACATGTAAAAATTTTTGACCGATGTTCGGTAGGGTTGGCGTTGGGCTAACAACTGGTTGGGGATCATGTCCAGATGTCGAATATTGCCATCGGTCATACCCACTCGCCTCTGGATGTCTAGCGGTGTCTTTACCTCCCAGTCGATTAAACTGTCTCGGAAATTGGGGGCGCACTCGGTGATGATGTCGACAATGCGTTCTCCTACCCCCTGTTTGGCGTCGTCCCATGTCCCTTCTGCGAGCTGTCCCGCCGCGAACGGAGCATAAGTCGCCATCACATGTCCCCTACCGTTCGTAAGACCATGGTCAACTACCGTCGAGAGTTGGATGCCCAAAGCGGGATAGCGTGTCGGAATGCCGGCGGCAGCATCGTTCCAACTCTTTTGATAGTATTCCACGGAAGGCAGAATCTTCATGCCCACAACTTGGTCGCGATCATAATCATCACCCAAGTAACTAGACAGATCCGGCAATTCTTTCATCGCAGCCAAAAACTTCAAACACCCTGCTTGGGTCTTCCACCGCTTAACGCGCTTGAGTGTCTCTTCGTCAACATCGCCGTCTCGGAAGAGGGTAGTGAAGGTACGCTTCGGATCCGCATTGGACACGACGAGCCGACCGCGAAGCTCCTCTCCGTCCTCAAGCCGTACACCCGCAGCGGCGCCATCCTTGACAATGACTTGGCGAACCGCAGCCTTCGTGCGAATCTCAACGCCGACGCTCTTGGCGGAGCCGGCGATGGACTCCGTGATGGTGCCCATACCCATCCTCGGGATGCCGCGGTCATCGTTTCTGCTGCCGAAGCTGACGGTGGAAAAGATAGCCGCAGCGAGAGGGCTGCCCGGCGCACTCGGATCGGATTCATGCACCCCGGGATTAATAACATGCGCCTTGACATATTCATTTTCGAAAAAATCGTGAACGAGGTCGAGATAACTCCAGGTGAGCAACTTCTCCAGGATTTCTTCCTTGGGCGTTCCCGCTACAACCCGCATCACTTCGGCTAGCGTCGGAGGTTCGGTCATCAGGTAGGGCTGGAAGATGGATCCGGCACGTTCCCAAAATTCGACCCACTTAGGAAAGGCTTCCGCGTCGTGCTCGGAAATCTCTCGTATCTGATCAATCTTGTCGTCATCGGTCTTGATTGAGGGCCCGCCGATATGGGTGCCGTCGGGGAATACATGGACCCGTGAACGGCTCATGCCGCTGACGTTGGCGGAACTTCCTAATCTGGGCATGCCCGTCTCCACGAGTTCGAATCCGTGTTTACGAAGCTCAAGGTCGTCGATAATCTTGGGTTGCAGTCCCCACACCGCGGTGGCACAGTTGGATACCCTGAATCCGGGAGAGAATTCCTCGGTCGTAGAGCCGCCGCCTATGATATCCCGCCGTTCCAGCAGCAGGACGGAAAGCCCGTCTCTGGCGAGATAGTTTGCGGCGACCAAACCATTGTGTCCGGCGCCTATGATGATCGCGTCATACTGATTTTTCGGCATTGGCTTACCCTATCTGGCTACGTTTTGCGATGGTGTCGCGCTGTGAATTCAAGCCTGCGGCATCGGTTATGAAAGAATCAGGTACTGTTTTGCGAGATGGTTAAGGGCATCTTTGTAGACTTCAAACATAATCGAAAGCCGGAAAAAGACTTCATCCAACTCGTATTCTCGGGCGATTGTGTGCCCGGAGGCGTGTTCATAGTATTCACGTCCAAAATCTATGTAGAATTGTGTCCCCACCGGACGGTTCTTATAGCGCCGTCTGTATTCGATAAACTCGGGGAATAGTCCCGTTATATAGAGCGAATAGTTGCCAATATGGGAGTATATCAGGAATTTGCGACGGGAATCGGCATTCTGTGCCTCCTCAATCATATCGGTCAGGTAGCTGACAGTTTGTCGATCGTGCTGATAGATTCGGTACATTCGATTTGTCTGAACGAAAATACTTAGTAGATTGGCGAGATAGTTCACCACCCGTCGGTCTCCCAGGATCCGGCAATCGGTAAGGCTCCGCCGCAACAGCACACTAAAAAAGAGGAATGGAGAAATCTCTAGTATGCGTTCGCCTGGATCACAAATCCTGTCGAATAGGGATTGGCTATTCAATCTTGATTCCAATGTCGCCGGGAGTTCCTGAATCAACGCGGAAATCTCCTCATAGCTGCGCCCCGGCTTGGGAAAATTCTCAACGAGGAACTGTACGTCTCGGTGCGTCAAACCGTTAAAATCCGTGCGGGCAAAATCGGGGGCTGGCATGGTCGACTCCTCCTTGGATTGGGTAAATCATAGCATATGAGAAAAAATCGTGTCAACGGGTTTTCCTCGTTGGACTAGGTCGATCGTAAGTAATTTCGGCGCCGAGTGGAACATTAGGAAGGATGGAAGAACGGAAGGGTGGAAGGGAGGAATTGTTATACACATAGAAGATTTCTTCCAAGAGAAGATGGTAACCCATGTGCGACGAGGTGTTGGGTTTCACTCGTATGTGGGACGGCACAGGGTCGTCCCCTACAGATAGATGAGATTGAATTGTGTGATGATCGATTCCGCTTGAAGTCGGACCGGGATCGTGATAGAATGCGCTTAATTGCGCATCGCGACACCGTCTGTCCCCATAGCACTCACCGCACATGAAAATCTCGCCGGTTGATGCAGCAGATATGCTGTTGACTGCTAGGTTCAGTCACTTACAGCGAATTGACGATCAACGGTGCTCGGGGTTTAGAAGGAGAGTAGTGGCAGTATGAAAACCGTAGGAGTGATCCCCGCGCGGTATGCATCAAGCCGGTTTGAAGGCAAACCGCTAGTGGACATCCGCGGCAAACCGATGATTCAACACGTGTACGAGCGCGCCTCGCGCGCCGAGGCGATGGACGTGACCGTAGTCGCCACCGATGATTCGCGTATCTACGACGCCGTAAAGGGCTTTGGCGGGGACGTGATTATGACGCCGGAGTTTTCTACCGGGACGGATCGGGTTGCGTTCGTCGCGGAAAAGGTGGAGTGCGAGGTGGTTGCCAATATCCAAGGCGATGAGCCGCTGCTCGAACCGGCGCTGCTCGATCAGATGATTCAACCGTTTAACGTGGATCCGAGGGTGCAGGTCAGCACGCTAAAACAGCGTGTCGATAATGAAGCGGATTTCCGGGATTGCAATGTAGTGAAGGTTGTCACCGATCTGGAAGGGTTTGCGCTGTATTTCTCCAGAGCGTCCGTTCCCGGCAATCTCTCGGGCGAGTGGAAAGAAGCCAATCCGATATACCGGCACGTCGGGTTATACGCTTACCGGAAGGAGTGCCTGCTGGCTTTCACAACGTGGGAGCGCGCACCGTATGAGAGTTCGGAGGGATTGGAACAGTTGCGATTCATGGAACAGGGCGTGAGGATCCGCGTCGTCGAGACGGAACACCGGTTGGTCGGAGTGGATGTGCCGGCAGATTTGGAGCGCGTGCTTGCGATCATGGGGTGAATTGGATTTTTTGTCTAAACCGCCGGAAAGTTAAGTAGGTTGGCTTAAACGAACGAATCAATTGCCAAGGAAGCCTACAAGGCATCATTGAATCAGACGAAACCATTGTCGGCGGTAAAACTCGACGCGGTAATAAACGGATGACGACGACAAGACCGACCAAGACCAGAATTGGTCGAAGAAGACACCGGTGCTGGGACTCGCTCAACGGGGCGGAAAGGTGTTGGCCAAAGCGGTATTCTACGTTAACACTGGCAAAGTGCTCAATTTTGTGCTTGACAAAGTGAATGCTGATGGGTCAACATTGATAATGGGCGAAAATAACGTCTACTCGGCAGTAGAACGTTATATGAGCCACAAGACCTCCAAACATTCGGAGCAATACGTTGATGATACTGTCCACACTAACACGCTCGAAGGGTTTTGGTTACTACTCAAACGTGCGTGGTACGGACAACACCACAAATACAAGGTCGCTTTCCTGCCACTTTACCTCGCCGAGGCGTGTTGGAAGTACAACAACCGGAAAGAGGAACACCCCTTTGATTTCTTTATTCAGGGGTGCTCTGCTTAATTGATGCCTCAATGGTAGAAACACGTACTTCCAAACTATTCAACCTATTATTCACGGTTTGGAAGTATGCGTCAAGCCCTCGAATATATTCATTGAGGTTCTTTAGGTATTGATCAATGTAGTTAAACCGTTGATCGAATATATTGAGACGGGCATTTATCGTTTCTATATCAGTTTTTGTGGCAATATTTTCTACTAACTTTGGAAAAATTTCTTCAACCGTTTCAATAACAATCTCTCGCACTGATTGCCGAAATTCTTCGTTTTCTTCTCGGATTATTGTCCGAAGTTGTTCTTCAGTCATTTCCATTTTCTCCCAGGGATTTATAAACACTGATTCTTCTTCAAATTTCTTAAAATGGATTTCGTTTCCGAATTATTCAAGTGATTAGCATAATCTCTGCACACGTAGGCAAATCTGCCTTCGGCGGATACTGCTAATACAATCTGTTTTACCGTTGAATAATCTGTTCCCATTAAAGTTTTCAACTCGGACTCGAAAGCATCCATGTCGCACTCGTTTCCTGCCTCAATGGCTCTATCACACTTATCTAGCACATCTTCGATGGAATGCCATTCATCATAGCTCCAATTTTTAGATACTGTGATGTTGCTAGAAGGACTAGGAGTGAAACCTGAGTCTTCTAAATGGCTTTCAATACGTTCCACCTGCCTATTAAGTAACTCAATATGTTCTCTGTTTAAGGCTTCTTGATCTTTCATCATCGTTACCTCCCAGAGGGAATAGGGGCAATTGCGTCAATGATCGGGATTATAGCATATTTCGGTATGATAATACAAGCCCACAGGCATGTGGATAACCTGTGGGCTTTCACATTATGCAACAAACCAATCAAACTTTTTTTCCTCATCGCGCGGAGGTCCGATGATAAATGTGCCGTATAACCGGTAATCGGTCACTGCGCAAAATTCTCTAAATTCCTTGTCCTCCACATCGAGTTTAGGGTTAAATGGAAGTTTGCCAGTTTCGGAAAACACTTCATAGACTTGCTCTAACCGGACTTTTAACCGAAACAAATCAATTTCAAACTGATTCTCTATTTCGTCAAGCCGTGATTCAGGTTTGCCATCGTGTGTGAAATAATAGTTAATCGCTTTATCTAACAAACGGAGCTGATCGGCTGTCACTCCGTCTAACCAGTGAGTACGCATGGCATTCCTCCCTACGATGAATTGTCGTCCTTGCCTTTCACAAACCGATTAACGGATTCATTGAGCATCGCATTGTGGATTCTAGTTGTGATTCTTTGATTGTAAATAATCGTTGCGATACTCCCAACTATTCCGAGGATTCCGACTACTATTAAATCCGAACCCCCACCGTACCATCCTCTCACCAGAAATATAAGAGAGAGCGGCAAACCAAAATATAAAGCGACTCCAACCCTATTGCTGTATTTCTCACTCGCTTCAAACATATTGGGTGTAGTTGCTTCTTCTACCAATTTGGAAGATCGGTCATACTTACTCACGTTAAATCTCCTTTTATTTGACGTTCATAATTCCCCATAGTTGCGACCATTATACGGGTTCATGTATGATTTCATAAAGGGAGTGTTTTAGGTGTCAAAACCTTAAACTACTGATTCCGTTTTTCTCTTGCATTTCATCGGTTGATGGGGTACAATATCGGTAAGGTGGGGGATTAGCTCAGTTGGGAGAGCGCTTGCATGGCATGCAAGAGGTCACCAGTTCGAGCCTGGTATCCTCCACCATTTTTTTGCCCACAGCTATGTCTTAGAGCCAGTTTGAAAAGTAGGTGGCAAAGCCATTTTTGGTCATTTGAGGCTCTATAGGGCGAGAATGGTCTACCATCAAATTGAGGAATAACAGCCAAAACGGCGTCGTTGCCGATTGTCCAAACAGAATCCAAAACGGTGTTTCGTGGGCGCCAATTTGAAATTACAGTTGTCCTGAATGGCAAATATTGTTTCATACCAATTTTTCATACCTACGTCTTTTTGGCTTTGATGTCAAAACAGCGAAGAATTCAGTCATAGCAAGGATTTCCGTGCTAGTCCGTTTCTAAAGGCAAGTCCCATTTTGGTATGAAAAGTATGAAAAGTATGAAATTTTTTGGGAGGGCTAAACGACGTTTTTCGTATGGAACTTAGGGTTTTCAAACAGGTTCTTACGTAATTGGGGGACTCCCTCTTTAATTTGATAATCGAAATTCGCTTAGAACCGCCTAGTTCTCCCATCTCCTACTGACGAACACAGCTTCTGAGATGCAATCAACCGTGCGCCTTCAAACTGAGGGTTTAAGTTCTATTGTTATACAGCAACAAACGGCGTAACCGATATAAACAGATGAACTAGCCCCAACTGGAGAACTGACATGGATGCATTCAATCTTACAAATTTAATGCAGATTCTACAACTGATTGCGATTGTAGCCGGCATCATCGTGTTCTTGAGGAAGATTCCTAGCCGAAGGGAAATGGAACAAGTCGACAATATTCTCCGAGCCGAGATCAGAGAAAATTGCAAGCGTTTTGATACAGTAATGGCAAAACTTGACACCAATTTTCAAATTCTCAATGACAAAATTGATGCCACTACTAAGGAACTCCATGAGAAAATAGACGCTCTTGCCAGTGAGCTGCGCACCAAAATTAGAGAGCTGAATCGCGACTACAAAGACCATCTCGCACAGCACGCAATTCAGGGCAAACTTGATGAGCAAAATACGTAACGCAAACCGAGAAAACGGATAACGGCTTACAGTTGATAGGTTACGCCATGATCAGCAATTTCTGTGGTACTGCCGTCAGATTGCATTTACCGACAAAATCGGCCTATGAGACAGTCAAACTGTTCCTTTCGTAGACAATCTGTCTTCCCCAAAGGAAAAGTTTAGTTACTTCTTGCCGTTCTCTCGAACGTCGCCGTCCTTCGTTTTTAACCCCTCTCCCCCATCTCGCGCTCGTCCTCGCCCAATTCGACGAGTCAAGCCGTTATCCAGTACGCCCAAGATGGTGAGGTGAAGTTGGGCGCGAACGGGCAAGGTCTCAATGAGCGCCTCTTCAGCGGATTGTATCTCCTGTTTCCGCGTTAGCCGTCCTTGACGGAGTTTTTGAAGTGTTTCCCTGATTTTGTCTTCGGAGGCAACTTTGTCCCGGGCTAATCGGTTCAGGATTTTCAGATCGCTGAGCGCCTGAATATGGGCTTGGCGTTTCAGTTCCCAAAGCGCTTTAACCTGAGTTTTTTGGGTTTCCGTTACGCCGAGTTTGGCTAGAGTGATGTTATCTTCAGCCGCCGCATCGTCTTTCTGAACTTGCGCCATCAATCCAAACACGATGGCGAAAACCGTCAGGGAACACACCACGCCGATACTTAGTTTTCGCATGTCTTTTCCTTTAGCAACGGTAAAGGGGTTGCATGGCTTCACTGTGCGCATTTTTCCCCTAGCTTCCGTGATCGCTCCTACGTTGCTCTTTCTACTTCTTCAACTTCCTCTGCTTTCGCTTTGTAGGACTCCCGCACCCAACTTTCGAGGACGTCATCGGGATTCGCCACCACCTCTTTGGTGAAAGCGAACTTCTCCCGCCCCGTATTCTGCCTAATGAGATTGAGACCGTGCTGGCAACTCTGGAGTATCTCTTCGCAAATCTCTTGGGGGCTTCGATTTTGCTCTAGCGCTTTCTTGCAGATGAGTTCGGTCGCATCATCGTCGAAGGACACTTTCATCTTATGTTCGTTCTCGAATCGCGCTTCGTAATGACGAATCTGCTCGTGCATGACGATTAGGCGATTATAAGCCGCGTCCTCTATGATGCGTTTCAACTGCCCTGCCGGATCTTCGACAACCTCTTCAGTGACGACAAATTCCTTAACCGAGGTGGAAGGTAGCTCGAATTTGTAATCGCGGAGCACCTTCTCGCACACTGTCATCAGCGCACGCGCTCCCGTTTTCTGAACATGCGCCTTTTCGGCAATTTGACGCAAGCCCTTGTCCGAAAAAATCACGTTGATTCCGTATGCACGGAAAGCCTGTTCGTATTGACGGATGATTGACCCTTCGGAATGTTTCAGAATGTAGTGCAGATCGTCTACCGAGAGATTCTGGCAGATGACGTGGACAGGCAAACGTCCTATGAATTCAGGTTCAAATCCGTATTCGATGAAATCCTGCGGTGTCACAAATTGATGGTAGTCCTCTTCCTCCCCTTCGCTTTGCACCAGCGCGTTGAATCCCAGTTTTCGTTGATTCATTCGTTTCTTAATGATATCCGCCAGCCCGGTGAACGCGCCGCTGATGATAAAAAGGATGTGGCGAGTGTTGACAATTTGTTTGTCGACTTTGCCTTTCTGCTGAAACTCCATCATTGCTTGCATCTGAGATGCGACATCGTGCCCGCTCCGAAGATCGACTTCGGTTTCCTCCATCAATTTAAGAAGCCCAATCTGAACGCCGCGCCCGCTGACATCACGTCCGATGATATTCGGGGGTGTAGCGATTTTGTCCGCTTCATCGAGGTAGATGATGCCGTATTGCGCGAGTTCGACATCGTCATCCGCTTGAGTGACGAGGTCACGTATCATGTCATCGACGTTCGCGCCCACATACCCGGTTTCGCTGAAACGGGTGGCATCGGCTTTGACAAACGGCACGCCGATCAGCTTCGCAATGTGGCGGATGAGGTACGTCTTCCCCACTCCGGTCGGACCGAGCATGACAATGTTTTGCTTCGAATAATCGGTATCCGCAAGTTTCGGATCCTCATGGCATTCGCGCACATGGTTATAGTGATCGCAGACCGCGATTGCCAGCGCTTTCTTGCCCTCGTCCTGTTGAATGACGTAGCGATCAAGATAGTGCTTAATTTCTCTGGGTTTGAGGTCGAACTTAAGATCGAAGGTGCGCTTGGGTTCGGGTGGCTCTTCATCGGCCGTCTTCGCTGGAGCAGGTTGTGCGCCCGCCATAACGAGGCGCACGTTTCCGCCGTATTTTTGTTTGACCAAATCTTCAAATTCTTTTTGAAGTTCTTCCGGAGTTGGGATTTTTTTGTTGTCCGTTTGATTTGACATGTTTTTAACCGCCATATTTATCCTTCTAAATTATGAAGAGGGACTTAATGTTATTTGCTTAACCGTGCGATAGTACGTTTGTAGGGTGCGCACCGCGATCAAGCGAGCGGATAGCGAGTGCGATAGCAATCCCACCTGCCTTTGAAAGCCGTGGAGGGCGATGGGAGAATTTTACTTATCGTCGGGAATCGGAATTCCCTCCTACCTGAGAGGATCTCGTCCTCAAATTGATGATCAGAATTTGCTGCCAGAATTTTTCCCCGAATTCTCGCCTTGGTGTCTACAACCTCACTTGCCACTCGTCCAAAGTCACTGCTTAATCAAGCAGCCACTCAGTCATTTTTACCAACGACCGATGCCCCGGATTTGTATAGCTTGATGTCGTCCATTTGGATGACAACGGTCCTCAAATCTGTTTTGATTTCGTCGAGGTCCGCTCGCATGGTTGAGATTGCATCACGAATTTTAGCTAGTTCGTCTTTGCTGACAGTATTCGCCTTTCTGTGGTTCTTCACCAAAAACTTCACGAATTCCGACAAAATTCCAACAACTGCGACAATCATAATCATGTCCCATATTCCCATTCTGACTCCCTCCATATTTTCAAACTAGCATCAGTGTTGAGAACGGTTCATTGGATGTTCACATAAATGAATGGTGGCATAGTCAACGCCACTACATCATCTTCGCCGGAGATTTCCCTCGCCATACCGAGGGCGTCGTTCAAATTCTTCGCCCAATCCACGCCCAGTCGCTTGGCAACGCGGTCATCCTTGGGACCGACGAGGATAATCTTGGACAGATATTTCAAGGCGTAGGTTGCCCAATACCAAACCGTAAATGGGTGAAACCCATGATATGAAAATTTATTCCGGTAACAGTCAATCAGGTAGGAGTCGCGGGCGAATTTCTCTTGAAAATTGTTCCGCATTTCAAACGGGTCGGAGGTTTCGCCGAGCACTTCCTCGTAGAATTGCCGGTAGGGCACATGATACTCCTCGTGGAAGATCTCGAACGTCGGATTCATGATAATCACGACGCCCCCCTCCTTGATAAGCGGCTTGTTGTAAAACCAGTTGAAGATATAGCCGAGGATATCGCTGACGACCAAAATGGGATTGATTCGCGCGCCGATGGCGTACGGCGTCAGATCTGGAAGCCCAAAGACCAACGTGCTGTATTGCCGCGGCACATCAATCATCAACTGGTCTTTCATGACTTGCAGGGTTTTCGGGTGGACACCATCAATGGTTCCGACGTTGATCTCAACGGGGTCATAATCAGTACGCATACTCTTGAAAATCTTGGATCTTAATCCCTCCGGCAGCATCGACATCGTCGCCGGCGTGCACGCTTTTATGAACCGCTCGAAAAGGTTGCACCGCTCGTTCGGTTTGCCGAGATAGCGCAGATGGATGGGATAGATAGCGTCATTCATGGCAGCTTCCACAACCATAATTTTGGTATTCCGGGAAATGACGCGGCTCATACGCTCAATGCTATCGTGCATATTTGAATGCTCAGGCTGCATGACATGCGGGTTTTCCGCTGTCATGTGCGGGGAGTGGTGCGGCGCGATTGAGTTGTAGGTGCCCATCCCTACGGCAACAGACTTGTGCCCGCCGTTGAGCGGGATCTGAATGGTATCCACATAGATGACCAAGTCGCTCTCCACAACAGCGCGATCCGTTTCAACGATTTCATCGTGCTCCGTTTTCCCCAAACTGACGATATTGTCGGGGTCTTCGGCGTCATAGTTCCTCAGTTGAGAGGGAAAAAACTCGCGCATGATGTTCTTGCCCAGCATATACGCCAACTCAGGCGTCTTCATCTTGCGGTGAAGCCCGCCCGCACACACGAGCTGGATGTTCGCCTTCTCGGCACCGTAGGAGTAGAGCATTGAAAGCAGTGGTTCGATCATGACTTGGCGCAGGTCGGGCTTTTTTGTCATTGGAAACGGTTGGCAATTGTTGTCGAAAGCGATCAAAATCTTGGTGTTTCCGTCAACGAGTTCACTCAACGGCGGCATTCCCAACGGGTTTTCAAAGGCTTTCTTCACATGGGCTGGAATGTCGGGGCGCTTTATGCCAGAGATGGGCGGTTTTGCATAGTAAATCTGTGAATTGTCAGGCAATTCGGCGTTGATTAGGTGATTGCCAAAATAGGTCAAGTATTTCATTGGTTGTTTTCCTTCGCACGCGCGCCGTATTGTGTGCCGTGAAAGTTATACGATTTTTCTAAAATGACAGTGCATCAATGGCGCGAATATGGGAGATTTGCTATCGTACGGAATCTGCTATCGTACTCGCTAAGCGCTCGTTGATCCTATCCAATGCTTACCTCTGGAGGTCGAAGAGTGTTTTCACCGTTCCCGATTGTCCCGTGTGCAGCGCCGATTCAATGGCGCCGCGGTAATCTTGCAGCGGAAATCGCTCTCCAATCAAGGGCAATAGTCGCTCTCCCATCTGTCGCAGCAGTTGAATCCCTAGTGCGAATGTCCTAGTCTGCCCTCCGTTATAGGTTTCCACACCGTAAGTGTATGCCCCGCAAACCTTCAACTCCTTGTACCAGATTGATGTCCAATCGACATTTTTTGGGATAGCGGGCATTCCGACGAGAAGGACACGTCCTTGCGCCCGAGTAAAGCGGAGCGCATCGTCGATTGTGGTGGCTGATGCGACACAGTCAAACGTAACGTCAGCGCCGCCAAGCAGAACAGGCTTGCCCAGTTCCGGTTGATGGGATTCCGCCCCCGTCAAACGGCAAAAATTGGCGTATAGCTGCTTATCGTGTGGAATAATCTCGTCGGCACCAAGTTCGCGTGCGAGTTTCTGTTGATGCGGGTATTTGGCAACAATGAGGATCCGGTTCGTTCTTCCAAGGGCACGGATGATTGCAACCGTGAGCAATCCCATGGTTCCAGCGCCGATAATAAGGATTTCAGCTTTTTCATCCAAATTCGCTTTGAGGACGCCGTGTAGCGCACAAGCGAACGGCTCGGCAAGCACGGCAATCTCATCGGACAGATCTTCGGGGACATGATGAAGTTGATTTTGATGGGCGACGAAGTATTCACTCCATCCACCGCCGGTGTCTCGACAGTAGCCGGTCTGGATTCCCGATGAAACATCTCCCTCCGTGATGTTTTCGCAGTTGGCAAATTGCCCGCGCTGACACTGATAGCAAAACGGCTGAATCCCTCGGATGGCGCAGGACAAAACAGGTTCAATGACGATTCGATCGCCGGTGGCGTACCCTTCAACCTCGGTACCGATCTCTGCAATTTCCCCGACAACCTCGTGTCCCAACACAAACGGACATGAGGTAAAGGGTGAAAAATACGGACTCCCCTTCGCAGTAATCGTCGCAAGATCGGATCCGCAAATCCCGCTCAAGCATGTTCTAATCTTTACCCACTCTGCGCCAATTAGTTGCGGCTGCTCGATTTCAGTCAGACGTATGCACGAAACACCGGAAGTGTACAGCGCGCCGATATGCTTGCCCAGCAGCCGAACAACCAAATACCGCGGGATGCTTTTGACGTATTGAATAGCCTGCATGATATTTGCCACACTTAGTGCGCAGTGGGTTACGACTAGAGCATTAGGCGGTACTGAATCCAAGCGCGAGGGATAAATAATTTACACGGGTACCGTAACCCATTTGCAGTATTTGGCCATGCGGCTTCGGGCTTCACCCATTCTCCTCTTCTTGGTAGTAACGCATCAGAATTTCCGCGACTTCGGGACGCGAAAATTCTTCGGGCAATTTCTCACCAGCCGCCAACATCTCCCTGACCTTTGTGCCTGACAGGAAGAGATAGTCCTCGGGCCCGTGCGGACAGTCGCGCATCATGACAATCGCGCCACACGTGTTGCTCCAGACGGTGTGGTCGCCGCGAAAGATTTCGATTTCAAGCGCATTTTCGGGGATCTCGTCAAAAATTGTCTGCGCGTCAAAGGGACCGTAGTAATCGCCGACACCCGCATGATCTCGCCCGACGATGAGGTCCGTGCAGCCGCAATTCTGGCGGAATACGGCGTGCAGCAGCGCCTCGCGCGGTCCGGCGTAAAGCATGTCGAAGCCGTACCCGGTGACGGAAACGGTGTTTTCGGGAAAATAGAGTTCCACCATCTTCCGAATCGATGCATCGCGCACATGAGCCGGAATGTCCCCCGGTTTCAACTTTCCGAGCAGCATGTGAATCAGGATTCCGTCGGCGCCGACCGCCTTCTGGGCAATACGGCACAACTCTTCGTGCGCTCGGTGCATGGGGTTGCGCGTCTGAAAAGCGACGACCCTGTTCCAGCCTCGCTTGGCGATATCCTCGCGGATTTCGACGGCGGTCCGAAATGTATCGGCAAAATCGGACTTGAAATAGGAATAGCTGAGCACTTGGATTTGCCCCGAGATGACTCGATCTCCCATAGCGCTGAAAGCGGCGACTCCCGGATGCTCCGGATCCGTCGTACGAAACGTATGTTCAATGAGCACCCCTTTTTGCGCATCGGTAAGGACTTCAATCCCTGAAATGTCCATGATCGCAAGAACCGGATTGCCATCCACGTTTGGATCCCGCAACGCGATCCGGCTGGCATCCCCGACTGCCGTTGTAAGTTGGTCCGCCTTTACGATGTTCATAATTGGCACGGGCCAGAACAGCCCATCCATGGTCGTCATTTTCTCGGCAACGCTTATGGCTTCGGGGATGTTCATATACCCGGTTAGCGGATTAAAATAACCTGAACCGAGCATTACAGCGGATGATGCCGCGCCCGAGGATATGATGATACTCGGCAAGCTTTCCGCCTCTTCTATTAGGTTAGTTCGCTGCGCATCATCCGCTACATAGAGCGGATTTAGTTTCTCGGATCCGTGTGGTGCAATCATTCATTTCTCCTTAAGTTTCGTCAGATTGTGGGCGGTATAGCTGCGCCCCAAGAATTTTCATAAAGCACTGGTTCATATTTCGCTTTTTATAGTTTTCCTTTGAAATACAGACAGTGCTGCGTCAAAGCGCATTCATCGCACTTTGGTTTTCGGGCATTGCAAATCTGCCGCCCAAACTGAATCAGGTTCATGTGAAAAGGAAACGCCCTTCCCTTGGGAATAATCTCTCCCATTAACTCATGTGCTTTCTCCGCGGTACAAGTAAGCGGTATGAACCCAAGTCGTTTGCTAATGCGCAGCACATGGGTGTCCACGGGGAACACGTCATGACCACAGACAAAGGCGAGGGTGACGGAAGCCGTTTTGATGCCAATTCCCTTGTGTTGGCAGAGGTATTGTCGGGCATCCTCGGTCTCCATCTCGCAGACGAATTCGAGATTCAACTCGCCGCGTTCTGTCTTCAGCCAGGTCAGAAAATTCTTAATGGTGCGGCTTTTTTGCGTGTGCAGACCAGCAATCTTAATCGTCTCGCCGATAGTCTCGACATCGGCATTGGATACATCTTCCCACGTGGGGAACCTGTTTCTAAGAGCCGCGTACCCCTTGTCCCGGTTGACATCGTTGGTGTTTTGGGAGAGAACGGTGCGCATCAGGCAGTCCAAAACGTTGTCTTCGGCTTGCCCCTCATACCTGCCGAGCATCTCTTCCAATGTGTCAGCGACGAATTTTACCTTCTGCTTGAGATTCAACGATACCTCCGGACAGAATGGTAGGCGTGTTTACGCGCTAGTCCTTTGCCATTTCTCCATCATGTCGAGTAGAATTGCCGATCGATATCTTCGGTGGCGTCATCGTCCATCGAAACGGATAGCGTCTCCGCGCACTGACAAATCTGCCGGTATATAGTGTCCGGAAGGTCAATTCCGTCAACGAGCCGGTGAGTTCGGGCACGGTATTCGAAGTCACCCGGCACCAAAACTTCGTCGTATCCCGGCGCCGGAGGTGTACGCTTCATTCCGTCAAGGAGGGCTCGCACCCCCTGTTGGTATTCGTCCAGAGGGGTATAAGCTGCTATATTGATTGCCTGCATAAAGAATCCTTGCATCAATCCCTTCTCAATATCGAAGTTCCCGGACAATCCTCCAAGCATGCAGACTAGCAATGACAGTGCGTATCCCTTGTGTCCTCCGAAGGGTAACATTGGACCACCGTCAAAGTAATCCGCTGTTTTGACTGACGGGTTGCCATGTTTATCCAGAATGGAGCCTTCCGGTAGGTCAATCCCTTTGCTCTGCGCCACTTGAATTTTGCCTTGTGCAATCATGCTTGTCGCATAATCTATAATGAACGGCGAATCATCACCCGTCGGAACGCCTACCGCGATGGGATTCGTTCCGAGAGCGCCCTTGGAACCACCAAACGGCACGACGGCGCCCGCACCCCCGCACCCGCTTCCAAACGTGACAATTCCGATGCATCCCTCGCGAGTTGCAGCCTCCGCATATTCGCCCAATCGACCAATATGGCCCGTACTACCAAGGCTCAGACCGCAGAAATTTGCTTCTTTCGCTTTGGCTATAGTCCACTTCATCGCTTGGCGCGCAGCGAAATGACCGAGGCAGTTACCACCATCTACAATTAGCGTTGTGTCGGTTTCTTTAATAATCTCCGGTTCGCCAGTAGGATTTAAGCCGCCGCTCTCGATGCCTTGCAAATACCCGGGGATTCGGAGCACACCGTGCGAGTCGTGGCCCGTGAGGTTGGCATTCACCAAGATTTCGGCTACGTCCTGAGCAATATGGAGTGGCGTGCCGGCTGCAACAAACAACCTGCGGACAATCGAATGAAGGTGACTGGCTTGAAAATTATGGCTTTCTGCCAAGGTTGTGACTCCTCAAAGGTGATAGTAGGTTCAACGAACCGGAAGGTTCTCAAACACAAAATAAGTTTTGGTATTAAAGCCTGTTTTTCAATACAACGAGGACGATTGATAGTATGGACGGTTAAGATCCTGTTTGAATAATCGGTAGCAAAGCCATTTTTGGTCATTTGTAGGAAGTTTCTTCATGTATTTATTGTTGCCTGCTACATACCTGTCGCCCCGCTGGGGCTTTTAGAGGCTGGTGCGCAGTGCGCACCCTACAAATGTACTTTTCAAACGAGCTCTAAGCCCTGTCACTGAAAGGGATCAGGGAAAAGCGATGGCACTAAAAGTATTGAGTATAACACAGGATAGCGTGAAACGGAAAGGCTTTCTGATTTCAAGTCCAGGGGAAACGCACCTAATTATACAGGGTGTCTCATGGTGGAAGAATGTACGATTAATGTTGGGTTTCACTCTAATTTTGGCACGTTAAGGCAAAGCGGGAACTCGAAAACTCCTCTAAGCTTGGCGATTATTAACGGAATGCCGTTCAACCCAACCTACAACCCCTAAGAAAATTATCACAAACTTAGCCTGATTCTCTTTTTTGTCGAGTAGATAATTTAGATGCATTTCCCCTGATTTCAAGTCTCGGCAACGCGGCAATCCTAGGGAATCGTTATGCATTCATAAGCGCCTGTAAAAGTTACGCATTTCAGACCGTAGGAATCAAACGATCAATCAACTGAGCAGATAGAGTATCCCATGCGATAGAGTTCCGGTAACAATCCTATTTTCAATCGCGACGCTTGTGAAATCGCCGGTCTTACCCTCATTTTTCGGCCAATCTGCGCTTTTGGCATCCTTCCGCACTTTCAGCTTCTATCGCTTTTGCCGATTTCCCAATCGCAAACGTAAATTTGCCTTGAAACAGGCCTAAGCGATTTGATACACTGTCACGCAACAACTCGAGTTCAAGTCCTCGGATTGAACGAGCGTCAAGGTTGTAACGCAATACAGTTTAGTGTCAAAGATGGCCCATGCGTTGGAAAGGAGGTATTCTAAACATGAAACGTCATTTCTGCATACCACTGTTAGTCGTGTCTTGCTTCGCTGCAGGATGTAAAGCAGGTTTCATGAGTGCCCTAGTCGCGCCGCAGGAATGGAGCAATAATTATTCGCTTCTTGAAGGAGCAACTTGTACCGTACCCGAAATGATCGACGGCAATTTGGAAACTTTGGGCGTGTCCAAGGGGCATTGTATTGTTGTTACCTTGCCAACACGCAAACCGATTCACCGAATAGTTATTCGAGAGACAAATTTTGAGGATTTGATCATTTATGAGAGTATCGGCGGAGAGGGGGAATGGAAAAGAATTGACAAGATTAAGAACAAACGTCAATCCACAATTGATATGCGAGTCAGCGTGGTTACGGACGCCATCCGAATAAGGGTTGGAGGAACCTTCGACGATGAGAGAATTGCGGGGCAATATTCTTATCAATTTGGCGCGGTAAGAAACCGGCAAGTCAAGCGCGGTGCCCCAGTCGCCCAAGAGATCGAACTCTACGGGTTTGTTCAGAAAAAAAATTCAAGCGACGAGTAAATCCTCAAATCAAATCTTTAAATTCTTCAAGGTATGAGTGCGGTGAAGATCAACCGCTGCCTTGGGCTCGGCGCTTCGCTCTCAACAACCGCCCCATGTTTCCCTCGCCTTCAAACACTGCCGACACGTTATTCTCGCTTGCCAATACCGGCTTCTCCGCAGCCACGCCCCGAGTGGTTGGCGTGGTACTCGTTATTCCAGCCAATTCCGCTTTTCGGGTGCTCAATCGGCTCATCGTTTCGGTTGACTCGCCTTTCCCGCTGCGGCGAAACGCCGCCATTTGCTCGCGAAGTTGCGTAAAGTAACCGCTAGCCACGCTAAATCGGCGAAGAATCATCTCAAGCACAAAGATAAGAATCCCCGCGATCAAAAGAACCTGCGAGAGTGATTTAGGTGTTTCGACCGCATCGCCGGAATGTTTTGAAATGTGCTCGGGTGTAGGTTCATAAATACCGTTCGTGCGGCTGGCGATCGTCCTCAATAGCTGGCCGTTAGTTTGAAACTCGCCGTACTCCGTAGGGTATGAAAGTGCGAAACTCGCTTGCTTTGAGCCGATAACGCGACCATTCCGCTTCATCTGTGCGGTAACCAAGTATACTCCTGTTTCCCCAATAGAAAATTTCCCGCTGAACCGTGTCGGCATTTCCCTATGGACTTCGACGACTTCTCCTGTTCCATTCGGCGGTGCAACGCGGACATCGAATCCCTGATCGCTGGAGACTGCTAAGGCGTTAGCAATATCAATGACTACCTGCCCGACGCCGCCGCGCTGAGAAACATCAAGGTCAAAGTCTCCACTATCCTCATGACCGGGCGCCGCCCAATTGACCACTTGCCCCCAAAACTTGCCAAACTGCTCCCATTCTATCCATTCCGCCGCCCACCCGGGTTTGACATCCGAGGTAAAGGCGACGGATTTGCCAAAGCCGTAATGCCATGCGGCGAGAATCGGGTGCTCTTGGTTAGAACGGATATAAACCTGACTGTATTCCTTTTCCGAAGTGGCGATGTAACCGTGTAGCCGTGGGAGTTGGACAATTCCCGCCAAGATCGCCGAACCGTTCTCGCTAATTGTCGGTTGAAAATCCTCCTGAACCATGTATTTTTGGGTTTGCCTGACCTCATCCGCCAATATCTTCGGCAATTGGCTCACATTTTGAACAGCCACGTAATTTCCTCTCCCCTGCTCCGCAATCGCTTGCATGAGGGTCTGAGCCGCATCGCCGATAGCAATCGTCGTCACATAGATGTCGTCAGCCGCGATCTGTTCCGCGAGTGTGTTAAAATCCCCGTCAGACCTGCCATCGGACAGAAGAATGAGATGTTTCTGTTTGGCATTGACCGCCTTGAGTTTTTCATACCCTCGTCTGAGTGCAGGGTACATTTTTGTACCGCCCGTTGGGGCTAGCTCACCAACTTTGCGGATGATTCTCTCATGATCCGTTGTGGGTGAAATGTCCAATCCAATCTTAGCGGCAAAACCGATTACACCCGTCTTATCCTCCTTATCAAGTTCCCGCACGCCGGCTCGAATGCCTTCAATCGCTAGCTGAATCTTCTGATCCACTCCGACGTAATTTGCCATGCTGCCGGATGTATCAATGACGAACATCAGCGCCAAAGATTCTTTTCGATGCTTAGGTGTCATGTCAACGGGCAAGACTCGCTCAAGGCCGGTGTCGTGATAACCGCCCATGCCGAAGGCACGCGACCCACCAATCACAACCAATCCTTTCCCGAGATCACGGACATAACTCTCAATCAGGTCCATTCGGGCATTTGAAAGGTCCTCCGCCGAAACGTTACTCAGAATCATCACCGCACTGCTTCGCAAATCGGCTAACTCGGTCGTGAAATCATGCGGCGATACGATATCCACCGTAAATCCATTGGATTCGAGGATGTGTTTCAGGACGTCGGTCTGTCCCGCATCGCCCTCCACATACAGTGCGCGAGGTTGACCCCTCACACTGACATAGCCGTACGCCTCGTTGTTTTCGAGAATGCCATCCCGCACCGAAATTTTGAATTGGTACGTATAGCTCCCCTGCTCGTTAATCCGTTGGTCGGGTATTTTAATCTCCTGTTTCCCCGGTTTCAGCGTAACAAACTGTGGATCAGAAACCGGTTTGCCGTCGCGATGAAGGTGAATCTCCACCGTCTTGGTCTCCGTGCTTTCGACAATCGCGCGCACGGTGAAAGTTTGTCCGGATATTACCTGCGAAGGCAGATGCAGGTCGCGTACCCAGACCTCATCGGCTCTTTCGGAATTCAGCGGGATTGTGAATATTTCAATCCCGGTTGCCCGCGCGAGGTCCAGGAGCGGATTCAAATCGCCGGCGTTTTGTAATCCATCGCTCAACAGCACTATTCTCTTTTGTCGATCATCCGGCAAAATACGCATCGCTAAATGAAGTGCCGCCGCGATGTCCGTCGCATCGTGATCCAGCGCCACTTCCGCCAATATGTCGGGCGAGAAATTCGGTTGCTCCATCTTTGAACGCATGGCGGTGGAGGTCGTCGACTGCGCGGCGAACGGGATGACACTGTACAAATCTGTTGGCTCTAACTCGTCAATCGCCGCATTGATTAAATCCACTCCCCTTTGCTGTTCTCCTGTTGGAACGCTCTCCGAAACATCCAAGACGAAGGCAACAGCGAGAACCTCTTCGCGGTGATTACTGTGCAAACCTGCCAGCGCCAGAACAAAACACAGTACGGCAACCGTTCGTAGCATTAGCGTGGTCGATTTACGCCATCGCGATGCTTCGACTCGTGTGCCGCGATGAACAATCAACAGCAGCGGAACGCTAATGATTAACAACAGGAAAAAGGGGGTATCAAGGTGAACCATCGTAAAAGGAACAACCGACTGAATAAGGGGAGATGAATCGAACGATTAGCGAGTGGGATAGAGTCCCCGTGGCAATCCGCGTCGATTCTACTCCATCGCTATAACACCGAACTCGCACCGTTTCAAGGGGAGGTGGGAATGGACCTGACGGGATTTGAACCCATTACCTCATCCGTGCGAGAGAAGCGCTCTCCCATCTGAGCTACTTCGCATGAAGGCGCCATGAATTCGAATCAAATTTAATTTGATTATGAATGCGTCGATTGTAACCTTTGCGCCCGCTTGTATTATCCTACCTTGTATATCCACTAGGGATACTCAACTCGACTTTGTACATTTAGGTAGCATAGCAGACGGTGTCAATCAAACGTTCCGGAAAAGTGGGTGAAATTTCAACCATCTGTTCTTTTTGGTTGACCTGTGAAAAAGTCGGTAGCGGTTTCCGGTGCCATCACGGCGGGGCAAGATGCCCCGCCTACGGGTTTGGTTTTATTCGGCGTTCCGTACAATCCAACTGTTGTACTTTTGTACAAAGTCGAACTTAAAACATGTCTTCTCCAAGCAGCTCCGATGCCTGCCGAATCCAATTCGACATTAACTCTTCGTCGAAGGGATCATTCTCGTAGATGTGATAGTAGCGCACGTTCTCATGCTTGGATGCGACGGGTGGGACAGGATGCAGCGACGCGCCGTTAAGGAAAGTCACCTTGACGTACTTCGTGAAGCAATGAAACGAGAGGAACCACCCCTGTCCCTCGATGCCATAGAAGGGCGAGTTCCACCTCACCGCCTTACGCACATTGGGCACGATGCGCACGAGGAGTGTGTCGAGAAAGCATCCGACGTTGTGTTTCCAGCCCGGCATGGCTGCAATGTACGCCTGCACGGGTGCGTCCCCGTCACCTTTTGGAATTTGTGGGTTGCCGCCGGAGAGAAGTTTCGGTTTGGCTGCGTTTTTCATAATGATGATTATACCATATCACGATTGCATAACCATAGGTGCTATACCTTGCGTTGGGTAATATTGCGCTAGTTTTCGCAGCACAAGTGTGTCGCGATTCGGAGATCGCAGGAATCTCCACCGTGGGAACTCCTATCGGTCAGTTGCTCCTTCGTTCTCCACTCAGTTGATCACTTGCTATTCGCTCGCTTGAGGGATCTCTATGGGATTAGCTATCGCCCTCGCTATTCACTCGGTTGATCCTTCTGTCGAGTAAAATTGAGCTTGTTTTCTCAACAATTATGGGTTGTAATACGACTTACGCGGCACCAGCAGGTCGCGATTCGGAGATGGGATCTTTATGGTCATATAGAAGCGATCACAATCTAACAGATTGTGGTACGGAAATCGTAATTGTTTAGTCCAGAACTTACGCACCAACAGGAAATCGCGACCTGGAGAAGATTTCTATCGCCTTCCTTATTCAGTCAGTTGATCTCCTACATTACGCTCATGGATCTCTATCAGGATTAGCTATCGCACTGAGATCTCTATCGCGCTCCCTATCCAGTCGCTTGATCTATCCGCTCAGTTGATCGTTCGCTTGATGGTGTAGGAACAAGGATTAAACTGCAGCACCACGAACCAACATTCCCAAAACAGATTGATAGACTAAACAGTTACCGGAAATCTATGATCTCACTTGATCGTGGCTACTACTTTACCAAACGCTCGAAAACACGCAATTCCCGGCAACGTGAAGTATAGTTTGAAAATCGGACGATAACAAGCATAATGGGCGTAGCATTCCATCATGGCTTTGCATTGGTACGCGAGGTATCATGCTCATGAGAAAATTTCTCAACACTGCGGATGAACTGAGTGACGAGAATTCATCAATTAACAGGAGGAAATCTGTCCCATGATCATAGAAGATTCTACCGCAAAGGCTAGTGAAGTCGGATTTAGCAGGGATACTACATTTGGGAAGGATGTGAATGGAGCAGACGGGATTTGAACCCGTGACCTCATCCGTGCGAGGGATGCGCTCTCCCATCTGAGCTACTGCCCCATATAGCGGTAAATTAGTAACCTATGGTCGAAGCCGTTTTAAACGAAACAACTGATGTTGTGTGCCGATTTTGCCTATTTCAACGGTGGGGGCAACCGGGCCAACAACATGGTCGGCGCTTTCCCTCTAGGAGTTCAATGGGTACTCGCTCAATGTGACGTCTTCTCGTCTCCGGCTTCTTGACCGATGTAACCCAACAGATCCATTCATTACGGGCGAGTGGCGTAAGGTCGTTCCACGCGTCTCGCACCACGTTCGCTGAAATAAGAGCCTGTCGTAAATCCGCTGGCACTCTATGTACCACGCCAGTGGCTATTCCATTCGTGGTCATAACAACGTGTTACTCGAATCTTCTGACTTCTTCCAAATTCTGACTTTCGATTGAATTCTCTTTGTAGCATTCATACCAATCGTTAGCATTGGGAATATTCGTCATCTCTTTCTCCGCCCTCTTGGCATCCTCTTTAGAATTCCAGTACACAATGTCTGTATAGCCTCCGGCATTATTCTTGTGGATTTCCCACTTTATGAATCCAGGTTGTTTTGTCATCCAACTCTCTACGATTCGGGCCGCAACACTAAGTAAATGTTCCTCGGTGACCTCGTCGGCTAGTTGGTAACTTATGATGTCCTTGTACATAAGAAGGGGTGTGAATGGAAAAAACCACGGTGTGAAACGCGAAAATGGGACTGCCCGTCCAATGGGGCGAAAGTGCAAAATGGCGGAGAGAGTGGGATTCGAACCCACGGTGCAGTTGCCCGCACAACAGTTTTCGAGACTGTCCAGTTCAACCACTCCTGCATCTCTCCGCAGGTTCAGCGGCGTTCATGAAAGAAGGATTGAAGTAGAGCGCGACTTTCCTCACCCAAGACGCCTTTTACGACATCCACTCTGTGATTTAATCGCACCTCTTGCAAAATGTCAAACACGCTGCCCGCCGCGCCAAACTTTGGTTCCGAAGCGGCGTAAACCACTCGCGGGATACGCGCCAAGACGATCGCTCCGGCGCACATCGGACAGGGCTCCAAGGTGACGTACAACGTCGTGTCCGTTAGCCGCCAATCCCCGATGTGCCGCGACGCGGACCGAATGGCGAGCACCTCCGCATGCGCAGTCGAATCCTTCGACGATTCGCGGGCGTTATGCGAGCGAGAGAGCACCGCGCCCTCTCTGACGATCACGGCTCCGACGGGAACCTCGCCCCTTTTGGATGCCTGTCGCGCCAGTTCGAGGGCATCACGCATCCAGAACTCGTCCGACATATTCAAACGTGAAGATAAGTGTAGGCGACCCTCCTATTATCGCGCGGCGTCAGCCCCACTGTAGTAGGCATACGCCGTATGCCGTAACCCGTATGCAGATTACGGCACAGCAGAGTCTATCTACTACGCAAAGCGCCTGAGAGGATTCGAACCCCCGGCCTTCTGATCCGTAGTCAGATGCTCTAATCCGCTGAGCTACAGGCGCATAAAAATGGCGGAGAGGATGGGATTCGAACCCATGGTACCACTAAGGCACAACTGCTTAGCAGGCAGCCCGATTCAACCGCTCTCGCACCTCTCCACACGTGGTTACAATAATGGCGGTGGGAGTAGGATTCGAACCCACGGTACCTTGCGGTACAACGGTTTTCAAGACCGCCGCTTTCGACCACTCAGCCATCCCACCAAAATTGCCATTTTATTTTATCAGAAAACTTTGGCTTTTGTCAAGAAAATCCCCGCCTCAGACAAGGAAGTCGCATTTGATTGCAGGAATCAACCCGCCGAATAGGAAGGTCGATAGATATTCTTTTTAACACGTGAATCTCTATCGTGCGGGACTTTCTATCGCAGTCGCTATCTGCTCCCTGGATCGTTCCCTTCATACTGCCAGTAAGAACCTTCAATCTTCCACCTCCCATTCGCCAAGCCCCAGCGGAAGGGGCGCGGGTCGTTCCACGGTGCTCTGGATTTCGACATGCTCATTCGATTCCGATGACTTGTCGAATGCGAGCATCACTTCGAGAACATGGTAAGCCAGAGCGTCATTGGCGCGGTGCGGCCGCCCGGAGCGTATGGCACGAACCATATCGATTACGCCAATGGTACGCGCATTTGCCGGGAAGGCGTGCGGGACTTCCGACCAATCCTCACGATTTTGTGAAAGGAACACCGGTCCCGCGAATCCGTTCGGGTCGGGCACTTGAATTGATCCTGTTTCGCCGTAAAGTTCGATGCACGGCAAGCTGTGCCTCCACATATCGAAGCTCATGATCGTGGTGACGATGGCACCGCTCACAAACTCAAGCACCCCGGTCAGGTGGGTGGTTGTTTTTATGGGGATGCGAAGTCCGTAGGCGGTTTCGCTGGTTGCCACTCTTTCCTCAAATGCCTTGGTGGTCATGGCGGCGACGCGTTTGACGGGTCCGAGAATATTGACCAGCGCTGTCACGTAGTAGGGGCCCATGTCGAGCATCGGACCGCCGCCGATGTCGTAATAGAACGCGGGATTCGGATGCCAGCTTTCGTGACCGTGGCCGCACATGAACGCCGTGCCCGCGATGGGTTTTCCAATACCGCCTTCGTCAACCACCTTCCGCGATGTCTGAATTCCAGCCCCGAAGAAGGTGTCCGGGGCGTTGCCGACGCGTAACCCGGTTTCAGCCGCTTTCGCGAGGAGTTTCTGCCCGCTTTCGATGCTCACACCGAAAGGCTTTTCGGTATAGACGTGCTTTCCTGATTCCAACACCGCAGTCGCCACTTCCACATGCGCCCTTGGAATGGTCAAGTTAATGACGAGTTCAATCTCGTCGTCCGCCAACAACGCGTCCACACTGACGGCTTGGCACCCCCATGCGTCCGCCGCCTCTTGAACGGCTTCCATGCGGATGTCGGCGCAGGATTTGATTTCCAGCGCGTTCGTGTTTTGGGCGCCGCCGAAGTATGCCCCGCTGATTGCGCCGCACCCGATGATTCCGATTTTCATTTGGTCTTGCATAAAACCCTCCATAGTGATTCTACGGCGATTGCGCGTGTTTGCGCAGGTTCCGTTCCGGTTGGGGAGAATATGATAGCAGATTGTCTGGCGAATTCGCTATTAGAAAGATATGAAGCGTGAAACGTAAAAAGTCGAAAACCGGACGGTAAAGAGCTTCCTCTACGGTGAATCTCAGACTAATTGTCATTGACGTAGAAGGGTCATCGTGTTAAGGTTACGTCAGTGTTCTCTCGGTTCTAACTCACTCTTTTTGCTACGCGCATGTGGGTCGTAAGAAGGATTGACAGGAGTATCGTCCATGAAACTTTCACTCTCCACGCGGATTGCGGAATCGTTCTCCGACAAAGAGAAGGCTGCCGTGCCATTTGAAGACTTTTCGGAATTGGCGAAGGATAACGGCTATCATGCTATCTGCATGCGGGCATCTGTTGCGGGCACACATTCGTCGAAGGAACGTGTCGCAGAGGTACGCCGGATTCTCGACAGCCTAGATTTAAAGGTTTCAATGATCACTGGCGACTTCGCCATCCCGGAGAATTTTGAGCGGGGACCCAACGCGCTACGAAACATCACACCCTACCTCGACCTTGCCGAAGCCTTCTCCTGTGGCTTGATGCGAATCTGTATGAAGAAGGAGGAGGACATCGCTTGGGCGCAGCGTGCATGTGATGAGGCTGCCGAGCGCGGCATACGTCTCGCGCATCAATGCCACGCTGCAAGTTTGTTCGAGACGATTGAAGGTTCGGTGGAAGTGTTGCGACGGGTAAATCGTCCGAATTTCGGCATTATTTACGAGCCTGCGAATCTGCGCATGTGCGGTCAACCATATGGGTTAGAGGCGCTCGATGCATTTAAGCCGTATCTGTTTAATGTTTATCTCCAAAATTACATGCCCAATCCTGAAGGCAAAGCGAACATCGAAACATGGGTTCGCGGGGTAATTCATTTCGACCACATTCCACTCCACGATCCACGGGGCGTGAACTGGCGTGAAGTGTTTGACGCTCTGGAGACGATCGGATATGACGGATACGTGACCGTTCACCAGGCGCTCGCCGAGATTATGGCGCCCGCCGAAGCCGCACAGGTTAGTGCGGACTACCTGCGATCACTGCAGAAATTTGAAGACTATCCCGATCAATTGGCAGGCACTATGGGGAGACGAATCCAATTCTAGGGATTCTGCCCGACGATCCCGATTTCGCGGAGGAGCACTTCCACGTCCGCACGGTAAAAACGGCTATTGAGATGTTTCGCACAGGCAACATGCCGGTTTCGTACGATGAACAGTTGGAAGTTGCCAAGATCCTCACTTATGCGAAAGCCTCCTTTCTAAGCGGTGGAAAGAGATACCTCCTCAGCGCCCCACCACCCAACTAGGAGCTTGTAACTCCGGTTCAACTTAAGCCTATCGGCGAGTCATCCTGTCGATTGGATGGCTGTCGCCGATTCCCCCCAAACGACACCAAATCGAATACGAATTGGTGTCTCTCAACACTAGTCAATCTAGGTTCAGAATATGAATGTAATTGTCATTATGGCGGATAGTTGGCGTGTCGACCATTTCGGTTGCTACGGCAACGAGTGGATTCAGACTCCAAATCTGGATCGATTTGCAGAGGAAAGTTGCGTCTTTGATATGGCTTTTGCAGAAGGATTGCCGACCATTCCTACACGCACCTCGCTGTTCACCGGGCGTTATACCTTTCCTTTTCGCGGATGGCAGCGTCTTGAACACGACGATGTTCTCTTGGCCGAGGTGCTCTGGAATTCGGGCTATACTTCGGCATTGATTGCCGATACTTATCACATGCACAAGCCGCAAATGGCATTTGAGCGCGGCTTCGACTACGTCCACTTCATCCGCGGACAGGAGGGTGACCCACACATCCTTGATGAATCAATTCAAGTTGATGTGGACGCGTATCACAAACCCAACAGCGACGCAGGGGCAAGTGCAAACGTTCGCGACCAGCTCGAACAATACCTACGAAATCGATCGCACTGGAAGAGCGATGAAGACCACTTTATTGCGCAGGTTGTCAAATCATCACTGCACTGGATCGAGAATCAACCCAAGAAGGATGGACTATTCCTATGGATGGACTGTTTTGACCCGCATGAACCGTGGGACCCGCCCGAGCCTTTCAACCGGATGTACCAGCCCGACTACAACGGCAAAGAACTCATTCATCCAATCCCCGGCGAGGTGGAGGGGTATCTGACTGAGGAGGACCTGAAATGTGTTCAAGCGCTTTACGCGGGTGAGATTACATTGGTGGATAAATGGCTTGGCATCTTCCTGGACCGGTTGCGCGACCTCGGCATGTTCGATAACACGTTGATTGTCTTCATGTCCGACCACGGCGAACCGCTGGGCGAAGGCAGGTGGGGGCACGGTATCATGCGAAAAGCACGTCCTTGGCCCTACGAGGAACTTGTGCATATTCCATTGATAATCAAACAACCTGAAGGAATCGGCAGCGGCGAACGTCGGTCGGCATTCACGCAGCCGCCGGATATTATGCCCACTGTCCTTGATTTCTTGGGTGTTGATGGGCCAGAACACATGCACGGTCAGAGCCTTATCCCAATTATGTCCGGACAGACGGAAAAGATTCGTGATTACGCCTACACCGGCTTCTATCTGAAATCGTGGAGTATACGTTCTCCCGATTGGAGTTATATCTGGTGGCTTCCAACCCTTCCCAAGGTTGAGCAAAGTATGCCGGGCACGCTTGGCGCAATCTCCTGCACGCTTGTCGGAAGTTTGGAAACGCCGCCAAAGGCAGAGCTCTATAATCGAAAGACAGATCTATACGAACTCAACAACCTCGCGGATAAGCACCCGGAAATAGGCAAAGACCTAGAATTGCAGTTGCGTCGATTTGTTGAACGGTTGTATTAGCCCCGTGCCTTCGTACGGTTCGCTTTGACGGTTAATACCATTCCATTAGCAAGTTTCATTCCCACACTTAACCCTGAAGAACCTGTTTTTTTGCTGAGCAAAGGGGAAATTCATGACCGACTTGACTGAACTTCAGGAACGAATCGCTGAGGAACGCGGAAAACGGGGCTTTGTTACGGATCCCGTCAAGTTGGGAGTATTATTGACTGAAGAGGTTGGAGAAATTGCGTCGGAATTGAAACGGCTTTGGTCAATAAACTACGGCGAGTTTCGCGCCGATCGGCTTGAAGACGAGATTGCCGACGCCTTCGTGATACTTGCGGCGTTAGCCGACCAGTTTGATATTGACATCGGGAAGGCGGTTGAAGGCAAGTTTTTCGGAAAAGATGCTCAGAGAGAATGGAAATCTTCCCAATCTCGGGTAAGATAGAAATGGGAAGTCAAAGATGCATCCAATTTCATTCTCTGGCATGAGACATCGGGCAAAAACCGAGGGGTATTTACGTGAATAGCGTCGTCGAAAAAGTTGCCGCATTTATCACACGCGAACGCAATGGGGTAAAGGAGTTACTGTTGTTTAAGCATCCGAGGGCGGGCATCCAAATTCCAGCCGGGACCATTGAGGCCGGTGAAACGCCCGAAACGGCGGTAATGAGAGAGGTCTATGAGGAAACAGGGCTGCGGGCTGTGAAGATTGAAAAATCGCTCGGCGGTATTGAAAACGAGTTGGAGGAGGACGAGAGGGTTGTTTCGATTACAACCCCGATTTATACCAACCCAAGTTTGAGTGCAAACGTCTACAAGGAAGAACTAACCAGGGGACTGACTGTAAATTACGATTCTACACACACAGATTTCACGCACGTCTCGTATACCGAATACGACGGCGCCCCCGATCCGACGCGGATCCGCCGTAAGATTACGGGATGGGTGCCGAGTGAAAGCCTGAGTACGCGGAAAACAAGGCGTTTTTTCCTACTAACCACACCGGAAGAAACGGCGGACGAATGGGAGGTAAAGGGCGATCAGGGCCATGTCTTCAAGCTTTTTTGGGCACCGATTTCGGCGCTGCCTCCAATTGTACCGCCGCAAGATAAGTGGTTGAAAAACACTTACGAGGAAATCCGTTAGTAGCTGATGGCTCAGTTGGGAGAAATAAAACTCTCGCGATTCAGACCGAGCAACCAGAGGTCGTCGGCTAGGGAAAGTGCAATGCCGGTTTCGATGAAGCGGATTCTCATATGTTCGCACGAAACATACAGTTAACTATGCTACGATATACCTATGCGCGGCGGGGCAAAATGCTCTGCCTACCGTTGGACTCTTCCGTTGCTGAGTGAGCGCCATTCAATTCTCAACCTCCCAATTGATTCACGTCTAGACTGATGGAAATCGCGCGTCCATTTCTACTCTTCCTCCTTCTTCTGTTGCCTGCCCTTTACTACGGATTCCGGCGCAGTCTCGTGGATCTGACGCGAACACAGCGGATTGTCAGCTTAATCATCCGAGCGATTATTGTAGTGCTGCTTATCCTGAGCGTCGCGGACCTTCAATACCTGAAGACCGATGACGAACTGGCGGTAATCTTTCTGGCGGATATATCGGATAGTATTTCTGCAGACGGCTTGGAAAAGTCGACGGACTTTATCAACGAAGCCCTTAAATCGCGAGGCGCGGGGCAGCAGGCGGGCGTCATTGGCTTTACGCATAGGTCGGAGATACTCAAGGATTTTCGCGATGAATCCGAAGATGAACTGGACCTCGCCGGAATCAAGCAGGCTTGGTTGGAGGAGGATGAAGACGCAGGCGACGCCACAAACATTGCACAGGCGGTCGAGATGGCGTGGGGCGTATTTCCGGCAAATGCGAATAAGCGGATTGTTCTCGTCACTGACGGTGTCGAGACGCAGGGAGATGCGATTCACACGGGACTTCGCGGGCAGGACTTCGGGGTGCAGATAGACACGGTGCCACTGTACCCGAGTGATGAACCGGAAGTTATGCTGGAGCGGATTGATGCCCCCGTGCAAGTCAAGCAGGGCGAGCCGTTCAGTTTGGAGGTGCTTGTTCACAGCAACCATGAGGACATCGCGGAGATACGTCTTTTCAAGAACAAATTCGAGGCCGCAGTGCAAGAGGTTCGCTTGGTGGCGGGCGAAAATCGGGTGCTGTTCACACAGACATCTACGGAGAGCGGAACGTTAACCTTTGATGCCCTGGCTCGCTCAACTCAGGATACCCGTCACGACAACAATCGGGCACTCGGCATTGTCGTTGTAGCAGGTAAACCGAAGGTGTTGTTAATTGACGAGAATGAACCGCAAGCGCGTTATCTAGCACAGGCGCTTGAAGATGCCGACATTCGCGTTAACGTCCGCAACGGTTTGGGAGTCCCCAACGAACTTGCCGATCTGCAAAACTACGACCTCGTTGTGTTCGCCGATGTGCCCGCCAATCGCCTGAGCGAGAAACAGATGGAGCTCATCCGCACATACGTGCAAGATCTCGGAGGCGGATTCATGATGCTGGGCAGCGAAAACAGTTTTGGACTTGGCGGCTACTACAAAACCCCGATTGAAGCCATACTGCCTGTGCGAACCGACACGGAGAAGAAAAAGGAAACGCCTTCTTTGGGTATGGTGCTGGTAATCGACAAGTCGGGGAGCATGGGCGGCATCAAGATTGAATTGGCGAAGGAGGCGGCACGCGGGGCAGTAGAACTGCTAGGCAGGCGCGATAAGATCGGTGTTGTTGCTTTTGACGGCTCGCCGTTTTGGATTTCCGAAATGCATTCGGCTTCAGACAAGATGTACATATCCGATCAGATAGGTTCAATTACCGCGGGCGGCGGAACGAACCTCTATCCCGCACTCCAACAGGCGTATCTCGCTCTGACGGAGACGGCCGCCAAGCTAAAGCACGTCATCGTATTGAGTGACGGCATGTCGCAACCCGGTGATTGGTATGGCATTGCGAGTTCTATGCGCGCGGAACGCATCACGATTTCCACGGTGGGCATCGGCAGCGGAGCGGACATGAATCTGCTGGGCAACTTAGCAAACTGGGGCGGCGGACGCGATTACTTCACACAGGATCCTTACAACATTCCGCAGATTTTTGCAAAGGAGACCATTACCGCGTCAAAGTCGGCAATCATTGATGAGCCGTTTATTCCTCAGATGATTAAGCCTACGCAGGTTTTGAGCGGAATCGACCTTCAAGTTGCACCGTTTCTGCTCGGCTATGTCGCCACGCAACCGCGGCCGACGGCAGAAATTTTCCTCGTTTCTGACCGCGGCGATCCGCTTCTGGCAAGTTGGCAGTATGGCTTGGGTAAATCTGTCGCATTCACATCCGACGCCAAGGCGCGTTGGGCTTCCGACTGGTTGGAGTGGCCCGGGTACGGCAAGTTCTGGACGCAGTTGGTACGTGACACCATGCGCAAGACAACGCTGAGCAATTTTCAAGCGGAAATTGAACAGGAAAAGGGAAATGCACACCTGGCGATTGATGCCCTTGGCGAGACCGGAGATTTCCTGAACGAGTTGGAGAGCGACATCTCCCTTATCGCGCCTGACCTAAAAAAGAAGCAACTTGCGGTAGCACAAACCGCACCGGGGCGGTATGAACTGGATTTCCCGACGAATGATGTCGGACCGTATTTCGTCAACATCATGCAGAAACGAAGCGGGGAGATTGTCAATACGCAAGTGACCGGCACCGTGGTTTCCTATCCGGACGAATACCTTGTTCACAATGCCGACGAGACCGGCTTGAAGCAACTCGCATCGGTATCCGGCGGCAGATTCAACCTCCCGCCCGAAGACACATTTCGTTCGCCCGAGCAGCCGGTTGTTCTTCGGATCCACCTCTGGCGGCCATTCCTGATAATCGCCTTACTCTTGTTGCTCGCAGATATTGCGCTACGTCGAATCGACCTCAGACGCACGAGAGCATGAATGCGCAGAAAACGGCGATTCTTAACATTATTTTTGCTAACCTGAATCACTATCTGTCGAAAATTGTGAAGTTCACATTTTTCGACTAACGAAGCCGTCATTCACTTCCCACCAATCCCGTCTATTCTGAATGGAGAAAGCATGTCCCGACCTAGCAATCTACCACAACTGGATAAAGGTGAAGCCTCCACAGGAGCATCGCTTCAACCGATGGGATTCGCGGACATTCTCGACGCGATGTTTAGTATCTACCGTAACCATTTCAGACTGTTTGTAAGCATTTGTGGGGTTTATTTTCTCTGGATTGCTGTTCTCAATCTGTTAACTAGTATCTTCACTGCTCTTTTCGCTAGTGTTGACCAATTCCATATGTTCAAGTTCGCGGAAAACGGACTGATCTTGGTTAGCGCGGTGGTAATGCTGCTCGTCAAAGGCGGGCTAGTCGTGGGAAGCGCTCAAACTTTCTTAGGTAGACGAGTCACTGCCAGCGCGGCGTTAAAGCAAGCCAAACGAAGGTTTTTACCGTACGTCGGAAGTAATCTCCTCTACGGCATCGTTGTCGGGTTATTCACCGTTACGCTCATCGGCATCCCGTTTGCCCTCTTTTTTGGCTTTCGTTGGATTTTCTGCAGTCTGGCGGCTCTGTTTGAGGAAAAACCGCCAATCAGCGCACTCAAGCGCAGCACTGAATTGTCAAAAGGCGGATGGTGGCGCGTTTTCGGTATGATGATAGGGATTCTTCTGTTGGTTCTATTTATCCAAGTCGTGTTTCCATTCATTCTGGGCGTTATTTACGGTATCCAAGGGTTTAGAAGCCTGACGAATCAGGTAACGCAAGAAGATGAAGCCCTGTTGGAACAAACGATGCAAGAAACCGGAGGTCTGCGGGAAATGTTCACAAAACTATTGAAGGCAATGTTGGTTGCCATGTTAGTTGAGATGGTCGCACCGGGACAAACGACTTGGGACGGTTTTGTGGACGCTATTCTAAGTTGCATTAGCTTGGCTATCACGTGTCTGACGCTGCCGATGGGTATTATTGGTGTAACGCTGATTTACTTTGACCGCCGTATCCGGAAAGAGGGGTTTGATATTGAGGTTATGGCAGCGCGTGAGCTAAGTTGATAATTTGCGAGGAACAGGCCACGGATTGATTAGATTCTCCCACCGGACGGGACTTGCACCCATGATTTAGACCGGTTTCTGGCGTTTCGTTCGGCGAAGAGGACAACCACGACCTTCTCACCACTTCTTTACAATCATAGTGGGTTGTGCTACTATTACAGCCAATTTACGCATCACGAGATAACGTTTACCGACCATTCAAACACAGGGGGAGAGCAAATGTTACAAGCTAATGATTCATCACAAGAAAGCAACGGTGAAGAGGCGGCTGCGACATCTCTTCAACCGATGGGGTTCACAGACGTTCTGGACACCATGTTTAGTCTCTATCGTAACCATTTCGAACTGTTTGTGAGAATCTGTGGTGTCTATTTTGTCTGCGGATTTGTTGTCAATCTGTTGATTGGCGTTGCTACGGTTTCCGCCGCCGGTTCCGGCGAATTCAACGTAGCGATGGTAGCACTAGTAACCGGAATCCTTTCGCTGATTAGCTCCGTGGTCATGCTGTTTGTGATAGGCGGACTCGTCTTCGGAAGCGCGCAAGTCTTTTTGGGTAAACAGATTACCAGTAACACGGCATTCAAACATATGAAACGAAGGTTTTGGCCGTACCTTGGGAGCAATCTTCTCTACGGTTTGACTGTCGGGGTGTTGACGATTACTCTCATCGGTATTCCGTTTGCCATCTTTTTCGGATTTCGTTGGATATTTTGCAGTCTAGCGGCGGTGTTTGAGGAAAAATCGGCGGTCAGGGCACTCAAGCGCAGCAGTGAACTGGTTAAAGGCGGGTGGTGGCGTGTTTTCGGTATGATGATTGGGATTTTCCTACTGGTTTTCTTCGTTCAACTTATACTTCAATTTTCTTTGCTCTTCGTGCTAGGATTAACGCAAACGATGGGTGGAAATGGAGATTTTGTGGAAATGTTGCGGAGCATGTTTATTCCTCAAATGACGACTTGGAAGGAGTTGGTTGTTTATTCGATTCAGAACTTCCTTAGCCTCGCCATCACGTGCCTAATGCTACCAGTCGGTATTATCGGCGCAACACTGGTCTATTTCGACCAACGAATTCGTAAAGAGGGTTTCGATATCGAGATGCGCGTGACGAGTGAGCCGGTGTGATAACCGTGGAGAGCTGGAGTGCGTTCCAACTCTTGCCTACGTGGTAGCTAATAGATGCGGTAAAGCGTAAGTTTGTATATGGACCATGCGATCAATACCCGCTTAACGGATGCGCAAATGACGCGTAAAGGGCACACACAATGTCTGAACCCAAGGATTCATCGCAAGCAAGTGACGGCGAAGTTTCGACTGCGGCATCACTTCAACCGATGGGGTTCACGGATGTCCTTGACTCAATGTTTAGCCTGTATCGCAACCATTTCCGACTGTTCGCGAAAATCTGCAGCGTTTATTTCGTCATAGCATTAGCTGCCTATCTATTGGATGGGATTTCAGCGCTTTTGGTCTCTGCTGTCAACCAGCCGAACATTCTGTCCGGCGTTGGTGGTGCCGTTCCCTTGGTAACCTCCTTTGTGGTAATTTTAGCACTGTTCGTAGTCACAGGTACCCTGTCCTTCGGCGTCACGCAAGTTTATTTGTGCAAACGCGTTACAGTCGGTACTGCGTTCAGGCAAACCAAGCGTCGCTTTTGGTCACTCTTTTTTAGCGCACTCCTTTACGGGATGGTGATAATACCGTTAATTCTTCTTTACTATCTTGGATGGGACTTCCCGTTGGACCTCCTGTGTATCGGATGGGACTTCCTGTTTTTTTGTGAAATTTATCTGCCCGAGACCGCGGACTGGGTTATCGACTACATATTACTATTGGCTGCACTTTATGTCGGATCGCGTTGGATTTTCTGTAGTCTAGCAGCGGTGTTTGAAGAAAAATCCGCACTCCAGTCGCTCAGGCGCAGCGGCGAACTGGTCAAGGGCGGGTGGTGGCGCGTTTTTGGGATGGTGATAGCAATCGTTCTGCTAACGATCTTCATTCTTAGCATTCTTCCATTATCGTGGGGACTCGTTAGCGGGATAACGGATGGTACGCAAGTTAATGAGGACCTGCCGCCGCAAGGCTCGCAAGAGGATGCGAGTTTACTGGAGGAGTGGATGGGCCGGCTCGCGTGGGGACCGCCGGAACTGACGTCTTGGCGGAGTCTTGCCCAGTACGCCATTTTGAGTTGTCTCGACTTAGCCATGACTTGTTTGATATTGCCGATTGGCGTCATTGGCGTCACACTTGTCTACTTTGACCGTCGAATTCGGAAAGAGGGTTTCGATATTGAGATGCGCGTGATGAGCGAAGAGATTTTACAATGATCCGTGGGGCTAGCAATCATGCCAATCCTCAATTCCATTATCACCCCAGTCGAATCATCGCCAGCCATACACCCCATTTTCAGTGGCGCCTTATCAAGATTTGCGATTATAGTGATTGCAACTAAAAATGGCGCGTCCTTGTGGGTAACAACAATCTTCTGTACCACGATCTGTTAGATTGTGGTGTGCGCAAACTAACAGTTTGCGCTACGAAGGGTCGTCCGATTCCGTGAGAAATTAGATTTTTCTGTATGTGTAAACATGAATGTAAATCCTCAGTTTCACGAATCCCGGACATTGTGAAGATCTTTTCAAACCTTAAGACTCCCATCTGTGCGATACTCTTTCTAACGGCTATCCCCGTTCTGTTTGCAGTCGAGACAGAGGAGAGGCGGTTTAGGGAAGAGGTAGAAACGAGCCAAGATACGATGGAAGTTTCCTTTGAGGAGTACGAGGATATTTTAAGCAAACTCCTCGCTCCTCCTAGGCAAATGGATATCAATCTCAGACACGTGCTTATCACTCTAGGTTGTATCCTTTTGGTCGGCGTAAGCATTTTTTTCATCCAACAGATTCGGGGAAATCTGGTTGCCGAGGCGCGAGATGAGGTGGCTGAAACTGCAATGGAAAATGTAGCGACAGAGCAGGCGGCTCTAACGCAATCAGAAAGGGCTGCGGAATCAAAAAACTTTAGAGAGGCGCTCCGCTTCCTCTACTTGTCGGCAATTTTCCATCTCCAGGAACGCGGCATGCTTACCTACGACAAGAGCTTGACCAATCTGGAGTATCTTCGCACATTGCAGACGCAAGCTGAATTACAAGACGTGCTGCGGCCGGCGATTCAGGTATTTGACGATGTTTGGTACGGCTACAAACCGTGCGACGCGAATACCATTGATAAATACCGAGAAATGTTGAAAAAAGTGTACTTAACGAGCGGATGAAATCTCCAGTGGGAAACACCCAAAATTGTATTCTCAGCATTGCACTGGTTGTATTTGCTTTTTTACAATTTTCGTGTGATTCTCTTGTCAATGAAAGCGTGCTTTATCGTGTTATGCAGAAGTTAAAATTCCGTGTGACGAAGATTGAGGCAGCCCAACCTGCGCGGCTAGACCGGTTGGATGTGCTATTTCTGTGGCAGCTACATCGGGAATTGGACGAGAAGGAGATTGAGGAAATATATGGCTTCGTTGAAGATGGCGGCACGCTGATTGTGGCGGGAGACCATGAATCGCTCAATTCCTTGTTGTTAGACTATGGATTGGAGATGCGCAAAGCATCAAACTCGTTGGAAACCTCACGCCGAATTCCAATAGAACCCATCTTTCCAAATCGTCCGGTGAACGAGATTTATTCTAGCACGGATTATGCCATCCAATCGTCCGAACGGGATATTGCACCGCTTTACGGACAGGGTGAAGATTATTCGATCGTAACGTTCGGTGAGGGAGAAGGTCGTGCATTTTTTATCTCCTGCCCCGACATCTTTTACCGGAACGGTTTACGAGACAATCGCAACGCAACATTCCTCTATAACTTAATGACTACATTTCCCCATCGTGCGCGTGTAGGACTCGCCGAGGACTACTACTATGCCGTTGGCTCGGCATCCGAAGCCAACCCGTTGATGTATTTGTTGTTCAATACGGCGGGCGGATTGGGCGTCGTTTATATTGGAGCGATTGTCTTCCTGTTTCTGATTCTTCGCGGCAGACGATTCGGCAAGCCGTTAACGCTAGAGGAAACGCACAGGCGGGTTAGTTCGGAGTATGTGCACGCCATGACCGCTTTGTATCAAAAAGGGGATACACGTCGTGCAATTTTGAAGCAGATACGTGATACATTTCGGTCAAATCTAGCGGCACGATGGCATATCAACCCGAATCTGGAGACCGCCAGCTTCGTCGAGGAGATTTCCAGGCGGAAACCGATAGATATTGAGGAACTTCAGATGCTGTTGACGGAGATGGAAACGCGGGGCGATATTTCGGAGGCCCGACTACTATCGATTGCGAAACAGGTCGAGGCTTATTGTGAAAGGGCGAAAATAGGTCGCGCAAGACCGATGCACCGCTAAATGAATACGATAGCGTTGCAACGGAAGATTCGAAGGTTGGAAAGTTTCCTTTCACGCCCTCTCTTGAAATGTGGAGTCTGATTTAATTGGACTGTAATTGTTTAGTCCATCGGTCTGGATTTGCCAATCCAGACCGAGCGGGGGGCAGGCAACGCGCCGAGTAGGGAAGTACAATGCTAATTCCGGCTAATCGGGGGCATACATGCCCAGATCGGACGTGCGACAAACTGTAATACTTACGAACCAAACGATGCACTGAACAGTTACAAATAAGGAGCGGCACTTATGGCAACCGAACTGGAATCCTTATTTCGCTTATCGGGACCGTCCGAGGCGGATATTGATTCCTTTCATAACGATGGCTACATCGTTTATCCCGATGTCCTCACCGATCAAGCAAGGGGGAACCTGATCGCGGAAATTACGAAATATGCACCTGTTCGTCAGTACCTTGATGCGTCGGAGCAAAATGGCGGGGAACCGAAATCGTATTTCATTCGTCCTTGGAACGAACGCCGGCTTTATAGCGACCGCTTGATTGACGATCCCTTCATAACATCCCTGTTACAATCTACCATCGGCGACGACTATCATTTCTGTCATTCCGCCCTGAATATCGCGCCGCGCGGCGTTGGGGCAGTTCCGTACCACCAAGACCATCACCATTGGAAGCATGAGAATCCTATCAACCTTGCCGAGCGTGACAAGTACTATGTGCAGATTCTGTACTATCCCAACGGATTCACACTCGGTGACCGTAATCTGAAAGTCATCCCCGGCAGCCACCGCGTTGCACCTACGGAAACCGCCACACCGGAGCGGATGTTGACGGGCGAGTTCGACGCTGAGGCTGGACGCGCGCTCAAAGAGAAGCGGCTTTCCCTGCCACCCGGTAGCATGGTTTATATTAACGCGCGTATTTTTCATGCGGTTGAAGCGAAGCCGTTAGATGCTCCACGAAGGTACCGAATCTTCGCTATCGACATCTTCAAGGAGGCAGGTCCCCCGCACCGTCACACTCAAGAGATTCCGACCGAATGGATGGCGCGCGCCGATGCGACGCGCAGAAAACTGTTCACCCGCGAGGCGTACACAGAGGGGTGTTGGACGCCATGATGCGCCTGAAGTCTTCCTTCGAGAATCTCCCTGCCAATGAGACCGCACTACCCGCTGGTGGAATGACTTGCACACTCGTGCACGAAATGGAGAGGGAGGTATGACGACGGCAAGCCCCAAGGCTTTCCTCATAGACTTGGATGGCACGCTCTATTTCAAGAATGAACCTTACCCCGAGGCGGTTCAAACTGTAAGGCATTTGCGAGAGAAAGGGTATCAAATTCGATTTCTTACAAATATCACTGCCAAAACGCCGAAAATGCTCCATGAAGAGATGCGGAACTTGGGGTTTGACATCAATGAAAGTGAAATATTTAACGCGAGTTACGCTTGTCTCCTCTATCTGCGATCGCAACCCCGTGCGCGCTGCCACTTTATGGTGGATGATTTCGTGGAAGCGTTTTTCGAGGAGATACCAACAGACAATGAGTCTCCCGATTTTGTCGTGCTTGGTGACTATGGAGACAGGTTCGACTTTCGCTCTTTAAATCATGCTTTTCGGTTGTTAATGGGGGGCGCCGAACTCATTGCGCTGCAAAAATCACCTTATTGGGTCTCGCCGGAAGAGATTCGCTTGGATTGCGGGGCGTTTGCGGCACTTCTCGAATATGCTTCGAACAAGACAGCGAAAGTAATGGGCAAGCCGAGTGAACTCTTTTTCAATATTGCGCTTGATAGTCTCCAACTTTCACCTAGCGAAGTGATTATGGTTGGCGATGACATCACAACCGACATCTTGGGCGCGGAAAGAATGGGGATGAGGAGCGTTTTGGTTAGGACCGGGAAGTTCCAACCGGATCAGTTGGAATGCCCGGCTGCGCATCCGACATGGGTTCTTGATGGTGTTTCAGATTTGTGTCAGATGTTTTGAGAGAAGGTACTGTTTAGCTTATCAATCTGTTTTGGGAATGTTGGTTTGTCGTGCTGCAGTTTAATCCCTGTTCCTACACCATGAGCGTAATGTAGGAGCGATTTCCAGGTCGCGATTTCCTGTTGGCGCGTAAGTTCTGGACTGAACTAAATGGTTCTCTCGCTAAGTGTTTAATGCTTACGAGACTGCCAAAATAAACCCGTTCTACCACCCCGGTAGGTGCGGTTTCTAACCGCACCGGCACTCAACACTAACCATATTTTTTTGGAAAATAAACCACTAAACAATTACGAGAGAAGTTTTCCGTACCTACTCAACGACGGAAGTACGAAAACTTCGCTCTTTTTGCCTTGGTGGTTTTTGTGAACAAGATGTGGAGCTAAAAATGGTTCACATTCCGTGCCGTTCCCACGGATTGACAACGTCATCGGAAAAGGCTTGGATTTGGCAATCCAAGCCGATCGGGTAGAAAGTGCACTGATTGAAGAAACATAACCTGGTTTCCGATGAATCGGGTTTCTTAAGAGCTTGTTTGAGTAATGGGTGATAAAACCGTTCTTGGGCATCTGAGTTGATATTACAAGACAGATGAGAGAGAGAATCGGTGATTTGGTGATGGCTGGTTCAACTCCATATTTCAATGAAGAAACCGAGTTTTGCGGAAATAGTATCAAATGACCCTATGATAGCTGGAATGCCCATATGTATTGGCTTCGAGCCATCATCAAATGAGCTAGCTGGGTTGGCTTAACGAGTCTACTCTTCAAGAAATTCATGCGACTGGATAGAACCAAGGCTAAGTATACCAAAAAGGATATCGCGTGCCAAGCCAATGCTAAAGAAAGAGACGGTGTTTTCCGAGCTAAAATTCTAGGTGGTCCTATTCTGTCATTGCCGGTCTCCTTTGGGTTGGGAATTGGACTGGACGGTGGTATCTTTACCGGGGTCAGATTTTCTTGCCAGGTTTGCGTCCATGTCATTGAGTAAATGTTGAGGAATTAGGTCGAGATATTGAGAGATGACGCGCTTGGAAAGTTTGGTAATCTGAGAGATTTTGTCAATATCATCGGTAGCAGTGCGAACAATCTTTACAGACTCATAATCGTGGATGTATCGGTCAACAGCTTCTTTGGAGTGCTTGGTCTTGGCAGCAATAGTGGGAGTTAGATGCCCTTGTAGATAAAGGGTGATAATCTCCTTCTTGTGAGTAATTGCTGCGGATAAATCGTGAATGTTGCCGCGAGTGGGCAAGATTTTTCCACTGGTGCTTTGCCATTCATTGACATACTCACTCACCACCGGATCGCGGACGTTGAGCAACATGGCAAGGTCTAGTTGAGTCAACAATGCACCTTGGTCATAGGCTTGATAACACCATCGCACCAATCGATGGATTCTGAGTTCACGGGAGCTGAAGCCGCTGTAATAGTGTTCAGTATCCTCGGGGGCGAGAAAGGTTAAAACCACAGGCTTCATACGGGTTTTAACGATTGACTTCCCTTTCTGTGGATATTCATCAATCGGCACAGCCATCCAGACCAGTTGACCATAGCTAAGCATTCGTTCATTAGGGAGTTGTTCCCCAGAGGCTAGTTTATCAAGTGGCAAGCGAATCAGGAAATAGTCCTCAATGGTTTTGACGATGTCATCGACAATGGCTTTTGCAGTCACTTCGCCTTTGTCATACCCATAGGAATTGATAAAGCGATGAATCAGCAGCTGTCGCAGTGATTTATCATTGATGCGTCTGATTTTCTTCTCGTTGATTTCAGTTCGAGTCAATGATTTGCTCATGAGTTCTCCCCTTTTTTTTCATCAACGGGTTCGGGACGAAGTAAATTGGTCATTCGCTCTGCATGTTTGTATTCATCATACAGGGAGAGGTACTCACGAATCAATCGGTCAGAGAGATGAGTAATGAGCCGTATCTGTTCCTTTGGAAAATCTTGATGATGAAGCGTTGCTACCTGGGTGAAATCACGCAAGTATCTTAACACGGCGCGTTCGGTATGGTTCGTCTTTTGCTCAATGTCGGTGAACAGATACCCTTTGAAGTACAACTCCAAGATTTGTGTCTT
Source organism: Candidatus Poribacteria bacterium (assembly GCA_965204085.1). GTDB lineage: Bacteria > Poribacteria > WGA-4E > WGA-4E > JAJDTR01 > JAJDTR01. The sequence goes on along the minus strand of CBDBEE010000002.1, from coordinate 2,933,220 downwards.
ATGAGAAATGCCGGGGCCCATATCGTGTTTGGCGCCACGAGTCATTACAAATAAGCCTTGCTGTTTCAACTGTCGGATATCGCGTTTGATTGTTGCCGGGCTGGTGGTTAGTAGCACCGCTAAATCTTCATAGCTGAGCAAGGCGTCTTGGTCATAGGCTTGTTTGGTTAATCGCAAGATTCGATGTCGTCTGAGTCCTGCAAGCCCATAATTGGCTAACACCTCAAGGTCGGTGTGCACGTCATTGAACGTGAGTTGGCAGGAGACCTTTTTGGCTAAGGCAATGTGTTTACCTGCCGGTTCGTCGGCTGCTACGGCTTCATAGCAGATTTGGCCCGATGTGAGTTTGATATCGGCGTGTTGGGCAAAGTAGGAAGAAATCTGTTTATAGTAGGCTTCGGCAAGAATAGGCATCAGATTGAAGTCTGACGCAATCTTCTGAATAATTGCCGCTCTCGCCGACTTTGATTCCAGACGCTTGATACCGTAGCCTGAATTACTTTGTGGTTTCATAATGACCTCCATGAATTGATAGTGATTGATGGAAACACCACCATTTATCAGTTTAGCTCATGGGGTCATTTGACACAAACTATAAAAACTCGGTTTCTGAATAGGAGGACTATGTCCGATTTAATTCAAGACGTCTTTGAGAGAATGAATCAGGAAGCCCGAAAGGTGATTGTCGGGCAGGAGGAGCTGTTTGAGCTGGTGGTTGTCGGTTTCTTTTCCGGCGGGCATGTTCTGCTTGAGGGTGTCCCCGGCACGGCGAAAACACTGCTCGCGAAAACGTTGGCGATGGTGGTGTCGGGTAAATTTAGCCGCGTGCAATTCACGCCGGACCTCATGCCATCAGATATTGTCGGCACTAGCGTTTATGATTTAGCGACGCATCAATTCAACCTTAAACAGGGACCGGTCTTCACCAACGTGTTGCTGGCGGATGAAATCAACCGCGCTCCGGCGAAGACTCAATCGGCGCTCCTCGAATGTATGGAGGAGCGGCAGGTCAGTATTGACGGCGTCCGCCATGAACTGGCGGCACCGTTTATGGTATTGGCGACGCAGAATCCGGTAGAATACGAGGGCACCTATCCGCTTCCAGAAGCGCAACTGGATCGATTTCTGTTCAAATTGCGCGTTGATTATCCCGGTCACGAGATGGAACAGCAGATCCTGATTAACTATCACAACGGCTTCGATGCCTCTCAACTCGCGGATGCCGGGGTTGCGGGTGTCATTGATAAGGATTTGCTCCAGCAATGCCGAGCGGCAATTCAGGCGGTCACGGTCGAAGAATCTATCTTCAACTACATTGTGAGTATTGCGGAAGCTTCGCGTAGTTCGGATGACCTTATTTTGGGCGGTAGTCCGCGGGCATCCATCTCGCTGCTGCTGGCGAGCAAGACTTACGCGGCGATGCAGGGACGGGATTACATCTTACCGGACGATGTGAAGCGGTTAGCTCCACATGTCTATCGTCACCGGGTGCTTCTGAAACCGGAGGCGGAGATTGAGGGACTATCGGCGGACGACGTCATTGAGAGATTACTCGCCGAAGTGGAGATCCCACGTTAATCCGCACCGCCCAATTTCAACGGTGATTCGGACAACAGGTAAACACCCGCATGAGATTTAGTAAACGACTGCTCGGCTTCCTGCTGCCGTCGGCGATTCCGATTATGCTTTATTCGGTCGCGCCGAATTTGCTGGTCATTGACGCCGTCTACCTGTCGCTGCTCTCCATCGTTTGCATCGTCGATTACATGAACACGCCCCTGTTCACAAAGATTGAAGTTGCCCGCCTGATGAACTCCAAGTTTTCGTTGGGTGCGGAAAATGTGGTGACGCTGTGCGTTGCCAACCGTTCTCGCCACGGTTTACGGTTGCGACTGAAGGACGATTTTCCTCCGACGTTTCGGTTTGACCGCGTTATTCACGAGGTTTATGCGGCGCCGGGCGCAACTGAAAGTGTCACCTACCGACTCACACCATCGCGCCGCGGCATTTATCATTTTGGGGACATCCATGTCCAGTGCTGGGGAATTTTGGGGCTGATTATTCGTCAACGTCGGGTCGAAGCGGTAGCGGAGGTCAAGGTCTATCCCAACCTGCTCGCCATTCGACAGTACGAACTGCTGGTTAGACGTGGACTGCTCGGACAACTTGGGCTGAAAAACTCACGGCAATTTGGCGAGGGGACGGAATTTGAACGGCTGCGTGATTACGCTCCCGACGATGACATCCGCCGCGTTGACTGGAAGGCGACGTCAAGACACCAAAAACCGATTGTCCGCGAGTTTGAAACCGAACGCAGCCAGGACGTGGTGATTATGCTGGACGCCGGCAGATTGATGGCATCGCCGATACTGACAGAGGCGCAGGAACAGGAAAGCGCACTGGACGCGGCGTCAATCTCGGGGCAAGCGATGATTAAACTCGATTACGCCATCAATACCACCCTCATGACGAGCTACGTTTCGACACTCAAGGGGGACAAGGTGGGGTTAATCGCTTTTTCGGACTCGGTTCACCGATATCTAGACCCCAAGCCGGGCAAGAAACAGTTCCTCGCTATGCTGGAAGCCACCTATGCTTTGCAGGTTTATCCGGTCGAGCCGGATTTCGAGACCGCCTTCAAATTCTTGGCGTCGAAACAGCGCAAACGCGCGCTGATTATCCTTTTTACCGACATCTTGGATCGGGATGCGGCGGAAAGTCTCGCCCATTATGTGACGACGCTCGCCCGACACCATCTCATTGCTTGTGTGACGCTGACGGATTCCGGGATTATCGCACTCGCTACGCAGAAGCCAACGAGTTCCAAAGTCGTCTACCAGCGGGCAATTGCCGAGAGGTTGCTGCAGGAGAAACAGGCAACGTTGGAGATTTTGAGGAGTCGAGGAGTTATTACGCTTGATGTTCCGGCGCACCAGTTGACGATGGAGGTGGTGAACAAATATCTTGAGCTTAAGGCGAAGTCGCAGATTTAGAATACACTCGGTGCGGACTTCCATTGTGAGAACCCGAATCATGCCAAACTGCCGGTATTTACATTCTTCACGGACATCTCCCCACCTGACAATCGGAAGAACGTTTTTTCGCCTACTTGATATCTTTCTAATTTTATAGCGTTGTACTTGTCCGCCTCCACACTTCCATTTTTTGCGTAACCATTTCCGCACTTCTCGCATCTTATTCGCTGAAATTTAATCATCAAACTTTTCAGGGAGGAAATCATGCGTTACAATGATGATGCCGGTTTGGTCAAAGCCGTGTTGGATGGGGATAAAGATGCGTTTGTCTTTTTGGTGGACCGCTATCAAGGCGCCGTCTACGCCTACTGTCTGAACCAAGTTCGAAGCGAAGAGGACGCGAAAGACGTGACACAGGAGGTGTTGCTAAAGGCGTATCTCAAGCTTGAGCAACTGAAAACACCGCATGCTTTTCGGAGTTGGTTGTATACCATCGCCTCCAATGAGTGCCGCATGTGGCATCGAAAGCATCAATCGCACGAAGCGTTGGAATCCGAGGCTGAAACAGCAACGATAGCACGCGGCAGCGATTTGGAAACGCAACTCACGGTCAAGAAGGAGATTGATGCGTTGCCGGAATCCCAGCGGTTGGTCGTACTGATGCACTACTTCAGCGGATTCTCGCTCAAGGAGATAGGTGAATTCCTAGGGACGTCGCGTACAGCCATAAAAGCGCGTTTGTTTCGGGCACGCCAAAGGCTCGGTATGCGGTTAAAGGGTACATTTGAGGAATACTTTGACTCGTCCACCAAACCCAATTTTTGTGTTGCAATCTTGGACAGGATTACTTCACTTCCCAAACCGTTTGGGGCTGATTGGCCTGCTTCAAAAGCACATCGGTTCACACCATTACCGGTTGCTGCCGTATTGAGTGTTGTGCTGTTCGGCGGGCTTGCCGGATTCTTTCCGATGGGAACCGACAGCGGCGCCCCCGAAGGGACTATCAACGTATCATTGGTCGATCCCGACTCAGACATTGAAATAGCGCAAGCGGACGTGCAGAAGAAACGGATTGATGCACGAACCAATCGGGCAACCGCGGAGGAACGAAGGGGTGTCAGCGACGAAACCGGTGCGTCACCAATGCAAGTTATCGGTGAAGGTAGAATTGACGATATTGTTGCCTCGTCAGACGGAAGACTGTTTGCGGTGCTTACGCCGTTTGGGATTGAAGTACATCGGCCGGACAGTAATCAGTTACCGACAACTATTGGGACTTCTGGGCGGATTCACTCCTTCGCTTTCAGTCGGGACAGTCGATTATTGGTTTGGAGCGGCGACGAAGAACTCACGGTATGGGATATTGAGAAACACGAGACGGTTGCCGTACATTCGTTTGATGCGCCAAGACGGAACCAAATCAAGAGGTTTTCCGGCTGGCTTCGCATGGCGCTTCACCCGGAGATGAAGGAGGTGGCTGTTGTGTTGCCTTGGCATGAACAAGATTTCGATGAGATTATGTTTATTGACCCTGTTTCAGGCGAGTTGCTCCGCTCAATCGAAAGGTCATATACAGAAGAAGATCTTGGGAGAGACGGTGTTTTCATTGACGCGATGCAATACAGCCCTGACGGCGCGCAACTCGTGATATTGGACAAGGGATATGATAGGAACCCACATCGATTTTTCTTCGTTAATTCGCGGGATGGAGAAACCCTGCACAAATTGGAGGTGCCAGCTACCGCACCAGTGCTGACCTTCGCATACAGCCCGAACGGTCAATGGTTCGCCTTCCTACGATGGGCAGAACAACAGATTGATGCGATAAACACAAGGGATTGGCAGCGCAAAAAAACCTTCAAATTTACCGGTGGTGCGGATTGGACGGCGCCAGTCGCTTTCTCGCCCGATGGTCGTTACCTAGCATCTGGAAGCAGAGTGTGGGAATTCCAAACAGGTAAGACCGTGCACACAAGCCATGTTGGAAGGTTCAGCCGATTCCTCAATGACACACATCTGCTCATCAGCGATTTGGCGTCAATCGAGTTGTGGGAGATTAAACAGGATGAATTGCTGCAGAAGGCAGTAATTAGGCCCGCCACTCCTTCATGGAGCGCGCATTTCTTGCCGGAGGATGATACGATTCTCGCCACAGGTTCGAACCTGTCACTTCGGAATACAAGTACAGGGAAACTTATCAAGAATGGTATCTTCAAGGACGATTTTTATCCACGAATTGTTGCCATTAGTCCGGTAGGTTCTCACGTAGCAGTGCCGAGTACCGTGAAGAAAAAAAGAGAAATCCGAATCTGGGACGCGATGAAGTTTGAAGTGATTTATCGAATCCCTTTTCCATATAAAAAACCTCGCGTGCTGGCTTTCAGTTCTGATGGGAAGCAACTCGCTGTCGGAGACGATAGCCATACCACAACGTTATGGAACATTTCAACGGGCAGGGAAGTGCACCGATTTGTCAATAGGAACATTATCGACCTATTCAAGTCGGCATTCGTGCGTGCCTTGGCTTTCAGCTCTGACGGGAAGCAGCTCGCCTGCGGCGGCACATTTGACGCAATCTGGCTTTGGGATGTGGGAACTGGTAAGTTAAGTCAGAAATTGATTCTCCCTACCGATTTAACTCCGATTAATACATCGGGAGCACCCGAAGAAAACCCAATTCGCTTGAAACCAGGTACCCCACAAGACGGAACCTATTCGGTGATGTTTTTGAAGTTTGATAAAAGCGGAAAACGGCTTTTTGCAGGGCTTTCGTCAGGGCATTTCGTGGTATTCGATCTCGTGAACGGCAAGGTCCTTAAAACGCTACAACTTGGCTATCAACCAAAAGCACCGAATTTCGATTATCCAATCAGTGTTGCCCTCAACCCTGATACGTCGCTGGTGGCACTCGGTCGGAGGGACTACGTCATTGAACTTATCGAAACCCTAAGGTGGCAAAGCGTTGCAGAACTCAAAGGGCATCGCGGACACATTGATTCACTAGATTTTAGTCACGATGGCACGAAGTTACTTTCAAAGTCGGATGATGGCACCATGCGCGTGTGGAAGGTCGAACGGGGTTGGCTAGGTAAGGCATGGTTGAAGATTGAAAAACCTCGTTAGCTATACTTTGCGTTGGGTATTATTACGCTTTCCTTTCCAGTGATAATTGTTTCTAATAGGACTTACGTAGCACCAGCAGGTCGGGAATCGGAGCTCCCTCGTACAAGGGTCGCGACCTGGAGATTGCTCCTACAGAAGACGCAATTTCTGATAGCGCGGAGTATAGGTTTGTTGACATTTCATCGTTACCAGACAATCGGGAGGCGAGCACACACGCATGGTGCTTCGTAGGGGCTGCGTCTCCCATCCCCTTGGTCATACTTCCGAGACGATTTTCGACTTCTAAAGGTCGGTTCCCCGGAATCCACACTTTGGTGTCGAGATATGAATCTCACCCTACAATCTACACTCAACCCGTATGGTTTGAGTTTGCCAACCTGCATTGGTCAATGGGAGAGGAGACCTCGCCCCTACGGTAACGCACAGCTTTACACAAATGTCAATACGCACTAGTCACTTTGACCTCTGATGCTTAACCAGATTGGCGTTGATTGGATCTGGCGGAGGTGCTAAAATACTCGCTTGATACGAGAGGCGTGAACTCCCATAATAACGGGAGTGAAGGCTTGATGTGCAGTTTTCTTGATTTGAAAAAATGCCTTACACATCTCGCCTTAATCCTCAGGGCAATGCCGAGGCTCGTGAACTCGACGGGCATTGTCAGAAATGTCCACTCAGCACACCGACCGTATAAGGAAAATGACGATGTCTAGCCAAGACATTAAGTCAATCGAACCCCTGACAGCAGACCAGATCGCCCAGTTCAAACGTGACGGATTCCTAATTCTCAGAGGGGTTCTCGACCCCGCGCTCTGCCATCAGGCGCGTGACGACATGTGGGATGTAATTCAAACCCGTCTCCCGCGTATGAAAAGGGATGACCCTTCGACATGGGAGCCTATCACCGATGAGGAGAGCGCCAAGCTGCGGGCAATGCAGCCCGAGGGTGGAGGGGAGCCGTATCTTAGCGGGGGCGGACACCAGGTCGTAATCCGCAACGGAGCGTCGGAATTGATGCTCAATTTGGCACCCCGCGCCTTATGGCGTGTCGCGGAGCAGCTTCTTGGGAAGGGGACAGTGGTGTGGCCCGCCGGACTCGACGAGTCGGGCTACACGACCGGACCGTGCTTTATGTGTGACGACGCCGTGGGAGGACTGAATACACATCTGGGGGGCGCGATGGGTTTTCCAGCAAAGGGCAGCTTCACGACAGAGCCTGCGCTGCGATTGCCTAAAACCGGACCGGTGTGGCTCAATGGGCAGGGGACGCGCGGATTATATTGCACGCTTCCGAACAGCCCTTCTCACGCTCCTCATTACAGCGGCGCTCACTCCGACGGCCCGTGCTACGGCAGGTGGCGGCTCCAGATGTCGGCATACATCGCCGATGTACCGCCGAACTGCGGCGGATTTACCGTTTGGCCCCGGAGCCACTCGCGGATATGGCGGGAACAGTGGAAGGCTTTCAAAACCGGCGAGAAACACACGGACAAACATTTGGCGGTACGGGTGGCGGGGGGTTATACCGATCCTGTTATCGGGCAGATCAAGGCGGATACCCAGCCGTTCGATTGCCATGGGCCTACCGGTACTGTTATACTGTGGCACACCAAAATTCTACACATCGCGGGACAGAACGCATCTAACGACGTCATCCGCCAAGCGACAATCTACGGATTCAAGAAAACACCCGAGTCGCTTCCCGACCCACTCGCAGTGGATGACACAGATGGCGACATCTGGCGGGACTGGTCCGATGAGGTGCGTGCGTAACCGCCGATGTTAGTCAACTAGATCGCAAGGAAAGATAGCCATGCTCAAAATTGAAATTGACTCGCCCACTCTCGAAAAAGAGATTAACGCCTTGATACATGCCGGACTCTATGCGGACCTGACGGTGTTGATGACCGATGCCCTTGAAAAACTGGTTACTACCAAAAGAGAATCTCGCCTTGACGCCGCAATTTTGCTCTATCAACACGGTGAAGTGACGCTTGCCAGAGCCGCTGAATTGGCGGGCATTCACCGCTTTGAATTTGATGAGGCTTTAAGTGCAAAAGGCATCCGCAAGATAGTTGAGGTCGGGTCGGTGGAAGACTTGAAGGAAGGCGTTGCACTCCTCAAACCACTCCACGAACCCAACGGTGGAGCAAAAGAGGCTTAATCGTGGTTTTCGTTGACACGGATGTGCTTTCGACTTTCGCTAAAATTCAACGTCTTCCCTTGTTGTTTACCATATTTAGTGAAAACCTGCTCAACATTTCGGCTGGCGTGGAGATTGAAATTCGTATAGGCGCTGCTAATGGCTTCAACTTCTCACGAGACATCATGGCGTTGCACTCACAAGGACGAATCAGGACATATCATCCGACAGCCCTTGACCAACACTCCATGGCGACTATGCCTCCGTCACTCGGTTTGGGAGAGCGCGAATCAATCGCAATCTGTAAACGGTTGAATTCCATCTTTGTAAGCAACGAGCGACGGGTCAAACATCACTGTCGGGAATACGGAGTAGATTGCGTCAACCTAGAAGATATCTTGCGTACGCTATGGGAACTTGGGATTCTGATGCAAGCGGAGGTTAGGACGATCATCGCCGAGATTGAGGCAAAAGACAACCTTAGATTTCGAACAACGGACTCAATTTTCAAATAAACCCACACAATGTAGGTCAACTCATTGAGTAACCCTTTGCCATCCCGTTCGCAGAACTGGGGTAAAAGGCGATGGACGATTTTCACAAACAATCCGTTTGAAGCCCGACTTGGACACGGGTTTAATTCGCCTTGCCGGTTGGGATGGACGCTCTTTTCGACCTACCCACCAGGAGGAGGTAGCAGAACAGCAGCACACCCGTGGTGAATCCGAATCCGATTTTTACGATTGGCGGCAAACTCGAAGGGGATATGAAGCCTTCGATAACGCCGGCGATGACGAGCAGGACAACGCACCCTCCGATGAGTTGAACAGCAACTTTCGCGGCGTCGGTCAACGCTTGTTTTCGGGTCAACAAACCCGGCGCAATCAGGGCATAGCCCATTTTTAACCCGGCACCGCCTGCGATAAAAATAGTTGTCAGTTCAATATAACCGTGCGGTGAAACAAACGACCACAGTGGAAGAGCAAGCCCATGAACGTGGCAAAGTCCGGCGACTGCGCCAATGAACACGCCGTTCAATGCCAAAATATAGGCTGTGCCGACCATAAACGTTATGCCAAGCGCAAATGCCGCAAAAGCCACCCCTACGTTATTGGTCATCACATCAGAGGCCAAGAGATTTCTTTCATCCGCTGGAATATTTGTCCACATCTCCTTAGCGTGGATCGTTTCGACGAGGGGTTTAGGCGCGAGTTTTTCGGCGAAGCCCTGGTTTTCCAAAGCGATCCAATATGCGACGATAAACCCTACGACAAACATCAGAAATGCCGCGGTGATGCCGCGGAGGTTGCTTCTGAATAGTGCCGGGAACCCGGCGAGGAAAAAGTGACGAATGGTGTTGCGTTTCAAAGGGGAGGATTGGTAGATACCGGCATGGGCGCGGGAGGCAAGCGCATTGAGATACGGGACACATCGATCGTCGGGAAAATCGCGGCGGGCAACCGCCAAATCCGAAGTGACGCGTCGATATAGATAGCCCATTCGATCGAGTTGCGTCGGAGACATTTTGTTGGCACGGTAGCGCCGGGTACGCCTTAGCGCGCTCTCTAATTCTGACCAGATTGGCTGTTTCCTATTGAGAAATTCGTCTCGCGTCATATTGCAATCTTATTCGGCGGATTTGTCTTAGCATGCGTAAAACGTAATGGGATCTTCTATCGCACTCGCTATCCACTCGCTTGATCGTAATACGTAAGAGAATTAATTATACATCACGTGTTACGCATTACTTTACTCCATCATCTCTATTATTAACCGGAACAACTCGCGTAAATCCTGACGTTTCGAATCAAGAATCCCAAGACCGACATGAGCGACCATTTATCTATTGAAACTCCCGAACAGATTAAAATTAGCTATAGTGTCGCAGGCATCGGTTCGCGTTTTTATGCCGCACTTATTGATCTCGCTCTGCTGATCCCAGTCCTGGCAGTAGGTTATTACGTTATCATACGTGCGATGCTCGACCTAGATGAAAGTTTTGGCAACTGGCTGGCGGCGCTTGCAGGGATTGCTACCTTCGTGCTCCAATGGGGCTACTATATGGTGTTCGAGATTGCGACGAGTGGCCAATCACCGGGTAAACGTGCTCTTGGCTTGCGGGTTATCAAAGCACAAGGGTATCCAATTAGTTTTTCAGATTCCGCTATTCGAAATATAGTGCGGATTGTCGATATGCTTCCGTTTGCCTACGGCGCCGGGTTACTTACCATGTTGCTGAACAAAAACTGGCAGCGGCTGGGTGACTTGGCTGCCGGCACGCTCGTTGTTAAGGAGGGCACTAAGGCGTCCCTCCGCCCGGAGAAAACTCAGGCTGTTAAAAAGTCAACTTTTGTTTATGCGGATTGGATTAAACCTGAGCGCGTGACGGACGCCGAACTGACTGCAATCCAAGAGTTTCTTTCACGCCGGGCAAGCCTTCCAAGATTGCGTAGACTGCAACTCGCTAGAACGATAGGAACGCCCATCGCCCAAAGAATGGCGGACAGCGACCAAATTGATTACGATGTATTTTTAGAGGAAGTTTATGCCCTAAAGACGAAGTCGGGTGCGGATTGATGGTGTTAACAATCAAAGTTGACGTTTAATGTATCGTTGGGTTTCACTATAGGTATCTGACACGGGTGTCTACTTGAAGAGTAGTGGTATTATCTGCATCAATAAACCGTGCTATTCCCGTTCAACCCGACCTACATGGAGTTTAATCATGTCATTTGGCAGTGTGCAATTCCATCTAACACCGATTCTTCTTGTGTCAGTTCTCCTTTTCGCGTCGTCGTGCGGGTCTGATGGGCCATTTCAGCCAGTCGGTCAAGGGGAGGAAAAACGCATAAAGGATGCGTTGAACAATCGCTCGTTCCGGCAGCTTTTGCCTTCCAAAGACGCGAGTCCGAGAAAGGCGGTTGTGATTGATTTCTTTGATGGAATTCAGGTTTGGGCGCAGTATTCAGAGAAGCGTCATGCCGTCAACGAGTGGGAGATTGCCGCACGAGATTACCGCGTCTTAAAGTTAGGGCACAGCAGCCGCATCGGACGGGGCGGACATGACCCGGAATACATGATTTATCTTGACAACCCGACGTTCACACAGCAGTTTCCTACGGCGTGTGAAGACTGTATCGAGGTATCGGGTTTCTCCGTCTCCATTAGAAGTCCTTTTGACAGCAACAGAATTTCCTTCAAACTGAATAATCCAAGTAGAAATTTGCCCCCGCCGTTTCCCTTGTTTGAATCGTGGACGAGATTTCGGGAAGATGAATACTTCGATTGAACCAAGCCCGACGTGCTCCACATCAGACCGGATTCATCCCGAAATCTCGACGCAAGCGCATTTTCATCCGAAGAGAATGCTCCAGAGTAGGAATCTTCTTCTTCATGTGCGTGGCGGGTGGAAATACACTGTCGCATCGAAATTCCCCAGAGTTCGATATTCCCATCCATACCCGATGCAAGTATACTTTGGATTGTGGGGGCCAGTGAACTATGGGCCTACAAGAGGGAGCACAGCCGTTCGTGGGGCCATTCGTTCATGCGTTAAAAAGTTTGAGTGTTCGTCAAGCTTCGCGTTACCAGAATAGGTTACTCCGCGTCAGGATTCGTATTGCCTTCGCCCAGCGTTGCTGTGGGGGAAAACTATTTCTTTTCGAGGATTGCCGCCTTTGGGGTGTCCCCAAGCACACCGACACGCCAATGTCCACTGCCGCTCCCGTCCATGCTTCCGTAATTCTCGCCGCCTATAGGCTTAGGTTGACCCATTGCCCAGTTGGTATAGGTAAGAGGTTCGCCGCTGCTCCACTCCCACTCGCCGGTCTCAATTGAATAAGCCAACCCAATCCAATAGGGAAGGAATCCAAACTGTTCGACCAGCCACTCCTGTTCTGCTTTATCGTTGATTGAGACTAACTCGGCGTCCTCCGTGCGCGCCTTTGTTAGGGCATCGCGCCAATCGCTGCAACGCACACTCTTGTACTGGGAGCCGTTTGGCGCGCCAATCCACACGCCAATCGTGTTTGGAACGGTGGGTGCCATCATCTCCACCCCGGACATATCGAAAAAAACCGGGGCGCCGTTGAGCGTGAAAACCACGTCACCCTGTTGTTCACCCGCATTGAGCGCCAACTCCGACGTTGCCGAAAGCCCTTGATAGTCGACTGACGCGATAAACGCACCAGGTTGATACAGGTTTGTGATGAAATAGCCGTCATCGTCGGTCATTGGAAGGCTACTGAATCGGAAACGGGACTCGTTATCCAAGGTGTCGCCTTGCACGTCGAGCGTGAACCAGGCTTCCGGCAGTGGTGTGCCGTCATCAAAAACGATCCGCCCCCGCATAGACATACGAGTTCCTTGAAGTGTGAAAACCAGATTCTCCTTTTGCTCTCCGCTGTTGAGCGCAAACTCTGCCGTTTCTGACAGTCCTTGACATTTTACCTCAACTGTGAAGAGTGCTACTTCGAACTCAGGTTCATCAACATACCGTATAAAGTATCCGTTAGCATCCGTATGCGTCGGATAAGCCACTTTCATGCTAACGGGGTTATTCCCTTGTTTATACTTGCTCTGCTCGCCGAGATTGACCGTTGTGTACGCAAGCGGGGTACCATCCTTGAGAACAACCTGCCCCCGATACCGTGTGCGAGGCCTTACCGTAACAACCACAGCATCTACAAGGTCTGCATCTGGCTCAATAGCAAACTTAACCCCCTTCCTGTGGGACGGAGCCGTAGGATAGAACGTCGTCAGGCCAATTTTCATTGATAGAATCTCATAACTCTTCCGAGATTCCCCAGGCATTGGAGAGCGTAGCTCCAACTGAACTGGTCCCGGTTGCACATTGGTGATAATAAAAAATCCCGCATCATCGCTTTTTTTGAATTCCGAGGATGATTTGGGAACATCGCCCACAGCGTTGATGGCATGACCGTTGATGAGTTTCGTGGGCCGAGTGATTAACGTAAGCCCGCTGACCGGATGCCCTTTTACATCAACAATGCGGCCTGAGAATGTATTTGTTGCGTCTGCGTCGCGGCTAGAAACGGTGAGAAATAGCAGCGTAACGAGACACACTAGACGGAGTGTGAATTGCGCACGAATCACGGTGAATCTCTCCTTTCGAAAGGGTCGTTGCGAAAGATAAAGTAAGAGAAATCGAGTTTATTGAAGCCACTTAGTTTCTGCAGCAGCTTGCTAGTGATTGACATGATACTTGAAAACACGCAATTTCCAGCAGCGTGTAGTATAGTTTGTAATAGCACTATTCACTGTGCGTCTTCTGCGAGAGATTGATCCAACATGTGTCACTGGTAGGAGGGAATTCCGATTCCCGAAAATTGGTCTTGATTCGGAGATCGCTCCTACGGCAGTGTCCTATGCAAGCACCAACAGAAAAAACGGATAAAAAATCTTTGACTTGATTCGCATGACAGCTATGTGACTGGCGAACACGCATCGTTGAAATACGCGTTGATTCTGATGGCGTGTACCTGCGAATTGATTCGCCATAATGTTATCCAAAAAAGAGGATGAACGCAATATAGAGGAGCACGGATAAGGCGTTCACGGCAATCAATGCGCCTTTGGCAAAATAGGATTGAAGGCGTGGAAACAGGTACACTGATGCCCCAATCGTTGCCACTATCTCAACTGCTGACACGATTCCCGCATGGTAATCCGTTTCCCAGTATGAAATTGGGCTTTTAAATTTGTAGTCCCAGAATGGGAAAAAGTGTCGATGAGCATCCTCACGATGAAGAAAAAAATCCGCTAGGCAGTGGAGCAGCATGCTCCAGCAGATCACACGGACACGGTCGGATTTGAGAAGATAACCGACACCGATACCGAGGAGAACGAGCGGTATTGAGTTGAATGGGTCGATGAAGTTCTGCCATTGGGGAAGAAAATAACGTTCCGACCAGAGTTCCGATTGAGAATGTCTCAAAATCAGAGTCTCGACGCCAAAGAAGACAAAAATCGGGAGATCGGGCAGTACAGCGCCGAGCAGTGCGCATCTGTGGTGATACGGCTGATGCGCGCGCGCGAGCAACGCCATGTTGATGAGCGCGTGAGATTGTGTGTTCATATTGCCGAATCCATTCTAACACACTGATTATTTGCCGTCAAACGCAAAGCGAAAATCGAATCGCGGATTAAGGAATCTCTATCATGGTCACTAAGGGATTTACTATCGCCCTGGGATCACTATCGCGGTCGCTATTTTCCCGCTTGATTCTACAGAATACCTTGGCGGAAAAGGCTGGTGGGCAGTGCCCACCCTACAGGATCGACTGCATTGCTATTGACGTTCTACATCCCGAGTGGTATGATTGACGCGGCGAGCAGAGACGCCGCAAAATCAAAACACGGGAGTTTTGCCACATTGGACACTGTTGGGGCAACCGGAGCCATCCTTGCGGGCGGAGAAAGCCGGCGAATGGGACGAAACAAGGCGCTGATGCGCTTGGGTCATGAAACTCTCATTGCGCGTACCTTGAAGCGGTTGCAGATTGTTACCGATGAAATCATCCTTATTTCGAATTCGGCACATCTGTATTCCGAATTGGGTGTGCAGGTGTACGAAGATCTTGTACCCAATTCCGGTGCGCTCGGGGGTGTCTACACAGGGCTTCGTTGTGCGGCAAACAACACCGTCCTATGCGTTGCTTGTGATATGCCGTTTTTACAGCCCAAGCTAATGCGCTATCTCGTCTCGGTTTTGGGAGAATATGACGCTGTAGTGCCCTATACACAGGGGGTGAAGGAGTCCAATCCGAAGTTGCAAACGTTGTGTGCCGTGTATTCGCGGCATTGCAGGCAAGTCATCCGCCAGATGCTTGATGAAGGGGAACTGCGCCTTCATGCGCTTTGTGATCGCGTCACGGTCCGCATGGTGCCTCCAGACGAATGGCAAAATTTTGATCCGAAGGGACTTTCGTTCGTAAATATAAACACGCATGAGGATTTTGAAAGGGTGAGAGAAGTGTTGACAGATGAGGTGATGGAGGAAGTTGATAATGTTAACTGTCGAAGAAGCGCGTAAACGGATGCTGGACACAATCAGTGTGTCAGCTCCGGAAAAGCGCGGGATTTTGGACTGTCTGGGACATGTGCTCGCCGAGGATATTTTTGCACTAGAGCACATCCCGCCGTTTGATAACTCGGCGATGGATGGATTTGCCGTTATCGCCGAGGATGTTCAAGGCGCTTCCGGGGAAACGCCAGTGAGTCTTTCGGTGATTGAAACAATCGCCGCCGGATACGCGCCAAAAAAACGGATTGAAAGGGGCAAAGCCGCGCGAATCATGACGGGTGCGATGATGCCGGCGGGGGCTGATGCGGTTGTCATGCAGGAGGTGACGCAGTTCGACGGAGAGAACGTGGCAATCTCCGAAAAGGTGGAAAAGACGGAAAACGTCCGGTTTACCGGCGAAAGCGTGAAGAACGGCGATATTGTCATGCCTAACGGGAAACTTATCCGTCCACAGGAATGCTCGATGCTGGCGTCACTGAATCGACCGGAAGTGCTGGTACACAAACGCCCGCGGGTAGCGGTAGTTTCTACAGGTGACGAGCTGACGCCGCTCGGGAACAAATTGGAACCGGGGAAGATTCGCGACAGCAACCGGTACGGTATCTGCGCGCAACTTCAGGAAGCGGGGTGTATCCCATTGGATATGGGAATTGCTCGCGATGATGAGGCGGAAACCGAACGCATATTCCACGATGGACTGGATCGAGCCGATGCTCTCATTACCAGTGGAGGAGTGTCCGTCGGGGAGCACGATGTAGTCAAGACGGTTTTATCCAAACTCGGCGAGATAAATTTCTGGCGGGTGGCAATGAAGCCGGGAAAACCCCAAGCCTACGGCATCGCCGATGGTAAGCCAATCTTTGGCTTACCGGGAAATCCTGTCTCGTCTCTTGTTGTGTTTGAACTTTTCGTCCGCCCGGCGCTCCTTACAATGGCAGGCCACTCAGACCCATTTCGACCAACGTTCAAAGCCGTGTTGGACGAAGATATCGTTAATAAAGATAAACGAACCAACTACATGCGGTCGATTATTACGCAGCGTGAAGGGAAGTATTACGCAAAGACAACCGGACCGCAAGGCTCAGGCATTCTCTATTCACTTGTTTTGGCGAACGGGTTTATCGTTATTCCGGCGGGCGTTAATCTAAAGGCGGGAGATGAGGTGGAAGCGCAGTTTTTGGGTGATGGTGTCGGATGATACTTGCCCTGTTTTCTTTGATATAAGCGTTGCGGTTGTGGTAATATAAAAAAACGGGCAAGCGTCTAAACGTGTGTCTAAACGTGTGAGTGAACCTTGTTAGGATTGAAGAAAGGTGAAAACCGTGATAGACCTCTCAGAAGACAAAATCTGCCGAGAAATTGTTAGATATGTTCGAGAAGTGGCGAGTCCGCGGAAAATCGTTCTGTTTGGATCGCGGGCGCGTGGAGATGGCGATGACGATTCAGACTACGATCTGCTCGTCGTGAAAGATGAGATTAAATCTCGTGGCGAAGAAGCCCATAAGATACGCGTTGCGCTTATGGCTCTTCCTATCTTTGCGGACGTTCTTGTGCGAAGCGCCGAAGAGGATAGCAAATACCAGCAACTTAGAATTGGATTTCAGAAATCATTGATGGAGGATGGTGTCGTCCTGTATGAACGCGGTGGAAAAGGAGTTAGTTCAAACTCTGTTGGGGAAAGCTGAAACCGATCTGTTGAATGCTACCATACTTCGTGATAGCAACCAAGGCAATCCTGAAGGGATTGGTTTTCATGTGCAGCAGGCGGTAGAAAAAGCGCTCAAAGCCATTCTGGTTTTTCACGGTATTGACTATCCACGAACGCACTCGATAGTTGGATTGGCGCACTTGGCAAGCGACAACAACATTGACTTGCCGGCTGCGTTTCCTGAATCGGATCGCTATACGGATTATGCGGTAGACTTCAGGTACGATCAATTTGACCCTCACGAGGAATTTGACTTTGATGAGGCAGTGGCACATGCCACGGAATGTGTGAGTTTCGCAAAGTCGATTTTGGGGGAGGCGCTTTCCTGATTCTTGGGGAAAGCGCTGCCAAGAGGCAAGGTCTGCCGGGTCTTTCGAAAGGCTAAGCGCTTCTTATAATGGAGTAATATTCGACTTCTCGTTGGGATGATTCCTTCAGGCAATCACAAAAAAGGGCAGAATACGACATTCGTGTATTCTGCCCTGTGTCCACATTGAATCTTGATTTTATTATACGCTGAAAGATTCGCCACAACCGCATTCTGTCTTAGCGTTCGGATTTGTAATCTTGAAGCCGGAGTCCATCAGACCGTCTTGGTAGTCCAACGTTGAGCCAGCAAGGTAAAGCGTACTTCGCGGGTCGACGAAGACCTTTAGTCCGTGAAACTCAAAGACCTTGTCGTTACCTTTGGATTCGCCAAACGCAAGGTCGTATTGGAAACCGGAACACCCCCCGCCAACAACCTTCATCCGTAAACCAAATCCTTCCTCCGTGGAATGCCCCTCTCTTGCGATTAAGCCGAGTGCCTTTTGTGCCGCGTTTTCAGTGACCGATATCATGATCTTTCTCCTCCGTTCGATTTGTTACCTTTGAAGTATAGTCGTTAATCGCGGATTGAACAACTTTTTGCGCGTCAATTGCGTAGCGTTGTTTATCTGGCGGCAAGCCGCCCAGTACATCGTCGATTTGCCGATTGGTGATTTTTAATGCCTCTTCAATCGTGGTATCTTGGACAAGTTGCGTCGCGACAGAACTGGCTGCGATTACTGTCGGACATCCAAAAGCTTTAAACCTTGCGCTGACAATTCTATCGCGGTAAACCCTAATCCAAAATTTTATCATCTCGCCGCTGGCAGGTGTTCCCACAATTCCCACACCGTCGGCGTCTTTTATCATCCCGACATTACGCGGATTTTTGTAGTGATCGATGACTTGTGGGCTATACATCTGCCTCGGTTATTATAGGTTAATCGAACAACCATCCTAAATTATATGCCACCCAATGCCCGATGTCAAATCTTTACTTAACCCAAGTTGCCACCTTTGTAGCACGATCTGTTAGATTGTGCTTCTGGTGCGTAACTCGTGCGCAAACTGACAGTTTACGCTACGAAATCTCCGCGATTATCGGGTCATTTTCAATAAAAAACGATGGTACATGTGCATAATCTTGTAAGTAGCAACTTGCATACTTATGCAAGTTACCCCGATCCATAGACGAGGATAAGGGTGTAGTCTAATACATAATACGTAATACGTAACAGGCAGAAAAAATAATAAGTATCACGATTGAACAACCGAATAGGGATTGACCGAGCAGATAGCACTCAGAATTTTCTGTTACCCTCCCTGTTCGTGTGGTTGATCGACAGAAATCTCATTAGACATTACACATATAGTCACTGGCTGATCTACTTACACTCTGGGATCTTGGGTCTGAAGAAGGTCTAACTGACCTTCTGTTGGTTCGGCTCAGCAAAACCAAGGCTCCGTAAGCCGCGGCGCTCTCTCTCGATCGCCGAGAAATGCACGACGTTTCGGAGTAGCATTTCCCTGCAAACTTGCCGCAAGTTCCCAGATACAATAGAACGTCTCGCATGGATCGACACCCGCTTGGGAGTTCCTCTCCACCAATGCACTGACGGTTTTGTGGAGTTCATCCATACGCGGATCGGGATGTGACCAGTGATAACTGAATGCACTCTGGTCCAGCGAGCCCAAATGAGGTTTCATGGCATCCCGATTCAATAAGTATGATCCCGGTGGAATCAACAGTCGAACGGCGTATTGCACCGGATCGACGTGGTCAATCAGACCGTACCTTGATACAAATTCAAACACTTCAAGATAATCACGCAACGAGGTCCATGGTGTGAATGCGACCCAAGTGGGACGAAGGGCGATGTTTTCCGCGTGCACGATCTCAATTGCCTCCTCAACATCACGCCGCGTATGGTTCTTCTCCAAAATCTGAAGAACGCGGTCGCTCAACGATTCCACTGCAGAAACCGCGAACAGGCAGCCCAACTGTCTGAACTCGGAAAACACATCACGATGTTTGATGACGTGTTCAACCTTCGTCGTAAAATCAAAAGTTAGGAACGGGAACTCAGCGTGCATTGCGCAGACGAGACGCAGTGAATGGGTGGGACCATTCAAGAAATCCGGATCGCCGAACGTAATATGTGTCGCTCTTGCATGAACTTGCTGACGAATATCTTCCAGAACAACCTCCTGCGGGACGACAAAGAAGCGTCCATCGTAAACCGGTGGAATAGGGCAGTGTGTGCAGAGGTATTTGCATCCCCGGCTGCCTTCGACGTAACCAACCAATCGGTTTTCACCGCGATGCGCTAGGCGCGCGTACGAGGGTAGTGCTGGCAGCGGACCACGCGATGGTGGGGAAAAGGGCAGACGCTTCAGAAAAGGTCGAGCTTCAACACCATGGACAATCACCCCATCTGGTAGATTTGATACATTTGTCGGCGAAGAAAGCTCGTGCGTGCTAGCCATCTCGATAAGGGCAAGGAGCGGCAATTCGTATTCACCGGCTATGCAAAAGTCTGCTCCGTTCTCAAGTAAGTAATCGGCATTTAGACCCGCGTAGAGACCGTAGAGACAGATTAGCGCCTCCGGGTTGATTTCCCGAATCCGCTTGACGACGTAAACACCCAAGCGTAAGGCGGTGTGCATTGGTACAGCGATTCCGACAAAGCGGGCACGGGAGATCTTTTCCACGTCTAACGGTTCAACGGAAACGTCGATTGCGGTCGGTGAAAAGCCGGCGCTCTCCAAGAAACCAAGAGGCATGGCGACTCCCATTGGTTGATGTCCCAATTCATAGCAGGAAATCAACAGTACCGCACCAGACGAACGCATGTTTTTAGGCCGTGTGTGGCTCATTAATATTGTCCCCGTGTTCGATCTTGGTGACTAGATAATTTTTATCATAGTTCCGAAGGTAATTTGGAGAAGTGATTGCAATCTCATCTTGCAAAAACATTGTTCATATTCTAATCAGCGATTTCGACCCGATATCGTTCCGCAACGGCCTTAATCTGCGCCCATGTCTCCTCTTCAATATAAATTCCGTCTCGTTCCCGTTTTACTCGTTCCCGAAATCCGCGTTCGCCCGGCATGAAGATTTCTTCCACGCCGGGTAGTTTCTGCGCCGATTTAACATATTCGACGAAGCGATTCACTTCTTCGTTGAACCCCGGCTGTTCAACGAAACTGCCGATGTTGATGACAGTGAGAAAAATGCCGTTGCCGGGTCTTGTCTCAGTCTCGCGAGTACAGCCGGCGCCGCTCAACGCTCCCGAGAGAATATCCACGACAAGACTGAGTCCGAATCCTTTTTGCGCGGCTATCCCTCCGAAGGGCAACAATGCCCCGGGCGGATCCGCATAGAAGTCATTAACATTCGTTGTCGGTGTTCCGGCGGAATCGACGATCCATCCTTCCGGGGCGTCTTCCTCCCGATGTTGCTGCACTCTTACTTTCCCCGAGGCGACAACACTGGTGGACATGTCGAGTAGCAGAGGTTCGCGTCCCGAAATCGGAATCGCACAAGCGAGCGGATTGGTTGACAATCTCGGCTCAATTCCTCCGAATGGGACAACGCAACTTCCGGCGCCGTGGTCGTTCACTGTCAACAGACATATCATATCCGATTCCGCGGCGATTAGCGCATACCCGCCTAATCGACCGACTTCGTTTGACCTTGAGACGACCACCGAACTCAAATCGTTGGACTTGGCCTTCCGAATAGCGAGTTTCACGGCGTGCGTGGCAATGACGGGGCCAAATCCCCAATTGCCGTCCAGCACCGCCGTGGTTTGGGATTCACGTTTAACCTCAATCTCCGCACTCAAATCAATCAATCCGGATTCAATTTCGGGAACGTATTTGAGCGGTAGATGGATGACGCCGTGTGAATCGTGACCAACCAGATTGGCATCAACCATTGCACATGTAACCACTTCCGCCTCAGCGTCGGATACACCGAGCGCATGGAAGATTTTCAAACACGATTCTGTCAGTTTCTCCGCTGTTAGTGTTGGCAACGTCAATGCCCCTTCTTCTCGCCGCCGGAGTATTTCGAATCCATAATATTATACGACCTTTTAAGCGCTGATTTCAATCACATTAGCGTTTGGGTGTAGGGTGGTAAAACCGATTGCAGGAAATCTGGAACGGTGAAGGAGTGGTGGGCGGTGCCCACCCTACAACTGCTGTACCGATTAATGGTTAGACATGTTCCGGGAGTTGAGTTTCACTGTGTTCAACCCAACCTACGGATTATCGCTGAACAATCAGGTGTGTTTCCTATTTTGAGTATTGATTGCTGTTGACATTGGTGCTTGGAGATGTGGCATAATTACACAGAGAAGTGACCTGATACAGAAACCAAGTTTCGCCTTATAGGGAAGCAGAGGGAAAAAGTAGACTCGAATACCCAAAAGTCGTATGCACAATACTGCAGGAGTTGCGCTATTCAACGGAGTTGGTCAACCATTTGAGGTAAGTAGGCAGCCAATGCACACTTCAAACGAAGAAAATGCGTTGGTTCGAGTCTTGCTTGCAACAATCTGCGGCTCGGATCTGCACACGGTCACGGGACGAAGGTCTGTTTCGTTACCGTGTGCACTGGGCCATGAAACCGTCGGAGTGGTTGCCGCACCGACAAAATTGTGCGACGCCTACGGAAGGAATCTGAGTGAAGGCGATCGAATTACCTGGAGCATTGGAACGTCGTGCGGACGATGCCATAACTGCGTTGAGAAGAGCCTGCCTCAGAAATGCGACAGACTGTTCAAATATGGACATACAGGAGGCGGGTCCAATGTTGCGTTCAGCGGAGGGTTTGGCGAGTACATCCAGCTTCGCCCCGGCACCGCCATCTATCCTCTGCCTGACGCTCTAACCGAGCGCGAAGCGGCTCCACTTAATTGTGCGCTTGCTACCGTCCTAGACGGATTGGAAGCCGTTGGTGTCAAAGTAGATGACAATGCAGTTGTACAAGGTGCGGGAATGTTAGGCATTTATGCTGCGTGCTACCTGCGCGAAAGCGGGTGCAAGAGTATAACAGTTGTCGATTATCAAGAAGATCGGTTACAAATGGCGGCTCGGTTCGGTGCGACACACACCTTCAATCTCACGAACACCACTGCGGAGGAGGTTGAACAAGCCATCCAAGAGATCACAAATCGAAAGGGCGCCGAACTCGTCCTAGAGGTGAGCGGAGCAAGCGCGGCGTTGTCGAACGCGCTTGATTGGTTGGGATTCGGAGGTCGCTGTCTCACGCTCGGATTCGTTTATCCGGGCGCCGATGTCACACTTGACGCTCAGAAAGTCGTGACGAAATGTTTGACAATTCGCGGGCTGCACAACTATCATCCGTCTGCACTCGGTGAAGCGATTCGGTTCGTTGAGAAAAAACGCGATGACTATCCGTTCGACGAGTTAGTAGGTGCAATCTACCCGTTGCGGGAGATTGATGCGGCGTTTGAACGGGCACAGCAGGGCGATTTGGTTCGGGTGGCTGTAGATCCGCAAAGGGAATGACGGAAAGTGCATGAATAGACGGAAGGTTTTAATCATTTGCATTGATGCGGGCGGGCACGACTACCTCGCTGCCAGCAATATTCCAAATATTCGGAGGCTTGCCAATGCCGGATTTTACAGATTCGCCAACTCGGTCATACCGTCGGTTACAAACGTCAACAACGTCAGTATCGCCACAGGATACTTTCCGGCAACGCACGGGATTACGACGAATTATCATGTTGATCGAGAAACCGGGAGAGGAGAGTTTATTGAGGATAGCCGTTTTCTGCTAGCTCCAACCCTATTTGAGCGTGCAAAGTCATCTGGATTTGCCGAAAAAACCGCGCTGCTCGTGACGAAGAAAAAACTTTTGCGAATGCTGGAAGGGGGAGCAGACATCCGGATTGCCGCGGAAGCCCCATCTCCAGAGTATATTGAATCGGTCGGAGAGGCAGAGTCAATCTATTCAACCGAAATTAACTGGTGGCTGTTTCGAGCGTTACGGAAAGTATTACGCGATGAGAATCCCGATGTCGTCTTCTGTTCAACAACCGACTGGGCTCAGCACAAGTTCTCACCCGATGAGGAGGCGTCTCAACTTCATATGACTGAGTTGGATCGGATTCTAGGGGAAATTGTGGACGATAATCCGAACCGAGAGATTTACATCACAGCTGATCACGGCATGTCCGCCAAAACAACGGCGCTTGACCCGGGACGTTGGCTCACTGAACACGACGTGGCAGCGAGCGCAATTCCAATCATCAAAGACCGTTATGTCGCTCATCACGGGAATCTTGGCGGGGCAGCATACATCTTTCTTGACAACCGTGACGATTGTTTTCGGGCGACTGCGTTGTTGAAAGATGCGCCGGGAGTTGAGGAGACATACACCGCTGCACAAGCCGCGGAGACATTCAGGCTTCACGGAGAACGGATTGGTGACATCTTCGTCCTCGCGGATCGTGATACGGTCTTCGGAGAACTGGAACAAACAGAGATGGAGGTCAGCCTGAGATCCCACGGATCTCGGCACGAAAGTTACGTGCCGGTCATCGGCTATAATAGCCCGTGGCGGGCGGAAGATTTCAGTTATAATGTTGATGTCGGGCGACTGTTCTTGGAGAGTATTCTACACTGACGCAGAGATTCAACCCCGTGATGATGACCACGGTGACTGGAGGTGTTGATGAAAACAGGGATTTTGATTTTTGCCGCAACGATTTTGCTTACAAACACCGTCGCGTTAGGGAAACAGGAAGGGAGGGCAATGTCTGACAAGGAACGGTGGAACTTAAAGTATGAGGGCACAACGTACATTTATGGGAAGGAACCGACGGCGTTCCTCAAAGAGAAACTCTCGCTGCTGAAAAAGGGCAAGGCGCTGGTTCTGGCGATGGGTGAAGGACGTAATGCGGTTTACCTTGCCGAAAATGGATTTGATGTTACCGGCGTCGATATCTCCGAGGTCGGGATTGAGAAGTGTGAACGGCTTGCAGAGGAGCGGGGTGTCGTAGTTAATTCCATCGTGGCGGACTTGACTGATTACGATATGGGTAAGGAGCAATACGATCTCATCACGAATTTCTACTTCTATGACAAATCGATTTTGCCGAGAGTGATTAATTCGTTGAGACCCGGCGGGATCTTTATCTTTGAGACCTATTCACGCGACCACCCAAAACACAGCAAGTTTGGGCCAAAGAATCCTGACTATCTCGTGAAACCGAATGAACTCCTAGAATTCTTCAAATCGTTACGGATTCTTTACTACGAGGATGCGGTCACTGAACTTGACGAGGGGATGCACAAGGGGAAAGCGGCGCTTATACGGTTAATTGCGAGGAAGCCGGAGTCAGATTAACGCATTCCAATGGAAGGAAGATAATGAGCGATACACATCTGACAGTACCAAGACACTTTGATCGGTGGGCAGTGCCCACCCTCCTGAGTTGCCAGAAGCGATAGTCACTTGGGTTAGCTATGTTAGATTTCGGAGGGAGCGATCTGCAATAGCCTCGTCGCCCAGATGGGCTTGAATCCAGTCTCGGAGGGGAACATCTGCGTCCGTAGGAGTGGTGAGTGCCAAGCTGCTGGTCGTTGCACCGAGCAACTGGCGGCGAATCGGATCAGTACTGTCCATCAGATGGGGTACAGATATGTCGACCGTGGGGTGGAACCAGCGGTGGCTGTAGCCAATGAATACCGCTCTTTGTGTGATATCGGATAAGTTCTGTCCTTGTGCGCGCCATAGCCGCCGATCGAAAATTACAGCGGTTCCCGCGGACATGTAAAGTTCCATTGCTTCATCGGGATTCGAAACGCTATCGGAAGAAGGCTGAATCCAGCGCTCAAGATGACTTCCCGGTAGAACATAGGGGTTGCCACGCCCCGGTTCGGTGAGGTCGGTCAGGAAATAACCCACGGTCACAGCAATACGTGGAGGTGGGTTCGCTTCCAGAAGTTCTCGGTTCAAACGGCCGCCCTCTTGGCTCCACTGTAGCCGTCCACTTATTCTGCATGTTACTTTCGGTTCCGGAGGCGTAACTCTTAGTTCAGTGTAGCACAAGTGGATGTTCCACTTAAGGATTTTCCACACTTTGGGGAAAGTTCTCTCCCAATCAATGAGTTCGAGAAACATGTCGTTCTCAGCCAGAATATCCGAGATTTTCAATTCGTTCGCTGTACGTCTTTCCGCCCGCTTGGCAATCATCCCATCTATTGCCGAGTTGAGTCCGTTTACCATGTCCACGGTCAGAGCATCAGGAATTAAAAGAAACCCATCCCTTTCAAATGCCTGACATTCGTGATCCGTCAAACAGTACTTCAGGCATGTGGCATCCATCATTTTGCCTCTGCTTCGTGCTATCAGTGCTTGTTCGCGATGCGGCTTTGAATCGTATCGTGCTCGTGTCGCGGAGTCAGAGATGACTCTCCTACATGTTGGCGACGGCTTCTTCGCCGAGGTGTTCCCGCAGCCAGCCTCGAAGGGGCACATCCTCGTCTGTGGGCGAGGTAAATCCGGCAGCCCCAGTGTGCGCGCCAAGTAGCTGTCTGCGAATTGGATCGACTCTGTCCATATAGTGGGAAACTGTCATAGCGTCCCTCGCGCGGAACCAGCGGAAACTGTAACCGAGAAAAATAGCCTTTCGCGTCGTATCCGAACAGTTTCGACCCCCGTCGTGCCACAGGCGGCGATCGAAAATGACCGCCGTACCGGGCGCGGCTAGAACTTCAAGCGCACCTTCTGGGTTAGAAATTCCATCGGGTGGGAATTCAAGTTCATCTTTCAGGTGGCTCCCGGGGATAACGTTAAAATTGCCACGGCCGCCTTTCGTGAGATCGGATAGGAAAAATCCGACCTTCACAGAGATTCGCGGCGCAGGAACGGATTCCATATCTAATGTTACACGTCCGCTATCCTGATGCCAATGGAGCCGCTTCTTTTCGTTCCGTTCTTCAGGCGGAAGCGGTGGTTTGGGGCTGTAATGCGTGTGATACAGATGAATGTTCCAACTCAGAATGTCCCACACTTTCGGCAAGATTGTTGGCAAATCAATCAACTCCAAGAACAGGTCGTGTTTCCCGACACAATTTACACCGGGCTCTATGGAGTCTACCATCTCGTTGAAGTCTGCGACCATTTCAGGTGACATAGCATCTGTTACCACGAGAAACCCGTCCTGTTCGAACCTGGTACGTTCTTCATCCGTCATACAGTGATTTAGGCACGAGATATCCATGTGATTTCTTTTCCTTCCGCCGTGTGATTAAAGGAATCAATGGCCGTGTATTGTGGTCAATCGAATTTAGCATGATTTCAAGTGCATGTCAAGATTTATTGGTTCATTACGGCTGACATTCCTCACGATTCTCTGTTCTTCAATGGGTTATTTCTTGAGGTGGTAATGTACCTACTGAACTTACGGATCGACATTAACATCCGTCAAATTCTGGGGAGGACCGGCGATCAGATTAACGGCACTTACTTTAGTTGGGTTATAGTTCCATCACCACTTCCATCTCAAGTCGATGTTCGGGTTCTTTCTGCTCTGTCGAAAGCAGTCGATATTTGAATCGCAACAACAGATCTGTCATTTTCCGCACCTTGTACTCCGTACTTGCGCGAATCTCGTGACTTAATCCTTCATAGAAGTTGTATCGGGCGAATGGAATCCCACCACTGCTGTCTCCGAAACCGAGTCGATAGTTGAAATCAATTCTGCCTTTGCCAATCAGGGAATAAATCATCCGGTTTTCGATCGAGAATGTCTGCGTATACGCTTCAGGTTCATCCGCCAATTTCTCATGATCTGCTGTCGTTTCATAGCCGCCAGTCATACTGAGCCGTAGGGCACGGTTGATTTCATAGCGGAAGTCGATTTCGCGTCTTCGCTCAAATTGCACCAAATCGGATATTTGATCGGATGCCTCCACTTCGTTTCCTAGTTGGCTAAACTGCTCATGTTCACGGCGCTGTTCCCATCGTCCGACGAATGACATTCGACGTGTAGGGTTCAGTGTTAGATTAATGTCCCAATCGCGGTTTCTTCGCCATCGTTCTCTGTTGTTGACTCGCCTATTCAAGGTTTGATTCCGGTTGTAATTCAGGTTGAGGTTCAGTGTAGTTGACGGGGAAAATTTGAGTTGGTATCGCTGCCGTTCCTGTCCAAACAGGGTGCGATGATTGCGCAGATCGCGGAGCAGGTATAATGATGCGGAGTCCGCTTCTTCCTGTTCTTCCCGGATATCGAGACGGATTTCGCCGCTGATGGCTTCCGCCAACCACTCCAACGGAGTCGTATGTTTCGGTGATTCCTCACCTAATTTCGTACTTCCGTCACGAGGCGGGAGTTTCGAATCGGTCGGCAGTATTCCAATGCTTGAGGTTGAAAACCGGCTGGCCCGTCTTCTCCGAGAAAAGAATTGGCGTGGACGAAAGCGCAATCTAATTTTGGCATCAATTGCCGAAACGGGTTTGTCGTCTACATTTTGAATGATTTTTATGTAGTTTCCTTCCTCGGAATTTTCCCGGTAGTGCAACTCGTCGATTTTGACGTAAAATCCTTCTCCCGGCTCAATTTCTCTCCCCGTGAACGGATTGATGTTGGAATATATCTCTCGTCGTTCCGTGGCTAGCTTCTTGTCGAGTTCATAGGTAATCTCGCCGTACAACGCGCGGTTAAAAGGGGTGAGTCGTACGCTGATGTCGGCTAATTGTGTGGTTGAGTCTGTGTCCCGTTTGTGCCGCGCTTCGAATACCCGCCGAGAGACGTTGGAAGTCAGGCTCGCCCATTTGCGGGGTTGTGAAAAAAAGCCAACCGTCCATGTCCGTGCCGTGGTTTGAAGTTTCCAGTCCGAGAATGCCAATGTTTCCCCGTCGACGGCGAGTAGTTCCTCTTTCCCAAATGATTCCTCAATGGAGTACAATGAGTTTAACGATGCCCACCTAAAGTTAACGACATCCATGCGACCGGTAGAGATATTCCGTCTTCGATTGAAATTGGCAGCGTCGGCAAAATCGAGATCCAGAGATTCCAACTGTTCGGTAGCCGCGCTTAGGTTCAATACACGAATCCTATGAGCGAGATTCCACTGTTGGCGTTCTTTGCGAAACTGATCGGTTCCTCTGATTTTGGATGCGCTTCTACGCACATTCCATTTCAGTCGCGGAATTTTTTTTGGACTGAAATCGACAGCCCAGTTCAAATTATTGCGGATTGTTGTCTCGTCGCGCGGTGCCTCTGGCAAAGAGTTAGTGTCATTTGCGCCGTCCTCCATTAATTCTGTGCTTGCGGGTGCAGTTGTGCGGAATCGTTCCTCTGTGCGCCCCATCCCTGAGTCAAGCCCCAACCAGGTGAACGGCTTGAAATGAAGGTCGAAGTCCAGCGATCTTTCGTCGGGGGATTGTCGTGGCGCCCTCGCCTCTAGCAGGTAGAGATCATCGAATCTTTCCTGTTTGTACTGTTCTGCATATCGAAAACGGGAGCGGTTGGCACTTGACGCACCAACCGGCACAAAATCGGCATCAAGAGATCGGATGTCGAGGTTTAACCGGATTTTCTCATAGGTCGAAAGTGCAAGGAGTTTCCACGCCCGACTGATGACCTTTGAATCCAAATCAGAAAAGGTGTTTTTGTCGAGGGCGCTAAAGGCGATTTCTCCTGTAACTGAAGTTTGTTCGCCGAGATTAAGAGCGCCGTCCAACCCCCACACGCTGTGTTTCTCCGGAGGGATTAGCAACTTGCCATCACCATCAGGATCCAACTCGTTTCGGCGGAGATCTGCTAAGTTTTGGTCACTGATAACAATGAATGCATTTTCGAGGTTGTCCAGATCCGATTCGGCGGCGTATGCGGCACCGAGAGTAACGCGATCTCCGGGCAGATTGAGGGAGCCACTCGCACCGTAAAGATTTCGTTGATAAGCTCGGTCTTCCGGAATGAACTCGAAATCAACGCGGATTACATCGTTGCTGGTAATCAGGTGTTTGTTCGTGAACTCGATTGTCGGGTCACCATATTCGCGGATAACGTAATCATTATTCTTGCCGCGCCGCATCCGTTCACCGTTGAGCCAGACAATCTCGCTTCCGGCTTTAACCACGACAAATTCACCGTCGGCATCGATTCGATACTCGCTGCGGCCCTCCTCACCTCGAATTACTTTGCTTGTAGATTGTCCTTTTGGAATGCTGCTCGGTATAAAGTGGAACTTTCCCCACTTGAAATCGCCTTCTACCTGTACGCCTTCCAACGCCCGCGGAAAAAAGATGAACTCCGAATTCCCGAGCGAGCCTTCAAAATCGCCCAACGTCGCAGTGACATTCGGATGGGTAATGCGGATTAGTTTTTGATCGATGTCCTGAATATCTTCGGTTGTGCCGCTTGCTTGGATCGGCAGGTCTTGGTCCGAGAGCGAGGCAATGACGCTGACATTCTCGGACACCTTGCCGTCAACGCTTATGCGTAATTCCTGGTTCTGAGATAGCGACCGCCGGTTTCCAACAGAAATTCCGAATCTCTGCGAGCCCGTAACGTGCAGTTGAGATGGCGCCGTAGTGGGTCGGTCCAGGGCTCCCCGAGGCAATGATGGATCTCGGTAAGTGCGAGTACCCACTCTTTCACGTGGTGCTTCTCGATGGAACAAATCTCGTTTGTACTGTTTCTTGATAGCGAAGGGCAGAGTCTGGTAGGTTATCTCAATGAGCGCGTCTTTGGCGAAATTGCGGTGGAGGGTAATTTCGCCTGTGTGGTAGTCAATCTGGAAGTCAATTTCCCGCGCAAGCCTCTCGCCATCGACCTTCAGCGTTTCACTGTTTCTGATGATGGGTAAGTATTTTAGAACAAATGGTGTCGGAAGGTCTTTGAATCGGTATTTTTCCGATTTGTAGAGCAGGGAGATGATAGGAAGTTCGAACTGATTCGATTCATCACTGGTTGGATGTACGTCGTTTTCGGCATGAAGCGTGGGATTGAAAATTACGAGAAGAAGCAAGGTGGGTCCTGTGAGAAGTCTCCACATATAAGCGCATTCAGATTGACTCACGACGTGATTCTACAAAAAACATTTGGGAAATTAGCCCTTTGCTCCACTTTGTAAATTTTAGTTGGCTGACAAGCGGTATCAATCAAGCAATGAAGAAAATAACGGGAGGTTATAACCATCGGGTTTTTGGGTTGACCATTGAAAAAGTCTTCCTTAAGAGCTTGTTTGAATAATCGGCAGCAAAGCCATTTTGGGGCACTTGTAGGAAGTTTTTTCATGTTTTTATTGTTGTCTCCTACGTACCTGTCGCCCCTCTGGGGCTTTTGAGGCTGGTGAGCAGTACACCCTAAAAATATACTTTTCAAACAGGCTCTAAACTCGACTTTGTACATTTAAACTGTATGATAGACGGTGTCAATCAAACGCTACAGAAAAACGCTTGAGATTTTACCCATCTGGTCTGTTGGGTTGACCATTGAAAAAGTCTTCCCTATAGACTAGACCTGGTGTTTCACGCAACCCGATGCATCGGGGCAAGTCGCTGGCGATTTCTAAAAGCCTCTAACCTTTCGCCCCGCTGGCGCTCTCAGAGGCTGGTGCGCAGTGCGCACCTTACAGAAATGGTGGGCAGTGTCCACCCTACAGATGTACAAAGTCGAGCTTGGGATCTTTATGGGAACTCTTTCGTACTCACTGTTCGTTCGTTTAATCTCCCTTAATCTATACACACAGTTCATTGTTGGCTTAATCGATCTTATAGACGAAGTGTTGGGTTGTGTTGGGTTTCACTCGAGTTCCTACGATTTCGGGCAGATTAAAACATCGGAAGCCCGCTTTCTATGCACGATTTCTTTCGGATTTCCGTTCAACCCAACCTACGAACTTGATCTGCGCAAATACTAGCGAAATGGCATTATTAGTTTTCACGCATATTGTCCTTATTTGTTACAGATTGCCCTCCTTTCTTCAAGAATTGCAGTTCCTATTGATGTGATTCGTGTTTCTTGATTGAAAGTATTTCGAGAGCAAGGTTGTAATGCGGCGAATTTGCCCGATGGCATTCCTCAGACGGGCAGAATGCACTCGGGCGAGTCATTTTTTGGCTGGTTCACAAGGCGCGAGACTGCGAAAGCCTCCATCTCGTCTGCGGGATACGGCGTGAGAAGGTGATTTAACGTAGCGGGAGCACATTCGACCGGATCCAACCACAGGTCATACGTGTCTTGGTCCAAGATAACAGGCATTCTGTGATGGATCGGCTGCAACATTTCGTTTGCGGGACAGGTAATGATTGAGCACGACAACACAGGTTCGACTTCTTCCTGTGGTCGCCAGGCTTCCCAAATCCCGGCAAAGGCAAAAGGCTCCTCCGATGCCATTCGGATGTAAAACGGTGTCTTGGCGCTTCCACCGAACTCTTTGCGCCATTCGTAGTAACCATCGGCAAGAACGAGACAGCGACGACGTCTGTAGGGGTTTCGGAAGGATGGTTTTTCAGCTAGTGTCTCTGCCCGCGCATTAATCATGCGGTTGCCGATTTTTGGGTCTTTTGCCCATGATGGAATGAGTCCCCAGCGGAAGAATTCTATTTTTCCGGCTCCGTTGTTTGGTACAACGGCGACCGGCTGCGTTGGCGCAATGTTATAGCGTGGTGTGAAGGTGTCGGACATATCGTATTCGAGGAGAAATCTTATAAAGTTCAATGGGTCGGTCGCCAAAGTGAATCTGCCGCACATGATTGTCTCCTTGTTGCAAAACGGAATCGATTTGGAAAATTAAGAGATGGGTTAAGAGTCATAGGGATCAGCGATTAGGCGTCCCGCATCAGCAGAATCATTTTTTCGTGCCTAGTATCCCGCTCCGTAAGAGCGGCATCTTAAATGTATCTGCAAACAACGAATCAATCATTGGCGTGATTCCCTTATTAGTGTTTCTTCCGCGGATTGATGGTTCTATGAGTGAAGACTTTAAGATGCAAACGAATCAATGTCCATGAGAATCCGCTATAGATAGATTGTGCCGATTGCGAAACCGAGTTGTCAAGAAAAAACTTGGGCTTGTCGCGAGCGAGAGAGGCGTGCATCATTTATTTAACAATTGATAAGGAACCTCTTGGGACGTTCTATCGCTTGATTCATTCGCTCGTTGTAATCTGCTGAAATCAGACACGATTTATTGATTGTCGTCTAAAATAGCTTGACAACACTTTCAGGTTGTGGCAAACTTATCACGATACGGTGTATTCAACCCCAAAATCATCGGAACGCATTGGAATTACAAGCGTTTTCAGGCTTTATCCGATCGTTCCAAACCCTAGGCAATGTAGATTCAACTGAACTCTTGAGAAACTGTTGCGCAATCCAAACGGTAGCAACGAAGACCAGCCATTGCAAAATTAATTTTTTTGCAATGCTTGAAATTTGAGATTTAACATTTTAACCAACAGAGGAGATTTGTCGTGAATATGAAAATGAGTCGGATCACAAAGTTCGTGCATGTCTGTATGATGATAACGCTCATTGTGGGGCTTTCAGCCTGCGATGAGCTAGTCTCGATTTTGTCGACTAGCGATTTGCCTGAGATGGCAGGTGTTCAGGGGGAGATACCTATCGGGGTGGTCTTACCACTGACAGGGAGAGACGCGGGCCCGTATGGCTTATCAATGAAGAACGGCTTTGATTTGGCACTAGCCGAAATAAACAGTGCACAACTCGGTGATGCGGGAATCACCTTTGTTGAAAGGGACAATATGAGCACCTTAGATGGCACAACCGCTGCCTTCAATGAACTGATCGCTCATGATGTTCCCGCCATCCTTGGTGTCGCACTCTCAAGCCGCTTCAAGGTAGCTCTTCAGATTGCTCAAGAAAATGAGGTCATCGCGTTTAGTTCCGTCTCATCCGCCGCGGGTTTAAGCGGTGAAGGAGATTACATCTTTCGTACTGGTCTCGCGACCAATATACTGAATCCCGCCGGCGTCAGAGCCTCTCAAGCGAAACTCGGCTATACAAAAGTGGCGATTATTTACGATGCAGCCGACACTTACTCAACGAGTGGTTACGAGCAGTTCAGCGACGTGCTCACGGAGGTCGGCGTCGAGGCGGTGACTACGCAAACCATCCAAACAGGCGAAACCGACTTTTCTGAACAGATAGCTGCGATAATGGCGTCAGACGCCGAGGCTATTTTGATCTCGGCTTTATCGACTGAAATGGTGCAGATAATGTCTCAGGGACGTACAGCGGGAATTCCAGCCTCCATTCCGTATATTGTTCCTGATTTGACTGCGAACGAGGTGGCAATCTTGGGCGACGACGCTGAAGGGGCGATTACGTTTACGAATTGGACGATAACATCGGACACGCCGGGAAATGAAGCCTTCGTTGACAGCTATCGGGCAACATACGGCATCGACCCTGATCCGTGGGCAGCGCAGTCGTACGCTTCGCTCAAAATTCTCGCCGCCGCAATCTCGAATGCAGGTTCAACGGATTCAACCGCGATTCGGGACGCGCTGGCGCAGACCATGGGTTTCGAGACTCTTTTGGGAGTTTCGGGACAGTTTTCTTTTGACTCGAACGGTGAAGCACTCTATGATGCAATCGTAGCAGAGGTCAAAGACGGCGAAATTGTCACGTTCGAGGATAGTGACATGGTCGACGAGGACATGGCTGGTGAAGAAATGGTTGACGAGGACATGATGGACGACGGTACGACCGACGACGGTACGACCGATGATGACATGTCGGACGACGACATGTCAGGCAACGGCGCTAATGGTTCCAACTAGCGAAATTCCTGAATCAGCATGTGGATGTACCTCAGATGACTATTTTCCATAGCTAGTCGGTCTGAGGTACGTCCTACATCTCACAAGAGTAAAAGCTTCCTTCCTCCTCCCAGTAACTACCATCAGTTGAGTCCTGAAATCCCAAAAACTGAACATCAATCTACAAAGTAATCAAGCTATTCATTAGCCCGATTCCGCAAGGAACTTTATTATGGTTTGTCCATTTTTGCGGAATCGGGCATTTTTTTTGATCGATTAAGAGTCTGTTTGAAAAGTACAGTTTGTAGGGTGCCGCACTGCGCACCAGCCTCTAAAAGCCCCGGAGGGGCGAAAGGTGTGCAGAAACTGTCTTCAAATGACTGAATATGGCTCTGATACCGACTATTCAAACAAGCTCTAAAAGCTATGCAACTTTCACTTGCCCAAACTTGCCGGTGGTTTTGATCTGCCAATAACTCCGACAAGCACCACCATAGTTAGCAAATAGGGCAGGCATTGTAAGAGTTGGGAAGGGATTTCCCAACGGCTTGCCAATTCTAACGCGTTTGCAAAGCCGAATAGCAAACATGCCGCCGCCATCCGGTACGGACTCCAGTTACCGAAAATCACTGCTGCAAGAGCGACGTATCCACGTCCGGCAGTCATTCCCTTCGTGAAGTAATGCGCTTCAGATGCTAGGAAACAGCCGCCGAGCCCACCTAACACACCGCTTAGCGTCACTCCTACGTATTGCCACCGCGCACGACTGAGACCAAGTGTATTCAGCGCTTCAGTCGATTCGCCTGCCGCTCGCAGCCTTAACCCCCACGGCGTCTCGAATAGGAAGATATTGCTTCCAACCGTGAGGAGAAGCATAAGGTAGACCAAACATGAATAACTACCAATAAGTGGCAAATCCCACTCATTTAGGCCCTCCGCTCGCTGCGATGTAGCATTGCGGCTGAGGAATTCTGTGACGCCGATTGCCAAGAAGTTTATCGCTACGCCACTAACAATCTGATCTGCTCGAAATGAGATGGACGCGATTGCGTGGATTAAAGCAATGACAGTGCCGCAACCGATTCCGACAATCAGTCCAATCCACGTAGATTCTGATGCACCAGTCCCGAAGACGTATCCGAATGCACTTACCAACATGATTCCTTCAAGGGCGATATTTACCACGCCAGAGCGTTCGGAGTAGATTCCGCCGAGACCTGTAAGAGCCAACGGTGTTGACATACGAATTGTTGTTGGAATAAGTTCGGAGATAATTGTCATAACCTCCTAGATGCCTCCACCATGTGGTTAGAAGAAACCGGGTTTAACACTCACGGTTGGTGGAAAACTCTGATTTCAGCTCGTCTCACAACCCGATACGCGTGATTCACTGTTTCACGTTCTCAAATTGTTGTTTCCACTCACACCGCCTTACCCCAGATGTTGATTTGCGATCTAAATCGAATGGAAACGAGACATATAATCAACGCAGCTTGGAAAATGAGAAACAACTCTCTCGGCACGTTCATCAATATTTCAACGTCTAATGCACCTTTGTTTAGGGCGCCAAAGAGAATTGCAGCGAGGAGAACCCCGTAAGGATGGTTGCGTCCGAGTAAACCAACGGCGATTCCAGTGTACCCGAAACCGGGCGAAAAATTGTCAAGGAAGCGGTAGCGGTAGCCCATGACATCCCACACGCCCGCCAAACCTGCAATGGCTCCACTTAGCGCCAATGCCCATACGGTGACTTTGCTGACATCAATTCCAGCGTAGACTGCAACCTCGGGCGCATCGCCAACCAACCGCAACTCAAATCCGTATTGTGTGCGTTTCAGAAAAAATTGGCAGAATAGCACGGCGAGCAACGCAAAGAAAAATGTGACATTCAGTGGGTTACTCTTTGGCAAAAGTCCGAGGAGCGCGGCGAGACGCGGCAAGTGCGCAGATTCATAAATCTGTGGAGTATGAGGAATCATCTGTCCGGCTTCTTGATATACCTCCGTAACCAAGTAGTTCGTTAAGGCGATTGCGATAAAGTTCATCATGATGGTATTGATGACTTCGTGAACGTCATATCTAGCTTTCAAGACACCGGGAATCGTAGCCCATCCGGCGGCTGCCGCCATCGCCGCAAAGAGACAACAAGGTATGAGGAAAATCGCAGGAAGGTTAAAGTGAATGCCTACCCAAGCGGCGGCAAATCCTCCGACATAAAGTTGCCCCTCGCAGCCGATGTTGAATAGTCCGCATTTGAAGCCTATTGTGACTGCTAGCCCTGTGAAAATCAATGGTGTAGCATTAAATAAGACGTATCCGAAGTCATCCAAACTACCAAACGCACTCAGTATGAGAACGCGGTATACCTCTAGCACATTCTCGCCGAGAATTCCGATTACGAGGCTACTCAACACAAGCACTATCCCGAGCGCAGTTGCAATCGGTAGGATGGCACGAAGTATTCCGGAGACTTTGAGTTTCGAAGCGGATGGGAGTTTTGCCATAATGAAAAATTACAAATGGCAATACGGGTGAGTTATGTGATATTGTATTGGGTGGTTATTCACTCATACGTTAAAGTTCCTCGGCCTGTTTCAGTTGATTCAAATTGCGCGAGCGGCTGGTACTAGAATGACGAAATTGTTTCAAGGCAACGGTGCGGTGGCAATAAGAATTCGTTAGCCAATACAACGCTAGGATAGATTCGCTGAAATCTACTGTTGGCAAGGAGAAGATATAATGACGGGCGCAAATGTACTGGTCGTCGAAGATGAAAACAGTATCGCCACTCATATTGTGGAATTATTGGAAACCTTGGGTTATGTGGCTTCCGCTATAGTAAATACAGGAGAAGAAGCAATTCATGAAGCTGCGAGAACACGTCCCGATCTTGCCTTGATTGATATTACACTAGAGGGTGAGATAGACGGTGTAGAAACAGCCGAGCATATTCACAATCGATTCAACATTCCGGTCGTATACATCGCCGATAGGGCGAACAAAGATCTGTTGAAGCGAGCTGGAATAACTGAACCGTTCGGATATGTGCTTAAGCCCGTTGAAGAAAGACGGTTACACCTAAACATCGAAATTGCTCTCTACAGACATGATACCGAACGTCGTTTCAGAGAGAGAGAACAGTGGTTGTCTACCATTCTCAGAAGCATCGGCGATGCCGTGATTGCAATGGATGAAGGTGGTATGGTGACATTCATGAACCCTGTTGCCGAGATTTTGACGGGCTGGGGCTTAGAGGAGGTTTCAGGGAAGCACCTCGCCGATATTTTCAATGTTAATACGGAGAAAACGAGCGTTCCAATCCAGCGACACATAATGGACGCGTTACATAAAGGAACCGTCGTTGGACGGACAGATCGTCACACCAAGCTGATTTCCAAGGTTGGACGCGAAACACCGATTGATTACAATGCCGCGCCGCTACGAGACGGCCAAAATAACATCATCGGCGTTGTACTGGTCTTCCGTGAAATCACAAAGCGCAAGCGGGCAGAAGACAAACTGAAGCAAACTGCCAACACGTTACGCAATCAGACGCAAATCATGCAGTCAATTTTCGACAGCATCGGCGATGGCGTGGTCGTTGCGAATGAAAGCGGGGAGTTCATGCTCTTTAACCCAAATGCAGAACGGATTATAGGGATGAGCGAGACAGAT
This sequence comes from Candidatus Poribacteria bacterium, assembly GCA_965204085.1. Lineage (GTDB taxonomy): Bacteria > Poribacteria > WGA-4E > WGA-4E > JAJDTR01 > JAJDTR01. The sequence continues at coordinate 2,895,465 of CBDBEE010000002.1, read as the reverse complement.
ACGTCCCCCGATCAGTGGTCGGAAAGATACGGGATATTTTCGCCCGACCGTGTTACGCATTTTGCTACGGAGGAGCTTCCTTTGGTGCGAGCTATAAGAGGTGAGGCGTCGGATGAGGTTGAGATGTTTGTGCGCAATCCGAAAGTGCCTGATGGCGTCTACGTTAGTGCCAGCGGCAGACCATTGCACGAGGAATCAGGTGTTCCGAAAGGCGGTGTTGTTGTCTTTCGTGATATTACTGAACGTAAACGGGCAGAGGAGGCATTGGCTCAGGCTTACTCGCGCGGAAGGCTGGAAGTCGTTGACACCATTCTTCATAATATTGGCAATGCAATCAACAGTGTTACGATAGGAATAGGTACAATTCACGGGAATTTGGTGAGAAATAAATTAATGGGACGCCTCCATGCACTCGCGGATGCTGTGAAATCGAATCAGGATGATTTGGCCAATTACATAAAGAACGATTCGCAGGGAAAACAGGTGGCTCCTTTCATCGTAGCGCTCGCCGAAGACTTTGACAAACAGAATGAAAAGTTAAGAAAAACGGTCGCGCGCGTCAGCGACAGGGTCGAACATATTGCAGATATTGTGCGCATGCAAAAATCACTCGGTCGCAGAAATGTTGATCGTAAAGACATCAACCTTCGAGAGGCGGTTGCCGATGCAATTAAGGTACTGCAAGAATCAATAAAGAAGCGGGATATTGAGGTTCACGTTGATTGCGAAAACGCGCCGAGCGAGATTCGGATTCAGGAGAGCCAATTCCACCAGATGTTAGTGAACTTAATCAAGAACTCAATCGAAGCAATTGACGAACTGGCTGATTCCGATGGTTTGAGTGAAACACCCAGTATTAAGATAAGATCCTTTGTTCAACCAGGGTTCCTCACCCTAGAGGTAGTTGATAACGGCATCGGTATCGAAAGGAAAAAATTTAAGGTTATTTTTGGCGCAGGGTACACAACCAAAGAGTCGGGGAGCGGTCTTGGCCTTCATTCAATTTCGAATTTCGTGATCGGCTCAGGGGGGAAGATTCACCCGCTGAGCGACGGATTCGGAAAAGGGACAACCATGCGAGTCATTCTTCCGCTGTCCGCTATTACGCCTTAAGCATTAACAGATGCGCCAGCATTGAATCAATACGCACAAGGTCGTCTTCCTTTCCGACCTTTGTACCGCCAAATTCAGTTTCAATTCAGGTTGGACGAGGTGAAGGCAAATCGGTTTTCAGAGTGCTAAATACGGATTTGCTACGGTTCACCAGAGCGACGCTGGAACATATTCAAAATGCGGGGAAGTTTTATGGAAACGCGGAATGATTGGAACAATCGGGTTCTCATTGTTGACGATCAGGAAGAGATTCATGATGATTTCGAGGAAATTCTGAGACCCAGCTTATCCGACGCCTCGACTGACGATTTCGCGAGATCGTTTATCTCTGAGGTGGACGAAAACTTCCTGCCGGAATTTGAGCTTTTCCATGCGAGAAGCGGGGAGGAAGCCTACGAAATCGTTAAATCGGGAAAAGAGTCGAATTGTCCCATCGCCGTCGCCCACATTGACGTTAGAATGCCACCAGGCATCGACGGCATCGAAACCACGCGCAAAATTAGACAGATCGAGAAAGACATTGAGATCGTAATCATGACTGCTTACACCGACAAATCTCTTTCCGAGATTGTGCGTGATATGGAATTGCTGCATAAATTGCTCTATATCAGAAAACCGTTCGCGCGCGAGGAAATCCAGCAGATTACGCTCTCCCTAGTAGAAAAGTGGAATGTTGAGCAGGAATTGACAGAGAAGCGCCGGCAACTTACCGATAGCAACCAGAGATTGGAAGCAGTCCTTGATTCCACTGGCGATGCCATCGGGATGTTGGATGTCAATGGCAGGTTACTGTTTGCAAATCAATGGTACGAAGGTCTATTTGATTTGACAGAAGAAGAACTGAAGCAGATGTCGGCGGAAGAACTCAGAGCGTGCGCTAACAAGCACTTTCAAATACCGGATCTCCTCGACTCCGAGAAAGGTTCATTCTCCGAAAGTAGAGGCGATGTTGTGGAGGCAGTTGCGGGAAATCGAGCTTCAAGACGCCAGCTATTTTATCAATCAGAAGCTCCCGTGCACGACAATCTACGGAAAGTTATCGGAAAGATTATCGTTTATCGCGACATGTCCAAGGAGCTGGAGATTGAGCAGATGAAAGCCGAGGTTCTTCGCTTGCGTACCGAACTTGAAACAGTTTATTCGTTTGATGGCATTGTCGGCAAAAGCGAAAAAATGCAGGAAGTGTTCGCCTTGATGCAGCAGGCGGCTGAAAGCAACATAACGGTGCTTATTCGAGGAGAAAGCGGCACCGGCAAGGAGCTCGTTGCTAAGTCAATCCACTTCAACAGTCGTCGAAAATCCGGTCCCTTTGTCGCCGTCGATTGTGCCGCCATTCCTGAGACACTTATAGAAAGTGAACTTTTTGGGCATGAACGAGGCGCTTTTACAGGTGCATCTACACGGCGGATCGGGAAATTCGAAAGCGCCAACGGCGGCACAATCTTCTTAGACGAGATTGGGGAGATGCAACCCGCGCTGCAAGCCAAGCTATTACGAGTGCTACAGGAACGTGAAATCCAGCGAGTGGGCGGCACATCGAATGTCGGTATAAACATACGGGTGATTGCTGCAACCAACAAGGATCTCGAAGCCGCAGTCAAAGCTGGCGAGTTTCGCGAGGATCTTTTCTATCGTATTGCTGCTTTTCCCATGGTTATTCCACCCCTGCGGGAACGAATTGAAGATGTCGCTCTGTTAGCCGAACATTGTCTGAAAAAACACGCTGCAAGTATGGACAAACCAATACATGACATCTCCAGCAAAGCATTGCACCTATTGATGCGTCATGATTGGCCCGGCAACGTGCGCGAACTGGAAAACGCTATGGAGCGTGCCGTCCTCTTGGAAAAAACCGCGGTACTTCAGGAAACCAGCCTACCGACACACATCTATTCTGATGCAACTCCACAGCAGGTGTACGATAGCGAACGTTCTCACTTGACTAGAGAGATAATTCCGCTTGAGGAAGTTGAGAAACAGTCGCTGATTCACGCACTAGAGGTCACTGACAATAGTATCACAAAAGCTGCGCATGCGTTAGGAATTAGTCGAGTCACAATCCATCGGAAGTTGAAGCGGTATCGCTTAATCGCAGAAAATTGATACAACAAGAAAATGCAAAAGTCGCAATGGAGATAGGCGCCATGTTGAGATTGCGACGTGGGATTGCACTGCGATTATCAGTGTCCCGGTTGGCTTTTCTTACCGAACTAGATAACATCAACAGCGCTTTGTACGGAAAAGCGCTGCTCGTAATTCTTCCAGCCGTCCCCTCTATTAGAATCCGCTTCGGAATAAGATGCGCTCATATTGACGGCTTGAATGTAAATGACGCGCATCAGTAAATTCCCCGCCTGTTACAAAATGTGTCACTTTACATAAAAACGCGTTTCAAAATGTGACACAGCCATTTCGACTCCCCGTGTGCTGCCCGAGCAACTACCGTGGTAAACTCACACGGTTTTCCAACTCTGCGTTAGTTTTCCAAGTCGAAGTAATCGATGCATTGATGTCATTGAAATCGATACGACATTGGTGTTTAAGCTTGTTGGTTAAACGCCGTGTCTTCAGGACATTCTTCCAAGCCGTGCTTGTTACCACGGCACTTTTCTACCACTAATCCTTTGTTCTCTAATTTCCCCCACGCGTTCTATCCTCTTCCTCAAATCATCTCAACCGACCTATCTTCATACTCACACAAAATGCGGAAGCAGAGGATTACCGAAGGCAGAAGCTAAGTATGTCCACTAATCCCAATTCTGTTGGCACACTTTATGCTACCGCCGTCTGGAGGTTATCCGCTGCCATCAGAGAAATAGTTGAGATGGGAGATTGGTAACCGAGCTAAACGCTTGAATGTTCTGTCTCGTAACCCCGAGTAAATTCTACACAGTAGCGATATAAGTTGAGGAAAACGGAGCTGATAAGGAAAATGGATCAAACAACCGAACCGCTAATCTCTTCAGCCGAACCTATAAACTATGTTCACACCCTTCACGAAGCCCTGAAGCATCGTGGCGAGGACGTTTCATTTACGTATGTCATGGGGGTGTCCGGAGAAGCCTTCCGATTCCTTTATAATCGTTCCGACCCCGAAGCAGGAATGAATACGTTCTTTCATAACCCGTTGCGCGCGGCATGCCGATCTCTTGGGTATGAGCATGAAGTCGCACACGACGAATCTTACCAGTCGGCGTCGAAACGACTTCAGGAGAATATTCGCACCGGAAAGCCCGCATTGATCCCGCTTGGGGATTCCTGCCCGTTTGTCAGCGAACACACGTCTCCCGGACGGCTTGTCTGCCAAAATGGATACCGCTACGAACTGAATGCCGCTGACCTACACACCAAATGGCAGCCCCATAACGGATTTCTGGAACTCGGTCCCAAGGGATATTACCAGTTTGTAATTGGCGATCGCGAGCGTGAACCAAAACCGCGCGAAGCTGCGCTAGGTGCCCTGCGAGGTGCCAAGAAGATAATGCGGGCACGACAAAAAGTTCAGGGGTGTGCAATGGGGCTTGCGGCTTACGACGAACTCATCGCACAGTTGGGGGGTATGCTCTCACGAAGGAAGCCGCTGACTCTACACGACGTGAAACGAATCGCGCAGTGGAATAGTCGTCCAATCTCACAAGCCATCAGCACACGGCAATCGGCGGTCGAATATCTTGAGCTAGTGCGTGAAAACTTCGAGGATGAAGAGCTGGAACACTTGGAGAAAGCAATCGCATCGTACCGAAAAGTAGGCGCTTTGCTCCGCCGACTCCAGACCGTTTTGCCCTCGGTAGAAACACCGCCTGTAACGAGTTCGCCTTCAGCCGAGCAGTCTAAAACCCGGACACGCATCTCCGGACTTTTTCGGATTCACGCGCCGATGTTTGTTCGACTCCACGCAACGAACGAACAAGCCGTTGTTAAGGGATTCAAACCGAAATGCCGATTGGCAATCAAAGTGCTTTTGCGAGTCGTCCAAGCAGAAACGAAAGCCATCTCCGAGATTGAAAAAATCCTCCAACTCAGCGAAAAGATGAAAATGTGAAATCGTCTCGTTGAAAGAAGATTCGCCATAGGAAAGATTGGCGATCATCAACTTGCCAGTCTTTCCTTCGGGCGGGGCTTTGGATGGTACACCTCAGGGTCGCTGAGTGGAGATTTGACTATAATCTTTACCTACCTGAAATCGTCACGGCGATTTCCTTAGTTCCTGCCGAAACTGCTTTATCCACCCAAAATGTTCCCAACTTCCTCTTGCCTACTCTGGGTCATCGTGATTGCAAATTCTTTCACTCGAAAAAAGCGGAGTCACAAATGAGCTACTTTCTAAGATTACTCAGTTATGCGCGCCCTTATCTTTTCAGACTGAGCCTTATATTCTTACTCATTCTTCTGTTGGGTCAAGCAGGATTATTCATGCCCTTAATGCAGAAGTTCATCATTGATGACATTTTGCTACGTTCAAGAGATCCACTGGCAAGCATTGATTTGATTTATCAGAATGATCTCGACTCGAGCCAAACGCCTTCTGATGTATTCTTGCGGCATCTCCAAAGCGAAGGAATTGCGCTGTCGCAGGACACGACGGTATTGGTTGAGGAGGAAGGACGCAGGTGGAAACTCACTGATAAGGAGACGGGAGAAAAATACACCGTCGGACGAAGCGTTTTTGAAATTAAATCGAAACTCAGCACTGTTCCAGACGAGTGGCACCGGCAGCTAAAAGATTTCGGTGTTCAACTTTCTTCAAAGGCATCCATCGCGGTTACCGACAACGGTGACGGGTGGCTAATTCGCGACAATGAAAAATACTACATAGTTCAGCCCAATGGCGATAGTCTCGTCGTCTACGAAGATGAGTCCCAAACGCCTGTAAGCACAATCGCCTTTGCCGTTCCGGATGCGTGGCGCCGCCAGTTGAAAGATCACGGTGTTCTGCTCACTCCGCAGGCTGCCGTTTCGATTGACGCGGGCGGCAATGCATGGACAATCGCTGACAACGGCAAGCACCACACGGCTCTACCTCGCAGAGATCGACTTACCATTTACGAAGGGGAACTTAAAATCTACGCAGGAACAATTACGTTCACCTTTCTGGGCACAAGATATACACGTACACCCTTAGGTTGGCTCATTGCCTCCCTGATTGCGATTGTCACCTTTTTTGCGGTGCTGTCCATTCTCCGCTACATTCAGACCTACTCAATGACATGGATAAGTCAACGTATTCTATTTGACCTAAGGAACCATGTCTTTTCACACTTGCAATCGTTATCCATGCGGTTCTACGACCTTAAAGGGACCGGTCAGATTCTTTCTCGCGTGAGAGAGGATGTTGCGGCTCTCCGCTCACTGGTTACCACCACCTCGATCGATATCATCACCGATATAGTGACCGTCATCGTTATGTTGGTCATTATGTTCAGCTGGCATTGGAAACTGACTCTTCTATCCTTGATAGCAATGCCGTTAATTATAGGGAACTATTTCTTCTTTATCCGCCGCCTGCGTCCAATATGGCGCCAGTGGCGTGATAAGTGGGCGGACATTTCGACCGGTCTGTACGAAGCGGTCGCTGGTGCAAAAGTTGTAAAGGCTTTTGGTCGGGAGCGCCATCATGAACTAAAGCTGTTCCGCGATATGCGTACTACCTTTGAGTGGGAGATTAAAGCGACACAAGATCGCACAGCGATGCAGCGGATAGCAATGTTTCTTCGAACGCTTGGAAGAGGTGTTGTGCTCTCGTATGGCGGATATCTTGTGGTACAAGGGGACTTCACTGTCGGATCAATGATTGCCTTCGTCGCATTCCTTCAGCGGATGCAACAGCCAATCATGAGTCTTATTAATATTAACGCAACTATTCAGGAGGCGATGGTATCCACCGAGCGTGTCTTCGGTCTACTCGATTCGGAACCTACCGTCGAGGAGTCGGAAGATGCCATTGCCCTACCCGATATTCGCGGCTATGTCAAGTTTGAAGATGTTCAGTTTAGTTACGAGCCGGAAAATCCTGTTTTGCACGATATCAACCTTGAGGCAAAGCCGGGAATGATGATTGCCCTGGTTGGACCGTCAGGGTGCGGAAAAACTACCGTAGCAAATCTCATTGCGAGGTTTTACGATCCAACGAGCGGCTCAATATTCATAGACGGTTTCAATCTGCAAGATGTAACCATCAAGTCGCTGCGCAACCAACTGGGAATTGTATTGCAGGAAAACTTCCTGTTTGATGGATCCGTGGCGGAAAACATCCGTTTCGGGCGCCCCAATGCAACGGACGAGGAAATCGTGCAAGCTGCGCTGGCTGCCAATGCGCACGAGTTTATCGTGGAGCAGCTTCCGGAGGGATATGAGACCAAAGTGGGTGAGAGGGGCTTGCGTCTTTCTGGTGGGCAGAAGCAGCGGTTATCCATTGCGCGTACCATTCTGCGCGACCCGCGTATCTTGATTCTTGACGAAGCGACGTCCAGTTTGGACACACAATCGGAGGAGCAGATACAACAGGCGCTCGATCGCTTAATGAAGTCGAGAACATCGTTCGTTATTGCACATAGACTGTCTACAGTGCTAAAAGCGGATTTAATTGTTGTTATGAAAGAGGGAAGAATTGTTGAAACAGGTACTCACGAGGAATTGATGGAAATGGATGGTATGTATGCGGACATGTATAACAAACAGTTCAAAACCAAGAGCGAAAGTGAGGATTCGTGGCTGAAGTAAGGGCAGGAAGGATTGGGAGAATGGAGGAAGCGGTGTCACGGCATGAATTGTCGAGCAGTGAAGGTTCAGGGTGTCCAAATCCGAAAGCCGTAGAATCCGAGAAGGGATGAGAATGGTAACTGAAATGCCGCTGAAGCGGTGGACAGCTAGGACAATCTGTATTCTGATTGTTCTCCTGTCCACCTCGATTATGGCAATCAGCCAAAGCCCTAGCCGCACTATTGAAGCGAAGTGGTTGGACAGTCCTCCCGTTATTGATGGCGCACTATCGGAAAGTGCTTGGGGACAAGCCGAAATCGCCACCGATTTCTTCCGAGCGAAGCAAACGCGGGGAATTCCGGCTAGGCTAAATACCAAGGCGATGATTTTGTATGATTCGGATGCGCTCTATATCGGTGTACATTGCGATGAGCCGAATATGGAGAACCTCCGCGAGACAAAGACTCGTCGTGATGCATGGCTCTTGGGAGATGACACCTTTAAAGTATTGCTTGATACCTTCAACGACCAGCGCAACTGCTACCTGTTGGCGGTCAACACACTTGGGACACAGATGGATCAACGAGTCAGCAATGAAAGTAAATTTGATGCGGCGTGGAACGCTAATTGGGAGGCAAAGGTACAGAAGAACGGCAATCATTGGACTGCAGAAATGGCAATCCCATTCAGCGAACTCAGGTTTAATCCGCAAACAACAACTTGGGGCATCAATTTCTGGAGGCCGCATCCTATGGACGGGGAACACTATTCTTGGTCGGACACCGGAGGAAGTTTAAGTCGTGTCTCAGATTTTGGGAAGTTGGCGAACCTAGATTTTTCGAAAATAAATACCGATCGAAATATCGGAATTCTGCCCTATGTTACTCATCGCGCTGCGCACAAAGGAGAAAGCAGTCAGAGCACTGGATTGGACCTCATCATCCCGATGTCCACGAATATCACCACGAACGTAACTTTCAATCCGGACTTTTCTCAACTCGAGGCAGATCCGACACGGATAAACATTTCAATCGATCGAGAGCTATTTTTGCCTGAACGCCGTCCGTTCTTCCGTGAAGGTGCAGAGCTATTTGACCTTCCGCTCAACCTTTTCTATACACGTCGGGTGCAAGAGATAGACTACGGCGTGAAATCTACCGGTAGAGTGGGGGATTATAACTTGGCATTGATCGACACCTATGGCACGATGATAGACCGGTACGACTATAATAAGAAGAAACAAGCGAATCTATTCGCTGCGCGGGTCAACAGGAATGTCGGTGAACGCTCTATGATTGGAGCGATGGGAATTCAGAAGCATCAGGCAGACCGTGACGTTGCGCTGCTTTCTCTTGACGGACGATTCGCACTTCATCAGGATTGGGACGCCCGATCACAGTATGTGGTAAATTCGCTAGACGGGGAAGCTCATTCCGCATACCATACCTCTTTGAACTGGAATCATGAGAGTGGTTGGGGTGGTAGGGTACGCCTTGAGGGTATCGAGGATGGTTTTAGGCCTAACGAAACTGGATTGGAAGAGGAAGCCTTCCGAAACCTGAATAGCCGGGTGTGGTACAGGTATCGATTTGACAGGGACAGCCGAATACGCTCTGTGTACATCGGTGGGCACCATTCACATCAAACTGATGCGCAAAAATTGTTACACTATCGACGCGTGAGTTTGTCGGGGAACGTTGGAATCGGGAGATTCGGTTTCTTCTCTTACGGCGGGCATGGGCAGCAGCGCGACGACGGCGAACTTTTCGATAGGAAATACATAGGCACACGGATAACTTATCGTCCCAAATGGGGACACGTACGGCTTTCGAACGAACTTGGCATGCGTCAGGAGAGATTTAACCGGTACACCAAACTTTCGACGAACTTAAACCTCTTCAGCAAGCTCACGGTAAGATTTGACTTCAACAATTTTTTCTGGCGCGACCATCAGAACACGCTCATTTTTCGTCTTCGAGGGAATTATCAATTCACTCGGCGGATTGGCTGGCGAGTATTTGTGGAACGAGTGGACGAACGTTTAGACAAAAAGGTTAGTTACAACGTCAACTCAATCTTTGATTACCAATTCACTCCCGAAAGCCGTCTCTTCGTTGTTCTGGCGGACAGCACCGACGGAGAAAGTGCTGTGCTTACCAAAATGTCCTACCTGTTTGAAGCCGACTTTCCGTTCTAGCATCAGCTCCCGTGGAACCTGGCCCTTTCCTTTCGTTGCTTGACATGCATCTAATATGTGTACGTTATTGTCCGCCCAACCTGAGAAGATTTGGAATGTGTAAGCAACTTGCGAATCTTCCCGTCAATATGGTAGAATATTAATCTAAAAACCCAGAAAAATTCCAATATCTTGAGAGGGTCATTTTTACGTGAGCGAATACCATCGTGTGGCTATAGTCGGCGCGACAGGTGCTGTCGGCAATACACTCATGTCCATCCTGGAAGAGAGAGCATTTCCTATCGCTTCTCTCAAGTTGCTGGCCTCCCACAGATCTGCAGGCGAGATTCTCACATTCAAGGATCAACCCATTATGGTTGAGGAGTTGACCCATGATTCGTTCAATGATGTGGATCTGGTGTTTTCGTCCGCAGGTTCATCCATCAGTAAAGAGTTCATACCCATTGCCATTGACAAGGGTTGTCTGGTCATCGACAACACGAGCGCGTTTCGCATGGACGCCGATACGCCTCTCGTGGTGCCTGAAGTAAACATGGACGCCGCGATAAGGCATAACGGCTTAATCGCCAATCCAAATTGTTCAACCATTCAGATGGTAGTCGCTCTCAAACCGATTTACGACCGGGTAGGCATTAAACGAATTGTCGTCTCAACGTATCAAAGCGTTTCCGGCAAGAGCGGTTCAGCGGTTCTTGAGTTGGTAGACCAAACAACGTCGGCGCTCGAAGGGCGTCCCATTGAGCCGGATAAGTTTCCACATCAGATGGCATTCAACGTCGCATTTGATTGGCCGTTTACCGACAGTGGAGACAGCGAAGAAGAAATGAAGATGGTCAATGAAACACGAAAGATTCTGGAAGATGAGACGATAGCCGTGTCCGCGACTACGGTTCGTGTACCGGTTTTCTTCGCTCATTCGGAATCTGTCAATGTGGAAACCAAGGATAAACTCTCCGCAGAGGACGCGCGCCAATTATTGTCGGAATCTCCGGGGGTGGTGGTGTTGGACAATCCGACGAAACGAGAATATCCACTTGCGGTTGATGTTGCCGGAAAGGACGAGGTGTACGTTGGTCGCGTCCGAGAAGATCGTTCAATTGAAAATGGGCTAAATCTCTGGGTAGTCGCGGACAATCTCCGCAAAGGCGCCGCTCTCAATGCCATTCAGATTGCCGAAATGTTGGATCGCATTAGTGTGTAAAGAGAACCACGTCGATTGAAATCGAAGGGAATTCTTACCAAGCATTTCCAGTCACACTCATGGCATGAATCATCACTCGAATCCGATATAGTGTCGTATCATTCAATACTCAACGTTTCTGATGTGTTTTTGTGTTTGTAGTATCCAAAGCAGGTTGGTGTATACGCTAGGAGACGCGCAATATGGCCCAACGAGATTATTATGAGGTGCTTGGCGTAAGCCGGGACGCATCTCCCAGTGAAATAAAAAAAGCTTATCGCAAACTTGCGGTCAAATATCATCCTGATAAGAATCCGGGGGATGCCGCAGCGGAGGAAAAGTTCAAGGAAGCCTCTAACGCTTACGAAGTATTGTCGGATCCTGAGAAGCGCCAAATCTACGACCAGCGTGGACATGCTGGCGTTAATGACATGGGATTTCATGGATTCACAAATATGGAGGACATTTTCTCGAATTTTGGCGATATATTCGGTCGGACGGTCTTCGGGAACTTTGGCGATGTCTTTGGGGATGTGTTCCATCGCCAAGGTCCTGGCAGGCCTCAAGCACAAGCTGTGGATACACGTATCAAAATGACCATTTCGTTCATGGAGTCTGTGCACGGAACTGAAAAGCTGGTCAGTGTCCAGGGCAAAAATATCACAATTAGGGTACCGGCGGGAATCAAAGACGGGCAAACCCTTCGCCTTCAGGGCCAGGGCGGTCGGGCAATTGGCGATCGGCAATCAGGGGCACTGTTAGTGACAATCTCAGTTGAACCCCATCCTGATTTCAAGCGTGATGGTATAGATCTTACTACTCAGGTTACTGTTCCTTTTACCCGCGCTGCCCTTGGAGGGAAGGTGCGAGTTCCGACGTTGACGGGACAGGTTAGTTTGACGCTGCCACAGGGGACCCAGCCAGGGGCGCAGTTTCGGCTGCGTGACCAAGGCATAGTCGACTCCGCGGGGAGGAAGGGCGATTTGCGGGTCTTGATTCAGGTCGAGATTCCGAAGTCGTTGACCCGCAAACAGGTGGATTTACTTAACGAGTTGGACAGGACACTTTAGACTACACAAGATTGTTAGCGGCCTACCCACTAGGAGGAAGACATCAAGATGCTTTCACTCTCGCAACGGAGCGAGAAAGTTGCTCCTTCGTCGACATTAGCGATCACCGCGAAGATAAACTCAATGCAGGCGGAGGGAATAGATATCGTCAAATTTGCCGCCGGTGAACCTGATTTCGACACTCCCGAATACATTAAGGAGGCCGCAGTTGAGGCACTGAGGAACGGTTTTACCAAGTACACCCCCGTTCCCGGCATTGGGGAGTTAAGAGACGCAATTGTCGAGAAATTCAAGAGGGACAATGGATTGGTGTACTCTCCATCGCAGATCATCGTTTCGTGCGGTGCAAAACACTCCATATACAATATCTTGCAGGCGATCTGTAATCCGGGAGACGAGATAATTTTTGCCGCACCTTATTGGGTGAGCTATCCAGAGATGGTGAAACTAGCGGATGCTACACCGATAGTCGTGGAAACAACCGCCGATCAAAATTTTTGCATGCAGGCGGAACAGATTGAAAGCGTACTATCGGATAGAACGAAGGCAATTATCATTAGTAGCCCGAGCAATCCGACCGGCACTATCTATGATGTTGAGGCGCTGGCGCAGATAAGGGAACTTGCACTCAATCACCAGTTTTATGTTATCTCAGATGAAATCTACGAATCGCTGCTCTATGACAATTTGAAGCATGAGAGCATCGCATCGCTTGATGAAGCTGTCCAGGAGATTACATTTGTTGTCAACGGTGTATCGAAAGCCTATTCCATGACCGGTTGGCGAATTGGTTACACGGCAGGTCCGGAAAGAGCGATTCAAGCGATGTCTCGTATCCAATCGCACAGCACTTCCAACCCAACATCGATTGCGCAAATTGGCGCCCTTACCGCGTTGAGCGCATCGCAGGAAGCGGTTGAAGAGATGCGAAGGGCATTTGAGGATCGGCGAAACTTCATTTGTCAGCGGTTTGACGAAATTGAAGGCGTTACATACGCCAAGCCACAGGGCGCTTTTTACATTTTTCCCGATGTCTCCGCACATTATGGGCGCAACATAGACGGGAAGTCTGTCAATGGATCTTTGGACATGACGGCTTACTTGCTTGACAACGCGAGGGTAGGCGTGATTCCGGGAAGTGCATCAGGTGCAGATAACCATCTGCGGCTCTCATTTGCAACCTCAATGGATGAGATTAACATCGGTTTGGACAGAATTAAGAAAGCACTTGCCTAATTCGGTGTCAAACGTAGAAAAATTTGGAGTGCATTTATGACCAATTTTCTTAATTATATTCGAGATGTGCCGGATTTCCCCAAACCGGGAATCGTATTCAAGGATATTACCCCACTTCTTCAAAGTGAATCGGCATTTCGCGACGCCATTGAGATGATGAGGTCGAACTATCATTCGAAGGGGATTGATGTCGTCATCGGGATTGACGCGAGAGGATTTATTCTAGGCGGTGCCTTGGCGCATCAATTAGAGGTCGGTTTTGTTCCCGTCCGCAAAAGCGGAAAACTGCCGTACCATACCTACGAAGCTGAATACGATCTCGAATACGGCACTGACACACTTGCCATACATCAAGACGCTTTTCCTGCGGGGAGTCGTGTGTTAATTTGTGATGATGTTATTGCGACCGGTGGTACCATTGCAGCCACTATCGAACTTGTCAAGAAACTTGGCGGACATGTTGCCGGAATCGGGGTTCTTATCGAGTTGACGTTTCTCAACGGGCGCGAGAAATTTGGAGATTATAATGTATTTTCTCTAATTGAATTTTAACTAAGCGTGTGCTATACTAACCCCTGGTTTCAACTTCATTTAGAGAATACGCACAAACCGTTATTCATTGCGAAAAGCCTCGGTTATGAATATAACTCATCGGTAAAATTACTGAAACCTCACTCATACGAAGGTAAAATCAATCAAACCCCTCATCCGATGCGCTGGATGAGGGATTTTCACGTTCAGATTCGGTTTGGCGCTACTTGGCGCTAACAGTGATAAGACACGATGCGCCTGTAGCTCAGGGGATAGAGCAGGGGCTTCCTAAGCCTCGTGTCGGGGGTTCGAATCCTCCCAGGCGCATCATCCATTTTCTAGGAGAAATTGATGTACCAATTCAGCGTGTGGAAGCTTGTTTTAATCATTGTGGTTCTCCTCTTTGCGGCACTGTACCTGATTCCCACCCCTGATTACTTTTTTAATCCACTCTATGGAAATCTCCCTCTCTGGATGCAGGAGAGGTTACCAAAGTTCGAAGCGACCGACGAAAACACCCTCAAGGTCAACCTGGATGGTGTTCAATATCCCGAAGGAATTAACTTTCATGATACCAAGACAGAGCTAGAGGATATTTTCCGCGTACATCTGGACAAACTTGGGTATGCAGAAGAAGCGGATTACGAATTCGTCGATCCAGAGTCATCTGAGTTCATTATCAAGTTCATCCAATCAAAGAGTCGCGCCGATCTTCAGGGAGTTCTTGAAGATTTGCATCTCTATGGAAGTCTGCCAACAGTTGTGCGCAAGCTCATACCGAGTAATCGGCTGAAACTAGGACTTGACCTCAAGGGTGGAGTTCGCCTTGTTCTCGAAGTCGATCCGGAGAAATCCAAGGAGGAATTGCTAAAAGAGCGTGCTTCTTCCATCCCAGAACGTCTAAGGGCTGATGAAATTCTGTGCAGGAAAGTGGACGTTGTCGCCGAGCAGGAGTCACTGAACATATTTATCGTAGTCATGAAGAAATACAGGTCCGACGCGGCGCAGAAAGCCGAATACTTGGACAAAGCCCGGAGACTGCTCAATGAATTGGAGTATTTTGACGAGGCAACGGAGATTTCTAGCACGGACGCTGAAGTTGTGTACGAAATGCGCCTTAGCAAAGATGGAATCGAGAAATACAGCGAGGGGGCAATCGAGCAAGTGTTGATCGTTCTGAGGAACCGCGTCGATGCGTTCGGTGTCGCCGAGCCTTCAATTCGGCGTGAAGCCAACCGACCACGGATCATCGTTGAACTGCCCGGTGCAAAAGACTCTTCCAAACCTCTTCAAATTGTCAAGACAATGGGCCGGCTAGAGTTCAAACTTGTCGAGAAAAACCCAAATGGTGGTATCTACTGGTCAGGCTCGCCAGACACACAGCCACCGGAAGATATCCCTGAAGGCGCAGAGATTCGCCGCCATCATGATGATGGAACATCACAAGCGAATAGTTGGTACGTGTTGAAGAGCCCAGTTTTGCTTACCGGCGATCGGATAACCGGAGCCGGACCAACTCAAGGAGCGACGAGCTTCGAAATCGCCGTGTCAATGAGTTTTGACTCTGCAGGACGACGAAAATTTGCCGAAATCACGAGTAACCATGTTAATGAAGCTTTGGCCATCCTGCTAGATGGAAGAGTGCAATCGGCGCCAAGAATTGAAGAGCCGATCGTTGGCGGGCAAGCACGTATCACAGGGGACTTCACCTTTGAGGAAGCTAATTATTTGTCGAATATTCTCAAATCAGGTGCTTTTCCGGTTGGAGTCAGGATTGCCGAAG
Organism: Candidatus Poribacteria bacterium; assembly: GCA_965204085.1. Taxonomy (GTDB): domain Bacteria; phylum Poribacteria; class WGA-4E; order WGA-4E; family JAJDTR01; genus JAJDTR01. Next base: position 2,879,656 of record CBDBEE010000002.1, on the reverse strand, counting down.
AACGCACGGTAGGTCCTACGCTTGGACAAGAATCCATCGATAGCGGCATCAAGGCGGCGCTAATCGGCATGGGATGTGTAATCATTTTCATGTTGATTTACTACAAATTATCGGGCTTGGTCGCCATTATTGCTTTGATTTGCAACATGGCAATCCTTCTCGGAGCGCTGGCAGGTTTCGGTGCAGCATTGACATTGCCTGGAATAGCAGGGCTTGTTTTGACGATTGGAATGTCCGTTGACGCTAATGTGCTGATCTTCGAACGCATCCGCGAAGAGTTGCGTACGGGAAAGAATGTATGGTCGGCAATTGTGAGCGGCTATCAGAGGGCATTCTTGACAATCGTTGACGCGAATCTCACCACATTTTTCACAGCGCTGGTGTTGTACCAGTTTGGGACAGGCCCCATTAAGGGTTTCGCAATTACGCTAGGGATTGGAATTTTGGCAAGTATGTTCACTGCAATCGTCGTTACTCGCGAAATTTACGGTTGGGTCATCGGGCAACGTAGCATTGAGAAACTCAGCATATAGAAAAGGAGACGTTGAGTTGGAATTACTTAGAAACGCAAATTTTGATTTTATAAGCAAATACCGAACAGGATTTATTCTATCGGGTATCCTGATTGTTATAGGTCTAGTTTTTCTTGGCAAGGACGGTGGGCCAAATTTTGGTATTGATTTCCGCGGCGGGGTTAAAATTCAAGCGAAATTTAACCGTGCGGTAACAGAAACGGAGCTTAAAGAAAAACTAGAATCACTTGGGTTCGGGCGAGCCAAAACGCAGGTCAATGCGGAAAAGCGGGAGGCCGCCATTTCACTTGGGTACAGTGCCGACTTTGAGGCGCAAGCGGGCAGGATAATCTCCGATGGGCTGATCGAGGGGAGTGCCGATTGGCATGCACTGCCTCAAGGGGTGAACGTTTCAGCCGTTGGCCCCAGCGTTGGGAAGGATCTGAAGTGGTCAGCATTGTGGTCAGTGCTTTCGGCTATTGCAATCCTGCTTGCATACATATCGTGGCGCTTCGAGTTTCGCTTTGCCATTGGCGCAATTGCCGCACTAATTCATGATGTCCTTATTACATTGGGAATATTTGCCGTCCTTTCCAAAGAAATTAACGTTCCAACAGTCGCCGCTTTCCTTACAATTATCGGATATTCCCTCAACGACACGATTGTTGTATTTGACCGCATACGCGAAAACACACAGACGCTAAAGGGCATTGAATATAGTGAGACGCTCAACCGAAGCATTAATCAATCCCTCAGTCGTACAGTTATCACCTCCATAACGACTTTTTTTGTTGTCCTTGTTATATTCTTCTTATCGAGTTCTGGCGAAGAGATTAATACCTTCGCGTTAGCGCTCATAGTTGGCGTCATTGTCGGCACCTATTCGTCGATGTTCGTTGCAAGCCCAATTCTGCATCTGTGGAATATGAGAGCCAGACAGAGCACTGCGCAAACATCGTAATGCTGGTGTGATTTCGATTCAAGCAATCGGAGGAATTCATCACGGTCTTGAATCACGTTCCATTTTCGCGAAGTGATGAATTGTACCTGTCGGCAGAATGTATGCCGTTCCAAAGAATCCGTTTAGGAAAACTTTTATCGCTACGTCCATATCTGGTTTCAGTAGTGGTTATATGTTGCGTGTATCAAAGTCATCAAAGCTGGCATGTTGAGACTAGCGGCTGCCAACTCCATCCTCTCGCAGAATCGAAAACTCTAACCGTTTCAATACCGACATTAGATAATCTAGCCAACACTCTGATTGAATAACTATGGATATTCCGTGGTGGCTATTTCCCTTGGCAGGAAGTCTCCTTTTCCTAGTTATCCTTGTTATCGCAGTTAGTGTGATTATGCGACGGCTTGATCATCGACCCACCGCAACTAGCGAAAAATCCTCTGATCAGTTTAATTCGCTTGCTAGAGAATTAGTACATGAAATTCGAAATCCGCTCAATAGTGTCAACCTGAATCTTCAACTGATAGAAGAGGATTTGGCGGGAATCAAACCTCATGAAGCGGACGAAGTGCTGAAGCGAACGCAACGCATTCGATCCGAGATAGAGCGTTTAGATCAAATTCTGACCGACTTTCGCCGTTTTGCCGGACTACCGTCCCTCTCACTTCGGCAGTGTAGCCTTGACGTTCTAATTGAGGAAGTTTTAGAATTCACCGAACCTGAGGCTCAAAGTAGGAATGTCAAAGTCATCCGTGAGATTCAAGAACTTCCTTCGATTGAGCTCGATCCGGATCAGTTCAAGCAGGCTCTGTGGAACCTAATTATAAACGCAATTCAAGCGATGGATAATGGAGGTAGATTGACGATACGGACATCAGCTTTGAACGGTGATATTCAAATTGATGTTCAGGACACAGGAGAGGGTATCGCACCGAGTGTTGAGAGTAGGATGTTCGATCTCTTTTTCCACACCAAGGAAGGCGGCACGGGCGTTGGTCTGGCGATTGTCAAGAGAGTGATAGAAGCGCATGGAGGTAGGGTTGGCGTAGATAGTCGACCGAATCAAGGTGCTACGTTTTCGATTATTCTGCCCCTAAATAGACAATAGAGTCTGTGCCAATCCAATTACTGTCTTCAACCAAAGATTCGACGTTCTCCCGTCTCAGCAGTGATTTTTCCAGCATTATTGCTAACAAGCATCGGACTTACTTCGATAGAATTTTCTGTCGAATGTTAACAATGAAGTTCTTGGACGTAGAGTTGTGGGATGCCAAAAGTTTCGCGCGTGGAACACCGTGGAGCCAGACTGCCACAGAAATCGTAATAACATGGAGCGAGAACACGATTGAATCCCAGGATACTCATAGTGGACGATGATTCGTCCGGTCTCGAAGCTACGGCTGAGGTATTGGAACGAGAAGGTTACGACCTGTTTACCGCGACAGGGGGGCGTGCCGCGCTTGAGATTCTGGACGTGGAAAACGTTGATGTGGTCATAACCGACGAAAAGATGCCAGATATGAGCGGCATTGAATTGTTGAAGTATATTCATGCCAATCATCCCTATACACAGGTTATTCTCCTTACTGCTTATGGCAGCATTGACAGTGCTGTCGAAGCCATCCAAACCGGCGCAGTCTCTTACCGCGAGAAACCGATCAGAATAGAATTACTTCGCCAAACAGTCAAGAATGCGCTGGAGCGACGTACTCTGCATTTACAGAACATCAATCTCCGCGAACAACTTGATGGCAAATTCGGCTTTGCGAACATCATCGGTACCTCAAAACCGATGCAGGATCTTTTTGACATGATTCGCCGTATTGCCCCGACAAATGTAACTGTCCTGATTACGGGCGAAAACGGCGTAGGGAAAGAACTCATTGCGAAAGCCGTTCACAATCACAGTCGGCGCAAAGACAAACTGTTCAGAGACCTTAACTGTGGAGCCATCCCCCGAGAGTTGGTCGAAGGCGAACTCTTCGGTCATGAAAAGGGGGCCTTTACGAGTGCAACGGCTCGGAGGTTGGGAGTATTTGAACAAGCAGACGGTGGGACCCTGTTTCTAGATGAAATTGGCGAAATGACGCCGGAGACGCAGATCAGGTTCCTCCGTGTATTGGAAACGCAAGAATTCAGACGCCTTGGCGGCGACAAAAATATCCGAGTTGATGTTCGCATAATCGCTGCGTCTAATAAAGATTTGAATGCGGCGGTAAGGAATGGGGGCTTTCGGGAGGATCTGTATCATCGCATAAATCGGTTTCCACTGCGTGTGCCTCCTCTCCGAGAACGGCGTGAAGACATTCCTCTGCTTGCCAATGAGTTCCTTCGAGAATTCAGCAAAGAACACAACCAACCTGTGACGGACATTTCCCCCGACGCGATTAATCGCATCAAGTATGCGGATTGGCCTGGCAATGTGCGCCAATTGCGAAATGTTATTGAAACAGCGGTGATTTTGGCAACAACCGGCGCAATCCAGCTCTGGGATCTTCCGCCGGAAATTCAGGCAGGGCCCCCTGCTCTCCCTCCGGCTTCGAGTGAGTCTGAGGACATGGTTGGCAGAGTGGGAATGACCATGGACGAGATTGAAAAGGAAGCTATCCGTAAAACCTTAGCGGACACGGGAGGGAACAAGACTCAAGCCGCGAAGATTCTCAATATGGGTTTGCGTACGTTGCATCGCAAAGTGCAAACCTACGATCTGGATAAAAGGGAAGATTGGGAAGAGGAGGCATGATGTCAGCATTAACGTCACAGATTGCTGGCGGAGTGTCCAAGTAAGTTAGCGCTTCTGTGGTGTGGGCGCATCGCGAATAGAGTTCGGAATAGGGGACGCGAAATCATGACAAGTAGAGGATTGATAACCGATGCAATGGTAAAGAAGTACGACGACGAAGGGTATTTTACAGTCGAGAATCTGTTCTCAAGCGATGAAATAGAGGGAGTGCGTCGAGAGATTACCAAAATTGTCGAGGACCACGCGCCTATGGAGAGGGGACTCGTTCAACTTGAACCCGCCGTGACGGAAGGAAAGGATGCACCTGAATCCACTGAGCTCGGTGTCCGCAAGCTAGCGAAAATTGCCGTGCGAAATGGCTTCTTTCACGATTTAGCTTTTCATCCGGGAATGGTGGAAATTGCAACGAGGCTACTGGGACCGAATGTTTTTTTGTTCCAAAGCATGTCGCTACTGAAGCCGCCCCGAATCGGTGGTGCAAAGATGTGGCATCAGGATAATGCGTACTTTAGGCAGACCCCGAGTGATGTGTTTGGGTTTTGGGTCGCCTGTGATGACACGACGGTCGATAACGGTTGTATGCACGTGATCCCGGGATCGCACACTAGCGGTACTCAGGAACATGGAATGGTTGACAACGATTATGTTTTACTGAATCCACCGTCAACGGAAAATGCGGTGTCAATCCCGCTTCGAGCAGGCGATGCTCTTGTATTCCATGGTGAAATTTATCATCACACCCCATCCAACAGAACGAATACACGTCGTCGCGCCATACAGTATCACTACTCCGCTACCAGATGTCGGCGGACTGACGACCAAACTCCGTATTTTATTGAACCGGAAATCCTAGTCACTGGAAAACCTTAGCGTAATCTGTGAAGCCGCTTTTCCGAGGAATTCTATGTGTTTATGATTCGAGTTTGTGTTTTTGACATGCGGTGCATTGGCAATTCCGAAATCTCCTCGAATCGTCGACTAACGTTCGGCGACCCCGTAGTAAATGGCATTAAATAAGAACTTGAACGTTCCGTGCGATTGCGCCCGATGTTGGGGCTTGAAACCGAAAAGAACAATGTGCCCTTTGCCGAGGTTGACATCCAACGCTGCACCCTTTTGACGAATGCGTTTTTCGCCTTCTATCCAGCCGCTGATTAGCGGGTTAAAGTTGGGATAGGAGGCAATAACCCTCGCGCCTCTCGTCTCAAATGCCGGTCCCGATTTGAAAAATATTGGTGTCTCACGATCAAGTCCATACCCAATAGGATGTGTTGGTTCGGTGAAAACCCGCAACAATGAACCTGGGCAGAAAAAAGTTTCCTTTTTGGATTCATGCACGTGCGCCTGAGTTGACTCCTCCAATATGTTTACGACTTCCAGCCCAAAGTATTTTGCCGGTAGCTCACAAGCGTTGTTCAGACAGATGAGTGTCCCACCGTTTTCTGCGAATGTGCGAAGATTTGCTACACCTGTGTTTCCAATACCCCCGACGTATTCTGGAGGGAGAGTTCCGGGAGCATGTCCCTTAATCATCTTTGACGCAGGCATATCCGGCAGGATTATTACGTCAAATCGCTCTGCCAGTCCCCCAGCTCGAATCTCAGCATCCGCCAGCGTGTGGTAGAGGAACTCATGTTGTTCTAGTACCCATCTTGTCCAACCTTCATCTATACTTGCCACCCACGGCTTGTACAATCCAAGACGCGGTAACCGCAATGGAATTAAATCATCTTCGGCAGGAACTTCGACAAGCGAGAAGATTTCGATTCCAAGCGAGTCTACGAGTTCACTCAAAACCGGAGCTAGGTGACGGGGGATTCTTGTAGTTCTAATCAGAATTGAACCTCTCGGAAATATGTTCCCTTGAATGGTCATTTTCCGAGTGCACCATGAAAGCAGTTCTCTTCCTCTGTCCTCGCCTTCAGCGATCGACCGGTTTAGTAACCGGTTCAACGCGATTGCTTCCACATTTGTCTGATTCTTGAATAGAAATGCCGTCGGTTCCGGCACGCTATGCAAATTTCCAGATAGCTTAGGAACTTGCTTTAGGAGTACGGTTTCCGCCTCAAATGGATTTACTACCGTTACGACGTTGACACCCATCTGCAAGGGTAGTGTCCACCCAGCAATGTCATAGGGTCGTTCAAGGCGGGCGTTGCCATTAGATTTCCGTCGAGGATAGCGTTGAATCTCAAGAAGGTCTTTAGCGTGGGCGCGAAAAGGTTGAGCCATAAAAATGACAAACGTACCTGACGGATATTCAACTCCATCCGCTGTAAAGCGCTTGGTTGCTTGGTGTATCCGTATAGCACCGCGTTGCAAAACTTCCAACATCTTCAGCGCAGAATAGGAATCTCGCTGTTTTGGCGGAACAAGAAAAGCACGCGGCGGTTCACTCTTTCCCTTTTCCACGGCATCTAGTCCCATCTTATAGAAATTCGAGAGCAACATTTCCCTATGTTTTGAAGCAAATTCAAGAATGGAGTACACAGCCGATTTCTCGTATTCGACGATATCGCGCAGTCGCCACCAACCTCCGGGCCACGGTTCGGGAAAGTTCGTCCGTTGTGCGTATTCATTCAGACCACGGCGATGGCCCTTCAGACTGAGACGCGGTTGAAATACGGGTGATGCGATGTTTACACTTGCTGCCTCTGTCAGTATGCCTACCATATTGTGACGATATGGTACTGTTCGGAATCCTCCGTGCCACCACATATCGTAGACAGCGTTGGAAAGCACTCCGGTGTGTCCTTCAGAAGTGAGATCAAAGGCAAGCTGCGCTCCGATTAACGAGAGTGTACGCTGCAAAATGGCGGGAATGTTCGGATTCACAGGATCAAAATAAGGCGGAATTACGAAGCGCGCTCCCGCATTTTTCATTTGATGGAGGTCATATACAACCTGTGGGTACCACTCATTGTAGAGAATGTCAGTAACAATCTGTGATTCGACCTGTGTTAGCATAAACCAGTCTCGATTGTTGTCGTGTCCCGTGTATTTGTGGTATAGCCAAGGCATCGGTGAGTTCTCGTATGGTGTACCAACACATTCATTATACCAATCAATCACCATATTCAACCCATCAGGGTTCGTGGAAGGAATAAGCAGGATAATGACGTTCTCCAAAATCTCTGCAATTCTTGCTGAGTCGCTCGTCGCGAGTTCATAAGCCAACTCCATCGACATTTGTGATGAAGCAACTTCTGTAGAATGTAGGTTGCAGTTAATCAATACGACAGATTTTCCATCCCTAGAAAGTTTTCCCAACTCGGATTGATCTAGCAGATCTGGCTGTGCGAGTTTGTACTGACGATCCTTATGCTTCTCAATCTGGGTAAGGTTGTCCGGCGAGGACATTAAGACCAACGCAAAATCGAGTCCCTCCGTCGTATTCCCGCGTATTTCCAGCTCCACTCGATTAGATTTCTCTGCCAAGTGACCGAAATATTCTAAGATCGATTCCCACCGAGCGAGTTTGTAATCTGTTCCGACGGGAAAACCAATCGCGTCCTCCGGCATGACAATTTGGGCGCGTGCGATGGTGATTAAAAAGGAACAACCTATGACGAAAAAAAACAATCTGAAGAGTCGGAGTTTCAACATAATCTCCTTAATATCGGCGCTTTTGGGCGGTGCGAAAAACATTCGATTAAAGTTCAAAAACAATTTCCTCGGGACGCCAAGGCTTGTCTCCTAAGAGATCTGCAAAGTGCGATGTGGAGACCAAGTAGTCGAGTGACAAATTTAATTGTGCATGAGCCTACAGCGGACCTCTCAGCACGGATCTTGAGTATAGTTGAGTATAACGGATGCTTTTGACGCTGTCAATATCCCATGCTAATGGTCGCTTGACAGGTTCATTTTGTATCTGTTATGATTACGTGCTTGCGAGCGGCGGAATTGACACCGAATAGTTGATAGCGTGTACCGTTGTGCAATGAAAACAGGAGGTAGATAATCGTACATGCAAGCCGTATTGGCTAGTTATCGCTGGGTCTTACGGGTGCCACCTCGTGGAAACGATATGATTCGATGTAAGTCAGTTATAGGGATTCTCGGGCTGTTAGTTGTCGCGTTACAAGCCAATGCGCAGTCTGCGTTAAGTCATACATCAGGAAATGTTGCGGTCGCAGTAACAGATTTTGGGGCATTGGGAGCAGTTAGGGAAAGCGCCATCGCACCCAACTTCAGATTCCCCAAATCCGACGGTAGGTATTACCTGTATGAACGATCGGAGATTTGGGTTGGCGATCAAAACGGAAACGTCGCAAACACTTGGACATGGGATTCCGCGGAAGAGCAATGGTTTTTGGACGAGTGGAGACCTACCACCGAAGGGCGGATAACCGGAAGGGTAGATCGTGACGGACGGCAAACTATCGAGGCGCAGTATTCACCGACGGGAGCAACGGATTTTGCTTTGAACCTCTTGGTCAATCAAACTAGCTTTTCATGGCGGGAAAGCGACGCGCCAGGTACCGAGGAGTTCATCGTCATTAAGCTTACCGTGACAAACGGGCAGGACAGTGACCATGATGGAATCTATTTGGCGATTATGGCAGACTGGGACATCGACTCACCGGCGGCCGAAAGCGATGAACCTAGCCTCGATCGCGTTGGGTGGGACGAAGATCGACAAATGCTTTTCGCCTATGATGCTGATGAATCAGATGGGATAAATCCAGTACATGCTGGCATGGCAATACTTGACGGAAAATTGGGTAGCCGCCACATTGTTCGCTTCGATGTAAACAATTTCACTGATGTCGCGCGATCTCGTTACTTGAGCGACCAATCCTTAACTCAAGAAGCCGGTCAAGCGCTGCCGCCTCAAGACTGTGTGTCCATCCTTGCGTCAGGGCCCTACAGTCTGGAATCTCATGGGTCGTTCTCGGCGACTTTCGCGTTGCTTGTAGGAGAGGATCTAGAAATTCTCCGGGAAAATATTGATGAGGCGAAAAGAATTAGCTATGCGCCGCAACGGCTTAGTGCGGAAACGGCAAACGGTTTGGTTGAATTGAAGTGGGATCGATCGATAAATTCGAGTGTTGCCGGATATACTGTATTTAGGCGTCAGGAGAACGAAAACGAATTCAGACGATTAACCGAGAACCCTTTGGATGTTCCCAATTTTACGGATACTCAGATAACATTGGGATCTGAATATACTTATTTAATTCGGCCAGTTGATTCCCACGGACACCCGCTTCCATTTGATTCAAGAGAAGCGAGTATAGCTCCGGATCTTGCCCCAACTCCGCCAGATGGCCTAACAGCAGTTCTTCAAGAAAATAGGGTATTCGTCGATTGGAAAAAATCCTCTGATCCGACTACCGTAGGGTATGTCGTTTATCGCAACCATACAGGGCAGGAACCGTGGACGCGAATAAACCTTGTCGCCTCGGACAGCACCAACTATGTCGACGTAGATGTGTATCCGGGGCAGGTCTATTTCTATTCTATCTCGGCAATGAACTCGTCTGGAAAGCAAAGTGATTTTTCAATGGCAGTGAACGTTGCGATTCCGGATGACCCGTTAGACCAACCGAGATCCGACCTTGAGAGAGTCATCGTTGTTCCCAATCCATACCGAATTGGAACTAACGGCAATCCGATAGAATTTCGCAATCTGACCCGTTATGCTACGATTCGCATCTTCAGTAGCGCCGGCGATCTCGTCAAAAAGATAGAACACCATGATGAAACGCCCACCGAGAAATGGGACGGGCGCAAGACAGACGGTAGTCTACTTGTGGACGGTGTATATATCTATCACGTTGAAGCGCCAAGAGAAACCGGACGGGGACGGATTACTGTTAGCGGTAAGTTTGCAGTCATTCGGTGAGCCATATGACAATAACAAACTACGGATTACGCTAATACGCTCTACCCGTGCGGCAGAGAGTAGGTTATATTCATCCAACAATCGAACTCTGTTAATTGAATTTTCGTCATTATTTCCTTGACAGAGTTCCGATTATTCTGTAAACTGTTACTCCGGTCAAAAAAGCCACAAAGGTGACGGAGTTCGCGTATTTTTTGTAGAAGTATCCCATTTTGAACAAAATTCAAGGCAGACTAGGACCGGAAAGTAAAATTTATGGAAGCTTATCAAGTCATTAAAGAGGAGAACTGAACGAGCATGAAGAAGTTGCTGATGATACCGCTGCTTTTGATATTGGTGACGACCTCCGGATGCGAACAGAAGCAGATCATCACCCAACTGGAAGTTGGCGAGAAGAAGCTCTTGGGTGCAGGTCTGGTTTTAGAAGCAGTTGAAAACCTGAAACGAGCCGAGATTGAAGAGGGGAATAAGACTAAACCGCGGGCTTTGCTGGCGATTGCCTACGCACATGGGATTTCAACTGGGATGGCGCGAATCCAGGCCCCAGAATTGGAGGTCGAGTATAAAAGGGAAAGAGATCGTAGAGTTCCAGCATTGAGTGTAGCGGAGATGAAGGTAATTCTCCAAGTTCTAGATGAGCGACATCGAGTCCAGAAGGATGCGCGGCAGATATTGATTGATAGAGGAGTTGACGTTGTTCCTCTCATTCTCGAAAGCTTGAAGAAAGGGCACTATTCGAATCTACAGACCGATTTCGTCAAAATGCTGGAGGAGATTGGCACAATAGCTATGCCGCAGATTCTTGTCGCGGTTAGGGATGCCGACACACCGATAAATGTGAAAGCCAAACTGGTCAGGCTGATTGGAGATATTGACGACCCAAGCGTAAGCGCCGATTTAGAATCGATCCGGAGCGGCAGCACAAGCTCAGGACTAAAGATGGAGATTGTCACGACCTTCTATCGACTCGGTAGGAAAGAATACCGAGAGGAGATTGTAGCGGGATTACGCGCTAGCGATGTCCGAGAACGCCGTGCGGCAGCATGGGGGATGCGGTATCTCAACGACTCGCCGTCTGCCGATATTGTGGACACACTCAAGGACTCTGACAGCAGGGTGCGGCAACATCTTGTCAAGGCACTTGAAATACATCCTGCCGAAATCTCAGTTCGTCCCTTGGTAAATCTACTGAAGGGCGATTCTGAAAATAACGTGAAAAACGCCGTGGTCGTTGCTCTCACTGCTCATGCCGAGGGCGGTGTCGGAAAAGGGTTGGCGGTGCTTCTGATTGACGCCCTGAAGTCGGGTGAGGTAACGGAGCCAAAGGATCGCCTGCGACTCGTACAACTCTTGAAGAAAAAAGCTGTACAGAAGCAGATTAAAATGTCCCCGGAAGATATGAATCTCGAATGGAAAATTTGGGAGTATCGAAATTCGGTGGAGCAGAGTGATATGGTCAAGGATGAGCTTGATTATTTGCTGCAGGAGTTGGAATCGAACTAAAATAGTAGATGTGTACATTCAGTTTTGGACGTATTCGAAAGAGGAGGACTCCTGCTGAGTTGCGCTGGTGCTAATTTCCTCAATTAGCACCTATTTTATCCTTTCTTCTCTCGTGTCTCGCGTAACCTACCAATTGTGAATTACATACACTGGATCTGAGTCTGGCGCCAAGCGGACAGTGGCGGAATCTGCGCTTGACAGAAATTCATTCCGCAAGGCATTGCCGAGATCAGGATCGACGTGTAACCCTGCCAAACACCAGCGCAAATTTACGCTATCTTCCACAAGTACGTTGACGTGTTCAGCCAGAAGTGAAACCCGCTGCAGTTCGTCATTTCTTCTCGTCAAGTTCAATTCAGATACAACAAAATAGATAGTTTGGAACACATCCCGCATTTCTGCTCTCCACGGGAGTGCTTTCTTGCCCTTTCCGCTATTACATTCCTGCCTAACACGCCTACCGAAGCGCATTAGTTTCAGATTGCCAAGGAAATGATCCGTCTCGTACCCTTCAGGACGTGGGAGCCCGCCGTAAACAATGATTCCGCTGGCGTCGTATTCGTTAATGGCGTAAGTGACCGCTAACTGGCCATCCGTGTAATCCTTGTCTATTTTGCCCACCCACTCGGTAACGATGTGCATGGTCGTTGCAGCAAACCCGTCCTTGAAACGCGCGCTGGAGTCAAGATCGCCAATTAAAATATTCGGCGAGTACCGTTCACCGTAAGATTGATTGAGTTCGTGAAACAGTCTAATCCCCCCGTCAGCGCAGATTAAGGGATAGTCGTGGTTTAATCCCCATTCGACTTCTTCTTTATAGAATTCGAGGTGACGGAAGTCGTAATATCCGTTGAGGAAAATAAGTGCTAACTTCATAGGACATGTGCCCGAAGCTGAATCCTGCATTAAAATGTCAAGGTCGGTGCATCGTCTATCGGAAAGACCGCATTATAGGAACAGATTCGCTCTGCCGGATGATACGATAACTTGACCCGTTTCAGATTCTCCAAACCCGAATCATCCATTGCGTTGATAAATGGATAAATCGCCTTCCTTCGGCAGAATTCCCTAAATAGGAATTGTGCAATCCCCTTCAGGCGAGTGTCTGTTATTTCAAAGATAATGCAATACACCCTGTTGTTGAGAGGATAACCGAAGCTGTAACCCTTCAATTTCCCATCAGCTCGAACGACAATTCCCTCTAAGCCGAGTTCCATGGCATTCGAGAGCCCCGCGCGGTGGGCATGTTCGGAGTCTTCCAGCATGCCCTGATAAAGGGGATCGCACGAGGTATTCTGCCGTTCCCGACGCCAAAATTCATACAATTTCAGGCAATCAGAATAATCGTCAGGTTGATACGGTGCCAAGGTCATCTCCGTCTGATTCCGTATGAAAGTGTTGTAGGCTCCCCGTTTGCTTTTATAACGAGTTCCATTTAGAAGTACCAGTGCATTAGTTGAATAGAGATATTCGGTTTCCTTTTCGAAAACTTGAAAGCCCAAATCATAAAAAAGATGTATCAACTCCTCGGGCACATTTTCAATACGCGCAATTGATTTAGCGCGATTATTCTCAAGCATAAACAAATACGATTCACGGATTGCCTTCCTGCTCGGTGAAGTACCCAGCGGCATAATCGGCATGAAATAGTCGCCATTTTGACAGGCGAAAACGCATAATTGGTTGTCCAAAATAGTCCAATAATATTGAAACAATCCTTGCCAAACATAGATTGGTGCAAGTGCGTAGGTCGAGAGTTTCCAGAATGTCTTTCCGGCGTAATGATCGAAGAGAGACTTGTCCCTTAATGTAAGTGGTTGGAGCATTCTTCGACAGCCCATTCGGTGATCAAGTTATTCCCTGTGATTGTGTTCTATCAATGCTTGACTAAGTTTTCGCAGAACAGCCACTACAATCACAGTTTCTTGATGCGGGCCGATCAAAGCCCGGTTCTCAACGATGATTTTAGTGGTCATATCCGACTCCACGTAGACTACAATGTGATTGATATACCGTTGGAATGACTCCGTTTCAAAATGAGTCTCTGCAAAAGGACAAATTGTATCCACACCCAAGACAACCTCTGTCTCATCTTCATTGTACATTAGCGCAAAGGGGTAAATCCGGCAATCCAACGGACGGTGCGTATAGATTTGACATCCGTTAGAGTTAGGGTCAAAGAACGGGCAAATGTATATCTCGCCGTGAGATTGCAATTTTGCCCGCGAACTGCGTCCGTCTCCCGATGGTTGAAACAAACTTCGGTCGGCCGCATTGCCGATTGCGTGCTGAACCTCGGAGTGGGTAAAGATTGGCGCAAGGAAACTGTCGCGATCTGGAAATCGACAACAAACATCACACGACAAACAGGAGTTGCTCGGTACAATCTGTTGGAGTTCCAATAATGTTTTCATTGAAAATTCAGGGGATAGAGAAATCTCTCTCCGTCCACTCTTCCGGATCAACGGCAGCGCCGTTCACGACCATTCCCCAATGGAGGTGAGAGCCCGTGACTTGACCAGTTGCTCCCATCAATCCAATGAGTTGGCCCTTCTCGACGTGCTCTTCGGCAACTACATGAATCTTGCTGAGATGGTTATAACTTGACGATACTCCTTGGCCGTGATTGATAACCACTGATTTGCCGTAGAGATGCAGCCTGCCGGCAAGCGTGACAATCCCGCTATTGCCTGCATAGACTGGCGTACCCACCACATTGGCAATGTCTATACCCAAATGATGGCGACGGACACCGGTGTTGTATTCGCGGTATTTTCCGAAACTTGATGTAAGCCGTCCTTCGGCAGGTTTAATAAATTTTCCGTTCCAGATTTGGGCGTCGACTTTTGTTGATTGTGTGTATGCCTTCCCACGTTTGACTTGGTCTGACCGACTCTTGGCTTTGTTCATCATGATCCTTCGTTTTGCAGGCGAGAGTGCAATGTAACCGCCGCGTTGAAACATAGTGCGCTTGACTTCAAGCCGGAAAACGTCCTCCGCAGTATTTCCGACGAGGTCGACAACCTTTAGAGCGAGTGGATAAGTTTTCACGGGGTGGGTCACGCCGATGCCCACCAAACCACGAAAATATGTGTCCGACGCGACCGGATAACAGGTAAAGTTCAAATCAAAGAGCGTGCCTTCTACTTGGGCTGCCGGTTCATTTACTTGGATGAAAAGCGCGAACGTCCTTCCTTGTCCAACAGCAAGAGACTCAGGCATAACATTTATCTGTGGTGACGTATTGTCAACTCGAAAATCAAATCCCTGTTGAACCTTGTTTCTGAATATAGATTTGTCCGTCGCGACTACTGAAACGACGTGATTGCCATCGGAAAGTGAGGCGGTGTCGAGTGTCCACGATTTACTTCTCACTTCCCCTTCGTCGAGGGCAAGCAGTTTCGAAGAATCATCATGCACTATGTTGAGCGAAGCCAAACCCGATTTCGTATCCGTGACGTATATATTCAGCGTGATATGTCCGCGATAGGTTTTTCCACTTTGAATCCCGGTTATTTTGAGATTTGGTGACGAGAAGTCGAGAAAAGTGGGGACGGCGAATAATCCTAATACAACAATTGCGATGCCAATGGGAACTATGCCCCAGCGACATCGTTTGGCAATCGTTTGAAAAAATGACGAAAGGCTATTTGTATCTCGTCTTGTTGGCATTTTAGCTTAAATTATACCAGATGGGTACAAGTATTCACACGGTTAGATTTTTACTATCCAAGATTCCGGGTTGCTAATCCCTGACTATGTGGATTGCGGTTGCCCTCATCTTCATAAGAAAACGGAAGAGACTGTCCGTCGTTATACTTTGCGTTGGGTATTATTGCGCTTTCTTTTCCAGTAATAATCGTTTCTAATAGGACTTACGTAGCACTAGCAGGTCGGGAATCGGAGTTCCCTCGTACAAGGGTCGCGACCTGGAGATCGCTCCTACAGAAGACGCAATTTCTGACAGTGCAGAGTATATGATGTATCGATATTCTGATAATTTGGACGTTTTTCATGTAAATATAGTTAAAACTTCATAGTGCATCCGGTGTCATTCATCACTACGTAACCAAGGATTCCGCTTGACAGGATTACGTCGATGGATATAATTTCGCCTATTACGATACACATTGTAATTCGTTGCGACGGTGGAAACTCGCCTTAATTTCTAGTGTTAGCCTTCCCTATGGTTCAGCGGTATGAGTTGCTCGAAATTTAGTTCCGTTAGCGGATGCCCTAGCACTGATGTGTGCGCACACATTTCATTTCACAGGTATATCCGGTTGTACGAGGTATTTTAGCTCTATGTCTGACATGCGGCGATCAGTTGATGTTCTCGAAGGTACCACTGATGGAACCGTTGAGTCGAGAATGCTTAATATGAATTCGGAGTTGGTTGCATCCAAACTAACGGGTGCGGTTGGTTCAGGCCTTTACAAGATTATAGGTAAGCATTGGCCTGGTTGCTATGATCCGAGGCAGGGGGACGGTACTGTCTTACTCAACCACATTCTGAAATTTGAAACATTTGGACAGATTTGCCCGCAGGGAACACAACTACGGCAAGAATACCAATTTAGCCTGATAACAACCCGACATGATGACGGACAATTGAAGCGCGGTCATGTAGTGATGATCTGCGAATTGTTTAACAAAGAGATTAAAACACAACCCTTGGTGGCTCGTGTCGAATACTGGATGGCGTTAAGTCGTCTACTTGCCCCAAGAGGAAAACGAGTACCGAAGGATGTGCCAGCCGAAATCGGCTTTTTGAAGGAACGTACGCCGAGCGATAGCGACCTTGTCAGTCGGGATATTGAGTCATACCGTTGTTGTCAGTCCAACAACGGGCAAATCTTCCAAGATACCGTACCGCACGCATTCCACATTGACCGCTCGGATCAGTTTCTCCACATTAACACGTTAGTTTATATGGATCAATCCTTGGATCATTTGGCTTTGCTTTACCAGAAGTCGGGGGGCAATCCCGGACATCTGCGATTCCGCGAACTCACTATTTATTTCCGAAAACCATTTGTGCCGGGGCAGGCGGTAGAAGTCGAAGTTGACGTTGCCGAACAGGCGAACCAGTTCCAAGGCGCCGTGCGGTTCTACCACACTGATGAGAAGGGAGGCCGTAGCGAACGCATCTCCACGGCTATATTGACACGTGGACCACTTGTTCAATGATGAAATTGATTAACACACGCTAGGAGCGAGAACGAGTCTGTACACTGCTAGGCGCAGTTATCGGTCTGTGTCACCTTCGGAGATTGCGCCGATACGGCAGATTCGTTTGAACTCGCAATAGCGGCAAACATCTTGAGGATCGTGAGGTGTTAAGGGAAATTTGCCGTTAGAAATTGAAGAGACATATTCTGAGACGTACAGAACTGACCGATCGATTACTGATTGAATAGTTTCTTCTTCATGATTTGGAGACGCTTGACAGGGTTTAGAGTTTGAATTCCTAGGCAACAGTTGGTGATTATTCGAATGTGCTTTGAATGCGATTCCATTGTATTCTCTGTCGCCAATGGCAAGTTCCGCCTTGCCATTCTCACGTAAAACATAATAGATCCCTCCCACGGCTTTAGTGTCCTGAAAGGTCAGTTTACCCAGTAGTTGTTCGGCGACAGCGAGCAAAATCGGGAGTTGGAGACTGCGTCCCTCTCGGAATGCGCGAATTTTAGGTACGTTAGTACCGGTCGTGTAGTCGCCAATCGTGAAGATCCCATCCCCGATTTCGACACGGTCAATCTTTCCAGTTAAATTAACCTCTCCCACTTTTACCGGTTCCTTGGAACTTAGTGTCGAATCGCCTTGAATTGAAGAGTCGCCGCGTCCGAATCCAACCTCAAAATAGCAGGGATCGACCTCGAGTTCCCGTTCTCTCTCCAGATTCAGAAAGCGCGGCAATATTCCTCGCTTACCCTTTCCACCGATTATGGCTTCCATTTCGACTTCCCAAAATAGGTTTCCTGGGGAGTAGACACTAAGGGTTTCCTTCGCTATCTGCGTTAACTCTTGCAGGGCATCCTCGAACTCTAAATCTGTGCATTGAGCAATTGCCGGTTTGCCGCGGCGCTTAGTGTAAAACTTAGCCAAGATTTCGTGCAGCCTGCGTCCTTTACCGAGGCTAGTTAACCCGTCTTCATTTTCTTCCTCATCATGTTCGTGTTTCAGGCGCAGAACATACTCAGAGAAGAATTGAAAAGGACACTGTCCGTAAGATTCCAATTCTCGAATCGGATAAATTCGGTTTTGGAACTTGTTTAGCTTCTTCAAACTTGACACGGATAGTTGCTGAAGGGACAACTGCCCAGCGTACTGAGACAGATGATGGGTGATGCCACGACTCTTCTCGACACGCACACTGTTTTTGACGACGGGAAGCACGCGTCGAGCCGCAGATATTAGATTGGAAAATTGCGGCGGTACGGGTGAACTGCTACAACCTACCTCTTCTAACTGTGCCCAAACAGATTTCCCATAGTGCTTAAGAAACTGTTCCGGGCTGAACAACACATCGGATGTTGCTTGTTCGACCGTGATGTCGGCAATGCGCACCAATTCGTCGATGAAAGGAGACTGAATCAGATCCACTTCGTCAGCGCACTCCGGTACAACCAGATAAAGATGTTCTCGGAACAGATTCAGAGCTTGATAGAACAGAAATTGCTGTTCGCGGAGCAGGTCCGATGCTTCATGTCTCAGGTTTGGCGGCAGGAATGCGTCAGGACGGAAAGTCGCCGGAAATTCACCGTCAATTAGCCCACCCAATATAATGATGTCGAAGTCTAAACCTCTTGTTTGAGCGAGAGGGAGCACCGACACGCCTGAATCGGTCTGAGGTTGCAGGTGATAAGTCGTTTCGGACGCCATGAATCTAAGCCAGTCGATATACGAACGAAGTGGGTGGGATTGTTTGTCTCCGTAGCGAGAACTCAAAAACTCAACCAACTCAGAAATAAGGGATTCTACATTGCGGAACGCACCAATCTCTTGCTCAATGATGGAAGGTTGAACGTCGCGAAGAACATTGCAGTCGTGGTTCAAAATTTGTTGCTTTGCCGTTGAAGCTTGCATCAAACAAGCAATGGACTGCTTGAAGTCGCCAGGGGACATGTCGGCATTGAAGCCGCAACTAGCAATGAAGGGCGCAAGGTTTTCAATGATAAAATATGGATTCTGTAACCTATCTTCCGATGGTGAAGTGACATTCTCTTCGATCATATCTAGCAGCGAAAATAGCGCCGTAGCAAATGGAGAGGTCGAAAGCGGCGTTGCTTCATGTAACGTATAAGTTATGCCGTAGATCGGGAAAACTTCGCGAATGAGTGGAACATACCTTTCCAGATTATAATACGTCAAGCAGATTCGATGCGGAGCGGAGGGGAAGCTATTCAGTATCCGCCCCTTAATTAACTCGGCGACCGCTTCCACCTCTCTGACGCGGTCATGCGTTTTCAAGAGCGTAATGCGGTTGGTCATATCCAGTTTTTCAACAGATGGTTGCACTCCTTTAATTTTCCGGAAGAGATTTCTGGAAAAATGCCGCATCACGGTAGAATTCCGTGAAGAACGATTTTCTAACTCACTAGCTTGATGAAATCCTAATTCCATGAATCGGGTATAGTACTGTTTCAGATGTCCAAATAGAGTATCATTTTCAGCATTCCAATCGAATTTGATATACATGGCAAGCCCCGGGAGTCGCGCAATACCTTCGAGAATTGACAGATTTGTGCCGGAAATGCCATCTATGGCTTCGACGACTACGAGATTTACATTGGGAAATGCGCTGCGTATCAGCTGATTGCCTTGATCTTCTTCCGTCGCTAGTCGATTAGCAATCGCACCATGCACACTTTCGCAATCCGTCCATCGGTCGCCAAGTCGCTTGTTGTAGTCTTCGTAAACTGTGGTGAAATCTGCAAGAGTCGCGGTGTCAGTGGTCAAGCTGCGGAACGCCGAGTCCGAGAATGCTGTCCGCATTCGAGAGGCATCAACCCCACTTGTTTTCAGTTGAATAATTGCATTTAAGAGTTCCGTTACGATCCTTTGCGGGAGTGGGATTGTAGGATTTGATTTCAGTGAAGGATAGTGTCCACTATCGACAATGTCACGCAGCCACAGCATCTGAAGTCCGCGAGAAACCGGGCGCTGGATGCCAGCGTAACTTGATAACCGCTTCACCAAACTTTCGAAAGTGTAGATGTTTAGTCCAACCACAGCGCGTCGCGGAACACGTCCCAAACATTCGCGTTGTCGGCTGAGACGCGCATGTTCGGTTGGAACAATGAAAAGAAGCGTGTTGCCATTTGCTTTTTCAAGGCGTCCGCGGATTACATCATCAACTGGGGGGGAGGTTTTCCCGTTGGTTAAAACTATTTGCATTAGTCAGTAGCAAACGGAACTATACCTTGCGTTGGGTAATATTGCGCTTGTTTTCGCAGCACAAACGTCTCGCGATTCGGAGATCGGAGGAATCTCTATCGCGCGGGATTTACTATCGCACTCGTTATCCACTCGTTTGATCCTATTCGGTCACTTGAACTATCCGCTCGCTTGATCCTCTCAAGTAACACACCACATTGCGCTCCGCTGGAGCGTGGAGATTAGGCGCATCACGATTCTATTGACATAGCACTCCGCTGGAGTGAAAACCTTTCTACGAAGGAGCACCTTCTCAAAGCTTGTCATAGATCCAAAAACGAGTGTTACTTGCTCAAAGAATTATTCCGCTAGGGATAATGGGGTGCCATAAAGCGGGGTCAATTGATCGTGCCTGCTACTTCACCAAACTCTTGAAAACACGCAATTTTCAGCAGCGTAGAGTATAGATCCCAAATAACACGCTAAAACTCCCGGATCCGGACAAAATCTTCTCTATAGGTTTAATCAACTGATTAGCAAATTGATCGTGTCTAACTTGCAGCTCTGAAGATTGGAATTACCGCTACCATCTTCTATTCAAACTTTCCAAGACAGTCTCGTATCCAGTGCATCTCTGATTAGGAGTTTATCATCTCTCACGCATCTCTGCAATTGATTTGTACGGGTGGTGGTTTCCTGCTTAGTGTGTAGGTGCGTCTTGACGCATGTGAGTTGAATCTCTCGGTTTTCTTAACGGACTCGCCAGATGCTGAATAGGTCAATCATTAAAGTAGACACAGGACAGCAGCCACAGTAAAATAGGCGACGCGAGGCAGAAAACCGGGAGTTGTGAAATGCGGATTTTGAATGCTTCCTGTATCGCCTAAATGAACTAGGAGGAGTTTTGATTACGAAATGGATTGAACCACTAATTACTTTCATTTATCCGGCAGCGTGCCGTGAATGTGAAAACTTGATAGGGATTAGTCGAATTCCATACATCTGCGATGAGTGTTGGGCGAGGATTGAGTACCTTGAACCACCATGGTGTCGCCATTGCGGCATTCCCCACAGTCAAGATATCCGCGTGACTGACTCACCTCCCATTTGTTCCGGGTGCCTAGCCAACCTGCCGTTGTATGGGAAGCTCCGAGCTACAGCGTTCTACGAGCCTACTTTGCGGCAAGCTATCCATCTATTGAAGTATGAGGGGAAACGCGTTCTCGCCAAACAATTAACTCAATTGATGCTACATCATCTTCCGGATGAGTTCTCCGGAGACGACTACGATTTTCTGATACCCATACCTTTGCACAGAGTGCGTTATCGAAAGCGAGGTTTTAATCAATCAGAATTGTTGGCGACAGCGGTGTCTAGTGTCTGGCGTGTGCCTGTTCAGAAGGATGTTTTGTTACGAGTCAGAAATACTGTTGCGTTAAGCACGTTAACGTCGCAGGCAGAGCGGATAGAGACTATAACAGGAGCTTTTGATGTGCGCTCTCCAGAATCGGTTCACGGCAAGCGTATATTATTGATTGACGATATCTTTACCACCGGCACCACAATTGACGAAGCAATTCGAGTCTTGCAGCCTGCAGAACCTTCCACTATTGATGTTCTGGTACTGTGCCGCACAAGGGCACCGAACGACAGCTAAACCTCCAGCAGTAGACAATATCTGATACAATCGTAGATTTTATCTTCCTTGCTCTGAATAGAATCTTCAGACAGGATGGGAACAATCCGCAGCGAGACACAGATAATAGGCAATTTGAGATTGCCAGCTCTTTTTCTAACGGCAAAGTTAATTCTTTCGTTCATGTTTTGCGAACCTCTGATGACGCAATAGCATGGGGTTATCTGTTGACGAAGGTAGGTTTGTGAACGAAGATTATAGGCTGAATTGAAAATTTGTTTGACGAATGAGGGGTCTTTGTGTGATAATTTCAGCAAACTTTCTCTTGATAAAATCCCCGTTCATCACGTGATGATTTAGAAACAGAGGCCAGTGAGGATGTGGAGCATGTTTTCAGGTTGTGCATCAGTCAGTTGTCTACTGATGGCGAGTTTCTGGTTACAAGGCGGCAGCAGGGGAATGGAAAGAAATTGGAGGATTCTGTGAATGTCGGTAAGAGTTGGAATAAACGGTTTTGGTAGAATTGGACGTAATGTCCTCCGAGCTGCACTTCATAACCCTGATTTGCCTGTGGACGTTGTCGCAATTAATGACTTAACTCAAGCAGATACACTGGCACACTTGCTCAAATATGATTCGGTACACGGTACATTGCCGGTTGAGGTTGATTCTACTGACAGCGGGCTTGTAATCAATGGCGATATGGTTCAGGTATATGCCGAACGCTCCCCCGCGAAGCTCCCATGGGCATCAATTGGCGTTGATGTTGTGGTTGAATCGACAGGATACTTTACAAATCGAGAAGACGCCGAAGTCCACATCACGGAAGCAGGCGCACAAAAGGTAGTCATCTCTGCACCGGCTAAAGGTGCCGATATCACGGTCGTAATTGGGGTCAACGATGACAAATATGATATAGAAAAACATCATGTCATATCGAACGCCTCGTGTACGACCAACTGCCTTGCACCGCTTGCCAAGGTGTTGCACGAAAATTTTGGAATTCTCAGCGGGTTGATGACAACCGTTCATGCCTATACCGGCGACCAACGGGTACACGATTTTCCGCATGAGGACCTACGTAGAGCTCGTGCCGCCACCCTTTCGATGATTCCGACGACAACCGGTGCTGCGTCGGCTGTGGGTCAGGTGCTTCCCGAATTGGACGGTAAGCTTGATGGCTTTGCTATTCGTGTCCCAACCGCAAATGTATCTGTGGTGGATCTTACGGTGGATCTGGAAAAAAAACCGGCAGTCGGTGTTGTCAACGCTGCCATAAAGGAAGCTTCAGAACGGGAGTTGAAAGGAATACTGGGATATTCAGACCTCGATCTTGTGTCGAGTGACTTCAACGGCAATGCGCTCTCATCAATCTTCGACGCTCCGTTTACAAAAGTCATCGACAATGGGCTAGTCAAGGTATTGTCGTGGTATGACAACGAATGGGGTTACTCGAACCGTCTCCTCGAATTGGCAACACGAGTGCTTTAGATTGGAGACGATTGGTACATGAGAACTCCGATTGTAGTTGCTAATTGGAAGCTCAACAAGACCGTCTGCGAAGCCGTCAGGTTTGTCTCCGCACTCAGGGACACGGTTTCGGATGTCAGCGGAGTTGAGATTGTCGTGGCACCGGCTTTTACCGCACTGTCTTCCGTGTCTTCCGCTTTGGGCGAAAGTAACATCCATCTCGCCGCCCAAGACGTTTTTTGGGAGGATGACGGCGCCTTCACGGGAGAGATCTCGCCCGCGATGCTCAAGGATGTTGACTGTGAGTATGTAATAATCGGGCATTCGGAGCGTCGTCAGTATTTCGGCGAGACAAACGACTCGGTCAACAAGAAGGTCAAAGCCGCGCTCTCTTACGACCTGAAACCCATAGTATGTGTTGGCGAAAGCCTTGATGACCGAGAGGCGGGGCGGACAGAAACGGTAATCGAAGACCACGTAAAAAACGGGCTTAAGGGCATTTCACGGGATGCGGTACTATCAACGGTTGTAGCTTATGAACCCGTCTGGGCAATCGGTACCGGTGTGACGGCAACGCCGGATCAGGCGCAGCTTGCCCACCTATTTATCAGATCGTTGTTGTCGGAACTCTACTCCGTCGACTTGGCAGCCGCGGTTCGTATCCAGTATGGAGGCAGCGTTAAACCGGATAATATTTCCGAATTGATGGCGCAGCCGGATGTGGATGGAGCGTTGGTTGGCGGCGCTAGCTTGGAAGTTGAGTCCTTTGCGCAAATTGTAAAATCGGCGAGTGTGCAACAAACACCTTAGCCAAATCTTTATTTAGGAAAGAGAGAGTCTTATGGAAATCATCGTAGGAATTGTAGTCGTCCTTTTTGTTCCTGTCTGCATTCTATTGACGATTAGCATCTTGTTGCAGGATAGTAAAGGTGAGGGGCTATCGGGAAGTGCCTTCGGAGCATCAGAGATGCAATCCCTTCTCGGCGGACAAGGCGCTGCCACATTCTTGTCAAAGTTGACTACAGGCGTGGCAATTGCCTTCATGATTATCGCTCTATTTCTCATGCGCTTCTATGGCGGCGGGAATAGCGGCACACTTACGCCCTTGGAGACGGAGTCGGAACAGATTGAGGTATCCGTGGGCGACGATGAAGCTGACAGCGTAATTGACGAAGATATGACTAGCCAAACCGAAGAGACGGGTGAAACGGTAGACGAATCGGCGACCTCTGATAAAGCGGAAACGGCACCTTCCAGTGAGTAAATGATTAGTTGAAGTGCGGGTTTAGAGATTCATTCACTGTTATCCGGCAGTTTAGGTTTTCTTTGGAGTAGTTTGTTCTTGTTAATTCACTCCCTGAGCCATCTTGCCAATGTCTGATGACGCCCTTCCGCAGCATGCGTGGACCGTTCATCCACTGCGAGATAACTGGATACGAACTTTGCTTCTAGCCATTTTTCTTGCTCTCGTTTTTGCCCTGATTTATCTGAGTTTCCAGTCTATTGCTGTCACCATCCTTTCAGCGGCCTGTTTAGTCTGTTCACTATACCGCTATTTTATCCCTGCCCGCTATGAATTTTACGATGATCGGGTCGTAGTCGTCTCCTTCTCACGTCGAGTTGAGAAGCCGTGGACCGATTTCCGTAGTTTTTATGCAGATCGCAATGGTGTGTTGCTAAGTCCATTCGCGCGCCCATCTCGGTTAGAAAATTTTCGCGGCCTCTATGTGCGTTTCGGAGGCGGCAAACGCGATGAGATACTTGATTTCATTCGACAAAAAGTTCGCGCGGATTCAACCTCGTGAATTTCGCGCTCCATCCTACCTACGGACCGGGTAAATCCCTTTCATTGCCACCGGCGCTAAGCTGGCAAGCGCAAGGCGTAGACCGGCATTTCGGACATCCACTCGCGTAAATCGCTGCCGCTTCCTGAAGGTCTATACCAAGCAGGTTGGCGAGCGTCGTGAGCCAAGCCAAGACATCGGCGAATTCCTCTTGAAGTCGCTGAGTTTGGCGTGGATTGCGACGGATCTCCTTCGCAAGTTCTCCCACCTCTTCCGCAAACCACACAAACGTACCTTCAACGCCGCGGGCAGCGTCTTGTTCAAAGTAGATACGTTCAATCAGTTTCTGAAATTCTTGTACAGTCATTGGCGCAATCAAGGAATAAAATGGGCGAGATATTGGGATGCCTTTACCGAAGTTTCTCAATCATTGTGAACAGATTCTTCATGCAGATTCGAGACGCCTCCTCAGCCGCTTCAGAAAACGTACTTCCTCCAGGCCGATTGAGCAACGCCTCATTAAGTTTTCGTGCCGGACGCCAGTGAGTCTCCAGTGAGACGTAACCATTGTATCCATCGTCCACTAATGCCTGAAGTTGGTTTTGCCAGTCAATCACCCCTTCGCCGATTGCCACGCACTCTATTTTACCCGTTTCTCTGTTTTTGGCTGAATCTTTCACATGGACATGAACCATCATACACTTCAAACGTTCGTAGCCATCGGGAAAAGGAGTTTCGCCCCATCCCTCGGCGTGGAATTCATTTGCCGGGTCCCATATTACGCGAACATTCGACGAATCAATCTCTCGAACGAAACGTTCCGTCAATTTGGCGGTTGCGAGCGACGTCGAAGCTTCGTTCTCCAGTCCCAGGATGATTCCCTCGTTTTCGGCAATATTTCTCGGTTCATCATAAGCAGAAACGATCTCGTTCCATCGTTCCTCTACGAAGTCCGTTTTCCAGAATGCGAACGTACGTATCAAGTTAGTTTCAAATGCCTTGGCTAATTCTATACACGCGCGTAGAATCCCGAGGTGCTCTTCGCGTGCCTTTATGTCATCAATATCACATTTGAAGAAAGGTGATGCGATCCCGACGATCTGGATGTCGGTGCCTTCCAAGATACGTTTCATCTGGTCGATATCGCGGGGTGTCAACGCCTGCGGCGGCTTGTTCCAGACAGATCTAATTTCAATCGCCCCCAGGTTGAATTCCGCAGCAAAGTTCACGACGCTCTGAAAATCTTGCGAGACCTCATCGCCTACGACACTGATTTTGAACATGCTCTTCTCTTTTCGTAATTGTCTAGTCCATCGGTCTGGATTTGCCAATCCAGACCGAGCGGGGCAGGGAACGCGCCGAGTAGGGAAGTACAATGCTAATTCCGACTAATCGGGGGCTTACATGCCCAGACCGGACGTGCGACGAACTGTAATACTACGAACCAGACGATGCACTAAATAGTTACCTCTTTTCTAATGGTATGTATGTTCTTTGTCTGGAAATACCCCTTGCTTAACTTCCTGCCTATAATGCGTTACGGCACGCTTGAGATCCCTACCCAATTCTGCGTACTTCTTGGCGAAGGTAGGATTGAACTGGTCGAAAAATCCCATCAAATCATGAAGGACTAACACTTGACCATCACAGTCTGCCCCAGCGCCGATTCCGATTGTGGGGATCTGTGAGACTGCGGTGATTTCTTCGGCAAGCCGAGCCGGGATTCCTTCAAGAACGATGGCAAAACAACCAGCAGCTTCAAGTGCCTTTGCGTCATCCGCAATCTGTTCGGCTTCCGATGGTTTTCGACCGTGCACGCGAAACGTTTTACTTGTCTGTGGCAGCAAGCCCACATGTCCCATCACGGGGATACCGTCGGCAACGATAGCTTTGATGCTTTCCAACCTTTTACCCTCCGGCTTTACCGCATCAGCTCCTGCGTCGCGAAGTAAACGCGCATTTTTAACCGCGTCCGAAGGAGATTCATATGTGCGATAGGGAAGATCAGCGACAAGAAGGCATTCCGTGTTGCCGCGTGCAACGGCACGGGTATGATGGAGGATATCCGCCATTGTGACAGACCGGGTGTCTTCAAAACCTAATACAACCATACCAAGCGAGTCTCCAACCAGAATGATATCAAGTTCCGCATCGTTCAGAACACGCGCCGTTGGACAATCATAAGCCGTCAGCATGGCGATTTTTTGACGCGCCCGTTTCATAGATTGAATGAATTCAACAGTTTTTTTCATCTCTACATTGTCATCCGAGTCTTCGACTTCAATCGGAATGCGGCTCTCTATCGTGGTTCAGGCATCTCCCCAATACCACCATCGGCGAGCTACCACTTTTCAGGGATAAACCCCTATTTCAATATAGCGATGCGACCAACGGCTTGGGTCTCATGGCCATTGAGGATGGCATTAATTCTATAGATATAAGTACCATTGGCAAGCGGCTCCCCATCTTCGTCCTTGCCATCCCACATTATTTCGCTATATCCTTTCTTGGCAGGTGCGTTTTCGAGCCGACGTATCCGACGCCCGGAGGTTGCATAAATCGAGATGAAAACCTCATCCGCGTCCCGGCTCAACTCGTACGTTAAGGTGGTTCGGTCCCTGGCGGGGTTGGGATAACTGTACAGTGAACGGATTTCAATTGGAGAACTCTTCTGTCCCGGGTCGGCGTCATCAGATCGAATGAGCACACTCGCGTCAAGATTTGAGAGCCAAGTAATTTCTTCCTCGATTCTCTCAATTACACTTGCTTCAAGTGTATTGTTGGAATAGCCGAAAACCGGGACAAATGCCTCAATGGATTTAACAACAGGCAGCATCGATCCGGATAAATCGATTCCTTCGTCAAGTTTCACGCGAATCTGGTTTTCCGTCCCATCTTCATAGCCTATGGTTACCGCTTCAACTAGACGTATACGGCTTTCAAAGAAAAGTGACCAAAGTTGCATGAGATTAGCGGTATCATTAAGGTCAATGGATTCCTCCGGTGAGGCAGGAATGGCAATCTCTAGCGCTTTTACCAGTTCCTCAACTGCGCTCTGTTGCTGGTCCAATAAACTGGCAAAACGCCCGGCGGCATAACGTGCGGCGGCAAGGTTGGGAATTGAGAGCACATCCTCGACCGCGCGCCTCCCGACTATGTCCCAGAACCGAGTTGCATACCCTCTTGAACCGTCACCATATTTCCCAGTGACCGACATCGAGCCCGCATAATCTCCAAAATAACTTGACAGAGTCCATGAGTTAATTCGTAATGCTTTTAGAACCAACCGACCCGCATCCGAACCGATGCGAGTTGTCAAATCATTTTCGAGCAGTTTTACATAATCTAATTCAACGTCCCAGTTTAATCGCGCACTCAAGACACGGTCCAGTCGACCGAATCCTTGATGTGCCCCCTGAACGGTGAATCCTCCTAGCCCTAATGCGTCCGGGTCGTTCGCGAGTTTGCGCACTCCCTCCGCGAACAGATCGCCTTCAAGCATCCACAAAGGCATAACTTCCTCAACATCGTGCGAGAGCACGATAAAATGATGGCCCAATTCGCCAAAGATTTTCAATCGGTCAACTGAAACTTCGGCGTCTGAGACCGGTTCCCCGTCAATTCCCCATTTTTGCGAAAAAATGGTTCCCTCTGGCAATTGGCGAATGTAGTGGCTTTCAGTGTCCTTGAGCCAACTCCTATCGTAACCGGAGATGTAGAACTTAAAGCCCGGGCGGACTTCTCGTGTAGCATCAATAAGTGTGAAATATATCTGCCATAGGAGATCGTGCCCTCGGTCTGAGCGGTCGCCGCAAATTGGGCACTGGCAAGCTCGAGTCTCGTTGCCCCAAGACCGGAGGTGAAAACCGGAAAGCGTCGGATAGGTGTGAACAATTTCCGTTACCAATCTGCGGACAACATCGTGCACCTCTGGCCGCGACCAGCAAAAAGGGAGGTAAGACACTCCGTTTCGGGACGTACCGTATTGCACCGGCGGTCCAAACAGATTGGGACGTTCCCTAATCAGAGCCTCCGTGGCCTCGCCAGTGACGTACATGAAAAGGTAGGAGTCGATGCCCCGGCGATGCAGCGCATCAAACCGTTCTCTCATCGTACGGATGCGGTCCTGACGTTGCGCACGTGGTTCATCTTGCCAAATTTCAAATTCTTCGGAATCGATATACTTGAATGCAGTGCCCAATCCATCGTCAATTCCTGTACCTGTCCAAATTCCCTCTGCGCCGCTCATATTGATTCGATTCCTCGAGAGTTGGACAGGGTCTTCGGTCTCCAATACTGCTCTTACAGGATAGAAAGGACGCGATTTTTCCTCAAGATAGGCGAGGTTGAGATTTCGTGAAGGGACTACAAGACAACCAAGATGGACTGGCGAAAGTCCCGTCAACGTTGAAATACATTTCTCAACAAACGCATAGGCTCCGTGGATAACCCCTCGCTCGGTGTGCGCGCCAATGACTACGACAATCTCCTCGTCCAGTGCAACCGTTTTTATATCATAACCTTCTTTTCCAATTTCTGAATCTATCTCTACCGATAATGCCTTGATAGTCGGGTTTGAGGTAGGCGTTCCAAGTACGATGACAGTCGGAGTTGAAGTCGGTTCGCGGTTTGTAACAATCGTAAGCCGAACCTCAGTGAAGTTTTGGATAAAGGTCTGAATTTCGTGAGCGGCAAATTGTTCTTGTTCGGCTGCAGCCGCTCCAATCTGGATAGTTGCCATCGCGCGTCCATATTGAACAATAGGGATATCCGCTGCAACCGTGAGATTCGAGGAAATCCACAAGGCAATAAGTCCAAGAATGAGTTGACGCACCGCACCTCTCATGAAATAAATTTGACCAATCGTTGATAAAGAGTCTCAAATAGGAGTGCCGATAATCGAATCTGAATCAAAGATAGCATAGCACGTTCGGATGGAGAAAGGCAAAGGAAAACAGAACAGAGCATATCACATCCTTATGCACGTTCGTTGACTTTACTTTTGGATTGACATTGTGAATCGTGCCGATATAATTGAGGTCAGCAAGTCATTTTATCATACGCGCCATTGGTTGGTCAGAATGGAATAAATGCCCGGGACGGTCAAAGGCTGGAGATTCTTGGAAGTCCCACGGTGAAAGCAACTACATGTAGGGGGATTTCCTTAGGCTCTATTTTCTTCATTTGTAATTGGTTTGTCCATCGGTCTGGATTTGCCAATCCAGACCGAGCAGGGGCAGGGAACGCGTTTATTCCGGTACATTGAACTGCTATTCTTCACACGTCCTGCAATTCTCCCGTTGAGCCTCGAAGAGGTATTCTAGTCAAGAACAAACCAATTGTTCGTGTTTTCCCTATTAATCAAATTTTCCGTCAGCGAGGAGTCAGTACATGTCCAAAGTTCAGATTGGTATAATCGGTTGTGGCGGGATGTCCGGTGGCCACGCTCGCCGATTAAAAGATAATCCCGATGTCCAAATCATCAGTGTCTGTGATATAAACACGGAGATTACCACGAACTACATCGAAAATAACCTTAGCGAAATCGAACCGCGTCCTGAAGAATATGCCGACTTGGGGCACATGCTCAATGAAAGCAAACCGGATGCCGTGGTCATAGTTACTCCACACGCACTTCACTTCCAACAAGGTATGCAAGCCCTTGAAGCGGGGTGTCATGTCCTAATGGAGAAGCCAATGGTTACGGCGGCTGATGACGCCTACGCACTTGCCAAGAAGGTTGAGGAGACCGGGAAAGTATTTGTCGTTGGTTACAATACACCTTGCGCAGCGAACTTCTACTACATACGTGAGTGCATCCGCAACAGCGATTTTGGCAGATTGGAACTCGTAACCGGCTATCTTACGCAAGATTGGAAAGGTGTAACCAAGGGTACATGGCGGCAAGACGCAAAACTCGCAGGAGGTGGTCAAGCATACGACAGTGGTGCACATATACTCAATAGCCTATGCTGGTCGGTCGAATCGAACGTTTCAGAGGTTCATGCTTTCCTAGATAATCAGGATACACCCGTAGACGTCAATTCTTCCATTAATATCCGTTTCGAAAATGGGGTTCTCGCCGGAATTATGATTAGCGGCAACTGCCCAAGCAACGGATCCCACATGGCTTTTGTCTTTGAGAATGGACGAATAGATGTCGATGGATGGAGCAGTTCATGGATTCAGGTGTGGGAGGGCTCTGAGCGCCTCGATTCGCCACCAATCACCGAGGAGATGAATGCGGGTTCGCCAGACGACAATTTGATTGATGCTATCTTGGGGCGTGCCGAACCACGTACAAGCGCCCTGAACGGCGTCATTCAGTGCGAGCTGATGGATGCCATCTATGAATCCGGGCGGATTGGTGGAATTGCACGTCCAAAGCGCCGTTAGCTGCAACACATTGGGGAGTTCCTTCGTTCAATCAGTGGGATTAAATGACGGAAAAAGTCTCGGCGATATTCTGTTTGCAAAGAATCTCGCACATTGTCTCGTCGTAACTCTCACAAACGATGATTGTATAGTGAGCCTTCGCGAAATCCCAACACATACGGCATTTCTTGTTTGTGTGTGTTTTCTTTGTTAAGCCCTTCGCTCTCGTGGTAAAATACGAGAATCGGAGTATAAGATGAAGCTTTCTCGACCATTTGTGTTCGAGAATGTCTTCAGTGAATGTTTTGCTTGGAGTTGTCAGATACAATTTGAAGAAAGGAGATACAAGAATGAGACACCTAGTTTTCACTATGGCGGCGTTAATGATTTTTGCAGTTGCATCACTATCTGTAGTTGCGCAGCAGATTGTTTTGGACGAGACTTTCGATAGTGTTCCGAATGGTGAGTTGCCCGACGGTTGGACCGTTCTCTACAACGACACCTATAATGGTTTCGATGATGCGACCCAAAAACAGGTGCCGTGTGACCCACCGTGTCCCGGATGGCAAGTGCAAGATGGCGTTCTGGATTCTGGCAACGGCGACCACGACAGAGAAGCCCTGTTTATCATGGTCGGGAGTGGCTGGGAACAAATCAATGTCCTAGTTGACATGGTTCGGGCGCAAGGCACGGGATATATGGGAACTGCGACCAATGTCCAGCCAAACGGCGATAGGTATGACTGCAGATTCATGACCGGTGATCCGGGCAATCTACTGAACGCCGAAGGAACGAAAGACTTTGACCGAGGCGGAGCCAATCCCGTACTTTGGTTAGTGCAGCGCGTGAACGGAACGTTTACAGTTCTCGCACAGGCAGACAACGTTGCGGATCTCGAACGCGGGCCTTTCCATCCGATGGAGATGTCGGCAAACGGCACCAGTCTGAGTTGTACTGCCGCGGGTGCCACGGTTGAAGCTACTGCCCTGGATGCGCTTCCTCCCGGTGGAGTCGGTTTCCACAACGGTGAATACGGCGCGTTTTACGACAACGTTCTTGTCACTGCCGTCGCGACATCAGTGGATCCCAAGAGCAAACTGGCGGTAACTTGGGGACAGATAAAACAGCAATAGCGCTTGTTTTTAGAGTATTGAACCCACGTCAGTTGCGCGTGTATGAAAGAAACCGAGTTTCTCTTTTCAGATTCATGAACGGTAACGCTATGATTCAGCCCGATTTGAATCGTGGGAGTAACTCGGTTTCTATTCGTTTTCATGTCAACATTGGAACACAATTCTTTTCGTGAATTACATTCGTTGATTGTCAAAAAGGAATACCTCTGAGTCTGAATCGATTTTTGTCCTTTTTCCGCTCCGGTTGATAGAGCGAGGAGAGTTTATTCGAAAGGCTGGCTTTCTATTACTTGTGGTCAATGAATCAAATGTCAGGAGGTTCCAAACAGATGATTGTGTCAATCGCGAAACAGATGCTACTGGGTGCTATTTGCTTGGCATTACTCTTTTTTCCTTATGCGGGCAGTTTAGCAAGGGTTCTGGAGATTGCTGACGGCAGGGATAGTATCAACGATCTCCGCAGCAAAGCTGTCATTAATTTTGCGCATCAAGGTGAAGGAAATCCAAATGTACCGCTTAAACTAGAGAACCAAGATGGATTTGGGGATAGATGGTCTATCTTCTTGGGAACGGCTGAGTACCATACGCATCCCGCGACCAAATGGGGCATTGAAATTAAACCAGATCCTCAAGGGGAGAATGAGTATCGATACCTTACAATCGCTTGGAAGGCTGACCGAAGAAATAGAGGTCTGATGATTCAACTCCACGGTAAATGGGGCTTCGGCTGTGTCCACGAAGATTCGTGCTGGGACCATCGATGGTATGCCGGAGATTTAGATTCGATGGCTCCCGTACTAAAGAATCCTAAGGATGGCGGAAACGTACAGAAGTTTGAATTACCGGAAGGGAGCTTCTCTCATGAATGGAAGTTTAATATCATCGATCTTTCCAACTATGCAATGAATGTTATTCACGCCAAACCGTTCAAAGTATTAAAGGGGGAATGGACGGTTGACGCAATCGCCTTTGATACGGATAATCCTTTCCCGAACGGCGGAGGAGCGTACTTCGACGCGATATATTTTACGCAGACATTCGAAGAAGCCGAGGAGATTGAGCGATTGGCGTTTGCAGTTTCACCTCAGGACAAGGCAACTACAACGTGGAGTAAAATCAAGAAAGTCCGACATTAAGCTTCTTGCGTGAAATTCTACTGAGACGAGAAACAGAATTGCGATTTAGCTTGTGTAGAATTTCATCCTCACTGTTGTCTTTTGCTGCCGAAGTCGGGGCGGACTTGGCAATCCGATACATTCGATCTGTGAAGTGAGATGGAGCGACGAAACCGAGAATTTGTGTGGGCACGGGTTTTTGATGAGAATCGCCATTATGGGTGGAACATTTAACCCCATTCACTACGCACATCTGTTGAGTGCGGAACAGGTATATGACCGGTTGGACTTCGACAAGATTCTTTTTATCCCGTCCGCGCGACCCCCGCATAAGGATCACGGCGACATAATTGATTCAGAACATCGCTATCAAATGGCACTCCTTGCGACATCGGATAATTCCCATTTTGAAGTGTCGCGAATCGAACTGGATAGGACGGGCCCTTCATACGCCATTCAGACCGTAAAAGAACTACAGGTACGTTACGGGAGTGATTGTGACCTAGCGTGGATTATCGGCGCGGATTCTTTGATTGAATTTAAGATTTGGAAGAATTTCGACGAACTACTGAATATCTGCCATTTCATTGCAACTACACGTCCAAATTACAATCTTGAGAACGTACCCGCAGTGCTACGTAACCGTGTTCAAATTTTTCCAGTCACCGGGGTTGATATTTCTGCGACCGAGATTCGCCAGTACGTAAGAAAGGGAGTGTCAATTCGATACTTGGTGCCGGAACCCGTCCGGCAGTATATTGACCGGCACAAACTATACAGGTGATTTGGGACGAGTGGATGAATGGAAGACATGGTTCACGATTCATGAGAAACCACGAGCCGAATGGAAGGATGGAAGAACCGAAGATTGAAGGATTGCTTTCCAATCTGTTTTGGTGCTAGTGGAGGCTGATGAAAGCGCGGTACGCGCCCTGCCGGATCGTGAAAAAACGTGTTTTCAAGAGAACTAGGCTTTGGGTGAAATGAGCGGGCGTTTCAAGGGCCGGGGGTTATCGCATTGAAACATAAATGCAGCATTTGTGGACAATCTTTCGAGTTTGAATACAAAAAGGGGAAGGAACTCCCGCGGCATTTTCCGTTCTGTAGTCCTCGGTGCAAGGCGATTGACCTGAATAAATGGCTTAACCAAGAATACCGAATTAGCACCGAACTAGCCAACACGAAGTTTATGACCGAACAGGAGCGCGAGGTGTTTGCGCGACTTTTGGTTGATACGGGGGAAGTTGACGAATTGAGTGATGAAGACGAAAAAAATTGACAACGCCAGCAGGGCGGAACTACTCGCACATCCAAAGAGTCTTCAAATTGATGCATACCTTGAAGCCAAGCTAGAGGATAAGCATTACCGCCATGTGCAATCCGTGCGTGATATGGCGGTGGAGTTGGCAGTCAAATACGGCGCGAATTTGCAGAAGACGAACCTTGCGGCGCTGCTTCATGATTGCGCAAGATGGATGAACACACGTCAGTTATTTGAAGCTGTCGCCGACTACCAAATTCAACTTGATGAGTTTGAACGAATCAACGCGTCTTTGCTACACGCGCTCATCGGAGCTGAACTTGCGATGGATATTTTCTCCGTCGGGGATGAGGAAATCCTAAGTGCCGTTCGAAGCCATACTAAGGGAAGCAGATCAATGACATTGGTTGACAAGGTTTTATTCGTGGCGGATTTCTCCGAGCCAAATCGATCGTATCCTGAAGCGAAAGCGGTGCGCAGGATTGCTAACCATGATCTTAATCAAGCCGTATTTGAGGTGTCTAAGTTCAAAATCACTGATCTCCTCAACAGAGGGAGGGGCATTCATCCGGATACGATCGCTGTCTACAATGGCGTGCTGCGCGAAATTAATGATTCGTCTGTTGTGAGTGAGACCTGAGGAGGTAAAACCTTGGCAGAACATTCGACAGTGGATATCGTACAAGCGGCAGTAAGTGCCGCGCTAAGTCGACGCGCGCATGATCCGGTAATCCTGGATCTGCGGGAGATGGGATCTTTCACGGATTTCTTCGCAATTTGCAGTGGTACATCCGATATTCAGGTCGAAGCCATATCCGATGCGGTCTTGGATGAGTTGAAAGACAAATGGAATGTGCGACCTTGGCATCGCGAAGGCGTGCATCAGTCGGATTGGGTCTTGTTAGACTACGTTGACTTCGTGGTGCACATTTTTCTCGATGAAAAACGGAAGCACTTCAATCTCGAGCGGCTCTGGATAGAAGCGCCGACGATTGAAGTACCAGATGTCGAAGTTGAAGACGACACAGAATTTGACGCGTATGATAAAGAAGAGTCAATCTTCTAAACACTGCGGGCTATCCGCTGCTTAACTAATGCCTGCTGAGCCATTAATTCCCACCATTGTTCCAACCCTAGCGACACTCGCGGTTCTACCATCTCTCAACTTGAGGTAAATATTAGGACTTCTTTCCACCGATTGGTAATTAGCGGTGGCCGTTATCGATTACAACTCTGAGCTAATTTTTGCTGTTAGAGAATTCTTACGGCGACCCGAGAGTCTTACTATAGATACCCGATTCATCTCACCGATGTAGTTGCGTTTTCTGAGTTGTGAATTTCCAACCCTCGAGTCATTCGGCGATGACGATATCTCTATCGATCAAGCGACTGATTAGTGAGCGCGATAGAAATCCCAAGGCGGTAGATCCCACCCCATACGGTGGGTGCGATACAGATTCCATTCCAACTGCACCGACGAAACTAAATGAATGCCGGTTCGGTTAGGAAAGAGATCCCACATGTGTACAACAAGTCACGGTAGAAACTGCTCATTTTTCCTGCAACTAAGGAGGAGAAAACTGCGATTCAACCTGATATCTGGATATCTACTGTTATTGGCCTTAATGGTCGCGTCAGACAGCGTAGCGCAGAGATTTGAGTCTAGGATCTTTTTTTCATCGAACCGCGATGGCGATTGGGACATTTACTCCATGGACGCGAACGGAAACAATCTCCTCCAACTCACCAATCACCCGGCATCTGATGAATATCCGGCTGGATCGCCGGACGGGAAAAGGGTTGTGTTCGCATCCGAGCGCGGTGTTACAAGTAGCTTGTATGTGATGGACAGTGATGGCAGTAACGTGGTAAGACTCACCCCTGACAATTTTCTTGAAGGCCACCCTCGATGGACGCCGGATGGCACGAAGATCGCCTTTGCATCCGTCCGTTGGGACATTGACAACGTGGAAATCTACCTGATCGATAAAGACGGAAATGACCTGATAAACTTGACAAACCACAAGTGGGCCGATGTTAGGCCGAGTTGGTCGCCAGATGGAAGCAAGATCGCGTTTGAATCCTACGCTGACGGCGGCTTCAATACTCCCCATCATATCTTCGTGATGAATGCAGATGGATCGGGAAGGCGCAATCTCACCGGTAACACCCACCTAATGCGCAATGGGGGGCCTGCTTGGTCGCCGGACGGACGCAAGATTGCTTTCAGTTCGTTTCGCCACTTCGTCCCTGCTGACTCGCGCAATGACATTTTTGTGATAACCGCTGACGGGAAAGAGTTGGAGCAGCTTACGGACGGGGTGAGCAGCAACAGGTCACCAGTCTATTCGCCGGATGGTACAAAAATTGCCTTCGAGTCAAACCGCGACGGAGATTATCATATTTTTTTGATGGACGCCAACGGGAGTAACGCTGTCAAACTCACGAAAACTCCTCCCGGTATTGATAACGTAGAGCCTTCCTGGCCGCACGGCGCATTGGCAGTCAATCCAAACGGAAAGTTGCCGACATCTTGGGGAGTTCTCAAACGCACCGGCGTCCGGTGATGATGTCAACGGGGCTATAAGACAGGGCGGGGCATGGAAACTATCGCTGGCGCCGAGAGCTAATGGTTGGGAGCGCGTCCAAACTATTCCTGCGCCCCCGCTTAAAACCGGTTTCTTAATGTTCATTTAGCGCACAACCAAGGAGGGAAAAATGCGATTCGAGCGCACACTTGTGTCGTTTATCGGGTTAACCGCGATGCTGATAAGCAGTGAACTGTGGTCAATAGGAGGACTTGCCGCACAGGGACCACGGATTGTTTTTTCAAACCTGGCATTTGACAACTGGGAAATCTATGTAATGGATGCCGATGGAGGAAATCGGGAAAATTTGTCTAACCATCCGGTGCACGACATGGATCCGGATTGGTCTCCCGACGGGACGAAGATTGCATTCGTTTCCCGTCGAACTGGCGAATATCAGATCTACGTCATGGACGCCGATGGAACGAACCAGATTAGACTGACTGATGGACCGCGGGACAAGTGGCAACCTGACTGGTCTCCGGATGGGGGTAAGATTGCGTTCACCGTCCGCGATAGGAGATCTCGTATCGACGTGATGGATGCAGATGGAGAGAATCGTGTGGTGCTTGAAAACGAAGCGTCGAGGCCGGCATGGTCACCGGATGGGGGACAGATCGCATTCGTATCGGGGAGAGACGGGGGCAGTGAGATTTACGTGATAGGCGCGGACGGGCAGGGGCTTGAACGGCTGACGGACGATTTCTTGAGTGGTCACAGCCTGTCGTTTTCTCCCGACGGGCGACGGATTGCATCCGACTCCACGCACGTGGAATTCTATCACATCTATGTGATGGGGGCGGATGGTAAAAAACGCAAATGGCTTACGCACAATAAAGAGCATCATGTTCACCCCACGTGGTCTCCCGATGGAGGGACGATCGCATACGTGGTCGCTGATGATGATGTACTCAGTGCAAAGATTCACTTGATGACCGCAGACGGAAAATATATTAAGCAACTCAGCAAAGGTCGTAGTGCGACCGATGACCAGCCGGACTTTAGCCCGGTAGGATTAGCTGTGTCCCCCACTTCCAAGACAGCTACAATTTGGGGCAGGTTGAAGAAACGCGCGTCGGACGTCCGATAGGTTGCACGATTGCCTTTTGAACTGCGAATCCTGATGATAGGGACTATTATCACTGCAATCAGGAATTACGATGTAGGATTTACTTGGTTCGGCTCGTCGCAGCACAATCTGTAACGCGGCCTTTATCGGAGCGAGTTTCGCGCGCGCGGGGAGGCCACGATCAGGAGATCGCTCTTACAGATAGATGGATTGCGCAACAATCTTCAACGTTCAAATCGAATGACATGTACATAATATATGAGCCAACAATGAAGGCAAATGACTATAGAACCCGGGAAAGGAGAAAATGACCGATGAATAAAATCAGCCTATTTTTGAGAAGATGCCTGTTTCTATTATTATTGGCGTTAATGGTTGATTCGGACGGCACAGCACAAGGATTCGAACATAGAATCGTATTCTCGTCGAACCGCGACGGCGATTGGGACATTTACTCCATGGACGTGAACGGAGAAAATGTGGTCCAACTCACGGACCACCCGGCATTTGATCGCCAGCCCGCTGCCTCGCCGGACGGACGAAGGATTGCGTTCACCTCAGAGCGCGGCGGTAAACCTGACCTGTATGTGATGGACAGCGATGGCAATAACGTGATCAGACTCGCCCATGAAGGTTTTTCAAAATTCGCCCCCGCATGGTCGCCGGATGGCACGAGGATTGCCTTCTGCTCTCTCCGTGATGTCGTTGGCAACTTTGAAATCTACGCGATGGATGCGGACGGAAATAACCTGACTAGGTTGGATAAACACGAGTTTCACGATATTCTACCGAGTTGGTCTCCGGATGGAAGCAAGATAGCGTTTGTCTCCTACCGTGATGGCGGCTTGAATGACCCCCTTCATATCTTCGTGATGAATGCGGATGGAACGGGAAGGCGCAATCTCACTGCCGACACCCAACTAAGGAAAAATTCCAATCCTAGTTGGTCGCCAGATGGAAGCAAGATTGCTTTCAATTCGCATCGGCACTTCGTCCCCGCTCCCTCGCGCAATGACATTTTCGTGATTACCGCTGACGGGAAAGAGTTGGAGCAGCTTACGGACGGGCCGCGTAGCAGCTGGTCACCAATCTATGTGCAGGATGGGACAAAAATCTCCTTAGTGTCAAACCGCGACGGAGATGCTAATATTTATGTGATGGACACCAACGGGATGAACGTTGTCAAACTCACGAGAACTCCTCCCGGTATTGATAATGAAATGCCTTCCTGGCCGCTCGGTGGTTTGGCAGTCAACCCAAACGGAAAGTTGCCGACATCTTGGGGAGAACTCAAACGGACCGGCAACCCTAGATGATGTCAATGAACTCGGTGCCGACTGTTATCCCGCTTAATTTTACAAAGTCGAGTTTATGTAACAGCGCTTACGTGTCCGCCGGTAACATTACTAGTGAAATATCACTCGAGCAAGGAGGGTAAGATGGGGGCCAAAATGACACATAGACTTAAGATTCTTGTAGGACTATGCATACTCGTATGCATTGGGGACACGATGTTAAAAGAAGGACTCGTGGCGCAAGAGTCACAGATTGTCTTCACCTCCAAAAGGGATGGGAATTCTGAAATTTACGTGATGGACGCCAACGGCAAGTCTATAAAAAGACTAACACATCACCCGAGGTCCGATACCCAAGCAGTATGGTCTCCTGATGGAACGAGAATAGCATTTGTGTCCAATAGGAATGAGGGCAAGATCCAGATTTTCATCATGGACAGCAATGGAAGAAACCAGACAAGACTAACGGACGGCGACTGGGACAGATATCCGACGTGGTCGCCCGACGGCCGCAAGATAGCATTCGCAGCCTTTCCGGAGGAATTTAACCCTGAAATCTTCGTGATGGACGCTGATGGAGGTAATCAGACGAGACTAACGAACGATATCGCGCTTGACGATGCACCGTCATGGTCACCCGACGGGGAAAGAATTGCATTCGTGTCTCGGAGGGACGGTGACGAAAATATCTTCGTGATGGATGCTGATGGAGGTAATCAGACGAGGATAACAGGTAATCAAAAATCGGCGAACAACCCCTCGTGGTCTCCCGATGGTCAGAGGATTGCATTCGATGCCTTTAAAGACAAAAACTTTGAAATCTTTGTGGTGGGTCCTGATGGAAAAAACCTAGACAGGTTGACTAACAATCTGCTGCATGACCAATCCCCCGCTTGGTCACCTGATGGGAGTATGATTGCATTTGAGAAATGGGAAGTAGTACCGTTCCGCCATATCGCAATACACCTAATGAGGTCCGATGGAAAACATCTGAAACGCCTTACAAATCTGCCCAATCATGATCATTACCATCCTGATTGGACTGATTCTTCATGGCGTGCTGTTTCTCCGACAAGCAACCAAATCACAATGTGGGGCAGGATTAAAAAATTTGCGTCTAGTTTTCGGTAGTTTGCACCTACCTGGCAGACATCCGACGACTAGGCAAGGATCCCCGTATTAGGCTAAACAGCCGGCTGAAGAACTCCTCGGACGATTGCTAACCAAGGGGATATATCGTAATGAAAGGGAGTAAATCCTTATGAAGCCCCAATTTAGGTCAATGGCGAAGCGGAAAGTGTCCGATTTCCGACCAGCACATAAGCGTCTGATTCTTATCGGGTTATGCATGTTCATATTTATCGGAGACCTGTCGTTGAAAAATGGACTGGCTTTCAACACAGGTCGAATTGTCTTTACATCCACGAGAGATGGCAACAGAGAAATCTATGTGATGGATGCCGATGGAGGAAACCACGAAAGATTGACAAACAATCCAACGGATGACAGCCATCCGACAGGGTCACCTGATGGAACGAGAATAGCATTCGTTTCCAATAGAAATGGGGGGAATGTCCAGATTTACATCATGGACAGCGATGGAAAAAACCCGACAAGACTAACGGATGGCGTCTGGGATAGAGAACCGGCGTGGTCGCCTGACGGCCGCAAGATCGCATTCACGGGCTATCCGGAGGAACTTAACTCTGAAATCTACGTGATAGACGTTGACGGAGAGAATCAGACGAGACTTACGAACAATTTTGGTGGTGACACCCAGCCGTCATGGTCTCCCGACGGTCAATCGATCGCCTTCGTGTCCCAGAAGGATGACGGTGATGAACACATCTACGTGATGGACGCCGATGGAGGTAACCAGACAAGGATAACGCGCAATATGGATGGACCGGGCGCTCCATCTTGGTCTCCCGATGGTCAAAGAATAGCATTCGATGTCGTTAAAGACAAAAACCTCGAAATCTATGTGGTGGATCCCGATGGAAAAAACCTAGACCGGCTGACTGACAATGGGGCGACTGACATGGATCCCACCTGGTCGCCTGACGGTAATACCATCGCATTTATGAGATGGGACGAAGTATTTTTCAATAGCGAGATACATCTGATGACATCTGATGGAAAATATCTGAAACGCATTAGCCATCCCAATCATAATGATTACCATCCTGATTGGTTTGATACTTCAGTACGGGCTGTTTCTCCGACAAGCAACCAAATCACAATGTGGGGCAGGATTAAAAAATTTGCGTCTAGTTTTCGGTAGTTTGCACCTACCTGGCTGAAATCCGACGACTAGCCAAGGATACCTGTACTAAGATAAAAAGCCGACTGGAGAACTCCTCAGACGATTGCTAACTAAGGGGATATATCGTAATGAAAGGGGGTAAATCCTTATGAAAACCCATTTGAAGTCAATGGCGAAGCGGAAAGCGTCCGATTTCCGACCAGCACATAAGCGTCTGATTCTTGTCGGGTTATGCATGTTCATATTTATCGGAGACCTGTCCCTGAAAAATGGACTGGCTTTGAACTTGTCTCGGATTGTCTTCAGCTCCAAGAGGGATGGGAATTATGAAATCTACGTGATGGACGCCAACGGGGAGTCTCAATTAAGACTCACACACCACCCGTTGGATGATTGGCAACCAGTATGGTCTCCTGATGGAACAAGAATAGCATTCGTATCCAATAGAAATGGGGGTAATATCCAGATTTACATCATGGGCAGCGATGGGAAAAACCCGACGAGACTAACGGACGGTGTCTGGGACAGAGATTCTGCGTGGTCGCCTGATGGCCGCAAGATAGCATTCGCGGGTTATCCGGAGGAACTTAACTTTGAAATTTATGTGATGGACGCCGACGGAAAGAATCAGACTAGACTAACGAACAATTCTGGAGGTGACACTCATCCGTCATGGTCGCCCGAGGGACAAAGGATTGTCTTCCTGTCCCAGAAGGACGGTGGGCATGCCATCTACGTGATGGACGCCGATGGTGAAAACCAGAAAAGGCTAACACGCGATCTGGAAGCGCCGGACAGCCCGTCTTGGTCTCCCGATGGTCAGAGGATTGCATTCGGTGCCGTTATTGACAGAAGCTTTGAAATTTGTGTGATGGATTCTGATGGAAGCAACCTAGAAACGCTGACTGACAATGGTGTGAGTGACCTAGCTCCCGCCTGGTCTCATGACGGGAGTACAATCGCATTTGAGAGATTAGGAGAAAAAAGTCGCAACATCGAAATACATCTAATGACTTCCGATGGAGAACATCTGAAACACCTTAGCAATCCGCCCAATCATGATGAATTGCATCCTGATTGGTTTGATCCTAGAGGGTGGGCTGTTTCTCCGACAGGCAACCAAATCACAATTTGGGGTAGGCTGAAGAAACTCGCTCCCAGCCTCCGATAAGTTGCGCCTATCTGGCTGGAATCCGATGACTAGCCAAGGACGCCTGAATTAGGCTAAAGCTCCGGTTAAAGAACTCCTCGTGCGGTTGCTGACAAGCGGAGCTCTCCTATGAAAGGACGTAAAGAATGAAATTCCATCCATTAAGAAGACTCTCCCAATCGTTAAAAAACATGCTGTTCCTCTTGGCGACCGGTGTATTATTCATATCGTTAAACTCGGTACGGGCTATTGGGGACACGATTGCTTTCAGTTCAATGGGGAATATCTTCACCATGAACACCGACGGGACAAATCTTATCAAACTTGCTCAGGGCGATTCCCCCTCTTGGTCGCCAGATGGGACAAGGATTGTGTTTTCCTTCGGTCTAGGCAGGTTTCGCGGTGACGTCACCGACATCTTCGTCATTGACGTAAACGGCGCGAACCGCGTGAATCTCACCAAAGGACGCCACAAAAATAACAGTGTGCCTGCGTGGTCACCCAACGGTACTAAGATAGCTTTTAGGTCCAACCGTGATGAGAATTTCGATATTTATGTGATGAACGCCGACGGAAAGAATTCAAAAAACCTTACACTGCACCTAGATAGCGATACTTGGCCGACTTGGTCACCGGACGGGAGGAAAATCGCCTTCGAGTCGTTGCAAGTCGCCGAGGGGGTGCGAAATCATTCGGATATATTTGTCATGGATGCCGATGGCGCCAATCGGACTAATATTACTCAAAATCCCCGCGCCTCCAATAGGATGCCTAGTTGGTCGCCGGACGGAAGCAAAATCGCCTTCGCGGCAGTGCGAGATGTCCATCGTGTAGACCTCTGGAACTCTGACTTGGACATCTTTGTGATGAACGCCGACGGAACTCATCTCGTCAGACTCACTGAAGATGCACGGTTCAATTGGTACCCAAGTTGGTCACCGGATGGCAAAAGAATTGTCTTTGTGCGAGCAACACACGACGATATCACTGACTGCGACATCTATATGATGAACGCGGATGGCACCGGTCTCGTAAACCTCACTCAAACCCCTGGTGTGGGCGAGTGGCACCCTGCTTGGAAACCTACGCCATTTTCGGTATCCCCGCGAGACAAACTGCCAACCCGGTGGGCGCAGGTCAAAGAAATCGGACACTGAAGCCGCTTAGCGCCCCAGAGTGAATTACCCCCATCAAGGGTGGTGTTGTTGGTACGGCTACGGGCGCTATTGGTACCGGGCGCCGGGGAAGGTGCCTGCCCCAAAAAGATGGAGGCATAATTAGAGAAAAATGAAATTCGAATCCATTAAGACAACTTTTTCCATCCTCAAGAACGGTTTGTATTTTTTGGTGACCGGTTTGTTGCTCTCGTCGTTAAACACAGGACGGGCGATTGGGGACATGATCGCTTTCAGTTCAATGAGGAATATCTACACCATGAACACCGACGGGACAAATCTCATCAAACTTGCGCGGGGCAGTACCCCCTCCTGGTCGCCGGATGGGACAAGGATCGTGTTTTCCTTCGGTCTCGGAAGATTTCGCGGTGATGTCTCCGACATTTACATCATGGTGCAAACGGTGCGAACCGCGTGAATCTTACCCAAGGACGCCACAAAAATAACGGCGTGCCTGACTGGTCGCCCGACGGCACAAAGATAGCTTTTGCTTCTAATCGTGATAACAGTGGTGAAATCTATGTGATGAACACCGACGGA
The DNA here is from genome assembly GCA_965204085.1 of Candidatus Poribacteria bacterium. GTDB lineage: Bacteria > Poribacteria > WGA-4E > WGA-4E > JAJDTR01 > JAJDTR01. The sequence goes on along the minus strand of CBDBEE010000002.1, from coordinate 2,834,856 downwards.
AAGAATCCCAAAAATCTTACGCTGCACCTAGATGACGATTCTTGGCCGAGGTGGTCCCCGGACGGAAGGAAAATCGCCTTTGAGTCGCTGCAAGTCGCCGAAGGGGTGCTAAATCATTCGGATATATTTGTCATGGATGCCGACGGCGCCAATCGGACTAATCTTACCCAAAACCCCCACGCATACAATACTACGCCTAGTTGGTCGCCCGACGGAAGCAAAATCGCTTTCGCGGCATTGCGAAATGTTAATCGTGTAGACCCGTGGAACGGGAGCTTAGACATCTATGTGATGAACGCCGACGGAACTAATCCCGCCAGACTCACTGAAGATGCACGTTTCAATATGTTCCCAAGTTGGTCGCCGGATGGCGAAAGGATTGCCTTTATGCGAGCAACTCACGACGATATCACCGACAGCGACATCTATGTGATGAACGCGGATGGAAGCGGTCTCGTAAACCTCACCCAAACCCCTGGTGTGGGCGAGGTCCACCCTTCTTGGAAACCTACGCCGTTTTCGGTATCCCCGCGAGGCAAACTGCCAACCCGGTGGGCGGAGGTCAAAGAAATTGGACACTGAAGCCGCTTAGCGCCCCAGAGTGAATTACCCCCATTGAAGGTGTTGTTGTTGGAATGGCTACGAGCGCTATTTGTGCAGGGCACTGGGCCCGTACCCGGCTGATGGAGGCATTATTAGCAAAAAATGAAATTCGAATCCATTAAGACTGCTTTTCTCACTCTTAAGATAAGTATGTATCTTTTGATGACCGGTGTATTATTCACATCGTTAGACTCGGTACGGGCGGTTGGGGACACGATCGCTTTCAGTTCAATGGGGAATATCTACACCATGAACACTGATGGGACAAATCTCATAAAACTTGATCAGGGCGGTACCCCCTCTTGGTCGCCAGATGGAACAAGGATGGTGTTTTCCTTCGGTCTCGGCAGGTGGCTAGGTGACGTTGTCGACATTTACATCATGGATGCAAACGGTGCGAACCGCGTGAATCTTACGCAAGGACGAAGGAAAGTCAACTTATCGCCCGTTGTGTCGCCCGATGGGAAAAGAATTGCCTTTGACTCATACCGCGATGACAATTACGAAATTTATGTAATGAACGCCGACGGGAAGAATCCCAAAAACCTTACGCTGCACCTAGATGACGATACTTGCCCGACGTGGTCACCGGACGGAACAAGGATTGCCTTTTGGTCAAGGCAGGTCGCCGAAGGCGTGCTAAATCATTCGGATATATTTGTCATGGATGCCGACGGTGCCAATCGGACTAATCTTACCCAGAATCCCCGCGCATACAATAGTACGCCTAGTTGGTCGCCCGATGGAAGCAAAATCGCCTTCGCAGCATATTCAAACGTTGATCGTGTCGACCCCTGGAACGCTAACTTGGACATCCTCTTAATGAACGCCGACGGAACTAATCCCGTCAGACTCACTGAAGATGCGCCTGTCAATTGGCTCCCAAATTGGTCACCGGATGGCAAAAGGATTGTCTTTATGCGACAAACGCACGACGATCCCATTACCGCTGACATCTATGTGATGAATGCAGATGGAACCGATCTCGTAAACCTCACCCAAACCCCTGGTGTGGGCGAGTTCGACCCTTCTTGGAAACCTACACCGTTTTCGGTATCCTCACGAGGCAAACTGCCAACCCGGTGGGCGGAGGTCAAAGAACGTCGCTAAATCAAGTTGGCACGAAGTAAGTTGCAACCGCGCGCGAATCAACCGAAGCAAGAGTCAACGCGCATTAACTATCAGGGCGATCACAAAACACGCTGACAATGTGTTAGTCACAAAGATGGTTGACGCACACCGTTGTCGCCATGAGAACCGCAATTCGGTCGGCGGGTCCAAGCTAGAGGTCCCTACCAAATCATGCCCCAATAATCGCCATTGTCTCTTCGAGGTTCTTGATTCCCGCGGTCGTTCCGATTGCCGTTACGCACGCCGCGCCCGCTGCCGAAGCAAGTTCGCTCGTACGTTTCAAGTCCCAGCCCATCACGGTTCCCGCGAGGAATCCCGCGACGTACGCATCCCCGGCTCCCGTAGCATCAACGACGTCAACCTCATAGGCTGGAACGTGAATTTCCTCCGTTCCGGTACGGACGTAGCTTCCCCGTTTTCCCATTTTCAACCCGACGGTTTGAATTCCATAATCCATCAAGAATTTGGCGATGTCGGGCGGTGAATCAAGTCCTGTAAGTTGTTCTGCCTCGTTGATACTGGGCAAGAATACATCAACGTAAGGCAAGCAAGGTTCCAATGTCTTCAACCAGTTTCCTGATGTGTCCCAAACCGTGTCCAGAGAGGTCATCACCCCCGCTTCTTTGGCTTGGCGTAGGACCTGTGCTGTGGGTTCCCCATCTAATTTCGGCATTACGAAGGAACCGGCGACATGAAGGAATTTACTCGCCCGAATCAAGTCCATATTGATGTCTGCCACTGAAAAGAAACCGTTCGATCCAATATAGTGCAGAAAACTCCGCTCTCCATCAGATGCAACGGCGACGAATGTAACCGATGTATTGGTTTTTGCGTCGCGCACCATTCCGCGTGTATCTACCTGATTGCTACCCAAATTCCCTAATACGAAGTCACCAAACTTGTCTGTGCCAATCCTGCCCATTGTACCGACATCAATTCCTAGCTTAGCAAGCGCAATTGCCGTATTATTCGCACAACCACCCGAATGCATTTCGAGCTCATCAAACACTACCAGTCTACCCTTCTCCGGAAATTGATCGATGGGTCGACCAATCACATCTACCACGAAAATACCGAGAGATACAACATCCATCCGTTCACCTCATCATAGGTAAACCATGAAACTGTGTGTTCTTCTGCACGACGCGGTGCGCTCTGTTTACAAGGGTTGTATGGTCGTTGGTTAATATTTTGTTGAGTCGTTCATTTCATGGAAAGGTGCAGATCTCGTTAATGTTATTTAGAATCTCCGCCCAATGAAGTCCCGCTATATCGCCCGGCAGATTCTATAATTGACTCCATGTTGTCGCTGGAATCGCTAGTGGATCGTGACCATAATTCAGCAGGGATGCAAACCATGGCGATTTCTGCTTACTACTCAGTTGAGATTACATTTCTGCCGAGATAAATGATAACAAAGGTCTCATCAACCACATCTACCGGTTGGTTGAGTTCCATTGGCAGAAATGGATGATTCATCCATCCTACCAGTTTCGGTACAGCATCTTCGGCGAAATGTTGCAGGACACCCTCGCTTGCAAGGATTTGGGCGAACTTCTGTCGTATTCCAGTCAACTCTTCATGAGCGGGAAAACGCGAAATGGGTGCAAAATCGCCATTTAGGTGAACGGATGTGTCTGGCGGCATCATCCCCATATGCAAATACTCGCCGTTGTAAACTATGCCCGCATTTTCGAGTACTCCAGGCAAATGGTGTGTCAACCGAGTTGGATTCTTGTCATCTTGACTTGCAGACATCCATTCCGGCGCGTTCCGCGTTGGCGGTAAATCGAAGAATGACTCTACAAGATATGTTCGCGTTTGCCAAGCACTCAATTCGGCCTCACACGTCCGTGTGGGTTTCGAATCAACAACGTGCAGAGGCGGCGTGGAAGTTGGTCTTAAGGGTCTGATATATGTCGCATTGTCAAATTGGATTGATGACTTTGAATTGGTTGACGCTATCGCCCCAATGTAAGTTTGCAAGTAAGCACGAGAGTTTTCTGAATAAACCGAGAGTATTGAATAGCGGCTAACGGAGACAGGAGTAGAAAGTAGGTGTCTCGGAAAAATCGCGGTACAGGAGAAAAACAGAGTGATTAGAAAAGCGCCAATCCAATAGTGTCTTATTCGCCCTGTATTTTTTCCAATCCACCACGTAAAACCACCGACGCTGAGCAAACAAGCCAACAGGAACAATGGCAGTATTCGAAATAAAGGTACGCGCGCTAAAGGTAAGGATTTTAACACCTCATGAATTTTTTCTGCGTCTCTCTGATACAGTTCGTAGCGGTCGTCACGATGTCTTGGCGATTTACCGACAGTTTTGAGCATCTGTGACCAAAACTGTTTATCTTCCTGAGATTGGATGGAGGTAAAATCATCAAACTCGAAAGCCAAACAGACAATCCGCCCACTGCCGAACGACCGCTGTAACACGAGCATCGGATGATCCGGGTGGTCGGTGACATATACACCCTCTATGCCGAGAATCTGCGCGTTATCCTTTAGCTTGAAATCTATGAGGTTTATCGGGAAGTCTAGATGCCATTTCATCCCGGTGACTGATTCAGGCAGTTGCATTGCCGTCTTCAATTCACCAAGGTACGCCGGAAGAATCGGTTCAAGAAAACTATCGCGCAAATGCTGCAGGTTACTCCCGCCTGAGATGAGTAGAGTACCTCCATTGCAAACCCAATCTAGCAATGAAATCTGTTGTCTCGTCGAGATATAGTTCGCTGCCAACGATACGCCGTGAATCGCGACAAGATCAATAGAATGGTAACCAATCCAATCTAGCGGTAAATGCTTTTGAGACGCCGGATGAAGGACAAAAACTCGTGTTTCTGCACGCGCATCGATCTGTTGCCCATGCCAGTCATCCAGTACATCATAACCGGGTGGCGTCAGCGCCAAGATAAACAGATCCTTCGGTTCTTTCGGGAGGTGTGGAATAATCTCGCGTTCAACTCTGACCCTACCCTCGTGATGAACAATTCGTAGCATCAACTTCGTCGAAGTTCCGGGTTGAAAAACGTGGAGGGTATAACGTCGCCGATCAGTTCGCGTTAACGAAACTGGCGTCGAGTAGGTCTGAATGGTGGTTACCGAAAATAGGTTGGTGACCGTCACTTCAAGTTCACCAACGAACGAATCGTGCTCGTTCTCACTCACCACCAATAGCTGTAGAGGCACCCACCTGCCCCGCTTGTAGAAACCTTCGAATCCAAATTCGATGGACTCAATTTCAATTACGCCAAGAGCAGGGGTGCAGATTGCAAGGATTAGGGAAATTACGACGAAGAATCTGAATAATTGTGTTATGCGAACTGCGCCCCCCCATCTGTTCCTGCTAGTCGATTCGTCCATATCCGCACTCATTTCGTCGATTCCTACTCCTCAATCTCTTAAGTCGCGGTGTTCCCTCCATTGGATTTAGGTCCACTGTAATTGTTTAGTTTAGTCCAGAATTTGCGCGGTAATACCATTTCTATATTTTAGTAGTGCATTAATAGCGTCAATCAAGTCTGTCCAAAGCGGGGCAAGGGGATCTCTATCGCATTCGCTATGGGATTTACTATCGCACTCGTTATTCACTCTCGCTTGATCTCATTTGATCCCCACCTACGGGGTTTGGTGTAAGGGGAATAGTTGTCAAAATGGTATGTGGAAGTACTATATGCACTGTTATTCATGCGAAATGGTATAACAGGAATTCGCGACCTGGAGATCGCTCCTACAGCACACTCATGGTGTAAGAACAAGCATTAAATTGTGGTACGACGAACCAACATCCTCACAATGGATTGATAGACTAAACAGTTACGGTCCACTCTTGAATCCCCCTATTCGTCGGATGTCGCTGTTGCATGTTCCAACAGTTTATAGTGGAATCGAGAACGCTGAACCTTCAAAGGCGCAAACGAATGTTACACAGAGATTAATTTCAGTTTAGACCAGAGTCCACCAAAAAGTCAAGCAGATTATGAGGAGACAGGATTTGGCGCTAAGGATCGCAATCTCTGGCAATTAAAGAATAGGACACATTATTCGCGTCCATTTCTGTAAAGATGTGATGCTTGCGAACGCGTGGGCGAAAGCGGTGATTGACAGTGAAGTTCCGTAGGCATGCAACAGGAATGACAATTACGGAAACCGATTATTCGGATATTCCATTAGTTTTCTTTGCTCGCCTTGGTTCGACCATCTGTCCCGAAAACGAGAAGGTCGAATAGTAAACCCAAAGATTTCTGTTTACGGGTCGGTTGAAATCAGATAAAATCTTAACGGTCTTCCCAATGGACGCGGGAATATTCATGCGACTTTAACCAACGTCAAATTCGCAATTGGCGACACGAGTTCGCTGCGCCGGCGGTACAAACGGACACTGTGAAAGGAGGATAATCCTTATGGATTTTGAATGCCTGCAACATTTGCTGACGGAAGAGGAGCGCGAGATGTTTGATCGGGACGGATTCATGGTAGTCGAAAACGCACTTCCAAACTCAATGGTGAAAGATTTAAATAAGGCGATGGACCGTATTGACGGAGGAGTGGATTTTATCGGGAAAGATGATTTATTCTTGGAATTGATTGACTGGCCAACGGTGTTTCCAAAGGTATTTGGGATTCTAGGATGGAACATTCATATTTATCACACAGTTGCTCTTACCAGACCCCCGGATACGGAGGAGAAACGGCAGCAGAGCGCGCGTCTCGCGTGGCATCAGGACAGTGATCGCGTAAATGCCGATATTGCACCGGGACCAACAATGCGAATCTCGTTGAAGGTAGGTTATCTCCTGACGGACCTCACGAAGAAGGGACACGGAAATCAGCTGTTTATTCCTGGAAGCCATCTCAAGCGGGAGTTGGAATGGCCGGCTGACGGAGTATCGGATCCTGAAGGAGTTTACACGCTTCAAGCGCCCGCAGGTTCCGCGGTTTTATTCGAGCAGCGCATTTGGCACACAGGAAGCCCAAATCTCTCCAACATAGCGCGAAAAACCCTGTATTACGGCTACAGTTACCGCTGGTTCCACCCGCGGGACAATAGGACAGTTTCGCACTACATGGATCGTTCTAACCCGATTCGCAAACAGTTATTGGGCGCAAAAACGAAGGCTCTGGGACTCACGTCACCTCAACCGGAGGATGTACCGCTGCGAGCTTGGATGGAGGAACATCTGGGCGAAGAAGCGGTCGCCGACAAATTCACGCGCCTGGTCGGTGGAACTTCGGTGTCATTTGCACGGAACCCGGATGATCACTACGCCGTTCGCGCGTGATTGAATTCAGTCATCGTTTTCCCAATCGTGAAAGAATAGAAGACTAAGTGATTGGGAGGAGTGGGAAAATGATGCTTGAGGCGTGAAAAGTCAATAATGGAAAAGAAGTAACTGTTTAGTCCCTTGATTTCTGGAGTCGAGCACTGTGAATCTAAACTGCTTTTTCCCATTTTCTAGGCTGATTTCCTGTGTATGGTCATTTTTCCGATTTGTAGTAGGATCAAGCGAGTGGATAGCGAGCGCGATAGAGATCCCATTCATTGCCCGTCCTATGGCTCTGGGGTTTTACTGACCAGCAAGCGAATGAATAATGAGTGCGCTAGAGATCCGCTAATCACTAGCCACTAAACACTTACGAAAAGAGGAATAGGAGAGAGAAGTGAAGGCTGGGAACATACAAAATATGCCTGATATGGCTCTGATTCCAGCGGGTGAGTTTGAAATGGGAGATGGCTTCGCTAGCGCCAATGTAAACAGACAACCGGTGCACACGGTGCATCTTGATGCCTTCTACATTGACCAATATCCAGTGACCTTAAAACAGTACAGGGAGTTTCTTTATGCGACAGGGCACCGACCGCCAGATTGGGATAAAGTAGCAGGTTACTTTCCCGTGAAGGAGCAAAGTCCAATGATTTACGTCAGTTGGCACGATGCTATGGCTTATGCATCGTGGGCGGGCAAACGCTTGCCGACGGAGGCAGAATGGGAAAAAGCGGCGCGTGGCGGCTTGTCGGGGAAAAAATATCCTTGGGGGAATTCGATTGATGAAACCAAAGCAAACTATAACAGCAACATCTGGAATGGGAGAGTAAAAGGGGAAGGGCGGCATGGTACAACAACACCCGTCGGCAGCTATCCTCCGAACGGTTACGGATTGTACGACATGGCGGGAAATGTGTGGGAGTGGTGCTTGGATGAATACCAGGAGCAATACTATCTCGCCAGTCCAGAACGAAACCCGATAGCAGGATGCAAAAGTGTAACTGAGTTGGTGCAATCCTGCGAGTATGTACGAACGCTGCGCGTGTTGCGTGGCGGATCTTGGGGAATAGCGCTTTACAACAATTTCTTGGAAATTGCGGCACGATTCTATTTTTATCCTACGTATCCCAACGTTTACACAGGATTCCGATGCGTGAAACCATTCGAGTGAGTAAAATATTTTTCGCAGAACCGACTAGAAGTGGAAACATGAGCTAATCTGTCCGCAACAGTTCAGGCACCGTACGAATCGCTTTCATGTAACGTTTTTAGATTTTTTGCTGGATAAATCCCATAGGATGGCGCGATGACTCCTGAACAGCGATATCTGCTGGATACGATGGGATACCTTCACTTGAAGGATGTTCTCGGCGCTGAAGAGTTGGAACGCCTTCAAGATGCGGCGGAGCGACTTGTCAATACGCCGCCGGAAAAGCTGCCGGTGGGCGTTTATAAGCAAAAAGGCAATCCCGTGATCGATTCTTCTCAGGACAAGTATCGACGCGGTGTAACGTTCGATAGAGCCTTTGAGCATCTCACGATGCATCCTGCCACGTGGCAAATTATCAAGGAGCTGACTGGAAATAAACCGTGCCTCTGCAGAGGTAACTTGATGGTTAATACGCATAAACATACTCCAATACCACTCCACAATGGCGATGGCGGGCAAATCCTAGCGCTAGGTGTTAATCGCAATGGAAAAAACAGCCCACGCGGATTTGGAGAGCCGGGCACGCTTTTCTGCGAACTTTTCAGTATTTTTTGGTATTTAACGGATGTCTATCCCGGTGATGGAGGACTGCTATTAACACCGGGTTCGCACAAGAGTGAATTTGAAAGTCCGTATGCGAGGGTGTTCGACTCAGAGGAGAATCTTCCACAAGGGGTTGTGAACGTTACGCCGAAGGCTGGGGATGCGGTCGTAATTCCAGAGGTTAGTGTGCGCGGATCTTTAAAATGGAAACCGAAAGACCGAGAGCGTCGGTTTGTGATATGCCGATATGTACCACAGCATGTTCTGGCATGGCACCGTGACACAGATTACATCATGATCAAGGAGATGAAAGACAGATTGGCACCCGAGACACAGGAATTAGTCGAAACCACATGGCGAACGCACGAGAAGGAAATCACGAAGCGTGATACCATTCGTTTGATCTAGTTAATTCACCATGGTATGTGTTGACCGCTGACGGACACGAACGTGGTTGTTCAAATCTGCTCCGTCGTTGCAAGCGTGGTCAGTATCAAGTTTGGATTCAGTCAATGTGTTTCAGATAACCGTCAATATCGGGAGGTAAGGATGGCAGGGAGAATGGAAGGCAAAGTCGCCATTGTGACTGGCGGCAACAGCGGTATGGGTTTGGCGACGGTCGAGATGTTTGTTGAAGAAGGCGCCCGCGTGATGATCGCGGCGCGTGGTGAAGAGCGTGGACAATCGGCGGCTGACAGGCTCGGTGACGCCACTGCCTTCATACAAACTGATGTGACCTCCGAAGACGACATCAAGGACATGATTGATGCGACCGTGGATCGGTGGGGGCGCGTAGATTGTCTCTTCAGCAACGCAGCTGCCGGGTGCCCAGCCGCCAAAGTCGAGGATTTTGATACATCGGACTTTCAGTCACGGATGATGAATATTCTTGGATCTGTGTTTCTTGGTATGAAGCACGTAGTTCCTTTCATGAAGAAGCAGGGTAGCGGAAGCATCATCAACAATGGCAGTACCGCCGGAGTCAACGTTGACGGCTGCGGCTCCGCCATTTATAGCGCGGCTAAAGCGGGCGTGATTCATGCGACCAAACTATGGGCACTCGAGTTGGCGGAGTTCAGTATTCGGGTGAACTGCATTTCTCCCGGTGCTATCGTGACCCCGATTATGGTCGGTGGGTATCACCGTTATGAACCAGCGGAATTAGATAACCTTTTGGGTCGTGTAGAGTCACACTTTGCAGAAGTTTTGCCCTTGAGACGAGGCGGAAAGCCAGAGGATATCGCATATGCCGCGGTATACTTAGCCAGCGATGAAAGCCTGCACACGACCGGACACAATTTGGTGATTGAATCGGGCAATACACTCGGCAGAAGCCAAGCCGAGCAGGACCTGCGTAGCGCTAGGAGGAGGGAGGCGGTCTTTGGTTCGGACTAACGAACATATAAAGCCCATGTGTGCCGGCATTTTTTGTCGTTCAATTGCTGGTTGAGGAGTGTTGACAGAAGACATCGCAGCGCAGAGTTTTTTTCAACGGCATTGGAGAAGTCAATGAGTTCATCGAGACCGAACATTATCTTGGTCAACTGCGACGACCTTGGTTATGGCGATTTAGGTTGTTACGGATCAACTGTGAACCGTACTCCTACACTCGATCGCATGGCACAAGAAGGTGTAAGATTTACCGACTTTTACATGGCATCGCCCGTGTGTTCGCCTTCCCGCGGCGCCATGATGACGGGGTGCTACCCTAAACGTATCGGTTTCGGGGATTTCGACGGACAAGTCGTGTTGTTTCCCGGGCAGGGAATGGGGTTAAATCCGGATGAAATTACCGTTGCGGAGATCCTCAAGGAGCAGGGGTATGCGACGATGCTGGTCGGAAAGTGGCACTGCGGCGATCAGCCAAAATTCATGCCGACGCGCCACGGGTTCGATCACTACTACGGTATTCCTTACAGCAACGACATGGGCAGACAACCGGGGCGCGAAAATCGGTTTCCTCCGTTGCCTTTGCTATGTGATGAAGACGTAATCCAAGAACAACCCGACCAAGCGGCACTCACTGAGCGTTATGTGGAACAGGCGGTGCGTTTCATCCGAAATAATCGCCAACAGCCGTTTTTTCTGTACTTTGCCCACATGTATGTCCATCTACCCATCTACCCTCCCGAGGCATTCCTAAAGCAATCGGAGAATGCGCGATATGGCGGTGCAGTGGAGCACATTGACTGGTCAATGGCAGTGATACTGAATGAACTTCAGCGGTTGGGATTGGACGAGAACACTTTGCTTGTTTTCACCTCAGACAACGGTTCAAGGGGTGACGGCGGCGGTAGCAACGGTCCTTTGCGCGGCCGCAAAGGCACAACATGGGAAGGGGGACAGCGGGTGCCTTGTTTGATGCGCTTCCCCGGAAGTATTCCCTCGGGTATTGTAAACAGCGAGATCGCGACTGCGATGGATTTTCTACCGACCTTTGCCGGATTAGCCGGGGCGCGAGTGCCTTCCGACCGCGCGATTGACGGTCAAGACATCCGCCCTTTCATGATAGGGCAGAGCGGTACAGTCACTCCGGATCGCGCGTTCTTCTACTATTCCGGGGAAAACATTGAAGCTGTGCGTTCGGGGAAATGGAAACTCCACATTCGCAAGCGGAACGTGGAGATACGTGAGTTGTATGACCTAGAAGCGGACATTGGCGAGATGAACGATTTAATTGACCGGCATCCGGAGATGGTAAAGGCATTGGAAGCCGAGATTCAAGCCTGCCGAGAGGATATTGGGGATAAAGCGGTTGGAGCAGAAGGCGCCAACTGTCGTCCGATTGGCGTGGTCGAGAATCCGGCGCCTTTAACCAAGTACGATCCCAACCATCCTTATATCATCGCCATGTACGACCTAGAGGATGCTGGTTAGACACACACATCAGTCCAACTAAGAGGGTCTGGCAATTGGTCGTTGGGGCGAAACAATCTGTCGGCGTTCAGGTGTCAGGCGTTCGAGGAGTTCCGGCGATGGTTGGTAGCCGTACCGGAAATTTCCCCATGATGGTCCGTAACGAAACACTACCATCCGACGTATGCCCGGATTCACACGCTTGGCTGCACCATGCGCAGTCCAGTCCACAAAAAGTAGGGCATCCCCAGCCGGCATGAAAACCTCGATGGCACCTTCAATATTGTCTACAGAGGCGCCGTATGGAGCCGGGTTGTCGTTGAAGTAAGGATGTGGAAAGTTGGACTTATGGCTTCCGGGGACCACCATTGTGGCCCCATCACCGTGACCTATGTCTGTCAACGCCACAAGTAGGTTGATTTGACCGCACATGAATTTCCCGTTACGGAACGCAAATGCGCCGCGTTTCGCCTCTTGACTCGAGTGCAGGCCAATCGCTTCGCCAGGCTCACGGAAGTTGACGTGGTTTTCATCAATAAAAAGTGGGCCGTGATTGTAATCGAACGTCCCCTCACCGCCGACAAAACGCCTAATCTTGTCAATCCAAGACGGGTGATCGATTAACTTCTCAAACGGTTCACCCGCCTCGTATATCTGCTGGTAGTTGACCCCGGAAGTTTTGTCCCCATATTGGTGTCCGTGGATATAGCCATACCACTCTCCCGGTTTCAGCGGCGGAATCGTATCCAAACAGTCGTTGAGGTCTTTCACATCAGCCCTTGTAAGTGCACCTTCCAGATGTAGAAACCCCTGCAAGTCGAAGAAATAATCGTCCCTATCGACTACCATATTTTCCTCCCGTCCATGTTGGGTTTACACGCTCCCGCCGTAGCAACAAACGTCCGAGTCACGTGAGAGACTGAACTCCGATACATAAGCTTAATTGTACGATTCGTCTTGAGTCCTGTTTCCTCGATCTGCCAAGTGTTTCCGTATATTTGCCGCTATCGCATGAGTGATTCCCTTAACACACAATAGTTGGTCAAGGCTTGCGCCACGGATGTTTTCAATAGACTCGAAATGCTGAAGTAGCGCTTGCTTGCGTTTGGCGCCAACGTTAGGAATTTCATCCAGCACAGAGTGGCTCAGCGCCCGGCTGCGCAGTTTGCGGTGATAAGCAAGGGCAAAGCGATGCGCTTCATCGCGCAGACGTTGAATAAGATGAAGGGTTGGATTGTCATGTCGAAGCACTATCGGGTCAGATTGTTCGGGCAAAAAGATGTGCTCAAATCGTTTGGCAAGCCCGATGATTGGCAGATGGTTAAGGTTCAACACTTCTAGTGCTTCGCAAGCAGCACCGAGTTGCCCCTTACCGCCGTCGATAAGGATAAGATCGGGAAGAGCGTTTTCTTCAATCGCGCGGCGCATCCGCCGGCTCAGCACCTCATTCATCATCGCGAAGTCGTCCTGACTTCGTACCGTACGGATTTTGAAACGTCGATACTCCGATTTGGCAGGTTCGCCATCCTCTAGCACAACCATTGAGCCAACGGCGAATTGATTTCCGAGATTGGAAATATCGAATCCTTCGATTCGCTGAGGCGGTTGAGAAAGCCCCAACAACTCCTGTAATTCGATTAACGCGGGGTTGTCCCCGGCTTTATACACGACGTGTGTTTCCTTTTGATTGAGGATAAGTTCAGCATTCTTTGATGCCATCTCCACTAATCGACGCATTCGTCCTTTCTGCGGGATGTGTAAATTTGTGCCACTACCTCGCTTCTCGGTCAGCCATTTTTGAATTGCCTCCGGCATCTCGGTTTCATTGGGCAATACAATAGTCTTGGGGATGAACGAGGCATTTTGATAGTATTGCTGCACAAATGCCGTCAAGGATTGGTCCGGCAATTCCGCATCTACATCGTTTAGAAAATAGTGTTCCCTATCAATTAACTTTCCGTCACGTACCATTAACACTTGGGCACACGCTTCCGTGCCGTTGTAAGCGATGCCGATTACATCCTCATCCGCCGCGGAAACGGTGTCGAGGTTTTGCCTAGCGATTGCTTGGTTGACCATTTCAATCCGGTCACGATATTTGGCCGCTCCCTCAAAATCTAATGCAGCGGCGGCTGATTCCATTTTCTCTTTCAGTTCTTGGATGACTTGTCGCGTTTTGCCGCTCAGAAACTGGCAGACGTTCTGAACAATTTCGTCATATTCGGTACAGTTGATAAAGTCAGCACAGGGACCTGGACAGCGATTGATGTGATAGTCCAAACAGACGCGATAGGGATTTTCCGATGCGTTCAAGTCTAGACTGCATGTACGGATGGGGAAAACTTTGGTGAGTTGCTTAACCGTTTGGCGAATCGCTCGGACATGCACAAATGGGCCAAAGAATTTAGCGCCAGAGTTGTCGGTCTTGCGCGTGACATAAAGCCTCGGAAAAGGTTCATTAGTAGTGACTTTTAGATAGGGGTAGCGTTTGTCGTCCTTCAACTTGACGTTGTAGCGTGGTTGATGTTCCTTGATAAGATTATTCTCAAGAATGAGGGCCTCGACACTATTTGCAGTAACCACATAGTCCACGTCATTGATATAGCGCATCATTGGCTTAGCCATAAAATGCGGCTGGGCTGAAGACTGGAAATAGGAAGCCACGCGGTGGCGCAGTGATGAAGCTTTGCCAACGTAGAGGACTTCCCCTTTCAGGTTCCTCATCAGGTATACGCCGGGGCTCGACGGGAGATTTTTGAAAGGACTAGGCATTTGGAGGTTTATTCGGCAGATTTTGCTCTTGAGATTAATGTGTTAGGCGTCAGGTCTCTCATATACTGCACGGTAAATCTTCCGTCCTTCTGTCAAATACTTCATCTCAAAGTTCGTTTGAATGTGTTCTGTCTGGGTCGACGCTAAGTTGGTTTCAACAAGACGCGTAGATTGACCAAGCCTGTATCGAATTTCGTCGAAATACTCGCCGTAATCGGTTACAACGTAAAGACGGCCACCGCTTGGATACAATGTGCGTTCAATCCCTCGCAGCCATGTCTCATTTCTGAAAAGTCGGCGCTTGTACTGGCGTTTTTTGGGCCAAGGATCGGGAAAATACACGTGGTATGACTGGACGCAATCCTCTGCAACATAGCAATCGACAAACCGTGCGGCGTCACTCCAAGCCAATCGCACATTCGGAAAGAGAGGTGCTTGCGATCTTCCAGTGTGCAGATTGATATGTTTGATATGCTTCTGAAAACGCTGCTGTGTGCGTTTAACATACTTCGGTGCCCGTTCTATGCCTAGGTAATTGATCTCCGGACGCTGTTTTGCGGCTTCAAGTAGAAAACGTCCTTTGCCGCAACCTACTTCAATCTCTACCGGATTCTGATTTCCAAAGATTGTTTTCCAGCAGATTGGAGGATGAATACCATCCAAGCTAGTTCGTCTGCCACTGTCAAGGTCGATAATACAGGAATTGAACTGTGTGAACTTGTAGAAGGTTTCATTGTAACGCGGTTCTTCGTTCATTTTTCTCGATGAATTGAACCAAGATACTATTTGAGATTCGCGCGGGTGTGTTCAAGCATTGTGTAGGGTGGCAAGACTGTCATACTAAAGCGACAGTTTTCCATCTCTCCAACACTACTATCTTGGCATAGTATCACAATGTGTATCCTTGTCTCTATTGAACTGGAGAGGCCTGGGTGTCCTCATCATCAAAATATAGCATAGCATTCTCCGAATTTCAAGTAAAGCAAATCTCGTGCCGGAAATTCAAGTTGCAAGCTAGGATATGCCATGCCTAGGGCGAGCCCTCCTTTTCCGTTGCGGGAAATTAGGGTAGCTGCTATAATCGGAGATAGCGAAATTAGCTACTTGGAGCGTTTTGTAGACTGAAGGGGGAAAGAATGCCAATTCCGACAATTGAATGGGTAGATGGCAGAATACGGCTGATCGATCAAACCTTGCTACCCAATGAGTTTAAACAGATATACTGCGACAATTTAGAGACTGTGTGGGAAGCCATTAAGTCACTTCGAGTGCGTGGTGCGCCCGCCATTGGAATTGCGGCGGCGTTGGGAGCGGTGCTTGGAGTGTGGAAGTCGCAGGCGGAAAACTATACCGAATTCGCAGATGAGTTGGCGATGGCAACCGACTACCTTGCCACATCTAGACCCACGGCAGTGAATTTGTTCTGGGCGCTCGACCGGATGACCAACACAGCAGAAAGGCACCAACATGTCCCAATTTCGCGATTGAAGCAGGTGCTGTTGAATGAGGCATTGGAAATCATCGAAGAAGATCGCGCGATGTGTCGCGCCATTGGAGAACACGGATTGCAACTGTTGAATGAGGGCGACACCATCCTAACGCACTGCAATGCGGGTGGATTGGCAACCTCCGATTACGGCACTGCGTTGGCAGTCATGTTTTCAGCGCATGAAGCCGGCAAGAAGATTAGCGTTTACGCCGATGAGACACGTCCGCTGCTTCAGGGGTCGCGTTTGACCGCGTGGGAGTTAATGCAGGCAGGAATCGATGTAACGCTAATCTGCGACAATATGGCTGCCCAAGTCATGAAGGAGGGAAAAATTCAGTGTGCCGTGGTCGGGGCAGACCGAATCGCCGCCAACGGTGATGCAGCAAATAAGATTGGCACTTACAACGTCGCGATACTCGCCCAAGCGCACGAGATACCATTCTATGTCGCCGCGCCGACATCCACGCTGGATCTTTCAACGGAAACCGGAGACCAGATTCCCATTGAGGAACGCGCTCCAGAGGAGGTCACGGAAGGCTTTGGCAAACGGACCGCACCGGAGGGAGTCAAGGTTTACAGTCCGGCATTTGATGTTACGCCCGCTCACCTTATTACTTCCATCATTACGGAAAAAGGGATTGCCCGACCGCCGTACCGCGCCAGTTTACGGACACTAGTGAAGGCTTGAACCTGCGAGGTGTGTGACGACATTTCTGCTACAAATTGGATGGAATAGCCTTTTCAGTTTCCTAACCCGGTTCTAATGAAAGGGGATGCGCCAATGCGTAGAAATTTGGCAGCAAATTCGATTACTTGCATAATAGCAGTGTTTATTATCTCAACGATGCTCTTGGGATGTGGTGTTAAGGTTGCCCGCGATGAATCCGGGAATACTCCGCCTGTTGTCGATGATGTCATTGTCCCTGCGTACGTTATCGTTGAACTGACGGTTGAAGGACATGATGTAGACGGCGATAAGTTGAACTATGTATGGGAGGTGGAGAAAGGGGAACTAGATTCGAATACGAAGCGTACCGTAAAATGGAGGCTGCCATCAGATGTGAAATCAGCAACTGTCAAGGTTAATGCCAACGACGGAGTCCACAACTCGAATTCTGTGTCGAGAAAAATCACCGTCAATCTGAGAAATGTTGCTCCTGTCATCAAGCGAATTGTTGTTCCAGAGAGCGTGATTGCTGGGGAAAGAATCCAACTTGAGGCTGAAACCTACGATCCGGATGGAGATTCGCTTGCGTTCAACTGGAGTACGGAAGTGGGGGTGCTTAGTTCAACTACGTCAAAGACGCCAACATGGATTGCCCCGGTTGAGGGGGTCTTAGCTCCGGTGGAGCTACGTGTGAATGACGGCATAAATGAACCGACAGTAAAATCAGCAACGATAAAAGTCGTTGGTCACCCGCTTATTGTCGCGGGGGAGCAAGCGGCTGGCATTCGATTAGGCGATCCGTTTAATAAAGTAAAAGCGTTGTACGGAGAGCCGGATCGACCCCCAGATAGCTCGGGGTATTTTGCCTATCGCGCCATGCGCATTAGCGGATTTGTTGATGGTATCAATTTAGTCGAGTCTTTGTACATTCGCAAGCCGAATGAATCCAAAACGTCGGGAGGCGTGGGTATCGGAAGTGATCGCAGGCGTGTAGAGGAAGAATTTGGACCTGCAGAAAGAATCAGAGAAACGGAGTATGGAAAACGATATAAGTATCCAAAAAAGGGTATTAGTTTTAGATATGATGAAGATTCTAGAGTCACAGACATTAGCGTCTCGAAACCAAGGCGGTGAGCCTTAGCACACGACCATACTTTGCATCGTAAGCACATCTTGATGAATTAGGGAGGCATTGGGATACTGAAATGAAGAGGATTGTATTACAGTGGGTGATAATGTTTGCCGTTTCGGCTATATTTCTAGGGTGTGGGATAAAGACGAAGGACGATAGTAAGAGTAACACTCCACCCGTTCTCAGCGAGATTATCGTCCCTGAGCAAGTTGTCGTTGAATTGAAAGCTACGGGACATGACGTAGACGGCGATAAGTTAAGCTATATATGGGAGGTCGATCAAGGGGAACTTGACTCGACCACGAAACACACGGTGAAATGGAAGCTGCCTTCGGATGCGAGATCGGCAACTTTCACGGTTTATGCCAGTGACGGCGTGAACGAATCTGTCCCCATGACAAGAACGATCAAGGTAAATCTCAAAAATGTCGCTCCTGTTATCAAGCGAATTATTGTCCCGGAGAGTGTGATTGCGGGAAGTACCATTCAACTTCAGGCGGAAGTCATTGATCCTGATGGCGATTCATTTACGTTCAACTGGAGTACGGAAGTGGGACCGCTCAGTTCAACGGATTCGGAAACGCCGACATGGACTGCGCCGGTTGAGGGGGCCGTAGTACCGGTGGAGCTTAGTGTAAGCGATGGTATAAATGAACCAACAGTAAAATCAACGACGATTAGTGTTGTTGGTTTCCCACTCATTGTCGCGGGGGAACAAGCGGCTGGAATCAGACTAGGGGACCCATTTGAAAAAGTGAAAGCGCTGTACGGAGAACCTGACCCATTCCATGGCGACATAAGTTTTTTCTCGTATCATTCCATGCGAGTAAGCGGGAGCATTGATGGCATCAATCTAGTCGAAAGTCTGTTTGTCGGGAAGCCGAATAAATCCAAAACTGCGGGTGGTGTGGGTATCGGAAGCGACCGGGAGCAAGTTGAGAAAGAATTTGGCCCTGCCGAAGAGATTAAAGAAGATGAGGATAGGATAGTACACTGGTACTGGAAAAAAGGGATTTCATTCGATTACGGTGAAGATTCCAAAGTCAAAAGTATTCACATTTTAAAGCCACATAGATGGCGGTGAACCGTTCGCAAAATCCCATAGTGCGTTAAGATAGGAATCAGTTTAGGTAGTACGTTTATCCATCCGATTCTTCAAAGAGGGAGGGAAAGAATCTCAAAGGATCGGAGGGGTCTCGAAAGAGGATTTCCTGGCGAGGCGTGAGTTCAACGTTCGTCGGTGATTGGACGCGCTCCGTTTTCCACGCCATATATGACACACAATATTTATACAGAAGAGATCGACGCTCATGCCTTGCCGTCCAAGCCGCCGTTCCGTGTGTCAACGCCTCCGTGAATAGAGTCACCGAACCCGCGGGCGCATTCGGAACGACGACACACGCTACCTTTTCCGGCGCCTCGTCTATCTGCTGCGGCAGCTTAAAGTTGCTTTTATGACTGCCGGGAATACAACAGAAACCGCCAGAGTCTGGTCCTGTATCAGTCATATTCCACGTCACGACAACAAACCCATTGACAATCTGGTTATCGCGGAAGGGGTAATATTCACCGCGCCGAGCGCCGGAGTAAGGTGCGGTAGCTCCGTAGTCTGCGTGGAGCCTTCCCCTTTGCATTCCCTCACGCATACACATCCCGTAAATTCTATCGAGCCTAAATGCGTCGCCCAACCGAAATCTAAGGATTGGAAGAATCTTGGGGTGATCGAGTAAATCACAGAACGGCTTTCCCCACTGCAGAAACCCCGGTCCGTCCGGTGCACTGCCAAATCTCTGCGTTTGCCCGGGGGCGGGCAGTTCTTGTTCATCCAGCAATTCGTTAAATCTAGAAACCTCTGATTTACTCAAGACATTCTCAATGACCAAGTAGCCCTGTAGGTCGAAGAGGTACTGCTGCATTTCAAGATTTTCCATGATGTTCTCCCTTTACTTGTCGGCACTCACAACTCTTCTGCAGGGTTTTGACGGCGTTTGGCAGAAACGAAGATTGATTCGCAAAGCGGTAATTTTTTGAACGGGAGTGCGATCATAGTTTATAGTCCGGCATAAAGGCGATTGCGCGCAGCCAAACTAATGCGCCGGGAATAGTGGTGAACATGCGTTTCTACCGTGTCTTGATTGTTTCCAATTGGCGTGGATTCCTCCACGATGAAGTCCGCGAAATGCGCCGCGTTGAAAGCAACGAAGGCGAGAGAGATTGAATCCACAAGCCTATCGTACCGCTTTCCAAGATCGGGGAACGCCACGGGCCCCGTGTCGATTTGGTACACGTTGTCCGATTTTCTTATATTCAGGGTTTTGACCGGGTACTCAATTATTGCTCGTAATTCTGTTTCGTCGTTGTGGATTTTTGTTTGTGCAACCACCGAGTAAAACTCATGCGTGAACTTTATGATTTCGTCGGGGGTAACCAGATTCTTGAAACGGGTGTGTTCTTGGAGATGTTGAATGGGGCCACCAAACATGTCCGCCGTTTTCAGACAACTTCTATAGTTGGGATTCAGCCATGCGTTGCGCCGAAAGATTAGCCCATATTCCGGTCCAAAGATAGGAAGAAAATCGTAGTTGTCTTTGAGGAACAGATCTTTTTCCGCAAACGTATCCTCGCTCTTGCATGAAGCACATTGGAAGAAATCCTCCGTCTTTTCACTGCGTGCGTCAATAACGCGCGTGCGAGATTCGACCCAGAACCTCACTTCATTCTCCGGATTGGTTCCGAGAAGGTATGTCTTGCTGTAATCCAGTGGTGTCATCCTAATCCGATTTCCCCCGCTTTTATAACTTACCATTCACTTTTCGCTAATCAGGAAACTTCCTGAATCATCAACATCAACCTTCACCCAAGGCTCTAACCAGATGGTTGTGTCAGATTGCTCGATAACGGCGGGGCCCAAGAAACTAGATTCCCACGGTATGCGGGAACGTTCGTAGATGGGACAGTTGATGAAACCGTCTTCCGAATAAACTTGTCGCGTTCCCTTTTGGGCTTCCTCTAGTGTCGCGTCCGGTCTGGGAAGAAAATTTTTCAGCGTCAAGTCCGGTCGTACTCCGATTACGGATGTGCGTAAGTTCAATAGACGAATCGAAGTCTGCTCCAAGAGGATTTCCATGCCGCCGAACGCCTCCTCCACTCGACCGTATTGACGGAGGTAGGCGGCACGGAAATGGTCAGCAATTAGATCTGACGACACAACCCCAGAAGGGAGTGGCGTGCGTATGACGTGCGTCTGCCCCTCGTAAGAAACCTCAGCTTCGCGTACGACATTCATATCCGTGAGTGGTACTTTTTCCTGCTCAATGAGTTCTTGTCCTTGCGCCAAGTGGTCAGCAAAAACATCTTCCACTTCTGCCGGATTGATTTTGGTGAGGCTACGGTTAATCATGGTCACAAAGTCGTGCCGAAGATCGGCAATCACACATCCCCACGCGGAAGCGATGCCAGGATAGTAGGGAACTAACGCCTGCGACACACCGAGTTCCCGAAGTAGAAAACTGACAAGTAAGGGGCCGCCTCCTCCAAAGGAGAAAAGAACGAAATCGCGTGGGTCGTGTCCTCG
This sequence comes from Candidatus Poribacteria bacterium, assembly GCA_965204085.1. Lineage (GTDB taxonomy): Bacteria > Poribacteria > WGA-4E > WGA-4E > JAJDTR01 > JAJDTR01. Next base: position 2,813,606 of record CBDBEE010000002.1, on the reverse strand, counting down.
GTCAATCGAGATTCGCCGGATGCTCCCGGCTATGCGATTGTTCGCTACACTGATAATTGCCATTGCTGCTTCTTCGAGCGAGAGACCTAATGGTTTGCCGATCTCTGTTGTGACAACTTGCCTAGCGGCATCAATATCAAAAGAGAATCCATTTCCTTCAGCAATTGGTTGATTCGGGTTTATTCGCCCAAGAACCATGTTTGCGTCCGTGACTGTCGGTTTGGTTCCTCCCATGCCGTAGCATACTGGACCGGGATTGGCACCAGCGCTATCGGGCCCAACCTGAAGAAGACCGCCAGCGTCAATCCGAGCAATACTTCCGCCTCCTGCGCCAATAGTGTGGATGTCAATCATTGACACCATGATTGGGATACCAAACTCCGGCTCTATCCCGTTTGAAACCATCGGCGTTCCCTCTGCCACAAGCGATACGTCAAGACTCGTGCCCCCCATATCGTAGCCGATGATGTTTTCGAATCCACTTTCAGCGGCAATCTTGGTTGCGGCAATGACTCCGGCCGCCGGGCCGGAGAGGACGGTGTTCACCGAGAAATCTTGCGCTGCCTCAACAGACATCATTCCCCCATTTGACTGCATTATGAGGAGGTTGCCGTTATAGCCATGAGTTTTCAATCGATCTTGAAGCCTAGCCAAATAGCGGCTGACTATTGGCTGAACATAGGCATTCACGACAGCAGTGCTCGTGCGCTCAAACTCTCGGAACAGAGGGAGGATATCCGCTGATGCAACAACGTAAATATCGGGCCAGTGGGATTCTAGAAGTGCTTTAGCACGTTGCTCGTGGGTAGAATTGGTGTAGGCGTTCAAGAAGCTAATAATGATTGCCTCTACACCGTCTTCCACAAGTTCTTTTGCGGACGCAATCAATCCCGTTTCATCAAGCGGGACGTGAATGTCTCCTTCCGCCGTGATTCGTTCTGTGACTTCCTTGCGTCGGTCGCGAGGGACAAGGGGTTCATAGGAGCCACTGAGACCGTAGGCATGGGGCCGATCACGGCGCCGTAGTTCCAAGATATCGCGAAAACCATTTGTTGCAATAAGGCCGCAACGGACGCCCTTGCGTTCTAAGATAGCGTTGGTCGCTACCGTCGTACCGTGGATCGCCAACTCAATGTCAGCGTATGACAGTCCTAAAGCATTAAGCCCAGTAATCAATCCTACCGATTGATCGTGAGGTGTGGAGGCAATCTTCGTAATACGTAATTCTTTCCGAGTTTCGTTCAAAGCAACGATATCGGTAAAAGTACCGCCAATATCAACACCAACAAGTGTTCCCATTTATGTGTGATTCTCCGTTCGAGCAATTTAAAAAAATCTATGACCGCTCAAATAGGGAATTCAGCTTTCCTTTCTATCAGTTGAGTTGTAGCCCGTTTGCAAAATTGAATCAGGCTGAAGGCTTCTTATACCATTTCCCAATATTCCCAGCGTATTAATATTGTCGACCAAGTCTTTTCAATTCGGGGCAGGGAGGCCACCATTGCCTTCGCTAACCACTCAGTTGATCTATCCGATCGCTTGATAGTGTCTAACGAGTTTGGTATACAGTGCAATGGTTGGCATCGGTCCTATCATTACAGTGTAATTGAAAAATTATCCACAATTACTAGCCCGAAATGGTATTGGGACTTTGATTCAGCCTGTAATGCACTCTGGTGAGAGTGCTTCCACGGATAAACGACTTATTTCGGCAATTGCCCTATCTCCGTGCGAATTGTCGTCAGCAGCTAGTGCAAATGCGGAGAGAATGAGTGGTCCCGTAGGCAAGAATACGATACCCACATCCCCCTTGATGCGACCGCTCGATCCGTACTTGTGGGCAATTGGGAGATTGGGATCTAGATTCCGCGGAATCATGCGACGATCTCGGCAGCCTTTCAACATTTCAAGCATCGCAACGGAAGCATCAGGACTCACGATCTGACCGTGATACATTCGTTTCAGGATTGCCGCCATGTCTTCTGGCGTCGAAACGTTGTTTTCGAGAGAATCTTGGAATGATACGGCATTATGGTTGACACCGTGGGCCCGAGACCGTTCGTTCAGCATCTTGTCGTTCTTACGGTTGCAGGCTACATCATCCATACCGAACATCCGATAATGGTAGCGCCCTAACGTCACGCTAGTTCGGGTGTTGGGAAAACCATACATGTCTAACATGGCATTGATAGATTTCAGTCCAACGATATCTATTAATTGGTCTGTCGCCATGTTGTCACTCACGCTAATCATGAGCCTGCAGTAGTCGCCCAAAGTCAATTCCGGCTCATCCTCAAGCAGACTTAACAATCCTGAACCGTGCGTAGAGATTTCGGAGTGGAGTCGGCAACGTTTTTCCAGAGAAAGATATCCTGCCTCCACTTGACGAAAGAGTTCGATCATCACTGGTATCTTACAGACACTTGCAGTGGGAAAGCGTAGCTTTTCGTTATACTGGTGCGTCATGCCCGTAGTCAAGTCTTCAACGTAAAAACCGACACGGCCACGAAAATCTGCAGCAATCCGATCCAGTTTACCTATGTCAAACCTACTTTGTCCATTTTGTCCTGCGTTCATAGCGTGTCTTTCAAAATCCGTGTGTTAACTACCGTCCTGTTAATGACAAAATTGATGTCCGCTTCTCGCTAATTCTGACGATAGGCAGAATCACAATGCTCTGCAAGGCAGGCTACTGGCAGAACCGATTTCTTAGAAAGTAAACAATTTGTCCCTTTGGTTCGCCATGATAGCTCAACAAAAAAGCACCCTTCAACTTCGATCTAATTCTGAAGGGTGCCACTCTTGACTAAATCTCGCGATATCGATTCACACCTCATTAACCAGTTTCTTCCTCCTTCGCCATAGCAACAACTTTTTGGGCGAGTTCATCGGGCACAATTTCGTAGCGGGAAAATTCCATCGTGAAACTTCCGCGCGCGCTCGTTATCGATTTGAGGTCAATTGAATAACGGAGCATCTCCGCGAGAGGAACGGTAGCTTGAATCACTTGACGCTTGCCCAACTGTTCTACTCCCATCACCTGGCCGCGCTTACTGTTGAGGTCACCAATGATGTCACCCATGAATTGTTCAGGGACCGAGATTGAGACATCCATAATCGGCTCAAGCAACGCCGGATTCGCTTGGTCCGCCGCCGCCGAAAACGCTAACGAACCTGCCATCTGGAACGCGAAGTCGGACGAATCTACAGGGTGATACTTGCCATCGTAGAGTTCGATTTGTGTATCAACTAGCGGATAACCAGCGATAATCCCTTGCTCCATTTTATCGCGGATTCCCTTTTCCACGGCGGGAATGTAATTCCGCGGAATCGAACCGCCTACGATGCTGTCTACAAATTCAAACCCGCTGCCTCGTTCAAGCGGCGCGACGTTTATCCAGCAGTCGCCAAATTGTCCACGGCCGCCGGATTGGCGTTTGTATCTGCCCTGAATCCCACTGACACGTCTGCGCAGCGTCTCTCTGTACGGGACTTTGGGAGGTTCAACGTCAGTTTCAACACCAAACCTATCTTTCATTCGTTCGCGTGTGAGACTGATATGGAGTTCTCCCAAACCGGAGACTAAGAGTTGCGACGTGATGTCATTTCGCTCAAGCCTGAAGGTCGGGTCTTCTTCTGACATCCTATTTAAGGTTGATATGAGTTTCTCGTCATCGCCCTCACGCAGTGGTTTGACGGCGAATGAGATTACGGGTTTCGGGAATTCGATACCGCGAAGTTGTATTGTATTGCCGGTCTCGCACCATGTGTCTCCGGTCTGTGTAATGGAGAGTTTGGGGACGACTCCGATGTCGCCCGCAATCACTTGCGCGGTGCTGATGGAATTCTTGCCCTGGCTGAAAGCCAGCTTTCCAATCTTCTCGTTCTCTCCTCGTGTCGAATCAAATACTTGGGAATCTCCTTTTAGAACCCCAGAGTAGACCCGAAAGAACGTCAGCCGACCCGAGAACGGGTCTGCCATCGTCTTGAAAACGAGAGTGGACATCGCCGCATCCGAGGAAGCTTCAAGGGTCGTTTCACCATCAACATTCTCAATCGGCTTGGCATTGGCGGGAGACGGGAAGCAATTTACTATTGCGTCCATCAACTGCTGAACGCCGATATTTTCGAGGGCGGCGCCACAGAGTACCGGCACCACGTTGCCGCTGGAAATCCCTGACTGTAAGCCAACACTTATCTCTTCATCCGTCAGCTCTCCTTCAAAGAATTTCTCAATCAACTCATCGTCACCCTCGGCGGCAGCCTCAACGAGTTGTTCACGATATTCTGCAGCTTGTGTTTCAAGCTCGGATGGAATCTCCGATTTCGGAGCCGGTTTGTTGTCATCAGGTTTCGTGAACGCGCTCATCTGAACAAAGTCGGCTACACCCGTGAAGTTTTCCTCCGCACCAATTGGAAGTTGCACGACGGTTGCGCCCGCCTCTAAAATTTCTTCAACACTTGCTAACGCATTCTCAAAGTTAGCGTTCTCCTTGTCCATTTTGTTAACAAAGATTAACCGTGGTAGATTATACTTGTCTGCGATTTCCCATACTTTTTCCGTGCCCCCCTCTACACCGGTAGTTGCATCAATCACCACTACGACAGCGTCAGAAACGCGGAGTACACTCTCAAGATCACCGTAAAAATCTTCTGCTCCCGGTGTGTCAATGACATTTATCTTGTGCCCGTTCCATTCTGCAATGCAAACTGAACAATTAAGTGTTGTTTTACGTTCTATTTCGTCCGGAGAGTAATCGGCTACAGTGTTTCCTTCGTCGACGTGCCCTATTCTCTCAACCGCACCCCCGTTATAGAGCATAGCTTCAATCAACGATGTTTTTCCCGCGCCGGAATGTGCAATTACTCCGATGTTTCGAATCTGTTCTGTTCGATATTCTCTCATGTTGTTGCGAGTTCTCCTTACGGTGTCAATCTACCACAAATGATGCGTGATTTTAGCACACGCCTATGGGAAAAGCAAGCCAAAAAACTGTGCGATAAATCGGACAAATTCTTGCTAAGACCTCGCATCAAACCAAGGTGTGATGGGACAGAAAATCGACAGCTAAAAGTCGGAGATGCCAAACAAGAAAACGGAATGGTCTTACTGTATCAGGCAGTTTAGGAATCTCGGAACTCGGAGCATTCGCTGTCAACCTACCTATACCAACCCCCACGATATAGAATTTCTTCAACCCACTTTGTTCAAGGGATGGTATACTTTGGTTTCTGTTGGGGAATTGTCTAATCATAAGTTGATTATACTTCGTTACAATATAGGAGGACAACACGTATGCAGCGCATATTTTTCTCACTCGGCGCCGGATTCGCTCTGCTCGCAGTGGCGATTGGCGCATTTGCCGCTCACGCGCTGAAATCAAAACTTTCGGAGGAGATGTTGGCAATCTTCGAAATTGGCGCACGCTATCAGATGTATCATGCCTTGGGACTCATAGCAGTTGCTTGGGCTTTTTCCCAATGGCACAGTCAACTCGTACTCGCGGCTGGCTGGCTCTTTGTAGCCGGCATCGCCGTTTTTTCTGGTAGCCTCTACGCACTAAGCCTGACGGGCGTCCGCCAACTTGGCGCGATTACCCCTATTGGCGGCTTTGCGTTTATTATCGGCTGGTTCTTGCTCGTTTTGGCTGCGTTTCGAAGCCAATGACTGAAGCGATCTGAAACTGTTCGTTTTGGGTAACAGGGATTCTATACGAAAATGCAAACACCCATGATTGATTGGAATGAATGGCGGGAGCAATTTCCGGTAACCAAAAACTATATTTACATGAATCACGCGGGAATTGCTCCGCTATCTCTTCGTGTACGAAATGCCATGGGAGAGTTTCTGACTGACGCTACCCACAACGGAGGTGTTCATTTGGAGGAGTGGGCGGCGACGGCGGAAGCCTGCCGTCAATCAACGGCAAAGCTGATTCACGCCAACATTAACGAAATTGCTTTCATGAAAAACACCACACAGGGAATTCTTCTCGCGGCAAACGGAATCGATTGGCGTGAGGGTGAAAACGTCGTAACAACGGCAGTGGAGTTTCCCGCGAACGTATATCCGTGGTGGAGTTTGAAGAAACGATACGGCGTAGAAACGCGAATGGTCGCCGAACGAGAAGGGCGGATTCCCATTGATGAACTTGAAGCTGCCATTGACTCGTGCACTCGCGTGCTAACGATCAGCCATGTAGAGTTTGCATCCGGTTTTCAAAACGATATTCAGGCGATTGGGGAGATCTGTCGGGAGAAAGGAATTTGGTTCGTCGTGGATGCCATTCAAAGCGTCGGCGTGATTGATATTGATGTGAAGGCCTGCGGCATTGATATTCTTGCCGCTGACGGGCACAAGTGGTTGTGTGCACCTGAAGGTGCGGCGATTTTTTACTGTTCGGAAGAGCGGCAGGATCAGCTAATTAACACAAATCTTGGTTGGGCAGGCGTAGTCAATCCTCAAGATGTCCTGAACTACGATCTTACACCCAAACACGATGCGACGCGATTTGAGGAGGGGTCATATAACAGCATAGGATTGTTCGGATTGCGCGCCGCCATCGATTTGCTTTTGGAAATCGGCATACCTCGTATTGAGAAGCGGGTGTTGGATCTGACCGGACGCTTAATCGAAGGGCTCCAGTCCAAGGGGTACCGTGTCTCGACGCCAACGAAGGAATCGGAGCGATCTGGTATCGTCATATTCCACGGCGATCACCATTCGATAACTGAACTTTACGAACTGCTTCAACGAGCCAATGTGGTTTCCGCTGAGCGTGGAGGGTTGCGCCTATCACCACACTATTATAACACCCCCGAAGAGATTGAACAGGTGTTAGAGATTCTTCCGTAGACGATTTTGAATTGGCAACCCTCATTGACTATGATAGAATGTTGTCGCCGACGCGAATACGACGTAACGATAGAATTACACATGTTTCGATTTGCCTATTCTTGACTTTAAGGAGCGATTCAGCTTGATTAAGCTTAGCTGGCGACAATGTTGGATTCTGGTTCTTGTTTTTGGATTAATTGGTTGTGCACCTCCCGGCAGCAGAAATAGAAATATTCCACAAATAAAGCTCACCGTTCAAAACACACTGCCAATCCAGCGAAAAGATGTCCCGGTTGTAGTTACTCTGAATGAGTTAAGAAAAACCGCTCCCGATTTTTCATTTGACGCCTACCTCGTTGTTTCCGGACAACCCCCGGCTGAAATCCCGAGTCAAGCAGATGATTTAAACTATGACGGGCAAAAAGATGAGCTGGTGTTCTTAGCCAATCTTGAACCCCAAGAGACCAAGGTATTTACAATCCGCTATACTCCGGACAACCCTATGCCGCTGATGCTTGGGTTTCACAAGCGCACACGGGCAGGCATATTCCCAGAGTTGGGCGGCATAGCCGCACTGGAATCCGAGTTGGCGGCGTATCGTCTCTTGCAAAACGGAGCAATTCAACCGTATGGGAAGCAAACAGATCTCCTATTGAGCGTTGAATCGCGTTTCCAAGGTGATTTGGGATATCGGAAATCCATCTCGCCGGAACTGCGAAGGGAATTTGATAGAAACGGTATTCCGATTTCTCAAAACACCGCTGTCGAGATTCTGAAACCGTACACTAGTTGGATGATACGCGATCAAGAAAATCAACAGGGGTACTTAGTCCGCAAAGATGAGGACGACCTGAAAATCTACAAAGGGGAGGAACTGTCTATCGATCGGTTGGTAAATCAAAAAATCGCTCAATCTGGCGAGGGCAAGGCGGTTATGATTCCGCTAATCCCGGAGAACAATTTAGTCGGTTGCGGTGGATTTGCACTATGGGATGAAAGTCAGCAAAAACCGATTGTTCCGACGGTAGCAGTAGACTATGTACGGGTCATTGCCGACGGTCCTATAAGATCGGTGGTTCAACGGATTATTCCGAATTGGCGGCTCGGTAGCGGGTTGATACGGCTGACATCAACGGTGATGATTTACGGCGGCAATCGTTGGATTGAGCACCATATCAATATCCGTGGCACTGCATCGAACCATTGGATTGCGACAGGGATACCGGCTCTCAAGGGCGGAGTAGGGAAAGATGGAGCCAACGGGTGGTTATGGACGTGGGGTGATACGCATACTACGTCATATTCCAAGAAGTGTGGTATGGGCGTGATTTTTCCTACTGATCGATATCAGAGATATGAGGATATACCTTCGCTTGAATCCGAATCGGGTTCAATAGTGGCACTGTTGCGTCCAAATGAAAACGGTTTTCTGAGGTATTACGCATTTTCGCTTTGGGGGGACGCAGTGGATGGTCTAGGTGCAAAAGATGAATTTGATGAATACGCTCAAATCACTGCGACCGCGCTTAACGTGCCTCCGGTGCTCAAAATCTCGTCGGAAAAATCCGAGAAGGAAAGGAAGATGAGACAGGAGAACGGCGAGCAGGCGAGTGAGTGACCTCATTGAATTGAAAGAAGGTAGTCACTGATTGCCAATTTTCCTTGGCAAGCGTGGGATCTAATACAATCTAAACCGTTTGTAATGAGGAATTTGATGCGAGGTAGGAGATAATATGATTGATAAAGAGGAATGTTTAAGGATTCTTGCTAAATATCGAACGGACGAAGTGATGGTCACGAGCATGGGCGCAACTGTCCCGTGGAGTAAGTTTTCTGACCACCCGCTTGATTACGCTTCTGTTGGGAGTGCAATGGGTCACGCGGCTGACTTTGCTCTTGGCATCGCTATGGCACAGCCCAATCGAAAGGTGCTGGCACTCAACGGGGATGGCAGCATGTTGATGTGTCTGGGTACGCTTGCAACCATTGCGGGCCTGGAGAAACCGGCTCGCAATTTCTATCTCTTTGTCTGCCACAATGGTACGTATGAGGTGACGGGCAATCAGCACATTCCGGGTCGTTCTGGGTTTAGTTTTTCAGCCATTGCCAAGGGGGTGGGAATGCAGAGGGTTTACGACTTCAACACTGCCGAGTCGCTTGACGCGTCACTCCCGGATATTTTGAACCAGGATGGGCCCACGCTTATCACCATTGAGATGATACCCGCCAACGAGCCGCCGCCGCATCGAAGTTCGGATAATGCGGTGCGTTATTTGACAAGCACACTCGCGGAATCGACCCATGAATTGAAGGACGCGCTGTCCTAATGCGAAGTGATCGCCTGATACCAAGAGCGGTTGGGCAATTAGAATGGGATGTGGCTTGTGGCGTTTCCAGATCTTTATTCGCAGAGACCGATGGCATTCGATGCTTGATTGGAGCCAACGACAAATTCATCCGACTATTCCAAGAATCTCGACACCGTATAATCTTTGGATTTTCGAGCGTGCGTAAATACAATGATCTCACCGAGCAGGCCGATCGAAAAGAGTTGGACACCCATAACCATTAGCAAAACTCCCATGATGAGAAGTGGGCGTCCAACGAGGGTTTCGTGTCCCAAGAGCTGAAGGAGGACCGTAACAACTGCAATCAGCCCGCCCGCACCAAAAAGCCCTGAACCAAACAACCCAAAAAATCTTAAAGGTCTTTTCGTAAACTTGAAGAGGAAAAACAGGGTAAGGAGATCAAGCATCCTCTTCAAGCATACTCCGGGATGGCTTACTATTCGCTTCTTATCAGTTTCGCTTTGCCGTACCGGTACTTCCCCAACCCTAAACCCTCGCTGATAAGCCATAAACGGAAGAAATCGGTGAAGATCGCCGTAGAGTCGAATTTCTTCTGTCACCTCTCGCCTCATTACACGCAACCGACAGCCAACGTCATGATACGGTAACTTGGTCAGCATTCGTGTGAGCCGGTGGAAAATCCAAGACTGGAGCCGATAAAAAACCGAGTCGATTCGAGGCTCCCGCCGCGATATTACCAAGTCGTATTCTCCCTCGCCAAATTTCTGAAGCACGCGACATATTTCAGCGGGTTCGACCTGTAAATATGGTGCAAGTGTCAGGATGGTTGCGCCTTGGGCACGCTCAAATCCGATGGCGAGAGCGGTGGCTTCGCCAACCTTCCGATTCGTAATTATTGCTTCAAGATGCGGAAACTCGCTTTTCAACTCCTTCAAGATTTCGAGTGCCTTGATGTCAACACCATCCAAAACAAAAATCAGTTCATAAGAATAGTTGCTAACCGCGAGCACTTCCACATATTGGAGGTAGAGTTTCCGAAGGTCATCATACCGGTCGGATATTGGAATTATGACCGAAAGTGCGACTGTATTCTCACACTGCATGTTGTCCAGAATCTACCTCGCTTTGTCGGTAAAAAACACGTCCCTGCGCCTCAAGCACAGTGACTGTTGGGCGCACGTCCAATTTAGGGAGGTAGTCCCCTGTTTTCATCCCCAGTTCGGCTACAAGACCTATCGAGAGTAAATGTACTCCAAGGAACATCCCCAAAGAACCAACAGTGAAAAGAACACTCCAAGACATCGGAAGATTGGAAAAGAGCGCGGTGACAGCACCGAAAACCGTCAACAAGCCTAGAGCGAATGCGGGCATTGCAAGTATGCCAAACCATAAACCGGGACGTGACGCAAAGCCGGTGAGTGTCTTCACTGTGGCAATATCAAGCGCAACCCGCCAAGCGCGTCCAATCCCGTATTTGCTTTTACCAAAACGGCGCGGATGGTGACTCACGGGAATCTCAGCAATACGTGCCCCTGCCAGTGTTGACATTGCGGGAATGAAGCGGTGCATCTCGCCATAGAGTGCGACATTCTTTATAACTGATGCCCTATACGCCTTGAGTGAGCACCCGTTATCACGTATTTGAACCCCCGTAACCTTACCAATTAACCAATTCGCAACGATTGACGGTACACGTCGAGACCAGAACTTGTCTTGCCGGTTCTTTCTCCAACCACAGACGATATCGAAACCTTCATTCATCTTCTCCAAGAGAAGCGGAATGTCCGCCGGATCGTTTTGTAGGTCCCCATCCATGCTAACCACCACTTCCCCACGCGCATATTCAAACCCCGCCGCCATCGCCGCTGTCTGACCGTAGTTTTTTCTGAATTGAATTGCCTTCAAGCGGGCATCTTGGCTATGAATATCTTCTAAGAGGTCGAATGTTCGGTCACTACTTCCGTCGTCAACGAATACAATCTCGAAAGATTGCTGCAGCGATTCGCACACGTCCCGAATCTTTTGATAAAGTAGGCGAACGTTATCTTGCTCGTTAAACACCGGAATGGCAACGGTAATGGCGGGTTTTTCTTCCACGATCCAGGTCTTATCCATGTAGACTGATGCGGCAAAAGTACCAGCGAATCCAGTCGTGACTCAACATTGTTCTCCCGTAATTGTTTAGTCCATCGGTCTGGATTTGCCAATCCAGACCGAGCGGGGGCAGGGAACGCGCCGATTAGGGAAGTACAATGCCAATTCCGGCTAATCGGGGGCATACATGCCCAGACCGGACGTGTGACGAGCTGTAATACTACGAACCAAACGATGCACTAAACAGTTACGTTCTCCCGATTCTTCGCACGTGCCCAACGACATCAAACAGTCATCGGACGACAGATAAACAGAAACAGCCCAAGACAATACACGCGTACGTTGCCGACGAATAGATTAGTGGCCGAGACGTAATCGGAAACACAAATCTACGTTTTTCACGATCGCCCGGGAAAAGTAAGTTCGGCTACACCGGATTTATCCAGTTCTCCCTTGCCAAGTTCAATCATGCGATCATATTGAGCCTTTGTTGCCTTGGCGAGTGGCAAGTTTAATCCTGCCGATTCGGCAAGATTAAGTGCAATCCCGGAGTCTTTTGACGCGTGTGCGGAGGAAAAGTAGCACTCATGATCACGATTCTCCATGTCTTCGCCATCCGTTTCCAACACTCTGGAGTTTGCTCCCGTTTGTGCGAAGACCTCTTGAAGCATTGCTAAATCAAGACCGAGTGCGGCGCCGAGCCCCAACCCCTCTGCAAGCCCTGCCGTGTTGATATTCATGACCATATTCACTAACGCCTTAACTTGTGCAGCTTGTCCGGCTGCCCCAACGTAGCGAAGCGAAACACTCATCGAATCTAGGATTGGTCGTGCTTGATTAAAAGCCGCTTCATTGCCGCCACACATGAGGTATAGTGTTCCCTCGCGAGCTTGCGTGATGCTTGAAGCCATGCAACCTTCAAGACTTTGAGCGCCGTGTTTTTCCGCGAGTTTTTCCACGTCAACATGCACCTGCGGCGAAATTGTAGCGCAATTGATAAACAGTTTTCCTCCAGCTCCTTTGAGAAGGCTGTCTTCAGCGCTATCCGAGAAGATTTGTCGCATCGCCGCGTCGTCGGTAACTACCGTAATAATGTAATCTGCGAGCTCGGTTACTCCGGCGAGCGTATTTGCGGCGTCAGCGTCGATTTCGTCAGCAAGTGCTTGCGCCTGGTCTGAAGCGGTGTCATATACGGCAACGACCTGAAATCCTTCATCGTTCAAATGACGTGCGATATTGCTTCCCATTCTGCCGACACCGACGACCCCTATTTTGTAGTCTGTGTTTGCCATATTTGTCTCCTTAATCCCTACAGCGTGGGTGAGATTTGTTGCGTCGAAGCAGTTGGTTTGGCTGAAGAGCACCCATAATTCGGAAAAATTCATTGGGCGGCAATCAACCAAATATATGGCAAGTTTATCATAATTCCCCATTTAAGTACAGTCAAAAGATGGGTGTAGTGGCACATGCACATTTGTCACGACAAGGATTTGGAGCGGTCATTAATGTACGTTTGCGAAGTGCCAACAGTGAATTGGATCACCAACGGACGAATTTAAGGCAGGCGTTGATGTTCAATTTCAACCGGTGTCATATAACCCAACACAGGGTGAGGTCGTTTCTGGTTTAAGTGTTTAGTGGCTAGTGATTAGTGGTCAGTAAAACCCCCAGAGCCATAGGACGGGCAATGAATTGCCCTACTACAAACCGGAAAAATGAGCATCCACACGAGATCAGCCTAGAAAATAGGAAAAAAGCAGTCTAGATTCACAGTGTTCGACTCCAGAAATCAAGGGACTAAACAGTTACTTTCTGGTTATAAATCTGTAAAATAAAATGGCCGATTCGCTCTGTGGAATCCCGTTGGCCATCATACTCACTGAGATGGACAGCTTCTTCCTTGGGGGATCGGGTAAGTATTTCGGCGTGGCCGTTTTCCCAAGTATGTCTTCTACGAGCTAAGGAACTTGGGGGATCGGACATGGTGCCTCCCACTTAGAAGATCTCGCACAAACACATCCTAAATTCCTCTCAAGTCTTGCAACTTGATGCGTTTCCCTTGGACTTAATAAATGTTTGCACTTCATCGAACATTGAGATATAATATAATGGGATATTGTTACAAAGGGTCGAGAAGTCTTGCTAGCAGCATGAGGAGCAAAACTGTAGTTATGCTACCGGTGAAAAAAACAAAATCCCTCAATCTGGAATCACTGTTGTTTTGTACCTCTACGCTTTAAGCTCGAAAATAAATCTGTAGCTTTTGAGAGTTGCTGGCGAAAGGAGGTGGCACACTCATGGCAACAGGTTCCGTTAAATGGTTTAGTGATCGTAAAGGTTACGGCTTTATAACAACCGACGAAGGGGAGGATGTTTTTGTGCATTTCTCCGCCATTGAGGGGGAAGGTTTCAAATCTCTTGAAGAGGGGGAGGAGGTTGAATTTAAAATTGTCGAGAGCCCTAAGGGTTTTCAGGCAGAGGAAGTTGTGAAGTTAGACAATCGCCGCGAATAATTTTCCACCTTGCATGCCCTCACCTCTAAGTATCAAATCTCGCGAGTTAGCAGAATCTGCACACATGGACGCGGAGGTCGTATCTCTTTAACTGATTAACATTTCGTATGGTATTCAAAAAGCTCTCAAATCATTGAGAGCTTTTTTATTGTCAAAGTCTATCTCACCCATTCATATCATTGATTAACACAAAGCCTTGTAGGGGACGCAGATCTGCGTCCCCTACAGAGCGCGAACCGATAGCAGCAGATGGAGCTTTTGGCGGTCGCCTATCTCCGAATCTGTTCCACACCAATTGTAGTGGCTTCCCCATTGACCTTCTGGGATTTCACGAAAGAGCCTTCACTTGATGAATCTGCAACGTGTGTCGTCAAGGTTTCGCGGGTGATATAATCGCGGTGAGCATCAAAGGCTTCATGGACAATTGGTGTTGATTCAAGACTTAACGATATTCGATCAGAGATGTTAAAATCTGCTTCCTTGCGCATTTGTTGGATTTTGTTGACCAACTCTCGCGCAAAGCCTTCAAGCGTAAGTTCATGCGTCAATTCTGTCGAAAGTGCCACGAATTTCTGCGCGTCCGCCTCGACCATGAACCCCTCGCGAGGTTGAGAGCGCACTTCAACGTCTTCTTTCTCCAAGGTGTACATCGCTCCATCAACCTCGATTTGCAGCTCTCCGGCTGTGTCGAGCTTTTCCTTAAGCGCGAATGCATCCGCTCCTCTTACGACTTGTGCAATCGCCTGAACGGCCTTCCCGTATTTCGGACCGAGGAGCTTGAAATTGGGGTTCACCGAATACGTTGCGTATTCGCCGATTTGATCGCTGAAGTCGATTGACTTGACGTTTAGTTCGTCAAGGATGAGTTCTGACAATCGCTGGACAGCAGATTTTTGCTCGTCCGACAAACCGCCAATCGTGATCGATCCGAGCGGTTGTCGGGTCTTAATCGCCGATCGGTTACGGGCTGCACGCCCGAGGACGATGAGATCACGCACCAATGCCATGTCATCTTCCAGTTGTACGCCAATCAATGTGTTATCTGCAACCGGATAGTCGGAGAGGTGAACACTTTCAGGTGCATCGGAATCGACTGAACCCGCTAGATTGCCGTATATCTCCTCCGTGACGAAAGGAATGAACGGTGCGAGCAGACGGCTGCACGTCACCATGACCTGATAGAGCGTCAGGTAGGCAGATTCCTTGTCCGCATCGGCTTCCGACTTCCAGAAACGGCGTCGACTGCGCCGCAAATACCAATTCGACAGATCATCTAAGAAAACTTCAATAGCACGGCAGGCGCCATCCGGCTCATACCGCTCCAGTCGATTGGTCACTTCCATGACGGTGCCTTGAAGCCGTGATACCAGCCAGCGGTCAAGAAGATTATCTGGCGCCTTGAATCCATCAGCGGTCTCTACCGTCGGCTTCCAACCATCGACATTGGCGTAAGTAACAAGAAAACTGTACACATTCCAGAGCGGGATAAGAAACTGGCGTCGAACCTCGTCGGCGTTATTGTAACCGAACGCCAAGTTCTGCTCCGGTTTAGCGGCGCAATACAGCCAACGCATGACATCTACGCCCATCTTTTCGGCGGCTTCGTCAAACCAGATTGCGTTTCCCCATGACTTGTGCATCTCGCGTCCATCCTCTGCAAACAGTGTGGCATAGCTGAAATTGTGCTTGAAGGGGGCGCGCCCCTCCATCACGGTACTCATGGCGATGAGCGAATAGAACCAGTTCCGAAACTGTCCGGGGAAGCTTTCGCTAATCAGATCGGCGGGGAACCACCGCTGCCAGTAGTCGCGGTCAGTGCGGTATTGCATCGTGCTGAAGCTAACGCTACCGGCATCCAACCACGGATTTCCAACATCGGGAATGCGTGAGACCGTGGAGCCGCACTTTGTACATGCAATCTTTACCGCGTCGATCCAAGGGCGATGTGGTGTGTGTCCGTCGAATTCATCCCAACCCTCAACCGCGCGTTCCTTAAGTTCCTCCGCACTCCCGATGACGTCGAAATGACCGCATTCCACGCATTCGTAGATTGGGAGCGCCAACCCCCAGTAACGTTTCTTGGAAATCATCCAATCGTGCATGTTGCGCAGCCAATCCAGTTCGCGGGCGAGACCAAAATCGGGATACCATTTGGTTTCATTGAGAACAACTTCCATCATCTGGTAACGCACATTTTGTTGTTTCTCCTCATCGGTAACCTGTTCGTAAGGTTTGTCCAGTTGCTCGCCCATCGAAATGTACCACTCATCCACCAGACGGAACACTAGTTCGTCTTCGCAGCGCCAGCACACAGGGTAGCGATGCGTATAGTCCTTGAGCCGATATACGATGCCTTTCTGCTCTAGGTTATCAAAGATATCCCCTGCTACGGTGTGAACTTGACGGCCTGTCAACCAGTCAAATCCATCACCGTAGATTCCTCCGGGACCTAATGGGGCGATAACGACGAGGTTGTGATGTTTGCTCAACTCGAAGTCTTCTGCACCGCAGCCAGGGGCGGTGTGAACGATGCCCGTTCCTTCGGCTTCTCCGACCTCATTCCACAGAATGACACGGTGCTGTTCGGCTGCCCCTGAAGTTTTTTGAGCCGATAGTTCGTCGAATGGCCCGTCATAAGCCCATCCTTCCAAGGCTGCCCCCTGTTTTTCAGCGATAACCTCATACGATCCCCGGATGGCGTTTTCCACCGCACCTTCACTCAGCCAGAGACGGTGATTGTCCTGTTCGACGAGGAGATAGGTCAATTCCGGATGAACCGCCGCCGCGACATTGCTGGTCAACGTCCATGGAGTTGTGGTCCAAACTAGCAGGCTTTCACCGGGGCGATCGCGCAAAGGGAATTTAAGAAAGATGCTAGTGTGTGTCAAGTCTCGGTAGCCGTCAGTGGCGATTTCGTGTTGGCTAATGCCGGTATCGCAGCGCGAACACCACGGCATGACATCGGTACCCTTGTAAATCCAACCGCGCTCGAAACACCTCTTCAAGATTGTCCAAATTGTATAGTTGTTTTCGTTGGAAAAAGTGAAATAAGAACCACCCAACTCCGGCAGTCCTAGCCTCCCGACCATCTGTTCGACCGTATCTGTTACGGCACCTTGCGGGCCTTCCACGGTGATTGTCTGTGAAGGATCTGTCGCCAGTTTGGATTCGAGTTCACGCAGCAATTCCGGATCGTTCCAATCCATCCAGTAGCCCAATCGAATCGATTGCTCGGTTTGTGTAGCCGCGTGTCGGAGCACTTGCCGTTTGCAGGCGTTCACGAATTCCGCCAGCCCGTATGCTTCAATGTCCTTTTTGGTTTTGAATCCCATGTCACGCTCGACATTGACCTCAATCCACAATCCTTGGCAATCAAATCCGTTCTGATATCGCGTCTGGTAGCCCTGCATCGCCTTGAAACGGTGAAAGAGATCTTTGTAAGTTCGTCCCCATGCGTGATGCACACCCATCGGATTATTGGCAGTAATCGGACCATCGATAAAACTCCAACGCGGCGCATCCCGCCGTGCTGTTTTTAGTTGATCAAAAACCTTCCTATCACGCCAAAATTCTAAGATATTGTGCTCTTGTGCAATGAAATCTACAGAGTTGGGTACATCTTTGAACATCCTTTACTCCTCGGTATGTTGTATGACGTAAAATCGGCTTTTTAACAAAAAAGCCCATCACCGAATCTGTTTCGATGATGGGCATTGGTATTTTTCGATTACAATGGAATCAGATTTTCAACTTCCTCATCAGCCCACCATCGTGTTACGGCACAATTATAATCAAGATAGCAATTCCAATGGAAGGAGTCATGCTCCGGCTGTCATCCGTGTTGATGAAGGTGGTGTTCGATGATTCTACTGTCACGGTACAGATGTTCCTGCTTGCTTTATCGACCTAGTGGTTTTACCAATTCTCTATGTTTCAGTGCACAAATGGCGTCAATCAAATCGTTTTAAGGCGGTGAAAGATGACCCCGCCTACGAAGAAATTGAATACAATTAATCAAATCCACCGTTTTTCAAGCTAAACAGTATGATTTAAAAACGGTATTTCGTTCTATCAAGTTGGCGCTATCGGGAGTTTGGACGGTGAAGGTCAAGCTATCCCGCGCGTTTTATCATAGCGATGAAAGACGCAGTTTTTTGGTCGTTTTGTGTGTCAAATCGTTGTAAAATAAACGTCAGCGAGCAATGCGTGATGCACTACTACGGTAGTAGCGACTATCTGGAATTACCGAAAGTCGCTACCAACATAGCACATAAGCTAAAACCTAACCTAAACTCGCATGGAATTCATACCAATCGTCGAGATTGTTCAGATTGACAGCATCGAGGATAGAGCCGTCGTCACCAATCCCGGAAGCTCCAAGGATCGAGCCACGAGTTTCATCATCGTGGTTATAACCGGTGATTGCAGCGTTCAGTTCGTCAACTGCCGATTGATCTAGACTACCGCCCTTTTTATCAAGAACCCATTGCTCAAACTCGGGGTAGGTGGGCGAATTATCACTAATGTATGCCAATGTTTCGTCTTTATCAAGACCTAAGCCGTCGAGAACCATCTGATCGAACCCCGCACCGCAAGCAGGATAATCATCATTCAGTACACCCTTTGAATCCATAAGCACTTTTGACCAGAATCTCGGAAGATGAAGCACACCAAGCGGACCGGCAACACCCGAACTGATTGTGGGAATTAACTTAGCCATTTTCTTTTCTCCTTACCGTTTTTGTTCCAATTGATGATAATGCAAATCCAGAGGTAACGGATTTTTGAATGACGTTCTATTATATCACAGATTCAGAGACCTGAAAAGAAAAAAGAAACTTATGTTGGGCGGTCTTATCCTTGTGAGGGTGTATGTATTGACCGACATCGTTGATCGCCCAAAGACTTGAATTTCTGCGCCAACCGTGAAATGTAAAGGTTGTTTTCTAGACTTTCTTGGGAAAATCTAATATGATATGGCTGATTCTGGGTTGCGTTGTATTGGCAATGATTGGCGCAGGCACGCTTATCTCGCGACTGGCGGGAATTTCTGAAAAAGATCGCGGCAAGAAGTCGTGGATTTGGGGTGTGCTCATAATAGTTTCGCTAATCATCGTTCCACTGCTATTGCTGGGCATAATTGTTAAATTTTTCCATTACTCCGAAGTTCAATCAGTCTTTGAACCCTTTCGGCAATAGTTGCTTCGACGGTTAGGACCAGATCTTTATCCACCTCCCTGAGATATCCTGTCTCTCGCTGTTGTTCGCTGCCTTTCGCCTCCACCTGCAACGTACAGGAAGAAAATCGTCCCGGCGATTGCCAAAAGAATCCACAAAACACCCCAGAAAAGCGTTGGAATATTTGTCATCTCCGCCAGCATTCGGGCGTCTGATCTTAAATGCGCACGATCCAAAATATCGCTCTTGATATCAAGGATGGCGTAGAGACAGCTTGTTACACCAATGACTTGCAGAATCCAACGGTTCACCGATCTATTGAGGAATTTTCCGCTGATGAGGAGCGCTGCACCGAATGCAATACCGAATCCAAGACCAAAGGGATTGCGCAAATACAAAATTGAGACTGCAATCATTCCGAGGCCAAGAATGACGCTCAAGGTTTTGTCGAGTCGGGCTCGCGCGGCGAGGAGAAGAATCAACCCGCCCCAGACTAGGCTGCCGAGATAGCCGGCCGTCAGTGTCCAGAACGGTGATCCGCCCCTAGTGATGGCGTGCCCACCCTCTTGGGAAACGACAACAATCTCTACAATTTGACCGCCGGTAGCCATTGCCGCTATGCCGTGGCTGATTTCGTGCATAAACACGACGAATATCTTCAGGGGATACACGACGGGTGTGTTCCACAATAAAGTAACAGCGACGAATATCAGAATTATGCCGATGTTGAGCCTTCTGAAGAATTCTTTAATCAAATCAATCACATTGATTTCCTCCAATTCTTCCGAAAACCGGCTGTCCGAATCACTTCGCGATTGGACACATTTTCCGTTGATAATCCACTGATGATATGCTATAGTTGCTTTAGTGTATTTCAGCATGGTAATACCATTTTGTGCGGCTTGTCAAGAGGATTTGGTCACAGTCGCAAGGTGAAGGAATGAACACATTCGGCCATCTGTTTCGCATTACGACATGGGGCGAGTCTCATGGCAGCGCCATCGGTGTTGTGGTAGATGGCTGCCCACCCTTGCTAAGAATTGACCGCGACGCGATTCAGTTTGAGTTGGATCGGCGCCGTCCTGGCCAGAGCAGTCTTACCACTCCGCGGCAGGAGGGAGACCAAGTCGAAATCCTCTCGGGTGTTTTCGAGGGACAAACACTCG
The DNA here is from genome assembly GCA_965204085.1 of Candidatus Poribacteria bacterium. Taxonomy (GTDB): domain Bacteria; phylum Poribacteria; class WGA-4E; order WGA-4E; family JAJDTR01; genus JAJDTR01. Next base: position 2,793,508 of record CBDBEE010000002.1, on the reverse strand, counting down.
GTACGCCGATATCCATGTTGGTGAAGAACAAAGATGCGAAACCCTCCGCCTATGACCATCTGAAGGATGTCTACCGTCCGTCGCACGCCGACTTTACATATAAGCAGAAATATGGCATCTACAACTGGCAGGGCGGTGGGCGTGCCAGCGCACGAGAGACCATTGGGCGGGTCGCCGCGGGGGCGATTGCCAAGCAGATCCTGCAAGAAAACTGCGGAACAGAGATTCTAGCTTACATCAAACAAATTCACACTATCGTGGCTGAGGTTGATTCGGAGACAGTCACACTTGATGAGATAGAATCGAGTCTGGTGCGATGTCCCGACCGTATCGCAAGTAAAAAGATGGCAGCCCTTATCGATCAGGCGCGGCGAGACGGGGATTCGCTTGGCGGCATAATCGAGTCCGTTTCCCGCGATGTTCCGACAGGACTTGGCGAACCGGTGTTCGACAAGCTGAAGGCTGATCTTGCCAAAGCGATGATGTCTCTCCCCGCGACCATGGGGTTTCAGATTGGATCGGGTTTTAGTGGAGTCACGTCAACCGGATCGTCCCACAACGACCCTTTCTACAATGATGACGGCAGGATCCGCACACGGACAAACAATTCGGGCGGAACTCAAGGCGGCATCTCCAATGGCGAAAATATACTCATTCAAGTGGCGTTCAAGCCGACGGCGACAATTCGCAAGGAGCAGGAAACGGTTGATTCTCAAGGCAATTCGGTAACTCTATCAGCCCATGGTAGGCATGACCCGTGCGTCCTGCCCCGTGCACCGGCAATTGTGGAGGCGATGACAGCAATTGTGTTGGTCGATCACTATCTTCGTCAAAACGCGAAAAAATTGGAAGCGGTTCGCATGTCGTGAGATTTCACTAATTGCTCAGATTGCGCGTAATGTCACAGTGTTCAATTTATGTGTTGTAACATGTGAGACAGGTTTTCTTAGGAGTCGCGCAAGTGTGCAATTTCGACGTTCATGATGATACACCGATGCAGAACCTCGCGAACTGGCAGGCAAGAATTAATGCAATCGAGCCTACATACTCGAAATCTTGTTATTGATGTTGGCACAAATTCAGTGCATATGCTCGTCTGCGACTTAGGGGCTAATGGTCAGCAACCTAGAATTGTCGTTGACGAACGAAAAATTACGCGGCTTGGTCATGGATTGGCGCTGACAAATGAACTCCAGGAGGAAGCGATGGCACGCACCTGTGCCACCATTGGGGAGTTCACCGTACAAGCGCAACGCTTAGGGGTAGAACGAATGGTCGCTGTAGGCACGAGTGCTCTTCGCGAGGCGAGAAATTCCTCCGAGTTTGTGAAGCGCGTCGAGGATCAGTGTGACATCGAAATCGAAATTATTTCTGGAGAAACTGAAGCCCGTTGCGCTTTCTTGTCTATCCGGTCAGATGAACATTTTAGTCATCTCAACGGCGACCACATGATGGTTATTGATATCGGGGGCGGGAGTACGGAGATTATAGTGGGACGAGGGGAGATTGAAAACTTCGTAAGTGTGAACCTCGGCGCTGTTTATCTAACGGAAACTTTCCTCGCAAACGACCCGCCGACGGACGAAGAGTTAGGGAGGCTGTATTCCTTCCTTGAGGAGGCGTGGTCAACGCAGCCGGTGTCCAAAGCACGGTTTCATTCACTGCCGGTGTTAACGGGAATTGGCGGGACAATCGTAAACCTTGTAAGCATGAAACTTGGCTTGAGTCGGTTTAATCCACGATTGGTCCATGGGGAGATATTGTACATTGCGGAGATTGAGAATCAGATTCGAAAATTGTGCTCCGTCCCTTTGATTGAACGCAAGAAGATTCCCGGATTGGAAGCCAAGCGTGCAGACATCATCACTGCGGGCGCGGCAATTCTCCGGAGTGTCCTAAAGTATTATGGTGCATCACAGATTCGTGTCAGCACGCATGGCTTGCGCTACGGCGTAATGTACGATCGTTTTGTCTCGCACAGCAATGGTATTTAGCAGGTCGGTTCGTTAGGAAGGAACTCTGCGGAGCTTATGGATTCGGTGGCAAATTCGGGGCTTGAGAAACTTGGGCAGGAGGATTACGTTGTCGGCGTGGATATGGGCGGCACCAAAATTCTCGCCGCAATCATCGGTTCAAACGGGCAAATTGTATCGCGGTTTAAGGCGATGACGCGGGCGGATAAAGGCGCCGAAGAGGTGATTAATCGAATCGCCGAGTGTATTTCCGAGTCAGTTAAGAAGGCAAATCTTCAGCAAACGCAGATTCGAGCAATTGGCATTGGCGCTCCCGGCGTAATAGATTCGGAAACGGGCGTTGTGATTTACGCACCTAACCTTCGATGGGCGGATGTACCCTTAAAAACCGCTCTTGAGAATCAGATTGAGATTCCGGTGACCGTGGACAACGACGTGAATCTAGGAACACTCGGCGAACAGGCATTGGGGGCTGGAAGAGGAGTTGGCAGTCTCGTCGGCATTTTCGTTGGTACTGGAATCGGCGGTGGAATAATCTTAAATGGCCGGCTCTTTTATGGAGCCAACGGAACCGCAGGCGAAATCGGTCATGTTATTCTAAAACCCAATGGTCCCAAATGCAGCTGTGGAAATCGTGGCTGTCTGGAGGCGCTTGCGAGCCGCACCGCCATCTCGCGGTACGTTCAGAAAGCCATCACGCGGCAAGGTAAGAAAAGTATTCTCCCGGAGTTGAATGGAGGCAATCTTGACCGAGTGCGCAGTCGTGCCTTGGCGAAAGCAGTGGACAGAGGAGATAAGCTGACAGCTAAGGCGATTCAACGAGCACAATACTATCTCGGAGTCGGAGTGGCAACTGTTGTCGGCCTCGTAAATCCCCAAGTCGTAGTGCTCGGCGGCGGTCTCATAGAAGCCATGGAAGAGGATTTTGTAAACGGTGTATATGATGTCGCCGCAGAACTCGCGCTTCCCAATGCCATGAACGGCGTCAAAGTTGTGAGTGCGAAGCTCGGCGATGATGCAGGCGTCATTGGCGCCGCGGTACTTGCTTGCAGAAATCTCGGATTGACATGAAAACGGTACTGTGCCATGTTTATGAGCAAGAAGTAGGCTCGACTTTGTACATTGAAACGACATGAAGAACGGCGTCCGTCAAGCGTTGAATAAAAATGAGGGAGCATTTGATTATCTGGTCTTTTTGGTTGGCCATTGAAAAAGTCGCCGGTCGTTTTCGATATCGAGCTACCTATCGCCCCGCTGGCGCTTTCAAAAGTTGAGTTGATATTAGCAATCATTGATACAGGAGGAAAAGATGAGCCGTCTTACACAACCCCATCCCTATCCGGGCAAACTCTTTGTGGTTGAAGGAATTGACGGGTCGGGCAAGAGCACACAGTTGGACCTATTGCATAGATGGTTGGTCGCCGAGGGATACAATGTGTTTTTCACGGAGTGGAACTCTTCGCCTCTTGTCAAGCAGACCAACAAAAAGGGTAAGAAAAAAAATCTCCTAACCCCAACAACGTTTAGCATTTTGCACGCGACCGACTTTGCTGATCGGTTGGCTAACATGATTGTCCCGCCTCTGCAAGCAGGTATGATTGTTTTGGCAGACCGCTATGTTTACACCGCTTTTGCGCGAGATGTTGTGCGAGGCGTTCACCCAAGCTGGGTAAGAAATCTGTACTCGTTCGCCGTCAAACCGGATATTGCATTTTATTTCAAGGTACCTATCGATGTATCCATCAAGCGAGTCACCATCGGGCGTGCAGGTCTCAAGTTTTACGAAGCGGGGATGGATCTTGGGTTGAGCGACGATCCCGTCACCAGTTTTAGGCTGTTCCAGGGCAAAGTGATCGATGAGTACGATAGATTGACGGAGGAGTTTGGACTTACCGTCATTGACGGGAGCGGCCCAATCTACGAGCAGCAGGAGAGGTTGCGCGATTTTGCCCGCAATGCGTTAACGGACTATGCTCGCCATCACCGGCCGATGACCATTCCGGAACTACATCGTGACGCCGTGGCTGAAGTTACATCACCAACCGCTCCGTGAATCAATTTATGAAACACAGGCAAGACAGGTTTCTCCAGTCCGTCTATCACCTAATATCTAATGGCGCAGTCGGTTGTGCATAATAATTGTCAAGGGCTTGGAATCTTCGGGAGAAGGAAAGATGAGAGAGGAAATCTTCTACGGCGAAGGGTTGCCTTACGTTGACACCACCGATTTGAGTGGGAAACTGATTGTCATCGAAGGTACTGATGGAGTCGGTAGATCTACCCAAATTGAGGGCACTAATGAAAGCGGCAAATCGACGCCGATCGAAGGGTTGAAAAGATGGCTTGAGATACAGGGCTACGGCGTAGTTAGCACGGGTTGGACTCGATCGCCGCTTTTGGGCCCCGCAATTGATGCGATTAAGCAGGGAAACACCTTGAATCAGATTACGTACAGCATTCTATATGCCGCCGACTTCGCCGATCGACTTGAAAACGTAATTATCCCGGCTCTGAAGGGGGGGTTCATCGTTCTTGCCGATCGCTATATGTACACGGCATTCGCGCGTCATGTCGTTCGAGGCGTCGATTCACAATGGCTTCGCGGAGTCTATGGATTCGCCCCGCTACCCGATCTGGTAATCTATTTAAAAATTGGACTTGAGGACTTGATACAACGCACCTTCACTTCCGGAAGAAGTATGAAATATTGGGAATCGGGAATGGATGTCGGATTTCGCGGCGGTCTGTATGAAAGTTTCGCCGAATATCAAACTAATGTCCTTGAAGAGTTTGACAAGATGACCGATGAGTTTGGGTTTACGGTAATCGATGCGTCGCATAAGATCGAGCAAGTGAATCAAAAACTCAAAGATGTGATTGGAAAGTTCCTCGCGACTTCAAACTAGCAACCGCGAACGATCTCGTGCCACCGGTCACGTTCCGCATTCAAAGCGAGCGCCTCTCCCGATAACTTAACGCTTTTCAAAGAGCCCGCCATCATGTCTGCTGCCGAACCGCTCAGGAAAAATATGAATCGCGAATTACTCACAAGGGAAGTTCATGCCTCAGGAATACATTGACATTGGCGGCGCATGCGAACATAATCTCAAGAATATCAACCTTCGCCTCCCGAAGGATAAACTCATTGTCTTCACCGGTGTCAGCGGTTCTGGTAAGTCCTCACTGGCGTTTGATACAATCTACGCTGAGGGGCAACGCCGCTATATCGAATCCCTTTCCGCGTACGCCCGCCAATTCCTTGGCCAACTGGAACGACCCGATGTGGATTTCATCGGGGGCCTCTCTCCCTCAATTTCAATTGACCAAAAATCAACAGGGCACAACCCCCGTTCAACCGTAGCAACGGTTACAGAGATTTATGACTACTTGCGCGTTCTCTTTGCGCGTGTCGGCACGTCGCATTGCCTCGAATGCGGTAGACACGTGGGTGCTCAAACGGGAGATGCGATTGTCGATCAGATTGTTGGGTTGCCAGAGCGGACGCGAATACTCATCTTGGCACCGATTGTAAGCGGCCGGCGCGGGGAGTATCGTGAAGATTTGGCTGATGCGAGAAAAGCCGGATTTGTTCGCGCGAGGATTGACGGGCAAATCTATGAACTTGAGGATGAAATTCAGCTAGATCGAAACCAACGGCATAACATTGAGCTCGTCGTCGACCGGCTCATCATCAAAGCCGATGTCCAAAGCCGCGTCGCTGAAGCCGTTGAGACCGCATTGCGAATGGGGAATGGTCGGCTCATTGTCCACATCGTCTCAGGTCCTAACGCTGTGGACACCGAGAAGATGGAAGACGAAAAATCGGGTTCCGGAGACCTTCTCTTCAGCAAGGATTACACTTGCGTCCACTGTAACATCAGCTATGAACCCCCTGCGCCTCGCCACTTTTCTTTTAACAATCCGGCTGGGATGTGTCCATCGTGCAAGGGTTTAGGGAACAAAACAGAAATGTCGCCGGACCTGATTGTTCCTGATCCAACCAAGTCAATTCAAGAGGGCGCGATCGTCTTTTGGGGCACGCTCGATTCCCTCAATACCCGCCATCTCGCTTATAGTGTGGCGGATTATCTTGGATTTGACATTGACACTCCTTGGAAAGATTTGACCGAGGAGCAACGGAACATCGTCCTTTACGGCACCGGAAACAAGAAGATTCCATTCGTTTATCAAAGCCGCCGAAATCGCCGCCACAAGTACAAGGCACCGTATGAAGGGGTAATTCCACCTGAAGAGCGAAAGTATTTCCAGAGCAATTCAGAATTACATAAACGGTATCTGTCAAAGTACATGGTCTCTGGCTCATGTCCCGAGTGCAATGGGCAGCGGCTGAAGCCAGAAGTCAAAGCGGTGACGATCGGAGGAAAATCGATTCTTGATGTCATCGCCATGACCATCAGTAGCAGTCTCGAATTCTTTGAAAATCTGCAACTTGCAGAACGGGAGGCATTCATTGCGACCGATTTACTCAAGGAAATCAAGGGACGCATTGGGTTCTTGATTAGCGTTGGTCTGCACTACCTGACACTAGACCGTACGGCGCCAACGCTTTCCGGCGGGGAATCGCAGCGGATTCGATTGGCGAGCCAGGTGGGTGCCGGCTTACGGGGCGTAATTTATGTGCTTGATGAACCGAGTATTGGCTTGCATCCACGTGACAATGGACACCTCCTCTCGACATTGCAGCACCTTAGAGATCAGGGGAACACCGTTATTGTTGTGGAACACGACGAGGACACGATGTGGGCTGGAGATTTAATCGTGGACTTCGGGCCGGGACCGGGAATTAAAGGCGGGGAGATTGCCGCCATTGGTACGCCCCAAGAATTGCTTGATAACTCGAATACGCTGACGGCGCAGTATCTGCGCGGAGAACAACGGATCGATGTCCCGGTCGAACGCCGGTTTGTCGGTGACCGCTGGCTTGAAATCGCCGGTGCCCGTCATAACAATCTCAAAAATATTGATGTGCGAATACCTATCGCCAGTTTTACCTGTGTTACCGGGGTAAGCGGATCGGGAAAGAGTTCACTGATTAACGATATCCTGTATGAAGCGCTCTCACGCGAGTTGATGAAAGCGCACGGTGATCCGGGGGAACACAAGGCGATACGAGCGTTCGTATCTGAAAACGAGGAAATGGAATATCCGGAGCCTGAAAGTCTTGACACAGATTTTGAAGAATACTCAAGCCAGAACTTTGAGCCATTCCCTCCCGAGTCCATTCGATCGCGAGTATCAGATGTCCAAGTTTCGGTGACGAGCGTTATCGACAAAGTCATCGACATCGATCAAGCACCCATCGGGCGAACTCCAAGATCCAACCCTGCCACCTATACGAAGGTATTCGATCATATCCGCGCACTGTATGCCGAACTTGCCGATTCAAAGTTGCGAGGATATAAGCCCGGCAGGTTTAGTTTTAATGTTGCCGGAGGCCGCTGCGAGGCATGCCAAGGTAACGGTGCAAAACGCGTCGAAATGCACTTCTTGGCGGACGTTTGGGTGAAATGCAACGTGTGCCATGGTCGGCGGTACAATGAAGAAACGCTTCAAGTAAAATACCGTGACAAGAGCATTGTTGATGCGCTAAACATGGACGTACAAGAAGCACTAGAGCACTTTGCAAATGTACCTCCGATTGCACATGTTCTGCAAACGCTGCACGACGTGGGATTGGATTACATCAAACTTGGCCAACCTGCTCCGACGCTCTCCGGGGGAGAGGCGCAACGGATTAAGCTTGCCCGCGAACTTGCCAAACGCAGTACAGGAAGAACGCTTTACATTCTCGATGAACCGACGACCGGGCTGCATTTCGACGATGTCAAAAAGCTATTGGATGTACTGCATCGGCTCGTTGACAAGGGAAACACGGTTGTCGTCGTCGAACATAATCTGGAGGTTGTCAAAACGGCGGATTATGTGATTGACCTAGGTCCAGAAGGCGGCGAGGAGGGAGGATATGTTGTTGCCCTTGGCTGTCCGGAAGATGTGACGAAAATAGATGAATCGTACACGGGGCAAGCATTAAAGAGGGTTTTGGATAGTGGTAGAAACGATGAGCGCATACCTCATGCCTATCAATCTGCGTTGTCCATGCCAGCAAGTATCGGTGGGGAGAAGATGGCAGTGGCTTCCGGCAGCGCGCTGCGCGAGACCGAGTCAGCGTATCAAACCGGGGGAGATAGCGGCGAAATCAGCAATCGTCGGTACATTTCTGTGCACGGTGCGCGAGAGCATAACTTGAAAGATGTGGACGTGGATATCCCTCATCGAAAGCTAACGACCCTCACGGGCGTAAGCGGCTCCGGCAAGACCTCCTTGGCGTTAGATACCATTTACGCCGAAGGTCAGCGGCGATATGTCGAATCCCTATCAGCCTATGCTCGGCAGTTCCTTGGGCAGCTTGAGAAGCCGAAGGTCGAAAAGATTGAAGGGCTTTCGCCCGCCATCGCAATCGAACAGAAACCGCCAACCCAGAACCCGCGCTCAACCGTAGGCACAGTGACGGAAATTTATGACTACTTGCGCGTTTTGTTCGCACGGGCTGGAACTCCGCACTGTCCAAATTGTGGTGCTGAGGTTGGCGCACAGACACTTCAACAGATTGTGGATAAAATCGCAGCGTTACCGGACGGTACACGGGTGTACATCCTCTCGCCACTGGTGCTGAGGAACAACGAAGACTATCCGGCGGCATTTCGGCGGCTTCAAAAGGAGGGTTATGCGCGTCTTGAGATAAACGGCGAGATTGTCCCGCTTGACAAGACACCCAAAATTGGCAAGAGCATTAAACATGATGTCAAAATTGTAGTTGATCGCATGGCACTCGATCCCGAAGAGCAGGGGAGATTGTCCGAGGCGGTCGAGATTGCACTCAACCAGAGTAACGGTGTCGTTGTACTTAGAACTGACGATGCAGGGTTTAGCCCAATCTTTTTCAGTGTACACTCCGCCTGCCTTTCCTGCGAAATCAGTTTCCCGGAGTTAACGCCACGCCATTTTTCATTCAATAGTCCGCTAGGACAGTGTCCGCAGTGCGAAGGGATTGGAACATTCTTCGGTGGACGCCGAATCTGCAGGGAGTGCGACGGCACGCGTATCCAGCCTTTCCCGCGTAATGTACAGATTTGCCACAAAACCATAGCGGATGCCACGGCTATGTCTATTGGAGAGGCAACACAATTTTTCGCTGACCCTCCAGAGGAGGGGACTAGTACAGCATATGTGACGCAGGAGATGCTGCCGCATCAGGTCGAGATTGCGCGCAATCTTCTGAATGAAATCCAAAATCGTCTTCAATTCCTTATGGACGTGGGGCTCCACTACCTGACATTGGATCGCCCCGCACCGACACTCTCGGGCGGTGAGATGGAGCGCATTCGACTTGCGAGCCAGCTTGGCAGCGGGCTGACGGGTGTAACCTATATTCTGGACGAGCCCAGTGTCGGGTTACACCAGCGCGATCAGGAACGATTACTAAAAGCTTTGGCGCATCTTCGAGATCTCGGAAACAGCGTATTGGTCGTTGAGCACGATATGGAGACAATGTTGTTGTCCGATCATATCGTCGATTTTGGGCCTGGCGCCGGGAAACTCGGCGGCGAAGTGGTTAGCAGCGGTTCGCTCGAAGTAGTTAAAGAAAATGAGAAGTCGGTCACAGGTCGTTATTTGGCTGGAACGTTAAAGATCGAGGTTCCCAAAACACGGCGATCGGGAAAGGGAGAGTGGCTTGAAATCACTGACGCTAAAACGAATAATCTAAAATCGATTGATGCGAAAATCCCTTTGGGAACTCTCACATGCGTGACGGGGGTTTCCGGATCAGGTAAGAGTTCCCTCATTGAGGAAACCCTATACCCCGCTCTGTCAACCGACTTAAATCAAACTAAGATGCGAACCGGAACGTACAAATCAATCTCCGGAATGCAGCACCTCGACAAACTGATTAATATCAATCAACAACCGATAGGTGAAACGCCTCGATCCAACCCGGCGACCTACACCGACATTTTCACGAAGGTGCGATACCTTTTCGCCGAACTACCGGAAGCGAAAACGCGAGGGTTCGATTCCAGGCGATTCAGTTTTAACTTAAAGGACGGACAGTGTGAGAATTGCCATGGCCATGGATATACCCGTGTTGAGATGCACTTCCTCGCCGATGTCTGGGTGAAATGTGAAACCTGCGGCGGCACAGGTTACAATCGCGAAACTCTTGAAATCAAGTACAAAGGGAAGAATATCGCCGATATTCTCGCTATGACGGTAAAAGAGGCATTGGAACACTTTCAAAATGTAGCCACGATCCGAAAGCCGCTGCAAATGCTCTACGATGTCGGCTTGGACTATATCGAACTCGGGCAGGCTGCGACAACCCTATCGGGCGGCGAAGCGCAGCGTGTCAAACTGGCGAGTGAACTCGCCAAACGAAGCACGGGCAAAACCATCTATATCATGGATGAACCAACCACGGGGCTGCATTTTGCCGATGTGAAGAAACTGCTCAACGTGCTCGATCGCTTGGTGGACAAGGGGAACACCATTGTAGTGATTGAACACAATCTTGATGTAGTCAAGTGTGCGGATTGGGTCATTGATCTTGGGCCCGAAGGCGGTGATGCGGGAGGAGAGATTGTCGCGATGGGAACGCCCGAAATTGTCGCGGAGGAGAAGAGCTCACATACGGGGAGGTTCTTGCAGAAAGCGCTTGGTTCGTCGTAGTGCGATTGGCGGCTGCAATAGGTATAGAAGCAGGCGACAAGAACAATGACCAATTGCTCCTGACCGGTGACCGATGAAGGCAATGGCGAGTGGAAAGTAGGGAACGCAGATCTGCGTTCCCTACACTTTGAAGTGTGCAAGTCTAAGAAACTGCAAACAATGGAGAATCTCCGTCGATGATTGAAATCTCTTTGCCTTGGTGACAGGGGAAACGCATCTAATTATAGAGGATGGCTCATGGCGGTAGAATGTACGATTAATGTTGGGTTTCACTCAAATTTTGGCAGGTTCAGACAAAGTGGGCACTCGAAAACTCCTCTAAGATTGGCGATTATTAACGGAATGCCGTTCAACCCAACCTACGACCCCTAAAAAAATATCACAAACTTAGCATGATTTGATTTTTGTCAGACAGAAAATTTAGATGCGTTTCCCCTGGCCTTGGTGAATACGATAGTTGACACAACTAGAACTTCCCCGTATAATACATTCAAAACAAATGAGTTAGTCAGAGAACTTTGGTAAAGAAATCCATGGAAAACAGTGACGCGGTCAAGCCGCCTGAAGACACGACTGAAAAATTTGACATTCCACAACCTACCGGTGTCTTCGCCGCGCCATGGTCCATGAAAAAATTCTTCGGGTTACTCGCTGTATTCGGACCTGCGGCAATCGTGGCGTCGGCAAGCATCGGAGCGGGTGAAACGATCGTCGTTGTTAGTGCGGGTGCTTGGGCAAGTTATGGGCTGCTTTGGCTAGTGCTCTTAAGTTGTGTCGTAAAAGGGGTATTCGTCACTTATTTGCTCGGTCGCTACACGGCCGTAAGTGGTGAACATGTGGGTCACCGTCTCGTACGCTTGCCCGGACCGCGCGGCTGGCTGTTGCTTACCATTCTAGTCATGGAGATGATCGGCGCCCCGCTGTCATGGGTGCCGATTGCGAAACCGTGCGGCGATCTGTTTCATTACTTCCTTGACGGGGTGCCAAGGTCTATTCCCGAGCCCATTTGGGAAAACTTATTCACATGCGCTTTCATAGCCCTCGCACTCGCGCTTAGCTTACGCCTCTCCTTTGAAAGGTTAGAAAAGCAGCAACTCATAATATGCGGAATCTTGGTCTCGGGTACGATTATTGGCACGTTGATGGTGCGTCCCGATTTTGGAAAAGCATTGGTTGGAAGTGTTAGTGTCGGACAGCTTCCGGAACCTCCGCCCTGGACACCGGAAGACGCCGTCAAAAATCCTCTGTTAACCATGGCAACGGCCTTCGCGTACGTAGGCGGATCCGTGTTGGGCTACATTGTTTACGCGAATTGGGTTGGACTGCACCGCTGGGGAATGACAAGCCATGAAAAAATTACAGCTATCCGCGAATACGCCTTTACGCGCGACAGGATTGACTACCTTCCCGAAGGCAAAGAACAAATGGCGCGACTCCGAAAAATCACCGCTCCATTGCGCTGGGATGTCGGAATGGGCGCAATCGTTCTGTTCATCGTAACCGGGGCATTCATGATTTCCGGAGCGGCAGTGCTTTATCCCCTAAGGACCGAGTTCAAAGGATGGAGTTTGCTCACGGAGCAGGCGCACGTGTGGAGCAATATCCACGCATCGCTAGTCTGGGTTTACTACATCTGCATCATTGCCGCGCTATGGGGAACACTCCAGGCGCTGCCGGAAATTTATGCGCGAGTTTCACAGGAGTTTCTTCAGGCAGTCTGGCCCGACCGTGAGTGGGATTATAACAAGATTCAGCGGTTGATTTGCGCTTATCTCTTTGTCACAACCGCGGTTATTATTTGGAGCAACGTTCCGTTTCACATTCTTACACAGATTGCCGGATTTCTCATCGCCAACTTGGCGATTGGTATGATGATGCTCGCCGCACTGTATCTAAATTTCAAACTGCCCTCCGTCTATCGGACACGGTTGCCGATGTTGCTCGGCGCTATTGTGTCAGCGGGCATTCTCATTGTTTTCGCGGGCATTAGCGGTTGGGGATTATTTGCCAAGTTGTTCGGTCACGGCTAAAAATATGCTTTTGAGTTAAATCGATCTTATTTCTTGTACCTTGTAAACGTACACGGACAATCACATAATCACGACTATATTGCTCCCTGATTGAATGGCCGTATTCACATAAAAAAAGGAGAAACTATAGATGGCATCAAATCGCTTTAGAGAGAGAATGGACTCCGGTGCTCCACTCACCGGAACCCACGTTATGACCGCTCACGAAGACCTGATTGAAGTAGCCGCCGCCACAGGCCTTTATGACACTATAGAGTTTAGTGCGGAATACAGCATGTTTGACATGCGTTTGTTAAACAATATGGCACGTGCGGCGGAGTTGCACAACACGTCACTTATCATTAAACTCGATCAATACAGCCAAGGCTTTTGGGCGCAAGCAGCCATAGGCGCGGGATTCCACGCAGTACTTTTCACTGACATTCGAACACCTGATGACATCGTCGCGTGCCACAAGATTCTTCGACCCGATAAGCCCGGAATCGATGGGCACATGGGGGTTAAGATCCGCCGAATCGCTATTGAGGGGTACAGCGGCAGCAAAAGCTACCTTCAAAAGATTGAAGACATTGGGTTCATGATAATGATTGAGAAGGATGTAGCTGTGCAAAATCTCGACGAAATCTGTTCCGTTGCCGCGGATTTGGGCGTCGACATGATACAGTGGGGACCATCGGATTTTGGATTCAGTCGGCCAAGCACGCCAACATCCGAAGAGATTCAATATTTCGAAAAACAGGTGATTAAGACGGCACTTGCCAACGGCATTCGGCCTCGCGTCGAATTGGAATTCCCCACCCCCGAAAAGATGGATTACTACACTGAATTGGGGATCAAGGATTACTGCGCCATGTGGGATCGGAACGCACTGTCAAGTGGTTGGACTAAGACCGGGACCGCGCTGAAGGATGAATTGGCGGCGCGATGGTCTCAATACTATTAATCGTAAATCTGTTAGGAGGATATCATGGCTTACAAACTAGATCCACAAACCATGTACATGATGCCGACGCATTTTGGCCCGAGCACGGGGCCAAGGCAGGGCCCGGATGGACGCAAGTTTGAATGCAAGGATAACCCCAAGTCAACGTCTGTATCCGTCAGCTTTCTTACCAATAGCGAGCAACTGGGAGAGTTATTACCGCCCGGCGGTTTCGAGCTTAGTGGAGAACCGGTTGTGACGGTTTCGGCGACTTACATGACGGAGATAGAGTGGTTGGCTGGGCGTGGATACAACGTGCTCGGTGTTAGCTTTCCGGTTGTTTTTAACGGAAAAGAGGACCGCGCCAAAGGCAGTCTATTGACCGTGCTGTGGGAGAACCTGTGCGACCCGATTCTCACGGGACGTGAACAATTGGGGTTTTCTAAAATCTATTGCGAACTTCCGGAGCCGGTCGTTCTCCGCGGCGAAATCCATGCTATTGCCAGTTGGCTAGGATTCAAGTTTATGGATATGAAATTATCCAACCTGCATGAGATACCGCTGCCGCAAACCGCACCGGCAGCCGCACCGTCACCTAAGTCGGAAGACGATGTATTGACCGGGACGTTGCACTACAAGTACATGCCGAGAACGGGTGAGTGGGGTACACCCGATGTGGAGTACGCCGTACTCACGCCATCCGAAGGAGGAAATGGGCGCACCACGGAACTTTGGCGCGGCGAAGGTACCGTGGAGTTCCATGAGGCGAGATGGGAAGATCTGCCGACGCAGTACAGTATCGTCAACGCTTTCCATGAGTTAGAGATAAAGGAATACCGCGGCGCCAGTTTCTCGAGAGGAATCGGCGGAAAAGATTTGAGCGATCAGCGGATTCTACGCTAGACCAACAGTTGCTTATGCGGAATTTAACCTTAACCTGTATGTTTCAAAAAACCCGACTTCGGTCGGGTTTTTTTGTCCCCCATGACGGACCATGCGGCATTAGCTAACTCAAGTTGCTACCTATAACAGAGAAACCGAGTTTTTGGTGCACGTTCGCTAAATATAGGTAAATTGATCTGATTTTTCGTCAATCTCGTGTTTCTACGTCAGAAAAAACTCGGTTTCTGTGCCCTGTCCGACAAAGGTGGCAACCTGGGTTAGCTAGTAGAGCGTAGTGCCAAAGGGATTGTGGCCCACTAATGAATTTCGCCTACTTTGGGCGTAGGAACCTGGGGTGCTTTAAACTAGATTCTCAGTCCATCCATAAGGAAGCAATTCCGTCTTTGATTATGGTTTCCATGCCAACTGCAAGCGGACGGTTCACCGGATTTGCCCATAGGCTAGGGAAGCAGCCCGCTTCGTAGCCCCCCTTTTCTCCGAGAGCCAATTCTTTGTCGGTAGCAATATATCCAGGACCTTCGTTGGTATATCCAAAAGTCATGTTGTGGTCAAACGGCGCGTTTTCGTCAACCCACAGCTCGTATTCACAGAATATCTCGCTAGGAAGCGTAATTAGGCACCATTCCATGCCTATCATGACAGCGTTAATGTCGAATTGCACCTCTGACGGTGACCACTCCCCGCGTTCGATCATTTCCTTGATCGACTGAAGCAGCGGCTCTTGTCTTCTATACTCGTGAAGCGAGAGAATCCTGAGACGCTCGCATGACTCCCGCCAGAGTTCCATTGTGGGTAGCTCTTGGGTGGGGAGTGTGACACGGGTGGATCGCACCTTTAACTTGTCCGTCTTAATCTCGGTGCTGTTACGCATGGCTTCAAGCACACCTCGACCAAGCTTTCTACCTGCCTCTTCCGCCCGTTCATGCCAGCCGCTTTCAATGCTAAAGGAGACGGGAAATCCGTTGATGTTTGCGCCGCACCCCTGTGCGAAAAGTGCTGTTGTATCGTCGCCTAGTTCTTCAGTGATGAGATCTACGGCATGCCCGGGAAAGTCGGCGCTAATGTCACCGCTAGTCATGGTGATAACAGGGTGTGCGGCATGTTCGAACAACACCGCAAGTGGACTACCATCGTCCGTATACGCCGCAAGTGTATTGACCCATGGCACGACCGCGCCCTCCTTGTTGACTGCCATAACCACTACACCGTTTTCGTCTGCAAGCCGTCTGTTGTATCCGACCTGAGCCGATCCTCTTCCCACTCGAAGCGATACATCAACTCGGCTGGCGTAGGCTTCTTCTGCTGCTGAGAAGACTAACTCTTCCATACGTCCTTCCCAGCTTTCGTCTCGCGAGTCGCGTCCGTCCGCGTGCGTGTGCGAACAGTTTATTAATGTGTGTCGAATACCGAGTTGTTGATGAATCTTTTCGCGGACCTCGGGAAAGAATGGGCCAACCGTATCCAAGCAAACTATGCATAGAGATTCTTCTCCGTCATCCAACACCAAGACTTTGGCAAAGAGTCGATCGTGTACAGAAGGATTGCCGATGAGTTCAGGAAACGTCATGTCTCTTGTACAAACGCCAGCTTTCATGGATGGTCTCCTAATCGTGTGTTCAAAGAGTAAACGTTGGAATGCCCGCTATACGCTCATGGCTATTCGAAAAGTGCAGTTCGTTGTCGATCTGCCTAGCCGTCAATCCACGGCTACAGTAAAGCTATATCAAAGCCAACAATTGTTTATACACTGCGGTAGGACAAGTTCCCCTACTGACCGGCATCAATCCGGTCTTGTAGGTGCGGTTGGAAACCGCACCTACCGAAATGTGTGCAAGTTTGAATTGACTATAATAGGGCTAATGTGTGCTATTCTCCCCAACGACTTGGATTAATTGAGGGAGCATCTGTTGTCATTCCTTCCGGTTTGTGCTCCAATCCCCAAACCCCGCCCGTCGTGTTCGGACTCTGCAGGAACGGCTTGGCTTGTTCGGGCGCAGCAGCCACTAGTTCGGGATCCCATTCTGCCATAGGTTGGATGGGACCGGCCCATGCCGGTCGATAGCCGAACTGGATGAGCTCTCTAGGCAAAGTGTCCGTGTTTGGATGGGTGGCATGGAAAAGCGTGCTAGGAATTACCACCGCAGAACCTGCCTCTAAACAGAGCGTAATTTCTTCGGGATGCGATTTGTAGCGCACGTAGGGACTGGCTTGGGCGTGGAAAGAAAGATGGCTGCGGGGAATACAGCGGAACGGCGAGCGTTTTGGCAACAGGTCATCAAGATAGTAAAGTACGCGAAGCAGTCGAGGGGAGCTCCCTTCGTAGTCGAAGATTGACGAACCGTGGGGTTGACCGTCGGTATGCATCGAAATACCGGGTGAGCCCGGGAGTGTTCGCTGAAAAAATCCCCGGGTAAAGACGATGTCGGGTCCCATGAGTTCCGTAAGGAATTCAATGGTTGGCGGATGGCCGATTAGCTCTGCCACGGCGCGGCTAACCCACTGCGGCTGCTGTTTTCCAACTGTCTGATAGTCGCTGTACGGCTTAACTCCCATCGGAGCGTCCGCAAGCTCCGACTTCAGCCGCGCCATGTGTTTCGGGCTTAATATATCGGGCAAAACCGCGTAACCTTCAACTTCGAAATGACGGATTCGCTGCTCTAAAGTGAATGAACGAAAGTCGGTTTCATCGATATTCATGAAATCGATGATTTCGTTCGGATCGATTGCGGGGACATCGGTTTCTTTCATCGGATTCTCCTTCTAAGTTTGAATCATCCGTAACTAATTCTTAATGTGACGACATTACCGTTTGTATGCGTGGGTTTCCGAGTGATCCATTTTGAACCTATCCGCTAAATCGTAGGTATGACCTGAATGACGTCGTTTAGCAGCCCTCTGAAATTTCATACTTTTCATGCCAAACGGGTGTTTTCAGTAGGGGCAACGACCGGGTGAAAACTCTTGCTATGACTGGTTACATGGCAGTTTCGACATTCTAGTTATAAAGACGTTGGTATGAAATTTTGGTATGAAAGCGTGATTGCCATCCAAGACAGTTGAGATACTAGACATACATATAGAAAAATCGAATTGGTGATTGAAGGTTCCTTCCAAGGTATATTGGTTTGCTCGACAAGAGTTAAATGCAAGTAAGGAAGTCGCGACCTGGAGATCGCTCCTACAGACAGTTGAGTAGTGGCAGGACGTGTACGGTACACGAGGATCTCTATCGCAATCGCTAATCGCTCCCTCGATTCTATCTTACAGGTATACAGAGTCGAGCTTAATAATACTCGAGCGTGTAGGTCGTTTTAGGTGGTAAGAGCGCGGTCGCAGCCTTTACCGCTTCAGTGCTAGAGCATGACACAAAATCGTGTTCCAATAGATTGTCAAGACTAGGTTCGCCTAACCATGCTTGCGTAAACTGGCGAATATCCAAGTGTAAGTCTCCGCTGTCGGTCGGTTCGACATTCACACCCTCCGGTGAGAATGACACTCGCCAGGGACCGCGGTTGGCCGGCAGGATTTCGTCATCAATGACCATTGTGAAAGTGCCGGATTCCGTCGTTGACAGCCCCGTGAGCGAATCGGGTACATTGATTACTCGGAACATAGAGGGATTCGGGAGTCTCGCCGTCATGCCGCGAGTGAACCACTTTGATGAAAGGAAGGGGCCATTTGAGGGTTCAGCCCAAGTGATGGTTTGACGATTGATCCCGACGCCTGCCAGAGTGGCGAGCATCGATTTATATCCTTCAAGGGTAGACCACACAAACTCTATGACATCAAGGTCATCGTTCCGCGTCAATCGAAGGAGTGCGTAAGCTTCTACCGGGTCGCCAGCGGCGAACACAAAGGGCGGAGTCCCGCTGGTCTGTGTGAGACGCGACAAACCGAAACCCTTACGGGAGGTGCGCATTCCCGAATAACGATACGAAAACTTTTCATACGCCGCATCCAATGGCGACCAATCGTCGACGTCCAATTGCCGGACGGGCAACGAACAGTCCATTTTGGGGAACAATGGGACGGGGCACGTCACGCGAACGTCACGACCGCAACACTCCCATCCGAAACGTCGATAAAATATCTCGTGGGCGGCGTGGAGATTCGACATCGTTTCTCCAGTGCTGTGCATGTGTTTTATCGCGTGCGTCATCATGGCGCTTCCGATATGCCGTTTACGGGCGGCGGGAGTAACCGCTACCCCGCTCACACCGCCACACTTGAATAGCACGCCGCGGCACGTCATCGGGGTGTAGAAAATCTGGAATGCTCCCGCGACGAATCCGTCTTCATCGGCGACAAACACTTGTGCGTCTTCCTCAGGACTTCTGGTGTCGAGTCGCACGTCAAGATTATCAACATTCGGATTGGGTTGCCCGGCATCGAAAGCGGCTGACCAGATCATGCCAACTTGCCGGCGGTCGTCCTCGCGGTAGTCTCGGATGAGCGCGGTCATATAGCTAATTATCCCCTTTCACTACTCAAATACTGGCTGCATTGTGTCTTGAACTTCACTTTGTTTACACTGAACGAATTCGTAATCGAAAATCATCGCCACTTAACGAAGATGGGGCAACATGGTTAGCGGTGTAGTTGCAAGTAACCCGGCGTCAACTGGCAGCATCACTCCCGAAATCCATCGAGATTCATCGCTGGCGAGGAACACGGATGTCCACGCGACATCCCAAGCCGTTCCTTCGGTCCCGAGCGGTACGGTTCGGCGGCGCAGATCCCGGTATTCGTCGCTTATGTTACTAACCATTGAGGCGTAAAGGTAACCCGGCACGATGCAGTTGACGCGGATACCATCCCTGCCGTGATACACCGCCATATTCCGGGTTAGCGAGATGACTGCCCCCTTGGAAGTGGCGTAGGCAACTTCAGGCGTCATGTTCGGAGATCGCAGAGCCGCGATTGAAGAAATGTTGATTATGGATCCACCGCCAGCCTCTGTCATCGCCGGGATGACGTATTTGCTCGCAAGCATCATGCTCTTGAGATTGATATCCATCATCCGTTCCCAGCCATCTTCATTCACGTCAAGAACGGTCCCCGGATTGCCGATCCCGCTGATGCCGACGTTGTTGAACAGGATGTTCAAACGCCCGAATCGTTCAATAGCCGCCTCAACCATTGCCTTGCAGTCCGCGCTTTTCGTGACATCGCCGACAAAGGCTGATGTTTCTCCTTCCGTTTCTTCAATGGCGGCAACGGTCCGCGCCGCGTTATCGGCGTCGACATCTACAACGAGCACTTTGGCGCCCTGCATGGCGAAGAGGACTGCTGTCGCCAGTCCGGTGCCGTCAGCGCAGTCAGCGCGGCTTCCGGCGCCAGTGACGATGGCAACCTTTTCCTTCAATCTTACGCCGCTACGCTCCAAGGTTGGGGGCATCTCATTCTTCACTGATTTAGACTTCGTCACCTGTGGATTTAACTTAAACAGGCTTGTGCTTGTAACAGGAAAACCGAACTTTTTTATTCACTATACTTCGGCAGAATTTAGGGTGACAAATTAAAAGGGAAGAAATTATCATACCTCTAATTCACCAAAAAAGATTGGAGGTATATAAGGGCAAACGGCGATTTGCCCACTAGTGTTATGGATAATTTCTTCCCAGAGATATGGATACCGTATTTGTTGAAGTTTCGTCAAGGGTTTTCTAAACCGACCTTCACCTATTTCGTCGGTTTCATCTTTTCGTTATTAATCGGACAAAGCCGAAAATGCCTTACCCACATTGCTGATACGTGTATTTTCGTTGATAAATCTCTATCCGGTTGGCACCGGTTTCTTTCGACCTTCCAGTGGGATTTGTCAGAAGTCATCGAATCTGTGATTGACCTACTTCTATCTGAACTTGGCGATTCACTGAGTTACGCCGGCCATCTGCTACTTGCTGTTGACCCGACAATGGTAAAAAAGGTGAAGGGAAAAATGAGTGGAGTTCAAAAATGGCAACAGAGTTCAACACACCCCGATAAGCAAGTCATTGGGCATCAATGGGTAATAGCTGGCTTTCTGGCACGTGTCAAACATCAATGGCATTGCCTACCCGTTATAAGTCGATTGATTTCAGGCAAGAGTAATCCATCTCATTTCGTTGTGGACACACAAGGCAATGCTCAACCGATGGGTATAATCGCCGCTGTGCTTGCTGCTGTCTTTTTCGTCAAGAATAGCGTCAAAGCAAAACCGTTGTGTGTTGTTGCCGATGCCTTCTTCTCAAAAGCCAACTTCATTAATCCACTAGTTGAGCAAGGGATTACACTCGTCACTCGTTTACGTCATGACGCCGTTGGATTCCTCCCACCATTCTACTGTGGGCGTGGGCGACCGCCTAAACGCGGTAAATGTATCAAACTCGCCAAATGCTTCAATCAGATGCAAAGACAGACCACAACTGCTTGGCTATATGGAAAGCAGTGCCAAGTGGAGTATCTCGTCATTGACCTCTTTCTGCGTGATGTGCAGCACAAAGTCCGTGTGGTCATCGCTGATGGAACAAACCGCCCTATCCTTTTGGTCTCCACTTCTCTCGATTTATCGCCGACTCAGATTCTTGAGATATATGCCGCTAGGTTTTCAATCGAAATCGCTATACGTGAACTCAAACAATACTTTGGTTTGGGCGACTATCAATCTACGACTACCTTAGCCTTCTTGCGGTTCACGCAACTTTGTTGTATCGCTGCAAGTTTGGCTCGACTCGTCTTATTGAAGCACCACTCACCTGAAGGAATTCATGAAACCGCCAGTGAATCAACCACTACATCAACCGTTTCTTCAGTCCGCCAACAACTTAGACGCTTTGTCATGCGCCAATTGATTTTCAACAAGTCCACTGATGATGCGGATTTCACCAAATGTCATATTGACATCAAGGCAATCTTCCGTGTCGCCGCTTAACAATAATGTTTCCGATATATCTCAATCAATAATGCTCTGTTTTTTCTGCCGAAGTATAGTTATTCACATTCGTTAAATTATGACTTAACGAATGTGATTAGCGTCAATCTCGCATTTCCACATCGGAAAAGGGCCGGTTTCTGTGCGCGCGTCAGACAGAGGCGGTACCTTGTGTTAGCTCAAATCGTGGTGTTTGCGGCGTTTCCTGTCGAGCGTGTCGCGTTACAAAGGTTCTCTATCGCACTGGGAACTCTATCGCGCGGGATCTACTATCGCCCTCTTTGTTCACCCGGTAGATCGCACCCTACAAATGTACAGAGTCGAGCTTAAACTATCTCCTAGAAGCCGAGTTCTTTTCGCACGACGTTCGCCAAGGGCTCGCCTGCCAAGTAATTTTTCAGGTTGTTGCAGAAGAACTCGACCAAACGCGGAAATCTACGCTGTGACACCCCGGCGACATGCGGCGTAATTATCACGTTGTCCATATCCCATAACGGACTGTCTTTGTCGAGTGGTTCGACTTCAGTCACATCCAATCCCGCTCCTGCGATTGTTCCGTTTTCCAGTGCTTCGACCAGTGCCTCCTGGTCAACGATCGGTCCGCGAGCGACATTAATCAGGTAAGCGGTGGGCTTCATCAGTGCCAAATTGCTCGCGTTAATCAGACTGCGCGTCTCATCCGTGAGCGGACAAGCGATCATAACGACATCCGACCGGCTCATCAAATCGGGGAGCTGATCGATTGGCATTAGTTCATCGACGTTCTCCGGCTTGTCGGTACGAAATGCGTCAACCGCGATGACGTGTGTGTCAAACCCTTTTGCCCGATTTGCCATAAAGCCGCCAATCCCGCCCATGCCGACGATGCCAATTGTGAGACCGGGTATCTCTATAATCGGGGTGGGTACGCGATTGTCCCATCTATGATTGTCCTGGCGCCGCGCAAAATGATGAATACCTCGAACCAATCCCAACAGCAGCGCGAATCCTTGATCGGCGACATTGGGGCCGTACAAGCCTGCTGCGTTTGTAACCACGATGTCGCTGTCTCGGAGCGCCGGCGTCAGGAATGCGTCCATTCCGGCTGAACTGGATTGCACCCATCTCAGATTCGGTGCCCGTCCCATCATCCCCTCATTGCATCCACCGAAGATGACCTCCACCTCTTCATCGACCGCGTCCAGCAGGTCCTCGCCTGATACAGGGAATACCACGCTGTTATTCCCCGCCGCATCCAGTATCATTTGGCGGAGGTCTTCACTATAACTACTATCTGTTACAATTATTTTCATTACTATTCCTCACTTTGCAGAGTCGGGCGCCAATGGCGACTCCCATAATGGCTCCGGTTGTCCCAAGCGATGGTTAACAAGGCGTGCGAGTACGAAAAGGAAATCCGACAGGCGGTTCAGGTAGGGCAGAATCAACGGGTTGATTGATTCCGACTCCGCGAGACTTAAAACGCAGCGCTCACTTCGGCGGCATACAGTTCGGGCGAGATGCAGCGTCGACCCGGCCACACTGCCCCCGGGAAGAATAAAGTTCTTCAGTGGGGAAAGTTGGTTATCCAGTCTGTCGATGTCCTCCTCTAACGCTCCTACGAAATCCGGGGAGATCCGTAATTTATCCGACTTGGCATGAGAATCCAAGGTCGCGAGATCCGCTCCAATGTTGAAAAGTTCATTCTGAATTCGGTGAAGGAGGTTCGCAATTTCCTCATCATCGATTTGCGATCTTGCAGTCCCGATGCAGGCATTAAGTTCATCAATCGTACCAATGGTATCAACGCGTAACGAGTTTTTGGGGATGCGAGTGCCTCCAAATAGTCCGGTCTCCCCGGTATCGCCCGTTTTGGTATAAATCTTCATATAGTGTTACTTCTTGGCAGCTTCGGCACGCTCCATGAACTCCGCCGCGCCAGCGGAAAGCCAACCGCCGATTGTCGTAAAAAGGAATCGCACGCCAGCCTCTGCGTATTTTGCGACGTTGTCATTACTCACCATGGCGCCGGCGATACGTCCGGCGGCTTGGATTCGCTGATGCGCGTCATCAATCGTTTGTTGCACTTCCGGGTGACCCACACCGCCGAGGTGCCCCATTGATGTTGCCAGATCGGAGGGCGCGACGAAGAACACGTCAATCTGGTCGACGGTCAAGATTTCATCCAGATTTCGTATGGCGGCGATGTCCTCGATCAACACGATTAACAACGTTTCGTCGTTGGCGAGTTCGTAAAAATTGGGCACCGCGTAACTCTGTCTGCTGCCAAACATCCCTCGATATCCGACGGGTGCGAACCTCCCGCCATCCGCCACATTCTGAGCTTCCTCTTTCGTATTCACGTGCGGAACGACGATGCCCTGTGCACCCCGGTCCAATGTGCGGTAGATGATGCCTTGATTATTTTGATTGATGCGAACGACCGAAGTCATTCCCCAAATGTCACACGCTCGGGTAAGGTTGCCGAGTTCAGATGGATCCACTCCGCCGTGCTCTCCCTCAAGCCAGAAGCCGTCAAAGCCTAGCGGACCAAACGCATCAATGTCGTCGGGGTGTGTGAGGCCGCCAGCTACATACGCGGTATCGCCGGAAGCCAATTTGCGTTTAACTCGATTTGGTCGTATTTCCATAATTTATCCTCCAATATTTGAGTATTGCTCAGTGAGTACGATGTTTAGTCGTTTCGTAGATTCAGGAAAGGTGATGGCAGGACAGCATAGGGCAGACACTAAGGTTTTTGTCGTTTGAGTATTTCCACGTGTGGAGCCCTTAGTCCAAGATACACCCTCTGAGGAATTGTCCGCAACGATGAAAGCCCTCCTGGCGCCGGTCATCGTCAAAAACCGGATCTTCATGCTCGATTATGACCGCATCCTCATATCCGCGTTCGTGCGCCATGGCAAACAAACGATGCCAATCGAATTTGGCGAAGCCGGGCAAGCGGTAGCGCCACCAACCCTTGCCAAAAACGCCGCCACGCTTGACGCGGTCTTCGAATATCTCGGTATCTTTGGCGTGCAACACGTAAACACGATCAAAAAACTCGTCGAATGCGGCGAAGGGATCAATCCACTGCCAGATAAGATGGGAGGGGTCAAATTCGAGACCGATTTGTTTTGACGGCACCGCGTCAAACATCAATCCCCACGCTTCCGGCGTTACAGTAAGGTTTGCTCCTTCGGCGAAGGGGCCAGCACCGGGCCAATTTTCGAAGGCAATCTTAACTCCATTGTCTTCGGCGACTTTGGCAACACGGGAATAAACCTTCTTATAACGGTCGACATTCTCTTCAAGGCTGACGCTTGGGTCATAACCCATCGGTCCGGCTCCCGTCATCACGGACACGTCCATCTCGTTGCAGGTATCCATCACATCCTCTAGGAGATTCAGTTGTTTGGACAATTCTCTACCAGAGATGTCAATCCGAGGAAAGTTTAAATACAGGAAAGAGGCAATCGTCAACTCATTCTCCTCAAGCAGCGCTTTCGCTCTGCTTCGAGATGATTTGACTTTAGCCGATTTGCCAATCCATTCGTCGGGAGGACCGTTAATCTCCAAACACTCAAACGACTCGTCGTTACCAGCAAATTCGACTATTTCTTCAGAATATCTTGTGAGAAACCCTAATCTCATAGACCCTCCTCAACTCAAATCGGGAGACCATGATGTATTTCATGGTCAACGCAGCATTTATTCGTGTGTCCAAGTCTGAATGTACTTTTCAAATCCCGAGTTTCCACATATTTGGGACAGTGTATCAGAATAGGGATGTTCAGGCAAGCGTTTTTTGAAACTGCGTGTGATTTGATAAACGACGATAATCAGTGTCACTTCACGTCGTAACGCTGCGATTAGATTATATGAACAAGCGTTAAGCCATTTTCGTTGCGGAAACTTCGAACTTTCGGCTATAATCAGTGATTCTAGTGCTTGATGTTCCAAAAGCGCCGCGATTATCGATCAATCTTAGAGTCGCTTCAATCAGCAATCGGTGGTACATCACGTATGAATTTCTCTTTCATGGGCGGTAGAGGACCCAAATCTCTCCGTTTTTTGCGCCTCCTCTATCACTTGCCAAATTTTGTCAAGCTGGCTTGGCGGCTGTTTTGGGACAGCCGTATTCCGATCTATCGGAAAGCGGTTCTCGTGCTGTTCGAGATTCTCGCCGTAGTGTTCGCCGTCCTTTACTTTATCAATCCCCTCGATTTTGACTTCCTTCCAGTAATAGGCAAAGTGGATGACATCATTATCGGCTTGCTCGCTATTTCGATTCCGGGTGCGTGGCTGTTCATTAAGTTGTCGCCAGAACACGTCGTGCGCGAACACGTGGATCGTATTTCCAGCGGTCAGTGAATTGCGTGCTAAACGAAGCCTTCCAGCAGACAGATTCCCGAATCGCCAAGCGCAAATCCCCCTCGTTGTGAAAATCGTCCATCTTGGCAGAATTACCTCTGAATGATGTCAAAATGGCACTCGGCGACGGCTTCGCTCCCGAATTCCAACTTTCTATCCTCCCAAATCAGTTTCCAAGATCGGTAAATGGAATTTCAGCGCGCTCTGTTTCTCAATAGAAATTAACGATAAACAGGGATGAACACTGCCTTCGCAGTGCATGAAAGGCCTGTCGCAGATAAAAGTACAGAGGATTATAGTACGCGCCCCGCAATAAAATCGATTTTGGCATGTGATTTGCTCATAATCAGATTGAACCGAAAATCGGCGATAAATTTTCAACCTAACACTAACAACATTTAAGGAGGAACATAATAATGACAAGCCTAGCCACATGGAAACCACTACAGGACATCTTTTCGACCCGCAGAGAAATCGATAGGGTTTTCGACAACTTCTTTGGTAACCAAGGTGTTCTACGTTCAAGGACGGACAGCAATTGGGCTCCACCGGTTGATGTCGTAGATGCTGACGACCACGTTGAATTCCGTGCGGAAGTTCCCGGATTGTCCGAGGACGATGTTCACGTGTCCGTCACTGAAAATGTGCTGACAATTAAGGGTGAGAAAAAGAGCGAATCGGAGGACAAGGACTCCGGATATCATTTAGTTGAACGGAGTTACGGTCAGTTCCAACGTTCGTTTAGCCTTCCCAGGAATCTACGCACCGATGATATAGACGCCTCGTTCACGAGAGGTGTTCTAACAATCTCGGTGCCGAAAACCAAGAAAGAGGAAGCGAAAGAGATTCCGATTAGGACCGAATAATGGACACGGCTTTCGTTCCCTGAATAAAGCGCTCTGTCTAGATGGACAGGGCGCTTTTTTATGAGATTAATTCCGATAAAAGGCTAGCAATCGGTGCTTAACCGAAATTTGTCACGGCAATACAACAATTATACACTTTCCTGAAACTTTCATTTTGATATGAGTGTGTCTTTGGGAAAAAATTGGAGGTATTACTTATGTCCCGACTCAAGTCAATCCGCTGGCTGCTTCTATTCGCGGCGATCACGATGGTGGCTGTCAGCATCACTGTCAACCAATCCAACAATAGCTTATCAACCCAAACTGCAACCGCTCAAACGCTTGAGAGCGATTTTGAATACTTGGAGCGCGCCAACCGCGCCTTCATCGAAATAGTGAATCGCGCGAAACCAGCCGTTGTCCAAATCAGGACCAAGACAGTTGTCCAAGTGAGCGACCGAAACAATTTTCCGGATTGGTTCGATTATTTCTTTGATGACCGTAGAAATCGCAGAAACCCTGGACGCGATGCCCCGGAGCGGCGACGTGAGCACAGGGGCCTCGGATCTGGTATTATTGTAAGCGAAAGCGGCTACATCCTTACTAACAATCATGTCATTGAAGACGCGGATGACATCACGGTTATTCTTCCGGGAGGCCGTGAATTTGAAGCGGAGTTGATCGGAGCAGATGCTGGTAGGGAGGGAACGGATCTCGCCGTATTGAAGATTGACGGAAAGAATTTACCCACGCTGAACTTTGGAGATTCGGATGCGCTTGAAGTTGGCGAATGGGTTGTTGCCATCGGCACCCCGTTTGGGCTTTCGCAAACAGTGACACGTGGAATCGTGAGCGCTAAAGGACGTGCCGATCCACTCGGTTCCCGTGTGGTATACGAGGACTTCATCCAGACGGATACGCCAATCAACCGAGGGAATAGCGGCGGCGCCCTCATCAATATTCGCGGTGAACTGGTTGGCATTAACACGGCAATTCTTACAGGGAACAGTTTTCAACCGGGCAATATAGGCGTCGGATTCGCCATCCCGAGCAACCTCGCACGGCAAATCATGGATCGGTTGATTAACACCGGCAAAGTTGAGCGCGGGTGGCTAGGCGTGCGCCTTCAAGAGCTAACCTACGAACTTGCCGAGGATTTCGGCTTGGATGAACGGCGAGGAGCTTTGATCGCAATTGTTTACGAAGGAACTCCGGCAGACAAAGCCGGGCTCAAACGGGGAGATGTGATTCTTGAATTAAATCAAACGCCAATCCGAGATGGGATTCATCTGACTCACATAGTCGCTGCGACTGAAGTTGGAAAGGAAGTCGAAGTCAAAATCAGCCGCAGAGGCAAAGAAAAGTTGCTAAAGATTACTCTCGGCAAACGTCCGCCACAAGAGGTGCTTGAATCCGGCAAGATAACTCAATTGGTGCCCGACAGTACAGATGGGAAGCCATTAGCTGGTATGCAGGTGCAGGATTTAACGGATGAACTTGCCAAGATGTATGGTCACGAAGGTGAAACAGGGGTCGTGGTTGTACACATCGAGCGAGGGAGTGAAGCGGCGAGTGAGAGACGAATACAGGTTGGAAGCCTCATTCAGGAAATTGACTTCAACGAGATTCATAATGTGCAAGACTTTACCGAGCACGTTGAATCGATTGAAGCAGGAGCCAAGGTTACAATGTACATCAGATACCCCAATGGAGGCGGAAGTTTCGTGACGCTGCAACACGGAGAAGCACCGAAAGATAAGTAACGGTAAAACCAAGGGAGACAATCTCTTTCACTAGCTATCGGTGAGTTGAACCGAACGGCTCGCCGATAGCTGGCGGGGGAGACAGTCTCACAAACTGCAGCTGTCCTAGTTCCAACAACCTCGCAACACACCCCACCACAAATTTTCCTTCTTACTTGTTCCCTAAGTTTTTATCCGGGGGATAGCATCGTTGCATTTTCTGATGATAGTGAAATAAAGCTGTTCGACTTGGAAACCAAACAAATTATCGAGGTATTCAGAACAGCTTCTCACATTAACGATATATGTTTTTCACCCGATAGCAGTGTCATTGTTGCTACAATGTACGGAAATCCTGGTATGATAGATGTGTGGGATACGTCGTGGTTGGGAAATCGGGTTCGGTCGGAAGATATATTCCAAGATGAGGATGTTACCAGAAATGGTGTAGTAGATGTTCAAGATTTGATTCTCGTTGCTTTTCAGTTCGGCAATGAAGGTGTCGGTTTGCGCGCAGACATAAATCAAGATGGGGTGGTCTATATTCGGGAATTGATATTGGTTGCCAACAAAATGCCTGATGCTCAATAATGTTATATTGACGATAAGTCTAAAAAGCGATATTATAAAAAGAATAGAGGTAAGTGTTTAGTGGCTAGTGATTAGTGGTCAGAAAAACCCCCGGAGTCATAGGACGGGCAATGAATTGCCCTACTACAAACTGGAAAAATGAGCATCTACACGAGCCCGCCTAGAAAATGGAAAAAAACCAGTCTAGATTCATAGCACTCAACTCCAGAAATCGAGGGACTAAACAGTTACGAATAGAGAAAGCACTGAAAGACGCAAACCCCGAATCCCAGCACCTACACATCCCTTGGGGGAAGGGGCGCATAGGTTACTGTATAGAGGATGATATGTCAAGCCAATCTCTGAAATATCTCAAGTCGTGCTCCATTATCTTCATCATGGTGTTTGCAGGCATCGGGTGCGTTAGTCGTGCTCCAGTACAAGTACCAGTGAAAACCGGACATCAATACTCTCTTGATTATCAATTAAATAGGATATCTGAATTAGAGGAGGAAGTGTTGAGAGAGTTGTTTCAAGCCCCTAACGTTAGATGGTGTGGTGAGTGCGACAAACTAAAGAGAGAAATTTTTCAAGTTCTGACAGATATAAGAATCCTGAAAGCAGAGATACAGGCAGAAATAAATTTACATACGAGCATCGACGAGTTGTTGGAGAAAGGGCGTGAACGTCAGACGTTTGAAGATCATTTTAATTAAATTGATTTTAATTGCTGTCATTTTAGACTATATGATACTAACACACTCATCATGATACTAACACACTCATCTTCCGCATAATAAACTTGTATAATATCGAATTTTCACATACTAGATCTTGGGGTATACCTCCACGTACGAGCAAAAATCACCAAGGTACTACCGTGAGTCCGATTGATTGACCGGTTTTGCCCTTCCATCATCAACTTCATTTCTGTCAATTATGATACGGGATACGGCCACCTGAGAAACTAAACTTTTAGGTGCTCGATAATGCGGAAGATAAGACACATTCTCATGTTTGGGGAAAAGTATTTAGCCCATCTAAGCCAGAATATTATATTTATTTTGTTATCCATATAGCAGTTCTAATATACATTGGAATAAAATATACAAAAATCTGTAACCGACTGGATAAGATGCGACGCAACTAGCATTTCACCACAAAGGTGCGAGCAATTTTATCTCCGATTCGTTGCTTCTTTGTCGAATTGAAAATTGTAACGAAATCTACTACGCTTATAATAGTTGGGGAAGGTTTCGCACAATAGAATCGCAGCACGTGCCAGCTTTCCCCGTATGCGAGTTTATTACACGAATATACATGATTTGCTTGCCAAAACTTTGTCCATCACAAAAGCCGTCTTTTACGAGAAAATATAAAAAAATTATCGGTAGGAGGTTATCTTCGTTGAGTGAAAAAACGACTTTGAGAATTTGGAATATCAATCCGTTATCTTCGAGTTCGATTAACAATATGTGGGCAAGCAAAAGGGAATGATTACTGAAACATCAATAAGCCATGCCCAAAAGCGTTGATCCAGAGGGGCAAGAAAGTATTTGGTTTCATGGATCTTGATGGTGTTCATAATGATAAGAAAAAGCCTGGTACTACGGTTTGTTTTTAGTTTGATTGTCGGAGGCGTAACACATAATTCGATTCCCGATGCCACGTTTTTCTGGATTCCTGCTTCTGCGATTCTCCTAGCACTTTTAAGTCCTAGTTATCGTCGAGGGGATCGAGAGTCCAAAATGCGTTGTTTTGGAATATACGGTTTTCTGGTCGGCGCCGTTACTACGAAAATTCAGGAAGATTATAGGGAAGGGGTCGGCACAGCAATGTTGTTTCTTTTTGCCGCTATGATGGCATTTCTACAAGAGTCTGAAGTAAAAAGCACCCTCTAACGAACTTGTCGAACCCTCCTTCGACAGTGCGATTGTTGTACCTATACAGGCCTCGGCGACGTAAATGGCAAGATAGCGTTTTGAATACTAGTGATGCTGCCCATACCAAGAACGCTTGAGAAGGGACCAAACCCCTCAATCGTATTGGTATGGACATCACCACGTGCATATTCCGTTTTATGACGAATCACTTCGTGCTGCATAAAACGATCTACTGTGTTGTATGCCTTGTATTCGTCAGTATCAGGCGAGTCTTGTTAGTCTTTACATTCTGTAGAAGTAGAATGAACGAAAGTACATCTCTGCCCGACAAATCAGAAGTCGGTTCGGCAACAACAGGCCCTCCCTTTTCAACTGCCCCGATAACAGTAGTCTTGTTTGTCCCCCTCCCACGTTTCGCCGGTTTGCCTTCCGATTTGTTTCCTCGTCCGCGAGGTTTTCCGCCAACATAGGTTTCATCGGTTTCGATGACGCCTTGCAGTAGAACATTATGCTTGCTTGCCATTTCTGCTCGAATTCGTGTTTGCATGAAACATGCAGTTTTCTGGTTAAGGCCCAGGTCATGTGCTAGCTGATGACTGGAGATGCCCTTCTTCGCATTCGTCGTCATGGAGATTGCTAAGACCATTTCTGGAAAGGTGAGTTGTCAAGTCAATTCCTAACTCAATCGAGGTTCTCGGCAACGATAATTAAGTCGAGAAGGTTGATTTTGAAATCTCCGTTTAGGTCGGCATAAGAGCGAAAGCGATTAAACGAGGTTGCTACAGAAACCAAGTCACGAATATCTACAACACCGTCGGCATTAACGTCTCCCGAATAGTTCGTAATGATGATTGGGTCACGAGCAAAATCCCATAGTATTTCCGCACCGTCACGTTGATAAAACCCAAGGCTTCCCCCAAATTGAGGGTTTCTTTGTGCCTGTCTTGCTTCAAACGTAATTGTCATCAACGTGCCAGTTCCGCTGACGCTGCCGTGAACGAGAGCTCCGCTGATTCCTGAAATTAACCCTAGTGAATCGTGCATGTGACCTTTTAGGAAATAAGTATTTACCCCGCTTTGCCTTAGTAAATCCCCTTCATCAATAGAAATAACTTTGAGCGCTTCACGGCTGTAATTGAATGTATAGTGTTGCCAAGAAGCTAAATTGGTTATGGAATCAGCCACAAGGCTTATTACAAATCTTTCTCCAACATCGGCTTCCGCCCCTGTATATCTCAACTGAGCGGGTATCTGACTAGCATGGTATCGAATATCAACCTGTCTGCGTTTAAGTTCTGGAACGTGTATGTGCAGTGATACTTCACTCAATGGGTTATTTCTAACGTCAACAAAATCTCCTATACCTATACCCGTGTTTCCTACTAGCGGAGAAATATCTGATACGGAATTCCTGCCCATCCATAATTCATTCAGGCTTGTCAATTCATACAACGGGGTAAGGTCTGTGATAGCGTTTCCACCAATATTCAACCTTGCAAGGTTTACCAAACCGGATAACTGCGAAATATCTGAAATCTCGTTTCCCCAAATATTTAAGTGGATCAGGTTGATTGCCGATTCGATCCCAGATAGATTGCTAAGTGTTGTACGACTGACTTCCAAAGATGTTAGGCGCAACATATCTGCAACAGTGATTTGGTCGGCAGATATGCCGAGTTCCGATGCAATAGCATCTCGCAAATTGCGGTCGGGAATCTCAATCAATGGTTGCGCCGTCGAGTGTGCAGTCAATGCCCCAAATACGATTGCGCAGCAGATAATTCTCAATTTTCTTGACATTATTCTCCTCTCGGATAAAATATATCAAAATAAAATGCGACGTGATACAAACACGCCGCCTACCCAATTACCCAAAATAAGCCATGGTGGTGAATTATTATGGGTTTTATTCTCGAATATGTGTCTGTCTCGGAAAACGTTTCTAAATTACGTTGCCGAGATATGTACACGCAAGAGACATCATACACTATCACATTGCGCTGGTCAATGGAATAGTTCTATCTCAAACGTATGTCGGTTTCGTGTCCCTCCTTTTCTTCTTTGATAATTCGATGATAATTCGATTCGCATCACGTATGAGTTTCTTTATAATATCTAGAGGAATTCCGACTGCTGCATCGGATCCTCTTTTTGTGCGATGGCTCTAAGAACATTCTCCAGTTTTGTTACTTCGTCTTTATTCTTAACGAACGCTAAACCGAGTTGAACAACCAAATCTGTAGGCACTGTAATAACCCTAACAGTGAATACTTGAGGGTCTAGTACGGTTACTTCCTCCGGAATATCTAAAAAGTATATCAATTCCAGTTTGTTATCTTTGATTTCTATTTTACCGTAGGCATTGTGGAATAATCGGTATCCGTCATGTGGGTATCTTTCATAAAATGGGTTAGGTTTATTGGTCAGGAATAGCAGAACCCATTCCCCCATTGAAAATTCAGGCTCTCCGCTAACGTGCATCTCAATATGCTCTCCTGTTTTGAGATCTATAGTCTTTCCCCCTAGAACCATGAATTTCACTTTCGTTCTTGCCAGCGTTAGGTGTTCCCTTTATAAGATGCTCGACTAGAACTGTCACATCAGTTGTTACTTGTTTGGGATACCCTACAGGATCCACATTCCGATTTTCGTATTCCATTCCAATAACTTTACCGACAACAACCAATGTGCTGCCCTCGATAGCTTTCAGCAAAGAATGATTTTCGATATGCGCTTTTGTTGCCCCGATAGTGAACCCGAAGGCATTTGTCAGAAACAGAAATAGGGAAGCTGCCACTGCAAACGTTTTCATTTTGAAATCTCCCTTCAACGTTCTAGGTTGAGGAAAGTGTAGGGGTCAAGATAATCAGACTCAAAATCCAGAACAGTTATGCCACTCGGTAAAATACCTGAATCAACAATCGAATCAACCACTTCATCACTCATGCTAGGCGCTGCCGACAGTCAGCTTATGTACTTCGACGGGTTTCCATTTTCGTCAGTATCATGTTCCCATGAGATATAAATGGTATTCGGATATGCTGGATACATTCTGCGGGAATCTCCAGAAATTGATGTCACTTTCTGACCTTGGATCCAAAGTTTTACTAATACCCTGTCCATCAGTTCTATGACTTTGGTTTGTTTGGCTCCCAATCTTTCGATAGCCATTGTCATGTCAGATTCCCAGATGACTTTCTCCAGAAAACTTAATGGAACTCTAGGATACACCCCGAACCCGAAAGGCGACACCCTTTTATCTTCTGGTTGATCCAAGTAGTATCTAAACACCGTATCTCTTAAGATGAGTTCCGAGTTTGTATACATATCGTCAAGGGGAGAGTAAAAAATTTGAGTCGCGGACACCCAATTGAAAAGACACGAAACATCGGTATCATGGCGCACATTGACGCCGGTAAGACGACCACCACGGAACGAATTCTGTTTTATACGGGAAAGAAACACAAGATTGGTGCGGTCGATGACGGTACCGCCGAGATGGATTGGATGATTCAGGAACAGGAGCGCGGCGTAACGATTACCGCGGCGGCGACAACCTGTTTCTGGCAGGATTATGCAATTCATCTCATTGACACTCCCGGACATGTGGATTTCACAGTCGAAGTTGAGCGGTCCTTGCGCGTTCTTGATGGCGCAATTGCGCTTTTCTGTGCGGTGGGAGGGGTGGAACCTCAGTCGGAGACCGTCTGGCATCAAGCCAACCGCTATCATATCCCTCGAATCGCATTCGTGAACAAAATGGATCGGATGGGGGCAAACTATACGCGTACCGTAGAGATGATACATGAGCGTTTAGGCGCCAACCCCCTCCCTATTCAGCTGCCCATTGGCGCCGAGCATACGTTTGCCGGCGTCATCGATCTCGTGCGAATGAAAGCAATTCGCTGGCACGAGGAGGATTTTGGCCAGACGTTCGACCTTGAAGATATTCCCCCGGACTTTGTGAGCGAGGCAACGGAATTGCGCGAGACGCTAATCGACACCGTGGCAGCCGAGGATGATGAGCTTCTGGAAAAGTACCTTGATGGGGATGCCATTTCGGAAGAGGAATTAACTCGCGGCATTCGGATGGGAACACTCAACGGCACGTTTGTGCCGGTGTTGTGCGGCACTTCATTGAAGAACCAAGGGGTACAACCCTTGATTGATGCTGTGGTCGACTATTTGCCATCGCCCCTTGATGTTCCGCCAATTGAAGGAATTGTTCCAAAGAGTGGTCATGAAGAGACGCGAGAAGCCAGTGACGATGCCCCTTTCGCGGCTTTAGCGTTCAAGATCGCAAGTGACACAAACGTGGACAGGATTGTCTATTGCCGTATTTACTCGGGGACACTCAGTCGAGGCAGTCGCATCTATAATGTGGCGAACGGAAAAACGGAGCGAATCACACGAATTCTGCAGATGCATGCCAACAAACAGCAGGTTTGCGATACGGCTTATGCCGGGGACATTGTTGCGTTGGTAGGGCTAAGAAACACCAAGACGGGAGATTCCCTAACATTCCCAGAATACCCGATTTTACTGGAGTCGATACGTTTTCCCGATCCGGTTATCTCGGTTGCGATCGAACCAAAGAGTGAGAGTGACAAGGACAAACTTGAAGAAACGTTACAAATCCTAATGGACGAAGACCCAACGTTTACCGTGACGATTGACTCCGACACGGGGCAGCGTGTCATCTCGGGCATGGGCGAATTACATCTGGAAATATTGACCGACCGGATGATTCGTGAATTTGGTGTTAATGCACGGGTGAGTAAACTGCAAGTGGCATACCGTGAAACAATATCCGGCGAAGCTGAGGCGCAGGGGAAATACATCCATAAAACGGATGAGGAGGGGATTTACGGAGATGTAATTTTGCGGGTCGAGCCGTTACCGAGGGGAGAGGGATTCCAGTTTGCAGACGAAACCGATGAGACTCAGATTCCACGCCATTTCGTTCCCAGTATTAAACATGCTTCAGAAGGAGCACTGAACAACGGTGTCTTGACAGGTTTTCCGATGCAGGACATCAAGGCAACGCTCCTTGGTGGTTCATATCATGAAGCGGATTCATCGGATGTGGCCTTTGAAGCGGCGGCTGTCATTGCTTTTGAGAATGCTGTCCGTGGAGCAGAGCCAGTGCTTCTGGAGCCAATTATGAGGATGCAGGTGATCGTACCGAGTGAACATACCGGACGGGTAATCGGTGACCTCAATGCGCGCCGTGCACGAATTCACCAGACCGGTACCCAAGAAATGTCCGAGGTTATTGATGCTGATATACCATTATCGGAGACGTTTCAGTATACTACCGAACTCCGGTCAATGACGCAAGGACGCGGTTCGTTCACGATGGAGTTTTCGTACCACGATTTGGTGCCGGCTAGTCTTCGCAGTGTGATTCTGAGTCGGCAATTGACGTTTGAGTAATTTCGGCTTGGTCAATCTCCCATTCTATCTTTGAATCGGCGAAGGGCACGGAGCGTGGGCATAGATTTATCCCGATCACCGTGGTTAAACAACGTTGGACAGCCCCCCATCAAGGTTAATCGCCGTACCTGTAATGAACGAGGCGCATTCCGAAGCGAGGAAGGCGACAAGCGCTCCAGCATCAGCGGGTTCGCCCAAACGTCCTAACGGGTGCTCTTTAGCACGATCAATCCAATACTCATTCAAGGTGCCTTGAGAACCCTCGGCTTTCCAAGAGCGCACCCCCTGCGCGCTCTTGATAGAGGTCAGACACACGGTATTGACGAGTATATTGTGAGGAAGTAGCTCTTTGGATAGCGCCTTCGTCATGGCGATGCCCGCCGCTCTGCTGACGGAAGTTGGATACGAAGCTGCCCCTGGCTGTTTGCCTCCCGGATGCGTGATGTTGATAATCCGTCCTCCACCGACAAGCTTCATTTGCGGGATAACCAGACGTGCACAACGTACAGCCCCCATCAGCTTCAGATCCAAATCGGCATACCAACCATCGTCGGTCAGTTCATCGAAAGCGCTTGTAGCAGATTTGCCCGCGTTGTTGACCAAGATGTCAATGTGTCCGAAATGTTCGACTACTTTGTTGATGAAACTCGTCAGCGTTTCCGGTTCGGTCACGTCTGCCGAGACAGCGAGGACATCACCTCTGGTCGATGCACGAAGTTCCTCTGCAGCCCCCTGCAGTACATCGTTGCGTCGGGCGCAAATCGCTACCCTTGATCCCTCTTCCAAGAAACTTAGTGCGATTCCTTTGCCGATTCCCTCGCTGCCACCCGTAATAATAGCAACTTTATCTTTCAATCCAAGATCCATTTCTATTCTCCTACAGTGAGTTTATATCCGCAGTTTGTTCTAAGAACGCAGCTCTTGGTACAACGGATCGCTGGTCAAGTGTTGGGCATAATGTCAGTAACCTCTAGCTTGGTCAACGATGTTAATCAATGGTTCCTCCGCTACAAAACGCTGGAGGTTTTCACAGAAGAGGTTGAATATTCTCGCCCAAGACTTGGGAGACGCCCCTGCATGGTGTGGCGTAATAATCACGTTGTCCATCTCCCAAAGCGGACTGTCCAGCGGCAACGGCTCTGGGTCGGTGACATCCAGACCAGCACCGGCAATTTCCTGAGTTCGCAGCGCTTCAACCAATGCTGCCTGATTGATGATTTGCCCTCTACCTATAGTGACCAAGATGGCTGTCGGTTTCATGGCGCGGAATTCAGGTGCTCCAATCATTCCTTTCGTCTGCGGTGTCAGGGGACAACAGATTGCGACGAAATCGGACTGCCCGAGCAGGTCGTGCAAACGATCCATTTTCCACAGTGACTCGACGTAATCCGGTTTTTCCGTCTGCGTCGGATCGACTGCCAAGATACGCATGTCGAAGGCGTGCGTCCTTTTCGCTACTTGTAGACCTATATTTCCCAGCCCGATGATTCCAAGGGTGTCTCCGGAGATTTCGAGGACGGGCAGATTTCTAAAGTTCTCCCAAAATTTATTCGTCTGGTTTACTATAGAGGTGTGGAGTGTACGTGCGAAAGCGAGTATAAGCGACATCACGTGTTCTGATATATTAATCGCAGTTGCACCTCGTGCATTAGTCAACGTGATGTCACTATTTAATAACTCAGGGGATAATATGCTTTCGACACCCACGCTGCTGAACTGGATCCAACGAAGATTTCTAGATTTGCTAATCATTTCAGGTTTTAGCCCAAACCCGAAAAAAGCTTCCGCATCCTCAATTTCGCGCCTCTTGTCCTCATCTGTTGACGCTACTACAAAACGTGCATTAGGCGCAATGGCGAGGGCAGAGGAGAGATTGTCGGCGCTTAGGTCGTATGAAGTAACAATTTTCATAGCTTATCCTTTTTGAGTGGGTGTCTTTATCCGTCGAGTCGATATTGAAATTCTGCTGATTTCTACATAGGGTGAAGTTTCACGAATCTTCCTACTGCGTGGCAACAAATCGAGTTCAGGTCGCAAAGCCTATATCATGATTAGCTCATTTTGCCAGGGCTTGATTTCGTGCGGTTCATCTCAATTGCTTCGGGAATAGCTTCCAACACATCGCCGGCAACCAGTCCGTGCATTCCGGTCATTTCAGCACTGATATCGCCGGCAAGACCGTGTAGGTATGCGCCGAGCACACCTGCCTCCGAGAATGGCACACCTTGCGACATGAGACCAGCAATTAGCCCCGTGAGAACATCGCCCATACCACCGGTTGCCATCCCCGGATTTCCTGTTGAGTTAATCCACACCTCACCTGTGTGGAGGGCAATAACTGTTGGAACCCCTTTCAGAACAAGCGTTAGCCCATGTTCTTGAGCGAACTCCCGAGCAATACCGATGCGATTTTTCTCTATATCGGGAACGCTCAAACCCGTGAGTCGAGCCATCTCTCCCGGGTGAGGGGTTAGCACAGATTGAGATGGTAGGGAAGAGAGTAGATTGGTGATATGGGATTGGGATGGGGAACGGTTTATCTTTCCATCTGCCAGGGCATTCAAGCCATCAGCGTCAATCACCGAGGGGTGGTCTGTTTCGTGTAGCAACCCCTGAATTAGATCTACTGTCTCCGGATGTTGCGACAGTCCGGGCCCAATGGCAAGAACGGATGACGTGCGTTCAATAAATTCAAGAATCTGCGGTTTCGCAGCCAACGCCAACGATCCTTCCGTAGTTTCGGGTAGCGGAGCGGTCATTACTTCGCTGAGTTTTGCCTCTGCTATGGAATTCAAACTTTTTGGCAATCCAAGACTGACCAAGCCGGCTCCAGCACGTAACGCGGCTTGACTTGACAGAACTGCGGCACCGGTCATACCTGTTGAGCCAGCGAGGACCAGTACACGTCCATAGGTTCCTTTGTGGGAATAAGCTGGCCGGGGCGGAATCCATTCAGGGACTTGGCACGGTTGAGTCCAATTTAGCCGTATATCTTGTGATGCGACGACGCTCCGTGGAAAGCCGATGTCTGCAATCTCCAGTTCGCCGACTGTTTGCGCTCCCGGGTGGAGCAGCATACCCCGCTTCGGAAGTCCGAGTGTCACGGTACGATGCGCACGAATGCACGCACCTTCTACCGCGCCCGTGTCCGCGTTCAGTCCGGATGGAAGATCGATTGCAAGTATCGGGCGATCGGCTGCGTTAAGCCGATTAATGACAGCTTTGATATACCCACCAATCCCGCCGCGCAGCCCGGTTCCGAAGATAGCGTCAACAGCCAGATCGCAGGAGTCAATCTCGTTACCAAGCTTCTTTAACTCAGATTCCGACAGAATCTCCACCATGGGAATTCCCAAATTCTGTGCAGCTTGCAAGTTTGTCAATGCATCACCGACAAATTGATCCGGCGACGAAACAAGAGCAATATGAACTGTGTATCCTGCGTGAGAGAGCTGTCTGGCTAAAGCCAGTCCATCGCCACCGTTGTTTCCTTTTCCGACGAAGACCGTGACATGGTGACATTCTGGGAAATTTGTTTGAATTGACTTGAAAACAGCATTTGCCGCAGCTTCCATCAGCACAATGCCCGGAATACCGATCTTTTCAATTGTCTGCTTATCGATTTGCCGCATTTCTTCCGCGGTTACGACCTTCATTGCTCAACCTCAATGAAACCCAAGTTTGCCAATGCTTGAAATTATAGATTTCTCGGAAGGCGTGGAGTTGTGTTTGCGCAAAACCTCGTTCTGATCAATTTATGGCTCCGTCAATGCCCATACAACTCAAAATACGAAGCCCCAGTTCAATGTTGTAAAACAGATTTGATGACAGCAAAACCGCC
This sequence comes from Candidatus Poribacteria bacterium, assembly GCA_965204085.1. Classification (GTDB taxonomy): domain Bacteria; phylum Poribacteria; class WGA-4E; order WGA-4E; family JAJDTR01; genus JAJDTR01. The sequence goes on along the minus strand of CBDBEE010000002.1, from coordinate 2,753,352 downwards.
CAATCAACGCTACAATTTTTCCCAGTAACACTGAGTGGAGATAAAAACTTTTGTCTACCGGTAAAATAATCGCCGAGTATTGAGCCGTCCGATCCCTATAATGGGATTCGATTTCTCTTGACGGAAGAAATTTATGCTTCACGTCCAAAATGTCAGCACCAGACTTAGCCACTTTTGCACGGACGTAGACACTACACCTTGAAAATGGGTGATTATGTGCCTTTCGCAGTTGATTTTCAACTTGATTTCTCCGCGTCTTTGAGTTACAGTGTAGCATCGCGTGGACGTATTGTCAACGGCGTTGGCGAGCAGGAATTTGCTACATTCTGCGGTTGCGAATGCGACGTTTTTCGTATATGACTGATTGGCAGAAAATCGAGGCAATACACGCAACGATGGACATTAAATGGTTCTACTCCATAGAGTTAGAGGATTGCCTTCAGCGACGTTTAAGCATGCCCTCAACCAAAGGAGCGCATGTGCGTCTAAAGGCGGGGAGAGGTCGTAGCGGAAACTGTCTTCCACTTGACTTGAAATCAGGAATCCAATCAGACGCACTCACCGAAGGAAGTTGAAATTGTTGGGAAATCTGTTTTCTATGACTAAGAATTGTCTGCGTTACCAAATATGTCAGGTTTTAGCTGCAATAAAGCCGCAAATCCGGTCCCGTGCACTAATTCCTGCATTTTTACTTCAACTGAATTTCCTCCTTCTGCTTTCAGCCATACCTGACTCAGCTTGGGGTCAATTCTTCGAATCACCACCGCGAGTCATTGATGATGCGAACGACGACACAGTGTTCAGTCCGAATGGAGATGGCATACAAGACAATCTGATAATTAGCTTCGTCACGAATGGATTCACGGGCGATTACCGGATTATGATTGATGTGCATGGGCCCGGCGCAGTTGGTCGACCAGATGGTAAGTTCGACATTGATGACGACTGGTTTGTCAAAGGTAAAGTTGGCCCGGGCCCAACCGAATTTCAACCTCATGATTACCCGAAGATCGTACATCAAGAGTGGGACGGAATGAGCCGTGCTCCGAGCCAAGAAGGTCAACCTAACGCACGCCCGGTTGGAAACGGCAGTTATGAAATTCTTGTCGAAACTGATGCTTTTGAGGATGGCGTAGTAAATATAATCGATTTCACTTACCAGTCATCTAAACTCACGGCTGTGGTCGACGTTGACGCGCCGCAAATCTCTAGCACCGTTTCCCATCTCTTCTTCTCGCCAAACAGCGACGAAATTAAAGATTCCACCATTATCACTTATACGTTATCCGAACATCTTTCCGAGCTCCGCTTGGAGTTTGCCGATCGTGAAAGTCAACCTCCGATACAGCTGCCACACATAACACGGGGACGGCAATCATTTATTTGGAGCGGGACTGATGGACTTAGAATACCACTAATTGATGGTACGTACAATCTCCGTCTTCGCGGCATTGACAACGGCGGCAATGTAACGACATTTGATGTTGGCTCGGTTCAGATTGACACTAGAGCACCCACTTTTTCACAGATCTCACCGAGTCCGAACTCCTATTTGAAGACATCGGTTGCGGCAATTGAAGTCGAGTTCAATCCTGTGGATCAGGAAAGTCCTATCGACTTTGACTCATCGGTCACTACGGTGAGTCTGCAGAATGCGGGAGGCGGGATTCTAAGCGGTATAACGCGGAGCGATGTTGCCAATAATCGTCTAACGTTAACATTGGACAATCCGCTGGATACAATTTCGGAGAACGGCACTTATACCACCATTATTCTCGGGGCAGACGAAGCCGGGAATCGAGTTGAGACGGAGAGTAGCTTTAACTTCGATACGGTGGCACCGACTCTTGAGCGAATTCGTTCGAATTACGGTAATTTTCCTCCAAGCGGCTCTGTGAACGCGCAGATCACTTTTGTTGAGGTAGATTTGGACGATAACATTGATGATGGGTTGAATCTGTCTGCTTCGGTGATCGCGCTCAATGGCCCAAATGGGCCAGTCCTTGGAAATCAGACATTCGGCGGCGATAGTACGTTGCGCTGGAATCTGGGTGCTCCCGTAGCAACCGACGGCTCGGCAGACGGTATTTACATCATTACGATAAATGCTACTGATCGCGCCGGAAACACCTCAGATTTTGGCGAGGTATCCTTTATCTATGACACTCAGGCTCCGAGGTTGGTTTCCCTCACACCAAACCTTGAGGACGACACATTTCACTTGGGTGGCGGTACAATCTTCCGCAGCCAACCGTTGTCACGCGTTGTTGCGGGCTTCAGCGATGACGATGGGAGTGGGGTTGACCTTGCCTCGACCCGCCTTGAAATCTTCCGTTCGGACGAAACGGGAGTTGGTAATATCTTTCTCGTAGGGACACGGCATTTGAATCTCACTGATGGCACGTTGGCTCTACAGTTATCCCAACCACTTGCAAACCAAGATGGAACCCAAGACGGTGCGTATACGATTCGCGTCACTTCTGTTGATGTTGCCGGAAATACCGGCACAAATCAAGTTGACCTCATTTATGATACTGAAGTACCAACGATTGTTTCAGTTACACCGGAGCGAGACGCAACGGTTGCGTCGCTATCGCATGTGACCGTGGTCATGGATGACCGCGTGAGCGGTATCGATTTTGCGAACACTGTCTTAAAGTTGGTTCGCGACAACGTTGAAATCCGCGGGACTTCAAGTAACAACGGAACGGACACGGCGGTCTTGACTTTGTCTAATCCGATGTCGACCGATGGTTCGGATGATGGGGAATACGGGATTGAAATCACAACTGTCGATCGAGCCGGAAATGCGAGTGACCTAATCGAAAGTCGGTTTTTCTACGTGTCTCAGCTTCCAGAAATTCGATTGAACGCGCCTGCCAAGGAAGCGGTCAATGCGCTTACCATGATTGACGTACAACTCTATGATTATATAGGGCCCGGCGTTGATTTTTCTCCAGATAAATCCTCGGTGGTTGTGAGGAGTGCTGACGGCACAACGGTTCCGTCGGCGTCCGTAGAAGTAGATAAGGTTAACAATCGACTCGTTTGGATGGGAGAGGCGCCACTTCCACGCGACGGTTCCGCAGATGGTGTGTATACAGCACATGTAGCCTATCAAGACGTTGCCGGGCGGAACTTCACGCAAGATTTCGTGTTGACATTTGATACGCAGCTTCCAAGCATCGGCCAGACTACGCCGATTGTTGGCGCGCGCGTTGACGAAGTAGGAACGATAACGGTAGAATTCGACAACGACCTTAGCGGTGTCGATTTTTCGGCTGTTCAGGTACAGTTGCTAGATCCAAATGGTGTGGCTGTAGGAACAAATCGCTCCGACAATGGAGTGGACACGATCACACTTCGCGTTCAAGAGCTTCAAGGATCGGCGGTTGAAGGTATCTATATCATCGAAGTTACCCCTGCCGACCGCGCCGGTAATATCGCAGATAGCCCTTTTCTTTCGGGGTTCACATACGCTCCGCGCGAGCCTTTGATTCTCGTGCAGCCGTCTGCAAACCTTCCTATCAACCAACTTAATCAGATTACAGTTACGCTCCAAGATTATGTTGGCCCCGGAATTGATTTTGACACAACTGAAACGTCAATATCCGTTAGAAATACAAACGGATCGGTAATTGCATCCCACCCGATGCAATCCAATGAGGTTGAATTACAATTAACTTGGACGACGCTGTCACCCTTGCCACGAGACGGTTCCGCTGATGGATTGTATCGAGTGATATCTCGGTTCGTCGAAAGCTTAGGGCCAGGAACAGCTTCTCCCGCTACTTTCGAGCGTACTACGACTTTGTTTTTTGACACGCAACCGCCACAAATTTTAAGCACAGTCCCCACGCGAAATTCACGGATAACAAGGTTGCAAGGGGCTACTGTTGAGTTAGGGGATAATCTAAGTGGGGTGGATTTTGATAGCACTGTGACACAGTTATTGGGGCCTGATAACAACCCAATTCCAACGAGTATCAGCAATGACGGAGAGAGATGGATTACGCTTTCATTTGACCCGTTAAAGATTGACGGTTCAGACGACGGTGTGCACCGTTTGGAAATCACTCCGGTAGACTTGGCAGGCAATGTTGGCGGCGTTTCAATGGTTGAGTTTGTCTATGTGACGCAGGGCCCTGAGATTGAGATGCTGACGCCAGTCGATGGCTCCATCGTCAATCGTGTCCAAGAAATTAACGTTCTTATTCGCGACAATTCAGGCGAAGGGATTGATTTCGAGAAGTCTATGATTACTTTGTCAGATGCCAGTGGCACTGATGTGCATGGCATTCCTGGGGATGATGAAGAACGAACGCTTACGCTGAGAGTAGGATTGCCAACGGATGGCACGGCTGATGGTGTGTACACCGTGAATCTAAATCTGGTTGACAATTTAGGTGTTGACGTTGGCTATACACGGCAGTTTATGTATGACAGTGTACCGCCAACGATTGTTACCGAATCACGTCCACCGCGCGAAAACATCATTAACGACAATCGGATAGTTGTAGACTTTGAGGTAGCTGATACGTCTCCGGTGCCGGGGGCTGCGTCCGGCGTCGATTTTGGTTCGACAACGATTCAACTTCACGATGCAAACGGTGACCCAATCGCAGGTGAAACGAGAGATGATGGGGTAAAGCTAATTACCTTCACCTCCGCGGAACTAACGAGTGTGGGTGTCTATATGCTGACCGTAGTGGTGGCTGATCACGCCGGGAATGTGAGTATCCCGCAGCAATTTACCTACGCAGACGAAATCAAACCGCCACGCGTCGTATCACTCTCGCCACCAACCAAATCAAGAGTCAATCGCTTGACAGAGATTTCTAGCGTGCTTGACGATCAATCGGGCACGGGGATTGATTTCTCTTCGACCGGTTCAACCATCGAACTGCGTAGTCCAAATGACGTGGTCGTTGGAGGGAATGTCGTCAATAATGGTGTGGATACTCTAACGTTGAAGTTAATTGACCCACTTCTGACTGACGGTAGCGATGACGGTGTTTACACGATTAGCGTTCAACCTGTTGACCAACTTGGTGTGAGTGGAGAAATCCGGCAGTTCACGATAACCTATGATACGCAAAAACCGCGCGTGCAATCGGTTTCGCATATAGATATGACATCGAATGTCTCTAACATAAATGATTCAGTGAGGCGGATTGAAGTGGAGCTCATTGAGGCCGGGTCGGGGATAGATTTCGAACGTTCACATGTTCAGTTGCGGCGTCATACGGAGGGTGAACGTGTGCTTGTGCCCGGCACACTTGATTATAATGACGAGATGGTATTGTGGTGGCAATTGGACAATCCGCTTGCACTAGATGGGGAGGATGATGGTGTATATTCGGTTGAGGTAAAGGCGGCCGACAACGCCGGAAATGTGGAAGAAAAGGAATACAGTTTTCTGTATGACACGCAAGCCCCCATAATTAGCTCTGTTCAAGCCTCGGTGGTTGCTAGAGATGCACTAGAGCTTGAAACGGGTAATATTCCAAACGATTATCGGATAATGGTTGAGCTTGAGGTAACCGACGCTCCGGAGATGCAGGAAATTGGGTCGGGTGTCGATTTTGATGCGACAACGATTCAGCTTCAAGATTCCGATGGTGAACCCATCGCGGGTGAAAAGAGAGATGATGGTGTAAAGCTGATTACCTTCACCTCATCGGAGCTAACGAGTGTAGGTGTCTATACCGTGATAGTGGTGGTAGCCGACCGTGTCGGGAATGTGGGTGTGCCACAACGATTTATCTACAGGGACCAGGTTGAACCGCCACGTGTAACATCAATCACGCCGGCGACAAAGTCGAGAGTAAACCGCTTGACAGAAATTTCTAGCGTGCTTGAAGATCAATCGGGCGCGGGGATTGATTTCTCCCCCGCCGGTTCAACCATCGAACTGCGTAGTCCGAATGACGTGGTAGTTGGAGGGAATGTCGTCAATAATGGTGTAGATACACTAACGTTGAAGTTAATTGATCCACTTTTGGCTGATGGAAGCGATGACGGTGTTTACACGATTAGCGTTCAACCTGTTGACCTGCGCGGAGTGCGTGGGGAAATCCGTCAATTTACGATAACCTATGATACACAAAAACCGCGCGTGCAATCGGTTTCGCACATAGATATGACATCGAACGTATCGAACGTCAGAGATTCGGTGAGGCGCATTGAAGTCGAACTTATTGAGACCGGGGCAGGGATAGACTTCGAGCGTTCATATGTTCAGTTGTGGCGTCATACGGAAGATGATCGTGTCCTGGTCCCGGGCACACTCGATAATGACGGGTCGTTACTGTGGTTGCAACTGGAGAATGCACTCGCACGCAATGGAGTGGATGATGGCGTGTATTCGGTGGAGGTTAAAGCGGTTGATAATGCCGGTAACGTGGAAGAAAAGGAATACAGTTTTCTGTATGACACGCAAGCCCCCATAATTAGCTCTGTTCAAGCTTCGGTGGTTGCTAGAGATGCACTAGAGCTTGAAACGGGTAATATTCCAAACGATTATCGGATAATGGTTGAGCTTGAGGTAACCGACGCTCCGGAGATGCAGGAAATTGGGTCGGGTGTCGATTTTGATGCGACAACGATTCAGCTTCAAGATTCCGATGGTGAACCCATCGCGGGTGAAAAGAGAGATGATGGTGTAAAGCTGATTACCTTCACCTCATCGGAGCTAACGAGTGTAGGTGTCTATACCGTGATAGTGGTGGTTGCCGACCGTGTCGGGAATGTGGGTGTGCCACAACGATTTATCTACAGGGACCAGGTTAAACCGCCACGTGTAACATCAATCACGCCGGCGACAAAGTCGAGAGTAAACCGCTTGACAGAAATTTCTAGCGTGCTTGAAGATCAATCGGGCGCGGGGATTGATTTCTCCCCCGCCGGTTCAACCATCGAACTGCGTAGTCCGAATGACGTGGTAGTTGGAGGGAATGTCGTCAATAATGGTGTAGATACACTAACGTTGAAGTTAATTGATCCACTTTTGGCTGATGGAAGCGATGACGGTGTTTACACGATTAGCGTTCAACCTGTTGACCTGCGCGGAGTGCGTGGGGAAATCCGTCAATTTACGATAACCTATGATACACAAAAACCGCGCGTGCAATCGGTTTCGCACATAGATATGACATCGAACGTATCGAACGTCAGAGATTCGGTGAGGCGCATTGAAGTCGAACTTATTGAGACCGGGGCAGGGATAGACTTCGAGCGTTCATATGTTCAGTTGTGGCGTCATACGGAAGATGATCGTGTCCTGGTCCCGGGCACACTCGATAATGACGGGTCGTTACTGTGGTTGCAACTGGAGAATGCACTCGCACGCAATGGAGTGGATGATGGCGTGTATTCGGTGGAGGTTAAAGCGGTTGATAATGCCGGTAACGTGGAAGATAAAGTATTCAGATTTCTTTACGGCACACAAGTTCCCGTAATTAGTTCCATCTCGCCTCCGGCGAACTCAAGGTTAAATCGCTTGACAGAAATTAGCGCTGTGATGGGTGATCAGTCGGGCACGGGGATTGATTTCTCTTCGACCGGTTCAACCATCGAACTGCGTAGTCCAAATGACGTGGTCGTTGGAGGGAATGTCGTCAATAATGGTGTGGATACTCTAACGTTGAAGTTAATTGACCCACTTCTGACTGACGGTAGCGATGACGGTGTTTACACGATTAGCGTTCAACCTGTTGACCAACTTGGTGTGAGTGGAGAAATCCGGCAGTTCACGATAACCTATGATACGCAAAAGCCGCGCGTGCAATCGGTTTCGCATATAGATATGACATCGAATGTCTCTAACATAAATGATTCAGTGAGGCGGATTGAAGTGGAGCTCATTGAGGCCGGGTCGGGGATAGATTTCGAACGTTCACATGTTCAGTTGCGGCGTCATACGGAGGGTGAACGTGTGCTTGTGCCCGGCACACTTGATTATAATGACGAGATGGTATTGTGGTGGCAATTGGACAATCCGCTTGCACTAGATGGGGAGGATGATGGTGTATATTCGGTTGAGGTAAAGGCGGCCGACAACGCCGGAAATGTGGAAGAAAAGGAATACAGTTTTCTGTATGACACGCAAGCCCCCATAATTAGCTCTGTTCAAGCCTCGGTGGTTGCTAGAGATGCACTAGAGCTTGAAACGGGTAATATTCCAAACGATTATCGGATAATGGTTGAGCTTGAGGTAACCGACGCTCCGGAGATGCAGGAAATTGGGTCGGGTGTCGATTTTGATGCGACAACGATTCAGCTTCAAGATTCCGATGGTGAACCCATCGCGGGTGAAAAGAGAGATGATGGTGTAAAGCTGATTACCTTCACCTCATCGGAGCTAACGAGTGTAGGTGTCTATACCGTGATAGTGGTGGTAGCCGACCGTGTCGGGAATGTGGGTGTGCCACAACGATTTATCTACAGGGACCAGGTTGAACCGCCACGTGTAACATCAATCACGCCGGCGACAAAGTCGAGAGTAAACCGCTTGACAGAAATTTCTAGCGTGCTTGAAGATCAATCGGGCGCGGGGATTGATTTCTCCCCCGCCGGTTCAACCATCGAACTGCGTAGTCCGAATGACGTGGTAGTTGGAGGGAATGTCGTCAATAATGGTGTAGATACACTAACGTTGAAGTTAATTGATCCACTTTTGGCTGATGGAAGCGATGACGGTGTTTACACGATTAGCGTTCAACCTGTTGACCTGCGCGGAGTGCGTGGGGAAATCCGTCAATTTACGATAACCTATGATACACAAAAACCGCGCGTGCAATCGGTTTCGCACATAGATATGACATCGAACGTATCGAACGTCAGAGATTCGGTGAGGCGCATTGAAGTCGAACTTATTGAGACCGGGGCAGGGATAGACTTCGAGCGTTCATATGTTCAGTTGTGGCGTCATACGGAAGATGATCGTGTCCTGGTCCCGGGCACACTCGATAATGACGGGTCGTTACTGTGGTTGCAACTGGAGAATGCACTCGCACGCAATGGAGTGGATGATGGCGTGTATTCGGTGGAGGTTAAAGCGGTTGATAATGCCGGTAACGTGGAAGAAAAGGAATACAGTTTTCTGTATGACACGCAAGCCCCCATAATTAGCTCTGTTCAAGCTTCGGTGGTTGCTAGAGATGCACTAGAGCTTGAAACGGGTAATATTCCAAACGATTATCGGATAATGGTTGAGCTTGAGGTAACCGACGCTCCGGAGATGCAGGAAATTGGGTCGGGTGTCGATTTTGATGCGACAACGATTCAGCTTCAAGATTCCGATGGTGAACCCATCGCGGGTGAAAAGAGAGATGATGGTGTAAAGCTGATTACCTTCACCTCATCGGAGCTAACGAGTGTAGGTGTCTATACCGTGATAGTGGTGGTTGCCGACCGTGTCGGGAATGTGGGTGTGCCACAACGATTTATCTACAGGGACCAGGTTAAACCGCCACGTGTAACATCAATCACGCCGGCGACAAAGTCGAGAGTAAACCGCTTGATAGAGATTTCTAGCGTGCTTGAAGATCAATCGGGCGCGGGGATTGATTTCTCTCCGACTGGTTCAACGATCGAACTGCGTAGTCCGAATGACGTGGTAGTTGGAGGGAATGTCGTCAATAATGGTGTAGATACACTAACGTTGAAGTTAATTGATCCACTTTTGGCTGATGGAAGCGATGACGGTGTTTACACGATTAGCGTTCAACCTGTTGACCTACGCGGAGTGCATGGGGAAATCCGTCAATTTACGATAACCTATGATACACAAAAACCTCGCGTGCAATCGGTTTCACACATAGATATGACGGCGAATGTGTCAATTGTCAATGGTTCAGTGAGACGCGTTGCGACAGAACTTGCTGATGATGGTTCGGGAATATACTTTGGAGGTTCATTCATACAGTTGTGGCGTCATACGGAGGATGGGCGTGTGCTAGTGCTCGGCACACTTGCCAATGACGAGGTGTTATTGTGGTGGCAACTGGATAGTCCGCTCGCACGAAATGGTGCGGATGATGGCTTGTATTCGGTGGAAATAAAGGCGGTTGACTATACCGGTAACTTAGCAGAGAAGGAATACGGACTTCTATATGACACGCAAGTGCCCGTGATTGATTCCGTTCAAGCTTCCGCGGTTGCCGGAGATTCACAAGAACTTGACACGCGCGGTAACCTTTCGGTTGTTAAGGTGCCCATCAATCAGATTCATCTCGTGTTTTTCGATCAATCTGGTAGTGGAATAGATGTCTCTCAGACAATGGCTCAACTGATTCATGCCGATGAAATGGAGGTTTCAACGACGCAGCAGAACGATGGGGTTGATACTATTTCACTGAAATTCAGGCCGCTACGGGATGATGGTACGGAGGATGGGCGCTATTTTATACGGGTGACACCTATTGATTTCGCCGGCAACACATTGTCGAGTCCCATGGAAGTGCCATTTCTCTATGCGACACGGGCACCCGAGATAGTTTCAACTACACCTGCCGAGTTCGCGTCTGTCAATCTACTGGACTCGGTGAGCGCTGTACTCTTGGATCATAGCGGAGAAGGAATTGACTTTGATCGCTCTACTATTGGCTTGCACAATTCCGAAGGAGACTTAATTGATGGTCGTCAACATGTGACTACAGAAGGTTCCGTAATCACTTGGGAGTTGGACCGACCGCTATCGCGAGATGGTGTCGCTGACGGCGAATATTCCATTCGCATCGCAGCTTTCAATGGCGTTGGCGGCGAAATTAAGTCGTCCAAGACATTTCTCTACGACACGCAGATTCCGCGGATTGTCTCGGTTTCGGCAGACACAATACCAGCGACGTCCATTCCGGTTAATGAACTTGTCGTGCTTAACCATTCTTTTGCTCAGATGACAATCGAACTTACTGATGAACATACCGGCGGAGAACAGATTTCGACATCAGGCGTGAATTTTGTCGGTACGACGGTTCGGCTAATTGGGCCTAATGATGAAGAAAAGGACGTCACTGCATCTGATGATGGTGAAGCGCAGCTAATTATTCGTTTTACGCCACTGGTACAACCGGGTGCCTACACACTTGAAATTACTCCTCGTGATTTTGCGGATAACGTTTCCGGACACGCAATACAGTACAATTTCAGTCTAGATTTAGCCAAGCCGCGCGTAGAATCTGTGTTAATCGGCGGGCATACAGCTCCTGTTGCATTTGTTAATCAGCTTCAGCGGATTACCGCCAAACTTGTTGATCCGAATGAGGTTGGATTGGACTTAACTTCTGGAGGATCAACTCTGCATGTGTTGGGGCCAAATGGAGTAGTTGATGGCCTTCAAGAGGGAAGAGGCAATGATGAACTCGTGTGGACGCCTTTACACCTTCCAGAGGATGGCACGGCTGACGGGCGCTATACAGTGACCGTTACGCCTGTGGATAGCCTTGGCCTTTCCGGCGTGTCTGCACGTTATGAGTTCATATTGGATACGGAGAAGCCCGAGTTAATCAGTGTTAGCCCAATAGATTCTACACAAGCAGTATCCTATATCGGCGAGCAAATCATCCAAATTTCTGCACAAGTAGCGGATGTAGGGCCTGCTGGTTTAGACATCTCGACACAGACGGTTCAACTGCAAGATGGTAATGGCTCGCTCGTTCCAGCTAATTTGACGTCTGATGGAGATAGCCAAGTATTCCTGACATTGGCACAACCACTGGCGACGAACGGAATCAACGATGGGGAATACTCCGTTGTCATCAGCCTAAGAGATAGAGCGGGAAACACGCATGAGGTGGAGCATACTTTTGTTTATGATACGCAAGCTCCAACACTCGCGAATACGGATCCGTCAGGAGATTTGATTCGCGACGATCTTACGACGATTACGGCCGATCTCAACGATCTTGGAGGTAGTGGCATTGACTTTACGGTTACGCATTTGACGCTTATTGATCCAAACCACAATGAGGTTAGTGGACAATTGAGTAATGATGGCGTTGCCCAGCTTATATTACGTCTTGACGAACTGGCGGAAGATGGCAATTATCGTATTCGTGTGTTGGCAGTTGACAGGGCAGGAAACGGTGTTGATGCGCCATTTGATCGGACTTTTCTGTTTTCCACGAACCTTCCCACTGTGGTGTCGACCATCCCGGTAACCGCACCTGCTGAAAGCGCTTTTGCACGTACACCGCCGAATCAGGTTGAAGTCGAGTTCCAGTCATCGCCGAATTTGTCTACAGTCAAACTAATTCACCCCAACGGTACAACCGTACCCGGACAGCAGATTCGGGATGGGAATCGCCTGATTTATCGTTTGTCGCGGGAATTGGCTTCCGACGGCTCGGACGACGGTAGTTACACAATCTTGGTTACGCCCGTCAACAGTGCGGGGCGGAGTGGTGAGCAGCAACAATTCAATTTTATTTATGACACCGTACCGCCGGAGGTTGACGGAATTTTGCCGATTGTCGAGTCACCAGGCGTTAACAACGCGCTCAATGAAATTCTGACAGCTGTCAGCGACGCCAGCCCAAGTTCGTCTATTGACTGGGATGAATTGGATGACTCATGGATGACGTTCGAAAAAATTGGGACAGAGGAAAAAATTCGCGGCAGACTTACTACCGACAGAGAGCAACTAATCAGTTTTCATTTGGAGTCACCACTGGCTTCTGATGGGAGCCAGGACGGGAAGTATCTGGTGACGGTCATGCCGCGCGACAAGGCAGGGAATGTTGCAATCCCGACTATTCTTGAGTTTGTCCTCGACACGCGACCACCGATAATTCACACCGATTCTCTCTTGATAAACGATCGACCACTATACATAGACACAAACCATCCGGATTATCCCTCGGCTGACGGTAGTGGCAGCGGGGTTGTGATTCAGGCGAGAATATCCGACTTGGCATCTGATGGCAATGCAGGGCTTGGTGTAGACCTTTCACAATCGTCGATTGGCGTGACCGCACCAGATGGCACGACCGTAACGGGAAACCTAATACAGAACGGTACTGACACTATCGTTTTCAGATCGGGGCCGTTAATCGCTCGAGGATTTTACCAAGTCGAAATCACAAGTGTCGGTTTGGATGTTGCAGGACTCGGATTTGCCCCTACCGCCTCCATCACTACCCGATTCCTACACGAAACGACAGAGCCCGTAGCAGAATTGACTGATTTTGGCGGAAAGACAGAGCTGACAGATCAATCACTACCACTGCGAGGCACGGCGACCGATCCGGCCTCGGTAATAGAGGATGGTGCTAGTAACGAGCAAGGCGAAACCGTCTCGGCTTCGGGAATTGCGTATGTGGAGATTGTTGGTACAGGACCGGACGGCTTACCAATCGAACCGGTGTTGGCTATCGATGCGAGCGGCGCGGAGTCGGAAGCGTGGAGCAGTTGGTCACTTGATTTTCTACCGGCGCGGTCTGGCGGATACCACCTCAATATTCGTGTGACAGATCGGGCTGGAAACGTTGCGATATACGATGGGGTTAATGTCAATCTCTCCGTTTCGCTTACATATCGCGGTTCCACTTATAGTTGGCCTAGCCCGTTAAAGCGTTCAACGGGAGATCGCGCCCACTTTTCATTCGATGTCAATTTGCCTAGTGGTTCGAAAATAAACATGACCTTGAGCGTCTATGATTTTTCTGGCGATCTTGTGTTTGAAGACACGTTCGCTAACATTGGTCCCGGAAGAGACAGCGATCAACTTGTCACATGGGATCTGAAAAACCAAGCTGGTGCGGCGGTTGCCCGCGGAGTCTATATTTTCCGTCTTGAAGCCGAAGATGTTGCAACCAAAAATCGGAGCAACGCCGTTGGAAAAATGCTCGTCATCGAATGAGGTAGGCTCACGCTCGTAATAAACCGCACTCAAGGCAAGATCCGGGAAATGCCTTGAAAATATCTGTGTCGTTTCGCGCATGAGAAAAGGAGAATTCAGTGCATAGAATCTTTTTGGCTGCTGCCCTTTGTCTGCTCAGTTTTTCTAGTTGGGCTGTCGATATTCATGACGACGCCGGAACAACTGGAGCAGCATTTCTCAAGATTGATGGAGGAAGCCGTCCGGCGGGCATGGGTGGTGCATTCGTTGGGCTTGCGAATGACATAAATACAATATTCTTGAACCCCGCGGGTTTAACCGTTGTGCAGGCGCACGAACTGACAGCAATGCAGAATTTCTCGTTTGCGGATATCAGTAACCAGTCGATTGGTTACGCACAACGTGAGGGAAACCTCGTTTGGGGCGCGAGTTTTTTGGGTGCTTTTACTGAAATTGAGCGTCGAATCGGTCCGAGCGATGATCCAGATAGCACGGTGAACGTCGGCGGATTCGCGGCAGGTTTTTCCCTCGCCTATCCCCTCTCCCCAAAATTTTCAGTTGGTGCAACAGCGAAAGCAATTTCACAACAGCTCGACCTCCATAATTCATTTGGTAGTGCGATTGATGTAGGCGCTGTTTGGCGCGCATTTGATGACCGCTTGGGGGCTGGGATTGCTGTGCAAAATCTAGGTGTGCTTGACGAAGGCGAAGCTCTACCGAGAAACGTGCGCGCAGGAATTGCGTATCGTATTCATACGCCTTCATCTCAAGCTAACGATGCTCCGTCCAGAAACCATTTCGCGGTCGTCGCCGATATTGATATTCCAATGATTGCAGCTTATCCCACATTTCACATCGGTGCCGAGAATTGGTTTTATGATTTGATTGCCGTTCGAATAGGCTATAGCGCGAGCAAAGGCGAGAATCCGAAGAACGGCATTACAATTGGAATTGGGATTCGCCGGGAAGGGGAAGATTCACTCAAAGGTGTCCGATTTCAGTTTGATTACGCTTTAGTGCCCGACGCCGATATCGGAAACGCCCATCGGCTTGCATTCATAACGCGCTTCTAGTGCCATTCCCGTCCACTAACATCACCGCTTCCCACATTCTCTTTCCCGTGTCACGGTCTAATTTCCTAATACGTATTATCATCCGCTATCCATGAGCGTTGCATTTTTGATACTTTCAGTGCACGTCATACCACAATTGTTCCTATCAACTCGTTTCCAATTTGCTCTTTTGAGTTAATTCTGCATGGCTAGGAAATTGCAATGGTAGGAAAATCATAGTTTTGGTGCAATGCGCTCGCACCAAGGACATGTTGTGGCGAACTCAAAGAATCAGCATCTTGATAGGATTGAGTTGATTATCGCCGTCGCACAAATAAGCGACGATTCATTTGCCACCGTTCAAGCGAGGTGGAATCGGGAGGAAAAAATGCGAACATATAGATTGTGTCATTTTATGATGTTGTTACTGTTCTCAGCCGGGATTTGGACCGGATGTGCCGCGAGAATCGTAGATGATTCACAACTCCAGTATCTCGATCCGGAATTTACGGTTAGCTCGCTCTTCGATCACGGTTTGGGCTTACTGCCCGTGGTTGCAGGGCAAGGACAGGAGGGACTGCGAAGACCATTGGCAGCAAAACTTGAAGCCCATCTTGCCGCTCAATTGCCGGAGGGAAGATTCTATGGTGCAATTCAGACGCTTGATCTGATAAACGAAGCGAGCTTGACCGAAGCCTATGCACAGATGATTGGTGACTACGAGCAAGCCGCGATCCTCAATAGGAGAACACTCCACGAAATTGGAAAAGCGACAGGAATTAGATACCTCCTGCACGTGAAGCTCTTGGATCAGTCCCGTACCGAAAGACTAGCCCCGGCTTTTTTATCTGACGATGTCGTTAGCTTAGAGGGCAAAAACGTGAGTATCTTCGGTCAAGTTTGGGATTGTGGCGTAGGTGACGTTGTTTGGGAAGGTACGGGCGAAGTTGCTGCCGAGGCGGAAGTTGAATTCGAATATGTCAAGCAGGACATGGATTATCTGGTGAACATCGCGGCTCACTCTTTCCTGAACAACCTTCCGGGCATTGAAATTCCTCGCACCAATTAGGCGATAATTGAAAATACGTAATTGTTTAGTCCATCGGTCTGGATTTGCCAATCCAGACCGAGCGGGGGCAGGGAACGCGCCGAGAAGGGAAGTACAATGCTAATTCCGGCTAATCGGGGGCTTACATGCCCAGACCGGACGTGCGACGAACTGTAATACTACGAACCAAACGATGCACTAAACAGTTACGAAAATACTATCTGAAGGAGGCATGAACACATGAGAATCACAAGCACCACCAATCGATCTCTTGATGCGGCTTGGACGTTGAGCATGGGAATCTCTTTAACCGTGTTGTGTTTTCTATTCTTCGGTTGCGGCGGATCAACCCGGAACGATCCGTATCGTATTGCCGAACATAAACCGACAAGCTCCGGCGAAACTACGGTTCCCGGAAAATCTGCTGAGCAGTCGTCATCATTACCGCCGAGCGCCGAAGTTAGCCAAGGTCGACTTCGTCCGTTGGTTGAAACGTTCAAATCACAACAGCCGCAGAATTTCAATGCTCTTAACGCGACCACGGTTGGCAGAGCATACAGTCTCACGATTGTGTCCAACTGCGATTTGGATGTCTTGAAGGGGTTTATTGTAAAGGGTTGGGCGCCGATTGTGTCTTTGCATTCTAGCAGTCGCTCACAACTCTGGGCTATGGTCGGATACGGGACGGCAGGTGAAGTCGTATTGGAAAACCCGATAAACAATCGTAGGCAAACTCGGACTGATTCGGAATTCACAACTCAGTGGGAATTGGCTTCAGCTAGCAGATGTGCCCTCATCACACCGGGCAGGTTAGATCAAGCGAAAGTCCAGATGGCGCTAGATCGGTATCTTCCTCAATCCAAAGTGGCTCAAGTTAGAGTCACTCGATCGTTGCAAGGACGCGCTCGTAACTGATCGAGGTGGTTCTTAACGACAATCCGAACTCGAATTGGTGTGAAGTCAGCCATAATTCAAACTGTAAAGATTGTATCCGGGGCCTGGTGTCCGATAGGAAGGAGGTTATGTAGATGACGAGAAATACCGTCCTACGCATCTTTTGTGTGCTCATGATAAGTCTCTGCTCTGCTTACAGCCAAGCCCGAGCAAGCGATGCGGAACTTTCTGAGATTCTCATCGGGGAGGACCTACGTTACGTAGAGGTCGGCGGTGATTATCTGTGGTTTGCGAGCAGTAAAGGTGTGAGTCGATATAATATTGACTCGAAGTCATGGGATGCCTTCACTATCAAAGATGGGCTCATCAGTAACGAGGTCAACTGCATTGCCATTGAGTGGAAGGAAGGGGTTTTTCGCAGGAATCCCACTCAACGCGTCTGGTTCGGCACTAATTCTGGTCTGTCGGTATATGATATGAAGAATAACGAATGGCAGAGCTATACAGTCAAGGATGGTTTGATTGCAAACAAAATCAGGTGTATTTCTGCACGTCGCGATTGGATCTGGGTGGGTACGGAGCAAGGCGCTAGCGCCTATCAACACAAAAAAGATCGCTGGCAGTCCCATTCAACGTTTCCCGGTATCGCGTCTCCTTCGGTAACTGCTATCTATCACGATTCAGCCTATGTTTGGATTGGCACGCACAGTGGCTTGGCTAGGTATAACTATAAGCACAAACAGTGGGAACACTTCACTCTGCAGAGTAGCTCGTGGATCGGCGCTAGAGGCGGCAATCGTAGTGTGCCTCTTTCCCCTTTGCCAAGCGACGATATTTATGACATTGAGGGCAGTGGAGATATTGTGTATGTTGCAACAGGCAACGGTCTTGTGAGCGTTACGAACAAGAAATTCCGGAGTGGAGTAGATCTGGCACGATCCGACAAAGCGTATTCGAAATTAAAAAGCCCTCAAAAATATAATGCTGATTTGCGAACGAGAAGCCGCCGATTGTCGCGCGGTGCCAACGCGGCACGCCTACGTGCAGCCGAGGCGGAATATAGTAGGGCACAGAAGTCTTTTGCTCGCAGCGAGGTGGAAGCTTGGGCGAACCTCGGATGGCAAATTTACCAGCCATCAACAGCAGTGCAAGACAAAGAAAAACGGGGACAGATATCCGATCAGATCCTCGCACTGCAAATCTCCGCGGGTCAGGTATGGATGGCAACCAACACGGGACTTTTGAAGTTCGACATGAAGATGCATAATTGGGATTGGCATCACCAAGACATGGGCCTTGTGTCAGATCGAATTAGTTCGTTAGGAATCACGGGGAACACGATTTGGATTGCCACGAATCATGGACTATCAAGATTTGGCACGCTCTCGGGCAAATGGCTGAACTATGCGGAAGAGCGGGCGCTTCCCTCCGCCGCCGTATTGGCGATTGGAGAAGATACATACGGCGTGTGGCTTGCAACACCCCAGGCAATTAGTCTGTTCAATCCGAGCACAGAACGTTGGAAAACCTACACTAGCGAAGACGGTTTGGGTGGTGAAATGGTCACGTGCCTTGATGTCGTTGGCAATTACGTCTGGATTGGAACTGACCGAGGTATTTCACGGTTTGACAAATCTGATGAAACGTGGACATACTTCCAAGCATCCAAGAGCGGGTTGGTAGCTGACGAAATCACTACCACGTTGGTCGATGGCAAACAGATTTGGATCGGCACCCACCTCGGACTCAACAGATATGATAACACTACGGGAGAGTGGACCGTCTTTTCTACACGTTTGGGGTTGGCGGGTAATCAAATTACCGACCTCGCCGCTGATCCAAACTATGTGTGGGTTGGCACCGAAGTAGGGCTGTCGCGTTACAACAAATCGGATGGTAGTTGGAGCTCAATTTCCGAATTAGGAGATAATCGGGTTCTTGCAATTACCCAAGATGACGGAAAACTTGCGGTTGCAACGGAGCGCGGAATCCATATCCACGACCAGAGCGAGAGTTGGCGTAAACTTCAAATCAATCAGGCGCATCCCAGTTATACCCTCGTTCTAGACGGAGAGTTACTCTGGCTAGGTGGATGGCGGCATTTGGAGCGTTACGACCTTCGGGCTGGTCAGACTCGTAAGTTTACCGAAGAAGACGCCCAAGGGCTTTCTCGTGTGCGAATTCACGACATCAAAAACTCACTTCGTTATGTGTGGGTGGCAACAGATGGAGGAATATACAGGTATGACAAGACAGATAATACATGGTGGAGTTACGCACCAAGTCGGGAGCGCGGCAGCACGGAAGTACTTGCTGATCGAAACATCTTGGCGATTGCTGTGAGTGATGAATTTCTCTTCTTAGGTACCCCAAGAGGGATTAGCAGGTACGACAAAATAACAGATTCGTGGCTGACCTATACGCCAAAAGACGGCTTGATCCATCGCTATGTTTCCAGCTTGGCTTGGGATGGAGAATTTCTGTGGGCTGGGACGCATGGCGGGTTGAGTAAATACAGTGTGGGCACCGATCTGTGGACTAACTTCACACGTACCGAGGGGCTGTGTGACAATCGTATCAATGCCATTGCCGAAAACGAAAATGTGCTGTGGATTGCGACGCAAGCAGGCATTTCACGCTATGACACGCAAGCGGGGACCTGGAAGACCTTTTCCACCGAGGATGGACTTCCGCACAACGTTGTCTGGGCAGTGGCAATTAAGGATGAAAAGGTCTGGATTGGAACAAACAACGGCGCGGCAAGGTACGATCCCTCGGAAAATGAGTGGCAGGTATATTCGACAGTTGACGGTCTGATTAACAATGTTGTCAATTCTATCAGCATTGACGGCAAGTACATTTTCCTCACAAGCCCTTCCGGGGTGACGATTTACGACACAGAGATTAGCTCCTTTTCCCCTTACTCACGCAAAGACGGCTTAATTGCAAGCGATGCCAAAAGTATAGGATCCAAGGAGAAGTATCATTGGATTGGCACTATCAATGGAATCACGCTTTACAACCAGATTACAGATCTTTCACGGGACTTTACGGTGGGAGAGGGGTTGCCTTCCAACAACATACAGGTTGTTGCTGTCGATAATGATGAAATCTGGTTCGGCACTGATTCCGGGCTAGCGCGGCATCAGTGGAGAAGTGGCGTCTGGACGGTTTATTCCGAGGCACCCACGGAGGTTGCTTCCACTTCGTTGGAGTTAATGAGTAACAACGTGAAATCGGTGATTTCAAATGGTGACGATCTGTGGGTTGGAACCCGAATTGGACTGGCTCGTTATGACAAGATCCTGCATACTTGGCATGTCGCCGACTTGAGCTATGATTCGTTCAGAAGCGCAAACATTACTCAGACAGTTGAACTCAAACGAACCGTCGACAAGACAGTCGAGGCTGTTGAGGAGGCGCTACAAGCAACATCGCCGACAATGGAACAAAAGGTTTACGTTGAATACGATCCGGTTGTGGCACAAGAGAAAGCGATGCAATTTCTCCATGAAGCGATAATTCAGAGGACTCCGATGCCGAATGATCCAATTTTCCCATCTCCATTTATGGACCTAAAGATTTCCTTACCTTCGCCCCCTGTGGTTCGCGTCATCGAACCGGTTTTAAGCACTCTCTGGATTGGCACAGAGGAGGGAGTCATCATTTATGATAAGGCGCATGAGGGGGTGTTTGCGACGCATCCCTTACTTCCGTGGGTGCGGGACATCAAATTTCATCAGGGCAGAATTTGGGTGATGTGCGATGACATGATTGCGGTTCATGATTTGAAAGCAGATTCATGGACACTCATATCGGGACGGCAAGTGGTAGAGCAAACACGTGCTAACACTTCCGTAGGCTACACTGAAAAGATTGAAACCGCTTCCGAGGACTGGGGTATTGCCGATTGTACAGCTATGACGTTTATTGATGACCAAATCTGGATTGGACGTGAAAACGGGTTAAAGATTCTTAAAATAGACTTCCCACAATTCGAGTTTGCGTCCGAAATCGACATCCCGGAATACCTTCGGGAAGCGGAAATCACCGCGCTTGATTCCGATGGACGCGACACTTGGATAGGAACCAGGAATGGACTGTTTCAATACCATCCAAAGACGGGCGCGTGGACGCCCTACACTGTGCTAAACGGTATCGCCGGTAATGAGATTAGTACCATAGCTGCAGGCGATAAGCATGTTTGGGTTGGCACGGCAGGTGAGGGGCTTAGTCGGTACGACATATCAACACGGAAATGGGTGAGTTTTAGGCTTGAAGACGGTTTGGCGGATAACAACATCCGCAGCATAGCACTTGATGGGAAGTACATCTGGATCGGAACGTTCTCGGCGGGAGTTTGCCGCTACGACCTGACGACTGAACTTTGGACGACCTATCAGACAGCAGATCAGCTTGCGCGACGATAAACCACCCGTGCGTATTCAATGTTGACCGGGATAAAGCCGGCGAGTGAAAAACTCGTCAAAGGCTTTCAAAAGCAAGTTAGGACGGAGGACGATGAAAGGTGGGGATACAACGCATCTTCAATCGGCAAAGCGGGCACAAACACCTGATAATTTATTGGCATATCCTTCCCATTCAAACGCCTTCCTAAGCCAGAGTTCACGCAGCTTCCGAATCACACTTACCTCATGGCTGCTGTCCCTGTTGTTCAACGTCTTGATTCTTTATCTTTTCACATTGCTCCCGCAACGCCACCCAGAGACTTCCGATGATGCGCTACAGGTGGACATGGTCATCGTGCCGACTGAACGGTCACCGAAAGCTCGCGTTACCCCACATTCGAGATTGGCTCGTTCTAGCCAACCCATCAAAATGACTGCACCGCAGCAACGCTCCGCTTCGTCACCTGCCGTACCGCTCGTCACGTACGCGCGTCCTACTAAACGAGAACCACACGAACCTATGCTAACATCCCCCGACGAGACCATGCCAGTAGAGGCAGATCAAATTAGCATTGATCTGAACGCTCGTTTAACTGATTCCATTCCAAATGCATCTGTGCGTTCCAAAGTAGATTCTGGACGAAAGAAAAGCCTCTCTGTTGACGCTCCGGCTCGAAAAGAGGGCTGGCTGGACAAGTTGCGGGGAGAAATCGGAGCCCCGCCGCAGGCTCAAGTGAGCGGCTCCGGCAGAGAAATGCAAGGTTATTATCACGTTGCTACCGTGCAGCACGAGGATGCTTCCGATTCTGTCCGAACCAAAGTATTAGGTAGACTAGTGGGAGCGATGAATCGCTGGACAAAAGTGCGCACTAAACTCCTCCCCGGGTACACGCGATTAGCAGACCCGGAAATTCAGCGTATTCCACTGGTGTACATAACGGCGACAAGTGCATTCGCCTTTTCCGAACAGGAGCGTGCAAATCTGAACACATACCTTCAAAATGGCGGGACACTCCTTTTTTCCGACCTCTCACACGACTGGGGAAACAAGGGCGCAATCGCAAATTCCATCCGCTTCGAACTCTGGAAAATATTGGGCGAAAGCACAGGTTTTCATCCTGTCGAACCGGGAGAGCCAATCTGCAATAGTTTCTTTGAATTCAAGAAGGGCCCGCCGCTGGTAGAAAAGAAACGGGGACAATTCTATGCACTGCGACTGGATGGGCGGATTGCCGTGTTCTACGATGCTGCAGGATTAAGCTTGAAGTGGATGGAAGATGACGCCGACGAAAAGTGGATGCGGTGGGGAGTGAACCTGATTGTGTATACCCTTGCCAATTGGAGATAGACAGTTCAATCCTGAACTGACGTGAGAATTCCAATACTACGAGATCGCCATCTGGTGGGCTTTCGTGAAGCAGCGCCGGCGAACGATATGGACAACGATTGCAGTGCCGATTGCCGTGGACGCCACCAACATTAGCATTACAAGAATTTGATACTTGATGGCGGTCAGCGGTTGAGTGCCCGACAGAATCTGGCCTGTCATCATACCCGGCAGCGAAACTAACCCGACCGTCATCAGCGCGTTGATTGAAGGAATCATCCCGGCTTTGATGACTGACCGAAGAATATCGCCGGTTGCCTCCTGATACGTTGCTCCCAAACACAAAGCCAATTCGATAGTATCAGACTCTTTACGAAGGTCAGAGAAAAGTCGGTCCAAAGAAATTGATATGGCGTTCATGGAGTTGCCGATTATCATGCCGCCAAGCGGAATGAAATACTGTGGAGTATACCACGGCTTGACTTGCAAGATTGCGCCGGTAACGACAACGGCGACAATCATGTAGCTGACGACCATAGATACAAAAGTTGGTGCAAAGAGACGGACTTTTTTCTCCTTAACCCGTCCGCTGATTGTCTGCGCCGCCCAGAAAATCATCCACGTATAACATAGAAGCACGAGATACGGATTCTTGATGTCGAAGATGAACTTGAGGATGTATCCGACCAAAAATAGTTGAGCAAACGTCCGCACAGTTCCCCAGGCAAGGTCTTTCTCCAACCTCAACTTGAAAAGGAGAGATCCGACACCGGCAACCACAACAAACGCCAAGCAGAATACCAACTGAAGCGGAGTAATCTCAATGATATTCATGCGGATACCTCTTCTAGCCTATCCGGTTGGAGGAGAAATCTCCGCGACTTTGCGCGGTTGAGCTTGAAATCGAGATGGGTTACTAAAATGATACTGATCTTGTGTTCGACATTCAGGCGTTCCAAAGAATCCTCGACAATCTCC
This sequence comes from Candidatus Poribacteria bacterium, assembly GCA_965204085.1. Classification (GTDB taxonomy): domain Bacteria; phylum Poribacteria; class WGA-4E; order WGA-4E; family JAJDTR01; genus JAJDTR01. The sequence goes on along the minus strand of CBDBEE010000002.1, from coordinate 2,729,804 downwards.
TTTGACTGTTGGTCAAGCGCCGATGTTGGTTCATCGCACAGAAGGATTTCAGGCTTGACAAGCAGCGTGCGAATCAAGGCAATTCGCTGTTTTTGTCCCACGGAAAGCTTCATTGCGTCATCACTCAATTTAACGCCTTCAAGTAGAAACGTCTCCATCCACATCTGTTTTTCATTAGAGCCGGGCAGCTTCTGTGCGCCTGTCGAGTGGAATTGGAACGGGAAATCAAAATTGTCCTCGATCAATCCGGGAATCATTATAGGAGTCTGTTGGACATATCCGATTTTACGCCTCAATGAAGTGACTTCGAGTTTGGCAATCGGTTGACCATTAATCAAGATTTCCCCTGCCGTGGCTTCTTGCAGTCGATTCATCAGACGCAATAGGCTCGACTTCCCGACCCCCGATGCTCCCTGAACTACGATGAATTCCCCTTCCTCCACGATTAGATTGATGCCCTGAAATAATGGGGGATTCCCATCGTATTCCAAAGACACATTTCTCAATTCGATTTTCATATCGGGTCAAGGAATTACATTACCACGGGCGCCGCAAACATCATGAAGCGTCTTTTGCATCTTTTCTACAGTCCAAATTTTCTACGGATTCAAAAACTTCGCCCGCTTGCTTCGATAAACGGTTGCAGTTCTTCAACTAGCTGTCGGAATGAGTCGGGACTAAGCGATTGTGCGCCATCGGATAGCGCTTGATCGGGATTAGGGTGCATTTCGATCATGAGTCCATCCGCGCCTGCGGCGACAGCAGCCTTTGCCATCGACGGAACAAATTCCGAATCTCCGGTGCCGTGACTCGGATCCGCAATGATGGGCAAATGGCTCATTTTCTTGATTACGGGGATTGCATTCAAGTCGAATGTGTTGCGGGTCGCTGTTTCAAATGTGCGAATACCTCGCTCACATAACAAAACGTTGTAGTTGCCTCCAGAGAGGACATATTCGGCTGAAAGCAAGAGCTCATCCACCTTAGACATCATGCCGCGCTTAATCATGACCGGCTTTTTGGCCTTTCTCAGGCGTGAGAGAAGCCCGTAATTCTGCATGTTCCGCGCTCCAATCTGGATGATGTCGGTATATTTCTCCACAAGTTGCAAATCGTAACTATCAAGCAATTCGGTGATTATCAATAACCCCGTCTGGTCTCGCGCTTCGGCGAGGTATTCCAGCCCTTCTTCACCAAGTCCTTGGAAACTATATGGAGACGTGCGCGGTTTGAAAGCGCCGCCCCGCAGAATCTGGGCACCGGACTCCTTTACGGTCTCGGCTGCTTCCAAAATCTGTTCCCGGCTTTCAACAGAGCATGGTCCGGCAATCAAGATCAACCCATCACCGCCAATCTCAAGATTACCGGTACGAATAATACTTCGCTCCGACCTGTATTCTCTGCCCGATAATTTGTACGGTTCAAGAATCGGTACAACTTTATCGACCGCTTGCATTGACTCAATCTGCTGGAGTTCGTACTTGCCGCGTTCATCCCCGATTGCCGCAATGACTGTGCGCTCTGTTCCCTGAATCGGGTGGGGGGTGTACCCAAGTTCCTCAATTCTGGCAATGACGGCATCAATGTATTTCTGCTCCGCCTCTGCACTCATAACAATGACCACTTTTCCTGTCTCCTGTGTGTTTTAAGGGTGAGTTTCAGGTGGTTTTCTCAACAGGGCCGGAATCCTGACGTTCTAGGACTCACACACGCCTTTTTATAGCATCGAAACCCTTTGCTTTTTCGGACGGGATTTTGACATAGCCAAGACAAGCATCGGATTTCGATCAACAATCCCCGTTATCAACCTTACGATTCAATTTAGTTCCGCGATTCATCAACTTTTAGCTATCAACTGCATTACTTCAAGCAATTCGGGACTGATACCATTAGACATCTTTCCAAAATGGATCCGTGTAGTTACAGCAATCTTGGAGATTAGAATAACTACGCCGTTTGGCAACTTGTTGAGGAATATCGCAAGTTTACAATGGCAGCAATCACATTCCATGTTTTCCCATAGTTGCGATGTTTGCCTCGATAGATGTCTTTGGTGATGCGAAAAATCTTACATCGTCTGACGATATTCTCAATGGCGACCCTGCGTGTTGCCAACCGTCGGTTGAATTGCTTCGCCTCCCGAGTCAAGGGCTTGCTCCGATAGGCCTTGATGGGCGTCGAACTGTTGGCATACCGTTTGGCTATCCCCTGATAACCACTGTCAGCCAACTTCTCAGTTTCGGGAGAAATTGCCACACGACTTTCCTTCAGAATGGTGTAATCGTGAACACTCCCTTTGCGGCAGGTAACCGATACTATTTCTAACAGCGCCAAACACGCAATCAATTGAACTTTTATGGTGTGCCTTTTTTTACCGCTATAGTAGACACGCTGTCCTTTGGTTGGACGTTCAATCGGTTGCTCGGTGGCATCAATGATGATGGTTTGGAGATTGCTCTCCACTAAGTGCTTTCGATTCTTCAGTGAAAGCACTTTAACTAACACATCAAGTAGTTGATGATAGAGTTTATTTGCATAAGACTCACTGATACCAAACTCCATGCCTAATCTGGCAAAGGTTGGATAGTGGCGCAAATAGGTGAATGTCAATAGAAGGCGATCGGCCAATGCAACCTCCGATTTCTTTCCTCGTTTCTTCATCGGACGTTCTTCTTTAAGTTTTTCAAAGTAAGTCGCCACACGTTCCAAAATAAGGTTGAACGCTGCCTTATCAATACCAACCGCTCGCAGAAATTGCTCATCTGACTGTTTTACTGCTTTTTCAAATTGACTCATGGGTATCCTTTCTACAACAGAAATTGTTGAAAGGATATAACGTAAAATCAAGCCAAATAGATACTTATTTTGGAAAGATGTCTATTTCTCAAGAATGGCAGTGCAAAACCGGCAAATGGCGTGAATTGAAGTCGCAATTCGGAGATCGCTCTTGCTGGGTGCCACCGCGCAACAGCTAAAGCTCTAACGAAATGGCTGTTTCACTCTATGCACTATTATTCAAGAGAATTGGTATAACTCGAAGAAAATAACGGCAGCAGTTCACCATTAAAGAATAACATAACTGCCAGCTTGTTACAAGAACACGCGGAAATGTTTTACCAAGCGTGCTTCAGCGCGAAAAATTAAGGATTTTTTCCATTCTCGGGGCGAAATCAAGTAGGGTGGGGTCGCGGAATTATGCATAATCTGACGGTGTTGTGCGCGAATCTTCCAGTGGGCGCAGTCTTTCTTTTAACTTGACTTTCGGGACTGTTTTTGCTAAAATAGCAGTGGGATAACACCGGATTTATAGTACGAAAATTCTCTGCCGCATCATAATTGGATTTTTATTTGAGAACCTGCCGGAATACGGTCCGTCCAAAGGTAGCCCACGCCTTCCCTGTTTTCCTCACGAAGTCGATTCGTTACAAGTATTCGGGACGCCCAAATCTAGGACATGCATTTTGTTTGCTCTCAAGTAACACTCGACATTGCACTCCTCTGGAGTGCAGACGCGAGGAGGAATCGTGTTCTATTGACATAGCACTCCGCTGGAGTGAAAACCAGACCACGAAGGAACACTTTTCACGGCTAGTCATTGAGCGAAAAAGGAGTGTTACTTGCTGAATGAATTATTCCGATAGGAATAATGGGGCGCTACCAATGTGACATGCATGGCAAAGGGATTGTCCTGTTGGATTAGGCATTGGCGAGTGGGAAAGCCGCTGAGGCAGTTTTCCGGTCAAACTTGAAGTGTCGTTTTTCGGAGCCATATCAAGCAATGCGCCGATTTCGTTGGCAAACCGTGTGATAATTAACACGTGACTGTTTTCACATGGCGTGTCGTGCCGGCTCTAGGAGGGGTTGCATGCCACATGAATTTGTACCCGGTCTTGAAGGGGTACCAATTGCCGAATCTGCCATCAGTTTTGTCGATGGATTAGAAGGAATCTTGGAATACCGGGGCATCCGCATACAGAATCTCGCCGAACACAGCACGTATGAGGAAACCTCTTATTTGTTGCTAGAAGGCAATCTATCTAATCAAGCAGCGCTAGACGATTTCATCCGTGAATTGTCTCACCAGCGAAGGCTCGAATCGCAAATCATTGATTTGATTCGATGCCTTCCTGAATACGGGCACCCCATGGATGCGTTGCAAGCGGCGATTGCAGCTTTGGGCATGTTCCATTCTGCTAGGGATGTCACCAATGGTGCGGAAAACCACCTTTCCTGCATTCGCTTGATTGCAAAACTTCCTACCATCGTCAGTGCATTCGAGAGATTCCGAAACGGTACCGAGATTATTCCTCCTCGTGACGGCCTCGGACACGCCGCCAATTTCTTATACATGCTTACGGGTGAGGAGCCCAATCCCGTGAGTGTAAAAGCCCTTGACGTGTGTCTGATATTGCATGCCGACCACACGATGAATGCTTCAACGTTCAGCGGACGTGTGACAGGTTCGACCTTGGCAGATCCGTACACGGTAGTAAGCTCGGCAGTTGGCACGCTGTCCGGGCCATTGCACGGCGGCGCGAACGAACAGGTGCTTGATATGCTCCGTGAAATCGGAGCAGTTCAAAATGTGGAATCCTATATTGAGAACAAGATGGCGAACAAAGAACGAATCATGGGCTTTGGGCACAGAGTGTATAAGACCAAGGACCCGCGCGCGATTATCCTGAGACGCCTTGCAGACGAAATGACGGAGGAGCATGGTTCAACCGAGTTGTACGAGATCGCTCTCAGTGTCGATGATTTCGTCACTGAACGGTTGGGCGAGAAGGGAATATATGCAAATGTTGATTTCTACTCGGGTATCGTTTACGACGCGTTGGGGATTCGGCCAGTCGCTTTTACTCCAATCTTTGCCATGGGGCGCGTCGCAGGATGGCTTGCACACTGGTTAGAGCAACTCCTTGATAATCGAATCTTTCGACCAACCCAAATATACGCAGGGGAACACGACGTTCAATATATTCCGGCGGAACAACGCGGCGGAAAATCAAGTTAGAATGAGGAACAACAGTGATAGAATTTGACAAACTGGAAATACCTACCGAAGGTGAAACTATCGGTAAAGTAAACGGGCGGCTAGAGGTGCCAAGTAACCCGATAATCCCTGTTATTGAAGGCGATGGTATTGGCCGCGACATCATGAAAGCTACTCGCCGGGTGATTGATGCCGCAATCGAAACGGCGTATGGAAGCGAAAAAGGCATTGTGTGGTTCGATGTCTATGCCGGCGAGAAAGCACATGCCGAGTACGGCGAATGGCTACCGCAGGACACCTTCGATGCTATCAAACACTTCCGTGTTGCCCTGAAAGGACCGTTGACGACGCCGGTCGGCGGAGGGTTTCGAAGCTTAAATGTGACACTGCGACAGGTATTGGATCTTTATGCCTGTGTTCGACCTGTGCGCTATTTTCAAGGCGTGCCAGCCCCCGTAACCCACCCCGAGAACATGAACGTCGTTATTTTTCGTGAGAATACCGAAGATGTTTATGCCGGGATAGAGTGGGCAAAAGGAACGCCCGAAGCCAAAAAAGTGATTGACTTTCTTCACAGCGATATGGGCGTAGAGGTGCGCGAAGATTCCGGGATTGGCATTAAACCCATTAGCGTATTCGGCACAAGCCGTCTTGCGCGGATGGCGATACAGTACGCTATTGAACACAACCGTTCCAGCGTCACGTTTGTCCACAAAGGCAATATCATGAAGTTCACCGAAGGCGCCTTTCGTGATTGGGGCTATCAGGTTGCGGAGGATGAATTCATTGATTCGACAATTACCGAAGACAATGTCTACGACAATCATGATGGGAAAGCCCCGGATGGAAAAATCGTCGTGAAAGATCGGATTGCCGACAGTATGTTACAGCAGATCTTGACACGCACCGCCGAATATGATGTAATCGCTACGCCAAACCTGAATGGCGACTACCTTTCCGATGCTTGTGCAGCACAAGTGGGAGGCATTGGGATGGCGCCCGGCGGAAATATCGGTGATGAGACGGCACTGTTTGAAGCAACACACGGTACCGCGCCCAAGTACACCGATCAGGATGTGGTCAATCCAAGCTCGTTAATTCTCTCCGCGGTAATGATGCTTGAACATCTCGGTTGGCAGGAGGCAGCAGATTTGGTTATCCATGGACTTGAGCACACAATTGTGCAAAAGCGTGTGACTTATGACCTTGAGCGGTTAATGGATGGAGCGACGAAAGTGCGTACTTCCGAATTTGCTGCCGCAATCATTGAAAATTTCACGGCTTGATTAGGTTTCATATCGTTGCACTTTTTCTGAATGGAGGAAGACGTGGGTAGAAGGAAAATAAGTGTCATCGGCGCGGGAAACGTTGGCGCAACAGCCGCATTTCTGATTGCTCAAAAGCAACTCGGCGACGTTGTTATGGTCGATATAATCGACGGTATTCCGCAAGGCAAAGCCCTTGACATGGGACAAACCGCACCGATTGAGGCCTTTGACGCGAACATCACGGGAGCGGTTGATTTTGACGCTACTGCCGGATCGGATTTAGTGATTATTACGTCGGGTTCTCCTCGAAAGCCGGGTATGACTCGCGAGGATCTCTTGCAAACGAATGCCAACATTGTTGGGAGCGTCACGGAAAATGTTGTGGTGCACTCACCAGATTGTGTGATCGTCATGTTGACCAACCCGCTCGACATCATGACCTATCATGCGTGGAAGGTTTCAGGATTTCCTACTCACCGAGTGGTTGGACAAGCCGGAGTGCTTGACTCAGCACGATTTCGATATTTTATATCGCTTGAATTGGGTGTATCCGTCGAGGACATTCATGCCCTTGTACTTGGCGGACATGGTGACACCATGGTGCCACTTCCTCGCTATACGACGGTTAACGGTGTTCCAATCACGCAGCTTATTCCCCCCAACCGGATCGAAGAGATGGCGCAACGGACTCGTGATGGCGGCGCCGAAGTCGTCGATCTGCTGAAAACGAGTGGTTATTACGCTGCGGGAGCGTCGCTCGCCGAGATGGCGGAAGCCATTATTCTTGATAAGAAACGCTTGCTTCCCTGCTCGGCGTATCTTACTGGACAGTACGGTATTGACGACCTGTATATTGGCGTTCCGATAAAGCTTGGAGGTAGCGGCGTTGAACAGGTAATCGAAATCGACCTGACCGATGACGAGCTTCAAGCATTACAAACATCTGCCGATACGTATCGCGAGGGCATTGCCTTACTTGGCAAGTAACCCAAGTTGTCATCTTTGTCGGACAGGAGCGCAGAAACCGAGTTTTTCCGACGTAGAAACACGAGATTGACGAAAAATCAGACCAATTTACCTATAATTTAGCGAACGCGAACCAAAAACTCGGTTTCTCTGTTATAGGTAGCAACTTGCGTTAAGTAATTGTTCGGCTGTGAGAGAATGTGGCTTGAAGTGTAAGACTGCGTACACAATCGTAAATGGAGTTCGGGCACTAGTGTCAAGTTACGGAGGTTGAAGAGCAAGAATGGCGGAACTCGCCGATATTGAAAATGAATTCATCCGCGACGAGATTGAGGAGTTTCTTGAACGACCCGATGAAATAGCGCGGACGATTGAGACGTTTGCCAATACCGCTCCGGAGATGCAGACAATCGCCGCCGCGCTAATTGACGGAGACAATGATGCGGTGGACGAATTGACCAAAGAAGCCTTGGATGCCGGGACTGAAGCGCTTGAGATTATGGATGACGGACTCATCTCCGGCATGGGTGTTGTTGGCATTAAGTTTCGAGAAAACTTCATCTTTGTACCGGAGGTGCTCGCTTGCGCGCGTGCAATGAAGGCAGGTATGGCATACATTGAGCCAATACTGTCCGCTTCCGGGGTAGATCCCATCGGAACGGTAATCATGGGGACCGTGAAGGGCGATTTGCACGATATCGGCAAGAATCTATGCATCATGATGTTACGCGGCGCCGGATTCGTTGTCCATGATTTGGGCGTGGATACTTCGGACGATGAGTTCATTGAGGCTGTTGAGGAGCACGATGCGAAAGTGTTGGGGATGTCTGCCCTGTTGACGACCACTATGCCGAACATGGGTAAAACAATCGAAGCTTTCATTGACGAAGATCTGCGTGAAGATGTTAAAATCATGGTGGGTGGAGCGCCGGTGACGCAGGAGTTCGCCGATGATATGGGCGCGGACGGGTACGGGAAGGATGCCCTTGCTTGTGTAGCATTGGCAAAGAAGTTCGCCGAAGAAGAAGATGAGGAAGAGTTCTAAAATTCGTGACAGTGCAGAATGCAGAATATCAACAAAGAAGAATACCAGAAGCGACTCGACAGAATCACCCAACTGTTTGAGGACATAGTGCTGCACGCGGACGAACAATCCACGTATCGATGTCCTTACAAGAATCGGTTTGATCAATGTACAGCAAAATTCGGATGTCGCAATCAACGCAAGCCACCGGCAAAAGGTGATTTACTTCTATGTGGAGGGGATGACCGCATAGATTATCGAAGTGCTTGGGAAACGGAATCGGTAGAAGGCGCTCTTGTTGAGGACATTGAGTACGGCATGGGTACAATAGAACATGATGGAAAAGCCCGGAAATTGTCTGCCGGGAAAACCATCTTCGATTATGCTGATGAACTTGCTGTCCAAGTGCCAACGTCCTGTTTTCGAACCGGACAATGCCATGAATGTATCGTTGAGGTTAAGTCGGGCATGGAGGCGTTACGCCCTCGAAATGAGGTAGAATCGTTTCTTCGAGGGGAACACCGTCTCGCTTGTCAGGCGGTGGTTCAGGATCCCGACGTTGATATAGAATTTTCTCCATTGAGGCGCACTCCCAAAATTCTCACCCTGACAGATGAAAAACCGATGGAGCTTGATCCGTTAGTTACCCGTCGGGGGGATAGTGTTTATTATGACGGCGAGTACATCGACAAATATCGGGGTCACCTCTACGGTCTGGCAATCGATCTCGGCACCACCACCATCGTCATTGATTTAGTTGATTTGGAAACCGGAAAAAGCGTGTGCGTCAGTTCGCTTGAGAACCCGCAACGGTTTGGCGGTAGTGATGTGATGCATCGTATCTCGTACGATGCAGAATTTGGCGGGGAGTTACGCAAGGCGGTCATCAACGCGCTAAATCACGAAATCTTGGAGATGGGGGAGCGCCTTGGTTTTGTTCGTCAAGAAATCTATGAGATCGTCTTGGTGGGCAATTCGACCATGCGCGACATCTTCTTCAAGCTTGATGTGCAGAGCATCGGTCAAAAACCTTACAAGTCCACAATCGAACACGAATATCTGGAAGGTAAGCGTGAGACCACTTCGCTCCTTGAGAAAACAAGGCGTTTGGGGATTCGCGCAAATCCAAAAGCCGTTGTTTACGGTTTGCCCCTGGTTGCAAGCCATGTTGGTGCGGATGTCGCCGCGGATCTTGTGGCGATTGATATTGCCTCGAAAGACGAGATAGTAATGCTCGTAGACGTTGGCACGAACACCGAAGTGGTTGTGGGACACGCAGGCCGGTTGGTGGCGGCTTCCTGTCCGGCAGGTCCCGCTTTTGAGGGCGGGGGGATTGAATACGGCATGCCCGGATACGATGGCGCCATTGAATCAATTCATTTGAATAACGGTCAGACTGAATACCAAACTATTGGTGATATCGATCCCCAGGGCATCTGCGGATCCGGCTTAATTGATTTGCTTGCAGAGCTCCGTCTCCACGAATTGATGACGCCTATGGGTGTTTTCAAGGAAAAGAAACAGCGCAAGATAGCAGTTATTCCCGAACATGGAATCACGCTGTCACGTGACGATGCCAGCAATCTTGCACAAGCGAAAGCTGCGAATTATTGCGGTCAATTCATCGTAATGCGAGAATTCGGTGTTAACCCGGCGGATGTGAAGAACCTATATTTGGCTGGCGGGTTCGCCAACTATGTTGATGCGCGTAACGCAATCGACATCGGTTTCTTGGCGCCTGTTGCCGGCGAGCGCATTTTCAAGATTGGAAACGCGGCGGTTCAAGGGGCGAGGGAGGTGTTGCTGTCGCGGGAGAAACGTGAATCAATCGAGGAGTTGGTCAAAAAGATTGAGCACGTCGAATTGGAGACAACGCCGGATTTCTTCGAAGTGTTCGTCGAGGGGTGCCAGTTCAAACCGATGCCAGCCGAGTTCGTGTAAATGACGTATGGGGTCATAGCTAATGAATACCGCCTACGCTCAATCCGGTCAGCAGGCAGGTGCTTGGCAAAAGCGTCCACTGCGCCAACTGCTTGAGGAAACAGATACATTTGTTACCTGCGTCGAACTGGTCACCTCGCGCGGCGTAATCACGGAGCGTAATGGAAGACGCGTACTCGATTTGGCTAGGAAGCTCACCGAACACCCACGCATACATGCCCTAAGTATTACCGACAACCCGGGCGGCAACGCCATGCTCAGCGCCGACACGCTCGGAACGGATCTCATTTCGCGAGGCCAGGAAGTCGTCATCCACCTTTCCTGCAAGGACTGGAATCGCAATGCTCTCCAGAGCCGCGGCTGGCAGCTCGCCAGCGAGGGTTTCAATAATGTGCTCACTTTGTCGGGTGACTATCCCAACGATGGCTACCAAGGTCACGCGAGCCCGGTTTTTGACACCGATTCGGTCGGTCTGCTCAAGATGTTCTCGGATATGAACGCCGGGATGAGCGTTGCGGCAGGGAAAAAAAAGGAAATACTAAAACGCACCAATTTCTATCTCGGCGCCGTAGTTAACAACCACAAACGCTATGAACGCGAGGTGATGCCGCAGTATTTCAAGCTTGCCAAAAAGGTAGAGTACGGGGCAACGTTTATCATCAATCAAATCGGCTACGACTCACGTAAGCAGGATGAACTGTTAAAATATATGTCCATGCACGGCATCAACGTGCCCGTGCTTGGCAATGTCTATGTGTTGAGTCGAGCGGCGGCGCGGTACTTTAACGCTGGGAATATCCCGGGGGTCACGGTTACCGACGACTTGCTGCGTCTGGTTGAAAAGCAAGCAAAATCGCGCGATAAGGGAAAATCCTTTTTCTTAAACTTTGCTGCGAAACAGTGTGCTATCGCGAAGGGATTGGGCTATCGCGGCGTTTACCTCGGTGGACATCTGCAATACAAGGATTATGAGAAAATTCTGCAGATAACCGATGAATTCAACGTCGATGACTGGAAAGAGTTTGCGAAGGAAATCTGTTTCGGTTATGCCGACGAATTCTACTTCTTCGAACCAGCGCCAGAGACGAGTCTCAGTTCAACCGAAGTCAACCGAAATTACCTCTTTTCAAAACGGCCCGAAGCCCTAAAGGCTGCAAGGCGAGACCTCTCGTTGGGCTACAAGATGAATAGGAGTTTGCACGGAGCGGCATTCGAAGAAGGAACGCTTGGCTTCAAAGCCGGACGGAAGATTTTCCGGGCGGTTGACAATGCCGGTGTCCGCGTACAGAAAGCCGCGCATGCAGCCGAACACGCCATTAAAGCAGTGATGTTTGATTGCCGTGATTGCGGCGACTGTTCGTTGCCCGAAATCGCTTTTCTCTGTCCTGAATCTCAATGTGTAAAGAACCAGCGTAACGGCCCCTGCGGCGGCACACGTCAAGGAAAATGTGAAATTGGCGAAAAGGATTGCATCTGGGGACGAGCCTACGAGAGGCTGAAAGCCTACGGCGAAGAGGAAAGCATGATGGAGGGACCGGCAATCTTCAAGAACGGTGCATTGAAAGGAACAAGCGCCTGGGCGAACACATTTTTGGGACGGGATCATCACGCCCGCAAGAAATGAGATGACGGTTCATTGCATGTTCACACAAGATGGTCCTAATGCGAACCTAATATCTATCGTCGCTATCCATATCTAATTCATCATGAAACTAAACGGCAAAGAATTTATTATCATCGGCGAAAACGTCCATACCACGCGCGTGGTGCTGCGAAAGGGCAAGCTGGTCACTAACAACCCTGACGGCGTTGAATCCGTTCGTTATTTTGACGCCGGAAAAAAGCGACGCTATTTGACTATCCCCGAGGACGTAAAAAAAACTCAGGATTATGAAGAGGGGCGGGTCAAACACGTAAAGATCGCCGTTCAGGCGGCGATGAACGGCAGGGGTGCCGAAGCCTCTGAAGGACTGACCTACGTACACCGGCTGGTTCAGCGTCAAGTTGACGCCGGTGCCGATTTCATAGACTTAAATGTTGATGAAGTTTCTCTCCGGCCCCAGGATCAAATAGAGGCGATGAAGTGGCTGGTGCGAACCGTGCAAGAGATGTGTCCTATTCCGCTGTCAGTAGATTCATCGAACGTCGAGACGATTCAAGCGGGGTTGGAAGCCGGCGACGGGAGAGCCGGTCGAATGTTGCTGAACTCTGCGTCTTTGGAACGACTTGAGGCGTTGGACCTCGCAAAACAGTATGACTCGCAGGTCATCGTGACGGCTGCCGGGGAATCCGGCATGCCGCAGGATGATGCACAACGAATCGCCAACGCTTCTCAAATGGTGGACGCCGCCCTGGATAGGGGTATTTCGATTGAAGATATATTTATTGATGTGCTCATATTCCCTATTTCGGTTGACAGCGCATTCGGCGCCCATGCCTTTGACACAGTTCGTCAACTACGCTCCAAGTATGGGAACGACATCCATATTACCGGCGGCTTTAGCAATGTATCTTTCGGCTTGCCGTGTCGCCGCATTGTCAATGATGTTTTTATGTGCTTGGCGATTGAAGCCGGCGCGGACAGTGGCATCATCGATCCGGTCACCAGTCGACCATCCAAAGTGTTTTCCGTTGATAGGGAATCGCGCGCATATCAGCTCGCTGAAGATATGCTGCTTGGGCGCGATCGATTTTGCAAAAACTTCTTGCGGGCGTACCGCAAAGGGGAATTGGAAGTCTAACTGCCGATGGCGACGTATCAGATACTGTACTGGAAGCATATTCCGGCTCAAGTTAGAGTATTCGAGGGGAAAAAGCCGATTTCACAGCCGATGCCCGATCGATTTCAGACCTACATCGATCAAACTGCCATGAGGGAAGGTTTGACCGGAACGGACGAGTATCTCGACCAGTGGCAGTGGACACAAAAATGCGAACGACCGGGAAATGCCCGCGACGTTTTGCAAGAATTGGTCAAGGAGCTTGAATTGGAATACGACAGCAGTACTCACAAAGCCGGTTTATCGTGAACAATAATGGGGAACTAGCAAACCACAGGTATATTAAAGCCGCTAAGAATCTCATTCAACGGGCAGGTTAAGTTCGACTTTGTACATTTGTAGGGTGGGCACTGCCCACCATTTCTTATTGGGATCAAAAGAACGAATAGCGATTGCAATAGGGATTCTGCCAAGTTTTTGCAAGCCCTAGCGGGGATCAAGCGACTGAACAAGAGGCGCAATAGAGAGCCCACAGGTAGATAGCACCCCGCAAAGAATACATGAAAAAACTTTCTACAAATGACCAAAAATCGCTTTGCCACCAATTATTCAAACAGCTCTGACGACTCATCATTAGAATCAGATACACTCAAGAATTGATACAAATCAGGGAATCTGCCGATTATGGATACAACGATTCAATCCATTTTGGAGAAAGCGTTAGCCGGTGAGCGCTTAGACTTTGACGATGGTCTGACCCTCTTCAAGAGTACCGACCTAATCTCCATAGGAAGCGCGGCTGACGTTATTCGCCAACGCAAACACCCGGACGGCGTGATTACTTATGTGGTTGATCGCAACATTAACTACACAAACTGGTGCTATGTGGATTGCGATTTCTGCGCCTTTTATCGGCATAAAAGTGACCCTGATGCCTATGTCATGGAACGGAAAGAATTGGGGCAGAAGATTCAAGAAACCATTGACCTCGGCGGCGTGCTTATTCTTATGCAAGGTGGCTTGCATCCCAAGCTTAAACTCGATTGGTACGAAGACCTCCTACGCTGGATTAAAGAGAATTATGAGATTCACATCCACGGGTTCTCGCCCCCGGAACTTGATTGGTTCGCAAAAATCAACCGACTCAGCCTCAAGGAAACATTGATACGCCTGCGAGATGCGGGACTGGATTCGATACCTGGCGGGGGCGCGGAAATTCTTACCGATCACGCTCGAGATGAAATCAGTCCCAAGAAGTGCACGGCGGATGAATGGCTGGAAGTCATGCGGCAAGGGCATTATGTAGGCTTAAAGTCAAGTGCGACCATGATGTATGGGCACGTCGAAAGTGACGGGGAACGCGTGGAACATCTTCTTCGCCTCCGTGAGTTACAGGACGAGACTGGGGGATTCACTGCGTTCATCTGCTGGTCGCTCCAACCCAACAACACTCGAATGGATTATATCCCACCGGCTGGCAGTTTCGAGTATCTCAAAACATTGGCGATATCCAGACTTATGCTTGACAATTTTGACAACTTTCAATCTTCATGGGTGACTCAGGGCCCTAAAATCGGTCAGTTGTCGCTTAAGTTTGGCGCAAACGACATGGGTGGAACGATGATCGAAGAGAATGTCGTGAGCAAGGCGGGAACGGTCTACTGCATGCCCATTGAGGAGATTGAACGGACAATCACCGAATTAGGGCTAATTCCAAAGCGGCGAAATTTCTTTTATGAGTTGCTTAATTGAGGTATACAGCACAGATAAAATAACAGAACTTTACATTATATACCATATCTGGAGGCCTTATGACGCAAAGTGTAGTTACTGAAACGAACCTGACCAACGTACCGCTTTTCAACAGGGGAAAAGTACGCGATCTCTACGATCTTGATGACAAACTTCTGATGATCTCAACCGATCGGATTTCGGCGTTTGATTACGTCCTCCCGGATGGCATTCCGTGTAAGGGCGACGTTCTGACCGCATTGTCCGAGTTTTGGTTCAATCACACAGATTCAATCGTGGACAATCACCTGATTACTACAGATGTCGGGGCGTATCCTGACGTATTGAAACCGCATACTGACGTGATCAAGGGTAGATCGATGTTGGTGCGCAAAGCTGATAGAATTGACATCGAATGTGTGGTACGGGGTTACATCACGGGATCAGCGTGGTCGGAATACAAGGTAGATGGCACGGTTTGCGGTGAGAAATTGCCAGAAGGTTTGCGTGAATCCGATCGATTGCCTCAGCTCATCTTTACGCCTGCCACGAAAGCGGAGCAGGGAGAACATGACGAGAATATCTCAATTGCACGGATGGAGGAGATAATTGGAAAGGATTTATCGGAGCGAATCATTGATACGAGTTTCGCGCTGTTTGAGTCCGCAAGTGAGCACGCTGAGAAGGTCGGAATAATCCTTTGTGACACAAAGTTTGAGTTTGGGCTGCTTGATGACAACTTGATTCTTATCGACGAGGTGTTTACACCGGACTCTTCCCGATTCTGGCCAAAGGACGAATATGAACCGGGCAAGTCTCAAAGTAGCTTTGACAAGCAGTACGTGCGGGATTACCTCTCTGAAGTCGGTTGGAACAAAGAACCGCCCGCTCCTCATTTGCCCGAGGACGTAATCCGAAATACTAGCGAGAAATACTTAGAAGCCTACCAATTGATTGTTGGGCGAGAGTTGGCGTAAACGGGAAAGAACCGGTAGGATTAGAGGGTATTAAACAGCCGAATTTCCGAATCGGGAATTACTCCACAAGAAACAGATGACTCCGCTCAAACAGGTCGTCTACTTCTATTTCAACAATCCATTCGCCTTTCGGGAATCCGTTGGGTGGGCGTTCTATATAGAACCACGTAATCTGTTCCCCAGTCGCTGAAGAGAATGTCTCGCGCTCCTCTCGGAATGGTGGATCGTCCAAAGCCCTGTCCGGAGAAAACCAAAGAACATCAACCGCATGACGCCCTTCGACATTTGTCCAATAAATCCAAAGGAAAATCCTGTCATTCACATCGGAAACGAAGACATCCGTGATACCATCCGGGCGATCGTCAATTATCGAAATCGTCAAAGCCGAATCCAAGATTGCAGGCTCACCTCTGAAAACATCGCTAGATCCGCTCCCACCGGAACCTGTTTCATCACACCCACTAAAAATAATTGTGCCCCAAAGCAGGGCTAAACCTAATGTCCAAGTAGAAGCTTTATTCATAACGTCTCTCTCCGGTTTCCTTGCGCATATTTCCCTATAATCATACCTAACCCGTTAGCATCTGTCAACCGAAAAAAGCAACGTGCACGTGCCAAGGGGTGTGACAAAAGCGGGAACGGGTCATCCATTAACCTTGTGGTGAGATTTTATCATCATGTCTAGTTTAGCTCGACTTCGTACAATTGAGCGGGTAACAGACGGTGTCAATCAAGCGTTTAGGACAAGTGGGAGAGATTTTGACCAATGACAGTCAGCAGCGGCTACTAAAACCGTACGCTCTGTGAAGATTGCTATCGCGTTGGCTATGCGCTCGCTTGATCCCCGCTGGTACTCGTATAGTCGTTGCAACTTATTATTACACATGTGCGATTTAGTTGGTTCGATTTGCAGTAGTGCGATTTGTTGTGCGTCTTCCGTTGGAGCGAACTTTGCCTCGCGACAGAGGGTCGCGACCGGGAGGTCGCTCCTACAGTGACAATTTTCTATCATCAAATCACCTACAACTATGTGTTAATATGATTGTGACTAACTACAAAAGCTGAGGCGCGGTGTGCACCTAACAAACAATGGTGGGCAGAGAATCTCTATCGCCTTCGCTACTCGCTCAGTTAATCCCACCCTACAAATGTACGAAGTCGAGTTTAGCAGTCCAAAATTAATTGATATTTACCGTCGATTTCGCGTGGATTGACGCCCTAATAGTTGCTCTTGACATGCGCCAAAATTTCTAACCTCGGCATCTGTTCAATTCGTATTTACTCCTTGAGCTTTTCGTTCAACGCAGGGCTTTCTTGTCTGTTTCTGTGTAATGAAACCAAATCAGGGAAGGAGCATTGAAATTGAGTGTTACCACGGTTATTCATAGATGCGCAGGCGGAATTGTCGTACGACGCTACAACAATTGTGTTGAGTTCCTTCTGCTAAAACAGATAAGGAGGACCGGCGAGAGCCAATGTGTTATGCCGAAAGGGCATATTCAGCATGGCGAAACCTCCGAGCAGGCGGCGGTTCGCGAGGTGGGGGAAGAATCGGGCGTTGAAGAACTAGGAGTTATTGCTTTCCTGGGCGAGCAGGCGTTTCAGTATCGTGCGGAGAGCGGAATCCAACATGAGAAAGTAGTCAGTTGGTATCTGATGGAAACACCCTACGAGTCCCATCTTTCTATCAAGGTCGAAGAGGGATTTGTCGAATCGAAGTGGCTTCCATACGAAGATGCGCGGAAACAGTGTTCACATGAAGACTTTCGAGAGTGGATAGATAAGGCAGCAGATAATCTAGGAATTACAGACAACACTTAGATCCTGTTTGAAGAGAACAGTTTGTAAAGAGCAATCAAGCGAATGAATAGTGAGCGATCAACTGAGTGAATAACGAAGGCGATAGAGCTCCCATAGAGATCCCACAGGTGCAACAAGTCACGGTAGAAACATGAATAACTTCTCCTTATATGGCAAAAAATGGCATTGGCACCCATTATTCAAACAAAATCTTAACCATATTTACTTAAGAAAATAAACCACTAAGAACCTGTTTGAAAAGTACAGTTGTAGGGTGCGCACCAGCCTCTAAAAGCCCCAGAGGGGCGGAAGGTGTGTAGAAACGCCAAAGCCCCGTGCTCCTAAGCCCCGGAGGGGCGACAGGTAGGTAGTAGACGAAAATAAAAGCATAAAAAACTGCCTACAAATATCCAAAAATGGCTTTACTACCGATTATTCAAACAGGCTCTAAGACATGTGAAAAGTTGCGATTTATGAAACAGTATGATTTAACAATTATCGGTGGTGGGAGTGCCGGGCTTGTGCTGGCGGTTGCAAGCGTCAAATTGGGCAAATCAACCGCTCTCGTGGAAAAACACCGTCTAGGTGGGGATTGCCTGTGGACCGGCTGTGTGCCGTCGAAAGCTATTCTCAAAGCGGCAAAAGTTGCGAACTACGTGAAGGAAGCGGGAAAATTCGGAATTCGTGTGAACAATGCCCAAGTAGATTTCGAGCAGGTAATGGCGCATATCACTTCTGCACAGGACACTATTGAAAAGGAGCATGACAACCCGGAACGGTTCCGTGAGATGGGCGTGGATGTCATCTTCGGCAATGGGCGATTTAATTCCGCACAAACATTTGTAGTGGAGGATCGAGAAGAAGCGGAACCAAGGACACTTCAAAGCAAAAAATTTGTGATTGCAACAGGTTCTCGCCCAGCGATTCCAGCAATACCCGGGCTCGAATCTAACGATTGTCTTCACAGCGAAAATGTGTGGGATTTGAAGGAACTTCCCTCAAAAATTCTGGTGATAGGGGCTGGACCGATTGGCGTCGAGTTGGGACAAGCATTTCATCGTCTCGGAACAGAAGTTATTATTGCTCAACGAAGCAATCGGATTTTACCTAAAGAGGAACACGAAGTCTCCGAAAGAATGTTGAACTACCTCCGAGAGGAAGGCATCACGATTCTTACAGACACGCGAGTGGTAGAAGTCTCCCACGATCAGACCCCAACAAATGATAGCAGTCATTATGAATCACACTTGGGACACTATTCGGTCAAACTTGACATCGCCGGTGAGACTTGCTGTTTGGATGTAGATCAGATTCTGGTTGCGGTCGGACGACAACCCAATACTGAGGACTTGGGACTAGGTGAGATAGGCGTCGAGGTTGCGCCTAGTGGGATATGCGTAAATAAAAGACTACAGACGACGATAAGTAACATTTTTGCTGCCGGTGATGTGATCGGACATTATCTCTTCACCCATGTCGCAGCGTTTCAAGCAGCGCAAATTGTTCGCAATATTTTCTTCCCCGGTTCTAATGCGGTAGACTATTCCGTCGTGCCGTGGACGACTTTTTGCGATCCGGAAGTCGCTCGATGCGGAATGACCGAAGCGGAAGCCCGAGACAAACATGGGGAGGTCGACGTGTTCGCCGTTAATCTACGAGATGTTGATCGAGCTGTCGCGGAAAGTGAAACGAAGGGTTTTGTCAAGGTCATTGCAACGAAGTGGACTGGAAAGATTCTTGGAGTCCATCTTGTTTGCCCGGCGGCGGGAGAGGTCATCCACGAATTTGTGCTCGCCATGAAGGAAGGCATCCCGCTGCGTAAATTAAGTAGCGTAATCCATGTCTATCCAACGTACTCAAGCATTGTTTGGCGCGTTGCCGGAAAATGGTTGGCGGAGGGCAAACTGATTCGAACGCTGAGGGGCATTCTAAGTAAAACGGGAGGAGATTGAGAATAAAAAAAGGTGTAAGTTGTGACAAGCGTAGCACTCCTTGGCGATTTCATCATGTTTTTATCGGAATAATCTTGACGATGTCAAACACTCCTAGCATTTTTTGATTGACGAGACGTTGATTGTGTGATACGCTAAGTCATAGCGTAGTGATTGACTTTGAAAGTCCTGTTCGGCAAAAGTGCAATCTTGGTTATTAACTGGCTATATTACACTTTTTGTGGTATAGACCGGCGATTTGTGCTAAAATAGAGGTATAAACAGATAGAGTATCAGAACGTTTATCAAGATATATTTTAACCTTATCTTTAGGAGGGAACCATGAGAAATTTGACTGTGGTGGTAGTTGTTAGCGTTTTAGTTTTTGGATCCGTTCTGAGCGGGTGCGGCAAGCTCAGTACCGAAGAGTTTGAGGGCTGGAAAAGCGAGTACGTCGCGTCAAATGACAAAGCATTCGCTGACCTGGATGGTAGAGCTTCCAAGATGGAGAGTGGACTTGAACAGCAGAAGTCGGACTTGAGCCAAGCCATTGAGGATGCACGGGATGATGCTATCGCCGCATCACAACTCGGAGATGCTGACACCATCAAGAGATCCGAAGAATTCGCGGCAAGCGGGGATGCCGAGATTCGGGATGAAATGATGCAAGCTGTAAATGCTGCGGGCGAAAGTGCGCAGAATTTTGCGAAGTCTGAGGACGATAAACTGCGTGAAAGCATCAGCGGTCTTGAGGAACAAGCAAGTGCAACCGCGCAAAGCGTTTCAGATCTGAAAAGTGACCTGATGGCGGCAAAGAAGGAATTGGAAGACGCGATGGCTGTCAAAGCGATGAGCGCTGCAACAGTCCAATTTGCCAGCGGGAAAACCGGCTTGAGTTCGGAAGCCAAGGCTATGCTTGACAAGGCAGTGGCTACAATAAAGAGTCACCCCCACGCCGTGGTTGTCGTTTCGGGTCACGCGGACGGCACTCCCGTTTTGAGCGGGAAATATCGTAGTAACTGGGATCTTTCTCAGGCACGCGCTAATTCCGTGGCAAACTATCTTAAGGAGAGCGGCATAACGAACGACATCAAAACCATCGCCCGCGGTCATACCATGCCGGTTGCGAATGTGAATACAAAAGACGGACGCGCAGCAAACCGACGTGCTGATGTGGTTGTCTATCCTCCCGGCACTATGCCTGCTGGAATGTAGAACTTGGTTGTATTGCCATGAGGGAAATTGGGATGCTTGTGCATCCTGATTTCCCTTTTTTTGTAAGCTGTCCCGGGCTTCTGAATCGACCCTTCACTGGTTAATTGGTACGCAGGATTCATTAGGTCTTTAAGACGCTGTGTTTTGGCCAAATTCAGCAACTTTCGGTAGCGCCAAGTGCTTCAACTGCGATTGTCTCATTTTGGCTCCAACTTGATTTACATGTTGTAAATATGATACTGTGATGATACGAACTTGCCAATATTTGGCGGGCAGTCACAGAAAGGAACTTTTCATCGCGTTCGGCGTATTATTTACAGGTATGTATAGATTTCGCTTTATTCTGGGTTCAGTGCGAATCAGAGGAAACGCAAGAGGTTTGTAGAGATAATACGTTGGCACGTAAATTGCCTGATTCTGTACCATAAAATCGCTGGTCACGAAATTACTCAAGCTGTAGGGAGGGCAAAATGAAAAGGTTGAGATCTCATTTCAGCATTCTTTTGACGATTTTCCTAATGGCCGGATTGACCGTATCTAGCAATGCGGAAATTGAAAAACTGAAGTTTGAACTGTTTGGTGTTGTCAGCCGCGATGATGAACGGCAGATTAGACGACGCCTGGAACCGTGGGCGGAAGCGAACGGCGTGACCTTCCACACCCCTGTTGATAAGAATGGGAGAGAGCGTTTATTTAGCACCCTCATCAAGATTGAGCCAAGAACAGACGACAAATTCTCCGAATCGCATACGCTTGACACGTACCAAATCCTTCAACAGTTAAAGGATCAACGCTTTCGAGGGCGCCAGGCGGGAAGCCAACCTTGGATTGTTAAGTCTGAGGCAAAAATAAAGGGAGAGCTCTTCGCACATCCCGGGTGGGCGCGCAGCTACATCCGCAATGTTCCATTCTGGCGACATTGGCGCGCTCAGACTTCGGTAATTAACCACGCCATGATAGCAGGAACATGGGAACAGAAGGTTGTTTTCAGTCACAACGATCTGTTTGACCGGCTACGACATGACGCAGCCAAGACGGATAAAGACGTTGAAGTGGAGGGTGTGATTGCGGGATTTGACGGTCCGTATCCGGTTGTGTCGATTCGCAGTTATCGCTTTGACCGAAAAGCCAAAGCACAACAAGAAAAAAGAACAGAAGAGTCCTCGGAGAAGGAATCATCCCTCGATGAATCTTCAGAGGCAACACCTAATGAGGAGAAGCGTCAATAGACGTTTTCTTACTCCATTGAACAATCGTTGCCCAACGCAAAACGAGCCCCAATATACTTATTGGGGCTCGTTTTTTTTCGATTTCGATTGTTGATTTAGTTTAAGCGATCTAGCTCATCTAGGACTGCTGCTACGGCTAGCGTGTTATCCGGCGGCGCATCTTCAACGTGTGTGAAAGCCACCTTTCCATCTTTGTCAATGACAATCACCCCGCGATTTGTGATTCCTACCTCCTCAAGCGCCATTCCGAACTCCTTCGATACTTCAAGGTTCATGTCCGCTAAGAGCGGGAAATCCACGCCACCGAGGTGTTCACACCACGCTTTGTGAGCGAACGCCGAATCACGGTTGATGGCAATAATGTCAGCGTTTTTCGCACGAATCTCGTTCACCTTCTCGTTAAAATCTGGAATTTGAACTGAGCACACCGGTGAGAAATCCAGTGGATAGAAAACGACGACCAAATTCTTACCTTCAAAGTCCTTCAAAGAAACCTCGGTATCTTCCTGACCGAGAGAACCGGTGAGCGTAAAATCCGGAGCATCGCTCCCGATTTCCAATGCCATTTATTGTTACCTCCCAAGATTGTGTATAGGAATTGTGTGAATTTATGACGCCTAAGAGCCGTTCCAACTCTAGCTGCAATTCTATCACAAGTGAAAACACGTGTCAACGAAATCTCAGATATCGCGTTTTTCTGTAGACCTCAATTTGTCATCGAATGACATTTAGATTCCAGGCGGTTCACTGAATGGCGGAAACGGAGTATTGACACAATCTAGCTTCCATGTTAAAATTTCCAAGAATGTACAAACTGGGATTTTTGGTTGCAACTCGGTTTCCGATACTTGCTAATTTACATCGCGATTTTAGTTGTGAGGTTGCGGAAGCGTATAATAATGAATGACTGATTCACTTATGGCTGGTTGCCGGGAGCGACATAGCGAACGTCAGCTTGTTCATCGGTTGTAGAGTTGGGGATTCTTGATATTCTGGAGTAGTGAGAATCATGCCGTCACAGATTAGGAGATAGTAATGCAAGCACACGATGCAGTTGCGAAAATTTTGAAGCTAGAAGGGGTCGAATATCTTTTCTGTTTTCCAGCGAACGATCTTATTGAGGCTTGTGCAAAGGTCGACATCCGTCCAATTATGACTCGGACGGAGCGTACGCTGATTAATATGGCGCACGGCTATAGCCTTGTTTCGAACGGCAAGCGCCTTGGGGTTGGTTGTGTGCAGGGTGGACCGGGGAGCGAAAATGCTTTTGCCGGGGTCGCGCATGCTTTCGCTGATTCGGCGCCCGTTCTCATGTTGCCGGGCGGAATTTCCCAATCGGAACGCAGCATCCCTACAGGGTTTGAGTCAGTCAGACATTATGGTGGAATTACGAAATGGGTGGCGGAAGTCAACATGGCAAAACGCGTCCCAAGCATGATGCATCGGGCATTCCACCTTCTTCGATCCGGACAACCGGGACCGGTGATGCTAGAGATTCCAGGCAATGTCGGAGGCGGAGAGGTAGACGATGATTTCGAGTATAAGCCACCCAAACCGGCTAAACCTGCGGCGAATCCAGACGATATAACCGCGGCGGTAAGTGCGCTGCTCGCAGCCGAGAATCCCCTGCTTCACGTTGGACAAGGAGTGCTTTATGCGGAAGCATCCGACGAACTTATTGAATTTGCCGAGCTACTTCAACTTCCTGTGATGACCACGATGGCCGGTAAGAGCGCATTTCCGGAGAATCATCCACTATCAATCGGTTCGAGCGGCTATAAAGGTGTAAAAAGGGTTGCACCATTCCTGGACAGAGCCGATCTCGTCTTCGGACTTGGGTCCGGATTCTCCACACAGGTGATGTCCACAAACATTCCGCCCGGAAAGATCCTTATCCAGAATTCCATCAGCGAAATTGACATCAGCAAGGAATACTTTATCGACTACCCAATACTTGGGGACGCGAAGCTGGTGTTACGTCAACTTATTGACGAGGTCAAAAAGCAAGGCGATGAAGGAAAAGATAATCCCGAACTCGTCCATGAAATCAAAACAGTCAAGGACGGATGGCTTGAGGAGTGGATGCCGAAACTCACCTCGGACGAAGTGCCGATTAATCCTTATCGGGTGATTTGGGATTTGATGAACACGGTCGATCGCACAAAGACGATGGTTACGCACGACTCTGGAAATCCACGCGATCAGATGATGCCGTTTTACCAGTCAATTATTCCTCACGGCTATATCGGTTGGGGGAAATCGACACAGTTGGGCTTTGGTTTAGGCTTAATAATGGGGGCAAAACTTGCTGCACCACAAAACCTGGCTGTCAACATTATGGGCGATGCAGCATTTGGTATGGCGGGTATGGACTTCGAGACGGCTGCGCGAGAGCGCATTCCAATTCTAACGATTATGCTCAACAACTCCGCGCTCGGTAACTATAAGGACCATATGCAAGTTTCCACGGAGCGATACGGCACGCCATTCCTTTCCGGTGATTACGCGAAGGTCGCCGAAGGTTTGGGCGGCTACAGCGAGCGTGTCGAAGATCCAGCCGAGATTATCCCGGCAATCAATCGGGCGCAGAAAGAGATGGAAGCTGAAAAGCCTGCATTGCTCGAAGTAATCACGCGCGAGGAAGGGGACTTCTCCTAAAAGTCTGTCCGCAACACATCACATGCAAAACTCTTTGGTAATGATGGCGAAGTCATCACTACAACAGCCATCATTACCAACCTGACCTGTCCCCCGTCAATCATTGTCAATCAGCCACCCCACTTAAAGTAAACAGATAAATCGATTCGACTGATTTGCGCAAAATTTTTACTCAAAATCCAGATTATTGGAGTGGAAACAAACTGGAGAAAATTAGAGTGAGATGGCTGATGATGCTATTCCTCATTGGAATAGGTTGCTATCACAGCGCGTGCGCTCCGCGCGCATCCGTAAATCCCCCTGATGCAGCAATAGCGCATTTCAATTGGGGAATCGACTACGCAAGTCGTGGCGAGTTGGATCAGGCGATTACCGAGTTCCAATTAGCTATCAAGCGGGATGTCAGGTGGGCAAAACCTTACTACAATTTGGGCGTAGCGTATAGTCGGCAAGAGAAATGGAATCATGCGATTGTTGCCTGGAAAAAGACTGTCTACATTGACCCGAACTATGCCAATGCGCATTACAACCTTGCCCGCGCATACGCGCGTGGAAATCAGCGCGAGGTGTCAATAGCACACTTACGTAAAGCAGTGTCTCTGGATAAGCAATTTATTGAAGCGATGCAAACTGACGAAAATTTTGATCAGATTCGTCAAAGCCAAGAATTTCAGGAATTTGTCCGATCATTTCTCTGACGCAGATTCTCAGCGCATAGCGCCCAAAACATAGATTCCGATGAAACCAATACAAGCAGCAAAAACTTCCATTCTGCTCCTCATAATTCCCCTAATGCTGAACGTTTATGTTCTAAGGGTTGGAGCGCAATCAGAATCCGCAAAGGTTCAGCGCGAACAGTTAATCGACGATTTCGCTCAGCGCGCAACTGCGACTCTCAAAGGACGGGTGATCTGGGAAAACATGGATCTTTCCCAGACAACCGTGCAGGTATACAGAGACAGGACGTTGACTAAATTGTACACGGGTGTTACCAAAATTGAAGGCGGGCGCTTTAACATAAAAGTTGAACCGGGCAGCTATTATGTTGTCGCATTCGTTGATGTGAACAGATCAGGAAAATTTGACGACGGAGACGGCATGGGGATTTTGGGTATCGCAGATTGGCGCAATACAGGTCAACAGAAACAGTTGCTTGAGGTTGGACCGCGACAGACGATTTCCGGCTTGACGATTCCCGTGACGGCGAGAAATAAAAGGGGTAAGGTTGTTAGCGCCCAACTCTATCGTCCAGATCCCATCGACCAATTCAAGTCAGAGCTTGAGAAAACTTCATCAGGGGTAATAGGAAGTGTCAGTTATGCCACTCGCGATTCTCTTGAAAATACTTCTGTACGCGCGTATACAGATCTTTCTTGGAAATACCTAGCGGCTAAAACTGGGATAAGGGAGGATGGAAATTTTACTCTTCATTTGAAGCCCGGTAAATATTACCTAATGGCTATAATTGATTGGAATAACTCAAATCTAATCGATCACGGGGATTGGTTGGGGATACTCGGTATCAGTGATCTGAAAGATCGGAAAGCGTTTCCCAACCCTATTCTAGTCACTGCGAATAAATTCACAAAAGACGTTCAAATTCAGATTTCAGGGAAGCAGCTTGAAAGTGGTCGAGTCATTCCTCTGGTTGACACCGATTCTGCTTCGACTCCCTCGGACGACAACATCGTTGAAGTTTCGGGGACAGTCACATGGGGCGGGCATAACCTTGAGGGATGTGTCGTACAGGTCTATATGGACTCAACCTTGACACGAGCGGTTCAGCAGGCGAACGTTGAAGCTGGCGGCAACTTTAAATTTCAATTACGTCCTGGTGGTTACTATCTAATAGCGAGCGTGGACGCGGATGCCGATGGACAATATGGGCCTGGTGATGCAGTGGGTGGTTACGGTACGTTGGACATGACAACTAGGCCACCAGTCGAACTCAGGCTTACAAGCGGCGAAAATACCAGGGTTGAAATTGTAGTGAGCGCGAAATATGATGTAGATGGTCAACTTCAACCAACCGAGTCGAAACGTAGAATTGCACAATCGAGTGACTCCACGACAGGTATATCCGGACGTATCGTGTGGGATGGCAAGGAATTGAAAGGGGGAATTCTGTCGCTTTCGGACACGCCGACGTTTACCTCAGTTATTCCGATTGCTTTGAACTTGGAAGACGACGGTCGATATACAGTGACAGTTCCCCCAGGCGATTATTATGTTACAGTGGCTGTTGATGTTGACGCGGATGGGGAAACAGGTCTAAGGGATGGGGTTGGTGTCTATGGCACGCGTCAACCCGTGCGCGGCACACCACAATTGGTATCTGTGTTTAATGAATATGTTACACCTCACATTGACATAGAGATTTTCGCGTTGTACGTTGATTCGGAAGGTAACATTGCCGAATTTGAGGATGGCCACAGATCAGAGATAAAGTACCAACATGGAACCCCTGAAGACATATTTCAATTCTCTCGTTTTGGACGCGAATTCGAAGAGTGGTGGTATTGGACCCGGGGACACCGATTCACGTTTTCTATGACGTCTTCCGGATGGAAATTGCAGGACAAACTTGAGTTTGAGCCAAAAGTGGATCAGCAGCAACTCGTGCAAGCGCGACATCAGCTTGAGGGCGCCGAAGGGAATTCTACCTCTGACCATGTCTCAGAGTCAACGCCGCTGAATGCCACATTTTATTACAGCTATGATGGAATCATCTGGGAATATCAGCCTATAGGAGTGTTACAACCAGTGGGCGCGGGGAGTTACCCGACAGCTGCCCGGAATGGACGCCTAGTCTACATGGATACTGAAGGAAACGTACTAGGACAAGATGCTAGTTCCGACGGTGCACGTCTTCTCTTGAGTCGGGAGGAACTAGCAAAAGAAGTAGCGATTTCCCCGACTGGAGAATACATCGCATTCACTCAGCAGCAGATTAATCGGCAGCGAATTGTCGTCCGACATTTGCCGTCGAACAGCGATTATTTTCTTCCTTCTACCGCACGAAAGATGGGAACACCGATGTGGAGCCGCAATGAAGAAATCTTGGCATATAGTACACATGGAAGCATTGAAAACATGGATACTCCCGCCGGTCGAAATATCTACGCGTATGATCGAGTAAACCAGCGCGTGGAACCAGTCGTAATTGGTAATGAGGACGATGCCGATCCTGCTTGGTCACCATCGGATGCGAATCTTGTTGCATTCTCGCGTGCCGAAAGAGGACATCGTCAGATTTGGCTCGTCAAATTCAATAGCGAAAGCGAACCCTCGGAACATCAACTTACCCGGTACGGCGGCGAAAATCCGGTCTGGCTCCCGGATGGTTCAACAATCCTTTACGAAAACAACGGTCAACTGTGGTTAATTTCACGAGAGGGAGGCGATAGCCAGCCTATTATTCATAAAGGACAAATACTGTATGGTAATGAGCCTTATGTTGTTCCCTGAAAGTACGTCAAACGAGGAGCACAAATAGAAGAATGTCTTCGTTCAACCGTGTTTTAATAATGTCTATATTTTCGTTAGTGTTCATAGCTAACATCGGCTTAGCACAGTGGTTGCTTGTGCCGATGGATCAGGTTCAAACCAATCATCTCAAAGCATACGGCTTGACCTACTGGACGCTCGAAGCACCGCGGGCGTATAATGCGAGGTGGCTGCTGAATTATCGCGGTGGCTCGTTCCTGCTTTATGATTCTCCTGACGTACGAGTTCAAGCACAAAATATGGGAGTCAATTTCAAGCCCATCTCCAATCTAGAATACGGAGGTATTCAAGCGGAGCTGGAGAGCAGCAACATGGACGAAATCCTTCTGGAGAAAGCGCCGAAAATTGCTGTCTATGCACCACCTGATGATACGCCGTACAGAGATCCTTGGGATGATGCGGTGAAACTTGCTTTGAACTACGCGCAGATACCGTACGATACGATTTGGGATGAACAGGTTGCAGCAGGTGTTTTGTCGCTGGGAGAATATGACTGGCTTCATTTGCACCATGAAGACTTCACCGGACAACATGGAAAGTTTTACAGAGCTTTCAAGGGAGCGGTTTGGTATCAACAACGTGTGCGTTTGTTTGAAGATGCCGCCGCCAAAGCCGGATTTAAACGTGTACCGACTCACAAAGGATTCATATCTCAGCGAATCCAAGATTATGTTGTCGGTGGAGGATTTATCTTTGCTATGTGTTCGGCACCTGAAACATTGGATATTGCGTGCGCGACGATGGCAGGCCGCGTCGACATCGTTGCACCGGAGTTGGATAGCACACCACTAAATCCGAATTACCAAGAACGGTTGGATTTTGAGCGAACCTTCGCATTCGAAAATTTCAGGCTATACACAGATCCAAATCGGTATGAGTTTTCCAATATTGATAATCCACAGCCCGATTTCAACGCGCTATCCGGTGTTGAAGATTTCACCCTATTCGAGTTTGCCGCGAAGCATGATCCGATACCTACCATGCTCACACAGAATCATGTAAGCACGGTGCGTGGTTACCTAGGACAGACCACGTCCTTCAATAAAGCCACAATTCGAGATACGGTGACGATTCTCGGGGACATTGAAGGCAGCCGATATGCGAAGTACATTCACGGAAAATTGGGGAAGGGCACATTTACCTTTCTCGGCGGGCATGATCCGGAAGATTACAGACATACCGTGGGCGAGGGCAAGATTCCAACCAACCTTGATCTCCATAAACACTCACCGGGGTATCGACTTATTCTTAATAACATACTATTTCCCGCAGCAAGAAAGAAGCCGCAGAAGACATGAGATTTATCCTAAGCAATCATAAAAGGCGCAGATTTGGGCTGCGTATCGGCAGTTAGCAATGAACGGTTGAGGAAGTGAATTCTCAGGGCGCTCTCATAAGGATGAAATTAAGAGAGTTCGTTTAGTATTTTTGATGGGGTTTTCTGTCGGAAACCCGTTACTCAGTACCAATCGGGCGGGGAAGCCCCGCCCCTACGAAAACCGGTGCTGTGAAACATATTCCTAAATGGACGAATCAATGAATTAGTAGGGATACTCTCTCTAAATTTCAATGTAAACTGTAAACTTGGACGAGAAAATTCCAATCCATTGATTGGTAGGTGTGTCGCAGAAGATAAATTATGGCGCTCGTTTCCGCGAGGGCGGAGCCCGGTAAGGTTGGAAAGGGAGATTTATCGCGTTGGGATCTCTATCGCCCTCCTTATTCCGTCGGTTGATCCTATTCGGTCACTTGATCTATCCGTCCGCTTAATCGCACCTGCCGTAAGGGGGGTGATGGAGATTTTCTCCTCGCTTAGTGGGACAAAATTCAAGGATTTTTCGACGGAAAACTCCACTGATACTAGGCACACTCCCTTAACTTGAACCCTATGGTGTATTCTCTTCGCGCTCCACCGTTTTTTCGATGACTTCGAATTTTTTTCTGCTGCATTATGAAACTTGCCACATTAGCTACCTGCAATCTGAATCAATGGGCACTGGATTTCGAAGGAAATCTTGAGAGGATAATTGAATCCATTCAGATAGCAAAGAATTACGGTGCTCGGTATCGGTTGGGGCCTGAGCTCGAAATCCCGGGTTACGGTTGCGAGGATGCTTTTTTGGAGGATGATACCTTTCTCCATTCGTGGGAATGTCTCGGTGAGATTCTTGAGAGTGATTTGACAGACGACATTCTCTGTGATACCGGCATGCCCGTCATGCACAAAAATGTGCGGTATAACTGTAGGGTCATCGCCTTAAACAGGAAGATTCTCTTTATCCGCCCTAAGTTGGTGCTTGCATCCGATCGCAATTATCGAGAGCCTCGATGGTTTGTTCCTTGGCAGTTGCCGGGCAAGTTGGAAGAACACTACCTGCCACGGATGATTCGGGAAATTACAGGACAGGCTACAGTTCCTTTTGGCGATGGCGCTATTGCCACCCGGGATACGGCACTTGCTCCCGAGACTTGCGAAGAACTTTTTGCGCCCAATAGCCCGCATATCTACCTTGGTCTTGATGGGATAGAGATTTTTGCGAACGGGTCGGGTTCGCATCACGAGCTAAGAAAACTGAATCAGCGCGT
Source organism: Candidatus Poribacteria bacterium (assembly GCA_965204085.1). Lineage (GTDB taxonomy): Bacteria > Poribacteria > WGA-4E > WGA-4E > JAJDTR01 > JAJDTR01. Next base: position 2,699,258 of record CBDBEE010000002.1, on the reverse strand, counting down.
TGACCTCATACGGAGCAGCACATCGAAAAGCGGCGGCGTCTATCTCTACTCCAATCAGAAGGGATGCGATGGCGGACGCCTTTACTTCGACGGGTGCGCGCTTATTGCGGTCAACGGCGAGGTTGTTGCACAGGGCAAGCAGTTCTCGTTGCAAGATGTCGAAGTCGTTACTGCGGCGGTGAACCTTGAGGATGTTCGATCATACCGTGGTGCCATGGTAAGTCGATCGGTTCAAGCCAGCCAATCTCAGCCAATACCGCGCATTGATGTGAATTTCGATTTGACCGTGGAGGAGTATGATGTTGCACCTTCAGCACCGATGGAGGTGTTTTACCATCTCCCGGAAGAGGAGATAGCATTTGGGCCAAGCTGCTGGTTGTGGGATTACCTCAGACGGTCTGGCGCGTGCGGTTATTTTCTGCCACTATCCGGCGGGTCCGATAGCTCGTCCGTGGCAACCATAGTTGGATCGATGTTCCAGATGGTGATTAGAGAGGTAGCACAAGGAAACCAACAGGTTATCCGCGATGTGCACAGATTAACCGGAAAGGAAGATACCGATTACACCCCGATAGACGCGCGCGAGCTGGCGAACCGCCTCCTCTACACATGCTATATGGGTACAGAGAATAGTTCGAGGGGGACACGAACCCGGGCGAAGGCTCTGACAGATCAGATTGGCTCATTTCACTTAGACGCCAACATTGATTCGTTAGTAACCGCTATGTTTGAACTCTTCGTACGTTTGACGGGAAAAGTACCACGATTTAAAGTTGGGGGCGGCACGGAGGCTGAAAACGCTGCCTTGCAGAACATCCAGGCTCGTTTGCGCATGGTGTTGTCTTATTTCCTAGCACAGCTTCTGCCGTGGGTGAGGGACAAACATGGAGGATTGCTAGTATTGGGAACTGCGAATGTGGATGAGAGTTTGCGTGGCTATATGACGAAGTACGATTGCAGTAGCGCAGATATCAACCCGATTGGAGGCATTAGCAAAACCGATCTCCGCTTGTTTTTGCGTTGGGCAGCGGAAAATCTCGGATATACCTGCCTCATGGAAATCGTCGAAGCACCGCCCACAGCCGAATTGGAACCGTTGACCGAAACACATGTGCAGGAAGATGAAGCGGATATGGGAATGACTTATGCGGAACTCAGCCGATTTGGCAAATTGCGGAAAATTCAACGTTGCGGTCCGGTGGGCATGTTTGAAAAGCTTGTTCACGAGTGGAGGCATCTTTCTCCGGGCGAAGTTGCCGCAAAGGTTAAAAGATTCTTTCGATATTACGCCATCAATCGTCATAAAATGACGACTCTAACGCCGTCTTATCACGCGGAATCCTATTCACCGGACGACAATCGGTTCGATCTTCGGCAATTTCTCTATAATGTAAAGTGGACGTGGCAATTCCGCAAAATAGATCGACTTGTAGAAAAAATGCAAGAGAAAAACAGAACGCGAGAATAAGATGGGGCTAAATCTAGCAGGTGTTCAAATATTCAAGCGTTCAACCTCAATTAAATTTCCCACCATATTAGCTAAATTACTTTACGCGATATATTCCAGGTACTACCCTCCACTTTTCACCTTAAACATCTGCGTTGTTGTTATTTCATTCGTTGCGGCAAGTTCCGTCCATGCTGCGCCGGACGCGGTTTTCCATTTCGATGCGTGGGTGAACTTTGCTTTGGAAAGACTGGAAACCGATGGGGTTACCGGTGGTTTTCACCGGCACACACGTCCTCGAACTCGTCGCCAGATTGCGGAAGTGATACATCAAGCGCAGCATCGGATTGCTAACGAAAAGCGTAAACTCCCACCCATAGCAATAGAACTTCTGAAAAAATTGGAGCGGGAGTTTGGCCCGGAATTAGCTCGGCTATCAGATGAAGACAAAGGCCAAGGATTGCACGCTCGCGGGGCTGTCCAATTGCGAAGTAGACGGGGTAGCTCAGAACTCGGTCCTGCGGTTGAAGGGGCTTTCTTTTATGATGCAGGCGGGTGGATGACGCTCTATCAAGAATTTGAGATTGCGAACTTGTCGGAAAAATATCCGATTCAGGGCAAGACTGCCGCGAAACGTCTGAAGTCTTGGCGCGGAGACTTTACGGCGGATTTCAAACGAGTTTATCTACGTTTTCCGATTTCTAAATTCGAGTTACTCATAGGTCGCGATCAACTCTTCTGGGGCACTGGATTCCGCGGAGCGGTTGGCATCTCTGATAACTCGCCTCCATTCGATCTCGTTTTACTGACCGGTAAATTCGGCAAAATCAGAGGCACTTCTTTCACGGCACAGCTCGACCAGACGTGGCATGACGAGGGACCGCGACGCTATCTCGCCAGTCGTTATTTGGCGGGACACCGATTGGACTACCAAATAAACCACCACGTTGAGGTCGGAGTTTCGGAGCTAATCTTGTACGGCGGGGAAACACGAGGGCTCGAATGGCAGTATTTCAATCCCATCCTGCCATATTACGCCAGCCAGTACAATGCCGATAAAGACGACAATGTGATGTTTCTTTTTGAGGGAGCAGTTCGCCCAGTGGACGGATTTCGTCTGTATGGCGAATACTTGATGGATGATGTTCAATATGTCAAAGCAGATGATCCACACGCCGTAGCATGGCTGACGGGGTTGGAATGGAACCGAATGCTCGAATCGCGCCGACTAGGGGTTCGCGCCGAGTACGCACGTGTAAATCGGTGGGCGTACACACACCTCGTTCAAGAGAATCAGTTCACTCATTTCGGTTCGATAGTCGGGCATGAAATTGGGGTAGACGCCGATCTTTCTTATCTTGAAGGAAGTTATCTGATAAACGCCGATGCACGGATTAACCTGTTCTTTGAATTGGAGCGCCAAGGCGAGGCAGGCGTTGAAGACCGTTACACCGGTGAGGATTTTCGATCGATCCCATTCCCATCCGGCACCGTTGAACGCCGGCACGGTATCGGGTTTCGGTTTGTGTATGAACCGCTTCGTGCTTGGCAATTGGATTTATCATACCAACACGCCTATACAGTGAACCGGAGTCATCAGGACGGTATGAATCAGAACTTCAATCATCTTGAGTTTCAGTTTAGATATCTATGGGAGCGAGGCTTTTAATGCCCGATGGTGCTTATTAGAACACATGCACTCCAAATAGTAATGTCCTAAAAAGTTGTGTTTGCCAACAGGAATTCCTCAATATATATGGATGATTCACGTGTATTGCCGGATGTATGAAACATAGGGAGTTGTGTTCGCCGTCAACGAGGTACGACGTTGGGCGCATTGAATCAGGCATGTCCCGTCATTTTGTGAAGTCAGGTTGGCGACCAGTGAGAAAACGAGTTGGTATTTTCCCAACGATGGGTTATAATATTTCCTACATTATAGGATAGCAACTCTGCGTCCCAATTCGCTTGACTGAGTTATTCAAGGCGACAGTCAGGGGTGCATGATTGGAGCCATGGCAAACCGAAATTCATCCATCGGAATGTGTGCATTGCCGCAGTATAATCTTATGGTTTTACCCTTTGAACTCTAGAGGTGATATGTCTCGAAAAAACGAGATTCTTTTGACGCTCAGCCAAATTGTTTTGGGTGCTGTTGTCGGATTAGTTGGCGGTGGGCTCTGTCTTTTCATCTTTGAAAAGTTTTTCTGGGAAGTAATAATTGCGGATCGTGTACAGCACGGGTTTTGGGTGGGATTATTCCTACTGATTTCTTTTGGTGTGACCTACGGTGCCACGGTTGTCGGAGTTGCCGAGAGTGTTCGGTTCGCGGGACTAAAATTTGGCGTTTATATTGGTCGTAGGGGAACGTACCAAGGTGCGTTTCTTGGAGCTCCGGCGATTGTTGCCCTCATGTCACTACTAAACATTCAGTGGACGGAGTTAATTCCACAAAATCTTCTCATCTCACTCCTTTTGCCCGTTTTTCGGGCACTCGCCTTCCTTATCTCTTTGCCACTACGTATTCTATTATTTCTCAGATGTCCTCCCGAACTATTGTACATTCTCGCTGCGCCAATTGGTGCGATTTTGGGATACCGGCTGAGCCGGAGTACAAACAAAGAGACTGAGTCTCTCGCGGGCGATCATTGAAAATTTCTTGCAAAGTGGTAGGAATGTTAGCTTTCGATTGGGTCTAATCCGTGGACAGAATGGAGCGATCGCAGAATGCACTATCTTGATGAGAGTGATGACAAACCAAGAGATGAGTGCGGTGTTTTCGGCATTTTTGGGCATCCGAGAGCAGCTGAGTTAACCTATCTTGGATTACGCGCGCTTCAACATCGGGGTCAAGAAAGCGCCGGTATTGCCGCATCAAGTAAAGAAGAATTTCACCACCATTTGGGAATGGGGCTCGTCGATCATGTGTTTGGCCCGGAAACACTGTCCAAGCTAGAGGGATATGTTGCAATTGGACATAATCGTTATTCAACCGCGGGCAGCAGCAATCTCGAAAATGCCCAACCACTCATTCGGACGTACAAGGGCGGCCCCCTGGCAATTGCTCACAACGGAAATCTTGTAAATGCGACTCGCGTGCGGAATAATCTGGTAGACACCGGGTCAATTTTCCATTCGTCCACGGATACCGAGGTACTTGCCCATTTGATCGCGAGGTCCTCGCAGCATTATTTGGAAGATCGCGTCGTTGACGCCTTGAAGGAGATAAGAGGGGCATTTTCCATTCTCATTATGAGTAAGGGTATCCTAATCGCCGCTCGCGATCCGTACGCTTTTCGACCGCTCTGGCTCGGACGGCTGAATGACGCACATGTGCTTGCCTCTGAAACCTGCGCGTTTGATGTCATTGAAGCCGAAACCGTTCGTGAGATTGAACCGGGCGAGATCGTTACCATTACCGGGGCTGGACGTGCCCCGTCATCATTCAGATTTCATGATCGCTTGCCCGACCTGTCACAATGTATCTTCGAATATATTTATCTCGCCCGACCCGATAGCCATGTTTTTGGTGAGTTGGTTAATCGTCCGAGGCGTGAACTTGGACGCCAACTAGCGCGCGAATGTCCCGCTGATGCCGACGTGGTCATATCTGTGCCAGATTCGGCGACGCTTGCCGCTCTTGGTTACTCGGAAGAATCGGGAATCCCTTTCGATATGGGGCTCTACCGAAACTCGTTCGTTGGACGCTCGTTCATGCATCCATCTCACCAGATGCGCGAACTCATGGTCAAGGTGAAGTTGAATCCGATTCGGAGTATACTCGAAGGGAAGCGCGTTGCGGTAATCGATGATTCTATTATGCGAGGGCCCACTTCCCGCCAACTCGTAAAACTCATACGCGAAGGGGGAGCGCGAGAGGTTCATGTCCGCATCGCATCTCCCCCCAATCGGTTTCCGTGCTTTTACGGCGTTGACACGCCGACTCGGAAAGAGCTAATTGCGAGTTCCCACACCGTTGATGAGATACGCAAATATATTCGAGCAGATAGTCTAGGTTATCTCAGCACAGAGGGATTGCTGAAGGGCGTCAAGTCCGGCAAGGATTTTTGCACAGCCTGCTTTGATGGAAAATATCCGGTCGAATTTAGCGGTGAACAGGGTAGTCAGCTTCCCTTGGGGCTTGTGGAAGACGGGGTATAATCGGTATACGGACAACACGCTAAGTTTGGAGGAGCGTCGACACACGGTTTAGCTATTGATAAGTTAGGGAGACGGTTCATGCGTCGGCGAATGAAGCGCAGCATTCGGAGCAACTATTTTATACCTAACTCGAAAACCTTCAAACAAGTGCATTCGGACCAAGGGCGGTACACAATGTATGCCCTCATTATCTGCGCGATAATTGGCATGGCGTTGAGCAAACTGTTACAACTTATTATTCCCGTGCTCAACCCGACGATTGCCCGAAGTAGTGTGCCCGATGTGGCAAATCTGGTTGCCTTTGGGTTTAGCGCAATTCTGTTGATAATCCTGCTCTTGAATATGAAATCAATCATGAAAGTGGTTGTGTCGGCAAACGAGAAGCGTCGCTTAAAGGCTTTTAACGAACGACGAAAATCGAATCGGACGAATGACTGAACAAGGATTGACCTATGCGGGCGCTGGCGTTTCATTTAGTGCGAAAGAAGAAACCACTGACCGCCTGAAGCGCATACTTAGATCGACCTACCGCCCCGAAGTATTGAGCGAGGTTGGGCATTTTGGAGGGCTTTTCGCACTCGGAAACTACGACGAACCTGTTTTGGTTTCGAGTACGGACGGCGTCGGTACAAAGCTTAAGATTGCCTTCATGACCGGACGCCATGACACTGTCGGATTTGACATTGTTGCTCATTGCGCCAATGATATTCTTGTTCAAGGAGCAGAACCGCTGTTTTTCTTGGACTATATTGGCACGAGCAAACTGTATCCGAACGTTGTGGAACAGATTGTCACCGGACTGGCGGCAGGATGTCGGGAAATAGGTTGCGCGTTCATTGGCGGTGAAACGGCGGAGTTGCCGGAGTTCTACCGGGAGGGCGAGTATGACCTTGTGGGGACAATCGTTGGCGTTGTGGAGCGATCTAAGGTAATCACCGGAGATGAAATACGGCCGGGCGATCAGTTAATTGGTCTAAGTTCACTGGGGCTGCACACAAACGGCTTTTCCCTCGCGCGCCGAATTTTGCTGGATGTTTGTGATTACAATCCGGCCGATTATATCTCCGATCTTGGGCTGACTGTCGGCGAGGAATTGCTCAAGAATCATAAGAGCTATGTTAGCGCTATTCTGAATTTGCGGAAGCACTGTGACATTAAGGGCATGGCGCATATCACGGGCGGTGGTTTACCGGGAAACCTTGTTCGCATATTACCTTTGAATTGCTCCGCAGTAATTTACAAAGGCACGTGGGAAATCCCGCCGATATTTGGATTTCTACAGGAAAGAGGACACGTCGAATCGGATGAAATGTACAGGGTTTTCAATATGGGAATCGGCTTGGTACTGGTCGTTTCAAGGCATCAGGTGGACATGGCAGTTGATGTGTTGGCCGCTTCCGGCGATTCGCCGTTCCGAATAGGCGAAATTATTGATGGGAAGGGGCAAGTCCAATTGGTCGAGAAGGGTTAAACTCCTCGCAATTACCAAGACTAGCACTGACGTATCCATTAGCCATTCCTAGGCGCTCTGGGCAATAGCCAACTTCAGCGTGTTTTCTAGCAGCATCGCGCGTGTCATCGGGCCCACTCCCCCAGGAACAGGCGTGATATATCCTGCCGCCTTGCTTACCGATTCATAGTCAACATCTCCCGCGGCACGCCCATTCACGCGGGAGATACCCACATCAATAACAACCGCCCCCTCCGAGACCATTGGCGCCGTAACCAATCCCGGTTTGCCGGCTGCCACAACCAAAATCCCTGCATTTCGAGTCTCTTCCGCAAGGTTCACGGTGCGTGTGTGGCAGTATGTGACCGTAGCATTGCGATTGAGTAACATCAACCCAACCGGTTTACCGACGAGGCTGCTTCGTCCCAAGCAAACGGCGCGTTTGCCTTCAATTTCTACGCCTGTTGACTCGATCAGGCGGATAACCCCAGTGGGGGTGCACGGTGTTACCCGTTCGCGGTTGATGAGCAGGTTGCCCAAGTTGACAGGATTGAGACCGTCGGCATCTTTTTCCGACGATATGGCGTCAATCACTGCACCCTCATCTACACCGTTCGGCAAAGGCATTTGCACAATGATGCCATGCACTTTCTCACGCTCGTTGAGGAATTGAACTTGGTTGATAATATCCGCTTGGGCCGTTTCTGTTGGCATTTTGTGGATTTCCGAGTGGAAATTAACCCGTCTGCAATCTTTTTCCTTATTGGCGACATAGATAGTGGATGCGGGGTCATCTCCTACCTGTACTACGGCAAGCCCTGGAGTGAAATCCAGTTCTTTCACTCGGCGTCGAATCTGACCGCGAATCGATCTGGCAATTTTGCTACCATCAATAATCTCGGCTGGCATCTGGTAGATACTCCCGTAATGAAAGTTAAAATCAAGCCTTCAGACTTCTCGGGAAATGCTGGTTGTCCCGGTTTCTTTAGTCTACGTTGATTTCATGAACTGTGGGGTAGATTTGTTCGTTGCGCATTAGAGTAAGCGGAAATCAATCCCATGGTTAATGCGGAGGCGTGAACCGAAAGTAGGTGCCTATTCCCGATATTTGCACCGGTGAATCGCACACTGCGAATTATATCACATTATCTCACGTCTTTTTGAGGTCTTTTTCCCTATTCTTGATTAGCACCGTGGCTTCTCTTGTATTGGTCTTACTAAATTCAGATTGTAGGGAATGCACATCTGAGTTCCCTAATTGCCACATTCACAGAAAGAGACAAAACAGTTCAACAGTTTTTTACGACAAATCTAGTGAAGATATTCCATCTTGACATATTGAGTTAATTTTGGGATAATCGCGTCTTTAGAAAGCATCGGAAGTGTACAGAGAGATAAGAAAGGCAGGGAGAGAATTATGATGCGCGTTGGCGTTGGACAGAGTCAAAGAACCATTTTGGCTGATGCCCTTGAAGATGCCACAACGATGGCGATGGGTAACGCGCAGCTGGCAAAAGCAGATTTGGCGGTTGTGTTCGCAACTGTAGATTATCAGGCAGACTATGGGCAGCTTTTTCGTACGATTCATGAGATATCGGGGTGCGACCATCTTGTGGGTTGCAGCGGTATGAGTGTGCTCACGTCGGCGGGAGAATTCGAGGGTGAATCTGCCGTTGCCGTACTTGTTCTACGCTCGGACGACGTTACTGCAATGCCCTTCTTGGTTTCATCAGATGATTCCTCAACGATTGGATCAGCGATACACGAGCGCATATCATCCGAGACTCACGAGAACTCGCTTCTGGTTGTATTACCGGATGCGCGCTGCGTTAGCCCTGAAGCACTTGTGCACCAAATTGGCGAAGACGGAAGAAGACTTCCAATAGTGGGTGGAGCTGCTTCGGGCAGTTCGGACGGACAGGAAATTTATGGATGGCATGATGAGGAGGTTGTGGAATCAGGGGTTGCAGGAATGCTATTGACTGGTGCGTTCCACGCTGAAATAGGCGTGGCACAAGGCTGTCAACCAATTGGGCATCCACTCAAAATTAATCGTGCAGAGGGAAACGTCATTTACGAAGTGAATGGCAATCCCGCACTTGACGGTCTGCAAGGGTCGCTTGAGTCCTTGACAGCTGAAGAGCTGCGTCAGTCAGGACGTGTTGTGTTCATAGGCATTGCAATGGATAAGGAAAACCCGGCACCGCAGCGTGGTGATTTCCTTGTACGCAATTTAGTCGGCTATGACAAGGAGAGTGGAGCAATCGCTGTATCTGAAAACGTGTCGGAGGGGCAGTTCATACAATTTCATTTGCGAAATTCCGCATCCGCGAATAAAGAGATTCATGAGATTGTCCTCGATCTACATGAGCGAACCCGGGAGCAGCCGCCAGTTTTCGGGATGTATTTTAACTGCTTGGGAAGAGGAAAGGGATTATACGGGAAGGCGAACCATGATATCCAAATTATCAAGCAGAGATTTCCGGAGCTTCCGGTTATCGGTTTCTTTGGCAATGCGGAGTTTGCTCCAATCGGCGGCCGGAATTTTGCCCATGCTTACACCGGCGCACTTGTCCTTTGCTCCGAAAAGTGATGTTACGTTCACGAATTCGTCCTCTACCGTTTTGTATCGGACAAACGCGGCGGTATCGTTTAGTTCGGCGCAATAGAGAAAACGCACATGAACAGTGAGGTGAAGATTCACGTTGTGGTCGTTGGCGCCGGCATCCTTGGGGCCACAATCGCTTACTACTTGTCGCGCCGCAACAATGTCAACGTGACAGTATTAGAAAAGTCCAAACCTGGGTCGGGCGCCTCCGGTCACTCCTTCGCCTGGTTGAATTCCTTTGGAAAGGATCCGGTAAGTTATCACAATCTGAATTGCCGCTCCATGGACATGTGGCATCGGTTTGCCGACGAACTTGAACGCGACATCGGGTTCCATTGCGGCGGACAGCTCCGGTGGGAAAACACTGATGAAGGAGCGGAAGCGTTACGCAAGCGTGTCAAACTTTTGCAGGCGCGGGGATACGATTGTCGGCTCGTCTCCGGGGCCAAGATGCGCGAACTCGAACCCGGATTATTGCCCGGCACCGTAAAAGCAGCATCATTGTCGCAAGCCGATGGTTGCGTCGAGCCGCTCAAAGTTGTCGAAGCATGTTTGGAGAAGGCGCGCGAGCGCGGAGGTGTCGTGCAGACACAAACCCCTGTGACCGGCATGTCCGCTCGAAATGGTTCAAACACAACGCGGCAAATAAATGTACTAAAAACTCCAAGTGATGAGATTGATTGTGACGTTGTAGTGCTTGCCGGTGGCGTTCACACGACGCAACTTGCCGCTATGGCTGGAGTGCCTGTCCCGCAACAGGAGAGCCCGGGTGTTGTTGTTCGCACCACTCCCTGTCCTCCCCTACTACGTAGCGTATCCGTTATCCATGCGCCAAAGATTGATGTCCATCGTCGAGATGTTCACCTGCGGCAAGCATCGGACGGGACACTGGCGATTGGTCAAGGCTCACAAGAGAGCCTTAATCGCGACGATTCACAAGAACATGCCGACGAATTGCTTGACCGGGCACGACACTACCTGCCATCAATTTCCGATGCCGCTGCGATCCCCGTACCAGTCGGTTATCGTCCAATGCCGGTTGACGGATTGCCGGCGCTCGGGTTCGTACCATCCATACCCAATCTCTATATTGCGCTTATGCACAGCGGCGTCACGTTGGCTCCGTTAGTAGGCGAATTGGCAACGCAAGAGATTGTTGATGGCGCGCGTGTTAAAATGCTAAATCCGTACCGACCTGAAAGGTTCGGACAGGCTGTCTAAAAGTTTGATTGTCGCAGAGTCCGTGTCAGGTGGTTACTCAATTTAGTTTGAGGTCATTTTAACTAAGAATTATACATGTGGCACTCACGAAATTCGGTTTGTAGGAGCGATCTCCAGGTCGCGACCCTATATGCGCGGCAGGGCAAGATCCCCTGCCAACGGAAGTGACACCTCATTGCCCGCATAAGTTCTATATGTGTAAAGATGAACGTGAATGACTATAAGAGTATAGGCGAGACCTTATCATGAATATTGGGTACGAGGTTTATGAAAATTACCTCCAATCCTTCTGCAGCCATCTGAAAGCATCCTTTGGTAGTGAGAGAATTCTCTCCGTCGCCCTTTTCGGATCCGTTGCGAGAAGGCAAGCCCGATTGGACAGTGATATCGATCTCTTGGTAGTCCACAAAGAAGTGGATTTCAACCCAGGGCACCGGTCTGTTGATATTGTTTTTGCGTTAAGGGAGGAGAACGAGTATAAGCGCCTTATAGAGCAGGAGCTGAATCCGCAGCCTTCATGCATCTTCATGACGGAGCAGGAGCTTTGGGACAGACCGCACATCTTACTTGACATTCTCGTCGAAGGCATCCTGCTATATGACGTGGGTGTATTGGAGTCTCGTCTCAAATCTCTAAAAGCGCGGCTCAATGTCCTCGGATCGAAGCGGGTCACATTGCCGGACGGGAACTGGTATTGGGATTTGAAACCGGATTGGAAGCCGGGTGAGATAATCGAGCTATGGACAATACCGATCTAAATGGAAGATTGATCCAAGAGGCGCAGATGATTATGGAGGAAGCAAGGCGCGCATTCAACGGCAAAGCTTGGAATCTTGTCGTACGAAGGTCGCAAGAGGTGGTTGATTTGTCGCTGAAGGGGCTTTTGAAGCTCATGGGTGTCGAATCTCCTAAAACGCACGATGTTGGTGACACCTTCGCCAAAGTCTGTACGGATAAGAATATTGCGATTGAGAATGAAAAACTGGCGGAGATGCAGTGGATCTCTCATCAGTTGGCACGAGATCGTGCTCCGGCGTTTTATATGGAGAAGGAATATTCACGAGAACAAGCTAGCCAAGCCTTGCAGTCCGCCGAAACGGTGTTAACCGAAGCCGAAGAAATGACTCAAAGACTTAGTTTAGCCGGGTAATACTAATCTCTATCGAATTAATACGAGGAGTACGTTAATTGTGAAAGCGGCAGTATTTGAACAGACAGGTAAACTGAGTATACGGGACAAGCCTATTCCGAATCTCGCCTCGGGCGATGTACTTATCAAAGTCGATTTGTGCGGCGTTTGCGCTTCCGACCTCGCCGCCCTCAACGGGGATGTCACAGACTACTCGCCTCCCGTCGTGATGGGACATGAACTTGCCGGTGTTGTTGTCGACAGCCGACATTCTAATGTGAAGGTCGGCGACAAAGTTACGGTCAACCCGATGCTCTCATGCGGAGTCTGCGAGTATTGTCGGGCGGACCTCGACAAATATTGTGAAAACATTGAAGGAATTGGACACGATATTGACGGCGGATACGCCGAGTACATGCGTATGCCGAAACACGGGATTGATACAGAAAAACTCATTTCTGTCCCCGACTCAATCCCAGCCGAAGATCTTCTGTTTCTCGAACCTTTAGGATGTTGTCTCAATGCGATGCGCGAGACCATTTTTGACAAGAGTGTGGCAATCTTAGGTGCCGGTCCCATCGGACTCCTGTTTGCCCAACTAACCAAAAAAAACGGCTTGCAAACGTTTGTGTTAGAACCGCTTGCTCATCGTCGCGGAGCGGCAGAGAAAATTGGTGTAGAAGCGGCTATTGACATCACGGAGGAGCGCGTCGCCTCGCTTATTGAGACTACCAGTGGCGGCGTAGACACCGTCATATCGGCGACGACGAACAATCAGCATGCTATTGACCTTGCGTTCAAAGTTGCCCGGCGTGGAGGCTGCATCAACTTTTTCGGACTTGCTCCCGCCGGACAGGAAATTCGAGTCAATCTAGAACACTTTCACTACATGGGCAATAAATTGATGGCGTCGTGGGCGTTCTCACGCTGGAGTCTGAACGAGTCTCGCCGGATGCTTATCGGAGGGGAACTTGATTTTACGCCACTACTCACTCACCGATTTCCCGTCGAACAGGCGGTTGAAGCGTTTGAAAACGCGCGCAAACAGCAAGGTGTGAAAAGCGTTCTTACCGGCGAATAAATTGCCCGATATCGGACAACTCCAAGAAGGCGATTGGACATATTGGTTCTTTTTTCAGTCGAATACGAAAGCGCATGGGTGAAATCGCTGGCATTAAAACTGCATATGAACCTGTTTGATAATTCATCTTGGGTGAAGCCATTTGCCTTGAAACCGAGTTTTTTCCTAAAAACTCGGTTTCTTCCACAGCAGTAAAGCGTTCACTAATACCGTCTACTATTCAAACAGGTTCTAAATCGGATTATACCTTGCGTTGGGCAATACTGCGCTTTTTTGTCAGCAATAATGGCATCGAATAGGACTTACGCAGCATCAGCAGGTCGCGATTTGGAGATCGCTCCTACAGCGGACGCGGAGATTTCTATCGCACTCATTATCCACCCGGTTGATTGATAGACATTCTATGGCGCTTCAAACGTCTCATTAGAAACCACTAATGCTGAGAAAAAGCGTAATATCACTCAACGCGAAGAATAATCCATTACGTGCACGTTATGAAACAGATTTACAGTTTATTTTATTTCTCTGCAGATACTTTGATGCCGGTTATACTTCGCGCGGTTAGAAATTACGTCTTTTGAAGAATCAAACGAGTGAATAGCACCCCATAATTCCACGACGGATAATTCTTTCCACTAGTAACGACCATTCTAGTCGGGGATCTTTCCTCGGTCCAGTGGATCGACATGTGGACAGAATGCGATGTGTCCAAATTCCCGCGCTCCAGAGGGATCAAACGAGTGGACAGCGAGTGCGATAGAGATCCCCAATGTGGAGTGTCGCTTACAGCCACATCGGGATGATCTCCGAAGGCTCGTTTTCGCTCTATGATTGGCTTTTTGGCGATTTTGTGTGCGAGTATTACTTGAGAGCAAATGACATTCGATTTTGGCTTTATCACGAACTTCGGAGAAATTGTTACTTGAGAGGCAATTATACGAGGTGTTTGGGATGCGACAAGGTTTGTTGTTTAGAATTGTGATTGTTGGGATGTTTCTCGTCGGTGGGACTGGGATTGGGGTGTTTCTTTATTCATTGATTTTTCCCCACCTAAGCACCTTCAATGTGCCTTCAGTTGAAGAGGAAAACGTGGGCCAATTCCAACGGAGTCAAAGACTATTTCCAAGAGTCATCCTAGCTACTCCTGACGAAAGAGAAATCAACAATGCGCTTCCAGATACCGATTTTCATGTGACAGATATACTCACTGCAACAAAAGGAACTGAAAAAGAGCAAAGCATAACGACACGACCTCCTCCAAATAATTCTAGTGAAGAACAGCGTGCCGTAAAGATTGAGACGCTTGAATCCGAATTTGAGGAACTCAAACAAAGAACTGAAGATTTACATCAAGCGAGACAAGAAGTAGTGGTTATACTTCGGGAGCATAACGGAGCGGGAAGAAGGGCATTGATCGAAGAGTTGAAGCGGCTCCAGAATTTAGCAATAGAGGCATACGACGCAGAGCAGGGCGATTTCGGCGATGAAATGAGAGAGCGTATGCGGCAGATTAACGAAGATTATGGAACGTCAGGACAAGAACTTGCTTCTATGGCAAATGCAATTGGGCAAGAGATGAGGGTTATTGGGAAACAGATGTCGGCTATTAAAGTTGAACTGAAATCCTTGAAGGAATAACTTCCCCATCCTTTATACAGCAAATAACAAGATCTACAGTTTGTTTTATTTCTCTGTGGATACTTTGATACTGACTATCTTGGTTACGAAGCCGCGGAGGGAATAGACTGGATTTGGGAACATCGAATTGAAGATATGGAACAATTTGGAATATGAAATTGAAACTTCCTCACCAGATTGAGTCTGAACGCCAAGCAGCACAAGAAAAACTGGATAGCCTTAACTGTCCAGCTCAACGCAACAAAATGGGACAATACGCGACGCCTTTTCCTTTGGCGCGTGATATTGTTGAATTTGTGCGAGACAAGTATCTGACCACAATTGATGGTATTCGCTTTCTCGATCCTGCGGTAGGTACCGGTGCATTTTTTTCCGCGCTGCTGCATGCCGTCCCCAAATCGCGGGTGGAGAAAGCCATTGGAGTCGAGATCGATTCGCAGATTGCCGCAATTGCCAGAAACTTATGGGAAGCTAGGGGATTGGATGTAATTGAAACCGACTTTACACAACTTTCTTTTCCAGATTATCCTCACTTCAATCTGCATCTCGTGAATCCCCCTTATGTTTGGCACCATCACTTCAATCGGGCAAAAAAACATTATCTACAAGCGAGAGCGAAAACTGCGGTAGGACTTAATCTGAACGGTTTAGCCGGGCTCTACTGCTATTTTCTTTGTCTCGCCCATCGGTGGTTAGTTCCAAACGGGTTTGGAGTCTGGTTGATTCCTTCCGAATTCATGGATGTCAAGAATGGAGACGTTGTCAAAAGGTATTTAATTGAACAGGTTTCCTTGCAACATATACATCGTTTTGACGCGGAAGATATACAATTTGGCGACACTCTTGTTTCTTCAACGATATTAATCTTTCAAAAACGCAAGCCGGAACGGGAACATGAGGTGGCTTTTTCCCTGGGTGGTACGCTGGAAATTCCCCGTACTGCTAAACGTATTCTCCAACGACAACTCGGAGACATAACAAAGTGGACTTCGATTCCAAGCACATCAATGTCGTACATCTGTCGAAATGTTCAGCGTTTGAATACAACAAAAACAATTGGAGACTTGTTCGAAATCCGTCGTGGGGTGGCGACAGGAGCAAATGAGTTTTTTATCCTAGACAGGGAGCTTGCCGTTAATAAAGCACTTCCAGAACAATTTCTGCGGCCAATTTTACCAAGCCCAAGGTATATGAATGATGAAAAAATACTCGCCGCCAAAGACGGTTATCTCCATGTTCAACCCTCTTTGGTATTATTGGATTGTAATCTTGAGGAAACTGACATTGTAAATTATCCGATTTTGCGGGCTTATTTGGATTGGGGCAAGTCACAGGGATTTGCCAATCGATACATTACTCGCCATCGACAACCATGGTTTAAGCAGGAAAATCGACCACCAGCGCCCATTTTATGCAGTTATATGTCTCGTGGCAAATCAGGAAAGTCTGGACTACGATTCTTCCGAAACTATTCCGAGGCAACTGCTACAAATGTCTACCTGATGTTATACCCGACACAACTGGTACAAAATGCTTGTAAAAACAACGAGAATCTCTTAGACGAATTGTTCAATCTGCTGAAGCAGGCTAAGGATGAGTATCTGCTTTATGAAGGACGAACTTATGGCGGAGGACTCAACAAGATTGAACCTAAAGAGCTTGCACGAGTGCCACTACCTAACCATCCACTGCTTGAGCAAGCCGGCTCCACATCCAAACAACTCACTCTTCTTGAGCGTAATTCTTGATGAAGACCCTAAAGGCTTTCCTTGAACTCATCCGATATCCCCTCTTTGCCATTCCGATTGTTGCCACGCTGCCGGGAACATTAATTGCGTCTGAAGGACAAATAAAC
Source organism: Candidatus Poribacteria bacterium (assembly GCA_965204085.1). Lineage (GTDB taxonomy): Bacteria > Poribacteria > WGA-4E > WGA-4E > JAJDTR01 > JAJDTR01. Next base: position 2,682,668 of record CBDBEE010000002.1, on the reverse strand, counting down.
TGGCGTGTCGGAGTGACGTTGTTGACAGCCCTGCTCGGGTACTTCGCTGGGATGATGAAGAACGATTACTTCCACCGGGGACAAGATGCTGTCGCGAATCCACACCGTCCGCTTCCGTCACATCGACTAACCCCCCGGCAAGTAATGATTACGGCGAGCACTACCTACATCCTCTGTGTCATCCTAGGGTTTGCGCTCCACATCAGAGCCGGACTACTCGTGATTAGCCTTGTGATGATCTCCCACTGTTACAACGCGATTTTCAAAGAGCGCGGAGTATGGGGAAGCATCAGTCTACCAATCGGCATTGGATTGCTAAACGTATTTGGTGCGTTAGCCGTGAGCGGCGGGGTACCGCGCTTGGTTTGGTATGCGTTTGCCGCGACCACGCTCTATGATTGCGGCACGCACATTACAACGACGTTCAAGGACATTGAACGTGACAAGAAAATCGGGATAACTACCACTCCCCTGCAGTTGGGCATCAAACCCGCGCTCGCCGTTTCCGCCATTGCAACAATCTGTGCCTTCATCGTTGCAGCTTTGCCGCACTGGTTGGAAGGCGTCAGTTGGCACTACATTCTATGGATTCTCTGTGCGTTGATTGCCACGAGTATTACCCGACTGCCGCTCTATCTGGAGGCAAACGAAAAGAACGGTTATCGCGCATTGAAGGGTTCCATGATTGGCGCCATCACATTTTTTCCCTGTCTAGTCGGCGTCCAATTCTCGATATGGGAATCCGCGCTAATCATTATGCCGCTTCTCTTGATAACGCTGGTTCTGTTGCAGATTACGAAGCGGGAAGTTTAAGCTGCTTGTACTCGATTAACTTGCTATACTCTACATAGACATGAAAAGCAGTCGTTATGTGATAATACCATTTCTCTGAAATACATGTGCATTGGTTATGTAGATTAAGTAAGAAATTTTGAGTGGGCAGATTAGGAAGCCTTTTCTCCGCGAAGCGTCAGCGGGGCAAGATGCCCCGCCTACAAAGCAGGTGAGCGACATAATTTAGACATCATATGCACTATTATTCAAGCGAAATGGTATAACTAACCCAAGTTGCTACCCATTCCCGTAGGTCGGGCTTCTAGCCCGACCTTCTTATAGGATACGCTGCAAACCGGCGCAATGTAAGCTAAAGTGTCTCAATTTGCTCGCAGTGGATTGACAAATCCACTGCGCACATGCAGGTGCGGCTTGGATATGTCTATCTAAGCCGAGCGGGAACGACAGGTAGCAACTTGAGTTAACTATGTGAGTGGAACAAGAGCGGTGAACAGTTTTTCTCGGAAATAAGGTTTGCAACTCGCCATCCGACTGGAAACACACGGAAAGAGTATGGAAATATGAAATGCAGTACATACTGATTGCATTGCTTTCGGCAGTTCTGTTTGGTGCATCTACGCCCATAGGGAAGATACTGCTTGACAGCCTTCCGCCTTTCCAACTCGCTGGGTTGTTGTATATCGGAGCGGCGATTGGTGTTCTTCCTTTCTCGATAAGACAGAGAAACGCGAAGAAAATTCATCGGATTGGGAAACGCAATATACTTCGCCTAATCGGAGCGATCTCCTTTGGTGGAGTGGCGGGGCCCGTGTTGCTCCTGTTTGGATTGCAAAAGGCGCCGGCAGCCTCCGTAGCGATGTGGCTAAACATGGAACTAGCCGCTACCGCTATTCTAGGCTGCCTGCTTTTCCGAGAATATCTGGGCAGCTATGGCTGGTTGGGGGTGATTGGCACTATCGGAGCGTCGGTCATGTTGTCATGGCACGGAGGGACTATCGGCATGTATGCCCTACTGCTTGTTGCCGCAGCCAGCATCTGCTGGGGAATAGACAATCATTTGACAGCTTTGATTGACGGGATTACTCCAACTCAGAGCACATTTTGGAAGGGAGCGATTGCGGGTGGGACGAACCTAATTATAAGTGTTATACTAGAGCCGTATGGGAAAGCGGGGTGGATTCTGGCATCAGGCTTAATTGTGGGAGTTTTCTCTTACGGTTTCAGCATTAGTCTTTACATCTTGGCGGCGCAAAATCTCGGCGCAACCCGGAGTCAAATGATTTTCGCCAGCGCACCGTTCTTTGGAGTGGCTTTATCCATTATTCTGTTGAACGAGAGCATTTCAGCCATTCAAGCCGCGGCAGCCGCGATTTTGGTTTTCTCGCTGACTGTCTTGTTGCGAGTCCAACACACCCATTCGCATGCGCATGAACCTCTACACCATAAACATAGACACCGACATGATGATGGCCACCACGACCATGTTCATACTGACGACGAAGGGGCGGTTTATCACAGTCACTGGCACACACATGAACCGATAACCCATGCGCATCCTCACTGGCCAGATATTCACCATCGGCACCGGCATTAGTCCACATGCCGAGAGGGACTTGGACAATGTAGAGTCTAGGCTCCGAGACAGGATAGGGCAATATACCAATGAATGACTATGGGTGAGACGCCGGTCGCCCATTACTGCGCACTATGAACATGACAACCGCACTCGCAAGGCTCGGTGTTGACGGCCACACACTGAGCACGAGCGATAGAAGAGCGCTAGACGACGACGGATACTTGCGCCTTGAGAACCTGATGACATCGGAGGAAGTCGCTGCCTTCGTCTACCGCCTTGACGAACTGGCGAAACTTGAGGGTGAAGATGCCGGAAAGGAGGTACACCAGGAGCAAGGCACAATTCGGCTGAGCAATTTGATTGACAAAGATCCGATTTTTGAGAAATGTGTGACATCACCCCGGCTTTTGGCGGCAATTCGGCACGTTCTTGGCGATGAGTTTAAATTTTCCTCGTTGAACAGTCGTGCCGCTTTACCCGGGCATGGACGACAGGGGTTGCACGCCGACTGGGGCGGAGCTGTAGCACCGGGGGACTATTTTGTATGCAACTCAATTTGGCTACTCTCCGATTTTACTCGGCAAAACGGAGCCACCCGCGTTGTACCCGGATCGCATCGCTGCGGAAAAACCGCGGCTGACGTGATGTCCGATACAAAAACCGACCACCCGGATCAGGTCCAACTCATCGGAGAGGCTGGCACTGTTGTGGTGTTTAATTCTCACCTCTGGCATGGCGGTATGAAGAATGAAACAGACGCTCCGCGGCAAGCGATGCATTCCTATTTCTGTCGCCGCGATCAGCGTCAACAACTAGATCAGCGCAAGTGGCTCCGCAAGGAGACACTTGCTAGGCTTTCCCTCGAAAGTAAGGTTATTCTTGATGTGGCGGAGGTCGACGAAGGTAGTGAATACATTGAGAATTTGTAACTGTTTGGTGCATCGATTGGTTCGTAGTATTACAATTCGTCACACGTCCGCTCTGGGCATGTAAGCCTCGATTCGCCGAAATTAGCATTGTACGTGCCTACCCGGCGTGTTCCCTGCTCGCTCGGCCTGGATTGGCAAATCCAGACCGATGGACTAAACAGTTACGAGAATTTGCAACCCGATGAAGTAAGGAGGCAAACTTATGACGAAACTGACGCGCGACGAAATTAGGTTTTTTAGAGACGAAGGTTTTCTCATCAAACGCGGAATCATGGATGCAAATCTTACAGCGCAGGCCCGTGAGAGACTGTGGGAAAACGCACCGCCTGAAATTGACCGTGACAATCCCGACACATGGGTTGGCCCAATTCAGGAATACAGGCAAAAGAAGGGCGAAAAGGGCAATGATGGCGGCGGGTATGGGTGGTGGTACCGCAGTATCGGCAGCGAAGAGTGGATGGCACGAATGCTGGTTGCCCATCCCCCAATTTGGGAGATAGTGGAACAAATGCTAGGTGAAGGCGAAGTCGTTAAACCCGACCGAGTCCGTGGCATTTATTGCCGCCTTCCCGAAGGCAGTTCCCCGAGAAAACCCCTTGGTTGTCATGTCGACGCTCACGCATTTCATCTGGGCGTGGTGGGATATATTGATGATGTCGCGCCAAATGGGGGAGGCTTTACGGTTTGGCCCAGAAGCCACCGTGTTTTCTATTTCAGTAATCAAAGGCGGCATCTGAGAGACAATACAGAACAATACACGAAAAGCCTCGAATATTTCAAGCACAGAACCCCGATCGATTGCCATGGTCGAGCCGGCGATGTCGTCTTTTGGCATCACCGGTTGGCGCATTCTGCGGGCACCAACCGGTCAAATGGAATCCGTAAGGCGGTGTTGGGTGATTATGTGAAAAAGAATATTGAACGTACAATGAACGAGCCGCCTTGTGAAGACATGTGGGAGGACTGGCCCGGAATCCCGTCAAATGGGAAACCGTAGACACTCCGAAGCGAAGCTGCCTCACCCCATATGGAATGGGCACCAAACTGAGATTCAACACCCACCGACGCGATGACCCTGACAGAGCAGATAAAAGCACGCGCGCAGAAATTGGGATTCGAGTTGGTTGGCATTACCCCTGCCGAGGAAAGTCAGACCTTCCGACTCTACGAGAAGTGGTTGGAAAACGGATACGCCGGGGAAATGGGGTATCTTGAAAATCACCGCCACTTAAAACGTGATCCACGCCATTGCCTGCCGGAAGCAAAGTCGGTCATCAGTTTGGCAATCAATTATTATACGCTTGATCCTGCTCAAGCACTGGTCGAAAGTCCTTCAAGAGGTCAAATCTCCCGGTACGCCTGGGGAGATGATTACCACGAGATTATTCGCGCCAAATTGCGTAAACTCGCAGCGTTCATTGATGAGACTGGTAGTAAAAAACTCAAGCAAAAAATCTTCGTGGACACTGGCCCAATTATCGAACGTGAATATGCTCAAAAAGCAGGCATCGGATGGATTGGCAAAAATACGAACTTCATCAACTGGCAATCGGGTTCATGGTATTTTCTTGCCGAGCTTCTCGTAAGTGTCGAACTAGAATACGATTGGCAATTGCCGCGTGGAAGTTGCGGTACGTGCACCCTTTGCATTGAAGCGTGTCCGACGGATGCAATTGTTGCCCCGAATGTCCTTGATTCTCGCCTCTGCATATCCTACCTTACCATCGAGTTGAAGGATAGTATTCCAAGAGAACTTCGCCCACAGATGGACAACCTAATCTTCGGCTGTGATATCTGTCAAGAAGTCTGTCCATGGAATAGCATGGCGACGCCGGCAACCGAGCCGGGATTTCACCCTCGCGAAGAAAACATCGCACCAAAACTGCTTTCCCTTATCAATATGACACAAGCCGAATTTAGCAAACGCTTTAAGAATAGTCCTATTAAGCGTGCCAAAAGACGTGGTTTCCTCCGTAACGTCGCTGTCGCCCTCGGGAATTGGGGAAATCGGCGGGCGGTCCCCGCTCTCAAGCGCGCGTTGGACGATGATGAAGCGCTCGTTAGAGGACACGCAGCATGGGCGCTGGGAGTAATTGGTGGCAAATCGGCGAAAGAAGCCCTAGATACGAGATTGCGCGTGGAAACTGAAGCCCAAGTCATAGGTGAAATCAAGGATGCGTTACGTGTGATGGCGGAATCAACGTAAAGCATCGTAGACGCGAACCGACTTACGCATTGGAATGCTTGTGTACACTTTGGATGCCAATGATTGATGGAACATGACCAACGGCGAATTTAGGCTTATCCGTGAAGACAATCAAACAGGTGCGAGAGCCGGTCAATTATGCACGGCGCACGGCGTCGTCGACACTCCTATTTTCATGCCTGTTGGTACGCGTGGCACCGTCAAAGCGTGCGCTCCCAGTGACCTTGATGAGATTGGCGCCGAGATAATCCTCGGCAATACCTACCACCTCTATCTTCGTCCGGGACACCAAATTGTCGAGCAGGCGGGTGGACTGCATCGATTCATGGCGTGGCGAAAGCCAATTTTGACCGACAGCGGCGGGTTTCAAGTGTTTAGCTTGGGACCATCACGCACGATAAGCGAGGAGGGGGTTGAGTTCCGGTCGGAGATTGACGGCGCGAAGCACTTCATTAGCCCCGAACGATCAATAGAAATCCAGAATGCACTCGGGGCAGACATAATCATGGCGTTTGATGAATGCCCATCGCTGCCTAACAGCTACGAATACCTTGAAAAGTCAATGGAGATGACAGTGCGTTGGGCGGCGCGTTGCAAGGGTGCACACGCCAATCCCGGTCAACTCCTATTTGGCATTGTGCAAGGAGGCATGGAAAAAGATCTCCGAAAAAGGAGCGTTGAAGCTACGGTAGACATCGGATTCCCCGGCTACGCCATCGGGGGATTGAGTGTGGGCGAAGAGAAGGAACTCATGTATGAGACGCTCGCCTACACCGCACCACTGTTGCCAGAGAACAAGCCTCGTTATCTGATGGGAGTCGGCACGCCCGAAGATTTGGTATATGCTGTCAGTTGTGGAGTGGATATGTTTGACTGTGTGATGCCAACACGGAACGCGCGGAATGGGTGGCTTTTTACCACGCTAGGTCCCGTCCGCATTCGGAATACGGAGTACAAAACCGACTTCACCCCCCTAGACCCAAATTGTTTGTGCTATACCTGCGAGAATTTCACGCGAGCTTATCTTCGTCACTTACATCGTGAAAATGAGATTCTGGGACACTGCTTACTTACGCGCCACAACCTCCACTTCTATTTGAGCTTAATGCGCGGTGTTCGCAGGTCAATTTTGGATGGAACTTTCAATCGGATTCGAGAAGATATTTCAGCGTTGATAAAAGTCGGACAAATTGATTGTGCCAGTCTAGAATGAGAAATGGAGGATACCAATGCCTTTTGGCGCGAACATTGTCAAGCACTATATATTCTGTGAACTCAAAACGGCCGCGCGGTTACATTACTTATACGATCATTGTGAATAGCATAGCGACTCTGCGTTGAATTGGTGCTATCTGATATAAAATACGCACTCTTTTTTCTAAATTTCACCGGCAACTTTATTCTCTCAAAAAAGAGTTCTCGCTCCTCTTCATCTTCAATAAGGCGTCGTTCCATCCTGCATGGATCGTGAATCATACCACTACATTCCAAATCTTGGGATTTCCAATCATACCATTTTATTCCAGCCTTGTTATAAAAAACCCTATGTTCGGAATGTTGCCACGATTTCGCGTGGATAACCCTAACAGGATTGTATTTCATTAGATTGCACGCAATATACATAGCATAGACAAGCAATCGGTGATTGCCGTCAACTATATGGTACAAGCATTTCGGTGACCGATCTTTTTCCACCGTACCTGTTTGTGGCCCCTCGCCAATTGGCCTGATTGACAAATTCCTAACCAAGATAAGGTTATCTCCACTGTCTATCTTTTTTCTTTCAAAGTTTCTACTAATTCTTACAAGTCGGCCAAACCAAAGGGCTGAGGACAATTGCAACTCCCAAAAGATTCTTGTAGGTTCCGTTTCATATTGTCGGTGCTGTTGTACGACAGATTGTGAAAGAGGGGACCTGCGCAACCTAGGGGATTCAAATCGTTTTGCGCTCTCTCTTCTGTTTTTTTCTATTTTCATTTGTTCGACAACATGCCACAGGGGGCTAGTAGCGAGCCCTGTATAAAATTTGGCATTGCCAAAACTATCCTCGGGGTTGGACGGCAAATTTGTAAACTGTAGGTTGAAGAGCTCGTCCTCAGTTAGAAAAAATTCAGTAAATTCATGGTTTGTTTCTTCTTTCATTGTGTTATGCCTTTGTGGATAGCATAATTACAGTAGTTGCCTGGAAGATTTAGATCATTACGGACCATGAAATACGGCAATGTCGCTGAACAATCTTGACTCTGACTCTTGAAAATCGCCTTGCTGCACCTTCAGGTATTTCCAGACAGTCCCCGTAAGTTCTGTTGCTGTCTCGCACCATAAATGTGCGGCATCGGCTTTACGTAGGGATTCAGTAGTCTCTTGGCCCTTGGTTTCTACAATCCAATATTCGCCATTTGTCAAGCGAACCACGAAATCGGGAAAATAATGGCGCAGATTCATCGCGTTGTCGGTATATTCGATAGAGAATCCAAAGGGTTCAGGAAGTTTGGAAAAGGATTCGACATCGTCCGCACCTTGAAGAAATTTCGCGAAATCACGTTCAAAATCATTATCGCAAGGAACGTAGTTGAATACACATTTTGTGGCTTCAAAGACAGGACGCGAATGAGGGAAAGGGCGCGTGGAAGACAACAATCGCTCAGTCCCATCAAATTTAGGCTCGATTGGTTCAATGCTCTTTTCACGCAAAACCTCACCAAATGTCTTGGTCGTCACATAACTGGCTACGTCGCTGCTCATCGCTTTAATACATGATTTACTATTCAGATCTACCGTTTCACCAAACGCCTTCCGTTCAAAAAATTCCCTGATTTTCGGAACTAATGCCGCGAACTGTGATGGCAGCTTAACATCCTCCGCGACACGCCTCGCGTAATATCCGATCACCTCCTGTGCTGTTTGGGGTTCAGGGAGGGAGTAGGATTTCTCGATAATTTTTGCCAAAGTAATAATGTCATATCCTTCGTATTGGAAAGTTTTCTCAGCCGCATCCCCTTTGCTGCGCGGCAAAGGAGGACAGTCAAAAGTCATCACGTCAAGATTCGCGATTTCCTCTCCCAGATCTCGCTTCCGCACTAGCAGCGGACTCAGTCTCGGCACACCGATGTCATGGGTTATTTTTTCTGGTATTGGCATGATTGTCAAAATGCGCAGCTTGTCTTCCCCAATCTCAAAGGTGTCTAGCGTAAGGTTCTCCAGTTGCTCTAATTCCTCAACGAACCCAATAAACGCTCTATTTCCAATTACGTCTACCCGCTCGGTATAGTCTGCCACCCGATCTCGAAACATTAACCGCAATCCGCGTCCGATGGTCTGTTCCGGCAAAATATTGGCTTTCGAGGTATAGGGACGCAATCCAACTACTACCGTAACGTTCTGCACGTCCCATCCTTCTCGCAGCATCAACACGCTCACGATTGCATTGACGGGACAATCGGGTTCATCCACCTCTCGCGCCAATTTCCGTGCTTTGTCTAAATCTCTCTTGGATACTTCCCCTTTTCTATCCGTGTGGATGACCAGTGTCTTGTCACCGCCAAGTTCCTTAGGATATTTGATTCGGAGATAGTCGCCCACATCATCCGCCTCCGCGGTGCTGTTAAGCATCACGAAAAGAATCGGTTTTACTGCCAACGGATCGAGTTGGTCACAATACTCTTTCCATCGGGCAACGCCAGCAGTTAAGAAACCCTCATATTTTACGCTGGGAATGTCAGATCTCGCTTCTTGAATATGGGCAATCCCTTTGACGGGGCGTTTCACGATACCATCTACTATCGCCGCTTTCAGCGGGTAATCATAGATAGTCCAAGCGAAAAGCGCGCCCTTCTGATAGCGCGGCGTAGCGGAGAAATCAAGTTGTGAGAAAATAGGATTATCGGCGTGTAACCGCCGGATGACCCTGTTCCATTCACTATTTTCATCGTGGGTGTGATGCGCTTCGTCGTTTACCACGAGGATTGGACAACTCCGCCGTTCAATACGATTCTCAAAGTCGTGGGTTTCTATCTTACCTTCCTGCGGCTTGGCACCCAACACTGCTGTTATTTCATCAGGCTCTTCATCTTTCTTTTTGCCCTGATATTCATAGAATTGCTGAATGTTCGTTAGGAACAACGCCCCTTCCGAATGCGCTCTCTCTCCCTCGCCCCGCATATAACATTCAAAATCCCAGAATAACTCGTAGTGTTTCGGGAACAACGGATCCGAACGAAAGATGTTTCCACCGGCAAAGTCCTTGCGAAGTCGTTCAAAAACAATCACGTTCGGCGCAAGCACCAAGAATGTCCTTGCGTAATCCTCGTTGTTTTCTCGGACAGCGTTGAAATAGTGCCAGACAATTGCCAATGCCATCACCTTTGTTTTTCCGCTTCCTGTTGCCATTTTGATACAGTAACGCGCAAAATGATCATCGGGCGGCAACCGGAGTTGGGTGTTTGCCGCTGCGAAGCGCTGAAGCAGCTTGATGCGCGAACGAACTTTGGTGACCTCATAGACGTAGATTAAAGTTTCGATTGCTTCCCGTTGCGCCTCGTAGTACCGAAATTGCTGCCCGTTAGGGGTCACATGATCGGTTAGAAACCAGTAGTTGAGGAGTTCGCGAGTTGTTTCCGTTACATCCTTATAACCACCTTCCCGCCACGCTTTGACTCGTTCTCGCAAGGCTGATACGCACGGTGCAGTCGCAATAGTAGGCGGTAGATTGGCCAGTTGCAGTTGATCTTGAGATTCTCCGGTCTCTTGCCTCATTTGAAATTTACCTCTATCGCTTTTGTCGTATCATTCCCTAGAATGTCAATGACTTTTACCATGACTGTGTAATTCCCCGGATTCTCGTAAGTGTGTGTGACTTCTTTCAGCAAATCGGGTTCTTGCTTCGTGCGATAGCTTTGCCACTGGTTATGAAATGTATCATTCCTAAAATCCCAATCCACCGCCCAGTAATCAATCCACTGGCTCCAATGCGTGATGGTGTGCTGTATGTCTTTAGGTACGTCATCGGGCGGTATGACGAAATCTGTTAACTCAAGACGCACATCGCTGCCTGTCTTATGCGGTTCGTCCCGTTCATGCACGGTTAAATCCACAGACAATGCCGCCAATTCAAAGAAACGAATGTCCCCTTGTTCTACGGCTTGCTTTTCCAACACCTCACGTGGAATTTTCTTGAATTTGAGATCGACATTTGCCTCCGCCGCAATTTGCGCCGCGATCTCGTTGACTTCGAAGCCGAAATCCCATCCCAATATGTCCACGCCGTTTGTCGTCGTATCTGTCGCTTTGCCAACGTATTTCCAAAATTCCGTGACAACGGATTTGACATCGCCAATGGTGACGGGGGCATCAACAGAACCGACATGCACCATTCGCCCAGCACGGACGCCGTGCAACCACGCATAACCCATTATTGGGGTCGCGTGGTACAGTTCTAAAATAAAATTGCGATATGCGTGTTGATGATTGCCTCCACTCCCTCTACGAAACTCTGCCGACATCCACTCCTGGCGCTCGTACTTCCCTAGATTCTGCACGACAAACGGCTTGACGCCCTCAATGCTTAACAGTCGTTTGCGCGTAGTGTGGATAGCAAAACGTCCCAAATCGCACGCAATCCACCGCCTGTTCAATTTTTCTGCGACAGCTGCTGTAGTCCCGCTTCCGATGAAACAATCTAGAATCAAATCACCTTCATTGGAAGATGCTTTTATGATGCGTTCAAGCAGGGCTTCAGGTTTCTGCGTGGGGTAGCCCAAATGCTCTCGGCTCTTGGTTTTAACTACAGACGCTTGTCCAATACGCCAAACATCGTCAACTGTAACATTGTCGTATTCGTCGTAGATAATCTTACCTTTCTCGTCATACTCCGAAACCAGCGTGCCGGATGCACTGTCCCATTTTCGTCGATTAATCTTAACTGGTTTGTCGCGCTTCACTTGCACTTTATGTGAGGTGTAGCGGGAAGTTTTAGAATACCAAGCGATATTATTGTGGTTAGTTGCAAATCCCTTCACGTTACCTTGGAAATTATCAGGATAATGCCAAATGATTTCATTTACGAACCGATCACGACCAAAGACCTCATCAAGGGTACTGCGAATCAAATGAATGACCCTCCAATCACAATGCACATGAATACTCCCTGTATCGGCAAGAAGTTCGTGTAGCAGGACTACAGCCTCGTAGAACCACTGTATGTAACTATCCGATCCTTTCCCCCAGATGTCGCGATAAGCTTTCTGTTCAATGACGCTGGGTTGTTTGGTGAAGCGGACATCGATTTCAGGTACCCGTGTTGAGAAGGCGAAATTTGCACCGGTGTCAAAAGGCGGATCAATGTAGATAAGATCTACTTTTCCGCAAAGATCTGGCAGAAGGGAAGGCAAAACGTATTTCTTATCACCCCAAATTAAGCGGTTGCGCCAATCGGTTTCCTTCCCTTGAGAGAACAACCCAAGCGTACGCTCTCGATCTTGTGCAGATTCGTTGACGGTTTCAATTGTCTGAAACGGTAGAGAAATTCGAACGGGTGCCGTTTTTCTACCATCTTTGTCATATTTACCATCCCAGATCAGTTCTGTCATCGGTTTCTCCACTCTTCCTTGATTATTTACTGGGGAAAACACATAGGTTCTGTCTTGCTCCGGCTGCAGTTGCCAAGGTTCCACGTAGGTTTAATCGTAACATTATAGCACCGCATCGTAAAAAGTTTCAAGAAGGTTCTTGATGACATCCAGGGCAAACGCATCTGATTTTGCATTGAAAACTTTACGCATGTATAGTATGATCTATACTTCGGCAGAAAAAACAGAGCATTATTGATTGAGATATATCGGAAACATTATTGTTAAGCGGCGACACGGAAGATTGCCTTGATGTCAATATGACATTTGGTGAAATCCGCATCATCAGTGGACTTGTTGAAAATCAATTGGCGCATGACAAAGCGTCTAAGTTGTTGGCGGACTGAAGAAACGGTTGATGTAGTGGTTGATTCACTGGCGGTTTCATGAATTCCTTCAGGTGAGTGGTGCTTCAATAAGACGAGTCGAGCCAAACTTGCAGCGATACAACAAAGTTGCGTGAACCGCAAGAAGGCTAAGGTAGTCGTAGATTGATAGTCGCCCAAACCAAAGTATTGTTTGAGTTCACGTATAGCGATTTCGATTGAAAACCTAGCGGCATATATCTCAAGAATCTGAGTCGGCGATAAATCGAGAGAAGTGGAGACCAAAAGGATAGGGCGGTTTGTTCCATCAGCGATGACCACACGGACTTTGTGCTGCACATCACGCAGAAAGAGGTCAATGACGAGATACTCCACTTGGCACTGCTTTCCATATAGCCAAGCAGTTGTGGTCTGTCTTTGCATCTGATTGAAGCATTTGGCGAGTTTGATACATTTACCGCGTTTAGGCGGTCGCCCACGCCCACAGTAGAATGGTGGGAGGAATCCAACGGCGTCATGACGTAAACGAGTGACGAGTGTAATCCCTTGCTCAACTAGTGGATTAATGAAGTTGGCTTTTGAGAAGAAGGCATCGGCAACAACACACAACGGTTTTGCTTTGACGCTATTCTTGACGAAAAAGACAGCAGCAAGCACAGCGGCGATTATACCCATCGGTTGAGCATTGCCTTGTGTGTCCACAACGAAATGAGATGGATTACTCTTGCCTGAAATCAATCGACTTATAACGGGTAGGCAATGCCATTGATGTTTGACACGTGCCAGAAAGCCAGCTATTACCCATTGATGCCCAATGACTTGCTTATCGGGGTGTGTTGAACTCTGTTGCCATTTTTGAACTCCACTCATTTTTCCCTTCACCTTTTTTACCATTGTCGGGTCAACAGCAAGTAGCAGATGGCCGGCGTAACTCAGTGAATCGCCAAGTTCAGATAGAAGTAGGTCAATCACAGATTCGATGACTTCTGACAAATCCCACTGGAAGGTCGAAAGAAACCGGTGCCAACCGGATAGAGATTTATCAACGAAAATACACGTATCAGCAATGTGGGTAAGGCATTTTCGGCTTTGTCCGATTAATAACGAAAAGATGAAACCGACGAAATAGGTGAAGGTCGGTTTAGAAAACCCTTGACGAAACTTCAACAAATACGGTATCCATATCTCTGGGAAGAAATTATCCATAACACTAGTGGGCAAATCGCCGTTTGCCCTTATATACCTCCAATCTTTTTTGGTGAATTAGAGGTATGATAATTTCTTCCCTTTTAATTTGTCACCCTAAATTCTGCCGAAGTATAGGTATGATAGGGAACGAACAAATGAGCGGCGGAGGGGATGCGCCATTACCTTAATCGCCGGTTTTCCGTGTTCCAACAAGGTAGTGCTTTGGTTTGTTGCGCGCCTAAATGTTACCTGCGTGAGGACGAACTTTTTTTCTCTGTACCTACTTTGTACCTACTTTTTTCATAGCCGCACGCGCATGAACCCGCGCTATCAAAGGAAAGTAGCGAATCAAACCAGGTGAACACTCCCTCGAAATCAAACCTCCGTTCACATTCGTGTACCTACTTTTTAGGGCTACTTTTACAAAAAAATGGGTACAAGTTCAGCCAAAACCGCCCAAAAAAGGTGGCAGATCAACATTTTATTCACATTTGTCGGACTCTCAAGCGACTGGAGGAGGAGCGATCAAAGGAATGGGAACATCTACTGATTTTATACACCTTTCGCTCCGATGACGCTGTAGAGTGAAGAACCTATGAAGCTGAAAACAGCCGCCACGGTTTAGTTTTAACGCGAAAGCGATGAAGTGATTTTAGATGCGTTTCCCCTGTGATGACATCTAATCATTTCGTGTGTATAATAATTCATACTTGAAGCGCTACGGTAACTCACGCAGTCAACGGCTAATTGCCAATGCGAAACATCAAGCTGACAATCGAATACGACGGCACAAATTATCACGGCTGGCAAATTCAACCCAACGGCATCACCATTCAGGAAGTTATTCAAAACGCGCTCGCGACGCTGACCAAAACGCATACTCAGATTATAGGCGCGGGCAGAACAGATACTGGTGTACATGCCGCAGGCCAGGTAGCTAATTTTTTTTCTGATTCCAATTTGTCCCCAGGTTCCATCCGGAAAGCGTTAAACTCAATACTTCCTGAAGATGTTGTGATTACTGATGTTCAAGATGTTCCGCCCGATTTTCACGCCCGCTTCAGTGCACGAAGCCGAACCTACCGGTATACGATCCTCAATCGAGAATTTCCGTCCGCATTTTTAGGCAGCACCACTTACTTATTCCCGCGCCCAATCGATACGGATCAGATTAACGATATCTGCAATGCATCAATTGGGGAAAGGGATTTCTCATCATTTCAACGTACCGGCAGTGAGCGCATCAATCCAGTCTGTACGGTCTTGGAAGCGTCTTGCTGGCGCGATGAAGATTTGGTTTACTTTCAAATTGAGGCAGATGCGTTTTTGCGAGGGATGGTTCGAGCGCTCGTTGGGACAGTACTTAAATTGCAGGCGACCCCGGACCCAATTCATCGGTTCCAGCGGATTTTAGACGCCCGGGATAGAAGCGCTGCCGGTCCTTCCGCGCCTGCGCGCGGTTTGTCGCTAATCGCCGTGAAGTACTGATCAGCTTGGTGATGAAAACTAGAAATACCCAGTTAAATTTCGGGAACGACTCGGGGAAAAGCATCTACGGTGGTTCCCCGATGTACATGGAGAATTTTTCATCGCTGCGGTACACCTTGTGCATTGCGGTGTGCGTGGGTAGCATGGCGTGCGCTAAGCCGCCCTCGCCGCGTTCCATGGCAGATCTGCGTTCACTCCTTCAACCTTGGAACGGAATGGTGACCTACGCCGGGGTTGACTCGGGGAGAGGGTTGTTGTATTTGGGAAATAGCCTGATTGAACGTCGTCTCCATTTGGATGGAGATGGTAGCGCGCCGCAGACAAACCATTACTACCACAAACCGTCAGGACAGGACTATATCTCGGTTCCGTGCGACGAATTCAAGTTTCGAATTGGTGAAATCGCATTCACCGCGAACACTGAAGCACTAAAGTACAAGTCTCATGAGATTCGACAGGACGATTCAAAATCGAAACGTCTAACTGTTGAACTCGAATTTGTGGAGGAATCAGGAGAACCTATCTGTCCTGTCAAAATTCACTACGAAGTGTATCCGAATCTACCGCTAATCCGAAAGTGGATTACCTTTGAAAATCTAACGGATTCGGCATTCTTTGTCGAGGATATCATCATTGAATCCCTGTCCTTCCGTGCCGATAGAAAAGTTCAGCCAGGAGTTGTTGGAAATCGACCGGAGTTATCCGTTGATTTACAGCCATTCATCGTTCTGCATGGTACGGAAGACAATGGCGGGGTCATAGTGGGGAATGAGGCTCCGGGGATACTCAAATACTACAATCTTCCGCCCGGTGATATCGGGATTGAGGTCGGTCTACGCCCGACCTCCGTCATCAATGGGTTTGAGATTCGTGTGCCGCCTAACGCAGTAATATCGACTCCGAAAATCTGGACGATGTTATTTGAAGGCGATTATTCTACGGCTTCAGAAGCGCTCAAGCGCGTTGTTGGACAACGACTAGTATCCTCAGAAGAAGCAGTTTCTCAGGCACCGCCTATCACTTGGACAAAGATTCCGTCGGATGGAAAAATGCCAACGGGTGATTTCATCGTCGTGGATTATGACTGGAACGGAGACAATCTATCGGCTCTGCAGCGACTGGCAGAGCAGGCTCGGAAGGAAGGAAAAAAATTTGGGATTCGCTTGCCAATTGCTGAGGTTGATGTCCGGTTCTTGAATCGGAATTCGTGGCGGTTGTCACCCATAACAAGTGTCGGAAGCTTGGCTACGGAGAATAAGACTATCCAAGATTCTGGTGTTATTGATGTGAACTCTTCAAGTATGCCCAATGGGGAAAGAGTTGTTTACTGTGTTTTGAGTGGCTACGGCAATTTTCTCTCGCGTGCCGTGCACGCCTTGCTTGCAGAGACAGAGGCGCATCTCCTCGTCTTTGACGGTGCCATAATCGGTATGCCCGATGATGTTGTAAAGGGTTGCGGGGTACTTGGACACGCGCATTTTAGTCGTAAGGAGTCAATCAGGTTGATTTATCAGTGGGTATTTGATTTTGCCGATTACCTGCGTCAGCAATTTCCTAATCTGAAGCTTGGAATTACCTCGACGGCTTACGGCGTCGAAGTACCGGATATGGCGGTTTACAGCCACTTCGATCTCTTCTTCCCCAAACCCGATTAACCCGATCTTGACAATCGGTGTATTGGAAAGCGCACACAAATTTTCTACTTGGCAGAAAAGAGAATTGGAATAAGTTTGTGATAATTTCTTAGGGATTGTAGGTTGGGTTGAACGGAAATCCGTTAACAATCGCTAATCTTCGAGGAGTTTTCGAGTAACTACTCTGTCTGAACGTGCCGATATTTGAGTGAAACCCAACATTAATCGTATATTCTACTACAATGAGCCATCTCCATAATTAGATGCGTCTCCTTTTCCGTGTTCCTAAATCGCTTGAAAACCAATTCTAACATTTGATACAATGACGACAGTCTTAGACAATCATGAAGTTATTGTCATGCTATATGAAATATTGAATTAACCTTAGGAGAAAAGATGCAAATCGCCAACCGTTTAGGGAAAATCCCGCCTTACCTATTCATGGAATTACGGAATAAAATTAACAACGCGAAAGCCGAGGGGATTGATGTGATTAGCCTCGCTGTGGGCGATCCCGTGGATCCCACACCGCAGCCCGTAATTGACGAACTGAGCCGAACCGCGGCTGATCCCGAAAATCATCGCTACCCTACCGACGAAGAAAAAGGGATGCTGGCATTTCGCGAGGCAGTGGCTGATTGGTACGCGGCAAGATACAACGTCCACGTAGACCCCGAAGACGAAGTCCTTGGACTAATCGGGTCCAAAGAGGGGTGCCACCATTTTATTTTAGCGGTTGTGAATCCCGGTGAAACGGTGCTGATGACAGATCCGGGTTATCCAGCATACCGCGCAAGCATCTTAATGGCGGAGGGGGAACCCTATAATGTACCCATTACTGCCGAGAACGACTTTCTGCCCGAATTGGAGAATATCCCATCGGATGTCGCCAAGCGGGCAAGCGGGATGTTCTTGAACTATCCCAATAACCCTACCGGAGCTACCGCAACGCCGGAGTTTTTTGCGGACGTTGTTGCGTTCGCCAAGAGCTACGACATTGCGATTTGTCACGACAATCCTTACAGCGAAGTCGTTTTTGACGGTCTAAAACCGCTGAGTTTTCTATCAACTCCCGGTGCGAAAGATGTCGGCGTCGAACTTAATTCGCTGTCAAAGCCATTCAACATGACAGGTTGGCGGATCGGTATGGCGCTCGGAAACACCGACCTCATTGGGGGCATGGCGCAGGTCAAAGAAAACACCGATTCGGGTATATTTAACGCGATTCAATATGCGGGAATCGTAGCCTTGACCCAATGCCAGAGCAACATCGGCGAAATGCTGGAAGTGTATTCACGGCGGCGTCAACGCATTCTGGACACGTTCGGTCGGCTGAACTGGGGTGATTATACGCCGCCAAAAGGCACATTTTACCTCTGGATGCCCACGCCAGATGGGATGAGTTCCATTGATTTTGCAACGCGGATCTTCGAGGAGGCAGCAGTCGTAATTACCGCCGGATCGGCGTATGGCGATTATGGTGAGGGATATTTTCGTGTGGCGTTAACGGTTCCCGATGACCGATTGGATGAGGCGCTTGACCGAATTAAAGGCATTCTTTAGACTAGGTCTGTTGCCATTTCATCATAATGCAGGGGGATGGATGCGGTTGGAAATGAATCTATATCGCACTCGCCAATCAATATCTCTATAGGAGCGCTATCGCGTTCGTTATTCACTCACTTGGTCCCTCGTTGTCCACTCGTTAGATCTCAGATGAACGATGGAGTTTCCATCCTGTTCGATGTGGACAAAGTTAAGAGTTTTGCAACCGAGAATCCTGCCACAACTGTACGAATTCCTGTAACTTGATTCCGATGGGAATGTGGCTATTTCCCTTTGTGGATCACTGTTCGCCTATCCAATCGTGCTACACCTCTTCGAGACGAATCACTGAGTTAGTATGGAGTTGGTAGCTGGTTTACGAGCAAAAAGAAATTTTTTAAGGTAATTACTTGACAAAACATAAAAAAGATGCTATTATAGGCAACATACATGAGATCGAAGGTGTTAAAAGAGGTAGCACGAATCTATTAGGAAAAGTGGAGGAAAATGGAAACGGAGAAAGTGGTTGACGCAAGGGAAGGCGAAATAGTCAGTGGCGAATTTCTGAACGATGAACTTGCTGAATCCGAGGATAACATAGAGTATCTGCTGAGGGACGAGGACAATTCCAAACCTGTTCAAACCGATGCTTTAAGTAGCTGGTTGCGTCAAGTAGCACATCATTCTCTTCTGACACGAGAAGAAGAGATTGCGCTTGCAAAGCGCATTGAGAATGGCGATGAATCGGCACGTGATGAGTTGGTTCAAGCGAATATGCGTCTAGTCGTTTCGGTCGCTTCGAAATATCAGGGACGAAATGTTCCTCTTGAGGATTTGATTCAGGAGGGAAACATCGGCGTAATGCGTGCCGCAAAGAAATTCGACTATCGCAAAGGCTTTAAGTTCAGCACGTATGCAATTTGGTGGATCAAACAAGCAATTCGGCGGACACTTGATAACTGTTCACGGTCTATTCGTCTACCCTCTTACATCGTTGCCAAAGTCAATAAATTTGACTCAACTTATGCCCGGCTTTGTCAGGAACTGCAGCGGGAGCCAAAGATTGGGGAACTGGCAGAGGCGCTAGAATTAACGGACGCTCAGGTCAAGGAGATATTATCACTAAATTCTGACACGCTCTCAATGGAAACACCGCTTAGTGATGAGAGGACAGCAGCTACGCTTGGCGATTTGGTCGAAGACATGTCCGCAAATCCGGAAGCGGGGCCAATTGCAGACATGGTTGAGCAGGATTTGGTGGATCAGCTCCTCAGCAAACTCAGCACTAGGGAGCAGCAAGTGCTTAGTATGCGATACGGCCTCGAAGGCGGCAACGAAAAAACGCTGCGTGAAATTGGTGAAAAGCTGAATGTAACGCGTGAACGTATACGTCAGTTGGAAATTGAAGCTATTCATCGATTGCAACGATTCTACGACGAGATGGGTGAATTTCGTCATCCTATGGAAGACACGCGACAACCAGCGGCTTAGTCGCGTGTCCGATAAGGCGCCAAGACATGAGTACCTGAATATTCATGATGTGACGTTGCCGCAAGAAAGGGACTGCCTGCCTTCCTAATTGAAGGTGGTATTACAATGAAGAATCTACTGAACAAGCTACACGCAAAATCTAAGTCAGAAGAACAGGAACCGCTCCTCGCAGTAACCGATGCAGCCACGGAAAAAATTGTGTCGATTATTGAGGGCGAGGATGTGGAAGTGCAGGGACTGCGTGTTAGCATACAGGGACGCACGGCATCCGCATTTGAATACGGCTTGGGGCTTGAAACTGAGCCTGAAGTGGACGACATCGTCGTGGATGCGCAGGCATTCAAAGTCTTTGTGGATCCCAAGAGTGCCGAGAACTTGAAGGGCGCAACAATCGACTACGTGGAAGATCTCAATTCGAGCGGATTCCGAATTGATAATCCAAACACGCCAACTTGGGATAACCCGAAGGCGCAAGCAATTCAAGCGCTTATTGACGATCGCATCAATCCTTCTGTCGCTGCGCATGGGGGACACATTGATTTATTGGATGTTACCGATGACTCAATTTACGTCCACATGGGCGGGGGGTGTCAAGGGTGCGGAATGGCAAGCGTTACCTTAAAACACGGAATCGAAGCCATGGTTCAAGAGTCGTTCCCCGAAATAAAAAACATCATTGACACAACGGATCACGCCTCTGGCACGAATCCTTACTACCAGCCCGCCAAAGGGTAGTCTTATCTGCTATCTTATAGTATCGGCGGTAAGCAAGCAAAAGAAGTAGATTGAACTCGTTTGTTTTCCTGCCTTACGCCGCCGCGATTTCCATTATTCCCAACATTACTGCACTAGGAAGTTTGGCTACGCCGGTGTGGGTTGACGAGTCTATTCAAATTCGTAGGGCACTGTCTCTGCTTGGTGCGTTTTGGAGGATTTCTCGGCGAGCTCCAAGACAGCCACGACACGCCGAGCGGATTCGCCAGTTGTAATGAGAGATTCTCCGGCATTGAGATGCGCTACAATGTTCTCATAGTAGCTTGGGCCCGGGCGACCTTTGAACTCCACAATCTTTTCTTCGGTTCCTCCCTCGGTTTCCGACAGTACCCTGAAGTGTGCGGCTTCAGAGACAATTGAGCCGTGGGAGCCGAGCAATTTCCATCGGGGTTCCTCAACCTTCGCTATGCTCGACATCTGAACATTGGCAACCGAGCCGTTTGCAAAGCGAATAATCGCCTGAACATGGTCTTCGTTTGTAATGTCTTTCCATACTAAATTTGGCTGGAAGAATCCTGTTACATTAACCATTTTTTCTTCGATAATATGAAGCAACCAGTCAACATAGTGTGCGCCCCAATCATAGAAACTCCCCCCGGAAACCGTCTTCACACTACGCCACCAATTCGGATTCGGACTTCCGTAGCCCGCGCTCCACATTTCAACGCTAAACACCTGACCAATTGCACGGCTTCGGACCAGGTCACGCAATGTCCAGAAATCCGCGTCCCAACGACGGTTATGATGAACTGACAACATCACGCCATTTTCCTTGGCAGTGTTAATCATCTCGGTTGCTTCGGCGATAGTGATACACATCGGCTTCTCAACGACGACGTGCTTTCCCGCCCTTAAACACTCAAGCGTTACCGAACAGTGTAGGTTATGAGGCAGAACATTTGCGATTAAATCTACTCCTTCATCTGTCAAGAGGTCCTTGACACTATTGTAAGTTCTGATGCCTGGAAAGTCTTCCTCGGCTGATTGAGTTCGCGCTTCATCAACATCACAGATGGCAACACACTCTATTTCCTCTGTTTCCTGCATCATGGACGCATGCGCGCGCCCCATGTTAAATGCGGCTCCGTAGCCAATCACGGCGCCTTGTAAAGTGATTCCCATGCTTATGGAACTCCTGCTCAGAATTCTGGCTTGTTAAGATTTTTTGTTCGTGCTATGCTGTATCTACAGCATCTTAATTCAAACTATATTATCATGGCATCTACGGCTTGTCAACGGTGCCAAACGGGAATAAAGCCCATGCAATCTTATTCAGCGAAGGAGACACAATGCAAATACTTGATTTGTTGATTCGGTGGTTACATGTAACTGCTGCAGTTGCTTGGATCGGGGGAAATTTGATACTAGCGATGGTAATCGTGCCTTATTTCAAAAAATCGGTTGCACCGGTGGAAAGAATCAGGATTCTCACCCGAATCGGCAAACAGTTTGAGCCAATTGTCTGGGTGTGTGTAATGATTCTCTTTTTTTCCGGCCTGTTTAACGTCTTTCGTGCGGTCGGAGGTGATGCCGAATCAATAAAACTGTTCATGAGAACACTAGGCATTAAGCTGATTCTATTTTTGATATTGGTTATTCTTACGTTTATCCACAGCTTCGGGCTGGGGCCAAAGCTGGTACGTGCCATTGAAGCGCTTGACCCTGATGTCCAGGAACTCCCTGAAGAGATTGACAAAATACGACGCAGTATGGCAATTGTATCAAGCTTAATGGGTTTCGTTTCTCTTCTCGTATTGCTGGCGGCGGTTGCGTTGCGAATGGGAATATAGTCCGGTTGGATGGTTGGCCGATGTGAAGACGGGGTTTGAGGAGGCCCTTTTAAATCTCTTTGAACACACGCCCGAGAGATTCACCGCTCACATGGAGTGAGAATTCATGCAAATAACCGAACGGCGTCATCTGAGTCGAAAATCCGACAGTATGCAGGCGTTTTTGCGCATCAACGAGGATCTGCAGTGCGAATTCGGGCGAGGCGCTACTTCCAGACAGGTGGGAAAAAGAGTGAAGCACGACGTTTTTGCTGTTGAACTTGCCGGCGAGCCATTTTATGTTTTTGACCATCTTGGTTAGAACTTTGACCGATTGTTCCTCGTCTTCAGCTTCAGCATGGATGAAAACCACCACGGCATCTTCAATCCGTTCGTTACGGTCTAGTTCCTCAACCGAGTCGAGCACCCTGTGGGTCGTCCTAAACCAGAATTCATGGGCATAAAACATCAGTAGTTTCAAGATTGTTTTCCATTCGGAGTTCAGATTCCAAAACCTTCAGGGTGTCTTGCCAATAGGCAATAGCATAATTCTTAACCTGTTCCGATAACGAGTCACGATCAAGGTAGTGTTGAATCCAATTGATAAGTCGATTACAAGTATCGCCTATTATCTGTCCGCTTTCTGAATCATACACAACGTCGTGTAGATTCTTCAAATCGTCGTTGCCAAAATGGAAATCTATCTCATGATACAAGACTAGGTTCACTATCAAGGCAATTGTGATTTCCCGCGCGGTGTCACCATCTGTGTTAACGCGATATTCAGCGTCAAGAACCATTTGAAGCGGGAGAGCCCGTATATAAGCTAAACGATTGTCAATGTTATCGAGCTGTTGGCTGACAATTGCCAAATCTGCGAGGTTTGTTATTGGGCGTGAGGAACTAACACCGCGGAGCATTACCTGTGGCGAATCAATGACCAGTTTATGTTTGTTAATTGCGTCTAGAAATTGGCGCTCCCATTCATTATACACAGGTATGTCGTCAGGCGCATGGTGGGTAAACGCGGAGGATTCGGGGGAAGCCAGCACGGCATTCTCAAGCGTATCGTGGCAGCGATCACGGAGTTCACTGATGAGCGTATTCCCAATCTGAAAGAATTTAACGACCTGGTTGTTCTTCAGCAATCGAACCGACCTATCCAAATCGCCGTGACTGCCATACTCCAAGCCTAAATTAACCAGCACGAACGCCTCTTGAACTTGCTGACGCAACTGCTGCATTGAGGCAACATCTTCCGTTTTCACGGTGATTAGTTTGTGTGATAGCGCCGCGATTTCTTGCCGAATTGCCTCCTCCTTATCACAGGAAAGTTCGCCGGTTTCGTCTCCACGAACAAGCGTCTGGGACAGGAATAGGCGCCGGTCGTATTGCGCCGGGACCTCAATCTCAAACATCGTCAAGCACGTCCTTTTTACCTGTCTTCGCCTGAATTTCCGTTTTCAGACCTGCCCGTTCCCTCGTCAAGATCAAGGTCGCTGAGATCGACTTTCTGTAGAATGTCCTCTTCTGTTGTTTCAATACCTGCAGCCTGATCTCGAGTACGTACTCGTTCATCACGTTCATCTTTGGCGCGCTTAAGCGAGGCGGAAAGTTCCTCACCTGCCGAAACGTGTTTATCTACGGCGAACAACTCATAGAGCACGCGAGTGAAAAGATGCTCATCCATGTCCCAGATGGTGTCCATGATTTCCCGAGCGCGCTCGTCGGCATACTCAATTTCAGCCGAGGAGGGATCAACCACCCCACTTTCTATCATCAGTGCGGCGAAATCGGTTTTGAGTTCGATTCTGCCCTGAAGTAGAACAGCGAGAATTGCGACATCAATGTGGGTTAGAAGATTGCTAATTTCATCGGGATCGCAGTTTGATAGCTCAAAAAGCCAAAGATCCACCTCTCGCTTGCTAACTGCGCCGTTGCGCCACACAGACAGGTCAATCACTTCCTCAAACTGTTCGGCTGACAGACACGGCAACAGAGTTGATGCCAAACCGGTACCCAGCATTGTGTTCAACACTTGTAACACCCGTTCTGTCGGACTTCGTTGGATTAACTCGGTGCAGTCGGGGACAAGGTAATATAGTTGTTCCCGCTCCTTGGCGTGTGGAGTTGAAAGAATGATCTCCAGTTGCCGTTCCGTTGGATGGCTCTGAAACAACGCTTCAGCTTCTGCAAGCGGCATTTCCAGTAGTGATTGAGCTTCCAAACTGCGGTCAATAAGCTTCGCTGTGCCCACTAGGACCATTCCTCCAATTTCTCATTCACTGCTTCGCCGGGTGAATTTTCCGGATGGCATCTACCAATTTGTCGGAACCGAATCTTACAACATCGGTTGCCGGTAAACCTGTTTGTTCCTCTGCATCTTCGATAGCCTTCAATGCCTCACTCTCGGTCAAATCAAAACAGTTGAGGGCGATCCCAATCACTCTCGCGGGTTTTATCGGCTTCGCGAGCATTTCGTATTGTTGAATCAGATGGCTGATTGGAGGTAAGGGTACCGTATATCGGGCGACAATTTTTCGGGACGGTTGATGACAGAAGATCATTGCGTCCGGCATTGAGCCGTGCAAGAGACTCAACGTTACGCCGGAGTAACCGGGATGGACGAGCGAGCCTTGCCCTTCGACAATCAGCAAGTCGTGGTTTTTAGCGCCTTCAAGGACGATACACTCTGCCGCTCCAGCCGTAAAGTCTGAAACAACGGCATCAATGGCGATGCCCCAGCCCCAAACCATAATCCCATTTTGACCGGTCGGACCAAATTCGGCATCCACCCCCACCTTTTGTAGTGCATTTGTAATCTCGATTCCAGCCAACATCTTACCAACGCGACAATCCGCACCTACCGTCAAGATGACTGTTGCGTCAACATCATTCGCTTTGCATGTTGCAACAGGCAATTCTGAAGGCGGCTTGCGCGCATCCCAGAGTACGGCATCGTGACGCTTCGCATGCGCGGCGAGGTTAGCGTCGTCGCTCAGAAATTGGTGGAGTCCGCTCATGACGTGCATCTTGTGCTCAATCGCTTCATATAGTATATCTCTCCACGCTTGGGGCAACTTCCCTCCCGGTGGCGAGATACCGATTGCCAGCATTGTTGGTTGAAATTTCAAGGCTTCCGACAGGCTGGTGACGACAGGGATTCCTTCGCCAATGTCGAGCACTTCGCTCACGTCTTTTCCGGCGTTTTCACTGTCAATTACCGCAACTACATTGTCAGGCAGGTAACGAACCAAAACGGTGGCAGTTTTGGATTCGAGAATGCCGAATGACCCTTCTGCAAGAATTACAATTTTTTGTGATATTGGTTGTACGCGTTTGTCCATGAAAACCACCAGTTCCATGCCTCACTGCGATCTAATCAGAAGATCGGCAACAGAAAGGACGGAAAGTACCAAACTCACCATTCCGTTCAAGGTAAAGAAAGCAAGGTTCACCCGTGAAAGATCATTCGGTCTTACGATTGCATGCTCATAGATTAGGATGAACGTTACAATTACGACTCCGATGAGGTAAAGTATACCAAGATTCGTTAACACGGTAAGCCCAACGAGTATAGCTACCGTTATCAGATGAAGTGCGGAAGAGAGCCGTAAAGCCCACCGAATTCCAAAGCGGGCAGGAATTGAGTGAAGACGAGTTCTGCGATCAAACTCAAAATCTTGGCATGCGTAGATGATATCGAATCCTGCCGTCCAGAGAAGCACGGACAAACCGAGCAGCATCGGTATCCAGTCGAATCTCCCTTTCACGGCGATCCAGGCGCCTATCGGAGCAATCGACAAGGACAAGCCCAGCCAGAAATGCGATAGGGAAGTAAACCGCTTTGTATATGAATAGCCCATGGTGACACCCAAAGCAAGGGGAGAGAGGGCAAAGGCAAGCGGATTGAGTTTGTACGCCGAAAAGACGAGCAATGCGGCTGAGACGATCGTGAAAATCCATACCGAGCCTGTGGTTATCAATCCAGCGGGAATAGCGCGCATTGCCGTTCGCGGATTTTCGCCATCAATCTTTGCGTCGGCTAACCGATTAAACGCCATTGCGCAACTTCGAGCACCTACCATTGCCAGGAGAATCCATCCACATTTGTCCAAAGGGGGAAACCCGTCCGAGGCGATGAACGCGCTCATTATCGCGAATGGAAGCGCAAAAACAGTGTGTTCGAACTTTATCATGTTGAGGATGATTGTTAGTTTACGAACTATCATGTTTTTCGCTCATTTAACGATTGACGCGTAGGGTTATCCCTTTTCTTTCCAGCGTTGCGTGAGACCAGAGTCAATCCCAAACTGATCAAGTAGCTTCGTGATAACAAAGTTAATCTGATCGTCAACAGTTTTCGGAAAGTGATAGAAACCGGGCATGGCAGGAAGAATGCAGACACCAAGTCGAGACAGCTTGAGCATGTTCTCCAAGTGGATTGAACTCAAGGGAGTTTCACGGGGGAGGAGAACCAACTTGTGCCTCTCTTTGATACAGACATCAGCGGCACGATGAATGAGGTTTCTCGAAATGCCTGCAGCGATTGAACCAACTGTTCCCATGCTACAAGGCGCGATTATCATACCGTCAGTCCGGAACGAACCACTCGCTATTGGAGCAGCGATGTCTGATTGGTGGTGGTAAATGATCTGGTTCGAGGGTTGCTCTAGCAAGGACTCAATTTTGAAATTGTCGATATCAACACGGAGTTCAAGCTCTTCCCAGAGGGCTCTTGCGCCCGAGTCGGAAATTGTAAGATGGATTTCATAGGTGTTCAGTTTATGGAGAACATCCAGTAAGCGTACACCATAAATTGCGCCACTCGCACCTGTAATTCCAACCACTAGGCGTTTCAACGGATACTCCTTAAGCAGAATTGAAGACGTGGGAAAGATTGCCTTTGGGTTCGATTTGAATTAGCGCAAATCATCGTGAGTCTTCTGTGGGAGCGAACTTTGCCTCGCGACAGGAGGTCGCGACCGGGAGAAGATCTCTATCGCCCTCCTTAATCAGTCGGTTGATCTATTCGCTCATTCGATCTCCTACAGTATATCTATCGAAACAATTTTAATTGTCAATTCACCAACAGACACGTGTAAAAATGAATGCGCATGACTATCGAAATAAGTCTCTCAGCTTTTAGAATGGGGCAAGATTGCCCGAAGCATCAAATTCAAACGGTTTCACCTCGCCGATAATCTCAAGGTCGCTGCGTAGTTTTGCATCCTCAATGAAGGCTTCAGAAATATCCAGAGTAGCTAAGGTTAGTGTGCTTTCCACTCGCGCAACTTTCGCTTCTTCAGGAGGCGTCAGTCCAATGGTGTTTAGCGCAACCTCAATAGCTTCTTTATCTGTGTCGTAGTAGAATGGAATCTTGGACTTTTGAGGGCCCAAACCCGTGATGCCGTTCATGTAGGTCGCATAGCGGTCAACCTTGTCAACGAGCCGAGTTGTCGTAAAGTCTGCCAGGCCAACCCCAGTAGCATTGCCGTTGCTCTCTTCCGTTAGGTCTCGAACGAAGATTCGCAGAATTGCGGGCTTTTCAGGTTCAGGCTCAAAGTTCTGCATCATTCGACCAATGATATTCGTGTCCATTCCGGTACCGCTGATGTTCTTCCCCATCCAATCTATCACCAAGAGGTCGAGCGTGTCGAACGGCAACCGTCCCATCAGTGATTTCGCTTCTACCAATAACTCGCGTTCCCGCCTGATAAGGTCATTGGGACGTATCGCGGCAACCTGCGCAGTATGCTCGTGTGCGTTCTCGACCAAACCCAAGCCAAAAACAATTCTTCCCGTGTCCAACATCAAACTGCCGACGGTTAGGATAACATGTTCAAATCCGTGATGAAAAAAGGCACGATGATACATATTGGCGCCCTTCTGTTTACCCAACCCTATCGCCATCATCTTCAATAAACCACTCTCAATGGCTCCCTTGAAATCTGTATGCGCTTTGATGCGGTTCAACGGAACGACACCGTCGGATTCAGCCGCGTTTCGATCAAGGAGCACCGGCAGTCCGTCCGCTGTCTTGCCAATCTCTACCGCGTCCATTGTGGCTTCGATAGGTGCGCCGACGGTTTCTTCGGTGATGCCGTAGTGTGCCAAAACATCACGCTGTCCCTCCGCGGTTGCGCCACCGTGGCTTCCCATTGCAGGCACGACAAAAGGTTTCGCTCCGAGTTCTTTGAGGTAATCAACAGTGGCTTTAATTACGACATCAATGTTCGCAACCCCGCGGCTTCCGCCCGTAATCGCAATTCTATCGCCATTCTTCACGAGCGATGCTGCATCAATTTGGTCCAGTTCGGCATGAACTGCCGCAGGAATGTCTTCAACTATCGGCGCCTCAATGTGTTGCTTTATACGTACCATATTTGGTAATGCCATAACGTCCCTCCCCCTTATGAATATACTGGATCTATCATTGCAGATTTCCACTTACATGTTACCAAAACCGAAATTGGATTGCAAGTCAAATGCAGGCGTGGATCAGAGGAAGTGCATCTAAATCTTGGACGTGACGCGCGGGGTAATTGCGTGAAGGGGCTCTCTATCGTAATAATTAACCACTCAACCCAACATACACATTTGTCCAAGAGTAAGGAAATTCTGTTGTACCTCTATGTGACCTATGTTACACTTCATCGCCGATAAGAAAAATCTCTGTTTGGGACTGCTGTGATAATACCATTTCTCTGGAATTAAACCACATTGATTGCGTGGATTAAGTGAATTAACCTGTGTGGAACGGTGCAGGAGCCTTGTATCTGCGCAACGTAAGCGGGGCAAGATGCCCCGCCCACCAAATGGTAGAATATCCAATCCGTCACCTTGAATCGATAGCGGGAGAATAGTGATGTCAGCCGTAGAACTTGGCGAATGGGCACGCGACGCCCGTCAGCGAACATTGGACCTTGTTGCGGATCTTGATGACGAACAACTGATGGGGCCCTATCTCCCAATTATCAACCCGATACTCTGGGAGATTGGCCATGTAGCCTGGTTTCAAGAGAAGTGGGTTCTGCGGCACGTGTGTAAACAAAAACCGATTCGAGAAGATGCAGACGCTATTTGGGATTCGATTGTCATTCCTCACACTACCCGCTGGGATCTCCCGCTACCGTCCCGTGACGAGACAATCGCGTACCTTTGCGCAGTTCGTGACCGCGTCCTAGAGGCGGTTCAGAGTGATGCGCAGTCTGAACAGTTGTCCTATTTTGTACGCTATACGACATTCCACGAAGACATGCACAACGAGGCATTTACGTACACGCGGCAAACGTTGGCGTACCCGCCGCCAAAGTTTTCGGATACCACTGGCACGCAAACGTCAATCCCTCAGAATCCTCTGGCGGCGGGTGATGCCGAAGTGCCCGGCGGCACATTTCTCTTGGGGGCTGCCAAAGATGAACCGTTCGTTTTCGACAATGAGAAATGGGGGCATCCGGTGGAGATTGAGCCATTTGCAATCGGTCGCGCTCCCGTGACCCAATCGGAATTTCTCGCGTTCGTCGAAGATGACGGTTATCGCCGAAGTCCGCTCTGGACGGCCGAGGGATGGAAGTGGCGAGAGTCGGTGAATGCCGACCATCCGGTGTATTGGAAAAAAGGCAGCGATGGAGAATGGATTCGTAGGCATTTCGATCAGTGGTATGCGCTTGAATCGAATCTGCCGGTTATTCATGTCAATTGCTATGAAGCTATGGCTTATTGTCGATGGGCAGGGCGCCGCCTGCCGACGGAAGCTGAATGGGAATTCGCAGCCGCTAAGGAACCAATGCCAAATGATACCATGAATTCCTCGGGAAAACGTCGTTTTCCTTGGGGCGATGTGAATCCATCATCAGAGCTTGTCAATATGGATTGGCAGAGGATGGGCTGCATTGATGTCAACACGTTGCCTGAAAGCGACAGCGCATACGGCTGCCGCCAGATGATTGGTAATGTCTGGGAATGGACAGTTAGCGCGTTTCAGCCCTATCCGGGGTTTGTGAAGGATGCGTACAAGGAGTATTCAGAGCCTTGGTTCGGAACGCACAAAGTCCTTCGCGGCGGATGTTGGACTACGCGTTCGCGCATGCTGCGGAATACGTGGCGGAATTTCTATATGCCAGATCGACGTGATGTGTTGGCGGGATTTCGCACTTGTGCTTTGTAAAAATTGACTCTGCTACTATTCGTATTGCTTTCGAGGAGTGCTATAATCACATATGTTCGTATTTTTCGGTCTACAGCCAGGCAAACGCTCTACCGGACAAGAAATGGCATGAGTAGAGATGGGCGAATAGATGATTAAGGAATGCTACTAGATTCCAACTGAAAAGCGCATTTTGATATGGCGACAGGAGGTCGCGATCAGGAGATCGCTCCTACAGAAGGCGTTCTATAAGTTATGATGACTTTTGGAATAACGTTATAATCAAAGTGGAGTCAAGCTAAACAGCTATGAAGATATGTCTGATAACTCCAGCCCCGGCGCACTCACGCACGGGAAATCGGGTTGCGGCGCTTCGATGGGCTAGGCTGTTGCGAGAACTCAATCATGAGGTGGTTCTCGCTCAAGAGTATAAGGCGCAACGGTGCGATTTAATGATCGCGCTCCATGCTCGTCGGAGTCACGCTTCCATGGTGCGGTTCCGAGAGAGGCATCCGAACTTGCCGCTGATTCTTGCATTGGTTGGAACAGATCTTTATGGAGATATTCACACGGACTCATCGGCGCAGGAATCCTTGGAGTTGGCGGATCGCTTCATCGTGCTTCAACCGATGGGAATCAAGGAGCTGCCCGAGCGCTTAACTTACAAAGCGCGAGTTATTTACCAATCGGTGGAGCCGCCGCCGGGTAAATTCACTCCAAAGAAAAATGTGTTTGAAGTGTGTGTGATAGGGCACATGCGTCCCGTAAAGGACCCGTTTCGGACAGCCCAAGCTGTTCGGTCACTTCCGTCTTCGTCACGCATTCAGATCTTGCACGCAGGTGCGGATCTTAGCGGCGACATGGAGGAGACCGCCCTAAGGGAATCATCGCTTAACCCACGCTACCGCTGGCTGGGCAACCTCCCGCATTGGAAGTCAATGCGTCTACTGGTTCGCAGCAGGCTGCTTTCCCTAACTTCGGAGTCAGAAGGTGGAGCGAATGTGGTTTCCGAGGCTATCGCGTGCTCGGTGCCGATAGTTTCGTCTCGAATCTCGGGCTCGATAGGACTTCTAGGCGAGGATTACCCCGGCTACTTCACCGTTGGCGATACGCAAGAGTTGGCGGTCCTCCTTCAGCGTGCCGAGACAGATGCGGCATATTACAACAGGTTGAAGTCGTGGTGTGATAGACTGAAACCCCTTTTTGAACCTGCGGATGAACGCCGTCGTTGGGATGAGTTGCTAAGGGAATTTCATTGACATTTCACTTGAATATAGAATCTATCAGCTATAACGTAGACAGCGCGGAACCGGCAGATCGTGAGAGTTCGCAGATTGGGTTGAACGGAAATCCGAAAAAACGCGCACAGAGAAAAAACTTCCGATGGTTCATTCTGCCCGAAAGTGTGAGACATTCGAGTGAAACCCAACACTTCATCTGTAGGAGCGATCTCCGAATCGCGACTGCTGGTGCTGCGTAAGTCCTATTAGAAACAGTTGTTGCTGAGAAAACAAGCAATATTACCCAGCGCCAGGAATGAATTGATCCCTATGGGAATTTTCAGGCGTCAGTGTAGTCAGAGCGAAAGGAGGAAATCATGGTTGAATGCATCACGCCGATTTTACGTGTTAATAACCTTGCCGACAGTATTGATTATTATGTGAATAAACTTGGATTCAAGAAGGATTGGGATTGGGGTGACCCACCGGATTTCGGGTCTGTTTCGCGCAATGGTTGGTGCATCATGATGTGCCAAGGAGGACAAGGCAACGCGGGAACCTACATTTGGATCGGTGTCGAGGATGTCAATGAGTGTTACGGGGAGTTCAAGAGGAGCGGGGCCAAGATTCGAAAGCCGCCTACCAACTATCCGTGGGCGTGCGAAATGATGGTGGAGGACCTTGATGGTCACGTGCTGCGGATTGGTTCGGAACCGAAGGAGGATTGATTTACTCCAAGCCTATCGAGTTGGGTTCTGTTGAAATTTATGTTTGGTGCATGCGTAATCGTAGGGGCGAGGTTCCCTCGCCCAACGGGTTGGGAGACCCAACCTCTACGGGTGCCGCGATGTACCCCAAACCAGAGGACGAGAGTTCCATCTGGTGACACTGAAATGTCAACAATACCTAGTGAATCCACGTAAATTGCAAAGTTCATTCGCTATCTTGTTCAAGACCGCAGTGAATTTCCAAGGGAGAGCAATCGACTTATGGTAACCAATGAACCGGGATGGAGAAAAGTTGGGGACATCAGCGAAATTCCCACAGGCGGAGCCAAAAGTGTAGAACTTGACGAAGGTCGTACAATTGCACTATTCAACGATGCCGGAAAAATCTACGCGACCGACAACCAGTGTCCTCACATGGGCTATCCACTGACTCGAGGGGTGATACGACACGGAATCCTCACCTGTGATTGGCATGGTCGGAGTTTTGATCTGGAAGCAGGAGGTTGTTTCAACGTAGAATGTGATGACTTGCAGACCTTCCCCGTCCAAGTGCGAAACGGTGAAATCTGGCTGCAAGTCGGTGATTTTGCGTACAAACGTAAAGACGAGCATCTTCGTCTGCTCTGGGAAGGTTTACTGAGCGAAGACCGATGGACGATGTCAAAGGCCATCGCTCTGTTGCTAAACGGCGGTGTCCCTGAGGAAGAAATCGTGGAAATAATTCTTCGGCATCTCGGGCGGCACATTGCGACTTCGCATGGTGCCGAAGGAGGACATGACGTATCTCGACTGATTAACGGTCTGATTGTTGGCCGCAGATATGGCGACGCAGATCGCTTGATTGCCATCACGACTGCGTCATGCTCTGCCGCAGGGGGCGCTGCCGAAAGGCTTGAGGTGCTCACATTGCCTCAACCTGTGTCGTGGGAAAACATTGAGGGTTGGGTGCGTATGTTTTCCCACGATGGTCAATCCGGGCGCATCGAGCGCTGTCTCTTCACCGCACACCAGCTTGGCGCTACAGAGAAGATTTTTCCACTCCTTTTTGACTGCGCCGTTGAACCGCACTTTCTCGGCTTTCCCGACAACCTCATCTCGCTCGGCTACCTTTCCGAGGTGATTGATATATTCGGCTGGGAAAAGGCAGACGAGCTTGTTTGCAATCTTGGCGCCAAACTGGTCGGACGCGGGCGCGGTGAACCTCAGCGATTCCGCAGAGATGCGGTGCGTCTTATGGCAGAAATAACATCTTCTGTCGATGCGGCAACGTCAGATTCACACGACGGTTATGATGAAGATGCATTTGTGAATGCGTTGACCAGCGTGGACATTCAGCGATCATTCGATGCGGTAGATAGCACACTAAACACGAGCGTCAAAATCGATCAACTCATTACCTCACTGGTTCTCCTTGCCGCCGATAGAATGGCAAGAACCCCAGTGAACGTCGACGCAGGCTGGCCATGCTTGACAACGGAACTCAACCTTGCCGCGTCACTACGCACGGCACAACGCGTCGGTGGAGACAAGGTTGCGGCGAAGGGAATCTTCCATGCTGCGTGGGTGATTTTCGACAATCGTTGGCTTAACATCCCTCCACGATCTTTGACAGAACCGCTAAAGGTAGAAAAGTTGGATGCGCCAAACGAAGATGCGGGGCTACAATTGATTATCAATGCTATTGAGGGCCTTAATGTGCATGGGATAGGCGAACAAGTGCTTGCTTACCTTAATGCCGGTTACTCGGGCAACAGGCTGCTTCAGGAGATGGGGCGAGCCATTCTATGGAACGACACCGCGAGCGAGATTCTGCCAACCTTGCGAACAGTGTTCGAGGAGTGGGAGAAATGCGCCGGACATCCCGCACGCAACCAACTTCTTGTTGCGCTGGCTCGTTACGCCACCGACATTCGCACAAACAAAGACAGTGAGTCTGCCACAATTACGGCGATGCGATTTGCAGAAGGCAAGACAACTGTGGAAGTGTTCGAGGATTAGTCATTTCCGACCTCAATCGCTAATTTTTTCTCCGCGAATCAACGCTGATTTTTAGCGATTCGCAAGGATTCGTGGACACTCTTCTTCAATATTTATACTTCACATTGCCGGGAATTGCGTGTTTTCGAGCGTTTGGTAAAGTAGCAGCCACAATCAAGTGAGATCATAGATTTCCGTACCACAATCTGTTAGATTGTGATCGCCTCTGTACGACCATAGAGATCCCATCTCCGAATCGCGACATACTGGTGCTGCGTGAGCCCTATTAGGTACCATTATTACTGAGAAAACAAGCACCATAGTACCCAACGCAAAGTATAAGGAAAAAAGCAAATCCAATGACGAACCAAAAACTTCAGTCTCGGATTGCTGGAGATGATGGAGGATTAATGGTATTAATTCTCGCTGGCGAGTTCCTTATGGGTGCTGTGGATGACGATGATATGGGTTACGCGAAGTCGTTTTGGGAAGAAAAGCCGCAGCACGTTGTCTGTCTGGATGCCTTTTACCTTGATACGTATCAAGTTACAAACGCTCAATATAAGAAGTTCGTCGAAACAACAGGGCATCCGGCGCCTGATCCATGGGGCGATGCCAATTTTAACGCTCCCAATCAGCCGGTTGTCGGCGTGAATTGGTTCGATGCCGTGGCATACGCCAAGTGGGCAGGTAAACGACTCCCAACCGAGGCGGAATGGGAAAAGGCTGCACGCGGCGGGTTGGCGAACATGAGATATCCTTGGGGTAATGGACCGCCGGATGGGACGCAGTGCAACTTCAAGGATCGAGACGTTGACACGGATGTCTTGTACGATGAGACGGTAAATGACGGTTATCGTTACACTGCTCCTGTTGGCAGCTATCCGCCCAACGGTTATGGGTTATACGACATGGCAGGCAATGTCTTCGAATGGTGCGCAGATGATCGTATCGACTATTCAATATCTCCAAAGTATAATCCGATCGGTCAAACGGACGGACCTGCTCGTGCAGTTCGCGGCGGCGGCTACCTAGCCCCGATTTTTCACCTCCGCTGTTCTCGTCGTGGCGGCTCTCCGGCACACATCGCCGCGAGTAATACCGGTTTTCGATGCGCCGTGTCGGTCGCCTAATGGACATTTACGCCTCATACAATACGCATTTCACTCTGCATGTTGAACGATTAAGTTGGGCACGCCTGTCTTCTCAAATAAGTTATAACGAAGGAGAAAATCAATGCTAAATGAACAATCCAATTTCACCAAGGTTGCTGAACTCCACGAGTTGTCGGATGGCAAACCGAAGGCCGTCAAAGTTGGAAGGCATAGTATTGCCCTATTCTCGCACAACCGCAACGTATATGCGACTGACAACCAATGTCCACATATGGGTTATCCGTTGACGCGCGGACGGGTGCGGAATGGCGTGTTAACCTGCGATTGGCACGGATGGAGTTACGACATGGGAGGCGGCGGCTGTTTCACCGGCGGGTGCGACGACCTTGCCACGTTCCCCGTCGAAGTCCGGGATGGGGAAATCTTTATTGACGTGGCAAGCGCCGGAAAAAAGCGTAATGATGCGCACTTCCTCCTGCTCAAGGAGGGCTTATTGAGTTCAGACGACTGGACGCTTTCCAAGGCAGTCGCAATCATGCTGGCAGAGGGCGTGTCGGAACGAGAGACGCTAGAGCTGCTTGTCAAGCACATGGGGAGAGCTATTGCAAGTGAGCGCGAGGTCGGCGACAGCGGTCGTCAACTCGCACTGCTAGTCAACGGGGTTAAAGTCGCACGCCAGTACGAGCCGGACGACCGTTTGATTCCACTCATGATGGCGGCGCAAGGCGCTTCGGGACATGCTGGCGACCGACCAAATCGCCAACCACTGCCTCCGCCCGTGGATTGGGCGAAGTTAGAGAGGTGGATTCGGGTATTCTCCGCAGATCGGGAGTGGGAAGGAATCGAAAAGTGCTTAGTCACTGCGCGGCAGCTTGACGGCTGTGACGACGAAATTATCCCGCTACTCTATAAATGTGTTGTTGAGCCGTATTTCTTGAATCGCTCCAATAATCAACTTCACCTCGGATATTTGGCAGAATTACTCGAAGAATTTGGATGGGAGGTGACTGAAGAGTTGGTGTGT
The DNA here is from genome assembly GCA_965204085.1 of Candidatus Poribacteria bacterium. Lineage (GTDB taxonomy): Bacteria > Poribacteria > WGA-4E > WGA-4E > JAJDTR01 > JAJDTR01. The sequence continues at coordinate 2,646,108 of CBDBEE010000002.1, read as the reverse complement.
AACCTTGCGGCTAAACTGCTTGGAGGTAGCCGTGGTGCGCCTGATGAAATCCGACGAGAAGGAATTAGCAAGCTGGAATCCATCAGCGATTTCATCGACGATCTCGCAGCGCAGCCTGTGGCGGAGGGTAAAGATTTTGATGAAGATGGGTTCGTGGCGGGCTTAGTGAGCGGGGATCTGGACGAGACGTTTGACGCTGTCACGAATGCGCTGAATTCAGGCGTGGGAATTAACCGCATCGCTACCACGATGGTTCTCACTGCCGCCGATCGAATGGCACGCACCCCAGCGAGCATGAACCCCGGTTGGTGGGCATTGGGACAGGAGATGACGTGGTCTTCGTCAATCCGCGCCTCGCTACGGTACGGAGGCTTCAAGGTTGCCGCCAAAATGCTGTATCACACGGCGTGGGGATTTTTTGACAACCGCTGGCTCAACATCAGACCCTTGCCGCTGACTGAATCCCGAGGCGGCGGAACCTTGGACGCTTCGGACGAAGACGCTGCTGTGCGGGAAATCATCAAGTCCATTGAATCCGTCCAAATCAACCAGATTGGCAGGCAAGTGCGTCAATACCTCAATTCCGGTTTATCCGGCGATCGGCTTCTGTCCGATCTCGGTCAGTGTATCCTTAGAGATGATAACGGCTGGGATATTCTGAACACATTGCGCACCGTGTATGATGAGTGGAAGTGGTGCGAAGGCCATCCTGCGAGAAATCAGTTGCTGGTTGGCATCGCCCGTTGGACAACCGATGTCCGCAGGCAGGCGGGTAGTGAATCTGCCGCGAAAACCGCGCAACGTTTCGCGCGCGGCCAAACAGCCGTGGATTTGTACGAGTCTTAGGATGACTGACGGCGCATCGTGTCTAGGTCGCGCGACTGCAAGACTCTGCTTGAGCAGAGATTAAACCGTGAACTTTCATTCCAACAGGCGGCGCATCAGGTAGAACGGAGTGTCTTGGAACCCGCCATCGATTACTAGGCAATGTCCGGTTGTATAACCGGAATCTTCAGAGGCCAAAAAGACCGCCGCGGCGGCTATTTCTTCCGGTTGAGCAAATCGATTTAGCGGAACTGTTTTCTTCCGTTTTTCCCTCAACTCAGGTGTGTTGTACATGTACTGAACCATCTCGGTCTCAACCGGTCCTGGGCTGATAGCATTGACTCGAATGTTGTATTCAGCCCACTCTTGCGCCAATACTCTTGAGAACATGTTGATTCCAGCCTTACTCGTGCTATATGGGGCGCCGGCCACCTGCGGAACATGACCGGCGACAGAACTGATATTTACGATACTGCCGCCTCCGTTTTCAATCATTACGTTGCCCACGGCTTGGCTACACAAGTAAGTTCCTTTCAGATTCGTGTCGATGACGCGGTCCCAATCCTCTTCGGGCAAGTCTTTCATGAAGGCTTTGACGGCGATTCCGGCAACATTCGCCAGGACATCGATTTTTCCAAACGAATCTAGCGCGGTTGCTACCATCCGGTTCACCTGATTACTGCACGAAACATCGACTTTGACTGCGAGCGATTTTCTTCCCAAGGATTGAACTTCGTCCGCCACCCTCCGCGCCTCAGTCTCGGACGAATTGTACCCGACCAACACATCCGATCCCTCACGAGCAAAAGCTATGCTGGTGGCTGCTCCAATGCCTTTTGACCCGCCTGTAACGACGGAAACTTTGTTCTGTAACTTCATGTGCCTATCTTATTCTCCCTCTTCCGTGTCTTAACGGAAGTGTACTAAATGTTAGCGCGACTTTGTACATTTAAGCGGCTCAATAGACGGTGCAAATCAAGCGTTTAAGGAAATCGGGGACAGTTTTAATGATGGGATCTACGTGGAATTTTGGGATTTACTTGGAAAACCTTGAAACAGTCCCAAGGTTTCTATACCAGGATTTCTGTCGCCCCTCTGGGGCTTTAGTGTGGAGTAACTTGGCGTACTATACACCTATCGCCCCGATGGGGCTTTGATACGTGGAGGACTTGACAATTATACACCTTTGAAGATAAGAGGAAGGTGGCGATTGTCCAATGCACCTTATAAGAAACGGTGGGCAGCAAGAAAGGAGATCGGTAATTTGACAATCAACAATCCCGCCCTACGAATGTGCTTCCGTGTATTAACCGAAATGCGCGAAATGTTTGGGTTTGCGCACGTTGGATTACAGAGAGCACGGAACTGTGTGTATCCCACTGCTACGACGATTGAAGTCTTCGTGCTACGTCTATGTGACGCTTAATCGTCTCTTCTATCGGGGGAAGTTGCATCCCGATATCTCGTTCGAGTCGATTGGTTGACCACAGATAGATATTCGGTTGGTCAGGGGCACTTTCGTTGAAGTTAATCTCCGCATCCGGTAGCACCAGTTTTATCTTGTCAGCCAGCTCTTGTGCCGTTACCGAATAGGCGAGCGAGTTATAGACTTCGTGGTTTAGGGATTCCGACAAACAGAGCCTAGCAAAGATTTCTGCCGTATCGTCCACGTAGATAATCAGGAGTTTCTGGTCTCTTCGAGAAAGAATTGCCCCCGGTTTTCCAATTGCGATGTTGTCTATGCACCGCCCCTGCCACGCCGAGAAACCTTTCGTTCTCCCGGGACCGCTAACATTTGCGATTCGCAGCCCTGGAATAATCATACCGTAACTGTCCATATACTTACGCGCCATGAATTCGTTCCACAGCTTGTGCGCCATATAGACCGTTTCGGGGTAACAGTCGTCCTCCTCGGTCACGGGTCGATCGCCGTACGAAGACTGAAGACCGTAGACGGCAATGCTGGAGGCGTAGACCACGCGCTTGATTCCCATCAGCCTTGCCGCTTCAAACACATTATTCATCCCCATCAAGTTCACGCGCACCGCGAGTTGGAGTTTTTGCTCGGATTCCGGAGGGAGAATATAGGCTAGATTGATGATGCGTTGGACAGAATAGTTCTGAATTGCGTCTATTAGGTCCTCGATATGGGTTACATCGCCTACGAAGACTTCCACATTATTAAGGTGGGCAATTTTGCCGTAATCGGGGTACAGGTCGAAACAGATAACCTTGTGTCCGCGGTCGACAAGTTGTTCCGTCAGACGCGATCCAATAAATCCGGTTCCTCCCAAGACAAGGATTGTCATCGGCTTCTTTCGTCAGTTTAGCGCCTACTGTTCCGCACCTAGAATTTCCATAGCGATTTCATCAAATTCGTCTAGTGTGACTGACGGCTGAGTTTGAAGCCGTTTTCGAATCGCGTTTAGGATTGAATCTACGTCGTCCGAATTGTGTCTAAGTCCTAATACGTCTAATCTGGCGCGGGCAGCTTCCCCATGAAGCGTCGTCCCGCCAAAAACGACTTGTCGTTCTTGGCCTATCACGTGTGGGTGTACTCCTTCCATCGCTTCCCACATGCCCTTAATAATGCAATAGGCATGAATCTCGGCTTCATGGATGTACGCGTTTTCGCCAACCAAGGGTTTATTGATTTGACGCTTTATCCCGGTGATGTCCTCCACGAACTTGGATACCTCATATAACTTCTCCAAACGCACCCCGGTGGAGAGGCCGTAATGACACTCCAGAGCGACGACCACCTCCTCCATCTTGGTTAAGCCACCTTTGTCTCCCAAGCCGTTGACGACCAAGTCAGCCGATTCAGCACCCTCTCCAACGGCAGCCAATACGTTGGCGGTGCCTAGACCTACGTCGTCATGGCAGTGGATCATCAATGGCACTTGCACGAGCGTCCTTATTTTTTTTATTAGATGCTTCACACCCGGCGGGCAACCGTATCCGTCTTCGTAGATAATTATCAAATCAACGCCCGCACGCGCCGTCACACTGTAAAACTCTTCCAAGATTTCCCAGGGCGTCCTCGAAGCATCGGGATGTCCGTAAGCTACCTCTACGCCGCAACTCTTGGCGTACTCAATGACTTGAACGGTGCGTGGTATAAGCTCGTTTCTTGGGCATCCCAACTCCGCGACCTGTTCGTCCGTCGCCCAAATAAGCAGTGGATGTTGAAGCACATCAATTTGCGCCACTCCCGCCTCCACACAACGGTCCACATCGCGTTTCCAATCGGGCGTCCAGACGCGGGCGAAACCGGAGATGCGCATGTCCGGAATTTCTTTCTTGATCAGTTTTGCCGCTTCATAGTGTTCTTGAGCCGGGCCAAGATAACCGACATCCGCCTCCGAAATTCCTGCCTCGTAAAGCTTTTCCGCAATCTTCAGTTTATCGTGCGGACTCATGAATAGCCCGGGGGTTTCATCGCCTTCACGTATGGTGGTGTCGCGGACACGGAATCTATCCGGGAGGTTGAGTGTGCTCCGTACCTCCTCCGTGTACATGTAGCGGTCCAAGCACCACTTTTCGGGCATATAGTAAGGTCCAAATTCTGGCATACGAATTCCTCTCTTTGGTTATCCAGTCCGCTTGAAAAATAGCGAGTGAGTCGCGCCCAACCACATCAAGGTTGCGGTTCAGCTTTTAAATGTATTTACGCCAGCCTGGCGCATAAACTCTCGGACAATATCTGTTTGGTCGGCCTCGCCAAACCCAGCATCGCACATCCGGGTAAACGCAGCATCAACCAGTGCAGTGAGTTTTGAGGGAGTACCCATCTGCTCGGCAAGTTCAAGCCCCAAGTGCATGTCTTTAGTCGCAGAAGCTATGCTGGAATACATCGTCCCGCCCTTCAGGGCAAATTGTACATGCCTGTCCAGAGCCATACTTTGTCCCATACTGAGAGTGATAACGTCGTACAACGCTTGTGGTCGGAGCCCCGCTTCAGCACCCATGGCGAAACCTTCGCACGCCGCCATGAGATTAATGAACATTATAGTATTGTTTACCAGCTTGGTGGCGCTTCCCGCTCCTGCCGGTCCCATGTAGACGACATTGTCGCCTATACACTGCAATAAGGATTGAAAGTGCTTGAAATCCTCGCTTTTTCCGCCCACAAATATCGTGAGTGTTGCGTCCCGTGCGCCAAACACACCTCCACTCACCGGTGCATCTAATACCCGAATCCCTTGTTCATCGCCAATTTCGGCAAATCTGCGCATCACCGTAGGCGAATTGGTGCTCAGGTCAATATATCCGTGCCCTTCGCTCAAACCGGCGAAAACTCCGTCATCGCCCGAAACTACCCATTCCACCTCACGCGGACCGGGTAACGATGTCAACACAACCTCAGACCTGACAGCAACCGCTTTAGGGTGGTCCTCCCATTTAGCTCCAGCATCCTCCAAATTCTTTCCTGCTTCTCGTCGAACATCATGGATTGTCAAGTCGTGTCCGGCCTTGAGAAGATTCCGCGCCATCGGGTTGCCCATGTTTCCTAGGCCTATAAAACCGATTTTCACAATTGCTCTTTCCCGCACATATCTTCATTCACGAATATGATACATGCGAAAGATGATGAATCGCGGCGAATCCGCCTGGGTATCTGAATTCAGTCGCGTTTCACTATCGCGATATTTCATGGGTCGGGAAATCTGCTGGCAGTGTGATTTCCAACACTTCGAAGTCGTCAGAGTATTCCAACACCTCATGCTTGACGTTGGGCGCCTGATACCACACATCGCCGGATTCAACATAAATCTCGCCGATGTCTTCGAGGTAGATCCGAGCCGATCCCTTGATTAGATAGTTCATTTGAAATTCGAGATCGTGATAGTGGTAACCCATGGGTCCGCTACACGGTTCGTTGGCGCGAATGATGTGCGCCATCACTTTGCCATTGGTCGCCTCCTTTATTCCGAGACCGCGGTATGCCATATATGATCGCAGACCTTCTGTCCAATCAGCGTCTTTTGCACGTGCGGCAAAAGATTTGCCTGTGGCTTCAGCCATCGTGTCGTTCCTCCTTCGTCTCTGGGACAATCGAAAAATACAAAATATTGGCTGGTGCTTCCCTGTCTTATTTCACCTCTAACACTACAGTGAATCGCCATTACGAGGCACTAGAGTATTCAACTGCGTAAGTCCTAATAATCCTCAAGCGATTATAGCACAACATTCGAAAAAAACAACGAAAATCATCTTGGGAGAATTGTATCATGATACGCTAATCCCGACATACCGAATGGGTTGGTGGGCATCGGTCGAAGTCAATCAGCCAGAAGAGTGACTGTCTTCACGCATCGTTATAGAATTATGTTGACAAAAACGCCTCCTTGATATACCATGCCCTCAACTTTATCCCTGGTTGTTTGGATGGATTGAATGAGAACTTTTGTCTATTTCCAATTATACTCTACGCTGTTGGAAGTTGCATTTTTAAGAGTCAAGAAATGGAGCATGAGTTTTGCGGGCGGTAGGAGGGAATTCCGATTCCCGACCGTCGCGATTCGGAGATCGCTCCTACAAACCTTCGGTGCACAATTGCGCAAAATTAACTGGTACGGAGTATATAACTAGCTTCCAATCTGTAAATTAGAGGAGTAATAAGAGATGAGTGATGAAACAATCCGCGTAGGTGTTATCGGCGCGGGGGAGAATACGACCTGGCGCCATATTCCCGGATTACAAGCCATTGACGGCGTTGAGATTGTAGGGGTTTGCAACCGCAGCCGCGAGTCCTCTGAACGAGTTGCGAACGAATTCAACATTCCGAAGACCTATGAGGGGTGGCAGGACGCAATCGCCGACCCTGACACAAATTCCATCGTCATTGGAACGTGGCCCTACATGCACTGCCGCACAACAATCGCGGCGTTGGAGGCGGACAAGCACGTCATGTGCGAGGCGCGTATGGCAATGAACGCCCAAGAGGCTCATGCGATGCGCGACGCATCTCGCGAGAAACCCAATCTCGTTGCGCAGATTGTTCCATCGCCGATGACTCTCGGACAGGACAACGGCATCAAGCGGCTCATCGCCGAGGGATACGTCGGCGAGATGTTGGCAATCGAAATTCGAAGTGGCGGTAAATTCATTGACGCCATGTCTCCGCTGCACTGGCGCGAGAACTTCGACCTCAGCGGGTTGAACATCATGAGCATGGGAATCTGGTACGAAGCGGTCATGCGATGGGTAGGCGAAGCCACGAGCGTGATGGCGATGGGGAAAAGTTTTATGAAAATGCGCAAAGACGCCGACGGAGTGATGCGCGCCACCCGCATTCCCGAGCACATCGATGTAACCGCCGACATGGCCTGCGGCGCCCAACTGCATCTCCAAGTTTCTAACGTCACCGGGCTGGCAGGTCCAGATGAGGTCTTCCTCTTCGGGTGCAGCGGAACACTCCGTATCGCTGACGACACGCTGTATGGCGGCACGAGGGATGATTCCGAGCTTTCCAAAATCGCCCTTTCGCCCGACGAGATCGGTGCGTGGCGCGTGGAGGAGGAGTTCGTCAGTGCGATTCGCGGAAACGAGCCCATAACTCACACCAATTTTGAAGATGGCGTGAAGTATATGGAATTCACTGAAGCCGTGAACATAAGCATGGAAACTGGAACAGCCGTCGGATTACCCTTGTAACCTGAGTTTTCTATCGGGTAGCCAGCGCAATCCAAAAGTCACCTTAAATCACCCTCGACGCTGGAATGGGCATGATGGAACCGTCGCATTGGGGTGGTGACGGTGTTTCATTTCTCTAACTGTAACTGGTGTGATATAATTGATTCACAGGGCGATTTCTATATGTGGTGCACAGTTGCAATCGCGTAATTGACATTAACCACAATATTAACGGGTACTATTTCCGAGACTAACAAAGATGAAACAAAAGAGGAAAATTCACATGATGAGAACAATTCTGAAGAATGTAACTCTGTTTTACACGTTTGCGTTGTTGATGTGCCTCAATTCCTTTTTCCTAAGGAACGCTGCCGCGCAAGCCGATAATCAACTTGAAGCCACCGCCGGCGGCCTCAACTACACTGTTGAAAACATCGGCGATCCCGGCGTAGAGTTTTTAGCGGTGACTGCCAGCAGCGACTTTGATGATTACGCGGGCTACACACTGAGTGCGGATGGTGAAAAAGAGGTCGCATTTACGCTCATTGACGGTGTCTTTACGACCTATGACTTCCCCGACTCGCAGAAGACTCATTTCTATGCGCTCGGTAATGATGGAAGAGCTGCCGGACACTACCAGGATGCCGACGGACTGTACCACGGTGTCATCATGGAAAATGGCGAATTGCAGCAATACGATTATCCGGATTCCGCCCAAACGTTCATATACGGTATCAGTGATGCGACGGGGGCACTGACGGGAAATTGGATAGATGCGTCCGGCGTTATCCGTGGATTCTCGGGGGACGAAATAATTGAGTTTCCGGGAGCACGCGAGACAAACGCTCACTTTGTGAACGCGAGCGGCGGTATGGTAGGCAGCTACGTAGACGCTGACGGACTCTATCATCCATACGTGCGAACCCCGGGTGGCAGGTATGTATCTCTCGACCTTGCACGTGCTGAAGATCTGGAATTTTACTTTGTGCACGGTATCAACGATGCAGGGGTTGTCGTTTCTCGAGCGAAATCGGTGGATGGTATGACGTTCACGTATGTCGGAAAATTCCAGGAGGGGCTGCAGGAGTTTAAGGTCGTAGGCAGCGTTAGCACAGACGGCTGGAATATTAATCAGGACGGTTCTATCGTCGGGCACTATGAATCAGCCGATGGATCTACAAACGGGTTTATCGCCAGACCTGTTGTACCGGTCGATGACGTACCCACTGTTAAACCGGCTACCCTCAACTATACGTTTGAAAGCATCGATGTTCCCGGTGTAGATTTTCTCGCGTTGGCTGCGAGCAGTGACTTTGAGGATTACGCAGGCTACACGAAGAGCCCCGATGGCGAAAGAGACGTTGCCTTTACGCTCATAGATGGGGTTTTTGCGACCTATGATTTTCCCGGATCGCAGAATACTTATTTCTTTGCGCTCGGCAATAATGGGAATGCTGCCGGCCACTACGAAGATAGCGATGGACTTTTTCATGGGGTTGTCTTGGAAAATGGAGAATTGCGCCAATTCGATTTCCCGGGTGCCGTCCAAACGTTCCTTTATGGTATCAGCGATGCAACCGGGGCGCTGACGGGGAATTTTATAGACGATTCCGGGGTTCGCCGCGGGTTCACGGGAGACACAATTGTAGAGGTGCCCGGGGCGGCGGAGACATTCGCCGATTTTGTGGCTGCGGGCCGTCTCGTAGGCAGTTACATAGATGCAGAAGGTATCTATCATCCGTACGCGCGATCCGCGGAAGGAAGGATTGTACCTATCGACCTTCCAGGCGCGGAAACTCGGGAATACATGTTCTTGCACGGTATCAACGATGTAGGGACTATTGTCGGCAGAGCTAAACGCACGGGAGATGTCCCACGCACGTATGTAGGCACCTTCCGCGACGGGCTACAGGAACTGGCGTTTCCCGATAGCATGTTCACCGAAGGATACAATATCAATCAGGACGGTTCTGTCGTCGGACACTATCAATCAGCGGATGGACGTGTACACGGCTTTATCGCCAGACCCGTTTCCGAGGCGGTGAGCGATTATTTTGGCAACGTGTACAACGTGGCGCTGGCTAAAGGTTTGAACATGCTTTCCGTACCGTTGGCGCCGCCAACGCCGATGAGCGCCAAGAAGCTTGCAGGTCTGACAGGGGCGACAACCGTCATCACGCTGGATTCGGCTAACCAGCTATTCGTGGGGTGGACTCCTAGCGCACCCAACGACGGTTTTCCGATTCAAGGTGGAAAAGGGTATATCGTCAATGTTCCGGATTCTCGTAGCTTCGCCTTCGTCGGAGCACCGTGGACAGATCGAAGGAGGGCAGCCGCATCACCGCCCGCCATATCCGCCGAGATTTCCAGGGAACAAAACGTATGGGCGTTCGTTGTTAGTGGGCACTTGGATGGTAAATCTGAGTTTGACGGCTACCGGGTAATAGTGCGTAACCTGAGAACCAACAGCACGATAACCGCTTCGGTGGAAGGTGATTATTTCGCTGCCGCAACTGCCGATTTGGCGCGGCGAAGTGTTGTCGAAGCTGGAGACGTGATTGAATTACACGTCATCGGTCCCGATGGAAATGTTGAATCGCAAACCGTTAGATTTAATGTGACCCCTGAGAACCTGGCAAACGCAGTATTGTCTGTCAGGATTGACGGTGTCGGCACACCGCAACAGAATCGGTTATTGCAAAACTACCCGAACCCGTTCAACCCCGAAACTTGGATTCCGTATCAACTTTCGGTGGACAGTCCGGTATCGGTATCCATTTATGATAGCACCGGAGGGCTGGTTCGCACACTTTCGCTCGGCATGCAACCCGCAGGTTTCTACAATAGCCGCGGACGTGCCGCTTATTGGGATGGGCGTAATGCCTTTGGGGAGCAGGTTGCTTCCGGGGTTTACTTCTACAGTTTGCATACCCCGGATTTTTCGGCGACGCGGAAGATGCAAATTTTGAAATAGTATCAAGTGACCCTAGGATGGTTGGAATGCCGATGTTAATTGGCTTCCAGCCATCAGACATGAGCGGTTTGGGTGGTTTGAGTGAGCCTATCCTTATTCTCAGAAGCGAAGTAGGTTAGAATGACCGGCGTAATGCGAATTTTCACAATAGACTGTCCTTGTTGTGGATATTCATCAATCGGCACAGTCATCCAGACCGGTTGTGCATGACCGAGCATGAGTCGATAAGGTGTTAGGGATGAACATTCACGACAGCGGATACAAAAAACTATTCTCAAATCGTACCATCTTTCGACAATTGCTTGAAACGTTCGTCAACCAAGAGTGGGTGCATTCTCTCGATTTCGACACCTGTGAACCTTTAGACAAATCCTTTATTTCCGAACACTACAAAGAGACCGAGAGCGATTTAATCTACAAAATCCGGTTTCATGACCGCGAAATCTATATTTACATCTTGATTGAGTTTCAATCCACCGTTAATCCGTTCATGGCGTTACGGGCACTAAACTACATCACCAACTTTTACATGGATTTTCTCGTCAATAACAGCGGAGTCAAAAAATTACCGGCTGTCTTTCCAATCGTGCTGTACAATGGAAACGCACCTTGGACGGCATCGGTGAATCTTTCCGAGTTAATTGAGCAGACACCGCCGCTGGGCAGGTTTGCGCTAGACTTTGAGTATTTCCTTATTGTTGAAAACCGATACGGTAAGGAGGCGTTGTTAAAAATTCGGAACATCGTATCGACGTTGTTTTTGGCAGAATCGCATTATGATTTAGACGTTCTGGAGGTGGAACTGATAAATCTGTTTTCGTCAGAGGGTGACAGAGAGGCGGTCAGTCTGTTCTTAAACTGGTTTAGGCAGTTGGCTTTCCACGGACGGCTTGAATCTGAAGATTTCCAGTCATTGGAATACATTTACCGCAACGAGGAGGAGGTGAAGACGATGTTAGTCACGGCGTTAGAAAGAGAAAGACAGCAATTCTTTCAAAACGGTTTGCGTGAGGGCAAGCAGGAAGGCAGAATCGAAGGCAAGCAGGAAGGCAGAAATGAAGAGAAGATTGAAACTGTCAAGGCAATGCTCGCCAAGGGAATGGAGTTGACACTCATTTCTGAAATCACAAATCTTCCAGAAGCACAACTCTTGGATTTGAGAGATAGACTTTCCTCAATGAAGAAGTGAAAACGATGTTAATCACCACTTTCAACGGCGCTTTTGGGCGAGCGCACAACATCATGACTATTCCACCACAACGACCATCATCACGCTTGATGTGACAACGTAGCGTTTTGTAGCGTGGACACCAAACGCACCCAACGAAGGTTTTTCGATTGAAGGTGGAAAAGGGTACATCGTCAATGTCTCGGAAACCCGCAGTTTCGCCTTCGCCGCCCGCCATTTCCGCCGAGATTTCTCCGGAACAGAACGTATGGGCATTCGCTATAAGTGGGCACCTGGAAAGTAAACCGGCAGAGTGCTTGTGCGTGACCGAGCATGAGTCGATAAGGTGTTAGGGATGAACATTCACGACAGTGGATACAAAAAACTATTCTCAAATCGTACCATTTTTCGACAATTGCTTGAAACGTTCGTCAACCAAGAGTGGGTGCATTCTCTAGATTTCGACACCTGTGAACCCTTAGACAAATCCTTTATTTCCGAACACTACAAAGAGACCGAGAGCGATTTAATCTACAAAATCCGGTTTCATGACCGCGAAATCTATATTTACATCTTAATTGAGTTTCAATCCACCGTTAATCCGTTCATGGCGTTACGGGCACTAAACTACATCACCAACTTTTACATGGATTTTCTCGTCAATAACAGCGGAGTCAAAAAATTACCGGCTGTCTTTCCAATCGTGCTGTACAATGGAAACGCACCTTGGACGGCATCGGTGAATCTTTCCGAGTTAATTGAGCAGACACCGCCGCTTGGCAGGTTTGCGCTAGACTTTGAGTATTTCCTTATTGTTGAAAACCGATACGGTAAGGAGGCGTTGTTAAAGATTCGGAACATCGTATCGACGTTGTTTTTGGCAGAATCGCATTATGATTTAGAGGTTCTGGAGGTGGAACTGATAAATCTGTTTTCGTCAGAGGGTGACAGAGAGGCGGTCAGTCTGTTCTTAAACTGGTTTAGGCAGTTGGCTTTCCACGGACGGCTTGAATCTGAAGATTTCCAGTCATTGGAATACATTTACCGCAACGAGGAGGAGGTAAAGACGATGTTAGTCACGGCGTTAGAAAGAGAAAGACAGCAATTCTTTCAAAGCGGTTTGCGTGAAGGTAAGCAGGAAGGCAGAAATGAAGAGAAGATTGAAACTGTCAAGGCAATGCTCGCCAAGGGAATGGAGTTGACACTCATTTCTGAAATCACAAATCTTCCAGAAGCACAACTCTTGGATTTGAGAGATAGGCTTTCCTCAATGAAGAAGTGAAAACGATGTTAATCACCACTTTCAACGGCTGAGGACACCCACCTTCCATCAAACACGGCGGCTTGTGATTGTAAAGTAGAACCTACCACGACTTACAGGTGTCGCAGTTGTGTTATCGGCGTAACTGTGACACCCCGTTAAGCCTCAAAAAAGAGATGTGGAAGTTCTAGCCTGCCAAACTCCTTCCCTTGTTGTAAGCTTGACTTTGTACATTGTAAGATGGACACTGCCCACCAGCCTTTGTAGGAGCGACCTCCCGGTCGCGATTCCTCGCAGTGGAGTGCGACAAGCGACTCCCCTCCTGTTCGATAGAGATCCCCAAGTCTAACGGACGGCAATGCGTCCGATTTACGCGCTCCTGCGAAGTGCAATGTCAATAGCAAAAACTGTCCCAAAATGGGATTTGTGTCCCATTTTGGGACAAACCCGCCCGAAGCCACGCCATTACAGGCTTTCAGCCAATATCCTGCCCCTATAATCCACTTTAACTGTCCCATTTTGGGACACTACCACCTCATCCACTTCTGCCCGTCCATATCCATCAAAGTCAAGCCTGGCAAGGGATTTCCCCGTCTCGTCCTCGTTCTATCAAGCATTGGCACGGTTTATGCTCTATTTAGGTGCGTCGTCTTTCTTTTCGGTTGCACCGAGAGATTGGCGCTTCCAATAATCCTTCCCGCGGCAGGAGGCGACGTCACTGCTCAGTGATGCCTGCCGCTCCCCTTCGCCGGGGAATGGAAGGAGGGAAGGAACATCCCTGTACGGATTACAATAGACCTTATGAAGGTTGGCTCTGTTTCGCGCCGACGATGGGTATTACCGCCCGCACTCCAATCGTGATTGGAATGGCTATCTCATAGTGATTGTATGCTTTGTCTCCATAGACACGGCTGCCGGGTGGGAAGTCGAAGTCAAAGTATCGTAAGCCTTCAACATCAGCAGTGCTGCCCGGGGTCAAAAAGAATTTAACCGATTGGATTATGTAACCCAAATTGCTACCCATTCCCGTAGGATCAACTGAGCGAATAAATCAAGCGACTGAATAAGGAGCGCGATAGAAATCCCCCGGGCTTCTAGCCCGATATTTTATAGGATACGTCGCAAACCGGGGCAATGTAAGCTAGATTGACTCAATCTGCTCGCAGTGGATTGACAAATCCACTGCGCCTATGCGGGTACGGCTTGGATATGTCTATCCAAGCCGAGCGGGAATGACAGGTAGCAACTTAAGTTATGTGATAATAATCTGCACCGACTATAGATGCCGATCGTGCGTCGCTGGAGAGAGTGAAACCCAACATCTTTTTTAGCCCGACCCTAACAGGCTGGGTGGCAACTTGGCTTACTGACAAGGAGATATTCTTATGAATAAACGTTATTATTTCGTCGTGCTTGTTATTCTATTGACGCTTGTTGCGTCTTCTCAAAACCTATCCGCCCAATCGCAGTTAGCCCAAGACACCTACGCCATCTTTGAAGCGAGTTGCCTTAATTGCCATGGCCCCGACGGCGCTTTCCGCGAGACACTCCTCATGGAACACAGTGAACTCATTGATGGCGGCACTGTTGTACCGGGCAACCCAGATGCCTCCGAATTGTACAAACGCCTCCTCGGTCCCACTGAAAACGGCGCACAGATGCCGTTTGGACTGCCCCAACTGCCCGCTCAATCCATCGACACGGTTCGACGCTGGATACTAGCCGGCGCACCCGACTGGACGGCAACCACCACAACCCCCCGCCATTTCATTACGCCTAGCGAAGTGCTCACCAGCATTGAGACACACCTCAACTCGCTCTCGTCGTTTGACCGAGCATTTGCCCGTTACTTCACTCTCACTCACCTCTATAATGCTGGCGAAACAACCGAAATTCTCCGTGAGTACCGCAAAGCGCTCAACAAACTGGTCAACAGCCTCTCATGGGGAAGTGGGATCATCAACCCGCAACCCATCGACCCGCAAGCGACCATCTACTACATCGACCTACGGCACTATGAGTGGGATCGAAATGACGGCTGGACGAAGATAGAGGAAGCCTATCCCTACCACATTTCGTTTCCCGCACAAAACGCATTGCGAGAACAACTCGGTCGGCTGCAGACGCAGACGAAGACCGATGTTCCGTCAATTCATGTCGACTGGTTTATTGCGTACGCATCCACGCCGCCGTTATACCACGACCTACTTTCGCTGCCGTTGTCCGATAGGGACTTGGAAACCCGATTGGAGGTCGATGTAGCAGGAAATCTGGTGAATGCACCCGGAGTTCGCGTGTGGCGAGCGGGATTCAACAACTCCGGTGTCTCCAATCACAACCGCGTCGTGGAACGGCACAGGTCTCGCTATGGAGCCTATTGGAAGAGCTACGACTTTGCAGGCAGTGTGGGTACACAAAACATCCTGACCCACCCGCTTAACTTCACGCACGATGGCGGAGAGGCTATCTTCAACTTACCCAATGGCTTGCAGGGATACTACCTTGCCAATGCTTCCGGTTTCCGGTTGGATGAAGCCCCGATCAACATCGTTTCCAATCCTGCCGCCAGCGACCCCACGGTACGCAACGGCATCTCCTGTATCGGTTGCCATACGGAGGGCATGAAGACGTTTGAAGACGAGGTGCGCTCCGTGATTGAGAGTGCTACCAATCCGCCGTACAATAAAGCACAGGCATTGCGGCTCTACGTGGAACAGTCAGACATGGATGCCCGTGTGAGCGAAGACATGGAAACATACAGGGTAGCGCTTGAAGCCACCGGCGGTACGTTTGACGGTGTTGAACCGGTTTCGCGTTTCCACGAAGCGTTTCAGGCACCGATTGATGCAGCGTATGCCGCCGCCGTAGTCGGGTTGCAGACCGACACCTTCCTTGCGAGGGTTCGTGAGAACACCGGACTGCAGAACGTAGGGTTGCTGGCGCTGGACAACCCAAACGGGAGTGTGAAGCGAGACACGTGGACATCAAGCTTTCGAGATATAATTTCCGCATTGGATTACCCGGAACAGGTGGGAGAGCCTCCGGTCATAACACAACCCGATGTGTTACCGGGAGGCCAGGTCCATATCCCGGATCCTATTCTTCGCGCTGCCGTGTCGAATGGAATTCGTAGAACCCCCGATGTGCCGATTACCGCAAGCGCAATGAAAAGATTGAGAAGGCTTGACTTGGCAGGCAAGGGTGTGCGTGATTTGACAGGGCTACAGTTTGCGACAAATCTAACATGGTTGCATCTCCCTGATAATCAGGTCCCCGACCTTTCACCGATAGCAAGTTTAATCGAATTGCGCGAGCTCTGGGCTACTCACAATCATATTTCCGACATATCACCACTGAAGGGTTTAACAAACCTCACACACCTAGGGCTTGAACATAATCAGGTATCCGATATATCGCCCGTGAGAAACTTGAAAAACCTCACAGTTCTAGTCGTTAGTTTCAATCGGATATCAGATATATCTCCTGTAAGAGGACTAACAAATCTCAGGGAATTGTATATCATTCACACTTTGGTGTCCGATCTTTCGCCGATTGCAGGTTTAACCAATTTGGAGACGCTATATTGTTGGGATGCCAACATATCCGACCTATCGCCACTTGCAGGATTGACCAATTTGAAAAGATTAGATTTTGGGGGTAACAACGTATCCGATGTATCTCCATTAGCACAATTAGTTAATCTGGAGCATATTGGTTTTAGCGGCAACGAGGTATCTGACATATCGCCATTTGCGCGATTAGTCAATCTGAAATCCATCCGCACTTGGGGTAACCCTTTCTCCGATTTATCACCTCTGGCGGGATTAACAAAATTGGAGAAGTTGGACATTTGCGGCGCAAGGCTACAGAATGCGAGCTTAGAGCCGTTAACGGGCTTGACAGCGTTAAAAGAGCTTTATTTTGTCGGAAACGGAATATCGGCGGACATATCGCCCATCGGGAGGTTAACCGGGTTAGAGCGTTTGGATTTTCGCGCCAACCAAATCTCGGATATATCGGTGCTTGCGGGCCTTACCAACCTGAAATGGTTAGGGGTTGACGACAACAACATCACTGACTTCTCACCCTTGGATTCGCTACGTGCGAACACTAAGATTGTTTGGCACAACAATCCGGGTTTCCCAACAGGAGGTCCGAAATTAGAAGGCCCCTGGTTATGGGTGTTTATACCTGACGTCAGACTAGATAGCGGTGTGGATTTGCTTGCGGAAGCGAGCGGAGGAAAGGTGACGGAAGTGGGAGTTTCTACCCAGGGGGCAACACTGGGAAATCGTGTTGGAATGAGCGATTGGACAACCCACATACTTCCGCCTACAGGACAGGACAACATTGGTGACATGTTGAAAAGCGAGGTGCCTACCGGGGTCATGTACGGAACACTATCCCTCTATTCTTCCCGAAGGCAAAACACAACCATGTACGTGGGCGCCGAGCACGGGCTGAAGGTCTGGCTCAATGGCGCTTTGATTCGCGAGAACCGCGCTCGGCACGGCAACGACTACAGTGATTTCTTCCCGGTCACGCTAGAGCAGGGACGGAATGTAATGTTAGTCGCAGTTCGCACCGAGTTGCACTGGGCAGGGTCTAACGCCTTTTTCGGATTTGAATCCGGCACGGAATACACGTTGGCAACCGGTATTGGCTACGCTTTTTCCGAATCGCCAATTCACATCGGCGATACATTTACCTTCGACGTGCGTGCGGAAAATGTCTTTGACTTAGCAGGGTGGCAGTTTGACATCGCCTTCGACCCTGCCATTCTTGAAGCGATTGATGTGAGCGAAGGCGATTTCCTGAAGATGGACGGTGGAACGACTTTCTTCCAGAGCGGAAGTATTGACAATGCGGGAGGCAAAATCACCGGACTAATTGCCGGACGGATTAGCGAAGGCGGAGTGAGCGGCAGCGGCTCCGTGCTTCAGGCGAGGTTCAAGGCAAAATCCGAAGGTGAAACGGAATTAGCTCTGCACAACTTCCTATTCGGCTCCGCCGCTAAGGAAAGTATCCCCGCAGCTCCTCTTGAAATCCGCTTTACTGTTGAGGAACGGCTCCTAACCGGGGATGTCAATCGCGACGGAGTTGTCAATATTCTCGATCTCATTAGCGTCGCACAACAGTTGGGGAAACGCCTACCCCCCAACTCGCCGGAGGATGTCAACGGCGATGGAATTGTCAACATCTTCGATCTCACCCTCGTGGCACAAGGCATTGGGGGAGCAGCTGCACCCGCAGTTGCCACAGGACGTGTAGATGTCTCAACGATAGAAGCCTGGATTGCAGAGGCACGCCTCACAGACGACGGTTCGATCGCCTTTGCACAAGGCATTCAGAATCTTGGGAACTTGTTAGCGTCGTATATTCCCGAAGAGACCGCCCTTCTCGCCAACTACCCGAATCCGTTCAACCCGGAGACGTGGATTCCCTATCAGCTCTCGGAAAACAGCCCTGTATCGGTATCCATTTATGATAGGGCTGGGGTGCTGGTTCGGACACTTTCGCTCGGTATGCAGTCCGCAGGATTTTATAACAGTCGGGAACGTGCCGCTTACTGGGATGGCCGCAACGATGCCGGTGAACACGTCGCAAGCGGACTCTATTTTTACCAATTGAGGACACCATCCTTCCATCAAACGCGGCGGCTCGTTATTGTAAAGTAGGTTCAACCACGACTTACAGATGTCACAGTTGTGCTATCGGCGTAACTGTGACACTCCGTTAAGCCTAAATGGTCTTCTCGCTCAGTGTTTAATCCTTAGTGAAACCATCAAGCGAATGGATAATGAGTACGATAGAGATCCCTTTTTCTTCAAAACTCGGTTTCTTCCCTGAGTCACAGTGGCTTCAAGGTAATGGTTGAATCTACTCATCACGGGCAACTAAGCACTGATCATCATGGCAATCACTTCATCACATAAATCACAGTTCAGACAATGTTTACAGCCGGCACCCAACACTAACCATATCTCTTTGGAATATAAACCTATAAGTGAATTTGCTACAGAGTCATACGCTATGCTTGGCTCTATTGCAAACCACCCTGAAAAAATTGAGTATGTGTCGCCGTGATTTCTGGCAGCCAATCAACGAGGGCGGCGTCAGGTATTTGCTCCGCCCTTTTTTATTTCTAAAGCCCACTCGAATAAGTCAAATAAGTTGGTATCGATTCCGTATCGGAAATTGAAGCTGTATCAATTTATTGCGTCGGATTAAGATCGCGAATGTTCTGCATGAAACCGATTTATCATTTTGTGAAACATAAAGAACGGATGTGCACCCATCTCGTTCTCTTATCACGGCGTAATGTGCCAGTGAACGCTTCTCAAACTGTCCCAAAATGGGACACCAGTCCCATTTTGGGACAAACTCGCCCGAAGCCACGCCATTACAGGCTTTCACCCAATATTCTTCCATATTTTCCACGTAAACTGTCCCAGTTTGGGACACTATCACCTCATCCACTTCAGCCCGTCCATATCCTTCAAAGTCAAGCCTGGCAAGGGATTTCCCCGTTTCATCCTCGTTCAATCAAGAGTTGGCACAATTTATGCTTTATAGGAGTGTCGTCTTTCGTTTCGGCTGCCCGAGAGATTGACGCTTCCAATAATCCTTCCCGCGGCGGGAGGCGCCATCACTGCTCAGTGATTCCTGCCGCTCCCCTTCGCCGGGGCATGGAAGGAGGGAAGGAACATCCCGGTACGTATTACAATAGACCTTTTGCATATCCATGGGTTCTTCTTTAGAGCTTAGATATCCAATCAAATGGTACTGTGGATTTGTCAATCTACTGCGAGCGGCGCTTGGCTCAATTCAAATAGGAGACCCTCATATGTCAATCGAATCTATCAACAAGCGACTAATTGGACTCATCGTTCTACTCCTAATCGGTCCCTCAATGCCGTTAGATGCAAGCGATAGTGGCCCCTACTACGTTCCTAGCGGACAGTCGTCATACGGCCTCGAACACCGACTAGTATGGAACCACGGCGGCCCCATACGAAACGCCAGATTAGCTTGGAGCCTCAGTCCAAACAACGGGACCGCGACGCTGTCTTACTCATCCACAACTGATAACGATGGCAGGATATGGTTTCAATTGACCTTTGGTAAGAATGCTTGCGGCACATACACAGTCAGACTGAGGCTCAGCGGCGATCCGCGCCCTTCGAGTTTTGTTGGCTATAAAATAGTATATGCCCCTTGCCCAACTGTCCCATCAAGCGGAACAACATCGCTGTCGGCACCGAAACTTGAAAAAATATCAGACGACAATCAGGTCACTGCCCCCGGTGACAGCGTGAGTTTCACCGTCGAATTGCAAGATTCGGACGGAAGCCCCATGTCAGATGTCGATATGAATTTTTCTATTCTCTCCGGAGATGAATCTCGCGCATCGTTGAGTCCTGTGAAGGCAACGACGGATGCAAACGGACGCGCCCAGACGACCCTCCTCCTCGGAACCGGCGCCTCGGGTGAATACATCGTCAAAGCCTATTCCAGCGATAATTCCGACATCTATACAGAATTTAACGTAACGGTTGACCCCTCACTCCCGAAGGCGACGCGATTGGAGCAAATCTCTGGCAACAAACAGACAGGTCTTACCGGTGGCGCGTTGGAAAACCCGTTTGTCGTGAAGGTTCTTGACCAGTACGAAGCCGCGCTGGCAGGCACAGAAGTAACCTTTACCGTCCTAACGGGCGGCGGCACGTTGAGTACGGGGACCACAACAACCGGCGCAAACGGACAGGCAACGAGTACGCTGAGCCTCGGCGCCGCCCCCGGTACAAACACGGTCAAAGTGAGCGCCGCAGGTGTCTCCGAAACGGTCACCTTCACTGCGGAAGGGATTCCTCCGACACTGACGAGCGTCTCGGGGAATAACCAAATGGCAACAACCGGGACTACGGTGGCAAATCCGTTTGTGGTGGAAGTCCGCGACGGAAACGACAACCCGTTGGCAGGGGTTGCGGTCACGTTTGCCGTCCTCACAGGCGGCGGCACGTTGAGCGACACAACTTCAACCACCGATGCAAACGGACAGGCAACCAGTACGCTGATCCTCGGAACAGCACCCGGTACAAACACGGTCAAAGTGAGCGCCGCAGGTGTCTCCGAAACGGTCACCTTCACTGCGGAAGGGATTCTTCCGACACTGACGAGCGTCTCGGGGAATAACCAATTGGCAGCAACCGGGACTGCGCTGGCAAACCCGTTTGTGGTGAAAGTCCTCGATGGAAACGGCAACCCATTGGCAGGGGTTGCGGTCACGTTTGCCGTCGTCGCAGGCGGCGGCACGTTGAGCGACACAACTTCAACCACCGATGCAAACGGACAGGCAACCAGTACGCTGATCCTCGGCGCAGACTCCGGTACAAACACCGTCAAAGTGAGTGCCGCAGGTATCTCCGAAACGGTCACCTTCACTGCGGAAGGGCTTCCTCCGACACTGACGAGCGTTTCGGGGAATAACCAAATGTCAGCAACCGGCACCGCGCTGGCAAACCCGTTTGTGGTGAAAGTCCGAGATGGAAACGGCAACCCATTGGCAGGGGTTGTAGTGACGTTTGCCGTCCTCACAGGCGGCGGCACGTTGAGCGACACAACTTCAACTACCGATGCAAACGGACAGGCAGCCAGTACGTTGAGCCTCGGAACAGCACCCGGTACAAACAGCGTCGAAGTGAGCGCCGAAGGTGTCTCCGAAACGGTTACCTTCACTGCGGAAGGGATTCCTCCGACACTGACGAGCGTTTCGGGGAATAACCAAATGGCAACAACCGGGACTACGTTGTCAAATCCATTTGTGGTTGAAGTCCGCGACGGAGACGGCAACCCGTTGGCAGCGGCTGTAGTGACGTTTGCCGTTCTCGCAGGCGGCGGCACGTTGAGTAACACAACTTCAACCACCGATGCAAACGGACAGGCAGCCAGTACGCTGAGCCTCGGCGAAGTCCCCGGTACAAACAGCGTCGAAGTGAGCGCCGAAGGTGTCTCCGAAACGGTTACCTTCACTGCGGAAGGGATTCCTCCGACATTGACGAGCGTTTCGGGGAATAACCAAATGTCGGCAACCGGCACCGCGCTGGCAAACCCGTTTGTGGTGGAAGTCCGCGATCAGTACGATGCCCCGATGGAAGGGATTACCGTGAAGTTTACTGTCCTCGCAGGCAGTGGATTGTTGAGTGCCACCACCGCAATCACCGACGCCAACGGACGAGCCGAGAGTACCCTCACGTTAGGACCGAATCTAGGACCGAATCGTGTCTCTGTTTCTGTGGCGGGAATTCGGAAGCAAGAAGTGTTCACTGCCGAAGGCATCCGAGTTGCAAAGACATTGAATGTCATCTCGGGTAACAACCTTCAAGGGCAACCTGGAATGGCGCTTGAAAACCCGTTTGTCGTGGAGGTACGAGACCAATCCGATAAACCCTTATCAGATGTTGAGGTAGCTTTCACTGTCACTAGTGGCGGGGGCACAATCAGCGCTGCGAGGGTTACGACGGACAGTAACGGACGGGCAGAGAGCACCCTCAAGTTGGGACCAAATTTGGGTGCAAATACAGTCACTGTATCTGTTCAAGGGATTCAAGAGATGCCGACGTTTCGTGCCGAAGGCGTTCAGGTCCCCAAAACGTTAGAGATAGTCTCCGGAGATGGACAAGCGGGTTGGCCCGGTTTCTGGCTGGCTGAACCGTTTGTGGTGGAAGTGCGCGACGTAGCGGATAGACCTGTTTCGGCTATTGAGGTTAGGTTCACGGTCAGCAGCGGCGGCGGCACGCTCAGTTCGACTAGCGTCACAACAGATTCCGATGGCAGGGCGCAGAGCTATTTCTTATTGGGTCAAAATGCAGGTGCCAACACAGTCACCGTGTCAGTCGTAGGGGTTCAAGAGGAATTGAAATTGACTGCCGTCGGCCGCCGAATACCGAAGTCGTTCTCGATAATCACCGGAAATGAGCAACGGGGGCTGCTCGGTGAGGTACTTCCTAATCCTATTGTCGTTCAAGTGCGAGACCGGTCCGGCGAAGCCCTACCGGGTGTGCAGGTCACCTTCACGGTTACCGGTGGTGGTGGGACACTCAGTGAAACCAGTGCCACGACGGATAGCGATGGTCGGGCGGAGAGTACCCTCACATTGGGCCCAAATCCGGGAACGAACACCGTCGAAGTGGCTGTTACAGGGATTCCGCAGCCACAGACCGTTACAGCAACCGCCGAATTTCCGCCTACCTTGGAGGATGTAAACAGGGACAATGTTGTGAATATTCTGGATTTGGTACGCGTTGCCTCAGATCTCGGGACCGAAGGCGCAGATTTACCCGCAGATGTCAACGGGGATGGAATTGTGAACATTCTTGATTTGGTGTTGGTGGCGCGTGCGCTTGGGAACGCAACCGCCGCGCCTTCGGCTTGGAATCGCAACTTGGAGATCGCTCCTACAAGAGCGGACGTGGGAGAGTGGTTGGCACAAGCGAGAGAACTTGACCTGAAGGATGCCACATCGCAACTGGGCGTTCTTTTCCTGGAGCATCTTCTGGCAACTCTAAGCCCGGAAGAGACAGTGCTTTTACCTAACTTCCCGAATCCGTTCAACCCGGAGACGTGGATTCCCTATCAACTCTCCGAAGACAGCCCGGTATCGCTATCCATTTATGACACGGCCGGGGCGCTGGTTCGGACACTGTCGCTCGGTGTTCAACCCGCGGGATTTTATAACAGTCGGGACCGTGCCGCTTACTGGGATGGCCGCAACGATGCCGGAGAACGCGTCGCCAGCGGTCTCTATTTTTACCAGTTAAGGACACCATCCTTCCATCAAACACGGCGGCTTGTCATTGTGAAATAGAATCAAATGAAGGTCATTTTTTTGCTCTATGACAGGTTTTGAAAAAGCGTTCCTTCTTAGTAATGGTTTCACTCCAGAGGATCAAGCGAACGAATAGTGAGTGCGATAGTAGATCCTGTGAGATGTCAATAGAACACGATCTCTCCCTGTGGCTGCACTCCAGAGGATCAAACGAACGAATAGCGAGTGCGATAGTAGATCCTGTGCAATGTCGAGTGTTACGTGAGAGCATCCCATTATCCCTGCCAGAACAATTCTTTCAGCAAGCAACACGTTCTAGTCGGAGTCTCTTTCCTCGATCCAGAGGATCGAAATGTCAATAGAATGCGATGTGTTCAGATTCCTGCGCTCCAGCGGAGATCAAGTGACCGAATAGGGAACGCGATAGAGATTCTCTATGTGATGTGTTACTTGGTAGTGTTACTGAATATGGTTCTGCTACGGACTATTCAAACAGGTTCTTAATGTAAGCATCGTTACTGAGAAAAGGCATCTAACACATGCTTTTTTAACTTTAGAAAAAATACGAAAGTGAGGTTTTCTTAATGCACAATCAGACCAAAACCAGTTTCTTGTTTTACACCTTCACGTTGTTCATGTGCCTCAATTCCTTTTTCCTAAGGAACACTCATGCACAGGTCAAGGATGAAGCCGATTCCAACTACACTTTTGAGACCATTGATGTTCCCGGCATAGAGTTTTTGGAACTGACGGCGAGTAGCGACTTTGAGGGTTATGCGGGCAACACGCAGGGTCCCGACGGTGAAAAAATAGTCGGTTTTACACTCATTGATGGCGCTTTCACGACCTACGATTTTCCCGGATCACAGAACACCTTTTTCTATGCACTCGGTAATGATGGGCGGGCTGCCGGATACTACGAGGATAGCGACGGTCTGCACCACGGTGTCGTCTTGGAAAATGGGGAATTGCGGCAATACGATTTCCCGGGTGCCGTCGAAACGGAGATATTCGGTATCAGTGATGCGACGGGGGCTCTAACGGGCAATTGGATAGATGCTTCCGGCGTGCCTCGTGGATTCTCGGGAGAGGCAATCGTTGAAGTCCCCGAGGCATCGGCAACTTTCGCCAGTTTTGCGACCGCGACAGGCGCTGTTGTGGGGAGTTACATAGACAGCGACGGTATATATCATCCATACGTACACGCCCCTGATGGCAGGTTTATATTTGGCGACATTTTAGAAACGTCGAACCTGGAGTACCTTTTTACACACGCTATCAACGATATTGGAGTTGTCGTGGTTCGAGCCAAAGCGATGGATGATGTGCCGCGCACTTATGTCGGTAGATTCGGGCAGATTCATGAGTTGCGGTTTCCGGGGGGCGTAATCACGGAGGGATGGAACATCAATCGGGACGGCTCCGTTGTCGGAAACTATGTATCGACGGATGGACGGGTACATGGATTTATCGCCAAACCCACAGAGGGCACTGCTACGCAACCCGTTGTCACTTCCCCCAGCTTCACCTATACGTTTGAGAGCATCAATGTTCCCGGTGTAGATTTTTTGGAACTGACGGCGAGTAGCGACTTTGGGGATTACGCCGGTAACACGCGGAGCACTGATGGCGAAAAAACAGTCGGTTTCACGCTCGTTGATGGTGTTTTTACGACGTATGATTTTCCGGGTTCGGCGAACACTTATTTTTATGCGCTGGGTAATAATGGGAACGCTGCCGGTCACTACGAGGACAGCGTGGGGCTGTACCACGGCGTTATTTTAGAGGATGGCGAGTTGCGCCAATACGATTTCCCGGGTGCCGTTCAAACGTTTCTTTACGGCATTAGTGATGCGACGGGGGCACTGACAGGTAGTTTTATAGATGCTACTGACGTGCGCCGTGGGTTTTCAGGGGAGACAA
This sequence comes from Candidatus Poribacteria bacterium, assembly GCA_965204085.1. Lineage (GTDB taxonomy): Bacteria > Poribacteria > WGA-4E > WGA-4E > JAJDTR01 > JAJDTR01. Next base: position 2,620,490 of record CBDBEE010000002.1, on the reverse strand, counting down.
TCGTTGAAGTTCCCGAGGCATCGGCAACCTATGCCGACTTCGTGAGCGGGTCGGGCACCATTGTGGGCAGCTACATAGACAAAGACGGTCTATATCGTGCATACGGGCTTACCCCGGATGGCAGGTTCGGATTTGCCAACGTATTGGAAGCGTCGAATCTGGAGTACCTTTTTACGCACGGTATCAACGATATAGGAGTTCTCGTGATTCGAGCCAAAGCGATGGATGGTGTGCCGCGCACTTATGTCGGTAGATTCGGGCAGATACATGAGTTGCAGTTTCCGGGGGGCGTAAGCACAGAGGGTTATAATATTAACCAGGACGGCTCTGTCGTCGGGCACTATGACTCGGCGGACGGACGCAGACACGGGTTTATCGCCCGACCCGTCCCCGAGCCGGTGAGTGATTATTTTGGCAACGCCTACAACGTCACACTGGCAAAGGGCTTGAACATGCTTTCCGTGCCTTTGGCGCCAATAAGACCAATGAGTGCCAAGTCACTTGGGGCGCTCACGGGGGCGACAACTGTCATCACGCTCGATTCCCAGCGATTCCTCGCGTGGACGCCAAGTGCTCCCAACGACGGTTTTCCGATTGAAGGCGGAAAAGGCTATATCGTCAACGTCCCGGAAACCCGCAGTTTCGCCTTCGTCGGAGCGCCGTGGACAGAGCAGACGAGGACTGCCGCATCACCGCCCGCCATATCCGCCGAGATGTCCCAAGAACAGAACGTCTGGGCGTTCGTTGTCAGTGGACACTTGGACGGCAAACTGGCGTATGACGGCTATCGGGTAATCGTGCGTAACCTGAGAACCAGTAACACGATAACCGCTTCGGTGGGTGGCGGTTACTTCGCCGCTGCAACCGCCGACCTGGCGCGGCGCAGTGTTGTACAACTTGGAGACGTGATTGAACTACACGTCATCGGTCCGGATGGAAATGTTGAATCGCAAACCGTTAGATTCAACGTGACCCCCGAACACTTAGCAAACGCAGTTTTGTCTGTCAGGCTTGACGGCATCGGCAAGCCGGAGCGGAATCGGTTGTTGCAGAACTACCCGAATCCGTTCAACCCGGAGACGTGGATTCCCTATCAACTCTCGGAAGACAGCCCGGTATCGCTATCCATTTATGATACGACTGGGGTGTTGGTTCGGACACTGTCGCTCGGTATTCAACCCGCAGGTTTCTACAATAGTCAAGGGCGTGCGGCTTACTGGGATGGCCGCAACGATGCCGGAGAACACGTGGCGAGCGGACTCTATTTTTACCAGTTGAGGACGCCATCCTTCCATCAAATTCGGCGGCTCGTCATTGTGAAGTAGAGTCAATCCGTATCTCTCGCTAACGATTACGGATTTCATTAATGGTTGGTTGCGCTTGTACATGGGTACTGTGACAGAAAAATTGAAAAAATTCATTACAGTTACGGTAACTGTTTAGTCTATCAATTTGTTATGGGGATGCTGGTTCGTCGTGCTGCAGTTTAATCCCTGTTCCTACACGATGAGCGTAATGTAGGAGCGATCTCCAGGTCGCGATTTCCTGTTGGCGAGTAAGTTCTAGACTGAACTAAACAATTACCAACTACGAATCTACGTCAGATACAGTTCTGCTAAGATGAGGCAGGAAAGGTTACTAATGGAAAAAAATTACAGGGTCTTAATTATATGCTTGTTGCTTTATGGCGGCGTGCCAGTCGCCGAAGCTGCTGATTGGCCGCAGTGGCGGGGTCCCAATCGCGATGGTATCTCCGAGGAAGTTGGGCTTCTCAAAGAATGGCCCGACGGCGGTCCCCAAGTCCGCTGGAGAGTTTCACTCGGCGAAGGCTTTTCCGGGATTTCCGTTGCTGACGGCCGTGTCTATACGATGTTCTCGGACGGGGATGATGAGTTTGTCATATGTCTCGATGCCTCGAATGGGGAAGAGATCTGGCGGTTTCGATCGGACAGCACATACTATGAGTCTGAAGGAGGCAATGGGCCACGTGCGACACCGACAGTTGATGGGGAGTTCCTCTTCACGGTGTCCGCACAGGGTAAATTTTATGCTTTGAGTAGTGCGAATGGAGAGATGGTCTGGTCTTACGATCTGATCAGCGACTTCGGAAGCTATATGCCTAGGTGGGGGTTCAGTTCTTCGCCGTTGGTGGAAGGCAAGCTGCTTTTTGTTGAGGTCGGTGGTAACAATGGAAAGTTTATCGTGGCTTTTGATAAGACGAATGGTGATGTCCTCTGGAGTTCCCACACAGACAAACTTGGATATGCATCGCCTATTGCTGTCACAATTGGTGGGGTACGACAACTCATTGTTTTCGCGGGTCTTCGGCTGCTCTCTGTATCGACCGATAACGGAGAGTTGCTCTGGAGCTACCCGTGGCGAACGGGACGGTTTGATGTTCACGCTGCTACTCCCATTTTCATTGCGCCGGACAAGATATTCATCTCATCGGCGTACGGAAAGGGAGCCGCAGTCGTACAGGTCAAGGTAATGGATTCCCCTGAATCTAGCGCTCAGAACAATGGAGGAGAGAAGAACCGCACCCAGATAGAGGTCGAGGAGATTTGGAAGCAGGAGAGAATGCAAAACCGGTTGGCTACGTCAGTTTTGCATGACAATCACATTTACGGCTTTCACCGGACTATTTTGAAATGCATTGATGCAAATACCGGCATGGAAAAATGGAAAGCTCGCGGATTCGGGGAAGGCACACTCATGCTTGCGGACGGGCACCTGATTATCCTCGGCGATCGCGGCAAGTTGGGCTTAGCCGAGGCTTCCCCTTCAGCTTATAATGAGGTTGCTAGTGCGGAAATACTGAGAGGACTATGTTGGACGGTGCCGATACTAGCCAACGGTGAACTCTATGCCCGAAATGAGAAGGAGATGGTCTGTCTAGACATGACGGGGCAGAATCAGCCTAAATAGGACTCACGAAAAAAGCAGCGATGGTGATAGTCTGTAATTGGTTCGTATTGGGGGGATGTTGTAAAGCAGGGAATATTCAAATACGGCTAAGTTCGACTTATCTTCCGCATTATCGAGCACCTATAAGTTTAGTTTCTCAGTTGGCCGTATCCCGCATCATAATTGAAAGCATGCCATTATCGCTGTAGGAATAATTCATTCAGCAAGTAACACTCATTTTTCGCTCTATGACAGGTTTTGAAAAAGCGTTCCTTCGTAGAATGGTTTCACTCCAGAGGATCAAGCGAACGAATAGTGAGTGCGATAGTAGATCCTGTGAGATGTCAATAGAACACGATCCCTCCACGCGTCTGCACTCCAGAGGAGTGCAATGTCCAGTGTTACTTGAGAAAAATGAAATTGATGATGGAAGGGCAAAACCGGTCAATCAATCGGACTCACGATAGTATCTTGGTGATTTTTGCCCATTTGTAAATATATACCCCAAGATCTGGTATGTGACAATTCGCGATTACACAAGTCTATTATGCGGAAGATGGGTTCGACTTTGTACAAAAGTACAACGGTTGGGTTGTACGGAAAACCGTACAACACCAAACTCGTAGGCGGGGATAAAGCGACCGCGATAGAGATCTTTTCTAGCCCGATGCTAACAGAGTTACCACTTAGCCAAACTTATTCCGTGATTTCATTTCTTCAAAACTCGGTTTCTTCCCGGAGTCAAAGTGGCTTCAAGGTAATGGTTGAATCCACTCATCACGGGCAACTAAGGATTGATAATCATGGCAATCACTTCATCACATAAATCACAGTTCAGACAATGTGAACTCCCGACACCCAGCACTAACCAACCATATGTTTTTAGAAAATAAACCACTAACACTTACTTGAATTTTTATGTGAAGAAATGAAAGGGATTGGTATGAGGATAAAGAGAATCATAACATTCGTACATGCGTTAGTAATTGTTGCTTTGACTGTCGGACTTCTCAATTGTGATAGGCTTGACCTGATATTGTCTGATGACGAAGGCACTCGGATGATGAATGGCGATGTTCCCATCGGTGTTGTCGTAGCACTGACAGGCAAACACGCCGAACCGTATGGGCTCCCTATGCAACGCGGTTTTGAATTGGCACGGGAAGAGATTAATAACCTCGGTGATGTAAATCTCACGTTTACCACGGTGGACGATCACAGCACCGCAGACGGGGCAAAGGAAGCTGTACGTCACTTGGTGGACCAAGGCGTATCTGCTATAGTCGGGCTTGCTATCTCGACGCACCTAAAAGCGGCTGCTCCGATCGCGCAACAGGGCGAAGTTATAGCGTTTAGCTCGGTCTCCTCCGCAGCAGGTTTGAGTGGGATCGGAGATTTTATCTTCCGTACCAGTCTCGCCACAAATATAAGCATTCCCAGTGGTTTGATGGCAACTCAGGAGAAACTTGGCTATAAAAAAGTGGCAACGATATATGATGAGATCGATGTCTACTCCAAAAATAGCAATGAAGTGCTAAAGGGAGCACTTGAGGCAAACGGAGTCGAGATTCTAACCATGGAAACCTTCCGAACCGGCGATACCGATTTTTCGCGGCAATTGACCAATATAATAGCGATAAAACCCGACGCACTCTTTATCTCCGCACTTTCACAAGAAATAGCACAGATTGTCGCGCAAACATCCGACGTGGGTGTTCCTGACAATATTGACATTATTGTTCCTGATCTAACCATGGATGAAGTCCAAAAAGCGGGCGATGCCGCCGAAGGCGCAATAGGTTTTATCGGGTGGTCTACTATGTCTGACGCACCCGGAAACCAAACCTTCGTTCAGAATTATCGGGCGAAATATGGTATCCAACCTGAACCCTGGGCGGCGCAGTCGTATGCAACCCTCTATGTGCTCGCCAATGCAATCAAGACGGCACAATCGACGGATTCGACCGCCATTCGGGACGCACTTGCACAAACGACGGATTTTCCCACAATCTTAGGCAAGTCAGGCAAGTTCTCTTTCAATCCTGACGGAGACGCACTGTATGACCAAATCATAATGGTCGTAAAAGACGGAGAACTTCAGTTCTTTGAATAATCCCATTAAAAGGAACTTGCAACTGTTTAGCGGTTCATTCGCTAAGAACCAGTTGTAGGGTGGGCACTGCCCACCATTTCCTTGTAAAATGCAATCAAGCGAGCGGATAGCGGGGGATCAAAAGAACGAATAGTGACTGCGATAGAGATCACATAGTAAATCCCGTGCGATAGAGCCTCTATAGAGATTCCCAATGTCAATAGAATCGTGATGCGTCCAATCTCCGCGCTCCAGCGGAGCGCAATGTCAATAGAATACGATATGTCCAAATTTCCGCACTCCAGAGGAGTGCAATGTGGAGTGTTACTTGATAGTATTACTGAATATAGCTCTGCTACGAACTATTCAAACAAGCTCTTAATGTAGGCATCGTTCCTGCGAAAAGGCATCTAACACATGCTTTTTTAACCTTAGAAAAAAATACGAAAAGTGAGGTTTTATCAATGCACAATCAGACCAAAACCAGTTTCATGTTTTACACCTTCACGTTGTTTATGTGCCTCAACTCCTTTTTCTTGGGGAACACCGATGCACAAGTCAACAATGAAGCCGATTCCAAGTATACTTTTGAAACTATTGATGTCCCCGGTGTAGATTTTTTAGAGTTGACGGCGAGTAACGACCTTGGCGACTACGCCGGAAACACGCGAAGCGCTGATGGTGAAAAAGAAGTCGCCTTTACGCTCATTGATGGTGTTTTTACGACCTACGATTTCCCCGGATCGCAGAACACCTATTTCTATGCGCTCGGCAATAATGGCAACGCTGCGGGATACTACGAGGATAGCGACGGTCTCTACCACGGAGTCGTCTTAGAAAACGGTGAGCTACTGCAATACGATTTTCCAGGTGCCGTCCAAACGGAAATATACGGTATCAGTGATGCGACGGGGGTGCTGACGGGTAATTTTATAGATGCTTCTGGGGTTCACCGTGGATTCTCGGGCGACACAAGTGTCGAGTACCCCGAGGCAACGGCAACTTATGCCGCCTTTGTGAACGCTGCAGGCTTTATCATAGGCAGTTACATAGATGCCGAAGGGATATATCATGCATACGCGCAGGCCCCGGATGGTAGTTTTGCATCTTTCGACCCTCTTCCAGAGGCGTCAAAACTGGAATACTTCTTTGTGCCAGGTATCAATGATGTAGGCACTGGTGTTGTTCTCGCCAAAGCGGTCGGTGACATCCTGCGCACCTATGTCGGTTCAACCCGACAGGGGTTACAGGAGTTGCAGGTTCCGGGGAGTGTCAGCACGGAGGGTTGGAATATCAATCAGGACGGCTCCGTCGTCGGACACTACGACTCGGCGGATGGACGCGTACACGGCTTTATCGCCAGACCCCCTGCACAAGTCGGCGATGAACCCGATGTCGCACCGGCTAATGCCAATTATACCTTTGAGACGATAGATGTCCCCGGTGTCGATTTTCTAGCGTTGACGGCGAGTAGCGACTTTGAGGATTATGCCGGCTATACGAAAAGTGCTGATGGTGAAAAAGAAGTCGCCTTTACGCTTATTGATGGCGTTTTTACGACCTACGATTTCCCGGGATCGCAGAACACCTATTTCTATGCGCTCGGCAATAATGGCAACGCTGCGGGACACTACGAGGATAGCGAGGGACTGTTCCATGGGGTCGTCTTAGAAAACGGTGAGTTACGGCAATACGATTTTCCGGGTGCCGTCCAAACGGAGATATTCGGTATCAGTGATACCACGGGAGCCCTGACGGGTAATTTTACAGACGTTTCTGGGGTTCGACGTGGATTTTCAGGAGACATAATCGTTGAATTCCCTGGAGCGTTGGAAACCTACGCCGATTTTGTGAACGCGCAAGGTGGTATGGTGGGCAGCTACGTAGATGCCGATGGCGTATATAATGCTTACGTGCGTGTCCCGGAGGGTGATTTTGTATCTCTTGTACTGACAACGGAAACAGAACAGGAATACTTTTTTGTCCACGGTATCAACGATGCGAGAGTTGTCGTTGCACGAGCTAAGTCGGTAGATGCACCTCCATTCACTTATGTCGGTCTATTCCCGGAAGAATTACAGGAGCTTAAATTCCCGGGCAGCGTTAGCACGGAGGGCTGGAATATCAATCAGGACGGTTCGGTCGTCGGACACTATGAGTCAGCGGATGGGCGGGTACACGGCTTTATCGCCAGACCTGTAGCCGACACCGCCGCACCCGTCGAGGATGCGCCCGTTGTCTCACCTGTCTTCGCCTACTATACATTTGAAACCATTGATGTCCCCGGCGTAGATTTTTTGGAATTAACGGCAAGTAGTGACTTTGAGGATTACGCAGGGAACACCCGGAGTGCTGATGGTGAAAAAGATGTCGCCTTTACACTCATCGATGGCGTTTTTACGACCTATGATTTCCCCGGCTCACAGGGCACCTATTTCTATGCACTCGGTATGATGGGAGTGCTGCCGGACACTACCAAGATAGCGATGGTCTGTACCACGGTGTTATCTTAGAGAATGGCGAATTGCGGCGATACGATTTTCCGGATGCCGTTCAAACGGAGATATACGGTATCAGTGACACAACGGGTGCCCTGACGGGTAATTTTATAGACGCTTCCGGGGTTCGCCGTGGATTCTCGGGAGACACAATCATTGAGTATCCCGAGGCATCGACAACTTATTCCGATTTTACGAGCGCTCAAGGCGCTGTCATTGGCAGTTTCATTGATGCTCAAGGTGTATATAAGCCATACATACGCCACGCAGATGGCAAATTTCTATCTCTTGACCTTCCACACGCAGCACAGTTTGAATACTTTTTCTTGCCGGGTGTTAACGATGCCGGACGTGTTGTGGTGCGAGCCAAACTAATCGGTGACATCCCGCGCACTGCTGTCGGAACACTCCAGCACGGATTACAAAGTTTGGAGGTCCCGGGCAGCGTTAGCACCGAGGGGTGGAATATCAATCAGGACGGTTCTATCGTCGGGAACTATAAATCAACGGATGGGCGCACACACGGATTTGTCGCCAGACCGGTCGCCAAGGAGGTGAGTGATTATTTTGGTAACGCCTACAACGTTACACTGGCGAAGGGCTTGAACATGCTTTCCGTACCGTTGGCGCCGCCAACGCCGATGAGCGCCAAGAGGCTTGCAGGTCTGACAGGAGCGACAACCGTCATCACGCTCGATTCTGCAAACCAGCGATTCGTCGCGTGGACTCCAAGCGCACCCAACGACGGTTTTCCAGTTGAAGGTGGAAAAGGTTATATCGTCAATGTCCCGGAATCTCGAAGTTTCGCCTTCATCGGAGCGCCGTGGACAGATAAGACTGCCGCATCACCGCCCGCCATATCCGTGGAAGCATCCCGGGAAGTCTGGGCGTTCGTGGTCAGTGGACACTTGGACGGCAAACCAGCAAGCGAGTGGCTAGCGAGTGCGGTAGAAAATCCTGCGTTCGACGGCTACCAAGTCATCGTCCGTAATCTGCGAACCAACAGCACGATAACCGCTTCGGTGGTTGGCGATTACTTCGCTGCCGCAACCGCCGACTTGGCGCGACGAAGTGTTGTCGAAGTTGGAGACGTGATTGAACTACACGTCATCGGTCCCGATGGAAATGTTGAATCTCACGGTATGCGATTCAACGTGACCCCCGAGCACCTTGCAAACACGGTATTGTCCGTCAGGCTTGACGGCATCGGTAAACCGCAGCGGAATCAGTTGTTGCAGAACTACCCGAATCCGTTTAATCCCGAGACGTGGATTCCCTACCAACTTTCGGGTGACGGTCTGGTATCGGTATCCATTTATGATAGCACCGGGCTGCTGGTTCGTACACTCTCGCTGGGTATGCAGCCTGCGGGCTTTTATAACAGTCGGGACCATGCCGCTTACTGGGATGGCCGCAACGATGCCGGTGAACGCGTAGCGAGCGGACTCTATTTTTACCAGTTGACGACACCAACCTTCCATCAAACACGCCGGCTCGTCATTGTGAAGTAGAGTCAATTATACTGTACGCGTAACTGTTTAGTCCATGTAGGGGACGGTCCCCGTGCCGTCCCACGAACTAAACCTACGAAACCATAATTGTCGAGGAAGCAAGCTCAATCTTACTCAACAGAAGGATCAAGCGAATGGATAATGAGTGATCAACTGAGATCAAGCGACCGGATAGGAAGGCGATAGTAGATCCTGATAGAGATCCCTTTTTTCTTCAAAACTCGGTTTCTTCCCGGAGTCAAAGTGGCTTCAAGGTAATGGTTGCATCCACTCATCACGGGCAACTACGGATTGATAATCATGGCAATCAATTCATCACATAAATCACAGTTCAGACAATGCGAACTCCCGACACTTATCTTTAATGTAAGCATCGTTTCTGAGCAAAGGCATCTAACACATGCTTTTTTAACTCTAGAAAAAATACGAAAAGTGAGGTTTTCTTGATGCAAGTTCAGATAAAAACCAGTTCCCTGTTTTACACCTTCACGTTGTTCATGTGCCTCAATTCCTTTTTCCTGGGGAACACCGATGCACAAGTCAAGGATGAAGCCGATTCCAAGTATACTTTTGAAACTATTGATGTCCCCGGTGTCGATTTTTTAGCGTTGACGGCGAGTAGCGACTTTGAGGATTACGCCGGTTACACGAAAAGCGCTGATGGTGAAAAAGACGTCGCCTTTACACTCATTGATGGCGTTTTCACGACCTACGATTTCCCCGGATCACAGAACACCTATTTCTTTGCGCTCGGCAATAATGGCAACGCTGCCGGGCACTATCAGGATAGCGACGGTCTGTTCCACGGCGTCGTCTTGGAAAACGGTGACTTGCGCCAATACGATTTTCCGGGTGGCGTCCAAACAGAGATATTCGGTATCAGTGATGCGACGGGAGCCCTGACAGGTAATTTTATAGATGATTCGGGTGTGCGTCGTGGTTTCACAGCGGACGAAATTATTGAGATCCCCGGTGCCCTGGAAACGTATGCCGATTTCGTGAGCGCGGGTCGGCTCGTAGGTAGCTACGTAGATGCTTCGGGCATATATCATGCCTACATACGTTCTCCACAACGCGAAGTTATATCTATCGAGTTACCGGACGGACCGAATCTGGAGTACTATTTTGTGCACGGTATCAATGATGCAGGGACTTACATTGCCCGCGCGAAAGTCGTGGATGATATTCCGCGGACATACGTCGGCACATTCACCGGACGAGAAGAGTTGCGCTTTCCGGGAAGTGTCAGCACACAGGGTTACAATATCAATCAGGACGGTTCTATCGTCGGAAACTATGACACCTCCGATGGACGGGTACACGGTTTCATCGCTAGACCTGCTGGAGAGACGGCTGCACAACCTGTTGTCCCTATCAGCTTCAACTATACGTTTGAGAGTATTGCTGTTCCGGGAGTAACCTATTTGGAGTTGACGGCAAGTAGCGACTTTGAGGATTACGCCGGCAATACGCGGAGTATGGATGGTAAAGGAATAGCCTTTACGCTCATTGATGGCGTTTTTAAAACGTATGATTTCCCCGGTTCGCAGAACACTTATTTTTATGCGTTGGACAACAACGGTCAAGCTGCGGGACACTACGAAGATAATGACGGTCTTCATCACGGTGTCATCTTGGAAAACGGCGAGTTGAAGCAGTATGATTTTCCGGGTGCCGTTGAGACGGAGATATACGGTATATCTGATGCAACGGGTGCCTTGACGGGAAACTTTATAGATGCTTCGGGTATACGTCGCGGTTTCTCGGGTGAGACCATCGTTGAGTTTCCCGGTGCCACAGCAACGTATGCCGATTTTATCGTCACGGATCGGCTCGTAGGCAGCTACATAGATGCTGAAGGTGTATATCATCCCTACATACGTGATGCCGGTGGCAGGATGAGATCTATTGACGTCCCGGGAGCAGAAAACATGGAATACATCTTTACGCACGGTATCAATGATGCGGGTGTTTCCGTCAATCGTACGAAAGTCGTGGGTGATATTCCGCGCACATACATCGGCACACTCCGTGGATTCCGTGAGTTGAGTTTTCCGGGGGGCGTCAGCACCGAGGGATGGAACGTCAACCAGGACGGCTCTATCGTCGGGCACTATAAATCAGCGGATGGGCGCGCACACGGATTTGTCGCCAGACCGGCAACCAAGGAAGTGAGTGAACATTTTGGCAACGCCTACAACGTCACGCTGGCTAAGGGCTTGAACATGCTTTCCGTGCCATTGGCGCCGCCAACACCCATGAGCGCCAAGAGGCTTGCGGCGCTGACAGGAGCGACAACCGTTATCACGCTTGATTCCCAGCGATTCGTCGGCTGGACGCCAGGATCCCCGGACGACGGTTTTCCGATTGAAGGCGGAAAAGGCTATGTCGTCAATGTCCCGGAATCTCGCGGTTTCGCCTTCATCGGAGCGCCGTGGACAGATCAAGCGGAGGCTGCCGCATCACCGCCTGCCATATCCACCGAGATTACTCAAGAACAAAACGTGTGGGCGTTCGTTGTCAGTGGCCACTTGAACGGCAAACCAGCAAGCGAGTGGCTAGCGAGTGCGGTAGAAAATCCTGCGTTTGACGGCTACCGGGTAATCGTGCGTAACCTGAGAACGAACAGCACGATAACCGCTTCGGTGGAAGGAGATTACTTCGCCGCTGCAACTGCCGACTTGTCGCGTCGCAGCGTTGTCGAAGCTGGAGACGTAATCGAATTACACGTTGTCGGTCCGGATGGAAATGTTGAATCACATACCGTGAGGTTCAGCGTGACGCCTGAACACCTTGCAAACGCGGTGTTGTCCGTCAGGCTTGACGGCATCGGCAAACCGCAGCAGAATCAGTTGTTGCAGAACTACCCGAATCCGTTCAACCCCGAAACCTGGATTCCCTATCAACTTTCGGGTGACAGTCCGGTATCGCTATCCATATATGATAGGACCGGAGTGCTGATTCGCACACTGTCGCTCGGTGTTCAACCCGCAGGTTTCTATAACAGTCGGGACCGTGCCGCTTACTGGGATGGCCGCAACGATGCCGGAGAACGCGTCACAAGCGGACTCTATTTTTACCAGTTGACGACCCCGTCCTTCCATCAAACTCGGCGGCTTGTCATTATAAAGTAGAGTGATAAGCTTAACCCAAGTTGCTACCCACTCCCGTAGGTCGGGCTTCTAGCCCGACATCGTATAGGATACGTTGCAAACCGGGGCAATGAAAGCTAAATTGACTCAATCTGCTCGCAGTGGATTGACAAATCCACTGCGCATATGCGGGGACGGCATGGATATGTCTATCCAAGCCGATCAGGATGACAGGTAGCAACTTAAGTTAAGCTTAAGAACCTGTTTGAATAGTACATTTGTACGGTACGATCAAAGGAGCGAAAAGCGACTGCGATAGAAACCCCCTGCCCACCAGCCTTTTAAAAGCCCAGAGGGGATTAAACGAGTGGATAGAGATCCTAAGGCTATAGAGTTCTCGTAGAGATCTACACGAGGTGTATTTCCACTGACTTCAGTCGCTGAAAATTGACGGGAATTAGTTCGTATTTTTCGTCACTCTTAAAATACTTTTAATGTTGGCCGCCCGGTTACCACCGGCTAGAATACGGAGATAGTAATGAATAAAAGACTTTCTGATAAGGAGATTTAACCGATGCAAACGGCAAAGGCAATCCAAGCGTTTCTGTGTATGGCGGTAGTGTAGCGGCACTCGCATCTTGCGGAGAATCCGAGCAACCGGCGGTGATAGATATTCTCACGCCGGCTGCCGCGCCGCAGGGACAAAACCTTTTGGATTGCCCAAATCCAAATGTCTATGATCAGTGGGTAGGCAGGTGGGAAGAGGCATATAGCGTTGATGACACCGAGGCATCCCTGATAGAATTACGCGACGAAACGAATCGGTTTCAGGGATATCAGGTGAGCGTAATTACCGTGGAACCGAATTGGGAATATGTGTTTCATGCGAACGGGACTTTTGAGAAGATATCCACTCACGAGCCTAAGAATGTGGCAGAAGAACACTTGAGCAAACAGTCCGGTTTTTTTGCCGTTGGTAAGACGGAGTTTTACATCGGAATTCGAAACCCTAGTGAATGGCGGACTGACTGGGATGGGACATGGTTGCGATCGCAAGACTATCTGATTTTGGGGACGCGAAATGTGCATCCGTCGTCGCGACGGGAGAGAATTGGTTACTACACAGTCTTGAGAAAGATGTAAGCGGTGGAATTGAAAAGCATTGAGGCATAGGGCTAGAGTTTTCGATCTTCTGAAGGGTAGAACTCTCCTAAACACCTTGAAGAAACGCATATAGGGCGATTCTGTGCGATTTTTTATTTCGAAATTGGCAAAAATCTGGCGAATGGCGTTAAAATCGCCGTTTTCGAGTTCAATGTGTCCCGTTACCACCAGCTAGAATATAGGGACAATAATGAATAGTCAAAACTTTCCCGATAAGGAGCTTCTAACATGGTTAAGCGGTCTGAGGGACTGAGGCGCTTGGTTGTCGTTTGTACTATAGGACTGCCCGCAGTATTGTTGTTGAGTATGATTATGGTCGGCGTTAACACCAGTCTCGGGGATAAATTGGTATTATTGGCCGTCATAAGCATCTTTGTGCCTTTCGTTACGTATAAGTGCGGATATTGGATTGCCGACGGATTCAACAAGTCAAAAAGTCAGCACACCAGAAAGGAGATTGAGTGATAAGAGTCTCACTCATTTTGGTACTGGTCTTATGGCCGTTAGTAGGTTGTGGCGATTCCCGCCCACTTTCAGAATCACCTGAACCGTATGACCGGTGGATAGGCACCTGGCAGGGCATAATTGACGATTACGATTCTCACGATTGGAACACCGATTATCTCTACGTCTTTAAGGCGAGCGGTGATGTTGAAGTAAGACATAGAAAATCCTCGGAACTATTGCTTGTCGGCATTATTACCGTAACGCATGATGAGTTTACGCTGAGATTGCGATATGAGAACAACGAGTCATGGACAGTGTACGGGATATGGACGATAACCGGAGACTATTTGCATCTGCGCTACCGTGAAGGGCAAAGCTTGTTGAAACGGTATTCCGGGCGTTGATTCAATATTAAGCGCAAAATGAAAAGCGTTGGGGTGTAGGGCTGGAGTTTTCGATCTCCCGATCCTGAATCATAATGGTCGTATCCGATAACTGTAATTACCCCTAAAAACTAGTCAGTTGAATAAGAGATCAATCCTAATTGGAGGTTACAATGAACTGGAAAAGAGTTGTATCGCATCTCCTAGCAGTATTGACGGGTTGTATCATAACGATAGCTGTATTTGTATTACCAGCTAAATTTGCCGGAGACTATATGGCAAAGCAGACTAAAGAATTTCGCGACTTAGTCGGAGCTGAAGTTCTACGAGCAAAAGACCCACCATTGCCGAAGGTTAGAAAACCTGGCACTATCGTAGAATCAGAAACTAGAAATATCATTGATGTAACTAGCCTCAACGAAGAACAAAGGGCTAGGCTTGATAAGTTCATGGATGAATTGATAGAGGAACAAATAGCTGAATAAAAAAATAAGGAGGGAGATTTCACAGTGACTAGAATCCTGCTAGATGAAATACTTGATTGTGTTGAGAATCTCGAAGCGGAAGTTCGCAAAAGGCGGGCTAATTGTCTTGCCACGTTTTTGGTCAATAAATTGAAGAGCCTAGAATAAGCATAGCGAAATAAAACATCCGATAATTACAGTTATTGGACGTTTTCTTCAAGTTCGTGCCACCATGCCAAGGCGAACTCTTTGTTACGGTAAAATTGTTTTGGGGTTTTCGATCCTTTCAATTTGTGGAGCGCCGTCAAAAATTCATCAAATACCGGATCGGCATGTGTATATTCATCCTTTGGTGACAACATTCCACTACCGGCTAAGTCGTGGTCTACGCCGAAATCGATAGCCCAGTCTTCAATCTCTACTACTAGCGAGTAACCTGTAGCGTCGTAATCAACAGACTTAAGTTTCTTCTCAATTTGATTGATGTTCATAGCATAACCCCCCCTTTTATGTCCGATAATGTGTCCTTATCGGACGAAATGGTGGGCAGTGCCCACCACAAAAGCAAGGGCTGGGAAAACCCAGCCCAGTACGCCGACAATCACTTGCTATCCACCGCAATGTTCACGGAAGTGCTCCCAAGCATCCTCCAATTTCTTGGCAGCGCTTTTCACAGCAAGTCCGGCAAGGCGCTGATCGGATCACCGACCTCTTTGACCATGTCGGCGGCAATGACCAAGACTGGTACCTATCTTAAAAGCGCTCTATTACCTTGAACGGTAATAATCTTGTGTTTGGATATCTTGTCCAAACTCTTCGCATTGAATGCCTGTTTGGTATCAACACGAAGAACGATTTCTATACTCCTACCCGTCAAAACAAAAAACTGTATGAAGAAACCACCGCCATCCATCAATTCGACCTCACACTCGTCCGAACCTAAGCCAGCCAGCCAAATTGGTAACGATTCTCCGAAATCTGGGCGATCAATCACCTCATGCGGCAAGGCGACGATCAACTTTCCTCGCTCATCACCAGTCACCTCGCAGATGAGATTCTGCTTCTCAATCGCGAACGGTACAAGCCGACTGGCATACTCAAAATTGTCCTCACTCGTCCGTGTTGGCGGCACAAGCCCCCACGTAAGATGATGGATAAACGGATTTCCATAATCTTGGCTCAGCAAATTATTCAATGCAGGTTCATCGACAGGATGCGCTATCCCCACATAGTCGAACCAGCCCCTGTTTCGCGCGGGATTTTCCTGCGGGAGTCGCGCGGATAACACGATGTAGTCAAAACCGTTGATTGTTATAGGGTAACTGCGCCTGTCCCAGCCAAAAACATAGCCTAGTTCCTTCAATGGCCCCATCACCAAGTAGGATTGATCGGTCAAGAATGCTGCGTGATCTATGTTAGGGTACAATTGGACGCCATTCGCAGTTATCTTTTCTGCGACGTTGGTAGCCTCTTCAAATTTGCGTGATGCGTTTTCGATCGTTAAATAGTCAGAAAAATCTGCTGGTAACCAAACTGTGTTTGCCATAACGCGCTGCTCTCCATAGCTCCTTAATCTAGTAACACCTTTTGTCCTGTTTTTGAATGAACTGGAAACATTCTCGTCGTGATTCAGGTCAGGTCTCCTTTCAATGATTCGGTTTATGTCCGCTAACCTCACTTATCGGACGGAATGGCTGGCATTGCCGTCGGCGTGGGTTGAAGACTCCTTGGCTTTCAGTCCGCTTTGTATCATCAACTTTCATCAACTCCTTCAGTCTCCTTTTCATCGGGTCAAAGAGTGCAACCTCAAACCCGTCAGTTTCTGCCTTCTCATGGTGAAAACTCCTCCATTTCCTTTATGAGTTGCATATCCCTTTCATCTAACTTGTCAGCAGCGGCTCGAAGTGCAAGGAATTTATCAATAAACGCTTTGGCAGCACTTTGCATATATTCGCCCATGTCATCTATGCCAAGCTCTTTACCAATTATGTGAAGTTCATCGTTTATGGCATCCCTCTCCGCTTGAGTGAGTTCATCATGGGATTCTATCTCACCCAACCTTTGCTGATATTCGGGGGATAGAAGTTCCGCGATTGCGTAAATGTATGCGAAATAGTTTTCTTCGAGTTCGTCCGAACGCGCGAACAACGCATCACGGTCGGCTTCGTTAGTCTTAAACTCACGGTCAACTTCATCAAAGAAATCATTGACGATCTTGACCCGTTCCTCTATTTCCTCTATTGAGAGTTTCCTTTTAGTGGAGGTGTCTAAGAGTTCCTCGTCATCACAACATTCCTCGAGAGGTTCAAGGTCATCGGTAGTGTCGGCACCCGAGGACGTCTCCATCGCCGCGATTTCCGCGCCTTCGGTTTTCGTCTCGGCGCGTGCGTTTGTCGGTGTTTGAAGCGAAGCGCCGCCGGTGTTAATCGCAGGCGGTTCATTCGACGATTGTTCCGGCACGGTGTACACGGTTTTCGGTTCTTGCGGTTTATCGGTGCCGTACAGCGTGAGCGCGCTGACGATTAAACACAGCACGACGACTGTTATAGGCAGCGTAAACCGCCAGTGTTTCTTCAGTAAAGACATGAATAAATCCATTGAGTGGATCATCCGCCCAACTCTCCGCACCCGTTTTTCGGGTTTGCCGAATTTATTCGTAGCACCTTATTATCCTTGGCGGAATAATTCTTTCCACAAGTAACTCGCTCCAGAGGAGCGCAATGTCAATAGAATGCGATATGTCCATATTCCCGCACTCCAGCGGAGCGCAATGTGGGTATTACGCCATTATTCCTAGTGGTACAATTCGTTTGTCAATAAACCCTCGTTTTTCGCCCTATAATTAGCTTTTAACGGGTGTTATTTGATGGGTGATGTTCATATCAGTCTTGCATTGTAATTTCAATATATAGTACGTTCTATTTAATTAGAATACAGTATATGCTATCACCATTAATCGCTGGAACGATACCAAAAAATACCCAAATTAGCACTTATGAGGTGAGGAGTGTAGGATCCGCTTATTATTCTTGGATATTCAGTTGTAGAATGAGGGTATTTTCGCTTGCCGGAAAACTCTATGCCAAAGAGTGACAACAGATTAAAAGACTTGCGGGCGTTGGTTGCTATCCAAAGTGTCCGGTTTAGATACCGCCGTCAAATCCCCCGCCGTCACTGCCGTCCGTGTCATAGTCGCTCACATCAGGTTCGATCCCGTCGTGGTCTGCTCTGCCTTCATAGTGCTCTCCTTCTCTGTCGTAGTGATTGGCGTCTTTGTCGCGCTTGCGCAAAAACCACCAACATATTCCCGAGCATAGGGTCATCACCGTTGCAAGAATTAGTATTGGTATCATGTATGCCTCCCCATAAGTGCGCTACGGTGTGATTAGGTGCCCGCCCCGCGAATAGCGACGACCAGCACGACAATGATGCCGACGGGCACCCATATAATTTTCTGTTTGGTGTCCACGCGGTCTTCATCCTGCCTTATATCGGGATAGGGAAATCCAACCAACATGATACATGAAATAGCCATTTCAGTTCGGGGACAAGGGAAAGTATGTCGAGCAGAAACACGAGCAGATAATGGATGATGTACAACAGGACAATGCAAATGAATGTGAACGCCCCGTGCTCGCGGATTTTTCCGAGTATCGGTTTCATGTCTCCCCGCTGTATCGGAAAAAGTCGGTTGATTCCTCTTAGTTTTGTTCAGTATATCACATAAACCGATTATGGTAAACCAATAGCCCAAACTTCCACAGGGAAAACGCATCTAAATTTTCTGTTTACCAAAAAAGAAAATCAGGCCAAGTTTGTGGCAATTTTTCTAAAGATGGTAGGTTGGGTTGAACGGAAATCCGTTAGTAATCGCTAATCTTGTAGGAATTTTGGAATGCCTACTTCGCTTGAACCTGCCAAAATTTGAGTGAAACCCAACAATAATCGTTCGCTCTACGACCATGAAACCTCCTCTGTAATTAGACGCGCTACGCTAGAGTTTAAATAAAGTGTACGTTCAAAAAAGATTGTAGATGTAATAAACTCCTCTCGCATGAGATACTCCTAAAGTTCAACTTCTATTATGTTTTATGAACTCTTGGGATGCCACTTCATGTGCAGACACCGAAGATAGGCGTCGAACTGGGGCATACAGTTTGGCTATGCCCTGATAGCCTCTGCCAGCCAACTTTTCTTCCCTCCCGCAACTCGTCAACGTTAGATTGACAACGAAACATATATATGGTATATTGTAACGAGCCATCTGCCATGGCGTCGGATCTTTTTTTCTGTTAGCATTTTGTTAGCATCGCGATTCCTGAGAATCCCCTCCGGCAAAGGATTCTCCGTTTTAGAAAATGCTAACAAGCCGCATTAATCAACGCTCCGAAAATCGAAGATCCAAGCGTTCATTGAGACAAGAGATGACCAAATGTGGAAACATATTGAGCGTAGCAAATATATGAACGCATTAGTACTTTCTAATCCGCTATCCATGCGTTTCTCAAAAAGGGGGGTCAAATATGTGCGCGGACTTTAGCGGACTTTAGCGAAGTATGTCGCGCCCCGCTTCAAGCCGCGCCCGGCAAGGCTTCAAGCGCTATTTCAGCGTTTGTTGAAAAAATCCGCTCTAATTTCGACGGCGTCACTGTAAACGAGACCCGGGGTCTGCTTGCCGTCGCGCGCTCCGTCAACCCCATTGATGGCTGTTGAGAAAGTAGTAGGATCAACTGAGCGGATAGCGAAGGCGATAGAAAATCCCTGAAACGACTGAATAGGGAGTGCGATAGAACTTCCATTACGTATTACGCATTACGCATTATTTGCTACGAACCTTTTTCAAACACCCTCTTGAACAGACACCATTAAGTGAGGAGTATGTTATGCACGATCAGCCCAAGAAAAGTTTTTTGTTTTACATGTGTACGTTGTTCATATGCATAGTTTCCGCCTTTGTAGGAACCGGTAATGCACAAGTCGGCGATGAACCCGTTGGCATATCTGCCAACTATACTTTTGAGACGATCAATGTTCCGGGTGTAGATTTTTTGGGGTTGGCAGCGAGTAGCGATTTTGAGGATTACGCGGGTTATACGCCGAGTGCTGATGGTGAAAAATTCGTCGCCTTTACACTCATAGACGGTGTTTTTGAGACCTATGATTTCCCTGACGCGAAAAACACTTATTTCTACGCCCTCGGTAATGATGGGCGCGCTGCGGGCTACTACGAAGATAGCGAGGGTTTGCACCACGGTGTTATCTTGGAGGATGGTGAGTTACGTCAATACGATTTCCCCGATGCTGTGCAAACAGAGATATACGGTATTAGTGACGCGACGGGAGTATTGACGGGTAATTGGATGGATGCTGTTGGTGTTCGGCGTGGATTTACAGGAGACAAAATCCTTGAGTTCCCCGGGGCAACAGCAACATTCGCCGATTTTGTCAACTCGGATGGTAATTTGTTTGCCAGCTACATAGATGCTAACGGGGTGTTTCAAGAATACGCATATTCCTCGGATGGCAGGTATGTAGCTTTCGAACTCACAAACGCAGAAAATCTTGAATTCTTTTATGTCCATGGTGTTAACGATGCATTAGTAAGGATCGCCCGAGGTAAAGTGTTCGGTGATGTCATTCGCACTTATCTTGGTACATTTACTGACGGTCTGCGAGAATTGAAGGTTCCGGGCAGTGTGAGCACACAAGGTTATAATATCAATCAGGATGGCTCTGTTGTCGGGTTCTATGACACACCTGATGGACGTAGACACGGGTTTATCGCCAAACCCATTGAAGTCGTTAATCAACCCGTTTTCCAAATCAGTGGTTTCAACTATACTTACGAGAGTATTGATGTTCAGGGCGTAGATTTTTTAGCCTTGACGGCGAGTTCTGATTTTGAAGATTATGCGGGTTACACGAAAAGTGCCGATGGCGAAAAAATGGTCGCCTTTACCCTCATTGATGGTGTTTTTAAGACATACGATTTTCCGGGTTCACAGAACACCTATTTCTATGCCCTCGGTAATGATGGACGTGCTGCCGGACACTACGAGGATAGCGAGGGGCGCCACCGCGGTATCATCCTACAAGATGGCGAGTTACACCCATACGATTTTCCGGGATCCGTTGAAACGGAGATATGGGGTATTAGTGATGCGACGGGGAATCTGACGGGTAATTGGACAGATGCTTCGGGCGTGCGTCGCGGATTCACAGGGGACATCATCGTTGAGTATCCGGGGGCAGTGGAAACTTATGCCGATTTCATCAACGCGTTAGGGGGTATGTTTGGTAGCTACGTAGATGACGAAGGTACATATACGCCATACCTACGCGCGCCGGATGGCAGGTATGTATCTTTCACCCCTCCAACCCAAGAAACTTATGAATTCTTTTTTGTCCACGGTTTCACCGATACAAAGATTTCCGTTTCCCGAGGCAAAGTTGTCGGCGAGGCCACCCGCACTTATGTCGGTACATTCCTTGGAGGGCTTCATGAATTGAAAGTTCCTGGCAGCGTTAGAACGGAAGGCTACAATATCAATCAGGACGCTTCTGTCGTGGGGCACTATGACTCGGCGGATGGGCGAAGGCACGGGTTTGTCGCCACACTCGGCACCAAGGCGGAGAGCGACAATTTTAGCAACGCCTACCACGTTACACTGGCGAAGGGTTTGAACATGATGTCCGTGCCATTGGCGCCGCCAACGCCCATGAGCGCTCAGACACTTGCGGCGCTGACGGGGGCGACAACCGTCATCACGCTTGATTCGGCAAACCAACGATTCGTCGGCTGGACGCCAAGCGCCCCGGACGACGGTTTTCCGATTGAAGGCGGAAAAGGCTATATCGTCAATGTCCCGGAAACCCGCAATTTCGCCTTCGTCGGAGCGCCGTGGGCAGATCAAGCGGAGGCTGCCGCATCACCGCCTGCCATATCCGTCGAGATTTCTCAAGAACAAAACGTGTGGGCTTTCGTTGTCAGTGGCCACTTGAACGGCAAACCAGCAAGCGAGTGGCTAGCGAGTGCGGTAGAAAATCCTGTGTTTGACGGCTACCAAGTCATCGTCCGTAATCTAAGAACGAACAGCACGATAACCGCATCCGTGCAAGGTGATTACTTCGCTGCTGCAACCGCCGACTTGGCGCGGCGCAGCGTTGTCGAAGCTGGAGACGTGATTGAGTTGCATGTCGTCGGTCCCGATGGCAATGTTGAATCGCAAACCCTGAGATTCAACGTGTCCCCTGAGCACCTTGCAGACGCTGTTTTGTCTGTCAGGCTTGACGGCATCGGTAGACCGGAGCAGGATCAGTTGTTACAGAACTATCCGAATCCGTTCAACCCCGAAACCTGGATTCCATATCAACTCTCGGCAGAAAGCCCTGTATCGGTATCTATCTATGACACGACCGGGGTGCTGGTTCGCACACTTCCGCTCGGTATTCAGTCTGCGGGCTTTTATAATAGCCGCGAACGTGCCGCTTACTGGGATGGTCGCAACGATGCCGGTGAACACGTTGCAAGCGGACTCTATTTTTACCAGTTGAGGACACCCACCTTCCATCAAACACGCCGGCTTGTTATCGTAAAGTAGAGCCAACCGGGACTTACAGGTGTCACTGTTGCGCTATCGGTGTAACTGTGACACCCCGTTAAGCTCAAAACGACGTGATGATTTTAATCTGCCGGATTCCCACCTTCAGTTCTTAGAGTGCACTGAATAGAACTTCACTCTTTCCAAGAATGCTAAAAACAATCTGCAAACCTGTTACTACTTGTGTATCGCCACTTGGAAACCAAGCACGCTAACAACATTTGCCGCGTTGAAGATTCCAAAAACTGCCGACATTACTTCTGGGCTTGAATCGATAACCCCTCACGTTTCCCATCGAATCCCAATCATACCTGGAATCCATAGTTTCGCCAGTCTTCGAATTCCAATTCTGACGCGACGAGCGATAATGCCGACCAAATTTCCGCGAACCTTGTGATACTAACCTCTTGGTCGTATCCCTTTTGAATCATGATTCGGTTCAGAAACTCGTTGATTACCCGCTTTACCGTGGCTAGTGATTCTCCGGTTGATAAGCCGGTCAATCCCATGGGTTCCTCCTTGTCGATACTGTGATATTCCGACATTTGTCTTCCCTCGCTCTATGAAACGGGAGCCATGAGGAAGCCGCCGCCAGGTGTGTAGAGGACGAATTAGTCGTCCAACAACTTAAGATCTTCTGGGATCACGCCATCGAATGATTTTGCAATCGCTGCGAGTTCGCGGATGTCGCGGCGCAAGCGAAAAGCCTTCATGTGAGGCGTAAGGTCGCCGTCGTTGATGGTCCCGTTCAAGTACGAGATGTGCTGGGCAATTTTTACGAGTTGCTGGTGAATTTCTCTATCGGTCATGAGGTCTCCTTTCTGGTCAACGGTTTAACTGGCAAAGGTACCCGTGATGAAGAATAGAATCACGGCGATGGTGAGGATTTTACAGAATTCTCATCTACATGTGATGCAACGTCACTGTCTTGGGTAAAATCGTACTTTCCCAAACGGAGCAATGCTAATATTACTAGGTGCATATAGTCTAGGTTGTAGTCCTTAGATAACATGAAACAGTGGGCGATTCTGTGCCTTAAACAGAACCCCGATTGTTCGGTTAGCAGAAATCGGAAAAAAAACAAATCGTCTTGATTGAAACGTTTTTTTATGACATCGTTGTGCAGGAGTGCAGTTATGTCTGTTTCATGAACAACAGTCCTTTTTGATTTGTCTTGTTTCTGTTTGGAAGTATTGACATCCGCGAGATCACATAAGTCTCTCAAGAGCCCCTCTATTTTCAGAGTCAAGGAATCCAGACTCAATACGAAACTAGGATTATGGGTGTTACGATCTTCCAAATAGTAATCGATTTGACGAAAATACTCATCAAGAGGTGGACCGATTAAATCGATCCAATTAAATCGAACGGTTTGGTTGTTTGGGAATTGCCTCGACAATTCCTTTCCGTACCAACAATGCTTCCTAATAAAGTCCATTAAGATATCAAAGTTCAATTTCTCTGCTGCAATTGCTTCAAAAAACACTTCGCGTATCAAGTGGCGATTGTACAACGAAAGTTGCAGACTATAATTGTCAAGTATATCATAATACCGTTTTTCCTCATCGCTATTGAAATGTTGAGCTGGGTTTCCTCTTTGGTCGAAAACTACCTTGGGAAGTAAGTGCGCTGTCGGGGATTTTTTAACCTGCTCATTCACCGATTCCTCAATTTCCTGACAGGTTGGAAGGAGATCTCTTCCCGATATAAAGTATCGAATAATGTCGTCCGAAGCAAAATGTTCCACAAATTGCTTCGCAGAATCTTTACACGCCTTTACGATATCCGTTATGTCAACTTCAGTTTCCGACGACGAAAACTTTACAGATCCTCTGAATTCAGAGTAACGTTGCTGTAATTCGGTCACTTTCTTATCGTCTCCAATTTCTTGATAGTTCCTAATTGCTTCCATACAAAAATCCAACGCAAGAAGTGGTGCGGTTTCCACTTGTTTCATCCGGTTTTCATAATGTTCCGCAATTCGACGACCCCAATCAAAAGATTGTTCGCCAAGCTTCTGATTGACTCTTTTTCCTATTTGCAGAAATTTAATTGCCGTACAGCTATCGTTTTCATGGGATTCAGCCTTCTGCCGGCAAAGCTCTTCTAAACCAACGAAATCTTTCTTCGTGAATTGCTTTCCTCGTTTTAACATGAATTCGATAAGTTTGACGGCCTCAAACGGTGTATCAGAGCTGAATTTTTGAACAAGCCTTTTTAACTCAGATTTGAGTTCTTCCACGCGATTGTTGATTTGGCGTGCGATAGAGTACGCGTTGACGATTGGTTCTGACATTTCCTCGGCAAACTTGTGCTTGTCTTCCTCGCCTTTGCTGTCATATTCTCGTTCATATACCGAGACGAGGGCTACATACGAATCAATTGCCATATCGGCATATTTTCTGTGCTTTCTTGGGCTACACCAGAGAATCTGAGCGTATTGGGCTTTGAGTCTTGAGTGGTTGGTATCACCTAGTCTCGTGATCAAATATTCGTATGTCGCTTCATCAAATAAATTAATATGTGGATATACAAATACCTGACCGTTTTCGTGCCATTGTGTATCAGGTCCAATTACGCCTTCCTTTACAACAAATGAGACGAAGTCCATTTCCCATTGTGCTTTATTAGCCTCCTCCAACTTGCCTGCGTCACGCATTTTATCTCTAAACGCTTTCAAGAGATCCTTAATTCCATAGACATCATACTTGGTGATAATCTGACTTTCGATATGCTTGTAAAGGGGTTCAAGAGTATTGAAATCTTCTGTAGTAGTCATTTTTCGTCCAAATGATTTTACGAGTATTGGTTGTTTTTCAGCTTCCCATTTGATGCGAAAGCTCTAAATATTGAATTGTTTGAAAGAGTCTCGCTTTATCACTTATCGCCGTGCTAGAGCGTGACAACGGTAGCAACCCGAGTTAACTGTGTTAGCATCCCTTGCCGAAACTACCCTAATAGACTACATGAGATTATGTGCACAAGCCAAGACAAATGTGCCACATGCACCTCATGACACAACTCAGAAAAAACAAAAAAGCCCCGCCAGAATCCACAACTAGCGAGGCGTTGTGAGGCTTCTCGTTATGCATTAACGAGATATTTCATGCACAACCCTAAAAGGAATATATCTTCATACTTAGGTATCCAAACCCTCCCTATCACCTAAACACCTTCGTTGCACGACCACACCCTCATTTTCCCTCACCGGAGTATGTTGAACCAAGCCCCACTCCTGTTGCGGACAGGATGGCGTCCGTTCTTGGCAATGACACGCTCCTCATGCTGACGATCGATTGCATCGCCCCCTGCGAGAATGAGATCTCCGAAATCGGTGTCATCATCGTCACGCTCGGCTTTGGCCAGAGCGATACTGTTCTTTTCCAATGCACGTTGACCCAAGGCTTCTCCCGCCACCTCAGCCGCCCTTCGAAGCACAACCATCCTTAGTTCTTGAGTTAATTCCTTTTTCTCGTGGTACTGCACGACCTGCTTTGATACGCCGTATTCCTCGGCAATCTCTTCCAATGTCTTGCCAGCGAGGCGTTTGAGGATGAGATCGATGGTATCTTGTTCCGGAATCTTAACTCGCTTATTTGGCATTGGCTCATCACCTTTTAATTTTGATAAGAATTATACTCTAATTCCGGCATTAAGTAAAGGGCGACATTTTAACACTTTTTACTTGACTTTAACGGATTTTTATATTACTTTGAAATACATAACTCCATTTATCGCTATTTCGGGCCGGCGCGAGTCATGTATGATTCCTGCCAATTCGGTGTGCATCACTCTTGGTACAACACTTTTGTTTTGGTTCAGAGGAATTGGTGATTCCATTTCTCGTTATTTGGGAGTCAGCTCTGTTTTGGCCCAAAACACGAAAGGAAATTAAAATTATGACAATGACAGACAATCTGCCATCCATTCTAATCAAGCCAGCGGTCGTCCCAGATCCGATTTATACCCACCTACGGTTTTATCCATCCCGTCCTGCTTCCTCTCGGAAGCCAAGAATCATATCTCAAACCATCTGGATTTAATTAAATCGTTACATTACATCTGAATGTAACGAGCATTCCAATCATAATTTGAGGTGTACTACCCAAATCACGAGTCATCTCCGACTAATACGCCGCCTCTTTGCAAATTTAGCGGGTTTCCCAAACCGTTGTTCTACTCCAGCGAGAGGAGCGAGCCATTCTCAACGGCTGTAGTCAACACATAACTGTTGCCCACTTTTTTATTCGCCTTTGAAACATTTCCGTCTCATACAATCGAAGATAAAAGAGTGTAGGAGGTATATATGACACCTGATGCCCACCAGCTTGAAATGAACGTAACTCCACCAAGTGCCAAAGATTTCCAGAGCACGCTCGATTATATCAGAGAAGCATCCTGTTCTACATTCAACCAGGGACGCCTCTTTGAGCGACTGATGAAAAGATACTTTAGCGTAGACCCTATCTACAAGAACCGGTTCCTTGATGTCAATTTGTGGCATGAATGGGCACCACACCAGCCTAGCCTAGATGGAGTTGATATTGGAATAGACCTTGTAGCAAAGGAACGTGAGGGACAATTTTGCGCCATTCAGTGCAAATGCTATGCACCCAATACTCGAATATCGGCGCAGCACATTGATTCATTCATCGCCGCATCCTCAAGAGAGGACTTCACTTCGAGAATCATCGTCGATACAGGAAACGAATGGGGACAGAACGCATGGCGAAAGATTCGATCGGTGACACCGGCTGTGGGGCTAATTCAATACGGCGATCTTGCCGCAAGTCACGTGTATTGGCCGGATTTACGTCATGAAGCCCCAGAGCAGCTTGACTATCGATCAAAACCATTTGCCTTGAGGGGTCATCAAAAAGAGGCGTTTCGTGATGTCATCAATGGCTTCAACAATGCCGACCGCGGCAAACTCATCATGGCGTGCGGAACGGGAAAGACCTTCACTGCTCTACGAATCGCGGAACGCATTGCAGCCGTAGGTGGACGAGTGCTTTACCTCGTGCCCTCCATCGCTTTATTTTCACAAGCCATGCGCGAATGGGCAGAACAGAAAAGTATAGAGCATCGATATATCGGGATATGTTCGGATTCCACGACGGGGAAGGATGACGAAGATGTCAGGCTTAACGAACTTGAAATCCCCGTTACTACAGATCCCTCCGCAATCTGCGGCGCACTACAAATCACTGTAGATGACGCGATGACGGTGGTGTTCTGCACTTACCAGTCGCTACCTATTATCGAGAACGCCCAGGATCAAGGCGCACCCGCATTTGACCTTGTACTTTGCGACGAAGCTCACAGAACGACCGGCATCGAACAAACTGACAACAAACTCTCGCCATTTGTCCTAGTACACGACGAAAATCGAATCCGTGCCCAAAAACGTCTCTATATGACCGCGACATCACGGCTTTTCACTGAGAGCGCAAGGACGAAAGCAGCACAATATAAGCGAGAAGTGTTTTCCATGGACGACCCCGAAACATACGGACCGGAGTTCCACCGCCTACCCTTCTCAAAGGCTGTCGATACTGTCGATCCCAAAACACGTAAAAGCATCTTATGCGACTACAAGGTTGTGATACTCGCCATGCGAGAGGAAGCCGTTAGCCAAGAATTGCAAGAACATATCGGGCGCGGCGCACGCGAGATAAACATAAACGATGCTACAAAGATAGTTGGCTGTTGGCAGGCACTACAGAACCCCGATAGAAAATCACCGGAGCAAGAGATTAAGCCTTTGACCCGTGCGATTGCATTCACGAGCAGAATCAGCGATTCACAGCGCCTAAAGGCGCATTGGAATGGGATAATCGGTGAAGCAGTGCAACGGATGCCGGAAGACAGACGTCCGGAGGATTTCAAATGCGAAATTGAGCATGTCGATGGCAAACATAACGCCTTCTATCGAAAATCCAAACTCGAATGGTTGAGTAACGACACTGACGGTGTTTGTCGCATCCTCTCAAATGCACGATGCCTTTCAGAAGGAATCGATGTGCCTGCGCTCGATGCGGTGCTCTTTATGACTCCACGCAACTCACACGTGGACATCGTTCAAGCAGTTGGACGTGTGATGCGACAAGCCGAGGGCAAAAAGTTCGGGTATATCATACTCCCAGTTGCAATTCCCGCCGGCTCAGACCCTAGTAAGGCTTTGGACGACAACAAGACTTTTGCTGCCGTTTGGGGCGTACTTCGTGCGCTACGATCTCACGACGACAGATTCGATGCCTTGATTAACCACATCGATCTCAACCAGAATCGTTCTGATAAGATTATATTCGACCAAGGCGATGGCGGTGAAAACGGAGGTGGGTCTACTTTTGAAGGCAATCTACAACTGTGGCTGCCCGTCGATCTACCGCCCGATGCAATTTTCCCCAAAATAGTCGAAAAGTGCGGGGATAGAAGATACTGGGATAAATGGGCCGAAGATGTTGCGAATATATTTCCAAGACTTGTCACACGTATCAAACCCATTCTCGACAACCCCAATCACGACACGATGCGCGAACGGTTCGACGGCTTTCGTGAAGAGCTAGAACTTTCGATAAACCCAACAATCACACGAAACAACGTCATAGATATGATGGCACAACATATCTTGACCCAGCCCGTGTTCGATGCGTTATTCACGAATTACGATTTTTCCGCAAGCAATCCGGTGTCCAAAGCACTTGACAGTATACGTAACTGTTTTAGCCAGTTCGGGCTTGAGAATGAGATGCGGGACCTCAAGAGTTTCTATGAAAGCGTCCGAACGCGGGCGCAAGGCATAGACAACAGCGCAGGGCGACAACACGTCCTAAAAGAGCTTTACGAAACATTCTTTGCCACAGCCACCAAGAAGGATGCAGAACGACTCGGCATCGTCTATACCCCGGTGGAGATTGTGGATTTTATCCTACACAGTGCCGATGACGTGTTATGTCAGGAGTTTAGCAGAAACCTGAGCGATCACGGAGTACATATCCTTGATCCCTTCGCTGGGACAGGGATTTTTCTCGCCCGGCTGCTACAATTAGAACTCATTCGTGACGAAGACCTTGAACGGAAATACCGCGAGGAGCTTCATGCTAACGAAATCGTCCTCCTCGCCTACTACATCGCCACGGTCAATGTCGAAGAAGCCTTACGCGGACGGTGCGGTGAAGACAGTAACTACGAACCCTTCAAAGGCATAGTGTGGACAGACACATTCAACCTGAACAAGAACGCGCAGGACGAAGGCACTCCCACGCTTTGGCTGGAGGGGAACAGCGACCGCGTTGAGCACCAAGAGAATCTGCCGATTCAGGTCATCGTCGGCAACCCACCCTGGTCAGCAGGACAGAGAAGTGCCACGGACGACAATCCTAATGTCGGCTACCCCGAACTCGCAGAGCGGATTACGAACACATACGTTTCACACTCTACGGCGCGGAACACGCGACATCTTCACGACACATACAAAATGGCGATTCGTTGGGCGTCGGATAGACTTCCAGGACAGGGAGTTATTGCCTTTGTAACTAACGGATCTTGGATTGACGGCAACGCCGATTCGGGGGTTCGTGCGTGTTTAGCAAAGGAGTTTGATTCAGTCTATGTCTTGAATCTGCGAGGAGATGCGTATACGTCTGGAGAACGACGACGCGCCGAGAAAGATAACGTATTTGGTGGATCTTCTAGGGCGCCAGTCGCTATTACCATCTTGGTTAAAAACCCAAACGCCACTCATGGTGGCTGCCGGATTTACTACAAAGATATTGGCGACTATCTCACGCAAAAGGAAAAACTGTCGGCACTCAGTGAGGCGAAATCTGTATCTGGATTCGACGATTGGGAGTCAATAACACCAGATAGTCATCACGATTGGATTAGACAACGAAATGAAGCGTTTGCTAGGTTCTACCCGATGGGGTCGAGGAATTTGAGAGGGAGAGAGGCTGAGAGTGCGATATTTAGGCGATTTTCACTAGGAATAGCAACACACAGAGATTCATACGTGTATAATTTTTCTCGGCAGACATGCACCGAGAATGGTAGACGAATGACGCAAAATTATCTTTCCGCCCTTGACGAGATAGAACAGAACCCCCAAAGCACGGTTGATGAGGTTGTTATTTGTCATTCCTCACATCTTAATTGGGACAATCCGCTCAGAACCAACTTGAAAAGAAGGTCGAGACCATTATACGACGATAGCCAGATTCGCAAAGTAGCCTATCGACCCTTCGTGCCCATAAATTGCTACACCGACTACATCTTCGTACAAGTGAAATACCAGATGGACAGAATTTTTCCGAACGCATCTGGGGACAACCGTTTGATATGCGTGCCTGGTCTTGGATCGTACAAAAATTTCTCCGTTGTCATGACCAATGCAATAACCGATCTTAATCTCCAGGGAGCGGGTACTCAATGCTTCCCGCGGTACTGGTATCCCAAGCCGGACGATAAAATAGACCCAACGCTCTTGCTCCCAGGTATCGAAGGACAACCTGACTGCATTGACAACATTTCGGACACCGCTTTGGATTCCTTCCGCGTTCACTACGATGACCATGAAATCACGAAAGATGACATCTTCAACTACGTGTACGGCATTCTGCACGACACCGGCTATAGAGAGCAATTCGCAAATGATTTGTCGAAAGAATTGCCTCGCATACCGTATGCAACCGATTTCTGCACCTTTGCCAAAGCTGGGAAAGCACTTGCCAAACTACATCTCGGTTACGAAACATGCCCGGAATATCCACTCACCCTTGAGTTCTCAGGCGACGGCGAGCCACAACCCCACCATTACCTTTTGACAGCGAAACGTATGCGATTCGCTGATGAGGAAAAATCCTCGCTCCTCATCAACGATCATCTGCGTTTATCCGGCATCCCCGCGGAAGCACATCAATACATCGTCAACGGCAGAACCCCGCTGGAGTGGTACATCGATCGCTACAGGATAACACAAGACAGCAAGAGCGGCATTGTCAATGACCCCAATGGCTGGTTTGAGGACCATTTGGACCTTATCGGTGCAATCAAGCGCATTGTGTTCGTCAGCGTGGAATCAACTCGCATCATCAATAGTCTGCCTTCCGAGATATCGGATAGCTCGCAAGATAACACTCAGTAACGGCGGCAGGTATTAATTTTTCTGTTGCCACACGTCCCAACCCTGCTATAATGCCCTCCATCGCTTTCGACAAGGGGTGTCACGTTTGCAATCCCAAGCCAACCGCCCTTGTCACTCCTTTCGTATGGGATTCCGCCGTGGTCTTCATGAGGATGTGGATGGCAAGTTCTATTGCGTCATATCCGCCATTAACATTAAGATTCGATGATATTTCGTATCTTCCGACGATTTGCCTCTATTACATCCCTATCACGGCCTATTGTTTGCGGACTTGTTTGTAGCCGTTTAGCAATTTCAGCGTTAGTTGGTTGAGGGTCGCGAGTCAACATGAGCAGCACTTGGAATTGACGCACTGCCATTATTCGGTTACAACTCAAAATTGCCTCAATTTCCTTCTGGTGAGCTACAAGATTCTGTCGCACATTGTCTGCAATTTCATCTGGATTCTCGAGCGATTCGTCGGCATTTGCCGCAACTCCATCAGCTTCTTCCAAGGAGACACGTTGGTGTCTTTGTTCCTCGCGCAACATGTCGATCGCTACGTGTCGAATACCTCGCCCAGTCGCTCGCATCTTTAGCATTTGTATGTGGGTATGTAGTACCGACAGTTTCGCCCACCAATCGTGCAGCGCATCTAAAGGATTTATGTAGGTTAAGTCACGCGTCACATTGGAACTGTATGCCGTAAGATATTTGTGCGCCTCGGCTCTGTTTTCTTCCGTTATAACCTCTGAATCAGGCTGTAACAAAGCCCACATATACTTACTGACCTTTCTTCCCGCATGACGCCGTCTCAGTTCGTCATAACAATGTTCCGCGAAAACCCATTGCCTGACACGTTCAGCCAACGCTCCAATAACCACGGCGAAATTCTGCGTAGAAACCGGAAGCCAGAGTTCCCCAAATTTCGCGTAACCGATACACTGCTGATTAGGTGTAGTATTTGGGGCCATGTGCCTATGAACCTGAACCTGAAACTCTCGATTATCGGCAATTCCCAACCATGTTTGTCGAACGAGAACGCGAAGATAGAGTTCTGCGTCATTTATAGGACGCACGTCTCGAAGCGGGAGCTGTTTGGCAATCTGTGTCGCCCGGTGCCTCATGGACTGGTCAACAACATCCGTATATAGAGCGAGGAAAATCTCATTTTCGATGATGTTGTCCGTTTCGGGTAAAACAGCCTGCCAATGCTTGTCGATACCTTTACCATCGGAGTGCTTTTCGGCAAGTTGTCGCATACCTTTCTGTGCGCCTTCAATCAAATTCATAATAATCTCCTTTTATTTAAGATGTTAGTCGAAACTCGGCATGTCCAATTGACGTAGCCGCTGAATTCACCTATATACCGAACGAGCAATACCAAAAATTCCATCCTGAGTTATTTTTTTTCAAATTTTTTTATAATTTTTTTCCGACACCCCTATGCAATCGCTAGTCCCCGCAGATCCGCCCGATTTCGACCGGTATTTTCAGGCCTCCCCATACCCCCACCCCTTTCCAATTTCACTGTTCTCATACCTGCCGATTTTCCCCTCGATTCGGCCCCATCAACTGAAAGTTGGCGTCCGCGGATTCGCCGTCGTCTCGACCGAACATCGTTGCACGTGCTCGATTACCGCCTCAACACGTTCTTCGCCATCCAACGTATCAAGCAACTCCTTTATATCCGATTTAAGTTTTGGGCGCCCCTTGCCTACTGTTCTTCCTCGAAGCGCATTTTGAAGTGAAGTGTTGGGTTCATTTTCCGTCATCGCTATCCTCCGTGTTCCGTCAGAATTACCATGAAAATTTCCTCTGTTTCAGAGTATTATTCCTGTACAACCCCACAAGAATTCAGTCTTGGCATGGGTTTTCGCCATTTTGTGTCTTGCTTCATTACTCTCGTCTACTCTGAAAACTTTGAAAAGTTGATCGCTAACAGAATGTTAACATTGGCATCCCATTTTGGCAACTTTCTCTCGGTTGCCGTCCGTGGCAATCGTATCCGAATCTCCCCCTTGACATGAGGCAAATCCGTGTCAACGCCAAGAGAGTATCCGGCTTAGGACAACACCGTCTTGCAGGTAGATAGCGTAAATCCCAACACCCGCGTTTCCTGAATGACCGCTTCGTTGGCATTCTCTGCGCTTCGCGAGATTTCGAGCACAATCGCCGCGGAGCAGCGTTGTCCAAGTTGGAGACATGATTGAATTACGCGTTTTCGGTCCGGCTGGAAATGTGGAATCATGTACCGTGGTGCTCTACCTGACCCCTGAGCACTTGGCAACCCCTAAGATGTGAAAATTCTAATCTTCCGAATTCCCTCCCGATTTTTTAGCCGCAGTCCGCTTATTCTTTGAGTTAAAATATTCAATCTTAGGTAATGATGAAACAGGAGGGATTGATCGGGCGTTTTTTGAAGTGCTACATTCAATACTCCTGAGTGTGAAAGGATTCTCAGGCTTCGATTTTAGTTGATTGCTGAATGCAAACTTGCTAGACTTTGATTACAGGTACCGTGAATAAGGACGGTCAATCTGACACATCGTTTCTGATTCGTAAATCAAATACCAGTAAGTGAGGATTTAATTATGCACGATCAGCCCAAGAAAAGTTTTTTGTTTTACATGTGTACGTTGTTCATGTGCATAGTTTCCGTCTTCGCAGGAACCGGTAATGCACAAGTCGGCGATGAACCCGTTGGCATATCTGCCAACTATACTTTTGAGACAATCGATGTTCCGGGTGTAGAGTTTTTAGCTTTGGCTGCGAGCAGCGACTTTGAGGATTACGCGGGCTACACGCTGAGCGATGACGGCGAGAAGGACGTCGCTTTTACACTCATCGACGGCGTTTTTTCGATCCATGATTTCCCCGGCTCGCAGAAAACTCATTTCTATGCACTCGGTAATAATGGATTAGCCGCCGGCCACTACCAGGATAGCGACGGTCTGTATCATGGCGTCATCTTGGAAAATGGCGAGTTGCGGCAATACGATTTTCCGGGTTCCGTCCAAACGGAGATATACGGTTACAGCGATTCGTCGGGGGCAATGACGGGTAATTTTACCGATGCTTCCGGCGTGCGCCGCGGATTCTCGGGAGATGAAATCATTGAGTTCCCCGGGGCAACGGAAACTTATGCCGATTTTGTGAGCACGCTAGGCAATGTCGTGGGTAGCTACGTGAATGCTGAAGGTACATACCATGCATACCTGCGCGGCCCAGGGGGTAGTTTTGCAACGCTGGATATTCCAGCAGTATCAAATCCCGAATACTTTTTTCTGCATGGCATCAGCGACGCACTGAATGCCGTCGGTCGAGCCAAAGCGGTGGGTGATGTCCCGCGCACCTATGCCGGTAACCCCCTTGGCTTACAAGAATTGAAGGTTCCGGGCAGTGTCAGCACGGAGGGCTGGAATGTTAATCAGGACAACTCTGTCGTGGGACACTATGACTCTGCGGATGGACGTAGGCACGGGTTTATCGCTAGACCGAAAGAGGGTACCCCACAATCACGCCCCGGCGTCGTGCCTCCTAAGCTCAACTATACTTTTGAGAGTATCGATGTTCCGGGTGTAGATTTTTTAGCGGTAACTGCCAGTAGCGACTTTGAAGATTACGCCGGCAACATGCGGGGTACCGATGGTGATAAAGATATAGCCTTTACCCTCATTGATGGCGTTTTTACGACCTACGATTTTCCCGGCTCGCAAGGCACCTATTTCTATGCGCTCGGTAATAATGGGGTAGCTGCCGGACACTACCAAGATAGCGACGGTCTGTACCACGGTGTTATCTTAGAAAATGGCGAGTTGCGGCAATACAATTTCCCGAATTCGGTCGAAACGGAGATATACGGATATAGTGATTCGACGGGTGCACTGACGGGTAGTTTTGTAGATACGTCTGGAGTACGTCGTGGGTTCTCAGGGGAGACAATCGTTGAGTTCCCGGAGGCACCGGAAACATACGCCGATTTTGTGAGTTGGACAGGCCATATCGTCGGCAGTTACAGAGATGCTGAAGGCATATATCATGCATACATGCGCAGTTCGTTCGGTAGATTTCTATCTATTGACCTTCCAAACGCATTAAATCTGGAATACTTTTTTCTGCACGGTCTCAACAGGGCAAGGACTGTCGTTGGACGAGCCAAAGCGTCGGATGATGTCCCACGCACCTATGTCGGCAGCCCCCTCAATCTACAAGAGTTGCAGGTTCCGGGTGCCGTTAGCACGGAGGGTTGGAATATTAATGAGGACGGCTCCGTCGTTGGGCACTATGACTCAGCCGATGGGCGCAGACACGGGTTCATCGCCAGACTCGGCACTCAGGCGGAGAGTGATAGTTACGGCAACGTCTACCACGTCACACTGGCTAAGGGCTTGAACATGATTTCCGTGCCATTGGCGCCGCCAACACCGCTGAGCGCCAGGACGCTTTCAGGCTTGACAGGGGCGACAACCGTCATCACGCTCGATTCGGCAAATCAGCAATTTGTCGGATGGACGCCAGGTTCGCCCAATGACGGTTTTTCGATTGAAGGCGGCAAAGGCTATATCGTCAATGTCCCGGAAACCCGCAATTTCGCCTTCGTCGGAGCGCCGTGGGCAGATCAAGCGGAGGCTGCCGCATCACCGCCTGCCATATCCGCCGAGATTTCTCAAGAACAAAACGTGTGGGCTTTCGTTGTCAGTGGCCACTTGGACGGCAAACCGGCAAGCGAGTGGCTAGCGAGTGCGGTAGAAAATCCTGCGTTTGACGGCTACCGGGTAATCGTGCGTAACCTGAGAACGAACAGCACGATAACCGCTTCGGTGGAAGGAGATTACTTCGCCGCTGCAACTGCCGACTTGTCGCGGCGCAGCGTTGTCGAAGCTGGAGACGTAATCGAATTACACGTTGTCGGTCCGGATGGAAATGTTGAATCACATACCGTGAGGTTCAGCGTGACGCCTGAACACCTTGCAAACGCGGTGTTGTCCGTCAGGCTTGACGGCATCGGAAAACCTGAACAGGATCTGTTGTTGCAGAACTACCCGAATCCGTTTAACCCCGAAACGTGGATTCCCTACCAACTTTCGGATGATAGTCCGGTATTGATATCCATTTATAGCGCATCCGGAGGGCTGGTTCGGACACTCTCGCTCGGCATTCAATCCGCGGGTTTCTATAATAGCCGTGGACGCGCCGCCTATTGGGATGGCCGCAACAGCCACGGGGAGTTAGTCGCTAGCGGTGCCTACTTCTATCGGTTGTCCACCCCATCTTTCAGTCAAACACGCAAGCTTGTCATTAAAAAGTAGGGTCAATCGGAGACGTACGAGTGCCACAGTTTTGCTATCGGTTAACTGTAAAACGCCATTAAGCCTAAATGGTTCATTAATGAAACCATCAAGCGAATGGATAATGAGTGCGATAGAGATCCCTTTTTTCTTCAAAACTCGGTTTCTTCCCGGAGTCAAAGTGGCTTTAAGGTAATGGTTGAATCCACTCATCACGGGCAACTAAGGATTGATAATCATGGCAATCAATTCGTCACATAAATCACAGTTCAGACAATGTTAACTGCCGGCACCCAACACTTGCCATATGTTTTTAGAAAATAAACCACTAAAAAAACGTGTAAGCCCTACGCAGGTCAAAATGAGGATAACTATGGATCATCACATAAAAGCGAAACACCCCCTGTTTATATTTCTGATTATCTGTTTTATAGAATATGCCGTTGCGCCGGTTGGTGCCGAAACACCGATTGCAGATTACCTCTTTGAGACCATTGAAGTCCCCGGTGTCGATTTTTTGGAGATAGCCGCAAGTAACGATTTCGGGGATTATGCAGGCAACACCCGGAGCCCCGATGGCGGGAAAATCATCGGTTTCACATTGATAGACGATGTATTTACTACCTACGATTTCCCAGGTTCCGTCAATACCTTTTTCTATGGACTCGACAACACCGGAATAGCTGTGGGACATTATAAAGGTGCGGATGGAATTTACCACGGCGTTATTTTGGAGGACGGAGAACTCCATCAATACGATTTTCCCGGCGCAGTCGAAACCCACATCTACGGTATCAGCGATGAAACAGGGGCACTGAGCGGTAACATCGTCGATGCAGCGGGAGTCTCCCACGCCTTCTCAGGGGATCTGACAATTACATTCCCTGGTGCAGTCCAAACTTATGGAGACTTTGTCAACGCCGCAGGTGCCGTCGTCGGCAGCTACATTGATGCCGATGGAATGTTTCATGGGTTCATACGTAACCCCGACGGTAGTTTCACCACGATTGACCTTCCCACAATGCCGAATCTTGAATACCTATTTGTGAACACCATCACCGATCTCGGGGTTATCGGCTTCAGAGCCAAAGCTGAAAATGATATTCTGCGGTCCTATGTCATCCTTCCAGATGGCATCCTCTATGAAGTAAGGCTCCCGGGCAGTGTTAGCACCGTCGTCCGAAATGTAAATCAGGATGGAAGTATTATCGGTTTTTATGACTCAACAGATGGTCGCAGATTGGGGTTTGTCGGTAGACCCGCGGCAAAACTGGACGGAGTAGATTTCGGCAGCATTTTCTCCATGCACCTCTTTAAAGGATTGAACATGCTGTCTGTGCCGTTGAAACCGACTGCGCCCATGACAGCGCGCACGCTTGCCTTAAAGACGGGCGCGACAGCCGTCATCACATTTGATTCCGCAAGCCAGCAATTTGTGGGGTGGACACCAAACGCGCCCGACGACGGATTTCCTATCGAAGGTGCTAGAGGGTACATCGTCAATCTACCAAAAGCCCGCGACATTGTCTTCACGGGGACAGGCTGGACAGATCAGGAACAAGTCGCTGCGGCGCCCGGTGCAACAACACTCCCTCAGACATGGGCGTTTGTTGTAAGTGGGAACTTGGATGGTAATCCGACGTTTGACGGCTACCAAGTAATCGTCCGTAACCTGAGAACAAAAAGCGAGATAACCACCCCAGTGCAAGGTGATTACTTCGCTGCCGCAACCGCCGATCTGGCGCGGCGCAGCGTTGTGCAACTTGGAGACGTGATTGAATTACACGTCATCGGTCCCGATGGAAATGTTGAATCTCAAACCATGAGATTCAGCGTGACGCCTGAACACCTTGCAAACGCGGTTCTGTCTGTACGGCTTGACGGCATCGGTAAACCGGATCGGAATCAGTTGTTGCAGAACTACCCGAATCCGTTTAACCCGGAAACGTGGATTCCCTATCAACTCTCGGACGACAGTCCGGTATCGGTGTCCATTTATGATAGGACCGGGGTGCGGATTCGGACACTTTTCTTGGGCATTCAATCCGCGGGCTTTTATAATAGTCGGGGACGAGCGGCGTATTGGGATGGACGCAATGAAAACAGGGAGTTGGTTGCAAGCGGTACCTACTTCTATGAATTGTCTACACCATCTTCCCGTCAACTTCGGCGGATGGTGATAATCAAATAGGAACGAGAGAAACTGTGGTGCCGGTCACTTGGGGCACACTCCTTCTCGGTTTGGATTGCCCAAACCGTCCCTTGAGCGATGAAGTTGACGATTCTTCGGCGCTCAATAGTAACCAAACCAGTCCGTTGTCGAATACGATATTTAGAGACTGCTTGAAAAGTAGGTGGCAAAGCCATTTTTGGTCATTTGAGGGTCAAAATCATTCAAATTGAGGATAACAGCCAAAACGGCGTCGTTGCCGATTGTCCAAACAGAATCCAAGACTGTGTTTCGTGGGCGCCAATTTGAAATTACAGTTGTCCTGAATGGCAAATAGTGTTTCATACCAATTTTTCATACCTATGTCTTTTTGGCTTTGATGTCAAAACAGCGAGGAATTCAGTCATAACAAGGATTTCCGTGCTAGTCCGTTTCTAAAGGCAAGTTCCATTTTGGTATGAAAAGTATGAAAAGTATGAAATTTTTTGGGAGGGCTAAACGACGTTTTTCGTATAGCACTTAGGGTTTTCAAACAGGTTCTTAAGAAACGCGAATCTGTCGTACGGCTTCCGTTGGTATCCGGAATCTAAATTTAATATTTGGGATAAACGTTGTAGATTTTCGATTTTTTGCATACGGTCTAATCTCCGATGTGGCTTTCCTACTTTCAATGGGAGACTTAGCTTGATGAGTCAAGATTCTCAAGAGTTGACAGTTCAACCAGATGAACTTCGTGCCTTTAGTGAGACACTTTATCAAAAAGTCGGAGTGCCGCGCGACCATGCAGAAATAATGGCAAGATTTCAAGTCGAAACCGATCTGCGAGGCGTTTATTCGCACGGCACTCGAGCGCAGCCGCGGTATATCCAAGGCATTCTTGACGGAAGCATAAATCCGACGCCGCGATTTGAGGTTGTAGAAGAGGCGCCTTGTGTCGCCGTCATTGACGGAGACAGCGCGTTGGGGCATCTGCCTTCGGCTATGGCGATGGAGATGGCAGTGGAAAAAGCGAAGTCCATGGGAATTGCCGCCGTTGGGGTGCGCAATGCCGGGCATTTTGGCGCCGCTGCATGTTACGGAATGATGGCTGTTCGCGAAAAACTGATCGGCTTCGCCACAACGAGCACGTCAATGAGAAGCGTTGGCGCCCCCGGCGGCGCCACTTCGGTTGTGGGAAACGTCGCATTTTGCTACGCGCTTCCGGCTGGGAAGGAGCGCCCAATCGTGCTCGACATGGCGTGCGGCATTTCAGCATGGGAGAGGATCAAAACCATGTCCATGTACGGTATTCCCATCCCGATGGATTGGATGTTGACCGAAGACGGCGAACCGACGAACGATTTCGATAAGGGGGAAGTGCTCAAACCGGCGGCAGGTCCAAAGGGCTATGGAATCGCTATGGCGTTGACGACAATGGCAGGTCCTCTAATTGGCGGACTGATGGGATGTCACAAGGATGGCGGCGCCTCCGAACACTTTTTCATGGCGCTGAACGTATCCAGTTTCACAGATTATGAGGAATATACGGACGAGGTGGATCGAGGAATTCGCACGGTCAAGGCGTCAAAAACCGTGGAAGGAGTGGATGAGGTTTATTTGCCTGGGGAAATTGAATGGCGCAACTATGAGTCATCGATTGAAAACGGCATTCCGCTCCACCGCGATCATTTGAGCGTCCTTTCCGAGTCTGCCGAAGAACTTGGCGTCGAGATTTTTTGGGATCCTGGCAAACTTGATTAGTAGCGGCGGCAGTAACGCGTTGTTACCTGCCGAGTGCCCTTACCGAGCCCTTATGTCTCTCCTGCCATTTTGAAGGAGCATAATTTGAGCGCGGACGATATAGCAGCGGCGCGTACGGAATCCGCGCCAAGGGTCCAGATATGCGAGTATCTCGCGACTCTTTTTGTTCTGCTCTTGGCTAATTCTTCCCCCGCCATCGGAGACGAAAAACTCAACCTGAACAATGGAATCGTCCAGGTGTCGGTAGCTTTGAACGGCGGCGGAATCACAGACTTTAGGTTTCTCGACGGCACAGTCAATCCTCTGAACTGGGAAATGGCTGCTAGCTCTGCGCGTAACGGCAAACCGCATTTGCGCGGGCATTTCCTCTGTTTGGATCGCTGGGGCGCCCCGTCGGAAGCCGAGATCGAAAACGGGATGACCTTCCACGGCGAAGCTCCTTATGCCACCTGGCGTCTCGTGAGTCAGGGTCAATCAACAGCGGGCGACTTCGAAGCCATAATGAGTTGCAAGTTACCGATTGCTAAACTAACGATTCGCCGGACGATCCAACTTAAGAGCAATGCAGCATTGTTGATCGTTCGCGAACAGATTACGAATGTTGGAAAACTTGGCCGCATCTACAACATAGTCCAGCATCCCTCAATTGCCCCACCCTTTTTGGATCCCGATACCATCGTTGACAGCAACGCACGACACGGCTTTTTGCAAGGAGCAGATGTGCCGGAATCGTGTGCGGACGCGACCATGTGGCCAAATGTCTTGATCCATGACAATGTGACTAACCTTCGCCACTTCCATCATGACATTTCCGATTCAACCCGAAGTGACGTGAGCGCGTTTGTATTCGATGATAGGGAAAAATACGGCTGGGTCACGGCTTGTAGTCCAAACACCGGGCTGCTGCTAGGTTATTTATGGAACGTGGAAGACTATCCATGGCTTGACGTTTGGAGGGCGATGTCAAATGGAAAGGTGGCGGCGCGAGGATTGGAATTCGGGACAACAGGTCTTCATCAACCATATGCGGAGTTGGTGCGAGTAGGGCGAATCTTGGGAAGGTCATTATACGAATACATTGACGCGAACGCAACCGTCGAGAAGTCGTACTTGGCTTTTCTCGTCAAGATACCGCATGATTTTGAAGGGGTAGCGGAGATTAGCTACGGCGAAGGTAAGTTGGAGTTAATCGAACGCCGCGTTCAAAAGCCTCGGGTATTTTCCTTTGGGTCAGGCACTCCATTCTAACACGCTTCAATCTAGATTTGCTT
Source organism: Candidatus Poribacteria bacterium (assembly GCA_965204085.1). Lineage (GTDB taxonomy): Bacteria > Poribacteria > WGA-4E > WGA-4E > JAJDTR01 > JAJDTR01. The sequence goes on along the minus strand of CBDBEE010000002.1, from coordinate 2,578,735 downwards.
TATCCTCCGTTCGCAATAGTACAGTTCACCGAAAGTTTCGCTCTCCTTTTTCTACGTTACGCGAGAATCTCCCTCCGGTTGAAAACTCTCCATCACCCGTCCTGCCCCGCGCAACTTCTGAAATAGCCTTTCGCTGATCTCCTCGCGAGGTGGAGACAGCCGATCAATACCGATTCCGTCCCGTCCATGATCTCTGCCTGAGCTGTGGATGTATCTCCCCTCACCAATAAAAAGCCCAACATGCGTGGCTCGCTCTTCTGAACCGAAAAATATCAGGTCGCCGCGTTCAACGTCGTGGACGGCAACGGGATGCATGAAATCCTCCTGCTGGTAGGCGTCGCGGGGGACCCAAATCCCAACCGAAGCAAAGGCGGCTTGAACCAGTCCGGAACAGTCGTAATTCGGTCCAACCGTTCCGCCCCACAGATAACGATTGGATTGTGCCATCGCGTCATGTACAAATGAAATTACGTCTGGAAGTCGTGCGCAGATTTCCACACGGTTCACCTTTCGTGCGCGATACGGTGTAGGTGCTTGCTTCAGTTGTTGGACGTCTTGCACCTTCAACCATCCCGGGTAGTCATCCTCACATAGTCGCACTTCGACTGCTTGTTGAGAATCTGAATTATCCACATCCGATAGGACGAGAAGATGGCGATCGGCTCTCGCCTGGGTTGCCAAGCGTGTACATTCGGGCGAATCGTACAGGTTCAAATGTGTTAGGGCTTGGTATTCCCCGAGATTAGGTTGTCTAACTTCCTGAATGTCTTCAGAGGTTGTCTGACCATCCATAGTGGTGCAGGTCTACAGAATTAATCGAGGTCTGCTTCATATTCCTCGACATCGGGAAAACAGGTTACTCCTCGAATTAACTTGCCTAGACGCGGTCTTCGATTGTTGTAAACCTCGACTGCGTCGGCGTCGGCGTAACGCAGGAATAGAAGCCGTCGGTTACTGTCTGACGTGTTTCCAAGCGATTTGTGGGGCATCCACCCGTGAAAGATTAAGCTATCACCGGCTTTCATGGGTATTGGGATGGCGTTGGTTTCGTCTACTTCAATGGAGACTTCTACCATCGCTTCCTTGGATTCTACGGTGAGTTGGTCGCTGACATCAATTTGCCCAAGCCGATGTCCACCGGGAATGATCCAAAGACAACCGCTTTGCACGTCAGTGTCATCCAGTGCGGTAATACAGGTAATCGCAGTGTACGGATCAAGCTCGCCGTAACCGTTGTCCTGATGCCATGGTGCAATCTTGGTGTTGCCGCGCAGCTTAAAACTAAGTTGTGAGGTGACCCCTTTGAGGTTTGGTCCCACCAGTTGCTCAGCCACGTCAACAAACGGTCCGTGGTAGTAGTAGCGTCGGATTAAGTTGGAACGTTGATGTATGTTTGTAAGTAATGAATTTTTCAACCATGTTTGGCTTTCATCGAATTCACGATTTTCCTCGTTCCACTCCTCCATCGCTTCTTCGCGCATTAGCTCTAGCCCACGATCGGTCAGCAGGCGGCCATAATAGATATATCCCTGATCGTGGAATGATTGTACTTGTTCATTGCTCAGACGGCGAAAGATGAACAGATCTCGGTCAGATTCTGTCATGCTTCTTAATAATCCTCCTCGTATCAGTTGCCAAGGCGCTTGTGCCTACATTCCGACGAATTCAACTTAGTTTCTCTAGGTTTTCTTCATACACGCGGAAATGTTCTCCCTCTTCATGCGCCGGTCCTACATGTTTTAACCAAGGCGCTTGATCGGGCTTGTCGTGGTGCAATTCCCGCCAGCTACCCAGCGTATGGGTATCCACTCCGTGCCAAGTCACATCACCGTCTTGGAGAAGGATGTACTGACCGCCGTATTCATTTGTCAAGTCAGCCTGATGGACGCGGTAGAACAACGCCTGTTCACAAGTGGTCTTACGCCACGCGGCTATCTCTTCCGCCGAGTCGAATTCGCGTGAGTCGAACTCAGCGAGCGGTGGCTCTAAATCGGTTTGGAGATCTATCTCGTTGATGTTCACGGTTCCGAATCCATTTTCCGCGGCGATAGCCAGCGAATTTCGATCTCGCTTGAATGGTGGTGTGGGCCAATCCGAAGCCGGATCATGACCCATCAACCATGTACCGCAAGTGTCCGTGGCAATCGGGTGATCGCCGGCAATTAAAGCGTTGCAGATACGCCCCTCACCATCCCATTCGCGTTGAGATTGTCCGGTCAGTGCGTCAACTACATTGAGGCAGGGCTGTATAATCATGCCCAAATCCACTAGAAAATAGGGAAGTCTTATCAGGTGGTGAAAGTAGTTTCTAGGTCTGTTATGTGGCGGCAGCGGGAGCACACCAAACAGGTTCTTCAAGCATAGGGTGACGCCCATAAAGGCGTGGTTTTTCATTTTTGACACGGATACTACAGCGTCCGCATCAGCAAAGCATGCGTTAAGTTTGTACCTCGAAAACATCAAACCCCCACCGGGCACTTCATAGGTCTTGAACGGGGGCATCGACGAGTCTATGTATTCCACTCCAAATTCTTTAAGTAGGGGCACATAGTTGATATTCTCAACACCGCCCTTAAAATGGGTGTCCGTGGCTACGATATGCGCGCTACTGTGTTCTTTGAGGAAGATTAGGACAGCACGCATGACCGAATCGTCCACCAATTCGCGGCGGCGTCCCGCAAATCGCTCGACAGGTGCGCGCATCATATTGGTCTTTATCACAATTTTGCGCGCGGTGCGTATTTTGTCGATGGAGCGTTTTAGGGGTTCCACGATTCTACAGAGGTGATGGTATATCTCATCATCGGAAGCGCGGTGATGGCAGTATACGGCGCGAACAGAGTAGTTAGTGGAGGGTGCCATAATTATTCCTCTTGTGATAATCGGGCAATCTAGTCAATTTCAGGAACGAGAGTTGGTGGTGGCGATTCATTCAAGTCCATCCAAGGCGTGGCAAGATCCTCCCGCTTACCGGGCTTAGGTGTGCAGGGCGGCGGTTTGCGTTGGTCTTTTCATGATAATTTAACCGTAATTGTTTAGTCCGTTGATTTCTGGAATCGAGCACTGTGAATCTAGACAGCTTTTTCCCCATTTTCTAAGCTAGTCTCGTGTGGAGGCTCATTTTTCCGGTTTGTAGTAGGGCAATTCATTGCCCGTCCTGTGGCTCTGGGGGCTTTACTGACCACTAATCACTAGCCACTAAACACTTACATTTAACCTAAATCATCGCATACAACATTATTCAATCGAAACAATATTAATACCGGATTATTATAACCGGCATCGTCGGTTCTGTATAGTCATTTTCTGAATCGGAAAGTGGTGTTCTAGGGGAATTACATGCGATTTGGCGACGTAAGAGCGATCTCAGCCACGCCCTAGATTGGACGGGCGATTGAAGAGAGCGGACTGAAGTTGGGTTTTGCCGTGCTCAATCCAGCCTACACTATACAATATGGGCGGCACGGGGACTGCCCCATACACTGAAGTGTGATTGGACTTAAACCATTGACATTTTCGGTTGACTGCAAAACGGAGAAGCGATAAAATCAAACACTAATCTCAATCTTGGTCTCACCCTACCACTTGGTTCGGATGCCAATAATTCTGCTGCAACGGAGCAATATCAGTTATGAACAACTTACCTTCAGATTCACGAATATTGCATATCTCCAATGAGGCGAGATGTCAATCAAATGACGCGCTGCGATGGCGATGCATCGGGCCTCCGCGCGGTGGTCGCGTCGTTGCGGTGGCGGGGCATCCCTCAGAGTCAATGACCTTCTACTTTGGTGCGTGCGCCGGTGGCGTTTGGAAGACAGATGACGGAGGTACGTACTGGGAAAATGTCTCTGACGGGTTCTTCAATACGGCGTCTATCGGAGCGCTTACCGTATCGGACTCCGACCCGAACGTGATATACGCAGGCACGGGTGAGACGACGATTCGCTTGGACGTTTCGTACGGGGACGGTATTTACAGGTCGGTCGATGGTGGGAAAACATGGGCGCACCTTGGACTGGAGGAAACTCGGCATATCGGGGAGATTCGGGTCCATCCTCAGAATCCCAATATGGTTTATGTGGCGGCACTGGGACATGCCTTTGGCCCAAATTCGGAGCGCGGCGTCTATCGTTCCAAGGATGGCGGCGAAAATTGGGAGAAGGTGCTGTTTCGGAGCGACAAGGCGGGAGCCGTGGATTTGACGATGGATCCCAACAATCCGCGTATCCTGTATGCTTCCATTTGGGAAACCCATCGCAACTTCTGGGAGTTGTCGAGCGGCGGTCCCGACAGCAGTCTCTACAGGTCAACGGATAGCGGTGACACTTGGGAAGACATTACAGACAACCAAGGTATGCCGAAGGGCATCAAAGGAAAGATCGGCGTCTCAATCTCACCTGCCAAATCTGATCGCGTCTGGGCAATCGTTGAAGCAGAAGAAGGGGGCTTGTACCGCTCGGAAGATGGCGGCGACACGTGGGAACTGATTACATCGAATCATGCGCTCTGGGAACGTCCGTGGTACTACTGCCACATTTTTGCCGATCCACAGGATGCTGAAACAGTATATATCACGAATTTCTTAATGTGGAAATCGACCGATGGCGGAAAGACTTTTACCGAGATTACTACCCCACACGGCGATAACCACGACCTATGGATTGATCCGAATGACCCGCAGCGCATGATCTTGGGCAATGATGGCGGCGCGTGTGTCTCATTCAACAGAGGTGAAAGTTGGTCTACCATCTACAATCAACTTACGTCACAGTTCTACCGCATAGCGGTGGATAATCAATTCCCTTATCGTGTTTACGCCACGCAACAGGACAATTCGAGCATCAGCGTACCCAGCGCCACCGAGTACGGCGGTATAAGGTGGAACGACTGTTACCCGGCAGGCACGGGTGAAAGTGGCGACATCACGGTGCGTCCGGACGATCCAAATATTGTATACATCGGAGCGGTTGGCAGTTCGCCGGGGGGCGGCGGACCGTTGCAACGCTACGACCATCGTACACGGCATGTACGGTTAATCACCGTTTGGCCCGAGGGATATTTTGGCTGGGGACCAAAAGATCTTAAGTATCGCTTTTCGTGGACATTTCCAATTTCGCTTTCCCCGCATGATCCTAATGTTCTTTACGCTGCGGGGAACTTAGTGTTCCGATCAACTGACGAAGGAAACAGTTGGGAAGCTATCAGTCCGGACCTCACACGTAATGATGCAACCAAGCTTGGTCCCTCGGGCGGACCGATTACGCTTGACTGCAGTGGTGCGGAGCATTACGGTACCGTTTATGCGTTTGCAGAGTCACCTCATGAACCGGGAGTATTCTGGACAGGCAGTGATGATGGCATTGTTCACATCTCTAAGAATGGCGGAGCAAGCTGGCAGAACATCACACCGACCGGCTTGCCTGAGTGGTCGTTGATTCAAAAGATAGAGCTGTCTTCCCATGACGAAAGCACTGCTTATGTTGCCGCTACCCGTTACAAGCTGGATGACTACCAGCCGTACCTCTACAAAACAGAGGACTACGGTGACACGTGGAGGACTATCAGCGACAACCTTCCTGAAGGCGAAATAACTCGCGTTGTTCGGGAGGACCCGATTCGGAAACAGTTGCTTTACGTCGGCACGGAAACCGGCGTGTTCGTTTCGTTTGACGATGGCGAAAACTGGGGACGCTTGCAGTCGAACTTGCCTGTTGTACCTGTCTACGATATGGTTGTCAAAGACAACGAACTTGTCCTTGCGACCCACGGCAGATCGTTCTGGATCCTTGATGATTTGACGCCATTACGTCAACTTACCGGAGAGGTTACACGGAGTTCGGCTCATCTATTTGAACCGCCCGCCACCTACCGACGATACCTGCAATGGAGTGCACGGGGATTCCGCAGCGAGACCGGAAAGAACTACCTAGCTGGTCTTGGAGCGGCAGCAACCTTTTATGAGGAAAAACTGTCTCAGGGAGGCCGCTCCCGAAGGTATATCGACGCAGGAGAAGGACCGCCTGCCGGTGTCGTCATTCACTACCTACTTGAAGACACGCCCCCAGATGAAGTGACACTCACCATCCTTGATAACCAAGGCGAAGAAATTGCGACCTTTGTAAGTTCAAAGGAGCAGAGCGAGGAGACCACGGAAGATAAGGATGCCGATCCAGAACCTATGGACACCGGGCCGAAGCGTCATTTATCCGCTGAGAGGGGATTGAACCGCTTTGTGTGGGACATGCGATACCCCGACGCAATGGAGGTTACCGAGAATCTCTCTGAAGAATCGGAGAATCCGCTGGACAAGGAAAGCAGTGGGCCGCTTGCACCCCCCGGCGTGTATCAGGTGCAACTAAAAGTCGGAGACCAGACATACACTCAACCGTTTGAGCTGCTTAAAGACCCGCGCATATCCGCGACTCAGTCGGATTTTGAAGACCAGTTTAAATTGTGGTGCGATATACGTGACAAAATATCCGAGGCACATGAGGGAGTCAACCTTCTCCGACGCATTAAAGGACAGGTAGAAGGTTGGAAACGGCGTGCGCAAGAGGCGGAGAGCGCTGAATGCGCCGAAATCTCCGAGTCGGCGGGTGCACTGTTGGAAAAGCTCAAGGCGATTGAAGTGGAGCTTATCCAGACGGAGCCAGAAGCAGAAACCGGGCGCCTGCGCATGCCAGTTCGACTGAACGCAAAACTGGAGGATTTGACAAGTGTCGTATCCTGTGTTGATGCGGCGCCACCGACACAGGCTTACGACGTTTTTGAACACCTATCGGGTATGGTTGATGAGCAACTTTCGAAGCTGCAATCATTGATTGAGGCAGATGTCGCGGCGTTTAACACGTTGATTCGCTCTGCCAATTTGCCAGCCGTTGGGGGGTAATACCGCTTCTCTAAGATGACAGTGCAAAATTGGCGTAGATGAAAGTCGCGATTCGGAAATCGCTCCTACCCCGATGCAGAGCAGAATAAGTACCAAGCGAAGAAGTCATTTCACCTTTTGCACGGTTGTTCAGACGGGTTGGCATAAGCTGGCATAGTAGTAAAACACCGAATATCTTCAGCCATGTGGATATGGAATCATGGCAAATGCCGTTTATCAAATAGAGAGAGATAAACCAGTCGTGACGGCGGAGATCGAAGATTTGCGATGTGCTGTTGGCTGGGATAGATTCGAAGACAAATATGACCAGATTCTGTCCAATTCGTATATCCATTTCACGGTGCATGATGCCGATCGTCTGATTGGGTTCCTGAATGTGATTAGTGATGGAATCGGAGATGCGTTCCTTTTAGATTTGATGGTCGCGCCAGATTTTCAAAGGCGCGGAATTGGTCAAGCGCTCGTTGAAAATGCGGTGATGGATCTGACCGACGGCGGGATACGTTGTATTCACGCGACCTTTACTCCAGATTTGGAGGGTTTCTACAGAAAGTGCGGTTTCCCGATCTTTAGTGCAGGCATTATTGACACTGCCCAACGTAACACGAAGGCGAACGACACACGCCCAGATACCACATCAACACCCGCGATATGAAGCAACGCCGCAACTTAATTAGCATCACGGTTGCCGATTTCATCGTTAGATCGGCGTACCAAATTGGCAAAACTCCACTCCTGCCGATTTTTGCGGCGAGGTTGGGCGCCTCTTGGGCGTTTCTCGGATTTATAGTCTCGGTTTCCACAATTACGGGCATGGTGCTTAAACCTGCCGTTGGAATTCTTTCCGACCGCTGGGGACGATATTGTTGGCTTGTGATAGGGACTGTACTTTTTGCAGGTGTGCCATTTCTGTATCGGTTCATCCAAACTCCTGAAGAACTATTTGGCATTCGCGTCATCCACGGTCTAGCTACAGCCATCTTTGGCCCCGTGACGCTGGCTTTTGTTGCCGAGCAGACAGAGACAAAACGGGCCGAAAAACTAGGTTGGTTTGGTATGGCGCGCCAGGCTGGATACATCCTTGGGCCCGCAATTGGGGGAGGGCTGCTACTGACGATGCAGCCCGTCTCCGTTTTCACGCTAATAGGACTGTTCAGTTGCTTTGCGTTCATCCCGGTTCTATTGTTGAAAGAGCGGCGTGCCGATTCTTGGATTGACCGTGCGCCAATCTGCCAACAAGTCGTGCAGGCGCTGAGAGCCGGTCTCAGTACACCATCCATCTGGCTTTCAGGTGGTCTCGAATCAGCACTGTTTATTGCTCTATACGCGACAAAGGCTTTTCTGCCGGTGTATGCAAGTTCGTTAGGTGTTAGCGTTGCCTTAATTGGAACATTCTTCGCTATCCAAGAGGGAACGCACATGGTTTTGAAGCCTCTGGGAGGACGCCTCGGAGATCGCATTGGGTATATAGGTGCGATATTCACCGGCATGATCCTAGTAGGTATTGCACTTCCACTTCTTTCCTTTGCCAACGGTGTGCTCAGTCTTGCCGGACTAGCCATGTTAATTGGAATGGGGCAAGCATTCGTTTTTCCTTCTACCATCGCGCTAGTGTCAACGCAGATTAGCCCTGCTTATACCGGCGCAGGGATGGGGTTAATCGGTACGCTAAAGAATGCCGGTAAAGTAGTTGGACCAATCCTGGGCGGTATTCTGATTGATCAGCTCGACTTTAATCAGATGTTTCAGTTGATGGGAGTACTGTTGTTGCTGGGATCTGGCTTGATTTGGTATTGGGGTCAGCGCGGATTGAGCCACGTTTCTGTAAAGATGGGCGTTCAAGAGTGAAGGGGATGAAAAAAAATCTGAATGTTCTAGTTTTTTCGTGTCAAACTCGCAAAAAGTGCATCCAAATCTGTGTTATAATGAAAGATTGCATTTTCACATGTTGGGCATAATTTGGTGTGAACCGCAATCTTATCCCATACCGCTCCTCAGCGGGGAAGGGGGAAATAAAATGGAATTACTGAGGTGGTGTGACCGTTGATGTCACACTTCAAGCTGGTGGAGTGGGGGCTTTGGTATCCACTCCACCAGCACACATATTCGCGAAGCACAACATTGTCTTAAGTACAACAATTCTGGATATTATACTAATGAGCATCGTGATACAAAAACGTCGGCCCTCATAACCGACCGCACAGAATTCTTCAGACAGCATTCTGAAGATGAGAAAGGAGGCAACAGAAATGACCCTAAGTGCGCATGCACAGATTCAGCTTAATGGATGCCATACGACACTCGGCACCGGTACCTCTGCCCCCCGCCTGACATAAACTTCTCACCACAACATCTCCCGATGCGATTGGGACGAGATGTCTGACCGGATGTGGCATAGGTACCTTCTGACTCGCCTTATATGAAGGAGAAAACCGTCTATGCCGCGATTCAACCCGGATTTCTGGGAAATCCTTGTTCCGTCGACCTATTTTCATCAGTTATGTAACGAAGACCAAATTCAGTACGAATCCCCCGAACATCGCGAACTACAACTTGAACGCGAAGCCGAAAAGGAAAGCGTTCTAGCGCAGATCCGTGAGATTATCGATGAGGAACTCACGGCTATTCAGCGAAATTGCGTTATGCTCTACTTCTTTGAAGGGCAGACCCAGGAGCAGATTGCGTCGACACTCGGAATCTCAAGGCGCGTGGTGAGCCAACATCTTTTCGGCGTGAAACGGAGTGGAAAGCGCGTTGGCGGCGCGATTAACAAGATTCGCAAAGTGTGTACAAAACGGGGGGTGTGGTTATGAGATATTTATTACGAATTTTGACGGTTTGTGCGACTGATATAGCGCTACATGGCCCCAAAGTCTCTGATTTCCATCGTCGTGCACCCTAAACTATAGTTGAGCGGTATTCCAAATTGAATGCTAGCAGCTTGTCAATGATCCCATGTAACTCTATTAGGGTATAACGGCGCCTTTGCACGATGCGATGAGAATCATGTTAATTACAAAGTAATCTGTTGAATTTAATCAACACTGCCGTAAAAGTTAGGATTTGTCGTTGTATCCCTTGTAACTTTTCAAATTAAGAATTGGTATATGGAGCGATTTGTGTCACGGCAAAAACACCCACCCTTGGATAACCTATCCTCAATTGGTGAGAAATTCTTTAGGAAAGCAATCCGATATCACGTCTATGAGTACTGGAGCCACTTCCAAGACCGGCTCGCTGCTATTTATGTTGGCGGAAGTGTTCACCGAAATGAAGCGGTGCCGGGTATCTCCGATCTCGACTTGTATCCGTTTCTTATAGATTCAATCAATAAAGAGGATAGAAACTGGTTCAATCAAACCGAACAGAGAGTTGAATCAAGATTCGCTTCCGCCAACGGTTTGTGCCCGCCTCGTTCGGTCAATGAGGTTTTTGGTAGATTACAATCTATGGCTGATGAAACCGCACGTGTGAGGTCATATGCTTGGATACATCGTCTCCGTTATGATACGACCCTTATTTTCGGGAGTGACCTGATTGCAGGACTTCATGTACCTGACATGGATAAAAACCAGGCGGGTGACTATTTCCAATCCGCGTGGGATCTCGTCCGATATGCTGCCGGATTGGAAACAGAAAATAAGACAGATTTTCACCTACCGAAGACTCCACCACGGCTTCTTCGTAAACTGGCTCGGTTAGCCATACTCGGTGGTGCCTATCTTCTAATCGGTCGCGGTGAATCGTATTCTTTTAAGGGTGCGGAAATCCTTCCGCTCCTGAAAGCACATTGTCCTCATTGGCGATCCTTTTTTGATGAAACTGAGACGTTATATATTTCCCTGAAGCCATCTGTGACCGCGAGAGAGATTTCCCATTATCTATCTCAACTTGTCATCTGGCTGGATTGGGTCGGGGAACAACTTGATGCGGTAAGAGGGAAAGACATTGGAGAAAACTGAACAGATGCGGTGGATACGCGTAATCATTTGGGTTGTGATTGTGTTACCAACTACGCCGCTTTTCGCTGAGACGCAAGGTTCTAGGCGCTCCATTAGCGCAACATGGGTGGATAACCCTCCTGTTATTGATGGTGGACTTTCAGATAGTGTATGGCAAAAAGCCGAAATTGCTACGAATTTCTTCCGTGCGAATGAGGGCAACATCCATCCTGCTCAATTGAACACTAAAGCCAAAGTTTTATACGATGAGAAGATGCTCTATATCGGCGTGCATTGCGAGGAGCCTAACATGAAGAGTCTACTTGAAACGAAAACTCGTCGAGATTCTAGCATCTGGCATAACGACTGCATTGAAGTGATGCTTGATACATATCACGACCGTCGCAACTGCTACGTTTTTGCAATGAATACGCTCGGTACGCAGATGGATGAGAGAATAGGCAATGAGAGTGTTTTCGACATGAGTTGGGATGCAAAATGGGAAGGAAAAATAAAGAAGGGCAGAGATCATTGGACAGCAGAATTTGCAATTCCGTTTCGTGTGCTTCGTTTTAATCGGAATAACTCCACGTGGGGAATCAACTTTTGGCGGGTACATCCGATTAATGGGCAATCCTATTCGTGGGCACACACTGCTTTTTTTCCACGCGTGTCAGAGTTTGGTAACTTGACCGGACTAGATTTAGGAAAGATTAAAGCGGAACAGAAGCTCGGGATTCTCCCCTACGGTAGTTATCGTGCACTCGGAAAACATTCCAATGACTTTGATGGCGGATTGGACCTCCTTCTGCCGATTTCAACACACCTAACCTCGAATTTGACTTTTAATCCCGATTTTTCGCAATTGGAAAGCGATCCGACGCAGATCAACATATCAAGTGACCGAGAATTGTTTCTCCCAGAACGCCGTCCATTTTTCCGAGAGGGTGCCGAACTGTTTGAGTTGCCGCTTAATCTATTCTATACTCGCCGTGTTCAAGAAATTGATTTCGGTGCCAAGGCGTCCGGGAAGGTTGGTGGTTCCAATTTCTCAGTTATCAATACCTATGGGAAGATGATTGATCGGTATGATGTTGATCGGAAAAAGCAAGCGAATCTTTTGGTAGGACGGATTAATCACGACATCGGAGAACGGACTGTCATCGGTGCAATGGGGATCCACAAACACCAGGCCGACCGAAACGTAGCACTTCTGTCATTCAATGGTCGCTTCGGATTTCACCGAGACTGGACCGCGGTGTCGCAGTTTGCTGTTGATTTTATTGATGGCGAAACGCATTGGGCATATGACACCGCGATGGAATGGCTTCATGAAGGTTGGTTGGCTGAAATTCGACTTGGAGAAATTCAGGAGGGTTTTCGGCCAAATGAAATCGGACTTGAAGAGGAGGCGTTCCGTCGAGGGCGTGCACGCCTTAGGTACAGATATGATTTTCCAGAGGGAAATTTTATTGAGTCATTTTCGGTTGATACCCGTCATTTCTATCAAACCAATGTGCAAAGATTGCTACGGGAACGGCGGAGCGAATTTCGGTTTAATATTAATTTTGGACGGTTCGATTTCTTCTCTTACGGTGGTTTTGGAGCACTCCGCGAAATCGGCAGACTTTTCGATACCAAGTTTATCGGCTCGGAAATTGAATATCAGGCACCGTGGTGGCACTTGGGAGTTGCCAATCGTTTAGCCAACCGTCGAGGAGAGTTCAATCGATTTAGCAATTTGTTTGCTGGTGTTAACCTCTTTAGCAAGTTTACTATAGATCTGGAGCTCGATAATTTCTTTTGGCGCGCGCATCAGAATACTCTTATTTTGCGGCTCCTTGGCAACTATCAATTCACTCAAAAGATTGGCTGGCGAGTTTTCGTTGAACGCGTGGAAGAACGGATGGAATACAAGGTGGACTACACGATCAATTCAATCTTTGATTATGAATTTACTCCGGAAAGCCACTTTTTCTTTGTGTTTGTTGATAGCCAGTCGGGCGAGCGAGCAGTTTTTACGAAGCTTGCGTATCTTTTTGAAGCAGGTCTTCCAAATTTCGGCAAGTCTCATTGAACCTATACTTCGGCAGAAAACGGAACGGAATTACCGATTGAGATGCTGCGTTAATATTGTTTTATGCGGCATCCAGAATTACAAATAACTCTATCGCGCGCTTGCCACACGGGTTACATTTTAATGATATCCATGCTTTAACTTTGTTGACTGCGTTAATCTCCGGGGCCTAATCGGCATGCGTTTAGCGCAACCTTTTTGCACCGAATCGGCCAGCTATACGAGAGTCATTGCACGATTCCTTCCAGTTTAATCAGCAATGTTTTGTTGAAACGCGAATCTTCTACATTTCGTAAACTATGCTTGATTCGTGCCGCGTTGACGCTTCGCGTTCGTGAGTGATATTAATTTTTGTCCTTATGTCAAAGTCGTTGAAATTCAAATGTATTGGCATTGGTTGAAGATATGGAATATTTCGATACATGAAAAAAGAGACGAGACGTGTTAACCCAACGCCAGTTCTAGTGTCTTGGTCTTCGGGCAAGGATTCGGCCTGGGCATATTACACTCTGTGGAAGCAGCCGGAACTCTATACGGTTCGCGGTGTGTTCACTACCGTAACCAAGACATTTGATAGGGTTTCGATACACTCTACACCGTCATGGGTTCTAAAGCATCAAGCCGAAAAATTGGGCGTCCCTTTGTATGAGATACCGATACCTTATCCCTGTTCTAATGCGCAGTATGAGAATGCCATGCGAGCATTCCTCGACCAATTGAAGGTGCTGCCAGAAGGTTTGGGGGCGACGCACCTCGCATTCGGAGATCTGTTCTTGGAAGACATTCGCCAGTATCGGGAGGATAAATTACGCGAGACAGGCTTTACACCGATATTTCCAGTATGGGGTCGAGACACAACTGCTCTCGCCCATGAGATGATTGATTCCGGAGTGCGGGCGATAATAACAGCCCTTAATCCAACGAAGGTGCCGGAGGAGTTCGCGGGGCGATGGTTCGATTCCGACTTACTCGCGGAATTACCGGAAGGAGTGGACCCGCTGGGCGAAAACGGGGAGTTTCATACGTGTGTCGTTGACGGTCCAATGTTCAGTGCACCCATCAATGCGAAACCAGGTAGAATTGTGAAGCGCGACATTGTTTCAGCTTCCAACGACAGGGATGACAAAATTCACGCCGGAAACAGTTCGCCGACTTATGTCTATGCGGATGTTGTGCCTATAACCTGATGGTTTTATACGGCAATCATCGTTTTCCGCGGCACGTGTTGCCTATTCAATAGGCACTCTGTCGGATTCGATGAACTTGAATGAAGGGAGAATTCAAAACAGACGGGCACTAAATCTCACACTAAGTCAACCGATGGACAATTGTTCGCGAATTGGCATTATTTTTGCTACAATTTAGTATAGTGAAATTCTACTAACTCCGAGACAACGAGGAAATCCAGTCAAAGCGCTGATTATCTCGAATTTTGAAACGGAAAAAGCAGAAAAGTCGTCACAATTTGATACAGTTTTGTATAAAATACAGGACACAGAATTGAGACTGATAACCAAAGAAAGCGATTACAATACTGTTGACGCTTTGAACGTTATATGATGAGAGACTGAATAATGGAAACTAAACACTTTGAAGGAAACCAGCCGAACTTTTACGAACTCTCCCTACTGTTGGCAAGCAGCCAGTCCAGAGACTGCGCAAGCGGTGAAACCGACTGGGAGAGTTTTGTTGACCACTTATCGCGTATATCTGACGAGTTTGCGGCTCAGATTCAATCAAAAGAGCACTCGTGGCAGGAGACTTTGCGCTCAGATTTTAGACCGACCTTTCAGGTCTAATTCCTCTTCGATTATCGGATTATTTGATTGACGAAATGACTAGCGACTAAGATGCGACATCTTAGTCGCTTTTTCTTGCCCTCCGATTCCGTTTTTCATACAATTCCGGACAAAACCAAAACACATTACAGATGTACTGCAATAGTGTCAATATTGGGTGACACTATTGTAATTAGATATGCACTTTCCGTGTTTTTCACAGCCACGTCTAGATATGTAGTTCTAGGGCAGGCACACTGGAAAGATGTACACCACGTTAGTCTATTCTACCTCTTTCTAAGGTACATCTACATAGATTGGCGATTTCTTGATTTTTGAGTTCTGTTGAATTTTCATCCAATTACTGACGGAGTACGCCTGTGCTTACTGGAAGAATCTACAGAGATCGAGCACACACTGAAAATCGTAGAGGTTGGGTTTCCCAACTAATTGGGCGAGGCAACCTCGCCCCTACAATGTATGGACGCGCATGTCGCTGTGTAGTTGCGATTTTTCCAAATCGCCGAAAGGCGCATGAGATTCAAAACGCTCTGAACGGAGGAGGGGCAATTGTCAAATATCAACAAATCCTAACCCATTTCGATTTCCTCCTCCAAACCACGGTGTCAGGTCGTGATCGTGCTCTCGCGAATTGACTGTTGATAGACCGAATGAGCATCTTCCGGACTTAGTTGTCCATCCAACACGCTTCGAAGCGTTCTTGCAATCCCCACAGGGGATTCCTCGCCAAAGATTGTGCGCCCGAACAGAATCGCACGCCCTCCGTTTTGAATCACGTTGTCGGCAAGCTGTAGCGTTTTGCGAGCATTTTCGCGAGGTCCTCCCAATGCCCCGATAATGAGTGTGGGATCAAATTGTGTGAGTTCCTTCCAAACCTTCGCGGTCGTGTACGCGGTTTTGATAAAGCGCGGTCGCTGATGTTTTCGGAGGTAGTTCATCGTCCGAACAATGGAGTCCGCAACGTACATTCCCCGTTTCTCATCGTCCAAGCCGGGCAGTCTGATATTGGGAAGAAAAACCTCCAAAATATGATCGAATCCATCCATGTCGCCCACCGTGTGTGCGAACTGGATGTAGGCGTTGAGCATTCGTTCATCGGCAACCACATCGTTGTTCAGCGTGATTGAATATAACCCGAGCGAAACGCGGCATTCCAATGCGGGTGCCACAAGCGTCTCGCAATATGCTTTTGCATCATCCGGAAATACGGTCTGGAATGGTCTCGAATGCTGAGATTGATAAGCGCCGAAGCGTGGACTCCAGATAGCAGTCTCCGCGTTCATGCGTACCAGAGGTGTCACCGGCGTACCATCAAAGAGGCTCTCCTCAAGTGCGAGCACTTCTGCATCGGCGGGCGTCATCAATAATCCATCAATGCTTCCATCGGTTACAAGGTCGCGCTGCAGTTGCAAAAATTCAGCGCGGGTGCGATAGTGCGGTTTTGGGTGCTGCACATACCCAAGTCCCTGTATCCCAACCGCCGCGAGCGGATCGGCGGCAAACACAAAAATTGGACTGGCGTCAAGTTGGTCGCTGTTCTCTAGTTTCTCAAAGACACGCTCTCCCATAGTGTTCTCCTGATCGATAGTAAAATCTAGAATTTCTTTATGTGGGTGTAATTGCTATTATTATTCCTGTTTTACAAGACAGTCACCGGATCGATGTCCACTACCAAATCTATACTTTTCGGAATATGGGGCGAGGCGTTACTACGAACTGCTTGTTTAAGAAATTCGCGCAGTGTGTCAACGTTGGAATTTCGCAAAAAGAAATGCCATCTGTACTTTCCCATAATCTTCGACAATGGGGCGGCGACAGGACCGAGAATCTCAACATCCGAAAACCGTTGTGCCTTGAGCATATTTAAGCGCTTGAGGATCGTGTTGGCTAGACGGATAACCTCTGCTTCAACTTCGCCACGGAGCAGCAGCGTGGCAGCATGAGAGAGGGGTGGATAGAACAACTCTCCTCGATACGCGATTTCTTGCCGGTAGAAACTAAGATAGTCATGGGATTTCGACGCTTGAACGCTGTAATGCTTGGGCATGTAGGTTTGGATGATTACCTCACCTCCGGCTTTACCGCGTCCGGATCTTCCCGCAACCTGCGTCAATAGATTGAATGATCGCTCCCCTGCGCGGAAGTCAGGAAAATTCAAGGCTGTATCCGCAGAGATAACGCCCACGAGAGTGACATTCGGAAAATCTAATCCCTTCGCTATCATCTGGGTTCCCACAAGAATGTCAATCTGGCGCGATCTGAACGCGTCAAGAATCTTTTGATGTGCGTCTTTTCGTGTTGTTGAATCGGCATCCATCCGTCTCACACTGGCTTGCGGAAAAGCCTTGATTGTGTCTTGTTCAACTTGCTCGGTTCCCAATCCAAAATAGCGCAAATAGGCACTTCCGCACTGGGGACAGACATTGGAAGTGGGGCGTGCGTCTCCACAATGATGACACATCATCAGTCTTGTGTCAAAGTGGAATGTCAATGAAATCGAACAGTTATCGCAACGTTCAACGAATCCGCAGGCACGGCAAAAGACATAAGAGGAAAACCCGCGTCGATTAAGGAACAGAATAATCTGCTCACCGTTGGCGAGCCTATCTTTGATTGCATTTCGCAGCATCGTTGAAAAAATTGTGCGGTTGTTTCGCTTCAATTCATTGCACATATCTATAATTCGCACCGGCGGCATCTTTATATTTTTCACTCGCGATGGAAGGCGCAGGAGTTGGTATTCTCCTTGTTGGGCGCTATAGAAACTCTCCAGCGACGGGGTCGCGCTTCCAAACACTAGCGGGCAGTTCGCAAGTTTTGAACGTTTCTCAGCCACATCACGTGCGTGGTATCTAGGTGCGGTGTCTTCTTGCTTATACGATGTTTCATGCTCTTCATCAACCACGATAATGCCGAGATTCATCACAGGTGCAAAAACGGCTGACCTAGGACCAACCACAATGTCGGCGTTTCCTGTGCGTATGCGATGCCATTGATCGAATCGCTCTCCATCTGAAAGATTGCTGTGTAGAATTGCTACGCGTGACCCGAACCGACCGACAAATCGCGAAACAATCTGAGGTGTGAGGGCAATTTCGGGAACCAACACAATCGCGCCTTTCCCTCGTTCGATAACTTTGCTGATTGCCTGCATATAGACTTCTGTCTTGCCGCTCCCGGTAACTCCGTGCAGTAGGAAGACCTTGTGTTGATTGTTTTCTATTGCCCCGCAGATTGCTTCGAATGCATCCGATTGATCGGTGTTCAGAATGGATGCGCGGTTTGGAGAAACCGATTCGAGGCTTAGGGGATTTCGCAGAACCTCGACGGAGTCAATCTTGACAAGCTTCTTTTTCTCAAGTTGCCTAATCGTAGTTAAGCTTGTTCGCACCTGTTTTGTTAATTTGGCTGTAGAGATTGATTCCTTGGTCTCAATTAAGAAGCGCAATATCTCAATCTGCTTTGTCGCGCCCTTTGTGAAGGATTTGAGTTCTGATTCAATCTTAGGGATGGATGTTGCGAGAGAGACAATTCTTTCGATCTTCGGTTTAGTCTTAACGCTCAAGTCTGACTCGATCTCAACCAATCCTTTGCCCTGCAGGATGGAGAGCGTACGTTTTAAACTCGAACTTCCACCTCGCAGCCGCGCTGTTAGCTGGTTTGGAGATAAACTGCCGCAGGCTACCAATGTACGAAGAATCTCCGCTTGAACCGGTGCTCGCTTTCCCAACGATTCAACTTGTTCATCAGTTGCCCGTAAATGCACTATGCGCCGACGGTGGCTGCGTATTGTTGCAGGAACGGCGCAATTCAACGCCTCACCGTGAGAGGACAGGTAGTAACCTGCCATCCATTTGGTGAGTGCAATCAGTTCCGAAGAGAATGTTGGGGGGCCGTCTAAACAATCAGAGAGGTTCTTAATCTCAATGGAGTGGTCGGGCAGGGCGGGTTCGTCTAGTAGGGCGACGATGACCCCTTCCTGAGGACGTCTTCTGAGTGGGGCGACTACGCGGCTACCACAATGTACGATGGATTTTAGACGCTGCGGGATGGCATAGGTGAAGGCGATATCTTGGGGCAGTGGAAAAACAACGCTCGCATAGTTCATGAGATTGGCGCATTAATAATGGCGGGCGATAACGGGATAGATGTATTAAGCATCCGTGATTCCCATGACCTATTGTACGCTGTCCGTGTTCCGGCTTGTTTCCAGTTCAGCCATGACCTTCTTCATATCTTCCCAGACTTCGCGTTTCGAGTGTGGGTTACGGAGAAGGAAGGCGGGATGGTAGGTCGGCATGAGTTTGGCGCCATGGTAGTCATGAAATCTCCCACGCAATCTTGAGATTTTTTCGTCAGTGTGCAAGAGAGCTTGTGCGGCAAAGCTGCCGAGTGCGCAAATGACTTTGGGTTGAATAAGTTCAACCTGTTTGAGGAGAAAGGGCTCGCACGTCTCAATTTCGATTGGTTTCGGATTTCGATTGCCCGGCGGACGACATTTGATTACGTTTGCAATATAGACTTTCTCGCGAGTGAGCCCCATCGCTTCAATTATCTTTGTGAGTAGTTGTCCGGCGCGGCCAACAAATGGCTCTCCCTGTCGATCTTCGTCGGCACCCGGAGCTTCGCCAACAAACATGAGGTCAGCGTCATCACTACCGGTTCCAAACACAACCGTGTTGCGGGTAGAGTGTAACTCACACCGCTCGCAAGCCATCGCTTCACCTCGCAACCGGATTATGTCGAAATCTGCGAATGGGGACTGTTCTTCCGGTTCGGTTGGTTCCGTTTCGGCTAATTCCGCGAAACCGAGTTGCATCTGCTCTTCAACGAATTCTCTCACTGTTGCAACAACCTGCAAGTATTCTTGAACGGCATCCTGGTCTGACATGATTTTGGAACGTGATGAAGGGGACACATTTACAAACTTGGTGATGATGACAGATTACAAAATGTATTGCTATCGCGGATTGAGGAATTTTTGGTGAAGGCTTGGATTTGGCAATCCAAACCGAGCGAGTGTCAGCAACCGGGCGTGGCGCACGGACGGACCGTTACAGTTTATTTGAAAATGCCGACGAAGTCAAACCATGTGATATATAGGAATAAGCCAACGATTAGCACAATGCTGACTTGCTGGATAATGAGTTGCTTACGGATGCTTAAGGGCCTACCACGTAGTTTTTCAATGATGAAGAACAGAATCAGTCCACCGTCAGCGATTGGAATCGGCAGCAGATTGACGAAAGCGAGATTGACGGAGATAAATCCAGCAAAGTAGATTAACTCGCGAAAACCAAAGCGAGCAGTTTCTGCAGTAGCACTAACAATGCCAACCGGGCCACTAAGTAATTCTGGTGAAACTTCACCGGTTACCAGTTGACCAACCATCGACAGGGCTTGACTCACCATCGAGAAACTTTCCTCAACCCCGCGGCCCCACGCAGTAACCAAATTATACTTTGTGACCCTAACGGGTTCGGTGAGTGCAAGCCCGTTAACCGTGGGGTCGATACGCAGTTCATTAATCAGAAGCCTTTTGTCGTCTTGGGGATGCATCAAATTCAGCATTACCGTGAACGTCCCACTGATCGGGCGATGGCTGCTCTGGTTATCAAGAGCATTCGAATCAGTCCGGTTGTCTTCTGATTCGGCACCAAGCGATAGATCGCGATGAAATTCAAACTGCACGGGCTGATCACCGTGAATCTTAAGGAGTTCTTGAACTTTCTGGTCAAAATCAACGTTTTGGACAGGCACGCCATCAATAGAGATTAGCTGATCGCCAACTCGAACTCCTTTGTCCTGGATATAGCTATCCTTCTGAATTGCCCCAACGATGAATTCCCAATCAACATGCAGTTCTTTGACGAAGGATCCGCCGTCATTTTTGAAAACGTTAATTTTGCCGTCGCCTTCTTGAAGCGTATAAACTTGGTCAAAATCGGTAATTCTCCATCCTCTACCATCTTTCAAGGTTGAAACGGCGGCATCTCCAGATAGCGTCACATCTTGTTCGTTAAACATACGACGCAACTTCTGTGGAATCAAGCCTTTGTTCAATTCATCTTTGGAGATCGCTTCAATCTCAAACATGAAGCCACGCCGGATTGCAAGCTGGACCGTATTACCATGATTCTGACTAGCAATTTCGTAGAAATCTGCATATCTATAGATAGTATCGCCATTGACTTTGTCAATCAAATCTCCTGCCTCTAGCCCGCTCTTTGCCGCCAAGCTATCCTCTTCGACGTGTGAAACTAACACTTCTTGCTTCGGTGACACTCCAAGCTGGCCAATCTTGCGCGCCTTAACTTCCTTTGTTTCAGTTTTTACATTATATAGAGTCTGTTTCTGACCGTTCCGAATGATTTCGATATCAAGCTCTTCGTCGGGGTTTATTGCCACCACCATCTGCAAATCTCCCCAATCCTTTAATCGTTTTCCGTTAATGGTAATCAGCTTATCCCCGGGCTGGAGTCGAGCGAGTTCTGCCGGGCTTCCGTCAACTATATGTCCTATCTGGGTTGTTTCGAGAGATTTTCGAACGTACTCGCCGGAGAATAAGTAGATTAAAGAGAACACAATGACGCCGAATGCTACATTCATGGCGGGACCAGCAATCGCGACGAAAATTCGCTGACCTACGGGAGCCGACGGAAATTCATCGGGCGCCCCGGTGCGTTCTTCCGGATTTTCGCCCGGCATTTTAACAAATCCGCCAAATGGAATTAGAGAAATGCAGTATTCTGTGTCGCCTCGCTTGAAACCGATTAATCTGGGACCGAAGCCGATTGAAAATTTGTCGACCCGAATTCCACAACGTCTAGCAGCAAGAAAATGCCCGAGCTCATGAATGAAGATTAGGAAACCCAGCGTGAAAATGGCAATAATTATTCCATCAATCGAACCAAACATAAAATATCACCGTCGTGTATTGTGTGAGTCCGTGAGATTAGTAAATGTAGAAAATTAAACGCTAGAGCGCACTGAAGGGGTTTACTTGGGCCAGCGAGGTAGAATTCTCCTTAGGCAACAAGCCCCTGCTTCTGAATTAACCCTATTGCTGTTGATTTTGCCCATTGGTCTGCGGCTAAAATGTCACGGAAGCTCGGTTTGAGTTCCGTGTTGTGTCGATCCATCACGACCTTAAGGATATCCGGAATGTCCATAAACCCAATCTGTTCGTCCAGAAATGCTTGAACAACGATTTCATCAGCACTACTGAGAACTGTGGGCAGTGTTCCTCCGACTTTGGCAGCAGTGTATGCCAACGAGAGGCAGGGAAATTTTTCGTAATCAACGGGTTCAAGGTGAAGGGCACGAATATCACAAAGGTTGAGTCGCGGAACCGGCGTGGACAAACGGTTGGGATAGGCTAGAGCATGTTGGATTGGAAGACGCATGTCCGTAGCACCAAGTTGGGCAAGAATCGAGCCATCAACAAATTCAACAAGAGAATGGATAATGCTTTGTGGGTGAATTATTACCTCAATCTTCGACACTTCAATGTCGAACAACCATTGGGCTTCAATGACTTCCAGTCCCTTGTTCAACATGGTTGCAGAGTCAATCGAAATCTTGCTTCCCATATTCCACTTAGGATGATTCAATGCTTCCTGCGGAATTACCGAATCGAGTTGATCCACGTCAGTATTATGAAATGGACCTCCCGATGCCGTGAGAATTAGACGGTGTATATCGCTCTGTTTCCGGCTGTTTTCTTCACGATCACTGAGGCATTGGAAAATGGCACTCATCTCGCTATCGACAGGCAACAGGCGTACATTGTGCTCTTTGACGGCTTGCATAACGAGGGAGCCGCACATTACTAGCACCTCTTTGTTGACGAAGGCAAGGTCCTTTCCTGCCCTGATGGCTTCTAGTGTAGGCAACAGTCCCGCACTTCCGCCAATCCCTTCAAGCACCAAATCTACCTCATCCATGGTGGATACAGCCAATATCCCTTCCGGTCCGGCAAGAACTTCAACTGATTTCAAATCTTGCGTTCGCCTTGCTAACTCATCTGCCGCGACTTTGTCATTGAGGGCAGCAAACCTCGGGTGAAAACGACGAACTTGATGCTCCATCAGATCCACAGAAGCTTTAGCAGCGATTCCCACGACACTGAATTCATCTGGATGAGTTGCTGCGACTGAAAGAGCGCTCTTTCCAATGGATCCAGTAGAGCCGAGAATAGCTAGGTGTTTCATATCTTGGAAATAAGCAAAGGTTTTATGGACGAGGGGAGATAAACAGGAAATGGAACTGGAGGTGGCGCCGAGAACTGATGCAGGTCATGCATTGCTTATGAAATACTCAAAATAGTAATAAAGTGCGGGAGCAGTAAAAACCAAACCGTCGCATCGGTCGAGTAAGCCACCGTGGCCTGGTACGGTACTACTTGAATCCTTTACATGTGCATTGCGCTTGATAATCGACTCACTTAGATCGCTGATTTGACTGATGATGCTCAGAGACACACCAAGTATCGGTACATGTACGATGTCGAGGGTTTCTCGCAAGAGCAAGAACCAAACGGCGAATCCGCCTACCGTTCCAGTAACCAACCCCGCAATAGCACCTTCAATCGTTTTATTGGGGCTTATAGCAGGGCACAGCTTGCGCTTGCCCAAGTTGCTCCCTATGAGGTATGCTCCGCTGTCTCCGCACCAGACCGTCGCGAGGAGGAAGAAGACCAAGCTGCTTCCGACTTGCTCATCAAATTGCCGCAGCAGTAACAGGTGGTAACCAAATGCCCATCCAACATAGATACTTCCGGTAATGGTGCTGGAAACGGACAGAAAAACATCATCGACTTGCCTTCGGAAGATTTCTGCGGCAAAAGAAACTACAAGGGTAAAAGCAAAGGCTAACGCAACCGAGAAACCGAACTGTGCCGAGAGGCAAAATGGCAATGCTGACAGAAAAAGCGTTGCTTTGTAGCTCTTAGATCCAATGGAGCGTGTGAGCTGACCAAACTCGGCCAACATAACTACCACGACAGCGAAAACTAGGATTGGATAGAAAAGCGAATCCCAATAGATAACCAGAATGAGTACCGGAATCAAGACAATGGCACTCAGAAGCCGCTTCCAAAACATTGGTTTTTGGGAACAGTTGGCTTCAAACTGACAGATTAAAGCTCAAGCAATTCCTCTTCCTTAGATTTCAAAAGCTGATTTATTTGATCTATGTATTTATCAGTGATTACCTGAACGGGGTCGTCACTACCTCGCTGTTTCTTTCTATCCGTTCCTCTGCCTTTGCCTTTTCTTTCCCCGGATCCAGAATCTTGTTCGGATTTCCGAACGGCTTCATTCGCATCACGGCGAATATTCCTGACACTTACTCGCCCATCCTCAGCCAACTTGCGAACATATTTTGTGAGTTGTTCGCGTCGTTCCGTGGTCAGTTCAGGAATTTGAATGCGAATGATATTTCCATCATTATTGGGGTTCAAGCCTAAATCCGAGCGAGCAAGGGCTTTTTCAATTTCCTTAAGTATCGACTTGTCCCAAGGTTGGATTAGCAGTGTTCGCGGTTCCGGAGTGGTAATGGTTGCAACTTGAGTCAATGGACTCTTGCTGCCGTAGTAATCTACAAAAACATTATCCAATAAAGAGGCGGAGGCACGACCGGTCTGTACGTGCGAAAAATTATTGGCGGTTGCATCCACCGCTTTTTTCATACGTGCTTCCGCCTGATGTAAAGTGTTGTCTGCCATGTTCAAGGCCCCCATGAAAGAGTGTTATTGAGTTGGCTACCAGCTTTCCAGCTAGTCGCTTTCTTGACCCAACACATAAAGCGCAAATCGTTTTACGATGATGTTTTCTCCCAGTTGGGCGATCGAATCCTGAAGAAGTTGCTTTACGGTCTTGTCGGCATCCCGAATGTAACCCTGCTCCAGCAAGCACATTTCAGAGTAAAACTTGCCCAGCCGTCCCTCGACAATCTTATCGACGATTCTCTCGGGCTTCCCCTCTTCAAGGGTTTGTGTCCGGAGAATCGCCTTCTCAGAATTCAACACCTCTTCCGGTACATCCTCCTGGCTCACGTACTTTGGTTTAGCTGCGGCAATCTGCATTGCTATCTCTTTAGCAAAATTCTGGAATTGGTCAGTACGTGCCACGAAGTCTGTTTCACAGTTTACTTCTGCCAATACACCGATTCGGTTACCAGGGTGAATATATGAAACAACCAAGCCTTCGCTAGCCGCTCGGCCACTTTTTAGTTCAGACGCTCGCAATCCCTTCTCACGAAGGAACTGAATTGCCTCCTCCACATCACCATTCGTTTCCGACAGAGCCTTTTTGCAATCCATGATTCCGGCGCCCGTACGTGTCCGAAGATCACTCACCATTTTTGCTGTTATATTCATCTATGAACAAAACCTCCAATAATTGTATGCAACGAGAGCCTTAGGCTTCGTCTTCCGTGGTAGTAGGTGATGACGACGAGGTGTCTGATGCTAGGGATTCGGCCGATTCCGTGTCTGTGTTCTTGGTTTTTGCGCTCGTCCGCCGCCTGCGGCGAGGCTTGGGAGTAGGTTCGGTTTCAGCCGATTCTGGCTCTCCTTCAGATTTAGATTCGGCGGGCACACTATCCTCGGAAGCGGGCGCGTTAGCCGCAGTTTCGTCCTCGGGAGTCCCGGCTTCTGTGTCCGCCTTTTTGGTTTTTGTGCTTGTGCGCCTCTTACGGCGTGAAGGTTTAGCAACTGAATCGGCTTCAACCGGCTCTCCCTTTTCTTGAGTGGTACTATCCTCTGAAGTTGGTTCGGTCGCCGCAGTTTCGACCTCGGGAGTTTCAGTGTCCGCGCCTGTCTTTTTGGTCTTTGTGCCTGTGCGCCTCTTACGGCGTGAAGGTTTGGGCGTTAGCTCAACCTCGTCTGCAGCCTTTGCCTCGGTCGCGCTTTCCTCCTCTGTGGCAGAATCGGCAACAGCGGCTTCACCCTTCTGAGCCGCGACCTCTGTGTCTGCTTTTTTGGATCTAGTGCTTGTGCGCTTCCTTCTTTGCGGACGCTTAGCCGCTGCCTCGGCTTCGACAGTCTCTGTCTGTGCTTCTCCTTCGGTCGAGGTACTCTCCCCCCCGTCGCCACTTTCTACTACCGCTTCAGTTTGAACGACTTCTGGAACCTCTGCGCCCTCTGATGCGCTTCCCCTGCCCTCAATTATAGAAGTTGCCAATACTGAGCAAATCAGCCTAATTGCACGAATCGCATCGTCGTTCCCGGGAATCGGAAAATCAATTAGCTGTGGGTCGCAGTTTGTATCGACGATACCAATAACCGGAATTCCTAATTTATTCGATTCTAGTATGGCGGTGTGTTCCTTCCGCGTGTCGGTAATAATCACTGCGTCTGGAGACCGCTTCATTTCCTTTATGCCGGTGAGGTTGTTAGTCAGTTTTGATTTCTCTCGCCCGAGACGAATAACTTCCTTCTTGGGAAGCTGGTCGAAGACGCCATTAGTTTCATCAGCTTCCAGCTTTTCTAGTCGTTGAATACTGCGTCGAATGGTTTGGAAGTTGGTTAGCATGCCACCGAGCCAACGATGGCTCACATAGAACATCTGACATCGAGTGGCTTCTTCTATAACGGCTTCTTGTGATTGCCTCTTTGTTCCCACAAAGAGCACTGTACCGCCTTGTGCCGCAATCTCCTGCACATAGTCACATGCAGTCTCAAGCATCCGCAACGTTTTCTGGAGATCAATAATGTAAATACCATTGCGCTCGGCGAAAATGTATTTCGCCATTTTAGGGTTCCAACGTCGCGTCTGGTGGCCAAAGTGAACTCCTGATTCAAGGAGTCCTTTCATTGAAGTTCTCAAAAAAACTCTCCTTATGGTTATCGGGTTATGGCGTTCACTTCCTTCAAATTTACATCAGACCCTCGAAACCGAGAGCACCCTCTGTGCAAATCCGGAAGTGTGTTTAGATTTGAATCTCAAAACTAAAGAAATATAACATATTCTCGAGAATAGTGTCAAGCATAGATTTGGCGCTACACTGGCGGTCGCATCTAAGTCTTGGTCGTAAAGGCATCTTGTAACCCGATTTAGGCCAGACGTGCAATGACACGGAAGATTATGAGAGAGGAGGGATGATTTTCCGACGGTCCATTCTGTGCTGAGACTTTTTGGCAATGGTCTAAATGGGATCTCTATGGAATCAGTATCACACTCGATTCACTACCGCCCACCTTAATCAGTCGGTTGGTCGCTGATCACTCGTTTCATCCTGAAAACTTAACAGATTACAGTTCAAAAGGGCTATTGTCAGATCTGTTTGCATCATATGATGATTCGTGTTAAGATACTCATAAGATGGGATCAAAGAATGGTCTGGGGCTATGAATTTGTACCCGGACCGATTTACGAGAGTAATGCTATGCAGCACAATGAAAGGTCTGTAGCGAGTGGTAAGGTGCCCCAACATCTATTGCCTTGGATTGTCATTGGGGTAATCGTCATTATCACAATTGGAGTAATTGTTATCCAATCATTTCGACCAAAAACCGTCCCTCAACCCACCGCGCCAATGCGTTACCCCCGGGTTCACCTAACCATAAAATCCAATGTCGGCGGGGCGGAAGTGTATCTCAACGGGCAGCAGAAAACAGTGACTTCCGATAGCCGCCACGAAGCAAAGCTGCTCAACCTTGGACGGAAGACGTATGAAATCCGGTTGAAAAAGTCCGGCTATGCGGATCGGACGGAAATGGTCGAAATCACCGGAATTTCCCCGTCACAAACCGTCCGGATCAATATGCAACCCAGCGGGCTGCCCGCGGCTACCGAGTGATGTACAGTCTTACAGCACCGTTATGTTCGCGCAGGCATATTCTGTCTCGGTATGTGTTAGTTTCCACGCCCTATGTTTGAAGAGATACTCGCGGCAACTATTAGGCAGGCAACCCCTTTGCTTTTGGCTGCATTGGGTGAGGTCGTTGTACAGCGATCCGGGGTTATCAATATCGGTATAGAAGGTATGATGCTCATGGGTGCATTCTTTGGCATGCTAGGCTCCTTCTATACAGGCTCCGTTCTTCCAGACTTGGCACCGTGGATCGGGCTGGTTGCCGCCGGGTTGAGTGGCGGGATCACGGCTTATGTGTTTGCATTCCTTACCATTCGACTCTCCGCTGATCAGGTGGTGACAGGGACGGGGATTACACTATTGGCGTTGGGGCTCACCGAGGTTATTTATCAAAGACTTTTTAGCTATACCGGTTCAGCGCTCAAAGTTGCCGCGTTCGGTGAAGTCCAAATTCCTGTTTTGTCTAGCATTCCTTGGGTCGGTCCGGCGCTTTTTCAACACAACATCCTCGTTTTCCTGACCTTGCTACTCGTTCCTTGCGTGTATTTTTATCTATTCCAAACTTCCCACGGATTGAAAATTCGGGCTTGTGGAGAACACCCGAAGGCTGTTGATGCGGTTGGAGTGAATGTGCGGAGGTTACGCACGTTGTGTGTGCTGTTTGGGGGGTTGATTGCGGGATTCGCCGGTGGCTATCTGTCGCTCGCCGATGTCCCTTACTTTACGCCAGGTATGACTGTCGGGCGGGGGTTCATCGCTCTGGCAATCGTTATTTTTGGCAAATGGCACCCCGTCAAGGCGTGTGGCGCAGCATTGCTATTTGGTCTGGGAGAGTCGCTGGAGGTTCGTTTTCAAGCAATCGGATGGGACGTTCCGTACCAGTTTTTGCTCATGCTACCGTACGTGTTGACACTATTAGTTCTCGCGGGCTTTGTTGGCCGATCCACGCCACCACTGGCACTGGGTGTTCCATACAAGCGCGAGTAGGAATCGGAGAACCAGCATCACGTTTAATCAGGAATGTACGGTCAATAAAAACCTTTAAGAGATTGGGTTGGATAATTCTTAATGGAAACGTTTACACACTGGATCGCACAAATAACGAAACTGACACCGTGGGTACAGAAGAATCTCTTTACCTCAATCATAATCATCCTGATCCTCTGGCTGGTGCGCACTCTTGTTATGTCTATCGTCTTGCGGAGGGTAGAAGACGTACGTCTCCGCTATCGTTGGCGGAAAACTTCCAAGAGTGTAGCGGCTGCCATTGGCGTTGTTCTCGTGGGGCGAGTATGGTTCGAAGGGATTCAGTCTCTAGCAACCTTTCTAGGTCTAGTCGCCGCCGGATTAACGATTGCGTTGAAAGACGTAGTGACAGCGATTGCCGGCTGGTTTTTTATAATCTGGCGACGACCGTTTAATGTGGGCGATCGTATTCAGATAGGGGATCAAGCGGGAGATGTAGTTGACGTAAGAATCTTTAAGTTTACCTTGATGGAAATTGGAAATTGGGTGGACGCGGATCAGAGCACCGGGCGCGTCCTTCACATACCGAACGGCCTGGTATTGAGTGAAGTCGTGTCAAACTATAGCAGAGGGTTTCAGTATATCTGGAATGAACTTCCGGTGCTGGTTACATTCGAGAGTAATTGGGAAAAGGCGAAGACAATTCTACAAGAAATTGCTACGAAACACGCTCAGCACTCAAGCGAAGTTGCCCAGAAACGTATCCAAGAGGCGAGCCGTCGGTTTATGATATTCTATTCCGTGCTCACTCCCACAGTCTATACTAGCGTGGCGGAGAGTGGAGTTCTACTCACCATCCGCTATTTGTGCGAGCCCCGTACCCGGCGTGGTACGTCGGAGACGATTTGGGAGGATGTCCTGCACCAGTTTGCCACTCAGAAAGATATCAACTTTGCCTATCCGACGCGGCGCTTCTACGACAATCAACGAGAAGGCGGACTCGGCACAAGACCAGCGACGGTTGTAGCGGATTCCTAGAGCAAGGATAGTTGTAGTTCTGCGTTTACGCACCTTTGATTGATCCAAACGTTAGAAATAGGAACCGTCTGTCTTAACGCGTCACAATCCTTTCTCGTTCCGGTTGTCGGTTGTTTACAGTGACGAGTACTTCCCGTCTTATTGATCTCCATTCAATTATGGTCTCGCCCCAGCATGTCCTTAAGAAATTGCGTCGGTTACTACCTTGGAGAAGTGGCACCTCCTTGCTCGTATCCGAAATCATGTTGCTTGCGTTTCTCTTGTATGTGTTCGCATTCCACACGTTTGAACAGCGGGAAAAACCGGATTTGGCGCTGTTTGATTCGGTATGGGTGGCGTTCATCACCATGACAACTATCGGCTATGGGGACATTTCCGCTGGGACCGTTGCCGGACGAATTTCCACAATCGTCTTCAGCATCATAACACTGGGGTGTTTCTCAACAGTTGCTAGCCAACTAATCACAAAGCTATCCGACATTCATGAAAGGCGGGTGAGGGGATTGGTTCGATTACGTCTAAAGAGGCACATATTAATTGTAGATTGGAGCAAAAATCCTGACAAAATTACAACGGTCATTGAGAATCTGCGCACCGATATGGACACTAGCGAGTCTCCAATCGTAATAGTCTCCGAGGCGTTTGAAGAATTGCCCACCCGAGTTACCGACAATTTCGATGACATTTATTTTTCCCACGGTTCACCAACTAACGCAAATACATATGTCCAAGCAAACGTGGGAGAGGCTCGCACGGCAATCGTCTTTGCGAGCGGAGAAGATTCCAGTGCGGATGTGCTTACAGCGGCTGCCGTTGGAATCATTGATGATTTGCATCCACGCCTTGAGATAGTCGCGGAATGTTTGGATAAACAGAATGAAGGGATTTTTCGGCGTAATGGCCGCGAGCGCATTGTGTACACGGGAGAGATTGTGCCGCTGATTTTGGCGAAAACGGCTATTGATCGGGGGGTTGGACCATCGGTGTTTGAAACGCTTGATACCAGGACCGAGTCGACACTCTACAGCATCCAGGATGCGCAGCTTGATGGGTATTCTTTCGCTCAAATTTCCAAATGTTTGGTGGAATTGGAGGAACGGGTGCTGCCGCAGGGAGTTATACGCGGGAGAAGAATCATCATGGCGCCCGAAAAAGACTTCATCGTGGAGGATGGCGATGGACTTATTCTGCTTGGCGATCGCAAGCACCCGTGGAACACTACCGGCAAGAGCGGGTTGAGGCAGAGACTACTCAACCAACTTAAGATTGAGAAGGAGGAAAACGGATGAACATCCGAGGGTGGATTCTCGTTGTAGTAATTCTGTTGGGCATTATCTTCGCCGCGGTCAGTTATAATCGCCTTGCCTCGCGACTTCCCCATACCATCACCATTGCTTCAGGCTCGGAAACAGGAGCCTATCATAGCTTGGCTTTGCAACTCAAGGAAGTGCTTCGACTTGAGTATCCGCGCATCACGGTCGAAATTCAGACAACAGACGGTTCCGCGGACAACCTGGACCGCATCATGGAAGGCAAAGTCCAATTTGCGTTTTATCAGAACAACAGGAAATCGCAATTCGGTCAAGCAGGCAGCGAGAAGTCGGGAGAAAGTGACCAAGCTATCCGTGAAGTTAGAGCGGTCGCCAATCTGTACGTTGAAGTGTTGCACATCGTCGTGCGGAAAGACATTGGCGTTGACGACATTCAAGGGTTGCGCGGGGTGAATGTCTCCGTGGGTGCTAAGGGGAGTGGAACGATTCAGATGGTACAACAGGTGCTTCAGCATTACAGTATGAGTGTGAACGACAAGCAGATGTACACGCTCAACTTCGCCGACACGCTAAAGGCATTTGACGACGGAGAGATTGATGCGGCGTTTATCGTGGCAGGCGGTTTTTCACCGATGTTGAAGAATCTGCTGGGGACTGGAAAATTCAATCTCCTGCCCATTCAGGAGGTAAACGCGCTCGTCTTCAAAAATACCGCATTCTTTCCCTTCCAACTGCCACGTAGTGTGTATTCTGGAGAGCATAACGTACCGTCGCAAGACACATCATGTCTAGCTGTCAAAGCGAGCCTAATCACACATCAGAATGTTCCCGCATTCCTCGTGCGTACGATGACACAAATGGCACACTCAACTGCTTTCCGTAATCAGTTAAGGGAGTTGACCGAAGAATTCGCTAAAGAGGAGCAAGATTTTCCCATTCACCGCGGCGCCATGGACTTTTATCATCGCGGCGAACCTACCTTTTCATCAAGCGTTGCGGAAGCATTCAACGACACGCTTCCGTATCTCTTGGTATTGGCAATCTTGGTTATTGTCGTCGGCGCGACGCTCCGCCAGAATCGCATCGAAATGCGGCGTCAATTGAGCGCGAGATTGCACGAGTTCATGACGCGGATTAGCGACATTGAATCCGATCAACGTGGTGAAACCCGCCCGCAACAACTCTATCGGTTGTTGGATGTGTTATCTCGTATCAAGAAGCGCGCGGTGGACGATCGTGTCGAGGGCAGGCTGCCAACAGGGGATGATTATGTTGCTTTCATGGTGCAGTTGGATGGGTTAATCAACACGATTCACGCCAAGTTGAATATGTTGGCAGCAAGTGATGCGAAGGCGATGGAAACACTTCGTGTCGAACCGTCAGAAAAGAGTTGAGGTTTTGGAGTCTTCGTGAGGCTAATAGTTGACAAGGCTATGCTTGGGGGTATGAGTTGTTACTGCCTGTGCAGAGGTCTGTCGCACGGGATTTTCTATATGTCTTCTGAGGACTTTAAAGACTAGTAGGATTTCTATCACATTCGCTATTCACTCATTTGAGATGGGCTTTCCCCGCACCGAGATTCACCGCCGGCTACGAAAACACCAACGAACGGTGGGCACTGCAAAAACCAGGAATTTACAAAAGGTGGGACTGAATTATCGAAACGTACAAACGCGAAAAAGAAATCTCACCGTCGTGCTCCACAGTTACTGCAATATATGGACTCGGTTCTTTCCACGCACGGTTTCATCCGGCATGACTATTGGTGTTTCGACTACGGCTATAAACCTTCCGTCAGCACTGATACCTAAAGTATCGTAAGGAAGCTTTCCCTCTGTACGATAGGTGTAAAGATATTTGTCAAGACCGCCGCCCTTTGCGCGCAGATTGAAGACAGAGACGCCGTGCAACTGTTGAACGCTACTTCGGCTATACTTCGATTGGCTAACAACGGCATACTCCCCGGCCGCATCAATCTGTAATGCCTGAGGCATGTTGTCCAATTTCCACTGCCAAATCTTTTCCCCCGTCCACGAATAGGCGAAAAACGTCATACCGTTTGGATGCGCGGAAGGCGGTTGCTGCGCGCCTTTCTTAAGATGATAAGGAATATAGGTGTCGCCGGTCACAAACAGGGCAAACTCGTTTGTAGCGCCAATAGTGCCTGTGGTTGCGGTGATGGGAATATCACTAACCTTCAGAGGAGTGGTGAGGTTGGCTTTCCAATGATTTTCGGTGTGGGTTGCATTAAAAATGAAAACTCTTCCATCATCTGTCGAGACGTTTATCCGTGTTCCGTCAGGTGAGACGCTCACACCGCGCCAAAAAGACACCGTTCTATAATAGGGCTCCAGCGAGTTAAACGTGAAATCCCATAGGTCCGCCCCGGTTGTGCCGTCAAAAACATACAACGTCCCCGATCTGTAACGTGACGAACCGTCGGTAGCCCCTCCGTCGCACACAACGGCAATAGTCTTTCCGTCTTGACTGTAGTCAAACCACTTGATAATCATCGGGAGGGCTTGATTCCTTGGCCACTTCCATTTTACTTCTCCGGTCGTGCCGTCGAAACGGTAGAACTGTGCTTTTTTTAAGTTTTTACCATCCTCGGTCCATGAATGATTCGCTGACACCAAGAGATCCCCATCATTGGTCGCAGCCATGCGATAAGGTCCAGGATACTGTACCCACCCGTATACATCGTCCGGGTTTGTTGGATGGGAGGTATCAATGTCGCCCGCTGTCCGGTAGCTCCATAACAGCGCAGGCTTCTTGTCTGACAGCGTGTAAGCGTATATCAAGCCTTCGGCGGATTGTTCGCCTATGTAAAAGCGAGTGCCGTCACGATTGAATGTCGCGTGTTTCGCATAACCTTCCGAGATTCGTGTGGTCCAGATGCTTGCTCCTGTTAGCGGGTTCACAATCGCCAGATGGCCCGCATCCGTTGCAATAGCGAGTTGACTGCCATCGGGGGAGAAGGCGACGGTGGTAGGGACGGCGGGACGCTTAAAATTTGCTAACAGTGAAAGCAGCGAATCCAGCTCAATCATACGCACCCGATAGGCGCTCGGTTTGAGCGGTGAGACATGACATCCTTCTAGGTCCAAAGAATTGACACGGATGTCATAGGGTGTAGCGGGCTGCCATGCAAATTGGAGAAAAAAGCGGTCGGCGTCTATTGAGAGAGCTTTACACGGGATTACACCCGCATCAGATTGGACTTTCGCTTGAATGCGCATCGTCGGATCATGCCAAGACTCTATCACTACCCCTTGCCTCGTAAAAGTAATGTCGTCGCCTTGAATCTCGGCCCCGTGAGTAGCGCAGATCGGAGCTATAATGCAAATCAAATAGGCGAGACATGTCCTCAAATGTAGATTTTCATTTTTCATAGACGCCTCCTAAACGCAAGTAATTTTGTCAGTGTTCTGAGCCCGCAAATCAATGCATTTTTATAAATTTAAGGGCAAAATTTTAGATTCGACAATAGACATCTTTCCAAAATAGATCCGTGTAGTTCCAGCAATCTTGGAGATTAGAATAACTACGCCGTTTGGCAACTTGTTGAGGAATATCGCAAGTTTACAATGGCAGCAATCACATTCCATGTTTTCCCATAGTTGCGATGTTTGCCTCGATAGATGTCTTTGGTGATGCGAAAAATCTTACATCGTCTGACGATATTCTCAATGGCGACCCTGCGTGTTGCCAACCGTCGGTTGAATTGCTTCGCCTCCCGAGTTAAGGGCTTGCTCCGATAGGCCTTGATGGGCGTCGAACTGTTGGCATACCGTTTGGCTATCCCCTGATAACCACTGTCAGCCAACTTCTCAGTTTCGGGAGAAATTGCCACACGACTTTCCTTCAGAATGGTGTAATCGTGAACACTCCCTTTGCGGCAGGTAACCGATAATATTTCTAACAGCGCCAAACACGCAATCAATTGAACTTTTATGGTGTGCCTTTTTTTTTACCGCTATAGTAGACACGCTGTCCTTTGGTTGGACGTTCAATCGGTTGCTCGGTGGCATCAACGATGATGGTTTGGAGATCGCCCTCCACTAAGTGCTTTCGATTCTTCAATGAAAGCACTTTAACTAACACATCAAGTATCTGATGATAGAGTTTATTTGCATAAGACTCACTGATACCAAACTCCATGCCTAATCTGGCAAAGGTTGGATAGTGGCGCAAATAGGTGAATGTCAATAGAAGGCGATCGGCCAATGCAACCTCCGATTTCTTTCCTCGTTTCTTCATCGGACGTTCTTCTTTAAGTTTTTCAAAGTAAGTCGCCACACGCTCCAAAATAAGGTTGAAAGCCGCCTTGTCAATACCAACCGCTCGC
This sequence comes from Candidatus Poribacteria bacterium, assembly GCA_965204085.1. GTDB lineage: Bacteria > Poribacteria > WGA-4E > WGA-4E > JAJDTR01 > JAJDTR01. The sequence goes on along the minus strand of CBDBEE010000002.1, from coordinate 2,543,584 downwards.
AGAAATTGCTCATCCGACTGTTTTACTGCTTTTTCAAATTGACTCATGGGTATCCTTTCTACAACAGAAGATTGTTGAAAGGATATAACGTAAAATCAAGCCAAATAGATACTTATTTTGGAAAGATGTCTAATAGAGGTTCTGTTGACATGTGTGTTAGGCACGCGTGTAATCGTAGGCGCGAGGTCTCCGCCCCCAATAGTGGAGAAATCCCAAATTTATCGCCATTCACATATCATTCCGCCACGCGCCACAATCCCCATCCCAAACCCTTACCCAAAATTACGCCGACAAAAGTATAGATAAACCCGTCGACCACGCACCGCGAAATGATATACCAATCGGCATAAAAAAGGCGGTACAGCGTCATACTAATCTGGAAATCAACGAAAACGCTGAGGGAATCGCACACGCCAAACACGAACCCGAGCGGCAACAAGCGACGGCCGTTTCGCGCAACCATGAAACCCACTTCCAGTAGCAAGATGCTCACACCTGTATAGACCAGCGTGGTTGGATTGAATAATCCTAGTATAATGCCGCCAAGCAACAGTCGAACGAGTGATACTAGTGTTATAACGCCCGGCTTGGGAACGAGCATCAACAATGCCGTGAGTAGCGCGTAATACAACATCTCGTTTATCAGTCCCGTGACAAGAAATGAGGCGGGACCGAGCAACGCTGAAACTAGATTGGCAATCAAGGTGGACGGAATACTGACGGCAACAAAGATGGTCGCGCCAAAAAGAGCAATCACGATGAGTTGCTTCGTGGAGAAGCGAGTAAAGATTGACCGATGATAGCCGAAAAAGAGAAAAAGTCCTACAATTGTGCCAGCAAATGCACATACCGTAATGACTAGGGCTTGCTGATTTGGTGTAGTGATGTGCAGATGCTTCGTTGCACGGAGCACCGTTGTATCGCTTCCCCAAACCTTGACCTCTATCTCCCGTCCATAACTGCCTCTCCCTTTAAATTCACGCGATGTAGTATCTTGGATTATTGATGGATTAAAGAATATTGGTAGCGGTACATTGGTGACGGTGTGAGGTGACAAACTTGCAAATGCAAAACTTCGGTTTGTGCCCGCGTGAAATTGATCTGGAGGAGCCAGGAAGGGGACAGGGCTTCCACTCTTTGTGTCGATATTCACTGCTGAAACAAGCAAATGGATAGTGTTTTCACCATTATTCCGAAGACGTACTGACTGGTACGTAATCGGTTCAAAATAGTCTGTCCGTTCTGATTTCACTCCCAACCACTTGCCAAGGTGTCCAAGTACGGGCTGCGGATAAGAAATTACATTCGGTTGTTGGCGCGGATCGAAAATGCCAGCTTCGTCTGTTGGCATGAACACGTCCTCGATCGAAACCAGCGCAGCGATTTCATCAATGGGCGCCGACTGCAAGGAAATGGAAGTCTGCCGCTCCGACGCCTCGCCATCGGCGGATTTGAAGAACACACGTCCGGAGATTTGTGTTGAGTCGGGGATCGGCTCCGCAGGGACCAGTATCTCCATTTGCCGATACCAGACCTCCGACTCGACCGTGAATCTCCCCGACGCGGACAAACGCCGAATCCCGCCTTCGTTAACATTTTGCGCCGAATTGGAAGTTTCGGCTACGTGTTTGGTATCGAATCCCTCGGGCCACGTCGCCGCTTGTAGCGGATGGGGAATTTCGACCTCTAATTCAAACTCGACGGGTGCTCTCAAGCCATTTCGCAGGAGCAAAGTCATCGTAATGGTGCTATCCTGAAGCACCAATGACTTGTCTGCTAGAGTCACCGTGGAATCTGGGCCGTCAATGTCTCTCTCTGCAACCGTACCGTAAGGAATTGCAATCTGAAGTGAACCTTGTCGATCTGCCTGCGGTGCTCGCAGTGTCTTGGTTGAGGTTTCGCCCGATTCCCCCTGAACCTCGAACCGGTACTCGATTCCGTTCTCCCACCGAAAGTAGAGGGGCTCTACAGTGCGGGGATAGCTGTCCAAATTTAATTGGGCAACAACAAATTCCTCCACACCTATTGCGCTCAGAACGCGCAGTTGTCGAATCTTACTTCGATTGACTGAGTCAAAGTGAACTTCGGCTCCGAGCGACACAAAACTGACGTGCCATGAAAGCGGCGCCTGCCCCCTTCCACCTGAACAATTGGCGAATACGATGGCGAAAAAAAACAACATAATTGAATGAAACGCCAATTTTAAATCACGAAGCATGGTATGCACTGATTTTATGCTGTTAGCCCTGTGGACATGTGGATGTGCAGGCGCCGCTTGGTAAAGGTTCAGTTATTGGACTTGAGTTTGCCCCAACTGGTCGCTAACTTTCCCTGTGGACTGACCGCCGTCAGGAGTGTCTCAACCTGGGCAAGCGCAATTCCCGACGCACCGTGTCCGACGCTGTAGGTTTCCAGCAACACCGCATTGGGCGAAATAACATACAACTCGTCCATTCCGCCGCCTGTCCAATCGGCTTTGGTGATGTAAAGGTTGTCGTCCCGGTCAATCGCTCCGATACTACCCAAATCGGAGAACGGATTATCCGGACCATGCAGCCATTGATTACCTACCAGGTCATAAACGAGCAATCCACCGGAACTTATGAACAAACGCTTCATGCTATCAACAGCGGGGCTTCCGGCTCTCTTTTCTAATTCGATAGTGTCTACGATTTCATCGGTGACCGTGTCGATAATGACAATCGTACCCGGTATTCCCCCGGGAACAATCCAGTCGCCAACTCCTGCTGACACAGCAATTACTCTGGATTCTCCATCGTTCGTAATTCCGGAGGTATTAATCGGCATGGGTATGGTTTTCAACACGGTGTCGTTGGAGGTATCAATCACCGTGACACTGCTATTGTCGTCATAACTGATGTTCCAAGTGCCTTCTTCCTTCGCATAAGCAGAGTTTGCCACGTAAGCCTTACCATTGAGTACCGTGATTCCGTCAGGCATTTGACCGACAGGAATGCGTTTGATGACGTGTTGGCGGTTCAAATCCAGGACATCTACTTTGTCGCTGTAAAGCCCGGTAACATACGCTTTGAAAGTCTCTACTATCGCGATTTGCTTCGGCGTTGTATCTGAATCAATTGGAATTTTCCCTACGGTAGAACGGATAAGTAAATCTATTACTTCGACATATCCCCCGCGCGGATCAAAAAACGGGTCCCGTATTTGGTTGACTACATATAACAGATTCTCTTGCGCAACCAAATCACTGGGTATTATGTCACCGAGAGGTATTTCGTCATTCGCGACAGCTCGCTCCGCGTCGGGTTCGTCGAGGTTGACGATTGACAGCGACGGTAAGATATTGAGTTCAGGTTTGGTCAAACCGTTCGCGACAATTGCTAGATTGCTAACCTGATCCTGTGCGGTCACAAATTTCGGAATCAGGAGTAGTGCCGAAACGAAAACTGCGAAAATTCTGAACCAATCAAGGTGCCCCTTGGCGGAGCAGGAAAACGCACTAAAACGGTGTAATAACATCGGTGAATCCTTTCGTCCATCTGGGACAATGTGCTATAGCAACAAAAAAACCCCAGCCTCCGCTAGGGAAACTGGGGTACAGTTCACTATTCATCCAATGTGCGCATTGCGCGGCGTGCGGAGTTTTTCTTCCGCACTGTCCAGATAGGACGAAACCGATCTCTGTCTCACAGCCTTCCCGCGAAAGCCGATGTGTGAAACCGGATTCAGGCAGGTCTCCTGACTTACGACAACTCGTCCCTACCTTCCCATCCAGATGACCTTGGACAGTGGTGTTTTCAGGACGATATTCCGTCGATTACAGTGGCGGGGCCGTGGCGGATTCTCACCGCGCTTCCCTATTCTCTGACAACTCGTGGTAGTTGCCAGCCCCTGAATCCGAAACTATTCAATTGTAATCGGATTTTAACACATTGGGATTGGCATGTCAACTAAAAAATCGCTTGCATTCGTGCGGATGCAAGTTCAGACAGTGGTTGCTATTGTATGTGTCCGCTTTCGATGAATTGCTCAGTATTATATAGAATTGTTAATGAAAACGTGCTAAGATAACTTATAATTAATCGTAGTAAAGACAAACTTCGACAGGCTATTGGCTAGTAAGACAATTAACTTTCTTCCCGATTTTCATCAGTGAAAGGACAAGATTAAATCGTGTTGACCTACAAAGCAATGTACAAATATCTTGATAAAGGGGTTCATGCCGAAGTTTTAGATTTTCCAGAGGTCATCACCTGTGGGACCAATCTCGAAGAAGCTCGACGATTATTGGCAAGTGCATTGACGGACATGGCAGAAACCAATCTGCTTCTCGACGAATCACTCCCGCGACCAGATACGACGATTACAGATTTAGATGCAGATTTGGAAGAGCCAATTTGTCTGTCACGTAATGTAACCAAACAGCCAGTATTGTACCTATAAAGTCGAATTACAATTCTAATGCTTAAGGAGGAATCACAAGTGAACACACCCGTGAAAGTAGCCATCATAACCGGAGGTGGAAGTGGAATTGGCAAGCGAACCGCATTTGCACTCGTGGCAGACGGATATTCCGTCGCCATTGCCGGGCGTCGCGAAGAACGTTTGCAGGAAACTGTCACGGAAGCAGGCGATGCCGGCTCGCGCATGTTGGCTGTGCCTACCGATGTAACCGATCCTGCCGCCATCCGACATCTATTCGCAAAAACAGTAGAGACTTTCGGACGACTGGACTTGCTCTTCAACAATGCCGGTGTGGGCGCACCGGGTGTTCCCATGGAAGAACTGACGCTAGAACAATGGCAAACGGTTGTTGACACAAATCTGACCGCCTCTTTTATTTGCACGCAAGAAGCAATCAAAATCATGAAGAATCAAAATCCGCGCGGCGGACGCATAATCAATAACGGCTCCATATCTGCCCATGTGCCGAGGCCAAACTCGGCGCCATATACCTCCACGAAGCACGCGCTGACCGGTCTCACTCGATCAACTTCGCTTGATGGGCGAAATTTCGACATATTGTGCGGTCAAATCGACATCGGCAACGCTGCCACAGATATGACCGCGCGCTCTGACAGCGGTAGCCTCCAACCTCACGGTGCCGTCGTGGTCGAACCGAGAATGGATGCGGATAACGTCGCTCGCGCCGTAGTGTACATGGCGAATCTTCCGCTGGATACGAATGTACCCTTCATCACGGTCATGGCGAACGGGATGCCGTATATCGGTCGCGGTTAGGGACAAGCAGCACATCTCCTGGCATCTAATGAATGAGGCTGCACAGTGCGAGGTGCGCACCTACCGTAGACACTTACCCCAGAGAGGTTATCACCGATGAACGAACAAGAAGATTTCGTAACGATGTCCGACCGTGAGAAATATTTGTACGACTTGCAGGGGTTTCTCGTGGTTAAAGACTTCCTGACGGAAGCGGAGGTGAACGCTGCAAATGATGCCCTTGACGCCAATGAGGACAAACGCAGCGATTTCGGGCCTCCGCACCAGAAGGCAGAAGGGCTGAAAGGTGAATTCTCAAGCCGAACCTATGGCGACTTGCTGAATTGGGAAAAGCCGTGGTGCGACCCGTTTCGCAACCTTATCGCACACCCGAAGTTGATCCCGTATTGTAACTCCATGTTTGGAAGGGGTTGGCGCCTCGACCACGGTGTCAGCGCTACTAGCTCGGTTATTGGCTGTGAGGGGCTGCATCTTCACGGATGGGGTGATGCCGTGCTCGACGGATCACGGTATTACAAATTCCAAAATGGACGGATGCGTTGTGCTTTGACCGTTTTTCAGTTCCCTCTGACCGACGTGAACCCCGGCGATGGTGGATTGGTCGTTGTTCCCGGCAGCCACAAAGCCAACTTCCCTCTCCCCGACTACGTCAGAATGTATGAAGCTGACCACGAAATTTTCTACAACCCGCCTGTCAAGGCTGGCGACATGGTCATCTTTAACGAGGCAACCACGCACGGCACTTTGCCTTGGAAGGGGGAGCATGAGAGACGGGCGCTATACTACCGATATGTCCCCAAATTCTTCAACTGGATCCCTGCCGCATACGAAACCAGCCAACCGGAGTGGGTATCCGAGCTGACGGAGGCACAGCAGGCTGTGATGGAGCCGCCTTACGTTTACGGTCACCCGCTGATTAACGATGACGGTGAATCCGTTGAGCGTCCTAGGCTCGACCAGAGGCTGTAGGAGGCATGCACGATGCACGAGGAAGTCGATCATGTCACCATGACCGATCGAGAGAAATATCTGTTTGACCTACAAGGGTTCCTCGTCGTGAAAGGTTTCCTCAACCGTGAAGAGGTAAAAGCGCTTAATGAAGCCCTCGACGCAAATGAGGATCGACGTAGCGAATTTGGTCCGCCTCATCAGACTGCCGAGGGTTTGAAAGGAAAGTGGGACATCTTTAGGCTTTATTCCGGTTTGCTAACGTGGCCCAAACCGTGGTGCCAGCCCTTTCGAGACCTTTTGGCGCATTCCAAGCTGATTCCTTACTGCAATACCATATTTGGCAGAGGGTGGCGTTTGGACCACGGCGTTGACGCAGCGAGTGCACTAATCGGATGCTCTGGACTCCATCTCCACGGCTACGGCGATGCGGAACTTGACGGCACACGCTACCACAGGTATCAAAACGGTCGGATACGCTGTGCACTTACGGTATTTCAATACCAACTAGCCGATGTCAACCCCGGCGATGGTGGTTTGGTGGTTATCCCCGGTAGTCATAAGGCGAATTTTCCACTGCCCAAGCACATTCGATACTACGAATATGACCGGGAGGTTGTCTTCAATCCGCCGGCGAAGGCGGGCGATCTGATAATTTTCAATGAGGCGACAACCCATGGTACCATCCCGTGGAAGGGACAAGGCGAGAGACGAGTGTTATTCTTCCGCTATGTCCCAAAATACTTTAGCTGGGTTCCGTCGACCTACCAAACCAATCAGCCGGAATGGGTATCCGAGTTGACCGAAGCGCAACAAGCGGTGCTAGAACCTCCTTACGTGTATAGCCATCCGCTTATTGAAGACGACGGCGAAACCGTGGTACGGCCCCGAACCGACCAAGCCATATAATATCTTACAGGAGGATTCTCATGCCAAAGCACATTGTGACGGTGAAGGATAGAAATCGCATGGCTCACCTGCTTCAATGGGGTTTTGAAGGGTACATACACAATACGGATTTTGAACCGTCCGAAACCGAAATGCCCTTCAGACGGATTCTTCAGACTGCGTGTGTTAAACTGCCTCCGGTAGGTCCCGGGAGCACCGAGGTCGGATTCTACATTGCGGCGAACTTCGGAGGGCGAGCGGAAGTGGAAGCGCTTGGGAGTTGTGTAATTACGATACAGGGCCCTCTATCGGAACAGACCTTCGAGCTGAAGGAGCAAACTTGGGAGTGGTATACGATTTCTGTTCCCGAATCAAACGAAGACACTGTAATCTACCTAAAAACACCGTTCGGCGAACTCGTAGATTGGGAGAGGGAAAAACCGGTCATCTATCCGTTTCCCCTAGCGTATCTTGGTGCCATCTCCTTCTACTCCGAAAGCATACCGGAAGCGCGAATTGAGGAGGTGCCAACTATTGTTTCTTGGACGGATACTGACTTTGAATTAATTCGTCGCGGAATCGACTTTGATGCAGTTAGCGTTTCGGAAGAATTCGACCCTGATGATTCGGATGACTGGAGCCGACACGCCGATCACAGCGTCTATTTCGGTGATATTCATATACATACCAACCAATCTCTCTGCGGATGGCCCAAAAACGGCTCTCAGGAAGAAAACTATCGGATTGCCGAGTATGAGGCAGGATTGGACTTCGCATGCCTCATCGACCACGAATATCAATCAGAATCTCAGTGGGAGAGATCTATCGCGCTCGCAAATTCAAAGTACAAGCCGGGTGAATTTGTCACTCTCATCGGTAACGAATGGACGTCACTGGATTACGGGCATAGGAACATCTATTTCCGCGATGACACTGCGCCGCAAATCAACCGATACGACAGCCGGACAGACTCGCCTCCTAGGTTATACCAATATCTGAAAGAGCTAGGGAAGGAAGTCCTCGTAATCCCCCACCATCCGGCGTATGCCCACCATCTGATGAACTGGCATTACCACGATCCGGAGTTGTCACCGCTGGTCGAGGTGAGTTCCAATTGGGGGAGTTCGGAGCACTATGAGGCAATGCGGCAGGTGCCCGACAGAACTGTGCCGGGATTCTACGTGCAGGACGCGCTAGCGCGGGGTTATCATCTTGGATTCGTCGGCTCGTCCGACGGACACAACGTAATGCCGGGGCAATCGTGCATTGCCGGCATCTACGCTCCGGAGTTGACGCGCGGTGCGATATTCGATGCCCTCAAGGCGCGGCGAACCTATGCCACCAGCGGTGCAAAAATCAAACTGAATTTCGCGATTAACGATTTTTTCATGGGTTCGATAATCACGGTGAATCAGTACACAATGGATGCGTTATTCCCGTTGAAGCTGATGGTAGCCGTGGAGGGAACCGCCCCCATCGACAGAATCGAAGTGATTGGGAACGGCGTCGTCATTCACACCTATGAACATGCGCAGGCGGGAGAGAAACCGAACCGAGCGGCGTTCAGTGCGGAAATTGAAAACACCGGCGTAAATCAATCGCAGACGAGCCGGTACTACTACGTTCGCGCCATTCAAACTGATGAGCACCTCGCGTGGTCAAGCCCGATCTGGATTGATTTCCAAATGAACGAACGGCAGGATTTATGATTATCTGATTCGTCTGATGCATTGTCCTAGCGATTCAGCTCGTCCACACACCTTTTGCATTGTCGGTGATTTGGGTTATCAACAGATGGGAATCCGCTCCCGATTCAACCACGCCGCAAGATGGTCCCGCCCGCTCCGACCACCCAACTCCGATTTTTGTGCACATAAATATCGAGGAGATTTGAATTCGTGGCTGTGGGCTGGGTTGTCCACGTTTTCCCACTGTCGGCGGTGTGTAGAATCAACCCCTCCTCGCCAATCACCCACCCTTGCAGAGAATTAACAAACACCACGCTGCGCAAGGTTTTCTTCACTGGCAGCGTTTGACGCTCCCAAGAATTGCCGCCATCCGTCGTGTGCAAAATCAACCCGTTTGTGCCAACAATCCAACCGGTATTTGCGTCGGTGAAAAACACCCCTAAAAGCGGCTGTTCAGTATTGCTCTGCTGAGGTAGCCAGTTCTTGCCGCCGTTTCGAGTGTAGGCGATAGCTCCCTTCTCCCCGACAGCCCATCCGTTCCGATTGTCGGCGAAATGCACTGCCCACAGGTGCGAGTCCGAAGGCGTGCGCTGTTTCTCCCAACGTCCGCCGCCATCGACCGTGTGGAGGATTGTGCCATACCCGCCGATCGCCCAGCCCTCGGAGGCTCCCACGAATTGGACGTCGAGTAACCCTTTGTCAACCGGCGTCGCCTGCATCGACCACGATTTTCCGCCGCTCCCCGTATAATGTACCTCCCCCATACGGCTCACCGCCCAACCGTTGATAGCGGTGGAGAAATGGACTTTATTGAGAGCATGTCTAGAGATGCTTTTCTTGGGTGATTGTTCGTTCCACGTCAACCCACCGTCAGAACTTGATAGCACCAAACCTTCCGCACCGACCGCCCAACCGCGCTTGCCGTCAACAAAGTGCACGCCGTGCAAGTGCGCCTCCGTTCCCGACTCGATGATTTGCCACTTGTCGCCGCCTTTATCTTGGGTGCACGCAAGATAACTGACAGCGCAAACGAATACAATTAATCCCATAGAGATTCGTACGAACAAAATTTGTGCCTCCTTCGCTCCATGAGTCCAGGACGTCCTACTTTCTGGGAAATTTACCCTGATTAGCCCATGAAGTTAGATAGTGTTGTATACAGCGGCAAAAGCTGTTGCAATTTTCGTGACTGCTTGATACGAGGGCAAAATCGCCCTATCGGAAGCACAAATCGAAATCCTACGTGATATGATAAGCGCTACTCGTTCATAATTTGCACACAGCGCCCGAATTCTGGTCAATTGAAGCTTGACGGTCATCACCAGAGAGGAGTGACAGTGAATTTCGCATCGGTTCGACTAGCTCAAATGGAATATTGCCATTTTGGTCTCGGTCATTTCTTCCACGGCATACTTGGGTCCCTCTTTGCCCATACCGCTCTCTTTGAGACCACCGTACGGCATCAAGTCCGCCCGCCATTGCGTTCCCCAATTCACCATCAAGTTACCAGAGTCTACTTCGCGAACAAATCGCATCGCCCAATTGATATTCTCGGTGAAGATGGCGGCGCTCAAGCCGTAGTTCGTATCGTTCGCGAGTGTGATTGCTTCGTCGATGTCGTTTACGCGCGTCACGCCAACCGCAGGTCCGAACACCTCATCACAGGAGATCTGCATGTCCGGTTTGACATCCGACAGGATTGCGGGAGTCACGAACTGGTCGTGTTTTTCACCGCCGGTCAGCAACTTTGCTCCTCCGTTCACTGCATCCTGAATCCAATCGCTCACGCGAGCAGCATCCGATTCGCGAATCATCGGACCCATCTTCGTCGGTTCATCGAGCGGGTCGCCGATACTAATCTGCTCGACTTCGGATTTGAAAGCGTCGAGAAAATCGCCGTATATCTTATCGTGAGCGATTACCCGTTGTGTGGAAATACAGACCTGCCCGGCATTTGAATAACCCGACATGGCAGCCGCTTTCGCGACCTTTTCCGTATCCGCGTCGGGCATGACAATCAGAGGCGAATTCGAACCAAGTTCCATTGTTACCCGTTTTAAGCCGGCGACGTGGCAAATGTGCTCACCGATGTCACGACTGCCCGTGAAGGTAATCTTACGTACACGGCTATCCGAGCAGAGCGCGTCTCCGATTTCACTGCCCGCGCCCGTCACGCATTGTATGGCTTCGGGCGGTGTCCCCGCTTCCACAAAGAGTTCCACCAGTTTTAATGCGGACAGCGGCGTATCCGTGGCAGGTTTGAGGATAATCGCATTGCCGGCGGCGATGGCGGGTCCGGCTTTGTGGCAAACCAGATGCAACGGAAAATTGAATGGGCTAATCCCCGCAACGATGCCGCAGGGCACACGCACCGTAAACCCGAACTTACCCTCAACGCCAGGTGCCCCTTCAAGGGGTATGACTTCACCGTAAAGCCTTTTCGCTTCCTCCGCGGAGAGTGCGATAATCTCGGCTGCGCGCGTTGCCTCAATTCGCCCTTCAGCCAGAATCTTCCCCTCCTCCATCGTGATAATGCGGGCAAGTTCCTCCGACCGCTCGATCATCATCTCCGAGACTTTATGCAGGATTTCATATCGTTCGAATCCTGTCATTTGCGCCACAATTTTCGCACCACGTTCCGCTGTTTGTAACGCCTTCTCTATATCATCCGCATCGCCTTTGGGGACAGTATCAACGACCGATCCGTCGTACGGACTCAGAACATCAATTTTCTGCGATTTATCAACCCACTCGCCGCCAAGGTGCATTCTCATCGATATACCCTCCGTTAATATTCTTGCATATTTGTGATTAGACAGTTGGAATTAACCGTCCGATCCTAGTTTGAAAAAGTGCGGGAAATCTATTGTAACCTGACTATGTTACATCTGGATGCTCTTCCGTTTAATATCGTGATTATTCTCCAAATTACCATCTCTACCCACTGTTGTCAATCTGAAATTTGAGGCTTTCCTGGCGTTAATCGTCAACGGAGAAATTTCTTCTGAGAAGAAGCGGTACCGGCGCTCAACGCACGAATCTTCGCCGTGATTGGCGTGGCTTTTTCCTTGACCTACATTGATTCATAGGATAAATTATCGACAAACCTCCGTGAGGCTCATCTTACATAAACAAAACTTGGCATTTTGATGACCCCTAACTACGAAATTCTACCTGTCTTGATGCAGTGGCTGCATGTTGGCTCCGTCGTGTTGTTGATTGGCGGTTTCTTCTTTCTGCGCGTCGTTTTGCTTCCCGCTGCCAAAGTTCTACCCGCCCCGCAGAAAACTCAGATAATTAATGCCGCATTTCGGCGATTCCGTGTGGTTGTTTGGATTGCACTTATAACGATTCTTGTGAGCGGTGTCTACAATTTCATCACCTTCCTTATATCGACTAGCAATCAAACAGCGACCGACACGAATCTATCGCCAGATTACTCCATGTATATTGTGGTGCTTGGAGTCAAATTCCTCATTGTAACGTTTATCTTCATACTGGGGATTGCGCTGACCTTCCCGTATCCCGTGTACGCACCCATTCAGAAGCGTCCCGCCCCTTGGCTAAACGTAACCTTGATTCTCAGTCTTATTGTGATTTTTCTCTCCACCCTCTTGCGCCGTATGTTCTGAAATCGGTGCCGCCGACTTTCGTACAGCGCTAGAACTACATCTACTACGTCGCTACATCAGCACAAGTATGAACAAGTATCACTCCACTTCCAGGGCACTTTGTCCTAACACTTCCGCCAGATTCTGACCGGTAGCGTCCAATCCTCTACGAACCTCGGCATCATTCGGAGTAAGGTTTATTGCTGCCCGATATTTTGCCATTGCGTTATCATACTCTCCCTGATTCAGGTAACACATGGCAAGTTGATTCTGAGCGCGCGCGAGAAGGTTCTCGATTTCACTCCGAATCAATCTGTGTGGAGGTTGGCGAATTAGCTGAGATTCGGTCGCCAACAGGTTTTGATACGCGATTGGATTGGTTGGCGCGATAGCCAGTACAGCCTCAAATGCGCTTATCGCTTCCGTAAAGTTGCGTCTTATCAAATAGAGATAACCGACGGAGTTATGAACATCGACACTTCGCTCAGGCTGCGGAATAGCCTCAAACTCGGTCAAGGCAGCGCTATATCGACGTGCATCCAACAGTTGGTTTGCACGAATTGTCCTAAGAAAAATCGCCTCACGCCGTACCGAGTCGTCATTCGGTTGAATTCGCAATGCACTCGTGAATGCCGCCTGCGCCTGATCGAGATGCCCGGCGTGCTGATACACGCGAGCAAGACTTAGGTGAAGATTAATCTGCTGCGGCGCAACGGTGAGCGCCTGTTTCAGTTGTTTGATAGCCTCATCATGTCGGTTTTGCGTGTCCAAGTATTTGGCATACGTTGAATAAGCAACAACAAGGTTGTGTCTGGATTGACGTAGGTTTGGCTTTAGCTCATAGGCAGATTGAAACGACTCAATCGCTTGTGTATAAGCATTCTGCTTGAGGTACAATTCACCCAGTCGGCTGTGCGCGTCGCTGTTTCCGATTTCAATCACCGCGAGTTCGCGGTAGCTCGTAATCGCCTCATCAATGTTTCCCGTCTCTTGATAGTGTTTTGCGCGTTGCAAGAGAGCGTCAATCAAGTTAGACCGGGCAATTGTAAGCGTTGGCGCTAAGGCTAATGCGCGCTTATAGGCATTTATGGCGTCATCCCAGCGTCTTGCATTTCTCAACTTGACGCCGTGATTATTGTGACACTGCGCAAGCGCATCTTGGATCTCGCGATCAACAGGATTGCTTTCAAGCGCCTTTTGATAGTGCGAAATGGCTGTTGCAAAATCGCCCCGCCTCTCGTAACTGTCACCCATCAGACGGTAGACCGAACTCGCGTCGCGGGCGGCATACTGCAGCGCCTTGTCGAAATAAAAGTCGGCTTGTGTGTAGTTCTCGGCTTGGAGCGCCGCAATCCCTTTTTCCCGATAGATCTGGTGTAGATTATGTTGTGCGGCTAGGTCGTGCGAATTATGATTGATTGAGTTTTGAAAAGCGGTAATTGATTCGTCAATTTTCCCCCGTCGGTAGTACATTACGCCAAGTGAGTTGTAGGCATCGTGCGATGGAGTTTCTGCCAACACGTCGTTTAGCAACTCGATGGCTCGTTCAAAATAACCAAAATCTTGATAGACTTGAATTAACTTTTGGCGTGCTGGTTCGGAAGTCGGATTAAGCGCGAGCGCGGTCTTGAAGTGCTCAATCGCCTCCTTGACATCCCCCTTGTCAACCGTTATGGTGCCGAGGAGGTAATGGCGACGCGCATCGGCGGCAGATCCATCAAGGCTTGCCTTGACTGTCTTAATCGCAACCTCATGTTGTGGCGTGCCTTGGGGTGTGGCGTAAACGCGCCGGAGTGTATTCATGTCTTGCGGAGACGGTTGTTCTTTGGTGGAGGTGTGGAACTCGGCGTCGCGCGAGTCGGGGCTATGTCCCCATAGTCCAACCGCGTGCCCGAATTCGTGGAGGCAGATTGCGCGCAGTTGCCCCGGATCGCTAACTTCGGTGAGCTGGGCTTCATGCGGAACGAGCACGATTTCAACCCTAATCCGATCTCCATCGAGACGTGTTAGTTCGGCTTTGGCTCCTGTTACTTCGGTGATTGGCCAAAGTCCGGCTGTTCCCCAACTCACTCGAATGTCGGCATCACCGCTGACTTGTGTCTCCGAAAACTGGATTATTCCTGCCGACGCCGATTCCCATTGGAGCATGCCGTAACGTATCGCGTTCAGATAGGCATCCGTCCTGAGCATCGGTGAGATGTAAACGCGAATCGGCATCTCGGTGAAACGCGCAATTCGACCACTGGAAAAGATAGTAATATAATCAAAGTAATCATCACCTGTTATACCAATGGTCGGAAATCCGAAGATTAACGAACAGAGGCAGACGAAGGACGCTACTCTTATAGGCGGTCGATTCGTACATCCCATTGGAAACCTCTGCCGAGCCCGATTCATTTACTTTCCGATGCGGGTCGATGGAATTGTAGAAATTCAATAGGGGCGCCGTCATGAACGATGTAGGCGACCGTGACACCTTCTATCGGAGTGGTGGGCTCAACGATAACGTCTGCACCAGCTACGGCAGCTTCGATGTCATCAACGACATAGGCGACATGCGGGAGCGTCTTCAAAATCTCCGGCAGCGGACTATCAGGTTCAAACCGCAACCAATCCACGCGATACGGATTGCCCTCCAATCCCGACATGTGTACCTTGAACGCTTCCACATAGGTCTCGTTCTCACGTGGGACATCGGTCGGAATGCTCATGTGGTGGAATTTCAATTCCTGTTTCATTTCAAGGCGCCTTTGTTCAGCATTTTTGCTTTATTTTAGACGAAGCGATATTGGCTAGAATCGACAACCGCCAGTGAAACGATGACTCGATTGTAAAACTATTAAAGGTCGGGCCCATAAAGCACCGCGTTGTCGATTCGTTGATATTCTAGAATCTCACCGTCATCAAACAGGATACTCAGTTCGCGTTCGGCGTTCTCGGGGCTGTCCGAAGCGTGAACAACATTATGTGTAATATCAATCGAGAAATCACCACGAATACTGCCCGGTGCGGATTCCATCGGCTTGGTCGCGCCGTTAATCAAGCGGACAAGCTCAATGGCATTGTTACCCTCAACCGCAAGCGCTACAATCGGGTTTGATGTCATGAACTGCACCAAATAGTCGTAAAAGAACATACCGAGGTGAGGGGAATAAAGCTCCGCTGCTTGATCTTTGGGAAGGGTGAGAAGTTTTAGGCCAACCAGTTTGAGCCCCTTGCGTTCAAATCTAGTGATAATTTCACCAATCAAGCCGCGCTGAACCCCATCGGGTTTAATCAGCACAAGTGTTCTCTCCTGTTCCATCTATTCTCCTATCAAGTATTTGTTTAATGTATTAAAATGGCTTACGCGACCCCGTCAGAATGCGGAAAGGGTGCGACGCTTAAACAACGTAACGCATTGTCAATCGCTCACATCCGCGCTCCTACGAGACGCGCTTGATACAGAAATCTTCGAACCGAATCCAATGTTCACCATCGGGCGGTCCATTGTAACACTGGATACTCACCTGATCGTCTCCCGGCGCAGGGAGTTCTCCCTTCGCTGCCGTTTGAAAATCCGCATCTCCTTCCGCACGGTACTTGGCCTCCCATGAATTAGCCGTGACCACGAGACGTATTCGAACGCTCGCCGCAGGCATCGGCGCCTTCCCGGGGATGATGAATATCTCGCCGTCAACCAACTCCTTCACCTCTTTAAACACTGGCTCACCATCGTGATACCACGTGATTCCAGCTTGCTCATATTGCTCTGTGGGATTGGTGTGATTTGTCACGGTCACTTCGACTGCGAATGTACCTTTATTTCGGTCGGGCGCAGGTCTGACCAACGCGTTTCTGACTGTATCTGCCTTGCCCGGCTCCACGCGAATTTCCAGACCGCCATCTTTGATTCGTCTATAGTCCGAGTGTTCCCTTATCCAAGACCAACTCGGATCCACACCGTCATCAAAGTTGTCCTCAAAGATAACCTGTTCGTCCGTTGAATTCATGCAAACCTCTCTCTGATAGTTACGTTTGGTATCTGATTTTCAATATGTGTCGTTAGGGGTGAATGTGTTCGACCGCGACTCAGACTAACTACGTTCTCGCGACGTAACGCCCCACTCGCGAAAGCTTGGAGCTTACAGTCCAGCGAAGATTATATCACGCCCATGATTAAAGTAAAACAAGAAATAGTGACAGCCACTGGCGCACGAAACGGTAACCCGGTGGGGCTGACCCCGCATGGACTCACCTGAGATTGAGGTGCAACTCGTAATGCTCCGTCTCGCTGGATGCTTGACACATCCTCCCCGCCTGGTTAAATTACCTTTTGGATAGGAACTTTGCTACGTTCTGAGGAACTGTGTTGTTGCCGTAAAGATTGCTGTCAAATCGGCACGGATTGCATTTTTGGCATATAACTGCACCATCCTCCCGAGAAAACCTAGACTTGATGATGGGCGGCAGTGCAGAAGGTATCGAAGTTATCATCGAAGACTGTGTAATGCCGGATTGACATGCATCTTCGAACTTGAGCCCAATACTCGATGTCCCGCGGGCATCAGCACATTGGGCTGCAAGAGACATGAACATTTACATCAAGTAATTTTGGCACACGACTTGCGACATATCTAGGTCTGAACCATACAACTACTCGTGGATGCGATACATGATAATCAAAGAGCAGACATATTTCCATTCTTTGGTGGTGTCAACCTCTAAAACACTGCTAACGTCTTAAGTATCGAAAACTCCACCATGCGGCAAGGAGGTAACGCGTTGAAATCGAAACCGCGGCGATTGATTGAAGAATTCTACGAAATGAATAAGGAGTTCGATCGCGCCTTTGAATCCTTTGGCATTCCTCGTCGGAGTGTAAAAGGCGAAACCACGAACTGGCGCCCACCGATGGATATCTACGAAACGGTTGAACACTTCATCGTAAAGATTGAGCTTGCTGGCGTTCAGCCGGAAGAGGATGTAAGACTCCGATTGGACAATAATGTTCTCAAAGTAACCGGGTACCGAAGAGATCGAACCCAACTCAAAAAACAACACTATCATCAAGCCGAGTTAAGCTATGGTGCATTTGAGCGTTCGGTCGTTCTTCCAAACGTATTGGACGAAGATTGCGAAGCGATTGCCAGCTATGAAAACGGTTTTATCGAAATCAAAATCCCGAAAATGAAACAAGATTCATCCAAAGAAATCTCTGTACAAGTAAAAGATGAAGCCAAAACCATTAAACCGGTCGACGAGGAATAAAGGAGCCAGATAATGTCGAAGAACAGCGAAACCGAGAATGAAGACGTACTAGATCCGGAAATCACCGCCGAGATTCCTATACTTCCCGTTGACGATTTGGTTGTGTTTCCCTATATGCCGCCGGTGCCGCCGTTCGCGCCGCATCACATCGCGCTTTCCGGCGACTGGGTGACCGAGGCAGTCGATGATGCCATGGTGAACGGGGAACGTGCACTGTGTGTTTTTCGGCAGCTCGGCAGCCGGGAATCGAATCCCAATACCGCCGAAGACCTCGCTCCCGTGGGCACGTTGATTCAAATCTTGAGATACAAAAAGGACGATGACAACGTGCTGTTTTTGGCGCACGGTCGGGCGCGTGTAAGAATTGAGGAAATCCTGGAAACCAAACCCTTCCTCAAAGCGCGTGTGCAAGTCATAGAGGAGGATGCGGAGGGAGATCTTGAAGATGAAAACGTCGAGATTGAAGCCCTCGTTCGTAGCGCGCTTGATATTGTCCAAAAGATTGTGAAGCTGTCTTCTCGGTATCAGGAGGAATTGGCAATTGTTGCCGAGAATATTGAGGAACCGGGCCGACTTGCCGATTATGTTGCAGCCATACTAGACTTTCGCTCAGATGACAAACAAGCCATTCTTGAGTCGATTTCGGTGAAAGATCGACTGAACCATCTGATTGTAATCTTGGCGAAAGAACACGATCTGCTTGAGTTGGAAAGTAAGATCCAATCCGACGCGCAAGCAGTAATCAATAAAGGACAACGCGAATATTTTCTGCGCGAACAGTTGAAAGCCATCCAAAAAGAGTTGGGCGAATCAGACGACCTATTGCTGGAAGTGGACGAGATGCGCGCACAGCTTGAAAAAGCTGATATGCCCGAAAAAGCCCGCGAAGCGGCCGACAAGGAACTCAACCGCCTCTCTAAAATGCACTCCTCCTCCCCTGAATCAACCGTTTCTCGGAATTATTTGGATTGGCTCATCAACCTTCCGTGGAACACCGGCACCGAAGACAATCTTGACATTGCCCACGCAAAAGAGATACTTGATGAAGACCATTACAATCTTGAGAAAATCAAGGACCGTATCTTGGAGTATCTCGCCGTGCGGATGCTTAAACAAGACATGAAGGGACCAATCCTCTGTTTCGTCGGTCCGCCGGGAGTCGGAAAAACGTCGTTGGGCAAATCCGTGGCACGGGCGATGGGACGGAAATTTGTGCGCATTTCACTTGGGGGAACACACGATGAAGCGGAAATCCGTGGACATCGTAGGACGTACATTGGCTCAATGCCCGGGCGCATTATCAAAGGCATCCGTCAAGCGGAATCCAATAATCCGGTCTTTATGTTGGACGAAATAGACAAACTCGGATCAGATTTCCGAGGAGATCCCGCCGCGGCAATGCTTGAAGTACTCGATCCGGAGCAAAATGACACGTTTACCGACAATTATCTTGACGTGCCTTTCGATCTTTCCAAAATCATGTTCATCACAACGGCAAATCAGCTTCACACCATTCCGCCTCCGTTGCGAGATCGCATGGAAACCTTGGAGTTGCCCGGTTACACGGCAATCGAGAAAGCAATGATTGCCAAACAGTATCTGATTCCCCGCCAACTGGAAGCCCACGGTATCACCGTGGATCAGTTTCCCATCGGAGACGAAGCCATCAACCGTGTCATCGACGAGTACACGCGCGAGGCGGGTGTGCGTAACCTTGAGCGAGAGTTGGGGACGCTCTGCCGTAAGTCTGCTCGCGGCATAGCCGAAGGTGAGACAGATCCACTAGACCTGACTGCCGACAATCTTCCCAATTACCTGGGACCACCGAAATTCTATTCCGAAGTGGCGGATCGAAAGGAGGAGGTCGGCACTGCAACAGGACTCTCGGTAACCCCTGCGGGCGGCGAGATTCTGTTCATCGAAGCCACGCGAATGGTTGGTGAGGGAAAACTGACATTGACCGGGCAAATCGGCGATGTCATGCAGGAGTCTGCGAAAGCCGCGCTGAGTTACATCAAATCACAAAACGAAGAGTTACACTTCGATCCCGACTTCTGGAATAGTGATATACACATCCACGTGCCCGCCGGAGCGATTCCGAAAGACGGACCATCAGCCGGGGTAACCATTGCGACCGCTTTGGCATCGTTAGCCACTGGCCGCCCGGTCGCGCCGGAGGTTGCGATGACCGGTGAAATCACGCTTCGTGGGCGGGTGCTCCCCATCGGTGGGTTGAAAGAGAAGGTGCTCGCGGCGAAGCAGGCGGGCATCAAAACCGTTATCGCGCCAAGTCGAAACGAAAAGGATCTGGTAGAAATACCTGACGACGCGACGGAGGGACTTGAATTCGTATTCTCGGATCACATTGACCAAGTGCTGATCCGTGCACTGAAACAGGAGGAACACCCGATAGATTCCACACCGACTGACTCCCCCAATCCTTCAATCCAGCCCGACTCGGCGCCTCCCCCTCCGCCAGTTGGGTAGACGGGCGCGGAAGCGTTTAGCTCTCCCCTATGTGAGAGTTATACCATTCCGCTTGTACAATAATACATAGAGAAAAGCACCCATTTCGTAGGACTTATTCGGTTACGCGGTTTGGCATCCGTTGTAGGAGCGATCTCCGAATCGCGACTTTAACTGGCGCCATGTGCGCCTTGCGGAAACCCCACAATTCCATCACGAAAAAACCGTTGGTACCCGTAGTCCGCCAGGATTTCCACTTCAAGACAACCCGGGCAACTCTTGAGAGCAGGCACCCACTCCTTTTCCAAAAACTTAATCAAGTCTTTCTTCTTCGTATTGGCGCGTAACGTCATCACATAAAAAGATATGCTTTTCATAGTTTAATCAATTGTCCTTGCCCGGTCGTGGAATTTCATTGAGGTAGGCGCAAATTACCGAAAACTGGACGATATTTTCTTAAGCCTACCCCAAAGTGCGGCTGTCTTGGAAGAGGGGGACACGGCTAATCCTAAAGGGCTAATGTCCGGATAAAAATCGATCGAATCGCGGTCATCGCTAAGTTGTCTAATATGTCTTCCTTCGGGGCTCATCAAGTGAATCGTCGAAGACAAATTTCCGTCCCAATCATAATATGCGATTGTCTCTCCATCAGGAGACCACGCGGGGTGAAAATGAGTCTTTTGAATTTGCGTAAGTCTCATAGGATTTTCACCATCCGCCCCCACCACATAAATGTGATGGAGTCCTTTGTGATGCGCCTCGTATGCAATCCGAAGTCCGTCGGGGGAAAACGATGGATTCTGTTTACTCGCTTCATCATGCGTCACCTTTCTGATGACCCCCTGTCCGTCAGCGTCCATCACGTAGATTTCATTGCGCCCACCTCCCATGGGCCAATGTTTCCAAGAGACGAATGCAATCTGTTGCCCATCCGGAGACCATGACGGCTGGCTAGCGTGGTCTTCAAGCCTTTCACGATTCTTTCCATCGGCATCCATCACGGCGATGTGATTCACCCAATCGTTTATCCAATCTGGGTGGACAGTGAATACAATCTTACCCCCATCGGGTGACCAATCCGGATTGGAGTTATCCCGTGAGTCGGTGAGTTTTTTCAGATGGCTTCCATCGGCGTTCATCACATGAATTTGACGTTTTCCGTCGCGTTGAGCGGATGCGAATGCAATCTTTGTCCCGTCGGGTGACCAATCCGGATCGGTGTCATTCGCTGGATTGTGTGTCAGTCTCTCTTTGTTGCCGCCAACGGAATCCATTATATAGATTTCATGGTTGCCATCCCTCCACGATGTAAAAACAACTCGACCAGTGTTTGACGCGAGTCCGCAGCTTAACCGAAATTCCCCGATGGTTAGACAGATGCACAGCCCCGCAAACAGTAGAGATCTGAATGTCGGCTTGAATCGCATGTCTTCCTCCTTGGTTGTGGGAAAGAATGAGCAGTATGGTAACTACCTGAAGCGCCAGAACAAGTAGTGTCAGAAAGCGGCCCGAACCATTATGGCTATTGCAACAAAGAATCGTACAAATAGGATTTTCGAAATTGGGTTGGTGTTAGCGATCAAGCGAGTGAATAGCGAGCAATCGATTGACTGGATAAGGAAGGCGATAGCAGATTCTGATAGAGATCCCTTTATGGCGCGTTTTCTGTAGGAGCGATCTCCAGGTCGCGACCACGTCACTACCTCATAAAACTGAGTATTTAACGAGAGAACCAACGTGGCGCAGGTAACCCCGGAGTCACGCTACCACAATTCTTCGCTCCCCGACGATGCAGCAAAGTTGCTCAAAGCCGCCAGACATCACCGGCGAATCGAAAACCCGTGTCATCGGGTATAGGATGTCGCTTAGCGTGAGGAGAAGTTTCAAATTCGTAAGGGGGATGGCGGTGAAGACTTCGCCATTGCCCGAAGTACTGCTCTCATTCTGCTTAAGACAGAGAAGACAATTAAAATTGGTGTCGCCAAAAAGCGGCTCAAAGACGCATGGGTCAACAATTACATGACTATTATTCTAGCAACTCAATTCTGAAGAATCGGATGCGTTTCCCCTTGCGGCAGCACCTCCGTGTTAAGATGCCATAAAGCCTATTTTCCCGGATATGACCTGTTCTCCAGTTCTGCAATGAACTTTTCCGCCGAAATCGCCGCCGCAGCTCCCGCGCCGCCTGCCGTTATCGCTTGGCGGAAGATATGGTCATGAACATCGCCAGCGGCGAATACACCCGGAATATTCGTGCCTTGGAGCTTGTCTACGACGATGTAATCTTGGTCATCAAATTCGATGCTCCCATTGAACAATTCGGTATTCGGAATATGCCCGATGAAGATAAATACCCCATCAATCGGGAACACCTGTTTCTCATCGGTTTCAACGTTTCTGAGCAATGCGCCATTGACCTTCTCACCATCGCCTTGAATCTCTTCGACTACCGTGTTCCAAATAAACTTGATTTTGTCGTTTTTGAAGGCGCGCTCCTGCATTATTTGGCTCGCCCGAAGTTGGTCGCGCCGATGAACAATGTAAACCTCCGAGGCGTACTTTGTCAAAAATATGCCCTCCTCAAGGGCGGCGTCGCCTCCACCCACCACAATAAGCCTTTGATTCTGGAAAAAGAAACCGTCGCAGGTCGCGCAATACGACACGCCGCGCCCGCCGAACTCCTCTTCACCCGGTACCTCGAGCATGCGCGGGGAAGCGCCCGTGCAAATAATCACAGACTTGGCAAGATATTCTTTATCATAGGTTTTTAGGTAGAACGGATGTCGATTGAAGTCAACTTCTGTGACCATATCAAACCGCACCTCTGTGCCGAAACGCTCGGCTTGCTGTTGCAATCCTTGAATGAAATCCGCGGCTTCCGTACCGAAGAATCCAGGGTAGTTTTCAAGATCAAGCGTTAACGAGAGTTGTCCCCCGAGCGCATCTCCGGTTATCAGAAGCGGTTCCAGCATCGCGCGAGACGTGTAAACCCCCGCGGCGAAACCCGCCGTCCCACCGCCAATGATAATGACATTTCGCTCCTCGATAGCATCCCCATCGTTTTTTTCTGTTGTTGACATAATATCTTCTCCTTCAAGTTGTAGCATTTTCTCCAATTGATCTGTTCGCACGAGTTCCGCCAAGTCGTCATCGTCTCCAATGTGCTGATCATGAATGAAGATCTGCGGTACATCGCGTCGTCCCGTCAATGCTTCGATTTCATCCCGCATCTCAGGGCTACCGTGGATATTGATCTCCTCAAATTCGATGCCTCGACTTTCAAGAATCCGCTTTGCACGGTCGCACCAGGAACAAAAATCTGTTGTATAAATTTTGAGTTGTGTCATAATGTTCGTTACGAGGATCCGTCACTGGATTTACTTCTACGTTCAGTGATTGATGGATTGTGTTAATGTATGTGAAACACGCCACTCACTCTGAATGCCCGCTCATTTCGCACTGTAGCTCGGATTCCGCACGTTGTCTCCGTAATTCATCCGTGACTCGGGAGGCACCATACGAGGGATGTTGTGGACTACCGGATAATCGAGCTCGCAGGCGCCACACCGAACCCGTTCTTCTTTCCAGCCAATCTCACCTTTGCAAAGCGGACACACTAGAATATCTTTCAATGTCTTTGCCGAATTTCGGCGCCGATTCACGAAAACGGACTTCACCTTGGAGACTATGTTTCTCGGCACACGCCTCTTCACAATCGGCACCCACCTCCTCCAAAATGAAGAGTGGTTGACGTGGTCGAGCATGACGGAAATCGTCTTCCGAGACTCCAGATCGAGCAGGGATGTTTCGGGGGGTAGGATTTCGTAGTCAATTTTACCCCTCCACTCGTACTGCACAAGAAAAAGTTTGTGATGGGTAACGTGAAAGCGGGCAAAATTCTTGTCATGCGCTGCCAAGGCATGAAAAAGCTGACCAAATTGACTTTTGACCGCTTTCTTCTGAATAACCAATCGGTCATTGACAAGATTGACCATCCAGTTGTGGTAGGGCCACCCGTAAAGCCGTTCGGCAATCTCGGAAGGTGTTTCGATATAGCCTGCCGAGGCGACGCGCGTTAACTCGCAAATCAGTAATTCCGGGTTTTCGACATGCTCCAATATATGAGAGCAGATGACATAATCAAACGACGCATCCGCAAATGGCAGATACTGACCGTCCGCTTCAACAAGCGGGCGATCTGCGACAATGCTTCCACCGCGTTGTAAGTCATCATTGATAAACTTGTCGCAGAGGATGTCGGATCGGGTCTTCGGATTGTGTCCGCTCCCTATTTCGAGAACGAAGTCGTCGGGGCGAATATTCATCGCTGCACAACCATACTAATGTAGAGGCTAATGCGCGGAAAACAGGTTGCCATAATCTTGCCTTTGCCGCCAACGCCGACGCATCGCTTCACGATTCGCAGTCCACGCAGTCGGAAATACTTCCCA
This sequence comes from Candidatus Poribacteria bacterium, assembly GCA_965204085.1. GTDB lineage: Bacteria > Poribacteria > WGA-4E > WGA-4E > JAJDTR01 > JAJDTR01. The sequence goes on along the minus strand of CBDBEE010000002.1, from coordinate 2,519,062 downwards.
AGATCAATCGGATTGGCATAGTAGGCGCTGTCACCATCTCCACCGTGGACCTGACCTTCAAGGTCGGGTTCGCGGTACAGAAATTTCGGTACCGGCGAAATCCGTTTTTTCACGTACAGGAAGGAATTCTTCACGGTGTTGACGAAGGCTTGGCGTTTTGTTTCACCCCAAAAAGGGCGACCAGGTTTCCCTCGAATCAGCCGGACTAGGTCGATTAGTGGCATGAGTGGAGAACACAGATTCGGCCCGCAAATGATGATTCGCCCCCCTTTTCGAGTCACGCGAATCATCTCCGAAAGAGCCGTTTCAACATCAGGCAAATGTTCAATCAACTCGTTTGAACAGACGACATCAAACGCTTCATCCTGAAACGGAAGTTCGAGTACATCACAAACTCGGTATTCTAGCTTATGTTCGCCATTGCGGTCTGTCGTCTCTTGCTTTTGGGTCGCCTCCTCAAGGAAAAGCGCGGAGATATCTGTCCCGATTACATTGTGCCCCGACCGATGGAGCAACATTGCTGCGATGCCGTTGCCACATCCGAGTTCCAAGATTTGGGAACTCGGCGGCGTATAGCGATTAACCAGTTCGACATACGGTTGATGATAGGCTTCATCATGGTCGGCAAGCAGCCCTTTGTAAGTCTCCGATGTCTCATAATACTGCCGCAATCGTTCCCGGAGCGGCTGTTCCGACTGAGGCGTCGTTGACTCTGATTGGGGTACAGTACTCATCATTCGAGATTGGGAGGGAGATCTTGAATCCCAATGTTTTGAGGCTGAATGTATTTCATTTCGCATTCCATTATACAATCGCGTCTAATCAGAGGTCAACTCAAATCAGGGGGCGACACAGGGCAAATGCATCTGGTGAGCGTACAGCGAAGACTATAGACCTATCACAGTGACTGCCGTAGAATTCCGGTAGAGATCCGAGTCGAGCTTAGTTCTTTAATCCAATCCATGATTTGATTTTCAAGTTGGTTTCATTATACTTTATGCAGTTTTATGCGAAGTTGCCCGCCGGATGTCAGGTACAATGCTGAGTGTTTTTCACCGGTTGAGTCCAACCCAATCTTCGTGCTCACGTCTGTTCTCGTCCTCTTTTTCCCAAAAACCCCGTTTTCTTATTTTTAGCCACCACAAGTAACTTTCCCTAGGCATTTTTCCCCTTGACACAAATACCCCTTTCGATTAGGATGAGTCCACTTCCGACACGCATTAAAGAGTTGGCATTCAGCCCCTTTATTACGTCATATTCGCTACGAAAAACGAAAAGACCACCCTTGACAATCCTGATGTTGTCCAAATGATCTTCCCGGAGGTAAGTGCACGATGGCAGACAAGAAAGAATACAAGGTTGTTGGCACCCGTCCCATCCGACATGACGGTGTTGACAAAGTAACCGGTCGCGCCCTCTACGGGGCAGATTTCCAGGCGGCTGGACTGCTGCACGGTAGAGTGCTGCGGAGTCCGCACGCCCATGCCCGAATTATATCAATCGACACCAGTCGAGCGGAAGCCTATCCCGGAGTGAAGGCGGTAGTGACGGCGAAAGATTTTCCCCGAGTGGGAGACACCTTAGCCGATCTTGGAGAGGGCGCTGTTCGACTGAAGGATCTCCAAGACAACGTGCTGGCAGGCGAGAAAGCGCTATACAAAGGGCACCAAGTTGCGGCGGTTGCGGCAATTGACGCACATATTGCCGAGGAAGCGCTCGAACTCATTGACGTGGAATACGAGGTGCTGCCGCCGGTCGTCGACGTGCGCGAAGCCATGAAATCCGATGCGCCGTTGCTGCACGACGACTTGAGAACCGATGAAATGGGGAAAACGTCCGAGAATCCGAGCAACGTGGCGAGCCATTTCCAACACAAAAAAGGGAATCTTGAAAAAGGCTTCGCGGAAGCCGATGTCGTCATTGAGCACGAGTTCACGACGCAGACGGTGCATCAAGGCTATATTGAGCCCCACAACGCGACAGCATTGCACAACCCCGATGGGCAACTAACGATTTGGTGCAGCACGCAGGGCGCTTTTGGCGTCAGGCAGCAGGTGTCGGCAATCCTACTAATACCCCTCTCGAAAATTAAGGTCGTCCCCATGGAAATCGGCGGCGGTTTTGGCGGCAAGATACAGGTCTATATCAAGCCCATTGCCGCAATGCTGTCCATGAAAACCGGCAGACCGGTAAAGGTGCTGATGAATCGGGCAGATGTGTTTGAAGGCACCGGACCAACCCCCGGATCATACGTGCGTGTGAAGATTGGCGCAACCAATGAGGGACAAATCACGGCTGCGGAAGGATACCTCGCTTACGAAGCCGGGGCTTATCCCGGATCACCCGTAGGTGCGGGGGCGATGTGCATCTACTCCTGTTACAACATCGAAAACGCGCTTGTCGACGGGTACGATGTCGTCGTCAACAAACCCAAGACATCCGCGTATCGTGCCCCGGGCGCAACCAATGCGGCGTTTGCCGTCGAAACCATCATTGACGAAATCTGCGAGAAGATTGAGATGGATCCGCTTGAATTCCGAATCCTCAACAGCGCCAAAGAGGGAGATACGCGCGTGGACGGACCGCCGTTACCCCGCGTCGGTTTCGTCGAAACGGTTCAAGCCGCCAAGGAACACCCTCACTATTCCGCGCCGTTGGAAGGCAAGTACACCGGACGGGGGGTCGCCTCCGGTTTTTGGCCCAATTTCGGTCTTAAATCGAGCGTTTCCATCAATGTGAATACCGATGGGACAATCAGCCTCGTCGAAGGCTCCACCGACATCGGTGGCACACGCGCCGCGATTGCCATGCAAGCTGCGGAGGTATTGGGCATTCCCGCAGAGTCGGTGACGCCGACCGTGGTTGACACCGATTCGGTTGGTTATACCGATGTCACGGGAGGCAGCCGTACGGCATTTGCCACCGGATATGCCGCGTACAACGCCGCTCAAGATGTCAAGGAACAGATGATTCAGCGTGCCGCAAAACTGTGGGAGGTCGATGTGGAAGAGGTCGAGTTCTCCGACGGTCTGTTTCGATGTGTCAACGGCAAAAATGAGCAGATTGATTTCAAGGGACTGGCGGGAAAACTCGATGAGACCGGCGGGCCCATTGTCGGACGTGCTTCTGCCGATCCGACGCAGCCTGGTCCTTCGATTGGCACACACGTCGTGGATGTTGAAGTCGATCCCGACACCGGAAAGGTGGAAATCCTGCGTTATACGACATCGCAAGACGCCGGAAGAGCAATACACCCGAGTTATGTCGAAGGACAGATGCAGGGCGGAGCCGTTCAAGGCATCGGTTGGGCGCTGAACGAGGAATACATCTACAACGATGACGGCGAGATGACCAACGCCAGTTTCCTCGACTACCGGATACCCACCTCTTTTGACCTGCCGATGATCGACGCGGTAATCGTTGAAGTGCCGAATCCCGGCCATCCTTTCGGCGTGAGGGGCGTGGGCGAAACACCGATCGTTGCGCCGCCCGCCGCAATTGCGAATGCCATCTACCGAGCAATCGGGGTTCGGATGAAAGACCTACCGATGTCTCCCGGTCGTATCCTCAAGGCATTGGGGAAAATATAGAGCCGAGTGAATCTCAGGATGGGGTTGCAGCGGCACATGCAATTGCATATCCCGTAAACGAACCAACGGATTAAAACCATGAATCAAGCTAGCGTTCTTAGCCACGAACAGATTTCTGATTATCGTGAAAACGGCTTTCTTGTCGTTCGGAATGTCTTGCCTTCAGACGAAACAGAGACACTACGGAAAATTGCCGAGGAACAAGCCGAATGCAACGCCTCCCCGTCTTCACTCAAATACCCGGAGCCTGGCAAATACACCGTCAGTGGCAACACCATGAGCGCCCACCCCAAATTGGCGCCAATCGCCGAACACCCCACGATCGTCCGCTGCATCGAAAGTTTATTGGGCGAACAAGCCCATCTTGCCGCCTTCGTCGCCTACGTGCGTACACCCGGAGATAAGGGAGCCAATGCGCATAACGACTACAAACGTTGGCGGCCCGTCGGTTCATCGATGAATTGGCTGTTTGCAATCGTTCCTCTAACGGATTTCGATTCTGAACACGGACCGCTCCTTGTTTCTCCCAGATCCCATAAACTCCATCAGGTTATCGACCCCAATGCCAAGATACTGGACGTGACACCGCCAGACCGGAACAAGTTACCGGATTTTGTTGATCCCGAACTAAAAGCCGGCGATCTGCTGCTCCTGAACATGTATACGTGGCATTGGGCGCCGGGTGGCACCGGGGGGAAGTTTCGCAGTGGTATTTTCCACAAATATTGTGCCGTGAATGCCCCGCCCGCCGCCGGTCATTATCCGTACAACGAGGCGGCGCATCGTTCCTTGAGCGACACAGGTAAACGGCTGTTAGCCCTTCATTCTGACGCTCCCTTGACGACGACGCGCCTTCTCGTGGAGCGCGGATCGCCTCAGGAACCGGCGTACTTCCTCCTCTACGACCATGAAACACAGGCGTGGCAGTTGCCCGGTGGTGAGGGTCGAGAGGAAGAGGACGGAATTGGTTGGGACGTTGGTTCCCGGATTGCGTTCATGCAAACACTCACACAGAAACAACTGGGTGTCGAAGTTCCGTGGATGTCCTACATTACAGATTACGAAGAGCGGGATGGTTTATGTAGGGTTTACGGCTATCCGGATGAGAACGGATACTTTGATGCTCTGACCAAGGGAAATACCCGTTGCGGATGGTTCACAAGTGAAGATGCGCAGGAGATTCTTGGCGAGGACGCCCGCATCGGAGAGATTATTCACACCTGGCACCGAGAGGATATCGTGCGCGGGAAAGGGGTGGCATTCAATCAAAAGGAACGCCAATTTGTGTAATTTAGGTTAAAGGGTTCCAAATGGGACTTGCGCAACAACAAGAGACGGCTACGGTAGGCAGGGCATCTTGCCCTGCCGTGCGTTGATAGCAATCGCAACCTGAAAAATTTTCCTATGGGATTTCTACCGCGTACCAGAAAGAAGACTCCCTTACCGCGAATTCTTAGGTGTCCGGTTGCGTAAATTCCACCAAATACACGTTAGAAGGGCGGAAATTATCAAACGTAACGCCGGAGATCTTCATGGCTCGCTGTGCCAATTCCGCCTGCACTGTTCCGCCAGCCGCCATCAATGATGAACTCCTCTCCGGTTGTGTACGTCGCTTCCGCCGCGATGTATAGTACCAAGTCGGCGATTTCCTCCGGCGTGGCTACGCGCCCCATTGCCTGTCGGGCTTCAAAAGCTAGGCGGAGTTCAGGCGTGGTCGCCCGTTCATTTCGCCAAGATTCCGTATTTACCGTGCCAGGACAAACGCAATTGATTCGGAATCCTAGTTGGACATGGTCATGCGCGAGTGATTTTGTCAGGGCAATAACCGCGCCTTTGGTTACCATATACAAATAGCGATTTGCGGTAGCAAGCACGCTTGACGCTACAGAAGCTGTGTTCACGATACATTTGTCCCCTTCCGGGTTTTTGGCGTCCATTCTCGGAATAAACGCTTTGCACATGTTGTGAACAGACTTTGTGTTGATATTGATTGCCCTGTGCCACTGATCATCGTCACATTCGTGTATAGTCCCCTCGGGAACGTGCCCCACACAATTGAAAAGAACATCAATGGTCTCCTGCTCTTGCTCCACACGAGCGGCGAAGTTTCGCACAGCTAATGCGTCAGTCACATCAAGCGAAACAGGGAGAACCGAATCTCCGACTTCCGCGTGCAGTTGTTTGATTTTGCCTTCCTGAACGTCGCAGGCATACACTGTTGCGCCTTCTTGAGTGAATCTTTTCACGGTCGCGCGGCCGATGCCTTGTGCCGCAGCGGTGACTATAGCTACTTTGTCTCTCAAACGTCCCATATCCAATACTCCATGAGATGAGTAACAGTCTCAAAGTTTTGCGGATTTCCCTAATTGCTGAAAGGTCATGTGCACATCAACACTGTCCAATTTGCAGAAAGATGCCAAAAGTATACGCCTCTGTAACATTCTTGCATTGACCTAACATTTTAGACAGAATACCATAGACCTACGAGCCAATCAACACCTATGTAGGGAGTAGCAATCGACCAAATACCGAGAGCTTTGGAGATACCTCGTTATTCCCTACGGATTCATCAGTATTGTCCAAAATCGTCACCGTTTTAGGACTTACGCTTGAACCCGCACGGGAGACATCATGTCGATCGCAATGACAGTGCAGCAGGAGAAAGACTTCGAAGAAAAGGGATTTATCATTCTTGAGAACTTTCTGACCGAGTACGAGTTAGAGAAGTTGCTGTCAGCGGTGGACGACGTAGCTTCAAGGATTCAAGAAACACAATGCTTGAAAGCCGATGAGCCTTTCGCTATCCGTAATGCACTTGCCCACCACACGGCGTTTCTTGATCTAATCGACCATCCGAGGATGTTGCCGTTAGTTGTTGATGCGATCGGCTGGAACATTCAGATACGCACCTCACATCTGGACTACCGTCCGCCATACCCGCGCGGCCTCAAGGCTGGAGAGGTGGGCAGGGGGGATGGCGAGGACCATCAAAAGGGCTACAGAAACGTACTCTGGCATCCGGATTTGGCGGGTGACTATCTATTCGAAGCGCCTTCGCTTGACGGACGCCTTCCTTTCATGGAAGTCAAAGTCTTCTACGTACTTTCGGACCTGAGCGAATCGAATTGCGGAAACCTGTGGATGCTGCCGGGAAGTCACAAGCGAGCGCCGCAGGAACTGCGAGACACGGATAGGGAGGTAGACGCAAGCGAAGCCGTCGAGCTAAAGTTGTCGCCTGGTGCCGCCGTACTTTGGCGTACTGCCACATGGCATTGTGTAGGCCCAAACCTGTCCAACAAGATTCGCAAGGTAATGCACATTGGCTATCACTACCGGTGGCTGCGTCCTGCCGACTATATTCAGCAGGGTCCCGATCTAATTGCCAATAGCTCACCGATTCGCCGCCAACTGCTAGGAGCATTAAGCACCGGCAAAAATCCGCTGGGTGACGATCCTGAATTTCACCCATCTTCCCAATATTGGATTCCAAGGGATTGGGACGATGTTCCGTTAAAGGCGTGGACGGAAGAACGCAGCGGCGGAAAACCCACGATGAATCTGCCGCTCTAATCCGGTGGGTTCAAGCCAGATGAATCGTCGCACCAAAAGAATACCTGCGTTTGGCATCAGCCAAACATTAATCTGAAAACTTGGAAAGAATTTGCCAACTGAAAATAAGCGAGGGAGGTACTCATGAGCGATACAATACGCGTACTTGTAGTGGGCTGTGGCAACATGGGAGCGTCGCACGCCCGCGCATATCACACACTCGACGGATTTGAGATAGCCGGCGTGGTCAGCCGCGGGCCGGAAACGCGCGGCAAGTTGTCCGACGAGTTAGGCGGACTGGAACAATTCGACAACTTTGACACTGCGTTGAATGCTACGAAGCCCGATGCCGTCTCAATCAACACGCTCCCCGACACTCACGCGGAGTTTGCGCTGAAATCCTTGGAATCGGGAGCCCATGTCTTCGTCGAGAAACCTATCGCACTAACCGTCGAACAAGCCGAATCGGTGAAACAGACCGCACTGAGGTTAGGCAAAAAAGTGGTAGTGGGATACATTTTAAGACAGCACCCCTCGTGGACGCTATTTATAGAGAAGGCGCAGACGCTAGGCAAACCGCTCGTCATGCGCATGAACCTGAATCAGCAGAGCACGGGGGAAGAGTGGGCGTGGCACAAGCGCTTAATGGACAGTTTCTCACCCATCGTGGACTGCGGCGTACATTACGTCGATGTCATGTGCCAGATGACCGGAGCGCAACCGGCGAAAGTACACGCCATCGGCGCCCGACTGAGCGACGAACTGAAACCCGATATGTACAACTATGGCCAGCTCCAAGTCATATTCGACGATGGATCTGTCGGGTGGTACGAAGCCGCATGGGGACCCATGATTAGTGAAGAGGCATTTTTCGTTAAAGATGTGTCGGGTCCAAAGGGCTGCGCCAGTATCGTCAAAGCGGCGGATGGGGATGACGCCGATTCGTCCGACATTGATTCGCACACAAAGACCAACAGGATTCTCGTGCATCATGCCGCGCTTGACGGAAGTGGCAATCCCCTTAGGGAAGACGAAATCATTGACACGACGGACGAACCCGACCACCAAGAACTTTGTGACCGCGAGCAGGCTTTTTTCCTAAAAGCAATTCGTGAAGACTTGGACGTGACGGATCATATGAGTGACGCTGTGAACAGTCTCCGCATCGTTCTCGCCGCAGACGAATCGGTTCGCACTGGCGAGGTTGTCGCGCTTTGAGCCTCAATCAATAAAACTGCCTTACGCCACGCAACTGTAGGTAGGCGTGATCTAACAACCGGACAGGGGATAGAACTTGCTATCGCCTTCACTATTCGTTCAGTTGATCGTTCGTTATTCGCTCAATTGATCTCATGGGCATTCCGCTGTCTTGTCGCTCCAGAGGAGCGATATGTTAATAGAATACCGGTTTACAAACGTCTCGCGCTCCAGAGGAGATCAAAGGAGTGAACAACGACTGCGATAGAGATCCTACATGTGAGACCGTCCGCTGAATGTTGTCGTGCTTTCAGGCAATCAATATTCGCATCTTTCATCTTATTCTCTTAGCGAATAAACCACTAAATCCATCAAATTACACGTCTTTCCACTTGGCAGCCGAACATTGATACCGATGAATACACCCTCACTGCAACGCAGGCTAGACCATGACTTCGGTGGTACATGGCACAGTGAATCATACCGAAAAGGCTTCCACAGAAAAGAGTAGATTTCTGCTTTCCGACAATGCCTACGCGACGATGTTGTCGGCAATCTTTCTCCTGCTCGGAGGGTTCGTCGCGTGGCATCATGAGATGTGGCGTGATGAAATTCAAGCGTGGTTGATTGCTAGAGACAGCTCCTCGCCTATCGAAGTCTTGTACCACCTCAACCGCGGCGATGGCCATCCGGGACTGTGGCATCTCTGTCTTTATTACCTCAAGCAAATTACGTGGTCGCCCGTCATCATGCAGCCGTTTCATCTCATCATCGCCTGCACAAGTGTCTACGTTTTTATAAGGTTCGCGCCATTCACGAGATTACATAAAGCACTTTTCCCATTTGGATATCTGGTGTTCTACGAATACGCCGTAATTTGCCGGAATTATGCGTTAGGGGTGTTACTGCTCTTCGTGTTCTGTGCACTATTCAAAGAACGCCAAACCAGATTCCCGCTGCTCGGCTTCATTCTCCTGTTGTTAGCCCACACTAATATCGTCGCTTTAATTGTTGCCATCGCTATTGCAGTCAGCTTGGCTTGGGAACTGAGGTCCACGTCAAGCCGTCCGAGTAAAAGAGACATTCGCGTGGGTTTTTCGTTGATCCTGTTTGGGATTCTCACATCGATTGTCCAGTTAAAACCATCTACTCCCGGGCGATTTGAGTGGAGCGATCTGACACGAGGCGTTTCCGACTTGGAAAGATTCCAAAATGCCGTGACCATTATCCCGAAAGCGTTTATTCCAATACCGGAGGTCACCTTACGATTTTGGAACACATTCCTTCTCGACGCAATTCCCGGCGCTAACAGTGTGAAGTTAGCCTTGACGGTCGTAATCCTACTCTTCGCGGTAATCTTCCTGTGTAGAAAGCCGACGGCGCTCCTGATGTATCTGATTGGAACACTCGGTATATTGGCTTTCTTTGCGTCCTATTTCGGATTCATACGGCATTGGGGCTACCTATACATTCTTTTTCTTGCCGCCATTTGGGTATCTCGTGACTGTGACGATGCGGCACCACGCACACGGACGGGGAATGGGCATTTTAGAAGGCGCCTTAATCAGCTAAGCCTTGCAACGGATAGAAGCCTAAACTACGTGCTGATACTGCTGCTGACAGTTCAATTGACTGGCGGCGTAGTTGCCGCGAGCTTGGACTACAAGTATCCATTCTCGGAAGGCAAGGCGGTGGCTAGGTTTATCAAGGAATCCGAACTAGATGACATGATTATCGCCCCGGAGGTTCGCAGTGATGTATCCTTGGAAATACTTGGATACTTGGAGAAGGGTCAATTTTACTATCCTCGGCCCAAAAGGTTTGGATCCTTTGTCTCTTGGGATCCGAGGTACGCTAGCACGGCATACTTGGCAACCGAAGACGTGCTACAAGAGATACGGCGGTTCTGTAACGAGAAATCTGAAGACATTTTGATTATTTCGGGACACATTTATCCCGAAGACATCCGATTACGATACGAACTAACAAATCTCAAAGTTTTTCGACCGTCGGTCATCCGAGAAAGTGTACAGAATTTCGTTCTATATCGAATGTCTCCTGGCACATAGATTAGCTCCAATCCTCACAAATCACTGTTGGAATGCTCTATTGTCGTGCTATATTTACTGTAAAATCATAATGCCGTTTTTAGCTGAAGGAGTTGGAAATCGAGATGGAATACATCGACGCACATGTTCACGTCTGGACGGACGACCTGGATACCTACCCCCTCGCCGAGTCTTACACAAAGAGCGACATGCAGCCCGAAACTTTCTACCCTGAAGACATTCTCGCACATGCGCTGCCATCCGGCGTCAATCGAATTGTGCTAATCCAAATGAGTTACTACGGCTTTGACAATTCGTATATGCTTGATGTGATGGAAAAGCAGCCTGACGTATTCTCGGGAATTGCCATCATCGACTGGAACGGTGAACACCCCGATGAGGACATGCGAAAACTTGCGAACCGGGGAGTTCGCGGCTTTCGACTGTATGTGAGGGATGAACATGCGCTGGATGGGAGAGGTATTGAGAAGATGTTCGCGGCCGGTGCTAGGCATAATCTCGCCATCTGTCCTTTGATTAATCCGGTGGCGTTGTCCTCTCTGGATAGACGCTGTTCCCGATTCCCCGATACCCCCGTCATCATTGATCACCTCGCACGAATCGGCGCCGCACAACCGATAGATGACGCTCACATTGAGGGCCTGTGCGCAATGGCAAAACATGCCAACGTGATGGTGAAAATTTCAGCCTTTTATGCGCTCGGTAGAAAGGTGCCACCTTATGCTGATCTTGTGCCTCTAATTCACCGCGTGTATAACGCCTTCGGTCCCGAACGCCTCATGTGGGCGAGTGATTGCCCATTCCAAGTTGTCGATCATACCTACGAAGATAGCATCGGATTAATTCGCGATCGACTGGATTTTCTCTCCGACACCGATAAACAGCAAATTCTTCGGACAACCGCCGAGGAGTTTTTCTTTCAAACTTGAAACAACAGCATCCACCCGTTATAGTCATTACAACTAAGAATTACACATGATGTGTAAATGTGGATGTAAAAGACTTCGAACTTGCACACTTCGGATTGTAGGGAACGCAGATCTGCGTTCCCTACTCCCTAATTTCCCGATGGCTGACTCATAAACAGACGGTTGACACACGATGAGTATAGCAATAACGGCGAAATCCTGCCCCCTCTCCTAGATTTAACTGTTGACAACACCGTCCGGTAAAGCTATTATTGCCACGCGCTACAATGCAGTCTTCCAGATAGAAGTGCACTGACCAGTCTTGGTTTTCAAATCGCTAGAAAGAGACAGCCTATGAATATCCTTATTACCGGAGCGGCGAGCAACTTGGCTCGGGCGCTTGCCTCACACCTGGGTGATAATCATCAAATTCGCTTGACCGACATCGTAAACGTTGACACCGATTTTGAGTTCGTTAGGAGCGATTTGGGCCACGATGAATCAACAAACGAGTTGGTTAGAGGAATGGATTGCATTATCCATCTTGCAGAACTTCCCACCGATTATTCTGATGATTCGATGGACTCGGACAATCTGACAATAGACTTTATGACCAGATGCACCTACAATCTGTTATGGGCGGCGGTAGAAGAGAAAGTTAAAAAAGCGGTTTACGGGAGCACGCTCGAGCTGTTTGAAAAGTACGACGACAACCTAACTGTCAATGAAAATTGGAGACCGCTCCCGTCTACCGATCCGTATGTGCTGGGAAAACATCTGGGGGAGTTTACTTGCAAAGAATTTGCGCGGACAGCACAAATCCAAATAACTTGCCTGAGATATGGGAAAATTGTCAGAGTCGATGATGTCAGAGACAAACCCTACGATCCTACCTGGATTGAGATAAGAGATCTCGTCCACGCATTTGAATGTGCTTTGGGTGAAAAAACTCCCGGCTTGAACCGGGATTGGTCGGTTTTTCACATTGAAGCCGACGCGCCCGATGCCGATTATCCGCCAGCGAGAAGGGCTAGGGGCACAATAGGTTTCGACCCGAAGTATCGGTTCAGGGAATAGACGATGAATGTGTTGATTCTAGGCGGAACCGGCAATCTTGGCCCTTTTGTGGTTAAAGCCCTCGAACCGTACCATACGTTAAGGGTGACGGATATCAATCCTCCGGAAGATACTCCGCACGAATTTCGCTGTGTTGACATGGCTTCCATGACTCAGGTGATGGAAGCGGCGGAAGGAATGGACGCAATTGTCAACTGCTCGGTTTTACGGGAACACCGGAAAATTGCTTTTGGCGTGAACACGCTTGGAAGCTATCACATGATGAGCGCGGCGGTCACGCATGGCATCAAGAGAGTGATTAACACCGGTCCCCATGCCATACTTACCGGACCGACGTACGACAACATCGACTTCATGCTAACGGAGGATATTCCGCCGCATTCGGGAGTCGACCTTGTTGGAGGCGACAACCCATATTCAATAAGTAAATCTCTGGGGCAGGAGATATGCAAGGTATTCACGGAGAATCACGATGTCTATGTGATGTGCTTGCTGTTTTGCGGATTAAAGAATCCGGAGCATCCGCGTTTCTTCCCCGGACGAGACGTGACGCCTTTTGTCGTGTCGGTGCGCGATGCGGCGGAAGCGTGCCGTTTGGGGCTAGCGGTTGACTTGAAGGATCTTCCGTCGAAGAACGAGGTGTTCTACATTTCCACCGATATACCGCACGGCAAATTCTCTAACGCTAAAGCGAAGCGGATACTCGGTTTTGCACCGAATGACAAATTCGAGGTGGTGTGGCATAAAGTAGCAGACAACTAAACTCCGCCTGTCTTATGTTACTTAAATCGAGCAATTGCCTGTCACGGCGAGGAATTAAACTATGAAATGTGCCCGACATTGGTTGGATTGTCCATCTTCACTGACCCACGGTAATATGATTCAGCGCGTCATGTTTACCAAAGAGGATCCGAAAAACCCGCACGAGGAAGGGGCTATCATGCGGGTGATAAACAGCTTTGCTAGGGCGTATTTAGAGCCTGGCGTTTCGTCGCTGCCTCAGGTTAATGAGGGGATTCAAGAGACATTCTTTGTGATTGACGGATCAGGAACGCTGATAGCCGACGGACAGGAGCGATCGGTCCGCGACGGGGACGGAATTTATGTACCGCCCGGTGTTGAGCACACTTTCGTTAACGACGGGGACATACCCCTCGAATTCCTTATCGTGGAAGAACTAATCCCGGATGGGGCGGAAGTCGAAAGCAAAACTGCAAATATCAAGAACTACCGCGAGAGCAATCTCGGTATGGGTCACTGGAAACATATAGTTCACGACGTTTTTTCCGGATCCCCGTACGAACTAATCCACGATAAGAAAAATCGTATAGTGCAACGGCATGCGATTCTTGTAGTGCTCATGGATCCGATGCAGACCTCCGACAGCCACGGACATATAACCGACAAAGATGAGATTTGGTATATGTTGAAGGGTGAGGGGGTTCACGTTGTCAGTGACGAGGTTGTCGTACATAAACCCGGAATGGCGATACAGGTTGCTCCGTGCGACCCGGGACATTCGCTCATCAACCATACGGAAGAACCACTGATGGCATTCTATATTGCGGCTGCTGTCTATCATGTCGAAGACGACGGCAGCTATTCCCGGGTTCTTGATACACTGCCAGGAATCAACTGAGATCGAGCGACTGAATAATGAGCGATCACCTGACTGATTAGGGAAGGCGATAGTTGATCCTGATAGAGAACCCTCCATGCCCGATAGAGACTAAACGTAGGAACATTAAGGCGGAAAATCCCGGCAATACTAGAAGAGATTTCTTAATTTAATCCTTTTGGGGAGACACCGGTAGAACCGCAATCGTTACAACGACTTTTCCTTCTTCAATACCGAACTGCCCAAAACTAGGAGCGAGACAATGAAATGCGCAAGACATTGGCTGGATTGCCCATCCTCACTGACCCACGGAAATATGATTCAGCGCGTCATATTCACTAGAGAGGATCCGGAAAACCCGGGGATAGATGGCGCGGTGATGCGGAATATAAAGAGTTTCGCACGGGCTTACTTGGAACCCGGCATCTCGTCGGTGCCGCATGTCAACGAGGGAATTCAGGAGACCTTCTTTGTCGTTGATGGTGAAGGAATCCTCGCCACTGACGACGGAGAACGTCCGATTCGGGAGGGCAACGGCATTTACGTGCCGCCGGACATCAAGCACACCTTCATTAACAACGGGGACAAGCCTTTGGAACTTGTAATCGTGGTAGAGGCCGTTCCGAAGGGGGCGGAAGTGGAAGCCAAGACCGCCCTCGTTAGCAACTACCGCGAGAACCCCATGGGAATAGGGCACTGGAAATTTCTTGACCGTGCTGTTTTTGCGGGAACTCCAAATGAGCTAATCCACGACAAAAAGAATCGCATGGTACAACGTCATGCCGTTCTCGTAGTCGTAATGGACCCGATGCAGACATCCGACAGTCACCCACATACCACTGACAAGGATGAGATCTGGTACATGTTGAAGGGGCAGGGCATCCACGTAGTGGGCGACGAGGTAGTCATACATAAGCCCGGAATGGCGATACAGGTTGCTCCATGCGATCCCGGACACACCCTTATCAACCATACAAACGAACCGCTAATGGCTTTCTACATCGCCGCCGCCGTATATCGCGTGGAAGACGACGGAAGCTACACAAGAGTTCTCGAACCCCTACCCGGCTCCCGCACGGCGGCTTAAAGACGCGACAATAGTAATCTTCATGGACAGTTGATTGTAAGAGCCTGTTTGAAAAGTACATCTGTAGGGTGCGCACTGCGCACCAGCCTTCAAAAGCCCCAGAGGGGCGGAAGGTGTGTAGAAACGCCACAACCCCGTGAACTCAAAGCCCCAGCGGGGCGACAGGTGTAGAAGAGGCGACAACGCAATCTGAAAAAACCTTCTTCACGAGTCCAAAATCGCTTTGGCTCCGATTTTTCAAACAGGCTCTAAGGGACGTTTGATAATTTGCATTGAAACCGAGTTTTTTCCGCGAAAACTCGGTTTCTGTATCGAATCCGGCATGCGACAAACAGTCAAGCAGCCTGGCGGCGAATTAAGCTGGTACGGTTTCCCAGACCTCATTGATAACGTTTTGAATCCATAGCAACCGTACAGGATGCAAACCATCCCGACGATCAATGCATTGTCGTTAAAAAGACCAACCAAAGGAGAGCGCGTTTCATGAAAGGTGCAGTGCTCTATGAAGTCAATAAACCGCTGAAGATCGAAGAATTTGAATTGCCCCAAACCGGTCCCGATATGATAAGGGTCGGATTGAGAGCGGCGGGCGTTTGTCACTCGGACTTTCATGTCATTAAAGGCGATTGGCCCCAGCACACTATTCCAACGATTCTGGGCCACGAAGGCGCAGGAGTCGTTGAGGAAGTTGGCGACCACGTGCGTGGTATCAATGAAGGCGACCACGTCATTCTATCATGGAAGCGTCAATGTGGGCATTGCGAGATGTGCCAGAAAGGTTTTCCCAATCTCTGCGATTTGCCGCCTTACGAATTCGGTTTGCCCCGTACCAAGAGCGGCGAAACCATGAACAAATTCGTCGGTATGGGCACCTTTAGCACCTCTACCCTTGTTCCGCACGATGCCATCGTTCGAATCGACAAAGACTTTCCCTTCGCACAAGCAGCGCTGATTGGGTGTGGCGTCATGACGGGAGTCGGAGCGGTCATCAACACCGCCAAAGTCGAGCCTGGCAGCAGTGTGGCAATTTTTGGGTGCGGCGGGGTAGGCTTGAACTGTATACAAGGAGCGGTTTTGGCAAGCGCCGAGCCGATTATTGCCGTTGATATCCGCGACAATAAGCTGGAGATGGCGCGGCAGTTTGGCGCAACTCACACCATCAATGCTTCGCAAGAAGATCCCGTTGAGCGCATTCAGGAGATTAGCGGTGGACCGGGTGTGCACTATGCATTTGAGGCAATTGGATTAACGGGCGAACCTTTTATCCAAAGTATTGAATGCACACGTAAACGCGGCGTGACAGTTTTCGTCGGTCATGCACCCGTGAACACGCCGCTCGCAATGGACGCGCGTATGCTTTTGCAGGAGAAGTCAATAATCGGTTGTTACTACGGATCGGCGCGCACTCATGTGGACTTCCATCGGTTGATTGGCTTATACCGTGCTGAGAAACTGAGGTTGGACGAGCTGGTTTCGCGAACCTATCCGCTTGAAGGGGTAAATGACGCCTTCGATGCGCTTGCAAAGGGAGCAGTGGCACGAAGTGTATTGTCGATGGAGTGATTCCGCTAGATTGTAGTTGTTGCAACCGAGCCACAATGCCTATCCATGAAATTGTGTTCTACCGAGAATGAAAACATAGCTTGGAGGTAACTGTTTAGTCTATCAATCTGTTTTGGGAATGTTGGTTCGTCGTGCTGCAGTTTAATCCCCGTTCCTACACCATCAAGCGAACGGATAGTGAGTGCGATAGAGATCCATGAGCGTAATGTAGGAGCGATCTCCAGGTCGCGATTTCCTGTTGGCGCGTAAGTTCTGAACTGAACTAAACAATTACGCTTGGAGCAACCATGAAAAAGCTGGTGATCATTGGACCCGGCGGTCTCGGTGGCACCATCGCCGCCCTCCTCGCACGAGCGGATGAATGCGAAGTAACAGTTGCAGGTCGTCCCGGTACCCATATCAATACCATCCGGGAAAACGGCTTCCGTCTTACGGGGTTAAAGGACTTCACCGCCCGGGTTGAGGCAACCGACAACGCGAAGAGTATACGGGAGTGCGATATCCTAATCTATGCCGTGAAAGCCCAAGATACACAAGCGGCGTTAGCGGTTACAGAACAGATTCATGTGCATGAGTTTGTAGCTTCACTACAAAATGGTGTGCTGAAAGATGAGATATTGGCTGGCGTATTCGGACGGGAGCGAGTTATCGGCGCATTGGCCGTTGTTGGCGGCGAGCGTCCAGTGCCGGGCGTTGTGAAATGGACGCTTGATGGCGGCACGCTATTTGGCGAACTGGACGGTCAATCCTCGCAGCGCGTCAACGGCATTGTAGATATCTTTCAACATGCGGGACTCAATACGCAGGCTTCCAATGAGATCGTGTCCGCCACATGGTCAAAGATGGTCGGTTGGACTCCCGCCGGATTGCTTGGAGCGCTCTCAAGACAGAATAATGCTGGTGTTTTTTCAAATAGACTGCTTGCCACGGAATACGTCGGAATGGTCCGGGAGCTGAGCGCACTGGCTGCGGCGAAAGAAATTCCTTTAATCGATTTCGGTCCATTTCATATCAAGACGTGGTGTCGAGGAGACGCTAAAGAGGCGATTGAAAAGGTGTTAGCGTCTTCCCTTGCGAGTAGCCAATCGACGAACTCCGCTCTTCAAGCTATACAAAAAGGTCAAACGACAGAATTCCGCGCGTGTCTTGGTCCCTTGATTGAAGACGCTAGACAACACGCAATCCCCATGAAGAGAGTACAGTTGTTATATTCCACACTCATGGGCTTAGAGGAAACGCTACAATGAGACCAAACGTACAGTCCCGACTAAGTTCGACTTTGTACAAACGTACAACGGCTCGGTTGGACGGAACGCCGTACAGCACCAAACCCGTAGGCGGGGCATCTTGCCCCGCTTGCAGTTAACCTGTAGGTTGGGCAAAACCAGTGAAACCCAACAGCTGTAGGAGCGAGTTTCACTCGCGACTCTGTACAATCAACCGACTGATTAAGAAAGGATTAAGAGCCTGTTTGAAAAGTCATTTGATTCGGTTTCGCATCAAGTAAATGGAAGCGATGTACACCATAGTTTCAGCAGTCTTAGGATAGCGTTCATAATCCAAAGTCAATCGGCGAAACCAACCAAACCAAGAAAATGTGCGCTCAACAATCCATCGTAACGGGACAACTTCAAACCCCTGCTGCCCTAGCGTAGATGCAATCTCCAGTTGACACTGATGAGCAAGATATAACCAGTCTTCTAATTCTCCGCGATAGGCAGCATCGGCACACACCAACTGAATTGTTATGTACCAGTCAAATACTTCGGTTAGTAACTCAATAGCTATCTGATTATCACTGACATTGGCATCAGTGACTTTGACCATCAATGGAATCCCCGTCGTGTCTGTTACCAGATGGCGTTTGCGTCCTTTGACCCTCTTGTGACCATCAAATCCTCGAGTCGCCGCCAGTTCCGTCGTCTTAACGGATTGGCTGTCAATGATAGCTGCTGTCGGTGAGGGTTGTTTGCCATCATCACAACGTGTTTGTTCGCGAAGTGCCTGATGAATCAAGAGCCATGTGTCATTGGCTTTCCACGTTCTGAAATGGTAATAGACGGTTTGCCACGGTGGCATATCGTGGGGTAGCATTCGCCACTGGCAACCGGACTTGACGACATAGAAGATAGCGTTGATGATTAAGCACATCTCCCATTTTAGAGGTCTGCCTAATGGTTGAGGTGCTGGCAGAAACGAGGACAGTTTCTGCCATTGTGCATCGGTCAAATCACTGGGATAACGCTTGCGGTTCATGTTTACTCCTTTCATTGGTTCAGATTTAACTGCTCCAATGAGTAAACGTAAACATCAACCGTTCAGACAACTATTTTCTTTTTCAAATAGGTTCTCAAGGCATTTACCCCAAAATAGCCTTTCTCTAAGACGATTCCGGACTTTTCAAACAGGCTCTAAGTGAGTGGTCGACGAACACGATAGCTAATCCCGATAGAGATTCTCATAAGGATTAACTTAAGAGAGTTGGTCTAGTATTTTTGGGGATTTTTCATCACAAACGCCTTACAGTAGGTGCGGTTTCCAACCGCACCGGACCTGATCCCAACGGAAACGTGCGGCATGAGATATCTTCTGTGGCGGCCCTATCAATGAATGGACTAGCATTCGCTCGTCCAAGTCTACGTGGAAATTATCAGTTCGGGACATTGAAGTTGCGTGCCCGGCACTATAAAACGCTATACTTGATCCCCATGGGGAACGCGATAGTAAATCCCCCCGATAGAGAATGCTGATAGAAAATCTCAAGTTCCCAAGTGTTGCACTGGCCCCGATTTGGACAATTATCTAGCGGATGGGTAGTTCAAATGGCTAAGCGCAAGAAGATAGCTGCCATAATTACCGAGTACAAAGCGCTGTCTCACGCCGATGTAATCGTGACGAAATACCTGAAAGGCTTCCCCACGGACAAGGGACTATTCGCGCCGCGGGTCGACATCGCTTCCATGTACATTGACCAGTTTCCCGACGAGGATATTGGTCGCCAAATCGCCCATGAACATGCGGTGCCGATTTATCCAAGTATCGTGAAAGCGTTATGTCTCGGAGGGGACGAGTTGGCAGTAGACGGGGTGCTCCTAATCGGAGAACACGGCGACTACGCCTGGAACGAGAAGGAACAACATCTCTTCCCGCGCAAGTATTTCATGGAACAGATATGCGGCGTAATGGCGACCAGCGGTCGGTCCGCCCCAATCTTCAACGACAAACACCTATCCTACAATTGGCACGATGCCAAGTGGATGTACGACCGTGCCAAGGCGCTAGGAGCGCCATTCATGGCTGGTTCTTCCCAGCCACTGGCTTGGCGTGATCCGTGGCTCGAACACGAACTGGAGACGCCGATCGAAGAAGCCGTAGCCATCGGTTTTTCCGGCTTGGATATCTACGGCTTTCACACACTTGAGGTGCTACAGTGCATGGTCGAGCGGCGCGTGGGTGGGGAGACGGGAGTGGAGGCGGTCACCTGCTTGGAGGGCGATCGGGTGTGGCAAGCTGCGGATGACGGTCTGTTTTCTCGCGAGTTGGCTGAGGCTGCCTGTGCTTGTGTTGACGACAAACCAGCAGGTAGCATGGAGGAAAACTGCGCCACGCCAGCGCTATTCGTTGTGGAATACTGTGATGGGCTTAAGGGTGCAGTTTTGATGCTGAGAGGGTACGTGAATCAATTGGCTTACGCGGCGCGAGTAAACGGTGAAATTCAATCATGCGGGGTTTTCTCCCAGGGGCATGGAGGGCCTTTAGGGCTCCCTTATGCCCATTTTAGCTACTTGGGACTAAATATTGAAGAGATGGTCATTACCGGGATCCCACAATATCCTGTCGAACGCACGTTGCTTGTTAGCGGCGTATTGGAAGCCGCACTGACATCGCGTTACCAGGGAGAAAAACGGATTGAGACACCCTGGCTGAATCTGGCATATAAATCGTTTGAAGGTTTGAAGTGGCGCCCCCGAGGACCGCGTCCAAGTGGGGCGTGTCTGGCGCCTTGGCCTCCGCCCGATCAGGAACAACACGCGGAGGCGCGTCACGGATAATCGCACTAGGAGGAATCGTGTCACAAAATAACATGGTGCTGATACCCGCCGGTGGTTTTGAAATGGGCGATCCTCTCGACAATATAAAGGATGCCCTGCCGGTGCATACAGTCGAATTGGACAGTTTCTACATGGACGCGCATCCGGTTACGGTGGGTCAGTTCAGGCAGTTTGTAGAAGAAAGTGAGTATAATTACACTCGTAAGATTGTTGACGAGGATGGATATAATTACAGCCGCCACAACTGGAACAATGTTGCCAGGTATTCTCCCAGTGATGAGCATCCGATGGTCTATGTGAGTTGGAGTGACGCGGCTGCGTATGCAACCTGGGCGGGCAAACGCTTGCCTACCGAAGCGGAGTGGGAGTACGCTGCACGAGGCGGTCTTATCGGTCAACGTTATCCTTGGGGAAATGATCTCACATCGGAAAACACCAATTACGCCGGAATGGATGGTTCTTCCCGAGTAGGAAGCTATAGCCCCAACGGTTACGGTCTCTACGACATGGCAGGAAATGTGTGGGAATGGTGCGCGGATTGGTATGAAGAAGACTATTATGGTCAATCACCACTGAAGAACCCAGTTGGTCCCGATGATGGTTACTACCGGGTGGCGCGGGGAGGTTCTTGGCGGCACGATGCGCAGACCCTTCGTGTAGCCGCTCGCAACCACGATTCCCCTACTGCCAATAGCTATTGCGTCGGATTCCGCTGCGTCCGTGAACTCTCCGGGGAGTAGCGGTGTTACGCCAGTTAATATAGGAGGACTTATGTCAAAGGATAGCATGGCGCTGATACCCGCTGGCGGATTCGAGATGGGTGACCACCTTGACGATATTTTTGACGCCTTGACGGTTCACAGCGTAGAACTTGATGCCTTCTACATGGATATACATCAGGTCACGGTGGGAAAATTTCGAGAGTTCGTCGAAACGAGTGGTTATGATTTCGACGACAACCGCTGGAACAATGTCCTCAAGTATTCACTCGCCGATGACCATCCGATGATTTTCGCCAGTTGGTTCGATGCCAACGCTTATGCAAGTTGGGCAGGCAAAAGGCTGCCCACCGAAGCGGAGTGGGAATACGCTGCTAGAGGCGGGCTTGTCGGAAAACGTTATCCGTGGGGCGACGAACTCTCGCGAGAAGACGCCAACTATCTCGGGTTTGGCAGCACGATGCCGGTGGGCAGTTTCGCCCCCAATGGTTATGGCCTCTACGATGTTGCGGGTAATGTGTGGGAATGGTGCGCGGATTGGTATGAGGAAGACTATTACGCCCGATCGCCGGTCAAGAATCCCAAGGGGCCCGAAACGGGGGAAGTCCGCTCCGTGCGCGGAGGAACCTGGAACAACTACCGATGTTTCCTGCGCGTCGCAACTCGAAAGGAGTGTCACCCAAGTATGACCTACCGAAACTTCGGGTTTCGCTGTGCGGCAGATGCGTCCGATTAAATGTATTCAAATTATCGTGCGCTATGTATTCAATATTCTACATTATAGTCATTCACATTCAAATTTACACGTACTTGGTGATTTGACGAATCAAGATTGCTTTTACAAACATAGCTGTAGGAGCGGT
Organism: Candidatus Poribacteria bacterium; assembly: GCA_965204085.1. Taxonomy (GTDB): domain Bacteria; phylum Poribacteria; class WGA-4E; order WGA-4E; family JAJDTR01; genus JAJDTR01. Next base: position 2,496,770 of record CBDBEE010000002.1, on the reverse strand, counting down.
CTCGCGATCGCGATCTCACGTCGTGAGAAAAATTCGCTCCCAAGGAAGAAATTCAACAATTTGCACTACCACAATCGAACTACGTCAGACCGAATTGCATAATCCTGATTTGAAGAGACCATAAGAATTTTAACACTGTATTGATTGGAGAATCCATGACCAATCTTCTATTTCAATCGGGCGACAAGGTCCTGTTTATTGGTGACAGTATTACGGACTGTGGTCGACGCGATGAACACGCACCGCTCGGTAACGGTTATGTCAGTAGAATCGTTGAATTCATTACGGCAAAGTACCCTGAACGACGAATCGACTACGTCAATAAGGGTATTGGGGGCGATGTTGTAGAGGGACTAGAGCAACGCTGGGACGCGGACGTCATCACCGAGAAACCGGATTGGCTCTCGGTAAAGATTGGGATCAACAACGCCAGCCGACAGTTAACCGCCGGGCTGCGAACGGAGGACTATTTGCCGAAGTGGGAGGCGTGTTACAGGCGCATCCTCTCCCGCGCAAACGATGAGCTTGACGCCGAATTGTTCATGTTCGAAATCTTCTACGTCGCTACGGATGTCGCGGAGCCTCGACCAGTGCCGGTCGACGCTTACAACGAAGTCATTCACCGCCTTGCAGAGGAATTTCGCGCCCGATTAGTTAAGACAAGTGATGCGTTTCAGCACGCTGTGACAGCACGCCATGGGGAATTGTGGACCACCCAAGATGGCGTCCACCCGAACCCGGCAGGACACACACTGATGGCGTTGGAGTTCTTGAAACAAGCGGGATGGTAACCCCGCGTTCTTGAAAACCCACCCTTTGTGTTCACCATTTCACCCTAGTTAACAACCAAACTAACCCCTATTTGTTGACCAACATTTTCCGCGTAGCGGCGAAATCGCCTGCCGTAAGCGTACAAAAATAAATACCGGTTGCTACCGCCTCACCATGTTGATTGCGTCCGTCCCAATATGCCGCACGACTCCGACTCTGGTACATGCCCACAGGTTGGTGTCCGATCAACAACTCCCGAACCACGAGACCATTAGTATCATAAATCTTCAGCGCGATCTCCGCTGTCTCCGCTAACTGATACGGTATCCACGTCTCTGGATTAAATGGATTGGGATAGTTTTGAAGTAAGCGGCTTTGGCGGATGCCGCCCCAAAACACGAACGTCTCGCCCTCCGGTTTGACTGTAACAACATCCTCTGTTGGAAGGTATAAGGCAAGGTATTTGGGTGTTGCAAGGCCACTAACAACCATCTCAACTTCTGATCCATCAAGATTCGCCCGCTGAATCAATCCTTTGCGCTGATTTACCCAGTATATTTTTTGATTGGTGTTGTCAAGATCAAGATCGTGCCACCAACCCGATCTTTCTCGTTTAATTAGTGTCTCAAGGTTGCCATTGTTTAGATTAACCACTCGAATCGTATCATGTGGCCCCTCAACTTCAGTCCAATAAACCGTCTCCCCGAATGGGACAACTCCGATACCGTAAATGCTGTCCAGATTTCCGATTAACACCTCAACATTCGTGCCATTTAGGTTTCCGCGATGGAGGCCGTGGATTCTGTCTATCCAATACAACTTACCTGATTCGACATCCACTTCAATGTCGGGCACCACACCGATACCATCAATGTCGAGGTCTTCGGGATTGCTGCCGTCAAGATTTGCTCGTAAAATCTTCCTATGAGATTCCACCCAATAGATTTTCTCGCCACGCTCATCAACGGCGATGCCCGTTGGACGTCCTATCCCCGTCGCGATAATCGACTCAACCGCGGTTCCGTCAAGATTCGCCCGAAGAATCTCTCGTCTCTCCCCAGCCTGCCACCTATTGGCGCTCGCCCAATAAATTTGTCCCTTGCTTTGATCGAGATCTATGCCGAAAAACTGTTGTGTCGGCGGTTCCAATACCACTTCATGCTCCGAACCATCAACATTTGCGCGATGCACAATCGTGTCTTCTAAACCGTTCGCCCAATAGATTTTGTTGTCCGCCGAGTGTAACGCTATCTCACCAATTTTGTCTTGTTGTACAATGGTCTCGACATCGCGTCCGTTATGATTTGACCGATACAACCTACCCGTTTTCGGGTCCGTCCAGAATATTCGTCTGTTTCTCTCATCAAAGGCGATGCACATAAAGTGATCGACCTTGTCGAGTTCAACCACAACTTCGATATTGGCGCCGTTGGTATTAACACGCTGTATTTTACGGTCGTGTATGAAATAGACCTTTTGTCGATCGGTATCCAAAGTATACGCTTTGGGGTATATGTAATTGTCGTCATGCGGATCCTCGTTGTCCCACACAACTACCGGTTTCCTATCGCCCCCGTCTAGATTTGCTTGCAACATCATGGGGGGATTGTGGGGGAAAAACGCAAACCAGTAGATTTTCTCAGCTTTTTCGTCCAGTGCGAGATGACTGATCTCCCACGAATCAACAATCACTTCAATGTCCGTGCCATCTAGATTCGCGCGGAAAATCTGAGATTGGGCTATCCAATAAATCTTCCTTCGAATACTGTCCACCGCGACACTAGTCGGATGCCACACTCCGGAGGTTATTACATCTTCAAGGTGTGTACCATCAAGATTGCTGCGAAGTATCCGCTTCCCGTAAAAATCGGCATAGTAAATTTTTTCATCGGCTTCATCAATCGTCATGTCTAAAATTGAAGTAATTTCTATAGGAACAATAGTCTGATGGTTCTGACCATCAAGGTCACTACGATGAATGCCGCGTTCATCCGTCCAATATAGCGACGCACTTTCAACGAACTCAACCAGCAGTAGACTGAAGGCGAAGCCAACAGCAAGAAAAGTGCCTTTACGACTCTGGCACACGCTCGTCATGATCATCTCTCCTAATTGCTACTTTACACAATTAACTGGCTATAATCATCAGAAGCAAGTTTTGTGCAGGCGTTTCAGATGGAAACGCACAACTAAGGAAAAGTGACAAACTGCAAGCACACAGGAGCCGGCATTTCGGTAATCTGTCCTGTTGGGTTAAGATTTCCCGTCTCTTGGTCAATGCGGAAGGTGACAATCGTATCCGTAGCCTGATTCGCAGCGAATAGGAATGTCCCGGTCGGATCAAGCCCAAAATTACGCGGGGCCTCTCCCTGTGTTGGCTCATGACCGATAGTGCTTAGTTGCCCGTTAGACTCATCAATCTGAAAAATAACAATGCTATCGTGCCCTCGGTTGGATCCGTAGAGGAATCGACCGTACCGGTGCACATGCACATCGGCGGTATAACTCTTACCTTCGAAATCATCGGGAAGAGTCGAAATCGTTTGAATCTCGCTTAGCGTGCCGTTAGATTCGTCATAAGTGAATCCGGTAATGGTGGAATCGAGCTCGTTGATGACGTAGGTAAACCTACTGTTCGGATGGAAATCGAAATGGCGCGGTCCTGCGCCGGCTGCAACTGCCGCGTGAGGCGGGTCGTTCGGAACTAACTTTCCCGCAGTCAAATCAAGCTTGTAACTCAAGATTTTATCCAGTCCCAGATCCGGCGAAAAGGCGTAACGGTTGGCAGGATCGGCAACAATGGAATGAGCGTGCGGTGCCGACTGCCGACTGGAATTCGTACTCGAACCCGCGTGCTGGACAAAGTCTGATGCGTCTCCGAGTCGTCCATCGTCAAGAATCGGGCAGCATACATACACTGCCGCCCCCATAATTTGCCACCAGTACGAATCTTCCCGTACCCTCGACTACCAGGTGACAAGGTCCATCCCCTACCGAGGACTTTCGATTCAGAAATGTCAATCCTCCGTTAGTTGGGTCAATGGCAAACGAAGTCACGCTTCCCGCTTGTTTTGCCGTCAAATTCGCTGATTTCGTTGACAGCGTAGAGATATCGCTGTTGAGGATGAATAGCCAAAAAAGAAGGATTTTCGCCTGCATCCGCAGTATCAATGAGTTCCAAGGCTCCTGTGATTTGGTTCATGCGATATATGTAGATGCCTTCACTCTCGCCAGTGGTATAAGTGCCGACATAAATGTAAAGTGTTTCGCCATGGTTTTCGGTCATGGTAGTCGCCTCCCTGTTTTTCAGTTGGTCATTCTATGGGATTTTGGTGGATTTGCAGTCTAACAAAGACGGAAACCTACGTCAATGAAAATGCCATGGTGATCCACGGGAAGTGCGTCCAATTTTTTCAGAATCGAGTTGCCGGCACCGCAGTTTAGCGACTGTTGTCCCATGCGGCTTTAAATCGTTTGTTGACGATGCAACGTGTGGTTCGCGTTTCAGCACTGAGTAGATTGAGAACAGTGCGCCGAACAAGGGCTGAGTTCTCATCACTGTTATCTTTACGTATTTGAGATGCATCTTCACGGAACGCAATGTCCATCGTGATTGCAACCAAGAATTCTACATATAGGATTTAGGCTGATCGGTTTGTAGTAGTGCGATTAATTGCGCCTCTTCTGTACAATGAAGATTTTGCGCGGGCATCCCCCCGACATCTCCCAAGTTATGTCTAAAGTTTAGGTGCGGTGCCGCTCGGTGGTTTCCCCGAAATCCCTTGAAAACCCCCATGCCCAATGATATAATAGCCCCGAAATTGGGCAAATTTTCGGAGTTAGGTGATGGCATATCAAGGCGTGTTCTATCGCAGAATTATCGCAGCAATTTTTGTTACTAGTGTGCTGGTTTATCCAGTGATCGCGGGGGAACGCGAAGAATACACCTTTGCATTTAAGTTATTCCAAGATGGGAAATACATTTTCGCGAAAGACCAGTTTAAAGCCTACCTTGAGAACTATCCGGATGGCGAGAACGCTGATGATGCGCGCTTCCTATTGGGCGAGTGTGCGTTGCGCCTTGAGGACTATGATGACGCCATCCTGCACTATAAGAAACTGACCGCAAACCCAGCAAGCCCCTTACGCTTGGATGCGGTGCGTGGTGTGGCTACTGCTTGGTTTCATCAAGGCAAATACGAGGAGGCGATCAAGGCGTATGAGGAGGTGATAGAAGGATCCAGAGATGTACATGCGCTCTCGCGGAGTCTTTATCTCGTTGGAGAATCGTACGACAATCTAGGGCTATATCAAAAAGCCGTGGAATATTACGACCAAGTCCTAGAACAATTTCCGAAATCAGCCGAAGCCAAAGACGCGTTGTATGGAAAGGCGTGGGGACTTTTTCGACTCGAAGACTACAGAGCGTCATACAAGGCATTTGCCGAATTCATCAAAACTTCACCGGATCATCCGGCGATTGTGGAGGCTTCATATCGTGCAGCAGAGTCGCTCTTTAAGATTGGAGATTGGGCAAATGCACAAGTTGCATACCAGAACCTGATTGACACCTATCGAGATAAGGAGGATCTCCGCGAATTTGTTATAAACGCGCGATACCGCATCGGCGAATGTTACTTTCAGCAGCGGATGATGGAGGAAGCAAAGAATAATTTCAACTTGCTGCTTCATGAGAGCGGCGCCTCGCCCGTGGCACCGGATGCACAATACTGGATCGCCGAGATTCTCTTGGAGCAGGGAAAGCACCGGGAGGCGATTCACGAGTATCAAAAGGTCAAGGAGCTATATCCGAGAAGTGATGTTGTAGATGACGCGCAATTTGGAATTGCAATGGTTCATTTTCTCCAGGGAGACTATCCGCAAGCGCGCAGTCAGTTCAAAGTTGTTGCCGATAACCCTCGTTCCGATCTTGCCGACCCCGCGCGTTTCCGGATTGGAGAATGTTTTCGTTTGCAACGCGAATTTAATTCTGCCATTCTAAACTATAAAAGGGTTAGCCCGAAATCAGCCTATGCTGACGACGCACTCTACGGTTTCGCCACAAGTGCTTTTCAGTTGCGCGATTATTCAGAAACAGTTCGCACGCTGAATGCCTTGCTCCAATCCCATCCGACTAGTCCGCTCAAAGCCTACGCCCTTTATCAACTCGCCCTTGCCCATTTCCATCAGAAAGAATACGAAAAATGCGTCGACGCCTTGAATCGGCATGAGGAAGTTCGCGGCGGTGCCACACTGGAAACAGCACCGGCAGATGAAGTCCTGATTTGGAAAGCACGCGCTCTCTATGAACTTGAGGATTATCCAGCCACGATTCATGCGTGTGAACGTTTAATTCGAGAATTTCCGAAGAGTTCGCTTCGATTCCGAGCAGAATTCTTTATTGCTGAAAGCACATATTGGGCAGATCAAACGGTTGATGCCTATCGCTCTGCCCGCTCCCAATACCAATCCTTATTGAGCAAACAGCCAGCCGCCGAGTGGGCGGAAAAGTGTCGTTACGGAATCGGTTGGACGCATCTTTCCGAAGCAGCCGCGTCAAGCGGTCAGAGCCAGGCCACGCATTATCAAGAGGCGATCAAGGCATGGGCAGAGGTTGTCAAACATCATCCTCGCGGCGAATTTGCGGACGCGGCGCTTTACCAGAGTGGAGTTGTCTATATAAACCTCAAACAGTACAACGAGGGAATAGAATCATTCAATCAAGTACTCTCGAGTTATCCGGGCAGCGATTGGCACGACAATGCCCGGTACCAAATTGGACGCGCATACTACAAACAGGAAAGATATCCTGAAGCAATCATCGCTTTCAACGCCATGTTGCGTGAGCATCCTGGGTCACCTCTTATACCCAAAGCTATCTTCGGTACGGGCAACGCGTATTTTAAGCAGAGTAAGTTTACCGACGCCATCAGATATTACCAGCAGGTCGTTGAAAAGTTTCCCAATCAACAAGTACCTGTACACGAGGCCGGTGCGGAACCAATCGAAGATCTTCGGCCCGAAGCGCTATACTATAGCGCCGAAAGCTATTTGAACCTGGCGGATTATTTACAGGCGATCCGCGCTTATGAACAGGTCATCCAACATTACCCCAAGAGTGATTGGGCTGACGATGCTCAATACGGTATTGCCGTCGCATACGAAAATCTTGGACAGAAAGAGAAAGCGATTCAGGCGTATCAGACCTTGATGGTTAGGTATGGGGATGGCGAACTTGCCCATGCTGTACAGTTGGAGATTGCACGCTTCTATTATCAAGATAAGGACTACAAACGCGCCATCGCCGAATTCCAAAAGGTGATAAATCAGTATCCCAAAACCGCATCCGCGTGGCTCGCACAGTACAACATTGGGAAGTGTTACCTTGCCTTAGATTCGTACCGACAAGCGATTCAAGCCTTTGAACGGGTTAATCCGCAGAGTGAGTATGCGCCGACCGCCGCTTTTGAGATTGGAAACGCTTGGTATAACCCGAATAATCAAGGCCGGAATCTGGGTAACGCTGTGGAAGCGCTTCGAAATGTATCGATTAAGTACCCAGACAGTCCTGATTCCCCCCGTGCCCTGCTGCTTGCAGGGCAGTGTTACGAGGAGTTGGTGGAATGGGAAGAGGCGATTGAAATGTATCAGTATATTATCGCCGAATATCCGAATTCTAAGCAGGCTGAAGTTGCGCAACTCGTTATGGGACACGCCTATCGTTCCGCCGGCAACTACGGGAAAGCGATAGAGGTGTACGATGTTATTCGCGAAGGCGGTGTCGGCAGGTACCCTCCCAATGTTGTCATTGAGGCAATCCTGCACATGGCGGAGACACAATCGCTCATGAGCATGCATCGCGATGCCGCGACCTCTTACCTCCGAGTATTCTACCTCTATAAAGAGCACGATCCACTGAGCGCTTTAACCGCAGCCGTTCGGGCTGGGGATGCTTTCACCGACGCGACTCAGTTGAGAAATGCGCGTGATGAATATCAGAGGGCTGTAGAATTTTATGAATCGCAAAGCCCAGTAATCCAAGATTCCCCGGACAAAAAATCGTGGGATAAATTGTACAATTACGCCCGGGAAAAACTTGAACAGGTGACAAGCAAAATTGATCAGAACTGAACTGATGCGCACTCGGTTGATCTTGCTTGATTGTGCTACTGTCGTTACCTTCTGTTGCCGCGTGCTAGGGCGTCAGTTATCAGGATTCGCGAGTCGCGCTTTGATATAACTGCGATTAGCCGCCGTGTTATGTGACCCTACATTTCTATATTCTTAGACGAATTTCAGAAGCGCCTCAGATACATGTCAACAGTCCCAATACATCTCTTCCAATAATCTCGGTACCTCAGAACAGTTTTCCAGCAACCGTCTTTCACTAGGCGATGTCCATTGATAAAGCATCCGTTGTCAATCAATCTTCTCGTTATTCTCTTTGGGTTGACCGTTTTCAATCTGCATGCCCAACCGTCGGCGTCTGAAGAAGAGTTGAAAGCGGAAGATTTGCCAGAAGTCATTCGGGCGCGAATTATTGACACGACTCAGATATGGTTGCTGCCCCGAGAACGATTCAAGGATTCAGCGAAACCCCGACTCATCCCCGCACTGGCGTTGTATGCCAAAGAACGACGGTGGAACCTGCCGCCTATCCAAACGCCGACCAAGGTCAGCAGGACACAGCCGTTACCACGTGAAGACTACTTACTAAGGCTTACCGCCTACCCAAGTTTGCCCGACGCACTCTTCTATCAGGCGGTCTTTGGAGGAAACCTTGAGGACACGCGTGCGTTTCTTCATCTGAACCGCAGACAATTGGGGGATGAGCGCACAAAAGGGCGGGGAGACTATAGCACCGACGGAATCCGGGGCGGGTTAACTCACCAGTTCGGTGATCGGAGCGAACTTGCAGTGGACGCCGCGCTCGATCTCAAGAATCTAAACTGGCTGGCGGCGGAACCGGGGAATAACCTAATTGGTAAAGAGGTACAGCATCTCCGTTCCACTGCCCGTTGGGAGCAGGGAATTTCACAGCGGGGACGCACCGCGATATCCGTGGATCTGGAGGAGTTCCGCCTTCTGCCCACGGGTGGGGATACTCGACCCGAAAGCCGGGCGACGGACATGCGATTCAAACTCGATCTGGAAATCCCGGTTGGCATACAAAATCCATTTCACCTCGGACGAGGGGTTGACATAAACCCAATCCATCTCGGTGCGGTTGCCGAATACTTCACCGCAGCGAATGACTCTGATGCGAATGAGCTCCTGAGCCAAGACAATTGGTCAACAATCTTCCGTTTGTATCTTCGTGATGAGTTTACTTCGGTTAAATGGTTTGTTCTGGGGATCGGAGTGGAAGGGGTTGGCTACCGAGAAAACGATAGTCTTGGAGAGGAGATAACACACTTGAAGGCGAATCCACATGTGGCCGTGACGACACATCTCGGCGATCGCTGGACTTTACAATTGCAGGGAAGACGGAACATCCAGCGAGCCAAGCTATCGGAACTCTACTTCGACGCCGATTACCTTAGTCTGAATCCGTATTTACGCCCCGAAAAGACGTGGAGCGGAAAGGTAACCCTCACTCGTCACCAAGGGAGAAGGTTTGAAGCCAATTTCTCCGGATTTGCCAAGCATGTTGAAGACCTAGTTGTCCTAGAAAAGCCTTCGGCCATGACGGATGGAACCTCGACAGAACTCACATGGGTACCGCAGAATCGCGACACATCCGTCCAAATCTTCGGCGGGAGCGTGAGTATCACAGCCTACATCATGAATCGCATGGAAGCGCAGATTCGGTACACGCACGAAGTTCACAAACCGGAGATCGGCGAATGGATTGCCTATCGCCCCAACGACATCGTAGATTTGAGTACCACTTTCTATCTGCCGTCTGATTTCCAGGTTGAGCTAGGCGGGGAGTTTCGAGGGCCGCGCTATCTGGATGAGACAACCGATGAAACACTAGAGCACTACTTTCTGCTGAAGCCGAAGATCAGCAAGATCATTGAAAATCGTGTGGGCTTGTTTGTTGGCGGGAATCTTGCTATCGGTACATACAGGCTTTTGGAGGGATACGAACTTGCGCAGGATTATCTTGATTTCGGTCTCGAGTTGAAATTTTAGTCGTGGCATTCCCAAATTTTGATTGGCAGTATCGCTTATGGAATATATCGCAAACCTGATCGTCTCAGGGCTAGACCGGTTGACGAGCGGGGGGCCAATTTTAATCCCGATAATCTTTTTCTCGCTCTGGTCGCACAAGATTATACTTGAACGGGCGTACCATCTGCGCCGTCCGCGCGTCATCCCGTCGCGTTTTGTAACACAAAGCATCTACCATGAACTTGTGCAGGGCAATCCGGACATTGCCATAAGGATGTGCGAGAAGAGCCCGGGACCGCTGAGCAATGTCCTTCGAGCAGGTATTCGGCATCGAGATGCCGACGAGGAAACCCTCAAGCGCATTATTCGCCAGGCGATTCGTGCAGAGAAACCGGTTTTAACCGAGGGACTCAGCACTTTGGGAATGCTTGCGCCCGTTGCAATGTTCACCGGCTTACTCGGAACTGTGCTTGGCATGAAGGGTTCGTTTGGTGCACTGATAGAGGTGCAAACCAAACAGTTGCCAACTATCGCAGATGGAATTTCCGAAGCATTACTCACAACCGCCGCCGGATTAATCGTTGCGCTACCCAGTTACGTCGCTTACGATTATTTCAGAAATAAGGCGGATCGGTTTGTCGCCGATTTAGAGCGGCACGGGATGTCGCTTGTTCGTTTCCTCGCCACGGGAGAATATAAGCTCTTCCAAGAGGAATTTGAGGATATTCGTGAGTTGAAAAAGGGTTGAAGATAATGAAGTCGAAAAAGCGAAGAGGACGATTCTTCATGGGGATTGTATTCATTGAGCACATCGTGTTTGCCCTTTTGATGGCGCTGGCGATTGCCCCCAAGTCACCGCCGCGGCCTAAGGAATCTGCCATTAAAGTTGAATTCGTTAAATCCGAGACGCAACGCAAGAAGATTAAAACGGAGGTTCCGATTGCAGTTCCCAATGTTCGACAGCATCAGCCATCCGAAATACTTCCCCAAATCCAACCCACGACCAATCTTCGCGACTATCTTGCAACAACACAAACGGAAGGCGGATTGCCGAATCTTCGAAGGACGCAGGCGTCCAGTGAGAATCCCGATCGTTTGTCGCTCGGAGCGCCTCCATCAAAAGGACGCAACAAAGGAGATTTTTTAGACGAGCCTAACGCTTTAGTCCGTAGTAGGCCGCTTGAGACTGAGACGGGGTATCATGGGCGTGAGAACCATAGAGGTTTGCCGGAGAGGGATGTGCGTCGAGCAATCACGGGTGAGAGCGGAAAAGGGTTGGCTGGCAGGTTTGCGCCGGGCAAGTTGTCGGAAGTGAAAACCAACCTGATAACGGAAGGCGTGCCCTACGAAATCAGCGGTGAGGTGAGTGGTCGAGCGGTGATAAGCGGGTTGGAGAAGCCGCTTCAATCAAAGGGCAAGCAGGGCGGCGGTGTGCATTTCAACTTCAAAGTTCGTCCTGATGGGAGCGTGTTCAGCGTGCAAATTAAGCCGGGACGGACGACTATCGGCGAAGTCAGGTTAAAGGAGCGCGCGAAGCGCTACGTGGAACAGATCCGATTCAGCGCACTGCCCGTGAATGTGTCTCAGGTGGTGCAGTCCGGTGAGATTTTCATTAACTTTACGGTAAATTAAAAGTCGGTCAGAGCCTTAGAGTGTGGTCGCCTCTCAGCATGCGGGGAATAGAATACCAAGACTGAGAAATATAAGCCCTATTGTAAGAAACTACCTTCCAATCTTCCCTTCTTCCATCATTCCACTCCCAATTTTTGTTGGACGCTTGTGACCTTGTCGTCCATGGTCTGATTCCGGTCAATGCGCGTGCCAAACTTCAGCGTTGTCGAGATGCGCGGCGCCCCCATCTCGTGGACAATCTCATGGCAGCGCTTGATTGCGGCGAAAACGGCGTCCCACTCTCCCTCAATGTTCGTGCCGTAGGCGTGCAATTGTGTTTTTAGTCCCGCCTCCTTGAGTACCTTCTCGCACGCCGCAACATGCTCTGACACAGATACTCCCACACCTATTGGCACCACACACAAATCAGCAATGATTTTCATTTCGACGACTTTGCTCCCAGCGTTTCGGCATATGTGCTACTCCACTCCTTACGAACATCCACTCGTCGCTCCGCAATTGACGCACCGGTAACACGTTCCGTTCCGTGTCATAATGGTACCGCAAGCGTGGCACGGAGGCGCGTCGGACTGCATAGCCGCCACCTGTTTTTCACGCGCTTCGATTTTGTCAACCTCTTCGCCGGATGATAAGGGAGGCAGTTGCTGTGGATTTGCCAGTTCGTCTTCAAGGCTCGCAACTTCACCGGCGGCAATTTGGCTGTCGGGAAGGAACTTTAGCCCAAGCCAGCGGAAGACGTAATCAATGATTGACTTGGCAATCGGAATGTCCTTGTTGTTCGTGAAACCTGACGGTTCAAAGCGGATATGGCTGAACTTATCCACAAAGAATTCCAACGGCACGCCATGCTGTAACGAAACCGATGTCATCAACGCAATGGTATCCATCAGACCGGAAATGACAGATCCCTCTTTCGACATGTTCAGGAATACCTCTCCGGGTCTCCCGTCCTCATACATGCCAACGGTGATATAACCTTCATGTCCCGCGACGCTGAACTTATGAGTGATTGATGGACGTTCATCGGGTAGACGCTTGCGTACGGGCTGGCTCGCTTTCTCTTCCTGTTGATTCGACGAGGACAACGGCTGGCTACTCTTGGAGCCATCGCGGTAGACTGCCAAACATTTGACGCCGAGTTTCCACGCTTCAACATACACCCGTGTAATGTCGTCCACCGTAGCATCGTTAGGAAGATTGACCGTTTTGCTGATTGCACCGCTAATGAACGGCTGAACCGCCGCCATCATCCTGACATGTCCCATCGGTTCGATGAAACGAGTTCCCGTTCGGCCGCATTTGTTCGCGCAATCGAAGATAGGATAGTGCGCTTCCCTAAGATAGGGGGCGCCTTCGACCGTTCCGTATCCGCATATGATTTCATCGGCGGCATCGATTTCTTCCTGGCGGAATCCAATTTCGCTCAGGATACTGAATCCCGGTTCCCGCGCTTTCGTACTATCAATTCCCAAGCGTAGCAAACAGTCGTCGCCGAGAATACCGGGAGCAAAAGCGAGGTCCAAACTAAAAACGCTTGGCAGCATTTGCTCTATTTTTACCAAGTCCTCATCGGTGAAACCCTTGTCCTTGAGAGTTCGCTCATTGATGTAGGGCACGCCTCTGAGAGTTCCGGTGCCTACAATGTAAGTTGCGATTTCATCAATTTGGCTGCGTGGATAGCCGAGTTGCGCCAACGCATTCGGCACAGCCTGATTGACAATCTTGAAATACCCGCCGCCCGCGAGCTTCTTAAACTTCACAAGTGCAAAATCGGGCTCTATACCCGTCGTATCGCAGTCCATCAGGAACGCGATAGTGCCCGTCGGAGCGATTACACTAATCTGCGAATTTCGGTATCCAAATCGTTCTCCCGCTCGCACGCAGGAATCCCAATCTTCATGCGCCGCTCTGAGCAAATTTTGCGGACATGCTATCTCGTCGAGTTTGTACGCCTCGTTGCGGTGCATCCGCATGACATCCAACATTGACGCCCGATTTTCATCGAATCCTGCAAAAGCCCCAACACTGCTCGCTATCTCCGCGCTCGTAAGATAGCCGTGTCCGGACAAGATAGCTGAGATGGCTCCTGCCCATGCCAAGCCAACCTCCGAATCATACGGAATTCCGTTTAACATCAGCAACGCTCCAAGATTTCCGTATCCCAAGCCTAGCGGACGAAAATCATTGGACCGCCTTGCAATCCGATCGGTCGGGTACGAGGAGATTCCCACGATGATTTCCATTGCTATGATGAAGATGCGGATGGCATGACGGTACGCTTCAACGTCAAATGTCCCATCCTCTCTCAGGAACTTCACCAAGTTGATGCTTGCCAGATTACACGACGTGTCATCCAAGAAGACGAACTCGCTGCACGGGTTAGTCCCGTTAATCCTATCCGTAATCTTACAGGTATTCCATTTCTGAATAGTGCCATCGAACTGAACACCGGGGTCCGCACATGCCCAAGCGGCGTACGAGATTTTGTCCATTAAGTGTTTCGCATCGTGCTCATCGGCGACCTTTCCATTCATGCGATACGTGGTCTGCCATTTTCCGTTCTTAAGGTATGAGTCCATGAAATCGTCGGGTATTCGAACGGAATTATTACTATTTTGCCCGCTGATTGTCCGGTACGCCTCGCCGTTAAAATCGGATTCGTAACCGGAATTGATTAGCGCCTGTGCCTTTTTCTCTTCGCGCAATTTCCAGTCAATAAAGTCCTCAATCTCCGGGTGATCCATATCAAGGATAACCATCTTCGCCGCCCTGCGGGTGGTTCCCCCGGACTTTATACTTCCGGCCCAGCGGTCAAAACCTTCAAGGAATGATAGCACCCCTGACGATGCTCCGCCGCCGGACAACTCCTCTCGCTTCGCTCGAATCTTGCTGAAATTTGTACCCGTGCCGCTCCCGTACTTGAAGAGGCGAACTTCCGCTTTCTGTAATTCAAGCATAGAGTCAAGCGAATCATCTACACTCTGGATAAAACACGCCGAGTTCTGCGGGTGTTCGTACGCATTTGTCGTTGTCTGGACACTTTGGGTTGCTCGATCCCAGAAGAAGTTGCCACCGCCGCCTTCAATTCCGTACTCATGCCAAAGCCCGCAATTGAACCAAACAGGGGAGTTGAATGCCCCTCGTTGTGAAATCAGCAGATAGGTTAATTCAGACTCAAATGCATCCGCATCCTCGGGCGTTGCAAAGTAGCCCCCGAATTCGTCTCCGGAGCGGCGGATGGTACGGGCAACTCGTCTGACCAACTGACGCATGCTTACTTCGTTGCCGGTGCCTGGTACACCGGCTTTGCGGAGATATTTCGAGGCTCCTATATCAGTCGCCAATTGCGACCAGGATTTCGGAACTTCAATATCCTTTTGCTCAAAAATCGTCTCCCCTTTTTCGTTGTAGATGGTCGCATCTCTATGTTCCCAGTCCATCTCATCAAACGGATGGTTATCGGAATTAGTGAAATGGCGTTTAATTTTCAAGCCGCACTTCCGCATCGTATCAGGACGTTCGACACTGGGGGATTCGTCCGATGGCGCAGCGGCGATTGAATCGACATTAGAATCAGACAATTTTGTTTCAGACATCTCTCTTCCTTTCGAAGCTACTGACTGGCACAATTGAAATTACAAGAGGGCAGCCACATCAAAGTAGTATTGCGATTCTCCAATCTCTGGAAAGTGTACATCTTCGATTTGAAATGATACAATAATGAGTACTATTGTGCATTTTTGAGACACATTAAATCGAAATTCACTTCAACGAAATGCTTTGAACGGTTTTCGTGTCATTACGTTAGAACCTGCTGAACCATGATTCAAAAACCCTATTGTGAATTCTGTGTAAGCTGTTGCAGTTCATTCTCAAAATCAGCTACGTCCTTAAAATCTCGATAGACGGAGGCGAATCGAATATAGGCAACTTTGTCGGTGGCTTTAAGTATGTCCATTACCAACTCACCTATTGAACGACTGTCAATCTCCGATTTGCGCATGCCAATCAACTGCTGCTCAATCTCTCCAATCAGGCGATCTATTGTCTCTTGGCTGATTGGTCGCTTTTCGCACGCTTTCATCAAATTGCGTCTCAATTTCTGGCGGTTAAATGGCTCGCGTCGCTGATCCTTCTTGATGACGAATAGGTCCAGCACTTCCGCACGTTCGTACGTAGTGAACCGTTTTTCGCAACTGAGGCATTCTCGTCGTCTGCGGGTGACGCTTCTAGCGTCGGTCTCACGTTTGTCGAGGACTTTTGTCTCAAAACTCCCGCAGTATGGGCATTTCATAAATCACCGGCATCTTGTGTATAATTTTAACATTTATACAATATCTGATATAATATCAATAAATCTATATGTTTGTCAATAGTTTTCGTTGCAGATTTTTTGCTATTTTTCAAAGGAAAATTTTTGCGGTCTATTTGCGATCGAATTCCGTCAACACACACCTTTGATGCCAGATCATGCGAAACACAGTGGATAAAAAACCGTGAATCAGTTGATGGTAGAGTTAGCGTCTTTATCGCGCGAAGTGGCGAATATTAGAACTTGCTTGAAAAGTATATCTTATCTTCCGCATTATTGAGCACCTAAAAGTTTAATTTCTCAGTTGGCCGTATCCCGCATCATAATTGACAGCAGGCCATTATCCCTGTCGGAATAATTCTTTCAACAAGTAATACTTTCTAGTCAGAGTCCCATTCCTCGATCCAGCGGATCGAAATGTCAATAGGATGCGACATGTCCAGAGTCCCGCGCTCCAGAGGAGCGCCATGTGGTGTGTTACTTGGTGGAAATGAAATTGATGATGGAAGGGCAAAACCGATCAATCAATCGGACTCACGGTAGTACCTTGGTGATTTTTTCTCGTTTGTGAATATATACCCCAAGATTTGGTATGTGAAAATTCGAGATTACACAAGTCTATTATGCGGAAGATGAGTATATTTGTAGGGTGCGCACCGCGCACCAGCCTCTAAAAGCCCCAGCGGGGCGGAAGGTGTGTAGAAATGCTGGAAACCCCACGTTCCAAAGCCCCAGCGGGGCGACAGGTGTGCAGCAGATGACGACAAAAACGCGAGAAAACCCCTCCTTATGTGACCAAAATTGATTTGCCACCTATTATTCAAACAGGCTCTTAATCAGGCTCTTAGTTGATAAAGCTAACGTGAAACGAAATATTGAGGCGCTGCGTTTTTTTGGAACGAGTGTAAGCGCTTAGTCATATTGCCGTTATCAATAGTCCTTCCGATTGATTCTGTGCTCAATACGATTGAAAGCGTGCAGAAGGTGTGCTATAATTTAGAAATAAGTAAAGGAATTCTATATTCGGTAATTTTGAATGGGCCCGGTATTATCAGAGAATCACTCATTGCCATGCGCATTTCATTCGATGAGGTGTTCATACTGAGTAACTCGGTGAAAAGGGGCAAACCTTTAAGAACATGGGGGCGAGGTAAGAAATGAAAGAGAATCCATCTCGACCAACGAGCATAAGTGTCGTCGAATCAACGTCTTCAGATGCCTTGGTTGTTTCCGCCCAGCGAGGGCGTGGATTTGTTCCCAAACGGAGAGAAGATTCTGAGGAAAAAGGCTTTTTTGGCAAACGTAAACGTAAGAGCGGACCTACAGAGGAGCATATCAAGCGAGTTGTATTTGAGAATCTTGATGCCTTTCCAAGCAATGAAGTCCGTATGTTGCGCGGTGTATTTTCATTATCGACCACGGCAGTACGCGAAGTTATGATTCCCCTCTCGGAACTTGTGGCTGTGCACATCAACACCCCTACGGAACAGGTCAAAGCCATGGCGGAAAGTGCCAATTATCGTTTTGTCCCTGTTTTCGAGGAACGCATTGATAGACTTATTGGCGTCGTAGATGTCATGGAAATCCTTTATACCTCGCGTGAATATAACGACGTAAGCACTTTTACTCGTCGATTGGAACGTGTGCCGGAAGCAAAACCGGCAGGTGAACTGCTTGAAGAGTTTTGCGGCTCAACGGAACCCGTGGCAGCCGTTATCGGGGAACATGCCGGATGTACCGGCTTTGTGACATTAGACGATATTCTGGAATTGATTGTCGGTGAAATGCGCTATAACCATAAGCGTCACACCCCACACGCCGAATTGGTTGGAAACGATCACTGGTCACTGGATGCACGTACCTCAATTGATGTTGTCAATGATGAATTGGGCGTTGATATACCTAAGGATCGCTGCGATACAATCGGCGGCTTTATATTGGCTCAACTCGGTCGCCTCCCGGAGCGAGGTGAAAAGGTGCTCTATGATAATGTCGAATTCATGGTTGAGGACGTCTTCGGGTACGGCATAATTTCCGTACAAGCAACGCGAGTTGATGTCCCGAGGAGAACGAAGAATAGGGGTAGATGACAATCCCGCTTTCAGCCCGGGCTTTGTGAAATCAGTTGGGGTCAGCCATGAAATCTGTCAAACGGCCGTCGCAGCGCGCGATAAAACCGGGATCATGGAAATTAATTGTGTTCTACCTGATTGTGTTGGTGGCAATTCTTATTATGATGTGGAAAATGCCTGCCATCGTTAGTCTATTCTAGTCCGTAGGGGACGGTCCCCGTGCCGTCCTACGAACTAAACACTTACCAAAAACAGAGCCCTGAATGCAACCGTTATATTTGCCACGTTGGTCAACTCCTAAAAAGAGAATTGCAATAGCATTTCCCGCCAAGTTGTACATTTTTTCTGCAATCCTTCTTTTCTGTTGGGCGATCGCCTTTCCTCCCGAATTACCCGCCAACGAAGACAAGCTTATCATCATATCTCCACATCCCGAGTCAATCGAAAAAGAGTTTGGACGCAACTTTAAGGAATGGTATCTTCAGGAGATTGGAAGATCGGTGACGCTAGATTGGTTAGATCTAGGTGGTTCGTCTTCCGACTTTCGCTTCATCGAGTCTGAGTTCCAACGTGTCCCTGACGGCATCGGGATAGATCTGTTTTTCGGTGGTGGTACGGACAACTACCTCAAGCTCGCCGAACAAGGATTGCTTTTTTCGTATAAATTGCCCGATTCACTATTAGTTCGGGTACCCACGGAGATTTTCGGAATCCCTGTCTATGACCCTGAATATCGTTGGTACGGGGCGGCGCTGTCCAGTTTTGGCATCATGTATAACGAGCAACTTCGCGAATTCCTCCGATTACCCCAAGTATCAACGTGGAAAGACCTGACACATCCTGATTTGATTGGTCGAGTTGGTGCCGCGGATCCTCGCGAAAGCGGCAGCGCCCATATGATGTATGAAATCATCTTGCAAGGGTACGGCTGGGAAAAGGGGTTCGAACTCATCACGAAATTGGGCGCAAATGTACGGGGATTCTCTGCAGGATCGAACGCGATTCCCAAGGACGTTGTATCCGGTCAAGTCATCTACGGAATGGCGATAGATTTTTACGCTTATGGGCAAATCGCCGTGCTTGGCGATGACATCATCAAATATATCGTGCCGCCGGATGCCGCGGTCGTCAGCCCCGATTCCATTGCTATTCTCAAAGGTGCACCGAACTTAAAGGTTGCTCAAACGTTCCTTGAGTTTGTGCTTTCCGATACAGCCCAGAAGCTCTGGATGTTGCGCGATGACGATCCCGAAGGACCAAAGTGGCGGGGTGGCTTGAACCGCGCGAGTGTAATACCTGAACTATACGATGAACTTGGCGAACGGTGCGTGGTCATCAACCCATTCAAGCGGGAATTGAACCCAATCCAATACGATGCGGCCAAAGGCGGAATACGCTGGGCGCTCATAAACGATCTCATCGGAGCGCTCGTTATCGATCCGCACAAAGACTTGGTCTCCGCGTGGAAAGCCATCAACAAGTGCAAAGACGAACAGAAGCGGGAAGCAGCAGTTGAGCGATTTGCAGAGATGCCGATTACGGCGGAAGAAGGACTGCGGATAGCGCAATCGGAGTGGAAAAAGCCGGATTATAGAAATCAGAAGCTAACGGAGTGGAACAGGTTCGCGAGACAAAAGTATCGTGACACCGTAAAATTGACCAAGTAATGCGGCTTAAAAATCTGTAGTAAAACCAAAACTATTTATACACTGCGGTAGGTTCGGTTTCCTAACCGAACCGGTATATATTCAGCCTCGTAGTTCGACTTTGTACATTTGAAGGATGGGCACTGCCCACCATTCCTTGTAAGGTGCGATCAACCGAGTGAACAACGAGGGCGATAGAGTTTCCATAGAGATCCCCGCCCAGGCTTTACACAACCCTTATCTACATTCAAATCAACTCCGTCGTCGGGTCTAGCGGATAGATGGGCCTCCTCAAATTCTCATACGTAAAATTCGAAAGGTTCGGGCTGTGGACACCCGGCGTATCTACCTCCAGTATCTCGTGGGCAATCGGCGTGTAGTCCGCGCGGTAGTGCACGGCAGATTTCAACGCAATGAGCTTCCTATCCCTCGGTTCTATGCCGACGCTGCGAAGGACTTCGGCATCAAGCGGCTGTGACCGCTCCTCGGTTAGAATTACCTCTATCCCTCCTGTCTTAATCACTGCGGTGCGTCCCATTCTGTCAGTGGCTCCCCGTGCCATCGGTCCCTTTCGTACATAGACACCATCGGAGATTGTCTTCACGTAGGCATCAAGTGTCACGGGTTCGCCGTGCATGTCGTCTGTCCTGCCGCCAACGTTGAGAGTGACGCGGTTTCCGACGCCGGCTGCAATTGCTTGGGCAACGGATTCAGGGTCGGCGATGATGGCGACAACGGCATTATGGACATCTGCCTCTACGAAAGCGCGCAGGATAAATGTGCCGTCACAGGGGCCCCCGCCGCCGGGATTGTCGGAGGCTTCCGCCAGAACAATCGGCTGCCCCGTAGTTTGATTTGCGTGCTCGATAGCTTCATCAATCGAAACCAAGTTTGTGCGGAAGGTTTCGCGTATCGACCAGATGTGTTGGGCAAAGTCTTCGACCGTCTGCTCGGCGAGCTCACGATTTCCGTCGGTGGTCACGAGGACAGAAACTCCGGCGCCATGGATGTCCGCAAAAGGGAACCCCATTGACAATGTCGCTGTCACTACACCATCTTCGGATTCCAGGTCGTGGAGTTTCTTCACTAAATCGCTCGCCGGCGGTCTCATGGTGCACTGTGCCGGCGGTGATGTCAACAGCGGGAGTTGGCGGTATGCCATGGTGGGCTTTATCTCTCCTTGCACCGTTTTATAAACGACTTCAACCGCTTCGACTCCCCGTTCGTACATGTCGACATGGGGATAGGTGTCGAATCCGATAATTACGTCTGGGTGCTTCACGGTTTCGGGAGTGATGTTTGCATGGAGATCGAACGTCACTACAATGGGACGGGAACCGACAATTTCGCGCACGCTGGAAATCAGGTCAGCTTCCGCATCTTCGATTTCCTCCGTTACCATGGCACCGTGCAAATCAAGCACCACTCCATCAATCTCACCGGCTTCCGAAAGCAGATTTAGGAACTCGGATTTGAGCGCGTCGTAGGCATCCTGTTCGACCTCTCTTGATGGGGTGGCAAAACTCCAGAGGAGCGGAACAAGATCCACATTCAATTCTTCGGAGGCATCAATAATGCCGCCTGTAATGGTATGTGTGTTGCCGAAATCTTTGAGAATCTCATCCCCGACCATTCTGCTAAAACTGTTAATCGTGGTTGGAACAGGTGAGAAGGTATTCGTTTCGTGTCCAATACAGCCTGTCGCAATGCGCATCAAATCCCCCTTGAACCCGAGTTTTTTCTCGAAAACTTGGGTTCTTAACAAGAACTAGCTCGTGAATTCGTTATCAACCCCGTTGGCAATGGCAAATATATCACAATCCCAAGGCGGAGAGAACTCCAACCTACCTGTTCTCAAACAAGGAGATTTGGGCTTCTTCCATCCTTCCGCTCTTCCAATTTCGTATTCTGTCCGACTCCCCGCTCTTTTCGTGAATCGCCCACATGTTGCTTCCGTTATCTACGCTTTGACAACGCCCAACTTCGTCCGGGTTCATCTGCGCAGAAGGTTTCCACATTCCCTCGGTCTGCCAGCGTCACATAACAGGTACGACCGTCGGGACCGCCAAACGCGATGTTCGTACACAGTTTTCCTGTTAGCTGAATTTCCACTAGCACCTCGCCATCCGGCGCGATCTTCGCAACAGCCCCCTTGCCGTGTCGGGTGACATAAAGATTTCCGTCCACGTCGCAGCGCATACCGTCCATATTGAAATCGTGGAATTCGATAAACAGTCGCTTGTTGCTAATCTCCCCATCGGGCGAGAGGTCATACGCCCAGATATTTAGCTGGTCGGATTCGTTGACATAGAGCGTTTGCTCGTCCGGGCTGACTTCAATCCCGTTGGTGGTTCCCATTCCGGCTTCCAGCAGTGTGACCTCGCCATCCGCCCCAACTCGCCACAACTGTCCTGTCGACTCGGGCCAATTTGGGTCGCTGGCGTAGAGAATATCATTTGTGCCGATGGCGAGATCGTTCGGCTGATTCATACGCGGCTCGTGGGCGTGAACCGAAATGTGCCGCGTCTCCATGTCCACCTTCAGCACATTGTGGTTCGTGTAGTCCGCGATAAACATATCTCCCCTACTGTCGAAGCGGATGCCGTTGCCGACACTGCCGCTCGGGAGTTCTACGAATACGCTGGCTGCTCCAGCAGGTGTGACTTTCCCGATGGTGTGCTGCCGCGCATAATTGACGGCGTAGAGATTACCCTCCGCATCGCAGGCGGGACCTTCAACTCCGGACGTAAACCCGTTGACGGGCGTGAATTCTTGACTAATAAAGAGTTTCTCGTTCAATGCTTCCTTCTCCTTTCGCTCCATTACGCGGTGCTGTCCGCGCGGAAAAATGGCGTGACGAATCCGAGTTTTTTCCGCAAAACTCGGTTTCTCCGTTTTCAGTTTGAACCGACGATTCTACCTGCTGACACTCTCCGCACTTGCTTGCCATATTTTAGCACATACACAGATATAACACGAAGATTTGTTGCCGAATCGCGCTTATACCATTTCGTTTGAATAATATCGCGTATGGTGCCTTAATCATACTATTCCCTTTCTGTGTAGGCGGGGGATCTTGCCCCGCCAATTTTCCGCGTGACGCGGCTTTCCCTCCTCCACATTAATCTCTGCTTGCCTGAGCTAGGAATTCACTTGAAGTGTAGAGAATTGGTGGCAATTCTGCAATGGAGTCCAAAGCCGCCCGATTCTCGGCAAAAAGCAGTGTAGGTTGGGTTGAGCGGTCAACAACAAAAAATCACTCAGCTCTTGAGGAGAGTTCAGCTATTCCATATCTCATTCGTGTACGCAAAATATAGCGAAACCCAACACACCACCGCTGCGTGTCGAGAAATGTTGGGTTTCACTCTGATTTCGGTCCTTTCCAAGTGAGATGACACTTCGAAAACCCTCCTTCTGCATGTGACTTCTCATGATTTCCGTTCAACCCAACCTACCTACCGCACCATGGTGCATTTTATGTGATTCACTTTCAAGTTCTCCAAATTGTCATTTAGATGTGGTATACTTATGAGTTAACGGGTCGTTTTCGGATTTAACTCATTTCGGAGAAATTGATATAATGCCTTTACCAAAACTCAGACAGATTAAACTTCCTCTCCTTCAGCTTGTTACTGATGGAAGGGAATATCAACTCAGGGATATTGTGCCCCAACTACAAGATTACTTTTCACTCACTGATGAGGAGAGAAACGAAGTCATACCAAGTGGTAGAACAAAGAGGTTTCATCATTTATGCAGTTGGGTACAACACGAACTGAAGAGTGAAGGTTTGCTGGAGTCAACACGACGCGGCTATCACAGAATAACGGCTCAGGGGCTTGAGTATTTCAGGCAAAACTCGGGCAGTCCTCCCGCTCCTAATGGTGAGGGAGATGGTCAAACCGCTGAGGAATCTATTGACGAAAATTACCAGCAAATTAGAGAAAAATTGGCGGCGGAGTTACTTGAGCAGATCATGGATAACTCCCCTACCTTCTTTGAAGAACTCGTTATAGACCTTCTCGTGGAAATGGGATACGGCGGTTCGCGGGAAGATGCCGCCAAAGCCGTTGGACGTAGCGGTGATGGCGGAATTGACGGCATCATAAACGAGGATAGATTGGGTCTTGATGTAGTTTACGTGCAAGCCAAGCGCTGGGAAGCGAATGTTAGCCGTCCTGAACTTCAAAAATTCGCGGGTGCACTACAAGGGCAACGAGCAAGGAAGGGAATATTCATCACAACGTCAGGTTTTTCGAGAGATGCCCGGGAGTACGTCAACAACATTGAATCCAAGATTGTCCTCATTGATGGGCACCAACTCGCAGAATATATGATTGACCATAACGTAGGTGTATCTGTTGTAAAATCCTACGAACTCAAACGAGTGGATTTGGATTATTTCATTGAAACCGATGATTCACCTCGACAGGATTCGTAAAATACGAGAACTATGAACACAAACCTAAACGAACTCGAAAGACGCTTGTGGAGCGCCGCCGATGAACTGAGAGCCAACTCCAAACTCAAGTCGTCCGAATACTCCATCCCGGTGTTGGGGTTGATATTCTTGCGCTACGCAGACCACAAATTCGCGCAGGCGGAGCGAGAACTTGAAAGCGAAACGGCGAGCAGCAGACGGAGAGGAATAGGCAAGACAGAGTACCAAGCACGCGGGGTCTTTTACCTCCCGGAGGAGGCGAGATTTGGACATCTGTTAAACCTGTCCGAGGATGAAAACATCGGTCAGGCGATTACCGATGCCATGAAAGCCATTGAGGCGGAGAACCCACAGGTGAACGGCGTCCTGCCCAAGACCTACAACCGCCTCGAAAAAAGCACGCTTATTGAGCTGTTGCGTATCATGGAGCAGATTCCGATGGAGATTGAGGGAGACGCCTTCGGCAAGATTTACGAGTATTTTCTCGGCAACTTCGCCATGACCGAAGGGCAGCGCGGCGGCGAGTTCTTCACCCCAACCTCGCTCGTTAAGCTGATTGTGGAAATCATCGAACCCTTCCAAGGACGAATCTTGGATCCCGCCTGCGGTTCCGGGGGTATGTTCGTCCAGAGCGCCGAATTTATCCACAGCCATAAGAAGAACGGGAACGGTCAAATCAGCATCCACGGAATCGAGCGGGTAGCGGAGACCATCAGGCTGTGCAAGATGAACCTCGCCGTTCACGGACTCGAAGGCGATATCCGGCAAGCCAACAGCTACTATGAAGACCCGCACAAGTCTCTCGAAAAGTTCGACTTCGTGATGGCGAATCCGCCCTTCAACGTGGATCGCGTGGATCGGGAGCGCATCAAGGATGACCCGCGATTTCCATTCGGCATGCCGCGCGTGGACAACGCCAACTATCTGTGGATTCAACTGTTCTACAGTTCGCTTTCGGCGTTCGGGCGCGCCGGTTTCGTCATGGCGAACTCCGCCTCCGACGCACGCGGTTCCGAATTGGAAATCCGCAAAGGGATCATTCAATCCCGCGCCGTTGATGTCATGGTGGGCATAGCCTCAAATTTCTTCTACACCGTGACGCTACCGTGTATGCTCTGGTTCTTGGACAAATCCAAACGGGGCACGGAACGCGAGGACAAGGTGCTGTTTATCGATGCGCGTCACCACTATCAGCAAATGACCCGCGCGCATCGGGAGTTCACGCCGGGGCAGGTGGAGTTCCTAGCCAACATCGCACGGCTCTACCGCGGCGATCCCCCGGAAAACGAGCACGATAGCGCGGAGTTACTGGCGACTCATTTCCCCGACGCGAAATACGTCGATGTGCCGGGGTTGTGTAAAGCCGTAACGGTTGACGAAATCGAGGCAAACGGGTGGACGCTCAATCCGGGGCGCTATGTCGGGGTCGCCGATCGGGAGGCAGAGGATTTCGACTTCTCGAAGCGGTTGGGAACGCTCAATGAGGAGTTGGAAGTGCTGACCAACGAAGCACGCCAGTTGGAGGACCAAATCGCCGAGAACGTGGCGATGATTCTGGACCGGTAGTAGGCATACGCCGTATCCTTCTCAATGCTCCGGCATGGCGGAGAGATTGCTATGGGACCGAATAAATATATCCACAAACGGTAAGAGGAAGCATTTCATGTTACTGAAAGATCGAATCAGCATCGTGACCGGCGGGAGTTCGGGTGTTGGACGGGGGATCGCGCTTGAGTTTGCGCGTGAAGGCGCCCGCGTCGCCATCGCCGACAAGCAGGAGGCGCCGCTCCGGGGAAAATATCACGAAACGGACGTCACCACGCCGACCGTCGAAGAGATCGAGAAACTCGGCGGACAAGCGATATTCATCCAGACCGATGTCACGGATGAATCTCAGGTGGAACACTTGATTGAGCGAACCGTCGAACACTTCGGCGGGCTGGATATCCTCGTCAACAACGCTGGCATCCATATCCCCGGCGGGGCGCAAGACATCTCGATTGCGCAATGGGACAAGGTCGTCGGAACGAACCTGCGCGCCGTGTTCGTTGCGACGAAACTCGCCATCCCCCACCTAAAGCGATCCAAGTACGGACGCATCATCCAGATCGCCTCCGTCCACGCATACGGCGGGGGTGCGGGACCTGCTTACGCCCCGGCGAAAGCTGGCGTCGTTAACATGGTGCGTGATACCGCCATAGAGGTCGGAGATTTCGGAATAACCGTCAACGCCATCTGTCCCGGCTACATAGAGACGTCGCTCCAGGACTACCTCACGCAGGAGATGATTGATGCCGTCGCCGAAAAGACCGCCCTGCCGCGATTCGGCAAACCGAGAGATGTCGGGCGAGCCGCCGTGTTCCTCGCCTCCGACGATGCGGAATGGATCACCGGCGCCTCCCTCCTCGTCGATGGCGGCTTAATCACGGGAACCTAACATGAACGTAATCGGCTTGTTCTTGTAGGGGACGCAGATCTGCGTCCCCATACTTAGTCCCCATTGGGCGAGGAGTAAATCTCAATCTCACCCCATACGGTAGGTGCGGTTTCCAACCGCACCGGCACCTACGGAAACCAGCGTCATGAGTCATCTTCTGTGGTGCACCGATCAACGAATGGGTTGGTATTCCATCGCCCATGTCTACATGGAGATTAACAGTTTGAGACATTAGAAACCGCGTGACTTGCGACTCAAAACGCTTAAATTGATCCCTATGGGGGACGCAGATCTGCGTCCCCTACGGAATACCGTAAGTCTCATTTCATTGAGGAACAAAACGCATGCAAACAAACCCTTGGGGCACGGTTCGATTCACGGACAAGGTCGCTCTGATAACCGGCGGCGCCTCCGGTATCGGACGCGCAACCGCGGACCGCTTGGCGGCTGAAGGCGCCCACGTCATCATCGCGGACAAGGATGTTGAGTTGGCAAACCGGGCGGTTTCCAAGATCGAGGCTGACGGCGGGAAAGCCATCCATATCGAAGTCGATCTCGCCGACGACGAAGCCGTCACCGCCTGCGGCAATGCCGTCGCCGAACGGTTTCCCGCGCTCCACATGCTCGTCAACAACGCCGCCATACTCCGGCACGGGGTGATTGAAGATGGGTCATGGCAGCAGAATTGGGACGTGGAAACGGCGATTGGTTTACGGGGTTGGGTGCTCATGACCCAAATGCTGCTACCGACGCTAAAGAAGGAGAGCGGCGCCATTGTCAATATCTCGTCGGAAGCCGGTTTTCTCGGCAGGCCCGGCATGTGGGTGTATGACGCCATTAAAGCCGGTTTGGTCTCGGTCACGAAAACCATGGCGCAAGAGTTTGTCGACTACGGGATTCGGGTCAACGCCATAGCGCCGGGCTGGATTATCACCGAGATGCACTTCGGTAGAGCGCCTGACCCCGCCGCGCGAAAGAGGGAGTTGGAGGAGACACCAAACGGAGGCTGTATCATGAAACGCCGAGCAGCACCGGAGGAAGTGGCGTCCGCCGTCGCCTTTCTGCTGAGTAATGATGCCTCTTACATCACGGGGCAGACTATTCACGTGGACGGGGGACGCATGGGGATGTCGTTGAGGTGAACGGACGTTGTGTTTATTGAAGATAGCCCATGAAGATATGTAGTAAGGTAATTCATTGCTCGTGACCGAAAATAGACACATTAACAATGACAGATAACGAAATCTATAAACTTGGTTTACAAGCGCTGCTTGAGAAACTAGGTCCCGATGGAACAATCCGTTTCCTTCATCAGTTGGAAAAGAGGGAAGGCGATTACTCCGTGGATCGAGATCAGTGGCTCTCCGTGCCTGATGTTGAAACGCTTGCAAACCAGATTCAACAAACGCGCGAGGAGAATCGGGATGGCGAGTGAATCAACTCAAAAGAATGGCGCTGAAAATGGAACCTAAAAATGACTGAAACCATCAAATTTGAAAAGAGTTCTGGAAACGTGTTCTTGGACATCGGTTTCTCCGAAGAAGAAGCTGAACGCGAACTGTTGCGGTCAAATCTTGCCTTTGAAGTCTATAGCATTCTTAAGGAACGAAAACTGACGGCGACAGAAGTTGGAGAAATTCTCGGCATTGACAAGTCCGATGTGTTTCGACTGAAGAAAGGGGATTTTCACTGTTTTAGCGTGGCGCGTCTGTCTACGTTTCTGAATCGGTTGAACCGTATTTTTGAGTTTCACATTGCTACCTTGGAAGACACAGACTGACGTTAAAGCGGGCCAAAAACAATATACAGGCGATAAGGAGAGTTGATAGATTATATGTCTAATGAGACGAAAGCCAACGAATTGGAGACGACTGAAGATGGAATAGGTAACCCACTTGGCGTTGTCACTGATCTGTTGTCCGATTCAGTAATTCCTGCCCCAATCAGGCGTAACGCATTTAAAGCTTTCGGGCAATTGTGCACGGCAGCAATTGAGGTGCCTGTTGCCTACTTAGAGGGGAAAGCTGCCGAAATGCGAGCCGGCACCGAGGCACGCATCAAAATCACGAAAGAGAATGCTGACCAAATAGCCCAACAAATGAACGTGCCACCTGAATATGCACGTATAGCCGGCAACAAATTCGCGGATAAAATAATCCGAGAGCAGGTCAATCTTGATACGATTTCGGCCGTTGCTGCGAGTGAACTCAATAAAAACGAATCTACTAACCCTAGGGGGCCAAACACAGATGACACGTCGGAAAAGGCAATTGACGATGACTGGCTTAATAACTTTGAAAAAGAAGCTAGCCAAAAAAGTACGGTAGACATGCAGCTTCTTTTTGGTCGCATCTTGGCTGGCGAGATTGGTAAACCAGGATTGTACTCAATCAAGGCAGTGAAAATCCTTGGAGAGTTAGATCAAAAAGCCGCAACTTTGTTCAAACTGCTCTGCTCCTTATCTGTAGTCCTTGGACATTTGCCTAGCAAATATATACGTGACGGGCGAGTTTGCTTCTTGGATGAACAAAAAGGCAAGGAAACACTTATCCAATTTGGCTTGACTAATACTGAACTTCACATACTTGAAGAGTATGGACTGATTCAATCAAGCTTCTACGACTCATCATTCCCATACGATGTATGCGTACTTAAGGTCGGAGGCAAAGTACCTATACCGTTTCGCCATCAAGGAAAAGACTGGGTTCTAGCACCTTTAACTGAGGAAGCCAAGCATCAAAGTCTCAATCTATGGGGGGTTGCTTTTTCTAAGGTTGGCTGTGAGTTGTTCAATGTAATCGATCAAGATGCCATGGCACCATATACTGAGGAACTCAAGAAATTCTTTGCAAAGCAGAATCTACAAATGGTTGGGTAAACAGTTAAAGCAAATATAAACTTTCGATTTACATGGGTCAATCTGTTATGAGATGATTTTGGCTGTTTTGGTGTCAATGGTTTAAACCAAAGTTATCAAGATAAAAGCGGCGACGGACGCAATAAATCATGAAAATCCTTAGGGCTATTTCTAGCAACTTGTAACGGTGGTTTTGAAAAGGTATTTGTGGCTGAACTCAAACGCTTAACATTCAGAGAATTTGTCACTTTACAAAGAGGCTTTGATTTGCCGAAAAAGAATATAAAAGCCGGGGTATATCCTGTCGTGGGTTCAACTTCCATAATCGGTTATCATTCTGAGTTCAAAGCCATCCCGCCCGGCGTCGTAATTGGGCGAAGTGGCTCATTAGGAAGTGTGTTGTACGTTTCGGACAAATACTGGCCTCACAATACTTCGCTCTGGGTCAGAGATTTCAAAGGAAATATTCCAAAATATGTCT
Organism: Candidatus Poribacteria bacterium; assembly: GCA_965204085.1. Classification (GTDB taxonomy): domain Bacteria; phylum Poribacteria; class WGA-4E; order WGA-4E; family JAJDTR01; genus JAJDTR01. The sequence continues at coordinate 2,467,004 of CBDBEE010000002.1, read as the reverse complement.
ACTATTTCCTCCAAACTCTAGAGTTGCAGCGTTATGATTCTGGGGCAGCTGTTCCAACGTTGAATCGAAACCATCTTGATAGTCTTGAATTGAGAATCCATGATCTCTCGACACAACGCAAAATCGCCGCCGTCCTCAGCGCCTACGACGACCTCATCGAAAACAACACCCGCCGCATCAAAATCCTTGAGGAGATGGCGGGTGCCATCTACCGCGAATGGTTCGTCAAATTCCGTTTTCCGGGGCATGAGAATGTGACTATGGTGGAGTCGGAGTTGGGGCTGATTCCAAAGGGATGGAAGGTTAGGCAGCTCGGTGAAGTCGCACAATTGCATAGAGGGAGATCCTACAGAAGTCAAAACCTAGTTAATGAAGGAGAAGGGCTGCCGTTCCTTAACTTGAAAAACATTGAGCGAGAAGGCGGATTCAGATCTGATGGTTTGAAATGGTATGATGGAAAATTCCAAGACTCTCAAATTGCAATTCACAATGACATTATCATGGCACTTACAGACATGACACAAGAACGTAGAATTGTAGCGCGTTCTGCCCGTGTTCCTAGCCTTGCGTATAAAAAGTTCGTCTTTTCTATGGACTTGCTCAAGATTCAACCTAATGGCGGTATTCAACCAGATTTTTTGTGTGCGCTTTTGAGATATTCAAGCATTGCTGACACACTCAAGGAACATGCTAATGGCACGACCGTGTTGCACTTGAGTCCGGATCATGTCCAATCATCCAAATTAATATTGCCAACACGCGAAATTAGACAGAGATATTCAGAGGTTGCAAAGCGGATTAACCAACAAAACGATTGGCTTGCAAAGAAAAATATCAATCTCCGCCAAACCCGCGACATGCTGCTGCCCAAACTCACCTCTGGCGAACTTGACGTATCTACTTTGAATATCGGCACCGACCTATACCGCTCTCAAGAAGGAGAGAAATTCCATGCAACCTGAACCTAGGCAAAGCTGGTCCGAAAGAATCGTCATTGACGAGAAAATTCTGACGGGGAAACCTGTCATCAAAGGCACTCGTCTGGCTGTCGAGTTCATTATTGACCTGCTGGCGCACGGGTGGAGCGAGGCAGAGATTCTTGAAAATTACCCCGGCATTGTGGTTGAGGATATTCGGGCATGTCTCGCTTACGCAAGCGCTACGCTTCATGCCGAAAAAGTTTATCCACTTCCGACGAGGTTAGCGGATGCGGTTCCTAGCAAATGAGAATTTTCCCGGTGCAGCGGTCACAGCCATTCGTTTACGTGGACACGATGTCGTATGGATACGGGAAGATGACCCCGGCATCAATGACTTTGAAGTATTGGCTCGCGCCACAGCCGAGGAGCGAATACTCATTACGTTTGACAAAGATTTCGGCGAGTTGGTATTCCGACTAGGACTCAACGCCCCTTCGGGAGTCATCTTGTTTCGCATTCCACCACGTTCAGCGTCGGTCATTGCCCAAACAGTAGTTGACGTATTGGAAAGTCAATCTAACTGGGTGGGGCATTTCTCCGTTGTTAGAGAAAATCGTGTCCGTATGACGCCGCTTCTACCGTCGTATTGAACGGAGAGGTTGCATCGTACCAGCCCGCGGTCTGCCGATTACCAAACCATCTCCGTCAAGCTTAACACATCTGAACTCAATGTGAATACTAGCACCGTACAATTAAGCACCGGAGATTCTGAATGTGCCGATAACACAAATGCGTACTAGCGACGATTCCTTTGCGAACATACCGATGTTATGCTAAAATTCACGCGGCTTAAGATTTGACACTGAAAAAAAGGGGGTGGCTATCCATGTTCGAAGGAACAGCGCTATTGGAGAAAGTCCATATCAAGAACTTCCTGAGTCTGCGCGATGTTGAATTGCCGCTGAAGCCTTTGACCGTGCTGGTGGGACCTAATGCTTGCGGGAAAACGAATGTCATGAAAGCCTTGCGCCTTCTCAGGAAAATGATGATTCGTGAAAAACTGCCCTCCGTCAAGACCTTCCGAGAATCCCTTTGGGCAGGTGAGGCAAACCACATCGCCTTCGGGTTGCAAACTGCACTACGAGAATCTCGCATCGAATATGACCTTATCATTGAAGCAAAAGAGGACAATCTTGCTGCTGCCGAGACTCTGTCGGTTGACGATGTCCAACTCATATCAACTCGGAACGGGGAGGGATGGGTTCGGGATAAAGACTGCCAAAAGGCGATTGAATACGGGGCAAATGAACTTGCCGTGAGGTCCGTAAGCGATGTCCGAAATAAGCCAATGACAAAAGCTTTCACTCAGTCCATTCAAGACTGGCACATCTATGATTTTCGCGAGGATCTCATGCGAGGAGATTTGGAACGGCTTTCCACGGCAGGGAACTCTGGATTGCGTGAAACCAACCCCGGGGAGTATTCTTTAGAGCAGGCGAATCGTTCGCCGCTATCGCACAACCTACGGGATTGGTACAGCGCCGATCCGGAACGTTTTGAAAGCGTCAACCGATTCCTTCAAAGAAGCATGGATCTCAAGATCGAACAACACGAAATCAATGGCGCTAAGCGGGTCTGCTTTTCGGGAGAACACGGGCCGCCAATACCCTTGACGAGAGCATCCGATGGCACGCTGCGTTTTCTTGAATACTATATTCTGCTCAACCTACCAAACCCGCCGTCGCTCATCGCTCTGGAGCAGCCGGAGCGAAATGTGCACCCCGATGCCATAAGTGCCGTTGCAGATTTTCTTGAACAACTTGCGATAGGCAGCCAAGTCATTATTACAACCCACAATTCTCAGCTTCTTGACGATTTTGATCCCGAGCGTTTATCGGATTCGCTCAGCGTTTTGTTGTTAAGCAATCCTCACGGGCGCGGTACGGAGGTCATCAACCTGGTGGACATCCTCGGCGCAAGGCCAGCACTGGACGGTTGGATTACGGATTTCGGAATCGGCAGCGCTATTTTCGATAGCGGACTTTTGTAAGAACCGATGGAGATGTCCGTATGAGAATCATAAGAATCTTGACTTTGGAATCGAACGACGATGCCAAGGCGGTTGAGTGTTTGGCGGCTAAATTGGCGAAACATCTACAAATCGGTAATCTATCAATCCAAGCGTCTGGCAAGAGAGCGCTCCTTAGACGTGCGGGAAGGGGAGGACCGTTAAGTGACCGGCTGAAACGGGCAACTCAAAATTACCTTAAAGAGGAAACCTGCGTCATTTTCGTCATTGACCAAGATAGTCCGATGTCTCTCCATCAACGACGACAGGAGCCGAATTCGCTAATCAATCAGATTGAGGCGGTCATCAACGAACGCAGCCTTGCCGGCAAGGTATTTCTCGTGCTGACTGTTCAAGAACTTGAAGCGTGGTTACTGATTGATTGTCTCGGGATATTCTGTTATTTCGCCAGTCAACGGGCGCAATACAGGGAAAACTGTCGTCATAAGGTGTCAAGAAACCGTCCCTTGTCGCGACTAATCAATCGCTATCAAAAAGGCAACACGGAAGCAATTGTGGAAGTCGAAGTCGGAGGCCGCGGACCGAAAGAATATCTGGTCGAGTTCTCTGAAGAGGTTTTGCTTAAACTCAATCCAAACATGCCAAACAGGAATATCACGGGCCAGCGGTATCATGAAGCAATCTCACCGGAAGTGGCTGCGCATGTGGATATCAACCAACAAACGTTGAGACGCAATAATTCTCTCCGTAAACTAGGTGACGTGCTCGCTCGATTCGGGTAAGTTGATGTTGTTCTTTCCGAGCGCCTCTTTTTTTAGGAGAAATGAGAATGACCAAAATATCCGAACCGATAACTCTCGAAAAACTATTGCCACTCATCCAGAAATTGACGCAAACCGAGCGCGAAGAACTGCGTAAACTCCTTAAAACAGGCTCGGACCTATGGCGGGAAAGGTGGCAAAATATCTGCGCGCATTTCCATGAAGCCTTTGCGGATACACCGGAAGACGAAGTGATACGAGATTTTGACGAGGCACTGGCGGAGGTAAGACGTGAGCAGAGTGGTAACCTTTAGGAGTAGATTATGGAACTTACAGACATTTTTGAATTCATCAGTCCAAACGCAATCCGAATCAAAGGGACGCGTATCGATATCGAATTTGTGATTGAGGAATTCCTCTTCGGCTCAAATCCAAAGAGAATCCGGCGGCGCCACCCGCATCTGACGCCGCTGCAAATATACGGATCGATAACTTACTATCTACTCAACCAAGAGCGGATGGATGCCTACATCGAAGCCGGTCGCGCCGCGGAAAGAGCCGTCTTGGAGAAGCACCGTAGAAATCCACCCCGCCCCTCGTCGTCGGGTGTCAGTTCTGAAAACCTGAAATCCTCCACGGACGGGAGCAATAAGGCGGTCGTCCGAGAGTCTGCCCCCGAGATGGCGCAAGTCGGCGCCGAAGGAGGGGCTGGGACAAAAACAGAAAGTCTGAACATTCGGGATATCTTTGATTTTATCAGCCCGGAGGCGATCCGCATCAAAGGCACTCGCGTCGGCATTGAAATCGTCATTGAGAGATACCTTGATGGTGAAAACCCGGAGGAGATCCGGCGGCACCATCCACATCTGACACCGTTACAAATATATGGCTCGATAACTTACTATCTGCTAAACAAGGAGGTGCTTGACGCCTACTTGAAGGCTGGATGGGAGCAAGCGGAAGCCGCGTATCAGGAACAGCTTAAAAATCCGTCTCCGGGTGTGGCGCGGCTCATGAAGATTGCGGCAGAAGCCAAAACTGCACGGTTGAGGCTCCGCGAGCTATCGTACTAGGACCTGTTGACATTTATATTAAGCGGGCGCGCATATCAAGGAAGGCGTCCAACGGGTTGGGGGACCCAACCCCTACAACTGCTAGTGCGTCTCACGATTTCATTGAGCACAGAGTCCATCTCAATCGTAGAGATCAAGCGAGCGATTAGCGAGTGCGATAGAAATTCCAAGGCTATAGAGTTCCCATCTTGCCCCAATGTCGCTGATCACTTGCAACAAATCACTAACAATCAAGGTAATCACTATAATCCCATAAATCACAGTTCAGACAATGTTAACTACCGACACCCAACCTTAATCAAATATTCCTAGCGAGAAAACCACTAAGCACTTTCCCCTACCGATAGCTGATGCAAAATCCCTACAGTGAAGACCAACTCATCGAACAACCCGCAATCGCGTTGATGGCGGATCTTGGTTGGGAGAGGCTGGACTGTTTCGACGAATTTTCGCGGGTTGGTGGGAGTCCTTTGGGCAGGGAGACAAGATCTGAGGTCGTGCTGATCTCCCGTTTGCGTCCCGCCTTACAACGACTCAACCCCGATGCGTCGGACGCCGCAGTTGACGCGGCGATGGAGGAACTCACCCGCCCCCGCTCCGACATGAGCCTCCCTGCCGCCAATCGAGAGATATACCAACTCTTGAAGGACGGCGTGAGGGTAATGGCAAGCGATCCGGGTGACGAAGAGGAACTCGTGGAAGTCCTCCGTGTCATTGATTGGGACAGTCCGGCAAACAACCGTTTCCTCGCCGCATCCCAAATGTGGATTTCCGGCGAAACCTACCAGCGGCGACCCGACCTCATCGGTTTTGTCAACGGCTTACCCCTGCTGCTGATGGAGTTCAAACGGATTGACGAACCCGTTTACTCCGCCTACCATGACAATCTCCGCGACTACAAAGACACCATTCCCCACCTGTTCTGGTACAATGCCCTGATTATCCTCTCCAACGGCTCCGATAGCAGATTCGGCGGCGTCAGCGCTAGTTGGGAACACTTCGCCGAATGGAAACGGGTCAGCTCCGAAGAGGAGCAAGGAGCGAGTTCGTTGGAGACCATGCTTAGAGGGCTATGCGATCATGAACGGTTGCTGGACATCATTGAAAACTTCACGATCTTCATGGAGGCGCAAGGCGGACTCATCAAGCTTATCGCCAAGAATCACCAATACTTGGGCGCGAATAACGCCATCAAAGCCTTGCGGGAGAGTGAATCGAATCGCGGAAAGTTGGGCGTGTTCTGGCACACGCAGGGCTCCGGTAAAAGCGTCTCAATGATTTTCTTTGCCCAAAAGGTGCTGAGAAAGATTCCCGGGAACTGGAGCTTTGTCCTCGTGACCGACCGGGTGGAGTTGGACAACCAGCTTTACAAGAACTTCGCGGGTTGCAGCGGGGTGTTGATAGGGCAGGAGGTTCATGCGGAAAGCGTCGTACATCTTCGCCAACTCCTGAGTGAAGACCACCGGTATATTTTCACCCTTATCCACAAATTTCAAACAAACGCCGGCGAGACCCATCCGGTGCTCTCCGATCGGAAAGACATCATTGTTATCACGGATGAATCCCACCGTAGCCAGTACGACACACTGGCGTTAAACATGCGAACCGCGCTGCCCAACGCGGCGTTCATCGCCTTCACCGGTACGCCGCTGATTGCCGGCGAGGAGAAAACGAGACAGGTTTTCGGCGATTATGTCTCCGTCTACAACTTCAAGCAGTCTGTCGAGGATGGGGCAACGGTTCCGCTCTACTACGAAAACCGAGTTCCTAAGTTACAACTCACTAACGACGACCTCAACGAGCAGCTTGAGGGTATTCTTGAAGATGCCGAACTTGACGATGCACAGGAAGCCAAGGTTGAAAGGGAGTTTTCCAAAGAGTATCACCTTATCACGCGGGAAGACCGCTTGGACGCCATCGCACAAGACATCGTCTCCCACTTTATGGGGCGCGGTCACCGGGGCAAGGCGATGGTCATCTCCATCGACAAAGCCACAACCGTCAAAATGTATGACAAGGTACAAGTCCACTGGAAGGGTTACCTCGAAGGTCTCCAATCGGAGTTATCCGGCGCCCCCTCGTCCGATACCGGCGATGCGCTTAAGGCAAAGGTTCAGTACATGGAAGAAACCGATATGGGAGTGGTGGTCTCTCAATCGCAAAACGAGATTGACGACCTGAGACAGAAGGGCGTAGACATCGTGCCGCACCGGGAGCGCATGATAAACGAGGATTTGGATACCAAGTTCAAAGATCCGGATGACCCGTTCCGAATCGTGTTCGTGTGTTCGATGTGGAGCACCGGTTTTGATGTCCCGTCATGCTCCACCATCTATCTGGACAAGCCGCAGCGCAACCATACGCTGATGCAGACCATCGCCAGAGCGAATCGCGTCTTTCGCGATAAGGTGAACGGCTTGATTGTGGACTATATCGGGGTGTTCCGCGACCTTGAAAAAGCTCTTGCAACCTATTCCGGAGGGGATGACACGGAGGGCGAAAACCCGATTGTAGACAAATCGAAGTTGGTCGAGACGTTAAGAGAAGCGATTGTGGAAGTCAACGCCTTCTGTCTGGGAATCGGTGTCGATCTCTTCGCGATTAACGACGCGGAGGCGTTTGAAAAAACCGAGTTAATCGACGACGCCGTGGACAAGATAGTGACCAGCGACGCGACCAAACGGGAGTATCTTCAAATCGCGGGGCACCTCGCCACGCTATACAAAGCTATCCTGCCCGATCCGGGGGCGCAAGAGTTCGTCCCGACCTGTTCGCTGGTGGATATCATCGCGAAGAAGATAAGAAAGTTGACTGCATCGGCGGACATCTCCGAGGTGATGGGAGAGGTGGAAGACCTGCTTGACCGCTCGGTTGCGCCGGAAGGCTATGTTATCGAAGAGGCTGAACACGAATGGGAGACCGACAAACTGGTCGATTTGAGCGAAATTAACTTTGAGGCGTTGCGGGAACGGTTTGCGACCAAGCACAAACGCATTGAGGCGGAAAAACTCAGGGTGGCGATAAAGGGGAAGCTAACCCAACTGATTCGCGTCAATCGCACCCGAACGGATTTTCAGGCGAAATTTGAGGAGATGATCGCGGAATACAACGATGGCAAAATCAGCGTCGATCTGCACTTTGAGGAGTTAATCAGGTTAGCCGGCGAACTCAACAAAGAGGAACAACGCGTCGTCAGTGAACGTCTCAAAGACGAGGAGGAATTGACGGTGTTCGACTATCTCACGCGATCCGAGGAAAGCCTCACCGACACGGAGAGAGATGCGGTGAAGGAGGTATCGCGCACGTTGCTTGAAACGCTCAAATGCGAGAAGTTGGTGTTGGACTGGCGTAAAAAGCAACAGGCGCGCGCCGATGTCAAGCTGACTATCCAAAAAGTCCTTGACGAACTGCCGGAGAGTTACTCGAAAGAGTTGTACGAGCGGAAATGCGAAGAGGTTTATCAGCACATCCACGAATCTTATTACGGTGACGGCAACAGTGTTTATTCGATGACGCACGGTTAATCGCGTTTGATTTGAGAGTAGAATGGAGAAACCGAGTTTTTTCCGACGTGGAAACATGAGATTGACAAAAATCAGACCAACTTGCCTAAAATTTAGCGAACATGAACCAAAAACTCGGTTTCTTTTCCCGGTTTATATTATCTCGTCGGACATTCTAAATCTTGCAAATGCATCATTCTCTTACCAAAAATGTAAGGAATAACGATCGTTATTCCCTACAAACCCTACCGGAAGTTTGTTCCTTTCTCAATGAAGGTTAGAATCTTCAGGGCGCCCCCCTACCCGACGCCGATAACAGCCAAACTGCCAATTGCATAAATCCGCGACTTCAACTATAATATCGGGCGGATAACGCGGCGCACGGTATAAGGTCTCACAAGCGGTGCGTCTCGTCAAAAATATATGGCCTCATTTAACCTTTTACCGTCCGATTGGATTACGATAATCTATCTCGCTGCCTCCAGCGCCTTAATGCTTATTTTTCACAGAAACCTGGCGCGCTGGTATATCTACCTACCCATCCACATCGTAGCAGTCTTGGGAATACTTTCGCTTCATTCCGTCACTAGCCCGCTGCCGCGCCTGCTCCAGTTCGTGCGTGATTGGTACGCACTCGGGACCATCTTAATCTTCTATTGGGGGGTTAAGCCGCTGACGCAGATGGTCTTTCAGGGCACGTTTGACGATCGGGTTGTCCGATGGGAAAACCGGCTCTTCAACGGGCAGCCGAGCACGTATCTGAGCGCGCGGTTTCCGTCGGTTGCCCTCTCGGAGTATCTGCATCTCTGCTACCTGAGCTATTACTTTATCCCCGTTTCCCTACCGGCAATGCTCTATTTTCGTGGAAAGGGCGAGGCATTCTTTGAAACGTTGTTCGCCGAACTGTTCACATTCAACATTTGCCTAATCTGGTATATCTTTATGCCCGTCGCCGGACCTCGCTACTTTGAGGAGAAGATTAAAGAGCCTCTGTCGAACGCTCCCCTGTGCAAGTTGACGCATGCCATCCTTTCCCGCGCATCCACGAAGGGCACGGCGTTTCCAAGTTCCCACTCCGCGGTAGCTATCGTTGTTCTTCTCTGCGCGGCGCGCTACGATCTTCTCAGTTTCGTCATTCTATTTCCATTTTGCACCGGGTTGGTGGTCGGCACGGTCTACGGTCGGCTTCATTATGCACTGGATGCCGTTGCAGGGGTACTCCTCGGGGTTTTAACTTTCAGGCTTTACCCAATCGTTTACGGATGGCTCTGAGGTGATTGAAAAAAGATGCGAGTGCACAATCCGCCGATTCGACCGCTTGTGATTTACGACGCCGATTGCGATTTCTGCCGTTTCTGGATTGCGCGGTGGCAACAGGCGACGACGGAACATGTCGACTATATTTCCTCTCGGGAAGTTGCGGAGCAATTCCCCGAAATCCCGCACGAGCACTATCAAAGGGCGGTTCAACTCGTTAATCCCGATGGCGAAGTGTTTTGCGGCGCCGAAGCCGTTTTTCGTGCACTCGCCCACGGCGGACGGAGACGGTCGGCGCTGGGATTGTATCAACGTCTGCCGGGCTTTGCTCCGGTCACCGAGGCGGTATACCGTTTCATCGCGGGGCATCGCAGGTTTTTCTCGGCGTTAACGCGCTGGGGTTGGGGGAGGCAACCGGCTCGACCGACGTTCTTCCTGACGCGATGGCTGTTTCTTCGACTGCTCGGCGTCATCTATCTCATCGCGTTCCTGTCGCTGTGGACACAGATCGACGGCTTGATAGGGAGTGACGGCATTTTGCCCGCCGATCGATACCTGACTGCTGTCCGTGAACAGGTCGGTCTCGATCGGTATTTGACTTTCCCGACACTGTGCTGGCTTAACGATAGCGACGCCTTTTTGCATCTCTTGTGCGGCGGCGGCGTGTTTCTGTCATTGCTGTTAATCGCCGGTGTCGCGCCGGTTTTCGCGCTAATCGGCTTGTGGGTGTTCTACCTCTCGCTGGTGACGGTGGGGCAGAGCTTCCTGAGTTTCCAGTGGGATGCGCTGCTCCTGGAAACCGGTTTTCTTGCGATATTTTTTGCGCCGCTACAAATCCTGCCAAGAATCTCGCGGGAAGCGGCGCCATCCTCTGTCGTGTTGTGGCTGCTCCGTTGGCTGCTGTTTCGACTGATGTTCGCTTCCGGCGTCGTGAAGTTGATGAGCGGCGACCCGACATGGAGCAACCTTACGGCGCTCAATTTTCATTATGAAACGCAGCCGCTCCCAACGGTATTGGGTTGGTATGTACACCACCTTCCCGAATGGATTCAGAAAGCCTCCGTGGCAGGGATGTTCGGGATTGAAATTGTCGTTCCATTCCTCGTCTTTGCGCCGCGCCGTCCGCGATTTCTTGCCGCGATTGCCCTCGTTGCGTTGCAACTCCTAATCGCCGCAACCGGAAATTACTGCTTCTTCAACCTGCTGACGATTGCGCTCTGCATTTTGTTACTTGACGACGCCGTTTTACGCCGCTGTTTCCCATCCCGGATTGCCAAGCGATTGACGCTGCCTTCCGCAATGAGTCTTACGCGAGGATGGAAGCGCCCTCTCATTGGCGTTTTGACGGCGTTTATACTGTTGGTAAGCGGAATTCGGATGACCGGGACATTCCTATGGCGCGAGGGCATTCCGCCGATTGCGCAAGACGTTCTGAGGTGGGTTGCCCCCTTTCGCGTTGTAAACAGCTATGGGCTATTTACCGTGATGACCACTTCTCGGCCCGAAATCGGGGTTGAAGGCAGTGAGGATGGAAGGACGTGGAGGGAATACAAATTCAGGTGGAAGCCTGATGAACTGAATCAGGCGCCGCGTTGGGTTGCGCCTCACCAACCGCGGCTGGATTGGCAGATGTGGTTCGCGGCGCTTCGCGGAAACTGCCAGAATGCCCCATGGTTTGTCAACTTCATGATACGCTTGCTACAAGGATCGCCGGACGTGATGGGGCTACTGGAGAAAAATCCGTTTCCTGAAGCGCCGCCGCGATATGTCCGCGCCATCCTCTACGACTACCGGTTCACTGACCTAGAGACGAAGCGAGAGAAAGGCTCATGGTGGAAGCGTGAGCGAAAAGGGCTGTACTGCCGCCCGATTGCACTACGCGCGAACTAAATCTAATACCAATAGAATTCGCGCTATCCGGTTTGTAGCAGAGCAGTTCATACTTGTAGGGTGGGCACTGCCCACCATTTCAATTACTATCTCCAGACTCATTGGGAAGAGACTATTATCGAAAGACGTTAGGAGGTAATTGTGCCAAACAAGACTAATCCTGATCGCAGCCCGTTCCTATCGGTCGCCTTGGAAGCCGCATCCAAGGCTGAATCGGTCATAATGGATTACTATTCGGGTCGCATTGCATCGGAGCTAAAAGCCGACGGTACTCCTGTAACCGCAGCGGATACCGAAGCCGAACGGATAATCATAGAAACCATTACGAACAAATTTCCCGACCACGGATTCTTGGGCGAGGAATCGGGAGATACGCACTCAGCCTCTCCCTATGTATGGATTATTGATCCGATTGATGGGACAAAAAACTATATCAGGCATATCCCGCTGTTCGCGACGCAAATTGCGCTGATGCGCGAAAATGAGCTCATTTTGGGAGTTTCCAACGCCCCGGCGATGGCTGAGTTGCTACACGCCGAGAAAGATCGTGGTGCATTTTTGGACAATCAACGGGTAAACGTTACGGATGTCAGTCGGTTCGATGAAGCGATGATTTGCCATGGCGGGCTAAAGTATTTTAACGAAAGAGGCATATTGGCGAATCTGTTTACCCTCGCAGATGATGCGCATCGGACAAGAGGCTTCGGCGATTGCTACATGTATCACCTGTTGGCTTCCGGTCGAGCGGATGCCGTGATTGAGGCTGCAATCAGCATTTGGGACATTGCAGCATTGACTGTAATCGTAGAGGAGGCAGGGGGAGAGGTGACCGATCTAAAGGGCAATCCTATTGACCGGAACACGGATTCGATACTCGCTACCAACGGGTTATTGCATCAACAAATCTTGGCTCCGTTTGAAAAAACACTGGACGACGCTGTATGAATAGCCGAGGTTGCTATTCTAGAAACCGAGTTTTTTATAGTTTGTATCAAATGACCCCATGAGCTACAGTAAAGACAGATGGTATTCCCATCAACTACAATCAGCTCATGGAGGTCATTATGAAGCCACAAAGCAATTCACCCTACGGTATCAATCGTCTGGAATCAAAGTCGGCAAGGGCGGCAATCATTCAGAAGATTGCGTCAGACTTCAATCTGATGCCCATTCTTGCAGAAGCCTACTATAAACAGATTTCTTCTTACTTTGCCCAACATGCCGAAATCCAACTTACATCGGGCCAAATCTGCTATGAAGCCGTAGCAGCCGACGAACCGGCAGGTAAACATATCGCGTTGGCTAAAAAGGTCTCCTGCCGACTCACTCTGAATGATGTGCACACCGACCTTGAGGTCTTAGCCAATTACGGACTTGCGGGACTGAGACGACATCGAATCTTACGATTAACCAAACAAGCCTATGACCAAGATGCCTTGCTCAGCTATGAAGATTTAGCGGTGCTATTAACCACCAGCCCGGCAACAATCAAACGCGATATCAAACAGTTGAAACAGCAAGGCTTATTTGTAATGACTCGCGGCGCCAAACACGATATGGGCCCCGGCATTTCTCATAAGACACAAATCCTTGAGTTGTACTTCAAAGGATATCAGTTCACCGAAATTGAGCAAAAGACGAACCATACCGAACGCGCCGTGTTGCGATACTTGCGTGATTTCACTCAGGTAGCAACCCTCCATCATCAAGACTTTCCAAAGGAACAGATACGGCTCATTACCCATCTCTCTGACCGATTGATTCATGAGTATCTCTCCCTGTATGATGAATACAAACATACAGAGCGAATGACGACTTTACTTCGTCCTGAACCCGTTGATGAAAAAAAGGGGGAGAACTCATGAGCAAATCATTGACTCGAACTGAAATCAACGAGAAGAAAATCAGACGCATCAATGATAAATCACTGCGACAGCTGCTGATTCATCGCTTTATCAATTCCTATGGGTATGACAAAGGCGAAGTGACTGCAAAAGCCATTGTCGATGACATCGTCAAAACCATTGAGGACTATTTCCTGATTCGCTTGCCACTTGATAAACTAGCCTCTGGGGAACAACTCCCTAATGAACGAATGCTTAGCTATGGTCAACTGGTCTGGATGGCTGTGCCGATTGATGAATATCCACAGAAAGGGAAGTCAATCGTTAAAACCCGTATGAAGCCTGTGGTTTTAACCTTTCTCGCCCCCGAGGATACTGAACACTATTACAGCGGCTTCAGCTCCCGTGAACTCAGAATCCATCGATTGGTGCGATGGTGTTATCAAGCCTATGACCAAGGTGCATTGTTGACTCAACTAGACCTTGCCATGTTGCTCAACGTCCGCGATCCGGTGGTGAGTGAGTATGTCAATGAATGGCAAAGCACCAGTGGAAAAATCTTGCCCACTCGCGGCAACATTCACGATTTATCCGCAGCAATTACTCACAAGAAGGAGATTATCACCCTTTATCTACAAGGGCATCTAACTCCCACTATTGCTGCCAAGACCAAGCACTCCAAAGAAGCTGTTGACCGATACATCCACGATTATGAGTCTGTAAAGATTGTTCGCACTGCTACCGATGATATTGACAAAATCTCTCAGATTACCAAACTTTCCAAGCGCGTCATCTCTCAATATCTCGACCTAATTCCTCAACATTTACTCAATGACATGGACGCAAACCTGGCAAGAAAATCTGACCCCGGTAAAGATACCACCGTCCAGTCCAATTCCCAACCCAAAGGAGACCGGCAATGACAGAATAGGACCACCTAGAATTTTAGCTCGGAAAACACCGTCTCTTTCTTTAGCATTGGCTTGGCACGCGATATCCTTTTTGGTATACTTAGCCTTGGTTCTATCCAGTCGCATGAATTTCTTGAAGAGTAGACTCGTTAAGCCAACCCAGCTAGCTCATTTGATGATGGCTCGAAGCCAATACATATGGGCATTCCAGCTATCATAGGGTCATTTGATACTATTTCCGCAAAACTCGGTTTCTTCCGCACAACAAGAGCCAAATGGGAGAGGGTGATATGCCACTAAAGACTGTTGGAATTTTAAGCCCGGGTGACATGGGACATACTGTCGGGAGAGTGCTTGGCGAACACGGTTTGCGCGTAATCGCCTGTATCCAAGGGAGAAGTGAGCGCACCCGGTTACTTGCCGAGAGCGCAAATATCGCAGCCGTGCCAACGTACCGGCAGCTTGTGGTCGAGGCGGATCTCATCCTGTCAATCCTCGTGCCTGCCCAAGCTAAGGCTGCTGCCGAGAGTGTCGCGCAGGCGCTTGGCGAAACCAATACGGAACTCGTTTACGCCGACTGCAACGCGATTGCTCCACAGACTGTGCGTCGGATTGATAAAATTATCACTGCCGCGGGAGGAACTTTCGTGGATGCTTCGATCATTGGTCCGCCGCCTAAAAGCGAAGGCTCAACACGATTCTACGCTTCCGGGGGTGACCTTAACATCTTTCAGGAATTGAGCCGGTTCGGACTCGATATCCGCCCGTTAGGCGCCGAGATTGGACTGGCTTCGTCGATTAAGATGTGTTACGCCTCGCTGACAAAAGGAATAACCGCGCTTTGCACGGAGCTCCTTACCACGGCGGAGATTTTGGGCGTCTCGGAAGCACTTGGCGAGGAGTTCAAGTTAAGCCAATCCGCACTTTACGAGCGCATGGATCGAAGTTTGCCGTCAATGCCGCCGAAATCACGACGCTGGATTGGGGAAATGGAGGAAATCTCGGCTACGTTTGAGCATGTAGGTTTGACACCAAAGATTCTCGCCGGAGCAGCCGATATGTACCGGTTTGTTGGTGAATCGCACCTTGCAGATTTATCGCCGGAGGAACCCGAGTCGTATCCAACACTCGAAGACATGATCTCTGTGTTGGCAGATCACCTGAAGAAACAGGATGCGTGATTCTGTCTCATTCTTATCTTATGTAGGACCTAGTGGTTCGCTCGCTAAGAGTCTATGGCATCGTTTCAAAGTAGTAGGCACACGCCGTGTGCCGTAAACCACACTGTACCACCCGAGTCTAGGTAGGAGCGACCTCCCGGTCGCGAACTCTTTGATTGCATTAAATATTTACCGAGAAAACCACTTAGGTGGTACGGCGTTTAGTGGTTCATTCTCTAAGTATTTAATCCTTAATGAAACCATCAAGCGAATGGATAATGAGTGATCAACTGAACGAATAGTGAAGGCGATAGTAGATCCTGATAGAGATCCCTTTTTCTTCAAAACTCGGTTTCTTCCCGGAGTCAAAGTGGCTTCAAGGTAATGGTTGAATCCACTCATCACGGGCAACTAAGGATTGATAATCATGGCAATCACTTCATCACATAAATCACAGTTCAGACAATGTTAACTGCCATCACCCAACACTTACCATATGTTTTTAGAAAATCAACCACTTAGTGGTTCTCTCGATAAATTTATATGGTATATTTATCGGTGATATACCTCGGATAACTCACCCTATAATTGAGTTAACCAAGGTTATTCCATATACAATTATGCCATAAATACTTACCGAGAAAACCACTTAGGCGGTACGGCATTTAGTAGCACAATTCATTGCGCGTTTTCTGTAGAATCGGAGTTTGCTCGCTATAGTAGGTCGCGATCGGGAGATTGCTCCTTCAGCTGCAGATGGGTGGACCAAGGCGGTTCACGGCACACAGATTGTGCCTACTACGTTGAAACGATGCTATACACTCTTGGCGAGAAACCAGTGAGTCATTGAGTTGAGAATATTCTTCTCACGAACTTCAGTGAAGACTTTATTGAATCCCCAGCAATTCAATCTCGAAAATCAGCGTTGCATTGGGACCGATCACCTTACCGGCGCCGCCTTCACCGTATGCAAGATTCGATGGTATAAACAGCTTCCACTTCGAGCCGACCGTCATCAACTGGAGTGCTTCCGTCCAGCCGGGAATTACGCGATTCACAGGGAAGCTAGCCGGCTCACCGCGACGATGAGAACTGTCGAACTCTTTGCCATCAATCAAGGTTCCGCGATAGTGCGTGACTACCGTATCCGTTGCCTCTGGAGTATCACCGCTGACGTCGTGAATCACCTCGTACTGCAAACCACTCGGCAACGAAATTACTCCCGCCCTTTTTCCATTTTCGGCAAGGAATGCCTCTCCCTGTGATAGGTTCTCCTCGGCGAGTTCGTTCCTGTCCTTGAAACCGAAGAATTTCATGGATTAACTCCTTCCCAAGAAACTTTTTACCCGCGGATGATCCAACACTTCGGGGTTTAGGATATGAGTCGGTTCACGTCCGTTGATGGCATCAATGGCTTGCTCAATTGTGCGAAGATCGAGACGTATCGAAGATTCTAGAGTTATTCCCGCACAATGATTCGTCGAGATGATGCGCGGGTGACCCTTGTGAATCGCTCGCGGTCCGTTGATGGGGTCATCGACTACGTAGTAGTAGAGCCGCTCTTCGCGAATGGCGCGGTTTACCGCTTCGTCATCAACCAAGTTGCCGCGGGACGGGTTAATCAGGGAGGCGTGCGGCTTCATGGCACACAGGCATTCATAGGTTACAATAGTGTCAGCTCCGGCAACGTGGAGCGAGACGGTGTCGCATTCCTCAAAGAGCGTAATTGGGTCATCGACGGCTTCAGCGCCGAATTTCGCCGCCAATTCCTTGATATCAGGTCTGATATCGTAAACGAGCAGCCGACCATCTTCGCCGAGAAGCGGTTTCGCGCGAATGGCGACTTCCTGTCCGATTCGACCAAGTCCGTAGATTCCGAGTGTAGAGCCTCTCACATCGTAATTTCGCATGAGAGAAGCGTCCCCTCCGTGTGCACGCTCGTTCATGGTATAGAGCCGTTTATGTGTTGCGAACCATTGGGCAATCGCATATTCGGCGACCGTGTCAAGGTGTTCCGGCGCAATGGTTATGATTACGCCGTATTGTGTCGCGAGAGGCACGTTGACCGTTTCGAAGCCCACACCCCATCGGACGATGATCCGAAGGTCTTTGGCCGCCTTGTAAAAGCTCTCGTGCACTTGGGGACCGCCCGCAAGTACCGCAATCACATCTTCTGCGTGTTCCTCCGTCAGTTCATCGGGGTGTTGGGAAAGCGTTCCATAGTTCGCAAGATTGGCTAGCCCGTTACGACGCTGTTCGGAATCAAATTCGGTGTTATAGAAGAGACGCGATAGCAAAATCTTTTTCGACATTAAGGCACTCCTTCTTTATTTCATGTGTGTACTCAGCGAAGAGCTGGTATTCCGTTTTCACTATGCTGATGGTGCGAAGTAAGGTACAAAAACCTCCCACAATTAATATTGCAGTCTTACGACCCCAAGCGGAATCTACTCCAACCGGATTAACTCAATTTCAAAAAGTTTGGGCCAAAGTTTTCCCGTGACAAACAGGCGGTTGTTTTTAGCGTCGAAAGCGATACCGTTAAGCACATCAACCGGGCTCCGACGGTCTTCTCTACTAAGAATGCCTGTCAGGTCAATCCATCCAACCACTTTGCCTGTCTTTGGATTTATCTTCGCAATGCGATTGGTTTGAAAAACGTTCGCATAAATTTCACCGTTCACATATTCTAGCTCATTGAGCCTATCAACGGCGCCACTGTTGTCGTAAACCTCAATCCGTTTTTGCTCCTCAAAGGTTTCCGGATGCAGGAAGTATAGAGTTGTAGTGCCATCACTCATGATTAGGTGTATCCCATCGAATGTGACACCCCAGCCCTCGGTTGGATAGTTAAATTCTCGCAGCAGTTCAAAACTTTCTTTATCGTAGACGAATCCGACATTGGATCGCCACGTTAGTTGAATTATCCTGTCATCATATATCGTGATTCCCTCTCCAAAAAAGTGGGACGGAAGTTCATGATACTGCACAATATCTCCGGTTTCTATTGAAACCCGGCGCAGCGATGAGCGTTGATACAATCCCGTTCCCTCAATGAAATCCCCGTTGTCAACAACCAATCCCTGGGTGAATGCGTTTCTATCATGAGGGTAAACGTTAATCACTTTGTAGGTGTAAGAAGGTATCGCCGAGGTTTTCGCCGACTCTACTTCGCGATGTTGAGATGGCGTGTGATTGCTCGAATCGAGATACTGCGGGAAGACCGTGGCGAATAGGGCACCCAGTACCAACATACGACGCAGGTTGTCGTTAATTCTCAGTGTCCCGAACCCCTTGAGGAATGATTCCATCTTCCGTCGAACTCCCTGCTTCCTTCTGTTGACGATACTCCCGCTGCAAGTTTTCAATGCATCCACCACAAAAACAGTAAACCCTTCCGTATTCTCCGACTTCTTTTTCAATTAGATCGCTCATCTCAAATTCTTCGTGACATAGTGCGCAGATTTCAAGAAGGGTCGGCGGTTCGGACTCTTCGCTCGCTCTCCGCTTCGAGATGGTTCTCAATGTTAACCATGTGATGAGCGGAATTAGGAATACCGCGATATAAAATAACATGGGAGTTTATCTCAGACGGCAGAGATTCTGTGTGAGTTGTGGTCAAAAGTTTACGACAACAGACCCACATTGTGCGTTTCACACAATTCGGTTCTCGTAAAAACAGGCAGATTCATTGTGGTGGTGTTAGACGAATATTTCACGCCAATGGATCGTGTTCGACAAAGCGGCTCTTGGCAAACTGCAAATGGGTAGAACCTCGCGCAAGGATATGGCTCTGGTTTCCATTACCCCATTCGGTGTATGAACGCGCGTTCGCGTAATGACAAACATACGCTCGACGATATCGATCCGGGGAGTTATTTTGTTTCGAGCGATGAATCAGGTGACCGTGAAAGAAGATGACATCCCCGGCCTTTGCAACGGCGGGAATTTCACTGTACTCATCTACGCCGGCAATCTCCGTCAACTCTATATGAAATTCGCCCGTATCGTCCGGCTTCGCAACATCCTGATAGATTGGATCGAAGTTGGAACCGGGGATGAAATACATGCAACCGTTTTCCTCGTCGCAATCATCTATCGCTATCCAAGCGCCGCACAGCGTATCCGGCGCCGTTTTTATGTAGAAGGAGTCCTGATGATAGGCTTGGCCTCGTTGCTGAGGCGGCTTGAGAAAAAACATTGATTGCATCGCCATCACGTCGGAGCCGATGAGCACTTCAAGCACATCAAGAATTCGTGCGTGCAACATGTACTTTTCGTGAAGTGGGAGATGGCGGTGAAATTGGATGAAACGGAAAAACATGTCCTCCATATCCCCGGGCGAGTTTCCCTCACATCGCGGAGTGACACCTTCAAGCTGGCTGAAATCCACCTTTCCCATAGCAAGATTCATCGCGTGTTCGCCCAGTTCGTCAATTTCTTCTGGCGTTACAAGGCCTTCAACTTTTAAATAACCGTTTCGTCCAAAGAAACGCCGCTGATCGACTGACACTTGATATTTTTCGCGTTGCTTGTCTTCCATACGTTATTCCATTTCTCTAATTTTGCGGTGCACTACTAGCAGAATCATATCATTCCACGGCGGAGCAAGAAAATCTCTATCGCACTCACTATCCGTTCGCTTAAGGGATTTCTATGGCAACTCTATCGCAGTTACTGTCTGTTTTCTTGATCTATCCACTCGCTTAATGCCTTCAGTTTTGTACAAAGCCGATCTAAAGATTCTAAATGTTTGTCGTAACTGTTTAGTGCATCGTTAGGTTCGTAGTATTACAGTCGTCGCACGTCCGGTCTGGGCATGTAAGCCCCCGATTAGCCGGAATTAGCATTGTACTTCCCTACTCGGCGCGTTCCCTGCCCCCGCTCGGTCTGGATTGGCAAATCCAGACCGATGGACTAAACAATTACTGTTTGACTTTCAATTCTCCATTGAGTGAGTGTATCATATTGAGAGACTTTGTACAACACTCTAATGAATTTTCGTTTTTCAACAGGTTGGCGCGGCGTATAGGAATGTTCGACAATGTGGTTATATAGGCTGATTGCTTTGTGTTTCCTGATTGTGCTGGGGTGTGGAAACGACAGAGCGTTTGACACAGAGGTTGCACCTCAAGATTTGGAAGACTCAACCTCAGTTGTCGGTGCCACGATTAGGGGCCGTGTGCTCCCTCCAGGAATTCAACCTTTAGTGATTGTATTTCGGAACGGAAATGATCATACGACGACGACCGCCGATGATGCGGGGCGATATGAAATTGCTAGCTTGCCGAGGGGGGAATATAGTCTGCAGGTTGTTGCAACGGGTTTTTTCACGGACATATCGGTTCGAAACCTCAAGATTGAACCGGGGCAGTCTGTCGAGGCCGACTTGGTAATCTTGCGGGAGCGTTCAGCGGCAGCTACACTGACAGGGCAAGTTCTTGACAAATCTGATGGGCTCCCGCTTGAGAATGCTGAGATACAAGTTGAGTGCACTTCGGGGGTCTGTGCGACACTTAGCGCGGTGTCGGACGAAAGTGGACACTTCTCCATTGACCTTTGGTCGGGTTTGGAATCGAACATCAATGTTCGTAAAACCGGCTACAAAACAATCCCGTTTTCCGTGGGTGCACTGGATCCCGGACAACGAGTTTCGCTAGGACAAGTGATGTTGGAACCTATTGTGCAGTGATTTTCATCGGGGAGGAAATTACAGCCAGGGATTCGGTTGATTGGAGAAACTCGGACGGAGCGGATTGTCGAATTTTTCGGTCATTGTCAGAATACTGCGGGCAATAAGGGTGGTTTAAACAGGTAGGCAGCAACACCAGTTTTGATCGGTTGCAATGGGGCGGTAAGGCAATAGTCTAAGAGAAAATGGGAACATGGGCAGTCGAATAGTTGGGTTTCACCGAGTTCAACCCAACCTATCAGGCGTTACCAACCCTCTTGAGGGTGCTTTCACCGTTTCTTACGTTGCTTGTTTCGTTCAACCGTTTTGCGAATGTATTCGGCGGCATCAGGGGTTTTGCAACTTGTCTCGCCATGATCGACATCCACTTTGCCTATCTTTTTCGCGGCTGACAGAGCCTTCTTTTCTAGCGCCGGATTGCGAATGCCAATAGCAATCAACGCCGAATTCATGGCATCTCGTACCATGTTTTGCCGCGTGTGAATGTCTCGCTCCATAATCCCAAGATAATTCTCGAAGTAGGGATCCGGCAACTCCTTGTCGTTCATGGCAAGTAGCGCTAAGAGTTGCCATCCTGCTCGCCCAATCCACTCATCTTCGGAATCAAGCCACGCCTCCGTTTTCGCTTGGGAAAAGCGCGTCTTGCTGACAAAATCCGTGAACTCACTTGTCACAATGCGGTCAGCCAATTCCGTTATCCATCTATCCACCAAGCACTCCTCCGCCGTTACGGGATCGGCAATCATGCTCGCTAGAAGTTGGGCTTCGTGATTACCTGTTGACCACAACTGCTGCGCCAATGCGTGGTCAATCTTAATTCGTTTCGCCATCTTGCGTAGATTGGCGAAACTAACGCCGTATAAGTTCTCGCATGCCCCATGACGCCTGTAAATCTTCCGATTCTGGGCTGTGCCGAACGATTCCAGTTCTTGAAGAACTTCCTGCATGGTCATTTTACGTCACCCCGTCCTTAATCTTTTGGTTTCCAAGGTACATGCGGGACATTCGGAATGGGAGGGACTTCCGGCATGAACGGAGCATCAAGTGTTCCGATCACATGAGGTGAATGCTTTTGTGAAGGAACAATGAGCATTTTGTAATCGATTCCCGAGTCCGGTGTTACAGCAACGATTTTATAATCAACCCCCGGTGCCGGCGTTACGGCAAGAATCTTCAAATCGACCTTCGAATTGGGCATGGCGTTTTGAATCTGTAGCTGAATGTCAGTTTCAGGGAAGATCGCGATTGGCGGATGCTGCAGTGGGGTGAACGGGCGTTCCAGCCCTAGGGATTGTTCAGGTGGTGGTTGAAGCGCCGCCATTAGCTCCGTATCCTTTGTAATATCGTCTATCTGGACATGTTTTACGGAACTGTTGCATCCAAGAGTGAGAATCAGTGAAAGGAATATAGGAATGTGCCACGATAGTCTCCAAATCATTGGATAAGTCCTCCCATTTCTCAATATATCGTACACACACCACCGGCACAACTGCTGCTTGATTTCTTGGTGACATCCCCCGCAACGCTACTCTCTTCACTCGTTTCAAAGTCCGCGAGCACATCGGGTAGACTCTCGTTTGCCGATTGCGTCAAACCAAGCTGCAACTGTCCGGTTGATGTGAACGTTGTCACACATCCGGAAAAGGTAAGCGATGCCACGAAAATCATTAACGCGCAAGTGATTAACCAGTTTGTACGCATTATCTTCCCTCCAATGTTCGTTAAACGTGATGAGTGGAAATTAGAACGCCGCATTTTGAGACATCCTATTGGAAAAAAGGACGTGAACAATCAACCTTCACGCTTGAAAATTTTGGATCAATCTTCTTTTTGAATCCCATATACCTCTATCTCTTGGATTTCAGGACGGCCTCGCCCTCGAATCTGCCCAAAGTCAATAGCTATAATCCGTATCGCGTCGGTCACTGCCGACGTGGTTATTGCAACACGGTTCAGGAGATTGTTTCGAAATCGCTGTAACTCCTTCCATTCTCTGCCATCTCGCGCCAACACTTTGAAGTTGGTCAGGTTTTTGGCGTGGAGCACTATCATGCCCACCATTCGTTTTGTGGGCAGAGTCACTGTCGTAGGTGCAAACATGTCCGCATACGGTGAATCCGGGGTGGTGACAGTTCGTTCCCCCGAGCCCATGGTGCCTTCAATGTAAACGGTGTCTCCGGTGTTGGGATCTCCGTCTACCATTACGGGTGATGTACATTCCAAACCGGGGATGAGAACGTAGTTACCGCTTGGATTGACCTTGCCAACCGCGACGCACCCCATAGATACGAAGACGAGCACCATTAGAATTGCAATGGCTTGAGGCGTTTTTGGGCAACTCGGTCTGAATGTTGAACCGCCCAAGTGGTTATCGTTTATGCCTCCACCAATCATCGTGCTACACCTTAATGTGCTGAATATCCATTTCGTCAAAGTCATTTGTCCCGATACCTGCTCGCCATGCCGAACGGATATGATTGGATAAGCGCGTAATTGATGGCAAATCCATCTCTTCGCGTTTTTCTCCAACCGATTGCAACAAGATTTGATCCAGCGCGACCGGATCCCTACTCACAGATATCCCGCCGTATTTCCATTCGCCCTCCGCATTATAAATCGGACCACCATCGAATGAGGCAAGTAGCCCGTCAACGATATTTAATACCACTTTATCTCTGAGAATTTCATGACCGAATACCTCGGCAATTGCCGGATCGCCGTGGAGCGGGCTTGGATGGAAACGGCGCGTGTTATCGACGCTGCCGAATGCGAGGTTTTTCAAACATCCACTCACGCCGGTCATAGCGTGATGCTTCATCACCGGAACATTGATAATCACGTCTACGTCGCGCGTAACAATTTTGGAATACCGGGACTTCATGCTTCCGTTTTCGCGCCGGATTATGCTGTCCTTCTTCGTCTCGTAAAATATGTCATCATCGTAACCAACGTCCGCACTGTCCGATGCGAAAACTCGAACACCTCGATCTGTCTGGTTGACCTCATACCCAGCGTTGACCAAGTGTGCTTCAAATCGATCCCAGATGATAATCTGGTTCTCGAGAACACCGGCGCCGTACAGACCGTCAATGATTTTGTCAACGATAACCCGTCGGGTGCTAAACTGCTTTCCGGCGAGAGAATTGATTTTTATCCCGACGATATCGTCGGGAAGCACGAAATCTTTCCACGCCTCCTTGGCGGAATCGCGGTCTGCGAGCTTCATGATTGCCTGATCCATCATCTCGCTCACCACCTGCTCATCAAGGACGTCGTCGCTCCAAGCTTTGTCGCTTGTGACTTCAACTACGGGTACAAGTTGCTCGTCGATTTCGCCATCCACCGATGATTGGTTTAGTTGCGCCGCCGATTCGGAGTTGATATTGGACCATGCGCTGACTGCCACGCCGGCGCCAATTGCACCTTTCAAGAAGCGCCTGCGAGTGATGGGTTCTATGTGTTCAGAGGAGGCGGTGAGTTCTCCTGAAACTTGTGCGCAATCAGCCAAAATCTGCGTCACAATCGGATCTGACGTTACCTGATGGATTGGCTCCTCCGCTTTGGTCATAAACGCAATCCTTTTTACAGTTTCTTCAACGCCTCTACGACCTTTGGAGCCGGCAGACGATTCTGCTTACGATTGTCAAGGAACTTCCATTTAATGACCCCGGTTTCATCAATTATGTAATACTGTGGGCGAGCGATGCGGGGATTGAAGGGATCCGTGGCATTGTAAGCGCCAATCACTTGCGTATTTCTATCGGAGAGCGTGACAAATTCAAGTCCATTATTGTTTGCTGTGTCCTTCACTACCGCTTGCGCATCCGTAGTAATGACAACAAGCTCTGCGTTCTCTGCCTTAATCGCTTGATAGCTCTTTTGCAACTCAACGAGCTGCTGAATGCAGAACGGTCACCACGCGCCTCGATCAAATAGCAACACAACGCGTTGTTTACCGGCGTAATTGGCAAGCGAATGGGCTTTTCCGTCGCCATCCTTGAGATTAAAATCGGGCGCAGTTGCGCCAACGCTCAACCCGTCGCCCGGAGGCAATTGATCTTCCTTGACGATGGGCGCTAGATTGACGGTAATTGTTGTGGTTTTTTCAGCCTCAACAGGAGTGACAATGGATTCATGCTTCTCATACCCATCCAGTTCAACTACGAGCGTGAATTTTTGACCCGCCGAAAGGTTCTCGAACTCAAAGACGCCGGCTTGCGATGTCAAAACTTCCTGTGTCTCGCCTTGACTATCTACAAGTTTAACTCGGGTGCTCCTCAAGGTTTGCTTCGTACCTTGGTCCACCAACAGCCCTCGAATACGGGCTGTGGTAACGGGCGATGGCTGCTCGTCTATCACATCCGTCATGCCTTCGCCTTTCGTGCCTTCTTCAGTCGTAATTGGGGACTCAGTCTCGCCGCATCCGGAGGCAATAATGAGCATTGAGCACAATAGAATCAGAACCAACGTCTGATAGTTTCGTTGGTGCATCATAATAGTTTCTTCAACTCACTTTCGTAAGTGTCCCTATCGCCTTGAGCGCCATGAAACGGTCTCACGATTCGTCCTTCACGGCTTATCAAGAAAGCACTGGGCATTACCGGAATATCGTACAAATCAAGTAACTCGGCTTCACCGAGAAGGATTGTGTAATTTACACCCAGTCTCTCAATATATGGTTCCACCACTGTTAACCGTTCATCGTCCAACGAGATTCCGACAACTTCAAATCCTTGTGCCCTATATTCGTCGTAGAGTTCGATGAATATCGGAATTTCCTCCTCACACGGTTTGCACCATGTTGCCCAGAAATCCAAGAGAACTACCTTGCCGCTAAAATCGGTAAGCATTGTCTCCTCAAGCTCGGTGTTCAGCAGTGTAAAGTTGGGGGCGAGCGGCCGTGACGGATCGACGCTTTTGTCAGGTGTAATCGGCTCCCCACCATCATCGGAGCAACCGAGCATTGCCACGCAGCAAACAATTAAGCTTGAGGCAATTAGTAATCGCATTTCAGTGTGACCTCCTCCATTCAAGAGTTTGTAGTCGCGCTATTTACTGCAAATCCGGCAAGCACCCCATTTAGAGGCTCTTTCTGCGGAATTACCCGCGACTTGCTATAGATAACCCCTAACTACAGTGAGTTGTTTCAAACAGCCGCATGTAATCTTCTAAAGTCTCCGCACGACGTATTTCGATGAGGTCCTCGCCATCTACGAGGTACTCAGGAGGCCGCATCTTCAGATTATAGTTGGAACTCATCGCATAACAGTAAGCCCCGGCGTCATACACAATGAGCCCCGCTCCCTCATGCGGGGTTTGGAGTGAGCGATCTTTGCCAAGGAAATCGGCGGATTCGCAAACAGGTCCCACGACATCATAGGCTTCAATTTCAGCATCAACCGGTTCAATGAAATCGATGTGCTGGTACGTGTCGTAAAGGCTCGGTCGGATAAGCTCCGCCATGCTTCCATCAGTCACGATGAAATGTTTGTTTCCATTTGTTTTTACACCGACCACGCGATTGACAAGAACAGCCGTGTTTCCAATGATTGAGCGCCCCGGTTCGATGATTAACGCAACATCGCTGGTTAAGACATCGCGAATCGAGTTTATGAGATCGGAGGGCGTGGGTATGTCCTCGCCGGTTCGCTCGTAGTCGATTCCCAATCCGCCACCGATGTTCAAATAGTTAACGTCAAATCCTCGATCTCGGATTACGTTGATGAAGTCCATCATCAGTTCGGTCGCATCTCGGAAGATGCTTGTCTTTTTTATTGTCGAACCGAGATGGCAGTGCACGCCGATGAGATTAAGGCTGGGATCATCTTTAATCTGATCGAGAAACCAATTCAGTCGTTCGTTTCGAATACCGAATTTTGAATTTTTTATGCCGGTAGAAACGTAGTGATGCACTTGCGGATCGACATCGGGATTGATTCGGATGAGTACGTTGACTTTTTTCTGGGCATCCCTAGCCGCTTGCTGGATGTGCTTGAAGTCGAATTCACTATCGACGTTTATCATCACACCGTGTTGCGCAGCGAGGATTAACTCCGGCAACGTCTTACCGTTTCCGTTCAGCACCATACCCTCGGGTTCAAATCCGGCGGCTAGAGCGATGTGCAGTTCATTTCCACTTACTAGCACTGCGCCGCTACCCAATTCACGCAAGTGACGGAGAATGGCTAGGTTATTGTTCGCCTTGATGGCATATCCAATAATGGATTCGATGCCTTTTAGTGCGGCTTCGTATGCCCTGTAGTTTGCCGTAATCTGTTCGAGACTGTAAAGATAGAATGGGCTATGTGGTACTTGCTCTTGGATGTCTTTGATCTTTAATCCGTCGCAGTAAAGGTAATCGTCTTTAACGTGAAAACTCATGTACGTTGGGTTGTTTCCTTTCTATGGAGCTTTTTGCCTGTTTGGATAACAGCGGCAACACTGTGGGCGATGCCCACCCTAAAATCTATAGTCAATTCCATTTATATTTACACATATTTCGGTAGGTTCGGTTTCTAACCGCACCTACCCGGCCGGATAAAGACCGGTTCGGTTAGGAAAGGGATCTCTTTTTCGTCAAAACTCGGTTTCTTCCCGGAGTCAAAGTGGCTTCAAGGTAATGGTTGAATCCACTCATCACGGGCAACTAAGGATTGATAATCATGGCAATCACTTCATCACATAAATCACAGTTCAGACAATGTGAACTACCGACAACGAGCACTATAGGGCGGTCAAGAATCTCACTGGTAACTGATCGCTAGCCACTAAACACTTCCCCGTCGGCTTTCTTACAGAATCGTTCGACGAATTGGCTGAAAACGGACAC
Organism: Candidatus Poribacteria bacterium; assembly: GCA_965204085.1. Classification (GTDB taxonomy): domain Bacteria; phylum Poribacteria; class WGA-4E; order WGA-4E; family JAJDTR01; genus JAJDTR01. Next base: position 2,439,135 of record CBDBEE010000002.1, on the reverse strand, counting down.
GGCTTTGGGGAACTGGTCAAGTTCCATCCATTCGTCTACGGTATGCGCTTGAAGGATGCTCCCGGGACCGATAACGACCAATTCCATGAGTTGGCCAAACACGGCTCCATCGGTACCGTACGCGACCGTACGAGCATCATCCTCTCCCGTAATCTCTAGCGCGGCGCGCACAACCTCGGATTCGCGGGGAGTAACCATTGGCTCGGCGGCGGAGCGGATCTCAAACTCCAATCCGTGTTTTTCAGCGGATTGACGCGCGCGGTCTACCCATTCCTGCGGGTTTTGTCCGGGCATCGGACGATAGTTAATTCTACATATACTAAATGGAGGCGTGATGTTTGGAGCGCAATCGCCGTTGTCGATTGTGATGTTCCAGTCTGCGAAGGGGGGATCAAAGTCGTCATTGAAGTATTTTGAGTCCGTCGTCAAAGTGTAATAAATGTCCCGCATCTCCGCCAGAAACGGAATTAACTTAAGGTTCGCGTTGTCGCCTTCCCCAGTGCTGCTATGCGCGGCTCGCCCGTGCGCGGTGACGACGATTTGGACAATGCCCTTGTGTGCGTTGATAACCCCGAGTAGCGTCGGTTCGCCCACAACTCCATAGCGCGGAAATGCTCCTTTGAACAGTTCCGACTTGTCTGTGACTGCTTGTGCACCGTGGAAGCCAACCTCTTCGTCGGCGGTAACAATTACGTAGAGCGGATAGTCCAGGTCGGAGTTAGCGAATTTGGAGGCTGTTTCGAGCATGCAGGCGACACTTCCCTTCATATCGCAACTGCCGCGTCCGTACATTTTGGTTCCGTCGATTCGAGCTTCGAATGCGTTTGATTCCCAACCGATTGCAGGCACGGTGTCAATGTGTCCGAGGAGCGCAATGCCACGATCCCCCGGGTCGTGATTCCCGCCTTTTTTGCCAATGAGATTCACTTTCTTCACGCCGCTTGGATCAACATACTCGACCCACTCGACTTGGCACTCTATCTCCAACATTCGTTTCCTAAGAAACTCCATTACTTCAACATTACTGTTATAACTCACAGTATTGTGGGCGATTAGCTCTACCGTAAGCTCTTTGGCATCCATATTCGCTCCTTCGCTGGGCGGGATTCCCTGTTAAACGGCTATTACATTGTGTGGAAATAACGACCCGCTATTTTCAGGAAAGCATACAGAAGCATGAGCGGGTTGTCAAGGATTTTCATTGGACAGTACAGGCGACCATTTACAAACAATAGGCGACGGATAGCATAAATTTTCGGCTTGTAAGGTTCAAATAATTTTATAGCATGGACGGTGCGGTTGTGCTAACATGTGTAGCAGGCGCGACTGCGAAGGGTGTGGAGCGAAAATCACTTGATAGCGCGCCATTATCCCTGTCGGAATAATTCCTTCAGCAAGTAACACTCGTTTTTCGATGCTTGGTTAGCTTTGAGAAAGTGTGCTGTCTTAGAGATTTCCCCTCTTTGGCACTCCAGAGGAGTGCCATGTCAATAGAATCGTGATGCGTCTAATCTCCGCGCTCCAGAGGAGCGCCATGTGGTGTGTTACTTGGTAGAAGCGTTGGGCTTGAAACAAAGTAACACTTATGGGCTTGGCTGATGGGAGATAGGTGTCGCCCAATAGCATTAACCGGTAAGCATTAGATATGACGAAAACTTTCGCGATAATTCTCGGCGCGGTCTTTGTAGCACTTGTCATTGGAATTATCGTTCTGATTAAGATTATTGACGATAATGGAGATGATTCGGTCAAAATCCGCGGCGTTGAAATCATAGCACCTAGTGGCACGCAGGTGTTCGCGAGATTGCCTAGCGAGAACGAACAGCCTCTAGGTGAGGCTCCACTAACCGTGGATGTTGTGGTTGATGCGACGATCATATTGAGGTATAAGGGCCAAGAGAAAATTTTCCCTCCCGAAAAGTGGGAGGGCATCAAGTTGATTGAAGATTTTGGTGGTGCGGACAAGCGGCTACGCCCTTCTCCTGTTGTCACCGTCTCAATCAACGCCGTACCATGGGCTGAAGTCTACATAAAGTTGCCTGGGACCGACCGATTTGTAAAACCACCCAATAAGAAAACCAATGTTACGCCAATTCGAGGCGGTCTGAAAGTTCCGGTTGGCACGGCAATCAGATTGGAGTATGAAGATAAAGAAAAGACCTTCGGCTATGAAGCATGGAAGACAAGTAAGACTATCTCGCATGATTTTTTGAGTCCGTGACGAAATTTCACATCGAACTGCCCAAGTAGGTGAAAAAATAAACCGGTGTTTATGATAGGACACAAGATAATTTCATTCCTTGCTTTCGCGTGTATGATGGTTTTCCTGTTAAACAGAAGTCTCATTGCGGATGAACAAACAAAGCGAAAGATAGACAAGCAAGCCCGACAAGCTACGGTATTAATTGTCACAGAGCTAGGTCAGGGGAGTGGATTCTTTGTGCGATCGGATCTGTTAGTAACAAGCTTTCATGTGATTGAGGATGCGCGAAATCGGCCGCGGGCCATCAAATATAAGCGCGAAGGCCAACAGAGTTTTTCGCCCATCAAATCCGTTCGTGGTTACGATGAAGGGCGAGACCTGGCTATATTGGAAGTTTCCCCGAAAACGAGTGTTAAAAGGCTAATTCTCGGCAACAGCGATTTAGTTCAACCTCCAGACACAGTTTATGTGGCAGGTTATCCCAAGTCCATCCCTAAAGTCACAACATCAATTGGCAACATCAGCGCCATCCATAAAGATTCTCTCAATCAATGGCTTCAATTTACAGCACCAGTTTCTGGCGGTAGCAGTGGCGGTCCGGTTCTCAACAGTCAAGGAAAGGTAATAGGCGTTGCCACCTGGATTGTTCGGAGTACAGGTGAGTTCGATACGGAAGAATTTCTCAAAAAGATTTTCAAGGATCCGGCGATTAGGATTAAGGTAGACGTTCCTCAAAATCTCAATTTCGCCATTGCTTCAAAACATCTTGTGGCCCTTCTCAGGAAACTCAACATCCAGCTGCCTCCCGAACCTAAACCAGTCGACCCCGATGAGGAGAGACGCAGAAAAGAGACAAGAGCTAAAACAGCGATAATTAAGCAACTCAATGCTGCGACGGTGCGCATCATTGGAAAAGATCCGAACGGAGAGGAATCGCTCTTGGGGAGCGGATTCTTTATTGAACCAGATCAAGTTGCAACCGATTTTCACGTTATTCAGGGTACTGGGCTGAAAGAAATTCAGTATCTCGGGAAACGTGCGACGACCAGTGATGTGCTGCTCGACGATCAGTCCCCGAAAAAAGATAAAAAGCATCACTTGGCAATTCTTAAGGTGGAGAAGGCGAAGGTTGAGCCTCTTAACCTCGGAAATAGCGACGATGTTAAAATTGCTCAACAGATTTATATGATTGGAGATCCGGCAAATGGTCAGGTTTCGGAAGGAAAAATCAGTGATATTATAGAGAAAGATGGCGTTAGATACTTCCAGTTTGATGCAGAGATATCGCCCGGTAGCAGCGGAGGCCCAATCGTCAACAGTAGCGGGAAAGTTATAGCCGTGTCCGCACTCAAAGTTCCGATATTCTCTGGAACTCTCAAATACGCCATTCCCGCAATTTATCTCAAGGGACTTCTCGCCACTCCCGACGAAGAGAACGTCCGTCCGATTCCCGATGATTCTCCAGACCTTGAACCACCAATAGTCAGCGTAATTCAACAGGGCATCGAATTCTATAAAAAGGCTCAATTCCGACAAGCAGTGGAATACTTGCAGTCCGTCTTGAACAGTCTCGTTGAACCAAAACAGCGAGCTTTAGCACATCTATACTTGGGTTTTTCCAAATGGGGTTTGGATGACACGAAGAGCAGTGTAAGCGCCGAATTTCGAGAATCATTGCGCTACAATCCCAGTGTTGAATTGCCGGACGACGTAGGTCAAAATCACCCGGTATTCAGACCTCTTCTTGAACAGGCCCGCGTAGGGTCAACCGGCACACTGACGATAACCGCTTCCCCGCCCGAAACAGAAATTCGGATTTACGGAGGTGAAATAGCACCGGAACTGCCGAATGACAGGGCTGTGCCCATTCGATTATTCAGGGGTAACTACGCCGTTGAAGGCATTTTAGGTCACGCGCATAAGGTCGTGCCAGTCCTCATCAAGCCTGGGCATCACCACGAAGAATCCCTCGAAATGCCAGCAACAATTGCTGAAAGCCAAGAGTTTGAACTTACATTGGACATATTCAGTTCCGAACAACCAAAGGAAGTCAAGGTGTATTATACATCCTACGACGCCGACGGTAATCGACTAGGTCCTGAGGAAAAGAAAGAGATGCAGTTGCGGGAACACAAACCAGAGACATCAACTTGGGTCTATCATGTAAAGTTGCCCGTCGGGACTCAAGGGGGAAAAATCGTGTACCGCATTGAGGCAGACGGGAAAATCATACCGAGCCCCCCACCACAAGTCGAGATCCTGGAACCGCCTGAAATCGCTTTCTTCGACACCAAACAACCCATCTCAATCAAAGCCCGAGTCATATCGAACGTAGCCGTTCGTGAAGTTCGCGTATATTATGATTTGCCAGGAGCACTAACTGAATCCTCGCCTTCGCAAGCGTTGGCAAGTCAAGACTCTTCAAACATGTATATAGGCGAGATACCCGTGGAGCGAAAACACACCGATGGCGAAACATGGTTCTATGTAACAGCGACCACCGAAAAGGGAAACAAAACTAGGTCTGCGACCAGAGCCGTTCGCGCTAAGATCCTGCCACCATTGCCTCCAAAAATTGTCGCGCTAGAGCCGCCCGATGGCGCGTTGTTCAAAATTCATCAGCCAATTAACGTTGCAGCCACCGTTAAATCCAACATACCTGTTGATGAGGTACGCGTCTATTATGGCTCTGGTGAAACGCAACTCTCGGAAACCTCAAGTTCTCAGCTACTAGAGAAAAAGCCCACTTCAGACACATACGAAGGGAAGATTCCGATAAGGAACATCCACGACGAGGGGCATCTCTGGTATTTTGTCTCTGCCAATACTAAACAAGGGATGGAATCAAAGTCTGAGGTGAGATCGGTAGAAATCGTAAAATCCTCCAATTCGGTAGATATACGACATCAAGGCGTTTGGGCGAGTCATTCATGGTCAAACCTTGTGAGCGATGATGGGTTTTACTCCGGTTGGGAAAGGGGGGATGTTTTAAGCCTTGCTTTTATGCGGGAGGGCAGGGGTATTCAGACACTCGGCGCGCAATTGGATTACACCTATGAAAACCGGGATTACATTAGCGCCATGGTTCAATGGGGTCCTTCGACGCGAGAAAACCCGGTCGCGTTCGCATTCCTCGCTGGCGTCACGGGATACCGGACTTCGGATCCCAGTTTCTCGAGGGTACGTCGGCCAAGGCAATTAACGCCTATTCTCGGCGGTAGTATGAAGTTCTTTTCGCTGGACAGAGTTACCGTCGACCTGACAGCCTCGATGAAGTTACGATCTGCAATCGGAGAGGCTAATGGAGAATCCGATTTCGCGGACGACTTTCTCCATCATTATGAGATGGGAATCCGTCTTTACATAAGCCCTTCGCTGAATTTCAAAGCCGGATACGGTATGTGGCGTTTGGGAGGCTACGACAACACAAGTGCGCAAGTTGGTCTTGGAGCTACCTTCTAAATCTGAACATAACAGAACAACAACAGAATAATCACCGTACTAAGCAAGTTTCAAAATAAACTTGCGTTTTGTTCTAGGTCCAAACCGCTCCTGCTGGATTCACAAATCCGGCAGATTCTAATCTATAGAGAATCTCTATGTCCGTAGAAACCGACAACTTTATTCATCTGCTCCGAAGGAATGACTATTAAGGGTGGAGCGGTGGGAGATCTTCCGCCCTTCCACTCCTCCATCCTTCCAATCCTATACTCTACGCTGTTGGAAGTTGCGTTTTTAAGAGTCAAGAAATGGAGCATGAGTTTTGCAGGCGGTAGGAGGAGTTCCCACCGCTTCCCGACTGTCGCGATTCGGAGATCGCTCCTACAAACCTTCGGTGCACAATTGCGCAAAATTAACCGGTGCTGAGTATAGTCTTCCTAGTTAATGCGGAAGATGAACTTTTTTATTAAAACTTGCTTAAAGGAGCATTTGAGTGAATCTACTAAAAGTGGGTATTCCGAAAGGAACTTTGCAGGAATCTACCCTTAAATTTTTCAAAAAAGCTGGCTACAGCATAACTATCAGCAGCAGATCTTATTATCCGAGTATTGACGACGACGAGATTGAAACCATGTTGCTCCGGCCGCAAGATATGGCGCTCTATGTTGAACGAGGGGTAATCGACATTGGACTCGCCGGAAGTGATTGGGTGCGCGAGTGCAAGGCCGATGTGCTTGAAGTTGGATCGCTCACTTACAGTAAACAGACCAACCGTCCGGCGCGTTGGGTGTTAGCGGTGGCGGAGGACTCACCAATCAGATCTGTTGCGGATCTTGACGGGAAGATTGTATTCACGGAGTTGGTTGAAGCGACGAGAAGCTATCTTGCCGATAACGGTGTGAATGCGACAGTAAAGTTCTCGCACGGGGCGACAGAGGTGAAAATTCCGCACCTATGTGACGCCATTGTGGAAATTACCGAGACGGGCAGTTCGCTGAAAGCGAATCGATTGAGAATTGTGGATGTAGTCATGGAATCCACAACAACGCTCGTCGCCAACATCGCAAGTTGGGAGGACGAATGGAAGCGCACGAAAATCGAAAACCTATTCCTGTTACTGACGGGCGCCTTGGCAGCAGAGGAGAAAGTCGGGCTAAAAATGAATATTTCAGAGGAAAATCTGATATCCGTGTTGGCAATCCTGCCCGCTATGAAGAAACCGACCATCTCTTCACTCAGTGAGGATGGTTGGCGTGCGGTTGAAACCATTATTGATGAACATGTCGTGCGGGATCTCATTCCGGAATTGAAGCGGGTTGGCGCGGAGGGAATAATTGAATACCCGTTAAACAAGGTCATACCTTAGTGGTTCATTCGCTAAGAGTATATGGCATCGTTTCAAAGTAGTAGGCACATGCCGTGTGCCGTAAACCACACTGTACCACCCGATTCTAGGTAGGAGCGACCTCCCGGTCGCGAACTCCTTGCTTGCATTAAATATTTACTGAACGAATAGTGAAGGCGATAGTAGATCCTGATAGAGATCCCTTTTTCTTCAAAACTCGGTTTCTTCCCGGAGTCAAAGTGGCTTCAAGGTAATGGTTGAATCTACTCATCACGGGCAACTAAGGATTGATAATCATGGCAATCACTTCATCACATAAATCACAGTTCAGACAATGTTAGCTGCCGACACCCAACACTTGCCATATTTTTTTTGGAAAATAAACCACTCAGGTGGATTATTTCTCTTTGCATTGTTATTCAAACGAACTTTGTATAAGAACTACTGACGAATCGAGCACAAACATAGAGAGTAAGGAGTTGAAATGAACGTCAACGTGACGGTTGGAGATTTCAAATCGGCAGCGGTTGATGCTGTCGTCATCGGTGTTTTTGAAGGCGAAGAATCTACGAGAAGCGGGATCGTCCAGATGGCGGACGAGGCATTGGATGGAGCGCTTCGCAGGTTAATAGATTTGGGAGATTTTGAGGGAAAGCACAAACAGACGGCTATTCTCTACACGAATAACGCCATCACAGCAGCTCGGTTCGCCGTTGTCGGCATGGGCAAGCCGGACGAATTTGATGCCGAAAAGGCGCGCGAAGCCGCCGGTGAGATTGCGTGTCAGCTCCGTGATCTTGGTGTCAAGACAATAGCAATCCCGACTCCGCCAGACGCACCGCCAGAGATGATACAAGCGGCGACCGAAGGGAGTCTTCTCGCGCTATACCAGTTCAATCAACATAAAACAGAAGGACTGGACGAGGTAAAGGAACTCGACGCCGTCACATTTCTTATCGCGGATGAGGACGGTAAATCCCCCCTCGAAAGGGCTGTGGCAATCGGCAGCGCCATCGCACGCGGGACGATGCTGGCTCGCGATTTAAGCAATCAACCGGGCAATAAACTGACGCCAACCGTCTTGGCTGAGAAAGCGCAGGAGGTCGCAGATGAACTGGGACTGACATGTGAGGTTTTAGATTTAGCGAAGTTAAAGGAAGGTGGATTTGGAACATTGCTGGCGGTTGCTCAAGGGAGCGAAGAGGAACCAAGGTTCATCACGCTAGAGTATGTTCCCGAAGGCGAGAAGAGGGACACCGTGGTGTTTGTGGGAAAGGGAATTACGTTTGACACCGGCGGCATCTCGCTGAAGCCAGGGAAGGGAATGGAGGAGATGAAGCACGACATGTCGGGCGCAGCGGCGGTGCTCGGTGCCATGCAGGTCGTCGGAAATATCAAACCGGATCTTCACGTTGTCGGTTTGATTGCCGCAACTGAAAATATGCCAAGCGGCACTGCGATTAAGCCCGGGGATGTCGTTACCTCTTATAGCGGCAAAACGGTCGAAATTATCAATACCGATGCCGAGGGACGATTGGTTCTCGCCGATGCTTTGGGGTATGCCGGACGTTATGAACCGCAGGCTGTGGTTGATCTTGCTACGCTAACCGGGGCGGTTATCGTAGCGTTGGGGAATTTCACGGCAGGGATGATGGGAACAAACCAAGACTTGATGGATCGGCTGCAAGCTGCCGGGGAAAAAACGCACGAGCGCGTATGGCAGTTGCCGCTCTGGGATGACTACGACGAGCAGATTAAGAGCAATACCGCGGACATGAAAAACATCGGCGACGGAACGGCAGGCACAATCGCGGGGGCGGTTTTCTTGAAAAAGTTTGCCGAGGGTTATCCTTGGGTTCATTTGGATATTGCCGGCACCGCTTGGGATATGAAGGGCTCGTCTTATGTGCCCAAAACGGCGTCAGGGTACGGTGTGCGTCTCTTGGTGCAGCTTGTTCAAGATTGGGGTGCGGAATCATAATATTTGGTCGAGACATTCTCGAATCACGGTTACCACAACATGTAGGGTGGGCACTGCCCACCATTCCTTGTCGGGGTTCGGTGTCCGTCTCTTGGTGCAACTCGCCCTGTCACGAATAGGCAGTCGTGACTGGGAGAGGGATTTCTACCGGACTTCCCAAAGGATCAAGTTAATGAAGTTCGTATAATATTGGTGGGGTTCTCCGTCGCAAAACCCTTAGGTTCTGTTGACATTTTAGTATTGCTAGACTGCATTCTTTCATTGGTACATTGAACCGATGAACGATGTACATTGGGGAACTCTATCGCACTCGTTATCCGCTCGTTTGATCTCCTCTGGAGCGCGGACATTGACAGAGGCACTATTCAACAGACATTGCGCCCCTCCGGGGCGCGGCATCTGTGCTAATTCCATCGGTAGGTAAGGAACGCTCCCACCCCAGCGGGGTGGTATGTCAATAGAAAGGGTGTGATTCCCTCTTCCGCTCCAGAGGAGCGGTATGTTTGACATTTCCCATAATGCCGCTAACGGAACAACGGTTAAAACCCGAGTCATTTGTTCGAAATCGTCTCAAGTGCATGAAGTCGAAGGCTCTCGGAAAGGAGATTGATTCAATCTGTCAAATGTCAACACGACCTAGGGCCTGTTTGAAAATTTATTTTTGTAGCATTGTTCGCCCCAAAACCAAGAGTTTTCATCAACGTCCTTGTAGGGGACGCAGATCTGCGTCCCCTACGGATCAAGTTAAGGGAGTTCGTCTAGTATTGGTGAGTTCTTCGCCGCAAAACCCTTAACTTAGTCCCCATTGGGCGAGGAGTAAATCTCAATCTCACCCCATACGGTAGGTGCGGTTTCCAATCGCACCGGTCCCCACGGAAACCAGCGTCATGAGTCATCTTCTGTGGTGCACCCATCAACGAATGGGTTGGTATTCCATCGCCCATGTCTACATGGAGATTAACAGTTTAAGACATTAGAAACCGCGTGACTTGCGACTCAAAACGCTTAACTTGATTCCTATGCGGCACGGGGGCCGTCCCCTACATGGACTAAACCGTTACCCCATAGTTAATCCCGTGCTGGAGTTTTCAAAGGCTGGTGGGCAGTGCCCACCTACAAACATGCTACAAGGCTTTAAAGTGCACTATAGAGATTTCAATTCTCAGCATGACACTACGGAGGGGTTCTGTTGAAGCAACTAATCATGGTCGCAGTATTCATCACACTAATGGCTGGATGCGGAGGGGCGGAGCAGCAGCAACTGAATGTGTTCGCATGGGCAAATTATGTCAGCGACGAGATCCGATCCGATTTTGAGAAAGAGTTCGGCGTGCGCGTCGTTGTTGATACGTTTGCAAGTAATGAAGATTTGTTGACCAAGTTACAATCTGGGGCATCGGGTTACGATATTGTTATGCCATCCGATTTCATGGTCGGGGTCATGATTCAGCAGAACCTGTTAGCGCAGTTGGATCGCACCAACATCCCGAATTTCAGGAATATCAGCCCGCAATTCTTGGGAAAGTATTTTGATCCGGAAAACCGCTATTCAATTCCGTACACGTGGGGCACGGCGGGAATTGCCTACGATTCGTCGAAAGTAAAGCCGCCTCCCGATAGTTGGTCGGTGCTATGGGAACAGAGATATAGCGGTAGTTTTAGTATGCTCGACGACCAGCGCGAAGTGATTGGCGCAGCGTTGAAGTTGCTTGGGCATTCCGTCAACACGACGAACCCGGAGGAACTGGCGGCTGCGAAGCGGATATTAATCAAGCAGAAACCGCTTGTAAAACTGTACAGAAGCGAAGCAGATGAGATATTGAGTTCCGGTGATGTTGACATGGCGCACTGCTGGAGCGGCGACGCCTTCCGTGCTGCCGAGAATCGTCCTTCCTTAAAATATTTCATTCCCAAAGAGGGGTCTACTCAATTCATCGACACGGTGTGCATTCCAGCGTCTGCACCTCATAAAGCGTTAGCGGAAAAATTCATTGATTATCTTCTTCGACCTAAAGTCAACGCTAAAATTACGAATTTCACCAAGTATGGAACGTGTGTTAGCGCCGCTAAGAATTACGTGTCGGAAAAGCTACGTAATGAACCGGGGATTTATCCTTCCGAAGAGGTGTTAAACAGGATGGAATCGCTCATCGACCTCAAGGATTTTACCGTCCAATACAATCGCGCGTGGGAGGAAATTAAAGCGCAGTAAGTGCCAAATTGATGCAGTACCGAATCTACTTTCGAATCAGCCGTGGCGGAATTGGCATTCCCTATGAGTTGGCGAGAACAGAGTTCCAGGCGGTCTTCGGAGGCTTCGGCTTGGAAATCAAAAGCGAATCGTGGGCGCGCCGACATATGCTGGTTCAACTCAATCTCGCACCCCTCGACCTAAAGCCTTACGCAACAAATCTCGGCTATACGGAAGGTATCCTGCATCTGCACACCGAACCGTACCGCGGCGAAATGTTATCCCCAATCGAACGGGGACGATGGCACATCGGCTGGGTACGCCGACGCGAGCAGAAGGTGTATCAGACAGAGGTTTACGTTCAAGATGCGGAAGCGCTCTTGGCACACGCGCCGGATAGGCGCGAGTTTCAGATTGAACAAGCGGGTAAGAATCGACAGGCATTTGGTCATCACGCTCACCGGGCATTGTCCATCTTGGATGTACGGTTTCTATGCAACATCGCCAAGCCAACACTAACCGACATAATCCTTGATCCCTTTGCCGGATACGGCGGCATCGTCTTTGAAGGGAGGCGCCGCGGCTTCTCGGTGGTCGCTTCCGACATTGATTGGAGTCTCTCCCCGGGACTTTCAGCGCTTGCACCAAGCACCTATTTTGTGGCTGATGCTCGTTCTCTGCCACTGGCTGCGAACTGCATTGATTTGATTATCACGGAACCGCCATTTCGTACTGTTCACCGGCAATCGGTTATTGACTCGATACCGGAACTGCGCCGTGCCCTTAAGCCAAATGGACGAATGATTCTTCTGATTTCCGAGGACATGCGCGAAGAGGTCTGCGCATCGTTTGAGAAGCTTGGAATAAAGGTTAACACGGTGGGCGTCGTTCCGCGAGGGGGAGGATTGAAATGTCCCGTACTAGAGGTTGGGCTGTCTTGATACAACGCAAGGAAATCGGATTTCAAACTCCGATTATGTCACGGGGAATGTAAACCTGATGGACAGTTATACTCAGCACCGGTTAATTTTGTGCAATTGTACACCGAAGGTTTGTGGGAGCGATCTCCGAATCGCGACGGTCGGGAATCGGTGGGAACTCCTCCTACCGCCTGCAAAACTCATGCTCCATTTCTTGACTCTTAAAAACGCAACTTCCAACAGCGTAGAGTATAGAAGGACAATCGGTGTCTTGATTTGTGGCAATCCCACTTTCAAACCCATTCCTCTAAAATCCTCGTCATGAGCTCTCAACATCATTTCTTGTCCAATTCTTGCCCATCAGCGTTTATAGCGGCTCCGATCAACATTCCCGCCGTATTTCAGGGTGTAGACCAGCAAGTTAGTCATGAATCGGTGAACGTCGGGCGATCGTCTATTTCGCAGCCTCGCGCGACTATCGACCTCCGCGGTTTCCATTGAGCACAAGTAATCTTTTCGGTTATAGACGACGGCTAGTCTGCTGCCAATCGAGATCCCTTTCTGGTACGCGAACTTCGAGGAGATTGCTCGATAGACACCTCCCACGCCTTGGGCCGCGCCCGGAGCACTCCAAAATACGTCGCCTCCCCTGGGAGGTACGGGGAGCTCGTAATAGAGTTTGTAAATCTCGTGGTTGTGCGGGATATCCTTGAGCGGGTATTCAGGGAAGATTCTGTCGAACTCAAGCGCGACCTGTTGAGCAAAAAGTCCGTTGAACCCACAGTCATCAAAGAAAAGCATTCCGCCCCGGTCGATGATATACGTCCGCAGCGCTTCGCGTTCTGCTGGGGAAAACCCTTGCGATAACGGTCCGTCTTTGGCGAGGTCACGGCTGTGGTTATGTCCTTGTCGTGTCCGGTCATGAAAATTAACGGAGCGTCTTGGATGTCCGGGTCGGTTAAACGAAGCGATCCACCTTTGAATTTCATGTCTGCCCGAATGCGCGTGTTCTCCCGTAGCCACTTGAACAAGCTAGGCATTGCTGTGGGATCCTGCCACCAGTCCGAAAGCGAATGTTTCAATCGTATGAGCCGGATATGCGCGGAGATGTCCCGGCCTTCACCCATGAAAATTGCGCCCAACTTGCCATCAGGTAGAGTCTCAAGATGTGAAAAGTCGGATTCTTCCAGGCTGGGTGAATCAACTGTGCTGGTGTCTTCTACCATTTTTGTTCCCAATCGTCCCTTTCCTTTATCCCGTTCCGGCACATTAACATGCTCTATATTTGTCTTCGGCACCTCGTGATGCTTCTTCGGGTTCAGTCTCATCGATGCCTTGGCGTCGCCCATCTTCGCCTCCGGTGCGTCCACTGGCAAATTAGCGCTCTTTTCGACCAGTGCGAATGAGCGTCTCGCCGCTTCCATCATGTCGTCCGGCTTCGCTGTCACCCTAGGCGTGGCTAAATTGCGAGAATGAACAATCCGAGGTTGGACAGGTATCAACTTTGGTTTCTTTGCGCGCCACAGTGTTCGGGGCATCGTCACCCACTCGATTGTGAGAGCATCGTAATCGTATTGGCTGTCTTTGGTGACAAAAAGAATGGAGCCTATCACCACCAGCACCACGTGCACCGCGACACTGACTAGCAGCGAATTCTTCATTTTAGGTACCAATGCGAACCTAGGCCGTCGAAATTTTGGCAACCTGATTTTCGACCAGTTAACCCGCCGCAGCTTCGCCACGACTAGCGTGGGGAACGACCGGATTTTCGACCAGTTGACCCGCCGTAATCTCATCGCGACCAGCATTAGAACGCAGCCAAGCAAGATATACCCTAGTTGCTCCAAGACCATTCTCCTTTTTTGGGTCGTCTCTCAATTAAGTCTGAGTAACGCTTCGATGGACACCGTATCGGATTTTGTCGAAGCCTTCGACAATCTTCACTCGATATCGGGTATTGGTAACTGTTTAGTGCATCGTCTGATTCGTAGTAGTACAATTCATTGCACGTCCGTTCTGGGCATGTGAGTCCCCGATTCGTCGGAATTAGCATTGTACCCCCTACTCGGTGCGTTCTCTGCCTGCTCGGTCTGGATTGGCAAATCCAGACCGGCGGACTAAACAGTTACGGGTATTGTTTACCTCAATTCTCGCAAGAATATTTCGCCTTCACACACCGTCCAACAAGATGCTCAAAAGCGTAATTCGCCGGCACCGCAGAGATTTTCACCCGCCCACCGTTTGCACAGTCACAATGACACCCCTGTCTTTGGAGCCAAAGAGAGATGTAGCGTCGCCACTGCTAGTGCGAGAGTCAAATAAGTTCCTGATTTTTTCATTTAATGTGATTCGGAAAATCATTCCAGACAATGAACGGGCATCACTGAATGGCATTATTGGCAGTATTCCGTTTTGCGCGGAACTCACTTTTCCTCAAGATGCATTCATCATACCAGATTTTATTTTTTCTGTAAATTCTATTGACTTTTAGCTCCAAGGGAAACGCATCTAAGCTCGGCTTTGTACCGTTAAGAATGGTAACAGACAGTGTCAATCAAGCCTTGAGGCAATATGGAGGAGTTTTTAACCATCTAATCTTTTTGGTTGACCGTTGAAAAAATCTCTGGCGGTTCTTGATACTATGCAACCTGTCGCCTCTCTGGGGCTTTGATGTGAAGTGCGTTAGCGTTACTATACACCTTTCACGCCGCTGGCGCTTCCAATGGCTGGTGGGCAGGGGATTCCTATCGCACTGGGATCCCTTTTTCTTCAAAACTCGGTTTCTTCCCGGAGTCAAAGTGGCTTCAAGGTAATGGTTGAATCCACTCATCATGGGCAACTAGGGATTGATAATCATGGCAATCACTTCATCACATAAATCACAGTTCAGACAATGTTGACTACCGACACCCAACACTTACCGTATATTTTAGAAAGCAAACCACTCAGCCTTGGACAGAATCTGAAATCGCCCAATCGTAGATGAAACCTTCGAAAGTGTGTGAAATCCGAATAACCCATACGATTTTGTCTGCCATTGTGTAAACAGGCTCTAAACCACCTTTTCCGAACGTCGATCCAATATTTAATCGGTTTTGAATGGCAATCACGCTTTCATACCAAAATTTCATACCTATGTCTCAAGAACTTGAATGTCAAAACCGCCGATAATCCAGTCATAGCAAGAGTTTTCACCCTGTCTCTGTCTCTACTGAAAACGCCCGTTTGGTATGAAAAGTATGAAAAGTATGAAATTTCGGAAGACCACTAAACGTCGTTATTCAGGTCACACCTAAAAATAATCAAACGGGTTCTTAACGGAAACTGCGGAATCATTTTTAAGGTGAATTAGAGACTGTTTGAATAATCGCTGGCACAGTCATTTTCTGACTTTTCAATGGAGGCTTTTCATGTTTTTCAGTTGCCGGTATTTTACCTGTGGCACCTCTATCGCATTCGCTATTCGTTCGGTCAATCACTTCCCGCTCGCTTTTTGGTCTGGATTTGCCAATCTAGACAGAGCAGGAAGGAGCACTTCAAGTAGCAGATAAGGTGATGTATTTCACCAATATCTCTATCGTGCGGGATTTACCATGCACCGTCATCATACAGAAAATAAGAATTGACATGCAAATCCTATCTTGTTATAATGCTCATCCATTTAGATCGTAATCGCTTGGCAACGCATTTTTCCACTTTTTTTGAACGGTTATTGTCGTTCTGTTGTCTAAAGTTTGTGTGGCATCATTCTTTAACATAGGGAGCATTTCTAGTGGAGCGAACTGAAGCACTGCTCGTCGCCGACCTCCTCGAAGGAGATACAACAGCGTTAGCTTCCATTGTTGAGAAATATGGCAAGTTGGTGTATCGCCTCGCGATTCAAATTACGAAGAATCACGAAGATGCGAATGATGTAATGCAGGAGACTTTTTTGAAGGTGTATGAATCAATTGACAGCTTCCGAAAAGAATCAGCATTTGAGACGTGGCTTTATCGCATTATCGTGAATCAAGCATTGAATCTAGTCAAACGACGAGAACGACGCCGTGAATCCTCCCTTTCGTACGAGAGCGAAATTGTCCACCGCTTCAATCTACATGGAAACAATGACTATCGGGAGAGTCCTCATGCGGATGTCGAAAAGAAGGAGCTTCAAAGGTGGGTGACGCAAGCTGTGGATAGTTTGCCAACCAAGCACCGCACAGTTGTTATCCTGCATGAGTTTGAAGGATTAACCCACCCCCAAATCGCAACGATTCTGGGCTGCTCCGAGGGCACCGTCCGTTCCCGCTTACACTATGCACGCCGCAAGTTGCGCGATTTACTTAGACCTTATGTAGATGGCGTCAATATGTAGATGGCGTCAATCGCCCACGCGAAAAAGAGAGGGACTGAAGAAGATGATATCAAAGTGCCGCTCTATACAGGAATATCTATCCGATTATATCGACCGCGGGCTTTCCGATCGTCAGAATGTCATGGTGAAAAATCATTTGCGGCGTTGTTCAGCTTGTCGTGGCGAGTTTGAATCGTTAAGACGTACAACAGGATTGTTGAACTACTATGTTGAACCTGAGCCGCCGAAGGGTTATCAAGACCGTTTCTGGCGGGAACTCCAATCCACGATTGAACAAGCCGAATCTCAGCCGTTGTGGTGGACTGGAACTGCGCTGTGGCGGAGTGTCTGTAGAACAGGGCAAGGCTTGTTTTATCCGGCGGCGAATTTTTGTCGGTCACTATTGGATACGCCTTGCCAATGGTTGCTGCGATGGGGCAGGATGGTTCCGATATACAGTTTTATCTTCATGATAATGGCGGGTATTTTTCTCGTGAGACAATTCATGGAGTCTCCAGAGGCAAACCAACGGATTGGAGCAAATCAATTTCGCAGCCCGTTGGAGGAGTACCCAATCCAATTAGTGCACACCCAAGAAAATCGCGAGTTGGTCACTAAGCGTGATAAGGTGCCAGGTCTTCCGCAAGGGCTCTCCGATCAGGAACACCACGCCCCGCAAAAGGTGAATCATCAACTGGGCATGGCAGAGTTGCCCAATCAGGGCTGGGGGAACTACGGACACTCAGCTTTGGACGATGCAATTGAAACACCGCGCGCACATACGGACGATAGCGATGTGTTTCCGGAGCTCATTGCTTCGGCACAGTTGGCTGCTCCAAATTCAGCGCTCACGACGCGCGAATTTTCGGGCGCGGTCGCGATAAATTCTCCGTTTCCCGAGAAGTTTGAAAGGGAAGGACGTCAATCGAATTCATCTCTTCGAGTATTGAAACATGTAGCCGTCCGTGATCTGTCACTCACGGAGGTCTATGATTCTGTTAAATTGTAAAGGGATTAGTCACATCCAGGATATTGAAATATCTGAGTTACCCAACTTACAAACCAAAAGGAGATTACAATGGATCCGAAACTGTTAGGTGCCTTAGGCGGGATCGCTCTTGTTGCTATTTTGCTCTGGCCCTCCGGTAGTTCTAAAAAGGTTGAACGCCTTTTCAATGAAGGCGAGCAGCTCTATGGTCAATCCGATTATGAAGACGCGATTTCAAAGTACACCGAAGCCCTTGAAGAATCGACGGAATGGGGCGTTAAGACTGAGGTTATCGACAAAGATTTTCCGACATTAGCCAAATATAAAATCGCGGTATGCTACTCAAAATTGGCGGAGCAGACGGAAGATGTTAGCTACTATGATAGAGCCCTTGAGAATATTGAAGAGGTCGCACCCACGGCGACAGTCCCCAAACATCTAGAGGGGTTGACTTACCTATGGGGCCATGTCTTATACAAGCAGGAAAAGTATGAACTGGCAGAGCCAAAGTTTCAGGCACTGATCAATAATTATCCCAACAGTCTTTTTGTTGAAAATGCTTGGTATGCGATTGGGCAACTCAATTATAAATTAGAAAACTACGAGGATTCCAGAGGCGCTTTTAAGCATGTCGTTGATGACTTTCCCAATTCAACTTTCAGAGACGATGCGCAGCATCTCATCGCGCAAGGCTTCTTGAATGAGAAGAACTACGAACAGGCTTCTGCCGAATTTGACAAGCTGGCGACCGAAGAATATAAGAATTATGTAGATCTTCAAGCGGAAGCTATGTACAAAGCCGCTTACTGTATGAACCAACTGGGGCGCGATGATGATGCGATTGGTCGGTATACCAACTTTATTACCAAATTCCCGAATAGTCAGTACGTTACGGCAGCGTATTTTGATCAGGGCGCAATTTATTCAAAGCAAAAGGATTATGAAAATGCGCGGATAAACTATGAGTTGGCACTACAAAATACCGAAGATCGTGGCCTGCAAGCGGAAATCAAGTCTGCCATTGGGCGAACATACTATGACCAAGAGGACTACGAAAACGCTGTTGTCGCTTATAATGAACTGCTCGAAGAATATCCGGAGAGCGAATTCATCGCGGAAGCTAGGCTTGGTATTGCCGATAGCTACTACAAACTTCAAAAATGGAGCGAGGCGGCTGCCGGATACGAGATGGTTATCAATGAGCATCCGGATCAACTCGATTTTATCCCTTATTGTTCCTACCAAATCGGCGGAGCGTATTATGAGATTGGCACCAATCTGAAGAATAGCGGCGATGAAGCAAACGCTGCCGAGAATCTTGAGATTGCTCTGAAATGGTATCAGAAGACAATTGATGAGTATCCTACGGATCCGGTTGCTCCTCACGCGCTCTATGGTGCCATTTGGGCGTTGAACGATCTCAATCGCAAAGAGGAACTTGAAGCTGTTGCACAAAAGTTTATCGAGCAAAATCGCGCAGATCCTGAACTGGATATCTTCGCGGCAGAAGTGCAATTGAAATTTGCTGATATCAAGTTTAATGATTTCAAACGTTACGAAGAGGCAGCCGACGAGTACGCAAAATTGTGGACCTACCCCCCGCTGCCGAAATTCCATCGCCTTAAATTAATCGGCAAGTTTCAAGAAGGGCAAGCGTATTATAAGGCGGCGATGCCCTCAGGTTTCAATGAAGGCGACTCCACCGACGGTGTTACTTTCAAGACCGATCTTTTGGATAAAGCGGTAAAGGCGTATCAAGACGCGGTCAACACATTTGAGGATAGTGCATTCCTCATCGGTGTGGAGGATGGACGCTATGACGATTTCGCCGAACGTGTCGAACAGGTTGAAGCCTGCACGATGAATCAGGCGTTAGTGCACGAAAAACTGGGCGACTGGGGACAAGCGCGGGAACTCTATGCCGCTATTCCCGATTCCAGCGGAAATTATGAGCAAGCACAACTGCTGATTGCCCAAAGCCATATTAAAGAGGGGAATCCTACAGCGGCTATCGATATCTATAACTCGATAATGGATATCCTGAGCGCAGACAACAGATCCCTGGCGGAGATTAAGTTGGCTGACTTGCTGCGAGCTGAAGAACGATTTGCCGAAGCAGCCGAACAGTATCAGAATGTTGTCGCTAACAATCCGTCGGGCGAGTACGCGGACGATGCGCAATACCTGATTGGACTTTGCTACTATAAGGCGGCTGCAGATGATCCCGCTATCTTGGATAGCTCGGTCGCTGCCTTCGAGAAGATGATTGCCGACTATGGCGACAGTCCAAATGCGATTGAGGCGTATTACGGACTCGCGCTAGCATACCGCGATATAGCGCTAAAGAGAGGTGATACATCTCAATGGCCAAAAGTGATGTCCACGGTAGATCGAGCTAACGAAAAATATGCGGACAGTGAAGACGAGACGGTTCAGAAGACACTCGGTCACATTGATCTGGTTAAAGCTACCGCGATTGAAAAGCAAGGGATTGAATCTGATGAGCAGATGGCAGATCTGGTCGCAAGCCTCAAACGTATCGTGAACAACGTGGCTGCCCCGCAAGATGCGCGCACTCGTGCTCAGTTAAAAATCGGACATCTCTATTACAAAGAAAAAGATTACGCTAACGCGTTGACCGAGTACCAAGTGTTCGTTCAGATGTTCCCTGATACTGGTGAGCTTGTTATCAACGCTTTGTACCAGGCTGCGGTCTGCCATTACCAGCAAGCCGAGGCTGCGGATGATGAGGCTACCAAACAGTTAGCCTATCAGAACGCCGCTAATACGGCGGCTAAAGTGATCGAAAAAAGTTCTGAGGTGAACGATCTCATTAGCGCGTCCTATACACTGGGTCTCGCACGGTTGGGCGTGAGCGACAATGAAGGCGCGGTTGAAGCCTTCCGACAAACTACGTCTTATGAGGGGCAAACCGAAGACGAAGCCCGTCAAAAACTTATCTCTCAAGCCCATACTCGCTTGGCAGAACTGAATACCACCATCGGTGATTATTCCGCATCCGTCCAAGAATACCAGTATATTATTGAGCATGCGGACGATGACGATCTGAAGGGGCGATCATACTTTGCAATGGCTTATGTCCTTGACGAGCAACTGAAACAGTATGACGACGCGCTGCTGGGATATCAGAATGCCACTCAGTTGTCGAAAGATACCGTTGTTCAAGCACAATCGTACTATCGGTCGGGCTTAATCTATCAGGAAAAACTTCAAGAGTTGGATAAGGCTGTCGACATGTACGAAGCGCTGGTAAAGGGATATTCTGCGTCCGCCAATTCCAGCGTTAACGCGATGGTTGCCGACGCAGGATTGCGAAAATCGGATCTCTATGCGAAGCTTGGACGTTTGGACCATGCGATTGCTGACGCCGAAGATACGTGGAAGCGAACGAATGAGAATCCGAACTCAACCGTTCCGCAGAAGGTTTCAGCACAATATAATCTGGGCTTCCTGTATTTTGACAAGGCACAGAGTTTATTCTCCAACGCTCAGGGAACAGACTTACAGCCGTACATTGATGCGAGTCGACAGTCTGCGAACGCTTATTTTGCGGTAAGCGAAGCTGCCCAGCCGATTGAGAAGGCGGATAAAACCACGGTGATTCCGTACGTTCAAAATTCATTGTTCCAAGCTGGACAACTCTTCTACTCACTAGGTTCAGGGATTAAGCTACCGGAAGATCTTCATAACTGTCTTCCGCCGCTGAGTCAGTTTGTAGAGTACGCGGACAAAGGGATTTTTCCGGCATCGCAAGATCTTACCGCAAACGTCGAAACGGCATTGACTTATACCGGATCAACTTACTTTGAACTGGGTCGATTACAGCTTGGAATCGATAATGACTTGTCGGAAGCGACGGTAGATTACTTCTTGAAAGCGGGTGAGACTTTCAAACGTCTCGTCAATCGCTTCCCGTCCGCGAAAGATGCCGCACTCTGGCAATATCAAGCGGGAGAGTCCTACTACGCGGCTGAGCAATATGAAACTGCTATCGCCGAGTACGGAAAAGTAAGATCTATCAACCCGAAACATGAGAGCGCTCCAGAGGCACTGTACGCGATGGCTACTTGCTATAACGGCTTAGCCACCCAGGCAGAACTGGCAAACGATGCTGTTGCACAGGATGAATGGCATGGCAAGTTGTATGAGGTCAATGAAACACTTGTGCAAAATTATCCAAATAGTCCTTACACGGCTGATGCTCTCATCAACTTGGGGAACAAGTGGTTCAACGAAGGGTCGGCGCAAGATATTGATAAATCTGAGCGCATCCGATTGTACACACTGGCGATCGAGAAGTATCAACAGGCTGTCGATACACCGGGCATTAGCGATGGCTCCAAGAGTACTGCCAAGGCTTATTTGAAAGACACTTTGGCGGCGCTTGCTGCTGATGTCTATATTCAAGTCACGGATCATTTCGACAAAGCCAAGCTTGCCGACGGAGACGTACAGAAGGCGGCAATCGAAAGTGTCATCACCGAATACCAAGATATCGTTACGACTTATGCCAACACCAAGTATTCCGATCTCTCGTTGGTGCAGATTGGCGAAGCTTATATGATACTTGCGGAGGAAGATGATGCATTTTGGAACGATGCACTCGATTACTTCGATAAACTGTGGGTAAAGTATACAAGTGAACCGCCTGTGGACGCGCAAGTCGCCAAAGCGCTGCGATATGCGCAGAGCCAGGTTGCAACGATTACAGCCTTCATGGAATCGGAAAATATTCATCGCCGCACGACCGGCGGCGGCGAGTAGTTTTCGACCTTTCGCACAAAAGGCGATAACCTCCACTTCCGAAGGGAACGCAGAGTTGCGGTCCTTTCGGGACTGGTGGTTAACGCACGTGCTTGTTATCTGCCGTCAACTCCTACCGGTATAAGTTCAAGAACCACGTATCACTCCCCAACTACACTTAGACTATACTCCACGCTGCTGAGAATTGCTTATTTTGTAGGAGCGATCTCCGAATCGCGACCTATTTAAATCTTGGTAGCCCTAGAGGGGATCAAACGAATGAATAATGAGTGCGATAGGAATCCCACAGGTGGAAGCTGCGGACGTTACCCCCCATTCAATATTCGTTCGCTTGGTGCTGTCTCTATAATCGGCGAAGCAAGCCTTAAATCTTGAAAAGCGCAATTTCTGACAGCACACGATATAGATGAGCCGCCGGTGAATGCACAAGTTGCCAAAGCGCTGCGATATGCGCAGGGCCAGGTTGCAAAGATTACATCCATCATGGAATCGAACAATATTCATCGGCGTACCACCGGTGGCCGCGAATAAGGCGACAGGTACCCAGTGCAAACTTGCACACTAATCCGTGGACGCTCCCGAATTCGATCTCCAACCGGTGAGTTTGGGAGAGATTCAGTGGTTTACGTTTTTACCAAGCCGTCTCACGTCTGCTTTCTCGACGTAATAGTCGAAAGTGACTGCCCGCAAGAGACGTTGCCCACCTTGATTTTTATTCCGATTTACCTCGCCGACTGGAATGGCTTCTCCTTCCACCGAACATGACATCTATGGTAAATTTCATTCAAGGTTAGACATATTTCGGTAGGTGCAGTCAAGTGTTGAATGGGGAGCTGGACCTGCTATCGTCCTCAGTATTCGTTCGGTTGATCTATCCGCTCAGTTGATGGATAGAGATTTCGTAACTGTTTAGTCCCTTGATTTCTGGAGTTGAATGCTATGATTCTAGACTGCTTTTTTCCATTTTCTAGGCGGATTTCGTGTGGATGCTCATTTTTCCGGTTTGTAGTAGGAATCAAGCGAGATCAAACGACCGATTAGGATCAAGCGAGTGAATAGCGAGCGCGATAGAGATCCCTTTCATTGCCTGTCCTATGGCTCCGGGGGTTTTACTGACCACTAATCACTAGCCACTAAACACTTGCGAGATTTCTTTCCGTCCTCCGCATCTACGAGATTGAATAAATACGGGGCCGGTTAGGAAGCCGCATCTACCGCAGTGTATAATGATTATTTGGTTTACTCTACCAATGAAGATTCACAGTCGTGATGTCGGAGGGTGTCGGCAAACGGACGTATACGGATTGGCAAGATAGCCTACCGAATAGTATACCGCTGGAGCCGCTAATTTCGTGTTTCCTAATCTTAACTTCTCTTTTTCTTTGGGTGAACTCTCCGCACTTGCTTGTGCATTTTTTTGGGCAGGCAGCAATCTCGTTCTTCAAACGCAGTCACGGAAGATCCCTTTGCTGCTCATGAATGTGACTCGTTGCGCGGCAGGTACACTCCTCTTCTGGGTAATGCTACCGTTTGATGATCCGCTTACGGCATTTCGACAAGTGCCAGCACATGAATGGGCGGCAGTGTTCGGTTCAATGTTGGTTGGTGTGTGCATTGGCGACACGATATTTCTGCTTGCAATTAGAGAGATTGGCGCTTCACATGCGTCAGCAGTGGGGAGCACACAGCCGTTAACAACTCTGTTTTTCGAGTGGCTATTGCTCAGGTCATCGATTGGTTGGAGCTTATTTGCCGGAAGTTGTTTGGTTGTCCTAGGCGTAATCTGTTTGTCCCGAGAGCCTAAGCGCACTTCGACAGCTTCCCACATCCCTCAAACTCGGAGATTCTCATTTGGTATTCCGCTCGCGCTATTAGCCGCGTTACTCTGGGGATTGAGTACGGTTCTCCTCAAAGCGGGACTTACCAATCTTACGCCAATTCAGGTCAACAGCGTTCGTCTGCCGTTCGTCACAGTCATTCTCTACACGACATGGGCTCTTATCGGTAAGAGAACCAGAAAATTGCGTAAACCGTTGCTCCTGCTGATTGCCTGCACCGGGCTATTCAGCATGGGAATCGGTTCGCTGCTGTATCTGATTGCCCTAGCCAATATTGGACCTTCCAAAACAGCCGCGCTTATATCAACTTCACCTGTCTTTAGTTTGGTTTTGGCATTAATCTTTCTGAAAGAGAAAATTAGTCTTCGGCTTGTGCTGGGTGTGGGCCTCTGTGTTGCTGGCGTATGGTGGGTTTCAATCTGAATCGAATCGGGTGCCGCCGCATATACCGGTCTGGTTTTTGCTTGTTCATTACCTTGAATCGTAGTATACTGCACACAGCGTGGACACCGACAGATCGCTTGGTTGTTTTCCGATCTAATTGCAAGTTTTGCAGACGGGTGTAATACCGTGATCGTTCTCTTCGAAGCATTATCCACCAGTCTTGAATCAGGTAGCGCTATTTTAGTAGTCGTGGAAGGACCGCCGCGAAAGAGTGATTACCTACGTTTTCGAAGGAACTTTCCATTCCGAATTTAGACTTGATGACACTATCCAGAGAATATGGAGAACCTATCTATGAATGAATTTCGAGGGGTGTTTCCTGCAGTGGCAACCCCGATGACACCGGAGGGGAAATTGAACGAAGCCGCATTCCGCCAGATGATTGAATTTAACATCGAAGCCGGGGTGCATGGTTTCTGGGTTGCCGGCGGTAGCGGTGAAAGCGTGCTGCTTGATGATGAGGAAAACAACCTTATTGCAGAAGTGGTATCCGACCAGAACCAAGGCAGAATCAAGAACATCATGCATGTCGGGGCCCCAACCACGCCGCGAGCCGCCAAGATGGCTGAACACGCTGCCCGCGCCGGTGTGGAAGCCATCTGCTGTGTCCCTCCCTTCTTCTACAGACGACCAGAGGCAGAAATCGTCGAGCACTATCGAATCGTCGCGGCAGCCGCTGACATTCCGTTGTTTGTGTATAATCTTCCCAATTCAACAGGTGTTGAGATAACTCCAGACCTGATGAAGCGCATTCAGGATGGTGTTCCGCAACTTGCGGGGTTGAAACACTCATCCGTTAACTTTTACAATGTCCGTGCCTTCGTGAAGATGGGGCTTTTCTGCTTCATCGGTAATTCACGACTGATGTTACCCGCGTTAACGATAGGAGCCGCTGGTTGTGTGGATGGTCCTCCAAGCCTCGCACCGGAAATCTGGGTGGAGATTTGGCAGGCATATCGGGCTGGCGACTTGAAACGTGCTGAAGTAGCCCAAGATAGAGGAAGCGCGCTGGCCGATGCACTTTTGACGTGTGGCGGATTCCATGCGGTTCTCAAGGCTACTCTTGCTGAACGACTTGGAATTGACTGTGGACCACCACGTCCGCCCGGATTGCCTTTAACTGCGGAACAACACGTCGCGCTACAGAAAGTAATCGCCGAACACGGTTTGACAAGCCTTTAGCAACCTTGCGGATTTGTGCACCATCTATAGTCCAAATTGAAACTAGTCATGCCTTCCGGAGCAAACTGTGGATTAATCTAAGGTTCAACCTACTATGGACTCACGCAATAGTAGGAGGTTGCGATTAGAGATTGCGCCTACGGCAATTCCAGCGTGAGAACGGCTGACAAACTGACCGTACCGCGAACCTTCAAGTGTTCTCCTGGATAAATGCTATGCTAGCGATTGTAATACCGAGCGCACAAACCTAGATTTTTAACAGATTACAGCAGGGCTACTCCTTGACAACATGAGAGCGAACGAAATAAAAACGACCCTTCAGAGCGGAGAAGTATTAGTCGGTACCTTTGTGATGCAGTTTGCCGTGCCATCGATTGCGACGATCCTTGCTAGTGCGGGGGCGGACTATATCATCATTGATATGGAACACACAGCTTTCACGATGGAAACGGTCGGAAGCATCGTAAGGGCGGCGCGCGGATCGGATCTCCCCAGCATTGTCCGAGTGCCCGCAATCGAACGACACTTTATCTCAAGAGCGCTTGATGTGGGTGCCTCCGGGGTGATGATTCCTTGCGTGGAATCCGCCGAAGATGTGGAAAAGGTTGTAAAGAGTGCGAAGTACGCACCGGAAGGGACCAGAGGCGTCGCGTTCGGCGTAGGGCACGACGATTTCGGCGACTTTCGGAAATTAGATGGTGTGAATTACATTGCTCAAGCTAACCGAGAAATCTTCCTTATTGGGCAAATTGAAACCGTCGACGGAGTGGAGAATATTGATGAGATCCTTGCTGCTGACGGACTTGATGGGCTATTCATTGGACCTTATGACTTATCAACATCAATGGGAATATCGGGTCAACTGGACCACCCGAGAATAGTTGAAAGCATTGAGACGGTAATTGCCAAAGTTAAGGAGCGGGGTGTTGTGCTTGGCAGCTATGTAAACGATTATGAGAGCGGGAAGCGATGGTTGGAGGCAGGCGTGCAGTTGATAGCCTGCGGAAACGATGCTTTCTTATTTACCTGCAAATTTGCAGAGGAAAACGAAAAATTTAAGGGACATAATCTAAAAGCGTGATGAAATAACGTGCAGAACCCCGGCGTTTGCCCGTTACAAGCTGAACGCCTTGTTCATGACTGCGGACATGTAGCGTATTGATAGGGAGTGACATATATGCAACCTTTTCTAGATTCCAGAGATGTCCTCGACAACGGCCCGGAGTTGGCGGAGCGTATGGCGCGAGACGGTTACCTCTTCGTGAGCGCCTTGTTGCCACAGGAACCCGTGCAGAATCTCAGAATGAAGGCGCTTGAGATCGCACGGGATGCAGGCTGGGTTAGAGCTGATAAACCGCTGGAAGACGGCATCGCAGATCAGAGTGGCTTTTGTGTTGACCCGGAACCTGCGTTCTTGAACGTGTTCAGCCGAATGAACAAACTTCCCGAGTATCATGCACTACCACACCATCCCAACTTGATAGAAATGTTGGAGCGGATGCTGGGCGAGCCTGTTATGTCACACGCAAGTATCATTGGTCGGAACATTTTCCCACAACATGACGCGGTCACTACGCGGGCACATCAAGATAGTACCTCTATCCAAGGGACGCCTGACACCTATACCGCGTGGATTCCATTTAGCGATGTGCCTCCCGAAATGGGTGGTCTTGCAATTGCCCGTGGCTCACATAATGATGGGCCGCAAGATATTCGTCCGGTGATGGGCGCAGGTGGTTTGGGCGTCGCCGAGGTGCGCGACTATGGTTGGGTAAACAGCCCTTTCGCACAGGGCGACGTACTGTTTTTTCACAGCATGACCGTACACAAGGGACTGCCTTGCCGAGGCGATCGGCTACGCCAATCTATGGATGCGAGGTATCAGCGTGTCAGCGATCCCATCGCACCTGGAAGTCTTACTCCGTATCGTGCACCGAAAGATTGGGAGGAGGTCTATGCGGACTGGCCTACCGATGATCTCAAGTATTACTGGCGGAAATGGGATTTGAATATTGTAGATTACGATTTGGCATATCTTCACAAACGCGACAGCATGGCTTTCGAGATGGCGGAGAACGGTGATTCAAACGCCATTTCGACACTTCAACGGATTATTGCGCTTGATCGGAATCCTGAAAAGGTCAAAAAAGCTAAAGAATTGCTTGCAGGATTGGACCAGTCGATTCTGTATGATTAGATGTTGATTGTAGAAGTGGATTCTTGGGTTGAAGAAATTAGACACCTAATTCATGGTGATGGACAGATCCGCAACGACTAGGAAAACAGGAGAACAGGGATAAGGTGTACAACCTCAACGGAAAAGTTGCCATCGTGACGGGCGCCGGGGGTGAACATGGTATGGGCCGTGCAATCGCCAATCGACTTGCACAAGAGGGAGCGGATGTAGTCATTACGGACATTGTCAACGATCCGTATAACCACGATCCGGGGCGTTGGAGCGGCGCTTCTGCTGTGGTGCGTGAGATTGAGGACATGGGGCGAAAGTCGATGTGTGTATTGACGGATGTCTCCGACGCCAATCAAGTCGATAGCATGGTGGGGCAAGTGCTTGAGCGGTTCGACGGTATTGACATTCTGGTAAACAACGCTGGTGCACGCCCCGGTCCAGATCGCGTGGCAGTCGTTGAATTGGAGGAGACAGCCTGGGACGAGGTGCAGAACGTCAATTTGAAGGGGACCTTTCTCTGCTGCCGCGCGGTTTCGCGTCACATGATTGAAAGAGGAAAAGCCGGCAAAATCATCAATATGTCCTCTACGTCTGGAAAGCATGGTCGCGCTCGTTTTGCGGCGTACTGTGCATCAAAATTCGGCGTGAGAGGCTTTACACAATCTCTCGCACAAGAACTCGCGCCCCATCAAATAAACGTTAACGCGATTTGTCCAGGCTCCGTGGACACGGAACGGGTGGGCTATATTCTTGAGGCAACGTCTTCGGAGGACATCTCCGCAGAATCCTGGCGCACAAGTGAACATCGCCAAGCGTTTATCCAAGAGCGTGCACGGAATATCCCTTTGAGGCGGGTGGCGCAACCATCGGACATTGCCACGCTAGCAGCCTTCCTCGCTTCATCTCAGTCCGATTACCTTACGGGACTTTCCATCACCATTGATGGTGGATCCGAGATGGATTGATAACGCAGGTGGTAATCCGATGTAGTAGAATCAGGAAATAATCAAGCTGAACGTAACAAGGCTTACCGGAATAGGTCCCGTTGATGTTTGGGAGACAGGTCAGATTGACCTTGATAGTAGAAAACTCGTGCTAGGAGGTCGAATCCCATAATTTGGACTCAGCCGAAGATGGTGAAGTTGATGGTCTGCGGAAAACGACGCTTTTTTATTTACATGAGAGCCTGTTTGAATAGTACAGTTTGTAGGGTGCGCACGGCGTCAAGTGACCGAATAGGGAACGCGATAGAGATCCCGTCAGCCCTTTTTTAAAAGCCCCAGAGGGGCGGAAGGTTTATAGAAACGGCGAAATCTTGCTTACTCAAGCCCCAGCGGGGCGGCAGGTGTATGCAAACGACAACAAAAACACGAAAATACCCATCCTCAAAATTACTAGAAGAGGTCTTTTCACACATTTTTCAAACAGGCTCTGAAAAATTGCGGTGGAGAACGAAGAGTTTAAGGGACATAATAACCGCATGATGACGTAAACTTCCAATCAGGTGCCATTATCGCGTTACAATCGCAATAACAGGAGAGCAGAGAGACGGTGTACGACCTCGACGGAAAAGTTGCCATCGTGACGGGCGCCGGAGGCGAACATGGAATAGGGCGTGCAATCGCCAATCGACTCGCGCAAGACGGAGCGGATGTGGTCGTTACGGACATTGTCAACGATCCGCATCGCCAAAATCTGGGACGGTGGACAGGCGCATCTGCTGTAGTACGCGAGATTGAAGAAAAAGGGCGAAGGTCGATGTGCGTTTTGACAGATGTCACCGACGTCAATCAGATAGATAGTATGGTGCGGCAGGTGCTTGAACGGTTCGGTTGTATTGACATTCTGGTAAACAATGCCGCCGCGCGTCCGGGGCAGGATCGCGTACCCGTAGTGGAATTGGAAGAAGCGGCTTGGGATGAGGTGCAGAACGTAAACTTAAAGGGGACTTATCTTTGCTGCCGCGCAGTCTCACGATATATGATTAAAAGAGGAAAGGGTGGTAAAATAATCAACATGTCCTCAATAATGGCTAGACATGGTCGTGCCCGCTTTGCGGCGTATTGCGCATCAAAATTCGGCGTGAGAGGATTTACGCAGTCTCTGGCACAAGAACTTGCACCGCATCATATAAACGTCAACACGATCTGTCCGGGGGCCTTACCGACACGGAACGTGTCGGCTATCAGCGTGAGGCAATGTCTTCGGAGGACATAACAGCCAAAACTTGGCGCACAAGCGAACATCGTCAGGTGTATATCCAAGAGCGGGCTCGGAATATCCCTTTGGGACGGGTGGCGCAGCCGTCGGATATAGCTGGGTTGACGGCGTTCCTCGCTTCATCTCAGTCCGATTACCTTACCGGACTTTCCATTAACGTTACTGGTGGGCGCCGAGATGGATTAATGACGCAGAAGGCAAACCGATGTTGTAAAGACAGGAAAAAAAATAGATTCAACCGTAACAAGGCCGACGAGAATAGGTCCCGTTGATGTAATCAAGGGCAGGTCTGATTGACCTCGATTGTAGAAATATCGTGCTAGGGGGCAGAATTCCGTGAATCAGACTCGGCCGAAGATGGTGGGTTTGTCCCATCAGTGGTGTCCGATGTACCCACACTGTCGTCCGTTTGAAGAGTCGCTTCAGATTCCTCGGGAATTTCACTCGCCCCAACCGCCGCCTCGAATTGGCGAATGCGAGTTAACAACTGATTGAGCAACTTTTTTGAATTTTCAGGCGGCCTTTAACTCTGCCGAGAGTTGTGTCCATTGCTGCTCGGTCATGTCATTTCGAGACTCCACCCCATAGCGACGCCGTACGTAACTCCAAAAATCAGATCGTTCTATGCCCTGTTTTTCGAGCCGCCCCCTCCAATTTCGCCGAGAGTGCAAATGGCGGCTTTTTGCGCACCGGAAATCTTATCCTGCTGAGGTGGAGCGTTTGATTCGATTTTGGGTTGTGCGGGAGCCGATTGGCGATTGAGGTAGTAGTTAAGGACTTCCTTAATCACGTGGACGGGAAGCAGTTGTTTGATTGGTTGCGTTGCGCTGCGCCTTATGAACTGCCTTCGTGAAAGCGTGCGGATCGGAACGATTCCCGATTGCCTTTACCTGTTCATAGGCTCCATAACGTGAGGAACCGGTCACGGTGTCTGTTGCCTTTGCTATTGCGAGCCATGAATGCTCGCGTTCCTCATATTCTACACTATCAATCTGAATTCCCCCTCTACGATTTGCGGCTTCGTTGATTCCCGCCAAGGTCAATCCTTCAACCGTCCGCCCGCCCTGCTTGAACGAGTAAACGTAATCCTCAATCGCCTGACCCGTCATCATTTCTACAATTGCCCGATCATCGACTTGGTCAAGTACTTCGTATTCGGCAACTGGAATCATCTCATTCTTTTTTGTTTCTTGCGCCATCGCTTTTACCTATCTGTGTTTAAAATTATAGCTAGAGCCGTTGAAATCAATTATTACAAATGTGGGATTGGGTTGGTTCGATTTGCATTAGCGCAATTTATTGTACGTCTTCTGTAAGAGGAATCTCTGTCTCTGACAGGCGGTCGTGATCGGGAGGTCGCTCTTACGTTTGGTTTGTCGTAGCAATTTTCAATCATCAAATCACCAACAATTATGCGCAAATATGATGGTGAATGATTATAGAGGCGTTGCAACCAAGCTGAGCTATGTACATTTAAGGTAACTGTTTAGTTCCTTGATTTCTGGCGTCGATCATTGTGGATCTAGACGGTCTTTTTTGGAATTTTCTAGGCGCAC
Source organism: Candidatus Poribacteria bacterium (assembly GCA_965204085.1). Taxonomy (GTDB): domain Bacteria; phylum Poribacteria; class WGA-4E; order WGA-4E; family JAJDTR01; genus JAJDTR01. The sequence continues at coordinate 2,407,517 of CBDBEE010000002.1, read as the reverse complement.
CTTATGTGGATACCCATTTTCCGGTTTGTAGTAGGAATCAAGCGAGTGAATATCAAGTGCGATAGAGATCCTATTCATTGCCCGTCTAATGGCTTCGGAGCTATTACTGACCAGCAAGCGAATGAATAATGAGTGATCAAGTGAGTGGATAGCGAACGCGATAGAGTTCCCATAGAGATCCACTAATCACTAGCCACTTACCATTTAAGCTATTATACCATTTCTCAAAATTTACAGTGCCATCAGACAAATGGCGTGAATTGAAATCGCGATTGGGAGATCGCTCCTACAGGCAACCTGTGTAACTCCGAAATGTATGTTTTTTTTGCAATCATTGTAGGTTTCCGAATTGGAATTAGGGCTCCGCGTCCCTTATAGCTTCTCTATCCGCAGTTGACCATTCCGCCCAACGTTCTTCATCGGGAGTCAGAAAGCCGGAATTACATCGTGCCTGAAGGTGCTCGTCGACACCAAGGAGCCGCATTGAGCGATGATCATTTCGGGCACGAGCTTCATCGAGAAGTTGCTGGGTGAGCGGGCCGCTGTGGTTGTCCGTGTGTTTCAGCCATGTGAGATTGTAAAAGATACTAAAAAAATAACGCAGCTTGCCGGAGGTTGACGTGTTCGGCGTTCCCGAATGCACAAGATTGACGTGCGTTATGACGACATCACCGGGCATCATATTTATTACTGCTTCGTCGGGATGCGGCTTCGATCTGTCATCGGGGGAAATGGTGAGAGAGCGGCGGTGCGAACCGGGAATAACGCGCAATGGTCCCATCTCATCGGTCAGTTCTTGAAGGTACGAAATGGCATTAATCGCGTTAGGTCTTTCGTACGTACTGCCACGAGGGACTTGGCCCCATCGATCTCTGTGCCAACCGGAAACCTTGCCCTCTACCTCTGATTTCGACACTGGAAAAAAGACAGCAAGCGTCAGATTGTCAAGTTGGACAAAGGGGCCCATCACAAGCTCTGCAAACTCAATGATTGTCAGGTGCGACACCGCGGGCCACATCACTTTCGGAGCATATTCCAACATGTTTCCAAACCAGGTTCTTTTGTCAAATTCCGCATACAATTGCTCGTGCTTTTCGCGCCACGTATTCATTTCGGCTTCACCGAAGAGACCGGGGAAAATGGTATAACCGTTCTTTTTGTAGAATTCAAGGTGTTCGCTATTGTCGGTACTCATTAACGACGTAACTCCTAATGCTCATTCTGTAAAACGAGGTAAAACGCGATTAGAACCTGTTTGAAAAGTACAGTTTGTAGGGTGGGCACTGCCCACCATCTAGGTGGAGCGTAGAGTGAGAACTGCGAAATAAACTCCATCATTCATTGGAAGCGCCAGCGGCGCGAAAGGTGTATAGTAACGCTAAGGTACTTCACATTAAAGCCCCAGCGGGGCGACAAGCTGCACAGCATCGGACACCGATACCGACTTTTTCAATGGTCTGCTAGAAAGCCGAGAGAATCAAAATCTATTCCGCATTTTCGCATCACTTGATTATTGAGGCCTGTAATGTCTTTCAAATGTACAAAGTCGAGCTTAAGACAATACTACATAGATAAGATTATAGCAAGAGTGTAGCCATCGATCAATTCATTTCTTGAGTATGGAACTATTGCAGATTAGAGGGGAAACCCACGGGATACTGAGTCGGTTGGTGGTCTCAGCAGTTTGGGGACCTTTAACTGATGCTTCATGGCCGCGATATTCACCTTAACCTTCATGATACTTCTTGAATCATTCAAACACCTGATGGTATAATGGAATATGAGTGGTACTTGAACCGTGAGATGAGACTTGAGCGAGCCTTCTTTCTTCTAAGTGTAGTTTGATTATTGAAAGCGGTGTAATCTATTGAAATCTAATTTGCGAATTTTCTGGCTGTGTTTCCCAATTGCGTTGTTATTGACAATGTTCGTTATTCCAGATGCGGACGCTAGACCTGAGTTTGCCGCACAGGAGGACAAAGAGTGTATTTTCTGCCATATTGATCCGGCAGGCGGCGGACCACGCAACGAAGTCGGTCAGGTGTTTGAGGATAACTATTTTGAGTTTCCGGAAGACTTCGATGCGGAAGCAATCATGGCGGAAGCGGAAGCGGTTGCCAAAAGACTCACGACCGCAATAGACATTCGCACCGCGTATATCAAGACAAATGATGTAGATCACTCTGATCGGGCGAGGGCTAATTGCGGCTCCTGCCATTCGGCTATCGACAGTTTCTACATGATGCAGGGCGAATTGACACTAAATGCGCAGGCTTCCGAGAAGGTTAGAATGACACTGTCTAACAACATGGGATCTTCACTCAATATGTTTGCAACAATCGATGCTGTTCCTAGACATCTGTACGTCAAAGTAGGTCAATTCCGCATTCCGTTTGGGATTAAACAGAAGGACCACAACATTCTCGTGCGTCAAGGATACAATCTCGGATCGAACAAACGCGATGTCGGCATTGAGGTCGGTGGTTCTGCAGGAAAAGTGTTCTACAATGCCGCTATCTTCAACGGAGGTCGCGCACTTAGATCGGACCTAAATCACCATAAAGCTTGGACTTCAACGATAGGTAGTTCTTTTGGACCGGTACGGGGCGGGGTATCTTATCTTGTTGACAAACCAAGAGACGAACGAAACATGGTGGCAGGAGCGTTCTTGACGGCTGTACACAAGGGGTTGTCGATCGAAGCCGAGGTTAATTTTGGAAACAGTCTTGCCGATGATGAAAGTCTTCTAGGAGATTTGGGCGTCGCGTCTCTAGGATATTATGCCGGCGCTAGATATCGAGTGATCCCCAAGTTAATTTTATCAGGGCGGTACGAAGCATTCGATCCCGACCGAGATCGAGACGGTGATGTGCAGCGGCGCCTTTCCGGTAGCGCGCGATATACCGTCACAGACAATGCTACGCTTGAATTGTATTACTGGGGCAATATTGCAAACAAGGACAGGGCGTCAGATACGAATGACCGTCAACTGGCGGGCATCGATCAGGTGATTCTGATGTCACACTTCTGGTTCTAATTCCATTTCTCAAAATTCAAGCGCATTGAATCCGTAAATCGAGTAAAGAATCGTGTGTGGAGCAGAGCAAGTAGCTTAGGCTCCGCGCAAAGTCGGTGGGGTAGGGGATTCCTATCGCCCTCGTTATTCACTCGATTGTACTCCTCCGGAGCAAAAGTAGCCGCCGGGTCGTTGGTGCTTTTGTGTATTTCGTTTGTTGAAGATACACCACTCCAGTGGCGGTTTTGTCTGTTTATCCGCGTTTTCTGAGTAATGTGCTGAATCCGTGATTCAGGCCACGATTGTTCACACCCCTCATACAATCAAAACTTGATGCACGCTGTTATTCGAGCAAAACGGATAAGTGATTCAGACTTTACTCGCACGGACATTTCTGAAAGCTGGTTGAAAGGTAAGGAATCAAATGCCTTCCACGGTCGAGACCGAACTCGTTGAAGTCTTTAAGCGCGAGGTTGAGGAACTTTCTCAACTGGCAGACAAGTACAGTACTCTTGAGCCTGCGGACATCAATGCGATTCTCTGCGCATTTAACCTTGCGATTGACCGGGACGGAGACGGGGTGACAGCCCAAAGACTCTTGGAAGCGATTAACCAACGCCAGTAAATATGCGGTTAGAAAAAATCCTTCTCAAATCCTTCGGTTGCTTCAATCGGCGAGATTTTGAGCTTAATGAAGGGACAAACCTGATCTTTGGACCAAATTTCAGCGGCAAAAGCACACTGGTTAACGCAATCTTTTTTGCATTAACAGGCAAGCCAATTGTCCCGAGGGTCGCTGTGGGAGCGCTAACGCAGGGAGGAACTAACAGTGGAACGGCTGGAGTTGGATTTTGCGAGCAGGGAAAGAGCTATCAGTTGTTCCGATCCACTCAAGGTGAAGTTGAACTTCGTTGTAGGGAGGGAGAAGGTTGGCGGAAAATCTTTAGCGGAAGACGGGCGGCGGACGAGGATTTGGAGATGATGTTTGATTTCACGCATGATCACTTGGCTGCCGCGACCTTTCTGCGAGAGGGGGAGATCTTTGAGTTCCTCGCTCGGCAGACATCACATCGGCGCGAGATCCTATATGCGCTGCTCGGTATTGATCGCCTCATTGAAGCTCGGGAACGGTTCATTGAAGTAAGGCGCATCGCGAAACGTGAAGAAACACGCATTCAAGATCATCAACGTAGACTACAACTTGCAACGGTCAAGACTCACCGAGAAGAAATAGAGCGTCTCCAAAACGAAGTGGTTGAGTTGGAGAAAGATTACGAACTTCTGTCTAGTTATAACACCGCAAACGGCAATGAGGTACTCATCTTTGAGTTGACGGAGAAGCGTTCAGGTCTGGAAAAGCAGATGATTGCTCTCGCACGTGAGAGGGCTTCAAGTCTCGGCGGTTTTAACGATATCTCGCACATTCGGCAGACGATTGAAGCGGTAAAAGCAGCAATTAATGACACCCAGCAACTTGAAGCGCAGCGCGAGAAGCTGATTCGAGAGATTGGTAGTCTCCAGAATCAAACCGAACTGCTAGCGGAGACCTGCCAGACATTGAGTCAATTCCTTGAGAGCAATCAAGGGCATTGTCCAACCTGTCATCAACCAGTACACCAAGTGGTCCTCAAGGGAATTCTTGAGGAAAAACAAGCCGAAAAGGACAAATTTGAAGAGAGTTTGGCGACAATACAGAAACAGCTTGACAAAAACTCGGTAGACTTGTCGACCTTACGAAAATTGAACCAACGACATCAAGTTTTGCAAAGTAAAATTCAAGCTCTGGAGCGTATAGAGAACCAATACGGGGAAGTTCAGTCCGACTTCAATGCGATAAACGGCAAACTTCGAAACCTGCAGACAGACGATTCAGCCAAGAGCCATGCTTCGGGAACAACCGCACCCGGATACATTCGGGAGGTCGAACGTAGACGCCAGACGAAAAACAAGATTGATGGACTTCGAAAACGACTGTTAACGCTCAACAAGGAGGAAGCCATCATCACGAACAAACTTGAGGAACTTGAGCGTTCTGAGGCGGAGGTAAATCAGGCACTGCGGACACGACTCAATCTTGAACTTGCGTGCGATGCCATTGAACGTACCATTCAGGCTATTCAGCGTCAACTGCTTCAACCAGCGGAGAGAGAACTGCGACGTTGGCTTAAACGGATGAATCTTTTTGCATTGGCACAAATCGATTTGAAGAGCCAACACCTGCTTCCGTCTCTCCAGATCGACGGCAACGACCGAAGTTTGATGCTGCTTAGTGGCAGCGAAAAGGTAATTCTGTATCTTTCGCTAAAAATTGCGCTTTCGAGAACGTTGGGAAATCCCGGCTTTTTTGTCTTTGACGATCCGACGCTTCATCTGGATTATGGGCGAAAACAGTTAATGATTGAGTTAATCCTAAAACTTGCCGAAGAGTATCAAGTGATTGTCACCAGTAACGATTCGGATGTTCTCAAGGGGCTAGATGGTGCACACCTGATTGAAACGGGGAAAGTGAGTGACGACATCATGGAAGAAGCTACCACAAATAGCAGCGCAACTCAGAGCGCGATTTAATTTTACAATCTGTAGGTTATTGGCTGATTAGGTGCGTTTTCGTTTTCAATAAAGACGACATTCCCTATCACAGTCTGAAAGCGTAGATAAGCATATGGTACGTATTGGTAACATCACGACCACAGAATTCCCGCTACTGCTCGCTCCGATGGAAGATGTAAGCGATCCGCCATTCCGAGCTGTATGCAAAGAGAATGGCGCAGATTTAATGTACACGGAGTTCATCTCGTCCGAAGGGCTTATCCGACATGCAGCCAAGAGCGTAGCCAAGCTTGATATTTTTGAATATGAACGTCCGATCGGGATTCAAATTTTTGGAAATAACATCGACTCAATGAGGGAAGCTGTCGAGATAACGGAACGAGCCAACCCTGACATTATCGACATCAATTACGGTTGTCCGGTGAAAAAGGTGGCATGTCGCGGGGCTGGCGCGGGGATATTGCTCGATGTGCCGAAAATGGTCAAGATGACGGCGGAGATTGTCAAATCGACTTCTTTGCCTGTAACCGTGAAAACCAGACTCGGTTGGGACGATAAGACAAAGTACATCGGCGAGGTCTCCGAGAGATTGCAGGATGTCGGAATTCAAGCAATTACCATCCACGGCCGTACACGACAACAGATGTACAAAGGCGAAGCAGACTGGACACTAATAGGCGAAATCAAGAACAACCCGCGCGTACACATCCCCGTTTTTGGGAATGGAGATGTAGATAGCCCTCAAAGAGCGCTGTTGATGCGTCAGAAATATGGCGTTGATGGAATTATGATTGGTAGGGCAGCGATTGGCTATCCATGGATTTTCCGAGAGATTAAACACTATTTTGCAACGGGTGAGTTGCTTCCCCATCCCTCTCTAGACGAGAGGATTCAAGTTTGCAAGAAACATCTCGATTTTTCCACCGACTGGAAAGGGTTGCGAGTCGGCATCGCGGAGATGCGACGACACTATAGCAGCTACTTCAGAGGAATTCCGCATATCAAAGCTTATCGCACCAAGCTAGTGACATGCGACAGTTATGAAGAGATTCTGAGCACAGTCCATGATATCCGTAAGATTGCCGCTTGATTTTAGTTAGAGGATTTTATGGGGTGAGGGAAACGTCCTGCAGTGCTGGTACCCATTGGAGTGTAAACGTTGGCGAAACTGGTGATTTCATTGTTATAGTCGTTTATATTCATATTTACACATATTATGATTATGTGTTAATGAACGATAACGAAATTCATAATCATTACCCACAAAATCGGACGCGCCCTCGTAGCGCAAACTGTTAGTTTGCGCATGCCACAATCTAACAGATCAAGCGACTGAACAAGGAGCGCGATAGGGATCCCTTGTGGTACAGAAGAATGTCATCTTTCAAAAGCATGTGTAATTATTAGTTGCAATGACTATAGATGCGTATACCCTAGAGAGAACATATCATGACAACTGAACAAGCAAAGTCGTTGAAAAAAAGTCTTGAATCAATGTTCGAACACATCGCAAACAAGCAAGGGATGGTAGAAGACCTTAAGCAGATTGAAAAGTTACAGCGCGAAATTTCCCCAACGGCGCCGACGATGCTCAACCATTATCTAGAGCGTCGTAGCTATACGAAAGCGCTTGACTTTCTTAATCAGGAACTTACTACTAAAGACATAAATCGCCTGACCTCAGTCGATGATTGATGTGGCACACTAGCATTTGAGTTGACATCAATTATTTGCAGTGATATAGTAGCCACTGAGTTCAAACGAATCACGAACGGATTATTTCGCGACGACAGTTTAACGTTTGTAAAGGGGAATCCAAATGGCACGAATTGATGGGCGCCGAGCGGATCAGATGCGGCCCGTCACAATTAATCGAAATTTCATCAAACATGCCGAAGGTTCCGTGTTGATTGAGGTGGGCGACACGAAGGTGGTGTGCACGGCATCGGTTGATGATAGACAACCGCGTTTCATGCGCGAACAGCATATCCGTAATAAGGGCTGGGTAACCGGAGAGTATTCCATGTTGCCACGTTCTACTTCGGATCGGATGCAGCGCGAAGTTACGCGTGGATCGCCCAGTGGTCGAACGCAGGAGATTCAGCGCCTAATTGGGAGGTCGCTTCGTGCTATCGTAGATTTGGGTATGCTGGGCGAACGGACAATTTGGATTGATTGTGACGTCATCCAAGCGGACGGCGGCACACGAACCGCTTCAATAACCGGAGCATATATTGCCCTCTGGGATGCTTGTCAATGGCTTATCGAGCGAAAACTGATCGAGGGTCTCCCTATACTAGATAACGTCGCAGCGACAAGTGTTGGAATTGTCAACAGCACGCCGAGTCTGGACCTTTGCTATAGCGAGGATTCAACCGCGGCAGTAGACATGAACATAGTTATGACCGGCAAGGGAGAATTCGTAGAGATTCAGGGAACTGCAGAAGAGAACCCATTTTCACGCGAACAAACAGATCGGTTGTTGAATCTTGCCACCGATGGCATCGGACAGTTGGTTCGTTTGCAAAATCGCATGGTGTTGGAACGACTAGATGAAGTTAGTCTTGGCAACTCGTAATCTTGGGAAGGTGCGGGAACTCAGCGATATGCTGCGTCATGAGCGTGGTATTGAAGTCCTATGCATGAAAGACTTTCCAGAGGCGCCGGAGGTCCCCGAGGATGGCGAGACGTATCAGGACAACGCAAAGAAGAAAGCTGTCGGTGTTGCGAAATACTCTGGAATTCTTGCTCTCGCGGATGATTCGGGGCTAGAGGTCGATGCGCTTGACGGAGCACCCGGCGTGCATTCTGCACGCTATGCCGGTTCCGATGCTTCCGACACAGATCGGATTACGAAATTGCTTGCCGCGTTAAAGGACGTACCAGAAAATAAGCGCACCGCACGCTTCAGATGTGCCGTAGCGGTGGCAGAACCGAGTGGCCGCGCGAATGTCGTCGTCGGTGTATGCGACGGTTCAATCATTCGTGAGCCGCGCGGTAATTTAGGATTTGGGTATGACCCAGTCTTTGTACCGCACGGTTGCGACCAGACCTTTGCGGAGTTGGGAGAGCAAATCAAGAACCGCATTAGCCATCGAGCAAAAGCATTCAGAATGGCGCAGACGTTGATTGAAAATAAATATATGCCCATGCAATAATGCGATAATTGATACAGGGAGAATTCTATGGCATCACTGAATGATTTGCGTAATGGATTAGTCCTCCGGCTTGATGAGGTGATTTATACCGTTACAGATTGTCAACATGTGAAACCTGGTAAGGGTGGTGCTTTTGCCCGCACCAAGTTAAAACGACTAATAGACGGAGCGGTGATTGATCGCACCTTTCGTTCGAGTGAGAGCATTGAAACAGTTCGCGTTGAAGGTCGAGATATGCAGTTTATGTACAGCGACGGAGATTTGTTGCATTTCATGGACAATGAAACGTTTGAGCAGCATGCGCTGTCTGCAGATTTAATCGGAGATGGAATGAAGTTCCTCAAGGAGGGGGAGACAGTCACTGTCAGAGTAGATGGAGACACTCCCATTACTGTCGGACTTCCTACCTTCGTTGCCCTTAAGATTGTCGAGACGGATCCCGGTTTGCGCGGCGACACAGTGAGTGGTGGTTCAAAACCCGCGAAACTAGAAACAGGCGGAGTGGTTCAGGTTCCGCTTTTTGTCGAAAACGGGACGGTTATCAAGGTAGATACACGCACTGGAACCTACGTGGAAAGGGTGTGAATCATGTCCGAAGACAAATCACCATCCTTACAACTGCTGAACGAGGTCTGTGACCTAATGGACGATCGCGAACTGGCAGAAGTGTACTTACGTGATGGCGAGATAACGCTTAGAGTGCGAAGAGACAACCCTGCAATGTCAGTCCCGTCCGGAGAATCTCAACCTGCCCCTGTGTCCTCTGTATCTGTGCCGGTCCAGACTGATCACGAAGACGGAGAATCTATCAAAGCACCAATGCCCGGTGTTTTCTATCGATCAGCGGCACCGGATGAACCATTTCTTGTCAACGAGGGCGATGTTGTATCGGGTGAAGATACACTTTGCTTAATCGAGGCAATGAAAATCTTCAATCCAATTCAACCTGGATTTCCTTGTCAGATTGTTGAGGTGCTAGTAGAAAATGAGACAGTGGTTGAGTACGATCAACCCCTATTTCGCATTAAGAAGACTTGATAGCTTGCTTTGAATATAAATGGTGATGGTAAAGCCTTTTTTTTAACTAATACCATTTCGCTTGAATAATAGTGCATATAGTGTTTTTCATTATACTGTTATGACACCACCCATACCCACTGTTGCCCTTCATACCAATCCTCGTAGGCGGGGCATCTTGCCCCGCTTTGGAAAGACTTGATTAACGCCATTAATGCACTGTCAATATATAGAAATGGTATAAGAACCTGTTTGAAAATTCATTTGTGTGGCACAATTCGCTCTTGAAACTAGGGTTTACATTAGGGTTCATGTAGGGTACGCACTGCGATCAAGCGAATGAATGATGAGCGCGATTACGATCTCACCAGCTCAAAAGCCCAGAGGGGCGACAGGTAGTAGCAACTCAATTATACAAAAAATCGCTATGTCACCTCTTTTTCATCAGGCTCTAAGGTTTATGTTGATTCCCAGTTATTCGCTTTCTCCAAAATCTCGCTAGACAGTTGCGTGGAACTGGTGATTTGCGAATATGCCTCATGGAAACAATGGATAAACGAATTTAACGCGGTTTCTTAAGAATCCATGTTGAGAAAAATCCTAATTGCTAATCGAGGCGAAATAGCTGTCCGAATCATTCGGACATGCCGCGATATGGGTATCAAGACTGTAGCAGTTTATTCGACTGCCGATCGAGATGCTTTGCACGTGAGGTATGCCGATGAGCAGTATTGCATCGGTCCACCATCCCCATCAGAAAGCTACCTCAAACATGCCAACATCATCACGGTGGCGCAGTTGACAAATGCGGACGCTGTCCACCCCGGCGTAGGATTTCTGTCCGAGGATTCGCAGTTTGCCGAAATTTGTGAAGCGCATCAGCTTACGTTTATTGGCCCCTCGGTCGACAACTTGGTGCGGATGGGCGATAAAGCTGAAGCTCGTGAAACGATGTCCAAGTTGGGACTTGAACTTGTACCCGGAAGTCGAAGTACTCGACAAGGACGCTTGAAAAGGGGTCGCAAACGGGGTGTCGTCGAGACAGAAGATGAGGCTGTAGAAATTGCAGAACGGATTGGTTACCCAGTAGGGATAAAAGCATCGGCTGGAGGAGGAGGACGTGGCATCCGAATCGCGAACAATCAGATGAGTTTGCTCAACCTATTCCATACAGCAAAATCGGAAGCGGAAAGCGCGTTTGGTAATGCAGATGTCTACATTGAAAAATGGATTGAGAATGCACGACATATCGAAGTGCAAATCCTCGCGGACAAGCATGGCAACGTCGTTCATCTCGGTGAGCGTGAATGTTCAATACAGCGGAAGCAGCAAAAACTGCTTGAGGAGGCTCCGTCTCCGTCAATCGGTGAGAAGCTACGCGCCGAAATCTGCAAAGCCGCAGTAAAAGCGGCAAAGTCGATCAGCTATTCAAATGTAGGTACAATCGAATTCGTAGTTGACTCAGACAATAATTTCTATTTCCTAGAGATGAATACGCGTCTTCAAGTTGAGCACACTGTTACCGAAATGACAACAGGAATTGATCTGGTCAAAGAACAGATTCGCGTGGCGGCGGGGGAGCAATTGGGATACAGTCATTCAGATGTCCGGATTGATGGTCATGCGATTGAATGTCGAATCAATGCTGAAGATGCCCAGAACGGCTTCATGCCTTCACCCGGCGAGATAACCTCTTATCTTCCTCCTGGCGGCATAGGCATTCGAACCGATAGCCATCTCTATACAGGGCACAAGGTTCCTCCGTATTACGATTCGCTCATCGCCAAGCTTATCGCCCATGGCCGAACCAGAGAAGAAGCAATCATTCGGATGAGGCGCGCTTTGGAGGAACTCACCATTGGAGGGGTTAAAACGACAACCTCCTTGCATCAAGAAATACTGAGGGATGAACGTTTTCTAGCCGGACGGGTGGACACGGGATTCTTGGAAGCCGCGGTGTGATGTTTAACTGGTGTTACCTCCAAGATGATTGTTACTGCGTTTGTTCCATACTCTTTACCGTTCAACTATGCCTTCTTCGGTTGATGTCGTTTTCACGCCAAATCTCCTTTCTATTTGCAATCTGTCCGGAAAAACCGTTGTAGTCACCGATATATTGCGCGCGACAACTACGATTACGGTCGCCATTGCAAATGGCGCTTGCAGCGTCACTCCTGTCTTGACCCCCGCCGATGCTTTTCACTTCGCCAATGATGCCCCAAACGCTCTAATCGGAGGTGAGCGAGAAGGAATCAAGATCGACGGCTTCGATCTCGGTAATTCTCCCGTTGAATATACAAAAGCCACAGTCTCCGGACGACCGGTTGTGTTGACCACAACAAATGGCACGCGCGCCCTGCATGCGTGTCAGTCTGCCAACCGCGTGCTTGTTGGTTGCTTTCTAAACCTTCGATCCGTGATCGAATGTCTAAAGAAGGCGAAAGGAGGAGTTACGATTGCATGCTCGGGTCGGGAAGAAAGTTTCTGCCTTGAAGACACGGTTTTCGCCGGAGCTTGCGCGGCTGCGTTAAAATGTGATGCGGATAATATGAGGCGTGATTTTCAGTTAACGGATGCTGCCGAAGCTGCTCGAATTCTCTATCACGAATTTCGCCATGATCTGATTGGCATGATGAAGAACTGCTATCACGGCAGGAAACTCGCCAATATGGGATTGGGAGCAGATCTCGAATTCTGTGCTCAGACCAATATTATAGACATGGTTCCGCGCCAAGTTGACGGTCACATCCTTGGGTGAAGCGGTGTTCATGTGTCTCTGATGCCAAGGTTACCAGAACAATGCGGAAGTCAATTAGAAAATCAAATCTAATCAGATGCGCTAGGTTTACGGTCGTGTTGTGTTGGCGGCTAATCTACACGACCTTGGTTTATGTCGTCCTAAATGGCGGAGACTTGACGTTGAAGCCAGCCGAATCAAGCCCTGGCGTTCAATTCAGAGATGTTACGCTTGCGGCCGGGATTGATTTCGTTCACTCTCACGGTTCTCGTTCTTCACTGTTGCCGGAAGATATGGGTTCTGGAGCAGGATTCGCGGACTACGATAACGATGGGGATTTGGATTTATACATCGTTAACAACCCTGGCCCGTTGACGGTTGAGATTTCTTCAGAATCGCCGGGAAACATTTTGTATCGTAACAACGGGGATGGTAGATTTACCGATGTCACCGAGACAGCGGGAGTGGGCGATCAAGGTCACGGCATGGGTTGTGTGTTCGGAGATTATGATAATGATGGCGATTTGGACCTTTATGTCACTAATTTTGGCGCCAATGTCTTGTATCGCAACAATGGGGATGGTAGTTTCAGTGATGTCACAGAAGCGACCGGCGTAGGTGATGAGCGATGGGGGACGGGTGCCATCTTTGGCGATTATGATAGAGACGGGGACCTGGATCTCTACGTGTGCAACTACGTTGATTTTCATTTCGCCATCATCGACGAAATGAAAAGAGGATCGAAACAGGCGGGAATATCTGTTCCGAGCGCATTGAATCCCATTGCATTTGAAGCCCAAGAGAATGTTCTGTTTCGAAATAACGGGGACGGCGGCTTTAGTGACGTTACTAATGCATTGGAGGTAGAAGCAAGTGGCGGACGAAGCATGCAGGCTATCTTCACGGATTTTGACCTTGATGGCGATCTGGACCTCTATGTGGCAAACGACCTAACTCCTAACTTTGTGTATGAGAACAATGGCGATGGCACATTCGTTGATGTAAGTAGCGAATCATGGGCGGCGGATTTTAGAGGATCGATGGGACTTGCCACCGGTGACTACGATGGTGATGGTGATTTGGACCTCTTCATTAGTCATTGGATTGACCAAGAGAACACGCTCTACAGGAACTTGTGGGTAGAGGGGAGTGAAATCGCTAACGCAGAATCTAACAAGGTGGAACCGATCCGTCTTATTGATGAGTCCTATGGCAGCTTGCTTGCTGAAATCAGTATGAAGGATATTGGCTGGGGAACAGATCTTTTTGACTATGACAACGATACAGATCTGGACATTTTTGTCGCCAACGGTAGCACCTTTCAGTACCTTGAGATGCCGAAGTTTCTCATGCGCCAAAAAGACCGCCTATTTCGAAACGAAGGAGATGGGACCTTTATTGATGTCGCCGGCGAGGTTGGTGTCGGCGCATTACGATCGCGTGTCGGAAGAGGCGCCGCATTTGGCGACTATGACAGCGATGGTGATATTGATGTCTTCGTCGTCAATAATCATGATAGGGCGGTGTTGTTGAGGAACGATGGAGGGAATCAGAACGCATGGCTTCACGTAAAATTAGTAGGGACGCTGGATAATCGTGATGGTGTGGGGAGCAAGATTCGAGCTATTGCCGGCAATCTGACGCAAATTCGGGAAATTAATGCCGGGGCGAGTTACATGTCCTTTAACAGTTTGACCGCGGAGTTTGGCTTGGGGCAGGAATCGATGGTGGATTTGCTGGAGGTTATATGGCCGAACGGTGTGGTTGAACGATTCTCTGGTATCCAAGTGAATCAGAAGGTGGTAGTCACGCAGGGCAACGGGATTGTTCAGCGGGTTGATTGACAAGCGTTTGATGGAAGCATAGGGTTTCACTCAAGTCTCGGCTTGTTCGGCCGAATCATCACTTCGAAAGATCTCGTTCTGCGTGAATTTCCACGAATTGCCGTTCAACCCAACCTACCAAACGAGTTTAGGTAAGTTATTCTTGTTATCTCATAGATTCGCAGTATCATGGGACACCAACTATTAAATCTCACTGTTGTTATCTGTGTGCTGTTGATTGTGGCTTGTGGCGAGGAGAGGGAGACGCAGCCTGTTGTCGCCCCGAGCGGAATTCCCGGCTCAATTCGTGGAAATATCTCACCCTTCTCTGTCTATGATGCAAAGGTTGAGGTATTGCAAGAGGGTAAAGTTATTGCTACAGTCGGTGTTCAGGATGGTGTCTTCCACATCAAGAATCTGTCCCCCGGGCGCTACGATCTCCGTGTTTCGGCGTTTGCTTACGTGACAAATGATGCCATCAGAGCGATAGAGGTCGTCGCGGGGCAGATTACCGAAGTCGGTCGTGCGGTGATTTTTCCTCAAGATACAGGCGAGTATGTTCCCACACGTATAACGGGCACAGTATACGATGCGATGACCGGCGCTCCGATTGCGGGCGCGGTTGTAAGGGTCAAGTGTAACGAAGCTATTTGCAATACGCTCGAAAGCACATCTGATTCCGAAGGACAGTTTGAAATTGCCGTTTGGTCGGACCTCACTTCAGTTGTTACCGCTACGAAACAAGGCTACCAATCTGGTCAAGCAGAAGTTAGCCGAATTCCAACAGGAGAATCGGCTTCTGTCACCCTCAAGCTGAAGAGGTTGGACGATCAATAGGCCAAGAGAGATTCTCCGCTGTTTACATGCCTGTGCACAGCAATGTCGAAGGCTAAATGCAGATTCAAACTGCCTCAAGCTGGAATTGACGATAGATTGTGCGCGCCTTTTCTTCTACTGTCGAAAGGTATGCGTCATCAATCGCATTTCGATAGCTTGGTGTGAGATCGCCGCTGAATTTACCGAACGACTCGGCAAATTGGCGGCAGTCTTCCTTGTCGCTGCCCGAGGCATACGCTTTTGTCTTTGCATCGGTACCAGACTTGCGAATTTCTACAAACTTGTCATTGAATTTGAAGTACGTTCCATCTCCCACGAACCGCACATCTTCAAGATTGGAGAAATCAAGCGACGGGAAGGTTTCCTCTAGGATTACACCTACTTGTTTCAAAGCTATTCGCTTTTCGTACAAGGCAATTGCAAGTCCAAGGAAAAAGAGATCGTTCTTGTCTCGCTGCGCTTCTCCACTTAGTTTCGCCTCTTTGAGTTTCGCAGGATCGGGTTCAGATTCGTTGTAGTAGACTACGTCTTCACGGATGTCATATTTCCCAGCGATAGAGTTCTCGGTATAAAGTGTCTCTAAGTAATCGGACAGATGAAGGCGCTTCGCTTTGCAATGTGCGGCTAACGCCGCCACGAGAACCATCGACTCTCCCGCGCTCTTTTCACGCATGGCGATTGCAGTCCGCCCATGTTGACTCCGAATCAATTCCTCCGGCCCCGTGATCATTCCGCCACTCTCCTCGCCTCCGAAAAGTAGACGGGGTTGAACCCCAAGATTTATCGACTCTCCGTAAACATCCTTCACGACGACAGGTTTATCAGGCGAATTCGACAGTTGTTTTTCGACCTTTTTCATGACTGCGGCAATTTCTTTGAATCCGACCGGAACATTGACGACTTTGACTCCGTTCCTATGCGCCCATTCGTCCCATGTAATTGCGGAGGGTGTTGTCTTAATGATGAAGCGCGGGTGATTCTCCCATACCCCTATGGTTTTCAACTGGCTCGCATAGAAGTCCATATTCATCAAGAAAGATTGGTTGGGTGTATAAATGCTCAAAATTCTGCCATTGCCAAGATCCAAGGATTCGATCCCGATTTTCTCCAATCCAGATTTGCGATCTGCACTCTCTATTTCGCACACAATCAGTCGATCGCCATCCGGGTCCGTCACTTCAATGAGTGTTCCTATAGGCTCGTTCTTCAATTTTGTTCCGTAGTCTGCCGTCTTCACGACTTCAAGGATGCTGAAGTCGCAGCCAAGATCGAAATACTCCTTCTCTCCCGATTTCGGATTGTAATCGAGTTTTCCTATATTATAGTAAAGCGGATCTGCATCAACATGGAGCCACTTCAATGAATCCGCAACTCGTAGCCGTTGAAATATTTTGCGCATTGTCTGGTACATGCATCCGCCCACGCAATCAATGATAATTGGGGGTTTGACCTCACGTATTAGGTTGAGATTGGCATCATTTGCGACTCCGTTGCGCAGATAGTCAACGTAAAGGCTTGTGCCACCATCAGATTCGTCAAGGAAGTTGAAGTCAATATTTTCATCATTTGAAGCGCTGAACTGTATCAAATAACCTTCGGATTCTGCTGTCTTTAGGATTTCCTCAATCTTGTTGACGAACTCAAGCGATTCTTCCGATAGATATTGGCTTCCTTGGTTGTTCAGGTCTTTGGTCGCGGTCTTGGTGCTGACCGAATGGCTTGAGGTTACGTGTTCGCCGCCGTCCAAATCCAGCACAAAAATCAGAAACGAAACCATCCAGATGGGAATTGGCGCAAATTGCTTTGGTATCAGAGTCTGAATACCCTGAGCGGCTTGGATGCGAGAAATCAATTCAACGTATTTCTGCGAGTTAAATCGGACTTCACACCCAGCAATTTTCTTGAGTTGGCTACCTTGGGAATGTTGTTTTGCAACCAAACTCTTTCCAAGGGTTGCCAGTATTACTCCGACTTGGTTGATTGGGAATCGCATGTCCCATGGATACAAAACATTTTGTGGTCCCCGAATACCACCGGTTGACGCCTGAGATTCTCTTTTGTAGTTGTGGAACCATTCCCACAGATTCAGTCGATCAATCCATCCTGCGTCTAGGTAAAAGGTGAATTCTCCCGACTCGTCCTGTGGGAACAATGGTGTTCTCCAAGTGTCGGGTGTATTGGCTTTGACGGCAAGAAGCAACTCTCTTTCCGTTTGATTGCGTAGTTGGATGAAAGATTTGTCAATCGGAATAATCATGCAGTTCTCCGTTTCGTTATGGCGGTGGGTCTTCGTGTCCGTCTGTTTTTTCTATCCGTTGTGCAAGCGTCGGTTCAATTAACAATTATTATCAGTTCTTCGCGTTTTTCGTCGGCATAGTATCACTGTTTGCTATGTAACTTAAGTTGCTACGTGTAATTCCCGCTCGGCTTGGATAGACATACCCAAGCCGTACCCGCATATGCGCAGTGGATTTGTCAATCTACTGCGAGCAGATTGAGTCAATTTAGCTTACATTGCCGCGGTTTGGACGTATCCTATAAGATGTCGGGCTAGAAGCCCGACCTACGGAAATGGGTAGCAACTTGGGTCATGTATTCTGATGTTGCTGCAAAGGTAAAGCGAAGTGAAACACCGATCCTTGCCCAAGAACACTTTCAGCCCAAATCCGCCCATCGTGTTGCAATAGAATATGTTTTGCAATCGCCAGTCCCAATCCTGTTCCACGTACCTCAGATGAACGCGCCTTATCCACTCTGTAAAAGCGTTCAAATATCCGTGGTAACATGTCGGACGATATTCCAATGCCTGTGTCTCGAATGTGTAATACAACCTCAGATTCGCTAATACTGGACGAGACAGAAATTTTGCCGCCGGGAGGAGTGTATTTGATTGCATTATCAATCAGATTGGCGAAAGCTTGTTCCAAGAGCCGCTTGTCCACCAGTACGGGCGGCAAGTCGTTTGATACTTCCCAGTCAAAAGTGAGTTTGGCATCATCGAATACTGGACCGAATAGATTCACGAGGGGCGCCCGAAATACTTCAAGATTACAAGATTCTAGGGTAAGCGTAGCCATTCCGGATTCCAAGCGAGAAAGGTCGAGAAGGTCTGTCACAAGCTGTGATAGTGCGGATGATTGCTGAGAAATTTTCTCGACAAACCGCCGATTTGTCATTGGGTCGTTCAAAGCCCCCGTCAGCAATGTCTCGGCGAATCCTTGAATCGAGGTGAGCGGTGTTCGTATTTCGTGGGAGACATTCGTGACGAAATCTACTCTCACGCGTTCTAATTTTCTCAATTGACTCACGTCGTGAATCACTACCAGATATTCGTCTACAACGGGAACAGCAGTGATTTCGGTTTCGCGTTCCGCAGTTCCCACTAACTTGAGTTCGGCAAACGCCGATTTTCTCGTATCTTGACTCTTTGACAGGAGTTCCTGTAATCTCGGATCTCGGATTGTCTCAATAAGGGGATGTCCCCGATATTCGGCGGTAAGATCCAACATCAATACAGCGGCAGGGTTTGCGTACACAATAGCAAACTCTTCATCTATCAACAGCACTCCTTCGACCATGTTTGCCAAGATTACTTCCAACCGATCACGTTCTTGAGAAATCTCTTGGATCTGATGTTTGACGCGATCCGCCATTTCGCTGAAGTGTCGGGTCAATCGCCCAAGCTCGTCGGCAGAGTTATTTGAAACTTGCATTGAAACTCGGCCATCGGCGATCAATTTTGCGGTTCGGAGAAACCTGTGAATCGGACTTGTGATTATCTTCGCGGCAATTAGACCGAGCACTAGTGTCGAAGCCAACCCAATAACGGCAGCTAGAATAAAGATTGATTCAAAGCGCTTAACAAGCCCATCCTTGCGATGCACGGGTAGCGCAACTCGACACACACCGATTAACTGGTTTTCTCGCAACAGGGGAATTGCAAAATAACGCATTTCGGTGTCGTGGATGTCACTGTATCGGGTTGCATCGCCTCTACTTCTCGCTAAGGCGGATTGTATCTCTGGACGGTCTTGAAGGTTATCCATTTCCTTCAAAGCGTCGCCATCGTAAGCCGTGTCGCCCCAAACGCTGCCAGCCGGATCTATGACAGTTATGCGCACGAAATTTTCCGTGTCAAGTTTATCAACAAGCTCATCCACTGTGCGATAGCTGAAATTCGTTGGAAGTGTGTTGCTCAGATATTCACTAAATGCCCTCGCCTTCATGTCTAGTTCGGACACCATCTGTTCGTCAGACATCTGCTTTAGTGAATGATGTAAATAGACAAATATCACGCACAATGTTGCCAGTGAAATGAGGAGGTAGCTCAAAATGAGTCGGGTACGCATTCTCACAACCTTTTTGCTATCCGTGTGAACAGATCATCATCTTATCACACCTGCCTTCTTCATCGCCATTCAAAAACGATGAGTCATTAAAAAGCCAATGAAATGTAATATAACTGTAACATTTCTAACTTATATTAACACTTATGATGTCGAAGATTCTAATCGTTGAAGACGAACCCGATATAGCCGAATTGTTAGTATATAACCTACATCAGGCAGGCTTTGAGACGATTACGGCATTTAATGGCGAAGATGCCCTCAGACATGTGAACATTCAATCCCCCGACCTGATTCTTTTGGATCTATTGCTTCCCGGTGTAGATGGACTGGATATTTGTCGAATTCTAAAAAATAATCCTGCGACTGCAGACATCCCCGTGATAATGTTGACTGCAAAAGAGGAGAAGACTGACAGGATTATCGGCTTGGAACTGGGTGCTGATGATTACATAACCAAACCATTTAGTCCCAGAGAGGTAGTGCTGAGGATTCGTGCCGTCCAGCGTCGTATGCAAGGTACCGGTACTAGCGCAGCAGTGAAACAGCTTAGGATTCACGACTTGGTGATAGATTTAGACAAGCATCAAGTGTTCAACAGGAGGCAGGAGGTGGATTTGACCGCCACGGAGTTCAAACTTCTTGCACTCTTAGCGGGCGCTCCAGGCCGTGTCTTCACACGCGATCTTCTGATGAATGAACTTTGGGGTGACAACTATTTCGCCGTGGACCGCACGGTAGACACTCACATCAGCCGTCTGAGACGCAAATTGGGAGAACTAAGCGGCGCTATAGAAACCGTACGTGGAATTGGCTACCGTTTCAGAGAGTAGCTCAGACTATTTAATTGGCCCGACTTCGTTGGGTGACCATGACGTTATTCCTTAAAGTCGTAGCTAATCGATGGCGCGAATTTCAGCAAAAAGTTGTCGCCCTAGGAATTCTATGAAATCTCTTTCGCGCTCATTAAACACTCGCATCATTGCTCCTAAAGGGATGCAGCGTTGGGTTCCCATTCAACCAAACCTACAGGATTGGTTGAATGAATTTGACAACCCATGATGTGGATGATCGCCACGACGTTACGCAGCTGGGCATCACAATCTCACATCTAGGCTTTTGGCAGCCTTCAACCGTTAAGAACTATCCGTCTTCAATTCATCACCGACCTTCTTGAGTGACTTTCCCAAAGACATTTGAAATAGCCTAATGGCTCTGGGCATATTTGTGAATAAGCCAAGCGGTAAACTTGGCGTTACCGTTTCGCTCGGATGAGGGATATAGCTATGTTTGAGCACCCTACCGGGAATTGGCTTTTTGTTTCATTATCAATTCCGGAGTGATATAATACGCTCCGAATAATTTCACCGCTTCGACCGCGAACTTTGTGGTGACCGTCATCTCATTCTTTTCTGCTGTCATTCAAGTAAACCGAATCAAGGTTGAGTCAACCCGAAATCCGAGAAGGGTTTGACCGTATAAATCAGATGATAACCTCACGGGACCGGGACGATATCCTCATCTCCACGGTAATCAGACTCATCAAACGCAGAGCGATTTCCAACTTGCAAAAGGTCGTCGACAAAACACATTCTGCGGATATTGCACGCTGGTTTCCTTACTTGCGCCCCAATGAAAAGTCTATCTTGTTTAGTCTGCTCATCGAACAGGAACAAATGGGTGAAGTGATGAGTGAACTGAATAGTGAGGACAGGAATGTCTTTATACAGGAGACTGACGCTGCCGTTTTGGCGGACATATTTCATAACATGCCACCCGATGATCTGGGAGGCATTCTGGCAGATTTACCCGAAGACAAAGCCCAACAACTCCTCAAACTCATAAAGGGCAAGACCTCGGAAGACGTGGAGCAACTATTGCAGTTTGAGGAAAAAACCGCGGGCTATATTATGACTCCCAACTTTCTCGCTTTGACAGAGGAAACGACAGCAGCGGCGGCGACGGAGCGTATTCGAGAACTAGTCGATATTGAGATGGTTTTCTACGTTTATGTGATTGACGATGAGTATCAACTCAAAGGTGTCATATCCCTTAGACAGCTTGTTGCAACCAAACCTGACACGCCATTAAAGGATTTGATGACTACACGAGTTTTTTCGGTACATCCCGGCACGCCACAAGAGGAGGTTGCGCATGTTGTAGCTCGTTACAACCTACTCGCTGTTCCAGTGGTCGATGACAGTGTGAAGTTAATCGGAATTGTAACGATTGATGATGTGATTGACGTTATTCGAGAGGAAAACACAGAGGATATGTTAAAAATGGCGGGCACGGGCGATGTTGATATCGCATCGAAGTCTATATTCAAAAATACACGTGCGCGACTGCCTTGGTTGTTAGCGAGTTTTGTCGGTGGATTAATCGCTGTCTACGTTATTGGAATTTTCGAGGTTCAGTTGAACAGACTCGCCGCATTGGCTGCATTTATTCCGATTATCATTGGAATGGGTGGCAACATCGGTACCCAGTCATCAACGATTATCGTTCGCGGGCTTGCAACTGGGGAGATTGACCTCAAGGAAACCTGGAAAGTTCTTTGGCGAGAGATTGCAACCGGTGCTTCACTCGGGGGTGTTTACGGAATCTTGCTTGGCACCTTTGCTAAATTTCGGTTTTCGAAAGTAGAAATTGGCGGACTACAATTGGCTTGGGAGTTCCCCGTTGTTGTTGCGTTGGCAATTTTTGTCAATATGTTGATTGCTGCCACGATCGGTACGCTTATCCCGATGTTTTTTAAACGAATGCAGGTTGATCCGGCTATTGCAACCGGACCATTTGTTACGACCTCAATCGACGTATTTGGCATTCTGACTTACTTTGCAATTGCACGGTTACTACTCTTTTGATTATAGTCATCTATCCTACACTCCGCACCTTGTAAGTGCTAATTTGGGTATTTTTTGATATCGTTCCAGCGACCAATGGTGATAGCATATACTGTATTCGAATAAAATATTACGTACTATGTATTGAAATTACAATGCAAGACTGATACGAACATCACCCATAAAGTAACACTCGCCAAAAGCTAGTTATAGGGCGAAAAACGAGGGTTTACTGACATAAGAATTGTACCACCAGGAATAATGGTATAATACCCACATTGCGCTCCTCTGGAGCGCGGGAATATGGACAAATCGCATTCTATTGACATTGCGCTCCTCTGGAGCGAGTTACTTGTGGAAAGAATTATTCCCTGAGGGATAATAGGGGCTACCAATAAATTCTGTAAACCTGAAAAATAGGTGCGGAGAGTAGAATCTATAGTCTGTTTTCACATATTGCGGTCTACCGAAAAGCGAACGACTCGTAGGTGCGAAGTAGAAACAATGGGGATGGGAGATTTTATCGTTGAAATTTGTTAAGGCAAACCAATTGTATGGTCGATGCATCCTCAGCGCAAAAAGTCGCGATCGAGAGATCGCTCCTACTAGCCGAACAAAGTCAGTCCTATATTGTAAACTTCTCAGTCGTATTGAGTTTAAAGTAGGACAGGTGCGATGGTATAGACGGGATTTCCGAGGAAGTAAACGCAAAAAATGAACATGAGCTTACCAGATGGATGCGATGGACGGAAAATCATCAGCGACCTTGCGAACCACTTTTTGCTGAGACCGGAGCAAACTAGAGCTAAGAACGTTGGGATATACGATACCTTTGATTGGCGATTATTTGAAAAATCTCTTGTGTTGTATAGTTCCGAGGGTGAACTGATTTTACACCGATTGTCCGATTATAAGATTGTTCAGCGCACTAAAGTGAGTTCAATTCCCAATTTTGTGTGGGATTTTCCGGAAGGTGATTTGAAAACACTGCTTGCGCCTATTCTTGAAGTGCGCAGGTTGCTGAAACTTGCCGAAATACATTCTCAATCCACTATCTACCGCATTTTGAACAAAGAGCAGAAAACTGTGGTTCGACTCAACTATGAAGAAATCCGTCGAGTTAATCAAGCGCGAAAACCGATGTTCTGCGCCCATCTTCACGTTGATCCGATTAGGGGATATCCGAGATATTATCGAAAGACTATAGGGCGGCTTGGGAAGTTGGGCTTTGTGCAAATCGAACCAGAGACAATGTACTTTGAAGCATTGAAAGAGCGCAATAAAACTCCCGGCAAATATTCCTCCAAATTGAAGTTACAACTCCAGCCTGAGATGCGTTCAGATGAAGCTGCGAAGATTATCTTGCGTTCCCTATTTAGAATTATGAAAGTCAATGGAACTTATATTGGGAAAGATCTTGACACAGAGTTCTTACACGATTTTCGGGTCGCCGTTCGACGAACTCGCGTTGCGTTAAGTCAAATCAAGGGGGTTTTCCCAGCAGACACCACCAAGAAATTTCAGGGAGATTTTGCTCATTTGGGGAAACTCTCGAATGAGCTGCGGGATTTGGACGTTTATCTCCTGAAAGAGAATGCCTACAAGAAAATGTTGCCCGATAGTTTGCGCGATGAGATTAATCCCTTGTTCGAGTTTCTAAAAAACAAGCGATCGAGAGTATTAGAGGATGTTAAAAACGGTTTGTCCTCCCGCGAATCTACCAAAGTTTTTCGGACGTGGGAAACCTTCTTAGGTGAGCCACCGGAAGGCTCCCCCACCGCACCGAATGCAGAAGTTCCGGTCGTTAAACTTGCCTGCAAAAGGATCCGTAAGAGGTACACCGAGATTCTGAGTACCGGTGCTCAGATCCTTGAGGCAGCCAACGATGAAAAGTTACATGCCTTGAGAATTGAATGTAAAAAACTTCGGTATTTGATGGAGTTCTTTTCAAGTCTATTTCCTGACAAGAAAATTTCGACCTTAATCAAAGAGCTGAAGGGTTTGCAAGATAATTTAGGTAACTTCAACGATCTGTATGTTCAACAAGCATATCTTCTGAAAACTGTCGATGAGTTGCCGCTATCCGACGATCAAGCTAAAAAGACGACACTGGCAGTTGGAAGTTTAATTGGAAACCTAGAGGAACGGACTCAGATGGTGAAGGGTTCGTTTTCTGAGATATTCGCCAGATTTGCATTGCCTACACATAGAGGGTTATACCATGAGTTGTTCGTTACAACAAAGCGTAAGGCAGGTCCATGAAAATCTTGGCTATATACAGTAATAAAGGAGGAGTTGGAAAGACGACAGCCGCCGTCAATCTGTCTTTCTTGGCGGCAGAAGCGGGACTAAAAACCCTTGTATGCGATCTTGACCCACAAAGTTCGGCGAGCTACTACTTTCGGGTCAAGCCAAAGTTGAGGGCAAACGCGAAGGGATTCCACAAGGGAGGAAAAAACATCAATAAAAGCATAAAGGGCACGGATTATGAGAACCTAGACATACTGCCAGCGGATTTTACACATCGAAATCTCGCCTCTTCTTTCAATAAATTAAAACGACGGAAACGACGGTTAAATCGAATTTTGGATCCGCTTCGCGCCGAATACAACTTGATTGTGTTGGATTGCCCTCCATCAATCAGCCTTTTGGCGGAGAATATCTTTAATGTTGCTGATTACCTTCTTGTGCCCGTGATTCCGACAACACTGTGCCTTCGGACGCACCTTCAGTTGCTATCGTTCCTCAAAAAGAAGAAATACGACACGAACAAAGTATATGCATTTTTCTCGTTGGTTGACAGGCGAAAGAAAATGCACAAGGAATTCATAGCAACTATCTCGCGAGAATTCAAAGGCACTTTACACAAATCAATCCCTTCGCTATCAAACATTGAAAGAATGGGGATTAAAAGAGAACCGGTCCCGGCTTTCTCGCCAACTTCACAGGCGGCAAAATCTTACCGGGAGTTGTGGCAGGAAGTGAAAGCGACTCTGTTGGATTAGACGAAATTCTCGTGTCAGGTTCACGCGCAAATGGTTTTTATCGAATCATCTGATTCTACTTAAACAGAGCTTGCCGAATCTGTCGCACAGATTGACGAAGGCGATTTTCATTTTCAACGAGTGCAATTCGAACGTAACCTTCGCCATTGTGCCCAAACCCCGCCCCGGGCGACACGCAAACTTCCGCATCGTCGAGCAACTTCATTGCAAAATCCATTGAACCCAGGTGACGATAGGGTTCAGGAATCGGTGCCCAAACGAACATGGTTCCTTTCGGCTTTTGTACTTTCCAACCAATCCGGTTCAATCCATCAACCAGTACGTCTCGGCGACGCCGGTATATCTCGGCGTTTTCCTTGACCACATCCGGTGGAGTCCTTAGAGCCATAATGGAGGCTACTTGAATTGGAGCGAAAATTCCGTAGTCGTAATATCCTTTGATTCGCGCTAAAGCCTCAATGATATCGCGATTGCCAACCGCAAATCCACACCGCCAACCCGCCATATTGTATGATTTCGATAGGGAGATAAACTCCACGCCGATTTCCTTTGCTCCCTTCGCTTGCAGTAAGCTCGGCGCTTTGTAGCCATCAAAAACGATGTCAGCATAAGCAAGATCGTGGACTAGGGCAATTTCGTGCTTTTTGGCAAAGTGGACAATCTCCTCAAAGAACGACAGGTCTACCACTGCCCCCGTGGGGTTGTGAGGAAAACTGAGGATTAGCACTTTGGGGCGCGGCCAGATGTCTCTTGCAATCTCCGCAAGGTTGGGAACAAACTCATCCTCCTCACGCAATGGAATACTGACTACGCTTCCGCCGGCAAGAGCGATGCTGTAGATGTGGATTGGAAAGGTAGGATTTGGAACCAGGGCAAGGTCACCCTGATCTATCAATGCCAGAGCTAAGTGGGAGAGCCCCTCTTTTGTACCAATTACGGCTATTGCCTCATGTTCAGGATCGATTTCCACACCAAATCGTCGTTCGTAATGCCAAGCAACTTCACGTCGCAGATTGAAAATCCCCCGTGATATCGAATAACGATGATGTCGTGGCTCTCGTGCGGCCTCACATAGTTTGTCTATGATGTGTTTTGGGGTTGGTTCGCTCGGATTTCCCATACCCAGATCGATGACATCAATGCCTTGTCGCCGTCTTTCATGTGTCAACTGCTTAAGTTTGCCAAACATGTAAGGCGGTAATCGATTTAGTCGTTTCGATAGGAAATTCATGGTCTGTATCCAAATGGTACAGCTTGGGACGTTTCCCTGATCAGCTGCGTATCGGTATTGCTACGCTACCAGCCGCCGCTTTGTGCGCGTATCGTGTGGTTTCGGGAAGCCGAAAGGTCTTGCAGCATCTCAGCGTCAATCCGATGGCCGAATCCAGTGATATCCGATGACCAGTTGAGACGTATACGACGCTGGTATCACGTCTTGTGCGGACCGCCGCTCCAATCACCTCGCCTTTGTCCCACAGATATTCGTGGGAACCCTTCTGGCTATCGGGCTCTTTGTGTTTGCCGCATAAGCGTGATTTTGCACAGCCGATTGCAGGTGTGTCCAAAATCAGGCCCAAATGGCAGGCAAGTCCAAATCGTCTCGGATGAGCAAGCCCTTGACCATCGGCAATGAGGAGATCCGGCTCTGTTTTTAGCTGGTCAAAGGCTTTAAGAAGTGGTGGAGTTTCGCGGAATGACAACAGACCCGGAATATATGGAAACCCAACAGGACTTTCTACAATAGCCCCGTCAATGGGCTCTAATCCAGGAAAATCTAATACAACCACCGACGCACTGGCGAGATTTTCTTTAATACCGATGTCAACGCCCGCAACCGTTTGAACATCCGCCAATTCGTCGGTGTGTATTACTAACTGGCGCAGCCTGTTTTGAATGTTACGTGCTTCTCCTGGCGAAACATCCCATGAGTGAAGTTGGCGGTACTGCATTTAGGAGTTATAGTTACGTTGCGGCAGTCTGCCTCCTCTCCATTTTGGGGAATGTCTGTTGAGTGGTGTAAGCGACGAAATGGGTAAAATAATATCGAACGCTAGGAATCAAGAGTCTTCGCTACCTTCTGTTTCATCCGACTCTTCGACATTAATTGGAGACCTGCGAAAATTGATGTCAAGAATACATATCCGCCAGCAATACCCATAAGTGAACAAGCAACCCCGAGAACAAATTCAATTCCATTAAACATTAGGTGTTTCTCCTACATAAAATTATAAAAATATCTGAAATCTTGGCGGTGTAACTACATCGTGAAAAGATATACGATAAATTATAAACTAGGTTTCAGCAGATACGGGCGCGTTTCAATTATTGGCTTGCGCAAGATGAATGCCAAATCGTACAAACCTTTAAAATTCACGATATAGCTGGAATGGAAGGAAAATCTTGATTGAAGTTTGCTACGGACGTGTATTTTCACAGCCACACTTTTGAGTGTTCGAGGATGGCAGTGTCGTGGCTGTTACACACTTCGTGTGGGCATGACAAGAGGGCGGGTTGAGTTTCTAGCCGATTTCTACTAATTCGAGAGTGATTCCATCAGGGTCGACGAAATAAACGCATTTCACAATTGTGCCAGGATCGGTTCCCGTGATTACCGGTTCCGACTTGAATTGCACACCTTTGCGTCGAAAATTTTGGTATGCGGCATCCACATTATTGACAACAAAAGCGATGTGGGCGCTTCCCGTGTCACAGGTGCGTGTTCTCAATGGTTCTCCGATTGGTGAAAGATACTGAACAAGTTCTATTAGGGCACCGTGTACACTCAGAAAGGCAATTCGCAACCTGGCATCAGAGATACCCGTTACACTGTGTTCGAGAGATTCCTGTATAACCACATCGGAGAGCACCTGAGCGTTTAGAATTTCTGTGTAGAAGTTTAGCGACCTGTCCATGTCGCTGACAGTGAGACTGAAATGGTGGACGTCTTTAATCATTGCACACCTAGTTGCGATTCAGTGTCAGATTTCGTCGGGAACGCTTACCGTTGCCGTTTCAATCAAGTCGTAGATTATTTCCGGTACCAAACTATTGATTGAAGCACCACGCTGGAGGTGCGCGCGGATAACAGTTGAGGAAACATCGGCATAAGCGTTGGACAGTTCGATCAGCTTGATGTTGCATGCGTAGCGACTGAATTCCGATTTCGAAAGAAATTTCCGAATTGCATCGGCGTTGTATTCTTTACGGTTTGCGGTGATGAAACCACATTGATCAAAGAGGAGTCTTAATTCGGCGTGCATGTTGGTGTAATATTTGGAATCAAAAAGTCGAATCAAAGTATCAAAACCGGTTATGAAAACGCACGAACTTCGCGGCGGATATATTGTTTTAATGGCTTTAATCTTATCGACGAAGCGTCCATGACTACAAGCCGCTACCGAGAAGCCGACTTGCTGCAACGCATATCTCTTGAGCATGAAGAGCCGATCTGCTAGAGAAAATCCGAACACACGTTTATCCACGTTTGATTTGGCCAAACACAGGAGAATCTCTTCAAGATTGAATTGTTTTTGAGATTCCTCTATCATTTTTACGTGCGCTACGGTAAGAGGATTGAAGGAACCTGAGAATATACCTAGCCGTTGGCCTTCGCTTTGTATGTGCCTGGAGGCTCGATGCACGAGTGCGACTTCCGGGTTGCCATCGGGATCGAGCCGGTCGATTATGGCGCTGAGGTCACGGTATTCATCTGTCAGTTGCAGTTCTTGAGCGAGATTCACGCATAGATTCCTTGTAAGTGTTTAGTGGCTAGTGATTAGTGGATCTCTACGGGATCCCTATCGCCTTCACTATCCGTTCAGTTGATCACTCGCTATCCGTTCGCTTGCTGGTCAGTTAAACCCCCAGAGCCGTAGGACGGGCAATGAAGAGGGATCTCTGTGGGAACTCTATCGCCTTCCTTAATCAGTCAGTTGATCGCTCGCTATCCACTCGCTTGATCCTACTACAAACCGAAAAATGAGCATCCACACGAGATCCGCCTAGAAAAAGAGAAAAAAGCAGTCTAGATTCACAGTGCTCAACTCCAGAAATCAAGGGACTAAACAGTTACGATTCCTTAAAAATGTAGGCATAACAACATCGTCGTATTAGAACACAGAGCACAGTTCATTGCCAAAAACTGACCAATAAGGATTCTAATGTTTCAGCATTCTAGCAAGCGTGCGGAAACGTGTCAACGCAAAATGGGGGTTGACATGGTGCAAATAACATTGCGATAATGAGAGGATGGGAGCGCGCGAATCCCCGACCAAGTTATGCAGCGCTTTCGATATCAAAATCCCGTCATACTTGAGTCGGCACGCCTCGCTGGGTTGTTGGCTCGCACACCGTCTACTTTAACCTTAGTTCGTGGTCCGCATGTATTTTCTATGCGATTGCTAACGATTTATCGGCGCGCTTACTGAATCAATAGCGATACATCGGGCATTCTTGGGTGCGGCGTGGTATGAAATCATAGCGTGAAAAATTTATGCCTTCCAAGATTCTTATCGTAGAAGATGATCGTAACATTATAGAACTGTTAACGTATAACTTGGAACAAGCGGGTTTTGACGTGCACGCAGTCATTGATGGTGCGGCTGCGCTTAAACACGCGGCAGCGGAAATGCCCAACCTCATTATCTTGGATTTATTGCTTCCGGAAATAGATGGGCTTGAGGTGTGCCGTTTGCTCAAGCGCGATCAACGAACGGCGGCGATTCCGGTAATCATGTTGACGGCAAAAGGCGAGGAGATAGATCGCATTGTCGGGCTTGAGTTGGGAGCCGACGATTACATCGCTAAGCCGTTTAGCCCGCGAGAAGTCGTGTTGCGGGTGCGTGCAGTGTTGCGACGTATCGCTTCCCGAACCGATGAATCCGCAAAGCAGATAAGGGTGCACGGTTTGACATTAAATCTGGACAAACATTTGGTGCATAGTGCGGAAGGTGAAATAGACCTTACAGCCACAGAGTTCAAAATGCTGACACTGTTTGCACAGGCGCCTGGCCGTGTGTTCACGAGAAGTGTACTGATGGATGTGATTTGGGGACAGGAATATTATGGAGTTGACCGCACCGTGGATACGCATGTCAGCCGCCTGCGCCGAAAGTTAGGACACTTGGGGGAGCATATCGAAACAGTTCATGGGGTGGGATACAGGTTCATGGGGTAGAAGCGTCAGAATTGGAAACACTTTTCTTAATGACCGAAGTTATCTAATCGTACCTGTGCACAAGGCATATTGGGGAGGAACGCATCAATCGGTCGTTTACGTGTGCCGAAGGACATCGCCCTTCACCAAGTAATATACTTCTTCGCTGATGTTAGCCGCCAAATCACCGATTCGTTCTAGGTGACGAAAGAGCAATAAAATACTGATGCCTGGACGCACTAGTGCCGAATCTTCGGAAAGGCGAAGCAAAAGTTCTTGTACAGTATGTTTATAGATTTCATCCACTTGATCGTCCCGTTCTCTCACTGCCTCGGCTAAGACTGCATCTCGATTTACGAAAGCGTCGAGAGCATCTTTTGCCATTTCACGAACAATAGTCGCAACACGCGGCAAGTCGATAAAAGGTTTAACGGGAGGATATTCAAGTAACTCAAGACTGCGTTGAGCGACATTAACCGCTTTGTCGGCCATCCGCTCGACATCATGATTAATCTTGAACACCATGCTTAAGAGTCGAAGATCCGATGCCGCAGGCTGATGGCGCGCTATGAATCGGATACAAGATTCCTCAATCTCATTCTCAAGCGTGTTGACTTGATCATCACTCTGAATCACGGCCGACGCCAACTCGCCATCTCGGTTTAACACGGAATCAACGGCATCATGCAGCATGCTTTCCGCCATCCCTCCCATTCTTAGTAATTCCTGTTGAATCTCTTTTAGTTCTACCTCGAAATGACGTCGCATTTATGCCCCCTTCCTCATAGGATCCCGGTGTTGTAATCTGTTGGGTGTTTCACCCACATTGCCAAGCCCAAAAGGCCAACCAATCCGCTAACCAAATTTCCCGGTCACATAGGCTTCGGTACGATGGTCTCCGGGGTTTGTGAAAATCTTATCGGTTAGTCCAAACTCAATCAATTCCCCAAGGTAGAGAAACGCGGTATAGTGCGAAACGCGCGCGGCTTGTTGCATGTTGTGCGTCACAATCAGAACAGTGTAACTATCCTTTAATTCCAGGATCAATTCTTCAATCTTTGCAGTAGCGATTGGATCGAGTGCCGAACACGGTTCGTCAAGTAGGAGTACTTCAGGTTCGATCGCCAATGTTCTTGCTATACACAGCCTCTGCTGCTGTCCGCCCGAAAGAGCATAAGCGTTATCTCTCAACTTGTCCTTGACCTCGTCCCACAGTGCGGCTTTCTGAAGACTGTCCTCAACAATGGCGTCAAGTTGATCTCGGTTACGAATACCCGCAATCCTCGGACCGTATGCGATGTTATCGTATATTGATTTAGGAAACGGGTTCTGCTTTTGGAAAACCATGCCTAGCCGTAAACGCACCTCGACCGGATCAATAGCAGTAGAGTAGAGGTCTTCCTCTTCCAAGAGAATCTTTCCTGTTAATCTGAAGGAGGGGATAAAATCGTTCATACGGTTGAAACAGCGGATTAGTGTACTTTTGCCACAACCGGAGGGGCCAATCAAAGCAGTTACTCTGTTCCGTTCAACATCAAACGATATGTTACTTAAAACCTGCGCCTCACCGTACCAAGCGTTGAGATCATGAACACTTAGAACCAAATCGAATTTACTTTTTGCCTGCTGCTTCATACTGACCTCATTGATACTGTTTTTGGTAGCGGTTACGCAAGAAAATTGCGAGTGCGTTCAAGAGGAGTGTTACCAACAAAAGAACAACAATGCCGGCAGCCGCGTTGATGTGAAACCCATGTTGCGGACGAGACACCCAATTAAAAATCTGAATAGGCAATGCAGTAAACGGAGATAGTACTCCATCGGGTACGAATGCAACGTAGGTCAATGCACCAATCGTGATTAATGGCGCGGTTTCCCCGATGGCACGAGAAACTGCCAATATTATGCCGGTTAGAATGCCGGGAAACGCCAATGGTAATACATGGTCCTTTGTCGTCTGCCACTGTGTGGCGCCGAGTGCATAGGCAGCCTCCCGGATCGTGCCCGGGACGGCTCTAATTGCCTCCCGAGAAGCGATAATAACGATTGGGAGTACCAGTAGAGCCAATGTCAACGCCCCCGCTAAAAGGCTTCTTTCCAAACGCATTGCACGAACGAACAGTTCCAGTCCCAAAAGCCCGTAAATTATCGACGGAACGCCCGCTAGATTCGCTACATTCACCTCAATGATGCGGCTCAACCGGCTCGACTGATTGGTATATTCTTCAAGGTATACTGCAGCCGCAATGCCTATCGGTACGGCGACCACTGCAGTCAAGGTAATCAAGTATACGCTACCTACAAGAGCGGAAAAGATACCAGCTTCCGCCGGCTTACGGGAGGGAAAGCTTGTCAGGAATTTCCAGTCAATCCGCGGCACCCCATCAACGAGTGCATCAGCAATGAGTGCTCCTAGTGTAGCCAGTGCGATCACAACTCCAACTACCGCGACAACCTGGAAGAGACCGTCGCCTAATTTTTGTCGCCTAAGCAGTTTTCGAGTATGTGCTGTCGAAATCATTCGTACTGCTCCCGGAATCTTTGGCGCATAAAGTCGCCGATAAGGTTAAGTGCAAAGGTTGATAGAAATAGTACCATCCCGACTGCAAAAATTGTTCGGAATTCTAATGTTCCGGTCGGTGTATCTCCCAAGCTGATCTGAACAATGTAGGTCGTCATCGTCTCAATCGGCACCAAGGGATTAAACGTTAAGGTTGGCCTCTGCCCTGCCGCGATTGCCACGAGCATGGTTTCTCCAATCGCACGCGAGATCGCAATAACAAAAGATGCAGTAATTCCCGAGAACGCCGCCGGTACGACGACCTGCCATGCCGTCTGCAGACGTGAAGACCCGAGCGCATACGCAGCTTCACGTAAACCGCGAGGGACGGCATACATAGCGTCTTCGCTTAATGACGAGACTAATGGTATGATCATGATTCCCATCACGATTCCTGGAGAAAGGGCGTTGAATCCACCAAGACCGGGAATCAGTTTTTGTAGCAGTGGCGTCACGAATAGAAGTGCAAAATAGCCGTAGACAATTGTCGGGACACCAGCCAAAATCTCTAGTATCGGTTTTAAGATCTGACGAAGTCGGACAGGAGCATATTCGCTTAAAAAGATAGCGGTCAGTATTCCCAAGGGACCGGCGACCAAAATAGCGATTGCAGACGTGAGTGCTGTCCCAGCTACAAGAGGAAGTACGCCAAAGTGCTTCTTCACGAAAAGCGGTGTCCACTGAGTGTCCGTGAAAAACTCAATGATGGAAACCTCCTTAAAAAATCCGATGGTCTCAAACAAGAGCACCCCGATGATGCCCACGGTGGTCAAAATTGAAAGCATTCCGCAGGCTAAGAGGGCGGTTTCAATGAACTTTTCTCCTGTCCTGGATTTTCTTGGATGACTCATTTTAGGGATCCTTGGAAGTAGAGCATGCATGTCTTGAGCTTGAATGTGAGTCGCGTTACATCGAAGTTATTCCGAACCTTCGCCTAGGAGTTCCTGTACCGAAACCCCCGTCTTGGCGCCTTTACCACCAAACACGGAGCCCGTCACGCGTTTTTGGAAGCGTTCCAAGGCGAGTTGATATGCCTCATCAGGTAGTGGAATGTACCCTACCTCTTTCGTTAAGACATTTGCGTGTTTGAGGTAAAACTCGATAAATTTTTCAACCTCGGGGCGTTCCGCCGACTTCTTGCTCACATAGATAAATACCGGGCGGGAAAGCGGTTGGTAGGTGGAATTCTTGACCGTTTCAAGCGATGGAAAGATCGGTCCGTCGCCGTTTTCTGCTTTGCCATCATCTATGGGTACGAGTTTCAATAAATCTTTATTTTCCTCATAGTATGCTAATCCAAAAAATCCTAGCCCATGCAGGTCGTTCGAGACGGCTTGAACAAGAACGTTGTCATCTTCACTAGCCACAAAGTCTCCACGGCTTGCACCTTCCGCCCCGTTGATTGCTTTCGTGAAATAGTCATAGGTACCGGAATCAACCCCGGGACCTGCCAACGAAAACTTCTTGTCCGGCCAATCAGCTCGAATTTGATTCCAATGAGTTATCTTGCCTTGTGCCTCGGGTTCCCACAATGTTCTGAGTTCATCTACACTGAAATAATCTACCCAATCGTTTTTCGGGTGCACTATGACCGCCAACCCATCATACGCGACAGGCAACTCAATATATTCGATACCGTTTTTCGCGCACAATTCGACTTCGCTCGGCTTAATTGGGCGCGAGGCATCGGAAATATCGGTTTCGGCGCGACCAAATTTCTTAAATCCGCCGCCAGTGCCGGAGATTCCTACCGTGACTCTTAACTTGCGGTTCTCCTTTTGGAACTCCTCGGCTACCGCTTCCGTAATTGGATAAACCGTACTTGAGCCATCTACCCTGATTAACTTGGCTGAATATGCTGAACTAGCAACAAATGCACCGACGAAGAGAACAACTAGTGTCGTTAAGGTGAATCGGTAAAGCATTATAAACTCCTTATGAATTAAGTGTTGAATGGAATGCCACACATCATTCGCCTTTATTGAAGATTGCATCTTCGATGTATTCGGATGGTAATCTTTTTGGCTAGTCGCATCGGCAATTTCCACAAAATGGCTCTTAGTATATCACAAGAGCATCACGGATTTATCAAAAATCGTGTTCGGAATACTGCTCTGAAGACAAGAATAGCGAGAACCGTGCCGATAACCTGCATCACGATGAAAACCAGTCCGTCTGTAGGTTTTACGCCTGCCGCCGAGTACGTGAGCATTCGCGCAAGTGTGACCTGTGGATTAGCAAACATTGTGCTTGACGTGGCAATTAACTGGCCTCCGACCAGTAATCCCACAACTATTGATATCTTATACCATTTCGCTTGAATAACAGTGCATATAGTGCTTTCCACATACCATTTTGACAACTATTCCCCTTACACCAAACCCCGTAGGCGGGGCATCTTGCCCCGCTTTGGACAGACTTGATTGACGCTATTAATGCACTGCTAAAATATAGAAATGGTATTATTTGAACGACGTTGAACCAGCAAAAGAATCGTGAGAATGAGAATAAACGTGCAAATAATCTCCGAGAAATAACTTCCACCAAGGCGGGTAACCTCAGAGATAGCAATTAAACGTGGTATTTCATGGTCTATACTTCGGCAGAATTTAGGGTGACAAATTAAAAGGGAAGAAATTATCATACCTCTAATTCACCAAAAAAGATTGGAGGTATATAAGGGCAAACGGCGATTTGCCCACTAGTGTTATGGATAATTTCTTCCCAGAGATATGGATACCGTATTTGTTGAAGTTTCGTCAAGGGTTTTCTAAACCGACCTTCACCTATTTCGTCGGTTTCATCTTTTCGTTATTAATCGGACAAAGCCGAAAATGCCTTACCCACATTGCTGATACGTGTATTTTCGTTGATAAATCTCTATCCGGTTGGCACCGGTTTCTTTCGACCTTCCAGTGGGATTTGTCAGAAGTCATCGAATCTGTGATTGACCTACTTCTATCTGAACTTGGCGATTCACTGAGTTACGCCGGCCATCTGCTACTTGCTGTTGACCCGACAATGGTAAAAAAGGTGAAGGGAAAAATGAGTGGAGTTCAAAAATGGCAACAGAGTTCAACACACCCCGATAAGCAAGTCATTGGGCATCAATGGGTAATAGCTGGCTTTCTGGCACGTGTCAAACATCAATGGCATTGCCTACCCGTTATAAGTCGATTGATTTCAGGCAAGAGTAATCCATCTCATTTCGTTGTGGACACACAAGGCAATGCTCAACCGATGGGTATAATCGCCGCTGTGCTTGCTGCTGTCTTTTTCGTCAAGAATAGCGTCAAAGCAAAACCGTTGTGTGTTGTTGCCGATGCCTTCTTCTCAAAAGCCAACTTCATTAATCCACTAGTTGAGCAAGGGATTACACTCGTCACTCGTTTACGTCATGACGCCGTTGGATTCCTCCCACCATTCTACTGTGGGCGTGGGCGACCGCCTAAACGCGGTAAATGTATCAAACTCGCCAAATGCTTCAATCAGATGCAAAGACAGACCACAACTGCTTGGCTATATGGAAAGCAGTGCCAAGTGGAGTATCTCGTCATTGACCTCTTTCTGCGTGATGTGCAGCACAAAGTCCGTGTGGTCATCGCTGATGGAACAAACCGCCCTATCCTTTTGGTCTCCACTTCTCTCGATTTATCGCCGACTCAGATTCTTGAGATATATGCCGCTAGGTTTTCAATCGAAATCGCTATACGTGAACTCAAACAATACTTTGGTTTGGGCGACTATCAATCTACGACTACCTTAGCCTTCTTGCGGTTCACGCAACTTTGTTGTATCGCTGCAAGTTTGGCTCGACTCGTCTTATTGAAGCACCACTCACCTGAAGGAATTCATGAAACCGCCAGTGAATCAACCACTACATCAACCGTTTCTTCAGTCCGCCAACAACTTAGACGCTTTGTCATGCGCCAATTGATTTTCAACAAGTCCACTGATGATGCGGATTTCACCAAATGTCATATTGACATCAAGGCAATCTTCCGTGTCGCCGCTTAACAATAATGTTTCCGATATATCTCAATCAATAATGCTCTGTTTTTTCTGCCGAAGTATAGTCATGGTAGAACATCAAATGCGAAAAAATCGTTCCTGTCAAGCCGCCAGCGATTTGCGCGACAATGTAAAGAGCCGCTCGTTTCAAGCTCATCGTACCGCAGATCACCGTGGCTAAGGTCACTGTCGGGTTGAAATGCGCACCGCTCACGGGCCCAAAAATTTCTATGAGGGCAAATAGGATGGTACCTACACCAAGGGCATCCGCCAATACCGCGAGACCAATCCCGGCGTTCAAAACCCGATTAAAAAGTATAATCGGTGAAATGGCAGCCATCACCAGAAATAACGAGCCAAGATATTCACTTAGAATTTGTGCAGTGATTGAGTATTCGGCTCGTTTTTCCGACATTGTGATACACACTCCACCGCGATAGAGATCCCTGAGCATAATGTAGGAGCCATCTCCAGGTCGCGATTTCCTGTTGGCGCGTAAGGTTCAGACTGACCTAAACAACTACGAAAAGAGGATTATACTTTGCGTTGGGTATTATTGCGCTTTCTTTCCCGGTAATTACTGTTTGTAATAGTGATTGTAGGGTGGGCACTGCCCACCATTCCAATCAGTTTGAGATAAATGGTTGGCTCCCCTGGCGCGCAACGTGACCGCGCTGATGGTGGGCAGTGCCCACCCTACAACTACCGCCAGACGCTTGAAAATACGCAATTTCCAGCGGTGTGTAATATACATCCAATAAGCATTTCAATTCGTCCGCAACTGAAATACGATAGGAAGTTCTAATCGGAGCATCGAACCGTTCTGATCCTCTGGAAATGGTGGAAACGGAATCGCGTTTCGGACTGCGGCTAATGCAGCATTGTCGAGTGATTTGGAACCGGAAGACGCCACAACTTTGGCGTGTTGAATCGTGCCATCGCGAAGAAGTGTAAAGCGCACTTTCGTAGTTGCACCGTCCTCTGCATTCCTCACGGCTGGCGGAAAGCGCTGCGCTCGTTTTATCTTTTCTCTGACCTGTTTCAAAAACTCCGTGAAAGAACCTCTAGTATTGCCTAAATCTGCCGAAAAAGTATCGACCGATTCTGGACTGAATGCGATTTCCGAGAACGATTGGGACTCGTCAAATTTGCTGATGATCGGAGTTGTGTCAAACTTCGGCGGTTCAAATTTGGGAGCAACCGTAGCCACGGTAGCTTGGCGTTTCTCAAACAACGAACCTCTGTCCAAGCCTACACTGCTGGGTCCATCCGTAGTCGCCAAAGAAAGATTTCCTGCTGGA
Source organism: Candidatus Poribacteria bacterium (assembly GCA_965204085.1). Taxonomy (GTDB): domain Bacteria; phylum Poribacteria; class WGA-4E; order WGA-4E; family JAJDTR01; genus JAJDTR01. The sequence continues at coordinate 2,369,155 of CBDBEE010000002.1, read as the reverse complement.
AGAGTAAATCGCTCGTTTCCGATGGTCAGCCGTGCACTTGTAGCCATCGGCTGAGTCCGCGGGGCAGCAAGAGGGCGCAACTTCGGGGCTTCGGATTGACGTTGCTTTGGTTCACGTTTGATGATTCGCTTGTCGGGAATCGCTTCCATCATGTCCGCTACCATGGAGTCGTCTTGCACGGCGATTTCTCGTACAACGTAGATTCCCGCTACAAATATTGCTACACCGTGGAGTGCTAGTGATACCAATGCGGAAACACGCCGTTGTGACGCATTTTTTCCTTTTGCACCTGTACGTGGCGACGTATTCCGAATCTGTGTAACGGCTTCCTTGTATTCTGATGAGCTTCCCATCGATGATGGTTGCTTGCTTGCCACATCAGAGACCGGTAAACCTGCGGCCTCTCGCCTCGCACGTAGCATCTTCTTATACTGCTTTCTTTTTCTCAATGCTTGATACTTTGATGCACCAGATGCCATGTCATCACTCCTTATAACTGAGTAGTTTGTAACGCCCATCTTTCTCGACAACCGAGCCGAGAATCTTCAGCGTTTTTTGTTCGCCGGTCTTGTTCGTTATAGTTAATATCGTACCACGTAGCAATTGGAAATCTTTGTACTCTTCGGTTTTCTGTTCAAAACCAAGCTTGACAAATGTAAGGTTATTTTCTCCATAGTTCTTAACCAATCGCCGAACGGCTCGGGAGGATTTTGTGTCCAGATTTGACCATGCAAAATCCTCCGTGTAATTATGCGGGGGGCCACTTGCCGGAAACGCGGGCCATATCCATGAGAGATATTCCTTACGGCTCACCCTCAATTGATGTAACTCGCCCGAGTCGCCTTGGTTTAACGCCTCTACAACTGCACGACCAATTTCAGTTGGTGAGTTGAAACTGTTTTTCCACTCTTTATGTTCGCAACCGAGCAGGATACTTGTCAGTAGCAAATAGATAAAAGAAATCCGCCATATCATAGCTATACCAACGTACGCGTGGTTCTTGTCGGGGCATGTGAGAAAAGAAAGTACGGGGCCGAAGTACGCTGATTTCAGGCCCCGTATACTTTCACGAGCCGCCGTTTCAGTGCATTTTTAATTCTGCGCTGTGGTTGTCCAACCCGCAGTCCAGTTATCGTTGGGATCCACGCCGCCGATGAAATTCACCGACGTAAAGAATCCATCGGAAGGCGGCCTAGCCACAGGGACCGAACCGTTCGTTGCGGGCGAACCGCTGCGTGGTCGGAAATCGGGGCTGTTCAGGTTGAACGGATTCGACAACATAGGGTCAGCTTCGACATTGTAAAAGGACGGGTTTGATGCCCATTCGGTGTCATCAAAACCGTTGCTCTCCCCTGCAAAACTGCCGGGTTTGTTGCCAAAGAAGATGCTGTTGCGCACTGAGAGTTTACCGCTATTGGCTTGTGCGTATGTTGCGGCGTGGTTGATGTCGAGACCCGATTTGTTAAATCCGGTTACGATGAAATTGCGGTATGTTCCTGCCGCTCCTTCGCGGATAAGCATACCGATGTCGCTTTCAGGACCGTTGGGGTCTCCAACAAGCGTTGCGTTGTAAACGGTCGCACTCGATCGTGGCAACGCTTCGTTGTTTTTGCTGCTGTTATCATTCTCGAATCCGTTATCAGCATCGTCTCCACGCTGCTGGACAACCCAAAACTGTCCTTTCCCGGTCCAACCATCAGTCCAGTCAAATGAATCGTCACGCGAACCTGTAACGAGGGCGTATTTGATGTTCACGGTTCCGCCGAACATCTCAATGCCGTCATCTTGATTGAAGTGGACTTGAACGTGATCGACCACTGTACCGGACCCTACTCCTTGGAATGCGATTCCGTTTAACTCATTGTCCGGGCTAAACTCAATTCCAGCCCACTCAACTCGCACATAACGGAGAACTCCGCTGCTGTCGTTGGGATCATTTCCGCCGAATGCACCCGTGTTTCCCTCACCCTGTGTTATTCCTTGGTTCGTGGGAGCACGTCCATTGATAATCAAACCACCCCACTGTCCACGCTGGTGTTGTCCCGGTAGAGCGTCGCTCGTAAAAACTATCGGACTGGCGGCAGTTCCTTCCGCCATCAACTTACCGCCTTGCGCGACGACAAGTGCCCCGGTTGATGCGCCTTCGCCATAAATGATTGTACCGGCTTCAATTGTCAAGGTTGCGCCATCTTGGATAAACACAGCACCACGAAGCAGATAGTCGTTGTCTGCCAACAATGTACGATCGCCAGTGATATTGCCTTCAAGAATGGCAACTTTCCGACCATCGGAGGTGGTGATGAATGTTTCTTGGAAAACTTCTCCTCCCTCCTCATCATCGCCGCAACCAAAAATAGTGAAACTAATTCCGATTACAACTGCAAGTGCAACATGCCGTAACATACTTCTACTCATTTTCTGAAACTCCTTTATTTTCATTGATTTAAAGACTATAACTCACACCGAACGAGAAAGATCGCCCAGTGTGGTATCGAACATAGGTTTTGTCACCTTGTTTAAAGATGACATCGGGATCGAGCAGGTTCTTGGCGGAGAGGCTCAACTGGTAATAGTCGGCAATGACTCTGCTGATAGTGGCATCTAGTTGAGAACGTGGCTGCTCGAAGACATCGGGAATACCATGATTACCTACCTCGGCAATGCGACGGCCGAAAACGTGGTATGCAATCGTACTGGAAATGCCAAGGTCTGAACTGTTGTAACCCAATGTTGCGTTGACAATGTAGGGCGACTGGCCCTGCAGTGCTCGTTCAGAAGAGGTCTGGATGCCAACATCGGGCAATTCAACTCGTGAAGAAATAAAAGCAACGTTTGTATTAATCGAGAAATCGCGTAGTCCTGAATAGAGCACGCTCAAATTCTGCCGCAATTCCATTTCAAGGCCATAGTTGTTTGCGCCCATCGCATTGTCGTAAGTAATACGGACCTCTGCCTGCGGCTCGACAATCTGTTCAATCGGCTTATGAAATCTCTTGTAAAAGGCGCTAATGGCGATTACGCCTCCCAACTCGGGGAAGACTTCCCACCGAAAGTCGTAGTTTTGTATCTGGGTGCGCTCTAAGTCAGGATTGCCGAATTCCGTCCTTCCGCCCACAAAATCCGTGAATTCGAAGGGTGCCAATTCGCGGAGATCTGGTCGCGTGATGGTGCGGGACCCAGCAAATCGGACGTTCATTCGTTCGGTTAAACGATACGTTAAATTCACACTTGGTAGGAGGTCGAGCGTTTCCAAATCGGCAAGGATTGGTGGAGCATTGGCGAAGAACGGATTGAATGTGGTGACGTTCTGGTCGGAAACTTCTAATCGTAGTCCGGTCGCCAAGCGCCATCTTGAAGACACCGGCAAGTCGACCATTACGTAGTTAGCCACTACGCGGTCAGAGGCGAGATAGTTGTCATTTGCCCGTGTTGATTCGGTAAGTTCAAATCTCCGGGGAGCAATGTTCTCCACCTTGAAGAGTTGCTCGGCTGGATCAGAAAGGTCGACAAAGCGGTCGATGTTGTCGGACGGTAGAAATCGAAATCGTCTGGCATCGAAAGTACGGTTTCTATCTCGCCACAACGCTCCAAATTTGAACAACCCTTCGGCTCGGAACGGCACCTTCCAATCGACGCGACCACTGTACTGATCGTCTACCAAGTCAAAAAAGAACCGGCTGCCACTATGTGTTACATCACGAAAAACGAAGGTTCCATCGCCACGATCTTCGTAAATCATTTCACGATTATCGGGCTCGCCACGTGCCGCACGGGCATATGTTAGTCGCCAATCCATTGATATGTCAGGTTTGTCGTCGCTTTCAAGATCGACTTCTCCGAGGTCAAAGTCGTGTTGGCCGCCGAGTTGACTAGAGAAAAGTTGTCGCTCTACATACCGAAGACGACCACTCCGCATGTCCGTATTTCGATCATCGTTGAATCCCTCCCATATCCGCGTTTCATCGTCGCCGATATGTGTAAAGAGTGTCTGTAAACTCACCTTTTGGGTCGGAGAAAAGCGCACACTCGCATTGAGAACGCTCCCCCAGTTCACTTCATGAGAACTCTTTTCGGCTTGATAGGTTACCACCGGGGATAATTCGTCGTTCAAGCCTATCCGAAATGCGTTCCGCTCCTCGGTTCGATGGCTGTGTTTGTTACCATATGAAAGCACACCAAGATATCCGAATTCCTTACCAAACAGTTCCGTACTGTTGCCAACGCTGAATTTGTAACTCTGATTTACTGGCGCCGTATTCCTTTCAGGGGTCCATACGTTGTTGAAGGAGCGCCCAAACGTCTGAATTTCCTCGGGAGTGAATCCTGACACGGTGAAACGACCACGCTCTCGGATTGGAATGTCTCCCGCTTTTTCCACTATCAGTTCGGGTAGGTCGCGCCCTCCATCATCAAAGCCAAGAAAATCCAGCCCTCCTCCTGCATAAGTCAGAGCTTCCTCTCCGGTAGTTTGAGTGTTCATACTCGTAGACATTGATACGGACATTGTCAACGCTTCCGGGAAATCTTTGGTGAAAACCTGAACCGAACCTCCAGCAAATCCACCGGGTTGGTCGGGTGAGAAGGTTTTAACTGTTTGAAGACTAGAAAGGAGGCTGGCGGGGAAAATGTCCATGGGAACTACGCGTCGGTTTGGCTCCGGGCTTGGAATTTCCACATTGTTCAGGAGGGTATTGCTATAGCGTTCACCGAGACCACGGACAAACACGTACCGTCCGCCCACAATACTAATCCCTGTTACACGCTTGATTGCTTCGCCAGCGTCGGAGGCAGGAAGCCTACTAATCTCTTCTGTGCTGATGCTGTCCTCAATTCTGGAGCTTTGGAGCCGCTTTTCAAGAAGCCCACGCTCCGTTGATTGGCTCAGTCGAACCGGAAGTTTAATGGGATTTAAGTGAACAACTTGAGGCGCAAGAGCGATACGAAGTTCATGTGTCGGTTGTTCCCGCGCAACCAAAATCTCGGGGATCACTTGCGGACTGTAGAAGGGGGCGGTCCCCCTGATTTTGTATGCTCCTTCCGGTAAAGTGAATGAGAATTTGCCATTTGCATCGGTAGAAGATTTCTCCGCTTTTCCAACAACTCTCACAACTGCATCAGGTATAGGCGCGTCCGTATCAGCGTCTACGACAATGCCTTCAACATTTGCCTCCCCTTGGGCGAAAGAATACTGAATTGATAATAGTAGCGAGAGCCAAATCAACCGTGTACCTAACCGCTTCATCAACGCACAATTCCTTTGTCGTTCCGTCTTTAATAAATTTCTAATCCCAATTAACACAATATCATGGCGTTAATATCTTAATTCCTACGCACATTTAGTATATTTCAGAGATGTTACAAAATCATGGCATTGATTTGACTTTTCTGTGGCGTTTTAATCTGCTTGTTGATTCTGCTCAAGGGCCTTGGTCGAATCCATTGATTACGGCATATGCTAAAATAGATTTATCGACATAACTTGAATCCGCTGATATGGATAGCCAAGTTGATTGAGGCTACGCAATTTGCGTCAAGGCAAGCACGGGGTGGGCGGCGGCAATCCGCCGACCGTGACGGCTGACTTGACTGTTACTTCAAGGAAAAGCAAATTGATTTTGAATCTGGTATGATGCAACCTAGGCGGCGAGTATCCACGTATTGCCAACTGATAAAGAGTTACAGCAATCCACTTTTCAATCATGCTGTCCACTCGTATTGACAATCAATTGACTCTCGTTGCGGGGATTGTCTCAAGCCTTAACTGCAGGAGGAACTATAAACCAGTGGTGCTAGTATATGTTGTATTTAAATCATAAATGGCATACTATATGCTGACACGATGATGTGTGATTATGCGCGGTTAACAAGAGTTCCGCCTACCTGACCTGCCAACTGCCTAGATATAGTATGTCATTGAAAATCATACACCAAATAACTAGCACCAAAGGTTATAAATCAAAGATGTTACAGAGTTGTGACATATTTTTGACTTTTTTATGTCTTACGTTTCGAGATAGTGGTCGGTGGATAGAGGCGCGGGAGTGCTCATCTCACTTGCATAGGTAGGCTGTAACAAGGTCAAAACGAATTGGCGGTCGGAGATTCTGTAGTCATTTACGTTTACACATATGCGCATTGACTGGCTCGGCGTAACTCGTAATCTACAGGTTTATGAATTTTCCCTTTGATCAGATCGGGATGGAAGGGATTTATACCCGAGTATACCCAGGTATACTATCCCCTTCGTTATCCACTCAGGTGATCGCTCTGTATTCGGTCTCTTAATTCAGACCTATGGGAACGAATAGGAATTCGGATAGGAAAATAAACCCGTGTGCGATTTTTAGTTGCAATGACTATAGCCATGGGCCGGATTGCAGCGAGGTCGCAATGGGGATTCGAGTTGGGTATGCTGCGCAAGTAACGGGTTGGCAATGGTAGGAGATAAGAAGGGAGATTGATGATTTTCGATTAATCTCAATCGTCGGAGCTACCAAGTAATACTTTCACAAACGGGTCCAGGCAGAGTTATGCTTAGAATCTCTAGTCTACCAAACGGGGCACCAAAGCAGTAAATTCCATGATAGGGAATTTTGCTTGTGTCCACCAATGAACAAAACATGCATAACTCGGACGATGCTATCAAGCGGGTTTACAAACACCAAGAAACGTTGCGTCTTTAATCGCCTGAACCAACCTCATTCTAGCATATATGTTACTTGCTGAAAGAAATATTCCGACAGGGATAATGGGGTGCTATCTAGCAATACACCACATGGCGCTCCGCTGGAGCGCGGAAATCTGGACATGTCGCATTCTATTAACATTTCGATCCTCTGGATCGAGGAAAGGGACTCCGACCAGAAAGTGTTACTTGCTGAATGAATTATTCCGACAGGGATAATGGGATGCTATCAAGAGAAATAGAATAAAGGTTAGGCGACAGGGTTATTGCTCCTGTTAAACTTCGGAATCAACCGTGTGCCAGGGTCCGGTTATGGCAAGTGTGATTCCCGGTGTTTGAATGTTAACAAATAGGGTACTACCATCCGGGGAGAATGTAGAGCCTGCAAATTCAAAGATGTTCTTAGCGTTCCGAGCAAAGCGGTACAATTTTCCCTGCGGCGTTATACCGACCACGAACTGCTCTGTTGTGCCATCTTCACACACAATGAGATCGCCCCACGGCGAGACGGTTAGGTTATCTGCGTTTTCCAGCAGGTCGCTGCTCATTGATTCAATAAATAGTTCGAGAATTCCCGGATCCTTTTCTTCATCCGATGTGCCTTCAAAAGGACTCGGCGTGTAGTGCCAAATTTGACCCTTCTTGCGTTCTCCGCCGTTTGTGCAGGCGAAGAAAATGACGCCATCGCTGTACCACATGCCTTCGCCGCGGGCAAATCTTGCCGCGCCTTTATCATGATATCCCTGTTTGCGAAGATCGTCCTTGGGAGATTCAGCATTCTGAATATCAACCCATTCCACGTTTAGTTTTTCACCGACCAGTATAACGTCTTGCGTCCAAGGAAGGAGGGTTTCAAGAGGACTTCTCCAATTACGAGTGTCGGCACTCTTCATCTCGCGAATCTTCAACGCTTGGAGACGTCCCCCTTCTGTCAGTCTACCTGGGTGGTGAGGAATGAAACGGTAAACGAGCCCGTCGCCGCGGTCCTCGGTCTGGTAGACAATACCTGTGTTGGCGTCCACGGCGACCGCCTCATGATAAAATCGTCCCATTGCTTTCAGCGGTACTGGTGTAACAAGCCCGGTAGCCAAAGCCGGCACCTCGAAGTTGTATCCGTGGTCTGTTTCAAATGTGTCTTCAGACTTCTGGACGGATTCCTCGCAGCTAATCCAGGTATTCCATGGGGTTGGCCCTCCCGAGCAATTTCGCATGGTGCCAACCAGACTTAGAAACTGTTTTTCCAATTCCTTTGTTCTGGTGTTGTAAATGAGGGTGGTCGTGCCACCGAGAGCTGGTTTAGTTCCTTGACCGAGATCGTGGAATTTGTCACTGTTGATCCGGCTAACAAATTCGTTAGCATGACCGAAGGCTCCGGTGCGCTCGTCGGTTTCCAGCTCGTGGTTTCGGACGAGGATGGTTTTGCCATATGGCCCCGGAAAAGCAGCCATACCGTCATGACCGCCAGGCACCAAGAACCCGTCATCCATCGTTTCCCCGGTTTTAGAAAACGCATGGTATTTGAAGCCAAAGGGGAGATCAAGGATTCCGGACGGGTCCGGTCGGAAACCACCGTATGGCTCAATAAGGGATTCAACCGTTGGGTTAGTCATGAGTTGACTGCATCCGAGGAATCCAAGCGTAAAGGCGGCAGATCCAGCCGTCAAACCTTTTCGCAGAAACTGCCGCCTTGAAACGTTATTGGTCGACATTTCGATTCTTGCCTAGTGCTGAAAGCTACATGAGACTTCAAGTTCAATCCTTGCTTTTACGAAATTTCCTACTTGAGGATAAGCATCCGGCGAATGGCATTATACGTACCAGCTTGGATTTGGTAGAAATAGACGCCCGAAGCAACCTGCTCGTTACGCAAATTTCGCCCGCCCAGTAGACAGTGCGCGAACAGTAAAGGCGAACACTTAGGGTTTAACCGCAACTAAGGGAACAATCACATACGAATCGGAGCGATGAGGGATGTTACGCAAAACTCAGGAGTAAAATTTTTATGTGATGGCTAATCCTTTGAGCATGATTGTACACAGATAATACACATGCGACATATCCTCTAGCCTTGTGGCTGAGTAAATCAAGGAAATGCGTACCGCTCTCCAAACGAGACCACTAACATCTAAATCAGTTTGCGAAATTAGGGACAAATAGAACGATTGCAAGATTAGCGGAGGGATTAAAATATTCGACAACAGGTTTTTAAGAGGGCATTAATCTTTTCAGGCGCATTGCGGACAATGCAGTCGAGCAGTTAATGACACCCAATCGAGGTCTAAACTATGGAGTAGTTGGAGAAATTAACGAGGTCCTTTTCCCTAAGGAGATGCGGAATCAAACTCCAATCCAACCCGGATAGCACTGCCCTCGCTAGCAAACGCGAAGGCTTCGTTAATCTGGTTGAAGGGTAAGGTGTGGGAAATAATCTTATGGTAAGGATACTTATCCTTGGTGCGACTTAGGAAGTCAAGAGCGCGACGGATAACCCATGGCTCGTAGACGATAATCCCTTGGATGGCTTTGCTGCAGCGTACTATATTACCCGGGTCGATTACCGTGGGTTGCCCCAGATTAATGTTTCCGATCCATAGGTAACGTCCACCCCATCTTAACATTTCGATGCCTTCAGACAGTACCTTGGGGGAACCAACAAATTCGGCGACAACATCTGCACCGGTTCCTCGTGTGTGATCGAGTACGTACGCCACTCGGTCCGCGGCAGCGAGCTCGTCAACATTGAGCAGATGGTCGGCACCGAACTCGCGGGCAAGTTCCAAGCGCGCCGGAAATCGATCCAAAACAACCACCTGACCTGCTCCCATTTCCTTTGCCACCGCAGTAGCGTACAGTCCGAGGCCTCCCGCTCCTTGGATGACCACAGTGTCACCGAGCGTAATTCCAATCTGATCGAGTCCGTAAATAACTTGCGACAAAGCACAGTTGACCGGTGACACCAAAGCATCGGGAAGTTCCGCTGTAACTTTGAAAATCCAGTGTCCCGGCTTCATATAATAGTAGTCCCCGTAAGCGCCGTGAAAGTGTGGATGTTGATCGCTTGATACACCGATCCAGTCTCGATACCGCTCGGGACATCCCGGATTTGCGCTTAGACACATCCAGCACTGATTGCATGGCTTGAAGTATGAATAAGCGATGCGATCTCCTTCCTCAAGCCGTTCTCCCGAACTGTCGACTTTCACGTTTTTCCCTAATTGTTCAATGTTACCTACCATTTCATGGCCTAGCACTTGCGGAATTCCGTGCGGAATCTTGGAACCGTGACCTCGCCAGATATGCAGATCAGATCCGCAAATGTTCGCCATACGAATCTTCACGAGGAGGTCGTCATGCGCGACGGACGGCACTGGATACTCTCGGAATTCGAGCGGGACATTGGGCTGTGTAAATACAGCGACATTCCCGGTTTTCATTACGCAATTCTCCTAAAAGATATAATTAGCGCTCAATATTGATGTTTTCGTATTCACGAGCAAACTATTCGGCGTATTCGTCGAAATTAACAACCTTCCATCGTCCATCAATTGATTCGGTGAAGATGATAACACTTCGGGCCGGACTTGATGATGCGGTGTTCTTGATTGTCAATCGATAATTAAAAAAGACCTGATTTTCGTCATGGGACTTCTGAGAGAGTTTCTCGAAGATAATTTCCGGCATCTCTGCCGGAAGCTCACCCTGACGGCGTGCACCCCGCACAAGCGCAATTTCGTCCTTCAGTTTTTCCGCGGCGAGCGAGTCACATAGGCGTAACGCAGCCTCCTGATCCGCGCGTTGGTAGTAGTTGTGAATAAAGTCTCCGGCCACGTTCTCGGGCGTGTTTCGATCAGAGCATGCTGAAATAAAGAAAAAGAGGCATAATGAAATTGTTCGCTGCTTTCCCACGAAGGCGCCTTTCATCATTTTAGCGAGTACTTAGCGATTTGCGGTTCGTCATTGCACTTAATCCGAATTTGGGACGTAATTATAATGGTAAGATTGAATTGTGTCAATAACTGATTATTATGCCCCAAGTGTTCTTAGACTCGGAAGCAGTTCCGGCGAAATTTCGCCAATATGAAAACTAGGTCGCGTAGAAAAAATTGCTTGACAAGTTGGTGAAAAAGAACACAGATTTTATTTCTTTTTCTATACACAATACTCGTCTATTCGCAGAAGGCGCCGACTACACCGAAAGCGTTTCCGGAATAAATCTCGTATTTAGGACACGGCGTCGGAAAAGAGGTTGTCCAGAGAGCAAGGTGCGATTCGAAAAGCCGTCCGTAACCTGACCCAAGTGTTTGAGTCCATTTCCCTTCAGTGGGAGTCATCCGAAGCCGCAAATATTTAGTCCGAAAAATCGAAAAAAGTCTTGATTGAAATCCAGTATTTTGATAAACTAAGCACCCCATTCCGAAGAGTAGAAAAACTCGTCAGTGAAGAAATCCCAGTGGCGTTAATGAACCTGATGTTCAAGGAAAGCAAGTATGAATCACTCGGATGCGGCTGGTAATCAAGTTTCCTCGCAATCTGAGCCTAGCGAAGAATCGCGAGAGCTTCAATCGGTTAAACTATCACCGGGCGTCGCAACTTCGGCAGCACGTGCAATCTCAAGTTCAGGATTAAATCCCGCCCTAACATTGAATCGATTTGTTGTTGGCGAAAGTAATCGGATCGCTCACCAAATTGCAATGGATACCGTTAACGAAACAGGTAATTTGGACGGGCTTGTGCTTGTTTTTGGTGGTGTGGGACTCGGAAAAACTCATCTTCTGCATGCCATTGGAAATCAATTCCGCGAGAAGCATCCGAATAAGACAGTATTGTGTGTTCCGTCCGAGCGCTTTGTCCGCGAATGTATTCAATCAATAGATCATCCGCAGAAATATTCCGCGTTGCAGCGACGGTATTACAATTTAGACCTCCTGTTAATAGACGATCTTCATTTCTTAACTCAGGAGCAAAGTGTTCAGGCAGAATTTGTCGATTTGCTGACTCATTTGACATCGCAGAATTGTAAACTGGTTTGTACTTGTGATCGTCCCCCTGATTTTTTGGGACCTTACTTGGTGCTTTCCGATGATATTAACGAGAGTCCCCATGTCGAAATACTCCCGCCTGAATTCGATTTGCGTGTCTCTATTCTTAAACAGAAACTGAAGGAGCGAAATTGGGGGCCGGCACCTCCACGGGTGATACGTTACATTGCAAAGCACCTGACTGGACATGTCCGACAACTTGAAGGCTGTCTTAACCGCCTAATGGCAGAGACGCGACTTGGTTCCGACCTCAACTTGGAAGTTACCAGCCGAGTCATAGAAGGTGGACAACCAAGTTCAAATCCTTCGCTCCACATTAGCTTGGAAAGGATTCAAGAGACAGTTTCACGTTATTTTCATATAACTTCGTCTGAGTTATGTTCGAGAAGGCGGAGTAAGCGGTACGTGCTTCCTCGACAGATAGCCATGTATCTCGCGCGCCAGTTGACAACCCTCTCTCAAAAACAGATAAGTCAGGGTTTTGGGTATAGTCATCATACGACGGTTGTTCATAGTTACCGGCGAATTGAATCGCTTCTTGAGGAGGATTTTTTGCTCAGCCAGTCTATTGCTGCAATAAAAACTGAATTGACCCGTAATGCTCCAAGATGAACTGAAAAGAAGCATCCAAGCGAATACCGTTTTCCGCTTCAATCATTAATTTCTTGGGAGTCACCCCACCCACGTATTGGCATCGCAAACTTCATCCAAAGCGCGTACGCCAATTTCGAATCCCATTTCAGAAATTTATGAGAATTCCCGCGCTAAAGCTAGCCTCGTCCATATGCCCGTGAGAAAACAGATAAGCGGGGAATAAGCGGGAAATCGAGTACACTAGGCTCCCGGCAAGCCACAACGATTATAGGAGATAGGATATGGAACCGAAGACGATGTTTGAAAAAATATGGAACGATCATATCGTTCGAGAGATGCCAAATGAAGCAACTGTGCTTTATATTGACACACACCTCATCCACGAGGTCACCACACCGCAGGCATTTGAAGGACTACGACTCGCGGGACGAACGGTACGTCATCCGGAATTCACGGTCGCAACCATGGATCACAATGTCCCAACAACGGATAGATCTCTCCCCATTAAAGATCAAATAGCATTGAAACAGATGGAAACGCTGGCTCAAAACTGCGAAGAATTTGGCATTACATTGTACGATATTGATAGTCCCGAACAAGGTATCGTTCACGTCATTGGCCCTGAGCTAGGCATTACCCAGCCTGGAAAGACAATTTGTTGCGGGGATAGTCATACTTCAACACATGGCGCTATGGGTGCCTTTGCCCTCGGAATAGGCACAAGCGAAGTTGAACACGTTTTAGCTACGCAGTGCCTTCTGTACCACAAACCGGAGACTTTCGAGATTCGGGTCGAAGGAAAGCTGCCGCGCGGTGTCACTGCCAAGGATATCATACTATCAATTATCCGCCGAATCGGCACGGATGGTGGTACCGGTACAGTGATTGAATACACCGGTTCGACAATATCGGGTCTGAGTATTGAGGAGCGGATGACTGTTTGCAATATGTCCATTGAAGCAGGCGCGCGGGCAGGACTGATCGCACCGGACGACGAAACCTATGAGTATTTGGCAAATCGACAGTTCAGCCCAAAGGGGCAGGATTTTGACAGAGCTGTGGAAAAATGGCGAGAATTACCAACGGATGAAGGCGCAACCTACGACAAGTCGCTCCACATCGATGCACAATCGCTGGCACCACAGGTAACGTGGGGTACGAATCCCGCCATGGGTGCAGATGTAACAGACGTCATACCCAATCCAGAGGGGATAATGACCGACGATGCCAAGAGGGCAACCGAGCGTGCACTGGAATACATGGGACTCACGCCAGGAACCAAGATTACTGATGTTGAGATAGATAAGGTTTTCATCGGAAGTTGCACGAACTCCCGGATTAGTGACCTTCGTGCAGCCGCGGAGATTGCAAACGGGCGTAAGGTTGCCGAAACGGTGAGTGCGCTAGTTGTTCCTGGATCCGCAAGCATCAAGCGTCAAGCCGAGGCGGAAGGATTGGACGAAATCTTTCGCACCGCAGGGTTTGAGTGGCGAGAGGCAGGCTGTAGCATGTGCTTGGGGATGAATCCGGATATCCTTATGCCACAACAGCGGTGTGCCAGTACTTCTAATCGCAATTTTGAGGGCAGACAAGGTAAAGGCGGACGTACACATCTCGTCAGTCCACAGATGGCGGCAGCAGCAGCGATTGCCGGGCACTTTGTTGACGTTCGAGAATGGGAATCAAACTAAAGATTTGACATGTGGTGAATACTTCACACCAAAGAAATTGAGGGGAAAAGCTAGTATGGAAGCGTTCAAGAAACACACGGGCATTGCTGCACCACTGAATCGGATTAACGTAGACACTGATCAGATTATTCCAAAACAATTTCTCAAAGGCATTGAGAGAACCGGTTTCGAAAATTTCCTCTTTTACGATTGGCGCTTCCTTGACGACGGAGCCCCCAATCCGGAGTTTGTCCTAAATGCATCGCGTTATCGGGCAGCGAGCATCCTCGTTGCCGGAGCTAATTTTGGTTGTGGGAGTTCACGAGAACACGCTCCTTGGGCGTTGCAGCAGTATGGTTTCAAGGCAATTATCGCTCCATCATTTGCGGATATTTTCCGCGGAAATTCCTTTAAGAATGGACTTCTGCCCCTCACCCTACCGACGGATATTGTTGCAGAAATAATCGCGCAAATCGACGTTCAAGAAGGTTATACACTGACTATCGATTTAGAGTTACAGAAAGTGGCCCAACCCGATGGTACATCTCATGCATTCGAGATTGGCGAGTTTCAGAAGCAGTGTCTATTAAACGGGCTGGATGAAATCGGTTGGACGTTACAGTTCGAAGCGGATATTTCGGCGTATGAGAGCAGAAGAGGGATTTGAAGGGTACTGAACGGACAATCAAGGATTGTAACGACAAATGGAGGCGTTTGTTCGGGAGTGCAATGTTCCCAAACAAACGCCTTATTTTTTTGAGAGTGAATACTATCGTACAGAAGCTTAGATTGAAATCAGTCGGAGTGGCGTTTGTAAAGAGAAGAAAATCGCTGCACATGTGTAAAAATGTGAGAAACATATTGAGGTCCTGTGCGACAATACAATGTAACCTAGGCACAAGGAACCGATAGTATGAAGAATTTCGATGCCCGTTTGGTAGAATCTGTATTAGCTGGCAACCTCGATGATTATCGCAAGTTGGTGGATAGTTACCAGTTATTGGCGGAGCAGTGGGCATTTCGTCAGATCGGGAATATATCTGAAGCCGAAGAGATCGCTCAGGAGGCGTTCGTTGAAGCGTATTTCAGACTTGACACATTGCGGCACGCAGAAAAATTCGGTGGATGGTTGCGTCGGATTGTGGTCAATACAGCGGTTTCTTGGCTTAGACGGCGCAAGGCTACTGTACATTTGGACGAGATTGCCAACATCTCTGGAGATGGCGAATTGTATGAGCGGTTTAACCGCCACGAAGCGCCAACGCCTCACGATTTGCTGGAACGACAAGAACAGGAAGAATTGCTGCGAATGGCGATCGATGCAATTTCTCCAACACATCGCAATATCATCAGAATGTTCTATTACGACGATCACTCCTACAAAGAGATTGCAGCCAGTCTCAGGACTACGGAGGCTGCCGTTAAAAGCATGTTGCATCGTGCTAGAAGACGATTAAAAGAGGAGGTATTACGCATGAGCACAGGACAAACCGACAGCAGAATCGAAATCAGCCGTAAATTTGGCGAACAGGTTACACAGGACATCATTTCGGTTCGCGAAGAGTTAGCCACGATTCGCCAACTATTAAAACGCTTAGATCCGGGAGACTCCATTGCACAGGCAATGAATGAATATCGCAAATTACCATTAGGCGAGGGAAAGATGATTCGATGGGGCTTCATGGGTTGTTGGGGAAGTACTGATTCGCCTGAACATTTGGCATATAGCATTCACACAATGAAACAAGAAGAGTATTTCGGCACACCCGAGGTCAGCGATGGAAACGTAGCTTCCTTTGCGGCTGCATTCACCAATGCGCACTCGATCCAGATTTGCAAATACCTCTTTTTGCGCCAAGGCAACGAAAATGCTACTCGGGAAGAAATAAAGAGGGAATGCAGCCTGTCGGATGAGGAATTGGATGCAGCGCTTAAAGCGTTCTTGGATTGGCGTTTCATAGCATGGAACGGTGAAGAACTGTTAATACTCGGCCAGGGCATGAATTGGGTAATTACGCTGATTGGAATGACAAGGGAAGCTATTAACCAGCGTAACGCTAGTGGCGAATAAGGGTAACTTACACACATGTCCAATCTGGTTTTTTGCCGGGCGATAACTCGTGTAACTTGCAGGTGTTGCTTTACCAGGACCTTATCCAGAAAACCGTATTTTTGCACACAACTTGGAAGTATAAACCATATTTGGGGGTAATTGCAGACGTCGCTTGTTTTGCTTTTCTTTCTCAATATGCCATTCAAAACCATATCGCAACTGTGACTCCAGGGCTAAACGCTAATGTTGCAATGTCTGTGAGATGAAGAGTTTTGTGCGTTCGTGCTTTGGGTTATCAAAGAATTCCGCAGGGGGTGCTTCCTCTACAATCATTCCTTCGTCGAAGAAAAGGATACGATCTGCGACTTCACGTGCAAATCCCATTTCGTGCGTAACAACAAGCATTGTCATACCGGAGTGGGCGAGTTCACGCATCACATCGAGGACTTCCGTGATCATTTCGGGGTCGAGTGCGCTTGTCGGTTCATCGAAAAGCATAATCTTTGGCTCCATCGCCAATGCTCTCGCGATTGCGACACGCTGCTGTTGTCCACCAGATATTTCTGCGGGATGCTTATACGCTTGATCTTCAATATTCACCCGTTCCAGAAGTGATAAGGCTATTTCTTCTGCCTCACTTTTCGACATCTTTCTGACTCGGATCGGACCCAAGGTTATATTTTGTAGGTTCGTCAGGTGCGGAAATAGGTTGAACTGTTGGAACACCATACCGACTTCTTGACGGATAAGATTGATGTTGCGGAGGTCGTCGCTGAGTTCTACGCCATCAACGATAATTGTGCCGCGCTGATGTTCCTCCAAGCGGTTTAACGTTCGGATGAACGTCGATTTCCCTGATCCAGAGGGACCGCATATTACGGCTCTTTCGCCTTTTTGGAACGAAGTCGTAATCCCTTTGAGGACGTGGAAATCGTCAAACCATTTATGTACATCCTCACAGGTGATGATTGGATCGTTCGATGCGTTTTCAAGATTAGCCATCTCTTTATATGCCTTTTTAATAGCCGTCAGCCGTTAGCAATCAGTTGTCAGCCAGAGAGCGTTGTGGAAATTACAAGTGTTTGTAACCGGCACAACGATCTACTGACTACTGAAAGCCGAGAGTTGATGGCTATTCCTAAGTTTTTCCAACACCGAGTGATGTCTCGATTTGCTGGCTGACATAAGACATCAAATAACAGAACACAAAATAGATTACTGCGACGAATAGGTATACTTCAGCTTGAAGTCCGAGCCAGTCAGGGTTGGCAATAACGATTTTCGCTATCCCCAAAAGATCCAGCAGACCGACAATTGTAACAAGAGATGTATCCTTGAAAAGTGCTATGAATTGTCCAACAATTGCGGGTATGACTGAACGAAGTGCTTGCGGTAAGACGATAAACAGTGTTGACTGCACGTAGTTGAGTCCTAGTGCTTGTGCTGCCTCGTGTTGCCCTCTCGGAATTGCTTGAAGTCCACCTCGCACGTTCTCTGCCATGTAAGCGGCGGAGAAAAATGTTAGTGCCAACATGGCACGCAAGACTTTGTCGAGACGAACATCCGGCATAAAAATCGGAATCATAATTTGTGCCATGAACAGAATTGTTACTAACGGCACGCCGCGAATTATCTCAATATAGGCAATTGAGACCCATTTTACAGCCGGTAAAGTGCTCCGCCGTCCTAATGCCAGTAGGACTCCGAGAGGAAAACAGAAGCAAATACCAACAGCCGCTAAAATCAGCGTCAGAAGGAGTCCACCCCAATTCGTAGTGGGAATAGCGTTCTCGCCGAAACCCCGTAGCATTATCAGGGTCCAAGGAAAAGAGAGTATCCATCCCACGAGTACCCAACGACGCATTTTGGGTAAAAAGTCTCGACTACGGATCCCAACAAAAAATAGAGCTGCGATCAAGGCTACGCCGCCCAGTATCCATCCTCGTGTTGTCCAGCTGAAGGTTGCCATGTCGATCGGCAGAAGGGTACATACGATTCCGGCCCCTCCAATTCCGACGGCAAATCTGAGTGTCAGTCCACCCCAAATTCCACCACTTAGCCCCGCCAAGGCACATACCGTATAAAGCACAATCCAGACCCGCCATATTTCGGTTTTCGGATAGGGACCGACTAAAAAAAGTCGCAGGTTGGCAGGGATAACATCCCAATTTGCATCTGTGAATGCCCAAACCAAAATCCCCTTCAGGACAAAGTACACAATGCCCAAGGCGAAAAGGGTCAGTAGGGTGTTGTACCATGTACTAAAAAGGTTTTCCTTAAGCCACGGCAACACCGCTTTTGAGCTATGAGGTGGTTTAATTTCTTGCGTATGTTCTAACTCAGACACTTTTTGGTGTTCCTTTTGCCTGTCGCCCTGTTATCGTCCAATACGGTTAATCCAGCGGTTGTACCAATTCATGCCCGCCGATGTTGTCAGACTCATAATTAGGTAACTCACCATAATCATCGCGAACACAGGTATAGATTGCCCCGTTTGAAGCATCATAGTATGACCGATACTAAACATATCAGGGAACCCAATCGCAATCGCTAAACTTGAGTTTTTGGCGAGGTTCAAATATTGGCTGGTGAGTGGCGGTACGATAATCGGGACCGCTTGGGGCAGAACGACTAAGCGTAATGTTTGCCCCTCATTCAAACCGATCGCTCTCGCTGCTTCTCGTTGTCCCTTTACAACGGCTTGTATCCCACTTCTCACGACTTCGGCGATGAATGCGCCTGTGTAAACAGAAAGCCCGATTAAAAGTGCAGAGAACTCAGGGGACAGGTTCACCCCCCCGACAAAGTTGAAACCTCTCAAAACCGGAAAATCGAGCGTAAATGGCTTTTCCGGTGTTAGAAACCATCCCAAAATGGCGACGATCAAAAAACCGGGAAGTGCCCACTTGGCACGAAAGCCGGGACGTTCTAACTGTTGAAGTTGCCGCCACCGAACGATGTAAAGAACTGCTGCCAAGATAAGACCTGCGAGAAGGAATCCGCTCCATATTTTCAAGCCAGCAGTAGGTTCAGGTGAGGGGAAATAGAGCCCCCGTTGATTAATGAACACACCTCCGAATAGTGATATGCTCTCTCCGACTCTCGGGAGTTTCAGGATTACAGCACTGTACCAAAACAGTATTTGAAGGAGGAGTGGAATGTTGCGGAAACATTCAACGTAAACGGCGGCTATGGTTCGGATTAACCAGTTGCTGGAAAGGCGGGCGATGCCGACAATAAGTCCCAAAATCGTCGCGCATATAATTCCTATGAAGCTCACCTTTAGGGTGTTTACCACGCCCACCCAGAACGCTTTGAGGTACGTTTCTGAGGGTGTATATTCAATCCCTTCAGAGATGTCAAAACCGGCTTCATTCCCCAAAAAGTCAAGGTTGAGCGTTAACCCCAGCTTGCTTAATCCTCTTAACATGTTTGTGTAGAGAAGCCCCGCCAACAGAAAGACACCAATAAGGAAAAGGATTTGGAGCAGCACACGCAGGACGCGGACATCTCGCCAAAAGGGAACGTTCATAGGCTTTAGTAGTGGTGCCATGGTTTTTGATGAATACCTCAACTGACTGAAGTATTCATCTGGGTTTTCTCTATGAGCAGTGTGCCCCTAACGGAACGGCATGGCGTAAAGCAGTCCACCTTGTGTCCACGGTTTGTTGACCCCGCGGGGCAAGCCAAGCGGAGTGAGATTGCGTTCAAAGACTTCGCCATAGTTGCCAACAGCATTGATCACTTGATGTGCCCAATCCTGTGGTAGACCGAGTTGTTTGCCTGTATCGCCGGTCTTACCTAAAAAACGTTTAATCTCAGGGTTGTCGGTTTCAAAAGTGCTTACATTGGCTTGTGTGATCTCGTGTTCTTCGGCGAAGAAGGTCGCATAAACCACCCAACTTACCACATCGTTCCACTTGTTATCACCGTGAACGGTGACGGGACCCAACGGTTCTTTTGAGATTGTCGCGTCAAGGATAATATGCGCCTCCGGGTCCTTGAGAACTTGGCGACGTGCAACTAATTGCGACTTATCAGAGGTCACGACGTCACAGCGTCCCTGTTCATAACTGTTGTAAAGGGTATCAATTTCTTCAAAGACGACTGGATTAAAGTCGATGCCTAAGGATCGCATCGTATCCGTCAGATTTAGCTCGGTGGTGCTACCGGCTGTTACACCGATACTCGCGCCTGCTAATTCCTCTAATGAGGTAATACCGAGGGCTTTGGCAAGCATAAATCCCTGCCCGTCATAGAAGGTTGGCGGTGCAAAGTCTGCCCCGACTTGGGTGTCACGAGTGAGCGTCCACGTGGTGTTACGGATTAAGACATCTATTTCGCCGGTTTGTAGTGCCGGGAAACGTTCGGGGGCTTTCAAGGGGACGAATTCAACTTTGTCCGGATCACCGAGAACAGCGGCAGCGATCGCCCTACCATAGTCTGCATCGAAACCACTCCACTTTCCATCTTCACTTAAGAAACTGAAGCCGGGTAACCCTCCGTGGACCCCACATATCAGTTTTCCTCTCTTTTTAACTTTGTCACGAATACTCTCCTCACCTTGAGCGAGTCCTGGAACTACCAGTGCAATCGCTAAAACCGATGCAGAAACGCAAAACAAAAATTTACGCACAGAAATCCTCTCCTTTTCGTTCATTTGTAAGATCGTTTGATACGCTCTGATGCAACATAACGCCAAAGAATGCGCACACAAAGATAACGATGACAACAAGGGGCATTGCCCTTCTCAACAAGTTTTTTATAGTTTTCCTTTCTCATTTTAACCTAGATCGTTCTCGGATATGAGAACAATTCATTACTATAGCATGTCGATTTTTATTGTGCCAGAAAAACTTTTCCCTTAACATTCGATTGAAGATTTAACTTACCCCCAATATTTAGACAGTTAAGAACGGAAAATCCGTCATGATTTCCAAATAAGGAGATTATCATGTCTAAAGAAACCGAAGCTGCGATCCTAGAGAAACTTGATTGAATCCATAAGTGTATTGATGGCCGGTTTAGTAAACTGGAATCACGAATGAAAAACCTTGAATCACGGATAGACAAACTCGAAACTTCTGTATCAAATCTTTCAACAGTTACCTCTCTTAATGTTTACAGTAATATTTCCGAATGAGGCAGATAGGATTAGATCTGATATAGCCGAAAGAAAACGGAACGGAGATTGAACAACGAAAGGACTTAGCCGTTTATAGTATGGGCGTGAAATATCGCCCGCATACGGATTAAGTTAAGGGAGTTCGTCTAGTATTGGTGAGTTCTTCGCCGCAAAACCCTTAACTTAGTCCCCATTGGGTGAGGAGTAAATCTCAATCTCACCCCATACGGTAGGTGCGGTTTCCAACCGCACCGGTCCCCACGGAAACCAGCGTCATGAGTCATCTTCTGTGGTGCACCCATCAACGAATGGGTTGGTATTCCATCGCCCATGTCTACATGGAGATTAACAGTTTAAGACATTAGAAACTGCGTGACTTGCGACTCAAATCGCTTAACTTGATTCCTATGTGGGCGTGAAATATCGCCCATACTATATTAGACATCTTTCCAAAATAAGTATCTATTTGGCTTGATTTTACGTTATATCCTTTCAACAATCTTCTGTTGTAGAAAGGATACCCATGAGTCAATTTGAAAAAGCAGTAAAACAGTCAGATGAGCAATTTCTGCGAGCGGTTGGTATTGACAAGGCGGCTTTCAACCTTATTTTGGAGCGTGTGGCGACTTACTTTGAAAAACTTAAAGAAGAACGTCCGATGAAGAAACGAGGAAAGAAATCGGAGGTTGCATTGGCCGATCGCCTTCTATTGACATTCACCTATTTGCGCCACTATCCAACCTTTGCCAGATTAGGCATGGAGTTTGGTATCAGTGAGTCTTATGCAAATAAACTCTATCATCAGATACTTGATGTGTTAGTTAAAGTGCTTTCATTGAAGAATCGAAAGCACTTAGTGGAGGGCGATCTCCAAACCATCATCGTTGATGCCACCGAGCAACCGATTGAACGTCCAACCAAAGGACAGCGTGTCTACTATAGCGGTAAAAAAAAAGGCACACCATAAAAGTTCAATTGATTGCGTGTTTGGCGCTGTTAGAAATAGTATCGGTTACCTGCCGCAAAGGGAGTGTTCACGATTACACCATTCTGAAGGAAAGTCGTGTGGCAATTTCTCCCGAAACTGAGAAGTTGGCTGACAGTGGTTATCAGGGGATAGCCAAACGGTATGCCAACAGTTCGACGCCCATCAAGGCCTATCGGAGCAAGCCCTTAACTCGGGAGGCGAAGCAATTCAACCGACGGTTGGCAACACGCAGGGTCGCCATTGAGAATATCGTCAGACGATGTAAGATTTTTCGCATCACCAAAGACATCTATCGAGGCAAACATCGCAACTATGGGAAAACATGGAATGTGATTGCTGCCATTGTAAACTTGCGATATTCCTCAACAAGTTGCCAAACGGCGTAGTTATTCTAATCTCCGAGATTGCTGTAACTACACGGATCCATTTTGGAAAGATGTCTATTTTGTTACCAAAGTCAACGACTACTCATTGCGATATTGCCTTGACATCCGAACACCGCTTATGATATTATATAGTGCTTATCTGGAAAAGATAACATGTGAATGAAGTAAACCCATGCAAACTTTCAATCCACAACTTCAAACTGAATCTCATCATTGGCATTGGTGGCGTACCGTTCAGAGTGGGAGTGTGCCTTTGCTGAGATAGATTTTTTGGATTCATATTTGATAAATCAAAGCCGTAGGCATACGAAATCCGATGTCTACGGCTTTTTTTGTACCGAATTTTCTAGTGATCAATCATTATAGCAAGGAGCAAAAGTGATGGATATACTTGATGAACTCAAATTTGACCAAGCCGGGTTAATTCCTGCCATCGTACAAGACGTCGAAAGCAATGAAGTCCTCATGGTGGCGTTTATGAATCGTCAGGCTTTGCAGAGAACTATAGAATCCGGGCGTGCTTGCTTCTGGAGCCGATCTCGTCAGGAATACTGGGTTAAGGGGGAGACTTCGGGGCATACGCAAACTGTCAAATCCGTTGCCATTGACTGTGACGGCGACGCGCTCCTGATTAAGGTCGAGCAGAGGGGCGGAGCGTGCCACGTCGGTTATCGCTCCTGTTTCTTTCGGGAAGTCTCCTCCGATGGCAACTCCAGCCGCATCGTAGGCAAGAAGGTTTTTAATCCCGATGAAGTATATTCGTGAAACAGGTACGCGGCGTATAGCGGATTCACGTTTCACGTATGAGGAGACTCTGGATGTATTACCCGAGTTTGGAAGATTTTCGCAAAAAGGCGCAACACGGCAACTTGATTCCTGTCTTTAAGTCAATTTTGGCAGACATGGAAACCCCTGTATCAGCATTCAACAAAATTGATGCCGGTGAATATAGTTTCTTGTTAGAAAGCGTTGAAGGCGGCGAGCACGTTGGAAGGTATTCGTTTCTCGGTAGTGAACCTTCAATTCTATTTCAGAGTAAAGACAATCAGGTACGGATACAGGACTTAGAGGAGGGCACGACAACAGAGCTCGAAAGTAGCTATCCGCTCGGCGAACTTGAGAAATTAATGCGGCGCTATCAACCCGTCGAGGTCGAGGGCTTGCCGCGTTTCCACGGCGGTGCTGTCGGCTATCTGAGCTATGATGCTGTGCGTTTTTTTGAAGAGTTGCCCGACAGTACAGAAGATGATCGTCAGTTGCCAGATTGCTTCTTTATGATTACCGATACCCTGTTGATATTCGATCGAGTTGGTCATCGGATTACGGCGGTGGCGAACGTGCATGTTGATGACGACGTAGAAGGTGCATACCAGCGTGCGGTGGATCGCATCGACATGCTGATTGCCAAGTTGAAGAATCCGTTGTTGATGCCGCCTTCCAAATCACGACGTACGGATATAGCCGAAGTTGAGCCTGAATCGAATTTCACACAGCCTGAATATGAATCCATTGTCTTGCGAGCGAAGAAATACATCGCCGCGGGAGACATTATCCAGGTTGTTCCCTCGCAGCGGCTGTGTACCCCGTTATCAGTGGACGCCTTCGACGTGTACCGAGCTTTGCGTACCGTTAACCCGTCACCATACATGTATTACCTGAAGTTGGGCGATGTTCAGATAGCAGGCACTTCTCCCGAGATGATGGTGCGCGTTGAGGATGGAATAGCAGAGACACGTCCTATCGCCGGGACTCGGCCACGTGGCGATACACCCGCTGAAGATACGGCACTAGCCGAGGAGTTGATTGCAGACGAAAAGGAGCGTGCCGAACACGTCATGCTCGTTGATCTTGGGCGCAACGATCTGGGGAGAGTTTGCAAATTCCACACAGTTCGCGTCAGCGAGATGATGGAAATTGAACGCTATTCACATGTCATGCACATTGTTTCGCATGTTGTGGGTGAGTTACGCGAGAATGTGACCGCCTTTGACGTTATCCGAGCATGTTTACCTGCCGGGACACTTTCAGGGGCGCCCAAGATTCGAGCCATGGAGATAATCGACG
This sequence comes from Candidatus Poribacteria bacterium, assembly GCA_965204085.1. Lineage (GTDB taxonomy): Bacteria > Poribacteria > WGA-4E > WGA-4E > JAJDTR01 > JAJDTR01. Next base: position 2,344,551 of record CBDBEE010000002.1, on the reverse strand, counting down.
AGTTCGAACCAACGCGCCGCGGACCGTATGGTGGGGCCGCGGGATATTTCAGCTTTTCCGGTAATTCCGACACGGCTATCATCATTCGCACGCTTGTCGTAAAAGATGGAATCGCTTACGTACAAGCTGGCGGCGGAGTCGTTGCAGATTCGGTACCCCAAACCGAATACGAAGAAACGTTAAACAAAGCACAAGCCGTGCTAAGGGCAATTAAATTGGCTGAAGCCGGACTCGAGTAGACAGATGCACGGGAGGAAACCGTGAGTGTGACGCTCGACCAAGTCGTCCCTTGGGGGCGATCGCTTGAGGAATACAGACACATGTTCATGCTCTCCAACGATGAACTGACATCGCGAATTCTAGGAGTAGGTGATGGACCCGCCAGTTTTAACAGTGAGATGAAGGGGCTGGGACACACCGTAATATCGATCGATCCAATCTACGTCTTTTCGAAAAACCAGATTGAGCAGAGAATCGAAAAGACCTACGATACTGTCATCTCTCAGGTGAAACAGAAACCTGATGATTTTGTGTGGGATTTTTTTGCGAACCCTGAACACCTTGGTTGCTACCGACTTGAAAGGATGCAAAAGTTTTTGCAGGATTTCAACATTGGAAAAGCGCAGGGTCGTTATCTTCCGCTGTCACTACCGAAACTCTGTTTTGACGATGAGAAGTTTGATTTGGCAGTCTGTTCGCATCTACTCTTTCTGTATTCGGAACAGTTATCACTTGATTTTCACCGGGAAGCCTTACACGAGCTATGCCGGGTTTCCAGAGAGATTAGAGTCTTTCCGCTATTGGCGCTTGATTGTAGAACGTCGCGCCACATTGCACCCATCCAATCGTATTTTCGGTCGCTTGGCTATACAGTTGACATCTGTCCTGTAGCCTATGAGTTTCAAAAAGGTGGAAACGAGATGATGAGAATTCGGCGGAACACCTAGGAGAAAAACCGTGATACTGATGATTGACAACTACGACTCGTTTACCTACAATCTCGTCCAATACTTCGGTGAGCTAGGGGCAGAGATTGTGGTTCATCGCAACGATAAAATAACGTTGGAGGCGATTGAACGCCTCGCGCCAGACAAAATTGTCATATCACCCGGTCCCTGCACACCTCGCGAAGCTGGGATATCCTGCGACTTGATTCGATCTTTCGCGGGCAAGGTGCCGGTTTTGGGCGTTTGTTTGGGGCATCAGTGTATTGGAGATGTCTTCGGCGGAGATGTAGTTCGTGCAGACCGATTGATGCACGGGAAAACATCAATGATTGAACATAATGGGCAAGAAATCTTCGCGGGAGTGCAGAATCCGTTTGAGGCAACGCGATACCACTCGCTGATTGTAGCTAGGGAAAGTATGCCGGCCTGCCTCCAAATTACTGCGTGGACTGACGAAAACGAAATCATGGGACTTCGACATAAAGACTACCCCATCTGGGGCGTACAATTTCACCCGGAGTCCATATTGACACTTGAAGGGAAAAACATGCTGGAGAATTTCTTGAAGGGCTAAGAGATGTTGGAAACAGAACTTCGTACAAAGCTCGAATATGCCAAAAAAATTGAAGACCCACTGCGCCGACGTCTCTATGTTTGTGCGCTTGTTACCGCGGCATTGGCACATTCAGACGAACTACCCTATGTTGTTGTCGGCGGCAACGCACTAGAATTCTACACGCTCGGCGATTACACCACCGCGGATGTCGATCTCGTTAGTGGAAGACGATCCGAAATTGGCAACATTTTGGAAAATTGGGGGTTTAATCGGATGGGAAGGCACTGGTATCACGCCGACTTGGATGTAGCCATTGAAATCCCTGATGATATCCTCGCCGGATCGGAAGAGAAAATTACACAAGTCGAGATTGAGGGCTTGAACGTCTATATCATCGGCGTAGAGGATCTTATCATCGATCGAGTCAGCGCGTATGTTCACTGGCAGTCGATTGATGATGGCGATTGGGCGAAAGAGCTAATGGCTTTGTACAAACACGAGATTGACTGGGATTACCTTGTAACATCTGCCCGGACAGAAAAGATACTTGATACGCTGAATACGCTGAAATCGGCGATTGAGGATGAGACGACATGAAAATTGTAAACTTCGATCAGCACGTAAAGAAAATTAGAGAGAAATCACGAGAATATCAACTCAAGCAACGCGCAAAACAGTTACACCGGTCGCCTCGTCGCCGTCCGCGAGATGCAGAATCACGCCGAGATTTAATCAAATTATCGCTCAAACGCCGCGAACAATGGTTGGAGGATGGGCGCTTGGAGCAGCTTGGTCCACGGCATTACCGAGTGCGCCTCAAATAAAGGAAGAAGGCGCAGGCGTTATGGGTCACCGTTTCCTAATCCGCATCAACTTTCAAGCGCCTCTACCAGTGTATCCCCAATAGTCGCCGGACTTTGAGAAACAGCAATCCCGGCGGCTTTCAACACCTCTATCTTTTCTCCTGCTGTACCCTGTCCACCCGAAATAATCGCGCCAGCATGTCCCATTCGTTTGCCCGTGGGAGCAGTCTGTCCCGCGATAAAACTGACCACCGGTTTGCTCATGTTCTCCTTTACAAATTGAGCCGCCGTTTCCTCCGCCGTCCCACCAATTTCGCCAATCATAATCACCGCTTCCGTGTCTTCGTCGGCTTCAAGCAATGCAAGAACGTCAACGAATGTAGAGCCGATGACCGGATCACCGCCGATACCGACGCACGTGGATTGGCCAAGACCAAGTTTTGTCACCTGATCTACAGCTTCATAAGTTAAGGTTCCGCTTCGGGAAACGATGCCGATCTTGCCGGGGTGATGGATGTAACCGGGCATGATGCCGATTTTACATCCTCCGGGCGTGATAATTCCGGGACAGTTTGGGCCAATGAGACGAGTGGGCAGCCCGTCCAGAAAACGCTTGGCTTTTATCATGTCAAGCACGGGCGCCCCTTCCGTGATGCAAACAATTAGGCTAATGCCGGCAGTGGCCGCTTCCATGACAGAATCTGCAGCATCGAACCGAGCCGGCACGAAGATGACAGATGTATCCGCTCCGGTAGCCTCGACAGCTTCGTCAACCGTATCGTAGACGGGGATACCATCAACATCCGAACCGCCTCTGCCCGGAGTAACACCCGCGACAATCCGGGTGCCGTATTCAACGCACTGTTGGGTGTGAAACCGACCGGAACGCCCGGTAATCCCTTGGACGATAACTTTTGTGTCTTTATCTACAAGAATGCTCATTAACTTGAAGTTCCTTGAAAGATGCTCCGTATTGCGTCACAGGTTGCAATATCCCGACGCATGCTTCGACAACGTTGATAGGTACTAATTAATATGCCCGCGCAAAAACCGCGATTTCTTTCGCCGATTCACTGCATACAATGCACGTTCCACCACCGTCGGGTTGATCTATCGGCATACAGCGAGTTGTCGCTTGCGTGTCGGCTTTGACCTGGTCCTCGCATGATGGGTTTCCACACCACCAAGCACGGGCAAAGCCGGTGGCGACCGCCGCTTTAAGTTGGTCGTAGTCTGTAGTTTCAGAAGTGTTTTCATCGCGGAATTTGGTGGCGCGCTCCAGCAGAGCTCTTTGGATGGCGGTCAATGAATCGCTGACTGCCTCCGATATGCCTGCCAAGGGTATGGATAACTTGCCTCCTCGACCGGGTTGATCTCGACGAGCCAGTATAGCCTCTCCTTTTTCTACGTCACGCGGACCAATTTCAATCCGTAGCGGCACACCTTTTAACTCCCACTCGTTAAATTTCCAACCGGGCGAATATCCGTCTCGGTCGTCTACCTTCACTCGGACATCTTCGCCAATCGCAGCGGTCATCTTCGCCACCGCTTCCATGACAGAGCGTTTCTCATCGTCGCTGTTTTTCTTCCAGATTGGTATAATCACTACCTGAATAGGTGCCAACTGTGGTGGCAAAACGAGACCTTGGTCATCACCGTGCGTCATTATTATAGCGCCGACCATACGGGTGCTTACGCCCCAACTTGTAGTCCAGCAATATTGCAGTTCACTGTTTTCGTCCTGATATTGTATCTCGAAGGCTTTGGAAAAGTTTTGTCCGAGGTTGTGCGAGGTTCCGGACTGTAACGCTCGTCCATCGCCCATCATGGCTTCGATGCTATAGGAGGCGTCCGCTCCGGGAAATTTTTCGCTCTCGCTCTTGCGGCCGGGAATAACCGGAATAGCGGCATCGTTGACGGCAAAGTCAGTGTACACGTCTAGCATTCGCAAGGTTTCCTCTTGGGCTTCCTCAACGGTGGCGTGTGCAGTGTGACCCTCCTGCCAGAGAAACTCCATCGTGCGCAAAAAAAGGCGAGTGCGCAATTCCCATCGCACCACGTTTGCCCACTGGTTAATCAGCACTGGCAAGTCACGGTACGACTGGATCCACTGGCTGTACATGTGCCCGATGACCGTTTCGGAGGTAGGACGCACCACAAGTGGATCCTCTAATTTCTTGCCGCCGCCGTGTGTGACGACAGCTAATTCGGGCGCGAAACCTTCGACATGTTCGGCTTCTTTTTCGATAAAACTCATCGGAACGAAAAGCGGAAAGTAGGCGTTTTCATGCCCCGTTTCCTTGAAACGGCGATCAAGCCCCGCTTTCACGTTTTCCCACAGTTCGTATCCGTAAGGTCGGATAACCATGCAACCGCGCACGGGCGCATAATCCGCCAATTCCGCTCCCCGGATTACTTCAGTGTACCATTCGGAATAGTCCTGACTGCGAGGGGTAATTTTTTGAAACATGTACGCGAATTCTCCTTGATTTTCCTGTTTTAGTTTCCAAAATGAAATGTGTGTAAATTTTATTTATCGGTCAATGCGGCAATTCCGGGCAACGTTTTTCCTTCAAGAAATTCTAGTGACGCTCCGCCACCGGTGGAGATATGCGTTATTCTGTCCGCGACGCCGGCTTTATGCACTGCGGCGACACAATCACCCCCACCGATGATGCTGACTGCGTCGGACTCAGCGAGCCGTTTGGCAATTTCGATTGTTCCGTTCGCAAATTTTTCGAATTCGTATATGCCCAATGGACCATTCCAAAAGATAGTGTTGGCTCCATCGAGAATCGCACCGAAGGCCTCAACTGACTTGGGACCGATGTCCAAACCTTTCCAACCATCAGATATTTCCGCGCGTCCAACAATTCGTGATTCTGTAGAGGGATTTAGTTCTCTACCGATGACATGATCTTCCGGCAAGTAAATATCTAGCTTTCGATCTACAGCTTTCTTGAGTAATTCGCTCGCCAGTTCCAATTTGTCTCGCTCCACGATAGAGTCGCCGATTGGTACCCCCATGGCTTCAAGAAAAGTGTATGCCATACCGCCGCCGATAAGGAGCCCATCGACATTTTCAATGAGGTTTTCAATCACCCCAATCTTATCCGAGATTTTCGCACCGCCGAGTATTGCAACAAACGGGCGTTCCGGTCTCTCGACTACTTTGCCGAGGTATTCAATCTCTCGTTCCATCAACAGCCCCGCGGCACAATGCTCAAAATAGTGGGTAACTCCTTCAGTTGAAGCGTGAGCGCGGTGTGCCGTGCCAAACGCGTCATTCACATAAATGTCCGCCAGCGCGGCTAGCACACGGGCAAATTCCGCCTCATTTTGAGTTTCCTCCTTGTAGAAGCGGATGTTCTCAAGCAGCAGCACTTCCCCTTCTTGAAGATCATCTATTGTGTTTTCAACATCGGGTCCGATGCAGTCTCCAGTGTGTCGCACTCGCTGACCCATGAGTTTGCTTAATTCTACAGCAAGCGGCTCGGTGGAAAGTCCCGATTCGAAGCCCTTTGGGCGCCCAAGATGGGTCACCAGCACTAACTTGGCACCGTCACGAATGAGTTGAAGAATTGTAGGCAGAGCGGCTCGAATCCGGGTGTTGTCAGTGATACGACCATCTTCCATCGGCACGTTGAAATCAACGCGTACCATCACACGCCTACTTCTTACACATATATCATTCAGACCAAGTTTCTCCGTCATTTGTCAAGTCCTCGCAATATCGCATTGCCAATCTGTATGTGTTCAGGCGCCAATGAGCATTCCCGCTGCCTCTCGCGTTATCTTGGTGTAGCACGCTGTGGACGGATTTGAGTTTATCCGAACCAATTCAATGTCGTTTTTTTATGCGGAGCCTCGACTACATCGGTTCCACAACAATTCCCATGAATAGAAGCGTCTGCGTCCCATCGTCATGAATGGCGAAAAGAAAGGGACGATCAACTCGGAAGGCTGGAGGCAGAGATTTGACTCCAACAACAGCGGTTACCGCGGCTGCTTCGGTTCCCTCCTCGTTGACTTCTATGATGGTTTTGTGCCGGACTTCGCTGATAAACAGTTGTGTGCCCATGCCGCTAAAATCCGCGCCCGTGCCGAAGGCTATTCCCATCCCCAGTGCCGTGAGCGCGTCGTTGAGTTTCACTTCGTATTCCAATTCGAAACGCGGCAGTATCATCTCGCTGTCGTCCGTTCTTTCTTTGAATTGGGACATCCAGTTTGACCAGTTTTCCGCGTTCAATTGACCGATGAAATCATTTAGGTTAGAACTGCGATTAGGCAAGAAGATATACATGCTTATTTCGCCATCGCCATAAGGAAGACGCGCGGCTTCAAAGTTGTTACCTCGAAAATATGGATACGCCCCTTTTCGATACATCATCGGTACCTGCTTCTGGCCTCCATCAGACAAGTAGAAGATGCCGTCGCGGGTTGTAGACTTATCAAACTCCTTCTGCCAATTCCCCTTGAAGTAGATGGCATTTATCAGGAATATCAGTGTACCGGGATCAATCCGTTGGACAATCTGGTTTATCTTGCCATTCGTGTTTGTATCTACCCAACCGTTTATAACTTCGGTTGAGTGTGGATCACTGAAATTGAGCGACCCAATTTCCGCGCCGAAAAACTCGCGGTTTCGTTCGAGAAAAATCGGATCAAATTCAACGCCTTGACGCGACCAAATAGAGTTTGCGATCGCGATTTCGATTTTTGGGTCGGTGCTTTGCAAGCTGTCGCGCAGCGACGCGTTGGAGCGATTCACGGTGTCGATACCCAAACTTTCGATTTCTAACACATCTGCCATAGCACGTTGCGTTTCTCCGACCGCTCCGTTGTACGTCATCGTCAGTGCAATCGATATGCTCAGGGGAGAAATCATGATATTTGTTTCGGGCTGCCGATTCTGCAGATCCGTGAGTAGCTTGAAGCCGAATGTAGTGTTGGCTGAGGCGACGCTTGAAATAGAGGGATCGCCGATGAGGTCCAATACATCGCCAATAGCATCTTTCGGTGAATCTCCATGAGAACAACCGAATAGGCACAGCAGGGCTGTACACACGTATCCGATATGGAATAGCCGTAGCAGAAGTCTTTTCATCTCATCCTCCTCGCGCTGATCGAACAGTTTTCTGCGCGGCATCGGCAAGCCCCTCAGTGGCAATCAGGTTCAGACTGGAATCCGTGAGAAGTTGCTTTCCAATTTCGACGTTTGTACCTCAAGGCGAACAATGAGCGGAACTTCGAGAGCATGCTAGTCGAATGCTGATTTTGCCCACCTTGTCAGCTCAGGTTACCATTCGTGCTAGTGCACACTTCACAACACAATTCTTCCTGTGGCTTTCCCGTTCTTTCTTGCCGCCGTGAAGTCCTACCAGCTACATCGGTTCCATGACTATTCCCATGAATAGGAGTGTCTGCGTTCTATTGTCATAAATGGCGAAAAAGAAGGGGCGGTCTACTCGGAAAACCGGAGGTGCGGACTCGACTCCAATAACAGCAGTTACCGCTGCTGCTTCGGTTCCCTCCTCATTAACTTCTATGATGGTTTTGTGTCTCACCTCGCTGATAAACAGTTGCGGCCCCATGCCGCTAAAATCTGCGCCTCCGCCAAAAGCAATTCCCATCCCCAAATCCTTGAGTGTGTCGTTAAGTTTTACTTCGTACTCCAATTTGAAACGTGGAAGTATCATCTCGCTATCGTCATCTGCCCTCTCCCGAAATTGGGACATCCATTCTGACCAGTTCTCCACGTTCAACTGTCCTATGAAACCATCTAAGTCAGATTCGCGATTAGGCAAGAAGACATACATGCTTACTTCGCCGTCGCCGTAAGGGAGGCGCGCGGCTTCAAAGTTGCTACCTCGAAAATATGGATATGTCCCTTTTCGGTACATCATCGGTACCTGCTTTTCACTCCCGTCCGATAGATAGAACGTGCCATCGCGGGTTGCGGACTTATCAAACTCTTGCTGCCAACTCCCCTTGAAGTAGATGGCATTTATCAGAACTATCAGTGTTCTCGGGTCAATCCGTTGAAGAATCTGTTTAATTTTGCCATTCGTGTTTGTTTCTACCCAACCGTTTATGACTTCCAGAGCCTGTGGATCGCTGAAATTGAGCGACTCAATTTCCGCTTCATAAAACTCACGGTTTCGTTCGAGAAAACTCGGGTTGAATACAACGCCTTGACGCGACCAGATTGAGTTTGCAATCGCGATTTCGACTTTTGGCCCAGTGTTTTCCAAGCTGTTTCGTAGCGCCGCGTTAGCGCGGTTTACGGTGTTAATGTCTAAATTCTCTATTTCCAGCACTTCCGCTATAGCGCGTTGCGTTTCCCCGGCAGCTCCGTTGTTCGTCATCGTCAGCGCAATCGATATGCTCAGGGGAGAAATCATGATATTCGCATCGGGCTGTCGTGTCTGCAAATCCGAAAGCAGCTTGAACCCAAATGCGGTGTTAGCCGAAGCCACGCTTGAAAAAGATGGGTCGCCGATGAAGTCCAAAACTTCGCCGAAATTGGTTGGAGAATCTCCAGAACATCCAAATAAGCACAGCAGAGCCATACTCATATATCCAAAAAGAATTGACCGACTCAGATGCCCTTTCATTTTATCTTCCTTTCGCCGCCGCAACGGCTTTTTGCGCGGCTTCTGCAAGCCCATCAGCCGCAATCAGGTTCAGGCCAGAATCTGTGAGAAGCCGCTTTCCAATCTTGACGTTTGTGCCTTCAAGACGCACGACGAGCGGCACTTCCAATGCTTCCTGCTTGATAGCCTCAATGATTCCGTTAGCGATTACGTCACATTTCATAATGCCGCCGAAAATGTTCACCAACACTGCCTTCACTTTTTTGTCGGCGAGAATAAGACGGAAGGCGTGTGCGACGGTCTCTGTCGTCGCGCCGCCTCCGACATCAAGGAAATTCGCAGGTTCGCCGCCGTGCAGTTTAATCAGATCCATCGTCGCCATGGCAAGCCCGGCGCCGTTAACCATACATCCGATGTTTCCGTCGAGACTGATGTAACTCAATCCCGATTCACCTGCCTCCAACTCGCGAGCATCCTCTTCGTTCGGATCGCGCATGGACTCAATGTCCGGTTGCCGCCAGAGCGCATTGTCGTCAAAATTGAGTTTTGCGTCAAGCGCCACAATGTCTTGTTCATCATCAGTTTTCGTGATAGCAAGCGGGTTGATTTCCACTAGCGAACAGTCGCAATGGATAAAGGTAGTGTACAGTGCGGACATCAATGAAGAGGCTTTCGAGACGAGATCTTTGGGGATGGCAAGATTGTAAGCCAGCCGCCGTGCTTGGAAAGGGCGCAACCCGACTGCCGGATCTATCATCTCCTTGAAAATCTTTTCGGGACGGGTTGATGCTACCTCTTCGATGTTAACTCCGCCTTCGCCACTGCCCATCAGCACGACTCGTGAAATTGCACGGTCAAGCACAATGCCGAGATAAAACTCATCGACAATCTCGCTCGCTTCGGCTACCAAGACCTTTCTTACAAGTTTTCCCTCCGGGCCTGTTTGATGGGTCACGAGTTGCATTCCCAAAATAGCGTCGGCGTGTATGCCAACGTCTTCAGGGCTTTTCGCCAATTTCACGCCTCCGCCTTTTCCGCGTCCACCGGCATGGATTTGTGCTTTGACAACATAGGTCGAGCAATCAAGTTTTCGAGCGATTGCTTCCGCCTCGCTAGGGGTTGATGCTATGTCTCCGTTTGGAACAGTGACGCCGTGGGTTTTTAAGATTTCAATTGCTTGGTACTCATGTATGTTCATTTATTGCCTCTGCTTTTAGGATAAGTGTTTCCATCTCCAACTACGAGGGCTTCATATGATTCAATCTAGCATGGGCTGATTTACAAAACCCAGAACTCAAATCAAGAAGTGTTGGCATTGCGGGTTCAGCGTGCTAAAGCGTTGATATTTCTTTCGCCCATTCTCTGTTGTCTCGATACCAATCTACAAGCGCCGAGAAACCATCCCGAAATGTGGAATGCGGACGCCATCCCAGCAATTGCTCTGCGCGTCCGATGTCTGCCCAAGTTGCACGCACATCCGCGGGATGGGATGGTTTATATTCAATCTTAGCCTTTTTTCCTGTCAACTCCTCCACTAAATGAATCATGTCCATTAACACAACGGGGGAATCCGATCCCAGATTAATGACTTCATAGCCGATTGGCTTAAGTCCGGCAATCGTTCCACGGGCAACGTCGTCGACAAAAGTGAAGTCACGCGATTGTCCCCCGTCTCCGTAAACAACTACCGGGTGTCCTTCGCTTATCCATTGGACAAATCGGAACGGGCTCATATCGGGCCTGCCGGCAGGACCGTAAACGGTGAAAAAGCGAAACACTGTGACATCTATGCCGTGCAGGTAGTGATAGCTATAACAGAGGGTTTCCGCTCCCTTTTTTGACGCGGCATAAGGAGAAATGGGCGAATTCGTGTCTGCGTCTTCTTGGAATGGCTGAAGATTATTCGCCCCGTACAGGCTCGATGTCGATGCCAGTACAAATTTCTTGACTTCCACCTCCCGGCATAACTCCAGTAGATTCAGTGTGCCGGTGACATTTGTTTCATAATACACCCAAGGATTTTCGACGGAGTAGCGGACACCGGCGCGGGCAGCCAGATTGATGACCGCATCAGGGGTGTGTGTGTTGAACACCTCGCGCAATGCAGATTGATTACAAATGTCCAACTCATGGAACCGAAAACCGGATTCCCTCTCGAGTTGTTGAAGCCGCCATCTTTTCAATCGTACGTCATAAGCATCGTTAAGATTATCAATACCGACTACCGTGTGACCATCCTTGAGCAGTAGCTCGGTGACTTTACTTCCGATGAATCCGACGCAGCCGGTAACGAAATATACCATGTACTATTTACCAGATCAGCTTAACACCCTATTGAATATTAGAAGTCCGCCTCTCCAAAACAATCGTGCATTGACTGTGCGGATTATGTATGGAAACTTGTGTGGAGCTGAGTAAGAAGCCTTGTCTCGGCACAGTGCCGGCGGGGCAAGATGCCCCGCCTACGGAGAAGTAGAATGTTATTATCAAGAATCATACGCGCTATATATTTAAGCGAAACGCTATTACTCATTCAGGTAATTCTTCTTTTGCCGAAGGTTCTATCTCGCTGATTGCTGTTTTGAGCATCTCCCGGGTTTTCTCATCAAAATCTGACTTGACATGGAAAACGATTGAACCGTCTGGAGCGATAAGATAAAGATTCGGTTTCTTTTTGTCAGTGCGATAAGTTTTGTGTACTTCGCCTTTCCAGTCGAGCAACAACGTCACTGGTGGCTTATTCTTCCTGAGTTGTCTCTTGATGAACCCCTTGGGCACAAATCCGGGAACACTCCGCATGTCTGCGATGATAAAAGCTATAATCCCTTCATGGTCGCCATAATCTTTCTGAAATGCCGCCGCCCACTTGTCGTCCTCTTTCCGAATTTTTCTATTACCGAGAATCAGAAATACAATCTTTCCACGAAGCTTCTTTAAGGAGTGGACTTGGTCGTCGGCATCTTTCAAGGTGAAGTCAGGCGCTTTGTCACCAACCGCCGGAGCACCATTCTCTTTTGAGGCGTATGCATGAAACGCGACAAGAACAATCGCCAGTAAATATATGCCGATCCGCATCGCGCAACTCGTCCCTATCCCAATCATAAGGTTAATTTGAAGCAAACAAACTGGGCCACATGCGTTCGAGCAAAAGGTGGTTCGCGGTGGTAATCAGACGCATGGGACCAAACTTGGTTCTCGTCAGGATTTCGCCATTGGATAACTGTGCGTCATAAGAAAAGGAGTCGTCATTTAATGCGGACACGGCGGCTTTCAGCGCTTCCAACCCGCGTTCATAGGGCATCAAATCGACTTCGGCGTCGTGTTGTTTCAGGATAATCTGATGACATGCCTTCTCTCCGGCGCCCACGCCAACGGTCACAATCTGATCCGCAAGCCCGTGTAATTGTACCCCTTGAACCCCTCCTAAAGCAAGAATACTATCTACCGCAATGACGGCTTGAATGTTGCCGGCGTAATCTTTCAGGATTCGACCGGTCAAATCAAAGGCGGCGCTTGTCTCAAGAACTGAAGTCCGGGAAATAACTTGGATTTTGTCCTCGTATTCGTCTAAAACACGATGAATTCCGATTGCAATTTTCCGCATGGATTCGATGTTTACGGGAGCTTCCAAAACCAAGACATTCCCCTGGTATCCGATACGCTCTAGTGTAGACTGCGCAGCTTTTTCACCGAGGCGGGTTTCGTTGATCGTTACATGTCCGTGGGTTGGCATACTGGGGAACATCTGATCCAACGAAATCACAGGCACATTCCACCGACGCGCTTCTCTCAGAATCGGGTAGGCAGCTTTCGGGTCGACAGATTTGATAATCAGTGCTTGAATTTTCGATTCCAACATCCGCCGAACCCCCTGTCTTTCTGTTAGGACGGCATCATGCGTTGGGCCCTTATCCAATACACCATTCCATGTGATTTTGACGCCGTACTCTTTTTCGTGTTCTAGCATCGCTTGTTTCATGAGCGTGTAAACGGGAGCCGTGGTCTGTGGTACGCTTACCCCGATGCTAGTTACAGGTTCCCCATTGCTGCATCCGATAAGCACGGTTATCAGGAACAAGAATTTCTTAGCAAACCAATTGTCAAACATCGTCGGTCGAATTCCACTTTAGGAGCCAGATTGCATGTTGGAAGGAGACCGCCTCGGTGCTCCGCGCCTTGACGGCAGATTTGCCAGAATTTTCCACGGCATTTCCATCAAAACGGAAACCGTCCGCTCCCGCAAAATGCGGTTCGCTGTTGCGAAGCAACAGAATCCCGCGCTGCGGGATAGCGAATCTTTTTTCTCCCGCTTCCGGCGAGTTGCAAAGCGATAATTTATCCGCCAAAGGCGGATTGCCCAAAAGCGATATAGAAAAATAATTATCCAAAACTATGCACAAATACTTTGTCTACATTTGAAAAACAACGAACGAAGACGACAGGCAGGTTTTGTCGCTGGAAGTGCAGGAAACAGAATTGCGGGAATTTGCCGAGAAAGAACGGCTCACCGTTGTTGATACTTTCCGTGAATCGCAAACAGCAAAAGAGCCGGGACGCCAGATATACAACAAAATGCTGGAACAGATAGAAAACGGCGAGGCCGAAGGAATTTTGGCGTGGCACCCCGAGCGGCTCGCCCGCAATTCTGTTGATGGCGGAAAAAATTTCTCTTGTTGACTCGGAGAAAATCAAAGCATTGAAGTTTCCGACATTCTGGTTTGAAGCAACACCGCAAGGAAAGTTTATGCTCAATATCGCTTTTGGGCAGTCAAAAGTACTTTGTTGATAATCTATCAGAGAATGCTAAGAAGAGGGTTGCGTCAAGAATTGAGGCGAGGCGAAATGCCCGGCCCCGCTGCGATCGGCTACTTGAATGACTTGCGGACACACGCAGTGGACTCCCTGAATTTGGTTGACCAAAAGGATTATTTCTCATATAATAATACCATGCTAATATCACTGTAGTAAAGTTTTATTGGCATGGCAAAAGTATTATCCACCATAGCTAAGAACATAAAAAAATCTCAAGACAAACTCAGTATTTCACAAGACAAGTTGTCCAAATTGGCCGGTGTTATTTTGCATACCATTGCAAAGGTAGAAACCGGCTCATCCCGATCCTCGAATTGAAACGCTCCGCAAAATCGCAGACGCCCTTGGCGTTGATGATTTAATACAGAAATAATTATGGCAAAATCCTTAAATAAAAATTTGCGTTCGGCAAGGACTGCTAAAACAGATGAGTTTTATACTCAACTTGTTGATATTGAAAAAGAGCTCAAGCACTACAAAGATCAATTTCGCGGCAGAGTTGTTTATTGCAATTGCGACGATCCTTTTGAGAGCAATTTTTTCAAATACTTTGCCGCCAATTTCAACGCACTTGGATTGAAGAAGCTCATCACGACGAGTTTTGTAAAATCGCCGATTGTCGGCGGACAATTACCACTCTTTGAGGTAGAAGGATTAAAGCCATCGGGTAAAGAGCCGTTCAAGATTGAAATCAAAAAAGTGCCAGATACAGACAATGATGGCGCAATAAATCTTGACGATGTGGAGTATTTGCTAAAACACGATAAAAACATTGCAACCCCACTTAAAGGCAACGGTGATTTTCGTAGTGATGAATGTATCAAGTTGCTCAAAGAGGCGGATATTGTCGTAACGAATCCACCTTTTTCTCTCTTTCGTGAATATGTTGCACAGCTAATGGAGAACGAGAAGAAGTTTTTGATTCTTGGCGATCAGAACGCCATCACCTACAAAGAAACTTTTGGTCATATAAAAGATGACAAATTGTGGCTTGGTTACGATAACGGCGGTACAAAATGGTTTCAGGTTCCGATGGATTACGACATTCATACAGAATCAAGAAAGAAAATTGAAAATGGTGTGAAATATTTCAGCATGGGAAGAATTTTGTGGTATACAAATCTCAATACCACTAAGCGACACGAGAATATCGTCTTGTATAAAAAATATACGCCAGAAGGATTTCCAAAGTATGACAACTACGATGTCATAAACGTTAACAGGGTTTCTGATATTCCGATGAATTACAATGGTGTGATGGGTGTTCCGATTACGTTTGTTGATAAATATAACCCAAAACAATTTGAAATACTGGGTGTGGCCAATTCTGGAAGATGGATTGGTCATAAATGCCTTACCCTTATCAAGGGAAAGAAAATATACAATCGCATTTTAATTAGAGCCCGCTTGAAAAAGGTGTGATAGCTGTGAGTAGTTACACGGGTATAACTTCATCGTCTATTCACACAAGCCATTATGCCGACTTCTTGAGATTATAGCGCACTTTCGGTTCCGACATCGCCAAAAGGCAGAGAAGCGGGACGCGGCGCGGGTTGCCAGGGTGTTTGGTGCTCCGTGTTGCCGTGCGCTAATGTGCGCTAAAGTGCGCTCGTATAATTTGGGTGCGTTCCGCGACGCGGATTAGCTTAATGGTTCCAGTTCATGTAAGTTTGCCGATTCTGGCTCGGACAACGACTTCGATTGTGCGGCAACTTATAAATGTTGGGGAATGCATGGGACTGTTTTTTTTCAGTTATTTCGGTTAATTCAGTTTTTACGGGAATACTCCGGTACAGCGGACTGCTATGCTCGAAATTGTGTCGAGTCGCCCAGGGAGCGAGTTTGCGCCGTATAGACGTGACATACGCATAAACGGAGACATCGTTGTTGACGGTGCTTGTCGGGCACTTTGTATCCTCGTCACGCGGTTGGCGAAGTGGCGTTCATCAGCGAAGTAGGACTCACGCAGCCGCAAGGGGGCCGCAACCGGGAGAAAGTCTCTATGGGAGTTCTTACGAAAAACTCCAGCAATCGAAACTTCGTCGAGTTTTTTGAGTGTCCGAGGATTTGAACTTTTGTTTTTTTTCTTGGCACATCGCGCCTCTCCTAGTTGACGAAACTTGACACTTTGTCGCGTTTTTTTTTCACGACGGCGCCAATTCATCATGTTGCGAGCACGGGGTTGCGTCGGTAATAGTTCGTGTTTTTTCTCCAGCAATGCATTGATATTAGAAGTCGCGCAGTTACAAGGAAGGCGCAACCGGAGGATCTCTATCAGGATTTACTATCGCCTTCGCTATTCGCTCGTTTGATTTCAGTTGATTGCTCCTTTGATCTCTACAGTGGGTTTTTCGTGTGGAAACGGGCAATCTAGTGTGCCGTCACGAGTTTTAAGCGTTCATCGGCGCAAGTCCTACAAAAGCGGCATTCTAGTCGGTGCCATGCATTTACGCTTAAATTATACTATACATGTGTATAGTTGTCAATTCAAAAATTGCTAGTTATCGGAGCCGCGCAGAAGACTTGTGAGCTTGGATTCTCTATGGATTTTCTATGGGAGCTCTATCGCACTCGCTATTCGCTCGTTTGATCTCAGTTGATCGTTCCTTCGATTCCTACAGCGGGTTTTTCGTGTGGAAACGGGCAATCTAGTGTGCCGTCACGAGTTTTAAGTGTTCATCGGCGTAAGTCCTACAAAAGCGGCATCCGGGCCGGTGCAACGTATTGACGCTCAAATTATACTATACATGTGTAAAGTTGTCAATCAAAAAATTGCTAGTTGTCGGAGTCGCGCAGCGAGTTGTGAACCTGGAATCTCTATGGGTTTTCTATAGGAACTCTATCGCACTGAGATTTCTATCGGGATTTACTATCGCACAATGATCTCTATTGTACTCGCTATTCGCTCGTTTGATCTCAGTTGATCGTTCCTGTGATCCCTAGTCAGGGGAAAGATGACTTTTCAAACAAGCTCTTAAACGGAAAAAAATAGCATGAAAATCGATCTACAAAAAATCAAAATCCGAAAAGTAATTTCTGGCTACAAAGACAGCGCAGAAGAAGGCGTTGTGGCTTATGGAGGCAAGCTTGATATTCGTCCTAAATACCAGCGCGAATTTGTGTACAAGGAAAAACAGCGCGATGCCGTGATAGAAACTGTAAAAAAGGGTTTTCCGTTGAACGTGATGTATTGGATGATTAGAGATGATGGCGGTTATGAAGTACTGGATGGCCAACAACGCACTATTAGCATTGGACAATATGTGAATGGTGATTTTTCGCTGAATAATCGCTTTTTTCATAATTTAACCAAAGAAGAACAGGATAAATTTTTGGATTATGAACTGATGATTTATCTTTGCGAAGGCACTGATAAAGAGCGAATCGATTGGTTTACGGTCATAAATACGTACGGAGAAAAAGTGAATGAACAGGAAGTTCGCAACGCGGTTTATACCGGGACATGGCTTTCGGACGCTAAATTGAAATTTAGCAAAACAAGCTGTGCAGCGTATCTTTTAGCAAACGATGGCGGGTCACTTCTAAAAGGTTCTCCCATCAGGCAAGAGTACCTTCAAGCCGCGCTCTCATGGATAAATAATGGCGAAGTAGCGGACCACATGGCGAAACATCAGCACGACAAAAACGCTAATGAGTTATGGGAATACTTCCAAAATGTGATCGCATGGGTACGAAAAACGTTCAGCAATTATCGAAAAGAAATGGCGAGCGTGAATTGGGGTAAGCTATATAACCAATTCAAAGACAAAAAGCTAAACGCCAAAAAATTAGAAACCGAAATTGCTATGTTAATGCAGGATGAGGATGTGACGAAAAAATCCGGTATATATCCCTATGTACTCACAGGTGAAGAAAAACACCTTTCTATTCGTGCGTTCACCGCCAAAATGAAGCGAGAAACATATGAGAGGCAAAAAGGCATTTGTCCGTTCTGCAAAGGCGAGAATAAGAAGAAAAAGTGGGAAATTGAAGAAATGGAAGCCGATCACATTACCCCTTGGCATGAGGGCGGAAAAACAACCGCAGAGAATTGCCAGATGTTGTGCAAGCAAGATAATCGCACCAAATCTAGGAAATAACAATGAACAGTACGTATCCAAAAGGGTCAAAGTGGAGAAAGTGGGACCTAGAAATTCATGTCCCTGGAGCTAAACACGCAGACCAATATACCGCCAAGAGTGGCGTTGATGTCTGGGAAAAGTTTATCGAATATATCAAAAATTCGGGGGTGTCTGTCTTTGGTATAACTGATTATTATTCAGTTGCCGGCTACGAGATGTTCAAAAAAAAGGTCAAGGACATAGCAGAATTAAATGACAAAAGGTATTTTCCGTGTGTTGAGCTTCGGCTAGATACGAGCGTCAATAAAGGTTCAGAACACCTTCATTGTCATTTGATTTTTGATGATGAATACGATATCAACAAAATAAAGGACTTTCTCGCCCGTCTTCCCTTAAAGAATAAGAATACAAATAACGCGAAGACTTACTGTACACACGCTGATATTATGGCTTGTGGCGGACACGATAAAGTAAGCTTGACGGAGGAAGCGTTGGAAGAGTGTCTAGAAAACTCTTTTGGGAATGACAAACCGTTTCTTATTGCTGGTGTTGCAAGTGGGATGGGCAGCAACCGCGCAAATGCAAATTTAAACATCAAGAAGGAACTGTCGGACTATTTTGATAACTTCTGTGATTTATTCTTTGGCCACGAAGGAAATAGGGAGTTTTATTTGAACGAAAATCGGTACGAACATAAGGATAAAAAGGCTAAGACTAAACCAGTAATTTCCACCTCCGATTGCCACAGTTTTGATGATTGCGAAGACAGACTCGGTAAGAAATTCACGTTGCAGGACCAAGAAGGTAGCGACATTGAGAGATGCGGCTTTAGCTGGATAAAGGCAGATACCACATTTGAGGGTTTAAGGCAGATTATATTTGAACCAGTTGATCGTGTTGCCTTCGGTTATGAAAAACCTGAACAGAAAAAGTCCTACTATCTCATAGACAGAGTGCAATTTAAAGATAACACAGGCCAAAATGATTTTCCCTCGGACTATATTTCGATTAATCAAAATTTATCGACGATTATTGGCGGAAAATCAACCGGAAAGTCACTGCTACTATACTTCATAGCGAAAACTATTGATAGACGAGAAGTGGAAGCCAGATTTGACGACGATGGTGCTGCTAATCAATACGATTTTGCCGCCTCGGAAGAGTTTGATTTTGAAGTCGTATGGGCGGATGGTCAAAGTACCAACCTAAAATGCGTTGATGAGGAGAATGGGGCCGGAAAAAGGAAGATCCTGTACATACCACAAAACTATCTCAATAAGCTGTCCGAGAAAAATGATATAGGTCGAGACACACTAAATGAACTTGTTAGAGATGTTCTGTTACAAGATGAGAATGTACGTGAGAATTATGAGAGCACGCTTAACAAGATTAACGGGCTATCAAAATCAATTGCAGCAAGCGTTGCCAACATCTATCAGATTAAGTTGGAAATCGAAGAGATAGAGAAAAAAATTAAACAATTAGGTGAAGAAACAGGCATAAAAAAGTATATTGACCAACTACAGAAAGAGGCCGAAGTCATCAAAACAAAATCTGGGCTTGAGGAGCAAGAAATAAAAAACTATGAGGACCTGTTAAAGAAGGATAAAAGCACAACAACAAACATTGCTGTATTATCTGATGACAGAAAGAAACTTACATTCTTCCGGCAAGACTTATATCGGCAATTAGAGGAACTAGAGGAATTGCGCGATGCGCAAGCGTCGGAGCTTGGCAACCATGATATTGAAAAAGAGTTTACTCAAGAGTTTGCTGGAATCAGTCAAATAAAGAAAAATCTTTTGGCGGGCACCGACAAGATTATTACTTCTGTTGAAACAAAATTAAAACTTCATCAAAAGGAACTAGAAGAAACGAAGAGAGCCCTCGCACCATTTATTGCAAAGGTTACCTTGCAGGACGAATTGGAGAAGAAAAATGAAGCCATAAGCGACGAGGAGCAAAAGCTGGACAAAATCGCGCTTGAAACGAGAAGCTTGAAATCAAAAAAGAAACTTTATGACAAGGAAAAGAAATCCCTTATTGGAACCTACATACAAATGTCTAGTGGGTACGACGCGGCAAGTAAGGAGTTCACCAAGTACGAGAATAAATTTGATGATATGTCGTTGAGTGTTTCGGTGGGTTTTAATCAGCAGCGATTTAACAAGGAAGTTATACATAGTATGCTAAACAAGGCGGACATAAAGCGCAATCTACAAGGCATCATTCACGGTGTAGATTGGAAAGACGAATTTGAATATCAATTTGACCCACGCATACATTTCAACTTTATCACAGAGATTCTTAACGGGGTAGTAGACGAAAAGATAAAGACGACAAAGAGCAGGTCAGCGAAAGAAGCGGTGATAAAGATATTGGAGGATTATTTTGTTTTGGATTTCAAAATAACGTACAAGAATGACCCGTTCGATAAGATGTCTCCTGGCAAGAAGGGCCTTGTATTACTCCGCTTACTTGTTGATTTGAGTCATGAGGAATGGCCGATCTTATTGGACCAGCCCGAGGACGATCTGGACAATAGATCGGTTTATGACGATCTAGTTTCGTTCGTCAAAGAAAAGAAAAAGCGACGGCAAATAATTATAGTAACGCACAATCCAAATTTGGCTGTTGGCGCGGATGCCGAGCAGGTAGTCGTTGCAAATCAAGAAGGACAAGAGAAAGGGAGGGATAACAGAAAATTTAAATTTGAATACGTTTCTGGTGCGTTAGAGAATGGTTTTGAGTTACCTGAAGCTAAACAAAAAGCTATATTGTTTAGGAAGGGCATACGTCAGCACGTTTGCGACGTGTTGGAAGGTGGAAAGGAAGCTTTTCAGAAACGCGAAAGAAAATATAGTTTTCGTCCCTAGTGCCACCCGCCATCGTTTGAATTTGTAACCTCGCAAAAAAATTCCAGGGCCAAGGAGTCGGGCGAAGAGGAAGAGAAATCTCGCCCGCCTTCCCACCGCGCCGAAGGGTGACTGGCGTGGTAGCCTTTCCGCGTTAGCACAAGGACAAATCAGAAAATTTTTGTGTTTTGCTAGCCCCGCCTCTTGCGAAGGCGGAAACACGGGGCGGGATTCAATCCAAATCCGCTTAGGAATTCCTCTTGAATTGAATAAGAGTTCGGATTTCATTCAGAGTTCGGATGGCAAATCGTTGTTTTCATACTGTGTTCTATTTCTAGTTGGCCGCATTTCCTAGAGGTGTCCGGTTCACTAGCACCACCAATTTGAGACATAAGAATAAAAAAGCCCTGCGGTTTGATGTTTCGCAGGGCTGGTTCATTTCCGTACTAACGGACATGACAGAATACTTGTAAACAACTAATGCTAAATTTTAGTGGAAGAACACTCCGCACAAGCACTCAGGAATCAGTTGTCACGAGTTTGTTAATCTGTTTGAAGAATTGACCTATCGTCATTTTGGCGGCGCTTCCGATGATTCGTTGCCCGACTCGGGCGAGTTTTCCGCCCACCGTTAATTCACCGGCAAGTTCGACTTTCGTTTCATCTGGATTGACCTCCTCAAGTCGAAGATCGCAAGCGCCTTTCAAGAATCCGATTGTGCTTTTCCCTTCAACGATGAGTCGATATGCGGACGGCGGTTGCATGTTCTCCAAGGTGACCGTGCCTTTATACGTACCTTTGATTCCGGCAACGCCCACCTTTATTGTTGCTTCATAGGTATCGTTACCCGCAGCCTTGAGTTCTTCGCAACCGGGAATAGATTGACTCAAAAGGTCGGCGTCGGTCAGATGCTCCCAGACCTTCTCGCGGTGCGCAGATACGGTATAATCCGCTTTGATTTTCATTACGTCGCATTCCTGACGAAATTAGGCGTTAGAGTGAAGCGTAATTCCTAACGCCTAACCGTTCCCATATCTTACGATGCTGCACCTTCAATCGCTCGGCGCGTGTAGACCTTTGCAAGATTCGATCGGTACGCTTCGCTGGCGTGAATATCCTCCAAAATGTCTACTCCATCTGCGGCTTTTTCCGCCGCCGCCGCGATGTTGTCCGCAGTTAGGGCTCTTCCCGCCAATGCCGACTCAACCTCGGAGGCGCGGTAGGGCACAGCGGAAACGCCCGTGATGCCAACCGCGATGTTCTCGCAAATATCGCCGGATTTCGTTAGAACGATGGCTACGCCGGTGAGCGCAAAGCCGGATGCGACTTGATGCAGCTTGAGATAGGTACCCGTCGTGTTTTCAGCCGGGACAGCGACGTGAATCTCGGTAAGAATCTCATCCGCTTCCAAAGCAGTCGTATAGAGTTCCTCAAAGAAATCTGTCGCCTTAACAACGCGTTCTCCACCCGAGCCGACAATTTTCAGATCGGCATCAAGAGCCAAGATTGTCGCGGGCCAATCCGCAGCAGGGTCGGCATGCGACAAACTTCCCCCGATTGTTCCCTTATTGCGAACTTGGACATCGCCTATCTCGCTCGCGGTCTGAGCCAAAATTGGCACCTTCTGGTTTACGAGATTCGAGCTTTCCAGTTCGTGGTGGGTAGTCAACGCGCCAATCACCAACGTGCTATCGGATTCGGAGACCCCCTTTAACCCCTCAACACGTTGGATGTCAATGAGAACCGCTGGCTCGGCAAGCCGCAACTTCATCGCCGGAATCAAGCTGTGTCCACCGGCAAGAATCTTGGCGTCATCTCCGTGTTCACTTAAAAGCGCCAAAGCTTCATCAACTGAGGTCGGTGCGAAGTATTCAAAACTGCTCGCAATCATTTCAATTCCTCCTTTCGGCTAGAGCCAGCTCTACTGTGCGTCTTGGATCGCCTGCCACACGCGGTTCGGCGTCATCGGCATATCTATATCGGTAATTCCGAATGGTGACAGCGCATCGACAACCGCATTAACAAGACACGGCGAGGACGCGATTGTTCCAGCTTCACCTACGCCCTTGACGCCCAACGGATTAACGGGAGACGGCGTTGTGGTATGTTCGGTTTCAAAGCGCGGCACCTGCGTCGCCTTTGGAATGGCGTAGTCCATAAATGAACCGGTTAAGAGCTGTCCGTTTTCATCATATACGGCGCCTTCATACATTGCCTGACCCAGTCCCTGAGCGATACCGCCATGCACTTGTCCATCGACTAACAACGGGTTGATGATATTTCCGCAGTCGTCAACGGCGACATAGCGCTGCAAATCAATCTCTCCCGTCTCCGGATCGACCTCAACGATAGAGATGTGAGCGCCGAATGGATATGTGAAGTTCGACGGCTCAAAGAAATGAGTCGCCTCAAGTCCGGGTTCAACTTCCGGTGGCAGGTTCACGGCAACGTGTGCCGTAGCTGCGACGTCCGCGAATGTAACGGCGGAGTCCGGCGAACCCTGAACGAAGATGTTTCCACCTTCAAATACGAGATCGTCAGCATTCGCCTCCAGCATGTGCGCCGCGATCTGCGCCATTTTCTCTTTCACTTGCTGCGTAGCAATTATCAGAGCGGCACCCCCGACCGCCGTGGCACGACTACCGAATGTGCCGATACCTTGGGGCTGCCGTCCGGTGTCGCCGTGAATAATCACTATGTCGTCGATGCTTATCCCGTATTCATCGGCTACGATTTGGGCAAAGCTGGTTTCTTGTCCCTGTCCGTGTGGAGACACTCCGGTCAGAACAGTGACTTTCCCGGTGCGTTCAATACGGACAGTGCTACTTTCCCAGCCGCCTCCGGCAACACCGACAGACGGACCCATACCACAGATTTCGGCGTATGTCGCAATGCCGATTCCCATGTATCTACCCTGTCCTCGAAGTTCTGTTTGCCGTGCTCTGAGACTGGCATAATCCACTGTATCCAGCGCCTTGTTGAAACTCATTTGGTAGTTGCCGCTGTCATAGGTGACTCCGGTCGCCATTTCGAGCGGAAATTCATCGGGCTGCGGGAAGTTCTTGAAGCGAATCTCTTTGGCATCCATTCCCAACTTCTGAGCCGCGAGATCGACCATACGTTCAATAATGTGAGTCGCCTCGGGACGTCCAGCCCCACGATAGGCGTCCGTCGCCATCTTGTTTGTGAAGACACCGATTAACTCCAATTTGATGTTCGGAATCTTATATGCTCCCGGCATCATGAGATATGTCAACACAGGGATGATCGGCGTCAGCAACTGGTGATACGCGCCCATGTTGGCGAGCAATTTCGCACGGAGCGCCGTAATCGTTCCGTCATTCTGGACTGCCATGTCCACATAGTCGACCTGATCGCGTCCATGAATCGTTGTCGTGAAGCCTTCGCTCCGTTTCTCAATCCATTTCACAGGCTTCCGCAACTGCGTTGCCAAGTAGGCGACCACCGCTTCTTCGGGATATACATTCAACTTACTGCCAAAGCCGCCTCCCACTTCCGGCGCAATGACGCGAACGAGTTGCTCCGGAAGGTCAAGGAGCAGGGAAAGAATGGTCTTGAGGTGATGAGGCACTTGCGTCGAAGACCAGACGGTAAGCGTCCCCTCTCCCGGAAGATATTCTGCCAATACGCCGCGTGGTTCAATCGAGTTGGGTATCAGGCGCTGGTTCACGAAGCGCTGAGAGACCACATGGTCGGCTTCGGCAAACGCCGCGTCCACATCCCCCGCGTCAAGCGGCATCGTAAAAGCGATATTGTCATCGAATTCATCGTAGATGACTGTCGAATCCGATTCAATCGCTGCGTCCAAATCAACGACAGCCGGCAACTCTTCGTACTCAACTTCGATCAGATCCAGCGCATCTCTCGCTATGTAGGGATCCGTTGCCACAACGGCGGCGATTGGTTCCCCGACGAACCGCACACGACCTACGGCAAGAGCGGGATGATCGGGAACCTTAAGCCCCTCGATTTCCGCGGCGCACGGTATTGATCCGACCTTCCCCGCAATGTCTGAACCGGTTATGACTTTGACCACGCCCGATAAATTTTCTGCCGCTTCCGTGTCGATGCTCTTGATATCCGCGTGCGCATAGTCGCTGCGCAAGAAAGTACAATGGAGCGTATTGACCAACTTAATATCGTCTACATAGTGGGATAGCCCTTGAACTAGTCGCGGATCTTCGCGTCGCTTAATCGGTGCGCCAATTAGCCGCGATGGCCCTGCCATAGTTGCCATAATAGAGTCCCTCCTCCTGTCTACGTCAGATAAAGGATGCGCACGGTACACCGCATCTAAATCTTTATGAGCCGATGCACCTTCTGCGTAAGATGTAGTATTACGAAGTACCGTTATCGAAGGTACGCATCTCAAATCTAGCTTTGCATCTTCTCGGCGGCGTATTGCACGGCATCAACGATATGCTGGTAGCCCGTACAACGACAGAAATTTCCTTCCAAGCCGTGCCGGATTTCATCCTCTGACGGGTTTGGATTTCGTTCCAGGAGTTGATGTGCCGCTACAATCATCCCGGGTGTACAGAAGCCGCATTGCAGACCGTGACGTTCCCAGAATCCCTCCTGAATAGGATGGAGTTCGCCATCCTGCGCGAGTCCTTCAATCGTTGTTATCTCCGCGCCATCTGCCTGTACCGCCAACATCGTGCAGGTCTTGACTGCTTGTCCATCTACTATCGCCGTGCAAGCGCCGCACAAGCTGGTCTCACATCCTACATGCGTGCCTGTGAGACCGGCGACCTCTCTAAGGTAGTGAACCAGAAGTAGTCGAGGCTCAACTTCGTGTGTGTAATCTTCACCGTTAATCGTCGTGTTAATCTGCTTTCTGGACTTGTTCACATCCTACCCCCTTTCTAACTTATACGTTTGAGTTATTTTATACCCGATTTTATTCGGGCATAATCCACACAATCCCACACATAGTCACCTGCCGTTTTTTCTACATCAAGGCATCAGTGGGTTTGTGCAGCTGAGTGCTCAAGACTAAACTCTATTCTGACAGAATAGCTCTTTGCTGTCAACCTGAAAATAGCTAGAAATTGTGCATTCGGGAGCTTGGGGGCGGCAATAACGATCAACATGCCCGAGAATGCCCATAATTGCCCTGCATTCAGTTCATTCATAGCGTTAGACAGATCACACAACACACCCTAGAGATTGTTTTATATTGACGGTTTAACTCCTGCCGTGTCAACCTACGAAACCAACTATTAGCTTGAGAGCACCCCATTATCCCTGTCGGAATAATTCTTTCTGCAAGCAACACTCATTTTTCGCTCCATGACAAGTTTTGAAAAAGCGTTCCTTCGTAGAAGGGTTTTCACTCCAGCGGAGTGAGATGTCAATAGAACACGATCCCTCTCCGCGTCTGCACTCCAGAGGAGTGCAATGTCGAGTGTTACTTGATAGGTGTATTCTCCATAACATTAGGCGTTGAAATTTGACCAGGTCTAATCGAATTTTAGTACTTAACCCAAGTTGCTACCTTTGTCGGACAGGGCACAGAAACCGAGTTTTTTCTGACGTGTAAACACGAGATTGACGAAAAACCAGACCAATTTACCTATATTTAGCGAACGTGAACCAAAAACTCGGTTTCTCTGTTATAGGTGGCAACTTGAGTTATTTAAAGCTCCTTATTTGCTGTCTAAAGGATGGGGTCAAGTTCAGGTAGGACGGCACACTGTTTTCTGTTTCAGATTACGTTGCTGTTTTTGTTTACAGCAAATATTGGAACAGGGTATAATTTTTACCCTACGAAGGAGGATGTGACATGCGAGAGGAGATCTACAGGATAAGTGTTATCTTAACACCTGAACCCGAAGGTGGCTACACTGTAACATGCAGAGAATTACCAGAGTTAATCACCTATGGGGATTCGTTTGAGAAGGTATGGGAAAATGTAGCAGATGCCTTTGTTGCCACTCTTGAATTATATCAGGATATGGGGCGTGAATTGCCTGATAGTATCCTAATGAAAAATGTATCCCCCAGAACAATAAAAACTGTTAGATTTGAAACAATGACTCCACCATCTAAACCAAAACCTATTCCGACCGACAATAATCTTTGGTTTCAGGCAGTTTTACCTGGATCAGAATTAAGGGTGCAAAATTTTTGAAATATAGGGAGGTGGCCAAAAAACTCAAAAAAATGGGTTGCGAGGAAACTTCCAAGCCCACCAGAGGATCTCATAGGAAGTGGACTCATCCTAAAACTGGAAAGGGTGCTATTGTCCCCGATCAGGGTTCTAGTGATTTGCCTACAGGTACTGTGCGGACAATAGTCAGGCAACTAGGATTAGACTGGAAAGAGTTCAAAAAAGCCAAATAAAAAGGCGAAACAATATCCCGCCTTGGTGGAGTGTCAATCTTACTTATTCGAGTGAATGCTTGAATCCATAATGTGTTTCGTTACTGTGTCAGTCAAATAATCAACTTTGCCCGCTAGAGTGTCATGCTCTCTTTGCATTTGCTCACGCAAATCATCAATGCGTTTATTCAAACCATTTGCCAAAAGCCTGTTCGTGTAGATTATAACCCCGACAATTATCGCAGGCGGAAGCCAAGTATTTATGGCAGTTACAATATCCATCGAATACCCCAAAAATAATTTCAAATCGTTTCGGATTGTTGATTTGAAACTACAACGGATGATACACCTAAATCAATGTTTTTGTCTAGTTAATAGCTTCCTAAAATCCACGTAAGAACAACTGCTATTATTCCGATGGCAATTACAAGCCCGATTAAGCCTTTGGTTGTGTTCTGGCATTCGCCTAAACACCCGTCAACTTGTTTGAAGCCCCCAAGCTTTCCGTAAATTGCGACCACTAAATACATCCTTATTTGGCGGCATTATGTCAAGATTGCGTTTTCACTGCAATAATAAAACGGATGAGATTTAATATCATTTCTCTTGAATTACAGTGCATATGATATCTGAATTACATCGTTCACTTTCTACGTAGGCGGGGCATCTTGCCCCGCCTTGGAAGGACTTAATTGACGCTATTAATGCACTGCGAACGTAGAGAAATGGTATAACAACGTCAATTGCGCTTATTGCCGTTGTCAAGGGTTAGTCTAGGTCAATCGAATGGACTTAAATGTCTCAATCTGTTCCGTAATCGCGCGTTCCGTGGGAAGACGCTCGGCGCTTGAGGCGCCATAGAATCCGACAACGCCTTCGGTATTGTCCAAGATATATTGCGCGTCCTCAGGTTCGGCAATCGGTCCGCCGTGACAAATCACGAGAATTTCCGGGTTAACGCCTTTCGCGGCATCGTGTATCGCCTGCACGCGTTTCGCCGACTCTTCGAGCGTTAGCGCCGTTTTGGCACCGATGGACCCCTTTGTCGTGAGTCCCATATGTGCCACGAGAATGTCCGCACCTGCGTCCGCCATCTGTTCGGCTTCCGATTCGTTAAAGGCATACGGCGTTGTCAGCAGATTCATCTCGTGCGCGATGCGAATCATCTCAACTTCGGGGCCATAGCCCATATCCGTCTCCTCCAAATTCTGGCGAAGTGTTCCATCGATCAATCCGACGGTTGGAAAGTTCTGTACACCTGAGAATCCAATGTCCCGAATCTGTTTTAAGAACACGTCCATCAAGCGGAACGGATCTGTGCCGCAGACACCGGCAAGCACCGGTATGTTTTTGACAACGGGAAGCACCTCGCCTGCCATTTCAACGACAATCTGATTAGCATCGCCGTACGGCATCATGCCGGCAAGCGATCCGCGGCCAGCCATGCGAAATCGCCCCGAATTATAGATGACGATGAGGTCAACCCCTCCAGCCTCCTCGCATTTTGCGGAAATGCCGGTGCCGGCGCCCGCGCCAATAATCGGTTTGCCAACCTCAACGTTCGACCGCAACCCCTTTAATATCTCTTCGCGCTTAAACTGCATTGTTTCACCTCCGTATAGAATTCGATATTTGGTACTTACGCAAGTCGTGCCCATTCTTATGAGTAAAGATAAGGCGTAGAATATGCGTAATGCGTAACTAATTGTTTTACGTGCTACGCATCACGAATCACTGAGCCCTTCAGTTGCGTAAGTCCCGATGTTATGTGTCTAGTCCGTATTAGCCTTCTTCGGCGGCATGACGACAATTTCGATTCGTCGATTTCGAGCCCGTCCTTCGCGCGTCTCGTTCGTGTCAATCGGACGGTGATAGGCGTAACCGACCGCCGCTAAACGACCGGGAGCCACGTTTGCGTGTTCTTGCAAGTACCTCACGGCAGAAATTGCACGTTCCGTCGATAAATCCCAATTGTTCAGCGACGAACCTCTGAACGGTACGTTGTCCGTGTGTCCCTCAACTCGAATCTCTCGGTCCGGATACCGATTCAAGAACGTCGTAGCAATTTTGTCCAGGATACGCTTGCCTGCCGGTTTAATCACTGATCTTCCCGAGTCGAAAAGGATTTTATCCATTAAGTTGACAGTCAACATTCCTTGAAGTTCGGTAATTTGAATCTCTTTGTTTTTAATCTCCTGTTCCAAGCTGCCGACCAAATCTTGATACTCCGCCTCTCGCTTCCTGCGTTCTGTTTCAAGTTTCCGTTTCTCATCTTCAATTTTCGCTTTGGCTTTGCTGAGATCCACCGCTCGTTGTTGAACTTCACCTATAGTTTCTTCCAAGATTTCGATCTTAATGATCTTCGCCGCGACCTCCTCTTGACTTTGGTTCAATTCACGCTCCAAACGTTTCGATTCCCCCTGAAACTTCGTACGGCTTGCTTTTTCTGTAGCGAGTGCCTCTTCCGTCTGCTTAAACTTCACTCGGTAATATGCAATCAAGGTGACGAGAATCACGAGTGCCAAAGCGGCGGCTCCGCCAATTATATATGTTTGTCTTTTGGTCATCTATAGTCAATCCCATTTACATTTACACATATTGCGGGAGGTGATCAACTGAGTGGATAGCGAAGGCGATAGAGATCTTTTCCCAACCACACCTTTCAAGACTGGATAAATACCGGTTCGGTTAGGAAACCGAACCTACCGCTAATGTATAGATTCGTAGGGCGTGTTTTCTTCACAACTGCGCTTGGGTCATGAAGGTGGCATAAATCTTCGTTGTCTTCACCATATCCGAAATACTGACCCGTTCGTTGACTCCGTGTGCGCCTTCGCCTCGCGGACCGTAACCCACCCCCGGTAGTTTGCCGTCTTCCACGAAGAAATGCAAATCGGTGAATCCGCCGGCAGGCGCCCATTTCACCGGATTGCGTCGAATCGCACGCACCGCTCGGGAGAACTCCTGAACCAATGGCTCCTCCGTATCAACGAGGCACGGCTCAATGCGCAAAGCCGGTTTCACGTCGACTTTCAGTTCCGGTATGTCCTTGCAAGCCGCCGTGATTGCCCCCTGTAACTCCGCTTCCGCTTGATCTAATCGTTCATTGGGCGGTATACGTCGATCGA
This sequence comes from Candidatus Poribacteria bacterium, assembly GCA_965204085.1. Lineage (GTDB taxonomy): Bacteria > Poribacteria > WGA-4E > WGA-4E > JAJDTR01 > JAJDTR01. The sequence continues at coordinate 2,314,424 of CBDBEE010000002.1, read as the reverse complement.
TTGAGAAGGTCAATTGCGCGGGAACAGTGTTGATTTTGTCACCGGAGGTACCGCTGAAAACCCCACCGATGTTGATTGTAGGTTTCCTCTCAATGTCCGGGGACATCTTGAAAATTCTATGCGGTTTGTCAAATTCCTCCTTCAGCGGTTGAAGCGCCGCGACCAACTCCGCTGTTTTCTCAAAGGCGTTGAGCCCGCTGTCGGGATTCGCCGCATGCGCCGCTTTACCATGAACCATGACCTCAAGCCACAAAACACCGTGATGACCGTTACAAACGGTTAAACCGGTACTGCCTTCGCAATTCACGGCATAGTCTGCCTGTACCAGTCCCTTCCGAACCACCTCCCCCGCGCCAAGATCGCCGCCGATTTCCTCGTCGCAGGTAAATGAACATTCAATGTTGAAGTTCGGTTGCATCCCTGTTTCGCGGAGCGCCGAGATGACAAAAAGCAAAGACGCAATCGAATCTTTCATGTCGTCGGAGCCGCGTCCGTAAAGCCAATCCCCTTTTATTTGCGGGTCGAATGGGTGAGAGCGCCACTTTCCGGAGACGGGGACGACATCGAAGTGTGCGTTGAAGTGAACGGTTTTTTCCGCACCGACATCCCAGCGAGCAATAAGGTTCATGCGAGGATACGCATCGGCGTGCGGCACTACCTTTACGGCTTCAACTTCGGGAACAGAGACAATGCGGGTCTGCATTCCCAACTCTCGGCATCTTTCGTCAAGAAGATCAACAATCTCAGCGTAGTTGTCTCCCGGCGGATTCACAGTGGGAATTCGCACCAGTTCCTGAAGCGACGCACAAAGCGCCCGCTTATTCCGCTCAATATAAGTGTGTGTTTTTTCTGTCATAGTCCGATTTATGTTACCCAGTTGAGCCCCCAAATCCACTTAGGTCTGCTATTATGCTGTAGGGGATAAAATCGTTGAGGGAGTCAATCTGTGATTTGATGATCGCAGATTCCTACTATACTTCACGTTGCCGGGAATTGCGTGTTTTCGAGCGTCGGGTAAAGTAGCAGCCACAATTAAGTGAGATCGTAGATTTCCGTACCACAATCTGTTAGATTGTGATCGCCTTTGTACGACCATAGAGATCCCATCTCCGAATCACGACCTGCCGGCACCGCGTAAGCCGTATTAGAAACCATAATTGTCGAGGAAACAAGCTCAATTTTACTCAACAGAAGGATCAAGCGACTGGATAAGGAGCGATCAACTGAACGGATAGTGAAGGCGATAGAGATCCCATAGAGTTTCCGTAATCCGTGTAATCCGTTTAATCAGTGAAAATCCGTGATTCAGACAATCCCCAAAACACCCCATAAACGGCAGGATCAACTGAACGGATAGTTAAGGCGATAGAGATCCCTCAACTGACTGGATAAGGAAGGATCAAGTGACCGAACAGAGAACGCGATAGAACTCCCTTAGAGATTCTCCTCGCCCCTACGATTAAGTGATACTTGGCGAATTACAGACATGCCTCGGATAAATGTCAACAGAACCTAGCCACTAAACACTTTCTTATATTGGTTGAAACGGGTATGCCGTTAACGACTCCGCAATCTCGGTTTTCTAGATTTATTTTTTTGGGGACGTTACGCTCTACGCATTCATCTCGCACTTCAGAAGGTATTCTCGACTCACAAGCGCATCCTCCAACGGCTGATCGGTTGCGGTATTTTCAATCAGAAGGTCGCCTTTATAACCAAGTCGAGTGAGGTGTTTCAAGATTGACTTGAAGTCCACAAATCCATCCGCTATCTGTGTTGAAAATCCGTCCGCCGTTCTTTGCTTAATGTGAACGGAAGCAAGGTCGTCTAGCGTCACGGTGCTCCAAAAGTCCTCCGGTCGATTGCTAGCGGAACCGTCTGACCGGAACGTGTTCGCCTGATCGTAAATCAGCGGACAACCGCCGCGGCGTGCCAATTCTAGCGTCCAAGTGGCTGACTGGCGTCCATGCTCGAGGGCAAAAACCATGGGATACGAAGGCAACAGTGACTTGTACCGCTTCGCATTGGCTACTGCGGCTCTCGTGTCGATTTCTCCGTCGGTTTCGACATCAACGATGCGGAATCGGGCGCTATGGGGGCAAAGTAGATAGGCGAACTTTTTCGCCTCGATTATTCTCGCGTTATCGGCGTCAGGGTCGTCGGGTTCGGCGAGCCAGACGTGTGATGCCGCGTAACTCAGAGTTAGACCTGACATCCTACCCACGAACTCACTCACCTTGTCGAATAGCGATTTGTGTTCTACCTTGATGAGTTCACTCCAACTCGCCCCGCTCCTCAGCGCTTCACAAATGGCTTTCCAGCCTTCGTCCGTGTAGGCGTCCATCGCGACCTCAATCTCCCGCATCATATCCCCAAATTTCGAGTCGCGGAGATAGTTGTGATCGCGTACTTCCATTTCGCGGAACCCGTTTTCGCCGAATTTCGAGGCGAGATCTTCAAAGGAATCGCCGCTTTCCATGCGTTTCGCCCAGATGTTGGTGACGATGCCCAGTTTCTCGTACATGCGGGTTCCCAAAGCCGTATTTGCTGCACAAAATAATAAAAAACACGAAGTGGCATTATAACATAACCCAAGAACCAGTCAAACAGAGAAATCGCGATGCCGCACGCCTCTGCATTTCACTTATAGTCAATTCATTCATGTTTACACATATTTCGATAGGTGATCAACGGAGTGGATAGCGAAGGCGATAGCGATCCCATAGAGATGTCTAGAGTTTGGCTTGGCTATGCTTACGGTTCTTACCGTGCTGTGAGAGTTTATCATCAACACAACAAAACAATTCTGTGGTAAAATCTTCTATGGTCATGAGCTAGATTTTCTCCCACCCTAACCTATTTTCCTCTGACCTAACCAAAATCCTGCCGTTCGAAGAGGTTGAACGCCAAATACTCGCACTCAAGGTGATGGACAATGATGTCACGCTGGCTGCCCAAGCCTTGAAAATCGACCGATCGACCCTTTATCGAAAAGTGAAGTTGTATCAACTCATCGCGCCGGATTGAGCTCCCGAAAGTCTTGCATGAAATCGTTTTTTCATGTGGTGAAACATGAAGAACGGAGAGTGGGCCCATCTCGTTTTCTCATCACGGCGTAATGTACAATTGAACTCTTCTCAAGTGTCCCAAAATGGGATTTGGGTGTGTCATTTTGGGATTAACGCCCGAAGCCACGCCATTACAGGATTCCTGGCAATATCCTTCCGCGTAATCCATTTCAACCGTCCCATTTTGGGACACTATCACCCATCCCCTATCTGCCCGTCCGTATCCTTCAAAATCCTTCAAAGTCAAGCCTGGCAAGGGTTTTCGCGGTCTCGCCCTCGTTCAATCTAGCGTTGGCACGGTTTATGCTTTATATATTGGTACGTCGCCGTTCTTTGGTTCGGCTGGACCGAGAGATTGACGCATTCAATAATCCTCTACAACATGTACTAGCACCATTGGTTACTAATATTGAACCTAAACCACATTGAATTAACAATGCCCGCGATGTGGGGAATTGGAGCAGAATATAAGGTATCCCCCGAATTGATTGTAGCCTTGGAAGTCCAATCCCGTCCGTTTTCCGAACTTCGATGGAACAAGGATATTGAGGATCAACCCATCATTGACGACGGTTTCAACTTTGCTGCGGGGGTAGAGTATAGCGGATCCGCCTATCCCGTTCGCCTTGGTGCTTTTCGGGACATAATTCCGTCTGTAGATGAAAACGACACGGATCCAGTGAATCTTGTCGGACTCACCGCAGGAATCGGCTCCGGGGGCGACGAAGACTGGTCTTGGAATCTTTCGGCACTTTTTGGAAGATGGGAGCAAGTCGTCACTGATAAAGGCCAAAAGCGCTCAGAGGATCTATTTCGTGCCAGTATTTCCGCGACATATCGCTTCAGTAGATAGGTGGCTGAATGTGAAAATCACTTTCACACCAGTTGTTGACATAAACAGTAATTCTGAAAAGGAGAAACTTCCCCATGAAAACAACTATAATGTCCCTTTTAACTTTGATTACGTTTTCCCTATATACATACGCCAAAGAATTACCTTCTACACGCTACGGCTTTGCCCAAGACTACACGAAATGGTCTTTACCTGAAGGTGCTACGGCGCGCCTCGGCAAAGGGCGCGTATTCGAAATAGAGTATTCACCGACGGGGACTGTGCTGGCGGTGGCGGGTTCTATCGGTATTTGGCTCTACGATGTGCAAACTGGCAAAGAACTTGACCTTCTCACAGGACATACGGATAACCTCTATAGCATATCATATTCACCTGATGGAAAGACGCTTGCCAGTGGGAGTTTGGATGGGACCATATTGTTATGGGATACCAACACAGGCAGACATCTTTACACGCTTAAAGGGCATACGGAGTTCGTCGAAAGCGTGGCATTCAGTCCTGATGGTTTAACACTCGCGAGCGGCGGTAGTTGGGAAGATGAGACGATCCGTTTGTGGGATGTGCGAACAAGCACACACAGACGCACTTTCACTGGGCATACAGGGGGAGTCCAGAGTGTATCATATTCACCTGATGGGAAGATGCTTGCCAGTGGGAGTGGGGACGGGACGATCCGGTTGTGGAATGCTAACACAGGCGCACATCTCTTAACACTCACAAGGCATACGGATGAGGTCCATAGCATATCGTTTAGTCCCGATGGGCGGACGCTTGCCAGTGGGAGTAGGGACGACACTATCCGCTTGTGGGATGCTAACACAGGCAGCCTTCTGCACACCCTCACGGAACATACAAGCTCGGTCTTTAGCGTATCATATTCACCTGATGGGCAGACGCTTGCCAGTGGGAGTTTGGATGGGACCGTCCGTTTATGGAATACCAACACCGGGACACAGCTTGACACTCTCTGGGTAGATCCAGAGTGGGTCGAGAGTATATCGTTTAGTCCCGATGGGCGGACGCTTGCCAGTAGTGGTGGGGGCGAGACGATCCGTTTGTGGGATGCCAACACAGGGACACATCTCTTAACATTCACAGGGCATACGGATCGGGTCAAAAGTGTATCGTTTTCTCCTGATGGGAAGACGCTTGCCGGCGGGTATCATGATGGCAGGGTGCTATTGTGGGATGTCAGCCCGGGCAGTCTCCTTCGCACGCTTGAAGGGCATACGGGTACCGTCGAAAGCGTGGCGTTTTCTCCCGATGGCCGGACGCTGGCGAGTGGCGATGGAGACAGTATAGTCCGTTTGTCAGATGTAGCAACGGGGGAGCACCTTCACACACTCAGGACACGTTCGGAGTGGCTCGATAGTGTGGCGTTCAGCCCTGATGGAAATGTGCTGGTGACCGGCAGCGGTGCTTACATCAATTTTTGGGATGCAAGGACGGGCACACACCTTCACAGGCAAGCCCATACACGGTTTGTCAGAAGCCTTGCATTTAGTCCTGATGGTTCTATATTGGCGAGTGGCGGTGGTTCATTGAATTTGTGGGATGCCGAAACAGGGGCACTCCTTCGCACGCTTGAAGGGCATACGAATGAGATCTTTAGCGTGGCGTTTTCTCCCGATGGCCAGGTGCTTGCGAGTGGGAGTAGAGACGGGACGATCCGTCTGTGGGATGTTAGAACGGGAGCACTCCTTCGCACTCGCACCGAGCATACGGATACCCTCGATTATTATGGGCATTGGGTCGAAAGCGTATCGTTTTCTCCCAATGGTCAAATGCTTGCGAGTGGGAGTGGGGACGGGACGATCCATCTGTGGGATGCGAGCATAGGTAGGCTTCTTCGGACACTCACAGAACATAAGGCAGGGGTCAATAGCGTGACGTTTTCTCCCAATGGTCAAATGCTTGCGAGTGGGAGTGATGACGGCACAGTGCTGCTGTGGTCGCTCACTCCATTCTCCAGCACCATAGTGAAACTCTTGCCCTCTCCTGTCCGGTCTCCTGCTATTGGTGAGCAACTTATGCTTTCTCTTGATATTGCCAATGGGCAAAACGTCGCAGGTTATCAAGCTACCGTAAGGTTTGACGCGACCGCACTCCGCTATGTGAAAAGTGTGAACGGAGATTATCTGCCAGCAGGAGCGTTCTCTGTCCCGCCGGTTGTATCAGAAGATACAGTAACACTCGGCGCGGCGACACTGGGGACAGCCAGCAGTGGTGACGGCACCCTCGCTACCCTTACGTTTGAAGTACTTGATGTCAAAGAATCCGTTATAGATTTATTTGACATAATTCTCGCCGACAGTGACGGGGAACATTTACCGCAATTGCTTCCCATTACTACAAAGGTTGTTGAACCAACTCTGTTTCCTACTGATGCAATTGTCAGCCTAACCCCAGCCTCAGTGCTGTCGCCAGCTATCGGTCAACAACTGACCTTTAACATGGACATCACCGGTGGGCAAAATGTAAACGACTTCCTGGTAACGCTTGACTATGATGAATCGGCACTTCAACTTAGATCAAGTATTGATGGCAACTATCTTGCGAACGGGGGCGGTAACGGGGACGGCACACTCACGGAGTTAACGTTTGAGGTGCTTGCCGTAAAAGCGTCAACTATTCGTCTTTCTGGTCATCTCATCGCGAAAAACGGACTTCGTTATCTTCCAACCTTTGAAAGTGCAGAGGTGATTGTGCCACTTTTGGGAGACGTCAACAGGGATGGCGTTGTGAACATCCTGGATTTGGTGCAGGTTGCTTCAAGTTTCGGACAGCCTGTCCCAGAAGAAGGAAATCCGGCGGATATAAATGAGGATGGCGTTGTTAATATCGTAGATCTTGTAAAAGTCGCAGGTGCGCTCGGGAATGCGGCAGCCGCACCGTCAGCACGGAGTCTTGACTTGGAGGGCATTCTGACAAGAGAGCAAGTGCAACAATGGCTCTCCGAAGCGGAGCAGTTCAACCTCACAGATGCAACGGTACAACGAGGCGTTCTCTACCTGGAGCAACTCTTGGCGGCATTAACACCGGAGGAGACAGTTCTGCTGCCCAATTATCCGAATCCGTTTAATCCGGAGACGTGGATACCGTATCAACTCGCAAAAGCCGCAGATGTCACGCTGACCATCTATGCAGTAGATGGTCCTGAAGTACGCCAGTTGATATTAGGACATCAACCTATCGGTATCTATCAAGGCAAAAGTCGTGCAGCCTATTGGGATGGCAAAAACGCACTCGGTGAACCCGTGGCTAGCGGTGTCTATTTCTATACACTCACAGCAGGCGACTTTACTGCAACGCGCAAGATGTTGATAGCGAAGTAGTTTCTATCCAACTTCGCAAAAACTTCGCTGTATTGACACTAAACAACTTTTATGAGGAAATATCTCATGAACTATATACGTAGCATTGTAACTCGGATTGATTCATTGGAATCTGGTAGTCATTTTCAAAAATGGATCTCAATTCTTGTTAATGCACTTGGCATCCTTACTTTAATAAGTGCAATTGTATGGGGGATTGCAATTTGTGTCGGATCCATAGCTGCAAGCGACTTTTTAGGAATAGGCGGGCGGACGCTTGTCGTAATAGGTTCAATTCTATCGCTTTGTATCTATGTTGTTGTTGGTTTCGTCCTCATTATGTTGTTTCGGAACAGGTCAAAAAAAATCGGCACACTCCGTGATGAAACACATTTTGCTTTGCTACCCATTACAGTTATCCTTATCCGATTATGTGGTGAATTCAGTTTTATTTTTTGCGTCGCGACTGGTATTCAGACACTGCTTGCTTCTATCTTCGGATCGGGAATCCCAGATTTAATTGAAATTATCCTCAGCGACCTAACGATGCCCAGAAATGTCAGTTTTATTTTCGGTGTGATTTCATTAGTCGTTTCTGTGTTTGCTGGTGCTGTCGTATTAATTATTCATTATTTCATGGCGGAGTTAATCAATCTGTTTGTGGACATCGCAACAAATTTGAGAAAAATTCAAACAACTTTGTCTACTGAGGAAAATACCTCAGAGGTAGAGCAGATCATAGGAGAAAAATAGCAATGAAATTGGTATTCGTTTTTTGTATCGTATCTCTTTTGCTTATAGGTTGTGCAGAACCCAACTTGGATGATCCAGAAACTCGCGAGAAAGTTATCGCTAAAGCAATAGACGCGGACAGTCTGCAGAATCGCCGCGCACCATCGGGTGAAGAACTGCATTACGCGCCTAACCAAGAAAGACCTTATGCGGGGTGGGTCAAAGATGGAAGAAAGCTCTACCAGTTTCAGAACGGTAAACCGAACGGACTCTATATCAATTGGTATAGCAACAATCAGAATTCGGTGAGAGGCACCTTCCTGAATGGACAAAGAAATGGTTTGTGGACAGAGTGGTATGAGAACGGGCAGAAAAGTGAAGAGGGACCTTACAAAAATAACAGTCGAGATGGCACTTGGGTTTTCTGGTATGAAAATGGTCAGAAAAGCAGTGAAGGTGCCTACACAAGCGGATCCAAAAATAGTCTATGGACAGAGTGGTATGCTGATGGCACAGAAAAGTCAAAAGGAACTTACAAATCCGGTAACCGAGATGGTGCGTGGGTTTTCTGGTATGAAAATGGTCAGAAACGCAGTGAAGGAAACTACAAGGATGAAATCAAAGATGGCTTGTGGACTGAGTGGTATCCCGACGGCACAGAGAAGTCAAAGGGAAACTACAAGTCCGGTATAAAAGATGGACCTTGGACTTTTTCCTATCAAAAAGGAAACACGCTGGCAAGTGGAAGTGATGACGGCACCATCCGCTTGTGGGATGTCAGACGAGGGGAACACCTGCGCACGCTCACAGGGCATACGGATCGGGTCTATAGTGTGGTCTTTAGTCCCGATGGAAACACGCTGGCAAGTGGAAGTGATGACGGCACCATCCGCTTGTGGGACATCAGAAGTGAAGAACCTCCTCGCACGCTCACAGGGCATACGGATGAGGTCAATAGCGTGGCATTTAGTCCTGATGGAAATACGCTGGCAAGTGGAAGTGATGACGGCACCATCCGTTTGTGGGAGGCAAACACAGGTCGACACCTGCGCACGCTCACAGGGAATATGTGGAAGGTCTATAGCGTGGCATTTAGTCCTGATGGGCAGATGCTGGCAAGTGCAAGTGGCATAGCCCACTTGTGGGACATCAACACGGTTAGACACCTGCAAACGTTCACAGTGTCTGGGGATAGCGTCTATACAGTGGCATTTGGTTCCGATGGAAACACCCTCGTAAGTGTTGGTGACGACGAAGTCCACTTGTGGGATGTCAGAAGTAGAGAACACCTTCGCAAGGTCATAGACAGTTGGGATCTCCATAGGGCAGTAATTAGTCCCGATGGAAACACCCTTGCATGTAGCTTTCATGAGGACGACAGAGTCCGCTTTTGGGACATCAACACGGATAGATACCCTCACAGATTCACTATGGATTTGTCCGGATCCGCGGCATTTAGTCCAGATGGAAATACGCTGGCAATTGGAAGTTGGGACGACGAGACCATCCGCTTGCGGGATGTCAAGACCGGCAAACACCTGCGCACGCTCACAGGGGATCTGGGGTTCGTCCTTAGCGTAGCATTTAGTCCCTAAGAACCTCGATAAATCTTGCTTTAACACAACTTTTGATAAATATCAGTATGTTTTTTCAATTTACGCCTCAACACAGAACTCGTAAAAAAAGAAAAATATAGGAAAACTCAACGTCCAATCGCCATAAATTGTCCAAACTTTAGGAATGTCTATCATTCCAACCGTAGATTTCTACTTTTAGGAGGTAAAAAACATGAAATTAGTGAATCAAACTACTATCTTATCAATTTTGATTTTCTTTACACTAACGTTGCTTATTGGGTGCGCTGGCCAAAAACCGAGTGGATCGGTAGTAAAGAAACTTGTAGAAGAAGAACTTAGCAAGGGAGTACCAACATCTTGGGTAAAAAAACCAGGCGGGGGCACGGTTTTTTGGACTAAGGATACAAGACTAAAGACAGTAAAAATAGAAGAATGGGGTAAATTCAATGAAGCACGACAGTATTGGCCAGCAAAAATCAGAGTGGTTGGTAGTGCTAAGGCGGAAGTAGGTTTTTTTGAGTATCGCACTCTTGATTTTGATAAAGTTGCTGATTTTTTATTTTATCAAGATGATTTTGGAAAGTGGCAAGTTTCTAAGCGATGATTAACAAGGTCACACGCCATTATGAAGTCCTAAATTTACTATACTTTGGATAATTTTTAGAATTTTTGTTGATAACTTTGTTTTCGGTTACAGCAGAATCAACGGTATGTAGTTTTCCTTATGGCATTCTCCGCCCTTTATCAGGGGGACTTTAAGCGGAAATGTGTCAGTCCTAAGTATAACCCTATATTCCGCACCTGTTTTTGGGGTTTCCGGTATTTATTGAAACCCTGTGAACCCGCGTGGATACAGAGTTCTTCAACTTTCGACCATCCAATTGTGCATTGGATTTTATTCGCGTTGCTCCCAAAAAGGGCGTTTTTTTTGCCAACAAAATGGTCACAAACCCAGTGTTCATGCGGTGCGGAGTGTAGGTTACATGTCCTTCAGGCACCTATTCGCTACCCTAATCTTCCTATTGAGTCTTTTGCGCCCAACCTATGATTCACTCAATTCAATCCGCACCGCGCAAAACTTCAGTTCCGGCTGCTTAGATACCGGATCGAACGCTGAATTCGTCACGACATTCGCATTTGTCTCGGCGTGGAAGAGATCGCCCCAATGGAACGGCGTAAAGAGTAATCCACGCCGAATCGTTTCTGTGACACGCGCCCGCGCATAGCACCGTCCGCGCCGCCCGACAAGATAGATCCACTCACCGTCTTGAACGTCGTTTTCTACTGCGTCATCCGGATGGATCTCCACAAACGGTTCCGGATCGTTACGGACAAGCTGCGGCACCTTACCTGTCCGGGTACGCGTGTGCCACTGACTCGCGATACGTCCTGTTGTCAAACCGAGTGGGAACTCCTCATTTGTGTTTTCATCCGGCGGTTGATAGACCGGCGTTTTGAATTGCGCCTTCTCCGATTCCGTGAAGAACTTCCTGCGTGTGTACCGCCGATCCGTGCCGGGATGCCGCGGATGGGGACAGGGCCAACGCAGTGATGTTTTCGCGAGACGTTCATTCGTCATCCCCATCTGATCACACGGCGTGCCTGCCGTCATTAGTCGATACTCATCCCATACCTCCTCGGCGGCGTAGAAATCAAAATGCCGTTTGAACCCCATCGCTCTGGCGACCTCTGTGAATATCCACCAATCCGGTTTCGCCTCGCCGGGAGGAACGAGGAACTGATCGCTTCGGACGACGAGACGTTCGCTATTCGTCATTGTCCCTTCCTTTTCGCCCCACTGCGCGGCAGGAAGCAGCACGTCCGCATATTCGGCGGTTTCTGTCGGGTAGTAGCAATCTTGCACAATCACCAAGTCGGCCCGACGCAAACCCTCTTGCGATACCCTTGCGTCGGGCATACTAACCGCAGGATTCGTACAGGCGATCCAGAGTGCCCGAACGTTACCCTCGGCTGCCGCCTCGAACATCGGAACCGCCGTTAAACCGGGGTTCGGATCGATGCTACCCGGAGGGATACGCCATGCACCCTCCAGATAAGCACGATGCATATCATTGGTGACGACGCGATAACCCGGTAACTGGTGTGACAAATAACCGACTTCTCTGCCACCCATCGCATTCGGTTGCCCTGTCAGCGAAAACGGACCAGCGCCCTCTTTACCGACCTCGCCTAACTGGAGGTGCAGGTTGATGAGAGCGACATTTTTGTCAACGCCGCTCGTGCTCTGATTGGTGCCTTGGCAGTAAAAACTGAGCAGGCGACTCGGCTCAGAGAGGTATTCAACAATCTCGTCAATACGCGCCGGGTGAATATCGCAGGCAGCGAGGAGCGCATCGTCGTCCAAGCTATTCAAATGGTTTTCGTAGGCGCTGAAGTTTTCAGTGTTCCTCCGGACGAAACGTCTATCAATCCGTCCTATCGCGAGGAGGCGTTTCGCAATGAGTTGGAGAAAAGCAACATCGCTTCCGGGCGCGAGCGGTACATGGATATCCGAGAAGTCTGCTGTTTTCGTGCGGCGCGGATCTACGGTGATAATCCGTGTGTTTGGATTACGTATACGCCGTTTCCGAATCATCTGAAAGAGAACAGGATGGTTTACCGCCATGTTCGCACCGATAATCAGAAAAACATCGGCGTGCTGGATATCGTCGTAGCAAGTCGGCGGTCCGTCCGAACCGAACGCCTGCACGTAACCGACAACCGCAGAGGACATACAGAGCCGGCTATTCGTGTCCACATTATTCGTGCGGAGGAATCCCTTGAACAATTTATTGAAAACATAGGATGCCTCCGTGTCCAACTGTCCGGAGCCGTAAAACGCGATGGAATCTTTGCCGTGCTCCAATTGAATCTCGTTAAGCCGTTTCGCCGTGAAAGCGATAGCCTCATCCCACGAAACTTGGCGCGGTGGTTCACCCCGACGATCGCGAATCATGGGATGCGCCAGTCTTCCGTCGTGGTTTTGAAATACTTGCTTGAGATGCGCACCTTTTGGACAGAGCATACCGTAATTTGGGGCGACATCGTCGTCTGCTGAAATTCTTGTAATTTTATTATCTTGGACAGTCGCGCGAACCACGCAACCGACCCCACAATAGGGGCATACCGCTTTACCTGATGAATTCTCCACTGGTTTCTCCATGGTCAATTGCATTGTATCTTATAAATCGTTTGTAGGACTGGAGCAGGGAAGCTACTTCGTTCAGAGCCTGGTTGAAAAGTACAGTTGTAGGGTGCGCACTGCGCACCAGCCTTTAAAAGCCCCATAAGCGATCAAGCGAGTGAATAACGACTGCGATAGGGATCTTAAGGCGATAGCAAATCCTACTCACTACCCATCGCTTAATCGCACCTGCCAGACAGGGTATGAATGTTAGAATTAGGACAAAGCCCCTTCGACTTTCAGACGCTGTCTCTCCGCCAATGCTGTATCAAACGCCTTCTTCTCGGCAGCTTGGATTGCGGGCGAGAATCGCACCAACACCGTCGTAACCGAAGCAACGGCGACCATTACGCCAAGATACAGCAAGCCTTGCTGCATGGTGATACTTTCGGAACGGAACAGGAAACCGGCTGCAACAGCGCCGGCGTTTCCACCGGCACCGACGATGCCGGCGACAGCCCCTAACGCCTTTCGATTGATAAACGGGACAATTCCGAACGTCGCGCCCTCGGACATCTGCACAAAGAGACTGAAGACAATCATCGTTCCAACAGCAAGCACGAGAACCGCCATCTGTGAGAACAGCATCAGCATGAGGCTTTCACCCAATAAGACGATAAAGAGAAACATGACGCGTCCACGAAGCCCCATCTTTTTCGCAAAGAAATCGGAGAAAAAGCCGCCGACGGTCCGCGCAAAGATGTTCATCAAACCGAACAATCCGGCGATGAGACCTGCGGTCTTGACGTCCAACTGGAAGTGGTCATGATAGTAGAGCGCAGCGACATTGTTAATGGTCAGTTCCACTCCGAAACAGGCGGCATAAATGACGAAAAGCGCCCAGACGCGGTAGTCTTTAATCGCCAGCATAAAGGATTCCATGCCTTTACCCTTTGCAGGTTCAAGATCGCCTCGTTCCCGAAGTTCTTTATAGTTTCCATCCGGCGCATCTTTCGTAAGGAAGTAATACGCAAAGCCGGTGATAAATAGAGCGATTCCGGGAACAATCATTGCCAGCCGCCATCCGAGGAATTTGTCTACGCCGAAGCTGATAACGGCGGTGAAGATAAGAGGCATCACCATCTGCGTAACACCACCGCCGAGATTGCCCCATCCTGCCGTTGTCGCATTCGCCGTACCGACACAATTGGGTGCGAACATCACCGATGTGTGATATTGCGTAATCACGAACGATGCACCGATCGCACCGATCATCAATCGAAAAAGCAGAAATGTCTCATAATTTTGGGCAAACCCGATACCCATGACCGGCAGTGAACCGAGAATCAGAAGCCATGTATACGCCTTGCGGGAACCGATCTTGTCGCAGAGCGGTCCGATTAGGACACGAACCAACACCGTAATCGCCACGGAAGCGATAATCGTATTGCCAATTTGCGCTTTTGTTAACATCAGGTCTTCGCGGACAATCGCCATAAGCGGGGCAATCCCAAACCACCCGAAAAACGCTAAAAAGAATGCAAACCACGTGGTATGAAAGGTTCGCATCTGAATCGTTTTTAAGCTAAACAGATTTATCTGTGTTGCCTTGTTCTTGATATCCATAAACTTTTCCGACTTTATGAATAGTCGCTTGAGACTATTCCCACGTCGAAACCTCCCTTTCTGAGAATGAATGTTAATTTTATTGTAGACATTATGATGACTTAGACACGGTTCGCCGGCGAGGTTGGGAAACCTCGCCTACCGGTGGAGGAAGTCTCTAACCCATCCCATTCGGTAGGTGCGATCAAGCGAATGAATAATGAGTGCGATAGAGATCCCTTTCCAACCGCACCGGGCCATGCGGAAACCAGCGCCGCGAGTCATCGTTTCTGGTGTACCCATCTACGAATGGGTTGGTATTCCATCGCCCATGTCTACATAGAGATTAGCAGTTTAAAACATTAAAACCGCATGACTTGCAGTCCAAAACGCTTAACTTAATCCCTACGGGGAGAGGGACTCCCTACCTCCGTGAGAGATATGGCACGAGTCCCTCAAGTACTTGCGGTAAATCATCGCAAGGTACATTTTCCAATAACTTCGGAGCGATTTTAGGATGTGCCCCGGCGTCTCCCTTGAAAAATATGTCCACCGCATCGGTGACGACACCATCAATCTTAATCCTCTTTCCGAGGAGTCCTATGTCTGCGGCAGCGTGATTGCCGCACCCATTCGGACATCCTGACCAATGGACGGTCAGCGGTTTGGTATTTCCGAGTTTCGCTTCCAAATGCCGTATTGACTCCATCGCACGCTCTTTCGTTTCAATGAGCGAGAAGTGACAGTAGTCAATCCCGGTGCAACTCACCATCCCGCGCATGATCTCCGAAGGATCATATCGGAGTTCCTGTAGGAGCGGTTCGGCAGTTATGTCGCCAATTTTTGTGTCCGGCACGTTAGCGATGATAAGATTCTGTCCTTGGGTGAGGCGAATGTCGCCGTTGCCGTATTCATCCGCGAGTCGGGCTACTTCCGAAAGTTGCGCCGTCGTGATACGTCCGACCGGCACAACAAGACCAACATAGTTGAGCTGCGGCTCTTTCTGTGAGAAGATACCGGTATGATCGGTCTTTTTTTTGCCGCGCATATCTTTCCCTGCGGTCAGGAGCGGCTGTTTTTTATGTCGACGCTGTTCTAATTCTTTTCGGAAGTTTTCTATACCCCAATCTGCAATTAGAAAAGCGAGGCGCGATTTGTTCCGAGCCGTCCGAGGTCCGTGATCTCGAAAGATTCGCGTAATGTCCGCACACAAGACCGCAGCCTCTTCAGGGATAACAAACACATCAAGTGGTTGTGCGACGGTATACCCGCCAGAACCCATCTTTCCGCCGACCGTGACGTTAAAACCTTTTGTTTCTTGACCGTTAATCTCTTTTACCGCAGGCGTTAGTGCAATGTCCTGTGAGGCAGTATGGGTGCAGTTATCCAAACACGCCGTGATACCGACATTAAACTTGCGCGGAAGGTCAGTAAATTCCTTATTGCCGACAATGAGTTTTGTGAATTCCCTGCCAACATGAGATGCATCGAAAAGTTCATTCGGTGTCAATCCGGCAACGGGACATCCAATTACGCCGCGAATGTTGTCAAAACCGGTTTGGAGTGAACCTAAGCCGACCTCTTCAAGCCGATTCCAGATGTGTTGGACATTTTCAATCGCGAAACCTCGGAGTTGAATCTGCTGACGCGTCGTGAGATCCACGAATCCCGGTCCGTGCGCATCACTGATTTCGGCAATAGTTCGAAACTGCTCGGCGTTGCTAAAACCACTGGACATTCGGAGACGCATCATAAACGCCCCGGGGGTTTGCTTTCGATAAAAGACACCTACCCACTTGAGCCGGTCACGTTCGTTCGGTGGAATAGATTCCCAACCGTTCCGAATGTAGTTTGGAATGTCATTGATTACCTCCAGCCCATTTTTTTCGCGCTTTAAGAGCTCCGCAGCATTAATCTTTGGTTTCCTTTCTTTGGCGGTAGGGGCGCTAATTACGCTCGGTGCTGAACGCACAATTCGGCTAGTAGAGATAACTTCCTTTTTTGCTAGGTTCACTTTTGAATCTCCTTCAGAATCAACCAGCCTATAGAGTTAGGCGGCAATAAAAAAGGCGTCTATCGGCGAGTGTAAACTCAGCCAGATAGACGCCTGTGTCCGGTCCCAAACCACCGTTGGTTGGGGGGGTGTTTTTATCTACATTGTTTGCCGAGTGGAGTAGATTTTTCCAGTCCTACCCAGCGAAATAAGCATTTCTAATGTGTGCGCGCCGTTCACCTTTGAACACACGCACTCGTGTAACGGAAACAAATATCGTAACTGTTTAGTCCATTGATTTCTTGCAGCGAATGCAAAGCAATCGTGACAGGCTTTCCTCTGTGGGAGGGGATCAAGAGAGCGAAAAGCGAGCGCGATAGAGATCCACCCTGCCCCGATGTGCGATGAACTCCCTAGCGAAATCGGACGTTCATTGCCCGTCTAATGGCTTCTGAATTCTTACTGACCATCAAGCGAAAGGATAGTGAGTGCGGTAGAGATTTACTAATCACTAATCACTAGCCACTAAACACTTACCAAATATCTTTTCTATGATTTGGTCGTCAGTACATCTGCAACGGACAGCACGTCTTGTGAGATTTCCGCGAGCCGTTTTCTGCGATTCATTGCCATCTTCCGCAAAATCTGATACGCTTGTGATTCGTTACAGCCGCGTTGTTTCGCGACCAACTCCTTTGCGCGTTCAATAATCTTGCGTTCGGCAAGGTTTGTCTTTGTCTTTTCAAGTTCCTGTTGCAGCGCTTGGAATTCATGAAATCGGGCAACAGCCGATTCGATAATGGTTTTAACTCGGGCAACAGTAAGTTCGCCGATAACATACGCGGACACACCGGCACGTGTCGCTGCCTGAATCGTCTCTGATCGCTCATCTCTCGAAAACATAACTATCGGGCATGGATAAGCTTCATGGAGACCCGCGACCCATCCGAGCACAGTGTGCCCCGGAAAATCAACACCAATCACTACGATGTCTGGCTTTGCCAATGCAGCCTGCTCAGCCACGTCTTCCTGTAAACGAACAGACACGGCGACTTTGTAACGACTCGCTTCCAGAATACCGATTAACGAGTTCGCCCTCTCCGGATTGTTATCAATGATTAGGATTCGCCCCTTCCCTGTAACGGGTTGGGGCTCCGGTGTTGGGGTAACCGTTTCCATCCTCTACCCTTTCCCAAGTTAATACCGCGTAACAATGCTGAATCAACAGGCATGTTAACCCTAACATCACAGAACAGCATATTAGCAAAAAACCTGCCAACAGTATGAAATCCTGATTTTGCACTGTTTAGTCTATCAATCTGTTTTGGAAATGTTGGTTCGTCGTACTGCAGTTTAATCCCTGCTCCTGCACGATGAGCGTAATGTAGGAGCGATCTCCAGGTCGCGATTTCCTGTTGGCGCGTAAGTTCTGGACTGAACTAAACAATTACCTGATTTCTTTAGGGTTCATAAGGCTTTTATAAAACAGAATGCCCAGAAAACATCCCTAGCGAGTGAATGTTTGCCTATTTATTAAGCAGAATACGTGCGTTTTCCTAGCGGATAATGTGATTTGGCGTATTCTTTCGCATAGATATGACTCGCGTAACCGGCGTCAAGGTCGAAGGATTCGGCAAGCCGGTCGTGCTACGCTACTAATCTTTAGATTTGATATCTGTTCCACAACCCTCAATATGTCGAACAGCTCCGTCTTTGCCTCGGCGAATTGCGCACCAAGTGTGCGGACAGAACATGAAGATTCACAAGCCAGTCCGCAACTAAATGTAATGCGTAACTGTTTATCCTACTCGCCGCACCTATTTTCGGGTTTACAGAATTTATTGGTAGCACCCTATTATCCCTGTCGGAATAATTCTTTCAGCAAGCAACACTCATTTTTCGCTCTATGACAGGTTTTGAAAAAGCGTTCCTTCGTGGAACGGTTTCACTCCAGAGGATCAAGCGAACGAATAGTGAGTGCGATAGTAGATCCTGTGCCATAGAGATTCCATTCATTGCACGTCTTGTGGCTTTAAGGTTTTTGCTGGTCACTGACCACTAGCCACTAAACACTTTCTATATTGCTAACAGGAAATCGTATGGGGTAAAATACACTGTAAACATCACCGTATTCGTCCGTTGCTGGAGTTCACCCGGTTTGAAGATCTTAACCAAGTATACGCTCAAAGAGTTTTTCCCTCCCTTTTTCTTGGCGCTGCTTTGTTTCACTTCAATCCTCCTGTTTGACGAAGTATTCCGCCTTACCAAACACTTTGTCAGGAAGGGGATTAGTCCCTACTATCTCATCGAACTCCTGATATATCTTCTGCCCGTGGTCATTGTCTTGACTATTCCCATGGCGACGCTCGTAGGCATCCTGCTCGCCCTTGGGCGGTTGTCAACCGATAACGAAGTCACCGCCATGAAAGCACACGGCGTTGGATTCCATCAAATCTTGTTGCCGCTTATACTGACCGCGGGCTTTCTCAGCATCTTCGACTTTGTGTTCATGGACTATTCTCTGCCGCGCGGCAATGCCGCGTACTACGCGAGGAAACGGGATATCAGTATGAGAAATCCGGCTTTTGTCCTTGAAGAAGGGGTCGTCATGCGAGAGCTAGAACGCGAACAAAAACTTTGGATGTACGAATCAATGGATCCGCGAACGAATCGGCTCCAGGATGTCAGAGTTTGGGATTCAATATGGGGTGGAAAACCCCGATTCATCCACGCCAAGGAAGCAACTATCGGGTTCGAAGAGGATGGTCAAGCATGGTTGGCGCTCTTTGATGGCACGACTTATGAAACGGCTTCCGATAATCTTGAAGGTTTTCGAGTCACCGCTTTCGACAGGCAGCGAGTGGCGTTGGATTTTACAGAGACATTGGAGCGAAACAAATATAGCGCCGAAAGACCGAAGGGTATGTCAATTGCCGGGCTTGAGGAATACATCAAGAAAAAAAGGGAAGAATCGGCAAACGCGAAAGAGGGATCTTTAGTTATCAAGCAGTTGCGGGATGCACAGGCGGAATACCATAAAAGATTCTCTATTCCGTTTGCATGTTTGGCATTCGGCCTAATTGGCGTTCCGCTTGGGTTGATAGTCAAACGGAGTGGCAAGATGGTCGGTTTTGGCATCGGGTTGGGACTGATTCTCGTATACTACCTGTTACTTCAGTTTGGTCAAGGCTGGGTGGGACGAAACAGCGTTATTTCTCCGGGGTTTGCCATGTGGATTCCCAACATTGTGATTGGAGCGTTAGGTGTCGGATTCAGTCTGCACGCGTTACTGGAAGAAAGGCTGCGATCGAAGTTTTATCGCCAAGAAATCGTAACATCAGCGCAGCCTGGAGCAGACGCTGAGCGAGTAGGAGAGTCGGATTGAGGACACTAGATCGCTATATTTTGGCGGAATACTTAAAGGCATTTTTGAGCGGACTGATGTTTTTCATCGCGCTGGTGATTATCGTCCGGCTGCTGGACAAAGACATAAAAAAGTTCGACGACAATATTGCATACTTCACGGCTGTGCAAATTGTATTGTACCAAGCGCCTAGACGAATTATGGAGATTGTGCCCCTCGCCGGATTCATCGCGGCATTCTTTGTCTTGGGCAGAATGGTGCGCAGTAACGAATTTTCGTCTATGAAGGCAGCCGGAATAAGTGTCTACCGAATCGTTGCACCCATTCTGATCTCTACACTCCTGATCTGTTGTATTTTCGCCGTCTTCTATGACCGGATTGCGTCGCCAGCCTATCACCGAGCCAATGAGTTGAAGAAGAAGCCACGCTTCCGCGGAAACCGGAATATGCTGTTTAAGGGACAGGGGAATAGATTGTTTTATGTTCAGAATTTGGATCTGGAGCGTGAGAGCATTAGTCGAATGACGATTTACCAGCTTGATGCGACGGACAATCTCGCCAAAATCACTTTTGCGGAATCAGCCACTTGGCAACCCGATGAATGGCATCTAGTGAAAGGATTTGTGCGTCGGTTTAATCCCGGTGGAGAAACTGAGTTCGAACCGTTCGTCCATAAACAGATTAAACGGCTGGAAGACCCTAAACTCTTCGCGGAAAACAACAGAGATCCGCGCGCCATGACGATTAAGGACCTACAAAATCAGATTGCCTACAAACAGATGGCGGGGCAAACTACCCGGCTCGAGCAGGTCCGGATGCACCACAAGATGGCGTACCCTTTTGCCGCGTTTGTGGTTGTTCTAATCGGTGCGCCAATCGCCATCCGTTTTGGCAAAGCAGGATTCTTTGCCGGGCTGGTTATTGCATTTTTTCTCAGTTTTCTGTATTGGGGGTTGTCTTTTGCTACCCTCGAAGGCTTAAGCGAAAGCGGAAAACTCCCACCCATAGTGGCGTGCTGGGGAGCAAATTTCTTGTATGCGGCTGTCGGCGGCGTATTACTCTGGAAAACTCCGAAGTAAGAGATCTGATAGCACCGCGATAAGACGCTTTCAGAATTATCTCGTTTCGCAGTGTATGGTTAATGACGAACCGCCCTCACGCCTCAATAATTGGTCAGGTCTTCTTCCGACTACGTAGCCTGACTCCTATCCCTTTTATTCTTGTTCTGGTTTTCTTTTCCCGACCCGCACCTTTACCAATTGTCCTCGGCAGCTTGTTGATTGTTCTTGGCGAGTCGCTGCGCATTTGGGCGGTAGGACATGCCGGCGGCTCAACGAGGACTCGAACATTGGGCGCCGCGCGAGATCTTGTGACGACCGGCCCCTATGCACATGTCCGCAATCCGCTGTACCTCGGGAATCTCTTTCTTAGCCTCGGTGTCTGTGTCGTTGCCAATGTCTACTGGATGATTGCCGTTCTTATCGTCGGTTTCCTCATTCAATACACACCGATTATACGTTCCGAAGAAACCTACTTAATGAACGTCTGCGGCGATCGCTACCGAGCCTATTGTGCGGCTGTGCCACGCCTCATTCCACATCTTCGTTCGAATGGGGAACCTTCCGGTCACGATTTTTCACTGCAACGTGCGCTAACGAGCGAAAAACGAACCCTTACCGCAATCGTTTGTGTCCTCGTCTTGATCGCAGCCCGGTCGCTCCTGCGATAAATGACAACTTAGTGGTTCATTCTCTAACGCAAGTTGCTACCTATAACAAAGAAACCGAGTTTTTTCTTCAAAATTCGGTTTCTTCCCGGAATCAAAGTGGCTTCAAGGTAATGGTTGAATCCATTCATCACGGGCAACTAAGGATTGATAATCATGGCAATCACTTCATCACATAAATCACAGTTCAGACAATGCGAACTACCGACACCCAACACTTGGCTTATGTTTTTAGAAAATAAACCACTAAACATTTGTCCCCTCCTAAATGAAAGGCAAGAGATTAGAATCTTCAAGACTTCCAATCTGCCACTATTTTTACATTATTGCTCTATTTTTGCTTGAAAGCTAGAAGGTGCTGGTCGTCCAGAAAACGATTGATCTTTCCTCAAAATTTGGTATAATCCCACCCATCGCTTTCGGCAAGGGGTGCTACAGCAGCCAAGGGATCTCTATCGATCAACTGAGCGGAAAACGAAGGATCAAGCGAATGGATAGTGAGCGCGATAGCGTTCCCATAGAAAATCCGACTCTCCTATCCGGTCGTTTGATCCCGGCTGCCACCCTTGTCGCGCATTAGCACGGTGAACAAGCGATAAAGCGACTCCCTACATTACAGTTCTATAAGTCTTACTGCACCGCCTTTGTGTCTGGGCGTATTGCATTCAGTGTCAGGAAAGGAAACTTGTCATGATCACCCACCGCATCGCAAAATTGGCACTGTTCTGTTTGATTACCGCACTCATTGGAGGACTTTTCGGCTGTGAGCAGGTATTTAATATCTTCATTGACGGCGACATGTCGGACCGCAGCCCCGATCCGGTTGTTGTCGTTAAAGAACGGGAAATAGTTAACGTTGGACTTGTATTGCCGTTGACAGGCTCCGCAGCGGGACCGTATGGATTGTCAATGGAACGCGGGTATCTTCTCGCTCGTGACGAGATTAACAGTTTGCAGTACAGCGGGGCGCGCATCAACTTCATCACCATTGACGATATGAGCACCGCCGAAGGGCAAGTGGACGCTTTTAACCGGCTGGTCGAGATGGGAGTGCCCGCTATCGTCGGCATCGCAATCTCTACGAATGCGATACACTCCCTGCCGATAGCACAGGAAAATGGAGTCGTGGCGATTAGCTCGCTAACCTCTGCGAGCGGACTGACTGGTATTGGAGATTATATCTTTCGTACCGCACTTGCCACAGACATACAGAATCCGCGCGGTGTCCAAGTGACCCATGAGACACTCGGCTATGAGAAGGTGGCGATGATATATGACGCTACCGATGTCTGGTCTACGAGTAGCCATGAGGAATTGGACAAAGCCCTTGATGGACTGGGCGTTGCGAAACTGACGACGCAGACCTTCCAGACCGGTGATACCGATTTCACCGAACAGGTGAATGCAATCATTGCGTCGAACCCGGAAGCCCTCTTTATTTCCGGATTGTCCGCCGAGATGGTTGGAGTCATGATCCAGGGTCGTGAATTGGGGCTGCCTCCGTCCGTTCCCTACATCGTGCCGGAGCTGGGGGCGTATGATGTGGAGAGTGCGGGCGATGCTGCCGAGGGAACAATCACCTTTACGACTTGGAATAGCACCTCCGACGCACCGCTCAATCAGATGTTCGTTGAGAATTATCGCACCGCATACGGCATCGAACCCGATGCGTGGGCTGCGCAATCCCACGCGGCGCTCTATGTCCTGTACGCTGCCATCTCGAAGGCGCAATACGATGCGGGTATAGAGGCGCCGAGTCCGGTGCTGTCTACCAGTGCGCAGGATATCCGTGACACGTTGGCAACGGTCGAGAATCTTGACACGGTTCTGGGCAAGTTCTCTTTCGACGCAAACGGCGACGCCGTTTATGACCCGATTGTGCTGGTTGTCCGCGACGGCAGTTTTGAGATGTTCGGCGATGTCGATATGCCGTGATAGTCCGCCAGATAGCGGGAGGATGATTTATGAGAAATGATGTGAATTACAAGGTGGGCGTTTACACGTTCAAGCCTAGCGGCAGGATAGCAGGACACGATTCCAAAGCATTTCGGGAATCCATTTTTCAGGCGCTACCCAAAAATAGTCATAGACCTCTTAAACTACTATTCGATTTTCACGATGTGAAAATGATGGATAGCACCGGACTTGGGGTGTTGATGGAAGTTTACATATCAGTAACACGGAAAGGAGGACGGGTAGGGATTGTTAACGTTGGCGCACACATCAACAACCTACTCGTTATGTCCCATCTGATTAGCCATTTTGAGCACTTCGATAGCGAAAATGAAGCGATTTTGGCGCTTAGAAACTAAATCTAGGGTGAAGACGTTATGTGGC
Source organism: Candidatus Poribacteria bacterium (assembly GCA_965204085.1). Classification (GTDB taxonomy): domain Bacteria; phylum Poribacteria; class WGA-4E; order WGA-4E; family JAJDTR01; genus JAJDTR01. Next base: position 2,290,731 of record CBDBEE010000002.1, on the reverse strand, counting down.
AGGTTAACGCTGCTCAGTGGCGGCGTGATGCTCTTTTCCGGTTGTGCGCTGATTGCGGGAGATCTGGCGTTGCATGGCGGAGTGTTGCTGCTCGCTGGGGGTTTGACGTGCTTTTCCGGCTGTGCGCTCATTATGGAACCCCAGGTCGAACTTGAAGCGGTCGATGCGGAATTCTATTACGAGCCGCATTCGGAATCGCTGCCCAGTGCCTACAGCGTGAAACTTCCGGAACGCCGGATGATTCGGCAGGTAGTCATTCACTCGCTAGACCCTATCCGTGGAACGGACATCTATGTCCGCGACGGAGAAGGTGACTGGAAACTTGTCAAGGAAATTAAGAGATACATCGAGGGCACGGTTCCAATTAAGCTGCGAGCCACCGGCGACGCGGTGCGGGTGATTCCCAAGACCTACGCGCTAGGCGTTATCACGAAGGTTGAGGTCTTTGCCGTGCCGAAGTGAAGGGCATAACGGTGTGAGTGGTATCAAACGCGATCTCATTGCCCCGAGCATCGTAACCTGTACCACTCACTTAGGGGAATGCCAAGCATATAGCTATTAGCTGTCTGCAATCGGCATTCCCCTATATTATGAGGTTCTTCAGGGTTAAGTGTGGGAATGAAACTTGCTACAGGAAGACGTGTTTGCCCTATGGGTTCAAATGGATTGCAATAATTCCCAATATGGTTCTGGAGACCCCCAATCTATGCGCTTTTGATGATTTCGGCAATGATTTGATGTTGCGACAAGGCTTTTGTAGGGAATAACGATCGTTATTCCCTACTGCTCTGAAGAGCCTATTATGAAACGTTGCTGAGAGTGACGCTCTCGGCTTGTTTAGGATGATAGCACCATGAAAGGTGAAACAACTATGTCGATTAAAGTTGCTAAAAGGAATGGCGTCACCATTTTGAAGCCTAACGGCAAGCTGATAGGGTCCGCCGTTACTGAACTTCGCGATACGATTTTTAGGGAGATGCAGCCCGAAAGGGGCGGTAATCCGCGGCTGTTATTTGATTTATCCCATGTGTCAATGATGGATAGCTCCGCACTGGGGATGTTGATGGATGCCTACAAATCACTGCTAAAATGGGGAGGGCGAGTTGGCGTAATTCACATTAGCTTAAATATCGACAGTCTGATGGTGAGGAGTCGGCTAGTTGGGACTTTTGAGCATTTCGATAGCGAGAACGAGGCAGTGACATCACTCGCGTTGTAAACCCCGTGATGAGACGGATTGAACACGAGATAGAACTTTTCGGATACGTATTACCCATGGGTGTAGTCCGTAGGGTGGGCACTGCCCACCATCAAAAAACGTCCGATAAGAGCGATTAGCGGATTTGGTGGGGGCAGGAGATCTCTATCGCGGTCGCTGGCCCGCATTCCCACGTTTCGGCAATAACCTAGTATGGAAGATTGCCGGAATGCAAGAAGAGGCGTTTAGGAAGACGCTTCTTTTCCATAGTTTCCACGCTCTGTACCTCGACTTAATACTACCAGAAGGATATAGATGATGAATACGCATCAACAACATAACCAGACGTACGAATTTACGCATCTGGAATTATGCGAAGCGGATTTTAATAGCTTGATATTTATGAACCCTCCTGAAGGCAACGACAAATGGCATAATTCCTCGCTAGAAAACCTATGTGTTCAACCTTTGAATTCTGTGACTGCGGAAGTGCTACGGAAATCGACATATCAGGAGACAGATAGGGCAACTGGGCTTTTGCTAATCTAGATATGCAAGCCTATCGCCATGACCGAAAGTCGTGGTTTGACAAACACGCGCATCTCAGTGCATTCTTTAGTAAGCGACTTATGTCCCCCATTTGGATTCGCAATTTAGGAAAACACGACGGCTGGCAAGTTAAGCGGACAATTTCCCAAAATTGCGATTCCAAATACTACATTGATGACGGTAACACAAGAGCCCTTGTCTATGCAGTGCGAGTGGCACGTGGTGAGGAGAAATTTGAACCAGTCAAAGCCATCCATTCTACCTCATGGGATTTCACTGAAGGCATACTCGGTCACTTACCCCAACGTGCAAGCGAACTATACTACGAGGGGCGATTTCAAAACAACCTATCACCAGACACAGAGATAAAAAAGCGCTTCTCCTTGAACATGGTATTGACAAAATGAAAACACTGACGCTACTTTTGCTGCTCTCGCTCCTCGCCTGCGGAGATTTAGGAGAGAACGGTTTGCCGACCGTTCATTTAATCAAAGACTACGAAACCAGTCCGGGAATCATGTACCACCGCTATCCCAACTGGTCGGCTTGGAAACAATTCGGCTATCATGTGCAATCCGACATTCCGATGCCAACTGACACGTATATCTTAGTAGGACATAGTCTCGTCCACATGCCACTTGGCGCTGTACAGTCCGAACTCATGGACTACACAATCGAAGTATATCCAGAGCGCGAACAGCTGCCAAAGACAGGAACAATAACAATCCAGCCGCCAGAAAAACGTGCTGACGTTTTGCCTAAAAGTGCCGCTGGAAAGTTGCTTCTCGTAGGCTACCCCTTCAATCCGTATAAAGTTGGCAACCCCGCATCACTCACGTTTGAAATTGACGAAAGCCTCGACGAGCTGCGAATGCGGGCAAACAGATAAAAACGTCCGAAGTAATTGTAGGGTGGGCACTGCCCACCATCTCATCTAGTCGAAAACAATAACCATAAGGAGTTTACAGCATGAATTTCAATGAGATTAGTGCCCCACTTCGTAGTATGAGTTATGGCAAAATGAATCATGACTTATTAGGTAGAGCAGACACGCTACTTGCCAAGTTTGGAAATACACACGGTTTTACAAGTACTAATGCTAAAGGCAAAGACTACGCCATATGGTTTGCTTTACGTTGGAACATATCCGAATTGTGCGATATCCCAGTTCCAGCAAAGTCCGCAAAGGAAATCTTAAGAGCCCGTTCCCGGATTTTAACGGTTTTGAGCTTGTTAAAAAAACTGGCACATTCGAGTTGGCGATATAAACAATTCGAATGGCGCCATGTGCGTTAAACACGCTGCTTCTTCTGACCTCTTACTAACAAATGTCCGATAATACAGTTAGCGGACATAAATGTTAACAAGGCGAATTTACACCCCATGGAGAATAAAACAATTTTCTGCGCGAGTTGGCGGTTGTCGATGAAATTGAAGAGAATCTAGACCATCGAATTGCCACACTGGATGGCGAATTCGTCGAAGAGATGTTTCGCAGAGTACGATCGTAGTAAGACGTGCCCCCGAGCTCCAATACAGATATAAGGAGAAAAGATGAGCTTGACAATTACAGCTGAAACAGTTGCGTCATGGAGATGAGTTAAAACTCTGCCCGTCTTATGACTCTAAGGTCCTTACTGACCAGCAAGCGAATAAATAATGAGTGCGGTAGAGATCCACTAACCACTTTCCTGTATCGTAACCTTTTCGCCACATGTCTGTTGGCTTTATCCACCACTTCCGCTCGTGAATGCCAACTGCTCCGTTGCCATACCGTAAGCTGGCAAGCCCGCCCTGTCTTGGCATTATAATTGCTTCAGTAGTCGCACCTGAACATGGTAGGAAGCAATTGACCGTCGGGCGGGAACAATGTTGTCACTTCGGTGTAAATTGACCTACCGGTTCATGAGCGATAGAACGCCGGCATATCAGCGCGATCTGTTGACGTTTTATCTTCCTTCGGGACAATGGGACATACCAATTCAGGAGGTGTAGAGATGTCAACTCGTGTTGCAAAGAGAAACGGCGTGGTCATTTTGAAACCTAACGGCAAACTGATTGGAAACGCCGTTAATGAACTGAGTCAAACCATTTATGGAGAGTTGCCCAAGAGTGGTGATAATCCAAAGCTGTTGATCGATTTTGACGATGTTTCACTGATGGATAGCTCCGGGCTTGGGATGTTGATGGGTGTCCACCTGGATATGCAGAAAAGAGGAGGGCGAGTCGGCGTGTGTCATGTTGGCTCGAATATCAAAAGTCTTATTGTCAGGAGTAAGTTAATTGGTACGTTTGAACATTTCAATGGTGAACATCAAGCGGTTACGGGGTTGACTGCCCAAGGAACGTGAAAGGTCTCATTGATTGAGCGATGTTCACGCTATTCTACGCCCGCAGGTCTTAATGGCTTGCGGGCTTTTTTGTTGCCCTTCGCTTCATCCCCTGCTATGATTTCCCCCACCGCTATCGGCAAGGGGTGCTACGGTAGCCAATTCCGGGTGCTGCCCTTGTTGCGCCTTAGTACGGTGAATAAGCGATAAAGCGATTCCCACATCTTACAACTCAAAATCAGGCGACTTGTGGCTACGTGTATTGGCGTAGGCACATCAATAAATTTCATTTTAATTCAATAGTAGGAGGACTAAGATTATGAAACGTTCTATCTGGGCTGTCACTATCAAAACGACTTTTCAGTTGATATTTTTTTCTTGTTTTGTTGTGATTGTTTCGGTGCCGGCATCAGCCCGAGAGTTGACTATGGGGGACACTGTCGTTGTGCAAAACACCTTGGATATTGGTCTCAATATAAGAAGCGATGCTGGCACGAACCATCTTGTAATTGGCAATGTGTCTGACGGTGCAAGAGGAACTATCCTTGACGGCCCGCGGCGTGCAAATGGCTACACTTGGTGGAGAGTGGATTGGGAGGACGCGCCAACGGGATGGAGTGTGGGAGTTGTTGATGAGCATTTATTGCTTCTCCGAATCGAAGAAGGTGAGCCAGAGGAAATCGCAGCCCAAGGGTTGAATGTAGGGGACACTGTCGTTGTGCAAAACACCTTGGATATTGGTCTCAATATAAGAAGCGATGCTGGCACGAACCATCTTGTAATTGGCAATGTGTCTGACGGTGCAAGAGGAACTATCCTTGACGGCCCGCGGCGTGCAAATGGCTACACTTGGTGGAGAGTGGATTGGGAGGACGCGCCAACGGGATGGAGTGTGGAAGTTGTTGATGAGCATTTATTGCTTCTCCGGATCGAAGAAGGTGAGCCAGAGGACGACGGAGATGAGCCAGAGGAAATCGCAGCCCAAGGGTTGAATGTAGGGGACACTGTCGTCGTGCAAAACACCTTGGATATTGGTCTCAATATAAGAAGCGATGTTGGCACGAACTATCTCGTAATTGGCAATGTGTCTGACGGTGCAAGAGGAGCTATCCTTGACGGCCCGCGGCGTGCAAATGGCTACACTTGGTGGAGAGTGGATTGGGAGGACGCGCCAACGGGATGGAGTGTGGAAGTTGTTGATGAGCATTTATTGCTTCTCCGAATCGAAGAAGATGAGGCGGCGAAAAAAGACAGACTAGTTGAGGTTTTGTTCAAATTGGAACCCGGGCAAGTTGATAACTTGACCAATCATGATTACAATGATTTTGGGAAGTGCCCCGAAGTAGATGGCCGTAATTGGTGCCATGATCCTGTCAAAGATGGTTATATCGGCGGACACTCCGGATGGGATGTTCAGACAAAAAGTGTGTACGGCCTCAAACCGATTGTGGATGTGCTGTTTTATTCTTTAACAAGCGGTGAGGTTATTCGAGCAGGAGAAAGTAAGTACAACAGTATTGCTGTCTACAACGCAGATAGTGAAAAGACTACTCTGTATCTTCATGCTCGGAGAGTAGATGTGTCTAAGGGAGACATCGTTAAAGTGGGCGATCCATTGGGAATTCAAGGGAATAAGGGACTAAACGACAACGATCCCCGTGACGGAGAACACGTACACATTGAAGTTAGGGATGGATACACCATAAATTCATCTGAGGGTGCTGGGGCGAACGAACATCCGCGAAGCATTCCCCCAATTGATTATCTCTTTGAACAAGTAGAACTGTTTGACCATGCTGACGAACGTACTGCTCCTTGGGACGTCAATGGTGATGGACAAGTGAACATCCTTGATCTGGTAATGGTCGCGCAAAACTTTGGAAAAGCGGACGCGCGGGCGGATCTCAACAACGATGGCAATGTCGATGTTCTTGACCTCTTGCTCGTTGCGCAAAACTTGGAACAATAAGAGAATTTATGCACACTTGGATAGTTTTTTTGTTCTCTCCGTTATCATGGAGGGTTGCATTCAAAATCAGGGAAGGAAATTCATCATGATAACCAACCACGGCACACAAGTGGCCTGTTCTGTTTGATTGCAGCACTCATCGGAGGACTATTCGGTTGTGAATAGGTGTTTAATATTTTCATTGACGGCGATGTAGCAGACCCCAGTCCCGCCCCTGCTGTCGCTGAGGGGCCGGAAATAATTCAAGTTGGTCGTGTATCGCACCGGCACCATGCCAAGTAAATACTACTGATATTTCGCGGATGGTCGGCACCGCCATATCACTGCTGGGACGGCTCGTGGTCTGAACAGTCAAGCTCCTGCGGCGCTCGGTGCCCCACAAAATCCGTTACCTGGATAACCGGTGCCAACTCCTGCACTGCCTCCATCACTACCGCCGTATCAGGTGAAACCTCTACTGCAAGCGACCCTTCAGACGGCACAGACACCGACACCAACGGAGACGCTACTTACCTCTGCACTGACGGCTCGTGGACAAAAGAAACGAGTACCTGTACAACCTGCACTGACTCTATTGACGGTGGCTGGACAGATTGGACACCTGCCACCAGTGGCACAACCTGTGGCACCGCTCTCACCCAAACCCGCACCTGCACCAACCCAGAGCCGTACTGTGGGGGTGCCGAGTGTGTCGGCGACTCATCTAAATCTACTACTGGTACTCAATGTGCCGGCAACAGGGTCTGTAGTAGCGGGAGGTGTGTGGTGCCGAGAAAGAAAGGGTGCAATGAAGGTAATGCCTTTTTTGCCGTTTCTTGGTCTGTAGGATCAAACCGTTGCATAGGGTACGATGGTGGTACATATAGCCACGGAGCAATAACAACCTTTACCTCTGGAATACCGTACAGTGGTGGGTATACAATAGGTCTCCGAGGATCAGCAAAAGGTACTTGCAACGATGGTAAGTGGGTAGTGAGTGATAAGATTTGTGGCACCACCACTTGTCCAACAAAAAGGATGTATTGGGGTGGGGGTTGCACTGGCGCAATCACAGGTGGTTCTGCTGGCACCGAGAGAACCGCGACGGCTGACAACTCTGATCGTGAAGGTAGCGGAACATATGTGTGTAGTTCTGGTGGTTCTTGGCAACTGCAAACAGGGTTTACCTGCACAGAGACCGAATGTGTGCAATGTGAAAGTCATAGTGCCTATTCGTGGACTGGATGGGGTGGTCAGTTTTATATAACTTGTGGGTCGGTCTCGCTTCCAAGGGCTTGTCAGGGTGCCACTTCCAGCGGCACCGACTCAAGCGGAACTACTCGTGGTAGAGCGTGGTTTGAGTGTGGGTACAAAAAATGGGAATTAAAGAGTAGCGACTGCTGGTTGTATTGTCTTGGGGGAAATAAATCTTGGACTGTAGACGGCAATGTTTGTAGGGGGAATGTCAGCGACACAGGTGCCGGTGCCAGCACTACCGCAACTGATAGTGATGACAGTGATGGTGCCACTGGATCAGCAGAATACTATTGTGGTGCTGATGGTGCTTGGTATTCAGCGAGAACCCCAACCTGCTCATAACAAAAAACAGACCCATCAAAATGATAGGTCTGTGTGGAGTGGCTACTCTGCAAGGATTACCTGCACACCTCCTTCCCGCGCCAACTGGCGAAACAGCACTAATCGCTCGTCCTTGCTTTTGTCAGGGTTATCGTATTGCAGCACAAGCCAAGCAAACAGCAGCCCGTTGCCACTGATAGGGTGCAGTGGTATGTCATCTACCGATATAGTAGCCGCCTGTGCCGGCTGCTCTGCTCTGTAGATGTTCCAAAGGTCGGTAAAGATAAAGTCAGCCAGAATACCAAAATCTGACGATAACGCCGCATTATATATTTTAATAACAGAAAGACCCGGGTGGTCTGTGAGAAGTTGCTGTGCCTCTTGGTCTATGTCCCCCAACATCCTCTCCACCTCCCGCTCGCTGACGGTGAGGAGGGGGTTGGCGGGTGGCTGGATATAGATGTAATCTTTAGGCAGAACCGGCGCACCAATAGGGTGTCCGTTAATACTTCTATTCCTATATGCCGTGTCTACACCCCAAAACCGTACCAGACGGCGGAAAAGCACCAATCGCTCGTCCTTGCTTTTGTCGGGATACCCGTGTGCCAAGTGTAGCCAATCAAACACAAGAGCGTTTTTAGACAGCGGATGGATAATAATACCTCCTTCACGCAGGGCTTCAGCCGCTATTTCCGGTCGCTCTTGTAGGCAAATACCATAGAGATCGTAGAGAATAAAATCAATACCCGAACCAAGAAAGTCAACACCAAGAAGTCCTTCCTCATACCACGCAACAATCCTTTCCTCTGAGAGTCCTGCCGAGGCAAAAGCCATCCCATCGCTCAACTGCTGTAAAAAAAGTGAGGCACGGACTCTGCTTATATCCCAGAACTCTTGATCTGGATGTACCAGTGGCTCCAGTGGTGGATCGTCTGTTGGCTCTACCACAGGCGGATCAACAACAGGGGGCGGGGCAGGTTGACTGATAGTTACGCCAGTATCTCTGACAAGCACACCCGAGGTATTGCCGTCGTCGTCTACAAGAGTAACACGCACCTGCAACATACCATCTGCCATACCTTCAGTGATGAGAAAATCCGAGGTGTAGCGGTTGGTGGCACCTGCCACTGCCTTGATAACACGCCCGTGGCTACCGTTTGTTGGCACAAAAGACACCCGTGAGCGTTGCAATACTATCGGCTTGTTGGTAGAGAAGGTGAGGGTTACGGTATCACCAGCCATTGCCTCTGTAGTGTCAGTGTTGTCTGAAACCGCAGAGAGCGTTGTAATGGTTGGCGGGGCTGTAGTGGGCGGAGGCGGATCAAGCACATCTCTGCTGTAGGCAGCAAGCGTTAGTGTCTCATTGTTGGAGACAGGTGAAGCCGCTACCACATCTTTGTGTAGTGATACAGAGAGTGAGCCGTCGGTGTCTTTGACAACAGCGGTACTCACCACAGAGGGGAGCAAAGAGAGCATTAAACTGGGTGGCTCGTCCTCCTTTTCTGCAAGGAGCAACATCCGTAATGGTTGCGATAGTTTTGTTGCAAACCACGCTTTCACCTCATCGGTAAATATGATGTGTACTCCAATATAGCGTACTCCGTCTGCTGTGGTTACTTTCAAGCAGTGCGTTACACTCTTTGCGGTGGTATTTGGTTTCCCAATAACCACCTCCTCAAAGAAAGGCACTGCATTTGGTTTATCAACGAGTGCAAGTCCTTCAGCCCTGCCGAGTGTTTCGGCTATGGTGCTGATATAGTCGTCCGATCTTGCTGAAATATGCCTCCATTGCAGGAAGTACGGTGCGTCGCTGATGTCTCTATCAAACACTTTCGCATACACCGTCGTCGCACTTCCTCCCCGCCCACTGTTAGGAGATGACTTTACTTGTATGAGGTGTCCGAGTTGCCCGTGCAGGTCTGCACGCTCCAGCACCCCTATTTCGTCTATTGTTTCAAACGGCATTACAGTTTCTCTGCAACCGATACTTACCAGTACCAGTACTAATCCAAGTACAACCATTACTTTCATCAGTATCCTCCTTTGTACTATGAAAAAAACATAACAACCCACTCCTGTCAACCGTTGATAGAAGGGTTGCTTCTCTACACAGTATAGCAGAGGTGGGTTAGGTATTGAGGAGGGCGGCTGATTGGCGCGGTTAGTTATAGTGTGTCGCATAGGGTATTATAGAGAATATGGAACGCGCGTTATACCAAAAACACAAATCTGCTTCGAGAACGAACACGCCGCCCATATCCGCCCCATCATCGAGTTGAATCCACTGTGCGGCATTCCCCGCGGGGTGCTACGCCAGTGCGGTCATCGTTACACGGAAAATGAAAACTCTAGTCCACAGCGTTGCAGCTCTTCCGATGTCTATTTGTGTAATAATTCAACAACCTTGGCAATACCTAAGCATGATACACCAAGAGCGCAGTAGAAAAGCGTTATACCGAGGGAGATAGCAAACTCTCCAAAAGTTATTTCTGCCTTTGACTGAAAAAACGAGAATGATGTAGGTTGCATGAATATAATAAGTAGAGCTATTCCTGCGATCGCCCCGAAAATTATGGATACAATTCCGATGATGCGTAATGGCAGGACTAGGGGGACATCTGGCTTGCCAGGAACGTTTTCTCCGCCTATGCGCTGCTGATTCTCCGTCCCTTGTCCCTCTGCCTCAGGCGATTCAACCTCCACAAACCACCGTGTCTCAATTCCATAATCGGTTGGGACTTCCTCAGACCGTCCACTCAGGGAACCGTCTTTAATCATCTTAATAACATTATCAATTGACAAGCCATGACGTGCCGCATATTGTAGGGCAGGTATGAAAGTTTTATTGTCGTGTTGCATCGTTGTTTTCCTGCTTACCTTAGCAAAAACCTAGAAACTCTTGTGATGGGTGACAGTTTACATTCCGTTTAAGATAGCCAACACAGCATCTACTCCAAATCCGGATGTCTTGTTGATAATTTTTCGGAATTAGTAGCGTGTAGCTTTTAGACTGACGTCAAACATCTATACTTCGGCAGAATTTAGGGTGACAAATTAAAAGGGAAGAAATTATCATACCTCTAATTCACCAAAAAAGATTGGAGGTATATAAGGGCAAACGGCGATTTGCCCACTAGTGTTATGGATAATTTCTTCCCAGAGATATGGATACCGTATTTGTTGAAGTTTCGTCAAGGGTTTTCTAAACCGACCTTCACCTATTTCGTCGGTTTCATCTTTTCGTTATTAATCGGACAAAGCCGAAAATGCCTTACCCACATTGCTGATACGTGTATTTTCGTTGATAAATCTCTATCCGGTTGGCACCGGTTTCTTTCGACCTTCCAGTGGGATTTGTCAGAAGTCATCGAATCTGTGATTGACCTACTTCTATCTGAACTTGGCGATTCACTGAGTTACGCCGGCCATCTGCTACTTGCTGTTGACCCGACAATGGTAAAAAAGGTGAAGGGAAAAATGAGTGGAGTTCAAAAATGGCAACAGAGTTCAACACACCCCGATAAGCAAGTCATTGGGCATCAATGGGTAATAGCTGGCTTTCTGGCACGTGTCAAACATCAATGGCATTGCCTACCCGTTATAAGTCGATTGATTTCAGGCAAGAGTAATCCATCTCATTTCGTTGTGGACACACAAGGCAATGCTCAACCGATGGGTATAATCGCCGCTGTGCTTGCTGCTGTCTTTTTCGTCAAGAATAGCGTCAAAGCAAAACCGTTGTGTGTTGTTGCCGATGCCTTCTTCTCAAAAGCCAACTTCATTAATCCACTAGTTGAGCAAGGGATTACACTCGTCACTCGTTTACGTCATGACGCCGTTGGATTCCTCCCACCATTCTACTGTGGGCGTGGGCGACCGCCTAAACGCGGTAAATGTATCAAACTCGCCAAATGCTTCAATCAGATGCAAAGACAGACCACAACTGCTTGGCTATATGGAAAGCAGTGCCAAGTGGAGTATCTCGTCATTGACCTCTTTCTGCGTGATGTGCAGCACAAAGTCCGTGTGGTCATCGCTGATGGAACAAACCGCCCTATCCTTTTGGTCTCCACTTCTCTCGATTTATCGCCGACTCAGATTCTTGAGATATATGCCGCTAGGTTTTCAATCGAAATCGCTATACGTGAACTCAAACAATACTTTGGTTTGGGCGACTATCAATCTACGACTACCTTAGCCTTCTTGCGGTTCACGCAACTTTGTTGTATCGCTGCAAGTTTGGCTCGACTCGTCTTATTGAAGCACCACTCACCTGAAGGAATTCATGAAACCGCCAGTGAATCAACCACTACATCAACCGTTTCTTCAGTCCGCCAACAACTTAGACGCTTTGTCATGCGCCAATTGATTTTCAACAAGTCCACTGATGATGCGGATTTCACCAAATGTCATATTGACATCAAGGCAATCTTCCGTGTCGCCGCTTAACAATAATGTTTCCGATATATCTCAATCAATAATGCTCTGTTTTTTCTGCCGAAGTATAGAAACATAAAACTTTCGTAAAATGTAGTAAATCTTGTCGTTATACGTAGTCGTTATACGTAGATGTCCATAGTGACTATTCTTCTCGTTGGAGTTTGCTATGGACATTTTGAATCTTATGAAAGAGTTTCGGGACCAAGAATCTTGTCTCAAATTTATAGAGGAAAAACGTTGGAAGCACGGTGTGTGCTGTATCCACTGTGGCAGTGAAAAAGTTGGACGCAAGAACAAGCACAAAATTGCTAATGGTTGGAATTGCTACGATTGTGGGTCTAGCTTTTCGGCTACAGCAGGAACAATCTTCCATGCAACCAAGATACCTCTTCAGAAATGGTTTTTAGCTATCTCAATTCTTTCCAATGCCAAGAAAAGCATATCAAGTTGTCAACTTGCTCAAGAGTTGGACATGAATCAGAAATCCGCTTGGTATATGGCAATGCGTATCCGTGAAAAAATGAGTGATAATGATGAATTGCTGAAAGGAATAGTTGAAGCGGACGAAACCTATGTCGGCGGCAAACCTAGGGCAAAATCTAAGAGAGGTAGAGGCACAACTAAATCTCCTGTCATCGGCGTAGTCGAGAGAGGCGGTCGGGTGGTTGCCAAAGTCATGAAGGTTCTATCGGGTGAAAATATCAGAGAATTTATTCTTAGCCATGTCGCACCTGATGAGTCTATTCTCATGACTGATGAATTTCGCTCTTACAATAGTCTGGACGAAGATATCGAGAGACATGTTATCCATCACCAAGAAAGATATGTTTCTGAGGACGGCGTAACTCACACCAACACTATCGAGTCGTTTTGGGCTTGTGTCAAGAGGGCCTTCCACGGAACGCACCATCACTACAGCAAGAAATGGCTGCCACTGTATATCATGGAGTCTTGTTGGAAATATAATCACAGAAAAGATGATGACATTTTCATGAGATTTTTTGACGAATGCTTCACCTGAACCACCAGAATTGTCTGACTATTGGTATATTCTGTCAAAGACAGCATCATGGTGCACTGAATATCCTCTTAAGAAGAGAAAAGCAAACAAAGCGACCAAAAAGCAGTACACTACTAAGTCCCTAATTTTTTTTCATAGCAGAGTCCTTCATGATTTCCGCCATAAGTTTATCGCGTTCCCTTTCCCTCCTTGTATAATCTGATAGTGAATCAATTTCTCGAAAGCGTTTTTCCCAATAGGGGGCCTTTGATTTCAAATTATGGACATCATATCTTGTTAAATCAGTGTCGAAATCGAACAGATTTATAAAGATCCCAGCCTTAGAATCAACATTTTTTCCGATTACTTCTGAAAGCGTCAAGGTATCAATAAAGAAGTACCAGGAAGCAAAGGAGATCGCAACAACAATGAATCCGACAACAACCTTTTTATTAAATCCAAGCATGATTTCCCTCCTTGAATTCTTTGCTGCTATTCGACAACCACAATCCGCAGCCCGTCCGGCAACCCCCCGATGCCCGCTCACGCTCGCAGGCGTTGAATCCGTCACGCCTTCGAGGATTGAAATCGATTCGCCTCACGCGAGTCCTACCCGCCCCCGCTGTTGACGCCAGCAGACCGAGAAACACCAACGCACCGCCCAACGCCATGTAATCTAACCGCTCTTTCACTTTCATTCTTCACCTTTTTTGAGTTTGACTAAACAGATTTGGACACCCTGGAGCCGTTTTATTGCTCTCGTGGGATGGCGGATGTCGTTAGCGCACTCCCGAGTGCGCGTTCTCCGAGATTTTGTTGGTCTTATACCATTTCTCTAAAATGCTTGTGCATTGATAGCGTGAATCAGGTAAAGAAACTTGCGTGGAACGGACAAGAAGTCTTGTCTCCGCGCAAAGTCAGCGGGGCAAGATGCCCCGCCTACGGGGGAAACGAACGCTATAGCAAAGCATTGTATGCACTATTATTCAAGCGAAATGGTATTACTAGGTACTGGAATGTCCTCCCTCCAAAAGATGATTTTTTATTCTAGCCGATTGATGCGGAAAAATCAAGGGGGTTGGTATATCTCGGTTTTCCTTGTTGACATGAGAAAAACATAGTACTATTCTGCTACGAGAATAGTACCTAACGATTATTCGTTGTTCATCGCGCCAATCGCGGAAAGGAAATAGACCAATGAAACGCTTTTGTCTCGCTCTACTCACGCTGCTGATGTTCAGTTCGCCAGCATTCGCCGATGTTGTTCACCTCAAGAACGGTGCAAAAATCGAGGGGTTGATTATCGAGTATTGGGAAACATTCGAGGTTGACGGCAGCGGCAATATCACTGTCAACGTGCCGAAAGCCAAGAGGTTGAGGGAAACGTTTGAGGTTCAAACGGAAAACGGGGACGTGCATACCGTGCGCAGAGAAGATGTTGAAAAAATCGTGCGAGTTGCACCGAATATTTCGCAAGGGATTTTGGACGACATAGGGCGGCGTCACCCGTCGCCGTTGGAAGAGGAGCTTAACGAAGCATCTATATATTATGAAAGTGACTTATTGGGAGCTGAAGTGAGGTTTAAGGCTGTCAGTCGGAAAAATCCCGGGTTGGCGCTGGGTCTCTCGCTGCTCATCCCCGGAACGGGACAACTCTACACCGGTGATTACGTTGATAGCTCCGTCCACCTGTTTGCGGCTACTTTTGGGTGGGACAATTATAGCAGGACAAAGTCCAAGGCCACACTGATCGGTTGTGTGGGCATTCACATTATCTCCGCCGGTAAAGCCATGCTCAAAGCGCGTCGATTCAATAAGAACCTTATCCAACTTGGCCATCTGATAGAGATTCCGAAAGACCGGTACACGGTGGGTATCGATCCAATCAACTCGCACGGCAAACTGGGCACGAGGGTCGCCCTTCGATTCTAATCCCGCCAATCCCACCTAACACCTGTAATGGTGGATAGTCAAGTGATTAGCTGACTACGCAATTTGCATAGGCACATGGATATACTTCACGTTGCTGGGTACTGCGTGTTTTCGAGCGTCTGGTAGAGTAGCAGCCACGATCAAGTGAGCATAGATTTCCGTACCACAATCTGTTAGATTGTGATCGCCTCTATAAGACTATAGAGATCCCATCTCCCAATCGCGACCTGCTGGCGCCGCGTAAGTCGTATTAAAAACCATAATTGTCGAGGAAACAAGCTCAATTTTACTGACAGATGGCGTATAATCCGTGTAATCCGTTTAATCCGTGGAAATCCGTGATTCAGACAATCACCAAAACACCCCATAAACGACAGGATCAAGCGAGCGAATAGCGAGTGCGATAGTAAATCCCTCAAGTGAGCGAATGATTAACCGAGCCAATAGTGAGGACGATAGAAATCCAATAGAGTTCCCATAGACATCCACTAATCACTAGTTACCCCAAGTTGCCACCTTTGTCCGACGCAGCGCAGAAACCGAGTTTTTTCCAACGTGGGAACACGAAATTGACGAAAATCAGCCCAGTTTGCCTATGATTTAGCAAACACGAACCAAAAACTCGGTTTCTCTGTCATGGTAGCAACCTAGATTAGGTGATTTATTTTCTAAAGAGAGACCGAAATGAGGTCAACGCGTTGAAAATCAGCCATGAGCGCAAAACCGAATCGGGAGTCGCCCCGGCTGCACGTCGTCCCTATCCACGATCTTATCCCCAACTACGGCTATGAGTACACGCTGCACAACTTTGGGCATACAGTAAGCGTCAATAGACCCATCTGGGGCAACAATTATTAATATGAGCAACTTCCAAGAAAAAACTTACATGTCAATCTAGGCCCCAACCGCTCCTGCTGGATTGGCAAATCCAGCAGGCTCTTGTGCATCCATTGAGCTCCGAGTCTTTCGTATCGGAGGATTGAGAATGGCGTGAAAAGAAATCTTCCAACCTTCCCCTCTTCCATCCTTCCAATCCTACTCTCGCCAGTCAATGTGGTGTGTGTTGGCACGTTACTTGCCCCTTTCTCATTATTGCCGTCAAACTCGCGTTAAAACTCGGTTTCGGATTCGTTAAAGGATTATGGGAAACTACCGGCGTATCCGGAAGCAGGGATACGACATTGAGATGCGCGTGGCAGAGGCGCGGGGCTGAAAAACAAAGTTGATCGCCGTTATTTGGCTTTCAATGGAGGGGATGCAACCATGTGGACTCGGAGTTTCATGCGAACCGCTTTCATTTTCCTAGTAATGATGACCGCACTCGTGCATCAACCTGCGGGGAATGCCGGAACATGGGTAAAACTTAATGACGGGGTAAACAAGGGTTCTATAAGCGTGCTCGCAGCGGGAGAGAATCGACTCTACGCGGGGACGGAATACGGAATGTTCGTCTCAGACGACGAGGGACTCACTTGGAGGCAGACAGACTTTGAACATTCCCCGTCCAGTGTGGCGGTTGACGGAAATTCGGTATATGTCGGTACATCTTCAAACGGTATATTTCGGTCTGATGACGCCGGTGAGACCTGGACGCCAACATCGGACGGATTGCGTACTTTTAGAGACCACTTGACACATATTAAGCGAATCTATTGGCCAAACATTTCGCAAATCCTTGTGACTTTTGACGAGGTTATCGCTGTAACGCACGGTCCCGCCAACAGTGGCACCAACAACATTTACCTATCGACCAATCGGGGCGACACGTGGTACAACGTAACCGGCATCTGGGCTTGGTGGGCACAGAGTATCCGATCAGTGGTACAGTTTGACGGTTATCTGTGGTGCCCAGTTTTGGATTTCTCTTCGGGTATGGCGCGTTCATCGGATAATGGGAGAACGTGGGAATGGATTCCTAGGCATAGGGCGCTTGCAATTGACTGGGTAGTGCTTCATCATCGACTGTACGGCGTTTATGAACTAGGATGTGGGCGATGGAACGAGCAAACACGAGATTGGGAGTACCTCCCGGTGGAAGGGCTTCCGATGCTCTCATATGGTTATATTAGGACGACAATAACCAGTAGTACGGTTCACGATGACCGTCTATATGTCGGCGTGTCTGAATTTGACTCTAACGCCGGGGAAGGGAGTGGCGTTTACGTGTTCGATCCCAACACAGAAACGTGGTCATCTGCCGGCTTAGCAGGGGTTTGGATCACAGATCTTCTGTCGCACAACTCCATACTGTACGCAGGCACCTTAAGGGACGGTATTTACGCTTCCACTCCGCAACGGGTGCACCCACATGCGAAGACGGTCACGACGTGGGGGCGCGTGAAACAAGGTGCCCTTGTGAAAGATTGACTCAACGTTGCGAGTGAGTTCACAGGACGATCGACTGCACCTCCAACAGGGCATCTGCAACATTCCGACCGAAGTGGTGTAAGTTTAGTATACGATCAATCTCGAGCATTCTATAGCATGGGAACTAAATGGTTCATTCTTTAAGTATTTAATCCTTAATGAAACCATCAAGCGAATGGATAATGAGTGATCAACTGAACGAATAGATCAAGTGACCGAATAGGGAACGCGATAGAGATCCTAAGGCGATAGTAGATCCTGATAGAGATCTCTTTTTCTTCAAGACTCGGTTTCTTCCCGAAGTCAAAGTGGCTTCAAGGTAATGGTTGAATCCACTCATCACAGGGACTAAGGGATTGATACCCAACCCCTACATGGCAATCACTTCATCACATAAATCACAGTTCAGACAATGCGATCTACCGGCACCCAACACTAACCATATTTTTTTGAAAAACAAACCACTTAAGCGATGAAAGGGAGATATACTCATGTTATCTGAGAATGTTGCAAAGACACTCGTCGTATTGCTGACACCCTTAATGCTATCCGGAACATCTTCAAACGGTATATTTCGGTCTGATGACGCCGGTGACCGGAGCATGTTGAGGAGAACTTTGAAAAGACTCGATTTGAACATGCCAAGGTAACGACAATGTTTCATCCGGGCGATCTACCTATTGAGGTGACATCGCCCGAAACAGTGCTGCCGCCACATCTTGAGGTGGTTTTAGAAAAGGCTCGCGTGAAACTTATCGAAAAATGGGGGGATATCCCGAAGATCGATCGGTAACTAGTGGTGCGGTTATGGAACTCACCCGAAAATTGAAACTAAACGTGGACGGCGGCGGGTTCTTGTCACGGGACGAAACTGTTGAACGCGCCAAGCTGGGCAATCAACTTTATCCGGGTGGGTCGCCTTGGTTTGAAGGAATGCTGTACGACGCCGAGGGTAGCTTCATCTCTTCCGGCAGCCTAACATCGCTTGAATCGTACCTTGACGAACTGGGAGACAGTGCCGAGATTAAAGCCTATGCCGAGTTTCTACGTAAAGTGCGAGAGGGAGAACTCTCGTATCCCGAAGGTTTTTACTACGGGCGTGTGGACATCTTATACGATCCCACTTTGGGCTCTGAGCATTCTGAATACTTGGGCGGGTTACATAAGATGTTCGACAGCTTGGTGGGAGCGCATATCCTGTCGCTCACATCTTTTATTGGTTGAAAGAGTCAAACATGGTGTGGACGAGGAATTTCTGCAAATCGTTTCATTTACCTAGGATGACCGTACGACCGATCCCACGTTCGATTTACGGCCGAATATATTTCATCCGCCCGACCGTCCACTGGGGCGCAAGAGTAGCAAGTAACGTTCCTATTTCCATACGCCCACAGGTCTTTTGATTTGTGGGCGTTTTTTCATCCCCATTTCAGCCGTTATCCGGCACTTATGTATCGAATGATAAAGGCGAGACATGGACCGCTGTACACGACATCTGGGATTGGTGGGGGGCATACAGTATTTATTCAATGACGCAGTTTGACGGCTATCTTTGGAGCGCAGTTTCAGCGCACGACGTATGGCGTTCATCTGATAATGGGCGGACGTGGGAGTGGGTTCAGGACTTCAAATCTTTTCGTGTGCCTTACTGGGCAGTGCTTAATCATCGACTGTATGCCGCCGGGCGTGATTACATTGGTCGATGGAATGAGAAAACACAAAAATGGGAATACCTGATAGAAGGGCTTCCGACGGCCACCGAGGGCATAAGCGGTCTTGCCGTTCATGATTGCCGGCTATATACAGGATTACTCGGTTGGCAAGGGCGTGGCGGTGTTTATGCCTTTGATGCAGAGTCGAAAACATGGTCGCACGCAGGGCTGGACGGGCATTCGGTTACTGTCCTCCTATCACATGATTCCATACTCTATGCCGGCACTTCCGAAAACGGCATTTACGCTTCCACTCCGCAGCGGGTGCACGCACATGCGAAGGCGGTCACGACGTGGGCGCGTATGAAACAGGCAGGGCTTGCGAAAGATTGACACCATGTCTAGAATCAAAGCGCGTAATTCGTGCTAAAAATCCTCAAGTCTTCCTATCACTTATCTTCCGCATTATCGATCGCCTAAAAGTTTAATTTCTCAGTTGGCTGTATCCCGCATCATAATTGCAGCATCCCATTATCCCTGTCGGAATGATTCTTTCCGCAAGTAACACTTACTAGTCGGAGTCCTTTCCTCGATCCAGAGGATCGAAATGTCAATAGAATGCAATAAGTCCATATTCTCGCGCTCCAGAGGAGCGCCATGTGGTGCGTTACTTGGTAAAATGAAGTTGATGATGGAAGGGCAAAACCGGTCAATCAATCGGACTCACGGTAGTACCTTGGTAATTTTTTCTCGTTTGTGAATATATACCCCAAGATCTGGTATATGAAAATTCGACATTGCACAAGTCTATTCTGCGGAAGATGAGTATCAATCTGTTATCGCTTTTTTGAACGCCCCGGAGACAATTTTGGGGCGCTCTTTTCTACAATTACTACTCCAGTCGATACACCTTCGATACCCCACCCTGTTTTAGCGTCACGCTGTACCGTTCTACGCTTTCCACGACCGCCTTAGCCGCCTGTTCCCCCGACTGCTATGATTTTCCATTGACAACTTTACACATGTATAGTATCATATGGGGCGAACAGATAAGCGGTGAAGTGGATACGCTACTCCCCAAATCGCCGATTTTCTGTGTGCCAACAGGTGCGTGCTTTGACTTTTCACGCGCCTAAAATTGACCTTGGTGACGATAATCTTTTTTTTCCCGTTAACATCTTGTTCACATAATGCCTGCGTATGAACCCGCTGCTCTCTGAAGGAAAGTATTGAATCAGACCATGTGAACTCTCCCTCGTATTCAAGCTTCTGTTCACATTTTTGTTCCTATTTTTGGGAGTATTTTTGAAAAAAATAGGAACAAGTTCAGCCAAAACCCCCCAAAAAAGGGTAGCAGATTAACATTTTGTTCATCATCTTCGGACAATCAATTGAGATCAAGCGATCGACTAGGATCATGCGAATGGACAATGAGTACGATAGAAAATCCCATGCGATAGCTAATCCCGATAGAGATCCCACTGCGATAACCGTTCCCCTTGTAGGAGCGATCAAGGAAGCGGATAGCGACCGATCAACTGAGTGGTTAGCGAAGCCGATAGAGTTCCTATAGAGATCTTTTAGTGAGTAATCAACTGAGTGGATAACGAAGGATCAGGCGAATGGATAATGAGATCAAACGAGTGAATAGCGAGTGCGATAGCCAATCCCACGATAGCTATCCCACAGGTAGCCAGTAGACGACAATAAAAGCATGAAAAAACTTCCTACAAATAACCAAAAATGGCTTTGCTACTGATTATTCAAGCAGGCTCTTAATCTACCCATTTCGCACCTAGAGGATGGGGTGGGTTAAGAAATAATCGCACAAAATCGCAGATTTTCGCAGTCCGCGAAATCCATTCCAAACCGCGTCATTACAGGTTTTCAAGGCGATTTTCGCTATTTGCGATATTATGCGACATAAAAATTTTCCACTCCGAATCGCAGCCCGTGAATCGAAATAAAAAAAGCGTGACTGTTTAACTTATTGATTTTTTGGGGCATCGATCGCAGCGGTTGATAGCGACCCGCAGAAATGGTTTCAAGAGATCAATGGTGTCCGGATTCAGAAACCTGACCAACTTCCGGAAGCTGTGCAGTCACAACAGATAGAAATTGGAATCATTGCGGTACACCCATAAAGTTCCGAGTCTTTCGTATCGGAGGATTGAGAATGGCGTGGACAAGAAAGCTTCCAACCTTCCCCTCTTCCATCCTTCCAATCCTACTCTTCCCAGTCAATGCGGAAGATAAACTTGTATATTAAAACTTGCTTACGTTGCCCTCGGCGTTTCACCTGTTTTTCTTGCGGATTGGGTATGGATTCGTTATAATGTATTTCATTCTAGAGGTTTCTGCGGTAGGACCAGATGCAAGCACACCGGTTAAGCAATAATCCTGAAGCTGTCTCTGAAGGAACAGTCAACCGTCTCTCCCTGTATTCACGACTCCTCGCAGTGCTGGAAGCAGAAGGTTTAACCGTTATCTCTTCGAAAGAATTGTCGGACCGGATGCAGTTTACCGCGACCCAAATTCGAAGAGACCTCGCTTGTTTCGGCTATTTCGGCAAACGCGGAATCGGTTATCAAATCTCCGACCTAAAACGAGCCATCAATAAGATTCTCGGTGTCCATCTTCGTCGCAAGGTTGTTCTTGTCGGAGTCGGAAATTTAGGGAGTGCATTGCTCGGTTATCGGGTGTTGCGCGACCACAATTTTGAAATCGTCGCAGCGGTTGATAGCGACCCGCAGAAATGGTTTCAAGAGATTAATGGTGTCCGGATTCAGAAACCTGACCAACTTCCGGAAGCTGTGCGGTCACAACAGATAGAAATTGGAATCATTGCGGTACCTCTTGAGGGTGCGCAGAAAGCATTGAATCTACTTGTTTCGTCCGGTATTCGCGCCATACTTAATTTTGCCCCTGCTAGACTTGCCACCCCTCGCAATGTGCAACTACGAAATGTTGATTTGTCCATAGAGCTTGAAGGGCTTTCCTATTTTCTGGAACAAGATAGCTAGGTATATAGCACATGGGAAGTTGTGTCCTTAGATTGAAAATCGCCGAACTCTGCCGGATACGTAGCGTTCGACAGTGCAAGTTTCAAACGGATAGCTAATCCGTTCTTAGGAGTGCCATGAGTCATTTCCCCATCTCTCGTCCCAGACGCCTCCGTGCCGGTGAAAATCTACGCCGGCTTGTTCGGGAAACGGCGATTTCAACGGACGACTTGATTTATCCGATGTTCGTCGTTCACGGTCACAATGTCGCAACTGAAATTTCATCCATGCCCGGCTGTTATCAATATTCGGTGGATCGCCTCGTCACAGCCGCGAAGGAGTTGGTGGCGCTCGCCATACCGGGGACAATTCTATTTGGCATTCCAGAATTTAAGGACGCCGTCGGATCGGACGCGTATGCGGACGATGGAATAATTCAACAAGCAGTCAGAGCGCTCAAGGACGCTGTTCCCGAATTGCTCGTTATTACCGACGTGTGTTTGTGCGAGTATACGGATCACGGACATTGCGGGTTGATTCAGGACGGAGAGGTACTAAACGACCAAACCTTGGAATTACTCGCCAAAGAAAGCCTATCTCATGCGCGTGCAGGCGCGGATGTCATTGCGCCTTCCGACATGATGGATGGTCGCGTCGGCACAATTCGAGGCGCTTTGGACGACAACGGCTACGAGAGCATACCCATCTTGGCGTACTCCGCAAAATACGCCTCCGCTTTCTACGGACCGTTTCGGGAAGCGGCGGAATCGACGCCCCAATTCGGCGACCGCCGCTCGTATCAGATGGATCCACCTAACGCGGAGGAAGCGTTGCGTGAAGTTGCGTTGGATATTGAGGAAGGCGCCGATATGGTTATGGTCAAACCCGCGCTCTCATATCTTGACATAATTCGACGTGTGAAGGAAAGGTTTGAAATGCCGCTCGCGGCGTACAATGTCAGCGGCGAATATGCGATGATTAAAGCGGCTGCCCAACAAGGGTGGATTGACGAAAAGCGCGTCGCGCTGGAGGTGCTCACGAGCATTAAGCGCGCGGGAGCGGATATGATTCTAACATATTTCGCGAAATCGGTTGTAGAATGGCTCGACGAATGATGAATATCCCAGTGTCACAGGAACAGTTCCACAGTACTTATCAGATTAGTTGAGGGGAGAAGTTTTGAACAACGCCAAGTCACTAGAAGCATGGGATAAATCGCAACACTTCATTCCGGGCGGAGTGAATAGTCCGGTACGCAACTTCAGTAAGGTCGGCGGCAACCCCCGTTTTATTCAGCGCGGGGCAGGCTCAAAGGTCTACGATATTGACGGAAACCGGTATATCGACTATGTCGCATCGTGGGGACCTCTTATCCTAGGTCATGCAGACTCGCGTGTGATAGAAGCCATCAAAGGAACGATGGTGAACGGCACCAGTTTTGGCGCTCCGACGACGCAAGAGACGGAACTGGCGGAAATCATCGTCAATGCCGTTCCGTCGATTGAGAAGGTGCGACTGGTCAGCTCCGGTACAGAAGCGACGATGAGCGCTATTCGACTGGCGCGGGGATATACCGGACGCGACAAGGTGATTAAAATCGAGGGATGTTATCATGGTCACGTTGATTCACTCCTCGCCGAAGCCGGGTCGGGTGTCGCAACGTTTGGACTACCCGAATGTGAGGGGATTCCATCGGACTTCACAAGACATACCCTCGTTGTTCCATTTAATGATGTAGATGCAGTGCGCCGAACCATTGAAGCGCACCCGGATCAGATTGCGTGCCTGATTCTTGAACCCATAATGGGGAATATGGGAATTATTCCGCCGCGAGATGGATACTTGAGCGAACTCCGCGAGATAACATCCGAACACGGTGTCGTGCTCATCTTCGACGAAGTGATTACCGGTTTCCGCGTTGCCTATGCTGGCGCCCAGTCACTATACGGCGTTACCCCCGATATGACGTGTTTGGGCAAAATCATCGGTGGTGGAATGCCTGTCGGAGCGTATGGCGGAAAAGAGGAAATCATGCGGCACATCGCGCCGGAAGGCGATGTCTACCAAGCTGGCACTTTATCCGGAAATCCGTTGGCGATGTCGGCTGGGATTGCGGCTCTGAATGCCCTCGCCGAACCTGGCGTCTACGAACAACTCGAAAGCAGGGCAAGCCAACTGGCAGACGGACTTCAAGATGCAACGAATCGCCACGGTATTGATGCTTTCCACAGTCGCGTCGGTTCAATGTTGATGTTATTCTTCACCGACGCGGAAGTTGGTGATGCTCAAGGCGCGAGGACATCGGATACAGAGCGGTATAGTCGCTATTTTGGCGAGTTACTGGAACGAGGGGTTTACGTTGCCCCGTCCCAGTTTGAGGCGGGCTTTGTGTCGTTGGCCCATTCCGAGTCAGACGTAGATGCTACCGTGCGCGCCGCGAATGAAGCGTTATCCGCTCTGTAGCAGAGAAGCCAATAAATGATAGAAGAATCCGGTGTTTGAATTCCACAGCAGGACAGGTCACTATCCCCAAGACAGGAAGGAAGTTGATGTCAGCGCCTAGCCTTGATAGTATTTGTGAACCCATTTCCGCTGACCTCGCGGCTGTCGAGAAAAAACTGAGCGAAAAAACCGCGAGTGAATACGATTTTGTGGATAGCGCTGTTCAACACGTTGTGCAAGGAGGCGGCAAACGGTTGCGTCCAATCCTGCTCTTGCTTTCTGCCAAAGCCTGCGGCTATAAAGGAGAGGATGCCCATACACTTGCGGCGGTCGTTGAGTTGATTCACGTTGCCTCCCTCGTCCATGATGATGTGTTAGATGAGGCCCCCCGTCGCCGAGGCCGGGAAACGCTGCACTCCAAATGGGGAAACAAAGTCGCCGTCCTTGTCGGAGATTACCTGCACGCTCGCGTCCTTTCGATGTTGGTTGACCGACACGCCGAAGATCTCGCCATGGCAATCCTTGCTCGGACAACGCAAGCCATGTGCGAAGGCGAAGTCATCCACGCCTATAAAAGCGGGGATTTCGACATCTCGACGGACGACTACTTAAAAATTATAAACCTGAAGACAGGGGAATTGATTACGGCGTCGTGCGCTATGGGAGCGATTATAGGAACGCGCGAGGAAAAGATTATCCAAGGTGTGACAGAATACGGAAAAGCTATCGGCTCGGCGTTTCAGATTATTGATGATCTGCTCGACTTTGAGGCGGATGAGGAAAAATTGGGGAAGGAACCCTTTAACGATCTTCGTGAGGGCAAATTGACGTTTCCCATGATCCACTTACGAGGCTTGTGCACTACGGAGGAGAGTAGAAAGTTAGAACAGGTTTTCAGCTCGGAAAGCGACGAGGATGGGGCAATTGAATGGATTGAGTCTTTGCTTCTTCGGTATGAAATACAATCGCACTGCCGTTGCATTGCGCAGGAATACGCGAATCGCGCGAAATCTGCTCTGGTAGCATTGCCAGAGACTTCCGCCAAGGAGGCACTGCGGCAACTCGCAGATTACGGGGCATCTAGGGAGTGGTGAAGCGCCAATCCTGATTCGTAATAAGAGAAGCTGGAAACTCCTTATTTCTTGTGTCGTTTCATTGTTGTTGAATTTTCTAACTCATCGCATTTTACCTGCCGCGTGTCACACCATGTTCTACCCCGCCCATTTCAACCTTCACAATCGAAAATGCCTTGTTGTTGGCGGTGGGACGGTTGCCGAGCGTAAGGCGATCTCTCTATTGTTGAGCGGTGGCGTTGTAACGCTGATTAGTCCTCAGGCGACAGCGCTTCTTGAGTCCTTGGCGAAGGTAGATCAAATTGTCTGGCACAGCCGCCAATTTCGGACGGGTGACACCGATGGGATGTTTCTCGTATGCGCGGCGACAGATGTGCCCGAAATTAATTCGTCCGTGTTTGAAGATGCCTACAAGAGAAATGGCATCCGCCTAGTAAACGTCGTAGATGTAATCCCCGAGTGCACGTTCGCCGCCGCGTCCGTGGTTATATGTGGGGGTGTAAGCATTAGCATTTCGACGAGTGGAAAAAGCCCCGCCATGTCGAGGCGGATTCGGGAGTACCTTGAATCTAGATTCGACGCATCGTCACTGTATACCGAAGAATCCGATACGAAACAACCGGTTCCAATCGAAAATCGGCAACTGCCGTATCCGGTCTATCTGTTATTGAAGGGGCGGGAATGTGCTTTGGTATGTGCTTCCGCACAGACGACTCCGGAGATGAAGCGCCGCGTGTCACTGTTGGAGCAATCCGGTGCTTCTATCGTTCGATTTACGTCGTCGCAAGTCAATCTGCAGAGAATGTCAGATGCGTTTCTCGTTTTGATTGAGTCGGGGTGTGACCCTTCAGTTTTCGATGAAGATGCGCCACAGCCGCGCGAATACCTCGGCAACGCGCAAGTCGGAGAGTTCGTTACACCGCAACTGGTAATGGATGAGAGCTTAATTATTAGTGTTTCGACACACGACGAAAACCCGAGAGAGCAAAACAGTGCCCGGAAAATCCACGCTGAACTTGCAGGTCAATTTGAAGACGCCGGATACGGAGCATTCGTCGAATTTCTCGGTTCTCTACGATCACTCGTACTTGATGCAATTCCAACACAGCGCGGGCGGCAGAGGTTTTTCGACACGTTAATCGACCGTATCCTTCATGATAAATCAGACACGGTACCGGAGGAGTGGCCGAAGTGTTGTCTCGGATTCACAGACTCCGGCTGTTCGAAAGAATGTGTCTTCAACATGGTTCGCCACGGCCAGATTGAATCTGCTCAGCGATACGCGCTTGAACAAATTGAAATCGAGAAATCACAATATTACTCGGTAACGGATGCGCCTGTGGGATATGACGGGTAAACCAACACGCATCATGAATTAGGCATAACCTCGCGATGGACTTTCTATTTTTATTGGCTCTTTTGATATACTTGGCGGCGAGCATACTGCACGCTCAGTTTCTCACCACGGGAATTGACAGAATTTTCCGTGGTGCCTTTTGGGCGACCATAACAGGATTTGCACTGCACACGATACTAATCTCCCTCCGCTGGATAGGTCAAGGGCAGTTCCCGATGGCACGTTGGCTTGACTCCATCTCCTTCTTGGCTTGGGCGATAATCCTTATCTATCTGGGTATCACCTATCTGACGCGCATGCGCGCACTGGGCGTTTTTGTAGTTCCAGCCGCGTTCGCCGCGCTCTTGATTGCTTATGCACTTCCGCAAGACACACCAGGGCTCCCGGTATATTTGCAGAACTACTGGCTGCTCGCCCATACCACGTTGATTTTCCTGTCCTACGCTGCGTTCATCGCTGCTTTCGGTTTTGGCGTCATGTATCTTATTGAGGAGAAGAAGATTCGAGGGAAAGAGCAAACCCTAATCCATGACCGATTCCCGTCACTCGGCTCGTCGGACGAAGTTGGGCATCGATGCATGGTGGTGGGGGTCACTCTTCTGACAATGGGGATCATCATCGGTGCCATTTGGACGAAATACGCACAAGAACTTACATGGCGATGGCTCGACTCGAAAATCATATTCACACTTGCCACGTGGTTGATATATGTCATACAAATAGGCATCCGTCAGGCTTTGGGGTGGCGTGGTCGTAAAGCCGCTTATTCGGCAATTATCGGTTTTGCTGCAATTTTGTGCACCTACGCCGGAGTCAATCTGTTTCTGCCTAGTATACACGCTTTTTGAGCGAATCTTGAACAATACGCCAAATGAATCATATTCACATTGTTGGCACCAGTCATCATACGGCACCGCTTGATTTCAGAGAAAGACTTGCGTTCTCCGAGCCCCAGATTTTGCAGGCATTCCCGCTCTTGAGGAGCCAATATCACTTCCAAGAGGCGGTAATTCTTTCCACGTGCAATCGTGTTGAGATCTATGCGGCAGCCCATACCACGGATGGATGCCCTCTGCTTTCCGATTTCCTGTCCACCTACCGCCACATAGATTCACAATCGCTTAAAAAATTTACCTATACACATCAAGACGCGGACGCAGTTCGACATTTATTCGATGTTTCTGCAAGCCTTGACTCGATGGTCGTTGGCGAACCCCAAATCCTCGGTCAGGTGAAGGAGGCTTATGACACTGCGTTAGCCGCCGGAGCCAGCGGGCAAACATTGAATCGGCTTTTTGCGAAAGCGCTGAACGTCGGCAAGCGTGTGCGCACTGAAACCAATATTGCCGCTGGAGCGGTTTCCATCGGTTACGCGGCGGTCGAACTCGCGAAGAAAATCTTCCAATCACTTGAGAATAAGACCGTTGCCATCCTCGGCGCTGGAGAAATGAGCGAGTTGACCGCTCAACACCTCGTAGAAAACGGTGCATCCCGAGTGATAGTTGCAAATCGGACGTATGAGCGCGCCGAGAAAATCGCGGAGAAATTTGATGGCGTTCCGCATGCGTATGATGCGAGTTTGAATTTCCTAGTTGACGCCGACATCGTAATTAGTTCTACCGATGCGCCTGAATATCTCATCCAGCGTAAACCGCTTGCGGAAGTAATGAAAAAGCGGAAACATCGCCACATGTTTCTGATTGACATCGCCGTGCCGCGGGATATTGATCCGGAAGCCAGCAAGATAGAGAATGCCTTTCTGTATAACATTGATGACCTGGAAGCAGTTGTAGCATCCAACATCAAGGATCGCCATCGTGAGGCGGAGATTGCAGGACGTATTGTTGAGGAGGAAGCGAATGGATTTTACTCACAATTGCAACTCCTTAAAGTAACACCGACTATCAAGGCACTAAACCAACAATTTCAGGGGGTTGTCGAAAAAGAGTTGCAAGCCTGCTTCAAGAAGGCGGAGTTGTCGCCGGAACAACGAGCGCTTGTTCAATCAATGACCCAAGCCATTGTGAAGAAGCTACTGCATCAACCGACCAAGAATCTGCGCCGGAAGACCAACGATGTCGATAGCGAACACGTCCAATACATACGAGCATTGCAAGAGCTATTTGCACTGGAAGCCTTGGAAAATGGGACGGAGACAGAAGATTAAGACAATATGAAACGACCGGACGTGATTGCCCTGATTTCCGAAATTGCCGGATTGTTAGATGCTTTCGACATTTTGGAGAGGGAATTTGCGCATATCACCAAAGACGAGTTGAGTTCAAATCTATTGGAATGTGGTATCATTCCCGAGTTATTGGAACACGACTCGTCCGAAGAAAAGCTATGGGCAAAATATTGCGATATTCTATTGGCACAAACATGGACACATTTGTCTATTCCTGCTGAAGTTTTAAGAACAAGAGGTGATTCTGCTGATGTTTTCGGGAAGACCCATAATTACAGCATTGTCGGTGACGCTAAAGCATTTCGACTGAGTCGGACAGCAAAAAAATCAGAAGGACTTCAAGGTACAGACACTGGACGATTGGCGCAAAAGTAACACATTTGCCTGTCTTGTGTCACCGCTTTTTCAATATCCTCGGCGAGTAAGCCAAATTTACCAACAAGCAATTGAACGCAATGTCACACTGTTATCGTACATCCATTTGAAATTTATACTTGACTATGCTGATGGACAAAATCTCGAATCCCTTTGGCGTATAGGCAGTGAATTACCGACGAGCAGAAATGCCCAACAGTATTGGAAAGCAATTGACAAAGCAACATGTGAAATCACTGACAAAAACGACGAGTCACTCAACAGTTATAAACAGAAGGCAATAGACAAAATCAAACAACTTGGCAAAGAGGGCATTGATTACTGGCAAACAAGAATCGCTTCTTATAAGAAATTGCCTCAGAAAGAGGCGGTAGCAAGGCTTATTAAGGCCGAAAGAGTTGAAACTAAAATCGAGACTATTAAAAGAACGATTGACATTGTTCAACCGTAAAACTTGATGGATATACTTCTTGATAAAATCATTCGAGGCAATTGTACCGATTGGCTCCCCAAAATCGCGCCGGAGTCCGTTCACCTCTTCCTGTCCGATATACCTTACGGCATCGGCCTAGATGATTGGGATGTTTTTCACAATAACACAAATTCTGCCTATCTTGGTCAGTCTCCTGCCCAAGAGGGCAAGAGCGGTTTCAAGAGGAGAGGGAAACCGATTCAGGGGTGGAACACCGCCGACAGAGACATTGTCAAAGATTATCAAGAATGGTGTGGCAACTGGGGTCAGCTCGTTTTCCCTGTTATGAAAAAGGGAGCAAGCGTATTCGTATTTGGTGGGCGTCGAACCATTCACAGAGCGATTGTTGCGCTTGAAGACTCCGGTTTTCTGCTGCGTGATATTCTCATTTGGAAAAAGGATTCGGCACACCATCGGAGCCAGCGGTTGGAAATAGTCCTGAACAGGAGGGAAGAAAAAGAACTTGCCGAAAAATGGAAAGGTTGGCGAATAGGCAATCTGGCGCCAATCTACGAACCGATTGCATGGTTGTTCAAGCCGTATGACCGCACCATTACTGACAATATCGTCGAAAACGAAGTTGGAGGAATGAACGTCGCAGAATGCCTTATTAATGGCAAAAGCCCTACGAACGTATTGGAGATAGATTTTCGCGCTGATGAAAACCGATTACATGAAGCGCAAAAACCTATTGCGCTCATGGAATACCTAATTGGGCTGACCACGATTGAGAATCAGGTTGTATTAGATCCCTTCATCGGAAGTGGCACGACCGCAATCGCATGCTACAACCTGAACCGAAGATTCATCGGTTTCGAGATAAATGCATCCTACTACAACGATGCAATCCACCGGTTAGAAACTGAAACACAACAATTGCGGTTTCTGCGCGAAACCGATAAGCCCACTTGATTGACTGTGATTTCCGAAAGAACACATAATGCAAACCATCACCATCGGGACGCGCGGAAGTCAGCTCGCACTTTGGCAAGCGGAGTACGTCAAAAAGTGCTTGAACTCACACTTTCCCGAGATAGACGTTTCACTCCAAATCATCAAAACCACGGGAGACCGAATCCAAAACCGATCACTGGTCGGACTTGGCAAAGGAGTTTTTACGAGAGAAATTGAGTTTGCACTGCTGGATGGGACAATCGATCTTGCTGTCCACAGCATGAAGGATTTACCAACTCAACTCCCAGCTGGCTTATGTATCGGCGCGATCCCGGTTCGTGAAGACCCACGTGACGTGCTTGTTACCGCATCAGGGCTGTCTCTCAAAGAATTGCCAGAGGACGCAAAAATTGGGACAACTAGCCCGCGCCGTCGTGCTCAACTCAACTTTTTACGTCCGGATTTGACCGTAGTAGATGTCCGCGGCAATCTCGACACCCGGCTTCGTAAACTTCGTGAGACGGATGTTGACGGGTTAATTCTGGCCGCCGCCGGAATCAAGAGGCTAGTGGGAGAAGAGACCATCACCGAATATTTTGAGGTCGAAAAGATGGTGCCCGCTCCCGGACAGGGGGCGTTGGGAATTGAAATTCGTGAAGAGGACGACAGAATTCGCCAATTCCTCTCCCCAATCAATGACCTTGACGCCGAAGTTGCGGTCACGGTGGAAAGAGCCGTACTCAGTAGATTGGGAGGCGGATGCCAAGTTCCCATCGGTGTGCATGCATCAATCAAGGATAGCGAGTTAGGGATAGTTGGAATGGTTGCGGATCAGAATGGAGAACGGCGGGTTGTTGCCCAAGATGTCGGAGCTTCCAAACAAGCTGTTCGTATTGCGAAACGTTTGGCAACAAGCCTCTTGTCACAGGGAGCTCGCGACCTCCTGAGCGTAGAAGATGATGAATGAGAAGAGGACAGGAACGGTCTACCTTGTCGGCGCGGGACCCGGGGATCCCAAACTCATAACGCTCAGGGGAGTTGAATGCCTCAAATGCGCAGATGCCGTCATCTATGACCTGCTCATCAACGACGCGCTGTTGGAGCACTGTCCTCCGCACGCGGAGAAGATTTACGGTGGCAAGCGCCCGGGCGAGCAGCGAAAACGACAGGACGAAATCAACTCTCTTATGATTGAGGGTGCAAAGGTTGGCAAAACCGTTGTTCGGCTCAAAGGCGGTGACCCGTTCATTTTCGGACGCGGCGGCGAGGAGGTTCTCGCTCTTGTAGAGGCAGGAATTGACTTTGAGATTGTGCCCGGGATTACCTCGGCAATCGCCGCACCGGCATATGCGGGCATCCCGCTCACCCATCGGGACTATGCCTCGTCTGTCGCATTTGTTACCGGACATTCGGCATCGTTCGCGCCTGACTCGCCAATCGGGTGGGAGCAGTTGGCGACGGCTGTGGATACACTCGTGGTATACATGGGCATCGGGCATCTCCGGCAGATTGCCGAGCAGTTGACGAAGCATGGACGCCCCCCCGAAACCCCCGTAACGCTCGTCCATTGGGGGACGACACCGCGACAGAAAACCCTTGAAGGGACGCTCGCCAACATCTCCGAGAAGGCGGGGGCTGCCAACTTTCGGAATCCGGCAGTTATCGTCATCGGTGCCGTAAACCGGCTGCGCGAACGGTTGCGCTGGTACGATTCGAAACCGCTGTTTGGAAAGCGCATCGTCGTCACTCGCGCGCGCGCTCAAGCTAGCGGATTCTCGGAACTCCTTGAATCCTACGGCGCCCATACCATTCAGTTTCCCACCATCGAAATCCAACCGATTTTGGATAACCCTGCTCTAGACGAAGCTATCGCGTACTTAGGGGATTGCGATTGGGTTATTTTCACCAGCGTGAACGCCGTCGAAATCTTCTATTCTCGATTGCGAGAAAATGGTGCGGATGTCCGATCTTTCGGGAAGGCGCAGATTTGCGCGGTGGGACCCAAGACGGTCGAAGCGTTGGATAAAATCGGTCTATGCGCGGATTTTGTCCCATCCCAATCGCGGGGATTGGCAATCGCGGACGAGATGGAAAACCTGGCAGGGAAGCGCGTTCTGTTGCCGTGCGCCAAAATTGCGCCCAAAGACCTGCCGACGGCTTTACATGAAAAATGTGCGGTTGTCCACACCGTTCCGATTTACGATACTGTCAAATCAGAGGGTAAAGGGCGCGAGGAGCTTGAGAAGAAAATCGTTAACGACGAGATTGACATGGTTACGTTCACAAGCTCATCGACAGTTACCAACTTCATCGGAATGTTTGAGTCAAGTCCTACGAATTTATTGCTGGGCAAGGTGAGAATCGCCGCAATTGGACCATCAACCGCCGAGACCGTGAAACAATATGGTCTAGCTGTTGATGTGATGCCAAACGAGGCATCGGTAGAAGCGCTTGCCCAAAAAATTGTCCGATTTTACGACAAAAGTGTGTGAACTCAATCCCTAAAGGCTCGGAGATTAGTTGCCGTTTGCGTGGTAGGTAATCCAGCACCGACTTCCGTCTGTTCTCAGCGTAATTGCCCCGAGCTCGTCGGTGCGTAGCACCTTACACCCGAAATTACGGTAGCGCCTGAGAATCTGTCTGGGCGGGAACTTGTAGGGATTGCGCGCGCTGAGTGAGAAAATGCCATATTCTGGACGGACTAGGGATAAGAATTCGGGGCTGCTAGAGGTCTTACTCCCGTGATGCGGCACCTTGAGAATTTCTGCCTCCAGATCCATGCCCGACTCAACCAACCTCATCTCGGCGCGTCGCTCAATGTCACCAGTGAAAAGGATATCCACCTCTCCGTAGGAAAGTTTGAGAACGAGGGAATCATCGTTTACGTCGCGATCTCTCAAGTTTGTCGATGCCTCGTCAATCGGGTGTAACAGTTCGAGTTTCGCGGTTGATGTCAGATCGATTTCGCCCGCGTAGCCAAGTTCATGCGGTATTCCTTTCTCGTCAATGAGTTCACGCAGTACCCTGTGGGTCATCGGCGGCAAATCCAAATGCGGTACTCCAAGTACACGATCCGCGCCAAATTCGTGCAGGATATGGTAAAGTCCTCCGCCGTGGTCGTTGTCGGGATGGCTCAAAACTATGAGATTTAGTTTGCCGACACCTTCGTAACTCAAGAATGGCGAAAGGATTCGTTCACCGGTGTCGAAACCGAGAAACTTCACGTCTTTGCTGTCTCTGGGTTCGATGCGGTAGTTTCCACGATAAGCAAATAATAGGCTGCGTCCCCCATCGATCAACATGGTTTTCCCGTCGGGGAATCTGACGAATGCCGCGTCGCCCTGCCT
Source organism: Candidatus Poribacteria bacterium (assembly GCA_965204085.1). Lineage (GTDB taxonomy): Bacteria > Poribacteria > WGA-4E > WGA-4E > JAJDTR01 > JAJDTR01. The sequence continues at coordinate 2,256,587 of CBDBEE010000002.1, read as the reverse complement.
GACATCAAGGAATGTAACCTCCAGTAGGTTTCCGTCTTCCCGCCATGCGGCATCCCAAATCCATATCACTACGACAGTCATCCCGATTAACACTGCCTTTTTTCGCTCCTGCCACACCCACCGCCAGTACACAATCGCCATGCAACCGGCGAAGAAAACGATAACCCATCCAAAAGTAGGCGGCGCGGTTTTGACGACACTCCACTCTTGGCTCCCGAAAAACTCTATAATTTGAAGCAGTACGAAAATAATGATGTGGTTAACGTAAGCGAGCGGTATTGCGAGTGGAAGCCAGATTGCACCGAGAATGACAGTGATGAGCGCGAGGCTGACGATAGGGGTTGCAAGAACTACGACAAATGGTCCTGCAATGATGCCCAGTGGATAGAGTCGGTAGAAGGAGCCTGCAATGAAAAGCACGGTGCCAAGTTGCGCGGCGAGTGTAACCCCGAATCCTAGAAGCAACCACTGGAGCCCTTTTCCTGCGGCGTAATGAAAGCGGGAGATATCTTCCTGTATTCTGGGTTGGTCAATCCAATCCGGCAGTACATCTCTGATGAAGTTCTCCCACTTGGGCATAAAGTACAGGATTGATGCCACTGCGGCGAATGAGAGTTGGAATCCGACATCCCACAGTTGTGCCGGGTTAATCAGCAATAGAATGAGAGCGGCGACCGCAAGGAGGTTAAACCGGTGGACATCACGATCGATGATTGACCCGAACAGAAAGAGAGTCACCATCGTTGAAGCCCGAAATACCGACGGACGGAATCCGACGATGCAGGCGTAAAGAATAACGGCGAGAATCGTTAGAGTGCAGGTTATTTTTGCGGGAAGGCGTGAGAAGCAAAGAAAGAAAACACCGGCAATCAAACCGACGTGCAATCCCGATACGGCGAGAATGTGCAGCGATCCGCTGTTACGGAAAGCGGCGATGGTCGACTCCTCGATTCCGCCTCTTTTGCCAAGCAGCATACCCTTGAGGATTTCGACGTGATCCGGGTGTTTTTGGTATGCCGTATCAACTATCCCTTCTACTCGCCGTCGTAAGCTTTCGGTCCACCGAAGGAGTGGGAAACCGGATTGACCGGTTCGGCCAATCTCAAGCCCTCGATCCGGATAGAGTATTCCAAAAACTTGTCGTCGCGCAAGATAGGAGCGATAGTCGAATCCGCCCGGATTCCGCTGTCCTTGGGGACGACGCAGAGTGCCGCGCAGTTCCAAACGGTCTCCGTAGTGCAGAGGCACCGGTTCACGAAAATAAACTAGTAGTTTCGCCTGCACGACACGGTCGGAAGATTCCAACAGGTGAATCTGTCCCTCAACGAAGCCAGAATCCCATGATTCGCCGCGTTCCGGCTGGTACAGCGTCTTCCCCGAGAAACCGACATCCCGATCATAGAACTCATACGGGATTGGGGAAGTCAGCCGAACCGCTGAATACAGTGTACCGCAGGCAAAAATCGCTAACTGCAGCAAGATATATCGGTATGTGATGGGCGGCAGGGGTCGGATTGAAAAGTTGTATTTCTTTCCGTTTCTCAGAACAAAGCTCGCGGCAAAACAGGCGAGAGCAGTAAGCCAAATCCAAAAGATGGGAACGGAAACAAGCCCGCTAACTACAATACCGAGAGCGTAAGGTAGAAGGGCATGGAGGGCTGGGCGCAACATAGGAGGGGTCGGATGTGCATCGACGATTCAACTCAAGATTTCGCTAATGGTGTCAACGACGGTGTGAATGTCTTGTGTCGTCAGGTCAAGATGAAGCGGCAAGCTCACAACGCGCTCAAATGCAGCCTCCGCACTGGGAAACTCGCCTTCACGGTAACCGTACCGCTTCTGGTAGTACGGAAAGAGGTGCAGGGGGATATAGTGCACACTGCATTCGATATTGGCATCGCGCATGGCTTCGACGAATTCATCGCGAGAGATTTTGAGCTGATCCGTCCTCAATTGGATGATATACAGATGCCACGAATGGCAGTAGTGCGTTTCTCCGGGAGGCGTCACGATTTCCGGAATCTTCCCTAACCTTTCCTGATAAATCTGAATATACTTGCGGCGAACTTCAATCTGTTTGTTCAATTTCATCAGTTGACACAAGCCCATTGCGGCTTGGGTATCGGCCATGTTGTACTTGTATCCCTGAGACTCGACTTGATAGTACCAGACGCTCCGATTGGACTGGCGCGACCACGAGTCTTTGTTTAGCCCGTGCAAACGCATCGGCTTTATTATCTTGGCGTAATCGTCGCTGTTGGTCGTGATCATGCCGCCCTCTGCAGTTGTCAGGTTTTTGTTCGCGTAAAAGCTGAAAACCGATAAATCCCCGATGGATCCGATGCGACGGCCCTTGTAGTCCGTCGGAATCGCATGTGCGGCATCGTCGATTAGAACGAGATTTCGCGCCTCGCAGATGTCGATAAGCGCATCCATGTCGCAGGGCGCCCCCGCAATATGAACCGGAAGGATTGCTTTGGTGCGCGGCGTGAGTTTCTCGGAAATCTTGTCCACATCTATGTTTAGAGTTATTGGATCGATATCAACGAAAACCGGCTTTGCACCGGTGTAACCGATGGCTTCCGAAGTTGCGGTGAAGGTGTACGGGGTGGTAATCACTTCGTCGCCTTCGCCAATCCCGGCAGCCACGAGCGAGAGATGCAATGCGGCGGTACAGGAACTTACGGCGAGGGCGTGTTTTGCGCCGACGTACTCGGCGAATCGACGCTCGAACTCCGCCGTTTTTGGTCCCGTACTAATCCACTTGGACGCCAAAACTTCGCTAACTGCGCTTATTTCGTCATCGCCAATCCACGGGCGCGCAAACGGTATGAAGTGATTCTGCGTCATAAAAATGTCCTTTGATGATGAAAACGGGGCTTACACAAGTTGTCTCAATCATAATATACGATATGGGTGTGGAGCAATGGGATTTCTATCGCGCTCGCTATTCACTCGCTTGATCGTAATGAAAATCCTATCGCACTCCTTATTCAGTCGCTTGATCTCCCTTGATTTCATTTGATGGTGATACGAAATTTGTTTCAATCACTTAGCAGAGTCCTCTTGCAGCTTACGAATTATTGCTTCGAGGGCGAGATCGTAACTGAAAGCGCCGAAACCACTGATTACTCCGATAGCAACGGGGGAAACGTAGGAGTGGTGTCGAAAAGCGTCGCGCGCGTAGATATTGGAAAGATGAATCTCAATCACGGGACGATTGACCGCGGACAAGGCGTCCTGAATCGCGATGCTGGTGTGTGTGTAGGCGCCGGGATTGATTAAAATGCCGTCCGCCCAGTTTATGTTGTCTCCAATTTCAGAGACAATCGCGCCTTCGTAGTTGGACTGGAAGGTTTTGAGTTCAACGCCTTTACCCAAAGCGATTTCACGAAGGTGGGAATTGATATCCTCTAGTGTCTGACGACCGTATATTTCGGGCTGTCGTTTTCCCAAAAGTTGGAGATTGGGGCCGTGGATGAGGAGGATTTTAACGAGTGATTCGGTTTGTGTCATCTAAGCAATTTCCTTGTCATACCGTCCCAGTATACACCGGCTGTGAAGGATTGTAAAGCATCTTTGTAATTGTTTAGTCCATTGACTTCTTGCGGCGAATACAAGGCGCACTCCTTATTCCACGACCGATGGCAATTTCTCTCATGTACCCAACATGCGAGCGATAGCCCTTGTGGGAGGGGCATCTTGCCCCGATATTCCGCGTTCACGATAAATCAACTCCCTAAACCACTATGCAATGAAAACCCACTTTCGGTAGGGAATCGCTCCTGCATCGGGGCAAGATGCCCCTCCCACATATAATCCAAGAATGCCCCGCTGCCAATAGTCAGGCGCGATACACTGCCAAACTAATATTGCCACTCGTTTTGGCTGAACTAAACGATTACGCATCTTTCAATATGTAAGGTCGTGGTGCTGTTATCATAGTCATTGGTGACATCGCCAGTCATACTCCTTCAACTGTTTTCTTCGTAGTATTCGCGCGTCTTTTCGTTGAGAACTCCGTAAAACGCCCTGACTTCCGTGTCCGAATGATCGCGCCAAAAACTCGCGGGTATCAACGAATCGTTGCTGAGGAACTCCCGATGCGGGTGTCCGTAATAGGTTTGCACCGACTTTCTCTCCTCCCGCGTCTGACGCACCGTTGCCGTATGCAGGACAGAGATATTGAATAGGACTGCAGTTCCGGCTTCGCCGTATAAATCATGGATGCCGCCCCGTTCAAGCTGGGCTTCAATATCCAAAATTTCCTGACTCGCCGATTCCGGCGAGATGGAAAAACAGTGTGTGGTTTCGTCGACATCCGTCAGGTACACCACAGCTTGCACGTAGCCGATTCGTAAGGGATGCTCTGTCCAGTGAGGTCGATCTCGGTGCCAGGATCGTTGCAACTCAGGCGACTCGTAGGCTGCCATGTGCCGGATACATATCTCCGAGAAGCAAATCTTTTCACCCATTAGGTCGTGCAACGGCTGGATTATCTTCGGATGGCGAATGAGACCGTCAATCTCGGGGGAGCTAACAAGGGCATCGCAGTTTATCATTTGGTGATCGGGCGCCTGATACCAGCGGTCTCGTTCCTCAGCCCAGTCACGGTCGAAGATTGAGGTATAGTGTTCCACCTCCTCAGCCGTCAGGATCTTTCCGAGTGGCAGGTAGCCGTGTTCTCGAAAGAAGTCATAATCTTGTTGTTTCATATCGTGCCAGCTTTGGAAGATTCTAATGTTAGGTCAGACTGAAGCGATTCTAGAGAATGCCGCTATCTATGAATCGCAAGGTGTCTAGCGCGTCATTCAAGCATTGACGGCTACGATTAATCCGTTCGTCGTCCGTTTCGCCAGCGCGCAACGGCAATTGTCGCAACAGAATAGAAAAATTTATACCTGTTTGTAGCGACTTCAATCTGAACATCTCTGGTACTGCTGCTATCTCTTGCTCGGATAGATCAATATTTCTGACACTAGCTGCACGTTGGTAAGTTCGGAAAAGGCGTCTAAAGTCCGTGAATCTATCGACGCCAGCAACATCCCCTCTTGAATCATGTTGGTTTAAAGCGAAGTTGCCGCACGCATCAACTGCCTCAAACACTCGTGGGGCGTGTTGTAGAAGATCCCAGTCGAAAAGCCCCGTCACCTCATTGTCCGTGAACACGAGATTGCAGAATCGATAGTCGCCGTGAACAGGCAAACGGGGTAAGTCTTGGTAGTGATTGCTCTTTATATATGCGTCCAATTTGTCAGTCTGGGCAATGACAAATTTGAAATCTTCTTCATGCTCGAAGATGGTCTGATGATCAGAGATATATCTCCGAATCCACTGAATGTCGTCAGTATAAACTACAGGTAAATCGCAAGGCTGAATACTATCGCCTTCAAGCCTTAACCCCCAAACAACGCGGTGGTATTCAGCCAGGAATGTGATGGTATTCGTAAGTTGTTGCTCGTTTAACTGTGATAAATCAGTATAGTTGGTTCCCGGAATGAATCTGTGTATGATGTATATACTATCTTTGAATTCGAAAAAGATTTCACGCTTTCGGGTCGGGATAATGTAATCACAAGAAAGCTCATGAAGTTTCAGGTGATCGAGGAGAGACTTGAGGAATTGTAATTTATCTTCGCTGTTGTAGTAGCGATGTTCTTTCAAGACATATTTACTTTGCGAGGTAGTCAAAAGATACACCTGATTCAACAATCCACCGGTAAGCGGCTCGCAGCATTTGCACTCTCCGATTTCATAAGTCTCTGAAACAGTAGTTATCAACTGTTGGACATGCAGGGATGTCTTTGTGCAAATCACTTGGCGTGAGCCTCTTTATCCATGAGCGATATTGAATGAACTTGCACCCATCCTTTAGATAGAAATGAAGGAGGTTTAACAGATAAAATCCGACTAATTTTGGTCAGATTTCAGTTAATCGTTCGTTTGATCCACGTCCCTACGCGGTCTCTTTGTGTTTTTCATCTTCTTCAGAGATCTCCATACAAATCCTTCCGCCGTGCCGCAATCGGTACAAGGTGGACGGCATACGGCGTATGCCTACTACCATTTCTCCATCGGCTGCGCCCCTAGTCGGAGAAGCTGTCGGTTTGCTTTTGTGTCAAAGGTGAATAGGGGTTTGCCCCACTCGGAAATCATCTTTGCCAATTCCAACGTTCTACTTCCTTCTGTGGCGTGGGGGACAAGGATTTTGTCGGCAATCGCCGCGACAAACATGTTGCGTTGCCGCGCCAATTCTACAGTAGAACGCCGGAATTTACTAGGAAAACAAGATAAAATTAGGAGACGATTGTCTGACATCCTCTGTTTCCACTCCGGTTTTAGCCGCATATTTTCGATGCTCCGTGCAGGACAGATAATAATCGGTTGAGTGCCGCGCAGCAATACGCGGAGGCATTCCTTTTCAACCGGTGTATGAAACCCGCCTATGGTCGATTTACCCAATCGTCTGAATCGCTGGGCTAGGTCGTGGGCTTTCAAGATAATTTCGCCGGGACATTTGTTGGAGCAGAAGATCGCCCAAAGTTCTCCGTTTTGGCAGGCGCCAGGGCTTGTCAGCAGGTTGATGTTTCCCCGACTCCAAATGGTTTCCGGGGCATCGGTTTTCAAGTATTTTTTCAGTTGTTCCGGGTAGTTTGGGTGTGATTGGTTGATGTTTTCAATTTGCACTTGTCAGTGAGTATGGTATCAAGAAAAATTTTGATTTGTGGCTGTTGCTCCCCGAAAATCAGATAGTTAAATTGAGATGAGTTGCTATTGGCAAAGAGTCTTCACCCGAGCGGTTATGTGATTCGGATATGTTACTACGAGAACGGTTCTGTTTCAAGCAGGTTCAGTCAGATGACTGTTGGGTTTCACTCGGATTTCGGTTCTTGAAAGGGAGATGAGTGTTCTAAACGCTTGTTTCTGTGTGTGGTTTCTCAGGGATTTCCGTTCAACCCAACCTACGTACTGCTAACAACCTAGATATAGTATGTCATTGAAAATCCACGTGCCAAATAACTAGCACCAAAGGTTACTATTTCTATTCTGCATTGTAGAAGTTACCATAAAGGTTGACGCTGGGGTTCTGATGTGCTAAAGTTTAGTATTGGCTTTTATTCAAGACAATCTAGGGAGGATATAAAATGAAAGAACGGAACGAGAAGCCAGTTAATGAAGCACCGTCCGAAAATCCAATAATGACTATTCGAGAAGTTACAGATAGTCTTGATGAACTTGAAGAACATGAGATGATTAACGATCCTAACTTTATGGAAAATCTTAGAATCGCAGCGAAAGATATTGCTGATGGAAAATCCAAAGACTGGTCTAACATGTGACAGTAGATACACGAAAGAGCATGTAAGTGGGTTTAGTAGGAAATATAAGAAGCTGCGAAGAAATAGTAGACTTAAAGACAGAGTTGATGAAGCTATTGAAAAAATTCTAGACGACCCATTTAAGGCTGGGAATAAGACAAAGGACAAAAGACTATTGGGATCATTTGTATATCGGCTCGGAGATTATAGAATATGCTATTTTATAGATTCTAATGAGTATGTCGTTCGCTTTTTTGATATATGGAATAGAAGTGAAGCGTACAAGCCAAAGAAATAGTTCTAACCCCCTCCTTGTACAACACCCCCGCCGCACTCCCCCACTCACGTAATCACTTGAATAAAAATTCATGTAAAGAAATAAATCACTGATAGAAAACTAGTAACTACTAGTCGGCATAGCTTTTACCGCTTGTTCGTCTGCCGTTGTTCCGGGGAAAAGGAAATCCCGCAGTTCATCCATAGGCACTGGCCTATAAATCTCTTTGTCACGTTTCGGGTGCATTTACAGGGCGAAAATATGAACAACGATGTGAACAATTTGCCGATTATGAGTGCGCGTTCACATTTTGTGAGCGGGCATTGTCCTTTGATAGCGCGGGTTTGGTGGCACCCGAATGTGAACAAAATGTTTACAGAAAAAAAAGATCGACATATTAAGGTTTTTTCGGCTACCACGGATTCTCCCGCTCTCGCCAAAGCATTTCGCCAAAGTCCTCGTCGATATCTGCCCGACTGTCCTCTATGTTGTGGCGAGCCATGTCCATAATCTCGTCCCATAGTTTTCGTTTGGCAACAGCGAAGGGTTCCCAGCCGAGATGTCTGCCGGCGTCGTCCCATTTTTTTAACGTGTTCTCAATACCCTCGAGTGACAGTGGGGCAAATTGGTGGCGACTCATGTCTTGGGCGATGTGTTCCTCGATAATAGACGAGCGGTCATCGTCGTATTCGAGATCGTGATTACGGTGAGACAGACGCCGTGCCTCCGCACGTTTTAGGTGGAGGTGGTCGGCGGACAGGTCGTCTCGACCTGCGCGTGATTTGGCTTCCGCCACAAATTGGTCGGCGCCCTCCGTTTGCGCCCACCTTTCGTTCAACCTGAAAGCTTTGTCGCATTCCGCGGTTATGGGTTCGAACCGCGGATTTCGGACAAGCCATTCGCCAAATTCGACACTCTCCAGTGCAGTAGAATAAGTGTCCACGAAGATTGATTCATAAACCGCAATCTCCAAGAGAAATATTTGGGCCGATTGAATTGCGCCTTCACTATCTTTATGGCAGCGATTTAGAAAACCCAACCAGCCGCCGAGAAGGCCGAGCGATACGTCGTAGTGTTCCGAGATTGACTGCAGCCTATGAAAGTGAATCCGCCTCGCTTGTTCATTCGTTTGCCGCGTGGTATAGAGGGTTTTGAATAGCGGCGAGCCAAGTTCCGCTTTATTCTCGGTGTACCATTGTAAGAATTTTTCTTTACCGCCGCGGTTGCGTCGACGATTGACTTCCCCATAGAGTTGCGCGAAACGGTTCGGGGACAACGGTGCAATTCTTCGTATGTTCCTTGGGTATCGTATATGGTGGAATTCAGGTCGCTCTCTCTTCATCGTGGGTACGGTCCAATAGGATACCGGTCAATTCCATTAGCCACAAACGCGATTCTCTATAAGCGAGAGCGAGTTGGCGCAGCTCTTTGCAGTCAGCATCCTCACCGTCCTTGGTTAGTTTCTTGAGGCGCGTTAAGCAGAATTCCTGAACGTCGAGCGCGATGGACATGTCTTTGTCGATGAACTTGGTTATTTCGTCCCGGCGCTGCTGTGCCAGTTTGGCAAATGCGGCATGAGCGACGTGAGCGTCATACGCCTCAACGCGCGTTTGCCAGTGAAACTGGCTTGACCATCTTCCAATTTGTGCAAGGGAGCGCGTCTTGCCGCTAATTTCGCTATCGCAGAGCATGCGCAGATTTCGTTCGGGACCGGCGTCACGGTACATTTCGAAGTAGGTATACGCGAGAGCGGATTCGCCGGGAATCCGGGACTCAAAGTTGAGCTCGGGCACAAGAATAGGTTCGCTGCTGTTCATTTGCGGTTGACCGGTTGATGAAGTTAAAACCGTCGGTGTCCTCTAGAGACATGTAGTATGTTGGATTGAGTGGGATTATGAGATAAACAACGGGAAAAAATAAAAAAGCCCACTAGCGATTGTCTTGACCTAAGTCACAAGACAGCCACCAATGGGCTGATATCAATATAGAATTCGATTTTTACGTTACTGCGGGTTGACGCCTAATCAGCGAGAATGAGAGAATTGAATATTATGATAGTGGTTAGAGACTTCCTCAATTGGGCTTTTTTCGCTCCACGATCCTACAAACCGCGTTAATCTGTTTCTAGCGTTATATGCACCGTCATCGTGTTATTGTTTCGATTACGGGTGCATATTCTCAGGTTTTTTCGTGTTCAAACCATTATTGGTTTGTTCCAATCCTATTACTGATGGATTGAGGGGCTCGTCTTTGTCATCAGATGGATATAATATACCATATACGTGTTAAGTATTCAAATTAAAATTAAGTTCAGATTACACTGCCGTGAAGTTTCTTTGGGAAGATGAGGGGAAGATTGGAAAACGGGAGGGATAGAAGAGTTGTCTGAATCTCGGATTTAGCGGATTAATCGGATTTCACTGATTAAAATCGGCTAATCGGTAGTGTTTGACGCATTAGGCGTGCAATGAATTGAGCTACTACGAACCGGAGAGTGTGTTGGGTTTCACTTGAATGTCGGTTTCTTGGAAGGGAGATGAATGTTCTAAACGCTTGTTTCTGTGAGTAATTTCTCAGGGGTTTTGGTTCAACCCAACCTACGGACTTTATTTTCACGGAACCGCCGCTTCATTTTGGATTGCGCTTGTTCCAAATTTCATCAGCGATTTTAGTCGTTATTCCTGCTTGCCGCCAAATTGAACTCAGTTTTCCGGCAGGAATACTTCGTTTGTTCCGGGGAAGGATTACAACGCGATTTCGGCCACCGGCTTGTCCAGAATAAACGTCCTCTTTGCCGCGTCACCTAAGGGTGATTCCGATTTGCCTCAAGATCCAAGCAACATCTTCACTCGACAGGTTTTTAGGCATATTCAAATTCTAACGGAATTGCTTTTACCGTTTGTTCGTCTGCCGTTGTTCCAGGGAAAAGGAAATCCCGCAACTCATCCATAGGTACTGGCCTATAAATCTCTTTGCCACGCTTCTGGGAGGACATATACTCGATATATGCCTCTATGGCGTTTTTTAATCCTTCAATCGCTTTTTTCTTCGTTTCGCCGCACGAAGCTACATCTAATTCAACACAAAGAGATACGTATTGACTCCCCTCTTTTTTTACCAAGCAAGTAACCGATTGCATTGTAGCACCTCATCCAAGATTTTGATTTTGGTACGACTTCTGCAGTTAAACGCTCAAAAACCAGTAGTTCGGCGATTTATTGCCAAAGGAAATCACTTCCGATAGGCGATGAATCAGGCAATTACAAACTGAAGCGCGTCAGTTCTATATCTGGTCGGTTAATCGTGGAAAACGTCCCGGGTGGTTTCCGATACCATGAGATTGGTGAGAACTTTGTCGCGCGTACTATTGGAACTCTATCAGGATTGTCTGTCCCACTAGGATCTCCATCGTCCCTGTTATTTACTCGGTCTAAGTCCATGATGCGCTTCAAAAATGACAGGGGAAGGAAAGCTATTTCGTTTTCTTCGGTCTTCTGATAGTCTGGACAACTACGTTATCCGTTTGGCTTTCGGCATTCTTAGGACTTACGAATCTACCTGTCATGGCATCGCGTCTTACCGTAATGGTATTCACACTGTTTGACCTCTTCGTCGATCGACTGGCGCTCTTACCATGAAAAACTTCCCATACTGCCCGCTTCATTTCACTTCTCTTGAGTTTTCCGCGTTTGGGCGGGTATTTGATGGTTCTTCCTCTAGCCACTTAAGTCACCGTCCTAGTACAGTTTAGCCAGTAATGTACCGTAATTTTCAACCTGTAATAAACTCCAAGAATTGAACATTCGGATGAGATAGGTTACTACTGGTAAAACTGTCCGAATCTTGGAAGAGCGTAGATTCAGTCAAAGTCATCTAAACGCAAGAATATCGGTAGGTAATCCAACACGCATGAAAATACGAGCAAATGCCTGAGAAAGGTGTTCTCTTAACTTACCCCCATCCTTTAGACAGAAAATAGCGAGATTTAAGTAGTGAAATCCGACTAAGCCTGGTCAAAGTTAAACGCCTGACGTTATTGCGAATACACATGATAGGAATCTCTATAGCGCTCAATATCCATTCGGTCGATCTCAGTTGACCGCGTGATTGCTCGCGGCAAAGAATCGGTGGAGTAAACAATTACAGATGGATTTCCTCTTGGCAAGGATGTCCTCGGTGGCGCGAATACTTCATCTGAAAATAATACTACAAATACGCTAAAGTTTCAAGTAGGTTCGTCAGATGATGCGTTGGGGTTCACTCGAATTTCGGCGCTTGGGAGGGAAATAAAATGACGAAACGCCGGCTTCCGTGTGTGATTTCTTAGGCATTTCCTTTCAATCCAATCTACGGACTCTGTCAATGTTGAGCAAATATCTATGGGAGCGCTATTAGACTAAAATTTGTATGAGGATTAGCTATCGCGTGAAGATGTCTTTTGCACGGGACTTTCTATCGCTCTGGGATCTCTATCGCGTTCCCTGTTGTATCGCTTTCGGCCACTGGATTTCGATGTGCATTAAGCAACTGGTGGTGATTGGCGGGGACAATGTAGCGCTTGTCCTTGACAGCCGCGGGAATTTGTGAGAGCATTGAGATGGGTTAGCATGAGTATTGAACTAAGGTCCGATTAAATTCCTTCGAGAGAAAACAACATGCCAGAAGCTGAACAACCTTACTTAGTTAAGCAATCAAAAGGAAAACTCCACGAACATACGTTCAACATTGAGTTTGCCAAGGTACTGGCGGAAACAGAAGCGCGCTGGCTTGCGCAATCTGATGAATACATCCTGGCAGAACGGACGGGTACTCTGAGTTCCGGTCGGGCGGACATCTTAATCGATGATCCGCAAATGCCAGCGGCAGCGATTGAGGCGTCATTCAATCCGAAGGACGCTGACAAGGATGCTCAGGTGAAGTTAGGTCGGAAAACGACACGAGGAGGGAGATCTCGCTGCGGGCGGTTCTGGCAGTCCACATTCCCGAGGAATATAAAGAGCTTTCTGCGGATTCCGTATCGGAGAGATTAAAGGACGGATCGCAGCCGATTGGATACGCATTGTATCAAAGCGGGCTGAGTGATGCAGATAGTCGTCGGTGGCCAGCTAGAGGATTCATCCAAGGTACAGTACATGATGCAAGCCGACTGATCGCCTCCGCGGCGATGCCGAATGAAGTGGTGGAGGCACACTCAATAGAGGTGGCTGATTTAGTAAAGCAGGCTGCGGAAACGCTGAAATCGAACCTTCACGAGAATGCGCAACAGACAATCGCGGGACAAGTGGGTCAAAACTCTCCATTGGAGGGATTGAGGACTACGATGGTGCTCTGGTTGAACGCATTATTAATCCAGCAGCGACTGCAAGTTCAGGGAGTCAACGGCATACCGCCGGTTCGGACTGTATCTGGTGTCTCCCCTAATCCTTCCGAGCAAGTTGAAACCTGGCGGCGAATAATCGAAATCAACTGGCGGTCGATTTTTGAGCCAGCTGTCAATGCGCTAGAAGTTTGCGGTGACATCCATCGTTCCGGTACGACCGACGCTCTCAAACGGTTGATTGAAGCGGTGGGTATGATTGAAGATGCGGATTTGGGGCAACACATAAACGTGGGGGCGGAGTTGTTTCCTAGGCTTGCTTCAGATCGGAAGGAGAGTGCGGCGTTCTATACGCAGCCGGCGACGGCGGAGTTGCTCGCGAGTCTAACGATTCGCCTAGCAGATAAACGAGAGTCGGAGTGGGCGCGATCAGGCTTGCTGCGTCGGTCTATTATCGCGGACTTGGCTTGCGGCACGGGCACGCTGCTAAGGGAAGGCTATTTGCGTGTTCAATCGCTGCATGAACGGGCCGGAGGGACGGTGCAATCTGTCGCAGAACTGCATCGCGGGGCGATGGAATTCGGGTTAAGAGGTACCGATATCAGTCCGATTGCAGCGCACCTTACGTCTTCAAGTCTCGTCAATATCGGAAGGGGTGAAAGTTATAGGGAAACTCAGATTGGTTGGGTAATGGTTGGCGGGCCGACAGCACTGACTGGTGCGCTCGAATACCTCGTCAGTCAGTTTGCAGAGGATATGTTTGGGGTAGGTCTCGGCAGGGTAAGTGGTGTCCAAAACGAAGCGTCGAGCGTGGCGTTGCACCACGGCAGCGTGGACTGGGTTCTAATGAATCCTCCGTATTCTCGGACACGCGGCGGCCAAAGCGCTTTTGATTTGACAAATTTGACACAAAACGATCGAAATCGATGCCAGAAACGATGGAAGGAATTGGTGAAGGACGAACCCGCGAATTTACGTGCTGGTATGGCTGCGTCGTTTCTCGTGCTAGCCAAACACAAGGTCAAGTCAGGTACAGGGCGAATCGGATTTGTCTTGCCTCTCACATGCGCTTTCGCCGATACGTGGACGGAGACGCGTCGAATGGTCGAATCGGAATTCACGGATATTGTTTTGATTGCTACGGCGAGCGGGGCTTCGCTTAAGAATGTAAGTTTTTCAGCTGACACAGGGATGGAGGAGATGTTATTAGTTGCAACGCGGCGGGAAAATCCTCAAGAGAGAGTCCGTGCCATGTTACATTGTGTGACGCTCTATGAGCCGTGCACAAGGAATGGGGAGGCGAGAGAAGTGGCAAGGGCAATCGAGCAGGCGATGATGCAGTGCAGTGCGACGAACATGACGCATCCAGTGACCGTTGGGAACAGCGAGATTGGGTGCATCACAATGATGCATGCCAATGGTGAAGGATCGCCATGGAACATGGTTGGTGTAATCCATGGAGGGTTGGCACTAGCCGCCGATGCACTTACACGGGGGAAACTGGAGCATATAGTGGGGACTTCAATTCCTTTGGGGTTGGATATGGGAACCATCGAAGAGGTTTTTACTGTTGGGCCAACGCACGACTTAATTGGGCATCCGAGAGGGGGAGATGCGAGAGGCGCGTTTGAATTTCATCCGGTGACGAGCGAGACCGACGCGATTGGAGTTGATCGAGCATTGTGGGCGGCCTCCGCCAGGACGCAGCGCTCGTTACGTGTGTTACCAACCCACAAAGGGCTGGCACCACCGGGGGTGGGCTCTCAGGAGCAGCGTGAGAAAATGAGATTGTATGCTAGCACACTGTTTTATGCCCGCAATCTCAGGTGGACCAGTCAGGCGCTCTTGTCTGCATCGACTCCGCAACCTACGCTCGGTGGATCGACTTGGACTGCCCTCATACATGAGGATGTGCGAGTGCGGAAAGCGTTTGCACTCTGGTCGAACTCAACGCTCGGAATGATTGTGCATTGGACACAGGGTCAACGGACACAGAATGGACGATCAAGGACGCAGATTGGGGCTTTGAAGAAGATCCCGTGCCCGCGCCTAGACAGACTCTCGGATGCAGTCTTGGAAATGGCTGCGGCGCGATTTGACGCTCTGTCTAACCGATCATTGCGCCCAGCCAAGGATGCGGTCAACGACCTTGTCCGGTACGAGATTGACGCTGCGGTGTCGAACATGCTTGAGATTCATATAGCACAGTCTGTCTCGGAGGAGGCAATGTCGTGGCAGAAGATTCCAGATTCGCTCCCAGATTCGGGGATAAGTAACGCAATAGGGATCTTGCGGGAGTTATGGTGCGCTGAGCCATCTGTCCACGGTTGGAAGGGCTCGCGCGCTGTGCCATAAAATTTGGTCATTATTTCCTTGAGATTGTCGTGTTCTATCCAGCCGCAGTCCTAAATGTCGACCACGGTGTTTGGAAGGCCAACCATGCCGAGGCCGAAGAGCATCGGTACGTTGTAAATTAAACGCCGCTAAAGTAGTATGTTGACCGTTACTGAATCAAGCGGGACTAGGAGAGCAGGATTTTGTACGTGAGTGTGCCATCAACGCAGATTATTGAGGGGTTGCCGCGGAAGGTGTCTGGTGGACTGGAAGGATGAGGGTTTCGATCCGCTTGATCCCACCCTACAACTTTAAGCGACAATGAGAAGGATTTAAGTCGAATAATTGGAGTTAGCTGTTACACGTTAAATAACACACATGACCTTTAAGGCCGTTGTGTGTCACAGAAGAAAGGCCTTTGAACTAATGAAACAGAAATTGGAAGAACAACTGAGGATTGCAGAATCGTTTGTAGATACGGCAAAGTTTCTCGACGCTGCTCTACAACAATTCGTAATAGGAGGTACCGCCACGTCCGTTGAGAATCGACGAGATAAACAGCAGCTGCAAGGTAAAGAAGTATGCCACTTTTTGCACGCGGTTGTGTTTGAAATCGGTATTAAAGTGATTTGGGCGCTAGACAAAGGGAAGGAGTATAGGCGGACTCACGATATACTATGTCTCTACAGAGAGCTAGGCAGCGAAAAAAGATCGAGAATCAAGGATTTGTACGATGAGCAGGTGTCCGTATTGAGTGTTGAAGGAACGAATCGCGGTGGGAAGACAATTCGTGTTGATAGCCTGGTTGATTTCCAATCATTAGAAGAGGCTTTGGAATCGAATAAAGATACGATAACAAACTTCAAGTACGACGGAAAGTTTAGCGGTAAGAGCAGTGCAATAAGCGGTCTGATATGGGATAGCACAACATTGTGGGTGTTTCCGCAGGGATATGTGATGTTCCCGGAAAAGCTCCTAGCATATGCTAGAGAAAACCTTGCGTCCTACCCGCCCACGACAAAGTAATCCATCTTTCTGAGTTTTCCCAGGCGGCCTTTCTGGTTGACCGTTGAAAATATCTTTAACTGTCATAGGCGGGTGGTCAGGAGATCTCGATCAGGATCTGCTATGGGACTCTAGCGCGGTCACTAACCGTTCCTTAATCACTCCTACTACCATAGACATGAAACAAGGCGGAGGGGGGCATACCGGGTATGCCTACTACTTTTGACCAGCGAGCTCCCTACTGCGGCTTGCATAAATTAAGCTAAACTGCTACGCTAATAGAATGGCGGATGAACAGTCTGACCTCGCGTCGTCGTTCTGAACTTTGCGGCAGTATGCATAACGGCACATTTCCGGTAACGCAGTACAGGGAGACGGGTTAAGATGAAGACACACGTCGCAGTAACTCTTGTTTTGGTGATACTGGGGACACTGGTCTGGCAGACACCTACAGCGCCGGGACGAAAGAGAGCTGTCAGTGAAGGATTGGTTAGCTTCTGGTCTTTCGATCAGGACACGGTAGTAGGCAAAACCGTGAAGGACGTCTGGGGGACGAATGATGGGGAAATAGAGGGCGATCCCAAGGTGGTAGAGGGTAAAGTGGCTGAAGGCATGGAATTTAACGGAAGCAATCAATCTGTGAATGTCGGAGATCCCGCGGACGGCAGTTTGGATTTCGGCGCAAGAACGGATTTTACGATTGAGGTTTGGGCATTCCCGAGAGACAGCGGGTCATCCATGCGAATTATTGATAAGAAGGATGGCGGCGATGTAGGATACATGCTTGAGCATAACATCAAGGATGGGTTTCAACCGTACGCAAATGACGGTCAGGGCAACCCAAGCCGCGTGCTTGAAGGGATGACCCACTTTAACCAGTGGGTGCACGTTGTCGGTGTCTTTGAGCGGAAGGGGGATGTCGCGTTGTTTGTGGATGGCGAGTTGGTGCGCAGTGTTCCGTCCGATGCCCAAGGGAAGGAAAATATTGATACGAAGAGTCCGTTTTATATCGGGCGACGTCCCGGCGGCGAACGGTGGAAGGGTATCTTGGACGAAATCCGGGTCTACAATCGCGCGCTAGGCGAGGAGGAAATCGAGCAAAACTTTGAAGCGCGGGGTGGATTGGCGCACGCGGTTGAACGTGCTGGCAAGCTGGCTATCACTTGGGGCAGGATAAAGGATTCGAGATAGCACATGCTGAACCCGATTGGCAATTGTTTAGCCCAGTCCGGAACCTACGCGCCAACAGGAAATCGCTCCAATACTTCACGCTGCTGAGAATAGCTTATTTTGTAGGATCAAACGAGCGGATAGATCAAGTGAGCGAATAGCGAGCGCGATAGGGATCCCAGTGCGATAGAGATCCCGCGATCTCCGAATCACGACCTAATTAAATCTTGGTAGCCCAAGAGAGGATCAAGCGAACGATCAACTGAGTCGACAGCGAAGGCAATAGAGATCTCTTGCGCACCAGCCTCTAAAAGCCCCAGAGGGGCGGAAGGTGTGTAGTAACATCGAAACCCCGCGGACCTAAGCCCCAGCGGGGCGACAGGTGTACAACAAGTCACGGTAGAAACATGAAATACCACTCCTCAAATGGCAAAAAATGGCATTGGCACCTATTATTCAAACAAACAGGTTCTTAGTGGTTAATTTTCCAAAAAAATTTGGTTAGTGTTGGGTGCCGGTGCGGTTGGAAACCGCACCTACCGTATGGGGTAGAATCTACTATCGCACTCACTATTCATTCGCTTGAGGGATCTCTATCGCGTGGGATTTACTATCGCACTCGCTATCCACTCGTTTGATCCTATTCGGTCACTTGAGGGATCTCTATCGCGCTCCTTGTTCAGTCGCTTCATCACCTACCGTATGGGACGCTATAGAGATTTTCTTCCCGCCAGAGCGGGAATGAGTTAAGGGTTTTGCGACCAATAACCCGCCAATACTAGGCACACTCCCTTAACTCGATTCCTACGAGTCAACGATTGTTGACGTCTACACTCAAGGTATCTTCCAAGGGTTTCCCATTCTCAGGTGAATGGATTCCGGGTGTTCCGTTGGTGAGTCCGAGCCGGACGGAGGATTCATCAAGCGGCATCGCCTCGACAGTTTGCAGTTGACGCTCCATTTCCTTCGTGCGGGATTGCGTCTGATCAATTGTTCTGGAGGCTGTGTAGAGTTGCTGTTTCAGTTTCGCCATAACATCACCAAACTTGCCGAACTCTGTTTTTACGGCGGCGAGGACTTCCCAGACCTCGCTTGAGCGCTTCTGAATTGCGAGGCTTCTGAATCCGAGTCGGAGGCTGCTCAAAATAGCGGCAAGCGTCGTAGGTCCGGCAACGACAATTCGGTGCTGATGAAGCAGATGCGCGGAACTCCCCGGCGCTCGCAGCACCTCGGCGTAGAGTCCTTCGGTTGGGAGGAACATGATTGCGAAGTCTGTGGTGTTGGGCGGCACAATATACTTATCGCAGATATTTTTCGCTTGCCGCTCTACGGCAGCGAGAAAAGTTGCGACCACTCTGTCCACTTCGTCTTTGTCAGCCTCTTCCGCGGCTTCAATCAATTTTTCGTAGTCCTCAAGAGGAAACGTGGAATCGATTGGCAGCCAGACGCAGGAATTGGGATCATTGTCATTTCCGGGCAGTCTTACGGCATACTCGACAATGTGGGGCGATCCCTGCTTAAGCTGTACACTGGCGCTGTATTGGTCTGGCGCGAGGATTTCTTCAAGGAGCGCTCCGAGTTGAACTTCGCCCCATGTGCCTCTAGACTTTACGTTGGTGAGGACGCGTTTGAGATCGCCTACGCCGGTTGCGAGGCGCTGCATTTCTCCGAGACCGCGATGGACTTCTTCAAGTCGTTGGGTCACTTTATTGAAGGATTCGCCCAGTCGTTGTTCGAGGGTTGATTGGAGTTTTTCGTCGACTGTTTCACGCATCCGGTCGAGCTTGTCCTCGTTGCTTGTCTGAATGGCTTGCAGACGCATATCGACGGCACTTCTAACATGTTCCATGCTTGTTTCGTTGGAGTGCATCAAGTCGGTAATCGCTTTGGCGCCGCTGCTAAGCTGGTTAGCGACTGCATCGCGTATCTTGTCGAGCCTGGCTTCGGTACTTTGCTGAAGGTCTTGGAATCTCATCCCCACGGCTGATCTCATTCCTTCAGATTGCGAGGTGAGAAGCTTGCCAAATTCTCCTATGTTTGCCGTCATGGTTTTGGTGGTTGATTGATGCGCTTTCTGTATATCCTCTTGAATCTCGCGTTGAGACTTGGATAGATCTTTTTTGAACGAATGCAAGTCGTCTTGACCTGGCATGAGGCCGATTTTCCCGCGGGTAAACAGCGTTTGCTTCAATACCAGGAGCATTACCACAAAATTCAGCGCTAACAGGGCTGCGACACACCATAGTAGTATCTCAGACATTTCTCATTGTCTCCGATCATAGTTTAAGGGTTTGTATGAACAATATGGGACCCAAGCAGCTTGCCTCTGTAAGCCTTGCATTTCGACGATTTGGTAATCGCCGATGCCGAAGAACCGTACCACGACACGGTGGATAGCGCCGCAGTTAAGTGCAATCGACGCCAAATCGGTTTCAAGGCATAGAAAACAACGTAAATATAGGGGGCTTCGTTACAGAAACGAGACGAGCAAAGTGGATTTGTCTCGCGCATTCTGTAAAAGAGGAGGGTTTCATCGTCACGTCGCCGCGCTGGGGCTTTGGTGTAGGGTGGCTTGGTGTACTATACACCTTTCGCGCTGGCGGCGCTCTGAACGCCTAGTGGGCAGTGCCCACCCTACAAATGCTGGCTGGATCTGTCAACCAAGCAGGAGCAGTTTCGAGCCAAGTGTAGGCTTATTCGTCAATGTCCTCCAAAATGGGGGCAACGATCGTTGACTCCCATACGGATCAAGTTAAGGGAGTTCGTCTAGTATTGGTGAGTTCTTCGCCGCAAAACCCTTAACTTAGAGCTTGTTTGAAAAGTACATTTGTAGGGTGCGCACTGCGCACCAGCCTCTAAAAGCCCCGGAGGGGCGGAAGGTGTGTAGTAACATCGAAACCCTACGGACCTAAGCCCCAGCGGGGCGACAGGTGTACAACAATTCACGGCAGGAACGTGAAAAACCTCTCCTCAAATGGCAAAAAATGGGATTGGCACCTATTATTCAAACAGGTTCTTAGTCCCTATTGGGCGAGGAGTAAATCTCAATCTCACCCCATACGGTAGGTGCGGTTTCCAACCGCACCGGTCCCCACGCAAACCAGCGTCATGAGTCATCTTCTGTGGTGCACCCATCAACGAATGGGTTGATATTCCATCACCCATGTCTACATGGAGATTAACAGTTTAAGACATTAGAAAACGCGTGACTTGCGACTCAAAACGCTTAACTTGATTCCTATGGGGGCAACGATCGTTGACTCCTACAGTCAACGTATTATTCCAAGAGTTCATCGGTGTCGGTTGTGTGAATTTCGGCGATGCCATCAGCAAGTCCGAGCCGTGCAGGTGCTTCGTCCGGGGGTAGTTCCTCAACCGTGCGAAGAGTGCGCTCCATCGCCCGCGTTCGAGTGCCGGTTTCATCAACGGTCTTGGATGCCGTGTTCAATTGTCTTTTTAATTTGTCCATCACGTCACCAAATTTGCCAAACTCCGTCTTTACCGCAGCGAGGATTTCCCAGACCTCGCTTGAACGTTTCTCAATGGCAAGCGTTCGGAAACCCATGCGGAGGCTGCTCAAGATGGCGGCGAGCGTCGTCGGCCCGGCGACGACAATGCGGTAGCGATGCAGAAGATGAGCCACTTCGCCCGGTGACCGCAATACTTCTGCGTATAGCCCTTCCGTCGGAAGAAACATGACCGCGAAATCTGTCGTTTTTGGAGGCGAAATGTACTTCTCGCTAATGGTCTTCGCTTCGTTACGCACGGTCGCCAAGAAGGTGCCAGTCGCTTTTTCTAGTTCGTCTTTGTCAGCCGCTTCGGATGTCTGCACGAGCCGTTCGTAATCCGCGAGCGGAAACTTGGAGTCGATTGGCAACCACACGCAAGAGTTGGGCTCGTCGTCATTGCCGGGAAGTCTAATGGCAAACTCAACCTGCTCCTGAGAATTCTCCAAAATGCGCACATTGGAATCATATTGATCCGGTGTGAGAATCTCCTCAAGGAGCGCGCCAAGTTGGACTTCGCCCCAGGTGCCCCTGGTTTTGACGTTTGTTAGCACTTTTTTGAGATCGCCGACGCCGGTTGCAAGTTCCTGCATTTCGCCAAGACCGCGCTGCACCTCTTCAAGGCGCTTGCTTACCTGATTGAACGATTCGCCAAGTCGTTTTTCGAGTGTTGATTGGAGTTTTTCGTCGACCGTTTTGCGCATTTGGTCGAGTTTGTCCTCGTTGCTGGTTTGGATAGCTTGAAGGCGCTCATCGACCGTGATTCTGACCTTTTCCATGCGCGTCTCGTTAGCTTGGGTGAGGGCGTCTATCGCCTCTGTTCCGCTCTTAATTTGGCGCGCTTGTGTTTCTCCGAGTTCTCCGATAGTCTTTACTAGGGTGTTGGCTGTGGTAACTTGGCTGGCTCTAATCTCGTTTCTGATTTCTCGGTCCGACCTGGTTACGTCCTCACGAAGGGAGCGTAATTCGTCTTGAACCGTCTGGTCACCTTTTTCCTTTCGGAGGTCTGTCATACGTTTCAACGCTAGAACAATGAGTACAAGGTTCAGTACCGATAGAGCCCCTAGGAACCATATTCCGATTTGAATCATCTGTCGTTGCCTCCGGTTATGATTTGAGAGCGAATTGAAGTGATGCTTATCTTCCGCATTATCGAGCACCTTGAAGTTTAATTTCTCAGTTGTTCATATCCCGCTTCATAATTGACAGCATGCCATTATCCCTGTCGGAATAATTCTTCTAGCAAGTAACACGTGCCAGTCGGAGTCCTTTTCTCGGAGTCCTTTTCCTCGATCCAGAGGATCGAAATGTCAATAGAATGCGACATGTCCAGAGTCACGCGCTCCAGAGGAGCGCAATGTGTTGTTTTACTTCGTAATAATGAAGTTGATGATGGAAGGTCAAAACCGGTCCATCAATCGGACTCACGGTCGTACCTTGGTGATTTTTGCTCGTTTGTGGATATATACCCCAGGGTCGGGTATGTGAAGATTCGAGATTGCAGAAGTCTATTATGCGGAAGATGAGTGATGGTTGGTAAATCCATTTATTTTAATTTGATGGGCCGCGGAACAATCATCGTTGTTCCCTGCTAAAGAAAGAACCGCCGTTAACTGTCGTATTCCTGTCGCGCCACCTATGCCTTCAATGGATGGTGGGCAGTGCCCACCCTACGAATATTCCCTAATCGCCATGCATATGGCGGGTCACATCATCAGATCGCCGCCGTTTATGTCGATTGATGCGCCGGTGATGTATTTCGAATCGGTCACGAGAAACAGAATTAGTTGTGCAACCTCCTCCGGCGTTCCAAGCCTAGAGATTGGAAAACTCTCTTCGTAACCCTTGATTCGCTCCGGGGTACACTCTATCCGTACCATCTCGGTGTCAATCAATCCAGGACAAACAGCGTTGACCGTGATTCCGAATGGAGCCACCTCCTTCGCCATCGCCCTCGTTAGACCAAGCACACCGGCTTTCGCGGCTGTGTAGTGTATCCCGCCGAGCGTGCTCACACTTCTGCCTGCGGACGAGGACATGTTGACAATTCTACCGTATCGTTTCTCTTTCATGGTCTGCAGCACCGCCTTCGAGCAGAGAAAAGTGCCATTCAGGTTGACATCCAGCACCTGATCCCACTCCGCTTTGGTGACATGATCGATTCGGGTGGGGTAGAGAATGCCGGCGTTGTTGACAAGGATGCTCACCGTACCGTAGCTGTCGATGGCACGCTCGACCATAGAAGCGACTTCATCTTCCTTGGTAACGTCGGTTTTCACGGGCGTTGCTCTGCCCCCGGAGCTATTGATTTCTTCGGCCACGCCAGCTGCCTTGCTCTCGTCGATGTCGCTAACGATGACAACTGCACCTTCATGTGCAAGACAATTCGCCGTTGCGGCGCCCATTCCTTGGCCTGCTCCGGTTACAATGGCTACCTGATTGGAAAGTTTTTCCTCCGAGTGTTCCATATTCGAGACTCCTGAAAAATTGCAGTGTTACTATGGTCTAGATGATTGTCGATGGATTTTGTGTTTTATTTGGCGATTTGAGTCCAATGCTGCGGTATCAAAGGCTGGTAGGATCTCTATCAGGATCTACTATCGCCTGGGATTTTCTATCGCGCTCATTATTCATTCGCTTGATCCTCGCCCCCACGGTTCGATGTTTCTCGGCGAATGATAGACTCGTCTTCAGATAAATGTCAAAAAAACCTAGTACGTCATTTTAGCAAAAATTGGGAGTGCATTCAATGTGAAAACCAGAGGAATCGCATCTGATTTTTATTGATAACTTTACACATGTATAGTATAATATTGCGCCGACAGATAAGTGGCGGAGTGAACGCGCTGCACCCCAAATCGCCGATTTTCCGTGTTCCAACGGGGTAGCGCTTGGGCTTCTCATATACCTAAAATTGACCTAGGTTACGACAATCTTTTTTTTCTGTTAACATTTTGTTCACATTTGCCTGCGTATGAACCCGCGTTATTAAAGGAAAGTATTGAATCAAACCATGTGAACACTTCCTCGAAATCAAGCCTTTGTTCACATTTTTGTTCCTATTTTTAGGGGCTATTTTTTGCAAACAAATAGGTACAAGTTCAGCCAAAACCGCCCAAAAAGGGGCGCGGATCAACATATTGTTCACGTATTCGGACTCTCAAGTGACTGAAAAAGGTGCGATCAAAGGAATGAGAGCATCTACTAATCTTATACACCTTGCGCTCCGATGATACTGTAGCGTGAAGAACCTATGAAACTGAAAACAGCTGCTATGTTTAGTTTCAACCCGAGAGCGATTAATACCATTTCGCTTGAATAATAGTGCATATGATCTCTCAACTATACTCCGCACTGTCAGAAATTGCGTCTTCTGTAGGAGCGATCTCCGAATCGCGACCTATTTAAATCTTGGTAGCCCCAGAGGGGATCAAACGAGTGAATAGCGAGTGCGATAGAGATCTTGAAGGTGTATAGAAACATTGATTCGACCTACAGCAAAGCCCCAGAGGGGATCAAGCGAATGAATAATGAGCGCGATAGGAATCCCACAGGTGGAAACTGCGGACGTTACCCCATTGACGGGGATCAAGGGAGTGAGGAACGACCGCGATAGAGATCCATCAAGCGAGTGAAAAACGAGCGCGATAGAGATCCTCTTGCCCCGCGTGCTTTGCGCGGAGACAAGACTCCTAGGTCCGCTTCACGCGAGATTCTTTACCTGATTCACGATATCAATGCACAAGCGTTTTAGAGAAATGGTATAAGTAATTATAGATGCGTTTCCCCTGATGTGAAAACGGGAATCTTTTTCCTGATGCTCTCAACAGATTCGTGCTATAATAGACCGCGTTTGTCGGAATGAAGGAGGACATGCGGTGAAATACGACACAATCATCGTTGGCTCCGGCTCTGCCGGGGGTATACTCGCGGCGCGGCTAACCGAGGATGCGCATAGATCTGTGCTGTTGTTGGAAGCGGGCCCCGATTTTCCCACGCTTGAACAGCTTCCCGATGAAATTCGGTTTGCCTACGGTCATGACCCTAATCTGTGGGCGCGTGCTTTCGGACACGAGACAAAATTCGGTTGGGGCTACAACGCGAAAGCTACCGAGCAGCATCCCGATATGCTCGTTCCGCGAGGTAAGTTAGTAGGCGGATCGAGTGCGGTGAATGCGCAGATATTTCTTCGAGGAGTTCCCGAAGACTACGATAGCTGGGCTGAAATGGGCAATGATAAGTGGAGTTACCGGGAATTGATTCCTTACTTTCGCAGGAATGAAGCGGATCCCGATTTTCATGATGATTTTCACGGCGCCGATGGCCCTATCCGGGTTCGTCGGTTTCGAGAAGGCGAATTTCTGCCTGAACAACAGGCTTTCTACGGTGCGTGTCGCGCCCGGGGTTACCCCGACTGTCCCGACAACAACGCTCCAGACTCAACGGGAGTTGGAGCTTTAGCGCTGAATAACATTGACGGCATTCGATGGAGCACGGCAATAAGCTATCTGAACCCGGCGCGACATCGGGTGAACCTGACAATAAAAGGTAATTGCACAGCCCACCGCGTGCTTTTTGAAGGGAATCGAGCAGTCGGCGTATTGGTCGAGAGCGGCGGGGAACTGTTTCGGGTCGATGGCGAGGAAATTCTCGTGTGTGCGGGGGCAATTGGGTCGCCGCATCTTCTTATGCTCTCCGGGATTGGACCCGCCGAACACCTGCGAAGGATCGGCATTCCGGTCGTGCACGACATCCCGGGTGTCGGACAGAACCTGAGAGACCATCCGCAAGTCACTGTCGCGCTGAAAGCGAACGAGGCGTTTCTCACCAATGGAACCGAACCTCGCCTGCAGATGGGGCTTCGCTACACGGCGCGCGGATCCAATCTCCGGAACGATATGTTTATTCTGCCAGCATCATACGCTACCGAAGAGGGCTATTACCGCATATCCAATTCAAAAACATTCGGATTCTATATTACCGTATGCATCTATTTGGCGGTAGGCGCAGGGGAAATCACACTCGCTTCTTCCGATCCTCACGAGCATCCTGTGCTTGATTATAACTATCTGGCGGAATCCTTTGACCGGGACCGGCTGCGTGAAGCGGTTCGGCTGGCCGTCGGTTTCACGGGGCATGAGGCATACGAGGAGATTGTCTCCAGGCGCGTAGCGCCAACGAACGAGTCCCTGATGACCGATGCGGCATTGGACGAATGGCTGATGCGGGAAGTGACAACTAGCCATCACAGTTCGTCAACCTGCAAGATGGGTCCCGGATCGGATCCGACGGCGGTTGTTGATCAGTACGGAAAGGTGCACGGAATCGAGGGATTGCGAGTGGCGGACGCTTCAATTATGCCGGATTGTATCCGTGCCAATACGAACGTAACGACAATGGTGATTGGCGAACGAATATCCGATTTCATGCGGTAGGCATCACCGAATCTCTACACACAACACGCTGGGTCGATTAACAATCTTTTGGGAGTAGATTAACGCGTTAACAGGGGTAGACTCATGGGAACCGAATGGCCGTTTGAATTTCCCGGAACCTACTGGATAGATGAACAGGAAGAGCAGGCGGTTTTGGACGTTTTACGGAACGGATCGCTCTTCCGTTACTACGGGCTGAGTGAGCCGAGTTACGTCGACAAGCTGGAGGAACAGGCGCGTGAGTTTTACGGCGTAAAATACGCGCTAGCTGTGAATAGTGGCACCGGTGCACTCGTCACTTGCCTGACCTCACTCGGCATTGGACCGGGTTCAGAGGTCATTATTCCCGCTTTCATGTGGGTCGCTACCGTGGGCGCTGTTGTACAAGTGGGAGCAATACCGGTGCTGTGCGAGATTGATGACTCGTTCAGCATGTCCCCCGCCGATTTGGAACGAAAAATTACGCCGCGCACGAAACTCATCATCCCCATACACATGGCTGGTGCACCGTGTGACATCGAGAGCATCATCGCGGTTGCAGACAAACACAGAATCCCGGTATTGGAAGATTGCGCACAGTGCAATGGCGGCGAGTTTCGCGGACGCAAAGTCGGTACATTCGGCAAAATGGGCATGTTCAGTCTGCAACTCAATAAAAACATGACGTGCGGCGAGGGGGGATTAATCGTAACTGATGATGAGAAACTGTACACACGCGCGTTCTCATCACACGACATGGGGTTGGTTCGAGTTGAAGGCAGGCTGGATACTCCGGATCCCTATGCCATTCTTTGGGGCGGCGGCCGCCGTCTGCCCGAGTTATCCGGCGCGGTAGCTTCGGTTCAAATTACGAAATTGCCGAGAATTCTTGAAAACATGCGCGGGTCGAAACGAAGGATTAAAGAAATGTTGGAAGGCATACCGGAATTAGGGTTCAGGCTTCTGAATGACGCCGATGGGGACACGGGGCCATTCCTGATTCTTGTTTTGTCGGATGAAAAGAAAGCTGCGAGAGCCGCCCAGAAACTGATTGATGCCGGTTTGCATAATGTCTTCCAAATTTCGGAGTATGGATTGCACATTTATTTCAATATACCGTCGCTAGTGAATAAAATTAGCGTCTCCAGCGCGGGCGATCCGTGGGAGTTGACCGAGAATCGGGAAAGTGTTTACGATTACAACAGGGGGGCATGCCCAGTATCCGATGCGTTGTTCGCGCGATCGGTGCTAGTGCCGATTCCGTCAAAACTGACATTGGCGCAAGAGAAATTCGCGGCTGAAGCTATTCGTGACGCTGTAGATTAATCGATCCTGAGCAAGATTATCACATCGGGATTGCTGTCGTTATTCACTCGCTCGATAGTCACTGACGCTTTCAAAGGCTGGTGCGCAGTGCGCACCCTACAAGATACGGCACCGATTGATTCGAGAATCGCTTATACAAGGAATTGTCACGGCAAAATCAAACGGGAAGGAAGTAATTCATGAACTCTCAGATAAAAGAAATCTCAACAACCAAACTTGCGCCGCGCGTGGGTGTTTGTTCAATTTCCAGCCCGCTTGAAATTGGAGCAGACCGCGCGCCACAGGCAGCAGACGATCTTGCCAATTGTCTCACATCAGAAGGGTGCGAAGTAATAGCGGTTGGTATGGTCGGAACACCAGAAGAGTCTGTTGCGGCTGGGCGTCGGTTCAATGAGAAACAGGTTGACGCAATTGCGATTGCCCCTGCGAGTTGGTGTGAAGATTACCTTGTTACCGATTTGATTGAGGAGTGTTCTGCGCCAATCACCTTCTGGCCACTGCCCGGTATGGAGACGGGCGCGCTGTGCGGCACACAGCAGATGACATGTCTTCTCAAGCAACTAGGTCATCCGTACAACGCCGTGTTCGGGGAAATAGATGACGATAAGTGCCTTGAGCGGACGCTCGTGTTTCTACGCGGTGCTGCCCTGAAGAATCGGCTTCGTCGCGCGAGGATTGGACTTGCGGGGAATCATGTAAATGGCATGACGCATCCTGCACCCAATGAGTTTGCGCTCAAACGGGTACTTGGTCCGCGCGTTGTGCCGCTGGATGTCCCGATGATGCTTCAACGCGCGGAGGAGATGCCGGAGGACGCGGCAGAACAGTGTTGGCAGCGGGTTGTTCATCGCGCGGGCAAGTGCACTGTGCCACTTAAAGATGGTCTCGATTCAACACGCATCTATGCAGCCATGCGCGAACTCGTTGATGAGCACGGCTTGACCGCTCTCACCGTGGGTTGTTATCCTCACCTCATGGGACGTGTATGTCTTTCGTCATCTCTGTTGGCGGACGAAGGCATACCCATGGCGTGTGAGGGCGATGTCCACGGCGCTGTGTGCCAATATATCCTGATGTTACTCACCGGGCAACCTACGCACAACACCGATTGGCTGGATCCACTGGATGACGACACGGTAATATTTAGCCACTGCGGTCTCGGATCGTTCAGCCTTGCGGAAAGCGGGGCAGCCGTGACGCTCGAACCTGTTCGCCTAATGGATCAGGGCGTTTGCGCGCTCTTTACCGGTAAGCCGGGACCGGTCACCATGTTGGATCTAACGGCTGCAGCCGACGGATACCAGTGCGCGGTTATGGAAGGGGAGGCGTTGCCAACGGAAATGGTATTTCCGGGAAATCCGGTGCGAGTGAGATTTAAGAAACCGCTTGAAGAGGTAATGGACTGGATTCATAGAGAAGGTATAGGTCACCATTGGATGATAGGATATGGGCATGTCGCGGCTGAACTTCGCGCGTGGGCAGGCATTGTGGGTGAAGGGTTGAGATTCCTTTCGTAACGGAAAAACACTTGTCCATTTGGAGGATATGTAGATGCGTTTGACAGAGGAACAACGGAACAGGTACAGAGAATCGGGATATCTTCTCGTAACGGGTCTGTTCGATGGCGAGACCGCAAAACGGATGATTGAGCACTATATGGCGATGCGCGCCGAGGGACCGAAGCCCGGGGATTCCGGGGGAACGCCGGATGAACCCGACGATCCTACTCACAAATATCCCCGACTGATTAACATGCACAGGTGGGATCGACTCACCGAAAGCTGGGCACAGCAGGCAAATCTCCTAAGTATTGTAAACCAATTGATTGATGACAGTCCGGTCTTGCGGCAGACGATGCTTTACTTCAAACCTCCAGGCGGACGTGGGCAGGGACTGCATCAGGACCAGCAATACATCACGACAGATCCGCTTATCGGTGTATGGATAGCCCTTGAGGAATCTGACAAGGCAGTGGGACAGATGATTGTGGTACCGGGATCACACAAGTTCGGACATCTTCCGGTACAAGAGGCTGATACATCTGTTTCGTTTACGCCCGTTCAATCGGAGATACCGGCGGAGGCGTCGAAGGTGGGTGTCAACATGAAACCCGGTGATGCGCTATTTTTTGATGGTAAAACACTCCACGGCTCGTACCTAAACACGACCAAAGCTCGTTGGCGCCGCAGTTTTATCTGTCACTATGTGGGCGAACATGCGGTGGATTTTGTGCCGGAGCAGGGAACACACGTGTCGCATCTACGTTCTTCGTAGATGCACTGGATTGTCACATGTTTCTTAAAGGATATTGCCGTAGACGATCCACGACGCGTAGATTCCATTTATCTGGTGTAAGTATGGTTGACTTCTCCTATGTTGGGACGACACGGGGCCGTGCTCCTTTGGCCATAAACGCTTGCTTTTCGGCCAATCATCAGCTATACTAGAACGGTTGGTTGGGTGTAGCGCTATGAAACGTCATTGATGTCCGGCCGGGAGTTGTGATGCGTGCCATCGTTACTAGATCAAAATCCGATGGAACTCGTGAAAAGGTGTTAGTGGACGATTGGGAAGATCCCGGGGCTCCGGCTGAGAACGAGGTGCGAACTCGCACACTGTATTCGGGAATTACAAACGGAACCGAACGCAACGATCTCCTCGGCGGCAATTACGCCAGCGCAGATGATGAGTTGCCTGCGCTATGCGGGTATCAAAACGTAGGCGAAGTGATTGAATTGGGTTCTGGTGTTCAGGACTTGGAGTTGGGCGACCTGCTTTACATGAGCAAAGGTCATCTTGAGTTCTGCCTTGAGCCTGAAGACCGGTTACACATCAAGTTGCCCACTGAAATCAAGCCGGTAGAGGCTGCACTCTTCGGGGTCGCCGGGGTCGCCATGAGATGCTGCCGAAACGCTGATCTGCGGATAGGCGATCGGATGCTGGTCGTGGGCGCGGGAATCGTTGGGCAGTTGGTCGCCCAGATCGCGGCGTGCACCGGTGCGTGCGTGATACTGTGCGACATCAATGAGCATCGCCTGGAGATTGCCGAGTCAATCGGCGCCGTGGACGAAGTTGTCAACGTTGACGGTGACGGTTGGGATAAGCACATTCCCGACTCTGATTTCGATGTTGTTCTTGATGCGGCAGGTGTGCCGGGCATGGAGGACAAACTAATCGCGGCTGCGAAGAAGCATGGTACCGTGATGTTCATCGCGGGGCGATTTAGGGTAGAATACACCTTTAACCGAGGTCAGGGACGCGAAATCACGATCAAGCAGAACAGCCACTTTGACAACTCCGACCTTCTTCACACGTGTCGATTTGTGTCGAAGGGGATGATCCAGATTGCTCCGTTAATCCAAGATGTGGTATCGGTCGCGGAAGCAAAAGGGATATACGACACGCTACGGGATGAGCCGCAGAAGTTGCTCGGCACCGTTTTCGATTGGAGGTAAACTGGATGGAGACTGCACCAGTAACTACTGCTGTTGTTACCGGGGGGCATAGTTACGATGTCATCAATTTTCGGCGGCTCTTCAGTGGCTTGGATGGCATAGACGCCCATGTCCAGCACATGGATGATTTCGCTACGTCGTCAGAGCAGGTGCGGGATTCGTACGATGTGGTTGTCTTTTATCACATGTTGATGGATGGCCCGCATGACAAGGGTTTACCGGGATATGCGGGTAAACCCAAAACGGCTCTGGAACATCTCGGCGAAACACAGCAAGGAATCTTCATTCTCCATCATGCGCTCTTGGCTTATCCGCAATGGCAGGTCTGGGACGAAATAGTCGGTATGGAAGACCGTTCTTTTGGAGCCCATGCCGGTAAATCTCTTCATGTAGAGATTACTGATGCGACTCATCCGATTACCCGCGATTTGTCAGACTGGGACATGCTTGATGAGACTTATACGATGACTGAACCCGGTGCGGGAAACAAGGTGCTCCTCACAGTGAATCACCCGCAAAGCATGAAGGGTATTGCTTGGTGTCGAGAGTACAATAATAGCCGGGTTTTCTGTTTCCAGTCTGGTCATGATAACCAGACATGGGCGGACGAAGGATACAGAGAGATTCTGCACCGTGGCATTTTGTGGAGCGGCAGGAGGCTCTAGTTATTTTCAGAAATAAATTATCGGCATTCTGTAGGAACTTGCACGCAATCCGAACCTGTCGTATCCACTCGAAGCGTGTATTCGTGCGCGCCGGAGTTTAACGCTCAAAGAGTGTCGGTCGTGAGCGGGCAAGTGAGATGAAGGAAGTTTCGGACAAGATTGTGGTTATTTCGGCTTCGCATTTGAACCTTCATGGTTTATCAAGTAAGAGAAAGCGTTCTGTTTTCGTAGAACGAAGGTTGGCTGTCAGTTTTAAACATTTAATAATCACCAAAGGAGAGGTAGTCGAGTGAATCGAAGAAAACCGAGCGGCTCGCGCTCGCGCGGACAGCAGTACGGGACAACAGGAAAGTCACCTAGGGCGGGCGCAAGGCGTAAAAAAAAGAAAGCTAGAGAGAGATTGGCAAAGGAAAGTGCCGACACTCAAGAAGGTCTTGAGTCTGACGACACGGGACGCAATCAGAGCGAATCGAAGAGTGACAAAATCGTGGTTGAAGGAACGGTCACCGAGACGCTACCTAACGCCATGTTTCGAGTTGAATTGGATGAGGCTAGCGCCGATCATCAAATCCTTGCCCACATCTCCGGCAGAATGAGAAAGTTCTTTATCAAGATCTTGCCGGGCGACAAGGTTACTGTCGAATTGTCCCCGTACGACTTAACACGCGGGCGGATTACTTACCGGAAAAAATAACCCCGCTACCGGTCGGCAAACTGTGGATAGAGTAGAAGTTGTTTGCGTCAATCTATGAATACGGCTATTTGGCGCTCCTTCGGCGATGGGTACTGAAGTTCCCATTGATTGACAAAGGAGTGCGTCGCCGGTTTTGCGTTAGCTGTGTATGAACCCCTACCTGATAATAATTCTCACTGCTTTGATTGGCGAGTTTCTGCTCCGCAGCATTGCTCGATATCTCAATCTTAAAGCCCTCTCGCCAAACCTTCCCGCCGAGTTCGTCGGATTTTACGACGAAGACAAATACCGCCAATCACAGGAATACACGAGAGTAAACGCCAAGTTCGCGTATGTTTCATCAGCGTTTGATTTGGCAATTCTGGTTGGATTCATTTTGATGGGCGGGTTCAACTACATCGATGATTTGGCTCGGAGTTGGACTTCCATGCCGATTCTTAGAGGGCTCGCCTTCTTTGCACTACTTTATGTTATTAGGGATGTTTTGTCCACACCGTTCGCTCTGTATGAAACCTTCGTGATTGAGGAAAAGTTTGGATTCAACAAAACAACGGTGAAGACTTTTCTGCTTGATAAGGTCAAAGGTTATAGTCTAGTGGCGGTTCTGGGCGCTGCGTTGCTGGGCGGGATACTTTACTTCTTTGGGGAGACGGGTGATTGGGGTTGGATTTACGCATGGGGACTGGTATCTCTTTTTATCATTGTGGCACCGTCATTATTTGTAACAGTCATCGCGCCGTTGTTCAACAAATTTACGCCGCTATCGGATGGAGCACTCAAGGATGCGATTGAAAAGTACAGCGAAAGCGTAAAATTCCCGTTGACGGAAGTATCCGTGATGGATGGGTCGAAACGCTCTGGGCATTCCAATGCCTATTTCAGCGGGTTCGGCAAGAAAAAGCGAATAGTGCTTTTCGATACGCTAATAGAGAAGCATTCGGTTGAGGAACTTGTCGCAATCCTCGCTCATGAAGTTGGACACTACAAGAAGAAACATATATTAAAGGGCGTGTTGGTTTCAATCGCGCACGCCGGAGTCCTGTTCTTCCTACTCTCGCTATTCATTGAGAATCGAGGGCTCTTTGATGCGTTTCAGATGGAGCAAACATCAGTCTATGCAGGACTAGTGTTCTTCAGTATCTTGTATTCTCCGATTGAATTGGTGCTTTCGATTGTTATGAACGTCGTATCTCGGAAACATGAATATGAAGCCGACGCCTTTGCCGCAGACACAATCGGCTCATCAGAACCGTTAGTCAACGGTCTGAAAACCTTGTCTGTTTCTAATCTCGGTAATCTAACCCCGGACAACATGACGGTAATCTTGAATCACAGCCATCCACCAATTCTTCAGCGGATTGCAGCACTCCGCAGGTTAGACCTAGCCGCCCAGCGGGCGTAATGCAGCGAGTCTTGACAATCAAGCGATAGTAATCTCTTATGGTGAGTGGTAAGAGAAGGGGGCAATTGGAGTTTGAGAATTCCCTGAGGAAATCTCTATCATCCCCCATACGGTAGGTGCGGTTTCCAACCGCACCGACACCTACGGAAACCAGCGCCATGAGTCATCTTTTGTGGCGCGCCCATCGGTGAATGAACTGGTATTCCCTCGCTCACGTCTACATGGAGATTAACAGTTCAAGACATTGAAGCCGCGTGACTTGCACCCTAAAACGCTTAACTTGATCCCTATGCTGGTGCGCTGGGGATCTCTATGGGATTTCTATCGCAGTCACTGTTCGTTCCCTTGATCCCTCCTTAATCAGTCGGTTGATCGCACCCTACGACGGTAGGGTAATCGGGTAGGATGATGCTTCTTTAAGGTATGCGTTTCTCGAACGCTTATTCGCTAAACCTCGCCGACACGACTTTCGACACTCCTGCCTGTTCCATCGTTACTCCGTACATCACATCGGCAATTTCCATTGTCCGCTTGTTATGCGTGATAATGACAAACTGAGTGTGCTGGGCATAGTTGTGAATGAGCTTCGTGAATCGAAGAACATTGGCTTCATCAAGCGCAGCGTCGACTTCATCTAGAACACAGAACGGACTAGGTTTGAGTTTGAATATTGCGAATAGTAACGCAATGGCAACCAATGACCGTTCGCCTCCCGAAAGCTGCGTAATGCTCTGCGGACGTTTCCCCGGCGGACAAGCGATGATGTCAATCCCCGATTCCAAAATGTCTGATTCATCGGTCAGGGCGAGTTCGGCTTCCCCACCCTCGAAGAGTTCCGTGAAGACTTCTCGGAAATTTGCGCGAATCTGCTCAAAGGCTTGCTGAAATGCCTCGCGCGAGGTTTGATCAATTTTCTGAATCCCTTTGTAGGTGGAGTCAAGAGACGTTTCCAAGTCCTCGCGTTGACGGACGAGGAATTCCTCACGCTTTCTATGCGTCTCATACTCTTCAATCGCTTTCATGTTGACGGCGCCGATGTCTGCGATTTGCGCCTTAAGTGATTCGACCTGGTCGAGAAGTTCGATTTCGTTTATCGCTTCTTCGGTTACTTGGACCTGCTCGATTGACACTTGGTATTTTTCCGTGATTCCGGCGGAAATAGCCTTTTGCTGCATTTCTAGCTGAGTGACAGTAACTTCCCTTTGATGGCGCAATTTGTTGTGCCTTTCACCCTGCCTTCTCGCAGTACGCATCAACTTCTGCAACTCTGCGTCACGCTCTCTTAGTGTGTCGCGATCTTCCACCAGCAGGTTTACTCTTTCTTCTGCTTCGGCTTTTTCCTGTTCCACCAAGAGAAACTGCTGCTGGGCTTCATCAATCTTTTTCGAGAGGTTCTGCCGCATTTCATCATCGGAGTCGATTATTTTCTGATGGTCACTCATGTTCTCGCGGACTCGCGCTTGACTTTTCTCAGACGCATCAAGTCTAGCTTCAATCCCTGACAATTGTTCGCGCTTGCTAGCGAGTGTGACCTCCAGTTCCTGGCAGGAAACCATCACTTCGTCGTGCTTGTTGCTTTCGCTTTGAACCTGCTCAGAGAGGCGTTTGATGCGATTTTGTAACTTGTTACGCGTTTTCTGGATCTCGCCCAATTCGGTTTGGCTGTTTTCGGAGCTCGCTTTCGCTTTGTCGGCTTCCTCCTGAAAACGGGAACTCTCCGATTGTACTCCCTCTAATTCCTTCCTAAATTGCATTATGCTCCGATTGTGTTGATCCAAGTCTTTCACAAGACCGGCATACTCAATCTCATTTTCCTGTTGTTGACTGGCAAGTGAATCGTACTTCCGTTCAAGTTCAGCCAACTTTGTGACGTGCTCTTTTTGATTCGTCTCTTTTTCGTTTATGGTGGATTTCAGAGTATCAATCTTTGTCTGTAAATCCTCAAGTTCCCGTGGTCGGCTCAGAAACCCGGTCGTCTGATTGACGCTGGATCCACCGGTAACCGCTCCGAACGTGTTTATTATCTCACCCTCTACAGTGACAAGACGGGAATTCGGGCGAAATTTTTGTGAGAGTTGAATTGCCGTGTCAAGGTCTTCAATGACAACGGTATTTCCTAGCAACTGTCGAATTGCAATGTCATATTTTGGTGCGTATTCCACGAGATCCGAAGCCAAACCGATTACGCCTGTCTGATTGAGAAGCGCTTCATCACGGAATGACCTGGCACGCAGCATATCCAGCGGCAAAAATGTCACTCGTCCCCCGCGGGTATCTTTAAGAAATTTAATTCCTTTTTTCGCGTCTACGGCGGTTTCTGTGACGACGTTTTGGATTGCGCTGCCCAACGCCACCTCAACAGCCAACTCGTAATCGGAGTCCGTGCGGATTAGTTCTGCAACGACACCGCACACTCCTCCAAACTGTTCCGGATTGTCTTCTTTGGCTATCATGATAGCTCGAACGCCAGTGTAGAAACCCTCATACGTCGACTGTAATTCTTTCAGCGATTTCAATCGCGAGGCATTCATACCGAAGGAGTCCCGCAGCCCCCGCATCTCCGATTCAAGCTTCCGGAGCAAGTCCCTTCGTTCCTGGCGTTCTTCCTCAATTCGTCGCTTCTCGGTGTCCAACTGCACTAGCGTCGCTTTGAGTTGCTTTTCGCGTTTCTGAACCTCGGACTGAGCCTCTTCCACGGATTTGAGCTTTCCTCGAAGCTCTTCGACATCTCCAAGAACTCGATCGAGATTATCCGTGGCGAATTCGAGTTTGCTATTGAGCGTTGCAACTTCAGATTCAAGTCGGGATGCCTGATTTGCCTTTTCGGACAGCTCCGATTCGGTTTGACTGATTGTCCCTCCGGTTTCGGCTATACGAGTTGCGAAATCATTCAGCACTCGCTGCCGTGCTGTCAGACGGCTTTCCTCCAGCTTAAGTGTCGCGTCAAGTTGGGTTCGTTCTTGTTCAAATTCGCGTTTCTCGGCATCAAGCTCGGCAAGTTGTTTTTCGTACGACTGAATCGCCAGAATTGCTCGTTGGCGTTGCTCATGGAGGTTCAACTGACTTTGCTTGTGGAGGGCAATTTCGCGCTCGATCTGTTCGATCTTGCTTGAGAATTGTGCTGTAAATTTGTTGCCTTCCTCAATCTCCGTGTCAAGCTGCGCCCTTCGCTCGATTAACTCCTCGCTCTCTTGTTCCGCCGACTGAATGGTGCTGCTCACTTCAGCAATCTCTGTCAGAAGATCATCCAAACTGCCCTGTTCTTCGATTAGCTCTCTAACAATCCGCTCGTATTCTCGACGTTTCTGATTTAGTTCGAGACTCCTGAGTTCTTCGTGCAGTTCTTGGTGACGGCGGGCTTGAGCTGCTTGACGTTGCAAATTCTCGGTTTCCCGTTGAGCTTCGTGAATCACATCGTTGATGCGCACGAGATTTTGCTCTGTGTCTCCGAGTTTTTTGAGAGCGGTTTTCTTTCGATGCTTGTATTTGGTTATACCCGCAACCTCGTCAAAGAGGAATCGACGCTCTTCTGCCCGCGTATTCAGTATGAGATCGATTTTGCTCTGCTCCATGATGGAGTATGCGGACACGCCAATTCCGGTGTCCATAAAGAGCTCGGTAATGTCGCGAAGCAGACAGGGGGTATTGTTAATCAGGTAGCGGCTTTCACCTTCCCGCGTCAACTGGCGGCTGATTTCAATATCGGGGGATTCGAGCGCTAACCGGCCATCGGTGTTCGTGAACTGAAGGGACACTTTTGCCCTTTGGGCAGGTTTGAAGTCTGCCCCACCGTTGAAGAGCAAGTCCTGCATGCTGGCACAACGGAGTGCGCGTGCACTCTGTTCGCCAAGCACCCAACGAATTGCATCCGACACATTGCTCTTACCGCAACCGTTTGGCCCAACGACCGTGGTAATTCCCTGTTCCAGTATCAGATCGATGTCTTCCGCGAAACTCTTAAAGCCGTTGATTTTGATATGATTGAGGTGCAAGGTAAATCCCCCTTACCGTAAGAAATTTGCAAATCCCACGCTAACTAACGTTAATATAGCGAGCCTCGTTTCAAGATTGCGGTTTGAAATCAGGTCTTCTGGAAAAGGGTGGAGTGAAGGTAGGTGTTATCTAGGATATTTCATCAAGGGGATCTGATTTTCGTGTCTGTTTGATTCTTCCTCGATGTCGTTTCGATTTTAGGCGACGCTCATTAGATGCGTGGGTGGGGACGGTTGGCTTGCGGGACTTGGGTGGTACAGCGGCTCGACGAATCAGTGCCGCGAGTCTATCAAATGCGTCTTGGCGATTCCGGTCTTGCGTACGGAAACGACTTGCAGTGATGAGGAGTTCGCCTTGCTCCGTCATTTTCTTTCCTGCCAGATTTATCAGACGATTACGCAGACCGTCGGGCAAAGCGGCATTTTTTACATCAAATCGAAGCTGAGCGGCAGTTGACACTTTGTTGACGTTTTGTCCGCCCGGTCCGGTGGAACGGACGAATTTTACATGGATATCGCTTTCGCTAATGGCAATGTCCTCGGTTATCTGAATCATGACACAGATTCCTTGAGTTATTGTCAATTTCGAACTTCAGAGACTTCTTGGAGTTTCAAGTCGCAACCTGTCCTCAATCGCGGGATTTGGTCGCAAGACGTGGTCAGCCATCTCTGACATTCGACCATGTCATCGGATGACATTTTATCTGGAGTAACAATCGGCTTTTCGTTATAATGTCCGCAGGAAAGTATAAGAGTCATGTGTCGCTGACGCAACTAAATCTCAACTTTCAGGCAAAATAATGAAATCAGGCGATTCGACGGGCATCAAAAGAGGATTGACGAATTACGGCGATCCGGAGTTTAGCGTCTATATACGCAGAGCATTCGCCAAAGCGATGGGTTACGCAGACCATGAGCTCGAACGACCCATTATCGGTATCATCGACACGTCAAGCGGTTTCAACAGTTGTCATCACAACTTTCCGGATTTGATTGAAGCCGTGAAAAGGGGAGTTCTGTCCCAAGGCGGGCTCCCGATGGTGTTCCCGACCATATCGCTCGGAGAGATGTTCACTGCACCGACAACCATGATGTTCCGAAACCTGATGGCAATGGACACCGAAGAGATGATCCGTGCCCAACCGATGGATGGTGTCGTGCTGCTTGGAGGATGCGACAAAACGGTTCCCGCACAGTTGATGGGTGCTGTGAGCGCCGATCTCCCTGCCATTTCCTTGGTGGCTGGTCCGATGGTAACCGGTGACTATCAGGGTGAGCGCCTCGGCGCCTGCACCGATTGCCGCCGCTTTTGGCGCGACTATCGCGCCGGGGTTTTGGATGACGGTGAAATAAGCGCTGTCGAAGATCGACTCTGTGCCAGTACCGGCACCTGCATGGTGATGGGAACTGCGAGCACGATGGCGGCGTTGGCAGAGGCTCTTGGAATTATGTTGCCCGGCGGCGCAACGCCTCCAGCGGTGATGGCAGATCGGCGCCGCCAAGCCGAAGCGACAGGCCGAACGATTGTGTCAATGATTCAGAAGGATCTTCGTCCCTCGCGAATTTTGACACCCAACGCCTTTGAAAATGCAATCCGCGTCCTCATGGCGATCGGCGGCTCGACCAATGCGGTTATTCATCTAACGGCGATAGCAAGGCGTCTGGGAATCTCACTCGGACTGAAGCACTTCAACAAATTCAGCGATGAGACACCACTGCTAGTTAACGTCAAGCCGAGCGGTGAATACTATATGGAGGACCTTTGGAAGGCTGGCGGAATCCCGGTGATCATGAAAGAGCTGGAAGACTTACTCCACGGTGACGCGATGACCGTTTCGGGGACTACCGTTACCGACAATCTAACAAATACACAGCATCCTCCCGATTGGCAGGAGGTGATTAGGACTCGTGAGCGTCCTCTTCTGGAAAATGGCGGACTCGCGTGTTTGTTCGGGAACTTGGCTCCGGATGGCGCGGTAATCAAACGCTCTGCCGCTTCATCTCATTTGCTTGAGCACCGCGGAAAAGCCGTCGTTTTCAAATCTCTTGACGACCTGCATAACCGCATTGACGCTCCCAATCTTCCGGTCACAGAAGAAAGTGTAATTGTTCTTCAGAACGCTGGTCCAATTGGGGGGCCGGGAATGCCGGAAGCGGGATATCTTCCCATTCCCAAAAAACTGCTGCAATCGGGTGTGAAGGACATGGTGCGAATTTCCGACGCTCGAATGAGTGGGACAGCGTTTGGCACAATCGTGCTCCATATCGCCCCGGAAGCCGCAGTTGGAGGCACACTGGCGCTGGTGCAGGAAGGTGACATGATTGAACTTGACGTACCCCGTAACCGGATCGAGTTGTTGGTGGATGAGTCGACTCTTGCCAGGCGTCGATCGAATCTGGTTCTTCCTGAACCGCACTTTCAGAGGGGATACGGCAAGCTCTACATTGATAGGGTGCAGCAGGCGGATCTCGGGTGCGACTTTGACTTTCTATAGGGGACAATTGGGCGTGATTGAAACCGGGTATTCCCTGCTTGACATTCACCGATCCCTGGGTTATACTATCGGTATAAATGAGGTATAAGCAATGGCTTACGTGAAAACCGCTATCTCACTTGAAGAATCCTTGTTCAGAGAGGCAGAATCTCTTGCCGAAAACATGCAAGTTTCGAGGAGCAAATTGTTTGCCACCGCAGTCTCGGAATTCATTTCCAAGTATAAGAATCAACAACTACTTGCCGAAATCAACGCCGCGTATGCGGATGCGCCAGACAAACAGGAGAAAAACAATCTGGA
The DNA here is from genome assembly GCA_965204085.1 of Candidatus Poribacteria bacterium. Taxonomy (GTDB): domain Bacteria; phylum Poribacteria; class WGA-4E; order WGA-4E; family JAJDTR01; genus JAJDTR01. Next base: position 2,215,916 of record CBDBEE010000002.1, on the reverse strand, counting down.
ATCAATGCGAGATAAACAACGTCAACTCTTGCAGGATGAGCCATGGTAATTTCGCAAGGTGACGTGTTCTGGATTGATTTAGGCGCACTCTCCGGTTCTGAACTTGGTTTTCTACGACCACATGTTGTCATACAGAATAACCTCTTTAATCAAAGCCGTATCAGTACGGTTGTGGTCTGTGCTCTGACATCGAATCTCAAACGCGCCTCTGCGCCCGGAAATGTACAACTCTTTACTGGTGAGGCTAATCTGCCAAAGCCTAGCGTTGTGAATGTTTCTCAACTATTCACTGCGAATAAGTCCGATCTTGTTGAGAAGATTGGGAAACTTTCACTGTCGCGAATGCGGCAAGTCCTTGACGAAATGGATATCGTGCTTCAACCGCGCGAGGTCAACTAAGTGATGGAAGGGCTCTGCCAGCTTCGTAGAAGGAAGACGGGAAAACGGGGCAACAGGGTTGTATGATTCGAAGGAACTGAGAGGCTATCACTGGTTCAATCATTGTCCGATTTGCAATCTTTACAAACCCCTCCCTTGAAACCATTTCGACTAGTCCACTACCTAATTGTGATTGGGGTATTAGCTGTCCTCGTGACCGTTTTCCTCATTTATCGGCAAACCTCCCGCCGAGAGCCTCTGGAAAGCCTTTTCACACTTCTCCCCGAAGATCCAATCTGTTTCGTAGGCGCGAAAAATCTAACGGATGCCGTAGGTGCATTCAGGCGCAGCCAATTCGGTCAGCGCACCGCACAAATGCCGATTCTCGCCGAAATCCAAAGGCAGCGGTGGTGGCGACAGGTTCTTTATCAGAAGCAACTGTGGGAACATGAGATGGGCGGCGGGTTGGACTTCAATAAACTCAAGGGATACTTTGGCGAGGAAACAATCTTGGCACTCGACCGGAAAATGCGGTTTACCTTCCTATATGCTGACCCGGAGTGTCCAACCCTACCGCGCGAGTCACCTTAGGCTGTTGCACATTGCTGTCCGTGGTTCATGTTAATAGTCCAACGTCTAACTCACAAACAATACCTGCAGATACTCATCCGGTTTGTTGTCAATAAACTCATCCCACGCCTGCACCAAATCGTTGAGCGGGAAGCGATGACTAATCAGTTCTTTCGCCTTCAGTTTACCCTGAACCGTTAGATTCATCAGGTACGCATAATCCTCGCTTAAGGGGGCGTTTAGTTTGGGAGGCATGCCCCGTCGTCTACCATCTCCCCTCATGCCCCTCGTCTGCAGTCGGCGGCGTCCGATTCGCCAGTCGCCAATCTGTCCCGAATGACACACGACCAGCTCAAGCCCTTTGGGCGTGAAGGCGTCTGACATATTGAACTGACAAGCATCCAGAATCCAACCGATGACGACAATCTTAGCTCCGCCTGCGGCTGCGGCGCAGCCTTGGAGAAACGCTTGCGGCGAACCTGAGGACTCGACCACCACATCGGCGCCTCTTCCATCGGTAAATTCCTCAATGCGTTCGAGCACATCGTCCGTACGGGGATTCAGCGTCAGATCAGCCCCCATCTGTCGAGCGATTTCCAGCCTCATATCACAGATGTCGGTGACGATGACCTGATAAGCGCCGGCGAGTTTACACAGTTGTGCGGCAAAACTTCCAATAGGACCTTGCCCGGTGACGAGTACAATATCTCCAAGGATGATGTTCGCTCCCCGTGCCCCTTTCAATCCAACCTCGGCTTGCAGGAGCATCGTCGCAGATTCAGGGTCTAATCCTGCGGGGAGCGGAATCAGATCCGATGGTGTCAACACCGAGAGCTCCGCCGTGAGTTTCTGACTGTACACCAGTTGGCCAACCTCGAGTTCCCGAACGTTTGCTCCCACCTCTTCAATCCGGCCGACGCCGTAGGCAAAGCCTTGTAGCCAAGGATAAGGGAATGGACCCCCGCTCTCGTTGCGACTGAAGGCTGCCACGCCAATCTCCTCTCCTCGATAGCGATGAATAGCTGTACCTTGGCTGGGTGCGGTACACACATGTCTTACCAGAACGGTCTCGGGGGTCAGCCGGATCTCCTGTTCACGATACTCGATTGTGCCGGGTGCGACTAACCATGGACGCATGACTTTCATAGTCACGATGCCTCCTCAATGTTGGCCATCTTTTGCAATTTGCCAGATATTACTCAACCGCCACATCCAGAAATACAATCTCGGACAATTCGCCTTCAACCAGCGTAATTTCAGTTGTATTGATTCCGTCTTTTAGAACACTCACAGGCACGGTCCAGGCGCGAAGTTCTTCGGGCTTTCCCAACATCGGTGGATATGGATTCGGATAAGGTTCTGAAACATCACCCGTCGGGTTCAGATCTATGCCATTGAAGCGGGCACGCCATCGGCTGTCTCCAAGAGATTGACGGCTCTGAATGCGAAGCCGTGCGTCCGTCTTCCAGCTATCCGCGGGCGGCGCCATGTCTATTCCAAATGAGACGGTCTCCCCCGGTTCAAACTGCTTTGGCAATTGGCGGTTGACGTAGCCGCGGCCGCTGAGAAAATAATGCTGCGGCTGGCGGGCAAGCCATTGGGCGTCACCGATGTGCTTGAAAATGTGAAATGGCGGCTCGTTGAATGGCCCGCGGCCAGGTGTCCCGTGCTCGCGGTAGTATACGAAATTAAAGGCGCTGACGCCATCGGCGCCCCGCGCATGAGCCAAATTCGCTGTCGTATAGAACTGCTCATCGGTGGTGCGGCGAAACAGGGTGTTGTCGCCTCCGCTTTTCGTCAAACGAGCCCCGGTCGCGGTAGCGTGCGTCATCTCAAGGTAAATCGCAGCATCAGAAGCCAGTTTTCGGATGGTGGCGAGATCCGTCTGTTGTTCTGTGAAGTAGAAGATCGACAGATTCAGCATGTCCACGCCGGCGTCAACGAACGAAGGCAGATTGATGCCGAGGGCATCATATTCCGAAAGATAGGCGGGTATTCTGGCGCATAGCCAGCGGTGTTGTCCCGGCTGTGCAGTTCGATTGAGTAATTCCCGCACCTGTCTCACGAATCCGGTTATGATCTGGACACGCTGTTCGCTCGTTGTCTCGTTGAGGTCGAAGAACATTGGGTGACGCATGAAGTCTAGCTCAAACCCATTGATGTCGTAATTATGGCAGATCTCCGATATGAGCGCGAACTTGTAATCCCGCACCTCGGGAATTGCCCAGTTCTGCACGCCACGACTTCCAGTCTTGGGATCAAGCCGGTATTCGGGATAATCGGCATAGAAACGGCAGATTGCGTGGATACCCCGCGTATTTTTCGGCGTGTTGACGTGGCTCAAGTGGTGAGCATCGTTAAGCCGCAGCGAGATAAATGGCGCCAACCCTCGTTCTCGGCAGCGTTTAACGAAGACACTAAGCACATCCCCGCCATTTAGCAGGTAGTTGTGGACACTCATGTCTGGTGCTACACCGTAATGATCTTTCCACCATTTGTGGTGTTCTTCGACGGAATATACTTTGCTTTGCCACCACGGCACCCATCCATGCGCTGGCTGTAACATGTGCACTTCAATACCGATTCCGGCGGTTTCGTCCACTGTGGCCTTGAGAGTCTTTTCCCGGAACGGTTCCCCTTTCTTGTGATACGGACTGACACATGTCAAGGTGTTTGTTGTATCGTTGCTGAATAGCACATGAAAGGGGGCTTTTGCTCTCTTCACTTTCTCCTCCTGGATTGGCTCATCAGTGTATCCGACGATGGATAACAGAATCGGTGCCATAAAGATTAGCCGTCTAATCATCATACATGAGCGTCTGTCGCGCATTCCAACTGTTGAAAACCGGGTGAAAAGCTTTCATAGAGAGTTGCGGCGAAAAGTGAAGTGCAAGTGTATGCTGAGTTCATCTGACTCAATTGCCTTACGCCTTTATTTCGTAAAGCTCCACGCCACGCTCAACGGCAACGCACCTCAACCGAACCCATTCTTTCAGTGGCCTCAAGATTCACAATGGCAAAAAAACGGGGAACATCCAATCCCGCTGGACATTCCCCGTTGTGACTACTGATTGGCAACTCAAGGGCTACTTTTCGCCGGTCTTCAAGTCTCCCCATGTCGTTGTCAACTTCCCTTGCGCCTCAACGGATGTCCCTACGCCGAAATCGCTGGCAATATCTGCTGCAGACAAGGCTTCATCATAAAGTTTTACCTCATCAATGGAGCCCGGGAACTTCTGCCCAATCCGGAATACGCCTTTCCGCTCTCCGATTGCGCCAGTCGCCTCCACTCTGCCGGTTTCGACGCCATCCTCATACAGGGCAAACTCACTTTCATCATAGGTACAAGCCAGATGATACCACTCGCCCTCATTCCATGTATCTTGCTTGGTGAAAAGGGTGCCCTTGGGGATGTCGCCGAGTGTATCGACCCAGACCCGGATTGTATTCGGCGCCCCCAGAGGTTCATCTGCTACAGGTGTTTTGTTGAAGGCAAACATCGGTCCCAAACCATAGTAAACAATATTTGCTCTCTCATCATCAAGACCGAGGTCTTTTGACGGTCTCATCCAGAACGTACAACTCATCGGCGAAGGTGCCAAACTTGGGTCGTTTCCGGCATCAATCCAGCCGGTATCGCCATCAAATTCAAGCGACTCGCCGACGACACCGTCAACCCATTGCGCCTCGCCGTTGAGGATTCCGTCGTTACCGTTTCCTGTCACGTCATCCGTATTCCCATCAAGGGGCCAATGCGCCACCAGACCTGCGTCAGCGGGATTGACAACGCTAAATGAGAATGCCAGTGAAACGGACAATGAAACCACTAAAAGCACTATCCAATTGCTACGACACATGATCGGACCTCCTTGTAATGTTGATAGTGATGGGCACGTCCTTCGTTTGGATGGGCCCGGTTGGTGAGAAACGGCACCACTGACCAATCAGCGCTGCCGGTTGATGGAAGAAGGTTACCCACTTGACAATCCATCTCATTGGTACATGACCGTTCAACCACCACAAACAGTCTTGGTTTGTCGTTTACCGTAAAGGTGTGATCGCCGTTCCCCAATCTGCGATGGGAAATTTCGGTTCAAACCTCACCTTACGACACAGCAACATCTCCAAAACGTTTGCAGTTGACGAAGTGTTATTTTTTTCCGGTTTTAATCGAACCCCATGCGGTTGTGATTTTTCCATGCGGCTCAACGGCTAACCCGCCCAAAGCAGCAATTTCCTTCGCGCTCAACGCGCGGTCATAGAGTCTCACCTCATCAATCGAGCCGGCGAAGGGTTTGGCAATCCGAAATTCGCTTCCTCGTGCTCCAATGGCACCAGTCGCTTTGACTCGGCCGGTTTCCACCCCATCCTCATACAACACCAACTCTTTTTCATCATAGGTACATGCGAGATGGTACCATACCCCCGCTCTCCATTTATCTCGCTTCGTGAAAAGAGTGCCCTTGGGGATGTTGCCGACGGTATCTACCCAACATCGAATTGTGTTTTTTGGACCTGTCGGCTCGTTGGCGACGGGCTGCTTGTTGAAAGCAAACATCGGCCCCTTCGCCTGGTAGACGATGTTGAATCTCGGATCTCTAGCTCCCAGATCGTGTGAAGGCCTCATCCAGAAGGTACAACTCATCGGCGAGACTTCCAAGCTACGTTTTCGCCCACCGTTTATCCAAGCGGCTCCGCCATCAAATTCTGCCGATTTTCCGACGACACCATCAACGAACTTGGCGCCCTGAACGATACCATCGTGCCCATTGCCGGAAGCATCTTTGGCATTTCCGTCCATAGCCCAATAGGCGACCAGACCCTTCTCCACCGCATCCGCGAAGTTCAGGGACAATAACGAGATGGATAAGCATAGCAAGATTTGCCGACCCATGACTATACCTCAAGGTACCCGTTCGGGTGAATGATTCGGATTAGTGAGACACCACGGCGCATCCCAAATCTGAGATGTGGACATGCATCCTATTTCATTTTTCCCCCCTTGTCAAGCAAAAAACACCGACAATTATGGGGATCGGTTTACTAGCATTGAGCGGCAAGACGCGGCGTAAGTTTCTAACCCGTGCTTCCGGCAATCGCAGATGTCGTAGATCGGGTTGAAATTTATTACCACAGGAACTTGTACATCGGCTTTCCAAGGGCTATTCCCAACAGACTCCAGAAACTCCCGGCGACGAATTCGCCGAGTATGATTCCCAGAAAGAAAGGGATGGCTTTTCGATGCGTTTTCAATCCTCCGGATTTGAGAATAATTGACTTTGCCAACCAACTGATAAAGATTGAAAACCAAAACCCTCGCACGGAATAACTGGCTGCGACCGCATAACCCGCAGGATGGAAGGGCCAAAACAGGAAGCGCATTCGCATAATCATCAAGAAAAGTGAGAACAGGAAACCGGTGCCCATCGCAGCGATCGCCGCATAGTCCGCTTGTGAAGGAAAATAGAGCCAACTTTTCAGGCGATTAAAAGCATGAATCCCACGCCCTCTTGTATTGAGTCCAACAAACTGATACTGGGCGTCGAGATAGGACCAAAAAAATGCCAATGCGCCAATCACGGCTGCCAACACCATGGCGAGGAATATACCGGAGTTGCTGATTCTTGCTCGCTCTGCGATTTTGAATCCCTCAAGCTGATGCGGCATCGGATGGGGTCGGTACGCCCTATTGAAAAACCGAAAAAAAGAAAACATCGTCAGGTTATGAGTGCCAAAACGGTGTGTGCCTATCGCCCCGGTTATCATCTCAGGCAGACCGGAATCGTGAAAATCGTTCACGGGAGATCCCAGTTCAGCTCTCATCCGGGTGATACCGATGGACATGGCGAAATACAACGCGAAAAAGATAAGAATTGCCCCAATCGACATGCCCGCTCTCAAACAATAGAACGTGATGAAACTCATTCCCAAAACTATCCCTGAAATTGCAGCCTTGTATCCTATGGGTTCGGTTGAGTCATCAATCGGAGAACGGCGTGAGAATACGGTGAGAATTACCTTCTTCAGGTGGCTTCTACTCACCCAAAGGGCAATGGCGCATAGTGCGATGAGTCCGCCGAATGCCTGTTCGCCCGTATAGGGAAACCGAGGCATGTCTCCGAGTCCGAGGACACTTGCGAAAACAGCCTGGAACTTCCAAAAGAGAAAGAAGAACCAGAAGGAAAATGAAAGGTCCAAGGGGATAAAAAAAGCAAGTCCGATGATTGAGGGAAGCACCATCACGGGCATCGAACCGATCGCACTCCACGGTTTTTCGGTAAAGAGCTTTCCGAGGTCCAACCCACGCCCTGTCTTCTCATAGAGTTCGCCGCCTAAGCTAGGCACGACGGGAAAGAGAAAGTGCAATCCATTAACGACATTTACCAGAAATGCAATTCCAAAACCCCACCACATGAGTCGATTAACAAAAAAACCCGATTGCGCACGTGTCATCTCAAAAGGCAGTTGAATAATCGGATAGCTGAGCTTTTCCCTTTCGACCCACTGTTTTCTAACCAGGACATTGATGCAAAGCATGACAAACAGAAGCGCGACCAGAAATGCGGACCAAGCAAGCGCCGGAATCACCCAGGCCCTGATGTGTCTAGCAGTGTATAGTGAAGAACCCCCATCGTAAAGATTATCTAAAACGCCGCTCTCTTCAACAGAAAGCCATCTCGGAATAAATCGCCAAAATAGGTTCGCCCATTCATTTTCCGGGGTTGCGAACCTAAATGGTGTGCTTATAATGCCGACGAGGCTTTGTATAATATCGAGACCGGCCAACGAAGAAGCGATGGAAAGCATCACATAGACGACGAGGAGTTCACCTTGACTGAGTGCGAATGTTGGTAGGAATCTCTTCAGCGGAAGATTCAACAACGTCAAAAGGAACACGCTGAAGATTACGTTAAAGTAAAGCGAGATGTTGGTCGTATATGACTGATCAGTCGCCCGTCCCATGGCTATCCAATAACAGTTGGCGACGATGAGCACGATGCCAATTGTCAGTGCAGGTAGTAGAGATGGGAAAGCCTGTGTTCGGGTCTGTTTCATACCGTTTACCCCGACAAAACGCACGGTACGTAGCGAACAGCCGTCCACCAGATCGGGAGAATTGACGTTTTCAGATACGCGCTTAAATTCGCGCTTCTTTCAAGCCGGTACTCAACGTCTGCCATGAGAACTCCGCGGCAATCCAGGGGTCGTAGTCTGGCTTGCTGAATATCATGCCGCTAATCTCAACTGTTATGCAACCACGCCAATCCGCTTTGGCCATTTCCTGAAAATAGTCGGCGTAATCAAAGTCTCCCTCCCCCGACAAGAGCCACTGTACTTTGCCATCCACCATGCGTCCATCTTTCACATGGGTGTGGATCGCCAGTGGCGCAAGTTGTGCGACTGTATCCTCCAAGGGATAGCCTGCTACGGCAAAGTGGCTGATATCGAAATTGAGTCGCACTGAAGGTGAGTTGATTCGCTGGATCAGCCAGGCTGCGTGTCGAGGATGCTCCAGAATGCTGCCTACATGCGGCTCCACGGCTAAACGGGTCCCTGCTGTTGCTATTAACTCGCCTACTTCTGCGATGCGATCGGCAAGCGCTTCTCGATCCTTCTTCCAAGTCATGGTCCCGCCGCCCAGTGTGGTGGTTAACACAGGGATCTCATCGCTCACTGCTAGGTCGTTAGCCAGTTCAGCAGCTGCGCGGAATGCGTCAAGCTGCTGCTGATACTCCTGGGGATCATCGACCAACACCCGGCTCAAAAGCATTAGTGAAGGAACCTCTAGATTGAGATCGGACATCATGACGCGCAATTCCGTACGATTTTCCTTCGACAGCTTTTGGGGGGCAGTCGGGTAAGCTTCACCCACACAAATCTCTAGCCCCTCATAGCCCATCTTTGACAGACGTGGTATCGCTGCCCGCAAATCTTCCTTGGGCATCCCGTAAGTTCCATAAGCAATCTTGAAACGACTTTTCTGATCTACATTCACTTTTCAACTCCTCTGTTATGCTACCTACGTTTGACGTTGGCTACCCCACACTTGCAAAGTTCTTCCCGATAATCGCCTCCATAATTGCCAACCCAACAGTTGAAGGCGATGAGGACCGATCGAACATAATGTCTCCCTATATGTCATTGCCATTAATCTCTATAGTAAAACCCATAATCTTTTATACACTGCGATAGGTTCGGTTTCCTAACCGAAGGTGCGGTTGGAAAAAGATCTCTATCGCACTCGCTAACCGCTCGCTTGATCTATCCACTCAGTTGATCGCCTACCGAAATATGTGTAAATATGAATGGAATTGACTATACTTTGCGTTGGGTATTATTGCGCTTTCTCTTTTCCAGTGATAATTGTTTCTCATAAGACTTACGTAGCACCAGCAGGTCGGGAATCGGAGTTCCCTCGTACAAGGGTCGCGACTTGGAGATCGCTCCTACAGAAGACGCAATTTCTGACAACGTGGAGTATATATCCAAATTTCTTTTTCTGCCGATGAAACAAAAAAGCACCGACATGAATCATAATCGGTGCTTTTTGAATTTGAGGTGTTACTCTAAAGCGAAAAGGCTACAGGGCTTTAAGTTTGCCCCAGGTGAGACTCAACTTGCCGGTGGGCTCGACGGCTTTGGAACGTTCGCTTTGACCATCCGCGTCCCAGATCTCCACCTCATCATACACGGGAGTTGCCCCACCCCGTCCCCAGGCTTCCATGGCTTTTCCGACCAACCCGGCAGGTCCCGCGGGCCGATTCTGCTTGACAACGGCTCCGTCTTTTTTCTTCCATTGTTTGACGCTTCCGATCGGTTTGAGCGGCTCTTCTTCTCCATCAAGCCAAGCCTTGGCAATCAACTCTTGTTTGGCCGTGACGGTCAACTGAACCCAGACCCACTGATCAAGTTGTGGACGCACGGGTTTGTTCAGATTGATCCACTGTACCCCTTCATTTAACAGTTTGACATCACTTGGCCCATTTTCTCCCGTCGTCAAGCAGTATCCAAGATGCCCTGTCGGTTTGCCATCCTGCGCTTCGGCGTTGTTAAGTCTTGGCGTCAATCGAACCGCAACGCCCATTCGCGTCCAGGGAGCACCGATGATTTTTCCTTTTGCCTGAATAGTAATCTGTTTGGAATGGAATTCAGCCGGTATTTTGGGAATCGCATAGTTAAATTTCACATTCGATTCGACACAAGCCAAGTACCCATCCGTTTCTTCCCAATTACCGGTGAAGTCCCATTTCTTATCAATGACACCATCTTCAAAGTCATCGAAAAACAGTGTTTTTGCCATTGCCCGGCCGCAACAGAGCAACAGAATAACCCCAAGCAACACTATCATGAATCTCATTTCTGCCTCCTTCAATCTGTCCACGAATGTTCTTAACATTGAAATGACCAAACTCCGGCGGATTGATCGGAGCTATGTGGTATGGTTCATCTCCTGCCACAGTTTGGTTGACATTTTGTTGTGACAAAAAAAACTGAAGCGAGGATGGAAAGGAATTTATCCTTCCTTTCCATTTGTCCGCAATTGGTAAGTGTTTAGTTCGTGGGACGGCACGGGGGCCGTCCCCTACATAGACTAAACAGTTGCCGCAATTGAATCGGACCTAAAGTTGCGCTTTTGAAATTGAGTTCGCTCCAAGTGGTTATGCGTTTGGAGGCTGGCTTTTAACTTTGGAAGTACACTGGCTCCGTCGGACACGGTACAAACCGTATCTGTTCCAACGAAAAGGTCACTACCAAATTTCGGTTTAAGGTTGCACGAGCACCATGCACAGAATGTGTTATGGGCTTTTCTGTGCATGGTAGGACATTTAGGCAGGCGATTATCATAGCAGAGTCACAGAAAAAGTCAACACAGAAATATGTATACATTAAGAGAAAGTGTTTAGTGGCTAGTGATTAGTGGTCAGTAAGAACCTTAAAGTCATAAGACGGGCAATGAATAGGATTTCTATCGGGATCTACTATGGGATCTCTACCGCCTTCCCGATTGGTCAGTTGCTCCTTCGTTATCCACACAGTTGATCGCTCGTTATTCGCTCGTTTGATTTCCTGTAGCTGTTTAGTCCATCGGTCTGGATTTGCCAATCCAGACCGAGCGGGTAGAGAACGCGCCGAGTATGGAAATACAATGCTAATTCAGACGAATCGGGAACTCACATGCCCAGAACGGACGTGCAATGAATTGTACTACTACGAACCAAACGATGCACTAAACAGTTACAATCTCCTTTTTCAGTCGGTTGATTCCTCGTCTACGGGTTATGGTTGGTATTGGTCTTTTCATAATAGCATGATTGAAAACATAGTATACGATTTGTTCAAGCGAGGCGGAGTAACTTTGCCACGGTAATCATCAGTCCAGAGGAACGGTAGCGGAATCTTATCAGCGTCAATAAGTGAAGACGAGGAAGGGCGGAGAAACACAAACACTCCACGAACTGAGGAAGCAGGGAACCTTGAAGAAGCTGCGGAAAGTTTCGTAGAGAGGTGAAGTGGGCGGGAGGTTTAGCGAGAAGGTTGAAGGGTGGGCGAACCCACCCTTCGGTGATAGGTAACGTGGCTTAATCGCTTACCGGGACTTGACGCTTGCCCAGGTCGTAGCGAGTTGGTCGGTGAGTTCGACAGCGGTTCCACCGGTTTTCTCGCCATCGGCCGTGTAAAACGCACCCCTGTCAAAGTCGATAGAACCCCAGCGATTGTTGTGATGAAGGGTAACAATATTTATCGCTTTGTCTTCGGGAGAGATGCCAGCAGGATTTGACCAAGAGATGACTATCCTGTTTCGATTGCCACCGTCATGGTCGTAATTCATTCCGGTGACGTTCCACCCAAAGGTGCGGCCATCTAGGGGCCCTTGAAGTCCCATATCCGCAAAGGGGACCGAGATTTCAGCAGACCATCCCTCGTCCATATCGTCAGGATTATTCACGGTGGTACCTGCCGGGACGTTCACCTTCCATACCGTATTACCGTCCCAACCAAAGTCCCACTGTTGACCTTCGGATTCGCCATTGCCTTGGGTGTCGTTCAACACTTCATCGACACTGACGAGGATTTGATAACTGCTTTGGTGGCGACACGGGCATGGGCCATCCGCTTGGTCACCTACACCAAGCCCTGTATTGATCCAGAATTCGAAGCTGTCGTCATGCCACGTCTGTCCAATCTCTTGAGGGCCTTCGGGCGAAGCTTCGCTAACTTCACCATCTCGCGAGATTACGCCATAGTAGAGCATGGAATCATCCCAGTCGACGTACCAAGTCGCCACCCAATCCGGGTGATCCTGACGATGTCCGCCCACTCCAGCGGTACCGACGCCTTTGTTATCTTGCCTATCATCAACGGCAATCTCACCGCTGACGCCATTCCACTCGCCATCGTTGATGATTCCATCGATGGTGGGGGCTGCAAAGGCTGATGTTGATAGCGCGAAAGCCACAAAGATCGCAAGCGCTATAATTGACGGGCTGTACATGTACTTAATCATGTTTTAATTCCTCCTGATTTCTGTAGAAGCAAATAATCGTTCGCACAGATTGGCTACGTGACAACTGGCATTGTCACGTCCAAAACTCATTTGATTGGCATCTTAACACAATTCATCCCATTGGTCAAGAGAACTTTTACAATTTTTTTTCTGCCAATCGCGTCTAATTGCGGAGGTGTGGAAAATGGAACGGTGAAAAAGTGGAAGGATGGTGGGCAGAAGATCTCTATCGCGCTCAATGTCCATTCGCTTGATTCCACCCTACAACTGAAAAATTAAGATGCGATTCCCTTTTCGCGATAGAGGAATCAGGGGAAACGCATCTAATTATAAAGGATGTCTGTAGTTGTTTAGTCCATCGGTCTGGATTTGCCAATCCAGACCGAGCGGAGGGCAGGGAACGCGCCGAGTAGGGAAGTACAATGCTAATTCCGGCTAATCGGGCGCTTACATGCCCAGATCGGTTATGCGACGAACTGTAATACTACGACCCAAACGATGCACTAAACAGTTACGGATGTCTCATGGTGGAAGAATGTGCGATTAATGTTGGGTTTCACTCATATTTTGGCAGGTTCAGACAAAATGGACACTCTAAAACTCCTCTAGGATCAGCGATTATTAACAAAATCCCGTTCAACCCAACCTACAACCCCTAAAAAATTATCACGAACTATATGCACTATTATTCAAGCGAAATGGTATTAGATGCGATTCCCTTTCCCGATAGAGAAATTTGCTTGACACGAAATTCGTCCAATGCTATAGTAAAATAAGCGATTTTGTATCTTGAGATACTTTTGATTGAGTTGTGGCGAGAATCCGGTAAACACCAAATCCATGGAAATCAGTGAGGTCCTGATTCAGTTAAATCCTCACGAATGCACTGTCGATATTGTCAGTTTTTTGATTGGCCCTTCTGGCCTAGGGCATTGCCCTTGAGGTCGGAGTGACTGCAATCAGACTTCAGTAATTGGGAAATTGCGTTAGCTGTAGGCTAGCGTGGAATTGTTGCCGCTCTGCCGGCTGTGATTAAGATGTGCAAAAAAGAGAAATTCACTTCGGTTTTCCGCAATACAACGATGACGATATTGGTCGTTGTTCTCGTCGCTGCATCTTCCGCCTATGCCGAAGTGGTCGGAATTTGGCTCTTTGATGAGGATTATGGAAAGACTGTCATAGACGCGTCCGGCAATGGGCATGACGGTGAAATCATTGGCAACGCCAAACGGCGACCGAACGGCAGATTCAGAAAGGCAATGGAGTTTTTCCAGGATGCCGACGCCGAACCCGGAGCGCGTTGGCCGGGGTATGTTACGATCCAGCATCACGAGGACCAAGATCTCTTGGAATTTAGTCTTACTGCTTGGGTAAAACTCTCAGACATCGCTGGGGCGGAACTCAATGAACATCGTGTTTCGATTAGGGCGCTGATAGCGGGAAAAACAGGTCATATTCAGCAGAGCAACTATGCGCTGTGGGTCTCGGGCGCCGGGGCAGCTGGTGCATTAGCGGGGGAGTCGGGCCACGTTACATTCGGTTTCACGGTTTCAAAACCGAAATGGTCACAAGTCTTTGTCGAAAAGACGGGCCGCCGGGCAGAGGTAACTGATAACAAATGGCATCACGTCGTTGGCACCTATAAGGAACCCATGCTTTATGTTTATGTTGACGGAGCTCTGGTTGGAGAGCAAGAGAATGAGGCTGTCAATAACCCTTTGCTCCCGGGTGGAAAAGAGATACCAAAACCAACTTTCGCAAGGAGCAGAGGCAAGCCGGGCCCATTCATGATAGGCGCGCAGCACATCGGTCGCCAGGTTGGCACTCAGAGACCGAGTTACGGAGTTGATGGGCTCATAGATGAGGTTGGACTGTTCAATCATGCCTTAACCCCGGAGGAGATTAAGCTTATTTCCAGACAGGGATTGGCACAATTTCTGGCTGTTGATCCCCGTCAAAAGCTGGCAACTACGTGGGGCGAAATCAAGCGAAATTGAAAAGTCGCCATTGTTGACACAAGATTAGTGTTTCTCCTATTCAATTTTCTCGTTCGTTGCCTTGGGTGAGTTGATGTTCATGAATCGTGGCATCATGGGAGCCCCAACGGTGAAGATCACAGCGATTCTGAGTTTAGTAACGCTTGTCCTAGTAATACCGTTGAGTCGTGCTGACGTGGTTGGCGCTTGGCTGTTTGACGAATCGGGTGGAGATTTTGTCACAGATTCTTCAGGCAATGGTCATCACGGGGAAATTGTTGGAAAAGTGACGCGGGAGCCACGTGGCAAGCGGGGTAAGGCGTTGGAGTTCTTCGAGGATGAAGCCGGGGCGCCACATTGGCTTTGGGGGCATGTGCTGGTTCCGCATCACAATGATATGAATCTTTTGGAGTTCACGGTCACTGCGTGGATAAAAATCCGCGAGTTTATAGAACCCGGCTTTGGTGAAGGTTCGATTAGTCAAGCACTTGTGGGCAAGACCTCTCACATTTCGCGCAGCAACTACATGATGTGGGTTTGGGGCAAAGGTGCGGGCGCCAAAGGAGAGGGAGGCCACGTTACCATCGGGTTTACCGTCACGAAGCCGTTATGGGCTAGTATTGCCATCAGTAAAACAAAAGCCGGAGCGAATGTAATAGATGGCAATTGGCACCACGTCGCGGGTACTTATAAAGAACCTATGCTTTACCTCTATGTTGATGGGCGAGAGGTAGGCAGGAGAGAAAACGAACCTATCAAGAATCCTAATACGGATGTCAAAGAACTACCGGTGCCTTCCTTCGCAATCAACAGAGGGAAAGAGGGGCCATTTATGATAGGCGCTCAGCTTATAGGTCCCCAACATGCAGGCCAAAAACCTAGTCATGGAATTGCCGGATTCATGGACGAGGTTGCCCTCTTCAATACCGCTTTGCCGGAAGAGGAGATTGGTAGTATTGTGAGACGGGGCTTGGGACAATATCTGTCAGTTGATTCACGCAGGAAACTAGCAACGACTTGGAGCAAAATAAAGACGAGAGACTAGACCTACAGGAGGACATCAAGGTAGGGTTTTGAAATAGTAACTCTTAACCGTGGTATCACATAGGGTGATTTTGAGAGCCCTTGATAACTTTATAAACTGTTAACAACATGTTCGGGAGGATGAATTCCATGAAATGGGTTATGATTTTCAGCGTGTTAACCATCGTGGTAGTCTTTTTTATGACGGTGCGGTTTGCCCACGCCGATATCGTTGGTGCCTGGACTTTTGACGATATTGAGGGCGAACTCAACGGGGAGGTATCTGGTACGAGCCAAGATGTTTCGGGCAATGGGCTTACCGGAAATATTGTAGGAAGGGTGAAACTGCGACAAGGTTGGCGTGGTCGAGGACTGGAGTTTCTAGAAACAAACGGCGACCCCGGATCAAAATGGCCGGGCTGGTTTGAAGTGCCGCATGACGAATCGCTGAACCTTATAAACTTTACGTTGGCGGCGTGGCTCAAAATCCCGAAGCTTTTAGACCATCCGCTTATTGACGGTTTCTGCAACAACCCGTGTGGAAATTCACAGGACTGGCTCATCAATCAGGCTATTCTTGGCAAGACCTCCGGTTTTTCTCGTACCAATTATGCCATCTGGATCTCGGACGCGGGAGACAACGAGAGGATTGACGAGCGCGGCCATGTTTCAACGGGGTTCACGGCTCCAGAGCCTAAATTGACCCGTGTACAAATATTGGAGACAAACGCCAAAGCAGATATATTAGGTACCAAATGGCAGCACGTTGCTGCTACATACGGGGAACCCATGCTTCGGCTATATGTCAATGGGAAACTGGTTGGGGAACGAGAGAATGAAGCAGTGAAGAATGCCAATACCGATGAGAAGTTAATTCCGAAGCCTGGTTTTGCCAAGAATAGAGGGAAAGAGGCACCATTCATGGTGGGGTGTCAAATTGTGGGACGCTCAGTCGCGGGTCAAAGGCCTAGTTACGGCGTTGCCGGGGTGGTGGACGACGTTGCGGTTTTCAATCATGCATTGACCGAAGACGAAGTTAGAGCCCTCTCAAGACAGGGCGTGGCACAGTTCCTTGCCGTCGAATCGCGTGGCAAGTTAGCTGTCACATGGGGACAACTCAAGGCGGGTAAATAGATTTAACACGAGAGATTATTGATTCTGCCTCGGAAGTCGTACCCGATCTCTAGTGGCAAGCGAACTTGTGTTTGTTTAGCAAGCTCGATTCGCCTCTTCTGTGAGCGATCGTAAGATAGATGCTAGGCGCAGTTGCCTATGGAGGTTGATGGATCGTTATAGAGCTTCATTTTGTTCGATTCGGACTTCTGTTCCGGCTGTCGGCGAATACTATTCTAGAATCTTCCCAAAATCTGTCCTGAGTGTTAAGGTGAATGTTGATTGAATATTAAGGTTTTACATGGGTGTTCAGTGTCCGAGATATGCATAGTCGAATTGTAACTTCGATGATTCGACTTCAAAGCCAATCGTCCTGTTCTGAACCAATTCTAGATTGGAAACTCAACCTAGAACGGTCAGAGAAATCCAATTTGGGAGATACACAATCTCATCATATTAGCGAGAACCGGTTACGAATACCGAAAAAATCATGTTGACACGTTTCTGCCTTGCTTCGCGATACATGAGTCGGGCAGAGCAAAACCGGAAGCAAGGATATAAAATGTTTGCTGGTTAGTGGCTTTCATTTCAAAATGTGCTACAGCAGCAGAAACGCTATTTAACTTATCCCAGTTAGGAGGAATTGATCGTGAAATCTGCTACGATTGTCAGCGTATTCACCATGTTCCTAAGTTATTGCGTAATCCTACCGCTTGCCCATGCCGAAGTCGTGGGTGCATGGACCTTTGATAGAGGCGAACCGAATCAGGAAGCCCATGGGAGGATAGAGGATGTTTCCGGCAACGGGCATCACGGTAAAATTGCGGGCAGAGTCAAATGGCGACCAGGTAAACGAGGAACGGCATTGGAGTTTTTTGAAGCAGAGGGCGAGGCAGGATCCGAGTGGCCCGGTTGGGTTGAAATTCCACACCACGAGGATTTCAACATTGTTGAGTTTTCACTGTCAGGTTGGGTCCGGATCAAAGAACTCCTTGGTAAACCGCTTAACGATGGTTTCTGTAATAATCCCTGCGGAGATGAAACGGATCTATCTGCCAATCAGATGTTGTTCGGCAAAACGTCCCACTTGGCTCGATGCAATTATGCCATGTGGGTTTCAGATGCCGGGAAGGGCGGGGAACAGAGGCGCGGTGAGTTGGGACACGCAACGTTCGGGTTCACCGCTCAACAGCCGCGTGTAGCCCGCGTTCTTGTCAACGAAACAAAAAAGCGCGCCAATGTCGTTGACGGGAAGTGGCATCACGTCGTCGGCACATATAAGGAGCCTATGCTCGTGCTTTATGTCGACGGACAAGAGGTGGGAAAACGGGAAAACGAAAGGATAAACGACATAGCGAAGAAAATTAAAGTCGCTCCGTCCCCCGGATTCGCGGCACTAGGGGGAGGCAGATTCGCGCCATTTATGATAGGCTGCCAAATCATAGGGCGTTCGACCAAGGGGCAGAGGCCAAGTTACGGAACCGCAGGGCTTATAGATGAGGTTGCCGTCTTTAATCATGCGTTAAGCGCAGACGAGGTTACAACCCTCTGGCGGCAAGGACTACTACAGTACCTTGCCGTAGAAGCGCGAGGGAAACTCGCGACTTCGTGGGGCAAGATAAAACGGGCAAGATAACTGCTGATTTCCCCTGGTTTGACGGAAGAACGACATTAACTCATTGGCTTGTATAGGTGTGTACTCAAACTGCTACGGCTCGTATCCGGTAGTGCTACGTGTACCGATTTTTGGGAAGGTCTATTGCAAAGAGAGTGAAGACTTCTCGCTACGCTAAATGGGTAACGTATGCTGAGGGTCTGTTGGCTTCGTTTACCTGGCCGACATTGTTCACTGATAAAACTCAAGAGTAACATGGAGCATTGTCCTTTCCATTCAGTGTTGAATGTACGAAGAACCTAGAATCACCAGCTAGACTGAATTGGTGGGAAATCAGGTATTTTTCAATTGAATAGTCAGTGTGCCGTGAGCATTGCCGCCCGGCTTCATTCCCACAGTTAGTCGCTCTGTTCCGAGCAGACGCCGTAACATTGGGAATTTACCCTCCTTAATTTCACCTCAAACGACCTTGCGATATTCTCTAGCGTCTCTAACCAAGAAACAGCGGTTAGTTCTCTCCCTAGTTGGGATTGTACTGATAGTTGTATTGGTGGTTGTCGGCCTCATCTATCGCCAAGTCTCACTCTGGAAACCCACGGAAAATCTCCTTACACTCCTCCCTGAAGATCCAATCTGTTTTGTGAGTGCAAAACACCTCACGGATGCCGTGAAGGCATTTAAACGCAGCCAATTCGGTCAGCGTGCTGCACAAATGCCGATTCTCTCCGAAATCCAAAGGCAGAGGTGGTGGCGACAGATTCTTTATCAGAAGCGCCTTTGGGAACATGAAATGGGCGCCGAGTCCAACTTCAATAAACTCAAGGGTTATTTTGGTGAAGAGGCAATCTTGGCTCTATATCGCCGGGAGGGCAAAATTTCATTCCTTCTTATAAGCGCGGTGGGAGCAAAGGAAAAGTTGGAGATCGCGGCAGTCACAGCGGCTGATCCGCTTAATCCAAGCTTCAAGCGACTTCAAAACGATTACGACGGATTTACAATCAACACCATTACCGGTTATCCTCGTGAGTTTAGCTATGCGTTCCTCGGCAATGTTGGGCTATTGACACTTCACCAATCTCTCATTAAGGATACGATTGACATTTATGCCAAGAGGGAGGAGGGTTTTAACGATGCCTTCCCGATGCGGCAATCCCTGCAAAAGCGATACAACTCCGACGGCAGCATTGTCTTTGTCAACTTTCCAGCGCTGTTTAATGCCTTTGAAGCCGTGAGAGCACTTGCGCCTCTCGCAGAGGGGATAGAAACGTGGACGCTTAGCAACCGTTACCAGAACGGGGCAATTCGCTCTCGCCATAGGATGCAGTGGGAGGCGAAACAGGAACGACGCCAACCCGCACCCGCAAAAATTGATCCGAAGCTTCTTTCAATCCTACCCGGGAAATCCGCCGTATCGTACATCGATCAAAGCATCAAGCCTTCACAACTCTGGAATCTATTCAAGGCTAACTTATCAATCCAGTATCAACAGCGTGAGGTGAACCTGGAGCGCCATCTTGGAGTCGGAGTCGCAGTTACACAAATTGACCCTGCTTCAAAATCCGCAATTGAGATGCCATCGTTCATTGCGGCAATTCCAGTGACAAACCGAGCAGGTTTCGAAGCAGAGTTGATGAAACTTCAAAGGCATCGAATTGTCGTAAACGGAAAGCAACTTCGATTCTCTGAGCCGAGGAGTTATCGTGATGTAGTTTTTCAACCGGTTCAACTGCCGTTAGGATTACTGTTCTCGGTCAAAGGTGCATACGCGCTCATTGACGATTATTGGATTATTAGCACAACCGTGTCCGGTTTGAAATCCGTGATTGATACCTTTACTGGCAAGGGGGCGGCATTAACACAAATACGATTTCCCGAAGCAGTCAATCAACCGAGAGATTGTCACCTTCTCATCCAGCCTAACCTCTTGTTTTCGGAACTGAGACGCATTAGGCCGATTATCAGTTTGATGGCGCCCATGATGGGGAATAGATTTGACTTTCTCTTGATGCAGCAGGTTATTGTCAACCTCTCGCCACTTGAAACTCTGGGGCCGATATCCGCCGGGATTGACTTCGACAGTGAGGGAATGAATGTAGAAGTTCAGGTGGTTGTCCCATTAGGTGATAAATCCTAGCGGCAATTCCACGTTTTGCCCAAGATAGTGTTTTTCAACTCGTGCCTTTCTCCCGCCATGCAATAATTTGTTGCGCGACCGTCACCACAGGCGCCGTCCAGATCTCCGCACGTCGCTCCGCCAAGTACTTGCAAAGCTCACGAAAGCAATCCGCCGGCAATGGATTTCCATGAAAGAGCGGCGTTAGATGTCTCTCCCGACTCGGTTCCGTTTGTAATCCATGTAGAGTCAAGATTAGCCATCGTCCGCCATCAGTGCCTTTGTCAACCAAGCCGCACAAATCCGAGCCCGACATCCAACCGGCGACAATAGATGAAGTTAGGTAGTGTAGTTCTGTCAGTAGCGGGTGATTCGCCGTCTCGCCCAAGCCGCGCGCTGCAGGGAAGTGTTTAGCGATTATTGGTACGTAACTCTTTCGGTTGATTCCTTCGCCGACGTAGCTCTGATAGCACGGATAGCAAAAAGTGCGAGTCGGTTGCTCGGGGATCAGCGCATTCAGCCGTCGTTCCGCCTCTAATACGTCTGCCTCAATATCTTCCAAGCTGACGGTCTCAAGATGTTTGTCTGTATTCCAACCGAAATTGCGGGTGCAGATGTGCTGTATCGTGTGATTCCCAATCTCGTGTCCAGCCAGCGCCGCGTCTCGCCATGGCAAAAACCGTTGATCCCAATCATCACCGCGCGGGTTGATATAAAATGTGCCTAGCAGATCGTATTCTGCAAGGATTGGTATCGCTATGTCCAGATGAGACGAGCTGCCATCGTCGAATGTCAATGAAACGGCGGCTTGATGATTGTTCGACCAAGGTGAAACATTGGAGTTGGACATCTTATTTCCCCTCAAATCTTAATGGTGTTTGATGATGAGAGTTTGCCGGTAATTCGTCCCGGATTGCGGAGGTTTCGCCGGAAATATGGACACGGACCAGTAGTGCTATGGTAACACGCGTCATCCCGTTTGACAACGCAATTCAGGGCCTCCATCGCCCGGTTTGTGAGTGAGAAAGTGATAGACAACCTCCGACGATTTTGTTAAAATACCTCACAGTCGTAGGGATTATTTCAGAAGGAGATTCCAAATTTTGCTGCGTCTCTATGTTCAAGGCGTTTGGTTTTAACCGCTTCGTCAGGCAGTCTAAAAAAATGGATAAGGGTGAATTAGAATGGGTGATACGCTGGTGCCGGTTGATGACTTAACTGCAATACAGATTGCTTCCATCTGTGATCATTCCATCTTGGAAACTTACACATCATTTCTGGGGAAAGGCGAAGATCCAAGAGCATTAAGGGAGCAGAATTTGCTCGACTTTTTGGACGCGACGATACAGAGCGAGCGTGCGCCTTATGCAATCTGCGTACTTCCGGAATGCGTCTCGATAGTCGTTAAGTTCCTTGACGAACAGAACCGAAATGAAATCAAAGTATGTTCGGCGATATATTTTCCCTACGGTTCCGTTGCCACGGCGCTTAAAGTGAGTCAAACAGGCGCAGTCACCGCTAACGGGGCGACAGAAATTGATGTTGTCCTTAACTACGAGGCATTTACGGCTGGCGACATTGACACGGCACGAGATGATGCGAAGGCAGTGACGGATGCGGCGCACGAGAATGGAGCGCTCGTGAAGCTTATCATCGAAACGTGCGTGCTCAGCCACGATCAGATCAAGGCAGCCTGCGATTTGGCTGAGGAATCCGGCGCCGATTTTGTGAAGACATCTACCGGAGCGTGGTCTTACGGCGCCACCATCGCGGATATGAGCCTCATTAGGAAACACTTCTCGGGTGGCGTCAAGATCTCTGGCGCTGGCGTGGGACCTAAGAATATTCGGGATTTACTGCGAGCGTCATCGGGTAGGGCAGACGACTGCATCAATCTGGATCCGGCGAGAATCAGAATTGGCGAAGGTGGATTGATACATAGTTTGTGATCATCACTGGCATGTGTCTGCTTTGAACTCAATACTAGGGACGAAGGTGTCGCGAAATGGGCGGAAAATTCGACGGTAAAGTTGCACTTGTGACTGGCGGCGGTTCAGGACTCGGTCGCTCAAGCGCGTTGGCTTTTGCACAAGAGGGGGCCAGAGTGGTTGTCTCCGATGTAAACATGGAAATCGGCGACGAGACTGTGGGCATGATTCAAGACGCAAATGGCGAGTGCATCCTTCTGCAAGCCGACATGTTGGAGTCAGCCGAAATAGCGGAGATGATTAGCAAAGCCATTGATGCCTACGGACGGCTTGATTACGCCTTTAACAGCGCGGGCGTCGGTCCGGCGAAGAATGCACGAATTCATGAGTGTTCGATTGAGGATTGGGATCGGGTCGTGAACATCAATCTGAGAAGCGTATTCCTGTGCATGAAGTATGAATTAGGTCAGATGCTTAAGCAGGGAGGTGGTGTGATTGTCAATGTGGCTTCGATTTACGGGTTAGTTGGCCACGGAGGTGGCGGACCATCTTACACGGCAAGCAAACACGCCGTCGTCGGCTTGACCAAATCCGCCGCGCTAGAGTATGCGCAAGAGGGGATACGGGTCAACGCCGTGTGCCCAGGCTATACCCGAACACCGCTCATTCAAGGGTTGCTCGACGATCCTGAGAAGACGGCGGAGGTCGAGTCGTGGCATCCCATGGGGCGTCTCGGATTACCGGAAGAGATTTCCGAGGTTGTGGTGTGGTTGTGCTCGGATGCCGCTTCGTTTGTCACGGGACACGCCATGGCTGTAGATGGCGGGTTTGTCGCACAATAATCATGTACTATTTTTTCAATAGGAAATCAGTGATACGTTTCAGCCTATCTAAGAAGGTATTATCCGAATGAAGAAGCCAAATATTCTCCTGCTTATGTCGGACCAACAACGTTGGGACAGCCTCGGGTGTAACGGCAACACGTTTGTTTCATCGCCCCACATTGATCGGCTAGCCGCGGAAGGGGTACGCTGCGAAAATAGCTTCACTCCTTGGCCCGTGTGTACACCGGCGAGGGCGACGATGTGGACAGGTGTTTACCCGCATCAGCATAAGTTGATGTTCAACTCTTATCGTATGAGCAACCTGTTTGAGGATGTCTCGTACGAACGACGGACCGTATTTGATTCTCTGAAGGAGGCTGACTATACAACCGCCTATTTCGGCAAATGGCATTTGGGAGATGACGTACCGCCCATGTTCGATGAATGGGAGGGGTTTAACTCGCTCGGAGGGCATTGGGTCGATGGACGGAAGGATGGCGTCTATAAACCCGACTTGCAGACGAATCAACTCATCAAATTCTTGGAGGGGCAAGCAAACGCCGATAAACCGTTCATCGCGGTTAACGGTTTTTACCCGCCGCACGACCCGTATACCGCACCGAAACGCTTCTACGAACGTTATCGAGGCAAGGGGGTTCCATTCGCCGGATACTATGCTGCGGTAAGTGCGCTCGACCACAATGTTGGGCGGACAATGGAGGCGTTGGACCGACTCGGTTTGAGAGACGACACCATAGTCGTTTATTTCTCTGACCACGGCGACACTTTCCGGTACCGTGAAGGTTGGAGGTATAAATTCGTTTGTCACGAGGACGCCATCAAGGTGCCGTTTATTGTGAACTGTCCGGCGAGAATACAGGGTGGAGCGACACTTGATTCCATGATAGGGCTGCAGGACTTAATGCCCACTATTCTGGAGTGGGCAGGTCTGGATATACCCGGTCACTTGCACGGTCAGAGTTTATCCCCGCTGCTCGCGGGGGAATCGGTGGATTGGCGTGAGGCTTACTATGTGCAAAATATCTTGTTCCAAAACAATCTGGAGCAGCGGTGCATCCGTACGAAGGAGTGGAAGTTGATACTCACCGATCGGCCTCGAACGGTTAGAGGCTATTCTTCTCCAAACAATTTGTTTGATTTGGTGAATGATCCGGAGGAAGAATTGGATCTATACGACGCCCCGTACGAAGACCAACACAATCAGTTTGAGCATTATCCGCCCTTTACGGACGTGATTGTCGAACTTGCGCAGTTGCTGCGTCGATACGCCGAGGAGATAGGGGATACGTTCGGATGTGATTTGGCTGACAATTGTCTGATTGAGATGAAACATCGGACGTTGCGCAATGAATGAGCCAACCGGGTTTGTCGTGGCTGGTGAGAAGCGGATCCCTATCGCACTCACTATGGGATTTGCCATCGCCTTAGGATCTCTATCGCACTCACTATCCGTTCGTATGATCTATCCGCTCAGTCGATCTTTCGTTCGATCCCACCGTACAGAATATACTCCTGCATTTTTGATACTCATCCAACCCAATAGTACGCTCATCATGTGATTTCTCTAATCGATAGGAGTGAGTTGATGGCAACAGTTTTTCGAATTGAAGCGGATAAACTCAGAAGTTTTACCGCACGTTTGTGTGAGGCTGTCGGCACGCCGAGCGATATCGCGGAAACCCAAGCAGAGATTCTCGTCAACGCCGACCTAAGGGGACATACCTCGCATGGAGTCTACCATCTTCCCAACTACCTCAGAGCAGTGGAAGGTAAATCTATCATTCCCGACGCCGTCCCCGAGGTCATGAACGAAACCGCATCCGCTGCCCTCGTGGATGCGCGAAGTGGCTGGGGACACTTTTCAGCGAAGTGGGCGATGGAACTGGCGATGGATAAAGCAGAGGAAACAGGGGTTGGCGCGATTAGCTTGGCGAGAGCAAACCATATTGGCAGATTAGGTGAATATTCCGAACAAGCCGCCGCCGCAGGGTTTATCAGTTTTGTAACTTTCGGTTTGGGTGGCCGAAACGTTGGAAATGCAACGCCATTCGGTGGCGCCGAGAAGTCGCTAAGTAGCAACCCCATCGCATTCGGTGTGCCTGCCGCGGATGGCAGACACCTTATTTCGGATTTTGCGACAACGATGCTGGCGAACGCGAAGATAAACGTCTATCGGATGAAGGGAATGGAACTCCCGCCGGGGTGCATTGTGGATAAGGACGGAAGACCGAGCACGGATCCGAATGATTTCAATGCGGGTGGTTTGAGCCTCGTTTTCGGCGGCTACAAAGGGTATGCATTTTCTCTATTGACATGTCTATTGGCTGGACTGAACGGGAGTTTTGAGGCAGATAGGTCCGAGATGTGGGGAAGCTTCTTTCTGGCAATAAAAGTTGGGGCTTTCATAGCTTCCGACACTTATGGGCAGAATGCGGCGAGTTTTCTTGATGCGATGCGAGATGTCGTCCCTGCACCGGGATTTTCCGAGGTGCTTGTGGCTGGAGACATGGAGCGCCGCAAGACGGAGGAACAGTTGGCTGAAGGAATTGAGTTGCCAGAAGAGGTGATGAACAACCTCCGATCCTGTGGCGAGAAATACGGCGTAGACGTGAACCTGTAAAAAGAAAATGGCAAACATCGCTTGCCAAAAATTATCTTGCGATGGGTTAGGTGGGAGAGAAGTGAAGAACGAACCGAAAAAGCCAATACTTGACAGTGTGTTGTCTCAGTATGAGAATGTACGCATTGGCCAAATGTTTGGCTATCCGGCGTATTATGTGGGGCGATCAATGTTTGCTTGCTTGTACGAGGGGAAGGTTGGGTTGAAGCTGCCTGAGAAGTCGGCAAATGAAGCGAGGACTAAGCAAGGAATATCGGATTTTCAGCCTTACGGAAAACCCAAAATGCGGGAATGGATTCAGTTTGATTTCGATTCGGAAGAGGAGCTGCGCCGGTACGGAGACCTAATAGACACCGCTATATTATATGCGGAAGCGAGGGAAAAGGAGAAGTGAAGGGCTTCTTATGGGGCGATTCTGGTTGGCTGTTGTTGTTTCAGGCTGCTTTGGATTGCCAAGTGGAACATCGAAATCTAGTTGAAAGGGCTCTTGTGTTGGGCAGTGCCTTGGAGTTTTGTTGAGGTTTACGTTGCTGCATTCATTTGTAAGCGAATTGTAGGAGCCAATAACAGTTGACAGTCGATTGGGGTGAGTAGGTTTCCTTTTCCAGACTAAATCTCGTGTGAAATCTGTCACCGAGGTCTGGAAAGCAGGGAGTTGATGAAGTTCTGAGCATACAGTTGTGGTGCCCAATCCCATTGGTCAGCGGGCGGAATTCAAAAGTTGCTTATCAACTCGGCAAATACTTGTCGTGAAGTTGCTCCTTGACAATGCCTTCCGAAATCCATTCATCAATCTGCTCGCCTGAATATCCAATCTCCAATAAAACCTCTCTCGTATCACTTCCAATCTTTGGCATTGGGTGCCCCAATCTGATGGGCGAATTTTTTAAGTGGGCATACATCGGCGCGGGAGTATCCACCGGATTCCCGATGGGGTGATCCATCATCCGTATGACGGAGATCGAACGACCGTCGTCCCACTGGTCAACGGTTGCACTTGCATTGACTCGATGTAGATAGGTATCCCGAATATCTTCAAGGCAGTCCACGCGATGGCATCCCAAATCGGCACCGTTAAAGATTTTGAGCCATGAATCGACTGGTTGTTTCTGGATTGCCTCTTCCAAGATTCGAACCAGTTGACTATCCGACACGTCCAAATCAGGAGATTTTGACAATTTGGGAATCTGCTTCAACTTGCTCTGATCCGATTTTCGGGCGGCAAGGAACAGCCAGCCATCGCTGGCACGATAGATACGATATAGAGCGTGTTTGCCTATCGCTTCCTGACCCTGCGGTTCGTCGCCAGACCGGTGAGTCTTCGTGGCATACATCAGCGGAGCTTGAACGAACTGCGCCCCTTGTGCAAGTGAGGTCATGGCAAGATCGCCTTTGCCGCTTCGCTTGCGTTTGAACAGCGCCAGCGCCGCACCAAGACTGGCTGAATACCCCGTTAGGTAGTCAACACACGATGCCCAACCGTGCAGCATGGGCCTCTGTCCTTGTCCTCCGTATCGAAGCATAATGCCAGTAGCGGCCTGCAGCACAGGATCAAACCCTTTCCGATTGCCCCAGGGACCCGAGCGAGGTCCGTTGAATGCGGTAAGGTGCACACAAATAATGTCTGGATTATGCCTCGTCAGACTTTCATAGTCAACGCCTATCCGCTCAGGAACGCCGGGGCTAAAATTGTGGACAACGATGTCTGCTGTTTTCACCAACTGGTGGAAAATCTTGCGACCGACATCGCTCTTGATGTCCAGGATAATGCTGCGTTTCCCTTGACTGACCTCCATGGCGCTCCAGCACACTGTCCCCGGTCCAAAATAGGGTGATGGCGGATCGATTTTGATTACGTCTGCACCGTATTCTGCGAGCGTTCGAGCGCTTGTCGGGCCTGCCAGTACCGTCGAAAGATCCAAGACTCTCAAACCTTCCAAGATATGCTTCTTCGGCGCCGTCCCAGATTCAACTTCATCCGCGTCAACTTGATTCGCATCGCCCTCAGGTGTCGCGTCAACGTCGCCCGCAAACTGTGTAGCCGGTTTTGGATGGAAGCATTTCTCCGGTGTTTTTGAGAGTGAAGTTTGCACACCGAATTGCCGCATCTTTCCGTGTTCTGGATCATCAACCGTGACCGTTAGCGTCGCTACCTCGGGTTCAGGCGCGTGCAACCACTCCTGAGCGGTACGGTGGACGGTAAACGGCACACCCGCCGTACGCATCGCTTTTTCCCAATGGGCCGCCGGTTTTGTCAGGAACGCGGTCGTCATTCGCTCTCTGATTGTATTTTTCCACTCGCGTGAAAAACCTCCGGGGTTGTCCAAGTTATTGGACAGTTCGAGGTTTTCGTAACACGGCACATCAACCATACCATCACGGAGAAGTTCGTCGTATATCCCTAACGTTTTCAACAGACAAATGGTAAGCCTGCCGTTACCTGCCGTATGCAGATGTACCCAGTCGCCGCCGCCAGTTGGGAACGTCGTAAGAAATGGCGTTCCCAAGTCCGATGCCTCACGCCAATACGCTTGTCGATCTTCCTCGCGCATCTTTTCCACCCGAGCACGCTCATCACGCAATTGTGCGTCATACGATACTTTCGTGGAACGACTGCCATTATTAGCAGGAGGTTTTTCCACATGAAGAATCATGCCGCTCATCGCCGACATCGCCGCACCGACGAGCGGGACTTCAATCACCTCACCACTACCGGATTCCTCTCGCGCGTACAGTGCCAAGACAACCGCGAGTGCGCCGTGGATCGCACCGTAAGCGGATCCCAGCGGAATTGGCGTGTATACTGGCGGAGCGCCGAGAAGTCTTCGTTTCGCAGGGTGCAGATCCCAGTAGAGACCGCTAGCCGCACCAACGACACCTTCAAAAGCGCGAATTTCACGTTTTTCGCGGTCTGTCGAGGCGAATCCCGGAAGGGATAGATAGACCAACCGAGGGTTTAACTTTGTCATCTCATTATGCCCAAGACCAAGGCGCGTCATGACGCCGGGGCGGAAGTTCTCAATTAGAACATCCGCGGATTGAATTAGGTTCTTCGCGGTTTTCAAGGCTTCCGACGTTTTTAGGTCGAGCTGTAATTTCTGTTTGCCTCGGTTGAAGATCGCGTTGGCCGGCGTATCGTAGTCGGGCGTCCCCGGTCGGTCAATTTTGATGACCTCGGCACCTTGGTCGGCGAGGAGCATTCCGGCGAGTGGCCCGGCTATGTAATGACCAAAATCAACGACACGAATTCCCATGAGCGGGGGTTGCATCTCTAGTGATGTATCCACTGCGAAAATCCTCTTTGTAAAAACGTGATGTAAGCAAGTTTCAATTTAATCAGGACTTACACATGTTGCTCCAATTCATAACGAACGATAAGGGTGTAAGGTAATGCGTGATACGTAATGCGTAATTCAAAAAATATCAAGTACGATCCGCGCCTAGGGGAAATATAGAATCAGCGAAATATTTCTTAAACTTCACTTGAGATTATGAGGCCTTCGATTGTTGTTGGGAGATGACGTTTGCCGTCTCTCTGGCGACTATAATTTCCTCATTGGTCGGTACGACGAGAATCTTTACACGGCTATCGTCGGTAGAGATTTCCCCTTCGCCGAGGTGACGCTCATTTTTGCCCGGATCGATTCGGATGCCGCACCATTCCAATCCTTCACAGATGGCCGACCGAGCGGTAGCGCTTTTTTCGCCTATACCGCCAGCGAATGCGATGACATCGACCCCTCCAAGCGCAGCGATATAGGCACCGATATATTTCTTGACGCCGTAGAAATAGGTATCCATTGCGAGACGCGCATCGTCATTGCCAGTGACGGCTGCGGCTTCCAAATCACGCAAATCGCCACTTACGCCGGAGATTCCGAGTAACCCAGATTTTTGGATTAGCTGACGACGAATTTCATCGGTGCTCTGCCGCTCTTGGTCCATCACGTAGAGGACAGCGAATGGATCCAGATCGCCACTGCGCGTTGATTGGAGCACGCCGTATTGTGTTGAAGTGCCCAAGGTTGTATCGATTGATTTTCCGCCACGGATTGCGCACAAAGAGGAGCTTCCACCTAGGTGGCAGGAAATTAGCCGCAACTCGTGTCGATCTTTCTCCTCAAGCAGTTGGGACACCCGTTCGGAGACGTAACGGTGCGATGCACCGTGGAATCCGTAGCGTCTTATTTTTTGATTTTTGACCCAAGTGCGGGGCACCCCGAACTCGTAGGCGTAGTCGGGAATCGTCTGATGGAACCAAGTTTCAAAGACGGCAACAAGCGGCGTGTCCGGGAGGAGTTCCTGGAAGCTGCGAATTGAGGCGATATAAGCGGGGTTGTGAGTTGGCGCAAGGGGAATGTACGCTTCAAGCGCCCTAATCACATCATCATCAATTATTGCGGAACGCCATATATCCTTGGCAATTATGGTTTTGAAACCAACTCCTGCCAATTCTTTGAAATCCTTGATTGCCGGTGTCGCGGCATCAGTAATCAGATTGATCGCGTGCGCAATAGCGGCATTATGGTTTTTCGCATCAATTTCTCCCTGAATCTCAGGCATTCCCTGAACAGAATGATTGAACAACGATGGTGGATTGCCAATTCGTTCCACCATCCCTTTGACAAGAGAGTGTGATGTATCAATGTCGATAATCTGGTATTTGAATGATGTGCTTCCAACGTTAGCGCACAGAATTAGCATGTTGTTTCTTTAATGAGAAGCTTAAAATCTATACTTTGCGTTGGGTATTATTGCGCTTTCTTTTCCAGTGATAATTGTTTCTAATAGGACTTACGTAGCATCATTAGGATGGGAATCGGAGTTCCCTCGTACAAGGGTCGCGACCTGGAGATCGCTCCTACAGAAGACGCAATTTCTGACAGTGCGGAGTATAACAAGAAAAAAGCGATGCGCCCTGGCATCGCTTTAGTTTATCACCGGCTAAGCAAGTTTCAGTATTAAAAGCTATCTTCTGAAGCGATTAAAGGAATGGGATTGGAAGGATGGAAGTCTCGCTTCCGCGCCACCTTCAATGGGCATTCCTTTGGGATGGGCAATCAGTTTGTAGATTTTCGATAAACGATTAAAATTCTGCTGGATTGTGTAAGAGAGAAACCGAGTTTTGAGGAAAAAACTCGGTTTCAGGTTAATATTATTTCTGTATATTTGCAGTGATTTGATAATGTTTATCAAATCTTGCCAATGCGGGGCAAGATGCCCCGCCTACGGCCTGGTGTATGGGCAAATGGTTGGAATCAGACCTTTCATAATCTCTATTCCGCTCTAATCTGTTGCGGTCTTATTCTTCGCGGCTTCCGGCGTTGCGATCTTTCTTGGTTTTCTCGCTGCGGAATCGTTCTAGGCTGGCGACTCAGACGCTTCAGCAAACCTTCGACTTCCTCTTCGTAGGTTTGGAATGGATCTTCCATTTCGAACGGCTCCTCGTGCGTAAAATAGATCTGGTGCCAATCGACAATGCACGGCATATTATTTTGAAAAAGGTAGCGCATCACAGCCGAGCGTGCTTTCGCGCGTGTGGCTTGCGGTGCATTGCGAATCGCGGCGTCAATCTTCTCCGTTGTTACGAGTTTTAACAATTGCCCCTGGTTTTCCAATTCATAATATAGACTTCGGTTTGGATGAATATGATGGTATTCAAGGTCAAGGCTTTCGAGCCACGGATCATCCCAACTTATTCCTTCATCCTCCATAAAAGTCTCAAGCATCCATTTCTTGGCAGCCCAATCAACGCGATCTCGGACATCTCGCCAATCCTTTTCAAGATCGTCCAATACAGATTCCCAATTTTTCAATACCCAATCTGTATCGTCGTCTTGTCCTCTCAAAATCTTTTGGGCAAGATTGAGATATTTGCGCTGAAGATCGATTGCCGAGATTGTTTCGCCGGACTCTAGTTGGACAATCCATTGCAGGCTTCGATCTCGCGAGATGTCTTTCAGGGCACCCACTGGATCGACTAATGCAACATTGCCAGGATGATGTCCTCTTTCGATGAGGTCAAGCACTAGCGAGGTCGTTCCAACCTTCAGCGCAGTGGCGAATTCGGACATATTGGTGTCTCCAACGAGAAGATGAAGACGGCGATATTTCGTGTAGTCCGACAGTGGCTCATCACGTGTGTTAATGATTGCTCTACTAAATTGAATCCATTCGTAAATCTCGGTGACGATGTGGTCCGCGCGTTGAGATATCTGAAAACCGTGAAAGGCATCATGCCGAGGTTGAACATCCTCGAAGTCTAAAATCTCTTCGTAGCCCCCAACTCGACCTGCTCCCGCAAAAATTTGCCTGGTAACGAAAAACGGCATTAGTGCCGGAATAACAACCTTGTAGAACGGAATGTCACGCCGGAGTTGATAGTTTTCGTGACAGCCGAATGTTGCACCCGTGAAATGATCGATGTTATTCTTAAAGAATGAGACAGCCTCATTCAGTCCAAGCTCATCCGTGATATGGTTTATCAAGCGCTCGATGGCTTTGTCGTAGGCGACAATCGAGGAGAGGTCGACGCATTCAGGGGTTGCATACTCAAGATGCCCCATGTCTATGTAAAGCCGCCCGCCATTGAAAAGGAAACCGCCATTCCCCGGGGGTTCACCATAGTCGCGATAATGTATGTCCGAGATGCCGAGTTGCAGTTCGTGGAAGACGTGGTCTCTAACCACGGAGGCGACGCCTTCGGATGAGATGTTCAGTTGGTTCGCTTCAATCATACATCCGAATTCTGTTTCGATTCCAAAAATGCGTTTGCTCAAAATCTTCCTCGAATATCTCAGTATTAGCCATGAAGGGATTCATTACAACCAATCGGCGGTTAGATTTTCAATCTCCTTCGGCTGAAGTAAACGGAATTTGCTGGTTCCTCGACGCGCGGTGTCCAAAACCGCAGCTTCAATCTGTCCTTCGTTCAACTCCTTCTTTAAGACATCCTGAATCTGCTCAGGAGCTGCAGGTGATTCGTCAGTTTCATTTGATTCCGAATTGTCATTCTCCTGCAGACTTAGGTCTCGTCCTACCGCCCACGTTTCCAAAGCCGAGCGCAGGGCAGAACCGAGTGTTCCATCGCTCGGATTGGAAGCATCCAGATATTTTTGCATCGCACTCTCAATGGCATCGGTGCCTCCAATCAATAGAGCATGGCTATCGGTCGCGACGGTGCCATCGTAGCTAATGGAAATGAACTGATTCTCTCTACCAAGCGTCCCCAATTCAGCCAATAGCATCTTGATAATGGGAGCCGAACCAAAGATAGACTCGAATGCTTGTTTGATTGAAGGACCAAGGACAAAGTTGGCAAGTCGATGCAGCGTTACATCGTCCACCGAGTTTTGGAATCCTTGCACGGAAGCAGTATCAGTCGCCAACATCCTCAACTGCTCTATATAGGCAGGGTGTCCAATTGCGGACAATGCTGTCCGGTTGTGTACTTCAAAAATTTTACGCTGCCCAGTTCCGACAGTCAGAAGCAACATCCCATCATCGTAATCCAATCCAATGACGGGACTACCCGGTCGAAGCTGGTCTTCAATGTAGTCCCTACGATCGTTTATCGCCTCAATCCAGCGATATGGTTCATCTAGCATAATCTACATCAACAAATTCGGTATAGATTTCACCTAATTGTTGCTCGGGCAAATCGTGTATACCCTCTCGGGTAATTGTCTTAGCTGTTGGGAAAATACGCGATTTTGGGTTGTACCCGCTGGTTGCGACATCGTATTCAGATGCTGTGTCAAGAAGTCTCAACACGGTGCGAGTCGCCTGTTGTTCGTCCAGCTCAGCGAGTGGTCCAGCCTCCCAGCGGTCCAAATAGCGTAAAATTCCTCGAATCCAGACTGATCCGGAACCGGACACAGCGAAAGCAGCGTTCTCGAAGTGTGCTCCGAGCGCGTCATAGAAATAGATTTTTCCGCCGTTTTCATCTTCTTGATGATTCAAGTCGTAGAGTGCGAAGATAGGAATCACGCCGCCAATCCCTTGTAACGCCATTGGCAAGTTTTCTCGAATTAGGCGTGAAAGCATTCTCAGCTTCCCTTCTACGCTTAACTCTTGAAGTTGACTTCGACGGAAATACTGAAACGAATGTTCGAGGACTCTTGCCATTTCGTAGGCGATAGCGGGAGACCCTGAAATCGCCAAGACGGAATATTCATCTATCGGCAGCACTTTTTCAGCTCGGTCGTACATGACGGATGTCCCGGCCGTTGCCCGTCGGTCCCCGGCAATCAGAATGCCATCCCGAAAGCGCACCGCAATAACAGTTGTTCCCTCGGCTACCTCCAATTGATGGGCAGCGGTATCTCCGGGCGCTGCAAGAGGCAAACCTCTTGAGTTCAAATCGTCAGCACCAAGTTGGATATTGCAGTTTTGGGATTTCAAGAGACTTAGGAAGTCTCCTTTGTGACTCATCAACTATTCCCCTGTTCTCTGGCGATAGTTGCGCGACTGGTTTTTCTTGACACGGCGCATGCGGTTGAGTAGTTCTTTCCTGTCTGGGCTGTTCGTGTCCGGACGTTTTGGTCCTTCATCATCGCCGCCATCGCCCGGTCCAAAAGGCTTCACCGGTCGCTGTTGCCGATCTCTCAAATGCATAAGGGCATCTGCTGTCATGATAATGACCTCCTGTAATGAAAAAACTGCGCTTTTAGTTCCACAGTGTTGAGAAACTCATTGGGCGACTAGAATCGGGTTACGAGGATTCTATTTCTCACATCCGCGGCATGGCACCGCAATTCGCTTCATGGAATGTAGCTAAAGGCTTGCTAGTTCCGAATGCCTAAATTGTCTACTAGGGATTCGATCGTTGGCGAATCATTCAAAACACGGTTGTATTTCGCTGCCAGACTTGGATCAGCAAGTTTCTTCATGCATACGGATACAGGTCTTCCCTTTAAGTTGAATGTGATGTTGTCCCACTGAACTGATTTTACATCCGCACTAAATTTGTTGAGCGACTTTCCGCGAAAATACGCCCGCGTATCTGAGGGAGGATGGTGAATGGCGTGTTCAATCTGCCGGTCTGTAACGATGCGGCGCATCAACCCCTGTGCTTCTAGTCCATAATATAAACCTTTTTCTCGATTAATATTATGATATTCCAAATCCAGGCTTTGTAACCATGGATCATCCCAACTGATTCCCTCTTCATCAATGAATGTCTCCAATAGCCATTTCTTTGCAACCCAATCTAGGCTATCCAACAAACTCATCGGGTCTTTCCCGAGGTGGTCAAGAACGGATTCCCATTCAGTTAGTACCCAATCAGTCTCGGAATCCTCACCGGCAAAATGCTGCTGAGCCAAATCCAGATATTTGCGTTGCAAGTCAATGGCGGAGATTGTGCCACCATTACTTAACTTTAATTTCCATTCGTAGGTTTGATCGCGGGAAATCTCCTTGATTGCCAGGGTCGGGTTGTCGATGGCAAAGCTATCGGGAATTTGGCGCTTTTCAATTAGGCTGATCACCAATGCCGTTGTGCCGAGTTTGAGCGCTGTCGAATACTCGGACATGTTGGCATCACCCACAATTCCGTGAAGTCGGCGGTACTTGCCGGGGTCGGCGTGCGGTTCATCGCGTGTGTTCACAATCGGGCGATTGTGCATCGTGTCGACACTCGTCTCCACATGAAAGAAATCTGATCGTTGCGCCAATTGGAATAATCCGGCGGAGTTGATTCCCGACTCGGTTTCGATGCCCACCTTGCCTGCACCGGCAAAAATCTGTCGCGTCACAAAAAACGGCATAATGCTTTCTTTCAGGTAATCGAACTCAATATCCCGCTTCATCAGGTAATTGTCGTGGCAACCGTAACTGTGTCCATGGAAATCGGTATTGTTTTTATAGAGTAACACATCGCGTTTTAGTTTTTCGCTTCGACGCGCAGCGCATTGGGATAAAATCCGCTCCCCTGCTTTATCGTGTGCGATTAGCTCAAACAAGCTTTGGCATTCGGGCGTGGAATATTCCGGGTGGGCGTGGTCATTATATAGACGTGCGCCATTAACAAGAATTATATCGCTCTTGATTTCATTAAACGGAAGGTTGCGCTGACTATCCTGCTGTTGATACTGGCGCTCATCCGGGTGCTCCTGTAGCTCGTTAGCGCGGAAGCCCCGTTCGTCACGAAATGGATCCTCTCCGTCGTAATCCCACATCGGACGAAAATCGCCTTGCCGATAGCTCTTTATGAGTTCAATTGATAGTTGAACCGGATCGACATTTTTCTTGTTTTCGATTGTTATGCCGTATTCTGTTTCAATTCCGAACAATCTTTGCATATTTAGTGATGATGCTATAGAACTTGCGAGAGGCACATTAACGATAAAGGTAATTGTTTAGTTCAGCCCAGAACTTACGCGCCAACAGGAAATCGCGACCTAGAGATCGCTCCTACATTACGCCCATGGTGTAGGAACGGGGATTAAACTGCAGCACGACGAATCAACATTCCCAAAACAGATTGATAGACTAAACAGTTATCGATAAAGTGTGACCCGCGGGCGTTGCGTAATTACATTTAAGGATGGTGGGTGGATATTCGATGCTTGAGTGTGTTCAGCATCGCGCATAGAGCTAAATCACGCGCCTGGCGGTCTTTCTCTGCGGTGATTTTTCCGGTCGAATTGGGGATACCTTGACGACATTTTCCGCGTCGTAGTCAAGCAATTTTAGCCAGTCCTCAACATTGTCTGTCGACGGGAAGATATCGCTTTCGCGGTATTCTGCTTCAAGTGCGTCCACTAAATCTCCCGTGCTAATTCCGGTCTCTTGATCCAGATTGTCGATTGTTCGCTTAATTGCATATTCCTTTGCACGCTGTACGATGGATTCAATAATAGCTCCACTGCACAGATGACCGCGATAGAGAACGTCCCGTCTACCGTTTCGCAACCAGACCTCCAAAAATTTGTTTTCTTCGGTCGGTTGAAACATTTCGTCGCAAATGCGATTTATTAAATTACTGACGGCTGTTTCGAGACTGTCTCCATGAATTTTAACAATCTCGGGATCGATGGGAAGTTCTGGCGTCAAATAAATGCGGAAGATGTCTCGCGCAGCATCTTTATCGGGGCGTGTCACTTTGATTTTTCTATCAATGCGACCGGGACGCAGAATGGCTGGGTCAATAAGGTCAGGTCGATTTGTAGCGAGTATGATGACGACGTCTTGAAGAGACTCAATTCCGTCCATCTCAGCGCAAAACATCGGTACTACAGTGTTTGCTATATTGTGAGATCTGTAAGACCGGCGCGTTCCCAAGATAGACTCGGCTTCATCAATAAACACGAATGACAGATAGCCGTCTTTGCGCTTCTCTCGTGCAATCTGAAAGATTTCACGCACCTTGCGTTCCGATTCCCCCAGCCACATATTTAAGATTTCGGGTCCCTTAATGTGGAGGAAACAGCCTTCGACATTGCTTCCAGTTTCCGTTTTAAACTTTTCTGTAAGGTTATGTGCTGTCGCTTTACCGATTAGTGTCTTTCCACAACCGGGCGGACCATGCAACAAGAATCCCTTAGGGGCGCTATATTGAAAACTCTCAAATATCTCGGGATGCAGAATCGGGAGCTCAATGGTATCTTTAATGAGTTTTATCGTGTCGTTTAACCCGCCGATTTTCTCCCAAGGTATGTCGGGAACTTCCTCCAAGTAGTAGTCTTTGGCCTCCTGAACTTCTAGCCGTTCGAGCGCGACCTTAAAGTTCGGGTCGATTCGGACTTCGTCTCCTACCTTTAGCTTCTTGTTGGCAAGATCCGTCGACCGCTCCAGAATCACAGCCTGTGTCGCAGGTTCCTGTCCAACGCGCAATCTTCCATCCGGTAGAATATCGCCAATCTTCCCTATGGGACCAGCATCACTGTATCCCAGTTCACCAACTATGACATATGCCTCGTTGAGGAGAACGCTGAAGCCGATTTTGAAGGAATATGGATCCAACCGGGAATCAATATTCGCGAGGTACTCCGAACCACCAACAATTACTCGCGCAATGCCTTTCTTAGGGAATCCCAAGAGTGTGCCTATTCGGTTCGCAGGGGCGGTTAGTTTGTCGATTGTTTCCTGCATGTCGACGATGGCTTGATGCGCTTCCTGAATTGTTTGCGCGTGCTCGAGAATCACACGTTGATCCTCAAGAATCTCACGTCGCAGTTCGTACAGAAGTTTGCGTTTACGGTCATTCTCGTGTGTTACATAGAGAAGTCTATCCACAAGCATCAGAGAACGAGGGGTGCCCACGTCGTCTTCGATATCGTCGGATTCCCCAACAAAATCGTTATCCAATAGGTCAAGGCGTTCGCTGGACGGTCTTTCAGATTGATTCCAATCTTTTTCAGACTGATTCCAATCTTTCTTGTCGCGCATTTAGCTCCTCTCGGCACGGTGTAGATTGCGCATGAATATCAAAGTAACCTGTTGTTTAAATGTAGTCATCTTTTCAAATCGTATCTTGCTTGTTTAAGGCGCTTGAACTGATATATCAAGGAATTAAAGATGAGATATGATGGAACTCCACCAATCTGGTATAGCCCTAATCGGATTAACTTAATCGGTTTAAAATCGCTCGGCACTCCTATGACAGATTTGTGAGAAAATCCCCGGCTATGCCTGACTATCCCACGTTCAGGTTAGTCGGAATCCTAAATTACTTACTGATTAACCTGAGGAATAAAGCTATGCTCACCGCTTCGAGAGATTTTGTTGATTCAACCGGGCGAAAAACTTTCCGAAGATCCTTGAGTTATGGCAATCTGACGATAGATGGGTCGAGAAGAAGTAGATTTTCATCGGTAGATGTTAAGCTATTCTATCACACTATTTCGGGAATCTCAACGCAAAAAAAGTGGAATTTGGTCCTTGGGCGGAAAGCAAATCGATAGTAATCCTCAATGTGTCTGCATCTCATTTTGGTCTCCAGCATCCGACTGTTTCCAGTCTAGCTCGCCCTTATTCCATTCAAATACTTGCAATGGGCCGAATTTCAGATTAACGGTTAAACTCTTTGGCGTCGGTGAGCTATCAAATCGATTGAAGTCACGAATTACGACATACGTGTGTTGGCCATCTGAAATCTCTTTGCAAGAAGCGATGAAATCATCAAGATTGCGGATTGCTCTGCCGTTAATCTCTTGGATAACCACCTTTGAATTGCCACTCCGCTCGCGTATGCCAACTCGTGAAAAGCTACTTCCTGCATCGGCGTGTGGAAGGTAGACACCTTCAGCTTTGAAGTATAGCATGCGTCGCAGATCCGGGGTAATGTCGTGAAAAATTGAACCGGCGAAGCGAACAAATCGGCGAACCTTTTTGTGTTCGAGGTCCTCCACCGACAACCTAACCGTCATCTGTTCTCCGTTTCGGTAGATTTCCAATACGATGTCATCTCCGACGCGGTCGTTAAGAATCGCATCAAACGCGTAGAGGTCGTCGCGGATGAGTTTATCGTTAATCCGATAAATAATATCAGACGCGCGAAGGAAATTGGCGCCAGTCGTAAGAGGGATGATTGACTCAATTTGGATGACTTTTGGTGTTCCCGATTCGGAGGGGCCAATTTCTGCTCGCGATGATTCCGGCAACCTAAAATGCTTGATTGCCTCACCAATTGAAATGAGTTCCAAGTCTACACCGATCTCGCCGCGATGAATTGAGGTCCCGTTCTGTATACGAGTCAACGCATCAATCAAATACTCAATTGGGAGTTCAAAACTCGACGTGTCGGTCCCTCGAGCATGAATGGCAATCACCTCTCCTTGGGTATTCCAGACCGGACTTCCGCTCGAACCGCCTGTTCGGTCAAATGTGGTATGGATATAACTGGAATGTCTGTTTCCTTTATTGACATTGAGATTAGCAACCTTTCCTTCTTTAATGGAGTATTCTTCTTTATCATTATTTCCAATTAACAAGAGTTCATCACCTAACGCAAGATTGCGCCATGCACCAAGTTGTACGGCTTTCAGATCGAATTCGACTTCGTTAGGGTTTATCTGGTAGAAGCCAAAGTCGTGCGTTGGGTCATAGTAGAATATTTTCGCTTCGGTAAAGCTGCCATCGTAGAAATTAATCTTGACATAAGCAGGGCTGCTGCCGGTAACGTGTCGGTTCGTAGCGATGATGCCGCGTTCAGCGTCAACCACGAAGCCGGTAGCAAAGCTAGTTCCTTTTGCTTCGGCTTCAAAAACTACCTCGGATGAGGTTTCCACGTTTACAACCATGGGCTTAAAAGCGGCGATTTGGTCGGTCCAGTTGTGAGCAGCTAGACTATTCAGTGCACCTCCGTTCAGTATTAGGAAAATTGCGATACACCAGATGAAAATCCTTTTAACCTGTCCAGATTGACAAAACGTCGTAGTGAAGAACATGAGTGCCTCCGAAGAAAATAAACTAATTTAGTTGGCTGACGAGATAACCTTGATAAATTCCCAATCGGTGAAAGATGCCAAATTTATATCAACTGTGTTTTTTAGATTGAAATCGTTCGTGAAGCTTAAGTCTCAATACTGGGCAGCTTAACTCGACTTTGTACATTAAAGCGGCATAACAAACGGTGTCAATCAAGCGTTCCAGAAAAGAGGCTGAGATTTTAGCCATTTGGCTTTTTTAATTGACCATTGAAAAAGTCGGTAGCAGTTTCCAGTGCCATCACGGCGGGGCAAGATCGGATCTCTATCGCACTCGCTATTCGCTCGCTTGATTCCCGCCTACGGGTTTGATTGTGTACGGCTTTCCGTACAATTCAAACCGTTGTACTTTTGTACAAAGTCGAGCTTAGGTGTTGTTAAGCTGAATCAAAGAATAACACAATCGCTCAGAAAATGGAAAAGTAATTTGGCAGATATCCTATGCTGATGTGGTGCGTATCTGTCTATAGTCGTTTACATTCATATTACACCCTACACTCCGCACCTCATAAGTGCTAATTTGGGTATTTTTTGGTATCGTTCCAGCGATTAATGGTGATAGCATATACTGTATTCTAATTAAATAGAACGTACTATATATTGAAATTACAATGCAAGACTGATAGGAACATCACCAATCAAGTAATACCCGCCAAAAGCTAGTTATAGGGTGAAAAACGAGGGTTTATTGACAAAAGAACTGTACCACTAGGAATAATGGCGTAATACCCACATTGCGCTCCGCTGGAGCGCGGGAATATGGACATATCGCATTCTATTGACATTGCGCTCCTCTGGAGCGAGTTACTTGCGGAAAGAATTGTTCCGCCAGGGAAAATAGGGGCTACCAATAAATTCTGTAAACCTGAAAAATAGGTGCGGAGAGTAGGTTACACATATTATAATTGTGTGTTAATGAACGGTAACGACCTTTATTTCATT
This sequence comes from Candidatus Poribacteria bacterium, assembly GCA_965204085.1. Taxonomy (GTDB): domain Bacteria; phylum Poribacteria; class WGA-4E; order WGA-4E; family JAJDTR01; genus JAJDTR01. The sequence goes on along the minus strand of CBDBEE010000002.1, from coordinate 2,174,855 downwards.
GCCCACAAAATCGGACGGTCCCTCGTAGCGCAAGGGATCTCTATCAGGATTTTCTATCGCCCTCCTTAATCAGTCAGTTGATCACTCGCTATTCGCTCGCTTGATCTGTTAGTTTGCGCATACCACAATCTAACAGATTGTGGTACAGAAGAATGTCATTATTCACAGGCATGTGTAATTATTAGTTGCAATGACTATAAAAGGAGCGGCTGACATAGAATTTACAGAATAATTCAAGAGCTGGCAACAGTGTCAAGCCTACAGAAGAATAGACGTGTGCGCGAATCATACGAAACTGGTCGGCTAGGGACGTTATTGTGGCAAGGGTTGAATCGGAGGGAAGGGGAGGTATTAGGTAAACCTACAAGAAAAAGCAATAAATTTCCAGCTATCACTCACTGCTTCTTCTGCGAGTTTTTCAAATTGTCGTTGGCTGTGGGTCCGTTTTTCACGGTAGTTGACTTTTTCTGTGTTTGAGCAAGTACCTCAAACAAATTAGGTTCGTCGGTATCACCTTCGGCGTCAGCGGCTTGGAGTTCTGTGTCGTCCGACAATGTGACGGGTTGTTTCGCTTCCGTTTCAGCAGGGCTATGGGCAGGACGCTGACGGGTTGCGTCCTTCCGAGGCGGAATGTCTGGACGCTGGCGGTTTGTCGCCTCTAGTCGCTCTATTCGCTCCAAAGCTTGATGCAACGTTTTTTGGACCATCATGAGTTGATCTTGTAGGTTTCCCACACGGGCAGCTAACTCAGAATCTGTGTTGGCAATATCTTCATTGCGGTTTTCGGACGGAGAGGTCGAAAACGGCTGATTACCTGTTTTGTTAGCGCCATCTGAGGTTGGCGGGACCGCGGGAGATTGGGGGCTTGGAATAGGTTCGTGTGTCGAACTCTTGGTCGGCGTGTCTTCGGGGGGAACGTCAGACAATTTGATTTCATAAATGCCTGACCCTATCCCCTTGGTCGAAAAGTAAGAAACTCGGACCGTTACTTCTTGACCAATCTCCATTTTACCCAGACGAAGGCTAAGATTCCAGATTACTGCGTCGTTGTGCCATGCGAGTTCCCAACCGGGCCGTCGATTCAGTCCGCGCAGATACGCGGTTACCAAGCCAGTGTCAGAAATCTCCTGTATCATCGGCTCGGTGCTTAAGGTTCCGCTAGTTTCGACTGGCTGAAAATGAGCGTCAACCTCGGTGCGCGGCTGTACAACCGACATGGGAATTTCCCCTTGCTCCGCCTTCATACTGGTTACCCATCTAGCGTCGCTTATTCGCTTGCACGAGATGTTGTAATTATATTGGACCGCCATTGCCTATGACCTAGGAGATGTAATTCGGAGCGACGTTAAAGTGAGTTCTCCAATCTACACGTATCTACCGGTTCGAGATGGGTTTTAAACGATTCCGAATTGAATCCAATGTTGGAATATTTGTTGTGTGGCGACCTTCGATGGCGAATGAGGCAGCGCAGTGAGCAAAATTCAAAGCTTCTTGTGGCAACCGCGTTTCGTAATATTTAATGAGGAACGCTGCAGCAAAAACGTCTCCTGCCCCTGTCGGATCAATTTCATTCGCAGAATAGGCATTTGAATTCAAAACTCCGCCATCCTGATAAAGAGTAGCGCCATGCCTTCCCTTTGTCAACACAACAATTTTCGTTAACTCAATATATTTTCCAAGCTCATCGGGATATGCGCTCACATCCTCGTCACTAAGAATTAACACGTCGGCGTAAGGCAAGATTAATTCGGCAGAGTCCCAACGCTTGGCAAGAACTCGGGAATCCTTATTACAATGCCTCATCCAACCTTGTGGCGTGACACCGATTAAGGATCCGTTAAAACTGTGAACACAATCGGGATTGACTTCATTAGCAATTGGACACAAGTACACGATTTTCGCCTTACTACTATCGCCCGTGATGTGCTGCGGCTCCAATTGCGCTCCCAATGCCAAGATGGATTGTTGGCGTTGCCCCGTCTTGCTATACCGGTTGTGGAAAATTGTAGTGTTGGACGATTCTTGGTAAATGACTTCGATACTATTTAACAGTGGCGTCTGCCGATCAAAATCATTTCCCACAGCTGTTATGACGCGAGCCCGAAAACCAAGGTTCCGGGCAGTCATTGTCGAATAAGCAGCCGATCCACCAAGCACATACCCGTTGGGAGTGACATCATAACAGAAATGCCCGATTGCGAGGAAGGTTGGAATCATTCTCCCTATTTAGAATAATTCAATGTGCCAGAGGAGATGCATCTTATATCGATTCTACACGTGAATCCAAGAAAAGTCAAGAAGATTTTGCGTTGGTTGCGACTGATTGCATTATGAGCCCGTTTTATATCGTAGGTGACAATGTGATTTTGTGTCATATGAAGGAAAGGGAATTTTCCTGCTGCTGTTGCAGATTGCTATTTGTCTTGTTAGGTTGGAGAAGAAGGTAATGAACAACTGATCGCCCATTGATTTGATGGTCGAATATTGTCTAGCATAAGGAGAGATGGAACAGGGGAAACGCATCTAATTATAGAGGATGTCACATGGTGGAAGAATGTACGATTAATGTTGGGTTTCACTCATATTTTGACACGTTCAGGCAAAGTGGGCACTGGAAAACTCCTTCAAGATCGGCGATTACTAACGGGACCCCGTTCAACCCAACCTACCACCTCTAAGAAAATTATCACAAACTTAGCCCGACTCTCTTTTTTGTCGAGTAGATAATTTAGATGCGTTTCCCCTGAGAGATGGGACTTTTCCCGTTGACGAAAACCAGCGTCTGATGATATATTGGCAACGCTTTGACCTTCACGAATTGACACACGTGTCTTGTTGGAGTCACGGTTTGGATGGGAGATGGATCGCAAGAAAAAGCCACCTTATGTGCTTTCAATCGATCAAGGTACAACCGGTTCAACGGTTCTTTTGATTGATGCATGCGGTGAGATTGTCGCACGTAGCTATCGAGAACTGAGTCCGCACTATCCACGTCCGGGCTGGGTCGAGCAAGCCCCGGTTGAAATTTGGGAATCAACGCTCCATGCTGTTTACGAAGTGGTTGGCAACTCCGGGGCTTTGATGAGCGACGTCGTCGCCATTGGTATAACCAATCAGCGCGAAACCACCATCGTATGGGATAGGAATAGCGGTAAACCAATTCATCCAGCGATTGTTTGGCAGTGTCGTCGCACAGCCGAGCTATGCAATGATTTGAGAGAACAGGGACTCGAAGATGCTATTCGCGCGAAAACGGGTTTGGTTCTCGATCCCTACTTCTCTGCCACAAAGATTGCATGGATCCTAGACCATGTGAATGGAGCCCGTGAACAGGCAAAGTCCGGCAATCTCGCGTTTGGGACGGTGGACTCATGGTTACTCTGGAACTTAACTGACGGTGCGGTTCACGCAACTGATTGTACCAATGCATCACGTACATCGCTTTACGACCTCGAAAGATTTGCATGGGACGATGAACTGCTAGCAATTTACCATATTCCCAGGCAAATTTTGCCGGAAGTAGGTTGGTCGGCACAGGTGTTCGGCACCGTAAAAAACCTCCATCCCGCATTGAACGGTCTTCCGATAGCGGCAATTGCCGGTGACCAACAAGCGGCTCTTTTTGGTCAACTCTGTACAAAACCGGGTATGGCGAAGAACACCTATGGCACGGGCTGTTTTCTTATGCTCAATACGGGGGACGAACGCGTCCATTCCAACGCCGGTCTGTTGACGACACTGGCGTGCAGCCTTGACAATCAGCCTATCTACGCGCTAGAAGGTAGCGTGTTCGTCGCGGGGGCTGCCGTGCAGTGGCTCCGGGATAGCATTCGTATTGTCAGTTCGGCTGCCGAAACCGAAGCGATTGCGTCACGTGTGGAAGACACAGCAGGGGTTGTCGTTGTGCCCGCGTTTACCGGACTGGGGGCGCCGTATTGGAATCCTGATGCAAAAGGAGCGATTATTGGTCTCACGCGCGGCACAACCCGCCCGCATATTGTCCGAGCAACACTTGAGTCGATTGCATTTCAAACCACCGATTTGGTTGATGCAATGACGAGAGAATTCGGAATGGGACAAAATCGACTGCGGGTAGATGGTGGGGCTACGGCAAATGACTTCCTGATGCAGTTTCAAGCCGATATTCTTAACATGGCTGTCGAGCGGCCACGACAGATTGAAAGCACCGGACTCGGGGCAGCTTTTCTCGCAGGATTAACTTCTGGCGTGTGGAGCTGCATTGATCAACTTGAGTCGTGTCGCAAGGTTGATTGTGTCTTTTCTCCAAGCATGCATAATGCAGAGCGTCACGAAAAACTAGCGGCGTGGAAAGATGCCGTCCGAAGGGTGATGGTTTGAATGCATCTGCAATGGAAATACGCACTCATTGTAAATCTGGCTGTGTTACTTGTGTTGGTGGCTTTCTATATTCTGGACGATTTTAGGACACAACAGGAACTCAACGGTCTGTACAATAGTGGTTTAGCAAGCGGTGCGGTTTTCAAGACGATAGCCGAAACAACGATACGCCAAACCGTGGTTGATGAGATTGAAAGATGGCAGTCATTTAATCAAGAAGCAGTTGAAAATGCCCTTCGTTTGAAAAAGGCTGAACATCGTGACTTGCTTGGCGTTGTGGACATTAACGTGACGCATGGAAATCCTACCGCGATTCAGGCTGCACTATCACCACGCACGAGCGAAGAAGCGTTTCATATTAACCTCACACCCGACGATGTTTTTGACATTGAGCGGCTAGGCGCGAAGTTGTATCCGGTTGAAGGCAGATACGAAACAGCTGTGATCGTCCCGTATCAAGCGGACCTAATTGGACAGAGAGATCTTAGCCACCTGTTAAGTGTGGACTTGATACATCAGGATGATTTGGATGATGGCCGTATTTCAGACGCTCTCAGACAGACTTTCGTCGAGAAAGGGATTCTCCACTCCGATACTCAAGAGATTGAGGTTGAGGTTAAAGAAAAAGGACAGAGATGGTTAATAACCAACACAGGTACCGCTCAAAGATATTTGCTATGGCGCAATGATGCCGACGAGTTGATTGATGTGCAGATTGATGACCTAGTTGAAACAGAGAGGGAGAATTTCGTACAGGGATATATCCAGGCGGTCTTTAAAGTCCCCGAAATCCCCAAAATGATTCACAACACTCGTTTGATGCATCTCGCACTGCTTGTTGTCATGAGTAGTCTACTATTTATCATTGTCAATATTACGACGACGCGGCTCATCATGCGTCCGCTTGAGCAGATGATGCGTATAATTAGAGGTGCGGAAGCGGGAGATCCGGAGTCACTTCAGCAATCCTATTCATCGGGTGAAATTGGACGCGTGACTTATAGTCTCTCACGGATGCTAAGGCAATTGAAGGGAGCACACTCAAAGCGAATAGCTGCTTTGGAACAATTTGCCGGTGGAGTTGCTCATGAGATTCGGAATCCACTCAATTCAATCGGCATGACTGCCCAGTATTTGAAATCAATCTTCTCGCAAGGCAAAGTGAAGGAAGATGACATTAAGGAAGCTAGGGAGCTCTTGGATATTGTCAATGATGAAATCGGACAGTTGAAGCAGATTACCGAGCAGTTCTTGACGTTAAATCGGCCAAAAAATCTGAATTTGGAATTAACTCAACTCGGTGAACTTATAGATCGGGTGTTGGCAGAATTTTCACTTAGTATGAAGGAACCGAAGATTCATGTTGTGAAGAATTATGACGTAAAGCTCCCCGCCATCAATCTCGATCAGGCGTTGATACGACAGACATTTTTTAATGTGGTGCAAAACAGCATTCAAGCAATGTCCAAGGGTGGAAGCATCTATATTACTACGCGACTTGAAGAAAGAGACACCGGTCAGCTCGCAATCGTGGAAATTCGGGATACGGGGATTGGAATTCCCGACGAAATTCAGGAGAGGATTTTCGACGCGTACTTCACAACCAAGGAAAATGAAGGTGGAATTGGGCTTGGGCTGGCGCTTGCGCATCAAATAATAACCGCACACGACGGAGAGGTTACAATGAAAAGTAAGGTGGGAATGGGAACGGAGTTTACAATTGCTTTTCCCATAGAGACAAAGATTTGAGATGGTTTCTTGGATACAGTTTTCGTTACGTGTCATGGTAATCGTGTTTAAAGGTTCTTGGATCAAGAAGGAAGTTGTACACAATACATCCATTTTCATGGTGTAATTGTTTAGTCCATCGGTCTGGATTTGCCAATCCAGACCGAGCGGGGGCAGGGAGCGCGCCGAGTAGGGAAGTACAATGCTAATTCCGGCTAATCGGGAGCTTACATGCCCAGACCGGTCGTGCAACGAACTGTAATACCACGAACCAAACGATGCACAAAACAGTTACTTCATAGTTATGAAGAAATTTAGTTCGAACGCGCAATGAATTGCGTTACCACATTCTTTAGTGAAAAAGTCGCCGTGTAATTTTAACCTACGCGATTAAGGAGCAGAAAATGTCCTCTATTCTGATTGTAGACGATGAACATGCACAGCGGACCATTTTGCGAAGCGTTTTGAGACGAGAGGGTTATGATGTTGAAACAGCAAGTAATCGTGCAGATGCGCTTGAGAAAATGGAGAAGAGGATGTTTGATGCCGTGGTCAGCGACATGCGAATGAAATCACAAATGGAGGGGCGCGAACTGCTCAGGGAGATAAGACAGCAAGATCCCGATCTTCCGGTGCTAATCATGACCGCGTACGCGGAAATAGGCGACGCCGTGGACCTCATGGCACGAGAAGGTGCGTTTTACTACCTTGAAAAGCCAATTGACAATGATGTGCTCAAAAGAGAACTCAAGCGCGCGATAGCGTCAAGAGGCGTACCTCCGGACCGCGATGTAGACGACGATCAAGCGATTCCCGACATAGAATTTGAGACAGTTGTCGGGCAGAGTCCACAGATGAAACAGCTATTCAGGATTATGAGTCGGATTATCCATCGCGGAGTGAATCAGGTATTGATTACTGGCAAAACCGGCACAGGAAAAGAGGTGGTTGCGAAAGCGATTCATGCACATGGAAAACGGCGGGATAAACCATTTGTGCCAATAAACTGCAATGCCATACCCGAGCAGCTTATAGAAAGTGAATTGTTCGGTCATGAAAAGGGAGCATTCACAGGTGCCGACAATCAGAAGATAGGGCAGTTTGAATTTGCGGACGAGGGGACCGTATTCCTTGATGAAATCGGCGATATCCCGTTGAACATGCAAAGTAAACTCCTGCGCGTGTTGCAAGAACGAGAGGTTTCTCGTGTCGGTGGTACCAAACCGGTTAAGGTTGATGTCTGCGTCATCGCGGCAACGAACATAGACCTGAAAACTGCCTGCGAGGCGGGTGAGTTCCGAGAAGATCTTTACTTTCGACTCAACGTCATCCCGCTTCATGTGCCTTTGTTAAAAGATCGAAAAGACGATGTTCCTATCTTGGTCAATCATTTTCTGGAGAAGTTCAGTAAGGAGTATCTTGATGCAGAACCAAAGTCGGTAACCCTGCGAGCGATGTCCGCCCTTCGCCATTACGATTGGCCCGGGAATGTCCGTCAATTGGAGAACTACCTACACAGGATCTTTGTCCTTTCAGAGAACGAGGCGATTGATCTTGAGGATTTTCCTCCCGATATTTCGGGAGGCACTGCACCACTGGCGGATTTCCAAGTTGAGATTCCGGAACAAGGCGTGTCTCTTGAGGACATCATGAAGGAATATATACGCGTCGCACTTGCCAAGACGAATGGTAACCAGACAAAAGCGGCGGAACTTTTGGGAATCTCGCGCCGCCGACTTCAGAATCGAATACAGAACTACGGGATCGATAGTCAAGAATTCAAGAACGGCTAACGCAATTGTCGAGAGCAGTTGCAAGTGGTATGGTCAGAAATCACTCACGTAAATGTCCCGTATAAATCGTGCCTAACTGGGCACAATTCATAGGCGATTGGAATAATTCATGAATTTTGATTCTTGATTCCCGGTCATGGGTTGTGGAACCAACGCTAATCGACGAATGGAAATTTTACATGAACTCATCTCATGTTAGGAAATTGATTTTATGTAAGTGTTTAGTGGCTAGTGATTAGTGGTCAGTAAAACCCCAGTGCCATAGGACGGGCAATGAATTGCCCTACTACAAACCGAAAAAATGAGCATCACACGAGATCCGCCTAAAAAATGGGAACAAAGCAGTCTAGATTCACAGTGCTCGACTCCAGAAATCAAGGGACTAAACAGTTACGATTTTATTAATAGCGATTGTGGCGTTGACTACTGATTCAACGGCAATCAGAGATGCCTTAATGAACATTAGCGATTTTGACGCAGTCTTGGGACAATTCTCTTTTAACGAAAGCGGTGACGCGGATTATGCTCCCAAGATATTGATGGTCGAAAATGGCGGGCTTGTAGACTTTGGCGCGAGCGATGGCATGTAGTAGTATGTCGTAAGGCTAAAGCGTAAAGATTTCTCTGTTCAAACCCCGACGCTAAATACCGATACCACCTTCCTTCCTCGTGATACACCAAGTGCACACAGTGCATGAGGTTCTTGTAGTCATTGCAACTAGCATTTACATAGATAGAATTCACGCAGATTGGTTTGTAGCAGGTAGTAGCGCAATTCATTGCGTGTCTTTTGTAGGAACGAACTTTGCTTGAGATGTGCGGGGATACCAAAACAACCTGCTTTACCACATCAATAGTCTTGGGACAACAAAAGCTAAACTATTATCCGTATCGTGAAGGACAGAGGAAAACAACAATGGCTATTTTTAGACTAGAGAGATCGGAAGGTGACGATATGTCCAATGCGGTCCTCGTCATTGCGACAGAAACAAATCTTGAACTTGAACGCTATCTGGAAGATTGGCTTGAAAACAGCCCAGTGGCACTCGTCCAAGATGAATACATTCTCTGGATTGGAAGACAAACGAGTGCTACAGATGAAGACGGAACCGTCTATCCGGACTTACTTGGTGTTGATTTTAAAGGGAATCTCGTCATCACCGAACTAAAAAGGGCTCGTACACCGCGCGACATAATAGCACAACTCCTTGATTACGCGGCATGGGCAGATGGACTTTCAGAATCTCAAATTCGTGGGATCGCTGAAAATTATTTTGAAACTCGCGACGGGTTCCAAGGAAGAACTTTCGATGATGCCTTCAGGGAGATATTTGACATGCCTGAAACCGACGAACTACCACCACTCAACCAGGGCTTGCGTCTGTTCATTGTTGCAGAAGAGATTCCAGTTCGGGTCGCGCATGTTTGTCGATTTCTCCGAACGTCACACGGTATGGATGTCAGTTGCATAGATGTTTCCACCTTTGAAACGGAGTCTGGCGAAGTGCTCGTTAGTACGGAAACAAAAGTGGGAGATGAAGAATTCGCCGCCACTAGCACGCAGCGTCCTTCACTTTCCTTACGATCGTCGGGCGATAAACCTGTAAAGGAGGTAGTGTGGGAAGCGGTACGAGAATTCACGCGAGACCAAACGGAGGTAGAGTTCACAATCAAGGATATTACCGCGATTATCTTGAAGAAAGACCCTGATTTCAAGAAAGAAACAGTGAATGGACAAATAACGGCGGATACTGTCAATCACCCTTCGCGCCATCATCATTCCGGCACCGAGGATAGGTACTGGAGAATAGAACGTGGAAAGTACCGTTTGTATGATCCTGAAAACGACAACATGGAAGGAGACTCGGCATGAACTATAACCGTGGGCGAGATTTCCAAGTAGGGATTTCTGATATGGTGCAACCTGTCGCCCCGCTGGGGCTCTGAAGTGAACGACTCACTGGTTCTATATACCTGTCGCGCCGCCGGCGCTTTCAATGGCTGGTAATACCATTTCTCTAAAATGCTTGTGCATTGATCGCGTGAATCAGGTCAAGAAATTTGCGTGGAACGGAACAGGAAGTCCCCTCTCCGCGCAAAGCCAGCGGGGCAAGGGGATTTCTATCGCGCTCATTACCCATTCGCTTGATTCCCGCCTACGGTGTAAGTGAACGATATATTTGAGACGTCGTATGCACTATTATTCAAGCGAAATGGTATAAGATTCCCATCGCCCTCCTTATGAAGCCGGTTGATCATACCCACAGACTTCAACTTTGTACAAAGTCGAGATAAGTTTGTTCGTTCAAACTCCTATGCTTAAATCTATCGATATCACATGTGTTCCTATTGATTTGCTAAATGCACACAGAGTGCCAATTCTTTCCTAACTTTCTAGCATTTTTACCAAAAGTCTACATCGTATTATAGGTTTTGTGCCGACGTAGAGCGAGGAAGGGAGTGTGCGGATGCGATACACGAAGATTGATCGAAAGGGGATTACGGTAAGATGCAGTTGGGTGCCGTAGCTCTATGGGATGAATCAGACACTTGCGGAAATTTCAATATCGCGGAAGGTCCTGATCAATCTCGGATGCCCACCGGTCGATGCCGCCGACGAGACTCCTGACTCGCTTGAATCCTAGTTGTTGCAGCAGGTAAGCAGCGTCAAGGCTTCGCATTCCGCGATGGCAGTAGACTACAATTTCCGCGTAGGGATTTAGTTCGCGAATGCGCCGCGGCAGTTCCGCCAAAGGAATCCATTGTGCCTGATCGAGGTGGGCGGTCCGATATTCCCATTCATCTCGCACGTCAAGCAAGACAAGAGTTTTCTTCTGCTCTATCATGCGTTTTACAGTTCGGGGGGCAATGGAATATTCTGCAGGATTAAAGGGAAGAATCGCTTCTTCAGCGCTCGGAACTGCGCGAGGTGGGCGCCTCCTAGGCGAGAAATTAATGCATCTGTCGAAAAAATCTAGAAATGTTTCTCTAATGCCCTTCAGCATCCGCTGCAACTCCCCGATAAGGACGGCACATTAAATGTCATTTGGGCCTGTGATACGTAGAGCCGCAATTATAGTCTAAAGTCCGAATCAATGTCAAGAGGTGAATCTTGGTTAGAATTTCACGCTTACTCCCAAGGTTGGTACGATTGGAAAGAACGGTTCTTCGCTTACATTGCAGTCTATCAAAACATCGGTATCATCATCTCGTTCTTCGGTAAAGGCGTATTCATGAACGTTAGATTTGTTGTATAGGTTTAGCACCTGGAAATACCAAGAGAGCTGCCAACCATTGTGTGGGCTCGTCTTAGTCAATCGGAAGTCGAGACTGTGAAATGCTGGCAACCGATTAACGTTATAATCTCCAAAGTCGCGTTCGCAGCCCGATTTCCCGTCGGGAAGTCTAATAATCGAATGCTCGAGATTCGTGGTTGGGTTACCGGTATGGAAACGCCAGGCGAGGTGAAGTTGCCATGATGGTGAGAGGCGATAGTTGCCGTTAAGCGCGATGGTATGCCGTTGATCGAACTCGCGAAAGAACTCCTCACCAAATACCGACGGAAAAATCGTTGTCGAATTTTCCCGACCCTTTGCGATGGAAAACGCATATCCAAGGCTGCCAACCATTCGTTCGGATATTACGCCATTGATGAAGAGATCAAAGCCTTTCGCGCTACCTGAATGTACCGGAGCAATGATTTGTGATTGTCTGCCGTAATCGGGTATGTGCCCAGATAGATTCGAGAGGTTTTTATAGTATGCTTCGGTGCGTATGAGGAATCTATTCGGCATGACATAGTCTCCTCCGATAACATAGTGTGTTGCCTGTTCAGCGGGTCCGATGTCGTCAACGCCATCTTCGACTGGAATCGTCATTAAGTCAGTTGGCTGATGGTACAAGCCCCAAGCGCTTCTCAGTATGAGGTTTTCAGTCGGCCTGTAGGCGACAGCAATCCGCGGGCTCAACTCTTGCTGCCGAGCATCTTGCCTCCGGTAGTTTTGGAATACAAAACGAGTGCCTACGTTGACCGCAAACTGTGGATGCACTTGCCATTCGTCTTGTAGAAAACCCTTCACATCAGTGCCGTGAGCGTCAACTTTCGCCCAAGTTTTTCGTTTAAGGTCGCATAGCGAACACCGGCTCTGAATGAACTGCGTAGTCGTTTGTCCGTAGGTTGGGACAGAATAATTGTAGTCCACAACGGACCAACGCCATTCTAGTCCGGCGCGTAGGGTGTGTGTATTCATGAGCCGTGCGCTTATCTCTGCTTTTGACCCTAGGAAGCCAAAGTCTCGGGTGTCAACACCACTAACTCCCTCTTGTCGGTCGCGGGTTGCTATGCCATTGAAGAGGAAAATATCTGACCATACTCCTTCGTTGAAATGATGGCGCCATTTTGTCCACACCAAAGCATTTTGATACTTGGAATCGAGATCGTTTTCATCATCTTCTTCATTGATGTGATTTTTGTCCCAGGCATACAAGCTATTGAACGTTAATATGTCCTGCGATGTCAGATTATACGTGATTTTGCCGTATAGGTCCGCGTATTGCGGTTTCAATTCTTCGTCGGCATTCATCAGGGCCAGGATGATGTCAACATAGCCCCGTCGCGCCGCAAGCAACCACGAACCATTGCGGGATAACGGCCCTTCCAACATGGCGTGCGCATTTATCAGATCCACACCAAAGTTCGCTTTAAATTCTTCGCGATTTCCTTCTTTCACATTGATGTCAAATACCCCGGACAGCTTGTCGCCATACTCGGCAGGAAAGCCGCCCATCAACAGATCTGTTCGATGTACTAGCCCAAGATCGATTATGGAAACTGCGCCTCCGAAATCCTGTAGGTGGTATGGCTCGTACAACTCCATTCCGTCCAATCTAACCAGAATTTCATCCTTTTCGCTTCCGCGTACGTTAAAGCGCGCACTAAAATCGTTGGATATGACTCCCGGAAAAATATGTGCAGCACGCATCACATCGTTGTCAATCAACGGAAGTGACTCGATTTCCCGTTTCGTGAGAGAAACTACTGAGGGAGTACCTCCAAGGATTGTGAACTTCCCCGGAGTAACAATTATTGGGGAGAGTTGAACGCGATCGGTCGGGTCTTCGGCAGCAGCGAGACTGTGCACGACGAGGAGGGTGAGGAAGCTAATGGCAGTGAAAGAAAAAATGGAATTTGGCGATGGCGTAAGTGAAAGCGCCATTTTGTCCTCCAGAGATTCAGTCTACGGCGATTATAGCATGTCGAATTTCTAACGTCAAACGGGAAGGCGCCTCCGGTTATCTGTTGAAGTTCTATCGCCTTCGTAATCCACTGAGTTGATCCCGCTCTGTGGCTTTGGTGTGTGTATGAGATTAGCGTTGTTACGCGCTTATCGCCCTCCCAAGGCTTTTGAGATTCTCGTATCGTTATACTTTGCGTTGGGTATTATTGCGCTTTCTTTTCCAGTAATAATCGTTTCTAATAGGACTTACGTAGCACCAGCAGGTCGGGAATCGGAGTTCCCTCGTACAAGGGTCGCGACCTGGAGATCGCGGGATCTCTATGGGAACTCTATTGCGTTCGTTATTCACTCACTTGATTTATCCGCTCGTTTGATCCTACAGAAGACGCAATTTCTGACAGTGCGGAGTATAGACATAAAAATTCACACAGATTGTTAATCTCGGCGGTTGCGCATGAGAACGTCATTTTCGATGACGAGTCCGCTAAAAAAATCTTCCTTGAATTTGTGAGATGGACCTGCTTGATTGAAGCGAAATTATCCAGGTCATTTATTATGTTTTACTCATCTTCCGCGTAATAGACTTGTGTAATCTCAAATTTTCACATACTAGATCTTGGGGTACATCTCTATGAATCTCCACGAACGAGCAAAAATCACCTAAGATACTACCGCGAGTCCGATTGATTGACCGGTTTTGCCCTTCCATCGTCAACTTCATTTACCAAGTAACACACACATGGAAGATCTCTATCGCGCTCACTATCCATTCGCTTGATCTCCTCTGGAGCGCGGGACTCTGGACATATCGCATTCTATTGACATTGAGGATCTCTATCGCGTTCCTTATGCAGTCACTTGATCTCCTCTGGAGCGAGGAAAAGGATTCCGACTAGTAAATGTTACTTGCGGAAAGGATTATTCCGACAGGGATAATTGCGTGCTGTCAATTATGATGCGGGATACGACCAACTGAGAAATTAAACTTTTAGGTGCTCAATAATGCGGAAGATAAGTTTTAAACCAATATTATGTTTTAAACCAATCTCGGGACATGCGGTGCTGGCGTGTTCACAATTAGGCTTGACGATTCGCTAGGGCTTATGTAGAATATGACCGAAGATGAGGACATAATGATGCCAACCTATTGGTCGCTCTTATCTCTCTTGATTTTTTCCTTCATTGCCCTTTCAGGTTGCGGGATAACTACCGATAAGGTGTCAGTAGATCAATATAATAGCTTCGGGGTCCGAACTGCGGAATCCAAGCTTTGGAATGAGGCTATCTTTCGATGGAATCAGGTTCTTGACGTTGATCCACGAAATGCCAAAGCGCATAATAACCTTGGCGTCGCCTATGAGGCTTTGGGGAAGATCGATAAGGCGTTTGAGTCTTATAAGCGCGCGACGGAGTTAGATTCTAACAGCAAATATTATCGTTTTAACTATCGAAAATGTCGCTTACACGTTGAGCGTAATAAGAGCGATTCGGCTGCTCAGAGTGATGATGATAAGGAAGAGGGATTAGCGGAATAAAATTGCTCCCGATCCGACTTGGAGCCAAGCCCAGAGTCACGGGCGCGAAAGTGCGATATTCTGAAGGCGGATTCGTTGTACCGTAAGTCGGAAACCCTTTCAAGAGTCGTTGAACTGTAGCACCTAACAGGAACCGGAGACACATGCAATTCTCTTTGGGCATCAAAAAGTGTCGAACTGAATTGGATTAAGGGCTTACACAGCAGGAGGATGTCACGATGCGGAGAGGATTCACCCGGGGATTGTAGCGCAGAGACTGGCAACAAAATGCCGTTCCGCTAATTTGAGGTGCTCAACTGTGGAAGCCATGCGATTCATAAGATGACAGATATGGGATTTCTCCTTGACGAAGTGTAATACCGTGGACAGTAGTGAATTTGGGGGAATCTCAATCCTAGGATGAAGAAGAAATGGTTACTCGTGCTAGCTTGGTTTTAGTGCTCTTGGCAATATGTAGTGGTTGTGGGAGATCCATCACGCGAGTGACGATACCTGTCCAAGTTAAGTCGCAAATTGACTCTGATCGATTCTCAAGTTTCGCTGTCTTGCCATTCGTAAAGGACAAATCTGGAGATTCGACCGACAATATAGACATTGGCGACGAGATCGCTTCAACCATGCGTCGCCGGATTGGGAGACACGAAAACTACAATGTCGTTGGTGGTCAAGAGACGGGTCGATTGATAACCGGTGAGACTATTGATACTGAGTTTCTGGCAAATATGGGCCAGTTAGCACGGCTCGGCGGGTATTTCGAAGTGGATGGACTAATCACAGGAAGTTACAAGTATTACACGGTCAACCAACCCAAGACCTATTACGGAGAACACTATTCCCCTACACGAAGACAGTACGTGGTGGGTTATCAAGACTATATACAGCGAATGTACATCTTGGCGCTACGTGTGATGATTGTAGATATCGATTCAGAGGAAATAATTTGGGATGAAAAGTATGAACGTACCGCTGTTGAGAACCATGCTTTAGGATCCTTTTTGGTTTCGCAGATTACACCGCGAGATACCATATTGAAATCATTGACCAAGCAAGCGGTAACTGAGTTTACGCGCCAGATTGCGCCACATTACGAGACCGAAGTAAGATTTCTAGTAAAGTAACCGAGTCAAATTGGTGAGAAAAAACTTGTACGTCATCTGTAGGGAGAAGATGTGATGAGAAGATTACCGATGGAGATGCAGCGCTGGTTTCATCGCTCTAAAACTCGGTGCGGGGTTTTGGCCTTCATGCTTCTCTGCGTGCTCTCCTTAGAATTCGGTTCATTCAGTTCACGAAACAGTTGGGCGCAAGGATTCGGCAAGAATAAAGTCACCGACCAGCATTTCGATTGGTTGATTCATCGAACAGAACACTTTGACATATACTATTATCCTGCGGAAGCTCAGCTAGTACCAATCATGGCAGACATTGCCGAAGAGGCGTATGAAAAGCATAGTGAAGACTTTGAACACGAGATTGCGGATCGAACTCCGTTAATCCTGTATCAATCGCACAAAGATTTTCAAGAAACGAACATCATTCTTCAGGAACTGCATGAAGGCATCGGCGGGTTTGCGGAGATATTCAAGCGACGAGTGGTGATTCCGTTTACGGGGTCGATGGAAGCATTTCGAGAAGTGATTTTTCATGAGCTTGTTCACATATTTCAATTTGATATCATCTATCAGAAGCCAGCCGCCCGCATTTATAGTGGGGAATTTTTGTACTCTGCACCAATCTGGTTCATCGAAGGAAGTGCGGACTATTTCGCCGAAGACAACGACGCAATTGGCGAGATGGTATTGCGGGACGCGAGCGTTCACAATCGGATGGTGCCCCTTGTTCACTTGCACGATTTTCGAATTCTTGGATCGCAAGTTTTTCTAGGCTATAAGATGGGACAACTAGCAATAAAACACTTGGCAGAAACATACGGTCGAGAGAAGATTGGGGAAATCATGCAGGAGTTGCGGCAGAGTCGAACCAAAGATTTGAATGAAGCGTTTCAAAATGTGCTAGAGATAAGCCTTCAAGAATTTGACGAGGATTGGCGTCGAACGGTGAAGAAGAAATATTGGCCGATGATAGAGCACCGCGATTTGCCAGACGCCGTGTCTAAAAATTTGACAGCGAAATCTCGCTATTCGCACAACGTAAAACCGATTTGGTCACCCAGCGGCGATCTTGTCGCGTATGTTACCGGGAATGAAGGATTTGGTGAAATCGTTCTGATGTCCGCGAAAACAGGGGAGAAGATAGATAGGATTAGCAAGCGATTCTTCGGAAGTAGATATGAAGAGATTCGTAGCGATGGACGGGCGCTTACATGGTCGCCGGACGGAGACCGTATTGCCTTCATTGGTAAACATCGCGGGTCCGATTATTTCCTTGAGATTAACATCCTCAACAAACGGTTAACCCGCCGCATCAAACTGGATTTTGATGTGGCAACTTCACCATCTTATGATGGTAGCGGCGAAAGAGTCGTATTTTCTGCCATGAAGGGAGCACAGACAGATCTTTACATTCTCGAATGCGCAACCGGAGAAATGACTCCACTGACTCATGATCGCTTCAACGATACTCACCCAGCCTGGAATCCAACGCGTGAGGAGATTGTCTATTCATCTGAACGGGAAGGAAGGTCCAAACTAATCATCATTGATGTTGGTCAACGGACGCAGCAGCAATTGACTCATGACAGCTATAGCTCTGTAAGTCCAAATTGGTCATCAAACGGTGACGAAGTCATCTTCTGTGCCGATATTCAGGGCGTTTATGACATATATACAATAAAATCTGACGGTACGGAACTCACTCGTTTAACCAATATCATGACGGGCTGTTTCAACCCCAGTTTTTCGCCGGACAGGAAGGGGATAGTGTTTGGTGCATATCAGAACGGCAAACAGGACATCTGCCTCATGGAGACAGAAAAAGCTATCAATGAGAAAATAGATATGTCTCCCGCGGAGTTGCGTCCTGTCGCTCTAGAAGCCAATGAGGAACGGGAGCATCGAATTGCTCGGAGAAAATATGGCCCCAAAGTGGCGCTGGATGCGATTTTTACAGATTTTAATCTGGGCGCTGACGGTCTCTTGCGCAATACTACGGAACTAATCGCCAGCGACATGATGGGGAATCATCGCTTAGGCTTAAGCGTTGCTAATCAATCCGGTTTTGTCGCTCCCGATTTTATTGCACGGTACGGGTATCTTTCACGCCGTGCAGATATAGGTTCGGCTATATTCAACTACCATCAATACCATGTCTTGGGATCACCCCGGAATCGATACGGCTTGTTGCAACGGACCACTGGGTTGATGGGATACTTCAGCTATCCATTTAATCGCTATAGACGTATTGATTTTCAGACTTTATTCTATTCGAAACCGTTCACTTACAACTTTCAAACCGAACGTACATTCGATAGTGGTCGCGGGATGCTTATGCTCGGCACGGTTTCTTTTGTAAACGACACCACGAGGTGGAGAGAGTTTGGTCCGCACACCGGCGTACGCTACCGCTTCTCAGTGGAAAAATCATTTCGAGATTTGGGCAGCGACCTCGACCTTTTCAACGTTATTTTCGATGGTCGACGGTACCTCAAGTTAGGGAGGCGATCTACTTTGGCGACACGACTGTTCTTAGGAGGAAGTTTCGGTAAAGATCGCCACTTATTCTATCTTGGTGGTATTGACTCGCTCCGGGGCTACCGATACGAGGAGCTGGTTGGCACGCGCATGGGATTACTCAATTTTGAGGCACGCATCCCTTTCATAGACGAACTGCGTTTCGGTTGGCCTTTCGCTTGGGCGATTGGTGGCATTCGCGGAATTATATTTGCAGATTTTGGAAGTGTTTGGTCGGACGACAAATTTAACTCTGAAAACAGATTTCACGTTTTTCGACGTGACGGAAATTGGTTCCGTCTTGACGATGTAAATGGCACGGTTGGCATCGGTCTGCGTCTGCAACTTGGTCTGTTTTCACTTGATCTCGCCGCAGCGCGGCGTACAGACTTGGGGAGTATAGATCCGGAGGTAAAATACCATTTCGGACTGGGCCAAGCGTTTTAAGGTTCAAAGATTGAACAGTGTATTTCAATCTTGAGCCCATGAAAGGAAAAATATGGATTCGCGTTTTAAGCGGTTGATTGTTCTCGCCGCCATACTGGCGGCAGTAGGTGGGTTTATTGCAATCCTCGTGAAAATCTATCCGGACCTACTTTGGTTTGGTGTTGTGGGTTATGGCTCGGTCTACAAGAAGATACTTCTCACAAAAATACTTTTAGGGATTGGTATTGGAGCTTTTTTTCTCGTCGTTACCTTACTCAACGTTTATCTGCTGTTTCGCTTTACTCCGTCTCGGCTCAGTCCGACGGTAATGGAAAGCATCCCGATAAGAGGTGAGGCCGATTTCGACTTGCGGCGGCTAATATACGGCGTATTGACGCTCTTGGCGATAGGATTTAGCATCTTAATGGGTTATGCTGCAACGGACAGGTGGGAGCCCTTTCTTAGGTACTCAAATGCCGAGGGACTCGCCTTTCAGAATTCTACGCCGCTCATTAAAGAGGCAAATCGCGATGCGACGGAGTTACAAATTGCCGAACTGGAGCTAAAAGCAAAAGGTTTGCAAGTTGGTGACACGATCACGATTCAAGACACTTCTGAAAAAGTGACCGCATCCATCCAATCCATTCGGCTACAAGACGATGGTGTAGCAACAATCCAATTAGAGAAACCTTTAGGATTCGATGTAACGACACGTGGAACGCTGATGGCGGCGGCACGCGATCCAATCTTTCACAAGGACGTCAGCTATTATGTGTTCAGAATGCCGCTTGAACGCTTCATCATTGGGAACCTGTTTGGATTGTTCATGTTGTTGACTTTCTTTTCTGCCGCGATATACTTTTTTCACGGTCTGCTCATTGGTGATAACAATCGTCTTTCCCCTCCAACCCACGTTAAAGTTCATCTCTTGGTACTTGGGGCGTTGACACTGATGTTTCGCGCTTGGAACTATCGGTTTGCCATGTTTGATTTACTCTACACGACGAATGATGTTGTGCGGGGAGGTGGAGGCTATGCAGCTATTCATGCACGTCTTCCGCTATTAAAAATCCTCTTGGTGCTTTCCCTCATTTGCGCCGTAGTTTTTCTGGTTAGTATTTTTCTAAAGCGACTTAGATATGCCCTCGGGAGTTTTGCAGTTTTTTTGTTCGTCGGTCTAATTGGACAGGTCTACCCGGCGGTTGTACAAAAATGGCGTGTTGAACCGAATAAACAGGAGTTGGAGACGGAGTATATCAACTACAATATCAAGGCAACGCTGCACAGCTACGATTTGGGAGAAAATACGGTTACGGAAGAGGAATACCCGTTGACAGGCGAACTCTCTTACGAGGGGGTTAGAAATCAGGAAAACGCTGCGGTAATGAACAGTATCCGCCTTTGGGATGAACGCCCTATCCAACGGACATTTCGACAGTTGCAGGAATTACGTTCGCAATACGATTTTCATAGCGTAGACATTGATCGGTATGCCATTGACGGTTCACCGCGTCAAGTGATGTTATCCGTACGAGAATTGAATATAAACGAACTTCCGCACGAAGTTCGGAACGATTGGTTTAAGCGCACCTATGTTTACACCCATGGGTACGGGGCTGTGATGAGTCCCGTTAACGAGATTCTTGATGGAAAACCGAAAATGTACGTTCGGGATATCGATCCGGTTGATTATGAACCCGAGTGGGATTTTCGATTCGGCGAAAACCCGGGACCTCGAATCTACTACGGAGAACGCACAAATCATTATGTCATCGTGCATCCGGAGCGTACGGAGGAATTGGAATTTGATTACCCGACATCATTTGGTGAAGATTTTGCCAAATACTCGTATCAAGGAGAAGGAGGTGTTAAACTCTCCACCTTCTGGCGCAGGTTTGTGTACATGCTGAAGTTTGGTAATGAGTTCAAGTTTGTTCTTCCCGGTCCGATCGAGTCTAGCAGTCGAGTGCTCTATCATCGTAACATCAAGGAACGCGTCAACAAGGTAGCTCCCTTCCTCCGATACGATGGAGATCCATACGCAATCATTCATGACGGCAGGTTGGTGTGGATGCTTGACGCTTATACGACCACACATCGATATCCGTATGCGGCGCCGATGCAACATGCGCTACGCGCCGAAATTGCCGCACAACGCGGCAGACGGGTTGCCGGTCGAATTCAGGGTGGCGAGAAACCGTGGGGGAATTACATTCGCAATGCCGTGAAGGTTGTAGTTGATGCTTATGACGGAAGCATAGATTTTTATGTCATTGAGCGGGAAAAAGATCCGATTGTCGAGTGCTATCGCAGTATTTTTCCCGATTTATTCAAGCCTTTTGACACGATGCCTGAAGCACTCAAAAAGCATATCCGCTACCCGACCACAATGTTTCTCATTCAGGCGCGGATGTATCAGGATTATCACATGACAGATCCGGTTACATTCTATGCAAGCGAAGATCAGTGGGAGATTGGTAAGGAACTTTATGACAATACGGAACGTCAGCGCTCCCAACAGGCAACGCCGGTGCCAACGTCTCCGTTTGCGCAGCGTCAGGCGAGCCTGCCTGAAACTGTCACAAACGTGCAGGAGGTGGCGCCCTATTATGTAATCATTAAATTGCCGGGAGAGGAACGGGCTGAATTTATGCTCATGTTGCCGTTTACACCCAAGAACAAGCCAAACCTTACCGCTTGGTTTGCCGCCCGATGCGATCTTCCACAGTATGGCCAATTGTTGGTTTATCGGTTTCCGAAGGGGAAGCTCGCACCCGGACCGATGCAAGTCGAGAACTTCATTAGCCAAGAACCTGAAATCTCGCAGCAGATTTCGCTGTGGGACAGTCAGGGTTCACGGGTGCTTCGCGGTAATCTGCTGATCATTCCTATGAATGAATCTATTCTTTACGTAGAACCGATCTATATTCAGTCGGAAGATGCCGCAACAGCAATTCCCGAGTTGCGGCGCGTAGTCATCGGGTACAAGGAGAATGTGGCTTGGGGCAAAAGCCTTGATGAAGCGTTAATCAACATGTTCGGAAAGAGTCTCGCATCTGCGAAAGAAGACCCTATTGCCTATGGAAGTGAATCGAGCACCGACCTCGTGAGTACAGACATGCCAACGTCCAGTGGAACATCAGTTCGCGATTTAGTAAGCTCCGCGGCTCAACATTTTGAATCGGCACAGCGGGCACAACGCGGTGGAGATTGGTCGGAGTATGGCAGACATCTAAATCTATTGGAAAAGACTTTGAAGCAACTGGAAGCCAATACACAGAAAGGGGGTGAGTAGAATGGGATTGGATTGGAAACCGCGCCATCGGGATACGCTAATCGGGGATATACCATGGTTGGCTCGAATCACCGACAAAGCTAACGCTAAGTTAGCCGGTACAATCGGCGATTACATCTACCCGTGACCGCAAGACAAAATGTTCCTGGAGGAACATAAGATAAGTGCTGAGGCATTCGTTGATATGGTGAAGGATAATCCTTCGGACGATGAGATGATTGCAGCCATGAATTCACTCAAAAAAAAGCCATCGAAGAAGGGCAAGTCAAAACGCCGCAAATCCTGATGGGATAGCCGTAGTGCGTGAAAGTTTACAATGGGGGTTCAATGAAGAAGATTACGTCGTTTATTATTCACTCGACTAATCCTTTTTCGTGTTTTGTCTCTCGTACTTCATGCATTACGTCTCCCCTATTCTATGGGAGAATCTATTATTGGAATTAGAAAATTTCCGCGCTCAGTTGGACGAGATTGACAATCGGATATTGCTACTACTGCACAGTCGTGCCGAGGTGGTACGGGAAGTGGGGCAAATCAAAGCGAAAGCGGGCGTAGAAGACATCTATGCCCCTCACCGAGAGACAGAGATCCTTGCTCGGTTGCGGGCAAAAAATAGCAACTACTTTCCCGCAGATGCATTGGACACAATCTTTTCCGAGATAATTTCCGCATGTCGATCTTTGGAGAAACGTTTACGTGTAGCTTTTCTAGGTCCCGCGGGGAGTTTCGGTCATGAGGCAGCGCTTCGACATTTTGGTTCGTCGGTTGAATTCACTCCAATAATGGATCAGACCGATGTATTTGCGGAGGTTGAATCGGGCGGAGCGGATTACGGCGTCGTTGCGATAGAGAACTCATCAAGAGGGACTGTCCGCGACGTTCTAGAGATGTTTGAAGTTACGACGTTGCAAATCTGCGCAGAGGTTTTTTTGCCGATTGACCAGAATCTACTTTCAAGTGTCCCAAGGGAGAAAATCATTAAAGTTTATTCGCATCCACAGTCGTTTGCCCAATGCCGAGAGTGGTTGCGCCAAAATCTCAGGGGTGTGCGGCAGTTTGAAGTCGCAAGCACATCGGAAGCCGCACACTTAGCGGCGGAAGAGGAAGGCACCGCGGCTATAGCCAGTAAACTCGCGGCTGAAATCTACGGATTACAAATTGTCGATGAGTCTATCATGGACAATTCGAATAATATAACCCGCTTCCAGGTGATTGGACGCCATATTGCGAAGAGAAGCGGCCGAGATAGGACATCAATTTTTATTGCCATCCAAGACAAAGTTGGCGCTCTTTACGAAGTCCTCACGGTTCTTAAGAAACACCAAATCAACATGAGCAAGATTGAATCAATGCCAGCCCAGACGAAGCCGTGGGAGTACGTGTTTTACGTTGATTTGGATGGGCATATAGAAGACGCTAACGTGCAGGCAGCACTGCCAGAGCTTGAGCAGCTGTGCATGCATGTCAAGATGCTAGGTTCCTATGTCCGCGGCGCATCGCCGCAGGACAAATCAGTCTAGCCTCATCAAGGGAAAATCTCTACCTACACTATCGACAAGAATGCCAAGTTCTTGGACGCCGAAAGACTGCACGACCTCCAACTTAGCCGCGATGTAACAACTCAATAATTCCTGCCTTTTATCAAATTCTAGCCCAATAGATTCTGTTCTTGTCCTAGATCATTCCTATGCTCACGCATTGATAAACCAAGCGGCAAGTGCAATCGCGTTTACCAAGCTGTGGGTGATGATCAAGGGGATTAACGAGCGCGTATGAAAAAACAGTAGTGAGGCAGTTACGCCAAAAACAAACGATGGAACGAACTCGATCGCACCTGCGTGGAATACGGCATAAAAAAAGGAACTTAGTATGATACCTTTAAAGTGTCCAAATCTACGGGCGAAAGCGAGGTATCCAATTCCTCTGAAGAATACCTCGTAAGCAAATGGTGTAAGGACTATCGAGACGAAAGCGATGAGAATTAAGGAAGCGTCAAAATCTACGGGAAAATACGCGGATTCTTGATTGCGTTCCCATTGAAGGAGGTTTTCTAAGGTGGCAAAGGATGTCCAACGGCTAACTTGTGAAATGACGTGGACGGTTGATTCAGAGAAGAGGAATAGCAGTGGCGCGAGTACCAATGGAAGGGCTATTTGGCGGTAACTGAACTTGAATTGGAGACCGATCGAGTTTAGACAACCAAGATACCGTGCCGTAACACAGTGGAAACACAGCCAAATGAGCGCATTTGCCGCAATCAACTCGATGGTCCAAAGTTGGGAAGGCGAGAGCGTTGTGATATCAACTACTTCAGCTAGTGAGTCCGATCCGTCTCGAATCAGAAACATAAGATACAGACAAAACCTGTGAACGAGGAGCGTAGCCAATGCAATGACCATCACGTCCGACGGTACCGGGTAGCCATGCAGTCGTAGAACAGTTTCCTCTCTGGTATAGAGTCGGTCACAATGTCTACACCTGCGAGTCGAGTCCGTGTTTTCACGGGTACATGCCGGACAATACCACATTAATTTGGGCTCCACACGCCAAAAGTATATTGGAAAGAACGCCTCCGGCATGAGAACCGTACCAAGAACCCAAAACAGCGACTGTCCTCGAAGTTTTACATCCCTGTACACCCATAGTGCCGAACCAACGTGAATGACCCCAAGCAGAGAAAATAGGTATATGTATTGTGCTGACAAGTTGCATCCCCTTCCAATCCAAGTCTCATGCGTTTTTCAATTCGCGGAAGAGTTGTGAGATTCCATCCAAGATCTGTTCTTCGATAGAAGGTTCCAATGGCCAACGATGGTTTATTGATGCTTCGTAACCACCACGTTCGCCTAAATCGTAGTCCTTCTTGGTAGCGACGTATCCTACACCTCGGTTAGTGTATCCATAGATTACAGTGTGTTTGAAGGGCGAAGTTTCGTCGGCAAACAACTGATACTCGGCGAACGTCTCACTCGGTAGAAACAGCATGCACAGATTGTCCCCAACGGCAAAGGCATTCATCGGAAAGGTCAGGAATTCCTGGCCGCCTCCGTCAATTATCTGTTGCAACCGGTCGCGATGTCGGGAATCCGGTTCGCGCTTCAATATTGCTTTACAGGTCTCGATGGACGGATGCCAGTATGGAAGTGAAAGTTCAAGCGCATGGGTTCTAAACGGCTTGGTGGAAACGGTGTCCGCATGAGCTAGCGCGTTCTTCGCCGCAAAAGCCAGTGATAATCCGGCGGCATCAGCCGCGTCGTATCCACCTCGTAACGGATATCCATTTATGTTAGCACAGCATCCTTGGGCGAACATTAGAACCCCCTGTGGGTCACTGTATTTATCGAGCAAATTACGCAGATGCCCAACGGCAAAACCGGGAAAGTCGGCAGTGATTGCTTCGCTTGCCCAATGCACGATGACGGGATGTGCAGCGTGAGAAAAAAGCACCGCGATTCGTAACCCGTCGTTGCCGTAAACACCCAATACGTCCACCCAAGGTACGATTGCTCCCTTGGGATTTACATCCATGGTGATATAACCATCGCCACCCATCAGGCGTCGATTATAACCGATTTGTACCGGTTCGCGTCCAACTCGGAGTGTAGCCCCTTGAAGTTTATCCATAGCATGTTGTGCCAATTGGCTCAAGGCATTGGCGAGCCATTCTTCTGACCCCGGCGCCAGTGCGCGTCCGTCAACCCCTGGTGCACCGTGCGTGTGGCTCCAGTTGACAGCGATGTTGGTTTCAGGAATTCCGGTAGCTTTTTCTATGGCGCTGAGCACTACCGGTCCATCTAGGCTGCCGATATCCACCGTGATGATGGCGAGATGTTGTGTGCCGTCGCTTAGTACCAAGGCGCGAGCATACAACTCATCGTGAACGTCTTCAAAATCTTCGGGAGCCTTATCTATGAGCCGTAGAACTCGTTGCGTTGGCTCGTCCTTGACACGTGTAACGACAGCCTCGGCAGCACCTGCCATGAAATCGGGAGCGTTGCTTGGTACTCTACTGTTAACTGCCCCAGAAATAGCTGCCAATATAGATAGGGTATCCATATTACTTCCTTTCCATGAATGAGGCATTGTTAGATTCTGGCGATTCCACAACTAACCGAAGGATTAAAACTGCTCTGTTCGCTAAATCCTTATATTTGGATCGAGTCTGTCTCTGGAGAAGGGCTTCCAAAATCCGGAACCCGATGATTACCGATTAGCATATTTTTGCTTGCGCCATTTTAACCATTTCGTGCTTCACGGTCAACTAAAATGGACCTCAGGTTAACTGAGACCACAGTTGAGTTTGTACTTGCAACCATCTCTATTGGTGTGATAGTATTTCGGCGTATTGTATTCCTTTAAATCCATAATAAGTCGATAGTCCTCCTCTTTAAGAAATGTCCGATGGACAGTTTCCAATCTGCCTCTGTTCGAGAGAATATCCAAAACGTCCAAGATCGAATCGCATCAGCGGCTCAACGTGTCGGGCGAGATGTAAACTCGATTGAACTTGTAGCCATTTCCAAAACCAAACCAGTGAGCCTGATTGATGAAGCGATTGACTTGGGTATTACGGATATTGGTGAGAATCGGGTACAAGAAGCGCGTAACAAGCACTCTCAGGTCAATCGCCCTGTAAGATGGCATCTCGTGGGACATTTGCAGACCAACAAAGTTAAGCAGGCGTTGCAGATATTTGATTTAATTCATTCGGTGGATAGCATCCGGCTTCTAACCGAAATCAATCGCCGCTCCTGCCAATTGAATCGTCAAACCGATGTGCTGATCGAAGTCAATACCTCCGGTGAAGAAAGTAAATACGGTCTGCAACCCAATGAAGTACCAAGTTTCATGGAGTCTGCTCTAGAGTGTACACATGTTTGTATAAATGGACTCATGACTATCGGAAAATTTGTTCCCGAACCGGAAGAGGTTCGTCCGTCGTTTACTTTACTTAGAAAGATCCAGGAAACAATCGACAGTCAAGGATATCCAAAAGTTCAGATGAGATTTCTTTCGATGGGAATGACGAACGACTTTGAGGTTGCAATTGAAGAAGGGGCAAACATGGTCAGAATCGGCTCCGCAATTTTTGGCGAACGGGCATAGATGCACGGGAGGAATGTGTTGGAAACAGATTTTCGACTAGGAATAATTGGAGTTGGCGGCATGGGAGAGGCGATTCTCCGCGGAATAGTCAGCGACTTGCTCGGTGGGAATCAGGTTTGGGTGAGCGACATCATTGAGAAAAAGGTTGATTCTCTATGTGAAGAACTGAAAGTCAACAAATCGATAAATGTCTCAAATCTCGTAGAGAACGTCGAATGTGTACTGTACGCGGCGAAACCTGGAAATGTACCCACAATCCTACCAGAAATTGCTGCCGTTTTCCAATCTTCGACACAGTGGCTACTCTCAATTGCTGCGGGGGTGCCCACCAAAACGTTTGAATCTTATTTTTCTTCTCCCACGTCTGTTGTGCGCGTCATGCCAAACTTGGCGGTTACTGCCAAGGCGGCAATCAGTGTAATCGCGAAAGGGCGCGCCGCTTCAGATGAGCATGTCTCTTTTGCGGAAGACATTTTCAACGCTCTCGGTAGTTCAATGGTGCGCGAAGAAAAGATTCTTGACGCCGTAACAGCACTCAGCGGCAGCGGTCCCGCTTTTATATTTCTGTTTATCGAGGCACTTGCCGATGCCGGAGTTCATATAGGTTTGACGCGGGAGGACGCTAATCAACTAGCCGTGCATACCGTGTTCGGTGCTACCAAAGTGTTGCACGAAACTGGCGAACATCCAGCGGTTCTTAAAAACCTTGTTACGACGCCAGCCGGAACAACCGCAGCTGGCTTGCATGAACTAGAACGTGGAAATCTACGCGCGGTGATGACCGAGGCGGTAATGGCTGCACGACGCCGCGCCGAAGAGCTCGCGAGTTCATAATAAGGGTTACACTAAAGGGTTACACTAAAACTCACAGTATGGGAAATGTACTGATTCCGGTTATTCTTGAGGCTATTCGGATTTACACTTGGATTGTCATTGCAAATGTCCTGCTATCGTGGTTTATCGGCGGGATTCGGAACATGGCAGTCCAAAGGATTTACTGGGTAACCAATGCGCTCGTAGATCCTGTATTGGCTCCTTTGCGGCACGTGCTGACCCCTATGACACGGAATTTTGGAATTGATATCTCGCCCATTATTTTGTTCATTTTTCTGCGAATTCTAGAACAGATGTCTTACCATCCGCATTATCGGATGAGTAAAAGTTGAATTATGCGTAGCAGACTTGGGCTAGTATCTGTCTGCATGTTCGTGCGAAGGCTACGAGTGGTGTGAATCAGGCGCTCTAGCTTCGTAAACAGACTCGGGGATACAAAGCATTGAAAGAATCTGTCGTTGTAAATCGGTCAATGGGGTGGTGTAAGATGTGACCTGATTTGGCAATCGCACGCTATGGATACCATGGAAAGCGCGTAAAAGTCGGGTTGCTGTCGGTTTGGCGGTTCGACGATTTCTGTTGTCCGGGTACAATCCTGCCAAGGTTTGACGGTGTGTTTCAAGATGGCGTCGGGAGACAATTTCAATCAAGGTCAAAAGTCGGATACACAGCGAAAGCAGTCGAACCAACCCTTTAATCTGGTCATCATTTCTTACATACATCGGTGAAATCCCTATCGGAGCGGACTTAAACAGATGAAAATGGCGTTCGATGCGCGGGGCGGCACGATAGAGTCTGACGGCTTCATCAAGCGGTAAATGCGCTTTAGGTTGATTGGTGGCGTACAATTGCCACCCCATCTGACAGTATGCTTGGTGAATCGCTTGCTCATCTCGAATAACTTGTGTGATTTGATAGCGAACGCTGCGGATTTCCCTCTGTCGGCGATTGGCACCCCCGCGTCCGCGACCGATGTAACACGTTTTCACCGATTCTTCGCATTCGGCAGTATAGTGGAGATACTTACCGACTTGATACGCCGCTGTTATGGCTTTAACCTTTTGCTCCAACTCGGCTGCGGTGCGAATCTGCCGTCGTCCACGTCCGGGATCTGGTGTTAAGGCAAGTATCTCCTCTGTCGCTTGTTGAAGGTTTCGCTCTAACGTGCCAAACTGCTTTTTGGCTTTGGATAAGGAACGCACCACTAACATGCGCTCTTGCCAAGTAAAGGTGTCTCCCGAAGCCAGAGTAGTTGTCTGAGAACGGTTTGTCTCATCCCCTGCTGCCATAAGCTCCGGCGATTGGCACTCATTATCAAAGGAGTAAATTAATGTCGCAGGCTGTGAACCGGAAACAATAGGTGCCAGGCATTGCTTGTAGAGCGCCGGAACACCGCCGACTTTCGCCAACGGAACCAAATAGAAATCCCCCTTTCGTGCTAGTTCGGCGCGAATCTCAATGGCGCTCATTTTACTGTCGCCGATATACAATAGCCCGGACTCATCGACCATCTGACGCACGTCGTCAATCGTTGGTAGATACAACCGGTCGTCCGCTTTTTCGCCCGACACCACATCGGTCGAAAGCAGGTGTCCCGATGTTCCACAGTCAATACTGGCAGCCATCAGTTTCACTTGCGCTAGCTGTGGCGTGTTTGAGTTGTATCCGTGTTGCATCAACCCATCATCGTAAGGGGTATGATAGCCACTAAATCGGGACGCATCCAGCCGAACTCGCTCAGGTTTAAGTTGATAAACAGAGATACTGTTACGCCAGAGTTTTTGCTCAATACAGCGCCACGCTGCATCATCAGCTAACTGCGTGAGCAGTTGACTCAGTCGGTCATCACTGAAATCGGTGCGACGGACGGGTATGCCAAACAATTCTGACAACAGCGCTTGATGCTCGACGCCCCACTGTTCAACAGCCATCTTGCGGTGGTCGGCTTCTGACAGAATGTAGGCATTCCAGCCCACAACCAGTTGACCCAGTGATAATCCTTGATGCAGCCAGTGACGCGGGATAACATCATCTATGATAGCATCAAGTCCCAGCCGCTGCTGCAAGCCAATCAACAGCGGAACATCATCAATTCTTTCTATCTGAATTTCGTTCCAAGAGGTAGGTTGAGTTGTCATACTTATACTCAACGACGAAATTCAACTTTTCAACTTCAAATAATGCGGATGGTAAGGATGTTGATATCTATTTGGTATTAGCAAAAAGCGCTTCGGATTCGTCTCAAGGGAGAATATGATAAATATCGAGATTAGGCTCATGGCAAGCATAAGGCGAGAGACGGATCAGCCCGGCGGTGGAGTTAGATTCCATTTTCTCACTACCACCGTTAACGCGGCGAAATTAAGGAACATAAATGCTACCACCTAAACTTCGATCTATCCTTCCTCTCATTCTTGTGGCGGTGCCGTGTTTTGCACTCGATCAGCTGACAAAATGGCTTGTTGCAAACAACATCAGACGTGGGAGTTGGTATGTCCTCATAGATGGAATATTTAATCTGAGGCACGATAGAAACAGCGGCGCCGCTTTCGGGATAATGCCGGGGCAAAATGTGTTGCTTATCATAATCACAATCGTTGCTATTGGATTCATATTTTTCTACTATCGCCAATTTCAGACTAATCTATGGATGCGGATTGCGCTCGGCTTTCTTCTGGGTGGAGCGTTAGGGAATTTTGTTGACCGACTCCGTTTAGGTGAAGTTGTCGATTTCTTGCAAGTGGGAATTCAAAAGGCGGGGCTTTGGTGGCCGACGTTTAACGTTGCAGACATCTGTATCTGCGTGGGAGCAGGCATGTTGATAATCCATCTGCTTCGATCTCGAGAGGATTATGAAACTTCGAATCAGAGTGACGATTAATCTAACAATTGGATTGGTTCTGTTTTGCATGTTATTACCAGCGACCGTGGTTGCACAGTATCGGGAATCTCCCAGAAGCGCGCGCACTGTCGAAGGGGGAAAGCACGAGGAACATTACCATGAGAGCGCGTTGCGTCGATTTGAGATTGTTACCTTGATTTCACTGCCATTTACTGCCGTCCACAGTTTTCTTGCGGTTCGAGGCGTTGAGATGGCCCGACAGGGCGAGATTGCACCGGAACTTACAAGCACGCATTACAAAGTTATTGGGGCTTGCGCAGTTTCCTTCGCGCTCTTCATTGGATTCTGGGATTGGTTGCACACTCATGATAAAAACTCATCGGAACAGTTGATTCCCTCCGATCCCTCGCCGCAACAACGGCGAAAAAAGGTTGGAAATGCTGGTTGGAATGTTGAGGAGCCATCAAGCTTGATGCTTCCAGTTGTCCAGATTCGCTTCTAATTGGCTGCACAGTGATTCGATTTGCGTGCACATTCCGGGGCGAATTCTTCGCCGTTCTCTCTTCAGAAAATTTCGTTGGAATGATGTTGACTTTCTGATTGTTAGGTATACGATTGATACATGGCAGTGTTGGAAATTCAAAAGGGCGACATTCCCATACTTCGAGACAAAGCCAAGTCGGTTGAGCATATTGATGATTATATATTGCAACTCATTGACGATATGTTTGAAACTATGGCAGCCGCCAGCGGGATTGGTCTCGCCGCACCGCAAATTGGGGTGTCTAAGCGAGTAATCGTTGCTGACATTTCCGCGCTTTTTCCGGAGTGTCCGTCAGTTGCATTGATAAATCCTTTAATAACGGAGGCGACCGGGGAAGGACTAGCGGAGGAAAGGTGTTTGAGTCTACCCGGGCGTCGGGGTATAGTTAGGCGATTTAGTTCGGTGACAGTCCACGCACTGCAGCCATGTGGGGAAGATATAGCATTGACCGCGAATCATATGATGGCAAGAGTTTTACAACACGAAATTGACCATCTTGACGGAATACTCTTTATCGATCTACTGAAGTCGGAAGATCAGGAACTGCTCAAGGAAGAGGACGCAATGGAAGCGATCCGCTAAACACATGGCTTCGATATGGTCTTCATCTGTCTGGCAGGTATCATTCAATGCGAATCATCTTCATGGGCACGAATGAGTTTTCCGTCCCAAGTCTTCAAGCACTAATCGCAGGGAATTTCGATATCATCGGAGTTGTCACGCAACCCGATCGGCCTTCTGGAAGGGGCAAAAGGTTGATGCCTCCGCCTGTTAAAACCGTGGCTGCGCACCACGAATTGCAACTTTATCAACCTGAAAAGGTACGGCACCCCGACTTCATTCGAACCCTCAGAAAACTCCAACCGGACGCCATCGTAGTAGTCGCCTTCGGCCAGATTATTCCCAAGGCGGTGTTGGATTTACCCCCTTGTGGTTGCATAAATGTTCATCCCTCTTTATTGCCAAAATACCGTGGTGCAGCTCCAATACAGTGGGCGCTGATCAATGGTGAAGATGAGACAGGCATCACCATAATGCTTCTTGACGAGACCGAGGACACGGGTGACATTATCCTTCAACGCCGTGTCAAGGTTGACCCACAGGAGAATGCTGCAATGCTTTCCGATCGATTAGCATGCACTGCGGCAACGACGTTAGTTGAAGTGCTAGAATCAACGCCTAGTAACGCCCCTCCGCCACACACTCCTCAGGATCATGAGCAGGCTACTCGCGCTCCCAAATTGACCAAAGAAAGTGGACGAATTGACTGGTGCGCATCGGCGGTGGAGATTTGTAATCTCGTCCGTGGCACAGCGATTTGGCCCGGAGCATATACGTTTCTAAATGGCGAACTCCGTCTGAAGATTCTGGAATGCAACGTTATGGTCGATACTCTGCAAGGTGATATATTGTCCGGCGATATCGCCGTTACGCCGCGCCATCATCTAATTGTCAGGACGGGTGAAGGGGCTGTGCGCATAACGAAAGTACAGCCTGCCAACAAACGGATCATGGATGCTGGCGAGTTTATCAATGGGTATCGGGTGAAAACAGGCACCCGCTTTACCCCATCGATTGAAGAAGAATTGACGGTCACCTGACGTTTCAATCATGAATTCCACTCTAACTGCCATAATTAAATTTGCTTTTCTTCATCTCGTCACAGTCGGGATTGTTGGGTTGGTCGCAATAGTCCTCGTCATTCCTTGGTTGGTGCGTTCAAAAGATATTGAGGTCCCTAATCTGGTCGGTGAGAGTTACGACCAAGCGGTTACGCTACTATATGACGCGGGATTGTTAGTAGCCGATGATATTGAGGAGAAAGCCAGCTCTGACATTCCGAAAGGTTTCGTTCTTGAACAATCTCCTCCTGCGGAATTCAAAGTCAAGCGAAAGAAGCCTGTGCAGATTACGTTAAGTATTGGCGACCAGATGATTGAAGTACCAGATGCGACAGGTAAGTTGCTACAGGAGGTTGAAAAGATATTGAGGGAGGCCGGACTTCGCCGCGGGCGTGTTGCGGAAGTACACTCCGATCAGTATCCCGTTGTGGAATCAGTGATTGCTCAAACACCCTTAAGCGGTTCGATGCATCAACAGGGCGCCGCGGTGCACTTGTTGGTAAGCCTTGGTAAACGATCCAGAGTGTTATTGATGCCGGATTTGCGTGGAGAACCAATTGATGAAGTACGGGCTTTGCTCAAGTCTAACGGGCTGGAGGTGGGTGATGAAACCTATGAATCGGAACCTGAAATCCCGCAGGGTTCAATTATTAGTCATTTTCCTGTTGCCGGCGAACTGGTGTACGTTGGGCAGGTTGTGTCGCTTGAGATCAGCGGTTCCGTAAAGACTAAGACTGACAGAGGTCGTCTCATCTCACTGAAGTATCGTGTTTCAGAAGAGGGTGAGTTACCCAAACATGTTCGGCTTGTTGTGGAAGACGAGCGCAAAACACTTACGGTTGTTGATAGCCATTATGAACCAGGAGTGTTAATCGAAAGACCTCCACTGCGGGTTTTCGGCGAGGCAACAATGACAGTCTACGAGAACGGTGTGGAGGTTCAAAAGAAGGAGTTCTAGTGTCGGATCGGAAGATCAAGATTGCGCCCTCAATGCTTGCTTCAGATTTTAGCCGGCTTGGCGAAGAGATATGTCGCGTTGCAGAAGCTGGAGCAGATTTCATACACTTCGATGTGATGGATGCGCATTTTGTACCCAACCTAACTATGGGGCCTCAGTTGATTAAATCCGTTAAGCAGTATACCAACTGTCCGTTTGACGTGCATCTTATGATAACCCATCCGCAGGATTTTATTAATGAATTTGCGGACGCGGGTGCGGACCTCATCACTTTCCACATTGAAATTGAGAACTCGGTTGAAGCGACGATTGATCTGATAAAAACCCGTGGGCTCAAAGCAGGGGTTGCCCTTCGGCCCAAAACGCCGGTTTCGGCTACATTTCCCTATCTTGCAGATTTAGACCTTGTCTTGCCGATGAGTGTGGAACCCGGGTTTGGCGGACAGAAGTTCCTCATGGGTACACTTGACAAAATCGGCAAATTACGCGAAAAGATATTGGAACTAGGACGTGAGGTGTTGATTGAGGTGGACGGAGGTATTAATCTGGAAACTGCGCGATTGGCCGTGACTCGGGGAGCAACGGTTTTGGTTGCAGGAACTGCTATCTTCGGAAGTGAAAATCCAAGTGCAATGATGCGAGCGTTACGACATGGTGAGGGTTAGACGAAACATAAAAAAATCAGGGACGCTCGGAATTTGACGTATTAACTTCTGTTTAGACTTACATTGCGATATAATTACAGTATTCGTTTGGCGGAAAACCACTGGGTAGAGTAGATATATTCTATTCCATAACGGTTTGGTGGAATGGAGGAGAAAAGATGGCACAACTATATGATGAGTTAAAACCCTCACCTCGCGTGCTTCTCGGGCCCGGTCCAAGCGACGCAAGTCCGCGAGTATTGAAAGCAATGACTACCCCAATGTTGGGTTACCTCGATGGCGAATTCATCCAAATAATGGATGAAACCGTTAATCTCCTACGCCAGGTGTTTGGTACGGAGAACCGACTCACACTGCCGGTTTCCGGGACGGGTACTGCCGGAATGGAAGCGGCTCTCTGCAACGTCATAGAACCGGGAGATTCAGTCGTAGTTGGTATTAACGGCTACTTTGGGGGACGGATTGCGGATATTGTTCAACGGTGCGGTGGTGTAGTGACGGCTGTAGAAGCGCCTTGGGGTTCGGCTATTCGGGCGGAAGACGTGGCTGCCGCGGTAAAAAGTGCCAATCCGAAGTTGGTTGCTATAATCCACGCAGAAACTTCGACAGGTGTTCTCCAACCATTTGATGACCTTAGTCAAGTTGTGGGTGAAAGCGGCGCACTGTTTCTCACAGACTGTGTTACCTCCTTGGGGGGACAACCAGTGGAGTTGGATCGGCGCGGGATTGATATTGCCTACAGTGGAACTCAGAAGTGCCTTGGGGGGCCACCGGGACTTGCACCAATTAGCTTTAGCGATAGGGCGGCTGAGGTAATTCGCAATCGAGCCAACAAAGTGCAGAGTTTCTATCTTGATATGACACTGCTTGAAGCTTATTGGAGCGGGGAAGTAAGAACTTACCACCATACGGTGTCCATGTCTATGATTTATGCATTGCATGAATCATTGCGCGTAGTGTTGGAGGAAGGTCTAGTAACGAGATACAAACGTCATGAAATTAACGCCAAGGCACTTGTTGCCGGGGCAATTGCTATAGGTCTCGAACCGATCGTGCAAGAGGGATTCCGCGCGCCCATGTTAACAACCATCAATATTCCCGATGGCATTGATGATTTGGACATTCGCAATCGCTTAATCGGTGAATTCGGTATCGAAATTGGAGGAGGATTGGGGATATTTAAGGGCAAAGCATGGCGAATTGGCTTGATGGGAGAATCTTCAACACAACGCAATGTTCTGCTGGTCTTGAGTGCATTCGAGAAGTTGCTTACTCAAGCAGGTCATAACCTCGAAGCCGGCGCGGGAGTGCATGCGGCATCAGAGGTTTATGCCCGAGCATAGGGGGATGCATTGACCGAGGTTGAGGATTTGCATTCTTCTCTCGGTAAGGAAGAATCGAAATTAACTGCCGTTTCCCCGCCCTCTCGTTTTGTTTATCCGATGATTGCGGTATTTGACCGGCACCCGGATGAGAACCGGCATTTTTCCTTATTTGAGGTATCCCGCACTGCCTACCTTCAGCCCAAACAGGTTGAAGCGTGTCTCCTAAACCTCACTTTTCCTGCTGCGTCTAAACGATGCAATCCCAGATAAGCGTATAATTGGATAAGCGTATAATTGTCGCTCCAGATTCAATAGTCTCGAGGAGAATCGGAAATTGGACAACACCTCTGAAATGTCGCTGATAGAGATGATGCTCGACGGTCAACTCATATCTACGGTC
Organism: Candidatus Poribacteria bacterium; assembly: GCA_965204085.1. Lineage (GTDB taxonomy): Bacteria > Poribacteria > WGA-4E > WGA-4E > JAJDTR01 > JAJDTR01. The sequence continues at coordinate 2,138,557 of CBDBEE010000002.1, read as the reverse complement.
GAACATCAACGAATTCTAGAAGACATCCGTTCGGCGGACTTACCCACCGACGAAGCCCTCCTAAACCATGTTGCACCGGATATAATTGCATTTGCCAAGAGGGGATTGGAATACGGCGTGTCATGTGTTCGCCTTGAGAACATCGTGCCGGAACCTGAAACAACGCGGAAGATGCCTGCCGGATTCGCCTATAAAAACAAGATTGTTCCAATTCATCTTGATGGCAATATACTCACCGTAGCGATGTCGGATGTGCTTGATGTGATGCTGATTGACGAGATTCGCCTTGTGACGGAGTGTGAGATTGTACCAGTCCTTGCAGATGAAGAGGATGTTGAAACCGCCATTATCCGCATCTACGGGAAAACAGCGGGTGCAATACTTAGCGAGGGAATCAGAGGTCCTGTCGGCGCAGTTTCAACTCTTCAGCGTGAAACAATTGATGATTTCGGCATTGATGAGAAGGATCTCAGCCAAGATCCGACCGTTGTACATGCAGTCGATCAGATGATAATTGATGCCGTGCGATTGAACGCGAGCGATATCCACATTGAGCCGTTTCCCGGTGAGTTAAAGATTCGTTTTCGAATCGACGGTGTTCTGGAAGACCAGCCGCAGCCTCCTCCACATCTACAATCGGCGATTACTTCGCGTGTCAAGATTATGGCTGGAATGAACGTTGCGGAGCGGCGTCGACCGCAGGATGGGAAAATTGGAGTCACGGTCGGAAGTGTGGGAAACCGACAGATAGATTTGCGTGTTTCGACGGTGCCAACGGTTGCCACGTCGCAGGGGGAAAGCCTTGTCTTACGGATTTTAGACCGACAATCGATTTCATTCGGGCTGGAAGAACTTGGGTTAACCGCGGATAATCTGTCGTATTTTGAACGGTTAATTCGAAAACCGCACGGCATCATTCTAGCGACGGGGCCAACCGGTAGCGGCAAAACGACAACGCTGTACGCCTGTCTGAAGAAAATAAATACGCCGGAAGTGAAGATTATCACCATCGAAGAACCGGTTGAATATGAACTTGAAGGTATCAATCAAATTCAGGTCAACCCGGATATTGATGTGACGTTTGCGGCGGGATTGAGACATATCCTACGGCAGGATCCGGACAAGGTCTTAGTCGGGGAGATTCGCGACTATGAAACTGCCGAGATGGCAATTCATACGTCATTGACTGGCCATTTGGTCTTCAGCACACTGCACACAAATGACGCACCAGGCGCTATAACGCGACTTATCGACATGCAGGTTGAACCGTATTTGGTGGCTTCGACCATAGAGGGGGTAATAGCACAGCGCCTCGCTCGAAGAGTCTGCCAGAACTGTTGTGAGATGTATCATCCCGCGGAGCAGCAACTAAAGGACTTCTTCGGTGCTCACGCCCACGAGATTGATTCAAATCTTTTAATTCCACGAGCCGTAGGTTGCAGAGAGTGCCGAGAAAGGGGATATAAGGGGCGCATCGGCATATTTGAAGTTCTCGTCATGAGTGAGGAGCTTCGAACGATGACATTGCAACACACGTCAACGAGTCAACTTCGTCGTACTGCAATTAAAGATGGAATGAAAACTCTTCGCGAGGACGGGTGGAGAAAGGTTGTTGCCGGACATACCACCATAGATGAAATTATTCGGCTTACGCAGGAGGACGAATCTAGCGAATCCGGTGTTGGTCAAATTGTATAATATCTACAGCTATGCTTCTATGACTCTTCGTGTACTCACAATCGCATGTGAACATAGATTCAGGAGCTGAAACACGCGCCGAGAAATCATAGTGTTGTTGATTTCTTCAATGACCACGTTAAATCTAAAACATGAGGGACAAAACCTAACGATGCCCAGATTTCGCTACGAAGCTCTTACAAATACCGGCGGGACGGTTAAGAGCGTACAAGATGCGAGTTCCAGAGCAGAGCTTGTTTATCAACTAAAATCGATGGGCTATTGGCCTCTGAACATCGTCGAAGACAGTGTTGACGAGACAGAGGATGAACGGTTTCGGATTCCCCTGTTTGCCTCTCGTGTGAAATCAAAGGATGTGGAATTTTTCACCTATCAGATGGCAACACTGATCAATGCCCACATCACTCTTCCGCGCGCTTTGGCGGTTACACTCGAACAGATTGAACATCCAGGATTTCGACAGATTGTTGAGCAGATTAAATACGATATTGAACACGGTTCTACATTTCATGACGCCCTAAGTCAACACCCGAAGGTTTTCCCGGAGTTGTATGTCAACATGGTTAGGGCGGGTGAGTCAGGGGCAGTGCTCGGCGTGGTGCTAGAGCGGCTCGCAAAATTCTCGGAACGGCAGCGGCTGCTTAAGGCTGAGGTAATCTCGGCTCTTTTTTATCCGGCAATTCTTTTCACCCTAAGTCTAGGGGTAATAGTTTTCATGGTGTTGGTTGTTATCCCGAGATTTGCCGATATGTTCGCCGATCTAGGGGTTGATTTACCCTTGCCAACACAATTTCTGATAGGTACCGTTGATTTTGTAAAGAGCTATTGGTGGGGGCTGGCAATCGGGGGAACTGCGACTATTTTCGGGGTTTTACAATATTCCCGCACCGAAGGCGGAAAACTTATTTTCGACATCTTGAAACTGAAGCTTCCGCTATTGAGCGGTGTTTTCAGCAACTTTGCGCTTGTGCGCTTCACGCGAACGATGTCAACGCTACTCGAGAACGGCGTGCTGCTACTACCCGCGCTCCGAGTAGTCAAGGGCACGATTGGAAATATGGTCTATAGCAATGCGATTGCCCAAGCGGAAAAGGAGATTGAGCAGGGATCGACTTTGGCGCGAGAACTACAGGAAAGCGCTGTTTTTCCCCCGCTCGTTGTTCATATGATTGGGGTTGGTGATGAATCTGGTAATCCGGAGCAAATGTTAGCTAAGCTTGCAGATTACTATGACTTGGAGGTACAGCAAACCTTGCAACGGTTGATGAGTGCTATCGCGCCGCTTGTATATTTGATTATGGGAGTAATTGTTGGGCTAATCGCGGTGGCAATAATACTTCCTGTGTTTAGGGCAAGCACATCGCTGGCCGGGTGAAAATGATCGAAAACGGTTCAATAAGGAGAGACAAATGACGATGCCAATAAAAATGGGCGAATCGGGGATGACGCTCATTGAACTTACGATTGTGATGGTGATAATAGGGCTCTTGGCAGCGCTTGTTATTCCGCAGTTTCGCGGTGTTGTTGATGACGCGAAACTAAAAACTGCCCAGAGCGAGATTCAAGTGTTTGAAGGTGCACTACAACGCTATTCAATTGATGTAGGGGACTATCCGACCTCGGAGCAGGGCTTACGTGCGCTATGGCAAGACTCCAGTCTCGTATCGGGAACTTGGAGGGGACCTTATGTATCAAAACCCAAGTTCCAGGATCCCTGGGGAAACGAATACATCTACCGGTATCCCGGTAATCATCAGGGATACGATTACGACTTATATTCCTTGGGCAAGGATGGCAAAGAGGGGGGCGACCCGCCTTTCAACGCTGATATCACAAATTGGATTGAGCTAGCCGAGTAAATTAAAGACATTTTCGATTTTCTCTATATGCGCTCATGAACCCGACCAGACGCCTGAAGCATTATAATGTGGAGACAGGATTCACTCTCATTGAAGTCATGCTAGTTCTCACGTTGATTGTGCTACTGTCTTCGGTTACGATGCCATCTCTTCGAGGATTCGCCGGTTCTACCCGGTTAAAATCATCCGCTTCAGCGATCCGAGACATGCTACACTTTGCGCGGGACATTGCAATCACGGAAGGAACCACCTACCTCGTTGTCTTCGATCTCGATCAAAACCGCTATTGGTTGGCTTCAAGTGAAACTTTCGTCGTGTCGGATCTTACCGCGTCTCTAATTGCAAACGAATCAAACGCTATCAATCAAACTGAAGTCCGATCGTCCGAATTGAGCCAGCCCGCCGTTTCGCGCACAAGTATGATTCTTGGTATTCCTCAGGAACCGAATCACAACATCAGCTTGTCACAAATGGTTATCAATCACAACTCCCAAACAAGGCATATTCATTCCGGCATTGATTATATCTATTTTTCGCCAACAGGTTCTTCCGAGGAATTAATTTTGTACATTCAGGACCAAGACGCAAATGTTGTATCTATCAGTGTCGAAGCAGCCAGCGCCCGTGTGCGTATTCAAGATGTCGGCGCCGAAGAAAGCGAGGCGTTAGGCGTGTTAAGCCCAAGCAATTAAGGCATGAATTGAAGGGTATGCCCATGCAGTTGCGATTTCAGACTAGAGTTTCATCAAAACCTCGCCAAAACACGGTGCGCGAAGATGGTTTCACGCTCGTAGAAATCTTGGTGACCTTAACTGTCTTGTCGATCGCCTTGCCGGTGCTGATGTATTCCTTTAGGAATGCCGCCCACGGCCAGGCTCTGTCGGAGAATCAGACTACGGCGGTGTACCTGCTTAAATTTCGCATGGCGGAAATTGAGTTGGGTGGTTACCCGGATATTGGAGAGGGCGATGGAGAGTTTGGAGAAAATTCGCGTTTTCGTTGGCACTCAAGCGTTCAAGACGTAACGTCAGATGAAATCCAGAATTTACGGCGCATTACCGTTACCATCATGTGGCAGGAACAAGGGAAAGAGAAGTCGATATCCATGAGTACCTATATGGCGGATCGGACAAATCAGGCACAGGGACAGAGCGGGGGGGCTCAGGCTTAGAGAAGAGAGAATGAGCACACGGAAAAGGGTAGCAGGAAAGCTGGCTAACCCGCATATGGGTGCAAGACTCAACACGGCGGAACGCGGGTTCACGCTTATAGAACTGTTGATAGGTGTAACTGTTCTAGTCATTGTGGGCGGGGTTGCCTACAAGGTGTTCGATGCTTCGGTAGATGTTTACCGCAATTCCGAAACTCGGATGGTTATGGCGCAAAAATGTCGGGTCGCATTGGATTTTCTGAGTAAGGATTTGAGTAATATCTATGCGGTGCAACAGGAAGATTCACTCGTTCTCATTTCGCAGGATAATCGGGACGAATCAGGCGATAGAGACATCATTAGCTTTGTCACGCTTCTGCACACCGATCCGGATCCTTTCCTCGAGCAACTGAACCAGGGATTGGAAACTGGTCAGAGCGAGGAATCAGTGCCGATAAGTGATGTACAGCGCGTCGCTTACTATGTTGGTCCCGATTTGACCATCGGAGAGGGCAGTGATAATCTTGTTCTCTCGCGGGTTGCAACGACCTCTATTGATCCTGAGACAGTTGTCGCTTCTCTTTTCAATTCTGGAACAATTCCCACAGAGGACGAAAACGGGGACCCTATTCATGTCGAGATTGTCCAAATAATAGATCGCATTTCATCATTCGATCTCAAATACTCGGATGGCGAAGATTGGTACGAGTCGTGGGAAGACACCAATGCCATTCCAAAAGCTGTTCAGATTCTAATCGCGGTGCTGGCGGAGAACAATAGTCGGGTAGGTCAGAATCCGGGACATGACACGATGACTCAGTCGACAATGATTTATCTTCCTATGAGCGCCAATTTCGGGGGGCAAGGTACCGGCGGACAGCCCGGAGGAACATCAAGCGGTTGAAGCAATACCGCGGAAGACAGGTTACGTGCCATGCTTTGCCTTTTCCGTCCCACCCCAAGTACGTTAAGGAAGATGCGCCGTTCATCAAATGAACGCGGTCTTTCTCTCGTCGCCACGCTCTGGATTTTAACGATTCTTTCCGTGTTGGCAACACAGTTGCTCCACTCCATTTATCTTGAACGTCGCGTTCAGGCCAACTTTACAGATCGAACGAAATACAACTTTGCCGCGAAGGCGGGATTCGAGCATACGATTGCCGTGCTTCGTGGGGATAGAACACCGTTTGATTCGCTTGGAGAAGACTGGGCGTCTACCGTGGAGGGTAGCATTGAAGATGGTATAACTGACGGGGCTTTTCTCATCTATCAAGTGGACATTATCGACGAAAGTTCGAAGGTAAATGTCAATACTGTCGAGGTAGATACAATCCAGAGACTCTTGGATTCAATCGGTTATGAGAATGTTCAATCTCCCAATCAATCGCTCGCCGATTCAATTGTCGCTAGCCGCCCTTTCCGAACTGTGCGCGACCTTGCCAAAGTCCCGGGGATGACCACAACGCTTCTCTACGGCAGACAACAGCCAAGTGTTGGAGGTCTGACTATTGAGGAATCTGAAACACAGAATATTCCGGGACTGATTGAGTTTACAACGGTCCATTCGGTTGATACGAACACAGATGCGGGCGGCCAAACACGCCTCAATATCAAGAACGCTGAATCGCAGCAACTGGTGCAACTTCGAGGGAATAACAATCAACCTGTCTTCAGTCAAGGTGAGGCAGATTCTCTCATCCAACAACGTGATTCGATTGGGAATATCGGCGATGTTCTCAATCTTAAAGCTATCACGGAACAAACCTTCAACAGCATTCGAGATAGGATTCGCACTGATGGAAGCGAGGATAACGAGGGGGTAGTGAACATCAACACTGCCGATGCGAATGAATTCCAAACGCTTGATGGCATTGATGAGGGTATTGCCAATCGGATTATCGATCACCGCAACACTCAGGGTAACTTCCAGAATGTCGATGCGATCAAGGATGTGAATCTTGTCACCGCAAATGAGTTCAAAAGTATCGTTGACAAAATCTCCACAACCGACGACGAGATATTAAACGGTCTAATTAACGTCAATACCGCCTCATTAGGGGTTCTGCAGCTCTTGCCGGGGATGGATGAGTCCAAAGCACAGGCGATAATCACCCGCAGGGAGTCCGAACCCGAAAATAGCCAAGAGACTCAAGCGCAATCGCAGGATGAAATTGAAGGCAATCCCTTTACAGATGTTGGTCAGCTCCTCGATGTGGAAGGTATCGACCCGAACACATTTCAGCAGATAGCGGGACTTGTTACGTATCGGTCACATGGATTTCTAGTCGAAGCAGCCGGGATTGACGCTCGAGGACGAGCAATCGCGTCATGTACTGGAGTAGTCGATCGGACCGGACAAGCAGTCACAGTTAAGTATTGGCGACAGAATTAGCCCTGGTACCAAGCAGGTCAAGATGGCGAAAAATCTAGTCATAGCTGTAGATATCGGTACAAACACAGTCAAGGTAGTACAGTTTGCCCTAAGCTCGTCGGAGATACGGCTTGTCAGAACGAGTGTTGCCAGCTATCCACGTGAGAGTGCCGCCGGAGATATAGATGCAGAAACGATATCACGCACTTTTGAAGAACTGTGGCAAGAGGTCAAAGGAGGGAAGCACACGGTCTTATTGTCGATTCCCAGACTGTTGGTAACAACCCGTCGATTGTCGGACTTTCCAGCGGCGGCAAGCGACGAGCAGTTGTCCAATTTAGTATCCATGCAGGGTGAAACCGAGATTCCCTTTAGCGCAGATAACGCCATTTTCGACTACCATGATGTTCGCCGCAGGGAAAATGGAATTTCTGTAGAGCTAGTTGCCGCAAAACGCGAAAGCGTGCAGAGATACATTGATTATCTACAATCAATTGACGTGGTACCGACGGCAATCATTCCGTCAGCGATGGCAACCGCAGCGTTAGCACAGCCTCTCCTTGATGGGAATGCGCCGGAGCAGACTACGATGATTGTCGATATTGGCGCAGGCAACACGGATATATGTTTGTTTCAAGGGCAGACGCTTGGCTTTTCTCGAAGTTTTTCGATCGGCGGCAACGATTTAACGCTTCGCTATCACGATGAAGTTGGCGGTGATTTTGAGTTTACCGAGCAGATAAAGTTGGGACGTTGCGGGCTAGACCAAGAATCGGCAGATCGGATTCCCACCTACCAATGGGCCGAACAGTTGCTAACACAAGTTGAACAATCAATCGGAGCGGCACGACGAGAATTAGAGTCCTCCTCGTCGGTCAACGTGGACGAAATCTGGATTTGTGGCGGTGGAGGGCAAGTTTCCGGATTGCCAGATTACTTCGCAAACCGGCTTGGAATAGCTACGAAGAACTGGAATCCGCTAGATGCTTTCAGCAAACAGGGCGGGAAGATCGACACGGCGCCTATTGGCAATGTTGGCAGCACACTTGCTGTTGCGCTGGGGCTTGGCATGAATGCGGCTACGGACGCAATTACTCTAGATTTGTTGCCCAGAGAAGAAAAGGTCAAGTTGACGCAGAGCGACCAGAGGAGACGGTTGATATACAGCTTTGCCGCAGGCGCAGTTCTATTAGCGGGCATTGGGCTTGGCGCGCTGACGTTTAGCAGATCGCAGCGGATGGAAAACGCAGTTTTAGACGAACAGATACAGTACGTCGCACAATCGGAATCGCGAGCGAAACAGAGGCTCGCCAAAAACCTGGCGACTGCCGACCTTCTGACACCCCGCGTGTCGGTGCTGGACATTCTGCGCGTATTGAGCCTACGATTTTCTGATCGAACGAAGGTTGCCTGGACCAACTTCCAAATCAGTCGCTTGGATGAACTCGACGCGGCGAAGATTACGTTCAATATTGAAGCCAGATCTCACGGCGATGTAAGCGAAATGATTCGAGTGATGGGACAATCGGGACTGTTCACCAACATAAAATCAGGGGACGTTACAAGCGTTAAGCGTGAAAGAGAGGTGTTTTTTCAAACTCAAGTCGTATGTAATCTGTCCCCGGATGCTCCGCAGTTGTTCGCACAGACTCGTTTCCCCGGCACAGTAGCCGGAATGCAAGACCATGCAGAAGACAAGCTAGTACAATCGGCCAAGAAAACGACTGTAGAACGTCCACAGTCACCAAACGCGGAAGCTAGGTTGTTGGTAGAATCTCAAGATGAATCCAACGTTAGTGGCAGTAGATGAAATGGCGGTCTTTGAATGCTTTGGTGTTGAACGTCACACGCGGGTATATTGAGACATTAACCAAATGTGGGCACGATGAGAGAGTTAACGAGACGTGAAAAAACGCTGTTAGGTATAGTTGGACTGGTTGGCCTCATAGTCATCCTTCTGAGGGTTCTTCCTACGGTTCTGCAAGGGTTGACAGGGAGCACGATCGCCGAAAAGCGTGAGCGACTTCAAACGGCGGAGAAATTGGTCTTGTTGGATAAACAGGCGAACCTAACTGACGAGAGTCTACGTGAACTGGTGGGCTTGCGAGGGCGGTTGATTTCGGACTCTTTGTTTGACGAAATCTCGCAAGTGCATAACGTACAGACTCTCAACCGAACCCGTCAGGTTTCGGATTTGATAGCGATACATCCTGCTTTGGAAGGCAAAGCGGCGACGCTTTTCGCGTATAAGAACCAGCGCGGCAGTTTTGCCACACTGGAAGAATTGAAAACGATTCAAGGGTCAATTTTTGAGGGCGAGCAGCCGAGGGTAGTGATTTCACAACGAATTTCGCAACTGGCAAGAAGATCCGGTCTCAAACCGGATTATCAGCTCAACATCAAACCCTCACCCGGCAAAAAGACTGAAAAAATCTCTCGTCAGGCAAAACGAAATTTCATTTTGTTCAGCTACATGAACGGACTGGAAGATGAACTTAGACGCTTCAAGGAACAAGCAGAACAAAAAGCGGAGCCGCCGCAGGGGCAGCTAGATAAAGAGAGTGAGTTGGAGCGTGCGATGTTCGAAGGATGGTTAGGAGATTATGACTCCGCTAAGTCGGACAACAGTGACAGTAAGGATGGGATGTCACAAGAAACCGAACCGGCGAAGAACGAAGCTGCTGTCAACGCCGATTCTAATAGCAATTCCTCCTCGGAAAATGTTTCGCCCACGGCTCGAGATTTGTCGAAGGCTGAAAACCAATCAATAAAGGAAAATCTAAGTTTCGCGCAGCTACCGGCGATTATTCCGGTAGAATTGAGGGTACAACTGATCGAATTTATTCTCTCGTTTATTACCTCGGAGCTAAATGGGGCAACTGAATTCAAGCGCGGTTTCTTCTCGGATCAGATTTCCCGAGTCGACGAAGGCTCATCGCGCAAGTTTCTGGAGTTTGGACAGAAAACCCCTGGTGTCCAAGTTAGGCTCAGAGAGAATAGCGCTCTGCTTGCGAAATTTGAAGATTTAATTAGTCGTTACGAAGTAACTCAGATGGATGATTCGGGTGAATCAACTGAAGGTATTCTTGACTACGAAGAACAGATAATGGCTTTAACCGAATATGTCGATGATACCGAGCTTCAGATTAAAAGGCTTGAAAACTGGCTTGCCGGTGTTTCTTTGACATACCAGCCAGAATTGTACGGTGTTGATATGAAATTCATAAGCGGGGTAGGCACAGTGGTAAAACTAATGGAATTGATTGATGTCTCTACGAAATGGCTGTTTGTCAGAAACCTTAAGATTGTCAACGACAAATCGGAGAAAAAAGAGGAGGAAGGAGGAACCAGGGTCAGTGTAGAGTTAACAATGATGGCAAGAATCCTATAATAGATCTCGAGTAGGTTGGGAGCAACCGATTTCTCTTTGCGGGGAACAAGTTGCTTAGATTCAATGACTACCCCAAAGTTTTGGATAGAGGTGTGATAACCAATAATGAATACATATTGTTATAAAATTGGCAGGCAGCAACCTAGCTATTCTGCTCTTTTAATTTTTGTTGTGCTGGCTGCGAATTTGGCAATCGCCGGAAACGTCACGTTTGCACAGGACGATCAGGCGGACATGCGCGTATCGGAGCGCGACGAAGAGGGGAAAGCAATTCGGTTTGATTTCAACTTCATTAGCAGGGACCTCAGAGACCTCATAAGGTTCCTAAGTCAAGAAACTGAATTGACATTTGTTGCGTCCGAGAATGAAATCAAAGACAAAAAGTTTGCATTGACGAACCTCAAGAATGTCACAATGGATGAGATGTTGGAAGAGGTCAAAACCGTCTTGTCAACCTACAATTTAACAACAATCCGCGATGGAAATACCGTACTGATTACAACTTTCGAAAAAGCGGTACAGATGAAGGTGCCTGTCAAACGAATTACCGCGAATGCGAACCAAGTCGAGATGAGCGACGAGATTCAGACCTACATCATCCAATTGGAAAACGCTGTCGCGTCAGAGTTAGTGGGCGGCCTCAAACCACTGCTGAACAAGGCGGCAAATATATTTGCCGATGCGAACAGTAATTCCTTGGTGATTACGGATGTTGCATCGAACGTACGCCGAATTGCAACAATTTTGCAGGTCGCGGACGAAGCACCGGAAATGCCGCTCAAGGTGGAAATTGTCCCGCTGGAAAACGCTACCGCAACGTCGCTAGCAGCGACCCTGAATCAGGTATTCCAAGATGAGACGCAGATTGCAAATGTGCTCAGGACAATGGGAGACGCGAAGAACCCTGAAGAGATGCATAAAATGATCGAGAAAGCGAAAGAGGACGGTGCAGGCATCGACATGCTGCGTGGGCGAATCTACATTGCTGCCGACGAAAGCTCAAACTCATTGGTCATCAAAGCGTCCGAAGCCAATCTGGTTGCGCTGAAAGATGTAATACGCCAGCTTGACACTGCGCCGAGTATTCAGTCGGAGATTAGGGTGTTCCGGTTGAATCTCGCTATCGCCGAGGATGTCGCACAGACGCTTGAGGAGGTAATAACAGGACAGAGCGCGGGCAGGCGGCCCGGCAGCAGGGCGCAATGGTGGGAGCGCCGGGAATGGGATCGACGCCGACGGGATGTTCAGCGAGATCGTCGCGGGCAGGAGTTTCAGGGAATCATAGGAACCGTGAATGTCACGTTTAATGACCGTCTGAATGCTGTGGTTGTCTCCACCGACCCTCGGAACCTTCCATTAATAGAGAAACTCATAAAAGAGCTTGATGAGGCAGATCCACAAGAAGAGGTCCGCATTTTCTTTCTCAAATACGCGGATGCCCAGACGCTTTCCGATAATTTGGTAGATCTTTTTGAAGGAGGAACTGCAGGGAGAGACCGGAATAGACCGTGGTGGGAGCGACGCGAACAGCGCCAATCACAGGATAGTAACTTCGGCGTACAGGGAGCGGTGCACTTGGTGCCGGATTCCAGACTAAACGCGCTGTTGGTTACGACGGCTTCGCAGAACCTTCCGACCATAGAAAGTCTCGTAAAGCGGCTAGATGTAAATATGCCGGATCAGGAATGGGGTACAAAGGTTTATCCGTTGAAGTACGCGGACGCCGAGAATGTGTCCAACATAATCAACAATGTCTATCAGGGCGCAAATAACAATAGTGGTTTCTTTTTTTTCCTCCCCCAGCGAAATCAAAGCGAAGGATCGCTAGCCGGGAATGTGACAGCGGAACCTTACATCACTCTAAACGCCGTAGTTGTAACGACTGCTACGCAACGCAACTTTGAATTGATTACGGAGTTTATTCAGGAACTTGATGTACCGACCCCTGAAGGACAGAGAGAGATTACGCGATTGATTCGGTTGGAGTACGCCAGTGCAGAGGAGACCGCGGACCTGCTGGAGAGCATTTGGAGTGAAGGAGAAGATGGCGGATCGGACTTCAGCTTTAGACGTTTCTTTGCGTCGGGCGGACGCCTTGAGCAGAAAGATATCAATTCGCTACGCGGTCAGGTCGAGATCGGGGCGGACATTCAGACCAATTCGCTCCTTGTGAGAACTGCACAGCGGTATATGCCGCAGGTTCGAGCCATGATTGAGCAACTCGACTTTGTACGCGGGCAGGTGTGGATTGATATTCAGATTCTTGAGGTAACACTAGATGAAAGCACAAAACTCGGCATTGAGTTAACGGCACAGGAGAACAAGCTCTTTGGTGAGCAACTCCGCAGCGGAAACCCCTTGGTTGGGAGCGTGGACACGCAGTTAGGATTGGATCAGGAGATTAGCGGATTCACGTACAGCATTGCAACGAAGGAGTACATGGGGTTGCTTCACACGCTGATGCGCGAGAACAAAGTGAAGACATTGTCAACTCCTTCGCTGCTGACTCGCGATAACCAGCAAGCCACGTGGAGTCGTGGACGTACGATTCCATACTTGCAGAGCGTGGATACGACCAGCCTTCTCGGAGAGGGCGTGAATCAACCTTTATTCAACTACGACTTCATCACTCCGCCCGTTGGCATAAACATTACGATTACGCCGCACATTGCCAGATCGCGAGAGGGATCCGACGGCAAACGCACCATCGGTCTTGATATTGAACAGATTCAGGCAAGCAATTTCATCGAGTTCACCGATTTTAACGCCCCTATTACCGAAGACAGTTCAATCAGCGCTTACATTGATGTCGAAGATGGGCAGCAGATTGTAGTGGGCGGCATGATTAAGTCCAAACAACAGGAAATCGAGAGCAAGGTGCCGATTCTTGGAGATATTCCGTTCATCGGGCGTATTTTCAAGAGAACGGAAAAGGTTTCGGAAAACTCCGAGATTGTTATTATCATCACGCCGCATATCGTAGATATCAAGAATCCCGAGGATTTGGACAAGCTACGAAGGGAAGCTGAGAAGTGGCGTTCAAATAATAACCAAGAGAGACCAACTGACGACGAATAAACGCCTTTCCATATATTACGACCAAAGGTGAAAAACTGTCTGAAGGAATATTCCAGACTGCCGGATCGCGAGGTGTTGACTCCTACGCTCTACCTGTTAATTTTGCGCCGATCCACGCCATCGGGATGTAGGCTCCGACTAAGTCCACGACGATAAACCAGACGGGAGACGGCAACATGAATGCAACGGAAATACCACCCAATAGGAATAGAACGCCAATCACCAATCCCACCATCAGCTTGTAACTGACGGATATAATTACGGCGACGTAGGCGCCTACCAAGGTTCCTAGGGCATGTGCCAAGAACGGAACGATGAAGTGTTTGAGTTCATAGAGATGAATGGAGGCTTTGATGGATTCCATATCGTTCACATCAACGCCCGCTGGCGGTGGGATAATATGGGGACTCGCCATAACTAGCCCCATATTTACAGCGCTGCCTGCTATGAAACCTGCGATGACAGCAAGTACGTTTCTGATTCTTGGATTCACAACTCACCTCAAGGCTTTAATCTTAGGTCGGATTTAGCATTGACTGAAATGCGTGTAGTTTTGCCGCTCGCTTTTGAGATAAACAAAAGCCATTTTAACCAGTTCTCGCCGTACAGTCAACATAAACCCGCAATGAATAGTTTAAGACTTTGACCACAAGTTTCAATGCATTAAATCCCTTAAATCTACCACGCAATTTGCGTCTCGCAATATGGTACGTAGTCTCTCCAGATTTTCCGTAGCCTCCGCCTCAGTTGTGTGACGACACAGCCGTTGAGATTTTCCTTCCATCATATACATGACAATTTCCTACGGATTGTCGTGTCTGTCACGGGCAAGTTCTAGGCTGATTCAATGTATATCCATAGGTATATGTGCCTTTGTACGCCAACTGATGCCGGGGAAAACACAACGCTTGGGCGTCTATTTGGTCTTTCTCCACGCCCAGACCACACACGCTATTCCCGGCACCGCATTCCCAACTATAAAAGAGGGTTCTCCATGACACTTAATTTGAAGCACATCAATTTCCGAAACCCGACTATACGCCGAGGGAATAACCGGTTAAGAGTTATTGTATCCGCGGTAGCGTGGCTTATAGCAATAATCTGTCTATCGCAAACGACGACGAACATCAGGACTCGTGGTGGCGGATTTCAAACTATTCCATTTCACGAGGCTTTTCTTAGTGCTACAATGATTGCCGTCGGCGTTTATCTATTTATGCTTGCTTTGTACTGGGGGACGTATTGGGTTATACAAGGCTTTCGGTTAAGCCCTAAAAAACCAAGTTCGAATAAAGAACCCCGCGAAATCGAGTATACCTTGCAGATCACCGACCATTCCTCATACAGGCCCCGCATCTTACACACGGCAGTTTTTCAAGCCAATACGATGAATGATCACGAACAAGCTAAATCGCACATCATTTACCATGAATTGGAGCCACTCATACCTGTGGGACAATGGGCAAATCAGTGGGAAAATACAGAGACCGGCTTAGTCAGTTGGTATAATGATTTGTGTATTGAGCTCCATACTGATCTGCCAGAGTCCGACTCACCGCCTACGACATCCCCGCCCATAACCCCTTGTTTTTTCTAAACTTTCTTCGCATCAGCATAAACCAAAATTGGCTCTTACGATAGTCTTAGCTGCTTCAATCTGTGTCTTGCTTTCAATTGCCGCCAAAGGTTCACGTTAGCACTAAACAAGAAACCGAATCCAATCAATCCTCCGGTTAGACCGGCAAGTACATACTCAGTCAACGAGACTCCGTACCCCGCCCCGCCGATAAGCACTGCGGCAATGACAAAATCCTGTATGGAGTGCCTTTGCGCACGCCCTTTCACGATATGCAGGTTTTTCAGTCTCTGTTGTCTGATATACTTCAAGATTAACTCTAGCGAAACTTGGGGCGCATGACGCTGTATTTCCTCCGGCGTTGGATCCTTTGCACAGCGAAATCCGATGTTTTTCGCTGCATAGTCTTGAGGTGCGTGGAGCCGGTTGGCACATCGGAAATATTGTTCCGCGGTATGATCTCGAACTTCAAGCCACGAACCGCCTCGTAAAACCTTTTGCTTTGCGCCATACTCGCGTTCGTGGTGCCGGTTTTCGTTATATGGTCTGTACCAATCTGCTGTCCATTCCCATACATTACCTGCCATGTCGTCAGTACCGTAGGGACTTGACACGCTCGGTCGACTGCCGACAGGCGTGAGGTGGTCTGTGAGCAATTGTGCGATGAGACCGCTGTTTGTGTTTTCTGTCACGCTGTGCGTCTCGTTTGCCGAGTTTGACGGTTCAAAATTATCCCCCCATGGGTAAATGCGACCATCGACACCTCTAGCGGCTTTTTCCCACTCCGCCTCGGTAGGCAGTCGTTTTCCCGCCCACTGCGCATAAGCTGTGGCATCATGCCAATTGACGCCCACGACTGGCAGATTTTCCTCTCCATGCCGTAATCTTGCACCGTGCCAATGGGCAGGAGGAGGATAATCGGTCGATCGAATGAAACGCTTGTATTCCGCATTCGTCACAGGAAAGCGATCAATATAGAATGGTGCGAGATTTACAGCATGGATTGGAGATTCATCCAGTTTGGCATGTTTGGATCGCTCAAGGGCAGAGCCGTAGAATGGTTCAATGTCTGTGCCCATTATAAACGCCCCGGGCGGGATGAAGATTGCCTCGGTAGAGCGAGTGGAAGAATCGTCATGCGTCCGGTTCATTGTCGATACATCCATTCAGATGTGGAATACTTGGATTGTGCCAAGGATTTAACCGCTTCAAATTCCGCGGTCGAGAGGACGGTAGTGTCCAATTGAGTATCCGGCACGTCTTTGAAACCAGTGATAACGGCGTCTTCAATTTCTCTACGATTCTTAGGGCAGAGTCGCCTAAGGTTAATGGAAGTTGATTTTTCGGATAGAGTTTTTTGATGGTCGGGGAATTTCGACGCGAGCGACAGAATCTCGGCAGGGGGCATATTGAGAGCGATGTAGCCTTGATAAACAGCACCAACTCGGTTACGGCGCTGCGATACTCCGGCAATTTTCTTTCCGTCAAGCATGACATCATGCATCGCCGGATTGGCAAGGCAGGTGTTTGGTCCAACCTCTGATGTCTGAAACTTGCTGCCCTGTAGTGTGGCGGGTACACCAATCCGATGAAGCCCAATGAGCAAGCGGTTAGCGATCCAACAATAAGATGCGGAGATATCGCCGGGAATCACCCCATTACCATGGGGAACTACAATCGAATAGGTCACATCCCAACCGTGAACAACTATGCCACCACCGGTCATCCGGCGAACAAGTTCGACACCATGGGCTTCGCATCGTTTTACGTCAATTTCAGTCGAAATCTTTTGAAAATATCCGAAACTGAATGCGGGTTGCGACCAGTCATAGAGTCGCAACGTTGGCTGAGGACAATCTTCCTGTCTTAGTAAAATTACCTCGTCAATCGCCATGTTTGTAGCAGCGTCATGCTTCCCTGTTTTGAGCAGTCGCCAATTGGCGTTCATATCGTGTTCGACTCCCACAACGTCGTAATTCGTACATGTCCGAAGAATTCTGATTCTCATCTGATTCTCAATTGTATGATTCGTCAAAGTGTCTGTCAAGCGATTGTTCACAGAACGAACCTTGATTTTTTGGCTTTATTCCAGATTTTCATTGTTGTACAATACGAAAATAGCAGTCATCTAATGGAACACGAGGAATACTGAATTCATCGGTGTGGTTAAACTTTGAAGTGTCGCATCCTGCAAACTGAACGATGACGTAGATGGCCAATTCTTCAACCGCCCGGCTCCATAGCCACGGATGGACAATGTTAAGGGGAAAAAATGATTGTCGAACAACTAAAAGGAAAAACTGTTGGCGCAGCTGTTTCGGGAGGACTTGATAGCTGCACGATTACGAGATGGTTAGTTGATCGTGGTGTGAACATCGTGTGTTTCACCGCTGATCTTGGTCAACCGGATGAGAGGAACGTTGGCAAAATACGAGAGCGGATGCTAGCATCCGGCGCAGCAGAATCTGTGATTGTCGATGCCCAAGATGCGCTAGCCATGGCTGGAGTGAAGGTCATCCAATGCCAAGCCATGTACGAAGGGGGCTATTGGAATACTACCGGAATCGCGCGCCATATCACGGTGAAAGCGTTGTTACCGGAAATGGAGAAACGCGGCATAACTATCCTCGGACATGGATGCACCGGCAGGGGAAACGATCAGGTGCGATTTCAACTCGCGGCGAACATGTTGAATCCCGCAATCTCAGTGTATGCGCCCTGGCGGGATCCGGCGTTCTTGAATGAATTCGGCGGCAGAAAGCAGATGATTGATTTCTGTAACGCACGGGGGCTTCCCATCACCGCCACGCACGAAAAACCCTATTCTACAGACGCAAATCTACTTGGTTTGACACACGAGGCTGGAAGGCTGGAGTCGCTCAAAACGCCTGCTCGGTTTATCACGCCTGGAATGGGGACTCACCCCGAGGATGCTCCGGACGAAGTTGAGCATTTCACCGTAACCTTCTCGCGCGGGATACCTGTGGAGATTAACGGAACTCCAATGACACCGCTTCAGGCAATTTTGGAAGCGAACCGAATCGGTGGGAGAAACGGTGTGGGTATAGGCATCCACACGGTCGAGAACCGATTTGTAGGTATAAAGAGCCGAGGGGTTTATGAGTCGCCCGGAATGGAGTTGCTTGGAAGGTGCTACGAATGTCTGCTTCAACTTATTTTGGATAGACGTGCACGACGCGTGTTTAATCAGGTATCGGATACAGTTGCGGAGCAGATTTATCAAGGCTATTGGTTTGACCCCGCCACACAGTCATTGATCGGGTCAATTGAGGCATTCACGCAGTTGGCTCAAGGGACTATCACGGTTGGACTATACAAAGGCAATGTTTCATTCCACTCGGCGGGCGGAGTTCCACACTCAATCTACTCCGAGGAGACGGCTTCAATGGAGGCGGTTGGCGATTTCGATCATACCGACTCTGAAGGATTTGTGACGGTGCTAGGCGTTGGCGCCAGAGCTTTAGCTGTAGGAGGGCAAATTAAGTAGAATAGTACTAATGGTTTTGTCGGAAGTAGGCACGCTCCGCCGTAGTTTAATTTGCACAACGATTGAGGCACACGGCGTGTGCCTACTACTTGCTCCTACGAGCATTGATTCGGAAATTCAAACTAGGTCGGGATCAGCGATGATTTCAACCATGCTTGGACCGTTGTGAGAGAGGGCGTCGGCTAAGGCACGATCTAAGTCGTCTTGGTGCGTGACGCGAATGCCTATTGCACCGCAGATGTTGGCGTATTCCGCGAAATTCGGATTGTGCAGCGAGGTCTGCCAAACATCCCAATGTCCGGCGCGCTGCTCCTTGGTGATTTTACCTAGTTGATTGTTGTTCAGCAGAATGTGAGTGATATTCATGCCATATTTGACCGCGGTGGTAAGTTCAGCCATGTATTGTCCGAAACCGCCATCCCCGGAAACCGCAATCACGGGCCGACCGTTATAACGCGGGTCGTCTTCCCGCGTTGCCGCAAACGCCCCCATTGCCGCGGGATACGCGAAACCGATAGAACCCAAATACCCGGACATTAGGATTGATTGCCGCGTGCATTCGAAATACCGACCAAATGAGTAGGTGTTGTTTCCCACGTCAACAGCGATGATTGCATCATCGGGTATTTGCCTGTTCGTGGCTGCAAAGACAGACGCGGAATTGATTCCTTTTCCCTGGGTCTCAAGAAGACGTCGTTCTTTTTCCGTTCTCCAGATTTTCCAACGCTCAGCAATTTCCGACCGTTGATTCGTTGTGCCAGTTTTTCCGTCGAGGGCACTGGAAAGTAAATCTATCGTGACACCGATTTCTCCCCAAACAGGCACATCTACAGGGTGAAACTTTCCTAACGTCATTGCGTCAAAGTCAACTTGGATGGTCGGCTTTTTGTCCGTGATGCCGGTGTGGTTGCTGAAACTGGCGCCAAGCACAAGCAAGCAATCGGATTCGTTCATAAACCAACTGGCGATTGGTGTGCCGCTGCGACCGAGAACACCGCAGCCGAGCGGGTGTTTGTCAGAAATCAATCCCTTGCCTTTGAAAGTAGTAATTATCGGGCAATTAAGCATTTCTGCGAAGGCAGTTATCTCGGGCATATTGAAGCGAGCGCCGTGACCCACAATGATGGCAGGTCTTTTTGAATTTCGGAGTAGGTCAACCGCTTCCTGAAGTGAATCCTCCGGAGGAGAGATTGCGCGTGGTGTCACTCGCCCTTCGGGAGAACCGGCTTCGGTGTCTTCTCCCGCGGGTAGTGTCTGCGCTTCGTCCGGAAAGATTAGGTGTGAGACTCCACGATTGAGTATGGCACTCTTGCATGCGAGGGTCATGAGTTCGGCATGTTTGCTGGTATGCAGCACGGGTTGTGTCCACTGGGCAACCTTACCGTATGCCGCCTGCAGGTCGATTTCCTGAAATGCGCCGGGACCGAGTACCTGAGTGTCAACTTGTCCAGTCAGCGCTAAGATTGGCGCCCGATCGACATTGGCGTCCCAAAGCCCCGTGAGCAAGTTTGTCGCTCCAGGCCCAGCGATTCCGAGGCAGGCAGCCGGTCGTCCCGTCAGTTTTCCGTATGCCGAGGCGGCGAACGATGCAGCGCCTTCATGGCGAATCCCAATGTAATTCAGCTTTCCGGATTCTTCCTGCTCCCGCAATGCGTCAGCCAAACCAAGATTGGAGTGACCTACCATGCCGAACACATGACGAACTCCCCAGTTAACCATCGTTTCCACCATCACATCGGAAACTGTACGAATCCGCGGTTGTTCCGGCGCTAATCCGACATAGACGCCATCCGGTTTTTCTTGTACGATGTACGTTTCGACTCCATCGTCATAGCCGCCGGGAGGTTTGCCGGTGAGTGGGTGGAAATCCCATCCATGCCATGGGCATCGCAGCCACCCCTGTTCTATCGATCCTTCGCCCAGGGGGCCGCGTTGGTGCGGGCATTTGTTGTCAAGTGCGGCATATTTGCCTTCGAATCGGGTCATGCAGAGCGTCTTGTGCGCGCAGGTAACCGATTTAACGCGCCCTTCGGGAAGCTCATCTACGTCAAGCGCCTTATACCAAATCCGATTGGGCTCCTCAGTATTGACACCTGGTTCCGTTTCTTCTCTTTTTTCGTTTTCCAATGATTCTTCTCCTCTCCGCTATTCCGAACTTCGTATTCAATTAGCCAAGACGCGATTCAATATATTCGCAAGATTTCCGCGCAAGCATAAGCCCTACTCTTAATATCCCAAGCGCTTTGATATTTCTTCTATGGCGTCTCTTAGCACATTTACGACAACAGATACTTCCTCTTCATTTATGGTAAAGGGCGGGCTAATGGCGATGTGGTCGCCGCCGACGCCGTTAATCAAACCTGGCGCACCGGGCATGACCAATACGCCTCTATCGAAGGCGGCACTAACAATCATTGAAGTCACATCCTTAGAGACATCAAATGGCGTACCCGTGTCTTTGTCGGCGACGAACTCCATTCCAATGAGTAACCCTTTTCCACGGACTTCGCCAACTATTGGCAGATTTTGCAAGTCACGGAGTTTGTCGAGCATCAGATCGCCCATCTCTGCACACCGTGATACGAGATTATGTTCCTGAATGAAGTTCAGTACGGCGAGGGCAACGGCGCAAGATAGCGGATTGCCTCCGTATGTATGACCGTGTGCAAACGATGTCGATTCTGCGTAGATTGCGTCATAAATTTTCTCATGGGCAATCGTAGCGGCAATCGGAGTGTAGCCGCTGCTTAAGCCCTTTCCCGTAGCCATGATGTCTGGAGTCACTCCCCAGTGGTCAATACCAAAATTTAGACCTGTACGTCCAAATCCAGTTACAACCTCATCAATGATGAGCAGGACGTTGTGCCGATCGCAGATTTCTCGAATCGCAGGATAGTAATCCGGCGGCGGCGTGACACCAGCAGCAGACGTACCGAGGATTGGTTCGGCGATGAATGCGGAGATATACTCGCTTCCCTCTTGGGTGATTACTCTTTCAAGTTCGTCAGCGCAACTGAGGTGACAGTCAGGGTGAGTCTGTCCGTAGGGACAACGATAGCAGAACGGAGGCGGAATGTGCGGAAAATCGAGTAGGTATGGAACATAATCCTCGCGCCATGGTGTCCGTCCCGACATCGAAAGCGCGCCGATTGTGTTTCCGTGCCAACTCTGCCATCGAGTTACCACCTTATATTTTTTGGGATTTCCTGTTTCAATGTGGTACTTCCGTGCGATTTTCATCGCAGCTTCTGTCGCTTCCGATCCACCTGAAACATAGAACACTCTCGATAACCCTTCCGGCGTGAGTTCAGTGATTTTATCGGAAAGATCGACTTGGGCTTGAGTAAGAAAACGGCCATACGTGAAACAGACTTTGCTTGCCTGTTCCTGCATTGCATCGACCACCTCTTTGACACCGTGACCGATGCTCACAACGTGAACGCCCGCGGCAGCATCAAGATAGCGTTTTCCTTCAGTATCAAAGAGGTAGATGCCATCGCCGTGTGTAATGTATTGCCAATTCTTCTTGAGTGTTCTGTGAAAAATGCGGTCGCCGTCCTGGTTTTCAAGCATTTACGTCTCCTCTGTGATTTGGTTATGATTTGGTATTTTTGGTGACTGTATATCGACCGATATATACTTTGCGTTGGGTATTATTGAGCTTTCTTTTCCAGTGATAATTGTTTCTAATAGGACTTACGTAGCATCATTAGGACGGGAATCGGAGTTCCCTCGTACAGGGGTCTTGACCTGGAGATCGCGGGATCTCTATGGGAACTCTATCGCGTTCGTTATTCACTCACTTGATCCTACAGAAGACGCAATTTCTGACAGTGCGGAGTATAGCATTGTCTTTTATGCCACTATCGACTTCAGTGTTTCGTTGTCGATGTTAGCGCCACTCATCACCATCACCACATTCTTATTTTTTAATTCGCCTTTCAGCTTCAGCGCCGCCGCAATTGGTGCGGCTGCCGCTGGTTCTGCCAAGTTGTGCGTATATCGTAACGCCATTCGAACGGCTTCTCGAATTTCATCCTCACTCGCCAATATTATTTGGTGAATCCCTTCCATGAGAATTGACAGCGGCAAGTCGAATGGTACGCGCGTGGCTAGCCCATCCGCGATAGTCACGCATGAATCGGTTTGAACTGGCTTCCCTGTTTTCCATGAGAGGTAGATTGCCGGCGCATTCTCCGCTTGGACACCGATAATCTTTGCCTCGGGATGAATTGCTCGTGCTACGGTAATCGCACCGCACGATCCACTACCGCCGCCGATTGGAACGATAATCACATCAAGATTCGGAAGCTCTTCGAAGATTTCGAGGGAATATGTCCCTACGCCATGATATAAAGCAGGTTCAACAAGGGGGTTCAGGTAGTAGCACCCTCGTTCCGATTGCAAACTCTCACACAACTCGCGTGCCTCATCAAAGTCAACTCCATGTTCGATGAGTTCCGCGCCGTAAGCACGCATCGCGCTGTTCTTTTCGGGATTGTTCCCGTGTGGGACGACGATAGTGGTGTGAACTCCAAATTCCCGTCCGGCAAACGCTATCGACTGTCCATGATTTCCTCTCGTAACGGTGGCCACACCACGCCCCTTCTGTTCGTCAGACAGTTGCGCCATGAAGTTCAAACCGCCCCGTATCTTAAAACTTCCGGTCGGCAGATGGTTTTCATGCTTGATGTAGGCATTGAAACCGAGGAGTTTAGATAGCTCAGGATATGGAATTAGCGGTGTGGGTTTCAGAAGTCGGTAGACGTTGCGACGTGCCGAGATGATGCCGTGAAATGTAACCAAATTTAAAGGATTCTCCCTTGTAAGTAGACCGAATATTTGGTACAATAATAGCAGCGATCGGGAACGCTGTCAACCCAATACCTTTTGATACAGGAGTATGAATTCATCACCTACAAATCGCCGCGAAAGAGGCGGTTCGGGCATCGAAGATAACGCTGAGCGTGGTTCCAAAGAGGACACTAATGACAGAGTGGCAGTGGCAATCCAACCTGATAGAGGTGAGCAATGAAACGGACCCGATAGAGGTCGCTTATCAGAACGCTTGGACGGATGGTTTGCCGGTGGTTCCACCAACGCCGAAGCGGGTAGAACACATGCTTGCCGGTACAATGCGTCCGGCCGATGAGCTCATCGCACCAATTCCGCCCAAGTGGGGACGCGCCACTGTCGAAAAGGTCGCAATCAACGCTGTTATGGCAGGCTGTAAACCGGAATACATGCCTGTTATCATCGCAGCGATAGAAGCGATGACGACCGACGCGTTCAGCTTACACGGTGTTCAGGTAACCACATCGCTTGTATCGCCGCTCTTGATTGTAAATGGCCCTACACGAAAAGAATTAGAAATCAATGACGGTTTCAATGTATTCGGCCAAGGTTGGCGGAGTAATGCCACGATTGGCCGGGCTGTCCGCCTCATCTGTACGAACATCGGCGGTGCATTGCCCGGGGAATTGGATCGTGCCACTTTCGGACACTCGGGAAAGTTCACTTATTGCATTGGTGAAAAAGAGGAGGTCAGTCCGTGGGAGCCGCTGCACGTTGATCGTGGATTTGTAACATCTCAAAGCACTGTTACCGTTTTTGCGGGCGCTTCACCACGAGTGATTGACGACCATGATAGCAATACTGCTGAAGGAATCCTCGGCACCATTTGCCTTAATCTTGCTGTGCCGGGAATCGCCCCTGGGGAAATAGTCATAGTGCTGAGTCCGGAGCATTCAAAAACCATTGGCGACGCTGGTTTAACCAAGCGCGAGGTTCAAGAATACGTGCACGAACACACCAAGATCGACACTTCCAAAAAGGGCGTGATTTCTCCTCACCAGTCGGACGAGGTAATTGTCATGGTAGCGGGTGGACCAGCTGGTCGAAGTACGATGGCAGTTTCAGGTTGGGGAGCCTCAACCCAAGCTGTAACCGTGGCAATTGACACGTGATACATGACGTCGAAATCTAGCAATTCAACTAATCGAGCGCAGCTTTTCGATTCACAAATCAGGATATACATGCAATTTGTCCTACGGGCGTGACCCAATATCGACAGGACGAATCTTTGACTCGGAAGACCGAAGCACAAATCGGAATACCAATTTAATCCTACATCGATTTTACGGAAACGAAACGTGTCTGTTATCGTTTTCTGTGAAAGGGACCAATGATGGATGCACACATGTTGTCTCTGCCAATCAGCACCCTGAATCCGAATCAACCTTGTTCAGTCGAAGTTGGTACCACCGTTAAAGAAGCGATCCGGTTGATGCAGGATGGTAGGTTCGGATGCGTGCTGGTAGTTGACGCCGAAGAACGGCTTGTTGGTATCGTTACCGAGCGGGACTTGCTGGCCGAGATTACGGGAACAGGTGCCGATCCAAATGATGTAATCGTTGATGACATCATGACGCCCGATCCCGAATCATTGCATGCAAGTGACCCGATCGCTTTTGCACTGAACCTCATGCACTTGGGACATTACAGGCACGTGCCCTTGGTGTTATCCGATGACGACAGCCGCAGCGATGAAGGCGGCTACCCGGTCGGTGTAATTTCAAGCAAGGACATTACCAACCACGTTGCCGTCTTCTTGGAGGGGAGTAAGGAGAGGAGATGAAATATGCTATACGAGGAAATTGTTGATGAAGAACTGGCTATCATGGATGAAACGCCGGATGAGCCTTCAAAAACTTTGAGTGCGCACGAAATCCAGGTGCCACTGAACTCTCTGATGACCCCTCCAGTCACAATTGAAATGGGTGCGAGTACCCAAGATGCTATCAATTTAATGATTGATCGTCATGTCGGACATGTGTTGATTGTTTCCACCGGTATTTTGAAGGGAATTTTCAGCGAGCGCGATGTGTTAGTGAAAATTCTGAACAAGCCGGTAGGTAATCTGAGGCAGATCCCGGTCGAACATTTTATGAAAGCCGATCCACAAACCGCCAACGTGAAAGATTCTCTCGATACTGCGATCTTGTATATGGCGAAAGGCGGTTATAGGCACGTTCCTATAGTAGACGAGAAGAATCATCCGGTTGGAACAGTGTCCGTGCGCGATATTATTTCCCACTTGGTCGAGCATTTCCCGCAAGATGTACTAACACTCCCTCCCAAGCCGATTCGTCGTGCGATGAAATCCCGCGAGGGTGCGTAAACATCAAGGATGTGTGTATACCTGACAGTGTTAAAATCATAGCAGTATATTGAGCAACAGGGACTAGTGGCATGTGGCGACGTGTGAAGGATATAGAAGTGTGATGAAAAAGCAGATACAGACCATTGAGGAGGCTACGATTCTGTTTGCCGGCGACTCCGGCGATGGTTCGCAGATAATTGGTACACAGATGACCGAAGCTTCTGCGATTGCGGGAAATGATGTCGCGACGTTGCCCGATTACCCAGCGGAAATTCGTGCTCCGGCTGGTTCGCTAGCAGGTATATCGGGTTTTCAACTACATTTTTCCAGCGAAAACATCCATACGCCGGGTGATGCGTGCGATGTTCTTGTCGCTATGAATCCCGCGGCGCTGAAAGTCAACATCGATAACCTCAAGCCTAATGGGATTCTCATTGTAAACTCGAACAATTTTGCCTCGCGGAATCTGAGGCTGGCTGGATATGAGAGCAACCCCCTAGAAGATGGTACGCTGGCGCGATTTCAGGTTTATTCCGTAGAGTTGACGCGGTTAACGAGGGAGGCACTCAAAGGCACAGATCTGAGTCAGCGTGAGGTAGATCGATGTAAAAATTTCTTTGCGGTCGGGATGGTTTTCTGGTTGTATAATCGTCCGATGGAGAACACGCTTAATTTCATAAAGGAGCGATACGCCAAAAAACCTGAGTATGTCGAAGCAAATACGCTGGCGCTCAAAGCGGGCAATGTCTACTGCGAGGCGACGGAACAATTTGCCACATCCTATTTAGTTGAACCTGCAGAATTCCCATCGGGAAAATACCGCAATGTTGAAGGAAATATGGCAACGGCGTTAGGACTCGTCGCCGCTTCCCAGCAGTCGGGCCTGCAATTGGTTTATGGTAGTTACCCAATTACACCTGCGAGCAGCATTCTTCACGCGTTAGCGAATCACAAGGAATTCGGCGTCGTTACGATGCAGATGGAAGATGAGATTGCCGCTATCGGAGTCGCTATAGGCGCGGCATTCAGCGGAGCGTTGGGAGTAACAGGAAGCAGCGGTCCCGGGCTTGCGCTAAAATCCGAAGCGCTAAATCTCGCCATGATTACGGAGTTACCGATTGTTGTGTGCAACATCCAGCGCGCCGGACCGTCGACAGGTATGCCCACAAAGACGGAACAGGCAGATTTGATGCAAATGTATTACGGACGGAACGGCGAATCGCCCGTACCGATAATAGCCGCGTCGCGGCCATCGGATTGCTTTGACACGATTTATGAAGCTTGCCGCATAGCAGTCAAGTTTATGACACCTGTAATTTTTCTGTCAGATCTTTATGTCGCGTTTGGCGCGGAGCCGTGGAGGATCCCTGAAGTTTCGGATTTGGCGGCTATTGACGTAAAGTTCCGAACGGAGGTGGACGAATTCAATCCTTATCTTCGCGATGAGACGACACTCGCGCGTCCGTGGGTGAAACCGGGAACGCCTGGTCTAGAGCATCGAGTCGGCGGGTTAGAGAAGGCAGACATTACGGGGAACGTCAGTTATGATCCGGAAAATCATGAGCATATGACGCATATCCGAGCAGAAAAGGTCGCTCGCATTGCCGATGATATACCACCCACGGAAGTTTACGGGCCTCAAGAGGGCAATCTCCTCGTTTTGAGTTGGGGTGGTACATTTGGTGCTGTCCGCACGGCAGTCGAGCGAAAGCAGGGAAACGGGGCATCTGTATCACATGCGCA
Organism: Candidatus Poribacteria bacterium; assembly: GCA_965204085.1. GTDB lineage: Bacteria > Poribacteria > WGA-4E > WGA-4E > JAJDTR01 > JAJDTR01. The sequence goes on along the minus strand of CBDBEE010000002.1, from coordinate 2,111,021 downwards.
TTTGAGATATCTCAACCCTTTACCCAAAGATTTGGGTGAGATTTTCGAACGGTTCAATCGAGTGCTTGTTCCCGAACTAAACCTTGGTCAACTTCAGAAGTTAATTCGCGCCGAATTTTTGATCGCTGCCGAAGGTCTCAATAAAGTACAAGGTCAACCCTTTCACGTGTTTGAAGTCGAAACCAAAATTGATGAGTTACTAGAAGGTGAAGCATGAGACAGGAAACATCCAGCCAGGTTCCCGGCGCTGTGCCCACATTGACCAAAAGGGATTTTGAATCAGATCAGGACGTTAGATGGTGTCCGGGGTGCGGTGATTACTCAATTCTTGCTCAAACCCAGCGGATTCTGCCTGAATTGGGAATTCCCAAAGAGAACCTGGTTTTTATCTCCGGAATAGGCTGCTCCAGCCGATTTCCATATTATATGGATACCTACGGTTTTCACACTATACATGGGAGGGCACCGACGATAGCGGCTGGAGTCAAAATTGCCAACCCTGAACTCTCGGTTTGGGTAATCACGGGTGATGGCGATGCGTTGTCAATTGGAGGCAATCACTTCATCCATTTAATGCGACGCAACTTGGACATCAATGTGCTACTGTTCAATAATCGCATCTACGGTTTGACGAAAGGGCAGTATTCGCCCACCTCCGAACAGGGCAAAGTGACTTATTCAACGCCAATGGGTTCCATCGAAAATCCCTTCAACACGATTAGTCTTGCATTGGCGTCCAGAGTGTCTTTTGTTGCCAGATCGCTTGATAGGGACCCAGATCATTTGCGCAACGTAATCAAAGCAGCGGTTGAACACAAAGGCACCTCGTTCGTGGAGATATACCAGAATTGTAACGTGTTTAATGATGGCGCTTTTTTTCAATACACCGAAAAAGAGACAAAGGCTGATAACACGGTATTCTTAGAACATGGAGAACCGCTAATCTTCGGAAAGGACCGAGACAAAGGGATTCGACTCAATGAACTTCGACCGGAGGTAGTGTCACTTACAGATGGTCAATATACCGTGGAAGATCTCATGGTGCATGATCAGTATGCAGATGGTCCAACCCTCGCACATTTCTTTGCTCGCATGACCGACCTACCAAACGTGCCAACTCCTGTCGGCATTTTCCGATCTTTCATCAGGCCGTGCTATGAGGATTTCATGACACAACAAGTTGATGCGGCGAAGCGAGCAAAGGGAGAGGGCGATTTGGAAGGGCTCCTACATGCTGGCGATACATGGGAAATTGCGTGATTTTATGGTTTGATGACCACACACGGCGCTCGGTCCACACAGGAATGCACGCTGCGGAAATTGTTTCCATGATTTTCAGTCTGAAGTTGTAAGTTTTCGTTCATAACCTATCTACACTCTCGCGGTCATGATAATGACTCCGCGACATCACGTGATTACCAACTTACAGGTTGTCTGAACTCTAAATTGCGTGTTTCCTTCCTTCCTCTGTCCCACCTTAGGCAGAGGTAAACCCGATAGCAAACGCCTGTCTTAATTTACCGCTAGTTGAAGCGGTTCAACTTTCCCGCTTGACTAGATCTCCAGGCTACACAATAGTTTCATTGCCACTGCCATCCTGATTTGAAGTAGATATTCTAAAACCGGCATTTCTCCAGCCGTGTTCCGGTTCTGCTCGATAGTTGTTTGTCCTAGTCAATCCATCCGCCATATCTCAACCGCCATTTTCGCACTCAATCTGGCCAACACCCATAGCGGCAAAGCAGCAAGACGTGACCCATTGTGGAAGCGGATGTCGTTGGCATCGCTTGCCAATTCTCTTGACTTTAGTACAGGCCACAATTATGATATTGTCCGTCCGAGCCATGTGAAGCCAGATCTTGAACCATGATTGAAAAAACGCTAAAGCTTGAGATATATTCACTCCTGTCTGACATTAAAGACGAAAAGGATGAATGCGTCAAGCGGTTGTTGTCTGCGCTACAGAACCGCCCGGGCATCATTGAGGCACACCTGGAACAAAACGGCAATGGCCGATTGTGCTTACACTATCAGCCAGACCTATTATCAAGCGCGGAAGTCAAGAAAGTTGCTGAGCGGGCAGGTGTGGAAGTTACCGAGCGCTACCGCCATGACTTGATTTCGATTAGGGGAATGCACTGTACGGATTGCGTCGCCACCATCCAACATCGGATTAGTCAGATGAAAGGCGTTCTAGGGGTAGAAGTCCGCTTTGTGTCCAAAAACATGTGGGTCGAGTACGATTCACACTTCGTCAATCGGGAACACATTGAAAAGCAAGTTACACAATTGGGCTATCGTGTGTCGTCCGAGGGTATACAATCTTGGTACGCAGAGAACCGCGAGCTAATTTTCAGTCTCTCGTGTGGACTATGTATGACAATTGGCTGGGTCGGAGAGAATCTCTTTGAGTTTCCACTATCCTATAACGCAGTTAATCATGTGAATGCTGTAAGTTTTTTCTTCTATTTTGCAGCTTACCTGTTTGGGGGATTTGATACATTCCGCCATGCCGTCGGCGCATTAAAGGAACGGCAATTCGGCATAGATCTGTTGATGGTAATGGCCGCGATTGGCGCGGCTATTTTGGGAGAGTTTAGTGAGGGAGCGTTGTTGCTGTTTCTGTTTGGCCTAGGACATGCATTGGAGGAGCAAGCACTTGATAAGGCTCGTAATGCGATTCACGGCTTGGCTGAGTTTATCCCCAGAACGGCGTTAGTGAAAACTGAGATTGGGGAATCAATTCTGGCCGTTGATGACCTAAAAGTCGGCACTGTGGTAATTGTGAAGCCTGGGATGCGTGTTCCCGTTGATGGTGAAGTGATTGCTGGCAGCACTGCCGTCGATGAGTCGGCCATCACCGGAGAATCTGTTCCAGTGAACAAAGAACCCGGTTCGCAAGTATTCACTGGAGGAGTAAATGGAGATGGTAGCATGGAAGTTCGGGCAACACGTCTTTCAGATGACACAATGTTAGCTCGTGTGGTGTCCATGGTCGAGGAGGCACAAACCCAGAAATCGAACACACAGCGAACAACGGAAAAGTTTTCACGGATCTTCGTTCCTCTAATTCTCACCGCCGATATCGTAATGATTTTGCTTCTTCTGTTGTTTGGTGTTCCATTCAGCGATTCTTTTCTACGGGGCATGGTATTGTTAGTTGCGGCTTCTCCCTGCGCACTTGCACTTGGTCCACCTTCCGCAGTAATTGCTGGGATCGCGCGAGCAGCTCGGAACGGCGTACTAATTAAGGGAGGGGTTCACTTAGAGAATCTGGGAGATGTCAAAGCTGTTGCTTTCGACAAAACCGGTACGTTGACCACAGGCAGACCGGAAGTCACGGACCTCATTCCAATTGGTGAGACGGATGTAAATCATTGGTTGAGAATGGCAGCAACTGCGGAGAGCCGATCTGCCCATCCGATTGCACAAGCGGTTGTAGACATTGCTACGAAAAAGGGTCTCAAATTGATGCAAGTTGCAGAAGTAAAATCAATAACCGGACGTGGAATTAAGGCTGACGTTTCCGGAGCAGAAGTTTGGGTCGGCAACCTGAAATTGTATCATGAAGCACACGTAGAAATACAAGCATCAATACAGCCGCAAATCGCGAAACTCGAAGAACAGGGAAAAACTATCATGCTTGTTGGTATTGATCGACAACCTGTTGGCATTATTGCAGTTGCAGACGTGATGCGCCCGGAATTGAAGACCGTGGTTACACAACTCAAACAGATTGGGATTGGTCATACCGTCATGCTAACGGGTGATAACCCGCGTGTTGCATCTCATATTGCGCAAAAGACAGGTATAACAGAATATAAAGCAAATCTACTCCCGGAAGACAAAGTGACAATCATACGTCAACTCTTGAGTTCCCACAATAAGGTAGTAATGGTTGGGGATGGCATTAATGATTCTCCGGCACTTGCCCATGCATCTACTGGTATTGCGATGGGTGGCGCCGGGACGGATTTAGCCCTTGAAACGGCGGATGCTGCACTAATGGCTGACGATCTTTCGAAACTCCCGTTTGCAATTGGGCTTGGTCGTGCGACGCGGAAGATTATTTTACAGAACCTTTTTGTCGCGATGGTCGTAATATGTGGCCTCATTGTTTCTTCAGTTTTTGGTTTAACGACTATCGGCATTGCCATCATACTTCACGAAGGTAGTACGATTCTCGTCGTTCTAAACTCGTTACGTCTGTTAAAGTTCCGGTATCAACTGAACAGTTAAACATCACATTGTGAATATAACATTCTCTCCACGTGCCTTAGTAAAGATCTATAAGGGTGTCTTCTCCACGCTGTTATTTGTAACCTTAGTGGGATGTAGTGTGGAAAGCGAATCTTCACGTTCGACATCTGGTTTGGCTACTGTTATCATGTTGATAATGTTTGGAGCGTCTCTTGTAGCCGGTGCCGTTCCACTACTAGGTATTCGTACCCACACCAACCTTTTGCGCTGGGCGACGAGCCTCGCTGCAGGTTTTTTAATCTCGTCAGCGTTATTGGTCGCTTTGCCGGAAGGATTTCACCTCGTATCTAAAAACGAGAATGATAATCACATTTTACACGTGGATGAAAGTGCAGGACACGGAGAGAACCAGAATGAAGTCGAAGCGCATCAACACAATTCGAAACACCCCGTCCATCGCTCATTTGGTTTCGGTGCTTTCCAGATCGCAGGTCTTGCCCTGCTAGCGGGATTTATGTTAATGCTAGTGGTAGAATCTATGGGCTTTGGGCATGATTTGCATGAAGAGCATCATCACGAAGATTCAGAGAAAGATCATATACATCATCCGGCGAGAGACATTTCGCGGAAGAAAGGATTGGCAACGCCAATTGTAATCGGTCTGAGTATACACGCACTCACTGATGGATTGGCGATGGGTGCCGCACTGTCGACAAACTCTATGTCATTAACGGTGCCGCTCATGTTAGGGATAGTCATGCACAAAATGCCTGCCGCATTTAGCCTTTCCGCGTTTAGTCAACATTCTCATGGAAATGTCAGGCGTACATGGAAAGCGCTTTTCGTCTTCAGCCTCGCGACGCCAGTGGCGTTATTCATCGCTTGGCGTATCTTGGGAGCCCTGGAAAGTTATTGGCTGGGGCTTGCGGTTTTGGCATCGGCCGGCACTTTGCTTTACGTCGCAACGGTCGATGTATTGCCCAATGTCATTCATGGCGCGAATCGCAAGACGGTGTTTCTACAAGTGGCAATCGGTACAGTAGTTATTCTCGCCCTGTTATTGATTCTTGAATCGCTCGGTTTGGGAGTGCATCCTCATTGAATCGCCGGTAATGCGTCGATTTGTTGGCGGAGACGTCAAAAGTCTAAGTGCCTGTTTGAATAATCGACAGCAAAGTCATTTTTGGTCATTTGTAGAAGATCTGTTTGTGTTTTTTTGTCGTCTGTCACGTACCTGTCGCCCCTCTGGGGCTTGGTGCACGGGGCTTTGGGCATTTCTATACACCTATCGCCCCTCTGGGGCTTTTAAAGGCCGGTGCGAAGTGCGCACCCTACAAAATGTACTTTTCAAACAGGCTCTAAACCTGATTAACATATGTAGATTTAACGAGCATGGAATTGTTCTCATTCTTTAAAAATACTCTTGATGGAGAAAATAATGAAAATTGACCGTATTGATGTATATTACGTCAGTTTACCACTAGTATATCCTTGGCGAACCGCTTATGGAGAAGACGCGAGCATCCATTCCGTTCTCGTGCGGATGGAATCGGAAGGGCAAGAGGGATGGGGAGAGACAACACCGCTGAAAGCGCCAGCCTATACCCCCGAATCGGCAATGTCGGTATACCATAACATTGTCGAATATATTGCCCCGGCGCTGGTGGGGAAGTCGTTTGAGACCGCTGAAGACTTATTGAATGCCTACAGTTGGATAAAAGGCAATCCGTTTGCGAAGGCGGGGCCGGAAATCGCGTGGTGGATGCTACAGGCAAACACCCAAAACAAACCTTTGCACGAGTTAATCGGTGGCGAGTTTAGAAGAGTTGAAGCGGGTGCCGACTTCGGGGTACAGGATTCAATTGATATGTTACTGGAAAAGATTCAGGGCGCGGTAGATGACGGCTTCAAACGGGTCAAACTGAAAGTCCGTCCCGGCTGGGATTTGGAAATGCTGCGGGCAGTCTGCTCCACTTTTCCTCAGCAAACCTTCCATATTGATTGTAATTCGGGTTATTCGCTAGATGACATCGACTTCTTTAAGCAGGTAGACAAATTGGGGTTGGCGATGATTGAACAGCCGTTATTCCACACTGATTTGCTAGACCACGCCGAATTACAGAGACAGATTGGGACCCCCGTGTGTTTGGACGAATCCATCACATCCGTTCGTACGTTTGAGTGGGCACTGGAGTTGAAATCCTGCCAAATCTTAAATCTAAAAACGGGTCGCGTAGGCGGTTTGTCGGTAACTGTCAAACTGCACGATATGGCACGGGACGCCGGAATACCGTGTTGGGTGGGCAGTATGCTGGAGAGCGGGATTGGCGCAGGGATTTTGGTTGAGTTAGGGACACTCAGCAATTTTACTTATCCTGGCGACTTATTCCCAAGTCAATTCTTCTACCGTCAAGATTTGACGGAGCAGGAATTGGTTCTGAATGACGACTGCACGTTCACGCCGTCGCGAGTGGCTGGAACGCCTTACCAGCCGGTATTGGAGCGCGTGAAGAATACGGCATTGCATAGCCATACGGTAGCACCACAGTAATCGGAAAAAGCCATAAACGCCGGATACTGACCATGGATCAAACGGAATGGCACAGATTTCCGGTTGTCCACTAGACACACCACCATTTCCTGTCGTACAAGATCGTCGCTGTGGCGAATTTATGGCACGTTTTTCGCCACAGCTTTAGTTCGTCGCAAATATGTCGGTCATTCGCCATTCGGGGTTAATTTACGACTTAGGATTCTGGCCGTCTCCGGCGCTGTAGTCAGTAAACGTTGCTTCGCCAATTTATCCGGCGGGATATAATTCGCATGATCGGCTATGCTTCCATGCGTCAATGCGTAAACTACAACGTTCGTCATGAACCGATAGACCCCCGGCGAGTAGTGCACCGAGCGAGTCGGCAGACTGACGGCTTCCATGGCGCACATATAATCACGCCTCACGACTATTACAGAGAGTTTATCCCCTATTGATATCCCTTCAAGGAAGTTCCGTCTCTGCGGCCTTGTTCCCCACCAGAATATGTCGAATCCGACAGGAGGACCACCCATCTCATAGTAGTTATTGTATATTTCGTGGTCGTTGGGAATGCGTTCAATTTGATACTCGGGCATAACGTATCGCATTTGGGCCAAGAACAGACGAATCATAGCCTGCGCCGGAGCATTTACGCCACAGTCGTCAAATACCATGAGCCCCCCGTTCTCAATCAGATATCGGCGTAACCCTGCCGCCTCTGCCGGAGAGAATCGATTGTCTAATTTCCCGCCGCCGTACTGACTGCCGAGTAAATTGTGAGAGCGCACAAGCGCGGGATCGTGCCCTGTCATGAAGACAAGTGGACTCTTTTGCAGGTTAGCATCAGTCAACCGTATCGCTCCTCCTTCAACATTCATGTCCGCTTTGATTTTTGTGCGTTCGTTCAACCATTTCGTCAGAGCATTAAGAGACGATGAATCAGCCCACCAATCGGAAAGATTGTGGCGGATTCGAGCGAAGCGCAGCACACCCCGGATATCCCGTCCCTATAATTTCGCCTCCGGGTTCGCCTCTGGGCAGCGGTGGCACTTCAACATTGCCAAGTCTAATTTTACCAGTAACATCAGCCAGAACTTCTGCTTCTCGAGCTGCACCAACGCTCTCAACCATGGAGAGTCCAGGGATGCGTACTGAACCAACGGTGTACTGAAGGTTGACGCCCGCGATACCGCGATTCGCGGTGCCAAGAGTTGTACGAAGTCCGCTTTTGACGGGAGCGGAATATTCCAGTACCTCGGGTGCATCTGAAGTCAGTGGTCCTACCGATGTGACCGGACGCGGCACCGGCGTGTCGGTTGTTACCACTGTTGGGACATTTGGCTGGATCGGTGTCGAAATCTTAATGACTCGATGTACAATATCTTGTGTGGCTTGGGGCTGGACACCTGAACGAAGTGGCGATGTTATTACCTCTCTCTTCGCGATTGATACCAATTCCTCAGTGAGCGGACTGTGTTCTCGCACGGTTGGATGGATCTGCGGCTTGATATGTGGAGGCCTGGGCGGTGTTCGTGGTTTGCTCGCTTGAAGAATGTCCACTCCTATCAGATTCTTGAAATCTTGGGTCTGGCTCAGGAAGTATAAGCCTGCAACCAATGCGATAATTATGTGGAGAATCACTGATGTCATAAACGCGCTTGAAGTTCTCTTGGTACTCATAGCTGCCTCCTCAGTTCGTTGCCTCAGTCGTCATGATGAGTGAATCATTGGCGCACCAATCCACCATCACCTCATGAACGAATGTCAGATGTTAAGTTAACGGGTGCCAAGTAACGGGATTCAACTAGCCAGAGAGCACCCAAAGATTATTGTCACGAATCGGAAATTTCCAGATTTGCGATAACCTAGAGACAGAAATTACCGTTTTATTGACAATGAGCCGCAATTTACGGCGTCCAAGAAATGTCATCGCGCGATTGACATTAATTCTGCAAAATGTAATTGGAGCAATTTATGTGCCATGCCCTTCAGATCCTTTAACCGTGGGATTTTTAATCCGACATCATTGTAGTACATCGACTGTCCGTGCCCAGAATTGGGTAATTGATCACTATCTTTCTGTACGAGATGGTGCAGTTGCGATCGAGTATCCTTGTCATCTAGGAACTTTCCGCGATGACTGCCTAGAACCTCACGTGTAGGCTCTATATTTCAGATTCCTCAGTATGGCAAGAAATCCTACTTCTTCTCCCATTTCTAAACGAGCAGTAGCCATCGGTATCCTGTTGATTGCCATTAACACCTACTGGCTGGCTTACGCAGAAATGCTTTGGCACACCGCACATTTGACGACTGTCGCCCTCTCGGTAAATGTGCTGTTTTCCCTGTTGATAATCTCATGGTCAAACATGATCATTCGGCGGTTTTTGCCGCGAGCCGAACTCAGTCAACAGGAGATGCTCGTAATTTTTTCGATGGTAGCTGTTGGTAGTGCTTTCACGGGGCATGACAACATGCCGCGTTTGATGGGACTGATGCCTTATGCGCATCGTTTTGCAAGCCCCGAGAATGACTGGAGAGCACTGTTTTTTCATCACCTGCCTAACTGGCTTATCATTTCTGATCCAACTACGGTTCAAGACTTTTACAGGGGAGGTCGAAATTTTTTCACCGATGGCTACCTGGAGCATTGGTTTTCACCGATTTTTTCATGGACGATTGTCATCTTTCTCCTCATGGTTATCTTTCTTTGCCTGACTGCGATCATTCGAAAACAGTGGGTCGAGAACGAAAAACTTTCGTATCCAATAATCCAAATCCCTTTCGAAATTACGGCACGGTCAGGGGCGATGTTTGGAAAACCTCTGTATATTATCGGCTTCTCGATCCCGGTGGCAATTGGCCTAATCAATGGTCTTCATGGTGTCCTGCCGAACCTACCACGTATCATTACCGACTATGACCTCAATGTATACTTTACTCAGAAGCCGTGGAACGCATTGGGGAGCTTGCCGATCCGCTTTAATTCGCTAATGATTGGAATAGCATTCCTTCTTCCCCTGGATCTCCTTTTTTCTTGTGTGTTTTTCTACTTCGTTAACAAGGCGCAACTTCTGATCGGCAGTGCAGCCGGTATCCAAAACGTCCCCGGATATCCGTTTTTTGGAGAACAGGGTGCGGGCGCGCTGTTTGCTTTGTTTGTAGTCGCATGTTGGAGCGGGCGGAGGCACATTTTCCATGTGTTTCGTCAAACCGTGCGGTCGGAGCGAATGAGAGAGATCGGCGAACCGATTCCTTATAGATGGTCGGTGATTACATTGTGCCTCTGCCTCCTATTGCTGATGGGTTTTTGCGTTCAAGCGGGTATGTCGGTTTGGGCTTTTGCCGTTTTCATAGGGGTATATCTGTTGATTGTTGTTGGACTTGCACGCATGCGCGCTGAATTAGGACCGCCGGTTCACGGAATCGGCTACGTGACACCCCAATATCTGATAGTATCAATGTTTGGTACTCGACGTCTCAGGGCACCGAATTTGACGATGCTATCACTATTAAATTGGTTGAGCGGTGCAAGTTACGCCTCCTTCCGCACGCATCCAATGCCAGATCAGCTCGAGGCGTTCAAACTTGGGAATCGCACCGGAATCCGGAATCGGACGATGTTTGTCGTATTGCTCATCGCAAGCATCGCCGGCATTAAGTCTAGTCTCTTGATTTATCCCTACACCATTTACAAAACCGGAGTCGCCGCGAATGCGGAACAGATTCACGCCGGTGGGTTGGGAACATACACATTCCTTTCGTCGTGGTTGATTAAGCCCGAACCGACGAATTGGTTAGCCGTCGTGGTTCTTGTTTCCACATTCTTTTTTAACCTTGGTGTGATGTTCATTCGTACTCGATACATCTGGTGTCCTCTTCACCCTGCAGGCTACGTTATCGGACTGGCGCCGAACACGCCCGAAGTCATTTGGTTTCCACTGTTAGTTGCTATGATCGCGCGGTGGTTGATACTCAAGCACGGCGGCATCAAGGGATATCGACGCGCGATTCCATTTTTTGTGGGATTGGCAATTGGAGAAACGCTGATGAGTTGCATCTGGGCTATACGCAGCGTTGTATTTCATACCACATAACCCGATAATCCTTGCGTGAGGAAAGTGTTTACGAAATGCAGTGTCGATGGACACAACGATTATCTTATGGTTACCGCTACCATTCCTTGGCTTTTCACATGACAGTTTGCCGTGCTTAAGAGGTTGGAATGCTCACTCACAGCAACATTTCTATTGACAATGAGTTGGGAAAACGTATAATTCTCGTTAGCGTGACTCCTATTGCACACACAACCCGGAACTCGTTTGGCGAATCCATCAATCGAGTCTTTACGCTGGTAAATTGTCACAATGTACTGCTTGAGGAGAAGTATGTCCCGCTACAGTATGGGGTCGAGGACCACTCGTGAATGAATACGAATCTTAGCCACACGGAAATAGATTTTTACCGGAGAAACGGTTATCTCGTGATTACCGATTTTCTGACCGAAGCAGAACTCGGCTCGTGGCGCGACGCAGTAGGCGAATCCGTTGATGAACATATTCGGCAAAAAGCCCCAAACAATCAGAAAGAAGAAGGATATTACAAGCACGTTTTCATTCAATGCGTAAATATTTGGAAGACTAGCGAAAAGATTAAACAGATAGCAACAGATCATCGCGTAGGCAAGTTGGCAACAGAACTAGCCGGAACGTCTGGAGTTCACTTATATCACGATCACGCATTGATAAAGGAACCTTGGGCAAATCCAACAAATTTCCATATCGACAATCCTTACGATCCCTACGACTCTCAGCAGTCCATCATGCTATGGGTGGCGTTGGATGATGCCACAATCCAAAACGGATGTATGTACCTACTTCCCGGGACGCATCTCAAAAGCCGCTTCGATTTTACCGGCATCCTTGAACGAGAGGGCGTCGGTGGTCTGTTTGAAGAGTATCCGGATTGGGTAGAGATGGAACCCTATGTAGCTGAAGTGAGAGCCGGTGATGCAGTGTTCATTAGTGGTATGGTAGCCCATGCTGCTGGGCCGAACATGACGCCGCGTCCTCGTCGAGCTTATGCAATGCTATTCATGCCGGAAGGCGCCACTTACAACGGACGTCGGAGCGGACTCCCTTACGAATTAGTGGAAAAGTTGAAGACCGGAGATGTGATACCCCATCACGAGCATTTGCCGCTTCTCTTCTCACACAATAGCGAAAGTCCAACTTAGCAGATATTACCAATGACAAGCGAAGCCCCCTTTAGATTGTTTAACATATCTAGGAAGGATTGAAGGACATCTCTATGATATCTTTCAGGTTATTAAGGAGAACATGAGGTGCCATTCTAAAGGAATTGTCCTTGTCGTTGACACTCTCGAAGCTGAACCGGGACAGAGATTGGAGGGGCATCTACATTTAGGCACAATAGCGGACGGGACCCCAATTCGACTGCCGATCGTATTGATAAACGGTAGCCGACCCGGCTCCACTCTTTACATTCAATCTGTCAGTGACGGCGATGAGCTGAATGGCATCGCCGTCATACATACGCTGTTACGAGAAATCCAACCCGACAGTTTGAGCGGTAGAATCATCGCCGTACCCATCGCGAATTTTCACGCCTTCCACGCTAGGCAAGCTTACAGTCCGATCGATGGCATGAAAATGAACCGATGTTTCCCGGGTAAACCGTATGGAACATCGAGCGAAAGAATCGCACACCATCTCTTTAACTCCGCCATTTCTCAGTCAGACTATTGTATTGACTTACATCAGGGCGGGATTCAGCCGATGATTAACGAAGTCCGTGTTCGCGTGAACCGCAAACACCCACAACACAAGGCTTGTCTCGAATTGGCGCGAGTGTTCGGTATTGGGTATATTTTCAATCAGAAAGGACCGCAGGGACAACTCGCCCAAGCTGCACCAGACATCTCCGTTCCTACAATTGATCCCGAACTAGGCGGTTGCATGGGTTGGGATGTAGACAGTATTACAAAAGGTGTACGCGGTGTTCAAAACGTTTTGGCACACTACGGTTTTGTCAAGGGAGATCCCAAGTTGCCTGAAAGACAAGTGCTTGTGGATAGGTTGATTACGCTGTTGAGCAACGAGGGAGGTTTCACATACTATAAGGTGAACCTCTACGATTATGTAGAGGCCAATCAGCCGGTAGCTGAAATCTGCGATGCTTTTGGCAATCTGCGAGAGGTGGTCCGTGCACCGGAAAACGGAATATTCTGGTCGCATCCTGCGTGTCCGATGGTCGCGACAGGAGGTACAATCGGCAAGATTGGAATTCCAATTGGCTATATTTGATATCTCTACTTGGGTTTGTGTACAATGATTGTTTCAGAGTTCAATCGAACAGCTACGAGCACAATTCGGCGTGAAATATTTTAACACATTCAGTAGCCTATTAGAGCGGTCTACGGTAAACTTGATTAGGATTTCAGCGTCTTTAATTGTGTCTTCACTACATTCTTGGAACGGGAGAAGAAATAGTTCAAATGCAACAGTTTTTGAGAGTCAAACTTGTGATATTTTGCTTCATACTTTTTTCGACGGAAATTCGAAATGAATCGGAGGCAGATTGGCCCGCTTGGCGGGGACCGACTCAAGACGGTGCATCTTCGGAGACAGGTTTAATCTCCACGTGGTCGCAGGATGGCGAAAACCTGATATGGAAAGCGGATTTCATTGGTAGGTCTACGCCTATCGTTCTTAACAAACGTGTGTATGTCATTGGTCGAGTTGGGGAAGAAATCACGGAACAGGAGAGAGTTGCCTGTTTTGACGCCGAAACGGGCGGACTGCTGTGGGAACATCGGTTCAATGTCTTCCACAGCACGATTCCTTTTAACCGGCTCGGGTGGACAAGCTTGGCCGGCGACGAGGAGACGGGTTATATTTACGCCCATACTATTAGCGGTGTATTTGCTTGTTTTGATGGGGACGGTACGATTGTCTGGTCACGCTCCTTAACGGAGGAGTTTGGGCGTTTCACAGGCTATGGTGGACGCGTTGTTACGCCTGTAGTGGACGGAGACCTTGTGATTTTGAGTTTCCTCAATACGAGTTGGGGTAGTCACGCCGCAATGCGCCACCGCTATTTTGCTTTTGACAAGCGAACCGGGGCTGTTGAATGGACGACAACTCCCGGTGGCCGCCCAAAAGACACAACCTATCCCGTCGGTGTCGTCGCCGAGATTGGGGGACGGCGTTTATTGATTGACGGGAATTCAGATGGCCACGTTTATGCGATGGACGTGAAAACAGGCGAAAGAGTTTGGGGTTTTCAGGTCAGTCAAGGACCGCTGAATGCCTCAGTGGTGGTAGATGGGACGCGGATCTACGCAAGTCACAATCGGGAGAACACGGACACAACGGTCATGGGGCGCGTCGTATGCATTGACGGGACGGGTACGGGCGATGTTACCAAATCGCATGAAATCTGGCGCGTCGATGGCATTGAAGCGGGTTATAGCTCACCGGCATTTCACGATGGACGACTATATGTTGTGGATAGTGCGGCAAACCTGCATTGTCTGAACGGCGACACCGGCCAAACCCATTGGACACATAGTCTGGGCACGGTTGGCAAGGGGTCTCCTGTGATTGCAGATGGAAAGATATATGTTACTGAGGTCAATGGCCATTTCCACATCCTGCAACCGGACGAGAACGCGTGTACGACACTTGACACGGAACAGATTGAGCGAGATACTGGCCATTACGCGGAGATTTACGGTTCGCCGGCTATAGCCTATGATCGAATTTACTTCGTCACCGAGAACGGGCTCTACTGCTTGGGGGATAATGAATATAGCGTGGTGGCGCTTCCGCGTACTAAAGCACCGAAAGCTTTGAGATATGGTCGGGTCGAACCTGAAACCGTAAATGGGATAATCGTAGCTGCTTCAGTCCAGATCGTTCCTGCTGAAGTCTTGAGCGCACCGGGGGAAACGGTTCAATTCAACGCCCGTGTCTTTGATGAAATAGGTAATGCATTAGAAGAGAAAGTTAGTACGTGGTCGATTGACGGATTGAACGGTATAATCGACGATGGCGGAATGTTAACACTTCACGCGGGCGATGTTGGGGGTGCGGGTACAGTGTCGGTTCAAATTGGTGAGGTGCGAGATTCTGCACGTGTTCGCGTCGTTCCCGATTTGCCGTGGCATGAGGATTTTGAATCAATTGCTGAAGGCAAACATCCCCCGCATTGGATTCGAGCAACGAACCGATACGCTGTCCGAGAGATCGACGGGAACAAGGTTCTTGTAAAACCGCCTGCGCGTCGCGGGTTACAGCGGTCCAATGTATATATCGGTCGTCCAAACATGAGTGATTACAGCGTTCAAGTTGATTTGATGGGAACGAAGCCCAAGCGGAATCTGCCCGATATGGGGCTTATTGCCAATCGGTATACGTTAGAGATGCAGGGCAATCATCAGCGGCTTCAAATTCTCTCTTGGCGTTCGGACCTTCGGATGGCAAAGTCGGTTGAGTTCAAGTGGCAACCCAATGTTTGGTACACCATGAAAATGACCGTGGAACTCATTAACGATAAAGCGCTTGTCAAAGGGAAGGTTTGGCAAAAAGATACTCCCGAACCTGACGGATGGACGATTACGGTCGAAGATCCATTGCCGAATCGCGAAGGAAGTCCAGGAATTTATGGTTATTCGCCCGCCGAGATATATTACGATAACCTAAAAGTTTGGGAGAATTGACGGTACGCTCACTGCCCTAATCTGGAAAGGTCCTGTAAGATTTTAGATAGTTGTTTTTCACGATAAAGGAATGATAAATGCTTAAGATACAAAACTCAATTGCCGGAACTGTCGCGCTTATCTTCGTAAGTGCACTTGTGTTTCCGATCACGGTGTCCTCCGAGCGTACAGAAGATACAGCAATGTGGGGATTTACGCCGTCGCGCAATCTAGTTTCCGACGAAACCGATTTGCCCGATAAATGGGATCCAAAGAGCGGGGAGAACATAAAATGGAAGGCGGATCTAGGATCACAAACCTATGCGGGCCCTGTTATCATAGACGGTAAAGTATTTGTAGGAACTAATAATCAGGCACTGCGCAATCCCAAACTCACTGGAGATCGCGGTGTCATTATGGCGTTCAACGAGGTTGACGGCGCATTTCTATGGCAATCAACCCATACCAAATTACCGGCAGGTCGAGTCAACGATTGGCCGCAGCAGGGTATTTGCTCGACACCGTTCATTGAAGGCGATCGTCTGTACTACATCTCAAACCGTTGCGAGGTAGTTTGCATTGATACGGAAGGGTTTACGGATGGCGAGAATGACGGTCCGTTTACAGATGAAACCGACGCGACCGAGATCGATGGCGATATTGTATGGAAATACGATATGATAGAGGAGCTTGATGTTTTTCCTCACAATCTTGCCACGTGCTCCCCAGTTGGCGCCGGAGATTTACTTTTCGTCATCACGGCTAATGGCGTTGACGAAGGTCATATCCACATTCCGTCACCGTTTGCCCCGAGCTTCATTGCGGTTAATAAAGACACGGGAGAGCTTGTTTGGGAAAGCGACTTGCCCGGGGAAAACATCCTCCATGGTCAATGGTCGAATCCAGCGTACGCAGAGATTAACGGAGTGCCTCAGGTCATACTTCCCGGTGGTGACGGTTGGGTGTATTCACTTGAGCCCGAGACCGGAAATCTCATCTGGAAGTTTGACGGCAATCCCAAAGATTCCGTGTGGGAGTTAGGTGGGAGAGGAACCCGAAACGCTATAATTGCTACTCCTGTAATCTACAACAATAGGGTTTATATCGGTGTTGGTCAAGACCCGGAACATGGCGAGGGAGTCGGACACCTTTGGGCGATTGATGCAACAGGCAGCGGGGATGTCACGACAACAGGCGCCGTTTGGCATTTTGGGGACAAAGATTATCATCGTACAATATCCACAGTGGCGATTCACGACGGCTTACTCTACGCGGCGGACTTGACAGGTTTTGTTTACTGTCTTGATGCCGACACAGGCGAGCACCATTGGACATACGACACGTTTGCGGCAATATGGGGCTCTCCCTTCGTAGCGGACGGAAAGGTATACATCGGCGACGAAGACGGAGATGTTGCTGTGTTTAGGACGGGTAAAGAGATGGAACTGCTCTACGAGGTGAATATGGGTAGTGCGGTTTACACGACGCCGGTGGCGAAAAACAAAGTTTTATACATTGCAAGCCGGAATACGCTATTTGCAATTGCCGAGGAGTGAGGAAAAGTTGACATCAAACACGCCTTCGTTTAAGACGCCGAACCACCTTAAAAGTTTCTTGAGGATGAGGACTATATAGCAATCATTGGATTTAGCCGCGCAGTTTCAAATTTTCGTTGTGGATTCCTCTGTATCAACATGGGTGAGGTTGATAGACTGATTGGAATGGGAAATACTTGAGAAATAACCTTCAGATTCCACAAATTCAAGTATGAATGCACCAAACGCAAGTGGTGACGATGCCCCAATCAGTCAGATATAGAACCTATTTTGATGAAGCGTGGAAAAAAGTAATTGAGCGATTCTTTCCACAGTTTCTCCTTTTCTTTGCTCCGAAACTGTACGAAGACGTGGATTTCTCAAAGCCATTTACCTTTTTAGATAAAGAGATGCAGCAACTTTCTAAAAAGGGGTTGAAAAGATCTAAGTTTGTCGATAAATTAGTAAAAATCTTTCTGAAAAATGGAAACGAACAGTGGTTATTGGTTCATGTTGAAGTACAAGGCGACGAAGACGCCGGCTTCTCTCTAAGGATGTTCCGCTACTTCTATCGAATCTTTGACCGGTACGGTAAACCAATAGTGAGTATGGCGGTTGTCACCGGTCCGGCAAATTGGAAGCCATCACGAAAATATGAGCTCAAGTTTTATGATAGCGGGGTTGAATTTCAGTATCTGATGTCAACGCTCATGGAATATGAGCGAGACAAACTTTTGGCGAATGACAACCCGATGGCAATTGTGGTTTTAGCAGCCCAAGACAGTGAGCGACTCAGACGACAGTATCGAGCACGATACGATGTCAAATGGCATCTGATACGCATGTTGTATCAACGAAATTATACCCGCCAAGAGATTATTGATCTGTTTGATTTTATTGATTGGGTTTTGCAATTGAGTGATAAAGATGAAGAGCGTCTGTGCGAGGAAATCAACAAATTTGAGGAGGCGAACCAAATGCCATACATTACGAGCGTAGAGCGAATTGGAATTCAGAAAGGGTTGCAACAAGGAGCTTTGACGGAAAGTCAACAACTGATAATTGAAACACTTGATGAACGGTTTGGCGCTGTTCCGCCTTTCGTTTCTGATGCCATCCTACAGATTAAAGATCATAACCAGCTCCGAGCCCTGCACCGCCGGGCTATCCGAAGCGCATCAATTGAAGAATTCCGGCAGAAACTGAACAATAATTGAACATGCCGGATTACACCCTATGTTTTAGGTAATATCGAGCCCGATACAGTTATGGATATTTCAAGCCAACCTCTTTCGCGGAGAATCGAAGAGGCTCGTTGTCAACTGGATGCGCATGTCCGTGAAGTAGTTGATTGGCACTTTAGCCCGGAGACGGGGTGTCCGTTCTGGTTAGAGTTCGCGGGTAAACTTGAGTTTGACCCACGGAAAGAGATTGGAGGTTACGGCGATTTAAAAATCCTTGGCCATTTTCAAGACGAGTGGTTACGCGGCGGACCAGTCCGGCGTTGGGTGCCCATGGCGTATGCAGATGAACCGGTTTATGTGTTTGAAACGGGTGGGTCTACCGGGATTCCCAAATCTCGTATCAGTGTACGTGATTTTCAGATTGACTACGAAATCTACAGTGAAACACTTTCCGACTCAAGTTTTCCCCGTGGAAGTGATTGGCTGATGCTTGGACCTACGGGGCCAAGGCGGTTACGCCTTGCCGTCGAGCATCTAGCGCAGCATCGAGGGGGAATCTGTTTTCTCGTAGATTTGGATCCGCGCTGGGTGAACAAACTCATCAAGTACGGGAAACATCAGGAATTAGACACATACAAAAGCCATGTAATCGATCAAGCGCTCAACATCCTACGAGCGCACGAGACGATCCAGTGTCTTTTCACGACGCCAAAACTGCTTGAGGCGCTCTGTGAAAAAATCTCGTTAAAGAAGGCGGGTATACGGGGCATATTTTGCGGTGGAACTGAAATGAACGCTCAATTTCACCGCTTCGCGCGAGAGGAATTAGTTCCCGGTATAGATTTTATTCCCACCTACGGAAATACGTTAATGGGGTTGGCGTGCTGTAAACCGTTCGATCTCGCGGACAACTACGCGATTATCTATTATCCGCCCCAACCGCGCGCTGTCATTGAATTGGTCAACCCGGAAAACACGGAAGAAACCGTTGGATACGGCGATACAGGGCGAGTCATGTTGACCACGCTGACCAAGGAATTTTTTATGCCGCGCTTCCTCGAAAGAGACGAGGCGGAACGAGCAAAGCCAATCGAAAATTATCCTTGGGATGGTGTCGAGAATCTAAGACTGTTTTCTGAGCTACAAGAATCGGTTGTCGTAGGTGTGTACTAGCAAGCCACAGTCGCTAGGCATCAGCAGCGCCGAAGGCTTACACGGTTTGATTGGAAAGTTGTCGTCAAGCGAGGTCACAAAAAGCGGAAAATGGTCATGTTGAGAGGACAAGGAGGGACAGATGGCTAAGAAAATAGAGAAATTGTTCCGGGCGCCCTACTCTATGCCGAATGGATTGCAGATGACCGACGATGGTCTCTGGGTTGTTGATCAGATATCCGATAGGGTAGCTCTGCTTGAGATGGAAGACACGTCTGAATACGGTGTGCCACGAGTCGTTTCAGAGATTGCGTCCGAGTCGTCCAACACTAGCGGAATGACTCATGGCGGAGGTTCGCTTTGGCTGGCGGCGAACGGTGAAGGGAGCCGCTGGCGACCCGTCCGACCAACGGACGCGAAAGCAGGCGAATCGGACATACTTAGAATTAATCCGGATACTGGCAACACTGAGGAACGATATCCGATTCCGGGCGGAGGCGGTACACATGGGGTTGAATACGACCACTGCGAAGAAGGCTATCTGTGGGTCCAAACCCTAAAGGATCAAGTTCTGCACAAGGTGGAAATTTCGGACTGGTCTGTGCAGCACACGATTCCATTGCCGTACACTCGCGGCCATGGTATGGTGCGATCAGATGATGGGATCTGGGTCGTGCACACATCTGACCGAGTCATCGTCAAGCTAGACGTGAACGATGGTCGAGAATTGGATCGAATCGACGTGCCGGAGCCGCACCCCGAGCCGCATGGACTGTCGGTCTTCAACGGGGGTTTCGTCTATTGCGATGCGACTACCGGTTGGGTGACGAAGATTTCATTATAAAGGGTGAAATGTGGCCTTACATCCCCACCAATGTTAAGAGTATCGACCCATGATACACATTCCGATTCTGCGAGCTGGGCGTTCGTACAGAAGTTTAAACACGGTTCCGGTGCCTCATGTCAAGACGGGTGAGTCGGTTGCCAGAGTGAGTCAAGCCAACCAAGGATTGATTGCCAAGGATTTGCATGAGGTAGACGAGAGTAGGCGGGCACTGGAGGCATTTTCCGTTTCTGAGTTGTTGGCAATCTGTAAAGAGGCGGCACAACTTTTTGCAGAATCGGAACTGTCGGTGGATGGTACACCGCAATCTCCGGACGATTATATTCAGTGCCTATCTGCAACCACAGGGATGCCAGAATCGCTTTGCTGGAAAAACATGGCAAAGATTCGGTTGATGCTTGAAGAACTTGAGGCTGTTCTTGGGGGATTGACACGTGGATTAAATCTCTCCGTTCTTGATGCAGGTTGGGGCGTTCAAGACGGGCGGCACCTGAGTTATGTTCCACAAACCGATGCGTTGGGTGCCGTACTTCCAAATAATTCCCCGGGAGTGCATGCGCTCTGGATTCCGGCGATTCCGCTTAAAACTCCACTCATACTCAAGCCTGGCAGTCTGGAACCGTGGACGCCTTTTCGAATATCGCAAGCGCTCATCAAGGCAGGTTGTCCTCCGGAAGGGTTTGGGTTTTATCCAACGGACTATTCGGGAAGTAGCGAGATTCTGTTGCGATGTGGTCGATCGATGCTATTTGGCGGAGGTGCTACGGTTGCCCCATGGAAAACAGATCTTGGCGTTCAGATTCATGGTCCCGGTCAGAGTAAGATTGTTCTTGCCGAGGATACTATCTCGCACTGGGAAGATTACTTAGATTTGGTGGTTACCTCCGTTGCAGAGAATGGGGGTAGGTCATGTATTAACGCTTCGGGACTGTGGATTCCATCGGATGGACGGAATGTAGCAGAGGCATTAGCATCACGTTTGTCGCGAATTGAGGCTAAACCACTCGATGATCCGCAGGCTGGAATCGCCGCTTTTCCAAATCCCGAAGTCGCCCATCAGATTTCAAATCTTATTGACAATCACCTAAAAGTGCCTGGCGCAACGGATATTACGGCGAGGATTCGAGGGTCGGAGAGGGTGGCCGAGGTGGATGGATGCACGTTTCTCCTTCCGACGGTCATTTGGTGCGAAGACGCTCGCCACCCGCTGGCAAACACTGAATACCTATTCCCGTTCGTGAGCGTTGTCGAGATGCCGCAAAGAGCTATGCTAGAACACATTGGCCCCACGTTAGTTGTGACTGCCATCACAGAGGACAAAGCATTTAAGCGCGACTTGCTAACCTCACCGGCGGTAGATCGTTTGAATTTGGGACCGATTCCCACAAATCAGATCTCTTGGGAGCAACCTCACGAGGGAAATCTATTTGATTTTCTGTACCAACAGCGGGCGTTACAGATCTCAGACGCCCCTTGAGTCAAGCGGATACCGGATTTAGTAATGCACTCCTTCGACTTCCAACCAACGACTCACGTTGTCTTTGGAGAGCAGGCGTTAAGTAAGCTGGGGCATTTGGCAAAGACAATGGGAGCACACAGCGCCCTAGTTGTTACCGATCCCGGCGTCGCCGGAGCTGGCATCCTTGAAAAAGCGCTTCATTTTCTCAAACAGGAATCTATCAGTGTTGCCGTGTTCGAGGATGTCGAAGAGAATCCGACAACGAGGCATGTTGCTAACGGCGTGCAGTTTGCCAAAGATTTGGGACAACTAGATCTCATCGTTGGGCTTGGCGGCGGGAGCGCGATGGATTGTGCCAAGGGGATAAACTTTATCCTTACGAATGGCGGGGAGATGGAGGACTACTGGGGCGTGGATAAAGCGACCAAACCCATGCTGCCATCGATCGGGATTCCAACGACCGCCGGGACAGGAAGCGAAGCCCAGTCTTTTGCGTTGATTGCTCAAGAAAAAAGCCATGTTAAGATGGCATGCGGCGACAAAAAGGTTCGGTTTCGAACGGTGATACTGGATCCCGTGTTACCCGTTAGCGCCCCCGAAGGAGTGAAGGCAAGTGCAGGCATTGATGCTATTTCTCATGCCGTGGAAAGCCACGTTACAACACGTAGGAATCCGGTTTCACAGCTTTTTTCGCGAGAAGCGTGGCGTTTGCTTGAAACCGGTTTTGAAGTTGCGATTACCGATCCGCCGAACCTTGAGGCTCAGAGTAAGATGCTGTTGGGTGCGCATTTTGCGGGCATTGCAATCGAAAATTCAATGCTGGGCGCCGCGCACGCCTGTGCCAATCCATTGACCGCAAGATACGGAATCACTCATGGGGTTGCAGTTGGACTGATGCTTCCGCACGTCATCGAATTCAATTCCCAAATCGTCGGCGAACACTACCGAGAGCTATTTCCATCATCGATTTCTGAACGTATATGTAAATTAAAAACCGCAGCAGATTTGCCTAGTATGCTTCGTGATTTTGAAATTGAGGAGAACGATTTGCCTGAATTGGCAAAGGAGGCAGCAAATCAATGGACAGGACAATTTAATCCGCGGCCTGTCGGTGAAACTGAGTTGCTCCAGCTTTATGAGTCAGCCTACTGAATCCCATCGCGTATCTCGCATTGTGAAATGCGTTTTTCTCGGTTGTGTTTTGCTCCATTCGATTGAGCGGAATGCGGTTCCCTCGGAAGATTGGCGTAGCTTCCGAGGTAATTCGGCGCTAACAGGAGTTGCTACCGGCAAATTACCCGACAATTTGGATCTCTTATGGACTTATCAAGCCGAGGAAGGGATTGAGTCAACCGCAGCTATAGCAGGCAATACCGCCTATGTTGGTTCATGGGACGGGCATTTGTATGCGGTTAACCTCCTTACGGGAAAACTTGAGTGGAAGTACAAAGCCTCGAACGAGATTAAATCGTCTCCGTCAATATTTGGAGAAACAGTTTATTTCGGTGATGAAACAGGTGATTTTCATGCGGTCGATGCAGAGAGCGGCATAAAACTATGGATTTTCCGTACCGAGGCAGGTATTATTTCATCGGCAAATTTCGCTAGTGATCGCGTTATCTTCGGCTCCTATGATCAGTATCTTTATTGTTTGTCCATTGCGGACGGTTCTCTGATTTGGAAGTTTCAAACCGAAGGCTACGTGCATGGCTCACCTGCGGTTTCGGATGGAGTCGCGGTTGTCACCGGATGTGATAGTTATCTTCGCCTCATCAGTTTGGAAAACGGTCGGGAAGAAAAGAGTATAGAGCTGGGCGACTACGTTGCCGCCAGCCCGGCAACGCTGAATCATCGTGCCTATGCCGGAACGTTTGGCAATCGGGTTTTGGGTATTGACTTGTCAAACGCGAAAGTACTCTGGCGTTACGAAAATCCGGAAAAGCAGTTTCCGTTCTACGCTTCGGCTGCCATTACCGACGATGTACTTATTGTCGGCGGCAGAGACAAGATGATTCATGCCCTCAAGCCGGCGACCGGCGATCTGTTATGGACCTACCCCTCCAAGTCGCGAGTGGATTCGTCCCCAGTGATCGTTGGCGAACGAGTGTTTTTTGGAACCACGGGCGGAGTCTTATACGGGTTGAACATTCATACCGGTGAGCAAATTTGGGAATTCGTTACCGGGGCTTCGATTATGGCATCACCCAGTGTTGGAGGTGGCAAATTGGTGATAGGTACGGACGATGGCGTTTTATACTGTTTCGGCAAAAAGGCAAGCGATGGGTAATCAAAACAAAATAGCGAAATCAGAACCCGCGACAACACGACTCGATTCCGAGCACACAGAAGTCGGAAGCGTTTTTGTCTCGAACTACCCGCCGTATTCCTTTTGGAGCAAAGAAGCGGTATCTGATGCGATGACGGCAATGGAGTCGCCTTCTGTGCTAGGAGCACAATTGGGACTATATTTGCATATTCCGTTTTGCCGGAAACGGTGTAAATTTTGCTATTTTCGGGTTTATACCGACAAGAACAGTTCGGAAATCGAGACTTATCTTGATGCACTCGCGCGGGAGGTTGAGATTTATAGTACTTTACCGGCTATCAAGGACAGACCCCTGTCATTTGTCTACTTTGGCGGAGGGACGCCTTCATACATTAGCGCCAAGCATTTGAAAGTGCTGGTTGATCGGCTGAAAAAGGCGATTCCTTGGGACGGTGCGGACGAGATCGCATTTGAGTGCGAACCCGGTACTTTAACGCAAACCAAGTTAGAAGCTATCAGGGAAACTGGAGTGACTCGGCTGAGTCTGGGTGTCGAAAATCTTAACGACGAAATCTTGGAAGAAAATGGGAGAGCGCATCTTTCCAAGGAAGTATATCGCGTGATGCCGTGGATTGAAGCGCTGAATTTTGATCAGGTGAATATCGACCTGATCGCGGGTATGGTTGGCGAGACGTGGGAGAGTTGGCGTGATACGGTCAAGCGAACCATTGATTTGAATCCCGATAGTATTACCGTATATCAGATGGAACTTCCGTTTAACGCTACCTATTCACGGGACATTCTTGGCGGTAAAGCCTTGCCCGTAGCAAATTGGAAAACCAAGCGCGAATGGCACAACTACGCATTTGAGCAGTTTGAACTAGCCGGATACGGCAACTCAAGTGCATACACAATGGTCAGGAAAGACAAACCGTGCAGTTTTGTCTACCGCAATGCAGTCTGGCAGGGAAGCGACATGATGGGTACGGGAGTTGCTTCCTTTTCGCACCTCAACGGCACACATTATCAGAATGCTACGGGTTGGAAGGACTACATCGGTTCGCTTGAAGCTGACCGACTGCCGTTGAGTCGCGCGTTTGTCACCACCTCATCGGAGCGTCTTACGCGAGAAATGATACTGCAATTGAAACTGGGAAGAATAGAGGCAGCCTATTTCCGTGATAAGTTCAATACCGACATTGTGGACGAATTTGGTTCAATCTACAAAAAACTGCAAGACGAAGGTATGTTGACGTTCGAGAAAAATGCAATAGAATTGACACGAAAAGGCTTACTTCAGGTGGATGGGTTGTTGCCGGAGTTTTACGCCCCCAACTATCGAAACGCTCGATATACATAAGATTTGATTGGAGATTGTGGCATTTGTCCGCTGATTTTCGTTCTGCTCTGTGTGATAATATCTACTCAATATGGAAAAATCCGACAAAACTGTTCCTATTTATACTATCGGCTACGGCAGCCGTTCGGTCGATGAATTCATTCAAGTGCTGCAAGAACATGATATTGCGTATCTGATTGACGTGAGGTCTGCTCCCTATTCGCGCTATAAACCCGAATTTTCCAGAGAACCACTGGATGCGGAACTGGAACGACACGGAATCCGGTATGTTTTCATGGGTGACACACTAGGAGGACATCCCGACGACGACGAATGCTATGATGTAAACGGAAAGGTTGACTACGAAATGATGAAGAAGACCGAACGCTACCAGATCGGAATTAAACGCCTTCAAACTGCTGCCGCACAGAACCAATGCGTTGCTCTCATGTGTAGTGAGGGAAAACCGGAGAACTGCCACCGGAGCAAGCTTATCGGGGAGTCACTGGAAAAGTGGAATATACGGATAAGTCATATTGATGAAAACAATGAACTACAGTCACAAATAAATATCATCAATCGCCTTACCGGGGGACAGATACCGTTGTTCGGTGAAGATGCATTCCAATCGCGCAAGCGGTACCAGTGATTAGCCATGAAACCCAAGATTGTTACCATCGGGGTTTATGGATTTGACGAGTCTAGTTTCTTTAAGGCTTTGTGTGAAGCAGGTGTTGATACGTTCTGTGATATTCGTTCCCGACGGGGGTTGCGCGGGTCAACTTATGCGTTTGCCAATAGTCAGCGCTTGCAGGACAGACTTTCAGAGCTAGGCATTCGTTATATTCATCGCAAAGACCTTGCGCCAACGAAATCAATTCGAGATATGCAGGCAGAATCGGACAAAGCGACGAAAACCGCCAAACGCAAACGTGCAGTATTGAATGGGGCGTTCATTGATGCCTATCATGCCGAATGCCTAGCGACGTTTGACCCGGCTAGTCTACTGGCTGATTTTCAGCCGGATACACAGGTTGTAGCGCTATTTTGTGTTGAAAGGGAACCTGAGGCGTGTCATCGATCGCTGGTCGCGGAAAAACTGGTGCAAGCACTAAACTTGGAAGTTGAGAATATTTTGCCATGAGAGTGCTAATAGTTGCGAAAACCCGAATGGGCAATGGTGCGTGTATCGGAGGGATTACGCAGCAAGGGGAAAGCGTGCGCCTCATTCCCTACGATGTCGATCCACATGATGGAGCGAATCGCGAATACAACGTCGGAGACATTTGGGAGATTGGTTCCACGTCTGCTGTTAATTTAACTCCGCCACATACGGAAGACATCACGGTTAAGGAAAAACACCGACTCGGCACTGCAAATAACTTGATTGATGCTATTGAACAGTTCATGCCGCCGAAAGTCGGAGGACCGAATGTCCTATATGAAGGATTATTGCAATCGGCGGAGAGCGGTGCACTGTACGTCGCCGAAAAGAGCGGAATACCCCCATACAGCACAACCTTCTGGCGCCCCGATAAGCCGCTTGAGCGCGATACGCAGGGAAGGCGTGTACGGTACCGTTATCCAGCCGAAAATGGCGATTACATACTTACTTTTGTGGGATTCCAGGAGCCGCTAGAGACAATCCCTCAAGGCACACTCCTTCGTATTTCCTTAGCCCATCCGTGGCGTCCGAAAGACAAACCAAATGATGAATTGCGTTGCCATGCACAGATATCCGGCTGGTTCCTCATAGAGACAGATCACGAAGAACCTGTACCTTCCATTGATGCTGCCCCTCCTCTATTTCAGACGACATCTCCATCGCCCATAGAGATTCTCAAAAACGTATTCGGGCATGCACAGTTCCGTTCGTTGCAGGAAGAAATTATCAACCATATTCTAAACGGCCGTGATACGCTCATTGTCCTACCAACTGGCGGCGGAAAGTCGCTCTGCTATCAGTTGCCTGCACTTATCTTTAATGGCGTAACTGTTGTCATTTCTCCGCTTATTTCACTAATGGAGGACCAAGTGATGCAGTTACAACAGCGGAATGTAAGCGCAACTTATCTTAACCACACGGTTGAGTATTCAGAATACGTTGCGACGATGAAGCGTGTTAAACGGGGGGAAGTCGAGCTGCTCTACATGGCTCCTGAAACACTGATGCGCCCCGAAATACTATTGATGCTAGATGAATCGAATGTGTCATGCCTTGCTATTGATGAAGCCCACTGTATCTCACAGTGGGGACACGACTTTCGTCCGGAGTATCGAGAATTAGTCACTGTCCGAGAACGGTTCCCCAACGCCGTTTGCCTCGCCCTCACAGCCACTGCCACACCGCGAGTTCGAGACGATGTTGGACAACTGCTCGGAATTCCCGATGCAGCCCAATTCGTCGCAAGTTTTGACAGAGAGAATCTCTTCATCTCCGTACAATTAAAGGACAGTGTTCGCCTACAGGTGCTTGAGTTTCTGAATGCGCATCCCGGTCAATCCGGCATAGTTTATTGTCGGACCAAGAAACAGGTAGAATCATTGTATCAAGAGTTGGCGGCAAGACAGATTCTGGCTCTCCCTTATCACGCGGATCTTGATGGCGCTACCCGAAGACGGAATCAAGAGTCATTCATCAACGATGACATCCAAGTGATGGTTGCAACCATAGCCTTTGGGATGGGGATTGACAAAGAAGATGTTCGCTTTGTGTTGCATGCAGGATTGCCGGATGCGCCGGAATCCTATTTTCAGGAGATTGGACGTGCTGGACGAGATGGGAATCAGGCGGAATGTCACTTACTATTCGGCTATGACGATACAATTGTCGTCAACCATTTCATTCAACAAGGCGCGTCAACCGAGCGCGAGGGCAGGTTGCAACGCTTAAATGTGTTGGTTGATTGGGCAACTTCGATCGAGTGCCGTCGCAAAGGTTTATTGGCTTATTTTGGCGAACGTTACGAAAATGAAAGTTGTGGAATGTGTGACAATTGTCTGAGTGCGCAAATAGATCAAGTGGACTTGACGGCACAAGCTCAAAAATTCCTCTCATGTGTTGTTCAAACAGGGGAAATTTTCGGCGAAGTGCACATTATCAATGTCCTGCGTGGTTCAAAATCACGGAAAGTTATCAATAACGGGCATAATGAACTCCCAACTTACGGTATCGGTTCAGGACATAGCAAAGAGGAATGGAAGCATTTAGCGCAGCAGCTTGTCCAATATGGACTGTTAAACCGAGATTTACAACACGGTAGTCTCCGAACGACAGAGAAGGGGCGAACCGTGATAGAAGGCGAAGTGCAGTTTTCAGGATTGCCGTACCAGTCAACAAATCAGGAGAGTGAGAATCGCCGCGAGTTGGAGATGGACCATGGGCACGGAACCCAGCCTGCCGTGCTACGAACAATGACAGATACATTCAAGTTATACGACGTGCCCGCCGAGATAGAAGAAACTCTGTGTGTACCTGAAGGTGAGGATTTTGATAATTCACAATTCGAGAATCTTAACCTCACGTTCGATGAAAAGATTCACAACTGCGCTGCCTACATAAAGAATATCCGCACTCAACAGAAGATTCTGGAAGGTCACATCAAAATCCTTCAAGAACAAATCAGCGAACTTCAGGGAAAGCGAGAGCAGTTGGAGAATAACCGAAAAGGCGTTGCACAATACGTTAAAGGCTTTCTTGAATCTCTCGGGCTTGAGAAAGCCGGTAACTCTATTCATCGCGTGCGGATCGCCCGTTCTCCACTTACCGTTGAAGTAGACATGGAGAAACTTGAATCCACGTGGATTAAGCGAACAGAGAATGTGTACGCTGACAAGCGCGGAATCATTGAGCACATCAAGAAAACGGACGAAACTCCCAATGGAGTCAGGCGCATCGAAAATACTCACCTCCGTGTAAGCTAAGATGGGATAATTTTGCTATGCACGAGAGTTGGCAATTGCATTTTGGGGTTGCATCTTGGTCTATTGTGGTTTTGCTGTGATAAAATGAAATAGTGATTTCAATAGAAAGGGTTACTGATGAAGAAGATTATAGCGTTCTTAATCATATGCTTGTTGCTTTATGGCGCCGTCTCAATTGTCGGTGCTACGGATTGGCCGCAGTGGCGAGGTCCCGATAAGGATGGAATATCCAGGGAAATGGGACTTCTCAAAGAGTGGCCTGCCGGTGGTCCCACGGTCCTCTGGAGAATATCACTCGGGGAAGGATTTTCCGGGATTTCTGTCGTTGGCGGACGTGTCTATACGATGTTTTCAGAAGGGGATGACGAATTTGTCGTTTGTCTCAATGCGGCAAATGGGGAAGAAATCTGGCGGTTTCGATCAGATATCAACTACATCGAGTCTATGGGCGGCAATGGCCCCCGTGCGACGCCGTCGATTGATGGAGAACTCCTGTTCACCGTTACCGCGCAAGGCAAATTGTACGCCTTGAATATCGAAAATGGTGAGAAGGTGTGGTCACACGATTTGCAAGGCGAGTTCGGAAGCAAAATACCTAGATGGGGGACCTGCACGTCGCCGCTGGTAGAAGGCAAAATGCTTCTGGTTGAGGTTGGTGGCAGCGATGGAAAATCTATCGTCGCCTTTGATAAGAAAAATGGTGATATCATCTGGAATTCTCATACCGACTTACTCGGATACTCGTCGCCTATAGCGGCTACAATAAGTGGGATTCGACAGTTCATTGTCTTCACGGGAACTCAGTTGGTTTCCGTCTCACCCGATAACGGGAACCCATATTGGACGTACCCGTGGCAGACGCAATATGATGTCAACGCCGCCACTCCGGTTTTTATTCCACCGGACAAAATCTTCATATCTTCGGGGTACGGCAAAGGAGCCGCAGTGGTGCAAGTCAGAGTTACGGGTTCTCCTATATCTAGCGCTGAAGAGAATGAAGAAGAGACAACTCGTGCTGAAATAAAGGTTGAAGAGATCTGGAAAAATGAGGACATGAAAAACCATTTTGCCACTTCGGTTTTGCATGGCGATTACCTTTATGGCTTTGACAATGCCATCTTGAAATGCATTGACGCAAACACCGGCCGGGAAAAATGGAAAACACGGGGATACGGCAAAGGAACGCTCATGCTTGCAGACGACCATCTGATTATTCTCAGTGACCGCGGCAAGTTGGGATTAGCCGAGGCGACATCCTCCGCTTATAATGAGGTTGCGAGTGCGGAAATATTGAGTGGACTATGTTGGACGGTGCCGACACTAGCCAACGGTAAACTCTATGCCCGAAATGAGAAGGAGATGGTCTGTTTAGACATGACGGGGCAAAATTAGGGCAAATAGGACTTACGAAAAAACAGAGATGATGATTTTCTGTTCAAGTATCAGGATCAAATGAGTGAATAACGAGCGATCAAACGACCAAACAAGGAGTGCGATAGAAAATCCTGATAGAGTTCCATAGATCTCTCTCTCGGAATCGCGACCTCCTTGCTTGCACTAAACACTTACCGAGAGAACTACTCAGCGAGACTTGGCCAAAAGTTTGCGTTTTCATGTTGTAGAAAATACGGTATACGCGATTGCTGATTGCATCTGTGAATCTTAATCTGATACAGTTTCACTACTAAAAAATGGGAAGAGTTAATAATTGAAGAAAATTACGTGGGCCTTAATCCTAGGCTTGTTGCTTTATGGCGGCGTGTCAGTCGTCGGTGCTTCGGATTGGCCGCAGTGGCGGGGGCCCAATAGGGACGGAATCTCTCAGGAGACGGGACTTCTCAAAGAATGGCCCGACGGCGGTCCCCAAGTCCGCTGGAGAGTTTCACTAGGCGAAGGCTTTTCCGGGATTTCCGTCGTTGGCGACCGTGTCTATACGATGTTCTCGGAAGGGGATGATGAGTTTGTCATATGTCTCGATGCCTCGAATGGGGAAGAGATCTGGCGGTTTCGATCGGACAGCACATACTATGAGGCTGAAGGAGGCAATGGGCCACGTGCAACACCGACAGTTGATGGGGAGTTTCTCTTTACGGTGTCCGCGCAGGGTAAATTTTACGCGTTGAATAGTGCGAATGGAGAGAAAGTCTGGTCTTACGATCTGATCAGAGACTTCAGCAGCTATATGCCTAGGTGGGGGTTTAGTTCTTCACCGTTGGTGGAAGGCAAGCTGCTTTTTGTTGAGGTCGGTGGTAACAATGGAAAGTTTATCGTGGCTTTTGATAAGACGAATGGTGATGTCCTCTGGAGTTCCCACACAGACAAACTTGGATATGCATCGCCTATTGCTGTTACAATTGGTGGAATACGACAACTCATTGTCTTCGCGGGGCTTCGGCTGCTCTCTGTATCAACCGACAACGGAGAACTGCTCTGGAGCTACCCGTGGCGAACGGGACGGTTTGATGTTCACGCTGCTACTCCCATTTTCATTGCGCCGGACAAGATTTTCATCTCATCGGCGTACGGAAAGGGAGCCGCAGTCGTACAGGTCAAGGTAATGGATTCCCCTGAATCTAACGCTCAGAACAATGGAGGAGAGAAAAACCGCACCCAGATAGAGGTCGAGGAGATTTGGAAGCATGAGAGGATGCAGAACCGGTTGGCTACGTCAGTTTTGCATGACAATCACATTTACGGCTTTCACCGGACTATTTTGAAATGCATTGATGCAAATACTGGCATGGAAAAATGGAAAGCTCGCGGATTCGGGGAAGGCACACTCATGCTTGCGGATGGGCACCTGATTATTCTAGGTGACCGTGGCAAGTTGGGGCTAGCAGAGGCGACGCCCTCCGCTTATCATGAGGTGGCGAGCGCAGAGGTGCTGAGCGGGCTGTGTTGGACGGTGCCCACCCTTGCCAACGGCAGACTATATGCGCGAAATGAGAAGGAGATGGTCTGTTTAGACATGACGGGCCAGAATTAACGTAAATTATGAAGACCACGAAGCCAATGTTCGACCGAACCCGACACGCGACGCGAAAACACGCACGCATAGACTTCCTTGCCTATGTCCTACTCGTGATTAGCCTCGCCAGTTGTGACAAGGTACTCTTGATAATGTCCGATGACGAAGACACTCACATGATCACTGAAGATATTCCCATCGGCGTTGTCGTAGCACTGACAGGGAAACATGCCGAACCGTACGGTTTCCCTATGCAACGCGGTTTTGAATTGGCACGCGAGGAGATTAACAACCTCGGTGATGTAAATCTCACGTTTATCACTGTGGATGATCAGAGCAGCGTGGACGGGGCGAAGGAAGCTGTACGGCACTTGGTAGACCAAGACGTATCTGCCATCGTCGGGCTTGCTATCTCGACGCACCTTAAAGAGGCTGCTCCGATCGCGCAGCAGAATAGAATTATCGCTTTTAGCTCGGTCTCCTCCGCCGCAGGTTTGAGTGGGATCGGGGATTTTATCTTCCGTACCAGTCTCGCCACAAATATAAGCATTCCCAGTGGTTTGACCGCAACTCAGCAGAATCTAGGCTATAAAAAAGTGGCGCTGATATATGATGAGATCGATGTCTACTCCAAAAATAGCAATGAAGTGTTAAGGAGAGCGCTTGAAGCAATCGGCGTTGAGGTTCTCATCATGGAAACCTTCCGAACCGGCGATACCGATTTGTCTCGGCAATTAACCAATATAGTAGCGGCAAAACCTGACGCACTCTTTATCTCCGCGCTTTCACAAGAAATAGCACAGATTATCGCGCAAACTTCCGAGGTAGGTGTCCCTGACAGTATTGACATCATTGTTCCCGATCTAACCATGAATGAAGTGCAAGAGGCGGGCGATGCCGCTGAAGGCGCAATAGGTTTTATCGGATGGTCTGCCACGTCTGATGCCCCCGGAAACCAATCCTTCGTTCGGAATTATCGGGCGAAATATGGTATCCAACCCGAACCGTGGGCGGCACAGTCGTATGCGACTCTCTATGTGCTCGCCAACGCAATTAAAACGGCACAATCGACGGATGCGGCCGCCATTCGGGACGCACTTGCACAAACACAGGATTTCCCCACTATTTTGGGTAAGTCAGGCGCGTTCTCTTTCAATCCTGACGGAGATGCACTGTATGACCAAATTATAATGGTCGTCAAGGACGGAGAACTCCAGTTCTTTGAATAATCGGTACAAAGACTCATCTTCCGCATAACAAACTAGTGTAACATTGAATTTTCACATATTAGATTTTGAGACATATCTCCGTGATTGAGCAAAAATCACTTAAGATACTGCTGCGGGGCCGATTGATTAACCGATTTTGCCCTTTCATCATCAGCTTCATTTTTGTCAATTATAATGCGAGATACAGGTGCCCTAGAAACTGAACTTTTAGGTGCTCAATAATGCGAAAGATAGGTTATAGTAAAATCAATAGTTGTTTTTACAGTGTGGCTGGTTCGGTTTCCTAACCGAACCAGTAGTTATTCAATCTCGTAGGTGCGATTTCCAACCGCACCTACAGAAATATGCATAGATTTGAATAGAACTGACTATACGCAAAATGCAGAGATGATGATTTTCTGTGGTTGGCTCATGTTGTGGGCTGTTGTAAAGTAGGGAATAACGATCAAGCGAGTGGATAGCAATCCCTCATTATTCCCTGCCGGAGATATTAACATAACGCTGTGGAGAAAATGATTATGAACCGATGCTGTGCTTTGATTGTTGCGTTTACAGTAAGTCTGATTGCGTTAGCTTCTTCGATGGGCTTTGCGCAGATGGAACAGTGGAATCCAAAAGCGGATATGATGGGGCCTCGGTTGTTCTTCTCCGCTACTGCCGCAGACGGGCTCGTTTATGTGATGGGCGGAATGCTTGCGCAGGTGCTACCGAGCACACACGCTTACAATCCATCCACGGACGAATGGAATGAGCGCGCGGATATGCCAACGGCACGAGCCGGGATGTCAAGTGCCGTAATTGATGGCAAAATCTATGTCATCGGGGGATGGACCGATGCCGAACCTGCGATTGCAGCCGTTGAAGAGTACGATCCGGCGACGGACACTTGGAGGCAGCGAGCTGACATGCCCACCGCTCGGGGGTTGTTCTCAACCGCTACGGCCAACGGAAAGATATACGCCATCGGCGGTGTCGCAACAAATTTAGGCCCGGTTCTGGGGTCGGTTGAAGAGTACAATCCAGCGACGGACACGTGGACACGGAAAGCGGATATGCCCAATCCAAAATCGGGTATGGGCGCAGCAGCCGTCAATGGAAAGATTTACGTCATCGGCGGCGTGCCCGCTGTTCAGGGGCCGGTCGTGTCAATGGTTGAAGAATACGACCCGCGAACGGATTCATGGACTACCAAGGCAGATATGCCAACGGGACGTACCGCTTTCACGGCAGAGGTCGTTAATGAAAGGATTTATACCATCGGCGGAACCACATTCGTTCAAGGTCCAGGAATGCAGACGGTAGAGGAATACTACCCGGCGATGGATCAATGGACGACTAAGTTAGATATGCCTACAGCTCGTGTTTTTCTGCAGTCGGGGGAGGTGGATGGAAAGATCTATGCTCTTGGAGGTGTTGTGGCAAACATCGGACCGGAAATTCTAATGACTGTCGAAGAATATGACGCCGAAGTTGTATCAACCGCAGTGGAACCGATGCTAAAAATTGCATCTGTTTGGGGAGCAATCAAGAGCAATTAACATGATAAAAGCCCTAATCTTCGATTTCGATGGGCTCATTCTTGACACGGAAAGTCCCGTCTATCAATCTTGGCAGGAAATATATCAGTTCTACAATTGTTCGTTGCCCATATCGGAGTGGTTAAAGTGCGTTGGTACGGCAGATGCCTTTGACCCATATGACTATCTCGAAGCACAACTCGGTCAACCTCTCGATCGGGCCGAAATCCATCAGAAACGAAATGCGCTGAAGAGCAGTCTGATAGATTTGGAATCGGTCATGCCCGGCGTAGAAGATCGAATCACCGAGGCTCAAACACTTGGACTAAGGCTCGGAGTCGCTTCCAGTTCACCGAGGAGTTGGGTCGTCGACAACTTGACCAGATTGAAACTCGAACATCACTTTAGTACGATTAAGTGCTGCGAGGACGTAAAGCGTGTCAAGCCGGATCCCGCTCTGTATGTAGGCGCTTTACAAGCACTAAAGGTGAAAGCGAACGAAGCTATAGTATTTGAAGATTCGCTGAACGGTGTGACGGCTGCCAAACGTGCCGGTATATTTTGCGTGGCGGTTCCGAATGCAATTACACGGCATTCGTCGTTTGAATTGGCCGACTTGCAGTTGTTCTCTTTGGCGGATATGTCGCTTGAGGAACTCATAAACGCTACAAATGGCACGGCACCCGAAGAGTGATTCACTACGCGTATGAGCGGTGTTGACCTTACGACGATCCAACTGGAGAAGTTACGATGTGTGGTTTCTTCGGCCTTGAAAGGAAACGCATTTTATCGGGAAAAACTATCGTCAGCCGGTATCCATGAAGAAAATCAAATCAAATCATTTGACGATTATCGACGCTTGCCGTTCACCACAAAGGAGGAACTGTCCAACGATCAGACTTCCAATCCGCCGTATGGCACAAATCACACCTTCTCCCATGACCAATATGTCAGAATCCATCAGACGTCCGGAACTACCGGTGCACCGCTACGTTGGCTGGACACGGAGGAAAGTTGGAAGTGGTGGGGGCAGTGTTGGAAAACGGTGTATGATGCCGCGGGCGTGACATCTGTTGACCGCATCTTTTTTGCGTTTTCGTTCGGACCCTTTATCGGTTTTTGGAGCGCATATGAAGGAGCAGCACAAATTGGAGCTTTGTCAATTCCCGGCGGGGGGATGACATCGCTGCAGCGATTGTCGGCAATTCTGTTTAACGACATTTCTGTTCTTGTTTGTACGCCGACTTACGCGCTCCACCTTGCGGAGGTTGCGGAGGCTGAGGGCATTGATATTACCAAATCAAGCGTCCGTGCTACGATTCATGCGGGGGAGCCGGGAGCAAGCATACCGTCCACGAAGCGCCGCATTGAAAGCGCTTGGGGGGCGAAGTGCTATGACCATGTTGGAGCGACGGAGGTCGGCGCCTGGGGTTTTGAATGTCAAGCGCAAGATGGCGTTCATCTGAACGAGCGCGAGTTCATTTTTGAGGTTGTTGACCCGACGACGGGCAACTATACGAACCAAGGTGAATTGGTAATTACAAATCTTGGGCGACTATGTATGCCCGTTATTCGATACCGAACGGGTGACCACGTGAAGTTGAAATCCGGTGTGTGCGAATGCGGCCGCGCGTATCGGCGCTTGGATGGCGGTGTAATTGGGCGGCTAGACGACGCGCTTATCGTTCGCGGCGTCAACGTTTATCCGAGTACGATTGAGAACATTGTGCGCGATTTCCCGGAGGTGGGGGAATTTGCGGTGGACGTATATCGTCGAGGCGCGCTTGATGAAATGGAGATTCGATTGGAATCTAACACGCCTAAATATTCTTCTCTTGGCAATGAGGTCGGCAAATCAATTCAAAAAGCCCTAGGACTACGCGTAATCACAAAGTTGGTCGATCATGGGACGCTGCCGCGATTCGAGTTAAAAGCGCGCCGGTTTACGGATCGCCGTAAGGATGTCCCTGGATAAATGATGAATTGGAATTTCTCCGAATGAGACGGCGCGACTTTCTTAAGCTCATCTCCCTGAGTGTTTCGACTCACTGGTTGTCCGCATGTTCTGGAGTCGGAGATTTTCTGAACGATTCCAGTGAAGATGGAAAGTTTGCACTGGAAGGATTTCGAACAGAAACGCTTACGGCCGGGTTAGATACGCCTTGGGACCTTGTATGGGGGCCTGACGATGTGATCTGGGCAACGGAGCGAGGAGGGAAAATCCATCGCGTCGATCCCGTCACAGGTGATGTCACTCAAGTCGGCAAAATTGAGGTAACGGAAGTTGGCGAAAGCGGATTAATGGGAATGGTTTTCCACCCCGATTTTGCTGCGCTGCCTTTTGTCTACCTCGTTCACTCTTTCAGTTTCGGCAACGAGATACGAAATCAGTTGGTGAGAGTGCACTTCAACGGCGTTTCGCTTGGAGCCACGGAAGTGCTGCTAGACAATATTCCCGGTCGCAGGATTCACAACGGAGCGCGTCTCGCCATAGGGCGTGATCGTCTTCTCTATGTGACGACCGGAGATGCCAATCGCCCGCGCCTTTCTCAGGATTTGGACTCCGTTGCCGGAAAAGTGCTCCGTTTCACATTGGATGGTCAGCCTGCGCCGGGGAATCCGTTCGGCACGGCAATATACTCATACGGTCACCGCAATGCTCAGGGATTGGTCTTTCATCCCGAGACGGACGATCTCTACTTGACGGAACACGGTCCCGCGGACAACGATGAGGTCAACCGTGTTGAGATTGGACGGAACTACGGATGGCCTAACGTTCACGGATTCTGCGACAATGATGTTCGACTCGAGGATGATTTCTGCAAGCGACATCGTGTCGCCGAACCGGTGGCAACTTGGACGCCAACCGTAGCTCCTTGCGGTGCGGATTTTTACAACTCAAACCTCATACCCGGATGGAAAGGAAATCTTCTCTTTACTGCCCTTAGAGGGGAAGCGCTTATCAGATTAGTGCTCTCTCCAGACGGCAGCCGGGCGGTTGACGAGGAGTTCCTATTTGAGGGTGAGTTTGGAAGATTACGTGATGTGTTGGTGGGACCTAACGGGCAGATTTATCTTGCGACAAGCAACCGCGACGGGCGCGGTACGCCAGCCCCGGACGACGACAGAATTCTGCGTGTTGTGCCGGAGTTGACCGAAATTGAGAGCGTTTAGTCAAGAGATTGCATTCATGTGGCGGAATCATCCGCTTCAAGTAAGTCGATGAAAACGAACGGCACTCTACAACCACAATGCTACGACATGATTGTCATTGGCGGAGGTCCCGCAGGTAGCACCGTTGCAACCTTGGTCGCTCTAGAGGGACACCGCGTGCTACTGCTGGAGCGCGATCCGAATCCATGTTTCAAGATTGGAGAGTCCCTCATTCCCGCAAGTTATTGGACGTTTGAGCGACTGGGAATGCTTGAGAAACTGAAAACGAGTCATTTCCCCAAAAAATACAGCGTCCAGTTCTATTCCCAATCCGGCAAAGCCTCGGCACCGTTCTATTTCTATGAAAACGACCCGCATGAAAGTTCCGTGACCTGGCAAGTTCTCCGTAGTGAATTTGATGAAATGCTGCTCGAAAACGCTCGGGAAAACGGTGTAGAGATTCAGCGAGGCGTAGGCGTTCACAGCGTGTTGTTCGAGGAAGATCGAGCGGTTGGCGTTCGGGCAAAAACTTCAAAGGGAAGCATCTTGAACTTGACGGCTCGAGTAACCGCGGATTCAACGGGCCAAAGCGCATTAGTGTCCCGACGATTGAAAATCAACGACACCGAGCCTGAACTCAGGAAGGCGTCAATCTACACTCACTTTGAAGGAGGGATTCGCGACGAAGGAATTGATGAAGGCGCCACGTTAATCTTGCATACCGAGAACAAGGATTCCTGGTTCTGGTACATTCCGCTTCCATACGACCGTGTGAGCGTGGGAGTCGTTGGATCAATTGATTATCTGCTGCAAGACCGTCGCTCGGATGGCGCACAACTGGATGCCGAAGCTATCTTTCAGGCGGAACTAGAAAAATGTCCCGCCTTGAAGTGGCGAATAGAAAATGCAAAGCAACTGTTCCCGGTCAAAACAACAAAGGATTTTTCTTATCGTGCTCGGCAAATTGCCGGGAATGGATGGGTGCTTGTAGGGGATGCTTTCGGCTTCTTGGATCCTGTTTATTCCACAGGGTTGTTCTTAGCGCTGAAGTCTGGGGAGATGGCGGCCGATGCAATCAATAGGGCTTTTGAAAGCGGTGACCTTTCGGGGGAGCGGCTGGGAGAATTTGGCACAGAGTTTGTGAAAGGCATGGAATCCTTCCGGAAGTTGGTGTACGCCTTCTATACGAAAGAGTTCAGCTTTGCTAAATTCTTAAAGCAATTTCCAGAGTGTCAACAGGGCATTGTCGATATTTTGAGCGGGAACGTGTTTACGAAAGATGTCGATAAGATCTTTACGCCGATGGCGCAGATGTGCCCTCTTCCCGATGAAATAGCGCTATAAGCGTGACTGTTTGGGAAACCAAGTGTTCTAGGAGAAGTGAATCGGCAGCAGTTCTTCTCTGGCTTGCCGCGGAAAGAGTGAAGAGTTCATTTGATTGGATTTTCTTTGATTGCTTCAATACGCTCATCGACGACTTTGACGACAAGGGCGATGAATCGGGCGTGGGGCCTATACTTCACCTTCCGGTAGAAGCAGGGTTCTATGTTAGCGACATCGCGTTTAAGGTCGATTACGATAAATGGAAGCGGGACAAGTGGGATGGTAGCGATTGGGCTGAAGTAGACCTGAAGGACCGATTCAAGGAGATTCTAACCAAGAAAGATGGGAGCCGCAAAGATGAGGTTGACACGCTCGTAAGTCGGATGATTGAACGCTTAGAGTTGGAATATACTAACACGCTGCGGCTTACACCGGGAGTTTGCGAGATGCTTCAGAGGTGGCGTGGTAAGGTAAAGATGGGTGTCATTTCAAATTTCTACCTGCCGGATTGGCCGCAACGGATGCTCCGAAAATTCGGTCTGGATGGGTTTTTTGATTTTGTCATTGACAGTGCCGCGTTTGGATTCAAGAAACCTGGCCATACAATCTACCTTGGAGCGCTTCAACGGGCAGGGATTCAAATCAACCGGGTGAGCCGAGTGCTTTTTATTGGAGACAACGTTGCAAACGATGTATTGGCGCCAATGGAGTTGGGGATGAACGCTATCTATTTAGATCGTTCTAGTGAGCGGCCGTCATCGGAGCCGGTTCCCAAGGGGATACCATCAATCAAGCATTGGGACGAATTCAATCCCGATATCTTCAAAAACATGTCGGGTTGAAATCCATTATCTACATTATCAAGGAGTACATTCATGAATATTGGGAGGAGTTCCCGTTATCACAGAAGCTTTGCAAGTTTGGCATTTGCTATCTTTCTATGTACCAATCTTTTTGCAGTAACCGATGTTTTGGCGAATAAACACGGGAAACGACAGTTCCTGAGTGTAGGCACTGCGCCGCCCGGCGGCGCATTTTTCGTGGTAGGCGGTGCAATTGCCCAAGTCGTTAGCCAAAACGTGGGCAATTTGAATTGGGAGGTTGCCGCAGAAGCCACCAAGGGCACGCAAGAAAACATTCGGCGCCTCTCAAGAGGTGAGTTGGAGTTCGCCCTTGCGAATGCAGCCATCTCCTATTTTGCGGTTCGAGGCGATGGCGCGTGGAAGCGAGAACAGCCAATTCGTGCAGTAATGACACTTGCACCGAACGTCGCTCTCTTCATCACGCCGAAAACCTCTGGTGTGACCAGAATTGCGGATTTGAAAGACAAGCGGGTAGTCGTCGGGCCTGCCGGTGCCGGATTCGAATATTTCCTGAAGCCGATACTAGCCGCGCACGATGTAACTTACAAGGATTTCACACCGCTCAACAATACGCAGGCTGGCGCGGTCAACATGTTGGCTGATGGCTCTGCGGTCGCAGCGTTCTTGGGCGGTGCAGTTCCGACAGCATCGATTACCCAAGCCGTCTCTTCCCAAGATATTCTTTTCGTTCCTTTCGATTCGGAGGCAAAAGAGCGCTTGATCAACGATTATCCGTTTTTTGAATCTGCGACGATTCCTGCGGAGACCTATCGGAACCAAGATAAAGCGTTCGACGGGATGAATGTTGGCGCGATGCATCTAATCACGTCAACCGATCAAACTGAAGAAGATGTTTATCAATTCACCAAAATTCTCTACGAACATCGAGCTGAAGTTGTAAAGAAGCACCCTG
Organism: Candidatus Poribacteria bacterium; assembly: GCA_965204085.1. Classification (GTDB taxonomy): domain Bacteria; phylum Poribacteria; class WGA-4E; order WGA-4E; family JAJDTR01; genus JAJDTR01. Next base: position 2,069,897 of record CBDBEE010000002.1, on the reverse strand, counting down.
CAGGAAAAGCAATCAACCCAAAGAATATCGTCAAGGATACGGGCACAACCTTTCATCCCGGTGCGGTTCGTTTTTACAAGGAGATTGGCATTTGGCCCGAATAATTGCTAATACTAATTCCAAATCCATAAGTTATAAGAACCGGTAGTTTGTAGTAGTGCAATTCATTGCACGTCTCACTGGGATCAAGTTAAGAAAATTTACGCATTACTCGTCTAATTTCCCGTTGTAAACCCTCAAGCCGGTAGTGCAAACACGAAACTGAGACTCCTTGATTGTGTGAGTATTTTAGCCCCAGCGGGGATCAAACGAGTGAATAGCGAGTAGGAGTTTCTATCAGGATCTTCTATCGCAGTCACTATTCGTTCCTATAATATATGTACGGACAAAACTGAGAGAAACGGTTCTCATCTGTGGTAAACTTATTTCCAAAGCGGCATGGCTGGTTCGTTCTGCGCATTGTCGCTATCAAAGGACTGCCACCGCTTTGGGAATACCGAATGACACAATAAGAATGTTGCGATAATCGCTCTTGATAGGAATGTCATAGCTCTACCACAGAGGAGATGAATGATGAACGCTTTCTGTTTTGTCGGTCTGGATATTGGACACTACAACATTGCCGTGTACATCATTGATGAAGCGGAAAACAAGCTGGCTAACTTTACCATTAAGCAGACTCATCAGGACTACCAGCAACTCATTGACAAACTGCTCCAACTCAAGGCAGATGGGTTGATACCTATCGTGTCCTCTGAAGGACATGATGGAAATCTATCTCCACTTGATGAATACCTTCTTGACGAAGCAATTCTGTTCAAGCCGTTGCACCCGACTGCAGTGAATCGGTATAAGGACATCTTAGGCGCTCGTCATAAGACCGACGACTACGATGCCTATGTGATTGCCGACTTTCTCCGATCTCAACATGCCAAGATTCCAGCGCATCAGCATCAGAAACACAGTGCCGAGTTCAAGAATTTGTCGAGGACATATAAGGCGTTTTCCAAAACCAAAACCCAGTTCACTAATCAGCTGCGCTGTGAATTGATGAGTTATTTCCCGGAACTGGTTACCGACCCCATATGTTCAACCGTCACCAGCAAGACCTGCTTGCACCTGCTTGTCGAGTATCCAACACCCGAACACATCCGAAATTCATCTGTAGAGGAATTAACCATTTTCATTGGCAAACACAGCAAGAACCGATTAGGACGGCAAACAGCCGAAAAACTAATGCAACTTGCTGAGTCTGTACATCGCTACCCCTCGCATCTTGATTCCAAGGCGCTTGTTGTGCAAACACTCGCACGGCAGATTCTCACTCTTGCACAGAATCTAAGTCTGTTGGAGAAGCAACTCAAAACGTTAGCCGAGGAATCGTTGGAGATTCAACGTATCACATCAATTCCCGGAGCTTCTGTGATTACCGCCGCCCGTCTGCTGGGAGAAATTTGCAACATGAATCGATTCAAGTCAGAGGCAAAACTGGCTATGTACGTAGGTCTTGCCCCTGTCTCCGACGACTCTGGAAAACGCAAGGGCTTCCACAGAACCACTCATCGTGCCAATAAAGTAGCTAAAGACGCTATCATACAGATAGCTGAATCTAATCGACGTTATTGTGCCTCTTCTACCAAGTATTACCTCAAGAAACGGGAAGCGGGGCTTTCTCATTGGCAAGCAGTGAAGTGTTTGGCTCGCCAACTCATACGGGTCATCTTTGCTCTATTTCGCGATGACACGTTTTATTGTCACCAGAACTAATACCAATCCGCAATCCATAAGTTACAAGGACCGAGATTGGCGGTAACGCAACTCATTGTACGGCTCGAATTGGCCGTAACAGTTAGTTTTTGAAATCGTATTAGCTTCAAAAGCCACATGGCGCTCCTCTGGAGCGCAGACATATGTGCATATCATGTTCTATTGACATGGCGCTCCTCTGGAGCGCGGATTCATAAGGTTTGATACCAATCCGCAATCCATAAGTTACGAGAACCGAGATTGGCAGTGACTCAACTCATTGTGCGGCTCGGATTGGCTGTAACAGTTAGTTTTTGAAATCGTTTAAAATGCCACATGAGACCTTTTTTCTTGACACTCATACTATAGAATGTCCTTTGATCCTTCGTTATCCACTCAGTTGATCGATAGAAATCCCAAAGGAATACCATGTTCGTGTCATTGTTTAAGCCCGTAGAAATGGGAATCCACGTCATCATTGTGCTGATCGCTGGAGTGTGGCTTCACGTCGAAACTGCCGAATTTGATGCGCTAACGGAATCAAGGGTTGAATCGATACAGATTTCTGATGAACCCGCCCAGCCTGATCAGAAGATAGGTCCGAATCACATGGACACGTTCATGGCGAGTATAAGTGCATTCGAGGCAAAACTAGACAAAGAGATGCACGACATTGCCGAATCAATCACACCCGAAGAAGCCGAGATTGTGCTCGAAATGCTCAAGGACGATGCCTCAATAACGCCTCAAGAATTCCAGGAATTGGTGCAAGTGTTGTTCACGCCAGAAAATCGGGCACATCTCACAAAGAAGGGGCTGTTGCCATTTGGTCAATGACTAGACACTTTGCCAACGGCTAGGTAGATACGAAAGGAGGAGCTACCATGGTTGAACGGTCTGTAGGGATCCGTCGGATAGCTGTCGTTTGTACGGTAGCATTGCCATTGGTGTTTTTTGGCATTGCCCTGGCGGTTGAACATATGGGCTACCCGGCAAGAGGAGAGATACTTTTAATACTAGCTTTCATAAGCCTATTCTTGCCTCTTGCCACGTATAAGGTCGGGTATTGGATCGCCGACGGATTCAAGCACAAGGAATCGAAGGATTCACATTATGTAGTTTGCATGTGAAGCCTCCTTTTGAAAAAGGGTGATGTCTATGAATCTTGGGCAGTGATTATAGCAAACGAGTGGAAATACGGCTAGAGAATAGCGCAATGAGTATGTACGGGCTTTGACTACGAGACGTTGTGTGGGGCAATAAAATACACTTTTTTGTGTAAACGTGGTATAAGGAGACTCACAATGTTACGCATACGCACATGCTACACGCTACTCGTTCTGTCTGTACTCACGCGCGTACACGCGCAAGATATAGTTCACTTTCCCGATCCGGCGCTCGATCACACATTCCGACACGCTCTGGGCTGGCCAGACAACGTGCCGATCCCCAAACACGAGGTATTGAAACTAACCCGACTCAGTGACAGAGGAATCATAGCCGATTTAACCGGCATACAACATGCCACCAACCTACAATCTCTATCGCTGACCAACAACGATATCCATGACATATCTCTGCTATCGGGTCTGACCAAGTTGGAACGCCTTTTAATTCGGGGCAATCCGATCGAAGACATCTCTCCACTATCTAACCTGACAAACCTCAGAATCCTGAACATGGGTAATATAGAAGGGGTCGTAGATTTATCGCCTCTTGCCGCACTTACCCGACTGGAACACTTGAATCTAGCAGGATGTGAGACCATCGTTGACATCACACCACTCGCAAATCTGACCAAGCTCACAATTTTGACCATGGATGATAACCAGATCGTCGATATCAGTCCGATCCGGCATCTCACCAACCTTACTATGCTAACTCTACACAACAACCGCATAGCGGACGTGTCCCCGATATCCAATCTCGATCGACTGGAAACACTTGACATTTCCAGAAACCGGACGCTCAACACCGACATGATAGATCATATGGCGATTCCTAACCTGACACGGGACGAATTGTGTATCGTACCCAGACCGTCAATCGATGATCGTATGGCAGCCCGAAGCATGCCGTCCACGTTCTTCGCGTGGGACTATGTGCCCGATGCCACAATGACCGCAGATATATGGTGGAACGGCGGACATGTCAACATGGGATACATACTCGAGCCTATGGGTAATGGCAGGTATATGCCTCATATGGCTGGCAACGTACCGCATTCTATAACCATCCGCGACGATTTTGACAGAGAAAACCCGAACATGATATACCTTGCCGTCATGCGACACAACTATTCACCGATCAGTCGTTACCCTGACGACTGGTTCGGTTGGGAACGAGACGCCAACGGCAACCGCATCTTCGCATTTCGCAACCACGCCATGATCGACTACACATCGCCGGAAGTTCAGGACTTCCTCGTCGAGCACTCGGTCGCTCATTCAAAGTGCGGACTGTACGACGGGATAATGTTCGACGCCTGGGGCGAGGATCCGAATCTACCGGAAGATCAACAGCAATCACTACTCGGTAGAATCCGTGAACGCATACCGGACGACTTCCTAATCTTGTTCCGTGTCGGAGGCTATCGGGTACCGACTATAATCCCTTACGCCAACGGCGCGTTCATGGAAACAAAGGCCCAGTACGGTTACACACTCAAGTACATCATGGAGATAGAGGACGCTTTGATGTACTACGAAGCGAATCTCCGTGAACCGAGAATCAACTGCCTTTCGGCTACTACCATAGAACATGAACCAGCCGACAGCCCGGACAATCTACGGCAGATGCGCCTATTGACTACCATGAGCCTGACACTGTCCAACGGCTATATGACCTATTCCAGACCGCAGATCGGATCGGATTATATGTACTATCCGTTCCAAGACGTTGATCTTGGCCAACCCGTTTCGGATATGGCACACAACTACCAGGACATCGACGGATTATATATTCGCGAGTTCACCAATGGCTGGGCGGTCTACAATCGAACCGTTGAGGATCAGACAGTGGAATTGCCAGGCGGGGCGCTATCGGTACGTATGGACGAAACCGATGTCGATCATGTCGTGCCATACATGGACGGCGACATATTCCTGAAAACCGCTGATCCAGCGGACGTGAACGGCGATGGCATCGTTAATATCCTCGACCTGGTGATCGTTGCCAACTCAATCTCGGACGGCGACGGCGGTCACGACGTGAACGGCGACGGCGTTGTGAACGTGTTCGATCTGGTTATGATCGCCAACGCGCTAGAGTAACACTTACTTAATTTCCATAATTGTGGAAATTATTTATTGATGAGAAAAGTTGCTTTCAGAGTCGGTGCACCGAGAGATGACCAGGTGTCTACACAATTTGAGCAAGCAAAAGCCCATGTGGTTAGTCAAGAATCTCTTCACTTTTTTGTTGACAAGATTCCAGCCCAGTATTATCCTGTTTCCCGTCGCATTAGGCAAGGGGTGTCACGGTTGTCGCCCGCAGTCAACCGCCCTTGCCACTCTTTGACACAGAGTTTTTGCGACATGCGATACCCCACACTTTACAACTGAATAACGTAAGGAGGCTAACACCGGTCTTTAATTCGTCCGATAAGACCGATTATCGGACATAAATAAGCACCAACATCTGGCGCTGCGCTCTTAAGACACATAATACTTCTTCTCATTATCGTTTCTTGAAAATTCCAATTGTAATAAAGGAATCAGTTATGTCATTTTTAATTGAGGGGTATAAAGACCTGAGCGAGTGGAATAGGCAGGAGCAACAAACCATCAGATCCTTCGATAGAATTTACATTCCCCTTGTAGTTACCGGATTGGGAACGTCCTTAGGCAAGTATCCAGAGGCTTATCCTTATGCTTTTGTCGGAGCGGTGCTACTGCTTACTTTTTGGTTGTACCTATGCTGGCGGTATAGAACGCGGCAGATGGAAAGGTTTGAAATAATGAAGCACATTGAAGAGCGTTTAGAGTTCTCCGCACACCGGTCGTACAAACCGTTCGACTGGCCGCCGCGAGACGTACATTTACGTCATAGCTTCTATGGAATACTGCTCTTTTTTGCTACACTTGGTTTTTATTCATCCGGGGTAAAGTGTATATATCCGCAGTTAACCAAATGTTTCCTGAATTGGGTGCCAGGACTGTTAGCTTCCGGATTCTATGTTTTCGTGTTCACGAAGCAATACAAGCCCAAGCCCCTAAAGGAATAAAAATATCCGATAACGAACATTATCGGACAAGGTTAGCAATGAAAAGAAACTTAGCCGACGACGAATTAAAGATAGAAGCGTATCGTTCGCTCCAGAACGAAAACAGTGCGGAAGCCAGGGACACAATGACACTTGACGTCATCTTTGTAGCCAGTAGTGCGGCATGGTTCTTTAAATCGCCTACCTCATTAACGGTACTCCCGCCTTTGGTCTGGCAAACCCTCTATCTGATTGTGGCACTCCTTTGGTTCTTTTTGGGATTTCGAACTCACTGCCGCAAAAATGAGAGGATAAGGTTGATGATTTCGATAGAGAAGTGTCTTGGTTTTAATGCCTATCGGGCTATGGCTCCCTATGAAAGTCAGAAAAGATGGTGGCTAGTAAGATACCCTTTTTACAGAGGCGTAGTTTTATTCGCCATATTGCTAGTCATTTTATTCGATTTGTTAGAGTGCTAAAAAATATCCGATAATGCCGGTTATCGGACTAACCAGGAGAATACAATGCGACTAACCGCCATTTTCAAAAAAGCGCCACGCTAATTCTGGACCGCTTGCTGCGTGTCGCTCGTCATTGTCGGCGCCTTGCTGGTGTTTATACTCTAACCTCCAAACCGGACGCACCGCCCGCTTTGACGGACGTCGCTCCCACTGTTGACAGCTATACCCCGCTGCACGATGGCGCCGCGCTCCCGGACGTTGAGTCGGTTCCGGATGTCTCTGGCGCACCGATCAAGCATCACTAGGAAGATTACTGGTCTACCGTCGTCTCCGAAGGCGCCTATGCCGGCATGACCTATGCCGAAGTCAACGCTCAGATCGACCGTGACATGGAGGAACTGGAAGCAGACATTGAAAGATTCTTGGCGTGGTACGCCGAAATTGAGAAAGACAGTGCGCGCATCAAAGAGATACTCGCGCGCTCCAAGGCGGAAAACGACGCCGTGCTCACAGACCACCCGGCCACGACCCTCCTACAGCGCCTTGTCAAAGAGGATTACACCGACGAAGAAATCTTTCGCAACCCGGAATTTAAGCGCATCATGAATGAGTATTTTGGGCTGTCCGACGACGAAACCGAGGAGTAACCGCACAACCCCGGGCCGGTGCAGGAGATTCCTGATGAACGCCTTAAACACAAATGCCTCTACACCTAAGAAAGCGCATTACTGCCCAACGCAAGGTATAGTAATGCAATTCATTGAGGATTTCTATCGATCAAGCGAATGGATAATGAGTGATCAATGGAACGAATAGTGACTGCGATAGAGATCCCATAGAAAATCCTACTCACTATTCGTTCGTTTGATCGTCTCAAATCGCATGTAACATTTAGATTTTGAAAAGGCATAATTCTAAACCTGGAAGGAGACCTCATTTTGTCACAATCAGAAAAACCTCGTATCGGTTACGATGACACTCCGTTTATTCCCAATTCAGAGTGGAGAGTGCATGATGGCCGGCGGCCTCATCCGAAAGTCGTCACGCCCGGCACGGAAAGTTCAACAGCGGCAGCAGGCATTTCCCCTTCAGACGCAGTGGTGCTCTTTGACGGCACGGATTTGAGTCAATGGGTGGGACGTGAAGGTCCCGCGCAATGGAAGGTCGAAAATGGTTACATGGAAGTCAATAAGACCGGAGACATTGAAACCATTGAGCATTTTGGACATTGCCAGTTGCATGTGGAATGGGCGACTCCCTCAAAGGTGGAGGGCGATAGCCAAGGGCGCGGTAACAGCGGTGTTTTCCTTCTGAATACGTATGAGATTCAGGTGCTCGACAGCTATGACAACCCGACATACGCGGACGGCGGGGCAGGCGCCATTTATGGACAGTGGCCCCCACTCGTCAATGCGTCTCGGAAACCCGGAGAATGGCAAACGTACGATATATTCTTCGTTCCCGCGCAGTTTGATGGAGAGAAGCTATTGACACCCTCGTATGCTACTGTCGTGCACAACGGCGTTTTGGTGCAGCACCATCAGGAGATCCTGGGACCGACAGGACACGGTGGCGCCCCTTCATATGACGACCCGCATCCGCCGGAGGGACCGATCAAGCTCCAAGACCATGGGAATCCGATGCGGTTCCGCAACATTTGGGTGCGCCGGCTTGAGAATCGGGACTAGGAATGACCTCCCTCCAACGCCTCCGCCAAACGATCTTTAAGGGATTAGCCGTTATCCTGAGTTTGTTTGTGCTCGCGGAGGTCAATTATCCCCATCTCTTACCCCAGTCCCAGTTGGCGCTTTTTGCCATGTTGGGGCTGGTCCTCGTCTTTCTCAAATATCCTTTTCATTCGAAATTTGACGGAAAAGCTGTCGGGCAATGGTTAGACCTTGTACTAGCCATTGGTGTCATCGTCTGCTTCGGTTATGTTGTGATACAATCTGAACCGTGGTTGAAAAAGTTCTGGATTGATGATCAACCGCTCGGCAATCGCGCCGGAATCGAACAATCCATCGACTATATGATTGGTCTGTTCGGATTGGTTCTGGTTTTGGACGCCGCACGACGGGCGATAGGTTTGGCCCTGCCGCTACTCTGCCTAGCTTTTCTACTGTATGCAGTCGTCGGACAATCTTTGCCCGGGTGGTTGTTCCATCGGGGATATTCGTGGGAGCGAGTAGTGAGTCAAACGTTCTTGCACAGCCAAGGCGTGTTTGGAGTTGCCTTGAAGGTGATGTTTACGTATGTGTTTTTGTTTGTACTGTTCGGCACGGTGCTGGAGAAAACAGGTGCGACCCACTATATCATTGGTTTCGCTAGACGGATCTTTCGTAAGAGTGCTGGCGGTCCGGCAAAAGTTGCCGTGATCAGCAGCGGCATGATGGGGTCGTTGTCCGGCAGCGCCGTAGCCAACACGGCTACCACCGGGACATTTACCATCCCGATGATGCGAAGCGCGGGATTTCAACCTACTACTGCCGCCGGCATTGAAGCAGCGGCTAGCTCGGGCGGCGCGCTGGTACCGCCCATTATGGGTGCAGGCGCATACATGATGCTTGAGATTGTCTCACCGCCAGTGACCTATCTGCAGATAATCAAAGCTGCGCTTATCCCTGCAGTCCTCTACTATGGGGCACTCCTTCTCATCGTTCACTTTCGTGCAAAGCTAGTTGGCGCGACCACAGAAGCACCGACCCAACAACCTGAGGACAAAACCCCAACTGCACCAGGTATTGTGTTCTGTACCGGCTTCTGCGTCCTCATTTTGTTCTTGGTTCTCGGTTACACCCCATTTCGCGCGGTTACATGGGGCTTGATTATCGTACTCGCTGTGAGTGCGTTTAGTCGCCACACCCGAATCGGGATTCGCGAGATTTGTGACGCAATGGTGAAAGCCGCTCACGGCGGAGTTTCACTGATTGCGGCGGCATCATGCGTCGGGTTGATTCTCGGTGTCGTATTGCTGACGGGCATCGGCACAAAGTTGCCCGGATTGCTTGTACCACTCGCCCAAAACAATCTAATCTTGGCGTTGTTACTTCTGATGGTCTCGACCATTGTGCTTGGGATGGGGTTGCCTTCGTCAGTATGTTATCTCCTTATGGCGACTTTGGTCGGATCTATTCTGACCGACTTGGGGTTGGTCCCGCTTGCTGCGCATCTTTTCATTTTTTATTTTGGTATGATGTCGATGGTCACGCCGCCAGTCGCGTTGGCGGCTTACGCTGCAGGAGCGATTGCAAATGCCAACATTATGAAGACGGGACTCGCCGCTTTTAGATTTGCGTTGGTCGGTTTTGCACTGCCGTACGCGTTCGTATTGCGCCCGGAATTATTGACCTTGTCTTCGGAGGGAGGAACGGCGGGATTTTGGTCGATTGTGGGAAGTCTGGGAATGACTACGCTTGGCATCGTGCCGTTGGCTGCAAGCGTCGCAGGCTATCTTACGGCTCCCTTAGCCCTTTGGCAGAGATTGGTATTCTTCACTGCAGCGATGGGGTTCATTCTCGTTCGCTCCGCGATTTGGCTGCATCTACCGGCGTTAATCATCGTGTTGACAATCGGGTTCTTGAACTGGCGCTCAAGAATGGCGACTAATGAGAAGCGGCAGAATCAAGAGAGTGGTTCGTGAGTATATCGTGGCTAGGTTTGAAGCAGTACTTCAAAGGGATAGACGAACTTCGACACTCTAAGCGCGACCGTACACAGGGATGGAGGCTCCGTTGATAACAGAGGCATCATCGGAAGTCAGAAATAGGATTACCTTCGCAATGTCGGTTGGGGAAACCCAACGGGAATAATCTTCATCCGGCATCGCCGTACGATTTGCGGGAGTATCAATGATACTCGGCATAATGGCGTTGACATTAATCCCTAAATCCTTAACCTCATCGGCAATTGACTCCGTGAGGAGGCGCACTCCGCCTTTGGAAACACAGTAGGCGCTCAAGCCTGCCACACCGCTTAAACCCGCGCGTGCAGACACATTCACAATCTTCCCCGATTTGCGATCTTTCATGTGGGGTAGAATCGCTCTGCAGGAGAGAAACGCAGATTTCAGATTGAGATTCATCATCGCATCCCAATCCTCTATTCCGAGATCGGAAACCGGAATCCCACCCTTGAAACCGCCTACAATATTCACCAAGATGTCGATTTTTCCAAACTTGTCCACAACAGTTTGGAAAAAAGAATCGACCTCTGCTTCCGCCGTAACGCTGGCACGAATGAGCGTCACGCGTGCCATTAGATCGCCAATCTCTTCCTCGAATCCTTCAATCTCGTGATCGAATATAAAGGGAATAGCAACTTGGCAATTTTGTCTCAAGTACGCCTCGCAAACTGCGGTGCCCAATGCACCAGTGCCACCGGTGATTGCAACGCTACAATTCGGTAATTCCATATGGAGTCCTTTCTTGTAAGATTCGTGTTTGTCTCAATTTATTTGGTGGAAGAAAGATGTTGTGGACGGGGAGTTACTAGCAGACTACGAAATCAGAATTATTCTAATTGTGTTCCACTGCCGTTTGCACAACGCCAATACCTGGACGGTTTGGAAGGACTAACTTGCCGTTCTTTAACGTAACCCCGATATAAGGGTCGTTCGCGATCAACAGGTGACTGTCAAGATCGACATAGTCGACTAGCGGTGTCAGATGGGCTGCTGCAGTGATGCCGAGTGAACTTTCGATCATGCAACCCATCATAACTTGCAACTTGTGTGCGCGCGCGACGTTTATGATGCGCATCGCTTCAAGGAGACCGCCGCACTTTACCAACTTGATATTGACACCATCCACGCAGTCGGCGAGTGCGGGAATGTCGACTGCACGTTTGACACTTTCGTCCGCAAATATCGGAACATCGGAATGTTCACGTATATACTTCAATCCTTCCAGATCGTCCGCCGCTGTCGGCTGTTCAACAATGTCGATGCCTAATGGAGCTAGTTCGCGAATCTTCCGAACCGCTTCTTTCGGTGACCACGCCGTATTGGCATCCACATAGATTGGTTTGTCCGTAACTTCGCGGAGCGCACGGATAATCTGAATATCTTGTGGCGTTCCCAGCTTCACCTTCAAAATTGCGTAGTCCACGGCTTCACGCGTTTTCTGTTGCATAACATCCGGCGTATCCAGCCCAATCGTATATGATGTAGGCGGTACCGAATTTGGATTGAGTCCCCACAGTCGATACAATGGTATCTCCAATGCTTTGCCGAGCCGATCGTGGAGCGCCATATCAATAGCGGACTTGGCAGCATAGTTGCCGCCGAGCACGGACTGAAGATCGGACAATACAGTTTGAATCGCGTCTAGATTTCCATCAAGACCGGACGCCAGAATCTCCAAAGCGGTTTCCACAGTTTCGACCGTTTCACCGTAGAAACGAGCAGGAGGCGCCTCTCCCATTCCGCCGTCAATTTCGACAGAAACAACCTGACGATACTCGTCAACGGCTCGACGCGCAATTTTGAAGGGATGGACCAGCTTGAGGTCTACTACTCTATGGTGGATACGCATTGCGTCGATAGGCGGGGAATTTTCTACGCTGGAATGTTGAAAACTATGAGGTGTACGGCTAACTCAAAACCGAATCTACTCCACTACCACGGCTTAGCTGAGCGCGGTTTCTTCGGCGTATCGTTGAGCAACTGCTTCTAAGGGGATCGGCTCATAATCGACCCTGTTCCCGACTTCCCCAAAACTCAGCATGCGGGATCTGATTATCTCTTTCATCGCATCGCGAGCTGGCGTCAAATAACTGCGCGGATCAAATTCTTCCGGATTTTCGGCGAGGAATTTGCGAATTGCTCCGGTAATCGCCAGACGACTGTCGGTGTCCACATTGATTTTGCGAACTCCGTTCTTGATTCCACGTTGAATCTCTTCGACCGGTACGCCCCAAGTGGGACGAATCTCGCCCCCGTGGTTGTTTATTATGTCCTGCAAGAGCTTGGGTACGCTCGACGAACCGTGCATCACGAGGTGAGTGTTCGGGAGCAATTTGTGAATCTCTATGATTCGGTCCATGGCAAGCACTTCGCCATCAGGTTTTCGTGAAAATTTGTACGCACCGTGGCTTGTCCCGATAGCGACTGCTAGCGCGTCAACGCCTGTTCGCTCAACAAATTCTACTGCTTGCTCAGGATCCGTGAGGAGCTGGTCGTGCGACAGAACGCCTTCCGCGCCGTGCCCGTCCTCTTTTTCACCCTCACCCGTCTCAAGCGAACCAAGACAGCCAAGTTCGCCTTCAACGGTAACGCCGCGCGCATGAGCCATCTCGACAACCTGCCGTGTCACCTGGACGTTGTATTCAAAATCTGCGGGTGTTATTCCATCCTCCATCAGTGAACCATCCATCATCACGCTGGTAAAACCCATCTCAATTGCCGACTTGCACGTTTCCGGGCTATTCCCATGGTCCTGATGGAGCGCGATCGTCACGTCCGGATATAGTTCGATGGCTGCCATCATCAGATGGTACAGGAATCGATCGTTGGTGTACTTTCGCGCGCCTCGACTTGCTTGAATGATAAGAGGAAACCCGGTTTCACGCGCAGCTTCCATGATGGCTTGAATCTGCTCCATATTATTGACATTGAATGCGCCAACTCCGTAGCCGCCTGCGGCGGCTTCATCAAGGATTTGCCGCATAGATACTAATGGCATTTCTACTCCCCGTTCAAACTAATTGTACTTTTCAGCAATCTCATTCGATTCTTGAAACGGTCATCCATCAATTATCGCGCTCTATGGCAAATTTCACAAGAGGAACAAAGAGGTTCTTTGCTCGGTTATGCGGGATATGGGCAAATCGTTGCGCGAATTGGGCGCATGCCTCCTCTACTAGCGCTTTGGCACGTTTCTGCGCATACGCAATTGATTGATACTTATCCATGAGCGACAATACCTCATTGATGTCGGCTAAACTTTTGTTGCTTCGATTTTTAGCCATGATTTCGACGACGCGGTCCGCCTCTTCATGCGTGCACGAATTGAATAAATGAATCAATACTAATGTGCGTTTGCCCTCGCTGATATCTCCAGCGATTTCTTTGCCGTATTGGCTTTCTTTCCCGATGAGATTCAGAACATCATCTTGAATTTGAAAAGCGACACCCAAGTTTTGACCGATATCAATGAAATGGTCAACATCAGCCGTTGCCGCTCCTGCCGTAATTGCTCCCAAGCGGCACGGCGCGATAGACGTATACCAAGCGGTCTTTTGCACGCACATTGTCCAATAGTCATCTTCGGTCAGATTCCACTGATTGCTATCGACCCAACTTAGCTCAATGTGTTGGCCCTCGACAACCTGATTGCTAAGGCGTGTAAATTCGGCGAGTACCTGAAATGCAACTTCGTGTCCGAGTATCTCGGCGTTCCGATGTAGCATCTCCCACATCTTACAGTGAAGCGCGTCTCCCGCGTTGAGAGCTAACGGTACCCCATACTTGTGATTTAGACAGGGCTCGCCGCGGCGAAGATCGGATCCATCTTCTATGTCGTCATGAATCAACAACCAGTTCTGCAGCAGCTCAAGCGCTGCCGCGGTATTGAATGCATCTTTGGGATTACCGCCGAACGCTTCACAGATGAGCAAACACAATGCGGGGCGCAGTCGCTTGCCAGATCTCTTAGGATAATCCCGCATCATTTCGTAGAGACATTGCACCTCATCCCGACTATGCTCGGACGGAAGAAAATCAAGAATGTACGCATCAATCGCCGGTTTGACTTCGCCGAGAAATTCTTTCAGCTTGTTAACATCTGACATGACCTTGGATTAGACCTTCCGCTGTGAAATTTCCGGCAAAGATAATACGTAAGTGGCTAGTGATTAGTGGTCAGTAAAACCCCTGGAGCCATAGGACGGGCAATGAATTGCCCTACTACGAACCGGAAAAATGAGCATCCACACGAGGTGCGCCTAGAAAATGGCAAAAAAGACCGTCTAGATTCATAGCACTCGACTCCAGAAATCAAGGGACTAAACAGTTACGATAATACTTTCCGATGCCGACGCATCCATCCTTCACACTCCCGGTTGTACCCGCCCACTTAGCGAAAAACGGCAAACCCTTACTGTTCGTTTCACTGGTTACCAGTGCAGGGCTGGACACAATTTTGCTAGACCTACCTACCGTCTATGCATCCCCTTCCGGATGCATGAGAATCTTAAAGGAAGGTTCCGGGCTGTGGATTAAATCGAGCGCGTCTGGAAACTGAACGAGTGGGAAATGGTGGCTGATGATCGCCGTGAGATTTACTCTTCTTGATTTGGCAAGTCCGACAGCCCGTTCGAATTTGTCGCCGAAACTGTGCACACCAACTATCTTCAGTTCGCGATAGAAAATGTCGTAAGGTTCTACAGTCATCGTTGCGTCAGGTGCCGTAACACCGAAAAGGAGGAATTTGCCTCCCCATCTTGTAAAACCGAGCATCTGTTCCTGAGCGCGTGGATTTCCAGTCGCGTCTATAGTTAGATGGAACTTTCTCGGGTACGCATCCAAAAGCTGTTCCTTGAGATTGTGGTTTGCATCAAAGACTTCGTCCGCTCCAAGTTCCTTCGCTCTGGTGAGTTTTTCCGCAGCAATATCCGCGACCACAACCGACTGCGCGCCCGCGAGTTTAGCAACCTGCATGAGAAGCAAGCCGATAGGACCTGCCCCGACAACCAAGACTTCGTCGCCGAGATTCACGCCAACGGTGTCGATTCCGTTGATAACGCAGGCTAAGGGTTCGACAAGCGCTCCCTCGTCATAAGTGAGGTCGCCAATTTTGAAGGCGTTCCGTTCTCGCACCTTTGCGAAGTCCTCAAACCCACCAGGTGCCGACACGCCATATCCCGCGCCCGGATGAACTGTTACGCGGTCGCCCGGAACCAGCCTCGTGACACTTTTTCCCACTTCAATGACCTCGCCCGAGAATTCGTGACCGGGAATAACAGGGAAATATCCACCGTATTCTCCCTTTAGAATGTGGAGATCGGTGCCACAAATGCCTGCGGAATGAACTTTGAGTAATACCTCATCGTCGCCGTGTTTGGGTATTTCTGTTGTTCCGACGCGCAATGTGTCGATTGCATCGAAGAATACTGCTTGCATATCGATCCTTTCACACCTGTAGATAATAGACCTACTCTGACACTCCGGTTATTTAGGGCACTATGATGCCTGGGGATGCATGAGAATCTTGAGTGATGGTTCTGGTCCGCGGGTTGTTTCGATGGCTTTGGGAAACTCGACAAGGGGAAAATGGTGGCTGATAATATCCACGAGTTTTACGCGCTTCGCTTTAGCAAGTGCCAATGACCTCTCGAATTTGTTGCCGAGCGCGTATGTGCCTATAATTCGTAGTTCACGTCGGAAAATATCATAAGGCTCGACTCCCATGATGGCGCCAGGTGATGCGAATCCAAAAAGTAGAACCGTTCCTCGATCAGCGGTGAAACCGAGGAGTTGCTCTTGGGCTTTGGGATTCCCCGTGGCGTCAATGGTCAGATGGAATCCGTCGGGATGGGTGGCAAGAAGTTGGTCCTTAAGGTCTTTGCCTACAACAATAGTTTCGTCGGCACCGAGTTGCTTGGCTTTGGCGAGTTTTTCTTCCACGACATCCGTGACCGTAACCGAGAGTGCTCCAGATAGTTTTGCCACTTGTAGCATCAACAAACCGATTGGCCCCGCACCCGCTACAAGCACCTCATCGCCCAAAGTAAGCCGCGCGCTATCAATCGCGTGGACGATACAACCGAGAGTTTCTATCAACGCACCTTCATCGTAAGTGAGATCGCCCAAGGGGTGAGCACGTGATGCAAGAACTGCAACGTAATCTTCAAATCCACCTGCCGTCAGTGTCCCGTATCCGATTCCAGATGGATTGACTGTCACACGGTCACCTGGTTTGTGGGTGGTAACCCTCTTCCCAGCTTCAACAACATCCCCACAGAATTCATGACCGGGGATAACCGGAAGCACGCCGAACTCCCCTTTGAGAATGTGAATGTCGCTTCCACAGATTCCAGCCGATCGGACATTTAACAAGATTTCATCGTCACCGGGTTTTGGAATTTCCCTCGTCCCAACGCGTATGGTCTCAATGTCATCAACATATACGGCTTGCATCCTCTCTCCTTTCATGTACACCCCTCAAGGGTGATTAGTCAAAAGAAAAGTATCGCTTCTTGGCATGTTCTGCGGGCCACATATCCAAAAGTTCCAGTGTCTCCAAGTAATCGTAACTCTCAAACATCTCCTGTAACTCTTGCTGCGATTTTCGGGGGGCGGGTCGCGTAGACAGGTTTGAGAAATTGAACGCGATTTGTGCGTTCACAGCCGCAGATTCGGTTAGCCCGGGTACGTATACCTTATCAACGGTGTCTGCTGTGGTATGGACGAAGGAAAAGTCATCCGGTCGGTAGGGCGACGTATGGGCGAGCATTGCCGGGACACCGTTCAATAAAAACGGGAACTGATCGACTCCGTACCAGCCGGGACGGTCTACCGACACCTTGTAGGGTGGAAGGTCTTCGCCATCAATACGGAAGCGGCTAGAAATGTCCTCCATAATGGGCTTGAATTCATCGGTGGCGTTGATGCTGACCCCATCTGGTCGTCCTCCCTGACCGTCGTTGTTCAGCATCAGGATGGTGTTTTCGAGTTCGTCGTAATGTTGATGGGTATAAGCCCAAGCGCCAACCAACCCAACCTCTTCGCCGCTAAAAAGAACGACTTTGATGGTGCGCTTTATGTGCTCCCGATGCTGGTTGAGCGCGCGTGCCGCTTCGACAACGGCGGCGACTCCGGCGGCATTATCCGCCGCGCCCGGCGCAATATGATGTGAGTCATAATGTGCGCCCATAACGATATGTTCGAGGGTATCATCCGTTCCAGGAATCTCGCCAACGACGTTCCACCCATCTTTTTTCTCGAAGCGGCTATCGAGAGTTAGTCGTAACTTGACAGTTCCCTTCCTCTGTCCAAGACGACGTAAGTAGTCATGGTCCTCTTTACTGATAGAAGCGACGGGAATGGGGGCCACCTTTTCGTAGACGCATGCGCGTGCCGAAAGATGAGACCCCGGAAAACCAAACGCCTCAAGTAAGGCGATGGCACCGTATTCTGTAGCCAACGGTGTTTTCAAATGACGCGGAACCGGGCCGTACGGCGCGATGACAATTCGGCCTTTTACACGTTCCTTATGTTCTTCAAGTTCCTCGCGATCGCATCGGTCAAGCAGCACGAATTCACCCACAACCCCGGCTGCGGGTGTAGAGGCTGACAAGGCGGAACAGCGACAGCCAAGTTCTCGTTCAATGGGCGCTGTGATATGTAACTCTTCTTTTTCCGATCTCCACGCTCGATGTGGAAATGCCTCGGATCGGACATTGTCTAGGCCGTAGCGAGAAAAGGTTTCGACCAAGAAATCTCGCGCTATAATTTCGTTCAGAGTACCGATAAATCGGGGACCAATATCATCAGCAAGGACAAGCAGGTTTTCATACGCTTCCGAATGGGCAAAAATTTCATCAACAATACGGTTTTCAATTGCTAAATTCATATACTATTGCTCCATTCCCAATTTTCTTTACGGGTAATAAGACGGGGTAAGGCTGTTAAGCCAAATACCTTAGCACCTCCGGGCAAGCCTGCCAATAATTGTCCAATTTATATAGGTTCAGAATACGCGAAAATAAAAGCATTGTCAAGATAATTCACCTTTGTATTCGGCTCAAAGTCGTGTATAATAAAATTCAAGATTTTAAACGCAGTATTGGCTCAAACTTTGGAGAGAATCCTTCATTCACCATAGAGTTAGAGGAACTTAATGGACAGTTGGCGAGGCTTAAAAATAGAGGTTGAAGGCACAGGCATTACGACGTCTTTGAGCGAGCAGGTGCATCTGTTGGGATCGCTTCTCGGTCATGCCATCCGGCAGCAGGCGGGCGATGAAATCTTGGGATTAGCCGAACAACTGCGAATCCTCTGCAAAGATGCTGCAATCACGGGAAAAGAGGAACTTCGAGACCAGGCGGGCGAAATCATCCAATCACTGTCGACGGAACAGATTGTTTGGTTGCTTCGTGCGTACACCGGCTTTTTCTATCTCGTCAACAAAGCCGAACAGCGCGAAATCGTACGTATCAACCGCGAGCGGCAGAGTAACGCGACTACGGGTACTCCACGAGTGGAATCAATCGCCGAAGCTATCCACTACCTCAAACAGGCAGGTGTTCCGTTCGAGAATGTAATGACATGGATAGAATGTTTGGATATTCAACCGACGTTCACAGCGCATCCTACCGAAGTCCGCCGACGAAGTATAGCGCGCAAACAGCAGCAGGTTGCCGATCAACTCAAAAGGCTCCAAACACAGATTCTCCTTCCGTCAGAGCGCGATATTGTCGTCAGGGATATCTATTCTCAGATTGCACTCCTGCTTGCAACGGACGAGATTCGGATTGAACGTCCCTCTGTGATTGATGAAGTGGAACATGCTCTCCATTTCTTGAGTACTTGTGTGTGGCAGACCGTACCTCAGTTGTACGGCGATTTGCGGGAAGCGCTCAAGCTATATTATAAGCAAGATGTAGAATTGCCTACATTTCTGCGCTTCCGTTCGTGGGTTGGTGGGGATCGCGACGGTAATCCCAATGTGACCGCGGACATTACGCGTGCCGCACTTCGACTCAATCGGGAAACAGTTATCGACCTTTACTTAGACGAATTACGCCTCCTATGGCATGACTTGAGCATCTCCAGTCACATCAATCCTGTACCGGACGAGCTTATGGAGTCCTTGCACGAGGATTCAAGTAGCGGATTATTAACGGAAGATGAGATTCATCCATTCTCGAATGAACCGTACCGAATCAAGGTCAGCTATATCATGGCGCGACTAAGACAGATACGCGATGGGACGAATTTATCAGCCGGAAATAAATACGACCATGCCAGTTTCGTTAGCGATCTGGAATTAATTCAACGCTGCTTAAGAGAAAGTAATTTGCCGGAGCTTGCCGTAACCGGTCATCTTGCGGACTTGGTTGTCCGCGCACGGACGTTTGGATTCCATCTGACGGCGCTTGATATTCGCCAACACAGCAAGATTCACGAGGAAGCGGTTAGTCAATTGCTAGCTACCGGAGGGGTATGTACGAACTATTCTTCTCTTGCCGAGGAGGAGCGCCTTCAAATCCTCGAACGTGAACTGAAAAATAGACGACCGTTGTTGCCTCCCAAAACAGAAACCACAGGCGAAGCGCAATTGATGCTTGAGGTAATGGAATTAGTTGTGGAGGCCGTGGAACATGACAGCGACTCGATCGGCAGCTACATCATTAGTATGACAGACGCCGTTAGTGATCTCCTTGAGGTGCTGCTTTTGCTTAAAGAGGTTGGGTTGTGGCACTACGATGACGGAACGGTACATAGCGTTATTGATGTGGTTCCGCTCCTGGAGACCATTGACGATCTTGAGCGAGCGGAATCTCTAATGGTGTCTCTATTTACGAATCCGGTTTACCGCCTTCAGCTCAAGGCGCGTAACGACTTTCAAGAGATAATGCTGGGCTATTCCGACAGCAACAAAGACGGCGGCTACTGGATGGCAAACTGGTCGCTGCACAAGGCACAAGCGGTGTTAGGTCGCGTTTGTCAGCAGTTTCAGGTTGAGATGCGACTGTTTCACGGACGCGGCGGAACCATAGGACGCGGTGGCGGTAGAGCGAATCGCGCAATTTTCGCCATGGCACAGGAGACTTACAACGGGCGTATCCGGTTTACCGAGCAGGGCGAAGTGATTTCTTTCCGGTACTCTCTACCGGGTATCGCCCATAGGCATTTGGAACAGATTATCAACGCCATGCTTAAGACAATGTATCCTGAATCCTCAAGTTTGGGACAAGACTCGAACCCGATGATGGAATTCCTTGCTAGCGAATCAATGAAAGCTTATCGTGGCCTAATTGATGACGAGGAATTCTGGCCTTGGTACGTGCAAGTAACACCAATTGAACAGATTAGTCATCTTCCGATTGCCTCACGTCCGGCATCGCGCAAAGCTGGCAGCGAAGTCGATTTTGAGGATTTGCGTGCTATCCCTTGGAATTTTTCTTGGATTCAAACACGTTACAATGTGCCAGGGTGGTATGGAATGGGTAGCGCGCTGAATAAGTACATGGATGAACATCAAAGCGGCGCCGATGATTTACAAGAATACTACCGCAAATGGCCCTTTTTCCGCGCTGTCGTCGACAATGCCCAAGCGGAGATGGCTAGGGCGCGCCTTGACATGGCTAAGCGGTATGCTTCTCTGTCGGATGGTATATTTCACGAACGGATACGGCACGATTTTGAACTCGCACAACGTGCCATACTACGTATCACGGGTCAGTCAGAGCTATTGGACAACAACCCCGTCATCCAAAAATCGATCAGACTTCGTAATCCATATACCGACGTATTGAACTTGCTCCAAACCGAGCTGCTGAAGCGTTGGAGGGAGTTGCCCGAAGACAAATCGGAACTCCGCCAATCCATGTTCTTGGCAATCAATGGCATTGCCGCGGCGATGCACAGTACTGGATAATCGTCCAAAAAGAGTGTTTTCGTAGATTGAGGAGGCAGAATGGTTGAGGAAACGCTATACCAAGAAACGTATCGCCCACAGTTTCACTTTACCGCGAAAAAGAACTGGCTGAACGATCCGAACGGTCTGATGTATTATGATGGTGAATACCACTTGTTTTTCCAACACAACCCTTCGGGCATTGACTGGGGCAACATGACTTGGGGGCACGCCGTGAGCACGGATTTGGTGCACTGGAAGCAGTTGGCTCATGCTATTGAGCCGGATGAGCTAGGCACAATTTTTTCCGGTTCGGGGGTCGTTGATTGGAACAATACTGCGGGATTTCAAACAGGAGAAGAAAGTGTTCTGGTTGCTATCTACACATCCGCGGGAGAGTTCGCGCCGAAGGAAACAGTCTATACACAGAGCATCGCTTACAGCAATGACAAGGGACAGACATGGACAAAGTACCAGAACAACCCGGTTCTCTCCAATCTAGCAAAGGGTAACCGAGACCCGAAGGTGTTCTGGCATCGACCGACGAAGAAATGGGTGATGGCGCTCTATTTGGAGAACAACGATTTCGCACTTTTTGGGTCCCCAGACCTGAAATCTTGGACAAAACTGTCCGATATCCATTTGCCCGATGCCAGCGAATGCCCGGATCTCTTCAAATTGCCCGTGGATGGCAACCCCGAGCACACGAAGTGGGTGTTCTGGGGAGCGAACGGACGGCATTTTATCGGAGCGTTTGACGGAGAGCAGTTCAGCGCGCAAAGCAATGTTTTAAAAACCGAGCACGGTGCGAACTGCTACGCCGCGCAAACATGGAGTGACATACCTTCGACGGATAATCGACGATTACAGATAGCTTGGATGAGTGGAGGGAAGTACCCCGATATGCCATTCAACCAACAGATGACTTTTCCCTGCGAATTGACGTTGCGGACCACTACCGATGGTATCCGGTTGTTCCGTAAGCCGGTGAGAGAGATTGAAACCATTCACAAGCAGCGGCATTCATGGAATAATCAACCGCTGACATCTACGAGCAATTTGCTTGACGGTGTCGAAGGCGAGTTGTTCGATATTCGGGCAGAGATTGAAGTCCGAGACGCGAGAGCAGTTGGGTTTGCGGTACGCGGGGAGAAGATTCATTACGATGTCAACGCACAGGAGTTAAGCTGCCTCGAAAAATCCGCGCCGCTTCAACTCTCTGATGGGCGGATTGAGTTACAGATTCTGATCGATCGTACTTCAATCGAGGTGTTCGGAAACGATGGGCGAGTGTCGTTGTGCTCCTGCTTTCTTCCGGACGTGGCGAGCAGGAATTTGAAAATCTATGCATCCGGGGGAGATGCCCGAATCATCTCTCTGAGTGTCTACGAACTCGAATCTGCTTGGTCTGATGGCAACCGCACAAATAATTGACGAATCTTCACAGGTCCAAGTCTGAAAAGCTAAAATCTCACGGCTCAACCATCAATGTCTCTCATCTCTAACCAACGCATCGGAACCGGCTTAAGAGGCGAACATGGAAAAAGAGAGTTTAAATCACTGTTTGACAGAGGGCGAGCGTGCCACGTTTGAACGTGACGGATTTCTCGAGATAAAGGATGCCCTACCGGCTTCATTGGTCAGGGATTTTGGTGAGATCGTGGGACGGCTTGGACCGTGTGACAACATCTTTGCCAAAGACGAGTCCTTTTTGGAACTGCTTGATTGGCCGCGGACGTTTCCGAAGGTTTTTGGGGTTCTCGGTTGGAATATCCATTCGTACTACACACAAATTGTGGTCAGCCCGCCACAAGATGAGAGTACGCGCCAAACGAAGCGTCGACGGGGTTGGCATCAGGACAGCGATCGGATAAATGCCGACATTGAGCCGGGGACTCAACCTCGGCTGTCTGTGAAGGTGGGGTATTTCCTGACGGACGTATCGGAGGGTGGTCGGGGTAACTTCAGCGTGATCCCCGGAAGTCACCGAAAAAGGGAAATCGAGTTGCCTGATGACGGTGTTTCTGATCCCGAGGGTGCGATGGAGATAAAGGTTACTCCAGGTACCGCGGTTATGTTCGATCGGCGCCTATTCCATGCACCCGGACATAACCGGTCGAACATCACGCGCAAGGTGCTCTTCATCGGGTACAGCCATCGTTGGATCCATCCGCGGGATGACAGGACGGTCTCGCATTTGATGGAACGTTCCGACCCGATTCGCAGACAGTTGCTCGGTGCAAAAACCGGCGCGATGGGGACTTCAAGCCCGCGCGAAGAGGATGTGCCGCTGCGGTCTTGGATGCTGGAGCACTTGGGCGAGAAAGCTGTCACCGATTGGTACGCGCGCATAGTGGGCGCTCAGTCGGTGACATTTGGACGGAACCATTCCGAACCACGACCGTCCGACTCCTGAGACTGGAGTCAGTTGAATTCTCCAATCCTACGAATAAACCGTGAGGATTAAATTCCGCCTACCTCCGCGATTTCTGAACTCGCACAGATAGATTCCTTGCCAGATTCCCAGATTCAACCGATGGTCGGTAATCGGTACGCTGACCGAAGACCCGACAAGCGCCGACTTTATGTGGGCAGGCATATCGTCACTGCCTTCGACCGTGTGAACATAATGGTCGGCATCTTCGGGAGCCAATTGGTTGAAGCTAGTTTCAAAATCCTCTCTTACTGTAACATCCGCGTTTTCGTTAATGGTTAGCCCAGCCGAAGTGTGTTTGATAAAAACGTGGAGGATTCCACTTTCCGGCAGTGGGCCCGCCTGCTGAAGAATCTCCTGAGTAATCAAATGGAAACCTCTCGGATACGCCTTCAGAGTGACTTCGACTTGATAGATCATACGTGGCGGACAATACATTGTAGTGGATGACGACCGCAGAGAATTGAGCCCCACGGTCATCATCCACATGCCGTTCGAGAGTCAGTAATAGCTCGACGTTAGCTAACTACCGTATTTTGTAGAACCCCAATGCCTTCGATTTCAACTTCGACCGTATCCCCAGCGGCTAATGCAGTCGTTGTGCCCGGTGTACCGGTGAATATGGCATCGCCCGGTTCAAGCGTCATCACTTGCGATACGAAACTAACAATGGTCGGCACGGGGAAGATGAGATCGGCGGTCGTCTGCGACTGGACTGCGGTTCCGTTGATTCGCGTCTCCAATTGGAGATCTCCGTAATCCACATTGGTGGCAATGGCGGGTCCCATCGGACCAAACGTGTCACAGGCTTTGCCGCGCCACCATTGCATATCGTTGTGCTGCCATGTTCGGGCGCTTACATCGTTGCCGCAGGTGACGCCCAAAATATTGTCAACCGCTTCCTCCGGCGTTACATTTCGGGTGCGGTTCTTTATGACGACGACCAACTCACCCTCGGCGTGGACATCATCATCGCCAACCGGAAGTACAATCTCGCCATTCGGATCGTTGATACACGATGGCGTTTTGATAAACATCTCCGGATTCTTGGGTTCCGGCTCGTCTCCCAAATGACTGCGGTAGTTTAGTCCCACAGCCAAGATTTTTGACGGGACTGTCGGCGCGAGCAGTTTCACGTCCGCGAGTGCTACTGTCGTTCCACTTTCTTCGCACTCGCCGAAAATATCGCCATTAAGTTCTGAAATGGTCTCGTCGGAAAGTATTCCGTAAGAAACACTGCCATTCACTTCATACCGAACATATTTCATATTTCAAATATCCTCCTATTGTTGAAAATACTATCGTTGTAGATTTTTCTTTCGCTGATTTCTCTCGTTGATATGTTCTTGGGTGAATTATTTTGCAAAATTAATGAACATGATTTTGTGAAGCGTCCTTACCATAGCACGTACATGGTAAAACCTACGATGAAATTATGCTAGTTGCTGTCCTTATCCCGGTTTGTAAGGCTTCTGCGCTCGCAAACGCGAACGCAGAAGCAACACTGTTAGAATCTTCAAGAATGGTCGCAGGTTCCGTTACCTATTCGCTGGAATTGGAACGTAACAAGTGAACACCTAACGCGCCGTTCAGCAACGGAAGTATGGCATCAAAGATTATCCATACCATTGTCCGAGGGTCATTGCCCACGGCGGTGAAGTCCGATCCAGCTTTGCTGATACCAAACCAATTCCACAGGAAGATTATGGCTATGAACACGAATCCGTAGAATTGTGTGTTAGCCGCCAAGAATTCATTGGCACTTGAGTCCGAACCAGCGTGACTCATGCGAATGTAACTGAATATCAACCCCAGGACTATCGCTATGACAGAGAGCCAGTTGATCCAGTTCCACGTTGCGCTGTAGGGACTATCTTCGGTGGAAGTGTGATAAAGCGGCTCGATTACCGTGTGAATTGCGACTATCGCCGCAATGATGATTAGAACAACTCCAATGATACGCTTAAGGGCATCCATGAAAATGTTCTCCTTTTCCTTTAGGGTAGGGTTCAATTCCCGTCCAAGAGCAAATTGAGTCTATGCACTCGGCAAGGTTCGAGGAATCAGCGATGATATTGTGCGAAGCCGCACCATATCAGTGGAATTTCTGGTAGGCGACTCTAGAGTTTGTGAGATGCGGTGAATCCTTGCACCCACTCCGTGTTCCACGCCTCTACAGGTGTCGTTAGAAACGCCCCATCACTCTAGCACAAAGTCATGGAGTTGTCAAGCCGATATTTTTCCAATTGATAGGGCGCACAATGTGACGATTCGAAAAAGCAAAATCGGTTAGTGCGTACGGAGACTGCGGCAACTTATCGTATCACCGCTAACTTGCCTAGCTCACGCACATACTGTCCATCCCGAAGAGCGGAGATAACGTAAAGATACATTCCTGTTGCAATCGAGCGATTCTGGCTAGGTTCAAGATCCCAAACGAAACGACCAGTTCCAATAACATCGTGCCGTAGATCTGTGTGCACCAAATCGCCAGCAGGGGTGAGCACGTCTAATTCTATTTCATCAACAAGTTGAAAATCAGGGATTGTGAAATCGAAGGTTATTCGCGTTTCTCCACGGGCAAGAGGGTTTGGGTAGACGCGGATCCGGTCAATTTGCAGTTCGCCGGACGCTATCTTGCCTTCACGAACGGTCAGATGATAGGAGTCTAGTGCGTTGAAACCAGCTCGTGATTCGACAAGAATGAACAACGGTTCGATTTCGGTGGGACGAAACACAATGTGCTGATTGGTCAGTTCCGTGGTCACTCCGTCAATAATATTTCGCCCAGACGCGTCGAGCAGGGACAGCCCATATTCGACATCATGAGGTATGTCGGTCAGGGCAATAATAATGGTGTCCCCGATAACCGCGTTAAAGCGGTAGTAATCGCGCCTATCGTCCGCATTGAAAATGAAGGACTCGTACCGTTGATTGAGTTCGATAGGATAGGCGATTTCAAGATTATCGTTAGGTTCGTACGTGTCTCCAAAGGACACCAAGAGCGGGATTAAACTCCCTTCCGCGCCTATGTTAGTTATAGAGATTCCGGTCGACGTTCCATCGTTCGCGTTGGTGTTGGGACGGCTTGCGGGCGTGAAGGATATTTGGTTGTCATTCGCCGAGTATGCAGCCCCATCGGTAATAAATCGGAGATCAATCTGATCAGAGTTATTTGGATTTACGCCGCGGTGTTTCGGGTCGTTCGGATCTTCCAGCCAGATTTGCCCGGCTGCGTCAAAGTGGCCTGTTGGTGGGCGGAATATGGTCTCGTCTATGTGCCAGATGAGTATGCCGGACTCGGGCAGGTGAGTGTCAAACGTGGCGCCCGATTCTCGATGTCGGTTCTCAATCAGAAAAAATTCGGTGCTTGCTCCCGACCTGTCCACCTTGCCGGGAATGTCGATTTTGAATAGCACGTTATGGGCTGGCGGCAATTCAAAACTCGGAATGGACAATTGCGCCCCAGTCTCCTTAACCTCCACGGGTTCGATCCAACCGCGCCGCCCGTTTTCCGGACGACCGTCGAAGTCCCATTTGAGATAACCGATAATGTGACTGGGATTCAACCCGTTTCCGATACCGTCGGTCAAATCGCCCTGATAGGGGCCCGCAAAGCCCATTAATCCCCATTTGTGATCGTTGGCATCGGTGAAAGGTGTACCGTATACATCGGGCGCGCCGAAATCGTGGAAAAATTCGTGAAAATATATTCCGAGATGAGGTTTGGCGAAACTCGGTTCTTCTGCTACGATGGCGGCGCTTTCAATTCGTACGCCATCAAGAACGGTGTCCACACCTCGCACGAGAATTGACCAGATGTCCCCCGGCTTCAAGGTCGAGGCTTCATCGTCTCCGGAGTGGATGATGAAAATATGATCTACAACGCCGTCCTTATCCCGGTCATATTGCGAGAAATCGACGATAGCATCCACCGCAATGCACGCTTCACGCGTAAGCTCCCGGCACTGCACCTCGCTTATTCGTCCCTCTCCGTAATACGTCATCGGCTTTGCCGCCCGAACCCATCTGTCACCTCTCGGAATGACTCCGCCTGCGGGTCCAGGCTGAATGTTCATCTGTCCGTAGGAGACTTCGTTGTAGTAGGTTTTCAGAGAAACCTCCTCCTCGCCAAAGAGGAAGCCACTTATCTCGGCGCCGCTGCGACTTCCCGGCTGATCAGAGAAATCTACCTTTATACCGAGAACGTACTCGACACCGTCGGCTTGCGGCGCTGCACGTTCACGAACAAAGCAGCAGCCGTCAAGCGCACGGCGAAACTCTCCCTCGCTTTCCGGCAGCTTGGATCTAAACTCGCCGGTAACGGGGTTCATGTCGAAAAAGAGATGCGGGTTGGGCGGGGCGGCATGACAGATGGCAATGAGACCTAAAGAGAGCGGTACGTATAGGAAGAAGAAATGGATGTGATAGGAAGTGAGCTCCAGCCGACGCGACCACAATCGGCTTTCGGATTTTTCGGTGTGTGGTTGATTCAATATGTTTATACTCCACTCATTCATAGAAAAACTTCCATCAACGCGTAACGACGAAAGACTCAACGTCAATTGGGAGCACTATGATGACAAGCCATCCCGCTTGACTTTTCAGATTTCCGTCGGGCACACTGGTTGAGAATATCAATTCATTCTAATCAGTTACCTATTTTGTGTCAATATGATTGTTTTCATTAGGATGCGCCGTGTGGACAAATTCCTCGCGGTTTGGCGAAACACTACGATTTGGTTGCGAAGCAAACCACTGCACGACTCCAGGGGAAACGCATCTATAATTACTTAATCGCTCTCGGGTTGAAACTAAACATAGCAGCTGTTTTCAGTTTCATAGGTTCTTCACGCTACAGTATCATCGGAGCGCAAGGTGTATAAGATTAGTAGATGCTCTCATTCCTTTGATCGCACCTTTTTCAGTCACTTGAGAGTCCGAAAACGTGAACAATATGTTGATCCGCGCCCCTTTTTGGGCGGTTTTGGCTGAACTTGTACCTATTTGTTTGTAAAAATAGCCCTAAAAATAGGAACAAAAATGTGAACAAAGGCTTGATTTCGAGGAAGTGTTCACATGGTTTGATTCAATACTTTCCTTTGATAGCGCGGGTTCATACGCAGGCAAATGTGAACAAAATGTTAACAGAAAAAAAAGATTGTCGTAACCTAGGTCAATTTTAGGTACATGAGAAGCCCAATCGCTACCCCGTTGGAACACGGAAAATCGGCGATTTGGGGAACAGCGCGTTCACTCCGCCACTTATCTGTCGGCGCAATATCATACTATACATGTGTAAAGTTATCAATAAAAATCAGATGCGTTTCCCCTGTGCACGACTCTCATTTTTGCTTGCATTCGCGTCTCCCATTCTGCCATAATTACGCAACTTCGGCACAATAACAGTTGCACTTATTTTGATAACGGATAAATGAAAGGTCATCTTCCGAAAAAGTAGAAAATGTCCAGCTACGACTATCATATTCACACAGGGCTTTCCCCTTGCGCCGACAAGCGTTTTAGTATTGACAAGATCGTCCAGATTCAACAGAGCCGCGGGATGGAGGAGATTGGGATTGCCGACCACGATTTTAGCTACGGCTCGCGAACCAAGAACATTGATCGAGCGCGAAAAACAATTGATGAATGTGAGTCGTCAATTTCCGTGCGATTGGGTGCAGAATCGCACATGCTCGAATACCGGGTGCCGTCAATCGATATACGCTTCGCGGCGTACTTCGATTATATCTTGATGGCGCCAAATCACTATCACTTTCGAGGTGCGGCGCGTCCGACCCGACTGCTGGATCCAAAGAATGTAGCCGTGCACGAATTATATATGTTTGAAGCGGCGATTGTGTGTCCGATAACCGATGTCGTGGTACACCCGTTTGTCCTGTCGCCCGAGGTTTTTGGCTTTTCCCAAGAGGAATTTTCAGCCTTCGGGAGCGAAATGGTGGAGCATATTGAGCAGAAGCGACTGATAAACCTACTCGATATGGCATCACAGCGCGGGATTGGTATTGAGATTAGCCCGAGGTTCATCAAATACAATCAGCGGCATCTCATCGAATTTTACCAGTTATGTTTGGAACGAGAAGTGAAGTTGATGATCGGCAGCGATGCGCATAACGCCGAGCAGTTGGAAGAATTGGCGTTGCTTGAACCCGTGCTTGAGGCGTTGGGGGTTGTGGAGGAGCACCTGTGGCGACCGCGGGAATGGCAGTGGTAGGTGCCGAAATGAGCGGAGGTTGTTGTCGAATTTTAACATATTTCCAATCGCTTTAAATCAGCCATAACACCTGTCATCAAACGTAATGGATTATTGTGTAGCAATCTAAAGGTATGAAAATCAGCGAAGATATAAACTCGATAAGACAATTTCGCGAGCAACTAGAACCGCACGGAATTGAGGTTTGGAATTCCTCTGAATCGTTACCGGAGGAAGTCCTTCAGCAACTCGTCCTTAGCGACGAGGATTTCGTTCTCGATCAACCGCGTGCTGAGGAATTACATCCTTCTAGACAGATTAGCAATCAATGTAAGTTGCCCGAGGGAACTCCTCAAATCCGAATCGCCCATTTTGTTGACGGTTCGCCACGAACCGTCAATACTGGTTTTCTGCTGGGAGCAGATGGTATCTCTTATCCTGTCGCATTAGCACACGTCGGGGCATCATCTGTTACTTTCGACAATAGACGATGGTGTGAGACAGGTTTTGAAGAGAAGCATCTAATATTGCTAGCTTACAACCGCATGGGTATCAATATCGAAATCAACGGAAAGTGGCATGCCGAAGATCCCACTGACCAACATGGTGGTAGACCAATCAATGTCACAGATACAGTTGAAATGCGCGCCGCCGCAGTCAGAAGGACACGGCGAAGAATGAGAAACTGTGAGAAGGAATTGGTAAACAGGTTGGCAGGGGATTTTGCTGAGGAATGGATTGCAGTCGATGGAACTCTATTTGAAATTGAAGGACACTCTGAGTTAAAGAATATCAATGTCATTGGGATTAGCAAATCTTTTACGCTTGATCCTATTGTAATGAGGGGGAATAATCCTGAATGCATTGGTTATCTAATTGGAATCTTAACTAATCTGCCAGTGGGATCACGCAGTCCCGTTTATCAACTTACACCGGAAAAAAACAGGCTGGAAAAGTATACTTACATGTGGTTTGTGAGAATACACGACGCTCGGCAAAATCCTATTAGTGGCATTGTCAAGATAGAATTACCTCCCTCCGAATGCTATTTAGACGTTGACAGACGGGAGGAAATCATAGACGCGATAAGTCACACAGTATTTCGGCTTCGTTACCCTTATCTGTACGATAATAGGCGCGGAGAATCATTCCTATATCCAATTTACGTCGCCGAATCTCTTATTAAAAGTAAGTTGAATTCCGTAGAGAAAATACGTGGCATCTGGGAATCTAGTCAACATTGAGGAGAAAAATTGATGAGTCAAGCCGTCATTGGAAAGGTTGCTGCTACTAAATTGCAAGGCAACAACAGCCGTGAATTCTACTTTTGGATTGATCCTGAGACACAAATCAACCCTTTGGATTTGATCGTGGTTAAAGAAGAAATCACGGCTGGACAACAAGAATCCATTCCACGAGAAGTATATGCTCAAATTTTGGACATCACGAGTTACACCGATGCCGAAAGTTTCCTAGAGGTATTTGCCTCAACAGACTTTGGGAATGTAACTCTTGAAAGCGATTTAGACCGCATTGCATTCAACGTGGCAAAGGCACAGGTGCTAGGTACATCAGGTAATATGCGGATGCCTGTCCAGTTCAACAGTTCTGTTTACCTTGCCGATGAAGCGGCGATAATGAAACTATTGAAAGTAGGGGAATTTGATGAAACATACAAATTGCCCATTGGATATATTGAACAATCAGACGAAGTTAAAGTGCCTGTTTGCATGGACGCTAAATGGTTGACGGGGCCTGATGGTGCACACTTGAACGTATCCGGAAAAACGCGCTTGGCGGCTAAGACGTCCTATGTGCTCTTCCTCGTTTCATCAATCCTTCAAACCCAGAATGATACTGCCGTTATCATTTTTAACGTGAAAGGCAGTGACCTCCTACAGATTCATCAGCCCAACAGACTGCTTGCGGCTGATGCTTCTTCAGTAGAGTTAGATACCGATAACGAACAGAAACTAGAGAAGCTGAAAGATGGCTGGAAGTCTATGGGCTTAGACGCTAAACCATTTGATGAAAACAAAGTATTCTACTTTCTCCCATCTCAAAAACATAACCTAATCAACATCAACGCGGATCAGAGAAATCTACCTACGGACACGCGAGACATTACATCTCAACCCTCTAACTACTTTGCTTACCGCTATGTTCTGGGAGATACAAGAGAGCGACTCCGATTGTTGCTTTTTAGTCGTGGCTTGACTGAACCTCAAGAACAGTTTATAGATACTCTCGACAATGCCGATGATTCGCCTGCGTTTACAAATGCTACTTTTGAAAGCCTCTGCCGAGAATTGTCTAGAGTGACAAGCAGGTACCTGGGTTCAGATGCAAGAACTGTTAGTGTAGTTAAACGCTACATAGAAAATGTTACGAGAAATAGGACAACTGGTGTATTTGACTATGAGCGCGAGAGTTTTGCCAGCAATAGATTACAGCTACCTTCAACTTTCATAAAGAATTCGCTTGAAAAAGGGCAAACCTTAGTAGTCGATATTGCCCAAGTAAATGAGACTGAACAACGATGGACCTTCGGAGATGTTATTAAGGCTGTTGATAATTTAATGACAGGTGACAGTGATAGGCCTCATAAACCCAAAAAAGTTGCTATCTTTGTAGATGAATTGAACAAATATGCTCCTTCAGGGGCGAGTTCACCTCTAACGGAAGATTTGCTTGACATCACAGCTAGAGGAGGATCGCTAGGTGTCATACTGTTTGGAGCCGAACAGTTTGCATCAAGAATCCATCCGCAGGTTTATGGTAACTGTGCTAACAAAGCATTTGGTTTGACAGATGCAACTGAAGTAGGAACTGATCCTTATCGAGCTTTTCCAAAAGAAATAAAAGACAGGCTATTGGAATTAGAGCGTGGCGAATTGCTAGCCTATTTCGATTTCTTTGGTCAGCCACTTCGAATCAAATTTCCGCCTCCTGCGTGTCGTAAACAGGAAGATGTTGGTTAGTAGTGTTAGGTCAGGTTGCTTGGGGATATTTAATCTAAAGACTGATAAAAAAGGGGTGGGTTATGCAGTTTGTCGATAGTGAAGGCGACAATGAAAACATAAAGATGAAATGGCTCATGGACCGCTTAGAGACTCGGTACTTCACAACATTTCTTCCGCTTGTGTATTCCAAGAATTACGCGAAACAATGTTTGGGAAGGAATTCCGATTACTTCCGTCTCTGGGAAAGCAATCATGGCAAAGTGGTCATTTCTCTTCAACCACCGCCGACAATTAAAGAAAATCCGACAGCTAAACCGGAGCGACTTGGGCGAGTTATTAAGCGGTTGGCATGGTGCTATAATCAACCGTTGAGTGGCAAGATATCGATAGCGAAAATGGTCTTGCGGACGCTACTGCGCGCTACCGACAGGGTAGCAGTGGCCTTTAGCGGCGGTCGGGATAGCTTAGTTGCAATGCACTTAGCGAGGGAGATGAAGCCAAATATTTCTGTAGTCCTTGTCAATACGGGCATCGAATTTCCAGAATCATTGGCATATGTTCGCCAGTTGGCACAGGACTGGGATTTGGATTATCATGAAGCGAGTGCACGCGTAAACTTCTGGAAACTTTCCGAGGAGCAAGGCATACCGGTCGCAGGACGAGGTAATACTACGTTCATGCGCGACTTGTCCGAAAAAGCTGGAGTTAAGTTATCGAACTCGTGTTGCCATCGAATGAAGGAAACACCGGCACGACAATTTTATACCAAACATGGCATTGAGGGAGTCGTAACAGGATTACGTGTTTCTGAAAGTTTGATGCGAAAAATGAATTTTGCTGACTACGGTGCATTGCGATATAGTAGGACTTACAAGACTCTAATCAGTTGGCCACTCTATGCTTGGAAAGACGAAGACATTGCTAACTATATCGAAAAAAACAACCTTCCTTTAAACCCAATTTATGATATGGGATATCAGCGCGTAGGTTGTTGGCCTTGCATGCAGGACATGTTCTACAAAGACTCTCGCTTGTTTACGCTCCAAAAGGAGCATCCGAAAATGTACAAAACATTGCGTAAAAAATTCGGCAAGCAGATGATGGATTTGTTGAAGGTCTGGGCAGGGTTAGAGGAGCGCAATCTGACAGAGAAACACTTGGACGGACTCTATAGAGCGTGTGAATTTGAGCGATTAGATGAGTATCGCAAGCGCAATGCAGGTGAGAAGCGAAGGCAAAAGAAAGAGTAATGCCTTATTAGTTGAGACATCGGATAGCGCATGAGATTTTCTGGGCAGTGAAATCATTCAATTGGTTTCCAAGCGCTTACAAACAACAATATTCTCTTCGTTCATTGTTACATCGGTTTTGCCAACTATGTTGGTAGGGCTGTTCTTCTTGGGCATGCGTTTATTCGGTATGTTCCTAACAATGGTTTCCCTATGTGCGAATCCGTGTTTGGCGAAAGCAGAAATAATAAACTCATCTGTTGGGAGTGTCACCCCTTTGACCCTACGATTACCGACGACATAGCATATAGTCGATCGAGTTGAAAGCAACGGGGCAATCGAACTTATGCTACTTTCCAGATCAATATAGAATGCTTCAACCTGGTTTGCGCGCTTTGAGTCGACTGAGCGGATTTCTTCTATTGCGGAAACCACCGGGGATTTAGACAATGGTTTCTTTTTCTTGCTCCCACCCATTGAGATACGGTCAACTTTTCGTGAATCAAGTAAGCCAATCCATTCAGCCGACAACCGTGAAAACTGCCCATAGGCAACGGTTGTTTGTGAATCGCCATACGGCGGAGAGGTAATAATCAAATCGAACCCTTTTGGCGGTTGACTTTCAGGCAATTCGCGATTCGCTGTATTCTTACCCGAAACGAAAATCCCCATCCTCTTTCTTTTTCCAAGATAAGCCTCAAAACCTTTCCGGTTTCTGCTTAGCTTATTCTGAAAAATGCTAAACACATCGGGCTTGAAGTCCGCCATTTTCTCCGCAGGCATTCGGTACAACTTAAACTCGCCATTTCGTGTATAGGAGCACTCACGAACCGTTTCCGAAAATGCGACCCAGAAGAAATTACGTACCCGCTCATCTTCTATCGACTTGATGTAATGTCGAAGGAAGGATAGCCGCTTTTTAACGTCTTTGGAGAACCAAAAATCCAGATTTAGGATATCGGGGGTTGGAAAGCGGGGAACAATACCGGAGAACTCAACTTCAAAAATCGAGTTGTTTACATCTTCCAAGTAGCGTTTAAGCACCGACAATGGCATTGGGGTAGTCTTGGTAGTCGCTATAAGCCTTACAAGTGGGTTGATATCACATCCAACCCCATTCATCCCGAACATGGACGCTTCGACCAATGATGTTCCGGTTCCACAATACGGGTCGAACACCCACCCATTCGGAGTTCCATACCGATTCAGGAGTTCTCTTGCAATCTGGGGAATCATCATCGCAGGATAGTTGTGGAGACAGTGTGTATACTCTTTGGTATCAGCTTCGGTGAAATCCCACGTTTCATCCTTATATTTGTGATTCGTTACTAACATATTGAGACCTTCATGGCTGTAATGACGTTCACTTGTGTGAATTCCAGTCTATCGGTATCTGCTGCATCAGATTCCCTGCATTAACTTGGGCTAACCATCGCAAGCGCGCGAACGATGTTGAAAGCTTGTCTCAGATTATCTTTTCTCGGAATCCAAAGCATAGGTTCAAGAATCTATCCTCGATTCTAAAGCCAGTTCCATGGTTTCTCACCACACCGGTGTGGCGCAAGTGCATCCTCACATCTACAACAACAATATCTTTCCGAATTAAGTCCAAGAAATTGTCTTCGTCCGGATTGGTTAGGAAATATGCCTCGTTAAACCAAAACTCCTCCTTATTGTCTGAGTTGAGACGGGTATCAGCCAGAACGATAACCAAAGCAGGCATTTTCTTCTTGAACGTCTCAATCAAAACTTCCCCCGACCATTGGGCAACAAGTGTGCCATCCACATGTTTTAACCTCACAGATTCTTCCTCAATTTTCAAGTAGAGTCCTTGATTGTTCGGAGAATTATTCACGGTACAATATAACGAATGCCTTTCGTTCGTATCCACGTAACCGTACTTTTCAATCAAACACTTCTGCTTAAGTTTCCAAACGCCGCGATTAAAGGTAAACATGGTAACTCGATTCGAGACTCCATTCCTCTGAGACTTTATCTCTATTTCGCCGAGATCGGGTGAATTCAAGTTGTTCTCCTTTAACTCAAGGAGAGACTCCAATGTGTATCCAATGCCAGTGTTGCCCTTTCTTAATGAAACGACGTACCCTACTTGTTTAATTTCAGACAGCTTTTCCGTTAACTCAGCTAGATTCATTCAGCAACACCTTGATATAGAAACTTGGCTGACGATCGGCAAATCCAGAATTGAGGCTTAATAGATCATGAGTAAGCCTCCATGGATCATTGTGTGGCAGAGGTTGATTCAGGTCAATCGATCTAGCTTGACGTCGTATCGGTTTCGTGCTATGCTCTGCAAAAAGTAATATGACCTTAGCCCCGAGATAGATTATACACAACTACGAGAACGATGTCAAACATTACTTAACGCAACAGTAGTAAAGTGTTGCAGGTATCCTACCGCCTCTCAGGGGCTAACTTGCTTAATTTCTCGGAATCTCTGTTAATAGTTGGGTGTGGAAAGGCTAGCAGAAGATTCTATGAAAAGGAGCGAAAAATCCATGAAATACCAACCCCAACACAACACAATATTCAGTTATATGCTCGTCTTAATCGTCCTGGGCATGTGCACACTTTTCGTCTCTTGTGATGAGAAAGTGACATTAAACCTAGTGGATCCGGATCCTTCGGAAGAGACCACGGATGATACGACTGATGGAATGATGCCGGTCGAACCGGTTGCCCTGATGCCGGGGCTTCCAGCCGACATCGCCGGATACAATCAGTGGTTAAAGCTAAATGCCAAACCGATTCCGCCTGTAGCTGGAAGTGATCCGCACCGTGGTACCAAGGATGTGTACGTGAATCAGGAGCGCGATGTGATTGCTCCGGGCGGACGACAGCAGTATCCGTACCCGAATGGGAGCATTGTCGTGAAGGAGTCACGCTCTGACGCAGGTTTTATCCGGCTTGTTGCCATTATGCGGAAGAAGGCGGGTTCCAATCCGGGAGGGAATGATTGGGAGTATGAGGAGTACATACGCCGCGACGCGGATTCCCCTTTCCCAAATCCGTTAACGGGTGCGTTCTGCCAAGGTTGTCACTCGGACGCCGCGAACCGGGACTATGTGTTCACGGTGCTTGAATAGGACGAATCCACCGATCTCCGATTTTGGCGCATGGTGTGAATCCTCGGAGTGGTGTACGCTCGTGAATGCACAAGTACCAAACTCAACGGAGAATGGAATAGATGGCGGATGCGCTCCGGCTTATTCCCCAGCCTGACTTAACAAGCCGAGTGAAAGCAATTCAAGATGACGGCTTTGTCTATTTCCCAAGCGTGATGAGCACTGATGATGTCGCCGAACTCCGCTCGGCGATGGATCGTTTGGAAGAGATTCCCGACTACTTCGACAGAGTGCACGAGTCTTGGTCAAGGCACTTCAACAACGCCTTCAATCGTGACGAGGTTTTCATTCAGTACCTTGATAAGCCGGGAATAATTGAGTTGGCTGAAGAGATTCACGGCGAGGATTGCCACATCATTGGAATGACCGCATGGATCACGGGACCAGGGCGTCCGGAGCAGACGTTGCATGTCGATTATCTGCCGATTAGCCTGCCGGAGGACATCATGCAAGATTCGCGCGTGAACATCCCCTTATTCATTACCACCGTCCATTACTATCTTGATGATATGTACGAAGAGCTAGGACCGACGAAATTTGTGCCGGGCAGCCACATATCGGGGTGCGGGCCCAGCGGCGACGTGGAATGGAAGGGGGTTGGGGAACACAGCATCCTCTGTAACGCGGGTGATGTTGTGATGTTCCGCAGCGAAGTGTGGCACCGCGGGTCTGCGAATACCAGCCATCAGGATCGATATTTACTCCAGGTTCATTATGCTCAGCGCATGATTACGCAGAAGTTTCCGCCGTATCTTAACAAATTTCAGTTTGACGAGGCCATATTGGAACGGCTGACTCCACGGCAGCGGCGTTTACTGGGCGAACACCGCTCCAGCAACTATGATTGAGAGAAAACTAATGCGTGATTCGTAATGCGTAATAGCCGGGCGCAACGTACAAGGTCTGTCTAAGAGGACAGATACAAAGAGTGATGCAACCGACGAATTAACGATGTCTAATGTCACTCTACGATAATGTACGCTATAGAAACCGAGTTTTGAAGAAAAAAACTCGGTTTCTTTGTATTGTTCCTGATAAAATCTTGACATGACCAACCGTGAGTATCCTCTTTCTCGTTTTACCGTACTGGATTTGACTCGCGTTCGAGCGGGACCGACAGCCGTGCGCCAACTCGCCGATTGGGGAGCAAACGTCATCAAAATCGAACTGCCCGTCCCGCCTGAGAAGCTTGATGATGCCAATCGCGGACGCTACGACTCCGACTTTCAGAATCTCCAACGAAATAAACGCAGTATGACGCTAAACCTGAAAGAGAAGGCGGGACGCGCTGCCTTCATGCGGATGGTGAGGCGTGCGGATGTGGTCGTGGAAAACTTTCG
Source organism: Candidatus Poribacteria bacterium (assembly GCA_965204085.1). GTDB lineage: Bacteria > Poribacteria > WGA-4E > WGA-4E > JAJDTR01 > JAJDTR01. The sequence continues at coordinate 2,031,581 of CBDBEE010000002.1, read as the reverse complement.
TCCAAATGTCAAGACGCGGCTCAAGGTTGATTACGAAGCCTGCAAAGCGGTGAATCCGCGCATCGTCTACGCAAGCGTTTCAGGCTTTGGACAGGATGGTCCTTACGGAGACCGCCCGTGTTACGATCAGATTGCTCAGGGGATGGGCGGTCTGATGTGGATTACCGGTTTTGAAGGTCAGGGACCTCTGCGAGTGGGAGTGCCCATTGCCGACCTTGCTTCCGGCATGTATGCCGCACTCGGAATACTTACCGCGCTGCTTCAGCGGGAGGAAACCGGCGAAGGGCAGTGGGTGCATACGTCGTTGCTTGAAGCCCAGATTGCCATGCTCGATTTTCAAGGCGCGCGATGGCTCATTGGGAACGAGGTGCCGCCGCAAGCGGGAAATAATCATCCGACTGGCATCCCCACCGGCACGTTCGAGACCACGGACGGCTACATCAACATCGCTGCCGCCGGAAACGAGATGTGGGGACGGCTTTGTGACGCCCTTTCGGCGGAGGAACTTCGAAATAACCCGGATTATTCGGATGATGCCTCGCGGTCACGCAACCGAGATGCGTTGAATGAGGCGCTACAAGCCTATTTTACTTCCAAGAGCAGTGATGAATGGATCGACCTGCTCAACGACGCCGGTGTGCCGTGCGGCCCAATTTATCACATGGACGAGATGTGGAGTGACCCGCAGGTGGAGCATCTGGAAATGTCTCGCCCCGTAGATCATCCGGTGCTTGGCAGGATGAACGTGATGCGCCACGCGACGAGCCTGAGCGGTACACCAAAGATGCCGTATCGCCCAGCCCCGGAGTTGGGCGAACACACCGATGAGATCCTGCGCGAGTTTGAGTTCTCAGACGATGAAATCGAAGACTTGCGAAGAGGGGGCGCGGTATGAGCGCAGGTAGTAGCCCGGTAACGGAAGTCACGAAAAAGCTCATAGTCAAAAAGAACGGCGGCGTTGGCTATCTCAGCCTGAACCAGCCTGAAAAACACAACGCCATTTCGTATGAGATGTGGTTGGGCATCGCTCAGGCGATCGCCGATTTCGAGGCGGACGACGATATCCGCGTTATCGTACTATCCGGCGAAGGGGAAGCGGCTTTTTCGTCCGGTGCCGATATATCGCAGTTCGAGCGTCAGCGCCAATCTGCCGAGAACATTAAGGTCTACGATGGCGCTGCGGGGCGCGCACAGGACAGCTTGACCAAGGTATCCAAACCGACAATTGCCAAGATAACCGGGTATTGTATCGGTGGCGGTCTCGCGACTGCGCTCTGCTGCGACCTGCGTTTCGCTTCCGACGATTCAAAATTCGGCATTCCCGCCGCCAAACTAGGGCTCGGATACGGATACGACGGCTTGAAAGCGTTGGTACAACTGGTTGGGCCAATTCGCGCCAAAGAAATCATGTTCACCGCTAGACAGTTCGACGCGATGGAAGCCTACGATATGGGGTTAGTCAACCGAGTTCTGAACAGGGATGAGTTGGATAATTTCGTGAATGAGTACACGGAAATCATAAGCGATAACGCACCGCTCACGATTAAAGCCTGCAAGCGCATTATTGATGAAATAGGCAGGGACCCGGGTGACCGAGATCTTGATCTCTGCCAGCGTCTTGTCGATGACTGTTTCGCCAGTGAGGATTATAAGGAGGGCCGGCGGGCGTTCATGGAAAAGCGAAAACCAAAGTTCCGCGGGGGCGATAACCAATTTTGATTAAAAAATTGATGTAGAACCTGTACATTGCGCCTTGTAGGGGACGCAGATCTGCGTCCCCATTGGGATTAAGTTAAGCGTTTTGCGGCGCAGGTGTTGCGTGGTTTTGATGTCTTAATCTGTTGAGTTCCAAGTAAACTTGGACGAAGGAATCACTTTTAATTTATCAATCGGGCCGCCTAAGAAGATGCTTTATAGCGACCGTTTTCGTAGGGACGGGGTTTCCCCCCCGGTAGGGACAAAGTTAGGAACGTTAAGACGGAAGATCCCAGCAATCTAGGCGAAATCTCTTAAATTGATGCTTATGGGGGACGCAGATCTGCGTCCCATTGGGATCAAGTTAAGCGTTTTACGGCGCAGGTTGCGCGGTTTCGATGTCTTAATCTGTTGATTTTCAAGTAAACTTGGACGCAGAAATCCCTTTTAATTCATCAATCGGGCCGCCTAAGAAGATGCTTTATAGCGACCGTTTTCGTAGGGGCGGGGTTTCCCCGCCCGGTAGGGACAAAGTTAGGAACGTTAAGACGGAAGATCCCAGCAATCTAGGCGAAATCTCTTAAATTGATGCTTATGGGGGACGCAGATATGCGTCCCCTACATTTCGGATTATGATGTGAACACGGCGTAAAGACACTTCATATCTGGGGATTAAAACCCACTGGTGACTACGTGCTGCGCGTGACGAGTCAAAAAATGCAGGGCATTCACATATTCGACTGCGTATGACTGAAACATAACTGCAAATCAAGGATATGTCTGTCAACGAGTTATTAGAACGCTTGGATGATTACACGGGATGGGCGGTATGTTTCTTCGCGGCGTTGCCGTTACTCGCCCTGTTCATCTCGCTTTTATACAAGCGTGCGGCAAAGAGCGGATTCATTGAATCTGTGTTTTCAGCAATCATATATTTGTCGGCAATTCCGGGGGTTTTCGCGTGTATTCTGGTTTTCTATCTGCTGTTCTTTACCAGAACAAACCTCCTGAATGTTGACATCGTATATTCGTTCCTGCCTATCGCTTCCATGGGTTTGGTATTCGGAATTATCGGCAAGAACGCGAGTTTTGACGACCTACCGGGGTTTGGGCGACTGACGGGATTGATGTTGTTGATTGCCATCGTCTCCGGCGTAACATTGGTAATCTACAAGCTTCGAATATTTGTGGGATTCTTCGCGTCGATAGAAGCACTGGTTGGGATAGCAGCAGCCGTTTTCGTGCTATTCAAGATCGGACTGGCAAAACTCGGCGGTAAATCGAAAAGAGGAGCATATTAGGGCGCCCGAGTCGTCGCCCATAGAAACCCGCAAACTGGGCGGATGTGAACTAAATTGAGTTAATCACCGCTCCCAGTGGATTGCCAAATCCACTGCATGCTTGTGAGTATGGCTTGGATATGTCTATCCAAGCCGAGCGGGACTAATAGATAGAGCGCGACCCGGGAACTAAGTAACATACGGAGGATATGTTCGTCGGCAAGCGCCGTACTCCATTTTGAACTGTCAATCCATTGGGTAAAGGCTGCACCCTCCGTCAACAAGCAGGACTGATCCCGTCATGTAGTCCGCCGCGGGACTACATAGAAATAGAAAGGCGTTCGCCACGGAATCGAGAGGCTGCATCTCACCGAGCGGGATTGCCTTTTGAGCGCGTGCGCGATAACTCGGATCAGTATCCCACTGATGTTTGGCTAAGCCTACGCTGACGATTCCGGGTGCGACGGCGTTGGCACGAATTTCCTTGTCAGCCAACTCTCGCGCGAATGAACGCATGAGCTGTTTCATCGCGGCTTTGCTCGCGTTGTAGGGGCCAATCTCGGGCCATGGTACATCCGCCACCCAGGATATCGTGAAAATAAGATGCCCGGCAATTCCGTCTTCAAGCATGGCTCGTGCGGACACTTTTCCCAGCAGAAATGCCGTTTTGACGTTCACTTGCATCGTCTGCGTCCATTCCTCGTCTGAAAATTCGAGCAGCGGCTTTGGAACCACCATGCCGACATGGCAAAGCGCGGTGTGGATTGGACCAAACCTGAACCGAGCCTTCGCAATCAGCTTCTCCACGTCTTTCGTTCTGGTCAAGTCCGCTTGCACGTAAACCGTTTTTTCGAGGTCAACGCCGGCATCTCGCAGACGTGTGTCGGCGGTCTTCGAGTCTATAATATCGTTGACGGTGACGCTTGCTCCGTGTTCCGTCAGCTTCCTGACGACTCCCAATCCGATGGCGCCGCAACCGCCGGAAATGACGATGTGACGTTCAGCGAGCGCGTCTTCGCGGAAACACATACGCTAACCCCCTCATAACGGTACGTCTTCAGAACTCGCCAAGCATCAGGGCAAAATTCCGTCCGCCCTCATTTCCTCAAAAGCGTTTCCTCGCAGTTCCATTGGCAGATCAATTCTTGAACGCGAACGACTGGATTCATAGATTGCAAGCAGAATCTCCAACGTGTCACGTCCTTTTCGTGCGGAGCATCGGTGTTCAGCACCCCCTTCTATCCAAGAAAGAAGATCTTCAAAGATGTCGGGGTGTTCGTAGCCGGGTACGGGAGTCCACTTGCCGTTAGTGCCTTCGCTGCGATAATGAGCATCAGGGCCTACGCGAATTTCTCCCTTTTCTCCAATGAGCATCACCATGTTTTCTACCGGTGGTGACTTATACTGCCCGGCTTCGATGATGCCGAAGATGCCGTTTTCAAATTGCACGAAGCCCAACGCCTGCATCTCCAACTCGATATTCTCCGAAAGGAAGGAACCTGATCGGTGAATTTGACCAAGCACCCATTCAGCGGGAGAATCGTCCGCATAGTATCTCATTAGGTCTGTCTGATGTGTGTGATGGGTCAGCAGGGGCCAACCGCGGCGCGCTCGAATATACTCCACTTGTCCAATAGCCCCTTCCACTAGGAGGTTTTTGACATCTGCCCATCCCGAAATGTATCGGAGTTGATGACCCACAACGAAGCGCACGTCTCCCTCTTCCGCCTTTCGGAGCAGTTCATCCGCCTGCCACAACTGCGTCGCCATCGGTTTTTCAAGATACAGGGCGGTTATCGGGAAGTCCAATACCCGTTTAGCGACATCGTAGTGCGTGCCGACCGGAGTCGCCACAATTGCTACGTCTACGGATTCGACCTCAAGCATCCTCTCGAAGTCCTTGTAAACGGCAATACCCTCGGATTTTAATGTTTCAAAGTTTGTCTCAAAGAGATCGGCGACTGCGACAACGGAGATCCGGTCGGGTTGGTTTGCTTCAGTGCGTAAACCCATGCCACGGGAGCCTGAACCGATGAGGGCAGCACGGTAAGTCTTTGTTTTCAATGGTATGTTGTCCTCCTAACAGTGTTCGACCTGTGAGTTAGGTGTTCATGGTTGTAAGGTTGGCTTCGCGGAGCAAAAACACGTCTCTCAATCGCCGGGAGTGCTTCCAATCATTCCACTTTCCAACATGGTTATTAATGCGGAGTCATCAACATCCAGCGGTAAGTTAATTTTCGCGCGTCGGCGGCTTGACTCGTACGTCGCAAAAATCAGCTCTGTGGCTTGAAGCGCCTTCCATCCAATCAATTCGGGTTCGCGGTCATTTTTGACGGCGTCAATGAGGTCCAGGACGGATAATACCGTCTCATTTCCCTGTGCTTCAAGGTCGCTAAGATCGGGAATAGTCCAGCCTTGGGATTTTGTGCTGAGAACCCTCATCGGCTTAGCCTTTTCCCGTCCAATCTCTATGATTCCGTCAGTGCCGATTAGACGATTGAAAATGTCTTTTTCAGCGGCTCCACCGGTTGCCAACAAGCCTTCGACGCCGTTATTCCATCCAACCCATGAGACGCCGGAAGACTCCACCGGCACGCCAAAAACCTCTTGAGATTCTGAGGCATCAATCTGCCCGATTACCCATTCAGCCGGCTCGTCGTTATTGTAAAAGAAGAACATGTCGAACCAGTGTGTTCCCCAGTCGAATAGATTCGGACAGGTGCCCTCGACACGGACGAGTTGACCGATGGTGCCATCATTTGCCAGTTGTCGCGCTTTCACATAAGGCGCGGAAAATCGTCGCTGGTGGGAGAAGGTGAGCACCACGTCGTTATCCACGCAGGCTTGGTTCATCTGTTTGGCATCTCTCCATGAAGGCGCCATCGGTTTCTCGCTGTGGATTGCCTTGACTCCGCTATAGGCTGCCGCTATGGTAATCTCTTTATGTAAAGTCGTCCACGTAGTGACACTGACAATATCCGGTCTCTCTTCCTCCAACATCTGCCTGTAGTCCGAATATGTCCTTGAGACGCCGTATTTTTCCGCGAACGCCGCACGTGCACCCTCAACCGGATCCGCGCAAGCGACGAGGTCTACGTCAGGTGAGGTGTGATAGCCCCGAGCTTGACTTTGGCCGCGCCCGCCGCAACCGATCACACCGGCTTTCAGCTTTGCCATGACGGTTCTCCTATTGGGCGAGGTCGGGGGTCAAAATTCTCGCCACGTGCATCCTTGATGAACACTTCATCTGATTTCTCCGACATTGGCTCGGGTTGCCAGATGATTCCAGCCGCGCAGAACAAGCCGAACATTCGTGTGCATGTTATCTTCCTCAATTTCGTCATCACCGGCATACATTTGCACCAAAACGCTTTTCCTAACTTTCGAGGAGCGATTGGGCATCGAACCGTGAAGCGTAAAATAACTGAAAAAGAGGACGTCCCCGGGTTCAGCTTCCAACGCGGTTCCCTCATCAAGCGGATAACTGTTGGTAATCTCCGTGTTTTGTCCATTTCCCATGGTGCCGCGGCTACGCCCCAACTTATGGGAGCCGGGGTGAACACGGATACAACCCATCTCGTCCGTAGCTTCGGACACATAAATCACGGCGGCAATCATTGTATCTTTCACCGATGGAAAGTATTGCCAATCTTGGTGCATTGGGAAGGGCGACCCTTTCTCCGGCGGTTTACAAAACAGCTTGGAGTGATGGAGGATGATGTCAGGTCCAAGCACCGCTTCCGTGATGTCGAGAAACTTCGGCTTCATGAAGACACTCAACCAAACCGCGGAAAAACTCTGAATGTTGTGAGTGTGGTAAAGTACCGAATCGCCCTCATCAAGTTGTTCCATCAATTCACCGCCCCAGCGGGCATTAAGCCCCTGTTCGGTACTGAGCAGTTGTACCACTGCTTGATCGAAGTCCTTCTCCATGCATTGGATCTCGCTCGCCGAAAAAACCGACTTGGCAAAGTAGTAACCGTTTTTCTTAAAAAACGATTTGATTTCTGAAGAATTTGGATCTGACATGGGTACTCATCTTATATCAACGGTGTATTGAAGCATTCCACCGGAGAGTGAATTAGGAATAAACAGGAAATGCTTGACCTCATAGAGTAAGTGTGTATAATTTTGGGAATTTCTATGGGCTTTTGTTAAACAAACGAATGATGGTCTCATATCCGTAGGGGTTGGGTTTCCCAACCCATTGGTCAAGGGACGGGAATCGCTATCAAGATTTTCTATCTCACTCGCTAACCACTCGCCTGATCTTTTCTTATCCAGTCAGTTAATCTCTACCCCTACGATTGGGTATTCAGCGGCGAATTGGGGAATCAATCCAGCTAATTTTTCACATACCATAATGGCTAATGCTTAGGAGGATATTGTGAAACTAACTCAGGATCAGCTTGACACGTTTCATCGTGACGGCTATATCATGGTAGAGGATGTATTCAATCCAGACGAGATGTCAGCCGCCTTAAGAGATATGGAGAAAATATTCTACGGCAATTCTTTCGCAGAATTTCTCGCAGAATTCGACAGCACAGGCAAGGCAGACTCGGTCGAGCCGTCGGCAACCCATTCGGTTACACATTATGGCGACACTCCGTATGGACGCACCCAGTTTCCTACGGGTTATGACGCGTTGGATCGATTGATTGAAAACGAAGACTATCTGGACATTTACGCCGAATGCCTCGGTACACCCGATATCAGCTACTGTAATGCTCATCTGTTCATGCGGGCGGGTCCCAGCGATCAGCGTCACTCCGAGCATCTCTGGCAGGGCTACCACGCCGACCACGGGACGAACACCTTTTTGCCGCCGAGCTACGCGGTAGGTTCGTTCGACTACGTAAATAGCGGCGTATATCTCCACGATGTGGATGAAGACGGTGCGCCCATGCATGTGATTCCCGGTTCGCATCGACAAGCTGCCGACGTTCTTGTCCGCCTAGGCGGGGGAATCAACGACATTCGAGACGTTCCCGAATTTACCAAGCCGGTGCCGACGACCGGCAAAGCGGGCAGCGTCCTATTGTCATCCTCATATCTGATTCACGCCGCCGTACCGTTCACGAACAAACGGAAACAGCGTGCATTTTGGACGTTGTCATTGGCTCGCGGGGACACCAGCCGCTGGACGAAACTGGCAAATCCATGGCTTGGTCCCGAACAGCAATTCTTCCAACCGTTTTGGGAGAAAACGACACCACGCGTCCGCACGCTCTTCGGTTGGCCCGAACCCGGTCACGCATATTACACCGATATAACGCTGAAGGGCATATCGCAACGATTCCCCAATATGGATTTGACGCCTTATCGGTCACAGATTGCGTAGACGACACGGGTGTTTACCCCTGTTACTGTGCACGAACACGCGCGTGGTCCGGGAATAATTGGTCGTGAACTTGAGCGCACTGTGTCAGATGAATCATTCGGTGGTCGTCGGCAGTGTCGAGCATCAGTGGCCAGTACATCCCCGCCCCGGTTTTGTTATTGTATCCTCCCGGCGAATGAATGCTTAGATACTGATTTAGAATATCACGATCGGCTTCTGTTTTAGCCCTTCGTGTGCAGTTCATTGTAAACATTCGCCGGCGCGTGCCTCCTCCGAATGCGGCGTGATAGGTGTCGTGATTAAAAATCACAAGGTCGCCGGGGCTAGTTTCTAAAGCAACGTTTGTGGGAAAATCTTTCGGGGCAACACCGAATAGTTCCTGCGTCCGATTGACGTCAATTTTCTCTTTCCGCACGAAATGATCGGGGCGGTGACTACCGGGTATGACTCGCAGACAACCGGTATCGCGAGTCAATGGATCGAGGTAGAATGCCAGTTTCGCCGAGAATAGCTGCCCCCAGCTTCCATCCGGATGCCAGCCGGTATCTCCGGTATAGTAATTTCCATCGCCGTTGGCGTAGTTAAAATCCTCGCCGAGGATACCTCCGAGAATACCCAAGATGCGTGGATCGTCGAGTAAAGCACAGAGCCTCGAGCGATGTTCGATGGGACCGCCGAACATTGTCCGCGACGTGCCGTCGTGATTCTTGCCGCCTCCAACATCCTCGATAGATCGCTCAAATTCTTGGGTTATCCACGCGATTTCACTGGGCGAGAAAACTGCGGGGCACCCAAGATAGCCGAAAGTATGGAAAAAGTTGAGTTGTTTCTTTGTGAGTTTCATGTCGTTCCTCCTTCCAATGGGTCGACTGGTGACAAACCTAATACCAATCCGTAATCCAGGAGTTACAAAGACCGGGATTGGCTATGACACAACTCATTGTATGGCTCGGATTGGCTGTAACATTTAGTTTTTGAATCCGTAATAGCCTCAAAAGCCACATTGCGCTCCGCTGGAGCGCGGATACATAGGTCTAATACCATCCCGTAATCCGTATATTACACGAACCGGAATTGGCTCAGGCATTACATCGCCTTATAGAACCAAGGAATCGGCAGACCAACGCAGACACTTGTGGTTATTCCACGCTCCCCGCCGGGAAATTCGTCAACGCTCTTTTCAGGATCAATAATGTAAAATGCTCGTTCGCGACACATGAAACTGATGATTGCCGTGTCCTTCCAAAAGGAAAGAAATGGATATGTGCCTTCGAGATCGTTCGGAGGCAGCCGCGGTGCATGTTCCAAAGCTCTATAGGGTTGAATCGGGGACGGCTCGATCTTATCGGCGTCGCCATCTTTGAGGAAGATTGAGAAGACGTTGCCGGTATGTCTCCATGTGGCTCCGCCATCCCTGCTAATCGCCGATGACAGTCGGTGGCGCTGCATTCCGCGTTGGATTTCATCAGCCGACGCTTGATTCCAGATAATCAGTAGGTCCTGGCTACCGGGAATTCTCCCCAAGGCTGCGGGTGCGAGAGCTGATGCTAGAGCCGTCGGCTCCGGTCGGGTCCAGGTCGTTCCATCATCAGCGGACCAAGACTGGTAGAAACGTCCGAGCGGGGTTCGCAAAATCATTAGTAAATGATGCGGACTCACCTCGGCTACGACAGGCTCGTTACAGCGGTAGTGTCCGCCCGCACTATAATCGAGCGTCACGAACAGTTCGGCGCCCGCGCCCCAGACACCGGTGCCTTTATTGGCAGCCCAAGTTTTTCCCTCGTCGTCCGAATAGTAAGCCCAGCAGTACGTGAAAAAGTGTTCGTAACCGTGGTGACCAACCAGTGCGATGTCATCGCCAAACAACGCCCGACCCTTCTCCCAAACGGTCTTTCCGAGTAGTTTATAGACGGAAACGACAATGCGGCCGCTACTGGTAACGGTAGCACCGTGCATGACAGCGTTGTTGAAAGGCTCACCGACCCGAACCGGTTCCGACCAGGTCTTGCCCTCATCATCAGACTTCACAAACCAAGGACTAAGACCGTACGGTTTGTCCACGTCAGATCTGTCGTAAAAACCGCCGATGTCACCGGATTTCAACCGCAAAAGATGACTCATCGCGCGATTCATTGAATTTCCATCAACATCGGTCACGGGTTCAGACGCACTCCACGTTAAGCCCCCATCCTCGGAGATTGAACGACTGCCTGACGAAATGCCCAGCAGGTTTCCATCCGTCAACTCAAGCAGTCCTGCGCCGTGAGGGATGGATCCGATGTGCAAAAAACGCGCTTCATCGGGGATGCATGATTCTACCTGAGTCAAAAACTGGGGATTGAGCTTACTGTCACTCATGGGAATATGAGGTGGGTACCGGGGCAAAGCCCGTAGATTTTAATCTCCCGAATATTTTCCTGTCACCTGTGCCAAACCGTCACCAACGTTCACTTGAGGAAGGCGACGTAGGAATATGATAACTCCATCCCGATCAGCCGTGACCTCCTGAACAATTTCACCAAAAAAGTTCTCGATAAATCCCAGTCGCTGTCCTTCGCAGACTTCATCAAGCAACGCCACCCGGGGACGAAAAGATCCCGCAACCGCGGCTGAAATCACCACATCCAAATTGCCGTCCCCAATCAAATGATGAGCGTTCGGACGAGGTTGAGGTTCACCGGGAATCATATCCAAATGCTTCATGACGTTAAGCACGCCGTTAATATAACACGCTACGTCGTCGGGCCCCGCTCGACCTCCGCCCGGGGATTCGGTATAGAGCCAAGGAACCCCGAATTCTGTGGCGGCACTGATGCTCCGCCCCACCGTGACGGGTGGAGGATGGCCCCACATTACCGGGGCACCAAAGGCATGAGCCGCGGCTCGTGCCCTTTGACCAAATTCATCTTCACTGTGCAGGTAGCCAATCATGGTCGGAATGTTGGTCTCGGCACTCGCGCTGTGTAGATCAATAAAGAAGTCCGCATGCTTGATGAGTTTATGGGTTAACCAATAGGCGATGCGTTGAGTGATGGTACCGTGGGGGTCGCCGGGGAATACACGTGCGAGATTCAGACCGTCTATAGGGCTGTTGCGAGTTCCAGCCTCGTATGCGGGCATGTTACATACGGGAACCATCACTAAGTTGCCGTGCAATGTTTCGGGTTTCACCTGCTCATAGATGCGAGGTATGGCTTCCACACCCTCATATTCATTGCCGTGAACCGCACCCGTGACAACGAGAATGGGACCGTCTGAGGTGCCGCGGACATGGAGTAAAGGTAACCGCCAAGCACCACCATCTGCACGGGGAGCGACCTCAAGCCAACCCGTTCCCTTTTCTCCGGCAGGGATTCGAGTGATATCAAATGCTTGAAATTCCATGGTTTTCCTCTGGAAATTCGCTTCTCATGGCAATTAGATTCCAAGTTGGTTGGCAAGATCATGGAAATCTTGTGCTATTATGTCAAATTCGTCGTCCCTAGCTGTGTCTGCCCCGCCTCCCGGCCCCCATTCAAGCGGCCGAGAAATAAAGGCGGTTCTGAATCCAACGGCTCTGGCACCCTCAAGATCGTGGTTGTGGGCTGCGACCATCAGGATTGACGGCGGATCCAAGCTGAGAAGATGAGCTGCTGTCTCATAAACCTCTTTGTCAGTTTTGTAATGACGCGCAAGTTCCGCTGACAAGATGCAATCCCAAGGGATACCGGCATGTTTCGCCATGTTGGTGAGTAGTGACACGTTGCCGTTGGATAGCGCCGCCACAATGTATTTGGACTTCAACCGTAACATACCGCCCGCAACATCGGGCCACGCATCCAGTCTGTGCCAAACGCGATTGAAATGCTCTCTCTCCTCTTCTGACAACTCCAGAGTCGGGAAGTCGCTCATAACCTCATCAAGAATCATCCGGTGGAGCGTGTCCATTTTCGTCCAAGGCAATTCACCTCTGCGTACGCGCCCCATAGCAGGTTCGTAGCCGCTTCGCCAAGCCTTCGCGAACCGTCCCCAGTCTATGCAGATCTGTTTTTGGGAGCCTAGTCGCTCGCCTTCTCTTATTATCGTAGAGTGCCAATCGGTGACTGTTCCAAACACATCGACAGTCAGCGCTTTAATAGATGCTTTCCAAGATTTCATACGTTGTTATCGATTCAAAATCACGGTTTACAGTACGAGATTTGTTGTGATGTAAAGGTGTTGCCCAAGTGGAAAATACATTGAATTCGTAACTGTTTAGTGTATTGTTTGGTTAGTAGTAGTACAATTCTGTAAATGTCTGTTCTAGGCACGTAACCCTCGATTCGTCTGAATTAGCATTGTACTTCCATACTCCGTGTGTTCTCTGACCGCTCGGTCTGAATTGGCAAATCCAGACCGGTGGACTAAACAGTTACTTGAATTCATATTACCGATTTTTCCTCTTTGGGTCAACAATAATCTCTCGGTTCATGAATCGGTTTGCATGCTAAATGCATTGAATACGGTGTACGAAGAGGGGTTCGTCTACACACCTCCAGGACTGCCATAGTGACATGAGAACGTGGCGAACCGCCGTGGACGGGACATACTTAGGAATGGTGGGCAGTGCCCACCCTGCAGAACATACGTGGATTTGAACCAAAGCGTCTTACTTCAGTCGAATGATATCGCGTTGTGCTTCCGACAGCCGATCCATGACCCGTTCGCTGAAATGCAATCCTTGTCCTCCCCAGTCGCGCATGTAACCGATGCTATAACAGTAATAAAGCGTGCGCCGAGGTCGATTGGATGTGTTCACCGTCGAGCCGTGGGTTAGCGCTTCGGTGAATATAATCGCATCGCCTGCTTCGGCGGGAATAGGCGTCAATGGCGGATTCTCATCGGGGTGGTTGCCCCACGGTTTCAGGTAATTGCTTTTATGTGCGCCAGGGATAACGGCAAAGCACCCGTCCTTGACATCACAATCGATCATGGGAAATACCACTTTGGTTAGTGTCGAGACCATTTCCCCATTTCGGCAGTGGTATTGACATGTGGAAATGATTGGCGTGCCATGCTGGTGAAGACCGGTGTATCCGCCGCCCCAACGGTATATCGTATAGGTATGGTTTAAACGGTAGGGGCCGCCCGTAACCCGTGCGATTACGGGAAGCACCTCGGGTAGGTCAATCAGTGGAACGAAGGCAGGATCCGCTTCCAGAATGTTGGAGATGTACAGTTCTTGATCCGTCTTTTGCGCTCCCAAGCACAGTGGTGGCGGGAACGCTTCCGGCGGCATGTTCTCAAACCGGTCGAGTGCATTGTTGCACTCATCAATGACATGGTCGGGAACGACTCCCTTGAGGACAACGTATCCTTGAAGGTCAAACAGGTATATCTGTTCTTCAGTCATGAATATTTCCTATTCGCAGTCATGCAGATCGCATTGCTGCTTTGACTATGGATTTTATTGTCTAACCCAAGTTGCTATCTGTCGTTCCCGCTCGGCTTGGATAGACATATCCAAGCCGTACCTGCATGAGTGCAGCGGATTTGTCAATCCACTGCGAGCAGATTGAGTCAATTTAGCTTCCATTTCGCTGGTTCGCGACGCATCCTATAAGAGAGTCGGGTTAGAAGCCCGAGGGATTTCTATCGAATTGGGATCTCTATCGCGCTCGCTATTCACTCGCTTGATCCTACAGGAATGGGTAGCAACTTGAGTCATCTATCAAGAATTAATTCCAGCGTTTTTGTGCATGTAATTCTCCCTAAATTAATCGAATTTCATCGCGTGTGGCTATTTCCTTCACGTGTTCTCGGAACGCCATTTTTACCAACTCTTGCGTTTCGGGTGCCAATCTCGCCTTAAAGCGATCCTCAAGAGAAGTGCGAATGTCAAAGTCGTTGGTAGTCGCACTTTGCATTAACAGATACTGCGGCGCGTAGCGGTAAAGCAGAGCGCGACGGTCTCGATCTTTGGGCTTCCACTTCAACGCCCCGTGCAAGAGTCGTTCGGGAAGGACAATCGCATCTCCCGCGGAAGGCGCGATGTTAATGACCCCCCGCGGTAGGTCATCGGCGGAGTTGTAGACGTTTCCGGCGTAAGGGCATTCAAAACCGCTATCGTGGGAACCCGGTCCGAGAAGCAAACCGCCGTCGCCGGGATGGACATCCGTCAAGTACCAGAATACATCGAAATATTCGCAAAAGAGCGTACCGGGTTCGCCGGTTTCTTTCACAGCTTTCCCGAATTGTCCGGGCCCCGCATGAAGTGCGTGAGGGTTGTGTTCATGCGTATCAACTATAAGTGTTCCTCTCGCGAGGGCAGGTTTGTTACCGGACAATTCTTTGATGATGGGCCAGACGGAGGGGTGCATCGTAAGGTGTTCCAATGCTTTGTCGTAAGCAAAACCGCGACTGTAGCGATCATGATGCACCGTCGGTTCAAGCTCCCGAGGAGGGAGGTTAGGCGTGTTAATGTATCGGTCGGCGGCTTCTTGAGCGCGATTCAATTCTTCATCGCTTAGGGGGTTCTTGATGTGCAAGTATCCAGTCGCATCAAGTAGATATCGTTGCTCCGGCGTCATCATAGTTGTGCCTCCTTAGAAGGAATTGAAAGTGTCAAACTGAGAAGACCAAAACAGTTCATCAATTCTACAGTTTACGGGTTGGTTGCACTAACAATCAAAGTAAATACATTTTCGAAAACTTAGTTCGACTTTGTACATTTGAACGGCATGACGAACGGTGTCAATCAAGCATTAAAGGGGAGTGAGGGAGATTTTGTTTATCTGGTCCATTTGGTTGACCATTGAAATAGTCTCAAGCCGTTTCTGGTGCAATATAGCTTGTCGCCCGTTGCTCTTTCAAAGGCTGGTGCGCGGTATCCTCTTATGAAACTCTTGTGTATCGCACGACTACGGCGCCGGGTTGCTTCGGGATGTTAATTGTTAAACCCTTATCCATGAGGTCACACCCAGCCATTGTAGTTGTATCGGGATCATCGAAATCCGTCAACTCATACCGTGCATCGGGTTCCAATCCCCTTAGTTGATATCGTGTTTCACCCTTGGGGCTTGCCGGTCTACGAAAACCTTGGACAATCCCTTCGCCGAGATCGGGACGGTCAAATTGCCAAGCCATCCAAGTGTCTTCCGCCAGGTTGTAGGGGGTGAGTGGATAGAAATCGCCGTCAAAGCAGTGACGCACCGAAAGATACTCATTGAGCAATTTGTGGGCTAGCTCGTATTCAAATTCATCCTCTCCGGGGGGCCAAGGCGCGGATGGTATTGCCATCGGCGTCCAAGCGAGTTGCATCCCAGGACTGTAGGCGCTTCGGTAAGCGTAGGGCTCAACTATTCGATTACACGAGCCGCTCAATGGAACCCAGAACGAAAGCCCGTAAGTCTGCCCCTGCATTCCGATCGGATCGAAAGACTCTTCCAGATTGTGCTCACCGGCGCACTGGAAATCGCTTCGCCACAGAGGCACGCTCCGCTGCATCGTTTCAAGGTCGATTTGCCTTCCGCCACCCCAGCAATTGTCAATGATGAGATTCGGCGATCGACTGAGCAATCCATCCCAGAATTCGTAAAAGCCTTCGCATGCCCTTGCCCAATTTATCCCCACGCGATTTTCATCTGTGTCGGGGGGCGTCTCCGCCCGCGCATCTTGTCGGAAAAGATCTATTCCCCAATCGGCGACGAGCTTGGAGTAATATTCGATCATCCATTCATTTATCATTGGATTCCCACCGTCCACGCCGGTGTACTCTTCTGACAGTAGATCGGGGCGATACTTCTTGACTCGGTCCAACTCGGCGTAAAGCCTGCCTCCGCCGAACCACAGCAAATACTTGATGCCGTGCTTGCGAGCTTCGTCAGAGATAACGCGGATGCCGTTAGGAATCTTCTTTTCATCAACGACGACGTTGCTCAGATATTCCGATTCTTCCACTTCCGTGGGTGGGCGTTCCCAACCGATATCCATCCAGTGGTACTCTATCGGGAAGCCGTTATCCACGAACCAATTGATAATGGCGACGTTTTGTTCCTCGGTGTGATTCTCATTGCCTGCGCCGGTAGGCACTTTTAACCTCTCGCCACCCGGTTGAGGACTGTAATGGTCAAGCAATATCCGCCGCCACTGATTGTGCCCCAGAATCCGGTCGTCATTCCAGAACATGACCAGTATGCGCGGCATTCGAATGCGCTCACCGGGATGCAGGAGCAAGTGCGATTCGTTCATCCCCGCCTTTGCCGAAATCGATAGAGCGGCATCTCTGACAAATTCTGCTCTCCAGGGGCCGGTCCAACCGATGCCGCCGATGATTCCTCCGCTGTGCCATTCCACGTTGAAGAAGGGCAAATACGGATGGGAGGAGTCACTCTCCAAAATCAGCGGTTGATTTGGTTGCAGTGTTTCTTTCAGAGGTGAAAAAGCATCAATATGGTGATATCCGCCTTGGGAATGATGGAGGATAAATTCTCCCGATTGCTCCGAAATAAACACGCTGTCCAATGCCTGTATATTCTCCAGAATCGCAGTATCTTCGTCGCCGACGTTATGGAAGTATACTACCCAGTCAATCGCCGGGTAATCGGAGTAATTTATGGCTTCACATGTCACTTCGAGTCCCGTACTTCGGTCCATGTATCGCAAGGTGTGCTGAGTCCGTCCCTCGTCGAGCTTCTCCTCGTTTCGATCGAGTTCCCATGTGCCGAGGAGTTCGTCGGACGGTTTACCGTCGTAGATGAACGAGAATGGCGGCTCCGGCGATGTTGTTTCAAACCGCTGCCCTATCCATTGGCGAGCATTTTCCGCTGCCTTGGTCATCGCAGTGTCAGTCATCTACCAATTCCTCCTATTTCTGTATTCTTACTTTCAACGAATTCAAGGCGGTAATCCGTCTGTTTCGGAACACTATACCTGACGCGAATGAGACACCCCGATTTCTCGATAACTTTCAGATCGCTAGCTAACTCAGGTTACTACCAGAAAGTTTTAGGCATGTAGGGGATTGTTAATATTGAGTCTTTATTTTGCCCCAGCTGATAGCAATTTTGTCCATTGGGGAAACTGCCAATTGGGCTAATCCTGACTTCATGACCCGCTGAATCTCGTTTTCACTCAAGGCTGTGCTAAAGATTGCGACCTCGTCAACAATACCGTTAAGCCAACCGCGATCTGCGGGGTTGCCCCATCGTCCTATAATTTTTTCCTCTTTGGTTCTGTCAACAATTTTTTTGGCGCCATTTACTCTGACATCTTCCTCACCGTTCACGTATGATATCCAATTGTTACCGGATCTGACATACGCCGCATGTGACCACTTGTTGAGTTCAACCGACGCTTTGCCTATGCCGTTTCCGCCAGGATCCGAATGGATGATGTCCCAAAATTTACCTGTCGAACTCGCCCAGATGTCGATATTTCTTGTTCCTTGGTAATGAAACATGATACCCGCCCAATAATCCGTTGCGCTGGTAATCAGTGCGGTCTTACGCTGCGAACGCGGGAAAAACCAAAGCATGATTGTAAAATCACCGGAACCCAAATCCCAATCCGGCGACTCACCAATGCTCACGTAATCGTTTTTTCCGTCAAAGCTCAAGCCCGATCCGAACTTGCCGTCAGCCCATTGAGTGCCGTCTTGAAGCGTCGCCTTGTGACCATTACCCGACAAATCTCTGGCTGCCTCGCCCCGCCCCTCGTCGAACAGCCAGACTGCGATGGCAGATTCTATATTAAGGGCATAACTTGCTCTTGTCAGCAACACACCTGTTATCGCGAGACCGAGGCATATTAGCGTAAGTTTCTTTTTCATTCATGTGCTCCTTCCGCAACTTCAAAATTCAGCCGTAAACAGTGCTTGTCCGCGTGCGGAATCTACAGCCAGTAACGTTTGGTAGTTTCGGATTATAAACTATCCGTTTCATCAAGTCAACTGTCTCGCCTGCTTCAATGCAGGTGAATCGCGCATTGATTATTGTACCATCTTTGCCCCTGTGTTAAAATGAGTTGCATCAATCATCCATCAACAAGTTGCATCAAGGCAACCCCGCGGAGGAGAGTAGATGAGAAAGTTACGTGTAGGCTTCATCGGTTCTGGCGGCATTACGGAACTTCATTACCCCGCCTACAAAGACAACCCCAAAGCAGAACTATACGCCATCTGTGACGCTGACGAGGACCAACTGAATGAGCGTGCCGCCGAGTGGGGAATCGAAAGGACATATACCGACTATCGGGAACTCCTCGACAACCCCGATATAGACGCTGTTGAAATCATCACTCCCCACCATCTGCATTGTGAAATGGGTGTAGCCGCGCTTGAGGCTGGCAAGCACGTCTCAATGCAGAAGCCTCCTGCGATTAACGTTGCCGAATGCGACAAATTGATTGAAGCCGCGAGTCGTTCGGACAAAGTGTTTCGGGTCTTCGAGAACTTTCAGTATTATCCTCCGATGGCGAAAGCTAAAGAACTTCTCGATTCGGGTGCCATTGGCGAGCCGCTGTCCATCCGGATAAAGTGTGTACAGGGCAAAACCGGAAAAGGCGGAGAGATACCCTACCGTCGATGGGCGTGGCGGTTCGATCCGGCGCAGAGCGGCGGCGGGCGGGTCATTTTTGACTACGGTTACCACCTCTTCTCCATCGCAAGGTGGTATCTGGGAGAAATCGAAAAGGTATTTTCGTGGATTACTTACCGTCCAATCCAATACGGGTGGATTCTCGACAGCCCCGCAGTTGCAATCTGGAAATACAAAGACGCCGAGAAATACGGTTCCTACGAGGTGATTTCCTCCGACGACATGTTGGTGCAATCCAAGACGCTAGTGAAAGGAAGAAAAGGACGCGCGGAGGATGAGTGGGTGGAACTCAGCGGATCTCAAGGATTCCTGTGGATTACCCGTTGTACCACCAACCTTCTGGATCGCCCTCCGTTGATCATGTATCGCGACGGGATGACTACCGAGTTTTCAAATATGCCGGCGGATTGGGGATCAAGTTTCATTGTTGGTATCAACGACTTTATCGATGGCATTCTTGAAGGACGGAAAGTGAGTCAGTCAGGTGAGGAGGGCAAGTTGGTTCTGCAAATCTGCCGCGCGATTCAACTTTCCGCGAAAGAGGGGCGCGAAGTCCGCCCGGAAGAGATTGTATAGAGTGGAAGTCGTCGTAAATTTTATATGAAGAACCCCCGAGGCTATCGCTGATTTCAACAGCCTCGGGAGGAACGTCCAACACTGAGATTTTCGCTGGTTGTTACCAGTTTACTAGGCCCGATTTCTGCGTTTCCCAACCGCTGTCGGATGGAAATACGGTTTTCATCGTTACCTTCTGGAGTTCGCCATCGAACATCGGTTTGACAATGGATATCCACTCCTTGAAGTGTGGGGCTTCCAGATGAGCCTGAAAAGCTTCCTCCTCATCACGGTACACCTCGTATAGATAAAAGCGCGTGGGAACTTCTGCGTCCTGGTTTATGTCAAAGCGAAAGCATCCGGGCTCGTCGCGGCATGCGCCTTCCGCGTCACCGAAGCTTGCCTGAGTGAATTCTTCTAGATGTTCCTCTTTGACGTTAATCGTTACGAAAATTGCGTACATAATGCCTCCTTTTGTAAGTTAGCCGGTTGCAGGCCGGCTCTTGAAATATTGGCTAAAAAGGTATTAAGTCATATGGTTTCAAGATGGAATGTTGCCTTTGATCCGAAACGCGCTCTATAAAGGATGTCCATCGCGCTAGAATCGTGATAAATGGAGCTACTCCAAAAGGCTTTTAAACTGCCGGTTCATTTCTGCATTTTTATCTGTCCCCAAGCCGTAGCGAGTTTTCCCGTTGGCGTAACCGCCAGCACGGTCTGCAGTCCCTCCATCATGATTTCGTTGATGGTTTCTTCACTCAATGCTTCATTGAAGATTCCAACTTCGTCGAGTATGCCGTTGAAGTATCGAGGGCCAAAAGCCCATCTTCCTATCTCAAGATCCGCTTTCACGGTGTCAATCCTGTATTTTCTCAAGCCGTCCAAAACTCGTTTGTGCACATTGACCCCGTCCCTATACAGGTTATATTCTCGCGTCGCGGAATCGTACGTTCCTGCAACGTGGTGCCAATCGGTGTCCCTCCAAGCCTTTCTGTCGGAGAAATGCCAGCGTTCATCGACGTGAACACCGAAATGGAATCTCCCAAGTCTAACGGAAAGTGCATACGCTCCCGGTTCTTCCTTACTACCCTTCATCACGGCTCTCTCATGATCGTCGTTGCTTGTGGTGTGTCTTTTCGCCCACATTACGATTGTAATTGCTTCGGTGATATTGAGGCTGGGGCTGTCGGGTACATCGACATAATCTTCTTCCCCATCAAAATCCAGCGCCGTACCAAACTTTCCGCCCACCCATGCAGCTTCGGTTTTCAATCTGCCATGGTTCTCGTACGCCGTGCCATCTCTCACGTCTTGCCCTTCGCCTTCGTCGAAAAGCCAGATTCCTACAGCTTTATTTATTAAGGGCTTGCTCAAGACACTCGTCGATGAACCGATTAAGACTAGACCGATCAGGATCAATTCTTTCTTCATTTATACCTCAACCTTCTCGTAGGTGAATAGGGCAGCGCCCGGCTGGTTAGAGATAATCATCGTAAGTCCGTCGCTCAGGAGTTCTCTTCCAGTCATCTGCCTTGTTTGTCCCGTGTCGAAATCGGATACGTTATATGCCGCATTCGCATCAAGCGCTTTCAGCTTGAACTGTGCGGACACATAAGGGCAGTCAGGACGTCGAAACGCCTGAATCATGCCAGTGGAGTGGTCGGGACGACTGAACTGCCAAGCCATCCAGACATCTTTTGTAATACTGTAGGTGCTTAACGGCCAGAAGTCACCGAAGAAATATTCGGCGGCATTGCGCCACTGAGTGAGGCTCTTTTGGGCAGCCTCGACATCAAAATCATCTTTGCGGACATCCCAGTTGCACTGCATAAACGGTGCGATGCTGCTGCGGAAGTAATAGTCATCGAATCGTTCATAGTTCGTGTGATCGAAGAACGGAAGCCATAGCCCAAATCCGTAGGTGCAACACTGGTACGCCTCGGCGTCGTTTTCGACATCCGTGGGCAGGATAGGTATGGCGCGTCGCATTGTTTCCAAATCATCTCGGCGTCCCCCGCTCGCGCAGGAATCTATCAACATTCCCGGGTGCCTACGGCGCAGTTCGTCCCAATAACCGAGATACCCTTCAATGTAGCGAATCTCGGTAATGCCTTGACGGTCCTCGGCATCGTTTGCCCTCCAGAATGGCAACGGGTCTATGTTGAAGTCCGATCGATATAGATCGATGCCGGACTCAGAGATTATGCCGTCCACGCGCTCAATGACCCATTGCATAACTTCGGGTTCGTCGAGTTTGAGTAAACCTCCCTCCGCTCCGCCGTGAATCCATTCGGGGTGATTATGGGTTAACCATGTGTCCGCGGAAACCCGCTCCATCTCGAACCAGACCATGAGTTCAACATCATCGGAATGGCATCGGTCGCCGATTGGCTTTAAGCCGTCAGGAAAACGCTCGGGGTCAGCTTGCCAAGTGCCAACTTTACCCCAACTAGCGTCTCCGTTATCGTACCAGCCGGCATCCATCCACCAATAGCTGAGTTTTATCCCGGCATCGCGAAATCTGTCAAGGAATTCGATGTCGCCGTCCTCGGTACAATTGAATCCGTAAAATTGGACACTTCCCGCTCCCAATTTTGGCGACAACGGCTTGCCGTGGTCTTTGGGAAAGTTGTGATCCAACATCCAGCGCCGCCAAATGTTCTGGGCTTGTAGCCAGTCACCTCTGTAGAATTGCAAGGCGATTAACGGTGTGCGTATCTCTTCACCGGGATGGAGTGTCAAGTGCGTCAATTCTTGACCGGCGGTGATACGAAGTCCCACACCATCGTCACGAACAAATTGAGATTTCCATTGGCCCGGCCAGCCAATCGCTATGATGACGCCTTTTCCCTCATCCGGACACTCTAGGTTGTAGTATGGCCACTCACCGTTGCTGGGACGACCGCCGTCGGGGATGAAGGTCTTGGAGGCTCCGGGACCAAGCTCTGTTTCAATCGGAGCAAAACTATCAATAGTGCATTTGTCCCCTATGTGATGATGCAGTAGGTACTCACCGTCGGGGCTCCGTTCAAATGAAGTGTCTATTGCCTGAATCGAGGAGAGAACCGGTGTATTCGCGCTACCAGTGTTTTTGAAGTATACCGTCCATTCAACGGTTGGATAGTTTTTCCATATCACCATCACACACCGCACCTGGAGGCCTGTTGCGGAGTCGGTGTAGGTAAGCGTCCGCTGCGTACGGTGCTCGTCTAGTTCCTCTTCGGCGCGTTCCACGTCCCATGTCTTAAGGATTTCACCGGAAGGTTGACCGCCGTAAACAAACGAGAAGAGTGGTTCCGAACTCTCCACATTAAACTTCTCCGCCGCCCATCCGTGGGCCTCGTCAATCTCCTCGGTAGTAGGGGAACTCGCGTATACCTGCCCCAATAGCGAGGTCAAAATATGTATCATTCCATATGGTCTCCCGATTTATACGGTAAAATTACGATTTCATCACTATCAGTCACTTCTTCAAATCGGCTATCGGTGTTTGGACGATGTACACTCCAGGTCCACCGGGTTGCTCCGCATCCAAATCGTAAAAGACTGTCCCTAGCGTTTCGTTATCAATCTGCACGGTGCGCGGCCAACCGCGTCCCATAATTCGCCGACCGGGGTTATGGACTTCATAAGCGGTATCAAACTCCCATGTCTTGCCATCATCCAACGATTGGGCGATTTCGTAACTAAATTCGCCGTCAACGCCAACTCCGTATACGATGTAAGTCAAAATAGTCCAGCCGTTGGACAACAGGGTGAGATCGTACCCCGCAACGCCGAAGTGCGGAAAGCAGTTCAATGCAGTCCACGTTTGGCCATCGTCGGTAGAGCGAAGTCCTCTCACCATATTTCCCGGCACTCCGACAGGCACGGGGGCAACCGTCTGCGGCGCACCGCTGATGAGTGTCCCTCGAGATGTCCTTACAATTGGCACCATTCCGTGATTTCGCTCATCGCCGAAGGGGGTAATCTTGTCCGTCCGCGCGTTGTAAAGTACGGTACGATCGTAGAAGGGGCATAGCCACTCTTCCTGTCCCCATTCGAGCACCGCATGGCGCATACAGGTATAGTTGTTACAGTCAGAGATGGGATAATCGTGTGGCTCCGACCATGTTTCGCCATCATCACCGCTGATCGAAAACTGCGGTTGCCGCCAGAGGTCATCGCCCGATTCACGATAGCAGGACCAATTAAGCAAGATTTGTCCGTCGCTGAATGTGGTGAGCGAGCCGGGATAGATAGAGCAGTTTCGGATTACCGGGATGGGTTTTGAAACTGACCACGTTCTTCCGCCATCTTTGGAGCGACTCAGGAGAAGTTCCTTCCCGCCGCCTCCCTCTCTATTATAGACAACTAGGAGATCGCCGCGTTTTGTAGCGCAGACCGACGGATGGACGTGTCCGCCGATCACATCGGCAATGCGGATCGGTTGGCTGGCGTTACTTTGAGTGACAGTCGACATGTTCTTCGATCCTCGCCCGTAATTTAACAACCGCTATTTTAGCATGTTTTTAATTTTTGGCAAAGAGGATATTCACTCGAGTTTCCCGTTCTTTAATCGGTTAAAATTCATAGTCATTGACATCAGGGGAAACGCATCTAATTTAGAGGATGTCTCATGGTGGCAAGAATTTACGATTAATGTTGGGTTTCACTCATATTTTTGGCATGTTCGTGCAAAGTGGGAACTCGGAATCGCCTCTAAGATTAACAATCATTAACGAATTTCATTCAACCCAACCTACGACCGCTAAAAAATTATCACAAACTTGGCTTGATTTGCTTTTTTGTCAGGCAGAAAATTTAGATGCGTTTCCCCTGTCATTGACATTCATATTCACACATATTTGGATTGTATCTTAATCAAGGTTGGGGTTATATGAATCAACCCCGAAGTTGGACGCGCCCTCGTAGCGCAAGGGATCTCTATTGCCTTCGCTATTCGCTCAGTTGATCTGTTAGTTTGGGCCTCCCACAATCTAACAGATTGTGGTACAAATGAACCAAATTGCGCACAAGTAGGTGTAATTGATAGTTGCGATGACTACGAGATATTATCTAGCGACGGAAAAGTGAGGTAAAAGGTCTTCAAAAGAAGATTTTATTTCGGGTGAATAGCGTACAAATGGACTTCATACGGCGCAAAGTCGTCCCTCCACTCCCTTTCTTCAACCTGAATGTCTCGATTTTCAAATAGGGCAATTACTTTTTCGATGTGAGATTCTGTGGGAGACTGAATCTTGAACGTCGCGGAATTGACGTCGTGGTTTTCATAATTTACGGCAACTACATAGTAAACGCCCTCGTGCGAATACAATCTCGCATCAACGCTATCATCGGCATCGACTTTAAGGAGTAGATCTGATGGTGGGCTTGAAAGAAGGATGGGGGCGAGGGTTCGAATTTCACCGGCGAGCTCCTTGAGGTCCTCCCATGTCTGCGGGTCCCTTTCTGCCATCGGACCGCCGTGATGGTATGAAAAGTATAGAATACCGGCTACCCCACGGAGGATGCTATGGTAGGTCATGCAGCGAAGTTCCGCCCGATTCGGCATCCGCCCTCCATTTTCCTCATAGAAGGTCTGAAGAACCGCAATAACGGGTTTTCCGCGCATGTCCTCCACGGCTTTTCCCATCGCTTCACCTACTCGTCCGACGCGGCCTCCGGGGAAACCGGGGTATATATCCGGCCCGAGCATGTCTGTCGCGCTATGGTACGCCGGAAAAAGGTGAGGAGTAAAGATAACGGTAAAACTTGGATGATACGGATCTTCCTCGTTAACGATGTCGAGCAAGCCCTTTACCAACGGATACATCAATTCGTTCGGTTCATCGCGAGTATACCAAGCGAGTATGTTTTCCGGGACCTGAGATGAGATCATCTGCACAGCCTTCC
The DNA here is from genome assembly GCA_965204085.1 of Candidatus Poribacteria bacterium. Taxonomy (GTDB): domain Bacteria; phylum Poribacteria; class WGA-4E; order WGA-4E; family JAJDTR01; genus JAJDTR01. Next base: position 2,006,259 of record CBDBEE010000002.1, on the reverse strand, counting down.
GTGCTTTCGGGAGCCTGCCTTCACGCATTCCCTTCCAAGAATAATCGCGTGCGGAATCGTATCCGTGAACCTCACTCATATTCTGAATGCCGACGATGGGCACGAGTCCGAAGGGCACCATGTCGCGCGCCATCGTAACATAGGAACTTGCGTTCATCCATTCCATCACAAAGGTATTAAACCCGGCGTCGGCGTACTCTTCTCGAAATTCCCCATTAAGACTGTTGGTGACATAGTACATTCCGAACGGAAAAAAAGGCTCGCCGTCGCGCAGCAGCATTCCCCTATTGGTACACTGCACGCTACCTGCCCGCGGCGGCAATTTGCGTAGAAGAGTCACAAAAGGATTTTGGTCATAACCGTCCACAGTGATAGTCACAGGATAAGAATCGGGAGGAAGATTTTCTATATTAAAGGTTGCACGAGCTATGTTCTCGCCGTTAAGAGAAACCGTCTCATTTTGCAGAATCTCGGTTTCTCCTGCTCTGCGCAATTCGTACCGAACCGCCGTATGGGACTCGGACGCCGGTAGGCAGTGAATTGTCAACTCGGCGGTTTTTTCGTCCATGTAAAATGAGCGGTCCCACACCGCCAAACCGGCATCGACCCCGTCAAGTAGTACGGGACGATGTCCTACCACCTTCCCGGTTTCTAAATCCTGCACAGACAGAAGCAAAAGATGGTCGCCTGGCGAATGCAGTGGAATCGACAGAGTCCCGTGCGTCCAATGAATTCCTTCCGGTGCTACCTCCCAAATCCCTTCCTGAGGAACAAATTTGCCCTCGGCTTCCATTTTGTCACGAGAGATAGGCGATGCAATGACTTTAACCTTACGATGAGCGCCGGTGTGGTTGCTCATGGTGAGGGCAATGGGAACCTCGCCTACGATCTTGGGACCGATTCCGATCAGGTACGCCCACCGGTGCGGATTCGGATCCACGTCAATACCGGTGGCAGTGCCGTATGCCAAGGGATAGCCGGATTCGATTGCTTTGGGGTTATTTTTAGTGGGAGAGGTAGTTTCGCCCTGTGGGTCAAAGTTTGGTGCCCAGACAGTATCGTCAATCGCAAAATTTAATCCCCAAGTTGACTCCCAACCGGGTTGCAAACCGCTTCTGTCCGTCGATTCGAAGAACGCGAGCGATGCAAAGGGAATCGCCAACTCCGCGCTCCAGAAACTGTCTCCGATGTGCGTTGCACTCTGCCAAGGAACTTTCCACCACGGGATTCCCAGTAGGTCCGAATACCGACCATTCGCGGGGTTAACCGCAAATCGAAATATCTTGGGACCGGGATGAGTGTAAAACAGAGCGTCCGGGTCTTCGGCAAGGCCGACATCGCGCTGATGGTCCAACAACGGATCCAGGAACACCTGTGCAGTGTTCCCGGCGAGCATCTGAGTCGGCTCGAGACTCTTGGCGCTAGTTACTGATTGTGGATTGGACAATGGGCATCTGAATCCAACATAAAGATTTTCATCGTCGTAGGCAAGCTGAACCGTGGCGGAAGGTCCGACATGGGATGTGCCGTCGGAGCGCCGGAAACCGATCGCAACTTCGGCTTCTCGCCAACAATCGTCCGTCAATAATCCATCGATCTCTAGCGGAGCCGTGACACGATACGCCGCAATGGAGGGCACGGTCTCAACCGATTGGGAGTCGTTTTCCGGTCCAGCGCAAAAACTGAGTGCCGAGATCGCCAGAATCGAACCAAGAATGTGCATATTGTACCTTACCAAAGCAGGGGACAGAAACCGAGTTTTTTTCCGGCACGGAAACAGAAGTTCGACGAAAATTTAATCAATTTGCCATTTATTCAGCAAACGTGGGCTAAAAACTCGGTTTCTCTGTTATTGATTGTAACTTGAGTTAGTTAGTACCCCATTTTACTAAGATGCTCGTCGAAATCGTCGGGAAGGGGAACGGGCGGCAGATTAACGTGACGTGCGGCATGATTTAGCATGTTCCGCAATAAACGCTCCGCTACCGGGTCACTCCCTAGGTTGTCGCGAATACGGAGACTATTGAGCGTAAAATTCCCCACGCCGAGGTCATAGACTGCCAGGGTGAGACCGGAACTATATCCAAGGCACGTATTTATCGCCCTGGCAACCACCTCGGATGGAACATCCTGGCCCGCAAATGCCGTTCCACTGAGCATTTCGCGATAAAACGTGTGTTCTAGCACACAACCCGCCGGCAAGCCTTCGAAAATCGGATGGTTTTTAGCCCAGTCATCCTTGTGGTATAACATTACAGTCAAACCCACGACCTCTCCTTTTTCCGCAAGCGGTAGCCAATGAGTTGGGTCCTCCCCTTCAGCGAAGACATCCGGCGACAAGAACACCGCGTGCGAACCTTGAGCGATCTGTTTGGCAAGTTCTCGGAACGCTTCCGTTTTCGCGGCGGGAGGAGCAGCGCCAACGAGAATGACATTCCGCGAACCATTTGCGCTCGGGTGAAATTCTCGAGTCGTGATTCCGTTCGCATCCAGCCAGTCCGCAGCCGTGGGGTCATCCCCCCAAAGCACAACCTCGGTCTCGACCTCGGGCATTTCCCTCGCGTCTGTGGCGTAGAACTCCACATCTCCGCCACCCGCCGCCGCATTCTTCTGAAATGTGGCGAAGAACCGATACTTCCCGGGCGGCCCATCAATCACCACTTGTTCGTCAAGCACGGGTAGTGCGAAACTTGGCTCCGGAATGGTCGTCGTTTCGGTGATTGTGACTGTCTCCGTTCGGTCAAAGACAGATAAATTTTGGGGACCTACGATTTGGAACCGAACCGGGTAGTCCCCCGGGGCGAGCACATCTTCATTCGCCAGTACGGCTTCTACCCGCACCGGACCTCCGCAGAATACCTGAACCGGTTCGACAAACAAGCACCACCGCAGCGGGGCAAAAGCGTCGAACATGGCGTCTACTACTCCGGGCTTTAGCTCGCGAAACGTACTGGATAACATGCCTTCCCCTGTTGTGCTGGGATCAACCAGTCCCGTGATATTATGGGCGATCAGGTTCGGATTGGCGCGGAGGGCGTTGGCAGCCAACTTTCGCAATTCCGCCATCCAAGCGATGCACTGATGGAAGTAATCTTCGGGATTGGCAAACGTATCGCCGAGATTCCAGCGATCCCAATCGGCGGTGAACTGCTCCAAAGCGCGGCGCACCACGGCGGCGTCCTCGCAGGAGGTGCTTTCCAACTGCTCGTAATGGCGCGTGAGCCGCACGACGTCTATGGCGCTGCCGATTCCTCCCTCCGAGTGAAAGATGGGTTTGTCGTCTTTGTTCAATGTGCGAAGTTCTTGGATCACATCGGCGCGATGCGGCACCGTCTTGTAAGGGTGAACGTCAAGGAGCGTCGACTCCCACTCTTCCAGCTTTGAATCGGCGATGGATTTTCCGGTATCGGCAAAGTCGCCGCTGTTGAGCAGGACGACGCGCGTATCGTCGAGTTCACGAACATATGGCAAGCCCGCCAAGGCTTGGTCGTAAACCGCTCCCTTGTGCGTTTCGTTTAGCATTCCCCAAATGACGATACTTGGGTGGTTTCGATCACGTTTTACCATGGCTTGCACGGATCTGCGGAAGCGGTCGGGCAACTGCGGAGATGGTTCCATCCGCCACGCGGCGGCATGCTCCTGATACACCAGTAATCCGATTTCATCGCAGAGTTCTATTTGATAGCGCGGCGTTTGGCCTCCGAAGGAACGGATCATGTTGTGCCGTGTGGCTTTGCAGTGAATGAGATCTTGCCGTGGAAGATCGGGGTCGTGTGCCACAAGGTGGCCTATCGGGGCTCTGGCGTCGGTCTGAGCGCACTTCACGAAGATGCGGCGCCCATTGAGGCGGAAATAACCATCCTCGAATCGAAAATCTCGGAATCCACAGCGCGTTGAGTGCTCGTCTATTGACCCCGATTGGTTTTCACTGACACTGACGCTAACGCGGTACATGTAGGGATCGTTGAGTTCCCAAAGATGCGGAGTTCCGACTGTCAACTCGGACTCAACATGTGTCTCTCCGGGCGAAACCTCACATTCTAGTTGCACCGAATTCAATGTACTCCCTGCGGTGGCTGGCGCGATGGAGAAGATGAGTTGTGCCGAAACCGTCCGATTTTTCGCGTTGTGTAGACTCGTTTGTACGTGCACGTTTCCGGTCTTCCAGTTTGGCTTAACATACAGGTCGGCAACCCGAACCGGGGGCACAGTGTGTAGTTCCACCGAATCTGTAATCCCACCGTAATTGAGGGCAAGGCCCGGGGTACAGGGGATTCCTCTCGCCCAAACGGGAGACTCCGCTAGGGAGATACCGTCAATCGGTTCATTCTTCGGGTTGAGGACGCGCACGGCAACCAGATTCGATGCATTCGGGACGATTGATTCCGTCACGTCAAGTGTAAACGGATCGCCCGTTCCTTCATGCTGTCCAGCATATTTTCCGTTAACCCAAACATCAGCGAGGTAATCCACCTGCCAGAACTTCAGTAAATACCGCCCATCTTCATGAGGATTGTCCGGCGAGGTAAACTCACTCCAGTACCAGACGACGCCGTGGTAGGTAGGAAAGGTTTCTTGAATGATTCCGGGAACGCGAGTGGACTTCGCTTCACCCGTCACCTCGTTATACCATCGTTCATTTTTGCCAACGTTCTCGGGGTCCGTGCTCAAGAGCCAACTATCCCCGTCAAGGTTCAACGTCGAGCTAGAATCCATGTAAAAGTTTCCTCCGCTGGGCGGAACTCCTTGATTTGTAATGTAAGAAAACGATTTATTCGTTTGATTTCTAAATGGATAGGGATTGTGGTGCGATATCGTAATTGTCTGAATCACGGATTTTCACGGATTAACCGGATTACACGGATTAACAGCAACGTGGATGTTAGCGGCTAGTGATGATTTGTACCACAATCTTTATGAAGTTTAATTTTTTAAATCGATAATTCCAATTGTTCCCAGGCCCGGTAGGTGCGGTTTCTAACCGCACCGGGCTTCGCCAAAAAATTACCGAATTAATTTTTTAAACTTCATTTAGATTGTGATTCTCGCTGACTAACAGTACATTTATAGGGTGGGGACTTCCCACCACGTCTTAGAGAGATCAGGCAATGCCATATATTCTTGGCGAAAGAACCAATCAGTCGTCTGTTCGCTAGAAGATTGATGTATCGGTCTGGTGTTTTTGGTATCGGTGCGGTTAGAAACCGCACCTACCGGCGTTGTGCAATCCGTCTCGTGCTTGATTGTTCGCTTGATCGATAGATTTACATCGGAGAATCGCGACCTGCGAATTGCTTGAACCTTGATAGCCCCGAAAATGCGTGGAAGCCGTCTTAATTGCCAGCGAGCTGTTCCTCATACGGCGAAAGATCTATCCCCGGATACCAAGAGGCAAGAAGAGACAGCGTTTCACTCGTATAATACGGATGCCCGGGCATGGGCCAACCGAACAGCGATCGGACGCGGGGAGTGGTCTTTGCCCAAAAAGCGTGCGTGAACTTGGTTTCCAGCCCGCGTTCACCGATATGGCGTGTCATCCAGTCGCTTGATGTTGACGAACACACCGTGAAACCCCACGTCGCTCGACGATTGCGTTTATTCCGAAACGGGATGGCGGCGTGAACACCGTATGAAGATCGCAGCAGCACGCTGCCTGCCTTACCTTTTGCGGGGACTGGCGGAGCGAATTCCGGAACCTCTCGAATGTCTCTAATCGCGCACCAATGGCTAAAGATGCCCTCCTCTATCAGTCGCGGTATCAATCCGGGGATCTGCTTATGCGAACCGGGGATGAGCTGCATGGGGACATTATCATCGTCAATATCGTGAAGAAATGCGCCCGCAATCAGATAGGCGTTGAAATGTGAATCCTGTGTGTGCGGCAGATAGCAGGCTGTATGATGGTCGGTATGGTAGCCCTGCCAAGGGTGTTCGATACCGAACCCTCCGGGAACGGTGTCGGTCGGACCTGATCGGAGGAACAATCCACCAAAAAGAAATCGTATTTGGTCTGTACCTAGGATGGCTTCCATCAAGTCGAGCAGGTAGTCATTTTCAATTAAGCCGTCAAGCGGATCCTTGCCGCACGGAAACTGATGTCCGTAAGCCGTCTCTAGGGGTGCGTATTCACCCTCCTTGTCCGACTTTGCCAGATATTCCTCGAAACTCATTCCGTAGAACAGGTTCTCCATCTCCCGACAGGCGGACGCGGCGCGCTCGGGATTGAAAACGTCTGGTACGACGACATAGCCGTCACGATTGTAGGAATCAAGATAGGTTTGAATTGAGGCCATCGGATTTTTCCCTTCTCAAAGTAGTAATCGGTGAAATTCAGACCGTGTAAACAGGTTAGTTAAACGGAGGGGTTTACGAAAAGTTATCTGTGTAAGTACAATGCCCCTGACCACAAAAGTACCGTGCCGTCCCTACTTGCACTGGCGAGTGTTCCCCCATCCGGACTGAACGCTACGCTAGTGACCACATCCGTGTGCCCTTCGAGGGTGAGTCTGTTTGAACCTGTGATCGCATCCCACAGCTGGATAGTGGTGTTCCCATTCCCACTGGCTACCGTTTGCCCATCTGGACTGAATGCTAGCTCAGTGACGAAGGGCGCGGGGCCCTTGAGTATTTCCTTATGGACACCCGTAATGGCATCCCGCAGATGAATTCTGTATTCACTCGCGCTGGCAAGCGTCCCGCCATCCGGGCTGAACGCTACACTACTGACCGTATCTGTATATCCGGTGAGTACGCGTCGGTATTCGCCTGTGACGGCATCCCACAGTCGGACCGTATTGTCTGAACTTCCGCTGGCGAGCGTCTTGCCATTTGGACTGAACGCTAAACTCCAGACCGAATCCATATGCCCTTTGAGAGTCTGTTTGTGGGTGCCTGTGACGGCATCCCACAGTCGGACCGTATTGTCTGAACTTCCGCTGGCGAGAGTTTTTCCATCTGGACTGAACGCTACACTAAGGATCGAATCCGTGTGCCCCGTGAGAGTCTGCTTGTGAGTGCCCGTAACAGCATCCCACAGTAGGATGGCATTCTCTGAACTTCCGCTGGCAAGCGTCTCGCCATCCGGACTGAACACTATACTCCAATTTGAGTCCATCTTCCCTGTGAGAGTCTGCTTGTGGGCGCCTTTCACGGCATCCCATAGCCGGATAGTTGTGTCGTCGCTCCCACTCGCGAGCGTCCCACCATTCGGACTGAACGCTAGGCTATTGATCGAAAGCGTATGCCCGATGAGAGTCTGCTTGTGGTCGCCTGTCACGACATCCCACAGCCGGATAGTATCGTCCAAACTCCCGCTGGCGATCGTGACCCCATCTGGACTAAACGCAACGCCAGTGACAAAACTCGTGTGCCCTTTTAGAGTCAGCTTGTGCGCGCCCCTGACTGCATTCCACATCCAGATAGTATCGTCCAAACTCACACTGGCGATCGTCTTACCATCGGGGCTGAATGCTACGCTATAGACCGAACCTGCATGACCTGCCAGCGACCGCTTGTGCACGCCTGAAACAGCATCCCACAGCCAGATGCCATCGTCCAAAAGCCCGCTGCTGGCGATTGTCCCCCCATCCGGACTAAAGGCTACACTCTCGACCCGATACGTGTGCCCCGTGAGAGTCTGGGTGTGAGTGCTTGTAACAGCATCCCACAGCCGGATGGTTTTGTCACTACTCCCACTGGCGATTGTCCCCCCATCTGGACTGAAGGCTACGCTATTGACCGAATCCATATGTCCTTTAAGAGTCTGCTTGTATGTGCCTGTGACCACATCCCACAGCCGGATGGTACCGTCATCACTCCCACTAGCGATTGTGTTGCCATCCGAACTGAATGCCACGCTATTGACCCAATCTGTATGCCCTCGGAGAGTCTGCTTGTGTGTGCTTGTGAATGCATCCCACAAACGAATGGTTCCGTCCCGACCGCCGCTGGCAAGCGTTCCACCATTCGGACTGAACGCCACGCTATCAACCGGACGGGTATGCCCGGTAAATAGAGCAATCTCAGCCCCTGAATACGCATCGTAAATCCAAATGCCGATAGAACTAGCCACGGCGATCCGAGATCCATCCGGCGAATAGGCGATATCCGATATACGCCCCTTACCGAGACGGGCTATGGCGCCTTCCGACAATCCCCATCGGGTGTAATCTTGGGCAAAGACGATGTGTGGTATTAGGACTGTAATGAATGGAAGGCAAATCTTGCAAATAAGAAGGATTCTCATTAGGTTTTTCTTAGGATTCTTGTCAATCTGTGTGTAAGCGTTAGAAGGCGTGTGGTTCCTAGGGAAATTGAAACCCGTAGGCCAATTCTTCGGGCGGATATATTCTGCCCTTCTCCAAATTCAACATGTATTCGCCAAAACTTATCCTATGGTACAAGCTCTCCATCTCCCTGACGGCAGATACCGCGCCTCACGGATCAGAAACATCGGGCACAATAACATAGCCGTCACGATTGTAAGAATCAAGATAGGATTGAATTGAAGCCATCGGTTCCTCCTCCGGATTAGAATCTGTTGGTGTTCGGGTTGTCCATCACTACACCGGATTCACGCCGCTCAGACGCCTCCTCCTGCACCTGTCGGCTCCATACCTCGAATTCCGGCGTCATAGCGCTGTCATGGAGCGTTGATCGAATACTGTAAGGAACATAGTTTCCTATGTGCCACATCGAACTTCGGTAGAGGGCAAAATCGCCTGCTTCGAGATGCAACTGGAGGCAGCCGGGCATACTTCGACAGTATTCCAAGCAAATTTTCTCGCGTTCCTCTACAATCTTGTTTTCCACATTTGGACCGCAGATTGGGCGATCAGGAAACCGTTCCACTTCGCATGCAAGGTCGTGTCGCACGTGGCTGCCCGGTACAATCCACGTACAGCTATCGTTGTACAGCGCACAGTTAATTTGATTGAAGAGTTTCATATCTTGGAATCGCTCATTCCATCTCTCTAGTTTTAAGCCTGGTAGGTTGTCCCGCCAATCACGGTGCCACGGTGTACAGTAGGGTACTGCCGCAGGCTCAATAAGGATTCCGAGATGGTTTCTGTTGCCGTGTTGATGGCGTGGGGATAGAAGCTTGGTTATTGCCCTCACAAGATCCGGTTGTTCAGCATAGTCGATGAAGGGTTGTTGATCGATGTCGAAGCTGCCGACCGGCTGCAATCGTTGCGCTTGCGGCCCCAGTCGTTCGCGGGCGATTTTTCTCGCGGACTGGCTCGCTTGGCGGAGGTCTCGAATCAAGGATGGTGGGAGAATCTTACGAAATATCGTATATCCCAACACACGATAGTCTTCAATATGCTGGTCAGTGAGTTGGAATCCCATGTTTCGCGCTAGTCCTTGCCCCATGTTCTACTTTCGCGAACTTTTGACGGTTGTGCACAGCCTAACCGCCCGAATACACGGCTTGAGACAAACCCTTCAGGACATCAATCCCGTCGATTGTGTGGAGTTGTATGGATGTGATTTTATGCGCTTCGCGATTCCAGTTGAGCTGCTCTTCACCGTGGCCCATACGGCTCAGCCACGCCCAGAGTTCCGGATTGATCTGCGCAAAATCTGCATCCCAGTAGGCAAAGTATTCGACGCCGGCTTCCACCGCGGCTGTCAACCAGTGTCGCCTTCTTTCTTCGCCAAGCCGGTGCATGTATTCGCCATCAGCAAGTATAAACGTGCAGTTATGCGCTTTACCGAGCGATATGTAATCGTCGTCGATGCCGTATATTCCGTTGTCAGGATCACGTCCGCGAGAGACCACGCTATCCAACAATCCCGCCTTTATCCACGCTCGAATATCGAGGCCTTCGTCAATAGGGCGTTGTCCGAGCCAAACGGGTTGGTCATGCGGCCATGCCCAGATCGAGAGTTCGAGGCGTTTGCCCTTCTCGGCGCCCACCTGATCAAGCGTCTGACGTACCTTATACATAAAGTCCGTCATGATGCCGGCACGAATCTCAATCAAGCGCGGATCCGCCGGATCTACGGAACGGGCATCCTCGCCATACTTGTCAGTAAAGGCGTCCAGTATCGGCTGTTCATACGACAGAAAGCGGGGACCGCGGGTATAGCAGAGGTTAATCCCATCGGCGTCAATCAGCGTTGTCGCCTCTCGAATGAGATCCAGCATCAGACCCTGCACTTCTGGAAAGGCGTAGCTGGCTTTTTCAATCACCGTGCCGTCTCGTTGTACTTGGCGATATTCGGGATGCTGCGACACGAAATCGCCCCTGTCGGGTTGCCTCGGCACATTTCCGAGGATGCCCATGCGAAACATCAAATCGAACTTAATGCCCGCACCCATGCTGTGAACGTGGTCGGCAGCCAACTGCTGGGGAATGATTCCACGCTCAGTCAAAGTTCTGAGCGTGTTCAGCGTCTGTTTTTCGCCGCGGTGCCTTGACGTGATGCCCCGGTCGCGATCGTGATATGCCTGATCGAGAAGGTTGGCCCATGCGCCTTCGGCACGAAATTGCGCTCCCTTAACCTTAGTGGGATAGTTGGTGAGAGCGCCGTAGCAGACTGCCCAGAAGATCCTCCCTACATCGGAATTGCGATAGGGTTCGACAAGAGAGAGGACGTCGTTGGAGGTGCTGAACTCGCACAGGTGAAGGAAACTCGCTCCATCAATGCTGACTACGAGCTTTCGTGTGCTGGTGTCCGCACGATCTGCGGCGACCCGGTCAACCTCCTCCGCGCTCATTGGGACCAACTTGACATAAGCAAAAAACATCTGCTTTCCCAAGATTCCGTTTGACTTGCCAATGACGAGGTTTCGACCGGTAAGGTCAGCATAGTCAAAAAATGCTTCGCGCAGATAAGTAGAATCTTGTCTATCGGCGCTCACATCTTCATGATAGATGCGAAAAGCAGGTTGGTCGCTTAACTTGACCTTTATGATTGGGTCGTTCTCGTACAGGTGAGAGGGATTCCAGTAGCCTATGTAGACCTTATGCCAACCGGTAGCGTCCAGCGGTATGGTCAGGTCGGGGGCATTGATGAGGGATAGCGCCCCGACCATAGTACCCTTGAGTTCTTCAGTTTCGTAGGTTATCAGTTGCCATTTGCCCTGTTCCATTCTATCCGACAGGGCATGTTGTGGCTGACAAGTGTCCATCCGGGTGACGTAGCGCGCATTTGGCGTGTCAATCGACTCTGAAGCCATGGCGTTGTTTATCGCTGTTCCCATAATGAGCCTTGATATCACGAACAAACCGGCACCGATTGCGACATGAAGAGTACATTTCTTGGTCATGTCAAAACAGTGTGCAAAAACAGAGTTGGTGGTTTCGACTACTCGGGACAATGTGGGAAGTTTGCACGCTCCGTTCATACAATCCAACCCCTCTAAGCTCGACTTTGTACATTTGAGCGATACAACAAGCGGCGTCGCTCAAACGCTGAAGAAAAGCGGGGGGGATTTTAGCCATCTGGGCTATTTGGTAGACCATTGAAAAAGTCTCAAGCGGTTCTTGATATCAAATAACCTGTGGGATCTCTATCGCGCTCCTTAATCAGTCGCTTGATCCCCGCTGGGGCTCTAATGTGAATAACTCGCTAGTGCTATACACTTGTCGCGCCGCTGGCGCTGTCAAAGGCTGGTGCGCAGTGCGCACCCTACGAAATGACAACACAGAATTGTACTTTTGTACAAAGTCGAGCTTAGAAGTTGCGAGAGAACTTGGCGGTGCGACCATCGTCACGCTTCAGTTTAAGATCGTCCCCTGTTGAAAACCATGTGCCGGTGATTGTTTGTTCTGCCGTCACTGTTCCACCAACAGAAACGTTGAATGTAAATGTAAATCTAGTACCGGATAAGGAGTAAGTGCCCTCCCGACGAGTGATGTTACCTATTTTTCCGTACGGCGTATCTACCCATTCGCCTTTTATGCCATCCCATTTTCTGCCGCCGCGACCAAATACATCGATTAACCATCTTATGGTACCATCACTGTAAAATCTAAGATTGTTGGTACGAACAAAAAAGATTGGCTCCCCTTCCCTGCCTCCTAACGCGATATATTTATTTTCTAACGCGGCTACACTCTCACGATCCAGTAAAATGTCTTCTATCTCAGGATCGTAAAATGCGTCGTCTGTTCCGCTACGCTTACCATCAAGGCTCCTCAGTGTCCATCCTTTCGAATCTTCCCCTGGCCTGAGGATCCAATCGTTAGCATTATTCGCCGCACTCAACCCATAATAATCTAAAAGTTCGTACACGGCGATAGGGCCATCATCACGCCTCAGTGTGAGTTTATCCCCTTCTCTAGACCATGTGCCGGTAATTGTCTGTTCTACCCCCTTATCATAGCCCACAGGAACGTTAAATCTATAATCATGGCTCACAAAAACGTTAATTGTAAACCTGGTACCGGATAAGGAGTAAGTGCCCTCCTGGTCTCTCATGTGAGCTCTTGGATTTTCGCCGTTGCCATCATAGTGAGCGATTGACGCTTCCATTGTACCATCACCGTAAAATACAAGTTCCCAGGTACGAACCAAAACGATTGGCCCGAATTGATTCTTGTCTAACGCGGCTATACTCCCACGATCGAGCAAAACGTCTTCCACTTCAGGATCTAAATATGCAGCCTTATCGAGGTATCGATTCTTACCATCGATGCTCTCCAGCCTCCATCGTGTCACACCATACCCCGCCCCTGGGACGATCCATTCGCCATCACCGTTACCACCATGTGCCGCACGATTCTCGACACCATTTTCGTCATCATCTTCATCGCCGCCGCAACCGGTGATTCCGATGCCAAGAACCGCACCGAAACAGACCAACCACAGAAATAAGCGAAAATTCACTTTTCCAAACATACTGCCTACCCTCCTTCTGTTTATTTGCCATATCTGAACCGGGCGACCGCGCCCCGTTCCGCCAGTTCCGCCTTCCCATAATGCGCCGGCATCCGCGTTCCGCAGCCGGCTACGTTTACGGCACTGCGGGCTTGTTCCTGCTAAACACGGCTGTCATACCATCATCACGTATTAGCCTGAGTGTATCCTCTTTTACAGACCATGTGCCTGTCGTTGTACTTTCTACACTCTCCAGTACAAACCCTACATCCCTATGGTAACCAAAATTAATTGTAAGCTTAGCAGTGATTGTATACCTAGAGCCAGAAAAGGAGTAAGTGCTTTGATCGTAAGTCAAGCGCGTCCGATAAACGTCGGAGTCATCAAGTTTCGTTTTATATGCAACACTCACACCTACCGTTCCAGTGAATGAAAAGTAAATGTCGAAGGTAAGAACCGAAGTGGGCAAAGTCACCGTCTCAACATGATCGACTGGGAAGTTTTGTAAACTCTCATCCGTGATTAAAATGTCTCCTACGTCCAGAAAGTGTGCTTTCTCGTCGTCAATGAACTGCCTTTTTTCTAACTTCTCTATCTCGTCCTCATCTAGAATGTCTGACATCTCCTTGCCATTGATACTTACCAGATACCATTTGGGACCGTACCACTCTGGAAGACCACTACTCTCATCACCATTCTCGTCATCCTCCTCATCGCCGCCGCAACCGGTGATTCCGATGCCAAGAACCGCACCGAAACAGACCAACCACAGAAAATAGCGAAAATCCACCTTCCCAAACATTTGCATACGTTCTCCTTAATCCCCTAGTGTGTCACATTAACGCCTCGATCTCTCAGGGCGGGAATGTGCGTGTCGATGGATGCGGCGTTGAGCGGGTTATTATCCACATAAATAAAAACCGACCTTCCCTTCAATCCCGTATTGGCGACGAGAGGCGAGAGATCGGAGATGTTGTTGCGGCTAAGGTTCAGCTCTGTCAGATTGGTTAATCCAGCGAGTGCCGAGATGTCCGAGATGGCGTTGCCCCAAAGTTTCAGCCTTGTCAGATTGGTTAATCCCGCGAGCGCCGAGATATCCGAGATGTTGTTGTTCTCAAGACTCAGCGTTGTCAGATTGGTTAATCCCGCCACTGCCGGGATGTCGAAGATGCGGTTGCTGCTAAGGCGCAGCTCTGTCAGATTGGTTAATCCCGCCACTGCCGAGATCTCCAAGATGTTGGTCTTGGTAAGATCCAGCGTTGTCAGATTGGTTAATCCCGCCACTGCCGAGAGGTCCGAGATGTCATTCCACGCAAGACTCAGCGTTGTCAGATTGGTTAATCCAGCGAGTGCCGAGAGGTCGGTGATGGTGTTGGCCTCAAGATTCAGCGTTGTCAGATTGGTTAATCCCGCCACTGCCGAGATATCCGAGATGTTGGTCTCGGTAAGATCCAGCGTTGTCAGATTGGTTAATCCCCCGAGCGCCGAGATGTCCGAGATGTTGGTCTTGGTAAGATTCAGCGTTGTCAGATTGGTTAATCCCCCGAGCGCCGAGATGTCGGTGATGTTGGTCTCGGTAAGATCCAGTGTTGTCAGATTGGTTAATCCCCCGAGCGCCGAGATGTCGGTGATGGCGTTGTCCCAAAGTTCCAGCGTTGTCAGATTGGTTAATTCCGCGAGCGCCGATAGGTCCGAGATGTTGTAGCTGCGAAGATTCAACTCTGTAAGATTGGTGGCATATTCAAGACCGGTCCAATTTATGTCTGAGCCCCCTCCGTATACTGCAAGTTGGGTCAATCTCGCCATCTGCTCCGCGGTGATGTCACCGGGCGCTATGCGCAAAACCTGTGCAATAGAAGTGCGGAGGTTGGGGTCGGGGATGTCAACAATGCGATCGCCATCGCCCGACGCGCCATCGCCCGACGCACCCTGTGTCACAATTTCCCCGTCTCCTCCACAGCCCAACGTCAGCAGAAAAACAAAGGACAACAGAATTGGCAACAGCAAGATGAGGGTGAAAATTGCTAGTTTTTTCATGTTACGAGATACCTCCCTAAGAGTATGTGGCGAATTGTCATGGTGAGCGAAGGTTTGTAGGGTGTGCACTGCGCACCAAACTCTAACAGCCCCAGCGGGGGATCAGGCGGACCGTATAGGAGAATAGCCACATACATGCCACCACGATTGCTAAGACGCATACGATCTGTGCGAACTAAATCAATCTGACTCTCAAGCTTTTTTAATAGGTGTTCAATGTCTTTTATCTCACTATTAACTAGAATATCACCTATCTCAGGTTGGTATAGGGCAAGGTCGTTTATACTCTTGCCGTCTATGCTTGCTAGATACCATGTTACGTGTTCATAGCCAGGGTCTAGCAATCCGTTTTCAATTACCACACCTTCATCGCTATCATCCTCAACTTCCGCCTCCTCATCGCCGCCGCAACCGGTGATCCCGACACCAAGAACCGCACCGAAACAGACCAACCACAGAAAATAGCGAAAATCCACCTTCCCAAACATTTGCATACGTTCCCCTTAATTCCCTATTATGAAGCCGCCGGCATTGATGCCAAACCCTTCAGTCCCCTTTTCATCGGGTGAGAGAGTGCAACGACCTCGAAGCGCGTTGTCGGTGCGGGTTGAATCGAGCGATAAGTTGATGGGAGTGACCGGGCAAATCGTGTTCATGCGGAATTAACGGGTGCTCATGGCTGTGGCCGTGCAAATCATGCTCATGTCCGATAAAGTCGTGCTCGTGGCACGCTAGGAGCGGGAGTAGGGCGAATACAAGGCGAATACAAGTAGTGTTTTCATTTTTAATCCGCGGCAGATAGAAATATTAGGCTTTCAACAACGATACTTCCTACTACAGCCTCAAACTAATGTGTCACATTAACGCCTCGATTTCTCAGGGCGGGAACGTGCGTGTGGATGGATGCGTGGTTGAGCGGGTTATGCTCCACATAAATAAAAACCTCCCCTCCCTTCAATCCCGTATTGGCGACGAGAGGCGAGAGATCGGAGATGTGGTTGTTCCCAAGGTGCAGCGTTGTCAGATTGGTTAATCCCGCGAGTGCCGAGATGTCCGAGATGCCGTTGTAGCCAAGGTGCAGCGTTGTCAGATTGGTTAATCCCGCGAGTGCCGAGAGGTCCGGGATGTGGTTGTCCCTAAGGTGCAGCGTTGTCAGATTGGTTAATCCCGCGAGCGCCGAGATGTCCGAGATGCCGTTGTGGATAAGGTGCAGCGTTGTCAGATTGGTTAATCCCGCGAGTGCCGAGAGGTCCGAGATGTAGATGATCCTAAGGTGCAGCCTTGTCAGATTGGTTAATCCCGCGAGCGCCGAGAGGTCCGAGATGTTGGTGACGCTAAGATCCAGCGTTGTCAGATTGGTTAATCCCGCGAGTACCGAGATGTCCGAGATGCTGTTATAGGAAAGATCCAGCGTTGTCAGATTGGTTAACCCCGCGAGCGCCGAGAGATCGGAGATGCTGCTGTGGCTAAGCAACAGCGTTGTCAGATTGGTTAACCCCGCGAGTGCCGAGATGTCCGAGATGCCGTTGTGGCTAAGCAACAGCGTTGTCAGATTGGTTAATTCCGCGAGTGCCGAGAGGTCCGAGATGTTGTAGCTGCGAAGATTCAACTCTGTAAGATTGGTGGCATATTCAAGACCGGTCCAATTTATGTCTGAGCCCCCTCCGTATGCTCCAAGTTGGGTCAATCTCGCCATCTGCTCCGCGGTGATTGCGTCACCGGGCGCTATGCCCAAAGCCTGTTCAACAGCAGCGCGGAGGTAGCGGTCGGGGATGTCAACAATGCGATAGCCATCGCCCGACGCACCCTGTGTCACAATTTCCCGGTCTTCCGCACAGCCCAACGTCAGCAGAAAAACAAAGGACAACAGAATTGGCAACAGCAAGATGAGGGTGAAAATTGCTAGTTTTTTCATGTTACGAGATACCTCCCTAAGAGTATGTGGCGAATTGTCATGGTGAGCGAAGGTTTGTAGGGTGTGCACTGCGCACCAGCCTCTAACAGCCCCAGCGGGGGATCAGGCGGACCGTATAGGAGAATAGCCACATACATGCCACCACGATTGCTAAGACGCATACGATCTGTGCGAACTAAATCAATTTGACTCTCAAGCTTTTTTAATAGGTGTTCAATGTCTTTTATCTCACTATTAACTAGAATATCACCTATCTCAGGTTGGTATAGGGCAAGGTCGTTTATACTCTTGCCGTCTATGCTTGCTAGATACCATGTTACGTATTCATAGCCAGGGTCTAGCAATCCGTTTCCAATTACCACACCTTCATCGCTATCATCCTCAACTTCCGCCTCCTCATCGCCGGCGCAACCGATGATTCCGATGCCAAGAACCGCACCGAAACAAACCAACCACAGAAATAAGCAAAAATTCAATTTTCCAAACATACTGCCTAGCCTCATTGTGTTTATTTGCCATATCTGAACCGGGCGACCGCGACCTTTGCCGCCGCGCCGAATCCCTTTCAGCACGTGCTTGACGATCTCTCCGGAGAGACCCTTTCTCCACTTAATCGCCGCTGCACTTTTCCAGGGTTCATGAACGCAAGACGTAGGCTTATGAGGCACCGAAATTATAGACACGCTCCCGACATCTGTCAACAGTGTTCTCGCCATCGTGAAGCCTAGGTGAAAGTTCAAATCACGGCAAGCGGGCGAAAACAGCCGTAACTTCGAAGCGCATCGGGCAAAAAGACGAAAGCGAACCCGCCGTAATAGAATTGGCCGCCGACAAGGCGATTAGCACGTACAGCGAAGTGTTCTTCAAGCCAAATCCAGGAAAATCCTCTGTCCGTTGCGAGATCGTCCTTTCGAGGCATGTGGGTATAGATTTGGGGAATGACATTCATCTCAATTGCCCGCTCCAATCGAATTTGGGAACACTCGAATCCAAGGAACGCAGCGACGGCAGGCCGGATACCAGATTCCCATTCATCAATCGAGACATCAAAACGTGAAGATTGAATACCGTAATAGTTTTCAGAAATCCTCTTCTCTATGCGTAGCCTTTCCATAATCGGACCAAGGAAATTATCGTCATTCGCCCACATCTGCTTATCCTCGTTGTGGGTCGGTTTTAACCGAGTGTCCACAAGAACGGTGACACCCTCCAATGCAAAGGCGTTGTCGTCGACATGGAGCTCGCCGCCGGGTTGTTGGCGAAGAATCTTTCCCTCTTTGACTTTAAGATAAAACCACTCTTCGGGCTTAACCTTCCAACCGGGATACTCGGACTCCCGGCTCATCGTAATCTCGGGCAAGAAGTGGGGTTCTAGACCTAGGGCGTTCCAAACCCTGACTTTTTCCTCTCCATAGTGTTGAAGCGTGTCGCCAAACTCAGTTAAGTCAAACTCTTCCCCAAAGAAATCTCGGTGAAGCTTCGCTTCGTTCTCGAGGACTCTTTCTATCGTCATGTCGGGAACCTTAACAGAAAGTGTTTAGTGGCTAGTGATTAGTGGTCAGTAAAACCCCCGGAGCCACAGGACGGGCAAAGAATGGGAACTCTATGGGGATTAGCTATCGCGTTCGATGTCCACTCACTTGATCCTTCGCTATCCACTCAGTTGATTACTCGATATAGAATCTCTATCGTGTTCGGTCACTTGACCGCAGTGCGCCCTACAAACGTACTTCAATTCGTAACCGCTTTCTAGTATGTCGCAAGCACTGTCAGACTGCCCGTGAGGTTCGTGAGCACAATCGATTCCAGCTCTGTACTGAAATGCGGCCACGATTTACCGTTAACCGTAACGCTTTTGATGGGTAGAGATTTCGGATGGCGCAACCTCAAATATGCGGACTTAGGAAATTTTCGCGATGGCAGTTCGACCGTAGCGGTAATTTTGCTGCTATCCACGTCGGAGGCGATTTCAAAACCAACATCGCCGAAATGGGTCGGCGCGTTCTTCACCGAGATTCTTTTGCCTTGCTCCAGCCATATTCTAGGTGTCCCCCGTGCAAGCCAGAGTGATTCGTCCATCTCCATGACCAGCATCTTTCGGAAGTTTGACAGAAACGCAGCGTTCCCGTGCGATTTGTCGCATTCTACATGTATGGTGTGTTCATTGAAAGTCCAGTTTTTCATGTTTAGGTCCACCGCGCATCGATTCAGCCAAGCGCGGAGGAAATTCGGTATGTCATCTTTGATGAGGTAGTAATCCGGTACCCTTTCCCAACCGCTCTGATATCCAAACGATGCGTGGCTAAACCATCCTTCGTCCACCGTGTCGCCCCTCGCTATCGTGCGGTTGCGCCACTCACGTCCCCAAGGGTTGTCAAGCAGGAAGACATCCTCCAACACGTCGAAATGACCGTCGACGCGCGAGTCTTCGATAGAGAGCAGCCCGGCTCTCAACCACGCCTCAATGGACGATGAGGTCACGGTAATGTCGCCTGACAGCGGACCGCAGTGGGAAAAGACATCCACGCCTTCGGGCAGTGTTCGGGCGCGGGGCCCCCGGTCTTGAAACCCTTGAGGTAGGAACGATTGATACGTACCGTTGCGGGTTTTGATAACCGGCGAAAGAACGAATGTCTCGTCTAGGACAGGAAGTAGATCTTGGGCGTAGTTTTCGGCTTCCGCCGACAAGGCGGCGCCGGTCTGCGAATCAATTTCCGAGAGGGCATCTGCCAAGAGTTTTAGGGAACGGTAGGCGAACGCGTCTGCCGGAAAAAAATATACTGAACCCCTAGCATCGGAATCGCCCATTGAGGCAGGGGGTTGCAGTCCATAAGGGGACCACGTGCCGTCCTTAATTCCTAAAACTTCCTCGCGCGAACGATTCTCATTCATCGTGCACCGGCGGCGATCGATTATCCACTTCGCCACAGCTCTCAACTTGGGTGCTTGCTGCTCAAGCCATTTCTTGTCTCTCGTTAACAGTGCATGCTCCACAATGACCCACGGGAGTTGCAGTGCGCCTTGCCTGTGCGCCGCTTCGATTCCCGAATTGACAAACAGCGCTCCGTTAGGTTGCTGGTTTTCCAACCAGATGGATATGCCGTCCCGTGCCACATCGTGCATTCCCATGTGGTCGAGCGCCAACAGGATACGCTCGGTTTCACAACTCAGGGGAGGAAATGGATGGTTACGCACAACATATATGCCTTGGGGGTCGTCCGGGTCATCAATTCTCCTGCAACTACCCACATCGCCGGTTTTGCCGACGAGGTGAATGTCATCGCGGTGAATCCTAGGACAATTCTTGATGAGTTGCCAAGCGCCAATTCGCCAGAGCGCGGACAGATTCTCGTCAGGCACTTCCACACTCATGCGCGGATAGTATGGCGGTGTGGGTAAACCGGAGTACTGTATTTTCCCTTGAAGGGCGCTTATAGCGCCTTCCCATGTCTGTTCCGAGTGCTCACGAACCATTTGGCGAATCGATTTCAGGTTCTTTGATTCAAGTTCGTCTTGGAACGCCGCCGCGGTTAGGTTTGATGAAATATCCGCTACGAAAAACCCATGTGCCGGCGCCAAGATTGGTCCGTCGTCGAGGTCGACGGGAAGAAAGGAGAAACTTCCCGAGCATGTCCGCACTGTGAGTATTGTTCTGCCGGGGCCGCGCACTGTGTCCGCATATAACACGGAAACAGTAATCCCTCGCCGTGCGCCTCCGCTTGGAGGCGATTTCCAAGCGTGTTCGGTGGTCATTTCAGTCGTGTTATCTCCAAGCAAGGGTTTGACCCTGCCTATTTTGCCGAGGTGGTGAGTGGATTGAATGTTCCCGTCGAATGCTTGGTTCTCAGTTTCCTTCTCAAACCCCCATTCAATCACGAGTTCCCGGTATCTCCACCGAAGCGGCTTCGCGGATTCACCTCTGTCACCCAGAATCTGCGGATCGACCTCCACGATGTGACCATCCAAGGCGCGAAGATTATTCATCAAATCTGACATCTCCATCGGATTCGCCTTCTACGATGTCAATCTCGAGTTATTTGCCGGGAAGGGGACGGACATAGTCCAAGGTGTAACGGCTGCCCGCAACATAGCAGTGGTACTTCGGTCGAACACTGAACAGACCTCCGTCCGCTGTTTCCCCCGGCTTCAACCGGGTTACTTTCGGCAAGGTGTAAACAGTGAAGATTGTGCCGTCGGCAAGTTCAACCGAAGGGGGACCGCATGGCGAAATCCAGGGACCGGGAATCACGTCGTCTCTCAAGATTTTTTCATTTTCAATATCGTACGTTGCCCCCTCATCATAACTGAGACAGGCCCGGATTCCGGCGGGAAATGAGCGATGGCAGTAGGTGCAAAGTATCGCCCCATTCCGCAGTTTGAGCAATAGGAGCGGTTGACCTCGTATAGGCGTGCGCTTCGCCGGACTCCACGTCAAGCCGCCATCATCGGAATTGGTCGAGTAGATAAAGCCGTCGCCGCCAACGTCGCATCTCATCATCATGTGCACTCTACCGCTAGGGAAAGCCACGGTTGATATTTCAGTGAGCGATAGCTCCGGATCGGCAGGTATTTTGGCCATCTTCCAGTTGACCCCGCCGTCGGTTGAACGCAGCACGTAAACCGACCGCATCTGCTCATGAAGTTCGCATCCGTAAAAGAATTCAAGTCTGGTACCGTCGGACAACTCGAGGCTACCGTTAGGGACGGGTCCATGTCCGAACACCGGCAAACCTTGGATGTTTGTGTCTTCCCACGTCGCTCCACGGTCTGTAGAATACCGCCCCTTGATTGCTCGGGCGTAAACCGCCGCTTGCCCTTCGGGGATAGTCGGATGCTCGTCGAAAACGGAATATCCCTTTGCCTTGAGTTCGGCTGCCATCGAGTCGGGATAGATGAGCCAACCCGACGGTGCGCTGCCGAGGGTTGTGCCATATAAATGCCCAAGCCCGGCATCTTCCAGTCGCCGTTTTCTATCCAGATCCTCCTCATCGGTGAGGGCAGAGCAAGTGAATACATCGACCATTATATCATCCGAGGAGTCCGTCGAATCGCCGGTAAATCGTTCGTTGGAAGTCTCTTTCCAAGTTAACCCGCCATCCGCCGAAGATAGCGTAACGGTTTCACTAACTTCCGCATACCAATCATCGTAGTAGATATCTTCAGGATGTGAAACGCACTGGATGAGAATCTCATCGCCGACCAGCTTGGGCCCGCCGATCCACGGCGTTGACCAGTCGCGGCGATCGTAGATTGTCACATCCCATTTCCAACTTCCTAGTGAATTGACGGCGGTCGATCTTCTGTTGGGAGTTTCAACCGAAGTTTGGGGTGAGTTGGGTTCAGGGGCGTTGGCTTGTAGTAAGGTCTGTGTCAGAAAAAGTATGGCTCCAATCATGGCAGGTCGGTTCCTCTCATATATGCAGGACGTGTCCAAGGTTCTCGCGATTCAAAGAAAAGGAAAGGGTGCAAGTAATACGTAGTGCGTAATGCGTAAGAAAATCAGTCACGCATTACGATCAAATCGCACGAGCAACTGACCGAACAGGATCAACTGAATAAAATGGCGAAGGATTGAGCGAATAGCGAATGCGATAGAGACTTCATAATGAGAGCAAAAGAACTCCCATTACGTATTACGCATCATGAATCGCCTTCCCGGCGCACTACGGTAATCCCCATTGCCCTCTTATCAGACACTGTTTGACTGCGCCCCACACTAAATTGGGACTTCGGTCATTCCGGGAAAGATTGGACCGCTGTATGGACGCTGTGCCACTACATCCTCATCCAACTCAACCCCCAAACCGGGTCTGTCTGGGGGAATAATGTAGCCATCTTCCCACCTGATCGGCTCTTTGAGAAGTTCGGCGTGAAAACCGCCGAACGTTTCGATGCTTTCTTGAATGAGAAAATTGGGGCTGCATGTACCGAGTTGAATGTTGGCGGCGGCTTCAATGGGGCCGCAGTACAAGTGTGGAGCAATTTGGGCGTAGTGTGCCTCCGCCATGCCTGCAATCTTCTTCGCTTCCAGAATTCCCCCGACTCTGGCAAGGGCGGGTTGAAGAATTGCCGCAGCCTGCCTTTGAAGTAGCTCAACGAATTCATACTTTGTAGTTAAACGCTCGCCGGTAGCCACCGGAATGCTGGTAGATTGGGCTACGCGTGCCATTTCAGACCGGTTTTCAGGGGGTACCGGCTCCTCGAACCACAGCGGGTCGAACGGCTCAAGGCGCTTGGCAAGGCGAATCGCACTGGAGGTGGTCATTTGTCCGTGAGTACCGATGAGGAGGTCGCACTTGTTACCAACAGCGTCTCGAATGTTCTTCGTGACGAGTTCGGCGTTGTCCAGTACCTCAAGGGAAAGTTGCCTCGGGTCAAAAGCAGACATTCCCCAGACGGGATCGAACTTGACTGCGGTGAAACCGTGCTCCGCGTATGCGGCGGCTCGTTCCGCTGAAAGGTGCGGATCGCTGTGCAAATTGACAGGTATCCTGCGGTCATGAGCGGTGTCGGTTGGAGGAGGCACGTCGGATTCGGCGTACAGATAGGTGTAGGAGCGGAGTTTCTCGTGAACTTGCCCGCCGAGCAGGTTATAAATAGGTTGGTTGAGCGCTTTTCCGATGATATCCCAACAGGCGATTTCGATTCCGCTCAGCACGCCTACCAGGGTCAGGTCGGGGTGTTGGGTGTAACCTCTGGAGTAAACTATCCGCCACAGTTTTTCGATATTGAACGGATCCCACCCTATGACATGCCGCTCTACAACGTCCTCAATGAGTTGGGTAACTTTGGCGGGTCCGAACGGTACGCCGTACACCTCTCCGAAACCGTGGACATTGTCATCGGTGGTCAATTTCAGGAAGACAAAATAGGGGCCGCCACGGTGGGGAGGCGGATTGGCAACTACGTAAGTCTTTAGATCGGCAATCTTCATCGTGAAAACTCTCCCGGGCTGCAATTAAGTGGAATGCTTCTGTCCAGTATTGGACTGATTTCTCAACCTAAATACGGTGAGGTCTCTATTCCTACATGTAGCGTGAAGATAGACGATATCTGACGCTATGGCTATGCGTTTACCGGAATTGAGAAGGCGGGTGCTATACCTTGCGTTGGGTATTATTGCGCTTTATTTTCCCGTGATATTTGTTTCTAATAGGACTTACGTAGCACCATCAGGTCGGGAATCGGAGTTCCCTCCTACAAGAGTCGCGACCTGGAGATCGCTCCTACAGAAGACGCAATTTCTGACGGCGCGGAGTATAAATACGGGTTGTGCGTTAATTCGAGGATTTGATCTTGCCCCAGACAGTCGCCATTTTTCCCTTTGCATCAACGTGTTGTCCTTCGACGATACCCTCGTTCATGATCCTGACGATTTCTTCCTGATTTAGAGCTCTCTCGAAAATAAAGGTCTCATCAAGTATGCCTCGCCAGCGTCGCGCATCGTCGAATACGGCTGTACCTATCCGGAAATTCTTCCTTGCACGTCCAAGCCTTTTTTCCGATCCCAGGTCTATGTGAAATCCGTTCCTCATTGGACGGTCGGGTTCACCGTTCAAATACCAAGTACCATTCCTACCCTTCCGGACGAACACAAGATGGTTCCATTCGTCTGTTATGAGTTGGACGCCGTGCCGCGGATTGCCCAATCCCTCCCAAGCAAATACACCGCCGATGGCAATTCTATAGCGGTTGACATGATTTTCATACTGTAAGAGGGAGATCCCTGTGTGTGATTTTTCTTCATCTCGACCGGCGAGTAGATTTGCCCACGTGCGCTGCGGTTTTCCGGGTTTCATCCAGCATCCAATGCTAAAATCAACCGAGTCCATAGCCACGGGTTTTTCAATGTCCGCCCACGCCATCCCATCTACACCGTGAAACTGCAGAGCGGTGCCAAATCTCCCCTCGACCCAGTCGGGTTTCCCGGTAAGGAACACACCATCGTGGCCCTTTCGAGCATAATCGTTGATTTTCTTGCCGTTGCCCTCGTCAAAAAGCCAAATGGCAACCACGTCTTTCATGAACTGCGCGTGACTGGCATTAGGAAGCATTACATTTGCGATGTAAAGACTGATGCAAAGCAGCGTGAATCTAAGAGTCATCATCTTCATATTTTACTCCGTAGTAGGCTTGTCTTTTACGAGAAACGTTCCTCTATAGATGTTACACTCGGTCCTCAATGAATGCGTAGCAGAGGACATGAGTCATAGCGAAGAAACAATCTTCGAGGTGCCCCATGTGCGATGACTGGACGAGGAGTGGGATGCGAGCGAAATTTTTGAGCTTACCGCCTTCGGCGGTCGTGCAAGCGATGGTAATGACATCGCAATCATTGGCGTACTCGACAGCGTTCAAAACATTTTGGCTGTTGCCGCTGCCGCTAATGGCGATGAGAACGTCGCCCGGAGTTGCCCAGTTCTTGAGTTGCTCTACAAATACCGAATCGTAACTCACATCGTTTGCGTAGGCAGTTATCGTAGCAATACTGTCCGTGAGTCCAATCATCTTGATGCGAGGTGTCTTCTTTCCGTACGAGCCGCCTTTCACGATATCAGCAACCATCTGCGAAGCGATACTCGCGCTTCCGCCGTTACCGCACGAGTAGATGGTACTTCCGCGATCACGTGCGTCTCGCAAAGTTTCAACCGCGTGCTGGACTTGAGAGGCATCGATTGTCCGCAGCACACCTGAAAGGGAGTCAAGGTATTGGGAAGCAAATGACGGTTTATCCATGCTATTGTTCCTTCTGTTGCTGAAGCCAAAGGTTTAGTCGATCCGGTAACTCGTCCGGGCGCGCGACGCCCGTTGTGGCGAGTTGTTGGATGGTAATCGATGCGACGAGGTGAGCGATGACCGTGGCTTCGGAGAGAGAAGCGCCTGCGGCAAGCGCAAGCGCCGCTCCCGCGTCAAAACTGTCACCAGCCCCGGTTGCATCAATCTCGCCGTCTATTTTTACAGAAGGCACCCACATCCATTCGGGATCGCTAATTAAGACGCCCTTGTCGCCGCACGTGACAACCACCGGTGCGCCGTTTTTCTGTCTGAGTTTTCGCGCTTTATCATGTACTTGATTCAAATCAACTGTTGTTCCCGGCGGAGGCTGTTTCATGCCGAGGACTTCATATTCATTTGATTTAAGCGTCATGTGTCGAAAGTCGTGAACCCGTTCTCGGCTATCGACCCAAAAGACGACTCCCGGAAAGCGTTGAGCGCGCTCAATGGCGGCATCGCGGATGGCGGGAGAAAGCACACCCCCCACGGCTTCCTCAACTTGGTCCAATATGATGACGGTGTCAAGTTGCGGCAGAAGCACGTCAAGCCCTTCGACAAGTCGTGCCTCTAGCTCAGGAGACATGGTGTGTCGATTTTTCGTGTCGTAGCGGCAAATCTCTCCAGCTAGCCCCGAAATCGAGTTGTTTCTTGGCTTGAGGTATGTCGGTGTGTTGTGCGAAGACGAGCGAATTAGATGGTCGGTCGTACAGTTTTGAGCAGCCAGTCCACGTCGCAACTCAAAGGCTTCACCATCGTCGCCGGTGACTCCGATAGCGTGCAGTACCCCCGGCTTCAGTGCTGCCAGGTTATTGACAACCGTTCCGGCGGCGCCCGGACTGCAACGGATGCGGACGACTTGATGCGCTTCTTTGCCGGTTTCAACGCTAGTTTCGATAAGCGCCGGGTCAGTATCCAAGTATTTGTCTAGGAAGAAATCGCCGAGCACGGCGATGCGGCAGCTTGCAAAGCGTTCAATCAGTTGATGTAGTCGATCTTGGGATAGTAATGCAACGCTCATGCCTTGACCTCCGGCGTAAGTTGCTGCAACAGAGCAAGCAGGAAGTCGCGATTGTCCGCTTGAAGATACCGCATTGTCCCGCCCATTCTGCTAAATGTCTTGTTATATCGCAAATAGTAAGCGGGATTTTCTTCAGGAGGCTCTCCTTGAGACCAATCCCAATTTGACTCGGCGAGATCGTTCACAAAAATGAAATGGTCATCAATATGCCCACCGTTCTGGATAGCCAGATTCTGCGCCATGGAAAGCGATTTCTCGAAGATCATCGGACTCATAATCGCCGATCCGACAGAAATGTAGACGCCGCCATCCAAGCGGCTCACACTTTCGGCAAATGTAAGAAAATCGCGTTGAGCGGCTCTGCCGAGACTGGCACAACAGTTCATCGGGTGGTTATAAATGATGTCGTGGCCTATCATGGGGTGACCGGTGAATGGAATACCGTGGCGGTAGGCGCCAGCCTGAATGCTGAATTTTTTCCACGGATGAGAAACGTCCAATGTGCCGCCTGAAAGGTCAAATTTCTGCAATACTCCAAGGAGATCAGCGGCACCGGCTGCCGCCTCGGGTTGTTTGGCGGTTCGACCCCGGACAAAGCACTCTAATTCTTCAGCCGACGGAATGGACAACCCTTCGTTCTGAATAAGGGCGCCAATTGACTCACCGTATCCTTTGCCCTCGTAAGCACCAACGTTAAGCGCAAGGTTGATATAGAATCCGGTTTCTTCCCAATTGCCAAACCGCCCCTGCTCTACCATCAACGCGACATCCTCGCAGCTCTTGCCTTGAAAGGCAAACTCCCAGTCGTGGATAATCCCTGCGCCATTGGTCGCCAAATGGGTGATCCATCCGTCCTCAATCAGACGCAAAAAAACGGGTGCAAGCCCGTTCTTAATGGCATGGGCACCGAAGGCAATAATCACCGGACAATCATGCTGTCTGGCTTTTCTAACCCGCTCTCCGCATTCGCCAATCAACGCTTGAGCCGTCGTACTCAACTGCTTCGGTTCGGCATCGGGAGAGACATGATCG
The DNA here is from genome assembly GCA_965204085.1 of Candidatus Poribacteria bacterium. GTDB lineage: Bacteria > Poribacteria > WGA-4E > WGA-4E > JAJDTR01 > JAJDTR01. The sequence goes on along the minus strand of CBDBEE010000002.1, from coordinate 1,978,654 downwards.
CAAGCGATATCCGTCTTGTTTACCCTTGCTGAGAGCGGCTGCATGCGGAGGGCAAAGCGATCCAATTGGGGAAATGGCATGTGAGGAATCAGTGGTCAGTGGTTAGTGGTCAGTGGTCAGTGGATATCAGCGCTCAGGTTTTCAATCGTGAATCATGGGTTTTGATTAGGATACGTTGCGAGTTGTGCTATTAAAAGCCAGTCAGTCGAAAACAATTACAGAGCGCGCGACCCTTCCTTGGTTCATGTCATCAAATGCCTCGTTGAGTTCGTCCAATGGTCGATAACGCGAAATTAACTCGTCAAGTTTAATTTTCCCCTGGTTGTAAAGATCTAGCAGCCAAAGAAAGTCGACGCGAGCCGTCGCGGCGCCGTGCCAGCCACCAATCAAGGCTCGGTCATGCAATAGATCCCAGCCATCAACATAGATATCCTCGCCGGTCGGCTGCACGCCGACCACTACGGCGGTCCCGGTTGGCCGAACCGAATCGATCGCCTGTCGAACCAAGACTGGAAAACCGACGACTTCAAACGCGTAGTCTGCCCCGCCGCCCGTAATCTCCTTGATTCTTTGCACGGGATCCTCCTTATCCGCGTTCACTAGATGGGTAGCGCCAAATTGTTCAGCCAATTCCAGCTTGTACGGAACTTTGTCGACAGCAATGATTTTGCCCGCCGATGCCAAGACGCCGCCCTGGATGGCATTGAGCCCAACTCCGCCGCATCCGAACACCGCCATCATGGCGCCCGTTTCGACTTTCGCTCTGTTAACGACGGCGCCGATACCGGTAATTACTGCACAACTGATCAGACATGCTTTCTCTAGCGGCGTCTCGCGTGGAACTTTGACGCAGGCATCTGCCAAAGCTATGGTCTGTTCCACAAACGTCGGTCGGACATGGTAAAACGGCTGACCATTCTTCTGCATGCGGCTAACTGGCAAGTCCGGATGTGTTTCGCAGAGTGCGGGACTTCCTTGACTGCACGTTCGACAATAGCCGCACATCGCGTCAAGGGAAAGAATAACCTTGTCTCCGGGGGTAAGGTTGGTGACACCGGGACCCGTTTCTACCACGACGCCCGCGCCTTCGTGTCCCATGACCCATGGCGTCACTTCACGTTTGATATGGCCATCCACAAAGTGGTAATCGCTGTGACAAACCCCCGCGCCCACGATGTCAAGTAGGACTTCACCCTCCCGAGGCGCTTCAATTTCGAGCTCCTCAATTGACACAGGCACATTCGTTTGGTAAAACACTGCTGCTTTCATGGCTTTCTCCGAGTTGTGTATTCGTGTACGCTCCAATCAACCAGATGGCCAGAGGTATTCAACCAATTCTCCATGGTGGCGAAAGTCCGGTACGATTACATCGGCTCCAACCCCGATGAGTCGCTCACGTTTCCAAATGTCGGGTCTACCGCTGCGTCCGGCTTCGTCGCTTGCGACACCGACAGCCGTGCCGCCCGCCTTTTTCACATTCAAGATTTCGACGTAGCCGTCGCCGAAACCTACAAGCTTGGCTGGCACGACTTGCCCGTTATTGAGTATGTTGCGAATGACTTGCGCTTTTGAAAACGACTTATAATCGTCAATGGCGCCATAGATATGTTTTCCGAAATAAAAGTCGATTTCCAACAACGCTGCCTCCTCGCGCACGTACTGCTCGTCGGTGCCGCTTGCGAGATACATCTGCGCGCCCCTCTGTTTGAGAGCATTGAGTAGCTCAATGCATCCGGGAACAAGCATATCAACCGGTTTTTTTCGGCCCGTACGAAGCCCTTCACGCCGTGAAGTTATGCGCTCCATTAGACGGTTGTGATACTCATGCTTGTACTCAAGCGGATCCGCCGGATTCCCTCCGCGAAGTGCCACCTCCTCCTTCAACCGAATCATTTGATAGATTGTTTGCTTACCCGTAAGCTCGGTTACGAATTCATAAACAAGGCTGTGCAACTGGTCGCGTGATTCACCGGTTCCCGTATCAAGCAGAATCTCGACCATCATCGGAATCATCACATCCATCCACCCCTCGCGAATGAGGCTGAGCGTGCCATCGAAGTCGAACAGGGCATATTCGGGGGGATTGGTAGACTCAATCGGGCGGATTATCTCTATCGGGCTTCCGGCAAGAAACCGGGTTGGCTCGGTATCTGCGACGATTCGCGTGTAGTCAACTTCTATATTGTCATTGATGTTATCGCGTTGGGTCATTACGGGAATAACGGGCTAGCTGAGGAACACGTGTACCATTAATTTCAACCGCGGGAAGGTTCGTCCATATTGGCTCGTGCCTGACGCGACAATTCGGCAAGGTGCCCATCGTTTGCCATCACTTGCTCAAGATGTCGCATACGCTCGGACCCGGCTGTGTTCACCATTTTTTCTCCAAAGGCGCGTTCTACCCAGAAACGGGCGCCGCCGCTAATGTAGTTTCGCAAATCTTCTAGTCGGTGCTCGGGATAGCGCTGACAGAGATTCATTGTAAACATGCGCCGGCGAGCACTGCCGCCGAATGCCGAGTGTTTGCAATTGTGGTTGAACAGCACAACATCGCCCGGTTGGGTGTTAAAGATAGTTGCGGGAACATCACGCCCATGAATTCCCCATAGGTCTGGACTCCGCCCGATTTGGCCGCTAAGCGATTCCGCATAGTGATCTCCCAATCGATGACTTCCCGGGATAACGCGTAACGAACCCGTGTCTCCGGTCAGCTCGTCGAGGTAGAATGCGATTTTGATGTGCATCGGGTCGTTTGGCCCATGTCCACCGTCGGAGTGCCAGCCGGTATCACCAACATAAAAGTTTCCATCGCTTCCCATGTAATTGAAATCGTCGCCGAGCAATGTTTTGGCGATGGCAAGAATGCGGTGGTCGTCAAGCAGTGTACAGAGCACTTCACTTTGGTCGATGAAGGGTACAATACATGAACGGGCTTTGCCTTCATGCGGCTTGCCGTAATGCCCGCCGCCGCGCTCCACCCAAACATTCTCGAACTCTCGTACAATTTCATCTATCCGGTCGGCGACCAGCCCGGGAAAACTCAGGTAGCCGAAAACGTCGTAAAAGTTTATCTGATGTTCCGTGAGTTTAAAATCCTGATCTGCCATTTTCCAGTCCTCGGAAATTGTTGAGACTTAGGCAAATAATCAAATCCGTAAGTCAACTAACTGCCAAGACAAAGAAACTACGTTTCATCGCTTCGCCATCTTCCGCCTAACAATCTCGTCGCGTGATGACTTTGCAAGAAATGTCGTTCTTCTATTACAGTGGACCAAATCTACGAATACTCAATTACGATTATAGCATATTCGGCAAAAGCGCGGAAGAAAATTTTAAAACTGTAACATCTAACAAGGTGGTCGCGCGGAAGAAGTTATACCATTTCGCTTGAATTACAGTGGATATGTTTTCTTGTAGTTGTTTAGTTCAGTCTAGAACTTACGCGCCAACAGGAAATCGCGACCTGGAGATCGCTCCTACATTACGTTCATAGTGTAGGAACAGGGATCAAACTGCAGTACGACGAGCCAACATTCCCAAAACAGATTGATAGACTAAACAGTTACGTTTTTTTATTCCGTCATGTCCTTTCGCCGTAGGCGGGGCATCTTGCCCCGCCTTAGAACGCCTAGATTGACGCTATTTATGCACTTAAAATACCGAGAAATGGTATTACTTTTCAAATAATGCGACATGTGTAACGGAATCACGTAGAGAAGCTATTGGATTAAGTACGCTAGTAGAATCACCGTACTGTGCCGGAGTCGCCTGCCGTCCCATTTCGTTCACGGCTGTCAAGTTTGACAACATATTTCACGAGTGATATACTAGCTTGTGTGAGATTACCAATGCCATTTATAAACATTCTAGCTAAATGGGAGCAATGAAAAAAACATGCCGAAGATGAAAGGCCCAGCCATTCTGCTTGCCCAGTTTATGAGAGATGAGGAACCATATAACAGTATCGAAAACATTGGACGATGGGTCGCGGGTCTTGGCTACGTTGGCGTACAGATCCCGACGTCGGACATGCGAATAATTAACCTTGACCGGGCGGCGGAATCGAAAATGTACTGTGATGATTACAAAGGAAAACTAAAGGAGATTGGACTTGAACCAACCGAATTGGGTGGCTATCACGCGGGACAGGTGCTCGCGGTGCATCCAGCTTACGAAGTCATGTTTGAAGTGTTTCACCCACCGGGTTTGAAGGGAAATGCCAGAACCGAATGGGCTTCCGGAGAATTAAAGAAATGCATTCATGCGTCCGTCAACATGGGCACCGATGTCATTCCGGCATTGTCCGGCGGATTCGCGTGGCACATGGTCTATCCGTGGCCCCAGCGTCCCGATGGGATTATTGACGAGGCGTTCCAAGAATTGGCTAAGCGATGGCGACCACTGCTCGATTTGGCGCATGAGAACGGAACTGTCTTCGCTTACGAGTTGCACCCCGGCTCCGACATTTATGATGGCGCCACCTACGAAATGTTCCTAGATTTCACGGGGGACCATCCGGCAGCTTGTCTGAACTACGATCCAAGCCATCTACTATTACAACAGCTAGACTATCTTGAATTCATCAGGCTCTACGGCGATCGCGTAAAGGGATTTCACGTCAAGGATGCCGAGTTCCGACCAACCGGACGAGTGGGCGTTTATGGGGGATATCAATCGTGGGCTGGACGCGCCGGTCGGTTCCGTTCGCTGGGCGACGGCCAAGTCGATTTCAGGCGAGTCTTTACGCTTCTGTCAGAGGCGGGCTATGAGGGATGGGCTACACTTGAGTGGGAGTGTTGCGTGAAGAGTCCTGCTCAGGGGGCAGCGGAGGGCGCCCCTTTCATTGTTGATCAAATCATTGAGACTACCGAAGTAGCCTTTGATGATTTTGTGGCCGGCGAGGTAAATCCTGAACGCAATCGGAAACTTCTCGGGTTAAGCGGATAAAGAGGCGAAAATCTTCAGATTGTCATTGAATCAGACGGGAAATTATCATGAACGACCGTGCGACTTCTTCGGGTAACCTTGGTGGTTTAATCGCGGTAGTGACCGGTGCAGCCCAAGGGCTAGGTTTGGGCATTGCCGAGCAGCTTGCTCGCGATGGCGCCACGGCAATCATCGCTGACCTGCAACGCGACAAGGGAAGGACGGAAGCCGCACGGCTGCAAGCAGATGGCTTGCATGTGCAGGCAGCCCACCTGGACATCACGCACAGCGCCGGTGTCACGGCATTCTTTGATGAGGTGATAGGTGAACATGGACGGTTGGATGTCCTGGTCAATAACGCCGGTGTCGGACAGAATGTCGCACCTGTCGTCGAGTTGAGCGATGAGGAGTGGGATCGGGTGCTAAGCCCGACGTTGACCGGGGCATTCTACTGCTCTCGCGCTGCCGGGGCAATAATGGAAAGGCAAGAGTCCGGATGTATTGTCAACATCGCGTCGATCAACGGTCAAAACCCGGCGGCTTTGGTTGCGGCGTACAATGTCGCGAAAGCGGGGGTTATCAGCCTGACCCGAACGTTAGCGGTCGAGTTAGCAGCCTACGGCGTGCGCGTAAATGCCGTGAGCCCGGGGCCGGTTTACACCGAACTCAACAGGCAAAACATGGCGCAACGCTGTCTGAGCTTGGACATTACCGAGGACGAGATGATTGAGCGCATTCGGGCTGCCATCCCGTTGGGACGATGGGGTGAACCGGTTGACATCGCTCAGGCTGTGGCATTCCTCTGTAGTCCTCAAGCGTCCTGGATAACCGGCGAGGTACTTAGAGTCAGCGGCGGCATGGAAGGGGTGTCGGCCGCTCCGCCGAAACGCGCGCAGAATTCGTAGCGGGGATTGCCTTTGCTAGGTTCCGTTGGCATTTATGTGAAGTGTGTGTCCAATCGTAGGGGCGAGAAAATCTCTATCGCCTTCCTTATCCAGTCAGTTGATCCTCGCCCGTCGCCAAACGTGAAGAACGAAACCATTTGAGTCTGGTCAGATTGTAAGTCGAGATTCAGAATTTGACCCTCTAATGTCGATTTGGATGAAGATTACTTATCTTCCGCATTATTGAGCACCTAAAAGTTTAATTTCTCAGTTGGCAGTATCCCGCATCATAATTGACAGCATGCCATTATTCCTGTCGGAATAATTCTTTCCGCAAGCAACATTTGCTAGTCGGAGTCCCTTTCCTCGATCCAGAGGATCGAAATGTCAATAGAATGCGATATGTCAAGAGTCCCGCGCTCCAGAGGAGCGCCATGTGGTGGGTTACTTGGTAAAATGAAGTTGATGATGGAAGGGCAAAACCGGTCAATCAATCGGACTCACGGTAGTACCTCGGTGATTTTTGCTCGTTTGTGGATATATACCCCAAGATTTGGTATGTGAAAATTTGAGATTGCACAAGTCTATTATGCGGAAGATAAGGATTAAGTATTTAAATCGTAATTCTAGTTTTTCCTAAACTCGGTAGGTGCGGTTTCCTAACCGCACCGAGCATCGTTAGGATACTACCGAAATAATTTTAAAACTTCATGAAATCGACCGAAAGAACCCCGCAGTGGTCTCTAATGTGTTGCCGAAGGGTTGGGGAACCCAACCCCTACGTAGTACCATGTGTGGTACACACGCTTCGACTATTTGGATGCGATGAATGTCAATAGCCCTTAGTCACTATTGGGCTGTTTCCTGAGGTGAGACTAGTGTCTTGAGGGGCACCGATATATGATTTCGCGGCTGCTCGTGAGGAAGACGCACAATCTGGATACCGTGATTGGTTATCGGTATTTTCGCTTCTATGGAGGGCAGTAGATCAATTGGCTTTCTGTTCCTGTATCCAGCCCCAGTAAAGATTGTCGCGCTGGTTGCCGGCGTCCAAATATTCGGCTTTCAATCGTGACAACTCGTCACTCCGGTAGTCTGCAATGGGACAGCCGTTCGTGTCTAGCTCGATACCGTACTGCCGAGCGGCGTTGCCCCCCAAGATAGCGGTTTTTACTGGTCCATCCGGAGGACCTAGCGGTTCAAAGTCGTATTTCTCCTGTAGCTCCGGTGGAACTTCTATACGTCGGAACGCCTCGATTTGCCATTGCGGCGACCCCGCCCAGATTGAATCCGTGCCCCAAAGGACGTGATCTGCTCCGAGTCCTTTAATCAGTTTCGCCAACATAACGGCTGCAACCCTCGGCTGTGTAATAGCCAAAGCGCCGAACGAAAGCCCGATATCTGCATACACATTCGAGACACCGTATCTTTCAGGGATCTCAGCCATCTCGTCAATCCACTCCAGTCGACCGCTCTTGTCAAACTCTTCACTAACGCTACGAGCGTCCCGCCACATTTTCAAGCCGGCGTGATAGATGTGAAAATTCAGGTCGGGCCAATCCTGAGCCGCTTTTCCAACATCGTCCACCGCCGCGTAATGCCAGTTTGGAATAGTCTCGTACTCGATTGGCAGGACACCCTTGTGAACACATATAATTGGAACACCCAGACTACGCGCTTTCTCGTAAGTTGGATAAGTTAGTTCTTCGTCGTCCATGCGCCAGGGTTTTTCAAAACTTGGTATTTCGCCGAGTATATCGCCGACGGTGTAACCTTTCCAAGAATCCACTTTGAGTTCGATGGCAGCTCGGTGCATCGCATCCAGATACTCGGGAACAGTTGGCCAGATGACTCCGTGGGCAAACATTCGCCGCGTGCCGGACAGCCGATTCACTAGGTTTCGCGTGGCGACCATCTGATCGTCGGACAGCAGCCGCTTGTGCGGATCGACTGCCGGCGACGTGCTGAGCAGGGCTACCGTGGTGTCGCTGTCGAAAAACATGTCCTTGAGATAGTAGTCGAACTTGTAATATTTGAGATCGAGATCCAGATCGGCAAGATCCGGGTTCCACGCTTTCTTTGCTTGGTTGTTTCCGCGGGCGGTGTCACGTAACCAGAGTATGCCGTCCCAACTGTAATCGTCGTGTACATGATGGGTATGGACATCGAAGATAAACTGATCTGTGGTTTTGTCATGGCGCTCACACGCGGCAGTCTGATCTTCGGCTTCGACGGGGTGGATATCGTACACTTCTCCGAAGACCTGATTCATGGCGAGAAATGCGCTAGCCATGCCGCTCCGGGAACGCAGGTAGGACTGGCGCTCCAAGCCCTGATGTCGAGCGTACAGGTGTGCATTTTCCTGAATCAGCGACTCAACCTGAAGCTGCTGACGAGTTTGCGGTGGTGGAAAGCACTCTCCACTTGAGATGACTTGGGTTGGCACGGGGCATTCGACTTGCTTTTGATAGCCGCGCCGCAAATGCTGAAGTTGCTGATTTGTGAGCCACGATGACATCCTGTATCTCCAATAGTCAGATTAAACCCTCTGGGCAACGTTGTAGATGGCGGTTGAATACCGCACGAGACCGGTTATCCGAATAATCATTTCGTTGTAACAAGGCTTCTCAATGTATAATCAGATACCGTAACCTAAACGTTGGCTTGCTTGTTCACGACATCTCTCGCCAAATGCGGAAAAAGCTGGTCATGGATGGTTATCGGTCCAGTAAGGTGAGCCATCCGATCCTCGCTGGCAGTGTCTACCATTGGTGGAAAATACATCCCCGCTCCCGTAACAAAATTTCCAGTGCCGGGGGAATGAATCTGCAAATATTGGCGAACCCCCTCCTCCTGGTCTGGCGTCTTCGGACAAATTGTGCAGTTCATCGTGAACATGCGTCTTCTCGTGCCGCCTCCAAATGAGGCATGGTAGACATCGTGATTAAAGATAACGATGTCCCCGGGATCCGTTTCAACGGCTATACTTCCGGGAAACTCCGAGGGCGGGACACCAAAAAGTTCGAGAGAGTTATTGACATCTATTCCCTCTTTGCGAACGAAATGGTCGGGATGATGAGTACCCGGTATGAGACGAAGTGCCCCGGAGTCACGAGTCAGATGGTCCAGATAGAAGGCGGTTTTCGTCGCGATGAGCCTTCCCCAACTACCGTCAGGGTGCCAGCCTGTGTTCCCACTGTAGTAGTTGCCATCACCGCCGCAATAATAAAAATCGTCGCCCATTACGCCGCCGAGGAGACCGAGTATTGAGGGGTGATCGAGAAGCGCGCACATCTCGACATGGTGTTCAATCGGACCCCCAAACATAGTACGCCCGGAGCCATCATGATCTTTTCCGCCACCGCAATTTTGGATTGACCATTCAAAGTTTTCGATAATCCTCTCCGTTTCTTCCGGGTCAAATAGCTCCCGAATCAGCAGGTACCCGAAAGTGTCGAAGAAGTTCTGTTGCTCTTGAGACAGTTTCATTTAGGTTTTCTCCTTGGAAATCTGTGCACAAGCTAAGTAGAGCCGGGGTTGGCTAGTGTGTCTGAGCAAATAGGACAAAGAATTGTGAATCCTGCGTCTGGTTCTGGGTGCCGTCCGTTATCAAGCTTATTCGCGGCACCACCCATATCATGCCACAAAATACATTGCCGATAGAATGCCGTAAGGTTATCCTCCACATATTCGAAACAGAAAACGCGGTAGTCGCTACCAATCCATTTCTTGAGTTCATCCTTGAGAGCGCTGCCATTGGCGCGCCCAATTCGCGCCTTGTAGTGGGCGTATGTTTCGGTTTCTTCAATGCGGCGAATCAGGTAAACAGCGGGCGCCGTCTCGGTGGCAACCGCATCAATTACGCTCTCGGCAAGTTGAAATGGACCTTCCATTCTAAATCAGGTATTGACAATTAAAAGAGGTTGTTCCTTCTGTAAGCAAGGACATCACGGTGTCACGATATGGACAAGCAAATCGGTTACGAGGACAGCTCATGCGGTTTTTGCATCTCAATAGCCCTGCCTGTTTCAAGTGATTCAAAGACAGCGTCAATTACCCTCGCTTGACGAATGCTGTTGTCCAGCGAAATACGGTGGGGAATGCCTAAACTTAGGCAATCGCAGAGGTGTTGGAGTTGATCGCTGAACTGAAACCTCGGCTCAAAGTCGATGTTCTCGGTTCCCTCGCTTGTTCGTAGTTGGAGCGTAACGGGTTTGTCTTCGTTGCTCCACGCGCGATCCATACGAATCAGCCCACCTGTTCCACAAATCTCGGTGTATTGCGAGTCCCAAGAGGTGTAGCCGACCGAGATCTGTGCCGCGTGGTCGTCCGCGAAGTCGAGAATAATATAGGTTGCGTCATCGACTTCCACTCCGCGTTCCGGGACAGCGAAGACTCGAACCGGTTCCGCATCCAAGATAAACCGTGCGTGATGAATGCAGTAACACCCGACATCGTAGATGCTTCCCCCGCCCTTTTGTCTGTTCCACCGCCAGTTTCTGTCGGGAAGAAGCCTGCCATCCTTATTCTTCAGTCGAAGCACCCTTGGCGGTGTAACGAGTGTACTCCGGATAGATCGGACATCGCCAATGGCGCCGCTATCGACTAACTCCTTCGCACGCAGGTGCATGGGATGGTGGCGATATTTGAATCCCTCGGCGAGCAAGACACCGTTCCGCTGCGCTGCCATTGCCATCCCCTCAGCCTCGGTAGCTGTGAGGGCAAAGGGTTTTTCGCAGAGGATTGCCTTAACTTTTCCGGAGTCTGCAAGTTGCGTGGTGGTTTCGGCGTGCGACGGTCCCCAAGTGGAAACAATAGCGATGTCGATGTGCTCGGCTTCTAGCACCTCCTTTAGGCTAGTGTATCGACGCGCAACACCAAACTCATCGCCGAATGACGACAGCGAATCCTCCGATATGTCGCAAATCGCCCACAACTCGGTGGAATTGACTTCGTTGCACGCTCTACCGTGCCGAGTTGCGATGCTTCCTGTCCCGACGATGGCGACACGATATGTCTGACCACCGGCGCCCTGCGCCATAGTTTGGATTTCCTTTCCTATGAATGTGTTATGAATTCAACTGCCGTAGCTGATGTCTATACTATTTTGCCTGACATCTGAGGGAGGATTTAGAGCCTGTTTGAATAATCGGCAGCAAAGTCATTTTTGGTCATTTTTAGAAAGTCTTTTTGTGTTTTTTTTCGTCTGTCACGTACCTGTCGCCCCTCTGGGGCTTGGTGCACGGGGCTGTAGGCATTTCTATACACCTTCCGCCCCTCTGGGGCTTTTGGAGGCCGGTGCGCAGTGCGCACTCCATAGGGATCAAGTTAAGCGTTTTAGGGTGCAAGTCACGCGGCTTCAATGTCTTGAACTGTTAATCTCCATGTAGACGTGAGCGAGGGAATACCGGTTCATTCACTGATGGATGCGTCACAATAGATGACTCATGGCGCTGGTTTCCGTAGGTGCCGGTGCGGTTGGAAACCGCACCTACCGTGTGGGGATGATAGAGATTTCCTCTCCATCCTATGGGACTAAGTTAAGGGTTTTGCGTCGGAGAACACCACCGATACTAGACGAAATCCCTAAGTTGATCCTAATGCCGGTGCGCAGTGCGCACCCTACAAAATGTACTTTCCAAGCAGGCTCTTAACGCCTTCCACGATCATCGAAATGTCATGTCATCATTGACGTGCAGTAATAAGACACAAGGGTAAAATGGAAAGTTATTCATACGAAGTCTTTATCCTTCCCCACGACGTGGCAACTTTGCCATTTGGATTTACGACTCGCGCACGCTCTAGCCCATGATTCATGATGGTTGTTATTTCATCTCGGCTAAGTGCCCTCTCGAAAATAAAGGCTTCATCAATAATCCCGTTCCATCCGCGGCTACCGAGCACCCAATTTCCAATTCGAAAGTGTGAAGGAGAAGCAACAACCGGTTTGTCCGAATCCATCTGCTTTGCATTGTCTATTCTACCGTTAAGATACCATGTTCCCGTTTTCTTTTTTCGAGTGAACACCATGTGATTCCACTGATTGGCTCTGAGTTGCACGAAACCTGCACCTCCCCACGTTTCGCCGTCACCCATAGCCACTCCCATTCGATTGATATTGTTATCAAACTGTTCAAAGGAGATTCCTCGAAGAGCATTATGGCTAGAGAGAATATTCGCCCAGTGTTTTTGGCTGTCCCGAGGTTTCACCCAACAACCCATTGACCAATCCACGGTGTCCACGACGACCGGTGCATTCATCTCTGCCCAACCTTCCTGAGTGAACTCGAGTCCTTTACCGAACTTACCGTCAGCCCATTTAACTCTTCCGCCCACAAATCTTCCGTCATGCCCGTTCTCAGACGTGTCGGAAATCTGATCCCCTCCTCCTTCGTCAAGCAGCCACATGGCGACGACGCCTTCCATGTCCAGTTTCGCGTCACAAAGGCTGGTAAATGTCGAAACGAGAAAGGATAGGAGTACAAAGAATAGCTTCAACTTGGTAATGAGAGATCTGTTCATGGTTCAACCATCCTATGCGGTTTTCAACGATACATTTTACATTGTGACGAAGACCACTGCACACCGGTTCCCGGCCGCTCCGGCTGGATTGACAAATCCAGTAGGTCTAAATTTGTTAAACGTGCATATATTTCGTATTGAATCTTGCTTAAACGAACACCAACGGTTATTGGTACGTACATGACACTTACCGACAGTGATATGCCCGGAAATCTGAACCCGGCAGGCTGACCCGCTATCAGTGAATTCGCGCGACTAAACATCTATTTCCGCCGGAACAGAAACTCCCGATAGTAATCAGGCGCCTAGCTCATCGCATTCAATCATCATAAACGAACTTCGACAATGTGTCAAGTTTATAACCCTATGGTTGAGGGAGCAATTGTGGCAAAATTTCCGGAATAAACCTGCTGAAGCGGAAATCAAGTAGGTCGTAGGTTGGGTTGAACGGAATTCGTTAATGATTGCTAATCTTATACTTTGCGTTGGGTATCATTGCGCTTTCTTTCCCGGTAATTACTGTTTGTAATAATGATTGTAGGGTGGGCACTGCCCACCATTCCGATCAGTTTGGGATAAATGATTGGCTCCCCTGGCGCGCAACGTGACCGCGTTGATGGTGGGCAGTGCCCACCCTACAACTACCGCCAGACGCTTGAAAATACGCAATTTCCAGCGGTGTGTAGTATAGAAGGGTTTTGAGTGCCCATTTTGCCTGAATTTTCCAAGATTTGAGTAAAACCTAACATTAATCGTACATTCTACCGCCATGAGACGTCCTCTATAATTAGATGCGTTTCCCCTGATTTATGGCGCTTGACTCATTCAGGATTTCGTGATACCTTGATTAAGGTTTCGAATTAGGACGTTATACTATACCCACGCTGTGTTACGTTGTCGGTTTGGGGATTTGAAGATTATATCGGAGGAGGCGACATATGCAACCTCTTAAACTCTTGGTGTTTGTCGGCACCGAGGGTATCTATCACGACCATGCCGGGCAGGGGCGTTTCATCGCTGACACCGTGTCGAAAGCCGGCGATATCGAAGCGGACTTTTCTCGGGACTATGATGTCTTGGCGGACGGACTTGACGCCTACGATTCGGTACTCTTTTACACAGACGTTGGTGAACTTACCGGTGCACAAGAAGACGGCTTGCTAACCTATGCGAAGCGGGGAGGCGGTTTTTTCGGGCTTCACACGGCTGCGGCGTCCTTCCACGACGCCAAGGGTTACCACAAAATGTTGAACTCTTTCCTCCTCGGCCACAGCAAGTACATGGATTTTACCGTCAATATCATCGATGTTGACCATGAAATCACACGCGGTCTTTCCGATTTTGTAGTGACGGACGAACTGTATTATGTGAAACACGACCCGTCAAGGTCGCACCATTTGATGCAAGCGTACGATCCCACCTGCGATGAAACACACGTCATGGCATTCCACCACACTTACGGTGATGGCCGTGTATTTTACTTTGCTCTCGGACACGATATGGCTGCGCTCGAAAATCCAAATTTTCAGGAGATTATTCGACGCGGCGTCTTATGGGTGGGTAAACGATTGTAGTAAATTTGTAGGGTGGGCACCGCCCACCATTCTGCACATAAGTTAAGATTACAGAAAAGATAAGGAACGATTTTGGGTTACGATTATTTCCTTTTGACACTTGCAGTAAATTTGTAGGGTGGGCACTGCCCACCATTCCGTACACAAGTAAGACTACAGACAAGATAGGGAACGATTCGGATTACGATTATTTTCCTTTTGGCACTGCCGAAAATACACAATCATTGTTATACCGGTTATCGAGTATTTAACTAGCACAGACAACTATTTGGAGGAGATTGATGGAAACACTTCGCGGCGCAGTTATCGGATGTAGAGGAGTTGGAAGGGCACATGCGACCGGTTTGGTTGGGTTGCCGAACGCCGAATTGGTCGCCGCATGTGACTTATTGCAACCGGCATTGGACGGCTTCCAAGAGGACTGGAAGGACACGTGGCCCAATCTTGGACTATACACAAACCATCGTGAGATGTTGGAAAAAGAAAACCTTGACATCGTCACCGTAGCCACCTCGGATCACCGGCACGCCGACCTCGTCGTCGATGCTTCGAATGCAGGGGCAAAAGGTATCTTCTGCGAAAAGCCGATGGCTACCAATCTGGCTGATGCCGACCGCATGGTTGAGACCGCTGAACGTAACGGAACAATCCTGTCCATTGATCACACCCGCAGGTTTACCCCTATATGGCGTCATACGAAGGAGGAAGTGATTGACGCGGGCGAGATAGGCACCGTGCACAATATCATTGGCACACTTAACGGTCCCCGCGCGATGCTATTCCGAAACGGGACGCACATGATTGATGCAATCTGCTACATTGCCGATTCCAATCCGGAATGGGTGTCCGCGGAACTGGAAGACGGGTACGAAGACTATACGGAATATAGGGGTGATGGTGGTCACGATCCGAAAACCGAGCCGTCCGCCCACGGTTACATCCACTTCGCCAACGGTGTCCGCGGGTATTACGCAGGGGGCCCAAAGACGGCGATCTGGAGCGGCGTTCGCCTTGAAATCGTAGGTACTACCGGCTACATCCTCATTGGAAATCACGGCTCCACGATCTACAGACAGGATACCGTGGAGACGATTGAGGCGCCCAAATGGGAAGTGGAGGGAATCCCCGCGGGTGTCCGAGAGCTCGTACAGTTAATCAGCGAGGGCGGCGAACCAAAATCACCCGCGAGAGCAGCGCTCAACGTCGTCGAAATCATGATCGGATTCTTGGAGTCGCAGCGGCAAGGGAATGGAAAAGTGACGTTACCAAATCCGCGCACTTGAAATTGCTTGATGGCGATGCCCTCTTCGCCGTCCAATGATTGAAGAGGGCGATCACGGGCTAGTGATCTCACCTTTCCGGTTGCGAATTTAATTGACCCAAGTTGCCACCTTGTTCGACAGGGCGCAGAAACCGAGTTTTTTTCCAACTTGGAAACGCGAGATTCACCAAAATCGGGCTAATTTACCTATAATTTAGCAAGCGTGAACCAAAAACTCGGTTTCTCTGTAATAGGTAGCAACTTGCGTTAGTTATTCAACGGAGATAATCTCTATGTATAAACGTCATCTCATTTTTGTTTTGATGTGCCTATTGTCTCTCGCCACAGGTTTTCAAAATTTATCCGCCCAATCGCAGTTAGCCCAAGATGCCTACGCCATTTTTGAAGCGAGTTGCCTTAACTGCCACGGCCCCGACGGCGCCTTTCGAGAAACACTCCTCATGGAACACAGCGAGCTTATTGACGGGGGTACCGTGGTCCCGGGAAATCCCGACGCTTCCGAGTTGTATAAACGCCTCCTAGGTCCAACCGAAAACGGCGTCCAGATGCCGTTCGGACAGCCCCAACTGCCCGCTCAATCGATTGACACGATCCGACGTTGGATTCTAGCCGGTGCACCCGAATGGACGACAACTCGAATCACCGATGGTCGCTTTATCTCTCCTGCTGAAGTACTCGATACCATTGAGACCCACCTCACGTCACTGGAACCGTTTGACCGCGCTTTTGCCCGTTACTTTACACTCACACATCTCCACAACGCTGGCGAAACAGCCCAAATACTCGGTGAGTACCGCAAAGCGCTCAACAAACTGGTCAACAGCCTCTCATGGGGAAGTCGGATCATCAACCCGCAACCCATCGACCCGCAAGTCACTATCTTCTACATCGACCTACGGCACTACGAGTGGGATCGAAATGACGGCTGGACTAAGATAGAAGAAGCCTATCCCTACCACATCTCGTTTGACGCACCGGCACAAAACGCATTGCGGGAACAACTCGGTCGACTGCAGACGCAGACGAAGACCGATGTTCCGTCAATTCATATCGACTGGTTTATTGCAACCGCTTCTACCCCGCCGTTATACCACGATCTACTTTCGCTTCCGTTGACCGACAGGGAGTTGGAAACCCGGCTGGAGGTTGATGTCGCAGGCAATCTGGTGAATGCCCCTGGAGTTCGCGTCTGGCGGGCGGGGTTCAACAATTCCGGCGTCTCAAACCACAACCGCGTCGTGGAACGGCATACCTCTCAACATGGGGCGTACTGGAAAAGCTACGACTTTGCCGGGAGTGTCGGCACACGGAACGTCTTCACCCACCCGCTGAATTTCACGCATGATGGCGGGGAGGTTATCTTCAATTTGCCAAACGGGTTGCAGGGTTACTATCTTGTCGATGGCAACGGAATCCGACTGGATGAAGCGCCGATTAGCATTGTTTCCAATCCCGCCGCCAGCGATCCGACGGTGCGCAACGGAATCTCCTGTATCGGCTGCCACACGGAGGGCATGAAGACGTTTGAGGACCAGGTGCGTGCCGCAATTGAGAGCAACCCCAGTCCACCCTATAACAAAGCGCAGGCGCTGCGACTCTACGAGGAACAGTCAGTCATGGACGCTCGTGTGAGTGAAGACATGGAAACTTACAGAGTTGCGCTTGAAGCCACAGGCGGTACGTTTGGCGGTGTAGAACCGGTCTCCCGTTTCCATGAAGCGTTTCACGGACCTATAGACGCAGCGTACGCTGCCGCCGTAGTCGGGTTGCAGACCGGAACCTTTCTTGAGAGGGTTCGTGAGAATACGGGACTGCAGAACGTTGGATTGCTGGCGCTAGACAACCCAAACGGGAGTGTGAAGCGAGATACTTGGACATCGAGTTTCAAAGACATAATTTCTGCGTTGGATTCCCCTGATCTGATTGGAGAACCTCCGGTCATAACACAGCCGGAAGTAATACCGGGTACGGTTGTTCATATCCCGGATCCGAATCTACGATCTTTAATTGCGGAAACCCTTGGCAAAAGCATCAATGCACCCATTACCGTGGAGGAGATGAAACAACTGAAAGAGCTTAAGGTAGGAGGCCATGGACAAGAAGAATCGTCCAGGGGTATCCGAGATTTAACAGGCTTGCAGCTTGCAACGAATCTCACCGAGTTAGTTGTCTGGCACAATCAGATTTCCGACCTCTCGCCGCTTGCGGGATTAATCAATTTGCGTGTGCTCTATGCTCACGACAACCGTTTATCCGATATATCTCCGTTGAGAGGCTTGACAAATCTCACGGTACTGGTATTCGATCGGAGTCAGGTGTCGGACATATCGCCTGTGAGAGAATTAACAAACCTCACTCACTTAGAGTTCGATGAGAGTCCGGTATCCGATATATCGCCTGTAAGAGGATTAACAAATCTCAGACAATTGGAGATCCATCGCACAATGGTATCCGATCTGTCGCCGATTGCAGGTTTAACCAATTTGGAGGTGTTATTTTGTTGGGATGCTAACATATCCGACCTTTCACCCATCTCGGGGTTAACCAACTTGAAGCGGCTAGATCTGTCCCGCCATGAATTGCTATCCGATATATCGCCGCTCGCCACGTTATCGAACTTGGAATGGTTGAGCCTACGCAACAACAACATTTCGGACATATCCGCACTTGCCCGCTTAACCAAGTTAACCTGGATGGATCTCGCCAGAAACGAAATCTCGGACGTATCACCGCTCTCCGCGTTATCAAATTTAAAGTTTGTGTCGCTCAAAGGCAATAACATCTCGGATATCGCCGCACTTGCCCGCTTAACCAATTTAACCTGGCTTGATGTCTCGCAAAACGAAATCTCCGATTTGTCTCCCCTTGACAAGTTACGCCCTAACTTCGAGTTTCTTGGCTTCTCCGACAATCCGTATTTCCCACCCGGCGGTCCTAAAATTGTTGGCCCTTGGTTATGGCTTCTATTACCGGGTGCAAAACTGCCTAGCGGCAGGGATTTATTATCTGAAGCGAGCGGCGGCGCCTTGACCGAGTTAACAGTTGCGGCTCATGGTGCAACGGCCGGTCAATCGGTCGGGGATAGCACCTGGACCTTGGACACACTCCCGCATCAAGGAGCATACAACATTGCCCATATGCTGCAAGACTCACTCCGCAACGGTACTATCTACGGGTCTCTGTCCCTCTATTCACCACGAGAACAGCAAACAATGTTATATGCCGGCAGCCAGAATTCCGTAAAGGTGCGGCTCAACGGAGAGTTGGTTCACCAGATTATCGATTGGCGAGATCCTCATGATTACACGGACGCCGTCTCTGTCACGCTGAAGCCCGGACGGAATGTGTTGTTAGTTGCGTGTGCTATCCTTGCTGACAACGGTCATGGCTTTTTTGGATTTTCACCCGGCACCGAATATACGGTGGGCACTGGCATCGGCTATGGCTTTTCCAAGACGCTAATTCACCTCGGCGACACCTTTACTTTTGATGTCCGGGCAGAGAGCGTCTCCGACTTGGCGGGGTGGCAATTTGACATTGCCTTCGACCCTGCGGTTCTTGAAGCCCTTGACGTAAGCGAAGGCGATTTCCTGAAGACGGACGGCGGATCAACTTTCTTCCAGAGCGGAAGCATAGACAATGCGGCAGGTAAGATCGCAGGGCTGATTGCGGGACGGATCAGCGAAGGCGGTGTGAGCGGCAGCGGCTCTTTGCTTCAGGTGAGATTCAAGGCGAAATCCGAAGGTGAAACGGAATTAGCCCTTCAGAACTTCCTATTCGGTTCCGCCGCGAAGGAAAGTATCCCCGCCGGTCCTCTTGAAATCCACATCACCGTAGAGGAACGGCTCCTAACCGGGGATGTGAATCGCGACGGAGTTGTCAATATTCTCGATCTAATCAGCGTCGCACAGCAGTTGGGGAAAAGGGTATCTGCCGATTCGCCGGAAGATATCAACGGCGATGGTGTAGTCAATATTTTTGATCTTACGCTCGTCGCGCAAGGTATTGGAGGAACCGCAGCGCCCGCCGTTGATACAGGACGTGCCGATGCGGCGACAGTTGAAGCGTGGATTGCAGAGGCACGCCTCGCAGACGATGGTTCGATTGCCTTTCGCCAAGGCATTGCCAATCTCCAAAACCTGTTAGCCTCGCTGATTATTCCCCAAGAGACCGCCCTGCTCGCCAACTACCCGAATCCGTTTAATCCGGAAACCTGGATACCCTATCAGTTGGCAGCCCCCGCAGTGGTCAAGCTGACAATTTATGATATGAGCGGCCGAGTGGTTAGGCATTTGGAGGTAGGCCATCAGGCGGCGGGCATCTATCAGAGACGTAATCGCGCATTGTATTGGGACGGCCGCAATGACCATGGTGAATTTGTGGCGAGCGGTCTCTATTTCTACACGCTCAAGGCGGGAGAGTTCGCAGCGACGCGCAAGATGCTGATAAGGAAGTGAAAAAGTAGTAGGCATACTCCGGTAACCTTCATGCACGTTACAGCACGGCGGAGGAATCTCTATCGCTCATTTGATCCTATTGGTCGATTGATTCCACCCTACAAGGATAGTCTCTGTGCTTATCTGGCATGGCGAAATTGGCTTCTGTTGAGTTATTCGCACTGATGGCAGGGGAAACGCATCTAATTATAGAGGCTTTCTCTTGGCGGTAGAATGTAAGATTAATGTTGGGTTTCACTCAAATTTTGGCAGGTTCAGGCAAAGTGGACACTCGAAAACTCCTCTAAAGAAAGCGATCATTAACGAATTCCGTTCAACCCAACCTACGACCCCTAAAAAAATATCACAAATTTAGCCCGATTTTCTTTTTTTGTGATGCAGAAAATTTAGATGCGTTCCCCCTGGCACTGATGGACATACCGGTTGACAGCGACCTACGGGTATGCTATACTGCGATTCTTGCAAAATAGGTTGAGAGGGTTAGTGGAATCTACGCTTTATACCGTGCGCTGTTAGAAATTGCGCTTTTCAAGATTTAAGGTTTGCTTCGCCGATTGTAGAGACAATGCCAAGGGAACGAATATTGAATGGGGTAACGTCAGCAGTTTTCACCTGTCGCCCCTCTGGGGCTTTGCTGTAGGTCGAATCCATGTTTCTATACACCTTCAGGATCTCTATCGCACTCGCTATTCACTCGTTTGATCCCCTCTGGGGCTACCAAGATTTAATTAGGTCGAGATTCGGAGATCGCTCTTACAAAATAAGCAATTCTCAGCAGCGTGGAATATCATTATCTGGCATCCCTATATCACAGACTGAAAACAACCTACCGCTCAAAGGACAAATTTAGGATACGCATGAACAGGGAGACGTAGCTATGACACAAATGTTTGATCTTTCCGGTCGAGTTGCCGTTGTATCGGGCGCCGCCAGCGGCATGGGACGTGCCATGTCGCTCGCGCTGGGGGAGGCAGGCGCCGACTTGATGCTTCTCGACATAAATTTGCAAGGCGCGGAAAAGACCGCCGGTGAAATAGAATCAATGGGTCCTCGTGCCGTTCCGGTGAACTGTAATGTGTCCCGTCCGGACGAAATCCGAGCCATGTTTGCGCAACTCGACAACGAATTTGGTCGTGTTGACTTTTTGGGAAACGTCGCCGGCGAAGCCGTACGTAAGAAGCCGGAGGATATCTCCCTTGACGATGTAGAGTGGACGTGGCGCAATCTGGTCTACGGACGGTTCTGTTGCTCCCAAGAAGCGGGACGACGTATGCTTGCTGCGGGTCGAGGGAGCATCGTCAGTCTGGGTTCGCTCGCCAGCATCACGGGCATGGGCAGGGGACACATCGCCTACAGCATGGCGATGGGAGCGGTAGTTCAAATGACGAGGGAATTGAGCACCGAGTGGTCGGGACGCGGTGTGCGCGTGAACGCAATCTTGCCCGCCCAAGTATTGAACCCGGGGCTGCAAGCGCGAATTGACAAAGATCCGCGCATCAAGGAACGATTCCTAAGCGGCATTCCGAGAGGACGATTCGGCAGTCCTGACGACATCCGCGGCCTTTCGGTTTTATTGGCATCAGATGCGTCATCATGGATTACCGGGGCGATTATCCCGATGGACGGCGGCAATCTTGCGATGAACGCGGGCGGATCGGTCGGCACCGAAGTATTCAAGGAGTGAGAATGGAAGTACAACGAGAAAATTCGGGTTTAAACAAAACCGCCGCGCTTGACTGTTATCGCACGATGCAGTTAATTCGGCAGTCTGAAGAACAGCTTGCCAGATCGCATCAGCGCGGTCTTGTGCACGGCGCATGTCACACCTATGTTGGCGAGGAGGCTATTGCGGCTGGTGTCTTTGCCCATTTGCGGGTAGACGATGTTGTTTTTAGTACGCATCGCGGTCATGGCCATGCGTTAGCCAAGGGCCTTCATCCGAGAGAACTGATTGCGGAACTGTACGGACGGGAAACCGGCTGTTCGCAAGGACGCGGCGGCAGTATGCATCTGTTCAAGCCGGAAATAGGGCTGATGGGGACGAGCGGCATCGTTGGACCGTGTATTCTGCAAGCGTGCGGCGGCGGCTACACCTTCAAAATCAAGAAAACCGACAATGTCGCGGTAGCGTGTTTTGGCGACGGCGGCGTGAACAACGGCGCATTCCACGAAGGATTGAACATGGCGAGCATTTGGGATTTGCCGGTGATATTCGTCTGCGAAAACAACCAATTCGCCACCGAAGTGCCGTTTGAATATGCGAGCGGGATTCCCGATGTCGGTCGACGCGCCTCGAACTATGGATTGGCAGGTTACGAGGTCGATGGGAATGATGTCTTGGCGATTCATCGAATCGCCGGGGAGGCGATTGAGCGAGCTCGCAGCGGCGGCGGTGCGACGCTAATCGAATGCAAGACCTACCGGACACGCGCACATGCCGAAGGTATGGGAGATTTCACCTATCGTACGCGGGAAGATGTTGACGAATGGAAAACGCGGTGCCCCATACAGCGACTGCGGCGAACGCTACTAGACAAAGGTACAGCCGATGCCGCGGAGTTAGACGCCATTGAAGAGGAGATTCGGGAGTTGGTCGCCGAGTCGCACAAATTTGCCGAGGCAAGCAGCTATCCGGATGGGAAAACTGCGACGCACCACGTGTATTCCGAACCTGCCAGCGATTCGATTTCGGAGCCACCCTCCAAAGGAGATCGCGAGACAACATATGTTGGCGCGACGCTTGAAGCGCTTGACGCGGCGATGGCAGAAGACGATACTATCTTTGTCATGGGAGAGGGAGTTGGCGTCCGCGGCGGCAATTTCATGACCACCTACGGCTTATTCGAGAAATATGGCGCGGATCGGTTATGCGATACTCCAATCTGCGAGCGTGGATTTGTCGGGCTTGCCGGCGGCGCTGCGATGTCAGGCACTCGACCGGTCATAGATTGCATGTTTTTTGATTTCATTAACGATAGTTTCGGGGAACTCATCAACCAGATTGCCAAAATGCAGTACATGAGCAGCGGTCGATTGAAGATGCCGGTTCTCGTGCGAGGCTGTGTCGGGATTGGGCACTCCGCGGCGACCCACCATTCGGGCAACTATCACTCCATCTATTCCCAGATTCCGGGGTTGCGCGTCGTTATGCCAGCCACCCCGTATGACGCCAAAGGTATGTTTATGCACGCGCTTCGATGCACCGATCCGGTACTGTTTCTTGAGCATCGGGAGCTAATGGCAATTAAGGGACCTGTGCCCGAAGAGACTTATGAGGTTCCGTTTGGAAAGGCAACCGTTGTTCGCGAAGGAACGGACGCCACAGTCGTCGCACTGGCGTTGATGCGTCATCACACGGAAAAGGTTGCGGAACGGCTGGCAAGCGAAAATGTGTCTGTGGAGATTATCGATCCGCGAACCGTCTCGCCGCTGGATCTGGAGACGATTCTGGCGTCAGTGCACAAAACCGGGCGTCTTTTGGTCGTAGACGAGGTTTTTGCGCCGTGCAGCATGGCATCTGAAATCGCGGCGCGAGTGGCGGATATCGGTTTCAACGACCTTGATGCGCCGGTAAAGTGTTTGAACGGCGCATTTGCCCCGACACCGTATAGCCCAACGTTGGAGAAGGAAGTGGTCCCAAACGTTGACAGTATTGAACACGCGATTCGAGACTTGCTCGCCGAATAATGAGGTGAATTGATGGCAATTGAGATTGTTGTACCACGCCTTGGTTGGTCTATGGACGAAGGTACGTTTGTGGAGTGGTTGAAACAGGATGGCGAGAAAGTTGAAGCGGGCGAGATGCTATTTGTCTTGGAAGGCGAAAAGGCGTCGCAAGAGATTGAGTCCTTCGATGCGGGAATTCTGCGAATACCGCCCGATGCACCGCAGCCTGGCGATGAGGTGGTAGTCAGTCAATTGCTGGCTTACTTAGTGGAGGACGGTGAGACGCCTCCGTTTGAGTTGGAGGGAACCGCCAAGCCGGAAGCCCCCGAACCGCCACGTAAGGAGGAACCGTCGGCTCAATCGGCAACACCTGCCCCGGCGCCGGAAACTCAAGTGCCTGAATCGGCTACTTCTCCTCCCGCCAAAAGAACTGCGATCACCCCCCGCGCACGCCGTGTCGCACGTGAGCTAGGAGTTGATTGGTCGGGTCTGCGGGGAACTGGTGTTGGCGGCCGTATTCGAGAAGAGGACATCAGAACAGCCGCTATTGAGTCGAAACCGCCTGCTCCTGTTGAAGCTCCGCCCACTGCGGTACCAGGAAAATCTGTTCCGATTACGCGCATACGCCAAACTATCGCCGAGCGAATGGTCGCAGGTGTTAATGAGGCTGCACCTGTAACCATTACGACAAAAGTTGACGCCTCCGGCTTAGTGGCATTACGTGATCGCTTCAAGGCTTCCGATCAGTACGAGATTGTCCCAACTTATACTGACATGGTGCTGAAACTCGCCGCAATTGCGGTAGGTGAACATCCGATGATCACCGGCCAGTGGCGCGATGACGGGATTTTCATTCCGGAGGATATCAATATTGCGTTCGCCGTTGACACGGAGAACGGCTTGCTTGCGCCGGTGATTTTCGACGTGCCGCAGAAGAGTTTATCAAAAATTGCCGCTGAATCGCGAGAGATAGTTAATTCCGCACGAAAGGGGGAGTTGAAAGCCGATCAGTTGCAGCACGGTGTTTTTACGATAACGAATCTGGGTGGCTACGGAATTGACGCCTTCACTCCAATCATCAACCTTCCGCAATCCGCAATCTTGGGTGTCGGTCGGATTGTTCGCGAACCGGTTGTTGTGGGCGACGAGGTCGTCGCGGGAGAGGTGATGTCGTTGAGCCTGACGTTTGATCACCGGGTAATTGATGGCGCCCCTGCAGCGCAGTTTTTGGAAAGGGTTTGTCAACTCTTGGCGGAGCCCGTGCTGTCGTTGATTGGATGATTTCGTAGCTGGAGCGAGAGCCTGTTTTGAGGTTTAGAGCCTGCTTGAAAATTCATATTTGTAGCATATTCGCCCCAAAACCAAGATTTGCATCAGCGCTTTTGTAGGGTGCGCACAGCGCACCAGCCTTTAAAAAAGCCCCAGAGGGGATCAAACGAATGGATAGTGAGTGCGATAGGAATCCCCTGCCCACCATTTTTCGCAGGGCGCGCAGGGGATCTCTATCGCCTTCCTTGTCCAGTCAAGCGAGTGGGTCTAGATTTGTCAATCCAGACGGAGCAGGAGACGCATGTGACGGGACGGGCATAAAAGATGGTGTACACCTCTACAACGATTCAGGAATTCGGTCTGGGAACGTTTTAACTTGCGCTGTTTCGCGTAATCGGGTTAGCCACTCCTCGGTAAGGTCTTGGCGTGCCCGGCGTTCAGCGTCTTTCACCACGCGTTTACGCAGACGCTCCTCTTCAAATTCTGGCTGGCGTGCCTCTCGAAACTCCTCCTTTCGAAAGATTAGGAAATACCGCTCTCCCTCAACTTTGATTGGGAATACCTGCTTTACCATTTCGCCGACCTCAAGCGCAAAAGCGGCATCGGCGAAAGACTTTGCTCTTTCAATGTACGATGCGTGCGTGAAGAAACCGGTGTCGCCCGGTCTCCTCGGGTTCGACCCAGGTCCCACCGTCAGTTCCCCCCTGTCCGACAATTCGGTAGCAATCTCGCCCATATCTTCCCCCGCCCGAATCCGTTGAAAGACTTGCTCCGCCAACTCTTTGCTCTGTAGTGTAATGCACGTAAGGCGTACCTTCTCCGGTTGAAAATAGTCTACCTTGTGTTTCTCATAGTAACGCCGGTAGTCCTCCTCGGTTAGTCGGAGTTTCTGATTAATTTCCAACTCAGTTACCTTATCGATTAACACTTTGTGCTGATAGTCTCTAACCAGGGCCACAACCTTGACATCTTCATCAATTTTCATATTTTTGGCGAGGCATAACATTAAGCGGCTCTCCGCCATGAGATTCACATATTCTTCAATTCCCGCCTTGCCCTTATATTTCTCTTTCGCAAAATCGGGCAGGCCGTCAAGCTCATGTTTTATCTCTGTCAGCGTAAGTTGCTGCGTGCCGTCACACTCAAATTTGGCAATTACCGTTTTGTCAGCTTCGCTAGATTCAATTTTCGCCGTGCCGGATTGGGTGCCATCCGTGGCTAATGCGTCAGGAAGCAGATCTGGATAGATAATGAACTCGGTCCGATCGCGGATTATATTCATCCACTGTCCGAAGCGCAGGCGTTTTTTCTGGTCACCGATTTTCCGTCTAATGTCTTCTCGAACTTCATCGTAGGCTTTTTGCCGTTCGGGAATGTAGTCATCTTTACGGAATATCATGTAGTAAGTTACGTTGTCGACTTCGATTTCAAAAATCTCCCAAGTCATCTCGCCAATCTCCAGCGCGAATACGGCGTCAGTAAACTCCTTCCAGCGTGGATAATCGGTCTGGGCAAAAAGACGTATTTTGCCCGGATCGGACTCGGTGTCACCGGGGCCCGTTAGCTCCCCCTTCCTTGAAAGTTCTGCCGCCAATTCCGCGATGTCCCTGCCATTTTTTATCTCGTCCAACACCTCTTGCGCGCGGTGTCTGCTGGTAAGGCTGATACAGGTGGCGTGAGACTCGGCTTTCGCTACGTAATCGTCTTGGTGGGTCTCATAATACGCCTTGAGCTCTGCTTTGGTATAAAAGACTTTCTCATCGACTTCAATCTCTATCAAGCGCCGCACCATTTGTTGTTCTTGATATTCCTTTACCAATTTTATCAAAGATGCATCTGTGTCCAAGTTTCTACCGGTAGCGTCTAGGATTTTTAGTTTTTCGTCCGTAAGTTCCTCAAGATATTCCACGACGTTCTTTTTGGATACGAGTTCATCACGACGGTTTCTCGGCAGTTTGTTGATGGCTAACTTTAGATCGGCGAGCGAGATGTGATGTTGGACATCCCCCCACTCGTATTGTGCAAGGATGACGTGGCTATCAGGCGCATCCGCAGTGGCATAGATAAGCCACGAAGTTTGGTGGACGACGTACCCGAGTGTCAGGAATAGAAGCAAAGCGTTAGACGTTTTTTTCATGGAAAGTTTTTTCCGGTGCCTTAGGTTCTGTTGACATTTATGTAAGGCGTGTCCATAATTCGCCGGTGGTTGCCAATCGTAGGGGCGAGGTTTCCTCGCCCAACGGGTTGGGAGACCCAACCCCTACGAAACGACATGTGTCTGTGCACCGCTCTTGATTGTCCGGTTGCGATGAAATGTCAACACGCCCTAATGGTGCCACCCTATTTTGAAGGCTAAGGATTTGGCGGTGAGGTAACGATTAATATCTCTAGTGTCTCGTCGCCCGTGTTTTTGATGCCATGCTCGCACCAAGGCGGCAGGTGGATGAACATGCCCGCTTCTACCTCTACTTCCTCGCCCGCCAACGTCATTATACCTTTTCCGCGCAGTATGGCGTAACATTCCTCTGGGTAGTGCGATGTGCCGGGTTCCAACTCGACATGGGGCGGAACATAAAACATGACAACGCTCATGTTCTGCGCGGGCGCTTTTGGATTGCTGGGATGAAGAATCCGTACACCGATGCCGTTGCAGTTAGGGTATGTGACAGGCATTCCGTCGCGAACGGTGACGATATTCGGTAACACTTTTTCTTCCGGTTTTGGAATCGGGGGATCCGTGTCGTAACCTTTGTATTTCTCGATTTTTGCCATTTTTCTATCTTCCTATTTGCACAAATGGTTAACTACATCTTGTCTTCCGCATTATCAAGCACCTAGAAGTTTAATTTCTCAGTTGGCAGTATCCCGCATCAAAATTGACAGCATGCAATTATCCCTGTCGGAATAATTCTTTCCGCAGGTAACACTTACTAGTCGGAGTCTCTTTCCTCGATCCAGAGGATCAAGCGAGTGAATAGCGAGTGCGATAGAGATCCTCAATGTGGTGTGTTACTTGGTAAAATGAAGTTGATGATGAAAGGACAAAAACGGTCAATCAATCGGACTCGCGGTAGTACCTCGGTGATTTTTGCTCGTTTGTGGATATATACTCCAAGATTTGGTATATGAAAATTTGAGATTACACAAGTCCATTATGCGGAAGGTGAGTACATTCCTATCATTATAGCAGAAAGATTGCTACCACCACTTCAAAAAATTGTAAGTTGGAGTTTGGAATACCACGCCGAACAGCGCCCAAAATCCGCCTACTACGAAATCGCCAAGAATCATGCCGTAGAACAACGGTAAAATTCGGCGGTGCAGCCTTAGTCCGCCGTGTTTCAGAACCAGCAGTTTGACCAACCAAGCGAGAAAAAACATTGACCATAGTCCGCGCATCCCATAGGTGCTAGACACGGCATAGCCCGCAGGATGGAAGGGCCACCAAATGAAACGAAGTCGCATCGCCATCAAGAAAAGACCAAACAAAAGACCGTAAGTAAAGAAACCGATCCCGGCGAAGTCTGTCGACTTTGAGTAGGTCAGCCAGCCACTCAAACGTAGGAAAGGTTCGCTGCCGCTCCAAGCGCTTCCAAACCTGTATGAAGCGTCAAGAATTGCCCAGAATGCGACGATTGTACCAAAGATTATCGCAACGAGCATGGCGATAAGAATACCGCGCTGCTTCATGCGTGCACGATCCGCCAATTTGAACCCTTCAAGTTGGTGAGGCATGACATCACTGTAGTGCGCGCGTGTCAGAAACCAGAAGAAGGACATCACGGTCAAGCTGCCCGCTCCAAGTTTCCGCGTCCCAACGGCGTCTACCATTAAATATTCAGGTCCCGCAAAGTGGAGGTCGTGGATAGGTGACCCAACCTCGGCGCGAATTCGCGTAATCCCAATCTCGGTCATCAGAAACAGCGCGAAAAAGACGGCCGCTGCCCACATCGACATGCCCGCATACCAACAGAATACCGTGAGGAAGGCGAAACCCAAGATAAGCCCGATCACCGCCGTACGGTATCTTAGCGGCTCGGTTATGTCTTCGTTGGCGTTGGTCCGAAGGTCTGCATTCCACGCCGACTTGAAAAATCGTATCAAGTGACGTCTGCCCATCCAAAATGCGATACCGAACAGGGCAATGTACGCTCCCATGCTTTGCTCGGGAAACTCGGGCCGCTCCCGCCAGCCTAAAGCACTTGCGGAAATCAACTGAGCTTTCCAGAAAAAGAAGAAGAACCAACAGGAAAAAGCAATGTCCAGCGGAATGAGAAAAACAAGCCCCAAGATGAACGGTCGAATCAGAAGCGCAGTCTTTCCCAGCGCGTTCCACGGTTTGGTTGTAAAGTAGACGGCTAGGTCAAACGGCGGTGTGTTACGCAGATAGGGGACGTTGGGAAAAAAGTAACTCAATCCATTAACGATTCCGATGAGTCCGACAATGGAAAAACTCAGCCAAAACAGCTTGCTGCTAAACAACCTCGTCCCCGACTTTGTCATCTCGAATGGCAGTTGCGCAATCGGGTATGTCAACTTTTCTCTGTCCGTCCACTGCTTGCGGATGATGATGTTTATACAAAGCATGACAAACATGAGCAGGACAACGAATACAGACCACGCGAGTACCGGTACAAGCCAGGCTTCGATATTTCGCGGCAAATACAGCGTTGGCTCACCCTTCTTGACGCCTCTGACATACCCTTCAAGCGCTCGCTCGTCGCTGATAGCGAGCCATTGCGGGATGTGCCGCCAGAACAGGTCGTGCCAGTCGTTCTCCGGCGTTGCTAACGCCAAGGGAGCCACCATCGTCGGCGGTAGAATTTGTAACATGCTATGACCGACGAGAGCGGAGGACAAACTCAGCATCACATACACAGTGAGCAGTTCCCCTTGGTTAAAAGCCAAATTCGGAGATAGTTTTCGTAACGGGATATTCAGCAGTATCAGGATAAGGATATTGCACACGACGTTGAAGAAGAGAGCGATTAACGTCGAGTGGGCGGAGTAGTAGACCGCTTCCATCTGCATAATCCAGACGGCATTCAACGGGATGAGGAGGAGACCTATAATGACCGCTCGCCATGTAACACTTATCCTTTGGTTTGCTGCGTTGACGGTCATATAGAACGTTTTCCTCTTCAATCAATCGGTCACAGGTGAGTGCCCCATGGGTTCATTCTCGCCGATTATATCATAAAGGGGCGGTCTTCTGTTCAAAGAATTATGGAAACACCGGTGTCAAGCTACCACAATATGTCATAGGAACCTAGGTGCACTCTACACGGGCACGATTCTGCAAATGGTTTTTCTTGATTTGAGACGCACAACGTGCTAAAATGGAGTGCCATGGGTTTTTTGAGGTACTCACGCTGATAAAGGAGGATGAGCACATGAAGGCGCTATTTCTGGGCATAATGATTGCTTGCTTTACCGCTCTGTTTTCTTGGAATGTGGACGCAATACAGGACGAGTCACTCGTTCTCTATCTTCCCTTTGACGAAGGAGAGGGCACGAACACGAGAGACCTAAGTCTGAACGGTCACACGACGACCTTGGTGGGAAAGGGCGTCAAATGGGTGAACGGGGGGAAGTTTGCCAACGCACTGGAATTCACGGGATTCAAGGGGCACGTCGAGGTTGCTGACCACGACAATCTGTCGCTGGATATTGGCGACAAAGGAAGCTTCACAATCATGGCATGGATATTCCCCAAGGTTGTAAACAAAGAGTTCTATTCCGTCATTGACAAGACCTATTTTAAGGAGGGAGGGCTCGTCTGGGACAACACACCGACATATCGACTCTCTATAACCAACAAAAACCAACTGGCTTTCCAATCTAGAGCTGAAAATGCCACGGGGAACGGACCGGAAATTCAGCCGAATAAATGGTACCACGTCGCCGGAGTGCAGGACGATAGGAGGTCCAATAAACGTGTGCTCTACGTAAATGGAGAGTCGGCGGAAGAAATTGACCTTGTACCCAAAGTGGACGCAAAGGAGACAGGGTTGAAGATTGGCGGAAGAAATTGGGTCGGCGGCGGTGTTCAACAGTGGTTCAAGGGCATTATTGATGAAGTTGCCCTCTACAGCACCGCTTTGACAGAAGGCGAAATTAAGCGTGCAATGCGAGGTTCGTTAAAGCGATTTTACGCCGTGGACGCGTCCGGAAAGATCGCCGTGACATGGGGAGAAATTAAGGCTGGAGATTGAGTTATACCATTTCGCTTGAATAATAGTGCATATGATGTCGTAAATATACCGTCCACTTACACCGTAGGCGGGAATCAAGCGACTGAATAAGAAGCGCGATAGAAATCTTGATAGCGAATGCGATAGAAATCCCAGTGCGATAGTAAATCCTATTCATTGCCCGTCCTAGGCTCTAGGGATTATACTGGCCTCTAGCCACTAACACTTACGATCCAATGATACGCGGTGTAGGTGCTCTACATCAACAGGCGAAGCCTTTACGGGATCGGAGCGTAGTGGTTTTTGAGTTTTCCCCAGCTTGTCGTAAGTTTGCCCCTTGATTCGACCTGCATTGCCCCCTCCACACCTCTGGAGAGCCCTCGAATGTCGTCCGTGTCTAACGCTTTCTTGAATATGACTATCTCGTCTAGTATTCCCTTAAAATTACGGCCCGCGCAGCAGGCACTGTGGCCAAAGAGAAAATTTGCGTTGCTGTCATCCACTCGATCGTCTGAGATTTTATATTCAACTGTTTTCTTTCCGTTCAAATAGTGCTTGATGGTCTTGGTATCGCGTATAACAACAAAATGACTCCACTCTCCGTCGGGGAGCTTGGTTGAAGGGCGATCCGCCCAAGGTCCTCCCTGCCACGTGTCATTGATTTTCATACCGAAGTAGAAGTTGTTGTGCTCGCCTCCCCGTTGTTCGATCTCATACCCGCCGGGTTTGCCGTGATTCCCTAGCATGTCCGCGTGCTTGTTCTGTGTGGCATCTGGATTCACCCACACCGAAATGCTATGGCTCGTCCCGAACTCTCCCACATTCAGCGGATCATTGACCTCCACGAACTGAGGCGATCCATCAAAGCGAATCGCTTTTCCAAACTTGCCGTTAACCCATTTGGGACCGTTAATCAGTTCTCCATCAAGCCCCTTTCCAGCCATCTCCTTGGCATTCTTTCCTCGCCCCTCGTCAAAGAGCCAGATTCCAACGGTGTCTTCAACTTTTATTTGTGCCGAGATCTTGAAGGCGAAACACACGCAAATCACAGTCAAACTATACCAAATAAGCTGGATGTTCGATTTCATGTGGGTAGTCCTTAAATATTCCGAAACGGAGGGAACCGCGCTATGCGTTTTCGGATTCTACGGAAGAAGAAGGGAAAGTACAACCCATCATCTTTACATTAAGATATGAAAAAAGGGATGGCTCAATGTTGCTGTTACGAGCCATCCCTAATTTGAATCCGATGCACTTTACCTCAAGGGATGTGGCTCCCTTGCAGAAAGTAGATTGTTATTTATACTGGGACTTAAGCTGACCCCAGGTGGTGGTCATTTTGCCGGCGCTGTCGACAGACGTAGCATTCACTAGTCCTCCCGCAAGAGCGGCGACGTCTGCTTCTGTCAGCGCTACCGTAAATATGGCAGCCTCATCCAATGTGCCGGTGATGATTCTACCGTCCCCGCAGCAGGCGCTGTTGCCGATGAAGAAATTGGATTCGGTGGTATCCTCAACCACATCAGGGTCAATCCCGTATTCAACGGTTTGATCGCCGTTCAGATAGTGCTTTACGGTGTCACCGTCGCGTGTGACCACCAGATGTTCCCATACGCCATCGGCGAGCTGTGTTGAGGGGCGTTCCGCCCAAGGTCCGCCTTGCCATGCGTCGTTGATTTTCATGCCAAAGTAGAACTTGTTGTGTTCCTCACCCCGTTGTTCAATCTCATACCCGCCGGGCTTTCCGTGGTTGCCGATCATGTCGGCGTGAGGATTTTGTTGTGCGGCAAGGTTTGCCCAAATGGAAATACTGTGACTTGTGCCGTACTCGCCTACATTCATAGGGTTGTTCAACTCGACAACAGACGTCAAACCGTCAAACTGGAGCGCCGTGCCGAATTTTCCGTCGACCCATTTGACATCGTTCAACAGTTCTCCATCGCTGCCATTGCCGCTTGAATCTCCAGCCACTTTGCCCTCGCCCTCGTCAAAGAGATAAATCCCCAAAGCATTGGAAAGGTCAATTTGTGCTGTACTGTTCGTTGACATGAGCGCAGCCATGCCGATTAAGCCTGCGCATATTAGAAGAAATCCCGCTTTCATGTGTCTACTCCTTTTCGATTTAATCCGTTGCATTTCAAAGAGGATCGCCTTTTCTGTGTGCAACGCACAGATAGGCACCTAACACATGCGTCTTGAAACGTGCTATTAGTTTACACAAAATTCAAATCTGATGCAAGCAAAAAATGTAAATGCTACGAAACACCCGTCAAAAGGTCGATCACTCCGTTGTAGGGTAAACTGTATGACGTTTAATCATTTAAATCAGAAATTCTAATTCACTCCAAACCCGGTAGGTGCGATAGAGATCCCTTTCTAACCGCACCGGACTTCGCCAAACAAATACCGAATCAATTTCTTAAACTTCATTCAGTTTGCGCATTCCTCAATTTAACGGATTGTGCTATAGAAGACTTTCATTACCCGAACGGATTGTAATTCCTAGTAATATTCACTTTATGTTCAAGGGGCGTGGAGGAGCGGCTTTTGAATGAACTAGCGCCACGCGTTCGTGTAGCTGCGCGAGATGCCGAAGCCGCTCCGGCGTAGCCGTATCAAGCATCACATCGGTGTACATGCTGAAGTTGGAATACATGTTGTTCTTACCGTTCCCCGTGAACTTTCCGCCGATACGGATTCCGCGTGGCAGAGTGCCGTGATGGCTCAGGTATTCATCTATTCGCGCCAATTCGGCTTCTGTTTTGCCGCGCTTATGCAAATTCATGGTGAACATGCGTCTGCGATTGGCGCCGCCGAACGACGCGTGGAAGGTGCTGTGGTTGAAGACTACGAGATCTCCCGGGTTTGTTTCCAGCGCAACGTTGCCGGGAATCTCCGATGGCGGCACTCCCCATGACGCTTCGGAATCTCGGGGCTGCAAACCCTCGGTTCTCCAAGGGGAGTCGGGACGGTGGCTGCCGGGAAGTACGCGTAAGCAACCGGTGTCGCGGGTCAGGGGATCAAGGTAGAATGCCAGCTTGATGGCAAACACATCGGGATAGTTGCCGTCGGGATGCCAACCGGTATTACCAACATAGAAGTTGGCGTCGCCGCCGGCATAATTGAAGTCGTCACCCAGAATCGCGGATGCGATACCGAGAATGCGTGCGTCATCGAGCAGTGTACAGAGACGTTCGCTGTGATCAAGCGCCGGGACAGTTCCCGTGTGCTTCTCCCCGTCATGATCGCCGCCGTGGACTTGAACGACTTGTTCAAACTCATCGGTAATCCAAGCTACTTCGTCAGAGGAAAAGAGTTCGCGAAAAGCCACAAAGCCGAAAGTGTGCAAGTGGTTGAGTTGTTGTTCCGTCGGTTGCATGAGAATCCTCCTTTCAAGATGTGGGGGTTTTGGCGTGATTAAGCCGCATGAACCTGAAACTATGGCGCGAGTTACATATTCGGATAGGATATGCGCAATTGAACACCTAAAGGCTCGTTGTAGGAGAAATCCCCCGTTGTCGCGCAAGTCCTAATGTGATAGCCTTCCCGAAAAATCATGGGGCACTAGTCAGTCCCAAAGGTCAAGCCCTAGCAATCTTCGTCCTAACCAAGTAAGGTTAGGTGGTCCGTAATTCGCCGCCTCCCATCCGCGTGGATCAAGGGTATAAGGACCTTCACCTAGTGGTCGGCGTTCTTTCCAAAGGGTAATGCGTTCTTCACGTCGCTTCTCGTCCATCGGGTTGGGCGCGGGATAGAAGTTCATATATTGCGCGAATCGCGGTTTGTCGGAGGTGTTTGCCCCATTTCCGTGGGGAAGTGCTTGATGCCAAACTAGCATCGATCCTGCTTTACCGGGGATTGTGGCAAATTTACCGGGTGTTAACTCCGGAATGCGGGGGTTTTCTTCGTCAATAAGCGATTTGTGCGCCCCTGGCAAACAGCCGAATCCCCCCTGATTGGCACCCGTGTCCGTTAAATAGAGCACTCCCTGTGTCCCGAACTTAAGAGGCAATTTTGATGTGTCCGCATCCCAATGACACCCCGACGCGCGCGCCCAGTCCGGATGATCGGGATGCCGTGGCGGTTTCATATTTACCCGGTCAATATGCACCCAAAGTTGATCGGTGCCATAAACCTCGCTGTATAGCTGATGAACCCGTGGATGCTGGTAGACATCCCACATAGCTTGATGCCAGTACATGCTCACCATACCAATGCCCGGACGTTCCGGCGGTTTGTGAGGCAAGCGATACCAATCGTCCGGATCGCTCGAATCCATCTCTAAGAACGCCCAAGTTGCATCGACAACTGCGTTGCAAAGATCGATGGGTACTGCATTCTCGACGACCATGTAGCCGTACGCATTAAAATGGTGATGGTGCGACTGCTTCAGAATCGACATTTTCGGTTTTTCTTAGGCTCAGGTGCAATTTGAATCTCGAAATTGGCAAGACAAAAATTCTTTGTAACGTACGAGCAGACAAGGTCGAAGGGCTGATGGGCGGTGCTCACCTTAAAGTTCGTTTCGTCTGCCATTGGAATTCGCGGTTGTCAGCATTGCGACGATATCTTTAGGCAACTGGACACAGCTCTTCGTTTCGAAGTCCGAGATGCTACCGTAATTAATACAAAACTCACTTATGATATCGGTTCCCATTGATGCGGCGGCCGTAAGGTTCAATCTTGCTTGATCCCAATGTCGTAGGTGCATCCACGCCATCCCGCGACTGTAATAAGCCCCGGCGTCGTTCGGGTCTAGTCTAATCGCCTTGTTATAGTCTTCAATCGCGCGGTGCATGTCGCCCCTCTTCATGTAAGCAACACCGCGGTTGTTATAGAGCCTGGCATAACGGGGTTTTAACTGTATTGCTTTGTTAAAGTCCTCAATGGCGCGCTCATAATCACGTTTGCTCGCATAGACAGCTCCTCGATTACTATAGGCTGTAGGATCTTCGGGATTGAGTTGTATTGCTTTGTTACAGTCCTCAATGGCATGGTCATGGGCACCCATCCGGTGCAACGCGGCGCCTCGGTTCGTATAAGCGG
This sequence comes from Candidatus Poribacteria bacterium, assembly GCA_965204085.1. GTDB lineage: Bacteria > Poribacteria > WGA-4E > WGA-4E > JAJDTR01 > JAJDTR01. The sequence continues at coordinate 1,942,834 of CBDBEE010000002.1, read as the reverse complement.
CAACATAACAGGAATCTAATTCTATAGCCCTCGTATAGTCTTCGATAGCTTTGGCGTCATCTCCTATTTTCCGGTAAGCCACACCTCGATCGTAATGAGCTATAGACAGGATAAAAGTGTCAGGATTTAGTGATATGACTTTAGTATAGTGTGCCACGGCATCCGCCGGGTCGCCTCTGTGTATCGCCGAAACGCCTTGGTGCAGATAGTCTAGAGCAACGGGCTCAAGCTGTTGATTTAGCTTCTTTAACAGAGAAAAGAGACTCGGGATGGATACATGCTCCAATCGACCATTCTTCAATTCTGTCATTTTAGATCTGCCAAGCCCAAAAAAGTCGGCAGCTTCACGTTGTGTCAATCCCAGATTGGCGATTAGATGATTGATTTTATGGGCTAAAGTCGCTTTTAGTAAACATTCCTCAGGCGAATGGAGCCCCAAATCTCTAAACACATTTCCTGAACTGGGTGTATAGTTTGCCATGATTTATCCTCCGCGGGCTAACGCATGAGCTATTTTCAAACGTCGTTTAATCCGATCAATCTCTTTCTTCGGGGTTCCACCTCCTTTCTTGGACTTCTTTTGAAAAACGTGCAGCACGTAAATCACGTCGCCAATTCTGGATGTATAGACCGCCCGATAGGCATTGCTTGCATATTCTGTTCGGATTTCCAGGACTCCCGGCAGTCCCTTTAACGGCTTAGCTTTTGAATGTTTCTCTCCAACTTGTGCGACATAAAGCGCGTATCCTATTGTACGTTGAACTTCTGTGGGAAACTCCTTCAAATCCTTTTGTGATGAACCTATCCACGATACAGGTTTTATCCTGTTTTCCTGCTCGGCCTCTCTCATATCAGGTCCTTTAGATGTGAATCCGTTATTTTACGTAGGCTGAGCGACCTCCAGTCCAACAAGATCATCAATGATAAAATCATTTCTAGCTTGTCCTGTTATTCGATCGATGATTTGTTCAAGTTTGTACCTTCCTTCAAACCGTCTTTCCGAGGCTAATCTCATGTTAATGTCAAGTCTCGGGCGATTTCCGAGGAGTTTTTTTCACATCTATGTGTTGAGTTACAAGATTGCGTTGTGCTTCGAACGTCTGACTAGAGTTGGTCGTTGACCTTCCAGACGTTCTCACAATCCGGTACGAAGAACGAAAAATAGACAAATTGACGGCGCCCATTTCCCGTGTATTCCCGCACGCTGTGATACGCATCGTTGCTGTTCATACCGAGCACCAGTCTGCCCGCTTTTGGCTCAATCGCGCTTAGGAGTCGAATGTCGGCTGGATCGGGATAGCGCGGATAATCACGCACATCACAACTCCCTCGCGACGCCCAAAAGCAAGTTTGTCCCCCTTCTTCCGATGGGACATCGTTAAAAAAAAGTACGCCGAAAAGGATCTTGTACCGGTTGTCCGAATGTACCTTTACATCATAGCCATGCTTTGCGATTGATAGGTGGAAATCCGGCGCAATCGTGAGTTGAGTTTGCCCGTTGATGACCTGCTTCTTCTCAATGGACAACTGCGCGTCGGGGTTGAAAGCGAGATTGGTCGAGACTATTCCTTTGTGCCTAAAGGCGTCAAGATTTGCAAGAATGCACTGATTGAACAATTCTTCGGCGCGCATCTTTAACCAAAGTTCGTAGAGGTGGGGGCAGATGTCTAATATTCTGTTGAACGTCTTTGAGGCGTTATCTTTTTCGTAGGGACGATCGGAATCGGGTATTCCTTCGCCGTCGGGAATGAACGGCAAGTTATTCGAGAAATTCGCCCTCGGGTTGTCGCTTAGGAACGGCTCCATTATATCCTTAACCACATCGGACGAAAGTTCCTCCGAGATACATTTGGCAAAGTCGCGGTCAAGGAAGTCGTCGAGCGTTACGAAAGACGGGAATCCGGGGTTTGTCGCTGGAAACTTGACCTTCATGGGTGTAATCGGTTTAGACTATGTATTGTTGGCCGGTAGGGGCCGCGGCGGAGCCGCAATCGGGTGGACATCCGCCACGCGATGGTGTAATTGTGAGAGATGGCGCAACCGCTCCGGCGTCGCAGTGTCAATCATCAGATCGGTGTACATGCTGAAGTCCGTATACATGCTGCCCGGTTTGAGTCCCGTGAACTTGCCGCCGATTCGGATGCCCCGCGGAATCGTGCCGTGATGTCCGAGATACTGATCGATGCGCGCCAATTCCGCATCGGTCTTGCCGCGTTTATGCAAATTCATGGAAAACTGCCTCCGTCGATTGCCGCCGCCGAAAGAGGCGTGGAAGATACTGTGGTTGAAGACAACGAGATCCCCGGGATTCGTCTCTATCGCAACATTGCCCGGAATCTCCCACGGATCGATACCCCAGGACGCCTGCGCGTTATTGGGGTGAATATTCCCGCATCGCCAATGGGATTCGGGCAGATGACTACCGGGGAGGACGCGCAGACTGCCGGTGTCGCGGGTGAGTGGGTCGAGATAAAAGGCAAACTTGATAGCAAAAAGATCCGAATAATTTCCATCGGGGTGCCAATCCGTATCGCCAACCCAAAAGTCGCCGTCGCCGCCGGCATAGTTGAAGTCGTCGCCTAGGATAGCGCTCGCAATTCCCAAAATGCGCGCGTCATCAAGCAATGTACAAAGTCGCTCGCTGTGATCGAGCATGGGGACAATTTGGGTATGCTTGGAACCGTCATGCTCGGCGCCATGAATCTGAAGGACCTGCTCGAACTCATCGGTAATCCATGCCACTTCGTCTGGCTGGAGAAGCGCAGGCAAAAGCAGGAACCCGAATGTATGAAAGTGATGGAGTTGTTGCTCTGTGAGTTGCATACACCAATTTCCTATCCGGTCCAATTCTCCGCCTTATACGTGATGACGGCGGCGCTTGGTCTATCGGGAATCGTGACGATCAATCCGTTTTCCGCTAGTTCGGAGCCGGTCACTGTCGCGGATTGGGCGTCTCCATCTATTTCCAAAGAATACCGTGCAGCCGGGTCTAGTCCACCCAGCTTGTATTGACAACTCAGAATGTCGCTCTCTGATCGACGAAACGCTTGGACGAATCCCTCTCCAAGATCAGGACGGTGAAACTGCCATGCCATCCAGTTCTGTTCAGATAGACTATAGGGCGTCAGGGGATAATAATCGCCGTAGAAACAGTGCCGCAACGACTTGTATTCGTTCATCAATTTCGCCGCGAGTTCAGTGTCAAACGCCCCTTCCGGGGGAGGATTCGAGGCGTCGGCAAAGAAATGGGCTGTGACAGCTTCGAAAGTTACGCGCAAGCCCGGGCTGTACGCGCTTCGAAGGGCGTATAGAGACATTTCGCGACAGCAGCCGCTGGTTAACGGGCCCCACAATGACAGTCCATAGGTCTGCCCCTGCATTCCCGTGGGATTGAACAGATTCTCCGGTTCGTGAATCCCGCCGCACTGGTAGTCACTGCGGTGCAGACAAAAGCAGCGTCCAATACTCTCAAGATCGATGTTCATGCCTCCGCCGCCGCAAATGTCAAATAGTAGATTCGGGAATCGATCCAGCAACGCGTCCCAGAATTCGTAATTCCCCTCGACACAGCGCGCCCAATTGATGCCGACGCGGGCCGGCGCGGGATCCGGAAGTGGGTAATTCCGTGTATCTTGACGGAAGATATCTATGCCCCAGTCTTCCACAAGTTTTGAGAAGTAATCGACCATCCACCGATTGATCATCGGGTTGCCGTGATCCCATCCGGGATGCTCCTCGGTCAGAAGCTCGGGGTGGTGTTTCCGCACTCTATCGGGATTGACGTAAAAGTGCGGTCCGCCGAACCATAGCAGGTATTTGATGCCCTTGTTGTGGGCATGATCGGAGATTGCACGGATACCGTTAGGAATCATATCTTCGTTGATGGCGCTTTCGTTTAGAATTTGCTTTGATTCTTCCTCTGTTGGTGGTCGGTGCCACCCGATATCCATCCAATAGTATTCTATAGGGAGTTTGTTGTCCAAATGCCAGTCAATCATAGCGATATTCTGCTCTTCGGTGTGCCACTGAGCAGCAGTCCCCATAGGGACGTGCATTAATTTTCCTTCAGACCGACGGCAGTAATGGTCAAACAGCAGTCTTCGCCACAGGTTGTGCCCGCGAATCCGGTCGCCGTCCCAGAACATCACTAGTATCCGGGGCATCCGTATCCTCTCTCCGGGATGCAGGCGAAAGTGCGTCTCGCTCATGCCGGCTTTGACGGAAAGCGAAAAATCATCATCTCGCTCAAAGTCAGCATTCCACGGACCTGTCCAGCCGATTGCCGCAATCATGCCGCCGTGATCCCATTCAATGTTGAAAAACGGCAGATGTGTGACGGAGGAGTAACCGCCGATGCGAAGGTGTTGGCCGGCGCCAAGTTCGGCTTCTAACGGCTGGAAAGCCGTAATTTCGGGCGGTGAGCCCTCGGCGTAATGCACGACGAACTCTCGAAGTTCTGTCTCAATCTCTTTTGGCTCAAAGCGCCCCGCCATTTCGTTCCACCGCTCCTCGACGATGGGCGCTTCAGGCGCCTCGCGCGAAAGGGTAAGATCCAGCGCCCTAATATCCTTCACGATCGAAGTGTCACTATCCCCGATATTCTGGAAATATGCAACCCATTCCACGGCGGGATAGTCATTGTATTCGATGGCTTCAAGTTGTACCTGCATGCTTGTCTGAGGATCGGAGTACGTCAATCGGTGCTGCAATCGGCGATCGTCCAATCTCTCACTAGCTTGCTCTAGTGTCCATGTTTTGAACAGTTCGCTCGACGGTTTGCCATCGTAAATAAATGAGATCGGCGGAGCTGGTGTATCGGACGCGAATCTCGCCAAGGTCCACCCGCGTGCAGAATCTTTCTCTTCGGTAGATGGAGCTACGGAATGTGCGAGTTGAGCAAGCGTCGCCGCAAAGTAAACGGAGTTCATGCGGTGCTCCTAATTTTCGATATTCTGGTGTCCTACTTGAGTGCTCTGTATCTGATTACCACGGCGCCGGGCTGCTCCCCGATATCAATGATTAGCCCGTCATTCATCAATTCGCTTCCGGTCAAGCTCGTGGTACCGGGAATGTCAAAATTGGTCAACTCATAAAGAGTATCCGGTTCTAGCGCATGGAGTTGATACTGGCAGGTAAGGATGTTACTTTGAGTCCGACGGAAGGCTTGCACAATGCCCTCGCCGAGATCGGGCCGATCAAACTGCCACGCCATCCAAGCGTCCTCGTCAAGGTTGTATCGGCAGAGCGGATAATAATCGCCGTAGAAGCAATGACGGACAGAAAGGTACTCCTCCGATAGCTTGCGCGCGAGTTCAACATCGAACTCCTCTTCCGACGGTGCGGACGGTGGAGTGGTGAAAAAGCTTTCAACAACGACTTCAAAGGTGATTCGCAATCCGGCGCTGTATGCGCTACGGAAGGCGTAGGTGCTCAATTGGCGGACACACCCGCTGGTCAGCGGTGCCCACGATGTAATCCCATGGGTCTGGCCCTGCATACCGGTGGGATTAAATACGTTCTCGGGTTCGTGGATGCCGCCGCACTGGTAGTCGCAGCGGTGGAGAAAGACGCTGCGTTGAACCGTCTCAAGGTCCATGTTTACGGCACCGCCGCCACAGCAGTCGATGACTAGGCCGGGGAAGCGTTCTAACAGCGCATCCCAAAACTTGTAAAACCCTTCGGCTGATCTCGCCCAGTTTATACCTCGTCGGTCGTTGTTTGCGTCCGGAGGCGGGGTGCTGCGAGAGTCCCATCGAAAGATGTCGATGCCGAGATTTTCAATCTGATTTCCATAGTGATCTATCATCCACTTGTTAATCATGGGGTTGCCGTTGTCGTTGCCGGGATATTCATCGGACAGCAGTTCAGGCCGGTACTTCCGGACGCGCTCAAGATATGGATAAATCGCTTGAAACCGACATCGTTCATCGCCGCCAAACCAGAGCAAGTACTTGACCCCGCGTTTCCGAGCGGCGTCGGACACTGCTTGAATACCGTTGGGAAACAGTTCTTCATTGACGACATCATCGGCGAGGTGCTCGAATGCTTCCGATTCCGTCGGCGCCCGCTGCCATCCGATATCCATCCAAAAGTCCTCGATTGGCATTCCGTTGTCGAGATGCCAGTTGATGATTGCAATGTTCTGTTCCTCAGTGTGCCACTGGGTTGCGGCGCCGAACGGCATTTTGACCAACTCGCCGTCAGGTCGAGGCGAGTAGTAGTCGAGCAACAGACGACGCCAGCGATTTTGAGCCCGAAGCCGATCTTGATTCCAGAACAACATGAGCACACGGGGTATGCGGATACGTTCACCCGGCCGCAGAGATAGATGCGCGCCTCTCATCGCCTCTGCTTGCCAAGGTGCTACCCATTCGGTCATAGCCACGTTGACGCTCAGCGACCGTTCCTGATCACGAACAAAATCTGCTCGCCATGGCGCTGTCCACCCAATACCGGCGATAACTCCTTCGTCCGGCCATTCGATGTTGAAGAACGGAAGATCCGGCTGAGAAGAAACCCCGCCGATTGTCAACTCCTGCCCGGGTCCCAACTCATCGTCATGCGGCTGAAATGCCCAGAAGGAATGCACACCTCCAGTAGCGTGATGGACGACAAACTCGCCGGGTTCTCTGTGCAACGCGACGGTTTCGGCTTCTCCCTTCCACTCAATCCATCGCTTGACGTAAGTTGGTTCGCCGGGGCCGGGACGGTTGAATGACACGTCCATTGCCAAGATGTCTTCGATAATCGGAGTGTCCCGATCGCCGTTATTTTGGAAATACACAATCCATTCGACAGCGGGATAATCGGCGTAGATGACGGCTTCACATCGAACTTGAAGACCTGTATGCGGGTCGTCATAGGTCAGACTATGCTGCGTTCGCCCCTCATCCAGCTCCATCTCGTCCCGCTTCAGATCCCACGTCCATTTTGCTTGGTCCGCCGACGGAAGAAATTCACGCGACGATACTCCGTCATACGTGAAAGAGAAGGGAAGGTTTGGAACTAGCCCATCGATTGAACTGGCTATCCAGTTACGGGCAGTTTGCATTTCCTCGGGCGTTGCAGAGAGGGTATCAGCCATTTGAAGCAGTACTCCTATTCCAATGTAAGCGTATAGTTCTTGACGTACGGAAGCGCCATAGATTATGAATTCCTGTTTCCAGTGCCATGCGATGAAATTCACTGATTCCTACAGCCGGGACATCCGCGTTTGCCGACACATATAGTTTTTCTCACTCACATCGTTCTAGAGTGACGGCAATTCACGTGGAATCGTGTCGTTAGGGTGCACTACGGCGTGACGTTCATGAAATTGCGTCATGTGTCTCAGGCGTTCGGGGGTGGCGGTGTCGATTGTGAGATCGGTGTACATGCCACCGATTTTGAATCCGTGCGCAGTCGGGCAATTCCTGGTGAGATATGCGTCTATACGTGCGATTTCCGCCTCGGTCTTGCCGCTTTTAGTTAGATTCAGCGTGAACATGCGCCGGCGAGTTCCCCCGCCGAAGGAGGCGTGGAAGATGGTGTGATTAAAGAAAACCAGATCGCCCGGACTGGTTTCTATAGCAACACTCCCGGGAATGTCGGCAGGTGAAAGCCCCCAGACGTCTTCCGCGTCGTTAAGATTAATGTGATCGCGATCGTTTCTCCAGTCCGCATCCAATTTCTTATGCCAGTAGGAGTCAATTCGATGACTCCCGGGAATAACGCGGAGGCAGCCGGTGTCGGCAGTCATTGGGTCAAGGTAAAAAGTCATCTTAATCGCAAAGAGTTCGGGCCAATTTGCGTCGGGATGCCAGCGAGTGTCGCCTACGTAGTAGTTGGCATCGCCAGCGCCGTAATTAAAATCATCTCCAAGAATGCCGGACGCAATCCCGAGGATACGATGGTCATCAAGCAGTGTACAGAGTTTTTCGCTGTAACCGTAGGAGGGAACGATCATGGTACGCCTTGAGCCGTCATGAGCATTGCCACCGGCGTGGTTCTGAAGGACGCCCTCGTACTCCTCAATGATCCAATTCATCTCCTCGGGACTAAAGAGCTGGGGAATCATTAGGTAGCCAAAATTATGAAAAAAGTTGAGTTGTTGGTCGGTCAATTTCATGTGAGGCCCCCATCTAGCGGTTATGAGTCAATGAATCGGTGACGGAATTTAACACGGATTTCGGCGTTGAATACGACTACAATAAATTTTTTCATAACTATGTCTTGATGTCAAGAGGAATCGGCGTGTATCGCAGGGGAAACGCATCTGATTTTTCAGCGATGATCCGTAGGTTGGGTTTCACTCTCTCTTGCCACAAGATGGTGATGTCGCAAGGCAAATTCTCTCTTGGCATTGATGCAGATTCGTGTTTGACCGTTCAACCCAACCTACATAACTTCTGCGTTCCCTACTCTTTAATTACCACTGTTACTATTAGCGATGGCACACTGTTTTTGCCAATATCTCCAAACCTCAATAAAAACTGTAGACAGAGGAGCGGAGGATGAGGCTAACCATGGGCCAGAAACAGCCGAGCAGGGCTTCACCGAGAACCAAGCCAACAAAGAAGGGGATCGCACGACGATACGTTTTTACCCCACCGTGTTTGAGTATGATCCACTTGGCGGTCATTGCGATGACTAGGGGCAGCCAGAGCACGTTGATGATTAGGGTACCGGGGGCAACGCCGATGACGTATCCTGCCGGGTGAAGCGGACACCAAACAAATCGCGATCGGAGAAGCATGATGCCCAGATTGAAGACAAATGCCACGCCGAGGATAGACATTGCAAACCAATCTGTGGATTTCGGATTGATTAACCACGCGGAAAGGAAGTTGTACGCTTCCGTTCCGCCAGAGTGAATCTGCTCAGATCCGGAGACGATCCCTTCGTCGTAGACGGCATAAGGAAAAAGGATTAACGTGGAGACGACGCCTACCACGCTGGCAATCGCCAAGGCAGCGAACATGGTTCGCGTGCGAATGCCGGTGAGTTCCGCAAGTTTGAAGGCTTCGAGCTGATCCGGCATCGGGTGAGTGCGAAATGAGGCGTAGCTGGCTCCGCTTAGCCAGTTCATCAGGGAAAGCATCGTCAAATTGCCTGGCCGTAATCGTTGTGTGCCAATCATAGCAATCATTAGATATTGGGGAGTCGTATAGCCGATGGCGTGAATCGGAGGACCCAATTCGGCGCGCATTCGGGTAACGCCGACGACAATCAGTAGATAGATGGCGATAAAGAGCGCATACCCCCAGATCGACATGCCGCCTTTTACGCAGATCAGCATCAGCAGAATTATGCATAGACCGAATGTAACGACCGCGGTTCGATACGAGATGGGTTCGCCGGAGTCGTCTTCCCGACTGGGACGAACCATGCTGGACAATACCTTCAGAAGGTGCTTCCGACCGGTCCAACATGCCACGGTAAGAAGGGCAAACAGTGCGCCTGCGCCCTGTTCTCCCAAGAACGGATATCCCGGTAGGGTAGCGACGCCGACCATGCTTCCAACCAACATCTGCACTTTTGCGACAAAGTAGAAAAACACGCATGAAAACGACAAGTCTAACGGAAGGATAAACGCGAGACCGATGAGATAAGGATGAAATCGAAGCGGCATGCTGCCCATCGCGTTCCACGGTTTCTGCGTAAAGTGCACCTTAAGATCGTACTCTTTCACTGGAATTGAGGGTAGCGTAGGGAAGAAATACTCAAGGCCGTTAAGTACGTTAATACCCGCAGCAATTCCAAAACCTATCCATAAAAGTCGATTTCCAAAGATGGCGCCTGACCGAGTGCTGACTTCAAGGGGGATTCGGATGATAGGATATGCCAGCTTCTCGTTTTCCACCCACTGCTTTCTGATCATTATCGTCAGACAAAAGAACATCGCTATCAGCAGCAGGATAACGACTGACCACGAAAGGATGGGAATTGCCCAGTAACGCCAATAACCGCCGCTGAAGAATCCGACCTCTCCTTCGTAAAAATCCTTGACCAATCCGGCGTCGGCGATGACAAGCCACGGGGGAAGGTGCCGGAACAGTAACGCCTCCCAGTCGTTTTCGGGCGTGGCAAACCGGTGGGCGTAGGACATTACACCCATCAAACGGGGCATTGAATCGTGCCCGGAGAACGCGCTGCCCACGGCAAGCATGCCGTAGATGAGAAGCAAATCTCGCTGACCCAGTGCCGCACTAGGAACCATGGCACGCACCGCCATGTTCAACCACGTGATTATCAAAATAGCGAACAAGATGTTGACGGAAAGCGCAACAGTCGTCAAATGGGCTGTATGCCAGATCATCTCAATGTAGGCGAGCCAGTAACTGTTGGCGATAATCAGCAGTACGCCGATTAGGATAGCTCTCTTCGTGACCGAGGTTGACGGAGATTTTTTCACGTTATCAGGGGGTAGTGGTGGAATGGATTGGAACGGCAGAGAACTACGCGTGCGAGCGACGAGCGATATGTGGAAAAATCAGGTTTCAGCGGTCGTGGGCTAATACCGGTGTTACCTGATAGACGATGCGTGATACGTAAGAAAAGAAGTGAAGTGGTTGGGAGAAATCGCGGAATCTGGTAAACGGTGCCCCTCTATTGCTCCTTGAATGCCGGCATCACGTTCGAAGCGAAACGGTCGAGTTGCTCCAGAATGGCATTCTGGGGCATCCCAATCGTGTTGTTGAGAGTAATTTGCTCAAGACCGGGAAGTCGTTTCTGAACGTCCATCAATTTTTCGATAATTAGATCAGGTGGACCGCATAGCCAAGAACCGGCTTTAATGGCGTCTTTTAGCGTGGGAAGGCCAGCGTTTTTAACCCGCAGCGGATCCGCCGTTGCGGCGATCTGTTCATCTGTTAACCCTCCTACGAATCCGAGCGGAGCGAACATCTTCACGTTCTCTTCAAAATATTTGGTTGCCTCCTCTATCGCCTGTTCTTCGGTGTCGGCAATGTAGCAGGAGAATCCCACATTGAGATCGCCGCCGCGCGGCAACTCTCTTCCGTGATTGGCTTGCACCCGCTGCCACGCATCCACGACTTTGTCCGCAGCGCCGCCTGGCGCAGCTCCTCCGCCTATCACGCCTTTGATGCCATATTTTGCCATCAAGTTCAGTCCGCGTTCGCTGGCGCTGACGATGGGCTGCCAGCACTCCACGGGCAAATTGAACGGTCGAGGGACGAGTGTAATTTCCTCCAATTCGTATCCGCGATATGGAACTTTGGGGGGAATATCGTAATACTTGCCGTGGTGAGAGAAGGAAGGTTCGTTGAATGCCTTGAAGATTACCTCTATCTGTTCTTCGAATAGTTCGCGGTTGGCGTCTTTATCAAGCATCGGTGCGCCGAAAACTTCGACTTCGCGCGTGTGATAGCCTCGACCTATGCCGAAGATGACGCGGCCGCCTGTGAGAATATCGGCGGTGGCGTAATCCTCCGCTAGTCGAAGCGGATGCCACATGGGCGGAATATTGAAAGCACTTCCAATCTTGAGTTTCTCCGTAAGATGGCAGAGATGCACTGCAAGCATCAGAATATTTGAGATACACTCATATCCTTCACGCTGGAAGTGGTGTTCCGCCAACCAAAGCGTGTCGTAATCGTTGCGGTCCATGCATTGTGCGATGGCTTCCGTCTTGGCGTACACGGTGGCAAGATGTTCGTTAGGTAGCCAATACGAATTAACGGGCGGAGCGTCGTATCCAACCTCCGGCAGGTCTACATGCCCCGCGAAGAGCGTGCCGAACTTTGTTATCATATTGATATCTCTAAAATCGCTGTGTTTACGGACATTTTAATTGACGGCTTGGATTTATCTTACCCATGTTGTCACCTTTGCTCATTAAGGGCACAAAAACCGAGTTTTTTCCAACGTGGAAACGCGAGATTGACGAAAAGCAGACTAATTTACCTATAATTCAGCAAACGTGGACCAAAAACTCGGTTTCTCCGTTATACCTAGCAACTTGCGTTATCCTCCTAAATCGAACAAAACACGAACCGCCATTAGACAAGGAATTGCAAGAATGTGAATCCAGTGATTAAGCTCGACTTTGTACAAAAGTACAACGATTAGATCGTACGGAAAGCCGCGCAAAACCCACCCCGTAGGCGGGGCATCTTGCCCCGCTGCGATGGCACTAGAAACCGCTGAGACTTTTTCAATGGTCTACCAAATAGGCCAGATGGCTAAAATCTCCCCCGGTGTTCTTCAGCGTTTGAGCGACACTATTTGTTGTATCGCTCAAATGTACAAAGTCGAGTTAAGAGCCTGATTGAAAAGTACATTTGTAGGGTGCGATCAACCAAGCGGATAGCGCGGGCGATAGAAATCCCCTGCGATCAAGCGAATGAATAATGAGCGATCAACTGAACGAATAGTGAAGGCGATAGTAGATCCTGATAGAGATCCTACCAGCCTTTAAAAGCACCAGCGGGGCGGCAGGTAATAACACTCCAAACCTCCAAAAATGATTTTCCATCGACTTTTCAAGCAGGTTCTAAAGGTCGTCCCAAATATGGTCGAATCCGGGATGAGTTACAGGTCCCTTCAGCAAGAGGTCGTTTGTTTCCTCCATGTGCCCCCTCAATTGCGCTTTGAAGGACTTTGCGTGTTCCTCATAGTCTGGATGGCATGGCTCCCAGCCGGACAGTCCCGTGAAATCCACATCACCGAAGCCGAACATCTTTCGTGTAGAAGCGAGATTATTCTGCTCGTGCGGATCGGACTGGAGGTCGTATAACTCTTCGATCCCCTTGAATCCGGTTAACAGTTCCGTGAGCACTTCGCGAGCGGATCTGTTTTGCGGATACAGGAGATGCTTGTGGGTATCGAAGTTCATAAGGTACTTGAATCGCTCCGTTCGAATTCCCCGTATCGGGATATATTGACCGTGCCACGTGTTCTCCGCATAGATGCACTCCCGTCGTTGGTAGGCGCGATGTTGAAGCATTGGAAGGAAGGAGCGTCCATCAATGTCACTCGGCGCATCGCCGCCGGCAATTTCGACAAGTGTAGGCAGAAAGTCAACATTGCTAAGCAGGGCATCACTCGTTGTTCCCGGACGGAAGTTTTCAGGATAGCGCATAATTAGGACGCACTCGATACCAGCGTCGTATAACGATCCCTTGGCGCGCGGCACCTCGATACCGTGATCCGTCGTGAAGATGACAAGCGTATTTCTGTCTAGCCCGGTGGCGCTGAGTTTGTCTAGGATTCGTCCGACCGCGACATCAATGACGCATGTGATCAGACTATTCAGTTCTGCGATATCCTCGCGGATTCCGCGCCGGTCCGGGAGGTACGGCAACGACTGAACTTCGTCCGGATCGTAGTCGCGAAAATAGGGGTCGCACGGATTGTCAACCGGACGGACTACCTGACCTTCATACTTGGGGGCGTCTACACGATGGACATACTTTGGTTTGAAACGCGGCACGGGTAAGTTATCGGGCCAACTCTCCAGCCCGCCGCGCGGCGTCATGGAGTGCGCCTCGGTAAACCCGACATCCATGTAGAAGGGCGCATCCTCGTCGCGATAACCGTCGAGAAACTGTTGAACACGCGGCGCGACATCCATGGCGCTAATCGTGGCGTTTGGAAATCCGTACTCGGTATGCTGATAGCCGAGATCTTTCGGATCGATAGCTTCGTGCTGAAAACCGAAGAGATGGGTATCGTAACCGAGCCTGTTCATGTGCATCGGCAGCGTTTGGAGCCCATCGTTCATTTTCCAACCCAAGTGTGTCTGGCCGATTGCGCCGTGGTTGACAGGATAAAGTCCCGTCATGCGGCTGCATCTGCTCGGGGCACAATACGGGGCGGTCGAGAAAAACTGATCGAATCGGACGCCTTCACCTGCCAATCGGTCAATGTTCGGTGTTTCGACGCCTCGATCGTAGCATCCGAGATGCCGTCCGATGTCGTGGCAGTGGATAACCATGATGTTGGGACGGGGATGAGAAGGACTGGACATCGGAAGTACCTTTCGACAAATATGATGTGAAAATCGGTGACGTGAAAAAAGCAGTGGTTAGTCGCTAGTGAGAAAAGTTAAAAACACGGATTGAAAAAACAATGTACAAGAGAGACATTGATCGATACAAATTAGATACGGAGATCTTGACCCAAGTTGCCAGTCTTGTTGGACAGAGGCACAGAAACCGAGTTTTTACCGACGTGGAAACACGAGTTTGACGAAAAATCCGACCGATTTACCTATTATTTAGCGAATGTGAACCAAAAAACTCGGTTTCTCCGTTATAGGCAGCAATTACATTAGTTAATACTCGATTCAACCAAAACGTGGAGCAACACCGGCGATATCCGCGACGATAGTTTCAAGCTCCGCCAACTCATCAGGAGTAAATTGGGCATCAAGCGCGCCGACATCTTCCACCAATCGACTTGGGCACCGGGTTCCGATGATTGCCACGCTCACGAGCGGATTGGCGAGTGTCCACGCCAGAGCCAGTTGGGAGAGTGTCAACCCGCGCTCACTGGCGAACTCCTTTAATCTCTCCACCACCGCTAAATTCTTGGGTAGGTTTTCCGGTGCGTATAAATTGTTATGAGTCCGCACGTCATCGGAGGGAAGTTCGGTGTTCCTAGTAATAGCGCCGCTAAGGAGTCCTTGAGCGAGCGGACTGTATGCCATGATACCGATACCTAGGTCTTCACAGGTCGGAAATACGGTCTCTTGCCAATATCGATCGAAAAGGCTGTAGCCCAGTTGATTGGTAGCGAGTTTAACCCTGTCAACAGATGCTTGTAGCATACCGCTATTCCAATTGGTGACTCCCACGGCGCGTGCCTTGCCGGATTCCTTGACCTGAATCAATCCGTCGAGGATTTCATCTACGGGAGTATTTACATCGGGAAAGATGACGTAAAGGTCGGCGTAATCCGTGCGTAAATTTTTTAAGCTGCCCTCAATGTTGGCAAATAGATTTGCTTTGGTGTAAGGACGTCGCTGAGATTTGGTGATGAGGAACACTTCGTGGCGTCGAGAACGAAATTCCTCGCCAAACCAAACCTCGGTATTGCCGTAGTATGGGGCGCCGTCAATGAGAGTGATGCCGAGGTCAAACGCTGTGCGCATGGCGGTCACGGCTGTCCCCCGATCAACGGCTCCGTAGGCAGTTCCGCCTAGAGTCCAACCGCCCAGCCCTAGAACCGGTACTTCAATTTCGGCACTACCCAACTGACGATATAGCATGTGTTCTATTTTCCCTGACCGTTCTTGTAGCGCAAGGAATCTCTATTGGATCTCTATCGCCTTCGTTATTCACTCAGTTGATTACTCGATATTCACTCGTTTGATCTGTTAATTTGCGCATTCCACAATCTAAATGAAATTTAAAAAGGTAATTCGGTAATTTCTTGGCGAAGCCCGGTGCGGTTAGAAACCGCACCTACGTGGGTTGGTGAAGATTGTGGTACAGAAAAGAGTGTTATACCATTTCGCTTGAATAACAGTGCATATAGTGCTTTCCATATACTATTATGACAATTGTTTCCCTTTACACCAAACCCCGTAGGCGGGGCATCTTGCCCCGCTTTGGACAGACTTGATTGACGCTATTAATACACTGCTAATATATAGAAACGGTATTATTACTCACAAGGATTTGAGCCTGTTAGTCGTAACAACTCTAGATACCCGCGATTTTAACGCGAATGCTATAGATCGAGGTTCGAGCCGCGATAAAGAGTGTCTTGCGGTCCGCCTCTCCAAACGCGCAGTTTTCCGGCAGTTCAGGCGTGACGATGGTTCCCAGGTGTTCACCCGTCGGAGAGACAATCCATGTTCCACCTGCCCCGGTAACATAGAGATTACCAGTGATATCTACCTTCATTCCATCCGCGGCACCACGCGCATCGGCTCTCATGTCGATTAGAATCCGTCCGTTCGCGATGGAACCGTCCGATAAAACATCAAAGGCGCGTACATGCTGGTGCCTTGAATCGTCAATGTACAGGATCCGTTCGTCCGGCGAGAATGCCAACCCGTTTGGAACACCGAAATCATCGACAAGCAGGTCAATTGATCCGTCCGGGGCAATGCGGTAAACGCCTTGAAAATCAAGTTCGCGCTCTTGGTCTGCGGGGAAACCGTAGAACGGATCGGTGAAATAGATGCTACCGTCCGATTTGACCACGACGTCGTTTGGACTATTCAAGCGCTTTCCGTCGTAACTGTCAGCAAGAACACTGACAGTGCCGACGGTCTCTGTGCGAGAGACGCGGCGGCTTTTGTATTCACATGCAATAAGCCCTCCTTGGCGGTCAAAAGTTAGTCCATTGGCGCCGCCGCTCGGCTCACGATAGATTTCCGACGTGCCATCAAGCGTCAGTTTAAAGACTCGGTGTGCCGGAATATCGCTGAGAAAGAGGTAACCATCAGGGTGCCAGACCGGTCCCTCCGTGAATTTGAACCCGGTGGCAACCAGTTCGGGTTCCCCGTCAAGTATGTCGGAAATTGTCATTTGTAGGAATCCTTCTTAGTCGTCAGCCACTGGTTCTCACAGTCGATGACCTGCTCCAAGTGACGCATTCGTTCGGGTGAAGCGGTACGGCGCATCAGTTCTGAATGTACGCTGGCAGATCTCGGGTGGTAACGCGGCAATCCGTCGGGGCGTCGGATGTATTTGTGAAGTTCATCGATTTCGGCGTCCGTTTTCGCCCGACTTGACACATTCAAACAGAAATGGCGGCGGGCGGTACCCCCGCCGTAAGAGGCATGGAAAATATTATGATTGAAGACCACAATGTCGCCGGGTTCGGTTTCAACGGCGGCACAGGGAAACTCCTTGCCCGAAATTCCCAATTCCTCGTTTGATTGACGGGCGCGCTCAACTTGGGTGCGCCAGGCTCCACCGAGATGGCTGCCGGGAATCACGCGGATACATCCGGTGTCGCGCGTCAGCGGGTCGAGGTAAAGATGAAACTTGGCGTAGAGACCGACTGTATGAAAGCCGTCGGAATGCCAGTTTGTGTCGCCGCTGTAGTAGTTGCCGTCGCCGCCGATATAGTTGAAATCGTCGCCTAGCAGTGACGTGAGTACACCAAGCACTTTGGGATGATCGAGCAGCGTACAAAGTCGCTCGCTCTGATCGCTGAAAGGCACGATCTGGGAACGTCTGCTTCCGTCGTGAATAATGCCTTTTTTCTCAAAGACTTCCCTGTGTTCCTCAATTATCCACGGAATATCTTCAGTCATCAAGCCCGGCAGAACGATGTAACCAAACGATTCAAAAAACGCGCCTTGTTGAGGGGTCAATGACATTATGAGAATTGTTCCTCGGATTGGTTAATACTGTGAGAAACAGAGCTAGAGTAGGCCCTAAATGACTGGTTCCCACAATTTACTGTGCTGCGTCAAGATAGTATTGCTCGCGCTGAATGACCTGTTCTAGATGAACATAGCGCTCGGGTGAAGCCGTATTGCGCATGATGTCTTGTGCGCCGGGTGGATACTTTCCGGGCCAATGCTTCGGTCTCCCGCCGGGGCGGAGGTAGCTGTCAAGTTCGCGGATCTCTTCTTCGGTCTTTGCTCGGCTCGTCACATTGAGGCACATATGGCGGCGGGCAGCTCCCCCGCCAAAAGAGGCATGGTAAATGTTATGATTAAACACAACGACATCCCCCGGTTCGGTTTCGGCAGCAATGCACGGGACATCGCGTCCGGGTACCCCCAAGAGTTCGTCCGGTTGGCGAACCCGTTGAAGGTGCTCTCTCCACGGTCCGATTAAGTGACTGCCGGGAATCACGCGGATGCCTCCTGTATCCCGCGTCAACGGGTCAAGATACAGATGATATTTGGCGAAGAGACCGACTTGATGCCCGCCATCGGAGTGCCATCCGGTATCGCCGCTGTAGTAGTTTCCGTCGCCGCCAACATAGTTGAAATCATCGCCGAGCAGCGACTTCAGCACGCCGAGCACATTCGGATGGTCTAGAAGCGTGCAGAGCCGTTCACGCTGATCACTAAACGGGACAATCATGGAACGCTTTGATCCGTCGTGAACGACGCCCTGTTGCTCAAAAACCTTCCCATGCTCCTCAATTATCCAGTCAATGTCGTCGGACATTAAACCGGGAAGAATTAGATAGCCAAATGCTTCAAAGAAGGTGCATTGTTGAGGAGTGAGCATCATTGTAAGTTGCGTCCTTTCGTCAATATTGAACGGTAGAAGACGTGCGTAAAACGTAATGCGTGATGTGTAAGAATGGCATTGGAAAAGCGTTGCTAGAAAATGGCACGCGGCAAGAGAAGAATGACAACCGGTGATTATTTCTGTCCCGCTTTCATGCTTCACTTACGTTTTACGGATTACGCATTAAAGCCGTTGCGCACTGCGTACCCTATAATTCAGAGGCAGCATTAAGAAGATGTTGTTCGCGTTCAATTACCTGTTGAAAGTGGCGCATTCGCTCGGGGGAGGCGGTGCTGAGAATCATGTTTTCCTCATCCGTGGTTTCCTTTTGCTGCTTGAATCCCTCGATGATTTTGACGAATTTATCAAGATCCTTGAACTCTGTGTCGGTTCTCGCCCGACCGCACGCGTTGAGGTCGAGATGGCGGCGTGCTGGTCCTCCTCCGAAGGAGGCGTGGTACGTTGTGTGATTCAAGACGACGACATCGCCGGGTTTCGTTTCGGCGGCGACGCAGGGAACCTCGTTCCCACCTATTCCTAATTCCTCGCTGAACGCCTGAAGGCGAACTTTCTGTAGTTGGTCTCTCCATTCCCCCTCTAGATGACTGCCGGGGATCATTCGGATACAACCTGTCTCGCGAGTCAGTGGATCGAGATAGATATGAAACTTGACGAAAACCAGACCTCCTACGCGGTGCCCTCCATCGTCGTGCCAATTTGTGTCACCGCTGTAATAGTTGCCGCCGCCCCCGACGTAATTGAAGTCATCGCCCAACAACGAACTGAGTACCCCGACAACGTTCGGATGATCGAAGAGAGTACAGAGGTGCGCGCTTTCGTCAAAAAAGGGAACAAGAAAGGAACGCTTCGTGCCGTCATGGACCACGCCATTCTTCTCGAAGACATTTCGGTGCTCTTCGATTATCCAATCCATCTCATCGGTCAACAAGCCCGGCAAGATGAGATAACCGAATGATTCAAAGAAGGCACATTGTTGAATTGTCAATTTCATGAGAATAGGCCATTATCCCTGTCGTAATGTTTCTTTCAGCAAACAACACTCATTTTTCGCTCTATGACAGGTTTTGAAAAAGCGTTCCTTAGTAGAATGGTTTCACTCCAGAGGAGTGAGATGTCAATAGAATCGCGATGCGTCTAATCTCCGCACTCCAGAGGAGTGCAATGTGGAGTGTTACTCGATAGATTATCCTCCTTGACCTAGAGGGTTCAAACAAAGACACGAGGCTGGAGAAAACTAATGGTTAGTCAAAAAGTGACACAAGCCACATCAACACAATTCGGCCATGATGAATGAGAGTCACGATTCGGAGATCGCTCCTACCGAGGCGAGAGCGATAATCTGGCGATTGCCTTTGGCGCCCTATACCAATAACCGTAACTGCTTAGTCCCTTATGATTACTGGAGTCAAGTGCTATGAATCTAGACGGTCTCTTTGCCATTTTCAAGGTGCACTTGGCGTGAATACTCAGTTTTCCGGTTTGAAGTTGGAATCAAGTGAGTGAATAGCGATCAACCGACTGATTAGGGAGGGCGATAGTAAATCCCGCGCAATAGTAATCCTATTCATTGCCCAATCAATGGCACCAGGAGTTTTACTGACCAGCAAGCGAATGAATAATGAGCACGCTGGGATCCTCTAATCACTAGCCACTAAACACTTTCCTAATAACTATTGTGTGGCTTCCCAAGCCGCGCGATCGAGATTTTCGCGCTCGATCACTTGCTCAAGATGGCGCATGCGCTCCGGAGTAGCCGTGCCGAGCATGATGTCTTGTTCTCCCGGCGCGTATTTGCTAGGTTTCTCCTTGGTGCGTTCCCCCGGCAGGATGAACTTCTCAAGATCTGCGATTTCCTCCTCCGTTTTCGCGCGGCTTGACAGATTTAGGTCGAAGTGCCGTCGCGCCGTTCCGCCGCCGAACGATGCGTGATAGGTGGTGTGATTTAACACGGCAACATCTCCGGGCTGATTTTCAATTGCAACACAAGGGATATCGGTACCGGCAACACCTATCGATTCGCAGAACGGCTGGAGCCAGATGTTCTCTCTCAGTTGGTCTCTCCAGCCTCCCGGCAAGTGACTCCCCGGAATGACTCGAATACACCCCGTATCGCGTGTCAGTGTGTCGAGATAGATATGGAATTTGGCGAAGACTAGACCGCCGGGCCGCTGTCCGCCATCGTCGTGCCAGCTCGTGTTACCGCTGTAGTAACTGCCATCACTGCCGACGTAATTAAAATCGTCGCCTAAAAGAGATCCGAGGACTTCAAGGACTTTTGGATGGTCAAGCAGGGTGCACAGTTTTTCGGTTTGATCTATGAACGGCACGACATACGTACGTTTCGTGCCATCGTGAACGATGCCGTTCTTCTCAAAAACCTTTCGATGCTCTTCAATCATCCAATCCACATCGTCAGCCAGTAAACCCGGCAGAACGAGATAACCGAATGAATGGAAGAATTCGCATTGTTGGGGAGTGAGTGCCATTGTTGGATTCCTCCTTAAGTTGAAGTGAACGAGGGGTAAGAGGGACACCGATTAACAAGCAATGATTCAGGTGCAGAACAGAAGACATCTCGCTTCGAGCGAAATATTCAATAACCGCATTGCGGAAATCCAATCTGTATAGTTTCCGATGTAGGGCAATGTCTGCCCTAGATTGTCAATCAATCATCTTCAACGTGTTGCGTTAACTCCCGCATCTCGGGCGAGAATTTGCTGCGGACGCTGCGTTTATGGAGGCACCATCCGAGGGCGGGATCAGTGGGATCCATCCACCGCGCGTGGAAGGGGACAGGCGCACCCATCCGCTGTTGGTCTTTCGTCGTGTTTGACCAAGCGGCATGCCACACGGGACCATTCAGCACGACAACCGAGCCCGCGCGTCCTTCAACGGTGGCCAAATGTCTGTAGTCGGTCTCGGCTCTGGGAGGGATTCCGGCATGATGACTGAAGGGCATCACCCGCGTGGCTCCGTTTTCCTTCGTGAAATCGGTAAGCATCCATAGACAGTTGAGCAGAAAGCACACCTTGGGTGTGGGAAACGGTGTCTCGCGCCTCGCCAACATCGGGAGATCGGCATGGAGCTTGCCGATTGGCGCCCCGGGTTTCCGCCAGAGCGCCGCCACCGTGTTGAGTTGAAAACCATCGCCAAGCTTGTAATCCGCCAATTCGAGGAGTACGGGATTCGTAACGATCTGTTCGAACAGATCGAATTCGATCGGATGCAGGAAGTTGAAAACTCCGCGCAGATGTTGACTCGTCTCATTTGCGCCGCTGAAATCGGGTGAGTCGGGAATCCGCCCCATGATTTCCATCAGCCGTCTTGCCATATGCTCGGCATCCGACGCCGGAATCAAATCGGGGATGAGAACGAAACCGTACTCGTCCAATTCCGTCTTTAGCGTTTCGATGTCCATTTTTACCTCTCGGTACGCGATATAAGATTCAAACGGGATAGGAGATTAACGCCGATGAACGTAGATTCTAGTCATTACAGCTAAGAATTACACACAATGTGTAAATGTGGAGGTAAAAGACTTCGGATTTGCGGTCTCCAGATTGTAGGGGACGCAGATCTGCGTCCCATTGGGATCAAGTTAAGCGTTTTGCGGCGCAGGTTGCGTGATTTCGATGTCTTAATCTGTTGAGTTCCAAGTAAACTTGGACGAAGGAATCCCTTTTAATTTATCCAATCGGTCCGCCTAAGAAGATGCTTTATAGCGACCGTTTTCGTAGGGGCGGGGTTTCCCGCCCGATAGGGACAAAGTTAGGAACTTT
Organism: Candidatus Poribacteria bacterium; assembly: GCA_965204085.1. GTDB lineage: Bacteria > Poribacteria > WGA-4E > WGA-4E > JAJDTR01 > JAJDTR01. The sequence goes on along the minus strand of CBDBEE010000002.1, from coordinate 1,920,882 downwards.
AAGACGGAAAATCCCAGCAATCTAGGCGAAATCTCTTAAATTGATGCTTATGGGGGACGCAGATCTGCGTCCCCTACGAACTCGGCAATTCAACTATTCGGTTCCTTATGCCGAGAAATAGGTAACGCACCTCGCATAAAACGAATCATCGATCGGGGAATCGCAAAAACCGTTTTGCCGTTCCACCCATGATGTCGCGGTATTCATCCTCCGTTAATTCGGGCATCAACTCTTTGATGATGGTTGTTAGCCTGCCGTAACCCGGATCTTCGAGAATCCACGGGAAATCGGTCGCCCACATGAGACGCTTGGAACCGTAAATTCTCAGAAGGCTCTGATGCCACCCCACAAGATCGCGATAAGGAAACGGCTCGCTGCTAAATGCGTACTGAAGGCACAGCAACATTGCGACGTTCTCGAATTGTGCGAGTCGCCAGGTCGTGTGAAACGCCGGATTGTACATCGGTGTCTCTATCCGAGGCCGGCAATTTGTGCCCCAAGAGAGTTTGCCATTTCCCGGACACACCCCCATGTGGTTAATGACAATTCTGACCTGAGGAAATTCTGCAACCAGATACGGCAGTAGATGCGCATCGCGTGCTTGGAGGATCAGCCAGAGGACATAGTCCCTTTCCGCGGCGTGTTTCCAGATACGATAGGCTCCAAGTTGCCTCACATCTATTTTTTCAAAGGGATCGCGAGGTCCCCCAATTCTCGAAAGTCGAAAGCCTACAATTCCGGTGCCATCTGTCAAGGTATCCATGTGGTCTTCAACGTCGGGGAGGTCGGGAGATATGAGTCCGATGCCCAAAAAGCGGTTCGGGTGCGTTCTGAGGCAGTGTAAGAGATAGGCGTGATGGGCAATCTGTACGCCGGGGTGTTGCACAAGCACCGCTTGATCGATCTGATGCGCTTCCATCTCTGCCAGCAATTTTTCGACAGATTCTTCCCGTTCTGCGGGCCAAAGCTCATTGGTTTTCCTCGGAAACTCTGCGGACGCCTTGGTGAACACGTGAAGATGAGCATCAATCCGGGGCATCATGCCTCCATCGTTTCTTGGTACGGCTTTAGATCCATATCGGGATACCAGTGCGCGAGTGACTCGACGGTCTCGGGTGTGTAGTAGGAGTGTCCCGGCTTGGGCCAACCGAACAACGCCCGCACGCGCGGTGTCGTCTTCTGCCAGAACGGAATGGAGAAGTCCCGTTCTCTCCACAGGTTCGACAATTTGGTGAACTGACTGCTATCTCCACGGCAGAGTGAAAGTGTCCAATATCCTCGCTGTTTACGCTTGTTAGCGAATGGAATCGCTGCATGAACGCCGTAAGAGCTATTGAATCGGACACTGCCCGCCTTGGCAGTGGTGGCGACGGGTGCGCAAAACTCGGGGATTTCTCGGATGTCATTGATCCCGCCCATACCCGTCCAGTTGCCCTCTTCAATGAGCCGAGGAAGAAGATTGATAATCTGCCGATGGGTGCGTGGGATGATTTGCATGGGTGCGCCGTCGTCTTCAACATCGTGGAGATAGACGCAAGAGTTCACGTAGTTGTATAAATCCACCTCCTGACTGGGCGGCAAAAAGCAGTTGGTTGCGTGGTCAATGTGATACCCCTGCCAAGGGTGTTCGGCATGCCGTTTATCGGTGGGACCCGACCGCAGAAACAGGTGCCCGTTGCAATAACTCATGTCCGGTGTGCCGAGGCACTGCTCATACATGTCGAGGTAGTCTTCGTTTTCAATGAGGCGATCAAGCGCGTCAATGCCTGTCGGGAATTGGGCGCGTCCGTGTTTTGTTTCGCCGTAGTGAGGAACCGCCGCGGTACTGGTGGGGTCGGTGGATTCCGCTTTGCCGGTGGCGTCAGACTTTGCCAAGTAATCCTCGAAACTTGTACCGTAGAAAATCTTTTCCATCTCGATTCGCGCGGCTTCCACATCTTTCTTGTCGAAAACATCTTCCACTATGAGAAAGCCGTCTTCGTGGAACTTATCGAGTTGTGCCTGTGTTAGAGCCATGGTGACCTCTTCTTCCGCGGGTTAAGGTTTTAATGTCACGCTTATACTAATTATTATTTTGTGAGTTACAATGAGATATAATGATGTCTGCCACACTTGTGTAGAATTGATTGGAATCAGCGAATTCGTGCGATCAGCGATCTCTCTTCTGAACGAGCAGAGGAGGCATTATGCCCGAAACCAATTCGTCCTGTAGCATTGAAACAGGCGGTAAGAGAGTATACCTATGCCGTAACTGTTTAGTTCGGTCTGTAAAACTAGGTGACAAAGCCATTTTTGGGGTATATGAAGATCAAAATCATCGGATATTCAAGACATTTACTCCAAAATAGCCTCTTTCAAAGACGAAATTTCGAATATTCAAATAGGTTCTAAACAGTTACTAAAAGTGTTTAGTTCGCTCCGGTTATTATTCTAGCTCCAAGATGAAAATAGGTGGTGCTTATCATCTTTGCAAATCATTCCGCACGCGTGTTAGTGTGGGGGGAGTTCAATAGTTCCGGTTGAGAAAGAGATGTTGACATTAAAATGCTTCAAGAAATTTAAGCCCAGTAACCCTTTTATCGCTGAATTTCCAGGGAGGTTACGACATAAAACTTCAATATCCTCAACGGTCTCCCCAATCGCGGTCAACTTACGTACGATCATGACTTTCGCAGAAGCGGCGCCGCTTGCGGTAAGGAGGCCTATTTGTCCTTTGGGGTTCGAGAGATCGTATCCTAAAGCGAGGGCAACCTCTGTTGGAATGACGGTAGTTGTAGCCCCTGTATCTAAGGTTACAATTAGATTTCGGAAGGTATCTGTGTTGATACCACTGACTGTAAGGCGAAGGGTAATTAACGGACGGCTGGGGTCAAAGAATGTGCGCGCCATTAGAATAAGTACCCCACATCATCTCGCAGACCACCGGTATAATGTATTGCAGCGCCGCCTTTGTAGTGCATTGATACTGCGTGAATATCATCCTCGGACTTGCTATGGGCAGCAACTATTCCTGATAGTAACTCGGTATTTTCGCTAATTTCGCAGTCTACGATAAATAGCCACTCATCGGTGTATTTCTCTTCCATCTCTGCAAGGGTCAGACGTTCATTGGTCATTGGTAATTTCTCCTCAGCAGATTCTAAAATCGAGTTCCCAATGAAGGTACTGGCATTTAGGATTTCAATACCGATCTTGAAGAGTAAGCGATAGAGAATTCTAGCAGTTATCGGCCGATGCGTCAATGAGAAATAATGCCAACGCGGAAGAGACGCAGATGGGGAGAGACACAGATTAACACGAGTTTAAATGAAATAACGAGAGCATTAGAAAACAAACTCCGGTTTGTACCTGAGATATGGGTTATTTCAATGGCATGAGGAAAAACATTACCCACGCCTAAACTAGACTCAATCCACGTTCTGCCCCTGTCGTGTTTTAATTACGGATTACGCATCACGCATTACTCCCACGTAGCGATGAAATCCTCAACCTCGTAATTCGGAGGCATGTCGTAGAAGTAATACTTCGTGGGACCGGTCTGGAATCCGGGTTCATATTGGTCCTCCTCCGACTTGAGTCTATTTTCCATGTCGATAAAGCGGCTCCACAGGAGGTCGGTCTCATCAACCGTGAACCTGCTGGCAACATTCTGGAGGACATCGACGCTTTCCCAGGGCCATCCAACCTGTGCCGCTTGCTCGGCGTTGGAGAGCGCGGATACCTCCGGTTTATTCAAGTGATAGACCTTGTAGGCTAGTTTCGTTAAAAACATGACGCAAACCATCCGGTGCTCTTCGCCGGGATGGAGCGTGGCAACACATTCGAGAAATGCCGTTTCATCTTTGTCGATGACCGCGCGGAACGATTGCGCAATGACGTCAAACTCGGCATCGAAACGCTTTCTGAACCGCTCAAAAGTCCCTCTGCCCGATGGTGAGAGGTGTTTGCTGAAGTCGATGGTCCAGTTGAGATACGGTCGATACGAAAATAGATTGGTGCCGAAGGCCCGTAAAGCGAGATGAATCGTTCTCCTCAGTTTCGAACTGTAGTTGCTGCCCCAGTGGAGAATGGCGTTGGAATAGACCACACCCTCCCCCGCCTTGAGTTTGACGGGCATGCTATTCGGCAATGGCTGGCGGTTGCTTTCAAGCAGCGTGCGATTCTCGGCATCGGTGTTTCGCCGCCGGTGGCTGCCCGGGACTATCCAAAGGACATCGTCGTCGTAAAGCGCAATGTTCCATTGCACGGTCCCGACACCGTTTGCCGCCATATCCGCTTGTAAACCGCTCAGCGGACCGTCGCGATTGGGTTCGATATCTCGGTGCCAGCCTGACGGACCGTGATCCTGTACCGGGCTGCACATGATGGTAATGTACTTGAGGATTGTCTCGGGCGACCGCATCACCTGACGACTAACTCCCAACGTGTTCTCGTGCAGGCAGAATTCAACGGTATTGGCAGTTTCCTCGTCAATGAGCGGACCGAAGGTCACCCTCGGCTGAGGAGCTATTTCCCATTGACCGCCGGGTGGATCGTTGGGACCCCGCTCGCGCGCCCATATCTCTTTCTGGCGTTCAACAAGAACCTCGAAACTGTTACGTAACTCATCAAGGCGATTCGGGGGGACGCAATCCGGTATTATAATGTAGCCGTCCTCCCACAACTGTTCCGGATTAACCTGCATGGTTACTTCTCCTCATGAAGTAGATTTCGACAGGCATGTCTGTCTTATTATATCAAACCAGTTAGGTACATGGTGGGCAGTGCCCACCCTACAAAGTCCGTCCATATACGATTAGGGCTGCTCCCGGCTGTTCCCCAATTGTAATTGAAAGACCGTTTTCGGTCAAGTCCTTACCCGAGATTTTCGTCGATCTGTCAACATCCATATTCGTTACGGTGTAATCTGCCGAGAGGTCTAACCCGCGCAGCTTGAAACACATCTGGGTGACATCGCTGTCTTGACGTCGGAACGCTTGCACCATCCCCTGTCCGGATTCGGGGCGGTCAAACTGCCAAGCCGCCCATACATCATTTTCGGTGCGGTAAGCCGTAAGCGGATAGTAATCGCCGTAATAGTTATCCGAGACTTGTCGCCACTCCGCCACTGCCCGGCGCTGGAAGGAGTAGTCCACATCCTTACGGCGCAAATCCCAAATGCAGGATACAGCCGGTGCCATCTGACTCCGGAAGGTGTACGATTCAAACGCATTCGTGCCCGCGCCAAAATACGGAATCCAAAGTGACATGGCGCTAGTCAGGTTCTGCATTCCCGTTGTTTCGTAGGCGTAATCGCTTCGCCAAAGCGGTACGGCGCGGCGCAGCGCTTCAAGTGCGTTTCGAGCCCCGCCGCCGGCGCAGATGTCTATCAACATGTCAGGGTGGCGGCGACGTAACTCATCCCAGAAAGCCAATATGCCCTCAACGTGTCGGATTTCAGTAATCCCTTGGCGGTCTTCCGGATCGTTAGCCCGCCAAAATGGGAGGGGGCCGTCGCCGTCCATTCGAAACAGATCGGCGCCCTGTTCGATAAACAGCGAGTCGAAGTGATCTACCGCCCACTCCCAAGCGTCGGGGTTTCCAAAGTCCAGAAGCTTTCTGCCCTCGTTGATGCCCAACAGCCATTCGGGATGGTTTTCGTAGAGCCATTCGCCCGGATCCGCTCTTTCAGGGACGAACCATAGAATGACTTTAGCTCCTTTGGAATGAGCGTGATCCGAGATTGGACGAAGTCCGCGCGGAAACCGTTCCGGATCAGGTTCCCACGTTCCCAAGCTTAGCCAATAGTCGCGAAAGCTGTACCAGCCGGCATCCATCCACCAGTAATCAATTTTGATCTCCTCCTCAAAGTAGCGGTCAACAAATTCAATCTGATTTTCTTCGGTTGCCAAAGACATCTCGATATACTGAGCCGAACCGCCGGCTTCCAGTTGCGGCGGAGGTAACTTTCCGCCCGGACGAGGCAGGTTGTGACGAATCATCCAACGGCGCCATAGGTTCTGTGAACGGATCCAATCGCCTTCCCAAAACAATATAGCCATGAGAGGAGTGCGCACCTCTTCACCCGGCATCAGCATGAAATGAGTTAGCTCCTGTCCCGCTCGAATATTCAAGCCGTTGGCATTGTCGCGTGTGAACTGCGCCGTCCACTGCCCCATCCAGCCGACAGCGATTATTGTGCCCTCACCGTTGCATTCGACGTTGAAATAGGGAAGATCACCTCCAGCCGGCAATCCTTCCATTGCTGCCAGCCGTTTTTCCGATCCGGGAGGGAGTTCGGTTTCCCGCGGGGCGTATTGTGTGGGAGTTTGCGGCGCTATGCCGGAATGGGGACTGCCGTCATTGTGATGCAGTAGAAACTCTCCGTCACCGCCGCGTTCCATTCGGGTGTCGAGCGCTTGAATATCCTCAATAATTGGGGTCGGCTCCTCGCCCGTGTTCTTGAAATACAGCGTCCATTCCACGACAGGAAAATCTGCATACTTCACGGCAACGCATCGAACTTGCAGACCACTAGACAGATCGGTGTACGTGGTCACGAGTTCGGTTCGCTCATCGTCCAGCGCTCTCTCGCTACGCTCAAGATTCCAACCATCAAGGAACTCACCGGACGGTTGTCCCGCATAACGGAATGAGAAGGGCGCGTCGGTTGAATATGCGGCGCGCAGCGGAGCGGTGGGTAACTCATCCAACCATACCGTTTCCCCGTCTTCAAGAATCACCTGCGCTTCCGCCCAATCCACTTGGTTGAAGTTAACCCTTTGGATTGTCCCCCCACCCGCATCGCTTAATCCGAGAACGAACTCGGTCGCGCCATTGAGCTGGATTGTGAGAGGAATCCCCTCCAATCCTTCGTGGAGCACATCCGAACGAAAAACCTCATTTCCATTGACATCGACTGAGGCAATCACAGTGCCACGCCCTGCGTTGGAATAGAAACCGGTAACCCGATTGCTGTCTACACCGAGGACGGCTTCAAAAGTTTTTGCGCGTTTGGATAGATGAACGATTACCTCTCCTTCGGATGGAAAATGCAGCCCGCGTTCAAAGTCGCGGTCGGCGATTCGGAGCGGGCAACTGGCAATTGCGTAGAGCCCGTATCCGGTTGTGGTGACTTCGCTTCGTTGCACCCTGCCCGCATCCAAGTTCACTGTGAGGTAACCTTCATCCGGTTTCGTTTCGGCTACCCCTTCAAATTTTGCCCGTGTCCACTTGTGGGCTTTGGCAAGTTCCGCAACTGTCGCTGTCGATGTTGACTCATATATGTCTGAAGATTCGTTCATTCATATGCCTCCGTAACTTCATTTGTATAACTTTGGTAGCGTCCCATTATCCCTATCGGAATAATTCATTCAGTAAGCAACACTTTCTGGTCAGAGTCTCTTTCCTCGATCCAGAGGATCGAAATGTCAATAGAATGCGACATGTCCAGAGTCCCGCACTCCAGAGGAGTGCAATGTGGAGTGTTACTTGATAGTAAATTTGTAGGGTGGGCATTGCCCACCATCCTTGTAAGGTGCACACTGCGATCAACCGACTGATTAAGGAGGGATCAAATGACTGGATAGGGAACGCGATAGAAGTCCCACAGAGATCACCTGCGCACCTACAAATATACTGTTAGTTTGCGGAGATCACAATCTAACAGACTGCGGAACAAATCATCATTAACCGTGAAACACCGACGTTGCTCTTAATCCGTGTAATCCGTTTAATCCGCGAAAATCCGTGATCCAGACAAGCGCCAATCCCCCATAAGCCCTAACTATCCAGAAAATAAACCACTTAATGGTTCATTCGCTAAGTATTTGTTTAGAGTGAATCAAAGAAGATAAGTTCTACCCCAAAATTCTCCATTGCATCTACCGCGTCTCCTCGAAGCCGGACGCGAATATCTCGAGTCTTGTGCTTCAAGACTATCTCACGTTCCGACAGCGGAAAGCGCATCACAATAGGGCAATTCACCGGCGGCTGAGGGAAGAAGGCATAACCGTTATTAAAAATTGGCGATTGATCAGTTCCCGTAACGACTAATTCGTCAGTTTTCACCCACGACGGAATCCGCACAAACAGAGGTCCATCGCGCTTCAGTCTAACATTCAAGGCTCCGTGCGTGTAAGGAGATTCGACCTTTATGGCGTCTGTCTCATGGTCGAATAGCAAGTTCACCCTGTGTCCGACTTCATCAAATTGCGTGATTGACTCGTACGCGGCGCATAGCGATCCGACGGTACCACCTACGACATCCAAGTTAAAGCAGATTCCGTCAACACCCAAAGGCGTGTGGCCGTAGGGCGCGGGAAAGCCAAATGCGCCGTATAGTCGATTGGGAACATCGCGCAGCCGGTCTTCGTCATCGGGATTCTCTCCGGCATCGCAGAAAGAGATGTCGCGGAGTTGAGCTGGAAGAATATGACACCGGATGATCCGCTCAGCGTCCTCATAATATTGCGTATAACCCCAACTCCCCAAGATTAACGCGGTTTCCACGATATCGCCGGTGGTGTTCATCTCTCCCATTTCGTGCCGATCGCCTCCCTCGGCATGCTCACTCGCCCACCCAACTTCGTCGCGAAAGTGCCAAAGACCGTTATCATAGAACGTCTTCACTCGGTTTAGTAGTGTTGAGTCTTGTAGCAGATCCGCCAATTGCGCCAGTGAAGACATCGACGATGTAATCGAATGCGCATGGTGTCCGAACCGTTCCGCATCGTAATGGCCGTCTTCCCAAAAGCAATCCTGAAGCATTTTATCCTTCAACCGCAGCGCCAACTCTAGCGAAGGACCATAGCCTGTTGCGCGGTAGTATTTTACCAGAGGTCCAACGGATCTGCCTAAGCCGATAAGGATGTTCCCATCGCGATAGGTATTTTCAACTGTTCCCCAAAGCTTTAGTCCGCACTTTTTCTCAAGATAATCGCCGTCCCAACCGTCGTCAGGATCCCAACGTTCCAGAATGGTGTCGATGCTACCCTCGGCAAGTTCTCTGGCACGATTGCAGTCGCGGAAACGCACGAGAGCATGCAGCGCGTGGAAGCCTTCGCGGACGTTATGGGAAATCAGCCTGATTGGGGCGCCGTCCATTGTTTCCCGGTTAAGTGGCAATGGCACCGGGCCGGAATAGGAAAGAAATGTTGCTCGCACGTGCTTTTCGACGGCTTGTCCATCAATTTCTACGCCCGCAACGTTTTCTGCCGCCAGTAGTGCGTTGAGATGCCTGCCGGGAATGTGTGATTCTGCGTGGAAGTCGCTCCATGCCAACGCCGGTGGATGGGGACGCACGTGGGCGCCGAAGAATGGGAGGTCATTGTCATCCGCATTGAAAACGCGGGACATCGTGCGGCAGCCGAGATGAATCGCGTCGCGGATATCGGTGGTATTGATGTCCCTGAGTTTTGGCATTGTTTTTTTGGAGGGTTAATGGACACAAATCTCTTCAAACATACTATACAGCTTGACTTTACTTTCGTATCAACATCTTGCGTGTCCCCGTGAAGTTGCCAGCCCGCAGCGTATAGAAATATAAGCCGCTGGCGACGGACTCGCCGCCCCCATTGCGTCCGTCCCAATACAACGCTCGGTTACGGCTCTGATAGATTCCCGCCGCTTGATGGCCCACCTCCAAACGCCTAACAACACCCCCGTTCATGTCATAAATCGTAAGCGTGACCTCTGCAGAGGCAGCCAACTGATACGGTATCCACGTTTCCGGATTAAACGGATTCGGATAGTTGGCGAGCAGAGCGGTCTCTTTGGGAATAATCAGCGAGGCTAACAGATTTTGGAGATTTGCGATGCCCTGTCGAAAGGCAATCGAACCGTCGTCTACTAGACGTGCTTCTGCAATCCACGCTTCAACTGTCGCCGCATTGGCGCGTCCTGTCGCAACTGCGGGCGCGGTGGCACCCCCAATCCCCTGCGCCACAAGGGTGAGGTCGAAGATGTTGACAATCCCGTCGCCGTTGACATCCACCGGGGAGTCGGCGGCTACCCTTTGTCCCAACTGGCGTGCGACGCGAATCAGATCGAGAATGTTGACGACCCCATCACGGTTTACATCCCCGGTCAGTAGTCGTTCCTGCACGGTGATGCGGATTTCAAGGGGTGCCGCGTTAATGCTTTCCTCGGTAATCGAGCCAAAAAGGAAGTTCTGCAATGCTATTCGCGTCTCACCTTCGGATTTCGCCTTGAATCTCATCTGAAGCACGGTGCCGCTGCCACTGACTCCGTGGTTCCCCAATCGTGCGGTACTAAGCCCGGTGATTTTGCCGCTTGCGTTATCAATGCGTCCTCCTTGAAAGAAGGTCGATTCGCCGCCGGACTTCAAGAAATCTCCCTCGCTCACGTCTACTGCTTCCAGAATGGCAGGGTCGAAGGCGATGTCAAACTGCCATCCCGCCAAGTCGGACACGTTCTCCGCACGCACGTCGAAGGTAAAGGTATCACCGATGTGAACTGGTGTCGGGGAAAAAGCGTATTCTATTCCGCTTGCCACCGTATATTCGGTGCCTGATTCAAATCCGAAAAAGGAATTATAGTTCGCCTCAACCGCTACCAACAAGACATTTCTTCCCTGCTTCAGCGTGACCGGGAGAAAATCTGTGTAATCCGCACTCGCATGGTATTGGAGAGACTGGTAAATCAGAGTCCCGTTGAGCCAGACCTTGAAATCGTTATGGCTTCCGACGTACATGTTCGTTTCCTGCTCACGCGGTGAATAAAGGGATACAGTACCGTAAAGCATGTGGGATAAACGGAAAGTGTCATCGCGGTTACCAAGCATCAGGTCAACGTTGTTCCACCCCGTAGGCGCGAGTCTGCGGGCGGTCCATACGTCATCGCCGACAGCCTGTCCCTCTATTGCGCCATGGGTAGCAACCTCCACCTCTGTCACCGTACCTCCACTGGCTTTCGATAGTAAATCTTCACCGCCACTCGGCTGGCTGTACGGTAACACAACCCATAACCAGGAGGCGTCGATTTTCGGCGCGTCGATGGGAAACACCGGATTACCGTACCAAAGCAGTGTCGTATTTTCGCGTAACCTTTTCAGAGACGACAGGTCGGTGACTTTGTTGTTATAAACTCCCAGCCATCTCAAGTTGGTTAACCTGGCAAGCGGCGTTACGTCCGAGATGTCGTTGTCTGCAACACTTAACCATTTCAGGTTGGTGAGGCCCGCAAGCGCCGATATATCGGATAGCAATTCATTGCGGGACAGATCTAGCCATGTTAAGTTGGTTAATCCCGAAACTAGCGATATATCCGAGACGTGGTTCCCGGATAGATTCAGACGATTCAGCTCGGTTAATCCCGCAAGGGGGGATATGTCCGAGATGTCGTTGCCACCAAGACGTAGGTCTTTCACAACTGTTAAGCCCGCCAAAGGCGTAAGGTCTGATATCGCTCCGTGGCACATATCTACCTGTTCCAGTTTTGTTAAGCCCGCCAGAGGCGACAAATCGGATATAGTGGGGGTGCCACATGTGTGTATGTTTTTCAGGTTAATGAGTCCTGCAAGCGGCGATAGGTCAGAGACGTTGGTATTATTAATATGTAAAGTCTCCAGATTGATTAGTCTTGCAAGCGGCGATAGATCCGATATATTGGTATCCCACAAATATAAAGTCTTCAGATTCACTAGCCCTCTAACTGGCGATAAGTCTAATACCATTGTCTTTGGCAACTCTAGGCGATCTAGATTAGTTAAGTTCCGCACAGGAAATATATCAGATAAAGGGCTGCCACGGAGGACGAGTACGCGCAGGTTGATTAAGCCTCCTACCGGTGAGATGTCATTAATCTGATTTCCTCGGAGATCTAAATTGTTCAGGTTCGTTGCAAACTGGAGTCCTGTCAAATCCTGGATACCCCTGTTCAGCGCCCTAAGTTCGCTCAGAGTTCCCATCTCCTCGGCTGTAATCGGCGCATTGGCACTTTTGCCAAGCGCTTCTGCAATCGCAGCACGCAGATTGGAGTCGGGGAAATGAACCTGCCCTCCCGGCAGCACATCGGGTTGTGTTACGACCGGAGGCTCTCCAACTAACTGCGGGTAGTCCAGCGCGGAAATTATGTCTCGAAAACTAGATGTCCAGGTGTCTCGTTTCACACTCCCGTTTGGGTTGTCTAACGCCAGCAATCCAACGTTCTGCAGTCCCGTGTTCTCTCGTACCCTCTCAAGGAAGGTTTCGGTCTGCAATCCAACTACGGCGGCGGCGTACGCCGCGTCTACCGGTGCCTGAAAGGCTTCATGGAAACGGGAGACCGGTTCAACACCGTCAAACGTCCCGCCGGTGGCTTCAAGTGCGGTTCGGTAGCGGTTCATGTCCTCAGCCACGAGTGCGTCCATGTCCGGCTTCGGCACGTAGAGACGCAAAGCGTGTGCCCTGTCGTAGGCGGGATTCCGGGTGTTCTGAATCACCGTGCGCACTTCGTCTTCAACGGCTTTCATGCCTTCGGTATGGCAGCCGATACAGGAGATGCCGTTGCGGACGGTCGGGTCGCTCGCCGCCGGATTGGAGACGATGTTTATGGGCGCGTCGTCCAGCCTGAAGCCGGAGGCGTTGGAAAGGTAGTAGGCTTGCAACCCGTTCGGAAGATTGAAGATGGCTTCGCCTCCATCGTGCGTGAAGTTAAGCGGGTGGGTCAGGATGTTTTGTGTACCCACACTGCCGGCAAAGTCGTAGCTCTTCCAATAGGCTCCATAGCGAGACCTGTGCCGTTCCACGACGCGGTTGTGATTGGAGACACCCGAATTGTTGAACCCTGCTCGCCATACGCGAACTCCGGGTGCATTCACCAGATTGCCTGCTACATCGACCTCCAGCCGGGTCTCTAAATCTCTGTCTGTCAACGGAAGCGAAAGCAGGTCGTGGTATAGCGGTGGAGTAGAAGCGTTTGCAATAAACCAGTCGATATGCACTGACGGCACATCGGTGTTCATCTGTGTCTGCAAGCGTCCTAGTTGATTACGCAGCCCAAGATGTTCGGGAAACGAGATGTGGTAGGGATAGGATCCCTTTATCTTTGTCCAGCCGTCATTCCGATCCCACTCGTAGTGTCGCAGGTCGATGTAGAAGATGGTCGCTTGCGGGTCGATGGGTTGGGGGTTGATGATGCCACTTCCCCATGAGAGGCTGTTGACCAGTTTGTTGAGCGCTTTGCGGTATTCAGCAAGTATCTCAGGTGTTTCGGCAGCATTGTAGAGATGCGTCATGGTAAAGTATCGTGCGAAGGAGCGGTCAAACGACGAGAGCGAGTTGAGGTGTGACTCAATGCTGGCGAGTACTTCGCGGGGGGTAATGAAACGGCGGAGGGTTGTGGTGGTTGCCGTCCAATCGGGTGCGCCGGCTAGAATCCAACGTCGAATCGTTTCTATTGACTGAGTAGGCAGTTGGGGCAGTCCAAACGGCATCTGTGCGCCGTTTTCGGTGGGGCCAAGCAGGCGTTTATATAACTCGGAGGCATCGGGGTTGCCCGGAATAACAGTGCCGCCATCAATGAGTTCGGCGTGTTCCATGAGAAGTGTTTCTCGAAAGGCGCCGTCGGGGCCATGGCAGTTCAGGCAACTCGCTTCAAAGATGGCGTAGGTGTCTTGGGCTAACTGCGATTGGGCAGATAGATTCTGAGAGCCTGCAGCGAGAGACAATAGACACATCAAAGCAAAAATGAAATGACGTTTATACATAGAGATTCTTTCCTTATGAATTAGGACTTAGATCCTGTTTGAAAAATACGTGAAAAGGCCTCTGCCGGTAATTTTGAGGATGAACATTTTCGTATTTTTGTTACCGATTGCCATACACCTGTGGGATCTCTATCGCACTCGCTATTCACTCGTTTGATCCCCTCTGGGGCTATTAGAAGCCGGTGGGCAGTGCCCACCCTACAAATGTACTTTTTAAACAGGTTCTTGCGCGGCAGCAGAGGGTCGAGATTTGAGATCGCTCCTACCGTAGGAGGGATTTCCGATTCCCGACAAGTTGCTTACCCTTCACGCCATGGCGGCACCGTCCACGTGTTGAACCAGTTCCATTTCCAGAGGACTTTCTTTGCCGGCATTTCCACCTCGTATTGAATTCCTGCCGAGAAGGGAAGCACCGTGGTTCTATCCCCTGCCGCCTCGCGAATCCACTCGATAAAAGCCAAGACATCGGTGACGTTAGGGGGCCAAGTGCCGTGCGGGATGGGATCACTGGCACTGTCCGTTCGGTAATGTGTCGGAATGAGGTAGCGAGGCTGTATGAGGTCGAGACAGTCAAGAAGATTCTGCGTATGATTTGGCCCTTCCCACTCCGTCAACCCTAGTTTCATGTGAATGAGAAAGTCGACGCGCCCCTGTATGTTTTTCAGGGCAGGATACGGCGAATGCATGTCGCCGGTGTGCAGTACGGAGATGTTCTTTTCCGCGAGCGACACCAGGTATCCGCACGTCGGAGTACACGGGTCCGAATTTTCCCCGCTTTCGACGGTTTCGACCTTTAATGCTCCGAGATCTGCCTCAAATGGACCTGGAAACTCTCGGCTATTTCCTTGACTGTCGTCGAGATGCTTTGGGTAAAGCACCTGAACCTTCTCCGCAGGCAGATACTTGGTGATTGGGAGATCGCGCTCAAAGGCGGCATCTCCATAGTTTACATCGATCGGCAGTGCGGGATAAACGCAGCCGGGGCTAACGAAGAGTTTCTTGAATCGGTCGCCTTGGCAAAGTTTTAATAGGGTCGGGGGGTGGCAATGATCGAAGTGTTCATGGGAGATGAAAATGTAATCGTAAATTGGCTCCGCGGATTCCAGATTTTCGTTGAAGAGGTACGGATCGAAGGCAATATTGACATCACCCAAGATGACCTCAAAAGCGCCGCAACCCCACCACCGCATGAATACGTTTTCCATGGTGTGTTCCCCTAGGCGTAACCTTGCCAAATTGTGCGCGGCGATTGTGAAGTTTTCATGTTTACAACCTCGGGAAAAACCATGCGTAGCACCGAGCCCGCAATGCTAGTACATTGGGACTATACTTGCTATAGTCATTTAGATCGTATTTACACATATTATGATTGTATGTTAGTGAACGATGATGATATGTGTAATTACCCACAAAATCGGACACGCCCTCGTAGCGCAAACTGTTAGTTTGCGCATACCACAATCTGACAGATTGTGGTACAAAAGAATGTCATTACCCGCATGCATGTGTAATTATTAGTTGGAATGACTATTAAGGTTGCTAATGCCATGAGTCCCAGCGGGTCATCGACCGTCGCGTGCGGCGTTCAATAGCTTCATGTACTCGCGCATCCACGGTGCATTATCATGAAAGGTGCGCGCCGTCACAATATTCCCGTCTACCACCACCGGTTCGTCCACATAGGTTGCGCCACATATCTCGGCGTCAAAACGACACTTCGCAACCGTTGTTACCGTTTTGCCTCTGATAACGCCGGCTTTGGCTACAATCTCAATGCCATGACACACGGAGGCGATAGGTTTGCCGCTCTCGCCGAAATGTCGAGTGATCGCCATCAGATCCTCATCGTAGCGGATATATTCAGGGGCGCGCCCACCGGAAATCACCAGTCCCAAGTAGGTTTCAGGATTGACCTCCCGAAATGCGATGTCCGCGGCGAACTCGTATCCTTTCGACTCCACGGTTATGTCCCACTCCGGATGTGCGTCGTGCTGTACGAGGTGGTAACTTCGTTTCTCAGGTGCGCCAACCAGTACTTCATAGCCGTCTTCGGCGATTCGGTAATAGGGATAAAGCGTATCAGTGACTTCGGCGGCATCGCCGATTACTAACAGAACCTTTTCCATTGTGTTTTTCCAGAACTTCTCATTTTGGAGCCAAGAACCTGTTGAGAAAAGAAATGGTGGGCAGCGCCCACCCTACAATTTAACTGCAGGTGATACTTGCGTCAGTCTTATCAGAGAATCATTTTACCCTCATCCCGCTGGCAGTCTGTGACGGTGATTCTCATCAAGCAGGGCGCGCATCAACCGCCTCCAGGGTCATTTTCAGGTAGGCAACGGCTTGGTCATGAGAGACCGTCGGAAAATCATCAAGAAATTCGTTGAGCGAATCTCCCGCTTCTAGATGTTGAATCAGAATTTCAACCGGTACACGGGTACCAGCGAAAACCAAGGCTCCGCTCATAATGTTTGGGTTGCGTGACACAATCTGTTCTTTTTTCATGGATTGAACCTCCTGCGACGGCGTTGAATCAGCTAATCGATAGAAAGTCTTACTCACTGTCCGTTCGCTTGATTTCCGCCTTCGGTGATAATCTCCAATTACAGCGAACGTCTGATTGAAAGGCATAGTTGCTGAGACAATGCTGGGAGTTTGTTACGACAGCTTGATGTTTCCATGAGCGCCGGATTAGAGGCGAAGGTCTTTCAGGTGGTAGTCCTTCAGGATGTTTTCTCTTGCCGCCTCGTTCCAGCGGTTGGCATCTTCCTCGCCGATAAAGGGTTGGTAAACGTATCGCGATTCGTGGGGATAACGCAACTGTCGGGCATCAATCGCTACGGCAATCAATCGCGCCCTCTCGTGGATGTATGCTGCGTCATAAACCACCGGCTTCTCGAAGAAGTGCGTGTTGACGTTGAGCACGGAGGCGTGTCGGTGAAATCCGAAGTTGAACGTCGCCCGCCTATCCGGCGATGTGTTGGCGAAGGAGCAGTGCAACGTTTGCCGGTTTGCCATAACAACATCTCCGGCTTCACAGACTAACGGGACCGCCCCCGGTAGACGGTCGGAGCCGTTGTTTGCCTCAACCATCGCTTTGATATTATATCTTCCTCCCTTGTGCGACCCGGGGAGCACCCATACGCCACTGCCGGCGGAACTTCCGTAGAACTGAAACATAAAATTGAAACCGTGTGTGCCCTCGTCAAGGTCAGGCTTGTCCCAGTGTGTGGTACCGTCCTGGTGCCAGGCAACGGATGCACCTAGTCCCGGCTGCTTGATGAAAATCGCTTCCCCGAACGGGGCAAAATCCGGACCATTAATCTGTTCCGCTACAGATAGAAGCTGCGGATGGCCGTAGAGTCGGAGACAAGAGTCCATTAGTTGTAATGGGGCGGAAATTGTGTATAAGACGTATTCCGGGGCGTCAGTGGGAGGTTCAGGTTCCGTCATTTTAACATGGTGTCGCCCCTTGTTCTTTGAGGTGCCGCCCACGGGATCGCTCAACGGTTTGGCGAAGTTGAAAACCCCATGGCTAATATCGCTTCCAACTGCGGGCCGCCCTTTTGCGTCCACAAGCGCGTCCTTAGTGTACGGTGCGCGCTCAAGCATGCGTTCCAGTTCAGACTGCAAATCGTTGAGTTCTTCGTCGGTCACGACATCTTCGAACACGTAGAAGCCGTATCGCGAGTAGGCTTCCAGAATCTTGCTGTCTAATGTCCCATCAGGGCCGAATTTGATTGCGCCGCGGTTATCAAGTTCCAACGCCTTTTTCTCGCCCTCGCGAACGTATGCGGCTCTTGCGTCCTCTCGTCGGTTGGTTGTGTTCATGTGCAACTTCCTTACATATTCGTGCCTTTGTGCGCTACCTCATTCTTGAAGATTCGTAGCATTTTCTGGTTTCGTACTGAACTACCTTGAGATTTATTTGTCCTGACATAGCTTATATCCCAAAATGAGAATGGCTGGATTTCAACACGGTGGGGCTGCCAAGCACACGGATCAACAAGCTAATCTGACAATCTTCGGCGTGGGCAGGAAGGGCCGGTAACGCCAAAATTGCATGTTATCAGAGCGGTACGATTGCAGATAACGTTGTGGTAGCTTCACACCGGTTTGGGCTTTTCGCCTTGTGTGTTAAATTCGGGGGATGTTAAAATGCTGAAACAATTGCTTTCAATCTTGAAGGAACAGGTGTTCCAAGTCTAGTCTTTGACAGATTTTCTTTGTTCCTTTTAAACGCGGATGCAATTCAAACGCCATGCGCAGCATTTCCCGCGCTTTGGCAAGCCAGTTAATTTCGTAGTAGAATTCCGCAAGTTTTTTGTATACCCAAGCAGTCTCACGCTTTGATAACTTTAGTTCACGGATTTTTTCCAGATTGTTAGGAATTGATTCAAGGTGCACCGGATCGGCTAAAGCAATGCAGTAAATTCGTTTTAACCGGTCTCTAATCTCGCCGGCAAAGTGATGAAACACGGGTCTATGTTTTTCTGACTCAAGCAAAGATTCGTAGATGCGCGTTGCTTTCGGCAGATCGCCAAGGGTTTGATAGGCTTCAGCGATAAGAAATTCACAGTCCCGGCTGTTCCTATAATCCAGAAAATCGTCAACGCGGAACTTCCTGTTTCCACGTTGCAATTTTTCATAAATCTGGATGCCAACTTCGTAGTTCTGAGTTAACAACTGCTGAAACATTAAACCGAATCTCTGTTGAGCATAGCGCGAATATCCGACGTTTCCACGATAAGCGCTCCGGAATCTTCCGTTTCGTACTACCTCATTTAGTGTTAAATCGTATTTGAATCTCTCCTTCGGGTCACGTAGGACATCGTAAGCAATAGAAATCTCGCGGAACATCTTTTCGGCATATTTTTCACGTGTCGGATTTTTGTCCGGATGATATTCTTTTGCCAATCGACGGTACGCCTGCTTAATTGTTCTCGGCGTTGCGTGCCGATCAATTTCTAATGTCTGATAATGGTCAGGGATTGACATCTGAGTCGCGGTCCCCCGAAAGAGTTGATTTCATATATTACGCAAGTTGCTACCCTTTCCCGTAGGATCAACTGAGCGAATAGATCAAGCGACTGAATAAGGAGCGCGATAGAAATCCCCCGGGCTTCTAGCCCGACCCTCTTATAAGATACGTCGCAAACCGGCGCAATGTAAGCTAAATTGGCTCAATCTGCTCGCAGTGCGCTGCACACACGCAGGTACGGCTTGGATATGTCTATCCAAGCCGAGCGGGAACGACAGGTAGCAACTTGGGTTATATACTGAGCAATGACATTTTATATTCACATAGCGCCCACGATTTGTCAAGCGAAACTTTAGAGCAAACCAGTAAACCCAAGTTGCCCCCTCTTCCGGTAGGTCGGGCTTCACGAAGTTTAATTTTTAGTACCTGTTTAGTGCATCGTTTGGTTCGTAGTAGTACAATTCATTGCATGTCTGCCCTAGGGTGTGTTGACATTTATGTAAGGCGTGTCCATAATTCGCAGATGGGCGCCAATCGTAGGGGCGAGGTTTCCTCGCCCAACGGGTTGGGAAACCCAACCCCTACGAAAGTTGACCTAATGTTAGGGGCAACGCTCGTGGTTGCCCAACATACTGCCTCAAGTGAATCAATAGCGGATCGATTTTCAAATGTCAACAGAACCTAGGCATGTAACCCCCGATTCGTCTGAATCAGCGTTGTACTTCCATACTCGGCGCGTTCTCTGCCCGCTCGGTCTGGATTGGCAAATCCAGACCGGTGGACTAAACAGTTACGAAACCGTAATTGTCGAGGAAACAAACTCAATTTTACTCAACAGAAGGATCAAGCGACTGGATAAGGAGCGATTAGCGAGTGCGATAGAGGTCCCAAGGCGATAGGGATCCCATAGCTGATCCTGATAGAGATCCCGTAATCCGTGTAATCCGTTTAATCAGTGAAAATCCGTGATTCAGACAATCACCAAAACACCTCATAAACGGCAGCATCAAACAAATGAATAATGAGTAGGATTGACTATCGCGTTCGCTATTCGCCCGCTTGATCGATAGAAATCCTATAGAAAATCCCGTGCGATAGAGTCGCCATAGAGAGCCCATTCAGACAATTGCCGAGAAATGTCAATAGAACTCAACTGCGAAAACAAATCGTTCGCCACCAGAATTATTGATGCAACGGTTTATAGATTTGGTTTGATTAAGCGCACCTCACAGGTTAGCAACAAAAACCTTTAATTCCCATGAAACAGCTTTCCCTCATTATTCTTATCTTGACAACCGGAAATTTCCAAGTAAAAATCTCCGGTGCCACGGCAACCGACACCAACCTTGCAATTCACCGAGCCGTGGAAGAGATCAGCATGCAACTCCCGCAGGATGACACTTCTGTCGGGCTCCTTCCACTGACCTCCAACCAGACTAATCTGAACACGGCTTGTGATATTCTCACACGGATGCTTGCCGCACGGCTGCTTGTCCATGCCGGTGACCGCTTCATCGGTATAGATGGAATTGATTTGCGTGATTTTCCCACGGACAATGGACTACTATCAATTCCGCAGACAAAGAAATATGGGAGAATCCTTCGGTGTGAACAACTACTGACTGGCCGGATAGTACGGAAGGGTTCACATCTACCTGTTCACGGCACACTATTTCTCTGGGACACCGCTACTGGATATCTCAGGTATGTTGTCGATCTACCGCTGGCTCTTTCCACATCATTCACATATTCAACGGCGGGGGCACTTCAAGCGGAAGATAGTCCTTATCACGTAAAATGGAAAGGATTGCCGGATAAGAATTTAGCGGTACTTGCGCTTGATGTGGCAGACCTCAATGGCGATGGCTACAATGAACTGGTTTTGACAGAGGCTAAACAAATAAAGGTGTTACAGTGGAATAGCATCGGTTTTGATAGACATACTAGCCTAGCGGACGTTCAGTATCAAGAGGGGGAGTCACCCGTTACGGACCGGGAGCAGCGAACAATGCTTTCGGCAGATCAGGATGGAAACGATCGGGACGAACTTTATATTGGTTCGCCACCGAATGTCACGTGGCGAGTCGAGTGGATAGAGGACAGCCAAGCATCAGTTTCAAAACATTCGCCGATGTTAATCGCTCATGGAACGGATTTTTTCCTCGCAGCGAAAACTATGACGAATCCGTCTAATTACGCGGTTGGTTCGACTGTCTTCGTAATTCGGGATTCGAGGGGCAACCAAGGTACGCAACCGTCCGCTTTGCTCGTAGATTTTCACTCGGTTGCGCCCCGAATATTAAACGCTAACTCAGCGAATCGCAGCGGCGAGATTGTAATGATTGATGTTTATGGGCATCTTCGGATGTACCACATTAATCCCCAGACGGCTCGCCTCCTTTGGCAAACACCACCACTGTTTGGAGAAGGAATTGCCGTCGGGGACTTAAACGGAGATGATATACCCGAGATTGCAGCAACTCTAAATGTACCTGCCGAGCTACAGAACGGTGAACCTCACGATCAGTTTGTGATTCTTGGGAAAAGACACGGTCTTTACACCATCGCTTGGAGGAGTCCGCTATTTGACGGGAAGATCGTTGACTTGAAGATTGACGATGCGGACAACGATGATAAGAATGAGTTAATCCTCTGCTGGCGAAGCCGAAGTGGCAGCCAAATTCGACTATACGCCGCTACAAAGTATTTGGATTAGGAACAGGGCTGGACACACGTGATCAACCAAGAGCGATGGATTAGGATAACTTCACATGGGCGCCAACATTGTTTGGCTGCGTGATAAAACAACTGCCGCCATTTGGCAATGAATCAAGGAAGGCCTCCGTCTTCCTGTGCAAGGCGGAGAGATTCTCACCGACAGCAAAAATCGCTGGTCCCCAGCTACTGACTCCCGCGCCAATCGCACCACTATCCCGTAGAAAATCAAGCGTATGTTGCAGTACGCCTCGTTGAGCATCAATCTCAACCTTCTTCCATCCGAAGGTTTGGATTTGATTTATCGCGTCACCGAAGGCGCGGAGGTTTTCCTCATGTATTGCTGGTAACAGTTTCATCAGGATGATGTGTGAGATCCGCTCTGCCGTCGATTGTGGCTGCGGACACAACGATTGAAAAGGATTGACCTCCGCTTTTCCTGAGATGTGGGTGCAGTTCGGACTAACAATTAGTAGATCCCAGTTAGGGAAAGGATATCGAAGAAGAATTGGTGGCGGCGGAACATTTCCAACCGCCGAAGATGGAAGAAAAGAGGATTTCCGGTCAGGATAGGAATGTCCTCCATCAAGAACGAATCCGCCCTGTTCAAACGCCGCAACACCGATTCCGGAAGTTCCTCCACGGGCGACGGCGAACGCAAGCTCCGGGATGCTCAAATTGAGGTCGTAAAGCAGATTCACGGCTTGAGCAAGTCCGAGCGCAAGTTGTGTTCCCGATCCAAAACCGGAATGCGCGGGGATTTCGGACACAAACTCAACGTGCAAACCCGGAAAATTGTGTTTCAACTGAAGGCGCTCAAGGATGGCACGTGCCCGCGCCGCACATTGCCAAGATTCGATCTCAATTCGGTGTGAAGGTTTAGCGACAAACTCAAACGTCGGATCGTTGGTAGCGATTCCGATCCCACCGTCAATCCTGCCCAAGGCACCGTTGAGATCAATTAGCCCGAAGTGAAGACGGGCAGGGGTTATTACTTTTACATGCCTCATAGTTAGACCGAGTTGCTTCTGCTAGTAGCTGATTGATAAGACCGCAAGGATTTCCACTAATTTCAACTGTACTTTGCCACTTTAAGCCATTGCCAGATGAAATTGGGGGTATACTATACCGTTTTTTGTTATCCAACCGCAACACCATAACTCACCAAGGGAAACGCATCTAATTATAGAGTATGTCTCTTGGCGGTAGAATGTGTTGGGTTTCACTCAAATTTTGACAGATTCAGGCAAAGTGGGAACTCGAAAACTCCCACAAGATCGGCGATTATTAACGGAGCCGTGTTCAACCCAACCTTCTACCTTTAAGAAAATTATCACAAACTTAGCCCGATTCTCTTTTTTGTCGAGTAGAAAATTTAGATGCGTTTCCCCTGCACAACTCACAGCCCGACAAGATAGTTTAGAAGAAAGTGTTTAGTGGCTAGTGATTAGTGGTTAGTAAGAACTTTAAAGTCATAAAGACGGGCAATAAATTGCCTTACTACGAACCTAAAAGTAGTGGTTAACGGCTAGCAATGGACTTCCACAAGGGGTAACCCTACAAAAATATGGCGAAAGATCGCTTAAATCCAAAAGCGATTTTCCTGCACGCGCCCTAGAAACCAATAGACTAAACAGTTACGTTTGGAAGTTTATCCGTCGCGTTCCAGGTTGCTACTTGATAATTACCATTCGCCGCATCGCAGAAAAATCGCTTGCGTGGAGTTGATAGAAATACGTACCGCTTGCAACGGACTCCCCTCTCATACTGCGGCCATCCCAATACGCCGCGCGTCCTTTCTCAGCGTAAAACCCCGCTTGCTGATGTCCAAGATTCAATTGACGCACCAACATTCCGTTTACGTCATAAATCGTAATTGCAACCTCGGAATCATTGGCGAGATGGTACGGAATCCATGTTTCCGGATTGAACGGATTGGGATAATTTGGAAGGAGCACAGTCTCTTTAGGACTGAACGTTGCCAACAGACTTTCTAGCATGTGAATACCTCGTTGCAGTATTTCATCCGTTAAAGATAAACCCTTGGATAAGTCAAGCCACCGTTTCACTTCGGTTGCAGAGAGGCTTGCCGGCACATTGAAAGATACTGGAGGTGCTCCCGCACCGTTCCCTATTTCACCGGCGACCTTAACCAAGTCAACGATATCGACAATTCCATCACCGTTCACATCGGCGTCATTTTGTCCCGTCTGCCCCAAGTTCGATCCAATCAATACGAGATCTTGGAGGTTTACTACACCATCGCGATTGATGTCGCCTTCGGTTCCGGTCGCATCTGCGACATCCACCTGCACTTGCCCATTTTCGACACGGGGGAAATGACGTTCACCGTTCGGTGCAACCAGCATTATCTCCGACAAGGTCACGCTTGATGACTTGGAAGCAACGACTTCAAAGGTGAGTGTTGTAAGTATGCCGCTCCCATCGCTCGTCCCCCCGATTGATGTCGCAGCGACCGTGACACCGTAGTTCCCCACAGCAGGAGATGCAACAAATGCGCCATCCCCAAGGTAGTCGCCATTCGTGTTCGAGACAAAGCGCACGGCTGCAGAGTCGAACTGAACCGTGGCTTGATAGCCAGTCACCTTCTCAGTCGCTTCGACAGAAAGTGCGATGGTGAACTTCGCTCCGAGAGCAGACGATACTGCGGAAGTGGGAGTAACATTTGCAGTGGCAGCGATGTTGACTGTAGGATCAATCTCCCACAGGAGAACGGTACCGTCTTCACTACCACTTGCAAGCGTACGACCATCCGGACTGAACGCCAGGCTGCTGACCCAATCCGAATGCCCTTCCAATATTCGCTTGCGCCCGCCTGTCATGACATCCCAGACATGGACATTCCGCCAATTCCCACTGGCAAGGGTACGTCCATCCGGGCTAAAGGCAACGCTACTGACCGTCCCCACTGTCCCTCTATGCCGTTCAAGGGTTCGCAGGTGAGTACCAGATACCGCGTCCCAGAGATTGATGGCATGATCTGCACCACTGGCAAGCGTATGACCATCGAGGCTGAATGCAACTGTCTTTACTTCGCCTTCATGCGCCCTTAGGGGTCGCCGAGAAAGCCCGGTTGTCATATCCCACATTCGGACAGTATTGTCATCGCTTCCACTGGCAAGTGTACTTCCATCTGGACTAAACACGACGCTATTTACTCTATCCCGATGCCCTTCGAGCGTTCTATTATGCGTCCCCGTATCAACATCCCATAAACGGACGGTCCGGTCATCACTCGCGCTGGCGAGCGTTCGACCATCGGGACTGAATGCTAGTCCATAGACCGAACGCCGATGCCCTTTTAGGGTTAGTGTTTGCACTCCCGTGTCCACATCCCAAAGCTGTATGTCACGCCCACCGCTACTGACAAGCGTCTTCCCATCAGGACTGTAAGCCACGCTCTGCACCCAAGACATACGCTGCGTCGTGAGAGTTCGATGGACTTCGCCTGTCAGTGCATCCAGAAGACGGATATGATTGTTGGCAGACCAAGGAAACGGATTTCCGTTCCCGCTCGCAAGCATTCGACCATCCGGACTGAAGGCGATACTCCAGACCGTCCCTGTATGTCCTTCAATGGTTCGCTTGTGATCACCCGTCGCCGCATTCCATAGGCGGACAGTATAGTCCCAACTCCCACTGGCAAGCGTTTGACCGTCCGGGCTGAAAGCGATGCTCCTTATCTGAGACGAATGACCTTCAATCGATCGCTTATGGACACCTGTCATCACATCCCATAGACGGATGGTATGGTCTTCACTTCCACTTGCAAGTGTGCGACCATCCGGTTTGAAAGCAAGACAATAGACTAGTTCGGCACGCCTTCCTAGAGATCTCTGGAGATCGCCCGTTGCCGCATCCCACAAGCGGACACTACCATCATAACTGCTGCTCGCCAACATACGTCCGTCGGGACTGAACGCTACGTCAGTAACGTTGTTCTTATGTGCTGTAAGTTTAAATTTCTCCGTTCCCGTGCGAATATCCCACACTCGAACGGTATCGTCCCGGCTACCTGAGGCTACTGTGCGGCCATCCGAGCTAAACGCCACGCTTGTGATGCTGGACGTATGCCCTTCCAGTGTCAGGATGCGAGCTCCCGTCTCCACATTCCAAAGGCGCACCTTCTTGTTGTAGGTTTCGCCCGCAAGCGTCTTCCCGTCAGGACTGAACGCCAAACTACCGCCGCTAAATTCACTCACGTCTAGCGTCATTTTATGCGCACCCGTTGCCGCGTCCCACAGACGAATAGTCCTGTCAGGCCAATCCCCTCCGGTAGCCAGCGTTTGACCATCAGGACTAAACGCTATACTAGCAGGCGCGTAGGTGTGTCCGGTAAGTAAATTGAGCTCGGCACCCGTCTGAGCGTCATACAGCCATGTCCCGATGGAACTGGCAACCGCGAGAATTTTACCATCTGGTGAATACCCAATCTCCCAGATTGCGCCTTTGCCGATGCGTTGAGTCGCCCCTTCAGGTAGGTCAAATTGCGCGAAGGTGTTCAATGATAAAGCGACGAAAAGAGTCAGTAGCACAAGTATCTTCTTCATGATGCCCCCCTTTCAACATACGAGCTAAGCCATCTAAAACAGGATGTCTCAATGGCGATCAAAGGTTATTTGCAACTCTTTTTGTCATTTCTTCAGTGCTGGATGGGTTGATGAATTAAAACAAAATTGGGGATTCAGACGACGTGCTAGCCTTATCACCCAAGGTTTATGGCAATTATTATGCCATATCTATAGGCAAGTTAGCAAATCAGGAATTGGCAGGAAGTCTTGGAAAGCTGAACGAATCGGTGCAGGATGCGTATTTGAAATGGACGTTTAGGTGCAGGATTCAGTTTGATGAGAGCATGCACGAATCAAGAATGTCTCATGCTACGGATAGGTTATTGGGCGCAGAAAAAATTCACCTGCTATCTGTAGGGTACGGACGGTTAAGAGCCTGTTTGAAAAGTCATTTGATTCGGTTTCGCATCAAGTAAATGGAAGCGATGTACACCATAGTTTCAGCAGTCTTAGGATAGCGTTCATAATCCAAAGTCAATCGACGAAACCAACCAAGCCAAGAAAATGTGCGCTCAACAATCCATCGTAACGGGACAACTTCAAACCCCTGCTGCCCTAGCGTAGATGCAATCTCTAGTTCACACTGATGAGCAAGATATAACCAGTCTGCTAATTCTCCGCGATAGGCAGCATCGGCACACACCAACTGAATTGTTATGTACCAGTCAAATACTTCGGTTAGTAACTCAATAGCTATCTGATTGTCACTGACATTGGCATCAGTGACTTTGACCATCAATGGAATCCCCGTCGTGTCTGTTACCAGATGGCGTTTGCGTCCTTTGACCCTCTTGTGACCATCAAATCCTCGAGTCGCCGCTAGTTCCGTCGTCTTAACGGAGTGGCTGTCAATGATAGCTGCTGTCGGTGATGGTTGTTTGCCATCATCACAACGTGTTTGTTCGCGAAGTGCCTGATGAATCAAGAGCCATGTATCGTCGGCTTCCTACTTTTTGAAATGGTAATAGACGGTTTGCCACGGTGGCATATCGTGGGGTAGCATTCGCCACTGGCAACCGGACTTGACGACATAGAAGATAGCGTTGATGATTAAGCACATCTCCCACTTAAGAGGTCTGCCTAAGGGGTGAGGTGTTGGCAGAAACGAAGACAGTTTCTCCCATTGTGCATCGGTCAAATCACTGGGATAACGCTTGCGGTTCATGTTTACTCCTTTCATTGGTTCAGAATGAACTGCTCCAATGAGTAAACGTAAACATCAACCGTTTAGACAACTTTTTTCTTTTTCAAATAGGTTCTCAACACATTTATCCCAAAATAACCTTGTTCTTAAGACGATTTCGGACTTTTCAAACAGGCTCTAAAGCCCAAGGGATTTCAACCGTCCCCAAGTCGTGGTCAGCCCTCGATCTGCTGACACGGAGAGTGGGTGTCGAAATAGGGTATTGTCTCCCGCACTGTCAACGTACTTCGACGCATCCGGTCCTTCACTAAAGTGCCATAACGCCATTGTCCTTGGATTCGGTGTAGAATGGACATTTAGCCGAGGTTTTCCAACGGGAGGAAGGGATAACTGAACTTCGTCCACGTAAATTGGACCAGAGATAAACGGACCATATCGTTGCACAGTGTATTCAAAACCGTCTAACGCTTCATTAGGCACATAGCCGATGTAGAATCGGTTATCGGTGTCATTGCACCACATCCCGTTTGGCAGATTTGGGTCATGGGGATGATTGCCGTTATAGTAGACAAAAGAACGACGGACACGTCCCTCAAGCCAGGTTTCAAAGGCGAAGTGGTGCCACTCGCCTGGTTTAATACCACCGAGAACACCAACGTCAAAACCTCCGCCCTCATCCGTTCTTGACATGATGTACAGGGCAGGAATATTCCGCTTCAATTGAACTCCGTCTTTGTTTTCAATGACTACCTCGGCAAGGATGACGAGAGCATAACTCCCCGGTTTGAGAAGAAGCACTCTCTGTCCTGATGGAATCTCGGGGACGGACTCAAGCTTAAACCAAAATTGGACAGCGAAGTTATTGCGCAACCGGAAATCCAGTGAAGGATCATCCTCAGCGTAAAGGTACTCCCCAGTGTTTAGTTTGAGGTGATTTCCCAAGAATTCCGGACGTTCTAAACTTGAACCGATCGACGGAGCTACTAGAAATATCAAGCAGCATAGGAACGTTACACTATATTTCATCTTTTAAGCCTCGCAAACAAGCATTGTCATTTATGCCAAAAACCAGCAATTATCATTCCATTATTTCGATGAAGAAAGTCGACACAAGAATTGGCTCCAGAGTGATAGCCTTTAGAGCCTGATTGAAAAGTAGGTGGCAAAGCCATTTTTGGTCATTTGAGGATCAAAATCATCGGATTTTCAAGACGTTTACCCCAAAATGACCTCCCTCGAAGACGGATTTGGACTTTTCAAACAGGCTCTAAAGGGCGAGGATGGTCTACCATCAAATTGAGGATAGCAGCCAAAACGGCGTCGTTGCCGATTGTCCAAACAGAATCCAAAACGATGTTTCGTGGGCGCCAATTTGAAATTACAGTTGTCCTGAATGGCAAATATTTTTTCATACCAATTTTTCATACCTACGTATTTTTGGCTTTGATGTCAAAACAGCGCAGAATTCAGTCATAGCAAGGATTTCCGTGCTAGTCTGTTTCTAAAGGCAAGTCCCATTTTGGTATGAAAAGTATGAAAAGTATGAAAAGTATGAAATTTTTTGGGAGGGCTAAGAGCCTGTTTGAAAAGTAGGTAGTAAGGCAATTGTTTGGTCATTTTCGGGGCAGAGTTATCGGATTTTCAAGGAATTCTTCCTTAAAATAGCTGCTCCCAAAGACAGATTCGGACTTTTCAAACAGGCTCTAAACGACGTTTTTCGTATGGCACTTAGGGTTTTCAAACAGGTTCTTAAGCGCTACAGTCATTGCAACTAAGAACCCCAATTAAAGAAATCGATTTTTCTGGGTCTTGGCGTACATTTACATCTTTTATTAAAGACAGCCGCAGCGAATCTTCATTCAAATGACAACTTGCGTCAGGTAGCGCTATTCTCCACAATATCGGCTCTGACCCCGACAACTTCGCCGATGGACAATTGGCATCGCGTGGCTGATCAATCTGCAAGCAGAGCCTGAATTTGATCTTCGAGTTTACCAGCCCATGTGCGCGCGGAAATCTCTCCCTTACTGTTGATCAGAACAATCGGAAGCCCCCAGCCAACGGCGTAGTAGTCGAAAATCCGACCTTTCGCGCCCACAACATCTGTTGGACTGTCCAAGCCGATTGAGTAGGCAAGCGAATATTCGGCAAGGTACTGTTTAATCGTCTCGGTCTCGGCGTCGGAGGGACAGATGGCGACGCAGATAAGTTCTTGTTCTCCGTAGACCTCCTGCAACAGGTTCAGGAGGCGTGCCCCCCTAACTCCTTCAGAATGCTTCACGTCCCAAAAATATAGTACAATCGCCTTCCCCTTCAAATCGCCAACGGAGACGGGCGGACCAGACAGCCACTCACCCACCGCCAATTCCGGCGCAGGTTGGTTAATCAAGGTTTTGAACCGTTCCTCGGTATCTTGGATGTATGCACGTTGCGTTTTCCGGCGTGTTAACTGCTCTGGCGTCGGCTCAGGCTCAAATTCGGGAGGCGTCAATGTCAAGACCACATCCCGTTGGTTCACCGCGATACCCTCAAAAGTCCTGTTATTACGGTCATTCGTGACATACATTGATACAATCGAATCTTTGATGTGCTTCAACTCAAACTCGCCCTGAACGTTGGTACGAACGGGCGAGTATACGTAGCCGGAGGGGCTTTCTTCGGCTTTTACATTTACCCACGCCCATTCTATCGGATTGCCATCGGTATCCACGACCTTCCCTGCGATGTATCCCTCCGCCTTGACCAACACAAGGTCGTGACGCCGGTTTGTTTTCAAGAGTTTAAAGTGATGGGATGCGTACTGCGGATGGAAGATATGTAGTTGAATAACAACGGCCGTCGAAAGGTCTTTCAACCGATATTCACCGTTCTCGTTAGTACGTGTTTCTCTGTGCTGAGGTTGCATGGTGTACACTCGCGCGCCAACCACCGGTTCGCCGGAGGTGTCCGTGATGCGCCCTTCAATGAAAAACCGGCCGAGAACCGGCAGCAGGACGAGATCAGCGACTTGGGTCATCTCGGCTGCCGCAGTGAACATCTCGGCTTCTGTTTTGCGGTACCCTTCCGCACTCGCAGAGATAGTATATTCATCGCCGACGATTAGTTCAATCCCCCGGAAACGCCCATCGTCGTCTGTCACGGCAACGATTGAACGGAAACTCGTGTCTACTAGAAGAGGGTCAGAATGCACCAGTTCAATGTTCACGGACGAAATCGGTCTACCTCCTGCGTTCACCACTCGCCCGGAAACCTTAACTTGTTCGTATTGCTCCAGCCGAATCTCAATGAGTGCCCCCGACCGGACTTCCATCTCGGAAGTTCCGCGTAATTTCAGACCGGTATGTTCGGCTTTCAAAGCGAGTTTCTGCCCAAGGCGTAGCCCACGGACCGTAAACTCTCCGCGTTCATCAGATTTACCGTGCTTCTTGATGCCCTCGAACATGTCGGAAAAGTCTGTAATCCATGCGCCTTCCACCGGTTCGCCAGCCTCTGTCAATACCCGACCAACAAATTCTGTACCTTTTGAGAATTGAAAATTAACTGTCGTACTCCTAGCTTCCACGACGTTAACATCTTTTCTGATGTGTCCGACATCCTGATAGTTCTCCGGTGCGGTGGCAATGACGACTCCCGGTCCAGGTGCGGCGCGGAAGCGGTACGTTCCCGATCTGTTTGTATTCACAATGTGACCTCTCCCTTGAGTCTCCGGACGCGCGGCGTCAAACACTTCGACGTAATGATGAGCAATCGGTTCGTTTGTGTCACGGTCTGTCAATCGTCCTGTGATGAAGCCGCCCCGAACTAAGGTCAGGTCGATGTCGGACTTGGTCTGTCCCTCGGCGAGCTTGATGAGTGCGTTGGTCGAAGCCGTCCATCCTTTGGGCGCTTTTTCAAGATAGAGATTGTATACACCGGGAGAGAGGTTGCTTAGCGAAAAATTCCCATTCGTATCAACACTTGCCTGTTCTCGTCCTTCGGTTGGGCGGATTCCGGCAAGAGTGACAGTTGCACTTTTGACCGGCGTACCGGTCTTCGCGTAGCTGAGATGTCCCTCAATCCGCGCTTCACGTTTCAGTCTAAACTCATTCTGTTCTGTGCCGACCGGCACACGGAAGCGCGTTTCCTTTGCATATCCTTTACCCTGTATTTCAAGATTCGTGGCAGCCGCTTGCGGCAATCTACGGAAGACAAACTCACCATGTACGTCAGTCATGGCAGGGGAAAAGGGAAAAATGTCCGTTATCAAACGATGTTCGGGGGAACCCGGCACAGAGGTACCACTGAATACAGATTTGATTTGTACCTTCACGTCCTGAATCGGAGCACCCGTTTCGTTGATAATCGTACCGAAGATGCTCCCCGGCGTGTCGAGTTGAACCTCGACATCCATTCTACTTCTTGGCGGGAAGTTCCGCCAACTTATGCCATAATCGGGGTGTGTAGCGATAATATATACATGCTCCCACCAGACATCCGCCCATCCCTCAAGTTCGAGACGGGACAATTCAAATCGGAATGTCCCATCTGCCGCTGTACGGGTGACGGATTGGGACGGCTCGCGCTTTACGGAGTACAAGATCTCGGCATCCGGTATTGGTTCATTGTTACTGTCAACAACATGCCCGGAAAAGGTCAGTTTTTCGGGGCCGTTCTCCGACTTAGCCGCCGAGAATTGCGAATTGGGGGTTCCTGCGCCATTGGCGGGGGATGCCATTCCACGGTTATCTGACCGACTACTTTGCTCCATTGAGGCACGGTTACCGGAGGTATCTAGTGGACGTTCTCCGGTCGGAACCGGAATGCCCGTGATTGATGAGCGTGATACACTAATAGTGGGCGTCACAAAGGAGACTTCAATGGGCCATCGGGCTGAATTTGCTTGCACCACCCGGGCTTGTTTCACAGACAAGTTGGTTGGCGATTCTTCTCGCCCTCCAACGAGTCCAATCAAGATGCACAATACCGTAATCAGCGAGAATGCGGTCTTGCCAGCGGTTGCGCCGCTCCACGCGAACCCCATCGCCGGCATCGGTGTATGACGAATTTGCTCCATCATCTGCATGAGAAACCCTCCTTTCAGTTTGTGACTCTTCAACACTTTTCCGTAGCGCTCGGAAAGTGATCTGCCGAGTTGTTGACGCGCGCGATACAACTTGGTCTTAACGGTGTTCACGGAGACACCGAGAAAGTCTGAAATCTCCTTCAGTGTACAATCGCCCATATAGAACATTGACACGGCGACCCGATTTTCGTCGGACAGCGCCGCGATTGCTTGCTCAAGGTCCACCTTCCAGCCCTCAGTGGGAACAGTGTGTCCGGGTTGAGCCCGTAAGTCATCGTCCGACGCATGCGCCAGTTGGCCTTCGCTCCGGTGTGTTTTTGCAGCCCGTGCCAACCAACGGTTGCATTCGTTGGACATGATTGTATACAGCCAACTTCGGAATCTGTGTGGATGCCGCAGTGAATAGAGATTGCGGTATGCGCGTAGGAACACCTCTTGCGTGACATCCTCCGCATCAACCTCGTTTCTCAACTTCTGAAAAGCGTAGGCGAAGACCATTTCCTGATACTTATGCACGAGAACTCCAAAGGCATCGCGATCACCCGCGAGTGTTTGGGAAACTAGCAGTTCGTCGGCTGAATACATAACATGCTCCACATCGAAAAACGAATCAAACGCTACCGCAAAGGATTAAGAAAATCGTTAATTAGACCCTCGGAAAGGTCAAAAGGTTCTGTTGTAAAGAAAAAAAACAGGTGTGTCCCCTTTGCCATGAAGCCTTGAAAATTCAAAATTTAAATATTAGACATCTTTCCAAAATGGATCCGTGTAGTTACAGCAATCTCGGAGATTAGAATAACTACGCCGTTTGGCAACTTGTTGAGGAATATCGCAAGTTTACAATGGCAGCAATCACATTCCATGTTTTCCCATAGTTGCGATGTTTGCCTCGATAGATGTCTTTGGTGATGCGAAAAATCTTACATCGTCTGACGATATTCTCAATGGCGACCCTGCGTGTTGCCAACCGTCGGTTGAATTGCTTCGCCTCCCGAGTCAAGGGCTTGCTCCGATAGGCCTTGATGGGCGTCGAACTGTTGGCATACCGTTTGGCTATCCCCTGATAACCACTGTCAGCCAACTTCTCAGTTTCGGGAGAAATTGCCACACGACTTTCCTTCAGAATGGTGTAATCGTGAACACTCCCTTTGCGGCAGGTAACCGATACTATTTCTAACAGCGCCAAACACGCAATCAATTGAACTTTTATGGTGTGCCTTTTTTTTTACCGCTATAGTAGACACGCTGTCCTTTGGTTGGACGTTCAATCGGTTGCTCGGTGGCATCAACGATGATGGTTTGGAGATCGCCCTCCACTAAGTGCTTTCGATTCTTCAATGAAAGCACTTTAACTAACACATCAAGTATCTGATGATAGAGTTTATTTGCATAAGACTCACTGATACCAAACTCCATGCCTAATCTGGCAAAGGTTGGATAGTGGCGCAAATAGGTGAATGTCAATAGAAGGCGATCGGCCAATGCAACCTCCGATTTCTTTCCTCGTTTCTTCATCGGACGTTCTTCTTTAAGTTTTTCAAAGTAAGTCGCCACACGCTCCAAAATAAGGTTGAAAGCCGCCTTGTCAATACCAACCGCTCGCAGAAATTGCTCATCTGACTGTTTTACTGCTTTTTCAAATTGACTCATGGGTATCCTTTCTACAACAGAAGATTGTTGAAAGGATATAACGTAAAATCAAGCCAAATAGATACTTATTTTGGAAAGATGTCTATTACATCTAATTCGAGACACGCTATGAAAGGCTCTCTATCGCCTTCGCTATAGATCTTTCCTCCGCGCCGTAATCTGTACACGGTGTATGACATACGGAGCGTGGCATACTAGTAGGCAACTTGGGTTTACTCACATTCTACAATGTGTAAATATTAGGTGTGAATTTCTATAGCAAAACGGACGAGGGGGGAAATGAAGGAAAGGATGAAATCGACAGAA
Source organism: Candidatus Poribacteria bacterium (assembly GCA_965204085.1). Lineage (GTDB taxonomy): Bacteria > Poribacteria > WGA-4E > WGA-4E > JAJDTR01 > JAJDTR01. The sequence goes on along the minus strand of CBDBEE010000002.1, from coordinate 1,886,745 downwards.
TTGGGTGTTTTGCCGAATCGCGTTTACAATAGTTATGGCAAATCTAGTATGTCAACGGTATTGGATGGAATTACCATCTGATTTTGAGGTAGGATGACGAATGCGAATGGATTAATGGGTGATAGCGACTGGAAATGCCGGCATATACTGCTCCTGAGTCAATGCGACTTCAATCTTAAATCTTAATAGACATTGCAACTATGGATTTTTTATATAGGCTCTCAGTTCATTACTATGTGTAAATATGAATGCAAACGATTCTGGAAACGACAATCCTGTATCTTCGCATTACTGCATGAATGTCACTCTTCGATCTCCGGTGTTTCAGATGTATCATTCCTCCGCTCATCTCGTTCAATCAACCCGTCTCGAATATGGAGCACTCGACTCGCATGTTGGGCAAGCTCTAGTTCGTGCGTTACCATAATGATAGTATTTCCTTTTTCATTGAGTCGATGGAAAATAGACATGATTTCGGCGCCCGATTTCGTATCGAGATTGCCCGTAGGCTCGTCGGCGAAGATGATTGACGGTTCCGTTACCAGTGCGCGTGCAATAGCCACGCGTTGAATCTGCCCTCCGGACAATTCCGTCGATTTGTGCCGCACACGATCCGCCAATCCAACCGCATCAAGCGCTTCAAACGCGCGGTTTCTCCGCTCTTTGCGTCCAACCCCCGCGTAAATGAGAGGTAACTCAACATTATGTTGGGCACTTGTCCGAGGCAATAAGTTGAAAGTTTGAAAGACAAATCCAATCTTCCGATTGCGAATCTCTGCAAGCCGATTATCCGTTAATTGACCTACCTCTTCCCCTTCAAGGAAGTATTCGCCTTCTGTCGGCTGTGCGAGGCATCCGAGAATGTCCATCATCGTGGATTTTCCCGAGCCAGAGGGTCCCATAATCGCGATGAATTCCCCGGATTCAGCGGTAAATGTAACGCCTCTGAGGGCATTCACCTCAACATCGCCCATCTGATATATTTTTGTGAGGTTACGAACATCTATGAGCACGATAACACCTTTCCTGTCAAGGTGACAGACTACTTCTCATTCTGCCGCGTAAGCTCCTCCATGGATGGCACAAAGACTCGATTACCAGCCTCAACACCGGCAAGAAGCTCAAAATGGCTATCGTTGCGCCGGCCAACTTCAATTCTAGTCTTTACGCCCTTCATCTCTTTGTCTTTCCCTTTTTTTCGTTTAGAACTTTTGGCTTCAGCATCAAGCTGCACATAATACTGTTTTGTGGTCGCAACATTTGATTGTACTCCTGAGATACTATCCGTTTCCGAAATTAAAATACTCACTTCGGTTGGTCCCGTTCGCAAACCACGAGGTGTCCCGTCAAGCAAAATTTCCACGTTTTCGCGTGGCGAGTCTGTTCGAATTTTGCCAACTTTGCCTGGAAACTCTTTACCAACCAAATTTCGGATTTTGAGTTCCTGATTTGGTCGAAGGCGTCTAAGGTTGCTCCCCGTCACCGTTGCTTTTACGGTCAACACCTCCGGATTGATAACAGCCTCGATGGGCAGTTGGAGAACATCCTCTCCCTTGAAAACAATGATATCCACGTCCGCCGACATCCCCGGAAGAAGCTGAGATGCCGCTTCAAGAATTTCGACATCAACTTCGAAGGTAATCACGGTGTTTTCCACACCCTGTTGAGGGACGATTGCTCCCGGCGATATTTCGCTAACACGTCCTCTAAACACTCTGTCCGTGTAGGTTTCAACTCGAACTTCCGCTTCCTGTCCAACCTCCACCTTTGAGATTTCGACTTCATTGATTCGCGTTTTGACAATCATTTTTGACAAATCTGCGATTGTCATTAAGGCTTCGCCGCGCGAGAATGCGGACCGTCCGGAGGTAACAATTTCCCCCTCCTCAAAGAAAATGCGCGTGACGGTACCAGAGATCGGCGCTTTGACGGTAGTCCATCTTAGACGTTTCTCTTGCGCGGCGAGAGCGCTTTCAGCTTGGCGCAAATCAGCTCGTGCGCTCACTTTCGAGTGTCTCGTTAATTCTTTCTCCGGATCGGCTGTCTCCTGAACTTTCAGAAGCTGTTCGCGGGCATTCTCCAATCCGGCGACATATTCCTTTTCTCGTGCAGCCCCAGCCTCCTTGATAGTAATAAGCCCCTGTTCATGTTGTTTCAGTGTTGATTTACGGCTCTTGATTGCCTCTTCTCTCGCCTCGATATTCTGCTTCTGCGATTCGACGGACTGAAATTGTGTCTGAACATTTTTCTCTGCCGTGTCGTATTCGTATTGGGCATTCGCATGGCGCGTTTCGGATTCCTCCAACGTTCGTCTAGATACCAACTGTTTCTCAAACAACTCCTTGTTTCGGTCATATTCTGCTTGAGCGGTATCCAGCTTAACCTTCGAGGATTCGGAGGCGGCTTGCGCGCGTTGATAGGCGAGTTGTGCTTGTTCTAAGGCAATCTGAGCCTGACGCAGGGAGATGTCGTCTTGTTCAAGATAGTTGCGTGTTGTCGAGATGCGAGTTTCGGCTTCAGTAATTCGTTGACGTGTTTCCGCTTTAATTGCTTCCAGACGTCCTTCCGACATTCTTACGGAATTCTCAGCCTGGGTAATTTCATTTGTCTGCCGTTTCGTAGTCAATTCAATCTGAAGTTCCGCCTGTTTGTGACGTGCTTTTTGTGCGTTGCGGTATGCCTCAGCCTGGTTCCGCTGCTCGGAAATCTGCTCATCGTCAATCTTGAGCAATTCTCGCCCTTCTTCAACAAACTCTCCCTCCGATACAAAAATCTGTTCAATTTCGCCCTCGACATTTGAGCGCACCTCTACAGAAAGCAAAGCCTCAAGATTGCCAGTCTCGCGCAACTTGACGACAAACTCGCCACGCCGGGCAACTTCCATTTTCTCCTCATCGTCATCCTTCTCCCCCTTGACTTTTATGACGACAACCACAACCGTGACAATCAAGAGAACGACTAATGAGAGTATAGTGATGTGTTTCCTGTTGTATCTCAATTTAGCGTTCCCATTGCCCGCTGTAACGCGCTTCGCGCAATCTTGTAATCGTAAAATGACCGAACCTGATTGGTAAGAGCTTGTGCGTACTCAGTCTGAGCGTCGAGCAATTCCAGTAGAAACGCAAGCTCTTGTTGAAACCGTCCGCGAATAACCTCAAGACTCGATTCCGCGTTTCTGACTTGGGTACCGGAGATATCTAACGCCCGTTCTGCACGCTTAAGGTTGAGATAGGCTTGCCGGACCTCCAGAGCGATAGAGCGCTCCAAGTCCTTGGCGTCCTCGCGTGTTTGATCGAGCAATAATGCAACTTCTTGAATTCGCCGCTTGGTGATCCCGCCATCGAAGAGCGGAAAATTCAGCCGTGTCGTAAAGTCCCAACTTCGGAACTGATTAAAATCCTCTCGTTCGTGGAGGTAATCATCAAGGTTTACGGCGTAGTTGAGGTCCGCGTCAAGTTTCGGCAGTCGTCCCAACTTTGCGAGTTTCATGTCAGCTTCGAGTTGTGTAAGGAGGGAGTTAAGTTCTTTGAACTCTGGTCGATTTTCATATGCTAACTCAATGGCTTCTTCGACAGCCAGTTCCGTGACCTTGATTTCGCCGCTATCGAGATATTGTGCATAATCGGAATCTTCGGCAATAATGATTTCGGCACCCGGTTTCAAACCCATCAACCGTGGCAAAGTCGCGCTGGCGATTTCGAGTGCGTTCTCGTTGCTTAAAAGACTCAATTCATCATTTGCTTCCCGCACTTGGGATGTGGCAATATCAGCGGGAATCAGGTTGCCCACTTGAACGTGAACCTTCGTCGCCGCAGTGTTTTCTTGTGATCTTTCCAGAATCTCTTTACTCACTTTTACAAGCTCTTGGGTTTTCAGCACATCGTAATAGGCTTGTACAATCTGAAAAATGAGACTTTGCTTAATCCGTTCGTTTCGATTTTCTGTCGCGCTACGTCTCTCCTTTGCCTGCAAGTAATTTGCCCCTCTCTGTCCGTGATCCCACAGTGTATATCTTCCTGTAATATCAAGATCGTAGTTTGCGCGTTTGAAACCGAAATCAACTCTATCAGAAATCCCATATCGGCTACCGAGCGAGACCGTTGGAAGGAATTGTGCTCGCGCATTTTTAACGCGGAGATCTTGAATGGCGAACTCGAGTCGTGCATTGCGCATATCGGACGAATTTTCAAGAGCTAGTTCAATGCACCGTTCAAGGGTGAGAGGTCTGGAAAGGTCTATTTCAATATCAAGCTCCTTTGCGTCCGTGTACCGGACAAATAGCATCAGCACAATGGCTACCGTGAACCAAGTTCTCCATCTAATCATTAGCATCTCCTCGCGTATGTTGATAAGCTGCGGAATCCAATCTACCGTGTTTTTTGACGGGAGTTAAAATTGAAAGTTTAGCGGTATCCGAATCGCAAAGGCGAGTCGAAAAGTGGAAGTTTCATGGTCTGTCCTAATTTTGTAGCCAAGAGTTTTGCTATTGGTCGTATCGCAATCACGTTAGGGGTTTCATCCCATCTCCAAACCGCCGGTTACACTGATTGACAATCCCGTGAGATAGTCTGACTCTGACGACGCGAGGAATGCTGCGGTCCGAGCGACATCGGAACCTTGGGCAATCCGCCCCAAGGGTACATCTGAAGAAATCCTTTCAACCATCTGTTTTCGTTTTTGCAAAGTGGTTGAGGAGCCCGGCACTATAGCCGTCGCGATGGCATCTATTCTCTCAGTGTCTACCATGCCGGGGCAAAGTGCGTTCACGTTTATGTGGTGTGCTGCCAACTCCATTGCCAGAGACTGCGTGAAGCCGATAATAGCGAATTTTGAAGCACAATAGGCGGCGTGTCGAGCTTCGCCATGTTTCCCCAACCTAGACGACATGTTGATGATTTTACCGCCTTCACTACGCTCCATCATGTGTCGGGCAGCTGCCCTGCAACAGAGAAAGGTTCCCTTGACGTTGACAAGCTGTACCTGATCCCAGACCGCCTCATCTAGTTCGATGACGGGTACGCGATCCGGTCCGGCGGGTGCACCGGCATTGTTCACCAGAATGTCAATCCGTCCAAATTCCTCAATCACCGTTCGCGCCAAGTTCTCGACTTGATCTGCTTTAGAAACGTCAGCGGCAATTCCGATTGACCGGCGTCCCAATGCGCGGATATCATCGACTAGCTGTGGTAACCCGCCCCAGCCCGATCCGCTGTCGGTATACGGAGATTCTGTGAGGTCGCTGACGGTGAGGTCCGCGCCATCTTCGGCAAATCTCATGGCGATGGCGCGTCCTATTCCGAACTCTCCCCCCGCACCTGTGACAAGGGCTATTTTTCCGCGTAAGTCGTACATATTGTGGGCTTCTCAAGCACAAGATTTCGAATCAATCTGATAGGCCGTAATTCGCACCAAAACCAGTTGTACGTTGTAGGCATCGTACCATTTATTTTGCTGGTTCACGCTCAAGCCAAAGGCTCAAGATGTCAGATTCAGAACAGATGCGCTGTATTCCATGCTGGGAGATCGACCATTTTCTGAAGGGAATGCGGTTGACTCCGATATATTTGTAGGGTATCATATTACCTAGCTTTTGGCAATATTCAAGTAGGTGGATTCTACATGCTCGTTTTTCGAGATGGGCGATAGAAACGCGGTTTTGAGAAGGGCGAAAAGGGATTATTACTTCGAAGGAGAGAAATCATGGCTGGGAATGTGTTTGAAGTCACCGATGCGACTTTTGAGGGAAGTGTTCTGAAATCAGATACACCGACGGTAGTTGATTTTTGGGCGGAATGGTGCGGTCCATGCAAGATGATTGCCCCTATTCTGGAGGAACTTGCTGATGAGAATACTGGGAAATTCTCTGTTGGAAAGTTGGATGTAGACAACAACCGAGAGACAGCTATGAAATACGGTATTCGGAGCATTCCTACTCTACTCGTTTTCAAAGATGGCGAAGTTGCCGAGCAAATTGTTGGTGTCATGCCGAAAGATGCGTTGCAACAGAAGATTTTGGGTGCTCTTTAAAATGCGTCGAAAACTTCGACCCGGAATGACATGGTACAATCATTTGGCATTCTCATGTAATGGAATGCGTACTGATTCTATATGATATGGGAGTCACTTTATAACGCGATTGGTGTTCCAGCACTATTCGTTGGTTTTCACACCGCAGGCAAATTCAACAGTAAGGTTCGAGAGGGCATCGTAGGTCGGCGTAATGTATTGAGAAAGCTGAAAAGCGAGTTGGATTCGGCGCGAGAAACGGATCGCACCGTCTGGTTTCATTTCACTTCGGCGGGCGAATTTGAACAAGCAAAACCTCTAATTGAGGCGATTAAAGATGATTCTCGAATTGTACTGACCTACTTCTCGCCGTCGGTACACCCCAACGTTGCGCGATATCCTTACTGCGATGCATCGGGCTACCTACCACTTGACACACGCCATAATGCGCGCGCACTCCTTCAAATTATCAAGCCGACGCTTTTAGTCTTTTCAAAGTTTGATACGTGGCCAAATCTAGTATGGTCGGCCTCCCACCAGCGGGTGCCAATTATTCTCATTGCCGGAACCCTGCACGCAAAGTCAAAGCGGATGTCATGCCTTGTGCGTCCGTTTTCCAAAAGTGTGCACCGTCACATTACACTTCATTGCGCCATCTCGGAGTCGGACGCGGAACGTTTCCGCCAGTTATGTCCGACCGACGCCCGAATCGAGATAACCGGCGACACACGATTCGATAGAGTCTATCAGCGAGCAGCATCCGTTGAATCTGACTCCAAATTCTTTCCTGGACAGTCAACGCTGAACCGCCAAGTTCTGATTGCCGGAAGCACCTACTCGGAGGATGAACGCGTATTGCTGGAGGCTTTCAAACTTCTGCAACAGAATCCATCTGAAATCCCACCTCACCTTGTTCTAGTTCCGCACGAGCCGACTGAGAACCGCATCCGCCAGATTCAGGAAGACTTAAATCTAAGGGGTTTCTCACATCGTTGTTTTTCCGATTTAACGGAAGAGGTCAATTTGCGAGACACCGATGTGATTATAATTGACGCCGTTGGATTGCTCGCGCAACTCTATTCGATAGCCGATGTTGTATTTGTGGGTGGAAGTTTTCACGGCAGCGTACATAACGTGATGGAGCCGGCAGCAATGGCGAAGCCCATACTATTCGGGCCAACCGTCTATAACGCATACGAGGCGGGATTGCTACAGGACGAAGGGGCGGCGCAGTCAGTCAACAATGCGACTCAAATGGCATCTGTTCTAAAACATTGGCTCAGTGACCCGAAGGAGCGAGTTCGAAGGGGATTGATTGGCAAGCGTGTTATCGAAGAGAATCTCGGGGCTGCAGAGCGGACGCTAACTCACCTGCGCCCCTATTTGAAATAAGAAGGATATCAATATCTTCGCAATGAAGTGGGCATTTCTGTACTATCCAGCCAAATAGGAAAACCGAATTCTTGATGATTTGCAGATTAAACTTGGTTGCTATTTACTTCGATAGATTTCTACTGCCACATAAGGGATGGAATGCTCAATCGGAGGGGATAGCTTCTTGACGATTATTCGGACTTCGTCAACGGCGAAACGACTCAAAATCCTTGACGCCATGCTTTCAGCCAAGGCTTCGATTAAATGGAGGGATGTTTCCGTCCCGGTTTCAACAATTAGGTCCACGACCTTGCCATAGTCAACCGTGTGCTTGAGGTCATCCGTAGAGCCGGCAGCAGACAAACTGCAAATCAGTTCGACATCGACCTCATATTTTTGACCTACTTGTCTCTCGGACTCCGAGACACCATGGTAACCGTGAAATCGAATGCCTTTGAGAATAATTCTATCCCTTGAGGAGAGCATACTTGGCCTAAGGGGGAGATTTAGTCTTTTTCATTTCCCTGTTTAAGGAACGGTGTGAGGAGATCGATTGGAATTGGAAACACGAGCGTTGAATTTTTCTCCGCGGAAACCTCAACCAGCGCCTGCAGAAATCGCAACTGTATCGCGGTTGGGGTCGCGCTCAACATTGTCGCCGCGTCTGTCAATGCGTGGGCGGATTCCAACTCACCTTCCGCGTGGGTGACCTTTGCACGCCGTTCCCTTTCCGCCTCCGCCTGCTTCGCCATTGCCCGCTGCATCTCGGAAGGCAGGTCAACATGCTTAATCTCCATGGCAAACACTTTGACGCCCCACGGTTGACAGTGTTGTCCAATGATTGTCTCTAGGTCTTGATTTAGTTTTTCCCGCTCCGACAGGAGGTCATCTAACTCAGCCCTACCGAGCACACTCCGAAGCGTCGTTTGCGCGACTTGTGCGATGGCAAATCCGAAGTCCTCCACTTCAACAACAGCTTTGTCCGCATCCACAACTCGAAAAGAGAGCACCGCATTCACACTTACCGAGACGTTGTCTTTCGTGATTACATCTTGGGGGGTGACATCCTGAACGATTACCCGAAGACTGACTTTCTGCATACGCTCAATCCAGAATGGAATCAACCATACCCATCCGGGCCCTCTTGTTCCACTCAGTCGTCCAAGTCGAAAAACAACAGCTCGTTCATATTCTTTGAGAATACGAAATGAGGTCGTTAAGGCTATTATGATGACGATCCCGCCAATCATGTAAGGTATTGTAGTTTCCGTCATTCAGTTGTCTCCCTAGTGTTCTTACGAGGTTTTAATTTCCCTTATTGAGGTCAAGGATTTGACGTGTAGCCTCTCATCTTCAGTACCCGTCCGCTTTCAAATGTGCTGTTGGATACGATGGATCCAGTCCTATCCTTTTCCGCAATGCTGAAGTGTATCTTAGCATATCCAAAATTCTGCGTCAATCAAATTGATATGTATGGGGCGAGTAGGTGAGTGTTGAGGTGAGATGTGTTAGTACCCGCAAATGGGCGTAGAAGTAGATCTCGCTTTTGTAAGGTTGAATTCAATAATGAGGGAATTGAATGAGGTGGGAAAGCGCGGCGCCTCGCCAGTAAATCCTACGCACAAACTTGACCGTATGTAGTCATGAGACGCCGCCGCACAACGTTAATTATCGCTCTTGTAAAAGCACCTCCTCGGGCATCGTTGACTCCGTTTCTTCAATTGGAGTCGGTATTCCCCTGATTGCAGCCCACGATGTTGTGACAACATGTGCGCTCCTCCATACAGACGCGGTGGGTGACAAAACGCGCCGTGAACTGTCAGGTTCACTGAAAAATGTGAGTTTTACCAGAAAGACCGTTAGCATTAGGTAGAAAACCATCGCTGTACAGTTGACAAGAGCTGGGTGAGGATTGAACTTGAAAGCAGAGAGAAGTTGAGCAAATGGACTTGCAAAGAAAGCGAGACGACTACGACGGTGCTCCTTAGAAATGCGTTTCTTAATGCGCTCGGCGAGATTCGGTGGAGGTGCGTGTGCGGGAAGGCTTTCAAGAACCGCTACCGCATGCAGCATCTCCTCATATTCCGCTTCACACTTTGGACATGTCTCAAGGTGCCGTTTCAATTCAACGTTCTCTAACAGTTGGAGTTCTGAACTCAATCGATTGACATCGATGCTTGCCATGAAATCTTCGCAATTCAAAATAGTACCTCCTTTCTTTATATCGTCACCTCTACAGTTCCTTGAGCATTGATTTGAGGTTTCTTATTGCCGTGTTTAGGCGTGAAGCCACTGTGCCTTCCGAACAATCTAGAACGAGTGCTATCTCACGATATTTCAGATTTTGTGCATAAAACAGGACAACCACGGCTCGTTGCTTCGGTGGCAATTGATCGATTGCTGCCTGTATCAAGCCGTCTCGTTCGGTTTTCAATGCCATCCGTTCCGGTAAATCAGCCACGTACTGATTGCCCTGCTCTCGCAAACTATTGGAGTACGACATCAACGTGCGGCCGCGGGAGTCGGACTTTCGAATGTGCTGTTGGCATGTATTGATTGCCACTCGATACAACCACGTTGAGAATTTCGATTGAAACTGGAAAGATTGAAGCGATTTGTAGGCTTCCAAAAACGTCTCTTGAGTTGCATCCGATGCATCGTCTGGATTACCAAGCATACGGCAAGCCAGCCCATAAATCTTGGCATAATGACGTTGCACAAGTTCGTTGAACGCACTCCCGTCACCCTCAACCGTTTTGTGAACGTAAACATCATCAGGAATCATAAGGTTAACCACGGAAATGGAACTCTATTACCACTAAAATTTTAGTGGAGTTCCGAGTTAGATTTCTTCATATCCGATTTGGCTCATTTAATCTATTAATGTCCTGCACCTCGGTAGGTCATTAAAGTATAGCGTGCACTTGATAAACTTCACTATCTTTGCTAGAATATCAATATGTCCTGCAGCGACAGTATTCACGTGCAGTTGGATTGCCACAGGCATTCGTTGCGGTATGAGTGGCATTACTTGTACGGAGTCTATCAGTGTGATTGAAGTTCAAAATTTGTCCAAATCAATCGAAGGAAACACAATTTTTACCGGCTTATCGTTCCGTGTGAAATCGGGAGAAAACCTTGCAATATTTGGTGCAAACGGCTCTGGCAAATCGCTACTAATTAGAATCTTGGCTACCTTGACGAAACCGTCCAGCGGTACGGTTAATATTGCAGGGCAGGATGCGTTCGCAAATTTAAAAGCCGTGCGACCAATCATCGGCTACATACCGGAAACATTCGATGGTTACCCACACCTCTCGATTTCTGAATACCTCAATTTTTTTGCCGCTGCATACAAATTGGACAAAAACGGACGTACCACGGCTATTGAAGACGCGTTGAACCTGATGGATATCGCAACGATGTCCCATCGGAAAATTGCCTCCCTTTCTCAAGGCGAGAAACGGCGGCTTTGCCTAGCCAAGACGTTTTTACACGAACCCGATGTCTGGTTGTTTGACGATCCGTTTTCTGGATTGGATGTGCGTGGGCAGATTGAGATGAATACACTGATACAGGAACTTGTCGCCATGGAAAAGACTATTGTGACCGCCACGAATCGGCCCGGCGAAGTATCTTCCATCTGCCATCGCGTCATAATCTTGGCTGAAGGTGGCTTGGCGTATTCGGGCAGTACGACAGAAGTTGAGATGAGCTTGGAGGATTTGTTCTTGCAAGTCACAACTCCCGACACAACCGATGGTGACAGACCGGATATGAAGCCCGATACATTGGACGACGTCGCCGTTAGAAAATGACAGAAAAGATGTGAGGTTGGTCAATGAAATTGGTTGCCGTAATTGATTTGCTGTCTTCTCTCTATCCCGCCGTTGTAATCATGAACATTCCAAACACCATCAAAACTGCCCCGGCTAAACGTAGTTTTAAACCGGACTCGTTGAGTTTGTAACCACCGAGTAGGACTGCAAAGATGACAGAGCATTGTCGAAGCGCAATGATGTAGCTGACCTTTTCGGTCATCAGGAGGTAAAGAATCAGTGTGTACGAGACCATAGCCAATGCAGCAGCCATAATCACTTGCTTCCATTCTTGTCGTCCTATTTCGGTAATCTGACTCCATCGAAACTGAAGTAGAATGTATGTATTGTACATCACCAGTGCGATGCATCCCTCGGCAAGATAATAGGTCATCGCGTCCCAAATAACTGGTTCATCTGAATGTGCGTGGAATAGTGTCATTCCTTGTTTATCAATCAAGGAGTAGGTGATGACGGTTCCGAGTGTCGAAAATGCCCAGATTGAATCCGGTTTTCGCGCATACCGGACAATTGATCTGAATGACGTTTCGTTTCCACGTTGCTGAAAGAGATAGATTGCCAACACCACACAGAGAATGCCGAATAGTCCTTGTGTCGAGATTGATTCGTTCAGGAAGAACAGAGCAAAGAGAGGGACAAATGCGGGGGCCGAACGAGTGATTGGATAAACGAATGAAATCTCACCCAACATGTAGGCACGGCTCAGAGAGAACCAGTAACCAAAGTGGACTAGACCGGAAGCAAAAATATACACCCAAACTTGTGACGGGATAATGGGCAATCGAATCGTGAACGCTACAAGTGTTAGGCAAAGTGTGAAGATACCGATCCAAAAGAAGAAAATCTGGGTCGATTTGCTGGATTTTGCGCAGAAATTCCAAAGGGCATGAAAGAAGGCGGAGAGAAGGACCGGAATGATAGTCGAAAGTGTCATAGATGTCTTCGGGTTGATTAGACGCGATTTTATATGATTGTGGGATTCTTGTCAACGCTCCTGATTTGCCCTAGTCCCGATTTGACCAAAACCTCGTAGTGTTCATGTTCTCGTGATTCGGCTACACGTAAACTCGGGCATCAACGAAAAAGTATTATGAACTCAACTTCAACCGTATCTACTTCTCGCACATGTACCACTGCGTTGATGGCGGGCGCTGCCGAGAATGTAATCACCCCTACGACAGAACTTGAGGTATACGGAGATTTATATGCCCGCGCATTGGTATTGGTCGACAACTCCGAAGTTCAAGCGCAAGAGAACGGAGTAGGGCATTTGGTCATTATTTCGCTCGATCAACTCGGTTGCGCCTATTTTGAAATCGTTCTGAAAGCCATTAGCAGGGCTACTGGCATCCCCTCGCATCATATCTTCCTCAACTACAGTCATTCCCACAATGCCGTGGGTCCGATCGGCGAGTGGAGGGAGGAAAATCAGCCTTCAACCGCTCAGCTTCACATACCTTACGAGGAGTGGTTGGGCGAAGACATCGACACGTTAGGTGCCTGGGACAGATGGCTGGTAGGCCAAATTGCCGAGGCTGCAAAGCGCGCATTCCTTGCAGTACGGCCGGCGACGCTATATGTTGGTAGAGCACCGGCGCAGATCGGATATAACCGTCGTAAAATGCGGCCTGATGGCCGTATCCGGCATGGCGTCAATCCTGACGGCGCGATTGTACCTTGGGTGGACGTAATCAGCGTATACGAGGAGGGAGGAGAGCGAATTGCCGCGATGTTCTCCCATGCAGCCCATCCGGTAATTGTTCATCACGATTGGAAAAACGGCGTCCATTCTGTGCTTGGTCCCGACTATCCCGGCTTTGCGGTAAATCATCTAAAAAATCTGCTCGTTGTAGAAGATAGACCGCATGGGGTTCTGATGTTCGCGCAAGCATGCGGTGGGAATGTCAACGGTTATCCTCGCGCGAGCGGAAATCGAAACGCATGTGATGCCGCGGGACTCTCACTGGCTTTTTCCACAAAGCGCGCACTAGACGAATCGGGTAAAGTCATCCCTACGCCTATTAGACAACATTCCTTGACCCTGAGTTTGCCGCGTCGGCTTCCCACCGTAGCAGAGTGCGAAGCGTGGCTCAAAGATCCCATCCTACATGACCCGTCAGGTCCCGACTACGGGACGGGAAACTTAGAGCGCCTCCTGAAGATGGCGGAGCGTGGTGAGCGAGAATATCTCAATTTGTCCATGCAGGCTTTTGCTATCGGTCCGGATTTGTGTCTGTTGCTTTTGCCCGGCGAGATGTTCTGTGAATACCAGTTGTATGCGGACGAATTCTCACCGTTTGCCCATACCGTGGTTCTCGGCTATATCAATTTTAGCGTTAGTTATGTCGGTACGAAGAAAGACTACGAACTTCCTGGACTAACAGGGGGCCACGGGATTGCCCCTCACACGAATACGCCGTTGGATCCGTCGGTCGAGAAAACAATTAAGGAAGGCATTAGGCAAATCTTGACCGAATTGAAAGTGAAGCTGAGGTAGCAGAGATGCCGAGAGAAAGGTACGAACATGAGTGAAACTCCGACTCAACTTCATTATAGAACTATTAGACATCTCTCCAAAATAAGTATCTATTTGGCTTGATTTTACGTTATATCCTTTCAACAATTTCTGTGGTAGAAAGGATACCCATGAGTCAATTTGAAAAAGCAGTAAAACAGTCAGATGAGCAATTTCTGCGAGCGGTTGGTATTGACAAGGCAGCTTTCAACCTTATTTTGGAGCGTGTGGCGACTTACTTTGAAAAACTTAAAGAAGAACGTCCGATGAAGAAACGAGGAAAGAAATCGGAGGTTGCATTGGCCGATCGCCTTCTATTGACATTCACCTATTTGCGCCACTATCCAACCTTTGCCAGATTAGGCATGGAGTTTGGTATCAGTGAGTCTTATGCAAATAAACTCTATCATCAGATACTTGATGTGTTAGTTAAAGTGCTTTCATTGAAGAATCGAAAGCACTTAGTGGAGGGCGATCTCCAAACCATCATCGTTGATGCCACCGAGCAACCGATTGAACGTCCAACCAAAGGACAGCGTGTCTACTATAGCGGTAAAAAAAAAGGCACACCATAAAAGTTCAATTGATTGCGTGTTTGGCGCTGTTAGAAATAGTATCGGTTACCTGCCGCAAAGGGAGTGTTCACGATTACACCATTCTGAAGGAAAGTCGTGTGGCAATTCCTCCCGAAACTGAGAAGTTGGCTGACAGTGGTTATCAGGGGATAGCCAAACGGTATGCCAACAGTTGGACGCCCATCAAGGCCTATCGGAGCAAGCCCTTGACTCGGGAGGCGAAGCAATTCAACCGACGGTTGGCAACACGCAGGGTCGCCATTGAGAATATCGTCAGACGATGTAAGATTTTTCGCATCACCAAAGCCATCTATCGAGGCAAACATCGCAACTATGGGAAAACATGGAATGTGATTGCTGCCATTGTAAACTTGCGATATTCCTCAACAAGTTGCCAAACGGCGTAGTTATTCTAATCTCCAAGATTGCTGTAACTACACGGATCCATTTTGGAAAGATGTCTATTGCCGAGATTGCTGAACTCATAAAGTCGAAACAGTTGTCTCCAGTAGAAATCACGACAGACCTGCTTGAACGGATTGACCAACTCGACTGCCATCTGAAAAGCTATGCCACTATCATGCGAGACGATGCAATCGCAGCAGCCAAAAAATCGGAAGCAGAAATTGTGTCAGGTGTGTATCGCGGACCAATCCACGGCATTCCCATTGCAGTCAAGGATCTCTGCTTCACGATGGGTGTACGCACCATGGGCGGCACGAAGACACTCGCCAATCATATCCCTAACTTCGATGCGACGGTCGTCACAAAACTGAAGTCCGCCGGGGCAGTGCTGCTTGGCAATCTCAATCTCACTGAAGGTGCAATGGGTGGCTACAGCCCCGAGTTCGATATTCCACTCAATCCGTGGAACACCGAACGATGGTCGGGCGCTTCATCAAGTGGCTCCGGCGTCGCGACGGCTGCCGGGCTATGCTTTGGCTCGCTCGGGAGTGACACCGGTGGTTCAATCCGCTTTCCTGCTGCATCATGCGGGACGGTGGGATTAAAACCTTCGGTTCTTCAGAGTTAAGTGTGGGAATGAAACTTGCCATTGCCGTATCCCCTTAGCCCCCTTTGCCGACCTCAAACGTTTGGGTATTGACGAAATTGCGTTGCGCAAGGGAAGAGGAAACTTTGCCTTGATTCTGACCAACTTATACCATTTCTCTAAAATGCTTGTGCATTGATCGCGTGAATCAGGTCAAGAAATTTGCGTGGAGCGGAACAAGAAGTCTCACCTCCGCGCAAAACCGGCGGGGCAAGATGCCCCGCCTACATAGAAGGTAAACGATATTATACAGACATCACATGCACTGTTATTCAAGAGAAATGGTATTAGACACAAAAGAAATCGTTGATGTGCTCAAATCGCGAACCCAAGAGAAACTTAGGGCACAACTTGAACGGCTATCAGCTTTTGAACGTGCACAAATTCAAGAAGTCGCCATTGACATGTGGAGTCCCTATGATACAGTCTGTGTCGAGTTGTTGCCTCATGCGGTGATTACCGCCGATCGATTTCATGTGATGCAGGCGGTCAACCGGGAACTCAAGCAGTTGAAGAATCAGCAAAAGAAAGTGTACCCTCAAGCACTGAAAGGTGCTCACTATGCGCTGTTAAAGAATCGGCAAGACTTAACCGATAAGCAGCAAGCGGTGCTTGAGCACGTATATCAAGTGTCTCCTTTGGTCAAGACGGCTCATCGGCTCAAGGAGTGTTTGCGACATATCTTTGAGTGTAAGTCCACAAAAGAAAAGACAATTAAGCGTCTGCGGAAGTGGAGCCTCATTGCCGAGAAAGCGGGGTTGTTTCCGCAATTCCGTAGGACGCTGGCAAACTGGATACACCGAATAGCCAATTACTTTTGTCACCGCACGACTAGTGGCATTGTCGAAGGCATCAACAACAAAATCAAACTCATCAAGCGCCGGGCTTTTGGATTTCGCAACTTTGAGCACTTCCGAATCCGAGTCATTGCGGCATTCCTATAACTAGCTCCTTTTCCACACTTAACTCTGAAGAGCCAAATAATCAAAGTGAAGACAAGTGCTGTTGCTCAAATTCAACCGATGTTAAATAACCTAACGCCGAGTGAGTTCGCTTTTGAGATTGATTCAATTGAGCTACGTCGAGGCTTTTTTCGGATGTCTATACTCCGCGCTGTCAGAAATTGCGTCTTCTGTAGGAGCGATCTCCCAGGTCGAGACCCTTGTACGAAGGCACTCCGATTCCCGTCCTGCTGGTGCTACGTAAGTTCTGTTAGAAACAATTATCACTGGAAAAGATAGCGCAATAATACCCAACGCAGAGTATAACACCAAATCTAATCGTCCAACGAGTTGCTGTAGTTGAGGAATTCGTTCCCTGTAGTCGTTGGACGGCTGAGAAAGCAGTGGGCTACGCAATTTGTGCATGACAACACGGCGTTGCGCTTTGCGGACTTATACCATTTCGCTTGAATAATTGTGCATACGATGTTTGAATGGTATCGTCCACTTTTTCCGTAGGCGGGGCATCTTGCCCCGCGGACCTTGCACAGAGACAAGGCTTGTTCCGCTCCAAGCAAGTTTCTTGACTTAATCCACGTAATCAATGCACTTCCATTTTATAGAACTGGTATTACAAGTGGCTCCGCCTTCAACAACCCCTCAGCAAGTGCGGAATCGCAAACCGTGAAACATTAAAGTAAATGGGATCGAAGCAATGACGGTCCAATGGAGGATTTAAATGGCGAGCTGGCGCGAATTAACATTTCCTGTTGACACGAAAAACGAATCTGTGCTTGTCATTGATGATGAACGACTCAAATTGCTCGCAGATCCCCTTCGGTGGCGCATCCTGACAACCCTTGGAGAAGGGAAATCCGTTGCAGAAATTTCATCCATGTTGGGCGTTACCGATACCCGGATTCTTCGCCACTTGGAACGGCTCGCGGAATCAGGTATCGCACATCTTCGCAAAACCGGTAGTGACCCGAGGGCTTGGCGCTGCCTCCCGGCGGCAGGTAAGATTCGATTCCCGGACCGAACTGACGAGACGGCAACACCCTCCGATCCAATGTCTACGGAGGTCGTTTGCCAGTTTAATCAAGCGTTTCGTGAAAGTGCGGACGGCATATTCGGCCCGACTTTTCAAAGCTCCGTCAACCACAACCGTGCTCGACTCTCGAAGGATCAGGCGGCGGAATTCAACCGTCGGCTCCTGAACCTCATAGAGGAGTACTTTCCACCCGGTAAGGGAGATCCTACCGGGATCAAGTACGGTTTTTTCGGGGTACTAACCCCGATCGATCTTCCTCCTATTGAGTCGTGATAGAAGGACATTCATTTCAGTATTGCGGCGAATAAATGCCCAATCTAGGAAAATTGGACAATGGAAAGGAGCATAATCCGACACTACGAAGCGGACCGGGTGCCTACGCTTTCTGGCTGGCGGAAAAATTGTATAACGTGCATTTGATGGATGTTGTTCCCTTGCATGTGGAGCAGGCAAAGGCTGCGGACAATGATGGGATTCTCGCAAGCATTCAGCAAGGGGATGCCAGAAGTCTTGATTTCGAGTCCGACTCCATGGACGCGGTGCTACTACTTGGGCCGCTCTATCACCTCCCGGAGCAATCGGATCGGATTCGGGCACTAAAGGAATCTCGTCGAGTCTTGAAGAAGGGCGGCTTAGCTTTCTGCGCGGTTATTTCGAGGTTCGCACCTCTACTTGATGGATTGAGATAGGGGTTGTTGTCCGATCCCGAGTTTTGTGAAATTGCACAAAAAGACCTGCGAGACGGAAAACACCTTAACCCATAAGGAGGTCCCCCAATACTTCACAACAGCATACCTACACAGGAATGATGCTTCTGGCGAACAGACTACTAAAACCGCGCGATAAAATCTAGACACTTCGGTAGTGCCAAACACTCCGCTTGATGGATTGAGGCGGGGATGTTATAATTTTACAAGAACATAAACCATAGTCCAATCGCATGACATCTTTGCGTGCCTAACGGATACCTTTTGTGGAGAAAAATTTTCTATGTCACGAAAACTAGCCCTTGTATTTTGCATCATAATAGGAGCGGTCTGCTGTTTTGAGAGTATTGCCCAGATTTTTCCGGACACGGCAATCCAAGTTTCGCTTCACAAACTAGACACTGTATTAAAACCGCTTGTTATGAGACACGCAGGCTCTCTCCAGAACGGTTATGCTTCCCCGTTCATTCAGTATTCTGAGAGGTATGGTACGGATGTAATCAATGCGATGCTATTAATGTCGGACTCGCCGCACACACTTCGCACTCTCGGCGTGGAGTTGCAGTCGGCTATTCGATTGAATTATCATTCGCACGGTTTCTTGGTCACAGCCAATCTTCCTGTCGATGTGCTCCCAGAAGTTGCCAGTTTGCGGAATGTGACCTACATTCATGCTGCCCGGAAGGCTGAATTGGCTGCACCTGCCTTGGACATAAGTGCTCGCGCTACTGGAGCCAATCAAGTGTGGGAAAGTAATCCCACCTATACCGGGAAAGATGTCGTCGTCGGCATAATTGATTCGGGCATCGATTGGGCCCATGAAGATTTTAAGAATCCGGACGGTAGCTCGAGAATCCTGTGGATATGGGATCAGACGCAATCAACAACCGGTCAAGTTCCTCAAGACTTCGGGTACGGGACAGAATGGACACAGATGCAGATTAACGAGGGAACGCCGAATCAAAATGATTTTGATGGACATGGCACCCATATCGCGTCAATTGCCGCCGGCAACGGCAGGGGTACGGGCGTGCAACGCTCCGCTCCAAGATTTGTGGGGATGGCACCGGAAGCGGACCTCATTGTAGTAAAATCGCACCTGTTCGAGAATCAGGTGTTGGATGCGGCACGCTACATTTTTGAGAAAGCGGAATTGGCTGGAAAACCGGCGGTGGTAAACATGAGTTTCGCGTACCAAATCGGACCGCACGACGGGCGAACACTCTTGGAACAGGGTTTGAACCAGCTTGTCGAAGAATCGTCCGGCAGGGCGATAGTAGCGAGCGCGGGCAACAGAGGGGAGAGCACAATCCATGCTGGCGAGGTTCTACTGCCTTCGGATGGAGAAAACTACCCTAAACTGATTCCGGTGCCGGATTTGAATGACTCTAGCTCGTATATAAGCATCTGGTCTTCATCTAAGGATTCAATTTCCGTGCGGGTGAAAGTCCCCGGGACCAATCCGGGAGAAACTGTTGATTTTGAGTGGGTGCCGCCCGGACAGGTGGACACTTTTGAAATCCCTAAGGGTCCGTGGGAAGGCGCGACGTTGATTGTCGATTCTCAACAGCAGCATCCCCTTTATCCGGATCTCTCCTCCATCATCGTTTGGCTGTGGAATGGTGGCGATATCAGCTTGCCACTTGATCGCTACGAGATGACAATTGAGCTTGATGGCCCCGGAGTTGCTTTCGATGCTTACTATTTTTCCGGCGAAATTGACGGCGGGTTCAGAAAGGATAGCCCTGACACATGGCTAATTCCGGGCGACGCCAATAAAACCGTTGGTATGCCGTCCACGGCTAGAGGTGTCATTTGCGTTAGTTCCTATGTCACGCGAAACCAATGGGTGGATTCATTTGGCTTTCTCAGAGGGGTCGATGCAACCGTAGGTGACATATCTAGCATATCCAGTGTGGGACCAAGTCGCGATGAGGCAGAAAAGCCCGACCTTGCTGCGCCGGGAGAAATGATTGTTGGGGCACTCTCCGGCGGGAGTTGGGGGTATCCTCCATTGGTTATTGAGGACCAAAGTCATATCGCGCTTCGGGGATCGAGTGTTGCCGCCGCTCATGTCACGGGCGCGGTGGCGCTCCTCCTGCAGCAAGAACCGGGGAGGACGGCGGTAGAGTTGCAACGACTCCTGACTGAACGGGCTGTCGATGGCGGCGATCCGGGTTGGGACAGGCATTGGGGCGCAGGGCAACTGAATATCTTGGCATCGTTGGACGTTCCTGCAATCCCACAGAGCTTTACCGCAGTTTCCCAAGATGGAGCCGTAGATTTAAGTTGGATGGCAAATTTCGAATCCAACATCTCAGGATATAGGCTTTACATATCAGACCAGACGCTTGACCTCGGTAATGTCGAGACCTATAGGTTAACAAACCTCCAGAACGGTGTACCCATCGTAGTCTCGTTAAGCGCATTTAACAGCGCCGGGAATGAGAGTGCTAAGACCAGACCGCTGGTTGTTATTCCGACAGCGGAACCCGGCGGTGAAGACACGACCTCACCGACCCCGCCTACAGGTTTGATTTCGACACCTGCGGATGGAATTGTAGCCGTGAGTTGGGACGCAAACCCGGAGCCCGATGTTGCGGGTTATTTAGTTTTCTTTGGCGATACTCCAGGGGAGTATTTTGCGTTCTTCGAGGTGCAAGATGGAACCTTCCTGCGAGTAAGCGGAGCAGAGAATGATGTAGTCCTCTATGTTGCTGTATCCGCCTATGATTCATCAGGCAATGTCAGTGAGTTCTCTGAGGAGGTAGAAGTCACTCCCACGGCGCAAGATGTTACGTTAATTCCCGATCAAGAAGGCTGGCCGTTTCAAACAGAGAGCGAAGTATTTTCCTCACCGGTGCTTACCGACCTTGATGGAAACGGTACGCTTGAAGTCATTGTAGGCTCAAAAGATGGCTTGCTCCAGGTTTGGAATCATGACGGCTCACCCGTTGCTGGTTGGCCACAAGAAACTGATGGCGAGTTGATAGCCACACCATCTGTGGGTGATCTAGACGCGGATGGCGGTCTAGAAATTGTGCTGCCGGTTGAGCGACGAGTTTACATTTTTCGCCCCGATGGCACGCCTTTCAATTCGGAATGGCCGAAACGATTTAAGAGCCGCATAATTGCCGCGGCTACGCTCGCCGATCTAGACAAGGACTTTGACAAGGAAATAATCATTGTCACCAAAACGGATGGCGTGCATGTGCTCCACCATGACGGTGAGGAGTTTGACGGCTGGCCACAGGAAATAGAGGATTTCGGCTTATCCTCGGCGGCAGTAGGCGATCTAAACCGCGACGCGTCCCTAGAGCTTGTTGTTACGACAAGTGGAGCCAATGTGTATGCATGGGAAGCCGATGGCACCGCTTTGGAGGGATGGCCCATTGAACCGCGTCCTGGAACCGGAGCCAATGCGCCACCGGTTCTGGCCGATCTCGACTCCGACGGTACTTTGGAAATTATCGTAATGTTCAGGAACGGAAGCATCTATGTTCTATCCCTAAAAGGGGAGGTACAAGACGGATGGCCACAGCGGTTGGGCTATACCCCATACGCGGCGCCGGCAGTCGGCGATTTGAACGGTGATGGACAGCTTGAAATCATCGCCGGCGATTTGGGTACCTCAAGCATCGTCGCTTTCAATGAAGACGGCACATTGGCGCCGGGATGGCCAATTTCAATTTTCGGGTCAACAGTTACATCGATTCCTGTGGTGGGAGACATTAACGGTGATGACGAGATTGAGGTCGTCGTGGCTACCAACTGGGGAAGATTCTTTGGACAATTGCATGCCTTCAGTTCCGGTGGTGCCGTGCTAGATGGTTGGCCTTTGATTACTACGGGCAATCTTCAATCTTCACCTGCCATCGGTGACCTTGACAACGACGGGGATATTGAACTCTGTATCGGCTCTCTTCGAGCACCCGATCAGGATATGATTATCCCCGGATCGGTGTATATCTGGGATCTGGAAGGTCAATCCACGCAGGCACCGATTGAGTGGGGGATGTATCAGGCAAATCCGGAACACACTGGTGTCTACATTAACAACCTCCCGCCGTCAAACGTGCTTGCTGCGTTCACGGGAACACGTGAGTTTAGTCAGATTCGCCTGAATTGGACAACTCAGGGAGAATACGGCAATCTCGGTTGGAGAATCTACCGCAGCGAGACTCCCGACGGAGAGTTTAAGCCCCTCATTGACGCTTTCCGGTCAACGCTTGACCGTCCGGTTGAGGTATTGGTAAAAGGCAGAGGATACAGTAGCTCCGAGCGCGATTATGTGTTCTTCGACGAAGCGGTCTCTCCGCTTGGAACCTACTCCTATTATCTTGAGAACAGGGGGTTGTTGGGCCGAATCAGTCTTTCACCGATTATTACAATCGAGGGCTTGAAAGCCGTCACCATCGGTGGACTCAAGACCGAACTTTATCAGAGTTTCCCCAATCCCGGCAACCCCGAAACATGGCTCCCCTTTGCACTCGGAACCACCGCGCACGTCACGGTTGTCATACGCGACACGTCTGGCGAGTTAGTAAGGAAACTCGACTTGGGAGAGAGACCTGAAGGGCTGTATTCCACGAAGTCAAACGCAGGGCATTGGGACGGACGGAACGAGCTGGGTGAAACAGTCGCCAGTGGCATCTATTACTATACTTTCACGATTTCAGGCCGCGACGGCTCTGAGGCTCGCGAAATGACCCGGCGACTGGTTATCTTGAAATAGCCAAACCGTGCTGTAGGGAAAACCTCAGGGCACATCATCAATTCATTTGCCTTGTAATGGCGAGGGTTAGCACGACGATAGGCAGATTACGAATGGAGGCGTATGTCTGACAAATCTGCTGCGCCGGTCTACAGGGTCGGCATTGTGGGAACAGGCGGAATCGCAAAGGCGCACGGCAGGGCGTGTAAAGAACTTGAATGCGCCGAACTCTCCGCCATTTGTGATATTTCCGAGGAAGCTTTGCATCGTTACGCCGAAGCATTTGGCGTGACGCGTCTCTACGGCGACCTCGATGAAATGCTGACTAGCGAAGAACTTGACATCGCGATTATCGCCAACTGGGGGGCTTTTCATGCTGAAACCGGCATCCAAATTGCCAAGTCACGCCGTGTAAGAGCCATACTCTGTGAAAAGCCGTTTACATCGAATGCGGCGGAGGCGGTGCAGTTCGTAGAAGCCGCGGAAGCAAACTGTGTACTGGTTGCCGAAGCCTTTAAGTTCCGTCACCATCCGATGCATCTGAAAGCGAAGGAACTTATCGACGCGGGAGAAATTGGAGAGGTAAAAACAATTCGCAGTACGTTCTGCACCGGGGGCAGGGGCGGGGGACCTGAAAATCGCCGCCCGGAAATGAACTGGCGCTTCAACAAAGCAAAGGGCGGTGGTAGCATCTATGACCTAGGGTGCTATTGCATTCACCACGCACGGTTCGTCTTTGATGCGGAGCCTGTTTCGGCATTTGCGATTCAGCAGTGGGGAATTGAGGTCGATGACGCTATGTATATATTGCTCACATTCCCGGGTGAACACACCGCCCAGATTTCCGTCGGATTCAATTCGTCAACCGCACAATACGCCGAAATCTGCGGTACACAGGGAATGTTGCGCCTTGACAGAATCTGGAACAATGAGAACCGCCCGGTGTCGATTGAAAAACAGACTGTTGATGGCTCGGAATCCATTGAATTTGCGCCGGTGTTTCAGTTCGCGAACCAGCTACAGCACCTCTGCGACTGTTTGACAACGGGGCAGCCGCATCGCATTTCACCAGAAAACTGCGTTCACCAGATGAAAGTGATTGATGCGGTTCGCGAATCGGTAGAGACAGGGAACGTGGTAGCGGTTTGAGAGGTTGGACGAACCTTTGCAGTTTGAACCATCGCCGACAGGAATTTCCCCGCGATTGATCCTATTTGGTCGCATGTTCCATGATCTCGGTCATGCGTGCGACAAACTCGGTTGGAGAATCCATATTCCCGTCAATCAAAAGCGCCCCTTCATAAACCTGCAGAACACAACTTTTGAGGAGCGACTCATCACCTTTGTTTTCGTGAATCTGAGCAAGGTTCTTGATTAACGGGTGAGAAGGATTAATCTCAAGGATCTTCTTTGAGCCGGGGATTTCTTGGTTCATCATTTTCATCATCCGTTCCATCTGTCGATCCATCCCGCTGGCTCCGACCACGAGGGTTGCCGCTGAATCCACGAGCCGCTTTGACTCGACCACATCCTCTACCTTGTCACCAAGTGTTTCCTTGAAAATCGAGATAAGTGACTTGGACTCGTCCTCAGTTAAGCTGTCAGCCTCGCTTTCTTCATCCGACTTAAGGTCGAGGTCTGCAGTTTCGATTCCCTTTATCGGTTTTTCGTCATATTCATGCAACTGTGGAATGTTGAAGATATCCGCCGGATCAATGAAAAACAGGACTTCGATTCCCCTTTTCCTAAAATACTCCAGATTTGGATTCAGTTCCACCGCCGCTCTGCTCTCGCCGGTCAGGTAGTAAATCTCTTTCTGATCTTCCTGCATACCAGCCACGTAGTCCTTCAGTGACGTGAACTTCCCTTTTTCGGTTTTTGTGGATTCAAATCGTAGGAGGTCGATCAGTCGATCTCGATTGCCAAAGTCTGTGCTAAGTCCGGTTTTGAACAGCAATCCAAAATTCGTGAAGAATTTGTCGTACTTTTCTTGGTCATTCTTCGCCCAACCCTCAAGAAGCGACAAGATTCTTCCTGTAAGCACATTTTTGATTTTTCCCATTACCGGGCTTGACTGGGTTACTTCTCGAGAGACATTTAACGGCAAATCTTCCGTGTCCACGACGCCGGCGACGAAATGCAAATACTCAGGCAGTAATTCTTTGCAGTCGTCCTGAATGAAGATTCTATTCGCGTAGAGTTGCAACGATTTCAAGTCATCTCCCCTCAAAAAATTGAACGGAGCGGTTTCGGGTACAAACACCATTGCCTTGAAATTTACCTGCCCTTCGATAGCCAAGTGCAGATGCCCCAGAATCGGGTTGAAGTCGTTGGATATGAATTTATAAAATTCCTCCAACTCTTCATCAGTCACTTCGTTCTTGCTTTTCTGCCACAGCGCACTGATGGTGTTGACTTGCTCGCCGTTGACATGAATCGGGAAATCGGCGAAGTTTGAGTATTTTTTGATTATCTCGTTTACCCGATATTCCTCGCTGAACTCCTTCGCATCGTCCTTGAGTTTGAACGAGATTTTCGTCCCCCGCTCCTCACGCGGGAATTCTTCAACGGTAAATTTGTTCTCTCCCGTCGATTCCCACCGGTACCCCTTTGACCCCGGATCTGCGTGACGGGTTTCGATGACCACCTGATCTGTCACCATGAAAACGGAATAAAAGCCGATGCCGAATTGACCGATTAAGTTCGCGTCAAAGGGTTTGTCCTCCTCTTTCAATCGCTCCAAGAATGCCACGGTGCCGGAACTTGCTATGGTGCCGATTCTGGCTACGAGATCGTCTTTCGTCATGCCAATGCCGGTGTCGGCAATCGAAAAGGTCTGTGTCTTCGAATCAACACTGATGCTGATTCGCAAAGGGGCATCGGGACTTACAATGTCCTTATCCGTTAACTGTCTGAAACGCACCTGATTTAGGGCATCGGAAGCGTTGGAAATCACTTCGCGGAGAAAGACCTCGCGATGGCTGTAGAGCGAATGAACGATAAGATGAAGAAGCTGCTTCATCTCCGCTTGGTATTCAAACTCCTCTAGCACTTCAGGTTTGTCACTGGACATAGTCGAAAAATCCTCCTATTGTTGATAAGGTAACGTATTATGCATGATTGTTGATTTTGAACACATACAATTTACTGCTTTGGAAGCAGAATCGGCAATAAAACCGTTGCCATCGAAGTGTAACCGTATGAATTGGTCAGAGTTTAGACAAGTAGCAAAAATGGCATATTTCTACGATGATTTAATGTTGCCAGGCTCTTGTAGGGAATAACGATCGTTATTCCCTACGTATGCATTACCCGTGAGTCTTTGTCCTTTTTCATGAATCAATCAAGTAGGGAACGCAGATCTGCGTTCCCTACAATCTGATTTGCGCAAGTCGGGTTGGTATCTCCTTTTATTCCAGATGCAGAACACGAAGGCTCGCAGAGGACTTTTCGTTACTCGACACTCACCGTCAGTGCGGAAAACCGTATCGTGAGCGGCTCTTCGCCTTCTGTTACCTCTATGCGAATGGGACTTCCGTAGGGTACACCGTCTGTTCTATCGCGTTCCGTCCGTGAAGACAAAACATTGATAGAAGGTCGAACGCTTCCTATCGTTCCGGGCAAGAATGGCGCGCCGGATGCGGCCAAATCAATTTCAGACAGCTCGGACAAATTATCCCAGTCACAGTCCAAGCAGAATAACTGGTTGTCGCTAATGGATTTAATTGAATCACGATTACAATTTGGACACAGCATTTTTTGTCCTCCGCCCAAGAAACGATGCGAATCTTGCAGAGGTTGCAAGAGTTATATCATAGGCTATCAAGTTCTTTAACAGCTTGGATGCCGCTATCCAATGCTTCAAATAACAGCGGTAACCTGCTGTTGTCTACCCCCGCGTAGACTAGATTGGGTTCGGACCGATGTGGGTTCTTGTCACTGAACAGGTAATGAGGTTTGGGAACCGGCATCGCGTGCCCAAGCACCTTGAAAAAAACCTTCTCCACGAGAGGATTGACATCTTGATCGAAAAACAGGTTAATCGTCTCTACCGTCTTTCGGGCAATCTCCTGTTCGTTATGCCGAATACTTGCAAGATACGATCGCTGGTTTGGATGTAAGCAGTAGTATGCCGTAAACACGCGAGTGCCGCCTATGCTAAATTGAGATGCGCTGTCCACAAATCCCATGTAGGTCGAATCTTCCCCCAAAAACTCGTTCTGCCAAAACGCCTCCGATTTGAGATCGCCTTTGAGGACGATGTTTAGCACCAGCCAAGGTGCATATATGTTATTTTGAAAAAGATGTGCGTCTGATGGAAACACATATTTCAGCGCATGTTTCCCTCCCGCATAGATGACATTCTTTGCGAGGTAGCGGTCAATTCGAGAGTTCTCGATATTGACTACAAGCACTTCAAAGCCATTCTCGCTCTTTTGTACACTTTGCACCAAGTGATTTGTCTTGACCTTGTCGTTGGGCAGTGTCTCCGCCATTTTGTTCACAAAGTAGGTGTTCCCCTGCGGCGGCGAAAACAGTTCCACGGAATGGGTGAAATAAGGCCTACAGGTATAGTAGTGGATTCCGGCGAGCGCAGAGACCGTCTCGGCGTCGGCGCCGTAGTCATCCCTCATCTGGTAATCAAGTCCCTGCTTGAAGGACGGGGTTAACCTCAATGTACGTTGGAGGAATTCAAGAAAACTTATCTCGTCGAGCGGCCATAACTCCTCCCGAATAATTCGTGTCGGCTGCTTCATCTCCCCTAAATAGGGAAGCACAAGTTCCAAGAATTCGGTTCTGAGGCGGCTCGGTTCGAGAATTTCCTCTCGCATTCCTTCCGAGGTAAGGGTTTGACCTTCCCGCTGAACATCAATCAGATACTGACGGTCGACAAAATTCCATGAATCAACCAGACTATCGTAACGAATTATCCCGAGTTCTTCAAGAAAGTTCAAGGTTTCGCGTCCGTAATAGTTTGGGTAGGCTAACTCGTAATGTGCACCTTGCGAAAACACTTCACCGGCGTGAGATTCGCTCGCCGACGTACCACCGAGTTGCGCCGACAGTTCGCACAGGACGAAGTCTCTATCCCGAAGTTGACACGCCGCCGATAGCCCGGAAATGCCGCCGCCCACAACAAGGTAGTCCGTAGTGAACGTGTTTCCGGTCGGCATGGCGGCACTATTCAAGAGTAGATGTCCCGCCCCCATGTCGGAGTTGATTGATATGTCATACGATGGCGAGTTGGGCTTATCGGAGGTTGAGTCACATGACTGGGTGAGGATTCCTGCGAGAGCGAGCGAGGAAAGTTTAATGAACGTTCGGCGGTTCATGGTAGGAGCGATACGATTGTCGGGATTGTCAATGTAGGACTGAATTATACCTTACGTGGGGTAATATTGCGCTTGTCTTCTCAGCAATATTGGTTTCTAATAGGACTAACGCAGCACCAGCAGGTCGCGATAAGGTTTGGAGTATCGGTGCGGTTGGAAACCGCACCTACCGACCAGATGCTCGAAAACACTCAATTCCCAGCAGCGCATAGTATAACACGTTACGCTGCCCAACTCTCCGACAAAACTTCGGCTTGCTCTATGACAGTTTCGGCGGCTTTGGCTTGTTTATCGGGTGGGTAGCCGTATTTTCGCAAAATACGCTTCACCAATCGGCGCAGATGGGCGCGGACGCTTTCCTTCATCGTCCAGTCGATGGTCATGTTTTTGTGGACGATTTCGAGAAGTTCAATCGCAATGGTGCGCAATTTCTCATCTCCCAACACTTGCACGGCGCTATCGTTGGTTTCAAGCGCGTCGTAGAACGCCAATTCATCGCTCGAAAGCCCCAACTCTTCGCCGCGCTCTGCCGCTTCACGCAACTCCTTCGCTGTTTCGATAAGTTGCTCGATTACCTGCGCGGCTTCAATCGTCCGGTTTTGATAGGCGCGGATTGATTGTTCCAGCATCTCCGCGAATGAACGTGCTCTTACAACATTCTGCCGTGCATGGGTTTTGATTTCATCGTTGAGCAGCTTGTCCAGAAGTTCGACCGCCAAGTTCCTTTGCGGCAAGTTGCGCACCTCTGCGAGGAATTCGTCGGAAAGAATTGAGATATCGGGCTTTTCCAATCCCGCGGCGGCAAAGATATCAACTACCCCTTCGGGAACGACAGCCTTGGATACCAACTGCTTAATGGCAAGGTCTGCCGCATCGGACTGCGTTTCCTCTCTAGCCGTCAGTTTTGCCAAGACACCGCGCACCGCTTGAAAAAAGGCGACATCGTCGCGGATTTCAATTGCGCTTTCGTCTGGCACAACTAGCGAAAAAGCTTTGGAGAGCGCGGCAACCTCATTCAGTAAACGCGTTTTGCCATCCTCCAATCCCAAGATATGCTCCTGAGCAGCGGGCAGCAGTCTGAGGCGTTCTTCGGAGTTTCCGTCAATCCACGACGACCAATCGAAACCGTGGAACAGCCCGCAGCAGATTTCGTGTTTTTCCTTCATTAGGGCGATGGCTTCGGCTTTATTGATGGAAGGCTCTCCTTTTCCGCCGCTCTCGGTGTAGTTCGCTAATGCCTGTTTGAGATGGTAGCCGATCCCGATGTAGTCCACAATCAAGCCACCGGGTTTTTCGCCGAAGACGCGATTGACGCGCGCGATGGCTTGCATCAGGGCGTGGCCCCGCATCGGCTTGTCGACATACATTGTGTGAAGGCTCGGCGCGTCAAAGCCGGTCAACCACATGTCGCGGACAATCACAAACTTCAACGGATCCTCGGGGTTCTTGAACCGTACCGCGAGTTCTTCGCGCCGCGCTTTATTGCGGATATGCGGCTGCCACGATTCATCCTCCGACGCCTCGCCCGTCATCACCACCTTAATAATCCCCTGCACATCATCCGCGCTATGCCATTCCGGACGCCTTTCGACAATGGCGTTGTATAAATCGACGCAAATACGGCGGCTCATGCAGACCACCATCGCCTTACCGTCCATCGCATCCAACCGCTCCTCGAAATGCGCGATGATATCATCGGCGACTAGAGCCAGACGATTCTCCGTTCCGACCAGCGCCTCAAGTTGCGCCCACTTGGATTTAAGTTTTTCCTTGTGCCCTTCCTCCTCCCCTTCGGTCACTTCTTCAAATTCCGGGTCAACATGGGGCTTCTTGTTTTCGTCCAGTTCAATCTTGGCAAGTCGGCTCTCGTAGTAGATGGGGACCGTGGCGCCGTCATCGACCGCACGTTGGATATCGTAGATGCTGATGTAATCTCCGAAAACGTTTCGGGTGTTGCGGTCTGTCCCCTCAATCGGGGTGCCGGTGAAACCGATAAATGAGGCGTTCGGGAGTGCGTCGCGCATGTGACGCGCAAATCCGTCAATAAAATCGTATTGGCTGCGGTGGGCTTCGTCCGCAATAACAATAATGTTCCGTCGGTCGGAGAGTTCCGGGAATCGGAGTTCCTCACCTTCGGGAAAAAACTTTTGCACCGTGGTAAACACCACACCGCCCGAAGCGACTCTCAGGAGTTCGCGCAGGTGTCCCCGGTCCCGCGCTTGCTCCGGCGTTTGCCGCAAGAGATGACTGCACCGAGCGAAGGTGCCGAACAGTTGGTCGTCCAAGTCGTTGCGGTCCGTGATAACGACCAGTGTGGGGTTTCGCATCTCTTGGCGTTGGATAATGCCTCCGGCGTAGAACGCCATAGTCAGGCTTTTACCCGACCCTTGCGTGTGCCAAATGACACCGCAACGCTTGTCTCCATTTGGGCGCGACGCCATTACGGTGGCATCGACCGCCGCTCTTACGGCATGGAATTGGTGATAAGCGGCGATTTTCTTGGCAATCGTATCGCCTCCCGTTTCCTCAAACACAATGAAGTGCTCAAGATAGTTCAGGAATCGTTCCTTGTCAAAAAGTCCCTTAACTAAAACCTCAAGTTCCGGATCAGTTGACGCAGATTCGGCTTCTCCCTCAATTGTCCGCCACGGCATGAACCGTTCCCGGTCCGCGGTCAATGAGCCGACGCGGGCTTCCACGCCGTCGGAAATAGCAAGCGCTTCGTTATACGTGAATAGTCTCGGAATCTGCCGTTTATAAGTCTGAAGTTGACGAAAAGCGGACCAGACGGTGGCATTCGCATCGGTCGGATTCTTAAGCTCAATCACGCCTAACGGGAGACCGTTTATAAACAACACGATATCCGGTCGGCGTGTGCTTTCACCCTTCACCGCAAATTGATTAACCGCCAGCCAGTCGTTATTTTCGGGGTTCTCAAAATCCACCAACCGCACGCGCCCGCCGCGAATTGAACCATCGACATCGCGATATTCGACTTCTATGCCATTGACCAGCATCAGGTGAAACGTCTTGTTGTTTTGGACCAATGAGGGGGAATTTGGAGAGAGAACTTTTTGAATCGCTTCTTCTTGCGATTCGGCGGGTATGTTCGGGTTCAGGCGAGAAACCGCATCGCGCAAACGCTGTACCAAGATCACGTCCTCGTATCTTGAGCGTTCGGCATCGGGCGTGTCCGGGGCGATGTCGGGACCGTGTAGGATGGAATACCCCATACCCGCGAGCCAATTCAGCGCGGTTGTTTCGATGTCGGATTCGGTGATGCTATTCATTGGTTCCTGATGTCAGCACTATTGTTAACAGTTTATCTTCGTAAAAGGATTAATGTGATGAGTTAATATGAACGCCGCCGCTTTGAACGGGACAGCCGGAATTGGTCAATGGATCGCCAACTTCAAAGAACCCCTCCATCCAGAGGTGTCCCAACTTCCCGCCTGTATCCATAAACTCGTTGATTCCTTGCATATCCGCCGTGCGTTTGCAAACTGTAAATCCATGCTCATCCCGATATAACACCCACACTTCGTCGGCGTAAAGCTCGTTGACAAAATCTGGAGAATGAGTGGTAATCATGAGTTGAGAAAATGTCGATGCCACACGGCACTCGTCCGTCAATATCGGCAATAGGCGTGGAGGCACGTGAGTTTCCGGGAGCTCGATTGTGATTAACGGGGAAGGTGCGGGTTGGTGTAATAGAACCAAGTACGACAACAATTTTAACGTCCCATCGGAGGCGAACTTCGCTTGGATGGGTTGCTCAAACGGGGCATCTTTGACATGTAACAAGCGATGCCCAAGCGCCATCAGTTCAACGTCGGCATCTTCTAGGCGCGGTACCCAATCCAACAACTTTGAGAGTATCTCTTCCAGATGTTCTGGATGTTGTTCTTTGAGATACTGAATAACGTTGGGCAGATTATCTCCAGTCTTCGACAACTGCTCTTGAGGCCCTGATTCTGGAATCCCGCGCATGGCCTCGCGGCAGAGGGAGGAAAGATGCCACCCTGTAATAAAACGGCGCAGGGCACTCACACGGGGGTAGCGCGTCAACCGCCCAAGTAGGCTTGCAGCAAGCGTTGACGGATCATCAAACTGTTCATCAGTTTGCTCCGTGTTACCACCTAGCATTTCACCGGTGACGACACGTCCTGCCCCCGCCCGAAAATCAAGGAAGCGAAACGGCTTCCCCCAACTACCGCGCCGCCAACTCATCCACTCAGAATCAACAAAAGGTGCCTTTGCTCCTTCGTCAATGGCTAAATGGTAGGTGATGAGCGGCGCGCTTGGCTCCTCACGATATTTCAACTCAATTTCAATCGGTCCATCACTCCCGCGTGTTCGCAGATGCTTAAACCGCCCCCTTCTGTCCCAAGCATGGCGGAGTCCGACCGTGAAACATTCTGTCAAGAATGCAAATACATCAAGCAACGCAGATTTTCCGCTGCCATTCGGGCCCAAGAAAACAGATAATGGCGTTATTTTTCGTAGTTGCACATCCTGCAAGGAGCGGTAATTTTTCACGCGTAATGACTCAATGCGGGGGACGGTTTGTTGTAGCATCTGCATTGCCTATGTGAATACCATGACACGATGACTAATCAATTTGTTCCTATTGCGGCGCAGCATAACGAGCGACAAAATCGCCGCTGTCAATATCCGGTTGACCTTGCCGCGCATAGAAGGACGAAAAGCGCGCCACGATGTCCTTGACAAAGAAAGGCGAAATCTGAATCGAAGGATTTTCAAACTTGTCCTCAAATTCGTCTTTGGTCATCGCGTTCACTTTTCTGAAATTGAGAAATCCGCCATTAAAGAAATCAACTTTAGGAAGCCAGTGATAATAATCTGTGTGATTGTTATTGAAAACAGTTTGGAGTTTGTCTTTTTTCTTACGGTTCTGTTTAATGCCATCTAGCGCGGCGCCTACGATGTCCTTTTCTTTTTCAATCTCAACAAGAAGAATGCGATCTGTCTTGAATTCAGTGTTCCTTCTGATGACAAGATCGCACGCCGGACTCAACACTACAAAGTGGTGATTACCCGCCTTGTCATGGACGATACTCCCGGTGGTGATATTGCCCGACAACGGCGGATGTAAGTAGACCTCTTCTGGATAACACCGTTCGTCTCCTTCCTCAAGTAGTTGAAACAAGTGGTTCAAGGTGTATCGGAGGAGAGCTCTTTCGGTTCGCTCTGGATCTTCTTTTCCATAAGAGACCCAAGTTGGTATCTGTGACCGAAGGTTTTTGAGAAAGACTTCATTTAGTCGCTGTTCGATTAATCCCCGGCCACCCATGATATGGGTTAATCCTGTATCATAAATGTCCCAAAATCGGTCTAGAAGTTCGTCAAACTGAGTTACCCTTTTTTGGAAAACATCAAGCAGCATGATTTTCTGATTAAGGGTGTGATCTGAATTGCCCGGGTTTGCCGTAAATATGGCAACTGGAATGCGGAAAAACGACTCTTCAATCTTTTTAATAATCTGATTTCCTTCATCACCTCCATCCGCTAGTTTTAAATCAATAATCGCACCATCAAAAGAGTTGTCCAACAACTCTAATGCTTCATCAAGCGATTTGCATTCGATTAGTTCGAAATCTCGATTCTTTTCATCACCGTATCTTTCAACAGAATCCCTGCACGCTTCAAGTTCTTGTTCGTCGTCTTCCACGATTAGCAGTCGTAGTTTGCTCATTTATCGTTCTCCATCTTGGGTTGAAGTCTGAAATAAGCGCCCTCTTCAGATTTTAGGGCTTTCAACTCAAGACCGTTTCGATCTGCGGCTTCACTGGCTATCGCCAACCCCAGTCCCTTTCCCTCCGGTTTGGTGGAATACTCGGGTTCAAAGATGACTTCATTTTCGATCAGGTTTGGTTCAATTCCCGGTCCCGTGTCGCGATAGTCAACGTGGGACAGAGAGTTTCCTTCGGACACGAGTTCAATTGTAATTTGGCGTTTCATCCCCTTCTTTTGGCTCATCCAGTAAAGACTGTTATCAACAAGATTTGTGAAAATCGCGTAGATGTCTTGAGACCAAGCGGAGAATTTGAAGTCGTCAGCGCCTTTAATTTCGGTAGATACATCTTCCGATTTCATCTTGTTTTCAAACACCGAAAGAACGTCCTGTATTGTTTTCTTCAACTCCAGGGGCTTTTTCGCGGCGCGTTTTCCCGCGGCTAGTGGATCAAGTCTTCCAAAGAGTTTCACGAAAATCTCCATATTTTCCTCAACACCTTCGGCAATCGACAGCATTTTTTTGAGTTTTTTCAATTCCCCGGTTTTCTGAAAATCTTCTCTCCAGTATCTGAGGTTCGGTATTTGGTTCCGAAAATAGCTGAGCGGTTGGCTGCCTTCATGGACTATGACATTAAGGATTTTCCCCAGCGTGGCTTGTCCTTGACAAACCCTAAATGCTTGCTGGATTTCATAGCCCTCCTTGTCCATATCTTTTTCTGTCTCGTCAAAGAATTGAGTAATTCGGTCAGTGGTTGATTGGTCACATCCAGCTTCAATGAGTTGCTGCAGTATGAGATGTTTCAGTTTCTCAAGCGAAAAAAGGCGTTTTAGCTCCCGTTCCACCTTGATAGCAGGCTTGCTCAACCCCGCCTTTCTTCTGTATTCATAACGCCGTCTCTCCAGTTGCCTGATGACCGCCAGCGTGACTTCTTTCAACCGATTATACGCCGCATTCTCCTTGAGCCCGTCCCGAGCGCTTTTTTCCTCCAAGCCGGACCAGTCAACCGAATCAATGTGCACATATCCAATCACCTGGTTGTTCCCGAGATGGAGTGAAGGGTTCTGGGCGCGCCGAGCGTTCAGTTTCAGCCAGTCAAAGTCGGCGTCACCCAATGGTCGGATACGAAAGCCGTTTCGATAAACGCCGATGCCGTTGTAGGCGTTGAGGAGTTGTCGCGCCTGATTTTTCCCGACGTAGTTGCCCGATTCCTCTCTGAGCCCGCGTCCGATGAGGGATTCTATGGCATCGTTATCGCGGTCAAACGCTCGGACATCAATCTCGAAATCCCCGGAGCGGATTAACTTCTTAAAATCAATCGGCACATCCCGCTTTATATCAAAGTCGATGCGCTCGTCGGCGATGTTACGGGCTTTCTGCGACGAATATGTTATTTTACCTTTGCCGTCGCCGCCTATTTTACCCGCAATCCTGTAGTCGTAAAGATCAAAAAGCACGTAGGGATCGATGATTTCATCAATGTCTTCCACGCCGGGAAATCCGGTAACCCTCAAACCGATATGAAACTCGTCATCCTTGAACACGGAGTCTACAGGCGATTTCAGTTTTTTGAGTTCAAATTGAAGTTTCTCGAAACGTCCCTGATCCCATTCGGACAGGAATTCATCATCTCCGTTGACGGTTAACCTTGTTCCTGGTGGTTCAGAAACCTTCGTTGTTTCAAGGCGTATCTCCACATCATCCAAATACTCGGCGGACTCAAACTGTTTCCATACAAAGTACGCCGTAGTTTTTTCGCCTTCAGACGTAGTAGTTTCGAGAAGCAGATCCGTACCGAGAATGGAAGCCGCATACCTCCCCACCCCCTTGCTTCCCTGCATCGTCCGGCCGGCAGTACTCTTGCGCCTGTCAAATTTGTCCGTGGTTGATGGCACCATCCACTTGTTGACGACATCGTCCCTCGACATGCCGTGACCGTGATCAGCGATGACGATGGAAAATCCGCTGCGAAGGGGAGACACCGTGAATTCTATTCGCACATCGGGAGAGTCGGCGTCGTAAGCGTTCTTGACTAATTCAACAACTGCGGCATTACTATTCTGAATCAGATCGCGACCAATTGTCAGAATGTGCCGTCCCGCGGGTTTAATTTTATAGGTTGTGTCAGCGCTCATAGTCAACTTCAATTCAACTTTGCTACGACGTTCAATCGAGTGCGTGTCTGCCAATATGGTGATTACTTTTGAGAAAAATCAATTCGAACGGGCGTTAACTGAATCATGCTGTGAACGTGCCTAGGGACTGAGAAATGATTCAACAGTTTGGGCACGTTGGGAATCGACATTATATTAACTCAAAGAGATGCTGATGCGTAACCTCCGAACGAAATCTGCCCATATAGACACGACTTAGCCAGATTTCGGACAGACGGATCCAATCTTTCCAATAATGTTCCATTTGTTCACGTGTCACATCCAGGACGCCCCATAACATCGAAAGTGATTCCGGCTTTCGAAGTAGTAGAGAAACCGCACGTTGGTTTATCTCTCTTCCTTCAGAGACAAAAGTCAACGGGATGTCAAAGAAGGGATTGGGATCTGAACTTAGACTTTCCTGATTGCCTGAAGCAATGATGTCCGCCAATTCATGAATGTGCAATGCCATATAATATGCGACCAGTGAAGTACGGTATTCCAGTTCATCTCCGAAAGCGAGATCTAACCACTTCCATCTATCATAAGCCGTGGATAAATATTCCCAACTTTTGTTACAATTTCCGCCACGATTCCCACTAATTGATTCAGCGTACCCCTTTAACTCACTCGTTTTCCAAAGAGGAAGGTACATTGATGTATCTGGAATAGAGATTTTCTCTCGTGCCAGACTCAGGGCAAGATCTAGCTGGCCCGTCAACAGGCTAACTCCGCCGTGGAGACTGTGGTAGACATATCCTAATGCATCAGGCATGTTGACCCATATTGTGTAACCGGCACGATTCCAGTCCGGGACGTTCTGTAGATCGTAAAGCAAAGATTTCTGATCCCGAAGTTGCTCTCTGCCGGATTCAACCCCTACTAAGGCAACAGTAATTAATGGAGAGATGACACTAACAGCACGATCAACAACCTGAAACAACATTTCGAAATCCGGCTCATTTCCATCCAATTCGTCTTTTCGCCATTGTACCAAGCTGCTGAGTATACTTGGTTTGATTCGTTTCATGAGTTGACGCCACCCTAGTACATCTCCTACACGAGCGATTTTAACCGCTACTGAGTATGCATCAGATGCAGAGTCAACTTGCTCCAGGATGTCCAATTGGTCGTCTAATCCTTCAGAAGGTGGTGTTTCCTGTCCAGAAGGGAGTGTAGCAAATGGGTTTTTTCCCAAAGGCGGCTTCTGCATAATTGGTACTTGGTGAAGTTCATGAAGTAACTCATCAAATTTCTCATCAAACTGATTGGCATCTGTAAAGTTGATATGGATTCGTGCTCCTAGGTATGTCGGTATTCTCTCCTCCCCTGACAGTTGACGAATTATCGGGATGAATTTGTTAGTCCCTAAGTCTTGAACAAGCTGTGCGGTGACAATTAGTCGTTCGTATCCAACTCCACCTTCACCAGCGTTG
Organism: Candidatus Poribacteria bacterium; assembly: GCA_965204085.1. Taxonomy (GTDB): domain Bacteria; phylum Poribacteria; class WGA-4E; order WGA-4E; family JAJDTR01; genus JAJDTR01. Next base: position 1,849,295 of record CBDBEE010000002.1, on the reverse strand, counting down.
GCTTTTCTCACGTAACTGTCTGTACAAATGACGAGTACCCTATCAGAATCTCTGACACCTGTTTCCATGAATCGGGTCGGATCATCGCCCAGGCCAAGATCCCATTGGTCAAGTATTGCATCGACTCCATTGTAACGAAGTTTTGCACCGAGTTCCGATACCCACTGTTTATGTTCAGACGTATCATGAGAATATGAAATAAACACCTTGGGCGGTTCCGCCATCTTTTATGCTCCTATCTTACGTCAAGAAAAACGACACATAAACCAACATTACATTGAGAAATCAAGGAAGTCAAATCAGTGAATAGGCCTTGACAAGGACTTCAGTAATATGATGACTCAGATTTGGGAGAGGGTACAAGATTATTGAAGGTGCATTGTCCTACTCGTCATTACCCTCGCAAAATCTGAAAGAGATGCTGATGAGTAAGTCCGTCAGCATTAGCATAGATAAACTCATCGTCATACCCTAACGAATTCTTGGACACGTTCATCCAATGTCTCCATTCGCCCTCCATTTGATCACGTGTAACACTCAAGCAAGTCCATAGTTTTTCAATTGCATCAGGATTGCGAAGTAATAGAAGGATCGCTCGGTCGTTTATATTTTGACCTTCAGAAACAAAAGTCAATGGAACTTTGAATCTATATTTAGAGCCTGAGACTAGAATACTCTGTTGACCTGAAGCGATTATTGACGCGAGTTCATGAATATGCAGAGCCATATAGTATGCAACCAGCGATGTTTTGTATTCAACTTTATCCCCAAATATTGGAGGCAGCCACTCCCATCTTCCGTAAGCCTCCGTCAAATACTTCCAAACCTTCATAGGAGAACAACCTATTGGGGCGGATTTTCCTATGAGATTAGGCCTTTCCCAAACACGGGTAAGTTTGTCTCTTTCCCATTCAAGATAATATTTTGATCTGCTTACGGCAGGATTATTGACTTGGGCGAGACTAAGAGCAAGTTCTAGTTGATTTGTGGCCAAGCTGACACTTCCGTGTAGACTATGATAAACATGTGCGAGCGCGTACGGTATGTTTGCCCAAAATTCGTTTTCGCTGCGATGCCACCCTACAATGTTCAGAAGATCATCAAGAAAGGACTTTTGATCTCTAAATTGTTCTCTAGCGGATTCAACGCCCGCTAAAGCAACACAAATTAAGGGAGAAATAATCTCAGTGGCTGTGTCCAAAATCTCAAACCATTGTTCAGTATTTACTGTCTGTATTTCTTCTAGCTTTTCTCGCTGCCATTGTACCAAGGAGGTAAATGGATTTGGCTGGACGCGTTTGACAAGTTGGCGCCATCCAAGCGCATCTCCTGCGCGAGCGATCTTAACCGCTGCTGAGTACGTATCGGATGCAGAGTCAACTTGTTCCGGGATGTCCGGCAGCTGGTCGTTTAATTCTCCTGAGGGCGGCGATTCCTGTCCAGAAGGGAGTGTAGCAAACGGGCTTTTTCCCAAAGGTGGTTTCTTTATGATTGGTTCCCGGTGCAGTTCGCGAAGTAACTTTTCAAATTCAGCATTAAATTGACTCTCATTTCTAAAGTCAATATACACTCGTGCTTCTAAGCATGTTGGCACTTTCTTCTTTCCCGACGCCGGACGAATTAGGGGAATAAATTTGTCAATCCCTAAATTTTCAATTAGCTGTGCGGTTACAATTTGCACTTCGTATCCAACTCCACCTTCGCGATCGTTAGCCTTTCTCACGTAGGTGTCCGTACAGACGACTAGCACCCTGTCAGAATCCCTGAGACCAGATTCCATGAATAGCGCTATGTCGTCTCCCGGACCAAGGTCCCACTGGTCAAGTATTGCATCAATACCATTGTGACGAAGTCTTGCGGCAAGTTCTGATACCCACCGCTTATGCTCGGGAGAATCGTGAGAATATGAAATAAACACTTTCGGATGTTCTGGCACGTTCTACCTCCAACCTCATTGAAACAAAACGTATCGCACACATTTCAATGCCGTGCGATAATCAAAAAGTCAGTCAACGCTAATCTCTCCCGACAACAGTTTTGGCAGCAACGCGTCTCGGATTTCGGAGAGCGTCTTGGACTGGTTCTCATTATTCTCTATGGATTGATCCATAGGATAAATCAGATTTTCAAATGCTTCAATTATACCATCTGGCGGTCTGAGATGAGAAAGTGTTTCAAAGCCCGTCTTGTTAATCGATCCAAAAACTGTCCCTTCTGCCTCGTACCTGCGAAAATCTTCCTGTAAGAACTGCATCGCGTAGTAGGTATACCATTGACTTCCTAATTGATGGCGTATCGCGGCTACACCGCGACCAATACAACATTTTTCGTTCGCCATATTTATATCACCCACAGGGGCGCGGACGCTTACAAGCGTGTCTCCCTTCTTGGCTAGCCGTGTCGGCGCAGTGCAATAGACTCGCCGTGTAGGAAACCGAAAACCAAAATCTTTTCGCCCTTGATAAAATGGTAAACCGTTTCCATTTTCGTTGTAGGTGGAGCCAGGGGGCGACTGACCCATTGTAAGGTTGAAGTCCTCGCCGACGGTTGCAACTTCCCAACCCTCCGGAACCTCCCCCAGCGGCGAATCTTGAAAAGCAGATGGGAACAGAGCGGCAGTTTCGGCGTCCATGCCAACAGGCGCCCGCCCCTCCATCTTTGCCCGCACGGGATCAAAGTCCACAAACCACGACTTGAAGATTGCCCTCGCCGTTGCCTCCAGCGTCTCGTTCATCCGTCGGTTGAGTTCGATTTTATCATCAAGCGTTCCGAGGATGTTTGCAATCTGGCATTGCTCAGGAAGAGGTGGCAATGGAACAACAAAAGATTCAATGTGCGCTTTGGTAAGCGCTTTTCTTGTTCCTCCAGAATCGTGACCAAGTACGTAGGCTTTGACTTGCGGCGTGCTCAAATACTTTTGGAGGAAAGTACTATTTAACCTATCGGAAGTTCGTATTATGGCGACATGTTGATTTACTCGTGCTGGTAGGGGCCATTTTGGAACAACGCAGCAACGAGCAACTGAATCTCCTGTGATGTTCAATAGTACATCTTCTTCTTGTACATCCACCCGCCGTAATTTATATGCTGCAGCTTCATCAATGTTGGCTAACCCATTCTTACTGAATTCATGATCGTAGACGTTTTGGCTACGAATCAAACTCACTCCTTCCGATTTATAGACGTTCTTCCCGCCTCTAGGAGTCGCGCCAGTACTTATAAATGACGTTACGTCCGCTAAACGAACAACATCCCAACCAGTAGGCGGCACCCCCAGTGGAAGTGATTTTAGCAAAAGCTCATCTGTTTTGCCCCCTTGATTCTTGATACCTTTTGAATCCGTGCGTTCACTTGCAGTTTGCGCTTGGTGTATTACTTCATATTCCTCACCAATCACGTTCTTGAACCCATCTGAAATCGCATGCCATTCCCACACATCCACCCGAATCGGAAGATCGGATTCCTCGAAGGCTTCTTTCAACTGACGCATTCGGCGTAGGCTGAACGGCTTCCTACCGACAACTGCAAGATCAAGGTCTGAATAATCCCTTGCTGTCCATGTTACTCGCGATCCGTAGGCACGAACTTCGCACTCAGGGACATGTTCAGCCAGAATGCGTTGAACGATTTCGAGATATGCGGGATTAAGGTCAATCATCGAAGGCCTCTCGAGAAATCAAAAGTTGCTTGGAATCCAATCTCGTTCAGCCGGTTCTCTAGCTATCATTTTTCTTCTCCTTTGGCATAGATTGATACTCCACCAACACCGAACGTCCGATGATAGCCGCAATACGCGCAATCAATTCTTTTCCTTCAGCGTCCGTGAGACGCAAATCCTCGCCGGGCATAAAATGAACCGGCTGCTGCTTACCCCCATTGATTGCGATATTGAAGGCGTAAAGGTAAGTCCGATCATGTGTATCCCGAATCGGGTTCAACCGCCCGGATAGACCGGGAAGGGAGCCTGTCGCCTCTGGAAAAATCACCGAACCGCCATCCGGCAGACGTTCCATCTCAATGGCGATTGTACCGTTGGCGGGTAGCCAGTCGTCTTCAAGATGTGCGGCGAATCCGTTAGCCGCGGCAAAAACTGTCATGGGAAGGTGGGTAGAATGCAGATCCACTTGCGCCTCGCCATTGTTATCTGTAGTGCTCTGCTTCCATGTATTATTGGGAAAAAGCGTCAACAGATTAACTCCCGACAAGGGATTGCCCTGATGCCGACATACGATGGCGGCGTTTGCAGGCGTGGGATTGGTGTCAGCAGCCGGAATTGTGAGAGAAAGTTCTGAATCATCAATGAGTTGGTATTTTGGGATTTTCCCACCCAAGGCTTCCGTCTCGCGAAAGATGACAGGTACACCATCGCCGCGTCGCTCCATGAAATACTGCCGGTCACCTGAACCCCTTATACTTGCCACGGGCATCCGACCCAAGACTGATGCCAGTCCTTCATTCCGCGTTGATTGGCGGTCTGCCATGCTGTCAATCGTCTGGTTGTTCGGCAATCCACCGGGAGAGTTTATTTCAACACGATCTGCGAACATTGAGAGCCGAATCCTGCTACCGCGAATTGAGTAGTCTCGGTGAACAACGGCGTTGACAATCGCTTCAAACAGGGCAGCTTCGCTGTACTGGGGCAAGTCGGTACGAGCCGGGTTCTTGTAGGCTCCCACGCGCATGTTGCGCAGGGCAAAGGCGACCGCTTCGGCAATCTGTCGGTTCAGCGGTCCGGTAATCGTCTGAGCGTCAATTTGGCCCGATCCACGCTCTTTCCCACGGTAAAAAGTCGCTACAATGCAGGCGTTAGGCAGCCATTCCTCCGGAGAGCGGGTGCACAACAACACCCCTGCCACTGTTGCACGAGTTGTTCCGTTTTCGTCGGTTGTCAGCAGCCCCATCTTATCAAGCGCCGATTCGGGGTCGGCGGCGCCTTCAACGCTCAACAGTGGTTTCCAGAGGTCTTCGTCCAAAGTTCCGAAACCGGTTCCCGGAACCGGCTGTTTGTCAAACCACAGGAAACGCGCTTGTCCGCGCCGCTGTGCCAAACGCAGCCGCTCATCGCTAGTCATCTGGCGTTTTGAGCTTCCAACCCGGTGGAAACTCCCGCCGGGGCTATCGTGCTGAGCGTGTCCTCTCGGCGCTTCCACCAGCAGAAAGGGGTGTCCTTCATCCAATTCCCTGCGTAGGACGACAGGTCGAATCGGGGGTTTAACCGTGTCGATGCAGACCTCCACTAACAGACGCTCAAGTTCGTCCATTTGCTCGCGCGACATACCAGCCACATCGCCGGCGTCAGTGATGCCACATAGCAACACGCCCCCCTCAGTATTGGCAAAAGCCGCGATTTCGTCTGCCAAGTCGTCACGGCTGGGTTGCTTGGGGACGTTCCCGGCGAACCTAATCTCCTTAAATTCCCAGCGGCTGTCTTCACCCAAGCGCAGTTGACGTCTAATCTCCTCGTCACTGAAACTCATGAACCATCTCCAAACCCGACTATTTTCAAACTCTCGGCAATAGCCTCGTCCTGCCGTCTCGCCTCCGCCATCTGATTCGCCAACCGTTCCGTCAAATGGGCTATCTTCTCCTCAAACGGCTCGTCATCGTCTTCTTGAACTTCGGCGCCGACGTAACGACCGGGCGTCAGCACATTTCCGTGTTCGCCTATTTCTTCTAAAGTGGCGCTTTTACAGAAACCCGGGATGTCGGTGTATTCACCCGAACCCTCATCGCCGCGCCACGCGTGATAGGTGTTCGCAATGCGGGTTACGTCCTCTTCGCCGAGTTCCCGGTGCACACGGTCAATCATGCTACCCAATTTCCGAGCGTCAATGAACAGCGTTTCCTTCCGCCGTTTTCGGAAACGAGCGTCCTCTTTGTTTCGCGCGAGAAACCAGAGGCACACGGGTATCTGCGTGGAATAGAACAGTTGCCCCGGCATCGCCACCATGCAATCGACCAAATCGGCTTCAATGATACTCTTTCGGATTTCACCTTCGCCGGATGCGTTGGAACTCATCGAGCCGTTAGCCAGCACGAATCCTGCGATTCCGTCGGGCGCGAGGTGGTAGATAAAGTGTTGCACCCACGCAAAGTTGGCGTTGCTTGCCGGAGGCGTCCCGTAAACCCATCGCCTATCCTCACGCAGCCGATCGCCTCCCCAGTCACTGCTATTGAACGGCGGATTAGCGAGGATGTAATCAACTTTCAGGTCGGGGTGAAGGTCGCGGTGAAAACTATCTGCGTGCTCATCCCCAAGATTGGCATCAATGCCACGAATGGCGAGGTTCATCTGCGCCAACTGCCACGTGGTTGGGTTGGATTCTTGTCCGAAAATTGAGATGTCGTCACGTTTCCCGCCGTGCGCCTCAACAAACGCTTCGCTTTGGACGAACATGCCGCCCGACCCGCAGCACGGATCGCACACCCGTCCTTTGTACGGCGCCAGCATCTCAACCAGCACCTGAACCACACAACGCGGCGTGTAGAATTGTCCGCCTTTCTTGCCCTCCGCGCTGGCGAATTGCGAGAGGAAGTATTCGTAAACTCTGCCCAAGATGTCCTTGGATTGATTCTCCTCCTCTCCCAAACCGATGGTGCCGATGAGGTCAACCAATTCGCCGAGGCGCGCCTTGTCGAGTCCGGGACGGGCATAATTTTTGGGAAGAACGCCTTTGAGCCGCGGGTTCTCATGCTCAATCTCTATCATGGCGTTATCAATTATTATGCCAATTTCGGGAGTCTTGGCTTTGTCTTGCAGGTAGGACCAGCGCGCTTTTGTCGGGACGTAGAAGATGTTTTCCGCAATGTATTCATCTCGGTCTTCGACAAATTCATAACGAAAAGACTCTTCTTCAAGGTAATATTCACTCTCAGAATTAGCGGACTGTTTCAATAGAAAATCGTGCCTCTCTTCGAAGCGGTCCGAGATGTACTTGAGGAAGATCAAACCCAACACCACATGCTTGTATTCCGCCGCATCAAGGTTGTTGCGGAGTTTGTCGGCGGCTTGATATAGGGTAGCTTCAAAACCCAGCGTCGCCCCGTTTCCGTTTGGTTTTGACTTTCTCTTGTTTCTTGCCATCTATAGTCAATTCCATTCATATTTACACATATTTCGGTAGGTGCGGTTTCCAACCGCGCCTACGAGACTGGACAAATACCGGTTCGGTTAGGAAACCGAACCTACCGCAGTGTATAAATAATTATTGGTTTTACTATAACAACTGATTGGGAAATGATATAATGCCTGCACACCTGAAAATATACATCGCAGGAGGTTTCCTGTCAATGACATTCTCTGCACGGACAGTTTGTGTCTTCTTGCGAAAACGTACTGTCACTTTAAGGGAATTCCGGAATCTGATTTAGGAGGAAATTGTTATGAGACATAATCGAGTAAGGGAAATTTTTAACTCGGATGAACTTCTGTTAGACACCCGCATGCACAGTCCATGGGGCAACGAAATTGACATGATTGGCTGCACCGCTCTGAACACGGTACAGGTTGTCGCGGAGTATGGTGCACTCGAAACCCTGGATTTTGAGAACCTGTGCCGTGCGGCGGAAGCCAACAACCTCGGTAAAATCATCAAGATTGATAGCGCCGGGCAGGAACTCCGCGTTCAGCGGGCAATCGGCGCAGGATTTGAAGCCGTGGTCTTCGTGGATGTGCACGATCGCGCCGAGGCTGAAGAGTGCGTTCGCATCATTCGCGCATCGACGCCGGAGGATGATGGATTGAATCCGGTTCGACTGGTTCGGGCGTTCTATCCCGGCTATGGAGGGACGCAAGCCTATATTGAACAGTTGAGAGACATCGTGGTCATCCTCATGATTGAGAAAGCTGAAGCTGTCGAGAACCTGGACTCAATCCTGGATGTTGAAGGCATCGACGGAATTATCTGGGGTCCAGGCGACTATTGGCAGAGCATGGGGCAGCCGGAAAAGAGGGGGACGGACGAGGATCGGGCGATACAGACGCATGTACACCGCGCCGCGTTGGATACGGGAGTCGAACCAATCGTTGAAATCAATTCGTTTGACGAAGCGGCACCGTGGCTCGACATGGGCATCCGCATGTTCTCATTGGGAACGACCGTCAGCATTCTTCACAAGTATTGGCGTGAACACGGCGACGGTGTCCGAGAACTGCACGCGCAACGCAAGCAAACCACAGTTGCAGCCGATTGACGTTAAGGCGATTCTCGTCAACCGAATTGTCATACGATTTCAAAATCAAAATGTTACAGACGATTCGAGACGCGCAATGAATTGCGCTACTACGAACCCCGGGTTTTGTAACTTATGGATCACGAATTAGTATCAGACATTCACCGGTTCGTCTGTCACGTTCTTGCCGCTTTGACGATACTCCCGCCACGCCTCCCACGACTCGACCGAGTTCGGGTTTTTCCTGCTTCTGGCGATAAACCCGGGATATCGCTCAAATAGCCACTCCATGTCGTGTCCAGTCGGACTGTAACGGAGATCGATACTCCAGCGCACCTCGTCGGACGAATTTTCCCCGGAGGCGTGAAACGTGTACTGCCCAAACGCCAGTATGTCTCCAGCGCGCATCGGAAGCGATTGGGGTTCACCGCGTGCTTCCACATCCTCTGTCGGCTCAAGGTGTGTTCCATTTGATTGACTCGGAAGCAATCCCCATTTGTTGCTCCCCGGAATGACCTTGAGACAGCCGTTCCGTTCATCAACGTCAACCAGAGGAATCCAGAGGCTAAGGATGGGGACGGCAAGCGAAGCAGGCCCATAGTACCCGCTATCTTGGTGCCAAGGGAGCGTTGTAAGTCGTCCACCGGGCAGCTTTGGACGAACCCAGTAATCTCCATTGACCGTCAATTCGGGACCGAGCAGCGACTCAGCCACATCCAGAACCGCGGGCGCCATCAAGAGGTCGTAAATGGCGCGGCTGAAGACTTGGTTGTTCCAGGAGAAAGCCTCGGTGCCCGTTTCTTGGCTAATCTTCACTAGACGACGGGTGAAAGACGCCGTTTCATATAGGTCTACAATCTCTTTTTCGGCGTGGAGTTCGTGCGCTTTATCATCGACGGCTGCGGCAATTGCAGCGCGTACAGGCTCCAGTTCCGCGTCACCCAAAACGTCCCGTGCCACGACATAGCCCCAATCTTCAAAATGGCGAATCTGCTCCTCGCTAAGCAACATCGAATGTCGTCTCCATCGTTCTACAAGTCAAGTTCTTTGCACATCGTCCGGCACGCATCTTCAGGGCTTACATTTACTATACTTTGCGTTGGGTATTATTGCGCTTTCTTTTTCAGTGATAGTTGTTTCTAATAGGACTTACGTAGCACCATTAGGTCGGGAATCGGAGTTCCCTCGTACAAGGGTCGCGACCTGGAGATCGCTCCTACAGAAGACGCTATTTCTGACAGTGCGGAGTATAGTTGATTTGGCTAATCAACACCTCTCTCCATAACACCGGCAGTTGGATGCAAACAAACCGTGTAGAAATCCGGGTCAGAAGCTAGGAGTTTCCATCGTCTAAATCGTCCAATATTTCCAGAGATCTTCGGGTATTTCGAAGCGCATCCTCTCCTTCTCTCGGTACGACCAACGCGAAAAAACTCCGAATCGTGGAACATCTTGAATGTTTGGGGATCCGGTATGGCAGAGGAAGCAGTGCCAAAACATGACATCACCCGCTTGGGCGATAAACTCGCGGGGAGGTTCCGGCGACCGGTCGGAGAAGATCTCCCATCCCCAACCTTCAATCTCTTTGAAGCTGCCATCAATGAGGCTTGGATGTTCCAAGAAATAGGTGTGTGTTGTCAGATGGCTCTTTGGCCAATAGATGAATGCCCCACCGTTCGGTTGAACGTCATACATGTAGGTGGTTGCACCTAACATAAAACCGCCGCTCCACCCGTTCGGCCCATAACCGTCAATATGACCGTCGGTCGGTATGTGCCACGTTTCTCTTTCCTTTTCGGGCCACTTGGTAAGCACCTGTCCACCGCCGCCGTCGAACATGCCGCCGCCAAGTTGATCCACGACTGCGCGAACTTGCGGGAGTTGTCCGAAAACCTGTGACTCAGGCTCAATCTTCAATCCGTCGAAAACATACTGATTGGGCCAACCACTTGGATCGGATAGGTCCGCATTAAGGTAATTCCAAGTCTGCTCTCGCCAACTTTGGAGGACATCGTTTCCGACGAAATCCTCCAGAATCAAGAAGCCGTTAGTCTTAAAGTATTCGATTTGTTCGGATGTCAGTATTCCGTTATCGTTCGCAGTTTCAGTAACCATGCGACTTCAACTCAAGCTCCTTCTCCTTCAGAGTTCGAATACCTGTTCCATAGTTGCCCACCACTCGTCCGGTTTGGCTTCCGGCACTCGCTCTTGAAAGTTTCGCATGAGCACATCCCACTCGCGGCAGCGTGGATGCATCTCCAAGTGACGCGGGAAATCGTGTGCGGGGTCGAAATCATCAACGGTTTCTATCGCCATGAACAGACGGTTCCCGAGTAGGTAAATATCCATCTGCGTGATTCCGACCTCCCGCAGACTATCCAACACTTCTGGCCAGACATCACGGTGGTATGCCTTGTATTGCTCAATAACGTCTGGGTCATCTTTCAGATTCAAGCATAAACCAAAACGCGGCATAGATATTCCTTCCTTATAAGATTGGATTGGAATCGACAATTCGCCGATATAAAGAGACCTATACTAGCCCATTGTCTTTGCACATCAAACTCCGTAGGCGGGAATCAAACGAGTGAACAACGAGTGCGATAGAGATCCCTTTGCCCCGCATTGGAGAGTCTTGATTGACGCCAGTAATGCACTGAGAGTCTAATTGACTGTAGGGTGGGCACTGCCCACCATTACTTGTTAGGTACGATTGCCAATTTTGTCTTCTACCGTCCGTCAATTCACCCCGGACCGGTCTGCAGCGCATGTTGGCACCTGATTAGTTGGGACCGTCAAGCATGGCACGCAAGAGCGGTAATTTGTCCCTGTGTTCGTTTACAACGGGGTTGTCGGCGCTGTTGTCCTCGGGATGCGGAGTTGGGTTGCTCCAGCCCTGATAGTGTCCACCCCAGATGTGACGCGGCCCCCCGCTAGTCCCGCGCCGGGAGCAATGCCAGACAGCGGTGTCAAAGATAACCGCCGTTCCGGGCGGCATTACCACTTCCTCTTCGCCTTCCCACACTGCGTCTCCATCGCCTTTTGCCTCAACTGAGTCGTTCAACTGCCGCGGAAGCACAATGAGAGGACCAATCTCGCGGTCGGAACCGTCAACATAGGCACCGCAAAGAATCCGTTCCGGATGCTCGCGCTGCAAACCCGTAGGTGGAATCTCCCAAGCGTAGTGATCGTGCCATGTAGTTAGGATAGGTTGGGAAGGGGCGTTGCTGAAGACTGCCGCACCGGTGTGCGCGAGTCGAACATCGTCTTGAAGCACCTCCGCCATCGCGTCGACTAGAATCGGCTTCACATAGAAAGGTGCCATTTCTGGTCCCAACTCCAACAGCGGGTGAAATCCCATGGAAGTCTGTTCCTCAGAGAACCCTCCTCTCTTGTCACAGAGTCGCTTGAAAATTGCGCGAATCTGGTCGCACTCCTTTTCGTCGTATGCCGACTCAATCAAACAATACCCGCGCTCTTTCACTTCGCGCGCCTTCGACTTTAGGTCTATCATCCGTATCACCTTTCTTCAGTCAGTTCTATTCACTTTTCACCTACGCAACCGGACAAATGCCGGACCGGTTAGGAAACCGAACCTGCAGCGGTAGATAAATGAATATTGATTTTATTACAACGAGAAATATAGATGCAGATGTACGATACATCCCAATTTGCGGCCGAAATCAATCACAGGTGTTGGGACTCAGATTCATGGAGGATTACTTTGGGCCATCCAACAGCGATTGAAGAAGCGGCAACTCATTCCGAAATCCGGTTAGCGTCGGATTGTCGGATGTGTTGTCCTCGGGATGGGGCGTTGGGTTATTCCATCCCTGATAATGCCCACCCCAGATGCGGCGTATTCCTTTGGCGCTTCCGCGACGAGAGCAGTGCCAGACAGCGGTGTCAAAAATTACGGCTGCACCGGGCGGCACCTCCACCACGTCTTGCCCCTCCCAATCAACCGACACATCGTCTCTGCGGTCAACCGATTCGTTCAATTGGCGCGGAAATACAATGAGGGGACCGACATCAAGGCTGGAACCGTCCACATAGACGTTACAAAGAATCCGCTCCGCATTCTCACGTTGCAACCCACCGTCGGGAATGTCCCAAGCGTAGTGCACATGCCACTGAGTAAGATAAGGATTGGTATGCTCGTTGTCGAATACGGCTGCGCCGCTGTGCGAGAGCCGAACATCGTCTTGGAGCACCTCTTCCATCGCGTCCACGAGCACCGATTTCGCGTAATAGGGCGACATCTCAGGCCCCCATTCGAGGAGCGGATGAAAGCCGACGGATGGCTGTTCGGAAGAAAGTCCTCCCTTTTTCACACAGAGTGCGTCGAAGATACCGCGCATCTCCTCGCATTCTTGGTCGTCGTAAGCCGATTCAATAACGCAGTAGCCGCGGTCACGGACCTCTTGCGCTTTTGATTTTAGATTAATCATATTCGCTACCTCTCTGTTGAGATTCTCCCCAAGATTTTGCCACAAAACCTATGCGGATGTCTATCAGTTTCGACTTAGAAAAAAAGTAATTGGTAAGTGTTTAGTGGCTAGTGATTAGTGGTCAGTAAAACCCCAGAGCCATAGGACGGGCAATGAAGAGGGATCTCTATCGCGCTCGCTATCCACTCGCTTGATCCTACTACAAACCGAAAATATGAGCATCCACAGGAGATCCACCTAGAAAATGGGAAAAAAGCAGTCTAGATTCACAATGCTCGACTCCAGAAATCAAGGGGCTAAACAGTTACAGTAATTGTTTAGTTCAGTTCGGAACTTACGCGCTAATAGGAAATCGCGACCTTGAGACAACGACAGGAACGATCGTGATGCGTATCCCTATTACGCAATGATTAGCACTTCGTGAATCTGAGAAGTCTTGAGCGTCACGGTGTCACCGGCAACGGACACCGTGGAATCCGCACTTTCACCGCTAGCCCTCGAAAACGGTCTCTTGATCGTGACCTTCGCCGTATAGTCGAAAGATTCTTCCATCAGCGGCGGCAGCACCATCCGTCCTTGGCCCTGTCTTCCCATGGCGGAAGTTGCCGTACCCCAGAACGCGATGAAATGCACCAACAGGCGCTGACGATTATTGTCCTCTGTCACCACGGTTTCGACGTTAAACGGTGCCTGAATGAACACTTCCGGATTCGGGTTCAGATAGCGCACCAAATTTCGAATCGTGTCGCGGTGCTCCGGCATTCTATACGACTCGCCCCAGGCGGCATCCACACAACAGGCGACAAACACGGCTTTGCCTTTCCCGTATTCGTTGACGGTAATCGCCGGACCAATTACGCGACCGGCTGACATGTGGTCACGCCACGGATTGTCGGCGCCTTCGACGGAACGGTGAGCGGCGAGCACCTCGCCGTAACTCTGCGCCGAGCTCGTCTCCACTTCGGCAATCGGTCCATGCGTCAAGACGAAGTGGTCGGTTGGCAACCCCTCCACAAGTGATGCGGCTTCGCCATTACACAAGTTCGATGGAAGACGCAAATAGTTGTCTCGGTGGTCGGTAAATGCCTTGACGGATTGTATCCCGAGGAGTTCGGCAAGGTCGCAGGTGTCCCCCAATTCGCCGTGAGAATCGCACATTCCCGTCATCGCGGTTGCAATCAGATTTCCCCCTTCTGCCACATACTCTTGGAAAAGCCCCACCTCCCGCTCCGTCAAGATGGCGGCATTGGGAACGAATAAAACGGGAAACTCCCTTAACCGTTCCGCCGAGACATTTTCGTCCATGATCATGCTCATGGGGATGTGCGATTGAAGCAGGGCTTTGTGTGCCCCCACAAAGGCGGAAAAATATTTGGGACCATCCTCGCGCCCATACCAATTGCGGCTGCGGCAGGAGTAATAGAGGCCTACCTCGGGCAATGCAGGACAACCAAAATACTCGCGTTTCCGACGTCCTTCTCCGAACGCCTCGCCGATTCGTTCGAAAGCGACCGGCGCCAAGCAACCGTCATAATCGGCTTTGTCCACGATGGTGCATTGACATCCGTGGGAAAGATAAGTCAAAACCTCCCACGTCATGTCGGCGGCTGGGCGCACGGTGTAGTCATGGTAGTTGTAAACGAAGCGTGAGGTGACCCCTTGTACCGGGCAGCCCGGCTTGGCTCCAAGCATAAACAGTGAAAGCAGGCTTGGATTTGTATTGCCGAACACCCACGGCAATCCTTCGGCGGTCACGAAATCACCGCTTTGCGCGTGTTGCACCGGTTGTTCACCCGCCTCCCACGAGAAGGGAGGGTAACCGTGGTAATTGAAATCGACGCTCAATTCGGGGTTCTGGCGCTTGACGAAAGCCTCTAAATCCAGGCAGAAGTTAGCGTTGGAGTTGCAACGAAATTCCAGCATCTTATCCCAAGCGTTGTCCCACGTGACGCCATCAGGCATCTCGATACCGTAGGTTTCTCTAAATTGTCGCCGGCAGCAGTCGCACCAGCACCCGATAGGTGCGCCGAAGCCGAAATCAAGCATATCGAAATGGAAGCCTACAATCTCATATTCCATCATCTCCGCAGCGAACACTTTTCGATCTTCCAAGTATCCGGAGTTATAGCAGAGGCGGCTCGGAATATCCTGCCCCTTGCTGTCTTTCATACGCCATTCGGGATGAGCGAGCCACGAAGAGTTGTCATACTGAATCTGGAGATAGGCTGCCACCGCAATCCCCGTTCCCTTGGCTTCGTCGATACACTCTTGAAGCAAATCTCGATCTCCGAGGTTCGGCGCTTTTCTTCCCGCCCTGGAATTGTAATACGCGAAGTCATGGTCTTTCATGAATACGATGATATATTCGGCATTCGCTCGTCGCACATTATCAATGATTTCCCGACCGGTAATACCAGCCATGTAGACATCATCGCCATCGTTTGCGCCGGTGGGCCCGTATTCCAAGCCGACCAACATACGGCGGTACCACGGCTGTTCACCCATTTCGGCTTGTGATTCGATTTCGTTTCCTGTGATGCTCACGAGTGCTACCTCCTCTTACATTAACCCTGTATTTATAGCGTGGGACTGTGGTAGTTTTTGGCGCAATAAAATACTCTAACATTTGCGAGGCATTGCCGGTCTCGCCGGTGTTCGCACGTGAATCTTGCTAATCTTTTCGGGGGAAAGATGACCTCTCAACTTGCGTCGCACCGTGTACTTGTCGAGTTTCTCAAGTTGGATGAGCACACATTGCGTTCGGGATGGGAGCAGCCATAGGCGCTCAAAATCGGACTCGGTCCTTATGTTCGTGTTGCCCCCTCCCCACCGTGGATCTTGCAAAATGATGTGCCCGGAATCGTCATAGCCAACAACCAGCCATGGGTTTGATTCCAACAGCACAAGCGACCACCAGCCTGCGTCAATAAAGGCTTTCAACACCTCTATGTCGCAATGTGTAATGACGGCGACGTTGTAGTTCTTTGGAATAAGCGCGGTATCAGGATTTTCTGTTTTTTGTTGTTTCCGCAGTCCTCCGGTTAGGCGAGGGTATTCCGGTACTAGGACCGCTTCAAGATCATTCAAACTTTTCAACTGACGCAGGGGCTTCGTCCTGAATAACCGATCTAACCACATCCGCTCGCGTACGTCTGTGTAGACTCTATTGGATTGAACTGTTGCCGACGACGCTTTCGAACCCGTAGCAGAGTGTGATGGAACTGCTGCAGCCTTTGAGGAAGCCGGCAACTCTGGAATATAAAACTTTTGGTTTTGCGGCGATGGCGCGCAACTAAGTACGACCAAACAAAACAGCGCAACCAAGGCGACTCGATGGAACTGACTTTTCATGATCCTCTCCTTTTAAACCACGGTAGTCACGCGAAATTTGATGGCGTCCGATATTACCACTTTTTGGTCATGCAGCCAACCGGAAAATATCCACCGTCATTCTTGATATGACGCGTCCATGAATCGTACGTCATCCACCCAAGCACTGCCGGTGGCACCTTCCTTGTGAAACCTTATCCGGGCACGCAAAGCACCCGGCGGGGCAATGCTCTCACACGTCACAAGCTTCCAGTCACTGGCGGACGCCGGTTGGATAACTGACGTGGTATCGATAATCGTACCATTCTCATCCAGATATTCGATTGCGGCCTGTATCGCTTCATTGCCCCCTATCTTCGAAAATTTGACATGGAACTCAAGCTGGCATCTTATCCCGCCAGGTATATCCACCGGAAGTGAATACTGTTTACGTTCAATCACGCGAAGAGAATACTCGCCGTTACGCTTTTCTTCACTATCCGGATGGCTTACCCTTGGCCAATCTCCCTCCTCCCGCCAGTCGGCAAGATCTCTGCCGTTTCCAATCTCGCATCCGGATTCAAGCAGTATCCCCCGTTCTCGAAGGGTCGCCCGTCTTTGACTAAGTTCCTCTCTTTCGGCTTCAAGTCCGGCGGCCAACTGTTTGGCCCGCTGGTTAGCGAGTTGCCGCAATGTTCCGAAGCGTCTACTGAGTTCCACCCCGACTTTAAGCGCTCCAATCACGATCAATTCCGTCGTTTTCAATTCGGGAAGATTGAGAGCCATTGAGTGGTTGCCGCCATCGGTCGAGAACTCAAGCTCTCGAATTCCGTTACCATCTACAGCTAGTGCCACTCCATGATGTCCCCACGGCGGCAGTTGGAGTTCAAGTCGAACATCATTCAGTGGTTCACTTGAAAACCCCTTCGCATCGGAGTTGAAATCATGATTCACCAGAATGAGTAGTACCGTCCCATCCGCACACAGAAGCGCCCGATGCCACAACGCATCAGAATTGGCTTCCGATTCCACGCTGTGCCGTGACACTATACCATCACATGGATATGCGCTCAAGAGCAACGGTGTTAGTGTCTGAACGGTCAGGTTTATCTGCCCTATCGTGTCGAGCAGCGTTAGATTCGCCTCGACGCCGTGGTCCCCCGATCCTCCCGGTTTTGAATCGTCATAAGTATAGTAACACAGCCCCTTACCGCCGGAAGCCAAGGAGTAGTACGCCATCATCTTTTCTTCCCGAGGTGTGGGGAAGCGCGGCACGCCGATACTCTTTTCCCACGCCGCATAGATAAGTGTATTGAACCCTCCTGGCATGGCTGCCCAGCGCAAGGCGTTCACTGCATGATAGACCTCAATGGGCTGTTTTGCGCCTTGACCCGCATAGTCACCGCTGGATGGGATGTCTGCGCCTCTCGCGTGGATAAAGTAATTTGCGGGATGTCCCCAACCGTCAAGTTGAAGCCAACCAAGTGCTGCCGCGTCCTCACTTATCTTGTCCCTCATGAAATCGATGACATCGGTCTGCGCCATGCACCCCAAGCGTTTTGACTCGGGGAAGTTGTCGAGATGAACTCCTTCCCAGATGTCAATCTCGTCTCGCACGTACCAGTGCTTGTCGTCCGCGTCAAGGAGCATGATGTCGTTACGTCTAGCCAGCTCCTGTCCCTCAACCGAATTTCGCATTGCGCTGTCTTTCGGCCAGACAAAGACTAAGTCGGTGTTGAAGTGGTGCGCCTTTAGCGAGCGGTAGAATTCATACATGCGTTCGACGGCTGTCTCCCCCTTGGAACTCCAACCGTAGACGCCAACCGGAAAGAAATCCTTTCTTGCCCTAACCATGTCAACAATCTCGACGCCCTGTTTTGTGGTTAGGCGGAGCAGGTGATGCGATCCCTCTTTGAGCGGCGTCTCCAAGGCAACGGTCAGAATCCCCAAATTATTCCAGAAATCTTTCGATGCATATTTGCATTGGGTAGTAATATCAACCTCGTCTAGGTATGCCCTGTCAAACGTCAAATCCTCCGACGTCAGTTTCCTCGCGAAGACAACCATCTGCTCGCAGTTTGCACCGAAACCCACATACGCAATCCGAGCCTTTGGTTCTTCCGGCGTCACGACTGCGGTATATGCTGTGCCCTTATCGTCGACGACACTGACTTCGACAGGATGACGTGGAACGAGCCTTGTCCGTATTAGGACGAATCCCAATGCACCGGGATCTATGGAAGCCGGTCTAATTTTGTACCAGATTGGCTCCCCGGCATTTCTCAACGTCCGTGTCTGCGATGATGGTTTAGCTATATCTTCCCCATGCCAGATGCTAGCCGCCTTGAGGTCGCCCTGGGTCTTTAGCCCATCGACTACGGGCACCTCATCAAGGCGGATGTCCTTGACCTCCATCGGCGTTTTCCCGGTATTGCGGACTACAATCAGATAGTGACCACCAGGAGGCCATCGCCAATTCTCCATGTCGGGCATGGTGTCCTGAAGGAATTTCGCTGTTATTAACGAGATGTTTTCATCCCTCCCTGAAGTGCCCCCGTATGCCATACCGATGTTGGCAAAGCCCATAATGACAATCGCGGCAATCGTCACTGAAATTTGAACCATTTTCGTGGTTAATCAGCGCTCCAAACGCCACTGAGAGTCCTCAACGTGCAATACCGCCGCGCCTTCATAGGCGTCAAATACTCGCTCCATTTCGGAAACGTCTTCAAACCAACCGACGAGATGCACCGCTCCAAAACTCTCGCCGGCTTTCACCCGCCTGCCGCCAATCTCTTGAATCATGCAGATGTAATCCCGCTGATGGCACCACGCCTCATACACGATGGAAGGTTCCAGCGTCATCCCTGCCAACCAGAGACCGTTGTGTAACTGATACCCTCGAATGAACCGCTTTGGTAGGTTGTTTACACTCCTCTGATACAGAAAGCGTGTATCGGGCGGGAAGTTCTCAAGAAAACTCTGCGAGGGGATGCAACCGTGGTAGCTCAGATAAACCTGCTCGAAGGTGTCCCCGCTATTGTGCCTGATGTGCCCCGGCATGTCAATCCGCAGCACAAGCGCGTCTACCGTGTTGACGCTTGTGACCTTGTCGTAAGCAAAGAACCAGCGGGCGCCATCGGGAAAAACGAGCCACTGTTCCCAGCGCGACCCCGGTTTGTAAGGAGGGCGGGCAACCGTCCAAGTGAACTCTTGACACACGGCGATGAAACCGTCGCCTCCAACAATTTCGGTGGGCAACCCCTTCGCTTGCGTACAAATTTGCGGCAATTCCACATACCGCTTTGGTATCTGACCATGAACGGTATCGCCCCATTGATAATGAAGTGCCTTTGGCGTCGAATCATCGTCATGCCCCGGTTCCAGCAGAAAGTCCACAATGCACAATCCAAAGCCTTGGTCGCACGCACCGGTGCATTTGTCTATGAAACTACCTCCCTTTACGCCACTGACATAACCCTCCGTCTGCACCGCCGCATAATACTCATCCGTTTCAATGCACAAGATTGAGCTGTCTCGCCGCACGGTCGCCATTATTTCGATCCGGTGTTGCCGAATGACTCGTCTACGGGTGATGACGCGTCATAGTTTCCATTCTTGATTTCACCCCACATCACAAACTGCTTGCCTGCCGGAGTAACCGAGAGAACCGCGCTGGACCAGTCTGGGCCATCGTCCCTCTCGGCATGTCCGGTGAGTTTTCTAACATTGCCGCCATCAAGATCCATCACGTAAACATCATGATTCCCATCCCTATCGGATCCGAAGGCAATGCGATCACTAGAAGGTGACCATGAAGGCGACCAATCGTCCCCAATACGTCTTGTTAGGTTTCGCTGAGCTTTGCCGTTAGCGCGCATTATGTATATTTCAAAGTTCCCGTCCCTATCGGACGTGAACGCAATGTGTTCTCCATTCGGCGACCATGAGGGCATATTGTCTCTCGAAAGATTGATCGTTAATCTCCGTACATGCGAACCATCAGCATTCATCACGTAAATTTCAGATTTGATAGCATCTCTCAGGGACACGAATACAATGTGCGCACCGCTGGGGGACCATGAGGGACTCCAATCGTCTTTGTCGTGCTTTGTTAAGTTTTGAGGATTTTGACCATCGGGATCCATTACGTAGACTTCAGAATTTCCAGGTCGACTTGTGTTAAATGCAATACGCTTGCCATCGGGCGACCATGACGGAGACCCGTCACTCCGAGGATGCACCGTTAACCTTTTAGCGTTGCTACCGTCGGCGTCCATCACGTAAATCTCATTGTTATTTTCTCTATTGGACATGAAAGCAATGCGCTCGCCGTCAGGTGACCATGAGGGTGTCCAATCGTCGGCGAGATGTCTTGTCAAGTTGCGAGGACTTCGACCGTCGGCGCCCATCACGTAAATCTCTTTATTGCCATCTCTTGCGGACATGAAAGCAATCTGCGCGTGAACTCGAACACCTGCCATGAACAAAGCCAGACCTAAGATAAGAATCTTGACTGGAATGGAAAACAGTAGTTTAAGTTGTGATTGCATCTTCCACCCGACGCTTCCGGCCGCATTCCTTAGCTTGTCTCATAGGACTCCGTGATTATGTCAATTCTCTGTTGCTGGATTGGCTGCAACTCCTGCGATGTCGTAACCTTCACTCTTGAGCCATCCCCACATTAGAGACTGCTTGCCCGCAGGAGAAACCGCAAAAACCGAACGAGACCAGTCAGGGCTGTAGTCTGATGCGCCGATTTTTGTTAGTCTTTGTTTTCGAAGATTACCGCCATCAGCTTCCATTATGTAGATGTCAGAATTCGCCCTATGTCTTGTAGATGAGAATACGATGCGTTTACCGCTGGGTGACCACGAAGGGCTATAGTCATTTTCTTCGCTGTTTGTTAGGTTCTGAGGATTGTTGCCATCCGCGTCCATCACGTAGATTTCACGGTTACCGTCTCTGTCGGTATTAAAGGCAATGTGTTCACCACTAGGTGACCACGATGCACAACAGTCATACGCCAAATTCCGGGTTAACCTCTGGGGATTGCCACCGTCAGCGCCCATCAGGTAGATTTCAATGTTCCAATCTCTGTTGGAGTTGAACGCAATGTGCTCGCCGCTAGGTGACCATGAGGGATAATTATCCAACCCGGGATTGTTTGTCAGGTTTCGAGGATTGCTGCCATCTGCCTCCATTACGAAGATTTCAAGGTTCACGTCTCTGGAGGAAGTGAAGGCAATGTGTTCACCGCTAGGCGACCATGAAGCAATTTCGTCGAGTGTAGGATTTTTTGTCAAGTTTCGAGGATTTCCTCCCTTAGCGTCCATCACATAGATCTCGGAGTTTCCATCTCTATCGGACGTGAAGGCAATGCGTTCGCCATCAGGAGACCACTCCGGCGCATAGTCTTGTGCAGGATTTCTGGTTAGGTTTCGAAGATTATTACCATCAGCATCCATTACGTAGATTTCGTGATTGCCAGTTCTATCAGACACAAACGCAATCTGCGCGTGCGCCTGTAAACTTGACATAGACGAAATCAGACCGTATAGAAGAAAAACACCGAGAATGGGGTTCGCGAAACCATCTCTCGATTGCATCTTTACGTCCCTCCTCATCCTTAAAAAACCATCATTTCTGAAAAAGTTACATACTACCGCGCGAGTTGACTCAGCATCCGCCGTGCGGTTCGATTGTTCGGGTCTAGCCGCAGAACGGTCTGAAATTCAGCGATTGCCGCATTCCTGTTTCCAAGTTTCAGGTATACAGTTCCGAGGGCGCCGTGTGCCAGCGGGTCATCCGGCTGAATCTCCAGCACCCGTTTGAACTTCGACATAGCCTCCGGGTACATGCGTTTGCCCATGTAGATGACGCCAAGTTGGTGAAGCGCCCCTTTGTCGTTAGGATTGAGCCGAATGATGTTGTTGTACACCTCGGCGGCATTATTGTATAACTTCGCCCGCCAATAAACGCTTGCCAAACTGCGCTGGAGTTCGATGTTTTCAGTCGCAAGTTGAGTAGCTTTCTTACACAGCGCAATGCCTTCACGAATCCTCCCTATCTTTGCATAAAGCACGCCAAGCCCGGAGTGGGCGTGTGCGAAATCGGGTTTCAACTCTATGGCTCGCTTGTAAGCGGCAATCGCCTTCACTCTCTGTCCCGTGCGTTCATAAACATAGCCTAAATTGTAATTGCTGTGAATCTCCAAGAATGCTATCTCTTTCGGCGTTTTTGGCGACATGCCCCCTTCCAGGTCGTTTTCGTCGATGATAAACAGTGCGTGTTCGAGCGCTTCCCGAGCCTTACCGTATCGATTGGTGTTGAGCAATACAATGCCATAATTGAACCAGATTTCGGCATCCTTCGGCTTGCTTGAGGCAGCTACCGAAAGTTCAGTCGCGGCACTCTTGAAATCTCCGGTTTTCATGTATCGGGTGCCGCGCTCGGCATAACGTTTTGCCGTTACACCAACTCTCACCACCTCCCACCAGAGAGGGTCGTCCATCTCTGTGTGTTTTGACGGTTTGCGCGCCGCTTTAGCATGGTGACTGGCGGCTTCCTTATCTCCCAATGCCAGAGACACCTGTGCCATAGCGGCATGGGCTTCGCTCTGATCAGGATTCAGTTCCAAAGCCCGTTCGAGGTGTATCCGGGCATCGTCAAATTGCTTGGCAGCTAAAGAAAGCTCACCGAGCGCCAATTCTGCGAACGGATTATTCGGGTCTAATTCAATGACATGTAGGAGTTGCTGTCGGGCTTCCTCAAACTGCCCCAAGCGCCTAAGTGCATGGGCATAGTTCACATAAAGGGGCGGGTACTTGGGATCAAGCGCAATCGCCGTCTTGAACGCATCTACGGCGATTTGAGCGTTAGCCTTGTGAGTACTTAAGCCGAGGTAGTAGAACCAGCGGAATTCGGTGGGACTGATGTTCACGGCGCGTTGGTAGCACCGGGCAGCTTCGGCTTCCCAGCCGTGCACGAGATAGACGTTGCCCAAAGCGCCCCAGGCGTCGGCTGTATCCGGTGCCTCCGCCACCGCTTTTTGGGCGGACTCGGTTGCTTGTAGAAGTCGAGGTTCCGATACCAGGGCTAGGTCAGCGGGCTGCGGTATCCATTCGGGGGGCGCCGCAGGTTTGGAATGACAATTGGTGGGAAAGGTATAATCTAGGCTTATGCCCGTGAAGGTAAGCGTTACGATGAGTAGGAGCGGTATCCGGTATGCTCGGTTCATTGGGAGGGCCACATCGGACAGCCTAAAGGACAATCGACGATTAGGAATGTTTGATGCTTAACACGTGCGCGAATATTCCGAGACGAATGCCGGCAAGGAAAGTCTCTACATTCCCTGTTTAATCCGTCCCCAGAATGTCACATCTTTTCCAACCCGTGCCACAGACAGCGCGTAGATGGGATCGAACCAGTCAAAGTCGCCGTGCGGATGCCCTCCGAATGTAATCTGTTTTAGTTCTACCTGGGCTCTTGTAATGTCCGCCACGAACACTTCATATTCCTTGCAACCGTCACCGCAATTTCTGTTCGCTTGGAACACGATGAATTTACCGTCAGGTGACACCGCGGCATCGCGGTCATTGCCGTCCTTGGGGACAATCTGCTTGCGGTTTTTGCCGTCAGCGTCCATTATCCAGACACGATTGCTGTTTACACTGCTGTAGACAATCTTCTTGCCATCGCTAGTCCACGAAGGGAGGGAATCGCGCGCATTGGCCAGCCTTAGTCCTTCGGGGCCATCAATGTCCTTCTCTGTCAGGTTTCTTGGCCGGTTGCCATTCGGCTGCATCACGAAAATGTCTTCATTCCCGTCCCTGTTGGAGGTGAAGGCAATTGTGCTTCCGTCGGGTGACCACGCCGGGTGCTGCTCGCGGGAATCCGCTTTATTTGTGACGTTGCGACTGTTTTTGCCGTTGGCACTCATGATGAAAATATCGTAGTGCCCGGTGTCCTTCGATTGATATGCGATGTTCTCTTCATCGGGAGACCAGTCAGGCTCACGGTCATCCGTGTCGGCACTGTTCGTCAGATTAATCTGATTGTTTCCGTTCGCGTCCATGACAAAGATGTCATAATCCCCGCTCCGATTAGAATGAAAGGCAATCTTCTTTCCGCTGGGAGACCAGGATGGGCCCGCATCTATCGCGGGATTGATTGTCAACCGTTGAGGATTCTTGCCATCCACATCCATCACATAGATTTCGAAATTCCCATCCCTATTGGAATAAAAGGCAATTTGTTGTTTCGTCGGCGCTTCCGCTTGAACGCCAATCGCAAGCACCAGCGTACCCACTGCGAACGTGATGGTTAGGATAAATACTAGGAAGGAATTTGAAAACGCACGGTGTCCGACGATCATCTGTCCTCCATCCATATTGCGGAGATTCCTAATGAAGGCATGTGTACGCGACGTGAAGAAAACTGGCAGGTCGATTGTTGAGATTGGCGTGTGACGATTTCCTAGAGGTCCCAGCGCTCGTTGATCGGCTTTTGGTACGCATCCACCTTGCCGTCAACGACATCGTCATAACTAACCACTTGGCCGCAGGTGTTGGACTCGTAAATGGCTTCGCAGATGGCCTTTGCACGCAGCCCGAGTTCGCCGTCTACTTCGACAGGACGGTTATTCTCAATGGCATCGACAAAATCGTAGCATTCAAGCAATACACCGTCTGTTATGCCGTGCGGGAAGAGGTTATCTCGCTCAGTCTCGGTCAATCCCGCCATGTATTCCTTGACCAAGTCTTCCATGGAATACCGCGTCCCGTTCTTGAGTATGACCTCGGCGCCGTCATGAGGTCCGTGAAAGATGTCGCCATCATCCACCAAGCAGCCTTCGGTGCCGTAATACACAATGTGGGTAAAGTCGTGGGCGGGGGCTGCTCTGCTCCATGTCCAAAGTCCCGTAGCGCCGGACTTGAAATTTATGGTTGCAGCCCACGTGTCCTCGTTCTCATCGTTCACTAACTCTCCCGCTTTTGTTATCTTGTGTTCGGCGACTTGTCGAACGCGGGCATAAACAGTATCGGGATCTCCGAATAGATAGCGAAGGGTGTCGCAATAATGCGCGCCGGAATCCATCACCATGCCACCGCCGCCCAACATCAAATCGAGCCGCCAATGCCAGGGGCTCTGCGGGTCGGCAATTTGGTAGCTTGCGTGCTGGGAGAAGAACATGGTGATATCGCCGAGCATCCTCTTCTCGTTCATTAACCACCAAGCCGCTCGGCGACTCGGCATGCGACGAATATTCTCTGCGGTTGCGGCTATCCTACCGTTTGCATTGGCGGCTTCAATAATGGCGCGCGTGGCTTTAATCGTGATGCCGATGGGTTTTTCTACGATGACATTGACTCCGGCGTTCAGGCACTTGATGGCGTTAATGTGGTGGTAGCAGTGAGGAGTACAAATATCCGCGCCGTCAAGATCTTCCGCGCCAAGCATGGCATCCGTGTCCTCATACACCACCGGCGTCTTCCCGGTGGCGTCCTTTACGCGGCTCGCAAAATCTTCCGCATTTTTCCGCACCGGATCGCACATCGCGACGAGTTCCACCTTGCCCGGTACAATCTCTTGGATGCGAAGATAGGCATTCAGGTGTCCGCGAGCCATGCCCCCGCACCCGATAATTGCAACCCGAATTGCCATAAATGGACTTCCTTTCACCTACGGGGTTGATTCAATCAGTGTCGTTCGCTTGGGAGGGTACCTGTAGCCTTATTGTAGCTGTTTAGTTCAGCCAAAACGAGTGGCAATATTAGTTTGGCAGTGTATCGCGCCTGACTATCGGCAGTGGGGCATTCTTGAATTATATGTAGGAGGGGATCTACTACCGCGCTCCCTATCCGGTCGCTTGCTGGCATCTTGCCCCGATATTCCGCGTTCACGATAAATCAACTCCTTAAACAACTATAAACAACTATGCAATGAAAATTCACTTTCGGTAGGGAATTACTCCTGCATCGGGGCAAGGGGGATCTCTATCGTGGTCGCTATTCGCTCCCTTGATCCCCTCCAACAAGGGATATCGTTCGCATGTTGGGTACGTGAGAGAAATTGCCATCGGTCGTGGAATAAAGGGTACGCCTTGTATTCGCCGCAAGGAGTCAATGGACTAAACAATTACGCCTTATTTATCGCCCAATTGAAGGGAATGGAGTCGATTCGGCTGTCTCTTTTCTTCCACAAGTGTTGAATAATGTCAACACCCGCATCAAAATGGGATTGCCTCTAACACCCCATGACTTCGATTCAACGGCCCTCCCACTACGGACCGAATAGAAGTCTAGAAAGACTATAAGCCTCGTCTTATCGCGCCTGCGGAACAGACGTATCTACCGATTGCGCTTTAACTCGCCCCAAGTGATAGCAAGTTTATCCGGAGAATCTTCGACAGCAAGAGCCTTCGCTTTTTCATAATTCCTCACAATCTCAGCCGGAGTCAAGGCTCTATTGTAGATCTTGACTTCATCGATCACTCCCTCGAAGCCTTCTGGACCGCCCCCGCCAGTCATAGCCCCGATGGTGAGATCTGTCGGATCAACTATAGGGGTACCCGCCCAAGTTCGCTTGTTTCGCAACTCGGTGTCCACGTAGATGAGCATTTCTCTGCCGTTGTAAGTACCGACGAGGTTATACCAGACATCGGCCTCTAGAGGGTCTTTCCGAGCGCTTGACGAAATGAAAAAGCCTCCCGTCATCTGCGCAGATACGCTTTGGCTGAACTTTTTCCAGTCTACGTGGTGCCACGTCAAGGCGTAGTTGGCGCCACTGACGCCCTTCGTCAAGATTCGGCTATTCTTCTGTTCGCTCGCCTTCTCGTCAGCTTTAATCCAGGCATCAACCGTAAAGTCTTTGAGTTCCAATTCCTTGGCGCCGAATATCTCAATATATTCGCTGCCGTCAAATTGCATAGCATTGCGGATTATGCCCTCAACCATTTTTGGATTTCCTTTTATGGATCCATCGTTTGTGCGGACAGCATCTTTAATCTTCCCTTGGGTGATGGCATCAAATGCCCATCGCCCGACAAGACCTTCCGATATAAACTGCGCCTCTGCTACCGTTCCACCGCAAATGGAACCCGCAACAATCGCCACGGCGAGAAGTAGCATTAATGATTTTTCGTTCAACATTTGCTCTCCTTTCATGTAATTCTGAGATGATTCAACATCTACGGCAATTCCGATGGACTTTGGTGAATTTTAACAATCGAATGAATTTTTGCCTACTCGTTTATTGGAATGGGGTAACAGCAGAACGCGGAACTAGATAGACTGTTGACTACGGAATTTTCGCCGGATAGAGGTATCCCATCTATCGCGCACGCTTTATGCTTCCCCACGTGACAGCGAGTTTTGAAGCCGCTTCGACGGCCTGACCGCCCCTAGATCTGAAGTTTTGCTGAACCTCCTTGTCGTTCAATTCTCGGCCATAGAGGAAGACTTCATCAATTGCACCGGGAAAAGTACAGACTGGACCGCAGGGAATATCGTCCCCGATGATGAGGGTGTTGTTGGATTGTGTCGGTACAGCATTACCGAATTCAAATCGCTTTCCGTCTTTATAAAAGATAACCAAATCCGGCGTATAAATCACTACCGTATGTTGCCACTTGTTATAATCTGCTCTTGGTCCCGGTTGCCAATCGCCCCCTTTCCCTACCTGGACCTCCCACTTATCGTGACGGTAACCGTATCCCCGGTCCCAGCCGCCATCATCACCATTCATGACGGAGCCCCACGCGACGTGTCTTCTATATGGCATTGCCCATGCCATCATCGTGAGATTTTCATACTGCTTTGACGTAATCTGCAACCCGGTGTCGACATAATGTCCGTTCTGATTCCCAAATTCTAACGCTTCCCCAAATTTTCCTTTTACACTCTTGATTGAGGCACCGTTGATGGTTGCATCGTTGTTTCCGGCAAGATCCTCAACCTTGTTACCTTTTATGGTATCATCGTCAAAGGACCAATAACCGATTAGACCCTTCCGGACATGCTGCGCCTCTGCCGATATCATTACCAAAAAGGTCAATGAGACAACCACTGTCAACAATACACTAGATTTTTCGGTTGTACACTTAATCATTGGTCGTTAATTGTCTCCAAGTTGTCAGTGACGCGCATGTAATCTTGTACGGTCGAGTACCAACGACTCGGCCGAGCAAGGAATTGAGCTATAACAAAGTCGAACTGTCGCAAAACGGATTCTGGAACAGGGCGCCCGGATAAACACTTTGGATTCGGGACTTCTACAAATAAAGAAACTCCACGTCGCAAGAAAGGTGAGACCTCTCTCGCAACGTGAAGCAAAAGGATAAAGACATGATGGCTCGATCTTACCGTGAGGTTTTAATCTCACCCCAAGAAACGGCGATTTTACCGGTACTCTCCACGGCGGTGCCACCTTGGTAGTTCTGCTGCACCTCGGCGTCAGTCAACTCACGCCCGTAGACACGAACCTCATCAACAGCGCCCGGGAAGGTACAATCCGGTCCGCAAGGAATATCGTCGCCGATCATGAAAGGCTGAATCGATTCGGTCGGATCTGCTTCGTCGAACTCATAGCGATCGCCATTCCAATAGAAGATTACGAGCTCCGGCGTATAAATAACAACCGTGTGCTGCCATGTATTAAACACGGCTTCGGGACCTGGCTGCCAGTCGCCGCCCTTGCCAACCTGAATTTCCCACAAATCTTTGCGGTAGCCGTAACCTCTATCCCAACCGCCATCGTCTCCGCCCATCATGGCTCCAAAGGCTTCGTGCTCCCTATACGGATTCGCCCAAGCTTCCATGGTGAGGGACTCGAACTCATTCGAGTTAATGAGTAGATTGGTCTCGGCAAAATGCCCATTTTCGCTATTAAACTCCACTGCTTCATTCACTTGCCCCGGTACATGCTTGATGGGAAAGTTGAATATGGCGTGGTGATTACCGGCGACGTCATCGCACGTGTCGCCCGCGCAGGTATCTGCATCGAAAGGAATATAGAGCTCCAGTCCATCCGTAACGTGTTGAGCAGATGCCAATGAGGTGTAACCGGCAAAAGCAACTGTCGCCGACACGATAAAGAGAAGTGTGAAACTCTTGTGAAACGCTGAATGTCTATACACAGTGTGTCCTCCTTAGGGGCTGGAAAAGAATAACCTTTCGCTATTTTCTGGACTTAATAGGGTACACCACAGTCCAACATATAGGACTTACGCAGCAAAGCGCGGTCGCGTTCGTAGATCGCTCCTACATCGGGTTTGTAGTGTAGAAACGGACAATAAATTGCTCTGTCACGAACTTTTAGGCATTCGATGCGTAAGTCCTGAAATATTGAAATGTTATTTATTTACGGCCCCTTAGTAAATTTGTGTTTTAAATGGGAACTTACCCATTTAAATGTCTGCCTGGATCACCCACCTGTGGAAAAATCTCCAAACGGAGGGACTTCGGCATAACTCGATCTTACCGTAAGGTTTTAATCTCACCCCAAGAAACAGCGATTTTACCGGCACTTTCCACGGAGGTACCACCTTGGAAGTTCTGTTGTACCTCGGCGTCAGTCAACTCACGCCCGTACACGCGGACCTCATCAATAGCGCCCGGGAAGGTACAATTCGGACCGCAAGGTATATCGTCGCCGATTACCAAACTCTGCGTCGACTCGGTCGGATCCGCCTCGTCGAATTCATAGCGATCGCCATTCCAGTAGAAAATCACGAGATCCGGCGTATAAATGACAACCGTGTGTTGCCAAGTGTTAAACACGGCTTCGGGACCTGGCTGCCAATCTCCGCCCTTGCCAACCTGAACTTCCCACAAGACATTGCGGTAACCGTAGCCTCTATCCCAACCGCCATCGTCGCCGTTCATTACGGATCCCCAGGCTTCGTGCGCCTGATACGGATTCGCCCAAGCTTCCATGGTCACGGACTCAAACTCATTCGAGTTTACGAGTAGATTGGTCAAGGCAAAATGCCCATTCTCGCCGTCAAACTCCACCGCATCATTCACTTGCCCTGCAACATGCTTGATAGGAAAGTTGAACATGGCGTCGTGATTACCGGCGAGGTCGTCGCACGCATCGTTCGAGCAGGTATCTGCATCGAAAGGAATATAGAGTTCCAGTCCATCCGTAACGTGTTGAGCAGATGCCAATGAGGTGTAACCGGCAAAGGCAACCGTCACGGACACGATAAAGAGTAGCGTGAAACTCTTGTGAAACGCTGAATTTCTAGACACAGTTTATCCTCCTATGTAACTTAAGTGTTGTACGGGGGAAATTCCCCATTTGAATGTCTGTCTGAGTCACCCACTTGTGGGTAACACTCCACACAGAGAGACTTTGACATAACAAGAATCGACTATCACCGTTTGTGATAGCCTGTTTTAGGAAGGGTCTAAGACCCTGCCAAACCGTTGAGAAAATGGGCAAGAATTTGTCGCTTCCAATTTCCGATCATGCCTCAGATTCTCGTAAGATCCACATTAACCAAGCAACGAACCATTTCTGAATTCCGTTACAATACATCCAGAACGCTTTTCGCGGCGTCGCTTAACCGATCTCGCGTGTCTGCGCTGAGGTATTCTCGCTGGTTGGTTTGTGGTACTTCGTCACGACGACAGAAAGCCGAATGAATGACGCGCCGCGGGAACCCGGTTTTGTTCATCGCTCCGCCGTGCCAAAGGTGTGAGTTAAAAACCAATACCGAACCGGCCGGCGCGAACACCTGAATCTCGTCCGGCTGAGTAGCCACTGCATCGTCAAGCACATCTTGGGGTCGCTTCTCGATGCGATGAGACCCGGGAACAATTCGCGTTGCGCCGTTCTCCGGAGTGAAATCGTCCAACAACCAGCCGGAGTTGCAGACGTAATAATCTCCCGGCGCAACGGGACTGCCCCAATCCGAATGCAATCCCTGTAATCCGGCATTTGGCAACGCGGCTCGACTATTAAGCGAATTCAATTTCAGTTCCGGCCCCAGCATATGCGCCATTGCTGCCAGCAAGCGTGGATGCGTAAAACACATCTCGAACATCGCGCCTTTATTCACAAGATTCGCAAGCCTTGCGGTACCCTCCTCTTGGTGCACTTCAATGCCCGCCTTATCTCCCTCTTCTTCCAGGAGTTCATCCAACCGATCGGCAAGCGCGTGAAGCTGGGCATCCGAGAGCATGTTTGAAAGTATCAGGTATCCGTCCTCGTCGAGACGGCGTTTTTCCTCGCCCGATAAAGTGTCATCCCTAACGCCTAGCGATTGAAGCGCATCTTTGATATTCACATCGTTCCTCAATTATCACCGGCTGATTTTAGGAAACGGGAGGACCTGTCAACTTCCGTAATTGTTTAGTCCATTGACTCCTTGCGGCGAATACAAGGCTCCCTTTATTCCATGACCGATGGTAATTTCTCTCACGTACCCAGCATGCGAGCGATATCCCTTGTAGGAGGGGCATCTTGCCCCGATATTCCGCGTTCACGATAAATCAATTCCATAACAACGATGCAATGAAAACCCACTTTCGATAGGGAATCGCTCCTGCATCGGGGCAAGATGCCCCTCCTACATATAATCCAAGAATGCCCCGCTGCCGATAGTCAGGCGCGATACACTGCCAAACTAATATTGCCACTCGTTTTAGCTGAACTAAACACTTACCAACTTCCTAATCTGGTCTAGCGCATGGCGCATTACTACAAAAGACAGTCGTCCGCACTCAAATCTACCGCTTTGACGCCGTGAGCCGTGAAAGGGGTATCATTTACCTCTCGCTCGTCACTGTTGTCAATAGTGTTAAAGGCGACAATCAATGCGCGCCGCGGATTCTCGGAAATGTTATGGGAGGAGGCGTGCATTATGTTGCTGTGCCAAGCGGCAACCGTCCCCGGCGACCCCACAAATTTTACTCGATGATAACGACGGAAGTGGCTCGGCATTTCCCCTGCCGGAATTGCCAATTGATTTTCACCCGTTGATTCGCGCGGTCTGTAACGGTGCTCCACCACGCCACCGTGGTGCGAACCCGCAAGCACCTGCATGCAGGCGTTGTCTTCGGTGTGCTCATCAAGCATCAATAAGCACGAGCCCATGGTTGGCTTGATGTGATTACGTCGCCAATAACCGAAGTCTTGATGCCAATACTGCACTGAACCGACGAACGGCGCCTTGAAGGCGAGTTTACTATGGTAAATATAAAGCGGAACCCCCATCAACTCCTGCATTACACCGGCGAGCCGCGGATGACGGCATAGTGGTGGGAAACAGGAATCAGTCTTATGTAGGTCAAACTGCAATCGAGGCGTCTCCCCGTCTTCGACCGCCATACCCCCCTTGTTCCTGCCATCGGCGTCAACGACCAAGCGTTCCGTATCCAAACGCTTCAAATCGTTCATGACGACCTCAACTTCGTGACGGCTAAACATCCCTGGCAAAACGATGTAACCGTTTTCTTGAAAAAACCGTCGTTGGTCAGGTGTCGTTACCACAATCCCTCTTCAAAATACGTCCACTGGCTGTGTGGTGACAGGAGCCGGTGCCACTAATTCATAGATAGTATCTCCCAACCTTGTATTTTATCATGTTGTATCATTTCTGTCAACATCTAAAAACATAATCATAGCGCGATTCTGTCTAAGCTCGACTTTGTACACTGTACCGGGACAAAAAACAGTGTCAATCAAGCGTAGTGGAAAAGCGGTGGAGATTTTATTCATCTCATCTATTTTGTATGTCTATCGTCCTCGCTTATCGCTCGCTTGATGGATTTGCTATCGCGCTCATTATCCATTCGCTTGATCCTACAGGGGTTGAACGCTGGAATTACTTTTTACACTTGTACGACGCTCCTCATTTGCTTTCTTGCCGCCGCCAGATTAACTCTCTGCTTCGCGGTGGTGGTGATGCGTGAGCGGACCGCGCCTTGGACGGCGTCGGGCGCGTCGTTGTGATCGGCGGACGGAAATTGCCTGAATTGCGTCCAGAATTCGGGTGGCAAGTCCTTCTGGTTGAAAGCGAGCCATCCGTTGGCTATGGCTGGTTCAAGGGTTTCGATGCGGTCTTCTTTGTTTTGGTGCTGTTCGTGATACATGATTCTGCGTTCAAAGCGGTGGCGGTCTTTCATGGCGCGGAACGCATCGTTGGTCGATTTTCGGATGGTGCCGTCTTTGTCGGGGCGCTGTTCGCAAACGAAGTAGGATTTCGGATACGCCGGCGCCAACATCGCTTCGGAGCGCTGTGCCAGCAAGATAGCGTTTTCCATCTGCTCCGTCAACGCGACCCGATCCATCCATGCCAGCAGTATGTATCCGTTCACGCCGGAGAGGGAATCAGGATTAAGCGATTGACCGCCAAGCAGCGGTTCCCAAACGACGACGGCGGCGCAGGCGTAGCTATTGGTAAGCGCATCGCGCCCGCCCATGGTGTCGAGGTATGTCGTGAATCCGCCGATGTCGCGCCACGGCACCACACGCCCATCGTTGCGACGAAAGCCTTCGTCGATGACGGAGAAGGTGACAGCTTCATCCATGTTGAACAACGCCATCCCGGGATCGCGGGCATCGTTCTGGAGCTCTCGCATGACGCTGTGGTAGCCTCGCTCAACGATTTCTTTGCGGACGCTGACGTAGGGGAGTTTTTCTTCCCAGAGCATCTGCACGCCGGCATCCATCTCGTCTTTGCGGGATTGGAAGAATGCGTTTGCCTTGCTCTCGCGTTCACCGTCGTCGAGGGTGGTGTCGCTGTAAAACGTCTCCCACTGCTTCCACAGGTGTTCGGCGGTGGGGTGGTAGATGTCTGCGGGGTAAGGAACGGCTTGGTAGCGCAGCGTCCGCCAACCGGGGAGTGTCCGAAGATGCTCGGAAAGGGATTCGGGGTGTTTGACTGTATCGACGATCACGGTGTTGGAGTGGCTGCTTCCGAGGTCGCCAGCGTACATGAAGTCGGTCATGAACCAGTCTTTGTCTTCTTCGCGAAGATCGGGATTGAGACAGCGTTTCGGGTCTTCGATGTCGTCACACAATTTTAACGTCGGCCGCGCATCGCCGAGGAGGGCGCCGCGGGGTGAAGCGCCTCTGCCGAGTGGGCGCAGACCGATGCCGTTGCGGGTGTCGGTTTCGGTTTTCGTCCAAGGGGAACCGACGAGGTCACCGAAATCGCGTCGGATGAGAGGATTGTGCTCAAGGACGCCCCGGATTTCGGTTATGCGTTGATGCGCCATGCGTTCGTTGCGTCCGACGACGAGGATGAATTCTTCGGGCTGCCTATCCATGACGAGATCGAAGTCCTTGTAGCAGATTCGCCATAAGGGGATTAGGCGATTGACAAGGGTGGTCTTGCCGGTGCCGCGGGGCGCTTGGATGTTTATCTGTGCTCCGTACTCGCCGGGTTTGACGGCGTTCAGAATTTGGATATGAAAATCTTTAAGCGCAAGGACACGATAGCTGAACTTTCTGATGTACAACCAGACGAATAGCTCGGGCCATTGATACCCGGCGTGCGCCCTAATCATGGCGGCTTCGTCTTGTTGATTGTTCTTCATCTTCTCGCGTACAGTGTTCAAGACTTTCCAGCGCTCGCAGTGACGCATCGCTTGAATCATGTCCTTGCTCGGTGTTATCTTCATCATCGGAGTTGTGGTCGATGCTCAGCAATAGGGTTTTTCGAATCGGGGTAATACTACGCGCAATTGACAGCACATCTTTCGGGCTTTGTAATTCGACGTGATTGAGACCTTCAAGCACTTTCTCTATTAGCTTAGAAATTGCCATGGAAGCGTGTAATGACGTGCCTTGGGTATGTCTTTCTCGCTCTGCTTGAAAGTGCTTGATAGTGCTTGCATAGATTGGCTTCCACTTTTTTGCGAATTTACGGTGGAACGGATTGCAGGTTCGCGTGGCGTCTTGGATTACCCGCCGCGGTACATCCTTCCATTCGGGATGCTCTATTATAAGAGCGTCGACAATAGCGGTGGTGGTGGCATTCTGCCAGACGCGTTGATAGATGGTGTCGGCACGCTCTTCGTCTGTGAGTGTGACTTGAACTTTCTTCATGCGAGAACTCCTAAGATACGGTTGTGAATGGACAGCGACAAGCGGTAACAGAAGAAATTCTCCGGGAATTCAGTTGTCCGTCGGTCAGATGGCATAAAAAAAGCCCACCGACGGCTGTCTGTTGATTAACATCAAAGAAAGCCACCAATGGGCTGCGTTCCGTTATGAAATTAGGTCTGCGCGGTGTGTTTCAAGGGATTTACTATCGCGCTCCGTCGCCCGGTTGGACCAATGCCGCCGCGAGCAACTGTAGGGAATTATATCATGTTAGGGTGGGCTTGTCAAGCGTTATAATTCTCGAGACTTCCTCCGTCGTTTCCTCCTCTGTACTTCTCCTCTCTTACTCCCGAAAAGGTAGACGAGAGGGCGTCCATACGAATACCTCAAGTTGACTTGACAAATTCAAGCCAGAATTTTAAAATATACAAAGTGGGAAGTTCAACCAAAGGAGAGATTAACAGGGCTTATTTCTCACTACGAGGAGGCAACAGGAGTTGCTATTTCCTTGGACACCGTATTTTTAGAATCATTACACATGACCGTGGAAAATAGGGTCTTGTTAACAACCACTGATAGCAAGGTTTCATGTTACAAAATCTGGAATTAAATCAGAATCTGTATTGACACAAGGAGTATTGGAGCCTTTAATAGAAGCCCACAAGTCTCTGATGAAACAGTGGGAAACTGATCGGGATATACTTTGCGTTGCGTATTATTGCGCTTTCTTTTCCAGTGATAATTGTTTCAAATAGGACTTACGTAGCGGGAATTATACACCAAAGTAAAATGTCTTAAATTTCTCAAGTTTCTAGCTTTTTCATTTTGTTACCATCAAATTCTATTACCTTTTTGCCGTCTGGACGGATTCCAAACAACGCCTTAGCCACGTTCTCAGGTGTATCGGGTATTCTCTCGATAACGTTTTTAACGGGTCTACCGACAGACCTTTTAGTCTTTTTCTTTTTGGTTTTCATGATATCTCCTCTATCCCTAGATGTTTCTCAATCTTATCTAACCTAATCGACATCCCACTTACTTTTTGGCTTAGCGCATCTTGTTGTTTTAATAACTTTTCAACAGTCTTGGCAATAAATATAATTGACTTTTCTATATTTTCAATTCTATCACCCATTAAAGCCAACTGCTCAGTGAATTGAGCACTAAAAACATCAAAGCGCTTATCAAGGCTATCCTTCAACTGCCTTTCCACCTCTCTTTGGATTTCCACATTTACAAGTGCCATCATTCACCCCTACGTATTAAGCACGCCTGCTATTAGATATATACGGACACTTGAGGTTGTCAACGCCTCTTACTCTCTATTACATCCCGCTTAGCCAACTCAAACTCCTCCCATACCCTATCGGTTACTGTATCATAGGCTTCCCAAAATGAAACCCCCACATCCTCCTCAAGCATAAGAGGCGTTAGAGTTTGTAACGCCTTATCCTCGTCATCAAACGACTCAATCAAAGCACTATTGGTCAACAACTGCTTTTCAACGTTATCAAGTAACTTCTCAAAGGCTTTTCGTTCAACATCTTCAAGGTGTTGTTTTAACTCGTCGGGGCTCATACTATCGTGATGATCGTTATCTGGTCTTTTACTCTGATAGTTTATAATCCATGAATCTGCGAATAGAAAAGCGATTATGACAATAGTGGCAATAATTAGATACAAAATCCACATAAGGGTCGTTGACATCTTAGCCTCCATCTATATCATTTGGATTCATCACTTAAACTTTCATCAATATCACGTATGTTTATCTGGTCAATCTTACCCTCTATGCTATCTATCTGCTCTTGTAATCTTGAAAACCCTGTATTCATATCGCCTCTTAGATTAGTTACAGATTCCTCAAGGCTATCTAGCCTCTCATTAACCCCCGCCAAACAATCCTGAACAACCTCTCGGATATCAGCCTTAGTTATATCAGCCTTAGTTATTCTCTCCCCCTCAAAGTGTAAAGCTAAAGAGTTTATTTGGCTTCCTAAATTATTTCTCATTACACACCCCCTGCCTTAACACGCCTGTCAACTCTTTGCCAAAAACCAAATAATCTTCGGCTTTAGCATACACGTCCGAAGGTAACATAGTCTTAAACGCCTCAAAAGCTACTCTTTCAGACTCTATAAAATCAGACGGGTTCTCTAGCGTTATAGTTTTCTCTTTCACTACTTCAACTTCTGGCTCTGTCGAATCAATTATTAATGTCTGCAATTACCCCCAAAAACTAGACAGTGGATTAAGGTGGATTTCGGGCTGGCAAAACGGTCATGTTATGAGTCATAATACGGCTCAGCAATGCCAAGAACTACGAAAGGAGTTTGTATAGCATGGCTAGTAGAAAGCAGTATGATAACCGATTCAAAGCGCAAGTGGCGATTGAGGCACTAAAGAATCAACGCACCATGGCTCAGATTGCCAGTGACTACGAAGTCCACCCGAATCAGGTCAGCCAGTGGAAAAGACAGATTCTGGAGGAATCGCCTCAACTGTTTGCAAACGGACGCACTCAAGCGACTTCTGACAACGACCAACTCATAGCGGAGCTCTACCGGCAAATCGGTCAATTGAAAGTAGAGCTAGACTGGCTTCAAAAAAAAACTCAACGGCTCGGTTGAACAGAAGCGGCAGCTCATCAACCAGGAGAGCGGTTCCCCACCGGTTTTGAGGCAATGCGAATTGTTAGGGTTGCCCCGCGCTTCGTATTACTATCAACCCGCAGTAGAGTCGCCGGAAAACCTGCTTTATATGCGTCTGATTGATGAACAGTACATTAAGACCCCGTTCTACGGTGTACCTCGAATGACGGACTGGCTTTGTTCTAAAGGCTACGTCGTCAATCGGAAACGGATTGCTAGGTTGATGCGAAAGATGGACTTATACCATTTCTCTAAAATGCTTGTGCATTGATGGCGAGAATCAGGTCAAGAAATTTACGCGGAGCGGAACAAGAAGTTTCGTCTCCGCGCAAAGTCGGCGGGGCAAGATGCCCCGCCGACGGAGAAAGTGGACGATAAAATTCAGACACCATATGCACTATTATTCAAGCGAAATGGTATTAGTTGCCATCTATCCCAAGCCGAAAACCTCTAAGAACGGTAAACCATCGAAAAAGTATCCTTATTTGCTGAAGGATTCAAGTATCACTCGACCGGACCAAGTATGGGCAGTTGATATCACCTATATCCGTTTGAATGCCGGCTTTGTCTATCTAGTGGCTATTATGGATTGGTACTCTCGATATGTGCTATCATGGGAACTGTCAAATTCACTAGATGTTTTCTTTTGTCTATCGGCTCTGGAACGAGCGTTGAGTTGTTCTACACCCTTGATTTTCAACAGCGATCAGGGTGCCCAATTCACGTCTGATGCCTTTACCACTCGGCTTGAATCGGCTAACATTGGCATCAGTTGGGCTGGAGCAGGCAGAGTGTATGACAACATTTTCATTGAACGTCTCTGGTGGACAGTGAAATATGAACATGTCTATCTTCATTCTTATGACTCTGTTCACACGGCTTGGTGTGGTTTGAACAACTATTTCAAGTTTTATAATGAGGAGCGGCTTCACGGGTCGCTCAATAAAAGAACGCCTCACGAGGTGTATTTCCAATAACATTAGGTGTTGAAACGTAGCCGGATTGGATAGCCTTTACACCTTAATTTACGTTCATAACTGTCTAAACATTGGGGGTAACTTAATCCTCTAGTACTTGAGAACTGACAGTAGTCGGCAAAGAAATCCATTAGCCTAAACCTATCACCCTCATACTCAAGAGTGTTTGCAGGTATCGAATACTTAGCCCGCATATCCCTTGCAGCCCTGATAATCGCTTTGAAGTCATCAACATCTTTAGGGATTTCATGAGGGAACTATACTTCGGCAGAAAAAACAGAGCATTATTGATTGAGATATATCGGAAACATTATTGTTAAGCGGCGACACGGAAGATTGCCTTGATGTCAATATGACATTTGGTGAAATCCGCATCATCAGTGGACTTGTTGAAAATCAATTGGCGCATGACAAAGCGTCTAAGTTGTTGGCGGACTGAAGAAACGGTTGATGTAGTGGTTGATTCACTGGCGGTTTCATGAATTCCTTCAGGTGAGTGGTGCTTCAATAAGACGAGTCGAGCCAAACTTGCAGCGATACAACAAAGTTGCGTGAACCGCAAGAAGGCTAAGGTAGTCGTAGATTGATAGTCGCCCAAACCAAAGTATTGTTTGAGTTCACGTATAGCGATTTCGATTGAAAACCTAGCGGCATATATCTCAAGAATCTGAGTCGGCGATAAATCGAGAGAAGTGGAGACCAAAAGGATAGGGCGGTTTGTTCCATCAGCGATGACCACACGGACTTTGTGCTGCACATCACGCAGAAAGAGGTCAATGACGAGATACTCCACTTGGCACTGCTTTCCATATAGCCAAGCAGTTGTGGTCTGTCTTTGCATCTGATTGAAGCATTTGGCGAGTTTGATACATTTACCGCGTTTAGGCGGTCGCCCACGCCCACAGTAGAATGGTGGGAGGAATCCAACGGCGTCATGACGTAAACGAGTGACGAGTGTAATCCCTTGCTCAACTAGTGGATTAATGAAGTTGGCTTTTGAGAAGAAGGCATCGGCAACAACACACAACGGTTTTGCTTTGACGCTATTCTTGACGAAAAAGACAGCAGCAAGCACAGCGGCGATTATACCCATCGGTTGAGCATTGCCTTGTGTGTCCACAACGAAATGAGATGGATTACTCTTGCCTGAAATCAATCGACTTATAACGGGTAGGCAATGCCATTGATGTTTGACACGTGCCAGAAAGCCAGCTATTACCCATTGATGCCCAATGACTTGCTTATCGGGGTGTGTTGAACTCTGTTGCCATTTTTGAACTCCACTCATTTTTCCCTTCACCTTTTTTACCATTGTCGGGTCAACAGCAAGTAGCAGATGGCCGGCGTAACTCAGTGAATCGCCAAGTTCAGATAGAAGTAGGTCAATCACAGATTCGATGACTTCTGACAAATCCCACTGGAAGGTCGAAAGAAACCGGTGCCAACCGGATAGAGATTTATCAACGAAAATACACGTATCAGCAATGTGGGTAAGGCATTTTCGGCTTTGTCCGATTAATAACGAAAAGATGAAACCGACGAAATAGGTGAAGGTCGGTTTAGAAAACCCTTGACGAAACTTCAACAAATACGGTATCCATATCTCTGGGAAGAAATTATCCATAACACTAGTGGGCAAATCGCCGTTTGCCCTTATATACCTCCAATCTTTTTTGGTGAATTAGAGGTATGATAATTTCTTCCCTTTTAATTTGTCACCCTAAATTCTGCCGAAGTATAGGAGGGAATATAACGGATTGCTTACCTACAAAGTTAGCTTTCATAACGCTATCTGTATCAGGCATGAAATAGATAAGAGAGATTTTGGACTGTAAGCCTTCAAATAGAGGGAAAACAAAATCGAAAGGAGGGATTAGTCTAACAGTGTAAACTTTGTGAGGGTCTCTGCTCCAGTTACCCGCAATCTCAAAGAGTAAATCATCAAACTCATTGGGCGTATTACACTGGGCAGAATCAAAGTGATAATCCTTTAGGAAATCACCTAGCAGCACAATCCTGCGGGGAGTGTCTAAACACTCTCGGATATAGTGATATAGCTTGACACACATTTGCGCCGTCTTTTCTGTTGTCTTGTTGGGTAACTCCCCTCTCTGGCTTATGAAGTGTAGGGGGGTGGGTTGCAAGTCCACCCCGTATCCTACAAGCCAACAAAACTCGAAAAGAGGCGAGTTGTGCTTTAATAGTACCCATATAACAACAGATTGGTCAATCTATATCTGTTATCCATTTGTTACTTACGATCAATTAGGAGATTAACAATGAACGATGAAGCAAGGGGCGAGTTTTATCGCCGTATTGAGGATATTGGTGGCAATGACGGCACTAAACGGGTAGGGCTATCTATAGCATTATCAAAACTTCTACCAGAGGAAGTATCATTACTTGAGAGAAAATTAGAGGAGCATGGCAATCCTCAAGATTATGATACTGTACTGAAGTTGATAAAGCAATGTTATGGGCAAGCCTAACTCCGCCTGACAGCCTCAAAATCAAATATCCGGTGGGATGTGTTGCCATGCTACGCCAATGAGTACCCTCTTAAGAAGCCCGGCACCCCAGCCGGTGATAGCACCGCCTCTAGCTAGTGACTTATGCTCAATCAGGGCAACGGCAACAATAATTCGGAACGGGGTCTTGTAGTAATCTGGGTGTTCTTTTGCAAGTTCCATTATGGACTTTACAAAATCTTCGGAGGGTAAATCCCCGATGTATGAGTAATCGAGTTTTGCACCAAAATCCAAATCTGCAAATCGTTCTTTTACCACATTGGTAATAGTCAACTCATACAAGCTCTCGGAAGATCTACTGTTTCCGTGTTCGCGTTGGACGTTTTGAAATTCACAAAGATATTGTAGGGCAATATCTTTGGGTTTTTCGTCAAAACTCTTGAAGAATTGACGCTGTGTTTTTCGGAGATTCTTTCTAGCATTCCTAAGAATGTCAGCCCTCATTATCGAATCACCAACCTTTGTGTGTGCATCTGGCAATGTTTACAACAGCCCCACAGAACAACGCTAATTTAGGCGGGATAAAAACCAGTTAAGCAAAGTAACAACCTTATTCTCGTTTCCCAATATGTGTTCATCAAACATCAGATAAAACCCAGTGAACATACATGCAAGCCATATCGGGAAATGCCACTTCCAATGCTTTCTTAAGGTTTTCATGATATTATCTCCCCCACTCCAACGCCTGTAGCAAATCACATTGACAAGAATAAGGCATAGAATAACTGATACTATTCTCACAGTATCAGTTACGGGGTGTCTACGGGAGAGGTCTAGGAGTGTGAAAAGTAGTGAATTAGATAGACCGAATAAATATAGCTACGGATGTAAAGACTATAAAAACAACCTTACGCCGTCTGTATCTGTTAATGTCCATGTCGTATAAAATAACATCTTAGTTGAAAGACAAGGCACATTAAAAGTTGCAGGGAATTACACTCTATCTGGCTCAGACTTTACATGGTCATACACAATTAAAGGATCAGGCACTTTCAATGACTTATCTGAGGGTGGTAAAGATACTGGCACATGGGATAGAGAGGGGGATTTCCTTACGTTATCTTATAATAATGGGACTACCGAAGTTTACAGAAAGAAATAAAGAATTGTCCACAACGCTTTCTATAGCCATTTAGGTGTGGGGGTTTACCTTATTTTGCCAAAAGAATCGCACCCACACCCCTTAGCGTTGTACTGTGGGGCTGCTAATCCTCTTATATGAAAGCCAAACTCTATTTAAGTTTCTTAATTGCCATACTCTGCCTAGCAGTCTACCTACACGCAGACATTCAGCACCATTGGGCTAATCCGAAATACACAATGGTTTATATCTCGTTCATTGGAAAGCCTACCCCCGAAGAAATAAGGCAGGCTAAACTAGAATACCTACAGAA
Source organism: Candidatus Poribacteria bacterium (assembly GCA_965204085.1). Classification (GTDB taxonomy): domain Bacteria; phylum Poribacteria; class WGA-4E; order WGA-4E; family JAJDTR01; genus JAJDTR01. Next base: position 1,806,754 of record CBDBEE010000002.1, on the reverse strand, counting down.
GCAAGTATCTAAACATTTGACATGGTACGGATTCCCGACAACATTTATTGACATAGAAGCTATTAACGCTGAATACGAAAGTCTTATCCGAAAACGCTAGGTAAAAATAAAGGCGCGTAAAGTTGCCGCCTTTTTAATGAACGTATATAAAAGGCTGTCGGCAGCCATTAAAACCACTGCCGACTGGTACGCCCGTGAGATGAGGCAGGCTAACCATGTTTTGGCTTGCCTCAATTTTACATACGATCAACCCTTATCACCTATCAAATCCCTATATTTCAATCTCTACTCAGGATTTGTCTCAACTTCTCTATTTGACCCTGAATCAAACAATCATTCCAACCCTCATTCAAAACCTCTATAGCTGCTTCTAACCTATTATACCTATCAACTATCGGAATAAGTTTTGACTCGCACTCCTTAACCTTTTTACCGAAGCTGAACTTCCACCTATCAAGATTGGATTGATTATCGAAACCAGTTATATTCATGTTATCGTAATTTATCTTGATTTCATTAGGGTCTCCGAAGCCGTCTTGAATCTTTTTTTCTACAACAGTTAGCGATATACACTTATCAATAGATTCCCTAACTAAATCAAACGCTTGTCGGTTTAACCTATCATTTCTATCCTCATCAGTCGATTCCGTCATCTTATTCACCTCCTCGCATAAATATAACTTACCACAACAAATAAGTCAATCCTACTCCCAGGGGAAACCAGGGGAAACGCATCTAAATTTTGGTGTTGACATGAGAGGAACGTGGGATATGCTTGTGTAAACTTTTCTAAGGAGTAGAACACATGTCCAATCCCCCAATTTCGTCTATTGAAGCCCACTTTGAATCATTGCCAGACCCCAGACGAGATGATTGTCGTACACCCCATAAATTGCTTGATATTATTGTCATTACTATCTGCGCGGTTATTTGCGGCGCCGATAATTGGGTAGCAGTTCAATCATTCGGAGACGCCAAGTATAAATGGTTAACCGGGTTCTTGGAATTACCAAAAGGCATCCCGTCGCACGATACATTCAGGCGTGTATTTAGTGCGCTAGACGCTACCAAATTTGAAGAATGTTTCATCAACTGGATTCGTAGTGCCATTGAAGTAACGCAAGGTCAAGTGATTGCGGTTGATGGAAAACAACTGCGTCGTTCTTACGATACTCATAACAACAAAGCAGCCATTCACTTGGTTAGTGCCTGGGCGTGCCATCAAGGCGTGGCACTAGGACAAATCAAAGTTGCAGACAAATCCAATGAGATTCCAGCCATGCCTCAATTGCTTGAAGTATTGGACGTGTCAGGGTGCATTGTTACTATTGATGCGATGGGTTGTCAAACCGACATCGCTCAAACCATTGTGGATTCAGATGCCGACTACGTTTTCGCGCTTAAAGCCAATCAAGGACAATTGTCTGAAGATGTTCGACTTTTGTTTGATGGCGTCTCAACGGGTGAGATAAGAGATGTTAAAGTCGACTCGACGCAAACCGTTGACGGCAATCATGGACGTATAGAAACCCGCACGGCTTATGCGATTGCAGACCCCGGTGTAATTTCTACTCTTAGAACAAGTGAGAACTTCGTCAATCTCAACTCGGTCGTCAAAATCACCGCCGAGCGAGAAGTCAACCAACAAGTGACCACAGAGACACGCTACTATATTTCTTCGCTTCCTGGTGATGCAGCCCAGTTGCTTGAAGCCACTAGGCATCACTGGCGGATTGAAAACTCATGTCATTGGGTATTAGATGTTGCTTTTCGTGAAGACGCCTCCCGGATTCGTAAAGATAACAGCAGTGAGAACTTCGCCATCGTCCGACGCATTGCTCTCAATCTACTCAAGTCTGAGAAGTCAACCAAACTTGGTGTCGCCAACAAGCGGCTCAAAGCCGCATGGGACGACAATTATTTGACTACTATTCTAGCAACTCTATTCTGAAAAATCAGATGCGTTTCCCCTACCCAACATCCATATATTGCTTTACAGTAAAGTACCGTCGAGTGTATAATTTAACCCAGCTTGCCACCTTTGTCCGACGCGGCGCAGAAACCGAGTTTTTTCCAACGTGGAAACACGAAATTAACGAAAATCCGCCCAATTTGCCTATAATTTAGCAAACGTGAACCAAAAACTCGGTTTCTCAGTTATAGGTGGCAACTTGCGTAATCTAATCTTGTGATTGAGTTTCTAGCACTAGCTTCATCTTCGTTGGTCCCCGTAATGGAGATCGGGAGGTCCCCGTGGAAAGTCGAAATGAACCTATCTCTCCGGAACTAATTGAAACCTTGGAGGAGATTCAGCAGCGCGTGCTATGGCTCGCGACGCAGATGATTCATCATGCGAATCACGCGCGTGCAAGTTCCGACGACGTGAAGGTTGGCGGCCATCAGGCATCCTCTGCGTCTGTTGTCTCGATCATGACGGCGCTCTATTTCGATTTTCTAAGGTCGGGCGATCGGGTATCCATAAAACCCCACGCCTCGCCGGTCTTTCACGCCATTCAATATCTCTTGGGTCAACTCCCTCCCGAATACCTGACCACGTTTCGCTCGTATGGCGGACTGCAAGCGTATCCCAGCAGAACCAAGGATCCCGACATAGTCGATTTTTCTACCGGATCGGTGGGGCTTGGCGCCACGGCGCCCGCCTTCGGCGCATTGGCGCATCGTTACGCTCTGTCCCATTTCGGTGAAGTTAGTTCTCGTCGGTTCGTAGGGCTAATCGGAGATGCCGAGTTGGATGAAGGCAACGTATGGGAGGCGATACTTGAACAAACGCTAACCGGATTGGATAACCTGCTTTGGATTGTTGATCTCAACCGCCAGAGTCTCGATCGGGTTGTTCCCGGTATTCGGGCGGGCCAACTTGAGAAACTCTTTGAAGAGAGCGGCTGGCGTGTTCTCGAAACGAAGTATGGGCGCGTTCTGCAGGGACTTTTCAATCAACCCGGCGGAGCTGCACTCAATCGCCGAATTGACGAAATGAGCAATGAGGAATATCAGGCGCTAATTCGGTTACCGGGTGACGAACTTCGTTCACGCCTCATCTGCGCCGATGGAGTCGATGATTCCGAACTTGCATCGGTCATCCAACATATCTCCGACGAAGAACTACCAACTGTTTTGAGTAATCTTGGCGGACACGATCTTGAAGAATTGGTGACTCTCCTCCGGCAAGTCAACGCTGAGGAAGACGACCGACCGACCATCATTTTCGCGTACACAATCAAGGGATGGGGTACGCCTATCGCCGGTCACCCGCTCAATCACTCCATGTTCCTATCAGAGGAACAGATGGAGGCGCTGCGTATAACGTCGGGAGTGCCCGATGAAAACGATTGGTCACGGTTTACCCTGGATTCCGCCGCGGGCAAACTATGTGGCAAAGTAGCTGAACGCCTCTTTCCCAATACAAAACCTTCTGTCGAGGAAATATCTCCTGATAGCGTTCCGGCAGTGCTTTCGACTCCGACAAGGGGCACCTTGAGTACCCAGCAAGCTTTCGGTCGTTTACTGATGTCACTCTCTCGTCTACCTAAGCTATCGGATCGAATCGTAACGACGTCGCCCGATGTTTCAGTGTCCACGAATCTGTCGGGATGGATTCTCAAAACCGGCGTATACGCTCCCGAAGAGTTGCCGGATTACGATATTGACGCCAACCAACTGAGAAAATGGCGGTACGGTCCATACGGACAGCACATTGAGTTGGGCATCTCCGAGATGAATTTCTTTATGCTACTTGGCATGCTCGGACTGTCGAATGAACTTTGTGGTCAACATTTAATTCCGATTGGCACAGTCTACGATCCCTTTGTGTGCCGGGGTCTCGATGCCCTCATCTACGCTCAATATTCGGGCGCGAAGTTTATCTTCGCCGGCACGCCGTCAGGGATAACGCTGGCGCCGGAGGGAGGGGCGCATCAGTCGATTGTGACGCCTTCGCTTTGCGGGGAACTCCCGGGACTCAATGCCTACGAGCCCTGCTTTGCACAGGAACTGGAATGGATACTGTTGGACGCTGTACGCCAGTGCTGCGACCGCGAGTCCGGAAAATCGACTTATCTAAGGCTCTCCACCATGCCGGTCGATCAACAACTGTTTGCTCATGCATTGGAACGATTGGGAGAGGAGGAATTGCAGCGCCAAGTGCTAGCTGGTGGTTATCGATTGGTTGACTGGCGCAACGCGGATCCCCTTCATCCGAGGGAACGCCTCCTCCACATCGCTGCAACTGGCGTGATGATACCGGAAGCCGTGAAAGCGGCGGAGGAACTCCGAAGCAGGGGCGCCGCGGTCAATGTACTGAACCTGACGAGTTCACGGCGTTTGTTCGAAACTTGGCAAAGGTTACAATGGGAGCATAAGCCCGGACCCTTCGATTGGCTCATCCCGCCTAATGAAAGACACGCTCCGATTATTACGGTGCAGGACGGAGCATCTCACACACTCGCGTGGCTGGGCAGCGTTTTCGGAACAACAGTCATGCCCCTGGGAGTGGACGAATTTGGGCAGTCGGGTACCCCGCAGGATTTATATGAACATTTTGGGATAGACGCAGAAGGGATTGTTGAAGCTGGATTGGTCGCCTTAAATCGCGGTGGTTTGTTTACGCAATTTTGAGGGGAGCTAGTTGATATTCTCGTCGCTAACGAAACGCGTTACCTTCCGCCAGCGAGGCGCGTCGTCGCTGTAGTGTTGCCGCTGGTACAGTGGACAGTAACGACCTGCCGGATCTATCGAGATTACCTCATTACCCTTTCTCACCAGTGTGTAAGGACGCTTTTCAATGTGTGCCTGGTCTGTTCGCTTGAAGATCGGAAAGGTTAAAATCACTACGTCTCCGGGCTTAACCGAGCCGACTTTGGCATAACGCACCTGCCATTCCAAGTTGCGATCTTCGTCGTTCACAGTGCACCGTGTTTCTGCCGGAGTGACCCACTCGGGAATACGTATCCACAAATCAACAGCTTGCTTGACCTTCACATCGACTCGCCCCTGATATGGGATATAACTGTCCACGTCCGCCCACTTGGAAGCCCGGTTCAACAGTAGATTCATCTTCAACTTACCATCTTGGTACCGAAGCATGCGTTCCCAAATCCAATACAACACCTTGGATCCGTTTGCCGTGCAACAGTGCCCTAGCACGTGGCTGTGCGCACCGGCGTACCAATCATTCGGATCCGGTCCTCCGGCAAAAGCGCCGAGATTCCTCTCCGCCACCCGCTCCGTGGTACTGTACGGTTCTACGGGCAAATCCTGAGGCAAGCGCCCAACCCAATCAATATTGGTCAGTTGTGCCTCGGCAAGGTGATTGCGTATCCACCGGTCGGCATCGTCCCAATAATCGCCTACTCCGGCTTCGCTCAACCGCAAGGCAATGGCAATCATGTCCGACAACTGACACGTTTCGCCCTTCTCGCCCATGTGGCTGTTCGCCCACTCCGGAAAGAACCCAATCAAACTTGCTCCGGGAGTCTTGACGACGCGCAATCCCGTTTCGAGAATCTGGTTGGCTAGCAGATCCCGTGCTTTCTCATAACCCTTGACGACAAACTCCATCATCTCGTCGTCATCGGCGGCTTCGGCATACTCCTGCATGGCTAACAGCCCACGGGCGTGAGCATGAAAATGGGCGCGCGCAGCCACCCCGGGCGACGCGATAAAACTCCCGTCCGAAGCATAGAAGTTGCGACGAAGATAATTGATGATTTTTCTTGCCATCGTCAACGCCGGCTCATATCCCAGTACCCGATAAGCATGGACCAGGCTGTGGGGCGCAACTGACGTTTCCGCTTCGAAGGGATCGGTAGACATCTGTGCGTGCGCGGGGGGATTTTTCACGCTAAAACAGAAGGAGGGCCAAAAGTATGCCAATTCGCCTTCATCCACCGCTAGGTTAATCATCCCGTCTACCGCCCGCCTCAGCGCTTCCCGCCATATTGGACTCGCATCGCGTTTCGTGAAGTGTGACATGGTACTAAGCATCGTACCATTGCCCATTGCCGACAAAAGTTGGTTCTTGAACTCGGAACGGCGTTTCGCCTCTTCAGGTTCGACGGGAGACCATACGAAAGCCCAAGGACGCCCCTCCAACGGCACGTAATTCAGCCCGTCGGGCCCCTGACTTTTCAGCGCTACCTCCATCCACCGACGGTCTACATGCAGATTCATCTCGCTACCGGTCATTAGCCGCATAAAAGACGCAGCCATCATAAACTTGCCGGTAGTCGTACTTTGCCAGCAACTGTGAAACATGTGCGGCGGATTGGAACGAAACACGACAATCCAGTAGACCTCGTAGTCGGCTTCGGGATCGGTCGTTTCAGTGAGTGCGTTGAGCGCAAACCTTGCCCGTTCGGCGATGTCCAACGTATCCGGCACAGTCGCCTCGTACGAGTTCCCATGGTACTTTGGCAAATCGAAATCCGGAATATTCGGATTGATGTACTTCGTTGGCATGTCCATCTTTCGGTGGCGATTGCGAGAATCCGTCTCTACACTCTGACGAATTTCTGTAGTCGTTGGCCTCTGCCGCCCTCCCCGATTTCCGCCACATAGATGCTTCCCTCATCATCGACGCAGATGCCGTGAGCTGCTTCCAACACACCACCTTCTGATCCGGCGAATCGACTCAGCCTTTCACCTTCCGGAGACCACACGCTTACACGGCAGTCGCCTCCCTGTTCGACAACGTAAATTGTGTTGTCATCTGTCACCCACACGTCTCCCGGTGCGATTACGTCCGTCCAGGTTTCCATGTGTTTCCCATCCGGGTCGAAAATCTGGATGCGGTCATTCTCTCGATCGCAAACAATGACGCGCCCTGTTTTGTCGCAGCCAATGTTGTGCACCACGGCAAATTCACCGGGACCGCTCCCGGCGTCGCCCCACGTCAGCAGATGTTCCCCATTGCTTGAGTACTTGTGAACACAACGATTGCCGTAGCCATCCGACACATAAATGGATCCGTCCGGCCCAATAGCCACGCCGGTAGGCATGTTGAATTCACCCTTGTAGTATGTTACGCCCGGTACGCCGGGCCTACCCCACTCATTTTCTTTCTCACCAAGCAGGGTGTATCGACGCACTACGTGCTGCCACGCATCGGTAAGGTAGACCTCGTCATCGGGTCCTATAAATATGCCGTGCGATTGACTGACGAGATGCGGCGAAATGCCAAATTCACCGTAACCCCACGACGTGACAAAATTTCCATCTTTGTCAAAAACTATGATTGGGTGCTTCCCGCGCGTAAACGCGAAGATTCGTCCCTTCGAATCAATCGCCGCATCCGAAACCATTGAGAAGACCCAGCCTTCCGGCAATTTTGCCCAGCCTTCCGCGAGTTCGTACCTGTAATCTCCTTCGCCTAATGCCATGCTGCACCTCCGTCTTGCGAAATTGGAATTGGATAAAGAAACTTAGTGAAAGCACTCTTGACGCCAACTCTAGTTAATCGAAAAAGTCCGCGTCCTCCTCCGGCAAATACTTCCGCGTTGCCTCTTCATTGAGTTCGACGCCCATTCCGGGAGTATCCCAGACATCTATGAATCCGTCACTGACGATCGGGTCGGGAAGACCTTCTACGATGTCGTACCACCATTTTGGACGAGCCACCGGATACTCGAAGGCAATGTAGTTTTCGGGCAAGGTCGCCGAAACCTGAACGAGAGCGGCAAGACCGATGAGACCGTTGGCTGTACCATGAGGCGCCATAAGGATACCGTGGAGATCCGCGTATTCCGCAACCCACTTTAGTTCGGCTATACCGCCAATATCGTAGGGGTCGGGCCCGATAATATCCACGGCGCGCTTTTCGATAAGGTCTTTGAAATTCTGCCGAAGGTAGATCTGTTCTCCGGTATGAATTGGAGTGGACGTGCTCGTCGTTACGTCGCGGTAAAGATCCGCAAGCACATAGGGAATATAGTCTCCGGTAATCATGTCCTCAAGCCACATTACATTCAGTGGTTCCAAAGCCTTCGCCAGTCTAATGGCGTCGGGGACAGTTAGTCCGGGACCGCAATCCAATGCAAGCCCTACCTCATCCCCTAGCACCTCCTTCATTGCCTCCACACAAGCAATCGTGTGCTTCAACCCTCGTTCTGTCAAAGAGCCGCGGTTCGTGATAATTCCTTCTCGTATCTCGCCGTAAAAGAAACCGGGGACCGCGCGCGGCATGGGGCTATGGAATGCTATGCCCTGCTTAATGATTGTGAACCCCTCGCGAGCTGCTTTCATTGTCGCCATGTCCGCCGCATGATCTTCGGGCGAAACGCCTTTCAGCTCGAACCTGACAGAGCCGTTATAAACACGCACTTTGTCGCGAACCTTTCCGCCGAGCAGTTTGTAGACGGGCACCCCCGCCGCTTTGCCAGCAATGTCCCATAACGCTGTCTCAATCGCACTGACCGAACTGCCCCACGGTTTGAAACTTCCCAATCGGCGAATCTTTAGCATCACCCGCTCAACATCCGTCGGATCTTCGCCTACGATATACTGCTTATAAAACAGAAGGTGCGGCTTCAGGTAGTGTTTGTTGAGTTCCACGCCTCCCAAGCCGGTGATCCCTTCATCGGTCGTGATGCGAATCACGGGGTATTGACCCAGAACGGTGCATTTCAAGTCTGTAATCTCCATTCTAGGAGTCCTCTAGCTTAATCCATGGTGTTGCAGGAAGGATCGCTTTAATCTCCTTTACCGCTTGAACCTCTCACGTAGTTTATCCATGGTAAAGTCGGGAGCATCGTAGAAGCCGAATACAGCCGCTTCGTTTGCTCGCACTTCACCGGCTAAGCGCAGGATGTCTTCGGCATGTTCGATTGGTACGCGTACACACCCATCTGCATCGGCGAGGATGAGATCGCCGGGTCTTATTCGCGTTTGACCAATTGTGACAGGCTCATTAAAGCGTGTCAGGTTAAAGACACCATGACCCGGCACGGTGCCCCATCCCCAGATCGGCAACCCGACAGCACGAATGCCCGCCAAGTCCCGCGCGCTGCCATCGAGTATCGCACCCACTGCACCAAGGCGTTTGTACAACCTTGCCATACCGTCTCCGAAGCAGGCGCCCCGACCGGGACGCGAATCGACATCCTTCATCACCGTGAAAAACGGTGCTTCTTGGTCATTCATGTGTTCGTAGAAGTCAATCCATTCAATCCTCGGCGAGTCGGGATCGTTCGTCGTGACCTCGGCAGTCACGGCACAGCCTACGACGGTTCCAAACTCCGGCGATAGGTAACGGATCTCGTGGCTTGTGTAGTCTTCATTCGGAAGCCCCAGCTTCTCGACCATGGCGTTGAAGACCGTCGGTGAATCAAACTCCTTGAGTCCCTCAATAATTTCATTAATGCTATCCGACATTATGCCTCGCTCCTTGCTTGTAAGTTGTACTGCACATAGGTTGCCGAAATATCGAGTGCGCTGGATCCAGTGCGGAATACCACGCTGTTCTTCCCCGCACACTCTGTGATCAATTATGGAAGAATTCGCAATAACGAATCCCGAATCCTACATTACCAGTTCATCGGGCGGACGATAGTCAGTTTTCAGCGGATTCCACTTCTCACCGCACATTTCGCTGATAACCGCCCATTCTCCGGCAGTGAGGTTACTGTGATGATGGTACAAGAAATGCTTCAAACCCGCGCTCTCGGCTGCCCTCAATAGCTGGCGCAAGTGGCCCGGCGACATTGGATCTCCGTCATGGGGACTGCGCCCCGTATCAACCCACGGCACAATCCGATCCGGGGCATCCACGGCTGCCAACGCCCTCCGCGTTTCCCGAGTCACAACCTCCTCGAAGAATTCAACGGAAAACGCATCTTCAAGATCGCTGCGGCAGGTCACATGAGGCAGTTCCAAGCCGAACACCGCATTCACCACTGCCAGCGCCTCTACATCGCTTAGCCCGGGGTTCCAATCGGTAAGTGTTTCGACATAACGGTAAACCGTACCAACCATTCCGTCGAACCCGCGATTCCAGAAGTAGTGTTTGGGCAGCAAAATATCCATGAACTCGGCTATGCGCACGAAGTTGGAGCCGCATAACGGCGCAAACGCCGCCGAGCGCATGCCGAGACCCAGTTTCACCGGGCGGTTCGCCTCGGCATCCACACACTCTCGTACGTTCCGAACGTAATCTGTTACCGCATCCACGCGGAACTCAAACCATGCCATGAGATCGGGGTCACCGCCGAGCAACTGAAAGGCGCCGAGCAAACCTCCTGAAGCGTGCAACTCCAATCGGGACGAAGTCAGCGAATGGAAGCGCTGATATAATCGATCTTTCGCGGCGACGAGTGCGGGGTAGTCGTATCCCAACGCGGCACATTTCGACGCGACAGATTCGGGCAGGTCGTCAAAGATATAGGAGCGTCGATCAAGGTGATGCGGCGCAATCTCGTAACCCCATTCGGGTCCGTCCATAATCCCGCCGTCCACCATGGGATAATGCTCCAAAGTGTCAATCATGCGGGCACATCTCGCCATGCGGCTGGCCTCGTCCGTGATCTGGTGTCCGCTCCCACCCTTTCCTTCCCCGGAATACGGCCGAAAGATCCAAACCGTCCAGCCTCTCTCCTTTGCGGCAGTCAGCATGTCCTCAACCTGCGGGCGCTTATCTACCAATCGCTCTTGTGGAGACGGGGGCGCTTCCACGCCCAAGCGACGATAGACATCGGGATTCGAATCGAAAGTCGGAATAGGCGTGCGATCTGTAACCCCTGCCACGGTACGCTGTCCCGGAACCAGCTTGGGCGCATTGAAATTCATTGAGCCAACCACCAGTCCAGTTACACCCCCCGCCTCCCAAGCATCAAACAGACGCTCGTAGTTGTCAAGCAGGTGTTCAAGATCTCGCATGACATCCATCCAAATCTTCATGTCCCTAATCTTCCTCCATCACGCGTCCTCAGCAAAAGCAATCTTCGAATCGCGACCTGTCACGAATCGGACTCATTTTTTATCACACGTTTGTGAGACGCACCGAATTCGTCTGTGCCATCGTCCTCAATTATCTCCAGCCAAACGCCGGGGACAAACCCCGGGTACACTCCTTCGCTAAAGGCCGGTGCGTAGACGCTCTCGCACGTGAAATCATGTAAAGTCTCCCCGCCATCCGCATTCGGTATATGCACTCGACAAATCCGCCGTAGTTTCCGAAATAAGTCTTGAGGTGTCGGTGCGTCCGGTTCGACCCGATATCGTCCCAACGCGGATTCATCGACTTCGATTCCCAACCCCGGTGCTTCGGGCACAGCGATGCTCCCGTTTTCTACCTCCAATCGCTCCTTCAACAAATCATGTTCCCACAGTTCGTGAGCGGTGATGGCAGGCAGACGTGCGTGCGTTTGTACCGCGCCGATGTGCACGGCGTAAGCAGTCGTGATGCCGCTCCCGACCATTTGCAGCCAGAAGGGTTTGTCGAATGACGCACACAGCGCACCCTTTCGCCGCACCTCCGTTGCGCTGCCGCCAACGACAAACCCATCACCGGCACCACAGTGAAGATACGTCTCTCTGAAATGATCGATAATCGGGTTCTCCACCTCGTTCTGCAGACACTTCGCTCCCTCAATATCGGTACGCAGCCAAAACGGGCTTTCGTAGAAAGCGACGTTTGGGCGGGCATCCAAGTGCTTCAATACGGAAATGGCAAAATCTTTCGTAAGGAGGAAGGCGTTGAAATCAATATAGAACTGGTAGTTTTCCGGTACTGCCTGCGCGAGTGCGTCCACTTGGGCGAATATGTCCCACCATGGACGTGCTTTGAGTTTAATCGAAGTATATCCGCGCCGAACCGATTCTACCGCTTCTTCTACCCAATCTTCGGGCGGCATATCGATTGACCACCACGAGATTGGGCATCGGTCTCGAACCTTATCACCAAGCAACTGATAAGCTGGCACCCCGACCGCCTTGCCGACGGCATCGAAAAGCGCCATCTGGATTCCGAATCCGACTGCCTCGTCTTGCACGAACGCGAACGGGTTTTGTCCGAGAATCCGTTCGATGTTCCTAGATTCATTTTCTGAACTCTCGCCGTATCCGATTACCCCGTTGTCTAACTCAAGTCGGTACACGTACAGACGCTCGCTATGCGTCAAAGCGCGGTGCATATGCGTCCTCACCCGATTGCAGTAAAACGGAATGTTGAGTGCAAATATCTCAAGATTTTTGACTATCATTATCACTCACAGATTGCCAACCATCTCTGTCCGACAAAAATTTTATGTCAATATGCATCGAATCATTCTGCCGTAGGCAGTAAAATAAGTCACGGGACTTAGCGAACTGTAGACAAAACATCCTCTATCTCGGATGCGGGAGGATGGTAGATTCCGCCTTCTACGGATGTACTCATTTCTGCAATCCGGCACGCTGCCTCAAACGATGCAGAGATATCTTTGCTAATCAAATACAACGCGGCAAACGCACCGGTGAAGTTATCTCCGGCGCCCGTTGTATTTACACCTGTCAGTTCATTTCTTGGCGCGGAGTGCTCAATGCAGCGCACCTCTTCCTTTGACCGCAAAGCCATGTGCGCTTCCGGATATCCCGTTAACGCTGCGCCGTGCCTAATACCCAGCTCCAGGAGGGATTGTGCCGCTTCACGCTTTGACCGAGGGGTGTCGTGTATCTCCCTCTCCAAGATGATTTCTGCCTCTTCCTTTCCCAAAGAACAGAAATCAATGAACGGTGCAACCGCGCGAAAACCTACCCTTGCATTCGTTCTCGATTCGTTGTCTCGGGTTCCCCAGAGCGACATCCGAAAATTCACGGCATAAAAAGTCGTTACGCCCTGGAGTTTGGCACGTTCGAGCACATCAATAACTCTATGTCGGTTTCTCATTCTGGCATGAGTGATCCCCGTGACGATTAAACCAATGCGATTCGACGCATGTCTCTCTATTGCATCCGTGACCTGTCGATCGGTCAGACCTTCAAATGCTGCCCCGGATCGCGCATACGGAAACGAACCGAGTTCATCGCGATACCCCTCGAAATAGGCTCCCATGTGACCGTGACTCACGCGCTGAACGCTTTCCGAGTCAATCCCGTGTTGCTTCAGCCATTCAATAAACGCCTTGGAACAATCACAGTTGTCATCTCCTACCGCCGTTACCAAACCGGTTTGATTGCATGGGCTGTCCCCTGCCAAGATATGTCTGGCGGCATTTGTCGCGTTCAGAACGTCTCCCGAAAAACCGACCGAGCCGTCCCCAACGAGAGTGTGCGCGGCGAAATCTAGGTTTCCAGGCTTGTTGGGTGCATCTAGAACCATCGCTTTGGGAAGATATTCCGTCCTTACCTCCACCAACGCTTCTCCCCAACCGAGGATTGTATACGCCATCGGGAAATCCTGGACTTTAAGAGGTTCTAACGGTTACATAGGTAATATATGAACGCTGTGCGATTTTAGCAGAAAGGCTCGGAGGCGTCAATATAAAACCTCAAGTTCAGCGAATGTCGTGGATTCGCTCGTGCGATGAGCGCTTGCTTCTACATCGACGTTGGTTTATACTAAACACGCGACCATTATCTGCGCACAAGTAGAACTGCATCGCGTGCAATCCGTAATTAACCTATGCAAGACGTATTGATTCCTGCAACCAGCGCATTCCGATGCGCCAAGGAGAAACCATGGCAGTTTTAAGTCCGGAAGATCACGCTTTTTGGGAAGAAAACGGCTACCTCGTGCTTCACGAGGCGGTTCCACGAGAAAATCTGAAGGCGTGTGAACAGGCTATTTGGGACTTTCTTGAAATGGACGCGGATGACCCGAAGACATGGTATCCGGATCCCCCTCGTCCGCAGATCATGGTCGAAATCTACCAACATCAGGCGCTTTGGGACAATCGTCAGTATCCGCGGATCCATCAGGCCTATTCGGAACTACGCGGTACGGAGAAATTGTGGGTCAGCTTTGATCGGGCGAGCATGAGTCCACCCATTCGGCCTCCCGATTATGTGCCGTCAATGGTTGGACCGATGGCTTTGCACTGGGACATATCTTCGCTGCTTCCGCCATATCGGATGATTCAGGGCGTTCTCTATTTGACCGATACCGCAGCCAACCAAGGAGCGTTCACCTGCGTGCCCGGATTCCATCGGCGACTTGAGTCCTGGGTGAAAAGTTTGCCGCAGGACGCCGATCCGCGAAAGCAGGATTTAGTGAGCTTGGGGGCTGAGCCGATACCGGGAAAGGCGGGGGATTTAATCATCTGGAGCGGTGCACTGCCGCATGGGGCAGGATTGAATACAGCCGACCGACCTCGAATGGTGCAATACATCACCATGCACCTAGCTCAAGAGGAGGACGAGGAGGCGCGCGCCCAGCGAATTCATGCGTGGCGAAATCGGTTGGCAGGCACTGGTGGGAGTAGCGATCTGAGTCGCAAAGAGAAAGAGCACAAGACTGGCAATACGGCTAAGTTAACCCCGTTGGGCCGCAAACTGCTTGGTTTGGATCGCTGGAATGACAAAGTGCGGGGAAAGCCTTAAAACAGGTTTATGCCACCCGACGCCCCGCTTGGAACACCGCCACCACGTTGCTAAATGCCTTCACATCCGTTGTCGGGTCTCTTTCAAAGGCGACAAGATCCGCAATTTTGCCCGGCTCGATGGTACCAATCTCATTCTCCAAGCCAATCGCTTCGGCGGAGATACGTGTGGCAGCCACAAGCGCCTCAGTGGGCGTGAATCCGACTCGAACCAGCAATTGCAGGTCGTAGTCCAGGTGCCCGAAAGCAAGGTTATTGACGCCGGAATCCGTACCGGGCACAATACGCTCCTGCAAGCAGTAGTCGAGCGTGCGCCGCATCACGTCCAAGCGCAATTCAGCCTTTTCCTCAAGTTGTGTCAGTTCTACTTCCTCTTCTGGCAAGATGGCCCCTGTATCGCGTTTTTCCGTAAGTTCGACAATCCGGGGATAGCGTGTCCATGCTTGTAGCGTCGGGCTAATCCAGATGCCCGATTCCGCCATCATCTCGGCAATTTTGGGGTCAAAACGGAGTTGGTCATCAGGGTCAAGGAACTCCGCATGTTCCATCAAATCGATGCCGGCTTTGACTGCTCGCACCATCGACTCTTTGGCGCGGCAGTGCGCGGCTGTCGTCCGGTGGAATTGATGCGCCTCATGTGCAGCAGCGTGTAGTTCTGCCGTGGTGTAACTCGGCAGACCGGGAATCGTGCCTTCCGTGCCACCCCCGGACGCCATGATTTTGATGTAATCCGCGCCTTCATGTACGAGGCGACGCACTGATCGGCGTATCTCCTCTTCGCCATCCGCAGTCTCATTGCACATGTGAAAATGCCCGCCAGTGCAGGTAATTGGTCGGCCGCTCACCAACATTCGGGGACCCGGGATGTAGCCTCGACTCAAACCTTCCTTCAGTGTGAATCCGATTTTGTTGCGCGCACCGTGCTCGCGCAACGTCGTGATTCCGGCAGCGAGGTGGCGTCGCATGTTCATAGCGCCGGTAATCACCATCATCTCGTCGGTGTCGGCAAACATTTCGGCGTAATTTCGTCCATCGCCAGCCAGACTGAGGTGGGTGTGGCCATCAATGAGGCCGGGTGTGATGCAGGCAGAACCGAGATCTATGATTTCAGCATCGAGTGGTGTCTGCTGTTGAATCTCCTCCTTCTGCCCCACGGCAGTGATGCGATCTGCTGTCACGAGAATTGCTTGATCGGTTTTGGACGCGCCGCCGAGACCATCAGCCAAATGGCTCGCCTGAATTACGATAGGTTTTGCAATCGAATTGGGCATAGATAGTCACCTTGTTTCAACGAATGGAATGCGTTTCAGTGGTCAGATAACTTGTCAGGTTTGTTTTTCTCTTTCGAGATAGTCCGGAGTCGGGTAATCCGCCCAGCCGGTCAACGGTAGACCGGAATAGGGATGATCTCGTTCAGTCACGACTTCAATAACCGCCGGACCACCACACGTCAAGGCTCGCTGCATCGCCGGAGCAACCTCTTCCCGACAAGTGGCGCGCTCTGCGTACACACCAAACGACTTGGCGAGAAGGACAAAATCCGGGTTGGCGAACTCCTGCGTTCCTTCACGGAAGAACTCCGTTCCGAATACCGCATCCTTACCATACCATTCTGATTGCAAGTCTCGGATGCTCACCCAGCCGTTGTTGTTGTTCACAACGTAGACTACGGGAATATTGTATTGCACCGCCGTGGCAAGCTCTTGGCACGTCATGAGGAAACTCCCATCTCCGATGAACCCAACCACCTGACGATCTGGGGCAGCCAGTTTGCAACCAATGGCGGCGGGGACTGTGAATCCCATTGTGGAGAATCCCCCGGAGGAAACGTGAGTGTGCGGCGTGTAGATTGGGAAGGCACGCCAGAGGTGATCCTGAGCATGCCCGGCATCGCTGAGGACAATGACATCACGATCCAAGATCTGCCGCATCTCGGCGAGACAGCCCGCCGAGGTGAACGTATTCGTCGGCGGGGCACGCCACTCGTCTAGAATCTGGTGCCATTCGTCCTTGTGGCTTTGAATCTCCTTGAAGTAGGAGGTCTCCGTGTAGTCGAGGACGCGGTGCGGACGTAGAGCTTCTGCTAGGTCGCGCAGCACTGATTTCGCATCGCCGAAAAGCCCTACCTCAACCGGATAGTTCTTCGCTATTTCGCGGGTGTCAATGTCAATCTGGATAATTTTGGTTGGCGGGACGTTAAAAGTAACACCCTCCTTGTAAGAAGAAGCGGTCCATTCCGCAAACCGGCACCCAACCGCGAGGATAACATCCGCGTGCGGCGCGAGCGCATTGCCGCACTTTGATCCCATAAAACCGATGAAGTAGCACCAGAGGGGATGGTCTTCGGACATGACACCCTTACCGTTAAAGGTGCTGACCACAGGAATGCCTCGTGATTCGGCAACCTCCCGGAGTTCATCCGTGGCTCCGGAACGCAGCACCCCACCGCCAGCCAGGATGAGGGGACGCTCTGCCGAGAGCAGCAGTTCGACGGCGTCGTCCAAATCTTCCGAGCTGGCGTGCGCCTCGGTCGTTGCTCGATATTTCTTGGGATCCGGAACGGTCGCTTCAATGGCCTCCGCTTGCACATCCATGGGGAGGTCAATATGCACCGGTCCGGGACGGCCGCTCGTGGCAATACGGAACGCGCGAGGCAACACCTCAAGTAGTTGTTCAACGCGGGTAACGTTCCAGGTCCGCTTTACGATGGGGCGGATGACTTCGGGAAAATCTGCCCAGTGGTTCCGCTCGATCTCCTGCATCGCGCCGCGCTCATTCATGTACGTCGGACAGTTTGCCGTAAATAGAACGAGCGCGGTCGAGTCCATGAATGCGGTGGCAACCCCGATGAGCGAGTTGACTGCTCCCGGACCGACCGTCGTGAAGCACGCCATCGGCTTTCCGGTTACGCGGTAGTAACCGTCGGCTAGATGCGCCGCGGATTGCTCGTGCCGTACCATGACGGTTTTAATCTGGTCGCTTCTGCGCCGTAACCCGTCCATAAAGGCGAGCGTCCCGTGCCCCGGTAAACCCGCCACGTACGGAACTCCTTCCTTAATCAGGTACTCTACGATGACTTCGCTCCCTGAAAGCTTGGGCATGGTGACCTCCTTTCCTCACTATTCTATATGGGGAATTTCCTTCTGCCATTTGAATGATTCTGCGGATTTCAACATTCCTAAGAGTTGCATCTATAGTCAATTCCATTCATATGTACATATATTTCCGTAAGTGCGGTTTCCAACCGCACCTTCGAGAATGGATAAATACCGGTTCGGTTAGGAAACCGAACCTACCGCAGAGCAAAAATCATAATTGGATTTAGCATAAGATTCTTTACCTGGTATCTATTCCGACAGAGGTATGCCTGCTATAATTTTCGGATGGGCACTGGGTTTGAGGGTTCCGGCATCTTCATCAAACTCGAATTCAGAAATATGAAAATTCGTGTTGTAATTCCAAACCCAGACCTGATTGCAGATTCGACTCCATTCATACATGTCTTTGCCAAACTCCCAATTCTTGCACTTGGGGTTATCTATCGTGTGCAGCGTACAACATTCTGTGCTGGAAAGCTGAATCCGCACGTTATGCCGCGGTCTGACGCTCACGGGCGGTTTGCGGGTATGCACATACGCAAGTGTTCCGACACTGGCGTCCGGGTGTTCTTCCTCCACGCGCTCTGCCACGGCGTTGACAAACGCAAGTTGTGCGCCCATCGGCGAGCCTTCGTGTTGGTTAATCTCCTCGCATGAGTCGCATTGGCAGAAGGAGTCGGCATCCGACTGGCTCACACTCACTATTTGGATATCGGGATGTTCGTCCAAATATTTAATCGCAGCGTTAGTCGCAATCTTGAGGACTTCGGGATTTGTGACACACAATTGCGGTGCCGTGTTGTGCCTGGGTGTTTCGCGCATCCCATCGACGAGGGCATAATACTCCGGATGCTCTGCACCGTATTTCTCGAACGGTACCAACCAATGAACGGAATGCTTGATAAGCGGTTGCGCTGGTAACGTGCGCTCGTTCCCATGTGTAGTACGGGTACGATTAAGTACTTTGAAGTACTCTGACGTTAGCCTTGGTCCGTCCGAAAGGTGTTCCATCTCATAACGCTTACTTAGGTCGATATACCGGTCGATAAGTTTGGTGCGTTTTCCCGACGTTATCTCCCCTCCCGCCACGAACATTGTCCGGTACGCCGAGATAGAAGCCTTTTCGACTCGCCTCCGAACAGCGTCGTCGTCCGCGAGTTCCAGCGCACTCTCAAAATAGTCGAAGATTCTCTGCGCGATCTCGGGATTCAGCCCGACTTCGTATGCTGACGGAAAGCAGTCCGGGTGAACTCCTTTTGATTCGGCGTTGTCGTGGAACATGTCGAT
Organism: Candidatus Poribacteria bacterium; assembly: GCA_965204085.1. Taxonomy (GTDB): domain Bacteria; phylum Poribacteria; class WGA-4E; order WGA-4E; family JAJDTR01; genus JAJDTR01. The sequence continues at coordinate 1,787,841 of CBDBEE010000002.1, read as the reverse complement.
ATAATCCGTGAGCGGCTCGGCTGCACTCCTGTAGTGTAGCTTGAGAAATTCTTCCACGATGGTGTGGTCATCAAGATGCGGATTCCACATCAATTTCCCGCTAAGGTAATTCCGAAGATCGGAGAACTCGCCGCCCAAGCAACTGACGTTTGACTGCATAAACAGTCCCTTTGCGTTGTTTCCCAGAAAGTAGCGGACGTTTGGACCGATGACGCGCAGGTTGGGAAAAGGAAGGTCGTACGCGATGAAATTGATGTTGTAATTCCAGACCCAGATTTCATTACACATTTCACCCCACGTATCCATATCGCGGCAAAAGTCTCGATTCTTCCTGCATCCCGGATCGTTAATCGGATGGAGCGTGCAGCATGCGATACTCGAAAGTTGAATCTGGACATTATGCCGCGGTCGGATAGTCTTCGGAGGTTTACGGCTATAATGGTAAGCGAGCGTACCGACTTTGGCGTCCGGGCGTGCTTTTTCAACCCGTTCAGCGACCGCGTTTACAAATGCGAGTTGCGCGGCCATCGCTGAATCCTCGCGTTGGTTTATTGCTTCACATGGGCCGCAACGGCAGTAGGCATAGGTGTCCGCTTGACTAACACTGACGTTTCTGAATTCAGGGTGTTCCTCCAGTTGCTTGATCGCGGCTTCCGAAGCAAGCTCGATAACTTCCGGATTTGTGACGCACAACTGCGGGCCGCCGCCGAAAAGATCGGTATCGCGTTTTCCGTCAACTAATGCGTAATACTCCGGGTGATCGGCGCCGTATTTCGCGAAGGGCATTAACGTGCGGCAGGAGTGGTTGATTAGCCGTTGTCGTGATTTGCCACCGAACTTATCATCTTCCGTCTCCCTGTTTACGCGAAGCCGAGCCGCGAATTCGGGGTTGACCACGTTCTCGTAATAACCGTTTGATCGGAATGAAAATGGCGGGTTGTATCTATATGTGCCGCAGGGGATTCGCGGCGGAGGGGCTTCCGGAACGTGCGTATGGTCATAAGTAAGGAAACGCACTCCCATAAAGTCTTCAAAGAACTGATAGACACCGTAGAGCGTGCCGCGCGGACGTCCACCCGCGATAATCAATCGGTCGCTCTCGACGACGATCTGCAGCTCCTCCTCCGCCATTAGACCAGAATCAAGCGAGGAGGCATCCTCCCCGATACAAACGAGGCGAGTTTTCCCTTGAGCCATCGCGTGCACGGGGAGTTGTATGCCCGTTGCTTTCCCGAACCACAACCGGAACTCTTCGGCTGCATATTTCTCGGAAAGGATTGCTTGGGGCGACACCACAATATTCCAACCGCGCATTTCGGAGCAGTCTAAGACCCCTGGCGCAGGCTGATATGAGAGGGTCTCTAAATTTGCAATGTCCATTTCAACCTCGCTTTACGCCTTAGAAGATTCCATCTGCGATCTGCTATCGCACATGTCCTCTGGGATCAAACGAGTGGATAGCGACCACGATAGCCAATCCTGCGATAGAAGTCCCATAGAAATCCCTTAGTGAGTGCAATAGAGATCCCATTCATTGTCCCTCACACGGTTTCAGGGTTTACACTGACCACTAACCACTAGCCACTAAACACTTGCTTTTGCTTTTTATGCCACATTCGCTCGAAGTTGTCTCTAGGCGCAAAACCAAGAAGCCGCTTTGCCTTCTCATTTGAGAACATTTGGTGCGGTAAATCGGCAAAGATATTGAATACTTCACAGCGTGACGGCAACTCGGTGAGATCTATCTCCAAACCAAGCCGAAATGCCTCTGCGGCGTCCCGCCAACTTACGGTAAACGGATTAAGATCGGTTCCCTCGCTCGCATCAGTGTGTTCCCGAAAGTTGAGAAAGAGATAACAGAGAAGGTAGATGTCGTAGTTTTCTGTGAAAACCTTACAGATTTCTTGCCCAAGTCCCTTCGTTAGAGCGTATAGCAGCGTACCGGGATGGGGCGGAACATCCGGACTCAACTCGAAATCATAGTCGGTATAAGAATCTCCCGCAACCGTCCAGTGCGGCCCGGTGTTAATCACCCTTCGGATGCCGTGTTCCGCCGCTGCGTACATCGTGTTGTAGCATCCACGTGTGCTAACATCGAAGGCAAGTTGCCTATCGTTCCGAAGAACGGAACAATTGATGATTGCGTCCATGTTCTCTGCAGCGCGCAGGACTGCATCCAAACAAGCGATATCAACCTCCGCGGATTCATGTTTCGTTTGAATAGGTTTAATGTCTGTGAGTCGTAGTTCGTAGTGTGGCTCCAACGCCTTTACTACATGAGGACCCAAGTAGCCGTGTGCCCCCAATATCAAAATCTTCATCTGCTGCCTCCGAGCCGCGCCAAGGTTGCATCCCAATTTCACCAATCAAGCAATCGCATAGAGATTCGGAATTGTTCGTCATTTTACGCACTATCGGCATTGAAAGCAAGAAAAATCCGTTTCGGAACAACTCTGGGTAATGTTAAGACGCTTAGACACTACTTTGCCGGGACGAACCAAATTCCGTCTTGGAACAGTGTACCTGAATCCTCGCTTGACAGTTTACATTTGCAGACGTTTCGTGGTATACTATATCTATTGATCTTAGGTGCCAGTTTAGAGATTGAATTGACGCATTGATAAAAGGGGAATGCCATCGCGGCAAACCGGCGATTGATTCCAACCATATCGCTGGTACAAATTGAGCCTGAAATTTCAAACTAGCACAATCACAATTTGATTATTGATAAGGAGATACCCCCTATGTTCGGGCATCATTCCATATTCACTTTCATTGGGCTCCGGCATCTCATTGCACTCATTACTTTATTGACGTTCTCCGTAGGCTCACAACATGCTTCCGCCCAATCGCAGTTAGCCCAAGACACCTACGCCATCTTTGAAGCGAGTTGCCTGAACTGCCACGGTACCGACGGCGCCTTTCGAGAAACACTCCTCATGGAACACGCCGAACTCATTGAAGGAGGTAGCGTTGTTCCCGGAAATCCGAATGCCTCCGAGTTGTACAAGCGCCTGCTTGGCCCCACCGAGAACGGCGCACAGATGCCGTTCGGATTGCCCCAACTGCCCCCTCAATCCATTGACACCGTCCGACGCTGGATTCTAGCAGGCGCACCCGATTGGACGGCAACCACTACACCGCTCCGTCGTTTCATTACTCCCCGCGAAGTGCTTACAAGCATTGAGTCGCACCTCAATTCACTCTCGTCGTTTGACCGCACCTTCGCACGATACTTCACCATGACGCATCTCTACAATGCTGCCGAAACACCTGAGATACTTGCCGAATACCGAAAAGCGCTCAACAAACTGGTCAACAGCCTCTCATGGGGAAGTGGCATCACCAACCCGCAACCCATCGACCCGCAAGCGACCATCTTCTACATTGACCTGCGACACTACGAGTGGGATCGGAATGACGGCTGGACAAAGATAGAGGGAGCCTATCCCTACCACATCTCGTTTGACGCGCCCGAACATCTTGGGTCCCGAAATCAACTAGAGCGACTACAAACACAGATGAAGACCGATGTGCCGTCAATCCATATCGACTGGTTCATTGCGAACGCTTCTACCCCGCCGTTGTACCACGACCTGCTTTCGCTGCCGTTGACGGACAGGGATTTGGAAACCCGATTGGAGGTTGATGTCGCAGGCAATCTGGTGAATGCGCCGGGGGTTCGCGTATGGCGAGCAGGGTTCAACAATTCCGGTGTCTCCAATCACAACCGCGTCGTGGAACGGCACAGGTCTCGCTATGGAGCCTATTGGAAGAGCTACGACTTTGCCGGCAGTGTGGGTACACAAAACATCCTGACCCACCCGCTTAACTTCACGCACGATGGCGGAGAGGCTATCTTCAACTTACCCAATGGCTTGCAGGGATACTACCTTGCCAATGCTTCCGGTTTCCGGTTGGATGAGGCGCCGATAAACATCGTCTCCAACCCGGCTGCCAGCGACCCCACGGTACGCAACGGCATCTCCTGTATCGGTTGCCACACCGAAGGTATGAAGACGTTTAAGGACCAGGTGCGTGCCGCAATTGAGAGCAACCCCAGTCCACCCTACAACAAAGCGCAGGCACTGCGACTCTACGTGGAACAGTCCGTCATGGACGCTCGTGTGGGTGAAGATATGGAAACATACAGGGTAGCGCTTGAAGCCACGGGCGGTACGTTTGACGGTGTTGAACCGGTTTCACGTTTTCATGAGGCGTTTCAGGCACCGATCGACGCGGCATACGCTGCTGCCGTAGTCGGGTTGGAGACCGACACTTTCCTTGAGAGGATACGCGAGAACACGGGACTGCAGAACGTAGGGTTACTGGCGCTAGACAACCCAAACGGAAGTGTGAAACGCGACACCTGGACATCTAGTTTTCGAGATATAATTTCTGCGCTGGACTACCCGCAGTTAGTTGGAGAGCCTCCGGTCATAACACAACCCGATGTGTTGCCGGGAGGGCAGGTTCATATCCCCGATTCAAACCTGCGGGCTGCCGTTGCAGAAGCGCTCGGCAAAAGCGCTAATGCCACCATTACCGTGGAGGAGATGGGAGGATTGAAAGAACTCGACATGCGGAGGAGCAACATCCGTGATTTGACGGGCATTCAATTTGCGACCAATCTGAGTAGGTTGTTTCTCTGGCACAATCAGATTTCCGACCTCTCTCCGCTAGCAGGTTTAACCGAATTGCGGGAACTCTGGACTGACGGGAACCCTTTATCCGATATATCCCCTGTGAGGGGCTTGTCAAATCTCACTCACCTAGAGATTAGTAGCAATCAGCTATCCGATATATCCCCCGTGAGGGGCTTAACAAATCTCATTCACCTAGAGTTTAATGCCACTCTGGTATCCGATCTGTCACCCGTGAAGGGCTTAATAAGTCTCACTCACCTAGAGTTTGATGACACTCCGGTAGTCGACCTGTCGCCGGTTAAAGGATTGATTAATCTGAAACGCTTAGAATTCTCTCAAACCGAGGTAACCGACATGTCGCCACTTGCAGGATTAGTCAACATGGAATCGATGTTCATTTGGGGCACCCCCATATCCGATTTATCACCACTCGCGGGATTAACAGGACTGGTGAGGCTAGATATTTGCGGCGCGGAGCTATCAGACCTTTCACCTTTGGCGGGCTTGACAGGTTTGAAAGAGCTGTATCTTGTCGGCAACGGAATATCGGCGGACATATCACCCGTCGGGAGGTTAACCGAGTTAGAGCGTTTGGATTTTCGCGACAACCAAATCTCGGATATATCGGCGCTTGCGGGCCTCACCAACCTAAAATGGTTAGGGGTCGACGACAACAACATCACTGACTTTTCACCCTTGGATTCCCTACGTGCGAACACAAAGATTGTTTGGCATTTCAATCCAGGTTTCCCAACAGCAACAGGAGGTCCGAAAATAGAGGGACCCTGGTTGTGGGCGTTTCTACCTGACGTAAGACTGGATAGCGGCGTAGACTTACTTGCTGAAGCGACGGGGAACACGGTGACTGAGGGTGGGATTTCTACTCACGGGGCAACGTTAGGACAACCTGTCGGCGATGACGAGTGGACCTCCCACAATCTTCCGCCTACAGGATGGGATAATATTAGTGATATGCTGAAAAACGAGGTACCTACTGGCGTCATGTATGGAAGCCTATCCCTCTACTCGTCCCGGAAACAGAACACAACCATGTACGTGGGCGCCGAGCATGGAGTAAAGGTCTGGCTCAATGGCGTATTGATTCGACAAAACCGCTTCCGCCACAGCAACGATTACAGTGATTTCTTCCCGGTCACGCTTCTACGGGGAAGAAATGTGTTGTTGGTCGCGGTTGCGACAGTGTTTGAGAGTTGGCAGGGATCAAACGCCTTTGTCGGGTTTGAAGCCGGCACGGAATACACGGTGGGAACCGGCATCAGCTATACCTTTTCCGAGACTCCAATTCACAACGGCGATACTTTTACGTTCGATGTGCATGCAGAAAATGTCTTGGACTTGGCGGGATGGCAGTTTGATATTGCCTTCAACCCCGCTTTGCTCGAAGCGGTTTCCGTAAGCGAGGGCGATTTCCTGAAGACCGACGGCGGATCGACCTTCTTTCAGAAGGGACGTATCGATAACGGCGGCGGTAAAATCACCGGACTCAGCACAGCCCTGCTCGGCGACCACGGCGCCAGTGGCAGCGGGGACATACTGCACGTCCAGTTCAAGGCGAAATCCGGGGGAAACACGGAAATAGCCTTGCGCAATTTCCAGTTCGGCTCTATTCACGGAGATGAGATTCCTGCAGGTCCCCATGAAATAACCTTTACTGTCGAGGAACGGCTGGCGACCGGAGACGTGAATCGTGACGGAGTGGTCACCGTGCTTGATCTGATTCTCGTCGCGCGGCAGTTAGGAAAAAGCGTAGCCGGGAATTCGCCGGAGGATATCAACGGCGACGGGGTTGTCAACATCTTCGACCTTACCCTCGTGGCTCAGGGAATTGGGGGAGCCGCCGCGCCCGCAGTCGGGACAGATGCGGTCGATGCCGCGATGATAGAGTCTTGGATTGCACAAGCACGTCTTGAAGATGACGGTTCAATTGCCTTTGCACAAGGTATTGCCAATCTCGAAAACTTTATAGCTTCACTGATTGTTCCTAAAGAAACCACGTTGCACGCCAACTACCCAAACCCGTTCAATCCGGAAACCTGGATTCCGTATCAGTTGGCAACCCCCGCGGAGGTCACGCTGACAATTTATGATATGAACGGGGGAGTGGTCCGGCGTTTTGAAGTGGGCTATCAACCGGCGGGGCTGTATCAGAGCCGAAGTCGGGCGGCGTATTGGAATGGTCGCAATATGCGCGGCGAATCCGTCGCCAGCGGCCTCTATTTCTACACGCTGAAGGCAGGGGAATTTACGGCGACACGCAAGATGCTGATCAGGAAGTAGAGCATGGAAACCGCAGTACAGAAACCGAGTTTTTTCCAATGTGGCAACACGGGATTGACGAAATTTTGATGAATTTTCATAGAATCTAGCGAATGTGAACCAAAAACTCGGTTTCTCTGTTATAGGTAGCAACTTGCATTAAGTAGTATTTTGCGGTTAAAACGCACAAATGAGGTAAAGAGACATGAAACGTTTGAAAGCTGCTTCGAGTCTACTCCCAATTCTTCCAATCTTCTTAGTCCTCGCCGTGACACATCCAGTTGTCGCCGAACCAAATTCGTCGCCTATCTGGTCGATCCGATTCAGCCCGGATGGCAACTACCTCGCTGTGGGACGTTACCAATGGGTTCAACTGTGGGACCTTGGCACACGCCAAGTGATTCAAGATTTGGAGCCCCATTCCGATGCCGTGCGATGTCTGAAATTTGCACGCGACGGTAAAACCTTGTTTGCGGGCGGTGGTCAACCTGCGCAGAACGGCGAGCTCCACGTCTGGGACATTGAGTCGGGCGAACAAATTCAAGTCGTAGATTGTCATGCGGACACGATTGAGGCAGTCGCCGTGAGTGCCGATGGTTCAAGAGTTCTCACGGCGAGCATGGACGAGCAAGTCTCCGTGGTCGCGCTTGACAGTGGTGACATCGAACGAACGCTTACCCAACATATTGATCGCGTGTTCGGAATTGATTTCCGCCCGGATGGCAAATACTTCGTCACGAGCGGTAAAGATAAAACCGTTAAGATTTGGAATGCTCAGACGTACGAAGTGCTCGTGAATTTCGATCAAAATGACGCCGCTGTCTATTCTGTGGCGTTTGCGCCCGAAGACAACATGATTGTGTCAGGCTCTGCAGACACGGTACTCCGCTCGTGGCGCGTGACCGAATCCGTGGGAGAAGCCGGAAACCTTCAGACACAGGGAGCCCTAGTTCGAGTTTACAACGGGCATCAAGGAGCAGTATACGCCATTGATTGTGGCACGCGAAACAACCAAGTTATAGTGGTATCTGGAAGTGCGGACAAATCGGTCATTGTTTGGGATTTGCGCTCCGGCAGCCGCCTCAACACCTTTACTGAATCAGCGGAAGAAATCTATGCCGTGGATTTGAGCGCAGACGGTGCGTTTGTTGCCGCTGGCGGACGTGATGGAATCGCTAGAGTCTGGAATCTATCGAACGGAGAATTGGTTGCTGCATTCGCCGAATAGCCGGCGTATACACAGCGACGTTCATTAAGAGCCTGTTGATTGAAATGTACATTTGTAGGGTGGGATCAAACAAGTGAATAGCGAGTGATTAAGTGAGTGGACAACGAACGCGATAGAAATCCCATAGAGATCTTGAAGGATCTGCTACCGATTAATCAAACAAGCTCTCAACGATTGATTGACGCCGTCTGTCATGCCACATAAATGTACAAAGTCGAGCTAATACCATTTCGCTTGAATATGTAGTACATAACCTGTCTCTAAACATATCGTTCACTTACCCCGTAGGCGGGGCATCTTGCCCCACCGACTTTGTGCGGAGACGAGACTTCATGTTACGCTCCACGCAAATTTCTTGACCTGATTCACGCGATTAATGCACAAGCATTTTAGAGAAATGGTATAAGTTATGAATCGTTGAAAATATGGAAGCAAGAGCAAAGTTTGTAGTGTGTACTTGTGGAGTTAGATATTCAGATAAGGATTAAGCATTAAGCTATAGAACAGGAAAAAGAAACCGCCCGAACAATTTAGAGGAGATTGCACAATGAAAATTAAGTCAATATCGTCCTTCGTGATTCTGGCATATCTAGGTTGCCTCTTCTTGGTTAATAGTCATCCGGTGTTTGCACAAGGCAAACCTCGAATCAACTCCCTTTTCCCGGCTGGCGGACAAGTGGGGACAACAGTCGATGTTTCCGTTCACGGTGCCGACCTTGTAGAAGCACACACTCTGCTCATTGAAGGAGACACCGGAATTACCGGCGAGTTGTTTGATTCGAGTGGGGAAGTTGACACGACCCATCAGGCGTTGTTTGAGACCTCCTGCACCCAGTGCCACGAATTGCGTTCCCCGAGCAATAGATCAATGGCTGCCTCGCAGTGGGAAGCCACCGTAGACAACATGATTGATGAAAGGGATGCGCCCATCTCGGTCGAAGACAGAGATAAAATCGTCTCCTATCTTAAATCGGCGGTTGCGGCGAGCGGGGGACTGACCCTCCGACTGTCTATCCCGCCCGAGACTCCGCCCGGAGTCCGTGAGATTCGCATCGTCGGCAAATTCGGTACCTCCACCGCTTGGCCCTTTGAAATAAGCGAGCAAGTCGAAGAGATTGAACTTGAACCCAACAGCAGCATTGACGATGCTACACCGGTGGTAACTCCGGTTGTCATAAACGGCCTAATCAATTCCAACGCGGATGCGGATTTCTTCCAATTCGACGGATATGAAAACGACCGGTTCATCTTTGAAATCAAAGCGTTCCGACTCAATAATGCAAGTCAGCAGTTTTTTCACCCGGTCATAACGCTGTATGATGCGGACGGAGAGGAGCTTGCGCGAAGTACCGGTTTCTACGTCCTTGATCCGCTCATCGACTATACCATTCCCGCCGACGGCACGTACTACCTAGGCATTCGGGATCTGCTCTATGGCAACAATCCATCATCAGTCTATCGACTTTCAATGGGCATTATACCCTATAATACCTATCTCTTTCCGCCCGCCGGCAAAATTGGAACGACGGTTAATGCGATATTAGGCGGTGAAAATCTCCCCAATGTTTCTGCGACCGATTCTAGCACCTCGCTTGACATACCCATAGACTTAACTGCGGATCATAAGCCGGGTTTGAGGGAGATTCGCACGCCTTACGGAAATTTCCCCTTTATCTCAAGCCTCGCACCCGAGACGGTTGAAGTCGAAATGAGCGAGCCAATCGAAACCGTGTCGGAACCGTCTGAGACTTTTGATATAGACATAGAGGGGCGAACTCTGTTTGAAGCAAAATGCAGTCAGTGCCATGAGCTGCGCTCGCCGGACAATCAAGCCCTTAATGCGGAGGAATGGCGGACGACCGTCATGCGCATGGTCGCAAAAGACAATGCAAACATCTCGCTGGAAGAAGCCGAGCGTATCATCGCCTTTGTTCAAGAAGAATCACAACGCTTGGCAGCAATCATGGCGAAGCAGCTCCAGAGCGCACAGAAGATTGATGTATCTGGCGGTGTCAGCGGCCGTATATCGGAGCCGGGCGATGCTGATTATTACAAATTCGATGTTCGCGAAGGACAGACGCTCGGGCCCTGGTGGGTCATTCAACCGTTTGACAATTATAACGAAACCGGGTTTGATGTCGTATATCCGCCTGAGGTCGAAATTGACCTTGAAAAGGAATATACCGGAAAAGGCGGGAGAACGATTGGATGGTATCAATCGACAGGTTTTGGAAACACTGTGTTCTCAAATGTTCCGGAAGATGATGTCGTCGGCTATGCACTGACATACCTTGAATCAGACCGCGATCGCACCGAGATTCTATCTCTCGCATCCGATGACGGCATCAAAGTCTGGGTGAACGACAAGCTGATATGGAGTCATCATGTTCATCGTCCGATAAGGTCCGCCGATGACGTGATCGCCTTGCCTTTATCCAAGGGGCGCAACAAAATTCTGCTGAAGATTGAGAACGGTTTTGGACCTTGGGGCTTCTTAGCCTCAATCGGCGGATACTCAATCGATCTCTCCGCAGAACGGCTCGGTTCTCCATTAAGTCCGTCCTTGACATTGGTAAATTCACGAGGAGAGGTGCTGGCAAACAACGCCGGTATCGCTGGCGGACGCGATGCGCGAATCGACTTTAGCTTTCCGGAGCCGGGAGTTTATATGCTTCGTGTAGAAGATATCACTGGTGCCGGAGGAGATGGCTACATTTACCACTTGGGCGTAGTCCCGACACGTCCCGATTTTAGCATCTCAGTGACCCCCGATAACCCAAACATTGGAAGGGGCGGGACGGTTGTCTTAACCGTAACTGCCGATCGCCGCGTCGGATTCAGTGGTGAAATTATGCTCGAAGTGGAGAATCTGCCGCCGGGAGTGACGGCAAGTTCGGGAGCCATCTTGAAAGAGATGGCAGAGGGTATCATCACGCTGACTGCTGCACCTGATGCTCCTTTGGAACACCGGGTGGTGCAGGTCGTGGGAAGTGTCATGCCCCTAACCGGTAAGTTGGTTAAGCGTGCAGCGAATCCGATCGAATTTTATCGGCTTGCCAACCAACTGTTGCCCGTACAGCGCTCGAGCGTAGTGGTTAGCGTAACCGAGCCGCCCAACGTCATTCTTTCCGTTTCGCCCGAAAACCTTAGTATAGCACCTGAAACTCCGGTGCCGTTGAAAGTCACAGCACAGCGCAAGCCTGGATCGAAGCAGATTCTAACGCTCGCACTCCTCGGCTTGCCGCCTGGAATTCGAGCACAACAGTTGAACACCATTCTTGGAGCTGATCAGACGGAAGCCACAATTGTACTCGAACCAAATATTGTCGGATTCGGAGTTACCGCACGGGAAAACCCGTTTATTGGTCGCGAACTCGCGACACTTCCGTACAATGTTGTCGTTACGGCGTCCGTTGGACAACAGATTATAGCCAGTAGCCCTCCGGCCAAACTGTCGATCGGCTCCAACAGTACCGAAGCCGCGCAGGTGAGCGCGGACTGATTTCTGCCACTGTGAGATTTCGATTTCCAGAAGATTACCGTATTCCAAGTCCATCGGCAGATTCGCAGGTTGCAGGGTGATCAAACGAGTGGATATGGAGCAGGATTTGCTATCGCGTTCGATATTCACTCACTTGATCGATAGAGATCCCCTGCCCACCATTTCTCATAGGGTGTGCACAACCAAGCGTACAAATGTGCAACTTCGAGCATAGAATCAGAGGATGCGATGAGAAAGGAATCACACTCACTTCGACAATGCTCCAATAAACCCTGATCAACCCTCCCACTCCCACTCTCCCTATCCCATTGACGAAAAAAACCTTGGTCGGAGCCGATGAATGTAGCCCATGAACCAAAGGCGTCGACAATCCGATGGCGAGCCGTGATTGTTGCGGTGCTTCTCGTCGTGCCGAACGCCTATTTCGTCATCGGTGCCGAGGTCTTGTCGAACCAAGGATTTCCGACCCGTGTCGCCCTTTTCTATACCGTTGTATTCATCGTATTCGTCGTTACACTCCTCAACACCATCCTCGAAAACTCCCTCCCCGGCACAGCCTTAACTCGACCTGAACTGGGGTTCCTCTATGTCCTTCTCTCCTTGGGTGCCTCCCTCGCTGGCACCGATATGTTGCAGGGACTGATGATAATGATTGGGCACCCCTTCTGGTTCGCCACGCCCGAAAACGACTGGAAAAACCTCTACTGGCAATACATCCCTCACTGGCTAACCATTCAAGATTTGAGCGTTTTGAACGGGTTCTATAACGGCGAGGGGACAATTTACACCCAGGCGTATCTCAAAGTCTGGATAGGAAGAGTGCTAATCTGGGGTGGTTTCGCTTCCGTGTTGGTGCTAACCCTGCTGTGCATCAACGTTATCCTTAGAAAACAGTGGATTGAGCGGGAGAAGCTGACCTATCCCATTATCCAACTGCCGCTGGAGATCACGCGAGGACGTCTGTTCTTTAACCAAAAGTTGCTGTGGTACGGTTTCGGATTGGCCGGAGGTATCGGAGTACTGAACGGTCTAAGTTACCTTATTCCGTCGATCCCTTACATCCCCATAAAAGCGCAAAACGTGTCCATGTACTTCACCGAGAAGCCGTGGAGCGCCATTGGCGGAATGCTAATCGGTTTTTACCCATTTCTAATCGGCATCAGCTATCTGGTTCCACTCGATTTGTGCTTTTCCGTGTGGTTCTTCTATCTTTTCTTCAAAGCGGAGCGAATCATCGGAAGCGTGGTGGGACTCGAACAATTGCCGCGCTTTCCCTTCATCACGGAGCAATCATTCGGTGCATACATCGGGCTGTGCACGTTTGCCATTTGGTCGGGAAGAAAATTTTTCCGCGAAGTTTTACGAAAGGCGATCGGAATGTCATCAAGCCTCGACGACGAACGCGAACCGATGCCGTATCGATGGGCGGTGATGGGGGCAGTGTGTGGAATGGCTTTGCTCGTTTTCTTTTCGTGCAGCGCCGGCATGTCGTCTTGGGTCGCTATCACCTTTTTCGCTATATATTTTGTAGTTTCCACCACTATCGCTAGGATGCGAGCCGAACTTGGAGCGCCCGAACACAGCTTCGCACGAACTGCACCCGGCATCGCCATGATTAGCATGTTTGGCACGCGGCGCCTTGCAAAAAAAAACCTTGTGATGTTTGCTTACTATTTTTGGTTCACGCGCACTTACCGAGGTCACCCGGGTCCCCATCAGCTTGAGGGGTTCAAGATAGCCGACACCACCGGACTGAACGTCAGGCAACTTGTCGTGTTCATGGCACTATACGTAGTAATTGCCGCCTACACCGCAATGTGGATACTGTTACACTGCTCTTACGACCTCGGAGCCACAACCAAGATTCAGGGCTGGTACACCAACTTTGGTGAATTCACTTTCGGCATGCTCGACGGATGGGTAAAGACGCCGACTGCTACAAACGCTTTAGCCGTTATAGCCATGGGTATCGGGCTACTCTTTACCTTTTTTCTGCAGGCAATGAGGATGCGCTTCTTTTGGTGGCCTTTTCACGGGGTAGGATATGCGCTCTCAGGCAGTCTATATATGGATTGGGTGTGGTTGCCGTTCTTCGTGGGCTGGATAGCAAAAGCATTGATCCTGCGGTTCCGCGGCATCAGCGGCTATAGACAGCTAAGGCCCTTCTTTCTGGGATTAATCCTCGGCGAGTTTACCATTGGAAGCATCTGGAATCTCATCGGTTTCGCCCTAGATTACCCGATGTACAAATTCTGGCGATAAATTTGCGCCGCACTCATCTAGCGGTGGGAAGACGCATGGAATTTACACAGCCACTAGCGAAAGGCCAAGCACAACCCCATTTCTGTTGACCCAACAGCCAGAATCGAGTAAACTGGTTTATATCCATCTCGGTTTTCTTTAACGGTACTTTATTCCGTAGGCACCACCCACTCTTGGTTAAATTTTTTTCGCATGACTCAAGGGAGACACATTGAATGAGCACAGATAGCACATCGCTCGATCAAATTGCCGCCTACGTCCGTGACGGCGAGCGTATGGCGCACCAGCTTGGCAATCGCGGTCCGATAATATTCGACGCCGAGGGCGCCGTGGACAAAAAGATTCTGGATGCCTACTGGCATTTCGGTTTTTACGTGTTCGAGGGCGCCGTAAAGGCGGATGAGCTGAAGGAGTTGCAGACGGAGTTGGAGGAAGTCTTTGACCGAGCGCCGCACACCAAGGACTCCCGTCTCGACTCTCATGGAAGGCCCGCGATAGGCACCCCTTCCGAGCGCTCGCGTTTTCGTTTCGAGAAGCCGTTAAGCGACCCGGACGGAGGTAAGGGGCGGCACCCCGCAAATATGGCAGTACCGGAACCTCCCCCCGACGCGCCAGAGTATATAATCTCGGGCATTTCTGGTCCCATTCAACTTCTGGAATCCTGCTTTAGGCTCTACGGTCATCCCCAACTGCTGTCCATCACCGAGGCAATAAACGGCTCCGATTTTACGCCATTCTCCGAGTCGATGATTGTTAAGCAAGCGGGTTTGGGCCCATCCGTGGCTTGGCATCAGGACGGCACCACGCACTGGGATAAAAGTGAATTGGACGAAGGCACCCACGGGTTCAATTTCATGTTTCAGTATTACGGGAGCACTGCCCCTAACGGCGTTTGGGTGCTTCCCGGATCGCACAAACGGGATAAGATTGACATAGTAAAACTGCTGGCTGACAACAGTGGATCGGATCGCCTGCCCGGGGCGGTGCCCATGGTCTGCGATCCTGGCGACATCGTCATTTCCAACCGCCAACTGTTGCACGCATCCTTCCCCAACGACTCGCCTCGTAAGCGGGTGACGTTCAATTTTGGTTTTCACCGCCGATCTTCGATACTCAATGTCAGAAAAAAAAGGCAGGACAAACCCGACCTCGTCTACGACGAAGAGCTTGTCATCCAGAGATCTCGTATGATCGCCCTAGCGATAGACGCTCGAAGTCAGCACTTCCCTGACGAACCGCGGTACGTGTACAAACCATTGGCTGGACAAGAGGATTCGAATCGCTGGAGCGAGGAGACGCGAGAGAGTATCCTCAACAACCGCAGCCTAATCAATCTGAGTATCTAACAGGACTTAAACCACAACGAGAGGACCCATCGTGGGCGGGGCATCTTGCCCCGCCACGCTAGGCGATCGCGACAGGGAGGTCGCTCCTACAGTCTTTGAATGCATTAGCCGTTAGTAGGGTGGGCACTGCCCACCAGCCTTTGAAAGCGCCAGCGGTGCGACAGGTGTATCGCAAGACACAAAACCATGAAAAAGCTCCCTCAAATGACCAATAACGGCAATGACACTTGTCCTTCAACCTGGCTCTCAGGGTAACTCTCATGTCAACCGTAGTATCCGAAAACCAAATCGGCGTCTTGACCGAAGAACAAACTCGCTATTGGAAGCAGAACGGCTATCTCCACCTAAAAGGCATCCTCTCATCCGATGAAATCCACAAACTGACGGACGTCGTCGACCAGATGCACGCCGAACACCTGGAACAACCCGAAGCGGAACCGCACCACGACTTCGACCAGCGAAACGTGATGGAGGAACACGACATTTTCGTCGATATGATGGATCATCCGGCGACCTTCCCGATTGTGCTGGAATTGATGGGGCCCTTTTTAGGACTGGGCATGTCCGAGATCATCGTCCGTCCAAAGAACCTCAACAGCAAAGGAAGGCTGCACACCGACGGCGGTCAAGCGATGAGGCAAATTCGGGTTAGCGAGGACAGTATTCCCCTGCAAATCAAGCTCCAGTATTTCTTGACTGATGTCCCCGAACCTAACATGGGCAACTTCACGCTAGTCCCCGGCAGCCATAGGCGCCTTTTCCCGGAAGGCGGAATTGAGGAAGGACCGTACATACCGGAAGCCGTTCAAATCTGTGCCGAGAGCGGCGATGTTGCCATTTTCACTCATTCACTGTGGCACGGGTACGTGCCGAACCATTCGGAGCTGCCGCGCAAATCCCTGATTTACTGTTATGTCCAGCAATTCCTGCGCCCCTATGATTTCCAACGCCCCTCGCCTGAACTGTTGAAGCGGTGTACACCGCGGCAGCGCAGGTTGATTGGGGATATTGGTGAGTGGCATTTCGGAAGTTATTTCTACTCCCCCACAGATCAAGTCGACTTGATGAATGGTTGCCAAATGGAAAATGATTAACTTGTGGAGAGAAATTTTAGGCAACTGTTGGTTAATCCATCTTCCAAGCCCCTGACCGACGCTTCCATAGCTCAACTCGGCACCAGATACCATGCCCTTCGTTCATGGTATTCCACACTACTTCCCACACTTTTTCTCTGTGTGAGCCTCGGTTTCGCACAACCCCCCAATGTGAGATTCGTCGACATTGCAATGGAAGCCGGGCTCGATTTCAAGCACTTCACGGGCGCTTTCGGAAAGCGGTACATGCCTGAAACCATGGGATCCGGTTGTGCCTTCCTCGACTTCGATAACGATCACCAACTCGACATCCTCCTCATCAACGGAAAAAGTTGGAAGGATAGAAATCCGTCACCCACTTCCAAACTTTATCGGAACTTGGGTAACAGCAGATTTGTCGATGTCACCGATGCGGCAAATTTGGCGATACCGATGTACGGTATGGGCGCCGCAATCGCCGATTACGACAACGATGGGGATTCCGACATCTACCTCACCAATCTGGATAGCAATCGGCTTTTTCGCAATAACGCCGACGGCACATTTACCGATGTGACAGAGATAGCGGCGGTTGGCGGTGAGTCGTGGTCTACCAGCGCGTTGTTTTTTGACTACGACCGAGACGGTTGGTTGGATCTGTTCGTATGCAACTTCATACGATGGTCCAAGAAGCTAGAAATTCCCTGCGTCGTTGACGATCAGTTTATCTTTTACTGTCCCCCTTTCGCCTATGGGGGAAAATCCAGTCGCCTGTATCGGAACCTCGGCAACGGTACTTTTGAGGATGTCACCGTGCGAGCCGGTCTTTACAATCCCAAGGGCAAATCACTCGGCGTGACGATGCTGGACTACGACGATGACGGCTGGATAGACCTAGCCGTCGCCAACGACACCGAACCGAATTTCCTGTACCGCAACAACGGCGATGGCACCTTCACCGACGAGGCGGTGTTGAGAGGCGTTGCCACGAGCGAGAAGGGAATGGCGCGCGCGGGAATGGGAATTGACGCTTCGGATGTGAACAACGACGGCGGCGTTGCTATGGCAATCGGCAACTTCAGCAATGAGATGACCGCATTATTTTATGCTTCCGAAAATCACCAGTTCACCGATCTGGCAAGACCGGCAAAAGTCGGAAGCCCAAGCCTTCTCACGCTGACGTTCGGCTTATTCTTCTTTGATTTCGACCTGGATGGGTATTCCGACCTGTTTTGCGCCAACGGTCACATTGAGCCGGACATCGCAAAATCACAGCCGAATCTAGTCTACACGCAGCAGCCATCCCTGTTCCGGAATCAAGGTAATCTCATGTTTGAAGACGTGAGCGATGCTGTCGGGTTTGAGAATCCCGGCGTCGGGAGGGGCGCCGCTTACGGCGATTATGACGGCGACGGTGATTTGGATGTGCTGGTATCCAACAACGGTGTCCTGCCCGAACACGGCGGTCCTTCGCTGTTTCGGAATGACGGTGGAAATCAGTCGAATTTCCTGCGTGTGAAAACTATCGGGACACAAAGCAACAGGGACGGCATTGGTGCCAAAGTTATTCTTACGGCGGGATATGTGACACAACGACAAATGGTCCGGACGGGCGGAAGCTACTGTTCCCAAAGCGAAACGACGCTCACTTTCGGTCTCGGCAAGAAAGAGCAGGTTGAATCTCTCCAAATAATATGGCCCTCGGGACAGGTCAATCTACACACAAACCTTGCTGTTAACCGCCTAATCACAATCGTTGAAGGTGAGACACAGTGACCGGACTTTGCCAACCGAACTGGCACTTATACCATTTCGCTTGAATAACAGTGCATATAGTGCCTTCCATATACTATTTTGACAACTGTTTCCCTTACACCAAACCCTGTAGGCGGGGCATCTTGCCCCGCTTTGGACAGAATTGATTGACGCTATTAATGCACTGCTAAAATATAGAAATGGTATTACGTGCGAAATCTGTTGGAGGGATCAAGTGACTGAATAGGGAACGCGATAGGGGTATATTCCGATTCCCGATAATCCATCGCGAATCGGGTACCGCGAATGAATTTTTGTTATAGCCAATCCCACTAATAATTATACATGCTTGTGGGTAATGACATTCTTCTGTACCACAATCTGTTAGATTGTGAATTGCGCAAATTGACACATCAATCGAGGGAGTGAATTACAACCGAGATAGGGATTCTTGTGCGAGAAAGATTCCTTGCGATACGGGGGCGTGTCCAATTGTTATGGGTAATCACGCGTATCGCCATCGTTTGTTGACACACAATCACAATATGAGCGTTAATGACTACCAGCCTGCGAACATCACTCCGACTTCCACCTAATCTCCCGAATCCCATCCTTCATAACCGCTCTGATCTGGTCGTTACTCAATGCTTTGCTAAAGATTGCAACCTCGTCAATCACACCGTTGAAAAACTCTCCAGGCGATTCTTTACCGCGAGTGCCAATAACACAAGTCGGATCGCCAGAATACTCGATCTCTCCTCGAAATACGTAGCCGAAAACCTCCTCGCCGTCAATGTACCCCCTTCTCATAGCGCCATCATAGGTAACTGCCATATGGTGCCATTGGTGCAGCCGCAACTTACCTGAAAGAAATTCCTTATTTTTGGCGTTGATGGCTATCCAAAAAACAGGCTCGCCCTGGACTGCACCCAATCCTAAGCTGCGAAACGGCGGTTCCCAACGCCGAGAATCACCAAACGGAAGCGTTACAGCGGACAAACCGCTATCCTTATCGGTGTGCACTTTTATCCACGCCATCATTGTTCCGGTCGGAATTTGAAGCATCTGGGCGTTGCCGCAGTCAACATAATCGTCTACACCGTCAAACCGCAATGCCGTGCCAAATCTGCCTTCAACCCATTGGGGATTCCCAATCAGCGTCCCGTCGTTATCATGGCCTGATGAATCCCTAGCTAGATCTCCTTCTCTCTCATCGAAACCCCATAGTCCCACAACGCTTTGGGAATTAATCGCGGCTGCACTTGATGCCTGAGGCGTCATTCGATACAGTACGTAGTTCTGAAGGCTTTCCCGCACAACCGATGGGTCAAACACTTTCACCTCCGAGAGTGAATGTCTCATCCGAAGCTCATCGGGGAATATCCGTCCCGAAACGACCAAGATATCCTCCCTCCGCTCATTACTTAACCTCTGCACCTCCTGAAGTACCTCTTCGGTGGGCCGCCCCCTTCCCTGCCCCCACGTCACATCCCACGGGATAAAAGATCCGAACCGCTTTGTGCGCGGATAGTAAAAGGTGTCTTTTTCCGAATATCCGAGGATCTCCAGCGTTACGTCATCTGGCGCTTCCGCCGCGATGATCATCTCCTCCAAATTCTCGGACTTGATGAATTGAGCGACTGCTTTGCCGTTCGAAAAAGGATATTTGTAGTCCATTATCGCCGCGGCGACGCCGCCTACCAGATGAAGCGCGAAGAACACGATAAGAACTACACCAACATGTCTGGCCAATCCCGAACTGATTCCATTTAGGCGATTAACCAAATTGAACTTCAACTTTGGAAGGTCCCGGCAATAGTAGCACAGCCAGTTTGCAGCCACGAATGCCATGAAGAGAAAACCCCAATGACGAATAAAACCGAAGCGTTTTGAATAAAAAAATGCCAATAAGCCAATAGTTCCAAACAGATACATTAGGAAAGCCATAGGTTTCCGGATGAAAAGGAACAGTGCGAAAAAAAGGATGAGTACGGCTACAGCGAATTTTACTTCATCTGCAGCCGGCAGCCTGTCAAGGATATAGGTATTCCAGTAGCGCAGCGTGAATTCCGGTATTGGGAAAAACGCTTTCGGCAAGATATTGAAAGCCCTGAGAAAGTAACTCAACTCAAACTCTGTCCTCCACCCTGTAGAAATCCCTAGGTTTGGACCGGACGGCTTTAGTTGGATGATTGCCGTTACAATCCCGAATAGAATCAAGCCTAAGCCGATTCTGATCTCCCTTCGAGGCGGTCGGTCAGGATTAACAAGCAACTCCCAGCACAAGCCAATGAGAATGGAGATCACGATGATTAGCGCATGAACGCTAGTATGACACATTAACAGAAGAATTAAACCCAAAAGAGGCAATCTCCTTCTCCAGTTCCGAAAAAGCGCGCAAAAAAGGAATAGCATCAGCACGCCCAAGGCATAGTTTCTACAGATAATTGCATACTCATAAAAGGGCAGATACCCAAACACAAAGAGCGTTTTCTGCAATCTCGTGAAAGGCGAAAATCTCAAGAAGACATAAGCCGAGACGGCGGCTATGATGAGGTGGAAAGGCTGCATGATGATGGGCGACCGCGTGATGAGTTTCAACACATAAAGACAAAGATGCCACAGCCCCGGATGCCCGTCATATCGATTCAGGTGATACAACACTTCGATTGGTGATGCACTGTCGCGTGCAATCAGCCACGCCTGCATTTCATCCCTCCACATCTCGTGGTGCCATGCGATGATGCCCCCGAGAAGCAGAAAGAGCGCCGAGACCGCCATTGCGTAGGAAGAATCGGACAATTGCGGCAGGATGCTCTCTTGGGTGCTTTTCCCATTAACGGAGTCCGGTTGTTCTATTGCCATTTTTCTGTCTCCTCCTCACCGCGTCTTCTGCTGGAGAAAGTTGCACTCGCGACAGTAGTTTGTAGGTCGGGTTGAACGGAAATCACTGGCAATTCACTCAAGAAAAGGTCGCTTCCGACGTATCACTTCGCCCGGAACAACCGAAATTTGAGTGAAACCCAACCACTTCACAGCACAGTGCCACCATGTGAACGCTCTTCGATGATCAAATCGTCGAATTCCGTTCTCTTTTTCTCGCGACAGGGGGTCGCGAACGGGAGGTAGCTCTTACGGAATGAAGATTATTAACTGTTTGGTGCATTGTTTGGTTCGTAGTATTACAATTCGTCGCACGTCCGGTCTGGGCATGTAAGCCCCGATTTGTCGAAATTAGCATTGTACTTCCCTGCTCGGCGCGTTCCCTGCCCTCCGCTCGGTCTGGATTTGCAAATCCAGACCGATGGACTAAACAGTTACGAAGATTATAACATAGGGACGAACGCGAAGATACATTAACCAACACAAAATTTTACATCCGGAGCCGTGAAATATATCTCTCACGGAAAATCAGCGGCAATATGCTTGACATCGTTACATCTTGACCAAGTCGCTAATCCATGCTATGATAAACTGGTGTAACCGTCAAGATGTCCATGCACCTGGTCGATGTTGGCTTGGATCCGTCAGAAACGCTGAAACAAGGCGCGGCGCGTTTCCAAAGCCTTAATCAATACCGAATATTGATAGGAGGGATACGGCATGAAACTCTCGATGCTTGGGACCACAGTCTGGTGGCTCGGCGTGATTGTTCTGATACTGCTGCCTGCGAGTCAGAATCACGCTGCACTGAACTTGGAAAACGCGGTGGGAATATGGCTATTTGACGAAATCGTTGGAAACGAGGTGATAGATTCCTCCGGGAATGACAATCATGGCACCTACACCAAAGGCGCGGAACCGGAGAGAATTAGACGGGGAAAGTTCGAGAGAGCGCTTGTATTTGATGGAAAGGATGATTCCATTGACGTTCCGCGATCTGATAGCTTAAAGGCAATCAAGAAGCATATCAGCATCTCCGCATGGGTCTATCCCGACGGAGTGCAACCCGTGGTCAGAGATGGAAAAACCGCATTATCGGGCGGAATCATGGAGAAGAAAGACCGCAGCGGGTGGTCACTCTATAGCTGGGAGAGCGATCTTGGCGCGGGCACCCTCACCTGGCACCTCAGCCTGGCGGGGGTTTGGTCGAGTGCGAACGGTATGGTTGTCGCCGGCATCTTGAACGAATGGCAACACATCGGTTGCGTCTACGATGGTGAACAGGTGAAGTTTTACTTGAACGGAGAATTGAAGGCGGAGCACCCGCAAAAAGGGGAAATACGGTCATTCCCCGATAAATTGACATTAGGTGTCAGGTCGTCCGGCGACCACAGTGGTTGGTTCAAGGGAACGATTGACGATGTCGCCATCTTCAATGCCGCACTTGACGACGATGACATTGAGAAGCTCATGAATGTGGGTCTTGGCCGCACATTCGATGTCATGGCTGTGTCTCCATCTGACAAAATGGCTACCGTGTGGGGAAGGCTCAAAACAAGGTGACCAAGTATGAAGACCACCGACACAGACCTTGCATTCATGCGGTTGGCCCTTCTTGTAATTGCGTTCATGTTCACATACATTAGCCCTGACTCTCACGCGACAGAAAGGGGTAATATGACTAAGCTAGTCATTGTAGACAAAGCAACCAGCAACTACGTTATTGTCATTTCCGAAACCGCTTCGCCCTCCGAGAAACATGCAGCCGACGAGTTGAAATCCTTCTTAAAGGAGATATCCGGCGCAGATCTCTCAATCGTTACGGACAGCGGTGCTTTGAGATCCCATGAGATTATTCTAGGGGACAATCTTCACTTAAAACAGCTTAATGCCGAAATTGACTTCGATGCACTGGGAGATGACGGCTTCAACATCCGCACCGAGGGAAACTACCTGATTGTGGCAGGGGGCAAGCAGAGAGGTACGATGTACGGGGTTTACACCTTTTTGGAGGACTACCTTGGATGCCGATGGTTTCATCCGGAAGTAAGTCGCGTTCCCACGCGTCAGCGGATTGAGATTGGCGCCATCAACGATACACAAACCCCGATCATAGCTTCAAGGGACACGCACTATTTTGTGGGCGAAGATGCGGACTGGGCAGCGCGAAACAAAATCAATGGTCATCACGCTCATGGGCTTACAGACAAACACGGTGGTAGAATTCGTTTTGCCTCACCCATGTACCACACCTTCTACCGCCTCATGCCTAGTGGAGTGCATCACGGGGTACAGGAATACTTCAAGGAACATCCCGAATACTACGCTGAAGTAAATGGCGAACGGGTCGGGGAGTATGCGCAACTGTGCCTCACCAATCCCGAGGTCGTCCGCATCGCTATTGAGACCGTCAAGCGATGGATACGCGAGCAGCCCGATAGAACCATCTTTACGGTGTCACAAAACGACTATGGTGGCTGGTGCGAATGCGAGAATTGCCGTGCGGTCGACAAGCGCGAAGAAAGCCACATGGGTTCGCTATTGCAGTTTGTCAACCAAGTCGCCGAAGCCATAGAGAAGGAACATCCGGACAAATACATCTCGACCCTGGCATATGCTTACAGCCGCAAGCCGCCGAAAAACGTGCGCCCGAGGCGCAACGTTCTCGTCCGGCTCAGCGACATCGAGTGCTGTTTTTCGCACCCGCTCGGTACCTGCACTTTCAGCCGCAATCCCAGCGCGCCAGTGTCCGTCGTGGACGACATCAAGAAATGGTCCGAGATTTCGGATCAGCTCTTTATCTGGGACTATGTAATCAATTTTCAACACTGGTTGGCGCCGCATCCAAACCTCTACGTGCTAAAACCGAACATGCAGTTCTTCGTCAAATACGGCGTGAAGGAGATGTTTCCGCAAGCCGACCCCTTTAATCCGATGGGGGAGTTCTCCGAGCTTCGAGCCTACCTCTTGGCTAAACTCATGTGGAATCCTAACTTCGATGTGGACAAGGGCGTTGGCGAGTTTCTGGATGCCTATTACGGGTCGGCAGCTCGGCCTATTTTGGAATATATTGATATGCTTCACAAAAAAGCCAAGGATGAGTGGATTCACATGACAATCAGTGCTCCCATGACGAGCCCGTTATTCTCGCCAGATCTCATGCGGCGGGCTAACGTCCTTTTCGACGAGGCGGAGCAGCTAGCCGACGATGAAGCAACTTTACTCAGAGTAAAAGTTGCAAGACTCAGCATCCAATACGTGGAAATCATAACGACGCCACCAGATGATCCTAAGCGACAAGGACTCGTAGACCACTTCTTCGGGATTGCCGACAGGGCTAGCATCAGTTATTTGGGGGAGGCGTGGGGATCGGATCCGGAGCACATGAAATCACGTCAAGGGAACAACTTCTTAGTCTGGGCGTGCTCCGACTGCGGAAAGCCATTTTTCAGTTTCGATAAGAACGATTTGGCAAAGAGGGAAACGGCACACAAGACGTTGTGGTGCCCAAAAAAGGGAGAAGCACCGCCTTATAGAGAAGAATAGCGAGGAATCAACTGAGATCGAGCGAGTGGATAGCGAGCGCGATAGAGATCCCTGACAGCGAATGCGAGAGCAAATCCTGCGATAGAGTACCCACGTTAAACCCATACTACAGATGTCATTGTACGATTGAAATCTTGGACTGTAGGAGCGACCTCCCGGTCGCGACCTCTTGTCGAGAACAAAACTCCCTACAAAAAAACGTACTCAGTAAACTGTGTTACGATGGATTGATTTGTCTAATCCTAAATGTGTGATTCTTAAGGTGAATTGACTATAACAGGCCCTCTCCGCTGTCTCTTTACTTGCCTATGGGATGCTGGAGAAATCAATGCCAATGAAATCTGAGACGAGTCACATTCGCGTGTCTGATTTGCATAGTTAAAGTGCCACTCGCTCGGTCGGAACAACGAGATTCCGCTGGGCTTCGGTCAAGCGTCCAAGCAGTTCATCCGTCACATTCACCGGTTCATCCATGGTCGAGATGTTCTGCGATTTCATGAAGTGCGGACCGTAACCGACGTGCAGCGTGTAACGTGTCTTTTCACTTCGGTTGGCAAACCCGCCATGCCGGCACGCCTCCGTGAACAGTATACCGTCACCCGCTTTGACAGGTATCCCGACAACGCCCGGCTCATCCTCTACCGACCCGGTTTTTACCGGAACGGGAAATGCGTTGCGGTGCGAACCGGGAACAAAACAGGTAGGACCTTCGTCCATGGAAACATCATGCAGGAAATAAATCATTCGCACCATCGTAGCCTGGATCTCGCCGTCAATTACCTCGTAACGATATTTCTGCCGCCGTCCATCCGGATGTCCCAAGTGCATTCCACTGGCGTTATTGGTGTACCTTATCCTCAATTCAGAGTTGTTGATGCTAATCTCGCTTTGGATAATGCGCCGCACATACGACATGGTGCGATCATGACCAATCAACATGTCGAACACATCGGGATAGAGCCAGAAATCCTCTATCATCAGCGTTCTGGCATCCTCGGCACCGTTCATCTGCGCGAAATAAGCATGTTGTTGATTCTGCCAATACTCATGACCCCAAACTGCCCGCCATTTGGGAGAATTGTGTCGGCAGGCAAGCGCATGTTCCTCAAGCTCAACCGCCGCTTCATGCAGCCGCTGTGCTTCGCTCTCAGATAGCAGACCGGGAATATGCAGAAAGCCGCTTAGATCGAAAAGATAACGTTCACAATCATCCATAACGACACCTCAAGATTACATCTTACCGCTGCGTTTCTTGATTGTGCTTTCCCTTGTCCAAGTACATTTGTAGGGTGGACATCGTCACCATTTCTCGCAGGGGGCAATCAACCGACCAACAAGGGAGCGAAATAGGCAGTAGTCCTGTGTGAAAGAGATTTTGAAGGTATATAGCATACCATTATTCCGACAGGGATAATGGCGTGCTATCAACTAAGCGGGATAGATCTCACTCAGATTGAGGGTATCAATGTGCTCAATGCACAAGCGATATTGAGTGAAACCGGTACGATATGAGCAAATGGCCTACGGTCAAACATTTCACCTCCTGGCTGGGTTTATGTCCAAACAACCAAATCACGGGTGGCAAAGTGATGCACCGTCAAACACAGAAAAACAACAATCGTGCGACACGCGCTCTGAGGCTGGCGGCGCAAGGCATATCGACAAGCAAAGGTGCTCTCGGCGGTTATTATCGTCGTCAGCGAGCGAGGCTCGGTCCTGCTCAGGCCATCACGGCAATTGCTCATAAACTCGCACGTATTATCTGTGCCATGCTGAAAAATCGGACGTCCTACTGTGAACCTCCTTCCGGCTACTATGAAGAACAAGCTCGCCAAAGAGCAGTCAAGAACCTGGAACGTAAAGCCAAACAATTAGGATTTCACCTAATAGCACAAGCAGCTTAAATCAGTTTTCCCATCAACGAAATTGAGGTGAAATCGAAATGTCGAAAACGCTTTTCAGCACGCTCTTTGTGTTAGTGTTACTTGATAGACGCCGCGCTGTTCCATACTGTCGCAAAGCTCCGTGGCTTACGGTTGGCACACATGCACCTTGATGGACCCCGACCGCTTGTCCGCAGCCGTCTCGAATGCTTCGGCAATTTCCATCAGTGGAAAACGGTGAGTTACAAGCTTTTTTGCGTCAACCTTCCCCGAGTCAATCAACTCAATGGCGGCTTCAAAGTCTGTTTCCATCCCGCTGTAACCATAACAACTCGAACCAGTGACAGTTGCTTCTGACCAAACAACGCGGGACAGATTCACCTCAAGCGGTTTAAAATATCCTGCAACAAGAACAACGAAACCACACGGTCGAACCATCGCCATCGCAGCGTCAAAATTCTCGCCGCCACCTACGGTCTCAATAACTGCGTCCATACCCAGTCCACCGGTGATATCGTCGACGTATTCCGAAACTTTAGTCTCGTTGACGTTTACGATGTGATCTGCCCCAAGATCCTTCGCTAGTTGTGCTTGCCGCTCGTATTTTACAGTAATTAACGTTTCCTTGGCGCCGACTGCGACCGCGTCAGCTAAACAGAGTTGACCGATTGTCCCTCCGCCTATAATCGCGACCGTACTCCGGGCGTTCACACTCCCCCGCGCCACGGCTCGATGCGAAACAGCTAGTGGCTCGACGAGCGTTCCGTCTTCAAAACTCATGTGGTCGGGCAGCTTGAACAATCCTGATTCATGGAGGATAGTATATTCGGCGAACCCGCCATGGGCTTCGTGCGAGATCCACTTTCTTGCATTACAGTGGTTATAATGTCCTTTGCGGCAAAAAACGCATTTGCCGCAGTGCGAGAAACATTCAGCCGTGACTTTGTCGCCGACATTAAACTTGGTGACTCCTTCGCCTAGTTCGGCGACAACGCCGCACGTCTCATGTCCGGCCGCCAGCGTATCTGATTGTGGCCACTCTCCATAATAACTGTGAAGATCGCTTCCGCAGATTCCGGTCTGTTTGGTATCTAGTACGATATATCCCGGCGCTGGCTTGATCCAATCAACTTCCTGAATCCCAATCTTCTCGATCCCCGAATAAATTGCCGCTTTGATTTTATTCATGCAGGTGTCCTCCCTTGAAGGCGCATTGAGTGGCATTTGTGTTAGTCGGATTATATCAAGAGCAGGATTAGTTTGCAATCATATTCCAATAACCCGCGCCAACATAATTTGGGTATGTACATAATTAACTCAAGTTGCCACCCATTCCAGTAGGATCAACTGAGCGACTAGATCAAGCAAACGAATAGTGCGCGCGATAGCAGATTCTGCGATAGAAATCCCCGGGCTTCTAGCCCGACCGTCTAATGGGATACGTCGCAAATCGGGGCAATGTAAGCAAAATCTACTCAATTTGCTCGCAGTGGATTGACAAATCCACTGCGCACATGCGGGTACGGCTTGGATATGTCTATCCAAGCCGAGCGGGACTGCGATACAACACCCAGAAAAATGCAAATCCAACTATTAACGATTAGGTGGCAACTGGCGTTAATTATTGCCTGAACCACGAATCCAGTAGATTTCGCAGAAAACACGGCTGAGCAAAACATGCATCCGCCCGAGTTGTCGCGCCTTCAGCAAACCATATACACAACAGCCCCATCGGCCTGAGGTATATCTACACTCCAGAGCGAGATCAAACGAGTGAATAACGAGGGCGAAAGAATTCTTGTAACTGTTTAGCGCATCGTTTAGTTCGTAGTATTACAGTTCGTCGCACGACCGGTTTGGGCATGTAAGCTCCCGATTAGCCGGAATTAGCATTGTACTTCCCTACTCGGCGCGTTCCCTACCCCCCGCTCGGTCTGGATTGGCAAATCCAGACCGATGGACTAAACAATTACGAATTCTTTAATTGTATAAATCCAACGATAGGGTCAATCGGCTCAAATTGTCCGATTATTATCAAGGTATCTACGTACGCATACCCTCACAAATTGGTTGACATCATTATCTCATACCTGCTATGCTTTCGTGAGTCACACAAATCGGTTCGACATTCCGTGTTTGCTGCATATTATTTGGATGCGTTGCCGATTAACCGACCCTAGTTGGCTGAAGACGAGCCGACGGCTGTAGAGCGAGGGGGAAATTTCATGCACAAACGGCAAGTACCTGTTCGATTGGCAATTGTAACAATACTATTGCTATTCTCGTGCTTGGCTTATGGCCAAAAAAGAGTTACTGTTGTTTATCTAAAAAACGGTGACCGTCTTACAGGACACTGGCTGTCGTCTGACGACAAGGCGATTCACATCGCTTTTCAAGAAAAAATACTTGCGGTTGATTTAGACAATATCTCGACTGTCCGTTTCGTTACGGATTTGAGTCTCGTCCCTGATGCGCAAGCTGAGAAACATTTTCGAAATGGGGAGGCGCTGTTAGAAACTAGGACTGCCCGAAGAGGCGAAAAGACAATTTGAAGCGGCAATCGCAGAGTTTCCTAAGTACGCTGATGCACACTATAATCTTGGGCTGCTGCTGAAAGAGGAAGGACGCATTGGTGATGCATTGGAATATTTTGGGCGCGTCGCCAAGATTGCTCCGGATTCCTATAATCTTGCCACGGAATTTAAGGGTGCGGCAGATAATTATCTTGCGGCGGAGGATTTTCGCAAGGCTACCGATACGTACCTGCTGATATTCAACTACTATCCAACTCATTCCGAGGCTGAACACGCCGGATATACCGCTGGGTTTATATTGACGGAGAAACTGGATGCGGCTGCTGAAGCGTTGAAAGTCCTGCAACAAGTGACACTGCGCTACCCGGAATCAGACAATGTGGCGAAGGCGGAGTATCTCATCGGAGTATTGCAATCCAGGGTTGGACAACCGCAGGTTGCCGTAGAAACACTAACCATCTTTATTCAGGAACACCCGGACAGCGATTGGGTCGATGATGCTTACGTAGCGCGAGGATCGGCTTATCAGCAACTTCGTATGAACAAAGAGGCTCTTGATGACCTCTCCACGGCCAATGCAATTACAACCGACTCGCATCTACGAACGATTATACAGAGAAAGCGTGAAGAAAGCGCATGGACGGTATACAAGGTGTCGGATAATCTACCGAGCAATAATGTTCAAGCCATCGCTGTTAATGGTGACGATTTATGGGTCGGCACCGCCAAGGGGTTGGCAAG
Source organism: Candidatus Poribacteria bacterium (assembly GCA_965204085.1). Taxonomy (GTDB): domain Bacteria; phylum Poribacteria; class WGA-4E; order WGA-4E; family JAJDTR01; genus JAJDTR01. Next base: position 1,758,165 of record CBDBEE010000002.1, on the reverse strand, counting down.
GTTTGACGTAAGTCTCGGTACGTGGCAAGCACGTCCTGAGAGTGGAATCGAGCGAATCAACAGCCTCAACCCGAACATTCCGACCAATGTGCGCGCGTTGGCAGTTTACGCGCCAACTAGCTCAGCGCCAAACCCCATTGAAACTGGTGAAAATTCCCTGCATGTGGATGAGGAAGTGGTCGGGAAAACCGAAGTGTGGATTGGGACGCTAAATCAAGGTGTAATCCGCTATCACCCGGCGGCAAGGCGGTACGTCAATTACAACACGCTGAACGGCTTGCCCCACAATCAAATCTTCGACATTGGGTTCGGCGGTGACGATGTGTGGGTGGCTACGTTTTCCGGAGTTGCCCGGTATTCCCGGTCAAACGATGAGTGGACGAAGAATGATCGGACGACTCTTCAACTCCCTGCTGACAACATTGTAGCGTTGGCTGTTACACCCGAAACCGTCTGGGCAGGCACCCCGAACAACGGAGTTACAATTTTTGACCGTGTATATGATTCATGGCGTAGTTCAAACTTGCACGATATTATTCCCGAAGTTGTCGGCAACTCGGTTGTAAGTTTCCATCTAGGCAATCAGAGTATATTCTTCACTTGGTACAGTCAGAAAGACAAATCAAACGGATATGGCGAAGCCGACTGGAAAGGACTTCAAGGAGTGGGCGAGACAGTCTCGCAGCTGGGCGTGACAGCCACGCAGCAGGATATTGTATCTCTTGAAAATATCCATATTGCGGTCGGCCAAGCCGTGGAAACGGCAACGTCGCCGACATTGTGGATCGCTGTCAATGATGGCGTGTACTTCAAGTCCCAAAGTGGGTGGGACCCGATAGATTACCCTGTAGATCAAATTGGAGATGGAATAACCGTTAATTGCATTGAGTTGAGTAACGAAACCGCTTGGATAGGCACGTCTAACGGGCTTGCAAAAATCGATACGAATACTCTTGGCTCACGATGAAGTTGCCAAATTACTCGCTTACGCCAACTCATTTCGCGAGAATCGATGAAACTGCCGATTCCCTGTTTTACGCCGTTCCCCGCATTGTTACCCATATTGATGACAATGGAATCAGGGCGATTCAGACGTTTCTAATTCGGAACCTTCCAAGACATGCGACAATCCTAGATCTCATGAGTAGTGCGTTCTCCCATATGCCTGATGAATTTCCTTGTCACCGAGTTGTCGGATTGGGATTAAACGAAGTCGAACTTCGATCGAATAAGGCACTTGATGAGTATGTGATCCACGATCTCAACGCTGAACCTAACCTTCCGTTCACCGATGCAGAATTCGGGGGCGTTGTCCTGACCGCCTCGGTGCAATACTTGACGCAACCGGTCACGATTTTTCGTGAAGTACGGCGCATACTACGACCCAACGCACCATTCATCGTTATCTTTTCTAACCGGATGTTCGTCACGAAGGCGGTAGCCGTCTGGTGTATGACCTCCGATGAAGGACATGTGGATCTTGTAACCCATTACTTTTGTCAGGCTGGTGGTTTTCACAACGTTACATACTCGGACAGGACACCGTCTGTAGAAGGGTATACGGATCCCGTCTACATCGTCATGGCAAGAAAACAGTCGTGACATGCGCATTGAATGCTTATACCATTTCGCTTGAATAATAGTGCATAAGAAGCCTTAATTGTATCATTCTCGTTCGCCGTAGGCGGGAATCAAGCGACCGAATAGGGAGTGCGATAGAGCTCCCCTTGCCCCGCCGGCTTTGCGTGGCGACGAGGCTTCTTACTTTCCTCCGCTCAAAAGTCTTTGCTTGATATACCTATTTTATGCACTCGAATTTTAGAGAAAAGGTATTACACCGTCGTACACAGATAGTCAAGTCGGAATCAGACATAAGGAGTAAAGATTGTGGCTACGCAGATTCAGGGAAATGCACGTGTTTATATCGGTACATACACTTGGAACGAGAGTGAAGGCATTTATGTCTATGGTCTTGATAGTTCATCGGGCATTTTGACATATGAGAGCAAACAAACTGGTTTGGAGAACCCGACTTTTTTGGCCATTGAACCTCGGAGACGCTATCTCTACTCGGTAAGTGAGATTCATGAGTTTGATGGACAACCCGGTGGCGTGGTCAGTGCTTTTGGAATTGACCCGACAACTGGCGAACTGAACTACCTTAACCGACAACCGTCAGGTGGTGCCGAACCGTGCCATCTGAGCGTGGATGCCACCGGAAAATATGTACTCGTTGCAAATTATACCGGGGGAAGTGTGGCAGTGTTCCCCATACGGGAGAATGGAGAACTCGGTGAAATCAGCGATCTCGTGCACCATGAAGGATTTAGCGTCAACAAGGAGCGTCAAACCAGCCCACACCCGCACTCGGTGATGATAGAACCAACCAACCGTTATGTATTCGTTCCCGATCTCGGCATTGATAGAGTCATGATTTACAGGCTTAATTTGGATAACGGTCAACTCATCCCGAATTCTCAGGCTTATGTCCGGGTTCAAGCTGGTGCCGGTCCTAGGCATTTCGACTTCCATCCGAGTTTGAAATTCGCTTATGTTATCAATGAACTAGATTCCACCCTTACCGCATTTGCTTACGACGAATCCAACGGTTCATTGGACGAAATCCAGTCAATTTCCACGCTGCCAAATGATTTTGAAGGGGTGAGCCATTGCGCGGATGTGCATGTCCACCCGTCGGGTAAATTCATCTACGGTTCGAATCGCGGGCATGACAGTATTGCGATGTTTCGCATTGCCGAAGAATCAGGTCTTCTCACATATCTTGGGTGTGAGTCTACTCAGGGCAGGACACCGCGAAATTTTGCATTGGATTCGGCTGGCACATATCTTTATGCAGCAAATCATGACTCGGATAATATTGTCACATTCCAAATCGACGAGGAAACAGGAAGGCTCAAATCAACAGGAAAGATTGCGGATGCACCAACGGCTTCCTGTTTGAAGATCGTCGCAGTGTGACCTAGGTGTCGGGTGCGCATTCAATTTCAGAACGATTCGACTCTAGAACATGACTAACGAATTCTGAGCCAAGGCAAAGATGGATTTTGGTAGAAATCACCTAACCTCCATTCGAATGCCTAATGAGATTTTTTCATGATTTTTTATTACATATTCAGTCAAAGGAGATACAAAGCGAATGACTACAGCGGAAATCAAAGAGTTGGCAACTACATACATCATGAATACCTACGGCGAGCGCGACTTGGCATTTGTGCGTGGGGAAGGCCCCTATCTATGGGATGCGGATGGTAAGAAATACCTCGATTTTCTTGGCGGTCTCGCTGTCAACGGTTTGGGGCATTGTCACCCTAATGTCGTCTCGGCAATTCGAGAACAGGCTGGAAAATTGTTGCATGTCTCCAATCTGTATTATATTGAGCCGCAAGCCAAGTTGGCGAAGCTACTCATTGATAACTCCGATTTAGATCAGTGTTTCTTCTGTAATAGTGGTGCGGAAGCAAATGAAGCGGCAATAAAACTGGCAAGAAAGTATGCGACGGATCAAGGCAAAGCAGACGCTTACGAAATCATTACCATGGAAAACTCATTTCATGGACGTACGATGGCAACTATTACAGCGACTGCACAGACCAAATACCACGAGGGCTTTGAACCAATGCTTCCCGGCTTCACCTATGTGCCGTTCGATGATTTGGAGGCAACGGAAGCAGCGGTTAATGAAAATACGTGCGCTATTCTTGTAGAGGCGATTCAATCCGAAGGCGGTGTTAATGTTCCGAACGAAAATTATATTCAGGCATTGCGGGACATGTGTGATGCGCATGATTTGCTTCTTATTCTTGATGAAGTTCAAACAGCGATGGGCAGACTTGGCACCTTCTTCGGCTACCAGAGTTACGGGGTGGTGCCCGATATTGTGACGATGGCGAAATCTCTCGGTGGGGGTGTCCCTATTGGAGCTATGCTTGCAAAGAAGCATATTGCGGACAGCTTTGTCCCGGGCACTCATGCTGCGACGTTCGGAGGCAATCCACTAGTCACTGCTGCCGCATGCGCATCCATAGAAACCATTCTTAACGAAAATCTCACCGCAAATGCAGTTGAAATGGGAAACTATCTGGCATACGAGATATCGCAACTTAAAGGCAAATATCCAATTCAAGAGGTTCGGGGCAAGGGTTTATTGCGTGGATTGGTGATGTCGGTCGATGCTAAACCCGTTGCCGGGAAATGCGCGGATAACGGTCTCATCACAATCTGCACCAACGATTACGTACTCCGGTTCCTGCCGCCGCTCAACATCACGATTAGCCACGTCGATGAGGCAGTCTCAATTCTTGAGAAATCAATGGCTGAGGTATTTTAACGTGTAGAGTCAGCCTGGAGTCACAGTATGAGTCATTCAGCGTCCCGGATTGTGTTGCGCGTGCTGTCTTCCAAGAACTGTGTAGTATCAATGCTCCTTCTCGTTTCAGTTTTAGTTGGCTGTGGTAGTGCAGCGATAAAGTTGTCGCCCGCGAACAGAGAGTCGCTAAATACCATCCTCACTAGTCTTCGGTCAGACTATGACCTTACATCAACGGTACGAATCCTACAGATGGTCGTGACGATCGAAGACAAAGACAGCAAGGAGGAGGTGCGCGAGTCACTATGGTATAAGCGATCACCAAAAGATGGCGATCTCCTCCACATACAAGCGATGGGCCCATTGAACGAACCGCGAGTGATTGCAATTGCTGCCCGAGATCATTTTTTGCTCTACTTTGCTAATGAACAGGAAGCAATCTTTGAACCCCTTGAGGATGGGGTGTTAAGGGAAATTTTCGGCATGGATTTAAGAATCTCGGATGTTCGTAGCGCGATTTTTGCCAATCCCTTCCTTGATGGACGTACAGCCGAATTGATGCTGCTTTCATCTGGTGCCAAATACGTATTGCAACGCCCAGGCACCCAAGCAGGCTACCTAGAAGAGATTACCATTTTGATGCGAGATAGTGAACCAACTGTTAACCAGTGGAAGATTCTAGATCGAGACGAGAATATGATTCAACGAGTAAAATTCTCCGATTATCGCGATGTGGGTGGGGTCCTTCGCCCTCACAACGTGGAAATCGAACGTCCCATCGAACACACGCGTGTCATACTGAAGATTATCAAACCGGAGATAAACGTTGATATCCATGACAATAAGTTCGACTTCGATCCATTCCTTACAGAATCTACAAAGATACGGACGCTCCAGAAGTAGCAGCCGGAGTTTAAAGAAATTTCTCGTCCTTTCGTTAGCCAACACCAAATCCCACCACCGTCATGACAAAGTCATTGCTCGTCCATGCTCACGCGAAAGTCAACTTGTATCTGAATGTAACCGGTAAACGTCCGGATGGTTATCACGATATTGAGACGGTCTTCCACTCAATTCAGCTCCACGATGACGTTGTTCTCCGACCACTATCGAAACCCAAGATTTCAATACAATGCGACCATCCATCGGTACCGTGCGACGCGCGAAATCTGGGATATCGGGCTGCACAACTGCTCGTGAACCATACCGGCAGAATGTGCGGCGTTGAAATCTCAATTAAGAAACGGATACCAGTGGCTGCGGGACTCGCAGGCGGCAGCGCAGACGCTGCAGCTGTACTATGGGGCATGAATCAGTTGTTCGAATTCGGCTTAACGCAGACTGAATTAATGGCCTTGGGTTTACAGTTGGGCGCGGATGTGCCGTTTTGTCTGTTAGGTGGCGCTGCGGTTGGTCGTGGAGTTGGAGAAATTCTGACTCCTTTGCCCCCACTCGAAGAGACTGACTTGCTGCTGGCAAACCCGGGTATCGAGGTGAAGACAGGCTGGGTCTTTAAGCATCTCCATTTTGCATTGACTAACAAATCTCCAGATGATATAATTTTGTGTGATTGTCTTGAAAGTGGGAACCGGCGTGGTGTGGCTGAGAACATGTACAATTGCTTGGAAACTCCGGTGTTCCTGAAATTTCCTGATCTCAAAGTGCTCAAGTATGAGTTGGCGGGTTGTCGAGGAAGCTATGGAGCCTTAATGTCCGGAAGTGGCGCGACTGTATTCTCAATTATGCAAGACGCTATTAGCGTGCGCCAAGTTGTATCTAGATTTCGCAGTAGGTTGGCATTCTGTACGACAACACTCACAAGCGGTGTTGGATTGTCTATAGCTTAATGGGCGGTCGCCAAGTGGTAAGGCACGGGTCTTTGGAACCCGCATTCGTAGGTTCGAGTCCTACCCGCCCAGCACTTCAAGAAAAGTCCGCGGTAAAAGGGCTGGCTAATTCGATTTCGTTCCCCCCTAGATGGATTTACCATCCCAAGCGTTGGCACCGTTATCATGAAGAAGTGTGTGATCACCATTTGCAAGCGAGAGTTCCATGATGCTCTGCTGGAAAAAAACTGTGGGATTCCTTAAATTCTCAACTAAACAATGATCGGGAGTAATATACATGCAGCAAGCAAGACTAGAAGCTGAAAAACGAGACACCTTTGGCAAAGGAAATGCCCGTGCACTTCGGCGCTCGGGCTCGGTTCCAGCTGTGCTATATGGTCGCCGCGAAGACGTAATTCCACTTCAAATTGACGAGCATGTTTTCCGTACATTCCTTCGGAAAAACAGTGAAAATGTACTAATTGATTTGGACATAAAGGGGTACGGTGCAGAAACAGCCATGATTCGGGAGATTCAGCAACATCCCGTAATGAAACGAACCTTGCTACACGCTGATTTCGTGCGTGTGTCGTTAGACGAGCCGGTAACTGTGGCAATTCCCATTGTACTAAACGGTACGCCTATAGGTGTTCGAGAGAGTGATGGCGTGCTGGAATTTCCTCTCCGCGAGTTGACAGTTCACTGTTTGCCTACGCTTCTGCCTGATGAGATTCAAGTAGACATAGATGGATTAGACGTGAATGATATTATCCACGTGGGAGAAGTATCCGTGCCTGAAGGGATTCAGGTTATGGACGATTTGCAGACCATGATTGTCGCAGTGAGTCCGCCGAAGATTGAGGAAGTCGAAACCGAAGAAATTGAGGGCGAAGAAGAAGCAGAGCCTGAACAAGAAGAACCTGAATTGATTACCCGTAGACGTAGTGACGATGAAGACGAAGATGAAGAATGAAGTTGGGCAAACATTGTCTTTCCTTTACTATCGTTTTGTGGACGTCAGTTGCTCTTAGCTTCCAACAGTCGCCTTCAATTAGATTTGTGGATCAGAGCGGGAAAATGCTCGCCCAAGTCGAAACGGTCACGCGAGACGCGGTGCTCTATGTTCCAGTCGATGCGCTGAGTCGGATCATTGATTCCGGTATGAGAAGGAAGTACGACCTCACCGGTAGACTCACCCTAGTTCTAAATCGAAAACGGATCGAATTGCACTTAGGAACACATTCCGTAACGGTTGCTGGACTGGCAGAACCAATAACACTCTCCCACCCGCCGTTGGTCATCAACCAACGGCCAATGCTCCCGATTACATTTTTCACGGAGCTACTTCCTAAGATATTTAATCTTGAAGTGGCTTACAACGCGGAACTTCATCGCGTACGTATCGTCGAATCACAAAACGCACTCCCAATTCCAAAGTCGAATGAAGGTTTTCTTGTTGTTGTGGACCCGGGACACGGAGGAATGGACATTGGCTGTCAAGGCAGTGATGGTGTTCTTGAGAAGGAAATTACACTAGCGGTGGCAAAGCACGTTGAAACCTATTGTCGACAGAATGGAATCCGAGTAGTGCTTACACGCGACGGCGATCATGAAAGGCGTCCAGTAGAACGTGTACAGATTGCGAATCAAAGCGGTGGGCAACTTTTCCTGAGCCTGCATTGCAATGCATCTTATGCAGCTGCAGCAAAAGGCGTTCATTTATTCGTCAACAATTCAATATGGCAGCGTCAATCGAGCGATTCCGCCTCCTCGTCCACCGACAGTGTGCCAAATCGTACGGAGATTATTACTCTAACTCAAGAGGATTTTCTCGCGCAAAGCCAAGAATTCGCATCCATTCTCCAGGAAAAGTTGAAAACTCCCACGGTTGATTTAATCCCGTTAACTGAGATTCCGTTGACAACCTTGTCCGAGGTTTATATGCCCGCTCTTCTGATAGAACTAGGTTACTTATCGAACGCAGCCAATCAAGAGAAGCTTACCGACTTCGGTCGCCAAGAAGCAATAGCGGGTAGCATTGGGGCAGCAATTGCGGAGTATAAAGCTACGCTCGAAGCCGCACAGAATTTCAGCAATGGCGAATAATCTTAAACGAGGACAGTTAAAATTAATATTGCCTCTCAGTGCTGTCGTTATTGTTGTTCTTGCTGTAGTCTTTGCATTTATCTTTTTTGACCGCCCCGAAGAATTGCCACCTAGACCACCACTGCCAACCGCCGCAAGTTCACCGGACACTTCCCCGCCTCTCCAACAGATCGCGCTCTATTTTTTTCAACCGGAGACGCTTGAACTCGTTGACTTCCCGCGCGAGTTGCATCTATCCAGCGACAAGCTTGAACGTCTTAAACAAATTATCAGTGCGCTCCTCGAACAGTCTCCTCCAGCCTTGACGAGCACAATTCCCAACGGAACGCTTCTATACGAAGTGTATCTTGACGAACAATCTACTGTGTATTTGGATTTCTCGGGCGCGTTAAGTGCGGCGCATATCGGTGGAACTTCAGCAGAATTATTGACTGTTCAAACGATTTTAAAAACAGTTCAAGCGAATTTTGGCGAACAGGTACAGCATGTGCAAATACTTATAGAAGGTCAAGAGGTTGATACTATTGCTGGGCATGTTGACATTTCAAAACCTTTATCATTAGCCGCAATTCCGCAAGAGGGGAGAAGGCAATCGAATAGCGAATTGCGGTGATCGGGAAATCCTCTTGTTGACCAAATAGATTAGAAAATCTCTGAGGCACATCGAATCATGTTTCGGCTGAAAAACAGAGGAATAGCTTGTAATCCGTGCAACCTGATTGTCGGTCTGGGAAACCCGGGGCGACGATACGAGATGACAAAACACAATGTGGGATTTTGGCTCATTGACGAAATATTGCAGAGATGCGGAATTAAGAGATTGAAAGGAATGTGCGGTGCACTTGCGGGTATGACGAATTGGAATGGGGACGGTCCAATGTACGCTAAACCGACTACCTACATGAACAACAGTGGCGAGGCGGTTGCAGCGTTGGTTCGCAGATTCGACCTTTCATTATCCGATTTGTGCGTTGTATACGATGATCTTAACCTGGATATTGGTGTGTTGCGGTTTCGGAAGAAGGGCAGCGATGGCGGACACAACGGCATGAAGTCTATTATTCGCCACCTTGACACCGAAGAATTTCCTCGATTGAGAATTGGCATTGGCGCTCCGTCCCACAGTCAAGTTGATTATGTGTTAAGTGAGTTTGATGAACTCGACCAAGTCTGGATAAACCGAGTTGTTCGACGGGCTGCAGACGCCGTCGAAATTCTGATAGAACACGGGGTTCAGACTGCGATGAGCCAATTCAATGGCAGAATTGTCGGACAACCTGATGAATGCGATTGACGAGATTTCATTCAAAATACCGATATGTAACCGCCACACGCTTCAATTGTCGGATTAGAATTGATAGGCTCTTGCCAGCGCTTTGACATACATTTGGTTGCGCGACGCTAAGGAATTTGGCACATGAAGCACACCTATACTTCGGCAGAATTTAGGGTGACAAATTAAAAGGGAAGAAATTATCATACCTCTAATTCACCAAAAAAGATTGGAGGTATATAAGGGCAAACGGCGATTTGCCCACTAGTGTTATGGATAATTTCTTCCCAGAGATATGGATACCGTATTTGTTGAAGTTTCGTCAAGGGTTTTCTAAACCGACCTTCACCTATTTCGTCGGTTTCATCTTTTCGTTATTAATCGGACAAAGCCGAAAATGCCTTACCCACATTGCTGATACGTGTATTTTCGTTGATAAATCTCTATCCGGTTGGCACCGGTTTCTTTCGACCTTCCAGTGGGATTTGTCAGAAGTCATCGAATCTGTGATTGACCTACTTCTATCTGAACTTGGCGATTCACTGAGTTACGCCGGCCATCTGCTACTTGCTGTTGACCCGACAATGGTAAAAAAGGTGAAGGGAAAAATGAGTGGAGTTCAAAAATGGCAACAGAGTTCAACACACCCCGATAAGCAAGTCATTGGGCATCAATGGGTAATAGCTGGCTTTCTGGCACGTGTCAAACATCAATGGCATTGCCTACCCGTTATAAGTCGATTGATTTCAGGCAAGAGTAATCCATCTCATTTCGTTGTGGACACACAAGGCAATGCTCAACCGATGGGTATAATCGCCGCTGTGCTTGCTGCTGTCTTTTTCGTCAAGAATAGCGTCAAAGCAAAACCGTTGTGTGTTGTTGCCGATGCCTTCTTCTCAAAAGCCAACTTCATTAATCCACTAGTTGAGCAAGGGATTACACTCGTCACTCGTTTACGTCATGACGCCGTTGGATTCCTCCCACCATTCTACTGTGGGCGTGGGCGACCGCCTAAACGCGGTAAATGTATCAAACTCGCCAAATGCTTCAATCAGATGCAAAGACAGACCACAACTGCTTGGCTATATGGAAAGCAGTGCCAAGTGGAGTATCTCGTCATTGACCTCTTTCTGCGTGATGTGCAGCACAAAGTCCGTGTGGTCATCGCTGATGGAACAAACCGCCCTATCCTTTTGGTCTCCACTTCTCTCGATTTATCGCCGACTCAGATTCTTGAGATATATGCCGCTAGGTTTTCAATCGAAATCGCTATACGTGAACTCAAACAATACTTTGGTTTGGGCGACTATCAATCTACGACTACCTTAGCCTTCTTGCGGTTCACGCAACTTTGTTGTATCGCTGCAAGTTTGGCTCGACTCGTCTTATTGAAGCACCACTCACCTGAAGGAATTCATGAAACCGCCAGTGAATCAACCACTACATCAACCGTTTCTTCAGTCCGCCAACAACTTAGACGCTTTGTCATGCGCCAATTGATTTTCAACAAGTCCACTGATGATGCGGATTTCACCAAATGTCATATTGACATCAAGGCAATCTTCCGTGTCGCCGCTTAACAATAATGTTTCCGATATATCTCAATCAATAATGCTCTGTTTTTTCTGCCGAAGTATAGGCACACTGGATTTACTGTAATTTGTCTCCTTGCCATATTGACGCGCTTATCGTTGGGAGGCGAAGTAGACGTAGATCCGGCGGAGGTGGAGAGAATGTTTCGCTTACCGCAGGATGATTGGTTGAATTTGGAACTCATGGGCACAAAGGCCGGTTATGCGCATGTTTATATGGATAACGCGGTTTACGAAGGCGAAGAGGTTCTAAGAACGCGCGTTGACATGGTCATTGAAGTAAAACGAGGAGACTGGGAACTCCGCTTTGAGAACACCCGAATCTCATATTTGGGAATGAATCTTGTTCCCCGCCGATTTGTTTTGACTTCAAATGAAACCGGTGCCGTGAAGCAAGTTGAAGGGCATGTTAAGGACGGTATTGCCTACATAGAAACCACGCTTGTCGGAGAAAAAACACATTCAGAAACACCAATTCCACCTGGAGCTATTTTCGAGCAGACAATCCCTTATCTCTTGCTCAAGGAGGGAATATCAGTCGGGGATGAGTATCAACTACAGATTTTCAATCTAGACCTCCTCCATTCTGTGGACACAAAGGTCAAAGTCCTCCGTGAAGACCAAATTGATTATGAGGGAGATAGTATTCCTGTTTATGTGGTCGAATATACAATGGACATAATGGGAGGTCTTACTACCGTAGCGTGGATAAGTTTGGAAGGTAGGACGTACCGGACAGAAATTCCATTGATGGGCTTTCCCCTCGTGCTGACAAAGACCGATATGCAGACCGCTCTTGGCGAAACGGGGCAAGTCGATGTAATCTTGAGCACTAGGATCCATCCACAAGGGAAACTGCCAATTGCCAATTCACCGCATCTGAAAGCTATTCTGCGATTGGGAAAAGGAACTTTGAAGGATACGGTTATAGCTGACCACCGGCAAACTATAATCAGTGCTGGTAACAGCCCCAATATCGGAGTTTTGGAAATAAACGTTCCACCGGTTGATATCTCTAATGCACCGTCGTTGCCCATCTCTTTGGAGAAGTTGGGGAATGAACTTGCGCAATTTCTTGAGCCGAGTGTATACATTCAGGCTGACCATCCCGCAATACGCGCGAAAGCGGTTGAAATTTTGGACGGAGAAACCAACTCGTGGAATGCGGCTGCAAAGTTGTGCCAATGGGTTCACGAAAACGTATCCGACAAGAATTTGCAGACGGGTTTCGGTTCTTCAGTACAGACACTCGAATCCTTGGAAGGAGATTGCACCGAGCATACGGTGCTTTTCATTGCACTGGCGCGCTCAGTAGGTATCCCGGCGCGTATCTGCGCGGGAATCGTGTTTCAACACGATGCATTCTATTATCATTTCTGGCCCGAAGTCTACTCGGGGGAATGGATAGCAATGGAGCCTACGCTCGGCCAACTCCAAGCCGATGCCACTCACATTCAACTGGCGGGCAGCACACTAGAATCCGACTCCATGCTGGAGTATGGCGAAGGTGTCTTGCGGACGTTGAATCAGCTAGAGATTGAAGTGATTGAATGATTTCTATGACTCGACAACGATCACATATCAATATGTCTCTCACAGAGCGCCGTTTTGACGGCGATGCTACACCAACGAATGATTCAATGTAATACCGAAGGGAACATTGATGCTAAAAGGATTATTCAAACGAAAAAGCGGAGAGGAAAAACAATCCCTACAAGAACAACGGGAGGACTTAGAAATTTCTGTAAATTCGGACTTGGAGCAAGTCTGCAGTGAGCCGAGTGACACTCACCCTCCCGCACCAAACGATGGCCCCGCAGAGAAAGCAAGTTGGTTGAGCCGCCTCAAATCTGGCTTGTCGAAAACGCGAAACAACCTCATGGGGCAAATCGAGAATTTGATTCGCGTTGGCAGAAAGATTGATGAAGAACTGCTTGAGGAAATTGAAGAAGTATTGATTCAAGCCGATGTCGGTATTGATACAACCCTGTTACTTATGGAAAATGTTCGGGCGAGGGTGAAATCTCGAGGTTTAAGCGATTCGGCGGGATTGGGAGATATTATTAAAGAAGAAATTCTGAGTATCCTCGGAGACGACAAACCGCTGGATATTGACCGAGCAGCTCCATATACGATTCTCGTGCTTGGCGTAAATGGCGCGGGCAAAACCACTACAATTGGCAAACTTGCCCATCGCTTTAAGTCGGACGGGAAACACGTTCTAATTGCGGCTGGCGACACGTTCCGAGCGGCTGCCGCAGATCAACTTTCAATCTGGTCTGACCGCGCCGGTGTTGATTTGATTCGTGGAAGTGAGGGATCGGATCCGGCCTCGGTCATCTTTGATGCGGTTCAGGCAGCCAAATCGCGTCACGCGGATGTCCTGATTGCCGACACCGCCGGTCGGCTTCATACAAAAAGACCGTTGATGGACGAATTATCAAAGATTGGACGGGTGATGTCGCGAGACCTTCCGGGGGCGCCTCACGAAGTGTTGCTTGTAATTGACGGAACGGCAGGGCAAAACGCTATTATGCAAGCCAAGGTCTTTAATGAAGCTGTCTCCGTGACCGGCGTGGCTGTAACGAAGTTGGATGGTACCGCGAAAGGTGGCATTGTTATTGCCGTAAAGGGGGAAATCGGTGCCCCTGTTAAGTTGATTGGTATCGGCGAGAAGCTGGACGATTTACAGGATTTTTCTGCAACGGAGTTTGTAGACGCACTTTTTGCGCCCGACGAAACGCCTCAACAGGCTTGAATAGCAACTAGAAGTTCTTTACTGTGATGACACCAACAATCTATACAACGTGAAGGAATATTCTAACAATGGCTTCGAAAGATGAACTCAAGTCAATATTGGACGCACCTATATTTCTCGCACCAAATACGTTCTTGCATTTCTATGGCGGTGGAAAACTACGAGCGGAATTCATGGGAGAACCCAACCCTGAAGATGATTACCGATCCGAGGAGTGGATGTTTTCGACAAATCGGGCGACCACGCCGGGCCGCGATAATCCGCCGGATAAGGGGTTTAGCCGCATCCAACTCCCCAGCGGCGAAACAGTGTTGCTCAAACACCTGTTGGAAGCGTTTCCCAACGAAACACTGGGTGAGGGCCATGTCGATAAATTCGGTACAAATTTGGGAGTGCTCCTCAAAATCTTTGATGTAGGCGACGATTCTCACATTCCTATCCACTGGCACCCCGCTCCCGCATTCGCCCAAAAACACCTCAATTCGCCGTTCGGTAAAACCGAAGCGTGGATTATCATTGGGACAAGACCTGGAGCGAAAGCTTGGATTGGTTGCAAGGAATCCACTTCAATAGCGGAATTTGGAGAGTTGATGCACGCGCAGGATATTGAAGCATTGCGTGGTTTTATGCACCTTATAGAGCCAACAGTTGGCGAGGTCATTTACGTACCGCCCGGCGTAATCCACTCGCTCGGCAGCGGCTTGTGTGTTCTTGAACCGCAAGAACCTACCGACTGGAGTATTCTGGCGGAATGGGAAGGATTTCCCTATGAGAGCGAAGACGGGACACTGGGGCTGGGCTGGGAACTGGCGCTTAAAGCGGCTGATTTCAGCGAGCTTGAGATGGACGAATTGAACGGCTACATCAAGCGAACACCCCGAATAATTCGCGACGAAGGCGGTAACCGTGAAGAAAGGCTGCTTCCCGACGATGCAACGCCATATTTTCAGGCATCGCGTTTAATCATCAATTCAGAGCTGAACATGCCTGCGGGGAAAGGATTCCACTGCCTCGTAGTCTTACAAGGTCGAGGAAAACTTAGTGGCATGTTTGACGACATCTCGATCGAGCGTGGAAAATCAATCTTCATTCCTGCCTGCCTCTCAGCGTATGACATTGTCAACATGACTGACATGCCGATGGAAGTCGTATGCTGCTATCCACCAGCTATCACTTAGTGCTGGCTTTCCTGTGGACACACTCAAGGGATCTGGCATTCCCTTCATTGCTTAGAATGCCCCCATGTATTTGGCTTGCCTCGCTTTTTCCTCGTTCACGAAACCCAATAGAATGAGCCCCACTATGAAAAAGAGCATCAGAGAAATAATAGAGAGCCGTGCGGTTCCAGTTACCTGTCGAATGATGGCAAACGCGACCGGCCCCCAAATCGCGGAGAATTTTGCAAACACGGAATAGAATCCATAGAACTCGGCACTAGCTTCTTCCGGTACCATAGAACCGTACAACGACCGGCTCAATGCCTGTGAGCCGCCGAGGACAACGCCGACGATAATGCCCAACACGAAAAATTCAGTGGCGGAATGCAGAAAATAGGCGTAGGTGACAACGCCGCTCCATAGGACTAGCGATAGCATCACCGCCCGCTTCGTTCCAATTTTGTCCCCTAGCCAACCGAACAAAGACGCGCCCGCCGCCGCGATAATCTGGATGACGAGCAACGTTACCATCAACACGGTCACGGATAGCTTTAACTCATTCCTTCCGTAGATTGATGCCATGCTGATTACGGTCTGGATGCCATCGTTATAAACCATAAACGCAATCAAAAATAGCAGAAGATGCTTGAACTGCTGCACCTTTCTCGCCGTTTTGAGCGTGCGTTCCACCCCGATGGCGATGTACGCTAGGATTAAAGGTTTGGATCGGTGCTTTTCCGGTATCTCCTCTCTAGCCCCGCCCTCTTTCAGTAATTTCAGAGTGAAGAGTGTAAATCCGCCCCACCACAGCCCTGCCATTGCTATCCCGATGCGAGCCGCGAGCGCCTGTTCAATTCCGATTACCTTGTAACCTGCTACCAAGCCGAGAGCGATTGCGAACTGCAGTCCCCCGCCAACGTATCCGAAAGAGAATCCCTTCGCCGAAACCCTGTCAAGCCTGTTCTCGGAGGCAATCTGAGGTAGAAATGCGTCATAGAAGACATTTGCGCCCACAAAACCAACTTGGGTGATGATGAAAATGGTTACCGTTTTCCACACATCTCCGGACTGGCAAAAATACAGAAGTATGGTAAACAGACTGCCTGTGTAGGCAAAAGATAGGAGGAATTTCTTTTTCGCCGAAGAAAAATCGGAAATGGCGCCGAGTGCGGGCGCAAACAGAAATGAGAGAAACGCGGCAAAGCCAATCATATACCCCCAAAGAGAGGTGGCGCTGACTATGCTTTTCCCGATTTGAACACCTTCTGCCCCTACGATTGCATCCGCGAAGTAGGGTGATAGTAGACCTGCGACTACGGTGGTGGTGTAGGCAGAGTTTGCCCAGTCGTACATGCACCAACCGAAGATGGTCCGCTTATCATTCTTTGTCATTGTCTCGGACTAGCACGGGAAATCTCCCTCGCCAGCGATGCTACTGAACCACATCTCCCTCAACAGGCTCAACGTCAACTTTGATGTTCCTGAGATGATCCACCGCCCGCTCAAGCTCATCGGCTTCGCCCGTGATTTCCAGTACAACCCATCCGGCGTCGGCCGTCACATTGGCTCGCCGGATGTTCGTCACAATGTTGTACTGCTTACCTATGTTATAAATAACAGGTTCAGTGATCTGACTTGGAGGGAAACTCAACCGTACTCTTAGGAAAGCCATTTCTATTGCCTCTTAAAGGAAGTTTGCGAGGAGGTTAGTTTCGATGGTGGTAAACTCAAGTGGAGAAAAGTAAACTAACCACAAATACGCAGAAATGCGAATTCAGGAAGAAGTGGGATAAGAGAGAATTAATGTGTTGGGAACAATGGCGCGAAGTGCGTGATTCCCTTGTTTAGAACGGTTTGCCTGCAAGTGTTACCCGACCGTTCAAGTCTAACCAGCGCTTTCAATCGGGACTTCGACAAAATCTTCCGTGGTGTCATTCCATGAGTACGCTCGTGCCTCGTTTATTTGTCCATCATAAAGCGAGATTACGATGTACGTAGTGTCAGGATAGTTCGGTATCCCCCACGGCTCTGTCGCATCGGTTTTATCTTTCTCGGAAAAATAAGCATCTTCATTTGGGTGTGAATGATAAAACGCCTTAATCTGCTTGCCTTCAGTGTCGACTTCCCTATGTATCCTGATTAGGTCGTTTGGATCCATCAAGTAAGCGGTGCGAGCGTCGCGCGGGTATGTCTCGGGGTCTTCGGCATGGCGCTCGTTCTGGACGTTCGTGCAACATCTGACGAACTCCTGAACTCCATCTGTCAAAATCACACCACAACACTCATTCGGAAATTCCTCCATTGCGTGAGCGTAGATTTGAATTGTAATGTCGCGGTGCAACTCTAGCACATCAAGACCTCACAGGGAACACAACCTGACGAGGCACGCCAGGACCCAACAAACGTGCCTTCGTCTTAGACTGCGAATCTCCATTGCGTCAGATGACCTGGCACACACTAGCCCCGCCTGCAATAGCGGGAATTATTGAGACTTCGTCACCATCGTTGACTGCGGTAATCTTTCCATCCAAGAACCGAATATCTTCATCATTGAGATAAATGTTGACAAAACGGCGGATATTTCCAGCTTCATCACAAATTCGTTCTTTGATGCCCGCATAGTTGGCTTCAAGATCTTCGATGATGCTCTCGATGTTGGCTCCGTCAACCGTGACTTCGGCTTGATCGTTTGTAAGTTTCCTAAGTGGCGTTGGAATACGTACTGTAACAGCCATGAATTAAAATCCCTTCCTTGTTGATTGATTAGTTATATCGCGAAGTGTAAACCACACTCTTTGTTGTTTTCGGACGCCGCCGCGTTTTGCCATCGCCATCGCCCTGCTCTCTTGGGTTCACCCGGCAGTATTCGCGTTGTACAAATAACACAACCGAGCGATTCAAAATAAGCCCCGTGCTTATCCGGTTTGAGGAGCGGATTCACCGGTACGTCGTTTTGGCTTATAAACTCCCACACCTGATCCTCGGTCCAGTGTGCTAACGGGTTAACTTTTAACACGGAGCGACCGCCGTGATGAACAAGCTCCGATTTTGGTGTGAGTCCTCTATGTTGAGACTGATCTCGCCGCAACCCCGTGAACCAAACATCAAGGGTGTCTAGCAGTCGCTGCATCGGTCTGACCTTTCTTATCTCACAACAGTAATTCTGCTTATCTTTGCTGTCAAAAAACAGATGCTCGCCATGCTTCGATACCATCTGATCAACAGCCTCTGGATCCGGTTTGATTCGTTCAATTTGAATGTCGTAACGAGCTTCCACCTGTTCGAAAAAGTCGTACGTCTCCTGAAATAAGCGTAGGGTATCAAGCGTACAAACGCGAAACGGGAGGTTATTATCATGTGCGATATGGATTAGCACCATACCGGACAGTTGTCCGCTCGTCACTATTGCGGCGCGCTCTTCGAAACGCTTGAACAAACTAAAGAGAATCTCCGTGGGGTCTTCAATTGAATTGACCTGATAGCAGAAGTCTTCATTAATGGAAGTTTGCGAATGAATAAGTTCGGTCACTGAAAATACCCGCCCTTCTTCTTGCAGTTAAGCGTTATGTTCGTACGGAGCTAGAGTCTTAATCCCCATGCAAGAAATTGGTTCTGTTGTGAGAGTGAGCGCTCATGGTAATAAACTCATGATATCGGTTTTGGGTTCAAAATATTGACTTAAGCTAAAATACCGCTCCCCTGTATCGGGTAAGATTGTGACGACTGTTTTGTCTTCGCCTAAATCCTTGGCGATTCTCAAGGCGGCATGTACGTTTGCTCCTGATGACATCCCCACGAGCAAGCCCTCGGTCTTTGAGATGTGTTTCATCATTCGATATGCCTCCTCATCGGGCACGGTGAGCACTTGATCAATGATGTCAACGTTCAGAATCTCCGGAATTATTCCCGCGCCGATGCCGTCGATCCGCGTTGGTCCCGGTTCGCCGCCCGAGATTACCGGTGAAACGTCTGGTTCGACTGCAACCACCTGCACATCGGGATAGTGCGACTTTAGGACCTCTCCAACGCCCGTCAATGTACCGCCAGTACCCACACCGGTAACGAAAAAATCAACCGGACGATCCAAGGCATCTATAATCTCGCGCGCTGTCGTCTTTCGATGGATTTCCGGATTTGCCGGATTCTTGAATTGATTAGGCATGAAGTGACGCTGGTTCTGTTTTACAATCTCCTCAGCTTCCCAAATTGCCCCAGCCATCCCTGCGTTCTCGGGGGTCAAGATAATCTTCGCGCCAAAAGCGGACAGGAGTGCATATTTCTCTTGGCTTACGTTCTCCGGCATAGTCAAAGTCACGGGGTATCCGCTCGCAATACCCACCGCCGAGATTCCAAGTCCCGTATTCCCAGCCGTCGGTTCGACAATTGTATATCCTTTTTTGAGTGTACCGTGCTCCTCTGCATCGGCGATCATCGCATGTGCAATTCGGTCCTTGATGCTGCCGCCCGGGTTATAGGACTCCAGTTTAGCCACAATCGTCGCGTCGTTCTTGCCGCGCAGACGGCTGAGATGGACTAGAGGCGTATTTCCTATTAAATCAATAATACTTCTGGCAAGTTTCATATCGGTTCAGATTGAATAGGGAATTGAGTGCGCAGGTTGGGCAAGCTGCTTGAACTTCCGAGCTTGGCAACAGAGCTCTTGCAGTGTCTTCGAGTTTAACACGCCACAGATTCCGTTCTCTATTTCCAGTAGCAATGTCTCCATGCACCGATTAGTTGCGTCGCATTGCGAGGAAGCGTCAAAACTCTCCGTAAAATTTACCGGTCCTTCAACCACTTCGAAGATATCGCCGATGCGAATCTCGTTAGGAGGAAGACCAAGACTGTATCCACCGTCGGGCCCACGCCGACTCGTGGTCAAGCCGGACTGCTTGAGTTGAAGGAGTAATTTCTCAAGAAAAGGTCGCGAAATCCCGTGTTTTTCCGATAGCTCCGCCACTGAGACAAACTGTTGAGGATACTGCAGCGCTAGCTCTAGCATCGCCAAGACTGCATATTTTAACCGAGCGGATAGACGCATACTTACC
Source organism: Candidatus Poribacteria bacterium (assembly GCA_965204085.1). Taxonomy (GTDB): domain Bacteria; phylum Poribacteria; class WGA-4E; order WGA-4E; family JAJDTR01; genus JAJDTR01. The sequence continues at coordinate 1,738,078 of CBDBEE010000002.1, read as the reverse complement.
CCTTTTTCAAAATCATGACTATTCTAGTCACATATAATTATAATATATGTGACCTGGAGAGTCAAACTTATATTGGCGTTGTCTGACTTACGATTACGGATATCGATGTGTGCCTCAATTTCATTGAGCACAGACTTTGCCTAAATCATAGGGGCGAGGTCGCCTCCCCCTGAATTAAGAACCTGTTTGAAAGGTACAGTTTGTACGATGCAGACCGTTATCAAGCGAATGGATAAAAACCGAGCGAGCGATAAGAACGCGATACAACTCCGAAGGCGATTGCACTTCTCTATCTCCCATCCTGTGTAGGAGCGACCTCCTGGTCGCGAAATCAACCAAGTAAAACCCAACGGACTATCTGTAGAAGCAATCACCCGAGCAATCAGTCGCGATCAAGCGACCAAACAAGAGCGACTAACAGGGTGGTTAACGAAGACGATAGAAGATCCCGAAAGAGAGCCCTTCAATGCACGTCCGGCATGGGCGTGTTAGTTTCCCGTTCATAGAGACTGGGTTTTTGCTTCTCTACGCGGCGCATGCCCTGTTCGCCCGGTTTGGATTGACAAATCCAGACCGCACTAGTTGTCCCTCGCTGACCTTTGGTCAAAACAGACCCTCCCTGCTACAACGGTTAGAATATTCCGTGCTGATTCGTCCAAAATCTGTTGTATCACAGGTTGACCGTTATCTGGAATTGCAACACCAATCACATCCGCGTACCAGTCCTTCTCCAATTTCCCGACACGGTTGAGCGATAATGCGCGTGCGCCATTGATTGTCACAAGGTCGAAAATGGTCTCCGGCGAAAGACTATCCTGCGTTTTCGCAAGGTACTTTAATTCATCCAGCATACTGAGTGACCAGTTACTAGCTAAACTGTCGGTGCCGATGACAACGTTGACCCCGGCTTTGATGAGACGGAAAATGGGGTGTGAGGTGTGATGGAAATAGTGGTGAGCGCGTGGGCAGAATGCAACTGACGCTCCACTCTCGGCAAGGGATTGAATGTCGGCGTCCGAGAGGTAATTACAATGTGCGAGCAGCGGACGACACGCCAAAATGCCAGTCTCCTTGAGGTACCGAACAGGGGAGCATCTTGGCGGAGTCCACCCTTTCATGGAAATCCCAAACGCGTTCAACAGATTAGCAAACGCCCCTGTGCCGGATGCTAGGAACTCAATTTCATCTTTCGTCTCCGCCAGATGGGTGCATATGAGCAGATCGCGAGTTTGAACGAGTTCAAGACAGTGGCGATACAGCACTGCGGAAGTGGAATATGGGGCGTGCGGAGAAACGGCAGGTAGAAACAGTGCGTCCGCCTGGGGTGATGATTCAAGAAATTCGTCTATGCGGTCAACGCCAATCTGTGTTCGCTCGGGTGAAAATCCTGTCGTCTCAAAGAACACAACGGTACGAACTGGCGAATTTTTGTGAGTGTGAGCGGACTTCCCAAATCCATGAATGTCGCCAACCGTCGTAGCGCCACTCGCCAAACTCATCTCAACCCCACTTTTTACGGCTGAATCTATCCATTCCGGATCAGACTTATGATTCCGGATGAGTTGCGAAAGCCAATCCGTAAATCGTGAAGTCCGATGGATTAGGTCCTGGTGGTGTGTTAGCTCAAGGTGCGTGTGCGCGTTCACCAACCCCGGCATGATAACCGCCTCACCCAGATCACGCACTTCGGAGTTATTTCGTCTTCTGACCGCTGCATACGTGCCGATGTCCACGATCCGTGAATCATGGATGGCAATCGCGCCGTTTTCGATCACTTGACGGCTATTTGGCAAGAGGTATTTTGCGCGTAGGATCAAAGTTGGTTCGGAGTGTGAGATGGAGATGGAATGAGTTATTTTCCTAGAATTGCCACCTATTCTCCGTTTCGCGTTTCAACGTCACTATGCTGCTGATTCGCTCCGCGCTGACGCGTATAAAATTTCGGGGTTTCCTGAAATTTATTCCGGTAATAGGTGACGGTGCGGCGGGCAATCTTCGTATTGTATTCGCGCTCAAGAATTTCGGCGAGTTCCGCGTCATTGTACGGTTTTTTTCGCTCGCCTGAAATCAGTTCTCGACGCTCCCGAACAGAAATCAAGCGCTGCAGCACTTCCCCTTTGCTTTGGCAAAAGAATTTGAGCGGAAAGCCGCCGTCAGATGTATCGACGTTCTTGTGCCGAAGGATTCGGCTTACGGTGGATTCCTGCTCTCCCAAGTCTTTGGAAACATCCGCCTGAGTTAACGGTTTTAGGTAAAGCGCATCGCCGCTCACGAAATAACGGTACTGATATTCGTAGAGAAACATCAGCACGCGAAACGTCAAGCTTTTTCGCTGGTTAATAAGCCGCAAGACATCAGCTAATTGTGCCCCATCTTCATCAGCTCCCGAATCAACGGGTTCAAGCCGGTAACGAGAATTGTACTCAATCTCCGACGCGACGTGAATCTCGGCGCGAGGAGGGGCGTCAAATCTCTGAATTGTCGCAATGACTTCCGTCTCATGCGTTGTCGAGGGCTTGCTCGGTGTATCATCCACAGTCACCTGCATCGAACTTGCAATCTGAACCCGATCAACGAGATCGACAATCTCTCGAACCGCGCTCTGCGGTATTCCCAACTCATCGGCAATCCACTCCGGTTCACTGTTCGTTTGCATGAAATATTCGACGAACTCCGATTGTGTAATTCCATACTCCTCCATCAACTCGGAAAGCGCTTCATAAGGTTCTTCTGAGTCGAATGAAGTCTGTGTCGTTGGCGGTTCGCGGAAATCGGGGGCATCAAAGCGCATGTAGTTATCGTGGTCCGCTTCATGACCCGCCCAAGCTCGCTTGAGAAATCTACAATATTCCAGGGCATGGACGAGTCGTCCACGCGGGACGCGGTATTTCACCGCCAGTTCCTTGACATGCCGCCGGGCATCTTCTCGGAAGAAGTCGGTCTGCCAATCGGCGCGCGACTCTATCTCAAACTCGGTCATAAATTCCATGAATTGTCGATCTTGAAATTCTTCGTAGAGATGCCGAGGAACCCGTCCTGTGAAGTTGGTTTTGCGCACATGGCCCGATTCTACAAGACGTTGAAACGCCGGCTGCGACTCAACCTGCTGGACATATTCCCGAAATTCCTGCTCATCTTGCATGAGAAGATTCAAATAGGCGTCGGGCGGACGCGACGATTTTATTGTCGGAAGAACTGCGATTTGAGGTTTAGGGCTAACAATACGCATCTGTTCTTGTTGATGTGCCTCCAAGGGCAAACTTAAATTTCAACAGCGTGAAGGACGACTAGAGGATTGCCTATCCTATCTGAACCGATTCTGCATAAACCGCGGTACTCCCCATGGCCTGGAGAGGACTTCAGTGAAGTATCTATCTCAGCATGACATTGAAGGGACAAAACTTTGCTTATTTGTGGTCTGAATCATCGTTGACACTTCCTCCAATAGATTGCGTCCCAATCAGATGCTGTATAGAACGGATTTTCTTAGGGGCGGAGTTTCCCCGCCCGATAAGGGCCGAGAAAGGGGTATGCAACAGAAAAACCTACCTATAACACTAGGCGAAATCTCTTAAGTTAATCTCTATGGATGTAACTTATCAATGGCCTCCGCTACAATCTTTGCTCTGGGTCTGTTGTGTGGTTCCATTTGAGTCCTCTCATAAAAAGTTTCTGCGCAAATGCTTGCCAACATCGAGCTACAATTGTAACGCCTCCCCATCACGCTGTCAACTACCGATACCCAGCAGGACAAGCCAATCGCATCTGATTCTATAAAGATCTCCAATCGTCATATTCCAATCCGTGTAATCAGCGTAATCCGTTTAATCCGTGATTCAGACGGTGCTTCCCTTTTTCTGTTGATCGGTGCTATTGCCCGTGATAGAATAACTTTGGGATTTACAAAATTCCGACGCGAGCACTCATAATTTGGAGGGATACCGTGGCACAAGACCAAAATAACAAAAAACAAGCGTATTGGCGGAAAAACCTCCAATATCTGGCAAGCCTGTTAGCCGTGTGGTTCGTCGTGTCGTACGGATGCGCGATTCTATTCGTTGATTACCTCGACAATATCAAAATTGGCGGATTTCGCCTAGGTTTCTGGTTTGCACAACAAGGGTCAATATACGTGTTTGTCGTCCTAATCTTCATCTATGTCAAGTTGATGAATCGTCTGGACAAAAAGCACGATGTAGACGAAGAGGAGCGGAGTTGATTATGACCGTACAAGCCTGGACATTCGTGATGGTCGGGTTGTCGTTCGCGCTGTACATCGGCGTGGCGGTCTGGTCACGCGCAAGCTCGACAGGCGAGTTCTACGTTGCCGGCAGCAGTGTGCGCCCAGTAGTAAACGGCATGGCGACGGCGGCGGACTGGATGAGTGCTGCGTCATTCATCTCCATGGCAGGACTCATCTCGTTCATGGGACGTGACGGTTCCGTCTATCTAATGGGATGGACGGGCGAATACGTGCTGTTGGCGCTTCTTCTGGCGCCGTACCTGCGAAAGTTTGGCAAATTCACCGTTCCGGATTTCGTCGGAGATAGGTATTACTCAAGAGCCGCGCGGGTGGTCGCGGTTATCTGCGCGATTTTTGTGTCGTTCACCTACATCGCGGGGCAGATGCGCGGCGTGGGGATTGTGTTCTCACGATTCCTCAACGTTGAAATTACGGCGGGTGTCCTGATCGGCATGGGCATCGTGTTCTTTTACGCCGTGCTAGGCGGAATGAAGGGCATCACCTATACACAGGTCGCGCAATACTGCGTACTAATCTTTGCCTATCTCGTTCCGGCAATCTTCATCTCCCTTCTGATGACCGGGAACATCATCCCTCAACTCGGCTTCGGCGGGACATTGGCGGATGGGTCAGGGGAGTTTCTACTCGATAGGCTGAACGGCTTGAGTCGTGATCTGGGCTTCCATCTGTATACCGACGGGAGCAAGGCGACGATAGATGTGTTCTGCATCACGGCGGCGCTTATGGTCGGCACGGCAGGGCTGCCGCACGTCATTGTACGTTTCTATACGGTGCCCAGAGTCGCTGCCGCGCGCAGTTCGGCGGGGTGGGCGCTGTTTTTCATCGCACTCCTTTACACAACCGCTCCCGCCGTGGCGGCGTTTGCCAGAACAAACTTGTTAACCACGGTTTCGGAGAAGAGCTATCAAAAGGTTCCGGGCTGGTTTAAGAACTGGGAAGAGACTGGCTTGTTGGCATGGGCGGACAAGAACTCGGACGGTAAAGTGCAATATGTAGCAGGTTCGGCAATTGATGGACAGAAGCCGATTTTTGGAGTTGGCAGAGGGGCATCGGGCGAACGCGTCGTTATGAACGCAAATCCGAATACAAAGAACGAACTTTATGTAGACCGAGACATTATGGTGCTTGCAAACCCTGAAATCGCCAAACTGCCTAACTGGATTGTGGGTTTGGTGGCGGCGGGCGGCTTGGCTGCGGCGCTCTCCACCGCCGCGGGGTTGCTGCTTGTCATCTCTACGTCGATCGCGCATGACCTGCTCAAACGGGAGATTCGCCCAGAGATTAGCGAAAAAGGGGAGTTAATCGCGGCACGAATTGCCGCAGGAGTGGCGGTTTGTATTGCGGGATATTTCGGCATCAATCCGCCCGGGTTCGTGGGTCAAGTCGTCGCGTTTGCGTTCGGTTTGGCAGCAGCGTCTTTCTTCCCTGCCATCGTCATGGGTATTTTCTCGAAGCGGATGAACAAATTCGGCGCCATTAGCGGCATGATTGTCGGAATCACCTTCACCGCAGGATATATCATTTTCTTTAAGTTCATTCGCCCCGAACTCAACACGTCCGGTCACTGGTTTCTCGGTATATCGCCGGAAGGGATTGGAATGCTGGGAATGATACTCAATTTCGCGGTGTCAATCACTGTCTCAGCCCTGACTCCGCCGCCTCCGACTGAGATTCAAGAGTTGGTTGAAGATATCCGCGTTCCGCGAGGCGCTGGCGAGGCACGCGAATTATCCGTTTAGACGAATAAACTAATTCTATCTGATGTCTAATGATTTGCCTAGTCCCGATACCATTGAAAGATACGACAACGCACTCTTGCCAGCCTTGGCGCTATTGGCAGGGCGCCAACTCGATCTCTTCACACCGCTCAAAGATGCTTCATTGAGCGCCGAGTCCATCGCTGAGAAACTTGGCGTGGACGCGTCGAAACTCGAATTGCTCCTATACGCGCTTGTTGCCGCGGGAATTTTGACCGTGGACGCCGGACTGTTTTCTAATACTTCTGAAGCGAACCACTTCTTGGTGCGAGGTGAGCCAAACTATATTGACGGTGGACGCGACATCGATCTGTGGGCGCATCTGCTAGAGACGGTGCTCAAGACGGCGAATTCTGTGCGGTCCGGATCCCCGCAGGCTCGGCATGACTACAGAAACATGCCCGCGGAGGAACTGGAGCGATTTTTCATCAAACTGCATTCGGGTGCATTAGCAGCCGGACGCGACCTTGTATCAAGATGCGATTTCTCCTCCTGTCGCAGGATGCTAGATGTTGGGGGCGGCTCCGGTGGGGTTGCAATTGCAGTGGCGGAAGCATGTCCTCACATATGCGCGACTATAGTAGACCTTCCGACCGTAATTCCCTTTACTCAACAATTCGTTAATAAGTCTAGTGCCAAAAATCGGCTTCGCGTGTTGACGGCAGACGTCGTGAATGACGAGTTGACCGGCAGCTACGATCTGGCTGTGCTAAAAGCATTCACTCAAACCCTTTCGCCGATTGAGATACGGAGAGCCCTGAAAAATGTTACTAGTGTCGTTGAGCCGGCGGGCACGGTCTATATCCTGGCACACATCTTGGATGACTCGCGGTTTTCACCGAGAGAAACGGCAGTATTCAATCTCGTTTTCTTAAATATCTATGAAGTTGGTCAAGCGTATACCGCGAGTGAGTATTACGAATGGTTGGAAGAAGCCGGCTTTGGCGAAGTTGAACGCACATATCTTGAAGGTGGCACAAGCCTTCTCTTAGCTCGAAAGCCCAAATAATCCCTACTGCGGTGATGCCCAAATGTTCGCTTAATGATCAATTTCTAAGTAATTGATGCATGTCGAAACCAAGTTTTTTCTCGAAAACTTGGTTTCTTCCTAAATACTGTGGGCTTCGAGGTATCGGTTTAGTAAACTCATCACCAGCAACTAGCCACAGGCGATCAGGGTAATCTCATAATCCTATAAATCACAGTTCAGACAATGTAAAACGCCGCCGCCCAACACTTACCGTAGGTTCTTGGTGAGAAAACCACTTAGGCTAAACACTGAGAATTGTCATCATGGCTCTTTTCGAACAGAACTATCAAGATGCGAAAAAACAGATTGCGCCGTTAGCGCATCGGATGCGACCCGAGTCGCTTGACGAATTCGTTGGGCAGGAGCATCTGCTGGGAAAGGACTGTCCGCTTCGAATTGCGATTGAAGAAGATACGGTATCCTCATGCATCTTCTGGGGACCGCCAGGCTGCGGCAAGACAACCTTGGCTCATCTCATAGCGCAGCGAACCACCGCGCATTTTGAACCCCTCAATGCAAGTACCAGTGGCGTGCCTGAGCTGCGCAAACGGATTGCCAAAGCCGAAGAACGCCTTCGATACAATGTTCAGCGCACAATCCTGTTTCTGGATGAGATTCATCGCTTTAACAAGGCACAACAGGATTTTTTACTTTCATTTGTCGAGAATGGCACACTTGTTCTAATCGGCGCGACAACGGAGAACCCCTCCTTCGAGGTCAATGCGCCCCTGCTTTCGCGCATGCAGGTTTATGTGTTTCAACCGCTGGAAGTCAACCATCTTCGCCATTTGGTTGACCGGGCTCTCGCTGATAGAGAGCGTGGTCTTGGCGAGTATGAAGCGCAACTCTCCACGGACGCGATGGATTTGCTGACTCGGATAGCCGATGGCGACATTCGGCTCGCCCTCAACGCCTTGGAACTTGCGGTACAGATGTGTAAGCCCGACAACGAGCACCGGCGGCACCTTGATGCGGAAATAGTTCACGCGGCTGTACAGAAACGCTTGTTGCGTCACGACAAAGCAGGTGACGAGCATTACAACCTGATTTCGGCATTCATCAAGAGCGTGCGAGGCTCCGATCCCGACGCGGCTGTCTACTGGCTGGCTCGTCTGTTAGAGGGTGGGGAGGATCCGCGTTTCATTGCGCGCCGAATGGTGATTCTAGCTTCCGAAGATGTGGGCAATGCGGATCCGCAAGCGTTGTTAGTCGCCGACGCGGCAGCGAGAGCAGTTGAATTCGTCGGTCTGCCGGAAGCACAATTGAACCTTGCTCATGCAGCGGTATATTTGGCGTGCGCCCGCAAAAGTAATGCGGCATACATGGCGCTGATCGCGGCTCAAAAGGATGTGCGCGAAGAGCCCGCATATCCGGTGCCTTTGCACCTGAGGAACGCACCGACACAACTTATGCGCGACTTAAACTATGGAGAGGGATACCGGTATGCACACGATTTCCCCGGCCACGTGACGAACCAAGAACACCTACCTGAAGCTTTACGGGGAAGAACCTACTACAAGCCTACGGATATCGGTGCAGAAAGGCACATCCGTGAATATTTGAAGGAGATAAGAGAAACGCCGGATGACGATTCGTGAAGAATAAGTTCATGTTGTACATTAGGTAGCCACTGTCCAACATAAATGGGGATTAAGTTAAGGTAGGTACGGTTGGAAACCGCACCTTGCCCCGCTGGCTTCGCGCGGAGGCGAGACTTTTTGTTCCGCTCCACGCAAATTTCTTGATTTGATTTACGCGATTAATGCACTAGCATTTTAGAGAAACGGTATTATACTTCACGTTGCCGGGAATTGCGTGTTTTCGAGCGTTTGGCAAAGTAGCAGCCACGATCAAGTGAGATCACAGATTTCCGTACCACAATCTGTTAGATTGTGATCGCTTCTGTACGACCGTAGAGATCCCATCTCCAAATCGTCAACTGTTGGTGCCGCGTAAGTCGTATTAGAAACCATAATTGTCGAGAAAACAAGCTCAATTTTCCTCAACAGAACGCGTATCATCCGTGTAATCCGTTTAATCAGTGCAAATCCGCGATTCAGACAATCCCCAAAACACCCCATAAACGGTAGGATCAAGCGAGCGAATAGCGAGTGATCAACTGAGTGGATAACGAAGGAGCAACTGACCGATAGGAGTTCCCGCGGTAGAGATTCCTGCGATCTCCGAATCGCGACACACTTCTGCTGCGAAAACAAGCGCAATATTACCCAACGCAAGGTATATAACAGAGAAACCGAGTTTTTGGTACGCGTCCATTACACTATCGGTAAATTGGTCTGATTTTCGCCAATCTAGTGATTTTATGTCAAAAAAACTCGGTTTCTGTGCTCCTGTTGGATAAAGATGGTAACTTGGGGCCAAATAAAAAATTTGCAACCTTAATTATTGGTAAGTGTGTACATCGGGAGAAGTCGCGGAGGATTGATTATGCCTGAACTCGACGATGAATTGATGAAACGCTTTCGGAAAGGGGACGTGGACGCTTTTAATCTTATTGTACGACGCCACCGTGTTGCCCTTGTTAATTTCATCGCTCATTTCATTGGCGGCAATCAAGAATCCGCCGAAGACTTGGCGCAAGAAACGTTTGTTCGCATGTTCAAAGCGTCAAGCCGTTATAAAGCGGGTACAGCCAAATTTAGTACGTGGATGTATCATATCGCGTCGAACCTTTGTAAAAATGAACTACGCAATCGAGGAAGACGTGGTCGATTCTTTGTAGATAATGTTGGAATGAACGATGACATTCTCGGTCACGCAGGGGCGGAAGATTTAATTGCTACCGCTCCCGCAGATTCCGCGTTCCAACCCGATAAAGAATTAGAACGAAAGGAGTTAAAACGCACTGTACAAAATGCTATCGCAGAATTACCTGAACGATATCGACTACCAGTTTCACTCCGTGATTTGCAAGGTCTGAGCTACGAAGAGATAAGTGAGGTTTTGAACTTACCCCTGGGCACAACCAAATCGCGGATTAATCGTGCGAGGTTAATGCTCAAAGACAAATTGAGGAGTTTCGTGGAATCACTATGAATTGCTTAATTGCAGAAGAGCACTTTTCCGCATACCTTGAAGACGAACTGGACTACCAGACTATAAAAGATTTTGAAACGCATCTTACTCATTGTGAATCGTGTAGCAGTGAATTTGCGCTGTTTCGTAAATCCGTAAACTTACTCCATCAACTACCGCGTATTGAACCTTCATCGGACTTTGACCGTTCTCTGCAGTCCAGAGTTGCCAATCTTAATGTCAATAGAGTGCCCGTTTGGCATCAAATCCTTGATTCCTTGCGCACTCGGCCTGTGTGGGCATTCGGTGGTATTACTACTGTTTTGCTCGTTGGATTGTTTAGTGCCTACCTTTACCAGAGCAATCTCGATGATTACAAGCCCTCTTCCCCCGGAATTGTGTTCGAGTCCGATTCAAGTCCGGCTTATCGACGTATAGTCAGGATAGATAATCAAGAACCACCGGCTCTGCCGATACATCAAGTAAATGTCCCGATAGATTTTGGTAGTGGTGGTTTTTTTGGAAGAGAAGTCTTGGAATGGCGCCCACAGCATACTCGACAAAATTTTATTTTGCAGACGGTTAATTATAGTTCTGCGCCCCGCGGCGGAGGCCTATGATAACACCGAGAAGGATTTGGAAGATGCGAATTGGAATGCTACGAATCAAACTTGCCTTCGTTTTGGGAATCGCGCTACTCTGCTCTCCCCTTGACCTCTCCGCCGAGCAGAATATATTGCAGTCTATGGAACAACAGTTTCAGTCGATTGTAAACGCGGTAAGGCCCTCTGTGGTGGAGGTAATTGCGACGCGCGTAGTTAACGACCCCAAATTGGGCCCTGTTCTCAAACAGACTCTCAGCGGCAGTTCGGCTGTAGTACACCACCACCAGAATATCGGTTCAGGCATCCTGATAGATTCGGATGGACACATCGTGACGACGGGTGCAGTAGTCGCCGACGCGGACAAGATTGAGGTAAAGTTCACATGTGGGCTGCTTCAATCTGCGACCCTCCTGGGGATTGATGGTTACTCCAATATTGCAGTTCTCCGGGCTGAAGACGGCTACCCTACCGAGACGGTTCTGGGCGATTCCGACGAGCTTCGTGCCGGATCCTGGGTCGTGACCGTCGGTTGCTCTTATGGGGCTTGTCCAACGCTGTCGTTTGGAATTGTAAATGGGCTTGAGGTTTTGTCCGATAATCCGCACTACGAAGCCATCCAGATCAACGCGCCCGTGAAGCCGGGGAACAGCGGAGGTGCTGTCGCAAATACTTCCGGTCAGATAGTTGGTCTCATCACTGCCACACTTGCCTATCCACCTATTGCGCACATGAACCCGTCGTTGCAGGAATCCCTGATATCTAGCAACATTCTATCCGGACAGAATATAAGTTTTGCTCTACCGATAAAAACCGTACAAACGATAGCCAAGCACATAATGGAACGTGGTGAAGTCCAAAGGGGCTGGCTGGGAGTATCGGTAGGTCACCTTGATGCCAGGGGTTTACTGGTCACTAGTGTGGTCCATCAGAGTCCAGCCGCACACGCGGGAATTCTGCAGCGCGATATTATTGTGGATTTCAATGGTACGCCCGTTAATACATATACAGATTTGATGCGACTCGTAACATCGGTAGCGCCTAACACCCCAGTCAAAGTGGAGGTATTGCGGGACGGTGAACACCTTGCTTTGGACGTAGTCCTCGGTGCTAGAGACTGAATCCCCCCACTGCTTTTGACAATCTGGCAAGTTCCTACCTCTATTCTTCCGTTCTCCCCGATTCTAACATGATGTGCGCAAACATCATGACATCGTTTCGAAACTCCGGCGTGAAATCCTCCGCGTTCTTCACTTCGGCGAAGTTTCCAAACACAGACTCCAGGGTATCACAAAACTCTTTCGATTCGCCTTTCGCCAGTGCTTCCTCGGTCATTTCCTGAAGGATTCTCACCTTGGCGGCTTCTTCTCTTTCCGCTTGTACTTCCTTTATAGATTTGTCATAGGTCAATCGAAGAGTTTCAACAATATGGTATGCCATCGATCTGCCATACTTCTGGGCATCTCGCTTTGCGCCATCATAAATCTCAAATGGTAATAGTATGCTTATCTGCTTCTTTAGCGAATGCTTTGGTTGTCGATATTCTTTCATGACTATCCTCGGATATTCTAAAGCTGAAAATACACACAATTCCAACCGTTTAACTTTGGAATTTACCCTTTGGATAATTATACAATATACTAATATGAATATGCAACCCTGATTGTATTTTTATTTATAACATATAGACAATTCGTTATACTTCATGAATCTATTCCCATGAGATGCTATCCATAGTCATATGTAAATCCTGTTCTGTAGGCATTGTATAAATCGAAGTAGTGTTAATACTGGAATGGCCGAGGATTTTAGCCACTCTATCAATCGGATTTCCGGCATCAATAAGATTCTTTGCACAGGTATGACGAAAGACGTGAGGAGACACATTTGGTATTTTAGCCAAATAACTATATCTCTTTATCAGATATCGAACCCCTCTGTCCGTTAGCGGCATCCGTTTCTGACCATAAAATAGAGACGCAGTGTTGTTGCTCCCAGCCGTATCAACCACTACGCCTTTCTGACTTCCAATCGTCTTGATGTAGTCTTTCAAAACGCTTGATACAGTAGGATTTAACGGTATATTCCGGCGTTTGGTACCCTTCCCTTCGCGCACCGTAATCATATTACTATTATCAGAAATAGAAATATCGGAAACTCTCAGATTACAGAGTTCGCTTACCCGTATCCCGGTGTGGAGCAGCATCGTAATAATCGCTAAATCCCTTATTTTACCGGCTCTGCGAACTGCCCTCAATAATGCGAGTTGCTCTTTACGCTCTAGGGCGCGTGGTCCCAGAGGCTCCTCGACGACGTTTCGCACGCCTTCCGCCGGGTTATTCGGAATTAAGTTGCAGTCCTGTGCCCATTGGCAGAAACTTGAGATGCTAATTAGCGTACGGTTTATCGTAGCGGGTTTCTTATGCTCGCGCAGCATCGCATTTCGGAAGTCGATCACATCCATTCGTGTAATGTTTTCTGGGGTGGGAAGTTCGCCAGTGGCGCGTTGGAACCAGTTTGAAAACAATCGTAAATCCGCCATATAGGCTCTGATCGTGTGTTCGGACTTGTCGTGATCGTGGAGATAATCCTGGTAATCCTGTAAAAGTTCGTTCATTTTGGTTCATTCTTATCGGACATATTTTTTGTGAATACAGGCTATGTAAGGGTTTGAACGTTCTTAATTGGACGGTTGTTACACTTATCGGACATAAAAAAGCCCTAGAACGTCCGATAAGGATAGTTATCGGACATTTTAGGGCTGAAGGTTCTTACACCCAAGAAAATGACTCTATTTTGCAGCTACTGTAGGAGCGATCTCCGAATCGCGACCGGCAACTACCTGCACTGCATCCCAATCTTCGTAGTTATTAAATCAGAACCTCTGAGCGCTTCGAGATTAGTTCCGGCGAAAAACGAATCGCTCTTGCCGGTGTACCCGCGGGCGCAGAGCCAGATTGTGTAGTCGCCATCCGTGATGAAGGCTCCACCGGAGTCTGTAGAATGTCCGGCGTCCAAGAGCACTGTTTTCCTGTGCAAGCGAGTTAGATTCTCCGCCTCATCATCTACAAAAATTTTCCGATGATTACCCGCTGTCCCTATTCATCAACTGGATCATGCCCATTCGTTTAAGCGCGGCGCGGATCTGGTCTATCGGTATTGGGTCGGTGCTTGGACCCCAGTTGGCGTGTTTTACCTCATTTTCGGGCGAGATTGCAAGTAATCGTCCGTCGTAGTATACAGCCGCCGCGCCTTTAATGAATTCGCCTGGAGGTCCGGGGGACATAACCTTTAACGATGTAACTGCTCCGCGATCATCAGTATCAAGTTGCATGACACTGACTTGCCGTGAGGTAATGCCATCAGGCTGAATCTCTGCTGGTAGATGTGGCTTATTACGATGGCCATACACGCAGATTACCGGTATGTCAGGATATATGTGATATGCACCCCCGTTTTCCCGGTTCGGTCGCGATATGAGGGCAAATTCTCGCAAATCGTCTACAGTTCCTAGAACAACGGGTCGAAGAAATTTCTGTCCATCTACCATTATAATTGCCAATCCGCTTTCCGCATCAATGGCGACGACCTTGGCGGGCTGATAATCGTCAATTTTTGCTTTAAGCACCTTCGCTTCCGTTACGGTGGCCGGCACGAGAATATGGCCTACTCGAGTAAGGACTACGCCTGTGAAGAGCTCGCCATCCGCTTCCACAGCCGCAAAAGATTTTAACGAGTAGAACAACTCATCTTCATGCATCTCCCATTTTTGTCGCACTTCGGCCCCGTACTTTTCCACGTCGGTTTGCGGCGTGTCGGCAAGAAGCTTTTGAAATTCAGGCATGTCCTGAATCGCGGCGAATTGTCCTGGAGATCCTTTCGCAGTCTTGATAGCAAAGCGAAGGTTATCAAAATCATGTGCAACTGCAATCTGAAATAGATTCCATGTCTTTTCTCGGTCACCATGCATAGAGAATTTTTCTGCTAATTCAACAGCGTTGAAACAGAAAACTAAATCCTCATCTGCGGGAAGGTGGCTCAATCTCACAATCTGTTCGTAAGCCCGATTCATCAATTCGGCTGTCTCGCCCGTTTCCTCTCGCTGATTACTGAGGATTTGCATCATAGCGTGCAGATTGTTTGGAATGAAATCGAGAAGTTTCTCATATTCAGCAATTGCTTTGTCTGCTTGGTTTTGGTTTCTGTAAACCTCTGCACGGAGCCGACTGATTCGTGGAATGATACGTTCGCCGAAGGGGTTTATGTCTTCCGCTAACAGCGCTTCAATTAGCTGTTCAATTTCCAAATCCTCTAGCTCCCAGGCTTTCGCGCTCTCTCGGAGAATACCGGCTTTATCGAGAACTACGTAGTGGGGCGAGTAGACCACGCCCAATCGGTGCGGTACCTTCCGACTTTCCAGCAACAAGTGGATGCCCGGCATCGCGTGTGTATTGACGAATTCTTTAAACTTCGCTTCACTGTTATCAGTACACACGCAGATTAGTACAAAATCTGGGTTGTCCCCGTACATTGCATAAAAGCGTTTTATACGCGCGATTTCCCCGCCTGTCTTATCGCCCGGCACGGTCTCCCCATCTATTGTTGACCAATGATAGAGCACCACGACTTTACCGTGCATATTGCTCAATGAAACGGGGACACCAAACACGCTTGTGTGCGAAAACTCGGGGGCGGGCTTACCTAGAATCAACTCGGCACGAAGCATCTCATATTCCTTCTGTTTCTCCCAATTTCCCATCCGACTATAAATCTGCCATTTCCCATCGTAGATCTTATGTAGCCACTCCGGGTCATCAATCTTGTCCCATGCCATGAGGGCTTCCTCGAATTTGAACTCGCTTTCTAGATGAAACGCACGGAGACTTAGGATGTCGGCGGCGTATTCTGAAAATGGTCGTTCCGAAAGGAAATTCTCAACACCGGCCTCAAATTCGGCAGCGTGACCCAGATTATGGATTTGAATAAGCTTCCTATAGTACACTTCGTCGTACTGCTCACTCTCTGGATACGCCTTGAGAAATTGGTCGCAACGTCGGAGAGCATTCTCCACATTTTGCCGGCGCTCTTTCAAACGCGCCGCTCGCTCTGCCCCTGTCATGTTTTCTGGCAATGGATCAGATCGGAAAATAATTGCCGTCCGAATTTTTTGCAGTAATACCGCCTCTTGGCTGATCGCTTCCGCCAAACGCGCTGTCCCTATCAGTCCGGCAAAAAAGATCACGACGCAATAACCGACGACAACGGCGACCTTCGTCAACGGACGCCGATTCAGGTTTTCGGCGAGAATCATTCGGATTCGCTCTTCAATCTTTGATGGACGCACAATCGCCACTGCCGCTCGCGAAACCGAGCCGGCTTTCTTCACGGTTCGCACAATATCAATCAGATGTTGCGCGTAATCGGTCGATTGATATCCTGAGCTAAGGACATAGTCATCACATGCCCGTTCCGCTTCTATCCGCATCCGACGCGCCGCAAACCACACAAGTGGATTAAACCAGTAGACCGCGCACATCATCTGAGCAATGAGCTGTGACTCCCAATCATTCCGCCGGATGTGCGCCAGTTCGTGAAGTAGAACAGCGCGCAGTCGGTCCTCTCCCCAGTTATCCGCATCAGCCGGCAACAAAATCGTTGGACGGAATAGCCCCCACATAATCGGCGCAGTAACTTCATCGCTTCGACGGAGCCTCACCGGTCGCCTCCAACTACCAACTCGCGAGCCGAGTCGCAAGTCCCGAATTGAACTGGCGAAATCGTCGCTGCCGGCAGTGATGCGCCAAACGGTGCCGACCCCAACAACCAAACGGGCGAACAGAAACAGTCCGACCGCCGCCCAGATTAACGCTATCCAATTGGTCCAATGAAGCGAGACGAAGGCAGATCCCGGCATGTTAGATTGAGGGGCTTCGCTCTCGCCGGCCTCGGGTTCCGGTGCAACCGGCGGTGGTATGGCATGGGGTGATGATGCCGCGGTGGTCGGCAATGGACGCGGTGCAGCCGGTACCGATGGGACAGAGGGTTGATTGTTCTCTAGAAGTACGTCAGCCTCAAATCCTACTGGTTTTCCCGGAAGTACGCTGATCTCATACGGCGTGTGCGTAAGGAAAAATACCGAAACCATGAGACACCCCAGAATTGCCATGTACCAAACCAAACTCCGCAATGCCGCTGACTTACCACGCAGAAGAAATGCCAATACCCCGGCAACGGCGAAAATTACGAGACTCTTCATCGTGGCGTTGAGTAGAAATCCCGACCAGGGGTTGGAGTTGAGCGCGTCAATGAATTGTATCATGGTGAGTTCCCTCCTTTTTTGGCTTGCTCAATGAGTTGGCTTAAGCGATCAAGGTCGTCATCCGAGATGTCATCATCGGAAACCAATGCTGCGACCGTTTTTTCAACCGATCTATCGAAGAAAGTTTGGACAATCTGTTTAAGTGCGAAGTGCCCCGCCTGATGGCGCGGTTGTGTGGAGCGATAGATATAGCGTGGACCGTCCTTTTCGTGGGAAAGATGCCCCTTTTCCTCCAAAATTCGTAAAAGCGTACGAACCGTGGAATAACTGGGCGCGTCCGGCAAATCTGCGAGCACGTCGGCGACGGAAGCGCTTCCGCGTTCGTAGATGATATTCATTATCTGCCGCTCGCGGCGACTGAGCCTCACGCTACGATAATCTTCCATTTTGTCACCTCTTTCGATATGATGCGAATATTTTAGCATAAGAAAAAACAAACGTCAAGAGAAATGTTAAAATTTTCGCATCAAGGGCAAAAAAAGACGCTTCCCGGCAAAAACGGCGAATTCAAATCATTCGCGCCGATGCGTCCGCTACATTCACTATAGATTTTCTTGAGGCACCTTCGACACGTATTGGGACAAAAGCTTATCCGCGCGTTCCCGATGGTTTGGTTGAAACTTATCCCATTCAAGCCACCAAGGAAATTTGTCACCCGGCTTGACCAGACCGAGTATGTATGCCTCTTTCCCAAAGCCGAGTTTGTAATCGCCTTCCTCCTTCCACTGGAAGGCGTTGAGGTCTTTCCATTTCGTAAACTTACCTTGGGAGTTAACTCCGACCGCTCGAATCTCAAACCGATTCACGGAGGTCGCGGAGAACAGAGGGAGTGTTATTCCAAGCAATGGCCACAATTTCGATGAGGACTGCCATCCGCTATTTATCGCGTACACGATATGAAAAAGCACGACAGTAATCCAAATGACAAGGAATAAGCATAGAGACACTTTGTGGGACCACGGCGTGGGGAGATGAAACAGCACGCTTCCCATGATCCGCTGTTTCCGAAACAGATACCAAGGTAACGCCACCAGCAGCGATAGAAACAGAACAAGAAATACGATATCAAGTAGATGCTCAACCAACACCGTTCATACCTCCTGCACCAAGGTTTTGCAAAATGTATCTAATTTGCGCATACGCAGTTTTTCGAGGAACACCAGCCGGAAGAAGGACATTGGAAGGACCGATAGATTGTAGGTAACTGTTTAGTGCATCGTTTGGTTCGTAGTATTACAGTTCGTCGCACGTCCGGTCTGGGCATGTATGCCCCCGATTAGCCGGAATTAGCATTGTACTTCCCTATTCGGCGCGTTCCCTGCCCCCGCTCGGTCTGGATTGGCAAATCCAGACCGGTGGACTAAACAGTTACCAATTACGATTGTAGTATAACTCAAGTTGTTACCCATACGGATCAAGTTAAGGGGTTCGTCTAGTATTGGTGAGTTCTTCGCCGCAAAACCCTTAACTTAGTCCCCATTGGGCGAGGAGTAAATCTCAATCTCACCCCATACGGTAGGTGCGGTTTCCAACCGCACCGCTCCCCACGGAAACCAGCGTCATGAGTCATCTTCTGTGGTGCACCCATCAACGAATGGGTTGGTATTCCATCGCCCATGTCTACATGGCGATTAACAGTTTAAGACATTAGAAACCGCGTGACTTGCGACTCAAAACGCTTAACTTGATCCGTATGGTATAACTCAAGTTGCTACCTATAACAGAGAAACCGAGTTTTTGATTCACGACCGCTAAATATTGGTAAAGTGGTCTGATTTTTCGTCAATCTCATGTTTCTGCGTCAGAAAAAACTCGGTTTCTGTGCCCTGCCCGACAAAAGTGGCAACTCGAGTAGTGTACCACAGAAGCGGCTAATATAGAACCGAAAATAATTCTTCCTTTTTTCATTGACACATGGAATAACTGTATGGTAATATATCATACAGTACATACAGATGAGGTGTCGATGCTTTTTCACATTGACTACAACAGCAGCCAACCAATCTATCAGCAGGTTATTGAGCAAATAAAACTCACTGTCGTCAACGGGGGACTGAATCCCGGAGACCGGATGCCCTCTATCCGTGAGTTGGCAAAAACGCTGAGGATTAATCCAACCACCGCGGCGCGAATTTACAGCGAGTTGGCGCACGAGGGTGTGCTGATACTGCGTCAAGGTCAAGGAGCGTTCGTTGCTCCAAAGGTAGTCTCTGTTGCGAGCGAGGAGATTCACCGAATTGTTGCCGCGCACGCCCGAAAAATGTTGGTTGAAGGGCTGCGATTGGGATTGACTCGCGACGAAATCGACATCATTATCGATCAGGAATATCAAAGTATCCAGCAAGGTGAGCGATGAGCGAGAACGTCATTCAAACACAAAACCTGACCAAGGTTTTTGAGCGCGAGAAGGCAGTGGATGCACTCGATTTGACCGTACCGCAGGGATCGGTTTTTGGCTTCTTGGGTGTCAACGGAGCAGGAAAAACGACAACAGTTCGAATGATTATGGGCCATCTGCATCCCACCGACGGAAAGGTCATGCTGCTCGGTAAGAATCCGTGGGAACATACCGAGGCCGATCGGCGTCGTGTGGCGTATGTCTCGGACAACATGCACCTGCCGGGCTGGATGACCCCGGAACATGCGATAAGGCTCAACGCTTCGTTGTATCCACAGTGGGATGGAACGCTCGCAAGGCAGCTTCTTGACGAATTCGACCTACACCGCTCAAAAAAGTACCAGTCTCTCTCAAGGGGCGAGAAACGTCGGCTCTGTTTGCTGCTGGCGATTTGTCAGAACGCCGATGTGTTGATTCTCGACGAGCCTGCCTCCGGACTTGATGTGGTCGCGCGGCACAAATTCCTGAATCTTATCCTTGAGCAAGTGTATGATGGGGACCGCACCGTATTTCTGTCGTCGCACCTGTTAAGCGATCTCGAGCGAATCATTGACCGATTGGCAATTCTTCATCATGGCAGAGTACATCTGTCGGGCTCACTTGACGATCTCAAAACAGATGTCCGCGAAATCCATATCCCGGAAGCTGTACCTCTCGAATCGCTTGAATCTCACTTCAAGGTCTTGCGATACGAAGCACTCAAACAGCGGACTACCGCCATTGTTCGTGACTTCGACGAAACGCGTTTTCGAGCACTATGTCGTCAACACGGATGGGATGATACTGCACAAGTCCACGGTTTCAATCTTGAGGACCTTTTCGTGAAACTCGTTGGAGAAGGGTAAGTACTTTGACCGAAGTAGCCGCACATCCCGATGAATCAGGCTTTAGAAAACCTGTCTAGAGAGCCATTTTCATATACCGAGAGTAGCACTATTCCGAGGTGTCAAATTGTCTTGAGTTGTTGTCACGGTTTCATACCAAAATTTCATACCTCGTCCCGATGACTTCGACCTAAAAAGTGCGGGAAAACGAGTCATAGCGCGGGTTCTCCCCCTTTTCTGTTTCAATTGAAAAACCCAATTTGGTATGAAAAGTATGAAAAGTATGAAATTTTCCAAGATGGCTAAACGACGTTCTTCAAGTAGCATCTGGGGTCTTCAAACAGGCTTCGAACCACCTTAACTCAGTTAGGAGGATTAATCATGCTTACGAAAATCTTGGACAAATATGTAAAATGGGTTGTCGTTATTACACTCGTCGGATTTATGAGTTTTCTCGTGTATCTAATGATAACTTGGAAGTTCAGCAACAATACTACAGTAACGCGCTATGTAATGCCCGTAAAACCGGAAAGCCGACCGAACACGCATCTGCCTGGCGCCCGCCCGACTAATCAGGGCACTCGGACAGTTGAAACAGCCGCGAACCAAACGCATAAGACCGGCGAGATCCCAACCTCACCAGATACTAGTCCAGCAAATGTAAATCATGACTCAGGGGATGCAGGGCATGTGAATAATATCAAAACTGCCAGGTCGGACGCACACGATATCGAAACTTCAAGTACCACACCGAAACTCTCCGCTGATGAATTACGGAGACGAACCCTTGAAAATCGGCAACGGGAACTGTGGAAACAGATTGAGGCTATGGCGCGTGGAGACGGGAGCATTGCCCCGATGGAGGGACTAAAGGTACTTGACTTGAAAGAAGAGTTTCTGCGGATAGGCGAAGAATTGGGCACCAACCGTTTTGATGACGGCGGCAGCTTTGATGATTTTCTGCGTTTTGCTGAGATGACTCGTGAAATGGGTAGATTCATGGCTACACACATGACCAAAGATGGCAAATTCCCTGTTTCTAAAGCCCCAGAACTAGCCAATCTGCTCGAAAAATGGGATTCTGAGGCCCCAGAAAGAATGCGAAAAGTTATTCAGAATGCCAGGGAAAGTGGAGATGAGTTCATCCTGCCTAAGCACCTTGAGAGCGTTCAATAAAGTACAAGTAATGAGGCGGATTGGGAATATTTGAGCAATCTCGCTAGAAGTTAGGAGGAATTATGTCATTTGCAATCATAAAAATCGACGTGCGGAAGGTATTGCCATACTATGTTCCTGTTCTACTGTTAGTCATCGGGTTCATACTCCTTTGGAAAACACCATTGGCGACTGGCAATCTAATACTGAATCTGATTCTGAACCTGATTGCTTGCTTACAAGGGATGGTCATCGCCTGGATGCTTTTCCACGATTCCGGGGGCACAGCGGCGTTTATCTTTTCGCGCCCCTTGTCCCGCAAGCGTCTGTTCCTGACACGCTGGTGTTGCGGGATTTTATTTCAGTTTCTGACAATTCTTGCTGTATTCGCCATTATCTCCACCGGGCTGAGAAGTTGGATACAGGTACTTATGGATTCGCCGTATCAGCCAATGGTCAAATGGTATGAGTTGTCCGTTCTAGGGTTGTTTGCTCTGTATTCGATTTTGGGCTATCAAGTCGTCATGTTTCTCAGACTACGTGCGAGCATCGTGAACGCGCGTCCTCCAACGTGGCGGGACAACTTGGGAACAGTGTTGGCTGTCGTTCTGTGTCTGCCATTTTTGCCGGGGATCTTCGCAAACAGCACGGCAATTCAGTTCCGGCTGACCTATTCCGCGCTGGTGATAATTCTGGGCACATTGGGATCGCTCCACTGTTATCGACGCACAGAAATTGAGGCTTAAACAGATAAAAGGTGAATATGATGCAAAATCACGGTCAAGCAAGTCGGTGGGGGTTGAACGTAATGACTTTCGTTATTCTTTTGCCGCTGTTACCGAATGTTCAATTGGTACGGCTTTTCACGCCGGAATACATTCAGATGGTGGCTAGAGGAGCGCGTTGGCTAGGTTTGCCAGCCGTTATCCTAATGATAGCACTCTATGCGGCGAGTTTCATTTTGATTCTCTGGAAGGGCCGTTTACGTTTGGCAATTCTCGTCGCATTCATTAATTGCATATTGGTTTTGTTTTCTCCGCTTTTGCTCGTAGCAAACAGTGACACCGTACCTCGCCGGCTTGTCATACACGAAAATACGCCGGGAATTGACGTGTTCTGCAACGATGTGTATCTGGGTAAAACTCCGCTGGAGATTTCGGAGGAAGAATTCGACGGGAAAGTGAAGCCTTGGAACAGCCCGCCCCGACAGACGATGATACTTGGTAAGGAGTTCACCACTGAAAATGCCCGGCTGCATCACTATGGATTGACCGACACGGAGTTGCGGCAGTCTTATATACCCTACGACTATTTTGGCAATCGGCGTTACTTCGACCAGTCTCAATTCTACGGCGATGTTTCCGCTTTCAAATCTCGGTATTGGTGGCGTTTTGAGAGAGATGGATGCGCGGGGGTCGCCGCGCTTGGGAACATGACTATCGGAGAACGTGAAGATGGCAGTCTCATCAGCGCTCAGTGGTGGCATCCGTCTCTAGAATACCCAGCTATCCGACAATATCTGGCGCATCTGTTGCACAACTTAAAGCGTTCAAACTATCAACCTTCGCCGGAATGGAGAACGCATGTTGCCGAAGCCTCGGGATTACTCTTCCCCCATTTATATGAGGTAAGTAAGCGAGATTCGCGGGTGATGCGAGCGCTTGAAATGGCTATTCAGATGGAATTTGGTGTTAATGAGGAGATGTCAACGGATGCCTGGGAAGCTGTCTTGGATGAAGTCGTATCACGATCTAAACGATACCAAAGCTTTCACTCACTGTCTCCGGAATCTATGGCGATGGACTTCATAATACAACACAACCCGAAATTGATTGAAACTCACTTTCTCAAACTGCTATCCCGGGGCATGGATCCTTGGCGTGTTTTTACTTCTGGGTTAAACCGTTCAATGACTTACGGCGACCCCGCTGATTTTCTCCCGTTGGAATACGCCGTATTGAAGAGTCAACCACCGACTCTTTTCAAACGCCTAGTTTACGAATCGGGGCGAGGCGAACGATTTTTGAGCATGGTCGGCAACTATTCACGTCCTGAAGCCTTGCGGCTTGTCCGGCATTATCTTAATAAAGGCATTGGCACTCGTCCTTCGATGTATTACGGAATCCAAGCTCTACCAGAACTGAAGGCTCTTGGTTTTGCAACTTATCTGCATAATTCCGCGCTCGAATTAGAGTTGCGCCGATTTGTGCTCCAACGAGCGCAGCTTGATTCGCGACGTACTGACCATCACCTCCGAGAGTTCATTGAGGCACGATTGGCGCGCCATCTCACCGAGGACGATGCCATTTCACTCGCCGAATGGATAGCTGGAACGGTGCCACTCGATGAAAATGAAAAATTGCGATTCTTGATCCGCATAGATTCGGACCGGACATATCGTTATGCCGAGGACATTCTGCTACGCCAC
Organism: Candidatus Poribacteria bacterium; assembly: GCA_965204085.1. GTDB lineage: Bacteria > Poribacteria > WGA-4E > WGA-4E > JAJDTR01 > JAJDTR01. Next base: position 1,714,265 of record CBDBEE010000002.1, on the reverse strand, counting down.
CCACGTCAGAAGTTGGCAGTGATTGAAAATCTCATACAACGCCCAAACCGATCACTAGATCTTCTGCTAATCGACATATACCAAGCCGAATCCGCGGGTGTAAGGTTCGGCGAGATCGTTCCCATCGCCGCCCCGCGGAAAGTTATCAATGTTTCGCGTGACATGATTCGCGCAATGGTGCTTTGCGACACACCGCGAATGCGAACCTTTCTAGAGCGAATATGGTATGCCAGCAACCGCAACAAAATCGAATTGTTGGAAGCGATAAAGGTTGAGGTGCCTAGACACTTTCCCCACCTGTATGATTGGACGGCTCTGATTTCGGAGATTGAAGATGCTGACACACGCCTCGCAGCGATTCCCGTGCTAGATCAAATCGACACACCGGAAGCGTCGGAGGTTTTGGCAGATTGGGCGCGGAGTTCTGATGCTACTGGTAGAGACGAGGCGGAATGGGCACTCGCCAAGTATCATGAGCGGAGCCGTAAGGCAGAAGCGCTCTTGGCTGGTAATATCAAGCCGGATGATTTACTGGTTGGGCATACGGCGTATGTTTGGGATGGGAAGAATTACGTGCCGGAGGAGACAGCTTTAGGAGACAAGTAAACATCGTGAGGAGAGGACAGCCGGAATTAACCTCCAAAGCGTAGAGCCATCAGCCGAGGTTCAGCCACTCTTTAATTCGATCTGCTGTCTCTATTCTGCCAAGTGTTCGATAAGCCTGCTCCTCATAAGCCAAGGATAGCACGGGCAAGGAAATCCCTTCAAACGAGATGAATTGACAATGTCTCTTGACATCAACGGGAGATTCCCATGTACCGTCCGGGAGCTTCTTCTGTAACGCTCCCATAATCTCGACCTTCACTCCGTCGATATTCAACTCTCCCCAGTGCGAAGCGATTTTGTCAGATCTGGAAAAATCCACTCTCCTGATAATCTTTTCTGTGAAAACTCTCTCGATTTCATAAGCACCGGAGGCATCGGTCTGGAGGTCGATATCGTTGACTTGGAGCTCCAACCCCTGAAGGGCGAAACTGAAGCTGCCCGTGATTGCCCATATAGTCTCGATTTTCCGAAGACGATTGTGGATGGTTTTCAAGGCGCGCACATGCTGTGGCTGAATCATCTTGGCAACTGGTATTTCCTAATGTGCAAAGTCGAGCTAAGCCACCTACTCAAAGGTTTCCGCCTCTTTTTTAACGTCTCTACCCATCAACTCAATCATGTTCATCCGTTCAAGCGCGGCGCGAATCTGATCTATTGGTATTGGGTTGGAAGTTGCACCCCAGACATCGTATTGAACCTCCTTGTCGAGGGAGACCGCGAGCAACCCACCATCGTAGTAAACAGTCGCATCGCCTCTGATTATCTCGCCTGGACGCCCGGAGATAACTTTTACAACTTTCAGCGCCGCAACCTTCCCATCATCTTCAATATCGAGTTGCATGACGCTGGCATCTCGTTCTATAGCGGTTCCAACTTCCTGCCGGGGAATCTCCAATGGTAAATCGGGAAGGTTAGAATAGCCGTGCGCGGTAATTACCGATATACCCGGATATGAGTAACCCTTGGTTGGGTCGAGTAGCGGAACTAGGGCATACTCTCGTAAGTCGTCCACAGTTCCGAGGACAACAGGTCGAAGAGAGTGCTGTACGTCCACGTGCACTACCGCCAACCCGCTTGCCGTGTCCACGGCGACGACCGTGGCAGGATGATAATCGCCAATCTTTACACGAATGACTTCCGCCTCGGCTGCAATCGCCGGCACGAGAATATTGCCGTCTTGAGTGAGGATAACGCCCGTGAAAATCTCATCGTCTGCTTGCACTGCCGTGAACGATTTGTATGCGGCAGAAAACTCCTCTGCATACATCGCCCGCTTGCGGTTCGCCTCAATCGCCCCCTTTTCCCCTACAGTTTGTTTTGCATCGGCGAGCAGTTTCTGAAATTCGGGCATGTCCTGGAGTATAGCGAAATCCTCCGGATACTGTTTTGCAAATACGGTGGCAGAGTCAAGATCCTCGTCTCTATGCTCGACCGCAATTTGGAATAACTCCCAAGTCTTTTCTCGGTCGCCTTGTCGAGAAAAGAGGAGCGCTAAATCAATGGAGTCATAACTGATATCTAGTTCTAGATTTGGAGATAACCGGCTCAGTTCAACAATCCGGTGGTACGCTCGCTCCATCAACTCTGCTGTTTCAACAGTTGGCTCTCGTTGTTTGTAGAGAATATACAACATGGCGTCCAGATTGTTTGGGATGAAATCGAGGAGTTTCTCATATTCGGCGATTGCTTTGTCGTCTCGGTGTTGGCTCCAGTAAACCTCGGCACGTAACTTACTGATTCGGGGAATGATACGGTCGCCAATGGGGTTTATATCTTCCGCTAACAGTGCTGCAACTAGCTGTTCAATTTCCAAATGAAACAGTTCGAAACCGTGCACGCTCTCTCGGAGAATCCCTGCTTTATCGTATACGACGTAGTAGGGCCAACCGGTAAAGCCGAATTGGTGCGGTATCTCCTCATGTTTTAGAATCAGGTGGATGCCCGGCATCGCGTGGGCATTGACAAATTCCCTAAGTTTCGATTCACTGCTGCGCGTACACACGCAGATTAAGACAAAATTTGGATTGTCTTTGTGAGCCGCATACAGGCGTTTGAGTTTCGTGATTTCACCACCTGTTTCGTCGTCTTGCACCGTGCGTCCATCTCTCGTTGACCAATGGTAAAGCACCACGACTTTGCCGCGCAATGCGCTCAATGAAACGGGGGCACCATACACGCTCGAGTGTGAGAATGCGGGAGCGGGTTTGCCTAGAATCAGTTCGGCGCAAAGCACGTCAAATTCCAACTGTTTTTCCTGATTATCCATCCGACCGTAAATCTGCCCTTTTCGTTCGTACACTTCGTATAGCAACGCCGGATCATCGATTTTGTCCCACTCCGCAAGGGCTTCCGAGAATTTAAATTGACTCTCAAGGCGATACGCCCGGTGCCTATAGAGTTTGTCGGCGTATTCCGATGATGACCGTTCCGAAAGGAATTTCTCAACACCGGTATCAAATTCGGCCTGGCGTCCGAGAAGGCGCAGGTGAATCAGCCTCTCGTACCATATCTCATCATACCACTCACTTTTGGGGAAGGCGTCAAGGAACTTATCGCACAGTGCAATCACACCTTCCATGTGCCGCTGCCTGTCCTCCTGCCATGCTACTTTATCTGCCTCTGTTGCGTTCTTTGCAAGTGGTTCCGGCCGAGAGTTGGAAACCGCCTGGATTTCTTGATACAAGGAGTTTTCTTGGTTGTCAGCTTCTGCCAATCGCATTGCCCCCATCGGTACCGTACAGCAAGTAAGGACGAATAGTCCGATTATCACTGCGACCTTCGTCAACGGACACCGATTCAGGTTTTCGGCGAGAATCATTCGGATTCGCCCTACAATTCTTGACGAAAGCGCCATTGCGATAGCCCTTTGCGAAATCGAGTCGGTTATCTTTACGATTCGCACATTATTGACCTGATGTTGCGCGTAATCGGTCGATTGATACGCTGCTTTATGGACATAGTCATCGTATGCCTGCTCCGTTTCCGCCCGCATCCGACGTGCCGCAAACCACACGATTATAAGAAATGCCAATACCCCGGCAATTGCGAAAATCACTAGGTTCGTCATTGTATCGTTAAGAAGAAATCTCAACCAGGAGTTATCGTTGAATGCCTCAGTGAATTGCATCATGATGAATTTCCTCCTTTTTTGGTTTGCTCAATATTGTCCAAAATGTCTCGGTTTTCCGAAGACGATTGTGGATTGTTTTCAACGCGCGCACACGCTGCGATGAAATCGTCTTTTCGTCACGTGTTCTTTGTTGCTCTGCACTCGGCGGTTTAGTCGCTACCAGACTTTGTTAAATCGATTCGATACACCCCTTGTCCTCCTGTAGCGGCGTAAAGCGTAGTGTCCACGACTTCCATCGTGATCATAAAGTTTGGAGGATAGGGTTTAACAAATGCCCAAGTCTGATCGTGGTTCAACTGAAAAATTCCTGCCTCTTGTCCCACCGCAAACAGCGAGTTACCGACTGCATAAAGTTCCCAAGAGTGTTCCTGCGGCAATCCATCGTTGACCAAATCCCACGTCTTGCCACGGTCCGAGGATCGAAACACTCCTCGTTCGTAGACCGCGATGTAGACCGTATTTCCCATCATGATTGGTCCTTCAATTTGCCCGTTATTAGGATCATCATACCCAGGGTAAGTGTCAATTATTGACCATGACTTGCCCCGATTGTTCGAGTACATGAGGTTCCGGCTGGCGTTCAAATAGATGGTTTTGCCGGAGACTACGAGATTCGTCCAAATATAATTAAAGTGCGGCTCGATTTCAGGACTAATTCTCGTCCAGAACTGATCGCCCTTCCTCCATTTATAGCAGCCATAGCCGCTTCCATTTTGTGCGATGGCATAGAAGGTATTGCCTGAAATCACCAGTTCATCAACGCCATGCAGACGCTCAAATTGTTGGTAGAGATCCTTCTTCGGATGGTCAAGATTGTCGGTGCGCATTTCCGTCTGCACGGGAATCCAAGAATTTTGGTCATCAGCCAACCGGTAGATACCGGCGGTAAATGGTCTATCTCTCCGTCCATAATTCGTCTCATGAAGACCGAGATAGAGTTCGCCATCCGCTACTGCGAATGCCCAAGCTATTGTCACCGGCAAGCCTTGATGAACCGGGGTCCATCGGTGTCCACCATCAACGGATTTTACTATGACGTGACCCGTTGTTGCATAAAGCGCGTTCTTGAATGGCACCAGATCAGACACTTGAGTGTTTATCATTCCTTCGTTGATTTGACTCCAAGAATCTTCACCATCTGTCCACCGAAACACACCCGCGCCCGTCGCGATACAGACGGAATGTGCCGACAGCGCTACCATTCTAATTCTTTCCCACGGCTCTACACCACTTAAGCTAGTTTCTATCGTTACCCACCTTGCGTTTTCTGTAGAGCGAAGTAATCTGCCATCACTGAGAAGAATGTAATTTGTGTCTGCGAACCCCGCAATGCCTAGGATACTCATGGATCGAAATTCCAATTCTATCGGCACCCGTGACCACGGAATGTCTACGTTGACATCCTTATTCTCCGTTGACCATAAGCGAATATTTCCTGCCAATGGAGCCCAGTTGTCCCCCTCATCTGTGGACCGGCGCAAATCTGTTTGGCCTCCAATGATCAGTGCGTCTTGGACCACGGTGAAAAAGCGGAGATTCTTGAGACTCGCTATCAGCGTCCAGGATTCTTTACCTGCCTTCAGTCGATAAAGATTATCGCCGCACCTGGCAAAGAGAGTTGTTCCTACCGCAACAAGTTCATCCAGCGGTTCATTAAACAGGCGTTTGGCTATGGGAGTTGATCCAACTGCCATGAGTTTATCTGGCAATTCCGCCGGAAGGCCCTTTGGGAGGGGCATCCATGATTTGCCGTAATCATCCGAATAAACGACTCCCTCCGTGTCTTGATTGAGTTGATTGATATAAATTCGTCCATCAATTACAGCGAAGCCAGCGCGTGTCTTGATATGATCAGGGAATTTTACCCAGTGCCATGATTCGCCGCGATTGTCTGAATAGAAAAAACTCTCGTAGTCTTTGAGATAGATTACACCGTTCGACTCTGTTATGGTATGTACATGAGGCAGTTTGCCACCAATTTGATCCGTGTACACCTCCAGACCATGTTTGAGTGCCACCCAAGTGTCACCATTGGTATCCGATCGAAAAACTCCCGGACTGCTCGTGGTCGCGTAGAGCGTGCCGTCCGATGCTTGAAAGAGTTGAGTGACATATCCGCCGGAGGGGCCATTGGTCTGTTCCCAATCGGAGTCATTGGGACCATCATCTTTAGCGGCGGCTGATGCCGTTCCAAGCGCGACGCTATTCCGTTGCGTTCCATGTTTCTCGTTTCTTGAGTTCAATCGCCCTGATTGGTTAGCAGTTGTCGGATTCGTCACGGGACGGTAAAATGCTGGCGCGTCAATGAGTTCAACTCGCATCCTTGAATCGGGTGCGTCGAGACTATACAGTCGCTGTGATCGCGTCATTGACTGTTGCCCTAACCCGATGAATATCGCAACCACAAGTGTTGCCACGGCAGCCACCCACGGCATTAGCGGCTTGCCCACTGGTGTGGCTGTCGGGCGAAACTGGTCGATTCGATTCATCATCCGTGTTGTGAATGCCGGAGGTAATTGAAATGCTCCCAAGGTTTGCCGCATCATCGGTATCAACTCCTTTTTTAGTTGTAATCGGGCGCGATAAAGTCGGTCGAGAATCGCACCGCGTGATGTGCCCATGAACTTTGCAATTTCTCTACACGTCATCCCGCCGAGATAGTGGAGCGTCAGCACGGTACGTTGGCTTTCCGGTAGTTCTTCAAGCGCGTCATGAACGGTTTGACGGGCACGCTCGTTGGCGTACTTCGCCTGTGCCAAAGCGTCAACGTGACCCCTCTCAACGGTATCAATCGACTGCATCGGCAGGCGGTTTTTTCGATGCCACATTAAGCAGAATCGCGAGGCGATGGTGTAGAGCCAGCCCGGAAAGTGCCGCCAATCTTTGAGCGTGGATAGCTTCTGGTAGGCTTGGAGGAAGGTGTCTTGGGTAATCTCTTGAGCGGTGTGGAAATCCCCGATTTTGCGGTAGGCGAGGGCGTGGACGGCGCCTTTGTATTTGTCAACCAGAAATCCGAAGGCGGTTTCATCGCCGTCTAACGTCTGTTTAATCAATTCTGAATCACTGTGCGCCATGGTTATCCCTCCCGATGTTGCATGGATAAAATGCGGGATTCACATCACTGTTTTGTCTTTCATTATACATGATGCACATCAGAGGCAAATGATCAGATGGGGATGTGATTTTTTTCGACATACGAGGTAATAAACTGGCTGTTGGGCGACCCACCGTGGATGAAGATTGCAACGAATGTCGCCCGTGAACCATACATCCGAATTAGCTGGGAAAGCCGTTTATGTTCCTGAGGATAACTGTCGCATACTAGCCAGTAGCCGTCTGGAGAGTAGCACGCTTGCCCAATGTGCGGCAGTCTTCCTGCGTCGAAAGCGGTGAAATCGCGTTGACGGTCGGTAAATTCCAAAAATTGCATCTCGCTAATCTGACGTATCAATCGCCATCCGGCTTGTCCAGATTGATTCGATATACGCCTTGCCCTCCTGTGGCGGCGTATAACATATTGTCTCCAGCTACCAACGCATTTGCCCCCGGGAAAAAGCCTGGTACTACGAATTCCCAAGAATGCCGATCAGCCCTGAGTCGAAAAATGCCATCATAACTCACCGCATAAAGCATATTTTGGACCGAATGAAGTCCCAAAATCAGCCCGTGCGGTAGTCCTTCATTGACTGATTCCCATGTCTTGCCGCGGTCCGATGATCGAAACACGCCCAGTTCAGTAACGGCAATGTAGACAGCGTTTTCTAGCACTATCGGCCCTCTAATCAATTTGTTAGGATCGTCGTGTCCACGGAAAGTGTCAATTCTTGACCAAGTCTTTCCTTCATCATTTGAGCGCATTAGATTTCCGTGTGCATTGAAATAGATGGTTTTACCTGCGACCGAGAGGCCTTGCCAATAACTGTCGGGAGCCCGCTCGACATCAGGACTGATGTTCGTCCAGTATTGATCGCCTTTCCGCCATCGATACACCCCGCGTCCTTGACCCATCTGGGCGATAGCATAGAAGGTATTGCCAGAAATCACCAATTCGTCAACGCCATAAAGTCGATGATATCCCTGATGGCCATGGTCGTCGGTGCGCATCTCCGTTTGCACGGGAATCCATGAATGCTGGTCATCGGCTAGACGGTAAATTCCGGCGGTAAATGGTTTATCTCTCCTTCCATAATTCGTCTCATGCAGGCCAAGATAGAGTTCACCGTCCGCCACGGCGAATGCCCAAGCCTCTGTCACTGGCAAACCTTGATGAATTGGCATCCATCGTTTTCCATCGTCTGCTGATTTTAGAATGGCGTGACCTGTTGTCGCATAGAGCGCGTTCTTGTATGACACCAGATCATACACATACGTGTTTATCAGTCCTTCGTTGATTTGTTTCCAGGAATTTTCGCCCTCTGTCCACCGAAACACGCCGGCGCTTGTCGCGATACAGACGGCACGTGCCGACAGCGCGACCATTTTGTTCATGTCCCACACATCCAAGCCAGATAAACTAGCTCCCGTAGTGACCCATCTTCCGTTTACATTAGAGCGAAGTAAGCTGCCATCACTGAGGAGAATGCAAATCGTGTTTTCGAACCCCGCAATGCCTAGGATATTCAGAGATCGAAACTCCAATTCTATCGGCACCCGTGACCATGGAATGTCTACTTTGACCTCCCTATTCTCCCATGACCATATGCGGATCTTTCCTGACATCGGATCCCAGTTGTCCCCTTCATCTGTGGACCGTCGCAAATCTGTTTGGTTTCCAATGATCAGTGCGCCTTGGGCTACGGTGAAAAAGCGGAGATCTTTGAGACTCGTTACCTTCGTCCAGGATTCTTCACCTGACTTGAGCCGATAAAGATTATCGCCGCGCCTGGCAAAGAGGGTTGTCCCGACCGTAAAAAATTCCTGCGGCGGTTCAATGGACAGGCTTTTGGCAATGGGGGTTGTTCCAACCGTCATGAGTTTATCCGGCAAATCCATCGGAAGACCTTTTGGAAGGGGCGTCCATGATTCGCCACTATCATCCGAATAGACGATTCTCTTTTTGTCTTGATTGATATAAATTCGCCCATCAATTACGGCGAATGCAGAGCCTGTCTTGATATGATCAGGGAATTTTACCCAGTGCCACGATTCGCCGCGATTATCTGAATAGAAAAAACTCTCATAATCTTTGAGATAGATCACACCGTTCGACTCTGTTATAGCATGTACAAAAGGCAGTTTACTATAGGTTTGTTGCGGGTAAACCTCCAAACCATGTTTGAGTGTCACCCAGGTGTCGCCGTTGGTATCCGATCGAAAAACTCCCGGGCTGTCTGTTGCTGCGTAGAGCGTGCCATCCGACGCCCGGAAAAGGGTTGTGACTTCACCGCCAGGCGGACCGTTCGTCTGGCTCCATTCGGCGCCATTAAACTCCTTTTCCTCAGCGGATGGTGATGTACCAGTAAGGGCTGTACCCTCCGGTTGTACACCATTTTTTTCATTACTTGGGTTCGATCGCCCGGAGCGACTAGTGAGTGCCGGTTTTGTCTCGGCACGGTACAGCGCCGGCACGTCAATGAGTTCAACTCGCACGGTTGGGTCGGGTGCGTCGAGACTATACGGTCGCTGTGATCGCGTCATTGACTGCTGCCCTAGACCGATGAATAGCGCAACCACAAGCGTTGCCACGGCAGCCACCCACGGCATTAGCGGCTTGCTCACTGGCGTGGCTGTCGGGCGAAACTGGTCGATTCTATTCATCATCCGTGTCGTGAATGCTGGAGGTAATTGAAATGCTCCCAAGGTTTGCCGCATCATCGGTATCAACTCCTTTTTTAATTGTAATCGGGCGCGATAGAGTCGGTCGAGAATCGCGCCGCGTGATGTGCCCATGAACCTTGCAATTTCCCTGCACGTCATCCCGCCGAGATAGTGGAGCGTCAGGACGGTGCGTTGGCTCTCCGGTAGTTCTTCAAGTGCCTCATGGACGGTTTGACGAGTTTGCTCGTTGGAGTACTTCGCCTGCGCCAAAGCGTCAACGTGCCCCCTCTCAACGGCATCAATCGACTGCATCGGCAGGCGGTTTTTTCGATGCCACATCAAGCAGAATCGCGAGGCGATGGTGTAGAGCCAGCCCGGAAAGTGTCGCCAATCTTTGAGCGTGGATAGCTTCTGGTAGGCTTGGAGGAAGGTGTCTTGGGTAATCTCTTCAGCGGTGTGGAAATCCCCGATTTTGCGGTAGGCGAGGGCGTGGACGGCGCCTTTGTATTTGTCAACCAGAAATCCGAAGGCGGTTTCATCGCCGTCTAACGTCTGTTTAATCAATTCGGAATCGCTGTGCGCCATGGTTATCCCTCCCACTGCTGTTTGAGATAGAGGCGGGATTCACATCACTGTTTTGCCTTTCACTATACATGATGCACATCAGAGGCAAATGATCAGATGGGAATGCGATTTTTTTTGGCGATTACAGAAATAGACCCGACTGGTTCAAGAGCGGTGTTACGTTTCAAGATAAATTTTCTGGCGAGTTAGTTCAGTTTCTATTCCATAGAGAGGTGATTGCATTGTGGATCATGTCTTCGATACCGACGGCAAACGGAGCGTGCATCTCGCTACGTAGAGCATGTCCGCGAATGCTGGGACAAGAACCGGCTTCGTAACCGCCTTTCTCGCCGCGCGCCAGAGCCTTATCCGTAGGAACATACCCCATCTGCCCATTTGTGTAGCCGAAAACCATCGTGTGATTGAATGGCGCGTTTTCGTCAATCCATAGCTCGTACTCGCAAAACGGTTCTTGCGGCATGGTTACAAGGCACCACTCTGTGCCAATCATGACGGAGGTTATATCGAATCGTGACTCCGGTTTCTCGCCACGCTCTATCATGTCTTTCATGACCTCTAAAGATCCAATCATACCTTGATAAAGTTCATGCCCGGCAGTACCTCGTTCATATGCGATTCGCTTCAGCAAATTGTGGGTTTCATGCCAGACCTCCATGGAGGGCAACGGGGCGGGAAGCATCACGCGTGTTGACTGCACATCTAATGAATCTTCTTTGATTTCTGTGGTGCTGTGCAGTACTTCAATTATCGCGTCGCCGAGTTTGTTTCCAGCCTCCTTTGCTTTGTCCCATCCGCCCCTTAGCGGATAACCGTTAACGTTGCCGCCGCATCCCTGGGCGAAGATTGCCGTGACGTCATCGCCTAACTCCTCATTGATACGTTGAACGGCGAACCCGGTAAAGTCTGCTCCGCAAAGACTGCTAGCCCCGTGCACTATGACGGGGTGTGCGGCGTGTTCAAAGAGCACTGCGCGCGTGTCCCCGTTTTCGGTGCAAATTTGCAATATGTTCGCCCACGGTACAACCGCTCCGTCTTCATTGACCGCCATGCGAACGAAACCGTCTTCATCGGGTAGACGACGATTAAACCCAACTTGCACCGGCGCACGACCGACACGCAGCCCTACGGAAAAACGGTTTTCATATGCCTCTTCAACTGCTGTGGGAATCAATGCGTTTAGTTCTTCTATCCATCGGTTTATCTCTCGATTACCGCCTTCGCTAGGCAGACTGCCACCGGGGGCAGAGTGCGTATGCGAGAAGTTTATCAAGGTATGATTAATCCCGGTACTTTTTCGGATGGACTCCGCCATCGCATCGCAAAATGCCGCACCGGCACCGCTGAGATCAAGACACACGATAGCGACCGGATTCGAACCATCGTCAAGCACGAGTACTTTGAGAAATAAAGCATCGTGTATTCCCGTTGTTTCGCCGACGGGCGTGCTCGCTCCAACTGGCGGTGTAATGTCCTTCGTGCATGTTCCAGCTTTCATCTTCATTTTCCTGACTGGCGTGGGTTACTGATTCTTGAAAGCCAAATGATTAATGAACCCGTGTGTCGTCTTTTCTGCTATGGAAGCAGATGCCGAAAGATTCGTAACACGAGACGGTTTCTATGGGATTGGAGATTCACGGCGTGTGCTTACAAGAACATGGTTTATACCATTTCTGTAAAATGCTTGTGCATTGATGGCGTGAATCAGGGAAAGAAACTTGGGAGGAGCGGAACAACAAAACTTGCCCCGTGCAATGTCAGCGGGGCAAGGTCCCCGCTGACAGAATAAGCGAACGATATAGCAAAGCATCATATACACTATTATTCAAGTGAAATGGTATTACCCCAACTTATTCCGGTTCGGATACCTTAACCAGTTGCTTTCCGATGTTGCCGCCTTTCAACATGCCTATGAATGCCGCTGCCGCATTTTCAATGCCATCGATAATCGTCTCTCTATATTTTAGTTGACCAGATTGGACCCATTCTGCCATCTGGCGCAGGCCATCTTCGTGCCGGTCTGCGAAATCATTCACCAACAGACCTTCGACCCTTGCACGTTTAGTAATCAGTTGCCACAGAAGCCTTGGTCCTAGGTCAGGCTCTTGCAAGTTATACTGCGAAATTTGACCGCAGATTGCCATTCGTCCTCTGAGGTTGATGTTCATAAAGACCGCATCGGTAACAGGCCCTCCGGTGTTGTCAAAATAGACATCGATTCCATCCGGACAGACTTCCTGCAGCTTCGCGTCATAATCCGTGACGGATTTGTAGTTGAATGCGTCGTCGAAACCGAGGTCGGTTACGACATGATTGACTTTTTCGTCGGTGCCGGCAACACCGACCACGCGGCACCCTTTAATCTTTGCGATTTGACCCACTGTGGAACCGACGGCCCCTGCCGCTCCCGAGACAAGCACATGCTCTCCATCTTTGAGTTGTCCTGTTTCAAGCAGACCGAAATACGCCGTTAGTCCCGGCATACCGAGCACTCCAAGCGCGGTGGATATCGGCGCAAGTGAGGGATCGACCTTCTGAATAGCATTGCCGGCTGCGACTCCGTACTCTTGCCATCCTGAGTATGCCTTGACAATGTCACCTTGGTGAAAGTCGGGATGCTTTGACTTGACGACCTGTCCCACAGTGCCGCCGAGCACGACATCGCCAATCTCCAATGAGGCAGCATAAGATTTGGCTTTTCTCATCCGTCCACGCATATAGGGATCGACTGAAAGGTAGCAGGTGCGTATCAGAACCTCTCCATCTCCCGGCGTAGGAATGGGTGAAGATACGAGGTTGAAGTCGGATTCTTTAGGATAACCTACTGGCCTTGAGGCAAAGATAAATTGTCGATTTTGCTCTGACATTGAGTATTTTCTCCTTTGAATGTACGGCTGAAAATTGTGTGTAAATGCGGCAAAGATTTGTGAAATTGGTGGCACAGCCGTCGTAGAGAACGTGGGGAAGGCAAATCGGAAAATTAACAATCGCCAATCAAACCCAACACTTCTGGCGGCAACTACGATTGTCCTGTAGAGAATTGGAGTGTCCTCAAGAATTTCAGTGCTATGACAGCTAACCGGGCTGTTTTCTGTGAATTGCCCTCGTCGCTGGATTTGGACAATCCAATTGAACAAACGCACAAACACTGATAGAATAGGGCATTGCGCGGCTAGGGGAATTGCCGCCATTATAACATGAAAGAATTGGATTCACCACTGGCAATTGCCGTTTGGGCATAATTGTACCGCCCGCTTCAATGTGACTCGAAATGACACCAAAAGGTAATATCGATCTCAAGAATGTGACGAAATGCTTTGGAGACACCGTTGCTGTTAATAGCGTTTCGCTTGAAATCGGCGGCGGTGAATTCTTCTCGCTACTTGGGCCGAGCGGCTGCGGAAAAACAACAACGTTACGGATGATTGGCGGGTTCGACCATCCGACATCCGGGGAGATTTTCATCAACGGCGTAGCGATCGGACACACCCCGCCTTATCGTCTGGATGTCAACACAGTATTTCAGAGTTATGCGCTGTTTCCGCACAAGACTGTCGCGCAAAATGTTGGGTTCGGATTAAAGATGAGAAATGTTTCCAAGAGGCAGATAGAAGCGCAGGTTAACGAATTTCTGGAGATGGTGCGCCTGCCGGGGTATGGCGATCGCAAGCCGAGTGAACTCTCCGGCGGTGAGAAGCAGCGCGTGGCACTGGCGCGTGCGCTCATCAATCGCCCATCAATTCTGTTGCTGGATGAACCTTTAGCGGCTCTGGACTTAAAATTGCGGAAACAGATGCAGCTAGAACTAAAGGAATTACAGCGCGAGGTGGGAATTACTTTCGTATACGTTACTCACGACCAAGGCGAAGCCTTTGCATTATCCGACCGCATGGCTATCATGAACGAAGGTGTGGTGTGCCAAATTGGAAGTGCGTCTGAAATCTATGATGAGCCAAATAGCCGGTTTGTCGCGGATTTTACCGGAACATCCAATTTTTTTGACGGAAGGCTTCTTGCGATAGAAGGCGATAGGGCAAGGATGCGACTGCACAACTACTCTGATGTTGAATTCGTCGGCAGGCACAACAGAGACTTGCGAGAAGGTGACGCCGTCACGATGGCGATTCGCCCAGAACGAATTTACTTGACGACTCAACCTAAAGAGAACTCTCGTAATGGGATAATGGGATTTATTCGTGACGAGATGTACCTTGGTGCAATAATTCAGTACACTCTGGAAGCATCGGACGGGATGTCAGTTATTGCGTACCAGCAAAATCTTGGCGAAGGGCAGGAAAATCGTTGGCAAACTGGAGACAGTGTTTATTTGACATGGCAATCTGAGCATGCAACGGTCTTCAAATCCGATAGTAGTATGAGGCAATCCGGATGAACGCCTTACGCACTAAGTAAATCGCTAATCAGTACCGAGGCGATGCGTCAACGCCTTTTTAATCTCCTCAATTCGGCACGGATCCGTGACCTTCCCGCCATCTGACTCTACAACATAGAACGTATTCTTGATTTCTTCGATGCGGTTTGCCTTTGCAGCCTTTCTCTCATTCGCTTCCGTGGCATAAAATGCATCCATCACCGTGAGTCCATCTGTTGTGACTTTAGCGATGCGGACATCAATATTTAAATCATGGAATAAATCGGCTACCAAATAAAGAAAACCAACTCGATCTTGGGCGCGAATATCAATGATAGTCGCCGAATCCGATCCGCTATTTTCTACGACAACTTCCAAAGACAGATTGCGTCTCCCTTGGTCCGATGGAGGGGATTCCTCCTGTTGTCGTAGGGCGGCTTCAAAGTCAACGTCGGCATCCAAGATATTGTCCAGGGTGTCAATAAGTCGGTCACGATGCTCTGCACTCAGACCGTTTCGCGTTGTTTCATCAGATAAGCAGATGGTGTCAATAACAATCCCATCGCTGCGGGTCTCAATGTCTGCGCTCAAGACATTGGCTTTTTCTGCGGCAATCACACCCGTGATTTTGCGAAACGTGCCACGGTTGTCTCGCGTGCAGATTCCAATCTGAGTGTGAAATTGGGAATCCTGAAAACAGGAGACCGCAATAGGTTTATCCCCTAGTTGCTCGACGAGTTCAATCTGTTTGCAAATGAACGCCGGGGAATTTCCGATCAACTGCTGGTCGGACATGGCGTCAAAATGTCGATGGATTGCGGCTTCCCCAATTGTTTTCCCGATTAGATCGCTGACCTGCTTGTGTAGGCTATCCAATTCTATGCGATAGGCTTCGCCACGCAGGTATTTTATGGTCCTATCGTAGAGAGAACGTAGCAGCGTTGCGCTCCATTCTGTCCAGATGTTCGTGCTGACGGCGCGAATGTCCGCGAATGTCAACAGGTAAAGCATCATCGCTTTCTGTTCGTTCCCGACCAGCTTAGCGAACTGTTCTATTGTCTTTGGATCGTCCAAATCTCGATGTTGAGCGGTATGGGACATTTCGAGGTGATTGGAGATAAGGAACAGCACGATTTCCCGATCCTCCTCCGATAGTGACAATCGGTCCAACATGGCCTCTGCCGCTTCAACGCTTCGTTGGTCATGGTCACCGGGCCCCTCTATTCCTTTTCCGACATCGTGGTAAAGTAATGCGAGCCGCAACAATTCAGGTTGTTTTAACGAATTCAGCATCTCAATGAAAACTTGACCATCTTTTACTTCCGCCAGCGCCTGATCCTCTAAGTTCTCAATTGCGTACATCGTGTGTTCATCAACAGTATATTGATGCGGGCGATCGTAACGGACGAGTGATCGAATTTTACTAAATTCGGGCAGATAGCAGTCCAGCACCTCCAACCGATGCATCTCTCGAAGCGTTTCCGCAACTCGGATTGAACTGCCGAGAATTGAGAGAAATGCTTCCGTGTTTGCGCGAGTGCTCTGAAACTCTTCATCAATCAAATGGAGATTGGCGATGACTGCCTGTGTTACCTTGCTGCTGATGCTATAGCCAAGTTGCTGTCTGTGCACAAACAACCTCATTATTCGCGTCGGATACGTCGAGAAGTCTGCTTGGCCGGACTGGAAAGAGATTTCCCTATCGGTAACCGAAAAGCCATCAGAGAGTTTGATAGAACGCATAAGCTTGAGCATTCGACTGCCCGCCCATTCTTTGTCATTCACGATGTCGATGATTAGGCTGGTGAACTCTGATAGATGTTCGGCGCGCAGATAATAGTCTCGCATCATCGCTTCCTCTGCCAAGATACTTCCCTTGTCGGAGTATCCAAGATTCTTGGCGATAGTATGCTGAACCTCAAAGGAAAGCTTGTCGGTTTTTCGCTTCGTCACATAGTGTAACTCGTTACGCAACCACCACAAAAAATCAATCGATGCCCTGCTTGCTTCAGCGACACTTGAGGAGATAATGTTCCGCTTGGAAAGTAGATGAAGATCTTTAATCCCGTACTTGACAGCGGTAATCCATATAGCAGTGTGAAAATCCCTTAGACCTCCAACGCTCTCTTTTATATCCGGTTCCTGCAAATAGATGGTTGAACCGTGCGACGCATGACGCTCTTTCCATTGCGCGATCGCCTGCTCGGTAAATTTTTGGATTTGTCGTCTGTAGACGTGTTTCGCAATTTGCCGCAGCAACTGTTTATGTACTTCTTTGGTGCCTACAATGTAACGAGACTCGATCATGGATGTCTTAGACACAAAATCGTCATACGTCGCCTGAATGCACTCCTTTATAGATCTACAACTATGTCCGACGTCGTAGCCGACATCCCAGAGCACCGCAACAAGATGACTCGCGAAGGATTCCAATTCGCCGATTGAGATTTTGGAGTCGTCGTACACTAGCATTACATCAATATCTGAATACGGATTGAGTTCTGCACGACCGTATCCCCCTAGTGCCAAAATGGTGAGTGGCGCATCTTCCGGCAACATTCCACGCTGTATTCCATCTTGGTAGATCTGTTGAACCACATTATCGGCAAGGCGCGTGTATTCTTCGACGATTTCAATTCCCCCGAGCCCGAATCGGTGACACTTTTCTATCCTGTCCCGTCCATCTACCGACAACGCTTTGAGTTGTGCAACGAGCGATTGGGTTTCCGATTGCTGCATCTGGCAACCTCCATTTCTCACTGTACGCGGTTCGATCTACATCAGTCAGTGACTTCTCACTGCAGCTAGATGAAAACGCTCATATGAGGGTAATCGTCCAATTCCTGGCTATAAGCGGCTAGATTAAGACTTACGCGAACTCCATTCCGATGGCAGGTAATTTTAACTGCTCCGTTAATATTCGCAAACCACTTCGTGTTTGACTTGATAAATGGCAGTCTGGTTGGCTCTAGCCATGCATCGAATCCAAATCAATAACACACAGCCGATGCAGTTGCGAACAATCCGTGACAACCTTCATTACCACTATTTAAGCCCTGTTGGTTGCTTGGGTTATCTGTGAAATTGTTCAGTCTTCCAGTGTCGAATAACCGACCCGTTGTGCAACTGAGAGCGACGACTTCCGCTTGACAGGTCAGATTGAGGAAATCGTAATTGCTTAGTCCATCGGTCTGGATTTGCCAATCCAGACCGAGCGGGGGGCAGGGAACGCGCCGAGTAGGGAAGTACAATGCTAATTCCGGCTAATCGGGGTCTTACAAGCCCAGACCGGAGGTGCGACGAACTGTATACTGCGAACCAAACGATGCACTAAACAGTTACAGGAAATCTATGATTGTTCTTAACTACAGGAAATCTATGATTGTTCTTAACTCGATTGTGTGAGTGAGTTCGAACTTTGACTCTCAACCGCGTCGGGCTGTTCCCCAATCATTTCAGTGAGGTTAGCCATGATGTCCACGCATTCCTTCACCAGAACAGTTTGCGCTGTGTCGTGATTGGTCATGTGTTCGGTAAACTCATGTGCGTTGTCATCTTGCTGTTGGGTTTGAGCAACCAAATTTTCCATCAGTTTAACACAATCACTTAGCAGTTGCGTCTGCATCTTGTTGTGTTCCGTCATGCGTTCGGTCATCAGGACCCGCGATGACACCACTTCACGATGCAAAACCTTCATCGTCTCACGGCTGTCCTCCATGTCCTCTTTCATCGTATCGAGATAGAGGGCATCTCGCCGTGGAATGAAATAGACCAGCAGCCAAATAATTACACCAACGCCGATGATGTCGAAGCCGTAATCAAGGAACCAGAAAAGAAATTTCAAAAAACCGGTACTCGTATCCATTGGACATTCAAAGCCTCTCTTTGCTCTTAGTACATCATGTGTGAATAGGATGAGTAAGTGTCGGTCTACTCATCCTAAGAATTAGACAAAGACCGTTTACACATTGTATGCAGTAACCACCAAATTTCCCACCGAAGGCTAGAACGGCTACCGGACTCGACAGCGACGATCAGGACGGTGGCATGACTGTGAACTTCGTCGAGTAGGTGGTCAAATACTGTCTGATTCTTAGTGAACCAACATTATACGTCGATGTATTTATAGACCAAGAAAGGTCTCGTCAATACATAACGAGTAATCGCTTAGTTCAGTCCGGATCTTACACGCCAACAGGAAATCGCGACCTGGAGATCGCTCCTACATTAGAGACTGCATTCTGGATTTGATGCGCTGGACGCGGAGGCGAAGTAACGGTAACAACCGCTACTGTACCAGCTTCTAACGCGAAGCAGTTTCAGACTTTTTCTCCATCTTGGCAGCGAGGCTAGCCATAAGGTCAACGCACTCCTTCAGCAGCATCGTCTGCGTTGTGTCGTGTTTGGTCATATGCCCCGAAAGCGCGTTTGTTTGAGTATTTTGCTGTTGAGTTTTAGCAACGAGGTTTTGCATGAGCGTAACACAGTCACTTAGCAATTTCGTCTGCGTTTTGTTATGCTCCGACATGTGTCCGGTCATGATATCCCGCGACGACTCTACTTCCTGATGCAAGACCCTAATCGTCTCCCGTCTGTCCTCCATATCCTCTTTCATCGTATTTAGATACAGCATATCGCGCCGCGGAATGAAAAAGACGAGCATCCAGATGATGACGAACACTCCAATAACGTCGAAACCGAGATCGAATAACCAAACCAGGAATTCAGTGAAATTTGAAGGAACTGTCACATCCTTAAGCATCTTTTCTAGCATCTCTTTTAGCATCGCATTAAGCCTCCTTTCATTAGTACATCACGAGTAAACAGTGTGGATATGTACGGTCCAACCTATTCTCGAAATTGGATTAACATCGCTACAGAGTGTAGGAATCAGCGCACAAGTATGTTGCCGAAAGCTATCGCGAATACCGGACTTGCAGAAACGAACAGGGCAGCAGCATAGTTATATACTCAGTCTGCGAGAGGTCCAAGTGATGTCGAATTCTTAACGTACCGACACTATATACCAAAATTCTAGTTGACCAGAGAGATTCTGTCAATACAAAAACGAACTCACTCTTAATTTGCCGCGCTGACCGAAGAGATTGGATAACGGATGTTGGAACTGCGATAACAATTATGACATGCAACGGGGGGACTTCTGACCACGCGTAAGAGAGTGCGGCAACTCATCTTGCTGAGGACAGGCGATTCATCAGCGACCTTTTAATCTTGTCTAGCCGCTGTGCATCTGTAATCTTGTGGCCGTTCTCCTCAGTGACATAGAATGAATCCATCGCCGTAAGGCCTTCCGTTGAGATTTTGGCGATCCGAATATCAAGATTCAGATTATAAAAAGTGTCCGAGATTGCGTAAAGTAAACCGACTCGATCTTGCGTACGAATATCGATAATTGTTGCCAGAGATGAACCACTGTTATCAACCGTAATATTGGGTGGTAGATTGCGTCTGCCCGTGTTTTGTGGATTCGCCTCCTCTTGCTTTTGGATAGCGACTTCAACGTCAACTTTTCCGTCCCACACGCCCTCAAGTGCTTGGGTGATTCGTTCACGTTGTTCAGGACTCAGGCTTTTTCGGCTTGTTTCGTCCGTAAGATTCACTGCGTCAATAACAAGCCCGTCGTGACGTGTTTCGATTTCGGCACTCATGATATTGGCGTTCTCTGATGCCAGGACGCCGGTAATCTGGCGGAAGGTACCGCGCTTATCCCGAGTACAAATCCCGATTAGCGTACGAGTTTCGGTTTCTCTAAAACAGGAAACCGCGATTGGTTTCTCTCCAAGCTGGTGAACGAGTCGAATCTGATTGCTGATGAACCCGGGCGAATTCCCCACAAGTTCCTGATCGGGCATCATCTCGAAGTGTTGTTGAATAAGGTCTTCTCCGACGGAGTCGCCGATGATTGCTGTGACCTCTTTCTTTAGCTCGTCCAATTTCAGACGATAGGACTCGCCCCGCAGGAATTTCAGCGTACGCTTATAGAGTTCTCGCAGCAATACTGCACTCCACTCTGTCCAGATGGTAGCACTGACTGCGCGTATATCCGCGAGGGTTAAAAGGTAAAGCATCTTGGCGTTCTGTTCGTTCCCAACCAAATTTGCAAACTGTTCGATTGTTGCCGGATCGTCAAGATCTCGTTGCCGGGCAGTGTGAGACATGTCCAAGTGTCGTTCAATCAGAAACAGCACGGTCTCGCGGTCTGGCTGCGGAAGCCCTAGTCGATCCAACATCGCTTTCGCGGCTTCTACGCTTCGTTCGTCATGGTCCCCGGGCCCTTCAATGCCTTTACCAACATCGTGGTATAGGACTGCGAGACGCAACAGCTCGGGTTTTTCTAGCGAGTTGAGTATCTCAATGAAGAATTTGCCGTCCTTCATTCCCGCAAGCGTTTTCGGTTCCAAGTTTTCTATGGCGTACATGGTATGTTCATCAACGGTGTATTCGTGTGGACGGTCATACCGGACAAGAGATCGAACTTTTTCAAATTCGGGAAGGTAGCAATCTAGTACCTGCCAGCGGTGCATTCGCCGCAACGTCTCGGCAACGCGCGTTGAATTGCCCAAAATCGAGAGGAATATCCTTGCGTTCTCACGGGTGCGTCGAAAGTCTTCATCAATGAGAGCTAGGTTGGCGGCAATTTGATACCTCACATCGGCGCCAACACGGTAACCAAGCCTCTGTCTATGGACGAACAATCTCATAATCCGAGTTGGATCGGTTGAAAAGCCCGAGTATCCCGGCTGGAAACAGATTTCCTTGCGACTGACGAGGAAGCCATCGGACAATCTTTCGGCACGTAAACGATCAAGGATTCGGCTGCCCCTCCATGCCTTGTACTTCACGAGGTCGATGATGAGTTTGGCGAATTCGAAGAGATGTTCGGCGTGCAGATAGTAGTCTCGCATCATCGCTTCTTCCGCCAGTACATTGCCCTCATCGACATAACCCAAGTTTTTAGCCATGGTGTGTTGTACTTCAAAGGCAAGTTGGTCGCTCCTGCGCTTCGTCACATAATGGAGTTCGTTCCGGAGTCGCCATAGAAAATCTAGCGATGCCTCACATGCTTCTGCGACTTGTACAGGCACAATTTTGCGTTTTGCTAATTCGTCAAGTTCCTTTACTCCGTATCGTACAGCGGCAACCCAAATGGCGGTGTGAAAATCTCTAAGTCCGCCAACACTTTCCTTGATATTCGGTTCTTGTAAATAGATGGTTGAACCGTAGGATTGGTGGCGTTCATTCCAATCGCGAATGGTTTGGGCGATGAATTTGTTGATTTGCCGCTTGTAGAAGTGTTTCGATGTTTGATTTTGGAATTGTTGATGTACCGATTTGGCGCCGGTGATGTAACGCGCCTCAATCATAGAGGTTTTTGAGAATAGGTCTTGATACGTTGCTTTGATGCATTCTTTGATGGATCTGCAACTGTGTCCAACGTCAAATCCGACATCCCAAAGCATGGCAATTAGTTGATTAGCAAACGGTTCTATTTGCGATGTTGAGAGTTTGGAATTGTCGTAGACCAACATCACGTCAATGTCTGAATATGGGTTGAGCGCCGCCCGGCCGTATCCCCCAACGGCGAGAATGGCGAGCGGCGTTTCTTTCGAGATAATCCCGTCTTGTATGCTCGCTTGGTAGATTCGTTGAATTACGTTGTCTGCGAGGTGAGTATATTCTTCGACTATCTCCGTTCCTCCGATTCCGAATCGATGGCGGTTCTCTATGCGTGTGCGCTCTTGCGCACAGAACGCCTTCAGTTGATTGACGAGCGTTTCGTTGTGTAACGGTTCCATCTATCTTGTCGGATAATCTTCTTTGATATTTGGTAACTGTTTAGTCCACCGGTCTGGATTTGCCAATCAGACCGAGCGGGCAGAGAACGCACCGACTACTGAAGTACAATGCTAATTCGGATGAATCGGGGGCTTGCAGGCCCAAAACAGACGTGCAATGAATTGTATTACTACGAACCAAACGATGCACTAAACAGTTGCGATTTTTGCTTTTTTACTCATTATGTAACGAGAGTTGTTACCTATAACAGAGAAACCGAGTTTTTGGTTCACGTTCGCTACATTATAGGTAAAGTTGGTCTGATTCTCGTCAACCTCGCGTTTCCACATCGGAAAAAACTCGGTTTCTGTGCCCCCGTCGAACAAAGGTAGCATCTTGGGTTACGTAACTACATTGCGCGGTTGTCCTTGCAAGAAGGCAATGACGTTGTCCACCGCCCCCTCGTTGAGGAGATCGACTCCTTCGGGGGTCATGTCCGCGCAGTGGGGAGTGAGCACGACCTGCTCGCAACCGAGGAGTGGATGGTCGGGAGGTATCGGCTCTTGATCGAACACATCAATCGCCGCGCCGCCGAGGTGTCCACTATTCAGAGCATCGACGAGGGCATCCGTATCAACAATGGGACCACGTGCTACATTCACCAGCAGTGTGTTTGGTTTCATTAAATCGAACTGTGCTTTTCCGATTAGCCCCTGACTGTCGTCGGTGAGTTTAGCGTGTACGCTAATTACATCAGCCGTGCGGAGTAATTCATCCAAGCCTACGAATTCAACGCCGAGTTCCTCTGCCCGCTCCGGGGAAGGGTGGTACGTCCACGCGATAACATTCATGCCAATGGCAGCACCGAGTCGCGCCATTTCGGCGCCAATGTTTCCGGTGCCGATAATCCCCAAGGTTTTGCCGTGCAGATAGATATGATCCATCCTCGGCCATCGGCCGGCACGCATGGATTCAGTGAAAAACACGGCACGTTTGGCGACAGCCAGCATCAAGCCAAAAGCTTGTTCAGCGACGACGGGCGCCGTGCGCCCCGGCTGATTGCATACGGTAATGCCAAGTTTCTTTGCTGCGTCCAAATCTATCATGTCTGTTCCGATGGAGCAAGTAGAAATCAGGCGTAATTTCGGCAACTGGTGAAGGACCTCCGAGGGCCATGTGACCATCCCCCGCGAGTTGATAATGATCTCCGCGTCACTTGCGCGTCTGAGTTTCTCTTCGGCGGTTGGACAACCGTCGGTGTATAGCTCAACGTCGGCATAAGGGGTTAAACGCTCTAGGTGGGGGGATCCCTGAATCTGCGGTGGGTTGTCGCCCGGGACCACAACTTTGAGGCGGTTTGATGAAGTGTTTTTCATTAGCACCGGTTAGTGGAGGAAAAAGATTTACCGTTTAGAAATTACAATGATATGGAGTGACGGACCTATATTCCCGCTTGTTTCCAGGTTTTATCCAACGATTCTAGGCTGACTTTCGCTGCGGCGCTCGGCGGCATGGTTTCAATTTCATTGTCGTATGGCTCGGGCGTCACCGGTCCATCGTAGCCAATCTGATTCAAAATTTGAAGTATCTCTGCCGCAGGAATTACGCCCGTTTCCCCGGACAGGCAGCGCTCATCGTCAAGTTGGTCTTCGGGATTGACCCCGGAAGGCGCATCGTTGACTTGGACGTAAATCACCTCTGTTTTGGTGAGTCTCCTCACATCGTCCAACGTGGAACGGCAGGTGTACCAGTGCCATGTGTCGAATAGGAGCCCGACGTTGCCTGTCCCGATGGTCGCCGCGAGATCCAGCACGACGTTCATGTCGTAAGCGAACGAAAACCGGTGCATCCTGCGGCTTGCGGCGGGGCCCATAAATTCCAATCCGAGTGAATGACCGTAGTCCTTCAGAATCTCGGCGGCAGGTTTCAGGCGTTTGATGTGGAAATCCCAGTTTTCATTGAACGGCACATTGCTCCAGTTGAAGACCTGTGTGGTTGTACGATGGCAACCGAGACTTGCCGCAAGTTTCGCCAGTATTGGGAACGCGTTCAAGCCATCCTGAAAGTCCACATCGCTTCCACCGCAATTGAGCGGAAAGTCCCACCCGCCCGTTTTCAATCCAAATTCAGACCATAGATCTTTAACATAATCGATCGAATGTTGTTGCGCTAGCCTGCTTGCTTCGTCTATGTCGAGGTCAAGACCGTCAAAGCCGGCTGACTTCGCGAGTTCTAAGCTTCCCCGCATACCGGAATGGATGCCGATGGCTGGAGGATACAGATTCTTAAACATGCTAGGTTTACGGTTTCACTCCGTATTCGGCGACGACGCGGAAGTTTAGCAGGAAAGGGGGTTTCTAGTCAAGGGTTTAATGGTTAACCACGTGTGACTTGCAGGTGCTATTGAAAACACTAGACACGATTTGAAGCCTGTAGTTAGCACGTCTAGAAAATTTCATACTTTTCATACTTTTCATACCAAATGGGGATTTCAAATGGAAACCAGAAGAGGGTGAAAAGCCTTGCTATGACTGGCTTCTGTAGGGTTTTAACATTAAGGCGATTTTAACGTTGGTATGAAATTTTGGTATGAAACTCTAGTAGCCATTTAGGGCGATTTCGGTTGCGCGTTGACGCTGTTTTTCGAAGTAGGAAATGGGTTTTCAAACGGATTCTGAGCCCGACTTTGTACATTCAAACGGCAGTGGTTGTTAACGGTGTACAACTTGTGACAATATCTATCACATTTGTTATTCACTCGCTTAATCACGCCCTACCAGGGTTGAAGAATAAGTCTGATTCACGAATCGCATAAGTTTTAAAACAATGAAGAAGTAGCGTGGTCGCGATTCGGAGATCGCTCCTACTGGTTGGCGCAAGATGGTTTACGGCACACGGGGGGATCTCTATGGGAGTTCTATCGCCCTCATTATTCATTCGGTTAATCGCTCGCTATTCAGTCGCTTGATCCTACTACTTTAATCCTATGCTATATACTTTTGGCGAGAAAACTACCTAGTGGTTTATTTTCTAAAAACATATGGCAAGTGTTGGGAGTCGGTAGTTCACATTGTCTGAACTGTGATTAAGTGATTGCCATGATTGTCAGTCTTTAGTTGAAAGTCATGAGCGGATTAGACCGGTACGTAGAAGCCGCTTTGATTTCGGGAAGAAACCGAGTTTTGCGGAAATAGTATCAAATGACCCTATGATAGCTGGAATGCCCATATGTATTGGCTTCGAGCCATCATCAAATGAGCTAGCTGGGTTGGCTTAACGAGTCTACTCTTCAAGAAATTCATGCGACTGGATAGAACCAAGGCTAAGTATACCAAAAAGGATATCGCGTGCCAAGCCAATGCTAAAGAAAGAGACGGTGTTTTCCGAGCTAAAATTCTAGGTGGTCCTATTCTGTCATTGCCGGTCTCCTTTGGGTTGGGAATTGGACTGGACGGTGGTATCTTTACCGGGGTCAGATTTTCTTGCCAGGTTTGCGTCCATGTCATTGAGTAAATGTTGAGGAATTAGGTCGAGATATTGAGAGATGACGCGCTTGGAAAGTTTGGTAATCTGAGAGATTTTGTCAATATCATCGGTAGCAGTGCGAACAATCTTTACAGACTCATAATCGTGGATGTATCGGTCAACAGCTTCTTTGGAGTGCTTGGTCTTGGCAGCAATAGTGGGAGTTAGATGCCCTTGTAGATAAAGGGTGATAATCTCCTTCTTGTGAGTAATTGCTGCGGATAAATCGTGAATGTTGCCGCGAGTGGGCAAGATTTTTCCACTGGTGCTTTGCCATTCATTGACATACTCACTCACCACCGGATCGCGGACGTTGAGCAACATGGCAAGGTCTAGTTGAGTCAACAATGCACCTTGGTCATAGGCTTGATAACACCATCGCACCAATCGATGGATTCTGAGTTCACGGGAGCTGAAGCCGCTGTAATAGTGTTCAGTATCCTCGGGGGCGAGAAAGGTTAAAACCACAGGCTTCATACGGGTTTTAACGATTGACTTCCCTTTCTGTGGATATTCATCAATCGGCACAGCCATCCAGACCAGTTGACCATAGCTAAGCATTCGTTCATTAGGGAGTTGTTCCCCAGAGGCTAGTTTATCAAGTGGCAAGCGAATCAGGAAATAGTCCTCAATGGTTTTGACGATGTCATCGACAATGGCTTTTGCAGTCACTTCGCCTTTGTCATACCCATAGGAATTGATAAAGCGATGAATCAGCAGCTGTCGCAGTGATTTATCATTGATGCGTCTGATTTTCTTCTCGTTGATTTCAGTTCGAGTCAATGATTTGCTCATGAGTTCTCCCCCTTTTTTTCATCAACGGGTTCAGGACGAAGTAAAGTCGTCATTCGCTCTGTATGTTTGTATTCATCATACAGGGAGAGATACTCATGAATCAATCGGTCAGAGAGATGGGTAATGAGCCGTATCTGTTCCTTTGGAAAGTCTTGATGATGGAGGGTTGCTACCTGAGTGAAATCACGCAAGTATCGCAACACGGCGCGTTCGGTATGGTTCGTCTTTTGCTCAATTTCGGTGAACTGATATCCTTTGAAGTACAACTCAAGGATTTGTGTCTTATGAGAAATGCCGGGGCCCATATCGTGTTTGGCGCCGCGAGTCATTACAAATAAGCCTTGCTGTTTCAACTGTTTGATATCGCGTTTGATTGTTGCCGGGCTGGTGGTTAATAGCACCGCTAAATCTTCATAGCTGAGCAAGGCATCTTGGTCATAGGCTTGTTTGGTTAATCGTAAGATTCGATGTCGTCTCAGTCCCGCAAGTCCGTAATTGGCTAAGACCTCAAGGTCGGTGTGCACATCATTCAGAGTGAGTCGGCAGGAGACCTTTTTAGCCAACGCGATATGTTTACCTGCCGGTTCGTCGGCTGCTACGGCTTCATAGCAGATTTGGCCCGATGTAAGTTGGATTTCGGCATGTTGGGCAAAGTAAGAAGAAATCTGTTTATAGTAGGCTTCTGCAAGAATGGGCATCAGATTGAAGTCTGACGCAATCTTCTGAATGATTGCCGCCCTTGCCGACTTTGATTCCAGACGATTGATACCGTAGGGTGAATTGCTTTGTGGCTTCATAATGACCTCCATGAGCTGATTGTAGTTGATGGGAATACCATCTGTCTTTACTGTAGCTCATGGGGTCATTTGATACAAACTATAAAAAACTCGGTTTCATTAAGCATTAAACACTTATCGAATGAACCACTTAGAATCAGGTGCTATCTCCCAGTGACAATACGGATTCGAGAGCTTCTCTGAACTCGTTTTCATCTTCGTTGTTGTAGAACGGCAGGCCGATTAAGCGGTATTTCTTATTACTGAACTCCAGCCGCTTGCCTTCAAACCGGGAGGTGATTTCGGCAAGAAACTCCTCCTTCCATTTATCGTGCTCTCGGATATGCGCTCCTTTCGGTTCGATGAAGAGTTGATAGATGGACATCTCTCCGTTCTTCTCGCGCAGGAAGAGAGCAAAGTCCGGTTGGAAGGCGCTTCCATCGCAGAAGTTACAGATGGCGAAATGTCCCTCGTTGCGGAGGAGGTAGATTTCGTCGTACTGTCCCTCTAGCTGTACCATGAACCTATCAAACGTGCGCACGAAGTCTTTTTCTTCGCTTGTACCGTAGAGGGTGTTGGCGGCGAACCAGTCTCTGGAGGAAACGAAGTGTTCAAATTGTGCATCGTCTTCGGCACGTGGATTATCCCCGTCGAATTTGAGGACTTTGTCTTTGAATACCTCGCGCACCCATTTCCGTTGAAACTCCACACTGCCTTCGTAATCCGTTATTTGCTCGCGCACTTCCGATTCAATTTCGCTTAACAAGCCTGACACCGCAGCGCGTTTCTCGTCGGGGTTCTCGTCTAATCCGTACAGGTCCCCTTCAAAGGTGATTTCCAAGCCGCCGAGATAGTCTTCGGATTGAGGTGAGATGGGGAAAACAGCGTTTGAGTGATGCGAAGGTGAAAAACGGATTGCTAGCAATTGCGGCTTGGACTATGTTTCGCCCAAGATTTGCTATCTTCACATCTCTGCGATTTTCGTCGTGCACCACGGGAGTTTGACCGTTGGTTTCAAAAACTGCGTGTGCGCCGCCTCGACCGGTGGCGATTCTGTGGCTGTAGTTTCTTCTCGTCACACCCAGATCGTTGAACGAATGCACGTACCGGTAATCTTTGGGGAGGCGGTCGTTCAGCCAAATTACGCCGTATTTGAAGAAATCGGTGCCCTTGAACGGTTGCTTGAGTTTCAACTCACGGGTAACCTCCCGGCTGTCCACAATTCCTTCTTCAATCAGTGCGGTACGAAGTTCGGAGACATAACGGGAATCGTTGATGCTGTGGTAGTGCAACTCCTCAATGACGCGCAACTCGTGGCCAAGGTCTTCATCAAATTTTCTACGGAACCGCTCATCGTTGTCAGACAGAACAAAGGGAAAATAACGGGCACCACGCCCGATGAGTTGGGCTTCGGATTCGGATATTGTTGTTTTTCCGATTCTGTTCCTTCCCGAATCGCGTGCTTCATAGCAGCGGACGATATCGAACAAGTTTAACACATCCCAGCCTTCGTTGAGTTTCTGGACGGCAAAGATGGCGCGGATGCGGTTGCTTGGATCTTCGAGGGTGTTGACCAGAATTTGATAGCTTTCCTTCTCTTTTTCATCGTTGACGGAAAGACAGTAATCCTCTTGAAATTCCCGTTTCAGGATCGTCGCCAACTCGTCGTTGCCCGTGCCCTCCGCGTCGAAGAATTCAAATGCCCGTTGAACGGCAGGAATGTTTGAGCGACGGATGGTCTCTACTTGTGCCGCCGTGAGTTCATCAATCAGACGATGAAAGTTAACTTTGTTCTCTATTGATTGTGCAATGGTACGGTGCGCTTTGAAGAGGATTACCGGTTTGAGGTTAATCCGATACTCGTCCTTTGCCGCCACCTCGTGTTTGTATTGACTGAGAATTAGGGCTTGCAGGATGCGCTGGTTCAAATCGAAATCGGATTGGACGATGACAACATCTTTCGAAAAACCGTCGTTGCGGAATTGAAGCAGGTCGTAACGGTTGATAACCTTGTTCCTGTATTTTTCCACCATTGCAGGTGTCTCGTAATCGTGGGTAGCGGTGAATTCCAGCAGCAGGTTGACCGGATTCTGGTGAAAGATACGCTCGACGGTATTCTCCCAACTCTCAAATAGTTCTCGATCGGACGCACTACTCCTTGTGCTAACATTCATGTGATGGGCTTCGTCGGCAATTAGGACGACATCGTGTTTTCGAAAGTCTTCGAAGGTGATGGCGTTTTCTCTTTCGGTTGACAGATCGGAGTGGAGTTTTTGGATGGTGGTGAAACAGATATTGATGTCGTTGTGGTTGGCGCCTTCAAAGTTGGCGACCTGCGTCACAGAGACCTGATTGCCGCCGATATGGATGGGGTCGTTGAAAAGATATTTGGATGAAGAGGGATTGAGAAAGTTGTCCCTTGTTTTCTCAATGATATTGGTGGAATTGACGAAGAAGAGGAAGTTGCGATAGCCCTTTTCGTACAGGTAGAGAATGAGACCCGCCATGATGAGGGTTTTGCCGCTGCCGGTTGCCATGTTGAAGAGTAGGTGCAACGGACGCTCTTTGCCGGGGAAGTCATTGTCCAGACAGTGAAAGAATCGGGCAAATGCCTCTTCTTGGTAGGGGCGCAGTTTGAATTTGGGGTTTAGATTCTCCTTGAGCCAATCCGGGATTTCTCGATTCAGAAATCCAAGCTGGGAAGCGGAATCTAGGTGTCTGTACAAGAAGTCGCTAGGCATTGTTCATTATGTCTTGTCTCGATCAGTTGAAACGAACGATTGTTGACACCAATTATCAAGATTCAATCACTGGGCACAGAGTAGAAACTGCTTGATGTATCGTCGGCGCTGTCTACAGAGGAAAAACTAGGTCACGATTGTCAATCGTCCAACTTCATTAAATCATATCGTCCCGCGTGGAGTAGATTTTCACGGGCGAGAACTGCATTCTTGCGCACATTTAGATCGCTGCTTTCGATGCCGGCTTTCAGGATAGTCTTTGCTCCTTCAGTGTAGATGTCAATGGTATCATCTCGTATTTTATCGGTAAGCTTAACGAAGCAGGAAACTACCTCTGCAGTATACTCGGGAAGCATCTTGCGCAGAGCATCTATCTGCAATGTAACTGTCATTTCGTTGACCTCACACACATCCAAGATCTTGGAGTAAGCATTCAATCGCCAGTGTGCATCCAAGCACTTGACTTTCAGCCAGAACGTAAACCTTTGGAGTTCCTTGGGTTCTCCAATAGCAATGCGCCAATCAAAAAAGTCGACAATCCTATTCCTGATGTTTGTATCAAGTTCCGCAGTGGCATCCCGCATCATGCGGCCAACATGTTCAAACATGTTCGCCCAATGCTCACGATTGTCGGTTGTTGTTTTGTAATATTCCTCAAGCAAGCTTTCGTTTCCCGTGAGGGGATATGCCTCCCACAAATAGAAGGTAAATAGGCGTTTGCCAAGGAGATAAATCAGTTGGTCTGCGCGACGATGCTGCCTTTTGAATTGAGCTAGATTTTGCAGCGCAAATTCAAAGTCAACGCGAAGTATCCCAAAGACAGATTCGAACAGTCTCGCGGAGTTCAGGAAACCGTTAAAGGCTGCCAACCATTTGGGAAATTCATCTCGTGGAAACAGGTCTGATTTGTGTACAGTAGCCCATGTCTCGTTAAGGTAGAAAATATGATTGTAGTGCAAACCAAGCATTGCGCATTCTGGGAGTGTCAAGGGATGCACCGCTTCCGGGACAAGGCGTTTTTCTAGAATCGTTGTTACTTCGGTTACTTCCATCTCCGAATCATGTCTTCTTAGCCACAAACCGAAGTTTACTAGCTCCTTAAGCGCATTCCCTCTCGCATTGTTAATTGCCTTGTCAGGTAAATCCATCTGGTTAGAATAGTTTGCCTTTTCTTGATCTAAGTGCCAGTCGAATTGTGTGCACAGCATTTCTAGGATTTTAGCAAGTTGTTCCCGAGCTGAGATAGGCACATCTACATTCCTCCCAAGACATACCCTAATAAAATCAACAACTGCCCATCGCGTATAATAATTTTCTGGCACGTCTTGAGGTTGGTCGGACTTCGCTTTGCTAATCTCCTGTGCGAGATTGGTGTGCACAAGCACGCGATTAGCAAACGCCAACCATCCCTCAAGTTTGTCGAAATCTCCCGCCTCTACTTGCTCCTGCATGACTTCAATCATCCTCTGCAAATAGACGGGCTCCTTTATTCTCTCGAGATTTGTCATCCAGAATTGTAGTCTACTTGCGCAAGGAAAAATTGAATCCTTGAAAACGACCTGAAACGCCCTGGATAGCCCAGTAGCATCGATCTCTATCAGGTTACCGCCTTCAAGATGTTCGTCTCTTTTATCCCACTCGTTTATGTAGTTGAGAAGTTGCTCGTCGGTGAGGCCTGCAAGGTCTTCGGGGGAGCGAGGGCTTCGTTTAAAAACGTGTCCACTCCGTGTCTTATGTGGAGGATAGTCCTCGTCGGAAATAGAGTCTTTGCTTTCCCGTTCCAACTCTTGATAGTAGGTTGCGTATTTACCAAATAGCAAGGGCTTCAAAGGATTCATTTGCATGCGATGAAAACGACGTTGGTGTTCCTTAAACTTCAGCTCGGTAAACACATCACTTAGAACGCCGACTATCCACGCACTATAATCGGCTTTCGAGGGGCCTCGACAGATGGCATCGAAGATTGGCCTGCGTTCGGTTTCAGTGAGTAGTGACGTACCGAAGTGTTGGCAGGCATTTTGAATCA
Organism: Candidatus Poribacteria bacterium; assembly: GCA_965204085.1. Lineage (GTDB taxonomy): Bacteria > Poribacteria > WGA-4E > WGA-4E > JAJDTR01 > JAJDTR01. The sequence goes on along the minus strand of CBDBEE010000002.1, from coordinate 1,682,158 downwards.
TTTTTTGGAGTTCATAACCGTATTGCCGCCGATCGTAGAATGCGTAATTTAGAATAAGGTCTTGAATCCAGGGCTTGGTCGTCTCGCTCGGGTAGAGAGCAAAAAGGTGATGACGCAGTCGATTCAAAATCTTCCACTCTTGATTTCTTAGAGATTCGTCCAGTACGGTAATGGCCTCGCTGGCTTGTTCGTAAACTCGCTCACACGCATAGGTTAGGGTATGGACTAAGGTTGTCTCGGGGTCGTCATATCCATTTTCCGATTTGATAAGCCTTTCACACCATGCATCAGAATAGTCTCTATGTTCTGCAAGGTCAGACTCATGCGTCTTCAAACGAATCAAATTCACGGTAGCATCAATGAGGATTCGGGCAACTTCGTAGGGTTCTTTTTCAACAAGTGAATGGACGCCTTCGGACAAAATCGTGAGATATTCCGTGTCATCAATACGAGGTGATGGATAAAGTTGTGTCTCTGCCACCATAGTTGCTATTGCGGCTGAATCTCTCGGCGTTTCTCTCCGGCGTTTCCGCTTTGCCTCATCCTCTTGGTCAGGTACGAACTTAACGAGCGCTTGTGCAAGTTTTAATGCAGCGGCTATTTGGTTTTCTCGTGTCAAATGGGCTAACACATCTGCGAATCGATGCATGAATAAATGGTGTTCTAGATCCACATACTCAAGAATTTTTGGTACCAGCTTCGCGGAATGATTTCCTCGGAGTTGCAATGCTATTTCCAAGATTTCATTATAAATCCGTGGGTTATCAACACTTGGAAGTGCCAAGACAATCTTTATAACTTGATTTGGGGCGGCCCTAGCCACGTTCTTAAGGTATCGGAGTTCGGGCCAGTTTGGAAATTTAACAGAACCGTCATCGAAGTACACTATCATTGGAGGAGACTGAAAACATCTACGATCAGCAAGTGGTTGAATCCAATGAGGATTTTTCAGTCGCGTGAAAAAATACTGGTGGTCAAATCTGTTTTTGACTAATTCCAGTGCCCGGTCTACTATAATCTCGTACTTGGGTTTCTTTCGAGATTTGAGGATACCATCAAGAATTCTTATTCGTCCAAATTGGCTACATGCAGCGACATAGAGCAACGCATCGAGCGTCCGAAAATGACTTTCCACCTCAGACGGCGTATTATCGCGAAAGTCAGGCTCTCGTACATGGGCGTGTTTCATAAACCACTTTCTTGCCTTTTCCGATTCCTTATCGAGATTGGGTGAGATATATTCTCTGTCAGCGTAATCCAAGAAGGTGGTAAAGAAAAGGTCAACCAACTCCGAGGCCCTTGAGTGACCAACTTCGTCGTCATCGATCAACTTCTGTACGGCTTGACAAGTAGCATTAGGGATTAAATGTTCGTCTTCTGTGCCTTCGGCACCCCATTCCGGATTCCAGCATTCCTTGAGATTGGTTAAGTTATTCTTGTACTCATCTCTGGAGTGGTCGGCACCTATCGTGGTGGTAGCAAGGCAGTTAATCAGGTCCCTTCCAGCATGGGACACAAATGTGATATAGCCGGAAGGCTTCTCATCTAGAAGTTCCAATGCGCCTTTGTAAACATCAGCATACACGGGCAGCTGCAACAAATCTTTTAACCAATTGAAAACAGTCTGTTGTTCCGTAGAAAGCATTTACACTTTATTCCTCGTGTCGTTTAAGGTTGGGAAGCGCTAACGATGGGCCAACGTGGCTTATTCTCCATAAAACTCACGATTTAACGCTTTATCGTCCTCGTTGACAGCGAAATCCTCATCGTCTATTTCGGAGAGGTGGACGTAGAGTTGGTTTTTATCGAGTAGTTCTGCTAGCAGTTTTTTCTGTTTGTCTAAACCGTTTACGGTTTCACCTTTAGCTCTGAATACCTCCACAGCGTCCGCCGGTGTTTTAGGATTGACGTAGTAGTTCAGGAAAGAGTTTACGGCGATGTTTTCCCAAAGCGCGACGAGTTCCTTGGATGATCCCGCGACTTGAATTTCATCCATGTATACTTCGTTGTATTCCATGAGTTCGCAGTAGATGAAATTGCCGCCGCCCTGCCAGTTGACGGATTCGGAGACGCCACCCTGTTCTCCGACAATTACTTTCTTTAGGCGTTCCACTGGGATGTCTTCGGCGTAGTCCATCTGCTCAATGCCGATGTATTGCCTTCGCATTTTGTGAGCGACGGCTGCCGTTGTGCCTGATCCCAAGTGGTAGTCAAGAACAATGTCACCTTCCTCTGTAGTGTATTCAATTATACGTTGGAGGAGTAGTTCATTTTTGGGATATGCAAATACCTTGCTACCGAATAGTTCCAGGATTTCGTCTGTGCCATCCCTATTGACCATGTTTGTCCGTAATTCATCCATGACTTGACTTAGAAAATCCGATGACACGTATGCCTTTTTCCCCATATCTTCAGACTTAAAGACCCGCATGGCAGGACGCCTCAAGCTGTGAAAGTCATAATCGCCGGGAAACACAATCTTTCCCTTCTGCAAATAGTCATCCACTGAATCCTTCGTAACTCCCCAGCAACGATTAGGGTTAACGGGGAACCCTTCCCCATTTCTTGGATTTACTAAAGTGAAATTTGAATTGGGACGCTCATGAATTGTACGCTGGGTCGTAAGATCTGTTAATCTCCATTCGTCGTCGGGGAAGTCCGGGGTTTTGTAGTATTTCCTTGAGACAGTTCGCCCGAAGAGAGCATCTTTTTTAGATGCGCCTTTGGTGTACATCAGCATCCAATCAAAGTCTTGCGATAGTTTGTAAGGGACATCGCTTTTTCCACTCCGTGTTTTTCTCGGTACAGTTGCGATGAAATTCTCTCTACCGAATATATCATCGGCAGCAACTTTCAAATAGTGCATCTCTTGGTCGTCAATGTGGACGAAGATAATTCCGTCATCCCTCATCAACTCCTTTGCTACCTCCAGTCGATTTTTCATGAAGGTCAGCCAAGTGGAATGATTGAAGTTGTCGTTGTAACCAAAGCTGTCACTGCCCGTGTTGTAGGGTGGGTCAATATAAATCAACTTTACTTGTCCCCGGAATTGACTTTTGAGTGTGTGTAGCGCAATGAGGTTGTTGCCTTTGAGAATCAGGTTTTCGCGCATAACGCAGTTTTCATCGCGATTGAGATTCGCTACGTTCTCCTCACCGTCCACCGTGTAGCGTTTCCAGTTGGTCAGCACCTTCGGGTCAAAGAGACGGTTAATGTCATCTTGCGCCAGGATCTCGTTGAAGAATATCTCTTTGCGTTTTTCTTCCTCCCTAGTCTGTCCGCCTTCCAAGACGCAATCCTTGTAGGGCCAGACGAGGGACACCTCGCCGCGTTCGCGCAGGAATTTGTCTCCAATGTTCAAGCCGATTTTGTTGCGAAAGCGGGTGTAGGAGTTGGCGAGGAAATTTTTGCCGGACAGGTAGTGGGTGAAGGCGTTGACGTTGAAGATCCAGTGTCCGTCAATTTCTTCAAAGAATTCTGCTTTGATTTCGTCGTCCGAGAGCAGCAGCCGTACGAGTTCGTGGTCGAGTTGTCTGGCGCGGCGGTGGATGGCGGCGGTGATGAGTTCGCAGGGGAAACGCATCTAATTATAGAGGACGTCTGATGGTGGAAGAATGTACGATTAATGTTGGGTTTCACTCAAATTTTGGCACGTTCAGGCAAACTGAGCACTTGAAAACTCCTCTAAGATTGGCAACTATTAACGGAATCCCGTTCAACCCAACCTACGACACCTAAGAAAATTGTCACAAACTTAGCCTGAATCTCTTTTTTGTCGAGTAGAAAATTTAGATGCGTTTCCCCTGGATGAGTTCGCCGTCCTCGTCTCGGAGGCGGTCGTCGGTTTTGAGGAGGTCAATTAGTTTTTGGTGGAAGTCTGTTGGCATGATGGAGTTACCTTTTGTGGCACGGTTCGACAATCGTTAGCAGGCAAGCCAAACGTTGTTTTTCTTGATTGATATTATACCATAATGGGCATGTCTTGCGATTGGCTAAAGTGGAACAAGAATCTTGATTTTTCCGAGTAATAAATGGTCTACGGGCTTGGAAAAATGCGTGAATTGAGTCTCAATTTTGGGAATTCAGCAGCAACTGTATTGGTCAACAAGATGGTTTACATACCGCACCGCTACTACCGATTGGTGACCCACCGGTCAAGGCTTGGATTTGGCAATCCAAGCCGAGCGGACAACAGCTACGAGTGTCTCACATCAGGCTGACCATTGCAGAATTTGGGAGAAACCGAGTTTTGAGGAAAAAACTCGGTTTCAACGTTCGACGGTGTTATGGTGTTGGTTTCTCGTACATTGTCACACCAACGCGCCGAATATGCTCGGTTACATCGGGGTCGGTGATGTCGCGGAAGATGGAGAGGTCGAATGTATAGGGCAGAAACAGGTCGTCCAAGTCGTCCGCGATGCGGAGCAGGATGTTCAGCGTCAGGTCTGTCCCGCCGTGAAGGGTCAGGTCAATATCGGAGCCGGTTTTGTGTGCCGCTTTGGCGCGGGAACCGTAGAGAACCGCTTTCTCCACTTGTGGGTAGCGTTTGAAGACATTGCAGATTTTCCGGACGACTGGTTCTGATAAACCACAGTCGGATTGGCGGAGGGGGTGGGCGCTCATGCGGATTCCTCCCCTTTGAGGCGTTGGAGTTTGGCTTGGAGCACCTCAAATTCTGCATAATACACGTCAAGAATCGCCTCTACAATCTGGGCGGCGGTGGACTCGTTGTAGGCGTGTGTGGTCAGGTTTCGACTTTGAATCATCGCCATCCATGTCTCGCCGTTTTCAATCAAACCCGCTCCGAATGCGGCGCGCGTGGTATCCCTGGATCCGTATAGGTTTTGTGTTCCTTGCGCTTCAAGGAAATTTTTTAGTGTGTTCCACCCTAATTCGTGTGTGTATTCAAAGCCTTTTACTAATCCCTGCGCTTCCAGCTTTGAGAGTTGGTGTCTGCGTGCCAGTTCGACAGCTTCTTTCAGTTGGGAAAATGCCTTGTCAAAGTTATTGGCTCTTTGAATCCAGCGGATGTCTTGTCGGGTCATCGGGTAATCTTCAAGAAGTCTTTGAAATATCAGTCAGGATTGTTGATTTCAGTTCAAGGCTGGTGCGCGGTAAGACTAATCGCGTATTTGTAGCTCATTAATAGTATCAATCAAGTTAGCTCAATGCGGGGCGAGGGGATTTCTATCGCACGCACTATTCGCTTGCTTGATTCCCGCCTACCCGATTCGGGGCGCAGGGCAAACAGATATAAAAAAAGCCATATAGTGTCATTTCTATATGGCTTGCGGATGCCGGAGGTCGGACTCGAACCGACATGGACCTAGGGCCCGCTGGATTTTGAGTCCAGTGCGTCTACCGATTTCACCACTCCGGCTGAAGTTGGTATATTTTAGCATATTCTAGGTATGAGAATCAAGCGCAAAATGCTTGGAAGGCAGGTTGGTCATACCAGATTTGGTTGTTGATTCTATAAGGAAGTCGCGACCGGGAGGTCGCTCCTACAGAGGATTCTGGGTGTGTTTTCGTTTAACCCAACCTACGGGCTTGTGCGGTATTCTTCTGACAGTAGAGGAGGTCGCGATTCGGAGATCGCTCCTACGGTGGTTTTCGAACAGACGTTTGTTCAACCCAACCTGCGGGCGGCGATGGCACACCTCTGAAGGCGGAGGAGATCGCGATCGGGAGGTCGCTCCTACAGGGGACTCGCCAACTGTCAAAAAAGTTGCGTTGACGAGGAACAGGGAGTGTGCTAATATAGTTTTAGGATGTATGATATCATTACTTCATCTTCAGAAGGAGCTAGAAATGCAGATAGAGAAACGGCTTGAGGAACTTGGAATTACACTGCCTGCGGCGGCAACACCGGTGGCGAATTACGTGACAACGGTTCAAACGGGGAATCTGGTGTTTACCTCGGGGCATGGTCCGGGCACTGGCGAGGGAAAGATTTATAAGAGTCAGCTCGGTACGGATGCGGAGATTGAGGGATGGGTATCAGTCGGCACGACAGGTGGCAATCAACCTCATAGGCACGCTCAAACAGGCGCTCGGCGATTTAGATCGGGTCCAGCGGATTGTGAAGGTGGTCGGGTTTGTCAATTCCGCGCCGACGTTCACGGATCAGCCTGCTGTCGTTAACGGGGCATCCGACCTTTTTGTGGAGGTGTTTGGCGATAAGGGCAAGCACACGCGCTCAGCTGTGGGAATGTCGCAATTGCCCGGGGGGATCCCGGTCGAGGTTGAGATGGTGGTCGAGATTGATGGGTAGCGTCACCGAGGGAGGATTGTCATGTCGGTTCAAGTCGTAAAGCCGCGAATCCGGGGTTTCATCTGCACGAATGCGCATCCCGCTGGCTGCCAGAAAAATGTGCAGGAACAGATTGACTATATCAAAACAATGACGCTGGAATCCACCAATCTCAACGTGCTTGTTATCGGCGCGTCGACGGGGTACGGACTGGCGTCGCGTATTGCGTTGACGTGGCTCTACGGCGCCAAGTCAGTTGGCGTTTACTATGAACGACCGCCTGACGGGAAACGGACGGCGACGGCTGGTTATTACAACTCGTACGCCTTGCGGAAACTGGCGCAGCAAGACGGATTTTTCGCAAGCGATTTGAATGGGGATGCGTTTTCCGATGACCTGAAGCGAGAGACAATAAATCGGATAAAACAGGAATTGGGAAAGGTAGATGTGTTGGTGTACAGCCTGGCGTCTCCGCGCCGCAATCATCCGCGAACGGGCGCAGAGCATCAGTCCGTGTTGAAACCGATTGGCGAGCCGTACAGAGGCAAGACAATAGATCTCAACCGCGAAGTCGTCACGGATGTTCTCATTGAACCGGCAACGAAGACGGAGGTGGAGGACACGGTCGCTGTCATGGGAGGCGAGGATTTGGAGATGTGGGTAGAGGCGCTGTTGTCGGAGGATTTGTTGGCGTCGGAGTCAACGGTTGTAACCTATACCTACATCGGACATGAACTCACATGGCCCATATACCGCGACGGCACGATAGGGAAAGCCAAGGAGGACCTTGAGGCGCGCATAAATGCACTGGATGCGAAACTGTCGTCCAAGTTGGGTGGGCATGCGTATCTCTCGGTCAACAAAGCCGTGATTACGCAGGCATCATCGGCGATTCCGGTTGTTCCGCTTTATATCAGCGTGCTTTATGATATCATGGATGCGCTGGAAACGAACGAGGATCCGATTGGTCAGATGGGACGGTTGTTCAGTGAACACCTGGGACCGGGATTGACGCCTACGTTGGATGCCGATCGCCGGTTGAGGCTTGATGACCGGGAACTTCAATCCAACGTCGTGGGAGAGGTGGCAAGGCGTTGGGTGGTAGTGAACACGGAGAATTTCCTGGATTTGTCCGATTACGCCGGATTTAAGCGTGGTTTTCGAAACTTGTTCGGTTTTGAGATGGATGGTGTTGATTACGATGAACCGGTGGAGACCGAGTTGGTTTGAAAAATGAGGGATTCGCAAAGATTTGCATTCACTCAACGCATCGGGCGAGGCAAGATCTCTATCGCACTCCCTAATCGGTCGTTTGATCCCTATAGGAAATGGTGGGCAGTGCCCACCCTACAAACTACGATATGTTTATTCATAAGATGCCGGATATTTGTAATCGGCATCCAACGATTCGTGTTGAATTGAAGTTTTAATTGCTCCATTCCCTGCCCCGACGAAAACCTTCTCGAAACGGAAAGGTTCCTTCCTCAACTGTCGGACGAAGTTTTCCTCCTATCAGCAAGCATTATGTGGTTACGTCGAGACAGTCGCTGTGGTTATGCGCACGCAGTGTGGGTACTCAGACAGAAAAGAGTTTATCCACGCCGACACCCCATTCAGGGCATATCTCGGTACATGGGCGGAAATGGGACGTCTGATTAGATTTATGTGGCAAGTGTTTACACAAATTTCCACCTGTCGCCCCGCTGGGCTTGATGCATGGGTTGTCGATTGTACCTATAAACCTTCAAGATCTCTATCGCCTTCGCTAATCGCTCAGTTGATCACTCGCTATTCACTCGTTTGATCCCTTCTGGGGCTATTAAGGTCAAAGCAATCAGCAGACCGAGACCTGGAGATGGTTCCTACCGGTTGGCGTAAAGCTGTTTACGGCACACGGTGGATTCCTATTGCGCTCCTTATTCAGCCGTTTGATCCTACTACTTTGAAACAACACCATATACTTTTGGCGAGGAGACTGCTAAATTTCGATTGGCATTGTAATTGCTGAACCTTGATCTAGAAACCGATTTGAGAGGCATGAATCCGACGCTGACGGATTCTGACGTGTGCCTTCTAGTCAGTGAATCGAATCTCCAATTTGCAGTTATACTCATTAAATCATTCACGGTTCATCAAAGAGAAATATTGAACGACGGAGGAATCTATCATGAAACTTAACACCAGCTATTTGCTGATAATCATAGCCGTTCTTTGCGTGATAATTGTGGCGGGCGCCGTTCACATTGCTATTCAAAATGTGAAGGACACGACTCGCTTTACGGTAGAATCTATCTTGCCCGAAGGTACGATCTCGCAACGGGAGAACCTTACGTTCGCGTTCTCCGATCCGGTTGTCGAGGAGCGCTTACTCGATAAGGACCTGGACTATTCTCCGATTGAGTTCACGCCTGCAATTCCGGGTAAATTTCGATGGGTAGACTCGGACAGGCTTCGGTTTTTTCCGGAAGTCACGTTTGCGCCGTCCACTGTATACACTGCGAAAGTGTTTCCAAGCGTCAGTCACTCGCCAGATCGAGTTCTGAGCGGCAATCGGACACTGTCCTTCGCTACCGAACGCTTCAAGATCAAAGCGTCAAATCTGTCGTTTGAGCGCGGCGCGGGAAGAAAAAGCCGAGCGAAGATTCGTGCAACGATTGAATTCAACTATCCCGTCGATCCCGCTGCACTGAAGGAGAAACTCACGATTTCGTATGAGGACGGAAAGGCGATTTCGTATGAACCTGTGACCGAGAATCCATCGGATATAATCGATTTGGAAACTGTCGAGATTGAGCGCAGCGCGGATAAACAACGCTTTGTACTAAGGCTCCCGAAAGAATTCACGTGTGTCAACGGAGGAGTCGGTCTCAAGAGCGATTATCTCAACAAGACGGCGCTGAAAGGACGCGGTCACTTGATTGTCGAAAATGCGAGTGTGCGCGACAGCGGCGGGGGCCATTATTTGGAGGTTCGTTTCAACTCACGGGTCGCCCCCGACCAAGCACAACTGTTCCTGACCGTTGAGCCGGAGGGCGAATATCAACTGGTTTCTCACCGACGTTATCTGCGGATTGAAGGCGATTTTGAGCCAGGCGACCGACGCACCGTAAAAATTGGACGAGGTTTATCCGCACAGGACGGGACAACCTTAAAACGTAATTTTTCAAGGACGCTCGCCATTCCGAATCTTGAACCGAACCTGAGATTTGTTGGCGGCGGGTTATATCTTCCCAAGGACGGACATCTAAACCTCGGTTTAGCCACTGTCAACATCAGCAGCGTGCGGGTCGACATTGAAAAGGTGTATGCCAACAATATTGTATTTCTGGCGAGTTCACAGCGTTGGTCGCGGTGGACGAAAAATCTCGGGAAGTCTCTGCACAGCGAAGAGATTAGGATTGCGTCGGTGTTAAATGAGGAGGTCACGACGCCAGTTTCCTTGGCAGACTATCTCGCGGGCAACCGAATCGGCATCTTCAAAGTGACTGCCCGCGATTCGCAGAGACGGTGGCGTTACACAACTCAGTGGGTCATGGTTACCGACCTCGGCATTATGGCAAAGAGGACTGCTGACGAGTTACTGGTGTGGGTCAATTCGCTGTCCACGTTGAAAGGAATTAGCGGCGCGAATGTCAAAGTCGTCAGCGACAATAATCAAACTTTATTGAGCGGCACAACGAATTCCGACGGCGTTGCAAAGTTTCCTTCGATATCTGAAAAATTGGAGGGATTCGTCCCATTCATGATTACAGCCGCAAAGGGGGACGATCTTTCCTTTATTGAGCTAAATCGCCGTAAACTGTCCACTACGAACTTTGATACCACCGGAGCACCATTCTTGGAAAGCGGTTATGAAGCTTTTGTGTATACCGATCGCGGCGTTTATCGACCTGGCGAGACCGCGAACCTAGTGAGTATTGTGCGTGGAAAAAGCAATCTGACGCCACCGTCAGTTCCGGTGCTGGTACAGGTGTTGGCACCCGATAAACGAATCTTTCGAGAATTTCGTTCGCAAACCGGGGAGGAGGGCGCATTCGAGTTGAGTGTGAAGCTCCCCGACTATGCGAAGACGGGACGGTACACCGCTAAGATTGATGTTGCAGGCGGGGAAATCGGGCGCGGCAGCTTTCAAGTCGAGGAGTTCATGCCGGACCGGATCAAGGTCACCCTCACGGCAGACAAACCGGTTTATTCGGTGGGCGACGACATATCAATTGATGTTGATGCGGTGAACCTTTTTGGACCGCCAGCGATCAATCGAAAGGTGTTAGCGAGTTGCGATATCGAAGCGAGCGAGTTCGCTCTCAAAAAGTGGGATTCGTTCACGTTTTCCAACGCGGCGCTAAAGTTCAAGAAGCGTCATATCAATCTTGGCGAGTCACGCACGAATGAGCATGGAAAGGCGGTTTATCACCTTTCGATACCCTCGGAATTGAAACCGCAATCGGCGTTGAAGGGGGTATTTGTCGTCACTGTGAGCGAACCCGGTGGACGGGCAGTCAGCGCCTACAGAGGCGTGACCATTCATCCCTATACCCACTATGTTGGAATTCGCAGGTCGCCAGAAGGTTATGCGAAGCTCAATGAGGAGATGACACTGGAATACATCTCCGTCGACAAGGATGGCATTCCAACCCCCGGGCGGAACCTAAAATTGACGACGTACAAAATCCGTTGGAATTCCATTCTACGTCAAGATAGCAATGGAAACTACCGGTATGTGTCGGAGAAGCAAGCAGAAATACTCCAGTCGGTTCCGATCCCTTCGGTAGAGGGAATTGGAAGGTATGCGTTCGCGCCTGCGGAATATGGACGATACCGGATAGAGGTTCGGGATTTAGACTCGGGGGCGTCCGCCTCAACGGAATTTTACACCACCGGTTGGGGCTACACACCTTGGGCGATGGAAAATCCGGACCGACTTGAGATTGACCTGGATAAAGAGAGTTATCAACCCGGTGAAATCGCGAAGGCGCAGATTAAAGCCCCATTTACCGGCAAACTCATCCTGACGGTAGAGCGGGAAAACGTATTGAGCTACCGAGCAGTGACAATGCGGGAGAACACCGCCGTCATTGACGTGCCGATTCTGGATGGGTACAAACCCAACGTTTACCTATCCGCCAGTCTTATTCGCTCAACCACTTCGCTAGAGAGGCATGCTCCTGCCCGCGCCTTCGGCGTCGTTCCTCTAAAGTTGAACGACGACGCGAATCAGTTGACGGTCGAAATTGAGGCGGTGAAGACATCCCGTCCAAATCAGGAACTTGAGGTGCTCGTTCGTGTTGAGGCGCCGTCTTCATCCGGAAGAGGAACGTACCAGCTTACGGTTGCGGCAGTTGACGAGGGCATTCTTCAGTTAACCAACTTCCAGACTCCGGACGCTCACGGCTTTTTCTTTCGACAACGGGGTTTGGATACCGACACTTTGGATCTCTATTCGGCAGTTCTGCCGGAAGTCGCATCAGCAACTGGCTCATCCAGCACTGGCGGCGGCGACGGCGTCGATGCAGGGCGCAAAAAGCGTTTGAGCACCGTCAGCGTGACGCGGGTGAAGCCTGTTTCGCTTTGGTCAGGACTGGTGGCGACCGATGACGTGGGCACCGGCGTGGTCCGATTCAGCGTACCGCAGTTCAACGGCACACTACGTTTGATGGCGGTTGCGTTCGCGGGCGATCGATTCGGAAAGGCTCACGAATCTGTCATTGTTCGCGATCCGATTGTCCTAACACCTACTTTTCCGAGATTCGTATCGAGCGGCGACCAGTTCAAAGTTCCCGTGAGCGTGTTCAACGGAACAGTGGAGAACGGCGACTTTGAGGTGACATTGAATCGGGAAGGGGCTGTCGAGATTCTAGGGGACAGCACGCATTGGATTCGTCTCAACACCGGTGAGGAACGACAAGTGTTTTTTGAGCTTGCGGCTCAAGATGCCATGGGCAAACTCACGTTCAACCTCTCGGCGGAGGGAAACCGCGAGAGCACGCAGATGGAAATAAGCCTCCCTCTTCGGCCAGCGGCACCACCGATCACACAAACGGGCTACGGCGTAGTAAAGGCTGGGCGTGAAGCGGAATTCACTTTTCCGTCGAATTACATTCCGGGAACTAGCGAGTTTGATCTGACGCTATCTTCGTTTCCAGCCGTGAAATTTGCCGGTGGGATCTCGTACCTTCTGCGGTATCCTTACGGGTGAGTTGAGCAAGTCACAGCGGGGGTCTTCCCGCTGCTCGCATTTGAGAACATCGCCCAAACCGTTAATCCGGATCTTTTTCCAACAGGCAGCGCGGATTACTTTATCGGCGAAGGCATCGCAAAGCTGGAGAGCATGATGATGCCGGACAACAATTTCGCTTACTGGCCAGGTGGCAACTACGCGAACTATTGGAGCAGCATATTTGCGGCACACTTCCTTGTTGAGGCGCGGAAAGCCGGCTATCAAGTGTCCGAACGAATTTATCAGATGATGTTAGAATCGCTTAAACATGAAGCAAAGCGTGAAGCGCGAGATCGTCATCAACTTGAGCGAATTGCGTACGCTGTTTACGTTTTGGCTGCCGCAGGCCAACCGGCGAAGAGCACCATGCTGTACATGAAGAACAACCGGTTGGAGGATTTCAGCGATTACAGCGAGTTTCAACTGGCTGGGGCGTTTGCGTTGTCTGGTGACCTCGACACCGCAGTTTCAATGTTTCCAAGAAACGTCTCACCGACAAGCGACGCGATGCGAGAATCCGGCGGAAATTTCAATTCACCGGTACGAGCGCAAGCTATCATGCTAGATGTGTTGGCGGAGGTGTACCCCGACCATCCATCGGTGTCACGGCTTGTAAAAAGTTTGACTGACGCTGCATCGGAGAAAGGACACTGGCAGACGACTCAGGAGAACGCATTTGCGTTTCTTGCTCTCGGTAAAATACTAAAGCAAGATGTCGGTGCGGAGTATACTGGCACCATCACCATTGACAGGGAGCGTCTCGCAGAGTTCGGAACAGCAGATCAGCGGCATACGAGCAAGGAATGGGGCGGCAAACGTGTGCATTTGAGCCTTGAGGGCACAGGGAATAGCTACTACCAATGGAAGTCTTTTGGCGTAGAGGCCGGTTCGTCTGTAGAGGAGTTCGACAGCGAGTTGCAGGTTAGGCGCCAGTATCTATCGGAGGCTGGTGAGCCAATTGAAGACGGTGTTTTCAAGCACGGTGATATGGTTGTAGCGGAGATTTCGGTTAAAGCATTGACAGCCGATTTGGAAAATGTGGTGATTGTGGATATGCTTCCCGCAGGATTCGAGATTGAGAATCCGCGCTTGGAATCTCGGGCGGGTATCCCATGGCTATCCAAAAAGCGTTTCAAGCCCGACTACACCGATATTCGTGATGATCGTCTGATTTTCTTCGGTAAGTTTCCGCGCAGGAAGGAACAGAAGTTCTACTACGCGCTGAGAGCCATCACACAGGGTGAGTTCGCATTACCACCCGTCACGGCTGAAGCCATGTACGATCCGTCGAAGTCATCGGTGGCATCGGGCGGACGAATCAGTGTCATACCGTAAGGCGATGAAGCTTGGTAACCACAACCCCGCTGGACGGAAGGAGGAAACGAAAATGAAACGACAATTCTACACGCTGAGTAGCTGTTTGATAATGTTTACTGTCGCGAGTTCGATTCAGGGGAATGGGTTCAGCGACGTTGATACGGCAGCGCAGGCGAAGCATCTTATTGCACACTATAGGGAAGGGGATATTGACGCTTATTATACCCTAAACGCTACGGACGGTGAGGGGTTAGTTTCGGTGTTTCTTGAAGCACTAAATGATTCCGACGCGAACGTTAGGATTCTCGCGGTAAATCAACTCACGAACTATAGGAAGGCTGAGACGATAGCACCGATTTCGGATTTGCTCAAGCACGACAGCCATGAAGAGGTGCGCGCGGCTGCGGCGTCAAGTTTGGGACAGCTTGGTTATAACCATGCGAGTCAATTTCTTCTTGATGCCTTGAGCGACGAATCGCCTAGCGTTGTGGCGGCAGCGATACGAGGACTAGGATGGCTGAGATCTGAGGAAGCTGTCGAACTGCTGAAGCGGAAACTAGGCGGGAACAACGAAGAGGACTGGTTGATTCAACGCGCTGCCGCGGACGCGTTGCAAGACATTACCGGCGAGAATTGGAGTCGCGGTATTCACGAATTCCCGCCGGAATTGCGGGTGCGCGATGCGGACATTTCGCTTGAAGCCTACCAGCGCGCAATGAAATATCTCGGTGAGAGGCTTCCAGAGATGATCGACACGACCATTACTACGGAGGAGTTGACCTCGGGAGAGGGGTTTTACGTCGGGCATTGGAATCACTTGACGGTAATTGAGGGTTATCATTTGAAGCAGAACTTGCAAGTCCACAAGGTGGCGGTGCATCAAACTTTGCAATCACAGAAGTTGAGCGAAGCGACAGAGGAGGATGTCATAGCCGCGCAAAAGGCGTACGATGCGGCGCGACAGAAATACGAAGATTTTCTGGCGCACAGTGTTTGGGCAGATTGAGGTCAGGCGATATGAGGGATTCTGGGCGTATATCCGTGGTGGGGAGGGAATCTCTATCAGGAATAGCTATCGCGTTCGCTGTCCACTCACTTGATCACTCACTATTCGTTCAGTTGATCTATTCGTTCGCTTGATCCCATCCTACAAGTTCTCTATGAAGAATGGCTATCGATGGCATGACGAAATGCTTTGATGTGCACCGGGGTCGTGCCACAACACCCGCCGATGAGATAAGCGCCCTCGTCAATTAACTCCGGCACGTGGCTTACCATCTCTTCCGGCGCTTGTGAATAGTATGTGCGGTGGTTTTCGTCCAATTGCGGCATTCCCGCATTCGGATACGCCATGATGCGTTTTGGCTCCGATCCATTCCCCTCCATAGCGATTCTTGTCTGCCGCACTCCGTTGATGGCATACGGCATCCCGGAATGTTCGTTTCGCCTCGTTTCCGCACCGCAGTTCAGTCCAATCAGGTGAATATCATCGAGAAGATTCCTTCCGTCAGAAAATTCGCCGCTCGACAGAATCTTGAGCAGGTCGGTAGCGGAGTGCCCCCAGTCCGTTTTGTAGATGATTTCACCGGAGCGCCGATCTTTGGTGTATTTGTAGGTCAGATTTACGGCTATCGGGATACCTACCTTTCTAGCCACGTCGACCGCGATTGCGGCCTCTTTCGCAGAGAACATCGTCTCAATGCAGAAAAAATCCACCCCGCCTTCCGCCAATGCGTAGATAACCCTTTCGTGGGCGTCCCTGACATCCTGATTTGGGATTCCGAAATCGGTGTCACCGCTGTCGGCTTCGATGGCGCCGGGAGAGGGACCCACGGTCCCTGCAACATATACAGGTCTGCCGCTTTCTTCAACCGCGGTTTGGGCGTGTTTGACGGCAGCCGTTACAAGGTCTTCGGCTTCAGCAGCGCTTTTTCCCGCCATTTCCAGATGCAGGGGTGACACGACAAAGGTGTTCGTACCGATTACGTCGGCTCCCGCGTTAATGTACGACAAATGGACATCAACGACTGCTTGCGGATACAGTTCGTTGGCTAACGCACTGTTCGCTAGTTCTATGCCTTTGGCGAATAGTTGAGAACCGAAGCCGCCGTCATAAATCATCGGCTTTGGCTCTTTGAGTCGTTCCAGAAAGGTTTTCATGGGCGATTTAGGTGAGTTGCTCCGTTGAATTGTGTTTTGGATTATTGAAGCGCGAAATTTCGATTCTACAGGGATTGAAAAGGAATTTTTGGTGGTTGCATTCATTAATGAAAACTAGCAGCACGTATTTTATCAGACTTAACAGAGCAGATTCAATCCATTCGTAGGAAAGTCGCGACCGGGAGGTCGCTCCTACAGAGGCGAACGCTGAATTGCACTGCCGCAATCTTAACAATGTGTTACTTCTAATGATAGTGACTATGGAATCTAATACGATTGGTCCAACGGTGCAAGCAGGGGAAACGCATCGAATTATAGAGGATGTCTCATGGTGGAAGAATGTGCGATTAATGTTGGGTTTCACTCATATTTTGACACGTTCAGGCAAAGTGGGCACTCGAAAACTTCGCCTAGATCGGCGATTATTAGCGGAATCCCGTTCAACCCAACCTACGACCCTTAAGAAAATTGTCACAAACTTAGCCCGAAACTCTTTTTTGTCGAGTAGAAAATCTAGATGCGTTTCCTCTGACTGTGCAAGCAAATTCGCTTGACGGAATAGCAAAAAATGGGGTACACTCATATGCGTCTTTCTGACGGGGTTTTTGTGTGCCGGGATGTCGGAAATGGTAGACGAGCTAGATTCAGGATCTAGTGGGCATTTTTGCCCGTAGGGGTTCAAATCCCCTTCCCGGCATTTGCAGCGATGTGCCAAGAGCGTAGGGTGTTGACTGACGCCTTGTTATCCGGTTCGTCGCTCGGTATTCAATGTTTCCGGCACAGCACGAAGAAAAAGCAATACGGCGATATAGCCGATTCCCGCTAATACAAAGCTAGAGGCGCCCAACCCCCACAGATCGGCGACATTTCCCACCACGAGATGCCCCGCAGCCCCACCGAAGTCACCTAGTAATCGCCACATTCCGAGGAATTCCGCAGTACCATCCTTTGGAGCGAGATCAGCCCCGAGCGTCATCATGATTCCCGATCCAACACCATTGCCAAATCCGATTAGGATGGCTGTTCCCAAAAGGGTGCCAAAACCTCCAGTGAACGGCATCAATGCCATGCCTGTAGCAAAGATAAGGAAACATGGGACAGCCGAGTATCTCCTTCCAAAACGGTCCATAAGAAATCCTGCCAACGGGAACAGCGACATATCTACAGCCGAAGAAATCATCACGATTAGCCTGATGGTGCGTGCGGGCAATTCGACAATCTCACTGGCATATAGAGGGATTACAACCCACCTGCCTTGGCGAAGCGTTTGCACACAGATTTGAGCGAGACCGGCTGTTAACAGAGCTAGGTAATGTGTTTTCAGCAGTCTTGGCAATCGTTTAATGTCCACGGACGCAGAGCTGGCAGGGACATTCCCGGTTTCCGAGACAGAGAGTGTACAAAGAATAGCTGTCAACCCGCCGACGGCGAAGTACACAAAGAACGGCGTGCGAAGACTCGCGCCGAGGAAGATAGCAATCACTTGCCCCCCGAAAACCCCAATACGGTTGATGCCGCCGAAGAGAGCGATTGACCGTCCTCTTTCACCCCTCGGAATAACATCCGTCATGTAGGCATGCCGAGAGAGAGACCACAATGTTCCGCCTATTCCACCAATCAGTCGAAAAAGGATGAGTTGAAAGACGTTGGCAGCGAGTCCCACACCGAGCATTGACAGAGCATCGAGGACCGCACCGATAATCATTGAAGGTCTTCGACCAATTCGCTCGACCAAAACACCGGCAGGTAGGTTGCCAACGACTGCTACCGCGATGACGAATGTAGTCATCGCGTAAGAGAGGGAAAACGACTTCACATAAATCGCAAATGTCGGAGTGACGACGCCTTGTCCGAAGGCGAGAAGAAGGGCTGGCAGATAAACGGGTAAGATTAACGAGCGGCGGGAGAATTTTGCCTTGTCCAAATTTGTGTTCTATACCACCTCGTGAAACTAAGTTTTCAAGCTGGAGAGGGCATCCTTGAAGCATTGGTAAGTGGCATCATCGAAAAGGACGAATCGTACCTCCTCTATTCCCTGATTTGTTTCCACGAACTCTTTCACCGCGTTCAATGCAGTGGCAGCGGCTTTTGGAGTGGGGTAGCCGTAGATTCCGGTGCTGATTGAAGGAAATGCGATTGCGTCTAGACCGTGCCGAAGCGCCAAAGCCAGACTTTCTCGATAGCAACTTGCGAGCAATGTAGGTTCATTTGCATTGCCACCGCGCCAAATTGGTCCCACGGTGTGGATGACATACCGCGCGGGGAGATTGCCTCCCGTCGTGATTACCGCTTGCCCCGTGGGGCAGCCGCCCTGTCGAGCGCGAATCTCATCGCACTCGTTCATTATATCTGGACCACCGGCACGGTGGATTGCCCCGTCAACCCCGCCACCTCCAGCGAGTTTCTCATTGGCAGCGTTTGTGATTGCATCGACTTGCTCTTTGGTGATGTCTCCTTGGACAAGCACGATTCTCGTTTGGTTAATCCGTTTTTCCATAACTTCCGTCTCCGCTGTCCCAAATTAGCGGCATTAGAGTCACTACCAGTAAAAATCACACATATAGGATTTAAACAGTTCAACTTGCAATGGCTCAATCTATTGCACAACCACTACAGATTCGAGCTGTGCTCGCGGCTACAAGGTCGCGACCTGGAGGTCGCTCCTACAGTTAATATGCGGCAACAATAAAGTTGCTAATTTCCATCCTCAACATGTGTAAATCATGCGTACATATGGATGAAAACGACTACAGTCTTGAATCGACGGACGTCAAAACAACGGCAAAATGATGATTACATGTCGCGCTTTGCCGCACTTGTCAGAATTTCGAAGATTAGCTCTTCGTAAGAGATACCGTCCGCCTCCGCTTGCGCCGGGAGGTCACTCAATTCTGTTAAGCCGGGAAGTGTGTTCAGTTCCATTACGTAGGGGGATCCATCTGTACAGACCAACATATCTACCCTTGACGCCCCCCAACAACCGATTGCCCGATGCGTATTCACTGCAATTTCTTGCACGTGCGTTGTCAGGCGATGCGACAGTCTGGCTGGCAGAATGAATTCAGTCAACCCTTCCGTGTACTTGGCTTCGTAATCGTAGAACTCGCGCTTAGGCACCAATTCTAGCACCGGTAGAGCACGAAGATTCTCTTTCATCCCCAACAATCCAACCGTTATTTCTTGTCCTTTAATGTACTTTTCGAAAAAGATTTCTCCAAACTCAAACTGGGTCTTGTGAGCGATTCGTTTCACTTCTGGAAGTTCCTTAACAATTGACACACCAATGCTCGAGCCTTCAGAGGTTGGTTTAATTACAAGTGGCAAACCTAGACGATTCACTGCTTCGTCACATTGCGTCGGCAGGTCGGCTTCCGGGTCTACGGCAAGATAGTCTGGGGTAGGGACATTGGTTGTTGACAATACACGCTTCGTCATGATTTTGTTCATCGCAAGAGCACTTGCAAGCACTCCTGAACCGGTATAAGCAATTTCAAAGGCGTCCAAAACCCCTTGAATCGTGCCATCTTCGCACCCTTTTCCATGCAGCGCAAGAAACGCAATTTCTACGGCTTCTGATCGAATTTTGTCAATCCAATCATCGGAGATTGGATTAATTGCGATGGGACTTGAACCGAGATTTTGAAGCGCTGAAATTACACGAGCGCCAGACCGCAATGACACCTCTCTTTCACCGGATTTTCCGCCTAGTAAGACGGCGATTCGCTTGCCCAATAAACCTTCCCTTTCCATTATGTTCCTTGGCGCTTGATGTTCCTGAGATGCTGTTGGTGATACTCTGAAGGTCATTATTCTTACTCCAACCTAGATTATATTGGCTTCATCTACTAATTGGCTTATTTTCTATACCGTGCGCTGTCAGAAATTGCGCTTTTCAAGATTTAAGGTTTGCTTCGCCGAATATGGAGACAGCACCAAGCGAACGAATATTGAATGGGGTAACGTCCGCAGTTTCTACCTGTCGCCCCTCTGGGGCTTGCTGTAGGTCGAATCAACGTTTCTATACACCTTCCGCCCCTCTGGGGCTACCAAGATTTAAATAGGTCGCGATTCGGAGATCGCTCCTACAAAATAAGCAATTCTCAGCAGCGTGGAGTATAAGTAAATTTTGGTTAATTGTCGGGTGTCGGTAGTTAACATCGTCTGAACTGTGAATCATAGGTTTCCGGGATAACTTTGATCGTAGGTGTTTACTCGCGCGTGTCGAGTCGACTAAGCCGTACCTTAAGAGAATATCATATGAGAGCGCGTGTTCTGCCTGTCTCAAAGGACGACCACTTAGAGCAGACCGTCCCACATAGCGCTCCTCTGGAGCACAAGACGCTTATGCAACGGTGGACTATCGGCATTTAACTCCTCCGGAGTCGGGACAACGGGATGCCTAATCCCCTCGAAATTTACTCGTTTCATCTGTTCTCCATTGTCTGTGCCGGAGAAGCATCAGTGTGTCACTAAACACGCAACAATCATGCCATCGCACCACACACCTGCATGTCGATTCAATGGTGTTGTTTTTCGTTTATCGTTGAACGAACCCGATTTGCTGCAAATCCCTGAGGACAACCTGTTCGATTGCCGTTTGATTAGTAATACGCACATAATTGGCGCCACGATTCACACAAAATTGCCGTAGGCGATTACAGAATTTGTCGAGTCGACGTTTGTATTGCATGTGTGTACTTTCGTCAATCGTGATTTCTTTAGCGTGCCCGGTCTCTGAGTCTTCCAACCGCAACTCGCCCAGGAGTTGTGGATTGATTTCAGCATCAGCCAGAATTTGAATCAGTGTCAAATCGAACTTTCGAGCCAAAAGCTGTTTAAGACCTGATTGGTAGCCGTTCATGTCAAGAAAATCGGAGATAATTACTGCCGCCCCGGCCTGCCTAGAATGTGTGATCAAGTATCTCAAGCATTCCGCCACATCCGTTTTTCCTCCAACCTCGACCGCTTCAAGCACTTTTGACATCTTAGAGAATTGGGTTTTCCCGTAAGTTGGGGGAACAATGGGGCTTGCGCGATCCGAGAAAGCATGGATAGCAACACGATCGAATCCCGTTAAACCGATGTAAGCTAGGGCAGCGGCAATGCGTTTTGCATGCGAGAACTTGGTTGGCTCGCCGAAGTCCATTGACTTGCTATTGTCCAACAAAATGTTGATGGGAAGATCTTCTTCTGCCCGGAACAGTTTGATAAAGAGTCGATCCAATCGGGCGTATACGTTCCAGTCTACATTGCGTAGGTCGTTCCCAACTTCATAGACGCGATAATCGGCGAATTCTACGCCACTCCCTTTATTGGTGCTGCGTCGTTCCCCTTTGAATTTGCCTCGGAAAACGCCCCGAGAATGAATATGCAACTGATCAATTCGTCTGAGAAAATCAACGCTCAAGAGTGCCATTGTCCGATGATTCCAGTCGGGATTGAACTTAACTCGTATTGTCTATTTTAGCAGACTATTGACGCGTGTGCAATATCAACCTAGCAACGAAATTATGCCGCGATATTTTCATCCTAATACAATGTTCCAGCGCGAAAATTTTGAATACGATGTGAATTATTTGTACCAGATTAATGCAATGTTCACGAACATACGCTTAAGCACTTGACCATGGAATAGCCGACCTGTTGGAATTTTCGCTTGCAACGCCACTTCAAATATGGTATATTTTGCGTGCTTTTTCTTGGGGATGCATGACGGGGCGTAGCGCAGTCCGGCTAGCGCATCTGCTTTGGGAGCAGAGGGTCGGAGGTTCGAATCCTCTCGCCCCGATACTAATTTTGAATAATGTCGCGCCCGTAGCTCAGTTGGATAGAGCAACTGACTTCTAATCAGTAGGCCGCGGGTTCAAATCCTGCCGGGCGTATTTCCTTTCCCCATGGTGGGTGTAGCTCAGGCGGTAGAGCGCTTGACTGTGGATCAAGTGGTCGTGGGTTCAAATCCCATCACCCACCCCATCTCTTTTTAGAATATCGAAAATGGCGCAAAGGAACCGGATGGCTAGTGTTTTTGGGGCGCGCGCCTAACATAACGGCACTGAGATGCATCCGAGCTATTCGATACTCTTTCGTGAACAGTTTTCCGTCTTATGCGTCCGTAGTTCAATTGGATAGAGCAATAGACTTCGGATCTATAAGTTGGGGGTTCGAGTCCCTCCGGACGCATGTTTCCAATGCGCCGTTAGCTCAATTGGCAGAGCATCTGACTCTTAATCAGGCGGTTGAAGGTTCGATTCCTTCACGGCGCATTACATTCCTTTATGGGCGGGTGTTGGAATTGGTAGACAAGATAGATTTAGGATCTATTGGGGTTATTCCTCGTGAGGGTTCGAGTCCCTTCTCGCCCATCGTTCCCGATTCGTAAATAAACAGGAGGTTTACTTGAACGTCGAACTTGAACGCCTAGAAAACGGTCGCGTTCGCTTAAAGATTGAAATCCCTGTTGACGCTGTTAACGAAGAGCTCGAACGCAACTATCGAGCATTAAGAACACAGGTTTCCGTGCCGGGTTTTCGAAGGGGTAAAGTTCCAATCGGTATGATCCGAGCACGATTTGGCGATCATGTTAACTCAGAAGCCATCCATAATCTTGTCCTCCCCGCCTATGAGGAGGCATTAACGTCCGAATTACTCCTCCCTCTAAGTAACCCTGATTTCTCGCCCCCTCTGAATCAGATTAAGGTTAAAGCGGACAATCCTCTTGTCTTTGAAGCCACTGTCGATGTCAAACCTAGTTTCGTTCTCCCAAAATACGAAGATTTGGTTGTCGACAAAACGCCGGCCAATATCCCACGCGAACAGGTTGACGAGTACATTCAGGTGTTGCAAGATCAACATGCCACTTATAACCCGATTGAAGAGGAACGACCGGTTAAAGAAGAAGACTGCGTGCGCGTTGATGTCGAGTGTTTCGTGGATAATCAACTTGTAGAGGATCAATCCAAACAGGACGTAGACATTGAGTTGGGTAAAAACAATCTTAATCCAACAGTCGAGTCAGAAATTGTTGGGATGCAGGCAGGAGATACCAAGGAAGTAGAAACGGAAGTCGACGCCAGTAGTTCAGTTCCGACTCTCGCGGGCAAACAGGCGTTATTGAAAGTGACGTTGCATGCAATTACTGAGAAGCAAGTCCCCGAGCTTGACGACGAATTTTCCAAGGATTTGGGGTATGAAAATTATGGACAACTCTTCGGTGTCATCTGGAACAACTTGGTCGAAGAGGAAAAGGCTCTCAGTCACATACGTCAGAGGGAGGAAGTCACACAACAGTTGCTTGACAAGACCGACGTCAAGTTGTCGGAGGCGCTGGTCGATCAATATGTAGAACAAAACATCCAGAGTTTTCAACAGAAACTTAAACAGGACAATCAAACACCGGAGGAAGCAGGGGTTGACATGGAAACGTTGCCGTCTCAACTTCGCGAGGATGTGGTAAGGCAAACAAAACTCACGTGGATATTCGACGAAATCGCCAAAAACGAGAATATTCGGGTCACCGATGATGAGCTAGATTTGGAAATCCGTCGGGTTGCGGAGCAACAGAATCGGGACGTACAGAAATACACAAGCGCACTCAAAGCAAGCAACCGGCTGGAAGAGTTCCGAGGGCAGATAAGATCCGAGAAGATCTACAGATTCTTGATTGAGAAGTCGTCTGCAAAGGAATCTTTAATAATCACTTAGTCTTGCGTTAGGTCGTTCTGACATTTGATAGATTGAATCAATCTCCTTTCTGAGAGCCTTCGACTTCATGCGCTTGAGACGATTTCGAACAAATGCCCCGGGCTTTAACCGTCGTTCCGTTAGCGACATTATGGGAAACGTCAAACATACCGCTCCTCTGGAGCGGAAGAGGGTATTACACCTTTTTCTATTGACATACCATCCCGCTGGGGTGGCAGCGCTCCTTGCCTACCGATGGAATTAGCACAGATGCCACGCCCCAGAAGGGCGCAATGTACATCGTTCATCGGTTCAATGTACCAATGAACAAATGCAGTCGTATTAGCAACACTAACAATGTCAACAGAACCTAGGAAAGCATCTCTATATAATGAATCTTGTCCCTATTGTTATTGAACAAACAAGCCGTGGGGAGCGGTCCTACGACATATACTCACGATTGCTTGAAGACCGCATCGTCATGATTGGTTCAGCAATTGATGATGCCGTTGCCAACAATGTGATGGCTCAGATTTTGTTCTTGGAAGGGAAGGATCCTGACGCAGATATTGTGATTTATATAAATACTTTGGGTGGATCAGTTCCTGCAGGACTAGCCATTTATGACACCATGCAGTACATTAAGTCAGATGTACAGACTTGGTGCCTTGGGCAGGCTTATAGCATGGGGGCAATCTTGCTCGCCGGAGGTACGGCGGGCAAACGGTATGCGCTTCCTCACTCGACGACTTTGATTCATCAGCCAATAACTACAGGCATTAGTGGTCAGGCATCCGATATTAGTATCCACGCAACAGAGATTTTACGGATACGGGAAGAGTTATATTCAATTCTAGCTACTCATACCGGTCAACAGATGGATAGGATTCAAGCTGACGCGGACCGTGATTTCTACATGACTTCTCAAGAAGCACTTGAATACGGTATCGTTGATTATGTGGTATCAAACCGCGGCGAAATTTCGGAGGAAAGAGCCAAGACTTAGTCAGTTTGGAAGTCTGTATGGAGTCGGAACGTTACTCTATGTAGTTTCGTGTTCCTAGCCTGCGTGACGGGAGCAACACTTGTCATACTATCATCGGCAGCAAGTGGAATCAGTTGTTTGACCGCGAGCCTACGTAGTATTTGCAACCAATTGAGAGATTGTTTATGTCGAATGACGTTAATGATAAAATGCGGTGTTCCTTCTGCAATACAAGCAAAGAAGAGGTGAGGAAGAAACTCTTCTCGGCGCCCGGTGCGTCCGGTGTTAGTATCTGCGACGAATGTGTGGATGTCTGTAATGAAATTCTCGCAGAAGAATATGAAGAGTATAATCGGGAAAAGGGCGAATCCCTTGCCAATTTCTCCGATGAATTGTCGCTACCCAGTCCTGTGGAAATCAAAGACAAACTTGACGAGTACGTAATCGGTCAAGGACACGCCAAGAAGAATCTTTCAGTTGCAGTCTATAATCATTATAAGAGGTTAAAACATCAAAAAAACTCCGATGTTGAGTTAGACAAGAGCAATATATTACTGATAGGCCCAACAGGAACAGGGAAAACGCTCCTCGCCCAAACGTTAGCGAAAATCCTCAATGTTCCTTTTGCTATCACCGATGCGACAACGCTAACCGAAGCCGGTTATGTGGGAGAAGATGTCGAGAACATAATTCTGAAATTGGTACAAGCGGCGGACGGCGATGTCAAGCGTGCGGAAACCGGTATAATCTATATAGATGAAATTGACAAGGTCAGCCGCAAATCCGAGAATCCATCAATCACAAGGGACGTGTCAGGCGAGGGGGTACAGCAAGCACTGCTGAAAATCCTTGAAGGCAAAATGGCAAGTGTCCCGCCACAGGGCGGCCGCAAACATCCGCATCAGGAATTCATCGAAGTCGATACGACCAAAGTATTATTTATCTGCGGCGGGACGTTTATTGGTCTAGAGAAGATTATTCAGGAACGGCTCGGGAAGCAAACGATGGGATTTGGGTCACCGATTCAAGCCAAGCACGAACAAAAACTGCACGAGATTCTTGAACAGGCCGTTCCCAAGGACTTGATTAAGTATGGATTTATTCCAGAGTTTGTCGGTCGTTTACCGGTTGTTGCGACATTACACGAACTTGACGAAGATGCACTAATTCGGATTCTGACTGAACCTAAGAATGCCCTTGTGAAGCAGTATACCCAGCTATTGGAGTATGAGGATGTTAAATTTCGTGCGACGGATGATGCGTTGAGTGCAATCGCCGAGAAGGTGATTGAGCGAGAGGCTGGAGCCAGAGGATTAAGAGCAATCTTGGAAAAAATTATGTTGGACACGATGTATGAGATTCCATCCTTGGAAGGTGTGCGAGAGTGTGTAGTAACCGCGGACTGCGTGTTAAACAGTAAACCACCTGATTTGGTTCTTGAAGATCGAGAAGCACTCAGCGCTTAATTCTAACTAACCCAAAAGGAGTCTACCATGGATCCTGATTCAGTTACCATCCGTCAGGACGATAAAATCACTGTATTGCCTGTGATCGCTTTGCCTGGTAAAGTCATTTTCCCTCGGGTGCGACAGCCATTGATTGCTGCTCGCCCGATGGGGGTGTTGGCGACGAAACATGCGATAAACACGAACCATATTGTACTGTTGCTGAATCAAAAAGAGAAAGAGGTAGAAAACGCTGGGCCAGAAGACCTACATCGCGTTGGAACCGTAGCTACTATTATTGAGTCTTACGATCCGGACGATGAGACTATCCGGATAGCCATTGAAGCAGA
The DNA here is from genome assembly GCA_965204085.1 of Candidatus Poribacteria bacterium. GTDB lineage: Bacteria > Poribacteria > WGA-4E > WGA-4E > JAJDTR01 > JAJDTR01. The sequence goes on along the minus strand of CBDBEE010000002.1, from coordinate 1,655,751 downwards.
GACTCGAGCGATTGTCCTACGCTGTTTCGAGAAAGATGGATTCTTGCAAGCGGAGATTAAAAGGATTTACGAGGAGTCGGATCAATCGAAGCAAGCGCTGTCGCTCGTGAAAAAGGGGCTCACGACCTTTGAGAAATACATCAAAGCCCATAAACAGATATCTCCCGATGCCGGAATCGTTTCACAAAAGGAGAAGGAACCGGGACTGCTAGCAGATACAATGATTGACTTTACAGATATTGACACTGAAAAACGGCAGTCCGTTTTGGATGAAATAAACCCAATCAAACGTCTTCAATTGGTCATCGACTATCTGACTCAAGAGTTGGATATCGTTGCGCTTAAGGATAAAATTAATACACAAGTCCGCGAATCTGTTCAGAAAACGCATCGTGAATTTTATCTCCAAGAACAGATGAAGGTTATTCAAAACGAGCTTGGTAGAGGCGATGATGTGGCCGAGATTGATGAACTCCGTGAGCAGATTAAGGCTGCAGGAATGACCGAGGAGGCCGAAGAAAAGGCGCTGAAGGAGGTTGATCGCCTCCAACAGATGCCGCCAATGTCTGCCGAGTCGGGAGTTATCCGCACCTATATCGACTGGTTTCTTGCGGTGCCGTGGCAAGATCGAACCGAGAATAAGATTGACATTGACGAGGCAGAGAAGATTCTTGACGATGATCATTATGGACTGGAGAAGCCGAAGGAGCGAATCCTCGAGTATTTGGCGGTATTGAAGTTAGTCGAAAAGTTGAAGGGGCCAATCCTATGTTTAGTCGGTCCGCCCGGCGTTGGAAAAACTTCATTGGGCAAGTCCGTCGCACGGGCTACCGGACGAAATTTTGTAAGAATGTCGCTCGGAGGAGTACGGGACGAAGCTGAGATCCGAGGACATCGCCGGACATATATCGGCGCGCTACCGGGACGGATTATTCAGGGGCTCCGAGACGCCAAATCGAAGAATCCGCTTTTTCTCTTGGATGAAATCGACAAGATGAGTTCCGATTTTCGCGGCGATCCAGCGTCCGCGTTACTCGAAGTTCTTGATCCCGAGCAAAATGATACTTTTCGAGATCACTATTTGGACGTGCAATATGATCTATCCGAAGTGATGTTTATTACAACGGCAAACACGCGCGTTACCATCCCGCCCGCGTTGCAAGACCGAATGGAAATAATCGAGTTGCCCGGGTATACGGAGTACGAGAAGCACAAGATTGCCAATCTGTTCCTAATTTCCAAACAACTCAAGGAACATGGGCTTGGAGATAAGTCGATAGAGATTTCAGACGACGCAATCTCAGAAATAATTCAGCGGTATACTCGCGAAGCCGGCGTCCGAAATCTTGAACGTGAAATTACGAGTATCTGCCGAAAAGTTGCCAAGCAGATTGTAAAAGACGAGGCGGCGGATAGTGAAGCAAATGGCGAGGACAAGCAGATCCACGTCAATACCGAGAACATTACGGAATACCTTGGTCCCCCCAAGTTTACCCGGTCCAAAGCCGAGGAACAGGATGAAGTTGGAGTTGCCACCGGTATGGTCTGGACGCAAGTAGGTGGAGACATTGTGCCAGTCGAAGCCACGACTATGCCGGGAGAGGGTAAGTTGTCAATGACTGGCCAACTGCAAGAGGTTATGCGCGAGTCCGTGCAGACGGCTGTGGCTTATATACGCTCTCGTGCGGAGTTGTTTAAAATCCCTCCAGATTTCTTCGAGAAGCATGACGTACACATACACGTTCCCGAAGGCGCTGTACCGAAAGATGGTCCCTCCGCGGGCGTCACGCTTGCCACTGCCATCGTCTCGGTGCTGACAGGTCAGAAGGTGCGCAAGGACGTTGCCATGACGGGCGAAATTACGCTGCGCGGTCATGTGCTGCCCATCGGCGGCTTAAAGGAGAAGGTCTTGGCGGCGTACCGAAATGGAATAAAGACCATCATCATTCCCGGTGACAATGACAAGGATCTTCCCGAGATTCCTGACGAAATTAGCGACAATATCTGTTTCCATAAGGTCGATGACATTACCGAGGTTTTGGCATTGGCTTTGAAGGATTCTCAGACGCTTGAAGGAGATTTGACCGAGGATGACGAGGTCGCCGAAGCCCTTGAGGATCTCGCTTTGAGGACACCAGATGCGATTGGACAAGTTCCTACAGGTGAGCCGAATCGTTAAGCGGCGAAGCGTTGCCAATGCTGTCTGTAGCAGCGGGAAGATTTTGGTTAATGGGCATAGAGCCAAGGCGGGCAAGGAGCTTGCGGTTGGTGATGTGTTGACCGTTACCTTCAGCGCAGATTCCGAGCAGGTGTTTGAGATTGTAGAAATTCCCTCCGGTAATGTTTCACGAGACAGGGCGCCTTCCCTTTATCGCATTCTCCGGTAAAAACTCACTCTTCGCTTAATGCCATTGTAGGAGCGATCTCCAGGTCGCGACGCGCGCGTCCTCGGTTGGAGCAATCTCCGAATCGCAACCTGCTCGACCTGCTGGCTGTGCAAGTCTTATACTAACGCAAGTTGCTACCTGCAACAAAGAAACCGAGTTTTTGGTTCACGTTCGCTAAATTATTAGGTGAATTAGTCTGACATTCGTCAATTTCGTGTTTCCACGTTGAAAAAACTCGGTTTCTGTGTCCTTGTCGAAAAAAGGTGGCAACTTGGGTTAAACTATTTCAAAATCTAAATGTTACAACCGATGCAAGACGTGCAATGAATTGCACTACTACGAACCGCTAGTGATTGTAACTCATGGATTAAGAATTAGTCTTAATGGCGCGCCATTATCCCTGCGAAATAATTCCATTCATAAGTAACATCCATTTCTTCCGCCCGGACTGATTTCGAATAGAATTCGTTTGATTCCTGACAATCCTTCAGATGCTCCACTGCGTAAGCCGCAAGTTAATTTCATCTCCACACTTAACGCTGAAAATCCAAGAAGACTGCTATCGCGCGTTCCTATCCTTTATTGTTTGCTTGATGATGTTTGTGCTACCGGGTACGGAGGGACAGTAAATTGATGCCTTACACCGTTGGCTTGATATTGTAACCGGGAGAGAGTAGTCCGCACGCCGATTGTAACGACGACTTTCGTTTTTGCTTTTATATCTTCTACCACAAAGGGCAGATCTGTTAAAACGAACTTTTAGGGTGTAATCTACGGAATTAAGCAAATAAAAACGCACTATGAATTTGTTCATGTTGACTAGAGGATGAAACTGACGTATCCTATATGGCGAGGAAGGAAAATGGCGAGTTTTATTAGTTATTGTTGTTATTCCGGTAGCGCTACAGTTAAATGTGGTAAGCGTCACAAAGTTGGATTTGTGGTCGAAATCGGGGACATACGAAAAGAGCCATACTCATCCGATACGCTATACTTGGCGTTGGGTATTATTGCGCTTGTTTTCTCTATATTAATGGTATCTAATAGGACTCATGCGGTACGAATATGTCGCGATTTGGAGATCGCTCCTACAGGGTTTGGAGCATCGGTGCGGTTAGAAACCGCACCTACCTAGCAGATGCTTAAAAACACGCAATTTCCAGCAGCGTACAGTATAGAAACCTCGTGTTAACATTTGAGATTTGCCTTGAGCCTCAAACGAACCATGACAATTTCAAAGATAACTTTTAGGATGGGACTTACGCCGCAGCCAGAACTCACTACCGTAGGCGGGGATCAAGCGACCGAATAGGATCAACCGACCGGACAGAGAGGGCGATAGTAAATCCCGGGCGATAGAGATTCCCTTGCCCCGCCGAGAATGGTACGCGGAGCCGCAAGTCCCAATCACGTTACAAGACTACATCCGTAAAGGACACCAATCTATGAGAAAAAATGCATTAGATTTCGCTTTATTCCTGATGTGTCTCACCCTTCCACTAACAGCAACATCACAAGTTGTTGACATCCCCGATCCCGACCTTCTTGCGGCTATTGAGTCGGAGTTGGGCATAGCGCCCGGTAGCACAATCACCGCTGGGCAGATGGCTGGTTTGACCGAACTTTTCAGAACCGACTCGGCCATGAGTAATTTGACCGGTCTTGAATATGCTAACAACCTGACCTTTCTGCATCTTGAGCGTACCAACATCGCCGACATCTCAGCAGTGGAGAAATTGACCAATTTGGCAGAACTGAATCTTTCTGACAACAACATTGAGGATCTCTCGCCTCTCGTCGCCAATACGGGATTGGGGGGTGGGGATTTAATTGTCGTGGATCGTAATCCGCTTAACTTCGTATCCATCAACACCCACATTCCTGACCTAGAGAGTAGAGGAGTTGAAGTGTACGCCGAGAATCTAATACCATTTCTCTTGAATAACAGTGCATATAGTGATATACTTATTTCATTATGAAAAAAGCAATACCAATTATTCATGAAGACGTGAAGATGCTCGAAAATCGACTGAAACTGGAGAAAGATTTTCGACGGAAACCTCGGCTTCATATGCTGTATCTATTGAAAAATGGAAGCTGTCAGACGCGGCTTGAAGTCGCAGAGGCTCTAGCCATTCACCGAAATACCATTGGACACTGGTTGAAGCGTTACGAAGACGGCGGCTTCAACGCCTTGATGACCATTGAAGAACCCGGTGCCAAACCGGGACAAAAGACTCTCCCACAGGAGGTAATAGATTCGCTCAGGGAGCGTCTGAAAGAAGAAAGTGGTTTTAGAAGCTATGGCGAAATTCAGATGTGGCTTTTGCAAACCCATCGCTTAAAAGTCAACTACAAAACGGTGTACCGTATTGTGCGTTATGACATTAAAGCGAAACTCAAAGTGCCACGAAAAAGTCACAAAAAGAAAAACGAACAGGAGGTTGAAGATTTCAAAGAAGATGTCGAATCGCACCTCCTAGAGGCAATGGGCGATACCCCTGCGTCTTGTGTGCAGATTTTGGTTCAAGATGAAAGCCGCTTTGGACTCTTGCCTTTGCCCCAACGACGAATCACGGCGAAGGGAACTAAGCCAATACAAGTGGTGAATCCCAGATATGAGAGCTATTATCTTTATGGTGCGGTGGCTCTCGGAACGGGAGAACATCTGTTCTTGGAGATGCCTGCTCTCAATAGCAGTTGCTTTGAGGTGTTTATCGAACAACTGGCAATGACTTATCCACAAAATTACAATATCGTCATTCTCGACAATGCGAGTTTCCACAAAACTTCAGAGTTGACTATACCCGAGAATGTTGGATTCCTTTTCCTTCCACCTTATGCGCCGGAGCTAAACCCGATTGAACGACTCTGGCAAGTTGTCAAGGAAGACATTGCCTTTCAGCTTCACGAGACTCTTTCTTCCCTCAAGGACAATGTGGCGAGTATTCTCAAGAAACTTACCGCCTCTGAAGTGGCAAGCATTACCGGATATCCTTACTTAATTTACGCCATTAATGCACTATCATTGTAGAGAAATGGTATAATAACAGCAACATGGGAAGCAATAAGTGAAGCGCCATCACGAGATGTTGACATCCCCGATCCCAACCTCCGTGCTGCTATTGAGTCGGCTCTAAAACCGTTCGAGGTCGCAATCGACGCTTGGAATATGACGATATTCATCCAAGTTAGCGCATACCGATCAAACATAAGTAATTTGACCGGTCTTGAATATGCTCTGAATCTGAAATATCTGGATCTTGGAGGCAATAACATCTCCGACATCTCCCCGGTGGTGCGCTTACCCAGCCTCACCAGTCTAATTCTTGGAGACAACATCACCGACATCTCGGCAGTGGCGGGATTGACCAACCTGACCATGCTGAGTCTTTCCGGCAACTTTTCCAGCATCTCCCCGGTGGCGGGATTGACTAACCTGACCGAGTTGGTGCTTAACGGTACCAGCAACATCTCCGACATTTCGCCGTTGGCGGGATTGACTAACCTGACCTGGCTGGTTCTTCGCGGCACCAACAACTTCGATCTCTCCCCGGTGACGGGTTTAACCAACCTGACCTTTCTTCAACTTACCAGCAACGCCATTGAGGATCTCTCCCCGGTGGCGGGATTGACCAACTTGACCTCTCTGACTCTTCGCGGCGACAGCATCACCGATATCTCAGCATTGGCCGGTTTAACCGATCTGACCTCGCTAGCTCTCGACAGCACCAACATCTCCGACATTTCCCCGGTGGCAGGATTAACCAACCTGACCCGCCTGTATTTTGAGGGCACAAACATCTCCGATATCTCGGCAGTGGCGGGACTGACCAACCTGACCTCTCTGGAGTTTTACCTCACCAACATTTCCGACATCTCCCCATTGGCGGGATTGACCAACTTGACCTTGCTGCAACTTGCCTACAACAACATCTCCGACATCTCGGCACTCGCGGGTTTAACCAATCTGACCTATCTGACGCTTGGAGGCAACAACATCAAAGATCTCTCGCCTCTGGTCGCCAATAAGGGATTGGGAGAAGGAGATAGGATTTATGTGAATCGTAATCCGCTCAACGCCGTATCCATCGACACGCATATTCCCGCCCTGAGAAGTAGAGGAGTTCAGGTGTCCGCCAAAAATCTAATAACACCACAAGTTGTTGTCGTCCCCGATCCGAACCTCCGCGCCGCTATTGAGTCGGCTTTGGGCATAGCGCCCGGTGGTACAATCAGCGTTGAGCAGATGGCGACATTGACCACACTTCACGCCGAAAACTCAGACATAAGTGATTTGACCGGTCTTGAGTTTGCTACCAATCTGACATGGCTGAATCTTAAGATAAACACCATCTCGGACATCACTGCGGTGGAAGGATTAACCAATTTAACAACCCTGCAGTTTTCTGTCAACGCCATCACCGACATCACTGCGGTGGTGGGATTAACCAATTTGGCAACCCTGGAACTCGGGAGCAACGCCATCACCGACATCTCGGCAGTGACTGGATTGACCAATCTGAACGCTCTGGGTATTGGCCACAACAACATCACCGACATCTCCCCGGTGACAGGTTTAGCCAATCTGACATGGCTGCGTTTTTGGAACAACGCTGTCGAGGATCTCTCGCCTCTGGTCGCCAATAAGGGATTGGGAGAAGGAGATAGGATTTATGTGAATCGTAATCCGCTCAACGCCGTATCCATTGACACCCACATTCCCGCCCTAATAAGTAGAGGAGTTGAGGTTTATTTTGACAATCGAACGCCCCGGCGGATTCGCATAGTCTCGGGGAATAACCAACAGGGACCACCCGGCGCCGCACTCGCCAAACCGTTTGCAGTAGAGGTGCATGACCAGTCTGATAAACCCTTATCAGACATCGACGTAGCCTTCACAGTCACTAGTGGCGGCGGCACACTCAGTGCCACAAGCGTCACGACGGATGCCAACGGCAGGGCGCAGAGTGTTCTTACATTGGGCCCAGCGCCGGGAGCGAATACAGTTACTATGTCCGTTTCGGGGATTCAGGAAAACCAGACGTTTACTGCCCAAGGCATCAGAATTCCCGAGACATTGGCGATAAGCTCAGGCGGCGACCAAGAGGGGCCGCCCGGTTCGGCACTTGCGAACCCGTTTGAGGTGGAGGTGCGAGATCAGTCGGATAAACCCTTGGCTGGTGTTCAAGTCACGTTCTCGGTTACCGCTGGCGGCGGGACGCTGAGCGCCACAAGCGTCATGACGGATAGCGATGGTCGGGCGGAGAGTATCCTAACGTTGGGACCAGATCCGGGAACGAACAGCGTTGACGTGACTGTAGCGGGGATTACGCGAACAGAGACGTATACTGCCCAAGGCATCCGAACGCCTTTGGCGTTCTGGATAATCTCCGGATTCGACCAAAAGGGGTTTATCGGTGAAGCGCTTCCCAGACCGATTGTCGTTTACGTGTCAGATCGATCCGGCGAGCCCTTGCCGGGCGCCGAAGTCACATTCACGGTCACCGGTGGCGGAGGAACGCTCAGTGTGACATCCGCCATGACGGATAGCGATGGTCGGGCGGAGAGTATCCTAACGTTGGGACCGGATCCCGGAACGAACACTGTCGAGGTTGCTGTATCAGGGATTCTGGAGAGACAGACCGCCAAAGCAATCGGCGAATTGCCGCCTATCCCCGAGGATGTAAACAGGGACGATGCGGTGAACATCTTGGATTTGGTGAGAGTCGCGTCAGTTCTCGGGACCGAGGGCGCAGATTTAGCGGGCGATGTCAATGGGGATGGGATTGTGAACATTCTGGATTTGGTGATGGTCGCGGGTGCACTCGGGAACGCGGCAGCCGCGCCGTCTGCAGATCCACGGGCGCTAATGTTTCTCACTGCTACGGACGTGCGGCAGTGGTTGGCGCAAACTCGGATACTAGACCTAACCGACGCGATATCGCCGCATGGTGTCCTTTTCTTGGAGCGACTTCTGGCAGCGCTGACCCCGAAAGAGACTGCGCTTTTGCCGAACTATCCCAATCCGTTCAACCCCGAGACTTGGATACCGTACCATCTCGCGAACGACGCCGCAGCACAACTCACAATTTATGATGCGAGGGGCGCATTGGTGCGTCGGTTGGCGCTCGGGCATCAGGGGGCGGGGTATTACACCGATCAAAGCCGCGCCACCTATTGGGATGGCAAAAACCAGCGCGGGGACTCGGTCGCCAGCGGCGTCTATTTCTACCAGTTGTGGACCGAGCATTTTTCTGCAGTGCGAAAGATGGTGATTGTCAAATAATTCAGCTCGTAGGTTGGGTTGAACGGAAATCCGAAAGAAATCGCGTATATCGCGTATGTTAAGATGATAGTGTCAAGCCCCAACCGCGGCTGCAAGCCAATCAGCAACGGAACATCATCAAGTCTTCCTATTTGTCTAAAGAGATATGTTGAGTCTTCATACCTATACTCAACGACGAAATTCAACTTTTCATTTTCAAATAATGCGAATGGTAAGTTATAGATTGGGAATTAGTATTCAATCGATCCGGGACGTGCAATGAATTGCACTACTACAAACTGCCGGTTCTTCTAATTTGCGCGGTCATAAGATATTACTTCAAGATCGCCATTCTCCGCGTAGCAGCGAAGTCGCCTGCCAAAATCTGATAGAAGTATATTCCGCTCGAAATCGTCTCACCCACTTCATTCCTACCGTCCCAATACGCCGCTTTTCCCTGTGTGGCGTATTTTCCAGCTTTTTGATATCCCATATCAAGTTGGCGAACCAATAAGCCACGCGTGTCAAAGATTTGAATCGTCACTTGCGTGTCTGATTCAATCTCGTAAGGTATCCATGTTTCAGGATTGAACGGATTCGGGAAGTTCTGTCCGAGCCGGTTGGTGTAAAGCGAAATAGAGGTCTTTGCCACGCTTGGCGGTTTACGAAATACGGTGGGATCTTCAACTGAAAGTTCAAATAGGTGTTCGTTTATTTTGAACATGCGCAGGTCGTAGAGATCCGTGACATAAACGGCATCGCCGATGACAGCTAGGTCGGACGGAAATCGCAACGCGGATTGGAAATTTGGGCGAGAGACTAAATTGCGATTCCGTACGTCCACAATTTGCAATCGTTCCTGATCCAGCAGGTAAAGGTAGTCTCCACGAATATGTGCGGCGATAGGCAGCGCATCGGTCTGATATTCGGCTATGGAATCGGGGCGACGTGGATTGGTCAAGTCCAAAATCTGTACACCGGCAAGCGTATCCAACAGATAACCCCTGTTTCCAAAGACATCGATGTTTGTCGCATTCCCTTGTGATTCGTAGCTACCGATTGCTCGAGGATTGGCAGGATTGTCAATGTCGAAAATTTGTAACCCGCCATTGAGAGCCGCGACGTATCCTAGATTGTCGACGATTGTCATTCGATAAGCACTTCCCGGCATGGATCGCCGAGCGACGATGCGGCTATTCATCGGTTCACGGCTATCGACTACGATTAGCTGGTCCGCACATAAATACGCATATCCTTCGTTGACTTCAATTCCCCAAGCAGGTGCAGTGGTCCGCATGTGTGAAACCGTTCGAGGATTGTTGGGGTCGGCGAGATCGATGATAATCAAACCACTTTCCCCGGCGGCAACGTATGCATGCCTCTTTTCGAACCGAACATCCATTGCGGAGCCGGAAAGGGGAATACGATGCCTAACGACGGCGTCAAACGCACTTTCGAATTCAACTATTTTAAGCCCACCGGTGCCATCAGCTATGTATGCAATCCGATTCCCCTCTTCCGTGTGCAAGATATCCATGCCATGAGCCTGACCGGAGGCATCGTAACGAAATAACCACTCCGGTCGATTAGGTATACTCAGGTCAATCACCTGTAAACCACGATTTCCATCAGCAACGTACCCGAGGGTTTCATTCGCATCGGATTGAAATAGGTCCACAGCGGCGGCGCCCCCCGATGTTGGTTGAATCGCAACAGTTCGAGGTCGTAGGCGATTTCGCACATCTACGACATAAAGCCCCGATTGGCTGTCAGTGAGATAGACGTATCCGTTACGATGCTTTATACCTGTTGCAATTCCGGGTGTCTGAATGCTTGAGATTTTTCTCGGTTTAAGGCGATTTCGCACGTCAACAATGCGCATGTTGCCTGACGCGACGTAGGCGTACCCGCCTTCAACTTCGAAATCAAGAGCGAGTATGTCAACAATCCCGGCAAACGCGGGGATGTTGATGAATGCAAAATCGAGAATCTGAAATCCCTGCTTATCGTCGCTCAAATAAACCGTGTCACCGTCTACCCATACATCCAAAGCGGCGGCGTCTGTCGGGTACGTTCCAATGGTCTGTGGGCTTTGTAAATTATGCATTTCATTTAGGTCATAGATTTGGAGTCCCTGGATTATGTCTACCACGTATGCTTTGTCGTTGGCAATTTTGACTCGACGAGCACTCTCGAAATTTTCGACAGTCTTAACCAAGCGCGGATTAGCAGGGCTTTGTACATCAATGAGGGTTACACCCGCGGCGCCATCTGCAACATAAGCCATCTCACCACTAACCGTGATTCCCTGCGCATTCCCCGGCGTTGAAATCCGACCAATGAGTTGTGGACGGCTTGGGGTTTCCAAATCGAAAATCTCCAATCCCCAGTCGCTCACGGCGTAAACCATCCCTTGACTGACGACCAAATCTTGATAATAGCTCGACAATTGTACTTGTGATATTGGCTCCAATTTAAAGTCTACATTAACCCGCTTATGGCTGGGTTGAGATCGATTTCCGATTGCATAGGTAGTTGCGTTGGGGAGCAGATTGGACGAGTCGGTTTGGCGAGGTGGTCCAACGACAGTGCCAGACGTACCGTTCGGAGTGGCAGTGAAACCGAAAGATTGTGCAGCAGTTGCCGTAGCCATCAGGATGATTTGATCGCGTGAATTCAGATTTTTCAACTCAATGCGCCCATTGTTGTCTTCATCAAAATCAATTGAATGGATAGAAGCGCCTCCGTTGCTGGGAAGATGGGCGAGATTGGCATGTAGGTTGCCTTCCCCGGTACCATCTAAAGCGACTTCAAGGTGGTTCGGCAAATTCCTAAACACTATATATCGCACCCCCCATTCCTCTACGTTGACGGAGCGGATCGTCGGATAACTGGAAACCTGTTGAACGGAAGCGGCAACGCGTCGATTCCTTAGATTGCTGTAGCCCAATGATTTTTCACGGAAGACGTTGTTAACGAAATTCGCTAGTGCCCAATTCTTGAAGACAGCCGCAAAACGCTCGGATCTCCCGAGTGAAGTCAGAACTTCGTTAATTCCCCGTATTCCGAGATGATCTTGACGCGCGAACTCACGAATAAACTTTTCTCCGCCATGGTGCTCAAACATGTAAAGCAGAAGCATGAATGATGCGCCATAGTATGTTTCGAAGGTATTCGCCGAGGTCAGTGAAATGCTCGGATCTTCGAGATAACCATCGACGAAAATTCCGTGAACATTTCCGTAAATTGCCCATTCTACGAACGACGCCATTCCCTCTTCTATCCATCGTTCATCTGATGTTCCGCCGTTCTGGTACCAATTGACGAGGTGTGCGAATTCGTGGGCTAAACTGTTGTAAAACGTGAACCTCGATCTTTCTCTAAACTGGAAAATGTCCATATAGACCATTTCCCTGCGGTTGCTGTTCAGGGCTGTAGGATCCTGATCTACCGACGAAAAATATCCTCCGAAGTCTTTGCCCGAGTTGTTTGCACCGACATCGTGCATCAACAAGGTAATTCTCGTGTCCAAATCCAATCCGGGCCGCCACTCGAACCCTATCCAACGATGAACTTGCGGATATATTCGTGAATCAAATTCCGCGATAATCTCACGCGCCTCTGCGAGAGTCATCATGTGTAGGACAGAATTCTCAATGTAGAGATAGATGTTTTCACCAATGGCGATACAGGTGGCTTTGACCAACTGTTCCGGGATGTGCGTGAAGAATCGTTCGATTTTTCCAACGTGGACTTCGGGCGCGGGTGCAGCGGGGAGATTCGGCACTTGTGGTGCAGCGCCCACCGGCTGCCGATGAGCTTGCTCGCGACAAAGCATCGGAGTTCCACAACCCCAGTGGGCATCAACTGCCGAATTTTCGTCGTCTGTGGCAGCGTAGGAAAGATTGGCGATGGTGTATAGAAAGCAGATCAACAGATTGCGATATATCAATGGTTTACCTCCACGCTTACAACGCTTCCAGGGCTTTTATCGTAAAGGGAGTGGCCGCTTTTTGCCAGCTTAAAAGTACATGGCAGCGCAAATTTTGCCTCAATCCGGTTGCAAATTCGGTGTTTTTACCGCGGGAAGTTGTCACTAAAATTTAGAATCGTTCGTATCTGCTGTTTAGGGATATTACTACAACGCTACATAAATGTCAATTTGAGATATGCTTATACCCAGGGGAAACGCATCTAATTTAGAGAATGTCTCATGGCGGCAGAATTTACGATTAATGTTGGGTTTCACTCATATTTTTGGCATGTTCATTCAAAGTGGGAACTCGGAAACGCCTCTAAGATTAACAATCATTAACGAATCTCGTTCAACCCAACCTACGATCTGATTAAACGGATTACGGGATCTCTATCGCGCTCCTTATCCAGTCGCTTGATCCTTCTGTTGAGTAAAATTGGGCTTGTTTTCTCGACAATTATGAGTTCTAATACGGCTTACGCGGTGCCAGCAAGTCGCGATTCGGAGATGGAATCTCTATGGTCGTACAAAGGCGATCACACTCTAACAGATTGTGGTACGGAAATCTACGATCTCACTTAATCGTGGCTGCTACTTTACCAGACGCTCGAAAACACGCAATTCCCGGCAACGTGAAGTGTAACCGTCTTGTAGATAAGTTAAAGGATTTGATATTTCCCCGATAATCGACTATACTTAATGCTCAAATTGAGTACAAAAATTTTGGAGTCATTCAACACTAACGATAAGTTCACACATTTGTTTGCAAACGGTTTTCGAATAAATTAACCACACGCAATCCGTATCAATACTGAAGTTTAGCTCGTCGGTGTTCTACTAAATACTTTATGAACCAACAGAAACCCAAGTACATTCTTCTCTTTGTGCTATTTACGCTTATATTATATTGCTTTTCAAGTTTCTCGTCGGCAGCCCCGCCTCATCCGCGCACGTATTACGGGAAAGACTATCCAAATAATACAGATTATATCTCATTCCTCCAGAAATTTCCAAGTTACGCGAAATGGCTTTGGAGAGGCAACTATCGTGGGGATCCGCAGATGGGGTATTTCGGTACCGGTTCACATGACCACAACCAAATGCGGTCTCACGCAAACTTTATATTCGTGTGTGCACTTCTCACGAAGGACGAGAACTACGATTCGTCGGTTTCCGGACTAGACCGGGAGCAGCTTCTCACTCAAACACGAGCGGCACTGCGATACTTTACGGAGACGCATGTCACGGGGAATAAGGTCTGCATCGATGGACGGAAATGGGGAAAGCAACCAAGCCAGTGGATAGCGCCATGGGTGATTTCCAGGGCAGTGGCGGGAGCACGTCTCATTTGGGAAGAATTGACACAGGATGAAAAGAATGCCATCCGTCGTGTCGTGGTTCATGAAGCAAACTATCAACTAAAATTGCGTGCTGCGTCTCGGGTATTTGGAGATACGCATGCAGAAATCAATGCCATTAACGCCGAGGTTCTTTCTTGGGCGGCTAGTCTATATCCAACTCATCCGAATGCAAGACAATGGTTGTTTAAGGCACAAGAACTGTTCATGAACACGCTTTCAGTGGCACAGGACAGGAGAAATACAACTCTGGTTGATGGTAGACCTGTTAATGAATGGGTTTATACTACTAATGTCCATCCCGATTTCACAGTTGAGGGACACGGCGGTTACCACTTCGATTATATTGCCGTGACGCTACATTCGCTCGCTTGGGCTCATTATGCATTTATTAGCAACGGACAGCCCGTACCCCAATCTCTGTTCCACCATGTCTTGGATGTTTGGAACGTTCTTAAACGAACTCATCTCTATTCAGGCCGATTCGCTTACATACAGGGCAAGGATTGGGCACGGCATGTATATGGACCTTACTTTATCGTTCCTATGTTGGCAGTGCTGCAGAATGAATATGCCGATTCTGACGCCCGATTCGTTGAGCAACTTCGGTTCGGTGCGCTTCAATGGGAACAACAACAGAACAGTCGCGGAAGCATTTTCGGTAGGAGATTCGGATATCAGCGTGAAGGTTGGCCGGTGATATATGAAACGGATTGTTATGCAAATCTGGGTCTAACATACTTGCTTCATCAATTTTCACGTTCGATTCGTGCGGCGAGCGTTCATGACTTTCAGGAAAAGGTTAAGGGAAACTTTTACAGTAGATCTTGTCAGTTTTTATATGCTCGTAATAAAGACATATTTGCATCATTCAGTTGGAAACATCTATCCAGAAGGTATCCGATGGCGTTGTTTATACCCGGGGACGATTATATGGTAGAGTGGGCTGAAGCCAATCTGATTGGAAATCTTACGATTGTCAACGCCGATATGGATCGAACCGCGATACGCTATAACAACCGTTTGCTTGAGGACGGTTTCGTCACCACCGGACACATACAAGAGGGAAAATTGCGGAGAGGCTTCGGGGTGGATCACTACGTTAGTTTTACCGCATTGCCATCAAGTAAGATGGCGGTGATGATAGAGCTCTTGGTGGCGAAGGAGACAATCAATGTGGCAGAGCAATCTGGATTATCGTATTATCTTCCAAACGACATTTTCAATAGTGGTGCAAGACAGGTACATTGGGAGGTAGGTAACGCTCGATTACGAGGTGCTAGGGGGGCAGGCACGGATCCCTTCGTCATAAACTCCAAATGGGTCAATATTGACAATAAACTAGGAATCATCAGCGTACCAGATAACGGACGATTCCGAATCGCAGCCGGAGATAGGAGTATTTGGAACGGGCAGATATGCGAACGAATTGACTATACGACCACATCAACACGACGGCGATATAAACAGAATGATGTCATCCGGGAACAGGGCTATTTCCTCATTAATGCCGACATAGTTTCAACGCGAAAAATCGCACGCACCGAAGTTCACTGGCTGAACACAGGCGACGCGCTCGTTAAAGCAGTCACATTCAGAGATGGCAGTTCAAATCGTTTAATTGCCGCAAACTTCAGACGTACATCGGCAAATACTACAATTCAATTGCATACGGGTGAAGGATTAGAGGTGAGACTTCCGGGGCTTAGTACGGTAGTATTGGGGGAGATTGCCGGCACAGAAATCGTCCACCCAAAGGATAATGGAAAGATGGTACTGGTACCAGCCGGCGAGTTCATCATGGGAACAAGCAATTCACAACTTCAGAAAATAGTGCAGGGACGAAGGGACGCCAAAGCGCTCAAGGAAATCTTTGCACACGAACAGCCGCAACACAGTGTCTATCTCGATTCGTTTTATATCGACAAATACGAAGTGACAAATAGACAGTTCAAGAATTTTGTTGATGCCACAGGTTATGTCACAGATGCCGAGAAACAGGGCTGGGGATATTCCTGGGACGGGTCGAATGAATGGCTCCGTCCAGAAGGTACATCCTGGCGCGCCCCCCATGGCAAAGGGAGCTCCATTCGGCGTAAGGACAACCATCCCGTTGTGCAAGTAAGCTACAACGACGCATTGGCGTACCTAAAATGGGCGGGGAAACGATTGCCTACGGAAGCAGAATGGGAAAAGGCCGCAAGAGGGATAGATGGTCGCTTATATCCGTGGGGGAATAGTTGGGACCCAACTCGCTTGAACTCATGGGAAAAGGGACCGCACAGAACAACACCAGTTGGAGGATACCCCAAGGGAGTCAGTCCTTACGGCGCATATGACATGTTGGGAAATGTGTGGGAGTGGGTACACGACTGGTATCACCCTACATACTACCGTACGCCAGGTGAATGGTCAAATCCCACAGGACCGGCGGAAGGAGAACATCGTGTGTTACGGGGAGCGTGCTGGTTGAATGAAAGGTACGTTACAAGATGCTCTCACCGAGACAATTATGTCACCGTGCCGGACTTTCGAATTGACCTCGGTGGATTTCGAGGTGCAGTGTCGGCTAACGGACTTAAGAGTGAATTAAGGTATCGAAATCTTGAAGATGTGAATTCAGATGGCGTAATAAATCGCTTTGATTTGATTCTCGTAGCCGCTCGATTCGGCCAATCCATGCCTAGTCAATCCAGTGTGGATGTCAACCTGGATGGCGTGGTGGACGTTTCAGATCTCGTGCTTGTTTCTTCGCACCTTGACGAAGGTGCCCCGCAGTCGGCTGCCCCCAGTGCTATGACGCGCTTTTCCCAGGAGCAACTTGCAAACATGCGCGCGGCGCTGGACAGTTTAGATACCCTTGCCAACCCATCTAAAGGCGTAGAAATTGCGCGAACATTTCTCAGAGAGTGGTTGAGTCATTTGCCGACGGTTGTCAAAGAAACAAGACTATTGCCCAACTACCCTAATCCTTTTAATCCGGAAACTTGGATTCCCTATCAGTTGGCCGCTGATGCCGATGTCCAGATATCAATCTATGATGTCGCTGGTACGCTTGTCCGACGCCTAAATCTAGGACATCAGAGAGCCGGCGCTTATGATTTGAAATCCAAGGCAGCGTATTGGGACGGAAGGTCGTCAAACGGGGAGTGGGTGTCGAGCGGCTTGTACTTCTATCAACTTCGGGCGGGGGACGTCACGTCGGTTAAGCGAATGGCAGTTATCAAGTGATTCAAGACTCCGGATGTGTGGCCCCGCGATTACGGGCGAAAAGGAAGTAAGAAATTCAATTTGGCAATATTCATCGACGCATAAGCTTCTCGGCTCCGCAATCTTTCCAACTAATGGATTTTAAGATTCAATGTAAACTGCCCGAGATGATTTCTATCCTGATTAAAAATGTCGGTCGATTCACGGCTGCGTTTGCCTCTTCGATTAACGCGAGGCAGTTATTCAGTAATGCTGTTTCGCTTGAGGCGCGATGAAATAGGGTGAATTCAGTGCACAATTCGCAAGAAACTGTGTTTAAATCACCTCCCGTTCGACTCGCCATGTTTCGCTTCTTCCATGCATTAATATTCCTCGGCTGCTTCAACGTAACCGTATGGGCAGAACCGCCTATACGGACGATTAACGCCGACGCGAATAGCCTCATTGTTGAATTCAAACTGCCCGAGCTACGATTTAGCGACGAGAATCGTGGGGAAGAGACTTACTCTCAAATTTCTTTTCGTGGTGCCCAACACACGTTGGAAATTGGATATCCTCAACTTCCAATCTATTCGCATTTGATTGGCATCCCAGTTCGAGAGCTTCCGCAAGCCACTATAATCAATTCGAAATCAGCAATTCGCCCTACCAAAAGAATCCTGCCTGTTCAGCGCGATCTTATTCGCAGCCCCGAGAGTTCATCTGTTGAGCAACCAATAAGGAATGAGACGAAAGCAGATTTCTATCGCCAAAACCACTTCTATCCGACACATGTGGTAGAGATTGTTCCGTTAGGATTTATCCGAGATCAACGTGTAGCGCAACTCAAGATTCATCCAATTCAATACAATCCTCGGCTATCGAAACTCAAAGTCTTTCAGGAATTGCAGATTCGAATCAATTTCAATCAGCCAGCGTCTTCCATGTCTCAGGTGTTTGCCGCGTACCAGCCGTCAAAACCGTTTGAAGAACTTTTCCAAACACGACTGCTCAATTACGATCAAGCTAAGGCATGGCGATTAGTTCAATCGTCGCAGGCTCAAATTGCATCTGCGCCGGCACAAGAAGACAAGGTGCAAAAATACAGAATGTCAGTTACACGTACCGGCATGTATCGAATTACTCACAACAGGCTCCAGAGGGCTGGAGTAGATACCTCGCGGATTGATTTGGATACGATAAAGATGGAAAATGACGGACGGTTGGTCGGAGTGCACGTTTTCGATAAAGCCGAAGATGGAAAGTTTGATCGTGATGACTCTATCGTATTCTATGGTCAAAATCTTGTCGGGAATAAATTTACCGACACCAATGTATATTGGTTATCCTGGAATAGCCCTGATAGTTCGCGAGTGGAAGTCAGAGACGGCCAGCCCGATAGACACGGCAAACGTAGTCCGGTTGCATTCCTCAAGACAGAACGCTTCGAGAAAAATTATCTCCATGATTCCTTGGCGGGAGATGATGTACGTTCAGAATTTGCAGATCACTACTTTTGGACTAGCTTTAAAGCAGGAGACAACAAGCCATTTTCTGTCGATGTTCCAAATGCAGTCCCTCACAACCTCATAAATCGGCCCGCGACTATCCGTATGAAACTCCAGGGGGCCTCCCTTTATAGTCATAGAGCGAGGTTGCTCCTCAACAACAAGTGGATTGGTAGAACTCAGCAATGGAGAAGACAAACCAATATTCTGACGACTCATGATTTTCAACAGCGACAGCTACTCTTCCATGATTACAGAAATTATTTAACGGTTATCGCGGAAGTGAACACACGATTGTCCAGCAACGCAACCGATTTTTACGTTGACTGGTTTGAATTAGACTATTGGCATACCTTTAATGCTTCCTCCGGGGCGCTTGAGTTTAACTCCACTACTGAACCTGAATCTGTCGGCATCATGCGCTATCGTGTCAAAGCCCTTCGGTCTAGCGAAATCGATGTCTTTAAGATAGTGAATGGCAGCATAGTTGCGAAGTTAGTGAACGGCCAAATTCATGGGACGTCTAACTCAAATTTCCAAATTACTTTTCAGGACGATGTTACGGAGCCATCAAACTATATTGTGCTTGACAATCGCGCTTACCTGAATGTCACTAGACTCGTAGCAGCAAAACCTGCGACACTCATTGACCCTGCCAATCAAGCCGATTACATTGTCATCAGCCATAAAGATTTCATCAATAGCATACAACCGTTAGTGGAGTTTCGGCGATCGCAAGGTCTTTCAGTTATTGTTGTGGACATCGAAGACATTTATGAACAGTTCAATCGCGGTGTTTTCAGCCCGTTTGCCATCCAAAATTTCTTGCGCTATGCATACACAAGCTGGCGACGGCCGGCACCTTCCTTTGTCTTACTGGTTGGTGATGCGCATTACGATTATAAGCGCGCGACGGTCGAACTGTACCGGCTGGACGGGAGAACTTATAAACTCTATCCCAACTTTGTCCCCACAATTCACGGATGGGCACCGGTAAGCGGCGAAACGGCGATGGATCACCGATTTGTGACCGTTAGTGGAGCTGATACACTGCCGGATATGTTCATCGGAAGATTGGCGGTCCAGTATGCGCGTGAACTGGACACCATGGTGAGGAAACTGATTAATTATGAGCAGAATCCAAAACTTGGAGTGTGGCAACGTACACTCGTCCAAGTCTCAGATGACGAAAAGAGCAATAATATCGACTGGATTTTCGAAGAAAGCCGCGATCACCTCATTGAGGAAATCATTCCGATTGCTTACGATACACGCAAAATCTATCTTAGAAAAATCGTGAGTCCCGACCGTACAAGAGGATTGATTCTTAATTCTATAAATGATGGGTGTATAATCCTTGAATACGCTGGACATGGCGGATCGGCAACATGGGCGGACGAAGGTATATTTCGCATTGAAAATATAACAAGATTGAGGAATCAATACCTGCCTTTTGTTATAACAACCACCTGTCTCAACGGTCAATTTGACAAACCTCTTCAGTTCGGATCGCGTAGTTTGAGTGAAGAATTCATGATGGGAAGATACGGAACAATTGGCACGTTGAGCGCCACCCGTTTGACCTTCGCTTCTGCCAATGCAGCCTTTGATGAGGATCTATTCAACTCCATATTCAACGTGAAACCGTCAACCCTAGGGGCGATAATTGCCGATGCAAAAATCAAGTTTATTGGAAAGGCGGCGAGCGGCAACAGACAGAGTTGGATTCCCGGTGCCGAGCAATACATCCTTTTCGGAGATCCCGCGACAAAGTTAGCCCTACCGGATCTTGAAGTTAAGGTTGAATTGGACGACATCGCATTGAACCCAAACAAGCAATTGGTTGTTAAACAGAATGTGGTTGGCGATAACGGGTTTGTTCCGAGCACCGGAAAGCCTAGATTTCTGAAAGCCACCGATTTCAGTACGGATCAGTTGTCTGCAGCAGTAATATTCGCTAATAATTTTGACGAAAATCAAACCAACGATTTATCTAGACGGCAGGATAATCTTACTGTTTGGAAAGGCGACTTCGGAAACATCCGCTTTGACGTTCCACCCGGCGTAACGTCGGGGCGGGGAATTGTTCGACTCTTTGCTTCCGATGGAAAACACACAGCTATAGGCGCTGCAGAATTTTGGACGAATCACGCCATATTCTATGATGTACGTGAGGATTTGGACACTGAAACAGCCAATGAGCTAAATCTTTATGTACAGATTGTAGACGACACAGAACCGACTGGTATCAAGTCCATCGATGTGACTTGGAACGATACCGCCGAGTATAAAACACACACAGTACCAATGGTACCTCATCCGCAATTCTCGGAGCCAGCAATTGATGGAGGTCGGTGGTGGCACCTCAAAGTACCGATTCCACTACCTCCAGCGGGGAAATCCATTCTCTACCGAATTCGTGCAACCGACACGGGCGACCATGTTGTTTATTACCCTTCGGAAGCAAAGCAGAGGGTTGTCAAAATACCGGTAACCCCAAATCTTGCGATCGCACCGAATTCACCTAACACTACTTCGATTCGTTATGTGCGCTTGAGAGACAGCAATGTTCCAGTCTTGATGGTAGATTTGATTAATGATGGAGGTAGTAAGGTTTCAGAAGATATCGAAGTATGGTTCGCAGAGGGGAGTCCCGATCGGAATGTGGATAACCAAATTGACCGCGAGGCAAACGTCCTTGGGAAAGTATTGGTTAGACCGAGTGATTGGGAACCGGGAGACTCCACCTTGCAGAAAGTAACAGTAGTTTTGACTTTAGATGAACCGCTATCCCGAGGAATCCACGAAATACATGTTTTTGCCGACCCTGAATCACCCGATCACAAGCATGGGGATAGGGTTGTTGGAGCCCTTGATGAAGGAGGACGTTCTGCGGACAACAAGGGTTCTCTGTCCATCGATGTCAATGAGTTTACTTTGCAATCGGAAAGCGAACTGATTGGTACCAGTTTGGACAACGTATTTGAAGCCGTTTTCCCAGTCGGTTCATTAGAGCCGACGACGCTCTCAATTGGCTCTTTCGACCCTCCGATCTCCTTTCAGCCGGACATCAAGTTTGTTCCTATTCCCCGGCCAGCTAGTACCCTGAACACGCCAATACACTCAAGTGCTTCTCAGGCTTATGAAATCAGACTGCCTTCAACCGCCGGACAACTTGCTCGACCAGCAGAAGCTAGGTTTCGATTCCTAAGCAATTACCTCCATAACCAACTTCGCTCAAATACTAGCGATCAGAATAACCAAGACGGAGCTATGGGTGACTTGGCAATCTATGTCTGGAAGGAACCAATAAGGGCGTGGAAGCGTGTTCCGTCAAAAGTCCAATATAGTGAGAATGGAAACCTATTGCAAGACAGATTTCTAACGCCCGCACAAAGCGAAAACGGAGACCGTCTTGAATTGCTCGTTTCGCAGATTGAGGTGCATCCACATGATACTCCAATAGGGAAGTGGGTGATATTCTTTATTGATTCGGATAGTTATATAGTTTTGCTACGACAATCCGACAGCACCGACGTCATTCGATCAGATGTGTTAGGGAAACTCGACCGGGTTTTCCGCGATCGAGAGCTTCGTCTCGATCTAACGATTAGCAGAGCGGACGCAAGCGGCGAGAGTAGACGATTTGAATTTGGAGATGTGTTGACTTTTGAAACAGAACTGGATCGATTTGATTCTGTCGTTGTGTCCGAAACACGAAATGGCAATCGTGGTAACGGAACAGCAGAGGTAAATCTGGCGATTAAGCCGGAAGACGAATTCCGATCCGGGGATTGGCTTATTCTTTTTAGAGACAACCAAACATTTGAGATTCATGATAGCGGAAATATTCTCGAAGACAAGCTCAACGAGGACACTGTCCTCGGATCGGTTAATGAGCCACTTTTTATCAGCGATCCAGGAATAGAGGTGCTGGTCCTCTCAGGCAGCGAACCATTTGTATTTGGAGACAAAATCAAGTTCAGTAGCAGGACAGTTAGCGTAGTGTCTGCAGAAGTGTCTGACCTCAATCCGTTTGCACTTATGGCAAGTTCGGACACACGTTCGCCTAGACTTCAGTTGTGGGTCAATGGCGAATCGCTAGTGTCCGGTAGTTTCATTTCACCTCGCCCAAAAATTTCCATGCTTCTTGAGGATTCCAATGGAATTGATATGGACTCTTTCCGATTCGCAATTAGCAAGAACGGAGGACCATTCAAGGAAATTACCGAGTTTACAATTACTAATCGGGAACAGGTTACGACAGTTCCAATTTTCTATGGCCCCGTTCTATCAGTAGGACGCTATCTATTTCGAATCTGGGCAAGGGATTTAAACGGAAACGGACTTGACTACGACGGTGGGTATAAGGAGTTCAATTTATTTGTGGATAAATCGCCCGATATAGAACCCCCCGATGTCGAAATCCGCTTGAATCAGGAAATCTTAACGGATGGAATGGTTTTACACCAGCAACCGAAATTTGAGGTTAGACTCAGCGATTTTTATGGAATAGATTCTTCTTCCATACAATTTTTGTTCGCCAGATCGGATGAACAACTTGCCATGCTACCCAATGAGGCATACGACTTGGTGTTTGATGACGCACAACCCAAACAGGCTAACATTGTCTATGCGCCGAATCTCGACAATGATGAGTATCAGATGCAAATCTTCGCCAGCGACACGAGCAAAAACACCCACGAAGGAGAGATACTTCGCTTTCAACTTGACGAGGCGGTAGAGATCGAGGATGTAAGCAATGTTCCCAATCCAATTCGAACTAACACATTCTTTACTTACAACTTGGCACAAACGCCAGATCAAGTGACAATCAAGATATATACCATCGCCGGCAAACTGGTGCGCACGATTGCAGATGCGTCGTCGAAGCGGGGATACAACGAGACCTACTGGGATGGGCGCGATGAGGATGGGGTGCGTTTAGCAAACAACGCGTACTTTTACAAAGTTACCGTTGAGGCGGAGAACCGACAAATCGAAAGGGTTGGCAGACTTGCGATTCTGCGTTGAGAAATTAGGAAGCGGTCATCAAATGGTCTAATCGCTTAGAAAATAGGGTACAAAGAGTGCGTGTTTTGATTACCTGAAAGCACAATAACGTACAGAAGAACGTTCTCGCCATTTTCTCGGTTAAACTATTTCGCTCAATTGATTGGTTCTGATGTACGCTAAATTCATGGCGAAAAAACCACTAAATGGTTTGCTCGATGAGTGTTCAGTGCAAGCAAGGATGTCGCGACCTGGAGATCGCTCCTACCGAGAGTTGGGTGACGAAAGGTAGTTGACTGCACACGAGGATCTCTGTCGCACTCACTAATCGCTTGCTTAATCTATTCGCCTATTTGATCACTCGTTATCCGCCCTATTGATTCTGTTCGGTCGTTTGATTCTAACACTTTGGGGCGATGCAATATACTCTTAACGAGAAGACCAATAAATATTTAGCGAACTGCTCTTATCGGTTTACAATAGATGTCAGACCAGAGTCATAAACCGCATGTCTTCCTGAACATGGCGATGAGTCTTGATGGCAAGATTTCAACACGCGATGACAAGGGACCTCGCTTTACAAGCGATGCGGACAAGGTTCGGTTGAGAGAAATTCGAACCCTAGCGGATGCCATTCTTGTGGGTGCAAGGACGATTGTTGCCGACGATCCAACATTTACGGAGCACGGAATCTACAAAGATGAACGTGTCCAACGAGGGATGTCACCCCAGCCAATCAAAGTGGTCGTTAGCGGCACCGGAAGTGTGCCGGAATCTGCCCGTATGTTTCAACCAAATGGCGCGCCGGCGCTCGTCTTTGCGACAAAACACATCGGTTCAAATCGCCAAGAGATTTTGGGGAAAGTAGCGGACGCAGTACATATTGTAGGGGACAAGGAAGTTGATTTTCCACAAATCGTTGAGATTCTGGCACAGACATACGGCGTGAGGAACTTGCTGATTGAAGGGGGCGGGCAGGTCAACTTCGCTATGTTTCGTGCACATCTCATTGACGAAGTCTATCTCACCGTGTCTCCGCGGGTGATAGGTGGGCGTGATGTTCCAACTCCTGTTGGGGGAGTAGGGTTCAACTTTGCCGACTTAATAGATCTTGAGTTGCTGGATCATCGCGTGGTCAACAACGATATATTTCTCCATTATCGTGTCAATCATAACAATCGAGAAAACACCTAAATTTGTAAACACTGGAGACAATGCTCTGTTTAGTGTGCAATTTTGTAGTACCTATAAATACCGCTGAATGTGACTAAAGCTGTTAGGATCCAGTTTTCGATAATCCGGAAGATCGTATCGATTACCTCGAACATCTGTCACGAGAATCCGGGCCGGTGGGACTTGTTTGATATTTTGATGCAATCCTTGGACAGAGAAGGTGGTTCTTCCTCTCGAAGTCTCCGTTTCCCATTCATGTACGCCAAATCGCTCTTTGACGCGGTGAATCTTGGTGATGACAGGCGTGAAATATCTTTTATCCAGTTCCTCGCGGACGATTTTGCGGCTTTCGAAGTTTAGCTCCGAAGGGTCTACGACGATACCAATCTCTACGTCATCTCCGACGCCAAACGAAATGTAGTGTTCAGGGTCACTGAGAGGCAGTATTCGTCGGAAAGATACGCGCGGATAGCATACCTCATCCCGAATTTCAAGGCGCGGAGCTCCCATCGGCGAACGAAATAACAATACTTTATCGGGGTTTAAGTATTTCGGCGTAAAGTCGTCATCGTCAAAATCTAGCCTAACCTCCGATTTTGAGTCTTCGCTGGGAATGTCCCTTTGTTCATCCTGTCTTTCACTGTTCATTGGTAACTCCCAAATCTATTCAATTGCCGACTTAACGCTCGACCACTTGCGCTGCTGAACGAATTTCGGAAGCCTGCCGCTGTGTTTCGACAAGCTTATGATATATCCCTTTCTTTTCCATTAGTTCTTCATGGGACCCGCATTCCACACCTCGTCCCTTTTCAATAACGAATAGCCGATCAGCGCTGCGCAAGGTTGAGAGGCGATGGGCAATTGCGAAGGTCGTTCGATTTTGAACGAGCCGATCGATTGCCTGTTGAATCTTCTTCTCCGTCTGTACGTCAACCGATGAGGTCGCTTCGTCCAGAATCAGGATGCGCGGATTGTGCAGGATCGCCCGCGCAATAGAAATGCGTTGACGTTCTCCTCCCGAAAGTTGCCCCCCTCGCTCGCCCACTTCCGAATCATATCCATCGGGAAACTTCACGATGAATTCATGAGCATTTGCCGCCTTCGCCGCTGCGATAACCTCTTCCATCGTAGCGTCCGGTTTTGCATAAGAGATGTTTTCAGCTATGGTGCCGCTGAAGAGAAACGGTTCTTGGAGGACGACTCCGGTCTGGCGCCGCAGATCTTCCAGCCGAATCTTTGTAATGTCTTCTCCGTCAATGTAAATTCCACCAGAATCGGGTGCATAGAATCGGCAAACCAGGTTAATCATTGTTGATTTGCCTGCGCCAGAATGTCCAACCAAACCGATCATTTCACCGCTCTTTACATGAAGGTTGATATCTTGCAATACGGGTTTGTGCGAATCGTAGCCGAAGGTCATGTTACGAAATTCGACTTCACCGTTAAGATCCGGCATTGAAACGAGCATACCGTCATCAAGTTGCTCCGGCTGAGAGTCGATGACCTCAAAAATCCGTTCAGCGGAAGTCATCGCTCGTGAAGCCCAATTTATCACCGGGCTTATATGACGTAGGGGGCCATAGAACATTGCCAAGTACGCGTGAAATGAGATAAGCTTGCCGAGTGACATTTCACCTGCTATCACTTGAAGGCCACCGGCATACCACACAATGAGACTTCCGAGGGATACGACAAAGAGCAGCGGTGGATAGTAAGTCGCCCATACTGACTCTGCATAGGTGTCGTAATGCCGAGCGTCTTCATTAGCGAGCGAGAACCTACCTTTTTCGCTCCTCTGTTGACCAAATGCTCTAACAACTCGGATTCCGGAGATGGAGTCATTCACAATGTCATACAGCTTGGATCGTCGCCTCCACGCGCGGTGCCATAGATTGTGCACCTTCTTCCAAAACCACCCGGCACCAATAACAATTAGCGGAATGGGAATCAGGATAAAACAGGACAACCGCCAATTCATTGAAAAAAGCATAATTCCAATTCCGAAGAACATTAATAGTTCGATAGCAACAAATTGAAGGGCCTCCAACAGGAACCATTGGAGGCGCTGACTGTCTTCGGTGATGTGGGAAATAACAGTACCCGTTTTGCGTTTATCGAAGAATCGTATGGCGAGATTGTGGAGCTGACGGTAGACTTGGTCTCGGATGTCGGCAGTCAAACGAAGAGTCAGCCACGCACTCAGTCGTCCAAGTAGGATTTCAATGAGCGACCTCATGAGTTCGACTATCAAGAGGCAACCGACCGCAACCGCCAAAGCTAGGGATGCGGTTCGTATCTCTCGGAACATTTGCCCTAGTCGCGTTTCAGAAACCTCGTGGACGGTTCTAGCGGCATCGCTCAGTATTAGTACATCATCAACTAAAACGCGGGCGAAGTAGGGAGGCACAAGCAAGAGCACAGTAGTAGCAAGCACGGAGAGAATCAACATTGCTGCCGCCAGCTTGTACGGTTTAAGATAAACCAATATCCGCATCAGGACGCGATGCTTCTTCGTACATGCCGGGCAAGGTGAAAACTCATCGCGTAGTGGCAACCCACATGTTTGGCAGAATTTCTTTTCTTCTTTGTAGTTCCAATCCGGTGCTTCGTCTCGTTTCCCTTGACGGTGTTCGATTTCTTCACTCAGGAATTGTGCTATGTATCCGAGTTTTGGTGCAAGTCCGTTGGAGTATCGGAGGAAATCAACGGCGTCCGCATCTTTTTCAAGAACAATAATTCCTCCATCAACAACCGCTTCCGCCCGTATTCCGGTTACCTCCTTATATGGAACACGATGCAGGATTCTTCCCGTTGCGTCGAGCGCCAACACGTCCGTTTCGGTCAATACAAACCAGCCTTCACCAAAAGATCCATCCGGTTCAACATCGGTCCTTGCGACAAAGCGCACTGTTTCGATGCCGATGTCTTCGTTCCGAAGAGCTTTCTCAATTAGGTTAGGCAGCGTGTCTAACACCGGCACTTCATTTCCTGTTGTTGACATTAACATCTCCAGCGGCAAAATATGGACTTGCAAATCAGACCAAGATTGGCTTTGACATCAGTCTTGGGGGCCAACGTCCGGCAACACCGACATGCCATTGAAAATTGGCAAGATACTCCAGTACAGTGCTTGAGTCCTCGGCCTTTCACTATTCCACATGGTCGGATGCACTTTTCGCGAGTTTTGCGAGACAAATGTAATGGTCGAGGGAATGGCAGATACTGACGGACTCGGCGTAAGATTGCCAACTGGGGTTGGCAACTCTGCGGAAACAGCGGTGTTTGTAGACCATATTGAACCCTAAACAGTCGCCTCGTTACACGGTGAAGTGTCTAGGGTGTGTTGACATTTATGTAAGGCGTGCCCATAATTCGCCGATAAGTCCCTATCGTAGGGGCGAGGTAAGATCTCTATGGGATTAGCTATCGCCCTCGTTATTCACTCGGTTGATCCTTCCTTATCCAGTCAGTTGATCCTCGCCCAACGGGTTGGGAAACCCAACCCCTACGGAACTCGACCCAATGTAGGGGCAACCCTTGTGGTTGCCCAATATAAACATACTGCCTCAAGTGAATCAATGTTGGCTTAATTTTCAAATGTCAACAGAACCTAGGCAAAGCAACTAAATTCTGCAACAATAAAATTAAGTCAAAAGCCACTTGTTGCGTTTGGAGAAAGTAGGTCGAATCGCCAGCTTTCATTCTTAGGATGGCGACGCTGGTAATTGGCGGTCCCTGTACGCCCTTGCCTTTACTAGGAAAGTGTAGTATTATCCTGTCGAAACTAGCGCCAACATTAGAGGGGTCACAGCGACTGTTTGCCGTAGCGAACAGGGCCGCGTTGCCAACCATCGAAAGACACCAAAAATGATTGATACCGTTGAAAATGACAGAGACTTGATTGTCGAGAACCTGAGAGCTCTTGACATATGCTACTTAGCTTCAGGAAACATAAAACAGGAAGCTAGGGTCAACCTTCCTCCGCCAGTCTTGATAAAACGCATCGCGGAGAGCGCTGATCCACGCCTTCGCCTAGCTCTCATTGCTATATTTATTCGGCATCCAAGAAACTCTTCGATCGTACCAGACCTCGTAAGTCGGCTGGATGAACCTGCACGTACGGAATTGAAAACCTTCTATATGGCAGCAGTATACCTACAACGGTATTGGATGCCTCGATTAAAACTCTACATGGAAAATTTTCCTCTTCTGCCGGATTTGTACTCCGAAGAACTTGCCCTTCCCGAACCTGAGGATCGACACGGTAAAATCGGTCTATATGCACTCGCAGAGTGGCATGCGAGCCGATCGCCGTATCACTTCAACTGGCGCGTCTCTTATCTCAAAGTGATGGACTTGCTATTTGCCCAGTTTAGAATGGAGGAAAGTAATGAGTTTTCGAGATTCGGTGAATCGCCATCGGATTGAGGAATTCCTGAACCAACTTGGAAAGCGTTTTAGTGGTGCAGGACAAGTCTATCTCGTTGGCGGGACAACGATGGTTTATGAAGGATTCAGAACGCAGACACTGGACATTGATTTAGTTTTTGATTTGCACCCTACGGATCACACCGAATTTATCCAAGTTGTGCGCGAACTCAAGGAGGAGTTACACGTAAATGTAGAAGAAGCCTCGCCAGGTCACTTTATCCCATTACCGTCCGGCTACGAGACGCGTTGCCAATTTTTGGGACGGTACGGCAGACTTGAGGTTTTTCATTTCGATCCCTACAGTATGGCGCTTAGCAAAATCGAACGCGCTACCGCAGAAGACTTCTCTGATGTCCTGTCGCTCCTAAAGCGCAACTGGATACAGATTGAAATGCTTGAAGAAACTTTCCGCGAAATTCTTCCCCGGTATGCCACCGAGAGTCTAAAGGGTGATTCTCGTGAGTTTGAGCAGAAGTTCGTAGCGCTTAAAAAGATGTGGGAAATTGAATAGTCTCTTTCGCTGCAGCCAAATAGGAATTAAAAAGTAACAGCGTTTCAGTGTGCATTGCAGTTTCGCTCGAAGCCTATCTAGTTATCATCCTCACGTTCGCTGAGCAATTCACCGCGCGCTAGCCTCTCCGCATTTTCCGTTGACCAGAGTATTCCCTTCATCAGTTTTTGTGCGGTGATGTATCGCGTAGCTGCCAAAAGGTGCATTCGTCTCTCCATCGGGTCATCTGACAAGTCATAGTGCTTAAATGCAACTTCTAGCACCTGGAACATGTGGAGTTCGGCGTCTTCACGAAGAAGGATGTGCGCGAGTGTGCGTCGAAGTTTTCTTACATCATGCCCTTCCTCTAAGTATTGGCTAACGAGAATCTCTGCCTCATAGACCTTTTGAAAGTCTGCAAATTCTTGGAGGCGCTCCAGCATTTTTTCCACAGATGCGAATTCTTCATCAAGTCGTTGTCCCAGCCCTGGAATGCGGGCTGCAGGCATGTTTAACCATCGGACGTATGCAAGGAAGACCGCACCGTGAAAGATACCCCGTAGCAGTTCTTTGCTTGGCGAATAATGGAAAGCGCAATAAAGCGCATGGGCGTATGAATAGATGTTCGCGACATCGTGCCAGTCTCCTTCATTCTTTAGGTGGAATCGCGCAGTGCGAATCGCTGATGCGTAAGTCATCGCGCGACAGATCTCAACCGGATTTACGCCCTTGCGTAACTTCTGTTCAATTTCTTCTACAATTGGGACGAACTCACTGCCAAGCATCGTTTGCGCGAACTCCGACGTGTCAATGGAAGCGTGGTTAGACTGATTCTCGGTCCATATATCATCGAGCCGCTCGAAAACCGGTTCCAAGACCGGCACCGCGTCTGCCCAACGCGATGTCTCCTCATGCCGTGTCCGACTGACGAGATCGACTACGATTGGACGCAGCATTTCGTGTGCCCCCTCCCATTCGACATAATCCAAAGCTTCAAACAATTTGTTCGCGAAATCAAGCGCGTGACCATCGCCTGTGAAGTAGAAGTCGGTTGCCGCCGTATACACAAAATCGGCAATCACTGGTTTATCATAACCGCGATCTCGGAGAGTCAACAAAATGCGTTCTGCCGCCCCTGCGTGACGCTTTTCGACAAAATACCGGAACCATCGTTTCAACGTAGTGAGGTCATGCTCGTCCTCAGTACGTGGAAATGGTGCACGATATGGACGTGAACTGCCCGTTGTTCGATTGCTAATCTGCGTAAGCCCGTGTACGAGAAATAGGTTGTGATCCTTCTCGTCCACCTCATCCCAAAGGTTGGCTGCAAGTGTTAGGATCGTGACACCGGACGACCAGCCTTCACTGCTTTTGTTAGCACCGTAATAAAGCCCCTGCTGAATAATCTCTTTCGGTGTTGCTCCTGCGTCATTAAGTGCCGTAACCGCCTTCGCGATAAAGAATGAACTTCGATCTTTAAGTCCGCGCTCAAGCGCTCGCTTTCCCCGGTCTATTACGCGGCGTTGCGCCGCTTCTTTCTCTCCGCGTGCTAATCCGACGTACAGATTGCCGTCGTCTCGCAATTCAACGGGAAAGGCTTTCAAGTCATCACCAAAAGCCAAAAAACACCCGCCAGATTTCAAGTCGAATTCCCAGTGGTGCCAGTGACAGATTAACACACCGTCTCTTATACTACCTTCCGACATTGGATATCCCATGTGCGGACAGCGATTGTCGACAGCGTAAAATTTCTCTCCGTATTGGAAAACAGCAAGATGCGTACCGTTCACATGAAACGGTTTACCTTCTCCTTGTTCAAAGGTTTGAGCGGGGCATAGTCTATGATACACGAGATCGGTTTGGTCAACATATTCGATTGGCGGATCTTCAATATGGATTGAACTAGCTGTAGTCTCTTGCGGGGCGACAGTTGAAGCCATGACGCGGACCTCCTTATTGTAAAACGGTTGCCTCACTGTTCATAGGCACCGTGCCGGGCAATCCAGGGCATAGGAAGAGGTTTGCTTCGGACACTTCCCAGCGCTCGGCGTTAATACTCTTGGAGTGGCAATTGTCGAGTTTTTGGATTAAAGCAGGACGGAAGTTAACGTTACCGTGGGTTTTTCGCTTGAAAATGAATGCCATATAGGCGATTGTTAATGATCCATCTTCTCGTATATCGGTGAGTTGACATCTACTAGAATATTGTCCCCCTCTATTTTTACGGGATATGTGGCAATGCATGTTTGTCCGGGCCAAACGCACTTCCCAGTTTTTACATCAAACTCCCACATGTGGAGCGGACAGGTAATTACACTATCACTCAGGAATCCGTAGCTCAAAACCCCTCCGAGGTGTGGACAGATGTTGTTCATGGCATGAAACTCACCGGCGACGTTGTATATTCCGACAAAGACACCCTCAACCTTGACACCAATGCAGCGGCCCGTTTGGATTTCATCGGTTTTCGCTGCTACTACAAATTGCTCCATTCCACAATTTCCTTTCCGGTAATTGTTTAGTCCATCGGTCTGGATTTGGCAATCCAGACCGAGCGGGGGCAGGAAACGCGCCGAGTAAGGAAGTATAATGCTAATTCCGGCTAATCGGGGGCTTACATGCCCAGACCGGACGTGCGGCGAACTGTAATACTACGAACCAAACGATGCACTAAACAGTTACCCTTTCCGTAAATGTTGACGTCTCTCGGTAGATGATTGTACCACGCCTTCCTCGCATTCCTCAACCGAATTCTGGATTTTTTCCGTATGAATCTAGTCGACGCGCGTACGGAAGGATTCATCACATTTACGATCTATGCGCACGCCTTGAAATTGTTGAATGAACCGCCAAAGGCAGTTTTCAGGCATTTGTCGCAGGTGCCGGTGCCGCACTATGGTAAAACCAAAATTATTTGTGCACTACGATAGGTTCGGTTTCCTTATCTATACCTTGCGTTGGGTATTATTGCGCTTTATTTTCCCGTGATATTTGTTTCTAATAGGACTTACGTAGCACCATCAGGTCGGGAATCGGAGTTCCCTCCTACAAGAGTCGCGACCTGGAGATCGCTCCTACAGAAGACGCAATTTCTGACGGCGCGGAGTATAATTGGTGTTTATCCAATCTCAAAGGCGCGGTTGGAAACCATGTCTATCGAAATATGTGTAAATATGAATGGAATTGACAATGGTTGAGCCACCCACCTGAGTGAGTTTCGCGGAGTGGAAATGTATTGGACGGGAGTACTAGGCTGAACACGAATTGCCAAGAAATCGGATACAGAAGATCGTCACGACGCGACCGCAGGATAGGATTGATTGGGCAGAACCTCTCCTCGTTGAGTGTTTGTTGGCGGCGGTGTGGGTGTGCGGGTAGATGTTCAGAGGGTTAGAGATTATCGATTGGGGTGTTGAATATTGTAGACGAATCTTCAGAAAAATGCGGAGAATGATACGCGGAGGTACGCAAAGGAACAGGGGGTGCCTTCAGAACGGATTAAACAGATTCCTGAAGTTTCGGGTGGACACCCAGCACCTTGATTAAAGTGCGCGCGAGCTTCTCGGGATCATGACGAATCACATTCAGTTGCACCCCGTTTTCAACAACGACCGTGTCACGAATAAGATCCGCTTCGACAACATGTCCTTCTTTGAAATGGTCACGCTCAATATCGTACAGGACTTGTACCTTAGAAGTATCAGCCATCTGTTCCCGAGTTTCATCGGATATTTGAGAAATGTAGTTCGTCAAACTCATGACCAAATCTGTTGGACGAACCTTATTGTCCTCAAGCAGTGAGAGTCCTTCTTCGGCACGTGATTGAATCCTTGTCAGGAGTTCGGAAAGTTCTTTCTGAACGTACTTTTTGACTAGTTCGTCAGGCGCCGGTTGGCTGTTTACAACGACATAGTCTAGCGTAACATCAGCGTGATCGTAGATTGCTTGGACGTGGTCAGTCACGGAATATCCGTCTGTCTCTCCCGGCTGAGTCATGACGTTGCAGATATAGATTTTCATGGCATCTGAAGTTTGAATTGCATCTACGATGCCTTTAACGACAAGGTTCGGCATGATACTGGTATATAAGCTGCCGGGACCGATGATTATCACATCAGCGTGTTCTATGGTTTCGATAGCTTCCTGATGGGCAACACATTGATAGGAATCCGGTGATGAGTGCTGATGTTTCTTCCCGTTATCACGCGGTGCGAGGAATACGCGTCGAATCGGTTCGCGGTTGCGACGGTTTGGAATCTGGGATTCCCCGCTAACCACTTCGCCGTCCGCTAGTTCCGCGCACAACATCGTATAATCCAGACTCACGGGAATGATTCTTCCACGTACGGCGAGGAGTTCCGATGCTGCTTGAATCGCTTTCGGAAAACTGCCTTCACTTAATTCGGTTAATGCAATCAAGAGCAGATTTCCAACTGTATGTCCACCCAAGTCACCGTTGCTGGAAAAACGGTACTCAAATAAGCGTGCGAGCAATTCGTCCGCGTCAGAAAGGGAATAGAGCAACTTGCGAGTATCTCCGGGCGGCAGTACATCAAATTCTTCGATGAGTCGTCCGGTACTGCCTCCGTCATCAAAGACAGAGACAACAGCAGCTAGGTTGTTTACGTCAATAATCTCGGACTGATCGCGTTTGGCGCTTGTGTACTTCTTTATGCCGCTTAATAAAGACGACAGACCGGTTCCGCCGCCGATACAGGCTAGTTTCAAGGCATTTTTGTCCGTCATGAATTTCTCCGTTAATCATTAATGACAAAAGGAACTTTGGGCGAATTTTCGTTCTTGTTTAACTCTCGTATGTCATTAGCTGTTTCAATGTTTCAACTGTTTCATTACAAAGTACCGCGGCTCGGTCGGAAGTTCGCGCCTCGCTGAATACTCGAATCACCGGCTCAGTGCCCGACTTTCGAATGTTGACCCAGCTATCTCCCCAGACGCGCTTCACACCGTCAGTTAAGTCGAGGGACGCTTCCTCTTCTCCAGTTAATTGACTTTCTTCCGCGTAAATCTCGGCAGCGCGTTGTACTACCGCTTCAGAAACCGACTGTGAAGGGCTCTCCAATTTTTTTTGACACATTGTGTAGCTTGGTATTGAGTTAATCAACGCCGAAATTGTCGTGTTGGATTCAGCGAGTTGGTGCACAATGGCGACGATTGATGCGAGACCGTCTGTCGTGTATTGGATATCGGGGAACACTACGCCGCCAGTGCCCTCGCCGCCAATCACCGCGTTGGTTTCTCGCATTTTTTCAACAACAAAGCCGACACCAACCGGTGTGCGGTGAACTTGCGCGCGATGACGAGCAGCAATATCATCGATCATGAGACTGGTAGACACCGTGCTAACGACATTGCCTTTCTTTTTGTTAAGGATAAAATCGGCGGAAAGCGCAAACGTGTACTCGCTACTCAGTGGGGCACCGTCTTCAGATACGACAACCAGTCGGTCTGCGTCTCCATCGTGTGCGAATCCAATGTCTGCACCGTTCACAATAACGGCTTTGCAGAGCTGGTCAAGTGCTTCCGGTGTCGGCTCTGGCGAACGTGGAAAATGGCCATCCGGGACACAGTTTACTTCAATCACTCGACATCCGAGTTGCCTAAGCAAGTGCGGACTTGCGACGCTGCCTGCACCATTGCCACAATCAATTACAACTTTAAAAGAGCGTTCACGCACCAATTCAAGGTTTACCCAGTCACAATCTAGGATTTTTTCTATGTGTCGGTTGATGGCACTTTCGTATGTGTCAACCGAACCTTGGCGGTTCCATTTGGTGAAATGAAAATCCTGAGATTCGTAAATCTTCATAAGTTGCTCTCGCTCTTTCCGACTTAACAATCGACCTGATTCAAGTGCAAATTCCAAGCCATTCCACTCGGCGGGGTTGTGGCTTGCGGTGATGGCGATGCTGCCGTTCGCGTTCAACTCTTTCGATATCAGTAGAATGGTTGGTGTTGGACACAAGCCGACATCAATCACTCTGCAACCGGTCGAAATTAGTCCAGCAAGAATCGAATAGCGTACCATTTCACCCGACACGCGCGAATCTCTACCGACCACTACAGTCTTGGAAGCATCCGCATCATTTCCTTCATAGCCTTGATGTCGCCCTTTCGCCCAGTTTAGCAAAGTGCCAAAAGCTATTGCAAACTGTGTCAATATAGCCGCATCAAGAGACTTGCCGATAATCCCTCGAACGCCCGACACACTGACGATGGGAGTGTCCATGGATTCTAAACCTTGTCATAGTCGAAATTGCTGACGAAACCGAGCCTCGATACCAACAGGAGACAACAAAGCCCGACCAAAACTTGGAATCCGCATACGAAATACCATTTGGGGAAAAAAAACAGGTAAGACGGGAGCGGAGTTAGTTCGTACAAGTGCGGCGTTCTAAATATATCAAATTCCAATAACTGACACACAGCGATCAGTGGATTTGTAAGAAGAAACACCGGTATAATCGAAAATCGGTCAAAAACCTGTAACGTTCCCATGTAGCGATTTAGCGGCGAAAGAAGAAAGACTCCGCCAATCATCAGCAGTGATGTCGCGTATGCGAACTGAACAGCGTGAATTTCGTGGCGAAAAATCCGCCATCCCAACATTCCGATAAGTGCGCTCGAAAAAACGGTAGAGAGTAACACCACATGATAGGACATTAGCTTTGTAAACGACACATCGGCACTTGATTTATTGACGAGAACAATGACAGAAGCTGACAGGACAACAAAAGAGACAAGTGGAAGTTGGCTACTCACCGCGGTAACACCAAGAGTGTCTCTAGGGCATATCCGGCTCAGTGCCAAGGATCGATCTGATGAGGCGTCACCGTATTGCTGGGCGAGTGCTCGACATGAAAAGTAAGGGGATATAATCAGTACCAAGAGAATCTCTGAAAGGAATAGCGTGCCTAAACTGTGGGTCAGTTCGGCATAAGAAAGGAGTTGATAAACTACAAACAGAAGAAGGCTGAGAAGGGCGGCACAAATGAAGGTTCTCCCAATTGTCCATTGACCCGCCACTTGCCGCAAACTGTCTTTATTGTAATACCTGGCTGCTGGCATACTGAAGCGTATCAATCTATTGTTCTCCAGAATGCTGTTGTAGCATGTTCTGAATCTCTAGGATAATACGTACAATAGCATAGAGGTTCGGATTGATTTCCAAAGCTCGCTGGAATGCCTCCAACGCTGCCGTGAGGTCTCCGAGTTTCAAATAACACTGTCCCATTCCTGCGAGCGCGCCAAAGTGAAAAGGATTGAGTTCAATTGTTCTCTTGCAATCCTCAATCGATTTGCTCAACTCGTCGCTCATGAAGTATGCAATTGCGCGTTGATTGTATCCTTCCGGAAAGTCCGCCGCGATCTGAATCACTTCTGTGAACACTTGAATCGCTTCGTCATAACGCTGTTTTTTGATGTGGATTGTTCCATTTTGCATCATGGCATCAATCGATTCATCGTCGGATCGAAACCAAATTGACCATAATGCCTGTTCGGCATTGTCGCGTGTACCTGAATCCTCATGCGCGAGCGCTGCAACCAAAGGCGGTATTGCATCTTGGTTAGCAATCTCACCTAGAGCGTACGCCGCAGCTCGGCATGTAAGTGGTTTGTGATTTTCCAATGAATCCAAGAGCGTTTCCTGTGAATAATTCTCCTTTATGGTACGCCTTAGCGCATGCTTCTGATTCGGATGTTGGTGCATTAACCTAGCTAGTTCGGAGAATCCGTTTTGCTCTGGCATACCAATCCTTAACTTCGCTAGCGCAACTACGCATGGCTAGTGTTTTCCTAATGCTTGTTATTCA
The DNA here is from genome assembly GCA_965204085.1 of Candidatus Poribacteria bacterium. Classification (GTDB taxonomy): domain Bacteria; phylum Poribacteria; class WGA-4E; order WGA-4E; family JAJDTR01; genus JAJDTR01. Next base: position 1,618,126 of record CBDBEE010000002.1, on the reverse strand, counting down.
ATCAATTTGAAATCGCGGTTGCATCATACCACACCTTAGCATTCTGCTCAAGTGAAAAGTATGAAACGAGTTTGTAAACTCTAGACACAACTTGAGGAATGGCAGCAGTGGAATCCCAATGAGGGGTCTGAGTTGAGTGTTCGATGCATTCAACGCGTTTGGGAATAGTGGACAGCGGGATCCCTATCGTACTAAGGATCCCTATAGCGTAGGATCTGCTATCGCCTTAGGATCTCTATCGCGCGGGATCTACTATCGCACTCGTTGTCCACTCGTTTGATCCTATTCGGTCACTTGATCTATTCGTTCGGTTGAGAAGATCTCTATCGCCCTCACTATCCGTTCGGTCGATCCTACAAGAACTAGATGTGCTTGCAGAACGTCTACTTGTTAGATATAATGCTTTGAGCGAGGGAGGTTAAGGGACGGGTGGTCATCGGACGGATTGTGTGTTACGATTGAAGGGCTGTAGCAACCGTCAAAAGCAAGCATGTATACATTTGAACCGTTGGACTCTCAGTGTGAGGACTCGTGGGATGAGGTTATAAGACAGTGTCCGGGAAGCAACGCATTTCACTCAACCGCATGGAAATTCGCTCTCAATCAAGCGTTTCCTCAACTGTCACCAATGTACTACCTAATTAAAGAGAATGAAATATTGATTGGCGGACTCCCGACCTTTGTTTTCAAGCCAATTCCCGGTATCAAGATGCTACATTCGATGCCGTGGCAGTTGTTCGGGGGCATCCAGTGTGTTGCCCATGCAGAAGTAGATATCAATGTGTTGCTTGAATTAGGGGAAGAGCTTCTCGCGAATGTGGTAGACAATCAAAATATTTGCGAAACTGCATTCACTCTTTCACCTGCCCAAACCACGGAATATGGTGATAGGTTCACTAAACTCGGCTATCAAAAACACAAGACGCTTTTCACCCATCTTCTCAATACGTCGGAAGACTATGACATGCTATGGAAAGCGTATAATAAGCGTGTGCGGGGAGCGGTGCGGAAAGCCTCAAAAGCGGGTGTGAGCGTTTCTGATGCACACACCAACGCTGATTTGGAAGCGTTTTATGGTATGTATCTCGCAACGATTGAACGCCTAGGCGGGACACCCAAGCCACTATCCTTAATCCAATCTCTTTACCGAAGTCGTATCGGAAAACTGGCGATTGCAAAGCGTGAAGGAGTTGTCATTGCCGGATTGTTGTATCTTTATTTCAATGGAACTGTAACGCTGTGGTGTGAAGCGTCCGATCCGCAATATCTAGAATATCGCCCGAACAATGCCATTTTTCATCATATCATTCAGTGGGCTTGTACAGCGGGATATGAGTGGGTGGATTTTGGCGCGTCGCCGCCCGATAACCACGGCTTAATTGCTCATAAAGAACAGTATAAGGCACAAAAGTTCGAATTCTGCAGTTACATAAAGACTCACTCACCATTGAGACGGAAAGTTTGGCAGATAGCCGAACCTTCGCTTCGTGAATTGTACACGCGGATTCAACATGCTCGTGGCAGGAATTAGCTTGAATTAGCGGGAAATTAAGGCGTTTTAGGATGCAAGTCACGCAGTTTCAATGTCTTATCCTGTTTATCACTATGTAGACTTGGGCGCGGGAAAACCAACCCACATATTGATGCGTGTGCCACAGGAGATGGCTCATGAGGCTAGTTTCCGTAAGCGTGGTGGGCTGTGCGGTTGGAGAGGGATTTGCTATCGCGCTCGCTATTCACTCGCTTGATGGATTTGTATCGCACTGGGATCTCTATCAGGATCTACTATCGCCTTCACTATTCGTTCAGTTGATCGTTCGGTTGATCTATCCGTTCGCTTGATCGCACCTACCGTATTGGATTGGATTAAAATTTTCTCCCGGCCCAATGCAGGCCGGGTTCAGGGTTCTGCGATGGAGTCCCCTCCAATACTAGACGAACTCCCTTAACTTGATTCTTAATGGACACTTCGGATTCTCACTTCTCGATGTTGTGCATCAATCCGCGGGAACAAGCACCGTAAGTCCGCGTTCGACGACTTCTACCGTAACGGGGGTGTAGCCAACTTTTTCGCCGTCCGCGTAAAGAAGAGTAGGCGGTTCTGTCTGAATAGTCAGCGATTTTGTGCGTTGGATACTGACTGCGGGATGGGATGTATGTCCACCCCAGAACAACTTTATAAGCATGCGCAGTACCGTTAGTCGAGGCACCGGTTTAATAATGCAAACATCAAGCAGACCGTCGTTCATAATAGCGTTAGGAGTGATCTTGAAACCGCCCCCATAGTGAGGGGTAATGCCCGTTGCAGCCAAAAGAATATTCCCCTCATACACGCCGAAATCACCTTCTAGCCGCGCGGTAGGGGTATTATAAGAAAAGAGTGTTGTAATCGCCGTGTATACATAGGTTGCCGTGCCAGAGAAGGGGGCATTCGACTCGGAAGCTCGCCGACTAACTTCCGCATCGTACCCACACGTGACTATCGTATCAAAATACAAATCTCCAATCCTGCCAACGTCAACTTGGAAAGGTCTACCGCCCAACAATACCCGAATGGCTTGATCGGGATTTTTTGGAATCCCCAGCGCTCTAGCAAAATCGTTGCCCCTTCCACACGGTATCAGTCCCAATACTACCTCCGGTCTAGCCGCGATTGCGTTGACAACTTCGTGGATTGTGCCATCGCCGCCGCATGTAATCAGCCACCGACATCCGTTCTGAATGGCATCTTGTGCCAGACGAAGTGCATCACCTCGCCCGCTTGTCAGACTGAGCCTACCGCTTCGCCCGTTGCTTGTGAGTTGCTGATGAGCCTTTTCGGCAATGACTTTGCCTTTGCCTTTTCCGGAGATTGGATTGGCAATTAGAAGGAAGTCTTCCTCGGCCGGTGTTTCGATCCGATTTTCCATGATCACTTTGGGGTGGTTGGTAGTTGCACTTCAACGGATGGCATATGGTAGATATTGTGACCCAAAAAAATATTAACAAACTTCCTAGAAAGCGTCAATTGGATTTAGTGAGTCGCCATTTGGATCTTGACGGATGCACACCAAGAGCGTATAATTCGCACTGGAATCTATCAGCAATAGTCTCCAAGGAGGCATAATATGTATAGTGCTTCATTGAACACGTTAGTCCTGATTTTGGCTACACTTGCGTTCCTCAATGCGCACACAGATTCGAAAGGGGAGTTCATGAAGGAATTCAAATCGCTGCAGGTTGGCATGGTCGCACCAGACTTCACGCTAATGGATGAGGATGGTGTTGAACGCAACCTGTCCGATTATCTCGGTAGCAAGAACGTCATTTTGGCGTTTTATCCCAAGGATTTTACCGGTGGTTGAACAACGGAGTTGCGCTCGCTCCGGGATGAGTTGAGCCGTATTGAAGCCACTGACACTGTGGTGTTAGGCATTAGTGTAGATGACGTACAGTCGCACAAAAAATTCCAGGAAACTGAGAAGTTTGGTTTTTCGCTGCTTGCAGACACCGAATTTGCGGTCAGCAAAGTTTATAGCGGGATAATGGAACGATTCAACGCCTCCAATCGTGCTACATTTGTTATCGACAAAGCTGGCTATATCAGAGTCATCGATGAGAACGTTGACGTCGCAAATCATGGTGCCGATGTCCTCAAGTTCATTGAGAAAAATGTGTCCGGCGTACTTGAAGCGGGGCAACCTGCACCGGACTTTATCGCCGCCGACCAAGATGGCGAAATATATCAACTCAGTCAGTTTGAAGGGAAACGAAATGTTGTGTTGGCATTTTATCCCAAGGATTTTACCGGGGGCTGAACGGCGGAAGTTTGCTCGCTCCGGGATGAGTCGAGCGCTTTTGCCCTACATGAAGCCCAGATTTTCGGCGTCAGTGTCCAGGATGCGGAATCGCATAAGAAATTCGTACAGGAGCATAACCTGAATTTCCCACTACTTGTGGACACGGGGCGTAACCTTAGCTTGCTTTTCGGCGCTGCCGATACTCCAAGCGACATGAGCAAGCGTATTACCATCATAATTGACAAAGCAGGGAAAATCTCCAAGATTGACACCAGTGTGAATGCAAGAACGCACGGGAAGGATTTAGTCGATTTCTTCAATGGAATGTAGCGAGTCCAGAGCCGAATGTGAAAGATAAGATTATTTGCCGTACGAGAGGATTTTGATGACGAATGTGAGCACGAGATTTCAGCAGGCGGAGGCGTTTCTCAGTTCCTACGACACGGGGGAGATTGCGCACTTTAACGGGGATTTTTTCTCCCACCTCCGACGTACGGCTGACTTGCTCATCAAATGGGGGAACACTGAATATATATGCCTCGCTGGTTTGTGCCACGCTGTTTACGGCACACAGGGCTTTCAACAAGGCATTTTGAAGCCTAACGAACGCCGTATACTTCAAGAGGCCATCGGGATCGATGCGGAAGAAGTTGCCTACTTTTACTGTTCATGCGATCGCTCCTGCTTGTATCCAACAATCGGTGCGTCAGGGGGATTCAAGTTTCATGATCGTTTCACCGGTGACAGATTTGAACCGTCCGAACAGATGGTATGCGATTTTCTTGAGGTTACATTTTCAAATGAAGTAGAACTTGGTTCGTTGAGCCAAGAATTCGTCAGCAATGGTCGTGAATTCTTCCATGACTTTATGCCCCGTTGCGAACGGTATGTGTCCCAAGCGGCATTCGAAGCTGCGGCTGAACTATTCGACCTTCCTGTGTAGTACATGGAGTGTTGATTGGTTGAAGTAAGTTAACCACATAAGGTGATTGCCATGAATGAACAAGTGGAGTTTGCGACCATAAGTGATCGAGAAAAATACTTGCTCGACCTGCAGGGTTTTCTCGTAGTCGATAACTTTCTTGCCCCCGCTGAAGTGCAAACGCTTAACGAGGCCGTGGACGCCAATATGGATAAACGCATTGAGCGTCAACCTCGCGGGCAGGGAAACGGGCGATTTGTTCAGGGCGAATTTGCCTCATTCTTCCATCAATTGAATGCTCTCACATGGGAGCAGCCGTGGTGTCAACCTTTTCGCGATTTGCTGGCGCATCCCAAAGTTATTCCATATCTCAACACGTTATTGGGACGTGGCTGGAAACTTGACCATGAAGTCGAAGTGCTGACAGCCACGGTTGGTTGCCAAGGTCTCCCGCTGCACGGGGAGGGCAATCTGCATTTCAACGGCTCCCGTTTTTACCAGTATCAAAACGGACGCATGCGTTGTGGACTCATCGTGCTTCAATACTATTTGAAGGACGCGAATCCGGGTGATGGGGGGCTGTGTGTTGTTCCCGGCAGCCACAAAGCAAATTTTCCTATGCCCGAAGCAACAAGAACAGGAGACGCGGACCAAGAGATTGTGCATCAGATTGTTGCGAAAGCAGGAGATTTGGTAATTTTCAACGAAGCCACAACTCACGGCACAATACCGTGGAAGGGAAAAGGGGAAAGACGATTGGCATTCTATCGTTATACTCCGAAGTACCTCCACTACCACGGCGGTTACTACGAGACTGCTCTGCCAGAGTGGGTCTCAGAACTAACGGACGCCCAACAGGGAGTCCTGGACCCACCCTATATCTACCATCGACCACTGATCGAAGATGACGGCGCCACGGTAGTACGTCCACGGCGAGAGGGTGAGTGAAATCCAAGTTGTTGACACTTAAACCTACCTTAATTGCTATAACGGCGTGATGTGGGGAAAACGAATGGGTTGGGAAATTCGACCGGTTGTGGGTGAAGACAAGAAAGAGTTCGACGATTGGTCAACTACCTTGGCTACCGCTCTTAGTCGAGGCAGGTTTAGCGAAGAAAACATCTCTTCGATAGACAGACCTACCTACAGATGGGAGCGAAGCTTGGGAGCTTTCGATGACGGCGTAGTTGTCGGAACCGCGCATTCTTACCGTTACGACCTGATTGTACCGGGCGGGAAATTGCCGTTTGCCGGTGTCGGTTGGGTTTCTGTCAGGCCGACGCACCGCAGACGCGGCATACTAACGGCGCTGATGAAGCGGCAGCTAGAAGAAACATATGAACGAGGCGAAACGCTCGCCACGCTTGGGACATCCGAGAGCATTATTTACGGTCGGTACGGTTATGGCATTGGCGCCATGAAAGAGAACTGGCACATTGAGAGAAAGCACACAGTCTTTGAGGATTCTGTCGAAACATCTGGCGTGACGGCATTTGTGAGTCCTACCGAGATGAGGGAGATATTTCCAGATGTGTATGAACGGGTTGCGGCGAACAGACCTGGCATGGCTGCAAGCCGACCGGGATTCATTTGGGATACTTGGGTCGCGGATTATGAACCGCTTCGTCGTGGTAGTAGTGCCGCCTATTATGTAACATACGAGCAGGACGGGCAGGTTGATGGCTATGTGTGTTATCGCACTGCGGGCAATACTCTAATCGTGCGTGAGCTTATGGTTGCCTCGGACGCTGCCTATGCCGCTCTCTGGCAATTCTGCTTTGGGGTGGATCTCAAGACTGAAATTGAAGCCCCCGGGCGTGCCGTGGACGAGCAATTGGTGTGGATGTTGGCAGATCCACGTCGATTGGAAAGGTTAAAAACTGACGGCATGTGGATACGTCTGGTGGATGTAAAAACTGCTCTCTCGGGGCGACGATATGCTCGGAACGAACGATTGGTTATAGAGGTGCAGGATCCAATCTGTCCTTGGAACGAGGGGCGTTATGAATTAGAAGGGGGACCCACCGGGGCAGAGTGTCGATTAACCAGCAAATCATCGGATCTGATACTCAATGCAACGAATCTCGCCAGTACATACCTTGGAACGGTCAAATTCTCGACCCTCCGTTATGCCGGGCACATTGAAGAACGAACCAGCGGTGCGGTAGCCCGTGCCGATGCCATGTTCTCTGCATCGCGCGAGCCGTGGTGCATACTTCATTGGTAGGTTGTACAGATTTGTTGTGCGGGTATGCTCACCCGCATAGGTCGTGGGCATACACATTGAGGCGCTCAAAACTCTTAATTCGAGGCATCCCCGAGAAAATTCGATTGCGCCGTGGCGACACTTTACTTTGATGTCGTCAACCTATCATAGCTTTTGTTAGTGCGCAGTAAGCAGGCTTTAATATAAAAGTTCATCTTCCGCATAAACTAGGAAGACTAGGATTGGAAGGATGGAAGAGTGGAAGGGCGGAAGATCTCCCACCGCTCTACCCTTAATAGTCATTCCTTCGGAGCAGAAGAATAAAGTTGTCGGTTTCTACGGACATAGAGACTCTCTATAGATTAGAATCTGCTGGATTTGTCAATCTAGCAGGAGCGGTTTGGATCTAAAACAAAACTCAAGTTTCAATAGAAAAGTTTAGCTTCCGCATTGACTTGGGAGAGCGCAGGCTATACCGATTTTGCAAACATGCTGCTCCTCTGGAGCAGAAGAATGAAGCGACCGGTGTTCTACAGACATACCGCTCCTCCGGAGCGAAAAAAATGGGAATCTAAATAATTGAATTTTACTCGACCTTTTGTATTGCACGGCGGGGCAAGGGAATCTATCGCACTTACGATAAACTCATACGACACTTACGCCAAGCTGCATTAGATTGATCCGGATGTCACGTCAGCATTAGCCCTGTTGATTCCGAAATAGGTACTCCTGGGGAAAAACAAAATATGGAATGGGAGATACGTCAAATCGAAGATGAGGACGACCAATACGAGGCGTGGACGAAACCTATGGTTCGCACGTTCGGATTCGATTTTAGCAAGGAATTACCGAAGACTCGGGGAAATTTCGAGTTCGACCGTGCGTTGGGGGTATTTGACAAGGGGGAATTCGTCGCGGCGACACACGCTTATTCTCTAGAGATGCGGGTACCGGGAAATGTGTTGCCGATGGCAGGGGTGAGTCATGTTTGCGTGCAGGCGAGTCATCGGCGACGCGGAATCATGACAGCGATGACGAATCGACAGTTCCAAGACTTCCATGATCGGGGAGATCCGATTGCGGGGCTTGGCGCCTCGGAAAGTATCATCTACGGTCGCTTTGGGTATGGCATAGCGACACATCGCGAGAATTGGACTATTGCCAAGGAGCACACAGCGTTTAATCCCCCTATCGCATCCAAAGGACAAACCAGATTCGTAAAGACTTGCGAGATGAGAAACATTTTCCCGGAGGTGTTCGAGCGTACCGGGAAGGATAGACCCGGCTGGGTGCCTAGACCCGGTTACGTATGGGATTTCATCGCCAGCGATTACGAATTCCGACGACACGGTTGTAGCGCCAATTATTATGTCGTTTATGAAGAAGGCGGCAATGTTGACGGCTATGTAAACTACAGGACAATTGACGATTCGGTAAGGGTGATTGGGCTTATGGCAACGTCTCGCCATGCCTATGCCGCTTTATGGCAATTCTGCTTCGGTATCGACCTCAAATCCGTCATTGTTGCTCCGAATCGTCCGGTGGACGATCCGTTGATGTGGATGTTGGCTGACCCTCGCCGGTTGCAGCGATCTACGGAAGATGGCAAATGGCTGCGATTGGTGGATGCACAAGTAGCATTATCGAGCCGGCGGTACTCTCAGAGCGGATCTCTGGTAATTGAATTACGGGACACATTCTGCCCGTGGAATGAAGGGCGGTATGAATTGGATGGCGGACCGGATGGGGCGGAATGCCGCAGTTCAAGCAAGTCCCCGGATCTTGTGTTGTCCGCCTCCGAACTGGGAGCCACCTATCTGGGCGGTGTGAAGTTCTCGACGCTTGCAAGCGCCGGACGCATTGAGGAGTGCACACATGGCGCCTTGGAGCGTGCCGATGCCATGTTCGCCTACCACCTCAAGCCGTGGTGTGCAATGGGATGGTAAGCAATAGTTGTTCACCATGGGAAATCCCAAGTCCCAAATGTTCTGAGCAAGTTCAAATGGATGTATCTCCATGGATAAAAAAACACGCGAATTGACGGTTCAGCCGGATCAGCTACGCGAGTTCTGTAATACGCTTTATCAAAAAGCCGGGCTATCATTGGAACATGCATCAGTGATGGCAGGGCTACAGGTTGAAACTGATCTGCGAGGTGTGTATTCCCACGGCACTCGCGCGTTGCCCGGGTACATACAGAGTATTCTGGATAAAAACGTGAATCCAGCACCACAGATTACCATCGTCGGGGAGGGCCGAGTTTCGGGGTCATAGAGGGTGATAATGCGTTAGGTCATCCGCCTTCGGCATTCGCTATGGAAATGGCAATTGAAAAAGCGAAAGAGACCGGAATTGCAGCCGTTGGGGTGCGAAATGCGGGCCACTTCGGCGCGGCAGCTTGCTACGGGATGATGGCTGTCCGCGAGAAAATGATCGGTTTCGCAACAACAAGCACTGCCGCCAGAACCGTTGTTGCACCGGGAGGCGCCACGCCCGTCGCTGGAAATACCGCGATGTGCTATGCGCTTCCGGCTGGCGAGGAGCGACCAATTGTGCTGGACATGGCTTGCGGCATCTCAGCCTGGAACAAGATTCGCACCATGCACATGTACGGCATTCCCATCCCAGCCGATTGGATGTTGACCGCCGATGGAAAACCGACCGGGAATCCAGATGAAGGACGCATGCTGGCACCGGCAGCGGGGCCAAAGGGATATGGATTGGCGATGATCATGGGCATCTTGGCGGGGCCTCTCGTTGGAGGGTTAATGGGTTGCCATAGGGAGGGCGGTGCATCAGAACATTTCTTCATGGCGCTGAATATCTCAAACTTTACGGATTTCGATGAATTCGTTGCAGAGCTTGATCGAGGTATCCGTACCGTAAAAGCTTCGAAAACGGTTGAGGGCGTGGACGAAGTTTATCTGCCCGGAGAGATTGAGTGGCGCAACTATGAGAAGTGGATTGAGAATGGACTTCCGCTCCATCACGATCACTTGGATGGGCTCGCAGCTATTTCCGAAAAACTAGGGGTTGAGACATTTTGGGAGCGTGAACGGGTCGAGTCATAAAGGAAACCGGATAATTTCCAGCATCCCGTGTGTCTGTAGGAATCCTGTTATACCATCGGATTCCAAAGGGGAAAGAAATGGAAAATCAGAAATTTCAGTTAACCGACCAGCAGATGAGTTTCTTTCGTACTTTTGGCTATCTCAGTTTCCCCAGACTGATGGTTGACCGAATCGAAGAGATTATGCGTGAGTTCGAGGCTGTTTGGGCAGCGCACGGGGGCGGTCACAACGGCAAACCGCACGACGGAAAGGCTCGATCGTGTATCGTTCCGTTTATAGACCAAAGCGAAGTGCTGTGTTCTCTGTTGGATGACCCGCGTATCCTTGGCATTGCATATTCAATCCTGGGCGATGACTTCAATTATACGGGCAGCGACGGCAACTTCTACGTGGGGGAAACCGGCTGGCATTCCGACGGCGCGCGCAAACCGGAGGATCCCATACACATCAAAATTGCGTTTTACCTCGATCCTTTGACGCGTGATACCGGAGCGCTGCGCGTGATTCCGGGCAGTCATCACTTCGGTGATGCGTATGCTGATGCGTTAAGCGATCAGGTTAGGAATAGTCCGGAGCTGTGGGGGCTGCACGGACGGGATTTACCGGCAACTGTCTTAGAGACACAGCCCGGCGACCTTGTCATGTTCAATCATAACACCAAACATGCGGCGTTTGGAGGGGGCATTCGGCGACGCATGTTCACGATAAATCTGAGTCAGCGCTATCCGGAGAATCGGTTGGAGGACCTGCATGAGCAGATTGCGACTGCTGCACGATTTTGGATTGATTGCAAATACGGGGAAAAAATGGTTCGCACAACCGGACCGGAACGCATGCGGCATCTAGAACAGAACATGGCGAATGATGGACATCTGGCGGAACTTTCTCGTCAGGCACGAGAGCATATGAGCGAACCGTCACGTGGGTGATTAGCGCCCACTATAAGAATAAGGGGAATCCTCCAAGAATAATTAGTAAAGCTAGACACACAGTGGGCGCCGATGGAGGGCTGTTTTGTATTGACAAAACTGGAATGGAAAAGGTATGCTAAACTCATTGAACGCAGTTGAAATTTAGCAGGGAAATCGGCGACCAAAGGGTAACCACATGGCAACGACGGATGGAAAACCGGGCTTCATTCAGGCGGGTTGGCCCGTGATTGATTGCGATCTCCACAACCGATTACCGTCGCTCGAAATGCTCTACCCCTACTTGGCGGACTACTGGGTAGATCATTGCAGAGATTCCGGTTTCTATGGGCCCGACGCAAATGATTATCCGCGCGGTGCACCGACCTCGGCACGACCAGGGATTTCGGAGCCTTCGGAGGACCGACCAGCATCAGATTTGGCTCTCCTGCGCGAACACGCCCTAGACGCCTGGGATGTGGAGTGCGGTATACTTACCTGTGCGTATCGCGTGCAGAGTGTACACAATGAAGACCTGGCGGCGGCGCTTGCCTCCGCGGTCAATGATTGGCAGATTGAACATTGGCTTGAGCCTGAACCGCGGCTCAAGGCGTCTCTCATTGTACCGAGCCAGAATCCCGAATTGGCAGCGCGCGAGATTGAACGGTTAGGCAATCATCCCGGCTTTATCCAGGTGATGCTGCCGGTGCGTTCACAGGCACCTTACGGCAACAGACGCTATCATCCTATCTACGCCGCTGCGTGTCGACATGACCTCGCGGTCGGAATTCATTACGGCGGCGCACCCGGATTGCCTCCCACCTCGGTGGGTTGGCCCTCAACTTATCTGGAAGAATATGTGGGAATGTCACAGGTGTTCCAAGCACAAGTGCTGAGTTTAGTGTCGGAGGGGGCTTTTGACCAGTTCCCCGATTTACGCGTGGCGCTGATTGAAGGCGGCTTCACATGGATGCCGTCACTGATGTGGCGGTTTGACAAGGAGTGGCGCGGCTTGCGACGATTGACGCCGTGGGTGAAACGATTGCCGTCCGAGTATATCCGCCAGCATATACGATTGACGCTCCAGCCAATCGACGCTCCTCCGACTGCGGAGCAGTTGCTTCAGATTATCGGGCAACTCGATTCGGACGACCTACTGATGTTCTCGACGGATTACCCCCATTGGCACTTTGATTCCGCCGAGGAGGCGTTTCCGTCAAAGATACCGAAGACACTGGCACGCAAGATATTGTCCGAGAATGCGAGGGAGTTTTATCGGCTATGAGCCTATGTGAATATTGCACCGGAGCAATTCAACCAAAAAGAGTTACAGTAGAACACGGTATGGGGGTACGTTGGTGATTATCAGAGATGTGCCCATTGGCGTATGCGGGACATGTAGAGAACGGTATTATGAGGCATCAACTCTGGAACAACTAGATGCGATTGCGAGGGCAAGCGAATCCGCTTCATAGTGGTGAGAAAGTGTTTGGCTCAATAGAGTTGAATGAAGAATTGTGATGGAATGGCTTGTAATTGTTGTATTTGTCGTGTTTCTCCTTGGTATAGGCATAGTCACGCGAGATGCCATTAAACACGCCAAAAAAGATTAACACGCAATAAGCACGGTTAACCAACAGTAGAGATTCTGTAGTTTGTCTAATATTCTCCGATAGGTAGGCACTTTAACCATGAATCAGGAATTTGAGAAAAGTCCAAAACTCAAGAAGTGGCTGCGTTGGATGGGGACGATTCACGATGAGATTCTAGGGCTGCTTCGAGACACGAACATGTTTTGGGAAGTCCAAGACATCATACGTGCAAATCCACGAATACAAAAGCCTAGCGCTTTCTATCGGTATCTGGGAAGAACGTACCTTTCTCATGCACTAGCAGGTTTGCGTCGACAAATTAAACCGAATAAAAAAAGCATTTCCTTTGTGGGACTGCTTGACGATATCGCAAGAAATTCTGAACAACTGTCCCGAAGTTACTACCGTTCTCTCTGTTCTCACCCCAATGAACCTGACATCTGCCAAATAGAAATAGAAAATAGGGCAGGCCTTGCAGAGGCGGAAATTACTGACTCATCACAGCTTAAAAAGTTGATAAACATGAATGATTTCGCTAAATATGCAGATGCCAGTGGGACGCATGTTTGTCCACAGATGGTAAAGACTGATCGAGATAATCTCAAATCGGCCGTAGAAGCGTGTGAGGGGTATGCTGATAAACGTATTGCCCATTGGGATAAAGACGAGCCTGTGGATGTACCAACATTCGGGGAACTCGACGAGTGCATTAAATTGCTCGATAAGACGTATGTAAAATACCACCTTCTGTTTTATGCAGAAGGGATGGGCACATTGATGCCAACTTATCAATACGACTGGAAGAAGGTATTCCTTGAACCGTGGTTAGCCGCTATCGCTGGAAGCGCAAGGGGACGCATCCACCTCTCTGAAGATTTTGACGATGAATTAGGAGAGTTTAGAGAGTATATGCAGTGAGATACCTACTTGATACCCATACACTGCTCTGGTTTCTCGCTGACGACAAAAAATTAAATCGCCATGCGCGACGACTAATCGAAAATTCAAGCAACGATAGATTGCTCAGTACCGCTAGTTTGTGGGAAATAGCGATCAAGGCGAGGATAGGGAAACTAGATTTACTTGAACCGTTTGATCGCTTGTTTCCAGAGCAACTATATCTCAATAAGATTGAAATTCTACATATCACAATTGATAGCCTCGTAAAGCTAACTACATTACCTTTCCATCCACGACGCAGGAATCCACATGACCAACACACAGATCCGTTTGACCGCTTGATAATTGCCCAAGCACTTGTTGAAGACCTTCCAATCATTGGGATAGATTCTGACTTTGATGCATACGGAGTAATTCGAGAATGGTCAGAATGAAGCACCGGCGTTGTATGTACTCCGATCACAGGTTTTCGTTGGGTTTGTAGGTCGTTTATCCAAAATATTTGTGTTGCGAAGGGAATAAAGATTATAATTCGTCTCGTTGTTGAATGAATTTCTCTTTTTTGTAATGGTTCAAATCATCGAATGGAGAGGTTTGGTGCGGGGGTTTTCTAATTGTCATGAGACCAATGCTTCGCGGTAAGGGATTGCAGCATGTCGCATTCACCCACGTTGGAGTTAGCAACATTGAAGAGAGAATTCAAAAGAAACAAACTCCCAATCATAGATTGTGATGTGCATAACACGCTAGCGTCAGATAAGGTGTTGTACCCCTATCTGTCAAAGCGGTGGCGTAGGCATCACGAGATGCTGGAGACACCAGATAAAGTGGGCGGGTACATAGCTCGCGGCATGCCCTACGGTGCACGTTTCGACGCATGGCCTCCATCCGGTGAACGTCCCGGCTCCGATCTTGACTTCATGCGGGAACAGTTGCTGGATCGCTGGGATATTGAGTACGGCATCCTAAACTGCCTGACTGCTGTGCCCGACATGCCCAATCTGGAGTACGCGGCGGCGTTCGCTAGAGCGGTGAACGACTGGCAGATTGACAAGTGGCTTGAGCTTGAACCGCGCCTGCGGGCGTCGATTACGGTAGTATGCGATGACGGCGAGTTGGCGGCTCAGGAAATCGATCGACTCGGCAATCACTCCGGGTTTGTGCAGGTATTGGTACTTGCGCGCACAATGGAGCCCTTGGGTCGCCGAAAATACTGGAAGATGTATGAGGCGGCGGTACGTCACGATCTCCCGATTGGCATCCATTTCACCGGGGTTGGGGCGGGGCCAATCACCGCTGTCGGCAAACCTTCACACTACATTGAAGATCATACGGGTATGACACAGGCATTCCAGACGCAGGTTACGAGTCTGGTGTGCGAAGGCGTTTTCGAGCACTTTCCAACACTGAAGGTCGTGTTAATCGAAGGGGGTTTTGGATGGTTACCGCCGCTAATGTGGCGACTTGACCGCGCTTGGAAGAAATTAAGCGATGAAGTGCCGTATTTGAGGCGGTTACCTTCGGAGTACATTCGCGACCATTTCTGGATTACAACGCAGCCGGTGGAGGAACCTCCCAAACAGGAATATTTTCAACAATTACTCACAAACATTGACGCCGACGAAAAGTTGATGTTTGCTACCGACTACCCGCATTGGGACTTCGATTCGCCGGAGTACGCCATTCCCAAGAACCTATCGCCAGATTTGAAACGAAAAATCATGGCGGAGAATGCTAGAGACTTTTATCGATTTTAATGACAATAATTTCCTGTAACAATAGTGCATCGCGCAACGTGTATTAGGACACTGAGATTAATTAGTTATACCATTTCTCATAATTTTCAGTGCAAAAATAGCGTCAACCCAGTCACTGCAAGGCAGGGCAAGATGCCCCGCCTACAGAGCACGAGAATTATAGAATTAAAACGTCGTATGCAAAGTAATTCGAGCGAAATAGTGTCACTCGGTAGAACCTTTTCTCGTTCAAGTTAACTGATTGAAGATTTAAACAAGGAGGATAGACAGATGGCGGCGATTAAGGCACAGACGAATTCATCGGCAACCCGACGGAAAATGTCTATAATTGATTGTGATGTTCACAACGCCTTGCCTTCGCACAAGGCGCTGCACCCTTATATGTCGGAGCGTTCGCGACGGCAGCTCGAGATGGTAGGGACTCCCTCGCGCATCGGGTCATATATCCCGCGCGGAATGCCATACGCGGCAAGAAAGGACGCCTGGCCGCCTTCCGGCAAAGCCCCCGGTTCTGATCTGAAGTTTATGCAAGATCAGTTGCTTGATTTCTGGAACATCGAATATGGTGTTCTAAACTGTTTAATCTTCCAAGATATGCCCAACGTCGAATTCAATGCGGCGCTGTCGCGCGCAGTTAACGACTGGCAGATAGAGGAATGGATTAAGCCAGACTCAAGGCTCAGAGCGTCCATGCTGGTTCCGTTTGAAGACGGTGAACTGGCCGCCGATGAAATTGACCGACTTGGAGACCATCCGGGATTTGTACAGATTCTACTTGTTGCCCGTACAATGGAGCCCTTGGGACGCCGCCGCTACTGGAAGATTTACGAGGCGGCAACACGACACGACCTGCCGATTGGGATTCATTTCGGGGGCGTGGGTGCGGGTCCAATCACCTCGGCGGGCAAACCTTCGCACTACATTGAAGACCATGCAGGGATATGTCAGGTGTTTCAGACCCAAGTGACCAGTCTGGTGTGTGAAGGGGTCTTTGAACACTTTCCTACGCTCAAGGTGGTACTAATCGAAGGCGGATTCGCTTGGCTGCCGCCCCTGATGTGGAGACTCGACCGCTCTTGGAAAATGCTACGCGAGGAGGTTCCGAATTTGAAACGCTCTCCATCAGAATATATTCGCGATCACTTCTGGGTGAGCACACAGCCGATGGAAGAACCCCCCAAACAGGAATACTTTCAGCAGTTGCTTGAACATATCAACGCGGATGAGAAATTGATGTTCGCAACCGACTATCCACATTGGGACTTTGATTCTCCAGGTCATGCACTTCCCAATAATCTGAACCCCAATTTGAGACAGCGGATTATGGCTGAGAATGCTCGCGCCCTGTATCGGTTCTAAATAAATCGATGCGACAGTCCTGAATGAAATGCGTTTATTGGCAGATTCGGTACGTAGATTGCCGTTATCATGGCTGAGTCGCAAACTACCAAACCCCTTGGAATACACCGGCAAACGTGCACATGGAAAAGCATGTAGTTGCAACCGTTGACGAAATCCCGCCCGGCGAGCGGAAGATTGTGGAGATTGGAGGAAGAGTCGTTGGCGTCTTTAACATTGACGGCAAGTTTTACGCACTTCGCAACAATTGTCCACATACCGGAGGACCGCTCTGTGAAGGACATCTCACGGGATTCCTAAAGTCTACCGTGCCCGGCGAATACGAATATGTGCGAAAAGGCGAAATCTTGCGGTGTCCCTGGCACGGTTGGGAGTTCGATGTCAAAACAGGACAATCTTGGTGGAGCCCGGCGAGAAGACGCGCGCGAAAATACAAGGTCAGTGTTGAATCAGGACCGCCCCCGTGCGGCGATAGTGCTGAGATTGAAGGGGCGGCACTTGAGAAAGGGCCATACACGGCTGAAACCTATTCCGCCTCGATTGACGAGAAGTATGTGGTGGTAGAGATTCCTTAAGCGACGGAGTGCACCATTATGCGTTCAGCACAGTTTCGTTCGCTCTTTGATGTAGCGATAGTCGACAAACCGACACCCACCCCCGCGAGAAATGAGGTGTTAGTTAGAGTTGGCGTAAACGCCGTATGTGCCAGCGATGCCCGTTACATCGAAGATGGTAATCCGAATCCGGGGCACGAGGCAGTTGGTATCGTTGAATCAGTGGGCGAGAATGTCACAAACGTGAGAGTCGGAGATCGTGTCGTAGTTCTCGCATGCATCGGATGCGGTCGCTGCCGTTACTGTTTAACCGGTTACACCGTGCATTGTCCCAATGAGTTTCTCTCGCTTTGGGATGGCTACAGCGAGTTTGTATGTGTTCGCTCCGATGCGTGTCTTCCTTTGCCTGACTCAATCAGTCTTCTTGACGGCAGCCTCATAGCTGATACGCTTGGACCGGCATTTACAGGTGTCAGAGCTGGTGATGTGGAGGGCAAGATTGTCGCCGTGTGGGGATGCGGACCCGTTGGACAGATGGCAGTTCAGTTATGCAAGGCGTTCGGTGCGAAACAGATAGTAGCCTTAGACCCAATCGAATACCGCCGACGGAAAGCGGAGGAATTCGGCGCCGACATTCTAATAGATCCGACCACCGGTTCACCGGTGGAGCAGTTGCATAAACTTAACTCTCCTTTAGGCGTGGATGTCGGAATTTGTGCGACATTTGCCGGAAAAGTGCCGGATCAGGCGCTTGTATCGACGAGACTTGAAGGACGCTTCATTTCGGTAATGGGTGTGGCGAAGCTGAACGAAGACGAGTTGCGTCACCGATTCTCCTACGGAGTACACTACTTTCGGCGGGACCACTATGACGAAATGATCGAATTGGTGACTGCCGGACGAGTGAATCTAAAGTCAATGACCACGCATACATATTTCCTAGAGGACATCGCTGAGGCGTTTAGGATGCGTTTTTCAAAGCAGGGGCAGTCGCTGAAAGTGGGAGTATTGACAGGAGCAATCAGCGAGTCGGAAACCGTGTCGGCATTTTGAAATTAGACCGGTTAGACGTAATTTCGTGTTTGATTCGTATCCCACCCCATGTAGATTTTTTTCTTACGAGAGCCATCCATCCCAATTATATTCCAGAGAATTATCATTTCAGTATTTTAGACAATGCTGTTGAAACGGCGAGGGCAGATGTCATCATTTATATCATTGAACGACGAGGAGGATAGAGTCGATGAAGGCTGCAGTGTTGTATGATGTCCATACACCTTTGAAAATTGAAGAGCTTGACGCGCCTGAAGTAACTTACGGCATGGTCGGCGTAAGATTGTGCGCTAGCGGTGTGTGCCATTCCGATTGGCATGTTGTGAAGGGTGATTGGCCATTTATCAAACTGCCGGTTATCCTCGGTCACGAGGGAGCTGGCATCGTTGAAGAGGTTGGCATCGGTGTGACGGGTGTCGCCGTGGGAGACCACGTTATTCTGGCTTGGAGACGGAGTTGCGGCTACTGCGAAATGTGTCAAGAGGGTTTTTCTAATCTCTGCAACGTTGATCCGGACAATAGTCGCCGTCCACAGTTTAAGTGTGGTAACGAAACAGTAGGCAAGTTAGCAGGTTTAGGCACGTTTGGTACATACACAGTCGTACCTCAAGATGTGGTCGTTCCAATACCTAAGGATTATCCTCTGGCACAAGCAGCGTTGATTGGCTGCGGTGTTATGACGGGAGTCGGCGCCGTTATCAATACGGCTAAAGTGCCACCGGGAAAATCGGTAGCCATCTTCGGCTGCGGAGGAGTGGGATTGAATTGTATTCAAGGCGCTGTCTTGGCGAACGCCGAGCCAATTATCGCTGTGGACATTCTCGACAGCAAGTTGGAGATGGCAGTGCAGTTTGGCGCGACTCACACCGTAAATTCGTCCAGAGAAGATCCCGTTGAGTGTATCAAGGACATCACAGGTGGTCCGGGTGCCCACTATGCGTTCGAGGCAATAGGTCTGACGGGCAAACCGTTCTTGCAGACGATTCAGTGTACCCGGCGTCGCGGCGTGACGGTCTTTATTGGCCATGCTCCCGTGAACACGCCGGTTGAGATTGATGCACGGATATTGATGTTTGAAAAATCGGTGATCGGCTCCTACTACGGTACAGCACGTACCCATGTGGACTTTAATCGGCTACTTAGCTTGTACCGAGCGGGGAAGCTCAAATTGGATGAATTGGTCACACGAACCTATCCACTGGAAGGGATTAACGACGCTTTTGAAGCCCTTGAAAAGGGAGAGGTGGCACGGAGTGTGTTAGATTTGTCGCAAACATAGAGTCAATCGTAAGGTTGGGGCGATTAGAAGACTCCAAATAAACGTAATCAATGAGTACGCAAAATGGCTTGAATCCTTGTGTTATGAGGGTTCAAGCCGTTTTTATTGCGTCAGATTCTGGTCGCTGCTTTCGTTTATCTATAAACATGCCGTGGCTCTAAAGGAAACGATTGCAACACCTTTTAATCTAAAAAGCAACATTAGACATCTTTCCAAAATAATCTCAGTCGTTTCGGGATTTCTCCACAGCGTTGATTGACCAAAAGATCAAATACGCAGTCAGGAGATTGAGGATATGTGCCTGTATGTATACCCGCTTACCTGCTTCCTTTTCTACTCTAAACCTCTTTATCTTCGTGACTCAATAAACACAAGTTGCCACCTGTCGCCCGGCTGGGGCTATGCGATCTAATTTGAAAAAGCTTCAAACACACCGTTCCGCCGAAGCGAAAGGTTGAGCACTTCAATTTTAGCTTTAAACCGATGAATTTTCAATCGGCGGCGACCAGGGTTAATTAGGAAAGATGTCTATTAAACATTGCTCTCCCCTAGAGCGGAAGTTTGGACATATCGTAATCTATCAACGTGCCAATCCTCTGGATCGAAAAACATGGCCTCTATATAGAGAAGTGGTACTTGCGGAGAGAATCATGCCGACAGGGATAATGGCTCGCTATACACCTTTCGAATCTCTATCGCACTGGGATCCCTCTTCCCTTCGCTAATCGCTCAGTTAATCTGTTAGATAGCGGTATGCGCAAACTAACAGTTTGCGCTACAAGGGCGTGTCCGATTTTGTGGATTTACAGATGTCGCCATCGTTGATCGACATGCAATCATGATTTGTATACGTATGAACATAAATGACTACATGAAATAGGGAACAATTCATGCGCAATTGGAACCGAGATTTTCGTTTGCTGGCTTGCGGCGTTTTTGGGGTAGGCGCCTTCTTCGGAATCCTACATCCACTCTTTAACAATTTTATTGTAGACCAGATTGGAGTTCAGCCTCATGAATTGGGTTACATGGAATCGCTGCGAGAGGTGCCCGGATTCCTCAATGCTCTTTTCACGGCTCTCATCATCTATTTGGCGCCACCCGTTGTTGCCGGATTAGCGCTGATGGTGATGGGGATTGGAATGGCGGCTTATTCTCAAGTCAACAGTTTCTACGGGATCCTTGTTTTTTCGTTCGTATGGAGCATTGGCTTTCATGCGTGGTTGCCACTGCGCTCCGCTATGACGTTCGCGTACTCAACTGGCGAAGGAAAAGGGAAGTGGTTCGGGCAGTTGCGGAGCGTCGAGAGTTTTGCCACGTTAGCGATGATTGGATTATGTTTGATCGCTACAGAACTGTTTGAATTTGGCGGACTTTTCCAGATTGGAGGTGGGATCGTTGCTGCCGGCGGCGTCGCCCTGCTTTTCGCGTCACGGCGGTTACAGGCTGAACGTGAAAACAGATTCGTACTGCGGAAAACCTATGGGCTTTACTACATACTTTCTTTACTGGATGGAAGTCGGCGACAAATTTTTACGACGTTCGCGATCTTCGCACTCGTCAAGGTGTTCGGTACGGATCGAGGCGTGATTATCAAACTGGTCTTGATTAACCAAGTGGTTGTGCTGTTCTTTTCACCCATGATTGGCAGACTGGTGGATAGATTGGGTGAACGGACCATGTTGAGCATCAGTTACGCGGGATTATTTTTCGTGTTCATCGGTTACGCAACGCTACGAAATGTCACGCACCTGTATGTACTCTATTGTATCGACAATTTTCTGTTCGTCGGTCGGATTGCTTTAATGACTTACTTGAATAAGATTGCGTCGCCGCAAGATCTCAAGCCGACGCTCGCTATGGGCGTAACCATGAATCACGTCGCGGCGGTTAGTGTTCCGCTCATAGGAGGTTTGGCGTGGGCTTCATTCGGCTATCAAATTATATTTATTGGCGGTGCCATTTTTACTTTGATTTCGCTTACTTGCGCACAGTGGATGCGGACGGGAGGAGGGTCTAACGAGTTGGAGTGGTCTAAGTAGACCAATCAGTTTGTTGTGTCAGAATCTCCACATGTATACGTCTCCTTGGTCATCTCTCACATCTGTCCATACTATGCTAAGGTTGCCCGATTCAGATCTTAGTACAAACGGAGGATACTGCTCTCCCTGTGCCGTGCAGATTGGCATACCGTCCGCCTTCCAAGCTACCTCTCCGTGAAGATTGAACTGTTGTGCGTATATCGCATCGCTGCTCTCGTCTCCATAGTCCTCGCGGTAGTCCAACCAAGCGACAAAGAACTGATCTTCAACCGATGGCACGATGAACGGCTTATCCTGATGACCGCCAGCGGTACATATAGGCACGCCGTCTTCCTTCCAGCGAACTGTCCCGAATGCACCGACGCGCTGCGCGTAAAGATCCGAGTAAACATCGCGTTCATCGCTCCAAACGGCGATGACTCCGCCGTTACTGTCGCTGGTAATCGAGGCATTTTTCTGGATGCCCGGCGCATTGCAGATTGTGACACCCTCATCGCCCCAAAGCTTTTTGCCGTTTGAATCAATCCGTTGTGCGTACAGATTATCGTTGATGAAATTCTCGTAGATTTGCCAAGCGATGATGAGTCCGCCATCGCGATCACTGGTAACACGCGGAATTCCCTGCATGCCTTCCAGTGGCGAAACAACAATTGGGCTGTCCCAAACAGGAGTTCCGTCCATATTGAGTCGAAACGCCATGATGTGCCACGATTCGTACCCTATCACATCCCACCAGACGAGATAGAATCCGTTTGCGCCATCAGCGAGGAGTATGGGATCGCTCTGAAGAGAGTCGGACGGAAATACCGGAATTCCATTTGTTTCCCACATCGGTTGACCGCTCGAATCGAATCGTTGCATGTACAGATCTTGGTATTGCGCGCTACGTCGCGCGTCCTCCCAAACAAAGATTGCACCACCGGCGCCATCGCTAAGTATCGCTTGTGTAGACTGATCGGCTGTGTCCGTGCAAACTGGTACACCGTCTGTCTGCCACAGTATCTTCCCTGACACATCAATTGCTTGAGCGTAGATATCCCAATTACTCCGGTCACGTCGATCGTTCCATACCGCAATCACCCGGTCAGAGGAGCGAACCATTCTGAGCCTGCGTTGATTCCATTCGGCAAGGCATATCGGAATTCCGTCCGTTTTCCACACTACTTCGCCTAGCGCATTCACCCGTTGTGCGTAAATGTCCCAATCCGTTCCAGTGCGGTAATCCTCCCAGGCAACGATAGCTCCAGCTCTTCCATCGCTGACCGTGCGAGGCATGAATTGACCGTCCGGTGCAGCACTCACCGAAATCTCTACCGCGCTTGCGGTGTGAGCGATGCCAAATAGTAGCGCTATACACAAAAAGTGTGATTTGGGAATGTTGATTATATTGAATGGAAGTGAATGCATAACTGATAATGAGTGAATTCCCTTTTGATTACGCTACACCTTCGACATGAAATCAATATGGACACGAGTGGTATTCATGACAATTCTCGCGGGTACCACACACCCACTAGCTTTCCCTCGGTGGCTCCATCTAATTCACTCCAGCGATCAATGGGTAACGAAACATTGGCTAGTGCAGCCGTGGGCATCGTACAAGCCCGCCCCAACCTCGCGACGAGTTCTTCCATGCCGGGATTGTGTCCTATCACCATCACTCGCGAATAATCATCTGGAAGGTGGTTCAGTACCTCAATATATATTCCAGCGGGAGCATGGTAGAATTGTGGAGTAATTTGGATTTCTCCTGTGTAGCCGCACGCTTTGGCAACCCTTTTCGCCGTACCTCTCGCACGTTTGGCAGTTGAGCTGACAATCAAGTCCGGCACTAATCTTTGTTGTAGGATAAGCTTACCGACACGGGGAGTATCCCGTTTGCCGCGCTTGTTGAGCGGGCGGTCATGGTCCAGCAAACCTGCGTCCTTCCAGCTAGACTTGGCGTGACGCAGTATTAGCAACGTTTTCATCTCATTTCCTTATTTGAACGATTTGAGTATCGATGAGTTTTCAGCATCTTATAGTCAGTGTAACTCAGAGTTACACATAACGCGTATTGTGGACAACGCAGATTTGCGTTCTCTACTTTTTGGGTAATAGGGAATAACGAGGAGTCTCTGTCGCATTCGCTATCAAGATCTCTATCGCGCGGGATTAGCTATCGCGTTCCTTATTCAGTCACTTGATCCCTCGCTGTTCACTCGGTTAATCCTATTTGGTCGTTTGATTTCCTCTGGAGCGAAGGAACGAAAGCTTAGTAACCAGATTAGAATCTGCTGGATTTGT
Source organism: Candidatus Poribacteria bacterium (assembly GCA_965204085.1). GTDB lineage: Bacteria > Poribacteria > WGA-4E > WGA-4E > JAJDTR01 > JAJDTR01. The sequence continues at coordinate 1,594,418 of CBDBEE010000002.1, read as the reverse complement.
CATCCAGCAGGAGCGCTCGTGCCTCCGGGACGCCATTGTGTTTGTCAAAATGTAAGATTTATTATTGAAAATTGCTTATCTTAGCATAACTCTTTGAGTAACATTTCCGCTTCCTTCAAATCCGTGGTATCGAATCCCTCTGTGAACCAACCATAAACATGGATGAGTAATTCGTTAGCTTCTGAAGTTTTTCCTTGACGCTGATACAGTTTGCCTAGACTAACTGCTGATCGTAGCTCAAGGATTTTCACACTCTGTTGAGTCGCGACCCGGATAGCCCGCCGAAAGCAGTCTTCGGCATCGGATTCGAGGTTGCCATCCATCAACAGCAGTTCTCCTTTGAGCCGGTATAATTCCGCTTCGTATAGACGTTCGTCGTTTTGGGCTACGGTATCTAATGCTGCATCCAACGTCCTCAAACCTTCCGCCAACTTCCCTGACCGTGCATACGCCTGCGCCAAGATACCAAGATAGAACGGAAGGAATATCGCCGCACCGGTTGAACGCCATGCGTCCAATCCGCCGTGTATCTCCTTGATTCCTTCCGTAAACTGCCCGTGCTTGGACAATGCCCATCCCCGCATGATTAACCCTGCGGCTCGCCACATTGGGAATCCGTGTTCCGTTGAAAGCGAGATTAATTTCTCCGCTTGTGTTTGGGCTGAATCCGCCTTACGATAGCACTGATAGTATAGAAAGTTTGCGAAGAACAGCGTAACCACTTGACTGAAAGGGTGAGGTAGTTCCTCAGAGATTGTTTGAGCTTCCGCGCTGTAACGCAGCGCCCTCTCCGGATAGCCTAAGAACCAAAGAGTTGTAGCGGCATAACATAGACAGGTCATTCCCGGTTCTGCCATGTAGTGGAGGAAAGCATGTGATCGATGATACTGTGGCTGGTACTGCGCAATCCCTTCTTCAAGGTAAGCGTGCGCCGTGCCAAGTTCCCCAAGATAGAATAGCGTCGCCCCCATTGCTCGATGTGCTTCAAGCATCAGCGCCATGTCCTGTTGCTGTCTAGCAAGTGCAATACAGCGTTCACCGAGTTCGCGCGCGGAACCCAATTGAGCGCGCACCAAATAACTCAGCCAAAGTCCAAACAGCAGTGGAAACCTCAGCAATTTCAGTTCTTCAGGCATGGTTTCGCCGATTCGCTCGGTGAGTTCTTGGGCTCTCGTGTAGATTGCCGCTACCTCTGGTGCGCCATACCCTTTCGTGGCAACCATAGCAGGTCCAAGCGTGATTTGCAATGCGAATTCTTGGTGCATGTGCTCTTGCGTTTCAGGGAGTGCATTAATTAATTCCAGCCCTTTGCTTATATGATTTATCCCTTCCAAGTTTGCCGATCTCTCAATTGCACGCTGTCCCGCTTGTTGCCAATAGGGAATCGCTCGTTCGCTTTTCGCTTCCGTGAGATGGTGTGCCACTAATTCGGGCTGCGTTTCGGCGAATGCAGGAAACTGTTCAACCATCGTCCTAGCGATTTGAAGATGATGCCGCTCCCTTTTATCCTTAAGCAAGGACTGATAGGCAGTTTCTTGAATTAGAGCGTGTCTAAATCTATATGTTGCCCCGATTTGAGAATCACCGGATCGATCGAGAAGTTGTGCTTCCATCAGTCGAGTTATCTCGCGCTCCAGAAGGGGTTTGCTCTGCCGTGAGATTGCTTTTAGCAGTTCATAATCTACATCGCGTCCGAGTGTAGCTGCCAGTTGCGCAATCTCTTTCGCCGTGCCCAAGCGATCCAACCGTGCCATCAGTGAGTCGTGCAGCGTGGCAGGGATGGCAAGACGTGGCAACGAACGCGTCAATTCATAGTTGCCGTCAACCTCTTTCATCCAAGGCGACTCTAGTACCATTTTGGTCAACTCTTGAACGAAAAGCGGAATTCCGTCAGTCTTTGACACGATTTGCTCAATGAGGGACGCAGGCAATCTCTTCCCATCCGCAACCTCAACAACCATATCTGTCACCTGTCGCTGGGTAAGCCGATTTAGTGATATCGAGGTGAGATGCGGCGGCACGCCCCACTCAGGAGTGAAGTGCGAACGATACGCCAACAGTATAAAAACGCGGGAAGATTCGGTTTTCTCGATTAGCAGGGAGATTAGTTCTAGGGTAGATGGGTCAATCCAATGTAAGTCTTCAACAAAGAATAGTACCGGGTGCCGGGTTGCCTTCTCCAATATGACCCTGAGTAACCCCTCCAAGGTCTTCTGCCTTTGTTGCTCCGGTGGTAGATTGGATGGCGTATAGCTATCGCCGAGCTGTAAGGAGAAAAGACGGGCAAAGAGCGCCGTCATTTCATCAAGAGACAGGTTGTACTTTGTCAAGAAACCTTCCAACTTACCCAAGTTTTCCTTCGTCGAGTTCGCACGATCAAAGTGCAATTCCTCTCTTTGAAAGAGTTCAACAATCGGATAAAATGGGCTATTTTGGTAATAGGATGTACAGAAACATTCCATCAGTGTTGCGTCTGAGCGGTTCACGACATGATGTTTCAACTCTTGAACCACTCGAGATTTGCCTATCCCCGGTTCACCAGTCAAGGCAACCGCTTGCCTTTTTCCAGATGTTGCTTGCTCCCAACATTCGATAAGAAGTTCAATCTCTTGCTCTCTGCCAACAAGTGGGGCTAGTCCAACATTGACTGGAACGCTAGTGCGACTCGTTAAGGGGGTTTCACCCAGAACTTGATACAGACGCATTGAGTCGGAAATGCCTCGGAGCGAGTGAACGCCCAGATCACGGCACGCAAAGGAGCCGAGCACAAGACGGTGTGTGGTAGGTCCTATTACTACGGTATTAGGCTCGGCAATCTCTTGCATTCGTGCCGCGACGTTCGGCATCTGTCCAACGATCGCCATTGATTCCAATTCGCCGCCTTTGCTCATGTCGCCAGCAACGACCATGCCGGTGTGAATGCCCAAGCGGATGTCAAGCGCCACATCCATCCTCTGTTGAATGCGAGTTTCAAGCTCCTCTATCTCTGTCACAATCTGAAGCGCGGCGCGTAGCGCACGGTGAGCGGCGTCTTCGTGTGCAACCGGATATCCGAAATAGATTAGAAGCCCATCTCCAAAATAGCGCGCGATGTGCCCCTCAAAATGGCGCACTACCTTTGCACAAACTGCCTGATACTGCTGCAGCAGTCCGCGAAGCTCTTCGGGATCCAATTGTTCCGCGAGACTGGTCGATCCTACAAGATCGCAGAAGAGTACAGTTAGCTGGCGTCGTTCTGCGTCGATTTCTTTCGATTGTTTATCGGTCTGATCCGGTTCAAAAGTGCCCGTCGGCGGGGTTAGGGACGAACCGCATTCTCCACAGAATTTGAACTTTTCGGGATTTTCAAATCCGCAATTGGCACATTTCATGAGAGGCAGTGTTTAGTGGCTAGTGATTAGTGGATCTCTACCGCACCCGCTATTTACTCACTTGGCGGTTAGTAAAGCCCAAAAGGCTTAATTGAATAATAGGTGTCAATGCCATATTTGGCCATCTAAGGAGTGGGTTTTCATGTTCTTCCGTGACTTGTTGTGCACTTGTGGGAGTTCTTTCGCACGGGATTTGCTATCAAGATCGGCCACCGCCCTTCCTAATCAGTCGGTTGATTGTACCTTACAAGAAATGGTGGGCGGTGCCCACCCTACAAATGTATTTAAATTTACGGAATGTCACCACTGATATGCTGCCATTTTCCGTGATCGACATTGTATATGGCAAGCTCGTTTTCAAAATCGTCATAGAAACGCACATAAACGCCATTGGCAGAATTACTCCAGTTGGCCTGATCGGCGAAATCCTTAATTAGACATCTTTCCAAAATGGATCCGTGTAGTTACAGCAATCTCGGAGATTAGAATAACTACGCCGTTTGGCAACTTGTTGAGGAATATCGCAAGTTTACAATGGCAGCAATCACATTCCATGTTTTCCCATAGTTGCGATGTTTGCCTCGATAGATGTCTTTGGTGATGCGAAAAATCTTACATCGTCTGACGATATTCTCAATGGCGACCCTGCGTGTTGCCAACCGTCGGTTGAATTGCTTCGCCTCCCGAGTTAAGGGCTTGCTCCGATAGGCCTTGATGGGCGTCGAACTGTTGGCATACCGTTTGGCTATCCCCTGATAACCACTGTCAGCCAACTTCTCAGTTTCGGGAGAAATTGCCACACGACTTTCCTTCAGAATGGTGTAATCGTGAACACTCCCTTTGCGGCAGGTAACCGATAATATTTCTAACAGCGCCAAACACGCAATCAATTGAACTTTTATGGTGTGCCTTTTTTTTTACCGCTATAGTAGACACGCTGTCCTTTGGTTGGACGTTCAATCGGTTGCTCGGTGGCATCAACGATGATGGTTTGGAGATCGCCCTCCACTAAGTGCTTTCGATTCTTCAATGAAAGCACTTTAACTAACACATCAAGTATCTGATGATAGAGTTTATTTGCATAAGACTCACTGATACCAAACTCCATGCCTAATCTGGCAAAGGTTGGATAGTGGCGCAAATAGGTGAATGTCAATAGAAGGCGATCGGCCAATGCAACCTCCGATTTCTTTCCTCGTTTCTTCATCGGACGTTCTTCTTTAAGTTTTTCAAAGTAAGTCGCCACACGCTCCAAAATAAGGTTGAAAGCCGCCTTGTCAATACCAACCGCTCGCAGAAATTGCTCATCTGACTGTTTTACTGCTTTTTCAAATTGACTCATGGGTATCCTTTCTACAACAGAAGATTGTTGAAAGGATATAACGTAAAATCAAGCCAAATAGATACTTATTTTGGAAAGATGTCTATTGAAAACCCCTCTGCAGGGCACAGAATATACCATGTCTTCGATTCCTCGTCCCAATCGTATCCCCCAGTTTTAAGTAATTCTTTGATTGCTGTCGTGGGTTTAGAGCCATGTCCGTATTGATTGCCTACTCGGATGAGAATTTTCGAGGTGCTCGGCGGTGGGGGATAATCCGACCATCTGACCCTAGTGAGTTTGATATTTTTTTCCAAATCTTCAAGAAATGGCGAATAGTTGCCGTCATTAGTTAGAATATACAGTTCTTCTTCAGCGCGGGTTAACGCTACATAAAAAAGTCGGCGTTCTTCATCAGTAATGAGGTGCTCACTGTCTCCAAAAACACGATTAAAAAACCAATTGGGGTGCACCAACGGATAGCGTCTAATGTTTGCATCAAGTACGATTACTGCATTCTTCTGAAGTCCTTTGTATTTATGAACCGTCGAGATTGTGACTTTATTCGCATGTCCACGGGGCAGCCTACTGCGTAACACTGCAAGAAAGCAATCGAGTCCGCGTTTACCTGACAACATTCCCCACTTGTCATAATTTATGCTCCAAGGCTCACTATTTATCCGGCTGAGTAAGACGACATTCTTGCCATCGTCTATGATTTTTTTCACGAGACATAATAAAGCGTGGGTAGAGTAGTCTCCGAGGTTTGGGTATTTTTCATGGAGAATTCGAGCTAAAGGAAAAGTGTTAAGATCAGCAATTACAACTTTTCCCTGAACCGTTCTGTGGGCCAGAGCAGACTCTCCTCGACCTTGCATCAATGCGTTCCCGACATTCACAATCTCCCCAACCGATCGGTAATTTCTAATTACATGAAGTCTGCGAGAATTCTGAAACGCTTGGCAGAAATTCTTGAAAAAGTGCAAATCAGAACCAGCAAAGCCGTTTATTGCTTGCCAGTCGTCTCCAACGCAAAAAAAGCGTGCATGTGTATTCTGCTCACGAATTGCTTTTGTTAGCCGATAGAAGAGTTCGGAGAAATCTTGATATTCATCAATAAACACATATCCAACATGCTTCAGGTTGCAAGTGCGAGGCCGGTGTGGAGCTATCTTTTCCTTATAGTGAAATTCTGTTTCCCCATTCTTAATGATCTCCACGGTTCGCTGCACCAGTCCATCAAAATCTTCCTCTTTTGGTCGTTGTAAACCGTAAGTATCAAAACGTTCCAAATACGAGCTATAGAAATGTTGAACAAGATTCAAGAAATTCTCCTCGACATCGTTAATACAATTGTGGTCGTGTATTTTTTTTGAAAGTTCCGTGAAGGTTAGGGAGAGTTTTCGGCATCGTTGTACAAATCCTCTAATAACCTCTGTAAATTCGTAAATAGCACGATCTTTTATCTGATGCCATATCTGATTATCGCTGAGTCGAACGCATGAGATTCCCAGAGCTTCAAGGTCCTGCTTCAACAAAGCACAAAAATCATCCTCTCCTCTCCTTATATCACACAGAGAATAATCAAGTAGTCGCCAGTTAGGTTTATTTCGCCAATACTTGCGTTTTTCCTCCGACATGTTGTCATAATCAGGACTGCCACTAAGACCAAAGTATTCAATAGCCACCTTATAACGAGGTATAGTGAAGTCTGGGTGGTAGGGGTGGCGTTTTTTCGGGCCCCACCAGAAAAGAGGTTCATATTGGTATTTTATGCTGTGTTCAAATAGGAAGTTCGCAATAGCTTTTTCACCAAACGATTTCACGTGCCTGCCATCAAGCGTTTCAAAGCGCAACGACCGGCGATAGCGCAGCATCTCTTTCAGCGATCTATCATACCCACCTGAGACGATGCGTTCCCAGTCGGTGCGAAAGTGTTTCATCATCAAATCACGAATCCTGTCGTAATAGTCAGGATTGCGAAGATAGCTGTCAAACACACCTTGCAGAACGCGGCTTTGGCTCTGTTCGCCATCAGGTTCATCTAATAGAATTTTTCCAGGTTGAACTACCGCATAAGCTAGCGCATGAAATGTCATTACGTGAGGCGTAGATTCTTTTAATAATGAAGCAATGCGCTCTCGCATCTCCTCGGCTGCTTTCTTATTGAACGCCAAGAGTAACATCTCATTAGGAGACACACCGCAGTGTTGCTGTAGGAACAGCGCACGATTGACCAATGTTGCAGTCTTACCGCTGCCTGCCCGCGCAACTACCTGAATATTTCCTCCTACAGCGCCAATCGCCGCTGCTTGTTCCCGGTCCGGTTTTGGGTCTATGTCATTAGTATCCGCCCAAGATTGCACAAATTTTATTTTTTCAGTCTCATACTCCTCAAACGACATGAGATTGGCACACCGATCTTGATAGAAGCGGTCAGCGTTGAGGAAGTCAAGTTCAAAATGCGCCCTCAGATTCTTGAGCAATTTCTGCTTTTCTTCGCGAATAGCTCGTTCCTTGCGCTCTCTCTTCAACACAAATTTTATTTTTTCTGCCTCATACTCTTCAGACGGGATGTGAGAAGTACACCGATCTCGGTAGAAGCGGTAGGCATTATCGAAGTCTTTTTCAAAACATCCCCTTAGATTAACGAGCAACCCCTGCTTTTCTTCTTCGCGAGCGACTTGATCCGCTTCGATTTTGGTAAGTTGCCGTTCCGCCGCTCTCCCAAGGTAGTGTTGGCTATAACAGAGCGCTAACCGCTCAAAGCATTCAAGGGCTTGATTGATTTGATTCAGTTTGCGATAAGACTCAGCCATCCAGTACATGGATATAGTAAGAATTTCATTCAGTGTGACTGACCGCTTGGCTGCTTCCACTGAGTTTTCCACATCGTTCACAGAATCGTCTTCATCGACAATTCTTGACCTTTCAAATTCGATTGCAGCTTTAAATTCCTTGATAGCCTCCTCATAGTTTCTATCTTCAAAATATGCCTTATTAGCCCGATGAAAACTCAAATTATCACTAACCGGAAGCATCGAATTCTCCTCATCTAAAGCATCAACCATGTGAAGTCTTCCTTGAATGTGGTTTATTAATCCGCCCTTAAGTATACTGACATGAATGATTCACCAATGCTACAGTCATCAATTGCATGGCTAAGACTATCAAGGTCGATGCGGGAAGAACTGCTCATATCTACGGAATGCCGCCGCTGATAAGCCGCCATTTTCCGTGATCAACATTGTATATGGCAAGCTCGTTGTCCAAGTCGTCACAAAACCGCACTTCAATCCCGGCAGCAGAATCACTCCAGCTAGTCCGATCAGCTAAATTCCTTACGGAAAACCCCTGCGCCGGATGCAGAATATACCACGTCTTTGATTCCCTGTCCCAGGCGTATCCCTCGGCTTTAAGCAAGTCTCTGATTGCCATCGTGGGCTTGGAACCACGTCCGTATTGATTTCCTACTCGAATAGCAAAATACTTTGTTTCACCCGCTAATGGAAGATAGTCCGACCATTTTAGATTAGAGAGTCCGATATTTTTTTGCAAATCCTCAAGAAATGGAGAGACATCCCCTGTTTCTGTCAGAATAAACAGATCTTCGACTGCTCGGGTCAAAGCCACGTAAAAAAGACGACGTTCTTCGGCAGTGACCTTCTCAAGATTGTCGCCAAAAATACGAGTAAAAATCAACTCGGAATGTAGGAGTGGAAAGGAGCGTAACACGGCATCAAGTACGATAACGACATCCTGTTGAAGGCCTTTGTAACTATGCACAGTGGATGCGGTGACTTTTTCTTTGTGATTCTCGGGCAGAAACGTACGCACCAACGCAAGGAAGCGATCAAGACCGCTTTCAATTGGTGAATCGCTCTGATCTTTATAATTTATGTACCAAGGCAAGCTGTTTTTTCGGGCAAGTAAGACGACGTTTTTATCGCTGGTGAGAGCCTTGTTCATTAGACGCAGTACAGCGGGAGTGAAGTGATCGCCAGGATGCTCCCGTTCCTCCCGCAATGTCGGTTCAAAGTTGGCAAGGTCGGCTACGACTACGTCACCAGTTGTTGTTTTGTGCGCACGGGCGGGTTTGCCCAAGCCTTTCATCAATGCATTTCCGGCATCGACTATTGATTTTCCTGACCGGTAATTGGTTGTCAAATGCAGCTTTCGAGAATCAGGGAAATCCTGAGCGAATTCTTGAAAGAAACGAAGGTCGGAACCGGCAAAGCCGTTAATGGCTTGCCAATCGTCACCAACACAGAAAAAGCGCGCTTGAGGATTCCGTTTTCGAATCGCATCCATCAGACGATGGAAAAGTTCCGAGAAATCCTGATATTCGTCAATGAGCACATAGCGTATCTTCCTAAGGTCGCCACTGCCGGTTTTCCGCCGAAATACGGTCCCGCCGTTCTGAACCAGTTTTGCCGCTTCTTGGAGGAGCCCGTCAAAATCCTGCATTCCAGTCGATTCAATGCGCCGGAGATAAGAGGCATAGAACCCCTGCGCAACATTTAGGAATTGTCGCTCTGCCTCGCTGACACATTGATGGTTAGTTACCATTTCAGAGAGCTCCGCCAGCGTCAAGGAGAGTTTTCTGCTCCGCTCAATGAACCGCTTTACTACCCTAGTTAAACGATCTATGGCGCGGTCTTTAATCCGATACCATAACTCCTCCTCAGTAAGTCGAGTACACGAAATGCCGCAATGTTCAAGCTGTTGTTGCAATAAAGCGTAAAACCCTTCCTCTCCGTTGTTTTTCAAATCATGAGTGAAAAATTCAAGCATTTTCCAATCAGGCATCTCGCGCCAGTAATTGCGTTTTGCCGCCGACATAGCGTCATAATCAGGGGCACCATTGAGACCAAAGTATTCGATGACTACACCACGGTTTTCTCCAGTGACAATGGTGAAGTCAGGACGGTAATTGACACCGTCCCACCAGAAATTTCGCTCGTATTGGTACTTGATGTCATGTTCAAATAGGAAGTTGGCGATAGCTTTCTCTCCGAACGATTTAACGTACTTCCCATCAAGTGTTTCACGAGGCAATGATCTACGGAAACGCAGCATCTCGGTTGGAGGTCTATTGTACCCGCCTGAAACGAGTCGTTCCCAGTCGGATCGGAAGTGTGCCATCATCAGGTGACGTATCTCATCGTAGTTCTCGGAATCCCGCAGATATTGGTCAATCTCGTCCTGTAAAGCACGTTCCTTGCTCTGCTGTCCGCTAGGCTCACCAACTACCATCGCTTCAGGATGAGTCAAGGCATAAGCCAAGGCGTGGAAGGTCATAACGTGGGGAATAGAACCTGGCAGATATAAAGCGAGGCGCCCTCGAATCTCCTCTGCTGCTTTTCGATTGAATGCAAGGAGCAACATCTCGTCGGGCGCTACCTTACAATGCCGTTGCAGGAAAAGGGCTCGGCTCACCAAAGTAGCCGTTTTGCCACTCCCCGCACGGGCGACGACTTGCACATTCCCTTCAACAGCACCGATAACCGCTGCCTGTTCGGGGTCCGGACTGTTGTCCATCAAGTTCGCGATCCATGCGCTCACGAAATCGCTCGTTTCTGTTTCATACTGTTTAGGGGATATATGATCGACGCACTTCGCATGATAGAAATCGGAAGCATTAAGGAAGTCTCGTTCAAAATACGCTCTAAGGTTGTTAAGCAGAGTCCGTTTCTCGTTCCTGTGGTGCCCTAATCTCATCCAAACGCTTCGGCGTCCCACGAGTTTTTCAAGAAGTTGACCCATCTTCGCCCATTGGTAGGTCATTCGTTTGCCTCAGATAGCAACTATTTCTTTTTGCGATTTACGAGTCATGACCACTTGTGTGTATAGTGGTCCCAAGGAGCCTTAATTTGAGTAGTATTCCGTATTTCGGGTTATAGATATGAATTGTCATGGGAATGCCAAACTGGTAAGTGTTTAGTGGCTAGTGATTAGTGGATCTCTACGGGATCCCTATCGCCTTCATTATCCGTTCAGTTGATCGCTCACTATCCGTTCGCTTGCTGGTCAGTAAAACCCCCAGAGCCATAGGACGGGCAATGAATGGGATCTCTATCGCGCTCGCTATCCACTCGCTTGATCCTACTACAAACCGGAAAATTGAGCATCCACACGAGATCCGCCTAGAAAATGAGAAAAAAGCAGTCTAGATTCACAGTGTTCGGTTCCAGAAACGAAGGCACTAAACAGTTACTCAAACTGTTTGGGACAATTAAGGTAACGGCCCGATTTCGTCCGCCATGGATTGAATGGTATATCCTTCTTTGCGGATGCGGAGATCATAATACAGCATTGTTGTTGTGGCGATTTTGAATGGTTCGATGATGAGAAGTGGCAACAGGATAGACAGCACCTTGGATACTTCGGTAATAGTTACAGGAGACCCGATCGCCCTAGGAAACGAAATTACGAGCGATGCAACGACAAGTTGGAGGATTGCCAATAGAACAACGACAAAGAACGTTTTGTTCCAATACCCTCTGACAATCACGAAGCTTCTCTTGAGCGCACCGATTCCCCCTTCGCCCTCTATCGCAACGACCGCCGGTGTCAAGCAGAACCATCCGTATACAACTATGCCCGGGATGACGAATGTAAATAACCCAGCAACAGTGGCGATTGATGCAACAAGTAACGTCCCTAGTAATGGGAAAAGAACATCGGTGATGCGTAAGTATGCATTGCCAATTGAAACGGTTCGTCCCAATAGACGTTCTGAGATGGCAATTATTCCAAGAGCGGTTCCGGCGAAAGAGAGGAAAAACAGTATCGCTGCAAATAACAGCATCGTCGGTCGAGCAGTAATGTCGGCAGGCGCATCGGTAGGATTGGATTGCTGGCCAAAGATGAAAAAATGAACTATGACGTTGATGATTGCGAGCGGTGCAACGATGCCGAGCAGCTGCATCCCCATCTCGCGGTAGAGCACGAGTGACTCGCGAAAGATGCCTCCGACTGACAACGGTAGAATGGTGCTCCGAGAATCATCACTCATAGTCCCGAATCATCACTTGAATTGTGTGAGGTACTGCTCGAGCTTTTTGTCGCGTGGATCCAGGTCGTAGGCTTGGCGCAGATAGCTGACGGCAGAGTCGGTCTCATCAATCTTCATGAGTAGAGAACCAAGATTGTGGTAAGCCGGGGTGTAGGTTGGTTTAAGTTCAATGGCGCGCATGTATGCGTCTTGGGCTTTCAACAAGAATAGCTGTGTCTTGCCAATCAATAGACGAATTGTCGCGCCATCTTCCCACTCTTCAAGGTAAACGACTGCGCCAAGTTGCTCCGACTCTTTTTTGATTGCTTCGGTCATTTGCCGATTGGGAGACTTCATCAGAATATAACCTGAACCCGTATGTGTGATTGCCATCCGTAATTCATCAAGTCCTTCAGCGACGGTTTTGCCCTCCAGGTCACTATCCCATGATGGCCAACTCGGCCCTGCATATTTCAAACCATATTCGTAGTAAGTTGCCCCAAGGTCGTTAAGTACCTCCGCATTTTCAGGTCGCATGGTTATCGCGTCTTCGTAGAGTGAAATCGCCTTTTCGTAATCCTTGGCACTAAACGCATCGTTTGCATGAGTCCGTATCATCTTAAATTCAGCACTTTGCAGGTTTACACTTTCCCTCGATCCATCATTTTCCACTCTCATAAAATAGATAAGTGGGACGACGAGGACAAGAGCGAGACACAGTACGATGATTGTTGGAAGTTGTAAGCGCATGTTTTTCACCTTTTTGTTGTATCTGTCAAGGATTTTCGATGTGGCATCGGTAGTCAATACACCGAAGTTGCCCCTAGCCGTCATCCTGATTCAAATCTAACCCACAGGAGACACCTTTCTTCACTTCAATTCTGCAATACAAACCCCTACTGGATTATTAAGTTGCGCGATCTCAATCTCTCTCCATCACGCTCAAAATAGAGCGTAACGTGCTGCTGCCGTTGCAATTGATTGATGCTGCGTTTGAAGTCTTCGATTGAACGGATTACCGAGTTGTTGATTCTGTATAGCAGGTCCCCTTGCTCCAATAGTTCCGCAAGTGCACTTCGGCGTTCAATTTTGGTAACGAGAACGCCGAGTTGCCGAAACTTCTGTGCGGCTTTCCGGTCCAAATGCTCAATATTAATTCCCCAGCCGGGGACTTTGTACGACCACTGAAGCTCGCGAATCGAGAGTGAAACATCCACCCGATTCCGATTTCGGATGAGTTGGACTGAAATCGTTTGGCCTTTTTCCAGCAACCTTGTAATCGAATTGAACGCCGACAGGTTTGGTGTTAGTTGCTCATTGATTGACTCGATCACATCGCTGCGTTTGATTCCGGCGTTTTTCGCGGGACTGCCCTTCTCCACAGAGGTTACTAATACTCCCGTTCGATCGCCTAGTTTGAGTTTTTCAGCCAACTCCGGTGTCAACGCCTGTGCCTCAATGCCGAGGTATGGCGGTACGACCGACCCATACGAGGCGAGTGGTTTGATTATCCGTTTCGCGGTATTTGCCGGGATTGCAAATCCAACGCCCTGAGAACCGCGGCTCGTCGAATGTATTGCCGCATTGATTCCGATGAGTTTTCCGTACATGTCCACCAGTGCTCCTCCGCTGTTGCCCGGGTTAATGGAAGCGTCTGTCTGAATGAGCCGCTGATACAGTCTGTCGTCAATCCTAATCGCACGGTTCGTTGCACTGACCACTCCGATAGTAACGGTCGGCTTCGGATCGCCGCCTGTTACAGCAAATGGGTGACCGATTGCAATCGCCCATTCGCCTACAAGTAGATTGTCTGAATCGCCAAATTCAATGGCCGTAAGATTCGGCGCCACGATTTCCAATAATGCAAGATCCGAGAGATAATCTTCTCCAACAACGGTTGCCTCGAACTCTCGTCCATCCGAGAGAATTACACGTGTTTGATCTGCGCCCGCAATCACATGTTGATTTGTTAACACATAGCCATTCTTATCAATGATTACGCCCGAGCCGAGTCCATTGAGTTGGCGCCGTCGCGGGATTTCGAAGGAAAAATCGAATAGGGGGGCCCAGAGAAAATCGTCTAGGGCTGGTCGCGTTCTAACTTCTCTTGTTGTAATTGTACTAATGTTGACAACCGCGGGACTGGCTTTCTCCACAGCACGGACAAGTGCATTCCTCCGAGAAACCGCAAGATCCGCTTGCAGTTCTGCTTTTGATTGGCTTGCTTCCGTTTGTTCTAGTTGCGACAATAAAACCAGTACAACCAAGACTATAGTTCGGAGGCAACGGACATGATGGGGCTTTATCAAAATGGTCTCTTTCTAATCTGATATGACTAGTAGTTTAAGAATCAAATAATACCATTTCTTTAAAATGCTTGTGCATTGATCGCGTGAATCAGGTCAAGAAATTTGCGTGGAGAGGAACAAGAAGTCTCACCTCCGCGCAAAACCGGCGGGGCAAGATGCCCCGCCTACATAGAAGGTAAACGATATTATACAGACATCACATGCACTGTTATTCAAGAGAAATGGTATAACTAGGCTCTTTATGCGACTTGAAGCGATTTGGGGAAATTGCAAAATCCCTACGTGTCACATGACCTTATATCGTAGAGACTAGGTAACCTCGTCTCTACAGTTAGGTAATTCTCTGCGAATTATAGACACGCCTCTGAAAAATGTCAACAAAACCTAGGGCGAATCCAGGGGAAACGCATCTAATTTAGAGGATGTCTCATGGCGGTAGAATTTACGATTAATGTTGGGTTTCACTCATATTTTTGACATGCTCATGCAAAGTGGGGACTCGGAAACACCTCTAAGATTAACCATCATTAACGAATTTCGTTCAACCCAACCTACGATCTTTAGAAAAATTGCCACAAACTTAGCCTGATTTTCTTTTTTGCCAAGCAGAAAATTTAGATGCGTTTCCCCTGAGGGCGAATCAAACATGTATGTTCTACTGTTATAACATACGAAGTCTGTCTACTACTTTTGGGTATCCCATATCAATTTGGGCGCCACCTTAATTTCGCTGTTCGAGCTAGTGGTTCGATCATGGGGATAACCGAGGCAGTGTGAAACGTAGAGTACTTCATCCACTCGTCGGAATCGATCGCGGTGTTGATGGCCGTACACATGGACTGCGGAGCTGAGTTGTCGAATTTGATTTTCGATGCAGGTACATCCGGCGACACGGCTGAAATTGAACTTCGGATGTCGATCTTTACGCCGTATTCCGGAAGCCTTCTTCTCGCGATCCGAACTGAATATGAGATCTGTCCGAGGCAGAAAATGGCTAAAGGAGATGACCGGTGCATCATAGACCCGGCGGATATTCTCCTCGTTTAGGCGCAGGAAATAATCCGCTGTCGGTTCGCCGTTCTTGGAGGTGGGCCACCGGGTGAAACGGTTATCGCTCCACATCGGCAGCGTCGGATCGTCGCCCGCTTTGGGAACGAATAAGCTGCAATCTCCCTCCTCCGGCTTCACGTACCATGAATAAAGCGGCACAATCCAGACCCCGGCAGTATCTTCCAAGCCCCCAACCTTTGCAGAGCTTGTTTCCACATTTAGCGATTGACAGAGGTTCAAAATATGCCAAAACTTCGCTATTGAATCCACGCATTCCTTCCGCCGTATCCACAGGTCATGATTTCCCGGTACAAAGAAGACGCATCGGAACTTCGCGCGTAATAGCGAAAGGCAGGATTTCAGTAGGTCGAGATCGTGGCTAATATCGCCAGCTAGCAGGAGTACGTCGTCCGCATACTCAGTGTCGGACATTTGTTGAAGGAGGGACATGTTACGTTTGTAATCGACATGGAGATCCGACAGGGCAT
This sequence comes from Candidatus Poribacteria bacterium, assembly GCA_965204085.1. Classification (GTDB taxonomy): domain Bacteria; phylum Poribacteria; class WGA-4E; order WGA-4E; family JAJDTR01; genus JAJDTR01. Next base: position 1,578,882 of record CBDBEE010000002.1, on the reverse strand, counting down.
ATACGCGCATTCGATAGTTATTTTTCCTTGAGACTTTTTCGCACAGGTTCCAAACTACCCGTCGAAAATCAGATTACTCTTTGCTTTAATTTCGCTAATTCAAGCGAGACCCTGTATCCCTCCAAGCCGGGGTCGGTGTCGATAACCTCTTGAATCGCGGAATTTGTACGCCGCTTGGCAGGAAATACGTCGGCGTTGGCGATGCGAAGTGCGAGCCGTGCACCGACCGCACTGGCTTTTCTAAGGTTTTCCAGTTCTACTTTCTCCAGAGTGTCATACGCCGTATGCCCGAAACCTCGTCCGTGGGGCGGTGCTTCAGGGTCGCTCATATCACCTGACGGTACTCCTTTCAAAACAAACGGGAAGTGATCAGAGTACGAATTCAGTTTTTGTCCGACCGGGATCTCCGCAGCCATATCTTTCGCCGCCTCTATGAAAAAAGATTCCAGTTCTTTCCATTGATGCAGTCCGATTCCCTTGCGGCCGGCTCCACCCGAGGCGTCCATATTGAACATAAACCGTATATTGTTCAGTTCGTCATTATGGGCATCCACATAACGGAATGCGCCGGTTAACCCAATCTCCTCCGTACCGAATGCAATGAATCGCACGGTACGTTTAAGGATATTTGCGGCATACCGCGATAAGACCCGTGACGCTTCGATGACCGAAACCATGCCGGAGGCGGGATCGTGTGCCCCTTGAGATATGTCGTGCCCGTCGTAGTGGCACCCAACAATTACCATTTCGTCAGGACTTTCGTTGCCCGGCAGGTCTCCGATGATATTCCACGATGTTCGGGCTTCGTTGATGTCTGTCGTGCGCACATGTAATCGTACGCTTCCATATCTCTCCACCAACCGCAGCAAAAATGCCCCGTCTTCTTTACATATAGAAATGCCCGGAATCGGCGCGATGCTATCATTCTGAAGGCTGCCCGTTTCCGGACCGACCCCGGAATGTTCACTGACAAAGATGAAAACCTTAGCGCCGCCAAGTACCGCTCTATCGTATTTCTCTTTCCGATGCACCCATCGTCCCAAGTCAGGTGGCGACGCGCTTAACGCCATGACTATCTTTCCATCTGATTGATTGCCAATGCTATCGTATTCTACAGGACTGCCGTAACCGGCGGAGATGAGTTCGGCGGAGATGTCATCCGCAGGGCAGTACGGCAGCGAAATGCACGGGATAGACTTATGAATAGGTTCTACAATTTCGAGTGTTGCTCCCCCGCGAGACCAACCCGCGTAGGGGTACGCCTCCATGTGCACGTTTTTGAGACCGTAACTCACGAACGTTTCTTGGATGAATTCCGCGGCTTTCCGTTCCTCCGGCGTTCCTGCGAACCGCGACCCGAAATCATCGCACAGGACGGTTAAATTGTCCATGGCTTCGCGCGATGTATAGATGTCGCCGACCATTTGGCAGTCAAGCTGAAGATATTGGTGCTCGTTGCTCAATTTTGTTGTCCTCAAGAGGGGAAATGTAATTCGTGACGATTGGCTGTATTGGGCGAGTGTTGCACTCGAATGTTCCGTCTCAACTGAGTTGTACTATTATTATACCATTTCTCTATAATGCTTGTGCAATCGATTGCGTGAATCAGGTAAAGAAACACGCGTTAAGCAGAACAGTAAGTCTTGTCTCCACGCAAAGTCGGCGGGGCAAGGGGATCTCTATCGCCCTCCCTATTCAGTCGGTTGATGGATTTCTATCGCGCTCATTATCCATTCGCTTGATTCCCGCCTACGGAGTAAGTGAACGATATAGTTAAAACATCATATGCACTATTATTCAAGCGAAATGGTATTACTATCTAAGGCGGGAAGTTCCTACTGTGCCGTTTTCTGTTCCGTGGGAGGCGTTAAGTTGCTAGCAGGAATTTCAAATAGATTCGATTCTTCTTCCTCGTCGGGTGGTATCTCAAGCTCTTGCGTTTTGGCGTCAGCAATCTTCTTCAGTTTCCATTGATTCTGGAGTCTGATACGCCGCCCTTGGACCTCAATGATGCTCAGCCGTTCCAACTCATTGAGAAGGTCACTAGTCGTTTCACGTGCTGTTCCTGTAAGTTTGGCTATATCGGTACGAGATAGATTTACTCGCAGTTCCAAACCGTTGCTATTGTGCACTCCGCACCCATCAGCCAAAGACAGCAGCAGGCACGCAAGCCGGGAAGAGACTGTCCGGAAAACGAGGTTTTCGAGATGGTTTTGGATTTGCCGTCCGTGAGTGGAGATGAACTTCGTCAAACGCATGGTCAGATCGGGTTTCTTCTTTAGAAACATCTCAAAATCTTTCCGCCGCATGACATAAAGGACCGAATCGTCCAAAGTTTCGGCTACAGTGTCACGAGCCTCGTCATCAACGTTATCGGATTCACCAAATATGTCGCCGGATTCTACAACCTCAAGCGTAAGCCCTTCGCCTTTAGGCGAGAGTTGGTAAATTTTAACTCTTCCTTTCTTTAGGAGATAGACAGTGTTTCCGAAATCCGTCTTTCCGGTGATCTGTTCGCGTCGGGTGCACTGCCTTGTAATTGCGACTCTATCTAGGGCGTATAAGTCCGCCTCCGTCAGATTACGGAAGAATTTGATATTTTTCAGATACCAAATTGGTGTTTCCATGTGCCCTTTCTTATTGCATTGACTGGGATTTTAAGCGTTCGAGAGATTCTGTGCAACACTTTGACATTTTATTCCAATGCTCTGGATTTGTGGTGGATTGGTAGAGTCAATCAAGTCTCTCTGCAGAGGGGTAGGAAAATTCAATCACGCGCCTTATGCAGTGGCTTGAACTATTCGCTCGGTTGATCTCGTCCGCCGAGTGTGAAGTGTAGGGGACTCGTTGAAAAAGGACTTACGCAATTCGGATTTCTATGAACGCAGCGCCATAGACTTCCTAACTGCATAAGTCCAAACCTTCCCCGTGACACGAGGTTATACCATTTCTATATATTAGCAGTGCATTGTTAGCGTCAATCGAGTCTGTCCAAAGCGGGGCAAGATGCCCCGCCTACGGGTTTGGTGTGAACGGAACAGTTGTCATAATAGTATATGGAAAGCACTATATGCACTGTTATTCAAGCGAAATGGTATTACTTCCCGCAGGGGTTGCACGGATTTGCCGCGCACGGATTGGAAGGATTACCCGCACAAGGGTTGCATGGGTTTGCAGCGCATGGATTGCACGGATTACAAGCATTCGCCGCACAGGGATTGCATGGATTTGCGGCACATGGATTACACGGATTGTTCGCCACGGCACCCGATGAACCGTACAGACTTACGTTAATCTTGATATCCTCGCTTACTTTGAGGAATGCCACTTGCGGTCTCTCGATATTGTAATCACCGAGCTTCACCGTAAAGCCGCCTTCGATCCGAAGAAGGTTGCCCGGAAGTAGTGCTTGGGTGTCCTTGCTTTCTTTGAAAAAGGTTAACTTGACACCTTCCAAAACCACTCTCCGCTTGACGCCGTGCAGATCAAGCGTCGCGTCTGCGTCCAGCCTGACTGTCTGCATGTCTTCAAGTTTATTCTTGGAGATGTGGGTCAGTTTATCTACGGTGAGTGTTGCTGTCGGGTACTTATCTGTTTCCAAGTATCCGTCACGCATGTGTTGATCTCTAAGGCCGATTCCCGTTGTTATGCTCGCAAGGTCGACTACAAATTCTGCCATGGCTCCGCCTGAGATGTCCATTGGATTAACGGAGATGTTTCCGGTAACTTTATTTGTTCGTCCAATGATTGTTTCCAATGGCGCTTTCGACTCGAAGTCAAATACATTTCGGTCGTCACCGATGGTAAATTGCATCTTCGCCGCGCACGGATTGCATGGGTTGGCGGCACATGGATTACACGGGTTAGCAGCGCAGGGATTACAAGGGTTGCAAGGGTTCGCCGCACACGGGTTACATGGATTGCACGGGTTCGTAGCTTCCTTGCTTGCGCACGGATTGCATGGGTTTTCATGGTGGTCGGCTAGTGACACTGTACCAAAAAGTATCAATCCGAGGAACATTGTTAGGGTAAGAATGGTTAATCGGCTCATGACATATTCTCCTTTTGTTGCTACCGGGTTCTGTAAGTAACTTAAATCAGTATTTCGCTCTATGACGAAGTAATAGTTTATGATTTTTAAATCGGCAATCTTGCCTTACTACACCGTATAAGTAAAGGCGAAATCGGCAATGAAACCATTGCGATTTTATCACAGATCAGATTCAACAGCAACACATTATTTTGACGGTAATTCACATAGAAACGGAGGTTAGGGTGCCACCAATTCTATATAATGCTGAACAAGCGCCGTGACATATTAGAGGTCTCGGGGCATTATCACGTCTCGTTCAGGAGCGTGGTTATCTCAGCATCTAATGTGACAATATCGATGATTCCGGTGTGCCGAAACCGGATTCGATGTTTTCTGTCCAAGATTATGGTGGTTGGCATCCCAATCGCACCATAGTGTTCGTTATAGACGTCCTCAGTGTCCCAGAGTACCGGATAATTGATTTTGAATTCTTTAACGAAGGATTGAACTGCTTCTTCATTTTTCACCAATCGACCGTTTTGATTAAGTACATCTCTAGACAGGCCGAGTACGGTGACGCCTCTCTCCCGGTACCTATTTTGAATTTTTACCAAGTCCGGGATTTCTTTCCGACAAGGATTGCACCAAGTTGCCCAAAAATTGATAGCAACCACCTGCTCTTGGTAGTCATTTAGGGACACTAAATCTCCGGCCAAATTCTCAAGTTGAAAAGAGCGTGCAGCCCCAAAGTCAGACGGCGCAATCGGCGGAAGATCGGCGGAAATATCGGGTGAGTCAGCAATCGGTTGTGTGTCATTATTGCCTTTACATCCAAGAAATCCCGCTAGGAGCATTAGCCCGACAATAGAAAACAACATGATTTTAGGCACTTCTCCTACCTCCGAACGTTTTTCACACCGAGACTTACAAATCGTTCTCATAAAACTCGTGCCATGTCGTTGGTCGCTATGTGAACTTGCCGCCACCTTGAGTAAACGCGTCAAAATATTGGAATTGATATGGGAGAGGATGGGAATATGCTTGTGGAAAATCTTCTGGGGAGTAGAACCTATGTCTAATCCCCCGATTTCCTCGGTACCAGAGCAAAACTAATCTTAGATTGGAGAGAACTTACCCATATCCACTAGACAGAAATGAAGAAGATTTGAGCAATAAAATCCGACTTATACCATTTCTCTAAAATGATTGTGCAAATCAGGTAAAGAAACATGCGTTGAACAGAAAAACAAGCCTTGTCTCCGCGCAAAGACGGCGGGGCGGAGACGATACTTCTTATTCCGCTCCACACAAATTTCTTGACCTAATTCACGCGATCAATGCACAAGCATTTTAGAGAAATGGTATTAGAAGCTCTATCGCACGATATTTACTATTGCACTGATTATCTGTTCGCTTAACTGTTATTCGCTCTCTTGACAGGTCCTACCGCGTGTCGGCTGTGTCTCAAAGCGTCGCTTCAGACAAAATCACAAGGATTGGGGCTATCCTATGGTTCAAATCATCTGATGATACTACATTCAGTCCCATCTGATTTTTAGGCACGAAATGGCCCCGGATAAAAGCGGATTTCTTTCGACGTGCTATTCTGCTTGCTTCTTTCCGCCTCCGTCCCCGATTCTAGTTTGTCAATCTATTCTTCAACTGTATCTTTGTTCTTTGATTCAACACGAACACCATGCCATGGACGAATATCATCGCTGATTGCATAGAACGCCGGAATTACCAACAGTGTCAGGAGAGTTGCCACCGACAGCCCCCAAACGATCGTGCTTGCCATCGGCATCCATGTCGCCGACTTTCCGCCGACTCCCAACGCCATTGGCAGCAGACCGCTCACGGTAGTAATCGAGGTGAGAAGAATCGGACGAAGGCGTATGCGTCCCGCATTGATAATCGCCTGCCATTTATCAACCCCTGCCGTCCGTTGACGATTGATAAATTCAACCAGCACAATCGAGTCGTTAACAACGATACCGGCTAGCGCGACGAGACCGTATGTTGAAGCCACGCTCAGTGGGTTTCCGGAAGTAATCAGCCCCAGCATGGCACCGATGAATGCAAAGGGTACGGTCGTTAGAATGATTAACGGTTGGAGGAAGGATTTGAACTGCGTTCCCAATATGAAATAGACCAGCATAACCCCAAAACCGAAGAAGACGGGGATGCCTGTGAAAACCTTCTGAAATTCGGCAAATTCGCCGCCCGATTCGAGTGTGTACCCCGGATAGCGCGGACTTATCTGATCGAAGTGTGCACGAAGCCTTTGATTGACATTCACCGTTGAGGTCGTGTGCTCATCGACATTGGCGGTGATTGTGATGGCCCTTTCCTGTTTATAGCGGTAAATCGTGGAATAACCCGGTACCACATTCAGCCGGGCGACATCTCTGAGGGGTACAGGTACTCCAGTTACACCCATCAATTTCAGGTTTGCCACATCTCTGAGCGCCGTACGCGCAGATTCGCCGAGTTTGACAATAACATCAATCTCCTCGTCGCCATCGCGAAATACAGTGGCGTTCGTGCCTTCAAACGCATTACGCGCAGTGAATGCAATCTCCTGAACCGTCAATCCATATTCGTTAGCTCTGTCTTCATCAATGTACAGTTTGATCTCTTCTTGGCCCAAGGCATAGTTGTCATTGATGTCGGTGACTCCGGGAATCTTCGCAAGTTCCGTTTTCAGTTCCGTGGCAATCGCATCCAGTTTATCGAAGTGTTTTCCCTTCACTATCATCTCGACATCTGCGCCAGCAGGAGGTCCCTCTTCTCTTGTTTGAAATTCAATCTGTTCGGGCCCTGTGATACGACTGAATTTCCCACGGAGCTCCGCGATTATTTCATCAAGTGAGCGGCCGCGATGCCTAGTTTCGACAAACTCGACATGGAGCGTTCCGAGGTTGCCATTGCGCTCGCTAAAGTCGTTTTCAATCGCGTGCATTCCCGATCTCGCGATAACTGCTTTGATTTCAGATTTTGGCAGCGCAAGCGCAACTGCCTCGAATTTTCGGATGACGTCATCCGTCGTTTCCAAGCGAGTGCCCACGGGCATCGTGACATAGACAAATACTATCGGATACTCATCACCGTGGAACATGTCGACCTCAACCAGTCCGAGAGGGATTGGAACAAAACTCAGCACCAAGCAACCAACGATGCTGACCAGCACCCAATAGCGGCGGCGTAGAGCAAACTTCAAGAGTTTCGTGTAGGGTTTTAGCAGATAGCGCATGAGTCTATCTTGGGATTTGGAATGCCGGACTTTTCCCCATTCCGCGATGTGGGATGGCAAAATGAAGAAGCACTCAAACAGGGATGCGGCGAGCGTCAGGCCGACGATGATTGGGATGATTTTCATGAATTTGCCGACAATCCCCGGTAACAGGGCGAGCGGGAGGAAGATGGCGGCGGTCGTCAAGGAAGCGGTTATTACGGGCCAAGCGACCTCGTGCGCACCGTTGATGGCAGCTTGAATCGGCGATTCGCCTTCCTGCATCCGACGATAGACATTTTCCATTACGATAATCGCATCATCCACAATGATGCCAAGCACCAACACCAATCCAAATAGCGACATGCTGTTGATTGATTCGTCGGCGATCCCCATGAGACCAAACGTGATGAGGAGCGTTAACGGGATACCGACGGCAACAAAGATTGCGTTCCTCAGTCCCATGAATAGGTATAAGACTAGGAGCACAAGTATAACACCAAATAATGCGTTATTTTGAAGCTTGCCGAGCGAATCACGAATGTAGATTGAGCTATCGTTCACGAATGTGATTTCCGCACCTTCCGGCAGTTGATGTGTACGATATTTCTCCACTATGGTTCGCACGATATCAACAATCTGGATCGTACTGCCTTCGCCTCGTTTTGCTACCGAAAGTGTGATTCCCGGTTCACCGTTCAAACGCGATATTACAGTCGGTTCTTCAAAGGTATCGCGAACCTGTGCGATGTCCCCGATGCGGATTTTGCTGCCGCCGGGAATCTGTCGTACAATCACATTTTGAATCTGGTCGATTGCCTCAAATTCGCCGACTGTGCGCAACAGGTATTCCGAACGTCCAATCTTCAATTCCCCCGCGGGGACGTTCATGTTCTTTGCCGCCAGCACACCGACTACTTGCCCCAACGTCACTGAATAGCGATCAAGACGGTCGGGATCAATCTCGACCCAAATCTGACGCTCACGAATCCCGAAGATTGAGACCTCCAAAACACCCTCCACGGCTTCGATTTCATCCTGGAGTGCTTCCGCCAGTTCTTGCAGCTTTCTTTCGGGAAGGTCGCCTGATATGACAACATTAATCACCGGTGTTGACGTATTTGATTCCAGTTTTAACATGTCGGGATCTTCCGCATCTTCGGGAAGATTTCTGACTTTATCCAATTCTGCACGGAGATCTTGGTATAATCTGTCAAATTCATCGCGTGAGATATTTTGATCGAATTTCACGCTTATGCCGGCGGATCCTTCAGCGGCGGTTGAAGTGATGGATTCAATTTTATCCACATCGGCTATCTCGTCCTCAATGGGTTTGACGATTAGTTTTTCGATTTCTTCGGGCGAAACACCGGGGTACGTCACCCAAATAATCGCCCAGTTGAACGACATATCGCGTTCAAGTTCGCGCGGCATATTGATGAGTGAGTATGATCCGAAAACAATTACGACAATGGTAATCATGTGAACCAGAATAGGGTTGTTGACAGATAGTTTGAATACGGATTTCATTATGCGCTTTCCTAATTGATTGCGTTATGCCATAAATCGTGGTTCATGGTAAAGGACGGTTCAAAACGTGAAATTGCTTTATGTCCGTCGCGTTTCCAGGAGTTCGGTATAAAAAAGACGAGAATGCGGGAAATCGAATCTCATTCTCCGCGGAGAGTCAAAGAACGTAGAGAAAATGACGAAAGTTTTGGGGGTCGGGTAAGATCTCCGAACTACGGGGTTAGCCCTGCCTCTGTTTGAATACAACACGAGCGGCTACCTACTAACAAAGAAACCGAGTTTTTGGTTCACGTTCGCCAAACTCCAGGGCAATTGGTCTGATTTTCATAAACCTCGTGTTTTCACTTTGGAAAAACTCGGTTTCTGTTTACGTTGACAACATAATTCCTGTTCCGAATCTGCCCGTCGTTCCTTTTTGGTGTCGCGCTGAAAAAAACTGGTGTGCCTTGCAATAAGTGCATATTTGGGCAATCTCTATATTTTGCGGCGGTACACCTGTCTCCATGATTTGCCGCTTGTTGGCTTTCCACAGGTCAAAGTAGCCCTTGCCATCGGCGGACTGATTCGTGACATTGCCATCTGTACTCCCAAACGTATCCTCAACTTGCGAGATGACTTCGGGACCAATTTCGTAGTGGCAGGGACCGATGGATGGACCTATCCCCACGAGAAGTTCTGCGGGCTTGCAGTTGAATTCTTGTTGTAAGATTTCTACCGTTTTCCGAGCTATCAGTTTGACGCACCCTCGCCATCCGGCATGTACGGCAGCTACGACCCGTTTTCGGGGATCGAAGAGGAGCACCGGCACACAATCTGCCGTAAGTACCGCTAGACATAGACCGGGAACGGACGTTACCATCGCATCTGTCTCTTCAATTGCCGTATTAAAGTCAACTGCACCGTAACCCCTCATATGCTCCGTCACGATTGTCACCGTGCCGCTGTGGATTTGTCTTGCGAGTGTAAAATTGGAGAGCGGAATCTCAATGTCGGCTGCCAAATGTTCACGATTTTTCAGGACAGTTTCAGGGGAATCTCCGACATGAAATCCCAAATTAAGAGATTCGTAAGGCGGAAGACTCCGTCCCCCGGTGCGGGTCGAAACGAAATGGTCTACGCCACCCTGATTGGAAAGGTTCCGGAAGCGGAATATGGATGATGAGTGAAGGCGTTCTTCTAACATGGGAACCTATCTGAGTTTAGAAGATGCGTGTAATAATACCATTTCTCTATGTTCTCTATAGTGGATTAGTAGCTTATACCATTTCTATAAAATGGAAGTACATTGATTGTGTGGATTAAGTGAGGAAACTTGCTTGGAGCAAAATTATCAACCCTGTCTCCGTGCAAATTCGGCGGGGCAAGATGCCCCGCCTACAGAGAAAATGGACGATATAAATCAGACATCATATGCGCCATTATTCGAGCGAAATGGTATTAGTGAAAATTTGTCAGTGCGCTGCAAGGTGACCCGGCTGCAGGCTTGGTGTACCGGTTATGGTTTGCATTGATCTATTTTTGTAATTGTTTAGTTCAGTCCAGAACTTACGCGCCAACAGGAAATCGCGACCTGGAGATCGCTCCTACATTACGCTCATGGTGTAGGAACGGGGATTAAACTGCAGCACGACGAACCAATATTCCCAAAACAGATTAATAGACTAAACAGTTGCCTATTTTTAATGCACAATGAAACAACGCAGACAATCGGGAGTTGGGTTTCACTGTCCGGGTAAATTTTAGGTAGAGCGGAACCTAGAAATCGAAAAACAATAGCGGCAGTTGCTCGTATGTTCTGTTCAACCCAACCTACGTCATGGTACAGCGCGGGGCCGTACCCTACAATTATGAACGGTGCGATGATACCCGCAATATTTAGATACAATTCACTGATTGAGATGCTTTACAGGTCTACGGTGTTGTGTTAAACTGTTTTCCGTACACGCCGCTTTTTCCCTGAACAATTGAAAGAGAGGAATTTAAGTTATGAGGAGTTTCTTTGTTGGTATTGAGTATGCCGGAAAATCGACGCTGATTGACCTGTTAACCGAGTATTATCATCGGTTGAAGTTGCCCACCCACGACGACGATCACTTTACGATTCCCGATCGAACGTTAAGCCCCGAATCACGTGCGCTTATGTTGGACTTCCCCGATGACGTGAAGGAACGTCTGCAGCGCATGCAGATTAACTATCATTTTGGAGTCGCCAGGGATTGCACGAATCCGATGATTTCGGGGTGGTACATTGAGGAAGCGATTTACTCCGAAATTTATGGCAATGATCCCGACAGCCCGTACTACGGGGACTACAGATACGCCGCTCAGACGACGTACGAAGGCGAAATCTTTGCGATGCATCTGCCGGACATCGTGCTGATTCACGTCACGGCGAGCGATGATGCTATTCGTGAACGGATGAAGGCAAATCCTCATGAGTACGAGATTATCAAGGAGCCGGATATTCCGGTAATCAAGCACCGCTTCGAAGAGGAGGTGGAAAAGTCTTTCTTAACGAGAACCGGCAAGAAGGTGGTGATTGACACGACGGACAAAACGCCGGAGGAATCCTTGGATGAGCTGCTAGCGGTCACAGATCCGTTGGTGACATTCGGAGAATTGGCTTTGCGGTCGCTCCCTATTCCGGATGGCGACTACGATGTGAGGTATGAAAACGGCGTGCGGAAGATGATTGCTAGGTAGTGATTGGCGGTTGCACTGTTGGTTTCGGCGGCGTGCTTCATGAAGAACTCAGGATCGCCGCAAGCAAGTAGGAATGCCGACACCGGCCTGTCAAGAAGAACTCGATTTTAGGGCAATAGCTCTATTTGGCGGGTTTCTAACTTCCTCCAGCTACGCAGATGCTTTTAAGCGCAATCCCCTAGGAATTACGACGCGGTCAAGCAGATCAAAGAGGAATTGCGACAGCAGGGCGAGAAGCGCGGCAGGGACAGCGCCTTGCAAGATGACATCGGTGGCGTTTAGATTAATCCCGCTAAGGATGAGTTCGCCATACCCTCCGGCACCGATAAATCCGGCAAGCGTCGCGGTGCCGATATTGATAATCGTGCTTGTTTTTACTCCAGCGAGAATTGACCGTGATGCCATTGGCAGGTAGACCTTTAAGAGTTGAGAGCGAGGCTCAAGTCCAAGGGCGGCGGCGGACTCTCGGTTTGGCGCGGAGATGTCTTGCAGTCCTGCCGTGGTGTTGCGCACGATTGGCAGCAAACTGTACAGGAAGAGCGCGACGATAGCGTTACGCATATTTGTGCCTAATATGGGTATCAGAACGGCTAACAACACAATCGAGGGGATCGTCTGAATAATGCCGGTCAGCCCCAAGATGAATTGACTGAAGAGTCCGGGACGACTCGCGCGTATTCCGAGCGGAATGCCGATAATGACGGCAAGTAACATCGAGATTGCCACCAGCGTCAGGTGTTCACCGGTAAGAGGGACAATCTTAGAAAAGAACTGCGAAATTTCCGAGTTAACGCTTGGTGTTGGCAACTCAGCATCGCCCGGTTCGGTGTCCTTGAAATATAGGTCGGCGGCACGGGTGTAGTCTTTCATTCGTTCCGCCGCCACGTTAAGTTGAATCATTCGAGCTTCATCAATGGTTCCCCCTAGCGCGCCAATAGCGGAAATGGCTTTCGGTTCGGTGTCCAATCGGTACAGGAAGACTGCGTTATACTTTGGAAAGAACTCCAAATCGTCCTCCAAAACCGCAAGGTCGTATTCTCCCAACTTCGCGTCAGTGGAGTAAGCGTCGGTGAGGTCAATATCCCCGCTGTTCAGGGCAACGTATGTCAGAGCGTGCTCCATTCCGCGGGGCCTCATCTGCAAGCCGTAGTGCTTGCTGAGCGGCTCCCAGCCGTCGTTTCGATTCAGAAACTCATGTGTTAAGCCAGGTTTCAGGTTAGGGTGATTTCTCAAGTCGCTAATCGTCCGAATGTTGAGGGATTCCGCTGTATCACGGCGCATAGCGAACGCATATGTGTTGTTGAATCCGAGTTCCTCGGTCATGCCAATACCGTGCTCAGCAAGCGCCGCCCGCATCTGTTCCGATGTCAGCGGTTTTTTTGACTTCAAGATTGTTTCTTGAACTGTGCCGGTGTAGTCCGGATACATGGCGATGTCACCATTTGTCAGCGCTCTCCACACGATGATGGTGCCACCCATACCTTGTCTGTGCTCGACAGGGAACCCGGCATCTTCCAACAACCGTTTCGCTATCTCGCCGAGGACGTATGATTCCGTGAATCTTTTGGAACCGACCTGGAGTTCCTGCGCATCCACAATAAGGGGAATGAGATTGATTATCATTGCAATGCACTTCATGAGAAGCCACGCATTGACAGTTCCCCAAACCTTTGAACGTCCGAGGCAACCTAGCCGTGGTGTAGACTTAGTGGAGAACAATTTCATAACTGCACCAAGCTCCTCTGTGCCGAGATGAATTCCGAGATGAATTCGTCGGACGGTCTTTCCCGCAGGTCGTCCAAGGGCCCTTCTTGGATGATCTTTCCCTCTTTCAACACCACAATCTGATCTCCGAGGTAGGCTGCCTCCGCCATATCGTGGGTAACGAGCACTACCGTTTTGCCAAGACTTCGGAATATCGCCTTGAGATCGGTTTGGAGTGAGGCGCGCACCATCGGGTCCAGCGCACCCAACGGTTCATCCAACAAAAGCACATCCGGATTTAACACAAGCGCCCGCATCAAACTAACGCGCTGCCGCTGTCCACCAGAAAGCTCTACCGGATAACGACTCAAACCGTCTGCAGGAAAGCGGGTCAAATCACAAAGTTCGTCCAGGCGTTGCTGTGTCTCGTCAACGGGGATGCCGAGGTGTTTTGCCATGAGTGTAACATTTTGGGCTGCCGTAAGATGCGGAAACAAGCCCCCGTCTTGGATGACGTAACCCATCCGTCGACGAAACTCAAGAACGTTGCCCCTCGAAATGCGATGACCCTCGAATTCCACCACCCCGGTTGTCGGTTCCAAGAGACCGTTCATCAATCTCAGGATTGTCGATTTTCCGCATCCACTGGGGCCAATCAACACCGTTGTTTGGGATGGTTGAATCGTCAAACTTGTGGGATGGAGTGCGACCGCATCGCCAAAGCGCTTAGCGGTATTGTCTAGTCGGATCATATTCTCTTCGGTTTTAGCAGGGCAACCGCGAACCATTCACGATTGTCAAGCCACCGGTTTTGGATTTCGAGGCCGGCGGCGCGGCATATTTCCGTGAAGCTCCCAAATGTGTATTTATGTGAATCCTCGGTGTGAATATACTCATCCTGTTCAAAAGCAAACTCTCGCTGAAGTTTGCTAATGTAGACACGCTGAGGATGCCGGCTGATTAAACGCATCTCAATACGGGAATGCGCTTTGACAAAGGGGGCAGAATGATGAAACTCGGAGAGCGCGAAAGCACCACCAAGTTCACGGTTGATTCGCACTAAGAGGTTTTTGTTAAACGCTGCCGTGACTCCGGCAGCATCGTTATATGCTGCTTCGAGAATATGGGATGCTTTCACCAAATCGAAACTAATCAGCAGTCGGTCCTGAGCGTGCATCTGTTCGCGAATCTTTGTGATGAACGAGACTGCTTCGGCACGATTGAAGTTCCCGATATTGCTGCCTATAAAAAGAAACAACCGAGGCTCCTGCAGCTTGGGAATAATCGGGATGGCGTCGGCATATTCGGCTGCGACTGCCGTAATCGAGAGTTGATTGATTTCGGCGAGAAGGGTGCGGGCGGAGGCCTCCAAGAAGCTGGACGAAATATCAATGGGTATATAGTGCAGGTGTTTCTGACGATTCAACGCCGCGTCGATCAATAGACGGGTCTTTACGGAATTGCCACTGCCGAATTCGACGATTGCCAGTTCGCAATCTAGGGCGTCTATAACGTCGGTCGAGTTGTCTTCGAAGATCTTTTGCTCGGTGCGTGTAAGATAGTATTCCGGCAACTCGCATATCTTTTCGAATAGCTTGGATCCGGCCAGGTCGTAAAAGTATCGGCAAGGAAGGCTCTTCTGCGGATTGGAAAGTCCGTCAGCTACTGCTTGTGAGAATGCCCGTTCTTCGCGACTCGTTGGAAGCTCGATTAAATCGAGGCACGAGGCTAACCGGCGATTAATTTGCAACTCCTCCAAAACGTAACTCCTGAGATTCTCAGATTAAGAGAATCACGTCGACAGCTAAAACCTGTGTACCGCGTTCTCCCGTGACGTAGGGCTATTATATGATTGCATATTCGGTTGAGTCAAGCGAAATCCTGTGACCACGACACGCCCGCTTGGAGTCTAACAATAGCAGCAGACAAGCGTCAATTTTTTCATTTTGTGCTCAGATTCCACGTGGGTTATAATATCAGCCAAGCAGTACCGCAGTATGCCGGATTATATGTCATGAAAGATAAATATAAAGCCCAAACGTGGAATGACGGCACTGGTCTGATTAAACTTGATCCGTGGTTGGCCCCTTACTCGGACAAGCTGCAGGAACGCTTTGTCCACTACCAGCGCCTCAGAGAGCGCATAGATGGGAAGGATCGCGGCGGTCTAATGGGCAAGATAAGCTTAGGGCATCGGTACTTCGGATTCAATTGCGGCGAGATGGATGGTCAGAGCGGCGTTTGGTATCGTGAATGGGCGCCGGGTGCCGATTACTTGGCGTTGATTGGTGATTTCAACGATTGGAATAGAGACGCACATCCCCTAGTGCGCAATAATCGCGGCGTCTGGAAAATCTTCTTGCCTGATTCCCATTATGGCGACCGATTGACACATGAAAGCAGGGTAAAAGTCCATGTCGGTTCATCCGATGGCGGGCGTGATCGGATTCCCGCATACATACGACGCGTGGTTCAGGAGTACGGCACCCCAAACTTTAGCGGACAGTATTGGAATCCGTCCGAGTCGTACGAATGGAAGAACACGGCGCCAAAGCGGTCAGCGGGAATGCGCCTGTACGAAGCCCATGTGGGTATGGCGCAGGAAGAGGGCAAGATCGGCACCTTCCTCGAATTCTCGGAGAATGTCCTGCCGCGCATCGTCAATCTGGGATACAATGCCCTCCAACTGATGGCTGTGATGGAGCATCCGTACTACGCGAGCTTTGGCTACCATGTAAGCAATTTTTTCGCCGTGTCGAGCCGATTTGGTACACCCGAAGAACTCAAGGAGCTGATCGACACGGCACACGGCATGGGCTTATTAGTCATAATGGATCTCGTTCACAGTCATTCGGTAAAGAACGTGGACGAAGGGTTGAATCGTTTCGACGGCACCGATAGTCAATATTTTCATGCGGGCGCCAGAGGGCAACATCCCACGTGGGATTCGCTCTGCTTTAATTACGGCAAATATGAAGTACAACAGTTTCTGTTGAGCAATATCCGTTTTTGGCTGGAGGAGTACCGGTTTGACGGTTTTCGATTTGATGGTGTGACCAGCATGTTGTATCTCGATCACGGAAACAAGCAATTCTCAAATTACGATGACTACTTCGACGACAATGTGGACAACGACGTGCTGGCATATCTGATGCTTGCCAACGAGGTGGCGCATGGGGTCGACAATGCAGTAATTACAATTGCCGAGGATATCAGCGGGATGGCGGGATTGGCGCACCCGGTAACGGAAGGCGGTTTAGGGTTTGACTATCGATTGGCGATGGGTATACCCGACTATTGGATTAAACTGCTCAAGGAAGAAACAGATGGTCAGTGGAACATGTCGGAGATTTATCACACACTTCTCAATCGGCGAGCGCATGAAAAGCACATCGGCTATGCGGAAAGCCACGATCAGGCTCTGGTGGGAGACAAGACTATCGCGTTCAGGCTGATGGACAAAGAGATGTACTGGAATATGAGCGTGTTTACTCCTAACTCGGTCGTGGATCGCGGGATAGCGTTACACAAGATGATTCGCCTCATTACCTTCGCTCTGGGAGGGGAAGGTTATTTGAATTTCATGGGTAATGAATTTGGTCATCCGGAGTGGATTGACTTTCCTCGCGCGGGAAATGACTATTCGCATCATTATGCGCGTCGCCAGTGGAACTTGGTCGATCAGAAGGATCTGCGATACAAGGGCTTAAACAACTTTGACAAAGAGATGCAAAATCTGGATATCCGTTACAGTTTGTTAGAAGATCCTCTTATCGAACCCCTCATGTTGGATGAGGAAAAGAAGCTGTTGGTCTATCGACGGGGCGCATTGGTGTTTGCCTTTAATTTTCATCCGGATGATTCATACGCCGATCTGCGTGTGCCGGTGCCGGATGCAAGCCACTATCAAGTGGTTCTCAATTCAGATGATGAGGCGTTCGAAGGGCATGGCTTAGTTGATGAAGGTGTAACCTACCTCAAGCAGGACGTTCCCATCCATGGTTGCAATCAGTCAATTCAACTTTATCTTCCCACTCGGACGGTTCAGGTTTTAGTTCCGTTGTAATCGCATCGGGAGATTTCGGCAAATCGTGAGAGCACCCAACTCAGGTGCTGTGTCTATCAAGCGCTCGCTGCAAGCCGGGCAAAAAATAGTTCTCAACGACAACTTCCCAACTCATGTTAACAGCAATCTCATAGCCACGCTGAATCATCTCGTCGACATCGCGGTTATCCCGCGGCAAGCGTTCTACCAATTTTTCCGCTATATCCCAACTGTTGTTCACCTCAATCTGATTTCGTTCCGCCGCTCCTATTGCCAATAAGCCTTCCAACGAATCCGGCAGGTGATTTAGACGGGCATAATCGGCAATGATGACGTTCGGTACATCGACGCCATCGGTAACGCGCCGGACGAAACCGCAACAACCGCAGGCATTGCTCAGCACACAGATCGCGCCGAAGCTCAATGGTTCAACCTGCGCAATGCCAAAGGGTTCATAGATGGATTGTCCGAATTCGGCATCGGATCCCTTCCGAATGTCCATGAACTCCATGTCTTCAGGCATCCTGGCGCCGCAGCGTTCTCTATTCCAGCCGAATTGATTGACGAAAACAACCTTGATCGCCGTTGAATCAAGATTGAAGGCGGTGACATCGTCATTCAAGTCAATCTCGCTCCCTACAAGGTCTGGCGCACCCACCCGATGATGCAGGGGCCAACCGTATTCCGCTTCCATAGAATATACCTCTTCGCTCGATCTGCCGCTGCCAATTTCCGTCGAAAGGATGAATAATACGGCGGTCTTGCCACTCGATGCGAGGAAGCTATCCATGTGCCTTAGCAACTGCAGATCGCGCCAAAGACCTTTGCTCCTTACGAGCCGTGTTACGTGTGTGAGCACATAGTCAGGGTTGTAACCAAGCAGGTGCTCGGCGTATTCTTGTAGACGTCTCTTGGATTCCAACTTCTCCGAAAGATTCAGCCGCGCACTGGGAATTCCATTATAAACCAGGTCTATTGATGCATCGCAAAAAGGCTGAGTCAGGAATCGAAGCTCCTGCACGACGAGGTCGCCTACCGCGAAAATGTTATCACAAAGGTGTGCCTTGTCAATGAGCGCGTGCTTGTGAAACGAATACTGATCTCCGAACACATCCTGAATGAATTTACCTTCGTCCGACCCGCGCCGTAGCGCGTTGTAAAACATCGTGTCGTGCCCGGGATGACTCTCAACGATTGGACGCACGGTAGCAACTTCATGGGCGTAGAAGATTGTCTTCATATTAGGTTCGTCCTCAAGAATTGTCTTTAGGACAAAGGGTATGCCCATGAATTCGTGCGCAATCACGAAACACGACGTCTCGGTATCTCCGCCAATCAGTGCGCGCAAGGCGCAATATCCCGGTTCCGCTAGTCGAATGTATTCCTCATATTCCCAGTTGTCGTCGTAACGCGCAGATTCGATAGAGAAGCGCTCAAAGAGCCGCAACTTGAACAAGCTCAAATGTTCCGGGTGGATGTAGGAAACGTTGATTAAAATTATTTCCGGGAAAATAGTAACGCCAGTATTGTCGTCCACAAATCGTCGCTTGCCGTAAACGACAGCGACGTGATAGGTTTCCTCAATTTTTTGCAGCGCATCGGCGTATGGCGTTTTGCGAATCCCCGCAGAAGACGTGTACAAAACTTCACCACCTTCTCCCAAACTCTCCTCTACATCTGCGCTCGACCCATATTGAGGACCAATGAGAAATGTCCTTTCAATGTTCCGGTTATACTGTCGTGTTGTGAGGAGCCCCTGCAGAACAGCGCCGATTCCTCCGATTTTTTGAACGGCTTCGTGGGTCACATGGGCTACAATGCTCAAGATGCACCTCGTATTTATCCGTTAACACATTGAATCAGCACGTTTCATCTATAGTCATTTGCATTCAGATTTACACACGCTGTGGAATGTATGCTAACCAAATTTTCTAGTAGTAGGTATAATCCGCATGCATACATCCTGTGTAGATCACGGTTCGGTGGAGCGTGCCTACTACTTGCAGGGTTTTTTGTAGGGAACGCAGATCTGCGTTCCCTACCATAGGAGCGGAAATAATACCATCATTCAAGAGGGGAATCAGAACCCGAGTTTTTGGCAAAAACTCGGGTTCTACAGCGTGGAAAATCTTCCACGAAAGAGGAGTAAGAGCCAAGATTAACGTCAACTCCCAACCATGCTCAATCGCGCCTGTTCTCCAGCATGGTAGGAACTGCGGACGAGGGGGCCAGACTCGACATGGCGGAATCCCATCTCCATTCCGGCCTTTTTCAACTCTTCAAATTCCGACGGGGTATAATAGCGTTGAATCGGGAGATGCCGGGATGTGGGTGAGAGGTATTGACCAATGGTGAGGATGTCGCAACTGCTATCCTGAATGTCTCGCATGGTATCTAACAACTCATCAATAGTCTCTCCCAAACCGACCATTAATCCCGATTTTGTGGCGATAGCAGGATCAATTTCCTTGCCTCGCCGTAATAGGTCGAGGGTTTGCTGGTAATTTGCTTGAGGACGAGCTCTTCGATAGAGACGCGGAACTGTTTCGGTATTATGGTTCAGAAGGTCGGGCTTGGCGTCGATAATCACGGCGAGGGCCTCCCAATTGCCCTCAAGGTCCGGGATGAGTACCTCGACGGTGCAACCCGGACTGTTGAGGCGCGACTCTCGAATGCACTCCGCAAAGATGCTCGCTCCTCCATCGGGGAGATCGTCTCGGTTCACGGACGTAATCACCACATGCTTCAGTTTGAGGTTTCCAACCGCCGCACCGATTCTTCGCGGCTCATCGCGGTCAACGACGCCTCCGGGTTTGCCTTTAGTGACCGCACAGAACATGCATCGGCGTGTACACACATCGCCCAGAATCATAAAGGTAGCCGTTCGGTTTTCCCAGCATTCCCCGATGTTGGGACAACGCGCCTCCTCGCAAACGGTATGCAGGTTCAAATCTCTCATCAAGTGCTTGAGATCGGCGTAGTTCGGACCAGAAGGCATGCGAGCCTTAATCCAGGGCGGGAGCCGCCGCTTTGTTGAATACCGAACCGATTCTTTGCCCGGAGCACACGACTCGCCCGCGTTGGGCGAATCGTGTAACGGCAATGATTTGATCATAACCTTAGTCCCTTCTTTCAGAAATGGAGCTACAAAACCAACGCGATATGTAATCCATATCTGGAGATTCCCAATTCATCAACTGTCTCATCTCCTTAGTCGATTGTTAGTCAGAAATCGGAAAAAGTCAGAGTTGGCCGGGATAACAATCCTATCACCATCTTTGAGCATGGTACCATACGCCTCAAGGCGTCGTGAAAAGGCGTAGAATTCAGGATCTTGGCCTAGGGCTTCAGCGTAAATTCGAATCGCTTCCGCTTCGCCCTCTCCACGAATGCGCTGCGCTTCTTCGTAGCCTTCTGCCCGAATGACTGTACTGTCACGGTCGGCTTGGGCGCGAATGATGTTGGCTTGCTCGTTACCCTCGGCGCGGAACAGGTTAGACTCCCGTTTACGTTCGGCAATCATCAGATTGAACACGCTCTGTTCCACCTCCTCAGGCAGGTCGGCTCTCTTGGAGCGCACATCAACAATTTTTATCCCGTATTCCCCCGCTTTTTCGGTTGCGGATCGGGCAACGGCTTCCATGATGCTTTCACGCTTCGAAGCAATGACATCGACAAAGTTGACGTGTGCCAGTTCCTGACGAAACTCGGAGAAGACGATATCATCCAAACGGGCGCGTGCCCCCGCTTCTGTCCTGACTGCTTTGAAGAAGATGAGGGGATCGGTAATTTTCCAGCGGGTGACGTGATCGACCACCAGCCGCTTCTTGTCAGTCGTGAGGTATTCCTGTGGCAATGCATCGCTAGACAGGATGCGCTTCTCAAAGAATATCACATTCTGTATAAACGGAGATTTTACCTTCAAACCCGGTTCCCGGATAGTGGCGACAGGATTACCAAATTGAAGGATAATAGCCTGTTCCGTCTCGTCAACGGTAAACAGGGCTTGGCTGACGACTACTGCGAGAACGATTATCAGGAAAACAATGATACCAAGCATTCGCGTATTCATCTTAATTTCCTCCTTCGGTCGACCTGGAACTGCCTGGATTGGCAAGCGGTAGCAACGGCAAGACTCCTCTACCAACGTCATCGTCAACCAGAATCAGTTCGACTTTGTTCAGAATCTTCTCCAGTGCCTCGATGTGCATGCGCTCTCGCGTTACCTGCCGAGCAGAGCGATATTCCTTGAGGACGGCAAGAAAACGATCGGCGTCACCGGTGGCGTGGAGTATTTGCTGCTCTTTGAAAGCGGTGGCTTCCTCGATTGCCTGCTGTTTCTCACCGCGAGCCTTGGGAACCACGTTGTTCTGGTAAGCCTGCGACTCATTGATGAGGCGTTCCTTGTCGGCGCGCGCGCGAACCACATCTTGGAAAGCGTCACGCACCTCCTTCGGCGGGTCCGCTACTTGAAGGCGCACGTCAGTAATCTGGATGCCGGATCCGTAGTCCTTCATTAGTTTTGACAGAAATGTACGCGTTTCCTCTTGAACGCGAGCACGTTCTTGTGTAATGACATCATCGACCGACATCTGCCCCACCGTGCTGCGTAGCGCCACTTCAGCGCTTGTGAGCAGAATCTGTTCGGGATTCTGGACATTGAAGACAAAATCGCGTGAACTCGCGACACGGTATTGAACCAACAGCTCAACCTGGACGATGTTTTCATCTTTCGTCAGCATTAGGGCTTCGCTCAGAACCTCGCGTTTTCGGTCCCGCTCTGTGGTTCGGAATCCAATTTCTGCACGCCGAATACTTTCGACATCAACAATCGTCACGCTCTGAATGGGCCAGGGCAATCGGTAGTTGAGTCCGGATCCGGTGACGTTCGCGAATTTCCCGAAAGTTAGTACCACACCCTCTTGGCCCGGTTGCACAATATAGATGCCCGTCGCCAACCACACTAGAAGCACGATTCCGATGATGAGCAGATAGAGAAACTTGCTAGATCCCGAAAACCATCTCGAGACATTGCTCATGTATTGGTTAAATTGTTCCGGCTCCCACGGTTGTTGTTGCATTTAATCTCCTCCTTCATTTTATATCGGGATGTTTTCGATGCGGACGCGCGCCACTGTCAATCCATGCCGTACGCCCCACACGAGGTGCTTGAAGCTACAGTAGAAATAGTGAGATTCCAATGTTTGTTCGCCGTTCACCTCCGCCGAGAGGAACAAGGTAGTCCTGAATAACATAATCCGAGGTAATCAGAAGCCCCATTCTTTGACCAAAAGCGTCGCCTTGCAGCACAAGTTCAAAGAAGCCTACCGTGCGGTCAAAATCGTTGGTGGAATCGTTGAGATCGCGCCATGTGAGATATTGGGCACCGGCGCTCAACTGCAACTGCGCCGCAACTTGATGGGTCAACGTCAAGATATAGGCATTCCGTAGGACATCGATTGACCTCTCCTTTTCAAACGGGACTGTGTAGCCGATGGATCGGTCGCTTCGAAAAGCGGGTGCAATCGTCAGGTCGTCCAGGACCTTATAATCGTAACGAATCTGATTGATTAGAGCAGTGTCGATAACACGTTGCCGAGTGTGAAATAGGCTGTCGCGTTGATATTTGAATTTGCTAGTAAGCATCAGATTCTTTATGTTTTGGTAGTTAACAATCATAGTATAGATGTTGCCGAGATAGTTTTGGAGCGCCAAGTTATCCTTGATTCGCTCTCCGGTGCTTCGGATGACGACATCGTCGGGTATAATATCGCGGGAGCGACGAAGTGTATAGCGAAAAAGAACAGTTCCAAAGTGGGGAATCGGCTCGGGCGCGTAGGACAAAACATTGTAGAATCCTCTCGCACTCTTATGTTCAAGAATGAGTCGCTTAACATAATACCCGGGAATGATTGAGAGACCTTCGGCAAAGGGAAGATTGACCTTGAAATAGGTATTATGTCCGTACGAACCCTCATCATAATCGAAACGGTAGTTGGGTTTGTCATCATCCTCGAGGTTATCAGGCTCACCGTTGTTATTGAAATCAATGGATTCCCGGTTCAAACCCAAGCGAAACCGGGGCGGGTCAGCAAAGAACAGGAGAAAATCATCATCCCAATCCTTGACTCGGTCTCCGTCGACATCATCCTTGGTGTTTCCGGACAACAAAATCTCGGGCTCGCGTGAGTCAGCGTATCGATCCTCGTTATCATTATCATCCACAAAATTTGAAGCCGTAAATAAAGGCGCGATTCGCGTGAATTCGCTTCGCCAAGTAATGGGCCCAAAGTTTCGGTTGATGTCGACAAACCAAGCGTTCGCGCGCCGTTGGCTCCGGTTTCCAGTGACAAGAGGGTACTGCCGCGTTTGGGTGTACCAAGCGCACTCGGCTTCGACCGCAAAACCAGCCAAGGTGGTTTGCAGGTCAAAGCCCATGGCGGTTTCATCCGTGAGAGTGCCGTAGTCAAATCGACGCACCTCTCTATTTGAGCTGTCGCGGACATTGCCCGCGGCGCTTAATTCCAGTTGAAAATTCTGATTGTCTGTTGACAAGTCTACGCGATAATCGTTGGCGATGTCGACTTCAAAGTGCACTCGTTTGATTTCCTGCGGATTAAACAGGGAAAACCTATAGGTAAATGTACCTTCGCCATCGACCCATCTCGACCGAGCATCGCGTTTGCTATCGTTGGGTAGAACCAAAATTCCCGGACGTTCCTGCCCTGCGGTCACGTTGTACTCCAATACGCCATCAACAAAAACGCGGACGTGGAAAACGCGTGCGCCTCCCGAATTTTCCGGTGAAGCGTCGCTAAAACGGAGAAACAGTTCGGTTGGTGGATTGCTGATGGTGATTCCTCGGAACGGATTATTCGCGCGTGTGAGATCGTAGTTCGTAAAAAAACGGTTCACATAGTTTACTCCTACGCGAGGCAATGGCACGGTTACCTCTGGATACGCCCCCAATTGAAAATCGTATGCGCCCAGATTCGCCTCCGCTCGCATCCCCGCCATGAACCAATCTGACGTGCTTTCGATATCAACATCCTCGATTGGAGTCGTTCGCTCTCCCAGAATGGAGAACGTATTGTTCGTCACACGTGCGATAAACGCCGAAACGCCACCACCGGCACGCGGTACCGTGATGTTCCATCGTGCTGCATCAAAAAGTTCTTTGTTCAGCGTGAAGCTGGAAAACTTAGTGAGAAAATTGCCAACGGTCAACTGGTGATTCACGTTTTCAGCGGGAATGTCGAACGTGAAAAAGTTTCGATTACTCGTCTTTCTCCGAAATTCCGCATCGCGACGCAAAACCGAGTCGCCCTCTAGCACGCCAAACGTTGCCTGCATCTTATATAGTTCTTTGCCGCTCTTATCGAAGACCTGATTTCCAAGTGGATCGGTTTGCTGGGCAATGGTGGGCGCCAACAATCCCGCGTAGAAAAGCCAAAACGCGGCAAAGAAAACTATCGAAATACGGTGTGTCTTAGAAATCGTAGACAATGCTGAACCGATGACTGCCGAAAGTTGCTTGAATGCCGCTATTAGGCAGAACGAATCCATAATCAATTCGCATCCTCTCTCTTGGTCTAAAACCGGCACCGACTGTCAGGTTCGTTCCCCATGCCAAATTTTCAAGTCTGAACCCACCTCGCACCAGCAGTTTGCCACCATGAAGCCTATATTCTAGCCCTACTCTCACATTTATTTCCTGTCGTCTGAATACGAGGTCCATGCCCGAGGTAGAGTTCTTGCCCAGGAGGCCGATGCCGAGCGTTGTCTGTAACGGTAGATTTTCACTCGTGGGCGACGATGATGACGCGATACTTGGCGAATTCAAGTTTTGTACCGATACAGCGACAGGAATATTCGACGACGACCGAAAAACGAAACCCATGTCAACACTCAACTGACTCCGCCCAGGCAAATCTTCAAGTACCGCACCATTTGCACCTAAAGTCGGTACTGTGTCCCAGTTAAGAAGTTTGCCGGAAACACCAATCGAAAAGTGACGGTTGTGCTCGCCTCCAACGCGATAGATCTTGCTTGCACCCAAGATGACATAATTTTCGGCGTACAATTGGCTTACGTTGAGGCGTTTCCACAACAGTCCCACTGCGCCTCGATTGGGGTGCGAATTGGCGTAGGCAACCAGATTTTGCGTAATGCTCGTCTCGTCGCTCAAGCCAACGTGCAGCATTGCCATTGTCCCCGAGAACTGCTGCCCGGTGACAGTGGAGATTGACGCCGGGTTGACCAATAAACCGTCCGCCTCATTCGTGACCGCAGTTGATGCGCCGCCCATGCCATACGCGCGGGCACCAATAAACTGATCGTCGAAAGCAGCATATATTGAGGAGATAGACAGGTCAAGGAAAAGGAGTAGGCATACGATTGAATTTAAGGAGGACGAATAGGAAACTATTCGATCGAGCAAACTCCCCATTGTTAACCTGTCTTGAGAAACTGAATGACAAGGGCGGCAATTAGCCCGATCCAGACCGGAATCATCATGCCGATGAGCCACTTAAAGACATCTCGGATTTCCTTGCCCACTCGCGATTCAAGATTACTCATTCGAGTTTCAAGAGCTGTCATGCGATTTTCCAGTGATGCAAGCCGCTCGTTAATTTGCGTTAACTCACCGCGTATCTGGCTCTGATCTTTGGCAATCTGGATGACCATCTCATGGGTTTGTTGGACGAGATTCCTGATTTCCGTGGTTTGAGGGTCAACATTCATATGCATTCTCCATTTTTCAGTCTGTCGTTTCGAATGATATAACTTTTTACGCAATCAATCTACGACCTGACAGTAATTCATTCGTCTACGTGGATGCAAATCGCTGAATTTCTCCATGTTGGTCAAAGATTATTTTGCAACCACGATGACGCCGTTGCTGATCCGGGAACCCAGACGAACCTGGTAGATATAGGGGCCAATGTTAACTGGCCGTCCCGTTCGGTCTGTCCCATCCCATTCGATGCTGACCGAGTTTGAGCTGACAGTTGAACGGTTTATCAGCGTTCTTACCAGTTTGCTATGCAGATCGTAAATCTCGACGACGAGCTCACGGTTACCGGCATCACCTTCACGAGAATCGGGAATCATCAATCGTGTGACATCCGCCACACCGTTGCCGTCCGGAGAAAATGGATTGAGGCTCCAACGGGCTGTAAGTTCAGGTGGCGGTACCGCCTGAAACACCGCAAATTGGGATATATAATTTAGTTCTAAGCGCACTTTTTGACGAGCGAGATTGACCTGGCCCCCGGCAAGTTGCCATTCGTGCGTTGAAGTATCCCATGTGAACACCCGCAGGTCAGTTTCTCGATTCACGCCTGTGCGCTCCAGGTCCGCACGATCATAATCAAACTCCAACAACGCGGGGCGTTCGAGCGGAAGTTGCCGGGATACTGCCAGTCTCAAGATTTTTGAACCGAATGTGTTAAAGAATTGTACCTCGTTCAATTGTACATTATTTGCTTGTTTGCTCTCGGTAATCAGTAATCGCACGTACCGGCATGATACATGGGATGGTAATTCGATGGCTGTAACTCCGTCGTTGAACGCGACGTCATCCGACACCTCCCTAAAATCACGATTGTCGTTAGAAACCAATATTATTCCGCGTTGCGGACCAAAAGAGCGATTGTTAACCACATTGGGGTGAACTACGATTTGACCAAGGGTATGGACATCGCCCAGATCCACTGTCAGGTGGATGGGAAGCGGGACAAGCCCCGCCATCCAAGTAGACGGTGGTTCCAAAACATCATCCACAGCCAGTATCGGGGGCTGACTCGACAGGGAACTGGTTGCTTCGACCTCGAAGTTTCCCCGTTTCAGTATTTCAAAACGATAAACGAGAACGGGCAAGGTGCCTCGGGCTATACGAGCGTTGTCTTGATAGTCGAATTGGCCCACATAATCCGGCGATTCACGAAAAAACCGTATTTTTTTTACTGTAGGATCCAATGCGTCAACCGGAACCAAGACACTTGCTCCAACCCCATCGCTTAGGACGAATCGGCTCTCGTCGGAAATAACACTTTGAAGGTCGGCAAGATACCGCACCAGAATTGTCTTGACATATTGCTCTTCGTTTCGCGAGGAAGGTGATGTGCCAACAACGAAAATCTCATTCTCCCCCTCGGCTAGTAAGAGTGCGATTGAGAAAGAGGGGTCGGTTCTCCGTGCTCGGTCAAGTAGGATTGATACGGAACTAATGCTAGGCTGTATAATTTGATTGTCGACATCAAGTAATTCAAGCGATTCAATCAAGATTCCGTCTAGATCCCATCCTTCAAGCATCTCCATCCGAATAAAACGCGCGGCAGTCAAGGTTGGTAAATGCACGACGACCCGATCCAAGCGGGCGTCTAAGCTCGCAGAAACATCTAAGTAGTGATCGGTGAATAGTGTGCCATCTTCGGAAACGGCGAGCAAGATACGTCGTGGACCCGTTGCGCCTCGTTCATCAACGGATGAGCGAATTATCACTGCTTGAAGTTGCCGCACACTGCCCAAATCCATGGTGAGGGCGCGAATCGAGGGCTTTATTGACGATAGGCTGGAAACACCAGCTGGCGTGTTGATTGTAACAATAATCTCGTTCTGGTCAGATGATGCGACGCCTCCCTCAACTACAAGCGTCTGATTCGTGGTTGTGAAATTGCGCGTAGGTTGCGTGATGTATAGGTCAATCGCAGCGATAGTCCTGCCGTCAATGAGAAGCGTAAGAGCCAGTAGGAATAGCGTAACACGGAGGCCTGTCATGGGATGTCCAGAAATACCGGTTGATAAGAAACGAAAAGCAACGCTCAACCCTCGGGAAGTCGATGGATTCGCTTTTCCCATTCGTCGCATGTAGCGTGAGTACGTTGAATGGAAGCGCCAATATATTTCGTCGGATCGCGAAGTGCATCCCGTTGTACTTCCGTCAATTTGTCCAGAAACGGCTTAAACGTCTCATCTGACCACAGGAGGTCGGTCAGGCTTTTTCCCGTCTCATGCACCTGGGCAACCAATTTACGGGTATAGTCATAAGCGTCCGGAAAACCGTAATACGCCATCAATAGATAAATCGGTTCCGCAATAGTGTCTCCGGCGCTCATTTCAAGGTTTCGCCGCATATTGTCGGTTTTCGCTTCTAACTCGTCCAGTGCACGCTTCAAACGGTAAATTGAGTAGTCAAAAGCCGTGAGCAACTCAGTCAGGAAACGACTCGACGCGGAGTTTGTCAAATCGCGTTGGTGTTCCAATATGCCGTCCATGAACACGGTCATCATACGCGGTACGAATGCTTTCCAAAGACTCTTCACATTTTCAAACTCTTCGGGATTAACCTTGTGTGGCATTGTCGAAGATCCAACGAGCTGCGGGTTGTACTTTCGGCCGACCTCGGCGATTTCCGTGCGATACAGGTGCCGCATATCGTCTGCGAAATTCGCAAGAATCGTGTAGGTTGACGTGATGACGTAAGCGAGATCGGAGATGGATTCCGGTTCCACGCACTGCGTCGAGGTATGCGTGTCCGATGCCTTCAAGCCGAGTTGTGCAAGCAGATCTGTCTCAATCTCCTCAGGATTTTCAGTAATCAGCGATAGACCGTTGAAAGCACCGACTGCTCCGGAAAATTGTCCACGGAGATTCCGGCTTGCCTCATCGATTAGTTCGATCCTGTTTCCGATCCGGCTGACGTAGAGTGCAAGCGCATATCCGAAAGTAATGGGCTCCGCATGCTGTCCGTGTGTGCGCCCAATCTGCACTGTTTCCGCGTGCTCTCGAGCCAGTTGGATGAGTTGCGTTTCAAGTTCGATTAGATCCGGCAGAATAATCTGCTGAGTCAAATCCTTGAAACGCAATGCAGTTGCGGTATCAAGAACGTCCGCCGAGGTTGCAAATAGGTGAATATAAGGACGTGCCTCGGGGCTAATTCGCCGCCGCATGACGTTGACAAGTGAACGGATATTATGTCGAATTTGTGCTTGTTCTTCATAGACTTCCTCGGCAGTTATATCCTTCGCCGCCATCTCAGCTTCATCTGCGAATTCCTGTGAGCAGATTCCGTGGTTGGCAAGTGTGCGCACCAGAGCCGCTTCAACTTGCGCTTGATATTTCACATAACCGGATTCGGACACATACGGCATTAACCTTTGCATAAATTCATTGTTACTGCCGTAGTATCTAAAATCAAGCGGACTAACCGCTTCAAAAAGTTCCATAGTTTGAGATCATTCTGACTAGTGTCTGCTGATACTTGAAGACAATTTTCTACTGCTTGCTTATTATAGATGATTACTTCCGAAAAAACAACTGAAACACGGGAGATATGCTCGCAGTCGTATCTAACGGCGGTTCAGGATGTGGACTCTTAAGCCCAATTATGAACGAACAACTCATCATTAGGAGACCCAATCCTCACGCTAAAAAACACTTGCGCAGCGTTCAATTCTCTTGTAAAATTGATAGCGTGGGAATCAAACAAATCGTCCGTCAATACTTCCCAAAATGAAGCCAGAATTCATAGGAGGATAAACATGGAACTGAGAATCGAATATTGCGCCATGTGAAACTATTTACCCAATGCCGTCAGTTTGACGAGCGAATTACTGAATAAATATGGTACCGATGTAAAGGAACTTACTATTGTGCCGGGCGGAGGCGGAGCCTTTGAAGTGACGTTTAACGGAAACTTGGTTTATTCGAAGCTGGACACCGGTGAATTCCCTACGACGGACCAGATTACTAGCGCGATTGAAGCTTAATAGCCGTAAAACGAGTCACACATAGCTCTTGGGAGTGAAGGTTACCTAGCTTTGTCTGTAGTTATCTTACTCATGGACAAACATGGAGTGATTGGGCTGCTCAAGTCTATCTGCCTCCATGAAGGGTAATATTTTGCAAAAACCGAGTCCGATGAGACAGGTTATCCATGGCGGAGGTGTCGTATTTCTATGGCCTCACCAAGTTCCAATAATTTTAGAAGCACAAATCGATAATCATGAAAAAGATTCGACGCGCGTTGATTAGCGTCTTTGATAAATCCGACCTTTTGGACCTCGTCCAAATCCTCGCAGAGAACGGCGTCGAGTTCTTATCAACAGGTCGAACGGCTAGCTATCTCACCGAATCGGGATTTCAGGTTCGCGAGGTGTCAGATTATACCGGTTTTCCCGAAATTTTGGACGGACGTGTAAAAACGCTTCACCCGATGATTTACGGGGGCTTGCTCGCGATTCAAGACAATCCGGAACACGTTGCGCAGACCTCTGCGCACAACATTGACCCTATAGATCTGATCGTTTCTAATCTTTATCCGTTTGAAACGACGGTTCAGCGGGAGGGCGTCGAACTCGCGGAAGCGATTGAGAATATCGACATTGGCGGGCCGACACTCATCCGAGCCGCGGCAAAGAACTATCGGGATGTTGCCGTGGTCACAAATCCTGCTCAATATCCTGAAATTGTCGAAGAACTTCGAGGGAACGGCGGGAGTTTGTCGTCCAATACAAGATTTCGGTTGGCGAAAGCAGCTTTCAACCATATTACACATTACGACGCGGCGATTTCACATTATCTTTCCACTTTAGATAACGCCGATCCTGAATTCCCCGAAGTCTTGAATCTCCACTACGAAAAGTGCCAAGAACTCCGCTATGGTGAGAACCCGCATCAGAAAGCGGCGTTTTACCGCTCCGCCATTTCGCCAGGGCCGTGTGCGGCGTGGGCGGAGCAACTGAGCGGCCAACCACTCTCATTTAATAATATTCTAGATCTGGAAGCTGCGCTGGAGATGGCCAAGGATTTTGAAGCTCCGACGTGTGCGATTATTAAACACAATAACCCGTGTGGATTGGCTTCCGGCGAAGACTTGGTCCAAGCCTTCAACGACGCGCTCGAATGCGATCGAACCTCCGCATTCGGCAGCATAATCGGTCTGAATCGCAAAGTAACAATCCAGACAGCAAACGCCATTCGGGAAGCCGCCAAGGCAGGGATAAAGGTCGAAGCAATAATTGCCCCTAGCTATACCGACCAGGCGTTGAAAGCTCTATCCCGTGTGAAACAGAGACGGATTTTAGCAACGGGAAAACTCGCGCAGCAAGGATCTGTCAAACAGGCGCGCCATGTAATTGGTGGATTGCTGCTTCAAGACCGAAATCGGCATGAGATCGTCTTGGATGAGCTACAGGTTGTCACCAAACGTGAACCGACAGATGCAGAATTCGTATCGCTCCTGTTTGCGTGGAGAACTTGCAAGCACGTCAAATCAAACTGTATCTTGTTAGCACATGGCACCAAGACGGTTGGAATAGGCGCCGGGCAGATGAGCCGCGTAGATTCATGTTTGATTGCCACACGCAAGGCGGGGGAAAGAGCTAAGGGATCGGTGCTTGCATCGGATGCATATTTCCCGTTTCCCGATGGAGTCGAAATAGCCGGTGCGGCAGGAGTGAGCGCGATTATACAACCGGGCGGATCAGTGAACGATCAACCGGTGATTGACGCCGCAGACCGCTACGGAATGGCTATGGTGTTGACAGGCGTACGGCACTTTCTCCACTAAATTTGCAAATTGAGCTGGCAGATGACAGACCTAATACCTCCAGCGACGGCATCGTTTATCATCCCGCCGACTGTTATCACCGGTATCGGCGCGACTGAGCAGGCAGGCGCACAAGCAAAACGATTGGGCGCTCGTACCGCGTTGGTCGTGACCGACAGTGGAATCGTAAAACTCGGATACACTGATGAACTCGTAAATCAGCTTCGACGAGTTGGAATTAGTGTTTCGCTCTTCTCGGATGTCACTCCCGATCCGACTCTACAAAACGTCAACGATGGACTAAAACAGTATCGGGAAGAATCTTGCAATGCCATAATTAGCATCGGCGGTGGCAGTGCTATCGATTGTGGCAAAGGGATCGCAATCAGACTCACCAACGATGGCGAACTTGCCGAATTCATGGGAGTGAACAAAATTCCCAACCCGGGCGCCCCCCTCATCGCTATTCCCACCACGGCAGGCACCGGCAGCGAGTGCACAAAAGCAACAGTTATCACCGACACCGAGCACAATGTGAAGATGATGCTAAGTAGTCCGTGTATAGTGCCACAGGTCGCGATTGTAGATCCACTCTTATCACTGACCACCCCACCGCATTTGACCGGTGCTGTAGGAGTAGATGCGCTGACCCACGCGATTGAAGCCTACATTTCCAAACGAGCACAACCGATTACCGATGCGCTGGCGTTGAAAGCAATCCGAATGATATCGGGTTCCTTGCGTCAAGCGTGGGCTAATGGTGAAAACATGAAGGCGCGGACCGAGATGATGATTGCTGCCTCAATCGCCGGTATGGCATTTAGCAACTCCTCCGTGGCGCTCGTGCACGGCATGTCCCGACCAATCGGAGCGTATTTCCACGTTCATCACGGTTTGTCCAACGCTGTCTTGCTGCTAGATGTCATGGAATACAGCGCTGTCGGAGCCCCAGACCGCTTTGCCGACATTGCTCGCGCGATGGGTGAGCCAATCGACGGATTCTCCTCGATGCATCAGGCGGACGCAGCAATCTCAAGCGTTGAACGCTTAGTGAACGACCTCCAAATGCCTCGGCTTGGGGAGATTGGTATTGATCAGGGGGAGTTTGAAGCTGTGACGGATCGGATGGCATTGGATGCGCTTGCCAGCGGAAGTCCCGCGAACAATCCTCGACAGCCGACGAAGGAAGAAATTGTTGCGTTATATCGAAAGTGTTTTCAGCCTCGCCACGATTGAACCATCCTACCCCAAATGCTTGATTCTATTAGGCAGTTCAATGACAACATGCCATTGAATATGAGCACGTCGCCATTCAGCACAACGGCCAAGAGCATGCAAAAAAAATGAGAAATGTTCCCTATTGGTTAGCCAAACATTTGTTAATTGTCTTTATATGCCCTGAACGCGGAGGGACGTTATCTTCGCGGCTATTTGCTTTTAATTCCCACACTTACGGCGCATGAAACCGAAGGAAAAAAGCATGCCGAAGTTTATGCATTGGAAATACCTATTCCTGTTGTTACTCATCTTGCATCTTATGCCGTTGTGGATTTTCACGTATTTCCCATCGCAAGATGGGCCTAGCCACATTTATAACGCCCACACGTTGAAGGAGTATCACAAGCACGAGAATTATATGATGCGTGATGTTTGGAAGTTGAACATCACCATATTTCCGAACTGGCTGTCGCATCTCATGCTTGCGGCCTTCCTCTATGTTTTTCCGCCCATCCTTGCCGAAAAAGTTTTTCTTACCTTCGCAATCGGTCTTGTTCCTATCTCATATTTCTATCTTCTTGACGCGATTCATAAACGCGGTTTCGTGTTCGCTTGGCTCGGTTTTCTTTTTTCCTACAACTACCTCCTCTTCATGGGCTTTTACAATTTTGCCTTAAGCACCTCGTTATTCTTTTTCAGCTTCGGATACTGGTGGCGACACAAAGATGACACCCGAGTGAATCACCTTATCGTTTTATATATTCTCATCCTGCTCACGTATCTTGCGCATATTGCTTCGTATGGTTTGCTGCTGTTGGGTTTGTCGTTGGCGGCGGGCTGCCTTTGGGGAGGCGCTGCTATCGCAGCTGCTTGGCATGCGCGGAAAGAGGGGTTGACACGAATAACAGCGCAATTCTGGGCGGGACTGAAACCGCTAGTGCGGTTCGGACTCTACATGATCCCGGTCTATTTTGTCCTAGCAGACTACTACCTTAAGAGCCTTAGGGACAGTCAAGGTGGTCACCATAGAGGCATGGAGTGGATTAAGGATTACTTTTGGGGAGCGAAGTCAATCGTCTATTTCACCGATTGGCACATTAGGGTGAATCATGTTTTGCTCGTGATTTTGGGAATTGGAATTCTGGTTTCATTGGCGTACCGAATCGCACGAAAACAGTGGGTTCGAAAAAGCGACGTGTTTCTGGTGATCGCTGTCGTTTTCACAATTATGTTCATTAGGGCGCCGTGGGGTTTCGGAACAGGGGGATGGATAAACGACCGTATCCATTTCTACATCCTTTTAATGCTCGCTCCGTGGTTTGTCGCTGACATGTGGAGGTGGTTGCGATACGGATTCACGGCGGCGCTAGTCGTCATTTGCCTCCTTCATCTTGGGCGAACCGCTTATGACATTGCCCGACTCAGCCCTGAACTCGCCGAACAAGCATCCGGGACGCATTTGATCAAACCGCATACGGCATACGCAATGCGCGTACGCGACTGGCATAAGTCCGACGCGCTAGGAAGCGTCAAATACGTCGCACCATTCGGTCATTCCGTAGCATACTACGGGCTTTATGCCGACGATGTGGGCAATCTAGGAAATTACGAGGCAAAGCATAACTATTTTCCAATCAACCGTTTGCACCAACCAACCTACGGCGGGCGCGAGGATTACGTTGTCGCGTGGGCTTATCCGCCAGAGGAGAAATTCGACGATCTAAATAAGGATTTTGATCTTATCCATGAGACCAAGCACCTTAAACTTTTTCAACGAAAACAGGCTGAGGCTCCCGATCTGTCAATCTGGAGCAAAACCGCCGACGGACGCCGAGTCATTCGGTTCGACATGCAGCCGCCAGAGGGACAAACAGCAGAGGGTCATCACGCCGTTCACAAGGATCTTGGCTACGTTAGCGGAAGATTCGGCTGGAAAACTCAATCGCCGCACAGCCATCACGGGGGAAATGTCGAACTTCCTCCAGACTATCGAGATTCCGTCTTGGATAGGCACGACGCGGTGTTCAAACTCGACCTGCCAAACGGATGGTATCGCGTCACCAACTTTTTCTGCTCCGCAGAAGACAAGGGGCATCAGGTGAATCTGCTTGCGAACGGAAATCGGATGATTAAAAATCTGATTGTTCCGCCTGGAAATGAAACTGTTGAACATACCTACGAGATGGAGGTGACCGATGAGCATCTTACCCAAGTCATCTACAGACCGAATCGTCGTGTGCCAAGAGCGGGGATGCATAACCATTGGGTTTGGAACGGTTTCACCGTGGAAGAGATCTCCAAATAACAGCGATGTACATCAGACGTCGAACGCGGTTAGCGGCTTGCGTAAGGCAAAAGGAATAAGGGGCGCTATACTTGCGAGAACTCGTTTGCTTTTATTCTCTGCGTTGGGTATTATGGCGCTTTCTTTTCCAGTGATAATTGGTTCTAATAGGACTTACGTAGCACCAGCAGGTCGGGAATCGGAGTTCCCTCGAACAAGGGTCGCGACCTGGAGATCGCTCCTACAGAAGAGGCAATTTCTGACAGTGCGGAGTATAGAATCCTAATACGGAACATGGAGACAAAGGGCGCAGCATGTTGAAACTGATGAACTGGAAATCCCTGTTTGTAGTCTTACTCATTCTGCATCTGCTGCCGTTGTGGATTTTCACGTATTTTCCATCACAAGACGGCCCTAGCCACATCTACAATGCGCTCACACTGAAAGAGTATCACAAGCACGAAAATTATACGATGCGTGATGTTTGGAAGTTGAACATCACTATTTTTCCAAATTGGCTATCGCATATCATGCTCGCCGCCTTCCTCTATGTCTTTCCACCCATCGTTGCCGAGAAAGTCTTGCTTACCTTGGCAGTCGGCCTTGTCCCCATCTCGTTTTTCTATTTCCTCGATGCAGTTCATAATCGCGGATTCGTATTTGCCTGGCTCGGTTTTCTTTTTTCTTACAACTATCTTCTATTCATGGGCTTTTATAATTTTGCCTTGAGCACATCGTTGTTCTTTTTCTGCTTCGGACACTGGTGGCGACACAAAGATGACATCCGTGTGAATCATCTCATCGTTCTGTATATTCTCGCCCTGCTGACGTATCTCTCGCATATTGCGTCTTACGGTCTTCTGTTACTAGGTCTGTCTCTAGCTGCGGGTTGCTTCTGGGGAGGGGTTGCCATCGCCGAAGCTTGGCGTACACGAAAGGAGGGCATAGAGCGTATCGCAACACACTTCTGGGCGGGCGTGAAACCGCTGTTGCGGTTCGGGCTTTACATGATTCCCATGTATTTTGTTCTAATGGAATACTACCTCAAGAGCTTAAGGGACCATCAAGACGGTGGCCATAGGGGTATGGAGTGGATCAAGGACTACTTTTGGGGGGTAAAGTCAATCGTCTACTTTACCGATTGGCACATCCGGGTACATCATGTGTTGCTCGTGATTTTAGGAATTGCCATTCTGGTTTCATTGGCGTACCGAATAGCCCGAAAGCAGTGGGTACGGAAGAGCGACGTGTTTCTAGTCATCACAGTGGTTTTCACGGTCATGTTCATCAGGGCCCCATGGGGATTCGGTCCGGGGGGCTGGATAAACGACCGAATCCATTTCTACATCCTTCTGATGCTCGCTGCATGTCTCGTCGCCGATATGTGGAAATGGTTGCGATACGGATTCGCTGCGGCGTTGGTTGTTATCTGTCTGCTGCATCACGGGCGCACTACCTATGAGATTGCCCGAATCAACCCGGAAATCGCTGAACTCGTGTCAGGAGCACGTTTAATCGAACCGCACACAACATACAATGTGCGCGGCAATAACTGGCGCAGGTCAGACTCATTTGGGGAGCTTAAATACGTCTCACCGTTTGTACATTCAACGGCGCTTTACGGCGTATACACCGACGATGCATGCCATTTGGCGAATTACGAGGCACATTATGACTACTTTCCAATCAACGCATTGAACCGACACACTTACTTTGGGCACGAGGACTACATTGTTGCATGGGCGCTTCCGCCCAATGAAAACATTGACGATCTCAGGAGAGATTTTGACCTCATCCACGAAACCAAGAATCTCAAACTCTTCCGGAGGAAACGGACGGAATTCCCCGACCCGTCAATCTGGAGTGAGACCGAAGATGGGCGCAAGATAATTCGTTTCGATATGCAACCTCCAGAGGGACAGACAGCTGAAGGTTATCACCCCGTCCACAGGGATCTACGCTACGACAGGGGCAGATTCGGCTGGAAGACTCAAGCGCCGCACAACCATCATGGAGGCAATCCTGATCTTCCACCGCATCACCGAGATTCGGTCTGGGATAGACACGACGCGACTTTTAAGCTTGATCTTCCGAACGGGAGTTATCGCGTCACGAACTTCTTCTGCTCGGCGGAAGATAGGGGGCATCAGGTGAATCTGCTCGCGAATGAAAAGCGGATGATTGAGAAGCTGATTGTCCCACCCGGGAATGAAACCGTCCATCATACCTATGAGATTGAGGTGACCGACGGATATCTCACGCAGGTGATTTACAGACCGAACCAGCGCGTGCCAAAAGCGGGGATGCACAACCATTGGGTTTGGAATGGATTCACCGTGGAACAGATTTCCAAGTGAAAGCGATTTTCACCAAACGGCGCCGTGCAATTGAAACGCACACAGTCAGAGGGGCTCAAATAGCGGAAAAGGAGCGTTGCACATGGATATTTCGGGATTTGTAGTTTTTTTTGTCTTCCTTTTTTGGTGCGTTATTGTACTCAGCGTGTTAGTTTGTGGCATTATCATGGTTGTTGCAGCTCTTCGCGGGAAGCGAGGAGCATCTGAAATGTCGGCAAGAACCGAGGCCGGAGAACCCAGATTGGTGCGTATCACAGAAAGGAAGATAATCGGAGGAGTCTGCGCTGGCTTCGCCTATAAATTTGCGATGCCACAGTGGATTGTAAGAACCTGTAAGAACCTGTTTGAATAATCAATGGAAAAGCCACTTTTGGTCATTTGCAGGAAGTTTTTTTCAGGTTCTTATTCTTGAATGCTACATACCTATCGCCCCGCTGGGGCTTAGGTGCACGGGGTTCTGATGTTTCTATACACCTTCCGCCCCTCTGGGGCTTTTAGAGGCCGGTACGCAGTGCGCACCCTACAAATGTACTTTTCAAACGGGCTCTAAGAGTACTTTGGGTGTTATTGATGTTCCCGTTGTCAGGAACCCCAATTCTCGCCTATTTTCTTCTGTGGGGATTTATGCCTAAAGCGAATGAGTTCCCAGAAGATTTCGATAGTCGCACTGATAGTTATTAACATCATCAATAGTTGTAAAAACCAGCCGTTTATTCCCGTCAGTCAAACTTCGTACGAGTTAGGGCGTCCAATTCTTTAAATCTTTCCACAGCAGTACACTTGGCCTGAGATATTTCCCGCCCATCTTTTCGTAAAATCTCCGAAACGGGTTTTCAGAATACAGATTCACGCCCATGCTATAAATTCCGTCTGCCAGAAGCCAATCCACTACCAGTTCAAACAGATGTGTCCCGATTCCCTGTCCTTGATAGTCTTTCAGAACATACATTGATTGAAGTTCGCTTCCTACGCCCCATTTGGTCGTGTGGTGACACGCGGCATATCCAACCATGAGTTCGTCGTCAAAAGCAGCGTAAATGACTCTCGGATCCTTAGATTTTTTCGGATTCCGTGTCTTTTCAATGTAACCCTTCCACTGTGCCAGTAAACGATTGTAGTCTAATTCGTACTCCGAGGCCATGAACTCAATCACACCTACCAGTGAGGCTTCTTTGCTCGCGACCTCCGTGCGCGCAATCGCCTCGGCGTCATGAATAGATGCTTCTCTATAGATCAACATTGTGAGGCACTTCCCAGTTTTCTCCGTATGGTACGATCAACCGAGTGGACAGCGAGGGCGATAGAGTTTCACTGCGCACCATCGCCAACCGCTCACGATGGCAAGAGAATGTCCGATTTGAGCAATCAAACCGTGCGTCTTAGCTCATCGGACTCATGTTTGGTCGTGGCTATCCACCTGATACCCTCCCGTGTTGAAGAGTACAATTCGTTCCGATTTATCAACTTTCCCTGATTCTACCAACTTCATCAATCCTGCTACAGTTGCAGCGCCCTCGGGGCAAGCGAGGATACCTTCATTCGTTCCGAGGATATTCATGGCATCTAGGATTTCTTCATCTGTGACCGCAATCGCCGTGCCGCCGCTCCCTCGAATCGCATCCAAGATTAAGAAATCGCCGACAGCCTGCGGTACACGTAACCCCGCCGCAATGGTGTGTGCATTCACCCAAGGCTCCGCATTCGTCTTGCCCGCCTCCCATGCCTTGACAATTGGCGCACAACCCGCCGCTTGCACTGAGATCATGCGCGGACGCTTGGCATCAATCCAGTCAATTTCTTCCAGTTCCTGAAAACCTTTCCACATGCCGACAATTCCTGTGCCTCCCCCCGTGGGATAGACGATAACGTCCGGCAGTTGCCAATCAAATTGCTCTGCAATCTCAAGCCCCATTGTCTTTTTTCCTTCAACACGGTACGGTTCTTTGAGTGTGGAGACATCAAACCAGTTTTCTTCCTCCTTCCGTTCAGCGACAATCTTCCCGGCATCTGTAATCAGACCGTCAACGAGAGTGACCGACGCTCCTGCCATACGACAGGTATTTTGATTGAACGCGGGAGTATCTACCGGCATGAAGATATTCGCTTCCAGCCCGGCCGCCGCCGCGTAGATTGCCAATGCCGTTGCCGCATTGCCAGCGGACGGAATGGCTAATTTCGTCAATCCAAGCTCCTTTGCTTTAGAAACAGCCATTGCCAGACCGCGCGCTTTGAAACTTCCGCCGGGAAGTGGGGATTCGTCTTTGACCCAGAGCGACTCTAATCCCAACAATTCGGCGAGATGTCGCGTCCTAATCAATGGGGTCATTAATTCGCCAAGTGAAACCGTGTGCGCAGGGTTAATTATCGGGAGAAGTTCCATGTACCGCCAAAACGTGGCAGCACGCTCCACGAGCGCTGACTTGTCCCACGTTTGAGAAACTTTCTGCAAGTCATACTGAGCAAACAGCGGTTTTCCGCAGGATGTGCACAGATTCTGCGGTTGCTTGTGATTGTACGTTTTAGCGCATTTGCTGCATTCGAGGTGGGTCAAGAAATTTGTGGGGTTTTCCATTCGCATGTCTCACAGAGCTACTAATAGGTGTTATCGTCTTTAAATTCTTGCCGAATTGGTGGTATTTAATGGTATAAACTTGTAACATCTGTTCTGCGTCTCAGGTTTGACACTTCGTGATTATAACATGTCAAGACTCGATGATCAATTTAGCTGAAATTGGACCGTTGAATAGTTACATCTTTAGTTTACGAATCGGGTTGAATCGGCCGTTCACCCTCACCAACGAATGCGTGGACGAGGACTGGATCGCCGAGATTCTCGATACCCTGAGGGCGTCGTGAATGGGAACACAATCCGTTGGCAATATGGTAATGCTGTGAGTATAATATAACTTATTAAGGCGCCTCTCAGCCTTCAATGAATCGCTCGAACAATCTTGGAAGATTTCGCGGGCTTATACAAAAGCGCCAAAGAATTCGGAGGACAAGGTTTGAAAGGTATTTTCCTCAAAGACATGGCGTACCGCCGGACACGGGTCGTGTTAACGGCAATCGGGATTACTGTCCTGATTCTGCTAATTCTGTTCCTCGGTGGAATTATGAACGGGATGCGCATTCAAGCCACACAGTACGTCAAATCAACGGGCGCCGACATTTGGATTTCCGCTGAAGGTTCCGGAGGCGCGTTTATCGGTTTTTCAATGTTAATTGAGGAATATATGGCGCAACTTAACGTTGCTCCCGGTTTACAGCCACACTCAGCATCTCCGCTTGTTTTTGCACAGGCGCGTCCTATCATTCGAGGAAAACCCAGCAAAGCAATTGTCGTCGGTTATCGGCGTGGGAAGCTCGGCGGTCCTACCCATGTTCTTGAAGGTCGGATGTTTGACAAAAGCGAGTTTGAGAATTACAGTCCAGAATATGTGCCTCCTCGTCAAGTGGTGGTTGACGAGAAGATGAATCTTGAAATAGGCGAGCGAATAGTCATTGGCGGAAAAGAACTCAAAGTCGTGGGTAAAGTCAAGAGCCTTATGTTTGTGCTTGATACCCCTCTGCTATTCATGGATGTTCGTACAGCGCAAGATGTATTACTTGGGAGTTATCCGCGCGTGAACATGATGATTGCCAAGAGTGCAAAGGGGTTAACGCCAGAGCAAGTTGTCCAACAGTTTGAAGATGCTATGTGGAGAATTGAGGTGCGTTCGTTGAAACAGACTATAGGCGACATAATCGACTATTATGTAGTCAGTCCAATGCGAGCGGTTACGTTTCTCCGTGTGATGCTCTGGTTGGCGGCGGGAATCCTCGTCGGGATGATAACGTATGTGACGACCCTTGAAAAGACACAGGAGATCGGTGTACTGAAAGCGATTGGGGCATCCAATATGTACGTAATGCAGTTGATTCTCAAACAGGTTGTTTTAATTTCACTCGTTGGCGTTTTGTGCGGACTGATCTTGGCATTCATCTTCGCCGCCGCCGCTCCAATTTTTGTTTCAATCCATTTGCTTGAATCCATAATCGTCGCAGTGATTAGTTTTCTCGTGTGTTGCTTAAGCGGTTATCTTGCCGCACGAAAGGCGGTCGCGGTTGACCCGATGCTCGCATTCAGAGGTGAGATTTAAGGGGGAGATTTCAGATGGGAGTTGTCGTCGAAGGAAAAACTTTGACCAAATGCTTTGGTGAAGGCGAGGCGGGTGTGGTCGCGGTTGATAGTGTTGACATTACCATTCAGGAAGGCGAGTTGGTGATGTTGATGGGAGACAGCGGCTGCGGCAAGACGACCTTAATCAGCCTGCTCGGTTGCATCCTTACCCCGAACGAAGGCGAACTGTGGATTGATGGTCAGCAGATAAACCATCTAAATCAAGATCTTTCCGTGATTCGGCGCGAAAAAATCGGATTCGTCTTTCAGCTTTTTCATCTGCTTCCGTATTTGACCGCGCTTGAGAATGTGATGGTACCCATGGATCTGTCGGGCAGAAAGAGCGATCACGCTGAAGCCCGTGCCGAGGAACTGCTGGCGCAGGTAGGATTGAAAGAGCGTTTGGGGCATCGTCCCTCACAGCTTTCCGGAGGCGAAAAACAGCGCGTCTCGTTCGCACGCGCGCTCGCCAACAACCCAAAGATAGTTTTCGCCGATGAGCCCACCGCGAATCTGGATAGCCGGCAAAGCGAAAATCTCATGGGCCTCGTCCGAGAACTGAGACAAGAGCACCGCACATCAATCGCCATCGTCACACATCACGAAGGATTGAAAAAAGATGCCGACCGAATTGTGCAGATGAAAGACGGTCAAATCTTATCGGAATAAAAGGAATTGGAAACGAGTATCGGGGTTGCAGGAAACACATGCCGTAGTATGGATAATTCTTGAAATGGAGAAACAGTGAATCGAGGGATTCGTCACGCGGCTTGGATGGGGATCTTGTTAATCCTCTTCACCCTACTCGTCCGTGGACGAGCATTTGCCGAATTATACGAAGGACCGCCGGATCTTGAGGAATTGGCAATGGGAGGTGGGGGGCTGACCGGAGGCGGTTTGTCGTATATTGATGGCGATCCTTTCGTTCGTTTCCAGGTTCAGCCGGATATCGGAATCGGAAAGGTCGGATTTGGACTGGGCTTCGTGATGCTCTATAATCCCGATGCAGGTGAGGGAGAGAATCAGATACTCGCCGAAGATGCGGAAACGTGGGATAATCCCGGTACGATGCTGCGCACCATCCGCTACGTGAGTTATGCTCAACCACGCGATCCGTTCTACGCGCGCCTTGGCGAATTGAGTTTTGTGACGATTGGTCGCGGGTTAATCATGTCCGGGTATTCTAACTACGATCGCCGCGGTATGAGAGCCAATCTCAGGACTGAATCTAGTAGGATTGGGGTCGAATCGGTAATCAATGATTTGGTAGAACCGAGGATATTTGGAGGGCGTTTATTCGCTCGACCGCTGCGCGGGATCATTACGGCATCCCTGCTTGGCGGACTGGAACTTGGCGCGACGTACCTGACCGACATTACTCCGGACATCATTCTCGATGACGAGACACCCGGCAAAGAGAATACAATCGACGAAGATCCTTTGATTGCATTGAGCGTCGACGTTGGATTCCCTCTTATCGAGAGCGACTTGTTCCGTTTGGATTTATACGACGAGTTCGCAGTCCTCAACACGCAATCGAGAATTAAAGAATTAGCCGAGTCTGAACCACCGTCAGGAAATGCGATTGGAATCGGATTGACATTTCCGAGTTCACTCTTCAAATTTGAGTACCGCACCTTCACCGAGGGGTTCGTACCGACAATCTTTGATTATTCCTACCAAGCTTCCGCGGTTGATTCCGTCCCCGTGTTCCTCGGACTAGGACCAGACG
The DNA here is from genome assembly GCA_965204085.1 of Candidatus Poribacteria bacterium. Lineage (GTDB taxonomy): Bacteria > Poribacteria > WGA-4E > WGA-4E > JAJDTR01 > JAJDTR01. The sequence goes on along the minus strand of CBDBEE010000002.1, from coordinate 1,535,331 downwards.
TAGATAAAGGAAAAGCAAGATTCGGGTATTACTCCATGTTTGCTTGGCAACCGATCCCGATGCTCCATATACTGGGTGCATTCGAGGACTACAATATCAGCTATCCGAAGCTGTACGCTGGCATCACCGAATCCGGCATAATTCAAAAGATGTCCTTCCGAGCGTTCTATGCCAAGCGCGATGTTGGCGAACCCGATGTCGGATATCCCGATTCACCGGGCAGCAAGGACCCAAGTATCCTCGAAGATTTGTTTCGGCTTGATGAGAAATCCGCACTCATTGTGCGCATTGAGTACGAGTTATATCGCCCTATTGTGGTAGCAGTAGTTCGTGAGTTCCGTTTCCGTCAAAGAGAGGACGCGGCTGGTTTGACCGATTTTGAGACCATTCAGAAAACCACAATTGAGGTTGGTCTTAATCTTCAGTTTTGAAAAGCTATGGGAACTGTCGAGAACCTGTTTGAATAAAAAGAGCGGTACGCTATAGGTCATACGGTTCTATGCACCTTTGAAGGCGAGGGTGCGAATTGACGATTCCTGATTGTTTTTTAAGGATTCTTGACTAATTTGAGCTGCTACCGGGCCGTTCAGTATTTCTTGGACCAGGCTTTCAACGGCAGTCACCATAATGGTTCAGGGCAGTTGGACAGTCACTTGGCGCGGGGTAGCGTGTATTCGTTGGGAGTACCTGATTTATAAGACTTTTGACTTTAACTGCCCAATCACTATCCTATCTGAATCATGAATTAAGGTCTAGTCTTGCTCATCTACATCCTTCATCGCTTACTTTCAATGCTTCTGTCTCTTTTTGGAGTGTCGCTGCTCGTTTTTTTCATGGTTCATCTAATCCCCGGTGATGCGGCACTTGCGATTTTGGGCGAACGGGCAACCGAGGAGGCGTTGACGGAACTTCGGCAAGAGATGGGTCTTGATAGACCTCTTTACCACCAATACGGCGCATTCCTGTGGAACCTCGCTCATCTTGACCTTGGCAGATCATTCAAGACGAGACAACCGGTCGTCAACGAGATTAAACGTCATTTTCCCGCTACAGTCGAGTTGACAATCGCTGCCATGGTGTTTGCCATCCTATTTGGCATGGCTGCCGGCATTATTGCCGCCGTCAATCGCGGTAAATTTTGGGACTACGCTACGATGTTCGGGTCGCTTGCCGGTATCTCGATGCCGATTTTCTGGCTCGGATTGATGCTCATTCTCCTGTTCGGATATACCTTTCCAATCCTACCAAGTTCACAACGACTGGATGCCGTTTTAGATCTTGATGTTCAGCATCGCACGCACTTTTACTTGATAGATACCCTCCTTTCCGGAAATCTTGCCGCGTTTCGCAGCGCAGTTTCTCACCTCATACTTCCCGCTGTCACGCTTGGCACCGTACCCCTGGCGATTATCGCACGCATGACTCGGTCGAGTCTGCTGGAGGTGCTGAATCAGCCGTACATAATGACCGCCCGCGCCAAGGGACTTACTGAGAGGGCTGTTATACTCAAACACGCACTCAAAAACAGTATGATTTCTGTGTTGACCATTATCGGTCTACAGTTTGGATATCTAATGAGCGGGGCAATTCTTACAGAGCACATTTTTTCATGGCCCGGCCTGGGATCCTGGTTGCGAGCGTCCGTCGAAGCTCGGGATATTCGTCCGATTCAGGGAGGCGTACTCTTTGTGGCTGCGGTGTTCATGACCGTGAATTTCGTAGTGGATCTGCTGTACAGTTATTTTGATCCGCGAATCAGAGTAGGAGAAAACGCGTGAACAGTCGTGGTCGACAAATATTGAGAAGATTGGCGAGCCATAAATCTGCAGTGGCAGGCGCTTCCATACTACTCTTTTTCGTTATCCTGGCGATTTTTGCTCCATTGATTGCTACACACGACCCCCGTGAGGCCAATGTCTCGTCACGCCTTAAGGGATGGTCGGTGGCCCACTACTTCGGAACGGATGGCGTTGGACGAGATATATTCAGCCGCATCGTTTACGGGTCGCAAGTCTCGCTCAAAGTCGGCTTAATTGCAATGGCGTTGTCAATATCTGCCGGTGCTCTCTTGGGAATACTAGCGGGTTATTACGGCGGTTGGCTTGACAACATTATCATGCGCGTTATGGACATGATGCTTCCATTGCCGAGTATTCTGCTAGCCATGGTCATCGTCGCCATACTGGGCACAAGTCTCACCAACGCCATAATCGCCGTTTCAATTGTGTACATTCCACAGTACGCACGCATTTTGCGCGCCTCGGTCCTCAAGATACGCGAACAGGATTATGTGACTGCGGCACGGGTAATCGGCGCGAGTGACTTTCGCATCCTGTGGGACGCAATCCTTCCCAACTGCGTGGCACCTCTGATTGTCCAAGCAACGCTCGGCATGGGTGAGGCAATTCTTATTGCCGCTGGACTCAGCTTTTTGGGGCTTGGTGCAGAAGTCGGTGAGCCCGAATGGGGAGCAATGTTGAACGAGAATCGCCAACTCATCCGCCGTGCGCCTTGGACGGTCATGACACCGGGAATTGCAATTTTCCTTACTGTGTTGGGGTTTAATTTACTCGGTGACGCGCTGCGCGATGTGCTCGATCCCCAGCTTAAAACGTAAAGCGAAACAAAGCGGTTTTTGTACGATAGACGGTTAATTGCGCTACAGTGTTAAATCGTATGCAATTCCTAATTGAAACGGGGTGAAACGAGGGGGCTAAGAAATAGGTAATTTTTGCGGATGAAAAAATCTGAAATTCCCAACGAGCAACCAAACGCCAAGATGATTGCCTTCGCGCTATCCCTTGCAGTGCTTTGGGGCGGCAATTCGGTATCGATTAAAATTGCGCTGCAAGGCGTCCCACCGCTGGCACTCGCAGGATTTCGGTTCCTACTCGCACTCATGGCGGTCACAGCGTGGTCTATCAGCCAGCGCGTAACCATCCGTCTTAAACGAGGGGAGTTGGGCCCACTTCTCCTATTGGGGATAGCATTCGTCCTACAGATTATCACCCTAAATGTCGGCACGCTCTTCACGTCGGCGGCGCGCTCCACAATTATGATTAACTTTTTTCCGTTCTTTACAGCACTGTTTGCGCATTACTGGGTGCCGGGAGACCGTCTGTCGATTATGAAAATTATGGGAATCGGGCTGGCGTTCTGTGGTATTTTCGTTACCTTCGCCCCGGCGTTCCAACTTGGCGCGCACTCTTATCTCGTCGGCGATTTGATTGTTTTGATAAGCGCAAGCCTACTCGGATTACGAACAGTTGTCACCAAGCGTCTGATACAGTCGATTCATCCTTATCGCTTGCTCATCTGGTTGATGATTTTTAGTTTGCCCTGCTTCTTCGGATGGAGTTTGATTCTGGAAGATCAGTCCAACTATGAATTTTCACTCGTGGTGATCGCCTCCATCCTGTATCAAGGTCTTGTTGTTGCGGGCGTCTGTTTTGTTGGATGGACGTCTATTCTTAAAAAGCATAGCCCAAGCAAATTGGTGGTTCTCTCTTTTGCCACACCGATATCGGGAATCATATTCAGCCATCTCCTTCTGGGCGACGAACTCGGTTTCAGTCTGATCGCCGGCGCAGTGCTTGTTGCCCTTGGTATCTATCTTGTCAATAGACGATGACGAGTCAATATGCGGGTGTGTGGAGAAGACAGAGCGTTCTGTTTGAGTAACTGTTTTTTTGACATTTTGCATGATGAATTCTTAACCACGCCAATTTCAATAATCCAGGATGGACAACCGTGGGTGCAATGAATTTTCATTGTAGAATTTGGAATACCGAACGAGAAGCCTATGGCAATCCGTTCACGGTTTGCGATAGACACTTACAACAGATTCGGGAATCGCTTGCCGCAAATTTTGCCCCTTGCTGGATTGAACAGATTATGCGGACGGATGAGGCTTGCGATGATTGCAAAGTCGAAGAAGAGGAGAAGAATTGATGTCGACCTTCGGCGATGCAAAGTAGGAATGGTTTGTTGACCCACACCGCGCAAAGCAATCGCGCTCATCTAATGGTAAATTCAAGAGGGTTTCATCGCGATGGTTTGCCGGTTCTAGACACCAGCCGTGATCCAAACGCTTGAGGCCGGCATCACGAAAAACGCGATGGACAAGCTCCTCAGTTTTTGATAGAATGAGATTAGCAGTCTGGGGCCGTGTCCAGTACCTCGCCGCATGATGTGTGAAACGTAGTACAATGGGTGAGGCAAACCGCGGGATGGAAAGGCAACATTATTATGACGCCGGAACAGCGATACCTGTTTGATACAACCAGCTACATTCACCTCAAAAACGTCCTAAGTCCGGACGAGTTAATAAGAGCGCAGGAAGCTGCGGAGCGTTACATCAATACGCTACCCGAAGAAATGCCGATCGGATTCGGCGAACGAAATGCACACGGTTATCATCGATGGTTTGCTCGCGGGTTTGCTTTTGATAGGGCGCTGGAGCACCTCACGATGCACCCCGCAGTCTGGTCCATTATCAAAGAACTGACCGGAAACAAGCCTTGTCTCTGCCGCGGAAATCTGATGGTGGATACACATGAGCACACCCCTTTTCCGCTTCACGGCGGCAGTGTGGGACACACCATGGTATTGGGGAGCAACTCCGATGGGATAAACAGTCCGCGCGGGTTTGGAGATCCAGGCACACTCTATTGTGAGCTATTCGATGTTTTTTGGTATTTGACGGATGTTAATCCGGACGATGGCGGTTTCATAGTGGTGACGGGATCGCATAAAGCCGAATTTGAGATGCCTTACGAGCACAAGGTCTACGAATCTGCCGAGGATCTCCCGGATGGGGTTGTCAACATCACCCCTAAGGCAGGGGATTGCATTATTTCCCCTGAATCGGTTTTTCACGGCTCTCTGCAGTGGAAACCTAAGGATCGCGATCGCCGGTTTATTGTTACACGGTACGTGCCGCAGTATCAGCAAGCATTTCACCTTGAGGAGGATTGGCCCGAGAATCTGCCTTCAGAGTTTCTTGAGCGACTGGCTCCTGAAACACGAGAATTACTAGAGGTCGAGTGGCGTGCACACGAAAAGCATATTACCAAACGAGGTGAAATTCGTTTGATATAGATGTGATTACGGTGTGATGAATATCGGTATGCGATCACGAGACTCTTCTCGCTCAATTTAGATTTCACATCCCTAATTCAATGAAAATAAAACAGATACGAGCGGTATCAATCAAGATTCCCAATCGTACTCCCAAGTCGAAACCACGGCGTCCCGGATGGAACGAGCGTGCCCCTCGTGCATTCCCGATTAACAAATACGCTGAATTTTCCGGGTTCCACACAACGACACCCGGCTCCAAACTCAATACTCCGGTCTGGGTACAAGTCACTGCAGAGGATGGCACTTGGGGGTTAGGACAATGTGGATTTGGAGCCCCGGTTGCCGCATTGATTGACTCGCATTTTGCACCGTTAATCGAAGGTCGAGATCCGCTGGCGCTGGAATACCTGAACGACCTTATGTGGCGTTCTACGCAACTCTTCGGAGCAAGCGGAATTGCGGCTGTGGCACAGTCTGGCGTCGATTTGGCTTTGTGGGATTTGAAGGGAAAACTTCTCAACCAGCCGGTGTACAAACTGCTCGGCGGTCCTTCGCGAGAAAAAGTGGCGCTCTACTGTACCTCCGATGACCTCGATTGGTCGAGAGAGTTGGGATTCAGGGCGTTCAAAATCAGCAATCCGGTGACTTATGAGATGGGAATTGAAGGCTTGCAGCTCTTGGAGGAGAAAATCGCGAGAGCACGCGAGGAGATCGGACCAAACGCCGAGTTGATGTTTAATCCTGTGATGTCCTTCAATGTCGAATTTACACTTCGATTGGCCGAGCGATTGCGACCGTACGGGCTGCGATGGCTGGAAGAACCCTTGATCCCGAGTGATCTTGAAGGTCATATCGAGTTGAAACGCGCAATTACATGGATTCCACTAGCTACGGGAGAGCATCACCACAGGCGCCAAGCGTTCCGACAGTTGGTTGAGAACCGCGCGGTAGACATCGTTCAACCCGACATCACTTGGTGCGGCGGGCTGTCCGAAGCCGTCAAAATATACACTATCGCGGAAGCCGCGGGTATTATTACCATCCCGCATACGGGAGCCGGCACGCCGTGGGGACAACACTTCGGAATTGCGATGCCCGAATCACCGATGGCGGAGTTCTGGATGGGTTCGGATCCAGGTGTCCCGCTCGATGAACTGTGTCCGATTCCGGGGATGCCGATGCCTGTGAATGGTGATGTGATTCCTTCGGATGCCCCGGGTTTTGGCATGGAGATTTCCGCGGATTCGATTGAACCCTATGGAACCTAACCAGTGAAATCCAGTCGATGGGAAAAAGTTATGTCTGCCGTGATTGGGAAAACAGAGTAGCGAACGAGATATGCTAATAAATCATACATCTAGAAAAACAGATCGAGGACAAAGATCGCAAGTTCCGCCGCCATACAAGATTATCTACAATTGGGACGGGGCGCCACTCGATTATTCCGAGTATCCGCAGTCGCAAGAACAGTTCTTGGATAAAGTCTATGCGCCGATAGAGGATACTCAGGTAGGTGCGCTCTTCTGGTGCGTCGGTGTGCACGAAGCCGAATGGCCCTCAGATACGATGGAAATGGTGGGAGACTCGGTCAATCGTGTCTACAACTCGGTACGTGCGATGCGTCATGCGGAGAATATCCGGGCGATGTTTGAACGCGGCGAAAATCCGTATGCTGCCATGATTGAGCGAGGTCGCAAGAATGGAGTTGATGTTTATGCATCTATTCGGATGAACGACAATCATTTTTATGCCATTTTGCCCGAAGACATGGCACAGACGACGAAGTTAGGGTTAACCCAACTCCGCAAGGATCACCCGGAGTGGTGCCTCTCTGCAGATCAGGTGCCAGAGCAACGTGGAATTGGCTCGTGGAATTTCGCCATCCCCGAGGTTAGGGAACACAGGCTCCAGCATATTTCCGAAGTTTGCCGTGTTACTGACTGGGCGGGATTAGAGTTGGATTGGCAGCGGCACGCTTTTCACCTTCCCACCGATGATGCTTATCGCCTTCGCTATACCCTTACCGATTTGCAGCGTGCTGTTCGGCAAATGACAGACGAGATTGCTCAACAGCGTGGTAGACCTTATTATCTCGCGGTGCGTGTGGCGGCGACAATGGAGGCGTGCCGGCGAATCGGGTACGATCTTGAAGCCTGGGTAAGTGAAGGACTGTGCGACATCATTATCCCTGCTGGCAATTCCGGCACCGATCCCGGCGCCGAAATAGAGAAATTCAAATCACTTACCGAGGGTACCGCGATACAAATCTACGGCGGTCTTGATTCCCTTGGCAGGCAGAGCGCATACCGTTTAATATCTCGCACAAATTGGGAGGATGCGTGGGTCCGTGCGACTGCAAATGGCTATTGGGAGCGGGGCACAGATGGCATATATGTCTTTAACTGGCATGCGAACAATCGAACGAAGCGCAATCAATTGACCACGATTGGGTCGCCACAGACATTGAAACGCACAAACAAGGTATACACTGCCATTCACCGCGGTCCTCCGGTTACAGAAATCCCAAATCCGGGAGCGGTAAACGATCGAATTTACGGTGAGACGGCAGTCTGTCTTTACCAAGGACTGACGGTTGGGGGGCCGACCTTCCACGTTTCAGTCTACGACGATGTCCTTGAAGAAGCTGAGACGGGCAACTTGGCAAAGGTAGAATTACAGATCGAACTTGAACATTTTTCAACCGCGGATGAGGTTGAGGTTATGCTGGACGGAAAGCGACTGCCTCCGCCTAGTATTCGGGATGCAGCGGCGGAAGACCTCACCAATCCCTCCGACGCTTCGGAAAACAGTTGGCTCGTTTGGCAACTCCAGCCCGATCAAGCAGATTTGGGACAGCACGAAATTGAGGTTAGTTTGATGAAACGAGACGCGCGCATCAGTACTCCGCTTGTCGTAGGACATGTGGAAATCTACGTCACGTACCATCCATAAATGCGTTTAAAATTTTCGTGGTATTAACTTTTTTTCACGCAATAGATTCTTGCTTTAAATGTTTTAGAACCAAATCATACCATATATGGGCGCACATAGACTTTCAGATTAGGAATTCAGTAATGCCAATTCTTTCCAGAAAACTACAATGTGTGCGGATATGAAGGCAAATGACTATACGTTTTGTTTAGGCTTATATTCCCCGATATCGCATGAACACTGATAAGAAAATTGACCCGATTACCCTTGCCGTGATCCGTGGCAGCCTAGAGCAGATTGCCGACGAGATGGATGCCACCTTGGAACGGATGGCATTCTCGCCTGTTATCTCGGATGGCTTTGACCGAGCCAGCGGGATTTATGACAAATCCAACGGTGAAGTCATCATGCAGGGGCCTCGAGGACTGCCAAGTTTCATTTATGTGATGGAATTTACCACCCGTACCGTGATTGAGCGGATTGAAGACATAGCCGATGGCGACATCTACATTGTGAACGATCCCTACTTGGGTGGGACACATCTAATGGATGTCAAAATGGTAAAGCCCTTTTTCTACAAAGGGAAATTGACGGCGTTCCTAGCGAACAGTGGTCATTGGCCAGATATTGGCGGACGGGTTGCGGGCGGATTCTCCACGAAAGCAACCGAAATCTACCAAGAGGGGTTGCGCCTTCCGCCAATACGATTCTTCGATCAGGGGAGGTTGAATCAAGAGGTAATCGACATCATCCTCCACAACGTGCGGGTGCCGGACGAACGGCACGGCGACCTTATTGCCCAAGTGACCTCCCTCAATTTGGGGGCTGACCGTTTCACACGACTCCTTGATCGCTACGGGGAAGAGACGGTTTTCGGCGCAATTAGTGAATTGAAAGCACGCTCAGAAAACAGTTGATGCGCAGTCACATAGAGACCATTCCAGACGGCAAATACGTGTTTGAAGACCATATTGACAGTGATGGGGTTGAATGGAAACCGCTTAAAATTCGTATGGAGATGGAAATTAAGGGCAGCAACGTGCATATTGATTTCTCCAAGAGTAGTCCGCCCTGCAGAGGTCCTCTCAACAGCGTTCTCAGTACGACAATCGCCGGGGTGTACATCGGCTTCAAACATATCTTTCCAGATGTGCCGGTCAATGCGGGTTGCTTCGCTCCCTTTTCCTTTAATTTACCGTCTACGACTTTCCTCAACGCCCAATTGCCCCGACCTGTGTCTGGCTGTGCCTCAGAGGTCTGCCAACGAATCATCGATGTAGTTTTGGGAGCGATTAGTCAGGCGTTGCCGGAGCGGTCTTACGCATGCCCAATGGGCACTGTCACAAATCTTTCTGTGGGCGGGGACGACCCGGAAAAGGGGTATTATGTCTTCTACTCGTTTATCGGAGGCGGCTACGGCGGAAACTACCTCACCGATGGCTTAATCAATGGGAATCCCACAATCGCTCTTGCCAGGACACAGGCATTGGAAATCTTTGAATCGCGTTATCCAGTACTGTTTACTCGGTACGCTATTCGTGATGGATCTGGCGGTGCCGGTATGCGTCGTGGTGGCTTAGGTGTGATCTTCGAGTTCCAGATTCGGCGGGGCGAGGCAAGTGCTTCCATGCTAGGGGAGCGCGGACGATTCGCGCCATTCGGCGTATTGGGTGGAAAAGCCGCCAAATCTGCAAAACACACGTTTCTGCTTAGTGGAGAGGAATACCATCCGCCGCACATCAGCAAGGATGAGGGCATTCCGATGCAGCCGGGGGACATATTGACGTTGGAAACGCCCGGAGGCGGGGGCTATGGCAATCCGTTGAACAGAACTGTAGACCTCGTCTTGCGGGATGTCAAGCGAGGGTATTACAGTCGCGAAGTGGCGGAGCGTGAATATGGGGTTCTAATACAGAACGATGACCTTGAAATCGATCTTGAAGGAACGGCGAGATTGCGAGCATCACGTCGAATTTCGTAGACTGAGTGCTCGTAGTGAGTGATGAGGGACTGCGCGGAACCTAAATTTGTTCGAAAACTCACTTCATCCAGCGAAACGGTCACTTACTCTACCCAGCTAATGGCGAACACCACAGCGAGAGCGACTGAATCGAGTCAACGCGAGGTTGTTTTTGCTTTTGCCCAGGTGATTGCGAGTTTTGTTACGGAGTCGACAGCTAGGTTGCCTGATATATTTCGATTGATTTCCTCTTGGCTGAGCGCCCGATCATAAATCCGAACAATAGCCATGGCGCCGTTAAAAGTACGATCACTCTCCCATGCGCTAAAAATCGTAGGCCACATCGGTTCCCCACCGTGGAAACTTTGATCCGACTCAATCGTTCCAACCCTTGTGCCATCTTGGTAAGTTTCGAGTCGCTCGCCACTTCTGAACACCAACGCTATCCAGTGCCACTCCTTTTTGCCAATGTCGATGCCCAGTTTTTCCGCTGAGTACCAACTTCCTTTCGCCGTGTTTTTTCCCTTGATCCAAGCGATAAGTTTTCCAGTGTCGGGTCCATGCAGGAGAATCCGTAATCCTTGGCTCTTCCTATCACGCGAGTGAAAACCGGCAAATTGAGTTGCGACTACCAAGTCTGGCCACTTTGGTCCATTGCGTTTTACAAGCAACTCGAATGTCCAGTCTTGGAGTTTCAAGTCGGGGGTCAGATCGGGTTTCCCGGCGAAGCCTTCACTTCTCGTGCTGACCGTATACCATCGCAATTTCCGATTAAACCCGGCTTCGGGAACTCTGATTGTTCCATCCTTGAGGTCTGGAGTCGCGTCATTCGGAGGCAGTTCCCCTCCCGCCAAGCCGAGGTTTCTCCATGCTTTGTCTCTGCGGTTTTGATGGGATGCGTCTAGATGTAGTATCGAGCCGGGAAGCGCGTCTTGGGCAACTAGAATCGGACAAGCTATCTCTAGACACAGGATTGTGGCAAACACGACAATCAGAGTTGAACACCTCATTGTGAGTTTCTCCTTAATCCTTCGGGAACCGGGTCATCTTGTGTCTTTGATCTCGCCCCAACTCGTAGCGAGCTTTTCCGATGGCGAAACCGCGTAGATCACTTTGTCAAGTCCATTAGTCATTAGTTCATTGACGTTTTCTGCTGATAGGGCAGTGTTGAAAATCGCAACTTCATCAATCGTGTTGTCACTGAAGGAGTGAAACCTCGGTTTGCCTGGAACCAGTGCTCCAATGATCAGGGGTATCGAGCTGTTTTCTGGGGAGCGTTTCAGTTTGATACGCGGCGCACCATCCTCGTGTGTGACAGACTTTAACTTTCCATCAATGAATAATGTAGGGCTCCTAGCCCCATTCTTGGCAATAACCGCATAGTGATGCCATTGATCGTCCTTTATTCCGTCTGTCCCCTGATATCCACCGTTGTACCAGAAAAAGAGCATGTTGTCAAAAACCTTGTGGAGAGCCAAACCGTATGCTGCCCGTTCGAATTGCCACTCGGTGCCCTTTGCCAAGATATAGTACGGCGCTATATCTTTCGGTTCTCTAGGCCTTTTGACCCAGGCGACAATCGATATCACATCAGTCAATTGGAGCGCTTCATGATCCGGCACCTCCAAATACGTCTTGCTATGGAAGTCTCCATTGAACCGCATCGCAGTGCCAAATTTTCCCTTTACTACCTTCGGATTGTTCAACACTTGCGCATCGTGACCGTTGCCGGAGGCATCTTTTATTTGCCTTGGTCTTCCAAGATCGTCAAACAGCCACATCGCGACCAAATCTCTCAACAATGGCGATTGTCCATAGCCGGAGCCAACTATCAATAGATTCAAGGTGAATAGACTAACACTTACTATCCTCAATTTTGCTACAAACCGTTTCATGACAATTTCCCTCTTCCCTTTAAGGGCAGAATGACGATACCATACAAGAGATTTCCACATTACAGTCAGTGAGCAGCAGAGGCAGACCTGAGTACAACTAGAGTTTACTGAAAGGAAGGTTGAATGTCAATGCAAAAGGAGCCTGAGTTTTTCGCGGGACTGCCAACATCTAACAGTTGTCCGATCTATCCAATCACGGCAGTCGAGATTCGACCCAATCTTCAAAAATATTCTCTTGACGTGCTAGCGGAAATGTGTTAAACTGCCGAAAATTCAGACTAGAAGCACTCGGAGTTAATGTCGACGGTAATGCTCGGGGTGTCCTGAGATATATACCACTTGGTGACGTCTAAGCAGTTATTCGGGTAATGAACTGTAGATGAAGGTGGCGTGCTTTGGCTGAAACTAAGAAGTGCGTCTCCGCATATGTCCTGAATCTTTAATAGACGTACTTACGTATGTAATAGAACGTTAACGTCTGAGGCGTATAGTGTAATCAACCTTTAACACCAACAAGGAGAATAAAATTGAAACGAAGACACCTGTTACAGCTTTCTTTGGCTTTTATTTTCTCACTCGCGGTTACGCCCGTGCTATTCGCACAATCAATAGAGTTTGACGCCGGTAAGCAGGTGCCGGCGAATGAACCTGCCGAAGGATCGGTGGTACGCGTTAGCCACAGCGAGAGCCTGAATCTTGGCGAGCAACTCACCATGGAAGCATGGATTTATCCCACGGCGCTAGATGCCGGTGGTGGAAGGCAGTTCATCTCTGGGAAGGCAGACACCTATATGCATGCGATTGAGGTTGCCACTTCCAACTACCAAGCCGCTGTGAATGCCGCTCAATGGGAGTGGAAGGGCAGCGGAAAGGTCGAACTCAATGAGTGGAGCCACGTTGCGACATCGTTCGACGGAACGGTCTATGAACTTCATGTCAACGGGAAGCATAGGGACACCGTCGAAGATCCGGGGGCAATCAATACCTCGTTGGCAGATTTCCTAATTGGCTGGCTGCCACAATGGGGAGAAGCCTTCACCGGGTCTATCGACGAAGTTCGTATGTCTAACGTTGCTAGATATCCGGCCGGGGATTTCGATCCACCGACGGCAGAATTCACTCCCGACGGGGATACTGTCGCACTCTACCATTTCAACGAAGGCTCCGGAGACACGACAGATGATGCCTCTGGTAACGAGAATCACGGCACGTTGGAAGGTGGAGCTGAGTGGAACGCTGAAAACGCGCCACTAGGCGCAGGGACTGCGGTGGAGCTCAACGATAAGTTAGCAACGACTTGGGCTGGAATCAAGCGCCGCTACTAATCACCTGTCTCGCATGTGGCACAGTTCCATAACTTAGCCTCCTGATTACGAGATTAAACGGACATGTTTGTCGTCGTTATCAGGAGGCTTTTCTTTTATTAAGCAAGGATTGTTTTACCGACCGAACAACTGAGAGGATGTTAGATGATTTTAATGAGCCCGAGCATCCGCTTGGGAAAAACGGCAGAAGCGCGAAGGGAATTTCTTTACAAAGTCGGACTGATGGAGGTCAAAACAGTGTCTACCTCTACGCCTGCCGACTGGAGCGATGCGGATGCCGAGGAAGCCAAGCGTTTCCTAGACGATCATGGAATTAGAGTTGGAGAGTTTAGTGGCCATCAGGGCGGTTTTGGCTCAGCGAACGACGAGGAATACCGGACGGCGATTGAGGGGCACCGTCGTCAACTCCGGCATGCCCGCATCTTGGGTGCACACTGCATCGCGTGCGCAATGCTTATTGGAAGGGCGTGGATTGAAGATATGCCCAAAACCTATAGGGAACGCGGTGGCGCGATACCTCGCATGTGGTCCGAAGAAACTTGGAAACGGTGCATCGCCGCTGTCGAGGAGCTAATGCCTTATGCCGAGGAGATGGGAGTGGATGTCGCCATACACCCGCATCTCATCACACCGGTCTACTCTATAGCTCGATATAAAGCGCTTTTTGAAGCTGTTCCCTCTCCACGCCTAAAGGCGCTCATGGACCCGGTCAACCTCACTTGGCCGCACATGTTCCTCAGAATGACGGAGTTCGCAAATGAGATTTTTGACGAGGTCGGCGACAAAATCGTAGCGCTCCACGCTAAAGATGCAACGATGTGGTCAGCCAAACCGATCAGCATTATCTGTCGCGTGGATGAAGCTGTTCCCGGTACCGGAGGTATTGATTACGCGACGATTCTACGCCGGCTTGACCAGTTAAACCATGACGTGACCGTGCATGTCGAGCACTTCCCCGAAGCCGAGACGGTTGCGGGTCAGCAATACATCAGACAAGTGGCACGCGAAAATGGCGTAACCATTGGCTAATGCTCGCGGGTTTTGGCTGACACAATCCGGGAGCCACATTTTGAACTCCAACGACCTGCATTTTTGGATTAGAAAACAAAAAATAGGACTCACGCGAGTGAATGGAGCAATTACGAGGGCTCAAGATAGTAATAGGGGTTGTAGGCTACGGTTCACTAGCCCAAACCGCACATCCAAAACAAGTCTATTAGGCACGGATGTTCTTGCCCCGCATTGGGTAGACTTGAATGATGATAATAATACACTGTAAATATGGAGAAGTGGTATAGGATTGTACATGCCGCTTGTAACGTTTGACGTAATTGGATTGCTATGGGAATATATGAAGAGTTGGGGGTAACACCGATTATCAATGCTTCCGGGTCCGTGACTCGATTGGGAGGTGCGCCGATGCCTGATGAAGTGCTTGAGGCTTTCTATGAGGCGTCCCGTGCCGCTGTGCCGCTTGAACAGCTTCAAGCGGCTGCTTCCAAGAGAATTGCCGCAGCGACCGAAACTGAAGCGGGTTTGGTCACCGCTGGCGCGGCGTCCGCGCTAACCCTAGGGACCGCTGCGATCTTGACGGGTTGTGATTTAAGCAGAATGGAATGCTTGCCACATTGTGAAGGATTTCCGAACCAGTTCATCGTTGCGCGGGAGCAGAGAAACGGATACGATCATGCGGTTCGTGCCGCAGGTGCTCGGCTCATAGAGGTCGGTTTTAACGAGATTGTGTCTAATGCCGGCGTGCGACGTACCGAAACTTGGGAGTATGAGGCAGCTATCGGGCCAGATACAGCCGGTATTCTGTATGTATATGCTTCTGCTAGCAGACCACCTCTTGAGGAAGTGGTTAATCTAGCTCATCGGCGAGGTCTTCCCGTGCTGGTGGACGCCGCTGGTGAACTTCCGCCGCGTGGCAATCTAAAGTCGATTCCCGCTTCGGGCGCGGATTTGGTAGCATTCAGCGGCGGCAAATCAATTCGCGGTCCTCAATCGACAGGCATTCTTTGCGGTCGCCGTGAACTCATTAGCGCGGCTGCCGTTCAGTTGCTTGATATGGACGACCATTTCGAACTTTGGGATCCGCCGATTGAGTTCATTGATAAAACAACACTTCGTGGGATTCCAAGGCACGGTATCGGACGCGGCTTCAAGGTGTCAAAAGAGGAGATTATCGCTCTGCTTGCCGCGTTACAGCTTTTCAGTGACGGCGCTTATGATGAACTTCATCACAAAGCCCGCACACTTCTTGAACGAATTGTGGGAAATGTGAATGGGTGTGCCGCACGCTTCGAGATTACAGATAAAGGCGATGGCGAAAGTTTGCCGCTGCTTGAGATCACCATTGATGAAGCTGCAATCGGCAAAAATGCCATTGAGGTGTGCCGCAATCTTCGTCAAGGCGAGCCACCAATCTATGTCAGCCATAGTGCCCTTAGAGAGGGAAAACTTCGGGTGAATCCACTCCACCTAAACGATAGCAGTTCCGATATTCTTGCCGATAAAATCCGCCAGGAGTTGGACGGCTAGTGATGTCAAGCAGTTGGAAGCATTCTCGATTGGATTAATACATCTTTTTCTTTAGACACGAAGGAAGTACCGAATGCAATTTGACTACATAATTCAAGGCGGAATTGTTGTCGATGGTACCGGCAAGCGTAACCCGTTTCCGGCGGATGTCGGTATCGTCCAAGACGAAATTACCGCCATCGGGGTACTTGAGTCCGCACAGGCGAGCCGAACAATAAACGCGCAAGGCAAAGCGATCAGTCCGGGATTCATCGACGTTCATATCCATTCCGAGATTGCTTTATTGGGCGGACGGGACCAAATGGGAAGTGTTCGTCAGGGAGTTACGACACAACTCAGTGCCCCGGATGGTTTCGGTTGGGCGCCGCTTCCCCCAAAACAGATTCAGGAGCTATGGCATTACACCCAGTTTGCTTATGGGGACGCGGAACTCTCCTTCGATTGGCAGTGTGCGGAAGATTATCTTGACATTTTTCCGGGGAATATTCCCGCAAACCTCTATCCGCAAGTACCCCATTGTGCCGTGCGCTTGGAAGCCATGGGTTGGGATCCGCGGCCGGCTACGGACGCAGAACTGGCGCGCATGGGAGAAACTACCCGTGAATGGCTCGAAGCGGGAGCGGGCTGCCTTTGCTTGGGGCTTGACTATCAACCGAGTGCGAACGCTGACCTAAGGGAACTTGTGGCGCTGTCAAAACTTGCCGCCTCCTATGGTGCTATATATGCCGCTCATATCCGCTATCGCGAGATCGGTCGTAAGAGAGCTTGGGAAGAGACCTTTGAGTTGGCTAAGCAATCCGGGATTCCCGTCCATATCTCCCATGAACGCGTCGATGCCGAATCTGCGGCATTACTGGAACGTGCGGATCGCGAAGACATCGATTTGACCTTTGAATCCTATCTTTACCCGGCCGGGATGACACACCTTGCGATGATGCTACCACTGAAATTTCAAGTGGGAAGCATGGAGGAGCGAATCGAAGTTTTGAAACAGCCAAAAACGCGACAAGAATCCCTACCCTATCTCCGGGAGAGCCTTGGAAAACACGGCGATCAGATTGTCGGTTATACGGCTTCCGGTCGATATATTGGTATGACACTCGCTGAAGCAGCTGAGGGCGTGGATAAGCCTTGGGAAGAATTTGCTTACGACCTTATGATTGAAGAGAATGGGGTGGAAACGTTTATCTTTCCATGGCAGACACCACGCGAAGAATTCCAAGCGACGCTCGACCAGACAGCGGTGCATCCTCGAATGATGATTGCGAGCGATGGAGTCTACAACATACCTCACCCACATCCCCGTGGTTACGGATGTTTTGTGCAATATCTCGGACGTTATGTGCGGGAGAGGAAGTTGGTTTCACTGAAGGAAGCGGTTTACAAAATGAGCGGATTTCCCGCAGAACGGTTTGGAATAAAGGACCGTGGAAAAATCGAGACGGGATTGGCGGCGGATTTGGTGGTCTTTGATCCGGAAACGGTTTCAGCCCGTTCGACCTGGAAGAACCCGATCGAGCCGCCTGTCGGCGTGGACTGGGTGCTGGTCAACGGCGTGCCAGTCGTGAAGGAGGGTAGTCTGACCGCAGCCTTGCCGGGACGTGTACTGCGCCATGAGTTCTGAACAAAACGAATAGAGATGATTGTACCATATATCACTACCTCATTCACCGGGAGTTTATCGGATGAAGGTTTACATTGGCACAGATAGCGAAGGTCAAGCATGTGTTACACGCGAGGAAGACCCTCAGAATGTTTATGGGCCTTGGCAGGCAGACTATATTCGCAAGCGAGCAACACAGGAAACAACTGCAGCAATAGAGGGTGCACGTGAGGCGGGTGCCACTGATATCGTGGTTCAAGATATCGGTTTCATACGGGGTGTTTCCCCGGGCGGGCTTATTCTTCACTACGACGAGCTCCCGCGCGGTATACGCATTGGTTTGGGAGGTGCACCCTTACACCGTGTTATTGATGCTAGCTTCAATGCGGTCGTTCTGCTGGGCCACCACGCCATGGCGGGTGTTGAGGATGGCGTAATGGCACACACCTTCAGTTCGCTAGCAATCGAAAACATGTGGTTAAACGGCAAGCGAATCGGAGAAATTGCCATGGAAGCCTTAATCTTCGGATCGTTTGATGTACCTGTGGTTATGGTGTCCGGCGATGAGGCAGGCTGTCAAGAAGCCCTGGAATGGTTAGGAAACGTGGAGGTAGCCCCCGTCAAGAAAGGGCTGGGAACACACTGGGCGATCTCGCTCCATCCGGCAGACGCGGATGATCTGATTCGTGAGAAAACCAAAGTGGCGCTTCAACGGTTAGATGAGTTCGAGCCGTTCAAGGTGCCTCCTCCTCTCGAACTACGCGTCGATTGCTATACTCAAGAACAGGCACTTGAACGCTTCAGCCGGGAACAGGCTGCCAAGTTAATTGGCCCAAAGAGTTTTCTCGTGCGGGCTGATTCGCCTATCGCTTTTAGCAAACAGATGGGCGGATAAGTCATCTTATTCAGCAGATGTTGGAACTATCATGACGATTGAAGAGATGTTGGAGAATCTGCGACTCAACGGATGGTGTATGATACCGGATGTCATCTCTCAAGACCAAATCGCCCCCATACGCAAGAGCCTTGAAGAAACGACATACGCGCACGGTATTACGACTGGGACGGAAGGCGTGGCAACCCGCAAGGGATTGTTAGCATTCAATCAGTCGTTTGCTTCCTATCTCGCCGACGAGCGCATTTTGGGCGTAGCGAAGGCATTATTCGGACCACACGTACGCATCTCCTTCACAACTACTCATATCAACCTACCCGGAAATGCGCGCGGCGGTTGGCACGCCGATTGGCCGTTCAATCAAAACAATGCAGGGCATATCCCGGCACCCTATCCGGATGTCGTCATGCACTTGACGACAATATGGATGCTTTCGCCGTTCACAACCGAAACGGGGGCTACCTTGATCGTGCCCGGAAGCCACCGAGAAAACAACAATCCCACCGGCAACAACGGGGTCAATCCCCATGAACCATACCCGACGGAAATGCAAGTTACGGGCGAGGCGGGCAGCGTGCTCGTGTTCGACAGCCGGATATGGCATGCGGCGGCGGTGAATCGCAGTAGCGAACCGCGGGTCGCTTTAGTCGTACGATACGCGCCTTGGTGGCTAAATTTGGACGTGCTGAGACCCGGTTCGGTGGAGCGCAGGCGCATGGTGGACGAAACAGGGCGAAAGGAGAATGAAGTTCTGCCAGTTCCTCTCCAGGTCTTCGAGGCGCTCCCGGCAAACGTCAAACCGCTCTTCCGGCACTGGGTGGAACATTAGACATCTTTCCAAAATAAGTATCTATTTGGCTTGATTTTACGTTATATCCTTTCAACAATCTTCTGTTGTAGAAAGGATACCCATGAGTCAATTTGAAAAAGCAGTAAAACAGTCAGATGAGCAATTTCTGCGAGCGGTTGGTATTGACAAGGCGGCTTTCAACCTTATTTTGGAGCGTGTGGCGACTCACCCCGAAAACCTTCGAGAAGAACGTCCGATGAAGAAGCGAGGAAAGAAATCGGAGGTTGCATTGGCCGATCGCCTTCTATTGACATTCACCTATTTGCGCCACTATCCAACCTTTGCCAGATTAGGCATGGAGTTTGGTATCAGTGAGTCTTATGCAAATAAACTCTATCATCAGATACTTGATGTGTTAGTTAAAGTGCTTTCATTGAAGAATCGAAAGCACTTAGTGGAGGGCGATCTCCAAACCATCATCGTTGATGCCACCGAGCAACCGATTGAACGTCCAACCAAAGGACAGCGTGTCTACTATAGCGGTAAAAAAAAAAGGCACACCATAAAAGTTCAATTGATTGCGTGTTTGGCGCTGTTAGAAATAGTATCGGTTACCTGCCGCAAAGGGAGTGTTCACGATTACACCATTCTGAAGGAAAGTCGTGTGGCAATTTCTCCCGAAACTGAGAAGTTGGCTGACAGTGGTTATCAGGGGATAGCCAAACGGTATGCCAACAGTTGGACGCCCATCAAGGCCTATCGGAGCAAGCCCTTGACTCGGGAGGCGAAGCAATTCAACCGACGGTTGGCAACACGCAGGGTCGCCATTGAGAATATCGTCAGACGATGTAAGATTTTTCGCATCACCAAAGACATCTATCGAGGCAAACATCGCAACTATGGGAAAACATGGAATGTGATTGCTGCCATTGTAAACTTGCGATATTCCTCAACAAGTTGCCAAACGGCGTAGTTATTCTAATCTCCAAGATTGCTGTAACTACACGGATCCATTTTGGAAAGATGTCTATTAATTAACGCAAGTTGTTACCTATAACTAAGAAACCGAGTTTTTGAGTCACGTTCGCTAAATCAAAGGTAGATTGGTCTGATTTTCGTCAATCTCGTATTTCCACGTTGGTAAAAACTCGGTTTCTGTACCCCTGTCGGACGAAGGTGGCAACTTGGGTTAGTTAAGTTTCTCGGCGCTTTCGCCACCTGTTACAATACAAAGCTTGGCAATTCGGGAAGGAATGAACCGATGGCAAAACCCAATGTACTGCTTATCTGCACAGATCATTGGCCCGGACCTCTGTTGGGAACCATGGGACATGAGCGGATTTTGACGCCTACGCTCAACGAACTTGCAAACAATGGCGTTTGCTTTACGCGAGCCTATACCGCAACGCCAACCTGTATCCCGGCGCGGCGTGCGCTGATGACCGGCACAACAGCAAAAACCCACGGTGACCGGGTCTTCAATGAACAGCTTCCGATGGATCCCAAACTGCCGACGATGCCGCAGACGTTCCGCGATGCGGGTTACCAAGCCTATGCTGTGGGTAAGCTCCACGTATACCCGCAACGAAGTCGCATCGGTTTTGACGAGGTGATTCTCTGCGAGGAGGGAAGGCATCAATTCGGCGGAGTGATTGACGACTTCGAGCGTTTTCTCCAGCGAGAGGGCTACGCGGGACACGAATTTGCCCACGGGATGAGCAGCAACGAATACTCGGCACGTCCGTGGCACTTGCCGGAGCACTGCCACCCGACGAATTGGACCACACGAGAGATGTGTTACGCCATCCAGCGCCGCGATCCTACCCGCCCGGCATTCTGGTACTGCTCGTATATCACACCCCATCCGCCCGTGACACCGCCGCGAGATTATTTCGAGATGTATCAAAGGCTTGGCGTCGATGAACCTGTGGTAGGCGATTGGGCAGAAGATTTCGACAAGCTGCCCTACGCGCTGAAGTTGCATATCGACAAAATCTCAGCGCCGAATCCCACCGAGACGACTCTTGCTCGAATGGGGTTTTATGCGCAGTGCACCTATATTGACCACCAGATTCGGCTCATGATTGGAACGCTGCGTGAGGCGGGTATACTGGACGATACAATCATTATGCTGGTGTCGGATCACGGCGACATGCTCGGAAACCATAATCTGTGGGCGAAACCCCCGATGTTTGAATGGTCCGCGAGAATCCCGATGATTCTTATGCCGACAGCGGATTGCGATCGTATCGGACACCATCGTAGGGATGATCGGCTGGCGGAACTTCGTGATGTGATGCCCACGCTGCTGGAGCTGTGTGACATTCCCGTACCGGAGACAGTGGAGGGGTATTCGTTGGCGTCGAACGAGCGACGTGATCATCTCTACTGCGAACACAATGAGGACGAAAGAGCGATGCGGATGATTCGATCCGAGCAGTACAAACTAATCTGGTATCCAACTGGCAATCGCGTTCAACTCTTCGACCTCGAAAAGGATCCGCAGGAGATGTATGATCTCTCCGAATTTCCCAAACATGCGGATGTGCGTGAACGTTTAACCGATCTGTTGATTCAAAACCTTTATGGGCGAGATCTTGAGTGGGTCAAAGATGGGCGGCTGGCGGGAGAACCGGACAAAGCGTTTGCGTCTGCACCAAATCGTGGCTTAGCCAATCAGCGCGGCTGGCGGTGAGTCAGGTGTTGTAGCAAAACCAGTAATTGATGATGATGATACACTGTGGTAGATTCGGTTTCCAAACCGAACCGGTAGTTATCCAGTCTCGCGTGAATTGAAGGTGTGTCGATTTGATACGATTTCAAAATCTAAACGTCACAGGCAATATGAGACGCGCAATGAATTGCGCTACTACGAACCCCGGGTTTTGTTACTTAACCCGAGTTGCCACCTATGTTCGATAGGCGCACAGAAACCGAGTTTTTACAACGTGGAAACACGAGATTAGCGAATATCAGACTAGTTTACCTATAATTCAGCGTACGTTAACCAAAAACTCGGTTTCTCTGTTATAGGTAGCAACCTGCGTTACTTATGGATCACGAATTAGTATGAGATGGCGAGGATTGGGCTTGCAAGACGCTTACTGTGCTGGCTTGATGTCGTAGTCAACCAATTCTGCAATGCCATCAGGAGTTTCTATTTTAACAGGACCCACCCCCGGGGCGAGCCACAT
Organism: Candidatus Poribacteria bacterium; assembly: GCA_965204085.1. Lineage (GTDB taxonomy): Bacteria > Poribacteria > WGA-4E > WGA-4E > JAJDTR01 > JAJDTR01. The sequence goes on along the minus strand of CBDBEE010000002.1, from coordinate 1,513,115 downwards.
GGTTTTCAATCCCAGTTTCGGGATTAAATCGGGCAACAGATCGTTCAACTCTTCAAGAAGTTCGGATTCTATAAGTTCGCGTGCGGCGTCTAGGTACGTATCGTCGCCTAGGGGAAACTTGTCTCGAAACTCAAAAAGTGTGAACGATTTGAGCTTTGGTTCGTATAGAATTTTTAGGCATTTTTCAAAGCTACCGGCTCGTGTCTCAACCGATTCCCAGTCGGCGCCAGTCCGTCCCAGAATTGTCCCCTCGGCTATAAAATCGTAAATATAACCCGTCTCACCCCTTCCGGTAAGCCGCAACTCAAGTGCGTTGTAGGTCTGGCTCGGTAAAAGTGGTCGTCGAAGGAGTGTTAATTTGCTATGCCAAACGACCTTGGACTTCGCACGATACAGAAAGGTCATGATTCTCGGTCTAAATAGATTCTTATTGGTTTCGCACACAGGTTTTTGCCCCTGCATATTGGCACAAGTCATTCCGAACGGCCATTTTGTGGGCCCGTCGCTGCTTTCGAGGATTACTTCCCATACAACGTCATTGATCTCCGAGAGATTCATTCTGCGGACGAATCGATCAACGTATGTCAGATATTCGGCAGAACGAAGCGAGTCCAATTTAATAGGAGGGTCGTAGCTGAAAGAATGATAGCGCTCGGCATCAAAAACCTCTGATTCGGTAACTTCACGCGACCATTCGGAGCCATCGGGATTACGGTAAATCCAACGATTGCCGAGAGTAATGGGAAAGTAAGGCGACGATGCCGGGGCGAGGGTTATATCAGTCGTGTCGTTTTCGGCGAAGGGAGTGTTGACAGTTTCCTCCGCACCGCATCCAAACAACAGGAATAGGTAGGCGATAGCGGGGACGAGGAAGTAATGGTTGGGCGGAAACTTGAGCATCTTCGCCTCCGAATCTGGAAAAGGAGTAAACGCCCCGGCAAATTCGTCAAGCGGCTGCTTGTTATAACACCTGATGAGATAGCAAAGTTTCACGGGCGTTGTCGAAGCCGACGAGTTTATACCACGAGAACTGGAATGGGGCGCGGAAACTTCGGATGATTTTTCTGAAACGTGCGGCTGAGTGATAATTCGTTGGTTGGGTTTATCTCTCTATCCCCCTCGCTGTCTATCCAGTTGATTTGCCACTGTCGGATTCCTTGATCGTTCAATCCAACCTACACTCGACTGGCGAGGAGTCAGGTTCTAAGAGAAAACGAAGAATTGAAGGCGTATTGTTTTGAAATAGCATGGGTAGGGCTTGCCAGATTCTTACTGTGCTGGCTTGATGTCGTAGTAGATCAATTCTGCGATGCCATCGGTCATTTCTATTTTGACGGGACCGACGCCTGGCGACAACCACATCGTTTGCAATCCTAATTTCGGCATTGAAAGCGCCAGCAGATCGGTTAACTCGTCATGAATAGTCAACTCAAAAGCCTTGAGTGCTGCGGGCTTAATTCTCATGTCAGGAACGACAACATTTACAAACTGTACAGTTTTAAACGATATCGGACCTGCGTCGTACTGAATTTTGAGGCAATCCTGAAACCTACCAGCAGGCGTTTCAACCAATTCGAGGTCGCTCCCAATCGCTGCCACGATGACAGCGTCGGCGCGAAAATCGTGAAAATAGCCAAGCGCGTGGTATTTAGAGTTTAGTTTTAGTTCGAGCGCTGTGTAGGTTTGGTTCGGAAAAAGCGGAAATCGAAGGGACGTTAATTCGCTACGCGAAGCGATATGCGGGTGTGCCTTAAATAGCATGCTTAATATCCCGCTCGGCTTGTTAATGAGACAAACGGCGGGATTACGGAGATCGCATTGAAGTCCTAAACCCCATTGTGGAGGTCCGCTGCTGGTATCGAGAATTGTTTGCCAAATAGAGTCATTGAAGTCGGTGATTTTGATCTCACGGACAATCCGATCGGCATATGTTATATACTCAGCAGGTCCGATCGAGTCCAATTCGATCGGAGGGTTATAGTTGAAAGAGTGATGAGACTCGGTGACGTAACTGTGTGATTCGGCAACTTCGCGAGACCATTCGGAGCCGTCGGGATTTCGGTAAACCCAGCGGTTACCGATAGACATGGGGAAGTAAATCGTGGACGGAACGTCAGCGCTACTTTCCTCGCCCAGTGAGGTGGTTCCGGTGTTGTCGAGTGGTTCGTCTCCACAGCCCAAAGACAACAGGATTACGGCAAAGGCAGTAGCAAGAGTAAAATATCGAGGGAGTGTAAGCTTAGACATCGTCAGCTCCAATACTAGAACAATAGACGTCTCGGAGTACCGAGGCGTTTACTAGAGCACAATGCCACACCGCCGATGGTCGATGAATCGTCCTCAGTGAAAAACGTGTGAAGATTATATCCGGCCGGTTCACAGAGAAGGGATCGCGCTCAGGAAGCTTCCACGGTGCCCCGTTACCACCACGCGGTGAAGTTATAGGTCTGAGTCCTGAACACAATTCCGAAAAGCGCCCAAAAACCGCCCACCGCAAATTCGCCCAAAATCATGCCGAAGAATAGGGGCAGCACTTGTCGATGCAACTTCAACCCGCCGTGCCTCAAAACCAGCCATTTGATTAACCACCCCAGAAAGAACATCGTCCACAGATCCCGCATTCCGTATGTACTGGATACGGCGTAACCCGCCGGGTGGAAGGGCCACCACAGGAATTGCCACCGCATCACCATCAGGAAGATTCCGAATAAAAGGCCGTACGCGAAGAATCCCATAGCCAAGTAGTCTGGTGAGGTCGGATAAGTCAGCCAGCCCTGTAATCGCTTGAACGGCTCCATTCCAGCCCACGTCATGATCACGCCGCTGTGCTGATACGCCGAATCTAATACCGCCCAAAAGGCGACAACGGTGCCCAACACCGTAGCAATCAGCATGGCGAAAAGGACGCGCCGGTTGTTCATCCGCGATTGATCCGCCAGCTTGAATCCCTCAAGTTGATGGGGCATGACATCGCTGTAGTGGGCGCGAGTGAGAAACCAGAAGAAAGATAGAACGGACAAGTTTTCCGGTCCTAATTTGCGTGTGCCCACGGCGCCTACCATGAGGTATTCCGGTCCCGCAAAGTGTAGATCGTGGATAGGTGAGCCTACTTCGGCACGGATACGGGTGATTCCGATTTCTGTCATCAGATACAGCGCGAAGAAGATTCCCGCCGCCCACATCGACATGCCCGCCTTCCAGCAAAACGCCACGAGAAAAGCGAAACCAATTATCATCCCGAGTACGGCGGTTCGATAGCGTAGCGGCTCCGCAGCGCCATCGTCCCGGCGTTCTCGCGCTCCCAAATGAAATATCGATTTGAGTAATCGCGCCAGATGCCCCCTACCCATCCACAGAGCGATGACGAAAAGCGCAATGTACGCCCCCGTGCTCTGCTCCGGAAATTCCGGGCGTTGGCGCAAACCCATCGCGCTGCCTAAGACTAGCTGTGCTTTCCAAAAGAAGAAAAAGAACCAACAGGAGAAGGCGATGTCGAGCGGAATGAGAAAGATAAGCCCCAGGATAAACGGGCGGAAGGTAATTGCCATGTATCCTATGGCATCCCACGGCTTTGTCGTAAAAAATGCGCCTAAATCAATCGGTTTGAACCGAAGGTAGGGAATGGCGGGAAAGAAGAAATGAAATCCGTTAATCATTCCCATTAGGCTGACCACGCCGAAGCTAATCAAAAACAGCCTATTCGTGAACAGTTTGGACGCGGGATTCGTCATCTGGAAGGGGAGTTGGACAATCGGAAAGGTCAGTCGCTCTCGGTCCGACCACTGCTTGCGAATGATGACGTTTATGCAGATCATCACGAACATCAAGACACAGATGAAGCCCGACCATATAAGCACGGGCGCTAGCCAGGCTTCAATGTGCCGTGCGGTGTAGAGAGACGATTCCGTTTTTACGCCTGTGATGTATCCATCCAGCGTCCACTGATCGGTGATGGCAAGCCATGTGGGAATGTATCGCCCAAAGAGTTCGCTCCACTCGTTCTCCGGCGTTGCCAAGCCGAACGGGGCAGCCATTGACGGCGGCAAGATTTGGATCATACTATGACCCACCAGCGCCGCCGACTGGCTCAGCATGATGTAGAGCGTGACCAGTTCCCCTTGGCGAAAAACTAACTTCGGTGAGATTTTTTTTAGTGGGATGTTGAGGCCGATTAGGACGAGCAGGTTAAAAATAACGTTGAAGAAGAGCGCGATAAGTGTCGAATGAGCGGAATAGTACACCGCCTCCATCTGCATGATCCAGTAGGAGTTGAGCGGGATCAACAGAATGGCGATGAGCACTGCGCGCCAAGTAACAGCGGTGTCCTGTTTTGATGTATCAAGGGGCATGTTCTGCGAGTTTCCTTCGGTGTTCCGATAATCAACCAGTTTGAATGAGATCTCAATCCATCAAGGGATCGAAACGTGACTGCGACAAAAAATCTAACTTAGCATGGGATTCGCTATCACGTGGAATTCACTATCGCGTTCAATGTCCAGTCGCTTGATCTCAGTTAATCTGATTTACCGGACTGCGAGGCATCTGGCCCTGCAGAACACGCACTACCTCTTCCGCTCCTCGCGTGCGCATATCCTCCATTGATTCTTCCGAATACCAGGCGCTGTGCGGCGTAATCCAAATCCGATCTTCGTGCAACAAGGGGTGGTCTACCGGTGGAGGTTCGGCTGACAGTACGTCAAGCGCCGCTCCCGCAATCTGTCCGGATCTTACGGCTTCGAGCAACGCATCCTCGTCAATCAATGCGCCACGCGCGGTGTTAATTAGAAACGCGGTCGATTTCATCATTGAGAGTGATTCGGCATTGATAATGTGCCGGGTTCCATCAGTTAGCGGAACGTGCAGAGAGATATAATCCGACGTGTGCAACAGCGTTTCCCAATCCACTAATCGTGCATAGGAAGAATCAGAAGGGAGCGAATCCAGGTAAGGGTCATGAACATTCACTTCGAGACCAAGACCGCGAGCCTTAACCGCTACGGCACGACCAATACGTCCGAAACCCACCACACCGACCGTTTGCCCCTGAAGCCGATGAATAGGCGCGACCACTTTGTTTCCCCATTCGCCTCTTCGAGTCGATTCGAGGAGACGCGGGAAGCCCCGCGCGTGAGCCAGTAGGGAAGCGATGGCGTGCGTTGAAACCTCATCTACCGCGTAATCGGGGACGTAAGTTACCCAAATACCGTGCTTCGTGGCGGCATCAATATCAATGGCATCAAGTCCAGTCCCCACCCTGCTGACAATTCGGCAACGCTCCATAGTGGCGATGAGTTCGGCAGGGACCGGTTGCAGCGTAACCATTAGTGCGTCAGCCTGTGCTACGACTTCTCGTGAAGCCGGCGTGTCGGTATTGCCCAAATGTGACACATTTGCGTCGATAGTGCTTAGTATTTCTTCCTCAATCCGGATGTCGCCGAATCCGGGATATGCGATTACAACAGTTGGTGCCATTTGCGAGATACTCCTTCTTTAATGGTTGTTTCGTAGTAACTTTCTTCCACTCGATTCTTCACGTAATTGGCGCGATTGTCCTAAATTAATCCGGCAGCTTCCTCACGAAGTGGTTCACTCGATAAGTGTTTGATGCGAGGTAGAAGGTCGCGATCTAGAGACGCTTCTACCAACAGTCGGGCGGAGTAATACGGTTTGCGGCATACGAGGTGTGCCTACTACCTTAAAAACAATATCATAAACTCTTGGTGAGAAAACCATTTAGTGGTTTATTTTCCAAAAACATATGGCAAGTGTTGGTTGTCGGAAGTTAACATTGTCTGAACTGTGATTTATGTGATGAAGTGATTGCCATGATTATCAATCCTCAGTTGCCCGTGATGAGTGGATTCAACCATTACCTTGAAGCCACTTTGACTCGGGGAAGAAACCGAGTTTTGAAGAAAAAGGGATCTCTATCGCACTCATTATCCATTCGCTTGATGGTTTCATTAAGCATTAAATTCTTAGCGAATGAACCACTTAGATTTGTTCGTACGCGATCAACTGCGAGCCTGGCGCCTTGTCAATCGTTACTTCAAAGCCGTCACGAAGGGCACTGCCCGTGACCGTTTCCACATCACCCGTGTCTTCAAATTTTAACTTGTACAGTGATTTCGGGTCAAGGCCTTCTAATTTCAACCGAGCTGAAAGGTAAGGGCTACACGGACGGCGAAATGCCAAGATTATGCCCTGTTTCAGGTCTTCGCGGTGGAACTGGAAAGCCATCCAAACGTCATAATTGGTCGAGTACGATGTCAGCGGATAGTAATCGCCGTAAAAAAAGGGGCGAATACGTTTATATTCCGATGCCGTCTTTTGGGCGATTTCGACCGGGAAGTGCGGAGAATGGACGTCCCAGCCTAGAACGAATCCGCTGTTCATCGCGCTGCGAGATTCGTAGGAATTCGGATTGTTGCTGCCGGTGCCGCTGCATGGCAGGTAAAAGTGCAATCCGTGCGTGTGGCACTGGTATCCGTTCGGTTCAAAGTAGTCGTAATCGGTGCGCCACAGCGGAACGCTTCGGGAGGTGGTTTCAAGATCAATGCGCCGTCCGCCGCTGGCACAATTGTCGATGATTAACCCCGGATGGCGATCGAGCAGCTCGTCCCAGAACGCATATAGCCCTTCAATATGTCGGATTTCCGTCATTCCCTGACGTTCCTTAGCATCTGCCGCGCGCCAGTGGGGCAACGGGTTCATATTGAAATCCTGACGGTAGACGCTGATTCCTTGCTCCGTAATCATTCCTGAGATGTGTTCTATTAGCCAACGCCTCGCCTCTAGGTTTCCTAGATTTAACAAACCGTTGGGGTTGTCGGGAATCTTAAGAACCCAGTCGGGGTGTTCCCGGTCGAGCCATGAACCTTGATACACGCGCTCCGGTTCGAACCAGAGAAGAAATTTCATCTCGGCGTTCTTGGCGGCATCCGAAAGCGGTTTAAGTCCGTTGGGAAAATGGTCCTTTCTAATGGTCCAACTCCCAACACCGCTAGGCCAGCCTCCATCAAACCACCCTGCGTCAAGCCACCAATACTCGATGCCTAGTCCCAATTCATGGTAACGCTGGGTAAAGGCGATCTGGTTGGACTCGGTCGATTCGTTGAGCGGAGAACCGCTGGCAGAAAAAGGCGTCGTCACGGGCGTTCCGTCCTTCTGTGGGGTACGGTGAGCCAGGATGAAACGCCTCAGCAGGTTGTGGCCTCGCATTCGATCTTCCCCCTCCCAGAACAGCAGAAGTACCCGGGGCGTACGAATTTCCTCGCCGGGATGTAGTTTCAGATGCGTCAACTCCATTCCCACTCGCAGATTCAGGCTGTCTCCATCGTCTCTGAGAAAGCTTGCCGACCACTGCCCCGACCAGCCAATCCCGATCATCACACCGCCGTCGGTCGTTTCAATGTTGAAAAACGGTAGTGCGTGCGTATTTGAGGAACGTCCGCCTACCGGTGCCAGTTCAACCTTTGTGTTGGGGTGTAATACATCGGTAATGGGGGCGAAATCGTCCCGGGAGGCAGAACTGCCCAAAGCGCGATGAAGAGCGAATTCGCCTTCCTTGTCCCGAGTGAAGACGGTATCCAGCGCCTGAACGTCCTCAAGGATGGGTGTGTCAGCAGCGCCCTCATTCCTGAACTTAACTACCCACTCCACCGCAGGAAAATCCGCGAAGATTTCCCATTCACACTGGACAACAAGACCGGAATCGCTGTCTCTGCGTGTCAACGAACCCGTGGTTTTCACGTCGTCTTGGTGCGTCGTTTCCTTGCTAGATTGCCAGGATTTTAACAGGTTAGGGGAGGGCGTACCACCATAAATGAACGAAAATGGTGGGAGAGTGTCAATCGACAGGTGGGAATCTACCCACGATTGTACTTTGTTTCTTTCTTCTGTAGATTGTTGGAGCGACAAACTGTTCTCCTTGAGAATGCTTCCTACGATTCTGTCCGCAGGCGGTGCGTCAACTGTACGATTTGTGAAGAATCTTGTTACTCGCCACGAACTCCGTCTAGGAATACAGTCGAAGTGTCATGGATTTCTTCTTGCTTTTTTCCCTTCTATACGACTTGCTTATAGGTAATTACCGCAGCGAACGGTTTCTCGGTAATCTGTAGGACCAAGCCATCTTCCATCAGTTCACACCCGCTCATCTCGCGTGAAGTGTCGGCGTCCACATCCTTCAAGAGGTAACGCGCGTCAGGAACCAACTCGTGTAAGTAAAGTCGGGCGGATTCGTAAACACTCTCCTCGCGGCGAAACGCCTGTACCATTCCTTCCCCGTTTTCGGGAAGGTTGAACTGCCACGCCATCCAAACGCTGTTATCCTGGCTGTACGGCGTCAACGGGTAATAGTCGCCGTAATAAAACTTGCGGATGCCGAGGTACTGCTGAAGCAGTTGTTTCGCATATTCGCTGTTATCGCCGTCAGCTTCCTCCCACAACTGAGTCGTCAATCCTGCGGTCATGACGCTGCGAAATTCGTATTCATTTCCCTTTTTCAAAACGGCGCCACGTCCGGGCAAGTGCAGCGGCACCCACTGAAAGAGTCCGTAGCTGTGGCATTGGGCGTGGATGCTGTCGCGAGCCCAGTCTGTTCGATGAAGTGCGGTGCCGCGACCGATTGATTCAAGGTCGATGCGTCTTCCCCCACTCGCACAGTTATCTATCATCAGGTGAGGGTGACGTTTTATCAGTTCGTCCCAGAGGGCATACAGTCCTTCAATATAACGAATCTCCGTAATGCCCTGTCGGTCGGGCGCATCGGTATGCCGCCAGTATTCGAGCGGTGCAATATTGGCATCTTCGCGATACCAATCTAGTCCGAACTCGACAATCCGGTCAGATATAAATTCGATCAAGAACGCCCGCGCTTCCGGGGCGCCCATGTTGAACATCAGTTCGTCGGCGCTCATTTGACTGCGCCGGCTTTCATAAATGATCCACTTTGGGTCGTCGTGCGGGATGGGCCAGCCGCCTGTCTTCCACTGTTTGTAGTTGTCCTCTCCGTTTCCAAGTTCCAGCAGCCAGTCGGGACGCTCCTTGAATGAATACCACGGCGTATCCTTGCATACCCGGTGCGGTTCAAACCAGAGCAGGAATTGCCTTCCAGATTGATGCAACATATCGGAAATTGGCCGGAAACCTTGGGGATAGAGATCGCTCTTCACCTCCCAATTCCCAGGCATGCTCCACCATGAGCCCTTGCCGAACCATTCCGCATCAATCCAATAACACGCGATCGGCAGTTTGTGCCTGACGATCTGCTGGATGTTCGTGAGGTGTTCGGCGGCTGATTTGCCTCCCCAGTCGGCTAGGATAACGGGCAGGTTGAGAGGTTCGCCGTTCGGTTTGGGGCGGTGATGGGCAAGGATAAACCGGCGGAGCAAGTTGTTTCCCCTGATGCGTGCGCCGTGCCAGAATAACATCAGAATGCTCGGTGTTCGGATTGTTTCTCCCGGATGCAATGTCAGATGTGTTAACGCCATGCCCGCACCAAGCCGCAGCGCGCTTTCTTCTTCCCGGCAGAAAGTAGCTTCCCATTCACCCGTCCAGCCTATTCCCGTAACAACTCCTTTCGATCCCGACTCGACGTTAAAAAAAGGTAGTATCTCACTCGACGATCTTCCCCCGCCGGGTTGGAGATGCGTCTGCTCTCCCGGTTCAAGCAGTTTTTCTACCGGCGCGAAATCATCAATGCAGCAAAGTGCGCCTTTGGAATAGTGCAAGATGGCTGACTCTTCGGCAAGCGGAAGGTTCGCATCAAGCGGAAGGATCTGCTCCAGGATTGGCGTGTCGGTTGCGCCGCCGTTCTTGAAGTTCAGCACCCACTCGATGGCAGGGAAATCACGATATGTTATTGCTTCAACCCTCACTTCGAGGCACGTATCGGGGTCGGTGAAGGTAAGAGTGTAGGCGGTGCGTCCCTCATCAAGTTTTTCATTACTGTAGGCGGTGTCCCAATCTTCGATGAAGTCACGTGAGGGATGCCCGTCATAGACAAAGGAGAAGGCTCGCCGCGCCGCCTCGGGGGGGAAACATTCCGCCATCCATGAATCTGCTGCTGCCATTTCTTCAGATGCTGGCTTTAAGGACATGTTATCCTCTTTCTGGCAAAACTCAATTCAAAGATGCGAAATGGTGGGCAATGCCCACCCTACGAAAACTGCTTCTGCGGGCACGACATTTCCTTCCAGAAGGCGCGAATCTGCGACCGCGCAAGGAACGGGTTAGTCAACCTTCTTATATGTTATTACCGCCGCGCCCGGGCACTCATTGATAGACACCTCCAGACCATCTTCCATCAATTCTCCCCCACCCATGATGACGTCACCGGAAGCATCGAAAGTGGTTAACGTGTAGTCGGACGCAGGGTCCAGTCCATGAAGCCTAAACTCACACGTGCCGGTCTTGTTGTCGGGTCGGCGGAATGCCTGCACCATGCCTTCACTTGACTCCGTCATGTTGAACTGCCAAGCTATCCAGACGTCCTTCTCCAGACTGTAGGGGGTAAGGGGATAAAAATCACCGTAATAGTAATCCACAATCTCCCGGCGTTGGCGGTGCAACTTTCGCAGCGATTCGTAGTCAATCTCCTTGACACGAATGTCAATCGCACTGTTTATGCTCGGATAACAGGTACTCCAGAATGCGTACGATTCAACTGCCGTATAGCCCTCTCCCCCGTAGTCGGCACTGGCGTCGGCGACGTTGCCGCCACCGTGATAGGGTATCCAAAAGGAGATGCCGTAGGTCTGACACTGCTCTCCGATAGGTTCGTATTGGTAGTCGGTGCGCCAAAGGGGTACTGCGCGGCGCAGGGTCTCAAGGTCGTTCCGTCGTCCACCGGAGGCGCAGGTGTCGATAAGCATATTTGGGCGGCGGCGAATCAACTCGTCCCAATACGCCAAATACCCTGTCACATGTTTGATTTCGGTGATGCCTTGCCTGTCGTCGGCGTCATTCTCGCGCCAATAATCGAGCGGATCCATGTTGAAATCCTGCCGATAGACATCAATGCCCTGCTCGGTCAGGAGTTCATCAACGTGATTGGTTAACCAGTTCCAGGCGTCCGGATTTCCGAGGTTCAGGAGTCCGCCATCCGCGCCGCCCAACACCCACTCGGGATGGTTCTTAGCGATCCAGCTATTCGCGGAAACTCGCTCCGGTTCAAACCAAACCATCGTCTTGATGTTCTTGGAGTGGGCATAGTCACAGATGGCGCGCAATCCTCTCGGAAAACGATTCGTGTCCACTTCCCATGTGCCCACGTTTCCCCAGCCGTCACCGCAAGGATACCAGCCGGCATCCATCCACCAATATTCGAGTTTCAGGTTCTCCTCAATATAGCGATCGATAAACATGATTTGGTTCTCTTCGGTTGCGTTCACCATCTCGCCGGTCACCCGGTAACTGGAACCGAGGACACGAGGTTCGGGAAGTTGTCCGAAGGGTTTGGGCATACTGTGATGCATCATCCACCGCCGCCAGATGTTCTGTGAATCGATCCAATTCCGGTCCTTCCAGAACAGAAGCGCGATCAGGGGTGTTCGGACCTCCTCTTGGGGATGCAGCTTAAAGTGGGTGAGCTCCTGACCGGCGGAGACGTGCATCTCCCTATCCGAACTGCAACTGAAGTCGGCCGACCATTGACCGGACCAACCGACAACCACAATGACGCCTTCATCTTTTCGACCTTCGACGTTGAAATAGGACATGTCCGAATTCGTCGGACGTCCCCCAGCACCGGTGATACGTTTGTTTGTGCCCGGTTGCATCGCCGCCTCGAAGGGCCTGTAAGCGCTCGGCTCGGCAAAGCCGCCCGCAAAGTGGTGCAGCACCACATCGCCCTCGTTCTCCTGTAGACCGAAATCCAGATCTATGTCCAGAGGGTAAATATCTGACAGAACAGGAGTATCCGACGTGCCGGTATTCTTGAAATAGAGCGTCCACTCGACGACTGGAAAATCGTTGTATTCGATTGCAACGCATCGCACTTGCAAGCCCGTCTGCGGATCAGTGTATGTGAGCGTCCGCCGGGTGCGGCATTCGTCCAACTCCTCTGAGGAGTCGTCGGTCTCGCAACCTTCGAGAAAATCGGCTGATGTTCCGTCTCCGTATTTGAAGGAGAAGGGCGGAACGGTTGCCTGTCGTCCGAGGTTTGAAGCGATCCACTCTTTCGTCGTCGTCATTTCTTCTGCGGTTGGTTTTACCCGATCGTCAGCGCTCATGTAGTTTTCTCCTATGACAAAGTTTATCTTTTACCCGATGAAGACTATGCAACTTGAATTGCGATTTGATTGGGAATTGTACGCTTTGGTCATGCTTTAAACTATCGTGGGACCGTCGCCAGCCAGTGTGGTCCGGTGCAAAACGCGCGCATACTTGCTCCGATCCCAAGGGAGCGCACGGTGTAGACAGCATCGATTGTCGTACACAACAAGGTCATTCGCGCGCCATTTGTGGCTGTAGACAAACTTCGGCTGGGTGGACCAGTCCAACAATTCCTTCAGCAACGCTTTGCCCTCCTCAAGGGGCAAGCCGATGATGTGCGTGGCATAGGAGCCGACCAAAAGCGCCTTTTTTCCTGTTTCCGGAACTGTACGCACCAAAACCTGGTTTTCGGATGGAGTTTCATGCAAAAAGGCTTTGCTCATCAAGTTCGGCGCAATCTGATCGCGTGAATGCGCCAAACTGTGCTCTGCAACCAAGCCTTTAAGGCTCGCTTTCTTCTCTTCAGACAAGCTCGCGTAGGAAGCACAGAGGCTGGCGAATTCGGTTCCTCCGCCTTCCGGAGGCACGACCTTTGCCGATAACAGTGATCCTCTCAACGGTACGCGCTTGAACGAGCCATCGGAGTGCCAAAGCCCGTTGCCCCGGTGATACACCACGCGCGGGTCTTCCGGCGGGATGAGATCGCCATTTTCATCAAGGTTCGTAAGAATGCCGACAGGACCGCCGTCACCGATGGGATCACTCCGCATCGTCATTTCTATCCTACCCAAGCCTTCCGTGAAAGCAACGTGTTGTTCATCAGAAATTTCTTGGTCGTGGAAGACCAGTACCGCATGTTCGGCAAGCGCGGTGCGAAGTTGCGCGAAAGTTTCTTTGCTACTCGGCGTGGTAAGATCGATGTCTTTCACCTCGGCACCGATATTCTCTGTTAATTTCCGAAGCGTGAATGTCATTGTCTTCCTGCTAATCACCCCAGTGCAGCTTAAGCGAATTCAGCCAATGGCTGTGCGTCAAATATATAGTATAGTAGGGAAAAATGCAATAGAAAAATGTTCGACCTAGGGTGTAACAACTCTCCCTTCAGGCGCATCACGCACGCTCATTACCGGCCTAGTATTGAGCCGTTATCGCAAATTGTGGTATAATCTTGATGTCTTCTTACATGCCATTTCCTTGAATCGGTTGATAGGCCAAGCAATTTACTTGAATTCGCGGCTATCGAAGTGCTCAAGCCAAACAGACGATTTAATCCTCCCAGACATCTCGATTTCAGTCGCGTTTGATTTGTAAGCATCCGAACCAACCGTGGATCAGCCTCTGGGTAAATTAGTCTCGGGCAAACTTAGCAGGAGTCATGCCGTTGAAACTCAACAGCGCAATGTTGTTATACACAGCATTTCTAGTTTACGTCTTAAGTGAGACGTTGTCCGGTAGAACCGTTCTCGCCTCTCACCATATGCAACAGATTGCCTTCACCATGACAAGACATGGATACTATGAAATCTACTTCATGGATGCTGATGGCGGAAACCAGAAAAGATTCACAAGAAATAAAGTACACGACTGGGGGGCCAACCTGGTCTCCAGACGGTCAGAAGATAGCATACTGGTCGCTGGTTATTGCCGATAAGACGCCCGGGATCTACGCGATGGCAGAAATCGCGTGAAACTGAAAGATAACCCGGTAACCACACTATCGTGGTCGCCTGACAGTCAAAGGATAGCATTCGTTTCCAAGTTGAAGCAGGGCACTGAAATCTTCGCGATGAACGCCGATGGGACGAAGGTCGAAAGACTGACACACGATTTGGCGCCCAAGGGCCTCCCATCCTGGTCTCCTGATGGGCACAAGATTGCTTTTTCAGGAAAAATAGACGGGAATACGGAAATTCTGATGGTGCCGCTAGATGGAAAAAGACTCAAGAGGATAACCAAAAATGGAGTATACGACTATAACCCCTCGTGGTCGGTCCCTAGACAGTCAACTGATTGCGTTCGTGTCTGAGAGGAATGCTGGGTTTAGAAGCCAAATCCACTTGATGACTGCCGACGGAAAATACTTTAAGCAACTTAGCGACTTACATTTGGGGAAGGATGTCGATCCGGATTGGCTAAATCCGGCATTGCTGCCCGTTTTCCCAAACGCTAACCAAGCTACAATCTGGGGCAGGCTGAAGAAAACCGAGTCTCAACTCCGATGATGCAGATATTACACCGTTTACCTGAAAAGACAGTTCATCGTCGGCGTGAATTAAAATTGCGATTCGGAGGATGTTTCTATGGGAGTTTTAAACCGCTCTGCTCTCAAGCCAGTCCTTGGTCACTTCAATTCCGAATCCGGGGGCATCGCTGGGGATCAGATAGCCGTCCTTTATCACGGGGGTTCCCGGCAGCACAACCATCTCTTCGAGCGGCACTCCCGGCGGTGAGACGCCCTCCGAGCGTTCACCCCACTGTATGGCGGGCATCGCGTACGAAACATGCTGACCGTATGGGTAATTCATACCGGCATGACTAATGACACTCAATCCATGCGCTTCGGCTATGTGGCAGATTCGTACCAACGCCGTGACACCGCCCACCCACTGCACATCCGGCTGCAAGATATCGACCAGCCCTTTTCCTGCTGCCAATGCAAACGGGTGGATGGTGTACCAATGTTCCCCGGTCGCGAGGATCTGTGACGGCACGCGTTCTCGCACCTTGAAGTAGCTGTCCATATCCTCAGGCAACAGATAATCTTCGAGCCATTTCAGGCGGTACGGTTTCAGCGCTTCCACTAACCTCACGACGTATTCCACATCAAATGACATCCAAGCGTCTAGCATCAGTTCAACACCATCTCCTATCTGCTCGCGAGTCCGTGCAACCAGTTCCTCTGTGGCTCGGATTCCTTCGATACCCGATTCAGGACCATGTCGTGCGAACAGTTTGACCGCTTTAAATCCCAGTTCCAAGAACCACGCAATGCTATTCTCGGTGCCGTACGACAGGTCGGTGTTGCTGGCGTAGCAGAAGATTTTGTCTTTTTGTGGGCCGCCAAGAAGTTCGTAGACTGGGCGTCCGAGTAATTTACCTTTCAAGTCCCAAAGGGCGTTGTCCACGGCGCTGATGGCGTAGCTCGCCAAACCTGCGCTATGATACTGCGCGGAGCTCCGACGCATCACATCCCAAATTTTCTCGGTGGCGACGCAGTTCTGACCCATCAGCAGAGGAGCAAAATGGTCGTTGATGATGCTGAGCACGGGGTCACTATTCGTGGTCATTCCCAATCCCCAGGTTCCGTCTTCGGCGGTTACAACGCAGGCGAGGCGCGTCCAATCGGCGGTCCAATCATTTCGATTAAACTCGGGGTAGCGCGCCATCGGGCTGGTGAACCCATCCGTCTCGACACGGGGAACCCGAGGTTTGGTCTTGGATTTGGGAGAAAGATCGACTGCTACGGCACGAATGTCTTTAATCTTCACTTCTGTTGCTCCTTTTGAATGGGGAATTGGTACACGAAAAATCAACAGCCTGCGGACCTAAAATCGCACGAGGTCCTTCCTGCGTTAAAAACCAGTATACCCATCCGCTGTAAATTAAACCGGTACACTTTATTGATATTATATCACTTCATGTACTCGAATCCAATATCCAACCTTTGGCTCAGGGAAGCCATATCTGGTTTCGACCAGACAAAAATCAACGGTATACTGGTTTGAGTGACAAGGGAGCAATAGAAGAACGGTGGCGCCAACTCCATTTTTTGATATTGAACACCAACAGGCGAGTTGGTATAATTGGATTCAATATTAACAGGTTTCCATCGTTCAGAGTTGAGTACTTGGAGCAGACCAATGACGAGAAAATTCAACGTTGCAATTGTCGGAGCGCATCGAGGTACAGGATTTATTCAACCGTTTGACACGATTACGGAAACGGAGGTGACCGGCCTCTGCGATTTGAACGAGGAAACGCTTCGCACCGTCGCGACGACACATGGCATAGCCGAACAATTCACGGACTATGAGAAGCTGCTTGAAAACGACAATATCCATATTGTGGTGTTGGCGACTCCCGAAAATCTCCACGTGCCGCAAACCATCGCGGCGTTAAACGCGGGAAAGCATGTAATCAGCGAGGTAACAGCGGCGGTTTCGCTCGATCAGTGTGCGGAATTGGTTCGGGCAGTTAGAAAAAGCCGCACGAAATATATGATGGCGGAGAACTATTGCTACCTCAAATCAAATGTGCTGATTGGAAATATGGTACGCCGAGGAATGTTTGGAGACATATATTTTGGAGAGGGTGAATACCTCCATAATGTCAAATCGCTTCATCGCGATAGCGAAGGCAATCCGACGTGGCGCTACTATTGGCAAGTCGGCGTCAATCGGTGCAACTACGCGACACACCATCTCGGTCCCGTGCTGCAATGGTTTGACGAACGGGTCGTGAGCGTTTGCTGTTTGGGAACCGGAGTGCACACCGACCCTGAACATACGATGGAAGATACCGTCATGATGCTATGCAAAACCGAGAGTGGCGCGCTCATCAAAATTCGCATAGACATGCTATCCAACCGCCCGCCCAATTCGTACTATAGCCTCCAAGGCACAAAAGGCTGCTATGAGGGCAACCGGGGCTTTGGCGATCAGCCGAAAATTTGGTTAGCCGAGTCAGGTCGGGGAGAGGAGTGGATTCCGCTTTCGGAATTCGAGGAGGAATTCCTTCCTGATCAATGGAAGAACCCGCCTCAAGAAGCGGCGCATATAACCGAGGGACTTGGAGATTACTTTGAGCTGCGGGATTTTGTAGATTGTATCCTCCAAGACACTGAGCCGCCATTGGATGTTTATACTGCACTTGATTTCACGGTGCCCGGCTTGGTTTCCGAGCAGTCAATCGCAAACGGCGGCGCTCCGGTAGAGGTACCAAATTTCCGCGAGTTGGATTGACTTTAGCTAGTGACCAATGGCATTCGTATTTAAGAGCTGAGCACCTACAATTGTGATTGTCTGTCGCTCCCTATGATTGCAAGAGCGTGATTGAGTCGTCCGTAGGTATAAAAAGAGTACCCAGTATTCTGTGGAAGTAACACCATCTGATAGCCAACGAGAGTGCGAAAATGGAATTGAATCTCCACGAAATAAAATGCAAAGCCCTTAAAGAAAAAGCGAAGCGACTTGGACTGAAGGGATATTCGTCATTAAACAAACCTCAACTCATCCAGTATATTTTAACTGGCGAACGCCCATTGAGGCACATCGCCAACCCCACAACGCAGTTAAATGAACAGATTACTATACCAGGAATTGGTAAAGATTCACGTGGGCGACCTTCCGTGGTGCAGAATGGTTTTCCCACAAATGAGATTCTGGAAGGCGATTGTCTGGGCATTCTACCTTCTTTGCCGAGGAACAGTTTTGATTGTTGTATCGCTGATCCTCCGTTTAACATGTCTCAAAAAAAGGGTTTGGGATGGGCGTTCAGTTCCCATATTACCATGCAGGAAGGCTGGGACATCTTTTCAAAGGACGAATATTCCCAATTTACACTCGACTGGGTCTCCGAAGTCCTGAGAGTCGTCAAGCCAAACGGAAATATCTTTGTCTTCGGTTCTTTCCATAACATCTTTACGCTTGGATTTGTCCTACAAAACATATTTGATCGACGAATAATTACCCAGATTGTGTGGTACAAGCCAAATGCACAACCTAATATCACCTGCCGGATGTTTACGGAATCAACTGAGTTCATCATTTGGGCTGTTAACAATGAGAGTAAAAAAGCAAAGAACTGGACATTCAATTATCACGAAATGAAGGCGATAAACAATAACAAGCAGATGCGGAACATGTGGGAGATCCCGCTAACAAAACCCTCTGAACGAAAATACGGAAAACACCCGTCACAAAAACCGTTGACAGTGGTTGAACGACTCATCTTGGCTGGTACAAAGGAAGAGGACCTGATTCTCGACCCATTTGGCGGAGCCGGAACCACCGGCGTTGGTGCGCAAAAGCACAATCGAAACTGGGTAATGATTGAGAAAGAAGAATTGTACAATGAGATCGCTCGGCAACGATTAGAAGATCTGGCCGTAGGACGATGAAGGTTCATAACTAAAAGAGTTTGACATGCAAAGACAGGAAGCAGTTTCAAAATTATTGGAGCTAAAAGGGCAAGATTTACGAGTGTTGGCGGAACATTACCAAGTTACAGTTTTCAAAGGAGGAAGAGCAAATAAAGGATGGGCGGGGCATGTTCTTGAACGTCACCTTAATTTGCCAATTAACTCCGCTCAGGCGCCGAACTTTGGTTCCTGGGAATTGAAGGTTATTCCTCTTAGGTATAAAAAAAGCGGAGAGCTGACAATCAAAGAAACAATGGCAATTACGATGATTGATCCCTTCAATGTTATAAACACCGATTTCGAGGATAGCCATTTGTTGACCAAACTCAAAAGGCTCGTTGTTGCCGCCAGAATCTGGGAAAGCAAAGAGGAAGAACAATCCATGCTTTACACGGTGACAACCTTCGAACTTGCCGCTCCTGCGGTATACAATCAAATCAAAGAAGATTATGATTTGGTTAGAGAGACAATCCAATCGCGAGGTTTTTCAGCATTGACCGGAAAGATGGGAGTGTATATTCAGCCAAGGACAAAGGGGCGCGGTCATGGTAGTGTTTCACGGGCGTTTTACGCGAGAACCGCATTCCTTAAACAGTTCATTTTCCCGACGCTTTGATGAAATAGAATCCCCGTATAAGTAGATGCATTAGATTGGCGATTAGAACATATTCCGTTGAATCACGTGACATAGCGAACGTTGCCATCACGCTATCGGCATACTCTTTACCATGACGGGAAATCCAACCTTCCAAACTATTACCCAAAATAAAATTCCAGCCTTGGTTGATCCAACCGTGAAGCCACAAGTTAGTGTAGGTGCGGGTAGAGTCGGCAAACTGCATCTGCGACGGCATGGTAAAGCAATCCAACCCTTATCAACTCCGATTTTGTATCCCGTGGTTTCATTTATGACGGGTTCCACCCCGCGCGGCGGGGGGCTGTGGAAGTACGTACTGCGAGATTTCATGAAGAATGATGTACCGATGTTGTCTCAAGTCCTACACTTTCTGGATTTCCCTGTCAACGGCAAGTATTTGGCAAAATGGAGAAGTAAAACCGTTCGTGAGTGGTATCGCGAGATTAATGGCCCATACGAAGCACCGATCGTGCTTGATTCCGGCGGATTCAAACTGCTCCACGACACGGGGCTGGACCTCTCAGAGTTTGGAATCAACGCGGAAACGGAAGCGGACGATATACTGGCACTCCAGGATGACATGGGCGGGGATATCATCGCCTCTCTAGACTACCCGATCCCGCCGGGATTGGATCGAGGGGAAGCGGAACGGCGGATGAACCGTAGTCTTCAGAATGCTTTTAGGGTCGCAGAGTGCATCGCTGATCGTCGATACCCACCGTACTTGTACATCTGTTGTCATGGACAATCCCAAGTTGACATTCGAGACTACGTCCAGAAGATTTTTGACAGGCTTTTGGGGGTTCTACCATCGTTTGGACTCGCAGTAGGCTCCTTGGTACCGCTGCGGGGGAAAAAAAAGGATTCGGAGGTGCTAGACCGGATATTGGGCGTATTGAAGGGAATTCCGGATTCGGAGCGGGGAAGGACGCCGATTCACGTTTTCGGTGTTTCAGGTGAGTTAACTCCTGTACTCGCCTACATGGGGATAGATAGTTTTGACAGTACAAGCTACATCCAAACCGCCCGCGGTCTCAACTACTCCCATCCCGAAACGCGGAGGAAGCAAAAGATTATGGAGTTGGATGAAACCTCCTGTACCTGCCGTATCTGCCGCGAAGTACCGCTTGAAGAGATGCACGTTGCCTTGTCTACGGAAGCGAGTTACAGGAGGACTTCGACCGGGAAGTACAAGAGCGAATACTATGCCGCCATCGCTTTGCACAACTTTGAGATGGAGGTTAAACTTCTTAGTCGGATGAAGGAAGCCATTAAGAGCGACGACTCACTCGAAGAGTTGGTTCGTCATGCCCAAGTGGGACGAGGCATCAAGCAAGCGGTACACTGGTTGCTTGAGAATGATAAAAGATTTGCGAGCAAGATGGCGAAATCTTTCTTCAAAGTCCCTGGCTTACCCGGCAAAAATTCAACGCCGGTTGTAAACAACCCATATCAATTCGAACTCTTTGCCGGATCCACCTTAGCGGAACGCAATGGCAAAGGACAGCTGTCAATCTCGCTCGAATACACACCCGATTCCTTTTCCATTCCCGAAGGCTATGTACCCCCCGGGGACAAAGACGTTCTGTTGGCTATCCCGTGTGCAGGCAAAAAACCTTATTCACTCTCACGCACACACACTGTTGTCAATACCAAATTACAAACAGCCTTTGGCGACGCAGGAACGTCAATCCACAGAATTACCCTTTCAGGGCTTTACGGGCCAGTGCCGGAAGAATTTGAATCCGAAGACGTGATTCTCCGATACGATTTTCAGTTATCCCCGAGAAATACTGCGCAAATACAACTCGGTGCGGATCGGCTCTGTGCCTATTTGGACAAGTATTCTAGTCATTACAAGTTGATAGTCGGATACGCGACAAGCCGGGCTTATCGGAAAGTGTTTGAACTTACTCAAATGCGTCGATCGGATTTGGTTCTGCTGCCGACAAAACCGAAACAGAAGCGACTCACCGAGTTTTTCAGGCATGTGCATCTTGATGAACTCATCAAAGTTTTGTCGACCGCAGCGCCACCGCTCCGCAAAGAATGAGTTGATATGTACCAATACAGAATGGCGAAAGCTGACGATTTGAAGCGAATCGTTGAAATTGAAATACGTTCACACGTGGAATCCTCATCCTCTTTTCGAGAGAAGTGCGAGACTGATTTCGAAAGTCGACACCATTGGTGGAGCGATTATTTCAATCGCACCAACCACTCCGATCAAGCCAGAGTTCGTCGGACAATTTACGTTGCCATGATTAAGTTGAATATCGTGGGCTATATCGCCGGGCATCTGACCTCCCAGCCTGAACCCCAAGGCGAGATTCAGTCGATGAATGTCCTGAAACCGCAGTGGGGAAAAGGAGCGGATGTAAACCTGCTTAGAAAGCTGGCGCACTGGTTCAAGGTTCGAGGTGTCGCGTCGGTCTGCGTGCACATGGCGGCGAACGACCCGTATAAAGAATTCTACGCGCAACACGGCGCTACGGTAGTGAATGACTCACTCTATCGGTGGGATAACATCGGCAAGCTGACAGAAGATTCGTAACCCTCATAACGAGATTATGAGTAATACCTGGTTAATTTCTCGAAAAGCCGACTTAAGCTTTTTCTTCTTGCCTCTAGTTGCCATTTGGGCGGTAATATTCCTGTTGCCGTCGTCCGTGCTTCAGCACGATCTGCCCTTATGGGCATGGGCAGTCTTCATACTTGGATTTGATGTAAGCCACGTTTGGAGCACGCTGTTCCGAACATACACCGATAAAGACGAGACAGAGCGGTTGGGAAGAAAAGCATGGTCGATTCCGCTCATCTCTTTTCTCGCCGTTTTTGTCGTATGTTTCTTCTCGGTTCACCTGTTCTGGCGACTACTGGCGTATCTCGCTGTTTTTCATTTCGCGAAGCAGCAGTTTGGTTTTCTGGCACTTTACCGAATCAAACAGGGAAGAATACGTAGACGTATTCCGGACAAACTGGCAATCTACCTAGCAGTGCTTTATCCTGTCGTCTACTGGCACGTGGCTCAAGACAGAGCATTTGAATGGTTTGTGTCCGGCGATTTCGTTTTCCTTAAGCACATTCAACTACCGCATCAAAAGCTAATCGTCACGAATGTATTTTACTGGACGATTTTGGCAGGCTGGCTGATAGAGGAATGCATCACTTCCGTTAAACAGGTCGGCAAGATAGCTTACGGTAAAATCGCTTGGGTATCGGTCACCGCTTTCAACTGGTATTTCGGCATCGTGTACTTCAACTCCGACATTGTTTTTTCCATCACCAATGTCGTTGCACACGGTTTACCGTACATGGCGCTGGTTGTCTGGTATAAGCTTAGGAAAAACATGAGTTTGAATCGATCTGTTCCCGTTTTCCAGATGATTGCAACTATTCTATTTGGCGCAATTGTGTTAGCATATATTGAGGAATTTGGCTGGGACATGCTGCTATTTAGAGAGAGAGGCGAACTTTTTCCGGCTTACTTCGTTGGCATCTTTGAAGGTTCACTGGCGGCCGCTTTCGCGTATGCGCTACTAGCTTTGCCGCAAATCACTCATTACATTCTCGATGGGATCATCTGGAAAAACAGCGCATCAAATCCCCACGTGAAACAGATGCTCTAATTCCGTACTACGGTAAACAAGAGCATTGTATCCGGAGATGTCTCCATGCGGTAGGTAGATAACAACATATGGATTTGTACCTCATTCGTCACGGTCAGTCGACCAACAACCGTGGAGATGCGCGTGTTCCCGATCCACCGTTGACAGAGATTGGGAAGCAGCAAGGGGACGAAGCAGGACGGGCGATGAAGGATCTCGGAATTACACGCCTCTACTGCAGTGCGATGCTCCGCGCAGTGCAGACTGCCGCAATTGTCAGTGAGCACTTGGAGCTAACACCGCACATTTTCGTTGGCCTCCACGAGTGGGGACGTGGTATGTGGGAAGATCGCGGCGACGCCGGCATCGTACAACTGCCGGGCTTAACACGGTCGCAATTGCGTGAGGTTTGTCCTACAGTCGTGCTGCCAGATAATGTGACGGACGAAGGTTGGTGGTCCCAAGTATTCGACGCCGCCGAACTTGCACAGGGAGGGAATGTTGAAAAGGTACTGCAATTGACAAACAGGAATTGTCTTGAATTCATCGCACATCTTGATCGACATCACGTTGGAGAAGATGAGAGGATAGGCGCAATTATACACGGAGGGTCCGGATCAGTGCTGATCGGAATCCTTCTTGGGGTACCGCTGCCAGATACATACGTAAACCGTTTCCCGCACAACAACGCCGGTATCTCGAAAATCCGGAGAACCCATGTATATACGCAGTTGCTTTATCAAAACCGAACCGGCCATCTACTGAGAGGAAGCGAAATAAACCTAGAAGACAGTTCCCCGATGTTGACATGGTGAACAAAGCGGCTGAATACCCATACCGCCGAGAAAGAGTTCTCTGGAAAAACAGCACATTGAGCCCCGCATGAAATAGATGCAATAATTGGGTTCCGTGAAAGAGAAGCGATCGAAAGGAAAAAACTAATTATGGAATTGTACTTGATTCGTCACGGTCAGTCGACCAACAACCGTGGAGACGCGCGCATTCCCGAGACACCGTTGACAGAGATCGGCAAGCAGCAAGCGGACAGAGCTGGACGAACGTTAAGGGACTTGGGTATCACACGCCTTTATTGCAGTGCTATGCTCCGTGCGGTGCAGACTGCCGCAATTGTCGGTGAACATTTGGAGCTCGCGCCGCATGTTTTTGTCGGAATCCACGAGTGGGGTGGCATTTGGGAAGATCGTGATGATAGTGGTATGATACCACTGCCTGGGATGACACGCTCTCAGTTACGCGATATTTGTCCTTCAGTGGTATTACCTAATGACGTGACGGATGAAGGATGGTGGTTTCCATCGTGTGATTCCGATGGACGGGCGCCAGCGTTGGACGATGCCCGGATACTGCAATTGGTAATCAAGAATTGTCTTGAATTCATCGCGCATCTGGATCAACACCACGTCGGTGAGGATGAGAAGATCGGGGCAATCACTCACGGAGGTTCCGGATCGATACTGCTCGGAACCCTGCTTGAGACGCCGCTCCCAAAAAAATCTCTAAACCGTTTCCCACACAACAACACCGGGATCTCGAAAATCAGAAGAACTCACGACGAAACTCAGTTTCTTTTTCTAAATCGGATCAGCCATCTACTGGAGGAAAACGTGTTCAGTCCAGAAACCAGTTCTCCATTAGTAACGTGAAACATTCTCTTGACTCAATGAATAGGCAGTGCCGTATAATTCGAATGGTTCTAAGTTGCGATTTTTGGACTGAAACAGGTGCTGCAGAGCCCTTATCAGTGAAGGAGGATGGTCGGCGAAGTGAATCGCAATCGTTTAATAACCGTCGGATATCTTGTTATCGTTGGAGGGATGCTTGCGTTTAAAGAATTCCTTGGCGGAGATACATACCGCACAGTGTTAACAGCCATATCGTTTGTGCTATTTGGAGTCCTCGCCTTCTTCTACGCTGACTTACAATCGTGGATCAGGCCTTTCGTCGTAGCGTTACCCCTAATGGTCTTGGGGACATCGGTTTATCGAGATTTCAAAGAAGGCGATGTCTCCTTGGCGATGTTAGGTATAGCAATGATTGCAGGTGGAGCATTCATATTTTTCCAACCCCAACCGCTCGCAGCAATAAAGGCGATGTTTCTCATGAATGTAGGAGGGTTATTTGCTTACAGGCATTCTATCGACGGCAACATCGAAGATACAATTCGAATGGGCATCCTGTTCGCCTTCTTCTTCGTTCTGTTCTTTTATGAGAGTGTACCGTCATGGATTAGGCCGTTTGTGATGTTGCTACCCATAAACCTCTTGGGATTGTCTGCCTATAGAGATTTCCGATTTGGAAATATGTCCTACGTCATTTTGGATATAGTCTTGATCGCAGGAGGTGCTCTGATGTTGGTTCAGGATGCGCCGTTCGTGAAGGGGAAATTGCGGTCCTCGTTCAGTTTAATTCCAGTCATCGCATTTAGTGTCTTCCTCCTCTGGGATTTTCTTCTTCTCTCCTGAATCGGATGAAATTCAATCAAGTAATTATCCCAAATTGCCACCTTTGTGGCACGATCTGTTAGATTGTGCTTTTAGTGCGCAAACTGACAGTTTGCGCTACAAAATCTCCGCGATTAATGGGCCGTTATCAATCAAAAACGATAATACATGTCCAGAATCTTATAAGTAGCAACTTGCGTAAATTGAGAAGCGTAGATGTTTCTGAAATGTGTAGAATATGTGGTACATCTGCATGGTGTAATACGATAACCATAACATCCAACAGGGCCTCGATTAATTGGCGGTGCGAAATAGAGTTACGGTCTGCATTAAGCTAACCCGAAAGATTATGACTCACTACAAACAGCTACAGCTTGATTACGATGAGCCAGAAATGGGCGACAAACTTCACGGAAGATGATTACATCGTTCTGAGCCTGCATCCGGAACCCTATGAACGAATCTTGTCAGGTGAAAAAACGTACGAGTATCGTACCCGGTTTAGAAAAATACCAACAATCGCTTTTGTCTACGTAACATCTCCGGTAAAATGTATCAGTGGCATCATTCAATTCGGCACACCACTAATTGCTTCTCCGGAAGAGATTGGACGTATTGCCGAGCAACAGGAGCCCGGCAACGGCAAATCCGTTACCGAATATTTGTCAAAATATAATCAAGTGTATGCCATTCCCATCCGCAAGGTGATAAAAATCACACCTGTGCCGTTGGCTAGTTTACAATCGGAATTCGGTTTCACACCGCCTCAGGCGTACCTGTATTTGAAGAATAACAGGCCTCTTTTTGATTTTTTGGTTAGCGAATCAGATCCTGCGGCTATGTCCGTAGAAAGGGAGCTCTGTCTAGCTTCACCTCCATAGTATTTTCTTCACACTTTGCTCACGGTCCTTTTATGATTGCTATTTCTACGGAAAAGGGTTCGCCATAGGAATTCCGAGAGAATTGAAGTTTTATCGCGAGGTAGGAAAATATTCTCGTAGACGACCATGAAAAGACGAAAAACAGTATACCTTGCGAATCCCTACGGTTTTTCGGAACAGCAGCGGGGTACCTTGCTCCCAGCCCTGATTGAGGCATTGGAAGCTATTGGCTTAGAGGTATGGGAGCCGTTTGCACGGAACAACAATGAAGATATCTCGGTGCCTGGCTGGGCGTACCGAATCGGGCAGGCGGACAAGCGAGATGTGGTGGAGGCGGATGCGATTTTCGCTGTCGTGAACGGCGTCCCGCCCGATGAGGGAGTCATGGTCGAATTAGGGATCGCGATTGCACTTGGGAAACCCACGTTCCTGTTTCGAGACGACTTTCGGCGCGCCGCTGATTCTGATGAATACCCCCTCAATCTGATGGTTTTTACCGGAGTGCCTCGTCTCGGATGGGAGCGATACTACTTCAAATCAATCACTGAGATTTCATCGCCCGACAAGGCACTCTTACCTTGGGCGCAGGAGTAATCCATACTTAAATTGAATTGCAATAAAACAAATTGGAGGCATCATGAAACAGATTAGCGGTGGAATTACGACTGTTCCCGGTATTCGGGCATCGGGTGTGCACGGCGGCTTAAAGCCGAATAACCAGAAAGATGTTGCATTGATTGTTGCAGACGCGCCAGCAGTGGCGGCGGGAGTCTTTACGCGGAATCGTGTAAGCGCCGCAACCGTTCTGCTTTCCCGCGAACACTTGTACAACCCGGTCGCTCAAGCAATCGTCGTCAACAGCGGCAATGCAAATGCTTGTACCGGCGAACAGGGATTAGATAATGCTCGACAAATGGCAGCTTTGGTTGGTGAGAAGCTCAACGTGTTACCGGAAAACGTATTGGTTTCCTCGACGGGCGTGATTGGTGTGCAATTGCCGATGAATGCAATCAAGCGTGGAATTCAAGGTGCT
The DNA here is from genome assembly GCA_965204085.1 of Candidatus Poribacteria bacterium. GTDB lineage: Bacteria > Poribacteria > WGA-4E > WGA-4E > JAJDTR01 > JAJDTR01. The sequence continues at coordinate 1,486,136 of CBDBEE010000002.1, read as the reverse complement.
TCCGATGCGTTGAGCGAAGATGGGGGAAACGATGCCGCAGAAGCCATTATGACCACGGATACCGTGCCGAAAGAGGCTGCGATAGAAGTTGAGATTGGCGGGTGTACGGCCCACATCGGCGGAATGACAAAAGGGGCTGGCATGATTGCTCCGAACATGGCAACGATGCTTGCATTTCTGGCGACGGACGTTAACATTGCGGCTGCACCGTTGCAGGAAGCTCTTCAGAAGTCCGTCGACAAATCATTCAATAGGGTAACGGTCGACACAGACACAAGCACAAACGACACGGTACAAATCTTGGCGACCGGTTCGGCAAGCCATCCTGAAATCACCGAAGCATCGGGCGACGATTTTGATGCCTTCTACAAAGGGCTTGAGTTCATCTGCATCAAGTTGGCGAAGAAGATCGCACGGGACGGAGAGGGAGCCACAAAGATGATTGAAGTGGTAATCAAGAATGCGAAAAGCGAAGCGGAAGCGGAAATAGCGGCGCGAGCCACCGCCGAATCCCCGCTTGTAAAAACTGCCGTTTTCGGGAAGGATGCCAACTGGGGCCGGATTATGATGGCGGTTGGAAAATCTGAAGTGCAGTTCGATCCTTACCAAGTGGACGTTTGGCTGGGTGATTATCAACTGGTGAGGAAAGGAATGGACTCCGGTTTTGATGAGGAGAAGGCTACGGAACTCTTCTCTGAAGACACCGTGGTAATCACTGTAAATCTAAACGCCGGCGATGCAGAGGCGACGATGTGGACTTGCGACTATTCCTACGACTATATCAAGATCAATGCGGATTATCGGACATGACAACGCGTCAAAGGGCGGCTGCTTCGTGCCCCTTCAGCACGAAGGGGCACAGCCGTTACACAAAGAACTCATGCTGAGAGGATTTGAAACATCCTCGGAAATGGATTTGCAGATTAGATTCCTGCCAGAACGGGGGATTCCCTTACGAAGTCTCATAGAACCTGTTTGAATAGTCGGTAGCAGAACCATATTCAGTCATTTGGAGATAGGCTTTTTCATGTTTTTGTATTGTCCGCTATATACCTGTCGCCCCGCTGGGGCTTAGATGTGCGGGGTTTCGGTGTATCTATACACCTGCCGCCCCTCCGGGGCTTTTAAAGGCTAGTGCGCACCCTACAAATTGTACTTTTCAAACAGGCTCTTAACGTGAGACGTTTTACATTAATCTTCGAATGCTGCATCAAATGCAACATCGGACGGTTCGAAGTCATACGCTTTGACTGCGGCACATGATTCGCGTGCACCGTGCTCGCGGTCCATACCGCTATCCTCCCATTCGATCGACAGAGGTCCATCGTGTCCGATGCGGTTGAGCGCTCGGATAATCTCCTCAAAGTTGATATTCCCACGACCGATCGAACGGAAATCCCAATATCGTTGACCATCTCCGAAATCGAGATGTCCGCCGAACACGCCGGAAAGGCGAGGCGCGGACGACCACCAGACATCCTTCATGTGCACATGGTAGATGCGGCTGCCGAGACGCTCGATGAATGCCACATAATCAACCCCCTGATATCCGAGATGGCTAGGGTCGTAGTTGAAACCGAATGTTTCCCGTCCGTCAAGCGCTTCGACGGCGCGTTCGGCGGACACAATGTCGAAGGCGATCTCGGTCGGATGAACCTCAAGCCCAAATTTGACGCCCACCTCATCGAATACGTCAAAAATCGGATTCCAGCGATTGGCGAAATCCTCAAATCCCGCATCAATCTGAGCAGGATCGTTCGGGGGAAAGGAATAAAGTAGGTGCCAGATGCTGCTGCCGGTAAATCCGTTAACCACGTCTACTCCCAGTCTTGCCGCCGCGTGTGCAGTTGCCTGCATTTCATCGGCGGCGCGTTGACGGACACCCTCAGGATCGCCATCGCCCCAGATATTTGGCGCCAGGATCGCTTGGTGTCGGCTATCAATATTGTCGCAGACTGCCTGACCGACTAGGTGATTACTGATTGACCAGACTTTAAGTCCGTACTTAGCTAGAAGGTCGTGCCTTCCTTGACAGTAATCGGGATCTTCAAGGGCTTTGTCAACCTCGAAGTGGTCACCCCAGCAAGCCAACTCCAAGCCGTCAAACCCCCAGCCGCTCGCTTTCTGTGCCAAATCTTCTAATGTTAAATCCGCCCACTGACCAGTGAACAGCGTAACAGGTCTCGCCATTTTGCTGCCTCCTTCAATCCAGATACATCGTTATTCACTTTGAGAATACGTCTTTGGGAAATAGAACTTCCAACGTTATCCTGAGGAATTAATCTCCAATAGCGCAGAATCTCGGACTAAGAGGGTGGTGTGTAGCTTGCGTCAATCCAGGCACGTTTTGTACCGCTTTCGACCGCTTTATGTATGAAATGAACACCGCGCGCTCCGTCCTGTACCGTAGGAAAGTCGGTGTCGTATTCGCCCGGTTGCTCGCCAGAGATTTTCGCCGCCATTGTACGTGTTGCATTGACGTAGATATTCGCGAACGCCTCTATAAACCCTTCGGGATGACCAAACGGAAGACGGGAGTTGTGTTGCGTGATTTCGGCGACATAGTCGTTTCCTCGTTTGTAAACCTGTTCGGGGCCATCCGGAAAACGAATGTAAAGATAGTTCGGGTTTTCTTGATGCCATTCCAAGGAGGCGTCCGTGCCGTAGATGCGGATTCGAAGGTTGTTCTCCTCTCCCACTGCCACCTGAGATGCGTAAAGAATCCCTCTGGCGCCCTCTTCATAACCCACCAAGACATTTCCATCGTCCTCCAATTGGCGTCCCGGCACAAACGTCGTCAAGTCGGCGCAAATCTCCTCAATTCCCAATCCCGTGATGTAGTGCGCTAGGTTCTCCGCATGAGAACCGATGTCTCCGATACAGGAAGAAACACCCGATCTACTCGGGTCTGTACGCCAGACGGCTTGTTTGGCGCCCTCTCCTTCGAGTAGCGTCGATAACCAGCCTTGCGGGTATTCGACGACAATTTTCCGAACTGTTCCTAGCTGCCCGCCTCGAACCAACTCGCGCGCCTGCTTGACCATGGGATAGCCGGTATAATTATGCGTTAATGCGAAGATGGCGTCATGTTGCGTCACCAACCGGCACAATTCTTCCGCATCCTCTACCGTCGTTGTCATCGGTTTATCGCAAATGATGTGGAACCCCGCTTCGAGAAAAGTTTTCGCCACATCAAAATGAACATTATTCGGTGTTACGATAGATACAAAATCGATGCGATCGCCTTCGGCTAGTTGGCTTTCCTTCTCCGCCATCTCCCGATACGAGCCGTACACACGGCTGGCGTCAAGCAGTAGCTCGTCACCCTGTTGGCGAGATTTGTCCGCGGATGAGGAGAACGCACCCGCGACTAACTCAATCTCGCCGTCAAGTGCCGCTGCTTGTCTATGGACAGCACCAATAAACGCGTCCGGACCACCTCCTACCATTCCATAACGTATTTTTCTCCCGAGTGGCATATTGGTATCTCCTTCGATGTTATGTGTGTCAATAAGCGTTTTGACCGAATCATTTACAGATTGCTTGCGTAAGTCCCGTTTTTTCGGTTAATTACTGCATCACAGCACCAATTCAGTATAGCATGGTGGCGGCCTGCTGTCAATCACATAAAAAACGTGAAAGGTGTAGGTCCCTTCTCCGCACTCCAGCGGAGTGCCATGTCAATAGAATGGCGAGCCCCACACTCTCCTACTCCAGCGGAACTCACAACCGACCGAGCCATTACTTCGTAGGGGCGCGGTTACCGCGCCCGTTCTTTTGCGCACTTACCTAGGAGGGCCTCTTGTCCCAACTTCCGTCAATTAACCGTAGGAACGAGGATCAACCGGGCGATCACTGTACCCGAAGGGACGGGTTCCCCCTCCCACACTCCACTCCCCCTACCTTCCCAGGGCAAACGCATCTAATTATAGATGATGTCTCATGGTGGTAGAATGTATGATTAATGTTGGGTTTCACTCAAATTTTAGCAGGTTCATGCAAAGTGGGCACTCGAAAACTCCTCTAAGATTAACGATCACTAGCGAATTCCGTTCAACCCAACCTACGACCCCTAAAAAAATTATAACAAACTCAGCCTGATTTGCTTTTTTGTCAGGCAGAAAATTTAGATGTGTTTCCCCTGCCGACCTTCCAACTCACTGGTAGACAGCCCCAATCCTCCCATGCTACAATAGGACCCCGCAACAAACCCTTGGCGGCTCAATCGTATAAATCCTAACGCAGCGCGAATAACCCCCATGGCAAACTACCAAGAACTCGCGAACCTCGTATGGAGCGTAGCCGACGATGTCCTCCGAGGCCTCTTCAAACCGCACGAATACGGCGACATCACCCTCCCGTTTCTCGTGCTGCGCCGGTTGGACTGCATCTTGTCGGAAGACGACCGGAAAGACAAAGGCATCCACGCTTACAACCGCTTCAAGGAGGTCGTCCCCGATGATTCCCTGCCCCAAATCATTCTCAACGAGACGAAGTCCAGCTTTTACAACACCTCCCAATACGACCTCTCCCGTCTGAAAGCCGATCCGAACAACATCCGCCTCAACTTCAACAACTACCTCAACGGCTTCAGCAAGGATGTCCGGGACATCATCGAAAACTTCAACCTCGGTCAATTCATCGATCGACTGGACAAAAACAATCGGCTGTTCATCTTCTGCGACAAATTCACCGAAGTCGATCTGCACCCGAATCAGGTGGACAATCACACCATGGGCCAAGTCTTTGAGGAACTGCTCCGCCGATTCTCGGAAATGTCCAACGAGACCAGCGGCGAACACTACACGCCGCGCGATGTCGTGCGGTTGCTGGTCTCCCTGCTGTTCGCCGAACACCGCGAGGCGGCGGGCGGACAGGGCGTGGTTCGCAGCATTTTCGACCCCTGCTGCGGCACCGGCGGCATGTTGACCATTGGCAAGGACTACTTCCGCGAACAGATCAATCCCGACGCCGATGTTCGACTAATCGGTCAGGAACTCAACCCGCAGACCTACGCCATCTGCAAATCCGATATGCTGATAACCGGCGAAAACCCCGACGCTATCCACCTCGGATCCTGTCTCTCCGACGACGGGTTTCAAGGGGACCGGTTCGACTACATGATAACCAATCCCCCGTTCGGTGTCAGTTGGAAGTCCGATGAAAACGCCGTGAAAGCGGAAGCGGCGACCCCCGACGGCAGATTTTCCGCAGGTACGCCCCGCAGTTCCGACGGCGCGCTGCTATTTCTCCAACACATGCTCTCCAAGATGGAGAGCCGCGGCAGCCGCGTCGGAATCGTCCTGAACGGATCTCCGATGTTCACCGGCGATGCCGGCAGCGGCGAGAGCAACATCCGAAAATGGATTATCGAAAACGACTGGCTGGAGTGCATCATCGCGCTGCCCGACAAACTCTTCTTCAACACCAGTATCGCCACCTACATCTGGATTCTGACGAATCGCAAGCTGGATAGACGCCGGGGCAAGATACAACTGATTAACGGGGCGGAGTTCTTCGAGTCGATGAAACGGAATCTCGGCGACAAGAGCGTTTTCATCTCCGAGTCGCACATAGAGCAACTGGTGGGAATCTACACGAACTTCGAGGAATGCGAGCACTCCCGAATCTATCCGAACGAGTTCTTTGGCTACACCAAAGTGATTGTGGAAAGACCGCTGGTCGAAGTGCGCGAGATTCACGGCGAGGAGAAGGAGTTCGTCGTAAAAGACAAAAAGGGTAATCCCAAGCCCGATCCCGCACTGCGAGAAGATGAACGCATCTCCTTGGCGGAGGACATCGACGACTACTTCCGACGCGAGATTAAACCCCACCTGCCGGACAGTTGGATGGATCGCAAGAAGGACAAGCTAGGCTACGAAATCAACTTCAATCGCTATTTCTATAAACACACACCGCTGCGATCGCCTCGTGAAATAGCCGGTGAAATGCGGGCGCTTGAGCGGGCGAACGAAGGTTTGCTGAAGGACGTGTTAGAATTAGTGTCAGACGGTTAGCCACAGAAGGTATAATCTAGGCAGACGGAAAGGAGGCATCGGCTATGATAACCGAACTCAGAGCGCAGAATTTCAAATCGTGGAAAGACACCGGTGCGCTGCGTTTCGCCCCAATAACCGGATTTTTTGGCGCGAATAGCTCCGGCAAGACCAGCATCCTGCAGGTGTTGCTAATGCTCAAGCAGACCATCGAGCGCCCACGGGAATACCCATCGCGTGAGAATGCCCCGCTTTACTTCGGCGATGAGAGGTCGCTGGTCAACCTAGGCAGTTTTGATGATTCCATCCACGATCACAGCCTGGATTTAAATCTCGGTGTTTCAGTGTCGTGGAAATCTTCCGAAGAGATAAAATTTGATGAGCATTCGACCGATTCTATCTCCTTCTCAGCGTCCATTGACAAAAAACTCAGAACCCCGGTATTAGCAGCTTTTTGCTATACGGCTAATGGACAGAAATGGGAGTTGGAGAGAGAGCAGCGAAGTTTCATGTTCAAATTTCCCGATTTTCTAGTCAAAACCAGACAATCAGCCTATTCAGAGGGTTCAATACCGGTGAGTCCTTTTAGATGTTATGGGGTTACGGAACGTGATAATCGACTCTCGACTCTTTTTCCTCTAATAGCTTCTTTTGAGAACCTTTTCGACCAGTTTTCTTACCTAGGTCCGCTGCGTGACAATCCCCGCTCCCATTACATTTGGAGGGGCAAAGATCCCGAAGGGGTTGGGCGACATGGGGAAGAAATGGTTTCCGCACTGTTTTCATCGCGACTGCAATCCTCCGATCTTGACGAACACGTGCCGAAATGGTTGCAGTCGCTGGGTTTAATCCACTCCTATCGCCTAGCACCCGTTCCTCGTACCCAAAAGGATTACGAATTTCTCGTCACAATGCACAAAGGCGCTCCCGAAGTCCGGCTGACCGACGTCGGTTTCGGCGTCTCCCAAGTGCTGCCGGTGTTGATTCTCTGTTACTACGCACCCGAAGGCTCCATCCTCATTCTCGAACAGCCCGAAGCGCACCTCCATCCGAAAGTGCAATCCGAATTAGCAGACGTTCTCATTCATGTCGTGAAAAACCGGAATATACAGATTATCCTTGAAAGCCATAGCGAACACCTGCTTCACCGCGTAATGCTCCGCACTGCCGAGGAGCAACTGTGCGTGGACGACACAGCGCTCTATTTTTGCCAAATTAACGATGGTGTATCCGAAATTGAACCGCTACACGTGGATGAATACGGCAACATCGGCAATTGGCCCCAAGAGTTCTTCGGCGATGTCACCGGTGACTTGATAAAACAAGGTAGAGCGGAAATGAATCGACGGGGAATAAGCAAGTAATGACGGTGATTGTCGATACAAACACGTTATGAGAAGGAGGTAGTAGCCATGATTACCGAACTGGGAGCGGAAAATTTCAAATCGTGGAAAGACACCGGCACGTTGCCTATGGCGCCGTTGACCGGCTTTTTCGGCGCGAACAGTTCCGGTAAAACCAGTCTCCTACAGATATTGCTAATGCTCAAGCAGACAGTGGAACGCCCGCCAGACTGGAAGGGTACCCTTGATTTCGGTGATGAGAACTCGTTGGTCAACTTGCGCGGCTTTCGTGATGTCATCTACAAACACAGACAGGATTTAAGACTCGACATTACTGTTTCTTGGAACTTGACCGAAAACTTGACCATGAAATTTCCGTTCACGGAAGGTGATTCGGCATTTGAAACTTCAACCCTCTCTTTCTCGACTTCGATCACCAAGATAGATAGACACTTGGTTGCGCCGGATTACTTTGCTTATACAGTCGATGACCAGGACTTTTCAATTGCTTGGAATCCTGATGGTAGCGGTGACGATTTCGACCATGACCTTCAATTCTCGCCCGGATCCCGGTTCCGTTGCTACGGTGTGCGCGATAAATCCCGCGGTAGTCCAAACCCTTCCTTTTGGCAATTTGAAGAAGCTTTTGAAGAACTGTTTTCCTGCATCAGTTACCTTGGCCCTCGTCGCGAATATCCCCGCTCCCATTACACCTGGGAGGGCGATCATCCGGAAGGCGTTGGGCAGCATGGGCGAGATATGGTTTCTGCGCTGTTATCGGGACGAATTCAACTCCTGAATCTCGACGAACAAGTGCCAAAATGGTTGCAACGCTTGGGTTTAATTGACTCCTATCGCCTTGCTCCAACTTCTGAGTCGGGAGATAGTTACGAATTCCTCGTCACAATGCACAGTGGGGCGCCCGAAGTCCGCCTCACCGATGTTGGGTTCGGTGTGTCTCAAGTCCTTCCCGTGCTCATACTTTGCTATTACGTTCCGGAAGATTCAATCCTTATTCTCGAACAACCCGAAGCCCACCTCCATCCGAAGGTCCAATCCGACCTGGCAGATGTTTTGATTGATATCGTGACAAATCGCAATGTTCAAATTATCCTTGAAAGCCACAGCGAACACCTACTCCACCGCTTGACGCGCCGCATTGCCGAAGGAGAAATCTCGGCGGATGACACTGCGCTCTATTTCTGCCAAATCAACGAGGGCACATCCGAAATCGAACAACTCAGGCTGGACGAATACGGCAATGCCAGCAATTGGCCCCGGGACTTTTTTGGCGATGATGCGGGGGATGTCGTAGAAAGAACTAAAGCAGAGATGAAACGTCGAGAAATGGGGAAATGATGGTTGTTGTAGATACAAACGTGGCAAAGGTCGCCAATGGGGAGTCACCACAAGCTTCGCCCAATTGTGTTAACATTTGTACCAACAGGCTTGAACGGATTATGAACGGCGAGATGAAATTGGTTCTTGACGCGGATTGGATAATTCTTGACGAGTATTCAAGAAATCTCAGGTCAAGTGGAAAACCGGGCACCGGTGATAGGTTCCTTGCATGGTGCTTACGGAATTGGACAACCCCAGAGCAATGTGACCTCGTTTCGATTACGCCCAGTGAGGGTTCAGAAACGGAGTTTGAAGAGTTTCCAAGCGATCCAGCGTTGAAAAACTTTCACTCAAAAGATCGGAAATTTGTCGCGGTTGCCCTTGCTCATTCAGATAGGCCACCTATCTTGGAAGCCTTGGATAGTGGATGGTTGGATTTCCGTGACATCCTTCATCAGCACGGTGTGATAGTTGAATTCATCTGTGAGGATGACATTCGACGATTACACGGGGACACTTAACGGAAACACGAAAATTTTCTGAACGATGTAAAGAGGGTAACAATGATTTTGGCAGAGGTGTCAATTACCGGAATCAGGCTTCTCAGAATTGTAAATGGAAATAGATAAAGTCAATTTTGTTAATCCCATAATCAGATTCAGACAGGAAATATTGAGGATATTGTAGGAATTCCAACAAATGAAGTCTAGCCATTTTAAACCTACTGTACTCGGCAATGTACTGAGATTCTTCAATGGTAAATCTATAACGCCGGGAGGTAATGGAGTGTATCCAGTTTATGGCTCGAACGGCTTGATTGGACGAAGTGGTGAATATACACATCAAAACAGCTTGATTATCGGTCGTGTGGGTGCATATTGCGGATCGATCAAATACTGTAGGACACATTTCTGGGCTTCAGACAATACAATTGTGGCACAACCGAAGGATGTTTCGTTTGAGATTGAATTCATCTACTACTTGCTTGGAGGACTAAACTTAAATCGTTATGCAGGCGGGTCTGCACAACCACTTTTAACACAGACGGTTCTTCGAAAGATACCAACTTCAATACCTCCGCTTCCCACACAACGCAAAATCGCTAACTTCCTCGACCACAAAACTGCCCAAATCGACAAACTCATCCGCGCCAAAGAACGAAAGATAGAACTCCTGGGTGAATACCGCGCCTCCCTGATAACTCACGCGGTGACGAAGGGACTTGACCCAAATGTGGAGATGAAACCATCAAAGATAGAATTCATTTCACCAATACCTAAGGAGTGGGACACAGTGAGGAGCGCGCAGATCTTTGAAGTAAAGAACATAAAGAATACATCTGGAGAAATCAATTTATCTGTCTATAGAGATTATGGAGTCATCAGGCGAGACAGCAGAGACGATAATCAAAATATAGTGTCCGAGGATACATCAACCTATAAACTCGTTGAGCCTGGAGACTTTGTTTTTAACAAGATGAAGTGTTGGCAAGGGTCATTAGGAATTTCAGCGTACAGAGGAATTGTCAGTCCGTCTTATACTGTTTGTAAGCCCAAGAGACACTTTCATGGAAAATACTTTCACTATCTCCTCCGTTCCCATCCTTACGTTCAAGAATTTAAGCGATTGTCCTACGGAGTAAGACCAGGCCAATGGGAATTGCGGTTCAAAGATTTCAAGGACATTCTCATTCCTTATCCATCTCTGCGGGAACAAGGTCAAGTCGCTGACTTCCTTGACAGCAAAACCAAACAGATTGACGAACTACGCTCCAACGAAGAACGAACCATCAAACTCCTCAAAGAGTACCGCCAATCCCTCATCTCCGAAGCGGTAACCGGCAAGATAGATGTCCGGTGCGAGATGTAATTCGTTAGGGTGATTGTCCCCTCTCACTATTTATAGACTACGAATCCCTATTGTGCGTTTCGTTGAAAAGGAGAATGGCCAGCCGTCAGTATTATGGGAAATGCCATACCGATTGGTTGCGAAACCTTGATTTTTATGTGTCTAGATGATAAAATAACGCGTACCGGCTATAGAAAGTTAGCCGATATGGTAATGTAGGTATAGGCGTTTATCACCAAAAAATGGAGGGCATGATCATGACCGCCATGTTAGATAGAGAATTTCAGACGTTTCAGGAAAATATACCGAGTCTCGTTGAGAATCACAAAGGGAAATTCGTTTTAATCAAAGATGACAAGATAATTGGAATCTTTGACGACGAACTGGATGCCGTTAATAAAGGGAATGAGTTATTTAAGGATTCCCACTTTCTTGTCAATGAAATTACTGATGACAAGTTTAAGATTCGCTTTATGCCAAGCCTGGTGAGAGTACGATAATGCCAACCTATGACGCTATCCTGGTGCAAGATACGCAATTTCTAACTGTTCCCATGGAAGTGTCTCGTGCTACTCACTTTCCCTTGGTCCACGCACCTAACATACCCATACCAATACGGGCGTTGATAGATACAGGGGCAACTCACACAGCAATTCGTGAGGACATATTGCTGAATTTGAATACTCTCCCGATAGGGCGGCAATATGTCGATACTGCTGCTGGTCCGGCAATATGCGACCAATACTTTGTACGTCTTGTTTTCCCGGATGGAAAATTTGTTGATAACTTTCGTGTAACTACCATACCTACCGATAAAACAGTTGACTGTTTACTGGGAATGGACATTTTGCGCTTTGGCGTACTTGTATACGATGGTAAGGCAGGCAAATTTAGTCTTGACTTTCAACCATAATCACGACATTTACACGCCTTCAAACTGGCGGGTGTATTTACATCACCCGCCTTTTTTGTATCGTCATATCACATAATTGAGGAGTGTGTGCAAATAGATTCGCTTGGGAATAATACCATTTCGCTTGAATAATAGTGCATACGATGTCTCAAATTTATCGTTCACTTACACCGTAGGCGGGGCATCTTGCCCCGCCGACTCTGCGCGGAGACGAGACCTCTTGTTCCGTTTCACGCAAATTTCTTGACCTGATTCACGCGATCAATGCACAAGCATTTAGAGAAATGGCATAAGTAGTTTGTGACTAAAGTTTTCTGCACAACTGATTGATAGTTGGGGATTGTATGATACAATATAAAAATCAAAATGGGCACTGACTAAACAGTGCCCGAAGGGAGGATCAAAACAATGAGTTTGCTTGATGTCATTTTCCTATTGATAGGATTAATTTCAATCGCTCCAGTTATCTATACGTTTAGCCGATGGATCAGGAAAAGACGCCGTTGTGATAAGATCGAACCAAGCAGCATTATCTATGTCAGTGCTAGCAAGGCAACCAGTCGCAATCCAATGTTAAGGCAATTAGAAAATATACAACGCAATGTACTTTGGCATGAACGGATTCTCAAAAAGTTTCCGTTCAGTTTATAAATCTCTCTCCTGATAGGAAACCGAACCTACCGCAGTGTATAAATGATAATTGGTCTTACTATAACAGTCGACCATGCGCACGTACACCGAAACAAATTTCGAAGACCACATAGAGGAACGCCTGAACCAATCAGGCTACCGCTCCCTACAGCCCGCCGACTACGACAAATACGCCTGCCTGATTCCCGAGGAATTGCTGCGCTTCATTCGAGACTCACAGCCGGAAGAATATCGGAAGTTGGAATACCAGCACGGCAGGCAGACGCCGGACAAACTCCTCAATCGGATTTGCACACAGATTGAGCGGCGCGGCGTGCTGGATGTGTTGCGAAAAGGCGTGAAAGACCGCGGCTGTAATTTCCGTCTGACCTACTTCCATCCGTCAAGCGGCATGAACCCCGACCATCAACGCCTACACGCGCTGAACCGATTTACCTTGGTACGCCAACTTAAGTATTCGCAACGAAACGAAAAATCGCTGGACATGGCGCTGTTCCTCAACGGTCTGCCACTGGTGACGATGGAACTCAAAAACAGCCTCACCGGTCAGGTGGTGACGGACGCCGAGAAACAGTACAAGGAGGATCGAGACCCTAGAGAGCCACTGTTCAGATTCAAGCGCTGCTTGGTTCACTTCGCCGTGGGCAACGAGAAGGTCTCCATGACGACCCGCTTGGAGGGAGGCGGCACTCGATTCTTTCCGTTCAACAAAGGCATCGAAAACCCGGTGAACGAGGGCGGTCACAAGGTCGCCTATCTGTGGGAGGAGGTGCTGCAACCCGATAACCTGCTGGACCTGATTGAAAACTTCATCCATGAGCAGGAGGTGATGGAGAAGGTATACGATCCCGCGCTCAACGACGTGAAGGATGTGAAGACGAAAATCCTGGTTTTCCCGCGCTACCACCAGCTTGACGTGATTCGAAAACTAAAATCGGCTATCGTTGAGGAGGGAGTCGGGCACAACTACCTCATCCAACACGCCACCGGCAGCGGCAAGTCGAACTCCATCGCGTGGCTGGCGCACCTGTTGACGCACCTCTACCGCTCTCCGACGGACACGAACCGCATCTTTGGCTCCGTGATTGTCGTCACCGATCGGCGCGTGCTCGACAAGCAACTTCAGGAGACCATCAAGCAATCCGAACAGGTGGAAGGCGTCGTTCACCGCGTTGACAAGGACTCGGCGCAACTCCGAGGATTCCTCGAATCCGGCAAGGACATCATCATCTCCACCATACAAAAATTCAGCGTGATTGCCGAGACCATCGGCGAACTAAGGAGCAAAACCTTCGCCGTGATTATCGACGAAGTCCACTCCTCCCAGTCAGGCGAGTCGGCGCGCAACCTCAAGGTATCGCTGTCAAAAGGGGCAGGCGAGGACGCCGATGATGACGATCCGGAAGCGTCCGACATGGACGCGCGGATAATTCGCGAGATGGAACAGCGGGGTAAACAGAATCACATCTCCTACTTCGGTTTCAGCGGCACGCCCAAGAACAAAACCTTGGAGCTGTTCGGACGCAGGGACGAAGACGGAAAGTTCCTCCCGTTCCACGTCTATTCCATGAAGCAGAGCATCAGCGAGGGATTCACGCTTGATGTCCTGCAGAACTACAACACCTTCAAGCGATACTTCCAACTCGTCAAGAACGTGCCGGAAGATAAGGTCTACGAGACGGGGCGGACGCTGCGCGCCTTGACGAACTACGTCGATCTGCAGCCGCACAGCATTGAGACGAAGACGAAGATTATGCTTGAGCACTTCGTCGGACACACGGCGAAGACGATTGAGAGCAAGGGTCGGGCGATGCTGATTACGCGCTCCCGCCTCCATTGCGTCCGCTACAAGGGGGAATTCGATAAGCAGATGCGCGAGATGGATCTCCCTTACGGATGCTTGGTGGCTTTCAGCGGCACCGTGCACGACACCGACAACGGCGAGGACTACACCGAGAACGGCATGAACGGGTTGGCTCCGGGCGTCTCTATCGCCGATACCTTCAAGAGCCCGGAGTATCGGATTCTGATTGTGTCCAACAAGTTCCAGACCGGTTTCGACGAGCCGATGCTCCACACCATGTACGTCGATAAGCGGTTGGAGGGGTTGCAATGCGTCCAAGCACTGAGCCGCCTCAATCGTGTCGCTGACGGCAAGACGGACACGCTGGTTCTTGATTTCGTGAACGAACCCGACGCGATACAAGCCGCGTTTCAGCAATACTACCAGACGACGATGCTGGCGGAGGAGACCGACCCCAATCGGTTGTACGACCTGCAGCGACGGTTGGAGGATTTTTACCTATTCGACACGCACACGATTGACCGATTCTGCCGTGTCTTTTACGATCCGAATGAACCCGACGAACGGCTGCAAGGCATCTTGGACGGGGTTGTCCAAAGCTGGCGGGAGCGCGAAGAGGACGAGCGTGAGGAGTTCCGATCCGCCCTGCAAAGTTATATCCGCCTCTACGGCTACATCTCCCAGTTGATTACCTTCAAAGACGCCGATCTTGAGAAACTGTACGTCTTCGCTCGCAGCCTGAACAAAAAGCTGCCGAAACGCGAGCACCCCGACGTGAGCGATGTGCAGGAAGCGGTGGATCTGGAGTCGTTCCGCGTGCAGCACGTCCACAAAGATCGACAACTCAAACTCGAATCTGAGGACAGCGAACTTCCCGGGATTGGGAGTGGAACGCCCATCATCGTCGATCCGGATGAAGACTTGCTCTCCAATATCATCCAAGCCTTGAACGATGCCCATCAAACAGATTTCACCGAGGAGGACAAAGTCGACATTGCGGCGATCCACCGTAAGGTGGGAGAAAACGAGGAACTCCGGCAGGTCATGGAGGGGGACAATTCGGAGAGCAACAAACACTACAAATTCGGGCAGGTGCTTGACACAATCCTGCTGGATTTCGTCAATAACAAAGTGGAACTCTATAACAAACTCTCAAGACCGGAGATCAAGGAGTACCTCCAGAGCCGCCTCTATCGCGCTTACAGTGAGAGACCGTCCTCCCCACATGTTTAGTTTAGGGTAGGATCAACCGAGCGAATAGATCAAGCGACTGGATAGGGAGCGATCAACTGGGCGAATAGATCAAGCAAGCGATTAGCGAGTGCGATAGAGATCTCAAGGCGATAGTAAGTCTTGATAGTAGATCTCTCAACTGAGGTCAAACGAATGGATACGGTAGGAAATCACATTCAGCATTGAGATGCGACAAAAGCCCAGCCGTAGCGAGAGAGATATGTATTCATGTTCACGTTTTTTTGCACTTGTGCTATACTACGGTTTCTATAGAGCGCAGTGAGCCCAGATTCCAACTGGCATCGGTGCTTCGGGTCAATGAAACGATTCAAGCAAAATTAAGTGTGGAAAATGAAATTAACTTGGGACTTTCGAAGCCGAGCACTCAAATCCGTCTAGTTCGGCAGTAGGGAATAATGATTGTTATTCCCTACCGGCTAACGCCGTACAACAAACCCAATATTGAGAAATGTCATGATTAGAGCGGACGACTCCATCACGCCGGAATCTTTACTCCCGGATCTTGAGCACTTCTGGACGCTCTCCGGCGCGAAGATTAGGGACATTGAAGCCAGCTGGAAACCGGAGGACGGCTCGCCGGTCTTTACGGTCGAGGGGCGCTACACGACCCAGGGATGGACCGAATGGACTCAGGGCTTTCAGTACGGCTCGGCCCTCCTGCACTACGACGCCACTGGTGACGAGACGTTTCTCGAAATCGGCAAGCGCAAAACCGTCGAGGTGATGGCGACACACGTCTCCCATACCGGCGTACACGATCACGGATTCAACAACGTCAGCACCTACGGAAATCTCCTGCGCCTGATGAACGAGGGACGCATTCGCGAGAACACGTGGGAACGGAACTTTTACGAACTGGCGACCAAGCTTTCCGGCGCCGTGCAGGCGAGCCGCTGGTCCTGCACCGACGACGGCGGCGGCTACATCTATTCCTTCAACGGGCCGCAGTCCCTTTTTTCGGACACCGTCCGCTCGCTGCGTGTGCTGGCGCTCGCCCACCGACTGGGACACGTGCTGATGAGTGAGAGGGACGAGCCCGTATCCCTGCTCGGGCGCCTGATTCAGCATGCCTGTGCCACGGCGCGCTACAACGTTTACTACGGGGAAGGTCGAGATATCTACGACGTGCGCGGCCGCGTGGCGCATGAAAGCCTGTTCAACACGAACAACGGAAACTATCGATGCCCGAGTACGCAGCAAGGGTATTCACCGTTTTCCACTTGGACCCGTGGCTTGGCATGGATCGTTCTGGCGTATCCCGAGCAGCTTGAATTCCTGGCGCAACTTGATGACAGTGAACTCGAGCCATTCGGCGGGCGCGTATCCATCGAAGGCACTATGCTCAAAGCGGCTAAGGCGAGCGCCGATTTCTACATTGAAAATACGCCGACCGACGGCATCCCCTACTGGGATACGGGCGCGCCCGGCTTAGCTGCAATGGGTGATTACCTTCAACGGCCCGCAGACCCCTTCAACGAACATGAACCTGTGGACAGCTCGGCGGCGAGCATTGCTTGTCAAGGTCTGATTCGCCTGGGCTGCTTGCTTGAGCGGCGCGGCGAGACCGGTGCGGGAACGCGCTACATCCGGACAGGCCTCACTGTGTTGAAAACGCTGTTGGCTGACCCCTATTTAAGCCATTCCAAAGCGCACCAAGGGCTCATCCTGCACGCGGTCTATCACCGGCCGAACGGCTGGGACCATGTGCCCCAAGGACACGTCGTGCCTTCGGGCGAAGCCTGCTTGTGGGGGGACTACCATGCCCGCGAAGCGGCGCTTTACGTTCAACGTATGGCGAAAGGGCTGCCCGATTACAAATTCTTCAGTTGAGGGAAATTTGAAAAGGTTTCCAAATGAGTCAAAAACAGAGCTTTCGGCGTATAGCATCGTTCAAGACGATTGATGATTTCCGCGAGCACCTGGAGCAACTTGGTCTGGAGTTGCCGACGGATGATGCGATCCTCACAGGAGACGATTCGCCGCTTTTGAAGCCGATACCGTTCGGAGAACGCACGATTGGCAACCGTTGGTGCGTCCAGCCTATGGAGGGCTGGGACGGCACGACCACTGGCGGCGTGACCGAGTCCATGACCCGCCGGTGGCAGCGCTTCGGCATGAGCGGAGCCAAACTCATCTGGGGCGGCGAGGCGATGGCTGTACGGCCCGATGGCAGCGCGAATCCCAACCAACTCATCATCAACAAGACAAATCAGGCAGGCATCGCCTCGCTCCGTGAAGCACTCCTGAGCGCCCATCGCAAGCGACACGGAAACACCGACAATCTCCTGATCGGATTCCAACTGACACACTCGGGGCGCTTCTCACGCCCGAACGACGAGAAAGGGCTTAATCCGCTCATTGCTTACAGGCACCCCCTTTTGGATCAGAAGTTTGGCATCACGAGCGATGCCGCCGTCTTGAGCGATGACGAGGTCAAACGGCTAATCGATGACTATATCACTGCGGCTGGCACCGCCTACGGCGCCGGCGCGGATTTTGTGGACATCAAGCACTGCCACGGTTATCTCCTGCACGAAATCTTGGGCGCCCACACGCGGCCCGGACCTTACGGTGGATCATTTGAAAACCGGACTCGCATCCTTCGCGAGGTTGTTGAGGGAATACGTGCTCAAGTGCCAAAGCTGGAGATCGGGGTGCGCTTGAGCACATTCGACTTTGTCCCCTTTAAGCCGCATCCCGACCATAGCACCGCGACCAAGCTCGGTCCGGGAATTCCCGAGGCACATGACGACATCTTACCGTATCGCTACGGCTTTGGCGTGAATTCCGATAATCCCATCACTTACGACCTCGACGAACCGGAACGCTTTCTCACCCTGATGGAGTCGCTGGGGATACAACTAGTCAACCTCACGGCGGGTAGTCCCTACTATAGTCCGCACATCCAGCGGCCGGCGCTTTTTCCCCCGAGCGACGGTTACCAGCCCCCTGAGGATCCGCTGGTCGGCGTCGCTCGCCAGATTCATGTGGTCAAGGCGCTCAAGGCACGATTTCCCAATCTGATCCTAGTGGGTTCGGCTTACACGTATCTGCAGGAATACCTCCCGCATGTGTCGCAGGCTGTGGTGCGCGCGGGCTGGGTGGACTCGGTGGGATTGGGGCGTGTAATGCTTTCCTATCCGGAGATTCTCGCAGATGCCACCGAAACCGGTGCGATCGACAAGCGGCGTATCTGTCGGACTTTTAGTGATTGCACCACGGCGCCGCGCAACGCGCTTCCGAGCGGCTGCTACCCGTTAGACGATTACTACAAATACAACGAAGATGCCAAGCAGCTCAAAGAGATCAAAAAGACGTTTTAGCGGAGGCCTACGTTGGCGAATACCTTCAACCGAGTGGCACTGATCACCGGCGGAACGCGCGGCATTGGCTTGGGCATTGCCAAGGTTCTGGCTGCGGACGGCTACTATCTTGCCTTAAACGGCGTCCGTGACGAAGCCAAGGTCAAGCCGGTAGTGGAGGAACTTGAGGATCTCGGCGTCGAAGTGCTGTACGTTCAGGGTGATATTGGCGAGACCAATGATCGCGAGGCGATTCTAGACGGTGTGCAAAGGTATTTCGGTCGCCTGGATATCCTGGTCAACAACGCCGGCGTTGCACCGGCTACCCGCGCGGACATGTTGGAGGCTGACGAGTCAAGCTTCAACGAACTCATGCGCGTCAACTGCGGAGGCCCGTTTTTTCTCACTCAAGCGGCGGCGCCATGGATGATCGACCAGAAAGAAAAGGACGCGGCGTATGCGGGCATGATTGTCTTCGTGACGTCGATTTCGGCTGCGGTGGCATCAATCAACCGCGGCGATTACTGCATGAGCAAAGCAGCCCTCAGCATGGCGGCGCGTCTTTGGGCTATTCGCTTGGCAAATCATGGCATTCCAGTCTACGAACTGCGCCCGGGAATCATCGAGACGGACATGACCTCCGGCGTGAAGGAAAAGTACGACCGCCTGATTGCCGAAGGGCTTACCCTGGAGCCCCGCTGGGGCTGCCCCGAGGACATCGGTCGCGCCGTTGCCGCGCTCGGTCGCGGCGAACTCCCCTATTCTACTGGACAGGTAATCGTACAGGACGGCGGGTTGACAGTGAGTCGATTGTGATTTCGCAACTGTTTAGCCCGATTTTGCACATCTGATTGATAGAGAATTTCAAGAGCGTCTAGGAACACTCAACCCTTACGCTTAAAATTCCAGCGGAGATCGATTGAACTCAGACTTGCAGCTTATGCCTCTGCAGATAAGTGTTGACACGCCTTGCACTCCAGCGGAGTGCCATGTCTGTAGCACCGGGGTGTCTGTCGCTCCCGCTCCAGAGGAGCGGAATGTGAAAGCCTACCATAATTGGTAAAGTAGACTGGGGATGTCTTTGTAAGAATAAGCCAGACTTGTGTGGAACAGTACACGTTAAAATCATAAGCCATTACTCCACATCACTCGAAAAACCGTTGGACTAAACAATTACGTGATTTCTTTGAAATCAATATAAAACCAGTAGATTGCGAGGAATTTGCAATCTGCCCCGGTAACATGGTGTGACCCTAGCAACGCTACAATCAGCATCAAGATTGGAAAACGCATCCGGCAATGATAGACCTTCGAGTGTGACGCACGGATTTTCGAATGGAATGTCAGCAAGGATAATCCATCTGTTTTGCTTCCGATTACAAGATGTTCGCTCATCTCAAGATGAGAGTTGTCATACCGATTAAGGTGAGCGTATAGAGCCAGCAATTCTCATTTTGGAACCTAGAGCCGACAAAGCCTTGTGAACTTTAAGGTTCTCGCTCTTGAAAAGCGTTATGTTGATTGCATCTTATCTTCCGCATTATCGAGCACCTAAAAGTTTAATTTCTCGGATGGCCGTGTCCCGCATCATAATTGACAGCATCCCATTATCCCTGTCGGAATAATTCATTCGGCAAGTAACACGTTCTAGTCGGAGTCCCTTTCCTCGATCCAGAGGATCAAGCGAGTGAATAGCGAGTGCGATAGAGATCTTCAATGTCAATAGGATGCGACATGTCCAGAGTCCCGCGCTCCAGAGGATCAAACGAACGATCAACTGAGTGAATAACGAAGGCGATAGAGATCCCTTAGTGAGTGCGATAGTAAATCCTGATAGAGATCCCGTTCAGACTATACCCTCCCCACTGCTTTTCCCATTCCCCCGATTTTTCCCCTTCCCCACTGACCACTAGTCACTGACCACTGCTTTCCCCCTTCCATTCTTCCTCCCTTCCAATCTTCCCTCCTTCCCGTTTCCCCTGACTTCGTAGCCTTTTCACTTGCCAATTTTTTCATGCTTTGCTATAATCGAGAGTCCCAAAACGAGGCATCTTCAGAAACATCGCACAAGTTCTACATCCATCAGACAAGATTGAAAGGAGTAATATCGTGAGGAAACTACGCATCATCATCCCGTACTTAGTTTTTGCACTGTGTATGGTGACTTTATCCGCGAACGCTGACGAAACTTTGACCATTGCATGGGCAGAGTGGCCGCCGGCAGATTATCTGCAGGAATTGTCCAAAGATTTTACGGAAGAAACAGGAATAAAGGTCGAAGTCGTTCAAATTCCCTGGCCCAGTTTTCAAGATCAGATTTTCACGGCATTTGTCGGCAAGAGTAACCGCTACGATATTGTCATAGGCGACAGTCAGTGGCTCGGAAGGAATTCTGCAGGAGGGCATTATATTGAGTTGACGGATTGGATAAACGAGAATATCGCGGTTGACGACATCTACGGCCCGGCAATGACCGCATTCGCCGAATACCCGAAGGGCAGCAAAGAGTATTGGGCGCTTCCGGCGGAGGTGGATGCCAACGGTTACGTTTATCGTACAGATCTATTTAACGACCCGCAGGAAATGAGTGCGTTCAAGGCAAAATATGGCTATGAATTAGCCCCGCCCAAAACCTACAAAGAGATGAGGGACATCGCCGAATTTTTCACTAGACCGCCGGATTTGTACGGAATAGCGACCTACTTCAGCAAAGAGTACGATGGCATTACGATGGGATTCCAACAAGTGATGTGGTCATTTGGAGGATCGTACGGCGATCCGGAGACACACAAGGTCGATGGTTTTATCAACAGCGAGGACTCCGTCAAGGCGCTGGAATACTATATTGAACTCACCAAATATTCTCCTCCCGACGCTCCGAACTACTATTGGCAAGAGACGCTGGATGCGTATAAGTCCGGAAAAGTCGCTATGGCGATGGATTATTTCGCTTTTCTACCCGCGGCAGTATCCTCGGATTCGAATCCAAAGTATCACGATAAGAGTGACTTCTTCATTGCACCGGCCGGTCCCAAAGGGCATTACATCAGCATCGGCGGGCAAGGGATGTCGATTTCGTCTTACTCGAAAAACAAAGCTACCGCCAAGAAATATATGAAATGGTTTATGGAAAAGCCGGTTCAGGAGAAATGGGCTATGCTTGGCGGATTCACACCCCACAAAGAGGTTTTGCAGTCCGACACTTTCTTGGATGCTACTCCGTTCAATAGGGCTTTTGCGGCGAGCTTCCCGTATCTGCGCGATTTTTGGGCAGTCCCGGAATATGCGGAACTATTGGAATCCTGTCAGACAAACTGGAACGCCGCCATTGTCGGGTTGAAATCGGCGCAAGACGCCTTGGACGAAATAGCAAGGAAGCATGAAGCCATCTTTGAGGAAGCTGGCTATTACGATGAATAAATTCGGAATCACGGACCTACTGTTAAGGGCAGCCCCCTCTGCCCTTTTCTATTATCTGGGACATAGATGCCATCCACCCGGTTTTCACGCGGATTAAGCGACTACCAAATCAAGATGATGTTCATCATGCCGACGATGATCTTACTCATCTTGATGAATATCTTTCCACTTCTTTGGTCGCTTTACCTAAGTTTTCACCGATACAAAGCCTCCATGCCCGGCCGTCCGCCGAAGTTCATCGGGGTTCAGAATTATGCCCGCCTGCTTTCAGATCCGGAAATATGGGGATATTTCCAGACGACCGCTTATTTCGTTATTCTCGCCGTTACCGCTCAATTCTTCATCGGCTTCGGATTGGCGTTACTACTCAATCGCGAATTCCGCAACAAGGGCTTAATCACCACACTTCTACTGTTGCCGATGATGCTCTCGCCCGTTGTTGTCGGACTGTTCTGGCGTTTTATCTTGGCTTCGGACGGTTCCGGACTACTCAACTTTTTTCTAAGTCCGTTCTTGAATTCACCTATCGGTTGGACAACCAATCCCAAGATCGCAATGATTGCCGTTGTCATCGTGGACACTTGGATGTGGTCTCCGTTCATGATGCTAATCGCTTTAGCAGGGTTGTCTGCTGTCCCGAAATATCTTTACGAAGCCGCGGATGTTGACCGCGCCTCAAGTTGGTTCAAGTTTCGGTGGATAACGTTACCGCTGGTATCACCGCTATTGCTTATTGCGCTGCTATTTCGGACAATGGACGCTTTCAAGATGTTTGATATCGTGTATGTGCTTACCAGAGAAGGCGGACCTGGCACCGCTACAGAAACGGTGTCCATGAATCTCTACAAATTGGCATTCCGTAACTACAACACAGGCAAGGCATGTGCCATGGCTTACATCCTCCTCATTATCATTGTGGCGTTAAGCAACATTTACGTCAAATATCTGAACAAGGTCAAGGAAGAAACGTAAAGATTATGAGAGACGCCGGACGCAAACAGCTGAGTCATTACATCATACTTTCTGTAATCGGGATCGCAGTTATCGTCTATCTCATGCCAATATACTGGATTGTCGCTACGTCCCTAAAGGCTCCAGGCGACATTGTGACGAAAATACCCAAGTTTCTGTTTCGGGTGACGTTAGACAATTATCGGAAATTGATGCCGGCTGAAGTACCCGGAAAGACTTATGTGTTCCTCGTCGAGGCACTGCTAGGCACCCTCGTTTTCGCGCTACCGGTGCGCTTGTGGTCGAGATTCCAAATTTCCACTATTGAACAGCACGCCGCACTGTTACTGAACGGTCTACTGGCGCTCACGTGTCTCTACATTACTGTTTCCTCGCAGAATTTCCACTTTTTACTGCTGGCAGTCTACATCGGAGTGGCGTACTGGTTGATTTCCAAATCCGTGGCTAAAGAGTGGCAAATGCGATTCGGTTTCGTCAATGTATCGGTATTTGCACTGGTTGCCATCTGTATATCTCTAGCTGACGGTGGATCAAAGTATTTTCACCAGTTGTTAAACAGTCTCATTGTCGGAGTCGGCAGCACCATCCTCGCGGTTGGCCTCGGAACATTTACCGCTTATGCATTTTCGCGATTCAAAGTAGCGGGCAAAGAGGATTGGCTCTTTTTCATTCTTAGTACACGTATGCTACCGCCAGTGGTTGTGGTCATACCCATCTATTTGATGTACAGCGCGCTTGGGTTACGCGACACGCACGCCGGGCTTATCCTGCTGTATACCACTTTCAATGTATCCTTCGCTGTCTGGTTGATGAAAGGTTTCATTGATGAAATTCCAAAAGAGTACGAAGATGCGGCGCTCGTCGACGGATACACCCGCTTCCAAACCTTCATCAAAGTTGTCCTTCCTCAATCCGTAACCGGAATTGCCGCGACCGCTGTCTTTTGTCTAATCACTGCATGGAATGAGTTCGCATTTGCGCTAGTCTTAACGGAAGTGGGAGGCAAGGCAGTGACTGCGCCGCCATCAATTACGAGTGCGACCGGATCCGGCGGCGTGGACTGGGGTAAAATTGCGGCGGCAACGTTTGTATTTTTATTGCCGGTCGCAGTGTTCACGTTCTTAATGAGGAAACACCTCTTACGCGGCGTTACCTTTGGGGCAGTAAAGAAGTAATAGACTCATACTATTTCTCTCTCATGAAACGCTATTAATGTGAAGCAGTGCCCACTCTACAAATCAATCAAAAACGATCTTTCAACGCCAGCCATAGAGCGAAGAATTAGTGCCATTTGATGATGCGCTATACACGTTGGAGATCTCCATCGCGTTCGCTATTCGTTCAGTGGATCGCTGGCTATTCGCTCGCTTAATCCGTTAGATTGTGCTTGTCATGCGCAAACTAACAGTTTGCGCTACAAAATTTCCACCATTAATGAACAATTCTCGACCGATAACGGTGGTGCATGTCTACAATCTCGGTTAGTAGCAACCTGGTGATTGAATGAAGACACTATATACGCTGATATTTGAGCGAAATGATATTAGCAGTCGGCGAACCGCTATGATGTAGGCGAATATATTGAATAAGACTTACGCAGTCGAACGCCTTATAACCTCAAGAAATGGCAAATCAATATGCGCGATGGGATTCCTATCGCGGTCGCTATGGGATCTCTATCGTCCTCGTTGTTCACTCGGTTGATCTCCCTTGATCGTAATTGATTTTCTTACGTATTACGCATTACGTATTACTTTATGTCTCTATCCTTTCTATGAATCGGGGCAACTTGCGTAAGTCCTATTGAATTCATTATGGCATCCGTAAAGCTGGAAAACCTGACAAAACGCTTCGACGATGTTGTTGCGCTTGATGGCATCAACCTTGATATCGCCGACCAAGAATTTTTCGTGCTGCTTGGCCAAACCGGTGCGGGCAAGACCACAGCGTTACGATGTGTCGCGGGGCTTGAACGTGCCGAAGAAGGAGCAATCTTTTTCGATAGTCAACAGGTTGACGAGTTCACTCCTGCCGAACGAGATGTCGCCTTTGTGTTTCAATCTCACATTCTTTATCCGCATCTCACCGTTTACGAAAACATGGCGTTTCCGCTACAGCCGCGTAAACTGTCGGATGATGAAATCGAGGTGCGCGTCAAAGAGATTGCTGCCATGTTACATATCGAACCTCTTTTGGGACGAAAACCAAGTCAATTGAGTGGTGGCGAAACGCAACGTGTCGGACTTGGGAGAGCAATGGTTCGTCGTCCCAGATTGTTCTTGATGGACGAACCAATTTCCAACTTGGATGCGAAACTTCGCAGCGAGATGCGCGCCGAAATAAAGTGGAGGCAACGGCAGTTGGGCACAACGATGTTATATGTCACGCATGACCAGATTGAGGCAATGTCGATGGCAGATCGAGTGGCCGTGTTGGATAAAGGACGTATCCAGCAGATTGGCACGCCGATGGATGTCTACAACTCGCCTACGAATCTTTTTGTCGCCGGTTTTATCGGCAACCCAAGCATGAACCTTCTTCCGTGCGGCCTTGTTGCCGATGGGGATCGACTCATGGGGAGACTGGCGAGTGACGTTCAATTTAAGATCATCGATGCCGCGGTCGTTCACAGATTAACTCAATCGGCGAAGGATGAGCGCTTAATACTCGGTGTGAGGCCCGAAGATGTGATTGTGGATCATCAAACAAACTCCGACGCTATGGCTATGGAAGTTTACAGTTTTGAACCTTTGGGCGCGGAAACTATGGTCGAACTTATAGTCGGAAAGAATGAACAAGGAACCAGCCTCATTCTAAGAGCGCGCGCTCCAGCTACACTCAGCGTTAAAATTGGGCAAACGCTGAATATGGAGTTTGTACCTGAGCGCCTTCACTTCTTTCACAGCGAGACTGGTAAGGCAATCTGTTGAAGTTCAAACAATCCCCGTCCTTGGTGGGTCACCCTCACCCGATGGACTAATTCCCATTTCGCCAAATCGTGATGCGATCGGAGACGAAACAGTAATTTTTTGTCCAAACTTGATAGATTAAATCATCGCCAGGTGCCTTTATGTGATTGTCTGATTTTCAGGTCTATGTTAAACTTTCACAGTAAGATTTGACCCGCCGCGAAAGAAGGGAGTGAATTCGCATCCGCAGTCTATTACGCCTCAAAAAGTACATCGCCCGCCATAAATTTGCAGTAATCATCAGCTTAATTTCCGTTCTCATCACGAATGCCATCCTGCTAATCAGCCCCAAAATCTTAAAGTGGACTATTGACGATCTGGAAAGGGCCATTACCCCCCGGAAGCTCTTGCTTTACGCGCTTCTAATCTTTGGAGTTGCGCTTATTGGCGGTCTGATTCGGTTCGCGCAACGGAAGACCATCCAGAGTGTTGCCAGAAGAACTGAATACTACTTGCGCAGCGATTTCTTTACACATTTACAATCGCTTTCGGCAAATTACTACAACCGCGTTCAAACGGGCGATTTGATGGCGCGGGCAACGAGCGATATGAACGCTGTTCGAATGATGTTGAGTACATCAATTTCATTCACGCTTGATGCAATTGTGTTCTTCGGTTTCGCCCTGATCATTATGTTGGATATTGATGTCACCTTAACATTATATGCACTACTTCCCTACCCGGTACTTGCGGTATTGATCCGGGAACTCGGCAAGCGAATTCATAAAAGCCATGAGAAAATCCAAGAAGGGTTCTCGGAAATGAACACTGCAGTACAGGAGAACTTGTCAGGCGTGCGCGTGGTAAAAGCATACACGCTTGAGGACAGTCAGAAAACGCGATTCCAAGAATTCAACCAGAACTTCGTAGGACGGAATCGGGTACAGATACGATTGATGGCGCTCTTTTTTCCGATATTTCGTTTTCTGCCCGGGATTGGCGCCGTTGTCCTTTTGTGGTTAGGCGGAATGCGCGTTGCTGATGCAAAGATTACGTTCGGTGATTTTGTATCCTTTAGCGCTTATTTGACAATGCTGATTCGTCCCATGATTATGCTCGGGTTTGTGGTGAACTCGTTTGAACGAGGTGCCGCATCCATGAAACGCATTTCAAGGATTCTTGACGAAAAACCCGATATAGTCGATAGCGAGAGTGTCAACCGCAGTATCCAAACAATTCAAGGGGCAATCGAGTTGCGAAACCTTAGTTTCACATATCAAGACGGCGTTCAGATTCTAAAGGACATCGACCTCAAGATTGAACCCGGTATGACGGTTGCTATTGTTGGACCAACCGGTTGCGGCAAGACCACCCTGGTGAACCTTATTCCAAGGATTTTCGAAGCCGATCGCGGAACAATCTTGATTGACGGCGTAGACATTCAAGATATACCCCTTAATGTGCTTCGCTCAAACATCGGAATGGTGTCACAGGAACCGTACCTTTTTGCCGATTTTCTGCGGAACAACATAGCGTTTGGCAACGAGGACGCGAGCGAGATTAATATCAGAGATGCTGCCCACGCCGCCGATCTGTTAGAACAGATAGAAGAATTTCCGGATGGCTTGGAGACGTTCTTGGGCGAACGCGGCATCACAATCTCGGGTGGACAGAAACAACGCACCGCGTTGGCTCGCGCAATACTTGTCAACCCGCGCATCTTAATTCTAGATGATGCCTTTGCAAGTGTGGACACGCACACGGAGGACACTATTTTGGCACGTCTCAAGAGAGTCATGACGAATCGGACGACACTCATCATTTCGCATCGAATTTCGACGGTCAAAGCAGCCGATCTCATCATCGTTTTGAAAGACGGGGAAATCGTAGAACGTGGAACTCACGAAGATTTGATAGTGCACAACGGTATTTATGCAGGCATTTATGAGAGACAGTTGCTACAAGAGGAACTGGAGGGCCTTTGAGGAGTTCAAAACCTTCGGCTCCTTTGCGATTGATGTTTATAGTATTCATACGGAGGATTTGCCGTGTTTGGCATGGGCGGTCAACTTCACGAATATAGTGAAGAGGAACAAAATCTTGGCAAGATCTATGACAGCGTGCTGATGAAGCGGTTGGTTTCCTATATGAAACCGTATCGTGTCGAGGTTGTATTGCTAGCGCTTCTCGTAGTCGGCGTAATGCTCGCCCAGTTGGCGGGACCGTATCTTCTTCAAATTGCGATTGATCGGCACATTCAGCCACGAGATTTGGACGGTTTGCAGTTTATTGCCCTGTTTATGATCATGGCTATGGTTGCGGAACTTGTGTTCAGCTATGTGAATGAGTATAGGATGCAGATGCTTGGACAAAAAATTATGTACGATATTCGGACGCAAATCTTCTCCCATCTGCAACGACTCGATGTGAATTATTTCGATCGAAACCCCGTTGGGCGATTGATGACCCGCGTGATGGGCGATGTTCAGGTTCTCAACGAACTCTTCACATCAGGCGTAATCACGATTTTCGCGAATCTGTTGAATATTATTGGCATCATGGTGGTGATGCTAATGATGAATTGGAAACTCGCATTAGTGACCATGACGGTTCTACCTATCATTTTCACCGCAACAACAATTTATCAGATTTACTCCCGCCGAGCGTTTCGGGATCAACGCAAACATCTAGCCCGGATTAACGCCTTCCTAAACGAACACATTCTCGGGATGACAACAGTGCAACTCTTTGCGCAGGAACGGCGAAGCTTTCTCAAATTTGATGAGCGGAACCAGGCATATTTGCGCGCAAACCTAAAGACTGCTATCTATTTTTCAATGTTTTTCCCACTCATTGAAGTGGTAGGGTCACTTGCAACTGCGATAATCGTGTGGTACGGAGGCGGCCAGATTCTTCAGAACGCCCTCAGCTTTGGAGTATTGGTTGCCTTTATTCAATACGCCCAACGATTCTTCTGGCCTATCCGTGACTTGAGCGAACAGTACACAATATTTCAAACCGCTATGGCATCTTCCGAGCGAATCTTTGAATTGTTGGATACAGAACCGACTATCGTGGATACCGCTACACCCAAGAAAATCGCCAGTCTCACCGGTCAGATTGAACTCCAAAATGTTCGGTTCGCATATCAAAGGGATAATTATGTGCTGAATGATGTTTCCTTCAGGGTCAAGCCGGGGGAAAAGGTTGCCATTGTTGGACAAACGGGATCAGGCAAAACGACAATCATTAATCTCCTATGCCGCTTTTATGAACCCAATGAAGGTACAATATTGATTGATGGAGTGAACATCAGAAGCATGTGCCTAAAAGATTTGCGGCGTGCTATTAGTATCGTACAGCAAAATATCTTCCTGTTTTCCGATAGCGTTGAGGAAAATATACGGCTCGGGAACGAGGACATCACCCGTGAACAGGTGATTGCAGCGGCGACAGAGGTACACCTCGACAAATTTGTGCAGCGAATGTCGGATGGCTACAACACAAGGATTCAGGAAGGCGGAAGCGGCTTGTCGGTCGGGCAGAAGCAGTTGGTTGCTTTTGCGCGCGCACTGGCGTCCAATCCTGACATTCTGATTCTTGACGAGGCGACGTCAAGCGTGGATACCGAAACTGAACTTTTAATCCAAGATGCGTTGAATCGTCTTATGGCAAATCGCACGTCCATTGTGATTGCCCATCGACTTTCGACCATTCAGAACGCCGACAAGATCATTGTTATGCACAAAGGAAGAATTCGTGAAATCGGAACGCATAATGAGCTTCTTCGAAAACGCGACGTCTATTATCGGCTTTATCAACTTCAATACAAGGGCCAAGAAGTCGGATAATATTTCCAAAACAACAGACGGGTTTATTCATCCTAACTAAGCGTAGTCACTATCGGGCAGTATCTCGTACCCATATTTGCCCGTTTTGAATCTTTCTGCTCCTTCTTCAAATCCATATATTGACTTTCCCACTCCCTTGTATCATCTTAATCCCTCGAACGCAGGAATGTCCATTATCTGAAAAAACCGGTTTTACCCTTCTATTCAAATATGCGTATATTTAGAAAAGTACCGAGCGTATAGCTCATCTGTTGTTATGCATATATAGTCAATTTCGTTCATATTTACACATATTTCGGTAGGTGCGGTTTCTAACCGCAGCTATGAGGCTGGAATAAATACCGGTTCGGTTAGGAAACCGAACCTACCACAGTGTGTGAATGATAATAGGTTTTACTAGAACACCAGAACAATTTCACAAATAGGTTGTGCACACATATGTCAAATTCATTATGAAATGCTGCACAGATGCGTCCGGTTGTTTCTTATTTGCCACATGAAACCTGCTTACACCATGTGAAAACCGCCTTCCGTAGCTACCGGTAAGTTTGGCATAAGATTTGCGCCTGAACATCGCGGTTGGTGATTGAGATAGTGATTAATCCATCTACAATGTCATTCTACGTATCGCGATCAAATAACCGGACTCATGTCGTTTTCACATTCAGTGGTTAACACAGGTCGGATTGGGCATGCAAACGGGGCAACTGTCGAAATAGCCTTCCAAATTGCTACACGGATAGAAGTAATTTCCGGTACCGCCGGTAAGCTTCTACTTATATGCTCAGCTTGAAATTGCAATTCGAATCTGGTAAAATCATCTTCATACCTCGAACCGGTGGAAACAGTTAGTTGGGAGCATGTGTACGGAACTGCATGAGGTTTTACTATGATTCGTCAATCAAAAAAAACACGTGCCGTACGAGCGCTTCTTATTTCTTCGGTTGTCCATCTCTGTCTCATAATTGTGTTGACTTTTGTGCTTTACAGCCACGAGCAAGGAAAATTTGACGACGTAATCGGGGTCGAATTTCTTGATAAAGACAGTCTTCAAAAGCCGCGTCGAAAATTGCTTAAGCCCCCTCAACCCAAGCAGCTTCTGACACTGCGTAAGTCCCAATCCACGACGACCAAACGGCCTCAAACTGTCAAATTGCTAGCATCTTCAAATCCAATCAACGAAACCATTCGCCCCCTACCTGATGCATTGTTTCAAAACGCGACAGCGAATCGAGCTAATCCACAAGACCACCTTCCGGACGTCATGACGGACACCCGAGATATCTATAATCGTGAGGTACCAATTCCTAAATCTGTTGCAAGCCGATTTCAGGTAAAGGACGGGGATGGTGTAAAGAGCTATCGTCAGCGAGTGCGCGGAGATGGGTCCAATGGACTTCATTCTGTCGAATCGAACGGTGCTTCGGATGTCGGTATAGTGGGAGATCGACCGGGAAAGGGCAAAAGTGGCATCGGGGGAGAGATAAACGGGAATAACCCATTTGCC
Organism: Candidatus Poribacteria bacterium; assembly: GCA_965204085.1. GTDB lineage: Bacteria > Poribacteria > WGA-4E > WGA-4E > JAJDTR01 > JAJDTR01. Next base: position 1,455,025 of record CBDBEE010000002.1, on the reverse strand, counting down.
CATGCGCTGAAGCGGATTGCCGACCACGTTATCAGTACAAGAGAAACCAACAAAGTTAACGTAGTCTTCGTGGTCGATACGAGCGCGAGTATGCGAGACAACATCCAACAGGTGGCCGACCATCTAAACACGATGACCGACGCATTTGATGCCATCAATCTGGAGTATTATCTTGGGATGACCGAGTTCAGCGTTCGACGAGAGGGCCAACGCTTAAAGGCAAATTCGCTGCGACCCGATGTCGGATTGATCCGTCGAAATATGCAACAGGCACGACTTAGCGGGGATGAGCATGCTCTTGATGCGCTTGTGGATACTTTAAACCACATGGAATTTCATCCTGACGCAGACAAGCACTTGGTATTAGTCACGGACGAACCTGCTACGACGAGTATGGCGTTTATGACGGACGCGACCGTAGATATGCGTGCGAGGATTATCCGCGATTGTCTACGCCAAGAAATCCGTACAAACGTACTTGGATTCACCGAGGTGTTCCAGAAGCGGATTGCCGAAGAAACGGGCGGGCTTTGGCAAGAAATCCCCGGTGGATGGTCTCCGGTAACCTCTTTGCCTTCCTCTCGTATCGACAATGAAAAGTTCCTCAAGGTTTTTCGAGACATTGTCAAGGACATGCGACAAAACAGTCGAGTCCCCGTGTTTAGCATGGATGCAGAATTACTGCACGATTTGGATGCAACCGGCAACTCAATCTCGAAAAACGTTCTGCGTAGGTTCAAGAAATTTAAAAGACCTCTTTCCCCGACCGCATTCATTCAAAGAAAGAAGGAGGGGCATGATTGGTTTATCCTTGACGGTCAGAACTACTATACGGTAAAAAAAGTAAACGACCAACTGAATGTATATTTGGGCCACCACGTAGAATCGCGCTCAAATGAGAGTACGGTGGATGTGATAATCATGTTGGATTACAGCCGCAGCATGGGAGGTAAATCAGAGGCGGTGATGCTCGGCATCAGTACATTCATAAGTCGGCTTAATCTTCTCCCAATTTCTTATAAAATTCAACTCATCCGTTTTGCCGAAGCGAAAGACGCAATCAAGTCGGTCGATGGGACTGTTGTTACGCAAGGCTTTGTTACAGAATCCCAAATCAAGATTTTTCTGGAAACCCCTTTCGGCGGTGACGAGCATTTGATTGACGCGATTGTAGAGGGATTGCCGAAGATTGTACTTCGCCCAAATGCGACGCCTGTTCTTCTAGTTCTGACAGATGAACCAAGCACCGGTAGTCTTACAGAAGATAGGGCAATTGAAGTCTGTCAGTCGCTCGGTATACGAGCGTATGTGGTCGGTCATCCAACCGACGCTTTTCAGCTCGCACTTGCCGAACGAACAGGTGGTCGTCTTTTCACAATGTCGAATCACCTGAGCAAGAGTTACCCATACCAATGACCCGGAGCGGGTCACACTCGTAACATCGTTAACCACACCATAGAGTTTATCATTCAGGAGAAATTGATGTCCGAAAAATCGTCGGCAAGCACTAAACAGCATCGAGAAGCCGCGGCAGAGCAGGGACCCGTGGAAGTAGCAATCGTGACCGTAAGCGACACGCGTACTCCGGAAACGGACAAGAATGCGGTTTATCTGCGCGAACAGTTGACCAGTGACGGTAACAGTGTTGCCGCTTATCGTATTATTAAGGATAAACCTGCACAGGTAGATGCAGTATTGGACGAGATGATTGAAACGGACGCACGCGTTATTCTCTTTAACGGCGGTACGGGAATCGCGCCACGTGATACGACTTTCGACGTGTTAAGCCGCAAACTGGAGAAAACTTTGCCCGGCTTTGGTGAACTCTTCCGTGTGTTTAGTTACGACCAAGTTGGCGCGGCGGCGATACTCTCACGTGCAACGGCAGGAGTTTATCGTGGAAAAGTAATCATCTCTACGCCCGGCTCAAGTGCAGCGGTGCAACTGGCGTGGGAAAAACTCATTGGGCCGGAATTGCAACATCTCGCATGGGAAGTTGGACGCTGAAGGGCGCAGTTGAGGATTAGAGGTGTTAAGAAGTTACAGATTTAAGTGCTCTAATTTCTTGTGTGTTCAAAGTGAATGAGTTCCAATCCTCCGTATGCCTCAGTTTGACTCCGTCCCACTTCAATGAAACCGCAGGAGAGGTATGTTTTCCTTGCAGGGAGAAAAAATGGATGATTCGCGGTTGTCACCTTGATGCGATATACTTGGCAAGACAATTCCTCCAACGCCATCCGAATTTGACTCTTCCCAAAGCCATTTCGGCGGTGAGTTGGTACAATACAGTTGTGCCCAATTGATCCGACTTTCGCTCCCTCTTCGTACCAAGTCACGAAGCCAATCGGCTCCCCGCCAAGCGTACTTATGGCTGTCCTCCCGCTTAAACTCGAAACATCAAACAGATCGTCATCTGTCCTCTGCCAATTTGCCTCAAATTCATACTTAAAATCGGGTTTCAGGTCTAGCAGGTTCGCATAACTGTCGCCAAGTAGTTTGTAGATAAGCCCCTTTTCAAATTGGTCCACCCGTTTGAATTCAATCATTAGCATTGGGAGAGAAGCGAATATCTACCAGAATCCGTCCTACGAATTGCGGTACATACTTAGCTTTTCTTGGAATCCTCGCCGATCCAAGACCTCTTTGTTGACAATATCATCGGGAATCTCACCGTGCGACACCTGGATAGCTCTTTGGCAATTGGTTCGACCAATGTCTTGATAACATTCGTCGGTAATGGCAATGGCGTGCGGCGTAAGTATGGCGTTATCAAGTTCGAGCAGCGGGTCATCCGAGGCAACCGGTTCCTCTTCAAACACATCAATTCCCGCTCCTCGAATTTGCTTCGTTTTCAGTGCTTCGGTCAGCGCCGCTTGGTTGACTATGGGACCTCGCGCTGTACTGATGAAAAAGGCACTGGATTTCATAAGCCCCAATTCACGAGCACCGATTAATCCGCGAGTCTCGTCAGTAAGTGGACAGCAAACACACACGTAATCTGATTCTGCAAACAGCGACTGTAAGTCGGTAAGTTCTACATTCAAGGATTTGGCGAGTTCGATTGAAGCGTAAGGATCATATGACAAGAAACGCATGCCGAACGGCTGAAGCAGACGAAAAAGTTCACTAGCTATGTTGCCAATCCCAATAGAACCTAGCGTGCGTCCGCCGAGCTCCACGCCTGTTTGTAACGTATCGCGCCATTCTCCAGCCCGAACAGCGCTATCTCTTGAGATAACATGCTTCGACAGCGCAAACATCAACGCGATAATACCTTCCGCCACCGGGCGCCGCATGCCGCGCGGCGTGATGGTAATCATTACATTTGCTTCGGTTGCCGCTCGGAGATCAATGTTATCGTAACCGACGCCATGCCTTGCGATTAGGGTCAGACGGTCCGCGCCTTCAAAAGTCTCCGCCGTATAGACGCCGCTGAATGCAATAAATGCGTCAAGTCCACGGATTTCCTCCGGAGGAACAAAGGGGCGATCGGTTTTGATAAAGTGATATTCAATATGTGGTTGCTTCTCAAGTAAATCAAGCCCAATGTCTTTGAAGCGCAATTTGCCATCCGAGTCTAAAAAGCTGGGAGCTAATCCGACACGGAATTTCTCTCTTGCCATAGCTGTTTCTCTCCATTCAAGTCGGACAAATTATAACATTTTTCAATGGCGGGGCAAGCGTCCCGCCTACGGAAGAAAGAGAAAGATAGGTTTAATTGTCATATACACTGTAATTTGAGCGAAATGGTATCATTTATCGTCAACTACAACACTTCACGCACAAACGTGTACATTCCTCTCATCCAGAAGGCGTAGTAAATCCCATTCGCGTAGCAGAAATACAGCAGCTTGAGCGTGACAACACTGATGAGGGCAAGGCACCCAACCGCTATCAGGATAGTATCCAGTGATTGCAATTTCAGTGATCGTAGATATGTACGTCGATTTCCTACAATAGCAGGCGAGAATGCTCGACTTTCTACGGCTTCACCTAGCTGGGTGGCACGGCGAATATTGTTGGACAAAATCGGACGAAAACTGTTAAGCAATCCCCGAATAGACCGAAGTAAATCAAACTGAAGAAAACGAAATCCCCGTAATCGCTGTGATCGAATTACATTTGCCGATTCAGCTGCAATCATCGGAATATAGTGCAAACTAGTGGTCACCATGAACGCGAGGCTGTATGGCACACGCAATTTCACAAAAGCCAATAACAAGTCGCGCGGTTGAGTTGACCAGATAATAAAACACCCGATTGTCAAAGTTGTATTGAATCGAAGTGACTGAATCGCGCCGTGTAACACTCCTTCGCGATACACTCGAACACCTCCAGTCATCCCGCCAATAATCGGAACATCAGGTCCAACGAGAGTGAAAAGCACCGTGCGCGGAAACACGTTGTAGAACATGGCTTGACTGTATATCAATCCCCATGTGGCAAAAACGAGGAATAGAATGAGTACTCGGTATTGCCGCCAAGAAGGAAATGAGAGAACAATCAATGCTATGCTAATCAAGAAGCAGAGCAATAGCGAGAGCACATTATTGAGCATGATAACGAGACAGCCGAAGAACAACAACATGAGGATTTTAGTACGTGGATCGAGGTGTGTCATGAATATGTAAAATTTGCGTTACTTTCTGTTAGGCGCCGTTCTAACTGGATCATTAAGGGAGCCGTAAGTGAAGCATGCTCCAAAAGTTCCGGATTTGAAAAAGCGCTACTTGGTCCCCCATCGAAAATCAGTTCGCCGTGACGCAGCAACAACATACGTTTGGCGTACTGTAAAGTAAGTTGGGTGTTGTGGGTACAAAAGATGAGTGTTTTGTTCTGCCTTACAACGGCATTGCAGAGCACCTTCATAACTTGCTGGAGATGGCTAAAATCCTGGCCTGCTGTCGGTTCGTCAAGGAGAAGGATATTCGGATAAAGCGAGTAGACGGCCGCAGTTGCTGTCCGCTGTCGTTGTCCACGAGATAGAGAATAGGGCGCCTCATTTGCTAGATTGGCCAAATCGAATTCCGATATGACCTCATTGGACCGCTCCTGAATCTCGTGACGCGGTAACTTGAGGTTTCGGGGACCAAAAGCGACTTCCTCGTTCACGGTTAATGCCTGCAGCAGGAGATCGGGATTCTGGAAGACAATTCCCAATTTTCCTGCCAAGTTGCGAAGCTTCCAACGCTCGGCGTTCAAATTTTCAACGAGAATCCGGCCAGTAGCGGGACGAAGAAGACCTAGAATAGACAAAAGCAGCGTTGTCTTCCCAGACCCGTTTTCTCCCATAATCGCGATTACTTCACCTGCGCCAATATCAAAGGAAATGTCGTTTAATGCAGGGGTGGCAGCGCGCGGATACTGAAACGTAAGGTTCTTAACACTGACTAATGGTGCGCATGGACTTTCGTTAGATCGGTCACGACCAGTCAAGTCTGAAGGGTCTGGTGTCGAAGCAAATTTGCTCGGAAAACTGTTGGTGCTCAGAAAGACTTGGGTGGCTTTATCTATTGTGAGCGGACGATCAGGCAATCCCAGCTGTTCCGATGCTTCAGCCAAATCGGGGACCTCCACTCCCAGTTTGCGGTAAGAAGTGAGGTTTGAGAAGGCTTGCTCTACGCGCGAATCTAGGATGAGTTCGCCCCGATTCATTAACCAAACGCGATTACACAACGGTGCAATCTCGGCGACGCGATGGGTCGCGATTACAACTGTTATCTCGTCCTCACGGTTCAGTTGTCGTATGACTTCCAGAATCCCAAGTGTGCCCTTCGGGTCAAGGTGGCTGGTTGGTTCGTCTAGCAGCAGAACACCTGGCTGCATAGCGCACAAACAAGCAAGTGCAACACGCTGTTTCTCACCACCGGAGAGTGTCGAGATCGGGCGCTCCCGAAATCCTGACAATTTGACCTGTGACAAGGCAGCGTCAATCTGGACATCAATCTGGAGAGGGGGAACACCAAGGTTTTCTAGACCGAACGCGATTTCGTCTTCGACAGTGGCGCAGAAACACTGATCGTCCGGATTTTGAAATAACAGTCCGACGTGTTGACAGGTTTCTGATAATGACTGATTGGCAAGATTTATGCCGTTGATCGTGACATTACCTGCGAGTACGCCGCTTGACGCATGAGGGATTAAACCGTTCAAGATTCGTAACAGAGTGGATTTCCCACATCCGGTAGGACCTGTCAAAAGGATAAACTCGCCGCGCTCAATTTGGGCATTTATCCCTTTTAGGGTCGGTTCACTGCGGCTGGGGTAGGTAAAACTGACATCTCCAATCTCAATTTGGCTCATCCTCTCAACCTAATCTAGACCTTCAATCTGAAACGGGAGAGTGCCAAAGCGGTCTTCGAGATACTGTTTTATGGTGGATCGGAAGGTATCAAGTGAATCGACGATATGGTGTCTAAAATCACGGTGGACATGTTCATATTGTCTATGCACACGGTTCAATACATTTCGCACGTAATCCTGCATCTCAGGAATATGTTCACTGTGTGTTTCGGCAAAACGAGACACCGCTTGCTTGAAGGCACGAAGTTCTGCCTCCAAGTATGCCATAAATAATGACGTTTGAAATGATTCAAGGGCATCCCTCACGCTGCGCCTAAAGTCCCGGTGCAAAGTCTCATACTCTGTACGTACCCGACTCAAGAGTGCTTGAGCTTGGACGCCAATCTCACCGACGCGATTACGCTGTGACTCTTCGGATTTCGACACCCGTTCCCTGAAAATCCCTAACTCCGAGTGCAAATACTGCTTGAAGCTGTCAACAGCAATCTGCTCGCTAGTGACCTTCTCATGATGGTAGCCCAAAATCGCGAACAGGACCGCATCGGGTAGTCGTTGCGGATAACGCATGAGAACCCGGACCAAAAACGAAAGGTAAGCAGGGCCTTGCTTGCGCGAAAAGAGTTGCCGCTTCATCGACTTTAACAGCGCCCACAATTCCATCTTCCCGATACGAACGGTTCGCCTCTTGGGCTGCCAGTTCCTGAAGAGGGTGAAACACCGTTCGAAATAGCTTTCGAGACTTGGTTCATAAAGTTCCCTCAAAATCCGTTTGTATTCTTCAATGAGCACATCGCGATCAAGTTCGGGGACAAAATTGAGTTCAACACTAACATTGTTTCCACTTGATTCGCCAAGCAACCTTCCTTCCTTTTCAAGACGATGGTAGAGATTTGTTTGTTTCAATGCGGTGAGAAGCCCCGCCATTGCGCGTGGGATTCCAGCCTTTTGGATAAAATTGATGTGCGACTGAAATTCCTTGTCTCCATCAAGCCCTACTATGAACCCCGCCGTGGCTTCGAGACCTGCCTCCTGTATCTTCCTTATGGCACGTAGCAAGTAGCTTTCAGCCGATTCATCCTTGCTAGTATTTTGTTGTTTCACGGTTTTCAGCAGAGCCTCGTCATTCGGGCTCTCAATTCCCAAAAATGTCATGATAAAGCCGGCTTCAGCCATACCGTCTAACATACCGGGGATATCAACAAGATTCACGCTTGTCTCGGTGTAGAGTTGAAAAGGGAAGTCCCTCGCCTCTTGCCATTCGGCAATGCCTGGTAGGAGCCGCATTGCATCACGTTTGTTACCAATAAAATTATCGTCAACGAGGAACATTGCGCCGCGCCATCCGAGGTTATAAAGCAAGTTAAATTCCGTTAACACCTGCTCGTTCGTTTTGGTGCGAGGCACTCGCCCGAATAACTTGGTGATGTCGCAGAACTCACAATCGAATGGACAACCCCGCGAGAATTGCAACGCCATCGAGCCGTAATCCTTTAGATTCACGAGATCGTACCTTGGAAGCGGCGTCTTCGTGACATCCGGTTTACTCAATTCTGGATATACGTCCTTAGCGCTGCCGTTTTGGAAGTCTGTCAGAAAACCCTCAAAACTCTCCTCGACCTCTCCAAATAAGAAATGATCTACCTTACCTTCTCGTTCATGCACTGCGCTCAAAATCTCCTCGCGATAGGAGGTCGGATGGGGGCCACCTAAAATTACAGTTTTCTTCGCACGGTTGCATTGCTCAACGACCTCGATCAACGAGTCTTTTTGAACTACCATGGTGGATGTAAAAACAACATCCGCCCACTCAAGGTCTGTGTCGAGTAAAGGCGCTACGTTCATATCAACAACTTTTAAATGATAATCCTTGGGAAAAAGACCGGCTACTGTCAACAATCCGAGAGGGGGCATGTTGGATTTTCGGCCGATGAAATCTAGAGCGTAGTTGTAACCCCAATAGGAGGGAGGAAATTCCGGGTAAACCAGTAGGGCATTAGGCATATAGGTCTATGTCCAAAATGAGGGGTGGAGGATATTCGAGGACTATTGCGATGAGAGGCCTTGCGGCAATAACCGCAAACCAATGCGCTGTGAGTCTCTAACGGAGTTTGAGATGAAAAATCTATTTACGATTGTGTGCTTCCCTTAGTCGAGCCCTTCAGCTAGCGGGACAGGTACATGAGCGAGATTCAACTTCACTGCATCTCGAAATGTCTCTAGGGAGTCATTTACATTATGCCTGAGATCGGAGTGCAATTGTTCGTATTGTGCATGTACTCGCTCCCATAGATTATGTACGTAACCCCTAATTTCGCCAACACGGTGACTCTGAACTTTGGCGAATCTCAAGATTATTGCCTTGAGGGCCTCTAATTCAGCTTTCAAATACTCTTTAAAAACAGATGCCTGGAACGCGTCAAGTGTGTCTTGTAAGCTATATCTGAAATCCTTGTGGATGTCTTCGTATGCAGTACGGACTCGGGCAAAAAGTTCATGGACTTGATGGCTAACTTCTCCTATTCGGTCGCTTTTTGACTGGACGACTTGTGCCACAGTCTGTTTAAAGGCGTTTAACTCCATCTCAAGGTATTGCTTGAAGTCATCGACCGCTACGGTCTGTCTCGTAATCTTCTCAAAGTGGAAACCCATGATGGCGAGTCGAATTGCTTCCGGGAATAGTGCCAGGTGATGTCTCAATACTTTCGCCAAAAATCGGGCGTAGGCGGGACCCTGCCGAGAGAACAACTGCCGCCTGACGGATTTCACCATCGCCATGACTTCGGTTTTTCTGATTTTCCGCACAGTGTGATCCGTGGGTTTCAGGTGTCTCAACATAGTGAGACACCGCTCGAAGTAGTTGCTTAGAGTAGGGTCATAGAGCGTTGATACGACGCGCCTGTATTCCGATATGAGGTGTTCTCGCGGTAGTTCGGGTTCAAAATTCAGCATTACATCCGTGTTGTTTCCGGTGGATTCGTTGAGTAACCGACCTTCCTTCTCAAGCCGGTGATACAGATTCGTCCCTTTCAGCGCGGTTAACAGTCCTGCCATTGCCATGGGGATGCCCGCTTCCTGAATGAACCGAATATGTGAATTGAACTCCTTGTCTCCGTCCAGTCCAATGATGAATCCTCCAGTTACTTCCATTCCAGTTTCCTGGATTTTTCGTATAGCCTGGAGCAGATAATTCCCTGCATTCTCCTCTTTGCTCGTGTTCTGCTTCTTAACTGTTTTCTCAAGTGCTTCATCGTTGGGACTTTCGATTCCCAAAAACACCATATTGAATCCTGCATCGCTCATGGCATCCAGCATATCAGGGATTTCGACGAGGTTGACGCTCGCTTCGGTGTACAACGAAAACGGGAACTGTCTTTCCTCTTGCCAACTGGCAACTTCTGGAAGCAACCGCATCGCGTCGCGCTTGTTTCCGATGAAATTGTCATCAACGACAAAAAGCGAGCCGTTCCAACCGAGACGGTATAACATTTCAAACTCGGTCAACATCTGTTCATTTGTCTTCGTCCGGGGAACGCGCCCGAATAGTTTTGTAATGTCGCAGAACTCACAGTCAAATGGACACCCTCGCGAGAATTGCAGCGCCATTGAACCGTAAGCCTTCAAATCTATCAGGTCGTATCTAGGCGGAGGCGTCTTCGTGACATCCGGTTTTTTTGTTTCCCGATAGACTTCTTTGGCTGTACCGCTCTCAAAGTCGGTTAGAAAATCCTCGAAAAAATCCTCGACCTCTCCGAAGAGAAAATGATCGACCGTCCCATCAGCCTCCTCTCTGATATTGTCGTGATAGGAGGTTGGGTGCGGACCGCCAGCCACGATGGGTTTATTCGCGGCGTTGCATCGCCTAACGACTTCGTAGAATGAATCTTTCTGAACAATCATCGTGGACGTGAAAATCGCATCGGCCCACTCTAGATCAGCGTCCATCAATGGATTCACATTCATATCGACAACTTTAAGTTCGTAATTCTTCGGGAACATGCCCGCGATTGTCAGTAGTCCAAGAGGAGGCATAGAGGATTTCTTGCCCACGAAGTCAAGGGCAAACTTGTATCCCCAATAGGAAGGGGGAAACTCTGGATAAACAAACAGGGCTTTTGGCATATTATTCTCCGTTTGGTCAAGATCGCTTATTCAATAACTAACAATATACACGAAAAAATCAACTAAATTCCTTTCGTGAAACCTCTTACTTTATGTTCAAGAATATCTGATTCAAACAGCTTGCGGAGTTGCTCCCTCGCCTCCTTTAGACGGCTGTATACGGTGCCTATTGGAATTTGCAGGCGATGGCCGATTTCGGATGCGGAATACCCGTTCATGTAAAACTCGAAGACCACCTGGCGGAGCCTCGGAGAGAGCGCGTCAATAGCATATCGAACTTTCTCAATGAGTCCGCGATGAATATTCGCTAACACTGCTGATTCCTGAGGATGCCATGACTTCAACTCGTGGGTCAACCGAGAGATTCTACATTGCTGGCTTTTTAGCCAGTCCTTAGCTGTGTTACGGGCAATCTTGGCAATCCAACTCTCAAGGTGATACGGTGGCTTTAATTTCCCTAATGCTTGATAGACTTTAATCCATGTTTCCTGTGATAAATCCTCAATGTCTTGCTTATTTCTTGTGAACGCACGAATATTTCGGACGACATGCTGTTGATATCGTTTTACCAGGTACTGAAATGCACTACTGCTGCGCTGTGCATTATTGATGAGAGGACCGATAGGTTGATTGTCCACAGATTCGATTTTCATGACTATGGGTTTTCGTTGGACCTGCGACTGATGGCATCAAGTCGTGCACTTACACTATAACATAAACGACATTTTCACGCGATATTAGGGGTAACCTTCGAAATTTTTTTGCGCATCTCAATGATAATTACTTGCGGAGTAATAACAACGAAATGTATAGCTTTCGAATCAGATTACCGCTCCTTCACACTATTACACTATACATGGTATCACAACTAATGCATTAACTCAAGACAAATTTCTTGTTTGGGATTTATCGATGTGTTAGAATCCTAACATTAGTGTTGTGGACCTAGGAGACTAATGGCGATGCGACGCCGAACCAAGAATACACCACTTCTAGCAGAACACCTGTCGCGAGGTGTGATGCGGTGGTTTTGCCTACAATTATTAATGAGCGGTATGCTTGGTTTTCTCTCTATTTCCTTTCAGAATGCCGCGAATTGTGATGTCACCAACCCCGTACTGCCTGATGACGACAAGATTGCATATCTGATTCGGCAAATTTCCTTTCAGGGAAATGTGCATCTTGATAGAAAAGCGTTGTCGAAAGTATTCGGCGTGCACGCAGGCAAACCCTATCACCGCAACAATGTTATGACGGGATTAACGAACATCATTGATGAATACAGAAAAGCCGGTTATGTGTTTGCATCAATTGATCCCGAAGTCGTGCCGGTGTCTGTGGATCAGGTCCACATTCGGATACGCATAGACGAAGGAAGTCAAATCCGCACGGGTCAGATTACCTTGAGTGGGAACAAATTGTTTTCGACCTCGGATCTGCGACGCGAGTTAGGCCTACACGATGGCGCCCCTTTTAGTCAGATTGAATTGGAAGGCGGCATTGACAGAATTCTAGCGCTGTATAGTGAACAAGGACACCCCAACGTACAAATTGAACCATCCGGCATTAAGCTTCTCCCCGACCACGGTAAAATCGATCTTCACTTGAACGTAAGGGAAGGGGACATAGTGAGAATTGAGGAGATAAGGTTAACCGGCTTAAAGAAAACGAAAACCCACGTCGTTCTGCGAGAATTGCCCATTCTGACAGGCGAGGTTTACGATCAACGTAAAATTGATCGAAGTCTTCGGCGCCTAACGAATCTTGGATACTTTCACGAAGTAAATCCTCTAGTGCTTGAAGAGGGACAAACTCCGGACAAGGTTGTTTTCCACGCACGAATAACGGAAGCACGTACTGGTCGGTTCAGCGGTATAATTGGTTATGCCCCTCCCTCGACTGAGGTTGACGATGCCCCCCGGTTAACCGGAACTATCATGGCAAGCGAAAACAACCTACTCGGCACCGGGCGGAGCGTAAACTTCTTTTGGAAATCGGGTTTGCTCAAGACACTTCGTTTTGGGTATAAGGAACCGTGGGTGTTTGGAACGCCTGCAAACATAGGTGTAGAGTATTCGCAACTAAGGCAACGCAATCAATTCACCGACGCGGAATCCGAGGAACAATCTGGAAACGTGACAGTCAGCACACGGTTCCGCGATGCCCTTGAAGGGGCGTTGGCAATGTCCTATAAGCGGATTGATAACGCAGCGGAGGGCCCCTCGCCGCAGTTTCCCATCGGTCCGGTTGAACTGCCCTCTAGCTCCAATCGTCCGTTCTCGCAGTTCTCGCGTGATGATTCCTCTAATGTTCCGGCACAGAACGGTGTCAAGTACGGTGTCACCCTTAGCGCCACGCGCGACAGTAGGAATTACTTTCTGAACCCCACACGGGGGCGCCGAGATTCGGTGGCATTTGAGTTTTCCCGAGGTGACTTTAAGCTACGGAAGTTGTGGGTGGATTTGCAGCAGTACCTTCCAACATGGAGAAAACAGGTTATCGCAATTGGTTTACACGCTGCTACGACGTGGGGGAAAAACATTCCTCCTACGGAACTCTTTTACCTTGGTGGTGCGAACACGTTGCGCGGCTATGACGAAGATTGGTATTCGGGGCCACGCCGTGCCTACGCAAATATCGAATACAGATTGCTTGTTGGGCGGGCCTCGCGAATTTTTGTTTTCGTCGATTTGGGATCTGTGACACAAGTAGGTCAACCTTCTGTCTTCAACCCGCTTCGTGTTGGTTACGGATTTGGGATGCGACTGGAATCGCGAGGCGGTCTGCTACGGATAGATTATGGACTAGCGGAAGGTAGTTCCGCACTTCAAGGGAAAATACATGTGAATCTCGGTACGTCCTTCTAATAGCATTTATATTGAATGCAAGTGCATTAATTGCATCAATCAAGTAAAGAAACTTGGTAGTAACTCAAGCAAAGTAACTCAAGTTGATACTTAACAAGATTTTGAACGTGCATAACCGGTTTTAATTGAGAATAGTTAATGTATGGCAGAGTTTTCGTAGCGCAGACTGTTAGTTTGCGCATCACGAGCACAATCTAGCAAATCCTGCTACAATAGTGGCAACTTAGGAGGGTGAATGGCAATCAAAAACATCCACAAGATAGCTTTGGTGACAGACGATGTCGAAGGCGCTGTAAAATTCTACACTCAAACATTGGGGCTAGAAGTCATGGAACGCTTTCCCAATGAAGACGATGATGACTATGTTTTTCTGAGGGCTGGGGACATTATCTTGGAACTGATGCCGCAGAAAACCACTCAAGCGGATTTAGGTTTCCACCACATCTCTTTCAAGGTTGACAGTGTGGACGACAGCGCTCAAGAATTGAAGAACAAGGGAGTAGAACTCGAAGAGGAACCGTTCGATGCGGGAGACACCGGCATCCGTTTGTCCTTCCTGAGAGGGCCAAATCAGGTGCTCTTGCAACTATTTCGTCGAAGTCTGCAAGATTCGACAGATAGTTGACAAAAGCACGGTAACGCGAATGCTCGTGACGAGCTTAATGAGCTAACTCTACAGTACACCATATTCATCGTAAACCTCGTCAATCGGCATACCACCGGCTATCTTTTCGCGTTCCTCGTTCTCTTTCTCAAAGGTCGCCTCAACCCGCAGCAGGACTTCATCTACAAGATTTTCCGGGATTAGCTGTACCCCGTCGTTGTCGCCGAAGATGAAGTCACCGGGCACAACTCGGACGTAATATGTCAGATGACCGGGCAAGTAAATGGGGACGTTTACATCGGTTACAATCCAACCACCGAAGGCGTTAGGTCGAGTGCCAAAAGTGAACATCGGAAAGTCGGGCATCTTGAGGACGTATTGAGTATCACGGCAATTCCCGGCTAACAACATACCTCGGCAACCATGGGCGTAAGCTAGATGGCAACTCATCTCCCCGAAATGCGCTGGTTGCATGTCACCGCCGCAGTCAAAGCATAGAACCGTCCCATCGTCGAGTTCGTCAACTTTTCGCATCATACGTTTCTGAGGGTGTCCGCCTTCCGCTTCCCATTTTGCTTCCTGCGCTTCCTGTTCCTCCGAAGAAATCTCCCCTTCAGCGAGCGAGTGAAGCTTGATTGGCAATGCTCGGCCAACGAGTTGCATGCCTTGACGAAGCGGTTTGAAACGGGCTGAAAAAACGGTGTCACATACACCTAGACCTTCTAAAGCGTCGGATACACTGCCCCCATATCCTGCTCGTCGAAAACGTTCAATCCGCTCAAGATCAGTGATATTGCATCGCCGAATTTCAGTGTTTGAAGTTGACATAATCTAGCCCCTTGTGCGGTCTATTTCTCTCTCTTGCTAACCGATTCCTGCGTTTTTTTATAGCGCTTCTCCATTTCAGGCCCTTGAGACTTCAGATATTCCTGCTCGGAAAACCGTGCCATCTCAGGTGAAGGGGAAATCGGTATGTCAATAACTGCATAGGAAATCTGATCGTTGCCCCACTTGTAGGTGACGATCTCTCCCTTGCTGATTATAAGATTCATCCCCACATTTGCTTCCACAATCGGCACGCCGTTTTCCCGCGCCCGAGCCAAGACAGTTTCGTTCTGCTCTTTACTTTTGGATCCATAGGACGGGATGAGGATTAGAGAGGCACCGTCGAGTACAAGCGTGCGTGTGATTAGCGGGTGCCAACGATCGTTACAGATGACGATACCAGCACGACCGACGGGAGTATCAAATGCGCGAAGCGTACTGCCAATGCGGTTGAAATTCCACGATGGATGAGCACCTTCAGCCAATTGAGTTTTATGGTATTTTCCACAGATTTCGCCGTTGTCATCAATGAACACGCCGCAATTATAGACATCGTTGCCGAGGCGTTCGGCAAAACCGAAGCATAGACAGGTCTTTAGACTCTTGGCAAGACGCTGAAAACGACGGACATAAGGTCCGTCAATCGGTTCGGCGATTTCAAGCATCGCCTCCGCTTTCTCCGGATGGTAGATAACATCCATAACGACGTAACCTTCCAGTACACCTTCCGTGGTCAAGATTACTTGTGGCTTCGTTTCGGCCGCCTTAACGAAGAATGCCTCCATTTTATCGGCATTTGCAGCTTTATCCCATTTAGCAGGCTTGAGTGAGATGGTTGCCACCTTCACTGAGTTGTACATAACTGGATTCCCTCGTGGATAACGGTAATATAGGACTCAATATTCTACGTCTAAAAGTGCTTCAGGAAAATGACTGCTTTAGCTAGAGCAAAAATGTGTTCTAGCAGAGAACCGCGTCCAATTTGTAACACTTGTGGTTTTACGTGAAGCGATAGACTTAAGGTATAGAAGCTACTGAACGCCCATTGAACCATCAGATGGTCTTCGGGTTAGTAATTCGTTTCCGGCTTTTACAAGCTGTTTGACGCACTTTTCGACAAATGCGCTTCCTAATTCGGCAGAGCCTTCACGAGGATCATCGCCGGCGATACCTACCAGGTCCGATTTGTCCCCATCAGGCAGAGCCGCTAAATCAACCAACTCCGGCCGCAACTCCATCATGACACCGGTTTCGTATCGGCCGGCATGATCCTCGCGATATCCTTCCACGAGATCTGCCGCAAACGAGACCTCCATCACAATTCCGGTCGCCCTTTCAAAAACCTTGGATGTCAAGATTGCGTAGTTCTTCAAAGGGCCATGACCAACCAGTACATAGATCGCTTCAAATCCCAAGCTGCGAATCTGGTAGTAGACATGATAGAGTAGATTCTGATAGAAAGTTGATTGTTCGATTATTGTTCTTCCGCCCATGTACCCCCGGTCAAAGTTAGTCGCAGGCAGTCTCATTTCGTTTGCGATCGCCGACTTCACAGGGACGTTTGCCTCCGCCAAGTACGATTCTCGATGTTCACCGTACCATAGTACTGGAAAGACCAAACCGCCTCCTTTTGCGGCAGCGCGAACACAAAGTTCGTGTACTTTTAATCCGTCAAGCCCCAACGGGTTTTGTGGACCATGCCACTCAATCACTCCAAGCGGAAGATATGCCAAAGGATGTGCACATCGCCGTGCAACAACTTGGGACGGGCGCAGTAACTCATAACATACATCTGTTTTCATAAGTGGACTTGTCTCTCGCACTGGTGCTGAACTCGATCCCATGCCCTATGCGCACGAAATAGGTGCACTCAGCGATGTGGTAAATTGCACTTCGCTTGCCGCAGATAGGATATTTTATTGCTGTTGGCCTGTTACGGCACACGATGTGTGCCTACTACTCGTAGGGTTCCTATAGTGTAGGAATTAGCGGGTGATATTCCATAGAATCTGATTTACACCCGATGATATTTTAATTGATCTCATTAAAACGGTCAAGAAAAATGGAGAACGGAATCAGGGGAAACGCATCTAATTTAAAGGATGTCTTACGGCGATAGAATTTACGATTAATGTTGGGTTTCACTCATATTTTTGGCATGTTCATGTAAAGTGGGGACTCGGAAACGCCTCTAAGATTAACGATTATTAACGAATTCCGTTCAACCCAACCTACGATCTTTAGAAAAATTACCACAAACTTAGCCTGATTTTCTTTATTTGACGAGCAGAAAATTTAGATGCGTTTCCCCTGAGAACGCAATCTCTATTGAATTTCTTTCTGCTTCTGGTATACTAATGTGAGTTGGCATAGATGTAAAGTGCTTCGGTTTCGACTACCGAGAATTTCACTCGATCGTAGAAGTACAGCGCTTTGTCCCAAATACCGTCTTCAAGTTCCGTAATTCGGTTGATGTTGTGCCGTTGATTGCTCCACAAAGAACGGTCAGAGAGGATTTGCGAGGAAAATGTTCCACAAATGCGCTTTCAAAGAAACAATGTGAAACTGACTAAGAGGAGGAGTTATGAGTATTGATGTTCTCTCAGATGAAGTGTTAAATCTTGTTGATGCTGACGCACAAGTCGAAAACTTGGGAACAGGTTGCCAGTTTACCGAAGGACCGGTCTGGAACTCAGAGGGTAAGTTCCTGTTGTTCAGCGACATTCCCGCAAATCAGATGAAAAAGTGGACGCCTCAATCCGGGATAATCGATTTCCGTGTACCATCGGGCAAGTCCAATGGCCTGACTTACGACAGACAAGGGCGGCTAATTGCGTGTGAGCATGCAAATCGCCGCGTTTCACGAACCGAAGTTGACGGGGAAATTGTGGCCATCGCCTCGCACTATGAAGGCAAGCGTTTGAACAGTCCGAACGACGTTGTCGTGAAATCGGACGGCAGCATCTATTTCACCGATCCGCCGTACGGATTAACCGCGCAGTATGGGACGTTGGGTGAGAAAGAACTAGCGTTTCAAGGCGTCTACCGACTCAGTCCCGATGGGAAAAGCTTGGCGCTTTTGGTCGATGATTTTGATTGTCCAAACGGGCTTTGCTTTGCGCCGGACGAATCAGTTCTTTATATTAATGATTCCTCGGATCGATCGCATGTTCGAGCTTTCGATGTCCAGCCCAATGGCACTATTTCAAACGGACGAGTCTTCGCCGAAATAGTCGGTGAAGGCGGAGGTCCTGATGGAATGAAGACGGACCAGAAAGGGAATGTCTACGTGACGGGCCCTGGCGGTGTTTGGATTTTTGATACCTCCGGGAAGCGCCTCGGCGTCATTAAAACACCGGAAGGCGCTACCAATCTTGGCTGGGGCGAGTCTGACTGGAAGACGCTGTACATCGTGGCAAAGACTTCACTTTATCGTATAAAGTGCCGGGTGGCGGGAGTTCCCGTCTTTTGAAATTACATGCAATCGGAACTAGAAATCGTGCCTATTCACGAAACGGCAGGTACTCCGCTTGCACGCACGATGTCGTGATACCAGTCGTTGCTTAACTTTTGTGATTTACGGTTTGGCAGACTTGTGATAGAATAAAAGTTGTTGATAAACTCACCGCAACCGAATCTATTTTTAACCGAATCTTAACTACAAGGAGAAAAACAAATGACAAGATTCACACTGCTTGGGTCAAGTTTCATGGTTATCTTGCTGGTGATAGCGGGCTTTAGTTACGCCGCCATTGATCCCTCAACGGCTATGGGGATATGGCTCTTGGATGAGGGTGATGGGGACACTGCCTTTGATTCATCTGGTAACGGTCACCATGGGAAAATTTCCGGCGCTGCATGGGCAGAGGGCATCTTTGGTTCCGCGCTGAGTTTTGACGGTGCAGACGATTTCGTGGATTGCGGGAATTCTGAGCTTCTACGTATCGGTACCGGTTCGATGGCAGCTTGGATAAATACCAATGTAGATGATGATAGCGGGCTGTCCGCCGTAACACTTCCCTATGATGATGGGGATGCGTGGGATGCACCTTGGAGAAGTTTGGGACTAGGTTCCTGGAGAGGTCAACTACGTTATTGGATGGCGGTTGACGGGCAGAATGCAGAAATGCAACCGGGCGACCTCAACACGAATCAGTGGTACCATTTGGTAGCAACGTTTGATGGGACGACGCGTAAAGCCTATCTTGATGGCGATCTTGTATTCGAAGCGGAAACCCCTGGCATGATAACCTATGGAGATCCGTTGCCATCATTTGTAATTGGAGATCGGAATGTGAACCGTGCAGCTTCCGGTGAACTTATGAACGGCTTTGTCGATGAAGTCGCGCTTTTCAATGTCGCGCTAAGCGACGCCGATGTCAGACAGATTATGAACGACGGGCTTCAGGGCGTCGTTTCGGTTGAACCCACTGGGAAAATAGCCACTACGTGGGCAAACGTCAAAGCCCGACACAAGTAGCAATCGAACCTTCGGGAGGTGTGAATCCTCCCGAAGGATTTGAATATCATCGTAGGAGGTGATGGACCTATGCGGCGGCTTCTTCTAGTCTGTGCAGTCATCACCATCGTCGTGTTGGTTTTCTCAAGTGTCGGCGACGCCAAGATTGATCCTAAAACTGCCGTTGGGGCATGGCTATTGGATGAAGGGAGTGGAAAGAAAGTCGCTGATGCCTCCGGAAACGGGAATGACGGCGAATTCGTAGGTAATCCGAAGTGGATTGAAGGCGTGTTTGGCAGCGCTCTGCATTTCAATGGCAGGAATGACATGATTCCGGTTGGAAAGGATAAAAGTCTTCACATAACTGAAGGAACGATGATGAACTGGATTAACATTCAAACATCAAATGATTCCGGTTTGTCATCAATGACCATTCCTTACGACGATGGTGCCGCTTGGGATGCTCCCTACAGGAGTTTAGGGCTAGGCACATGGCAGGGTCAACTCCGCTACTGGATAGCCATCAATGACCAGAACAGGGAAATACAGCCAGGCAAAATCGAAGTGGATCAATGGTATCATGAGGCAATTACCTTCGATGGAGACACCCGAAAAGCGTATTTGGATGGCGAATTGGTGAAGGAAGAAAAGGGGGCTGGAGAGATAACCTATGGGCGCCCGGCCCCAACAGCCGTAATCGGTAGCGCCAGCGTCGTGGTAAAGAGGGAATTCTTTAACGGATACGTAGATGAAATCGCGATTTTCGACGTCGCGCTGAGCGAGAAGGAAATCAACGAGCTCATGGACGATGGGCTTGGCGACATTTTGGTGGTAAATCCCTTGGGCAAAGTTGCGACTACCTGGGCTGAAATCAAGAGCCACTAGACGTATTCCTGCTCTGTTAACGCCGCCCGGCGATACCATATTCCTTTTCCATTCAGTCCTGAACCAATGTCAGTGAGTACATCTGCGTTTACCTAACTAGCTTCCCTGATCCACCACTTTTGCGACTACAAAATCTTAGAGACCAACGAGAGAAAGGAGCGCGAACATGAGAGTGCCGCAAACATTCCTAATCTACTTGATTCTGGGACTCGGATTGGCAATGGAGAGTTCCGCGAAGCCGGTCAAGCTAAGTCCTGCGGATCCGGTGAAAGATCAGTGGTTCGGGTGGTCGGTGGCTGTGGATGAAAAACACGCTATCGTAGGGTCACCGAAGGTAGATGATAGAGGTCCTAACACAGGCGCCGTCTATCCTTATTTGCGTCGTGGAAAAACGTGGAAGCCTGCCGAACCGGTGAAAATCTTTCCTATTCGGTCGAGTAACCGTGACGAGTTTGGTAGTTCAGTAGCTTTAAGTGGAAGCACGGCAATGATTGGGGCTCCGGGAAATGAGAAGGCGACAGGAGCAGTGTTTGTTTTCACCTATAATTCAGATGCCGAGAAGTGGCAGCAGCAGGCGAAGTTAACTGCCCAAGACAAAGCCACGGGAGACCAATTTGGATGGTCTATCGCTATCAATCAAGACACTGCCATTTTTGGGGCCAGGTTCGACGATGACAAAGGCAAGAGTTCAGGCTCAGCTTACATCTTCGTGCGCGACGGTGAGTCATGGATTCAGCAGGCAAAACTTACCCCCGATGACGGAGCGGCATCGGACAATTTTGGACACTTTGTGTCCGTCAGCGAAGATTTTGCCATTGTCGGCGCGCCCAAGCATGCTCATGCAGGGCTAAAACAATCGGGGGCTGCCTATATATTTGGTCGAAATGGTGACGCATGGATACAGCAGGCAAAGTTGACGGCGAACGATGCAGCGGCAAAGAATCAGTTTGGAGTCTCAGTTTCCATCAGCGGTGAGGTGGCTATTGTCGGCGCGCCGTTAAACGATGGTGTCGCCAACGCCACCGGTGCCGCATATGTCTTCAATCGTCATGGTGACTCTTGGTTGCAGAGCACCAAACTGACCGCCAAAGACGCCGACGAACAAGATCAATTCGGCAATGCAGTGTCCATCCTCCACAACATTGCCTTAGTGGGAGCCAAGTTCGACGACGAGTTGGGTAACGACGCTGGAGCAGCCTATTCTTTCTTGCGTGAAGGCGACACCTGGGTGCAAAAAAAGAAGGTCACTATTGAAGGGGAGGATATGCAACCCGATATCCGCGTTCATCTTGGAATTTCGGTTTCTATTCGAAGTCAATATGCCATCGCTGGCGGTGAAGTCGCCGATGGTGACATCGGCGCGGCGTATATCTATGACGTTGCAAAAGATCTTGATGCACCTTATCCGGTAGAACCACGTCTCTTGAGCGCCACAACACTGGGGCATCTCAAACACACCGCGCTTTTTCAAAACTTTCCCAATCCGTTCAATCCCGAGACATGGTTTCCGTATCAGTTGTCCAACGACGCCAATGTCGTATTTCACATCTATAATATCTCGGGGCAACTCGTCCGAGAATTGAACCTTGGCATGATGAAAAAGGGTAGTTATCTGGACAAACACACCGCCGCCTACTGGAATGGAAGAGATTTGTATGGACAATCTGTTTCCAGTGGAATCTACATTCTAGATTTCAAAGCGGGGGCGTATCGTACAAGTCGGAAAATGGTCGTCCTGAAGTAACCGGTCAAATCGCACGATTTGAGGACTAGTTCGCGTGATCGATTAATTCAAGGACAATCCAGATTGCGAGGAGGCTTCTTGATGATGAGAGCTTGTCAAATTTTCCTATGCTGTTTGATTTTCGAAATCGGGATTGTAGCCACTAGCGCCGCGGATCCAGTGAAGATTGTTGCAGTGGAAAAACATCATGATGATGGATTTGGATTTACAGTAGCGCTTAGCGGGGATTTTGCCATCGTTGCTTCTCCAAGAAGAGACGCAAAAGGCGGTAGGTCAGGAGTCGTTTATCCCTTCGCACGCAGTGGGAATAACTGGAAACGCAGTGCGCCACCGGAATTTGATGCTAACGATACTGCAGAGGGCGACGAATTCGGACGCTCGGTTTCCATGAGCGGAGACACAGCCATCATTGGGGCCGCGGGCCATGACCCCAATAGGGTTAAGGGAGCAGGCGCAGCGTACATTTTTGTTGGGCCAGGTCCTCGACATAAGGGACGAAGTTGGAAACAACAGGCAAAACTGACGCCACGAGATGGGGCTGCAGGAGATCAATTTGGATGGTCGGTTGCCATCGACAAGAACACTGCCATCGTTGGATCGCGGTTCGATGACGACCTAGGAAAGAATTCAGGCTCGGCTTACATCTTCGTGCGCGAAGGAACTACGTGGATCCAGCAGGCGAAACTCACGGCTGATGACGGCGCCGCATCGGACAACTTCGGACATTTTGTCGCAATTCGCGGCGACGTAACAGTCGTTGGCGCGCCAAAACGTGCGCACAATGGCTTGAAACAGTCCGGTGCGGCATATATCTTCACCCGCAATGGGGAGAGGTGGGCGCAAACCGCAAAACTTGCTGCCGATGAGCCGGCAGAGAAGGATCAATTCGGCGCATCCCTGTCGATTAGCGACGATATTGCCATCGTTGGTGCACCACTTAAGGATGGAACTGAGCCCGACGTGGGCGCCGCTTATGTCTTTGTACGTAACGGAGAGATGTGGACACAGCACGCGAAACTTGCCGCCCAAGACGGCGAAAAATTCGATCAGTTCGGCAATGATGTCTCCATCTCTAACAATATTATTCTTGTGGGCGCCAAGTTTGATGATGATGTAGTTGTTGATGCGGGAGCCGCCTACTCGTTTTTGCGTGAAGGCGATGTCTGGGTTGAAAAAGAGAAGGTTACTCTTCCATTATTGGACGCAAATTGGCCAATGCCTCATTTCGGAATCTCCGTCGAGATTGACGGTCATTACGCCATCGTGGGCGCCGATACCGCAGACAACGACACCGGGGCGGCATACATCTATAACACAGCGGACGATTTAAATGTCCCGTTTGCCGTAAATCCTACGTCCTTGACGTTAACCACACTTGGTGAGGTAAAAACTACCATGCTCTTCCAGAACTTCCCCAATCCGTTCAATCCCGAAACCTGGTTGCCGTATCAACTCGCAAATACTTCCGACGTGAGTTTTAGAATTTACAATGTGCAAGGCGGATTGGTGCGGAAGTTGGATTTGGGAATTCAGCAATCGGGCAATTATCTTGACAAGAGGTCCGCGGCATATTGGGACGGTAGGAATCAGTTTGGTGAAGTCGTACCTAACGGCATTTATATCTATGACTTTCACGCCGGTACTTTTCAGTCGACTCGCAAAATGGCAATTGTCAAATAGCGCAAAGTCGCGGACTGATAGACGGAATATAGATTCCAATTGCTTTTGAACCCCCGAGCCGATCCGTGTAAGCGTTCCTCAAGATGAAGGTTGTGTGGAAGTAATCATGAGGCCACGAATTGCGAGGTTATTGAGTCGTGGATTAATCGCAGCGTGGGTTATAGTGGCAGTGTCCTCGACGCCCGCGGAAGCGCAGCTCTATGCGGAGTGTTGCCCCAATAAAGCGTCACTCAAGAATTTTGAATGGGCTTCGGTCAAACCTGGTACAATTTATTCGGTGGAGAACGAGAAATTACGCATTTCCAACATTACTTTTGAATGGAATATGTTTCTTGTTGATAAAGAGGTTTGGAGAGATTTTAGGATACCGACAGACTTTACAATCGAAGCCTCGTTTTCCGATTTCGTCAAGGGAGAAAGGAATAATATCGGTTGGCTTTATGTCGTAGCCAGATTTGCGCAGGACAATCCCGCAACCTACAACCGACGCTTGGACATGATAAAGTGGACTCTGGATGAGGAGGGCACGAACAACGGGTTGTACCTGTATCAGTGGGTTAATGGGAATCGAATCAGGCCGGTGCCCGGCAGCCGTACCC
The DNA here is from genome assembly GCA_965204085.1 of Candidatus Poribacteria bacterium. Taxonomy (GTDB): domain Bacteria; phylum Poribacteria; class WGA-4E; order WGA-4E; family JAJDTR01; genus JAJDTR01. Next base: position 1,430,940 of record CBDBEE010000002.1, on the reverse strand, counting down.
AAGCAGACCTTTGGAAAAACGACCCAGATCGGTTTGGTAAAGATTCAATTGATATTGAAATGGTCGTCACCGAAAATACTATAAGCGTCAATTTGTGGAATAGGACTGAACTCGACAGATTTCCAAATGATACGAACGCCGGCGGTCGACCGGGTATAGGTGTGTGGTCGGAGAATGGTGCCGTATCGGTCAGCTTCGTCGTCTATGGTCCCAAGGGATATGCAGTGTCATCTTCGGGTAAGATTACGACCATGTGGGGTAGAATCAAATCAGCGATGTGAAAGGATTGTCGGAACTACAATTTCATTAAAATAATGCCTATTGGGACCGATGTGCTTCTAAAACAGCCGTCTTAGTCTTCGAACGTAGAGAGTAATGTTATTTTGCTTTGAACAGGCGTGTAATCGTGCACGTACCCAGACGTGTGCGAGTTTCAATTTGGCGGAATGGATATTTCCATTATGTCCATCCAATTGCGACATTTTCTTGATTGACAAGTGTTTTGATTCGTGATAGCATAAAGTGGATGATAGTTGACGGTAATCAACCAATCAACTACAAAGAGTTCGGATTTCCCTGTGACTTGACAGGGCTAACACTAGCTAGTTCAGCCTAATTGCACAATTTCAAAGGAGAGTAACCATGAAACTAGGAATGACAATACTATATGTCCTCACGATAATTGGTGTGTGGGGAATAGTAGGCGAATTTTCTACACCAGCGACGGCACAGATGTATGCTCAATGTTGCGAAAACGGTCCCAGCGATCTCGATCAATTTGAATGGGCGTCGGGCGAAGCTGGACCGACTTGGACAATTGAAGGCGATGAACTAATAATCTCTGACATCAACTTTACCTTTAATGTGTTTGTTATAAAAAACAGTATCTGGCAAGATCTAGGGGCGCCGACCGATTTCACTGTTGAAGTTAAAGCAGTAGAGTTTGAATTCGGTAATAAGGACAACGTGGGGTGGTGGTATGTCATGATCCGTTATGGTCAAGATCCACCGAGCGGTGAGCGCAAAAACATGTTCATGTGGACCTTTGATGAAGAAGGTGGAAACAATGGGCTGTATATGTATGAGTTCACGCCTGGACTCAAAGCCAAATGGCCAAATCACAATGATGACGCTCGGATTAGGTATGTTGCGGCCCAGGTAGCAGGTGCGGGGCTGGGAGAGGAATTCATCAGTCATACGCGGGTAGGTGAATGGATTAACGATCCCGGTGCTTTGGGCGAGGAGTACTTTCACCCAGTGGTAGAAGTCACCGCGACCCACATTAACGCTTCACTGAATGATGAGGTTGAGCTGGAAGATTATCCAAACGATTCAAATCCTGGTGGACGCCCCGGTCTGGCAACGTGGTCGGACGGCGGTGCTATCCACTTCCGTGATTTCATGGTGTATGGCCCCGGTGGACCGACAGCGGTCGATCCCTCCGATAAGGTAGCGACAACTTGGGGAACCATTAAAGCGAGACTGTAACGGTGTTATACACTATGTAACGGCAGACAAAGGGGTGTGGTCCCGACGGTTTCCTGATCGGGAGTACCACCCCTTTTTTTATTGTCTGGCGACACACAGATTCGGAGGTCAATTTATTCGGTTGAGCGAATTCTTCACTCCCAAGTAGGAAGTGGCGTGGTATCTGACCAAGTCATAGAATTATGCGAGTAGATCGAGACCAGTTTTTGGAACAAGGATTTCTCGTCCTTCGAAACGTCGTCCCGCCGAACGAGTTGGAGGGATTGCGAAAGAGCTACGAGATTCTCGTAGAGCGCCAGCGGGCAATATGGGCGCGCGACCGATTGCTTGGCGATCCTCCCGGCGGCGTTTGGGAAAGTTCTCCACAACCTCGCTTGTTTCTCAATTCCGGGAGAGAGAATAGTTCACGCTAATTGACGAGGCAACCGCCAATGCGGTGGAGTTTTGGCTTCACGAAAACACACAGGGCGTCAGCAGCCAATTGATTGATGTTGATGACGCGGCAGTCACCGAGATGTTCCTGATGTGCAACCCGGTACGCGACCGTGGACCCGCAAACTGGCACCGAGACATCCATCCGATTGACACCGCACCACTGATGGGTTATATTGAGGACATTAAAGAGAACGGTCCGAGCTACGTGCAATGGAACATTCCACTCTATGACGATGAGGTGCTTTGGGTTGTGCCCGGCAGCCATACCAAGCGCGAAGGTCGTTTGGCGGGCAGATTTTGAAGGACGTGAATCTCGCGGCGCAATTCCTAACGGACGGGTAAACGATCCGGCCCATTGGAACCGCAATGTCGAGAACCCGGATACAATCTGGGATATAACCAGCTATCGACAAGACTGGCCAGCGACTGGAAGAAAGGGGCATGGACTTATACAGCTAGCCGAAGGCTGTACTACTTCGGGTAACACGCCAATACCGGAGTCGCCAAGATTCAGAGATGGCACCATCGAGTTGGAGATGTCGTGGAACGATGATGACAGCGTGGGGGTCACTTTTCGAACGAGTGGTGACAGAGGCTATTTAGTTGTATTCGGATACAATGAAACAATTGCGCTAATGTTGCATGACCTGAGACGTGGTTGCGCAGACCCCGGGCTGTGTCTAAGCGATCCTCGGGCAGACGGGAAGCACTGTGACGAGCCAGCATGGCCACCAGGTGGCGAATGGATTGAAATGGTATTACTCGCAGACGTCGGCTTCGAGGTTGATGGGAAGAAGGCTGGCCACCGTGGAGGTGTTGACAACCGTGGCATACTCCCGCAAGATCACAAACACCCGCTTTATGGACGCATCCAAGCCATCGGGAGGCAGATTGATATCTGGTATATGCCGATGGATAAAAAGTTTGACAGAGGCAAGCTGGGGAAACCAATGATTAGCGTCAGAGATAGCAAGTATCTGTCGGGTCAGGTTGGCATCTGGCATGAGAGTTGGTCGAACGGTATTATTGACAACCTAACTATCACAGACGCGAAAGGCTTTGCCGTTGATAGCCAGGGCAAATTTGCTACTGAGTGGGGTGCTATCAAGGCTTCCAAGTAATCAACTGCAATGTGTAAATTGTGCCACCGCCGGTTTTTCACACTTTACTATAATCTTGACAGTGGGGGTCATTTTAGATATATTGTGGCGGTACGCTAGGTGTTTTTGCCGATTCAATCATAACGGGCATAAAGCCCTAGGCTACGGAGGCGTCATCGTAGTCTAGCCCCTTGTGGGCGTCGGGTTTGCACGAATTAGCATAACCTAGCATTACAATAGAAATGAGTGTAATTCAATTTTCACCCAAATCAGAAAGCGCGAGGGAGAAATTACAATGAAAACCTCAGCAACATGGTTCACCTTAACATGCATTGGTTTAATCGGCGTCAGCCTGGTGTTCACAAACATGGGTTCTGCCGAAATCGATCCGACCAATGTTGTCGCGGCGTACCTTTTTGATAACGAGGAGGCCGACGACATTCTAATAGATTGGTCTGGAAATCGCAACCATGGTGAAATTAACCGTAAAGTCGACTATGTAGAGGGGAAGTTCGGCAAGGCAATACACTTTGATCCGGGCAGAAAAAATTACATTGACCTCGGAAAACCCTTGTTGAATGATCTTCAAGAGTTTACAATTGTTGCCTGGGTCAATAAAGACGCCGAGGAATGGGCTGGTACTACAGGCATCGTGGGGCAACATGATGTTATTGAATGGTATCTGAGTAGGAGAAGCACCCTTATGCTGATGGCGTACCCGCTAACAGAGACACATAAGAAGAAAGACGTTCACAAGCATCCTCATGACCAGGCCGGATGTTTAAATGCCAAAATCTGTATCAGCGCACTCCTCAAATTGCCAGGTCCTGACTTTAAATGGGAAGATGAAGAGAGCTGGGTTCATTTGGCGGCCATTGGGGACGCAGCAATTATGAGGAACACGCGTAACGCGGCAAGAGGGGTACAGAAACGTGTTAACAAGTTGAACATTGGTCCAATAACCTCCTATGGATCATCGATATACTCTACGAAAATTGGAGGCGGCGGGATTCTTGCCCCTGCGGAGGCAGGCCCAGATTTTTTTAGTGGCGCCATTGACGAACTGGCTATTTTCAATGTAGCGCTGAGCCTGGATGATATTAAAACCCTCATGGCGGAAGGATTGGAATCTATTGGCCTCCTGGGTCAGGCCGTTGAACCGGCTGGGAAACTTGCTGTGACATGGGGCGAGTTGAAAAACGGAAGATAATATTTGCATTTTTTGGACTTACCCCCAGTTTTTGGGGAGGGTACACCGAGAGCAGTTTGAAAGGCCTAAGAGCCTGTTTGAAAAGTACATTTGTAGGGTGCGCACTGCGCACCAGCCTCTAACAGCCCCAGCGGGGATCAAACGAGTGAATAGCGAGTGATCAAGTGAGTGGACAACGAACGCGATAGAAATCCCATAGAGATTCCACAGGTATGTAGCAGACAACCCTAAATACATGACGAAACTTCCCACAAATGACCAAAAATGACTTTGCTACCGATTATTCAAACAGGCTCTAAGGTGTGAGAAAGTCTGTTGAGATATGGTAAATTCCCCTCCTTTGTGAAACGCATTAAGTTTAACAGAGTGAGGATTTATGAAAGTGAAACACGCTGTGAAAAAGCAAATCTCGCCAGAAGAAATGATGACCACTGTGTCGCCGATTTTCAAGGGGGCCTTGAGTCAACCGCAACTGAAGAATACAGTGCTGCTCATCGCCATAGCGATGAGCAAGCGTTCCGTTTCAACGAGCTAGCGCGGCATCTGCCGATAGCCGTCAAAGCGGAAAAGACGAAACAGAAGCGGCTTTCCCGATTCGTTAAATCCAAACTGCCGATAGCAGCAATGCAAGAAAAATGGCTCACCTTTGTACTAATACCAATTCTCAAAATCAATGGTGCATTCTGCGTAGTGGCGACTTCAGTCGCTTAAAAGAGCGATTAAAATCGCTACTACAGGTTAATGCATCACCGAAAGATAGAATTGGTATAAAGTAACTGTTTAGTTCAGCCAAAACGAGTGGCAATATTAGTTTGGCAGTGTATCGCACCTGACTATCGGCAGCGGGGCATTCTTGGATTATATGTGGGAGGGGATCTACTACCGCGCTCCCTATCCGGTCGCTTGCTGGCATCTTGCCCCGATATTCCGCGTTCACGATAAATCAACTCCCTAAACAATTATGCAATGAAAATCCACTTTCGGTAGGGAATCGCTCCTGCATCGGGGCAAGGGGATCTCTATCGCCTTCGTTATTCACTCAGTTGATCCCTCCCACAAGGGATATAGCTCGCATGTTGGGTACATGAGAAAAATTGCCATCGGTCGTGGAATAAAGGGAGCGCCTTGTATTCGCCGCAAGGAGTCAATGGACTAAACAATTACGGTATAAAAAAGGTGTATCTAAAGTGTCATGGTAAAGTGTTGATACTGATTGATGAGACCAAGCTAATTGGAGGTTACAAAGCAATAGTTGCCGCGATTCCTTCCCGTCAGCTAGCTATCCCCAGCGCAAACGCGGCTGTGAATCTTTTTGAGTTTTAACAAGTATCAACCCGATGCTGACGAAGAACGAACCGTAATTCCACTTGATGGATTTTCATTTTGATTGCATACTGGGAAGCGTTGGTCGCCCTAGGTTTAGGTTGATTCGTTAATCCAAGGAGATAACCAAATGAGTACCACAAACAAAGGAGAGGATGTAATAGCCGCTTACGTCCGCGAGGGCGAGCGGATGGCCTATGCACTTGGCAATCGCGGGCCGATTAAATTCAACTCCGACGGCACGCTAGACAAGGACATCCTGGATGCCTACTTCAGTTGTGGCTTCTATGTATTCGAAGGGGTTGTAAAAAGTGAAGAACTCGAAGACCTGCAGGCGGATTTAGAGTACGTGTTTGAGCGAGCACCGCACACCAAGGACGCACTGGTTGACTCAAAAGGACGGCCTGCACTGGGGGCCGAGTTTGCGCGGCCGACTTTCCGATTTGCAAAGCCGTTGAGCGACCCTATCGGTGGCACGTCGGCAAACAATGGTCGCCACCCGGCCAAGATGACTGAACTAGAGCCTCCCACCGACGCCCCGGAATTTGTGATTAGCGGGATCGGTCGCCCGCTAGAGATCATGGATTCCTGCTTAAGGCTCTACGGTCATCCGCAGTTGTTGTCCATCGCAGAACAGATCAACGGACCCGATTTCACCCCGTTCCAAGAGTTCATAATTGTCAAGCCACAGGCGTTGGGGCCATCTGTCGCATGGCACCAGGATGGGACCACACACTGGGACAAGCCTGACTGGGACAAGGACACACATGGATTTAATTTTATGTTCCAGTATTACGGTAGCACTGCGACCAACGGGGTTTGGGTGATTCCCGGATCTCACAAACAGGGCAAACTGGACATCAAGGGGATGATCGCAGCCAACGGCGGCTCCGATCGTTTGCCCGAGGCAGTACCGATGGTATGCAAGCCTGGCGATGTGGTCATAGCCAATCGCCAAGTCTTGCACGCCTCTTTTCCAAACTCCTCTCCGTACAAGCGGGTGAGTTTCAACTTTGGATTCCACCGCCGCTCTTCCGTACTGGGTGTTCGCCGTAAGCAGTACGATGACCAAGAGGTCGTCTACGACGAGGAGCGCATCTTTGAAAGGTCCCGTTTGATCGCCTTGGCCATCGATGCTCGGCAACAACGCTTCCTCAATGAGCCACGCTACGCATACCAACCCTTGGTTGGACAAGAGAATGCCAATCGGTGGAGCGAGGAGATGAGGGAAAGCATCCTAACTAACTACACCTTGCGGGACCTCTCTCTTTGAGGACGGCTCCGAGGGAGGACAGTGAAATAACCGTCGAATTGCGCCGAATCAATGGCTGCAAACACTCGACCAAATGTTCAATCCATACTTTGAGGTGTATGAAGAACCCCTCTATCAAACTACGGTCGGCATTACCCCCATTCCCAAATCCGATTGGTCCAAAGTGATGACCGCCATTTCATCGAAAGCCGCCTACGTCTCCAAACTCCTGATGAACGAAATGCCCGACAGTATCGAAGACGCTTTCTCCGACCTGGCTCTGAGCCCACTGCCCCGCAGCCGAAAGGACTTTCAGGCGGACTGCTCACGCTAGGGATGTCGGCGTGGCGACTGCAAGACCGGCCAGAATGAGTATCCGCAATGTTCTGACCGGAACACTGGCGAGCGTGCAGGCCAATGCCGGCATGCCATTCGCCGAATTGACCATTCGGGTCGGCGAACAGGTGCTGCATGCACGCGTGACCCGAGCCGCTGTCGCAGACTTGGGTTTGACTACGGATAGTGATATTTATGCATTGGTGAAGTCCGTGAGTTTTGATCGTGACGCCTGACTTTAGTCAACGGAGGGAGAGATGACGCAGCCGCTCAAGAGCCCCTGTGCGAAAATGATGTATTTGATCAAACGGCGCCCGAAGACATCGCGAGAAGAACTCGTTGCTCACTGGTTTGCCAATCACATGCCCATCGTTATTGCCCGCCAGGCTGCGCAGGCCGCACGCGGAAAATTGCACGCCACGCGCTACATTGCGACATTGTTCGACCCGGACGAGACCGGCGAGCACCCTTGGGATGGCGTTGCGCAGCTTTGGTACGAGAAGCCCTTACCCGTTCCGGCCACGTCCCACGGCACCGAGCCGACGGATACGTTTCAAGAAAAGGCGGAGCCCTATATTCCCTGGGCTACCACGGAGTACGTCGTTATGGACGGATCCGAGCGTCTACCTGTCGTGGCTTTGACATTAAACGAGCCCTTTCCCACAACGCGTACAGGGTTTTTCAAGATCGCGTTTCTCGTGGTAGCGAAGACGAATACCGACTTCGATGCGCTGTTTGCGCACTGGCTCGATGTCCACGTTCCGAACGTGACCTCAGTCATGCACCAAGTCGGCGGTTTTCGCTACGTCGTCAGCCACAGCCTGAACCCGGAACAGGAGCCCTACGCGGGCATGGCGGAATTGTATTTTCCTGATGCGTCAGGCTGGCAGCGCTACCGCGAGACGATAGAACCCGATGGCATGGAGCGCTGGGTCAGTGACACCGAGACCTTGGCGCTGCGCGCCCATACTGAGATGATCGGCATTCCCTGATTGTTGGAGGTGGCCTACCAACCGCAAGTTTGGGGTTTTGTCGTGTATTACAGGTCGATATCCACGCCCACTGGACAATGGTCCGAACCCAGGGCGTCGGGCCAGATGAAAGCATCTTTTACCCGCCGCGCCGCACTTGCTATATTTATACTCCACGCTGCTGAGAATTGCTTGTTTGTCGGAGCAATCTCCGAGTCGCGACCTATTTAAATCTTGGTAGCCCCAGAGGGGCGCAAGGTGTATAGAAACATTGATTCGACCTACAGCAAAGCCCCAGAGGGACGACAGGTGGAAACTGCGGACGTTACCCCATTCAATGTTCGTTCGCTTGGTTGCTGTTCTACAATCGGCGAAGCAAACCTTGAATCTTGAAAAGCGCAATTTCTGACAGCGCACGGTATAAACATACTCTACGGAGGAAAGAAGTCTACTGAAGTGGGAAAGGGAACAATGCAACAGAACGGAACGCGGTTAGCCGGAAAAGTCGCGATTGTGACAGGGGCGGGAGCGCGTTGCGAGGTGACCGGCACGGGCCAAGCTACAGCAATTCTCTTCGCTAGGCAAGGCGCCAAGGTTCTGCTAGCGGATTTGGACGAGAGCAATGCCGCGAAAACCCTCGACACGATTAAGGATGTAGGCGGCGAGGCGTCCATATTTGTCGCCGATGTAACGAAGAACGCGGATTGTCGGGCGATGGTCGAAGCTGCTGTGTCGCGTTACGGCGGATTGCACATCCTATTCAACAATGCGGGTCTCGCTGGCGCAAAGACCGTTGTTGATGTAGAAGAAGATGCCTGGGACCGTGTCGTAGAGGTCAATCTTAAGGGTACAATGCTGGCTTGTAAACACGCCATCCCGCAGATGATCGCGAGTGGCAGCGGGTCGATTATCAATATTTCTTCTACTGACGGTATGCGCGCGGGGTGGGCACCAAATATTCCCTATGCAGCAGCCAAGGGTGGTGTCATTGCTATGACCAGGAACATGGCGGTACATCACGGACGGGACAACATTAGGGTCAATTCCATTGCCCCCGGACATGTTTGGGGGTCGTTTGTAGGCATGATTGCTGAAGAATCGCGCGATCTCCGTAGGCGTGGGACGTCCCTAGGCACCGAGGGCACTGCGTGGGATGTGGCGTGGGCAGGAGTATTTCTGGCAAGTGACGAGGCTCGTTGGATTTCCGGAGTAGTATTGCCAGTTGATGCTGGCACGTTGGCAGCTACGCCGCTTGCGCTATTGGAGCACTTACGCTAAATTACGTTCAGCCATCATTGAACAGCACATACCTCAATATGTCCAATTCCACATATGTTGATGCGATGCTGAACCTTGGGCTTACAGATACTTCTATACCACACATAGTCTAATCCCTCCGGGGCATACACCGACTAATAAATTCCCGACTCAATACCAAATCTCCGCAACGCATTTCTTCTAACATCCGCCTATCCGTAATTTAAGTGCGTCGCCTTGCCCAACCGACCAACGTTCTCTCCATTGATGCAGATTTACAGCTTGCTGCGGTATTCATATTTTATGACGGACGCAGAGCGTCCAAGATCGCATTCCCACGCAGAGCGTGGGAACGAGAAAACACACTCACTGGCTCGTTCCGATGCTCCGCGTCGGAACACCTCATTCGACGCTCTGCGTCCAACATACAAGGGTTCGGTGAGGCAGTGGATGTAGAGGTTATAAAATCTCCAATCCTAAAAACTGGGGGTGAATCAGGCTGCATTTTGGACTTGACATCTATGTGAATACATGTATAATACCCGATTGTTGTGGGGGATGCCCCGCGTCAATAGGGGTAACGTGTTATGCCCCTACAACCCGAAGCGCGATATGTCTCGTGCTGCGTCAACGACCTAATTTTCTGTGTTTATGGAGTACTATGTGGTTTGGTAATCCGTTGCCGCTCCCTTATTTTCTAGGTATTGTTAAGCGGGAAGATTACAATTGCGGAGCCGCAAACTAAAGTGCACCGTTTATTTTGGAAAATTAGATAAATCTATAAACTTTAGATAAATCTATAAACTAAGGAGATCCTATACATGAAAACTGCAACACTATTCACCATAACTGCGCTGCTAGTGTTCACGGTGATTGGTCAGGCAAATGCTAAGGTCGTTTGGTATGCGGATTTTGAACCTGACGCCACGACGAAAGCTATTCCTGGCCCAGAGGTAAATAACCCCGACAATTGGAATGACCTCGTCGAAATGCCAGATATATTCTGGGACATATCGGATGTCGGAGCAGAGTATCCAGATTCTGGAAGAGCCGCAGGCGAGCACGGACTCATACAGATTACGGAAGGTTGTGCTGTATCCGGGCATACCGAGCTACCGTTTTCTCCAGAATTCACCGATGGTATTATCGATTTGGAGGCGTCTTGGGCCGACGATGACACTTGGGGCGTTACTTTCCGACGTACCCCTGCCGCGCTAACTTATTTCGACATCGCTGAGGTTCTTCCCCTTGTTAACACGGACGCTTGGGCCACGGGATATATGGTGACGTTCGGATGGAATGAATCGCAGTCTGTCCAGTTACTTGATCTGGCAGACGGTTGCGGCGTCCCTGGCGGATGCCTAAATTATCGACGAGGGCCGGATGTTAATGGTCCAGACGGCGGTCCGGATGGTATCCCCGATCCCGAGACGTCGTGGGAGTGTGACTGGGATTATACAGATATTGACGGGGGCGGGGTTAGCAAGCGCATTGCCGGAGCGTGGCACGGCTATACTGCGATCGATCCCGCTTTCGGGGACCCTCCCGGGCAGCGCGGACAGCTTCCGATGGATCACAGCATTGTAATGTACTTGCGGGTTGAAGTCTTCGGCGATAGCATTAAGGTCTGGTTTGGGCCCAAGTATGCCGAAGACGCTGAAGAAATAGTTGCGTCGCAGGCCCACCTTTTTCCTCTACAACCAGACAACGCCCCGAATGTTAATGGTACTACCCCAGTCAATCGCGAGACAGTCGAGGCGGGGCTCGTAGAACCAATTCTTGATGTCAGGGATACTAAGTATGGATCTGGCAATGTTGGAATCTATCTGGAGAGTATGAAAGAAGGTATACTTGACAACATTACCGTTACCGATGCGGATGGCTTGCCTGCGGCTACTGCTGTTGACGCCAGGGGCAAATTGGCCACTCAATGGGGAGCTATCAAAAGTTCCAAGTAATTCTACAATGCGTGAAACGCAGGTCAGGTATTTGTGCCTGTGTTTCACATATTACACAACTTAATCTTCGTTCCTGCATACTGTGTGGAGACTTCTGCAGTTTAGAAAAGCAGGGGGCAAGTTACTCCATGGGCTTTCACGCCTAGGTGATTTGCTATCCTGCTTTTTTATTTAGCTTGTTTGCGTAGATTCCCTTCCTGTTGATCGTGTAGGCATTCCTCAACAACCGATTCAGCCGCTTCTAAACCACCAGGGGAGACGAGAATTGGTGCGCCTTCCTCCTTGATGGGGGAAGGTTGGGATGGGGGCGATAAAAGTCTCATTTCAAACTTCAATTGGTATTACCCAGCCGTTCGAGCAGCTCCGCACCGTTCATCGACATCAGTCCAATTCAGAACCGCCGGTGACACTAATGGCGATGCCCGTGAGGTAATCCGACTCGGACGAAGCGAGAAATGCCGCCGTCTTGGCAACATCCAATCCATCCGCAACTCGTCCTAAGGGAGTCATCGCAACCCGGTTGTTGATAAATTTCTCACGCCTCTTACTCGTCCTCCAGCCTTTTTTTAGTTGACTAAGCAATGATTCGGACAGCGGTTTGTTTGATTGGTCGGATCCTTCGATCCCGCGGATAAGGTGGAAAAAGATTTCAACAAGTCATTGGATAAGAATTATACATTTAGGGCAATATTGCTCAGTCTGTAGCAGCTAATAACCAAGAAGATAATAAGGACGATAGAAATCCTTTTTTTGCGTGTCTTCTGTAGGTGCGAGTTCTGCTCGTGAGATGAAATCGCGACCTAAAGGTCGCTCCTACAGTTAGTTTGTTGTAAATGTGTAACCATAAATGTAAACGAAAATAAGAAGCATAATCATGCGAGTAGATCGAGATCGGTTTTTGGAACAGGGTTATCTCATCCTTCGAAACGTCGTCCCGCCGAACGAGTTGGAGGGGTTGCGAAAGAGCTACGAGATTCTCGTAGAGCACCAGCGGGCAAGATGGGCGCGCGACCGATTGCCTGGCGATCCTCCCGGCGGCGTTTGGGAAAGTTCTCCACAACCTCGCTTGTTTCTCAATTCCGGGAGAGAGAATAGTTCACCGCTCATCAACGAGGCAACCGCCAATACAGTGGAGTTCTGGCTTCACGAAAACACACAGGGCGTCAGCAGCCAATTGTTGGATTTTGATGACGCGGCAGTCACCGAGATGTTCCTGATGTGCAACCCGGTACGCGACCGTGGGCCCGCAAACTGGCACCGAGACATCCATCCGATTGACACCGCACCACTGATGGGTTATATTGAGGACATTAAAGAGAACGGTCCGAGCTACGTGCAATGGAACATTCCACTCTATGACGATGAGGTGCTTTGGGTTGTGCCCGGCAGCCATGTCCGGATTAACACCGAAGAGGAAGATTCCCAGCTACTGGAGAATCTGCACGCGCCGCTCAGCAGCGGCGTTCAGACGTACTTGGCGGCAGGAGAAGGTGTTGTCTACATTACCCCAATCCTTCACTGGGGGAGTAACTACAGCACTAAACTTCGTCGTACAATACACGGTGGTTTTGCAAGGTGGGGAAGGACGTATTACAGGAATCTAGACTTCGCACAATGTCTTTGTCCCGGAGCGCGCGAAACCATCGAAAGATGGGCAAGCCACAGTGCAGAAGCTCAGGATTGTACTGAAGCGGCGCTTCGCGCAGTGATTGCCAAAGACGGAACCGCATTTCAACAATGCATTGAGAGAATACACCCGGGTGTTGGCGAAAATGGAAAGAGACTGCAAACAGTTTTCCTGTGTAAAGCCGTAATTCATATTCGTTGCACGAAATACCCCGATCTCCCAAATGTGCCAGAAGACCTTCGTACTCGCGGGACGCGGCCGCATCCAACTACCCTGAACTGGGGACCACAATTCGCGGATCGCTTTTCATTGGATGAGGCAGATGTGCTCTGGGAACGGTTCAAAGGGATTGATGCCGCGCTGCAAAAGGATGAAGAGCAATTTTCGCCGGGCTTTCAGTCGGGACCAATGCGCTACAATTTCAATGAGATGCCGGCTGACTTCAACCTTGACGATTTCATCGCAAGCTGGTGAGTGCTTTTGTCCTCCGGGTTACTAACCCAAGTTGCTACCTTAAAAAAATTCTAGACATTTACCACGGTTTTCAATCGAGAACAGTTCGTTAATTGCAGAAATTTCGTAGAGCAAACTGTATGAAGTTTAATTTTTAAATCGTTAATTCTAATTTTCACCGGGGCCGGTAGGTGCGGTTTCTAACCGCACCGGACTTCGCCAAGCAATTACTGAATTAATTTTTTAAACTTTATTCAGTTTGCGTATCACAAGCACAATCTAACAGATTGGGCTCTTCAGAGTTAAGTGTGGAAAATGAAATTATCTTGGGACATGTTGACATTTATGTAAGGCGTGCCCATAATTCGCCGATAAGTCCCTATCGTAGGGGTTGGGGAACCCAACCCCTACGGAAATTCCTCAATGTAGGGGCAACCCTTGTGGTTGCCCAACATACTGCCTCAAGTAAATCAATATTGGCTTAATTTTCAAATGTCAACAGAACCTAGGACTTACGCAGTCGAGTGCTCCAACGCGCCCTGAACCGATTGAACGATCATCCGCGCGGGTTGCGACGATATTCGGACTAGACGCACCCAACCCGCCGTGCCCAATTAGTTTTTGGAGCAAGATACAGTTCAAAGACTCAACTGCCCTGATGAAGCCGAGATTTTGAAACATGACCACGAGAAACCTAAGCCCACAGCAGATGTTCATCGATCTGGTTAAAGAACACCGACCTGAATGTCAATTTTCCGGTAAGAACCAAAGGGACTTCTCGGACTGGAAAGAGAGCACGCTACCCAAAGTTCTGGCAACCCTTGGCGAACCACCCCCAGCAGTTGATGCCAACCCCGAGATGATAGCTGAATGGGAGGACAAGGGATTAATCAAGCAACGCTGGATTATTGACGTTCAGAGGCATCTTTCGGCAACGCTGCTCGTTAACCTGCCGGCAGATGTGAAGAAAACCGAAAAACGACCTGCTGTGCTGTGCTGCCATGGCCACGGCGCATACGGTAAAGAACCGGTGATGGGTAACGATTCCAGTCCCGACCTGCGTCAGGCAATCGCCAATAACAACTACAATTACGGTGAAGTCATGGCGCAGAAGGGGTTCGTTACCTATGCCATTGATTGGATTGGCTTTGGTGAGCGGAACGACAGAAACAAACCCAACCATAACTCGGTCGCCGGAGGACGGGACTGGTGCAACCTTTACTATCTCCACGCAACCATGCTGGGGATGACCTCACTTTCAATCAACGTGGCGCACGGCAAAGCGGCTACGGATGTGGTGATTTCCACTCAGCCAGTCGATGAAGAACGGTTAGGCGTCATGGGGCTGAGCGGCGGCGGTACAATGGCACTGTGGATGGCGCTGTGTGACGAACGTATCAAAGCGACGGAAATAATCTGCTATAGTGACCTCTGGGCTGCCTTCGGCATCCGCGATGTCAATTACTGCGGGATGCAGGTCGCGCCCAGTCTTTTCAAGTATGTGGATCTTCCGGACTTGCAGGGGTTGATTGCTCCCAGACCTCTCCTAATCGATATCGGCGCAAACGATACCTGTTTCAAAGTTGATACGGCGATGAAATGCTATCAGCAGTTGTCCAAGATCTACGAGGCGGCGAATGCCGGTAATCAGCTCGAACTAGATCTGTATCCCGGCGAGCACGGCTGGGGCGGCAACAAATCGGAAGCGTTCTTCAGTAAACACTTGGGGAAGGTTTAGTCTTGACCTAAAATGTAAGGAGACGAAGAGCAAATGATTGAGCCTCGTCAAAATTCTCAAACCAACATAAATTATCGATTTTAGATTTACAAGAAACCCAAATCAATTACATATGGAGGATTAAATATGTCTACTTCATCAACCTGTACTCAACCGAAGACCGTTATTTCTGACGAAGAACTTCAGTTCTTTAATGAGAACGGCTATTTGATACTTAGAAACGTCTTGAGTCCAAAGGAACAGAAGCGCCTGCGGGACGCATCGCACACACTGATGGTCAACGGCAATCCGGAACAGCCGGGTCCGGACTACGGGTATCAACCGGGAAGGCTAACAGGAAAGAGCACGCTAAAACGGATTGACTATGTGGTGGATAAAGACGCCCCGTTTCGAGTGTTGCTGGCACACCCCTATATCCTGCGCACCGTGGAAAAACTCACTGCACCCGATCTCATCCCCACCTGGGATGCCATGATTTATAAAATGCCGAATGAGGGGATTAGCACTCCTTGGCACCGTGATGCCGCAGTAGGATGCGCCACCGACATTCCAATTTTCAACGTAGATTTTTATCTGGATGAGGCAGATCACGACACGTGTGTGTGGGCGATACCGGGCAGCCATCGGTGGAGTCAGGAACGGGCAATGAAATACTTCAAAACCGAAGAGTTTGATTTGCCCGAGTCACAGCCCATCTACATGCAGCCCGGCGACGTGCTGTTCCATGAGATACGAATGTTGCACGGTTCACCTGTCAATACGTCGCCGAGGCTGAGACGAGTCATATACTACGAATTTAGAACCGCCAGCGTCGAAACTGAACACGGGCCGCATGTACCCGAATACGTTCCTCTGAAACAGGATGTTCTTCGGGCGTGTATCGAGTTGCGGAAGCAAGCCGACTATATACCCGATGATGAAGAACCCTTTGTGTATTCCCCTCCCGCCCCGTTTGATCGGTTTGACGAACTTCCGGCTGAAGGGTTAGGAACCTACCGATACTACCATAAGGATTATTGGAGAGAGTAGTGCTGCCGAAGTGAGATGAATCGAAGCGTGCCGTCCCTCATTTCTGGGGGTCAACTGCCCCAATACTTCAGCTCGGAAGACCTTAGCCTTGAACATTTCCAAACAGTCTGCGACCAGAACGCAGATTTGGAATTGTATAGATTTGCTGAAGAGATCGACCAGAACATCGTCATCTATCAGGGTGATAGACTGAGAGAGGGAATGGATGATGCGGGTGCAGAGTCCGAACTCAAGACTGAATTGGGAAACTGCCTCAGGGATGGACCGGGAATCTTTGTGATTCGTGGCGCATATCCCGATACGACTGTCATAGATGGCATGACAGCTGTTTTCATGCAAATTATCGAGGACGAAAAGTCATCGCTTGGTGAAGTTGGCGATCATTTCGGCGACAACGAACGCATTTGGAACTCTTTTCAAAAGGCATGCCTCGCCGCTCCCGAATTGTTCATTGAATACTACGGCAATTCCCTGCTCTCTGTCGCCGCTCAGGCCTGGTTAGGTCCCTTCTACCAAATCACCGCTCAGGTGAACAATGTGAAACCGGGCGGCAAAGCACAATCGCCCCACCGCGACTACCACCTAGGCTTTCAATCCGCCAAGTCCGCGGCGAAATTCCCCGTTCATGCTCACCTCATGTCGCAATTCCTGACGCTGCAAGGAAGCATCGCCCACAGCGACATGCCGGTCGAATCGGGACCAACGCTGTTCCTGCCATTCTCACATCAATTCCCGACCGGATATTTAGCCTTCCATGAAGCGGATTTCGCGGCGTTCTTTGATGACCACAAATCGCAAATTCCGCTTAACAAAGGAGATGTCGTCTTCCTAAGCCCAGCGTTGTTTCATGCCGCCGGTACCAACTTATCCGATAAAGATCGGATTGCCAATTTAATTCAGATCTCGTCCGCATTTGGGCGCCCGATGGAATCCGTCAATCGGCAGGTTATGACAGAGAATGTATATCCTATCCTCCTCGACAGGATTAAACAGGACGTTATCTCGCCTCGAACCGTAGGAGACATCATCGCGGCGGTAGCAGACGGCTATTCGTTTCCCACCAACCTCGACTCAGATCCGCCTATCGGCGGAAACGTCCCAGTCACAGCACAACAGATGATGCGCCAAGCGTTGCAAGAGCATTGGACGCTGCAACGACTAAAGAGCGAATTTAGTCTGTATACTGAAAAGCGCAAGGCGTGAGACTTTGTATCGGTGATTGCGTAGGATATTCCAACCAATTCATTCCATGCGCTCTGACGAACACCTGTGAGAGTCTTCCTAACCCTCGACTACGCACTGGCTTGCAATCGACGGATCCGGGCAGGTAACGAGTCGTCACGAATCTCTAGTGATAGGATGCGCAAACTCCGATCCGCAAGCGGAAGACCTACTTTCACGCCGCCGCGGCGATGCGACTCCCGCAGCCCAATCGCGATTTCCAGCGCCGCCCGTGCGTCCTCACCGGAACACTTCGGCGGCTCGCCAGTTTCAATGGCGTTGATGAGGTCCGCTACGATGGTCAGACCCATTCCTTGAATCCGCGCAGGCATAGGGAAGGGAATCTTAGCCGGAGTGTTTTTGCTACTCCCGATATCGGGAACCATTTGGATTAGCTCGAACTCCTCCGAGTTGTTCAGCGACCGAATCCGTCCGTCCGTCCCAATGACATCAACTTCCCAAGATGCAGCGCCGCATCTCATGCTGCGCAAATAGGCACGAACATCGTTGTCAAAAACCATATATCCGTTTCCCTGTAAATCGTTATCACCAGCGGCGGCTTCATCCGACTCCATCTCCCCGAAAACCCACTGAGCATCCCCGCCCGCCATATAGCGCAAGACATCAATAGCGTGGCTGCCGTTGTGAGACAGCCCGCATTCCGTATAGACCGTCACCTGTAGAATGTCACCGAGCTGGCCTTCATCGATTAAGCGCCGCGCTTCGCTAAAGAAGGGGTTCCAGCGCCGCGCACAGTTTACCGCCAACGCCACTCCGTGCTCTCTGCAGACTTCAACCATGTCGTCTGCTTCCTTCAAACTCAACGAGATCGGCTTCTCCGCCCAGATAGCCTTAACACCGGCGCGGGCAACATCCTGCACGATGACGGGACGGAGGCGCGCGGTCGTACAGACGCTGACTAGGTCCAGCCGCTCTTTGTCTAACATCTCCCTGTAGTCACTATACAGATGGTCGGAGGCAAGCCCCCAACGCTCGCCAAAAATAGCGGCTTGCTCGTCATGTATATCTGCGCCAGCCGCCAGCTCGACATTCGGGGCGGCGTCATAGCTTGGGGCATGACAATAGGGAAGGAACAGGGAGCCGCCACGAGTCATTTCATCATCAAAGGTGCTGCCCATGCGACCTAGACCGATTACTCCGGCACGATAGGTTTTCATAGTTTTTCTCCAACAGGGGTGTCTTCACGCTCTACGAGAATCAGGATCTGGTGTTAGTGTCAATATTGATATGAATCTGCCAATATGCGTCTTTATACTAGCATGAACCACACTGTACCACAACGTCATTTCTGGGCTTGACTTATCTTACGCCTGTTGCTAAACTGATTTTGTTGAGTTATTTCGATTGCCCACAAAATTGATGTATGCTAACAGACACAGAAAAATCTCAGCTTGATAAACAGGGATTCACGCTTCTGCCGGACGTGATTTCACCGGATGAGGTCAGCGAGCTTCGCCGGTTGTCGATGATGCTTGCCGCGGATGAAAGGGCGTCAGGACGCGGGGCAATGTATCTGGATGATCGCGCCCAGCGCGTGTGGAACTTGGTCAACAAAGGCGAGCCGTTTGAACGGGCAATTCAGCATCCGCGTATCATGGGTGCGATGGAATATCTTCTTGGCGGCGACTGCACGCTTAGTTCATTTACAGTGAACATCATCGGTCCCGGTGCGGCTAACGGACATTTGCACATAGACTACCCTCTGCGCTTGATGCCCGACCCCCGTCCCAGCTTTCCACTCGTCGCCAACAGCGTGTGGTTACTTGATGATTTTACGCTTGAGAATGGTGCCACGCGGTGCGTACCCGGCAGCCATCTTCGGCTTGAAGGCGGACCGGAACCCGAGGAAAATTACGATGATGAGGTGCAGGTCTGCGGTCCAAAAGGGTCGGTGTTGATCGTCAATGGCGCGCTTTGGCACGGCTCATCGGCAAATCACACGGAAGGCGGTCGTGTCGGCTTGCTCGGTTTCTTCTGCCGCTCGTTCATGAAACCGCAGCAGGACCACCTGAAACTGGCTTCGGACGAAGTAATTTCTCGCGCATCTCCCACACTCAAAAGGCTTCTTGGTTTTAATTCAATGCCTGGTGCGACGCCATAATGATTCAATCCTTATACTACGATTCATCTTCCGCATAATAGACTTGTGTAATCTCGATTTTTCACATACCAGATTTTGGGGTATATATATACAAACGAGAAAAAAATCACCAAGGTACTACTGTGAGTCCGATTGATTGACCGGTTTTGCCCTTCCATCATCAGCTTCATTTTAACAAATAACATACCACATGGAGGATCTCTATCGCGCTCACTATCCATTCGCTTGATCTCCTCTGGAGCGCGGGAATATGGACATATCGCATTCTATTGACATTGCGCTCCTCTGGAGCGAGGAAAGGGATGCCGACTAGTAAGTGTTACTTGCCGAAAGAATTATTCCGACAGAGATAATGGTATGCTGCAATTATGATGCGGGATACGGCCAATTGAGAAATTAAACTTTTAGGGCTCAATAATGCGGAAGATAAGTACGACAAACACAAAAATAGACCGAGACTTTTGCCTCTGATGGATCTGAACCATCTGCATAAACCTATTCACTTGAGTATTAATTTGAGACAGAAAGGAAGGAGCATAATATGTTGGTCAATTGGCTACTTCAAATTAACCGTTGGTTCCTCATGTTTGCCCTCATTGGCAGCCTCATGGCAACGGGGATGTTGACTGTAAATGCGGCAGAATCCTCCCCGAGCGGGGACACGAACATCATATCCCCTGACGCCAAGCTGGAAAAACTGTTCGATGGAGCACATTTCACGGAAGGTCCCGCGGTTTCGTTTGACGGGATGGTTTATTTTAGCGACATCACTTTTACCTATGAGTCGGGTATGCAGGCAGGGCATATTTGGAAGTACAATCCCAATACCGGTGAAACCAGTGTTTACCGCTCTCCCAGCGGAATGTCCAACGGCATCAAATTTGATGCTCAGGGTCGGATGATTGTCGCCGAGGGCGCGGATTTTGGCGGACGCCGAGTCACCCGGACGGATATGTCGACAGGAAAGAGTGAAATCATAGCAGGGCTGTACGAGGGACGACCGTTTAATGCACCCAACGATATTACGATTGATGAAAAAGGACGCATCTACTTCAGCGATCCACGCTACCTCGGACATGAACCGGTGGACCAACCCGTGATGGGCGTATATCGAATTGATCCGGATGGCTCGATTCACCGCATAATCACGGATGCGGGAAAGCCAAATGGCGTGGCTGTGTCGCCGGATCAGAGGTCAATTTACGTCGTCAGCAACGACAACGGAGCGACCGGTTTCGATAGGCTTCCCTCCGAGACACCATACCACAAGGGACGGATGGCACTGCTGGCGTATGACTTGGCGGGGGACGGAACCGCAACATTTCGGAAAGTATTGGTTGATTACTACCCGGAAGACGGACCGGACGGCTTGGTGGTGGATGTCGACGGTAATCTTTACGTCGCCGTGCGTGATGTAACGCGCCCCGGGATAAATGTCTATTCGCCCACGGGAAAAGAACTGGCGCGTATTCCGACGGGAGTGGTGCCAACGAATGTGGCTTTCGGCAGAGGTGACGCGAGCAAAACCTTGTACGTCACGGCAGGAAACGCCCTCTACCGGATTCAGGTCATGAAAGACGGCTATCATTTGCCATAAATTAGGGGTTTAGTAGCAAATTTCGAGATGTGTCTCGTATGGCTACAACAACCATGGAGGTGGAATGTACCTATGCCGATTTTTGGTATAACTGAGTTGAAACAGACAGTGCACGATGTGTTCTCCCTTTTGGGCGGCACGGCGGATGAAGTGCAACGGCTACAAGACCATTTGGTCGATAGCAACTTGGTCGGCCACGATTCACACGGGGTTCGGGTCATACCGAACTACGTCGACATGATTCGACGAGGCGAGATCGTGCTAGGCGCGGACTTGGAAGTTGTTACGGAGAGTCCCACCCATGCGGTACTTGATGGGAATTGGGGGGTAGGTCAACTGATGGGCTGGAGCGCGGCTCAGTTGGCTATCGAAAAGGCAAAACAGGGCGCGCTCGCCGCCGTGAGCCTGCGAAATTGTAGCCATCTCGGCCGCCTCGGCGAGTACAGCCACACGATTGCCGATGAGGGACTTGTCGGATTCGTAACCGTTAACGGGCACGGCGGCGCACAGGGTGTGGCGCCTTGGGGCGGCCTGGAGCGACGGCTTTCGGTCAATCCGATGTCCTACGCGGTGCCGGCTTCGGATGGGGTCGTGATGATTGATATTTCACCGACGGTCGTCGCAGCCGGAAAAGTGGCGGTCAAAGCCTTGCGAGGCGAACCTGTCCCCGAAGGGTGGATCGTGGACAGCGAAGGACGAGCAACAACGGATCCCAATGCACTTGATGGCCCTCCGCCCGGCAGTCTGATTCCCGTGGGCGGACATAAAGGATTTGCGCTCGGTCTAATTGTGGACATTTTATCAGGCGCCCTCAGCGGCGGCGGATGCAGTCGACCGGATACTGATCGCTGGGGAAATGCCACATTCATGTTGGCAATCAATCCGGAAGCGTTTGTCGGACAGGAGGAATTTGAAACCGAGGTAAAGGACTTCCTTAATTACGTTAAGTCCAGCCGAGCGGCGCCCGGATTTGAAGAGGTCCTTATACCGGGCGAACCCGAGAATCGCGAGAGGGAGCGGAGAATAAACGAGGGCATCTTTGTAGAGGACAGAACCTGGGACACCATCACCGAAATTGTTGATGAACTCAGGGGCGATTCCTAATCCAATAGAGAATCGGGCTAGTGCATTAAAACCTCCGAGGAAGTTCCCAGATGAAAATCACCAAAGTTGAAGTGCGTGCCGTAGCGCCGCCGGTTGACCGCTTTACGTGGTCGGATGACCTGCCGGATCAATACTCGACGAACACCATCGTCAGAATCTACACGGACGAGGGTGTAGAGGGAGTCGCCGGCGTCTGGAATGCGACTTCGTACGATTTTGAGCGCTATACTGCCGAATCGATACGCCACCTAGCGCCGATATTGGTGGGCAAAGATCCCCTCCTGCGCGAATTCATCTGGCATGAAATCCGACCGCGCGTGTTTCCTCTTCCGCCTCAGTCGCTTGCCGCCATTGATATCGCACTATGGGATCTCGCGGGAAAAGTAGCGGGCATGCCGCTTTACCGCTTGCTAGGAGGCGCAAGAGAATCCATTCCCGCCTATGCGAGTACGCCACTGTTCGAGGATGTGGCATCTTATCTGAAAAACGCCGAAGATCTGATTGACCAAGGATTCAAAGCTATCAAGTTTCACACGTGGTGCATCCCCGAACTCGATCTGGAACTCGCTCGCGCGGTTCGCAAACAGTACCCCGATAACGATGTCGCCTTTATGCTTGACGCCGAGAACAACTATGACCGTGACGGGGCACTGCTCGTAGCCCAAGAGCTTGAAGCCATGGGTTTCACGTGGTTTGAAGCGCCGCTGCACGATTCTGACCTTGACGGATACAGAGAATTGACGAACCGGGTCAAGATTCCCATCATTCCCTCTGGCAATTGGTTCCAAGATTTGCATACTTTTGGTGAAGCCATTCGCTCAAAGGCGTGGGGACGTGCGAGAACCGACGTGGCGATGTTGGGCGGAATAACACAGACGAATAAAGCGATTGCCCTCACCGAAGCCGCGGGTATGAAGTGCGAAATCATGTCTTGGGGCTATAGCCTCGTTTCGGCAGCCAACCTCCACCTCATGCTGGCGCATGACAACTGTTCTTACTTTGAACAGTCGGTTCCCTTCGAGCCGTATGAGTACGGTATGAAAGACGTGATTCGCACGCAAGCCGACGGTTACGCTTACGCCCCCACTGGCGCAGGTCTTGGATTGGAAGTAGATTGGGACGCCATGGAGGCAGCCACGATTCTTTCTTTCGTTACGGAGTAGGGCAGCGTTAAGACGTGTTTTGGGCTTAACCGTGATCTTACAGAGCGATATACGTGATAGTCCACAAACAGAGATGGCGTGGTCGCGACCTGGAGATCGCTCCTACAGTTGGCATAAGGCGGCATACGGCGTGTGCCTACTACTTTGAAACGATGCAATATACTCTTAGCGCGGAAATCGCCACGTTCACCCTTTCAACGCTAATTGTCCCCTGAAAGAATCGCTCCTACCAAAGAAAATCCCCCTCCATTGAACCTTTTTCCCCCTTACAACACTTAACCAAATAGGAGGACATCGTGCCAAGGGATATTGGGAATTATCTAGAACAGATTACCCAATTCGTCCGTGACTTGTGCCACATCTTCTATAGACACAGTCAGCCTGAAGACCGCAGAGATATTGAGAACGAGGTCGCACTCATCGCGCACGAAAATCTGCACAAGGTAGTTGAAAGAAGCGAGACCGAGTTTCTCGGGTGGCTGCACGAAATTGCAAAAAATGTGGTTAGGAATTGGTCGCGTCGAGAAGGGACAATTAAGAAAACTTCGCTGGGCAGTTTTGATGATGAAGCGTTGAACGACAATCTGATTCGAGACCTTCCATCAACCGCCCAGCCACCTGAAACGGTCGTTCTTGCACAAGAAAGGCTGGAGGCGGTTCGTGACGCAATTCGAGACCTTCCTTTGATTCATCAGCAGGTGGTCTGGCTGTTCTACATTGAGGAACTTCCAGAAAAGAAGATTGCCAAACGTCTGGGCATCCGAAAAGGTACGGTAAAGAGCCGTCTTTACCATGCAAGGGGACAATTGGCTGTGCGGTTGGAATCCTATTTCGTTGTGGGTTAGTGCATGTAACTATCCATTCATTCGGGGGGAACGCGAATTGAATCGACTGAAAGAGACGATAGTGGCTCATCTTCTCGTGATATGTACGATGAGCTTGTTCTGGTCTGTTGTAACTTACGGGTTTACGCTAGATTCTGGTGAGATTATCGGAACGGTTAACCACGGAGGAATCGGTGCCCGTATCATTTCGGCCCAAGTTCGGTTACGCGAGATGAATCGGGAGACTAAAACAGATTCTGTTGGAGAATTTCGGTTTGAAAATCTTCCACCGGGTGTTTACACACTGGACGTTTCAACGGAAGAATACGGCGTGAAAGACGGAATGACTGTCACTGTTACGCCGGGGCAAGTTACTGAGGTGGAACTTTACCTTGAGCCCCTCCCATTTATGTTCCCGGAAGTTCCGGTTACGGCTGAAAGACTTCCAGCGACAGTGAGTCGAAAGAATCTGGAAGTTCGTGAAATTAAACGGATGCCCGGGGCGGTTGGCGATGCGTTGCGGGCATTGCCGTCTTTGCCGGGGATTGGTGTCGCAAACGACCTCGATGGCTCGCTCCACATACGCGGCGGTGGACCAGACGACAACATTTTTTACTTTGATCGCTTGCCAATCGCCTATCCGTACCATTTCATGGGCATCGTTTCCACTGTTAGCACTGAGGTAATCGACGGCATAGATGTTTACGCGGGTGGATTCGGCGCGGAATTTGGCGCGGACGCTCAGGCGGTTATTGACATTCATTCACGGCGTGGAAATCAGGAGCGATTGGCTGGTAAGTTCAATATCAACATGCTCTATTCCGAAGGAATGGTTGAGGGGCCAATAGGAGAGCGCGGTGCGTGGTACGTCGCGGCAAGACGAAGTTATATTGATTTGATTGCACCGCTGTTTATTGATTTTGATGGCTGGAAACCTGGCGGGGATGAGCAAGTCAAATTCGGAGAAAATTTGGCACTTCCACAATTTTGGGACTATCAAGCACGCTTCAGCTATGACCTAAACACACAACATCAGTTGGTTGTAAACGCATTCGCTACAAGTGAATTCTTTAATATCGAAGGGATGTTCGAAAAGAGCGCGGAGATGGAGCACTATTCTCATAAGGTCGGATTCCATGCCCAAGGGGTTCATCTTCGCTCCCGGTTCACCAATCGCCTCACTTCATACTTAACGTTTAGCCGGTCTTATGACCTCGCGCGTGTCGCACACGGTACTACGGATGAATCCTTTTTTCTCTTCGAAAACACGGAACCAACCTACCAACTTCGCGAGGACTTAACCTACAGATTTAATCCGGGTTATCAACTTGAAACTGGAGTACTCTTGTCAACTTCATACGGACGTGTGTCAAGTTTCCTGTCCGACCCCGACGAATTTGATGATGACTTCCTAACCCAGGTTCGTGTCGATTTGGATGAAGATAAATTGGACGAACTCAAAATGGAAAAACGACTCACGAACGTTGATAGTTATCTACAAGTCCGATACAATCCTACTTCTTTCGCCTCCGCCGCACTTGGGGTGAGACAGAGTTATTCGAGTTTTACGGAGGAGTTATCTGTCGGTCCCAGAGCAAGTCTACAATTTCAAGTATCGGACGGGCTTGGAATCCGTCTCGTGTATGGGCGATATAGTCAAGATCCTCGGCTACTCCAAATATTGCCGGAAACTGGTAATCCCGATCTAAAATCTAGTAATTCGTCGCACTATGTTCTTGAGGTCGAGCGCGAGATTACGTCGTCAACCCACTTAAAACTCGCAGGCTACTACAAAAATCATCATCAAATCATCACAAGGAATAATATCTCGAATTATCTTAACCAAGGTGAAGGTTTTGCACGCGGCGCGGAGGTTTTGCTGCGACATCGTCAAGGCGATCGGTTGATTGGATTTCTGAGTTACGCTTATTCACGCTCGTTGCAGCGCGACCAACCCGAATCTCTTCTTCAGTTCTACGACTTCGACCAGACACATGTGGCAACGCTGGCGGGTAGTTACAACTTGACCTCAACATTGGAAATCGGTGCGAGGTGGCGTTATTCCACCGGGATTCCGTATACGCCAACAATTGGATTTACCCGCCGTGAAGTTGTGAGGCAAGATCCGGTTTACGGGGAGGTAATTGAGGTTTCCGATGTGCCTATATTGGGCAAATTGAATTCGTTGCGGGTGCCGCCGTTTCATCGGCTGGATTTCCGCGTTAAGAAGACGTTCATATTCGATAGTTGGGAGATGGGAATATTTCTGGAATTACTGAATGTCTACAATAGAAAAAATGTTATGGGGTTTTCCTACTCCCGCGAGTTCAATCTTATGGAGACCGGGGTGCCTATCGAAAAGGAAGCATTTTATCAATTGCCGATGATTCCTTATCTCGGAGTGACAATGTCGTTTTAGCGGCTGGCGATTCATCGTGTGATAAATATAAAGCACAATCCGAAATGCATTACGTATTACGCTTCACGCTTTAATTCTAAAAAGGAGGTCTAACCACAGTGACATGCGATCAAATACAGAAAAAGTTGCTATACTTAATTGACAAAGAGATACCTTCTGAGATTCGGAAACATCTCGAGGAATGCGAGGAGTGTGAACGGAAAAACCGAATCTTTCAGGGAACAGAAGAGACACTAAGAGATCTCGGCGAAGCCGTCCGGTCTAATGCTATCTCCATGTCACCGCCACCGTTTCCGACAATCAGGGAACGCTCATTCTGGAGCGGTATTCTCGGTCATTTGAAAACGCCCGTGCCGGTGTGGGCACCGTCAGCGGTTTGCCTCGCGATTCTTCTGTTGGGTGTAGTGGTTTATCTTGCCCCATTAAGCTCGCCAATCGAATGGGGAGCACCAAAGGGAGGGCAACATACAGGACACATCAAGCCGCCTCTGTCTGCCGAAGGGATGTTAGAATTTCTGATTGTGCCCGATTCATCAGACGCAGCGCAACTCTCTGCTTCCATAGAAGCGGTAGAATCGTTTCTGAAAACGCATCCCGACGACATCGCGATGCACGTCAAAATCGTTGAACTCTATCAATCCCGACTCCGACTGGGCGCACTTACCGCAGTTGAGCGCGACGCATTGGAGAAAAAGCTGGAACGTAAGCGGAGCTCACTTCTAAATATGATGGACGGTTTTGCAAAGGAGGAAGTGAACGATGTCTCAAAGTAATCTGAAGTCGACGACTCAATTATTCTTTCAGATTAGCAGTCTCCTGCTAATTTTGTCACTGCCCGTCCATGCGGAGCAACATGCCCTCCTTATTGGGGTTTGGAATTATGAAAATCCGAACCTACAGCTTGACGCTCCGCCAAACGATTTAAAGTTGATGCAAGAGGTGCTCGCCGCGCACGGTGTTTCCGACGATCGAACCCACATCCTCACCAATCCGAAGAAGTTTCAGATTCAGCGTAAGTTCCGGGAACTGAGCCGACATTTGAAACCTTCCGATAGCCTACTTTTCTATTTTAGCGGGCACGGGACGCAGATTATCGATAAACTCGGGACATTTCCGGGGGATGAAGCGAAGGGACGATACCCGGATAGGAACGACGAAGCCCTTCTACCCGTGGACGCGAATCTGGCGTCGCCCGACACCTATCTGCTGGATGATGAACTGAACGTCCTTCTCCAAGAGCTTCCAACACGGGAAATTGCTTGTATCATCGACACCTGTTATTCGGGTGACATACTCCGAGAGATTCGTTTGGGACGCCCCAAAGGCACACCCGTTACGGATGCGCCATCCACGGAGTTGCGTCAAACTCCGATCGTGAGCCACACGGAAGACATATTGGACGAATCCGCCGATTTTGCGCTGCTCCTCGCCGCGTCCGCCTACAACCAAGTGGTTCACGAAATTCGCATTCCGATTCGCAAGACCTATCTTCCCGTTAGCGCGATGACCTACTCGATTTATCGAGGGATGGTTACCCGTTCGCAGAGCTCCGTTGGGGCGCCGCCGTCTGGCGAGTTAACCTACCGACAACTGGCGCAACAGGTGCACCGCGACCATGAACAGTGGAATCTGGCGTGGCGCCCCGTTCTGACGGGACCCGAAGATCGTCTTGACGAAACCTTCATTCCCAATGACTCATCTCTGCAACTGAACGAGAAGGTTATTCTTTCCTCAATCAGTGGGCAATCCATGACGGTCAGTCAGCGCGAGCTGGTTTTCGCCGGTGGCGGCAATCTCCAATTAGGTGCCTCAAGCGGAGGCAACCGTCGGCGCTGGGCTATCGTAATCGGTGTAGACGCATACCCGCCTCCGGTACAATCGCTTAGATTCGCCGCTGACGATGCGAAAGCTATCGCCAGTGTCTTCCAAGAGGCAGGCGCCACCGTGACATTGATGACCCCTGACAGCCTGATTCAGCCGACGAAAGCCAACATTCTTAGTCAACTTCGGCGACACGCCCAGATTGAAGCGATTGATCTACTGACCGTCTATCTCTCCGGACATGGGGAAGACATTGATGGTACGAGTTATTTTCTGCCGATGGATGTGTCGGAGCCGCTGGCTGACAGCGGGCTTAGTCTTGAGAATCTGTTTGCCATCCTTAATAGCGCAAAAGCGGAGCACCGATTCCTCATCGTCGATGCGTGCCGCGTCACGCCCAAAAAGCACTTTGTGTCAGCGTTGTCCCGTTACAGTGAAGAGAGCAATATCATCTTTACCGCCTGCGATAGCAACCAGTGGGCGCCCGAAGTTCCGCAACTGAAACACGGGTTATTCACCTATTTTCTGCTTCGAGGACTGCGTGAACCGGGCGCTGCCAGCGAAGATGGAACGGTCACCGTGTTGGGATTATTGGACTACGTCACACGCGGTATTGAAGAGTGGTATTCTCACCTGCCTGAAGATCCACATCTCCCACAGCAAATTACACCTCGCGTTTTTTACAACGGGAAATACATCTCGCTGTTCAACAACCAAGGGATTGATCCGACCGTGCTGAACACCCAAGGTCTCATCTCCCGAATTATCAACCCTGTCCAACCGTCGCAACCTACCCGTGCTGTTGAGGTGTTGCCGCCGCCTACCAAGAAGAGCGCCGAGTTGCATCTGCCGATGACTATTTCTCTTCTACCGTGGATAAGTACCGTTGGATTGCTCGACCTTAAATACAACGTTACGACGAACTTCTCCCTCAATATCATTGCCGGTTATCATGCCAAACTCAACGGCATTGAATTGGGGTGGTTGCTAAATATGAAGGGCATCGAAGCACGCGGCGCTCAATTCGCCGGAGGAGCGAATATCGTTGGTGGAGATTTGGAAGGGATTCAAGCAGCACTCGGACTCAATCTCGTCGGAAAACATGTTCGACATCGAAGTTTACAGTTGGCAATGGGTGGTAACATCGTTGGACGGAACGTGGCTGCGCTTCAAGGGGCAGTTGGACTGAACGTCGGGGGCGGTGACCTGAACGGCATCCAAATCGCTGGAGCCGGAAATATTATCGGTGGAAGAGGAAGAGGTGCTCAAGCAGCATTCGGGGTAAATGTAATCGGTAGTGACCTTGACGGCTTTCAAGGCGCGGGAGGCGGAAACCTCGTTGGTCAAAGCATAACGGGCGCTCAACTAGCGGGCGGTGCTAATCTGGCTGTTGGGGACCTTAACGGTTTTCAGGGAGCGGGAGGGCTGAACTTTGTTGGGAGAACTGTGGGACATCGAAGTCTGCAAGCAGCGTCAGGTGCAAATATCGCCGGAAATCTGGAGGGCACACAATTGAGCCTATTCGGTAACGCCGCGCTTGGATTTCAGCGAGAGGCAGGTGTGTCGCCGGCAGGTACGCAGATTGCCGCATTTAATTTCGCACATGGCACCATCGGTACGCAGATTGGCGTTCTCAACATTGCGGGGCACGTAGAAGGAACGCAGATTGGCGTTCTCAATGTTTCCGGGCGCATGTCCGGTATCCCCATTGGGTTAATCAACTTTGTTAAAGACAACCCGCTGCACCTCCAACTATGGGGCAGTGATACGGAAGCGCTAAACCTCGGAATCCGCATTGGAAGCCGCCACGCTTACAGTCTTCTCATGGTCGGGCTTCACCCCGATGTTGATAGATGGGGAAGTAGGTCGGGTAGGTATGGCGGCGATTCGGACCGCGGATCATTCGGGTTTGGAATTGGCGGACACATTCCTCTCCGCAATCGGCTTTTTCTAAATGTCGATGTCTTGGTTCGACCGGTGGTCTACACCGACGACTGGGCTGATTGGTGGGTACATGAACACAACCTACTGCACAAACTCCGCGTCGCAGTCGGCTGGGAACAGCAGAAGTGGTTCAGCGTCTTTGGCGGACTTTCGCTCAACATTCTGGCTTCGGATCGGTTTGACACCTCGGACTTCGGAACCGTGTACCATCGTGTTTACCGGACAGATGACGTCACGATTCGCGTTTGGCCCGGAATCTTTGCAGGTGTTCAGTTTTGATTGCCACGATCTGACAGGCGATTTCAACAGCTATACCTTGCGTTGGGTATTATTGCGCTTTCTTTTCCAGTGATAGTTGTTTCTAATAGGACTTACGTAGCACCATCAGGTCGGGAATCGGAGTTCCCTCGTACAAGAGTCGCGACCTGGAGATCTCGGGATTTCTATCGCACTCGCTATTCACTCGCTTGATCCTAGAGAAGACGCAATTTCTGACAGCGCGGAGTATAGATTTGTAAAATCGCCTGATGGACTGCAAGCTCTAACAGGCGGCAACACGGAATTTCCTTTCCTATCAAGTAACACTCCACATTGCACTCCTCTGGAGTGCGGGACTCTGGACATGTCGCATTCTATTGACATTTCGATCCTCTGGATCGAGGAAAGAGACTCCGACCAGAACATGTAACTTGCTGAATGAATTATTCCGACAGGTATAATGGCATGCTCTCAATACTCTCCCTCTTTCAGTATTAATCCCACTAAAAACAAAAAATTTTGCTTCGTGTGTGACATTTGGGCGATGATATGCGTCTAACATCCAAACAGCTATGGAAGAGGTGAAGATCCATGCGAACGGAAGACGGTCATATCATCCAAAAATGCCTTGACGGGGATACCGCCGCGTTTGGCTTGCTCGTCGACAAGTACAAGGGCAGCGTCTACGCGCTGGCTTACGCAAAACTCGGCAACTTCCACGACGCGCAAGACATAACTCAAGAGGTCTTTCTCAAGGCATTCCGGAAACTTCGCACGCTAAAACGGTGGGACAGGTTTCTATCATGGCTGTACGCGATTACTTCCAATTTGTGCAAAGATTTCTTGCGCTCCAAGGCGAGTCGTCCCGACGGAGAATACGTTGCCGACCAAGAAGTAGAGCGCTTGGACCACATCTCAATCGACTCGCATCACGAAGACCAAATCCATCAAACGCTCCGGGAAGCCCTATCTGAATTGCCCGAGATACATCGGCAAGTCTTGTCCCTTCACTATCTGGGTGGATTGAGTTGCAAAGAGATTTCACAGTTTCTTGGAGTCTCTCCCCATGCGATTGCCATGCGGCTCAACCGCGCCCGCGCCAAATTGAGGAAGGAGATGCTAACGATGATGCACACAAGTTTTGACGGACAGAAACTACATTCCGGTTTCACACTAAATATCGTTGAGATGATTCGACGAACGCACATCCAACCGAATCCGCAGGCACCCGTCATTCCGATAGGGATTGCCGCTATTGGCATATTGACGTTATCAATGCTGTGCCTGACTGCCCCTTTCAATCAAATTCCGGCGATTGGTAAATTGGTCGGAGCGCCTATCCCAAGCGAAACCAAAGTCATGGATGTCGGCGAGATTCCCGTGGATGTGGTCATGCTTTCAAAGTCGTCGGTTGTTTCAAGCGGCGATGGCAAAAACGATTTGGTGAAAAATTCTCGGCAGACGAACGATGTGCAGATTCAAAATTCTGTCGCTGAATTGGAATCCGACAGTCATAATAGACCAATTGCGCGACTCGGCAACGGTACAATTCACAGAATAGCCTATTCCCCGGATGGCAGGCTTTTCGCCGCTGCGGGAGCGCTGGGTACTTGGTTGTATGATGCGGAATCGTTCGCTAAAATTGGCTTGTTGGCAGGAAGCGCAGCCCCTATCGCTTTTAATACGAATGGGCAAACGCTTGCCTCCGGATCGTGGTCGGATCCATCTGTGCACCTATGGGATTTGAAATCGCAAGAAAAGGTTGGAGGTTTGCCCTTGTCAGATCAAAGAGGGATAACAGCTCTTACCTATTCACCTGGCGGAAAAATCCTGGCGGTTGGTTATACACGTGGTGATATTGCCCTGTGGGATACGGAAACACAAACGAAAACGGCACTAATTGACACGACCGCGCACGTCATTTGGACTCTTGCTTTCAGTCCTGACGGACAGATGTTAGCATCCGGTGGCTTTGAAGATTCCACGATCAGCCTGTGGGACGTGCAAACCCAGGCATTGCTTGGAGGCTTGGATGGACATACGCGCGAGGCAAGGTCGGCGCATCTTGCCGTCTCGTCAATCGCCTTCAGTCCGGACGGAAAAATCTTGGCTTCAGGGAGCAGCATGGATTGCACCTTGCGACTCTGGGATGTAGCAAGTCGGGCGCAAATTGCCGTGTTGCTAGAGCTAGATACTGAAAAGGATGGCGAGATAAACTCCATCGCTTTCAGTCCGGACGGCACACTCTTGGCATCAGCCAGCGATGACGGCGTGATCCGGATGTGGAATACTCGCACACTCAAGCAAGTCGGGGAATTGGAGACGAAATCCGGCGGCGTTACTTCCATCGCATTTCGGCCGGATGGGAAAATACTAGCCGCTTTGAACGGTAGACCAGCCGCGACTGCAAGACATCGGGGCGGTGACATGGCCATTCGGATTTGGGAAGTCCAAAGTCACAAGCAGATAGCCGAATTGGGATCTCACAGTGCTTCAGTTGATTCTGTGGCAGTGAGTCCCGATAACAGACTATTTGCCGCTGGGCGACAGGATGGTGCCGTCGAATTGTGGGACTTAGGAACCAGAGAGCAGATTGATGTCCTACGAGGCCATGATGCCACGGTGCAGTGCGTGGTGTTCAGCCCTGATGGAAGATTTCTCGCCTCAAGTGCGAAGGAGCACGCACGACTCTGGAACATAGAAGATCGAGAAGAGATTGGCACCTTCAAACACTCTGCGATTGTAGAATCCGTCGCGTTTAGTCCAGACAGCAAAACCCTTGCTTGCGTTGATGACAATTGCATTCGGCTATGGGATATCCACCGAAAAACGGAGATATCCGTCTTGGGAGAAGCGCCCCTAGTAGCAGAAGCGATCATTGAAAGAACCGGGTTCTTTAATTTCTTGACACGGTTGATTAATTGGTTGAATAATTGGATCTTTGGAAAACCTGCGCCTAATTTACCGGTTCATTACGTAAGTATCATACAGTCAATAGCTTTCAGCCCCGACGGAAAGTTGTTGGTTTCTGGCGGTCTTGATAACACGGTCCGCCTGTGGGACGTTGGAGGAAGACGTCAGATTTTTAGCCGCGGGCAAGATCAGAATGGCGTAGACTTTGGCAATATTCTATCTGTTGCGTTCAGCCCCACTGGAAAGGTGATTGCTTCGGCGGGACGTCAAAACGGGATTCATCTGTGGAGCGAAACGGAACACTCGTCAATCGGGATTCTGAATACCGAAGAATATGTTGAAACATTGGCCTTTCACCCTGACGGGCGTTTCCTCGCTGCAGGGGTCAGGGGCAAGGTTAACGTGTGGAGTATGGAAACGCAGGAGGAAGTAGCAGCTCTTGAAGGGTGCTTGGGCGCAGTTAAGGCCATCGCTTTCAGCAGCGACGGCAACACCTTGGTAGGCAGCGCCGGACGCGGAGTTATCAGAGTCTGGGATACTAGCGGGCTGGGGAACGAGTAACGCATTCTTCTGCAGACGGCTGCACTTCGGTTTTTGATTCTCGAGTTCGGATTGGTGGAAGATTTCTATCAGGATGTGCTATCGCACTGGGATCTCTATCGCGCTCCTTATTCAGTCGCTTGATTCCACCCTACAGTTGCGCAGTCAGCTTAAACTAGCGCGGCGCTGCAGATGATTTTCGGTAGTTCTGAGTTCTCAGTCTGTGTCCTAACGCGGCTCGTACTCCGTTCTCGCAGGTTGTGTTGTTGGTAAAGTTGGCTCAGGCTTTCGCGCAAGGTGTCTCCGGTCACGCCGTTTCGGCGCAGGAGATTCAACTCTCGGTTGAGGGCGGCGGAAATCGAACTTCGGTACGCCTCCTCCAAGATTTTGACTTGCTCCCGAAAATCTTCGTCACTCCCTTCCCTATATATGAGTTGCAATTCACGAAGCACATAACGCTGCGCTTGCGTCAACGAAACGCCATGCCGCCGTTCGGTTTGACGATGTTTGATCTCCGTCGCGAATACCCCCTTGACCCGCATGACTGTTTCATTGTAACCGGGCGGTAATCTCCCGCCGGGAAGGTCGGGGGTACACTTAATCGTGTTGAGGATTCGAGAGATGTCCCTAGATACGGTTTCACCCGCCTCATCCAAGAGGAACAGTTGGTGATAGCTTCCGGCTCGGCAAAACAGATAGGCGCCCTGCGTGCCTTTCGGCATGGCAGCACGTATGCCGTCTCTGAGGTTTGCGATTCGTTCAAATTCCTCCGGATCGTCACTGCGCAACTGCCGCAAGAGTTCCTCCGCTTCATTAAGGTCCATCAACTCCTCGTCGTCATCAAAGAGACTCAACTGGTCGCCTCGCTCCTCATAGATGGCGTACATCGCTTCTTCGTTCAGTTGTTCGGACACATCAAGGATGGCGGCATCCTCGCCAATGGTGTCGTGGATGTCTTGAATGCGATTGCCAAGTATCTGTTGAAGCCCCAAGTTCTTTTCGATGCCGGTTTCGGGGAGGAAGTTGAATCCGTAGATGACGTCATGCTCGCTTCCGATACGGTCAATCCGCCCGAAGCGCTGGATGAGCCGCACCGGATTCCAGTGGAGGTCGTAGTTGACAATCTTGTTCCCGTCCTGCAGGTTCAAGCCTTCCGCCAAGACATCGGTGGCGATGAGGGTGGACAACTCCGATTCGCCGCGAGGGCGTCGATATTCCGGATTGGCATTCGGGGCGAACCGTCCCACCGCCCGTTCCTTGCTCCTGTCTCCACTATAAATGACATCAATATCGTCTCGCTGCGCATCCGGGTTGAGATTGTCAAACAGATAGCGCGCCGTGTCGGCATATTGCGTAAATATGAGACACTTTCCATCTCGCAGAGGGGCCTCGTTCAATCGCCCTATCAGCGTTAGGAGTTTGGCGTCTTGATCGGGAGTAATCGGATCGACCAAGTCGAAGATTTCGCCTAACAGCCTCGTGTCGTTTTCGAGGTGTTCCTGAAGGAGGTCGATATTGAAGTCGGCAATTTTGTATCGACCCGAAACCCTCCGCAACTCTTCCATGAGATCCTGTTCTTCCGCGGCGGATGGCTCGTAAAGAATCGCTTGAGCTTCGTCACCGGCGGGGACGATCCCGTCTTCGAGTGCCTCAGCGAAAAGCTTGTGCAGATTAAGCAGTCTTTGAATCGTTTGCCTAAAAGCGTATACGCTGGATTCAAAGCGCTTGAACAGCAGCACGCGCATCAAACCGCGGAGGTTGGCGCCCGAGCTTTGCAAGTTGATATACGGCTCCTGCCGCTGTTTAGACTCGACCACGTAGTTCCACAGTCCGTAGCGCGCATAGGTGAGTTCGCCGGGAGCGATCGAAGCCGAATCTCGGCGGCGCGGTTTTCCCAAGTAGTGCCTCAGATCGTGATAGAGACCCCGGTACGTATCCTCAATGCTGTACGACACGGTTTCCAAAGTCCGCTTCGGAAAGAACTGCTTGTTTCCACCGACAAGGACATACGCTTTGCGGCTGCCGTCCTGGTAGTGTTTGAATACGGCGGGATCGACCGGTTTCTCGGTTTGAGCATCGAAACCGTACCAACGCAGGATGTGATTGCGCGTCCGTCGAATCAGGATGTTACGCAGCAGGTCGGGCAGATTTTTTTCGCGCTTCTCAATCTTGCGAAAGTATTCCCGTAAATCGGGCGGATCTATCGGCAGATCGGTGATGTCGTTGGGATGGAAGAGTTTGATTTGATGGAACACGTCCCACGCGCTCTTATTTCGGGGTGTGGCGGTAAGGAAACAGCATCGCCGCCCGCTCCCCAAAAAGGATTGGACGATTTTATAGCGTTGGGTATCGGAATGGCGGAAGTTGTGGCTTTCGTCAATGAGGACGAAATCGCGGTCGCGGTATAGAACGCCATCAAGTATTGAGGTGAATATTCCAGTTTCGTCTTCAACTTCCCCGTCCCCCTCCTCGCGCAGTTTTCCCATAGAAAGCACGCGGGCGTTGAGGCGGTAGGTCTCATTGTAGCGCTCCCACATATCGACCAGAGGGGCGGGACAAATAATTAAAGGGCGTGCACGCTCGGTCCACTCAAAGTGTTTGATAACGGCGGCGCCGACGTAACTCTTTCCCAGGCCCACGACATCCGAAACGAAGACGCCTCCGTTATCGCGGATGATCTGTACCGCTTGCCGCACGGCAACCTTTTGGAAATCCGCCAGTTGCCGGGTTAGGTCATTTTCCCAGAGCACCTCGCGGTCATCGCCGCCTTCCAACCGCTCCTTTACCAACTCGTACAGCGTCTTCATGTAAATGTCGTAAGGCTTGACGAGGGCGAAACCCCAGGAGGCTTTCATCGCCTCCATCAGGGATTCGTCAAAGTCCACAGCCTCGTCCCAGAGTTCGTCAAACCAGCGGCACAGCTCGGCGTGGTTGGCGTTGCCTTGAACCACAACATTAAGTTCGGTGTTGTGATTCAGACCGGACAAGGTGAAATTGGAGGACCCGACGATGGCAGCGCCCTTTTCGTACCGCCCATCGCCGCGATAGTCGAAGATGTAGGCTTTGGCGTGCAGCCGACCTTTGGTATAGACGCGCACCAAGAGACGTTTTTCGGCTATCATTTGAACAAGCGACTTTATCAGGTTTTCGGCTTCGTCGGTCTGATCCATAAATTCCACGGATTGACTGATGTTTTCCGCGGTATCACCCGCCATTTGCCGGAGATTTGTCCGTTTGGGGTACACTTGGGATTCCGCAATCTCGGCAACCTGCTCCAGTCGTTGATGCCCCTCGACAAGTTGCTCCAACGTCTGCCGGTTCGTGGTGTTGCCGATTAACAGATGAAGTTCATTTACGTCCTTGAGTTCTTCGGCAATGCTCTGGAAGCCCGATAGAAAAAAATATCCGACGGCAAACCTAGCTTTTTCGGTTGAGTCGAGAATGAGGTTGATGTGTTCAACCAGTTTTTCGTTGCGGTTGTCAATGATGTCGTGTAGCATTTGATGTAAGTGTTTAGTGGATTTCTACCGCCGTCGCTATCCGCTCCGTTGCTGGCTAGTGATTAGTGATTAGTGGATCTCTACGAGATCTCTATCGCACTGGGATCTCTATCGCGTTCCTTATTCAGTCACTTGATCTATCCGTTCAGTTGATCGCTCATTATTCATTCGTTTGATTGCAGGGGAACTCTATCGCCCTCGTTGTTCACTCGGTTGATCGCATCCTACAACTGTACTTTTCAAACAGGTTCTAAATGTCAAGTATCTCAAAGGTTGCCCAGAGTTTTCCATGCTTCATCATAGTTTTCGCGGATTTCGTTACCTTGCCATGAGTTGTAAATAGCTCGTCCGATTTCCTCAAGCATTGATTCATCGTACCACCCGCCTATGTTTGCATGTTTTCGTGCCAAAGCGATAAAATCTTCACGGGAATTCGGCTTGTCCTTGTGATTATTCTTAGGCTTGGCAGCCGTCAACTTCTTTTCCAAGACCTGGTAAACTTGCTCAATGGTCATTGAACGCATATCAAGATATCCGACTGTCATCAGGAGTCCGGGAATCTCTGTATCGTCGAGGCGGACGGGGAGAATATATTCCCGGTTTTGCTCAACTAAAGCTCTCGCCTGAGCGCTTTCGCGTTCGTGATTGGGCCACCACTTGCGAGCGTAGTATTCGGATACAAACATCACGCAGTAGCGCGCCCGGTTTTGATAAACCGATGATAACTCTTCATAGAGATTCTTCCTCGCAAGGTGAGGTTTCTCATATTCGTCGTAAAAGACCCGAAAACCTCCCGACTCAAGAAGTTGAGCCAACTGCTTGGCATGGATGCAATCTTCTTCGGCGAAGGATAGGGCAACATCATGCTTTTTCATCTTGTGTACTCCTTCAATGAAACTTGAGTATTGACCGCATCGTCACGTCATTTTGAAATTGCCCAATCTTCCAATTGTAGTCCGAATAAGTCCTGTACGCGGCGAAAATCGCTATCAGAGGTCACCAGAATTGCATCGAACACCAGCGCTGTCGAAGCAATCCAGAGGTCACACTCATCTAAGGGCGTTCCTAGTTTCTGAGCCTGACGCTTTATTCTTGAATAAAAATCGCCTGTTCCTTCGGGAATTGGCTCACATATCAGCCCTGAAAACAGGTTGTCGACCTGGTGTTCCAGAATCCGCCGCCTGCGTCCGACAGGCAATCTTTCCACACCAAACAATATTTCACCACGTACAATCGGGCAAGTGAAGGGATAATCGTTGACTTGGGCAGATGCGAGGCGCGCCTTCACTTCGACGTGATTCGCCATCAGATAACTACACGTTGATGTTTCCAAGAGATACTTTATCATTGATTTTCGCGTTCGTTTACGTCGAACGGCGACTTAAATTGCATAGGCTGTTGGTTTTCCTTGATTACTTGAAGTAGAGCTTCCGCGTCTTCCAGGGTCACGTCGTACGATTTCTCGACAGCATCAATGATGCGTTGCGCAATTGGATTCTTGCCGGCTGCCTCCGGTTTGAGACTCTTGGCGGATTCAGAATCGTTCGTCAATTCTTCAGTTGTCTCCCGATTTTTAAGATTGGTTAGATAGTTAATAACTGTTTTCAAGTCCTCCAACGAGAGTTGGTCAATTAGCATTACCGCTCGTTTTTGTAGTTGGATTTTGTTCATGCATTTTTCCTTTCGTTTTGCCTGACATTTGTTAACTGAATCAGGGATTGCTATGGATAGTGAACTCAACTGCTCGGGTTTGGTTCGCGAAAGCACGATATCTGCCACCGTTAACCCCTCCTCAAGCAGTGGCTTGACATCGGCAATATCTGCGGCTATCTCAACTGATGTCCCCTCTTTTGCAAGTGTTAGCAGGAGGACTTCCCCACCATCAATTCCCGGATCTGCCAACAAAGCGTCGCTATGCGTACTCACGAACACCTGTCGCCTCCGTCTTCGTTGCATCTTGGAGATCAGAGCGGCGAGTTGGGAGACAATGGCGGCGTTCAAGGAAAGTTCCGGCTCCTCCAGAAGGAGAACCGACTCACTTTCAAGGAGTGTCCAGAGCAACCCAAGAAGACGAAGTGTCCCGTCAGAAAACTGGTCTTCGCGTTGCCATCCCGCCTTGGGACGCCAGTGAGAATAAAGCGCCTGAAGATGGGGACGCCCCGTAATATCATCGCGAATGAATTCCAACTGTTCAAGTTGAGGCACGGCAACTTTTAACGCCTCTTCGATGGTTTTTAAGCGTGAACGACGTGTTTTTGGGGTGATGCTCGCAACTCTCTCAAGAAATCCTTGGCCAAAGGGGTCATCCTCAATGACTTTTCCCTGAATCGAATCCGCATACCGCAAGAGTTGGGGTACCAAGTGTTGATATGTGACTGTCTGAAGGAAACGCGCGATGTCCCGGAATTCGGCGTTGACATTGATTTGCTCCAGAGATGTCTGAGTGAGTCGATCACGATCGGTTTCATCGTCAGGGTCCGGCCTATCAAGGAGTTGGTCTCCGTTTTTCCACACGCGTTCATGCGTGAGATAGGGGCGGCGATATCCTCTCGGCTCTAGTTGAAATCCGAGCGAATACCTCCAAGTGGCGGCGGAGTCCGCATCGTCCGCCAAATGAATTTCAATCGCAACCTCCGAATCCTTGCGCGCTGCCAGACTTCGGATTTTGGAGAGGCCGCCCCGGTCCTTGACGGCTTTCTGAAAACCGCCGCCTTCGGGTTTCACGATGTCTCGGAGAAAACGGAAAATGTCAAGAAGATTCGATTTCCCGGACGCATTTGCCCCAACAATGAATTGACGTTCGCTGAGATGAACATCAATTTCCCGAAAATTACGCCAGTTTTTGGCGATTAAGCGATTTATAATCATGGCGTTTTCTCAAGCTCTACCGGTTGCTTTCGTATGGCAAAACCATCACGTTCACGGCATCGGTGTGGGTCGTTTTGCTTCTTTGATTATTTTGATGAGGAACTCAATATCGTCAGGAGTGACATGGGATGGTTGTTCCATTGCCTTGATGAGACGTTGAGCGCTCGCGTTCTTTCCAGTCGGTTGCGGCGTTGATTTGTCCTCCGGTTGTTCAACTAGCATTGCGGCTTGCCGCTGTAACTCTTCTTTTCGCATGGTATCGTCCCTCCGTCAGCCGGATTAGGGTATTTCGCGGAAAGGATTCGTCCTATTTAATCCGGTTCATCATTGATTCTCGTGCCCGTTTATCTCGAACGGCGACTTAAATTGCACGGGCATTTGGTTTTCCTTAATCACTTGAAGTAGAGTTTCCACATCTTCCAGGGTCACGTCGACCGATTTCTCGACGGCTTCAATGATACGTTGCGCAATTGGATTCTTGGCTGTTTCAGATTCGCTTGTCAATTTTTGAGTCGGTTCCCGATTTTTGAGATTGATTAGATAGTTAATGACTGTTTTTTAAGTCTGTCAACGAGCGTGGTTCAATTAGTGTTACTGCCCGTTGTTTTAGCTCGGCTTTGCGCATGAATTTCTCTTTGGTTCTGCTTGCTACATCAACGTCTAGCATCCATATGCAAATCAGCGATTAGAATGGTCGCAATCGTCGTCTTTCAGGTGCATACGGTGTGTATGCATGTCGAGTACGGTTTGCTTGGTATTTCCCGGTGCGGGCATGTCTTATACGAATTCAAAATCTAAATGTTACAGCCGACGAAACGTGCAATGAATTGCACTACTACGAACTGCCGGTTCTTGTAACTTATAGATGGCGAATCAGTATTACATCTCTGCCTCGGTGCAGCCAGTTTCCAGCGCGGTCTCAGGCGATTCATTGCTTTCACACGGCATCTCAGGCTCAGGCGTCACGGGTTTGTATCTGGAAGAGGCGATCTAAAATCTCCTGTTTATTCTCAGAATCATCTGATGTAGGTTTATCGTTCTCTTCATCTCGGCAGCCTTGCTCAATTGACGGCGGCGGAAGATTGACGTTCGCGGCGGCTTGATTAAGCGTGAGCACGGCTTTCGGAAGCAGCGAAACTCGCTCTTTCGGGCTAAGATCGGGAATCGCGGGTTGCAAGATATCATAAACGGCATTCAACGCAGTCACCGCCTTGGTCGCTAGCTGACGGTGAGACGATCCCAGTTCACGCAGGTATTTAGCCTGCATTAGCTCAAATTGCTTATTCCACTTCTCGGCATTGTATCGGCTATCGTTCGGATTGACAGTGCAGATTGCCTCCTTCGCGTATCTTTGATCGGCTTTAGCATCTCCGGTTGTTCGCTCCGGATATCGCTCGACAAGGGCGGCAGCAACTTGGGAGGTGCTATAATCATGGGCAAACATCACCAACCATTCTACGAGTTCGGATTGGGTCTGGTGGTACGGGTTTTTGTATTTTCGTTTTTGTGTCATTGTCTATCGTCTCCTGCCGTGCTATGACCTTCATGAAGCGCCGGGAAAGTGTTTATACCATTTCAAAATCTAAATGTTACAGTTGATTCGAGACGTGCAATGAATTGCACTACTACGAACCCTCGGTTTTGTAACTTGTAGATTACGAATTAGTATTAGTGGATCTCTACCGCTGTCGCTATCCGCTCCGTTGCTGGCTAGTGATTAGTGGATTTCTACCGTACTCACTGTCCGTTCGCTTGCTGGCTAGCAAAAACCTTAACGCCCAAGACGTGCAATGAATGGAATCTCTATCAGGATTTACTATCGCACTCATTGTTCATTCGCTTGATCAGTCATTATTCATTTCTTTGATTACTACTACGAACCTTTAAGCAGTAGTTAATGGCCGACAAGTGGTACGCACAAGGCGTAACCCTTCAGACCTATCGCGAAAGATCACCTAAACTCGTAAACGATTACCCTCCCCGGTGCTATAAATCAGTAGACTAAACAGTTACCGTGCCGGAAATCAGGTGACAGGAATGATACCACATATACGTTAAGTTTTTCAAGGTAAATATTTGGTTTAAGTAGATGGTTGTGGCTTCCCTGTATGTCTTGTCGATCATTTGAAATTCACACGCCGCTGTTTTGATGTTTGTGATATAATACGCGGGGAACAAACTGGAAACGCATGAAGGGAGTTCATCATGGTTACACCAGAACTCATTGAGCGGCTTGCGGCGCACGAGCATGAGCAATGGGCGCATTGGACACGTTATATGCTTGATAACCTTACGGAAGAAAACATCGCGCTTTGGCGGCAGCAGATTGACACCGCCTACCAAGACTTATCCGATCAGGAGAAAGAGAGCGACAGGGAGTGGGCGCGGAAAACAGTCGAAGTGACCGGTATTTCGTCCGAACTATTTCCGTACGAAAAACACAAAGAGGGTGAAGGCAGTTTCCACTAGGTCAAAGTTTACAGGCGTGACGGACAATTTTTGTTTTAAAAGGGGATACTATGAGTTTATTCGAGATTATGGAATAGTTTCCGAATCGGGAGGCGTGTAATAAGTTTCTGGAGGGAACACGGTTTCAAGACGGGCTAGGCGAAATTTATACTCATCATTATGTTCGCCTCATGGTCCCGCTGTTTCAGAACATTGCCAAGTAGATTTTTAACTTGTTTACCTGTACGCCTTATCCCGCGAAACAAAGTTTGTCAAATAGCAAATGCTTTTTTCTACATTTATGCGATAGAATAATCTGTGCTTGCCGACTCGATACTTATACAGGTTACGGGAATCGTTTTTCCCTCATTTTGTCCCCTATGAAGGGATTAGCAGAAAGTTTCTCTATAGTTTTGTCTACCCGTTTGGCAATTGTACTGTCAAGTTTGGAATACTTCCTTTCAAATGCGCTTGAATACTCGACTTCATAATTTTTTAAAGCCTTTCCATTTCTTGGTTTTTCCATTCGCTATTTCCCAATCTGATTCCTCAAGGTCTTTCATAAACTCAAGGTCATTAAGTAAATCGATTTCTTCCGGATCAATAAAAGAAGTTGTACCTTCTTCTATTGTCAAGACAGCGGACGAAGCCAAAGCCCGTTGTTCAGAATCGGGCTTATCCCTTTCTTTCATGGTTAATCTCCGTAGGTTAGGAAACTGTCAAATTTCCGTGTATCAATTGTATGCTAGAAAGGTGGGGCTGTAGTTTATCACTTCACAGCGTAAGTGGCAAGGAAAACCGCAAGCAGCAGCAATTCTCATTTTGAATTTGTCGAATGATTGTGTCTAGTGGAGACTGTATAGACAGCGGGACACGAGCCCATCTGATGTCATTCTTGTGTCAGAATCTTATGATTTTGTGCGAATTCCACCTTTACACCTGTGGGATTTCTATCGCACGGGATCTACTATCGCGTTCCTTATTCAGTCACTTGATCGTTATACACTCGTTTGAGGGATCTCTATCGCGCTCGCTATTCACTCGCTTGATCCCAGC
Organism: Candidatus Poribacteria bacterium; assembly: GCA_965204085.1. Taxonomy (GTDB): domain Bacteria; phylum Poribacteria; class WGA-4E; order WGA-4E; family JAJDTR01; genus JAJDTR01. The sequence continues at coordinate 1,386,965 of CBDBEE010000002.1, read as the reverse complement.
CTACGGGGTTTGGTGCAAAGGGAAACAATTGTCCTAATAGTATATGGAAAGCACCAAATGCACTGTTATTCAAGCGAAATGGTATTAATTGATTTCGGCACTCTGGTTTTTCTGCAGGGCTTCATCGTAACGTTGAAATGGCTCTACGGCGAAACCAGCCAAGCTTAAATCTCCTCCGAAGAACCCATATTCAGCGGTTCTACGTAAAAGCACCTCACTTTCATTCAGAATCGGCTAAGTGAATTGGTTAAAGCTTTGGAGGTGTTTTCGCGTCTACTATGAAGAACACAACAACAGTAAAGGCAATTTCGATTAAGTAAAAGATGACGAGCGTGACCGAGAATATAGCCGAAGTCCAACTGCATTTCGGCTTACCTCTGTGTTTGAGAGGATCCATCTGAAAGTCGGTGTCGGACTGAACTCTGACCTCGTCGTAGACTTTTCGGAACAGCCTTTCCTGCCACAGGAAGTAACCGTCCAAAATCCAGAAACCTAGAACAAAGGGAATCAGTATCAAGCTAAAGTAGGGGAGGTGTACGTAATGGATGGCGATTAGTATCAGCCCTACGACAGTTAGCAGTAAGCTCCAGGTTTTGACCCACAAGCTGTTGCGTCCGAGACGGTCAATCACGGTTTGGATCATTTTCAGATGTTCTATAACATTTTCTGAGCCGTTCATGGGTCAGGTTCCTTCTGTCTCTAAGAATGCTCTAAAAGCTTTATGTATTTGGAAACGTTCTTCTTGCCCGTTCTGCTCAGCAAATCGCCGCGCCAAGATCTTGTTCTTGCGAGATTCTTCTGGTGCATTGGAAAAAACAAACTTGCCTTGTTCAGTTTCTAATCCAAGAAATGTTAGCTCGTGAAGAACGTCAATCGAAGGCTGAATCATTTCAGCCGAAATCTCGGCATTTTGCAAAGTGTCCAATACTTGGCTCTTTGATAAAACTGCAGGCATTCCGGCAAACTCAAAGATGACATCTTTTAGATTGATATCAGGTAGAGTATTTTCTATATTCACTATTCCGAGGGCGAACTGAGAATACTTTCTTTCCGCATCAAAAATATCGTCCTCTTCTATTTGAGTATGCTTTCTATTAATGGCTGTTGTTACGGCTTCATTTACGAGAAAGATAATATCCCTTGGTCTCTTCAGGATGACACTTGTTATATAGTCCTTGGTTGGGATTCCATTGACGCTAGGACAGAAGTATTGTTCCCACAAATCACTTGGGTCTTGGGCTGATTCAAAAGAGGAACTAAATCGTTCTTCTATTATGCGGCATAGCATCTCGGTATCATCCCAATTTAGTAACGAGTAGGGCATTTTATCTGGTTCACGAGCAACTTCCCGGATTCTATAAAAAATGTCAAATCGCAGAAAGATGGCTAGGCTGAGTTTAATGCTCTGCCTCCTGCTATCCTGCTTTTGCAACTCAATAGGAAGTTGCTTTGCCACCTGTAGTAGACTCCAGAGGATTTCGGACAATGATTTTATATCGTCGTTCTCGTCCCATGCTTGGTCGAGATTATCAACTAATATAGCTACTCGCTGCTTTTTCGATAGTAGTTTTCCTAGTTCAACGCGCAATTGCTTCAAAATACTACTGTGAAGGGCCTCGGCGACTGGCAGGTAGGAATTTTCATTGTTAGAATCGGCAATTGTTTGATTTAGGTTTCGTGCACAGGCCTCTAATCTCGTAGAAAACTCAGCACAGATGATTTTCTCGTTTTTCGTAACAAAATCGTAGAAACTCTGCTCGACTTCATCCATTGGCTGGATAGGAGCGTTCACCAGTTTATCAAAGGTGATTTTAGCGATTTCGGTTAAGAGCAAGAATTTCCATAGACTCTCTATCGCATATCCCTTAACGTTTCGGTGCTGATACCGCTTGAGAAGGTCAACTATCCCTTGCATCTGATAATCCTGAGGCATAATAACACACACCAAGTTTTGCTTAGGCTTACCGAGTTCATCCTCTAATTTCATCAGGTTGGCAGTCTTTCCCGATCCTTTGCGTCCAACAAACACTGTTTGACTGCCTTTTACGGCGTCACCGTATGCAACGGTTGGGATGAAATACTCCTCAACCAGTCGTTCTACCTCATTTTCGGCGACGTGTTCTCCAAATCGCAAATTTTTTAAATCTGCCGCTAATTTCGCGGAATTTTGGATTTTTGTAGCTTCTTGTTTAGTTTTCAGAACTTGTTCAACAGGTTTAAGCCATTCCTCCAGATATTTGAGTGCTTCAGAAGTTTTCTTATAATTTCTCAAATATTCGCGATAATCAACTGGGGCTAAAAGATTTTCTTCAGCTAGCATTAGTAACGGTTTTTTGAATCCATGAGCCATCCCACAAACCAACGCTTGTCTAGCAGTTTGGAGGTAAGCATCTTCTCTTTCAGGATCAGTAAAATGGCAGACCAAGCCGTCGCATCCAAAAACTCGACTTCCGTACCAAGTCAATGATTGGACAGCGGATTCGCGCGGGTCATCGACAATTATTTTATTGGGCAATGTTTTCTGAAGGGATTCAGAAACACGCATTGCTGCTTCATTTTCATGTTTGCTCTTCAAATGCAAAATGCTGAGGTATCCACCCGGTTTCAAATTAGGTTGTATTGCTGCCTGAAAAATTGTGTCTCCTATGTCCTCGAAAGGTTTATCCCTGTAGAACCCTGCAACAATTTCTTGCGAATTACAGCAAGGAACATAACCGACCGTCGTCAACACTTTCAATTGTTCAAACGAATTCTTGTCTGCCGTATAGGTAGAATCAAAAATTAGCCAGATTCGCTTATCACGGGCTATAGCATAGCCAAGTTCAAACATTACATTGGCGTTTAATCCTGTTAAGTCAGCAAAAAAAAGTTCAGCTTCATCAATCGCGTCACAAATAGTATTTATAACGAACTTTCCGGTAATCTTGGCTTCCTCCCAGGTCTTAATATGTACTTGGCCCCCTGCATTTAATTGCGATATAGCCTCGTGAATGGCCTCTTTTAGGCTACGTCTACTTGATGGATATGCAAAAAAAGCCTTTGGGATAGTATTTACCATTATGTCTACCTCCTTCTCTCAAGAGCCTGCTTGAATAGTCGGCAACAAAGTCATTTTTGGTCATTTGTGGGATAGTTTCGTCATGTATTTAGTGTTGTCTGCTACATACCTGTCGCCCCGCTGGGGCTTTTAGTGGCTGGTGTGCACTGCACACCCTACAAATTGTATTTTTCAAACAAGCTCTAAAGTCTTTGCTTAAACTAGACTTCAAGTTCAACCGTAAAATTATACATTCCGTGCGCAATAGATGCAATAGATTGTGTAGCAGAAAAGGATTTATACTAGATATGTGCTTCTCCTGCCAAAGACTTACAGATGAGAACGATAAAAATGAACGCCCAAATATCGCACCTATCCCTGCAAACTCTTCGCCTTATTCAACCGCGTTTCAACAAGCTTCACAACTGCCTCATACACCCCGTCCCGTTCTCCTGGCGTGAGGTTGAGGGCATCAAAAACAAGGTTGTCTAAGCACCTACGATCTTCGTCGTTTAACTCAAGCATAGTCGCCGCGTTTAGGACCTGGGTTGCAGGCTCTTCACCAATCATGTCAGGATTCGGAATCACAATATTTGCGGTCTCGTATGTTTCTGTTTTTAGTAACCCACCACCGAAATTAGTTCTACCCATTACTGAAACCCATAGTTGTGTCCAAGAGCTGTTTAGCGATGCGGCTAAACTAAACGGACCTCTAGCGTAGTGAATACATTGAAAATTATTACTCGCGAAAAATGGAATACCGGACACAAAGAAATGCTGGACATACCCAATTTGGTAGTTGCAATTTATGTGGGCAGGTTGGGGGTTGCCTAGGGACCACCATTGAGCGCGTCCTTTGCAGCTAGATCGCAAATGAAAGCCTTGCGATTCTCCCCAATGTATGTATTCTAAGGCGACTGTTCCCAAGAGGTCTTCGCGGGAACGATTACAATGAAACAGGTACAGGGGAAAGAACGACGAATTGACTACGATTCGGTCAGCTTCGCGCGCGTTTTTCATGGCCGGCACGAGGAATTCATCTTCTATATTCCACGCTGACAAATCGTCTTTGTTCAAAAAGAAAAAATCGTTTGCTCCGGTCTTTATACCGAATCGCACTTTCGCAACATCACCCAAACGCACCAGCTTGTCCTTTCCCTTCTCCAGAATCGTCCAGTAGATGTCCGGTGCGCGGAGGTACTTACCGCCCCATTTGTCGCCGCTGTACTTTGAAGACCTATCCGTGGTCTGATACTCACTGCCCGATTCCAAGAGCGTCCGCTGTGGCAAGGGGAAGGTACGGTGCTCTTTTCTACTCATGCGTTTACTTGCCTCCTCCACCTCCTCAAAGATGATTGGATCCAGCACCCCTTCAAAGGGAGTCTTGAACATCACGAAGCGCGTCATTTTATCCAGTCCGAATTCCCGCGTTTCGTCGGGCGCGGAGAAGAGACAGATGACGGTGTTCACGTCGGCGGAGGCGAAGGAACGCCGCGACTGGTTGTCGATAATCTGTTTGGTGTGGCAGTGTTTGAGGAGGAATTCTTGCAGGTCTTTTCCGTAACCGACATCCAGCCACGAGTTGGAGGTGATGAAACAGAAGGAGCCTTCGGGATTGAGGAGGGAAAGCCCGTGAAAATAGAAATAGATGTAGAGGTCGCTCTTGGCGTCGAGTTTGTGGGAAACTGCGGCGGAGGGATTGTCAGGTTTGTCTTTATGGCGTTTGTAGCCGAAGAAGCGACGAAAGGCTTGATATACGGAGCGGGCAAGTTTCGCTTTGTAGGCTTTTTTGTTATCGGTTGTAATGCTATCGCGCGGGAGTTTCGGATCGGCGATGTTTTCCTGCCGGACGTACGGCGGATTGCCGATGACGATATCGAAGCCGCCCTTGTCATCCGAGAAGATTTGGACGAAGGCGATGTCCCAGACAAACGGCGACGTAGGTGCGTTTTTGAGGGCGCCGCGCGCCTCAACGAGATGATTGCGGTCTGCGGTCAACGCCTCAATTTGTTTGCGCCACTCTTCCATTTCCCGGTCGGGTCGGCTTGCGTCGGGGACTTCGGTTGATTCATCAAGGTTCAATTGTTGGACGTTAGCGGCGCGAATCTTCTCTTGGAGGATACCGATTTCGTCGAAAATTGCTTTGGAACGCTCATCAAGCAAATCGCAAAAGAGTTCAGATTCTTCGAGTTTAACATCCTCCTCTGTCTTGAATTTACGGGTGTCGTCGTTATTGAAAAACTTCAATTTTTGATTTTTCAGTTTGGTGACTCGGCGTTTTAAGTTTGAAGACACACCGCCGAAACGATCTCGAACTTGGGCGAGGTTCATGCCGCCGATTTCTTGGAGAAGGCTGTCGCCGCATCGGATGTTGAAAGAGAAGTGCGGGAGAAGAGGTTCATTTCGCAACTGGAGTTCAGCGCGGGGAATATCTACGTCGATGATGAGCGAGAGCCAGAGGCGCAGTTCCGCCACATGGCAGGCCCATTCCATCACGTCCACGCCGTAGAGGTTGCTCCCTATGATAGCCTTTTTGCGAGCGAAACTCAATTCGTCAACGCCTAAGGCGCGATTCGCTCTATCCTGCAAATCGTCAAGGACGTGCAGCATCCCAACGAGAAATGAGCCGGAGCCGCAGGCGGGATCGACGACAGCGAGTCTCTTGAGGCATTTATCAAGAGGGGTCCAAAGATTGCTATCCCGAAGTTTTTGATCCGCAGTCGTTTTGTCTTCGGGTTCAAAGGCGAAGAGAGTTTCATACAGCAGCGATTTATGCTCCTCGCCCAGGTGATTCGTCAGGTTGTCAACTAGCGCGAGGCGGCACATCAAATCGATTTCGGTGCGGGGAGTGTAGAAGATGCCGGCGTCGCCGCGCTCATCGGTTTCGGTTGAGACGTTGACGAGGCTTTCGTACACCTTTCCAATCATCTCCGGATCAACGGCAACTTCCTGATCAATCGGGCTGTCCTCGGCGATGGTAAAGTTGTAGTTTTCGAGGAAATCGAAAATATCTTTGAAGCGAGAATCGGAAATCTGAAAGATGTGTTGATTGTCGAGGTCGTTCTCAATGAACAGCCCGCCGTTAAGATGAGGGGCTGCCGCCAAGGCTTTTCGGATTTCGTCTGGGAACTGGCGGTGTCTACCCTGGAATTTGTTATTGAAGGCTTCAAAGAATAGAACGTTAAGCCAACGTTCAACGAAGGAATTTGCTGGTACGTCTGTTTTCTGATAGGTTTCCCAAAATCCCCGTAGAAAGTCGGGATCGTTACCAAGCCACCTCTTGCGTTGGATGAAGTAGAGGAACATGCAGCGGTTGAGGAATTGCAAGGCGACATCGTGCGCCCATTGGTTGTCATTCGTCTGGTCCATCAAGTCATCTTGCAGGCATTGGAATACGGATTGATAGCTTTTGAAGAACTCGTTTGTTACGGCTTCAACGTCGAAGGCGTCGTCGTGCAGACTTTGAATTTCAAGCGGAGAGTCTAAGGATTCTGCATCCAGCATGGCGACCCGCTCGGAGGCGGTGCGAAGTTTTTCGGTAGGACTAATCGTGATGCGGCGGTACAGGCGGCGTTTCTCCGGATGCTCCGGGTCGTATTTGGCATTAACGAAGTGCCAGTGGGTCTGATTGTTGTTGCTGAAGATGAATAGGGCATAGGGATAATCTCGAAGCAGACGAGTAATGATGGGGCGTTCGTCGGTTAGACGTAGGCGGTCCGAGTCGAGACGGGTATAGATGAGGTGGAAATCGTCTCCACCTGTCGCGAATAGGATCGGGTCTTCAGCTATAGCGGATTGCGCGGTTGCACTCCAGTCACTGGGGGAGATTGAGTCGTTTTGGTAGGTGTAGTTTAATTCCGTGCAAAAGAGTTGTCTGAGGGATCGGAGGTCGTCAAGTTTCTGGAGGATGTTTTGGACGTTTGTTTGTAGGGAGAGGTCATGGGACATGGAGGGTCTCAAGTAGTGTTTTCAGGAGTTTGAGGAATTATCTTGGAAACTGCAAGGGCTAAGCCTGCGGCAATCTGCCTCATTTTTGCCTTGGGAACGGTCGCTTGAAGCAGAAGATTTCCGTGGTACGGATTATCGTTTAAGGGACTTCGTTCATACGAAAGCAATCCTCTAATAGCCGGGAGTTTGCTCAATCTGTCTATTTCTGAGCGAGGAAGCACTGCAACTCCCGCGTTAAACTGCAAGTTGCCATCTTCTCTCTTTTGGCTCAATGTAACTTCTATTACAGAATAATCGTCCTCCCAGTTTATGGATTGCTCAATGAATCCGTCATCTCGAGTCTGCTTAAAGTGGAAAAGGTGTGAACCTACAGTTGATTCATCAATCACAAACTCTTTATTCGGGATGCCCTTGATGCTATTATCTGGGAAATTCATGTCGCTTGCAACATTGCGCTAGTAGTAAGGGGTGCCCTTGCCGGCCAAGCCCCAAATTGGTGAAACAGATTGGATGCTACGGCAGTTCAAGCAAGTGTCAATATAGAATTTATCTCCGCATCAACTAAGTGGTTCATTCGCTAAGTGTTTAATCCTTACGAGACTGGCAAAATAATCCCGTTCTACCACCCCGGTAGGTGCGGTTTCTAACCGCACCGGCACCCAACACTAACCGTATTTTTTTGGAAAATAAACCACTAAGAAAAGTAGGATTGGCTGAATTTGTCAATCCAGCGGGAACCGCCGTGCCGTGATGTACCCAAGGTTCACGGCATACGGAGTATGCCTACTACATGTTAGGAATTTGAAACAACGAAATTCACAAGACGCAACATTAGGCCTTGGGTTTCTAATTCGTTTTGGGGTATGTCTCCTGCTTGGTTAATGTTCTCCAATCTTGCGTTGGATACCAAATACCAGCTTGATTCAGACGGTGTTGGTTCTACTCCGAATCCGATTCTAAAATCGTCGAAAATCCATTCGATTAATAGCGAACCGTCCTCTAAATCAAAAGCATGTAACCTAGGTAGATGTCCCAAGTCAAAGCCTTGAGTTTGGAAGAAGAGAATTGATTCGGCAATAATCTGTAAAATCCGTCTACACTCATTAGCGGTCGTGTCATCTTTGACAGTTGCCACAGTTGTCCAGGCACGTATAATCAGGTCCTGTACCGGTAACGGTGGAAACCGCAAATCGACGTGTCCGCCATATGTTTGATCCTTATCCCCTAACTCGTTCAAATCCGAAAATTCATCTTCCGGGAATAGCGAGGACACAATTCCTGAATCTGTTTCATGAACAAAATCTTGAATATAACTCATTAGTCTTGAGGTTCCATAGATTGGTGGAGGCGTTCGGTAATGCACCACTGGAATAGTCTTGAGGCGTGCTGATTGAAATCGTCAAACCTGCTGTGTACTTCATCTATTGACGTTTTCTGCGCGCTGAAAAAGTCGCTATCAATCATATAGCAAATTTCGTCTGTCCCTCTATCCCGTGTCAACCGAGTAGACACGCGGACCGCACTGTCTATGTCTGGTAGAGAAATCTCACATACACTTTGTAAATCCCGCACATTCTGGCTTGTCTCCGAATCAGCCAGTATGCCTAGCACCTGTGGCTTGAGTAGCTTTGACCAATCAACACCATCAAGCTCCAATGCTGATCGTTTGATGACATTCTTGTACCTTAATCCGATTCGCGAGAAGTGTGACGGAGAATAAACAGATATCAAGGCTTTTAAGGGGATATCGAGTCTCCTCTTAAAATCTTCCCAGACGCTGTAGCTATCGGTAGTAAGGGCTAGAAAAGTCCGAGTCAGGTTAATCTTCCATTGACCGTCTTCCGTGGAGAACTCATGATTCTTCATGCTATCGGTAGGTTGCATCCGTGTGTCAAGTTGAGACCGGCTTGGTTCTTTCGCACCTAAAGACCACTCCAATCTCCAATTGGTTTTTTCCGAATAGTTGGGAAACTCTCTGTTGACGTGTTCTTGGAATGCCACCGGTAGTTCCGCGTCAATCCTCAAGATTGGAGGGAATTTTAGCTGGCACATGACTTGATCTAGCACGTTTTTCTTATAAATGGTTCTTTTTACTTCGGGAAATGGCATTTTCCGCTCCAGGCACCGGTTCCGAACCAAGGTTGGGTTGACGGCACGTTTTTGGGAAATATTGCGAGATCTTGTGTACTACTTCGGCGTTATGTTTTCCTTTAACGATTCGGTAAAGGTTTTATTTTACTTACGTATGTCCCTCTTTTTCAACCGCGTTACCGTTTTCGCCTTTACATAGAGTCTATAATGATATTCAAAATAACTGTAAAAATCCATATTCATTATACGATAACGAACAGTCAAGTCAAGAAAATTGAATGAATCCATGTACAGCGACGTGAGATTCGGTTGAATCTCACCGAACTGCCTCCAAGTAGTCCAGTTTTGGGGCATACTGCGTAACCAGATATATGATTCGATTCGTTAGAATTTACGTATTGAAATGGAGGAAAATCATAGTCTGAATGTGTGGTGAAAATGTATCCGCCGGTGCAGAAGCATGCCTGAATGAGGCACATTACTGATGCAATCTGTCACCGGTAAATACAGGGAGACACAATGAGAATCGCGGCAGTTTTAGTTCTAGCTTTATTGATGGCCTGTGGCGAGGAACATACCGAAGTTCTAACGCTCGGCCCCTATACCCAGCGGTGCTTCGGACCATTTGAGCAAGACTGTTTTATGGAATACAACGAGAAAGCGGGACAATGGCACTTTTTCTACGACGGAATCGAAGGTTTCGTTTTTGAACCGGGGTACATCTATACACTTGAGGTTAGGTTGGAGGAACGCGAGGCTGGATTACAGGACGTGGGACGTTATTCGTATCACCTAATAAAGATAGTGGACAAAGTGAAAGCCCCGGATGATTTTGATTACGCGAAGAATGAAAAGCCCTAAGACGTTCTTCCGCGCATTGTCAACTTCGTCATTTGAGCGTTGGGTTTCACTCAGATAACCGGGTCATGATGCAAATCAAAAGTCCCGGTGCAACGCAGGTTCTCGACTTTTCGCAAAATGTCGTTCAACCCAACCTACAACGGCAAAAATGAGGGTTGGAAAAAGTTTGAAAAAAGAATTGACAATCCATTGACCAGAAGATATACTATTAGTCACTGTACATTGTGACTTGAGATTGAGTCTCAAAGTCAATAGGTGGCAGTTGTAAACCCCGTTTAGTTTCATGTTTATGCCCTTTAAATGGCATGATACTGAGTCTCAATATCATATTTTGTTCCCCTACAGAACGAAAAAGTTGAATACGCCGGAAATAGCGACTCAAAATTTGGTTGGCAACGTGCTGTAGGGGGCGTTTAGGATTGAAACGCGACGTTAGAAATTATCGTTACTCGTATCACCGTTGTTGTATTCGGTGCAAGGAGAATCAGGCGTTCTCATCAGCTTCCCCGGCGCCAATTTGCTGTGCAAGGTAGTTTTCAAAGCCCATTTGGCTAATTTGGTCCAATTGCATTTCAATCCAGTCAACGTGCTCCTCTTCATCTCGGAGGATTTCTTCAAACAGTTCCTCGGTGCCAAAGTCCTTCAGGGTGTGCGAAAGTTGAATCAATTCGTTCAGTCGTTCTATGGCTTCCTTCTCAAGGGCGCAGTCGTTTTCCAGCATCTCCTTGACGGTTTTGCCGATTTTGATTTCATAGTATCGCGCCATGTTGGGCACACCATCAAGATAGAGAACTCGCGCTATCAATTTTTCGGCGTGCCTCATCTCCCCGATGGAGTGTTCTCGAATGGCAGTATGCAGGCGTTCATAGCCCCAATTTTCGCACATTTCCGAATGCGCGAAATATTGGTTGACTGCGGTTAGTTCGGACGTTAACACTTCGTTGAGTGCTTCAATGATTTCGGGATGGCCGTACATTTTTGGTCTCCTCTTCAGTTTGGTATGAGTTAGGTTAAGATTACGTTTATAGGACTCCACGCATAGGTAAATCATAGTTTAGAAACGTGTGTGATGTCAAGTAAAAGTGAGGGAGGTAGAATTCCGCACACTCGATTTGACCGGCCAAGTGGAAACGAAATTGGGAGTTTGATTTCCCTTGTGTCCGAATCGAGTGGAATTTCTAAGATATTAATTTATGCCTTTACAAATTGAATCAACCTTGATGGATCAAGGAGCGTCTCGATTCGTAAAAGCGGCACAAACCGACAGCGTGACCCCCGGAAATAGTGTCGCCGTAAAGTTGGAAGGTAATTTCATCGGAATACACAATGTCGATGGCGAGTACTACGCTATCGATAATATCTGTCCTCATGTGGGCGGCGTGCTGCACGCGGGCAAACAGGAGGGCGGCGTTATTGTTTGTCCAATCCACCAGTGGAAGTTTGATGTAAAAACCGGCAAGTGCATCTGGCCCCGCGAATGCGAATTGGCTACCTATCCATTAAAGGTGAGTGGAGGTGATATATTGGTTGACCTCGAGTCGCCAAGCACCTCGCCGGAACATGGTCGTCTAAACGCGTGTTCGACTACCGCAGTCGAACGGCCGAAATCTAGCGAATGGAGGGTACAGATTTGAAGCTCCGTGCGCTAGTCATCAGCATTTTAGCGGTTGCGGCGGTGTACGGTGCCGCAGACGCCAAAGAACTGACACTCTATTCCGGTAGAAGCAAGAGCCTGGTTGAACCGATTCTTAAACAATTTGAGACTGAGACTCAAATCAAGGTAAGGGTGCGTTATGGCGGCACGGCTGAGTTGGCTGTCGCGTTGCTGGAGGAGGGTGAGAATAGTCCCGCCGATCTTTTCTGGGCTCAAGACGCGGGAGCTCTCGGCGAAGTCAGTAAGCGCGGTCTATTTCAACCATTGCCCGATGCAATCCCTTCAATGGTGCCCGAGAAATTCCGTGATTCGGGAGGAAACTGGGTGGCTATCAGCGGACGCGCGCGTGTCATCGCATACTACTCCGACCAAATTATAGCGGAAGAGGTACCCGATAGCGTCTTTGATTTGACGGATTCAAAGTGGCAGGGACGGGTCGGATGGGCACCGCAGAACGCTTCCTTTCAGGCATTTGTGACGGCAATGCGCGTTGGAATCGGGGAGGAAAAGACCGAAGAATGGCTGCGCGGAATGAAGTCGAACAAAACAAAAAGTTATGCCAAGAACACTCCGATTATCAAAGCGCTTGCCGCGGGTGAGATTGATCTCGGCTTGCCAAATCACTACTACTTGTTGCGATTCAAGAAAACCGATTCCGAGTTCCCGGTCGAACAGGCGTTCTTTAAACCGGCCGACCCGGGAAATCTCGTGAACGTGGCTGGCATCGGACATCTAAAAACCAGCCAAAACTCCAAAGAAGCTCTCGCTCTAATCCAATTCTTGCTCTCCTCCGAAGCACAGCAGTTCTTCGTCACGAAAGTGTTTGAGTATCCGGTTACCAATGACCCTGTTCCGAACCCAAATCCAAAGCTATTACCGCTAAAGGAACTTCTGGAGCGAACACCGAAAATCAACCTTAGCGATTTGGACGACCTTGACGGCACACTCAAACTTCTGAGGAAGGTAGGAATCTTGTGATTTTTCACAAGGTTGGGGGTCATCTACGGTGGTACGTCGTCCTTCCGACCATAATTGTTAGTTCGGGCGTGCTCGTGCCTGTTGCGTATTTGGTGCTCCGAGCTACGGACGCGGAAGCTGGCGAGCTAGCCGAGATTGTTTTTCGCTCAAGGAACCTTGTTCTTTTTGGCAACACGGTTTTACTCGTTGTTGGTGTCCTCATCGCCGACATCATTTTGGCGTTGCCTTTCGCTTGGCTCACCAGTCGCGCGGATCTTAAAGCCCGACGTTTTTTTTCGTTGATGGGCGTGTTGCCGCTTGCGATTCCCGGCTACATAATGGCATACGCTATTCTGGGTTTGGGCGGCGCGGACGGGGCATTTGCTCAACTGTTTGGTAGAAGCCTCCCTCGACTGAGCGGATACTGGGGGGCACTGACCGCACTTAGCTTCTATACATTCCCTTACTTTTATTTAAACTTACGTTCGGCGTTAATCGGGGTTGATCCGTCGCTTGAGGAATCTGCCCGTAGTCTCGGCTATCGGCGGCGGCAGGTGTTCTATCACGTCCTTATCCCGCAACTACGACCGGCGCTCTACGCCAGCGGATTGCTCGTCGGACTGCACGTATTGGGCGATTTCGGCGTTGTCTCGCTGATGCGGTTCGAGACATTCAGTTATGCGCTTTACTTGCAATTAGCGTCCTTCGATCGAATTTATGCGGCATGGCTGGCGTTGATGCTTCTCGTTTTTGCCGGCTGCCTGCTCTATGCTGAGGCACAACTATTGCGGGGCGCGAAATTTCACCGGGCGGGAATCGGCACTGTTCATCGAGGAACCCTCACGTCCCTCAAGGGGTGGGGACAACTCTCTTATCTCTATCTTGGCGTTTTGATTTTCGGATGCATAGCGGTTCCGACTATCACGGTTGTGCTATGGATGATTAGGGGGCTTGATTCCGTGTCTTTGGAAAGCCTCGTAAGCGCGGTGATTGGTTCGCTTGGGGCTTCCGTACCCGCCGCTTTTTTGAGTACTATCCTTGTGCTCCCGCTGGTGTATTTGGGGGTTCGTCGTCCTTCTGCCTTGTCCCGGCTGTTGGAGCGCCTTGCCTATATCGGCTATGCCATACCGCCGTTGGCATTCGGGCTTTCTCTCATCTTCTTCGTACAACGGGCAATTCCCAGTCTCTATCAGACGTTATGGGTGCTGATTTACGCTTATACATTACATTTCATGGCTGAGGCAATCGGTCCGGCACGCAGCGCCGTTTATCAAGCTTCTCCGAATGTGGAGGAAGCGGCGCGTTCTCTCGGTTATTCGCGGCTCGGAGCATTTATCAAAGTAACGTTTCCGCTAGTTATCCAAGGGCTTGTCGTCAGCACCGCCTTTGTGTTTCTCTCCGCCATGAAGGAACTTCCAATCGCCTTCTTACTCCGCCCCATAGGATATGAGACGTTGGCACTGAATATTTGGAGTTATACGTCCGAAGCTCTTTTTGCGGAGGCGGCACCCTACGCTCTACTGATGCTAGTCTTCTCGGGTCTATTCGTGGGACTACTGCTTGTTCGGGAAAGGAGCACGCATGAACTGCCTGCTTAGCCTTCACAACGTGACCAAGCATTTTCCGTCGCAGATAGCGCCAGTGGTGGATGATGTCAACTTTGAGGTGAACACGGGCGAAATTTTTGCGCTGTTGGGACCTAGCGGATGCGGAAAAACGACGACCTTGCGCCTAATTTCAGGATTTGAGCGTGTCGATTCAGGGGAGATCCACGTCGAAGACAAGTGTATCGAAAGTCCGTTCGTTCACACACCGCCGGAGTCGCGCGAGATCGGATTCGTCTTTCAGGACTACGCGCTTTTCCCGCATCTGAATGTTTTGGATAATGTTGCTTTTGGACTGAATGAATTGCCTCCCAATACTCGACGAGCGCAAGCATTGGAGGTGCTAGAAATGGTGGGGCTTGCTGATCTCGGCAGTCGAAAACCGCACGACCTCTCCGGCGGCGAACAACAACGCGTCGCATTGGCGCGTTCCATCGCTCCAAGCCCCAAACTCATTCTTCTGGACGAACCGTTTTCCAATCTTGACGCCGGGTTGCGCCAAGCCACCCGCAAAGAGGTGCGGCAACTGCTTAAAGATGCCGGGATGACCGCCATGTTGGTCACACATGATCGGGAGGAAGCACTCAGTTTTGCCGATCGCGTCGCCGTCATGGCGAACGGTAGGCTTGAACAGACGGGGGCTCCCGAAGCCATGTATAATCGACCCGAAACCCCGTTTGTGGCAGAATTCCTCGGTAAGACAAATCTCATTCCGGGCGACGCTCACGGTGATTGCGCCGATACCGGTTTGGGAAGGTTCAAACTTGACTGTCACGCTGAGGGCAGGGTGTTGCTTTCAATAAGACCGGAGCATTTGGAAATGGTTCACGCCACCGCAGGTGAGAAGAATGCGAAGTTGGGCAAAATCGTCGAGCGTGAGTTTAAGGGGCATGACCTCACCTATCGGGTACAGATTGAAGGCGAAGACTACTTCGTGCAGACCGATTACCGTTGTCCATACCAAATCGGAGACTGGGTGCAACTCAAGGCAGTCGAACCTGGAGTGGTGCTCGGCGGATAGTGGAAGAAGCGCGAGGAGTGCTGCTATACTGCCCCAACGCGGAAGGTTGGAATTCATGAGCACATTGGAACAAATTGATTGCCCCATCTGTGAACGCGACGGGACAAATCTTCTTTTTACTAAAGATTCCCTGTCGGTGGTTATCTGCAAACGATGTCGATTGCGGTACGTCAATCCGCGAGTCAGTCGTAAGACGCTGGAGGAAGAATACACTGAAACGTATTATCCAAAGGATAAAGTAGAACGGATTAATACGGACGACATGGAGTGGTTACAGATGTCGGAGCGTCTCGCGGAATTAGAGAAACTTCACCAGGACAAAGGGCGATTGCTAGATGTCGGGTGTGGCATTGGCACCTTTCTTCATCTCGCTCGTGAAAAAGGTTGGGAGCCGTGCGGCATTGATCCTTCCAAGAGCGGCAGTGCTTTTGCGCGGGAGGTGCATAAATTAGATGTGCAATGTGGAGACATCTTTGATGCAGGTTTCCCTTCGGCACATTTCGACGTGATCACGCTTTACCATGTGTTGGAACACATATCTGAGTTGAATCCGTTTCTCAGTGAGATACGCCGGATTTTGAAACCTTCAGGTAATGGAAAAGATGCAGGCACCTTGGTTATTGAAGTCCCGAACGGTAGCAGTCTGCAGAGCCGCCTCCAGAAAGCAGATTGGCCTTACGTCCATCCGCGAGACCACCTCTACTATTTCTCAGCTCAATCCCTACCGAAATTGCTTCGGAAGCACGGTTTTCTCAATATCTCGTTGGGGAAGCCGAAGCGCGTTAGTCCGTCGACAAGCGTCAATCTCACATTACGTCAGATAGCGACCGCCGCGCTCGTCCAATTTCATTTAGGCACAGTGATTCGGGTGTATGCAAGTTAGCAGGCGGGCGTTACCCAAAAAATCCAACTTGGACGCCTGCAATTCTACGTCTGCGCTAAATCATGCCGCTAATATATTTCGGGCACATAGGTTTGATCGGATCTCGGAGGGCGGATATAATGCTGGTCAGACTGCAGGGGCGGTAGGTCCATCGGTTCAAGCCGTAAATCCTCGTACGGAATTTGGCGTAGCAGGTGGGCGATACAGTTCAACCGTGCCCGACGTTTATCGTGCGATTCAACCACGAACCATGGAGCTTGTTTGATATCCGTGTACTTGAACATGTCATCTTTGGCTCTTGAATAATCGACCCACCTCTTACGCGCCTCCAAATCCATCTCACTGATTTTCCATCGCTTGCTCGGATTCTCTATCCGATTCTGAAAGCGGCGCGCCTGCTCATCGGCATCCACGGATAGCCAATACTTCATCAGGACGATACCCGATCGAACCAACATACGTTCGAACTCCGGACACGAACGCAGAAACTCTTGGTATTCTACATCAGTACAGAAGTCCATTACGCGTTCAACACCGGCCCGGTTGTACCAACTCCGGTCAAACAGTACCATCTCCCCCGCCGCCGGAAGATGAGTGACGTATCGCTGAAAGTACCACTGGGTTTTCTCACGTTCCGTTGGTGTCCCTAGCGCGACGACTCTGCAGATGCGGGGATTCAGAGCTTCGGTAATCCGTTTGATTGTGCCTCCTTTTCCCGCGGTGTCACGCCCTTCAAATATCACGACAACCTTCAAACCCTTATTCTTAATATGCTCTTGCAACTTGATTAACTCAAGTTGAAGCCTTGCTAGCTCCTTTTCATAGAACTTTCGCTTTAGCGTTTTCTCTTCCGTGGCCGGGTTTTCTCCTACAATGTGAATTCCCTCGTTTGCAACCTGATGCCTGTTTTTCGCTCCGGATTTCTGTTCCTTAACTGAACGAGATTCCTTCTTTTTCGACATAATCGTTTCCTCTTTGAATTAACTCAAGGTGTCTTGAAATGGGATTCATACCTCGCAAATCTTGGAAAGCTAGCGTAGTCCTCGCCAAAGACGCAATCCTTGCCTCAAGGATCCCGTCTGGGCTCCTCTGTGCACCGCCATCTTAATCTCAGTCCAATCCAAACTCAATTGGTTGAACACGACATCCGTTTCTGCGTTCTCCCGATAGTCTTGACAGGTGTCGTATACGAGTCTCAGCATGTCCGAAGCATCGGAATCGAGAAAGCAATCACCAAGTTTCTCCATGGTTTTTATTTCATCTTCGGATTTATTCATCAATTCTGCCAAAGACTTGTGATCCATTCCCGTTAGCTGCAATCGGAATGACATTATGTCGTTTCCGGACAGAATCTCATGCCTTGATTTCATATCGCTTCCTCTTGCATTACGTGTAGGTTAATTTTCGATAACGGGTCACACAGAGATTATTAAGATATGTGTAGATAAACGCTGTTTTTCTCCTCTGAATAGCGCCTGCGGTGAGAACAGAATCTCAAACATCCGGATGAAGATTATGCCACTCGGTTACTTCCTCATATGTGTGCCCAACTTGACACAACAACGGTTCAGACAAATGATGACCGACGAATTGAAGACTTAGAGGTAGGCCCGTACTGTGCATTCCACACCGTACCGACAGCGTTGGAGCACCGTTGTAGTCGAACGGTACAGTAAACCGTTGTCCCTTCGGTTCACGTCGTTCTGGCATAGGACCGTACAACCCTTCTGGCGTGACTGGATATGCGGGCCCTAGCATTGAAGGACAAGCAAGCAAATCTATCTCCTCAAATGCCCGTCGTAGAAGACCGGTACAGGCAGCGCGTAGAGTGTTAGCTTTGGCATACTCTGCCCCAGTTACCTTCGCGCCCATGTCGAGCCAACCCCGAAACCAAGCGCCATAATCCCCTCTCTTGGAAGGGTAGGTTGCTTCATGCGCCGCGACCGCCTCCGTAGAGCACAGCGTGTCCCACGCAGCAACGTACTCGTCTATATCAGGGAGTCGTACTTCAATGATTTCCGCGCCAAGATCCTCCAAATCTTTTACCGCAGTTGCCACCGCCTCCGCAAGTTCGGAATCAACATCTTTGCTGGCGTAGTCTGAATCGAAACCAATCCTAACCCCTTTGACGCCTTTATCTATATTTTCCAGCATCTTTGGTACAGGGCTAGGTAGTGAAGTCGGGTCGTTGCGATCAAGGCCCGCGATAGCTTCGAGCATAATGCCCGCGTCGATAGCGCTTCGCGTCAGGGGACCGACATGGTCCAGCGATTCGGCGAGCGGCAACACACCGTAACGGCTAACTCGACCCCACGAAGGTTTGGCTCTTCAGAGTTAAGTGTGGAAAAGGAGCTAGTTATAGGAATGCCGCAATGACTCGGATTCGGAAGTGCTCAAAGTTGCGAAATCCAAAAGCTCGGCGTTTGATGAGTTTGATTTTGTTGTTGATGCCTTCGACAATGCCACTAGTCGTGCGGTGACAAAAGTAATTGGCAATTCGGTGTATCCAGTTTGCCAGTGTTCTACGGAATTGCGGAAACAACCCCGCTTTCTCAGCAATAAGGCTCCACGTCCGTAGGCGCTTAATCGCCTTTTCCTTGGTGGACTTACACTCAAAGATATGTCGCAAACACTCTTTGAGCCGATGAACCGTTTTGACCAAAGGAGATACTTGATATACGTGCTCAAGTGCCGCTTGCTGCTTATCGGTTAAGTCTTGCCGATTCTTTAACAGCGCATAGTGAGCACCTTTCAGTGCTTGAGGGTGCACCTTCTTTTGCTGATTCTTCAACTGCTTGAGTTCTCGGTTGACCGCCTGCATTACATGAAACCGGTCGGCAGTAATCACCGCATGAGGCAACAACTCGGCACAGACTGTATCATAGGGACTCCACATGTCGATGGCGACTTCTTGAATTTGTGCACGTTCAAAAGCTGATAGCCGTTCAAGCCGCGCCCTAAGTTTCTCTTGGGTTCGCGATTTGAGCACATCAACGATTTCTTTTGTGTCTAGGTTGGTCAGAATCAAGGCAAAGTTTCCGCTTCCCTTGCGCAACGCAATTTCGTCAATACCCAAACGTTTGAGGTCGGCAAAGGGGGCTAAGGGGATACGGCATCCGGCTTCGTGGAGGAAGATGCTTTCAATCTGGTCATAAGTCAGTCCTTCAACGCGGCGTACTGCACTGATGTTGTTCTCTCGAACTTGAAGGAATATCCAATGTTGGTAACGACTGGTGTAATCGCGTCTTTCGTCGACAAAGCTTAGAGATTCAGAGAACGCGCGGTGGCAGTCGTCACAGAAGAATCGACGCCTGACAAAGCGAAGATAGGTCGGCTTGCCACTGATAGGAAGGTCGCGGACCATGCGGGGGTGTCTTTCGTGCAGCGTTTTTGAGGTTTTTCTACAGTGAAGGCATGCTGCTATCTGAGATGTGGATTCAATGTCCAGTGTGATTTTATCAGTCTCAATCTCGGCAGAAACCACGTGGTAATTAGGAATGTCGAGCAGTTGTGTTAAAAGCGCGTACATTGGAGCCTCCAGAGTCATATCGCATAGTATTTAAATCAACTTGCACTCACAGGACAAAAACGTATGTACCTATGGCAAGTTTCATTCCCACACTTAACTCTGAAGAACCGATTATTTGTGGTCTAAATTATCGGTGGCATTTCGCCTATGCTAAGTTGGATTTCTTTTATGAATAGCCAATGAATTGTCATCTGGATCACAAAGCAAAGCCACACGACAGTTTGGGCCATCACCAGGCCCTATGAAATTTATGTCGTTTTCTCTTAAATTCTGGATGGCTTCTTCAAAATTTTCAACCTCTAACTTACCATCCGCATTATTTGAAGTTGAAAAGTTGAATTTCGTCGTTGAGTATAAGTATGACAACTCAACCTACCTCTTGGAACGAAATTCAGATAGAAAGAATTGATGATGTTCCGCTGTTGATTGGCTTGCAGCAGCGGCTGGGACTTGATGCTATCATAGATGATGTTATCCCGCGTCACTGGCTGCATCAAGGATTATCACTGGGTCAACTGGTTGTGGGCTGGAATGCCTACATTCTGTCAGAAGCCGACCACCGCAAGATGGCTGTTGAACAGTGGGGCGTCGAGCATCAAGCGCTGTTGTCAGAATTGTTTGGCATACCCGTCCGTCGCACCGATTTCAGTGATGACCGACTGAGTCAACTGCTCACGCAGTTAGCTGATGATGCAGCGTGGCGCTGTATTGAGCAAAAACTCTGGCGTAACAGTATCTCTGTTTATCAACTTAAACCTGAGCGAGTTCGGCTGGATGCGTCCCGATTTAGTGGCTATCATACCCCTTACGATGATGGGTTGATGCAACACGGATACAACTCAAACACGCCACAGCTAGCGCAAGTGAAACTGATGGCTGCCAGTATTGACTGTGGAACATCGGGACACCTGCTTTCGACCGATGTGGTGTCGGGCGAAAAAGCGGACGACCGGTTGTATCTACCAACGATTGACGACGTGCGTCAGATGGTCGATGAGTCCGGGCTATTGTATATCGGCGACAGTAAAATGAGCGCCATTGAGATTCGCGCCGAACTAGCACGAAAGGGGGATTTCTATTTGGTTCCGTTGGCGAAAGTCGGCGGTGTTCCGGCGCTCTACAAGCAATGCCTGGCACCTATTGTTTCCGGTTCACAGCCTGCGACATTAATTTACTCCTTTGATAATGAGTGCCAATCGCCGGAGCTTATGGCAGCAGGGGATGAGACAAACCGTTCTCAGACAACTACTCTGGCTTCGGGAGACACCTTTACTTGGCAAGAGCGCATGTTAGTGGTGCGTTCCTTATCCAAAGCCAAAAAGCAGTTTGGCACGTTAGAGCGAAACCTTCAACAAGCGACAGAGGAGATACTTGCCTTAACACCAGATCCCGGACGTGGACGACGGCAGATTCGCACCGCAGCCGAGTTGGAGCAAAAGGTTAAAGCCATAACAGCGGCGTATCAAGTCGGTAAGTATCTCCACTATACTGCCGAATGCGAAGAATCGGTGAAAACGTGTTACATCGGTCGCGGACGCGGGGGTGCCAATCGCCGACAGAGGGAAATCCGCAGCGTTCGCTATCAAATCACACAAGTTATTCGAGATGAGCAAGCGATTCACCAAGCATACTGTCAGATGGGGTGGCAATTGTACGCCACCAATCAACCTAAAGCGCATTTACCGCTTGATGAAGCCGTCAGACTCTATCGTGCCGCCCCGCGCATCGAACGCCATTTTCATCTGTTTAAGTCCGCTCCGATAGGGATTTCACCGATGTATGTAAGAAATGATGACCAGATTAAAGGGTTGGTTCGACTGCTTTCGCTGTGTATCCGACTTTTGACCTTGATTGAAATTGTCTCCCGACGCCATCTTGAAACACACCGTCAAACCTTGGCAGGATTGTACCCGGACAACAGAAATCGTCGAACCGCCAAACCGACAGCAACCCGACTTTTACGCGCTTTCCATGGTATCCATAGCGTGCGATTGCCAAATCAGGTCACATCTTACACCACCCCATTGACCGATTTACAACGACAGATTCTTTCAATGCTTTGTATCCCCGAGTCTGTTTACGAAGCTAGAGCGCCTGATTCACACCACTCGTAGCCTTCGCACGAACATGCAGACAGATACTAGCCCAAGTCTGCTACGCATAATTCAACTTTTACTCATCCGATAATGCGGATGGTAAGTCTAATGCTAGACCAGCGCCAATTTCGCCAGTCTTGCTAGGTTGCCAATTTGGCCTCGCGGTGGTAAGAGCAAGCGTATGCGGACCTACTTCATATTCAACCCAAGCGAATGTTTCTGATCCATCTGAGAGAACATTTGGAGCAGAGAATCCAAGAACACCCTCGTAAAACCTTCGAGCTACTTGGATATCCTCAACTGGAAATCCAACAAACGCAAATTCGACTACTTTCATGATGAATTCCTCCCACTCAGGTAATTCCCACGGACTAGCCTGTTCTTTCCTGTGGATAGAGCTGGCATGGCACACGATGTCTCACGATTTGCAGACCCACGAAGCGCGTTGCCGAAGGCGGAGCCGCTTGCAAGTCCGCAAAACACAGCGCCGTGTTGTCATGCACAAATGGTGTAGTCCACGGCTCTCTTATCCAGCCAACACTAATCTAAGCCCGTCAAAAGCCACCCGGTAGCCGTGTTTCATAGCGTAGTCGTCAAGCTCATCGTGCTCCAAGTTCCCCTCGTGAGATATGTGAGTTGCATAGACCATTCCATTGTCCTTGAGCAATCCAACTTCGCGAAATCGATTCACGTGGGCAATGAAGTCTCGCAATCCCAGATGGTCCGCCGGTCTTGAGTCAAAGCCGATTCCATAGGTGTGATCGAGAACAAGCAAATCGTGCCGTGTGCCGTGGAGTAGAAGATGCTCCCAGACTTCTTCGGGCAGAACCGACGTGTCGGTGCCATAGAATACTGCGTGGTTCCCTTGCTCTATCGAATATAACAGCGATGCTTGATCCGTGGCGTGGTTGGCAGGAAATCCGGTTACTCGGTAGTTTCCTACAGTGTATGGCTCGTACAGCGCAACAGTTAGCACATTCATCTTCAGTGCGGCTTGCGTGTCCGGATCGAAAATGCTCCCGTATTCACATCTTCGACACACAATCACATCAACCGCTTTCAGGGTTTCGCGGGAGCCAACAAAGAGTAGCTCACGGGAGACCTCTGTTCCGTAGTCAGCGTGTCTAGAGATTATGAACTCGGTATCCAAATGGTCTTCGTGAGCGTGCGTTTGTAGACAGACGTTGATGCCGGCGAGAGAAAGATTGTGTTCGAACGACGCAGATGCTACATCGGGGCCAATGTCGACAAGCAGATCATCGTTGATCGTGATTGACGACCGCTGTCGCAGGTTCTTTCCGCCGACTCTTCTGGCCTCCATACATACGTGGCAGATGCAGAATGGAATCGGCATGGATGGCGCAGCCGCTGTTCCGAGAAAGGTCACTTGCATCCGTCAGGCTGCCCTCTGTTTTTCGTCCTCAATAGATACTTTCTGTCACTGCCGGTCAGGGTGTACCTGCCCGGGGGCAGTCAGATATCAATTGCCTCTGTTGTTTGCAAGTTCCTGAAAGACATCCTTTGGCATGCCACGATCCAAATACGACATTGGGCATTCGTTCAGAAGAAACGAAATTTCATTCAGCGACAGTTCCGGTTCTATGAGTTCGTATTTCGCCTGAAATATGAAATCATTCATTGAGCCGGTTACCGATCGGTTGAGCGCCTTTGAAAAACGGACGGTATCCATAGATGGAACGATGAACTTCTCAACTATAGATTCATACCCAGCCGAGCGAATGAACTCACTCATAGAGTCTCTCGCCCTCTCCAAGAACAAACGATTGTTCCTCAGTCCTCGCCCGGGCATGACCACGGAATAGAGCGAAATCGTGTTAGTAATGAGCACGTATTGGGAACGACCGACATCGAACAGATTTGCCGACCAATCCGCAAATGGATTAGGGTCAACTGGCAACATCTTGTCCGGAGTCACATGTATCTTCTTCCCTAGTTTAGTCGAAATTCGAAATATCATTTGTTTGTCCTTGTGTATTGTTAGTCACTGGCATCGCCGATTAAGGCGCTTTTTCCAATGACATTTCAGTGGCCTGATTTGTGCAAACAATATCACCAGACCGAAATCCACCAGACTGCACCAATGATCTGTTTGGATTGCCAGCGGCATCCCCACCACACCGAAAAAGTGGAAGAGAAAATCGTTTCATAGCAATTCCTAGTTGTGTAGATTAAGTGCGACGCGAATCTTTGCGCAAGGACTTTGACCTGTAGACCTTATTGGCTAACGCCCCGCCAGTTTGTAAACCGTTGCAGGCATGTCGGGCGCGCAGCCTGAGCCTTAACGGCGAGTTAAGCGTCCGTTGTTCTCCTCTTTGACTCGGACAAGCCTTGCAGTGGGAATAACACCTCTTCCGCGATTTTCATCTCTCCAGCCTTTCTCCAATCTACGCCTAATTTCGGGCGAGTCAGCGACGCATCGGGGCGCCAGTGTTCCCAACCTTCCGAATATAGCCCGCCATTGCGCTCAATTTCTTCAATTGCAAGCTGTGCCTCTGCCCTGACTGCCTTGTCCAGCCCACGTGTCATGCGCCCGAGTTCCACGGCAAGGTTAAGTTCATCTTGATCTTTCCATCTCCAGTTGCGATCGGGTTCAACAATAATATCCAGTTGATAATCCCTAAAATCAAAGCCTAGACGCGACCGCTGTAGTTTACTTTGGAGGTTTACATACCAACCTAGAAACTCGCGATCTGCTGACCATCGCACCCAGGTTGCACGACATTCGTCTGGCCGAACGATGATAAGAAGTTCTGCCCATTGCCAAATCGAATCTACCAATCCCCAAGAGCCTTCCACCCAACGGCGTGATGTGCCCGGAATTTGTTTTAGCAATACCGGCTTTTTCGTTGGTGTACCCAACGGAAGCCAAAGAACAATTCGCTCATCAGAATCTTCAACAACGGTGACGGGCTTTACGTCAATAACTTGACTGTGCTCGTCAACTTCTCGGTATAAAATTGGTTCGCTGTAAAAAAACTTAGACGGTCTATCTTCCATGGAGAGAACCTAGTTCAGATGTTATACCGCGCGCTGTCAGAAATTGGGGATGACCAAGGAACACGGTCAAGCGGAGCGAAGTATCCATTGTTATCTGCCATTGTCCGTACGTTCACGTCAAAGTCCTATACATGCTGATCGACAAGAATGGGATTGCCGTCCGGATCAACTACAACAAAACTCCCCGGCCCTGAGGTCTCTTCATCTGCTTCCGTCTCTATTTTGATACCTTTTGTCTTAAGCTGCTGTTGGAGTTCCCTGACATCAGTAAATGAATCAAGTTTGGTGGCATTTTCATCCCAGCCCGGATTGAAAGTCAGGATGTTCTTTTCGAACATCCCTTGGAACAATCCGATTGTGCAACTACCATTCTTCATGATGAGCCAATTCTGGGATATATCGCCGCCTAAGACTTCAAAACCAAGGTTCTCATAGAATAATTTTGAAGTCTGGATGTCTTTGACATTCAGACTTACCGAGAATGCACCTAATTTCATATTTCCTCCTTGTGATTTGCCGCTTCTCCTTTGATCGTTTCGAGCTGTAAGTCGAATCAATGTTTCTATACACCTTCAGAATCTCGATGGGATCTCTATCGCGCTCACTATCCGTTCGCTTGATCCTACAACACAAGCAATTCTCAGCAGCGTAGAGTATATGCTGTAATTGTTAGCCATCTTCAGTCATGTTGGCAAGCTTTGCCGGAAGTGCCCCCCACCACGTCTCATCGGCGCAAACGCGCAACAGATGCGTATTGCCCGGGACATCATTCGCACCCAAGCCACGCTCAATTACCTGCGTGTGTGAATCCTGCTCCAACCACTTGGCGAGTCTATCCTCCAATCGTTCAGGTGAGCGGATTGCGAGGAAACCCACAATCTTCGCCAAATGCAAGTCCAAGAGAAAATCAATATTCCAGAACAAGGTTTTACCCCGTTTCGGCAGAAGATTTCCATCGCCCAGTCCGCATTCGGCAAATCGCTCAATCATAACCCCTCGGATATGGTGTGGACGTTTGTCACCACTTCGTGTTGCGTGGCGGACGAGCCGCCTCGCTAATGAGGTGGCACCCTTCTCTGAGAGTGCGGAGCCGACGTAGGCATAGTCCCCGGCGGGCAGCGAAATCAGTTTGCCTTTCTTAAAGCGACCGAATTGTAATGAAGTATCCTTTTTGAGGTGAATCCGCAGGACATACGTTCCAGCCTGCCATTTATCGCCAATGAGATGAATACTTGGGATATTCATTGCTTCCCCTAGTTATCGCACAATCTCTGTCTGAAGTACGGAGCCTTCGGATTCATGGATCGCACCAATTTGCCAACCGGACCTTGAATTATTGGATCTGCTAGCGGCGCACGCGTACCGTCTGATGATTAATGCTTACAGTGCAGCCTTCCATGAGCGCCTCTTCAATCTGAGGCATGACCGTCCGTATCGTCCGTGTAATTGTTTCGGGATCAGAGACGAATAAGCGGAGGGTAATCAAGCTGGGGCCTGCATACCCTCTCAACGCCACTAATAGTGAAGTCATCCGGAATCCCCATTGGGATCAAGTTAAGCGTTTTAGGGTGCAAGTCACGCGGCTTCAATGTCTTGAACTGTTAATCTCCATGTAGGCGTGAGCGAGGGAATACCAGTTCATTCACTGACGGGTGCACCACAAAAGATGACTCCTGGCGCTGGTTCCGTAGGTGCCGGTGCGGTTGGAAAGGGATCTCTATCGCACTCACTATCCGTTCGCTTGATCGCACCTACCGTGCGGGGGATGATAGAGATTTCCTCCCCATCCTATGGGACTAAGTTAAGGGTTTTGCGTCGGAGACCACCACCGATACTAGACGAAATCCCTTAAGTTGATCCCAATGGTGAAGTCATCCGGAATTCCTACATTGATGGAGTCGTGGAAAGCCGATCCGAAACTACCCATGCAGCGTACCTCATCGTCTGCTGTACATCATCAACCTCTAATTCCGGATAGGCTTTAATGACATCTTCAACCGACTTGCCACCTGCCAGCATTTTAAGAATCACGCTTAACGTGATTCGCGTACCTCGAATTACAGGTTGACCAAGGCAAACTTTGGGACTGATTTGAATTCGGTCAAGTTTCTCCATTTTTATCCCCTCTAAACTTGGGGTAGCAGGATTGAAGACAGTACTGTTCAAACGGCAAGAAACCTACGAAAACGCTTAAGAGACCGAAGTTGATTAGGGAATTAATGCTAACGGGTCAAAAGATGTCACGGCGATCGGAACACGTAACTCACGACCATCACAGCGACATACGCGGCAATCAGCACAACGCCAAAAGGTCGTTTCAATGTATCCCCGGAGGTGAAGATGCCAATTCGAAAGACAACCAAAATAAACAGCATTGTCGGGAAGAGAATGAAGAAGAAATTGGGAGCGGCAACCAGACCTCCAGGTGTGACAGCAGAAGACACACCAGCGACAAAGAGTACATTAAGAATGTCAGCACCGATGACGTTCCCGACTGCCAATTCGCCGTGTCCCCTTCTCGCCGCCGTAACTGCCGTGACAAACTCCGGCAGCGATGTACCCAATGCTACAATGGAGGCGGCGATGATACTTTGGGGAACGTGTAATCGTATGGCGGTCTCTTTGGCAGCAGGGATAAGAATCCATGAGGAGGCGACTACGACTGCAATGGCGAACACCAGCTTGAGGACCACGAATAATGCGTTTGCATTGCCCTCGACCGATTCCATCTCATCGGCGACCGCATCTTGATCCACATCACGAGACCACCGAATCGACTGCCACAAGTAGACAATTAACAATACCAAGAACACGAAACCCATGAATTGCGGCAGATGCCTTCCCTCTGTGCCAACGAAGAGACAGGAAACAACCAAGAGAACCCCCGCGCCGAGTTGCAACCAACCCTGTCGGTTGACAATCCTTCGGTTAAGCGGTAGGGGAGCGATTAGCGCGGCTGTTCCAAGTATTAGTCCCGTGTCACAGATGATAGACCCGACCGCATTTCCGAGCGCGAAATCCGGGTTGCCTTTGATGGCTGCCAATACCGAGACGGCAGCTTCAGGAGTGGTGGTGCCCAAACTTACGATAGTCGCGCCAATGAGCACTTTGGGAACGCCCCAGCGCACGGACAAGATCACGGCTTCCTCTACCAGCCAGTCTGCGCCCTTGCCTAGGGTGTAGAGGGTAACAACGATGATAATGAAAAGGGCGTACAGAGGCAGTCCTTGAATGATGTGGTGAATCCACTGTTCCATCACGCACCTCCATTCACATGACAAATCGCACGGTCAAGTCTTTGCATCACCTTGTCCTTGCCTAGCAGGGCGATGATTTCAAATAGACCTGGCCCAAAAGAAACCCCGGTAAGGGCGATGCGCATGGGTTGCATGGCTTGGACGCGCTTGACCCCGTTTGCGTCGGTATATCCCCAGATAGCGGACTCCACCTCCTCAAGATTGAACGTCTTGAGAGGTGTTATCGCATCGCGTAAGCCACCCAGTATCTCAAGCACCGTATCCTTTTTCCACCATTTCTTAACCGCCTTAGGGTCGTACTCAAAGCTGTCAACGAAGAAATAGCTCGTTTGCGGGATGATGTCCGCCAATGTCGTCAGTCGATCTCCGACCGATTTAACAATTTTCTCTAGCCAAGCCCTGCGGTCCGGCGTAAGATTAGTCTTCAATAATAATCCCTCCTGTTGAAGGAAAGGAATCACGGCATCGGTTCGCGCCGCGATATCCATGTCCATAATGTAGTGTCCGTTTAACCATTGTAACTTCTGAATGTCGAAGACGCTGTTGGTCTTTCCAACCCGTCCCAAGTCAAATTTCTCTATGAGTTCGTCAATTGAGAAAATTTCCGTTTTATCATCATAAGACCAGCCAAGGCGTACCAGAAAGTTAACTACTGCGTCGGGAAGATATCCGTCCTGCCGGTATTTCCCCACAGAAACAAGATCGCCGTGACGCCGCTTACTGAGTTTTTCACCCTTTGCGCTATTCAGAACAAGTGGAACATGCGCAAATTGAGGTGGCTGCATACCCAGTGCCCGACATATCAATACCTGCTTTGACGTATTGTTGATGTGATCCGCACCCCGGATAACGTGCGTAATCCCCATTTCCAAATCGTCGACCGTCGATGTCAGATTGTAAAGTGGAGATCCGTTTGATTTCACAATCACTTCGTCTTGCAGTGCGTCCGCTTCAACGCGCATCTCGCCAAGTATCAGGTCTTCCACCGCAATCGGCTCCGGGGGAACTTTGAGTCGCACAACCGGTCTGCGTCCTTCTGCTTCCAATCTCTGACGGTCCGACGCTGTCAAGTTCCGGCATTTACCTGTATAGGTCTGATTTCGTTTTTCTGCCTTTGCGACCTCGCGCATCTCTGCCAATTCTTCCGGTGTGCAGTAGCAGCGATAGGCGTTGCCGTTATCCAGCAGTTGTCTCACATACTTCTCGTAAATTTCTCTTCGTTCCGATTGAACATAGGGCGAATGCGGCCCACCAACAGTTTCGCCTTCATCCCACTCAAGGCCAAGCCACTTTAGCGAATCGTAGATTTCGCACATCGATTCTTCGGTCGATCGCTGTTCGTCGGTGTCGTCAATCCGAAGAATAAATGTCCCGCCATGATGTCTCGCGAACAGCCAGTTGAATAGTGCCGTTCTCGCCGATCCGATGTGCAGGAATCCTGTCGGTGAAGGCGCAAAACGCACTCTAACTGGGGAATCTTCCATCATAATTATCGAGATAAACTCCTTTCTTCTGTATGAATCCTAAGCTCGACTTTGTACATTTAGGCGGTATAACAGGCGGTGTTAATCAAGCATAGGAGAAAAGTTGGGGAGGTTTTAACCATATGGTCTTTTGGGTTGACCATTGAAAAAGTCTCAAGCTATAGGTCGAATCAATGTTTCTATACACCTTCAAGATCTCTATCGCACTCGCTATTCACTCGTTTGATCCCCGCCTACGGGTTTGGTTTTGTAAGACCCTGTTTGAATAATCGGTAGCAAAGCAATTTTGGTCATTTGTAGGAAGTTTTTTCGCGTTTTTATATTTGTCATCTACGCACCTGTCGCCCCACTGGGGCTTTGGCGAACGGGACTTTAGCGTTTCTATACACCTTCAAGATCTCTATCGCACTCGCTATTCACTCGTTTGATTCCTCTGGGGCTTTTAGGGGCTGGTGCGCAGGGGATTCCTATCGCACTCACTATCCATTCGCTTGATCCCACCCTACAAATGTACTTTTCAAATAGGCTCTAAACCGTCTGTAGCTTATGAACTGTTTTTTTGCGTTTTCTGAATTTTCGCCCAAGTATCTCGCAATGTTACCGTCCGATTGAACACCAATTTATTGTCGGAAGAGTCGGGATCTACACAAAAATAACCTTTTCGTAGGAATTGGTAGTAACTGCCGAGCACTGCATCCGCAAGACTAGGCTCAACCCTGGCGGAATTCAGTATCTGCAGCGAATTGGGGTTGAGATAATCCGTAAACTCGCGTCCCTCCTCCACGTCGTTAGGATTCTCCTTGGTGAACAGGTGTTCATACAAGCGCACTTCAGCCTCAATCGCATGGGGTGCAGAGACCCAATGCAGCGTACCGCGCACTTTACGGCCATCTTCAGACCACCCTCCGCGCGTGGTTGGGTCGTAGGTGCAGTGGACTTCGACGATCTCGCCGGTGTTTTCATCCTTGACCACACGCTCGCATTTGACGTAATAAGCATGTTTGAGACGCACCTCCCGCCCCGGCGCGAGACGGAAATACTTCCTTGGCGGATCCTCCATGAAGTCCTCGCGTTCAATATAAAGTTCTCGCGAGAAGGGTATTTCACGCCCTCCCATCGCCGCGTCTTCCGGGTTGTTTTCAGCCTCCAGGAATTCGACCTTTTCTTCCGGATAGTTGTCGATGATGACTTTAAGTGGATCCAACACCCCCATGACGCGCAGCGCTCGCTTGTTGAGGTCCTGACGAAGGCAGTATTCCAGCAATGAAATCTCGACCAGATTATCGGCTTTCGCAATTCCGATCCGCTTGCAGAAGTCACGGATAGACTCCGGTGTGTAGCCACCGCGTCGTAATCCCGCCAACGTTGGCATTCGTGGATCGTCCCACCCATCAACGTGCCCATCTTCTACTAACTGAATCAACTTTCGCTTGCCGAGAACGGTGTTGGTAAGATACAACTTCGCGAACTCAATCTGCTGCGGATGATAGATGTCCAACTGGTCGAGGAACCAGTCGTAAAGGGGACGATTGATTTCAAATTCAAGAGAACACAGAGAGTGTGTAATACCTTCGATAGAGTCGGAAATACAGTGCGTGAAGTCGTACATGGGATAGATGCACCACTCATCGCCCGTGTTATGATGTGTCGCGTAAAGGATTCGATACATGACGGGATCGCGCATGACCAAGTTCGGAGATGCCATGTCGATTTTTGCTCGAAGCGTGCGGGACCCCTCTTCGAACTCGCCTGCTCTCATGCGCTCGAAGAGGTCTAGGTTCTCTTCGACGGATCGGTCGCGAAATGGGCTATCCACTCCCGGTTCGGTTAAGGTACCCCGATATTTTCCGTAACTAATCTCTTCAGCCGTCAAGTCACAAACATAGGCTACGCCCTTTTTTATTAGCTGTACGGCATATTGATAGAGTTGCTCAAAGTAGTCGGACGCGTAGAACTCTCTCTTTTCCCAATCGAAACCGAGCCATCGAATGTCTTCTTTTATTGATTCCACATACTCGACATCTTCCTTGGTCGGATTGGTGTCATCGAATCGTAGGTTATAAAGTCCCTCGTAATCTTCCGCGATGCCGAAATTGATGCAAATGGCTTTCGCGCTGCCAAGGTGTATGTAGCCGTTCGGTTCCGGCGGGAATCGCGTATGTACTCGACCTCCGTGTTTATCGGTTCTCAAATCCTCCTCAATTATTTGCCGAATAAAGTCAGTGGGCGCCGCAGAAGAAATATCGGAGTTGGTTTTCAGGTCAACCCCGCCTCCTCCTGCGGTCGTTTCTTGTGTCATAGATTTTCTCCTCTAGCTGCTGAATCGCGTCCCATTCAAGAATTTCAATTGGGCAGACGGGTACTAGATATGTTAAAGTTCAAGAAACCCGGTTTGTTGTTTCATATGTTTTTCGGTAGACGCTAAGTAATACAACATTATACCATAGGCATCGTAGGAAGTCACGTAAGACCTGTGTCAACTTCCAATTCAATGGGACTTACGCAGTTCGGTTTGTCGGAATCAAGCGGACGATAAACGAAGTGGCACTCGAGTGTGATAGAGATTCCCTTCACGGGTTGGAAAGGTCTCTTGTCCAACTCTCTCGTTTTGGGTCAATTACATGGAACCACAAATAATAATGTCGCTCAAATGTTACTACTGTCGTAAGAACGGCGCACTTTTCGCAGAGTGGTAGTATTTATCTTGCTCTGATTCATTGCTGTAGCGTATGTAAGTAATTGGTCTGTGTTTTGCACAACTCCGGCTTGAATGGGTTCATCGCGAGGAAAAACGGCGTACTCAATCGATTAAATGGAGCAAACGCCACCATCCCGCATGGCGAAAATTGCCGCTTCAAAGCATTCGTGGACTCGGTCAATGCGATCGTCGTGAGCAATAGACCAATGAATCCGAATTGTTCTTCGGTAAATGGTAATATGGAGGGAAGTTAGCCGTTGTCTGAGTCGCCACACAATCTATTTTCCGCTCTTTAAGGAAATACATATGGGAATTTGAGGAAATCTTAATGGTATCAAGCCGAAAGCAAAATATTCTAATGCACCAGATATTTAACCGGAAAGCCGTAGTGTTGATACTCTCGTTGATGGTATTCTATCCTACGTTCCTGTCTGCTCAGGGAACGGGGCGTATCAATGGCTACTTGCATGACAAGGTAACCGGAGAACCGGTGCCCTACGCGAGGGTGTTACTGCAAGACACTCAGTTTGCCGCAACAACGGATGTGCGCGGGTATTATGTATTGAGCGGCATACCGCCGGGTAAATACAAGCTAATCGTCTCAGCGACACGATATGAGCGGGTTGAGAAGGAACTGGAAGTTCCAACCGACGGTGAAATGAGATTGGACGTTGAGGTCGCGCCGATAGCAATCCAACTGGATGAAGTGACCGTGAGTGAGGAAAAAACGCGATTCAAAGAAGAGGTGGAAATCAGCCGCACAAACATCAGTTCTCAAGAGATAGTCAATACACCGTCATTCGTTGAAGCCGATGTTTTTCGGACAATACAGCAACTGCCGAGCGTCTCTTCACAAAGCGACTTTAGCTCTGCACTGGTCGTGCGTGGTGGCAGTCCCGATGAAAACCTGATATTGGTTGATGGCGCCGAGATATATAATCCGTATCATCTTGTCGGGTTATTCTCGACGTTTAACGCAGATACAATCGCCAATGCCAAATTCTTGGCTGGCGGCTATCCTGCTGAATACCCCGGTAGACTGTCATCTGTTCTGGACATAACATCGAGAGAGGGAAAACAGATCCGAGGAAAAGGAGAAATCTCACTCCTCAGTAGCAAAATGATGCTGGAAGGCCCCTTCTACAAGGGCGCTTGGATTATATCCGGTCGAAGAACCTATTTTGATCTCATTGCCGAACGATTCAATCGTGCAAGAGGAGAGGATCAGGATTGGAAATACTATTTCTGGGACGGTCAGATCAAGGTCTTTAGTGATCTGAATTCAGAGAACAGGTTGACGTTCTCTACCTTTGACGGACGCGATGTCTTGAAGTTCTTCATTGACGAGGAGAGTTTTGACGAGAAGACAGATTTTAGCTGGGATTGGGGAAATAACGCCCCCAGTCTACAGTGGCGATTCGTTCCGAACGCAAAGTTCTTCTCGGAACTTGTTCTGACGCGCTCGAATTTTGATTTTGACGTGAATCTCAAACAGACCGAAGTCGACAGCCTTGGAAACCAAGATGAAACAGTCGCCGTCGCAATCAACCACATAAAGGACTTTTCCATCTCGGAAAAATTGACTTGGTATCTATCGCCTCGGCACACCCTCAAAATGGGAGCGGCGCTCAAGAACCTCAGCATGAAATTTGACTTTCATGTGGACAACGTCAATTACTTCGACATTAAGCAAGACCCCTACGTCTTCAGCGCCTTTATTCAGGATAAATGGAAAGTCAATGACCTGCTCTCGCTTCAGATGGGGTTGCGCGGGTCCAAATATGAGTTGCACGATAACATCTATCTTGACCCGCGTCTCGGGTTCAAATACTTGTTATCCGAAAATCTGGCATTAAAGGGAAGTTGGGGACGCTTCAATCAATTCCTATTCACCGTGAATGATGAAGATCAAGTGCTGCAGATAGTCGATTTCTGGTTGCCCGTACCCGAAGAATTTGACGCGATAAGAAATCAGCATTTTATTCTCGGAATAGAAAGATGGTTCAATCCGGGATTTACCGGATCGATTGAAACCTACTATAAACCCTACAGCAATGTCCTCACCAACAATCCGGATAACGACCCCGGCATCGAACTTGACGAATTCATAGCTGGCGCCGGGCGTGTCTGGGGATTGGAACTTTTTCTAAAGAAGACCACAGGCAAAGTTTCAGGCTGGCTCGGCTATTCATACTCGAATGTAGAAAGACGATTCGATTTCAACGCTGATGGAATAATCGAAGAAACCGAGAACCAAGCCTCGGAGATTTACGCGCCCAAATATTCGAAGCCGCACTCGCTCAACCTAGTTGCCAGCTATCAGATGAGCGAGAATAATCTGTTTTCACTGTCGTGGACCATGTCAAGCGGGCAGCCGTACACGCCGGTCGTCGGCAAAGTCTATCACGGTGGCGACTCGCTGGATGATCCGTATGCGAGCGTTATCAGCATCGAGGGCAAAAGGAATTCAGCTCGCTATCCACGCTATGTGCGGGGAGATATCGCCTGGATTAGAGACATCTCCCCCTTTGGCGTGAATGGAAAATTCAAGCTCCAAGTCATCAATTTCACGAATTATTACAACTATCTCATCTACATTTGGAATCACGAGAGATCACCGTCGGAGGTTCGAGCCATCAGTATGTTTCCAATCGTCCCGTCCTTTGGATTAGAGTTTGAGTTCTAGGAGCTAAATGGTCTACTCGCTAAGTATATGGTTCATCCGAAACCGAGTTTTTTATAGTTTGTATCAAATGACCCCATGAGCTACAGTAAAGACAGATGGTATTCCCATCAACTACAATCAGCTCATGGAGGTCATTATGAAGCCACAAAGCAATTCACCCTACGGTATCAATCGTCTGGAATCAAAGTCGGCAAGGACGGCAATCATTCAGAAGATTGCGTCAGACTTCAATCTGATGCCCATTCTTGCAGAAGCCTACTATAAACAGATTTCTTCTTACTTTGCCCAACATGCCGAAAGCCAACTTACATCGGGCCAAATCTGCTATGAAGCCGTAGCAGCCGACGAACCGGCAGGTAAACATATCGCGTTGGCTAAAAAGGTCTCCTGCCGACTCACTCTGAATGATGTGCACACCGACCTTGAGGTCTTAGCCAATTACGGACTTGCGGGACTGAGACGACATCGAATCTTACGATTAACCAAACAAGCCTATGACCAAGATGCCTTGCTCAGCTATGAAGATTTAGCGGTGCTATTAACCACCAGCCCGGCAACAATCAAACGCGATATCAAACAGTTGAAACAGCAAGGCTTATTTGTAATGACTCGCGGCGCCAAACACGATATGGGCCCCGGCATTTCTCATAAGACACAAATCCTTGAGTTGTACTTCAAAGGATATCAGTTCACCGAAATTGAGCAAAAGACGAACCATACCGAACGCGCCGTGTTGCGATACTTGCGTGATTTCACTCAGGTAGCAACCCTCCATCATCAAGACTTTCCAAAGGAACAGATACGGCTCATTACCCATCTCTCTGACCGATTGATTCATGAGTATCTCTCCCTGTATGATGAATACAAACATACAGAGCGAATGACGACTTTACTTCGTCCTGAACCCGTTGATGAAAAAAAGGGGGAGAACTCATGAGCAAATCATTGACTCGAACTGAAATCAACCAGAAGAAAATCAGGCGCATCAATGACAAATCATTGCGACAGTTGCTGATTCATCGCTTTATCAATTCCTATGGATATGACAAAGGCGAAGTGACTGCAAAAGCCATTGTCGATGACATCGTCAAAACCATTGAGGACTATTTCCTGATTCGCTTGCCACTTGATAAACTAGCCTCTGGGGAACAACTCCCTAATGAACGAATGCTTAGCTATGGTCAACTGGTCTGGATGGCTGTGCCGATTGATGAATATCCACAGAAAGGGAAGTCAATCGTTAAAACCCGTATGAAGCCTGTGGTTTTAACCTTTCTCGCCCCCGAGGATACTGAACACTATTACAGCGGCTTCAGCTCCCGTGAACTCAGAATCCATCGATTGGTGCGATGGTGTTATCAAGCCTATGACCAAGGTGCATTGTTGACTCAACTAGACCTTGCCATGTTGCTCAACGTCCGCGATCCGGTGGTGAGTGAGTATGTCAATGAATGGCAAAGCACCAGTGGAAAAATCTTGCCCACTCGCGGCAACATTCACGATTTATCCGCAGCAATTACTCACAAGAAGGAGATTATCACCCTTTATCTACAAGGGCATCTAACTCCCACTATTGCTGCCAAGACCAAGCACTCCAAAGAAGCTGTTGACCGATACATCCACGATTATGAGTCTGTAAAGATTGTTCGCACTGCTACCGATGATATTGACAAAATCTCTCAGATTACCAAACTTTCCAAGCGCGTCATCTCTCAATATCTCGACCTAATTCCTCAACATTTACTCAATGACATGGACGCAAACCTGGCAAGAAAATCTGACCCCGGTAAAGATACCACCGTCCAGTCCAATTCCCAACCCAAAGGAGACCGGCAATGACAGAATAGGACCACCTAGAATTTTAGCTCGGAAAACACCGTCTCTTTCTTTAGCATTGGCTTGGCACGCGATATCCTTTTTGGTATACTTAGCCTTGGTTCTATCCAGTCGCATGAATTTCTTGAAGAGTAGACTCGTTAAGCCAACCCAGCTAGCTCATTTGATGATGGCTCGAAGCCAATACATATGGGCATTCCAGCTATCATAGGGTCATTTGATACTATTTCCGCAAAACTCGGTTTCTTCCCGAAATCAAAGCGGCTTCTACGTACCGGTCTAATCCGCTCATGACTTTCAACTAAAGACTGACAATCATGGCAATCACTTAATCACAGTTCAGACAATGTGAACTACCGACTCCCAACACTTGCCATATGTTTTTAGAAAATAAACCACCAAACCATGCCGACTATAAAAATTTCGCTAATCATACTTCTGTCAACGATATGTCTCTCCTGCGAGCGAGAGCTGGATGTCGCCGATTTCAGGGATGATTTCGGAAACTATCAACCGGAATTGAAAATCGAGGGACGCCTTCGGCAGGACAGCCCGGAAGATTCCATCATCCGGCTAATCAGAACCGAGGCGATTACGGATTCCGATGTATACGACGGAATTGATAATGACGGAGATGGCGACATTGATGAATACGATGAGACTCTCCCGCTGGTGCTGGATACGACTGCTACCGTCACGGTGACGAATTTGAGTTCGGGTGAAGAATACGAATTTCAGTATGTTGAGTTGGAGGAAAGGACTGTCATTCGGTATCACGAAGATTCCGCTGGCGAAGAGGTTTTAGATGATATAAGTGTAATTCCCGATGGAGGCTACAAGCCGATATCAAACCGTTTCCAGATTGAGCTCCACGCCCAATATCGCGTAGAAATCTATTCCAAAGCGTTCGACCAAACCATTACCGGCGTAACGACAGTGTATCCGCCGGTTGAATTCATTGATATTGACACACTCTCGACCTTTGACGACGACCACATCACACTGAAGAGCGACGCTGAAAATACAGTTTACTGGAAATCGGATCTGAATGTGACGTCATACTTTGTTACGGTTGAAGTGCCGGAAAGCGCCTTTGAAGGTGGACCGCAATCTGTAACCGCCCATACATTTTTATGGACAAGGAATAACGACCTGACAGAAGCGCACGGTGTGTCTATCGGAAGAGAGGTCTTCTTTGTGAATCGAGAGTCAAATGCCGGAAAAACGTTGAAAATCACGGTTGAAGCGCTCAGCCCGGAATATGGGCGTTATGTCTTTTCATCACTGCCATTGAATCATGCGGGCAGATCAAATCTTAGGGATCAAAATGGGAAACCGGTGATGGGCGCTTTCGGGGCAACCGCAGCCAAAAGTATACATGTGGCAATAGAGGAACCGAGATGAAACTAACCGTTAGCATAATTTGAAGGCAATCTCTGGGATAACGCGGTCATATTCAGATGTTTGAGGCATCGGCTGAACACATCATGCAATTCACCGACACACTCATTGAGGCATATGAAAGACACGCTCATGAAAGAGCAGCCAATTTTCCTGACGAATTCAAAAAACTTGAGCGGTTAGAGTTTCTAAAATTCTTGAATAATGAACAGCGAAAGACCATCCTTGAAATTGGATGTGGTGCAGGTTGGGACGCCCAGTTTTTTCAAGATCAAGGGTTCCGCACTTTTGCGATAGACAATGCGCCGACAATGGTTAAACTCACCAACGATAGGGGAATCTCTGCACGAGTACTGGACTGCTACAAGCTCGACCAGATTAGTGAGACCTTTGACGCGGTGTATACTATGAATTGCCTTCTACATATACCGAAGAAAGATATCGGTCGGATTTTCAGCCTGATTTCTAGTCGACTAAACGCAGAGGGTCTGATGTATCTTGGCTTATGGGGGAGCGAGGATTTCGAGGGGATATGGACGCACGACAAATATGAACCGAAGCGATTTTTCTCCTTCTTTAAGGCGGAGACACTCTTGGAAGTCGTACAACGTACATTTAGATTGGAATACTACCGCCGGATAAAGCTCCGTGAAGGACTGACGTTTAATTCTCTCATTGTGCGAAGACGATAACATGAAGAATCGGGCAGAGCAAAAGTATTTCAGCAAATCAAGCAACGAGTTTAACACCAGAGTGAGGATTTTCACATGAGCAGTCGGCAAATCACAACTAACGAGCCAGAAGTCACGATACGTCCGTTGCAGCTTAGCGATGCCGAAGCAGTTCAACGCTACGCCTCGGATAAACGCGTGGCTCACACGACGACAATCCCCCATCCCTATCCCCCGGATGGCGGTGAGACGTTTGTCAAGCAGGCGGTTGAAGAGCACGCAAATGGAGAGGCGTTTTATTTTGGCATCCTTGCTGACGGAGAGCTGATTGGATCCCTCGATCTTCGTTCAATTGATCGCGAAAAACGAAGTCTCGAATGCGGTTATGCAATTGCAGTGTCCCACTGGGGCAAGGGAATTACTACCGAAGCCCTGTCACTCGCACTCCGTTACGCATTTTGCCGCCTTGGCATGGAGATCGTCCGATCAAGTTGCCTCAGCCGAAATCTCGCATCGGCGCGTGTGCTTGAAAAAAACGGCTTCCGTGAAACCGGTGAAAATATATCCGAGATTCCCAAGTTCAAAGGTGAGCCATTCCGGGGATTTCAACTGACGAAGCGGGAGTGGCTCGCCAATCAGCCCTAATGGCACCATCTCTAGATTTTGAACAGTCTTCGCCTTCAAACGATGTTCAAGCGTCTCGGCTCTAACTGTGATGTGTGAAGTCTCTTAGGAAATGCAACCGTTTGACATGGAGATGCACAATGCAATACGACAAGAACAGATTCAAAATATGGGCAGTACCTCACCCACTTATCTTACACTGGATATTGAATCCAGGATTGATTGTCAACGAACTGATTTTCGGACAGCGTATTGCTAAAGTCATTCTGATTGACAAAGATAGCGATAAACCTTTGCTGGAACGTTCTTACGTTCCCTGTCCACATTGTGAAACTCTAAACGACGCACGTTTGTTGGCAAGAGGAAATGTCTTTGGACATTGGTTTGGCTACGTTTGTCCAAATTGCCATCAAATAATTCCCTGTCATTGGAACATTTTTAGTCTCGCAGTGCTGGCGATAACTTTTCCGCTGTGGTATTTCCCCGTACGATTCTTCCGCAATAGATGGTTAGAGAAAGAACGAGAACGATTGGCAAACGTCCTTGCGCGTCCCTTGATTCAAGCAACAAACATAAATTGGCTCTTTAGAGGCACCGTCTTTTTGGGTGGATTCATGTGGTTGACTCTCGGTGTTATTCCTGAGGTGTGGAAGGTTCTGAATGGAGGAGAATGGGATCTGATAACGATGTTTGTAACGTTGCCAATTTGCTTGGCGGGAGGTTTAGCGTGGGGCTTATTTATGCGTTCTTATATGAATAAAAGACGGAATAATGCTGAAAGAAATTGATCCGGCATAGTAAGCCGTGTGACCTAGCACATGTTGACGTACTCAGCGAAACGCACATATGACAGCCTTCGCTCAATCGGGAGTTGCAATTCTCGATCTCTGATAATTTGTGACGATCGAGTTCCTGTTTCGCTGTTTACCTAAAATGGGGATTAAATCCGTGGAAGACCAAGTGCAACGGAGCACTGAGAACGAAAGTACCGCGCTCTACGACTATCCAGATTACTATGAATTGGCTTTTTCCTTTCGTGACATATCTCAGGAAGTGACGTGTCTTGAGAACCTGTTTTCGAGGTACGCCAAAATAGAAGTATCCCGAGTGCTTGAGTTGGCGTGTGGTCCAAGCCCATATCTTCAGGAACCGTGCCAGCGAGGCTACGAATATCACGGACTAGACTTGAACGAAAGGATGCTTGCCGCTGGTAGGAAGAAGGTCACTGAAAGTACATGGGCAGCAGAATTCCACAAAGCCTCCATGATAGATGTCAGCTTGGATACTACATACCAATTTGCTTTTGTGGCGCTCGGATCTCTATACGCGCGAAACACGGAGGAACTGTCTACTCACTTCAAATCAGTGGCACGCGTCCTTGAACCCGGAGGGCTTTACATGCTGGACTGGTGCGTGCTATTTGATCAATCGCCTGCTTTTGCGTCGGAAGAGGGCCAGTCGTGGAGAATGGAGAAGGATGGGATTGTAGTCGAAGTGAACGTCAAATTGAGCAACATCGATCCTGTCGAGCAGATTGTCCTAGAAATCGCCACTCTAAATGTGGAAGACTGCGGCAAAACGCTGACGATATCTAGTTCAGATCTGCGTAGGATGATGTATCCGCAGGAATTTCTCCTGATGATTGATGCTATGGACGAGTTCGAGTTTGCAGGGTGGTGGAACGATTGGGACTTGAAGCAGCCATTGTCGCAGGTGGAAAGTGAAATAAGTCGGCCAATCGCACTAATTCGCCGCATCTGAGGGATTTGAACGCTACAGCCACCTCCGTCATCGCGTGGCTGCGGCGGCTGGTTTTCGGCAACTCCTTTTCAAGTTCGAGGACATCGACCGGCGAAACTTACATCAGTCATGCGGAATCAACTGTGGACTGTCTTGGCAGGTTTTCATCGTTGAGCGATCATTATGTTGACTCGATTAAGCCCTCATCTACTTACATGGAGCGAGATACACGGCGCTTCACGGAATCAAGCCTACCCTTGGAACAGCTTTTTGGTCCATGACGATCAGGCACAAGTGAGAGTTTTGATTGATCCCCTTCCCGTTTCTGATGCGGAGGTCAAACAGATGGAAGATATTGGCGTCCCGACCCACATCATTTTGACTTGTAACTATCACGAGAGGAGTTCTGCGCAACTCAGGCAGAGGTGGGGTTGTGAGGTTTTGCTCTACGAGAATCATGTGCAGGAGGCCGAAATCGAATTTGACGGCAAGTTTCAAGATCGGAACGTACTTTGGAATCTCCTTGAGGTGGTGCGAGTACCGGATGTACGGCATCGCGAGGAAGTCAGTTTCAATCTGATACCGGATGGCGTGTTAATCGTTGGAGACCTACTGAGCGGCGGAAGGAAGGATTGCGCTATCCCCGAAGGGGAGTTAGGGTTCAAAGATCCGGCATACCTAGTAGATCCAGCCAAAGCACGCCTATCTCTCAAGACACTTCTACATCTTGAGTTTGATGCTCTATGTTTCGGTCATGGAGTACCCATTCTTTCCGAGGCAAAGGATGTCTTGAGACGTTTTGTCGAGTGTGACACTACCTGGGAAGAAGTGAGACGAAGGCATAAAGATGTATTCCGTCTAAATCCTGAACTTAGGAATTTGCACCATACATAGCAGCGGATTCCAAACTTTGCACAGCCGCGACTCCAACCGCTGCGTAGTCAGTGAGGCGAGTGTAATTACCCGAAAGGCTGCACAATGAAGACTAAGGAACCGTTACTTAATGAAACCTACTTTCGAGCCAATCGCGAGAATTGGAACGAAAGGGTCGAACACCACGTCGGAACCAAGTATTACGACGTTCAAGGATTTCTCTCTGGCCGATGCACGTTGGGACCGGTCGAACTCAAAGCACTTGGCGATGTCGCCGGAATGCGAATCCTCCATCTGCAATGCCACTTCGGCCTCGATTCCCTTTCTCTCAGCAGAATGGGCGGGATCGTGACTGGTGTTGACTTTTCCGACACGGCAATTCAGAAAGCACGAAAAATTGCCGAAGCGGCTGGGCTGAGTGCTGAGTTCCACTGTGCTAATGTCTACTCTGTGTGCGATTTTCTAGATTGTGGTTCATTCGATCTGGTCTTTGCCTCTTACGGCGTGTTCTGCTGGATACCGGATCTCTTTCGATGGTTCTCGGCTGCGAGCGCAATGTTGAAGCCTCATGGTCGGGTTTTCATCGTCGATGGGCATCCAATGCTCGACATGCTTACCTATGATGCCGCCAGTGGCACACTTTCATTCAACGGGCGCTATTTCCACGAGAAGAAGCCCGAACTGTGCATTGTCGAGGAATCTTACACAGGTGACGGTGGTCGTCTGGCTAGTTCCACCACATACCAGTGGTCTCACCACCTGGGCGAGTTCGCCACAGCGGCTGGATCCGCTGGTCTTACAATCCAAATCTTAGAGGAGTTTTCATACTGCTATTTTCGCAAGTATCCATGCATGGTTAAACGCTCCGGTGGCTACTGGGAGATTCCGGATCGCGATTGGCCCCTCATGTTTTCCATGGCTTGCAGCAAGACGCCTATAGTGTAACAGCACAGTTGGTTGCTATCGCGCCTTGACCTTCGGCAACCGTATTTGCTGATTCGCAAACTTGCGTAATGTTGCAGTTAACGAAGGTTAAACTATGTGCAAGACCTATTTGTAAATGGACTCTGAAAGCAGAAGTGCTGAGCTCTACAACTATAATACTGATTCCATAGTCAAGGTGACAATTGACAGACCTATGGGGTCTAGGCACCCTGAACACGGTTTCATTTACCCCGTAAACTACGGCTATATTCCCGGAACGCTCGCCGAGGATGGGGAAGAGATTGACGCCTACGTCTTGGGCGAATTTGAACCTCTCGATTCCTACGAAGGAGTTGTCATTGGAATCATCCTCCGCAGCGATGACAACGAGAATAAACTGGTTGTCTCACGGTATGCGGACCGGTATGGGG
This sequence comes from Candidatus Poribacteria bacterium, assembly GCA_965204085.1. GTDB lineage: Bacteria > Poribacteria > WGA-4E > WGA-4E > JAJDTR01 > JAJDTR01. The sequence continues at coordinate 1,343,641 of CBDBEE010000002.1, read as the reverse complement.
CGGATGCAATCAAGGCGTTAACCGAGTTTCAAGAACGCTTTTTCGATTCCCACGTGATTTCGTTCATACAGAAGGCCGCGAAATAACATTTTCGCATTCGATATGCACCCCATTATCCATGTCGGAATAGTTCTTTCCACAAGTAACTTGCTCCGGCGGAGATCAAGTGACTGGATAAGGAACGCGATAGAGATCCCCAATGTCAATAGAATACGATATGTCCAAATCCCCGCGCTCCAGCGGAGTGCAATGTGAACCATGTTCCAAGACTCCGTAGGCGGGGAGCAAGTGACCGAATAGAATCAAACGAGTGAATAGCGAGTGCGATAGTAAATCCCGCGCGATAGAGATGCCATTCATTGCCGGTCCTATGGCACCAGGGGGTTTTACTGGTCACTGGCCACTAGCCACTAAACACTTACCTTTTGCCTTTAGGTGTTACTTCACTTGCGTTTTCTTCTCAAGTGCACCATACACGAGCCTCGACGATGTCTGACAAATTCAAGCTGGTTGCGACCGTCCATATTTTCCTAACGAAAAACAACACTGAAATCCTGCTCTTGAGACGCTTCAATACGGGGTATGCGGATGGCAAATATAGCGTGATTGCCGGGCATATCGACGGTGACGAGGAGGTCAAGACAGCGGCAATCCGAGAAGCGAAGGAAGAGGCGGGGATTGAGATTCAGCCGTCGGAAATCGAGGTAGTCGGAGTCATGCACAGAAAGGGAACGGACGAACGGGTGGATTTCTTTCTTGCCGCCTCTAGCTGGAAGGGAAGCATCGTTAACGCGGAGCCGGATAAATGTGACGATTTATCCTGGCATTCTGTCCACGATTTACCCGTCAATATGGTGCTTTATGTTAGGCGGGCACTCGAAAACTATCGGAATGGCAAATTTTTTGAAAGTTTCGGTTGGAAAAGACAGGAAGAAGGCGCGGCTTCGTGAAACCCATTATGGTACTTTGCCACTAGCGGTTTTGCTGTTCAGATAATCCCTCGACACACTCATAAATTGTAAACCGAAAATACCTTGATTTCACGTTGAAGTTTGCATTTTTTCCTAGAAATTGACTCAAATCGTACAACACATGGAGAATAGATATGGAAATCGGTTCAATTCATGACGCGGCAGCCAGCGGCGATCTGGATGCGGTGAAGAAACTTGTCCAACAAAACCCGCAGTCAGTCAACGAGGATGACAAATATGATTGGCGCCCCATTTTCCACGCCGGATTGAGGCGCCATTATGATGTTGTCAAATACCTGATAGATTGTGGTGCCGATTTGGCAGCTCATGATGGCTATGTCCTGCACTACGCCGGGGAAGTACCGGACAACAAGGAAGTCGTATCGTTGCTCGTTGCTTATGGCGGGTTGGATGCACATGCCAAACCGTCAACCGAACTCACCCGGCAGTTTATCTATGCCGTTTTCTTAGCCAATGTGGCGCGGGTAAACGCCATGCTTAGTGAAAATGCAGAGCTAACGCGGGAACGCTATGCCCGAGGCGATACAGCTTTGCACCATGCCGCTCGAAACGGCGACCTCGAAATTGTGCAACAACTGGTCACTCGCGGTGCAGATCCGAATGCGATGTCAGACCACGGGCACTTTCCCTTATACTGTGCAGCCGGTCATGGACACTTAGAAACCACCCGATATCTGGTGGAAAATGGCGCAGATTTGGAAGCTAGACTAAGCGATGGTAAAACAGTCGTTGAATGGCTAAGGCAGTTTGCGGATCACGACCGTCGATTCAAGGCATGTCTGGATCTATTAGAGAAATGATTTGCCCTTGTCAGGACCTCCTAAACTTGACTTTGTACAAAACTGAAGACTGTAGGGTGCGCACTGCGCACCAGCCTTTGAAAGAGCAACGGGCTTTTAGCGTTTTTTCTAACTGCCTGACCAAAGAAACATTGGGCACTCATAGCCTGAAACTACCGTATTTTTGAATGCCTTTACCAGTAGACCGGAAAGAAAGTCCCATTATCGTGCTAGGTGTGGAGCGCAGCGGCACCTCTGTCGTCGCAGAAATGATTTGCAATTGGGGTGCTTACGCCGGAGAACCTGACAAACTGCACGCCGCGGATGAGCACTGCCCAAGGGGTTACTGGGAATATCTTCCGTTGTGGGAGTTTCTGGCTGAGTTGGGAGAGTTTTCCTCCGGCGCTAGTTGGTGGGAACCGAACTTTCAAAACCGGATGAAAGACAAAACCTCCGACCCTAAGTACAGAAGAAAAGCATTGGAGTTGATTCGTAAAATGCATGCAGACAGCCGTCCTTGGTTTTGGAAAGATTCTGCGCTATGTCATTTTCTTCCGTTTTGGAAGCAGCTATGGTGCGATCCCCTTTATGTCATCACGGTTCGGCATCCGCTTGACACAGCGGTATCGTGGCAGCGATTTATTATGCCCCCCAAGTTGGAAGGCAATGTCTCGTTTATCCCGATGAATCTTCTTCGGTGGCAACACATGATGATACAAATACTGGAACATACGGGGTCAGCACGTAGGATCTTTATTGCCTACGAGGAGGTGCTACGTGAGCCGCGCGCTCAAGCTCAGAGACTGGATGCCATGCTGAACTCTCGGTTTGGAAATCGAGTGTCACGTATTGATGGGATGGTTGATGTCGTAAATCCCCGTCTGTGTCATCACAACTGTAATATTCCTTTTCAATGCCTACCGGAAGCTACGAGTGAGCAGAAGGCACTCTATGCGTTCCTCCAAAGTCTGATTGTTAACCCGCAGCAACCTTTCGACAAAACGGCGTATTCCATGCCACCCGGTTACCTTGAGTTTCTAAAGATCCAAGACGTTTTGCTTGGTAGCATGCCATTATCCCTGTCAGAATAATTCTTTCAGCAAGTAACACGTTCTAGTCGGAGTCCCTTTCCTCGATCCAGAGGATCGAAATGTCAATAGAATGCGACATGTCCAGATTCCCGCGCTCCAGCGGAGCGCCATGTGGTGTGTTACTTAGTAGTGTTACTTGAGAGCTGCAATAGCGCAAAAAGCCAAAATACACCGAACACCCGCAGGCACGGCTGTTTTAGGAATCCAACTCATGCACGAACTTCCCACTCTAACAGATGAACTGGCTCAGCGCATCAACAGAGTAGGTGCGGAGATTGCCGTCAGCCAATACGGAAGCCCGGACAATGTGGTAAGGTTCGGAGATACGATCACATTGAAAGCCGGTCATAAAAATGGCGTTTACTGTTTTTCGGATGAAGATTTGAGCTTTTTGGACGAAATCCTCGCCTTTTTTGGATCGGATGCGATTAATCCCGCCTTTTACCTGACTTCTATGGGGTTTACTGAAGAACTGGGAACGGCACTGACCAAAGCCGGCTTTTACCAAAGCGATTTCAAACAAACTGCCCTCGATGGCTTGCCAGCCCAAACGCTGTCTCCTCCGGTTTCAGGCGTTGAGATTGAACGAGTAGATTTGGATACCTTAGAGCTATTTCTGGAAACAGTTGCCACAGGTTTTGAATGGCCCTCGGATTGGCGTGAATATGCCAAAGACGGCTTGCGCCAGTGGTCGGCGACGGACGGATTTCACACCTATTTGGCTAGGCACGGTGGCGAGCCGGCAGGCGGAGGTGTCTTGTTCGTTTACGATGGCGTGGGCTTCCCCTGTCATGGGCCAGTGATTCCCCATTTCCGAGGAAAGGGCTGCCATACCTCTCTACTGCACCACAGACTCCATGCGGCGCACGAATTCGGATGCCATTTGATAATCGGAGGCGCCGACTTCGGATTAATCAGCTTCCGAAATCAGTTGCGCGCCGGACTTCGACTTGCTTACATTGAAAGCATTTGGACGAAGAATGATAGTTCCTGAGGGGTGCGCATGCGCCTTTATCCTGAGAAGCCGATGCAATTGACATAGAAAACAGACGATATTTTAACACTCGATCAAGGCGTAATTCGCGCCAAAATGCATTCACGGGTTCGCAAACACAAATACGTTTAGTAGAAATCAACTCCAATAGAATTGTCCTCAAGGAGGTCTGATGTCGATTGAATCACCAGCCGACTTGGAAGGCATGTCACGGGTCGGAAAAGCTGTTGCGGCAACGTTGAAGGCAATGTCGGACTATGTTTGTCCAGGGATTTCGACTGGAGACGTAGATGATGTTGGTGCGCAAGTTCTCAGACAGCACGGCGCGCGGTCAGCACCGCAGATTATCTATGGTTTCCCGGGTGTCAACCTAATTAGCGTAAACGACGAAGTAGTTCACGGTATTCCCGGGGATCGCATGTTATTGCCCGGCGATCTGGTAAGCCTCGACGTTACCGCAGAGTTGGATGGATACATCGCCGATGCAGCTACAACCATTCCCCTCCCACCATATTCCGACAAAGCCGCCGAATTGTGTCGGTGTGCGAGAACAGCTCTTGAAGAGGCGACCGCGGTTGCTCGTGCTGGCAGACCTATCCATTGTATTGGAAAGGCTGTTGAGGAAGCGGTGAGGAAGAGCGGATTTGCCGTGATTAAAGGGTTAGGCGGTCACGGTGTTGGTAGACATATCCATGAGAATCCGTTCGTTTCCAACGTCTTCCATCCAACCGATACACAGCCGCTGACCGATGGTCTCGTTCTCACAATCGAGCCGATGATTGCTGAACGTTCGGGAAGGGTTTTTGAGGATGATGACGGCTGGACTATTCGCACAGCCGACGGCGGTTTATCGGCTCATTACGAACACACCGTTTTGATTAGGGAAGGCAAACCGGTTCTACTTACGGCGGCGTAGTTTTATTACCTTCTGATAACATTATATCTGCACTGAGGCGGATTTTTCCCGTCTCGCTTTCGACAAACACCTGGAAAAAATAGGAGATATAGCCTGACGGAACGCTAGGCACATCAAGTCAAAAGGTGAGGAACTGGCATGAGGGAAATCTCAAAATGAATTGCACACCTCCGCGGCCAAGGCAGTTCTGGGACGATTACGCATCTCTGTTCAAGAATCGGAGTTTGGCGGAAGCGTACAGGTTCCGTCCACCATATCCTGATGAGATGTATGAGATTCTCGTCGGATTGCTCGGGGGTGAGAAGGCGAAAGTCTTGGATGTCGGTTGCGGACCCGGAAAGATAGCACGAGTATTCGTTGACCGGGTGGGACATGTTGATGCGGTGGATTTTTCGCTTGAAATGGTGCGAGTGGGGAAGTCGCTCGTCAACGGCGATAATCCTAAACTTCGCTGGATTCACGGGCGAGTTGAAGAAGCGCGTTTGCATCCGCCCTATGACATGGTAACAGCAGGATCTAGCATACATTGGATGGAGTGGAGCGTCGTTTTTCCGAGGCTTGACGAAATCCTAACAACGGACGGGCACCTTGTAGTCATTGATGGGGATCGCCCGGTTGAATCGCCTTGGCGTGACGCGGAACTTTCGCTGATCCGCGAATATTCCACAAACCGGCACTATGAGCAAATGGATTTGATTCAGGAACTGGTGGATAGAGGACACTTCCAGCCGATTGGTGACAGATGGACAACACCGGTTGTCTTTTCCCAACCACTTGAAGACTATGTGGCGTCTTTTCACTCACGGCAGAGCCTGTCTAAGGAACACATGGGCAAGGATAATGTCAAGGCTTTCGATGCTCAACTAACGGATGTTCTATCCGATTTCGCCGATGATCAAGGTGTCATCAGTTTTCACATTGCCACAAGAGTCACTTGGGGAAAACCATTAGCGTAAGCGAAGTGACTTGCAACACCTAATACGTTCATTTAATACCATTTGCTAAAGTGCGACTGCATTAATTACGTGGGTCGAGTAAGGATTTTTGAGTGTAGGAAAGTAAGAAGCCACGTCTCCGCGCAAGGCCCGCGGGGCAAGGAGATCTCTATCGCATTCGCTATTCGCTCATTTGATCCCCGCCTACGGGGTTTGGTGTAAGGGAACAGAGAACTCATCCTTCCGCCAAATTGTGACTACGGCTATTTCATCGTCCGCTGCCAATCTTCTGTCGTGGGGTAGGCTGACACGTCGGAGTTGGTCTCGGGAAGATCGGGTCGCTGCCGCCATATCTCCTGCCGCTCGGCGGGAGCCGCGGGGAGTTCCCCTCGTAATCCTTCACTCCGTCCCCGTTCGGCATTGGGCGGAGTCTCCCTATCCTGTTGCGGCGTTGTCCTCCCCGTGGCTGTGTCCAGCAGTCTTTCAAGCTGCGTCCACTCCTCATCCGATAATTCGCCGCTCATACTAAGCAGTCTCTCGAATTCCGCCCACTCTTCATCTGCAAAGGGAGTGTTTTCTTTTGATGGCCCGGGGGGAATGGTCGTAGATTCAACCGTTGCGACAGTGACGGTGGATTGTGGCAATGAGTCGGTTGATGTTGATGACTCTGGACGCTGAATAACGAAGTTTACAGGAACTTCACCACTTGAGATTTTCTCTGTGAAGCCCTGTGTTAATTCCCCCGTCTCAGTGTTTATCTCAATTTCGGACGCCTGGATTCCCACGAAACTTTGCTTTACTAGCGTTTCTATCGCCTGACGAACATCTTCCGGCAGTTCCTGCCCGCTATCAATCGTTACCTCCGTTACCTCTTGATTCGGATTGGCGCCGTCCGTTTTTAAGTATACTAGCGCGCGACGCATCTCTTCCGGCAATTCCTCGAGTTCCGCTTGAATAGTGACCGTCCAAGCGTCTAACACTGCGCCATCACCGCCAACATCGGAACGGTTCTCCGCCAGGGTATGGATAAAATCTTCAAACTCATCCGACAGTTCGCCCATATGCCGCGCCTCAACAATCTTCATCACGCCGTCATTTGTAGTGAATTCTAAACTATCGATTTGGTTTGTTCGAGAAACAGATGTCTCATTCGGTGCAGAACTCGCGGCTGCCTTGGCATAAGTCATTGACGGAATTTCATTTGATGAATCCACGATAGCGGTTCGTGTTTCCGGTGATTTCAGCTCGTTTGCTAAGACAGGTTCCAATTGAGATGTGTGGTGATACAATACACCGCCCCCGCCAATTCCGATAACTGCCGCTAACCCCACCGTTGCAAGTTTCACTTTGGCTGATAATTTCACGGTCTCTATACCTCCCCAAATTACCGTTCGACCGGGCAACACCAACACCCCACCCAACAGCTTTCGGACTCGTCGGCGTACTTCCCGCTTTGCACGTTTAAGACGGTTGGCAATCGCCGCATAAGACAAACCGGATTCCGCCCGCAACTCATCGTAGCTTGCCCCTTCGATGTAGTGACCTTCCATCAGTTTGCGGTCGGTTTCCGTTAGACCGTTGATTGCCTTCCGGACAATGTCTTCGACTTCAGCCTTCAGCACGATATCCTCAGCGGATGGGGCAGTTTCGGAGAAGGCCGAACTCTTAACCACCTCAAGACTGGCTACCAATTCACTTCGCCGCCGTAACCAGTCCTTACAGGTGTTGTGTGCAATCTGTTGAAGCCACGGCAGAAAGCAATCCAACTCGCGCAAAGTGGATAGCCGCTCGTATGCCCGGATAAATATCCGTTGTGTCAAGTCTTCGGCGTCTGCCGGGTTCTTGATATAGGAAAGCACTAACACGTAGATTGTCCTGCGGTGCATCTTGACCAACTGATCGAATGCTGACGTGTCTCCAGACAATGTTTGCTGAATCAGGTCAATTTCATTGCAGCGTTCGATTCCCACGGTAGATACTTCCCCTTTTGAGTATTCAATGACGTAAGACGATTTCGTCGTGAAATTTTATCAAAAAGTTTTCAATATTTGGGTGAGGATAGACACCGACCCTGTATCGTTTCACTCCACACTCAATTCCGTTGTGGGCCACCTCCTTTCCGTAGCCATTCCACACCAAAATTACCTCGTTAAAATTGCTTCATACAACGGCGCATTGAACCCAACAAAGAACGTGTCCCCGACCTTCAACGTCGGTGCACGTAGATTACCGCTTCGCCCCATGACTGCCGCAAGTATATCGTCTGGCGAGCTATCTGTTGGGTCAAACACGTCAACCCTTTTTCCCTTGGCAACGTGAACGGATTCAGCGGTTTCAAGACGCTCCCACACTGCACCGGAATCAAATTTCTCCTTACCGGCATCCGTTCGACTTTCCACGTCAATACCCTGTGCGTCAAGAAACTCTTGCGCTTTTCGGCAGGAGTTTCAGTTCTTCCTGAAATACATCCAGTTTACTGTCATTGGCTTCCTCCATTAGGGGTAGGTTTTCATAGGTGGGTACTTTGAAAAGCAGCAAAATTATGGTTAGTTGGAGTGTAGCATAGTGTCGGTAGGTCTGCAAACGTAATTTGGTGCACTGCACGGGAGCATAGTATCTGGTTTTTGGTGAGTGGTACTTATCTTCCGCATTATTGAGCACCTAAGAGTTTAATTTCTCAGGTGGCCGTATCCCGCATCATAATTGACAGAAATGAGAGCCTGTTTGAAAAGTACACTTGTAGGGTGCGATCGACCGACTGATTAAGGAGGGATCAAACGAGCGGATAGCGAGTGCGATACCGTCGTGAGTTTTCGACATGCTCTACATTTCCACAATGGGTTACTCCTTTTCAGAATTCGTTTTGCCTTTCTCTAACGTTTATCCGGGGCAAACAATTTCTTTTCAAGAATTGCCGCTTTGGGGGTGTTCCGCTCAAAGTTTTCGTCCCCTAGCAGCCTGACGCGCCACTGTCCACGGTCCGCCCCGTGCATGATACCGTAATTTTCGGCAGTCATACTATCCGGTTGACCCATTGCCCAGTTTGTATAAGTAACAGGTTCGCCGCTGCTCCACTCCCACTCTCCCGTTTTATTTGAATAGACCAACCCAATCCAATAGGGAAGAAATCCAAACTGCTCAACCAGCCACTCCTGTTCCACTTCGTCATTGATTGAGACGAGTTTCACACCAGCGGCACGTGCTTTGGTTTGCGCATCTTGCCAACTGTTGCAACGCACGCTTTTATACTGGGAGCCGTTGGGTGCGCCAATCCACACGCCGATCGTGTTTGGCACGGTGGGTGCCATAAGCTCCATCCCGAATACATTGAAAAAAACTGGTGCACCGTTGAGCGTGAAAACCAAGTCGTCCTGTCGTTCCCCTGCTTTGAGTGTCGTCTCCGATGTTGCCGAAAGCCCTTGATACTCGACTACAGCCGTATATCGTCCGGGCGCATAAAGTCCAGGCTGATATAGAGGTTCGACGAAGAAGCCTTCATTATCGGTCCCACGTTGACCACGCACGTGAGAAAGGCGTCTCTCGTCCTCCGTATTCGCCCGCACGTCAAGCGTGAACCACGCTTCCGGCAGAGGCGTCCCGTCCTCAAAGACGATTTTACCCCCAATAGCCATGGGAGCCCCTTCGAGCGCAAACACAAGGTCGCGCCGCTGTTCCCCACTCTTGAGGCGAAATTTGGTGGTCGCAATAAGCCCTTGAAACTTTACTGTAACTGTATAGTAGCGGATCTCGAAATCAGGCTCATCGACATACCGTACAAAGTAACCATTAGCGTCCGTTCGCATTGGATAATAATCTAATCCTCTCGCACTGATAGTCCTCTCTCCATGTTTGTACGTCCATTCCTCTTCGAGTTGGACGGCTGTGTTCGCAAGCGACTCGCCATCCTCGAAAACGACTTGCCCTTGATATCGCGTGAGAGGCCTTACTGTAACGACAACGTCTTCACGGTCTGAACCCGACTCAATGGCAAATTTAATTTCCTTGCTGTGTGCTGGAACCATGGGATAGAACGTCGCCGCACCGATTTTCAACGATACTATTTCATATCTTTGCTGAGATTGTACAGTTGGAGAGATTACCCCCAACTGAACCGGGCCAGATTTCACATTCGCGATAGAGAAATGTCCCGCGTCATCGCTTTTATTGACTTGTGTAGAAAATTTGTCAATAACCGTAATGGCGTGACCGTTGATGAGTTTTGTGGGCAGAATGTTTAACGAGACCCCGGCAACAGGATGCCCTTTCAAATCAAAGACGCGGCCAGAGAGTGTGTTTGTCGCTTCCGTAGCGCGGCTGGAAGTGGCGAGTAGGAACAGCGCAGCGACACACGCAAGACAGGGTATGAATTGTACGCGAATCATGGTGAGTATCTCCTTTTGGATGGATTGGTTGTGAAAGAAGAAAAAAGAGAAATCAATACTCTTGAAGCCGTTTAGTTTCTGTAGTCGCCTGGTAGTGATTGCCATTTGGCATGCTCTCAAGGCACACTCGTCAGATGGGGAACTCAACAGGTCAAACTAATGATTTCCCGCAAAAACAGTTCCGTGATGAGAACCGGACACGTAAAACCATCGATAGGCTATAAATGATACCGTTTTCCTAGGTTTGGAGTACACTAGAAAGGTCAATCAAGCCATTCCAATGCGGAACGAAATAGGATTTACTGACGCAGTCGTTAGATCGCTACATCCGGGGCGTGGGTATTAGCAAGTTTATCTCTGTGTCGATACTCTTCGAATTTCTGATGGTTAAGTCAATCACTCGCTATATCACTCGCATCAATCTTCCAATATTGGGTATTTGAATCACCTTGTACGAACAATATCGTTTCACCATCTGGTGACATGTGGAAGGGATAAGCGTTTATTGGTTTGGGAAACGAAAACTCCGAGGAAATCGAGCCATCAACTGATACGCGCTGAAACTTGCCATATGCATACACGAGGTAGGTCTTCCCGTCGGAAGACCAACTCGATTGAATGTATTTATCTTGTAACTTTTTTAGTCTTTCATCCTCTACAGACACCACCCACTGTTCATCCTGCGGGTCTTTGTCAATGGCGAACGTCAGGTGTTTTCCATCAGGCGTCCAAGCGAATCCAATTTCGACTTCGGGGGAATGGGTAATTCGCCTGGATGCTCCACCCGCTGCAGGAACAACGTACACGTCGCCTTCCCATTCAGTATAGTGAGGTGGTGCTTTTTTCCCCTCATTGAAACGAAAATATGCCAGAGTTCTCCCATCGGGTGACCAAGAGATATCGCCGAATAGTCCCGGCTCCGACAGTCGTTTTACCTGACCGCTGTCAACAGAAACAACACAAAGTTGTAGTTGTGTCTTACCACCACCTTTAACATTGAGAAATGCAATGCGCTGTCCATCGGGTGACCACCGAGGTTGTCCCACAGCAACATCGCCGTGCGTTAACTGTATGGACGGTCCACCGGATACCGAGGTGATGTGAAGCGTTGCGCCCTCAAAAAGCCTTCCGCCTTGAGGCGTCATCGCGAATTTCTGCTGCACGAATGCAATCCGCGTACCATCAGGAGAAAAGGTCGATGTACCAAGCTGAAATCCCTCTGGAATTGAAATTTGTATCGCCGTCAACTCACCCGTTTCGACGTTCAAAAGCCCGGGTTGCCGGTCATCCCCCGAAGGCAGACATAAGTGTTGCCCGTCGGCTAGCCACTGCACAGGTCCAGACTGCCAGACCAAACTTGGGGGTAGGCTCACGTGCCGGTATTCGCCGCTTTTGAGCCTCAGGACGTAGGTCTCATTCTTGAAAAACACTTCCGAAATGATAATCTCCCCGTCGGATGTCCACCTCATAGGCCTGCCGTACATGTCCGAGTTCAAGTTAACGGCTTTGAGGAGAACCGGTCTTCCCGATGATTCTCCTTCTGTATTGACACGAGAGGCGTAAAACCCTTTCGGACTATCTAACGTATGGTCGGATTGAAAATAAGCCACCCAGTATCCATCGGGAGAGTAGACGAGAGGATCCCGTTTGGAGACTTTTAGAATCTTCGGCCAGCCACCTTCTAGGGCTTGAATCCATCTGCGGCGACCAACCCCGACTCCTCGTCGTGACAAGTAGGTAATCCACTTGCCGTCTCCGGACCAAACCGGGGCCGTATTCGCTTTACCATCAGTCGTAAAAGAGCGCACCTGCCGCGTTGCGACCGAGACGATAAAGATATCTGTTTTTTCCCCGTTCCACCTTTCAAATGCGAGTTCCTTCCCGTCGGGCGACCAACTTAGGCCTTCCGGATAGCTGTTGGAACCGGTTTGCGCGAGAAAACGCATTTCGCCTCCAGACGCAGGAATCATACACACGTCCATGTCCTCTCCTGATCCGGGACTTCTCCCGGTAGAAGAACTGTGCCGATAGAAAGCAATCCACCTCCCATCGGAAGACCACTTGGGTCGATAATAAATCGCCTCATCCACTAGAACCGTCAACTGAACCGTTTCATCAGGTGATTCGGATACTATGGGTCGGACGATTAGACCATGCGGAGTCGAAGGAGATGCCGAGCTAAAGTACACTATCTTCGTCCCGTCAGGCGAGAATTCGAGATCACTAGAATTGACATCATCCGGAAGATGTACGCGCGTGTGCGATATATCCGTCTCCTGCGAGGATTCAAGTTGTCCAGTGCCAGTTGGCAGTTCGCGGCGCTCCGGCTTCTGTCCGAAACTGCTATCCACCGGATCATCGCCAAGAATCGCAACTTCAGTCGCCTCCACATCAACAGCAATCTCACCGTCATCGACTACCCGCGTATTCAAAGGTAATGGCCCTCCCAGCCATTCGCCAACTGGATAAAGCGGGCTTTGCGGAATGCTCAAGCTCAAGAGTAGAAGAATCACGCCGCCAGCAGCGGACAACCCTAACGGAAGGGTGGTCTTGTGGGGTGCGGTCTGAATTTGGGTGCCTTTGATGAGTTCAATTATTTGGGCTGTAAATCCCGGCTGTAGTTTCCGTTCGGCAAAAGCGGAGGGAATCATAGGAATGGCCTCCTCATTCAAGACTGCTTTCAACTTTGTTCTAGCCCTCATGAGTCTCTGATTGACAGTGTTGGGAGACACCCGTAGCGTCTGAGCAATCTCCTTGCTCCTCATGCCAGCCATGTATCGGAGCACCAGAACTTGCCGGTGAATCTCGGGGAGAGAAGCCAATGCCTCATGGATCTGTTCGTTCCTCAGTTTTTCCGCGTGCATATCCATATCTGCTTGGTTATTGTCGGTGTGTTCGTCAAAGAGAACCGTGTCAATCCGTCGGTTTCGGTCATAGTGATAGTTTTTGCACCGGTTAGAAGCAATCGAATAAAGCCACGGGTAGAAACTATCCCACCGTCGAAGTGTTGACAGTTTCTTATACGCTTCGAGAAAGACATCCTGAGTAATGTCTTCTGCGTCTTGAAATTGACCAACTTTTGCGTACACCAGCGCAAAGATGCGCTCCTTGTATTTGTCAACCAACTGGGCAAATAGTTTCGTCTTCCCGGAAAGACATTGATGAACGATATTTCCATCTTCGGTGTGCATAGGCGTTCTCTCTACTGTGAATGTTGCTGTCTATATAGTAAGGATTTACCCCCGAATTATTACATCCGTATGTTTTTTTTAGAAAAAAATTCAGCGCAAGAGGGGAAGCTTTCACGGGTTGTCCGATTGGACGGCAGGAGAAAATTGGGGAAGGGAAGGAAGCAATGAAACCAAGGAAAAGACTGTTTCGCAGAATACCGGTAACAGTAATTATGGCAAGTCTAGCACGTCACCGGATGTTCTTCAAGTGCATTTGGAGAGGCGAAATGGCAGGAGTGTTCGCTACAGAGGAAAAAGCGGGAAATTAACACACTTCAGACGGCCGCGCAGAATGGTACGACCGCCTGAAGTAATGCATGTTTTGTAAGGCGTGAAATCACTGACTGACCAAATGACTCACATCAATCTTCCAACACTGCGTGCCTGAAGCTGTCCGTCGATACAGGATAGTTTCGCCATCCGGCGACATGGAAAGCGGGTGAGCGTTCTTCGGAACGCGAACTGGAAGTTCTGAATGCGTTGTACCGTCAAGCGAAACCCGTCGCAATTCTCCGCTCCAGCCGAATGCGAGGTAAGACTGCCCATCCGATGACCAACTTCCTGGAACATACTTCCTTTGTAACGGAATTGGTTCCCCGCCCTCGACTGACGTAACCCACGCGAGGCCGTGTATCTCAAACGTCACCCATTTTCCATCGGGGGTCCATGAAATCCTTCCGTCCGGAGTCCAAGAATTCAGATTCTCATCATCAAGTGGATGTTGAGGTGACGAAGCAATCCGATTCGATTCACCGCCATCGGCTGGCATCACGTAAAGACTGACCTCCATGTCCTCGAAGTCGGCAAAAGACTGCTCCAAATTCGATAGCGATAACTGCTCTTCCAGGCGGAGATAAGCAATAGTGCTACCATCGGGTGACCAAGTTGGTGTTAGGCAAAATCCTGAATCAGTGAGCGTCTTCACCTGACCGTCTGCTACGGAAACAACACAGAGTTGTGTATTAAAGTCTCCGGATTCCCCTATCTTCATGAGAACACACGCTATTTGTCTTCCATCGGGTGACCAGCGTAGGGAGCCTACAGATGATTCTCCGTGGGTTAGTTGTGTGGATAATCCACTTGCCACCGGCATTATATAAAGATGGGCGTTGACATTCCACAATTCGTCCGAAGTCTCATGCGTCGGTCGCTTCTTCCTAGGACTGGTCCGAACGAATGCAAGCTGTTGACCATCTGGCGAAATGGTGGGTTCGCGGTATCCTGCCTTTAATGATTCATGGGATAGTTCAGTGAACTGACTCGTTTCGAGGTCATAGAATCCGGGACCTCTGTTTCTATCATAATAAGGTAGGAACAAGCGCTTTCCGTCGGATAACCACCGCCCATAGTCAAATGGTAAAGCCGGATTTGAACTCAGCCGATGCGTAACGCCGCTTATTGCGGATATGCTATATGTTGCCTCTGTGTAGTTCTCTTGAAGGACGATAATCTTCCCGTCCGGTGTCCATCGTAAGGGCTTTGCTCCGACTTGGAGCCTTGCGGTTTTAAGCAGAATCGGTTCTCCTGTGATCTCATCTTCGGCGTTGACACTAGACGCTAAAAACCCACTTCTTCCATCTTGAAGCCGCGATGTGTATGCTACCCATTTTCCATCAGGTGAATGAATGAGATCGTAGGTGTTGTAGACACGTCTGTTCATTTTCACCGCTTTCCCTCCATCAACACGCTGTTTCCATACGTTCGAACTGTCGCTAAACCGAATACCTCGTCGTGATTCGTAAGCAATGGATTTTCCATCAGGCCACCAATATGGAGCGGTATTTTCCTTCCCATCCGTCGTAAGAGGCCGCACCTCTCCGGTGCCAACCGAGACGATGTAAATATCCGATCCCTTCCTTCCTTTGGGCTTGACAAACGCCAGTTCCGTTCCGTCGGGTGACCAGCTTGGCCACCCCGGGTGCTTATCGGATTCGGTGTGCGCAAGGAATCGCGGTTCCCCACCTGATGCGTTAACGAGATACACGTCAATATCCTGTGCGGCTTTAGGGACAACCGTTCCGAAGCGAAGGGTTTCAGTGGAGAACGCCATTCTATAAAAGGCAATCCACTGTCCATCCGGTGACCACTTAGGTTGATAATAGACTGCAAATTCCTCTTCTACTAAAACCGTGGGTTCAAGAGACACATTGGTTGTTACATCTACTAGAGTCTGAACAAAAAGTTGGGCCGAAAATCCTGATGATGTGGACCTGCTGCCAGTGTATACTATCTTCTTTCCGTCGGGTGAAGCGTCTACAGACCAAGTTAAATCAACTGTATCGGGAAAGCGCATCTGGGTGATCTCTGCTTCTTTCTTGTCAGGTTCCTCCGCCTGCCCAACCACGGCTGGTATTTCATGCCGGTTCGGCTGCTGTCCGAAACTGCCGTCTGCTTGTTCACCTCCGAGAATCGCAACTTCGGTTGCTGCCGCATCAACAGCAAGCTCTCCGTTTTTAAAGGCTTGCGTCTTCAGGGGTAACGGTCCTCCCAGCCATTCGCCCACTGGATAAAGCGGACTTTGCGGAATGCTCAAGCTCAAAAGTAGAAGAATCACGCCGCCAGCAGCGGACAACCCCAGCGGGAGGGCGGTTTTGTGTGGCGCGGTCTGAATTTGGGTGCCTTTGATGAGTTCAATTATACGGGCGGTAAATCCCGGCTGTAGTTTCCGTTCGGCAAAAGCGGTGGGAATCATAGGAATGGCCTCCTCATTCAAGACTGCTTTCAACTGTGTTCTGGCTCGCATGAGTCTCTGATTGACAGTATTCGGAGAAACCCGCAACGTTTGGGCAATCTCCTTGCTCCTCATGCCAGCCATATAGCGGAGCACCAACACTTGACGGTGAATCTCGGGGAGAGAATCCAATGCGTCATGGATTTGTTCATTCCTCAGTTTTTCCGCGTGCGCATCCATGTCTGCTTGGTGATTGTCGGTGTGTTCGTCAAAGGACACTGTGTCAATCCGTCGTCCTCGGGCACGGTGAAAGTTCTTGCACTGGTTCGACGCAATCGAATACAACCACGGGTAGAAATTATCCCACCGCCGCAGTGTCGATAGCCTTCGATAGGCTTCGATGAAGACATCTTGGGCAATATCCTCTGCATCCTCAAACCCACCGACTTTGGCATACACGAGGGCAAAGACTCGCGCCTTATATTTTTCAACCAACAGAGCAAATGCCTCTGTGTTCCCGGAAAGACATTGATGAACGATGCTGCCATCTTCGGTGTACATGGGCGTTCTCTCGTTTAAGCGGTGTTGCTGTCTATATAGTAACCATCCACTCTGGAATTATTACATCGGGTTTATTTTTTATAGAAAAAAGTCCGCGCAAGAATGGAGACTGATTCGAAAGCCTTCACGGGTTGACGGATTGGAGGGCAGGGGAAAATTGGGGAAGGGAGCGAAGGAAGCAGCCAAATCAGGAGATTGACCGCTTCGCAGGATGAAGGTAAGAATAATTGTAGACAGTCTAGGTTCTGTTGACATTTCAAAATTAAGCCAATATTGATTCACTTGGGGAAGTAGGTAGGGGCAACCACAAGGATTGCCCCTACATTAAGTCAATTCCCGTAGGGGTTGGGTTTCCCAACCCGTTGGGCGAGGATCAACTGACTGGATAAGGAAGGCTATAGAGATCTTACTTCGCCCCTACGATAGAGACTTCTCGGCGAATTATAGTCGCGCCTTACATAAATGTCAACACACCCTAGCACGTCACCGGAAGTTCTTCAACTGAATTTGGAGAGGCGAAATGGCAGGAGTGTTCGCTACAGAGGAAAAAGCGGGAAATTAAGTCTCTTCAGACGGCCGCGCAGAATGGTACGACCGCCTGAAGTAGTGCACGTTTTGTAGGGCGTGAAATCACTGACTGGCAAATAGACTTGCATCTACCATCCAACACTGTGTCCCGGAATCGATCCGCTGATACAGGATAGTCTTGCCATCCGGAGACATTGAGAGCGGACGGGCGTCTGCGGGAACGGGAATTGGTAATTCTATAGACGTTGTACCGTCGAGATAGACTCGAAGCAATTCACCGAGATCTCCAAAGGCGAGATAGGATTGGCCGTCCGAGGACCAACTTGATGGGATGTAACCTCTTTCTAACTTTCTTGGACCTCCCTCGTCAATGGAAGCTATCTGCATATCTCCGTGTGGTTCAAACGTGATTTGCCTTGGACTTCCTACGCCAACTGAAGCTATCCACGTTTCTCCGTGAATCTCGAACGTGATATGCTTTCCATCGGGTGTCCATGCGATTTTCATCTCGTTTTCGGGAGTATTCGTAATTCGTTTGGATTCACCACCCGCTGCCGGAATAACGTAGACATCGCCTTCCAACTCGTCGGGATCCAAAACTCCGACCTGTTTCTTCATGCGGAGATACGCCAGTATCTTTCCATCGGGTGACCAAGCTGGATCCATGTATAGCTCCGAATCGGCGAGAGTTCGTACTTTGCTCGTGGTCACGGACACGACACACAGTTTTGATTCGACGAGTCCCTGTGCGCCGATTTCGGTGTTGAGGAATGCTATCTCTTGTCCGTCAGGAGACCAGCGCGGGTTTACAAGAGGAGACCCAATCCGCGTCACGTGTTTTGAGATCCCGCCTTTCGCCTCGGTGATGTGGAGATGTGCATTTATTTCAGGCAACTCCGTTGAAGATTCAGTTGTCGGTTCCTTGATTTCGAACTGTACGAATGCAATCCGCTGTTCATCCGGTGAAATAGCTGATTCACTGAATCGCATTCCCTCCGGTAGCGGAATAGGCAGTGGAGTCACCAGCCCTTTGTCAATGTCGAAAAAGTTAGGACTAAAGTCAGTGCGAGACAACAAAAACAGACGATCTCCGTCGGATAGCCACTGCACACGTTCATGCAGCGAGAGAAGTCTTACGTCTGAACCCATCAGACGCTTCTCACCGTCCTCGGTGCTTAGGGCGTAAGTCTTCTCTCCGTAATCCTCTTCTAGCGTGATAATCCGACCGTCGGTAGTCCACGTGATGGGTTTTCCAAATTTATTTGAAACAGCGGTTTTGAGAAGAACCGGATCTCCTGTCAACTCACCTTGGGAAGTAATCCGAGAGGCGTAAAACCCGTGCGGCTGATCCGGCGTTCGGCGGAGGTAAGCCAGCCACTCTCCATCGGGTGAATAGAGGACAGGATCGTGGTCAGAGCCCTTTAATATCCTCGGTTTGCCGCCAGCCAACGCTTGAATCCACCTTTGGCGGCCGGTGAACCAGGACGCACCTCGTTTCGACAGATAGGTAATCCACTTTCCGTCACCGGACCAAGTGGGTTTGGCATTCTCTTTGCCGTCTGTGGTAAAGGGACGTACCTTTCCAGTCACGATAGAAACGATGAAAATATCCGTATTCTTTCCTTGACGCTTCACGAATGCGAGTTGCTTGCTATCAGGCGACCAACTCAGTATATCCTGATCTTGGGAATCGGTTGCCGCCAGAAACCGCTTCTCGCCGCCCGAAGCAGAAATTAGATATACGTCCATGTTACTGAAAGAATCTATATATTCGTCCATGTCGCTGTAAGACGCTCCGTCTCTCATGGGGTATTCCTGTCTGAGAAAGGCAATCCATTTGCCATCTGGCGACCATTTGGGTTGATAATAAGCGGCTCTATCTTCATCTAGCAATACGACCGGTTCGGCGCCACCGTTAGGCGAATCGGATACTAACGAGCGCACGACCAAGCCCGGTGGAATGGTTACATCAGGCCTCCCGAGGCTGTAGTACACTATTTTTGTCCCATCGGGCGAAAAATCAAGATTCCAGCTAGGGCGGAAATCATCAAGCATTTGCAGGCGCGTTAGTGTTTTTTCCGGTTCGGGTGAGTCCCCGGGCTGCCCAACCGCGGTAGGCAATTCGCGCCGTTCCGGCTTCTGCCCGAAAGTGCCAATTCCCTGTTCGCCGCCGAGAATCGCGACTTGAGCGGCTTCCGAGTCAACGGCAATCTCACCGTCGTCAACCACTCGTGTATTCAGGGGCAATGGCCCTCCCAGCCATTCGCCAACTGGATAAAGCGGGCTTTGCGGAATGCTCAAGCTCAAGAGTAGAAGAATCACGCCGCCAGCAGCGGACAACCCTAGCGGAAGGGCGGTCTTGTGGGGCGCGGTCTGAATTTGGGTGCCTTTGATGAGTTCAATTATTTGGGCTGTAAATCCCGGCTGTAGTTTCCGTTCGGCAAAAGCGGTGGGTATCATGGTAATCATCTCCTCATTCAAGACAGCTTTCAACTGGGTTCTGGCTCGCATGAGTCTCTGATTGACAGTGTTGGGAGAAACCCGCAACGTTTGGGCAATCTCCTTGCTCCTCATGCCAGCCATGTAACGGAGCACCAACACTTGACGGTGAATCTCGGGGAGAGAATCCAATGCGTCATGGATTTGTTCATTCTTCAGTTTTTCCGTATGCGCATCCATGTCTGCTTGGTAATTCTCGCTTTGGTCGGCAAGGAAAGCGGCGTCAAGCCTTCTTTTCTCGGCTCGGTGGAATTCCTTGCATCGGTTGGAAGCAATCGAATACAGCCATGCGTAGAAATTGTCCCATCGCCGTAACGTTGACAGCTTCCTATAGGCGTTAAGAAAGACATCCTGAGTTATATCCTCGGCGTCTTCAAACTGACCAACTTTCGCGTACACAAGCGCGAAAAGGCGCGCCTTATACTTATTGACCAGCAGCGCGAACGCCCCCGTGTTCCCTGAGAGACATTGATGAACGATATGTCCGTCGTCGGTGTGCATAGGTGCTCTTTCGTCATGAAATGGTTGTTACTGTCTTTATAGATGCCGCTCGTTCTCAAATTATTACATCGGGTTATTTCTTTTCAGGAAAACGGTGATAATCAGCAATTCTCATTTTGAGACCAAAACCCTTATGAAGCCGAGCCAGCTTTGAGTTTGTCGCTTCAGAAGAGCGTTGTGTTGAATGCACGACTTGCTGGGAATCGTGAAACTCGACGCATCTTAGCCCCAGCGGGGCGGCAGGTTTATAGAAGCGCGATGCCACCACAACCAAAGCCCCAAAGGGGCGACAGGTGTAAAGGTTGAATTCGCACAAAATCATAAGTTTCTAACCCAGAAATAACATCAAATGAGTCTGCGTCCCACTGTCCAAACAGGCTCCAATAGGCACAATCGCCCGGCGAATTCAAAATGAGAATTGCTGGGTGATAATACCATTTCTCTAAAACGCTTGTGCATTGATAGCGAGAATCAGGTCAAGAAATTTACGCGGAGCGGAACAAGAAGTTTCGTCTCCGCGCAAAGTCGGCAGGGCAAGGGGAGCTCTATCAGGATCTACTATCGCCTTCAC
Source organism: Candidatus Poribacteria bacterium (assembly GCA_965204085.1). Taxonomy (GTDB): domain Bacteria; phylum Poribacteria; class WGA-4E; order WGA-4E; family JAJDTR01; genus JAJDTR01. Next base: position 1,322,991 of record CBDBEE010000002.1, on the reverse strand, counting down.
TATTCGTTCAGTTGATCGCTCGTTATCCACTCGCTTGATGGATTTCTATCGCATTCGCTATCAAGATCCCTATCGCACTCCTTATTCAGTCGCTTGATCTCATTTGATCCCCGCCTACGGAGAAAGTGGACGATACAGTTCAGACACCGTATGCACTATTATTCAAGCAAAATGGTATAACTTGGCGGAGTGGATTTTACATTCAGTTCGGTCTGAAGTCGCTCGTAGATAATCTCGCCGATGATTTTGCCATCTTTCACTAGAAAGACAAGTATACCATCATTCTCGCCGAGGTAAACTTCCGCGTTCCCTGAGTCTCCAACCTCTTCAACCCAAAGGAAACCAGGGTTTTCAAAGTCTGAATCAAGTTCCGCTGCCTGCATCGGATTGACGTGTGAAGATAACACATGAATCGTCAGTTGATTTGCAGCAATTTTGTAATCACCTAATATGGTTACTATAACTTCTTTAACGTGTTGTAATCCTCTCTCTGCAAGCAATTCGCGGTCCGCAATGAATCCTATGGGATACTTGTGGGTCGCTTGAAAAGTTCCATCCGGCTTAAATGTCAGGTAAAACGTAACCGAGTCGGCACTATGCCAAGCGCCACTATGGCCACTAAACAGATGAAGCGAGTCTAGAAGCCAAGTCCCTAAGATTTGCTCGACGATTAAAACTTCAGGATTTTCCGTAATTGATACGTTGGGCGATGAGTTTGAGCCATCTTCCCTAATGAGATCGTCGGTGCTTCCACAACCGATTACGACGACAAGCAATATTCCGATGATCGTCTTCCGCGAAAGTATTGCCTTCATCTTTTCTGTCCTCCTTCTGTACGGTCTCGATCAGATTTCCTAGCATTGTGACACATGTGCACACGTTCAACGCCTATCAAAAAATGTGCTCTAGAACATATTCCGGCGACGAAAATAAACTTCCATACTTTGTAGAAGCCGCACGATCCCGAATTATTACATCCGATACAATTTTTTTGAGAATACAGTGGAAAGACAAATTTGGTTTGTCTGGCAACTCTTATGTACCAGTGCTTTGATAGCGTCTCAAGCCGTAATGCCAAAAGAGAAAACCGACGCCGAGCATCACGAGTGCAACGACAGGTGCTCCGAACTGGAAGAATTCGGGCATTCCGAGGAATTCCTCCTTTTGAAGGAACTGCTGAGCGGGATAATAGGTCACGAAAGCCACGGGGAGGATAAATGTCAACACGAGCCGCACGGCGAGCGGATAGATGGAAATGGGAAAAGTCGCCGATTCTTTGGTTGCAGTGATGAGCAGGTCCGTCAATTTGCCGGATTTCGTCGTCCACAGCGCCACCGTGGCACTGACGAGTATGAGGGCGAACATAATTGCGGTGCCGCACAGTACTGTCGTGAAGGTAAACACGGCAATGCTCACCGACCAGCGAATATGTGCGAGGTTCAGGGCAAGGATGAAGATGGCGACGCTCGTCAGCGCCCGCGCGACGTGATGAAGTTCCACGCGGCTCGCAAGAACGTAGAACAGTGACGGTAAAGGCTTGGTTAAAACTGTGTCTAGGTCGCCGAGAACAATGTACCGATCGAAATCATCCAACTGGCTGGCAACTATCCGCATGAGCGAGTACGCCAGATTCCCTAACCCGTAAAGGAAAACGACTTCTGCCAACGTCCAACCGTTCACGGCACGAAACTTGGTAAACAACACGCCCAACAGTCCGATCAAGCAGGCTTCACTGACCATAATCGTGATGCACCTCAATCCAAAGGACAGTCGATATTGAATTCGAGAGCGCACATAAGCGCCTGCGAGAAGAAAGTAGAGCTTGAGATATCGTCGCATAATGCTCAAAGAGTAAGTGTTTAGTGGCTAGTGATTAGTGGATCTCTACCGCACTCACTATCCGTTCGCTTGCTGGTCAGTAAAACCCCAGAGCCATAGAACGGGCAATGAATAGGATCTCTATGGGATTTCTATCGCCTTCGCTGTTCGCTCAGTTGATCACTCGATATTCACTCACTTAATTCCTACTACAAACCGGAAAGATGAGCATCCACACGAGATCCGCCTAGAAAATGGGAAAAAGCAGTCTAGATTCACAGTACTCGACTCCAGAAATCAAGGGACTAAACAGTTGCCTTAAAGATTAACTTCACAAGTTAATCGAAGTATAGCAAGAACAAGGCTGAACAATCGGGAAAAGAAACTTCATGCCATCCCATTCTTCTCAGCCGCCCTGAACGACCAGCTTGCGGAAAGCTGCGCGATAACCGATCCGCCCAATCGCCATTAACGCAATTGCCCATGCCAGTTGTATCAACAGCGATACAATCAGATTTCTCCCTACTAGCTGACCGGAATAAAGTGCAGTTGGGATATAGATGATGGCACGAAAGGGCAACACCTCCGCCACCTTGGATAAGAAGGCGGGATAGAACTCAAGGGGCAGAAAGTAGCCGGAAAATAAAAGGTGCAGTCCCCATATGATTAGCGCATAAAGCCCATAAATTTCGACAAGCCAGAAGGCGCAGATACCGATTATGAATTCGATACTGAACAGTATGACATATCCCAAGGCTACACTCAAGATAAAGAGCACTATAGTTAGAAAGGACGGCGGAAGAGACAACTTGAAAATCACATAAAACAGAACGACTTTCGGCAACATGTTAAATAGCACAGTGTGGATTGAAGTTCCGACTGCGGTTGCGAGCGTCATCATCTGAAAGTCGATCGGTTTCATCAGATCGGTTGCAACCTCGCCGGCGCGAATCTTCGCTTGGATAATTCGTGCGATCCGAAGAGTGAACACAAACGTCAGCAACGTCTGCGAGATAACGATGTATGTCAGAATGCCGATAAGGTCGTATCCCTCCACCGATGTCTGGTCGGTATACAACGCCTTCCACAGATAAACGTAGATCAGCATAAAGAGCACATTGATGGCTAGCTCCATCCATAGCTCGAACCGATAGGTAAGGGTCCGCTGAAAGGCTTTTGTCGAAAAAGCGAGATATTTTTTCATGGTAACTGTTTAGTTGAACTTATAGGACAAACTAGAATGGAATCAATCTATTAGGATCTTCTTCTCTCGGTTTGTAGTAGGGATCAAGCGAGTGAATATCGAGTGCGATAGAGATCCAATTTATTGCCCGTTTTTAAAGAAATCAACACACGAGTCGGGGGTAGGTAAGCGATCAACCGGACGTGCAATGAATTGCACTACTACGAACCAACATTCTCATTATTGATCGGTGGACTAAACAGGAACACCGAAACCCTACGACCTAAGTCACAGCGGGATTCGAGCGAACGAATAGTGAGTGCGATAGTAAACCCCGCGCGATAGAGTCCCCATAGAGATCCACTAGCCACTAATCACTCGCCACTAAACACTTACTTTTCATCGTTAGTTTCCAACGGCTATTGACTCATGCCGAACTTATATATCCGCCGGACAATCTCCTCAATTTCCGGCTCCGAGATTGTCAAATCTTGTATTTCGTAACGCGCCGCCAATCGCGCGATGACCTCCGAAGCGGGCAGCGTATCTCGGTCGAATGCGAGCCAGATACGATTTTCCTCGCGCCGGGTCAGCTTCACACCATCAAGTTGGATGTCGGAATACGGCTGCGCAAGGTCAACAATGAGCATTCGGGTTTTGCCGTACTGTTTCTTCAGGACATCGATCCCACCGTCATAGATGATTTTGCCGCTGTCAATGATAATGAGTCGTTGACATATCTGCTCCACATCGTTGAGGTCGTGAGTCGTCAAGATTACTGTGACCTGACGTTCGGCGTTTATCTGCTTGAGGAACTGACGAACCTGTTCTTTAGCAACCACATCCAAGCCGATAGTCGGCTCATCCAAGTAGAGAATCTCCGGATTGTGCAGCAGCGCGGCAGTCAAATCGCACCGCATCCGCTGACCAAGACTCAATTTTCGTACCGGTGTGGACAGAAACGGACGCAATTGCAATAGTTCGCTGAAGAATTTGAGATTCTCGTTGTACCGGTTTTCGGGAATTTCGTAGATATGTTTTAACAACTCAAACGAATCGATAACAGGCAAATCCCACCAAAGCTGCGTGCGTTGTCCAAACACCACGCCTATCCGACGTGCGTTTTCCTTCCGGCGATGATATGGCGTCAACCCCATGACGTCGATGTGTCCCGAGGTTGGCACAAGAATCCCCGTCAGCATTTTGATGGTTGTCGATTTTCCCGCGCCGTTGGCGCCGATGTATCCTACCAATTCTCCGCGCTCAAGAGTGAAGTTCACATTGTCAACGGCTTTTATAATGTGATGTTCGCGCGAGATGGCGCTGCCAAGGCTTCCCCAAAACCCCTTGCGGCGTTTATGTACCTTGAAGTTTTTGCTTAGGTGTTCCACAGTGATAATGGGCATATTCATCTCCGCCGGATTTATTGAGGCGCAGCTTCGCTAGAATTCCGGATCGGGTGGGAGATCCTATCGCCGGCTTTACTCGCCTATTTGGCGGACCGAAAAATATAACCAGCCGTACGAGAATAGATCACATAGTGACACAGTCTGAGGAGGTTATCGGGGCAAAACAGTAAAGATTCACTCGCGCGGATGTGAGGTGGAATGATACTTTGATTGATGGACGTAATGTTCGCCAGCAGTCAATTAGCGATTATACGGTACTGAATTTACAGCGGCGTAAGTCCGATTTGGAAAGCATGACTACATAACTTGGAAAGGTAAAAATCAAAGCAGAGAATTATATCACTTTTCTCTTGCTATTGCAACCGCCATGAAACAGTACGAACGCTCCTGGCGCACAGGATGAGTGACGAATTCGCGATTGCCCTCCCATGCTGGGGCAAAAAATCCGTGACAAAACTAGCGAGATGTGACATAATCCGGTGCTATTCAACACGTGTGCGGCTATACCGGAGTCTTGTACTGCTATCCCTATGATTCATTATTTCGGAGGTACTGATGCCAGAGTTGTCAGAACAGGAAATGTTTGCAATTTTACGAGAGTTTGATACACCTTCAATCACGAATGTTGTTGCCACCTATCCCGGCACCGAAACCTGCCTTGGGCTCTATAATCCTTGGACGGAAAACTGGTACACCGATACGTCGATTCACTGTATGTATCCCGAGTTGGGACCGCTCGTCGGGTATGCCGTGACCTGCGTCTACGGCCTGCCGGACCCGAATTACTCCGAGTTGTCTTTCTTGGATGTCATTGACGAACTGGACGCTTCCAAGAAACCAACAATTCTGGTATTCGAGCAGAAGTTTCCCCCCGAAATAGCCAATAAAGCCGGGCTTGCGGGCGGAAACATGACCTCTGCGATGAAAGCCGTAGGGTGTGTCGGCGCCATATCGAACGGTCCCTCTCGCGACAAGGATGAGATTCGCCCCATGAAATTTCAGTACATGCTCAGCGGCATTACGCCCGGTCACGGAGCCATGGCGCTTCGCGCGATTAACGTTCCCGTTTCGGTCGCAGGGATGGATGTCGCACCAGGTGAGCTTATTCACATGGATGAGAACGGCGCGTGCAAGTTTCCGGCAGACAAACTTGAAGCTGTCGTGAAAAACGTTCAAGCGTTGCGCGACGAAGAGGCCGACCGAATTGGAAAACTGGCGAATGCCACATCCGCAAGACAGGTGCGCGCCATCATGAGCGGTCATTCCTATGCCGAAGATGAAGAAGGCGAATAGAGAAATCGCTTGGAAATCAAATGGAGGGTCGAATTCCCATCTCGAAAACGCGGTGGCAATTATCTAAGTCGACATTTTGTGTCCGCGTTAATCCGCACACTCGTACCTTTGGACACCGCCGAGAAGTTTTCAAGGTAGAATTTCCCCTTCCAAGCACTTCCACATGCTACTTCCAAAACGGCTTTTCCTTGCCGCCCTAGCAATTTCGAGCGCCGGAGGTTTTCTGCTGTGCGGTTACGAATTCATTCGAGCCGTATCAACCTCGCTGTTCATTGAGGCATACGGCGCTGTGAATCTTCCGTGGGTGATGTTTTCCGTGCCGCCGACCACCTTCCTGCTGTTGTACGTTTTTGGTCGGATACTCTCAAGAATAGGGGCAAATCGCGCGCTGCTGCTGACCTCGTTACTGTCCGCGGGATTAATTGGCGGCAGCTACATATTGCTACTGCGTGGGCTTGCACTTGCAGCCGCCGTTATCTACGTCTTTCGTGAAGCCTACATCGTCCTAATCATTGAGCAATACTGGTCGCTTGTCAACAGCACGCTAAGTTCCGATCAAGCGCGACAAGTTAACGGTCCATTCTGCGGAATTGCATCGCTCGGCGCCATAGCCGATGGGCTTCTCGTGAGGCAATTGGCAGCACCGCTGGGTTCCGAGTTACTACTTCTCTTCGCCGCAGGGTCTCTCATTCCCGCTGCCGTCTGTTCCGGCGTAGCCTATACGTTAGCCGGCGAACCCAAACCGAGCACGGAGGAAGCGGGCGGCAAGAAGGGTCACATAGGAATAGCGCTATTTTTTAGGTCGCGCTATCTGGTGCTCATCGGCTTGCTTATCTTGACCACACAGACCGTCTCAACGGTCCTCGATTTACGCTTCAACGGATTGGTGGAAATTGAGAAGGTAGATGCAGACGAGAGAACGGCTTTCTACGGTTCGTTCTACGCCGGCCTCAATACGGTAGCGCTAGCGTTGCAATTTCTTGCCGTCCCGCTGATTCTCAGATTTGTGCCACTACGTACGGTGCATCTCGGGATTCCGGCGGTTCATCTCCTCACTTGCGCGATATTAACCATCGAGCCTTCGCTACGGAGCGGGGCAACGGCTTTTCTCCTATTCAAAGCGCTGGACTACTCCATCTTTCGCGCCGGCAAAGAGATTTTCTACATCCCTTTGTCATTCGATGCACGCTACCGAGTGAAACAGATTATTGACACCTTCGGCTATCGGACAGCAAAGGGGGGCAGCGCTGGCGTGTTTGCACTCTTCGGTCTATTCGCGAAGATTCCCGGCGCCGCTTTTTCAGTTGTGGCAATGGTGATGGCAGGGCTCTGGTCGGTTTTTGTGTCGAAAGTCACGAAGCGTTATCAAGACTTGGAAGTCGAAAAAAGTCCGCCAAATGAAAGCTGAAGGGGCCAGTTTATGAAATGAAGGAGAGCAATTAAGAGAGGAATGACAAAAAATGCCCGTTTTTGAATCTGCCGAAAAGCTCTATCGCTGCATAGGCGGGTTTTTTGAGTTGATGGGTAATCATCCTCACACCCAAAAACTGCTGCAAACAACCGAATTGGCCGTCAGGTTTGTTTTCACCGATCCCGAGGCTTCGATTACCTTGGCTGCTCGAAGTGGAGAGAATTCCGTCCACTACGGAGATTATGGCGAGCCGCCCGATGTACAACTATCTATGTCGGGTGATGTGGCACACCGGTTTTGGATGGGGGAGATCAACGTAATGAGCGCAATTCTCACGCGCCAGATTGTGGCGGAGGGACCTCTCGACAAGATTATGGAACTCAAACCGCTGATAAAAGCGGCAATGGAGATTTATCCGCGGCACTTTGAAGAGTACGATTCGCCGGTGTCGAGCTAAAGGAAAGCGGCTTTCGATTTCTTCCCATAGATGATTGGCGCCGTATCCAAATCATCTATGTAACGCGCCAGTCCTGCTCGTTGTCCGTCAATAGGCCGGCTCCGGTCTGTGCGTAGATGAATCGCCAGACTTTTGCGTGGAGCACTCGACAGGTTGAAACTGCTTCCGTGCAAAACTCTTTTGTCATGGAGGCTCATCCCGCCGGCGTCCATGAGAGCCGAAATCTCCTTCCACTTCCGGTCCGGCGATATGGAAAAGGCTTCTTCAGAAATATCTTGGCTGTAGAAGTCGCCGCCGGTAATCTCCTCCCAGCGATGCGAACCTGCCACGAATTTCATGGGACCTGATGAATCCTCCACATCACTCAACGCAACCCATGCCGTGAGTAACCGACTTCCTTCTTCCCAAGTCGCTCTCCAATACTGCCAATCCGTGTGCCATCCAATCTTGGTCGGGGTAGGCTCCTTCTCGGCTGCTGGCGGTTTGTAAAGCAGTTGTACCCACCACACCTGAATCATTTCGGCGCCCGTGACGTGGGCGGCCCATTCACCAATTTCGGGAGACCGAATAAGTTCCCCAATCGCCTTGCTGCCAAGTTGCGGCTGTTCAATTTTGCAGAGACACGCCGGATCATCGCCGGGATTCCAAGGAGAGTTTTCCGGTGGTCTTCCCGTATCGTAATCGCCCTCGCGAATCTTATCCATTCCATCGCTCGCATTCCGAACTCTCTCCGATTCAATCGTTGACGATTTGAAAACGTGAAAACCATTCTCTTCGAATGAACTCTTAATGTCCATCGGCGCTGTCTTCTCCCGTGTTATAGGGTGTGTCCCTTGGCGCGTTCCCGAACTTTCATAGTAACCCAAGTTGCCACCTTTGTCCGACGAGGCGCAGAAACCGAGTTTTTTCCAACGTGGAAGCACCAAATTGACGAAAATCAGCCCAATCTGTCTATAATTTAGCAAACGTGAACCAAAAACTCGGTTTCTCTATCATAAGTAGCAACTTGGGCTAGTAATTACACGTTAAAGCGAATCTCAAGGACTGTGTTCTCCGGGACAATGCAGTCCTCGTCCACTAGCTTCGTCAAGTCCTTGGAACGGGCATCTTGCAGGCTATGCGATGCCAACATGTCATCGCAACTAATTAGCTCCGCTTTGATAAATCCACGCGCCAAATCGGAATGAATCTGCCCCGCGCACGTTACTGCGTTTGTGCCTTTTTCTACCAACCACGCATGGACTTCCTGTTTGTTCAGCGTATAGAAGAACATCATCTCGGCTTTCTCCAAGATAGAGGAGCACACCTGATTCACATCCGTACATGAGGCTTCAAATATCACCGTTGGTTTGGAACTCACCAGACCAAAACCGTTGGCAACTACCTTCTCGCTGTCGTCAAGCGAAAGATTGCACAGAGGACTTTCGGTTTCGAGATGTGTCAGACACTTATCAAGGGCGGACTTCACGTTCGTGTCGTTCAACCTCATTAGGATGTTTTCGATTTTCTCAATGTCGAGAATGAGCAGATCTAGCAGGTTGTCATCCGCTATTGCAACTGCTTGCGAAGATTCGTAGTCGTCGGGGAAGAATTCGAAATAGTATGGCGCGGATTTGGCGGGTTTAAACTTTGCCGCGAGTTCACTCAGGTATCCATCATCATATTTCGCCGCCCCCGGCGGCAAGTCTAATCCGGTATACGCTACTTTCACGCTGTTTGAGAACCCTTCCGTGCGGTCGAAAACGAATTTTTGATCCGTTTCGGTTAGTTCGTATTCTAGTCGTCAGCACTAATCTCGGCACCCACCGGTAACTCGTCCATAGCAGGACTTTGGGCAGGAGAAGGTTTTCTTGCGAACAACGCATTTATATCCGTCGTAATCGCGTACAATGCGGGCATGACAAAGAGTGTTAACAGAGTAGCAAACGTCAGTCCGAAGATGATCGTGCTAGCCAACGGCATCCAGATAGGTGACTTTCCACCCAACCCGGTCGCCATCGGAATCAAACCGCAAACCGTTGTAATGGTTGTCAACATAATCGGACGCAATCGGACGCTAGCGCCTCTAAGAATCGCGCGCCACCGCTCGCTTCCGTTTCTGCGATAACGGTTAATGAAGTCGATGAGCACAATCGAATCATTTACCACGATTCCGGCGAGCGCAACAATACCAAACATGGCTATCATGCTTAGCGTGGCGCCAACCGCCAAGAGTCCAATCATCGCACCGATGATTCCGAATGGCACCGCCAAAAGTATAATAACGGGCTGAAGAAAAGACTTAAACTGAGTCGCCAAGATGACATAGATCAGGAACACACCAATCGTAAATAGCCGAACCAGATCGGCAAAGGATTCCTGAATCTGATCAAATTCACCCCGGAAGTCCAACCGGTATCCGGGGAACATAGTCTCTATCCCCGCGAATGCCTCAATTAGCGCTTGATTTACTTCAACCGCCGTGGTCCTGTCAGAATCTACGGAAGCATTCACGGTAATCGCCCGATCTCCGTCAAAGCGGCGAACCTCGACGTACCCCTTCTCCTCTCGCACGTCGGCAATGTCTCTTAACGGGACAATTTCTCCCGTCGGCGCGGCTATCAGGAGTTCCCCAAGATCCGAGATTGTCTGAAGAGCGCCTTCGTTGTATTTCACGATGACATCTACCGCCTCGTCGGTATCACGATAGGTGGTAGTAATATTACCCTCGATTGCATTGCGCACATTGTAGGCAATCTGGAAGACATTCAACCCGTATTGATGCGCCTTCTCCTCCTTCACGTGCACCCGGAGTTCGGACTTCCCGACGAGAAAATCATCCTGAATGTCATAGACGCCATCCATCTGACGCAATTCTGCTTGAAGCATATTCGAAATTCGTTTCAGCTCGGGGAAATCCGGCCCCTTGATTTTCACATCAACGTCGGCGCCGCTGGGTGGTCCACCTTGCAACTTATCAATGGTAAGCTTTTCGATGCCGCTGACTTTCGCAATCTGCGGACGAAGGGCATCCACAATCTCATCTACACTACGCTTGCGCTGATCTTTCGGAACGAGTTCGACCAGTACCTCGCCTACATTGGATCGAAACGTTGTACCTGCCAGTAATCCGGAGGTGGGGGTGTGTAAGCCGAGGTTGCTCACAATAGCGACGCGCTCGTCAGCCGGGATAGTGGCGGCAGCCTTCTCAAGTTGAGAAATCACCCCGCTGGTCTCATTCATCCCGAAGGAAGGAGGCATTTCGGCTTTGAGGTAGAATTGGGGGAAGTCTTCCCCGGGGAACAGTTCCTTATCAAGCGCCAAGAATGCGGCGGCGCAAACCACCACACCCGCAGCCAAGACTCCGAACACTACGGCGTACCGCCACCGTACGATGTACTTCAAAACCGCCACGTAACGCTTCTTTATCGGATTAAACCAGTTATTTCGACGGGCATTATTCTTCGATACCTTTCCCCATTCGGAAACGTGCGCGGGAAGAATCATAAACACTTCAAGCAGTGATGCCGCCAACACCAAAATGGCAACAATCGGCACAACACGCATAAATTGACCGGATATACCCGACATGAACATCAGCGGTCCAAACGCCGCGACCGTGGTCAAACTTGCTGCGAGAACGGGAGTTCCTACCTGCTCGGCGCCAACGACGGCAGCTTCGCGCGGAGATTTTCCCCGCTGGATGTGCCGATAGATATTTTCAACTACCACAATAGCATCATCAACGACGATGCCGACGACAAGTATCAAACCAAATAAAGCGACACCGCTCAGTACAATCCCCGTCAGTTGCATGAAAAGGAACGTTGCCATGAATGCGACAGGGATGCCAAGCGCCGCAAAGAGCGCGTTCCGAAAGCCCAAGAATACGAACAGCAGAATAACGACAAGAAAGAGTCCGAAGAACGCATTGGTTTCAAGGATACCAAACCGCTCCTTCAGGATAACGGAGTAATCATTTACCACTGAGATTCTTGCATTCTCCGGCGCAACCAGTCTGTAATCGTCAACGAGTTCGCGAATTTGTTCAACCAACTTGATGGTATTTGATTCTGTCTTCCGCTGAATCGTCAAGCTGATGGATGGCGTTCCGTGGATACGTGACAACGTGCGCGGCTTCTCGTAGGTGTCGGAGATGATCGCAATGTCGCCCAATCGAAGTGACGTGCCGGTACCTCGCGCTCGGATTATCGTGTCTTCAATCTCATCAACACTCCGAAATTCACCCAAGGTGCGCACAAGGTATTCAGATGTGCCAACTTCTATTGTTCCCGCCGGCAAGTTAAGGTTGTGGTTCCTTAGCGAATTTATCACCTCCGTGATAGGGAGGTGATATGCTTGCAGTCTTTGCGGATCAACTTCTATCCATATCTCTCTGTCGCGCACCCCTGCCAAGCGAACAGATCCGACCCCGTCAATGTCCAGAATCTCGTCTCTTAGGTTCTCGGCGATAGCCTTCATCTGCGGTTCCGAGATGGCTCCGCCAACGACGAGCGTTAGCACAGGGAAAGTGGATTCCATGTCGAATTCCACAACTTCCGGTTCATTCAGAATCTCATTCGGGAGATCATTCACGCGCTCCACCGCGGAGCGCATATTCTGCATCTGCTTGCTGAAATCCCTATCACTAATCTCTTCGAACTGGAGCGAGATTGTCGATATCCCTTCCGAAGATGTTGAGAGCATCAGATCAATCTTGTTGACATCGTCTTCTATAGCTTCCTCGATCGGGACCGTCACCAATTTCTCGACCTCCTCGGGAGAGGCGCCGGGGTAGATGGTTGTGACTGATGCTGATTGTACCTCAATATCGGGGCTTAACGCCCTTGGGAGCACAAACCAAGCAATCGTACCGAACACGATGATTACGATCATCAGTAGGTTGGCAAAGACCGGATTACTCACGGAAAGTTTCGGGAGGGACATTTGGGTTGATTTCCTTATTGTCGGGCTTTAAGCAATATAATGAAAAAATGTTCTCCAGAGACGGAGATATTTACGAATGCCACACGACACAGAATCCTCTGATTAGAATTATAGCAAAGAGAGAATCCAATTAACAATACATAATCAGTTGAGCATAGCTATGTTGTCTGATAGGTCGCTGATTCTAGAGTCTCTAGGGAATAACAATCAAGCGAGTGAAAAACGATCGATTGACCGCACAGGAATGGACAACGAGTGCGATAGTGAATCCTGATAGAGATCCCGGTGCGGTAGAGTTCCACTAGCCACTAGATCGCAGTTTATGCACGGTTCGGTACAAACTGAAGTAGAAATCTTGCTCTGTTTGGTACAATAACAGCCCACTTTTCGCCATGGATAAGTTGTCGCATAATGCAATCGGCAAGGATTACAGACTATGGCATACTAATTGCGCAGTCATAGAACGTGGCGTAGCAGGTTTTCGTCATAATCCTTGTCTGGATTATTGACAGTTTTAGGACTTACGCAGCAATTGAGTCTACTACCGTAGACGAGGCATCTTGCCCCGCCGCAAATAGGCGGTCGCGATTTGGAGATCGCTCCTACAGGGCTTGGATTGTTGAAACAGTAGATAAACTGCTCTACCGCGAACTTCAGGTTGTTAGCTGCGTAAGTCCGAAGTTTAACAAACCACTTATTCCAAAGATGGAGGAAGACAAATGAGAACGAAGAGAACCTCCCGCGCGTTCATGACTTCGTTGGTGTTGCATCTTGCGATAGCATTTATCGTTAGTTTGTACTTGGTAAGTCAAACCCGGCAGTTTAAAGATTTGGTTGGGGTAGACGTACTCAAGTTCAGCAAGCCACCGAAGCCTACAGTTCGTAAACCTGTCGTTAAATCACCGATTAAACCAACGGTGCCCACAACGAACACTGTGGTGGTTGAACAAGTTGAAATTCAGCCGCGCGTCACAACTACTTTCCCCGCTCGTTCAAACTTCGAGGCGACCTCTGTACCAAAGTTTTCAAACAAGGTGGTTAAGATTGATGCCCCGATAAATCCGAATGTTCCGAAGGTGGCGTCCCCCAAATCTCCTGTACCTCAGGCCGCTACACATGCGGACTTCTCAGTGTCCGATGCTCCCGGGGCGTTAGCCTTCTCGGCGCCGGTGGCAAATGCTCCCGCTGCCGGTCCTCCCAACATTGGTCGAGGTATCGCCGGTGGAGTCGTACAGGTGGAGTTTGCGTTCAACCGCCCGCCCGGTCTTGCCATGGTTGAGACTGTTGGTGCGGCGCCCGACGCACTAGGTGATGTTGTTAAAAGCATTACGCTCGGTGATACCGAGGTTCCACCCCTTCCGAGAGGCGAACCTGGGGGTACGGTTGTCGGTAAAGGCCGCGATATTCGCGGCGTACTGCGTTTTACCCGAGTGCGCCATAATCTTTCTGATTGGTGGGCAGATGCTTCCTCGCTGAATGCCTTGACAAAGTGGATCAACGAGCGGACGAAAATCAAAGTTGACATGAACGTCGAAGGCGGGGCATTGAAGTTGACTGACGCTAACTTGCATAGAAGCCCGATTCTTTTCATGACAGGGCACGATCCAAGCATGGCACGGTCAAATAAATTGTTCGGCCAGTATGGTGGTGGTCGGCTGGATAATCGCTTCACTCCGGCAGAATCTGCCGCTCTGCGTAAATACCTCGTGGGAAAGGGTGGATTTCTGGTCTTCGACGATTGTGGTGTGAACGCGCCAGCTCAAGCAATGACTCGGTTGTTCCTCGCTCAAATGCGGTATGTCATGCCTGAATATCAGGTTGAGCGGATTCCAAATGACCACGAAATCTACGGCAACTATTACGAAATGGGCGGCCCTCCGGTTGGATTTGACATCTTCTGGTGGGGAACGCGGCCGCAAAGAAGAAACTTTCTTGAGGGCATATCTGTCGGTGATAAATTGTCAGTTATCGTCGTGCGCCGAGATTATATGTGTGCGATGGAATCGGTCAGTTTGCCGACCCGTGCAGTCCACTATTCGCCGGGCGTTTACCGGTTCATGACCAATGTTGCTATTTACGCGCTTACCCATGGGAACATATCCGACTATTCGGATTACATACCGGAGGACCTGTTGGCGAACCGGGCTTTGCCTACCACCGCGCCGCAAGCAGCCAAGATTGGCGCCCTTGAATGACTCGCTGTCTATACCGTATAGATAGCATCGGCTCATGTTAAGAATATGTGAGTGAAACCGAGTTTTTCGTGAAAACTCGGTTTCTAAAAGTAGTTTTGCATCTTCTTTTGACATGAGCCTTAAGATTTACGCATTTCGGTTTGTAGTAGTGCAATTCATTGCACGTCCGGCTGGTCGTCCACTTGCCCATACGCTGGCTACAATGTTGATGTATGTAGAAACGGGCCATAAATTCCACTACTACGAACCTATGGGAACTCAATTCCGTAAGTCCCATCTGGAAATCCCCCCGTTTTACCCGTAGATATTGCTTAAACACTTACTTCTTACTAGCTGCCTTGCGGCAATCTACCAATCCCGTCTTGAAATATGTTATCATTAACTGGAATTGGATTCTTCACATTCATTTGGCATGGATAAATTACTTTAGGGAGAAAGTACGAGACGTTTAAAACACGATTTTCCCTGTGTAGAATCGAGAGGTGAGGTAAACACCGATGCCAGTGCGATGGACTTATAAAATCCCTATAATTGCGTTATTACTGCTGCTCAGCGGATGTACAATTCTGAGACCCCGGCAGGGAAAAGAAATAGAGATTGTCGATCCCTTGGTTGAACGCCGCGAGCAGTGGAAAAAGCAGGTTGACAGAGGGAATTGGGCATTTCAAAACGGCGATTTTGAGGGGGCAATCACGGCGTACCGGGCGGCGCTTGCAGTTAAACCGGGATCAAGTGAGGTTCAGCGCAAAATCGGTGAAATTCACTTTCAACAGCAGCACTATGAAAAAGCTGCCGCAGCCTTCGCCACGTATTTGAAACTTGAACCGCGAGACACCGATGTACGGAACTATCTTGGGTACACCTACGAAAAACTGAATGATTACGACGCTGCGGCTGAAGAATATGAAAGTACATTGGAATATTCATCTGCGGATTTGTACGCCCTGAACCATCTCGGTTTGGCGTATAAGCAAATCGGACATCTTGATGAAGCCGAACGCACGCTGCGAAAGGTCTTGGAACTGGATCCGAAATGCCAAAGGAATGAGAGCAAAAACCTGCATAACTATTTGGGGGCGATTCACTTGGAACGAGAGGAGATAGGTGATGCCATTGCGGAGTTCCGAGAATCTGCTCGGCTTTTTCCGAATGACGTTTGGCCGCGTCAGCAATTGGCCGCATTGTACGAGTCGCACGGGCGTTACTACCAAGCGCAACTTCAGTATCAGGAAATTTTGGCGATTGATCCGGACAACCTGCTGGCTCCAACTCGTCTTCAAGCGCTGTCGAAAGTGGATACAAGTGCACCCATTTCGCAGGATGTGCCTCCAGTGCAGATCGTAGACATCGATTCGGAAAGCATCATTGCGGAAACATCCAAACGGAACGATTATCCCGACGCCGATGTAATTATTTTGATGAAACAGTTTAGCCATGACATTTCCTCCACCGGTCAGTCAAGGTACACGACGCATCAGATAGTAAAACTTCTGACACGGCGCGGCATCGAACAGTACGACGACATCGCTATTCCTTACCAACCGAATGCACAGCAGCTTAGCGTAAACATTGCGCGTACAATCACCCCCGACGGAACAATCGTCCAGCCCTCCGAAGAAGGTTATAATGAAGTCACGCCGCCCGGACTCTTGTCGTACAACATTTATTCGGACGTTGTATGGAAGGTCATCTCCATGCCTGCGTTATCACCGGGAGCAATCATAGAGTACCAAGTAACGTTTCAAGACATCGCCAGCGAATCCGTCGGAAAGCAGACGTGGTTCTGGGGTGGCTTCAATTTTCAGTCAACAGTTCCGACTTTGGAAGTGCGTTATGCCCTGCGTCTCCCGAGTAATCTGAAATTTCGGTGGAAATCGCTCAATTGCCACCTCACGCCTCAGGTGCTGGAAACGACTGAAACCACCACTTATGTGTGGTCGGCAACCGATGTGCCGCCTATTGTTGAGGAAACGGGAATGCCCGCTGCCAACGATGTGGTGATGCGGCTAAGCTACTCGTCGTTGGAATCGTGGGATGATGTATACACGTGGTACAAAGAGCTGGCGAAAGATCGATACCACTCGGATCAAGCCATTCAGACTGTTGTTGACCAATTGACTGAGGGCATCCCGATTACGGAAGACAAGATTCGCGCGATTTATAATTTCGTGGCATCCAAGATTCGTTACGTCGGGATTGAACTGGGCCAAAGCGCTTATCAACCCTCTCCCGCCTCGGAAGTAATGACAAACCTGTACGGCGACTGCAAGGACAAAACAACGCTACTGATAACAATGCTTGATCTCGTCGGCGTCAAGGCGTTTCCCGTATTGCTCAGCCCTTCGCCTTATGAACGGCTCGATACCGACCTTCCATCTCTCGGACAGTTCAGCCACATGATTACTGCGGTTCCAAATTCTAAAGGTAATTATATATGGCTGGACGCGACATCCAACACATGCAGCTTTGGGGACCTTCCCGACGTTAACCAAGGGCGCAAAGGATTTCTAATCGGAGATGAAACCGGGATATTCATAGACATCCCAACTTTTCCGGCAGACGCGAATCAATTAATCCTAATGACCGACATGCGATTGGACGAAGAAGGGGCGGTTCATGGGGAGATTTCCATGGGAACGAAGGGACAGTACGCCCTCGATTCGCGCTTGCGGTACCAACAATTGAAGCCGAATGATTGGAGAAATACCCTTGCAGCCGAGCTGAGTCACCAATTTCCGGGAATTCATGTGGATTGGGTAAAGCCATCTAATTTGGAGAACCTTGACATTCCGGTCGAGATTGAAGTTGGTTTCCGCGTTGACGATTACGCGCAACCCGTTGATGGTCGCATGTTGTTGCCTCTCCCGATCGATGAGTTTGGGGATTATGCCGCACTCTTTGCGGGGACAAAGCGAAAGTACGAACTCGATCTTGGCTACCCGATGCACGTGAAAAAAGAGATTTCAATCGAACTGCCGGTTGGCTGGATGGCCATATTGCCCGGAAAACTTACCATGGAGTCCAGTTTTGCAACCGTGAATCGACAATTCAGCCGGGATGGAAATCTTATTCGTTATGAACTCGGTTTTACGCTTCATCAATCGGTAATTTCGCCCGAGGAATACCTTGTGGCGAAGCGATTTTTTGATACGCTTGCGAAGGAGGATAGCAGCCACCTGGTTCTTGAGCGGATACAAGGGAGTTAAGAGCCGTTTTGAATAATTATTAGCAAAGCTTTATTGGGCATTGGAGTTGCGCAGACCTGCCAAATTTCTGTCACATTCGCAGCAATTCGCTATTGAGGTCAATGGAAACGAGAGGAACTTAATGGAATACGTCAATTTCGGAAGAGCAGGGGTCAAAATCAGCCGAGTGGCTCTCGATCTCGGATTCAGGGGAGTATCTGATGTCACATCCGGACAGAGAATCATTGAACGCGCAATCGATCTGGGAATTAATCTCATTGATTGTGCAAACAGCTACTGCCTTTCGGATACACATGACAACGCGGGACAGTCGGAGATGATTCTTGGCAAGGCACTCCGTGGCAAAAGAGACGATGTGGTCATCACCTCTAAAGTCTGTAGTAAGGTCGGTCCCGGCCCGAACGACCAAGGATTGTCTCGATATCACATCATGCGCGAAGTCGATCGATCGCTCATGCGGCTGAACACAGACCATATTGACGTTTATCTTGTACACAACTTCGATGAGTCCACTCCGCTCCCCGAAACCATTCGCGCCCTTGACGATCTGGTTCGCTCCGGTAAAGTCCGTTACGTTGGCTGTTGCAACCACGCCGCTTGGCAAGTCTGCAAAGCACTATGGATTGCCGATACGCTCAACGCTACTCCCTACATCTGCGTACAGAATCCGTATAGTTTGTTGAATCGGGCGCTCGAACGTGAAATGTTCGGGCTTGTGCAGGACACTGGACTGGGCGTCATGGCATATAGCCCATTGGCTGTTGGGCTTCTTGGTGGCATTTATACTCCAGGCAAACCGCCTCCATGCGGTTCGCTATGGGCGAAGCGAAAGGAGTCCGAGTTCAAAGCCGCGGTCCAAGGGACTCCCAGTACCATAATCAACGCCCTCAATACGCATGCCGCCGAATTGGACAAAACGCCCGCGCAATTGGCGTTGGGATGGATTCTTTCACACCCGGAAATTACGACCACGATTGTGGGCTGCGACAGCACCGATGAGATACCAGGTATCGTAGGTGCAGTTGGGTGGTTGCTGCCCGACGACGTGCGAAGAGAGCTCGATCAAATCTCGGCGGACTAAGCATAGCCAGCCGCCTAGCAGTAGGCACGTAAATGGATCACACTTGAAGGCGAACCGGCACTCGTTGAATTTCGATGTGTGCTACCTACGCAGCACATTCGTGTCTGAGGACCTAATCCTCCTCAGATTCCTTATTCCGTCGAATTGGATGTAATGGCACTGAGTTACGAAAATTCTAGGCTTGCATTTTTGTTTTGAATGGTGTATAATAGTATCACCGTACAACTGCAGTATGGATTTGGCAAGTTCTGTAAGTAGTGTTAGGTTCAAAACTGAAGCATTTTCCCGGCATGGTGGCATTTTGTACCTCTCAGCTTTTCAGGCTTCACGAAACATTTGCAGTTTGTAGATTCAAACAAAGGAGGTGCAATTCAATGGCGAAAGGTCGAGTCAAATGGTTTAGCGACCAGAAGGGCTATGGATTTATTACCACTGATGAAGGTGAAGATGTCTTTGTGCATTATTCCAACATTGATGGCGATGGCTTCAAGAGCCTTGATGAAGACGACGAAGTTGAATTTAACATGGTTCAGGGGCCCAAGGGCTTTCAGGCTGAGGAAGTAAAGAAACTTTCGGCTTGGTAAACTGAACAAACACTGATTACGCTGTCCGGGCTAAAAGGCTCTCAAGAAATTGAGAGCCTTTTTTGTGTCTGGGAGTTGAAGAGGCGTATTGTCTCAAGTATTAGGAGAACGAGAACTATAGTAGACATCTTTCCAAAATGGATCCGTGTAGTTCCAGCAATCTCGGAGATTAGAATAACTACGCCGTTTGGCAACTTGTTGAGGAATATCGCAAGTTAACAATGGCAGCAATCACATTCCATGTTTTCCCATAGTTGCGATGTTTGCCTCGATAGATGTCTTTGGTGATGCGAAAAATCTTACATCGTCTGACGATATTCTCAATGGCGACCCTGCGTGTTGCCAACCGTCGGTTGAATTGCTTCGCCTCCCGAGTCAAGGGCTTGCTCCGATAGGCCTTGATGGGCGTCGAACTGTTGGCATACCGTTTGGCTATCCCCTGATAACCACTGTCAGCCAACTTCTCAGTTTCGGGAGAAATTGCCACACGACTTTCCTTCAGAATGGTGTAATCGTGAACACTCCCTTTGCGGCAGGTAACCGATAATATTTCTAACAGCGCCAAACACGCAATCAATTGAACTTTTATGGTGTGCCTTTTTTTTTACCGCTATAGTAGACACGCTGTCCTTTGGTTGGACGTTCAATCGGTTGCTCGGTGGCATCAATGATGATGGTTTGGAGATCGCCCTCCACTAAGTGCTTTCGATTCTTCAATGAAAGCACTTTAACTAACACATCAAGTATCTGATGATAGAGTTTATTTGCATAAGACTCACTGATACCAAACTCCATGCCTAATCTGGCAAAGGTTGGATAGTGGCGCAAATAGGTGAATGTCAATAGAAGGCGATCGGCCAATGCAACCTCCGATTTCTTTCCTCGTTTCTTCATCGGACGTTCTTCTTTAAGTTTTTCAAAGTAAGTCGCCACACGCTCCAAAATAAGGTTGAAAGCCGCCTTGTCAATACCAACCGCTCGCAGAAATTGCTCATCTGACTGTTTTACTGCTTTTTCAAATTGACTCATGGGTATCCTTTCTACAACAGAAGATTGTTGAAAGGATATAACGTAAAATCAAGCCAAATAGATACTTATTTTGGAAAGATGTCTAGTAAAACCAATGATTATTTGTGCACTACGGTAGGTTCGGTTTCCTAACCGAATCGGTGTTTATCCAGTCCCGTAGGTGCGGTTGGAAACCGCACCTACCGAAATAGGTGTAAATTTGAATGAAATTGATTATAAGTGAAAGGAGTTGACGATGGCACTATCGGCAATCCACGTCGGGTGTACCAATTTTGGCAGAGGAAGACTGCAAGCACATCTGGGCTGCAAGGGTTTAGAAAAACCGGTAGCCTGCGTCGACATTAATGTTGATGCAGCACGTGAAACTCTACAATCCTTGGAGGAAGACGTGCCCAATGACCTCCCGAATCGTATATACACGACCATCGCGGAGGCAAAAGAAAAACACGACGCCGAGGTGTGTCTCATTTATACGTCGACCATGGCACATGCCAATCTTATAATTGAGAGCCTAAATTTGGGTTTGCACACGCTTTGCGTGAAACCGATCGCCGTTGATCAGAACGAATTTCGCCAGATTATCTCGGTTGCAAAAGAATATCCTCATCTGATGCTTGTTCAAAGCCACAACATGCGGTGGAATCCCGCCGCAGCACAAATGCGTGACTGGCTTAGGGAGGAAGATGGGATCGGCGAAATGCTCGGCGGAGAATGCAGATTTTGGATTCGGCAAAATCTACACACCGGCGAGAATTCCCGTCAGCCCGATGCGTTTATTGAGGGGCTCTATTTCCACGCCGGCGCGAGTCACCAGCTCGATCAACTTGTTGCGGCAAAGGGGCTGCCAAGGCATGTTACAGCATACGTGCATCAGCGGCAGGACCCTATCCTAGGGCAAACCGGCGTCTGGGGGACGGCTGGAGGACAGGCGTTATTGGAATATGCCAACGGTGCGCCGTTCTGCTACACAGGCACTCGCGCGGCGCATGTCAGAATGCTTGAATGGAGCGGGTATTGGATGTTTCACGGAACGGAGGGCGATCTGCGTCGAGACACCGGACATCTACAACTCTTCAGGGAGGGAAAGTGCGTCCAAGACCTGCGATTGCAGGACGTTTATCCGGGTTTGCGCGAGGATGACCGTATTCAGCTCGACACTTTTGCCGAAGCTATTTCCACGGGAAAGAATCGGGATTGGTTTCAGAGGACAACCTTAGACACCTGGATCCTCATGGAGGCGTGCAACGAATCTGCTCGAACCCGGGAGCGGGTAGATGTTCAATTGTTTCGGGCGGGATTGATGGCTTAGAGCCTGGTTGAAAAGTACATTTTGTAGGGTGGGCACTGCCCACCAGCCTCTAAGAACTCCAGCGTACTCCAAGAGAGTTCTCCACGAGCACGAGGGAAGTTCCTAATTTGATAGAAAATCCTGCTCCCTGTTCAGTCGCTTGATCCGGTGCTGTAGATATCAACATCAGAAACATTGATGTAACTGCCGATTGCGGCTTCGTATGTTCTACCGCTCCAGCGCGCCACGTTGATGACGTTCTCGTGTTCCTCGTCCTCGAAATTCCAATAGTAAAACGGTTCGCTCTCCGTACCGCCATCTTCATAAAGTTGGCTTTCCCCGGATGCAGCGAAATAGTAAACTACACCATCGAAGTCAAAACTGGAAGTTTCTTCGTCATCAAAAGCAGCCAAATCGTCGGGGGTTAAGCCAAGCGAGGAAAATGGCGTTTCTCGCGTGAGGGACACGTTCAAACCGCCGCGATCTTGCCAGTCGAGCCAATACGTCCGCCCCTCGTCACCCGTCAACTTTAATTCAAACCACTCTCCGTCTGCCTCCGTATATCGGTTCCTCTGCTCTACGAGGTATTCGACTCCTTTAACAACAACCACGCCTCCCGGGTTGACGTCATCCAGAGATGGGGGAGATTCGATAGGATCGGACTCTTTCTTTCGTAAGAAGAGCGCCCAGACAACTGCAATCACGACCAAAACGCCCACAAGTACAATTATTAGCTCCACAATCGCCTATACTGTGTGAACAGTTCCCTTCCTTAAGCGTTGCCTTTTTCTCTAACCACGCTCACTTTCCGAATCCTCTACTCCCACCCCTGAAAGAGCTACTCCGTCGAGTAGAGGATGACGAGGTTCTACCAAAGCCAGAGCTCCGACTTCTACTGGATGAGGAACTTGATCTGTTAACTGCCGATCTCGTCGTAGAGGACCTACCGCTTCCAAATGCTCCGCTGCGGGAGGCGCCGCCCGTCCGCGCCGCCATGGCACGCTTGGACTTCATCTGCGTAATGGATTTTGGCGCCTGAGTGCGGCTTCTTGCCTTACTGCTTCTCGCCACATTGCTCGCAGGTCTCGCCGATGCCGGGGAGGAGTTATAGCTCGTCACGGTACGCCTCATGCTGCGGGTCGCCACCGGTGCGTGCCATCCGCCGTAGAATCCACCGTACCAGCCGCCGTAAAATCCGGGGCCATACCAGCCATACGGGCGGAAGAGGATGTCACGAAGAATCATATATTGGAAGTATGTCGCCATCCAATTGTGTCCGTGGGAGTGATAGGTGCTGCCATGGTGATGGTTCCGTCCCTCGTAGACGTATTTGTTGGATTCAGCATTGATTGCCATCGATTGCGCATTTTGATCGTAGGTTACCGAAAGCGCTACCAGTTCAATGCCGTCTCCTGCGATCTTATGCCAATCCGCATTCTGCTGCGGATCCGTCGGATGATTGCCGGGGTCCGGAACACGAAGCGAGTAGACCGCCGCTTTGCCCTCTACCGATTCGGGAACCACGAGCAGTGGGTCAATGTTCCCATCCTCATTGAGATCTACCCGATAGTTCACCTCGGGGTCGTCCATGATTTTCTGGCTCAGTTTCTGGACAACCTTTTGCTGAAACTCTTTGGACTCGGGTTTCTTTGTGGGTGCAAGTTCTCTAAAGACCTCCTTCAGCACATCCGGAAGGATTGCCGGGTTAAGCTTGTCGGTCAGGTCAATTTTAACGGAGACCGCTGATCTG
Source organism: Candidatus Poribacteria bacterium (assembly GCA_965204085.1). GTDB lineage: Bacteria > Poribacteria > WGA-4E > WGA-4E > JAJDTR01 > JAJDTR01. Next base: position 1,299,361 of record CBDBEE010000002.1, on the reverse strand, counting down.
CCAACGCCGACCGGAACGTCCTTAGAACGATTATCGCAACCCGTTAAAGTCGCTAACATGACACACAAGAGACATCCAATCAGCACCGCCCATGTTTTTTGCACGGAATCCTCCTCTAAAATGCGAGCCAAACAGAACCGATAAACGCAGCCGTCAAAAGGCCACCACCGATGACGGCATACGGGTTATAGTAGAACGGATCGTAACCCCATCCATAATCAATTACTTCCTCTTCGTATTCTTCAACCACCTCTTTCCGAGTCGTCATGGATTGGGGCGGATTCAGATACTCACCATCGTCGTGATCATCCTCTTCTTCCCATCTTCTCTTGGTTTCCTCAATGCCCTGTTCAATCACGTCGAGCATCACGTCGTCGCCCGATATCTCGTCCCCCGTTTCTTCGTCAACATAAGCTAAATCCTCGGGCCAAAGGTTGGTATTTACAATTTCTTCGACTTCGCCCCAGAACTCATCGGAAACCAGATCGAATTGCCAAGATTTCTCTATCCCGATTCTTCGCTCGGAAAGAAGCGACATGAAGGCGATCGTGAAAGGGTTGAGATCTGTCTTGCGCCCTTCTTCTTCCGCGAGTCTCTGTTTGTAGATGCAGACGGCTACTCGCAAGTCTTCCCAGATTGGCCGCCCCTCTTCGTCGAGCGCTTCCCAATCGGCGTCCTCGTCGGCAAAAGCGCCTTCGCCCAAATCCACGCCGGCAAAGATATCATATGTAAGAATAAAGTCCCACCAGCGGGCGATGAAATTTTGGTAAATCAACTCTCCCTTTCGAGTCGGTGAATAGTGTTCGGCGCCCTCCTCAATAGTCCAATACTCATCGAAATGTTCGTCTAGCAGCTTTTCAAGAAACTTGTAATCGCCGTTTAGCAAAACCGGCGGCGAATCCTCTTCTTCAATCATGCGGTACAGCAGGAATCGGGAAGCCAACTTCGTCTTTAGTTCCTGATCCATTTGAATCTTTCTCTCAGACATCACAAACTCCTCGGAGCATTGGAAACGGCTATCGATAACCGTCGTTGCGAAATCTCTTGACAATTCCGTATGGATACATTATTATTCATGTCCACGGCGTGCCTGTAGCTCAGCTGGATAGAGCGTCAGCCTCCGGAGCTGAAGGCCGGGCGTTCGAATCGCCCCAGGCACACCATCCCACCTTTTTCCTTTCCCACTCTTATGAGGCCTAGAGTTCCGAATTAGCACCGATGCTCAATTATACTCCTGATTGCCAATCGCTGTCAATGATTAGATTTATTTACTCGCAGGGAAATTGCGCGTGATTTATCGGAAAAGGACTGCTAATTAACCCAAGTTGCCACCCTTGTTCGACAGGGGCACAGAAACCGAGTTTTTTCCAACGTGGAAACATGAGATTGACGAAAATTGGGCTGATTTACCTATAATTTAGCGAATGTGAACCAAAAACTCGGTTTCTCTGTTATAGGTAGAAACTTGCATTAATTAACTCCGCCATAGGGAAGTCGTCATGCGCCTAATCATCCATCGAACGCGGCTAATCTGGGCAACTCGATAGATTCGCAATGAGCGAAGCGCTTTTGCAGCTTCCATCAAAACCTCTTGAGTCTCCGCCGATTGGGCCTATAATTCTCCACAAGAGCAACCCCAACTTCTCGACTGAAACCCATTAAATGTAGCAAATGAAGTTGAAAAAGAGACTCTAATTCAAGACACAGGATCTCCAGTTTCTCAGTGGTTGCTGCTCTTGATTCCAAAGAGAGGTCATAGTGTGTCAGATAGTGTCGGGTGTTCACAATGCAATCTATCAGTTCAACTCGTGTCTTCTTGTCTCCAAAATACCCTTTGAATGGTTCAATAAGCCTTTTAATCCTCCTCCTTAAACTTATTTCATTGCCGTACCTCAGTTTCTCTTGCAGCCACTCCCGTTTTCCTTCAGGGCAGAATTCAATCAGGTTAGCAAATAATTCGTTAAATTCCCCATCAGACATCCGTGTTTCGTCAGACGTTCTGCGATGGAGTACTTCTAGGCCCTGTATCATTGCAAGGAACTTTACCTCATGATTTATTTGCGAACCCATTTGTGCGAAGAAGAATAGGTTGAAAGTGGGCGCAATCTTGTCGTAGGCTTCTATCCATTTCTTGATTTTACTCTCAGCATCGTCTTCCATCTCTTCAAATCCAAATAACATTCCACCCTGACTAAAACCACTCTTATCTCTAGAACTAGGTTGACCCGGGAAATAAATCCGTGCGATACCCCGGCTTCTCCGCTCGGCACCGATGTCTTCACGAAAACTATCTGAGGCTCCCATCACGCTATCCACACGAACCATTGCGCCTAGAGCAAAACGCAGCAAACCGACTATCTTGTCCATGACCGGAGTGAATTCGTTTAATTCAAGAATACGATTTGAAGTCAATCGAAAGTTTGTCTTCTGAGTAATCTTTGCCTCTTTTTGGAAATCTATGTCATTGGCTGTTTTGTTTAGGCGGTTCCTCTGCCGGTATATCGGGGGAAAACTCAGCTGGAATTCTATGTCGAGCCTCATACCTTGGTCGAGGTTCAGCCTAATTGTCGCTGGAGCTTCACACGATACAATTGTGAGGTCTCTCATGAAGTCTGTCATTTTACCCCGATTAATCTCGATACCACTTATGCCAACCCATTCGCCAATTCCTTCTACGGAAAAGAGTAAGGTGTCAAAAACAGGTATTTCGCCTTGAGCATACGCGATACCTATAAAGGCTTTATTTGCTTGAATTACACAACGTGTTGACCGCATAATGCCATCCCTCTGGGTACTTTGAGAAAATTCACTAAATTTCATAGAGCAGTCGTCAAGCGTAACAAACCCCTCATCATGAATTTCCCCAACGATGCGTTTGAGATCTCCTAACTCCTTCCGCTTATCAACGAATGGTGTAACGATTTCTAGCTCGATTATGCCTCCATCCGAAATGGAAAGTATTCCAGGCAGCTTTTCGCCCGGGTTGTCCGGCGCCCAAAAATAACCCAATCTCTTTATCTCCTCAGTGACTCTTACTACAGAATCCTCCTTGTCCGATTCAGTTGTTCGTTACGCGCAGCTTAGTCTAGACAATTAGACGCCACCCCGTTCACAAGGTTCAATTAGATGCACCACAGGGAGATTGGATTCCTAACCCTATTCATTCGACGAGAACGAGCATTAGTCGTCGAAATCAGTTTAGCCCGTAGATTGGGTTGAACGGGTGTCCGTTAATAAACGTCAATCTCAGAGGCGTTTTCGAGTACCCATTTTGCCCGAACCTGCCAAAATTTGAGTGAACCCAACAGTAATCGTACATTCTGCCACCATGAGACATCCCCTACAATTGGAAGCGTTTCGCTAGGAATGTTATTTGCTTGTGTTGCTCTGCCTAGTGTGATAACTTATTTTAGAGGTGAGAGATTGAGTTTCGTGCAATTTCAAAAAATGATTATAGAACTTCGGCTTTGCGGCTCGGACCTCTTGGACCCATGGACACGAGAAGATTGACACCAAGGTTATGAAAGTCAAAATCAATCGAGTAGACAAAAACCTTCCGCTGCCCAGATATGAAACCGAAGGATCGGTTGGCTTTGATTTCGTCTGTCGTGAATCTGTAACAATCAAGCCGCACAGTTTGGGACTCATCCCCGCCAACGTCATCGTCGAAACGCCACCGGGGTATATGTTGATGGTCACGCTTCGCAGCAGCACGCCGAGAAAACTAGGTTTGCTGATTCCGCACGGGGTTGGAGTCATCGATCAGGACTACTGCGGCGAGGACGACGAGATTAAAATTCAGGTCTACAATTTTAGTTCCAATCCGGTGACGGTGGAACGAGGGGATAGGATTGCTCAAGGTATTTTCGTTAGAGTCGATACGGCGCAGTGGTCGGAGGTTGATCGAATCGAATCAGAGACACGCGGCGGATTCGGGAGCACTGATACACAGGGAGATTAGATGTGAAGCAGTATTTGGACGCGCTCAGACAGGTTGCAGAATCCGGGGTTGATCGGACTGGCCGTAACGGCGACACGCGCGCCCTCTTCGGGATGCAGATGCGATTCGACATGTCAGAAGGCTTTCCGGCGGTTACAACGAAGCAGCTTGCGTTTAACAACGGAGTGAAAGCCGAACTCTTGGGATTTTTGAGGGGTTACTCCGATGTCAAGGACTTTCAGAAGCTAGGATGTAATGTGTGGAATCTCAATGCGGAGGCTGATTATTGGAAACCGCGTGCGCGTTTTGAGGGCGACTTGGGGCGAATTTACGGCGTGCAATGGCGCTCATGGAAAACCGCGGATGGACGGACGGTGGATCAACTTGCCGAGGTGATTGAGCAGATTAAAGCAGATCCGTCCAGTCGCCGCCATGTGGTGACAGCCTGGAATCCCGGCGAACTCGACCAAATGGCGCTTGCCCCTTGTCACGCGCTCTTCCAGTTTTTCGTAGCCGGTGGAAAACTCTCGTTACACATGTACGAACGGAGTTGCGACATGTTCCTCGGCCTCCCGTTCAATATCGCGTCTTACGCCCTGCTGCTGCACATGGTGGCGCAGGTAACCGAGCTAAACCCCGCGGAGTTGATTATCTCTTTGGGAGACGCCCATATCTACCATGAGCACTTTGAGCATGTGGAGATACAGTTGGAGAGAGAACCACTGAAGTTGCCGGAACTCTATCTTAACCCCAAGAGAATGTCAATTGATGCTTTCAAGATGCAAGACATCAAATTGCGAAGTTATAAACACCACGACGCCATCAAAGCGCCTATGGCAGTCTGAGAGATGCTTCGATGATAATTTCGCTCATTGCGGCAATGGATCGGAATAGACTGATTGGGCAAGGAAATCGTCTCCCTTGGAGGCTTCCCGCGGATTTGAAGCATTTCAGAAGAATGACGCTGGGCAAACCGGTGGTGATGGGACGACGGACGTTCGAATCGATTGGCAAGCCCTTGGCAAAACGAACCAACATCATCTTGACACACGCCCCGCATTTCCGTGCGAGTGGATGCATTGTAACGCACGGTGTCGATCAAGCATTGAGTGAAGCGGATGGCTGCGAAGAGGTGATGATAATCGGCGGTCTTTCGGTTTACGAGCAGTTCCTGGATTGTGCGGGACGATTCTACTTGACACAGATTCACGAATGCTTTGAGGGGGATGTCTATTTCCCGGAGTTTGAGTTGAGCGACTGGCGTGAGGTCAAACGTGTCAAACATGAACCGGACGGAGATAACGCACATTCTTACGATTTTGTTTTCCTACATAGAGACCCCTTTCCGATTCCCGATTAGACGCAAATGAACTTTGACGATTCGAACTACCGAAAGATAGTCATCTGTCTGATCGTCGTTTTACTGCTCGGCATCGGATTTTGGATATTGAAGCGGCGCCATCCCGAGCTGTTTCTCGGCGAGCCGGATCTCGTCGTGGATAAGCAAGCGGAAGTGGATGAGGGGACCTCGGCAGTCGAGTTGTCAATTCCGACCACGGACACAGAATCGACAACGCTGTCAGAGCCCCTACCGCATGAACCCGACGATGATCGTATTGACATCAACACCGCCACTCTTGAGGAATTCGAGTCTCTGCCCGGTATAGGCCCTACGATGGCGAAACGCATAATTGATTACCGCAACATCAACGGGAGATTCGATATCGTTGAGGACCTTGCAGAGGTAAGTGGAATCGGTGACAAAACGATAGAGAAACTGCGAGACAGACTTGCCGTCCGGTAATGCGTGGACTTATACCATTTCTCTAAAATTCGAGTGCATAAAATACGTATCTCAAGCAAAGACTTTTGAGCGGAAGAAATTAAGAAGCCTCGTCTCCGCGCAAAGCCGGCGGGGCGAGGGGAGTTCTATCGCACTCCCTATTCGGTCGCTTGATTCCCGCCTACGGCGAACGAGAATGTTACAATTAAGGCTTCTTATGCACTATATATTCAAGCGAAATGGTATTAACAGTTTAAATCCTCGTCGTTACGTAGGATTTGGCAACGGTACCGTGCAACTTCCGAACAACCGAAAACGATACACAATTCCTGCTGCTTTTGTTAGAATGGCTGCGAAGTTGGGAGAGAGGCGGGGTTAGGAAGCCCTTCCTATCGGAATAGGTGGCAACTTAAAATATCTATAAGGAGTTTTCAATGTGTAAACGTCATTCCATTTCCGCTTTGATTAATACCCGGTATTGTATCGCATTTATTGGGCTATTGACTCTCATTGTGGGCTTTCAGAACGTAGCTGCCCAATCACAGCTAGCGCAAGATACCTACGCCATCTTTGAAGCAAGCTGCCTGAACTGCCATGGCGCCGACGGCGCCTATCGAGAAACACTCCTCATGGAGCACACTGAACTCATTGATGGCGGCACTGTTGTTCCCGGAAACCCGAATGCCTCCGAGTTGTATAAACGCCTGCTTGGCCCCACCGAAAACGGCGTTCAGATGCCGTTCGGACAGTCCCAACTGCCCGCTCAATCCATTGACACGGTTCGACGCTGGATTCTAGCCGGTGCACCCGAATGGACGACCACTCGAATTACCGATGGTCGCTTTATCTCTCCTGCTGAAATACTCGACACCATTGAGACCCATCTCAACTCTCTCTCGTCGTTTGACCGCGCTTTTGCCCGTTACTTTACACTGACACATCTCTACAACGCTGGCGAAACAGCCCAAATACTCGGTGAGTACCGCAAAGCGCTCAACAAACTGGTCAACAGCCTCTCATGGGGAAGTGGCATCACCAATCCACAACCCATCGACCTGCAAGCGACCATCTACTACATCGACCTGCGGCACTACGAATGGGATGTCAATGACGGCTGGACGAAGATAGAGGAAGCGTATCCCTACCATATCGCGTTTGACGCTCCAACCGACACTACACTCCGGTCACAGTTGGGGCGATTGCAGACACAGATGAAGTGCGATATACCGTCGGTTCATATCGACTGGTTTATTGCAACCGCGTCTACCCCGCCGCTATATCACGAACTACTGTCGCTGCCGTTGACGGACAGGGATTTGGAAACCCGACTGGAGGTCGATGTCGCCCGCAATATAACGAATGCTCCAGGGGTTCGCGTCTGGCGGGCGGGATTCAACAATTCGGGTGTCTCTACAAACAACCGAGTGGTGGAGCGGCATACCTCCCGATACGGGGCGTACTGGAAGAGCTACGACTTTGCCGGCAGTGTTGGGGCACAAAACATTTTGACCCACCCGCTTAACTTCACGCACGATGGAGGAGAGGTCATCTTTAATCTTCCAAACGGGTTGCAGGGCTACTACCTTGTCAATGCCTCTGGTTTCCGATTGGATGATGCGCCGATTAACATCGTTTCCAATCCCGCTGCCAGCGACCCGACGGTACGCAACGGAATCTCCTGTATCGGCTGCCACACCGAAGGCATGAAAACCTTTGAAGACGAGGTACGCTCCGTGATTGAGAGTAACCCCAATCCGCCATACAACAAAGCGCAGGCGCTGCGCCTCTACGTCGAGAAATCCGTGATGGACGCGCTTGTTGGAAAAGATATGGAGAAATATCGAGCCGCGCTTGCCGCCACCGGCGGCGTGTTTGGCGGTGTTGAACCGGTTTCACGCTTTCATGAGGCGTATCAGGGGCCGGTGGATGCGGCATACGCCGCTGCCGTGGTTGGGTTGCAGACCGGAACCTTCCTCGAAAGAGTTCGCGAAAACACGGGACTGCAGAACGTAGGATTGCTGGCGCTAGATAATGAGAACGGGAGCGTAAAGCGCGACACCTGGACATCAAGTTTCCGCGATGTGATGTATGCGCTGGATTACCCACAGCAAGTTGGACAGCCTCCGGTCGTAGAGCAACCGGACGTGATACCGGGCACGCTTGTTCATATTCCGGACCCGAACCTGCGTGCCCTCATAGCCGAAGAACTTGGCAAAAGCCCGAATGCTCCGATAGCCGTGGAGGAGATGAAACGACTGAAAGAGCTTAAGGTAGGAGGCCATGGACAGGCACAATCGTTCAGGGGTATCCGAGATTTAACAGGCTTGCAGTTTGCAACGAATCTCACCGAGTTAACTGTCTGGCACAATCAGATTTCCGATCTCTCGCCGATTGCCGGCTTAATCAATTTACGTGTGCTCAATGCTCACGACAACGCATTATCCGATATATCTCCAGTGAGGAGTTTGACAAATCTCTATGCCCTGGTATTCGATCGCAGTCAAGTGTCGGATATATCACCTGTGCGAGGATTAACGAACCTCGTTCACTTAGAGTTCGATCAAACTCCGGTATCCGATATATCCCCAATACGAGGATTAATAAATCTCAGGCAATTGGAAATCCAAGAGACTTTGGTGTCCGATCTGTCGCCGATTGCAGGTTTAACCAACTTGGAGGTGATATATTGTTGGGATGCCAACATATCCGACCTTTCACCCATCGCAGGTTTGGTCAATCTAAGGCGTTTATGGTGTCAGAACAATCACGTATCTGACCTGTCGCCAATCGCAGGATTAACAAATCTGGAGGATTTGCATTTTACCGGAAACGAAGTAACTGACATCGCGCCGCTCGCAGATTTAATCAACCTCGTGACCTTCAACACCTGGGGCAACCGCTTTTCCGATTTATCTCCCCTAGCGAGATTAACAAACTTGCAGAGAATCGATATTTGCGGAGCAAGACTGGAGGAAGCTACGCTTGCCCCCCTAGCGGGACTGACAAATTTAAAAGAACTATATCTTGCCGGCAACGGCATATCGGACATATCGGGCATTGCGAGGCTAACCGGATTAACTCGCTTAGGTCTTCACGGCAACAATATCTCAGATATATCGCCAGTTGTGGGGTTAAACAATTTGAAATGGCTGAACCTCCACGGCAACAAAATTTCGGACATATCGCCGCTTGCGGGATTAACAAATTTGACATGGCTGGACCTACACACCAACAAAATCTCCGACCTTTCACCTCTGGATGGGTTGCGCGAAAACCTAAATTTCTTAACATTTTTCAACAATCCGGCGTTCCCGACGGGTGGACCGAAAATCGAAGGACCCTGGTTGTGGGTGTTTCTGCCAAGCACAAGGCGGAATTTCGACGTAGATTTACTGGCGGAAGCCAGCGGAGGGGGCGTGACCGAACTGAAAATCGCTACCCAAGGGGCGACGGAGCGTAACGCTGTCGGCAGCGAGGTATGGGAATCCGACAAACTCCCGCCTACGGGCAGGGATAACCTAGACGACATGGTGGGGCGCAACCTGCCCGACGGCGTTATCTACGGCACGGTCTTCCTCTATTCGCCGCGCGAACAGAATACAAACATGTTCCTTGGCAGTGATCAGGAGGTAAAGGTCTGGCTCAACGGGGAAGTGATCTACCAGCGCGCACGGATAGAACGCGGTGGCGATTACACTGACAACTTCCCCGCCACGCTCCGGCGGGGGAAAAATGTCTTGTTCGTCGCGGTTGGCACTCGTGACCGTGGTGACGGCGGCCATTCCAACGCCTTTTTCGGATTTGAACCCGGCACCGAATATTCCGAGGCGACCGGTATCGGTTACCTCTTTTCCGAGCCTTCAATCCATATCGGAGACACCTTTACCATTGATATTAGAGCAGAAAATGTCATCGACTTGGCGGGGTGGCAGTTTGATATCGTTTTCGACCGCACCCGGCTTGAAGCAGTAGATGTCAGCGAAGGCGACTTCCTGAAGACCGATGGCGGATCGACCTTCTTCCAGAGCGGGCGCATTGACAATGCAGTTGGTAAGATTACGGGACTGATTGCGGGACGAATTAGCGAAGGCGGTGCGAGCGGCAGCGGATCTGTGGTTCAGGTGAAGTTCAAAGCAAAAACCGAAGGTGAATCAAAATTAGCCCTCCAGAACTTCCTGTTTGGTTCCGTAGCAGAGGAAAGTATCTCAGCAGGTCCTCTTGAAATTCAAATCACCGTAGAGGAGCGGTTGCTGCCCGGGGATGTGAACCGTGACGGTGTTGTCAATATCCTGGATTTGATTCGCGTTGCACAGCAGTTAGGGAAACGCGTATCCGCCGATTCACCGGTGGATGTCAATGGTGATGGGATTGTCAACATCTTCGACCTGACGCTCGTGGCACAAGGAATTGGAGGAGCCGCCGCGCCTGCGGTTGCGAAAGGACGACTAGAGGCGGCGACGATAGAAGCTTGGATTGCGAGCGCACGCCTCCAGGATGACGGTTCCGTTACCTTCCGACAGGGCATTACGAATCTTGAAAACCTGTTAACCTCGCTAATCATTCCCCAAGAGACGGCACTACACGCCAACTACCCGAATCCGTTTAACCCTGAAACCTGGATACCGTACCAGTTGGCTGTACCTACAGAAGTCGCTCTGACGATTTATGATATGAACGGGGGTGTAGTTCGACGCTTGGAGATGGGGCATCAAGTTCCGGGGATGTATCAGGACCGCAGTCGCGCGTTATACTGGGACGGCCGCAATCAGGGCGGAGAACCTGTCGCCAGTGGTCTCTATTTCTACACTCTGAGGGCGGGCGAGTTCACGGCTACGCGGAAAATGCTGATACGGAAGTAAGAAAACGCGTTCCAAAGACGACTATCTCATGAGACAAACAATCTTATCCATATCTCTACTATCTCTCCTGTTGTTAGTCCATTGTCTGCCGAACAGTTTTGTGGAAGATTACGCAACTAGGCATTTACCCGAGGGTGCCATAGCTCGTCTCGGCAAAGGCTGGATAGAGGAGTTAGCCTATTCGCCCGATGGTACCCGTCTTGCGGTTGCGGGTTCTATCGGTATCTGGCTCTATGATATGGAGACCTATCAAGATGTCGCTCTCCTCACCGGGCATACCTATTATGTTCATAGCGTGGCGTTCAGTCCGGATGGCACTACGCTGGCAAGCGGGAGTCGGGACCAGACTATCCGACTGTGGGATGTGGAGGCGGGTGCACACATACGTACACTTGAAGGCCATAGGTCGATCGTCACTAGCGTAGCCTTCAGTCCGGACGGCGCCGTGCTGGCAAGTGGGAGCCGGGACGAGAAAATCCGACTGTGGCATGCCGAAACGGGGGCACACATGCGCACGCTTGACGGGCATGGTTCAAGTGTCAATAGCGTAGCGTTCAGCCCGGATGGTGCCACGCTGGCAAGTGGGAGCGGTGGGGCTTTCGGTGAGCACGACGACATCTCCATCCGTTTGTGGAATGTGGAGACTGGCGAACTCAAACATACACTTGAAGGCCATAGGTCGATCGTCACTAGCGTAGCCTTCAGTCCGGACGGCACCGTGCTGGCAAGTGGGAGCCGGGACGAGAAAATCCGACTGTGGCATGCCGAGACGGGGGTACACATGCGCACGCTTGACGGGCATCCGTTGCATGTCACTAGCATTGCGTTCAGTCCGGACGGAGCCACGCTGGCAAGCGCTAATGCAAGGTGGCAAGGCGCCGAAATGCCCATCCGTCTGTGGGATGTGGAAACGGGCGAAATCAAACGCGCATTTGACGGGCATTTGGATCGGACCGGCAGTGTTGCGTTCAGCCCGGACGGTGCTACACTGGCAAGTGGGAGTCGGGACAATACAATCCGTTTGTGGGATGCGAAGACTGGTGCACATAAACGCTCACTTAAGGAGCATACGAATTGGGTCAGCAACCTGGCGTTCAGTCCGGACGGCGGCACGCTGGCAACCGCGAGTGGGTACGACGCTAGTATTCACCTGTGGGATGCGAGGTCAGGCGAACACAAACGCGCACTTGAAGGGCATACGTCAAGCGTCTTTAGCGTGGCGTTCAGTCCGGACGGAGCCACGCTGGCAAGTGCGAGTTCGGATGAAACCGTCCGCCTGTGGGGTACGAAGACGGGTGTACACAAACGCACCCTTAAAGGACATACCGGGATAGTCTATAGTGTGGCCTTCAGTCCGGATGGCGCCACCCTGGCGAGTGGAGGTGGCGAACTTGTCAAACGCAGGGAGGTCGGTATCATACGCCTATGGGACGCGGAGACGGGGGTACACAAAAACACACTTGACGGCCATGGGGCTTGGGTCCATAGCGTGGTGTTCAGTCCGGATGGCGCCAAGTTGGCGAGCGGGAGTGGCGACTATTCTATCCGTCTGTGGGACGCGGACACCGGCGAACACAAACGAACACTTGTAGGGCATGCGCGGACCGTCGAAAGCGTGGCGTTTAGTCCGGATAGTATCACCCTTGCCAGCGGGAGTCGGGATAACACCATTCGTCTGTGGGACGCGGAGACGGGCGCGCACAAACGCACAATTCATGGGCACATCTCGGGTTTTAAGGGCGTGGCGTTCAGTCCGGACGGCGCCACACTAGCAGGTGGGTTCGGAAGTATTTTCCCGGTCGACATTAACATCCGTCTGTGGAACGTGGAGACGGGCGCGCACAAACGCACGCTTCGTGGGCATTCGGGTTGGATCCATAGCGTAGCGTTCAGTCCGGATGGTAACACGCTGGCAAGTGGGAGCAGTGATGGCACGGTGCTTCTGTGGGAAGTCACTTATTCAGATTCTGCGGAAGCGCGGCTGTGAAAACACCTGACAACGCTGGGAGAAATAAAGCGTAACTCCCTGCTCCAAAATTATCCCAATCCGTTCAATCCGGAGACCTGGATCCCGTATCAACTAAAACGGGCCGCCGCTGTCTCGCTGTCGATTCATGAAACGAACGGGGGAGGGGTAGTTCGACGCTTGGAGATGAGTCATCAACCAACCGGCTGGCATCTATCAGAACCGTAGCCGTACAGCATATTGGGACGGCCGCAATCAAGGCGGTGAACCTGTTGCCAGTGGATTATATTTCTATACCCTGAAGGCAGGCGAGTTCACGGCGACGCGCAAGATGTTGATAAGGAAGTAAAAATTGCTTTTCAATGGGGAGCAAAGTTGGAAGACGAGATGGTGAAACCCTCACTTCATGCTTCCAATCTGCCATTCTTCTCAAGGTTCAAAATGAGAAGTTCATCATTGGGCGACTTTCTCATGAGAAATACAAGCTTTTCCATATCTCTACTATCTCTTCTGTTGTTAGCCCATTCTCTGTCGAACAGTTTTGCCCAAGATTACACAACTTGGGATTTACCCGACGGCGCCAAAACCCGGCTCGGTAAAGGCGGGATACGGGAGATAGTGTATTCGCCGGATGGGACACGTCTTGCGGTTGCAAGTACCATCGGTGTCTGGCTCTATGATTTGGAGACTCATAAAGAGGTCGCTCTGCTTTCGGGGCATACGAAAATTGTCGACAGCGTGGCGTTCAGTCCGGATGGCTCCACGCTGGCAAGTGGAAGTTGGGACTATACCGCCCGTCTCTGGGATGCGGAGACGGGTGCGCACAAACTTACGCTTGAAGGCCATACGTCGCATGTCTATAGTGTTGCGTTCAGTCCCGACGGCGCCATGCTTGCAAGTGGGAGTCGGGACCACACCATCCGATTATGGGATGTTGACACTGGTACACACCAACGTACACTTGAAGGGCATACCGATTGGGTCAATAGTGTTGCGTTCAGTCCGGATGGTGCCACCGTGGCAAGTGGGAGTGGGCAAGAGTCCGGTGACGACCAGACCATCCGTCTATGGAATGCGGAGACAGGCGCACAAAAACGTGCACTTGAAGGACATAAGTACGGTGTCACTTGTGTTGCGTTCAGTCCTAACGGCGCCACGCTGGCAAGCGGGAGTTGGGACTATACCGTCCGTCTGTGGGATGTGCGGACGGGGGTACACAAACGCACACTTGACGGGGATCCGTTGTTTGTCACTAGCGTTGCGTTCAGTCCCGACGGTGTCACGCTGGGCAGCGGAAGTGCGCGGCGGCCAGGTGACGACATGCCCGTCCGTCTATGGGATCTGGAAACCGGCAAACTCAAACGCGCGCTACTAGGTCATATGGATGCGGTCTATAGCGTTGCGTTCAGTCCGGATGGCGCCACACTAGCAAGTGGGAGTCCAGACAACACCATCCGTCTGTGGGATGCGGAGACAGGCGAACACAAACACACACTAGACGGACATATTGATCGGGTGAATAGCGTCGTGTTCAGCCCGGAGGGCGCCACGCTTGTGTGTGGAACTGATACCATTCGTCTGTGGGATGCGGAGACGGGGGCATACAAGCGTGCATTTGATGGGCATTCGCATTATGTCTTCACCGTGGCGTTCAGTCCGGACGGCGCCACGCTGGCAAGTGGGAGTGGGGACACTACAATCCGTCTATGGGATGCGGAGACGGGGGCACACAAACGCACGCTTCAAGGGCGCAAGGGGGAAGTCAGTAGCGTGGTGTTCAGTCCGAATGGCGCCACGCTGGCGATTGGGAACGATAATGTCCTTCTGTGGAATCCGGAGACAGGTGAACACAAACGCACAATACCAATTCGAGCGCCCTTGCACGTTATCAACGGCGTGGTGTTCATGTCGCACATTGGTGTGGCGTTCAGTCCGGACGGTGCCACGCTGGCAACTGGAGGGGACGATTTCGTCCGTCTATGGAATGCGGAAACGGGCGAACTCAAACACACATTTGAAGAGCACTGGTTGGGCGTCTATAGCTTGGCGTACACCCCCGACGGCGCCACACTGGCAAGTGGGAGTTTGGACGATACAATCCGTCTGTGGGATGCGGAAACGGGTGAACACAAGCATACACTTCGGGAGCATACGGCCCCCGTCAGGAGCGTGGCGTTCAGTCCGGATGGCGCCACACTGGCGAGTGGGAGTGCGGACGCTACTGTCCGTTTATGGGATGCGGAGACGGGTACATACAAACATACACTTGAAGGGCATTCGTCGGATGTCACCAGTATGGCGTTCAGTCCGGACGGCGTCATGCTGGCAAGCGGGAGTGCCGATGGCACAGTGCTTCTGTGGGAGCTCACCCATTCGACAGTCGCGGTAGAGCGGATGGCAAAACGCCTGACGACGCTAGGACAAGTCAAGCGAAATGCCCTACTCCAAAACTTTCCCAACCCGTTCAATCCAGAGACGTGGATTCCGTATCAGTTGGGTGTGCCAAGCGAGGTCGCGCTGGCGATTTATGATATGAACGGCGGAGTGGTTCGGCATTTGGAGGTAGGGCATCAACAAGCGGGACTGTACCGGAGCCGCACCCGCGCGGCGTATTGGGATGGCCGCAATGGGCGCGGCGAATCCGTCGCCAACGGTCTCTACTTTTACACTCTGAAGGCAGGCGAGTTTACGGCGACTCGGAAAATGTTGATCAGGAAGTGAAAAAGTAGTAGGCACACTCCGTGTGCCGTAACCTTACGCACATTACGGCCCAGGGATCAACCGAGTGAATAATGAGGGATCAAGCGACTGGATAGGGAGCGCGATAGAACTCCCATAGAAGCCTTTCCGATTCCCGACAACGGCAAGTCGTGATTCGGAGATGGAAGCTCTATCGCATGGGATTTATTATCGCCTTCAAGGCAATCTCTAAAAAAGCGATTGCCTGCTCACGAGAAACAGACGGGAAGCCTTCAAGAAAATAGTCGAGGCTGTCCCCTGCCTTTAGATGATCAATAAGGCTCTTTATCGGAACACGGGTGCCCGTAAAACACAGGCAGTCCCCCATGAATATCTGGGTCTTGGGTTATCACTCGCTCCGTGGTCATCTATCAGGCTTCTCCTTGTGAGTTTTCTTTGCGATTGGAAAACAAAACTTTGATTCCATGCTCCCAACGCGGAGGCACGAGAAGTTGGTAAAATCTAGTACTATTTTACCGCAAATCCCGACAACTCTCAAGAAAAAGCCAGTAGTCCCCACGGGAAACGCATCTGATTTTGGGTAATGTAGGAGCGGGAAAGCAGTGGTTTATTATCGGCAGTCGGCGGAGAAAAGTGGCATGGAAGAAGGGAGATAGCGCTGCCGTAGGTTGGGTTGAATGGTGAAATGCGAATCGCTATCAAGCACGATAAACGTACTATTCTTCAATGAGGCGGTATTGTGCGGAAAATGAATCTGACACCTCCATCCAAATCAAGTCGAGCTTTGAGCCGAATTGAACCTTGAAAGCTGCGCCGGTTGTTCTTGCGCTGGTACCGCTCAACCCAGTCTATATGGAACTAAACATTTACGATTGCTTTTATCCGCGTAATCCGCATAATCCGTTTAATCCGCGATTCAGACAATTTCCGAACCTAGCCACCAAACGCTTACTTGAAACCAATCAAAATCACCAATAAACTTGGCGTTACCGCCATCAATACCTAAGAATCGGCACTTCTTCATACGTGCCTATGAATTATTATGTTAGAAAACAACTATCCGAAACTTCACAACGCGGCTTGGCCCGGCGTGGTGGGAAAAGGTGAAGACTCAGAGCCGCCCATTGCGTTGGACACAATGTTGAACCTCACCGCCGTCGCCGAGGTGGATGGCGCAAAATTTGACGGCATCGACCTCTTCTTATCTGCTCCTCATGTTGACATCGACAGCACTGACGATGAGATAAAGGCGCTTGCCGGGGAGGTTGATGCGCTCAATCTCAAGATTGGAAGCGTTGTCGCGCCCGTTTGGGAACCGACCGGCGGCGGTTCCGCGATGGGCAACGCAGAGGAGCGCGGGCGTTTCCTAACGCAAGTTCGCAAAGCCTGCCATATCGCCAAGACGATGCGTGAATTGGGCGTTCGCCCCACCGGAGTCGTACGGATTGATTCGTCGGTGGATCCGGAGACTTGGGCAGCCGATCCGGCGGCGAATACGGAACGAATTGCATCGACGTTCCAAGAAGCCTGCGACATAGCCACAGATTACGGAGAAACACTGGCAGCCGAAGGCGAAATCTGCTGGGGAGGGATGCACGGCTGGAAAACCATGATCAATACGCTTGAAGCCGTTGACCGCCCCAATATCGGGTTTCAGGCAGACATGGCACACACTCTTCTATATCTATTGGGATATAACATACCGGAGGAGCGCATCTTACCAGAGGATTTTGATTGGTCGGACCGGGAAACTTTGACAGAGGGCCTGCGCACGCTGACTGCCGCTCTTCGCCCATGGACGATCGACTTTCATGTGGCGCAGAACGACGGAACCGTACACGGAGCCGGTTCCCATGACAAAACGGGAAGGCATTGCCAAGCCACTGACCCCAACGGCAAACTCGACATTGCGATCGATGCCGGACACTGGTTGCGGGAAGAGGATGGTAGTCTCACGAAAGCCTTCAAACACATCTGTTGGGACGGCTGCATGTTCCCGAATCAGGTGATGATGGAGCAGCAAACTTGGAATGACATTCTGGCAGCGATGATCGACGTTCGAAAAAGGCACGGCTGGTACGAAGCGGAATAATGATAACGAAACCATAAGCTAGCGAATAACGAGCGATCAAATGAGATCGACCGAACGAACTGTTAGGGATCAAGGGAGATCAAACGAGTGAATAACGAGTGCGATAGAGACTTTGATAGCGACCGCGATAGCCGATCCTGCGATAGAGTTCCCATAGGGATCCCGTTTTTTCCTGAAAACTCGGTTTCTTCCTTGAGTCAAAGTGGCTTCAAGGTAATGGCTGAATCCACTCATCACGGGCAACTAAGGATTGATAATCATGGCAATCACTTCATCACATAAATCACAGTTCAGACAATGAGAACTACCGACACCCAACACTTAACCATATGTTTTTAGAAAATAAACCATCACGAATAATGAAATCACTATGGCTAACGACAAGACACTAAGAATAGGACTCATCGGTACCGGCTTCATGGCGCGTGCACACACCAACGCCTACAAACGGGTGGGAGATTTCTTTCCCGATCTTGAATGGAAGCCCGGATTGAAGGCAGTTTGTGCACGAACTCCGGAGAAAGTTCGAGCGTTTGCCGAACAATGGGGTTACGAATCGGTTGAGACGGATTGGAGAACTCTCGTCTCGAGAGAGGATATCGACGCAGTTGATATCTGTGCCCCGAACGACACTCACGCAGAAATTGCCCTCGCCGCCATTGCCGCTGGAAAGATGGTTCTATGCGAGAAGCCACTGGCGCGGACGGTAGCTGAAGCGGAGCCAATGGTGGACGCGGTGGAGGAAGCAGGGGTGAAGAATACTGTTTGGTACAATTATAGACGTGTACCATCGGTCACCTTGGCAAAACAGGTAATAGATTCCGGCAAATTGGGTCAAATATTCCACTACCGTGCCAACTTTCTCCAAGATTGGACGATTAGCCCGGATCTGCCTCAAGGCGGAGAAGCCTTGTGGCGGTTGGACGTGAATGCTGCCGGATCCGGCGTGACCGGCGATCTGCTTGCGCATTGCATTGATACCGCCATGTGGCTAAACGGAGGCATTGCGGATGTTTCAGCCGTTACCGAGACATTCATTAAGGAGAGGGTTCATCAAGCGACCGGGAAGGTGCAAGCGGTCGGCATTGACGATGCCTGCATTTTTCATTGTCATTTTGATAACGGCTCGCTCGGTGTGTTCGAGGCGACTCGGTACGCCCGCGGGCAGAAAGCCGGGTATACCTTTGAAATCAACGGTCAACACGCCTCCATCCGATGGGACTTGCACGACCAGAACCGGCTCGGCTACTTCGATCACGGTGATGATTCGATTGTGCGCGGTTGGCGCTCTATTCATGTCTCCGACAGCGACCAGCCCTATATTGACAGGTGGTGGGTTCCCGGTCTGAGCCTCGGATACGAACATACCTTTGTTCACCACATGGCTGATTTTCTGAAAAGCCTAGAAACAGGTGAATCCTGCTCGCCGACATTTAGGGAAGCCCTGGAAACCCAGAAGGTATGCGAGGCCGTGCTTGAATCCGCTGACTCCAGAAGTTGGAAAGAAACGGGAGTCAACTGGTAGCTGTTTTACGGAAGGAGACGATCTGGCATCGCGATTCGGAGATCGCTCCCACAGTAAATTTGTAGGGTGGGCACTGCCCACCAGCCTTTGAGTACGTCAGCGGCGCGAAAGGTGTATAGTACCGTGAAGCCGCTTCTCATCAAAGCCCTAGCGCGAGATCAACTGAGCGAACAGATCAAGTGACTGAATAAGGAACGCGATAGGGAGCCGCAGTGCGATAGAGTTCCTCGTGTACCGTAAACCAACTGTCGGTAGGAGCGATCTCCAGGTCGCGACCTCTTTGCTTGCATTAACCATTTAATCCAGTAGACTACTAGGCAAAATAACCCAAATAATTACGGAGTTTCAAATCCTACACCGTGACGATTATGAAAACCATCGAACAATCGCTCGATCAACTAGAAGAGGATGGACATATCTTGGTAGAAGGCGCTTTGTCGTCCGAAGAAACCGAACATATTCGGGGCCGCATAAATCACGCCCGCGAAATGGGTTGGGCTGACGGGCTAAACCAGGTGGGGAACATGTGGTTTGACACACTGCTGGATCGAGAACCGGAGACGTTTGCACCGCTGGTAGGACATCCCGGTGTCCGGCCCTATCTTGAGGGAATGATGGGCAAACAGTGTCAACTGAGAAGCCTGCGAATCCATATTAACCCGGGCGCATACCTTCAGGAGTGGCATCTCGATTTCTACGGGTATTGGGAGGAGAAGCGGGAGGCGGCAAAATCGCGCCTTACAGTGCCGCCAATAAGCATCAATACCACATTCTACTTTCAGGACAACGGTCCGGGTTTGGGCCATCTCAAGTACGTGAAAAACGGACATCGAATGGAACCCCCGCACCTCTATCCCGTGGATCGCCCCAAGTTTGAAGCCTGGTGCGAAGCACAAGAACATGACGTGGTTTACCCCAAGGCGGGTGACTGTGTGATATTCTTGAGCCACATTCCTCATCAAGGGGCTAAAGAACGCGACGACATGGAGCGAAGCAACGTCGTTTGTCACTACCAATTGACCCCGATGCACGAAGGCGCGCGCTACGTCTCGCAGCCTCGTGGTTACAAATGGACATTCCCGTTTGCTATGCGATCAAGCAAATGAATAATGAGCGCGATAGAAATTCCCTTACCCCGCCGGCTGCGCACGACGACAAGGCTTCTTACTCCGCGCCACGCAAGTTTCTTTACTTGCCCCACGAATCAATGCACTTGCACTTCAGAGAAATGGTATAACATGATAAACGAAGATCTATGGGTTGTATACGAAGGACACCGAGGAGCAGGCGAAGGGAAGCACATCGTCTGGGTCAGCGGCGACGAGGAGTATCGTTCCGAAGAGGCGTTGCCCGCACTAGCCAAAATCATGGCGGTGCATCACGGCTTCAAATGCACGGTGCTCTTCGCAATTAACCCCGAAACCGGGGAAATCGACCCTAATACGCAGACCAACATCCCCGGACTCCATCACCTCGACACTGCTGATTTGATGGTACTCTTCACGCGGTTCCGTGAACTTCCCGACGAGCAGATGAAGTACATCGTCGATTTCACGAATTCGGGTAAACCGGTCTTGGGTTTGCGAACGGCAACACACGCCTTTAGCTACACCAGAAATCCCAACAGTCCCTACGCCAAATATAGCTGCGACCATGAGGTGTTTTCGGGCGGGTACGGTCGTCAGGTACTGGGCGAAACGTGGATCTCACATCATGGACACCACGGACATGAGAGTACGCGCGGTTTGATTGACGAGGAGATGGTCGATCACCCCATTGTTCGGGGCGTTAACGACATTTGGGGACCAACGGATGTATACACTGTCACAGAACTAACCGGCGACGCGCAAGTGCTGGTTCACGGTCAGGTGCTTTCCGGCATGAAACCGACGGACGAGCCTAAACCGGATACGCCGACTATGCCGTTGGCGTGGGTAAAGAGCTATGTCGGTGAACAATCCTTCCCATCGCGGGTATTCTGTACCACGATGGGCGCCTCCGTTGACCTTGAAAGCGAGGGGTTACGACGCCTATTGGCGAATGCCTGTTATTGGTGCACAGGATTGGAAGATTCAATTCCCGATGCCGGCATTGTAGACTTTGTTGGACCGTATCAGCCCACCTATTTCGGATTCGGAGATTTCAAGAAGGGGCTACGCCCCTCAGACTATAGATTATGAGCGGAGCTGACATGCTTGTTGTCGGTTGTTTCCATAGGGAGCGAGCCGCGCAAGCCTTGTGCGGGAGGAATTGAACTTATGAAGCAGGTTGCAATTCTAGGGGAACGTCAAGCCGGACTCGTCGAAGTTCCCGATTTAGAGCCTATAGAAGACTGGGCGCTCGTCAAAATTCATGCTGCCCCAATGTGTAATGAATACCATTCCTTCGATTCCGGAAACAGGTCTAGCGGGCTTGGACATGAGGCGGCGGGGGAGGTTGTCGAGATTGCCCAACCGGGGAAGGTCGAGGTCGGAGATCGAGTGGTAGTACAGCCTCAGTACGCGTGTGGAAAATGCCGTTTGTGCGTGTCGGGCGAATATATTCACTGCGAGGATGGTTATAACTTCAAAGAATTTACGGGTAGAGGAAACGGCGGTTCGACGATGGCTCAATTCATTCTCAAGCCGTCTTGGATTCTTTCCAAAATTCCGGATGATGTTTCCTACGAACATGCCTCGTTGGCATGTTGCGCTTTGGGACCATCATTCAATGCGTTTGAAAAGATGGACGTCAACTCCTTTGATACCGTCCTGATTACTGGGATTGGCCCCGTAGGATTCGGTGCAATCACGAATGCGAGATACCGAGGCGCTCGCGTTATCGCTGTGGAGTCCATCCCTTGGCGTATGGAACACGCGAAAAAGATGGGAGTGGCTGCGGTGATTGACCCCACCGCGGAGGATGCCGTCCAGCAGATTCGAGATTTGACGGTCGACGGACGCGGGGTTGACTGCGCTCTGGATTGCTCCGGTAATCCACTGGCGCATCGCCTCTGCATTGACGCGACCCGGCGCCGGGGACAGGTTGCATTCGTCGGTCAAAGCGGTAGACGCGAAACGCCGCTTAACATTAGCCGGGACATGATTGGAAAGGGCATATCGCTTCACGGCGCGTGGCATTACAATTTGTCGCAGTTCCCAAGGTTGGTTAACGTCATTCAGAATTCTAACCTGCTCGATCTTCTCATTAGCCATGTTTTCCCCATGTCCGAGATTCAGGCGGCATTCGAAGCGTCCTCTTCTCACGAAAGCGCGAAAATCATTCTTAAACCGTGGGAGTAACTCTGACAGTCGTTTGAAGCAATCCACAAAACAGAAGTGTACTTTCACTAAAGGCATTGCAACTAATAATTACACATGCTTGCGGACAATGACATTCTTTTGTACCACAATCTGTTAGATTGTGGTATGCGCAAACTAACAGATCAAATGAGCGAATAGCGAGTGATCAACTGAACGAATAGTGAAGGCGATAGTAAATCCTGATAGAGATCTCTTGCGCTACGAGTGCGCGTCCGATTTTGTGGGTAATGATAATACATATCGTTATCGTTCATTAACTCACAATCAAAATATGCGTAAATATGAATGTAGGTGACTTTAACGAATATCTCCCGCCGAGAAACAGACAACCATGAGCATAGATACCCATAGTGACAGTGACGACGAGACGGGCGCTATACCCGATTTGCTTCGCCCTGAGGCGCTTGATGCCTTTGACCGCGAGACCTTCGAGCGTGATGGGTATTGGGTGTGGGAAGGAGTAGTCACCGATGCCGGCTGCCAGCAGTGGACAGCCAATCTAAAGAAATTGCAACAGATGAACGACGGCATTCTCACGGATACCGACTGGGCTGCCATTGATTTCGAGAGTCGTGGACTGGCGCCGCCTCCGCCCGAGCAGATTACACCTCAATTCTTGGCATCATGCTGCGGCGGTTCGGAGCAGATGCCGCCTTTTCTCAGGTCTGAAGCGCGGAAGTACATGTACCAATACGGATTGCTTGGTCCGGGCCCCGGATTGGTTACACACGGATTCGACTCGATCGGAGTTATGCCGGAATATTTTCCGGCTGGGTATAACGATTTCGTCCTAGATGTCATTACTACGCATCCGCAGATGATGGAACTGTTTCGCAGCGTGCTCGGCGATCGTTATCTGCTCGACCACTGCCTCATGCTCAACCGCGGTCCTGGAACGAAAGGGCGCCGTTGGCATGGTCACCCGTATTGGGAGGGGAAGCATGAAGTTCAAGACGCTCTAAGCGACGGCAGTGCTGTTACGCCAGAGTTTCTGCAGCGACAATGTATTCGCACCCTGTGTTACCCGGGGGGCGCCACTACCGATGATGGAGGAGAATTTGCCGTTATTCCGGGGGCTCATCTTTATCGCGTCCCCTACAAGTGGAATACCGAGCGACCCGATGAAGACGAAGACATGCGGGCTGGCTGGTTGAAAGGCAAGATGCACCCCATCACCGGCGAGCCGTTGGAAATCGTGCACCTGTCTCTACCGCCGGGGAGCATGGTTTCCTTTGTCCATCACATGCCTCACTATGTAGGCAGGCGTAAACCGGACAGTGAGATGCGATGGGGTTTGTTGATGGCATTCCGCACTCCCGATCCCGAAGCAGCCCCCGCCAAGTGGGCAAACGGCGTTCCGCCGCATTGGGCTGATCGCCTAGAGGTAGAGGGAAGGCTCACTGCCGGCGCGCGCCGTGTGTTTGAGGCGGACAATCCCATAACTTGAGGAATCCTCTCAATCTTGCTTACAGTGTATAATTGGGGTAACAGTGTAGTCCCTTGATTACTGAACTTGAGTACTATGAACCTAGATGTTATTTTGCCATTTTCCAGGCATTCCTCGTGTGGACGCTCAGTTTCCGGTTGGTAGTAGAAACCATACGAGTGAATAGAGGATGCGATTGAGATCCTATTCATCCCCCGTCCAATGGCTACAGGGGTTTTACTGACCAGCAAGCGAATGAATAATGAGTGATCAAGTGAGTGGATAGCGAACGCGATAGAGTTCCCATAGAGATCCACTGATCACTAGCCACTAAACACTTATTAATTGGGCTTATCATGTGTAAGATGGTTTAACGATTAATCATTCAATCTCGAGTTTAGTGAAAAGCAAAAGCCTTTTACTGGCAACGGACCACTAGCCACGACCACTGTTTTTGAAAGGAGAATCTCATGCGTAGGAAAGAGGTGTTGTATGCGGTGATAGGCGGCATCGTCGGAACAGTTCTGACAATGGCGGTGGGGGCATTAGCTCCGCTGGGGGCGCAAGACGAACCGAAAGACCTGAACGTGGGGAGGATTACCTGCCGGGAGTTGGACGTGCTTGATGCGAAGGGGAATCTCCGTGCGGGGTTGAACACCTCCGAATTCGGCGGGAGTGTGTTCGTGGTGGGCAAACTGGGCAAAGGAGCGGAGATGCACGTCACCAAATACGGAGGGGCGGTGTTCGTGTGGGGCAAAGAGGCGAAAGGGGGAGCTGGCATGCACCTCGACGGATTCGGAGGGAAGGTGTACGTGGAGGGCAGAGGCTTCAAAGAGGCGACGATGAGCATCGACGAACTCGGCGGTAGGGTGTCCGTGGAGGGCAAAGAGAGTGACGAGCTCAAAAAGGCGGCGATGAGCATTGAGGGAGATGGAGGAGCGGTGAACGTGTGGGGCAAAGGCGCGGGGGCGAGGATGGGCGTCACTAAGGATGGCAACGGCGGTTTCTCCTCTTGGGACGAGAATGGCAATCGTTTGGAGTGAGGCGGATTATATCATAGATGAATTGCCAATCAGGCAAAACAACGCGCTCGCTATCAGCGGTCACACAGCGGAATTGATTAAAGCCGGCGAGTCCGCGAACACGTTTCGGGCGTATCAAAGAGCATCGCCAAGTCTTTCGGCGTGGCTTGCTAAGCCCGAGAATGCCTAAAGTCTTAACCAGCGCATTTGTAGCACTTGTAGGGTGGGCATCGCCCACCGTTTCTTGTAACGTGCACACTGCGATTATGCTAATGGACAATCAGTGTGATAGTGATCCTATAGTAAATCTTGATAGCGCCCCATTATTCCGATCGGAATAATTCATTCAGCAAGTAACACGTTCTAGTCGGAGTCTCTTTGCTCGATCCAGAGGATCGAAATGTCAATAGAATGCGATATGTCCATATTCCCGCGCTCCAGCGGAGCGCTATGTGGTGTGTTACTTCAGCCTTTGAAAGAGCAACGAGCGATAAGTTATACCGTGCGCTGTCAGAAATTGCGCTTTTCAAGATTTAAGGCTTGCTTCGCCGATTGCAGAGACAGCACCAAGCGAACGAATTAGAATGGGGTAACGTCGGCAGTTTCCACCTGTCGCCCTTCTGGGGCTTTGCTGTAGGTCGAATCAATGTTTCTATACACCTTCCGCCCCTCTGGGGCTACCAAGATTTAATTAGGTCGCGATTCGGAGATCGCTCTTACAAAATAAGCTATTCTCAGCAACGTGGAGTATATATTGCACCAGAAGCCGCAGGAGACTTTTTCAATCGTCAACCCAAAAGACCAGATGGTTAAAATCTCACCGCTTTTTGGAACGCTCGATTAACACCGTTCGCCATACCGTTCAAATGTACAAAGTCGAGTTGAGGAATCCTCTAAATGTGGCTTATACTTTATAATTTGGTGTATGCAAAGTAAGTTGTTTCAATAGAAAAAAGGAAGGAGATTTATGATGAGATTCCGAACGAGCAATACATACCCGGGCATACCAACGCCGTCAGCAATTGAGATGCCGATTCTTCAGTATGTTTCAGATGGTCGCAACTACGGTTTCGGGGACATCTACGCTGCTATGGTAGACCACTTTTGTTTAACCCCCGAGCAAGAGAGAATCCTTTTTCCTTATGCTCACGGCTTTGACGATGCACCTCCGAGCGGTGACAACGTGTTCTACAAATACTGTAATAACGCATGTCAAAATCTTGTGGGTAAAAACTGGTTAGATGATGGAAACGTTGGGCATTTTGAAGACAGGCATTACTCAATAACAGCCCTAGGTTTGAGTCAGCTTTAAAGGATATAGGCAGAGGAGATTGATTGTGAAAGGAAAAGAAGCGTTGTTTGGGATGTTTTGTGGCGTTGTAGGGGCGGTTCTAACGATGGTGGTGGGGTCGTTCGCGCCGCTGGGAGCGCAGAACGATGTGAGTGATGCAGAGTTTCGCACGATAACGTATAGGCGGATGAACGTGGTTGATAGTGAGGGCGCCATAGCAGTGGAGATTGTCGCCGACGAAATTGACGGTGGCATGGTGGTCGTGCGGGACAAGGACAGTATATTCCCCCTTGCAGTGATGAGCGCGGGCGAATACGGTGGCGAGGTGACTGTGGGGGGCAAGGACACCTCACGGGCGGAGATGTCCGTGAACAAATACGGAAGCGGCGTGGTAAGTACGTCGGACGAGAACGGGTATCGTTTGGCAACTTTGAAATGAAAGGAGAATTGTCATGAAATATCGAGAGAAGTTGGGATATATCGCTTTGGGCGGGTTCTTGATGCTGGTTGGCATGTTGACGGCAGGGATGTTCTCGCCACTCGGAGCGCAGAGTCAGGGCACCAATGCAGAATTCAACATCGTTACGTGCAGGGAGCTGAAGGTGGTTGATCAGGCAGGGAACACGAAGGTAGCTATAGATACCGATGAGGAGGGCGGGAATGTCGGCGTGCTCGGAAAGGACGGCAAAGGATGGGCAGTGATGAGAATCACTGAGCGTGGCGGGAATTTCGCTGTGTACGACAAAGACAACAGTCTCGCGGCAGCGATGCGCATTGATGATGATGGCGGGCTGGTCAGAGTGCACGGCAGGGACGGTAACTCCGCGGCAGAGATGAGCAGCGATAAGTATGGCGGGGAGGTCGGAGTATTTCGCAAGGACGGATCAAGGGCGGTGGAAATGTTAACCCACGATGAATATGGCGGGCAAATAACGTTGTATGACAACGCAAACCATGGAATGTATACAAAGAACGAAAAGGGCATGTTCGTTCCAATCCAAATGCCCAGGCTGTTTTTGGGTGTCAATGAACATGGTGGATATTTGAAAGTATTAGGGGAACTTAGCAATACAAAGGCGACGATGGGAGTCGATCAGAGCGGGAACGGAAAAGTATCCGTATGGCAGGGGCGTTGGTTTTCTTCAAGAGGAGAATGGAAAGACGCGTTCGGCAACGCTGGGAAATGAGGGGACGATTAAACATGAACGAATTGGCAGTCGATCGGGTTCTCTCGTTTCTGATCAGCGATTTCACCAGGGAACTGATACATGCCGGCGTGAGCGAAAACACGCAGTGTCCGCACCGAAGGGCGCGTGACAGTTTATCCTGTTGGTTGAATGCCAGCAACCCAGTGAATAGCCAAGGAGTAACTGACCGATAAGGGAAGACGGTAGGGATCCCATTGAGGGTTTGTCCATGATGCGGTACCGGCGGAATATATCACGCAGGTTCACCAGTCGGGCAAATCGCCAAGCACAATCGCGCACTCGGTCGCCGCGGTGAAGTGGCAAACGGGCCCGGCCGGGGCGATCACAGAGCGAACACTGGCGGGAATACAGCGCGAAGGGTAAGGATAGCGGGCGCGGTCAGGTAGACGGGCTGGAAAGTTACCCTCACCAAAGCCCCAGCGCGATAGAAATCCACTAAACAATTACGGAGATCAACAATGGCATTCAAATTTGGTTATAGCACGTTACGTTGGCAGACGCCAGACCTTGAACCGCTTCTCGTTCAACTGAAAGAAGCGGGCTGGGACGGATGGGAGATGCGTCAATCTGTTGATTGGGTGGGAACCCCGGCACGTGTCAGAAAAATCTGCGAAAACGTAGGTCTCCCTGTGGTTGTGGTGACCGCTCAGGGCTTGCCAATCGACAAAGACTGGACGCAGATGGAACTCAACAAGCGTCGAATTGATTTCGCCGCCGAGGTCGGCGCCGATTGTTTCATGTTTATGGGTGCAGGGAAGCCGAGAGATAGTGACGCCAGTTATAATCACATCGCCGCATTGGCGGACGTGTCGGAAGAGTGGGCAGAGTACGCCGCACAGTACGAACTGGAAGTGTGTTACCACATCCATACAAACACGACAGTCGATTCAATTGAGGACTGGGCGAAATTCATGAGCCTGCTGAGAAAATGCAAGTTGTGCATTGATGTATCGCATTCCGCGCTGTGGGGATACGACCCGGTCGAGTCGATACGCCGGTACAAGGAGCAGTTAAATTATGTGCATCTTCAAGATTATGTGAGTTTCTCGGGTGGAGACGGGAAGGATTATCAGGTAAACTGGGTGGATGTCGGCGGCGGTTCCTCCCTTGACTTCCCGGGTATCATGGAGACATTGAAAGAAATAGGTTATGACCGTTGGATTACGGCTTGCCCCGGGGAGGTAGAAGACCGCACCGACGAGGAACGCATGAAAGTAAATCGGGATTATCTGCGGCAACTAGGATACTGAACCTTCGCGCGATGAATGTCGAATTAGCGATATAACCTCAATCTATGTTGTCGTTTGCCGTGTCTAGCGCCGCTTTCTCATCCGCGAGCTGGCTCGGACATTGTTTTCTTGAGTTCCTTGGTTAACTCGGCGAGATGGGTGTCGTTCTCCATGACTTGCTGTAGGTGCACCATTCGTTCTGGTCCCGCCGTTCTAATCATCGCTTCGCCGTGAATACGGTCAATCCAAAACCTCGCTTCGCTTCCAAGCATGTTTCGCAACTCGCCAAGTCGGTCCTCGGGATATCGACAGCAGAAATTCATGGTGTACATCCGACGCCATCCGGAACCGCCAAACGCGGCGTGTTTGAGGTTGTGGTTAAAAACCACAATGTCGCCGGGTGTTGTCTCAAGTGCGACGGCGGGCACGTCTCGTCCGCTCAATCCCCAAATTTCGCCACTATCGCGGATGTCTCGCTCAATATCGTCGGCGTACTGCTCGCCTACACGGTGGCTGCCGGGTATAACTCGGAGGGCGCCCGTGTCACGTGTGAGAGGGTCGAGGTAGAAAGCAATTTTGATGCTCATGAGTCGATTTCCATCGTAGCCGTCAGAGTGCCAGTGGCTGTCGCCAGCATAAAAGTTGCCGTCCCCGCCGGTATAGTTAAAGTCCTCGCCGCAGATGCTGGCGGCGATGTCGTGGATTCGCGGGTCGTCCAGGAAGGAACTGAGATACTCGCTCAGATCGGGAAACGGACAAATACACGAGCGCCTTACGCCGTCATGAGGTTTGCCGTGGTGTCCACCGTTATGTTCTTTCCAGACGGCTTCAAATCCATCAATTATTCTGTCGATGCAATCAGCCAGCAGTCCGGGAAAATACAGATATCCGAATGTGTCGAAAACTGCCAACTGCTGAGGGTTGAGTTGGGTCGAATTCATGGGCACTCCTTACGATTTTGGGACAGCAAAAGAGAGGGTTCTATCCCTCCGGGATGCCGCACAGGCGTCTCATGCGGTTATCCATTGTATGCACCTGATCGGGGTGAAAGGCACTGCTTCGGTCCTCAACCGGTTCGTCAACTTCACACCGTACGAAATGGGCAAATAAAACCCTTCGCGGCACGTCGAGGACGTTCTCGGAGCGATCATGCACCATGAACGCGTGAAAGATCACCGCACTTCCCGCGGGCACACACATCTCCTTTCGTTCCTGCAGACCGTCCATCTCTTTGAATTCCTGTGCCACAGCCCGCTCGCGGAGTTCAGGATCTTCGAGGCACTTTTGAACAAAGTGGTGGCTGCCGGGACGTACTATGAAAGCGCCTCCACCGGGTTCGACGGTGCTGAAGTGCAATACGCAGTTGACATAATTCTCATCTCCCGGCTCCGGGGGAGTGTGCGGCCAATCCACATGATCGCTGGTACCAAACTGCTCCGCCCCCGGCGGACTCTTGTATGTTACTACCGGGCATGAGGTGTGGCAGATTCGCACGGGACCGCCCAACAATATATTGGCCGCCTCAATCAAGCGAGGATGTCCCGCCAGATTGGATAGACGCGGCTCGCAGTGTTCTCCTCTAAGCGCCTTGCGACCGTTCATCTGTATGCCGGTGCCGCATACGTATGGCGGTTGCGAGTCCGGCGGCAGCAACTGATCAATTGCGCTTACGGCTTCATTGATTTCCTCATCCGAGAGGATACCGTTCACAATGAAATAGCCGTCGCGTTCAAATTGATCGCGATCAATGTGGCCGGCAATTGATGTGCCGTGAGATCCGAATGAAAACGATGGCAATGCGAAGGGACTGTACATTTTCGTCGATTCCTTTAACCCCTGGGAAGTAGCATAGAACAGTATCGGCGTTAGGTATAGGGTCGTCAGAGATTCTGTTGTTTTATAATTGTGGAAACAATTTCAGATGGGGTGTGCGTTATATCCACTTCAATGGCATCGTCGGGTTCCTCCAGCGTTGAGAACTGGCTTTCCAATAACGAATCTCCCATGAAGTGCCCCTTCCGATCATTGAGTCTTTTCTTGATCTGCTCGAAATCGCCTTTGAGGTGAACCAAGGATACATCTTCAGCATGGGTCATCAAGTATCTCCGGTAGGAGTGCTTGAGAGCGGAGCATGCGATTATCCCGTTTTTCCCTTCTTCACGCAATCGTGTAACAATGCCGCGCAGCGTACTCAGCCATGCTTGTCTGTCTTCGTCTGTCAGGGGGATTCCCGCCGCCATCTTCTCTACGTTAGAGGGATCGTGAAAGTCATCCCCGTCAAAGAAATCCCACTGCAACTCCTTAGACAGCAGGTCGCCTATCGTGGTTTTTCCGGTTCCGGACACTCCCATCAAAACAATTATCATGGACGTTGTATCGGTGAAGTTTTCAAAAAGGTTAATTGAGAGGTTACGATAAATGAATCACACTAGATTGGCTACCGAGTTGACAACTGTCACAATTCATCGCGCGGCAAAACTTGGCGATGGATTCTAGCATACAATAAAGTCACTCGCAACACAAAAGGTTGCCTGCGAAAATGGTTATCTAGTCGCGTAGGTTGGGTTGAACGGTCAATCGCGAATCCGTGTCAGTACCAGAAGAAAATCCGCTTTACAACAACACTGTCTTGCGGGTAGAGTGAGTGAAACCCAACACCGACGAATCTTGAACTGCGTCACCGTTGGCTTTCACTATGCTTTGTTCGGTATTGAGCGCGATTAAGCGTCAGGACTAGGTGGATCGTAGGGCGTTTTCTTGGGTGGCTACGTTCAACCCAACCTACGGATTACCGCTGAAAAATCAGGTACGTTTTCCCTAGACTAGCCTGGCTGTCGGCTTGACAAGTTCAGGCGTCTCTAGTATCATGAACCTTGAAGTTTAGGTAAATTCGAGTGTGCTCTAGCATTCGGGTGCTAACCGACATATATTGGGCAATTAAATTGTCAATCACATATTAAAGACTTATGCTTGAAGACACCCACGCTCACGACGTAGATATTGACTTCTTTGACCAAAATGGCTATCTGATTGTGCGCAACGTGCTGGACGATGAATCCATTGCGAAACTGATTGAAGCGGGAGATGGATTGATAAACAGCAATCTGACCGAAAAGAGGCAGCAGTTGGGAGAATTGTATGATGGATTTCGCAATGTAGTTACTTTGGATGACACGTTCGTTTCATTAATCGATCATCCGAAAATTCTGCCAGTAGTTGTCCAATTGCTCGGCGCCAATCTACATATAATGACATCTCACCTAATCTACAAGCATCCCGATCCGGAGGAGTATCCGGATTCACGTCGTCATCCGGGGTGGCATCGGGATTATCTTCGGGCAACCAGAGACTTGGGGAACGCGGCAATTCCGCGCCTTTTGGTAAAATGCGCCTTCTATCTGACTGATTTGACATCCCCGAACCGCGGCGCGACCCTAATCGCTCCCGGTAGCAATCATCTAATCGGTCGACCTGACATTCCTGATGGGCATGCAGATCCCTTCAATGTGCTTGAACCCAGTCTGCAGCCTGGCGACTGCTTGATTTTTGAAAACCGAACCTTCCACGCGGGAGCGTTACACAGAGGAGCAGACACTAGAAAAGCTGTCATGATCGGCTACGGATATCGCTGGGTGGTTCCCATGGACTACGTCACCCAATCGGGAGATTTCCTGGCAAGACTCACCCCTCTGCAGCGTTATCTATTGGGAGGAGAAATTGAAGATACCGTGGAATATCGGTCCGAAGGCGGACGAAACCCGTTCAAGGAGTGGTGCGAGGAACTCGGTATTCCCGATACGCGGCCGCCGCAACCTCAGCGGCTCTGATGGTCAACCTCCTAGGCGTAAACCTGCTTTATTCCATTACAACCTACTATTCAAGAAGTGAATCACATTTTTGCGTGGTCGCATGCGTGCGTTTCCCAACAAGCGGTACGAGAGTTTGTGGCACCAGGATGCAGGTTATCCCAGGTACGCACAAACTGGGAGTTGCCAAGCGTGTCTACGTACCACCATACGACTACCTTCACATCGATTTTGACCTAATTAATCCGATGATAGACGCAGGAAAGGTTGTCGATATTGAAATCAACCCCGGCGACATGCTTATTTTCCAGAATCTGCTGTTCCATCAGGGGGGTGTTAACCACTCGGGCAAACTTCGGTGGAATGCCGATTTTCGTTATCAGGATGCTCGTCAACCGACACTTACGAGCGTCAATGGACATCTCGTACGAAGCCGCGCACATCCCGAGCAGGTAATTTCTTCACGTGAGGAATGGGCACGAATGTCGTGGTCATAACCCGAAAAAAGATCCAATCCCATCACGGATACATGTCACTACATTAGTGGCAACTACTAAATTGTCGGCATCACATTGCCGCCGCAGACCGGGATATAAGCGCCGGTGATGTAGCTGGCTAGATCAGACGCTAGAAAAAGCACTACATTTGCAATCTCTTGGGCAGTACCTCGCCGTTGGAGCGGCACTTTTTCATTATAACCTTGGTCGGATGCGCTATCAGGGCTTTTGTCACTAATCGTCCAACCCGGAGCGACCTGATTTACAGTAACTCCGTGGGCTCCCACCTCTTTGGCTAACACACGCAACACACCGTCCATTCCGCGCTTTCCCGCCGTGTAGGCACTTTGACTTACGAAGTTCTGCATCGCGCATTCGGTATTGATGCCGATCACGCGCCCCCACCCGGATTCAATCATCGTGGGAACAAATGCCTTGGTCATGTACACATTGTGTAGCACGCACGACCGGAACTGGCTCTCATAGTCTTCTGCGGGTTGATCCAATACCGAAACCCATTTGTACTGAATGACAGCGTTATTGACGATGATGTTAGCTGCTCCCAACTTGGACGTAACGGCATCGCGCATGCTGAATATCGAATCCGCATCGGTGACATCCGCCTGAACAATCATCCCGCGCACGCCCAATGCTTGAATTTCCTCCAATAATCGTTCCGCCATGACTTCATTTTGATGGTAGCAGATGGCAATATCCGCTCCGGCTCGGGCAAGGGTTCTGACCATCACACGCCCCAAAGCCCCCGAACCACCTGTAATTACCGCAACCCTATTGGAAAGATTAATCTCAATCATGTTTTATATCACCAATTTTTAAATGTGTAAGTGGGTTCACCTGTCAACAATCCCATAATCCCCCACATGGTTCCCGGAACAAAGTCGCCTAAAATAAATCCAAGGAATAGAGGCAGAGACTTTCGATACGCCCTGATGCCCCCATACTTAAGAAGCGGCGCCTTGATTAACCAACTCACCAAAAAGGGAAACCACAAGTGCGCGAAGAACTGATACCCCGCCAGAGGATAGGCGATCGGGTGCAACGGCCACCAGAGAAACCGCAGTCGCAGTACAGTACCCCCCAAGACGAAGATACAACCGAATGCAGTTGACATCAGGGAGGCGCCGTCTGTGCCGACCGGTTGCTTAAGCAATCTCTCGATCACATTGTACGCAAGATTGCCACGCCAGGCTCCGGGGCCACCCCACTTGTAGCTAAGATCCAGAAACGCCCAAAACGTCACGATGACAGACACAAACGTTGCAAGAAGACAAACTTTCCAGAGATTGTGTGTGTTGAGTCCGGATCGATCCGCCAGCTTGAAACTCTCCATGTAGGCTGGCATGGGTTGACTCTGAAACCCCTTGGTATGCGTCCAATGCGGCGCTGATGCGACAAGTGTCTGCACCGGTATTCTACGACTGCCCACTATTGATACAATGAGTTGGAAGGGACCAAAATGGGGAATGCCATGAGCCGGTGGTCCCAACTCCGCACGCATCCGCGTAAACGCGACGAGAATTAGAAAGTAAATCACAAAGAACGCCAGCACGAACGATACCGACATGCCCGCGCGATAACAGAATCCAACCAAAATGGCGATTCCCAGAACAGCGCCGAGTGCAGCAGTTCTATAGCGCATCGGTTCCGTAGAATCATCCGTGCCCCGGCGGGAACCGACAATGACTTGAATAACCGCCCGAAGATGCTTTCTCGCCAACCAAAGCGCAATCACAAGAATTCCCAAATAGGCGCCGAGCATCTGCTGGCTGACAAAAGGGTACTGCGGTACATTTACCCCGACCGCACTGCCCCATACGAACTGAAATTTCCACACTAGGAAAAACACCCAGCAGGAAAAGAGAAGATCGAGCGGCACCGCAAACGCAAGTCCAATTGCAAAGGGGTTTACGTGAACCGGCATCCCCCGCAGCGACCTAAGTGCGGTCCATGGGCGCTCTACAAAGTGTTGGTCCAAATCGTAGGACACGGGGATACTCGGGATCACCGGGAACAGCACGCTGAACCCGTTGAGCAGACAGATGCCGGCAGCGGAACCGAAGCCGATCCAAAACAACCCGTTCTTAAAAAGGCTTTCCGCCTCGCCTGTTCGAGTCATTTCGAAAGGTAGGTGGACCAGCGGATAAGTCAGCTTTTCACGTTCAATCCACTGCTTGCGCATGATGATGTCGGCGCAGATCATCACGTACGACTGCACCATCAAGAACAGCGTCCACCACATCA
Source organism: Candidatus Poribacteria bacterium (assembly GCA_965204085.1). Taxonomy (GTDB): domain Bacteria; phylum Poribacteria; class WGA-4E; order WGA-4E; family JAJDTR01; genus JAJDTR01. The sequence goes on along the minus strand of CBDBEE010000002.1, from coordinate 1,264,453 downwards.
TCGGCTGTAACCAGCCTATGATATGCCTGGATGTGTAGAATGACGACTGTCCCGTGAAATAACCGTCCAAGACGTGCACTTGCGGCTCAAGCCATTCGGGGACATAGCCGCGAAACAGAGTTGCCCACTCGTTTTCGGGCGTGGCGAACCAGTGCGCGTTTCCCAATGTCCCCATGATGCTATGAGTAAAGTCGTGCCCACTCACGGGTACAGCCACCATCAATATGCTGTAAACGGTAAGTAGCTCGCCTTGATGCAGCGCCAAACTCGGGATGTATCGGCGGAACAGCAGATTGACTACGACGAGGAGGAAAAGACAGAAAACCGCATTAAAAGCTATCGTCAGCGTGGTGGGATCCTGGATGTCCCACACGGTTTCCCACTGCACCACGAGATAGACGTTGACGGGGATGAACGCGAGACCAATCAATACTGCACGGAGCGTGACACCACGCTGGTTTCCTGGTTCAGCCAGCATCCGGTTTCTCCATAAGACATTGGAAACGCAACACACGGAAATCGTTGTGTCCGCTAGCGTAAGACGTATTTAATTGATTCAGGGAGGGTGCTTGAATAAGCGGGTTGTCAGCGCTGATAATACGCAAGCAACTTTATCAGGCCGGTAGTAATTTTGGGAATGGATGCAACCTAGCTTGTTTGAGCAGTTCAACACCGGTAAATTTCATGGCGGGTACATTGGCGGACAAAACTAGATTACCGTATTTGAAATTGAAGGTTTGTATACGGTCCGCAACGCCGATAGCATTCTGCCGCATACAGACCTCCAATTCCAGAGATTTGTTAACGGTGCTCCACAGGAACTTTACAGGGCCGATTCAAGGATTTTACTTAAAAGCCAGCCTTGATTTCGCCCCATGTGGAACTGAGTTTGCCAGCAGGGTCAACAGAAGTAATTCCGAGAGAAGCGTTCATGTTCTGCTCCACTTCATTCGGCGTTAGCGCCCGGTCGTAGATAGCGACTTCGTCAATTACACCGACAAAGTGTCTCTCTTGGGCGTGAGGATCCCATCCAATACGCAACATAAGATCGTTGTTGGTGTAGCCGCCCGGATTAGCCAGTGTACCATCGAGCTTGGCGTTGACGTATATTTTTTGGTCTTGTCCGTCAAAGGTGCCGGCAAGGAATACCCACACGTCATCTATGAGCGCTATCGAATCGGATTGCAACTTTGCCCAGTTTCTCTCCGGCGTAGCTTCCAACGACCGTACTTCAAAGTCCACCGTTCCGGCATTCCATTCTCTCAGAAGTAACGGCGTATTGTCCGTGCCTCCGGTGCCTTTTTCAACAATTCCGCCGCGTTCGGTCTCTCCGGGACCTGTGCGAAGCACCCAAGTCGTAACGGAGACCTCTCCCGTCGTTAAATCCAGAGTGTCGCTATCGGGTATATCAATATGATTGGCGCCCGTAAATTCTAGAGCCTCTCCATACTTCCCTTCAACTTCCAAGGGATCCTCTATTAACGTACCGTGATTGTCACCCCAAAGGTCGCTGACCTTGTCGCCCCTAATGGAATCCTCGTTGAAAGACCAGTAACTAACCAGTCCTTCCCGGACAATCTGGGCTTCGGACAAACCCACTATTGATGCCAACAGAAACACTGCGATGAAGATTCTAGTAAACGTGCTAAACATTATCTTCTTTCTCCTTTGCAATTCATGGAAGGATATTCACCTTCCACATTCACGAAATATTCAGTTAACTAGAATTGTTCATTTGACTTAGAACGGAATCATTGCCATTCCGTTTGAGTTATACTCAGCATCGGTTAATTTGGCGCACTTGTGCACCGAAGGTTTGTAGGAGCGATCAAACGAGTGGATAGATCAAGTGAGCGAATAGCGAGCGCGATAGGGATCCCAGTGCGATAAAGCTCCCTCTCCGAATCGCGACGGTCGGGAATCGTAATTCCCTCCTACCACTTGCAAAACTCACGCTCCATTTCTTAACTCTTAAAAAACGCAACTTCCAACAGCGTAGAGTATATCTTTTCTTGAATCTCCGCTATAACTGGGTTCACCACCCCCTTGCGAAATAAGCATCTTTGCACCTACAACGAATTAAACAGAGATTTTCAGAGTTCTGCTATTGGCCTATCTTCACGTTCGCCCATGTCGTGGCGAGTTTATGGGCCGACTCAACCGCCAACGGTACGACGGACACCAGCATGTCATCTATGTGCCATTCGCCTGTACTGCCGCGAGCATTGGGCTTTGTACACATCAACACGCTATCGACATGAATTCCCTTTTTTTGAACCGGAATGTTAAATCCCACACGGCGTCCGTTAAGATGAACTTCGTAGGTATTATTACTCAACCTGCCCAGCACCAGGTGTACGCTGTGCCAATCGCCCTGCTTCGCCGCCGTGCCATTTAAGTCTTCATTTATTCCAAGATTTCCAGCGTTAAGGGCAACAGTGGCTGCACGTTCTACCAAAATTCCGTCTTTCCAACCTAAGCCTACCAGGAAACTCTGATCGTCTTTGCTTCTACTAATCCGGTATCTAAACTCTAATTGCACGGCGCCGTTGATGCGACCTGGCGGTAACTGTTTGGCAAACGGCATCCTGAACTGCCATTGAAGTGACCCAAACGCATTCAAAAATCCTTTAGTGACTCCGTAATCGCTTCCGGCATCACGCTTGAGGACTTCCCACGTGTCCTTTTTTTCCTTTCCCTCGAAGTCTTCTCGTAACAACACGTTTTCCGGCTCCTCATCCTGTGCCACGCCCACCGAATACGGTAACAGAACTAGACTCGCTACCACGAGACCGAATAAAACAAACTTCCTCATAGATGTTTCTCCTTGTCGCAGTTTATGGCATTCCCACTCAACGCAACCGGGCTACAATCCTTGAGTGCAATTTGTTGGTAAAACGCCAAAGCAGTGTAGCATTACACTCAAAATTTGTCAACAGAAAAATTGGCAGACTTAGAGCCTGTTTGAAAAGTACATTTGTAGGGTGCGCACTGCGCACCAGCATTGGGATCAACTTAAAGGATTTCGTCTAGTATCAGTGGTGTTCTCCGACGCAAAACCCTTAACTTAGTCCCATAGGATGGGGAGGAAATCTCTATCATCCTCCACACGGTAGGTGCGGTTTCCAACCGCACCGGCACCTACGGAAACCAGCGCCATGAGTCATCTTTTGTGGCGCACCCATCAGTGAATGAACTGGTATTCCCTCGCTCACGTCCACATAGAGATTAACAGTTCAAGACATTGAAGCCACGTGACTTGCACGCTAAAACGCTTAACTTGATCCCTATGGGGTGCGCACTGCGCACCAGCCTCTAACAGCCCCAGCGGGGATCAAACGAGCGAATAGCGAGTGATCAAGTGAGTGGACAACGAGCGCGATAGAAATCCCATAGAGATCCCACAGGTATGTAGCAGACAACACTAAATACATGACGAAACTTCCCACAAATGACCTTGCCACCGATTATTCAAACAGGTTCTTATGTATCCCGCACCTTTCACGCTACATTGAATTTCAAAACCGTCCCACTCTGTTGCCGCATCCCGATATCCGTGCAAGCACAGAAATACATAGGTTCATTTTCGAGCGTTCTATGATATAATCTCTTAGGTTTTGGAATCCTGTCCACCCAGATAATTTACGACAACGCGTTATCGTTAATAGGATATGGTCGAGAAATCTTAGAACCTGTTTGAAAAGTACATTTGTAGGGTGCGATCAACCGACTGATTAAGGAGGGCGATAGAGATCCCCTGCGCACCAGCCTCTAAAAGCCCCAGAGGGGCGGAAGGTGTATAGAAACGCCTAAACCCCGTGCACCCAAGCCCCAGAGGGGCGACAGGTAGGTAGTAGACAAAAATAAAAACATGAAAAACTGCCTACAAATAACCAAAAATGGTCTTGCTACCGATTATTCAAACAGGTTCTTAGTTGAATCGCAGGGAAACCAGAAAATGACAGCAACGACAAACAAACCGTTAAATTTGAAATGGCATTCCCTCGCAAACGATGAAATACGCCAATTTGACGAAGAGGGATATCTAATCGTGCGCGGGGTGTTGGATCCACCCACTATCAGCAAACTGATAGAAGTTGGAGATCGACTAATGGCAAGCGATAGACGTGAAAACCGCCAAGTCAGCCATAGCGAGTTGTACGACAGCTTTCGGAACAGTGTCGCAATTGATGACATCTTCATCCCCTTGCTGACGAATGAGAAAATCCTCTCAATTGTTGTTCAACTGCTTGGCGCACATATACAGTTAATGACATCGCACCTTATCTATAAACACCCCGATCCGCCCGGTACACCGAAGAACGCTAGATCGCCCGGTTGGCACCGCGACTACGGAAGCGCCACCAAAGTATTGGGTAACAGCGTTCCACGAATCCTATTGAAATGCGGGTATTACTTCACTGATCTCAGCGAGCCGAACTCTGGCGCTACGTTAGTCGCGCCGGGCAGCAATCAGCTTGTAGAACCGATGGAAATACCGGAAGGACAATCCGATCCGGTCAATTTTGTCGAGCCTAGCCTGAAACCGGGTGATTGCCTGCTCTTTGAGAATCGAACGTGGCACGCGGGAGCGGCAAATCTGACCACTCGGATTCGAAAAGGAATAATGTTCGGATATGGTTACCGATGGGTGATGCCGATGGACTATCGTAACCAATCGCCGGATGTACTAGACAAGCTTAGTCCTCTAGGTCGATACCTTGTTGGCGAGCCGTATCAGAAAACAGCGGAGTACCGTCCGGGCGGAGGCGAAAGTCCGCTTGCGGATTGGTGTGAACAGCATGGCGCCCCTGCGGTAAGACCTGTATCTTAGATCGTTTGGGTTTCAAACAGATTTTTTACAAATTGCGACAACGTGGGATACTGAAATTACGTCAAAGGAAAATGATGGAACATTTAACTATTCCAGGAGTATCGAAACCAATTTCGCGGATTGTGCTCGGGACTTTGGTGTTTTCTCCAAACAATGACATGACAGACGAAGAGCTGTTGGATGGTTTTTTCGCGGCGGGCGGGAATGCGATAGACACTGCTCACGCGTATGGCGGCGGAGACAGCGAACGGGTAATCGGCGAATGGATGAAGGCACACAACAACCGAGAAGAAGTGTTTCTGATAGACAAAGGCGCCCATCACACACCTAAAGTGCCGCGCCCGAGACTCAATCCTCAAGAGATTAAGTGCGATTTAGACGAAAGCCTCGATCGGTTACACACGGATTATATTGATCTATATCTACTCCATCGCGACGATCCCCAAATCCCGGTAGCCACTATTATCGATTATCTAAATCAGGAGATTAAGACGGGAAGAATTCTTGCTTTTGGTGCATCTAACTGGACACATCTACGTATTCAAGAGGCAAATGATTATGCCGCCCAAAACGGATTGGCCGGTTTTGCGGTCAGCAGTTCAAACTTGAGTCTTGCCGTTCCGATAGAGGCGATGTGGCCGGGAGTTCTGTCTGTCTCCGAGGAAGCCCAGCGTTGGCATCTGGAAAACCAAATTCCACTGTTGTCTTGGTCTTCACAGGCGAGAGGATTCTTCAGCGGGCAATTTACACCTGAAAACCGGGATGATGAGAATATGGTGCGGGTCTACTACAATCGAGACAATTTTGAAAGGCTCAAACGCGCTCAGGAATTGGGGGGTAAGAAAGGATTTACCGCCATCCAAATTGCGCTGGCTTATGTCATGCATCAGCCATTTCCGACTTTTCCGATTGTAGGACCGTGCTCGCTTGATGAGCTAGACTCATCCCTTGGGGCGCTCAAGATTGAATTATCCCGTGACGAAATGCGCTGGCTCAACCTTGAAGACTGAGTTCGACTTTGTACAGTTGTAGGGTGCGCACTGCCCACCATTCCGTGTAAAGTGCGATTAACCGACTGATTAAATAGGGCGATAGAGTTCCCATAGCAATCTTCACAACCCGCATGGTATCAGAGCCGCTGCCGACTTTTTCAATAGTCAACCAAAAAGACCAGATGGTCAAAATCTCCCTCGCTTTTCTCCAACGCTTGATTGACACCGTCTGTTGTCCCGCTTAAATGTACCAAGTCGAGCTGAAGAACAATTGGGGCTTTGGCGTTTTAATTCATTAAATATACGCCTTATCGTCTTCGATATCATGCACATACATTCTAAAGTGTCGATCGCCGAGATGCATCAACAGTAACTGTTTCAGGCTACGATAGCGGAAGCCCATACTGTCTTGCGCCGGTTTTTCATTTGTGGTGGATACCTAAATATCGCTCCGCTGGAGTGTAAGACGTGCCGATGGAATCAGATGCGAATACACTCTCGCGAGGCTTTAGGGCTTGTGAACCCGTTAGCGGGTAGAATATAATTCGCATAGTGTTCGCAATGGATGATTGGAATCTCGGGACCTTTCTGGTGTTCTGTCCAATGCATCACAATTACAAGGAGTTACGTCATGAACATCGAAAACAGAAGAATTCGTGAGTTCCGCATCAAAATGGCGGCTTTGTTAATCCTAAGGAAGGTACTTCTCGCCGCAACTGTGTGGGGACTTCTTTGGGGAACGGTTGTTATCGTGATGCGTGCTGCAATGGGAATGCCCCGCACGACACTACTCGCTGGCGGAATCGCGCTGATGCTTGCCATCGGATGGGCGGTTGTGGCGGCGTTGCGTCAGCTTCCGAGTCGAACTGCCGCGCGAGCCAGCCTCGACAAACATAGTGCGTCCGGCGGGTTAATGATGGCAGCGGAAACCGCCGATCTTGGCAATTGGAAGAATCTGGTATCGGCGGTTCGCGCACCTCGTTTGCGCTGGCGTGGACGGGTCTCTTGGGCGCGATTTGCAGGCGCGGTTTTATTCGTCTGCATCAGTTTCCTCATTCCGGAGCGGTTTGTTGAAATCTCTAGGGCACAACCGCTCGACATTCGGGAGGAGGTAAACCAATTGGCGGCAGGCATTGATGTTCTCAAGGAGGAGGAGATTATTGAGGTAACTCAGGCTGAAACGCTGGAAGAAAAACTTACTGAGGTTCAAGCGGAAGCGTCAGGCGAAGATCCGGTCAAAACGTGGGAAGCACTCGACCATTTGACAGATCTCCTTTCCCAAGAATCAAAGGAAGCCGCCGAAGATGCGTTAGCTGCGACCGAGCGCTTAACCGAAGCGGAAACCCTTGCCGAAGCACTCATCAATGAAGGCTCCGAAATGGAGAAAGGCCTTTTGGCAGAGTCAATGATGGCATTGTCGGGTTTGGTTCAGGAAGCCGCCAAAGAGGACGCATTGCTCGCCTCACAGCTTCCCGAATTAGAAGGCGACCTGAGTTCATTAAGCCCTGAACAACTCAAAGCGATTTCCGATGCGCTTCGTCTCTCCAAGAGCGAAATATCTGACAGGCTGGCGAATCTGAGCAAGGTCAATCTGATTGGGTTGGATACGCTAAAAGCCTGCGAGAAGCTAGGGCAATGTAACAGCGAAGGACTCGCAGCTTTTCTTGCCGAGAACTCGGAAAAAATGGCAGTGAAGGAGTGTGTCGGTTTGTGGTGTCGGAACGCGCTTGGCAGAATTAACCGTGGACCAGGCCATGTGCCCATGCTATGGAGCGAGGGTACTTCTGCAGACGGTGCAAAGTTTGAAGCGGAAGTGCTTCCACTCTCCAACATTGCATCCTTAGAGGACAGTGAAGTAATAGGGCTTAGCAGCGCTGCACCAACGGTTGAGAAATCTGGTGATGCGCCTCGATCAGGAGGGCTCAACGGTGCAGCGGCTGGCGGCGGGTCCTCCTTCACCCATACCGTTCTGCCTCGCCACAAAGGCGCCGTCAAGCGGTATTTTGAAAGACCGTGATGACCATCATAATTGGTTTTAGGGCGATGAATTCGGATGCGCTTTGAAATCATTAGGAGCCGTAGGGAATAACGATCAAGCGAGTGGATAGCGAGTGCGATAGAGATCCCTCGTTATTCCCTACAGAGGCCGCAACATGGAATAGGCAACAAGATTGTCATCGTTCGCTTTTTGCGTTGAATCTTGGTCTATAAATCAAACGATTTTTGGACGAAAGATCATGAGAAAAACAGAATTTGCGCTTTGTATTGAAGACGCGGATTGCGGCGACCTCGAAAAGAGAAAACTCTACCCAGTGTTGCCTGACGATGATGCAACTCAAGAGGGATATCTGAGAGTTATAGACGAATCTGGAGAGGACTACCTATATCCCGAATCTCATTTCATTTTCATTGAACTGCCTACACGTGCACAGGAAGTGTTAGCAACGGCAACTTGAGTTCATACTCGCCCAACTGCGCGAAAAACACTGTCTTATGATGAATTCCAATCACCTACGCTTGCACGAAGAGATTGCGCTCTTAATGCTCGACAATGAAAAAGGCACACTTGCGGCGAGCTGTCCCAATCTCTTAATTTCTGGTGCCTTACTGGCAGAACTTCTGATGAATCGCCACATCTCCGTTGCGAACACACGAAAGAAACTGGTTGAAATCCAAGATTTAGGGCACGCCCACGATCCAATCGCGGAAGAGGGTCTTCAGATGATTAAATCGGTGAAGAGACCTGTGTCATTGAAGAACTGGGTCTCTCGGGTTTCCGGGATAAAACACCTACGGCAAAAAGTGTTGGATCAATTATGTGCTCGTGGCATTCTTCGAGCGGTTGATGACACTGTGTTATTTGTTATTCCACGAAGGAGGTATCCGCAAATAAATCCTCAAGCAAAAAACGAGATTCTAGCACGATTACATACCGCAATATTTCGCGATGAAAATCTGCTCCAACCACACACAGTTATTCTTGCGTCATTAGCAAACGGGGCTGGCCTGTTGGACAAATTATTTGGACGCAAGGAAATTAGAGCCCGCAAAAAACGAATCGAAAAAATAGTTAATGGGGAGATAACGGGGACAGCAACGAAAGAGGTGATTGAGGCCTGTCAATGGGCGGCGATGGCGGCGATCATGACTGGCGATTGAAGAACTCAAATTTGGTTTGTGTCGCCAAGCCCTATTCTGTTACATCTAGTCAATCATGGCAAAAAACGATCAACACGAGACGCTTCTTCAGCCCGATGAACTTCAACCCGCAGTTGAACTCACGTCGAAGGTACATGCAGAACTGGACCGCATCCTCATCGGCAGATCCGAGCTACACCGCATGGTGCTCGTAGGGATTCTAAGTCAGGGGCACATCCTGCTGGAAGGCGTGCCGGGCGTCGGCAAAACCGCTCTTGTAAAAGCGCTCGGACAATTGCTCAGTCTTGACTTCAGTCGAGTGCAGTTTACCCCGGATCTGATGCCCGGTGACATCGTGGGCACACATATCCTGCAGCAAACTCCGGAAGGGGAACGGGAAATGACTTTCCAACCGGGACCGGTGTTCACCAACATTCTGTTAGCAGACGAGATTAACCGCGCTTCTCCAAAGACACAATCCGCATTACTTGAAGCCATGCAAGAACGCTCCGTGACCCTCCTCGGAAACACTCGCATCCTTCCCGACCCGTTTTTTGTACTCGCTTCCCAAAACCCAATCGAATTAGAGGGAACATACCCGCTCCCGGAGGCACAGTTAGACCGGTTTCTGTTCAAACTGATTGTCCCCAACGCCGATGTGGACGTGCTTGACGACATCATCTCGACTCGCCGCCGCGGCGAACCGCCTGTGCCAACATGGTCCATCAGCGCGGAGCAACTCCGTCACCTATTTGATGTGATGGACAAGATTTACCTTCCCAAGCCGGTGTCGCGCTACATTTCTCGCTTGGCAGCATCGACGCATCCGAATGCTCCGGAAGCAACCGAAGAGGTCAAAAAATATGTGGCATACGCTGCGTCGCCGCGGGCGGCGATAGCTATGGCGGAGGCGTCACGCGCATCCGCATTGCTTTCCGGTCGTCCTACCGTGGGCTTCGAGGATGTGAAAGCGGTTGCGGCGTCTGTGTTGAACCATCGAGTTATTCTCAATTACCAAGCTCGTTTTGACGGCGTGGATACGTTCTCTGTAGTTCGTGGCATACTTACCGCTCTTGACGAGGCAGACCTCAATTTGCCTGATGACCTTGAGGTTCAATCGGCATCATGACATCAGTGTTGCGGCATACGTTTTTTACAGTTGTTTTTGGATTGAAGGATTTGCCAAACCGATTTGACCGCACGCCTGCGCCATTGCCTCAATGTCACGAAACTCTGTTTCTCCATGCACAACCCCTCACCAATCTGACAGGAATCGCAATGACACATCGTGGTTTAGGAGGCAAAACATGTGTTCCGCTCTGATCCGCTCTATCTCCTTTCTAATTGCGATTTCGTTGTGTCATTCTGCTACTAACGGCTACGCGACGACGCGAATTGGCGACATCACGATTACGCCCGGGATCAGCCCAAGCGGTAGCAGCGACCACGGATATGCGGAATACCGGATTTCGGTTTTGAACCATTCGCCTGACAAGGGGCACGTGGTAACCCTGAAATTACCGGATTCGAGTTTTAACATTGACCCAAACCGTATCCGTGACATGACGCGCTCGGTCGTCGTTGGTCCAGGCTCCACGGCTCACGTTTCTCTATTCCAGCCTCCTGTGCCCCTGCACGGAAATGACTTGGCAGTTGCTATTGACGGCAGATTTCAAAGAGACGCCGTTCCACTTTCACTCGGTAACCACGCACCCGATACGTCGCACTCGTTTGCCAGCCATTTTGTGCTTGGTGCTATGGGTTCTATATCACTTCCGTTGTCTCTGGAGGTTCTCGTGAGTCGGAATGTTGACACCTCCGAGTTTCACACACACGTTGAAACACTAGTTAAATCTATTCCTACCATGAGCGGTTTCAGCGTTCTCACTTCCACAAGTGGTGGATCTGTCGTCCCTAGTAGTAGGTCAAGCCCGACTGGTTCAGCCTCCTATGAACTCATCGATTTAGGATTTCCCGTGTCAGCGTGGAGTACAGATTGGCTAGGTTTTTCTCGATACGATGGTGTCGTTGTCACGGATGAGGATGTCCAAAAAATGCCGCCGGATGTTCAATCTGCACTGTGGCGATACGTGGAGTGTGGCGGAGCGTTGCTTGTGCTGGGCGGAAATCATCTTCCCGACGACTGGACATCTAGAATCGAGATTCCGGATATGTCAGCCGGGATTGCCAATAGCCGTGTCGGTTTCGGTGAATGTGTCGTTAGCGCGACAGGAGATACAAACAGTTTGAATCAGACACAGTGGCGGCAGATTGTACATTCTTGGGTGAAAACCGCAACCCCTTGGCAATCCCAACTATCAATTGCGGAAGCAAACAATCGGTTTCCGGTCGTGCATGATTTCGGCGTGCCGGTTCGAGGGCTGTTCCTGCTGATGCTCGTCTTCGCTATCGTGATTGGGCCAATGAACCTTATTGTGCTCTCGCGGAAAAGGCGTCGCATCTGGATGTTGTGGACCGTCCCGGTCATTTCGCTGACGACCTGTTTTGCAGTGTTCCTCTATGCAACATTCGCCGAAGGGTGGAATCGATATATACGAACAGAGGGTCTAACGATTCTCGACCAAAGGGTCAACCGTGCCACGAGCATAGGTGTGACAGCTTTTTATTCGGCTTTAACGCCCGGCGACGGATTGCACTTTGGCTATGAAACTGAACTTACATCGCAAACCTTCGCCGCTACACCTCTCCCCCGCACCGTTGACTGGACGCACGACCAACACCTGGCGCGCGGTTGGATCGCTGCACGGGTGCCGGCGCATTTCAAAGTACGGAAGACTGAGATGCGGCGTGAGCGCATAACCCTCAGAAGAGAGGATGGCTCGCGTTTGGGCGTCGTCAATGGCCTCGGCGCCGACATTGACCAGTTTTGGCTGGCGGACAAAGAAGGCACGGTATATTCCGGATCGAAAATCCAAGCGGGATCTGAGGCGGAATTGAAGATACGGAACGACTTGCAACTCCATGGCTTGAGCGGGGTTGGCGAGATGTTCGATTTGACGCTATGGGATCCAGCCGTCAATGCGGAGTTGGATAAGGGCAACATTCCGCAGATATTAAGAGATGAAATGATAGCGCACGGCGCGACACTATCTGATGATGTTGCCGTATCGGTTCTAAGTCCCGGCCGTGAATGGCAACTTACCGATAGAGTTTCAGAGCGCAGTTATACGATTAATACGAACTCTCCTATGGACGGATTAAAAATCTATTCCGAGATCGGCGGTTTACGCGGGATATTTGCGTCGGAAGATTGGATAGGGAGAATTGAACGCCTCAAATCGACACCCGAAAAGTTTCTCAGTCCGGGATGCTACATAGCGACCTTAAACACATCGCCGTTTATCGAAAACGGACTTCGAAAGACGACAATGCGAAACTTCAGCTCTATCGTCTACGGGATACTAAACGAGGATTAATTACGGCATCAATGCAGAATGGCACGGTTATATAGAACACCACGCGACACTCACAATGAGTTTCAAAATTGCCCCTCTCTATCGAGATCCAAAATGTATTCTATGAAGTATTTCTCGCTATCGGTTCAAACCGTGGTTGTCTCTCCATATCGTAACGAAAAAGAAATTTGGCATTTTTGAATCAATAAATCCAATGGTATGCAAGTCAATATTATAAACCTTGTCAAAGACTTCGGCACAACGCGTGCGGTTGACAACATCTCCTTCACCTTTTCGTCAGGACACATCTTTGGATTTGTTGGGCCCAACGGCGCAGGCAAAACGACGACGATGAAAATCCTGGCAACCCTTGATGAGCCAACAAGCGGAGACGCGACAATTGATGATGTCTCGATTGTGGAATCACCCGAAACGGCACGCCAGCTAGTCGGATACATGCCCGACTCGCTACCTGCTCACCGCGATATGTCTGTACATAGCTACTTAGACTTCTTCGCGCGCGCTTACGGGCTGGTTGGACACCAACGCCGGCAAGTCGTTGATAGCGTTGAAAACTTCACAAATCTTACCGGCATTCGGGGAAAAACCCTGCACGCGCTCTCGAAGGGAATGAAACAACGAGTTAGCCTTGCCAGGGCGCTGCTCCACGACCCGCCGGTGTTAGTGATGGATGAGCCCGCCGCCGGACTGGATCCACGCGCACGAGTCGAACTGCGGGAATTACTTAGGGTGCTGTCCGAACAAGGAAAAGCAATCTTAATTAGCTCGCATATCCTTACCGAACTCTCGGAAATCTGCGATGGGGCGGTGATTATTGAACAGGGAAAAATTGTCTCCGCGGGGACATTGCAAGAGATTGCCCCAATTGATGCTGAACAACGAACTGTGTTGATACGACCTTTAGAACGGCAAGACGACCTCTGTAAGGCGTTGCTGCTAATGCCGCATGTCACAGCCGTGAACCAGTTGGCTCATGAGATTGAGGCGCGAGTCGCCGGATCGGATCAAACCTGCAGCGAACTACTCGAAAACCTAATTCGAGATGGGTTTCGTGTCGTTGAGTTCACACTGCAAGGCGGTGATTTGGAGTCCGTGTTTATGACTGTGACCAAAGGAGAGGTACAGTGAAATACGTCGCAGATATCCTTGAAAACGTCAGCAATACTCTAAATCCCATTGTTATCAAGGAGTTGCGTCAAGCCGTGCAGGGTAGGTTTCTTGCCGCGGTATTGCTACTCTTTCTCGGTATTCAACTGTTGACCATTGGGTTATTCCTGACAGATGACTCCGTTTCCTGGTCCTTTAATGCTGGGCGGAATATTTTCAAGACCTTGGCAAGTATGTTACTGGGTACATGTCTGATTCTGGTGCCCGCCTACACCGGCCTCCGGTTGGCGATGGAACGCGCGGACGCCAACGTTGACCTTCTGTTTATTACGACGCTTCGTCCACGCTCCATCATCTGGGGAAAATTCTTTGCCGCTCTAGTTTTCTCTGCCCTTCTCTACAGCGTTTGCATGCCGTTCATTACTTTAACGTACTTGCTACGGGGCATAGATTTACCATCTATTTTTGTACTGCTCGCTCTAAATTTCCTCATAATCGCCGTAGCTATCCAGTGCACGATTCTTCTCGGCTGCCTCCCCGCGAATCGAGTATTCAAGATTATTCTCGGACTCGGCTGGTTCCTCCTTACAACCGGCTACATTCCTGTTCACATCGCATTTACAACAGTCCTACCAGGCGTCAATCTTCTGGACCGTGGAATCGGGAGCCAAATAGGATCGTGGAGATTCTTGGCTGTTTCCTCGGGTGTGCTAATTGCGGGATTGGCATTAATTGGACTACTTGCCAAGCTGGCTACAGCGCTAATCAGCCCGTTTTCAGCTAATCGCGCACTACCAGTACGAACTTACGTCACTGCGGTATGGATTGTCACCGGGATTAGCGCTACGGTATGGACTGCTGTCACCGGTAATGGTGCACCAATCACCGTGTGGGCATTCGCACATATCATTTTGCAATGCATCGGGCTCTTTATTGCCGTAAGCGAAAGAGAATCGTTGGGGCAGCGGGTGCGCCAGAGTATTCCACGCGGACGGTTACTGCGTCCACTCGCTTTCCTCTTCTACAGCGGCGCAGGTGGCGGGGTCACGTGGTCGTCCTTGATGATAATATTGACGTTGATGTTTGCAGCCGTACTGTCAAGTGTCTACGCGCATGCATGGAGCGGAAATGAACTTGAAAACCTCATGACTTGCATGGCAGCTCTAGGCATGCTCTCGTTAAGTTATGCAGTGGTGGCATCGCTTATCAGACGACGATTTCTGGCAAATCGAGTTTCCGGTGGATACACTTGGTTAATTTCGTTGGTACTGATGGGTTTTGCAACGACCATAATACCACTGGTTCTATTCCTCCTATCCGGGACGTGGGACATGGGATGGCTTATCGGTAGTCCCATGGGCCCGATTGTGTTTTCCGCTGACGGTGATTCCGAACTTCTGAGGGAATGCGCCCTACTCGCCGGTATCTTCGCGGTCTTCACCGGTATTCTCAACTTCCCGTGGTTCATTAAGCAGATTATCAACTTTCATCCTCCGAGGCAGAAAACGGCGTCCAATCCGCCAACAGATTAGGCAAATCGGCAGTGCGCGGAGTAGACGGCGGTAACATAGTCGCTGGTATGACTCCTGCAAGATTGTGGCTCGGACAGAGATGGTTGACCGTTTAGGCAATACCTTGAGAATCACCGGTCGGAATGACCTACAAGATTCTTGTTCTTCAATCACCGCTCGATTTGCATTTCGCATCAGTTGACGACGGCATTAGATTATTATACTCCACGCTGCTGAGAATTGCTTATTTTGTAGGAGCGCCTCCGAATCGCGACCTATTTATACTCCGCGCTGTCAGAAATTGCGTCTTCTGTAGGATCAAACGAGCGGATAGCGAGTGCGATAGAGATCCCGCGATCTCTAGGTCGCGATTCTTGTACGAGGGAACTCCGATTCCCGGCCTGATGGTGCTACGTAAGTCCTATTAGAAACAACTATCACTTGAAAAGAAAGCGCAATAATACCCAACGCAAGGTATAAATCTTGGTAGTCCCAGACGGGATCAAGCGAATGAATAATGAGCGATCAACTGAGAGAATAACGAAGGCGATAGAGATCCTATAGAGATCCCACAGGTGAATACTGCGAACGTTACCCCGTTCAATATTCGTTCGCTTGGTGCTTTCTGTACAATCGGCGAAGCAAACCTTAAATCTTGAAAAGCGCAATTTCTGACGGCGCACAGTACAACTACCTTCAAATGAACGAAGCCTATCGACAATACCTCATAGATGGTGAACGTGCCGGTGCGCGATACGCATTGGCATCACCGCGAAACGTTCCATTTGGAGTTTCAGGAAATCAGATGGGAAAGCGCCCCGGGAGTTCACTCGAGTTCATCGACCACCGCGAATATCAGCCGGGCGACGATCTGAGACGAATCGATTGGGGCGGATTCGCACGAAGCGACAAATTGACGGTCAAATTGTACCGGGACGAAGTCAGTCCACATTTGGATATCGTAATCGATGGCTCATGCTCCATGGCGCTTGAGAACAGCCCCAAAACACAAGCCACACTAGGGCTTGCTGCGGTCTTTGCTACGGCAGCATCTAACGTCGGGTACTCCCACGCCGCATGGATGGCAGGTGACGGGTTTCGGCAAGTGGAAAACGGGACAAACAGAGCGTCAATCTGGGAAGGAATCGATTTCGGTTATCGTGGAGACCTCTTGTCCTCATTCACTAGATTACCCCCGACATGGCGCCCGTATGGGTTGCGCGTATTGCTCAGTGACCTCCTCTTCCCGGGTGACCCGTTAGCAACGATGTCTCGTTTTGCCGAACGTGCTACGGCAATTGTCATCGTGCAGGTTTTGGCAGAATCAGACGCCAATCCGATGGAGCGCGGTAACATCCGGTTAGTGGATTCGGAAACGGACGAAGCGCAGGAAGTTTTCATAGATGCCGGCGCCGAGAATCGTTACCGGGCGGCACTTGCCCAACATCAGGAAAATTGGCATCGTGCAACAAAGCAAGCCGGTGCGGTCATGACCACTGTCGTCGCCGAACGTATTCTTGACGATTGGCGGCTTGAGGCATTGGTTTTTGATGAGGTACTTAAGATTTCATAAATCGAGGCACCGTATAGTTTGTCGTGTTTTTGGTCCTTGTTGCATGTAGAACTCCTGGAGATGTTCCACACAGAAACCATAGGCGTTACGCTTCTATCGGATGGCATCTCTAAACATCAGGGTAAGAATGCCAGTATTTGCAGGCAGACTTGGGACTGTCATCTCGGTGATGTCGTGTGGGAGGGCACGGGACAGGTCGCGGTGCAGACTGATACTAATTCGCAATCCATCAGTTACAGGAACCGGGGTTCGTAGTAGCGCAATTCATTGCGCGTCTTAAATCGGCTGTAACATTTAGATTTTGAAATTGTATGAATTATAGATTCAGCTCGTAAGGCATTCTATGGAAAACTCGTTGGAGTAGCAATGCTTTCCTTCCTGAATAACCTCCCGGATGTTCGAATTCTTGGTACCTGACTGTAACTGTGCGCACGTATATTGAAACACTACCAGGTAACTGTTTAGTGAATCGTTTGGTTCGTAAGTATTACAGTTCGTCGCACGTCCGGTCTGGGCATGTAAGCCTCCGATTAGCCGGAATTAGCATTGTACTTGCCTACTCGGCGCGTTCCCTGCCCCCATTGGGATCAAGTTAAGAATCTTGCGGCGCGGGTTGCACACTTTCAATGCTTCAATCTGTTGATATTCACGTAAACTTGGACGAAAGAATCCCTTTTAATTCATCAGTCAGACTAAGAAGATGTGCGATAGCGTTCGTTCTCGTAGGGGCGGGGTTCCCCCGCCCGATAGGGACTAAAGTTAGTAATTTCACGAGGGAATATCCGGCGATACTAGACGAAATCTCTTAAATTGATCCCTATGCTCGGCGCGTTCCCTGCCCGCTCGGTCTGGATTGGCAAATCCAGACCGATGGAATAAACAATTACATTACCAGAGAAGCGTCAATGCCAAGCTACGAAATCTACGTTATCCGCGCTGATTTATGATTCCCACGTTTACCCTTCCCCTCGGCTTCCTCGCACTCTTGGCTGTCCCTGTGCTCGTCGGCATCTATCTGTTACGCACCCGCTCTCGCCGTTATCCGGTGTCTAGCCTGATGCTTTGGGTCAATCAGAAGCAGGCACGGAAAGGCGGATTGAGGATTGAGCGCTTACAAACCCCTCTCTCATTCTTGTTGGAACTCCTCACCCTTATTTTTCTTGCTCTTGCGATAGCCGAACCAATCATCCGCACATCCAAAAGCCAGATACCGTTGATTGTGGTTTTGGATGACTCCTTTTCAATGCTCGCAGGCGACGACGATACTCCCAGAAGCCGGTCGATAACAGCTCTTGACGAGTTACTCAAACCCGAGGGCTTCAATCCACTTGCCAAGCCGCGCTACGGGGTACGTTACGTGCTCGCGGGGACAGAGCCGCAACTATTGAACGAGGTGGCAAAGTCGGCGAGCGAAGCAATTGCCGAACTTGAACGCTGGGGGTGTCTTTCACCGTCCGCCGACTTGGAGGCGGCGGTATCCTTTGCGGCAACCCTCGGCGGATCCAAAGCGCTCATGCTGGTATTGACGGACGAACCGCCGGCACACGCACTCGAGTCGGACCGAATACAGTGGTGGGGTTTTGGAATCCCTCAATCCAACCTCGCCTTCGTAAACGCCACACGAAATCCTTCCGAATCGGGTGAGCGATGTCTGTTTGAGATAACAAATCTCTCTGGACGCGCGAGAACGACTGAACTTGTCGTAGAATTACACGATGCCGCAGTTGCCCGCTCAGTCACTCCGCTTCATCGTTCAACCGCGGATATTCTTCCCATGGAGACACATCGGATTTTCCTGAATTTGTCGCCGAAAACGCCATCGTTGCGAGCGCGGATTGGCGAAGATTCGCTGTCAATCGATAACACAGTTGTGCTACTGCCGCAGACACGAAAACCGGTGCGTGTGGAGGTCCGAATTCAAGACCAACAGCTCAAATCACTTATTGAAAACGCATTGGAGGCTACTGAACGAGGTATACTCACAACGACACGACCTGATTTAATCTTTCTGGATCACGCAGCGCTCCCAGATGAAGCTAACGATGCATGGCTAATGCACCTTGTGGTTGAGCCGCAGGCGTACGCCTATCTGGGACCTTTTGTCGTTAATCATGCGCACCCGTTGACCGAAGGGCTTTCATTCGACGGCATCGTGTGGGGGGCAGGAATGACGGAGGAGTTTATCGGGGTGCCTATCATTACTGCCGGTAACGTCCCACTTTTGACCGATACCGAGCGGTACACCGGTAGCCATGAACTCCGCTTGCGTCTGCGTCCTGACCTCTCAACTCTTCAAACGTCGCCGAATTGGCCCGCCCTGATTTGGAATCTGCTTGAGTGGCGCGCCTCGGAAACTCCGGGACTACAACGCTCCAACCTTCGTTTAGGCGAAGCCACGGTTCTGAACACGGGGTTGGGAGTGGAATCCGTCCAGATTGTTTCACCGAATGGTGAGATACGTGACCAACCCGTGCTGGAGCGGAAGGTAAACCTTATGGCTCGCGAAGTCGGTGTTTATGAGGTGGAGACAGGGAGCGAGACATACCCCTTTTCATCGAATGCGCTCAATCGGTCGGAATCCGATCTGCGCACGAGGGCATCGGGCAGATGGGGTGACTGGGGGGACAATATGCTGGAGTGGTGGGGATACAAGAGTTTCTCGTGGTTTTTCCTTCTCCTCGCCATCGCGACCCTAACGCTCCACCTAATCCTCTCAAAACGGGGAACGTAGCACTGTCAGCCGCAACCTGCAAGGCATCATGTTTTTGCTCGCTTCTGCCGGATTGGCAAATCCAGCAGTCGGTTAAACCGTCTGGAAATTACTCATTAAAAGGTTGGCTACATCCAACTAATACGGTGTCCAGCCATCAACCCCCGATTTGCAACTGGGACAACAATAGCCACATTCTGGTTCTGGACAAATCAATCTCCGTTGGCGGCACAGCTCTGACTCGCCCAAAACCAAAGGGTTTTTACCGCAAGCGGATCCATCTTTTTCCAAATGTCCGCCACAATAAGCTATTAACGTCGTCCAAAGGTTGTCATTACTGTCAGATTTCCCCTGTAAGACGTTAAAGCTCCTTAATTTGAAAATCCGGAATTTGCGAATTAATCCATTCTCGGCTGTCCATAAAGTGTCCAACGCTTCTAATAGCGCATCTATTGTTTTCAAAGGATCGTAGATACCTAGCGGACGATGTGTGTCTTCACAAAAAAGAAATCTCCTATATTTTTCTGGATGGAAATTAGCATCGGATTTTGAAGAAGCAGCCATTTCGAGAAAATGCTCTAATACCGTAAGAAATAGAAAAGGTAGCGACAAGCCGTACCTATTCGTTCGAAGACGTAGTTGCTTAAGAAAACACTTTTCCCACCTACTCAAGACCACATTATTGCGAACCTCCGCGAAATCTATGCCTGTCGCTACGCACACTGGAAGCAGATTGAACTCGAATTTCGCTTCTTTTAAGAGACCGAGGTTTGGAAAGTCTTTTAAGTCTCTTCGAACTTTATTCTGTTTTGTGTACACATATGCGGGGTAGTCAAACACCCACGGTGGCAAAAAATTTTCATCCCCTAGTTCACATAAAGGGTAAAACTCACGCTCAAGAACGAATTGCTTCGCCAAGGAAGTTTCCCCAAGAAGTAGAATGTCGGAATATTGATGAAATACTGTAGGTTGATCTAGTAACTCATATGCCGACAAGTAGGGAGAGAACACTCCGGTAATTGTCACATCTTGGTTTTTTCTATTCTGCTTAAATTTCTGAACATAATGCTCGGTATATCTATCCTTGCTATTTTGCGATTTACGTGAGTTTTTGACATCAACTGGAAGACCGTCAACATATAGGTCCGCGTTTTTCCAATCGTAATTATTGTTGTCGAGTTGTGAAATCGAAATATCTGAAACCTTCTTCCCGTATTTCTTATAAAAGTCTAAGGCTACTTTCTCTGCGGACCTTGCTGAGAGTAAACGACCCAAATTATAATCCTTTTCATGATTTCGCATCAATGATTTTCTATCAAGGCTATCGCTTGCGGAATTCCACCAATGCCCTGCAACAAGCTGTATATCGCGCTCATCTAGTTCTGGGAGAGGAAAACGTGCCATCACACTAGGATACATAGCCGTTTCGGACATATCCGTGAATCGCATTCTGTCAATGAATTGTCGTTGGTATCTTTTTATTTGTTGAATAGTCTCCTCTGAAAACGCGCACTGTTGATGCATTCTCCTTAACTCTTCAACGATAGACTCGAAGGTGGCATGTATGGACTCATCAATAGCACATTCTAGGGCACTGTGGCGTAGTTGATCGAGCAGTCCCTCTTTCTCAAGATCCCAATGGTGTTTTTCCAATTCCTTCTCGATTTCTTTAGGGAGCTTCAAGGAAGTGAAAACTCTAAGTAAATTCCGTTTTGATCCAAGGAAAACCGTTGGAGGCCTTCCCGCATGAAATCGAACTTTGACGAGAATACCACTATCAGTCTTGTCTATTCCAACAACTATGCCTGTACCTGCACCTTTATGCGTAATTTCCTGACCGATAATTTTATTCCAGACCTTTAGGCAGGACCCCGCGTGTCTAATGAAATACTCCATTACCTTCTCTTGGCTGAGTCCGTTCAAGATTCAATATTCTCCCTACGTATGACTGCTGGTTGTCTCTCGTAATTCCGTGGATAAGCACACTCTTCGCGGATGTGAGTAATTCTATCAAAGATTACTCTTGTAAGCAACGTTGTCCTGACATCAATCAGTTACCGTTCTCGACTCGGGTTGATTAATCCAACAACTCCCCGTAGCTCTTGTAAGTTCGCTCTTGACAATTTCCAATACGTGGTTTATACCTATTGGCCTGCCTTAAAAAACGCAGTCAAATACCGTGCATACAACGATGTGACAAAACATAGTGTTCTAAACTTTCTGCCGAAAATCTGATGTAACTGCAGTCCGTTAACCGAATTCAATACCAGATCGACCTGGAATCGAAATGCCACGTCTTACAGATAAAAAATTGCTTGAAATCATCTCAGACATCGAATCTGACCGCACCAAATTCAAAGAATCAATGTCGGGCAACGCACCCACGAGCATAAGGGAAGCTATCTGCGCCTTTGCCAATGACCTTCCCCGACACGAAAAACCGGGGTTTGTCTTCGTGGGGGTAAGGAATAACAGAACCATCTCGGATTTAACCGTCACGGACGAGTTACTTCGGCAGTTGGCGGATATGAAAACCGACGGAAACATCCTGCCGCCTCCAACACTGGTAGTTGAAAAGTGTGTTTTGGAAGGTAAAGAAATCGCTGTAGTTACGGTACAACCGTCCGACTCACTCCGGTGAAGTTCAAAGGTGTTATCTACATTCGCATTGGCCCCCGCCGCGGCATCGCTACAGAACAGGATGAAAGGATTCTCAACGAAAAGCGTCGATCCGGAAATCTGACTTTCGATGTGCAACCTATCCCCCCGTCTAGTGTATCCGATCTTAATCTTATCCAATTTGAAAACGAATACTTGCCTCAGGCGTTTGCCCCCGAGATTTTAGCAGCCAATGAACGGACTCTTGAAGAACGTCTCACCGCTACAAAAATGATTGTTTCAGTCAATGAACGAGTTGCAACTGTGCTGGGAATACTAGTTCTCGGCAAAAGTCCGCAAGACTATCTACCCGGGGCTTATGTACAGTTTCTCAGAATTGACGGTAGCGAGTTGTCGGATGAAATTCTTGACAGAAGACATGCGCGGGGCAGTTCCGGACCTGCTTCGTCGTCTGAATGAAAAACTGATTTCGCATAACCGAATTGCGGTCGATTTCACGACGGACGTTCTGGAACGGCGAACCGAACTCTATCCCATTCCTGCATTACAACAGATTATACGCAACGCAATTATGCACAGAACCTACGAAACCACACATGCACCTGTCCGTGTTTCTTGGTTCAACGATCGAATTGAGGTATTGAGTCCTGGCGGCGCATACGGTGCGGTAACCGCTGCAAATTTTGGCAAACCCGGACTAACAGATTACCGCAATCCTACTCTAGCGGAAGCAATGCGAACTCTCGGCTATGTGCAGCGTTTTGGCGTAGGAATACCAATAGCTAGGAGACTGTTAACAGAAGCCGGGCATCCAATCCCGGAATTTGAAGTTAATGATACTCACGTACAGGCAACGATTAGGTCTGCTATTACCCCTTAAATCACACAGTAATGACTATTCCGGTTATAACATTTTTCAATAATAAAAGCGGTGTTGGCAAAACCTCGCTCGTCTATCATCTGGCGTGGATGCTTTCTGGTATTGGCTATCAAGTGCTTGCCTGCGACCTTGACCCCCAGTCGAACCTTACCAGCATGTTTGTTGATGAAGATAGGCTTGAAAAATTGTGGCCCGATAAAGAACCGCGAAAAACTATCTATAATGCTCTTGAACCGCTCTTGGACGGGACAGGTGACATCAATCGGCCCCACTTGGAGCACATAACTCAGAAACTGAGCCTTATCGTTGGAGACCTGACCTTATCTTCTACCGAAGACGAACTTTCAAGCCAATGGCCAGAGTGTCTCGATCGTCGAGCGCGCGCCTTCCGGGTGATTTCGGCGCTATGGCGAATTTTGCAAAGAGGGGCAAGTGATAGCGATGCTGAGATTGTTTTAGTGGATGTTGGCCCCAATCTAGGCGCTTTAAACAGAGCGGTCCTAGTAGCATCTGATTTCGTTGTCGTTCCATTAGGTGCTGATTTGTTCTCGCTTCAAGGACTGCGAAACCTCGGACCTACGCTGCGAAGTTGGAGAGATGGATGGAAGGATAGACGTAGTCGTAATCCTGTTTCTGACTTACTCATACCAAGCGGTTTGATTCAACCGATTGGCTACGTTGTACAGCAGCACGGCGTCCGTTTGGGGCGTCCTGTCAAAGCATATGACAAATGGGTCAACCGGATGCCGGCGGAATACGCGCGGAACCTGCTTGACGATGAAGAAGGTCCCTATCCCCCAACTCCCTCACAAGATGAACAACACGCACTTGCCACCGTTAAACACTACCGGAGTCTGGTACCGATGGCACAAGAGGCCAGAAAGCCTATCTTTCATCTTACTCCGGCGGATGGGGCTATCGGCTCCCACGCCGCCGCTGCCCGCGACGCCTACACAGACTTTAAGATTCTTGCGGAGAAAATAGCTGCTCGAATCAATCTCCCGCCACCATCCCTGTAGCAGTATCCCTATTGGAAGCTCACTACTCCCCGCTTGACATCCCAAATTTTCTGGAATAGTGCTTTCCAAAGATAATCTCTCCCTAGACAAGGGAATCCTCAGTCACAAATTAAAGATCATTGTTCTTCGGAGTTAAGTGTGCGAATCAAACTTGCTATGGGAAGGAACGATTACGCTATGCGTTCAAATTGATTGGGATAATTTCCAAGTTTATGATTGAAAACTTTACACATGTATAGTATAATAGAGCCGGTTAGTGTTGGTCGTGATCCTACTCCTGCCGGCAATCTACTGCCGGGGAGAAAATCCCATGTGTCTCGTATGCGCTCGGTGCACCTGCGCATACGCTGTAACCGCGCTTCCAAACGCTTCCGCTGTCATGCTAGGAGTCAAAACGCCTCCAAAGCGTTGTACTGAAAACCCAAACTGGTCACCCTTGCGCACGGTTTTTGCCGTGAAAATAGGAAAAAATGTAATGGTCAGCGGATGTGAGACACCTATAGCTGCTTCCCGCTCGACTTGGATTGCCGAATCCAAGCCTCCACCGATGGGGTCAATACACTGGAGCAATACGACGTGTAAACCATCTCGTTGACTAACACAGGAAATAGGAAAAAACCACAGAGTAAAATGTCGAATCTGTTTATAATTCGTCTGCCTCGTTCAACTGTTCCTTCCCCTTTTTCGTGCCGGCTTTGTCGGGGAATGAGTGAATCTCGGGGGCGTCCGGTCGTAGCGCCTGACGCGGTTTTGGGCAGTCGTTCAACACCGAGGGGAGAGGGAGGGATATTATAGTCGCAGAAAATCGCAGTATTTCGCACACTCCAATCACGAGCAAAAATCATGCACGAAGCCAAGCTACGACACGCTTCGACGCAATATTCACATTGTCACGCATTAACTGCGACACAAATTCACACGACAACTATAGAGGTAACTGTTTAGTCCATCAATCTGTTTTGGGAATGTTGGTTAATCGTGCTACAGTTTAATCCTTGTTACTACACCATCAAGCGAACGATCAACTGAGTGGATAACGATGGCGATAGAAATCTTCTAGTGAGTGATCAAAGGACATGGATAATGACCGACAAATTCAAGCTATCTCACGAATATTATACCGAACTTATTCGTCGGCGAGTCTACCGTGGCTGGATAACCTCGAAAATCATCGATTCATGGAGCAAAAATACCTGATGCGGAAACATATTGAGCGCAGTAAATTTATAGACGCATCATTACTTTCTAACCCGCTATCCAAGCGTTTTTCCGAAAGGGGGGTCAAATATGTGCGCGGACTTTAGCGGAGTGTGTCGCACACGGCTTGAAGCCACGCCCGGCACGGCTTCAAGCGCAATTTCAGAGCTTGTCGAAAAAGTTCGTTCTAATCTCGACAGCGTCACCGTAACCGACACCTGCAATCTGCTTGTTATCGCGCACTCCATCAGTGGCTAAGGAATCACTTGACATAAACGTCCCACCAATCGCACAAAATTTTTCGCTTGACCTCAACACAGATTACTGCGAAAATGGAATCGCCTTTGACAACTGTCCAATTGCAAACTGGAGAGCTATATTCTCGTGAATGTACCGCCCAAAGAATACATCCTCGTTCAGGAAGAGCGGCTCTTGGCTTTCGTGACGACCTGCTTTGAAAAGGCGGGACTCGAATCATCACACGCGCGTCTCATCAGCCGGCTGCTAGTCAACAGCGATTTACGTGGCGTGCGTTCTCACGGCACCCACATCGCCCACAACTACTGCATGGACTTTGTGAACGGCAATCTCAACCCACGACCTAACGTGAGAACGGTAAGGGAAAATGGCGTTTCGACTGTCATTGACGGAGACGGCGGCCTTGGCTACCTACCCATGGTGCGGGCAGCGGAACGTGCAGTCTTACGCGCAAAGGAAAGCAGCTTGGGATTGGCGCTGGTGCCGCACATTGGACACTATGGCTCGGCGGGCCATTACACCCGTATCTGTGCAGAGAATGGATGCATCGGTTTTTCAGCACAGTCGGGACGCAACGAGTCCAGAGGCAATCCGCCTATTAGTTTCGCAATCCCCGGAGGCGATGAGCCGGATATAATCCTGGATGGCGGCTCGGACCTCTTCGGGCCTTACCAAGGGCCCGACTACGACGATTTATACACCCGGATTCCCGCTGTATTCTTCAAAAACTTGGGGTTCATGGCAGTTTCTTCCCTGTTGGGCGGCGGGCTAACCGGGTTCACTTTGCCCGAGGGGGATGCCATCCAAGGGCGATGGCCCTCGGCGCGCCTCGGTGGAATGGTACTCGCCATCAATATCGAAGCCGCCGTTCCGGGAGAGATTTTTCGAGCGGAAGTGGATCGCTACACCCGAGATTTGCTGGCAATCTGTGAACCAATACCCGGCACTGACAAGCTGCTGTTACCGGGGCACCTTGAGGAAGAGCGTACCGCACAGCATCGGCGCGAAGGGATTCGATTCGGCGAACAGGAACAGCAAGCCATGACCGAACTTCACAAGTATTTCGGTGTGGCACTGCCTTGGGATTGAGCGAATTTCACTTGAATCAGGGAGTATTAGTTGCAGGAACACGATTGGACAGGAGGAAGATTCGATGCAACTAACCGAAGAACAGCTCGCAACTTGGAGGCGTGACGGTAGTCTAATCGTACCAGATGTCTTTTCTGCTGAAAGCTACCTGCCGGCGCTTGAGGCGGTTGAACGCAACGCTTATGGCGGATTGACATACGCCGAATACCGCGCAAAATGGGGCGAGAATCCGGAAGGGGTTCAAGAACTGTATCAAAAAACTCCGGACATGCAGCGATTAGCCGGACCAATGGGTGCAGCGGTACATTTCCCCACCGGATTGCCCGCCGTCGATCGCCTAATCGAAAACACGGACTATATAGACTGTCTCTGTCAAGTGCTGGGAACAACCGAGATCCGCTTGGGCTATGGCCAAATCTTCTTCCGTGAAGGACTTACCGATTCACGACACAGCGAGCACCCATGGGAAGGTTTCCATCTTGACAACGGCACCAACTCACAATTACCGCCGCACCCGGATTGGGAGCGGTACAACTATGTGCTGTCGGTAGTTGTGCTACACGATATTGAACCTGATGGCGCACCCATGTTGGTTTGTCCCGGATCGCACAGGCAACTCGCATCCCTTTTTGGTCGTGGCGGAGCGCGCGCTGGCGGCTTCGGTGTGGGCGACCTTCGCGAGTTTGGAGAATTGGCAGATCCTGTGCCGGTCACCGCCAAAGCCGGGAGCATCGCGTTCCGATCCAGCTATCTTATTCATGCCGCTCAGCCATTTGCCAACAAGGAGAAACAACGAGGTTGGATGGGATTCAATTTCCATCGCGCCGATAACGGGGACTGGTGTCACACCACCCGTCCTATCCCCGGGTGGTCGACTCCACAATACGTGGAATTCGTGGCTGGAACCACCCCACGTGTGCGTCAACTGTTGGGCTGGCCCGCTCCCGGCGACGTATATTATACCGAGGAAGCGCTTGAACGTTTGGCGTATGCCTATCCGGACATTGACCTAACACCGTATCGGGATGCTATGGCAGGGTGAAGAATTGCAGTTGAAGTCAAGGAACCTACAATCGGGAAGCCGCCATGAATGAATTAATTGCGTCATTAACCGCCGCGGGCCATCCGCCAATCCAACTGTACGGAAAAGGCGGTTCATTGCTTGTTCTTCCCTATGGCGGCAGAACACTCGGTTTATACAATAGGGATGGGCATAATTTCTTCTGGGTTAATCCGGATCTTAATCACGTTGCGACTGCCGAAACCTTTTTCACGGCAGAAGGATGGAAGAATAGCGGGGGAGACCGCACCTGGGTATCACCCGAAGTTGAACTGTTCATTTCAGACATTGAGAACCCCGGCGAGACGTATCAGGTCCCCTCATCACTAGACCCCGGCAGTTACGCAATTCAACACGGCAAGGGACAAGTCACGCTGACCAACCAACCGAGCCTCGTTCTGAATCGACAGGAAAAAACCTGCGGGGTAGAGTTGGCGAAAACCATCCGAATGACGGAGAACCCTTTGCGTTATGAAAAGGGGATGACATCTCTCCTTCAGAGAGTTGACTTTGTTGGGTACGAGCAACTTACGTCACTGCGGTTTACCTCTTCGGAAGAGTCGGGAATTCGTCTTGGAATTTGGAATTTGGTCCAAGTTCCCGCTGGAGGAGAGATTGTCGTACCCACGGTGGGAGAAAGTGTGCCAAAAACGTACTTTGGGGGTGTTGGAGCAAACCATCTGAGCGTGAATCCTGAGTCTATCCGATTCCGCGTTGATGCGAAACATTCCTACAAAATCGGTGTACGTGCCGTGTCAACGATTGGACGAATAGGGTATCTGCGACCTATAGGAGACGGGAAGAAGACACTGGTCGTGCGCAACTTCTTCGTCGCACCTTCAGCCGAATACGTGGATGTCCCGTGGGACGATTTGGACGACTTCGGCTATGCCATCCAGTGTTATAACGACAATGGCGATCTGGGAGAGTTCGGCGAATTGGAATATCACACAGCGGCAATCGGCGATGGTACCGGATTAAGTAGCTATCAAGACCGAAGCCAAGTTTGGGCTTTCTTCGGCAACGCCCAGTCAATAGACGAGACATTTAGACAACTACTTGGCGTAGACCCAAATTCACGCGCGCAATAGGTGATGTCGGGTACCTGGACATAGGGATCAAGTTAAGGGAGTTCGTCTAGTATCGGTGGAGTTCCTCGCCGCAATACCCTAACTTAGTCCCCATTGGGAGACGAGTAAATCTCAATCTCACCCCATACGGTAGGTGCGGTTTCCAACCGCACCGGCACCTACGGAAACCAGCGCCATGAGTCATATTCTGTGGTGCACCCATCAACGAATGGGTTGGTATTCCATCGCCCATGTCTACATAGCGATTATCAGTTTAAGACATTAGAAACCTCGTGACTGCGATCCATGACGCTTAACTTGATCCCTATGGGTGGTGTCGGATACCTGGATGTAACGAAGTTGCTGGTACTTTACGCTTATGCTGAAACTTGCCCAATTTTTGAGTGTGCAAAAATAGATAGGCGTGCAAGTGTTTGAACAGATGGTTAATGGCCAGATTTTGGAACGGTGAACAGCAAACGAACCAACGGTGTTCGAAAGGTTCGAGTGTTACTGAGTTTCCAAGCTGTTGCTTAGATAGAGCGTAGACTTACATAAAGGAACTCGGATTGTGAAGGAGGCAAAAGAAGATGAGTCATGCGTGGGTCCACCACCACTTATTCCGTTTAATTGCAATTGGCTTTGCGATTTCAATTCTGCTGCCTGGTTGTAAGGAAGAGGTGACCCGAAAGGCAGATTGGGAAACCCATTTCACGGACCTTCACTTCGTTAACGCCAAACTCGGATGGATTGTAGGACTTGAAGGATTGATTATCCACACTGAAGATAGCGGGAAAACATGGAAGAAACAGGAAGTTGACACCACCGGTGACTTCAAGGCGGTACATTTCGCAAACAGTCGCTACGGATGGGCGGTCGGCGACGACGGTTTAATCGCCACAACCGATGATGGCGGACGACACTGGTATCTTCAGACGAGTGGAACGTGGGCGATGCTCCGCGATGTATTTTTTTCCAATGCGAAAGAGGGGTGGGTCGTCGGTGAAGGCGCGGATGTCCTCTATACGCAGGACGGTGGAAAAACGTGGAAGCGCCGCGAATCTGTGAGCGAGTTCCCACTCAGTGGCGCGTGGTTTGTTAATAATAAACGTGGCTGGATAGTGGGCGGACAGGACAGGATCCTACATACAAATGACGGAGGAAAAACCTGGGGTGAGCAAACCAACCGATTTGAGGGCGAAAGAGATCGGATGATTAACGACAACAAACAGGTATTTTTCATTAGCCATAGTGAAGGTTGGCTCGTTGGAAGCGATGGTTCAATCTTTCACACAAAGAACGGCGGCGCAAATTGGGATCGGCAGGACAGTCGGATACCTCTAATTAACGGGCACGTCCGAGACACAATCAACAGTATCCATTTTATTGATAAGCGAAGAGGCGTCGCTGTCGCCGATGTCGGGTTCATTACGTTCACGGAAGACGGCGGAAAAAACTGGAGACTGCTTGAAAGCGGTACGGAGAACAATTTAACCGCCGTGCAATTCACCACACCCAAAGAAGCCTGGGCAGTCGGCTGGTACGGCAGCATCTTGCATTCGGAGGATGGGGGAACGAATTGGAATATGGTCAGCGGTACGACCGCCAATGATCTTGAGAACGTGCAGTTTGCGGACGCCAATCGTGCCATTGCTGTCGGAAAGCGCGGAACAATCGCGATGAGCCAAGACGGCGGTAGGACATGGACGGAAGTCGACGCCGAAATCTGGGATAATATACGCAACATCTTTTTTGTTTCCGATAAGGAGGGATGGGCGGTCGGCGAACGCGGCATGATTGTCCATACCACTGACGGCGGTCAGACGTGGGATCGTCAAAATAGCGGCTGGGGCTATGTCCTCACAGCCGTGCACTTCGTGACGCCAAAAAAGGGATGGGTTGTCGGTGAGTTAGGCACGGTGCTCCATACTGCCGATGGCGGCGAATCCTGGGTGCCTCAGACACCGGGCGAATGGCAATCCCTCAAAGGCGTTTTCTTCCTCGACGAGCATGAAGGTTGGGCTGTGGGATGGCCCGGCACGGTGATTCACACTACCAACGGTGGCATGACTTGGACGCAGCAGACGACTAAAACCTACAATGAGTTATACGCTGTTTATTTTGTTGACAGTGACAACGGATGGATCACGGGCCAGTTCGGTGAAATTCTGCGCACTAAGGATGGCGGTCAAACCTGGAAATTCCAACGGAGCGGTACACAAGAGAATCTCAACAAGATTTACTTTGCCGATACCATGCACGGTTTAATCGTGGGCGATAACGGTGTGATTCTGACTACGACCGATGGCGGTGCGGCATGGGAACTTCAGGAGAGCGGCACCGAAAATGACCTCCACGGATTCGCGCTTTCGCCGGAAGGCATGGTCGCCGTTGGTAAAGGCGGCATCGCCATGCGATTCTCCGTGGATGCCGAAGAGTTGCCTGTTGCACTTCCGCCGACCGCGGAAGAGATTGAGGTTGCCGAGATAGCTGAGGCTCCGCCGGTCATTGAGGAAATCACATATCACTGGGAAATTGTTCGCCAAGCCACATGGCAGACTGATTTCAATGACACCTACTTCATCAACGATAAGACGGGTTGGGCGGTCGGCAGCAGCGGCGTCATAGCCCACACTATTGACGGGGGAAAAACTTGGAAACCTCAGCACAGCAGCGTTGAGATTGATCTGCACAGCATATCCTTTATTGATCCCAACCATGGCTGGATTACCGGTCGTGGCGCGTTACTCCGAACGGAAAATGGCGGCGAAACCTGGCAGGTCGTACAAAAAAAGCTGCGGAATTTCCGAAGCATTCGTTCCATGCAATTTCTGACCCCACTGGAAGGTTGGCTGGGTGTGGATCAGGGGCAGACGCTGCATACGATAGATGGCGGGCTGACTTGGAAACTCCAAAAAACTGGTACAACGAATCAACCTATTGCCCATTTACACTTCATCAATAGCCTAGAAGGATGGGCAGTTGCTCCGCAGCGTCGTGATGGCGGTTTTATCCTTCATACGAAAAATGGCGGCGAATATTGGCAGATTCAATCCAAAACCAACCAAGTCGGTATCGCGATTCACTTTGCCGATGCGAAATCGGGTTGGGTGATCGTTAGAAATGGAGATTCACTGATTACCGACGATGGCGGACTTACTTGGACGCGCCGTCCTGCAGAGCTAGGTAATCGAATTCGCAGTGTGAAAATGCGTAGCCACCGGGAGGCGTGGGGAGTTGGTCCCGGCGGGCAAATCCTCTTAACGCGAGATCAGGGAAAAAATTGGGAACATGCCTATGTCGACCTGACCGCAAGAGAGAAAGAACCGGCGCCGTCATCGGAAGATTTGGGATTAAACCAAGAATCTGCCGACTCAGGTTCTTCTAACACATCTCAGGATGCCGCAGATATTCGGGCTGCTTTAGATGAGGATGCCGGTGAGGCGTTTAGGAATCGCCAACGGAGGCGCCGCCCGCGTCCCC
The DNA here is from genome assembly GCA_965204085.1 of Candidatus Poribacteria bacterium. Lineage (GTDB taxonomy): Bacteria > Poribacteria > WGA-4E > WGA-4E > JAJDTR01 > JAJDTR01. The sequence continues at coordinate 1,232,476 of CBDBEE010000002.1, read as the reverse complement.
GTGACCTTAATCCGGAAAGTGGTTCTGGCGAAAGCGTAGCTACACCGAGGCCCAGACGTCCCGCAAATCGCAGAAGACCACGCCTTGGGCGACCTAGCTCGGCGGAGGAGATTGTGAATTTCCACTATGTCGGCGACCATGTCGCGTGGGCGGTTGGGAAAGCCGGGCACATCTATCACACGCACGATGGCGGCGTAACATGGGAGCTCCAGCTTGGCGAACAGCTTGATGATTTTCACGACGTGCTCTTCTTGGGCGAAGACAACGGCTGGATTACCGGAGACAACGGGTTGCTGCTTGAGACACAGAACAGCGGTCATGACTGGGCAGCTCGGGACATCGGAACACGACAAAAAATAATTGGAGTACACTTCGTAAGTCTCGACCCCAAATGGGGCTGGGCGATGAGGCGTGATGGCACAGTGTTCTATACTACTGATGGAAGAAAATGGTCTGCTGGAAAGACGCCAATGCGCCCCCCGCTTTTCGAGGAGGATCCTCCGGGACGTTATGTGATGAATGATGTGGGTTTCGGTAAATTTTCCGAAGGATGGGCTGTCGGAGACGAGGGACAGATCCTTCATAATAGGGACGGCGGACCCATTTGGGAGCCGCAGAGAACTACCACAGGCAGGAACCTCCTCAAGGTCGAAACAAAATTCGTACCCCTCGCCTGGGCAGTCGGATCTGGCGGCACGGTGCAGCGGACGATTAACGGCGGCGAATACTGGAAGCTGCATGAAACCAATACGGGATATAATCTTTACGGTGTGTCGTTCTTCACGAAAAGGAAGGGATGGGCTGTTGGGCGCTACGGAATTGTCCTACGCACAACGGACGGTGGTTTTAATTGGGCAGCCAAATCGAGCGGCGTGACCTCTGACCTTTACGGCATTGTGGCAGTATCCAAACAGGATGTTTATGCGGTAGGAGCGAACGGGATGATTCTGCACTCCGCCGACGGTGGAGAATCCTGGAATCAGCAACACACGGATATTGACAACGACCTGTACACGATTGTTTACGCACACGATAGTGATACGCTTTGGGTTGTTGGCCAGTGGGGAGTTGTGCTACGCCAACGGGTTAACAATGTCAAAATGTCAATGCGGTGAGGAACTAGCACGCATGTGCCACCGTCCAATTAAAGGTTTTTAGATGGCAAAAGAACAAGCACTTCCCGCCGAACCCCTACCTCCTGATACCGTAAAGGTTATTTTGGATGACTTCTACCAGAACGGCGCGACGGTTATCCGAAATGTGCTCTCACGCGAAGAATGTGAACGCATCATTGCGCGTCTTGATGAAATCTTCGCCGAGCCATTCTTTATGCAAATGCGTAATGTCAAAGACCCTCGGCAAAGTGGAAAGGCACCGATCGTCATACATCGGCTCTTTGAATGCGACCTTATGTTCCGCGATTTGCTTGTGCGTGAGCCAATCATCAGCATCGCCGAAAGCGTATTAGGCGAGCACTGCCACTGTATTGCCCAAGGTTGCATTCTCAACCGAAAAGACTTAGGCATCAACCGATTTCATGTTGACGATGGTATAGAATTTCCGATCACACCTGAGATGGAACGGCATGACCCAAGGCTGCGGATGCCTGTGCTCCGTATGTCGGTGCAAATTGCCCTGACCGATCAGGACGATATCAAATATGGTCCATCCCAATTCGTTCCGGGCAGTCACTACTCCGGAAGGCAACCCAATGACCAGGAGCATCCAACCTTTGACGGAAAAGAGCCTATCTCACTCCTGATGAAGGCAGGAGACCTTTATCTGCTCAATGGACAAACATGGCATCGAGGAGTGCCAAACCGGACGGATCGGGTTCGCTACCTGTTCCACCAGGTCTATGGACAACGCTTCGTTGCACAGCGGTTTTGGCCCTACTTAAATTACCGTATGCCCGACCACATCTTGGAAGGTGCCGATGAACGTCTGCTGCGTGTCCTTGGAAAACACCCCGAGATGGCTTATGGTTGATATACGTTGTCGTTGGTGGCGAATCTGATATATCCGATTGAAACCTACCCGCAACTTCGTACATGTATGGAACATGAGGTGTGGGTCTACTACTATTGATTTCACAAGAAATCTGAATTCGCGAGAATGAAATTAAGAGCCAAGTTAAGCGGCGCACTAATAGTTTCGGTTCTGTTGCACGCAATTATCGGCACGATAGGATTCTTCTTTTGGATTGATTCGGGCCCTGCCCATGAGCAAGACTCAATTCGTGCGGTCTTAATGAAGGTTGATAAACCGAAACTTAAACGCAAAACTAAGCCGAAACGAGCACGTGTTCGCAAGAGAACCTCCGACCAGACCAACCAACAGAGACTCAAAGTCTTGACCAGCAACGCTCCCATGACCGCACGCGGGGTTGTTTCTGCTTCAGCGCCGACGGAATTTAACGCGACTGGATCGTTAGACCTCAGTGACGGCATGGGTTTAAACACAAACAATGTTGAATTCAATCAAGATTCACCACAGATTGGACGAGTGATTGAGAATCCGGTTGGGCGAACGTCGAGTAAAAATGCTCGTCCGAAGAGTCGCCTAGTTCAATTTATCGAAAGACAGGAAGGCCCTCAAAAAATCGCCTATTGCGTGGATTTGTCTTCCAGCATGCTGGGATTGACGCCGCGAAAACTGAAAAAGATACTCTCTATCATGCAGGATTCACTGACATTTCTTGAACCTCATGACCGATTCAACATCATCACATTCGGCAGCGAAATTACCTTTTTTCGTAGTGAGTTCATACCCGTGACTGACGATGGGGTCGCGGAAGGAGCATCTTTCTTCGAACTACTTTCTCCCAAGAAAAGCGACACGTATGCCGACAAGGACATGATCGAGGCGGTTCAAGAAATCCAGAAAATCTCGCACACCATTGTTGTTCTGTTTAGTGACGGGATATTGACTTCCGGTGTTCCGGATCCGAATTTGATTCGGCAAACAGCGTCTGCGAGCGCACGAATCTTTACAATGGGAATCGAGATGCCGGAGGATTTTCCGGGTGCCGTTATGCTTGCGATGCTCGCGGCTGACAGTGACGGAGAATTCTGGTTGGTTGACTAAAAACCGAACTTCCGTTTGTCGTTTGATAATTGCATAATCTTCCGCCTTCACAAGCCGTCAGACGCCGATTCCTCCTTGTTCATATTTTATCATCCGAATACCGTTCATAACCGCCTGAACACTTAAACGAGGATTTCCTTTCTAACGAACGCCAACTATACATTGCATGGCTCCGACACTTAGCTTCACGGCCGAAATACGTGTAAAGAACCGCTTGCCTTCCGACATGAGATGCGTTATACTTTCATGCATAAGATAAATCCCGCTAGAATGGCAGTCTACAAACGGACATACGCACCGGAAGAACAAGTTTCAATGATTTTTATCGCACGTCGGCGCCGCCCGCCGACGTATTTCGGCACATTCGATAACGAAGGAGAGTGAAAATGTCACTAAGAATCAACGACGAAGCCCCGAACTTTACAGCCGAAACCACGCAAGGCACGATAGACTTTCATGAATGGATTGGGGATGGTTGGGCAGTGCTGTTTTCCCATCCGAAAGACTTTACCCCCGTTTGCACAACTGAGTTGGGATATATGGCGGGGTTGACTTCTGAATTTGCAAAACGCAATTGCAAGATTATCGGTCTCAGCGTTGATCCCGTGGAAGACCACGTGGAGTGGTCGAAGGATATTGAGGAAACACAGGGACACGCCGTCACTTATCCGATGATTGGGGACACAGAATTGGCCGTAGCCAAGTTGTATAATATGCTACCTGCCGACGAACCTGGGACATCGGAGGGACGTACGGCTGTCAATAATGCGACGGTGCGGTCGGTATTTGTGATTGGCCCGGACAAAACCATCAAACTCATGCTGACATACCCGATGACCACCGGGCGTAACTTTGACGAAATCCTCCGTGTTCTTGACTCGATGCAGTTGACGGCGGGTCGCAAAGTTGCGACGCCTGCAAACTGGGAAATGGGTGGCGACGTGATTATCGTGCCGGCCGTGTCCAACGAGGAAGCTAAAGAGGTATACCCGGACGGATGGAAGACCGTTAAGCCTTACTTGCGTGTGGTTCCTCAGCCTGATTAGGCAAACCGAGGAGAGACGTTTCGTGCGAAATGTATGTGTTTCAAATGCGTCGGACGATACGCTAAAACTTGTTCATGGGTTAGGCAAGGGGACAACGAGTTGATGTCTCCTTCCTGCCTGGCCGATGGTTAAATTCGCGCTCAGTGCCAAGTTTTGCACCGAAAGTCTTGATGTTTCAAGTTAAGGCGAACCAGCTTATTTCATGCACTATCTCACCCGCCAAGTAGCTTTCGAAGCCTCACACGCGCTTCGCATCCCCGAACTTAGCGATAAAGAAAATTACGAGTTGTTTGGCCCCGCCACCAACGACCATGGCCACAATTATGTTGTGGAAGCGACGATCAAGGGGGCGGTTTCTAATAATGATGGAATGGTCATCAATCTAGCCGATCTTGACCAACTCCTTAGAGACCGAGTGCTCACTCATTTCGATCACAAACACATTAACCTCCAACATCCGGTATTTGCATACGATTCGCATCTACAACCTACCCTCGAAAACATAGCAATTGAGATATGGAACACGTTTGGATCATGTTCGAAATCGACTAATTTGTACCGCGTTCGGATTTACGAAGATACGGCTCTGTTTGCCGACTATTTTGGAAAGAAACGGATGGTTTATCTCACGAAAGTTTATGATTTTAGCGCATCGCATCGTCTACACAGCCAACTTCTGAGTGAAGACGAGAATCGCGAAATATTTGGCAAGTGTAATAATCCACATGGGCATGGCCATAACTACGTTCTTGAGGTTATGGTTAAGGGAGAGGTCCATCCCAAAACAGGAATGGTTATCGCGCCGGGATACCTTGATGAAATTGTTCAAAAACAGATTCATGCGCGATTCGACCATAGACATCTAAACCTTGACACACCCGAATTCGAGGCGCTTAATCCGACCTCCGAGAACTTTGTGAAGGTGATCTGGGATCTTCTTGAAGAACCCTTGAAACCCATTATCTTGCATAGGCTTCGATTGAAAGAAACGCCTAGGAATCATTTTGATTATTACGGCGAATTACCAGAGGCTGACTGTCCATGAATGATACCAAAGAAACAGAACTTACGTCAGAACCGGAAGCCCTTGATGCTACGGATACCCCGTCGCAAGTCACCGAACATCGGGCAATGCTCCACGCGTATGCCAATGCATCGATCGAGGATGAATTTGCTTTAGTGGATCCCCAATTGGAAGCCATTTACGAGAAAATCTTGATGCACATCGGCGAGGATCCCTCGCGGGGTGGGCTTATCAGAACTCCCCGCCGCGCAGCTACGGCGCTTTCCTTTCTGACCCAGGGGTATAATCAAGATATTAAGAAAGTTCTGAACGAGGCGGTTTTCGATGAAGAATACGATGACATGATTATCGTAAAGAACATTGAGTTCTACAGTTTGTGCGAGCATCATATCCTCCCGTTCTTCGGCAACTGTCATGTGGGCTACATCCCCACTAAAAAGATAATCGGTTTAAGCAAGATACCTCGAATAGTTGATATGTTTGCTCGCCGACTACAGGTACAAGAGCGCTTGACTGACCAGATTGCCAAGACGTTAGATGAAGCACTTCAACCGCTCGGAGTTGCCGTAGTCATTGAGGCGCAACATATGTGTATGATGATTCGTGGCGTCGAGAAACAGAATTCCAAGACCATAACGAACGTCATGTTAGGGGCATTCAGAGATAAAGATTCAACGCGGGCAGAATTTATGCAGAGTTGCCAGTCAACATGAATCCTAGCCGAATTCTTTGAGGCGAACTCATACCCCTCAATATAGCGTCGAATACTGTATTTCGATGAATTTAACCAACCTAGGCTGAACTGGAGAATATACCTGATTCCACAAATAATGACGCGTAGTATGCGCGGCAACTGGATCGTCCATGGATGAGCAGACACTAAGGAATCAAGTCGCGATCGTTACTGGTGCATCTCGCGGTATTGGTGCCAAAACCGCGATTGCCTTTGGCAATGCTGGAGCGAGTGTTATATTGGCTGCACGGACAACGTCCGAAGTAGAAGCCATTGCTAAACGCATCCGCGAGAATGGGGGTGAGGCCCTGGCGGTGACCGTTGATGTTACTCAATCACAACAGGTTGAGCGGTTGGTACGCTCGGCTGTCGAACGTTTCGGTCAAATTGATATTTTGGTGAATAACGCCGGGCAGGGAAAATTTGGAAAAGTTGCGGAGTTCGAGTTGGCTAATTGGGGAACGGTGATCGAGTCAAATCTCACTAGCCTTTTTCTCTGTTCAAAATACGTCCTTGAACCGATGCTCAGTCGCAAATCGGGTCAAATCATCAATGTATTGTCCGTGGCTGCAACAACTACCTTTAGTGCTACAGGAGCTTATTGCGCGGCTAAAGCAGGAGCCTTGGCATTGACTAGAGTCTTATCGGAGGAAGTGCGCGAGGAAAACATTCGGGTGACAGCAGTGTTACCGGGAGCCACTCACACGTCGTTTTGGGACGGCACGGATGAACATCCGGATTTTGACCAGATGTTGAAACCTGCACACGTAGCAGAGGCGATTCTGTCAGTTGCGAAGCTACCCTTGGGTATGGTTATCGAGGAGATAAAAGTAGCGCCACCGCTCGGCATCTTGTAGTTAAGCCTGCTTGCACGCTAAACACAGTTTGTCTCCAAACCTTACCTCTTCGTTCCAGATTTCACGAAGTTTCCCGCTTTGCTGCGTATCCGAACTTTGCGGATACGACGCGAGTCAACGTCCGAAATCGTAATTAGCAACTCATCCGTTTCGATCCTGTCACCCGGCTTTGGAATGCTTCCCGTTCGGTCAAGGATGTAGCCTGCTACGGTCTCGTAATCTCCTAGCGGGATTGGCACCCCATACTGGTCCGACAGAACACCAATTTCCGCTCGTCCGTCACATTCCAATAGACGTGGGCCAATCACGTGGAGTATCTCAGGCTCGTCCCGACGGTCTCGTTCATCGGACAGATCACCTACGATTTCCTCGACCAAATCTTCCACAGTGCTCAATCCCACAATCCCTCCATATTCATCCACGACGAAAACCATAGTATGATGACTCTGCTGAATTTCTTTGAGAAGGACATTTGTAGTCTTTGATGCCGGAACGAATTGAAGGTCGGGTCGAATAAACGAATCAAATTTTTGGGAGCTGTCATTTGCATAGATAACATCCAGAAGGTGCACAATCCCGATGATGTTGTTGACTTGTCCCTCATAAACGGGAATACGCGAGAAGCCCGCTTCGGCCGCGATTTTCAAGAATGTGTCAACGTCTGTGTCCTTTTCAACTGCGACAATGTCAACCAACGGTACCATCACCTGTTCGACTGTACGATTATGAAGATTGAGAACACTGTGAATCATACGTCGTTGGTCTTCCAAGATACCACCTGATTGTTCTCCCATTGACGCTAACAGCCGTAATTCGTCACGTTGGGCATCGGGTGAAGTCGGAGTCGCTCGCCTTTCCCCGATTCGGACTAGGATGCTAGTAAGATGCGTTATCCCATTAACGATTGGACGTAAGATTATGTTGGACATTCTCAACGGAACTGCGTAGCGTAGCGCGAGAGCGTTGGCTTTTACCCGAAAAACTGTTTTCGGTAGAAGCTCGCCGAAAACCAAGATTAACGCAGTAGAAATCAAGGTTGCCACTGCCTGTTCGTTTGTCCGCAAAGTAGACATTTGCAACAGTGCAATTACAAATAACAGCCCCATCTGAGATGCCACTACATTTGCGATGTTGGTGCCTACTAACGTCATCCCAAGAGTTTTCTCAGGTGTGTCGACTAGTTTTTTCACTATCTGGGCTTTTTTATCTCCCTGTTCGGCAAGCTGATATATCTTGAGCTTATCAAGGGAAACTGTCGCCGTCTCCGATCCCGAATAGAAAGCTGATAGAACAACAAAAATTATCAGTCCGCCCAAGAGAAGAACAAACTGGAAAAGTTTATTCTCCCATGCCGCCCCCGGCTCGCCAAGACTCGTCGCGCCAGCCAGAAAAAAGCAACAAACTAGAATGAAGGCAATTCGTAAAATATGAACTCGATTCATTGTAGCATCTTCGGCACAGCCAAATTACTCTGTACGCACGAATTCGTGAAATCGAAAAGAAGCGGATGTGACAAACGCCGGTCCTGTGCTGACGTTAGTATTCTGTCTACACAGTACCATTCAAATCGGATTCAGTTTGTTGAGGGAGCGTCATAATTACAACTCCAACGAAGTTCCCATCCATCGCGGCAATCTCAAATCGGATATCGTTTTCGTCTTGCTCAGATTCTGCCACCGCAGGCACGCGACCAAAAAGAGCAAGAACATATCCTCCAATGGTGTCCGCGATGTCTTCGTCAAGCGTTAGGCGTAGCTGTTGGTTGATAGACTTGACGCTGACCCTACCGGAAACCTCAATGAGCGATGGGTTGCCTGGGTTTAAGATAATGTTAGGTGACTTAAGCGTGGTATCATGTTCATCGACGATGTCGCCAACCAAGTGTTCGAGGATGTCTTCGATCGTGGCAACACCAGAGACGCCGCCGTATTCATCTAAAAGTATTGCCATTTTTGTTTTCTGTCGCGTAAGTTCCAACAGAAGATCTGCGAGTTTCATCGTTTCAAGAACAAAAACGGGCTGGCGTACAAGAGTGTTTTCTACCTGAGGACCTCCTAGAAGATGACGTCGACTTAGGAATGTCGCTAAAGTCATCTTCCGGATGTTCACATGTCGCCACAGCGGTATGTCTTTGGCCTGAAAAATTCCGCATGTGTCATCTATCTGCTTCCGGTAGATCGGGATTCGGGAGAAACCGAACTCTTGGGCTTTCGCCAACGCTTCTTGGATTGTCGCCGAGATGTCAAGTGCAATCATCTCGGTCCGTGCCACCATAATTTCTTTAGCTTCGATTGTCCGCAATTCAAGGACATTGCTGAGAATTGTCCGCTCATCAGCTTGCAGTCCCTTGACTTGATTCATGTCAAGAATGGTCTTGAAATCACCGGTGGTCAAACGCTCTGTTTTTGGAGTAGGATCAGCGCCGAACAAGGGCATTAGGAAATCGACGATAACGCGTAGAAAAGCGCGAAGGGGTGAGATTACTATGGAGAAACCCCATAGAGAACGAGCAGTGATGCGGGCAAAGAACTCCGGATGTCTAATGGCGTGAGTTTTGGGAACAATCTCACCGAAGACTAACAATGGCGGGACAATCAATACCGTTCCAACAACAAACTCAGCGGCATGTTGAAGAACGTCATTATTGAGTTTCTTGAGGTGTTCAAAAACCGGCAAATCACGAATTAGCCAATAAGCAATCGTTGCAAAGGCTACGTTGACTAGCGTGTTGCCGAGTAGGAGAGTAATGAACAAACGGCGGGGATTGTCGACGAAATTGACAATAGCAATGCTATTCTTCCTCTTTTCGGCCCGAAGACGTTCTACTTGAACCTTTGTCAGTGCGCATAGCGCGGTCTCTGACCCCGAGAAAAAGCCGGAAAGAAAAAGAAGCAACCCCAATCCTATCAACTGGGGCAAGGGTTGGTCAATTTCCATGCTTAATGGATCTCAAGAAAGGACCAGTGTGCAGAAATGCCGACAATTTTTGCGATCCTAGGCAGTCAGCACCGGTTGTGGCTATTATTAGAGGAGATAGAAGGCATGCGAGCGCGGATCCACGAAGTGCAACAAAATTGTGGAGTTTCCATTAGCATCCTCCTCGATTTTCGCAACTCTTGGCGAATTATAGCACATGTTCCCACTAATAACAACAATAATCAAATATTTGGCATTGACAGTCGTGTGATTTTGTGTTAATCTGCCATTAACACTGGTAACGAAGACGAGTGTTTTCAGTCGGTTGAGGTGATGTAATCATGCAAATCAACGGTTTGGCTCTGGGAAAATATCGGATTGAGAAGTTAATTAACAACGGCAGTTTCGCTTCCGTTTTTCGCGCAAAGGAAGAACTTACGAGTCGCATCGTAGCCATTAAGGCGCTGCCCAAATCTGTTTATCCGTCGGGACGACTGCGCTATCTGATGGCTGAATTGAGCGCCATGACATTGAATTGGGGGCATAAGAACATTGTCTCCATTCATACGGTCGAACCTGGCGATGATGAATATGTTGCTTACATCGTCATGGAATACATTGACGGCCCCACGCTGTATGAACAAATGTCCGTCGAATCGTTTTCCCCGGGGCGGGCAGTCAAGATTGCCTTGGACATTTGTTCAGGACTTACCGCTGTGCATGCCCAAAATATCATCCACCGAGACATTAAACCCCAGAACATCCTTCTGACCTCCGATGATACTGCAAAACTCACCGATTTCGGTGTGGCGTGCATACTTGAAGCAACCAACGACATTGCGGTTACAATCACGGGTACTCGCAAATATATGGCGCCTGAACAGTATGACGGTGAATACGACTATCGCGTGGATCTCTACTCTTTAGGATTGGTTCTCTATGAGATGTTGACGGGTTGTTTCCCATTTCGAGGCAAAAATCATGATGAAATAAAGATGAAAAAACTTGATGCAAGAATTGAATTCAATCATGAGGTCCCCGATGAGTTGCACGGTTTTCTGCAGAAGGTATTGCACAGAAATGTCAACTCGCGTTATCAAACCGCTGCGGAAATGTATCAGGATTTGGATGCCATTCGTGGCGCTTGGTACACAAAGGCAGTGCGCGAGACATTAGCCCAATCGTCCGATACAAATATGCTCGAATCTAGACTTTCCGGGATACGGGATGAGCTACGACTTTCACGCGATTTAGCGCAACGGATTGAACTAGAAATTCAGCACAAGCAGCAAATTGAAGACCGGCGAGAAAAAGGGCGCCAGCTTGAACAGAAAACTAGCGCATGCTATGAACGCGCTATCAATTATATCCATGAGCAGAATCCGAACCATGCGTTGCGGGAACTAAAAGATGCACATACCCTTTACTCAACAGAAATTGGGCGTTCAAATCAAGCAGAAAGAATCTTCCAGTCATTGGCGGATGCACTCACGATTACGCAAGTTCCATCTAATGCAGATGAAATAGCACGTTTAATCGAACAGTTGCCTGCTAGTGAAGTAGAGGAACTCAGAACCCGCTTTGGTCAGCAACCTCTAGCAAACTCCACGGAGCTATCTCCTGATGCATCGGATTCAACAGGAAGCGACATGGAGGAAGATAGTTTGGAGCCCCAGTTTGTCTTTCTTACCAATTCTTCGCCAACAGAACCACTTCTTGCAGAATCCGTATTGCACTCACTGCATGAGAATACAAAATACCCGCACGAAAGAAAAGCGGCTCGCACCTGCCGCACGGCTGAGAACTATACGCGACAGAGGAATAAACGCGCCAAATCTGAGTACAAGAAACTAGCGGAATTTTATGATCGAACCGCTATGGACTTTATTTCCTCAGATGATTGGGAATTGGCAGCCGATTGTTACGCGCGTGCGCGGTTGGCTTATGTTGCGGCTAAGCGCCCAGGGAGTGCCAGTACAATTGCGAACAAGGCGGGAGAGTGTTATACCAAACTCGCTGAAACCTTGAGCAGACGACAACTCTGGGAAGAAGCTGCAGCGCAATGTGTCCTATCAGCAGACCATTATAAACATGGCGAATCCGAAGAAGCAGCTGAGGAGGGCTGGTCAAACGCCACAATTTTCTATTTGAATGCCGCCGAAAATGCCCGTTCGACTGGAGATATTAAGCGTGTTAATGGCTGCTGTCAAAAAATCTTCGCCATTGCCAAGAACATAAAAAAACCTTCGAAAGCCGCTACAGCCGCGCGGAAGCTAATGGATGAAATCGACGAACTTTCTGCCAATCCGCCCCAAACCAATATTCAGAGTTCCGAGCGTTATCCTTTGAGATCGGTAGAAATGCGTGGAAATACCTTGCCAATGAACCAGTGGCAACCGAGAAGATAGTGCGGCGGGCGCTTGACAATCATATACTTGTGGGCTCTGTTAATGATGATTAACGGATGTTCTTGCGATTTATTTGCAACATTTTTTTCACGGTGTTAAACTGTTCCGACTTGCCCGCCTTTTTGTTTTCTTCCCTTTTGCCTCGCTCATCAGGTCGTGCCTTCATCAATGATACCGCCAAATCAGTGATGCTTGAAAACCAAGTGAACGGTTTTCTATCATATCCCTATCGTGACGACACGAAAATTGGGGAAGCTCCATACAACGCACTGCTTTAGCCGGCAATTTTTGCCCACAATTCTTTAGAGAACATGGTTCTAAACGCATTGGATTGATCCGGCATAGGAGGCAAACCCAGTTTGGGGAAGATTCTATTCCAACGCTTGGGGTGATCGTTATCGATGAAAACGGGAACGAAGTCAAGATTCAGATAGGTTTTGATAGCGGCTAACCGGAAATCGTCTGTTCCAAGAATTGCACACTTGAAGTTTCGTTTTCGGAAAAAGTGAAGGGCGCAGAGTGTCACGGATTTACCGAGTCGCTTGCCGGTGTGCTCGGGAGTTACGGCGACCATGTGCACCGAACCCATCTCGGATTCTCCGGGGACAAGGATACGCGCATAGGTCGTGCCTACTGGAATGCCTTGATGAGTCACAAAATAAAGACCGTCAGGATTGAATAACGGTTTTCCGCCAATGTCTTGATAAAAATCGGTGGTTGTGAATGTTCTACCGAACGAGGCGCTAATCACATTCGCCCAATGGATATTATCACCCTCCTCATAAGTTCGTATTTCGTATCCGTCGGGGATATGGACCTTCGGCAATCCGTCTAGATTTGGTCGAACCATTCTGAGCTGTTTCGGCATGTCTGCACTCCTCCTTTGAGAGCCGCAGTTCTTGGTTTCGCCCACAATTGTACAATACTAACACCCGTAAAGTTAAGCCAAAGCTTGGAAATCCCATAATAAGAGCTTAAAATATGCCGAATATCATTTTAGTAGGGTTTATGGGTACCGGTAAAACGTCGGTAGGACGGCGACTTTCTCACCGTTTAGGGATGACATATGTCGATACTGACGAGATCATCGAAAAAACCACCGGACGGTGTATAACCGACATCTTCGTTCACAAGGGTGAATCGTATTTTCGGGAACTGGAAAGCGAGGCAGTTCATCAGGTATCAGGGTTAGACAAGCACGTTATCTCGACCGGCGGGGGCGTAGTGCTCCGAACAGAAAATCTGGAGATGCTTAAGCGAAATGGTGTGGTTTTCTGTCTATCGGCAACGTCAGAGGAGATTTGGGCGCGCGTGAAGAACGAGACACATCGACCCTTGCTAAAAGCTCCGGATCCCGTAGAAAAGATACGTGAGATGCTCAAAGCCCGCCAAGCACATTATGCTCTAGCTGATTACACGATTCAGACTGACGGCGTACCAATTGAGCAAGTCACGGATGAAATCATAGAGGTGTTCCGACATGCCATCAATTCGAGTTAACCTACGCGAGAACAGCTATCCTATCATCGTCGACCAAGGAATTCTGGGTAATACGGGCGAACTGCTGCGATTGCAGACGCAATCAGAAAAAGTTATCGTGGTTGCGGATGCATTCGCGAGCCGTCAATACGGAGTTGAGGTTCTGGAAGGTTTGTCGAATTCCGGATTTAATTCTCGCATGACAGAGGTTCCCTCGGGCGAAGAGCACAAGTCACTTGAGTGGTTCGGCAGATTGCAAGATCAGCTTATCAGCCATCGTATGGACCGCACGTCAACACTAATCGCGCTCGGCGGCGGCGTGATTGGCGACCTTGCCGGATTCGTCGCTGCTACGTACATGCGTGGCATCTCGTATGTCCAAATTCCAACGACATTGCAAGCACAGGTCGATGCGAGCGTAGGAGGCAAAACCGGCATTAATCACCCCAACGGAAAAAACCTCATCGGTGCGTTTTATCAACCGAAACTCGTTTTGATTGATGTGGCAACACTGAGAACGCTGCCCTCGCGTGATGTTCGTGCCGGATTCATTGAAGTAATCAAACACGGCGTGATTATGGATGTACCGTTATTCGATCAGATTGAGGAGAACCTTGATGCTATTCTTAATCTCGACGCAGATACCCTTATCAGCGTAATCACTAGATCGTGTGCAGATAAAGCCAAAGTTGTCGCGAGCGATGAGAAGGAGAACCGTCTGCGAATGACGCTCAATTACGGACACACTTTTGGTCACGCGCTTGAATCCATCACAGATTACAACGTGTATCGGCACGGCGAAGCGGTCGCTATCGGCATGAATTGTGCCGCTCAACTCGCTTGCAACCTTGGAATGCTATCACTATCCGATATGGAACGTCAAGAACGGTTAATCCGACGTACCGGACTTCCTACGAATTTTCCGCCAGAAGTACAATCGGACACACTGCTCGACGCCATGTATCTGGACAAGAAAGCGAAACGCGGAAAACTCAACCTCGTGCTTCCGACAAAAATTGGTGAAGTTGATATCCGCGATGACATCAAGGATTCAGATGTCCTACACGCAATTTCGCAGTGCATTGGAAACGGACAGTTCACCCCGATGCAGTAAGATTGAAAAGTAGAGACGTGTAACAAGCCTTGCGTTTCGAACGTGAAGAATTAGCAAATACGATATTTCAACTCTTTCTGCGAGGGTTCAGCCACCATCTAGTCCAAGCTCTACAGCGATGTCTTTCATGGCATCAATTACAAACGCGATGTGGTCCTTAATCGGGACACCAAGATTCTCGGCTCCTGAGCGAATGTCTTCTCTATTTACGGTACGTGCAAATGCTTTGTCCTTGAGTTTTTTCTGTACCGAGGAAACCTTTACTTCGGCAATCTTCCTGTTTGGGCGGACTAGCGCTACGGCGGTTACAAATCCAGCCAACTCATCAACTGCATAGAGGGTTTTGTCCATCAGACTCTTTCGTTCAAGTCCAAGGTAATCGGCATGTGACCGGATAGCATATATGACGTCAGCCGGATAACCCTTTTCCTTGAGGATTTTCGCTCCGACCTCCGGGTGTTGGTCGGGACTCGGGTACATTTCATAGTCGAAATCATGCATAAGCCCAACAATGCCCCATTTATTCTCATCTTCACCCCATTTTCGGGCATAAGCCCTCATGCATGCTTCAACAGCTAAGGCGTGCTTGATCAGTCCCTCCTTTTTAGTATATTCATTAAGAAGGTCTAAAGCGTTTTCTCTATTCATTGTCCAATTCCTTTGACGGAGAGCGCGTTCCTCAGCGACAAGCGATTTTTTCTTAGAACTACGCCATATCCTTAAAACTAGAATTTTGGCGGTATGCGCCGTCATATTTCTATCGGCGTTTTGAGTCCGCTCTTCTCCACACCACCAAGCTCTAATGTTTATTCAACCCGCATATGATTCGCATGCGTCATCCTAGTGTTTTCGGTTGCTTATCCCGGCAGAGTATAACGTGTTTTTTCCAGTGAACGTCATCGCGCTTGGGATAATCTTCCCGATAATGCGCGCCTCGACTTTCCCTCCGAATAATCGCGGCTCCGGTGATCAGATTCGCTATGTCAAGCATGTTCTGGAATTCAAACTCTGCCATACATGACCAAGAACGCGTCTGGTTCATGTCTCGCAAGATGTCGTGTGCAGCTTGAAGTGCCGCTTCGGATCTCAGAATTCCAACGTTCTCCCACATCACTCGGCGAATCTTTTCTTTGTTGCATTCCACGTCAATTGGTTCATTAGTTTCGTTGTCATTCTCGGTTTGAATCCAAACTTTCTCCGTCTCTTTTTGGTCGAGTAGTCGAGCATATTTGACTGCAGATTCCGCCGCGCGGAATCCAAACACTATACACTCCAGCAGAGAGTTACTCGCGAGCCGGTTTGCACCATGTACCCCAGTACAGGCCACCTCGCCGCACGCATAGAGTCCGTTAATATTTGTCTCCGCATCCAGATTGGTGCGGATGCCGCCCATCATGAAATGTGCACCTGACCGAACAGGGATAAGGTCCTTTGTAATATCAAGCCCGTAGTGTTTGCAAGTGACGGAGATGGTTGGAAAGCGTCTCAGAATAAAGTCGGGCGATAGGTGCGTAATGTCAAGGTAGACACACGGAAAACGTGTTGACTGCATTTCATTCAGGATTGCACGGCTGACAATATCGCGGGGAGCGAGTTCCGCATCTTCATGATATCTTTGCATGAATTGTTCCCCGCGGATGTTCACCAGAACACCGCCTTCACCACGAACCGCTTCCGAAATCAAGAAATGGGATGCACCATCAAGAAAAAGGGTTGTCGGATGAAATTGTACGAACTCCATGTCCATCATCTCGCAACCTGCACGCCACGCGGCTGCAAAACCATCCCCTGTTGCCACTTCGGGATTGGACGTGCACTCATACACACACCCTAGTCCTCCGGCTGCCAGAATCGTGGCTTTGGCACGGATCCAATGCACCATGTCATCAACAAGCGCAAGTACCCCGTAGCACGTCTCCTCGTCGGTTACAAAATCGATGGCAAACGCGTTTTCAACAACGTTCACATGTTTCTGTTTCCGAAGATGGTTGACCAAAACATCAGTTGTCTCTATGCCAGTAGCATCACCTCGATGGACAACGCGCCGCCGCTGATGAGCTCCCTCCATGGTAAAACCTAGGGCATCACCCTCTTTGTCAAACTTCGCGCCCCATTCAATCAATTCTGCAACCCGTTCAATGCCCTCTTCCACCATGACTTGGACGGCCGATGGATCGCATATACCCACTCCCGCTTTGAGTGTGTCCTCAACGTGGGCATCGATTGTGTCATCGACATTCATCGCCACGGCAATGCCACCTTGGGCATAGCGCGTGCTGCTCTCCTTCAGTGCACTCTTGGTCATCAGGAGCACACTGCCATGTTGATTGACTTGGATCGCTGCTCGTAGCCCGGCGCTTCCACTCCCGATAACCAGGAAATCAATGTCGATTACGGGTAGTGCCGAAGTGTCAAATTGGAGTATATATCGGCGGTTCATGAGTGTTTTATCGTGGAAAATGAAACCTGTATCTTATCTTCCGGATTATCGAGCACCTAAAAGTTTAATTTCTCAGTTGGCCGTATCCCGCATCATAATTGAAAGCATGCCATTATCCCTGTAGGAATAATTCATTCAGCAAGTAACACTCATTTTTCGCTCTATGACAGGTTTTGAAAAGGCGTTCCTTCGTAGAATGGTTTCACTCCAGAAGAGTGAGATGTCAATAGAATACAATCTCTCCCCGTGTCTGCACTCCAGAGGAGTGCAATGTCGAGTGTTACTTGAGAAAAATGAAATTGATGATGGAAGGGCAAAACAGGTCAATCAATCGGACTCACGGTAGTACCTTGGTGTTTTTTCTCGTTTGTGAATTTATACCCCAAGATCTGGTATATGAAAATTCGAGATTACACAAGTCTATAATGCGGAAGATGAGTGTATGAACTCAAATATCCTCTATGTCCGCGATTATAATCCTTTTCCCACCTTTACCACTTTGCCGCTTCCATCGGCGACCAACGTTCCATCTTCCAACGTGATGTCCGCTGCAGCTTCTATGAGTCGTTTCGTGTTCCTAACCCGTTTTGCATTGATAATTAGCTTTTTCCCCGTGGGTGCAGGGGTCTTGAATCGAATCTCAAGTTGGGCGGTCACAGCCGGGCTATCGAAACTAGCAATCCCCACGTAAGTAATTGCTTCGTCCAATAGGGTGCTAAGTATTCCGCCGTGCATCACACTCGCCCATCCTTGAAAGTGATCGGGCGGCGTACACACGATCTGTACCGTTGAACCATCTGGTGAAATTTCTGGAGTTATTTGCAAGCCGAAAGGGTTTTGTTTCCCACAAACAAAGCAACGATCGTTATTTTCAATTTCCATTTGGTGCGTCCTACTCTTGGCTTCTACAAATTTACTAAAGGTAGCAAATCTAACTCATTCTAGCATATTGAGGTTTGACTCTAGTTTTTCCTTCTCCGATTCAAACCTTGAAAGCAAGTCCTGTTTCTGCGTCACGACTGCCTTGGGCGCACGTTCAACGAATTTCGGATTGTCCAGTGTCTTTTGTGTGGCAACCAGATCAGCTGTTAGCTTTGTAAGGCGTTTCTGTAGACGGCTTGTTTCCGCGTCAATGTCAATCACTCCAGCTAGAGGGACGTAAATAGTCAAATCTTCCACAACCGCTGTCGCGCAGGCCGTCGGCTTCTCTAGGGACTCGGCAATTGAAACGCTTGAGATTCTCGTGAATGATGGAAGGTAATCTTCAAGGTGTGTCTCAAGCAGATTGCGATTTTTGGGGTTAGGGGCTTTAATCAAAATTTCGACATCGCTGGATGGAGCCACATTCATCTCGCCACGGATGCTGCGAATGCTCTCAATTACATTCATAATGGTCTGCATGGCAGTTTCCGACATCGGGTCCTCCCATTCGGCGTTGGTATTGGGCCATGACGCAACCATAATGCTTTCTCCCTCGTGTGGCAACCGTTGCCAAATCTCTTCCGTAAGGAACGGCATGATAGGATGCAATAAACGCATTGTGCGTTCGAGAATATCGGACGCAACTAACTGGACCGTCTGCCTAGCGCTTGCATCGTCGGTATAGTATAACCGTTGCTTAATCAGTTCGATATACCAATCGCAGAACTCGCGCCACAGAAACTCATAGAGGGCATGCGCGGCATCACTGAAGCGGAACTCCTCAAAATACGTCGTCACATTCTTCACCGTGGTGTTGAAGCAACTACGAATCCAACTATCGCATAAGTATAGTTGATCGTCCGAAATCTCGGTTCCTGACGGATCGAAGTCGTCAAGATTCATCAATAGGAATCGTGAGGCGTTCCAAATCTTGTTGGCGAATCGCTTTCCTGCCTCAATTTGTGATTCTGGCAGCGGCATATACGGATTTGGAAGCGTGCAAAATACCAGAGCGAAACGAAAAGCATCAGCACCGTACTTGTGGATGGTTTCAATCGGATCGATGGTATTGCCGCGAGACTTGCTCATTTTCTGTCCCTGTTCATCGGCAACAAGAGCGTGAATATAAACCTTCCGAAACGGGACTTCATCACGGCATTTCAAGCCGAGCATAATCATGCGCGCTACCCAGAAGAAGAGAATGTCCCAACCGGTAACCAGTACAGAGGTCGGATAAAAAGATTTCAAGAGGGGGGTTGATTCGGGCCAACCCATTGTTGAAAATGGCCATAGCCCGGAGCTAAACCATGTGTCCAACACATCTTCTTCTTGGCGCAAATTTCCAGAGCCGCAGTTACACACACGGGGCGTTTCCACTGCTGCTATGACATCACCGCAATCGTCGCAGTACCATATTGGAAGTCGATGGCCCCACCAGCGCTGACGCGAAACGGGCCACGGCAGGATGTTTTCCATCCAGTGATAAAACCGTTTTTCCTCACGTTCGGGAATGAATGCGATCTCGCCATTTCGGACGGCTTCGATTGCACGTTCCGCGAGCGGTTTGACGTTGATGAACCATTGCGGTGAAAGGTACGGCTCGACGACTGCCCCGCAACGGTCGTGATGTCCAACGGAATGTGGATGTGGAACTATCTTTATGAGTAGACCCCTATCTCGTAGATTTTCAACTACCGCTTGGCGGCATTCAAATCTGTCTTTTCCTTGATATTCCGAGCCTGCAGACTGATTTAGAGTTCCATCGGGATTGAAGATATTGATTTGAGGGAGGTTGTGCCTAAGCCCCAGTTCATAATCATTCGGATCGTGGGCAGGCGTGACTTTCAACGCGCCGGAACCAAACTCTCGGTCTACATACTCATCTTCGATGACGGGAATTTCTCGCAAAACAAGCGGCAAAATCACTGTTTTGCCGATAATGTGCCGATAGCGCTTGTCCTCCGGGTGTACGGCAACCGCGGTGTCACCAAGCATTGTCTCCGGGCGGGTTGTTGCGATTTCCAAGAATTCTGATGAGCCTTTTATGGGATATTTGATGTGATAGAAATTTCCATCAATCTCTATCGCTTCGACCTCCAAATCGGAAATCACAGTTTGACAGTTGGGACACCAATTTGCCAAGTACGTATCACGATATACCAACCCATCGTCGTAGAGTTTGACGAAAGCCGTTCGAACAGCATTCGACAAGCCTTCATCGAGCGTGAATCGTTCGCGTTCCCAATCACATGAGCAGCCGATTTGGCGCAATTGCTCAATAATTGTCCCGCGCGATTCATTCTTCCAGCTCCACATTCGATCAATGAATTTTTCGCGTCCAAGAGCCTGCCGAGAGGTTCCGCAAACTTCCAACTTCCTCTCCATGATAATTTCGGTGACGATTCCCGCATGATCGGTGCCCGGCATCCAAAGCGCATTGTAACCTTGCATCCGTTTACAACGAATCAAGACATCTTGTAGTGTGTTATCCAGCGCATGTCCAACGTGAAGATTTCCTGTGATGTTGGGCGGAGGGATTACGATGGAAAACGACGGCTTGTCGGATGTGTCGGCGGCATGAAAGTAGCTTTTATCCAGCCAAAACTGGTACCATTTCGCCTCGATTTCCTGCGGGGAATAGGTTTTCGGAATGTCCGTCATCAGCGGGTGTGATGCCTCCTGTCATTATTCGATAACTTCGTCGTGCGGATCTGTCCGTCTAGGGAGGGGTGATGATTATACGCAGCACGGTTTAATTTTACCATCTTATTTAGACCCAGTTCAACAATTCAGGGAAACGATCCATTGCTTCTCGCCAGATATAGGTCTCGATTTCTCCGGCGGTGGAAAGTTTCATGATTTCGACGGCGAGGTGTTGTGCGTCTTCCAGGGAGATTGAGCTAATGACTTTTTTGATTTCGGGAATGACCGTCGGGCTCATGCTGAGTTTCTCATATCCCATGCCGACGAGTAGCACACTCAACACAGGGTCCCCCGCCATTTCTCCACAAACAGTAATGGCAATTCCGGCATCTACCGCAACACGAAGGACATTTTGGATTAAGCGGAGGACGGCTGGATGTAACGGTTCATAAAGCGGCAGTGTTTCTTCGTTACGTCTATCAATCGCTATTGTGTACTGAATGAGATCGTTTGTGCCGATACTAAAGAAGTCAACCTCTTTGCAAAGTAGGTCGGCACTAAGTGCGGCAGCGGGGAGTTCAATCATAGCACCCACATCGACCTTGGGATCAAAAGGGATTCGCTCTTCCTCCAGCTGTGCCTGCGCTTTCTCAAGGTGCCATTTTGCCTCGCGAAATTCGTCTAAACCGGAAATCATCGGAAACATTATTTTGACGTTTCCGTATTCACTGGCTCTCAATATAGCGCGCAGTTGATTCATGAAGATATCGGGGTATTTCAAGCAAAGACGAATGGAACGCAAACCCATCAAGGAATCCATGCTGCTCCCAAGATCTAGATGTGGGACCAGTTTTTCGCCGCCAATGTCAAGAGTGCGGATTATTGCCGTTTCCGGACTCACCTGTTCTACCATGTATCGGTAATCTTCAAACAGTTCCTCCTCTGAAGGCAAATCCTCTCTGTCCATATAAAAATACTCAGTTCGATACAATCCAACACCCTTCGCACCATATTTCTGAATCAGCTCAATTTCCTCAAGGAATTCAATGTTAGCTGCAATCTCGATTTGTTTGCCATCGGTAGTTCGTAAATCAACCGCGCGTAACGCGGAAAGGTCGACTTCGACCTTGGCATATTTCTCTCGTTCAATCCGGTACTCGCTAATCTGCTCTTCGTCTGGAGACATAATGACGTGCCCGTGTGTGCCGTCAACAACCATCTGATCGCCGGTTTCTACATTGGTAATAGCAGATCCAACACCCACAACGGCGGGAATACCTAATGAGCGTGCCAATATTGCCGTGTGGGAGACGCGCGTGCCAGCTTCAGTCACAAACGCTAAAACTTTGGTTTTGCGCATTAGCACGGTGTCCGAAGGCGTAAGATTGTGGGCGACTACAATAACCTCATTTTCTTGATTGAAGAGATCCAACCGCTCCTCTCCCATCAGGACGGACACAATCTGCTGTACAAGATCGTTTAGATCCACAGATCTTTCACGAAAATACGGATTTTCCGATTGAGAGAAAACGTCAATGAATTCGCCGCCGACATCTGAAACAGCGGCTTCCGCGTTGACATGGTGGGCTGCTATATGGCTTCGCATTCGAGCCACCATTGTTGGATCTTCAAGCATGATGATATGCGCTTGGAAGATGTCCGCACCGTCGCGATGCGCGTCTAGGTGAAGACGCTGACGAATTGCTCGCAGGTCTTTTTTTACCTGATTTACCGCATGGAGAAAGCGGTGTACTTCAGCAGGAACACCGTTTGCGGGGATGCTATGACGGGGGATGTCCACGCGGTCGTGAATTCGGAAAACTTCCCCGATGACAACACCGGGTGAAGCTGCGAGTCCAGAAAGAACAGTAGGGTTGCCTTCTGCTGATTGGGGTGTCATAGACTTTTAGCCGGGGAAGAGATTAGTCGTTGGTTGAAACGGGTTTGAAACTACATCGGGTGGTATCATCCGTTACCGATGAACGCCGAGCCCGGACCACGCTCAAGACATTACCGTACACAGCCTGGTGCTGGAGATTGACTCGCATCCAAAGGTTAATTGCGACTTGACTATATCACAAATCAGAAATCATTGAACCAAGGGTAGGACAAGCAACTCGGACAATCATGTTTCATGGAATCCGCTTTCAATGAGCGCTGTTAGTTCTACAATCGCTTCCTCTTCATCAGTTCCGTCAGTAGTAATAGTTAACTCTGTTCCTTCCCCGGCCGCTAACATCATTATGCCCATTATGCTCTTGGCATTCACCTTCATCAAGCCTTTTTGAAGATAGATGTTGGACACAAAGCGACCGGCGGTTTGAGCAAACATTCCCGCTGTTCGCAGATGTAAACCAAGTGAATTCCGAACGGTAACCACTTTTTCGCGCATAGATGAACACCATGATACATTAGGAATTAGAAATATCCATCGTCACTGAACTATTCAAATAGTATGTTCCATCTTCTCTAAAGTTTCGACTCCCGATGCGCATCGGGAAACCATTTCATACGCAGAAACGGGCAAAGAACAGAGGTTGTCGCAGTAACAAATATTTCGGATGCCGCCACGGAGGGGACTATCGCTTTACGCCTGGGGGCTGGACAATTTCACGATGCAGGGTTTCATGGCGCCATTGGTCGAGCACAGCTTCATCATTTTTATCCTGTGTCATCTCTACGAGGGCACTGTCAAATTCTTTTGCTGCGTCCAAACCCAATTTATCTCCCCAGAAACTCATAGCAGCCACTTCAATCAGGTTCGCCAAGTTTCTTCCGGGACGCACCGGTATTACAACATGCGGCAGTTTCTCATTATGAAAAATGTACTCATCATCTCTAACTCCAGTGCGAGAGTACGCCTTTTCCTTGTTCCAAGGTTCAAGGGTGGCGACAAGCTCGACCTGCTTGCGATCACCCACCGCCGTCACGCCAAAAAGTGCGACAACATCAATAATGCCTATTCCGCGAACTTCAATATAGTGTTTGAACGGTCGAGGACGAATACCAAAAACGCGATGCTCTGACACTTTTTTCAGTAGCACGGTATCGTCAGCAATAACACGATGACCACTCTGCAGAAGCCCGAGTGTACACTCGCTCTTGCCGATGCCACTCTGACCTAAAATCAACACGCCTACGCCGAAAACATCAACTAGATTCCCGTGTACGTATTCCGAAGGACCAAATTCGTCTTCAAAGAAAAGAAGCAAGCGCGTCGTGAACGTTGAGGACGCAAGGGCTGTTGTCAACACCGTAATCTGATTTTGATTGGCAAGTTCAATCAACTCTTCCGGGGGGCGCAATCCGCTTGTAACAACAATGCACGGAAGTGGAAATGAAAGTAGCTGGTTTAGCACATCGAAACGGGCAGTTTCGGAAAGACTTTCCAAATACCCGACTTCTCCATGTCCAAATATCTGAACGCGATCATATCCGAAATGCTCGTAATAACCACAAAGTGCCAAGCCGGGGCGGTTAGATTCGGCGGTTTTGATCTGCTTGTCTAGCCCAGCCTTGCCAGCCGCGATGTCTATTTGTAGCTCATATCCCGCGTATTTGATTAAGTTGCGTACCGTTACATGCTGTTCCATTGCGGTGATTCCACAAGATTAAGAAAATTCGGGTTCTATCCACCCGTATTCCCCGCCATCCGTTTCGTAGAGGAGATTCACTTGTGCTGTTTCGGCGTTCACAAAAAGCAGCAGCGAATCTTCGGAAAACTGCAACTGCATTGCGGCGTCTTCGACCGTTAGCGGCTTGGATGCAAATTTATCTGTGACTTTCACAATTGGTGCCGATGTTGTCGATGAATCGTCGCCTACTGTCGCTGCGTCAGATGTCCCCGCGTCTTCGTTCAATTGCGCTGCGACATCGCGATGTGATTGGCGATGTCGCCGATCTTTCATCCGTTCCTTATGACGCCTCACTTGCGACTCAATACGATTTAGGGCAGAATCAAGTGATTCAAATACGTCGTGCGTCTCGATTCGCGCATGAAATGTCGCTTTTCGAGCCAATAAAGTCAATTCCGCGAAGTAACGAGTTTTTTCCTGTTCTATGACGACCTGTAACTCATCAAGGAAGTTAAAAACTCCTTCGAGTTTATTCGCCCGTTTCTCTACAAAACCTCGCACGTCATCCGTGATTTGGACGTGACGACCGGTAAAAGTTATCTGCATATCAAGAACCCCATTTACTGATTGTGTTACTTATCAAAATATTTGATGATGACTACGGTGTCAAAATCTATTCAGGTTACCACGCCTGTTTTCTTTTGCTTGACGAAAGTATATTAAGTTCCTCTCGATACTTCTGCACCGTGCGTCTGGCAACATGAATCCCTTGATTGCTTAATGCATTAGCGACTGTCTGGTCGCTGAGCGGCTTCGCCGTGTTTTCTCCGCCAATCATTTCTTTTATCTTATCCTTGACTGTTGTTGAAGATACATTTTCTCCGGAGTCCGTCGGTAAGTCCGTACTGAAGAAGAACTTCAGTTTATATATCCCCTGCGGCGTCTCGACGTATTTGTTTGATGTTACTCGGCTGACCGTCGATTCATGGACGCCCGCCATAGCCGCGATTTCTTTGAGTGTTAAGGGCTTCAACCCTGCGGTCCCCTGTTCCAGAAAATCCGCCTGAATCTTAAATATTGCTTCGGTTACACTTACAATCGTCCTACGGCGTTGATTGATACTGCTAATTAAATCGATCGCCGAACTACGCTGCTGTTCCAGCCATTTTTTTGTTTCACTATCGACCTCGCCCTTCTGACCGTGTAGCATATTCAAATAAATCGGGTTCAGTCGCAGCCGAGGCATTCCATCGTCATTCGTAAGGACGTGGTATTCACCACTAATTTTCTTGATAGCCACTTCTGGGATGATGAGACGAGAAGGATTGTTGCCGTTTCTCAGATATTTCCCGGTCGGATCTGAAAAATAACGTCCCGGATATGGCGCAAGGTGGCCAATCAACTCCTTTGCTTTAATAACTTCTTCAATGTTTACCTCAAGCCGCTGCGCGATTCGTGGAATCTGGTTATTCATGAAGTCCGCGAAGTGGTTTTTGAGAATTTCCTCCACGACGGGATTGTGGGTTTCGTTCACCTTCATTTGGATCAGCATTGATTCTGGGACCGTCCGAAATGCGACACCAATCGGTTCAAAATTATTTTGAATATACTCGAGTACTTCCTTCACATGCTCAACATCACAACCAACCGCGTCGGCAATCTCCCCAAACGTGAGGTTATAGAATTCCAGTTTGCCATTCTCATCTCTTACCGTGTATGTTTGTTTGTTCTCCTCATCAACTATCTTCCATTTGCCGTCTTCTCCTTGTGCGACTGTTGAATTAGCGGAAAGTGAGATTTCGTCACTCAACAGCTCTTGTCGGAGGTGACGTTCGAAAGCTTTGCGTAGCCCATCGGAGAGGTTCGCGTCGTCCAGGTCGTTTTTGTACTTGTAGCTTAATACAAAGAGGGGCATCTTTAGCTGCCCGTCATCGTTCAAGTTGCCGATAATCTGCTCGCCGATAGACTTTTCAATGTCCGACAACGGTGTTACACTCAGTTGGGCGAGTAAATATTCATGCAATGATTGTGTCTGAGCAACATCGGATTGTGGTCCATCCTCATCGTCTGTTTGTTGGATTGAGGTTTGCTCGCTGATGTTCGCCATGTCATCAAATGCGGCATCCCAATCAATGTCCGGTTCCTTATCTTCACGATCCAAACTTTTTTCCGGTTCGTTCCATTCGGTATCCGGATCCAACTCGGTTGTCCCAACAAGGTCTTCAATCTCTAGTTCCTCGGTCTGAACCTCATCTTCTTCTAGCAGAGGGTTTTGTTCCAACTGTTGCGTCATGAACTGGTTAAGTTCCAGTTGCGGCATAAGCAGCACTTTAATTGCCTGCTGCAACTTAGGCGTCATAATAATTTGCTGCTTCAGGGTTGCAACCTGTCTTAATCCAAGGTTCATGATTCGTACCTCAAGATCACCGGTTCACGGGACCGCCTCTAAGTTCGAAATGATGTCCGAAGTAGAGGTCTCGGGCCAACTCGTTGCCAACCAATTCCTCAGGGGTACCGGTCAGCGTAATCTTTCCATCAGCAATTAAGTACGCTCTATCAACTATTCCAAGTGTTTCTTCCGCATTGTGATCGGTTATCAAGATTCCAAGGTCCCGACTACGCAGGTGTAAGATTAGTTGCTGAATATCTTGAACGGCAATTGGGTCGATACCCGAAAACGGCTCATCTAGCAATATGAAAGAGGGAGAAGCTGCTAAGGCGCGCGCAATTTCTGCCCGCCGACATTCTCCACCCGATAGCGTATACGCCTTACGATTCGCCAAATCAGAGATGCCTAGTTCCTCCATAAGTTGCCCCGCACGTCGTTTGCGCTCGTCTTTGGGGATGTCAAGTACCTCAAGAATAGCCATCAGATTTTGCTCAATTGTCAACTTGCGAAAGATGGATGTTTCCTGTGCGAGGTACCCGATTCCAAGCCGTGCTCGTTTGTACATGGGCAAAAAAGTGACATCTCGATCATCGTAGATGACCTGCCCGGCATTTGGGCGAATCAGTCCGACTACCATATAGAACGTGGTAGACTTTCCGGCGCCGTTTGGGCCCAGCAATCCGACAATCTCTCCGGTTTCAACGTCGAGGTCCACCTGATTGACTACAATCGGTCCCGTACGAGAATATCTTTTTACAAGACCTCGAGCTTGAAGTCGACTCGACATTAAAGTTGATCCCCAATCCGCGCTGTGTTTTTCATATACCGTTTTACGCCGAGACGTTAAATCAAAACCGTACTACTGCTTCAGGTATTCCTTTGGTTACTCTTTGTCTTTCGATGTCGGTTCTTCACTTTTCTTTTCTCGCTTCATTCTAACTTTGAATTTTACACCACCGTCCGCCGTTTGCTTTCCGGTGCGTCGATTAAAGGTAAAATGTTTGGCTTCCAATCGGTCAGCATTTTGAAGAACAACGACATTATCCCGGAGATCGACAGTATCATCAGTGTGGTTTATGATTGCATGTTCGCACGTGGCAAATATATCCTCGTCACGGATTTCAACGTTTTGCTCTGCCACGGTTTTGACATATTCGCCAGTCTCAACGTTCTCGTACATGGTTACCTTGTCTGCATTTAGAAAACCGTTAGGACGTTTCATCCTAACGTGCCCGGTCCAGATGGAAATGCCTTTTTTCTCATCCCGATTAAAACTTTCGGCAAATATTTCAATCATCTCCTCATCAGCCGATGTATCAACCGCATCAGGCTCGACTTGCTCTTGCGCAACACTATTCGTTTCGGGCTCCTCCGCGAATGCTTCGTGTGGCAATGAAAGAGGAGTGAGGCAAAAACCGAGGGCCCAAACAAGTGATATCATCACTCCCGGGATCCACGCACGAAAACCGAAAGGCATTCTTCGTATAGAGGCTGATGTAAGTTTCCGTATTTCACTGTTTTGATTCATTGACCTTTTCATCCTTCGGATTAATCATGAAGCGCGTGTTCTTCATTGTGACCTTCTCAAGTGATGGACTGGCTTCCAACTCGTTTCCCGTTACCGTAGAATCCCCACGCACAATTTTTGACTGGTTAGGCGCATATAATTTGCCGTCTTGATCTCTCCAATGGAGTTCGTCCGTATATAGTTTCCCGTCTTGGCTTTCACCAACAACTTGGTCAAACAGTTGGATATCATTGGAGTTCTTGATGATTTCGCCACGTTTACCTGTAAGTGTGATTTTCAGTTCGCCGTCTTCAAAAATTTCGACGGTAGGTTCTTTCACGGCAACTGTCTTTTTTAAGAATGTTG
This sequence comes from Candidatus Poribacteria bacterium, assembly GCA_965204085.1. Taxonomy (GTDB): domain Bacteria; phylum Poribacteria; class WGA-4E; order WGA-4E; family JAJDTR01; genus JAJDTR01. Next base: position 1,203,971 of record CBDBEE010000002.1, on the reverse strand, counting down.
CTTCAGAACCTACAAGCACCCACTTTACAACTCCCGCCTCGGTGTGGCTTGTCGAAAACCCGTGGAGTGTCTGTTGAGGAACCTCCTCTGCGAGTCGCGTAACATCCCCTTGTCCTGTGTCACACCCTAATCCACAGAAAGTGAGAATTGTTATCAGAACAGTTATTCCGTCCGATATCCAGCGTCTAGTTTCAATTGGTTGCGTTGAAAACAAGGACCGACTAGGAATTAATGACATCTTCCGGTTGCCTTTTCCATCGCTCGTGCATCCAGATCCACTGCTCGGGATAGCTCCTCACATAGGATTCGATTATCTCGGTAAACTTCTGGGTATTAATGAGAAAATCTTGGTCTCGATCGCCTGTCGTCTTTAACTTCAATGGCGGTTCAACAATCACACGATGCGAATCATCCGGTTGCCGAATAATGAAGGTCGGTAAAACTGGCGCCCCAGTCTTGAGCGCAATCGCTACGGGACTATAAGGTGTGTAGGCCGGACGACCGAAAAAATCAACAAAAACTCCATCTACACTCGTATCGACATCCGCCAAAACACCAATCAACTCATTGCGTTTCAGGCAACGTAAAATGTCACGAGCCGCATTATCCCGGTCGATGGTGGAATACCCCGCGGCTTCCCGCCAACGACGAACTAGAGCGTCTAACCGCCGAGACCTCAATCTTCGAGCTATCGGCGTCAAGGGTGCTACTTGTACCACGAGGTTTGCCGCCAGAAGTTCCCAGTTACCGAAGTGTCCCGTAAGGATTATCGCTCCATTGCCTTGCGCCAATGCGCCGTCAATATGCGCTTTCCCTTCAAATGTGACTATCTCGCGAATTTTCTCACTTGAAGTATATGGAAAACGGATAAACTCAATGAAATTCTTACCCAGATTCTGGAAACAACGGCGGACAACCTGCTCGGCAGAAGTCTCATCCTTTAACTCAAGGCTGAGATTAACATGCTTCGCGGCAATCGCCCTATGTTCGACGGAAAACTGATAAGCAACGGATCCGAGAAAAGCACCGAAGGATAGCGCAATCTTGCGAGGAAGGGCAACGGCGCATGCACAAACCAGTTTCGCCGTGAACCCATAACTGGGATCCTTCAAGAAACGCCACATACTCCCGGATTGTGCGAGAATATGCCTCGCACGTTGGCAACTAAATCCTAGTCTACGTTTTTTCCAAAGCTCTAGCAAAAGCTATACCACATATCGGCGTGTATTATAGCAGATAGTAAGATTGAATAACAAGCCGATTTGAGCCATCTGCCGTTGGGGAAACCGCATCTAAAGCTGTGGCGTGGAGGGATTAAAGACCGGATCTTTGTGAAGGAAAAAACGGGATAGTAAGATGCGAGAGAACACTAAAATATAAACGTGTAGAGGAAAAGTAATTCGTAATGAGTAATGCGTAAAAGTTGACTATCCTGTTGTTTTCTGCGCCTTATCGGGTATTTTGATTGGGAATCCGAGCAGGTTCAACGTCTTCGAAAAGTAACTCCCGCTGTATCCATGACACAACCGCATGGATGCCGTCTCCATTTCGCAAATTGGTAAAGACAAAGGGCTTGTCGCAGCGCATCCGTTTCGTATCTCGCTCCATAACGCCGAGGTCTGCCTCTACGTACTCTGCCAAGTCAATCTTGTTGATAATCAGTAAATCTGAGCGCGTGAGGCCCGGTCCGCCTTTTCGAGGGATTTTATCTCCGCCCGCGACGTCTATGACATAGATTGCGGCATCCACAAGTTCCGGGCTGAAGAACGCGGCGAGATTGTCTCCGCCGCTCTCAAGAAACAGAATATCCAAATCCGGAAAGTCAGTAGTCATTTGATCGACTGCTTCAAGATTGGCAGAAATATCCTCGCGAATAGCCGTGTGCGGGCAGCCGCCGGTTTCGACGCCGAGGATTCGTTCCTTTGGCAGCGCTTCGAGGCTTGTGAGTATCTCCGCGTCTTCGCGTGTGAAGATGTCGTTCGTTATTGCCGCCAACTCATAGGTATTGCGCATGGTCTTGCATAACTTTTCAATCAATGCGGTCTTGCCCGATCCAACGGGTCCCCCGATACCGATTTTCAGTGGTTTCATTGCGGTTTTGCCTTTACGATGTCAATTCATTGATTTGTTTGACCTGGGTGTAAGAGCTAGGTTAGGAGATGAAGAGCCTCGAATATAGCCTCTCATGCCGCATGCTTTGGATATCATGACCAGGGGTAAAACCGCCTAGATTGTCCATATCCGCGGTCTGTGCGAACTCAACAATCTCCAGAAGATTGGAACGAAGATGTTGGATAACCTGTTGCCCATCCGTGGGCTTGAGTGGAATCAACCGTACCGCGGCAGATACCTGGCTTACGGTGAAGGTGTGAAGATAGCCTAGAAGCGTTGAGCGCAGGTCAATCTTCGCCGCGCACGCAACCAAGCCGTAAGCGACGGCGTGGTGTCCGGCGCATTTTCTCGATTGAATCCGTTTCACGTATTCGTCCAACATCTCACTCTCCGCAAGTGTTGCGGCGCTGCGGAGAAACTGTTTGCCAATCTTGACACTCCCCTCTCGCAGTTCGCGGGATATTTTCATTGCCGTTAGCCGTTGATCAAGATGGACAATCTGCTCAATCTCAGTTGCTTTATACGTCAACGCAACAGCGAGGGCATCACCAGTTCGGATACCGTGATTGAGGGCAGCACGCAGGAAGGATTCAAGCGTTTCGCGATCGTGGACATGCCCATCTTGCACATAGGTTTCCAACCCTAAGGAGTGGGCAAACGCGCCGGTGGGAAAGAAACTGTCCGTAAACTGTAGAAGAGCCAACAGGGACTCGCTTGTTGTAACCGTATTAGTGGATATGGGCATGAGATGTGAATTGACTGGCAACGTGTGTAAAGACACGTTCCTCAATAGTGCAATGGAATCTTAACCGGCGGAACTGATTTTCAAGGACGGGTTCATAAGGAACGAGAATCGTGCCGTCATCGAATCCGATGGGGCGATGCAGGTTGCCAATCTGGTAGCAGGCGAGGCCATACTCCTCAGCCGATCGAGGACGAAGAACGAATACTTTTTCGGGCAATCCTTCAACGACGATTTCAACGCCGGCATCCCGATACAGGATGTCGCCGGGAGACAAAACACTGCTGGTCGGAAGTGCGAGACCTAGTTCTCGTCCGGCTGCAGTTCTTAGTCGCAGGCGGCATTTCTGGCGGGCTTCTCAATCGAGCCTCGCAACATCGCGATCAGAAGGGCATAGCAACACTTGCTTTACGACAATTTCTTTAGCGGTAATCATTGGAGGCATACCGTAATCTAGAACCAGTAGAGGTTGTGTAGGTAAATTGCCTGTATTAGCGGCATGAAGTAGTTTGATATCCATCATCTATTGCGCCTACGTTCTACAATGAGTCCAATCAAAAACTCCTGATGCCACCCACAATCATTGGTTAGGTATATGTTCCGTCACAATTCAGAAATCTTATCTTGCTCGAACCAGTTAGGCAACGGCTTGGCCTGTAGACAATGATCAAACCACGCAACCAGGCGATTTGAGTAGTCACGTTTGTATTCGTCCTTCCAACCGCCGTTATGAAATGCTTGGGGATAGCGGACATAAAACACTTCGTTTCCTGTCGCACAAAGACCGTTATAAAGTGGCACCGCATCATGATCCCTGTGCTCAGGTTCTGTTTCAATCAGTAACATTGGCGTGGAAATCCTCTCAATGTGTTCAACGGGAGACAGCTTTTTGTATATGTTTGGCTGGAACCATCGTGCCTCAGGATGGGCGCTGCCACGTCGGTTAGGTCTCAATGAGTAAAATGGTTGTCTCGCCGTCCTGTCTCGGGAGAGCAAATCGTATCTTCCCAGCGTAGCCACTGCACCTTTAAACGCCTTCGATTGTGACACTGTCCAAGCGGCCAACCAGCCACCATAGCTACATCCATAGATCCCCAATCGGTTGGGGTCTGCAATGCCTTGTGCAACGATCCAGTCTACTCCTGCCATGACATCTAGAAATGGATTTTGGACAATTTGATAGTCACCTAGTTCCTGTTCAAATTCGCGACCATACCCTGTGCTTCCTCGAAAATTGGGGAGCAACACAGCGTACCCGGCAGTAGCAAGATAATGTGCCGCACTCTCGGCTCTGGCTGAGATTAATTCGGAAAAACTTGCTTGGACACATCTTTCAGGACCACCGTGTAAATAAACGAGCGTTGGCGATTTCTTTCCAGGTTCATAATCCAATGGATAAACCACGATGGCTTCTATTGTCCAATTTCCGCTCGGATAGTGTACGACACTGCACTGTGGCAATGGCGTGTCGGCGAGAAAGTTATAGAATTTCGAAATTTTTTTTAACTGACCTCCCGAACGATGTCGCCAAAGTTCAGGGGCGTCGGACGGACCTTGATACGAAAAAACAACGCCGTTTGACTTATGAAGACTTAGAGGTGTTGATGCTACTCGTTCTGAAGAGGTAAGGTTTTCTACTCTTGAGGTCTTCAGGTCAATTGCGGTGAGAGCCGTTGTTACTCCGTCGTGTGTAAGGCCAAACAGCCGGGTACCATCGTGAGACCACGCACGTAGTTGAAGGGATCGTCTTTCTACCTTGATTGAGTGTGTCCGCGTGAATATGGTGTCGACAATCGTGCCAACTTCGACGCAATCTTCCGTAACCCGAGCAAGCTGGATGGTGTCTACTTTGTTCCGAATCAGTCCCGATGGTCCGGCATATATCATGCGCATGTCACCGGACGAAATATCGAATTCTTTGAGTTCGGAGCCTAGCTGCACAATCAGACGTTTTGCATCGCACGACCAACAATGTAGAAAAATTTCATTGTCTGCACAAGAAATGAACTGTTTATTCTCACTGGTCTGACAATCGTAAACATAGATTGCACTTTCAAATCCAACAGGCCTTCGCGCAACCGACTCGTATTGTTTGTCAATCTTTGGACTACGCACCATGATCCGCTGAAGCCTTGCTTCGTGTGCTCGAGCTGCAAGTCTTCTTCTATTTCCATTTGGAACGGTTGCATATGCGATATACCTTTCAGTCGGAGACCATAACACACGACCTCCTCCAAAAGGATTGTATGTCAAGATACCAAATTCGGTCGCTTGGCGGGTTGATGAACCATCAGTATCCATCACCCAAAGTTCTGTGTGTCCGGAGCGTCGTGATAAGTATGCAATCCTCTTTCCGTCTGGAGACCAACACGGACTATGGGCATCCTCGTCACGAGGTGCAAGTTCTGTCATTTCACCATTGCAAAGTTGAATTCGCCAGAGTGATCGATTCTTAATGTCCATTGAATAATGTTCTTCAGGTACATCATAATTACCGAAGACAGCGAGTGCCTGTTGATCATCGGGTGAAATGGCTAAGTCTAAGAACTGGAAATAATGGGCTTTTATGAGTTGATCGATGTTTAGAGGCATTTAATTCAATTCTATCGCCTTCCTAACTTAGCAAAAAAGTTCAGTAATAGCGAAAGTTGACCGCATGACGTTTAGCAATCCAAAATCCACGGCAACTCCAAAGACATCAATAAAACCACGCTTTTCCAACATTGATTGAAACGGTTAGTGACGATCAGCGTGTGTGAAGACACGTTCCTCAATTGTGTAATGAAATCTCAACCGACAGAGTTGATTCTCTAGGACCGGTTCATAGGGAACGAGAATCGCGCCGTCATCGAATCCGATGGGGCGATGCAGGTTGCCAATTTGGTAACAGGCGAGGCCGTAGTCTTCAACCGATTCAGGCTGAAGAACGAATACATTTTCAGGCAGCCCTTCAACGACGATTTCAACCTCGGCATCCCGATATAGGATATCACCGGGAGTCAAAACGGTGCCCGTGGGTAAAGCCAGACCAAGCTCTCTACCCGACTGTGTTTCGAGACGCTGACGGCATTTTTGGCGTCCTTCCCAGTCGAGAAAAACAACATCTCGCTTGAGAGGCGGGATTTTGACAACTTCCGCGATAATATTCTGGATGAGAAGCACTCTTGCTCCAAGTCAATGATTATTCAAGAATTAGATTATGAATAGAGAACCCGCGTTCTTCGTCCACCGTCCGGTGCTCGTAATCGATCCACACTTCGCTTGGATAGCCCAATTCCGGGTGATATTTTGCCGAGATAGTATGGGCATTCTCGTCGATTGCCGACTGAAGAAGATCGAACAGTCCACCCATCGCTTCGTAGCGTTCAATAGCGACGTGGCGAGGAATCGGAACATCGCCTTCGACAAAAGCTGCACTGTGAATGCGATTTTCGCGCACGGAGATATTGACTTCGGCGACAAAGTCCATAGTGCAGTAGCAGGACCATTGGAAGTTGAATTGATAGTTCGACACCATTTGTGAGTCCCACGTCTTTCGATTGCTGTCAAGGAGTGATTGAGCGTCAACATGCCGGTCGTCGCCTAGTTTAAGAATATCGCATCCGCACAACGGCGCGAGCATGCAGTAAATCACGATTATGCATAACAACATGTGACCATTCCTCATTCTAAATGTTCGCCTTGCCTAATCACGTTGAGGGTTTGATTTTGGTATTTCCCGCAAACCGTACCAATTGCCCTCCGGGTCGAGGAAGATGGCGAACTTGCCCCAAGGCAATTCTTTAGGCTTGTGAGAAAACTGCACACCCCGCTCCGACATTGACTTGTGGGTTTCTTCAATATCGTCGCATTCGAACACGAGCGACGGCTTTCGCTCAGCCCAATCTTCCATCATACTCTTGGGGAAAATGACGATGCAAGAATCGGCACCTGGCGGCGCCATTTCAAGCCATCTGGCTTCGGTGCCCATGGACAAATCTCTACGTATTTCAAACCCGACTTGTTTTTCCCAAAAGCGGTTGGCAACTTCCTGATCGGTCACATAGATGGCGGCAGTAGCTATTTTTTCAATCATGAGTTTTTACCTAGTCAAAAGTTAGATACGAACACAGCCTGCGTGAAAACGCGCAGCAGTGGAGTAGTCACCAAACTACTTTTCGGTTTGCATCTAGTTTGCGTTTAACCCGTAGGTACGAGACATCAGAATATCCTTCCAATGTGATTCTCGTTGAAGAATGTTGTCTTGACTGTCATGTAGATCGGATATCTCAAGGATTGAATAGCGAAAATTCGTGGCATATTGCAATCCCTCGTCGGCGATCAGCTTTTTGAGTTCCACGTTCCCACCGTGCCCATTATCCGTATATTCCGACCAGCGGTGCCATATTCCACCTTCGCCGTAGGCGCTGCCGACGTAAAACTTTCCTGTCCCGGAATCGGAAATCAGATACACACCTGCTACGTTGGAAAGTGCAGTGCGCCATGATTCTGGAGATCTCTCGATTATCAGGGCCAGTTGATCTTTCGTGAGATTGATGGCTTTGAAGCCCGGAAATTCACCGACAGATTGCCTTTCCGGATATATCTCACTAAGGAAAATCTTATTGCACCACTTTTCTGCATATAGATACGACCCGCGGCTAGGCTTGGTGAATGTTACCACCATCCGCCCATTCATCTCTTTGTATTCTCCGTGTTCAGTCAATTCGTACCAGTAATGATGCGTTTGGTGGTCTTCAGACCATTTTCGTTCCACACCGGTCGACAGATAGACCCCTGCAAAGAGCCACTTGTATTTTTGGTGCGGAAGGTTAATCAAAGATACTACCAATTTGCGTTCAAAATTCTTCTTACTTTGCCAGCGCTGCCAGTCATTGAAGTTGCCGGCGAGATAGACATCAATCGGCTGTTCTTCGCCATTCCAAGCTGCGAGGTGCAGTTTGGCTTCTGCCGGATTGAGGCTTGGATTCATGGTTCGCAGAAGATCGAACATAAGCATGACGCGGTTCTCCCAATGAAAATCTTCAATTTCAGTTCCGGTAAAACTACGTTAATGGATATGGACTCAAGCACATCATGCCGAGTTTGTTTGGATTCATCTAAGGAGGATTCCACTGATTGGAAATATATCCATCATCATCGGGAAGGTTGTTTTCACTGGCGGCTTGCTTTGAGAGTCTGTCGCAGATTTCATTCCATTCGTGTCCCGCATGCCCTTTTATCCAGCGAAAACTGACGGTATGTTGATTGCACAATTTCAGCAGTTTCGACCATAGGTCCGGATTTACGGCTTTCTCTTTCTTGTTTCTCCTCCACCCATTCATCTTCCAGCGCTGTGCCCATCCCTTTGTCATGGCGTCAGCCAAGTATTTTGAATCAGTGTATAGATTCACCGTACAGGGGGATTTTAACGCCTCTAATCCGACGATGGCTGCCATAATCTCCATCCGGTTGTTTGTGGTAAGACGAAATCCTCCAGATAACTGCTTTTGGTTGCCGTTGTAACAGAGTACAACGCCGTATCCGCCTCTACCGGGATTCCCTAAGCAGGCGCCGTCGGTGTATATTGAAACTTCTTTTTCACTCATTCCGGTAGTTCCAAGGACTAGAGTTCAGTTGCAGTGGAATGTTGGAGACTGTTAACGCGGAGATACAAAACTCTTTCAATTCCGCTGTAGGGAAGGGAGTATCATGCTTTCATCGCATCACATAGTCGAATGTTACCACTGCTGTGACTTTCTTCGCAATAGATGAAACGTTATCACCGGCTTTTTCTGCAATGCTGCTCGCGTCCGCGGATTGAACGCTGAATCTGCCTTGACGCGCGGCGCGGAGAGGTCCCAGAGTCGCGCCGCTGCCCTCAGCCAAGGTCTTTGCTCGCAATCGCGCATCTTTGGTCGCCTCCACGAGTAACTCACTCTTCAACGCGTTGACTCCGGTGTAGTAGTAGCCAGGCATTTCTGTCTTCAGGTGGACTCCACGTCCGAGAAGATCAGCTATTGATATCGCAATTCTTGATATGTTGTGCACATCCTTCGATTTGACTGTAATATCCTGTGAAAGCTGGAATGCTTCGATCTCGCTTGTTTCGTGGCCCTTTTCCGTGCGTTTCTTGCGTTCACGCACTTGGACAGGAATGATTCTGATTTCCTCGGGTTTCACACCGTTCTCCTCCAGAAAAGTTAACACTTCTTCACGATGTGCGGATAGAACCGGATATGCATACGCCATGTTACTGTCTTTCGCTTTGACGGTGATGTGCCAAATTGCCAAATCCGACTCGACGGGAATTTCGGCGTATCCCCTTACCTTGATGATTTGATGAGCCATAAGTATGTCTCGCGCCACGTTTGTAACGAGGTAGGTCGATATCACAAGACCGAGTGCGAGCAAGAAACCAAGTGGTATGAGCGCTTTGGCGTTGTTCACGAACGGATTCTCCTTAATGTAACTACTTGGGAACGGAAGGTCATTTATCGTGCGGTTCTACCGAAGTCCGCACGAAAATTTGTAATTTGAATCAATGTCAAGGTTACAGCCTAAGCAGTGAACCGAGATAGTTGGCTAGGTCGTGGTGCTCTGTGGCTGTGCCTGAGGTCGCTGAATTTCCCGTGCCATTACCTCTGGTTCAATTTCTACACGAAGAACATCAAAGCCTGCTAGCTTGACGTTTACCAATGCAGATTCGATGGCTTCCTCCAACGATGGCGCTTCACGGTGAAAACAGATTTTCGGAACGTCAACACTCGTAACTAGTGTGCCATCGTCAACGGCTTCGTATAGTCGATTGGATTCTTCTTCATTTGGATCCGCTGTGAGAATAAGCGTAAATTCATGAATTTTCATGATAGATCCCTCCCACATCAATATTCTTGGTTAATCCTTCGCATTAGACATGGGGACAGCGGTCGACATACCGACGGATGTCCCGTGCGCGCAACTCCGGATTGCGCGGTGTTGACATGACTCTAATGCGACACCCGTCACGGGCGTGTTTCGGACACCATAGAGTGCCCCAAGGTGTGCTCTAGGACCTGCTTTTGTAACACTCCAGTTTTTGCTTTCGGCGTAACGAATCGCTTCGCGGATATGTTTGTTTGAATGGCTAGCTCTCATTAACCACAGGATGTTGATTGCGTATTTTAGCGTGCACGAAGCCAGAAAGCCTGCTGTCAATTGCATCAACGACTTAGATGGTTTTATTCCTCTGCGGCACCAATACCAAACAAATACTCGATTGCACCTCTGTTGCCACTCTTCAAAGCAATACCAAGAGGTGTTTGGTTGAGATAGTGCCTTCGATCATTCATGTCAGCTCCCGCTTTAATCAGAAGTTTTAGCGACTCGGCGTACTCCTCCTCTTCGTCTTCCCCGCAGGCGGATCCGCCATAAGCGGCAGCATGTACGGCATCCAGCGATCCTGGGTCGGCGCCTTTTTCAAGAAGCAGGCGAATTGTTGATATTCTCGCATTGTTCGCTGCCCACGAAAGTACAGAGCGGTACCAATTTGCATCGCTTGCATTGATGTCTGCACCGTGTCCGAGAAGTTTGAGGACAAGCCGATCTTTCCCGTCATTGGCGGCGTAATGCAGCGCCGTGCTTCCTTTGATGAATGGTTGCCCCTCTTCATCCGGACCGGGCCACTCCAATTTTGCAATTTCCGGATGTGATTCGACGATGGCGATGCCAAGGTCTTCCTCTTCTTCTTTATATTTCGTAGCAAGCAGTGTGTAGAATGGTGAGTTCTCGTCGTACTGCATGGGCAAGTCCTCCAAACTCGAGTCGGATTTATTTGGTTACCCCAAGTTGTGTTCCGTTCCCTAGGTCGGGCTTTCAGCCCGAACCGATCGACTGGGATCGTCGCAATTCGGGCAAATGTTAGTCAAATCGTGTCTTCGCCGATGACAATTGTACCCGAAGTCCGCGATGAGTTAACCCGTCAGGCGGCTAAATAAACACAAGTGCCTTTTGCTGCGGAGACGACGACTTAGCAACAACCACAGGATGTTGGTTGTGAATCTGAACGGCATTCTTCAGATGTTTGTGTGGGATAGCCGTCGCGCTTCCACCAATCCAAGCCGCCAATAAGCTCCTTCACGCGAAATCCCAAGTGTGCCATCTTGAGCGCGCCTTTCGTTGATGCGTTGCAGCCGATGCCGTCGCAGTATGTCACATAGAGGGATTTTCGATCCAAATGCGATGTAGTTTCTTGGTTCATCGTCCGGTGCGGCAAACTCATAGCCCCCGGAATATGTTCTTCGGTGAACGCTTCAGCCGAGCGAGCGTCGATTACGACGATGTTCTCGCCGTGCTGGATGGCATCATTGAGGTCCCACGAGTCGGTTTCGTAGTTTAATTTGTTTTCGTAATGTCGGATTTGATCGTCCATTAAGTGGTTTATTTTCCAAAAAAATATGGTTAGTGTTGAGTGCCGGTGCGGTTAGAAACCGCACCTACCGGGGTGGTAGAACAGTTTCATGTGACAGTCTCGTAAGCATTAAACACTTAGCGAATGAACCATTAAGTGCTTGACCTTTCAAATAAAGTGAGATTTAAGAGACAAGGTGCCCGACGAATTATAATCGAATTGCAGGGTGGAAATCAAGGAATACGTGGGATCGAGCGACCGGATATTTTGGCAGGAATTGCGTTAAAACAGGAAATAACGCTGTGCCATTGGAAGGACTTCGGCGGGTTCGCAGGTGAGGAGTTCGCCGTCGGCGCGGACTTCGTAGGTCTCCGGATTGACCTCAATATTTGGCAGGTAGGCGTTGTTAATCATCCCCGATTTATCCAGTTCACGGCAATTTTTTACGGCAACGGTCGGTTTTTGCAATCCGAGCCGTTCTCCAACTTTTCTCTCGACCCCAGCCCGCGAAACAAAGGTGTAGGAAGCCGAGTACGGCACGCGCCCAAAGGCACCGAACATCGGGCGTCCAAGAACCGGCTGTGGCGTCGGAATCGAAGCGTTGGCGTCACCCATGGCAGCCCAGACAAGAAATCCTCCTTTTAGCACGAGTTGAGGTTTGACGCCGAAAAACGCCGGATCCCAGACCACCACGTCTGCCAGTTTGCCTACTTCTATTGAACCAACGTGGTCACTGATGCCGTGCGTGATTGCCGGGTTTATTGCGTATTTGGCAATATAGCGTTTCGCGCGGACGTTGTCGTTTTCGCCCGTTTCGTCGGGGAGATGACCGCGCTGGACTTTCATTTTATGGGCTGTCTGCCATGTGCGGAGTACGACTTCGCCGACGCGTCCCATTGCCTGTGAGTCCGACGCCATCATGCTGAATGCTCCGAGGTCGTGCAGAATATCTTCGGCGGCAATAGTCTCCGGGCGAATTCGTGACTCGGCAAAGGCGAGATCTTCGGGAATAGAGGCGTCGAGATGGTGGCAAACCATGAGCATGTCAAGGTGCTCGTCGATGGTGTTGACCGTAAAGGGGCGGGTGGGATTGGTCGATGAGGGTAACACATTGCTCTGACCGCACACCTTAATAATGTCTGGGGCATGTCCGCCGCCGGCGCCTTCGGTGTGATAGGTGTGGATGGTGCGCCCCTTGAAGGCGGCAATAGAATCTTCGACGAACCCTGCCTCGTTGAGCGTGTCGGTGTGAATGGCGACCTGCACGTCGTATTCGTCCGCCACGGACAGACAGCAGTCAATCGCCGCGGGAGTTGTCCCCCAATCTTCGTGGAGCTTTAATCCCAACGCGCCCGCTTCAATCTGTTCGTTGAGCGACGCCGGAAGAGAGGAGTTTCCCTTGCCCAAAAAGCCGAGGTTGATTGGAAACCCATCGGCGGCTTCGAGCATTCGCGCGATGTTCCACGCACCGGGCGTACAAGTGGTGGCGTTCGTACCAGTAGCGGGTCCCGTGCCACCCCCGATCATGGTCGTGACTCCCGACGAGAGGGCTTCGTCAATCTGCTGAGGGCAAATAAAGTGGATGTGAACGTCCAGTCCTCCAGGGGTCACAATCATCCCCTCGGCGGCTATGACCTCCGTGCCAGCCCCGACCACCATGTCATCGGACACACCCTCCATAATGTTGGGATTTCCAGACTTCCCAATTCCAACGATTTTGCCGTCACGTACCCCGATATCCGCCTTGACAATTCCCCAATGGTCAAGGATTAACGCGTTGGTCAGAACAAGATCCAGGACGCCGTCTTCCCTTGTCGCCCCCGACATCTGGCCCATACCATCGCGCAGTGTCTTGCCGCCTCCGAACTTCGACTCGTCGCCGTAGACGGTGTGGTCTTTCTCGACCTCAATAAATAGCTCGGTATCGGCAAGGCGAACCTTGTCTCCGATAGTTGGTCCGTAAATGTCTGTATACGTGCGTCGTGGAATGTCGAGAGGCATTGCTTTCTTTACGCTTTGTCTATTGGTGCATTGGTTTTATTGTTCAATCCGTGCACAATCCGTCTGCCGGCTATTTCCGTGAGCGTCACCGTCTTCTCGTCGCCCGGCTCAAAACGAACTGCCACTCCGGACGGGATGTTTAACCTCATGCCATAAGCCTTTTCTCGATCGAATCGGAGCGCCGTGTTGACCTCAAAAAAGTGAAAGTGCGATCCGACCTGTATCGGCCTGTCGCCTGTGTTGGCAACGGTTAATTCAACTGTGTGGCGGTTTTCGTTGGCGGTGATACTTTCTTCGGTGAGTATGTATTCTCCGGGTATCATATTCAATACTCCGCTGGTAGTCTATTTCTACCGAATCGGGTCGTGTACAGTAACGAGCTTCGTGCCGTCAGGGAAGGTGCCCTCAACCTGCACCTCGTGGAGCATCTCGGGGACGCCTTCCATTACATCGTCTCTGTTTAACAGCGTCGTGCCGTATTGCATCAGTTCCGCTACCGATTTTCCGTCTCGAATCCCCTCCAAGATTTCGGCGGTGATGATTGCAACCGCTTCGGGATAGTTGAGTTTCAAACCGCGCGCCCGTCTATCCTTGGCAAGTTGTGCGGCGACGTAAATCATTAATTTCTCTTGTTCACGGGGGGTGAGGTTCACGTATCCTAGCCTCCGAAATCAATACTTTCGCAAATCGACGGTTTTCAATCCGAAGTGCTCTTGCTTTATCCGATCCCAAATTGTTTGAAAAGCAGACTGAATCATGCCGGAGTTGTGTGCCAGCATCCGGATGGCGATACCGTTTCGATTCAGTTGTGTCAACCCTCCGATTGATTTGTCCGCTTGGCAGAGCAATGGTTCGGCAATCTCACAGAGCGCCTGCCACTGCGGCATCTCGAAATCGCCGAGGAGAAACCAACTCCCCCAACAGTCATAATTTTCTAGCACACCATGAGCGGTGAGGTGTGGATGATGCTTGGGCTGAAGAAGGCACGTATCAAAGAGCAACACCCCCTCCGAATCTGACACGTTGAGGTGACTCCGATATTGCGTGAATGCCAACTTTTCGCCTCGCGCCAATCTGCCCGGCATGACAATCTCCTGCATAGCCAACATTGCCCCTCGCGCCAAACTGAAGGAGGCATGTTGACTGAAGTTCGCATCGCGAAAGAGAATCGTCGGATCGGGGAGATATTCAAAAATTGCGTGCTTGCCAATCCGAGCCAGCAGTGATTGTGCCGCACCTTGGACCGGCATCGCATAAACCTTCGTTGCGGCTTGGGTTGTCAGCGTTGCGTGGGAGTTCGGCGCGAGCGCGACGTCAATCCGGTAGTCGTCACCTTGCACAACACCGCCCGTGGGACTCAGAAGGTATACACACGCACAGCCCGACTCATCGTAACGCGGCTTCATCACTTGCAATGGCGATCGGAAGAAACTTTCCGCCATCACTGTACTTCCGTTACGCTGCGCGAATGCCAACCTAAGTACGCCATGCCGCCCGGCACCGGAGTTGATAAGCGACATCTTAAACGCTGAGATACTCCTGAATCATGCTCTGGCTTAGTGCGTCCGTTTCGCCGTGCGCGACAATCTCGCCTCGATTCATAATGTAAAACTGCTGGCAAAATTCCCGCACAAATTCGAGATACTGTTCAACGATGAGAATTGTCATCTGTTGGGTTTCCACCAGTTTTCGGAGGACGGATCCAATTTGTTGGATGATGTTCGGCTGTATGCCTTCTGTCGGTTCGTCCAGTATGAGAACCTTCGGATCAGTAACTAGGGCTCGTCCAATTGCGAGTTGCTGTTGTTGGCCGCCGGAGAGATCGCCGCCCATGCGCTTCCCCATCTCTTTGAGGATCGGGAAGAGATCGTATATCTCCTCGGGGATTTGCTTTATTTTGTCCTCCCTCGCAGCAAGCCCTACCCTCAGATTTTCCTCGACGGTGAGTTTGGGGAAAATCATGCGCCCTTGCGGTACGTACGCCAACCCGGCACGAATTCGACGATGCGTAGGAACGCCCACTAGTTCACGGTCTCCAATCTGAATTGATCCAGACGATGGCTTGAGCAGTCCGATAATATTGTTCATCAATGTCGTTTTGCCCACGCCGTTCCTGCCCATTACGGAGACGATTGTCTCCGCGGGCACGTGCACGTCAAGCTCTCGCAGTACTTGAACTTCTCCGTATGAGAAAGAGAGATTCTGGACATTTAACATATTACTTCACGTCTTCACTTGCTGCGCTTGATACATCGGTCATTGGGTACGCGCGATTGGATACTTCTAAAATCGCGTCCAGTACATCCGATACTTCAGGATCAATATCATCAGGGGAAACATATTGAACGAGCGTGTGGTAATTTGTTCGTTGCATGAGATTGTCTAGTTTAAGTTTCTTGAAAAAAGTGTCGAACAGTGGATTCAAAAATTCATCACTGGTTTTGGTTTCCGGTGACCAGGGAGAACCTTTGCCGCGCGTTTCAAGGTTTTTCTCAGTCTCTGCTATCGCTTCCTCCATCGTATGCATCCATTGATGGGAAAACAGCGGTCCCTCGGTCTCTTCCCCCTTGTCTTTCGCCCACGCGATAAGAACCTCTTTACGGCAGAGATAGTTCTCAATCTCACGACGCTTCCACATATACTCTCGAAATTCGGATCCGTGTTGAAATTCGTAATCCATCTGATCGAAAAGACAGAATCCGACACAATCTGCCTTCGCCTCTCGTAGTCCATAAAAGTGTTCGCGCGCCATCGCCGGCTCGTTTCCAACGTAGTATACAAATGGGCGTTCCAATATGTCTCTTGCGGGGTGCTCCAGTTTCTCGGCAAATGCCTGTAGAATGGCAAGGTTCGTTGGTCCTTCAAGGTAAAGAACCCATCCCTTCTGCTCTGCCTGATAATACTGTTCAAAGCCGATTTTTCTGAGTGATTTCAGGAGTTGGCT
Source organism: Candidatus Poribacteria bacterium (assembly GCA_965204085.1). Classification (GTDB taxonomy): domain Bacteria; phylum Poribacteria; class WGA-4E; order WGA-4E; family JAJDTR01; genus JAJDTR01. The sequence goes on along the minus strand of CBDBEE010000002.1, from coordinate 1,187,804 downwards.
ACCGCCCCGGTCGTCAATGCGATGCGGCTTGCCGAGAAAGGCAATGACAACATCACGGTCGGCCGCCTCGTTGAGAATGACTTCGGAATGGCTAGCGGCAATGATTTGACTGTCCTGTTTCCTTCCCAACTCGGTAAGGATTTGATAAATCTGTCTTTGCCGAAGAATCTCAAGGTGTGCATCCGGTTCGTCAAGCAAAAGAACCGATCCCGGACGCGCTGAAATATAGGCGAGCAGGAGCAGCGTTTGTTGCAACCCTAGTCCGGCGGACGACAGCGCAAGGGAGACTCCTGAACTATCCCGGTAATTCATTTCAATCTCGCCCCGCTCCTGAATATAGACCGGTTCGTCAAGCATGACCCCGAACAATTCTCGGATTTGCACACAGATTGCTTCCCAAGTTTCTTCGTCCTGACGCTCATGAAATACTTGAAAACAAAGGTTGCGAAGTACCTCAGCGGTACGCCCTTCTCCAACACGAACGTTGATTGCTCCGGGGTCGAGTCGTGTTTCATTCGACACCAGCCCCGACATGGGACGAAGGAAAGCGATATCAAGATTCGCCGTCTCTTCGGGGATAGCCATCCGCTGTAACGCCTCTGCATCGCCCTCGGTCAAACGAAGGGGGCGACAGTAGAAGGATTCCTCGTTCGCGTAATCGAATTCCAAGCCACATGCCCATTTCCTGCCGAAGGTAACGCCTTCAACGATGATGTCCATCCGTATGTTCTGGGTGCGCTGCTGATTATTGACCCGCTGTACGTCGCGAACTCGCAGATTCTGCCAGAGCAGCCTAGCACTTGGAATAGGGACGGAAATTAAATCACGTCGATTGATAGCAACACCCGGGCGTCTCTCGGGTCTCGGTTTCCCTTTGCGGTGTTCGTTCCAACGCTTGAGACCTATATCCCAAAGTGCGAGTGCCTGTAGAGCCGTTGTTTTGCCGGAGTTATTGGGGCCAATAAATACAACCGGGTTGCCCAATTCGATTTGGACCTCTCCAAAGCATTTGAAATTACGGCAAATCAGTTTTGTAAGCATTTCTGCTCCAAACAGGCTTTATGGAATCTGGTCTCTGACAGGACGCATCGCCATTCAGTCGTCTATATTCAATTAAAGTAGGCAATCTCAATCCGTCCGTTTTCGAACGTGCAGCAGCTTAGCCCAGCCTAAATCAAAAGCCCACCATCGTGGCTGCAGTTGAATGGAAACTAAGGAATAAACTAAAATGACTAGCGAAGATGTCCGTGCGACTTGGATGAGGTGAACCGGCAAGAAGGCGTCTAATGTCCAAAATTCGACAATGTGGGAGAAATATTGACGCCTCTGATTCTGTCGGAAATTCCTCACAAAAGTGGTTATCACCTCTCATCCCTATTATAGCAGGATTTCAAGAATCGATCAATGGTTATGATATACATCGGCAGGGGAAACGCATCTAATTATAGCGGATGTCTCATGGTGGAAGAATGTACGACTAATGTTGGGTTTCACTCAAATTTTGGCACGTTCAGGCAAAGTGGGCACCCGAAAACTCCTCCAAGATCGGCGATTTTAACGGAATCCCGTTCAACCCAACCTACGATCCTTAAGAAAATTCTCACAAACTTAGCCCGAATCTCTTTTTTGTCGAGAAGATAATTTAGATGCGTTTCCCCTGTATACATCGGTACTTTTTATGGATTATGAATGATTCATCTGCCGAGATATGCTTCGATGACTTCCTCATTCTGCTGGACCTCGCGCATCATTCCTTCCGCCATGATAGCGCCTTCGTTCAACACGGTGACGAATGAATCCAGTTGGCGTACGAAATCCATATCGTGTTCGATAACAATCAATGTATGATCGTCCTTTAACTCAAGAAGGAGTTCAGCCGTCAATGCCGTTTCCGCGTCCGTCAATCCGGCAGCGGGTTCGTCAACGAGCAAGAGTTTTGGATTTGACAGAATCAGTGTGCTAATTGCCAACCACTGGCGTTGACCATGGCTCAGGTACTTGGCTTCGCGGTGTAATTCATCAATGAGTCCGACACGTTCCAAGATTTCCGAGATGCGTTCTTTCTGATCTTTCGTCGTTGGCCCAAACAAGTTAGACCACAGACGGTAATGACCTGGAAGGGCGAGTTCCATGTTTTCGTAGGTTGTGAGGCTATCAAAGACTGTGGGCGTTTGAAATTTCCTGCCGATACCCCGCAATGCAATTTCTTCTTCCGTCTGGTTGGTAATATCGGCGCCATCGTAAAACACGTATCCAGTCGTTGGGCGAGTTTTACCGCTCACAACGTCGCAGAGTGTTGTCTTGCCCGCGCCATTGGGGCCAATAATGACACGGAGTTCATTGTGTTCAATGCCCAACGCCTCTACGTCCAAGGCTTTGAAACCGTCAAAGACAGCGGTAATGTCTTCCAGAAAAAGTAGATATCTTTCTTCGGAAAGTCGGCTTTCGCGGGGACTGTATTCTTTGTATTCGGCGGTTCGCTGAGCTTGGTCCATGTTATATTTTCTCGTTGAATTCGGAATTGCCAGCGGTTCTATCTATAGTCATTGCAACTGGTGATTATACATCCTTGAGGTTAAGAACATTCTTCCGTACCTCAATGTGAATGAAATCTGGATGAAGTTTAATTATTTGGATTGGTAATTCTAATTTTCCCCAAGCCCGGTAGGTGCGGTTTCTGACCGCACTGGGATTTGCCAAGAAATTACGGAATTAATCTATTGAACTTCATTCAGATTGTGGTATGCGCAAACTAACAGTTTGCGCTACAAGGGTGCGTCCGATTTTGTAGGTAACATGTGAAAATATGAATGTAAGCGACTATAGATGAATTTTCTTTACTTCGCGGTGCCCACTAGGCGGCGCCACAAATCAATTAAGCCACCGGGGAAGAGTAAAACGACGCCGATGAACAGGCCGCCTAAGACAAATTGCCAATACTCCGCTTTCCAAGTAAGCAGCCAGAGGTTTTTCTCCGAGGTAAAAAAGTTGTAAAGAAGATTCACCGCCAGTGCGCCGAGAATCGCGCCGGAAAGCGCGCCACGTCCGCCAACCGCCACCCAGACGACGACCAAAATTGATGCGCTCGCCTCCATATTCGTAGGCGTGAAGATCCCCATCTGCGGCGCGTAAAGCATGCCTCCCAATCCTGCAATCATTCCAGCGAGGCAGAAAGCGAATAGCTTGTAAATGTAGGGTTTATAACCGGAAAAACGCAGGGTTGGTTCGTCATCTCGAATTGCGATGAGAATGCGTCCTACGCGAGATTTGACGACATGTTTGCAAAGGAGGTAGACGCCGGTGAGCGCCAGCAGCGTGATAATATATAGGCTCACTTTTACGTTGGGATCAGTCAACTTGAATCCCGCAATTCTGTCGAACCGAGTCAATCCGTTTGTGCCGCACAGTTTCATGTTGTTCATGCAGAACACGAGCCAACCCGCCACCGTAATCGCCTGTGTCAAGATAGCGAAGTACACGCCACGAACACGGCTTCGAAAACCGAAATAGCCGATCGCCAACGCAGCTAAACCCGGAATTAGCAGCCCCAAGATTGTCGTGACCGGTAGTGTATAAAACGGCTTCCAAAACCAGGGAACGAGGGCGTCCGCCGGGGCTTCGCCGACCTTGTAAGGATAAACCACATACAGGCATGCGGGGATTTTCCAGCCGTTGGCGTCTATGATTCCCTCCGGACCACCGTGGTGTGCCAAATACATCCCCATTGCGTAGCCACCCAGTGAGAAGAAAAAGGCTTGGCACAGGCTCAAAATTCCGGTGTAACCCCAAATCAAATCTAACCCGACAGCGACAATCGCAAACGCCATGTATCGACCGAGCATGTTCACCGTGCCTATGGTAATCAACCCGGTATAGTACAGCAGCGGGATAACGACTAAGCCGATAAAAAACAGCACCCACGGCACGAAGAACGAAATACCGCGATTGACCGTGGTAGACTGTTTCGACATTCCCGCATCTTGTAGGAAATCGCCCACTTGCTTGAGCGCCCCAATTCTAGACATCGCTGAGTCTGCCTTTCGGCGCGAACAGCCCTGCCGGTTTGAACTGGATGAAGCCGACAATGATAATCAGGAGCAAGATTTTCGCCCAGATCGCTCCAACAACGAAGGGGCCGATTGTCGTGGGTTCAATCACCTTTGTCAGCACGCCAATTCCCAATCCCGCACAGATGACGCCGATGAGTTCACCGACACCGCCAGTGACAACGACGAGGAACGAATCAATGATGAAATTGGTTTGTCCCATGTCCGGTGTGACGCCGCCGATTAGTGTCCACGCGTAGCCCGCCACACCGGCGATTCCCGAGCCGAAGGCGAAAGTGTACCGGTCAACGCGTTGGGTGTTCACACCGACGCTGTTTGCCATATTACGATTCTGCATTGTCGCTCGCATTCGCAAGCCAAGCTTGGTGTGGTCCATCAGGTAGTAGATGAGTAGAACGCACAAGCCACACAGAACAATGATAAAACAGCGGCTATAAGGCACGATGAGGTCTTGCACAACTTCAAGCCCACCCCGCGCCCACGTTGGAGCGTTAACACCGATATTGTCGCCGTATCGAATACGAACGACTTGAATAAGAATCAGTCCGATGCCCCACGTTGCCAATAATGACTCCAGCGGACGCCGATACAGGTGACGGACTACCGAGATTTCGATAAGGTAGCCGACGAATGCCGCCGTCAGAAACGCGACAGGTAATGCCGCGACATAATACATGTCCGATGGATTGTCCGGGCTGTGACCGAACACTCTCTGCATCTCGAATGTTGCGTAAGCTCCAATCATCATCAATTCGCCGTGCGCCATATTGATGACACCCATCAAGCCGAACGTAATAGCTAAACCCAGCGCCATGAGTATGAGAACGGATCCGAGAGACAACCCGCGAAATATGTTACCGACCCCACCCACGAAACTTTGATATCCGTTTATTTGGTCGATTGCGTATTTGTAGGTTTTCGTAACCTCTTCTTGGGCGGCTTCGGTAAGTTCAAGTCCTTGCGCTAAGTCATCGTACGTTTCCTCTAGGCGCGGCAATCCGCGCATACTTTTCATTTTTCCCAACTCGCTGACAATGGCAAGATGCGCCCCTGAGTCTTTTTCCAAGGAAGTCAGATTCAAGCGGATTAGAAGTAGGCTTTCCTTGGCGATATACCGAATTTTTTTGACCGGATCGTTTTCCGACATCTCCGCAAGCTGCGAGATCGATTCGATTATCCCCGGTGGGTCGCCGCACTTTTTAGCCCCCGACATGCGAATCTCTTTGTCCGGCGACGAGAGTCTGACGAGAAACTTCGCATTGTTCGTCAACTTTCGCTCCGCGCGCGACGGCGCTATCTCTTGAAGTTCCTCAATAGGGATTTCATACTGTTTCCCGCCGGCGTCCAGCATGGGTTCGCCGGTCAGTACATCGGAAAGCCGGCAAAATTCGTTGTAATCGTCGTCTTCAAGCATTTCCTTGCAAAGCACGACGACATCGTTCCAGAGATAGAGTTCCCCCAATTTAAACGACTCCAAGATTGGCTCCACGCGCATGTCGCCGCTCTGTGCAAGCGCCATGACCGCAGTTTTGCGAACTGCTCTGCTCTCGTCCGCAAGTTTTTGGATTTCGGAGCGGATGAACTCTTCGTTAGATTGGGCGGCGCTGGGAAGTACTACACTGAGGGCTTGCGAAATGAGAAGCAGCGTGAAGATGCGGAAGATAGTGACTCTTGACATTTGGACGAATCCCAGTTATTGGTCAAAAAGAAAGTCGAGGTGGTTGAGGCCTATTACGTCGGATGCTTCAAATAATATAAAAAAAGAGCTGCAAAGCGTAAAGACCTGATAGCACATTACACTTTGCAGACTCTATGAGTTATAGTCAATTCCATTCATATTTATCCAGTCTCGTAGGTGCGGTTGGAAACCGCACCTACGAGACTGGATAAATGCCGGTTCGGTTAGGAAAGGGATCTCTATCGTCCTCGTTATCCACTCGGTTGATCGAACCTACCGCAGTGTATAAATAATAATTGGTTTTACTATAGAGATAAACAATCTATCAACAACCCGATTACATGCCAGCGGTTGTCCTTCCCTTGGGGCCACCGGTCGGCGCCGGGACATTGCCGTCCGGATGAAGGTAGGCACTGTAGGAATCGGGTGAAACCAGTCCGTCAGATTTGTAGATAATCTTGAACTGACCGTTTTTCATGATTTCGCCAACGTAAACCGGCTTGAGCGTGTGCTGGTTGGTGGCGTGCATCTTTTTCTTGCCGCCGGGGGCATCAAACTCCAAGCCGTAGACTGCCTCACGCACCTTGTCGACCTCAAAAGATTTTGCCTTCTCGACGGCTGCTTTCCAGACGTAGACGCCGAAGTAAGCGGCTTCTATCGGATCATCGGTTACACGCTTTGAACCGCCGGGCAGGTTTTCTTTCTCGCAAAACGCCTTGAAATCTTTCACGAATTTCTTGTTCTCAGGTGTCTTGATACTCTGAAAATAGTTCCACGTGGCAAGGTGTCCGACGAGGGGCGGAACATCCATAGCTCGCAACTCATCTTCTGCCACCGAGAAAGCCATGATCGGACAGTCATCGGAGGTTAGCCCTTGGTTGGCAAACTCTTTGTAGAACGGCACATTGCTGTCACCGTTAATCGTGGACAACACACAGGCGTCGCCACCGGCTGCGAACTTCTTAATCTTCCCCACGATTGTCTGATAGTCCTGGTGGTGGAAGGGAGTATATTCTTCCACAATGTTCTCATCCGGTACACCCTTGGTCTTGAGGAAAGCCTTCAGCACTTTGTTTGCCGTGCGTGGGAAGACATAGTCGGTCCCAAGCAGATAAAATTTCTTGGATCCAATTTCTTCCATCATATATTCGGCGGCGGGAACCAACTGCTGATTAGGCGTTGCAGCGGTGTAGAAAACGTTGAGAGATTGTTCTTCACCTTCGTATTGCACCGGATAGAAAAGGAGCGCATTGTGCTCTTCGAAAACCGGGAGCACAGACTTCCGGCTCACGGAGGTCCAGCAGCCAAAAACCGTAGCTACCTCTTCTTTAATAATCAGGTCTTTGGCTTTTTCAGCGAATAGATCCCAGTCGCTAGCCGGATCGACGACCACGGGTTTAATCTGTTTCCCCATCACGCCGCCAGCGGCGTTAATCTCTTCGGCAGCCATGAGAACAACGTCCTTAAGCGATGTTTCGGAGATTGCCATGGTGCCGCTCAATGAGTGGAGCACCCCAATTTTTACTTCGTGATCTCCGGCGTTTGCCTGTCCGACGCCAAACATGCTAACAGTTAAGAGTAGCAAACCTATCGTGATGATGACGCGAAATTTCAGTGTAGAGCGTAACATTTAATTTCCTCCTTAGAAGTTTGAGTTTACGTGCTCTGAGTTAAAATGTGAAGAGTGATTCGACAGCGATAATTGTTTCTTCGGCGTCAAGCCGTTGCTTAAATTCCGCGAGAAGTAACCAGTTGTCCGTCGCCGTATAAGATGGACTGAGCGTGAACTCGTTCGAACTGTCTTCATCGTCCAGGCTGATGCCGCTGAATCGAAGGGTTACAGCCACCGGCGCCGCTATCATATCCGCCAGCGAAACATTTGCCATGCCGAGAAAGTGCATTCCGTTTTTGCCATCAGCGCCCCAGTTTGTCAACATATCAACTTCACCGGCTAGGGTCAACGGTCCCTGTGTGAATTGCACCCAAGCGTTGATTTCGCTCTGTGAATAGTCATCCAGTTTGTCCATGGCATAGCCGACCTTGGCGGTGATTTGCTCGATCGGTGTCAACGCAACTTGTGCTTCGATACCCGGATTCTTCACGTCGGTGTCATTCACATCCCAGACGCCAGACAGGAGTGCGACGTATATTCCGACCTGTTCAGCGGGGCTGACATCAATACCGATACCGTTTTGATAACCGGGATACGGAATACCTTCAGAGAAAGAGTATTGAAACAGACCTGTCGGCTCTGCAGCTTCGAAGCCCATAGCGCTAAGGAATCTTCCGGCTTTTATGCTCACGCCGGACACGGTCGATTCGGGTAGGGTGTAGGTCACATACCCCTGTTCCAACTTTATTCCCGCGTCTGGACCGGTACTGTCGATGTCGACATATCCGGTGACTGATCCTTGTTCAATCTTGAAATCTAACTCAAACTGATCGAAAGACAAACCAATTTCAGTCTCATCGCCACCGCTAGTTGTAGTGGATGACATATCCAAAAAGCCTGAAACAGATAGACTATCGGTTAGTTTGATTTCTGCCGACGCGGAACCGATTACGCTGGCAAAAGCTAGTAGAACGGCCACACAGAGATACGATTGTGCAACTTTGAACTTTGAGTTTGACAAAATCATTCGTTTGCCTCCATTTTTCAAACGATTCTAGTGAAATGCTGTTGAAATCCTATTGAGAGCGCCCTAATCTCTTCTGCTTTTAACCACTCTGCCTGCGAACAAACTTCCCTTCCATCTTTCAGAAAGGCAGGCATATACTGTTCCTCTGTCCGCGAGACAGAATGACTATCAGCAAGAGAGATGCCAAACCTTAATCGACGCACTGTTCTTGTAAATTGGAAGGTGAGGAATCCCGTAAGCGCCTATGTGGTGGGGGTATTGAAGATTTGGTTGTGGTGAGCCAACCACGAAGAAAAAGAGGTGTTTCTGGTAGGTATGCCTAAAATTTAGGCATCTGCCTATCCGAATTTTAGGCAGTTTTGATAATTGTGGCGGGTTTCAACATGGGCGTGAGAGGTTTCGTCGTTCCCGTTCTTTCAGGAAGAGAAGCGACGGTTATCATAAGTTCAGACGGCTCCATGTGCACGCAACATGGCTGAGATATTCTCGTGGCCTCGGCGTTCTGCCCATGCGAGCGGTGTTGCCCAATTTGCTCCGGCGGCATTTGAATTGGCGCCGTTGGATAGCAACAGTTCGACAACTTCCGTACGTCCTTCGCGGACGGCAATACCCAATGGGGTAGATTGATCTTCCTCGTCAATTGCGTTGATGTCAGCACCGTGGTCGATAAAAAGTTGAATCAATTCCAGAGCATCTTCTACGTGGCGGATTCCAGCGCTCAGGTCATGTAACGGCGTTCGCCGTTGCCAGTCGCGAAGGTTTGGGTCCAATCCGTGATTCAGCAACTGCCGCGTCATGTGGGGTACATGGTAGAGGTAGGTCTTGCACTCGGTAAGCACCGTTGGCATCGGGTAGCCCCGCCGCAGGAACATGTTCAGCATCGCCTCATTGGCATCGGCGCTCTGTTTCTTATCTAGTCGGCGCCTGCAACCACTAATGATAGCGGTATACGGTGTCGTTAGGTATTCACTCGCCTCGTCCGAAAACGGATCGTCACAATAACGCAGGATTGCTGCCAAAGTCTCAAGATTGCCGCTCTGAGCAAAACCCCACGCTGTCCCAGCGTGTCCGCCGTATTCATACATCAATCCTCGCATGGCGTCGGACGAGGCACGTATTGCCGGTGTACCGGATGAGTCGATGTCTCCGTTGGGGTCGGCTCCCGCTTCAAGCAGCCATCGCGCAAATTCTGTGTCGTTGTTCACGGAAGCAGTCATTAGGGCGGAGCCGTGTGGACACAGCCGTCCCTCTGGCAGCGACGGATCGGCGCCGTGGTCGAGGAGATAACGCACAATTTCGCGATGATTCCGTTCTACGGCGGCGGAAAGTGGCCGCTTCTGAAGTGCATCGCCGTCATTAACTGCCACCGGATCCGCGGCGACGAAAGCGCGCACGGCATCCAGGTCTCCGCGAGCAGCCGCCAGTGTCGGACTTTCGGCTGCGCCTGTGTCGAGCAGCATCCGTAACAATTCAGCGCTTCCCTCCTTCAACGTCCAGTATTGATTTGTCCAGTAAACGTAATGGACTGCACGGAATCCAAGGTGATCCACTGCGTCGATGTCAATGCCACTCGTCAGGAGCGCACGTACCGCGTCTCGATTGCCCGAAATCACGGCAACGTGCAGCGCAGTCCGGCCTTGTGAATCTCGGTGTGCGCCGATTTCCGGATGTTCGGATAATAGGCATTCCATCTCCTTTTGATTTTCGGCTTCTACGGAACGGTGTAGCTTGAGGCTTGTATCTCGACTCTCAGCACCGATAGAAGTGCGCAGGTAGCTTGCAACATCCGTGTGGCCACGATCTTCCGCCATCCTGATAAGATTTGTGACTTGGTCATACGGGTATGCCTCCCAAAGTACTCGTGTCGCACTCAAATTGCCCTCACGGACAGCAAAATGGATTGGCGGCGTGTACCAGAACTCTAGCCTCGCGCAATCCGGCTCTGCTTTCAAGTGATTGCAAATCGTCTCTGTATCATTGCGGATAGCGGCGCAAATCAAGTCCCAGTAGAGCCGACCCTCCTCAGAAACTTGGCACCACTTCGGGCGATGGATTGCGTCTATCTTTTCTTGGGGTGTGCGGTCGTCGGTGTGAGAATCCTTAGTAGACATTTTCGAATGTGATGGGAGTTGCTCGCTTTGAGCCTAAAGAATAAGGGTAAGTGTTTAGTGGTTAGTGATTAGAGGATCCCTAGCGTACTCATTATTCATTCGCTTGCTGGTCAGTAAAAACCCTGAAACTGTGTGAGGGACAACGAATGGGAGCTCTGTCAGGATTAGCTATCGCCCGGGATTTACTTTCGTACTCGCTATTCGCTCGCTTGATTCTGTTCGGTCGGTTGATCATTCGTTATTCACTCAGTTGATCGCTAGCTATCCACTCGCTTGATGCTACTACAAACCAAGGAAATGGGAATTCACTCGGGATGCATCTAAAAAATGGCAAAAAAAGACCATGTGGATCTGTAATTCTCGACTTAGAAATTGGTGGACTAAACAATTACGAATAAGGTTTATGAATCTTGTCTATTTCATTATAACGGGAAATTTCTGATATTCCAAGAGGATTTGAAATAGGAAGGTTTTGTGTTCTCGAATGAACCTTCTTTTGAGCATTGAGTCGCCGTAATCGAAATTCTCTCACCCAATTTCGCCCGGTCAAGGTAGTTCGGGGCGAATGAAAACTGAAGAATCTCCTCCGTTTGGCGCAATAATATAGAAAAAAGCACGAACTTTTGTCTTCGCTATTTGCCTAACAACTTGAGAATAACCGCTTCAATTATACTTAAACTGCCTCACTCATATTATCAGGGAGGAATGCACAATGTTACTTACTCTGAGAAGATTAACTCGATTACGGCGAAAATCGTATCGCCCACTCACGCTTGTATTCATCATCGGATTCGTGTTGACCAGCGGATACTACATCTCTGCTCAGGAGGACACACGCCCAGATCGTAGCGACCGCAGAGAACGGGGACGAGGAGATCGGGAGCGCGGAAGAAGAGGACAGTTCAACCTTGAAGAGATGGTTGAGCGACGAACCCAACGAGCGATCGAGGAGTTGCACCTATCTGAAGATGAGAAAACCGTCTTGATTCCCCGAATTAAGGCAGTTACAGAGCATCAATTTGGACAACGTCAAGAGTTGCGGCCATTGGTCGAGGCGCTTCGTACCGCGGTTGATAGCGAGGATAATTCACAGATTAAATCTGCGCTTGATGCCCTCAAAGCGAAACAGGCTGAACAGAAAACAAAATCCGATTCATTAGAGAGCGGTCTAGTAGAGCTTCTAACGCTACGCCAAGAAGCCCAATTGACTGTCGCTGGAATCGTAAACAATAGTGGCGGATTCGGGGGATTCGGTGGACGTCGCGGGGGGCGCACCGGTGGCGGTGATGGACGTCGAGGTGACAGATCTCGCCGCAATCAATGAAGTTAAAACGTGAGAGGAGCACACCAAGGGGAACGATTGCAGTTCCCCTTATTCGCTGTATGATCGGACACAGGAGGAAAACACCGATGATATTCAGAAAATTACATATGGGATTTACCGTTGCGATGGCGATCTTTGTAGTTTCCGGTTGCGGCAGTACAAAGCTACTAGACACCGAAAAAACCTCAAAAACCTTGCAACTTTCAGCGAAGCAGCGCGAAGTGGCTCGCACCAAAATTCAGCAGATTGAGAAAATCGTTGAGGATTACGAGCTAGAGAAGAAGACGTTGGAATCGGAATTAACGGAGATTCGAAACCAGATGCGCGGTGGCGGCACCGGGTTTGGCGGCCGTGGCAGATTCGGGGGTAATCAAGGAACCGGAATGGGTGGCGGCTTGCAAGCGAAGATGCAATCGTTCTATCAACAACGCACGAAATATCAAAATCAGATTGACGTATTAGTTGCAGAAATGCAAGTCATTCTAAACGAAGAACAGCGGGAGAAGTTTGCCGACATCAAGCTCCCCGAGCTAGAGTTGCCCGAAGTCGGGCGAGGGCGTAATTTAGGCGGGAACCGCAGACGGGGAGGCGGTGGCAGATTTGGCGGTTTTGGTGGATAGTCAATTACAATCTCGTCAGATCAAGACGGAGGCTAACCATAATGAACAGTCAACAGCACTTTCGAAAATGCACACTGGTTATCACTTTACTGATGATTGTCGGTTTACTGGTTACGGCAGTCGGGTGCACGGTTTATCCGCTCCGTCCGAGGAAGACTGTGCGAGCCGGCGGATTAGTTTACGTACAGAAATCTCCGCCAACCCCGATAGTAGAGAATCCACCACCAAGACCGAGTCCCAAGGCGGTCTGGATTGGCGGACATTGGCGTTGGGCGGGCAGAAAATACGTTTGGGTAAAAGGACACTGGAATCGGAATCCTCGCGGGGCTTGGATTTCGGGTCGTTGGGAAAAGCGTCCGCGCGGCTGGGTTTGGGTCACGGGCAGATGGCGTTAGTCCGATATTCATGACGATGAAAACATCGAAAAAGCCAAAAATTCTCGGTGTGGCAATATTAGGGTCGATTGTATGCTTAGTAATTCTGGGAGTCGTTTGGCGAAATGCCTCTTCTGTACCGACTCAGCCAGAGCGGCGCATTGTGCCCACCAGGTCCACTATTCCCAAAGCGGAAATGGTATATCCCATTCATCGAAAGCCGGTGAATTACGACATTATCGCCGAAAACAGTCTTTTTCGTCCACTTGGCTGGCAACGCGATGATGATTTCCCGATGGAACAAATCCAAACTACCACACCTGAACATGTTGTTGAAACGCCGTCGCCATCACCTTCATACGGGCTTACATTGACGGGAATCGTGAAAAAAGGGACGCACTTTATTGCTGTTATAGAGGACCAAAAAATAAATACTGGCATGTTTCTCCGTCGTGGAGAGGCGCTCAAAGATACTAAGATAGAGGAGATTACCCCAAACTATATTACGTTGGCGCGTGAAGAAATGACCGTGCAACTTGCACTGGGGGAAGGCATCAAATACGGACCGGATGGGCGGATGCTGTTTGGAACGGTTACCAAACAGCAAGAAGTTGAAAGACCCACAGAAAGCGACAATAGTGAACAAACCTTGATAGAACGAATGCGTGAAAGGAGAAGAACCGAACTGAATCAATGATTAACTCCATGAAATGGGTGTCTTGCCTCTGTTTTATACTGCTTGTCGTCGCTTGGGCGCGTATGTGTGAGATGGTCGAGAATGCTAGTGCGGAAGAAGAAGTCGGACCGCGACGTATCTCTATGCGTTTCAAAGATGCGGCAATTGATCATGTCCTTGAATTTCTTTCCGAGGTGACCGGTTACACGGTTGTCAAATCCGCTGATTTGGACATGCGAGTAACCATTATTAGCCCCGACGATATGCCTGTCGACGAAGCCTTCGCAGTGCTGAACGCCGTCTTAGCGATTAAAGGATACACAAGCGTTGTCAACGGAAACAGCGCAAAAATCGTCCCTTTGGAGGAGGCAAAACTAGAAGCCACCCCTCTACAAATTGGAAGCGACCCGCGAGCAATAGATTCGGGCGATACTATTGTCACGCAAGTATTGCCACTTAACGCCGCGGATGCCACACAACTCGTAAAGGACCTTAAGGATTTTGTACCGCAATACGGCGTGATGACCGCATACGGTCGAAGTAATACGTTAATTATCACCGCATCGTCGGCACAAATCAAAAGACTGGCAGAGATTGTCGAGCAACTAGATGTATCAATGGCGCACCGAATAAAGATAGAGGTGTTTTCACTTCAATTTTCGGACGCTGCGAACTTAGCTGAAGTCATAACGAAACTGTATGAGAAGCCAGCGGATGCTGCAGCCGCTGCGGAACAGGAACGTCAACAGCGCCGACGACGAGGAGGATTCGGAGGGCGCGGTCCATTCGGCGGAGGCGACGCTGGCGGAAGGGATGCTGCTGCTCAGGATGGTCAGGGAAGTCCCACCGAGGGGGGCGCTCTTCAACTTCTCGGCGAAGTCAAGGCGATTGCAGACGAAAATACTAATTCCCTGATTGTGTCCGCGAGTCAACATAATCTTGAGGTCATACGGAGATTAATCAGAGAGCTGGATACGCAACGTTTTTCACAACCGGAAACGCGAGTGTTCTCTCTAAAATATGGAGATGCCACCGAGATAGCCAACGAGCTAAACCAAGCTTTTTCCAGTGCAGCCCAAAACGTGTTTTCCGGCGGGGGGTTCCCTGGTTTTGGCGGATTCGGTGGTCGAGGTAGACGCTTTTCTCTTGAGCAACAGCAGCGATCCAGTGAACAAAGCGGTCAAGGGGTGCTCGGTTTACCGGAGTTGACAGCAGTTCCCGATGCGCGAACCAACTCGGTAATAGTGACAACAACAGCACAGCAAATGGAGTCCGTGGGGAAGCTCATTCAGCAGCTAGACAGAGACATTGCCGACTTTGCGGAGGATACTCGAGTTTTTGTCCTCGAACATGCCAACGCCGCGAATCTAGAAACAATACTCAATGAACTGCTTTCGACCGAACTCTTTGAACGTCAAGCCGCGAACCGTGCAAGTTTCGGAGGCGGATTTGGCGGTGGATTCGGTGGAGGGTTCGGAGGAAGATTTGGCGGTGGAGCATTCTCAACCGGTGCCCTCGGGTCAAGCGCGCAGACTGCCGATGCCGCACGGGGACTCACCGGCAACGTGAAAATTGTCGCAGATGAAGACACGAATTCTCTTCTCATCACCACGTTTGTACGAAACTTCCCTTCCGTTGAAAAACTTATTAAGCAACTTGACGTTCTGCTTCCCCAAGTGCTGATTGAGGCACAGATTATTGAGGTCACACTGGACGATGAAAGTGCTTTTGGGGTTGAATGGATGTGGGAACAGGGAACCACCATCAACGGGAGCACGTATCGTCAAGACGGCGCAACCGATTTTGGATTGGCTGATGAAATTTTCGGCCTGAAATACGGAATTCTATCCGACAAGCTAGACACCATGCTTCATGCTCTGACGAAGGATACAAAGGTAAATATCCTCTCCACACCACGGATTATGACCAAGAATAACCAAGAGGCGATTATCAATGTTGGTCAAGAAGTACCGTTCTTGGTCAGCACGCAGGAAACTGCTACCGGAGGCGTCTTGACCAGCACAGACTTTCGGAATGTCGGCGTAATTCTCACCGTCACGCCGAGGATTAACAGATCGGGGACAGTCTCTCTCGACCTTAACCAACAGATTAACAGTCTCATTGAGTTTACACTGTTTGACGCCCCAATCATTTCGACGCGAGAGGCAACAGCCTCGGTCACAATTAACGACCGACAAACTATGGTTATCGGCGGGATGATAAAAGATGACAAGACCGAGACCGTTCACAAAATCTCATTTTTGGGAGATATTCCATTGCTTGGCAAACTCTTCCGACGGACCGACACGCGCGTCGAGAAGACGGAATTAATGGTGTTTATTACGCCGCATGTGGTTTACACCGATGAGGCGGCAGAACGAGTGACAAAAGAACAGAGAGCAAAACTTCATTTGCAGAACAACGAACAGAGCAAATCGCGCTAGTGTTGAACAAATGGTCTTGAAATTTGCTTTCGCATCTCCTCATCGCAAAAACTGCGTCATGTGCCCACACATCCCAGTGGTTCTGGTGCCTGTTAAGCTGCATAACTATGTTTTTTAAGAAATCTAGGGAAATACGCTATAGGTTGGTATCCCAAAGACGGCACCAATAATTGACCATAGGCAGCCGATAATCTGGTCGCCGAGGATAAGACCTATAAAAAACGGGATTCCCCTACGATACGCCTTCAGACCTCCAAGCCGAAAGATAAGCCCTTTGATAGCCCAGCCCACAAGGACGGACGACCACGAATGAATCATGCCCCATGATGCGCCAAGCGCATATCCACCGGGATGAAATGGCCACCAGATGAACCGCCTCTGCAAACCCATCAAGAATAACGTGAACATTCCACCAACCCCTACAAAAAGCATCGCGGTGGGGTTCGGCGGCTGTGGGTATTGCAGCCACTTTGTCAATGTCCTGAATGTTTCGTAACCAATGCCAATGAGGTACCCTCTCCCTCTCGCCGTCGCGCCATTTTCATACATCACATACAGATAACTCCAGAATGACACAAGAATACTTGCCGTAAGGGCTAGAACCATTGCTAACAGCAGATGTCTATTGTTAATGCCCGTGCGCTCAGCAATCTTGAAGCCCTCTAATTGGCTCGGCATGGGATGCGAAGTACTGTCTCTATTGAAAGGGTACATGAAATAAAGTGTCGTGAGACTGCTGGCTCCTATCGCGCGTGTACCCAATAGGTTCACCATCAAGCCCTGTGGATTGGTGAACACAATTTCGTGAAAGGGTGGACCAAGTGCCGCCCGGACGCGCGTGATGGCAATCGACATGAGTATATAAATGCTAAGATATAGGGGAAGGAGGGAAAGCGCCAATCCCGCCCGATTCAGCAGGACAACAAGAAAGATGACCGAAAGCGCCAATCCAAGGAGCGCAAATCTATAGCGCATCGGTTCAATGGAATCATCTACGCTAGAAGGTTTTCCTGTTACATTGTTCCAAACTTGCCTGAAATGTTTTCTGCCCATCCACAACAACACCAAACCTATCGTCATCCACGCTCCGAGCCCCTGTTCATTACCATAGACTCCGTTTGTGAAGATACCGACTGACGGCGAACTAACATAAGCAACGACCTGTTGGGCTTTGAAGAAGACATAGAAAAACCATATTGAAAACGACAAGTCCAGTGGTACAAAGTATGTTAGCCCTACGAAAAACGGATAGATTGAGAATTTCATTAGACCGATCGTGTGCCAAGGTTTTTCGGTTAATCGATGGTATCCGTGAAACATGGGAATGCCGGGGATGATAGGGAATAGATGATGGAGACCGTTCAGAATCTCAATGATTGCGGAAGTACCAAAACCTGCCCACAGAAGTTTGCGAGCCATGGCGCGTGGCGCGGTCAATTCAATCGGCACCTGGACAATTGGATAACTTAACCTATCGCGCTCCGTCCACTGTTTCCTTAGAATGATGTTTACACAGATGAAGCTGAAGAAAATTGCAAACGTAATCCCTGACCACACTAATATTGGAGTTAACCATGCGCCGAAGTGCTCAAGGGCGTGAAAGTTTTCGTCTCCTTCAAAAAACCCTGTTAACACTCCTTTGTCACTAACGGTAAACCAAGATGGGATATATCTGTGGAAAAGATCTGCGTACTCATTCTCCGGGGTGGCAAACCAAAACGGATGGGTCAAAGTCCCGACGACGAACGTCATCATCGTGACACCGCAAACCGTGGATAGCATCACCAGCATGACATAGATAGTGAGCAGTTCAGATCGAGAGAAAGCGAATCTGGGAAGGAATCTCCGGAAAGCGAGATTTATAATCGTCAAGAAGAATAGGTTGAAGACTGGATTGAAGAATAGTGCTGATCCGGTCATTCCCCCTAGCGTGGCATGTAACTCGGCGACAATCGTGATCCAATAGGCGTTAATCGGAATGAGAAGGATCCCGATAAGAAGTGCTCTGGTAGGAATAGGCGGTGTATTCTTTTCCACAACTTTGTATCACATCGGATTCGTGAGTAGGTTACGGTGGGTAAAGTAACGCTCAATCAGCATTTACAATGAGGTCGGACTAGAATTGACTATAGACGCCTCATCGCTTTGCCTCCGCGGGGTCATTGAGTCTTTGATGTCGTTGCGAAGACGAGAACATTGGACACGATTTCGCTGCGAATATAATGTCCATCTAGTCTTCAGATTATATCTAATTCCGCGTCGAATTACTAGGTACCGTTGACATTTATGTTAGGCTTTGGCGCGATTGTCAGGAAATCATACCTATGTTATGGCTTTACAGGTGCTCGCTGCCTCGATTTAGACTGAAGATCTAGTGGAAAGGAAGGCATAAGAATCGGTGATTTAGCAATTGAAAGTCGGTTTCGAGTAAATCTGATAATCAACACGCCTGAGAGTCATGCGCTATTTTCTTGACAGAATAGGGCAATCCTGATATATTGTAATTGTACTCATAGGCGTGATGACAGGCGATCGGTGGTCTCGCTGCTGAACATCGGCAGAAAGGAGATACAAAGTGAAATTCTTAACAAGGTTAATTTTCTTGGTTGGTTTCGTTAGTTTTTTCGCCATTTTGCCGGCGACAAATGCTCAAGAGGATGTACGTCTCCTTGGCGCCTGGCTTTTTGATGAAGGCCTGGGAAAACTGAATCGCGTTGCCACGGGCATTCTTAAAGACAGTTCCGGTAACGGACATGACGGTGAGATTGTTGGGTCTCCGAAATGGCGCTGGGGCAAATACGGAGCGGCATTGCAATTTGGGTTAGATCCGGATGACAACGAAGGTACCGGCTGGTCATACATCAAAGTGCCGTACCACCAAGATTTGGATCTTAGCAAGTTTACATTCACCGCTTGGATAAAGGTTTCCGCGGCAATAGAACCTCTACAGATGATTATAAACAGGGAAGTTAATCCCGATTTGCGAAATTATGCCCTTTGGATACGTACACCGGGCGATGGAGAATTGGGAGGCCAGGGAGATTCCGGGCACTTCGCGTGTGCAATTGGATCAACTTTTCCGGCAGTAAAGCATATCGGTGTCAAGAAAACGCGCCCGGTAACAGACAATCAATGGCATTTCGTAGCTTGTAGCTTTGATGGGCTGACCATGACTGCGTACATCGATGGAAAAAAGGAAGCCGCCGAAGAGAATAAAGTGGACCAAGGTTTACGCCCGAGAGCCAACAAGCCGAAAGGCGCCCCGCTTCTTATCGGTGCACGGGCATTGCACGGTTGGGAGGGCAATGAACGCCCCTTCATAAAGGGCGTTCAGGGAGTTGCCGGGCTGATTGACGAGGTCGCCCTCTTCGATAGTGGATTGTCAGCGGAAGAAATTAAGGGCGTCATGGAAATGGGGTTAACTGGCAAATATGAATTCCTTGCCGTCAATCGGGTCGGCAAATTGGCGACTACATGGGCATCATTGAAAGCAAACAAAATTGAACGGGATTCAGTACGTTGAGCCAAAAAAGTCATTTTTTGATTGACAGAAACCTAACAAACCGCTATACTGCCAACTATGTGTAAGCAGTATCCATCTCAAATCGTGAATAAATCAACCAATCTGTAACTTCGTATATCTTTGAATTGTTGCCGCAAATAAGGAGGATAGACAATGAGATTCAAAATGCTAATCGTTCTCGCTAGTTGTATGGTAGCGCTGCCGTTTGCCAATGCAGTAGACGAGAACGTAGATTTTCCCGATTGGGTGCCAGGTTGGACCGAAACCCCCAACCTGACTGAGCAAGCTGTTGTCGTGTTGACCTTTGAGGAGGGGTCAGGAGACGTGTCAACCGATATGTCGGGCACTGGAAATGATGGCTTGTTGAGCGCAGGAGCAAACTGGGTGGATGGCAAGTTTGGAGGCGGCATCGGTCTCGGGCCCTCGGAGGTCGTTGAGGCGTTCAAGACTGTAAAAATTGCACCTGATCCTTCTCACGCTATGCATACCATGACTGTCATGGGGTGGTTCATGCTAGATGGCAAGATCGGGAACGACAGTTTTCTCGTAGACAAGTCTTGTTGGGGATGTGCCTCAGAGTTGCCGCGAAATTTCTCGCTTTGGGATCACCATCCGGGGGGCGCCCCGAGCAAATTGCTCTTCGGCTGGCGAGACAATGGCGACTTAGGTGGCGGAGGTGACCGTGTGGGTAATTCACCTGATGCGGATCATATCCACGACGGCACTTGGCGCCATCTCGGCGGAACGTACGATGGGCAAAACGTGAGGGTTTATATTGATGGTGAGGAAGCGGGGGTTAACCCCCATCCATCAGATCCTAACACGGCAAACGCGCCAGCCGCTACCATGTCGCCAATCAGCATAGGGGCGCTTTATGGAGGCGCTCCCGGCGGAACCGGTCACGGTTTACCTCTCGGAACAAGAGCGGATGAGATTGTCATTACCACATACGCCCTTGATGAGGACGACATCGCAGCAATCATGGCAAGTGGAGCGTGCTCCGATGAGGGTATGGACATTCTGGGCATTGACTGTGGGGCGACTTCCGTTGAAGTGGCTGACAAGTTGACTACCCAATGGGGCGACATCAAACGGCTGCAGTAAGTCTGGCCGCAATGTCACCACATCAAAGCATCGGGAGTTCGCTCTCGATGCTTTTTTTTGGTAAGAGATCGCTAATACTGTGAGTGACACGAGAGTCTAAGGACTTCTCCGGCTCATTGGGACCTATGTTGGTGTTTTATTGAGGGACAATCGCAACAGGAGGAGAAAATAGTGAAATCCACGGCAATCTTGAATTTGGTAGTCATGTCAGTCAGCTTCATTGTGATGTCCCCGTTGGCTTTTGGTCAGGGCGGAGAACAGCCTATCGCTGCATGGCTTTTTGACGAAGGAATTGGAAGACTTAACCGCAGTGCCTCTGGAGTAGTGAAGGATAGTTCGGGGAACGGTCACGACGGTGAAGTTGTTGGAGCGCCGAAATGGCGTTGGGGACGTTACGGCACGGCGTTACAGTTTGGATTGGATCCGGGCGATGCTAACCAGACATCTTGGTCATTCATAAAGGTACCGCATCATGAAGACTTGGCACTTAGAGAGTTTACCATGACGGCGTGGGTTAAGGTCAAAGATATAGTACCGCCGTTGCAGTCGATAATTGGCAAAGTGGTGAATGTTCCGCCTAAGGGGATGGATTACACGAACTACTTTATGTGGATCAGTTCTCGGGAACACGTTCACGGTGCCTTCCAACCAAACGGTCCGGGCAATTTATCGTGTGGGTTCTTTATAAGTTTCCCGAGTGACAAAGGTGTGTGGATTGAAAGGAATACCGCAGCCGTAACGGATGATAAATGGCGCTTCGTCGCCTGTGCCTACGACCCACCGTGGTTGATAGCTTATGTTGATGGAAAGCAGGTCGGTAAAGCGGAGAACAAGAAGAATGGCTTGCTTGGCAAGCCCCATACAAACACAGAAACTCCAGTTTTTATCGGAGCTCGTCCGATACAACAATTAAACCGTGTAGATGTCCCTCCCAACACCCCGTTAGATTTTGACAAAGGCAGGGACGGAGTTGGTGGGCTTGTGGACGAGGTCGCTCTCTTCGCTTCCGGCTTGCCAGAGGCGGAAATCAAGAATCTCATGGAATTGGGGTTGGCAGGGAAATATGGCTATCGATCCGTCGATATGACCGGAAAATTGGCAACCACGTGGGGACAAATCAAAGCGAAGAAAATGTAAGATTCATTAAGTTGCTTGTTTGGCTGATACTCCTATACTTTGTCGCTCAACCGAAACCAAACCTGAATAAGCACGGTAAAAGGGAGGGAAGCCCTGATGAAATTCTTCTGTTTCAAGTATCTACTCGTTATTTCGGCTAGCTGCCTCTTAGCCCTACCGTTCAGCTATGCTCAGGACGAGCTGGAAGTCAGTCCCATTGCAGCATGGCTGTTTGACGAAGGGTTCGGAAAATTAAACCAAGATGCGGTTGGTATGGTCGAAGATCGTACTGGCAATGGGCATGACGGACGGATTGTCGGCGACGTTAAGTGGCGCAGGGGTCGGTATGGCATGGCGTTAGAGTTTCTATCAGACGATGAAGATTGGGGGCACGTCCAAGTCCCGCATCATGACGATCTCAGTCTTCAATCGTTCACCATAACCGCATGGATAAAGGTAGCAAAACTCATAGGTCCGCAGAAAAAGGTCAAGACCGATGCGGAACCAGCGCAAATGATTGTCGATAAAGAGGTGCTGTTGATAGCGCCTAATAAAATCGCCGCCGTAAAGAATCGGAATTACTCAATGTGGATTCGCGCCGACGGGAGTCCAGGCTCGTTTGCATGTGGATTTTGGAACGCGTTTCCGGAAAAAAACCCCCTTGAAACTGAGAGAACCAAGAAGGTCACGGATGACGAATGGCATTTCGTTGCGTGCGTATACGATGGGAAAACGTTGAGTGCGTTTGTAGATGGAAACGAACTCTCAAAGATTGAGAACAAGAAGGTACAAGGAATACAGCCCAAGTTGCATCGGGTAGAAGCACCGTTGTATATAGGCGCGCAACAACAACCGCAACCTCTCGTGGGAGAACCTGCTTTTGAGAAAGGCATTCAAGGAGTTGGAGGTATTGTGGACGATGTCGCACTTTACAACGTTGGCTTGGCACCGGAAACACTCAAAAGTGTAATGGAACTGGGATTGGCGGGACAATACGGTTACCGACCTGTTAATCCAAGGGGCAAATTAGCGACGACGTGGGCACAACTCAAAGCGAATTGAAGATTGGTCGTCTAATGCAAGAGTAAATTAGCCGATTAAAAGGTTTTCGCTGGCACAATCTTCTCGTTGAGGGCTTTGCATGAATTCGCTCAACGCGATAACGTCCTTAATTGGAGATGACGAATAATGAAGGAACAAGTAGAATTCGCGACGATGAGTGATCGGGAGTGTTATCTCTTCGATCTTCAAGGCTTTCTGGTGGTCAGGGGTATTCTTTCGGAAGACGAGGTCAACACGCTGAATGAGGCGTTAGATGCGAACAATGACAAACGCGGAAATTTTGGAAATCCGAACGCCATAAGTGGAAACTGGGAAGGGAGACCGCTTGAGGGAAAACTCAGTCCATTTCGGCATTACAAGGGTATGTTGACCTGGGAGCAGCCTTGGTGCAAACCCTTCCGCGATATGTTGGCTCACTCCAACGCCATTCCGTATCTCAACACTATGCTGGGGCGCGGTTGGAAACTAGACCACGGAGTAGACTTGCTAAATTCTGTGGATGGCTGCGAGGGTTTAAAACTGCACGGATCCGGCAATTTGACGTTCAACGGTTCCCGATTCTACGCGTATCAAAATGGTCGTATGCGCTGCGGGTTGATAGTTTTCCAGTATGCTTTGACGGACGTTAATCCGGACGACGGCGGTCTCTGTGTCATACCCGGTAGCCACAAAGCCAACTTTGAAGCGCCGGAAGATATTATGACGTGGGAAGCCAACCAAGAATTGGTATTTCAGCCTACTCTCAAAGCGGGCGATCTCGTTATCTTTAATGAGGCAACAACCCACGGCACCCTTCCTTGGAAAGGGAAAGGTGAGAGACGGACGTTGCTATTTCGGTATACTCCGAAATACATTACCTATGTTCCCGGCACTTATGAGGCTAAATTACCGGAATGGGTTTCGGAGCTAACCGATGCGCAACAAGCGGCCCTGCAACCGCCCTATATGTACCATCACCCAATGATTGAAGACGACGGTGTTACTGTAGTAAGACCGCGACGGGAAGGTGAATGAGAAGTGCATTACGCCTGCATCGGTGGTACGATGTAAGGGTTAAAGGTGTTTTGATGCTATACTGGACGATGGACACTTAACCAATTGTAGAGTAAAGCATCATGTTCATTTGCACTTTCCCAATGTCAACCTTCTCAGTTTAAGCACGGTGTATTCTTGGGTACACTCAACAATTTGAATGAACTGATTGCAGGGCACGTTCTCGAAGGTTTGTGTGAATCCTGTGGTGGGCCAAAAAACCTCAAGTCGTTCAACTTCCTCGGATTTTCCGAGTCCAATCGTCTGTCGAAGTGGATTACAACCAAATGTGCCGCCACTATTGACGTGCTTGTAAATTGAGCGTGGTAACCCGTTCTCAAGGACTCTCAAATGAATGCGGGCACCAATTGCCGATCGATTTGACTGGACGCCGATTAACTTTACTGAAATCCAGTTATTCCCAAATCCCGGGTTCTCATACAAGGCGTTGCCATACGCGTCGCCGGGGTATGCCCCTCCCATCTGTTCAAATATGTCTTGATCGCCGTCATTGTCGAAGTCGGCGAAGGCAACGGCATGGCCCTTCTGCAGGTGACCAAATCCGCCGGCGTAGGTGACATTAGCAAAACGCTCGCCGGCTTGATTGAGATAGAGAATATTAGGCATGAGTTCCCAGTAATTCGGCCACCCGGTACCTAAATAGAAATCTAGATAACCGTCGTTATCTAGATCGCCGAAATTGGACCCCATCGGAGCGGTGGGGGACACCAAGTCGTACCGCGTGGATACTTCGCTGAATCCACTGCCGCCATCCCCGCGATATAAGCGCGCTATCCCAGTGTTCACTGTCAAACCGAGCGCGTTCGCCGCTACATGCTCGATGCCGGAAGAATATGCGGACACATAGATATCCAACGCACCATCGTTATCGAAATCCCAGAACCATGAGGGAAAGCTGCGCAGAGGTGTGCGGACCTGTAGACGCTTCGCCTCGTCGGTAAATGTACCATCCCCGTTATTACGGTACAAGCGGTTGCCTTTCTCAAGATTTGACACGTAAAGGTCGGGCAATCCGTCGTCATTGAAATCTCCCCAGATGACTGATTTTGCGAGGCGATTATTCTGTACACCCGCTCTTCCCGCTACATCCGTAAAGATGCCGGCGCCGTTGTTTTCGAATAGTTGGCATGGGGCAATGAATGCCTTCGAAGATTCATTGCCAATATACAAATCTAGGTCTCCATCATTGTCGTAATCGCCCCATGATGCGGTCTGAGTTGGGTAATGCACATCGCCCAATCCGGCTTCGAATGTGCAATCCGTAAAGGTGCCATTTCCATTGTTACGCAACAAAGAATTCGGATGTCGTCCGTTCCTCCCCAACCAAGCCCCTCGCAATACCAAGATATCAACATATCCATCGTTGTCGTAGTCTGCCTGCACTAGGTTGAGTCCGCCATACAACCCCATCAACCCCGATTCCCGCGTTCGATCAGAAAATGTCCCGTCCCGATTGTTGCGAAAATACCGCATTTGCCCTTTCACATCCCAAGTCGAGACAACGATGTCTAGGTATCCGTCATTGTCAAAATCGTCAGCGATCGCTCCTCCGGACAAATCAAACACGTCAAGTCCCAACTTTGGCGCGATGTTATTGAAACGTGGAATAATTTCTTTCGATTCGAAGGCATGCGGCGGAATGAGGTATTGACTCGGTACATCATCGGGGTAACTCCCAATCGTCATGTAAGCAATGTTAAGCAACCATCTTGTACCAAGAGAAAAAACCGGCCGTGTCTTTTCTGTGGTTCGTTTAAGTACCTCGGTAAATTGCGATATTGCCTTCCGTGATGAATCTTGCTCAGAGTGAATTCCATTACCCCTAATGGGAAGAATACAGCTCTCGGGGGTGTGACGGAGGCAGCAATTCTGTGTTTCAGCTATTCTCATGTAGGCAAGGCCAAGGTAGAAATGGGATTCAATCACGGTGTGTTGAGGCACTTCAGCTCGGTTTAATTGCGTAATCGCTAGAGCTTCTTTAAAGTGGTTGATGGCGTCAGCTTCATTACCGAGGCGAAGTTCTTTCTGCCCCGCCTGCATATTAAGCCTCCATCTGACGGGACTTGATGTGGTTGCGGGCAATGAAGCTAGCCGCTTGCGTAGCAGCCGGGCAGTCCTATCACCAAGAAATGGATTTTCATCAGGAGTTCTTTCGGCAATTTGTTCAAGCAGCGCCAGCATCTTATTGTGTCCGGCTGACGTGGCAGGTTGGATAGGTAACGAGATCGCTCGGGTATTGTCCTGAAGGGGCTCTGCTTGTAGGCTGGACGCAACCGCTGTCGATGACATGAACCCCACGGTGCCTAAAGTAATGAGTACACACAGAATCTTCGATTTTTTCTCGAAGTCCATCCTCAAGATCTTCATCGGGGCTATCTCAATCCTTCTCCCTCCGTTGCGATTAGAAATTGGTCAGTCTCAATGCCCTCATAGCGTTCAATCGAACCATTCGGCCAGCGAATTTCAACGTGTTCAGCCACGGCGGACTCTCCTAGCCCAAAGTGCAGCCGCATGTCGCTGTGAGACGGATAACTCCCGCCGCTCTTGACCTCACGCATATATTTACTCCCACCCGCCGACACCGTAATACGAGTTCCGATCCCGCTTCGATTGCTCTGCGTACCAACAGTAGCGAAAACGAGCCAGTTGTTTTTGTTGACAGTGTCATTTCGCAGGAGATCGGGAGTTTGGTAGGAGTTAGTGATAAGAATATCAATGTCACCATCGTTGTCGTAATCTCCAAAAGCCGCGCCGCGGCTTACTTTATTCAGTTGCAGCCCGTCGCCCGATGACTCGGAAACGTCGTCGAATGTTCGATCACCCCGATTCCAAAAAAGCTGATTTTGCTGCGGGTATGTGGTCGTTGGATTGAGGAGATGCACGTTTTCTTCTAAGTGCCCGGCTGCAACGAAAAGATCTACCCAGCCGTCATTATCAAGGTCGGCGAAATCTGCACCCCAAGCCAGGCGGGTCAGGGTCGGACCGCCGATACCCGATCGATACGTCATATCGGAGAAGAAACCGTCTCCATCATTGTAGTAGACGCTGTTGGGTTCGTCCTGAAAGTTCGTAATCACCAAATCGAACCAGCCATTGTTGTCAATGTCGCCGAAAATTGGCGCCATGCTAGAGTAGGCGGCTCCCATCTCGTTGAGCGCAACTCCGCTAGTAAGTCCGACATCTTTGAACGTGCCATCTCCTTCGTTGCGATATAACCAGTCTTCAACCTTATCGTTGGCAACAAAGAGGTCGATATCTGTGTCGTTATCGTAATCGCACCAGATAACCCCCATTCCTTTTCCGTTGGGGTTCCACACACCAGCTTCCTCGGTAACGTCGGTAAAGGTACCATCTCCGACATTCCGATACAGTACACTTGCTGTTCCCATGAAGGCACCGGGCCCACAGTGCGTTCGTACACCTATCGTGCCGCACTCCGGGTTGTTCTCAACATCGAACTGCACGTAATTGGCGACAAATAGGTCCAAATTCCCGTCGTTATCGTAATCGGCGAAAGCGGCTGAGGCCCCCCACAATGAATCCCCAACCCCAGCTTGCGTCGTCACATCGGTAAAAGTACCATCGCCATTATTTCGATACAGTACGTTTGCTCCGAAGTTTGTAATGTAAAGATCGGGAAAGCCGTTGTTATCGTAATCTCCCACCGTGCAACTAAAGCCGTACCCCGGATCGCCCACACCCGCGTCATGGGTTACATCTGTAAATGTGGCATCGCCATTATTGCGATAGAGTGCATTCACAGGTGGAACGTCCGACTTCATTCCGGGAAGGTCTGCTCCGTTAACAAAATAGATGTCAATGTCACCATCCTTATCATAATCGAACCATGCGGCACCTGCTCCGAGGGTTTCGAGAAAATAGTGTGCTCCGCTTCGACCGTCTTCATGTCGAAAACGGATTCCTGTTGTCGTGGTAACATCCGTGAAGCGCGGCTGTGCGTTTGCTAAAGCAGTCGAAAAGCACAGGATTGCAAATCCCGCGACGCAATCCTTGAAACACGATGAACGGAACACGAAGTGTGCTACGTACCGTGCGATGAATATAGACATCTGACCTTGACCGATCACTTTCCTCCCGTTTTGCTGGCGTCCTCGGTTTGTCTAGCCTGTTGGATGACTTTCAAACCTTCACTATAGAGAAGGTTGTCAGGTTGTAGCGCCAATGCTTTTTTCACGGCTGTTTCTGCTTTTTCATAGTCTTTGTTTAGGTAGTGAAGCCACGAGAGCGTGTTAAGGCACGCTGCCGAGTCGGGCTGGAGTTCGACTGCTTTTTCTGCGAGTTGTATTGCCTTATCGCGATGAATTCCACGGCTTCCATACAAATGTGCTAGTCGTTCGTACGCTTTGGCTGAAACGGGATCGAGATTAATGGCATGACGGTATGCTTCCTCCGCTCTCTCATAGTCACGCTGCTTGACGTGGATGGTTCCTAGGTAGTAATATGCGTCTCCGATGTTCGCATCGACCTTAAGGATTTCTTCAAATTGATAGCTGGCTCGGTCGAATTTTCCTTCTTGGAAATAAATTCGTCCAAGCGCAACGCGTACAGGAATTGGAACTTCTAGCTTCGGATTTAGTTCGATTCCTTTGCGGCAAGCTGAGATGGCACGTTCATAGTCGTTTTTTTCTCGCGACTCTTCAGCCCGTTGAAGCAAGATTAACCCCATGGAGACATGAGCCTCTGCCATGTTCGGTTCTAGCTCAATTGCCTTGCGCTGTGCATCGAGGGCATCGTCAAGGCGCCCCAACCCCATAAAAGCATGACTTAATCCACTATACGCCTCCGCCATGTTGGGATTATGCCAGATCGCTTTTTGGAACTCCCGACTCGCTTCCGTGTACTTTTCCTCCCGCATATATTTTCTAGCCAGTCTAAAGAGGGTTATAGCTGCGTCTGGAGCTTGCCTAATCATGGTATGCTGCGCACTCAGCTGGTCGTAGGTAGTTTTCAGTCGCTGAAATTCTCGTAATTCTCTATCGCCTTCCGTCGTTCTCCCCAGCTTAAAATATGCCCGCGCCAACTGATAGTGCGCTGCTGGCATTTCTGGGCGTAACTGGATTGCCGAGCGTAGGATGTGCACAGCATCCTCCCATTGCCCGTCTTTATTGTATGCGACCCCCAATTCAAAATACACTTCTGCCAGGGGCGGACCTACTTCGATTGCTTGTCGCCAATATGTCTTGGCTTTATCAAGGCTTCCACGATGTGATGCGATGAGTCCGAGAAAGTAGAAGGCGTTGGCTGGAGACAGCTTGATGCTCCATCCGTATCCCCCTGTTCCGATTGGTGATACTGGCACATCATATCGGGGAGATTCCGATTTCTGCATCAATTCCAGTGCTATGTTGAAGGCAGTCTCTGCTGCATCATGATTGTGCCGTTCAAAATTGGACATCCCCAAAGCGTGGTACGCTACACTCCAGTCCGGCAACTTTTCTAGCGCTCGCTTAAAAACATCAATGGCTTCTTCATATCTTGCTTGCAGGAAATACACGCCTCCTAACCAGTAGTATCCGCCCGAAGCAGACGGATTAAGACGTACCGCATTCTCAAATTCAGCCTCAGCTTGTTGCATAGAACCAAGTTCCAAATAGGCAAAGCCAAGGTTCAGGTGAGCTTCCAAAGAGGTGGGATTTTCGTCAACAGCTTGCTTGGCTTGTGCTAGGTTCTCAATGAGATTAACTTCGCCTTGCCCCTGTGTTGCGATAGAACAAGATAATCCGAAAAAACCAATTAGAATCAGTCTTGAGCACCCGGAAAAAAGCTGTTTTTTTAAAAATGTGTAGTGAAATAAATACACCATAGGGTAAATGAATCATCTAAGGCCTAAGCCGTAAAAAGTTCGACTCTCGATAATTTGACGATTCGTTATGAGAGGTGTGTAACGTATGTCTTCGTATAAAGCTTTAATTTAATATTTATGGTATGAACGCTTTGACAGCAAATTGTAGTTGCCAAGTATTAAATATTGACTACCGTGAGACGCGTACCAAACGATCGAACATTCGTCAGTTTAGCACAGTCAAAAATAATCCGAAATAGAAAACTCGCGTGATTGTGGCAGACATCACAACTCAATTAAGCAGGATTGGCATGAGCCTTGGAGTTCTACGTGGGGACTATCAATTCAAATGAATCCGTAGGTCCTTTCGCCCATTATCGTCCCGACAATGCCCCAGAAACTAGCAGTAACAAACTCACCGAGGACAAGACCTATGAAGAATACTCCTACCTGTTGATGTTGCTTGCGACCACCGAATCGAAGCACGATTAACTTCACCGCCCAGCTTACGAAAATCGAGAACCACAAGAGGTTGAGTGACCATGTGCCGCCGATAACGTATCCCGCCGGATGAAGGGGCCACCAAAGGAACAATCGCCGCATAATCATGAACCACATTCCAACGCTGAACCCGACACACATGAAGACTACCGAATTGAGATCTATCGCCTTGGGATAAATCAACCAATTCTTCAAACGTGTGTAGACGGGGTCGCTCGGGTGGAAAGTTAACACCGGGTAACGATAAGCGGTGTGCAGGTAAGCCCAGCAAGCAGCAATTGACCCTGCCACAGCGGCGATTAAGAGGCCTGCAATCAACATTCTGTCCATTCGCAGATTCATCCTGTCGGCAAGCCTGAATGCCTCAAGCTGCTGCGGCTGCGGATTGCTGCGTTGAGCGTAGACAAGAAAGTGGAGGTAGGAAAAAAGTGTCAAATTTCGTGCACCAATCGCGCGCGTGCCGAGTCCTGCCACCATAATTTCGTCCGGGCGGAATACGAAATCGTGCATCGGATACCCTGCTTCGGCGCGGATTCGTGTCACCACAGTGGAAATAGCGAAGAGGATAACAAAAAACGCCGTGGCGACCCAAACAGACATGCCTGCCATGTGGCAGAACCCGACCAGATAGCTCATGCTAACAATAATCCCTAAGAGTGCTCTGCGGTACTGTCGCATTTCCGCACGAGATTCTGTGCTTTCGTGCGTAATCTCCTTGGTCCCACTACCGGTCGCCCCCAGATGCCTATTAATCCGAGGTCTTGGAAAAATGCTGTATAACACATCCTTTCCGGTAAATCGGAGAACCCACAGCGTCATTAACAGAATCGCGCCGCATGTGCCGACAGACTGTGCCCATACATACGGAAACCCTGCAATGCTATCCCCATATCCAGCAAGTCCGCCCAGCATTCCACTGCTGAAGAGGGCGACTCCGGCTACTTGTTCAATCCGCCAGAACCAGTAGAAAAACCAGCAGGAGAAGGCTAGATCCAACGGCATGAAGTATGCCAAACCGATGGCAAATGGATGGAAACGAATCGGGAGTTCGCCAAGGGCATTCCACGGCTTTACAGTGAAATACCTTCCGAGGTCAAAGCCCCCGTAGAAAATGCCCGGCACTGCCGGGAAGAGGAAATGAAGCCCGTTGATTACATTAAATATAACGGCAACGCTAAATCCAACCCATAGCAAACGTGTAGCAAAAAGCCTCGAACCATTGTTGATGATTTGAAGCGGTATGTGGGCAAGAGGATAGGCGAGGCGCTCGTTTTCCGACCACTGCTTTCGAACAATAAGATTGATACACAGCATGCATGTCAGCACCGCAATTATAACGGTAGACCACGCTAGACAAGGCCCAATCCATGTCCGGACGTACTCGGCGATATAAAGCGTGCTGTCGTAAATTGGTTCGCGGTCTTTGTAATACCCAACCAACACGGATTTGTCTGTCACGACTAACCAACGCGGGACATACCGATGGAACAGAGCCTGCCAATCGTTTTCGGGTGTAGCGAAGTGGAAAGCGTATCCGATGAGCGGGAACATGCGTTGGATTATGTCGTGCCCCGCAATTGCTGAGGAGACGCACAGCATAGCATAAATCAACACCATGTCACCTGTACCCAGTGCGAATTTGGGGATATATCGTTTGAGCAGCGGATTTATCAGGCTCAATGCAAAGATAACAAAGATAGCATTCATGAACAGCGATACGCGGGTAAAGTTGGTGCCGTGCCCTGTTATTCCCGTATCAACAACCCATAGATTGTTGAGCGGAAGCATAACAAGCGCTATGAACAGAAGCTTGCAAATTTTCGCGGTCAGATTCGATTTGGCGGAATGAAACTGCGATTTTTCGCGCATAATGATGGGAAGATAAGAAGAGAAATCGGTAATTTAGCGAATGAAGTTGCTCCTACAAACCGAACCGCTTAAGCTGTCAAATCCTGCTCTTCACGGAAATAGTGTGTACATGTTCTTATTAAGGACTAATCCTATGAGACTCCACAAGCTCCCCATGAAGAACTGACCGAGAATAAGCCCGAGGAATACGGGAATCGCAGCCCGGTAGGCACTACGTCCTCCATACGACATGATTAGCATTTTGACAAGCCAACTGACAAAAACGGAGAACCACATGTGACCTATTGCCCAGCCGACGCCAACCGCATATCCAACAGGATGAAACTGCCACCAGAGGTATCGTCTGCTCATTATCATGAGGAACATGGTAAATACAAAGCCGAAACTCATCTGCTTTATAGAAGCCAAATTACCACTGACCGGATTAGACAGCCAACTTCCCAGTCGATTGAAGGGATGCACGCCCCAGATGGCGTAATTGGGATATTTATAATAGAATCCAAGATGTGCTGCGAAGGAAGCTATCGCCCCCACCAGCGCCGCGAGAAGAATAGCAATCACTACCGCGGAGTCTTTCATTCGCAGTCTTTCCGACATCTTGAAGCCCTCCAATTGATGAGGCATGGGGTGACATCTATAGGCATAAGGCATCCATTCAAGAAGAGTGAAGTTGGTCAAGTTGGCGGCGCCGATTGCCTTGGACCCCACGACTGTCACCATCATTCCGTCGGGCGAGGCGCCATGCAACTCGTGCGTCGGCGGTCCCAGTTCTGCCCTCATTCGTGTAACGGCAATGCATAGGATGGTGTATAAAGAAAAATAGAGTGCAACCATCCACGAGGAACTTCCAGCCAAGTACCAGAAAGCTATTATAAGGACAATCGAAAATGCCAAGCCGATATACGCTAATCTATACAAGCTGTCCCCATTATCACCTCTCCCTAACTTTACAATCGTATCCTTTATATGGTTTCTACAGGTGAATAGAGCAAGGACGCCGATTCCAATCCACGCACCAAATCGCTGAGGGACTTGCCCGCCTTCTCCGGTCCGCCAGCC
The DNA here is from genome assembly GCA_965204085.1 of Candidatus Poribacteria bacterium. Classification (GTDB taxonomy): domain Bacteria; phylum Poribacteria; class WGA-4E; order WGA-4E; family JAJDTR01; genus JAJDTR01. The sequence goes on along the minus strand of CBDBEE010000002.1, from coordinate 1,154,781 downwards.
TAAAACGCTGTAGACAACCGGCAGTAGTTTCCAGAAGAGATGGAAGAACCAGAGGGAAAACGACAGCGAAAGGGGAGTAAAATAGGCAAGCCCCATGACAAAAGCGTAGATGTTAAAGTGAAAATCTCCCATGGCATTCCACGGTTTGCTTACAAAGTATTGGCGGACATTCATCTTAATCCTGGGCGAAGGTACTATCGGATATAGGTAGTCTAGACCGGCAAAGAGTTCTATAGCAAGCGCCGCGCCGAAGCCAATCCACATCAGTTTCTTCGAGAAGAATTTCCGGTTGCTCACAAGTTCGAGTGGGAGGCGAATGATTGGGAAACTCAACCTCTCATGCTCTGTCCACTGCTTCCTTACGATAATATTTATGCAAAGGATATTGAAAAGAAACACGACGAGAAAACCGGTCCACGCAAGTGCCGGAAGAATCCACGCTCCCATGTTCCGGGCGGTGAAAAAATCTTCCTGCCCCTTATAATATTCATGGAGAACATGGCGGTTGTCCACCGTAAGCCATCTCGGAATATATCGAAAAAAAAGTTGCTCCCATTCGTTTTCCGGTGTGGCAAACCAAAACGGATTCGTCATCATGGGAATCAACTGACGCATCATATCATGCCCAAACAGTGACGTTGCTATGCAGAGCATGACGTAGATGATTGTCAACTCGAAGGGCTTGAGAGAGAATCGCTTCAGATATCGGACGAGAATCAGATTCAGCAACGCCAACAAAAACAAAACGAAGATGACAGTAGGGAAGATAGAAAAATCCGTAATTTCCCAGATTATTCTGTTTTCAACACCCACCACCCAATACGCGCTGATGGCGATTAGGACAGATCCGACAATCAAAGCCCGTCCGATTGAGGTTTTGGCGGTTTCTTGGTCCGTGTACTTCTCCATGAGAATATCTGTGCCAAGATGCAAATACTACTATCTGATGATTGACGGATTCTCAAAACATCATTTTATTACCGGGAAATGGGAATTAGAGGTGTTAGGTAGGAAGGGATTATTACAACTTGACTGCGACTTTGACGCGATATTATCGCACATTCGAACAAATCGCCGAAACCGAAATCTTTGGAAGGTTTGCGCTTGTGTATTTCATACAATAATCGTTACTATGAAAAAAGAGTGGTCTGGATAACCAAGGTTGAGTGCATGATGTATTTACCGATGTTCCAGATTTTGGGCAACAATACCGGGCTCTTGACACTCAGCTCCCGATATAGAGCATTCCCGCAGTCCTTTGATTTATGCTTGAATTCCCAATCAAGATGACTAAGTGGTTCATTCGCTAAGTGTTTAATTCTTACGAGACTGTCACAAGAAACTGTTCTACCACGCCTGTAGGTGCGGTTTCTAACCGCACCGGCACCCAACACTAACCATATTTTTTTGGAAAATAAACCACTAAGTGCGGTCTAGAGGGGTTTACCGAATATTAGAAACTCGTGTTTTACTTCGCCCAGAGGGAGGCAATCGCCTCTTTGATGACGACTTCGATGCCAACAGCATAGGGAAGACGCACATTCTCGTGTGTGGAAGCGCGGTGCGTAAGCAGGGCTTCGGCACAACTCGCCTCTGCTTCACGGGGTTTTTTGATTGATAGTGCTAGTGCCTTGTCTGTAAGGATATAGGAAGCATACGAGTTTGTAGGCTTCGCATACGTGGAGTCGTTTGTGAACGCAAAGACCATGTTGTGGTCGAATGGTGCAAACGCGTTCACCCAAAGTTCATATTCCGTGAAAACCTCTCCCTGCAATGCCAGCAGGCACCATTCCGAACCAAGCATGAGCGCGTTGATTTGGTATCGCAACCCGGGCTGTTCCCCCCGTTCGATTATGCCCTTCAGAACTTGCAACGATTTCATGGCGATTTCATCAACCGGAGATTCTTGCGTCAAGCGCGCAACCTTCTCCTCCCATTTTTTTCGGGTAGGCACTCGAAGGGGAAGCATGATGGTCTTTGAGCGAATCGTTAACTCATCTGTCTGAATTTCAGTCGCGTTGCGCATTGCTGTTAAAACGGCATCGCCCAATTTTCTCCCGGTATTGGCAGCGTTTTCATAAGGCCCGCCAAGAGGAAATCCAACCGGATATCCATTGGTGTTTCCTCCGCAACCTTGAGCGAAAATGGGCATAACCTTATCTCCCAGTATTTCGTGTATTCGCGCTATCGCATATCCCGGAAAATCAGCGCTCAGTGCGCGTCCCTTGATAGTTATCACCGGGTGCGCCGCATACTCGAAAAGCACGGTAAGTGTACTCCCATCTTCAATGCGCGCTTCTAGCACGTTCACCCAAGGCAATTCTTCTTGGGAGAAAGCGTCGCCGTATCGGTTGTACGCCGCTCGCACGGGCGCACGTCCGACATGGAGCGACACAGGCACCATGTCGGCATACGCCTCTTCCACCGCCTCGTAGATCAACTGTCCAACTGCTTCCTGCCACTTATCGTTGTGGAGGGTTCTCATACCTGAATGCGTGTGTGAGCAGTTTACCAGCGTAAGCTCGATACCGAGTTGCTGCTGAATTTTTACGCGTACCTCCGGAAACCAAGGTTCCACCATATCCAAGCAGATAATCGCAACTTCGTCATTACCATCATCTAGTATCAGCACTCTAGCAAAGAGAGGATCGTGAACTTTAACACCGCCCAGAAGTTCGGGGAAAGACACATCCCTCTTTGCCACGCCGGCTCTCATCGCCAAACCGCCTGTCGGCAAAAGAAGAAATACACTAATCAGCAACACCAGAACTGTATCTGCTTTCGGTTTTGTTGCAGCATCAAGATGTGTGATCTTTTTCCCAATTGCTCCTACGTTCATGTTGGGCCTCTTTACTATTTGTACGGTCTGATACTCTCATCGGTTATGGCTTGAATTTGGAATTCCGATCTGTGCAGAATCTATGATTGAAAGCAGACCGCCCGGTGGAAGGCCAGTCTTAGCACTATCCTATTCAGCACACATTTTCCTCAAAACCTTGAGAGCGGCGTCACCAATCATGTCGAGAGATTCGGGAACAAAGGGGGCTAACCAATCGCCGGTTTCGTAACCACCCCGCTCGAACGCTTTTAACGTCGGCAGATATGCGCATTCCCACCATTGAGGACAACTCAGTACAAACGTGCGTTCCAGAGGCGAGTCCAATTTGATTTTGAGACCGATCTCAACGAAGGGTTCACCGGGCAACGATACAATAGCGATGTCGCCAATCCGAAATACTTGGATTTCGTAATCGTAATCCGGCTGCTCTTGGCGGCGCTCGTCAAAATCCACCAACGTTGCCGCATAAGTCCATTCTTGGGCAATCGACTTACGGCTCTCATCGGACCAAAAAGCCTGTGGATGTTCCGAAAGGTATTGCTTCGCATTCTGAACATCCGCCGGATTGATTCGGCGCCACGGCAATCCGATGTTCTCTGTGTGCCAGTCAAGCGGAACATCGTCAGTATAATCTAGAGATTCGACAACTCTGGTCGCCGTATCGGCAAGCAGGCGCCCATCACGCACATGGTCTCTAACATAGTGCGGATCCCATGGATCCCACGGATTGATGTTTCCGCACGGCCCATTTAGCACCAACGGTAAAAGCGTGTCACCGAATTGTAGCCGTATCTCGTTAGCCAAGGCTCCCGGCCAATCAGCTGAAACCGTAGTATGAAACCTGCTCGGATGGAGGTTTACGGGATGACAAGTATAGTTCAATAACATGGCTAGCGGTTGCAGGGATTCCCCGCGAAAGCAGACAACGCCGAGTTCGGGATCAATTGGTCCCTCAAGGTAGCGCGATTCCTCTCTGTCCATGAAAAGGGGCATGCGGATGTCGCCACTGCGTGTCACCATTCGCCGATTGAACGCGCACCTACCCTCGACAGCGCTTCCCACACCGACAGATGCGTTAACAAGCCGTTTATCGGCTTCAGAGATTGCAAGCAGAATCTGTTCTACGGCGAACTTACGGTAACGATCGTCGCCGGCGGCAAATTCCTTCCAGAAGTCGGCCGGTTCACGATGGTATACACTTCTATTTTTACGATAGCCAAGTTGCGGGCCGGAGTGCGTCTGGGTTGCATGCACCAACACGGCTGCTTCGTCAAAACCAAATCTTTCGGAGGCTGTCTTCCGTATTTCCGAAGTACAGCGGTTGTCAACGGAGTTGAGGTCTAGCTGAACAATGCAAAGCTTTTGCCCATCCTGTTCAAGTACTAATGCTTTTGCATACAAGGGATCGAGGGCAACGCGCCACCGCATAACTCTGTTACCGGTTTTATCAAGTGTTTCGTGAATTCTCGGCTTTGGAGTGATGTCAACCTGCGCTGCTCCGGCCCGCATAGTGCCCTCCTTTCATTGCATCTGGCTTCTTACAGATTTTCTCTCATTGCCGCGCTTTACTCACCATTCCACGAGAACATCCACCTCATGTCGGTCGGAGGCATGGTTATATTCTATAGTGAGGGCTCGTCTGTCATTGTTCCACAACCAGTCTATCAGTAAATCGCTTCCGGTTACCCCGTCTTTTGCCGATACGGCTCTTGGATCGAGGATGGGACTATAGATTGTAACAACACCGATCGTCTTGAATGGCCCGCTTGCCCGGAAGCTTGTCCTGTCCGTTCCTTGCTTCTGGTTTTCAATTATAGATGAAGAGTACAGAATCTGAATTTGACTCGGCAGTGGGTTAATCTCATATAGGAATGCATACTCTTCAGCGTTTAGGTTCTTCTTCTCAATGAGCGGAAGTTTGGGGTCAAACAGGTCAATAAAGTGGCCTTCCAAGGAGACTTCGTCTCGCGTGGCATATACGATGTGATACGGACCTCGCCGGACGGACAGTTGATTCTCCACTTCGTAAGAAGCACCCGCTCGGTCACTGAGGTATCTAGAGATTTCCCGAATGATTTCTGCGCCGACTGTTGACCTGACTAAAAAGCGCGGGGGTATTCCGACAAAGAACAACAATCCCGACCCAACCTCCTGCTCAAACACTACCGGCATGTTCTTACCATCCGCTCCGTAGATCCAGTGGGCTGAAGGAGCGTTATACGAGTACACGTAATCGCATCTTGGTACCGATTCGATTCTACCAAGTTGCTGTACTAGCGGATGGAAATCATCTAGGCTGACAAGTGTATTACCTTGTATCTTGATTTGAGTGCTTTCCAGTCCGACTCCCAAATCCTTGAAGAGTGCGTCTTGAGGCTCGGCGAATTTCATCTTTTTCCACCAAGATGACTCAATGTCTGTGTATCGGCTTCCGCCGAAGAACGCTAGCATACCCCCGTTTTTCACCCAATCGACTATCGCGTCTTGGTGAGCCTTGACTTCAGGCAACCAAGACTCGTAGCTCATAAAGAGGACTCTGTACCCATCCAGAAAACCGGGGTCACTCGCTCTTTCTATTGGGATCACGTCAATAGGTACGCCATCCCTGAGTGGAGTGACACTCATCCCTACAAGCCCAACAATGGCTTCGTGGAGTTCGGGGCTAGTCCATAACATTGTGTCTGAAACCAGCGTCGCTAGATGCGTTGAGTTTTCGCTTTCATAGTTGGGCAAATCTTGCATGGCACGTACGACCGTCAGGCACGCAGTTTTTTGTCCTGTAGGCGCCTCTGTTACAAAGAATCTATCGGGCCACGGCATCACCTCGTAATCGGAGGCGCTAAAGATGCTAGACGCTATAACTGTTTCTTCGTACCACGTTCGGTATTGGTCCCACGAGAATCCCGGAGAATCGCTCTTTGGGTCCTGAAGGTATATGAGCTCTTTTCCTGTGTCCCGCATCAAGTTCCAGAAATAGTTATATTCGAGAAAGCCCTTGAGAAAGGCACTTTCGACTTCAGCCCCGTCCCTCGTCGGATCAATAAAAGGGGTGCGGGCAGTATCGGACCAGGCTTGGGCGATATAACCATCTAGTGCCGCGAGTTTTGAAGTTTTCACATGGGGATATACCATTGGATTCACGGCGTAGTCAATAGGGCTGTGGGCGGCTATGATGCATTTGACAGACGGATCGTAGTTTTTCGCGTAGGTCAGAACGGCATCAAGATGCCGTTCGTAAAATTTTGCCATAAGCCGCCTCGACATCCAGCGCGTCGTGTCATTGGTTGCCGGATCAACCCAGTCATCTCCATACTCCTGTTTCCAAGCTTCTTTGAAAACCGAGCTATATCCTGCCGTTGAGAAGAATTCAGGTTCTTCGGGTACAATGGCTTTGGCTCCGGCGTCAATGGCTCTCCTCACAAAATCCTTATGGTATTGAAGCCAGTTGGGGTTGGGAACCATGTAGGCTCCCTCCGAAAAGACCGTTTTGTAGGATTCATCAGCGGATAATTGCACCTCGTCAAAGTGTTCTATCCCATCATAGCCTCCCTTAACGTAGGTGCCGGTATAGTCCTGGCTGCTATTGAACATAACCCACGGTTCATATCCTCGGTCTGCCCAAGACTTGATGCTTTTCACGATATCTGTATCGCTGTCTTCAAAATACAAAATCGCCACATTCGTCCCAATGTCATACCGATCGCTGTAGTGAATCAGTCCCTGAAAAGATGTCATCATCTCCCTCTTGTCACTCGCGAAGGAATTTTGGAGTCCATGGATAACAACTATCACACACAAGAGTGACAATGAGCCCAGCCCGTGCCTCATCACAGTTTCCTGATTGTAGTTGTTTAGATCTTGTTTGAATAATAGAAGGGATATCTATCTGTGGCAATTTGAACCCTAGGTTGGGTTGAACGGAAATCCAAAAGAAATCACGCACTGAGAGAACATTTCCGACGTTTCATTCTACCCGAAATCTTAGGATATTCGAGTGAAACCCAACACTTGTGTCGGAGCTGTTTTCGAATCGCGACTTGAATTCACGTCATGGATTTACAGATATTTTAGAGAGATACATTAGCAAATACGGTGTGGTTATTGTGTCTTAATTAGTCCCCACGTCGCGGCTAATCTCCCAACTGACGATACGGCAAGCCGTCCAAGAGCTTCGTTGAGCCCCTTCTCCATGATGGTTTGAATGTCATCCTCATCCAAGGCAACGTTGAAAATGGCAACTTCATCAATTTTGCCGTTGTACCACTGCTCTAGGGCATGAATCGACCATCCACCGATTAGAACATGCTCATTAGCCGCTCGTACCTTTCCCGGTTCGTCTCCGCCTTTCCAATCCAGCTTTCCATTCATGAACATCTTCCTGCGTTTTCCATCATAGGAAAAGGCTCCATGATTCCAGGTACCCGCTTTTGCTCCGGTCACTCCCGAAGCGCCACCCATAAATTTGCCGTTGATGTTTATCTCATTAAATAACCTTCCGGGACCTGTTATACCTGCGTGAAAGTTCCACTCGCCGTTGCCGGTGCCTCTACATACGAGAGGCCCCGAGTCGAAATCCAGCGCTTGGAGATACCAAACTACGACTGTAAAATTGTCCAGACCGGCGCAACTCTCCGCCCGACCGCAATCAACATAATCGTCTACGCCATCGAATGACATTGCTCCCCCGATGTGTCCATCATTTGTCCATTTGACGCCATTTTTCAGTACACCGTGGTTATCGTATCCCGATGAATCTTTCCCGGGGTTGCGCTTGTCGTCGAACAGCCACATGCCCACTAACGTTTCAGGATCTATCTTGGCATAGCTCGAATTGAATAACGTGATAGCAGCAAACACGATAAGCATTCCAAACATACGGAATCTAATTGTCATTTTCTCGTTACCTCCATGATTAGTTTGCTTTACGGCTCATGTTGTCAGTGCCATTACTGCAAGACTTGCGATAATTCGATTGCCATACTGTGTGGGTGTGTTTCAAACGCCTGCTGATGTGATTGCTGTGCATGCTATTCGAGCTAATCAGATAAGGCCACGCTTAGCTCTATATTGAAACAATTTCACCTGTTGACGTGATGTAATCTAATGACCAATACATCATTCCCGCACATACCCGTGTGCGATGTGTTCATCGAGTCCAGAGCGAAGTAATGGCCTCTTTAATCTGGCTCTCAATGCCAACCGCATAACAGGTATAAGCACCGTCAACTCTTACGCCGTGGAAAAAACCGGGAAAAGATCCCGCCTCCATACATGCAGTCTCCGCTACAATCGGTGTTTTGATGCCCAATGCAAGCGCCTTGTCTGTTGGAATGTAGCCGATATACTCATCGTCGGTGGCTCCTACGACGGCATTCGTAAATGCGAAGACCATGTTGTGGTCGAAGGGTGCCAATGCGTTGATCCATAGTTCATACTCGGTGAAGAGTTCTCCCGCCATAGCAACGAGACACCATTCCGAACCGAGCATGACGACGTTAATTTCCATTGGGAACGTTGGCTGTTCGCCCCTTTCCATCATACCCTTAAGGGTTTGCATCGTCTTCATCGTCGATTCGTTATTCGGCCACCCCTCCCTGGGCGGGACTTCGCCTCCGACCCTTATACGGCGGATCGACTCTTCCCATCTCTCCACGGACGGTAACTGCAATGGGAGCATTATTGTCTTGGAACGCAGGTCAATTCTGCTTGCTTTTATCTGCACTGTTTCGCGCAGAGCCGTTAGAACTGCGTCACCAAGTTTCCTCCCTGTTTTCTCGGCGTTTTCGTGGCCTCCAGCCACATGATCGCCGTTAACATTTCCGCCGCATCCCTGAGCGAACATAGGCACAACTTCATCGCCGAGTTCTTCGTTTATCCGATCAACCGCGTATCCAGGAAAGTCGGCGCTGATTCCGGGGTGCGTCATGGCAATAACCGGGTGAGCCGCAGTCTCAAACAGAACGGCAATTTTCCGGTTGTCTGCGGCACGTGCTTCCAGCACGTTCACCCAGGGAACTACCTCTTGGGTGAAGGCATCACCGTACCGATTGTGCCCAATCTGCACGCGAGTGCGCCCGACATGTAGCGAAGCGGGCACTAAGTTTGCCTGGGCTTCCTCCACCATCTCGTAGATTAACTCGCCAACAGTTTTTCTCCACTCGTCGGTGTGTCCCATCCCGCGCCCGTTCGAGTGCGTGTGCTGGTTGTTGACAAGCGTGCAATCGATTCCCAGCTGTCTTCCAATCCTATCGCGCACTTCTGGGAACCAGGGGCTTATCATATCCAGACAGATGATGCACACCGCATTGTCGCCGTCGTCTAACACAAGCGCTCTTGCATAGAGTGGATCGTGCACCTCCTGGTTCCCGATAAGTTCTGGAACCGTGATGTCTCTCTTGCTTGCTCCTGCTCTCATTGCTGATCCTCCCATTGGCCACATAGCCGTTATGACGATAAGTAGAACCGGAACTGCGGGCACAAGTAATTTGCCCTCAACATTACAAAGCCAAACGTATTCTCTTCCAACTCTTCTCTTCATTGCCAATCTTCAATGAAGCCGCGCCCGCTTCAGTTGAATTGTTCGTTTCTTGATGCCTAAGGAGAATTTAGTGTCCTCGGGCTTTCCTACTAGTTAATCAGTCCAGAGGGATTTAATGCCTTCATGGATTACGGCTTCAATCCCAACCGCATAGGGGAGGCGCACGTTCTCGTGTGTCGACGCCTTGATAACACGAAGCGCGTCACGACAGCTCGTCTGAGCGCGGTGGGGCTTCCTGATGGAAAGAGCAATAGCCTTGTCCGTGAGGATGTAGTGTTCGTGATCGTCCTCTCCCTCTCTGGAATTTGTGTATCCGAAAGTCATATCATGATCGAAGGGGGCGTGTGAGTTGACGAATAGTTCATACTCGCCGAAAACATCCCCTGCCATGGTCACGAGCAGCCATTCCGATCCCAGCATGACTGCATTAATACAGTATGTCAAGCCGGGTTGTTCTCCTCGTTCAACAATGGTCTTGACCGTGTGTAGTGCGTTCATTGCCGTTGAATCGTCCTGTCGCTCGTCCCGGGGTTCCTCTACCTGCTTTTCCCACTGTTCCATTGAAGGAACGCGCAGCGGGAGTGTGACAGTCTTGGACCGAATTTTAATCGTATCCGCCTCTATCTCGCCGCTGTGATGAATCGCTTCGAGGACAGCTTCACCGAGTTGCTTGCCAGCCTTTTCAGCATTTTCGTGCCATCCGCTTTCGACAGTGAATCCCACTGGCTCCGCGTTAACGGTTCCGCCGCAACCTTGAGCAAACATCGGCACGACCTCATCTCCCAGTTCTTCGTTTATGCGAGCTATCGCATAGGCGGGATAGTCGGCGCTAAGGGCTCCGCATTCCAAGGTCACTACGGGGTGGGCTGCATGTTCGAATAAGATTGCCAACGGTTTGTCATCATTTGTGTGAACAGCAAGCACGTTGACCCACGGAACTACCTCCTGCGTGAAGTCACTGCCGTATCGGTTCCCTCCCAGTTGTACCGACGCTCGACCGGCATGAAGCGTCACAGCTGCCCTGCTTGCATACGCTTCTTCCACCATCTCGTAAATGGACTGACCAACTGTTTCCCTCCAGTTGTCGTTGTGCTCGCCTCTCGCGTCCGAATGTGTATGGTTGCAGTTTACCAACGTAAGTGAGATCCCAAGCTGTTGTTTAATCTTCTCGCGGATTTCGGGGAACGATGGCCAAACCATGTCCACGCATACGATAGCCACCGAATTGGTTCCATCATCTAGCACGAGCACCCTTGCGAAGAGTGGGTCGTGCACGATCGGGTTTCCAAGAAGCTCAGGAAAGGTGATGTCTCTCTTGCTTGCTCCAGCTCTCATATCCAATCCTCCTGTTTTACACCACCTGCATGGGGGATATTATAGCATGATTGTAAAGATTTGCCAAATGAGTAGTTTTCATCTCCTTCTGAGCGAATAGGTGAACAGTCTAGCCGAATTCGTTTTCGTGGCAAAATGCATGAATAAGATTCCCACGAATGAAGTGGCCACAACCGGCAGACATACACGCGTCGAGAACTGTCCACATCAGCAAATTCCGTTGTGCTTACGTCTTGGAGAAATGAAAGTTGGGCCTACATGTGAAACTGAATTATCATCGTAAAGTACATATCATTCGTCACGTATCGGCATATCTCAATGTCAATGATTCGCCATTTATTGTTGCTTTTCCTCTTTCACAGGCGTACAATCGTAGGACTCTCTGGTCATTTTGGTGAGCGTCGCATGTTCACAAGAATATAGCACTTGCCAACGATTTCAGTAATCCACGCAACTTTCATTTTTTGAGAGAACAATTCAAAGAGAGGACTAAGATGAAGATACACGTAACGGTGGCTGTCATTTTAGTGATGCTAGGGACATTGATCTGGCAGAGAAATTCAGCACTGGGTAAAAAGAAAGCTGTCAGTGAAGGATTGGTTAGCTATTGGTCGTTCGATAAAGAAACGATAGAAGGCGAAACTGTCAAAGACGTTTGGGGGTCGAACGATGGCAAAATTGAGGGCGCTCCCAGAGTTGTAAAAGGTAAAGTCGCTGAAGGCATGGAGTTTAACGGGAGCAATCAGTCTGTAAATGTAGGGAATCCCGCAGATGGTAGTTTGGATTTTGGTGCAAGAACCGATTTTACCCTTGAAGCTTGGGCATTCCCGAAAGACTCCGGGGCATCAATGCGAATCATTGATAAGAAGGATGACGGCGATGTCGGATACATGCTGGAGCATAACATTTTAGATGGATTTCATCCGTATGCGAATGACGGAAAGGGCAACGCGAGCCGTGTCCTCGAAGGTATGACCCACTTCAATCAATGGGTGCACGTTGTTGGCGTCTTTGAACGGAAAGGCGACGTCGAGTTATTTGTAGATGGCAAATCGGTACGCAGCGTACCATCGGATGCCCAAGGAAAGGAAAATATTGACAATAAGAGTCCGTTTTATATCGGAAGAAGACCAGCCGGGGAACGGTGGAAAGGCATCTTGGACGAAATTCGTGTATACAATCGCGTGCTGAACGAGGTGGAAATCAAGCAGAACTTTGAAGCGCAGGGCGGATTGGCGCACCCGGTTGAACGTGGAGGAAAGCTGTCTATCACCTGGGGAAGGATAAAAGGTTGAACGTAGGAAATTGGTAGCAGAGGAATTCAACTGCTTTTGGGAATTACTCATGCCACACACCGTTTTAACCTGAAAGATGGTTCTCCTAGTCTATAATGCCACCGATTTGTGAAAAATCCAAATCAAGAAATCCTTTAGGAATCGCTGTTCATGAATTGACTTGGGAACATCCCATATCGAACCGAAACCTAGCACTAGTCAGTCCAGACAATGGGAACAAGAATACCAGCAAAAGTTAGGGAATCGTTTGGGCGGGACGGATTTTACATCGTTAGCCAACCTGTAATTGATTCAGAAAGAGTTCAGAATGCGAATGAAGGTATGGACATGCTCCGCGCCGGGGTATACGATACAGGAAAACCACCCCCCGAATCTCGGTGGAGGCCTGGCGATGATCTAGATGCCCTCTGCAAAATCGAACAACCGCAGATTGCGAACGAGGCGATTCCAGTCCTGATTCGCTCGCCAGAAATTGGCGAATGGGCTGCTCACGTCACCGGCGCAGGGATGATCCAGGTCGCCGGGGTCCAGCTTCTCTACAAGCCGCCAACGGTGTTCGACAAGAGAGCTCAGACTCGCGTTGGCTGGCATCGGGATTGGACTTATTTTAGCAAACACTGGGAACCCGGAAGCCTGTTGCTTACCGCATGGGTTGCCTTGAACGACGTAGAAGCGGATTCGGGACCAATGAATTTTGTGACTGGCTCACATCAATGGGGAGAAAGCACCGGAGGTGACTTCTTTAGTCAGGAGATATCCCAAGACGATTTCAGCGTACCCCCAAATCGCATGTGGCGGGAAACATCGGCTCTCATGAATGCGGGCGGAATAAGCCTGCACGACCAACATGTCCTTCACGGTAGCGGCGAAAACATGTCCGATACACCGCGCAGAAGTTTAGCGATTCATGTTCGTACGGAAAAAAGCCGGCTCATTGGTGGTAGACGAGAGGGCTTAACCAACCACATAGATGATTTAAACGTTGCTCCCATCATCTATGGAAAGAAAGTAGCTGCTGCGTTTGCTTAATGAAACCGCTCAAATTTGGCTTCGCTCCTAACTATTCTGAATCACGGGAATGTGTGTCTTTTCTAGTACAATGCAAGTTAGGGAGGACTATAATGATTAGGTTCACAACGAAATCAATACTATCGACTTTCGCGGTTCTATTCACCACAATACAACTATCCTACGACGAGATTGAGAGAGCAGATGTCCTTATGGCATTTACCTTTGCCGCTGGAGATGGCAAAATCGGCCAAGTGGCAGACGGAATCCTAAAGGATGTTTCCGGCAATGGCCATGATGGTGAGTTCAGGCAGAAGCCGAAATGGGCTAAAGGAGTTTGGGGAGCGGGGCTTCAGGTAGGGCAGGCCGGGGGAGGTTGGCATGCTGTCACGGTTCCACATGCCGACGATATGGATCTTAAAGAGTTTGCAATTGGCGCATGGGTGAAAACCGAAAAACTCATCGGCGACTGCTGCAATATGATAGTCAGCAAGGAGAACTGGAGTGGAAACCAATCTCGGAATTATTCAATGTGGATGCGGGAACCGGTGACCGTTGGATTTATAACAAAGGGCCCATTTAATGATGTTCAAACACGCGGCATACAGATAACCGATGGCAAATGGCATCATGTACTGGGCACTTATGACGGGAAAGAGCTAATACAGTATGTGGACGGAGTAGCCTACGGTAAGGCGCAATTCGCAGAGCAAGATCCATCTTTTCACTCCTCTGAGCGGTTGCACATTGGAGCCATGGGACCCGCTGGCACCGGAGCCGGCATGGATGGAGTTGTCGATGAAGTAGTAATTTTCAATCGGGGTTTAACAGAACATGAGGTCAACGACCTCATGGACCACGGACTTGAAAAGTTGCTCGGATTTCAAGCAGTTGATTCCCAAGATAAAATGGCTATTACATGGGCAACCCTAAAATCATCAAATCACTAGTCAAAACATCATACGCCTTCCGCACGATGGTGTTGACCAGCTCAATTTTCGGCTTTCATCTTTCCCCAGAGAGTCGTCAATTTGCCGACTTAATTTACGGCTCTGTCCTCCTCGTATTTGTCAGCCAATCCTACCTGCATGATGCTCTTTTGGTCGCCTATATTGATGGCGACTTGCTAGGTGCGGTGAAATGGTTAGGGAAGCCCCTCGTTGGAGACGAGGGCGCGTTGCCTAAAATGGATGTAGCGCCGTTGATGATAGGTGCAACCTCGCCTGATGGCGTAAGCGGTATTGAAGGGCTCATTGACGACGTTGGTCTTTTTGATGTGGCATTGAATAAAAACCAGCTCCAAACCATTATGGATGAAGGGTTATTAAAGTATCTAGCCATCAATCCGCGGGGCAAGTTGGCAACCACCTGGGGACACATTCGATCTAATTGAAACCCACAGAAGGAGGGTCTTATGATGCTGAGATTCACGATGATGTCAATCCTATGGAGTTTCGTGTGGTTTATCACGACATTACCATTCTCCCATAGCGCTATTGAACAGGATGATGTTGTCATGGCGTTTACGTTTGCGGCTGGAGATGGTAAAGTGGGAAACGTGGCAGACGGCATTCTTAAAGATGTCTCCGGAAAGGGGCACGATGGCATATTCCAACAGAAGCCCAAATGGGCGGAAGGCGTATGGGGAGCCGGACTTCAGGTAGGACCAGCCGGTGGACGGTGGAATGCTGCAACAGTGCCGCATAAGGACGACATGGATCTTAAGGAGTTTGCGATTGCGGCATGGGTAAAGGTTGAGAAGCTTATTGGTGACTGCTGCAACATGATAGTCAGCAAGGAAAATTGGGATGCAGACCGAACGCGGAATTATTCGATGTGGATGCGTAACGAGGTCATTGTTGGATTTACGACCAGGAACCCGTTCCATGACGTTGAGGCTCGCAGCATATTGATTACCGATGGCGAATGGCATCATGCCGTTGGGACCTATGACGGGAGAGACCTCACACAGTACGTGGATGGCGTGGCACACGGTAGAGCCCCATTTGGCGGACAAGATCCAGTGTTTCATCGCACTGAGCGATTGCACATCGGTGCTATGGGGCCCGGTGGAAACAGGCTAGGGATGGAAGGATTTGTCGATGAGGTTGCAATCTTCAATCGAGGGCTAACAGAAAGGGAAGTCAACAGCCTCATGGCCCAAGGGATCGAAAAGTTACTAGGATTTCAAGCAGTCAATCCCTCGGATAAAATGGCGACGACATGGGCTAAACTCAAATTGGTAGAGTATTAGTCTCGCGACGCTCCATCTATGAAGGTGCAGCGAAGAACTTTCGGAGGGTATTCACCTCCGGCGGCTTCGTCAATAGCGATACGATGACCATCGCGATGGCTGAAGCCGCGAACACAACCGTTACTGGCATGATTCCAGTATCACCTATCGTGTAGCCGAGTGTTTGCCAACCTCTAAGGAAAAAGAATGTCCAAAGAACCACAACGCTCACAATTGAAGCGAAGGCGCCGTGTTTTGAACTGCGCTTCCAAAAGAGAGCAGCGAGCAGAACCGGAAAAAGGGACGCGAAACCGGTAAACGACCACACCGCGAGTTTGAAGATGCTCCGATTGGAAATCAAGGATAAAACGTAAGTCACGGCAAGCAATCCGACGACGAAGAGTCGTCCGACCAATACCTGATGCTTCTCGCTCATCTGGTTATGGAAACCGTAGTGCCGCACGATATCGTGCGTGAACATACTCCCGATGGCAAGTGTCTGCGAGTCGAGGGAGGACATGATTGCCGCAAAAACACCGGCTGCCAAGAATCCCGCCAATATCCCGGGCGCGTACCGGGAAATTAGCTGAACCAAGATTGTATTGGCTTGCGCTCCCTCCAACCCGGTGATATCGCCGCTTCCCAGAACGCCGAGCAACACACTCGGAATCCACACCACGGCGATGCACACGGGATAGAATATGATTGGGTAGCGAAATGTCCGCGCACTTTTTGCCGTGAGCCAGTGCATGAATATGTGTGGAAACATCCCTACCGCGACGGGAATAAAGATGTATGTCATCAACTCCAGTGGTCTTATTCGGTCGGCATGCATCAACAAATCTCGGTCAACCCTCGCTATGGCGTTCGACAGACCACCCATCTTGCCCACAATTGTGAAAAACGTCACCGCGCCCAAGGTCATGAATGCCAGTGTTTGAAGTGTGTTCGCCCATACGGTGCCGCGCATCCCGCCAAAACAGACGTAGATAACTACCACGGCGCAAACAAGCAATCCGCCCACCCATTTTGGGATTTGACCGTCAGTAATAACTGCAAGGGTTTGCCCACCTCCCATTACGCCGATCAGCAGATACGGTACAACGAGCGCGACCAGAACGACAAAGAGCAGCAATCCCAAATTGTCGGAGTTCCACCGTTCGCGGATATATTGAACCTGCGTTAGATAGCCGTGTCTTTTCCCAATTGCCCACAGCCTCGTACCTACGAAGAAGAAAATGCTCGGAATAATTAGCGCCGAAGACGACCCCATTAAAGCAAACACGCCTATCCCCTTGTGGTAGGCTTCGCCGGAGGCGCCAAGGATGGCGAACGCCGTCATGTTTGTCCCGAAGAGGGACATCAACAGGACAAATGGGCCGATGGTGCGGCTGGCAACGAAATAGTCTTCGCCGGTACCGCGAAAAAATCTGTGACTTACGGTGCCGACGATTAACACCAAGGCGAGATACGTGAAAATTACAAAAACGGTCATCAATCTACCGAGTCATCCTCTTCAATCTCTAGTTGGGAGGGCCAAGCGTATTTGACTAGCAGCGCCATTATTACGGCAACCACAACGCAGAATGCAACGTGGTAGACCAATCCGACAGGTAATCCCAGTAGTAACATAGGGTTACGCCAAAACCAAAAATCTTTGTGAAGCAGATATAGGGATACAAGCGCTAGATAAAGTAAGAGGCGAGTCAGCGAAATCTTCATATTGTCAACCAAAAAGTCTGAAGAATGTCAAATCCAAATGACAAAAGAAAACTCTGATTTTTCGCGGCAGAATTGATGTGTTGAAACCGTTGGTTTCGCGACCATGCAGGCTTTCGTTGGGCAAGTTGCCGCTTTAACTACCCTCGCTGGAGACGGATTCTCGTAATTCCCTTTCGTGTGCGTTCTCCGAAGGAAAAGGTCCAGTCCGGCATCAGCCTCTCGTCTCAATCGTTAAATGGTACTGTTTCACGACTCTTATTGACTTGTGATTCTAAACTCCTAATATTGATAATCTTATCAGTTTTTTTCGTGGAGCGTCAACCTAAATTCCCTCTTGAATCGATCTGTACAGTTAGCATATAATGGCGTTAACCGCGATTTCGTGGGCTACACTGAAAGCACAAGGGGAGCATCTATCAATGAGAGTTGTTACGGGTACAATCTGTCACGAAACCAGTACGTTTACCCCGGTCGCCACAACGTGGGAAAGCTATCGTGATGAACACTTTGGCTACTTGCGCGCAGAAGAGATTCTCGAAAAGTTTCACGGCACCAATTCACCAATTGGCGGTTTTATTGACGGCGCAGAAAAACACGGTTTCGAACTCATCCCCACTATCTATGCAAATGCGCATCCCAGCGGTCCAACACCACGGCATATTTTCGACACTATCCTGGGCGATTTGCTAGACGAAATTGCTGCAGCAGGGGAGATTGACGGGGTGCTCCTAGAGTTACATGGTGCGATGGTGGCAGAGGGAATCGATGATGGGGAAGGGCATATCCTGAACGCGGTGCGAGAATTGGTTGGTTCGGACGTGCCAATTCTCGCGCAGTTGGACATTCATAGCAACGTTTCACATCGTATGGTCGAGATGGCTGATGTGCTGATTGGACGGGAAACTTACCCGGAAATTGATCAGGCGGCGAGGAGCCGAGAATGCGCTGATGTCTTGGTGCGCATTCTGCGTGATGGCGTGCGTCCGACGATGGCTCTACACCAGATTCCGCTCATTTGGGGAGTGAATCAGGTCACAGCCCACCCTCCAATGCGCGAAGCCATCGCCGAATTGCACAGAATCGAAGCGCAGCCGGAAGTGATTTGCGGCTCAATCGCGACTTGCTACCCGTTGGCTGACATCCCGGATCTGGGCGCGTCGGTTTATATTGTTACCGACAATAATCCAACTTTGGCGCAGCGGTATGCCGATGAATTGGGAGAGTGGATCTGGAAACGCCGGGCGGATTGGCACATACCGATGCCTTCAACTCGCGAGATGCTAGTCGAAGCCGAATCCCAAGGGAAATATCCGGTGATGTTTGCTGATAGAAACGATAATACTGGCGGTGGTACACCCGGTGACAGCACAGGCATGTTGGGGGCATTTATTGATGCCGAATTGAAAAATGCTTGTATTCTTTACATGGTCGATTCTGAAGCGGTGGAGGCGTGTAAACAGGCAGGCATTGGATCACAGTTGTCCCTTGATGTCGGCGGCAAGTCATCTCCGCTTCAGGGGAAACCCGTAACTATGAACGCCGAAGTCATCGCCCTCTCTGACGGTCGCTTTCGTTATGATGGACCCATGAATGCGGGATTGGAAGGTGACATGGGACCGTCAGCCCACATTAGACAGGACGGAATTCATGTATTGTTGGTCACCGAACGAGAACAACCGTTTGATACCGCGTTTGCACGAACTCTCGGTTTGGATGCCCACAAAATGCGATACCTTGGTATTAAATCCACTGCACATTTCCGACAAGGTTTTGAATCATGGGCGGGCGCAATCTACGTGGTATCTGAACCAAGCGTCCATGACCCCGCTGGAGGGGAAATACAGTTCCGCAAACAGAACCGCAAGCTGTATCCGCTGCATGACATTTAAAGATTCACAAGAAAAACCATTTCGTTCGAATAACAGTGTATGAGATGTTCAATTGAATGAGGGGTGCGCATAGATATAGTTGACATAACCAACTCAAAAGGCTTTCCTATTATGAGCACAACAAAAAGGAGAACCTAATATGGCACAAAAGCCGATTGAACAAACGCCGCAGTTGAATTGGACCGCTATTTGACCTTAATGCCAAAGTGGTAGGGCGACGAACCAATAAAAACGGATGCCGGTCAGTTGATTGTCCAATGGTCGTAGTTGTTGAGCACTAGGTGTTTTTTCGATTCAAACCACTATGATTGCTATAATCCTAGCAAACGCGTGGCGTTCTCTCCCAATATCTTGCGCTTAGCGCTATTGCCGATATCGGCAGTAATGATTTTACCAATCTGTGATCGGCAATCTATGAGTGGCATGTCCGACCCATAGAGTATTCGATCAGCGCCAACTTCCGCGACCAGTTCTTCGATAACGCCGGGTGTACGAAATGTCGAGCAAGTTTCCACAAAGAAATTCGGACATTTGTGGCACGCCTGTATCGCCTGACGACGCCCCGGTGCAGTATTTCCGGCATGTGCGGCGACGAATTTTGCATTAGGGAACAGAGCCGCGGCTTCACCAAAGTATTTAGGGTGCGTGGTGTCCGGTTGGCTACTTGTGTGAGAAATTATGACCAGTTCGTGGTCATGGGCGAACTGATAAATCGGGTGCCATGCCGGATGGTTAAGGCGATAGGGTGTGTAGGTTGGATAGATTTTTATGGCGGATAACCCCATCATGTCTATCGCACGTTCTAGTTCGGGAACCATCGTTTCCGGCATCAAAGGAGAGACATAGGCAAAGCCTATAAAGCGATCTGGATGTTTTGCCACGAAGGTGGCTGTACAATCATTGGCGCGCGTTCCTTCCGGGTGGAAGATATTAAAAACACAGGCTCGATCGATTCCCACGGCATCCATTGCCCGCAGCATTGGAATTGGGTCGTCCAGCATTCCCAAATACTCCCAGCGCCCTACATGCCCGTGGAAGTCGATTATGGTTGTGCCATCAATCATTGCCCATTCACTCTCCTAACACGCGCTTGAGGTTGCCCTCGCAGATAGCTTCCAACTCCGTCTCGGTCAGGCCCATGTGGTGCAAGGCGTAGAGTATCGGTCCCATCGCATAGCGCGGATAGAACGAACCGTAAATGAGCCGTCCCACGCCAAATTCGCCCTTCAACGCTTCGACACCTCCCGGAACTTCGTAACGGCTTAACTCCAAATGTGCGTTAGGCAAATGCCTGAGAAGGGGTGGTACAAGTAGGGCGTGAGAATAATGGGCGCCGAGCAGCACGGTCACGAGATCCGGAAAGCGCTTTAGCGTTGACATTATTTCGGTAGTCGGTGTGTCCGTAAGTGAAATCCATAACGGCACCTTTTCTGCTTGCAGCCATTCGAGCAGATCGCCGTAGAGCCACTCCACAAAGGGTAGTTCAACGGCCGAACTCCCGGGTCGCGTACTATTTATTCGCACGCTTTTGACTATCCCATCAACATGGAAATCTTGCAATTGCCGTAACGAATCCTGCCGGGGTCCAACCGTCCACTGTAGACTAAATTGCTCGGTCCCTTCAGCCCATGTTACCAGCGCCTCGTTTCCATCTAACCCGCTGATAGATTCACCTTGAACATGGTAAATTAAAGCACGCTGAACACCGTGGCGCTGCATCTCATGGAGAAGTCCGGCAACATCATCAAACGGTGCGGGTTGATTAAATTGGTGTCCCACGCCGACGTTAGCGTCAAATACTGGAACTCTGGGCTTGAAGTTCAATCCATCCAAACTGTGCGAATCCTTGTCGCTTTTAACGTACCGTTTTTCTCCGCATTTGAAGGGAATCCATCCAAAACTTACTGTGTCTGCTGGGTTTACAGCACTTTTTTATTTTTGCTTTTAAGGTGATACACTCATGGCACAGCGGAATCCACGCGCCTTGTTCGTGATTTTCGGTGTGAATCTCGTCCGATCAGAGACACGCACAAACTTGGCGTTACTTACCCAAGAGCCGCCGCGTAACACACGGACGGTTTTAACGTTTGTCCAATCGGATAAGATATTATCCATAGTTCCACCGGCAAGTGGATTATGACTCGGAGAAATAGCGTAAAAGTCGGGATTGTATTCATCAAGGCACCATTCCCAGACGTTGCCCGCCATATCGTATAAGCCGCTTGCGCCCGGAGGATACGTTCCGACGGTTGTCGTATCGCCGACATTTTCACCATAGTTTGCTGTGTCGGCATTCATGGCACCCCAATGCCAAGAACCGCGTGCTGCGCGCTCCCATTCTGCTTCTGTCGGCAGGCGTTTCCCGCGCCACTCTGCATAAGCCATTGCTGCGTACCAACTGACATAAACAACGGGGTGGTTGCCTTTGTCGGGTGGGTAATCATTTCCATTCCAATGCTTCAGATAATCTCCGTCGTGGTATTTTTTTGGGATACGATTTTTCTGCCACTGTGGGTTCGCATCAATAAATTCCTTGTATTGTGCATTTGTCGTTTCGTATTTGTCTATATAGAATGCATCAAGGAAGACGACGTGGTGTGGCTTCTCATCAGTTTCCACATCTTTTTCCCAACTTCCCATCGTAAAAAAGCTGCCTGCCCTAAAGAACACCATATCAGGTGGGATCGGACTTAGTGGATCGGCCACATCTCGAAGTTTACCATCTATCATTCTAAGATGTCCTTTGATTGCTTTATCGCGGGAATCTGTAAAGTTGCCGCGCCAATCCTCTTCTCTTACGTAAGTAATAGAGATAGTGTTCGTGGATGGATCGGCTACAGTAAGTTCCCAGATACCTGATCGATCCCCTAACGCGATTTCCTCAACAGTTCTGAGCGTTTTTTTGTCAACCGCGTGGAGCTGCCGAAAGATTCCCGAACCCCCGCCCCAGCGGTCTAACGGGACAAAAATGTACCGATTCGTTTCAACAGCATACTTAGATAGGATTCTATAATAACTATCGGTTCTGCCATCTTTATTGTTATCGGAGGGGAGTTCTATGTAATCAGGAGTGCGGATTACGTTCTCACCTTGAAAATTTACTTCAGTACTTCCGTCTCCGCTTAACCACTCAACGACAAACGTAGTTTTGGTGAGTGCTTCTTCGAGCGGTATTCCTAATTTAACAAAGTCCTCAGCAGATTCTTTCTTAAAGTTCGGTTGGTGTGCGGACGCAACGTGTTGGTGAAAGGTGAACATCAGGCAGCAGATGATTAGGTAAAGTTGGAGTTTCGTGTCTATGCTCATTACGACTACTCCTTTATTTGTTTGATAAGCAGTCGCTTGTTGTTTAAGTTCAACGTTTTTCATGAGGCTTCCTTTGTCCGTTGTTCCACGGCGCGTTCAGTGGCAGCAATTAACTCGTCCACATGGCGCTCTTTCATCGGGAGCGAAAGTGCGTTAAAATCTAGATTGGAAGTTAGGAAAAACCCCTGCTCCAACAATGAAAGGAAGAAATTGTACGCGGTAGCAGTATCCTTTTGAACCAAATCTCGGTAATTACGAATTTCTCCTTCAAGAAAGTGGATGCCAAATAGCGACCCCAGTCCTACCACTTGAACAGGGATCCGCTTATGGGAGAAAAGGCTTGCCAGTCCATCACGCAATCGTACCCCCAAGCGGTCAAGGTGTGCATAGGCATCCGCTGTCAATTGTTGCAACGTAGCTAAGCCGGCAGCCATCACGACAGGATGCGCGCTGAATGTGCCGCTTTGAAACAATCTGCCCCGCTGTCGACCGGTGCTATCCAACAACTCCATAATTTCCGCCCGACCGCCAAAACCGCCAACCGGGAAACCGCCGCCGATGGTCTTGCCGTAGGTTGTCAAATCGGGATTAATTCCAGCAAGCTCTTGGAAGCCGCCAGGCGCGAGTCGAAAACTCACAATCTCATCAAGTATGAAGACAATATTGTTCTTTCGCGCAATCTCCTCAAGGGATCGAACAAATTCTGTAGACTGGGGAATAGCATGGGGTTTTGGATCAATAAGGACACATGCCAACTCATTTCTATGGTTCGTGATGAGGCGCTCAACTGCGACTTCGTCGTTATAGGGAAGGACAACGATGTCGTCAACCGCGTGTGGAGCGATACCGCCAGCCGAGGCGACAGCGATAGGCATGGACTCGGGTCCTGCCTTATCCAATGGCGGCGTCACACTGATTTCAACTGCGTCGTGGCTGCCATGATACGCCCCCTCGAACTTAGCTATTTTGGAACGTCCCGTAAATGCGCGCGCCAGGCGTATGGCGTGTAGCGTTGCTTCGGTGCCGGAGTTGCAGAAGCGGATGCAATCCAACGATGGCACGCGCCTACACATTTCTTCTGCCAGTTCAACCTCGATTCCTGTTGGAGCTCCGAGAGCGATGCCTCGACTCACCTGCGCTTCAATCGCGGTGTTCACCGCCGGGTGATTGTGCCCCAATATCTGCGCGGTGTGATGATTGGTGAAGTCAATATACCGCCTGCCGTCGACATCGTACAGGTAGCACCCGTCGCCTCGTTCCATTGAAAGCGGGTAGGGACGGTAATAGTAGGCACCTTTGACTCCGCCCGGCATAACCGACTGTGCGCGTTCAAAATGCGCCCTAGACCGCGGGCTTGCTGCTCGGTAATTGACTTCCAACCCGGAGGCATCTTCAACGGAGTTCTTCATGAACTATTCACATTCTGGTTAGATTGGCTTTGACGACTAGAAGGATTGGTAGCAACGCTAACAAAGTGGGGATATCGTTGAACATTCACCTATCGGCAAGTTGGCACTTCCATATCTCTCGGCTATTATACTCCACGCTGCTGAGAACTGCTTATTTTGTAGGAGCGATCTCCGAATCGCGACCTATTTAGATCTTGGTAGCCCCAGAGGGGCGACAGGTGGAAACTGCGGACGTTACCCCCCATTCAATATTCGTTCGCTTGGTGCTGTCTCTATAATCGGCGAAGCAAGCCTTAAATCTTGAAAAGCGCAATTTCTGACAGCGCACGGTATATCTATCGAAATCCTAACCACGGCCGATATAGAGCTGCTTCATCGGCATAACGATAGCTTCGAGCATATTTACCTCAGGCGGCTGAGATGCCATAAGCACCGCGACAGGAACGACATCGTCGACTTCCATTATCGGATCGGTGTACGGCTTCGCGCGATCTCGGACACGCTCAACGAGCGTACTCCCCGGATGTAGGCAACTGACAGCGATTCCGTGCGGACGTCCCTCTAGTGCTGTGACTTGCGTTAATCCCCAGATACCGAACTTGCTGGTACTGTAGGCTCCGGAGTTTTCTGAAACACGTTGGGCGAACACACTTCCAATGTTGATGATCCGCCCACTTCCTTGCTTCTTCATAATACGCATGGCTGCCCGAGTGCACAGAAAGGGGCCTCTCAAATTTACACTCATCGTTCTGTCCCACACTTCTGTCGAGAGTTCATCGATCGGGGCAACCTCGACTACGCCTGCGTTATTGAACAGGATATCCAGTCTGTTAAATTTCTGCATTGTTCGTTCAAACAATCTCTCCACCTGGATTTCGTCGGTAACGTCCGTCGGAACCGCAAGCACAGTCGTTCCATTTTCGCTGATTTCATCTGCAGTGCGGTTCAAGGCTTCAAAATCTCGGGCTGCTAGCACGATGACTGCGCCTTCCTCGGCGAGCCCTCGCGCAATTCCTTTGCCAATTCCTTTGCTGCCTCCGGTAATCAGGGCAACTTTACCGTCTAATTGTCCCATCGTACGCTCCTACAGTTATCATTTGCTTTTTAGGCGGTGAGAATTTTGACTAGCGATTCTGTTTAATCTGCCCCCACGTGATAGCGAGTTTGCTCAATGGCGATACCGCAAAGAATCCCCCTCTTAATTGCCCAACATCGTCTGCACTTAGAGCCGTATTGAAAATGATAACTTCGTCAATCTCCGTATCGCTATAAGAATCAAATCTCTCTGGCAGCAATGCGCCGATGTGTAGCGGTTTCTTGGATGGAAACATCTGTATTCTCTCCTGCCCGTCCGAATGTCTGACGGGTTTTTTTTGACCATCTATGTACATCGTTACATCTATACCATCCTCCTTGGCAATAATAACGTAATGATGCCAATTGTCATCTTGGACCCCACTAGCCCCTTTCCAACCGCCTTTATAAAAAAAGAGTAACATATTATCAAGAATCTTGTGGATCGCCATTCCGTAAGCCGCTTCTCCCTGCTGATCAAACGCCCATATTCCGCCCTTTTCAACGATAAAGAAAGGTGCTAGGCCAAGATCCTTTGCCTCTTTTGGCAACGGTCTCTTGACCCAAGCGGAAATGGTAATCACATCGGTAATACGCAAGTCTTCATGATGCGCGACTTCGACATACTTCCCCTTCCCAAACTTCAATGCATTGTCGATCTTCCCTTCTACCAACTCCGGATCACCCGTCACTACGCCATCGTGCCCTCTACCTGAGAAATCTCTGACAATCCTTCTGGGACCGTCCTTTTCTATCTCATCAAAGAGCCACATGCCGACAATGTCCTCCATTCTAATGCGCGCATCGATCGTCACAGCCCAACCCAGCGTTAGTAGGACGAGTGCGAGGATTGTAACGTTCGAACATAGAAATGAGGGCTTCATTGTTTATTCCTGGGTTACATCTATTTGATACGGCAAGGAGTATACACGGTGTCGATAAGCGACACACTGGCAGTAGCACGAGGCACATATTTCATGCCTGATCCAACATCTGCTGAACTTGCTCGGCGACCCCGTCGATAATTGCACTGAGGATGTGTCCACCTTTGGGAATAGTGGCAAGTTTTGCATTCTCGTAGTTGATCTGGTCGTCACGGATACGATCAGGAAAGTTCACCATCGCAAATGAGGTCTCAAATTCGCCAGCGTGACCGGCGCTTCGTTCCCGCTCCAGATGCGCCTCGTAAAAGGATTGTGGGCAGGTCTCCCAGTAAGTAACATACTTGATGTCAAGGTTTTCAAGCCTCTTCATCTGTGCCGGTACCTTTGGCTCAAGATTCTGCCATTTATTGCCACCATGGCCATTGAGCACCATGACTTTGGGGACATCCAACCGTTTTAAGCTATGGCATACATCGTACACATATTCAACATAAATCTCAGGTCTTATTGTTAGCGCCCCACCCCGATCCATGTGATGTTCCGACACAGACATAGACACGGTAGGAGTCACGAGAATGTGAGGATGAAAACGGCTTGCAACCCGTTTAGCAATCTCCGTAACACTAGCGGTATCATGAATCATTGCTAGATGGTCTTGGTGCTGTTCACAGGCGCCCGTCGGGACAATTGCCGCTTTAACCACTCCGTTGGAGACTGCGTCTCCAAATTCCTTGCGCGTGAGCTCCCCAAAAAGTACGTTCCGGTTTAGCATTGTTTTCTCCTCTGAATCATTCGACAAAACGGCTTTGGTAATTGCATTATCGTCCAATTTTTTAACTACTATTAAAAGCTATCTTATCAATTTTGTCCATGAAACGTCAACCCAAATTTGTCCTTGAATCTTCGTGTCAAACTGACATATAATGTCCTCCGCCACAATTTTCGGGACGCGAGATTCTGCTAATTCATCACAGAACTAACCTCGCGATTCAATTGCCCTGGAAGCGTACAGATTTCTACGGTCTTTTCCTCACAGACCTGATGGTGGAATACCGCTGGTTGCTTGAATCGTGGCGGAAATCTAGCTAAGAGATTGAGGCAAAGTAACAGGGAACGTCATGCACGCGGACTATAAATTGTAAATGTTTAGGTGATGGTTGCGCGGCGAATAATTCCTATCAGACACCTTGATTCCCGTACTAACCCAGTTTTTCTGGTTCCGAAAAATGCGCCCGACTTTCAGGGCTTCACCGAAAACACAGAGGGAGCACTCACCAATGAGAGTTGTTACAGGCGCAATCTGTCATGAAACCAGCACGTTCACCCCAGTCGCCACGACGTGGGAAAGTTACCGCAACGAACGTTTTGGCTATCTACACGGAGATGAGATATTCACCAAGTTCCGTGGGACAAACACACCGATTGGGGGCTTCCTTGACGGTGCGGAAAAGCACGGATTCGAACTCATCCCCACGGTATTCGCCAATGCGCATCCAAGCGGCCCGACCCCGAGAGAAATCTTTGACACTATCCTTGGCGATTTACTGGACGGCATTGTTGCAGCAGGCGCGATTGACGGTATACTCCTAGAGCTACACGGCGCGATGGTGGCAGAAGGCATCAATGATGGCGAGGGACATATCCTGGGCGCAGTGCGGGAGTTGGTGGGTTCGGAAGTGCCGATTCTCGCGCAATTGGACACTCATAGCAACGTCTCACAACGCATGATCGAGATGGCAGATGTGTTAATTGGACGAGAGACATATCCGGAGATTGATCAGGCAGATCGAAGTCGGGAATGTGCCGATGTTTTGGTTCGCATCCTTCGAGATGGCGTGCGTCCGACAATGGCACTGCACCAGATTCCGCTTGTCTGGGGGATGAATCAGGTCACGGCGCACTCCCCGATGCGCGAGGCAATCGCCGAATTGCACCGAATAGAAGCGCAGCCCAGAGTGATATGTGGCTCAATCGCAACCTGCTATCCACTGGCTGACATTCCAGACCTTGGCGCATCGGTTTATATTGTTACCGATAACGATCCGGCGTTAGCACAGCGTTACGCCGACGAATTGGGCGCATGGATCTGGGAACGCCGCGCGGATTGGCATATCCCGATGCCTTCAACTCGTGAAGCACTGGCAGAAGCTGAATCCCGAGGAAAGTATCCGGTGATGTTTGCAGATCGAAACGACAATACCGGCGGCGGCTCACCGGGCGACAGCACCGGCATGCTGCAAACATTTGTTGATGCCGGATTGGAGGATGCCTGCATTCTTTACGTTGTCGATCCTGAAGCAGTGGAAATATGTAAACAGGCTGGCATCGGGACAACATTAACCCTTGATATCGGTGGAAAAGCGTCTCCGCTGCAAGGAAAACCTGTAACCATGTCGGTTGAAGTTGTCGCGCTGTCAGATGGCTCCTTCTTATATGATGGCCCTAGAAATGCCGGATTACGAGGTAGCATGGGACCGTCTGCGTACATCAAGCAGGGCGGAATTCATGTGTTGATAGTAACCGAACGTGAACAGCCGTATGATACCGCGTTTTCGCGAACTCTCGGTTTGGATCCTCAGCAAATGCGCTACATTGGGATTAAGTCTGCCGCTCATTTTCGGCAAGGTTTTGAATCATGGGCGGGGGCCATCTACGCGGTGTCTGAACCAAGCGCACAGGCACCAGCCGGAAGCGCCCTGCAGTTCAATAAGCTGGGTCGTAGGTTGTATCCGATACATGATTAGGAATCTTCAACACTAGGGCTAACCGCCACGATTAGTGCGGCAATAGGATTCGTTAGAATCGACTGGAGGTTGATTTGGAGCGCGTTGGAAAACACAGTGTTCATCCCGTACGTAGTTGGTTGACTGCGATTGTCTGTATGCTCCTAGTAACGGGAATCATCCCCTTGTTTGATGCCTATGGGGAGCCAATGCCAGAAGAAAAGGCGGAAAATTATGCACCGTACGGAATCGATCGACGTATTCCGTGGACAACCTCGCGCGTTGTGGGTGCTCCTGATGCCAATTCAGAAACAGAACTCATATTGAACTTGGAGCGAAGTTTGGAGACCTTTGTTGAGATTGGGCGAACCATCTTTAATGGAAAGGGAACATGCCACTCGTGTCATACAATGGACGCCTCCACGGGCAACAGCCGAGGACCAGACCTGAATAACATCGGTGCTAGATCGGCAACTCGAAAGTCGGGGATGGAGGCAAAAGCCTACCTTGTGGAGTCACTTTACGATCCCGCTGCATTCTTAGTTCCCGGTTATGACAACACCATGACGCCGGCATGGAAACCCCCGATTAGCTTGTCGAATTTGGAGATTGAAGCCGTAGTTACGTTTCTTCAGAGTCAAGGAGCGGAGCCCGATCTTTTTCCATTTCAACCTCCCATCGACATACAGACTATTGCACAGGAAATGGAGACACGTTCGCTTGTGCTTGAAAGCGACCCTGTGCGAGGGAGAGATATCTTTGTTAATGAGGCAAAGTGTATCGCATGTCACGAGGTTGATGGCATTGAGAAACCGGAAAGGCAGGAACCTGACCCAGAAATTGCAGTTGCTCCGGGACCAGACCTAACAGACATTGCTGCATTTAATAGCATCGGTTTTATCGAAGAATCCACACTCAAACCGAACGCTCAGATTACTAAGGGATACGGTTTGGCAACCGTTAAAACTGGCGGCGTTGAGATTCAGGGAACGCTAGTCTTTCAGGACAGTGAAAGAATCATCCTCCGAATTAAAGAGGCCAATGGAATTGAAGTGGAGCGCACCGTTCAACTGAGAGAAGTTGACAGTGAGCCCATCGAAGCGTTGGTCAGTCTACAGTCAAAAGGGTACTTCTGGATTCAAGTTTCGCCTTCGGATGGTTCTGAGCCAATAAGGGGCGATCTAGTCAAGGAGGATGAAAAGAGTATTACCATAAAAACTGATGCTGTCACACAGACCGTCTCGAAATCGAACCTCAAAGTTCGAGTAAGCCTAACCACCTATGACGGCGAATATGTTGTTGGAGAACTAATCTCTGAAAACGCGGACGAGATTGTCTTGACCGTCAATGGTCATCCACGGACTATTGACAAGAATGAAGAACTTGAAGACGATCCGATTTTCAGTCGTGCTCTTGGCAAACGGATTAGAGTTGAATCACCTATGCCAACGAACTACTCACAGCTATTGACGGTTGCCGATTTCAATGACCTCCTTGCTTTCTTGTCAACTTTAACAGGAAATCCGACCGGGAAAAAGGCGGGTCCTGCATTATTGGTCCGTGCAAAAAAGACCTTCACCAACGTGGAAATCGGAAGACCGGTGTACATCGAGCCTGAGCCGGGTACTGACGAGCTACTCGTAGTGGACTTGGGAGGTGGGATTCATCGAATTCTGGATGATCGGGAAACTCACACGAGCCAATTGCTTCTCGACACCGGGCGTGAAACTTTTGGCCTGGCATTCCATCCCAACTATGTAGAAAACGGACATCTTTACGTTTTCAGCAATGGACCGAAGGGAGGAAAACCATTTGAAACAAGCAACTATGTTTCCCGCTACATAATAGAGCGTCATCTACCACGCAGTTACAGAGCAAATTCCGAGCAGGTTATCATGAATTGGAAGTCGCATGAGCACAATGGCGGGGCGCTCGCGTTTGGGCCTGACGGTTATCTCTACATTTCGGCGGGTGATGGTTCAATGGACTCTGATACCAATATTACGGGAGAGCCTGGTGCAGTTCATCGGGAGCCAAAGGGCCAGGACATCACAAATATACTTGCGACAATTATGCGAATTGATGTTGATCGACCAGATCCGAAGCGCCCCTATTCGATACCGCAGGACAATCCATTCGTAAGTTTTCACGGTGCCCGGCCTGAGATCTGGGTCTATGGAATTCGTAACCCGTGGCGCATGACATTTGACAAGGAAACGGGACATCTCTGGGCAGGAAATGTTGGACAAGATCAGTGGGAGATGATACATCTAGTGCGCCGTGGCGAAAATTACGGTTGGAGTCTCTACGAAGGAAGCCATCCATTCTATATTGACCGAAAACCTGGACCAACCCCCATCGTCAAGCCAACGGTTGAACATTCTCATGCGGAGTCACGGTCAATCACGGGTGGCGTTGTGTATTACGGGTCTAAGTTTCCAGAGCTGCGCGGCGCATATATTTACGGGGACTATGTGACTGGAAAAATCTGGGGATTGAAACATGACGGGAAGAATCTGATTTGGCACAAGGAACTAGGGGATACGTCAATCCAGATTGTGAGTTTTGGAGTAGATCATAGCGGCGAAATTCTGATAGCCGATCTTAACGCGGGAATTTTCAACCTTGAGCGCGCACCCCTAGTTGAGCCAAAAGCCAAATTCCCGATACGTTTGAGCGATACCGGACTCTTTACATCGGTGAAGAACCACAAACCCGTGCCCGCCCTTATCCCTTATTCGCTCAATGTTCAAGGATGGTTTGATGGTGCTCATGTGCAACGATATATCGGTCTGCCCGATAATTTGCAAATCGACTTTCGGAAATTGCGCAGTTGGGGATTCCCGAATGGAACAGTGTTGGTGCAAACATTGGAGTTAGATTTGGAAGCGGGAAATCCCGATTCTAGGCGTCGGATTGAAACACGGTTACTCACGCGGCAGGCGAGTGAATGGGTGGGGTATTCTTACATTTGGAATGACGACCAAACCGATGCGACACTTGTACCTGCGTCAGGTCTAGAGCGTGTGTACACTATCGGAGACTCTCAATCGCCTGGCGGACGCCGGGAACAAACATGGCGATTTCCCTCAAGAGATGAATGCATGGTCTGTCACACCCGAGCCTCCGGCTTTGTGCTTGGGATTAACACCGTGCAAATGAATCGCTCACATGTTTACGGTGGTGTCTCCGACAATCAGTTACGTGCTTTAAACCATATTGGCGCCTTCAGCAAACCACTGGAAAAATCACCGGCGGAGTATCCACATCTGGTAAACCCTTATGACCCTCAAGAACCACTTGCCGCGAGAGCGCGAGCTTATCTTCACGCCAACTGTTCTAACTGCCACGTTCACACCGGCGGCGGCAATTCCTTACTTGAAGTAGAATTCAACACGCCGCATGAGAAAACCAACATGTACAATGTTCCTCCTCTACATGAAACCTTTGGGATATCCGATGCGAAGCTTGTTGCTCCCGGAAGCCCCGAACGTTCCATCCTTTATCGCCGCATATCACGTGGAGGTGAGGGGCACATGCCACCCGTGGGGACGTTGCAAGTCGATCATCGTGCCGCAGCACTTATCCGCGACTGGATTGCCCGGATGGAACCGTCTGCAGAAGAGGGCGGAGAATGATATTCTTGTGACTGTGGTGAAGAAGAGTCTCAACCTCTTTCGACCGTGCCACAGCTAGCCTGTCAGCATTTCAACCAAATCAGTCCGTATCTGTTTCTGAACAGCGGCAACATACTCGTCGGTAGTGAACCCCTGAACTCGGGTCTCGAACCCGTGAGGACCGAATCCCGGTACAATCTCCTCCTTGACTCCCTTTTCCGGATCGTTAAAGTAATAGGGGTGCGTCCCCTTCAAAGCCGCAGGTAGGTCTTCCCCTTCTGTGCGATAGATGGCGGGGTTGGCAAGGATGACCTGTGGTTTGCCATCGGTGAAGTCGGGTGGTTTACTCGGCACAATCATATCACCCATAATGACCTGTTCCTTCAACTCGGGCGTCCAGTGCGAGATTTTGTACGTCGGTCCAGGGGCGATCCACTCGCGGATTCGTCGCCGGACGACTACGAATTCATGCCATTTCTTCAGTTCGGGAAAGTGATGTGGAGGAAGCGTGCTATCCGATTCATATATACAACCGTCACCCTCTGCCCGGATGTCGTTGAACACCATGAACCAGTTGACTAAATCCCTCACTCCCCGCGGATACTTTGTCAAGTGTTCCGTCCTACGCGGGCTGCATTCGTCAACAATGACCACGTGGGGCATGTGTTCGCTCAGTTGCTTCATAAACTCGGGTGGGAAACCGTTTCGCTGAAATCTCTCTAGGTAGTGGGGAACCGTTAACCGCATTGAACCATGTGATGGGATGCGATCGTAGCGCACCTCGAATTGCCCCTTCAAGTGTCCTTCCAGTGGTTCAACAACCCATTGTCGTCCGTAGCGCTCGTTGCCTACGACCACTATCGGTCTGTCAGTCCGCGCGTTGCATTCCCTCAGAAACTCGAGAAGCAATATTGCCTCGTGTGCCGCTCGTTTCGTCTCAATGACATCTTCTTGAGTTAATTGAAATTCGCCCGCGTCTTGCGGAGGTGGTAGCATATCCAGTCTATTGAACGCCGCTCGTTGTTCTCGTGGGTCTTTCGGCCATTCACGCTGGCGGTTTGCCTCGGAGATGTACCGCTTATATTCCAACTCTCTCTGTAGAGGGTTGTTGATGTCGAACCTTCCGTTACGAGTTTCGTCGTTTAGGTACGTCAGATGACCTAACAGTTTGTCGAAATCCGCAACCCTAGATAGATGATTTACAATCGCCTGAGTAAGCACGACGCCATCATGATTCTGTGAATTTACTTCCGCCAACCATCCCGCTAATTTTTGAAGGCGACGATGTACCTCGTCCTCAGAGCGGTTTTCAGCAAACTGACTAATGTGATTGGGAGTTAAACCGATTTGCTCCGCCAACGCAGCTACGGTTTGCGCTTCATGAACATCGTGTGACATTAATTCTCCATAGAAATCAAGTTAGGTGCCCACTCTGTGGAAGGGCGCGTGAGCGTAGAGAAGGATAGCATTGTTTACTAGGGACGAAGCGGCTTGGGAGATTGGGGATTTTGTGCCAATCCATCCACACCGCTCTCAAGCCTCAAAGTACATCTTAGGGAGAGCCCCAGTTGAAGGCACTACCTGCACCCATGGTCGGTGTGGGCGCGTTAAAACTTGCAGACAATTTTTTGCACTGTCAAACCCGAACCTTGCCGAAGTGCTACCATCGTCCCAAGTACAGTCCTCGGTTTCGCATCGGCATTGTTACCCGAACTCCCTTCTGTCGCTGGGAATCCACGATGCCGAAAGTGATTTCGGTGCTGATACGAGCTAGATGGATGTTGCCTTGAGTTTCTCTACCCGTATCAATTGCATCAATAATGTCTTCGATACATCCGACAGTGCCGCTTTTCCGTTCATAAACCGGAAAATCAATCTCCTCTAACTGATTGAGCTCTCCAGAGCGTTTGCGCAGTTGGAATTGATTACCGTTATTCAACGACCGCACCACCCCGTCATCGCATTCCACCCCAAATTCGTAGGCGCTGCCGGGGACACTGACGCCGTGCGTCCCGTTCTTGAATTTCACGTAGCCCATAACGACGGTCGGATCGACTTCTGTTCGGTTGTCATCAAAATCGGAATCTTCCACCTCGACATTTCCCTGCACATACTCCACCTCGGAATCACCGGAAAAGAAGAGCAGCATATCCGCTGCGTGCGTGTATCCCCAAAGGGCGCCGCCGGATGCGCACGCGATTACCGACCGTCGCTCGCCAATCTCGCCACTCTCAACAACTTCGCGCATTTTGATATATCCGGGCGTGTATCGGCGCTGCGTTCCCAAATTGAATTTCACCTGATTCTTCTCACAGATTTCGACCATTGCATCGGCTTCCTCCATCGACGCGCAGAGGGGTTTGTCGCAGTAGATTCCTTTCACGCCGTGTTCTGCGGCAAAAGTCGTGATTTCGGCATGATTCCCAGGACGAGTTGCAATGCTGACGATATCCGGTGCCTCTTTTTCAATCATCTCCCGGTAATCCGTATACCGCTCGGGGATATTCCATTTTGAGCAGACGCGTTCTAAATTCTTCTCTACTACATCCGCTGCAGCGACGATTGTTGTTCGTTCGCAAGCCGTATAGCCCGCCGAGTGAGAGTAAGGCAACAGAAGCGCATTCGGTCCGCCTCTTACCTCCTCGTCAATGGTACCGCCCATTCTTCCACATCCTACAATACAGGCGCGATATTGAGATCTCATTGCGTTTCACCTTGGTGTGTGACAGACTCAGAGGGATATAATTTCCGATTCTCAAAGATGTCTACCGGCTAATCTCGGCTTCCCGGAAGGCACTGTCTAGGGTATGATATGTCAGGTCTGCGGCTGCCAAGGGGTCGTAATCTGGTCGCCCCTGTACTTGCATACTTACTTCCGCTGTAATGTATCCGTCGTATCCAGCCATCTTCATCAGTTGGAGGTATTGCACGAAGTCGAAAGGCCCCTCGCCCGGTATCAGAAATTCATAATCCGGTACCAATCCCTGCTGGTCTTTCACGTGGGTGTGGGCGGAGCGTGGCGCGAGAAGGTGCACAACCTCGGCAGTGGGCATGCCTTGAACCTCGAAGTGGCTGATGTCGAAATTCAGTTTGAGATAGGACGAACCGATTTCTTCAAGCAGCCATATAGATCGGTCCGGGGAATTCAATCCATCAACGACATGCGGTTCAATGGCAAGAACAACCTCGCGGGCGCTGCAGTAATCCACTAGTGAACCCACTCGTTCAAGGATGAATTCTCGCTGCGAATCCCACTCGTTAGGATTGCTCCCCAATGTGGTGTTCAACACGGGCACGCCATCTGTGCCAGCAAGGTCAGTGCATAGATCAGCACTTTTGATCAGGCGCCTCCAGTTCTCAGCATGGACGTCTTCCTCTGTTGCAAGCAGGGGCTGATGTGCAGCCACGGCGGGAAGCCCCAAGCCGTGGTCATTCAATAGCTGACGAATGCGTCTACGGTCCGCGGAATCAAGCGTGTCGAGTTCCGTGCTAAATCCCGGAATCACAGTGAGTTCAACGCCGTCGAACCCGAGAGCGGCGAGATGTTCTAGAGCAATGTCAATGGGTAGCGACGGCATGCCCCAGGTTGAATAGCCGATTTTCATCGAGCGTCCTTTCTTGGGGTTGGACGGAACACAACTATGAGGTGCATTGAATCAATTGAACTAACCGGACGTGACGCCCCCTTACACCACTCCGGAAAGATCGTACATAACGCTTGGGTCAAGATTCTGTTATGAAACATCATTCTGTCACTGGACTACATCAGAGCGGAGATTCGATTTTCTGAGGCAAACCGGTTTGAATTGACGTGATAATTTTTTCGACCAACAGGGTGGAAAGGATGCCTGCGCGAGCCGGTACGTACGGTTCGGCGTCGTTGCAAATTGCCTCCACGAGCCGTGGCAAACGCTCAAGCGGAGGTGGCGAAATAGTTTCGCCATCTCCAAAAGTGGCTGTCTTGAAATGCTCATAGAGCACTGCCGACTGTTCCCCGTCAAAGAACTCGAAGAACCATTTGGAAACCATTGTGTTCCTGCCGGCATCGCTCATCAAGAATGTTGCCACTGAACCGTTTGCAAATCGAAGAGTTGTCGCAGCGGTGTCCACCACTTCCGTGCCTTCCAATTCGCCAAGATGGGTCACCCTTCCTCCCGTCGCATGGACTTCGATAGGATCTGAACCGTGCATCCAGCAGAGAAGATCCAGGGCGTGAACTCCAACATCAAAAAGCGGTCCTCCTCCCTCTTTGGAATCCCACCGCCATCGACCGAGGTCCGCTCTTGCCACCATGCATTGACCATGGCTTACCTTTGAGACGTTCAGACGGTGTTTGATCGCTCGCGCCGCCCCGCTGAAACGAATTGAGAAGTTAATCATGAGTTTCGTACCCGCAACCTCCATCGCCTCGTGAATGCGAAGACAATCGGCGGTGGTCATCGCCATTGGCTTCTCCAAGTAGAGGTGCTTTTTCGCGTCGAGGGCGGCAACTGCCAATTCAGCATGAGACCCATGCGAGGTTGCAATCGATACGATATCCACTGCGGGATCAGCAAAGATATGCTCGGGATTTGTGGTGTGGTATTCGCCTCCGTATTCTCTGTGAAAGCGCTTCGCGGCATCAGCTTGAGCATCGGCAAAGCCCTGTATCACGACGCCCGGTGTAGACGATGCCCACTGGGCATGCGAATTGCCGGCACTACCGCAACCTATTAGCGCCCAACCCATGTGGCAATCTGTGCTGAGATCTTTTGCCATTTCCGGCAACCTCGTTGTGGCTAATTGGTGAAGGAAATCGTTTTGTCACGTAAGGTAGCGAAGACTCATAATCCAAGGATACGCGCTGCGGTACCACCCATAATCATAGCCAAGTCTTCTCTACTGAGGAAAGTACAGTATTTCTCGATCCAGTCGCGTGATTGACGGTAGGTGCAGAATCGGTTTTGAAACGGCATGTCCGTTCCCCAATGCAGATGATCCGCACCCACATGCTCGACCATTGATTCAAGAGTATCCCAAACCTCTCGGTACGGAAAATCGAAGATATCCCCCAGCCGAACTGGGAAGCACACCTCCAGGCTGAGGTTCGGATTCTCGAACGGTTCCCAGATTGCGTCGGGAAGCATAATTCGATCACCAACTAGAAATATACGCCAAGGAAATCCGTGAGTCAAACTACACTTGACCTTCGGATAACGCTCCATCCACCTTATAAGAATGCCCAGTTCGTTGAGATACCCTTCACGCTGTTCAGCAATGGATGGGGTGCGTGAGTCCCAATCTGGGCCCGTGCCGAGGGTGAAAAATATGGGCACCTCTAGCGAGGTTACTGCTTCCCAAAAGGGCCGGTATACCCCATCGTCCCAAGGATCTGGACTCGCCATGTAGGTTAATGTGTTGAACTTGATGGCGTGCAATCCGTAGACGTTAACCGCAGTTGTGACTTCATTGATGACTGCCTCCATTTCATCCCGGATGCGCCATTCATCTACCGGTACCATAGACCGTAGTCGATCCGGAAAACGTTCTACGCATTCCATCTGATATGTACTATCCCGACCCAGCATTGGGTCAGTGTGCAGTAGTGCCATATCCACACCGGCGTAATCCATTTCGCAGTTCAAACTAAACGGTGTGAATTCACAGCTTCGCAGGTTTGGTGGGTACATGTGTTTTGTGTACTCGGCATCTCGATAGTTCCAGACGACTCTACCCCTCGGGTGATTTATGCGAAACCTAAGATCCGGAAGTCGGCTTAAATTACGGTGACCTTCCGGAGCGAGCACATCTGATGCTCCGGGTGCGCGATCACCAATCCGAAAGGCAGGCTGATGATGTCCAGCATGTGCTGCTTGGACCCACTTGAGATGTTCCTCACTGCTGGCATACCCACGCGCACTATCGGCTGGTTCAAAACAGTAGACATGAGAATCAATGATCATTAGATAGCCTCCATTTCGCGTAGAGGGCATTGTATCATTGTTTAAAACTTTTTTCAAGGGCGGAGAAAGCATCTCAAGCGCCTGTGAAAGTCCCTCATTCACAGATTGCTAACACATGGGGTAGTTTGAAGATTGCAAATTGAATACGTCGAGTAGAAAAGGTCATAGGAGGGCACTGAGAAAGATTGGGAGAGTCGCAAGATATTCCCAGCCATCCTTAGGTTGCTTTGATTTGAAGGTACATGCTAGACATCTTTCCTAATTAACCCTCGGCGCCCCGATTGAAAATTCATCGGTTTAAAGCTAAAATTGAAGTGTTCAACCTTTCGCTTCGGCGGAACGGTGTGTTTGAAGCTTTTTCAAATTAGATCGCATAGCCCCAGCGGGGCGACAGGTGGCAACTTGCGTTTATTGAGTCACGAAGATACAGAGGTTTAGAGTAGAAAAGGAAGCAGGTAAGCGGGTATACATACAGGCACATATCCTCAATCTCCTGACTGTGTATTTGATCTTTTGGTCAATCAACGCTGTGGAGAAATCCTGAAACGACTGAGATTATTTTGGAAAGATGTCTACTGAAGAAGCGAATCTTAGAGCTAAGGTTCAAAACACGCGACGAGAGGTTACTTCAGTCTTCATGTCCTGGCAATGCCTGGAGGTATATAATCAATTTGTAGATAGGTTGTCAATAATCCAAATTATGCTGCGTTAGAGTTCCTTCGCGGACTTCGATTAAGTGTACCCGCATATCATTCGGCCATGCCTCGCCCTGTTTCTGATTGTACCAAATCAATTCTAGGCTAGGGTGTAAATGGTCGGTTATCCCAAGAAAATGCTTCCCTGCCGGCACTTGTTCAAACCGGAAACGCCCTCGAATGTCGGTTTTCGTCACAAATATTAACTCAAAGTAGGGGCGTTCTCTTGGAAGTTGCTCTATGTTGTAGAGATGGTCTGCAAAGGCAATGGCGACCAGCTTTCCGGCAGCGCTTGTTCCTGCGACCATCCCGCCTTGGCTCAATTCAATCACAGTGGGTATTGCATCGTACGTGTCAAGGTTCACCTCGAAAAGTATCTTGGGGGCATAGTTCGGGTGTTTAATAAAAAGCGAGTTGCTTCTGGCGTGCATCTGGTCCAAGGTGAAATGCCCTTCGTCGTTGCTCAATACTGATGCCCCCGCCGTAGTCTCGGGCACACCGCTATGCAATCGTAGGGCGCGTGATGGACCGAACGATTTGATCCAGGCATTCTCAATGGGTTCGCGGCTTCGCACATCGACAACCCTTCCGCGCAGTACCTTCGCCCTTTCGAGACGCAGGTTGATAGCGTTGGGATTCACACGACTCTTGGCACGTTCAACTATAGCCGGGGCGTATCCATTTGCGCGAAATGCGAGGTTGACTTCCGAACCTTCTGGCATGGAAGGACTCACGAACACCCCGCTCTTTGAATAAATGTGGCTTCCGTCGTGTTCGGTTTCTTGAATCCACTCCGTCATGATGATACCCGGAAACGCGTCTTGGGTGTTCGAACGACCGAAACTAACAAAAAAATTGGTTATCGGCTTATCAGTTTCGGCATCAAGCACCCGAACCTTCATGTGTGCACCCCGTTTCAGCCTGAAGACAACAGGCAATTCTAACGACGATTCGTCATAGTGGGGCGCAAAACCAACAAAGTTGATAAAGCCTCTTGGAAGAGACTTAAACTGGTGGGACTGGCCTGTGAAATTCTCGGTATGTAGAATGTCGATCTGGAATGCGCCTTCGTTAGGCACTTGATTGAACACGAATTGCCCATTTACGTCCGTTTGCGCGGACAACTGGAGATCAAAAAATTTGGCGGTTGCCCCGGATGGTGTTCATGATACCACAGTCGAAGTAGAATCTGGATGAAGGGGATCGGAGGTCCGGTGAGGTCTTCAACTACGGTGCCTTCGAATACCGCGCTCTGGAGAAGGGTAACATCTATCTCGAATTCTGTCCCTTCTCTAAGATCAATAGGTTTATGAAACGGAGAGAAGCCCGGTGCCTTTACAACCAAGTGAGCGGCATCCGACACGACGTTTTCTGCTAGGTAGACGCCTTCGTGATCTGTTGCGGCAATGACCTCGTGAGGTCCCGAGTTGTCGGTTGTGCCGAATCTCACGGTAGCGTCGCGAATTGGAATACCTTCCTCCGTTTGAATGAACCCACGTATCGTTACTCCTGTCGCAGGTTCCTGTTGTCTTCCAACATTTCTTGCCTGCGCCGAGAGTGACGAAGAGTGTGGATCGGAACCGGTATATAGCATGAGCGGCAGGACTATCGTACCGCCCAATGCGGGCAAAAAAGTGCGGCGGTTCTTCGCATCACTGTACTGAGAATCACTAACGTACTCCGGATGAGATGCCTCTACGTAGTACGGCAAGAGCGGGTTGACGTCCTCAAATGAATACTTACCTTGGGCATTAGTCTTTGTGTCTGCGACGTGAATTCTTCCGTAACTGACACCGACTGTAGCGCGTACTCTCGCGTTCGCAATAGGAATCCCCATGTCATCAATTACACTTCCTTCCACGGCAATTCCCGGATTGAGCTCAACGCGCAATTCCTTCACGATCTTTTGATTTCCTGGGAATTGTACGAAGCGAAAACCGTATCCTGTAGCCTTGATTCCAATCGGATTATGCCCTACATCTGCGTTAAGACTAAACTTCCCTCTATTATCCGTCATCGTCTGTGCGCCCTCACGACCTTCTGCAAAAATCAGCGCGCTCGAAATGGGTTGCCCTGTTTTCTTGTCAACCACAACTCCGGATATGTGCGGAAAAGAATCATCGTTTTCTTCGGCAACAGCCATTGAGCCTTGGGCTTTATTGCCGTGTTGTGATGATAATGGGGATTGGAGCGCTATGCTCTGCGAGGCTGAACTTGCCGTGTTTAATGTTGGTCGTCCCACGTTCAGTGATTCAACAGATGACGGCAGGTTAATAAACTCAATCGGCACATCAATCGCTCTATTACCTTCCCAACTAGTAGGAGGAATTGCTGTGATCTGAGAATACATCCCCAATCCGATTACGATTGTCGCGAGCAGCATTACGCCAAATGGGCTGAAACGTACGACAGGACTTGACTGGCTTGGGCGGACGGAACCGTAAGCCTTCAATGCGTTCCATCATTCGAGTGGTAAACTGTGCGGGCAAGGGTATTATTCCTGACAGCTGTTCCAACATGTCAATCATCTCCTTTTTCAGTTGTGTTCGGGTTCGTGAGAGCCTCATTTTCACCGCGTTTTTGGATGCCCCAAGAAACCTACTAATCTCCTCACAACTTAATCCAGCGAAGTAGTACAGGTGAATGATGGTTTGATTGGATTCCGGTAAGGCAGCAATAGCATCACGAACCTGATTTCTCAACCTCTCTGTTTCCCGGTCAGCACTGCTATTGTGGCGAGAAAGATCCGCCAGTGCGGAATGCGACTTTTCTGCTGATGTCCTCTTTCTTATGCGGCGATTGCACTCATGCGTTGTGATGACATAAAGCCAACCCGCAAAGCGGCTTGGTTCTTTCAGCGAGGGAAGATTTTGATACGCCTTCAGAAACGCTTCTTGTGCAACATCTTCGGCGTCATGGTGATTTCGCAGCTTCTTTCGTGCAAGCGCATGGACTGCCCCTTTGTACTTGTCCACAAGAAACCCGAAGGCGGCTTGTTCCCCATTGAGGCACTGCTTGACAAGGTCTTCGTCACTAGGTGTCATGAGATTTTCTCCTCATGCAGGGTTCCGGGGGATTGTTACTGTGTAAAGGGGATGACACCATAAAGAGGGAAAAGGTAACACTTGATGACCTGAATTGGCGAGATAAGGAAGATTTGGAAGAATGAATATCTGTTTGGAAGGCTTGGTAGCGTATGGTATATGAAGCGGGCAAAGCTGACGACTAGGTTTTGAAAGTCGGTGTTTTCAAAGGCGTTTAAAGCTCAGGCCGGCACGTGATGAAAAAAGTACTGTGTGGATTTGTCGAGACGGATCTCTTTGAGTTCATCGTCGTCTTGGTTAGATACATTATCCCTATGGAAAACGGGAAGAGAGCATGATGAACGTGAAAACTTAAATCGAACGCATAGGAGAAGAAGACATGATTGGAGCCGCAATCCGCCTTTAGAGCCTTATTGTGGAACGCACGTATTCCTACTGTAATTTTGCTAGTACCGCTCCCAGCACCGTACTAGCGGCGACGAGCAACAGTATGATGTCCGCTATCAAACGGTGACGCCTTTTGCGCATGCGGTCTCCTATGGGAAGTCCTACCGCGTATCCCAGATAAGCCACCGGGAAAAACGCTATACCGATGACAACATACCAGAAGAGCTCTACGCCAAGCTTCGGACCCAACCGAATAAGCAGAATAATCTGTATCGGCGTCGATATGGCGAGAACCGCAAACAGGAAAGCGCGTACCTTGTTTGTGGCCCAGTTTTGCGCAGTAGCCCATAGCACCAACGGCGGACCGCCGATGCCGCAAATCCCGGAGAGCAGTCCACTTACAACAAATGTAAATCCCGTCCATCCCCAATGTAGTTTCTCCACAGGTTGAGGCTGGAAGAGTAGTTTGACTATGACAATCAGACCTACGATGCCGCCCACGACTAACTTGATATAGTTCACATCAAGCTTAACAATCTTCGTGAGCAGGAACAAACCGATGACCACGGCTATTAAGCGAACCACTGTCGCCGTCAAGGTCAAGCGCCAAGGCACGGAGGCTCTGAGATGCCGGGCTCCTAGCGCCGCTTGTACGGTAGAACATGTTGACACCAGTGTAACGACAGCAGGCAGCGGAAAACCGATCCACAGTATCAGGGGGATCGCGAATAGCAAGAACCCAAATCCCACGGCGCTCTGTATGAGCGCGGCAAAACCGAGAACAGCTCCTACAGCCACTATGTCTAGAAAGTCCATTATCTCAACTGCTGTCTGCCTATCGAGCCGACCTTGGGATGGGCTCATTCAAACGTTTTACTTTGGGATTCCAGACCTATACCCATCTCTGCCCTCAGTGATAACTAAAATCTGATTTGCTTCGACATTTGTCAGCGCTTGTTTCCAACCACTTGGCCATATGAGTTGTATCAGTGTGACCGTCGACTCGGCTTCTAGTCCGAAGAGAACACGCAGGTCATGTCCCGATAGATAGCTAGAACCCGCTTCAACTTCTCGAATCTGAGTGCCCTGCTCCGTAACAATCTTTATCCTAGTGCCGATTCCATCTCGGTTGCTCTTGACGCCAACGGTTTTTATCATCAACCAATTGTTTTTGTTCCCGCCTTCGTTGCGAAGCAATGCGGCTCGCTGATTCAGATTTACGACAAAAATGTCGGTATCGCCATCGTTATCGTAATCACCAAACGCTGCGCCCCTTCCGACTCGCTTCGTTGAGAAGTATTCTCCGGATGCGGTCGAAGCATCGACAAATGATGATTCTCCTGTGTTCAAAAAGAGTTGGTCAGCTTGGGCATATTCGAGGGTGTCGGAATCCGATTCGATCGTCGAATAGAGGTGCCCGTTGGCAACAAACAAGTCCAAATTACCGTCATTGTCAGCATCAAAGAATTTCGTGCCGAAAGCCAGTTTGAGGAAACTAACGTCCCCAAGTTCCGCAATGTTTGTATAATCGGTCATCGCACCGCTCGTGGTGTTGTGATACAAGGTATTTGTTTCATAGGCGAAATTGGTCACAAATATATCTAAAAACGTGTCATTGTTGTAATCGCCGAAATCAACTCCCATTCCACCTTCTGCGACGCCGTGCTCATTATACGCTGTGCCTGAAAACGGGCCAATGTCCACGAAACGTCCGTCGCCCACGTTGCGGTAAAGAAAATTCGGTGTTGTGTCGTTGGCAACATAGATATCAATACGCCCATCGTTATCATAGTCGCCGCAGGTGACCCCAAGTCCCTTCCCACCATCATTGTGCACACCCGCTGGCCGCGTGACATCGGTAAATGTCCCGTCTCCATTGTTTCGGTAGAGCAAGTCGGAAATTCCTTGGTACACTTGCGGATTGCCGTAGGTTTTCTGCCCTCGCCAATCAACCCAATCTTTGTCTTTAGCAATATCGTACTTGAGGTAGTTTACGACATAAAGATCCAGATTGCCGTCGTGATCGTAATCGACAAAGGCGCAACTCGAACTCCATATTTCACCACCAGCCACGCCCGCGTTTTCTGTAACATCTGAAAAAGTCCCATCTCCGTTATTTCGATAAAGCAGGTTTGTGCCAAAATTGGTCACGTACAGGTCTGTGTCCCCGTCGTTATCATAATCCCCGGCGACGCAACCCATTCCGTAGCTCGTGTCCCCCACACCTGCCTCGGTGGTGACAT
The DNA here is from genome assembly GCA_965204085.1 of Candidatus Poribacteria bacterium. Lineage (GTDB taxonomy): Bacteria > Poribacteria > WGA-4E > WGA-4E > JAJDTR01 > JAJDTR01. The sequence goes on along the minus strand of CBDBEE010000002.1, from coordinate 1,110,598 downwards.
CAGTGAAATACCCAGTGCCGTCATTTTGATAAAGGAAATTCGCGGGACGCTGATCCGTCGCATAACCCGGTAAGGGGGCGCCGTTCACAATGTAAATGTCTAAATGGCCATCGTTATTGTAGTCGATGAATGCTGCGCCCGAGCCCATGGTCTCAAGGTAAAATTTGCGATCGCTTGCTCCATTAACATGCTTAAAGGTAATGCCAGATGCCTCGGTAACGTCAATGAACCGAACGGCTCCCTTCGTCGAGGAGCATAAGAGCAAAAGGATCAGAGTTATGACAAACCAACATTGAGATCGTGGAAGAAACGCCGTACCAATCTTCATCTTCCCTAAACGAACAAGAAGGTAGCGGGCGCATGGTTGAAGTTCCATGTCATTCTTCTGTGGGGAATTGGACATAATTGTATTGGACACATCCCACTCGTGTTCAGGCTTGTTTGAAAGGCGGGCGTCCGTGTCGGAGGGCTTGGGCACTTCTTGATTTCACACTCTAGAGTGATTGCCCGATTCGAGTACAAATTGCTTCATTTACCAACTGCGGAATTTCCACAACTTTAGCGCGGTCTTGCTGAATAGCCACTCCCTGTCCCCTTCTGTGAGGAAGTCGAGATGTGTTCGAAAAAGTTCCAAAGCGGGAATGTATCCAGTGTTGCGGAGAACCCCGGGAAAATCCGTGCCCCACATTAGACGCTGGGGGCCGAAGGTGTCGTATATTCGGCGATACGTCTGAAATGTATCCTTGTGTGGATACGGTAAATTCGACTTATGTGCTTGCGGCGTAAACTTAACGTAGACGTTCGGACACTCCGCCAATCTCAGCACATTGCCTAGCAAGGGATACGGTTCATCTTCGTCAATTGGCGCTCCACCGATATGGTCAAGAATGACAGGAACACTTGGAAACCTCCGAATTATCGGTTCTACGGCGGGAAGATGGGAAGCGGGGCCATACACAATAAACAAGCAACCCAACTCTTCAGCGCGCCGCCACGTGGCGTCTTGAGCGGGTGCCGCCCATTCAGAAGGGTCGGCAGGTTTCGCCAAATGTATTCGTAACCCGCTAAATCGATCTTCCATCACCAATCGCTCAAGCTGATCAGGGGCATCGGGCGCCTCCCGATTTACCAATCCGATTGCCTCAAACTTGCCCGGAAAGCGGCGCAGACTTTCCGCCACATACCGATTGTCGTACAAGTAGGTTATTGGCTGAACAATAACCGCTTTGTCAACTCCTGCTTCAGCCATGGTTTTATTCAACAGTTCAACTGATCCATCCTCAATATTCGTTCTCCCGTCGGCAAACGGATAACGAGAAATATCATCGCTCCACACGTGCAAATGCGTATCAATGATCATCCATTCCTCCTCCTATTAAATCAAATCCTTCAACAGTCGAGGTACATTAATATGTGGCAAGCAGTTCACGCAGATGTGCCACTGCCATCCTGAGACATGTATTCGTATCGAAACGGTTGCGGTCTCCGCCTTCAAACACAATCGATATGTTGCCGTTGAAGTTCACGGCTTTCAGGATCTTGAGGATGCGGCTATAGTCCAACCACTCCTCCTGTCCACCGTCGATTTTGTAGATTTTTGCGCGCACATAAGTGGTATGTGGGGCGGTTGGTTCCAGATAATCCTTATAAAGGTCGACGTTCGGGTCGAATTCGCCGCGGGGATGCGAGCCGATTGCATTTAACCACTGTCCGGTGTCCATGATGAAAGTGCAGTTTTCACGGTCGGTTTCGTGAATGATTCGGAGTACTTGATCCGCCGTCATTGCGAAACTGCCGTTATTATGATTTTGCAGCCCGACAATGACACCTCTAGCCGCGGCATAATCTGAAACTTCTTGGAACGCACCAATCATCGGAGCCCAGAGAGTTTCCTGCTCCTCAATGGTATCGGGCCACTTGTGCCTCGCGAAGACACGAATCATTTGCGCTCCCATAAAGACTGCCAGCTCTACAGCAGCCTTTCCCTGTTCGATTCGCTGAGGTAATTCTTCGATAGGGCCCGCAAGACTACCGGCGCCCAAATAGCCGATAGGCAAGCCGCGATTAAGGCACAAAAACTTGATTTGGCGCAAGTATTCACGATCAGAAGATATCCCGGCGAGGTGCAATTCGATGACATCCAGCTTTAATTCATACGCAAAGTCGATGATACTCTCAATCGTTGAATCTTGCGTCTGACGTGCCATCAATCCTAGTTTGATCATTTCTGACTTCCTTATCGGATGAATTGTGTGGGCGGTTTATAGTCGGCTGTCGACCGAAAATACTTCAGCCACTGAAACTGACGATGATTCTTTCGTTGGGCCCCCAGTCGCTCATCAAGCGTCCGTTTCATTATGGGCGCTCACGGCGACTTTTTGCTTCAGCCAGTTTGCTTCCACACTCAGTCGATTAATCTTCTAATTCTGTTCCAGTTCGCGGTTGTCCTACTCTCGTCTTCCCTTGACAGAGGCCAAAGTGAAAATACTGCTTCCTCATTCAAGCAGTTGTTTTTTCCGCTTGCTAATTGAACTTAAATCCAATTGGTAGTCGATTGTAAGTTACTTGATACTTTTTCGACCGTGATGCCTTCAAGCGCGCCCTTAAACTTAAATTTGACAGTATTTTGGGGGCTCTTTTTTGACATATTCCATTCTTTAATTCATAGGGTTTAAACTCTTCTATCTTCAAGTTTTGCGAACTTCTCCACCTGAACACCGCAACACTTCATACCAAGATGAGCACTTCAATGATTGTCTTTGTGCTCACCTCGTCTGAACATCATGAACATATGATACTACACTTGAAGCTAGAGAACAAGCGGGGAAGTAGGTCACAAAAAGGGCGATCGTGCATCGATCGGACGACACTTACGCGGTACACTCCGTCCAATTGCATGGCTTCCATTGTCGGGAGAGCGGTCCTATCATGTGCGTTTCCCGATGGTAAGGGCTCCAAAGAATCACTATTATCCACGACGTCACAGAAATACGAGTGGTGCACCTCTGCCACCCCTGCACAATCAAGGATGCACCACATTCTTCGCATGAACAGGGCAGTCTACCTCAGAGTTAGTGATTTACTTCTTTTTGCGGTTCGGTTTTTCTCTGAATCGTTGTGCTCTTTCGCGTTCGCTTGCGGCTTTGTCCGCTTTGCCCAAAGCTTCATATACTCTTGCGAGATTTTCGCGAAATTCGGGATTGTCCTCATCAAGTCGGATGGTTGTCTCAAATGAATTCATCGCTTCGTAGTATTTCTTCTGAAGAAAATAACTCATTCCGAGCGAATTATGAGCGTTCGCCTCGTTGGGAGCAAACCGGACGGCGGCTTCGCACGTTTTTTCCATTTCGCGCAACCGGTTGAGTCTCATATAACATACCGAGAGAATGTTAAAGACCTTCCAGTCATTTGGATTGAGTTCGATTGATCTTTGTAGCGGAACAATCGCTTTCTCAAACCTTCCGTATTGCGTATGCAAACGTCCGAGTTGATACCAGCGCTCAGGATTCTTAGGCGTTCTACGCACTGCAATTTCAAGTTGTGACACCATGTTAAGATACGGTTTGAGCGCTTGGTATTTCCTTATCTGTTCGGCGCCCTTCTTAACATCGCCCTTTCGGATTAGGGCGTTGCCCAATCCGTAATGGGCGCGAATCTGGTCTGGATACAGGTGGATGGCTTGTTCAAAGCACCGAATCGCCTCATCAAATTTATCCTGCTTCAAATAAACCATGCCCAAATCGTAATAGGGATGGTAGGGATAATCTTCCTGCACTTCTACGCCCAGTTCAACCGCTCGCCGCAGGGCTGGTATTGCCTGCGTATACATATTGCGTTTGAAGTGAGCGACGCCGAGCATTTGGTGCGCACGGGCATTGTCGGGAGCCAATGCAATGGCAGTTGATAGCTTTTCAACCGCCTTTCCGGTTTTGCCGAGATAGATTAAATAGATCCGTCCAAGGTTATAGTAGGTTTTATCGTAAGCCGGGGCAATTTCAGTCGCCTTTTCGAGCGCCTCGGCTGCTCCTACGTAATTTTCGGCTTTGAGGAGATCCAATCCGCGATTGTAATACTCGGCGAATTTGGGTATCAGTTCCGGCTTTTTCTTGTTCTCAAGATCGGACGAAGGATTGGCAGTCAGAGCGACGGTCCTGCTCGCTCGATGGGTCATTGCTGACTGCCCCTCTAAGCTGCGCCCAATCTTCTGTTTTTCGGTTTTGTCACTGGCAGAAACCGGGCGAGTACTGCTAGGAGCGACAGCTTCAGCCTCGATTTTTCGCGCAAACTCAACTTTCTGGATGGGCAGTATTTTGTATTTTTCTTTACCCTCAACAATCTGAATAAATCGGTTTAGCGGCACGTCGGTGAAGGTTTGTGTAACGCCGGTGGTGGGCCAAAATACCTCAAAATTCTCAATCTTTTCGGCCTGTCCCAGACCGATGGTTTGGCGGAGTGGATTCGCGCCGAAACTGCCGCCGCTGTTGACGTGTTTGTAGATTGAGCGCAAATTCCCTCCCTCACTGACTATGAGGTGAATGCGAACGCCGATTGCAGATCGATTAGACCTGGTGCCGATGAGTTTGACTGTAACCCAATGGTTTCCGAATCCGGGATTTTCAAATAGGGCATTACGGTATTTGTCGCCGGGGAAGGCACCGCCCATTTGCTCAAAGATGTCTTGGTCGCCGTCGTTATCAATATCCGCAAAGACGACGCTATGCCCTTTTTGTAGATGACCAAACCCGCCGGCATAAGTAACATCTATGAAACCACTTCCACCGTTGTTCCGAAACATGAGGTTTGGCATGAGTTGCTTATAGTCTGGGTATCCGGTACCCAGATAGAAATCGAGATAACCGTCGTTGTCAAGGTCACCAAAGTTAGAGCCCATCGGCGCGCTGGGATACGCCAAGTTGTAGTCCGCGGCAACCTCGTCAAATTCACCGCTTCTATTACCGCGATACAAATGGGCTGACTCCTCTTCGAAGTTGGATTCGTTAGAGAATACCCTTGCCCCAGTCTCTGCTGGTGCCCCTCGATCTGCGTTTGTTGTTCCTCCGGCATTGGGAGGCGTCCGTTTAGGAGCGCTAGGAAATTGCACCGAAACGTCAAGGGCGCTCGCGGCAAGATGAGATATGCCAGCCGAATAAGCGGATACATACAAGTCCAATACGCCATCGTTGTCGAAGTCCCAGAACCAAGCAGGAAAGCTACGCGTGGGACGATTCACGTTTAGTTGGTTAGCTACATCGCTGAAACTTCCGTCTCGGTTATTTCGGTATAGACGATTGTCACCCTTGAAATTAGAAATGTACAGATCAGGGAAACGATCACCATCGTAATCACCCCAAATGACAGCTTTAGAGAAGCGATGGTTTTCCACGCCTGCATCTACGGCAACGTCGTCAAACGTACCGTCGCCGTTGTTGCGGAAGAGTTGACACGGTGCCTTCAGATTCTCAGTGGTTTCATTGCCGATGTAGAGGTCGAGGTCACCGTCATTGTCGTAATCTCCCCAGGCAGCCGTTTGGGAAGGATAATGCACCTTTCCCAATCCCGCCTCGAATGTGATATCCGTGAAAGAGCCATCACCGTTGTTTCGTAGTAGCGAGTTAGGATGTCTGCCAGCCTGTTCAAGCCACGCGCCGCGCAGCACCAGGAGGTCAACGTCGCCATCGTTGTCATAGTCCGCCTGCACCAGGTTAAGTCCGCCGTATAAGCCTAACAACCCAGCTTCTTTCGTTCGCTCCGAAAAGGTGCCGTCTCGATTGTTTTTGAAGAAACGGATTTGCCCCGCCGGATCCCAGGATGAAACCATGAGGTCAAGGTAACCGTCTTCATCAAAATCATCGGCAACCGCGCCACCCGACATGTCAAAGGTATCAAGTCCAAGATATGGCGCGATGTTCTCGAAACGAGGTATTTTCTCTTTGGATTCAAATGCTTTTTGGGGAATGAGGTGTGGTCTGGGTACGCCCGAGGGGTAATCGCCAACGGTCATATACGCGATGTTAAGCAGCCATTTTGCCTCAAGGTGGAGCGGAGTCCGATTGACCGTATTCCGTAATACCTCCGTGAAATACTGGATGGCGGTCCGCGAACTCTGCTTCTGTGTATGAATTGCGCTTTCTTGTAGCGGCAGAATACAACTTTCTGGGGTGTGGCGCTGGCAACAGTTCTCGGTTTCAGCCCGTCGTATGTACGCGACGCCGAGGCGAAATAGTGTCCGATTTGCCTCCAGCGCCGAAAGTCTTCCCCTCAATTGAGGAATTAACTGGCGCGCTTGGGAGAATTCAGAAATTGCCGCCGTCTCATTTCCTAGCCGAAGTTCGCCTTCCGCGATTTCCATTCGCAAACGCCAGCGGATTAAATCCGGCGTGTCGGGAGGAAGATTCGCGAGTACACCACGTAGCCGATTTACGAGCCTGTTCCCGATATAATCGTTGGTTTCTGTTGTTCGATCGGCAATTTCCTTGAGAATTGTCAGCATCCTTTTGTGCCCGGGCGTCAGCGGCTCGCGGTCGCTCAATTCCGAGTTCTGGACAGGATTTGCCACGCGATTCACGGACGCCAGTCTTGAAGTGGCTCGATTGTCTTGGAAGACAGTAGGGTTGGCGGAAATGGTGTCGCACACAGCAATGTACCCGGTCAGAATTCCGACCATGAAGACATAAACGAGGTATGAAGTGGAGCGGAGCATACGCCTGTCTGTGGACATCATGAGGAACCAACTGCTTGTGTACCGCCGGTACTAGGGATGCGGATTCGGTTTCTCTCTGTTCTTGTCGCGTTTGGGAAACATCATGGCTTTTTCCACTGTCTCATCTGCGCCATGTACTGCTCTCTGCCCAACAGGGGTTTCTTGTAGTGCCAGCGCATCCTCTGCGGGTACATCACGAGGCTTCGATCTTCTATAGGGAATTTTATCGCGGTATGACCGCGTCGGTGTGATTCCCTCAACCCGATGGCGATTTCTAACGCATGGCGCAGGTCGTCACCGGTAGTTACTTTAAGATCTACGCCTGTCTCCAGAGAATCCACGATTGCCTGTACAATTCCCATCATCGTGTCCCCTGGATACCTCCATCCTTCGCTATCGTATCCTCGTTCCTCGTGCTCGTATTCCTCGAACACGCCCGTAACTTCGGTCAGCTCGGCAGGTCCCTTTTGACGTGCTCCGTTGGAAGCCTTAAAGAGATGAAGCCCCAGCCCGGTATTATTCCAGTTATAAAGAAGCCCGTGCGAGCCGATGACCTCAATGCCCTTCCATCCAATCTCTTTGAAGTTACTGAAACACTCAATGCCGTTTGAAAATCGGATATAACCGCCGATCTGGCCGAATCCCGTTTCCGCTTCGTCATAGGGCTCCTCGTGGTCGCTAAAGGGATCCCCAGCCACCCAGCCAACTACCCAGTCGACTTCAGCTTTATTTGCAAACTTTCGGGCTAGGTTTAAGCCGTGGCACCCGCCTTGGTTGTTGCCTTCATAGAGGCTGATTCGTTGCACCTCTCCGATTTCACCAGATGATACTAACTCGTAAGCCTTTTGGTAATCTCGATGGCTTGAAACCACGACCCCCGCCGCAAGGTAAATTCCGCGTGCACGACACGTTTCCACCATCCGATCTGCGTCACTCAAACTAGCGGTGAGCGGCTTTTCGCAAAATATCGCTTTGACGCCCGCTTCGGCTGATGCGACAACAGCATCAGCGTTTGGACCCACCGGCAGGACGGGCATGGCGATGTCAATCTCCTCATTCTTGTACATCTCCTCATACGTGTCATACCCGGGGGCGTTAAAGCGTTGACAGCCTAATTCTAAGTTCTCGGGGTCCGTGTCAGCAATTGCAACGACTTTGCATAGTGGGTGAAGATCGAAGGCCCGAGCACGAGTCGTACCCGCTCGCCCACACCCAATAACGCCTACTCGATATTTACCCTCGTCGGATTTGTTCATGTCTAGCCCTTTCGCCGATTCATGTTCCTTCTAATAAATTACCGTATTGTAACGGTTTCCGGCATCTCATCCATGCCTCCTTCTCTTCTTGCTGCGATGCTGCCCGATTCTTTTCACTTCCAAACTTCCCTTCCTTTGTCCGTTGCCCGTCTCACGATTCATGCACGACGCATTACTTAGCTGAAAAAATAGTGTTTTTCACTGCCATGCGTCGAATGTCTGAATATTCAAGCGCCGAACGAATCTCAGAATTTGCATCGTCAGTCGGAATTGGCACGCGCAGAATAAATTCGGCAAGATCGAAGGTGTTGTAGCAGACGAACGCGATTGAAAAGCATTCGATTTGCCGTTCCACTGTGAGAGACAGATCCGGGAAGAGTAGCGGACCAGTATCTACTTGAAACCTTTTTCGATCGGGATGGATGTTCATCGTCTTGATAGGGTATTCCACTACAACGCTTATCGCCTGAGCGTCGTCCCAGATTTCGGTTCGTCCTACAAGGATTAGGTCGTTCAGTGTGGCATCAATGATTTCGTCATCATTCTTGAGAACTTGGGCCGACGGGAAAGCCTTTACAGTCAGTCGAAAGTCGGTAAAATTGTCCTTAATGTACTGAGGAACGCCGCTTCCCTGTTTGCGATGCTGCGCCCCGCCAAGACCGATGAACTCGTTCTTGGACCAAACGCCACAATATTCGTAATTGGGGCTTTGAAATAAGGTGTCTGAACGATACATCCACTCGGTTCGACACGGGGTGATGAGGAAGTACTCCTCCTTCTCGCCCAATCTGCTGTTGGAGAACTCACATCGAGCATCAAGCTGGATGCGGGCGCTGTTGCCCCAAGGCATGTGTCCCGGCTTTCGGTGGTCGTTGGGATTGGGCGGCGCATCCCATGTCATGAAGGAGCGACTAAAGTCACAGACGTCTTTGATATCAGAACCGCTTTCGGGCGCTGTCGCCATGTTATTCTCCTTTGCTCACTGTCTGTCTTAGCACGCGTAGCATGTTTTCTCCCATAATCTTTCTGGTGTCGCTCTTACTGTACCCGTGCTCAATGAGTGTCTCTGTAAATACTTGCCATTGTGGAACATTCTGAAAATGCGAGGCAAGACTGATGTGTTCAATCCCAATTAGATTTGCGGCGTGGTCAATGCTTTCTAAGTCGAGTTTGGTTCCCCAGATTTCCGCGTCAGCCAACTTGGCAGCGGCAAGCTCAAAGGGATTAGAATATCTCGCCGCTAACTGGCGGTCTCTATTCAGTCGAGCTTGTTGAATCTCAGTGGGCGTCCGGGAAGTATGGGCGAGGATTCCTACAACTCCGCCTGTCGCGGCAATTCCCCGCATGAGGTCGTCGCTCAGGTCTCGTGTGCTGGCGGTAAGTGCTCGACACTTTGAATGTGTGGCGACAACTGGCTTCGTGGTATGCTCAAGAGCATCCCGACAGGTCGCATCGGACGCGTGTGATAAGTCAACCAGTACACCCATGTCGTTGCAGGCGCTAACTACATCCCTCCCAAAGTCAGTTAGGCCGGGTGTCTCCTTAAGTTCGGCGGTGGAATCCGCCCAGCCGACCGAGCCCAAGTGACAGAGCGCCATCACACGAATACCCCATTGGTAAAATTTTTTCAACACTTCTAGATCGCCATTAATTGTTCCGCTGGCAAGCATTAACACGAGTGCGATTTTGCCGCACTGAACGATTTTCCTAATCTCCGATTCGGTGCGCGCCAACTCAATGAATTCATTATGGGCGTCGATGAACTGTAAATGTTCCTCGACCAACTGTGAGATTCGTTCTACAAGGGCCTCCCCTTCAAAAACCGGCTCCCACATTTGGAGTCCCTTTGGAGGAGATTCGGAGGCTAACTGTGGCGGTGTTTGAATGAGGAGTTCCTCGGCTTGGAATGCCTGCACTACAACATCCACCCCTCCGCGCTGAAGTGCCTCAAGATCTACAGCCGCGGAATATGAGTCAACGACGACAAATTCGCGATGCAGCTCATCCCATTTTCGCGTATGGTAGGTGTGTTTGGTTGTCGGTTTTGTGGTTGGATCCAGAAGACCGATCTTCCTCCCGAGTTCCAATCCCAAACGATCGGTTTCCGTGGTGCGGACATACGTTTGGCTAAGAGAATCACAGTGTTTAGCGGATGCGGATTTTCCCTTCATTCTCGCATTATAACTGAATGTGTGAACATCCTCAAGCGAAAAAACTGCAGGGGAAGCGCATCTGAATTGTAAGGATCAACTGAGTGAATAGCGAAGGCGATAGTCCTTCTCCCTCAACTGAGTGAATAACGAAGGCGATAGTTCTTCTCCCTCAACTGAGTGATTTACGATTGTCCGACCCGATAGTGAGGGGGAAGGGACGGATAGTGACCGATCAACTGAGTATTCAAGAAAGGCGATAGAGAATCCTGATAGTTTTCCTAATATAAATCCTGTGCGACAGAAATCCCGTGAGACCTGTTGAAACACTAATGCGTGTCAGCGCCAAAAGAGAGCCCGTCTCACAACGATACTGTCTAGTGAGTAGGGAAAGTGAAGCCCGCACGCACGTTTCTCCAATGGTGTCTCAGTTGGGTTTATGCCTGCTTTATGAGGTTCTGAACCTGATGGGGGATTTCAACATAGAAGGAATGCCGGTGGTTCGTTTGGTTGGCGGAATCTCTGTAGATCAACCGAGTAGACAACGAGGGGGCAAGTGAGCGTAAAGGAAGTGTGATAGAAGATTCTGCTCCTAATCCAGTCGCTTGATCGTTCTACCCATCCTAACGAATTACCGCTGAAAAATCAGATGCGTTGCCAGGGGTGCTCTTAAGAAACTCGACTTTCCAATGACCAGCGATTCCCCGACCTACGGCAACCCCTAACAAACCGTTGAGAAAGATCTCGGCCCGTTTGCATCTAGCCGAAATCGATAATTGCACTTACTTTTTCTGTTCGGGGAACGGTTTGCGAATATCGTATCGTCCCTCCTCAAGCACGGGGAGTGTACCGTCTTCCACCATCAGCTCAAGTGGCGATTCTCTGGTTTCAAGCGGCATAGTAACGACATTCTTGATGCGCAGCGATTCGTAAATCGCCATCATGATTTCCAGAGTATAACGGGCTTGTCGCCCCGTACTGCGGTGTTCGGGAATCCGACCCTCCATCCAATCGAGCATTTCTTGGTATTGATTCGTTTCCGCAGGCCCCGGTTGAATTTCCTGCCATCCGCTCGCCTTGGAATTTTGGATCAAAATGACACCGTTTTCTCCGGTTGAAATCTGGCCGTCCGTACCGTAGATGCGCGGCATCTCTACTGCCGGCTCCGGCAGGTCGCCCTCGTATATACCGCGGGCCCCACCTTCAAAGCAGACCAACCCCATGCACAGATCTTCACAGCGACTGCGGCGTTCCCATCTATCGCTCTCTCGCCCGGTTTGTCCGATTACCCAGAGGGTTTCCGGGTCGGACAGGATATACCGCCAACCGTCAATGGCATGAGTGCCGGTGTTGAGTAACCCCGCCATGGGCTTTGCGCGCGTGTAGACCATCGTCGGCTCCCCGATTGCGCCATCAGCCACGAGACTGCGGATTTCCGTGTTTGCTGCATTGAATCTGCCCTGATGTCCGATGACGAGCTTGGCACCATTCCTTTCACATGCTTCGATCATGTCATTGGCGCCGCCCATAGATGCCGCCATCGGCTTCTCTCCGATAATACCCTTGATTCCCGCATTTGCCGCAGCTACGGTGATCTCCGCACGAACCCCCTGCCATGTCGGAATGCTTACGATATCAAGATCCATTTTCGCAAACATGTCGTTATAGTCGGTAAAGACCTCGGGAATCGAGAACTGTTCCGCAAGATTCTTTAATTGTGTTTCATTGATATCTGCAATGGCAACAACCTCTGCTGCCGGATGATCCGTCCAAGCGCCCGTATGGGAGCGCCCCATTCCGCCGCACCCAACAACTCCTACTCGGTACGTTTTTGCCATGATTGCAACCTCTCTTTCTCAATTACCCATATTAAGCACGCCCAGCTTTCACCTCGATGATTTACTTTATCGCCATGCGAAAGGGCGACAGGTGTCGAGTTGCAGACACCCAATCTCAGACGAATCTTCAAAATCGCTATCTAACGCCCAACGCCTCCTCTACCTCCGCGGTACTAGCGAATGCCACCAAAACACTGCTGACGCCTCTATTCTTCAACACCCACTGCACTGCCCGTTCCGTACGCGGGATCTCCTCTCCACCATCAGCTAGTTCATGCCAAGGACCGGCAATGATGGGATAAGCAAGCTCCAAATCGCTTCGCATTCCCTCGCCGCGCGCAGAAAGTTTGACGATGGTCTCTTTGGAGGCTTTCGCCCAGTCGGTTCGCGTCTTGTCCTTCCAGCTCAACCACTGGCTGCCGAGCGCTTTCATAATGAGCACTCCTTTTCCCGCGCTAGCAGAAAGCTCAATTCCCGGTGCCTGCCAGCGGCAGACGTAGTTGAATATGACCAAGTCGGCATCCGCCTCCGGTTCCGGACCTCGCACCGCGTAAGCTTCTTGGTCGGCACGAAGATGGCGAATGAGGCATAGCGATCTCACCTTGCCCGCACATTTCAGCTCCTCTATTCGCTCGGCCAGTTGCTCGTCCTCTGTGAAGGCGGAATGATGCACTCGGAGAATGTCGATTGCCTCTCGGTGAAGATTTTTCAAATGTTTATCAATAAGCCGCTCCAAGTCCTCGGCGCGCGGAGATCCTACTTTCAAGGAAAAGTGACAATCTATACTAGGCCCCTTCAGTTCCTCTGGAATATGCACTTCATCGCCGTAACCCATATCAAAGAGATTTATTCCCAATTCGGACGCTCGGAGGTATATTCGCCGCTTCTCGTCCGGCGGTGGATGACCGCGCACCCCCTCATAGTGCGCCAACAGCCCACCCAACGCAATTGCGCTTAGCTGCATGTCTGTTTGTCCGAATTTACGATATTGCATCTTGCATTCCCCCTCGCCAAAACGATTACGGACTGGCGATAAGTTTTCTCTCTTCGACAGGATTTCCTCTGCTAACCCCCGGCTACCTATTCAATTCCGAGGGCTTCGTCAATTTCCGATTGATAGTCGTAAACCTGACAAGACTCTACCTCGCTCATTTTCACGGCGCGCCCCAACTTTGAAGACTCAAAAATGGCGTAAACAGCGGCTACATCCTTCATACCGGAAATGCCATCCACCTCTATGTGGCGTCCATGAAGAATTGCTTCCGCCAGTTCGTAATACTCCAGGGCAATCAGCTTCCAATCAACCGCTTTATCGCCGGCAGCGATTCGGGAAGGGAAGAAATGCTCTGCCAATGGCTCTAACGTAAAACCGTCAGTTGATTGCAAAATCTCTTCAAAACTTTTTTCCTTCTCCGATCTCCGTCTCAGGCTGATTCTGCCGCCGCGGGTTCCAAAGCCTTCAATGCTGCCCTCTGTTCCCAAGATTCGCTCGCCGCCGCAACTCCCATGCCCACCCAGACCGACAATCCAGTTGACGGTTACTCCGCTCTCCATTTGGAATATAGCTACCGAGGTATCTTCCGCCGTCGCCGGCACTTCGGCATCCATCGCTTCGAACCGGTTACGGTAGAAGGTGTACGTGTCGTTTATGCTCTCCGGCTTCCGTCTTGTCGGCTCGACCAATCTCACGTTCCCATAGACTTCTGCGACATCTCCAAGTTGATAACGAATCATGTCGGTAAAGTGAACGCCGAGGTCAATGATGGGACCTCCTCGTAGCTTGAGATGCCGCCACGGCGTTATAAAAATGTCGTTGCCCGGACTCAGCGAATGAAACAGCCCCATGTAAGGCTCGCCAATCGCGTTCGTCTCCAAGAGATGCCGCACCAATCGTGCGGAAACATCTCGGCGGTAATTCTCGGCGATTGACAGCAGGCGATTGTTCCGTTCGGAGGATTGAATCATCTTCTGGCAGGCTTTTACGGTGATTGCCATCGGTTTTTCGACCATAACATGTAAACCGAGGTCCATTGCTTCACAGGCAACACTGTGGTGTACCGACGGATCGGTCACTACATCAACTGCTGTGAGGCCCGATACTTGACGTTTCATCTCCTCCAAATCCGTGAAGATGTCCGGACGAGCCCCCAATAGCCTCTCTGCTTCTGATGCGGCAAGTTCGGCGTTTTCGCGTCGTATATCACAGAGTGCGACCAACTCAACATTACAGAACGGAGTTTGCGATAGTTCCCGCAACCCGTGGAGATGCCGTGTACCCATTCCGCCGCATCCGACTATGGCAAGCCTGATTCTGTCCATATCGTCCTATTGAATCATTTCCATCTTAGTGGTTCATTCGCTAAGTGTTTAATCTTTAATGAAACCATCAAGCGAATGGATAATGAGTGCGATAGAGATCCCTTTTTCTTCAAAACTCGGTTTCTTCCCGGAGTCAAAGTGGCTTCAAGGTAACGGTTGAATCCACTCATCACGGGCAACTAAGGATTGATAATCATGGCAATCACTTCATCACATAAATCACGGTTCAGACAATGTTAACTGCCGACACCCAACACTTGCCATATGTTTTTGGAAAATAAACCACTTAGAGTGCCGTTGCGCTGTCTTGACTTAAGATTTATCGGAAATTGCATCTACACCTGATACCCACAGGGTTTGTTTAACTCACACCTGTTATAGCAAGAAATCGCCCATAAGCCTGGTCCCACTGTTCCGAATCTCGCGGTTCGTAAGTCTCCAATTCAAACGAGTGACTGATGATCTCGCGTGCGTCGGAAATCGAGTCGATTAACCCCGTCGAAATAGCCTGCACCGTGATATTGCCGACGGCAGTCGCTTCCGTCGGTCCGGCTACCACCGGCACACCCGCCGCATTGGCAGCAAATTGACACAACAGCTTATTCTGGGAGCCGCCACCGACGATATGGATAACATCAATTGGGCTTCCACTTACTAGCCCAAGTTTTTCCGCGACCCATCGGTACTTTAGCGCGAGACTCTCCAGTACGCATCTGACGAATTCGCCTTCATTGACCGGAGGTATCTGTTCGGTGCGCTTGCAATACTCGATGATACGCGACGGCATGTCACCAGCGCTCAAGAAGGCTTCATCATCCGGCTCAACCAACGATTTGAAAGGTGGGGCATCCGCGGCAAGCTGCATGAGCTGATCGTAGGACATCTCGCGGCCTCCCCGCGCCCATGTTCGACGACATTCTTGGAGCAGCCACAGCCCCATGATATTCTTCAGAAATCGGAAGGTGTCCGCTACTCCCCCTTCGTTGGTAAAATTCAGACGAAGTATCTGATCGGAAATTATCGGATTAGAGGATTCAATTCCCATCAATGACCACGTGCCTGAACTGATGTAAGCCCAATTTTCAGTCCGCGCCGGCACCGCTGCGACAGCGGATGCAGTGTCGTGACTCCCGGGGGCGATCACTGGTATTTTACCCAACCCCGTTTCGTCAGACACGGCCGTGTGGAGCGTCCCGATCTGTGTGCCAGGTTGGACGATTTCCGGGAGAATGTTATACGGAATTTCAAATGCGTTGCAAATCTCTCGTGACCAACATTTCTGGCGCGGGTCATAAAATTGCGTTGTGGTTGCGTTCGTAAATTCGCACACCACCCGTCCGGTCAGCCAAAGATTGAACAGATCGGGTATCATCAAGAGTGTGTCGGTGACTTTCAGCAGCGGCGATTCACGAATCACCATGGAGAGCCACTGATAGAGCGTATTTATTTGCATAAACTGCGCGCCGCTGTGCGCGAAAATTTTTTCGCGCGAAAGACGATCAAATGCTTTATCCAGCATTCCATCTGTACGCAAATCACGGTAGTGGTACGGAAGTCCTAAAAGCGAATCGTCCACCCCGATGAGCGCGAAATCAACGCCCCACGTATCAACCCCGAGTCCCTTAAGTTCCTCCTTACGGCGTGCGCAGAGCGATAGAGCATTTTTCATCTCACTCCAAAGGCGCAGCACATCCCAATGAAGGCTATCCAAAACACGCACACCGCCGTTGGGAAACCGGTGTAGTTCCTCCAACGCGATTCTCTCGCCATCGAAACATCCCAGCACGGCGCGTCCACTTTCTGCTCCGAGATCGAATGCCAAGAATGATTGTGTTTCTGCCATCAGGTTTTCCTTGGATTCTGGGATTCAGCCCAACAATTTGAGGGAGAATTGTAATGGTCAGGCCGATGTGAACTCCCCATAACTTTGCTCCGCTCGGCTTCAATTCTCAAACCTTGGCTGATTGACTGCTCGAGTCGTGAGAGCATAGAGTGCCCAAGCCGTTGTCGTGGCACGCGCGGTATAACAACACCGCATTCTGGATGTGCCGGAGGACAGAACAGAAAGAAACATCACAATCTTAAGTTTTCACACTTTGGGTGGGATGCTCTCCAGCTCTAACCCCTCTGGGCGAACGAAATCCTTGTATCGCGTCTGTATCTCGACTCCACTGACGCTACGCGTAAACCCCGCCGACTTATCGAACTTTTTAGTCTCAATTTCAAGCGTGTTGTTTCCCCGTTTGAGGTCGTCCAACTCCAGCTTATAACGGAACCAATGGGCGGACATGCCCAGCGGTGCCTGAATATACATAGCTCCGTGGAGTTTGACTTGCATGGTCAAAGCCCGTTCATCGGTAATCTCGGCTTCCTCCCAAGGCAACACTCTGCCGTTGAAACGGAGCTCGATCTCGTCTTCTATGCAGAAAAAAGAGAATCGAACGGTGAGTATTGGCTTTCTCATCTCTCCGTCCCGCATGGCGCTTTCGATGTCATCAGCAACCCAGATGTTGAGTGTTTCGGTTTTTCCTTCTGCAAGGGAGGCCGGTAACTGCCGTTTTGGTGTTGTTGTAGGTACACCCTCCTCTCCCTCTCGCGGCTGAAGTAGATATCGCTTGGAACGCCGCGCATGGACTTCGGGATACGCCACCTCGCGCAAAATCTGGTACTCTCTCTCGCTGAATGGCCAAGACAAATATCCGTCATACATGCCGGCCCAGCCATCCCAATGCAGAGTCTGCGCCAACGCGTGGTACATCTCAATACTTGGCATGCCAACCCGTTCGTCATAAACGCGCCTTGGAGGGCGGTAGTAAGCGGCGCCATTGGCCGCATTTGCGGCGTCGGGCAGCCAACGAGGCTTCGGCTGTGTTTCGGTAAGGACTGCCTCGTCCTGTCCGACGACGTAATCGACACTTCCCTCCTGGATCCAGGTTTCCACATCAAGCCCAATTCTGAGATTATCCTCTCTGTTTAGACACACACGCGCCATGATTGGGATTTTCCTGTCCTGTTGTTCTCCAATCTGTGTTGCCATCTCTCGAATTTCGGCAATGAAACTGTTCATTAACGGGATATTGTTTTCTACTTCTGCCTGTTTGAAGTAAAATCGATCGAACATGAAGTCGAGCTCAAGGCCATCCGCATTATAGTCCTCTAACATCTCCCGCAGCACCGCAAGTTTGTCCCGCCTTACGAGTTCGTGGGCAAAGTCGTAGCACCACTCCGCACGACCCTCCTCGCCGATGCAGACCTCTGCACCGTGCTCCCATTTCAGCAAGCCACATCGCTCGCTCCCGGGCAGATTACTTGCCTGAAGCTTCAGTGACGGAAATACGGTAAGCCCCATCTCAGTACCGCGCTTTATCACTTCGCGCACCTGATCAGTTCCCAACTTCTCAGCCTCCGCAACCATGCGCATAATACGCCAGTCAATATAGTTCTCCCACACCTCCTTCATCTGTCCTACCACCCGTCCAACTTTGCTATTGTGGAAGTACACATCGGCGTATCCAAGCCCGAGCACTAGCAGGTCCACGCCCGTGCCAAGCACCTCGTCTACGGGCCATTGGAGCATGTGAATTGAAGCAGGCGGTTCTATCCGCTTACCGTGAAAATGATGGGCATCGTTGTAATATATCAATCGTGGCTTCTTCATTGAGGTCTCCGTGGTGGGCATCGTCTTCCTCCTTGTTAATCAGGGTTAATCTGCATCGGTGCTCGGATTCGTCTTTTCTTGCGTTGGTCGAAATTTATCCATGCCTACAACCTTGCGGCATACCATATTTCTTTACATCGCGTTACTCCCTACGTTTCAATACCACATGACTCTCCTTACCCTCCCATCCAAACTGGTTAACAGCTTTCACGCGCAATTGGTTCTGCCCTAGAATTAATTTCCAACTGAAATGGTTCGGTTGCACCTCCCAATCTCCATCATTCCGTTGTACTAGATAGTGTTTGAAGTTCGGCATGGTGGTGGTTAAATCGACATCTAGCACTTTCGGGTGTACAGTTCTGCTCAGGTAAATCATTGTTCGATTTGGCGTCCAGTAGAAATCGCCAACTCTGCTGGACTGTCGAGAGAACCACGGATTCGGCGGAGTATTATCGTCTTTCCACCACAGATAGCCATCGTAGTGGTAGGAGATTTTGCCGTGCTCCGGTTCTCCCGGACTGAGGGACTGGAGTTCATCGTTGCGCGGGTTGATGCAGAAGAAATCAAAGAGCGCCGTTCGACTGGTTAGGGTATCCGCAAAGCGTTTTGCCGCATGTTCGGGTTCAATTGCGAGCCCATCGAAATCCTGATTAACCCAGGCGTTATGGATTTCCAGTGTGCTCATCGGTACACCGTTTCGCGTGTAGGAGTACGTTGCTTTAGTGGCATCGTTAGAATCGCCGCCCGTGTCAACCATAATCCACTTGTCAAATTCTTCCGACCATACCTCGGCAACACAGTGCCTGCCGATTACCACCGTGCGGGCAATCAGCCCCAATGCAGAACACGCATGCACAAACACAGTACTAAAGTGTGTGCACATCCCCAAACTCAGTTTTCGCGAAGCAAGTTCCAAAATAAGCATGCCGTCCCACGGAGGACAGAAATAAATTTCCCCCATGTTCCAACCATTCTCCCACTGATGTCGGGTCCAAGCACTGAGGCGAAGAAACCTGTCGAACTCAGAAGTCGCGCCCGCAATGACATCATCAAGTTTCCAGCGCTTACGGAAAATTTCTGCCCGGCTTGCTGTATGTGGGAGAAACGAAAAATTGTGCGAGCCGTGTATGATTTTTGGGAGGTTCCATTCGGATACCTGAAAAGCGCCGAGATCTCGCTCCATTTGCGCGCCTGCATGGACTACGACCTCTAAAGACTCCACAGAAGGTGTCGCCAAGGGGTTGTCAGTATGCAAAATCAACTGCCACTGTAGATAGCGATACGCGGGAGGTGATTGGGACATCTCATCATCCAAGTTTAGTTGCGCCGCGTCAAACCAATTCGTCCATGTATCCAGATGGTATTCTGGGGTCGATCCAATGCGGAACTTCAGGGTGACATTTGTGTCCGTAGGCAGGTCTGCGTGGAGATTGGGAACAATTCGGTTTATCTGTAGTTGCGCCGCTACACCGTCGTCAGCCGCGAGGTTTCCGAGGTCAACGATCAACGATTCCATAATTCCTAGTGAAGCGTACTGATCTAGCCTTAACCGGATCATGTATTCTCCATCGTAAGCATCATTCGCGCCAAGGGAATGGTACACCCAGTTTCGCCCGGCATCTTGGCTCTTCGCACTACGGTTCGGTTGACAACTCTGTTCAATGAGAAAGCCCCACAATCCTTCACCCTCCGCCGCGAGTACGAAGGAATTTAATCCGGGCTTCAGCGCTTTGACCGGAATAGGAATTGACGTCCAGCAATCCGTCCAATAATCTCGCTCCTTGGGCTCCGCGAACCATACCGTTTGACGGTCATTGATTGTAATGCTAAGTCGATGTCCCGGCTCGGGTTGTTGCAAGATGTATGGAAGTAACATAGCACCGCTAGCGGCGGGGTTCTCGATCCAGAAAGTTTTCCGAATCCAATTTGTTCGGGAGACTGTTTCAAGGTCCCGCAGGTTGCAGTTTCCCATCTCATCGGTGTAATTAACCCCCTTGGATAAATGCACTGTTCCGGATTCATCATCGATCTGAAGATTCAAGTCGCGCGTATTCGCGTCAAAATCATCAAAACTGCGATAGGATAACCTAACTGTCTTATCACTCATTTTCTAGTCCTTTATGTTGCAGCATACCCGGCTGTAGGTTCACCAAATTCAAGGTTTAACCGATGGTGTCGTGAACCGGACTCCAATGTAAGGTACTTAGCGCCTGTTTGAAAAATACACTTGTAGGGTGCGATCAACCGACTGATTAAGGAGAGCGATAGAGATCCCTTGCGCATCAGCCCCTAAAAGCCCCAGAGGGGCGGAAGGTGTGTAGTAACATCGAAACCCCACGGACCTAAGCCCCAGCGGGGCGACAGGTGTACAACAAGCCACGGTAGAAACATGGAAAACTCCTCAAATGGCAAAAAATGGCATTGGCGCCCGTTATTCAAACAGGTTCTTAAACCATCAGGCACACAAATACAATTTTCCAAGCGATGTCGACGGGTACATCAATTTCGCGATGCCCGCACCTGCTGAATAAATCGGATAGCATTACCCGAGAAGAAATTTTCGATTTCTTTGTGGGTTAGCCCCAACATATCCGCGACCTGCCGGTGCTGGCGAAGTTGTTCATAAACCACAAACGTAGGTGTCGAATCGCAGTGACGCAGTTCCGGGAATCCGCCAAAATACTCCCAGGCTCGACCATACGTGATATATTTGCCGCGCGCGCAACCCGCCACAACATTATCTGTACCGAACATAATCCGTTCGCGATTCTCATGCTTCATGAGAAGGTAGTGCGAGTATATGTCATTAACAGCCGACGTGTCATACCAGATATTCGGAATCCCCGTGAGTATGTGGATGGATTCCTCTAACATGAACGCGTTAAACCCCCGCGCGCAGTGGGCGAGGATCCACTGAGTTTTGGGGTAGCGTTTAGTGTAGTGTTGAAGATCTTTCAGATTTTCCGGGTCAGCCGGTCCCGTTCTTTTGGATAGGTGCATCGTGATTGCTAATCCTAGTTCGTCCGCCAATTCAATCAAAGGTTCAGGCAAAAAATCGCGGATGCGCGCGTCCGCTGGATTTAGAGCAAAAGTCCGATACGGCTTCAATCCAAAAAAATCGTGCTTCTTGACTTGGGCGGCAACGTAATCCTGTGTCATTTCCGGTGTGACCATCATATTCACTTGGGATTGCGGATCTGCTCGCATCTGATGGGCTATCCAGTCATTGTGCCCTTCCGCATCCATGCCAACGACCGGGGTGCCGAGGACAAGGTAGTGAATTCTGCGACTTGGGTAGAGTTTTGCCGCCCACGCCAACTGGTCTTGGTAATCAATTTCCCAGCGCAGTCGTTTGTTTGCCTCGTCCGCTGTACCTTTATGTTCCTCTGACCAAAGATGTGTGTGCATGTCATAGATTACAGCAGGCACAAATTCATCAAGTTCTCTGTCCCAAATTTCTTGGTCAAAGTCTCTGTAATCAATAGATCCCACAAGCTTATCCTTCCCAAGGGTAGCGTATAATCTCGAAATGTAACTGTTTAGTGCATCGTTTGGTTCGTAGTATTACAGTTCGTCGCACGTCCGGCCTGGGCATGTAAGCCCCCGATTAGCTGGAATTAGCATTGCACTTCCCTACTCGGCGCATTCCCTGCCCTCGCTCGGTCTGGATTGGCAAATCCAGACCAATGGACTAAACAACTACCGCCCGACGAAGCATTACCCTAGACTATCGCCGAGCGCGACACTGTTGCACCATAGCGGCTTAATTGTCCACCACTTTACATGGCTACAGTGATATTTACCATGCTGTCCAACCGCCATCCACCAACAGATTTTGTCCAGTGATGTAACTGCCAGCGTCGCTTGCCAGAAGTACTACGATTCCCTTAAGCTCATCCGGCTTACCCATGCGTCCGAGCGGAACTTTCTCCTCAAGCCGCTCCACAAACCCTTCAGCCCTAGATTTAACCGCAGGCTTCGGGAACGGCCCCGGACTGAGTGTATTGACGCGAATATTGTACTTTGCCCAATAAGCCGCTAAATGCCGCGTCAAGTGTACCAGACCACCTTTTAGGGCATGGTAATTGGGAGCGCTGTTAAGGGATAGCCCTTCGTATATTGACGGGTAACTGCCTATAACGCCGTACATGCTGCCGATATTGATTATTGATCCCGGTGCTTGGCGCTGACGCAGATGAAGCATCACATCGCGGGCAAGTAGGAAATATCCAGTCACGCCAACATGGTATGCCTGATCGAAGTCGTCTGCCGTGGCAGTGTCAATGTCCGGCGAAGTGGAACCGTAGGCGTTATTCACAAGCACATCAATCTTGCCCATCTGGTCGACCACTTGAGCCACGAAATCGGGGATGGTATCTGCATCGGCCTGGCTAAATCCAACTCCAAGGTGGCCATCGCCGGGGAGCGTTCCTGCAAATTGCGCAGCGCTTGATGCGTCCCGGCTGGTGACGACGAGGCGAGCGCCTGCCTCTGCAAGCCCACGACTCATGGCTGAACCGAGCCAACCACATGCCCCCGTTACGATGGCAACTCTGTCTTTCAGACTGAGTAGATCCATTAGGTGTCGTTCATCCGTGTCCATTTGTGTCTCCATTCGTGCGACCTTCGAGAATTGTCAGTGCTATTGCTTCAAGGTAATAGTTTTCGTGATTGATGGTACTAAAGTAGGTAGCGCAAGCTATTCCCTAAAACAGAGAAACCGAGTTTTTGGTTCGCGTTCGCTAAACTGTAGGTAAATTAGTCTGATTTTCATCAATCACATGTTTTCACGTTGGGAAAAACTCGGTTTCGGCGCCCCTGTCGAACAAAGGTGGCAACTCGGATTAGGGAATAACGATCGTTATTCCCTACGAAAATCTAAATCATACATTACGTCACTTGTCGTCTAAATGGGTCCTTCTTGATTTCACATTCCAAAAGACTATCCACATTGCCTGCCTCCAACCCGCGCTTAATCACGTGCAAAGCCTCGGTAGCGGCTTCGGTCGTCTGTCGAATGTCTGCGTCAGTGTGCGCCAGCGTTAGGTTGAAACTTGTAGAGCAGTGAACACCGCGTTTCGCCATTTCTTGCACAAAAAGCGTGTTTATCTTTTGGCGCAACGTCTCGTCTGGAAGTTCGATTGCTAACGCCGGGTGGGTATGCAAGCCCGTACAAGTGCCGTTGAGCCCGGATGAGGCGATGGCACCAATCAACCCGGCACGGAGTTGTTCGCCAATCTCCCGAAACCGAACTTCGGAGTTTCGACGCTTCAGCTCGCGAATCGTCGTTAACGCTGCTACGAGCCCGATATTGTCGCTCCAATAGGAACTTGAGACAAACATGCGACTCGCGGGTTCCATCACGTCGCGTGAACCGACGACCGCTCCCATCGGATAGCCATTCGACATGGCTTTAGCAACAACCGTCATGTCCGGAGTTACATCCAGGAATTTCTGTGCGCCGCCAATGGAGAGTCGCCATCCGCAGGAAACTTCGTCGAAAATGAGAATCACATCGTGCTTTCGAGCCAAAGCTTGTACATCGTTTAGGTAGCCCTGGGGTGGTAATTCCGATCGAAGAGGTTCCATCATAATCGCCGCCACTTCCCCCTGATACGCCTGCAACAATTTTTCTAGCCCTTCTAAATCGCCGTAGGTGAAGGGAGCGACCGTGTTCGCAAGCGCCTTCGGCACCCCGATCGGCTCAATACCCGCGAACGGGTATTCACCGCTTTCAGGGTCAACGAGGTAGTTTGCGGCTTGATACCAATCATGCCAACCGTGATAACCGCAGAACAAGATTTTGTCGCGTCCTGTCGTTCCGCGAGCGATCCGTACCGCAACAGCACACGCCTCGCCGCCGCCTTTCGTGTATCGAACCATCTCGGCTGAGGGAATGGTGTCAATGAGTTCCTCTGCCAACGTAATCTCCAGCGGGTTTGACAGGGTGTATATGCTGCCGCGGTCAATCTGCGATTTGACAGCCGAATCTACCACATCATCGGCATGCCCTAGGATAACCGCTCCGACCGCGTTAACCCAATCAACATATTCTGCCCCATCCAAGTCGATGAATCGGGAGCCTTTCGCGCTCCTCGCATAGATGGGACTAATACCGTAGGCGTATTGGCTGGCACGTCGACTGATGAGTTGCGTCCAACCGGGAATCAACTCACCGGCTCGCTTATACGTGTTCACAGAACGCGGGACATTAGAGCTTGGTTCGGACATAATCCATTCCTCCGATGACAAATTTACCTGAATTGAAAAAATCTAGCATTGCGGGGTGAATCTAAGCAACTTTCAAGAATAAACTTGCATGTCAATTTAGGCCCCAACCGCTCCTGCTGGATTGGCAAATCCAGCAGGTTATACCATTTCTCTAAAATGACAGTGCATAGCTGGCAAATGACGTGAATTGAAGTCGCGATTCGGAGATCGCTCCTACCGGGCGCCACCGCAGAGCCGTGTAAATCCTAACAAAATAACTGTTTCACCCTATGCACTATTATTCCATCGAAATGGTATTATTATGTAGTCTTTAAGTTCCGAGTCTTTCATTTCGGAGGATTGAAAATGGTGTGAAAGGAAATCTGCCAACCTTCCACTCTTCCATCCTTCCAATACTACTCTTCCTAGTCGATGCGGAAGATGAACTTTTATATTAAAACTTGCTTAAGAAAATCCCATAGTTCCACCATCCACTGACGTGGGATACAGTTCCTGTGTGCGCAATAGATTGCACTGCGACGAACTCAATGGGGGCAATCCTAACCGCCGGGAATGACAATCGGTTTCAAACATACCGGCGTAGGCACTTTGGCGATGTGCCCGGTTGGGTCAAGGTCGCCCGTTTCCGAATCAATCCGAAATGTTACGATGGTACTACTCATCTGGTTCGCCGCCAATAGGAAAGTTCCTGTAGGGTCAATGGCAAAATTCCGCGGGATCTCGCCCTGCGTTGACTCATGCCCAACGGGCGTGAGTCGTCCGGTGTGCTCATCCACCGCGAAAATCGCAATACTATCATGCCCACGGTTAGAACCATACACAAATTTTCCCGATGGAGAGACGTGCACGTCTGCACAATGGCTTGTGTCATCAAAACCGTCAGGCAGAGTGGGGACCGATCCTATCTCTGTGAGTTCACCTTTGGACCCATCATAACTAAACGCGGTCATCGTCGAATCTAACTCATTGATTGCATACGCCCATCCCCCGTTGGGGTGAAAGTCGAAGTGGCGTGGTCCCGCACCGGCGTGCACCTGAGCCCACGGCTGGCTGTTCGGCTTTAATTTGCCTTGAGTCAAATCCAGCTCGTAAATCATAATTTTATCAATTCCGAGATCTGGTGCGAATGCGTAGCGATTGCCGGGATCGATATTGATAGAATGTGCATGAGGCCCCTGTTGCCTATCAGGATTCACGCTCGATCCACTGTGTTGGGCAAAATCGGTCGCTTCGCCAAGACTTCCGTCTGCCTGAATCGGAAGCATCGCCACGCTACCGCCCGCATAATTTGCGACGAGAACGTATCGACCTGTATGATCGACACTTAAATGGCAAGGACCCGGCCCACAAGAGAGTTGCTGGTTTAAGAACGACAACGCTCCGGTATCTGTATCGATGCGAAACGCGCTTACACCCCCGCTCGGTACCCCGTCAACTTTCTGCACCGCATTAACCGAATAGAGAAAACGGTGTTCCGGATGGAGCGCCAAAAAAGAGGGGCTCTCTACACCGGTTGCTTTACTCTCGAGTTCCAGTGCACCGGACGATAGATTCAATCGATAGACGTAAATTCCCTCACTGTCGCCGTGTGTATAAGTACCAACGTATACCCGGATTTCATTGCTATTCTGTTCGTTCACGAAGTGTACCTCCTGAAATGATTCGCGTGACAACTGTACCTGCTGTCTGGAGTCGCTAATTCGATCCGACTAGATTCTGTGATGTTTTCCGTGGGTTTTCTACGGTAAGAGGAGTATAGCTTATGCATAGAACCAGCTTTCCTTCTCCACTCGATTAAAGGTTTCCTCAAACTCTACTGAGTCGTCGTCTTCCCATCGCTCGAAGTTTATACCCCGCATCGTCCCCTCCTCTCTGCCTGTGATTTCTTTCAGGTTGGGACCGCGCGAGCTATAGATTCTCTGACCACTTGGCATGTGAATAATTCCCACGATTCTAGGCTGTCTTGAGGCTAAGGGGGTGTTGGTACCTGCTGCAAATCGGGCAATAGCTTCGTCGTCCACCTCGAATCCCAAACCGACACCGTCGGGCACGGGTGAGAATCCCTCCACAACCGGTATCCGTTCCGTGGTGATATCTTCCTCGTATTGGTCGTCAAGGTTAATTGAGTGTGCGGTTGCGGTCGGCAAAACGGCAGCCATGTGCATAGTCAAAGCCTTCATGAGTGTACCGCCGCTCTGCTGTATAATTGTTGGGATGTTCGCTTTGCCATATGCAAATCCCTGCATAAGTGTTGTTCCGATGCCTCCACCTATCATATAGATGTCGGCGGCGCCGTGGATTAATTCCTGAATGCCGTCAAGTTGCGGTACATGCATGACAATAGGGATGCGTGTCTTTTCGCGAAGTGTGCGCCAACCATCAAGGTCCGTCCTCAATAGTGGATCTTCAACGTAACCGACAATTGGATAATTCTCCTCCAATTCGTTGATTATTGGTAAGACCGCTGCTAAGCTTCGGTTGTGATTAAAATCCCAGTGGATTTTGAAACCCTCTGGTGCAACTTCCGCCGCGAGGCGCGTTTGTTCAATAACATCGTACAAAGGATTGGAGTGCATCTTAAAGATGGTGTAGCCTTGGGAGGCTGCATGGCGGATTTCATCTCGGTACACTTCAGGTGGACATGGCCGCGTCCATGCCGCGACCGAACACGCATCCCGCACCTTTTGCCCCATGAGTTTGTAGACTGGCACTTCGAGATACTTT
Source organism: Candidatus Poribacteria bacterium (assembly GCA_965204085.1). GTDB lineage: Bacteria > Poribacteria > WGA-4E > WGA-4E > JAJDTR01 > JAJDTR01. The sequence goes on along the minus strand of CBDBEE010000002.1, from coordinate 1,083,722 downwards.
CCCATCACATCATAGAGCGCCATGCCAAGAGCAAGATTGAAATCATTGTGGAGGAAATCAAACGGGTTTCGACCAATCAGGGGTTCGATAACGGACTGCGGCAACGGCGTGGGCCAATCTTCATAGTCACCATAACCTACCAAGCCATTGTCCGTATGGACTTTGACAACCAGATGCTCATCAATACCACCCATGCGTTGCTGACCGTCGGGAGTGTCGTATCGTCTCGCCAGTGGCATTACAATGGGAAACATCTCAATATCAGTGATTTTCATCGGTACTCCTAGAAAGCTACTTTAATTCAGGTTTTTTCTCGAAAACAGGGACATAGTGCATAAGATGTCTTAACTATGTCGTTCTCGTTCGCCGTAGGCGGGAATCAAATGAGCGAATAGCGAATGCGATAGAGATCCCCTTGCCCCGCCGGCTTTGCGCGGAGACAAGGCTTCTTACTCCGCTCCACTCAAATTCCTTCACTTTAACTACGGAATCAATGCACGTGCATTTTAGAGAAATGGTATAAGAACTCCATCGGAAGCTTGTCCCAAGCATTACCGTTACCGGGGCACCGCTTATGAGATTGAGCGTTAAGCACACTAGGCATTTACACATTATGTTTGAATTTTCTGGCTTGAACGCTGTACATAGGCCAAGCGAAATACAGCTCATCGCCATCGCGGCGAATGTCATAAATCGCGCCCTCTTGCGCCGACAGTCCCTCAAAGGCTGACCGAATTTGTTTTACCAATTCCGGCGACTTGGTTTCCCGCTGCGTCCACCATGAAAATTGGATCTCGGCATTCTTGGATTGGGATTCCCTTTCAATTTTGAATCCGGCTTCGCCAATCATCTTCCGCCACTGCGATGGAGGGTACGCCCACACGTGGGAGGCATCCCGTAGTTTTTCCACCCGATTTTGCCATTGGATTAGTCGTTTCGACTCGGGACAGACGGTGTCTATCATGCAGAATAAGCCCGAAGGTCGCAGCACGCGATAGCTCTCCGATAGAAAAGCACGTACATCTTGGAAGTGGTGCGGCGCAATGCGGCAAGTTACGATGTCGAACGACTCTGCGGCAAACGGCAACGATTCTGCAGCGGCTACTTGAAACTCGATATTGGACAAACCGCGCTCGGACGCAAGTTCTCGCGCTTTGCCCAGCATCCCATAGGTGAGATCGGTGGCAGTGACATGGGCGACTTTCGGAGCAACCGCAAAGGCGGCAAATCCCGTACCCGTCGCGATATCCAGCACCCGTTCGCTTCCTGTCGGCTGCGCGAATTCGACAATCACAGCCAGTGTATCGCCTTCGCCGTGCACCTGACTTGAGGCGTAATATTCCGGGCTGTTGCCGAATTGTGTTTGTACCTCATTATGTATGTGGTTCATCCGGTCCCCGATAGATTGTCTTCTCACTAGATTTTCTAGTATATCAGATATGCCAAAGGTTGTCATTCCGTTTTTTTTCTGCGGCAGAATCAAGGGAATTAGCGATTCTAAGCGTGATAATGACCCTAGCCGGGACTCGCCTGACATATGATTGAAAAATGTAGTCGTAGATGGTAAAATTTATAGAAAAGATTAGCGTAACTTTCAGAGTTTTCAGAGTAAACGCGGAAATACCATTAAGGCAAAAAAGGGGGAAACCCGCGTCGGGCGTATTCTCGACAGGGTTGGAGGAGATTTTCACTCTGAAAGAATACTCGGAAACAGGCTCAGTAGGTATCAATTATTACTTTGGCTTAATTTCCTTTAGGGCTAGTCATTTGGTGGTTAGTTTTCCAAAAACGTATGGTAAGCGTTGGCTGTCGGCAGTTATACTCCACGCTGCTGAAAATTGCGTGTTTTCAAGCGTCTGGCGGTAGGTGCGGTTGGAAACCGCACCTACCAGGAGCGCAGGTCGCGACCTGGAGATCGCGGGATTTCTATGGGATCTCTATCGCGTTCGCTATTCACTCGCTTGATCACTCGTTATCCACTCGTTTGATCCTACAAAAGACGCAACTTCTGACAGCGCGCAGTATAGCATTGTCGGAACTGTGATTTATGTGATGAAGTGATTGCCATGATTATCAATCCTTAGTTGCCCGTGATGAGTGAATTCAACCATGACCTTGAAGCCACTTTGACTCCGGGAAGAAACCGCGTTTTGACGAGAAAAGGGATCTCTATCGCAGTCACTAATCGTTCCCTTGATCGGCTTCATTAAGGATTAAATACTTGGGAAATGTACCATTTATTGTATGGTTATCCATGGCATACTATATCTGGACTACAAGTGCTTCAAACAGACGCATCCGTCGCTAGCTGCCAGCGAATGAGTCTATATTTAGTATGATTTATACAATATAACACAATATGTACTACATTATTGGTTTATAAGGAGGACAACGATGGCGACAAAAAGCATCAAGACTTCTCTTCCGGACGCGCTGCAGAAGGGTAATCCGCAAAAGGGGCAATCAAAATTGCGGTCGGATGTAAAAGCGTTGTATGAGAGTTTGAGCGGATATGAACGTGTTACGGCGATTATTGAGCGAATCCAGCGTTATGCGGTGGAAGCGCGTGGTAAGACCATGAACCGCGATTTTGGAAGGTTGGCGGATCACGAAGAGGCAGAGATTAAAAATAAAATCCGTGGGGAATTACGTCTGTGCGTTGCGGCGCTTATCTCGGATGCGCACAGGGAATTTGTTGTCCGCTGTCATGCGCGCGGACTATCCACTTCCGATGCGGTTCGGGAGTTAATCTTGGGCGATGATACAATAAATCGGTTAGCGCAAGAGGACGCTATGGGCGCGAAAGCCCTTCGAGAAAACCTGATTCACCGGCTTTCGTACTTGAAGCCGGGGACAGCGCGATGGCCTGAAGCGAAGTACGGCGCGTTATGGCGTGAAACACGGGAGCGGCATAGGCAGGCAATAAGTGATATTCCATTTACGTCTCAAGTGGAGCAAGTTGCACTCTTAGCCAAACATGCCGAGCGAATTAACCGTGAGTTGGATAATGGCGAGCATTCCGCGAAGGATTTGCAATTGCTGACGAATTCGTTGACGAAGACGATGGATAGCCTGCGGCGGTTGTCGGCAGTTGAGAATCCGATGCCTCAGAACCTGTCTGGCGTGCAGCTTGTCGGAGTGCTGGAGCGATTGACGCTCGCGCTGAAGACACCCGGACACCAGACGCTTGGCAGGGAAACGGAGGAACTTGTTGCTATTTTGGAACGGCTAACGCTTGCGTTGAAAGCGCCCGAACAGAAGGTGATCGGCAATGGGACGAAAGCACTGCCTGTAGAAACAAACAATGGCGCAGCGGAGACAGAGTGAAGGGTTGGGGACTTAAAAGTGTGGAAGCAGAGACCGGTGTTCTGTGTGGCGCAGAAAATTTGTGTCTTGTCGGACCTTACGTAAAAGTGTATAATAAGGAAGGATTATCGGCAGTTAAATAGTTTTGACGTTCAAAAGCTGGTTTGACTCAAGGAGGGTTTTGATGAATCGAAAAGCGAGTTTGTACGCTTTAATTGGCGGAATCGTCGGTGGACTTCTTGTGTTGGCGGTCTGTTCCGTCATGCCAATCGGCGCCCAGAACGGCGATGCAACTTTCGGAAAGATAACGTGTAGCGAACTCCAGGTGAAAAACGCAATGGGGCCTTTGGCACAGATAGGGTCATACTATGGGGGCGGAAGACTAATGTTGTATACCCAAGCGGACGGCAATCCCTTTGCGCAAATGTACCAAAGTGAGGGAACAGGACGAGTGTTACTGAGTCATACCAATGGATTTGGCGTAGGATTAAGTGCCAAAAGCATGTGGGCTCATAGATTGGAACCCATATATGAACACAAATGGGGCGAACTGGTTTTGTTTAATGGAAACGATCGCAAAGAGGATGTGATATTGCCCATGGCATTGGCAGAAATTAAATGGGGTGCTTGTGATTGTCCATAAAAAGGAATAGAGAATGACCGACCGAATCATTACAATTATCGGCGTTATTCTGGTATTAATCTGGGTACTCATCTTAATTATCAACGAGGACAATATGAACGCTAAACAAAAATGCCGTTACACCTTACTTGGTGCCGGTATGATGCTTTTCGCAACAATCATCGCTGCCGCCATCTCTCCTCTCAAGGCACACGACGGTAATTTCGATTTTATCACGTGCCACGGTCTAACGGTCACCAGCGGCAGTGAAGCAAAGATCGATATAATCACGGCTCCAACGATGGTTATATTCCGCGGCACCGGACCCAAAGAGAAAACAGGCTTCAACCTAACCCTTAGAGAAGACTCCGCCGACCTAAATCTATGGCAAGACAATGGCAGTAGTATCTTGATCAACACAACTGAAAACTTCGCCGATCTTCAAATCGGAGGTCCTGTTGGTGGTTACAGTTCGATTGGCGCCGACCATAAGGGCAAAGCGTTTCTCTTTTTGGAAGGGACACGCCATACCCGTACCTTAGAAGCCGATTAGCAAGAAAAGATGTCATGTCCAACCCAATCATCGAAATCCCAGACGGACACCAGTACTCCGGCGCCGACGTGGTGGAACGCCTCAACCTCCTCGATGCCGTGGCGCACCCTGCGACGACCCCCTCCGCTATTCCGCCAGGGATATCTACTGGATAATCCGAGACCTGTTCCGCAACGTCAACACCCAACTCGACCGCGGCGAGTTCCGCATGGTACGCTGGAAGAAAGGGGCATGGCGCTTGGTGTACGATCGCAAGACCGCCGCCGAACGCAAAGCCGATACCGCCGCTGCCGCCGAGATCGCCCGCACCCGCGACTACATCAACCGCTTGAAAAAACCCTGACTGTAACATAAATGACAGTCAACAGAATGGAGCATTAATATGTCTGACGTATTAACTCGTCTCTTTGAAGAGACAAAATTAGAAAACATCGCACAGGTAGACACAGCAGAACTAGCCGATGCATTGCTGATCGCCCTGGAAGACTGTGAAGACATTAGTCAGTCCCACATTATATCCGCTGAGGCTTTACAAATGTCACTTGGCTATAAGCGTGGCTACCCTCCTCCATCGCCAGTTATAAGCAATTCCGAAGGTGACGAGATACTTATGGCGCTAATGGCCGCGTGGCAGTGGCTAAAACGAGAGGTCTACCTTATTCCACGTCCGGAACATATGTTTAAAAACAGAATGGTGGGGCCAGGTGAAATGCCTCTCTATATCACCAAACGCGGTTACGAGCGCATCGCCGAACTGTCGAAAATCGAAAGGAGCAACTGATGTCCCTGTCTAATACCCAACCGGTAGTTAACGCCATTGATAGATTAATTGACACCCTTCAACAATTACATACCGACCGTGGTGCCCAGATAAAAACACAGGTGGACGCTCAAGCAGAAGCACTACAAGTCATATCTAGGCAGTTGGACACCATTATTGAAACCCTGCAGGCAATTAAGCAGGATATGTATTAATAAACGTTTGAAACCGATTGCTATGGCACCGGAGTAAGTTGTAGGGTGGGTATTGCCCACCCTACCTTTTCGTCCGACAATCTATCTTATTGGACATAACTTAAAAAGGAGAATGTTGAAATGGAAAAGGCAACTATTGACGAGCTCATAAACGATGCCAACGATTACAAAAATCACTACAACGAATTAGTACACGAAGAAACTTGTATTCAACACGAGTTGTCTGAGCATGAGAAACGCTTGGGTAATATAAAACGCTTAAAATCAGAGATTGAGATTAAGCACAAAGCGATATTGGAAGTGCTTCTCAACCAAGCGGGTATTAGAATAGAGCGAATAGGCAACCTTCAATAAAATATCCGATAATACCCGTTATCGGCAGTTAAATAGCAGTTTCACCATTTTGAGGGAGGTATTACCATGCTACAACTAATTACGGGCGCAAACAACGACGTGTGGAATGTGCGGTACATAGAATACTTTTACATTGAAGCGACTGGCGGTGAGCATCACATTAAGGCGAAACGGAGAAGCGCAACACAGCCTCTTGTGACTGTTTACAGTACTAATAAGCAAGAGGTCGCGGAGGCGGTACTTCGATACATAAGTTACGCCGCCAATGACGGAAAATCGGCGGTCGATGTTAGGGTTCTAGAGGGTAAGGTGCGGGACGAGCGTCCCGACCTCTTTGAATGAGGATTAAAAACATCCGAAGGAGAAACCATGAACACCACACAGAAGTTTGGCTATACGCTAATGGGCGCCGGCATCATACTGGTCGGCATAATTATCGGTTCTGCGGTTTCAACCCTGACCGCCCAGCCCGCCGATAAGGGGTTTGCTGAAATACTCGAGGGCGGGTTGTCCCCTGATTTAGGTGAAATACTTGAGGGCGGCTTGCCCCTCGAATTACAGGATTACTCGGATAACCACGTAAAGATGGTTATCGGAGTGCAAAAAGCCTGTGTCGAACGGCTCGGAGCAGCCCATACCATCCGTGATTTACTTGAACTTGTTCGAGCCTACAACATGGCGCAACAATGGCATCCGCTGTACACGGCAGCGACCGAACGTGCTAATCGTTAGTGATAGTCACATAAAGGAGGATTCACAAATGTATAAGCTACGAAGTTTCCTTTTATCAACGCTAGTCATCGGTCTCATCGGGCTGGCGGCGACAGCAAATCAGGCGCAAGCGTTTTCGGTTCAGGAAAATCAGCCGAGGGGTACAGTGGTGGGCACGGTCACAATCAACGACAACAACGGCAGATATTCACTGGGTGGGACGGCAGGAACGATGCCGGTGAGCAGGTGGGGAGCGGGTTGTACTTCTATCACCTGAAAGCTGGGGATTATTCCCGGACGCGGCGGATGCTGGTCGTGAAGTAAAGGAGAAAGGCGGTGATTGAAATGAAAGATAGGCATTCCCAAGAGTGTAATAACTTTGGAAAATTGTCAATAACAGGTCATTATTACTATCATGACAGGGAAAAACTACCGTTAGATTTTGACGACCTCGTAGACGCATCATACAAAAGCCATCATGATGTTGGATACTTCAGGTCTGAGGATGAAGTAATCAACCATTTTAACGACAAAATTATTGACAAATCAAAAGGTTATTCTATAGAGGTTTCATCATGCACAAAAACAAAACCATATAGAAGGAGCACACGACCTTACCAACCAGGGTATATTGAAATGCTAAAAGTTTCGATAGTCCTTAACGAAGAAGAAATTTCTTACGTAATTCTACACAAAGGCTAAATTAACCTCACCCAGTAGTAGGGTGGGCACTGCCCACCAGTCTTCTACAGAGATTGGGCGTTCAACTATCGTGTTGGGGTTGACACAGTATCTGAATGCCCAATGATGATGCGCACCCATCACCGCCCGCGGTGCGCATCTTTCATCTGACTTTAACACACGTGACAGTCGCCAACCACAAAGGAGACTCACAATGTTATTTAATCTGAACAGTATCAACTTCCGCGACGAAAGAATTCGTAAAGGACATAACAGATTGCGAATTTTAGTGTCAATCGTAGTGTGGATTGGCGTAGTTATTATTATGGCAAACGCGACCCGTACGACTTCGAGACCACGATCGGGCGCAGCATGGGACGGTGGAACTAACAGAATGTATTATCCTACCAACAAGTATGACGAGTTTGAGACACTGCTTTCAGCTACATTAACTGCCATTGGTGTTTATCTGTTTATGCTCGGTTTGTATTGGGGTGCGTATTGGGTTATACAAGGTTTTCGGTCAATGCCACAGAAAAGCAAGGAGGAATAATTATGTTTTGGCAGTTTGAGAACGGAACATTGTTGAATATGAATGTATTTAAAGAGATTCGTTTATTTCAGGGTGAAAAGGGGCTGTGGCATGTGATGGCGATTCATCGAGATGATGAGATGGACTGTCTGTTTAGTTCAAAAAATAAGGAACGCGCTGAACAGGCTTTGGAAAACATTGGTAAATCTCTAGAGGAACAAAACTCGTTAGTCCGTAAGTATTACGTAAAGTTGGGGTAGTATAAATGGAACAACTGGCGACGACGGCGGGCGCGGAGCTCGCGTTAGGTGAACGAACAAGGGATTTGATTGTGCGCGGCGTCTCGGCGAACACGCTCAAAGCGTATCGACGGGCGATGAAAGACCTCGATGCATGGTTGCGTGACGCGGCGATCGTATTGAATGACGGCGTTTTGGCGGCGTATTTGACGGAGCTTCACGATTCGGGGAAATCACCGGCGACGGTCTCACAGGTGGTTGCCGCGGTCAAGTGGCAAGCGAAGAACCTGGGGCTTGAGAATATCGTCAGGGCGGCGACGGAGAGAACACTGGCGGGGATACGGCGCGACGGGAAGGAACGCGGTCGCGGTCAAGTCGACGGGATTACGTGGGCGGATATGGAGCGGGTGTGCGGCTATGCGGAAGGGAGCAAGTTGTTGGCGGACGGAGATAGAATCCGGGGCGCTGTTTCGCAGGATTCGAAGGGGCAGTCACATGACGGACGACCGGCTTACCGTTCGGGGCGCAAGGGACGCGATCAAGCGGTGGGCTGTCGAGGCGGGTATCAAAGGATTCATCAGCGGTCATTCGCTCCGGGTGGGTTCGGCGGTGTCACTGGCGCAAGCTGGGGCGACGGTGGTGGATATGCAGACGGCGGGCAGATGGAAAAATCCGGAGATGCCGGCGCACTACGCGGAGGCGGAGCTTGCGGAACAGGGGGCGGTTGCTCGGTTCAGGTATGGAAATAATCATTTTCATCTTGAGTGGGTGAAATATGTCCGATAAATCGTATTATCGGACGTTTTTAGCACTAGCAACAGAACCACGAGATTACGTCCGGGCACCAGACATGTAGCGTAACAAGACAATAGAACGCCAATGCAAATACCCCAAACCAAAACTTCAATGTAAAATCGCTCGGTGGCAGTATCCGGCCTAGCCAGAATCGGTGACATGCCCGTGTTTTCATCAAATTGAGCAATCTTAGGTAAGCCTCGAAGCCAAGTTTTGTCTCAATTAAGCGTAATATGTCCCATATAGCATATAATCTTTTTTTACTTCGACTATTACGGAACATCCAAAACAGTATTAAAGAGATGCCTCCCATCAATATCAATGTTTCGGCCCACTGGTTAGTAATTTCTACGTTTTGTGGGGCTAATACAAAAAAAGCTGGGGCAAGTGATACAGGGATCATTATTCGATCAGTGCTTATATGATCTGCAGACATCTGACACCCGTATTGAGTTAGTGATTTGTATCCCTCAATCAGGTGTTTTCTCTCATTCTCAGTCACGGTTTTCTCCACGCCTTAGATCGCCTCGCTTTGGCTTGCGCGAGTAAATCTATTCGGTCTTTGAGAATACATTTGCGATTAGGCTCTAGCTGCTATCATAGTCGAGGCAGCCAACGTGTTATCATACAGTTGTTTTCTAGCAGTTAGGAATCGTTTAATGTCGCAATCAAGATGACTTAATACCGGGTCAGATGTTCGCAAATCAGATTCATCTTTGTCATAGCATTCACAGACTTCGCTAATCTGGTTTATGATTTCATATTCCTGTTTAGCCAAGAACTCATATACTTTTTCAATTACGTATCTTTGATAACAATTTGAGAATTTCTCGCTATTCGCTTCATAACTATCCTCAAACTTCGTAATATCAGGGGTCCCATCGTTATAACGTGCCGAAACACCATACCAATCGCATACCATTTCTATCAAAGGAAAAATTGTCATTTCAGTCCTTTTCTTGAAGTATTCGATGTGATGGTCATTTGTATGCGAATGCCTTTTTGCTGTGTTTATACCTTCGTTTGCTTTTTCATTACGGGGCTTCCATTCCTCCGCACCATATTCAAGATCGGGACCTCCTAGATTCTCCCATCTTTTTGAAGTAAAGACATATCCGGAAAACATATCTAAGTTGGTGAATTTGTCAGCATCGTGAACCATTGCCCGCCTTATCAATTCATCCTTGAACATGATTATAGAAATACATACCTCACCACACTTTTCCTTACTGTGTTGCTCTATAGTATCTGCTATGCTGCATAACGCTTCTCTAACTGCCCCGATGTGATTTCTTTCCCATGTACAGAATGCACCGTATCCGTATTGGTTACGCATTTTTCTTCCTCCTTTTAATCAGATTGTAATTATATGCCTGTTGTATCAACTCCATAGCGAGGTCGAGGTCGTCAGCAGAACCTAATCTGAATAATCTATCCCATCCGTGTGCCCGCTCTGATGTATCGCACATCTCTCCCAACTCACCCATTGGATAGTCACAGGGAATTGCCAAGTATATAGACACAAAGCGTTTTTGTACTCGTAAGTGTGTTTTTACAAATCGCCTGTGCGTCACCTCCGGCGCATTGTAAGAAATACCTCCATTTTTCGAAGGTTGGGACTCAGCACCATCTAATTTCAAGATATGCTCTTTCAACTGTATGTATAGCTCGTTTAAGTCCGTAGCATACGCTTCATCAATATCGCCCTGATCTTTATCCCACAGCGAACAATCGAGAAAACGCCTATCCGACGCTAGAAAATTGCCAATGTGCTTCAATGCTCGCCTGCACCTCTCTGGAGTACCTTCATACAGGATTATCCGTACCCGATTATCCATAGCTCTCGGAGTCCTTTCTGATTGAGCTAATTGAGGCGCAGTCGGGTATTTGTATTCAACAGTCGTGCAATCCTGAAAGACATAAACATAGTCATATCGAATGGAGTGATTAACACGAGAAATTCCATACTCCATGACATATTCGCAATTTACAATCTTGTTGAAACAAGTGTGAATGTATTGTGGCACTTTAATCTCCCTAATGAGCCTTATTGGACATAGTAATGTCCGATAATCAATCTTATTGGACGAGTTAAAGGGGTGGTGCACAGTGCGTAGCTTACTTTTTATGAGCCTCTCATTGCGTCAAGATACTTATTCAACGATTCCTTTACCTTATCGGGGAGTATGTCCAGCAAATCCTTCAGGTCGCTTTTTATGGGGCAACCGTATTTTACAGGGGGCGCAAACGAAAATCAAGCGCAAAATGAAAAGCGTTGGCGTGAACGGCAAGAGTTTTAGAGCCTGTTTGAAAAGTACGGTTGTGGGGTGCGATCAACCAAGCGGATAGCGCGGGCGATAGAAATCCCCTGCGCACCAGCCTCTAAAAGCCCCAGAGGGGATCAAGCGAACGAACAGTGAGTGCGATAGAGATCCTGAAGGTGTGTAGAACGCCAAAACCCCGTGCACCTAAGCCCCAGAGGGGCGACAGGTAGGTAGTAGACAACAATAGAGGCATGAAAAAACTTTCTAGAAATAACCAAAAATGGCTTTGCTACCGATTATTCAAACAGGCTCTCAGAGTTTTCAGATTAAACACGGAAATATCATCAAGACAAAAAAGGGCGGAACCCGCGTCGGGCATATTCTCTGCGGGCTTGAAGGGAGTTGGCACTCTGAATAATACTCAAAGCATAAGGAAGTTATAAATTGGGCATAATTGGAGACGGAAATCTCAATGTGCATTACACGCAGATGTGCTTGAAAATGGTAAACTTCCCTTTTTTGACGGCGAGGAAAGAAAAGCAGTTTTTCGTTACAAATTATCCCAAAACTACGCAGTGTGCCTGGAAATGTGGAAGCAGAGGCCGGTGTTCTGTGTAGAGCAGAGAATCTGTTCTTTGCGGACCTTACATAAAAATGTATAATAAGGGTTATCGGAAGTTAATGCAATGTGTGGTTATGTAAAGCACGAACTCTAGTAAATGCAAAGGAGATTATGATGAATACGGAAATGCAAAAGGATATTGATTCATTGACCGAGGATTTAGAGAACCGTGACAGGGAATTTGAGGTGTTGAATTCAGTGATTCATTATCTGGTAAATCGGGATGACGAGGAAGATCCGAGTCCCGAGTTTAGGAAACAAGAGGACTACGGTTTTATATCCGATGTGATTGTTCTGTTGTTTCCTTTACATCCATTGCTTGGACGCTTGTTGTCAGACAGCGGCAAGTTGAGAAAAGCTCTGAGTAAGTATTTGCGAGAGAAGGTTGGTTTCCCTCAAGACTATAGGGATTATTCCCAGGAAACATGCCTAAACAACTTGAAGGCATTTCGAGAGGAAAAACAGACGCAATACCAAGATATTCAGCGAAAGCTGGAAAAACTGAAAGTCAGGGTTGACTAAATCGCTAGAATAGCACTTGTCTGAAACCTCAGCTAAGTCTAACTCACGGGAGGATTATGATGAATAGGAAAGCGGGTTTGTACGCGGTGATAGGTGGTATTGTCGGAGCAGTTCTAACGATGGCGGTGTGTTCATTTTTGCCGCTCGGAGTGCAAAGTCAATCGGCTGGCATGTTCGACGCGATAACCTGTACCAGTCTGACTGTGACGGATGACAAAGGTTTCCCTGGAATACGGCTAAACACGACTGAAAACGGCGGGGCCGTCCAGATTGCCGGTGGGGCGGGGCTTGTAGTGCTATCCACTAATACACAGGGCGGGCAGGTCTGGGTCGGGGTCAGCGCCGGGGCAAGCCCGGTGCTTAAAGAGCTAGACACTGAACAAGCCAGGTTTGACTGGGTCACCGGCAAAGAAAATCGCGCCATTTTACGGCGCGCCGCTATGGCGGTGAAGGACGGCAACGGCGTGGTAAACACGTGGGACAAGAACGGCTATCGCTTGGCAACGCTAAAGTAAAGACGACCATGGAATACACAGACTGATTTGATAGCCCTCGAGGCGTGAAAGGAATGACAGCCCATGAATTTGAGATTACAAATGATGGTCGAATTGACGATTTTCACCAGCGTGTTTGTGTTGTCTATTCTCGGGTGCAGTGATGCCGACGATAGCTCTTATCGACTGCAAAGCGAACAGACGAACGTACCGACAGTTCATCTTGTCGTTGATGAAATCGAGTCACAAAAGGAGTGGTTTGCCGGGGCCTCAAGTGGGCAGAACGTCTATTATGATACCCGTCAAGTTTCGTATCATGTGCAGTCAGACGCCCCTGTGGAGCACGACGCCATTATTCTCGTTCGTCATGATTCCGGGGATGACGACTACAATCCTAGTGGAACCGGCATGGAGAAGGGAAAACTAAACGTAATTCTTGCTGGTCGCACTCAGAGCTTGTTTGAAAAGTACAATTTGTAGGGTGTGCACTGCGCACCAGCCTCTAAAAGCCCCGGAGGGGCGGCAGGTGTATAGATACACCGAATCCCCCACGTACCTAAGCCCCGGCGGGGCGACAGGTAATAACACTCCAAACCTCCAAAAACGATTTTTCATCGATTTTTCAAACAGGTTCTCAGTCAACCGTCTTGAAGATATGGGACAGTGTCTGGTCGGATGAACAAATCAATGACTTGAATGCGTTCTATCGGCGACTAAACGTTCCAGTAGAACGTCGTCGCCGGCTGACCTATGGTGACCAGCACTTAAACAAGGTTGTTACCTTGCTGCTGCCTGATGAACGGGCAACAGTGCTGCCAACTTCGGTAAGCTATCTCGATGCTGCGGGCATTAAACAGAAGAAAGATCTGCTGGTCGAGTATCCGTTCAACAATTACCGGATCGGGAAACCCGATACTATCCGGGTCAAAGATGCGGCAAAAGAGGGTTTACGGGACGAATGAAAACCTAGGGCACCAGATGGTAAAGAAAATTTGTCTAATACTCTCAAATTACAAAGAAACCAACTTGAGTTTCTCACATCGTTCCGAGCAAGGAGATAGTCTCTAATGGCAATGACAGAATATGAAATAGAAACACTCAAACAGCAAAGATTGATTGCGGGATATGAATGCATATCCCGCTTCAATATACACGACAATCAAGCTGTTTTGGCATTTGATAAGATTTTCGTGCCAGTTGCTCTTTTAGGCGTAGGAACGGCATTGGCAAAATATGCGGATTACTATTATTATGCGTACATAGGAGGCGGGTTGCTGCTGACCTTTTGGTTAGTGTTATCTTGGCGCTATAGAAATTCTATAGACCTAAGATTCAGCATAATGGACTACATAGAACACGAGTTAGACGTGCGTGCCGGTCGCTTATTCAAGCAATCTGGATGGTGTTGCGTACCCGCCGATGTACAATCAGAGATTGGAGTTGATGGTACGTTTAAGACACGCAACTGGCTGCCACGTGACCGAGATGCTAGGGCGGGCTTTTATGTGCTTGCGATTATTGCGGGAGGCGTCGCGGGTTGGATACATCCCCGTGTTCTTCCTGAAAAGTCCTACTGTTTTTGGATTGTAACTATGATAGTGGGAATAGTATTCCCCTTGCTCGGTATACTACTCGCTCGGTTGGCGGAGTTGTTTAGAACCTGTTTGAAAAGTAGGTGATAAAGCTATTGTTTGGTCATTTGAGTGACAAAGTCATCGGATTTTCAAGGCATTTTTCCTCAATATAGTCTCTCTCAAAGACGGATTCGGACTTTTCAAACAGGTTAAAGGAGTTGTTCAAGGAGGCGTTGAAGTAATAGTGAACTCCCCAACTCTAACGAAAACCTCGGGTTTTTCAATTCAATTAGGTCTTACGACCTTTGTCCGACAGAGAGACAGAAACCGAGTTTTTTCCGATGTGAAAATACGAGATTGAAGAAAACCAGTCCAATTTATATCGTGCGCTGTCAGAAATTGCGCTTTTCAAGATTTAAGGCTTGCTTCGCCGATTATAGAGACAACACCAAGCGAACGAATATTGAATGGGGGGTAACGTCCGCAGTTTCCACCTGTGGGATTCCTATCGCGCTCATTATTCATTCGCTTGATCCCCTGTGGGGCTACCAAGATTTAAATAGGTCGCGATTCGGAGATCGCTCCTACAAAATAAGCAATTCTCAGCAGCGTGGAGTATACCTATGATTTAGCGATCATGAACCAAAAACTCGGTTTCTCTGTAATTAGGTAGCAACTTGGGTTATAATAAATATTGGGTTCCGGCAAAACGCCAGAATTCCAGTCGTCAAAATCGTGAGTTGACTGTGGTATAGCAACGCCACCTAACCTTGGCGTTTTTCCCGACGTGGAAAGCCTGTCCATATAGGACCGAATACGCACGCAGTAGACCGCTTTTCACCGGGTATGGCGCGGCGTACCTTTTACTTCACCCTTCTTAAAGCAAAAACGGAGGAAACAGATGATAAAGTCATCAATGCTAAATCCTGAAATTTCTTATAGATGTTTGGTTGCTCTGGCTGTCTTAGCGTTCACATTTTCCCTCGGCTCCGTATCCGCGGAGATTAAATTGACCGATGATCTATCCATCTCGGGTTTCCTAGACATGTCGAGTACTACCACTAGCGGCGGTGATGACACGGAAATCGGCTTGTCGTTCGATCAATTCGAGTTGGATTTCCACCTCGACCAAGGTTCGGTCACCGGACGTGTCGATGTCCATAGCAGTCCTGGTGACCACGGGAACACAGGGATTAAACTTGAGCAAGCCTATGTGACATACGCGCTCCCCGAGTCGACCGTGTCCGGCGTGAGCATTAAAGCCGGCAGGTTTCTTAGCGCAATGGGATTTGAAGCCGATGAGCCGACGGGATTGTATCAATATTCCTTTTCCGAGGGAATCCCCTATCCCGCTTATCATAACGGCATCGGTGTTAACATCAATCCCACTAAACAACTCGGGATCTACGTCGCGCTCCTTTCCGGTGTGTGGGATGTGAATGACACGGACATAAAGAATCCGGGGCTCGAAGCCCAGTTGGCGTTAACTCCAACCGAGCAGATAACAGCGAAGGTCGGCTACGCCATGGACAAAATGGAAGACTATTCGCAGAGCGAACTGAACGCTTGGGCGCAATTCACGCAGGGACCGTTGACGCTCGCCGGTGAAATCGATCTGCTGCAGAACTGGGACCACGAAGGCGAAAACGGGATGCACTTTTTGGGGATGGCGAACGTTTCGCTGGAGGACATGATAGGCGCACCCGTCGGGGTGACTCTCCGCTTTAGCGGGATCAATCTGGATGAGGGTGACGAGCACCCGGAGGATGATGGCCATAGTCACGCCGCCCCTAGCTCGGACGAGGGGGCAGAATCGTCTACCTCGACGGAATTCACGCTTAGTCCCTCCTATTCGGTTACGGACAACTGGCTAATCCTCGCCGAGTTCAAGCGACGCATTGACGCCGAGGAGACCATCATAGCGCTCGAATCGCTCTTCACGTTCTAAAATGCCGGTATCCGTGTGCCGGATATCAATATAGCGGGTTTGGTTCTCCGCTAACTGAGAAACCGAGTTTTTGGTTCGGGTTCGCTTATTTAGGTAAATCAGTCTGAATTTCTTCAATCTCGTGATTCCACGTTGAAAAAACTCGGTTTCTGTGCTCTTGTTGAACAAAGGTGACAACTTACGTCATTTAAGTGTCGAATGTGCCTTCAACCGGAAGGCGATTAAGAGTTCGATGTATACTACACACCTTTGGAAATTGCGTATTTTCAAGCGTCTGGCGGTAGTTGTAGGGTGGGATCAAACGACTGGATAAGGAGTGCGATAGAAATCGCCTGCCCAACTCGACGCGGTCACGTTGCGCGCCAAGGGAGCCAACCATTTATCCTAAGCTGATCGGAATGGTGGGCAGTGCCCACCCTACAATCACTATTACTGATGTGTGAATAACAGGTTGGGAGACCCAACCCCTACGAAACGACAAGTGTCTGAGCACCGCTCTTGATTGTCCGGTTGCGATGAAATGTCAACACGCCCTAGCAAAACGACCAAGAGTTCGATGTAAACATAACACTACACTAAAACAACTTGACACCTTGCTCAGTATCGTTTAGAATCTAGGGACGTTTGTGTTGGCGCAAATTTTTTTGTAACTGTTTTAGTCTATTGATTTCTAGGGTGAGCGCAGGCCAATCGCTTTTGGATTTAACCGATCTTTCACCATATTTTTGTAGGGTTTACCCTTTGTGGAAATCCATTGCTAGCCGTTAACCGCTGCTTTTAGGTTCTTAGTAGCGCCCCATTATTCCGATCGGAATAATTCATTCAGCAAGTAACACTCCTTTTTCGCTCAATGACTAGCCGAGAAAAGTGTTCCTTCGTGGTCTGGTTTTCACTCCAGGGGGGATCAAGCGAGTGGATAGCGAGCGCGATAGAGATCTTAGCTGTCAATAGAACACGATTCCTCCTCGCGTCTGCACTCCAGAGGATCAAACGAACGAATAGTGAGTGCGATAGTAGATCCTGTGCAATGTCGAGCGTTGCTTGAGAGGAATCAAGCGACTGAACAGAGATTAAAATCATTGCCCGTCTTATGACTTTAAGGTTCTTACCGACCAGCAAGCGAATGAATAATGAGCGATCAACTGAACGAATAGTGAAGGATCAAACGAGTGGACAACGAGTGCGATAGTGGATCCTGATAGAGATCCCGTAGAGATCCACTAATCACTAGTCACTAAACACTTTCTTTTTTTTAGGCGTACTTAGCAACTCGAAGGGAATAGCGGCGAACTATGAAAATAGCCTATGTATTTGCACTGCCTAGAACGGCAAGTTATAAATTGGCTCAGATGATTTTGCCTCAACTTGAGGTCGGTACACACGGTGTTGAAGTCGTCGGCATGTTCTTTTTCGACGACAACAACTTTGTCTTGCGTAAAGGCGATCCGATAGGAGAACGGCTGGCGAAAGTCGCCAAAGAGAGCGGAATGCTCCTGATGATGTGTGATATGTGCGCTTTGGAACGCAATCTGGCTGAAGGCGAACCAAGATGGTGCGATGCAGAAGGAACCGGGCGAACCGAGCCGGGAGAAATTCGTACTGTTGGCACCGTTGAGGGAGTGCAGGTAGGCTGTTTTCCGGATCTATACGGCGCGCTTGCCGGAAATCCTCCTGACCAAGTGATTACGCTTTAGGTTGTGCCCGCAATGTCTCTGAAACCGAAATCCAGACCGTACGCTTCGGCTCGTTGACACATATTTAACACAAGATTGTCGCACCGTTAATACACTTTTTGATTTCATACGGTGCTATCGCTCCGCAAATGGTGAATGCAGCGATGGTGGCATCTTAATTGCTCCTTGCAACCGCCAGAAGCAGTGCCTGCGCTTCTGAATCCAACAAAAAAGGAGTGAAACGATGATGTATCGAAAATCTTGGAAGTCCATTCCCCTTTTCTTGACAGTAAGCCTTCTGGCGGCGTGCGCTGCGAAGCCGCGTGTCGATATCTACATAGAGCCGGTAGTGGGACGAGAGGGAACACAGGTCGATAAGCGTACCGGAGCAATGACAACCGAGCAGCATGGCGTGGAGATTACGGTAGAGCCTTTGGACGAAGTGGAACTGTTTGAGTTGACAAAGCGTCCGGAGATAAACCCCTATATTGGAGTGAGTCGTTGGGGAAACGTTGAACCGCTGTACACCGTTTTTGAGATTACCGTTCGAAACTCGGACAACAAGCGTGTGGAGGTAGGCGAGACTGCGATACTGATTGATGAGCATGGCGAGCAGTACGGTTCGCTACCCTACGATTTCTTCAAAGATCTGTACCGAGACCAACCCCCGCGCCCATCCATTTATTACGACATAGGCTACAGGTACGACTACCCCTATCCACGCTCGTACTATCGGAGTCCGTATCGCTACTACTTCCGACGACCGTTTTATCCCCGTCGCTACTATCCGTTCTATAGGGCGCCGCTCCACATGTATCACACCCATCCCGATACGCGTGTGTTGAATAACACCCGCATGTTTACGCGTGCCAGTGTATTTGACGGAAGTAAGCTCTTTCCCGGGGCGAAGCGTATGGGGTTACTGGTGTTTGAACGGCTTGATGTGGACACAACAGATATGAAGGTCGTCGTTCCCGAGGTACGAATTACAGATAATAAAGGAAAGCGGCACAAAACCAATTTCGAGTTTGATTTTCGGCAGGTTATTGCCCTGGAAGAGTGATGACTTGACCTTAGTCACTGCACAGGGTGAATTTATACATCGCTTGCCTCAGCGATTTACTTTCTAAGTAAATATGGTTAAGTATTGGGTGTCGGTGCGGTTGGAAACCGCACCTACCGACGGGTATAACAGGTTTCTTGTGCTAGTCTCGCAAATATTAAATACTTAATGAAACCATCAAGCGAATGGATAATGAGTGATCAAATGAGTGGATAGCGAATGCGATAGAGTTCCCATAGAAATCCCTTTTTTCTTCAAAACTCGGTTTCTTCCCGGAGTCAAAGTGGCTTCAAGGTAATGATTGAATCCACTCATCACGTGCAACTAGGGATTGATACTCATGGCAATCACTTCATCACATAAATCACAGTTCAGACAATGTGAACTACCGGCCGCCAACACTTACCATATGCTTTTGGAAAATAAACCACTAAATGTGTACGGCCGAGATTAACATTGCAAATAGTAAAGCGTAATTGGGTGCGTTTACTGTATATCGTCCGTGAGGCTATATGGCTTACGTCAGCCGGAGTTTTCACATTGTTCAAACATCGTTGATCCCTCTTTTTCATTGCCAGCATGAACGATAAACTCAATCGTTTTTGCTGGCAATTTTGTTGAATCGAAAAAAATTGCATTGTAGGAGGAAAAATATGGAAAGCAATAGTTCATCGATTTGCGTAAAGACATTAGTTATGATTTTAATGTTGTTGACAATACCGAATTTAACCCCTGCGTGGGCACAGACGGACGAAGACCTCTCGCTCCTCGCAAGAGCGAATGAAATCATCGGATCCGTCCTGTTCTTTGATGTTGCGTTCGGCTCCGTTCAGTTAGATGTAGTTAATCGAGACGGATCGCCGGTTTACGATGAAGACGGCAAGCCCAAGAAGAGGGTTGTCGCCGTTCCATTTCTCGTTATGCTCCTCATACTCGGAGGAATCTTCTTCACCTTCTGGTATCGCTGGATCACTGTACGAGGGTTCAAACATTCGATTGACGTGATTCGCGGCAAATTCGATAGACCGGAGGACACCGGGGAAATATCGCATTTCCGCGCACTCACGAGCGCACTATCTGCAACCGTGGGCCTGGGAAACATTGCCGGCGTTGCAATCGCAATCCAATTGGGCGGCCCCGGCGCGGTTTTCTGGATGATGATCGCGGCGATATTCGGGATGGGCGAAAAATTCTGTACCTGCGTTCTTTCTCAGATGTACCGCAAGGTAAACAGCGACGGCTCGATTTCGGGTGGCGCCATGTACTATGTCGATCTCGGTTTGAAGCAGATGGGCGGATATTGGAAACCTATAGGAAAAGTTCTTGCCGTGATGTATGCGGTGATGATTATGGGTGGCGCCATCGGCGGCGGTAACATGTTCCAAGTTAACCAGACTGCCGAAGCCTTCAGGAGCACCTTCGGAATCCCTGAAAGTTATAACTGGCTTATTGGAGTCATAATGGCTGTGTTGGTCGGAATTGTGATTATTGGTGGAATTAAGCGCATTGGCGCTGCGACATCAAAAATCGTTCCCGCGATGTGCGGCATCTACGTAATTGCGTCGCTCTTTATCATTCTCACAAACATAACGGAGGTACCTAAAACGATTGGATTGATCTTCACGATGGCGTTTTCCGACAATGCATTTTACGGCGGTATTGTTGGTGTATTCGTTTGGGGCATAAAACGCGCTGCGTTCTCCAATGAGGCAGGACTTGGCAGCGCCGCTATTGCCCATGCCGCGGCGAAGACTGATGAGCCCGTCCGGGAAGGCATCATCGGCATGATTGGTCCATTCATAGATACGATTATCGTGTGTACGATGACCGCTTTGGTTGTAATCATCACGGGAGCCTGGAATGACCCTAGCATTGTCGAGGCAGGCCAGAGAAACGTTGGGGTTGCCCTAACCACAACGGCATTTAAGAGTGTTATTAGCTGGTTCCCTTATATTCTCACAATTAGTATAGGGCTTTTTGCCTATTCCACAATGATCTCCTGGTGCTACTACGGCGAACGGGGTTGGGTCTATCTCCTGGATCATTTCAACGGTATCGGTCTAAGAACCGTCATCGTCTTCCGGGTTATTTTCGTTGGCTGCATTCTGTTCGGCGCGATCAACACGTTGGCAGATGTACTTGACTTCTCGGACTTGCTGATTCTCAGCATGGCTTTCCCAAACATTGTGGGAAGCATTATTCTGGCACCTAGGGTACTGAAAAAAGTACAGGATTATTGGGGGCGCTACACATCCGGGGAAATGAAGCAAGTACAGTAGAACTGCCATGTAGAGACCTCTCCCACTGTTTAGAAACCGAGTTTTCCCGGAAAACTCGGTTTCTAAACTCCCTCCGTTCATTTCATCGTGCATATCTTGGCAGTACGAGATATGCACAATTCAAAATTATCATGCGAGACAAACTATCGCCCAAGACAGCCATCTTTGTGGTAATTGCGATCCTTTTACCGTTGCTGACTCACGGAATGGATCTCTTTCTGCAATGGCTATCGACGCGCGGGATTTACGTGCCGTTGCCGTTCGGCAGCAGCAGTCTACTGCGAGTGCTGACGGAACTCTATCTCTATATGTTACTGGCGGTCGGGTTAAACATCGTGATGGGGAATTTTCGTCGTCCGGACGTTGGTTTTGCCGCATTCTATCTGATTGGCGGGTATACGGCGGGACTATTGATGACGAAACTGGGTTGGAATTATTGGATTGTCTTGGTTCTGGCGGCAATGCACGGCGCGCTGTGGGGTCTGTTACGCACGGCACTCACGTTGTGGCTTCGAGGCGTTTATTTCGCAGTTGCCACCTTCGGGTTTGCCGGAGTGCTTTACGCTGTCGTGAAACATGGCGGTGAGTCCATTGGTGCGCCGGACGGCACCGTGTACGGTATTCCTGCGCCGACTATCTTGGGGCATGAACTCTACTATAACTGGCAACACTACTATCACATTCTTTGTCTTCTGGCTCTCACGGTGTTCGCCGCTTATCGTCTGACCAGTTCGCGGATGGTGTTGACGGACTCGGGCGAGCGCACGGATGCCGTGGAAAAGGCTGATCCGCAACTACGGCACTCTCAAGGTTTCTTGGGATTTGCAATCAGCGCGGCGATTGGCGCTATTGGCGGCGCGTTTTTTGCGCAATTTCGTGCCAACATCAACCCCGACGCATTTGCCCCTTGGGAATCCATCTTGGTGTTGTGTATGGTGGTAGTCGGAGGGTTGGGAAGTATCAGGGGAGCAATACTGGGAGCGGGAGTCATCGGACTTGCGAACGAGGTTCTACGGCTGATGATACCGATCCAATTTAGCAGCCTTCGTTACGTGGTGTTCGGCGCTTTGGCACTTCTCGTGTTGCGTTGCTGTCCGGCAGGCATGTTGTCGGCAAGACGAAATTAAGTTTCGGACTTAGTTGTTTTTCACCTTTCACATGCCACAATTTTTACTCGATAAACACAAAATACGGACCGCCTTTCATCTTTACTTTTCCCTAATTAAGACGTACAGACGTATAAGTAAACGGATTGAGTAGATACCAATTATTTCACCTCAAGTCGCCTTCTACTCAATCCATTCAAAAGGTATGCAGCGCAGGAGTTTCAACAGGAGTAGGCATATTAGCGTGAGGAGGGGGAGGGTGTGGCATGAATATAGATATATGTAGGTTCTGAATTGCTGGAATGCCACTCCTTAAAGATTCGATGCTTCTTAATAAATCAGATGGATTATTCTTTTGCGCCTCATATAGCAAATACAAGGAATACTGAAACTTTTCCATATCTTGAACAAACTCTCTTACAGTATCTTCAAGAAAACAACTAGCTACTGTACAATCAACCAACTCTTCCTGTATTAGCCACTCGGCAACCGTGCCTGTATTTTTTCTGTATTCCATAGCTCAACCATCTTTGGTATATGTTTCGATTGCAAGTCTTTAGACCCACCATCTAAAAGATATATAACCTCACCAACAGCACCAAAATATACTCTATAACTATTGGGCTTCAACTCCCATAGGGCATCTTCAAGCCACCTTACCTGCGGAGAATTTAATGCTCCGACCTTAGCTAACACCTTTAGTATTTGACGCTTTTTCTCTAAGGGTTGTTTCCGATACCATTTTTTATAACGAGAAGTTAAAATGGCTGTGTCAGGGTTATATAGTGGCGGAGTCATTTATCAGTTTGCTTCTCCGTAAACCAACTTTGGGCATGGCTCATGCGTATTTGCCCATTATCATCAACTGTAAATGTGAAATTAACTCCACCAAGCCTAAGCCAATCAATTCTATTTGCAAGCGTATCAAGCAAAGCAGCCACATAATCGCAGTCTTGTTGTTGGTAATCTTTTTGTGCCTCTTCACTCATGGTATTACCTCCTGTATTGTCATTGGGTTAGCCGTCCTGTCAAAAACGTTACGAAATTATATCACGTCTGATTTGAGGCTGTCAACATACTTATCAAGAAAAAACTTACTACTTTCATTTTCTCAGACATATGTATAGATCCTACTCTCCGCACCTATTTTTCAGGTTTACAGAATTTATTGAAATTCTGTAAACCCACATGGATACTGAGTTTTTTATTTTTGACAATTCAATTAAGGCTTGGATTTGATTCGAGTTGCACTCCAAAACGGTGTTTTCTGGTCAACAAAATGGTCACAAACCTAGTATTCGTGCAGTGCGGAATACATGAGATGTAAATTGCTAACATGTTAAGTAGGCAGAATTGTTATAAGTCTCGCATTGTAGTTTCAATATATAGCATATTATGTATAATTCAGATACAACATATTGATATATCTATTGGACACTAGAAGGATACCATTAAATTCCTAAATTGGCACTCATAAGGTGCGGAGTGTGGGTTAGAATCTCAAGTTTCTACATTAACCGAAATAACGCCTAGTGTTCAATCTGAACTGTCGGATATGAAGGAATTTATTGAAAAATATGGCATGGTTGTTACGGGGAAAAGATGGTTCTTCAGGGTCAAGTGTGGGAATGGAACTTGCTACACGAAGGTGCATTTGAGCACTCGACTGCGTAAGTCCTAGGTTCTGTTGACATTTGAAAATTAAGCCAATATTGATTCACTTGAGGCAGTATGTTGGGCAACCACAAGGGTTGCCTCTGCATTGAGGCAATTTCCGTAGGGGTTGGGTTCCCCAACCCGTTGGGCGAGGATCAACTGACTGGATAAGGAAGGCGATAGAGATCCTACCTCGCCCCTACGATAGGGACTTATCGGCGAATTATGGACACGCCTTACATAAATGTCAACATGCCCCAAGATAATTTCATTTTCCACACTTAACTCTGAAGAGCCGAAAAGATAAATAGCTGGTATCTACTCAATCCGTTTATTTACACGTACTATGCGGAAGGAATCACTATAATGAAGAATGAAGTTGCAGCGGTTCATGGCGAAACCACGATTGAAATTAGATTGAGATTTTTAACAGATGATATTGCAGAGTCTAAAGAGAAACGTAAGATTGTCCCTAAGCACTGCTGGACGATGGGACTTGCGTGTATTCCTACAAATAAATCCCATGGAATAGGATATAGAGAAATCCATTTTGATTCTCTTATGGAAATACCTGCTAAGATAGAGGAATTGATAATAAAGGAAGGGATAACGTTACATACATGCAGAAAGATGGAGAAGTACATCAAGAGAAACCAGGATGCCTAAGGCAAGTTGACGGTTGTATCGCATCATGCCTTACTGCTCCGAAGGGATGTATTAGCGTCCGCATCGTATCGCTGGCGATTGGTATGGTTATGACAGGCGTGAAATATGTGTGGGGATTGATTTTCCAAGAATTACCAACTACTCATTGCGCATTTTTTGGGCTGGAGATACGGCGGCGCAAAAAATGTAAAGTCTCACTTAGTCAGCTTCATGTGCCGAATGAGCGTATGCGGGAGCGCCCGCGGCATCCAAAGGAGGCAATTCCGGGTAATTCCCACGCGCCTTTTTCCAGATTAGCAACCCTTCCGTAATCATCCACACTTGCAACGCTTCAACCGCCAAGCCAAACCCAAACAACAGGTATTTCCCGTTTGCCCACCAGCCATTCGGGTTAAACATCTGCCAGAGCATTGCCCATGCCGGCATAACCAACATGGCTGCCATCGGGAGCACGGCAAACCAAATGGGTCGATTTCGCCTTAGCAGATAGAAGACAATCACCATAAATGCCAATCCGGCAAGTAACTGGTTGACTGCGCCGAACAGGGGCCATAGGATAAGCCCGCCGCTCCCGGGTCCTTTAGGTCCCGGCATAAGCGCTACAGCGCCGCCAACGGCTAGCGCGAGCGCGGTTGCGACGTAACGATTGGTCAGCGGTTTAATCTTGGCAGTTTGCGCAAGCTCCTGGATAACGTAGCGTTGTAACCGAGTAGCAGTATCAAGAGTCGTTGCCGCAAAACTCGCTACAAGCACCGCCATGATTGCAATGCTCATCTTTAGGGGAATCCCGAGACTGGACAGGAAGTTTGCAGATCCGTCGATAAAAGCGCCCACCTTCTGTGCCAGCGTGTGGCTGTGCCAAGTGCCCTCAACTGTTATTTCACCGTTCGCGTTAGTAACCGTCCGAGTCGTGGCGTAGCGGGTGCGCCATGCTTCTTGATGCCTTACCTGTTGACCGGTTTCGGCATTCAGAACGGGTTGAAAGCTGTAATTTGCTCCTGTACCGCTTCGCTGAAACAACCCCATTCCGATTCCCGCGCAGCAGGCGATAATAACGATTACAGCCAGGCTCCCTTCAAGCAACATTGCGCCGTAGCCGACGTATTGAGCGTCCTTCTCGGATGCCACCTGCTTGCTGGAAGTGCCGGAACTAACCATACAGTGAAAACCGCTTATCGCGCCGCATGCAATCGTGATGAAAAGGAAGGGCCAAATTGGAGGGGCATCGGGCGGGATATCAGGCGCTACGACAGGTGCGGACGAGAAAAGGTCGGCGCCGCCCGTGAGGCCGGCAACGGCAAGACCCAAAACAAGCAACACCAGCGCCAAAACTAATTCGTGGCTGTTAATGAAGTCGCGTGGTTGGAGTAAAGTCCAGACGGGAAGCACGGACGCAATAAAGCAGTAGACAAACAGAATCAGGGTCCAAATGACCACCGCATTCATAAATGTCTGACCGAGTAGCGGGACGCCGAGCCACGCCGAGAGGTCGATCGGGAACAGGTAGGCGCCTACGCCCATTCCGAGATACATGATTCCAAGCGCAACGATGGACGGTATCAGGATGTTTCCACCCCGCCGGTATATCCAGATGCCTATACCCACGGCAAGCGGAATCTCTATCCACACCGAGAGTACGGACTCCGGGTAAAGGGCGAAGATTATGGCGATGACTAGACCAAAGATGGCTAAGACCACAGCCAATGCCATGAACAGGATGATTAGGAATAGGAGTTTCGCGCGCGGTGTAATCATCCGTCCGGCAATGTCTCCCACGGTTTGCCCGCGATTGCGGAGGGACACAACCAACGCACCAAAATCATGCACGGCGCCGATGAAGATGGATCCTAGCACTACCCAGAGCAAAGCCGGAAGCCATCCCCAGAAAACCGCAATCGCCGGTCCGACGATGGGGCCCGTCCCCGCTATGCTCGTGAAGTGGTGTCCGAAGATGACCTCCTTCTTTGTCGGTACGTAGTCAACATCATCTCGTAATTCTTGGCTCGGCACCTTTTGGTCGGGATCTAAGCCAAAGATTTTTCTAGCCAGCCATTTGCCGTAAGTGTGGTATGCGGCAATAAATCCCACGAAACTCAGCACAGCAATAATTAATGTGCTCATACAATCTTTTTCTCCGAATAAAGTTGGTATTTCAAGCTTCTCAAATCAGAATCGGTTCAAACTGCTTCTTGCGTTAAGGTTTATTCCCCTGCCCGCCGTCATTCTACCTTCAAGCCTACGGCAAGCAGGGGATAAAGTGTTGGTGACATACGAATCCAGCTTCGGAAATCGTCTAAGTAGCCGGGGCAAAAAGAAACTGTCGGAATCTAGTTTTGGCTAGGCACGGCTTGAGTTCCGCGTAGTACACGTCCGGGCATTGCCTCGGTGGCATTGCCATCTTCAAAAATCACCTCGCCACTGCAGATTGTCGCCGTATATCCGGTGGCTTTTTGAACTAAACGCCGTCCGTTCGCTGGCAAGTCATAGACAATTTGGGGGGCGTGGATTTTCAAATTGTCGAAGTCAATAACGTTGACATCAGCCTTATATCCAGGCTTCAGCAGCCCGCGATCGAGTAATCCGTAGGTCCGTGCGGTCTCGCTACTCTGACATTTCACTGCATGCTCAAGGGAAATACGCCGACCGCGCTCACGGTCTCTTACCCAGTGAGTCAACATGTACGTTGGCATTGAAACATCGCTTATCACTCCGCAGTGGGCGCCACCATCGCTCAAGCCAAGCACAGTTCTCGGATGCTCAAGCATTTCAAGCACCGGGTCCATATTCCCGTAGGAGTAATTGAACAACGGGTAATAGATCATCCCCTTGCCCCCTTTGGAGAGCATGATGTCATAAGCGAGCGATTCCACAGTGTCGCCGGTTTGTTCAGCCAAGTATCCGAGGCTTTTTTCATGAGGCGGCTCGTACTCGGGCGGATCTCCAAGATCAAACGTGTCCTTCAACTCCTTCAACATGGTCAGCCACCACTCGTCTTTGCTAGTAGGTGATTCTGACAATATTTTTTCCTTTACCTCGGATTTGCTAAGTTCGGCAACCCGTTCCGTGAACGGTAAATTCGCGATCTGCTTATATGTCGGTCGATCCTTGAACGGATGCACTGTTCCCTCAATGCACATCAACACCCCCGTTGTGCGTCCGCTCACTAGCCCAAACACAGGCGCTCCTTGCTCCGCCAATTCATTGAACCAATTGAGCGCTCTTCGATAGCTTTCCGGAGATTCGTTGACCTGAGCCAGATTCATGCTCATTGGAATTCTATGTTCGGTCGCATACTTTCTAATATTGGCGTATAAATCTTCCTGATCGATTCCTCCGCCCGCTACGATCTGAAAGAAGCCTGTCCCCGCATCAACGAACGCATCAAGGATGCCAGCGATCTCGTCCCCGTTCGCAAAACTGCCCGGAACCGGTTCGCCGTCACTGCTGCGGTGTCCAAGAAAGCGTGACGTTGAAAACCCGAGAGCGCCCGCTTCCAATGCCTCTCGCACAATTTTTCGCATCTCGGCTATGTCCTCCGCCGTAGACGCCTCATTTTTTGCGCCGCGTTCACCCATGACGTAAACCCGAACGGGCCCATGAGCAATTTGGATTCCGACATCCAGCACGCGAGGCATATCTTCAATGGCATCAAGAAAATCCGGGAACGTTTCCCAGTTCCATTTTAATCCCTCGTCTAGCGCAATCTCGGGAATATCTTCAACACCTTCCATCAGTTTCATCAACGCCTTATGGTCAGTTGGCCGCACAGGCGCAAAGCCGACGCCGCAATTGCCCATAATTACGGTTGTGCATCCGTGCCACGAGGAGGGAGAGAGGTAGGGATCCCACGTCACTTGACCGTCGTAATGCGTGTGCATGTCTACCCATCCCGGCGTAACGAGTTGACCATCGGCGTTTATGGTGCGCTTTGCCGAGTCATTGATTTTACCGACTGCCGTAATCGTTCCCGCGTCAATCGCGAGATCACCCATAAACGCTTGGCTACCGCTTCCATCGACAATCTTTCCACCTTTGATTAATAGGTCGTGCATTATGTCCCTCCAAAGCGGGGGTTGCCCGCACAATTAAGCGCCAAATTCTCGAATCGGACGAAAGCGTCACGCCATTCCAGATCCGAGATTATCAACCACATCACGCCACAGGTTAGTCCATTTTCATTACACGTTGGTTCAAAACGGGAAAGAGAGAGGGTTTCGATTTCCGAACTAGCATTCTAACACAGCCGGATGAGAGTCGCAATAGAAATCTCAAGGTACAGTAAAAATCGGGTGCTGTCTTGTGTTTGATTTCACGAGTAAAATTTGGAAAGAAATTCCTGTGATGTGGTTCGAGGAATTGGATTGATCAAGAGTCGTCTATAATGGTACAATAACATCCCTGGTCCGGATTGCAGTGAGCTAACAGACACGGAAGGAGATTTGGATGAGAACCCCGCAACGCATCAGCACCGCTATCAATATCATTGATTGTGATGTTCATCATGACATCTCAAGCCCCAAAGATCTTTATCCGTATCTTCCAACGCATTATGTGGAGTATATCGAGGACTTTGGCACCATGATGCCCGGGGTCGGCTATACCAACTTGCCGCAAAAGGGAAGGCGTGCCGAACTGTGGGAGGACGAGGGTAAAGATCCGCAAACGAATATCGAGCAGACTCGACAGAAGCATCTCGACACTTACGGGATTGATATCGCTGTGTTGACGGGCGCTACGGTATATGGTGCCGCGGTACACCCCAACTCGGATTACGCGGCTGCGATGTGCCGTGCGTTTAACGATTGGACATTGGACACGTGGATTGAGGTAGATTCACGGTTTAAAGCGTCTATTGCGATTGCGCCGACAGATCCGCATCAAGCAGCGGAGGAGATTCATCGGTTGGGGAACAACCCCAGCTTGTTTGAGGTGATTATGCCGGCAGGTGCTCGAATGCCTTTCGGCAACCGGTTTTACCACCCGATTTACGAAGCAGCTCAAGACCATGGACTCCCTGTGTGCGTGCACTTCGGTGCAGAGGGAGCAGGGGTGTCCAACGCACCTACCGCTGCCGGTTATCCCTCCTACTATCTCGAGATGCGTATGTCGCGCCCACAGATTGCGATGGCTCACGTCGTCAGTTTAATTTGCGAGGGAGTATTCGAGAAATTTACACGCTTGAAATTCCTCTTTATCGAGCATGACACATTCTGGGTGCCGGGGTTGATGTGGCACATGGATGCCGATTGGAAGTCTGTGCGGGATTACACACCTTGGGTCAAGAGACTGCCTAGCGAATACATCCGAGAACACATCCGATTCGGCACTCAACCGATGGAGCAACCGCCGACTCGCGCCGACTTGAAAAAATTCCTCGAATGGCTGCACGCTGACGAGGTGCTGGTTTATGCAAGCGATTACCCCCACTGGGACTGGGATAATCCCGTAACCCTGTTGCCCGGCCTTTCCCCCGAACTCAAGCGGCGAGTTTTTGCTGAGAACGCTGGTGAACTCTACGCTAGCCGGTTAAAGATGGCGGATGACCATGTGAGCGCCAATCAAGACGTCGAGTTTGCGGAGAAAGAAGAGACTGTGGCAGGATAACAGTCTCATTTAAATATCTCAATCTTATCTTTACGAGGAAGAACCTTAAGCTAAACGCTCTTTCAGATTCCATGTCTTGACCTTCTTGGGTTGGAAAATGGAAGTGTGGTGCTCCCTTTTGTGAATTGTGCCGCGAATTTTGTGATTCTAGAATTAGGAAGAGTCAAACATGCGTCGCTACGTCGTTGGAAATGTGAAAGAGTTGCCTCCAGGCGAGAGGAAACTTGTACCGGTCGGCGGCAAGGGTGGGATTGGCGTGTTCAACGTCAAAGGTCGCTATTACGCTCTCAAGAACCTCTGTCCACACAAAGGCGGTCCCCTCTGCCAAGGACGGCTGCGGCCCCATGTAACGTCACCTGCCGTGTATCAACTTGACCGTGAAGGTGACGGCGAGATACTCAAGTGTCCATGGCACCGGTGGGAATTCGACCTGAGGACGGGTAAGGCGCTTTACGATTCGCATCTACGAGCCAAAACTTATCCTGTTTCTGTCGAAGAGGACGAAATTGTCCTGCACCTCGGCTAACTGATTGAGTAATACCTGAAGGACAGAAACCAGTACACGGCGATTAAGGCAAATTGTCCGGCGTAGTTATCTCCCTAGATTTCTGAAATTGAGCCAGAATATGAACGTACCGATGCTTGTGAGAATTGCTCCCGTCAGGAAAAGGCTGTGGTAACCTAACGCAGAAATGAGATAACCGCCGGTTAGCGCCATAAATGCGAAACTGCCCCCTGCTGCCATCTCCCCGGCACCGGACGCAACGCCGCGCTGTTCCGGCGAAACCACTTCCATCGTATAAATCATGAACGTCGGATACCGAATCGACGATAACGCCATAACAGCCACAAATCCCAGACTAGCGGCGCCCCAATGGGAGATGAGTGCCAAGGGAATTAGGCTGATTGCCGCCCCCAACGACGACCAGAGCGCTGCGCCGCCATTTCCCCAGCGCGATGTAAGAAGGGGTATAATCAATGCCGCCGGGACAGCTAAGAGTCTACCAATAGCCATTACAATGCCGATTTGCGCGATTGAAACCTTCAATCCCGCGTCCAAGTAAACGTTGAAGAAAAAGTGCACCACCGCCAAACTGGTGATTGTAAGCATCCTTATTAGACTCAGTAGAAGAATCAGGGAGAAGCGAGATGACCCCCGCCCGACATGCTGTCCGGATGTCCGCTGTGGGGGAGAATCGGGCGTAGTGGCGCGCACGATCAATATCGCCGGTAGAAGTAATAGCGTGGCAATCAATAATGCCAAGCGGTAGGGAGCGGGGTGTGATAGCGAATTTCCTAGCACTATACCGAGAAAGGCTGGAAGTATACCGCCCGCCAAGTTACCTGCAAAACCGGCCATCGACCCGATTGCGGCATATACCGAAAAGACATGATTGCGTTCCTTGCCACTGGTGGCATTCATTAAAAACGGCGCTGTGTTGACAAAATACACTGCCTCACCGACAGTTACAACCACATAGGTGGCTATCAGCCAAATATTGCGCCCTACACCGGGTTCCAATTCGGCCAAAAGCAACAGTCCGTATCCTACAACAACCAAGACTAACCCCGCGAGCATCGTCCGGCGGCATCCCCAGCGTTGGATTAGCCTGCCAGCGGGTAGGCTGAAGATGGCGAATGCACACATGCCAATGCCGTTGATTAGGCCGATAAATTCTGGTCCGTAACCTAATCGCAGCAGATACAAATTGAATAAGAGGATATGCACTCCTTCAAGCGTGAAACCGATTAAGCTAGTGGTGATAAAGTAAAGACGGGCGTTACGGCTGGAATCTTTCAGCAGGTGTAGGTAGGAAGTAACGCTGTGCATGCGTGTCGTCGAATTTGGACGGGAACGTTCCGAAGAGAGTTCTCCTTAATATAATGCGTAATACGTGATGCGTAAACAGTTTTTTACGTATTACTTTTCTCCTCTGCCGCGTTCTATGAACCAAGGCACTGGCGTAAGTCGCGTTATGCAATCTTTAACATCAATCGGACACAGCATCGATCGACGGCTTCGGTTACCGGGTATGATGATGCCTATTTTAGCCCGGATTTGTGGTCTGGTCAACGCGAATTTCGCCTGCGATAATGTGAAATAAAACGAACTCTAAATCAGAAGATTCCGACACATAAAAGATATGGGATTGCCATTACTCTGTAACATATTTCCTCTATAATCATCGTTTATGGAAACGGAATTGCCGAATTAAAGTGGGGCTAAATTGCGAGCCAGTCGTTCATTTTAAGGAGTACGCCGTCCATGAAAATATCTCATCTTCAGCCGGAACACCCGACTGAAACAGTGATACAGGTTGAGGGGTTGCGCCGGTCGATAACGCTAATGCACGTCACCGATTCGCATTTGGAACTCGCTGATGAACGTGACCCTGAAGCGTTAGAGTTGATAAACTCAAGGAGAGCGAAGCGTCCGGAAGCACACAAGCACTTTATCGAGGCGCTTGCCCGAAGCAATGAATCGGAGGTCGACGCGACAATCCTGACCGGTGACATTACCAACTTTCCATCTTGGGCGGCAATTGACACGATCACAAACGGGATGGAGACGCTTACTGCGCCATATCTCTATACATTGGGAAACCATGACTGGCATTTTCCATTTCTGGACTGGAACGACGCAACCCGAGACGAATACTATCCTCGCTTTGCGGGACTAATTGATGGAAATCCGCAGTGCCAGGTGAAGGAGATAGGCGGCATAAAACTAATCGCCCTTGACAACAGCAACTATCAAATCTCAATTGCACAGATGCGTTTCGTCAAAGAACAGTTGGCTACAGGGACTCCTTGCTTGTTGTTTATTCACATCCCTATCTTTATTCCTTCCCTTCTGACGCCTGTACTTGAGCGATGGAAAACACCGCTCATGATGGCGGCGACAGAGGGTTGGACGGAAGAAACGAAGGCAGCCAAACCGGAATTTCTCCCAAATGAAACTACATTGGAGTTCCACAGGTTCTTGACAGAGGGAGCGTCTGATGACATAGCAGCTATATTTTGCGGGCACGTCCATTTCTCGCACACAGACGCTTATCGGGCTGGACGATATCAATATGTTACCAATGCGGGCTTTGATGGCGCCTCGCGGCTTATCCGATTAGTACCGTATTCCTCCGGTTAGATTCCCCGCCGAGAAGATTAAGGGTACTACTGAAACGTTACACTATTGGCAATAGGCACGGAAACACTTGAAAGAACGACGAATGAGGGGTGAGACGAACTTGCTTAAAAATGTAATCTTTTGCATCGGCGATGGGATGGGTTTTGAGAAAGTGAAAGCCGCCGGGATGTACGCACACGGCGAGGCAGGTACACTATCATTTGAAGCATTCCCACACCAAGGTGAAGTGACGACGCACTCTGCGGATTCGCCCTTGACCGACTCAGCCGCAGCCGCAACCGCTCTGGCAACCGGATTCAAAGTCAACAACGGCGTCCTCAGTACCGCGTTACCTGGCGACGGGCGCGAGTTGTATACGCTCCTAGAGTACTTCAGGGATCAAGACAAGAGCACGGGATTGGTTTCCACTACGTTTATCACCCACGCGACTCCTGCAGCCTTCGGCGCCCATAATCCCGCGCGTAGCAACCTTACAGAGATTGCGGAGGGTTACCTGAACTATACCCGACCGAACGTGTTGTTCGGCGGTGGCGGCAATGGAATGTCTATCGCTGCAGCGGAAGCGGCGGCATACACCGTTGTGACAGATCGGCGGGAGTTGCTGACGTTAGATACCGAGAACCTTACACGGGTTTCCGGTCAGTTTGGCGATACCAATCTCCCTTATGAGTATGATGGGCTAGGCGAACTCCCTCACCTTTCGGAAATGGCGGCAACAGCTTTGAACATATTGGCTAGAAATCCAGTCGGTTTTTTCCTGATGATCGAAGGGGGAAGAATAGATCATGCGGGACATTCCAACGACATTGAGCGAAATGTCTGCGAGACAATCGAGTTTTCCAATACGTTGAGAGTTGTGATGAACTGGAGCAAGGGACGAAACGATACGCTTGTCATTGTCACTGCCGACCACGAAACCGGCGGTTTGCAAGTTTTGGAGAACAATGGGGAGGGTAATTTTCCGACCGTTACGTGGTCCACCGGCGGGCATACAAGTACGAATGTTCCCGTCTACAGTTGGGGGCCCAATGCGGGACGGATCGGCGGCTTGATGGATAACACGTACCTGTTCGATGTCGTACACCATGGGGGCAGTGCGAAACCAGCGGTGGGAGCTAATGTTGTAGCACGGGAGATCGTGTTAGAATAAATCTGATGTTTTGTGCTTGTTCAGTTGTTGAAAAACTCCGCATACCGGATCGAATATCAACTTTGGTTGTGTAACGCCGAAGGGAACTCGCTCGTTACCTAGCACAAATAACATGCGACTGCAAAAATCCAAGAACTTCCCGGTTGATTGCTACTGGGGAGGAAAAGAGTAACGCATGAGTACCAAGGCTTTCTACAAGGCGGCAAGCCCGTACCAGGACGATGTCATGAACCTTCCGGTTGAAGATCTGAATCAAGCGATTCCTTTTTACGAAACCATCATGGGATTTCAAGTGGAAGCAAAACGGGATACCCCTCACAAGTCCGCCGTATTGTCAAGGGACGATGTTCAGATTGGCTTAGCCGAGAACGGAGGGGATCCTTCAAACGATGGTTGTTTCTTCGAAGTCAATGATGTAGAACTTGCCTTCAGCGAGTTAAAAGCTAACGGCTTGGACCGAGAAGAGGCAGACTACCAAGTTGATGAGCCCTACGTTCTATTTTTCATCATCGCGCCCGACGGCTTATGCTACTGTATTGGTGAGCGGCGCGAATCTTGAAACAAGTCGTGTGGATGCTACACCACGTTCCGATCCATGGTCGTCAGTCATTATCCATCGGATTTTAACCGATTCTTGTGTGTTCCAACCGTGGTCGTGCTAGCGGAGTTCACCTCAACGGCTGCCCTACCGCCCTTTCCAACCGCGCGAACTCCACTACGTAGTCGTGTCTCGCTTGAAGATGATTGACTTCCGCTTGTGCGAGGGCGAGTTGTGCATCGGTCAACTCCACACTGGTAAGCATTCCGTTGTCGTATCGCAGGTTTGCTATCCGCATACTTTCCTCGGCTTGGGCTACTGTCTCCTTCTGCACATCAATTGACGACTTCGCCTGTATGAGGTTGAGAAAAGCCGTTCGTACCTCAAATTCTACGAAATCGATTCGTTGGTGTTTGGCAAGTTGCACCTGCTCCAATCCGGACTTCGCTTGCTGCACGCTTGCCCGAGTCGCCAGTCCGTCGAATATCGGGATATTAATCTGTACTCCGACGTTCCAGACACGGTTCATCCTCGTGAGTTTTTCGTTGTCATCGACTTGATAGTTTGAAAACAGCGAGAGATCGGGACGATTGCCGGTTTTCGCGACATCCAAGCGCTTCTGACCGGCAGCCTCGCTAAACTCGAGCTGCTGAATCTCCGGGCGGTTCTTCTTGGCTAATAGAATTAGAGCATCCAGTTCGAGATTAGATACTTCTGGAAGTTCGAAATGTCCCTTGAGATGAATCTCGTCAGCAAGATCGATGTTGAGCAAGTTCTTGAAGGCGTTCTGGGCAACATCTACGCGATTCCCTGTCTGAATCAGTTGGGTGGTGGTGTTAGCCAACTGTACCTTGGCGCGCAACACGTCAAAGTTTGTGGCTGCCCCTGCATCAAATCGCTTCTGCGCCATGTTGACTTGTTCTTGCACGAGGGAAACGGTTTGCTGTGCTACGTTCTCGAATTCTTGCGCGAGGAGAACGCCGTGAAACGCCTCCGACACGTCCAGAGAGAGTTGATTTGTGCCCGACTGCAACTCTTTTTTTGCGGCTTCCAAATCTAGTCGCGCCCCTTGATAGGTGTAGAAATAACGACCCCACGCAAAAACAGGTTGGCGTAGACCGAGCGTTGCTTGGAGATTGTGGTGCGCACCGAATTCAATCTCAATGACTGACTGGCCAGCGCTGCCCCCTCCGTTTAGTTCCATACCGTCCATATTGGGAAACGTTGGAAACCCACCATTGCCAAATTCAAGGACAGACCTGGACAAGTCTTTAAAATAGGTGTAGTTGCTGGTAACGGACACGTGTGGTAAGAGACGCGCCCGTGCAATTCGGACCTGGCTTTCGGCGGCTCTCACTTTCTCTTTGAGCGAAAGAATGTTTAAATTGCTTTCCTGAGCCTGTGTGATGCTCTCCTCAAGCGTCAAGTTCAACGTTTGCTGATGGTGAGTATTGTTGATGGTTTCTGAATAAACTGATGTGGTGATGATCACGAGTAGCCAAGTGATCAGTGCTATCTGGGGATAGAGGGGTTTCACGTTTATATTCTTTTCCATTTCTACAGTTATTCTACAATTACCGGATTCGTGGTGTGATAATCAGCGGTGACGTATGCGCGCGAGGATTCGGTTAATCTCGGCTTTGGATTCAATAGAAACGGGCTCCGCCCAGATTTCATCTTGCCGTGCGACGCTTTGATCGCTAATTAACTTTTGGTCTGCGGCCTTACTTGAAGGATTTGGTCGTCCAGACAGCGGAGGGGGTGCATGTCCAATCGTGACCTATTCCTTGCGTAATCCGCGAGCGGCATCCCGCCTAATTTCAACGGTTTTCCCGTTTTTTGCGACCGAAGGCTTGCTATCTGACTGGCGCTGATTCTTGACCGCGGCAGGTTTTCTTGTCACCGCTGCGGGATCCTTTTGGTGAATTGGTCTGGGGCCCGGTTTTAGCGCTGTAGAAGATTCTAGCACGGTGTTCGCGGTTGTGGAACGGTAATTTCGAGCAAATCCAAGCGGTTCTAGCTTGAGCCGCGCCCAGATGGCAATCATTTTGCCAATTGGCTCCACAGCCACGTTCGGCGGGTGGGAATCACGATTCCACGGCTCGGTTGGCGGATCCGAATTGAACTCTTCGTCGTTGGAAAAGCCGTCACCATCCGAATCCTTTTGACCGAGCTCGTCGGTATACACATCGCCGGCAGCAAGCGCAATGGCTTCGTAATCTAGCCCGAAAGCGTTTCGCTCCCCGCCGCCACCGGGATTGACGTGACAAGAGGCACACCCGAAATTAGGTCCCCCCCCCGGGAGTTTTGCTATTCTAAATGCCCGCGCATCAGCATCGGGAGCCCATTTCAACAGTAAGAGAAGTGAAAAAAGTGGTATCGAACAAACGTATACGTATTTCATTTACTCTCCTTTTCAGTTTTTACAGTGTAAGGTTTGGAACCAAAACTCGAACCAACTCTTATAACCCTTTTAAGTGACAGAAACGGATGTGATAACAACATCGTCCAACCATACTTCAGACAGGATTTTCCCTGAAATTGTGCGGTAGAGATCCACTTACACAAATCATATCCTCTCGCGAATTTTCATCAACTTTTCGCCGACTTCGATCAAAACCGATTCAGGTTTACTATACATAAACCTCAACTTTGTCCGACCTAGCTCTGGCCGGCTATAGAAACTCGATCCTGGCACCCCTCCGACTCCAATTTCTTTGACTAGCCAATGTGCAAACTTCGTGTCATCTTCAAAACCGAAATCACCAATTTCCGTCATGATGTAGTATGCGCCTTCGGGTGGGTAACAGCGGAAGCCTGCATCAATCAGCAACTGCAAGAAGGTTTTCCGTCTCGCGTCATATTCTTCGACGAGGGTGCGATAGTATTCGGCGCCTAAGCTTAGAGCCACTGTAGCTGCCTCTTGCAATGGGTGTGGCGCCCCGACTGTAAGAAAGTCATGAAATTTGCGAATGGCATCTGTTAGATACTGCGAAGCGATGACGTATCCCAACCGCCATCCCGTCATCGAGTAGGTCTTGCTCAAACCCGATATGGTTATTGTCCGCTCGTGCATTTCCGGGAAGGAGCCAATGCTAATATGCGGTTGACCATCATAAATCAGATGCTCGTAAATCTCATCCGTGACAGCCAAGCAGTCAAATTCGCAGCAGAGCGCTGCAATTTCCTTGAGTTCATCGTGTCCGAAGACCTTACCGAGAGGGTTGTTCGGAGTGTTCAAGATAATTGCTTTCGTGTTACCACTGAAGGCACGACGAAGTTCGTCGAGGTCATAAGCTAACCCGACAGAGCCATCTGCACTTGGAGAATCACGCAACGGAATGTAGATCGGCTTCGCGCCGGAGATGATGACATCGGGTCCGTAATTCTCATAAAACGGTTCGAAGACAATCACCTCATCACCGGGATTGATGATTGCCAACATCGCCGACATCATCCCCTCGGTGGCACCGCAAGTGACTGTCACGTTCAGATCCGCGTCGGTCGGGATGCAGTTGAAGGTCGTCATCTTCTGAGCTATGGCTTGTCGCAGGCTCGGCGCTCCCCAAGTAATGCTATATTGGTTATAGCCATTGCGTACGGCAGCCACCACCGCTCGCTTGACTTCGTCGGGCGGCTCAAAACCGGGTGTTCCTTGCGATAAGTTGATAGCACCGTGACGAATACAGAGTTGAGTCATCCCCCTGATGACAGACTCCGTGAAGAGCTTCGATTTGTGCGACACTAACGGATTGGCATTTCTCATGCTTTGTTAACACAATATACAGATTGGATTTCGTCGCGAAACGTACGAGTTATCAAAGGTACTTTCGGTTGCTTAGCTTACCCAAGTTGCCACCTTTGTTCAACAGGAACACAGAAACCGAGTTTTTTCCGATGTGGAATACACGAGATTGGCAAAAATTAGACCAATTTACCTGTAATTTGGCGAACGTGAACCAAAAACTCGGTTTCTCTGTTGTAGGTAGCAACTTGCGTTAGCTTGTGCTGTGATTGCCCAATAGATTGCTGACACTCGCACTTCTTCATAACTTCTGGACACTTCTCGATTTGTGTCACCTCTTAATGTCTTCTTACGCATCACTCATTACGCATTACGCCTTAACTACTTTAAACCCGTCCTTTGGCGAGTGCAACGGCTCGTTTTTGTCCGACTATTTCTAATACAGCTCGTATTCCAAAAGTCGACACTCGATAGGGCCATTGTGCAGGGCAAAACGGCGAGACGGGCGCAGACCGATGGACTTCGCCAACTTCAGATTGCCGGTGAAAAGATACGCTCTATAACCGGTGCATCGTTGCTTAAGAATGTCACCAATTCCTTTATAGAGAGGAACGAGTGCTTCCACGTCCCCGGTTCGTTCGCCGAACGGCAGATTGCAGGCTATGACACCTGTATATCCGGAAGGACTCAGGTTTAACACATCTCCTCTTGATAGACGAATCTGATTTGCCAAACCGACAGCACTAGTATTCTTCTTGGCAATGTCAACCGCTGAACGTGAAAGGTCGTATCCTAACAGCCGACCGGGAATCTTTTCGCGAACCTTATTCCTCGCTTCACTAACTATCCTGTCCCAGCATTCCTGATTGAATCCTCGCCAATGTTGAAATCCAAATGACCGACCGCCAACGCG
The DNA here is from genome assembly GCA_965204085.1 of Candidatus Poribacteria bacterium. Taxonomy (GTDB): domain Bacteria; phylum Poribacteria; class WGA-4E; order WGA-4E; family JAJDTR01; genus JAJDTR01. The sequence continues at coordinate 1,043,992 of CBDBEE010000002.1, read as the reverse complement.
CAACAGCCCCGGAGCATAATTTAGTGCTTTCAGGGCAGCTTCAATCAGGATGGTGCCCGACCCGCACATCGGGTCGATAAAGAATCCTTCGGAGTTCCAGTCAGACAACTCGACGATAGCCGCCGCCAAAGTCTCCCGAATCGGGGCCTCCGTTGTTTGGCGGCGATACCCTCGCATGTGCAAGCCGTCCCCGGAAGCGTCAAGACTCAGAACACAGGAATCGTTTGCAATATGGGCATTGACTCGAATATCCGGATTTCGCGTGTTTACATTCGGGCGCCGTCCGGTACTGTCACGAATCTGATCGACAACTGCATCCTTAATCTTCTGGGCCGCGAAGTGGGAGTGAGTGATTGCCGAATTCCGACAGTTACAGTCCACAGCCAACGTCTGTTGCGCAGAAATCCACTCACTCCAACGAATTTGACGTGCATTTTGGTACAAGACCTGGGGCGTAGGACACGGAAATACGGCGAGTTGCATGAGCACTCGGTTCGCTGTGCGAAGCCAAAGATTGGCTCGATACAGGGTTTCCATCGAACCCTCAAATTGCACACCGCCGCTGGCTGTCTTGAGGTTGTCGATCCCCAATTCCATGAGTTCCTTGGTTAGGATGGGTTCAACCCCTCTAGCGGACGTAGCAAAAAACCGGGCACTCGGCATCAGAGAATGCGTACACTGGCGTGGTGAAGAATAGACAATTCCTTACTTACCAGAGTTTAATTGAATTTTGCAGATTACATGAATTGTGCAACAAAGTAAAGTGATTCGCGCAGTGCTGGTTAGATGATGCAGTTGAAACGCAATCGTGGTGCGCCAGTCTCCGCTTATTGCGGGAAGAAAGCTTCTGCGCTGGTGAACATCGTGGGTACGTTGACCACCGCCGGAACACCTGAGTCTGCGGCTCGCTGCAATGCAGGGCGAATTTCGGCAGGAGCATTGACGAGTTCGCCATGACAGCCAAGCGCTTCTGCAACGTTCTCGTAGCTAACTGAACGTAGATCCGTTGCGATGGCGCGTTCCAAACCGTATCGTTTAATTTGTGGGTGACGTACGATGCCCCACGCCTGATCGCTTGAAACGATGGTGATGGTTGGCAGGTTGTGTTTGAGGGCGGCGTCATATTCGATGACTCCGTAGCCAAAGGCTCCGTCGCCGCTTATCAAGACACTCGGTTTATCCGGCCTTGCCAACTTACCGGCTAGCGCGAACGGCACCCCTTGACCAATTCCACCAACGGGCCCTGTAGATAGGAAATATGCTGGATGGTAATGGTTGAATGCCATTAAGGAGAACAGCACGGTGTCTCCGCCATCGACGGAAATCGTGGCGTCATCACCAAAAAGTTCACGAACCTCCTTACAAATGCGCAACGGGTGAACAGGAACAGAGTCGGAATTTTCCGCCGCGGATACCCGATTGAGAAAATTCTCGCGGGCAAGATTCAAACGCTCAATCCAGTCGGTTGGTTTGTGAAAGTCGTGTTTATCCGCCGATTTCACCATTTCCATCAGCACCGATTTTATATCTCCGACGATGCCGACCTCAAAGGCGCGATTCTTCCCCATTTCGTCGTCGCTTATATCGACATGAATAAACGTTGCATCCTCGTCGAATAGAGGTGCTCTTCCGTAGCCAATTGTCTTGTCGAACGTAACCCCCAACGTGAGAACCACGTCAGCGTTCCGCAACTCTTTCGCGGCACCTGCGAATCGGTTCGTTGCCTTTCCAAAGTAGAGCGGATGAGCGTGGTTGATTGCATTGACATCGCTTTCTTTGGAGAAGAATGGAATACTTGTGGCTTCGACAAAATCCACGAGAGCGCTGGTCGCGTTGTGCCAGTGAATTAGTCCGCCCGCAACAATAACAGGGCTGTTCGCTTTGGCAAGTAGCTTCAACGCGCGGTCAATTAACTCCGGATCGCCGCATACCCGCGCAGTGGAGCGGTATTCCGGAGGTTTGGGATAATCCACATCGGCATCATCGATCTTATCGTACAGAATATCGTAGGGTACGCTTAAATGCGTCGGACCGGGCCTGCCCGCCCAAAGTTTTCGAAATCCACCCGCCACAAATTCGGGCAGACGCTCCGTTTGCAAGACCAATCTAGCCCACTTGGTTATCGGCTTGACCAAACCGATCTGATTGTACTCTTGGGAACCGCCCATGTCGAGTTGGTCGGCGTCGCTGTTGCCGCTCAATGCGAACAACGGGCTGCCCGCCATATATGCGGTTGCTAAGCCGTATATCATGTTTGCGTGTCCCGGACCTCTGGTGACGGCACTCACACCTGCTTTCCCGGTGACGCGAGCATACGCGTCCGCTATCATTGTCGCGGATTGGTCTACACGCACATCAATAATCTTAATGTCTTCCCTAAGACACCCGTCATAGATTGACTCGATCGTTCCCCCGCAAAGCGTGAACAGGTACTCGACACCCTCCAGTTTCAACGCTTTGGCGAGAATCTGTCCGCCTTCCAAGATTGGCATTTTTGCATTTTCCCTTTCCAGATTTTCCCAATTCTACTCCGTTTCTGATTTTACTGTCAAGCCTTATTATTCACTGTATTGGGACAGGGGAAACGCATCTAAATTTTCTACTCGACAAAAAAGAGAATCGGGCTAAGTTTGTGATAATTTTCTTAGGGGTTGTAGTTGTAGGTTGGGTTGAACGGGGTTCCGTTAATAATCGCCGATCTTGAAGGGGTTTTCGAGTGCTCACTTTGCCTGAACGTGTCAAAATATGAATGAAACCCAACATTAATCGCACATTCTTCCACCATGAGACATCCTCTATAATTAGATGCGTTTCCCCTGTGTATTGGGACGATAGGTCTTGACAACCAAGCGCTTATTCGGATAGAATCAAACAGAATCCCAAAGCTATGGGGTTTTAATCCCTATTCAAGAATGAAGGAGAATCAAAATGCGTATTATGAAGGTGTTACTGATTTGCCTAGTCGCAATGTTAGTCGCGATGGGATGCGGCAAGAAAATGGAAGCTCCGGAAGCGTCACCGGCACCGGCTGCAGAACAGGCACAAGAAACGTCGAAACCTGATCAAGCCGCCGCGGCATCGAAGGTGGAGCAAGTAACATTGAATCTCACAGGCGTAACGTGAGGGGGCTGTGTCGCCAAAGTGCAGGCTGCACTTACCAACCTCCCCGGAGTCACCGATGTGAACGTTAACCTGCAGACCGCTACCGTTAAAGTCGAATCCGGAAAGGTCTCAACGGCTGATCTGACCGGCGCTGTCGAGGGCGCTGGATTCGGTGCAAAAGCTGCCAATTGATTAAGAGTCAAATCTCGTTTCTTTTTGAAAGGAGGTGAACAGACGTGCGCACTATTCGGTTGCTGCTAGTCTGTATTTTCGCTATCGTCGTGATACTTGGATGTCAGTCGGAAAAGAAGGCGAGCACTGAGAAAACCGAAACTGCTCAAACACAACAGGCACCCGTTGCCGCAGTTGAGGAGATTACGTTGTCTGTGTCGAACATGACGTGAGGTGCTTGCGTTACGAAAGTACAGGCTGTACTTTCCGAAATCGCTGGTGTCACCGATGCGGCTGTTGCCCTTCCGGATAAAGCCGTCGTAAAGGTCGAATCCGGCAAAGTTTCCGCCGACACATTGGCGGCGGCTGTCACTGACGCCGGTTTTGAGACAACGGTGGGGAATTAGAAACAGCATTGCATGGCGGGGCTCGACGAATTGAGGTCTCCTTGATTGAGTAGTTTCGAGGAGACCTTTGTTTTTTAGCTCATACTTTTCGTCGCCAAACCAACAGTATATTGGTGGAACTGCGATCAAGTGTGTCAAAATCAATTTGTTGTGATATTGCATAAACATGAAAGTCACATCTCATGAGACAGTTTACCGAGGTTGAAAAACAGCAACTACAGACCAAGATTGAGGCTCAAGAACGGAAACAAGGGATAGTCGGAGAAATCATCCGAAAAAACAAAGAAGCGAAAAGAACCGGCCCAATTGGTACTGTTTGGAAATATGGATTCTTGGCAATAATTCTTTGTCTGTTTGGCTTCAATGTCATTCTTTACTTCTCTACCCGACACTCTAGTTCTTTCCAATCCGTACTGCTGTTGAACCTCGTAGTGGCATTGATGTTGCTGCTTAATCATATCGCTTTTCATTTTACCAATACGGGGAGATCTAGTCTTGTGATGAAAACTGTTGCATGCATCGTGGCGGTATCCGGATTGGTTTATGTTGCGTGCGTATGTTGGTTGACTGCGTAGGCTACTTAACCATTTCTTAGGAAGGATAGGACGACATAACCCACAACTACTCATGACTTCCAAGGAGGCATTTCTTTATGAGGCAAGTTTTCAATACCGCCAAACTAAAACCACATGAACAATCGACCTGTGAATTGGGCGAAGCAAACGATAAACCGTTACAAACAGAATCAGGTGTGAAGGAAGATGGCACACTAGCAATTAGTCTCTTCCTGATTGCTCTGAGCGTGATTCTTTTACTATGGACATGGACTAGTGTTGGTTTCAATTCACTGCCCGTACTGGTATTGATGACAGCGTTGATGCTACTGTTCAATCACATAGCGTTATCCATCACGAAACAGGGCAGAATACACCGTCTGATGAAAACGGTTGCACGGGTTTGGATAGTAGTTGTAGGCGGCTGTCTCATCTGGACGTTTTATGAATTAATTCGTTCAATTACCAGTTGACATTTAAAGTGGTGTATTTATGAGCGAACGATGTGTTCTCCTAATGCGGAAAGAAAATGAAAAACGTGACAAATGAAGTACCATTAAACAAAATTGACGACTATCGCTGGCGCATCCCGAAAAGCTATCAGAAAGGAATGCGCGTCGACGGAATTGTCTACGCAAACGAAAAACTCCTGCGGCACGCCAAGAGCGACGAGGCGCTGCAACAGGTCGCCAACGTTGCGCACCTCCCCGGAATCGTCGGGCACTCGCTTGCCATGCCGGATTTGCATTGGGGCTACGGTTTTGTGATTGGCGGTGTCGCTGCCACAGATCCACATGCGGATGGTGTCGTGTCACCCGGCGGCATCGGGTACGACCTCAATTGTGGCGTGCGCCTGATTCGCACGAACATAAAGGCTTCCCGGTTGAAAGGCAGGACTCGAAACCTCGTAGACAAGCTTTTTGAGAATATCCCCTGCGGCGTCGGTTCGAGCGGCAAGATTCGCCTCTCGATTCAAGAAGAGCTGGAGATGCTAGAAAAGGGTTCCCGTTGGGCGATCGAACGGGAATACGGTTTACCGGAAGATTTGGGATTCACGGAAGCGAACGGATATCTCGCGTCTGCAGATGCGAGCGCCGCGAGCAAACGTGCCCTGGAGCGCGGCAAGAACCAACTTGGTACACTCGGCTCGGGGAATCACTTTCTGGAAATGCAGGTGGTAGACCGCATCCTATACCGGGAGGCGGCGGATGCCATGGGCTTGACTGAAGGGCAAGTTTGTGTGATGATCCACACCGGATCTCGGGGCTTTGGCTATCAGGTGTGCGATGAACATGTCAAGACCTGGGTCAAGGTTGCGCAAAAGTACGGCATTGACCTCCCTGACCGTCAACTGGCGGCTGCGCCGATAAAATCGCCGGAAGGGCAGGACTATCTCGCCGCCATGGCATGCGGGGCAAACTATGCGTGGAATAATCGACAGTGCATCACCCACTGGGTGCGGCAGGTGTTCATGGATTTCTTCAATACCAGTCAAAACGAGTTAGGATTGGAATTGGTGTACGATGTGGCACACAACATCGGCAAGTTTGAGAAACACCGGATTGGCGAGGTTGAGAAGGAACTGTTTGTACATCGAAAAGGGGCAACACGCGCCTTCCCGGCGGGGCACCCGGAAATTCCCGAGAAGTACGAGAAGATTGGCCAGCCTGTTCTGATTCCCGGCGATATGGGAACGGCGTCCTATGTGCTCGTGGGAAGCCCGGCAGCGATGGAACAAACTTGGGGCACAACGTGCCACGGTGCGGGGAGAATGCTGTCTCGTCGGAAGGCCATTGAAGCGACAAAAGGGCGGGCAATTGACAAGGACCTTGAAAAACAGGGCATCTTTGTGCGTGCCGAAGGTCGTCGAACCCTGCACGAGGAGGTACCGGAAGCCTACAAAGATGTCGATGAAGTTGTCAAAGTGGTTGATGCAGCCGGGCTTTCACGACGGGTTGCTCGGCTGCGTCCGATTGGCGTAATCAAGGGATAATCGCCCGATTACGTCTTGTAGAGGTGGGTTACGTAACTTTGATACCCGTTGAACATGTCTGTCGATCGGCGCTCGCCGGTGCCAATCATTCGTTCCATTGCTTGCGACCAACGCGGATGCGGAACGGTCGGATTCACATTCGCCCAAAAGTCGTATTCTCGCGGCGCTAGTGTGTTCCAGAAGGTGCGCGGTTTACGACTGGTGAATTCGATACTGACAATCGACTTGATGCTCTTGAAACCGTATTTCCACGGTACAACTAAGCGGATAGGGGCACCGTGTTGTTTCGGGAGAACATGTCCGTAAATGCCTGTGACAAGTAAGGTAAGATCGTTCATCGCTTCCTCAATGGTCAACCCCTCAAAGTAGGGCCACGGCAATCGTCCCTGCTTCTGCTGGGGAGCTTCGTTCGGTCGAAGGAACGTCAGCATTTTCACGTACTTCGCGGAAGACTTCGGCTGCACCAGATTTACCAGTTCCTTCATGGGGAAGCCGATCCACGGCACCACCATCGCCCACGCTTCGACACAGCGAAAGCGGTAGATTCGCTCTTCGAGCGGCATCTTCTTGACGAGGTCACTGAGGTCAACCGTCATCGGGTTGTCCACCAACCCGCCGATTTCAATTTCCCACGGGCGTGTCTGAAACTTGTCCACCAGTTTCCATACGCGATCTTTGGTGGTCGTGAACTCATAGAAATTGTTGTATGACCCGGCGACAACCTCATCGGTTAACTCGGCGTTCACGACAAAGTTTTCATTGTGCGGTGCATTGATTTTCTGCGCCTGCGCCTCTTTGAGTTGCTCCTCCACACCCTTTCCCTTTGCCCAAGCGCAACCGTTCATCAGCGTTAGTGCGCTAGCGCCGGCCAAGCCCATATTCTGTATAAACTTTCGCCGGCTCACATAATCCGATTCCGGTGTTACTTGGTTTTCGGGAATCTCCCATCCTTTGGGAATCTTAATCAGCATATTTGAATCCAACCTTTCCTAAATCTTGCATGAAACAATTCTCGGCATACCGTTCAGCTCCTGTGTTTTCGCACATGGCTACACACGCTCGACGCAAAAATGTTCCTAGAGTCAGTTGTGTTCAAAGTCGAGTTTAGCGTGATAAACACTATTAACGGTACGACATCTGGTAAACAGGGCTAGAAGTCCACTTAATGGTTCATTCGCTAAATATTTAATCCTTTATGAAACCATCAAGCGAATGGATAATGAGTGCGATAGAGATCCCTTTTTCTTCAAAACTCGGTTTCTTCCCGGAGTCAAAGTGGCTTCAAGGTAATGGTTGAATCCACTCATCACGAGCAACTAAGGCTTGATAATCATGGCAATCACTTCATCACATAAATCACAGTTCAAACAATGTTAACTGCCAGCACCCAACACTAACCATATTTTTTTGGAAAATAAACCACTTAATGACGCTAGAGTGTTATGAGATTTGTTTGACAGACCACTACTAACAAGGTACTATTTTCGGTTGACACCGACACTATTTTCTAACAATACGATGAAATCTGTCAACAGCAAAGGAGTAACCTATGAGAGAACGCCTGCAGGCACTTATAACATTGATTCTATTGGTTTCGGTCTATGCGGCAGACGGTTTCGCTAGCACACCTGTCATTGGAGGAACACTGATTTTCGGTCGCGGCGGCGATTCTGTGGGGCTGGACCCGGCGCATGAGGAGGATGGCGAGTCCTTCAAAGTGTGCGAAAATATCTACGACACGTTGGTACAATACCGGGACGAAAGCACGGAGGTTGAGCCTGCCCTAGCCGAATCGTGGGAATCGTCGGATGATGGTCTGACGTGGACATTCCACCTGCGGGTAGGTGTAAAATTCCACGACGGCACGGATTTCAATGCGGATGCGGTGCTCTTCTCGTTGAACCGCCAACATGACCCGAATCACCCGTTCCACAGAGTCGGCGGCACGCCCATCTACTGGTCGTATACCGGGTTGGCAGATCTCGTCGAGAAGATGGTCGCCTTGGACAATCATACCGTTCAGATCGTTCTCAACCAGCCCTATGCACCCTTCATCGCTACATTGGCGATGGGACCGTTTTCGATTGTCAGTCCTACAGCGGTAAAGAAATGGAGAGAGGATTACACCAATCACCCGGTGGGCACGGGAGCTTTCAAGTTTGTGCGTTGGGACCGAGGAGACAAAGTCGTTCTTGAAGTGAACGAGGATTACTGGGGTGGGCGTCCCAATTTGGACCGCATCATATTCCGATCCATTCCGGACAATTCCGTGCGGCTCATTGAATTGCAGAACGGCAGCATTGATATAATGGAGTTCCCCAATCCCGATGACTTGCCCCAAATCCGAGATGATCCGAACCTCAACGTCGTGGAGGGACCCGGTATGAATGTCGGCTACCTCGCGTTTAACATGGACAAGAAACCGTTGGATAACCTCAAGGTTCGTTTGGCAATCAACCACGCCATAAACAAGCCGGCGATCGTCGAACATCTCTATCAGGGCATGGGCATACCCGCCAAGAATCCCATTCCACCGACGATGTGGGGGTACGATGATGGGATTGTGGATTACGCTTACGATCCGGAGAAGGCAAAACAGTTGTTGACGGAAGCCGGTTACCCTGAGGGATTTGAGACCACCTTGTGGGCGCTGCCGGTGCCGAGGCCATATATCCCCGATGGTAGAGCGCTAGCAGAAGTGATGCAGTCCGATCTGCGGCGTGTCGGAATTGATACGAAGATCGTGACCTTCGACTGGGGCACATACCTCGAAAAAACGAAGCACGGCGAGCACGACATCGCCATGCTGGGCTGGTCGGCAGATATCGGCGATCCGGACAACTTCTTTTATTACCTTTTGAGCAAGTCGGCAGCCGTAAAACCGGCAGGTAATATCTCTTTCTATCGGAGCGACGCCATGCAGGACATCCTCGATCAGGCGAGGTCAATCACCGACCGCGACAAAAGAGTCCAGCTCTACAAAAGAGCGCAGGAAATCTTCCACAACGATGTTCCATGGGTTCCAATCGCCCACTCCAAGAAAGCGGTCATCACTAACAAGCGGGTGAAAAACCTGAAGTTACATCCGACGGTGTGGCGGTACTTCAAACAAATCTGGCTTGAGTGATGGGAGATCGGTAAGAACACCAGCAACGAGACAATCTCCGAAAATTCGGTTTCCGAGTGCTTGTCGAAAACCAACGGACGTGTACCCTTTATTCATTTATTTTAGTGCCCTCGCGAAACTCCGCTAGCGGATTGAATAGTGATAATCCTGCCCCTTGTTAATTCACCCAATCTTCCAAACGCAATCCCCGCCCGGCTATTCTTTGGAAATCGGAATCAGAAGTAACTAGAATCGCATCAAGCACTAGAGCCGTTGCCGCAATCCAAAGATCGCATTCATCCAACGGGGTTCCTTGTTGTTCAGTCGCAACTTTTATGTGTGCATAGGTTTCCTCAACATTTTCTGGCATTGGGTCACACGGAACTACAGAAAATACATCATTTGCCTTTTGCTGAAGATCGCGTCGTCTTTTTCCTTCAGGTAGCCGGAAAATCCCAAACAGAATTTCGCCCTTAACGATAGGGCAAGTAAAAGGATAGTCTGATTGCGGTAGAAACCGAAAATGACGTTTGACTTGGGGCGAATCGTGCACGAGGAAACTCAAGGTTGATGTATCTAGAAGGTACTTATTCATTGATTGTCAGGTTCATCTGGATCAAATGGCGAATCATAATTTACAGGCAGCTTTCCCTCTTCAATTGATTGGCGAAGTGCCTCCCCATCCTCATAGGTGAGATGAGGTGGATTTTCCATCACCTTGATAATTCGTTGTGCTATCGGATTCTGCCCTGTTTTCGGCTCCGGTTCTTGCTCTGGTATGGTTTCTGTCCAACTGCGAAACTGCTGTAAAGTCGTAGATGGTACTCTGAGTGCAATAGCTTGATGTACGGCAAGAAGAATCTGGCCAATTTTTTTCTTTCCGGTGTTGCTGCCTTTACAGGCTCCTTCTATTAGGGGCACCGTAATCATAGGTGTTTTCAACATTGCTAGGAATTTTATTTTTTCAAGCCACTGTGCGGAAAGAAGCTCTGCTAAATCAAGCACGACAAAATCTTCCCATAAGTTACCAATGAGTGCAGTTGTTATGAGTACGTGGGCATAAAAGAGATTATCTGGACTGGTCTGAATACTGTGAACAATTTTTAATGTTGCGGCAAGCCGGTCTTCGTGCCTGGAATTTTGTGAGTGCATAACTGTCAAAGCGTTACTCAGATCTTTGGATAACATTGATTCAATTAAATCAAGAGCAACAATGAGATTTTCTTTTATGGACAATTCTGAGGAATTTGCTCGCCATATAGCCAACATGTCCTGCGCATCTATGTTTTCTCGTAGTCGAACAAGCAGCGCTGTTACCAACATAATAGTTATGTGCTGAACAGAAGCGAAGTTAGGTGGATTGACACTCGGTATAGAATTAACTCCTTGTTGTTCTATTCCCTTCACTCTTTGGTTATCACTCTGTATTGAGTCACACGCATTCGCCAATTGCTGTATACGTTCCGGCAATTCATTAAAGGTTTTGTTCCTAAAATCATGTTGTGTTTTAAGGAGAGTAAGAAGGAAACTCAAGACTGGATGGGTATTCCGGTCTGGGATTTCCAAGGCATGTTCCAAAACTGTCGATCCATGCCCAAATCGGTATTCAACTTGCGCTAGATGGAACCAAGTGTATCCGATTGGGGCATCTGGCAATGATAGAATCTTTTCGTTTGGCTCCGGATCGCTACAGAAACCTGCTGGAAGTTCGTGTGGTTCCGAGGAATGATTTTCACTTCCGTGCTGTGCCATCCGCTTTATTGTTTCCTCTAAACGCTTTTTTAGAGAAAAACGCTTGGTATTTTCATTGTCTTGAGGGAGCATTTCAAATTCTTCCAATGCCAAATTCAACAGCTTTATGCTCTCGGCCATATCACTTGCCTTAAAACGTGCAAATCCCGCATCTGCATACAAACCGATGGAATTTTCAGTGTTTCCAATCCTTTGGGTTCTTTTTGCTCCAGCTTCAAAGAAAGTCGCCGATTTATCCCAATCATTTAACTGCGCGGCACAAAGAGCGGCTCGCCGATACTCTTCTAAGGGGCCAACATTTAGTTGTTCTGACGGTGGGATCCACTCGGGGAGAATGCGCTCGTAAATACTGAGTGCTTCGTTGTAAAGTTTTTGGCGAAAATATACAAATGCTCGCTCTTCCTGTATTGAAGGAAACGTACCCACTTTTGCTACAATATCCTCAAGAATCTTATGGGCGGCATCGGGGTCATGCAAGCATTCATCGTAAATGATGGCTTTTCCCCTCGCAGATTCCGCAGCCAGATGTAGATAACCCCAAGCGAGAGCTTTTTCAATGACTTTGTCTAATACCTGGAGACATCTTCTCCAGTCCGGATTCTCAAGGTTTGCTTCCGCAAGCCAGACAGCATCAATTAGAAGCCGCGAGTCAACCGTGTCCTCCTCAAAATCAGCCAATAATAGAGTCCGAGTTTTTGCCGGGAGGTCATCCAGCGCATCAATAAGATTGCTGAGGAATGGAGCGTAAATAGGACGACGCGCATGAATAAAGCTAAATAGGAGACTGAAAAAGTTGGATTTGTTAGTGTTGTTTCCCTTTAATTGTCCCATGGAATCATTGTATATTTCTTGAATGTCTTTATTGTTGCATGTGATATCAACAACTTCTTTAAGATATCCTACCATCTGCTTGGCTGGCAGCGACACTTGATAATAAATCAATGCCTGAGTTGCCAGCATTAGGCGATTCAACAGATACAACTGATGTGGTTCGTGCGGCTTAGTTTCTTTATCCCAAATTTCAAGTATCTTCGGCGCTCTTTCTGGTTCTACCTCTAACGCAATACGATATTGTAATGAGCGAAACAGATGATTTACAGAATCGCTCCCAGGAAAGAACTTTTCAGGAATATCAGGTTGAGGGAGTATCAACCATGAGAATTCTCGGCTGAGTTCTTTCCAATTGTCCTCCGAAGCGGTTATCAATGCGTAAATCACAGCAATAAAGCCTATTTCGTTTTGTCCAAGCATACTTTGAAATAGCACAGCTCGTGCTTCTAATATGGTCAGATTTCCTGTTTTGAGAATTGCATCTGCAATCTGAGCGTGAAGGTCACTTATCTTACTCTGTGACCAAACTTGCTTGGCTGCATTGGTCAGTAAAGGTGAGATTGTGTAGTAGGATTCATTAACACGATCTATCCAAGGACCGACCAATTGACTAAAGATATTTCCTGCATAAGGTACAGATTCCGGTATCTCGCCGATGTTGACTGCGTAATCTTTTCTGAATTCAGTAGTCATCAAACTCAGCCTATAGAGAAATTCCTGATGATTATCCGGCAATGCTGTGAGCAATTGTCGCACAGTTTCACGCTCTTCAACCACCTCTAGGGGCGTGTGCAAGATGCTTTCAATTGTATCTGGCTGCTTCCAGCCTTCCTCACGTAATTGAGCGAGTCGAGCGTGTACAAGCCTAGGATGGCCACGTGTATGCAATTGAACCAATTGTGCCCAATTCTTTGCTTCGTCAGTAGGACACCCCAACTGTTCTGCAAATTGCTTAATTTCAAATTTAGTAAAGTCAGGAACGTGGACGATGATGGACGGTGAGACATCAAGTTGGCGGATAAAGCTATTAGGTGGCTCATGCTGGCTTGTAATCAACAATTTTGCACCACGTTCCAGCGTCCTATAGACCAAAACTCCCAAGTCTTCTTGATACTTCTGCAATTCTTGAGGTTGTGCATCTAGGTCATCCAAAACGATACTGATTTGTTCAGATTGATTACTGACTTCAACTGCAAGTTGCTGTAAAAGTTGGCCAATCTGAGATGAATCTCTATCTGTGAAACTCTGCCAAAACCAGCAGCCCCCTATAGCATTAGCGGTCAATTTTGCAAGTGTTGTCTTTCCTCTCCCTGCCCCTCCATGAATGGCAACTATACCCTCTGATTGAAGTTTGGCTTGGATGCTTGTAAGTAGGTTTTCTCTTCGAGTAACATCACGATAGAGTGGTGGAATCGTCTTTTGTACTGGAGATTGAATTGAAAAACTAAAATCGGCTGGGTCTGCAATGAGTGTTTCTTTGATATGATCAAGAACAATCTTTAAGTGAATCGGTTGATGTTCTGCACTATTCTGAATTGGGAGACTTATTCTTGTATTTTCTGCAAATATATTGAGAAAGTGTTCTCGGGTTAATTTACGATTTTCTTCCTGAGTTGCAGTTGCTACTGTCAGGGCTTCTTTGAGGAGATGATCGACAACCTTCTCGGCATCGGCTGGTGGAATACTGTATCGATCACCATGGTGCACAAGAGCTGCTCGTATAGATTGCTTAACAAAACTGGCAGGTTTGCTGTCTGTTTCCCACGTAATAGGTTCTATGAGTTCCTCATAAATCTCTTGTGGCTCAGCTTGGTTGAGGAAATCTTTTACTTCTTCGGATATCTTCCTTGCAGTTAGCAAAAAGTCGGAGATTGTTGTGACAACTGCTTCATCGCCCGAACAATTGTTCCAAAGATCAAGGCCCGGTTGTTTCTTTCCAAACGGGCTGCCTTGTTCCTCACCTATCTTGGAGCGTGTAAGAAACCGGAATTTCACATTCCGGTCAGAATTGCTCATCCGCAGTTCCCAATAGTGGTTAATAGCGTCATTCACGTCCTGAGATCTAAGCGTGATCGGGGCTTGTGTGGCTTTGACTTGCGTCACCGTAGCCTCGTTATCTGATACCTTGTCAAAGTCTTCCGCACCTTCCAAATACAGAATCTCATCTTCAGTAAGGTCCAGCCAAGCGTTCACACTATGCCAGATTTGATAGAGGTATCCCCTTAGCGAATTATGTGCTTGACGCTTGGGGTCTGCCTTTAAGCCTGGTTTTTTCCTTTTTCTCTTTGCCATTTCTTTCTCTAACACTGACGGACCATCAAATTAGAGGTGAATTGCACGTAATTTTGCTGTCACTTGGATGCGTTCAGACTGATATTTTACCACATCATCAGTGGATAATGCACATACAGAACAAGGGCGATTCTATATCTTTGTCTATCTTTCCTGCAAGGCGTGTGGCGATTGGCAGGAGGTCATATTCTTGTCCCGCGAAATCTCTCTGCCTGATGTATTTCCCGCTGGGTAAACAATCGCCTCTTTGCCAATCAGGCCACTGCCCTTCATGGAGTTCTCTTCCAGTCATAATTCAGTGTTTAGGGCTCGAACATTCCTTTAGTCCATAAACCATAATATGCTCCCATTTCCGCTTCGATCGATGGGTCGCAACGCGTTTGGTGTGCCGGCTCTCCACCGCAAATCCAGCGTCACTAATGATATTTTCCAGATTTTGAATAGCCTTGGGACCAGAGGCGTCCGCATATCCGAGGAGTACACGTCCATCCGGCTTCAAGTATCGGGGAACCTTGTCGAAAAACCGTTGTAAAATCTGTTGCCCTTCGTCGTGAATGGCAAGTTCCGCGCGATTGCGCGCCCGCGAAACCACCCAAGGGGCGTTGAAAATTATTAGATCGAAACGATGTTCATCTGGAACCGGTTCAAAAAGGTCACCCGGCGACAACAATTGTATGGACAGATTGCGATGCGAACAACGTTCAATGTTGACTCGCGTCGTTGCCACCGCTTCCGGCAAGAGATCCGACGCATGAGTCTTTGCCTCCAAATCCCCCAATTCTTGCGCTGCCAATAGCGTCAAACACCCGCTCCCACATCCCACCTCTAGCACTTCCGCCCGTTGTGGCAGATGCCTCTTGATAGCCTTAAGCCCATCTTGAAAACACGCAATTGTCTCCTGCGAACGCGGCGGAAGCACATTCTCAAATGCGACTAACGAGGCGCCGAGTGCCGGTATCGGGTACTCTTGAGTAAGCGCCGTCTTGAGTTTCTGAACGGTTGCAATCGGTAGTAGAAATGGACATCCCTCGTTTGCGTTCGGATTTTCCCCGACCAACTCAAGCAAATACGGTAGATTCGGAGGCGGATCGATTTGCAGTTTGCCCGCACCATCCGCATAACACGTTAGGCGTGACATCGCCGAGTCGCTTTCCTTGGGGTTTGCGCGTTTGTCGCACCGATTGAAATCTCGTCGGCGTTTCGTTCTTTCTATGCGTGGTGCGAGTTCCTTCTTCTTCCGTTCTGCATAGTCCAGAACCTCCACAATCCGATCCCATTGACCGGACAGCACAGCCACTCCGCCGCGCCGGAGGTGCTTGAAAATACGATCGAGTTGCCCAAGATTTCCATCTGTGAAATGTCTAAGGGAGACATCGTCCGAGGCGAGTTCTCTGAATTGCGCTGGAATAAAAACCTCGCCTACGTCGCTGAGTGAGTGAAAGGCGTGCATCTGGCTGGGGTGATGCTGAGTGGGTTTATACTTCACGTTGCCGGGAATTACGTGTTTTCGAGCGTTTGGTAAATTAGCAGCCACGATCAGGTGAGATCATAGATTTCCGTACCACAATCTGTTAGATTGTGATCGCCTCTGTACGACCATAGAGATTCCATCTCCGAATCGCGAACTGCTGGTGCCGCGTAAGGTCGTATTAGAAACCATAACTGTCGAGAAAACAAACTCAATTTTACTCAACAGAAGGATCAAGCGACTGGATAAGGAGCGATCAAGTGAACGGATAGTGAAGGCGATAGAGATCCCATAGCTAATCCTGATAGAGATCCCGTAATCCGTGAAATCCGTTTAATCGGTGAAAATCCGTGATTCAGACAATCACCAAAACACTCCATAAACAGTAGGATCAAACGAGCGAATAGCGATCAAGTGACTGAATAGGATCAAGCACGCGAATAGCACGCGCGATAGAGATCACCGCGATAGTAGATCCCGTGCGATAGAGATCCCTGCGATCTCCGAATCGCGACACACTTGTGCTGCGAAAACAAGCGCAATATTACCCAACGCAAGGTATAAAATCAAACGATTGGACTTGTCTGAGAATCAGGGGTGTCTTACAACCCTAGTTTCCTTCCCATACCAATTCGTAATCCATATGTTACGAGAATCTGGGGTTTGTAGTAGCAATCAACCGACTGATTAGGGAGGGCGATAGAGATCCCTTCATTGCGCGTCTCGGATCGGCTGTATCATTTAGATTTTAAAATCGTATCACGTTACTCTTACGAGACTGACACAATCTGTCCCGTCTTGACCGATTCCGCTTCTTTATAACAGAGCGCCAGAGCGTCTCTCGCGCCGACCGCCGATAGCGCGGTCGGTTTCGTAGCCGCCCCTGATTGCATCAACCGCGTACTGGATTTCGTCGGTGAAGGCATCTATGGGACCCGTCTCTCCGAGATCGACCTGCTGAACCTCTCCCGTCTCCGTCAGCAGCGTAAGCGGCGTCGACGTCGCAGGCTGACCGCCGAGCGTGGCAAACTCATAAAGCAAGGTGGCTCTCTCAAGGTAAATCTCAAAACCGTGCGAGAATGCGCGTCCGCTTTGGGACATGCCTCCCGACGAACAGCTAATTGAGAAATCTCTGTCGTTATAAATGTATTGCGTCGTCAGAGACTCGGCGAAATCGCCGGTTGTTAGTGCACCTCGGGAGAATACCGCATCGGGCATTCCGCAAAGGAGTTGGATGAAATGCGTGTCATGGATGTGTAGGTCTATCCCCGGTCCGCCGCTCCTTTCCACTTCTTCCAAATCGTATGTCTTCTTCGACTTGGAGGTGACCCGTTTGAAGTGCGCCCCAAGCAGTTGTCCGTAGTCCCTCCTCTCGAGGACATTTTTTGCATAAGCGAACTCAGCGAAGAAGGGGAGCACGTGCGCAACCATAAAGTGTTTCCCGCTTGCTTTCCCAATGTCGACCATCTCGGCGGCATCGTCGAGCCGAATCGAAATCGGTTTCTCAACGAGCACATGTTTTCCGGCTTTAAGCGCCGAGATGCTGACCGATTTGTGCAACTGTACCGGGAGGCAGATGTCTACCAAGTCAACATCAGCATCGGCGAGGAGATCTTCGATCCGGTTGTATTTCCGAAGATGGGAGAGATCTTCGATGCCGCCTCGCGGACCGAAATTTCCTTGAATGGAGCTCCAATCGCCGTCAAGCTTTTTCGGATCGCGCGTGCAAATCGCTACGACCTCGGCACCCGAAACCTTCCTGATGCCGTAGTAATGAATCATCCCCATAAAGCCAATGCCGACAATCCCGATTCGTACCAATTTTCCTCCTATGAGTCCTCTGACGACGCCAACACCTGATCAACCATCTCCTCCCATCGACCTTCAAACCTGTCGCCGAATTCAGCTTCTCCTCCCGTCGCACGGGGACCGCGCAGCATTGGTCGAGTTGTTTTCTCCTTCTCCCAAATCTCCAAGCCTCCGAAATCGTTGTGGAGAAAATGGAGGGCAACCCCTGCCCGATCCGAATTGGAGAGATTGGTTTTCGTGCAGTGTACCACTCCGTAGCAAAAGAACACAACGCCACCTGCTTTCAATTCGACGGGGACGGCACGGTCCTCCGGCGGATCGCATCGGATATGATGGTCGCTAAGCGGATCTCGATAATGGTCGTAAGACTCTCGGTGGCTGCCGGGAATCACGTGAAGACAACCGTTTTCAACGTTCGCGTCATGAATGGCAATCCACATCGCGGTGCCGCGCAGCGGGTCGGCGATCCTAAAATAGGCGTTGTCTTGATGCCAATTTGTACCGATTCCTACCTTGGGCGGTTTCCAAAAGGCTTGATCCAGTTCCAGCATGAAATCGTCCCCGATAAGTTGCTCTACGACGGATAGCACTTTCGGGTTGAAGACCAGCGCCTTGTGCAGGTCGCTCCGATTATTCAACGGAATCACTTGGAGGTTCTGGCGTTTTCCAAGGTTGTCTCGTTTTGTTCCATCCGCTTGTACGGCGCAGTTGATGCCTCTTCCGTTTTTCAATTCGACATCGTACATTCGCACCAATTCCTGCCGAAGCGCACGTGTCTCCCGCGATGTAAAGAATCCCTCAAACCAGATACAGCCGTCATTTCGGAACCGATGAAGTTGTGCATTGGATAATTGCATTTCCCGAACTCTAGTACGGCGGGCGTCGCCTTCAAGCGACGTTTTAGATGCCGAGTACTCCTTCAATTCTCCGAGGAGAGTACATAATAATTGCCTGAATCGCGAATCCGGCAGATTATGCAGAAAACACGGATTAGCAAACAATGTAACCGCCGGGCTGTCGCACCTTCACCATACCAAATACACAGATGCCCCAACGACTACAGGGATGCCTTCGCTCCAGCGGAGCGATATGTCAATAGGATGCCGGTACACCCAATACCCGCGCTCCAGCGGAGCGCAATGTATCTATAATGCAATAGGGACAATCTGTCCCAATTATGGGATTATAACCGAGGCACCCAAGAATGTACACTCCTCGATTATCTACCGAGAAACCGGGGTTGTCTTTAAAACGCTGTTTCTTCAGATGTATCTACACATCCGCTCTAAGCGCTCCCGGCACAATAATGGAATCAACCATACCATGCAAAATCTTCTTATCCGCGGGACATACCACCGCTTGAATCCCACCAAGTCGAACCTTGTCTCCCGTCACGAAGTAGAAGGGGCGGAGAAGCGGTCTTCCAGTCATCTCCAGCACTTCATTTTGATCGAAATCGTAGTAACTCATTCGGACACGCTTGGCTTTGTGAAATTTTTGGAGAACATACGGAGTTCGGTCAAAACTAATCAAGGCATTTTCCACCGCATCTGTCCAATCCTCTGTGGAAAGGTCATGTCCGATTGCCACGCCTCGGCTCCCCCACGCCAGTTCCGAAAAACCCGATGGCTTCAGAACCAACTCGCGCTCACGTTGAGTGCCGGAGATGATCTGACGCCAATCCGTGACGGGCAGATCGCCAATCTCAAGTCCCGGTATTACGGCATGCGGTGGAAGCGGCCGAGGATCCAGCAACCACGTCTGGGGAATTACCTCTCGCAAGAAGGGATAGGTCTTTTTGCCAAGTTCTCTGCGCCAGAAGGCTTCCAGCATGGGGTGAAAAAACAGAGCAAACAGCGACTTTTCTTCAAGATAAGATTTCGGAGGAGGTGTCATCACAATTGTGCGCTTCTTTGCGGCGTATAGCATGAGTTCAACCTTCGGTATGTTCGGCAGGTCAAACAGCTCAAAGAATCGGTAGAGAACGTCGATGTGAACGTTCCCATGCGCGGATTCAAGGTGCAACCCCTCCTCTGTAAAAGTGATCTCGTGGGGTTTGGCAGTATATGCGTCTATACAAGTCTCGCGCAAGATAGACGCGAACCATTCCATCTCGGACCGGTAATCTCCGGCTTCGTCCGAAACAACAATCGCCAAAGTTGGGCATTCCCGCTTTGCGGTAAACTGAATCATATCCGCAAAGCCGAGCATCATTCCATTACTCCCACCCGTGACGTTGTAGTCGAGCTGCCCGTATTGGGTTGCCAGATTTGCAGTGAATCCTATTCCGCCCGGTACAGAATCCAACTCGGTGATGACCATTCCGTCGTTTGCGGGTATAATGTCAGGACGGATGACTTGTGGGAAATGGCTCTTAAAACGATTCATCCGACCCTGTTGAATCACTGTTTCCGGCTTGCCCTGATCGAGGTAAGCTGCAATCCACGAAGGCTGAATGCCGCGGGCGCTTTGTGAATAGAGCAGATTGCATGCTCGATAAAACTGTAGTAGATGACTCCCGAGTGTTTCAAACCATTCCAACTCGGTTTGGGAAATCCAATACGGTTCCGGTGAGATTCGCCACGCGGTGTTGCTGTCAGGATGGGTATGTCTTTGCTCTCCGGTGAACAGTCCTCCTTCGGGCATGTGGCTGTTAATAAACAGGCATTTTTCTTTGCTATCCAAACTGACGCTCCTATTGAAAACCGGTAGACGGGGTTAACATAGAAAAAGGGATTGTGTGAGGATTGTAGAACTCGCCAGATTGTAGCGGAAAACAACCGTTGAGTCCCGAAAACCACAATCTGAAGTCGTCCGCAGCGGTCATATCACTATATCACTCGGCAAAGGCGGTGTCAACTTTATTTCCTCGCCACGTTGCGATAGCGGGCAACCATCAGACAGGAAAATTGTGTTAGAGATTACCCATGCGAAACTCTCTCATAGGATGTTAGAATATAGACTCCATTGTGATAAAGCGATTTACGTGTCTTGACCGGCACGCCAATCGATCAATTTCCAAAGCTGATGCGTTTCAATGTTGAAATCATTCAGTTTGGCAACCCGTCGGAGAGGAATGGAATTCCTGCCGTGGGCTGAATCTTGGTAGAGTTGACATGCGTTAGTCCTAATACCAAGAGCCAGACTGTTAACACGATGAACTTACACATCAATAAGGGAGGGAACATAGATGGTACCCGGGTTACCTGAAATCCTAATTGTTTTGTTGATTGTGATTCTACTGTTCGGAGCGAAACGCATCCCCGGACTTGCGCGTGGGATCGGTAAAAGCGTGACATCATTCAAAGCCGGGATGCGTGAGGAACCGGAAAAAGAGGAAACCAACGAGGAATCCGAAACTGGAAAGAAAACGTCCTAATGACCTATTAGACATCTTTCCAAAATAGCTCTTTGTCGGTACGGTAGTCTTTCTGATTAGAATAGCTATACTATTTGATGCCTTGTCGAGGAATGCCTTTTGCGATGCGAGAAATCTCACACCGTCTGACGATATGCTCAATGGCAACCACTTTGTGTTGTCAACTTTTGGTTGAATTGCTTCACTTCCTGAGTCAAGGGTTTGCTCCGATATTCCTTGATGGGCGTCGACTGGCGGCGTACAGTTTGGCTACACCTTGGTAACTACTGTTAGCCAACTTTTCTTCCCTCCCGCAACTCGTCAATATTAGATTGACAGATTAACATGTGTGTGGTATGTTGTAACGGGCTATGACAAAACGTCAGGGTGGCAAATCTTTTTTTCTGTTAGCATCTCTTTTCACCTGTATCGGTTTAATGAGAAAAAGCGGCGCACAGCAAGCGGATATCCAAGCATCCATTGAGGCAGACGACCGAAGGTGGAAACATATTGAGTCCAGCAAATTTATAGACGCATCATTACTTTCTAACCGGCTATCCAAGCGTTCCTCAAAAAGGAGGGTCAAATATGTGCGCGGACTTTAGCGGACTTTAGCGACGTGTGCCGCGCGCCGCTTCAAGCCACGCCCGGTAAGGCTTCAGGCGCAATTTCAGAGCTTTTCAAAAAAGTTCGCTCTAATCTCGACAACGTCGCTGTAAACGGCCCCGGCTTCTGCTTGCCATCACGCGCTCCGTCAACCCCATTGATGGCTTTTGAGCATGTTATCAAGCGAGATCAAACGAACGATCAACTGAGATCAAGCGAATGGATAATGAGCGATCAAGTGAGTGGACAACGATCAACCGAGTGGATAACGAGGGCGATAGTAAATCTTGATAGCACCCCATAATCCCTGTCGGAATAATTCTTTCAGCAAGTAACACTTACTAGTCAGAGTCCCTTTCCTCGATCCAGAGGATCAAGCGAGTGAATAGCGAGCGATCAACTGAGTGAATAACGAAGGCGATAGAGCTCCCATAGTGATCTTCAATGTCAATAGAATGCGACATGTCCAAAGACCCGCACTCCAGTGGATCAAACGAGTGGATAGCGAGTGCGATAGTAAGTCCTGTGCGATAGAGATCCCATAGCCAATTCTGATATCGTAACTGTTTAGTCTATCAATCTGTTTTGGGAATGTTGGTTCGTCATGCCTCAGTTTAATCCGTGTTCCTGCACCATGAGCGTAATGTAGGAGCGATTTCCTATTGGCGCGTAAGTTCCGTACTGAACTAAACAATTACCTGATAGCTATCCCATAGGAGTTCCCGCGATAGAGATCCCTCCGGGAAGATAAGGTCTTGTTTGAAAAGTACATTTGTAGGGTGCGCACTGCGCACCAGCCTCTAAAAGCCCCAGAGGAGATCAAGCGAATGATTAAGGAGCGATCAACTGAACGATCAAGGAAGTGGATAACGATCAAGCGAATGAATAATGAGCGCGATAGCAAATCCCCCGCGATAGAGATCCCACAGGTGTACAACAAGTCACGGCAAAAACATGAAATACCACTCCTCAAATGGCATTGTACTATTATTCAAACAGGTTCTTAATGTCATTTCCAAGTTAATTAGAACAAATGTAGATGCCATCAGGCTCCAGGATTTTTTTTGGAATGATGACTATTGTGTTACCAATCCACCGAGGTAAAAATGAAGGAAAAGCTACCCGATTTTCTTGAAGGGGTCATCAAGCAATATCCGGAGGTATGGAAGGCATACCAAAATTTTGGAGAAGCGTGCAGCACTTCCGGGCCATTGGACGAGAAGACAGCACGACTCGTTAAACTTGCACTTGCTGTCGGTGCGAAATCCGAAGGAGCGGTGCACTCGCACACGCGTCGTGCCTTAAAACAGGGAATTAGTCCGGAGGAGTTACAGCAAATCGCGTTACTTGCGGTCACATCCATCGGTTGGTCGCAAAGTATGGCGGCGCTCTCTTGGATCCAAGATGTGGTTGAACAAAGTTGAAGGTATAATCCTGTAATCATAATGCCGGCGAGAGGGGATTGTGTCAGGAAGGGGTCTATTCATCACATTCGAAGGCGTAGAGGGAGCCGGAAAATCGTCCCAGATCCGACGACTAGCTGCGAACTTGGAAAAAGAAGGCGTTCCGGTGTTGGTTACGCGCGAGCCGGGCGGCACACCAATTTCTGAACGCATACGCGAGTTGCTGTTGGAGCGTAGACATCACAAGATGGTAAGCACGACGGAATTGCTGTTGTACGCAGCCGCGCGATCACAGCATGTCGCGGAATGCATAGCTCCCGCCCTTGCGGACGGACAGGTTGTAATTTCGGACCGATTTGGGGATGCGACGACCGCTTACCAAGGGCATGGACGCGGATTGGACCTTGAACTCATTCATCGACTCAACCGCGTCGCCACGGGCGGATTGGTGCCGGATTTAACGATTGTCTTGGACGTACCGGTTAAAGTCGGTTTGGGGCGCGCGCGCCGCCGACGGCGTTCAATGGATCGTTTGGAGATTGAGAATCTTGAGTTTCATCAACGCGTTCGAGAAGGCTACCTTGCCATTGCCAAAGAGGAACCTCACCGTGTAGCAGTGATAAACTCGCGGCGAAATCCCAAACGGGTGCATGACGAGATTCGAGAACTCGTCAACCGACGCATCACGAGCTAAGACGTTTCAACATTATACCTTTGGATAAATCTTGGAACAGCCAATAGTTGGTCACGAAAAGATAATCGCTCAACTACACCACGCAATTCAATCGAACCGCATTGCAGGAGCATACCTATTCGTCGGTCCCGCTGATGTGGGCAAAGAAACAGTGGCAATCCATTTCGCAAAATCTATCAATTGCCTCGAATTGGGTGAAAACGCCTGCGGAAGCTGCATCTCCTGTCGAAAGACCGATGACGGAAATCACCCGGATACGCAAATCGTCAGCCCATCGGGAGCCTGGATAAGGATTGATCAGATTCGCGAACTGCAGAAACGCATTGTCTACCGCCCGCTTGAAGGAGTGCGCAAGGTCGTTGTTCTGAGAGAGGCGGAGCGCATGAATTTGGAAGCCGCGAATTGCCTTCTCAAAACGCTTGAAGAGCCGCCTGCCGAATCGGTGCTGATACTGCTGACAACCAATCTTGACGCGCTGCTACCGACAATCCGGTCGCGATGCCAAATTATCAAGTTTAATCCGTTATCACCCGTTGAATTGGGGGGTTTTCTGAATGAGCGATTCCATCTTGAAGAACATGAGGCGTTGTCCATTGCCACACTTGCCGGTGGCGCGGTTGGCAAGGCTTTGACTCATCTTGAATCCCGTGGTGCGGAAGCCTCCGAGTCCGATCGACATGTAGATGAAGAGATTCCTGAAATCCTTACGACAACGGATAAGCTCGCCGCCTTTCGGGTTGCTGAACATTATGGCACCGATCCGGATCGGCTGGACTCCCTTGTCGAATGGTATCGTGATTTATTACTTCTACATCAAAATGCATCTGCCGATCTGCTGACGCACGTCTACCATGTGGAGGCGCTCAAACAGCTTGTTCCGCGTTATTCGCGATACCGTCTCCAGTCGGCAATCAAGACCATTTTCGAGACAAAAAATGCAATCAGCCGCAACATCAATGCGACATTGGCATTAGAGGTCATGGCTCTTAAGTTGATGAGCGATTGAACCAAGGGAGAAGAACGCTAAACCATGAGTAAATTTTACATTACGACACCGATTTACTACACCAACGCGGAACCTCATGCCGGTCATGCGTATACGACAATCGCTGCCGATGTACTGGCAAGATACCATCGTCTCAAAGGGGACGAAGTGTTCTTCCTGACTGGCGTGGATGAGCATGGGGAAAATATCCAAAAGGTTGCCGACCAAAAGAAAATCTCGCCGCAAGCATACTGCGATCAGGTTGCTCCGACGTTTACAGACCTTTGGAAACGACTGAATATCTCGTACGATATCTTTCTGCGCACGACGAGCGAATTGCACAAGAGCGGTGTAACAAAGTTTCTAAACACGCTCTACGAAACGGGGGATATATACAAAGGAAAATATGAAGGATACTACTGTCGACCGTGTGAACGCTTTTTCACCGAGAAGGAGCAGGGAGAGGACAAAACCTGCCCAATCCACAAATTGCGCCTGGAATGGGTGGAGGAAGACAACTACTTCTTTGCGCTATCAAAATTTCAGAATCGGTTGATTAAACATATTCAGGAGAACCCTGAATTCATCCAACCGGCAGCCCGTAGTAACGAAATACTAAGCGTGCTGGAGTCGGGGCTGGAGGATGTAAGCATCTCGCGAGCGTCAGTTTCATGGGGCATCCCCTTGCCGTTTGATCCCGAACATATCTCTTACGTGTGGATTGAGGCGTTGAGTAACTACATTACAGCATTAGGTTATGCTGCGGACGAGGAAGTTTTCCAAACATTCTGGCCCGCCGATGTCCACCTAATGGCGAAGGATATTGTTCGGTTTCACGCCATCATTTGGCCCGCCATGCTCATGGCAGTCGATCTGCCCCTCCCGAAACATGTCGTGGCTCATGGATGGTTGACAAAAGACGGAGAAGCCTTGAGCAAAACACGAGGCATCTTCATTGACATGGATACCGACATTGCGACATATGGGTTAGACGCATTCCGCTACTACCTGCTTCGTGAATTCAGTTTCGGAAACGATGGCGACTACCGGCCAAACCGCCTCCATTCGCGTTACAATGCCGACCTCGGAAATGACCTGGGAAATCTGCTAAATCGAACACTCGGCCTTGTGACCAAGAATTTTGACGGAATACCCAAACCGACCACGCCGGAGAGCTTGGACGATGAGGTCATACAGATGGCTACGGAGACGGTTTCAAAGGTTGATTCCCTGATGAACCAACTAGCTTTCGATATGGCGCTGGAGGTGATATGGGAGTTTGTACGGCGCGTAAATCGATACATTCATCAAACGCAGGTCTGGACGCTTGCGAAATCTGAAGAATCTAAAGGACGGATGGGGACCATCCTCTACAATAGTATAGAAGCGTTAAGAGTAATCGCCGTGTTGATATCGCCGTTCATGCCCGACACGGCAAACCGAATCTGTCGCCAAATCGGACTTGACGGTTCTTCCGAGGACCAGCGTTTGGATTCGGTCGCACAGTGGGGTGTCTTACAAGCAAACTTGACAGTTGGCAAACCTGAGCCGATTTTTCCACGGATAGAGACGAATAAGCGGAAAACGCAGGACAAAGATTCTGCTGCCCAAACACCGCAGGCACAGGAAGATAACTTAATATCAATTGACGACTTTCAGAATCTCGATCTGCGCGTTGCCACAATCATTGAAGCCGAGAAAATCCCTCAGGCGGACAAACTGCTGAAATTACGCGTTGATCTCGGCGACGAGAAGCGTCAAGTGGTGGCAGGAATTGCCGAGCATTACGCGCCGGATCATCTGATTGGAAAACAGGTTATCGTGGTAGTCAACCTCCAACCTGCCAAGATTCGCGGAATTGAGTCGCAAGGAATGGTATTGGCTGCCGCCGGAGAGGAAGATCTTGTACTGGGAACGTTTGAAAAGCACGTACCTGCCGGCACGAGAGTTCGCTGACGTTGTTCCCCGACTTATAATTTTGGTTGCGCAGCAGCAGTACAGCCAACAAGATAAATTTTTTCCTTGACATCGTTGCGGATTTTGCGTAAAGTAGAATATGTTTGGATTATGTGAATCCTGCAGGGATATTGCGAATCAGCCAATTCTACCCGTAGCGAGAGGATGGATTTCGTATACTTCATCGCTCGCGATTGAAATCAAAACGCCGAACACCATGAAGGAGATATTACACATGAACATTGCAAAGTTGCTCCTTTTCATCGCCGTGCTATCGCTTATGGTTCTTGTTCAAGCGCAAGCAACGGTTGTATTCCATGGTCCTGATTCAGACAACCCGGTTGGTGCAAATGCCAACGACGAGGACGCCTGGAATGAAGGCTCCGACAACCCCGACTCCATCTGGATTATTCTTCCCGCAGAGGAACTCATCGATCCAACCAACGATCGATTCGCGGAGGTAGATGCCGGTAGGGGGCTTGTACTTCACCGTTTAGGCGAGGGCTGCAAGCAGTCGGGCGTGATGACAGTCCCGACCGACCACGTGTTTACCGATGGCCGCATAGCTATAGAGTTCTCAATGGGTGACGATGACAGTGTCGGCATCACACTGCGTCAACAACCTGGAGAGGCATTTGACTTCGCCTGGAATGAATTTCCCAACAATCATCACCCGGAGACTTGGGGAACGGGTTACCAAGTGACGTTCGGGTACAATGAAACCGCTTCGGTTGCGATCATTGATATAGCGGAAGGTTGTGCCATCCCCGGATGCTGTTTGAACTTCGATTGTAGCCCGGATTTCCTCTTCCAGGGTCGCGGAACCGATCTAAATGGCGACGGTCAAGTCACCGAAGGCGAAGAGGATAATCATCATTGTGACACAGGGCTTGGCGGTCCCGATGCTCCGGCGAATCCTGACGCCAGAACGCTTGACCATGTGATGATGTTCGACGCTGGTATCATGGTCGGCGGGATAGCTTCAGGCGCGCTTAATCCCGGCGATGGACGAGGCGGGCTCCTTCAGACCAACACCAACATCATGCGCGGAGAGATTGCGGTCGAGGGTGACAACATCCGTGTGTGGTATGGTGAAAAAGGATCCTACGATGCCAGCTCGGACGCTCCCCTACTTGATTGGAGCCCAAGAGGCGACGATCCAGTTTACATGTCGGGCAGCGTTGGAGTCTGGCAGGAGAGTTTGGGGAATAGTATCGTTGACTTTGTCACGATTGACGATGACCCGAGCGGTGCTACAGCCGTCGATCCACAGAGCAAATTAGCCACTACTTGGGGGGATGTAAAAACTTCCAAGTAAACAAATTGGTGCGAAGTGTGTTAATCAAAGTTTCGAGATTGCGCACTCCACATTGAGATTGGGAAGTTACCTTAAAAAAGCAGGAGGCAGATTACTCTATGGGCTAAAATCCGGGGTGGTTTGTCCTCCTGCTTTTTTGGTTGTGATGAAGCGTAGATTACGAACGATTAGAAGAGCAGCTTCCAAAGCTATTGCAACTGAATTTTCTCACCCGCTTTGTCTTCATCATATTCAGGGTGTTGTAACACGATTGCAGGTAATTCAACTTCTGCCCAACAGAAAGTGAGGAAATTACAATGAAAACGTGGTTATCATTGACTATCTTAATTTGTGTTGGTTTAATCAGTATGGGTTTTGCATTTACCCGTGTAAGTTACGCTGAAGTCGATCCGACCAAAGTTATCGCAGCTTTCCTCTTTGACGATCCGGAGGTTAAGGACCTAATCAGAGATTGGTCGGGAAAACGAAATCACGCTGAGCCCAATAAGGGAAACTCGTTTAGATTCGTGGACGAGGGAAAGTTTGGTGGTGCGGTTGAACTTGAAGACGGAAGAAAATTATGTCTTGATCTGGGAAAACCGGTATTAAATGAACTCACGGAGTTTACCCTCGTCGGATGGTTCAATCGAGATCCGGCGCCGCCTTGGGGTGGTTATGAGACATTCATTGAGCAAAGCAATGTGATAGAGTGGTACAACAATAGGCGGAGTTCAAATGCGCTGCTAGTGTTCCCTCGAACCCAAAAGAAGCCCGACGCGCTAAAACCTGTTCAAGCGATTTCCAAGTTGCCTGGTCCTGACGATAAGTGGACGGACGAAGGCACATTTGTGCATATGTCAGTCATTGCGGACAAATCCCAGATGACCGTTTACCGTAATGGACGGCTCGTATCCAAGAAACGCCTTAACAAACTAGACGGTGGAGAGGTAGTCCATTTTGGAAAATCTGACAATAACACCTACATCGGCGGGTGTGGCGTGGCTGCAAATGTCGGAGGGCAGGGAGACGGAAATTGGTTCCCCGGCCTTCTGGATGAGGTGGCAATTTTCAGCCAAGCCCTTGAATTAGCAGATGTTAAAGCCATAATGAATAACGGTTTGACATCACTTCCCCTTATCGGTTTGGCTGTAAAACCCGGTGGAAAGCTGGCTACGACATGGGGTGGTCTGAAAAAAAGCTACTAACGATAATGTTATTCTCTGGTTTATGGAACTATAACAGAGCATTGCATCAGGGCAATCGCACCTGATTCTAGAGCTGTAATACCATTTCGCTTGAATAACAGTGCATAAGATGCTTTGCTATAGTGTTTGCTTATTCATTAGGCGGAGATCGAGTGAGTGAATAAGGATCCACTGAGATCGACCGAACGGACTGTGAGGGCGATAGAGATCCTTTTGCCCCGGCTCGGAATGACTTGGTTGATGATATAAATGTACTGCAATTATAGACAAATGATGTTGTTTGTTTTAAATTAGAGGGTTGCTATGAAAAAGTTGGTACCATTGCTAATCACGATCTGCACCATTTTCGCTGGGATTGGTTTCGCGCCCATGAACGTAAGCATCGGCGAGATTGATCCGAGCAAGGTCATCGTAGCGTACACCTTTGAGA
Organism: Candidatus Poribacteria bacterium; assembly: GCA_965204085.1. Taxonomy (GTDB): domain Bacteria; phylum Poribacteria; class WGA-4E; order WGA-4E; family JAJDTR01; genus JAJDTR01. Next base: position 1,014,573 of record CBDBEE010000002.1, on the reverse strand, counting down.
ACGATGTCGACGATTTGATACGAGATTGGTCTGGCAATCGAAACCACGCCGAACCTCCGAGAGGCAAAAGGTTCAAATTTATTGACGAAGGCAAGTTTGGTAGCGCAATTGAACTTGCAGTCGGGGCCGATACGTGTCTAGACCCTGGAAAGCCGTTGATGAATGAACTAACCGAGTTTACAGCCGCCGGATGGTTCAACAGAGTAGACCACAAAAAAGGGGGAGTACCAGTTACGAATGAAACCTTTATTGAACAAGCCAATGTATTCGAATGGTACAACGATCGGCCTGCCTCCAATGCCGTATTGACCTTTCCGTCAACTACCAAGAGGGAAAGAGGCGTGAACATCATGAAACCCGTTTCCACCATTATGAAACTTCCGAGCGGCGGCGATAATCAATGGACGGACGAAGGCAGTTTTGTTCACATGGCAGTCGTTGGCGACACAAGTCAGTTTACGATCTACCGTAATGCCAGACGTGGAGCCATGAAGAAGGTCAAGAATATTCCAAAACTCGGCGACCTAATTCACTACGGAAGTTCCAAAAACCCAACCTACGTGGGAGGTTGTGGGATTGCAGGCGGAGCACCCGGTGGTGGCTTACGGGGCGGTGACGGGAATTGGTTTCCCGGTTGGATCGACGATGTTATCATTACAGCCCAAGCATTAACCGTGGCAGATCTCAAAATTCTCATGAATGAAGGTTTGGAATCAGAATCGGTAGGGCTTCTTGGACTGGCAGTTTCCCCTCGCAACAAGCTGGCGATGACGTGGGGTGCGTTGAAATCGCGAGTAGAATGATTCGGCGAGATTTCACATCAGCCGACACCAAACCGTAGGTTGGGTTGAGCGGAAATTCGAGCGAATTCGTGCGGAGAAAGAAGACTTCCGGTTTTTAATTCCATCCGGTGAAACCCAACGATCAACTGAACGAATGGTGAATCCCTCCTAAATTTAACGCGTTAATGCATTGTGGTTTTAGAGAAACAGTATTTTTTGCAATGGCATTAAGGTTCTACCCGCCGTTTTAGCCATCCCCATATTGTTCGCTGTTTTTCGGTAGGTGAAACATCCCGGGCAAACGCCGAATCATACCAGTCAGGATCAGTGTCACTATGTTTGTTTTCAGTAAGCCGTTTCACGTTTCTACCGTCTTCGTCCATCACGTAAATTTCGTTATTGGCTTCTCTAGATGACGAGAAGATTATCTTCGTCCCGTCCGGAGACCAAGCAGGAGAATCGTCGCTTGCCGGATTTTTCGTAAGATTTAGCTTCTTCTTGCCGTCATGCGCCATCACGTAGATTTCGTTATCGCCGTCACGTCTTGTACGAAAGCTTATCTTTTCTCCGTCCGGAGACCAGGAAGCTGAGTCGTCCGTTGCGGTGCTCTCCGTTAACCGCCTCTCGTTGAGTCCGTCGGCATCCATCACGTAAATGTCAAGATTCAACCCTCTCTTCGAGTGATAAACAATCCTGCGTCCATCAGGGGACCATGATGGCAATCCGTCGCTGTCGTCGCTGTTTGTAAGGTTGAGGACGGTATTACCATCAAGGTTCAGAATGTAGATTTCGCTGTTTCTGTCCCTACTCGATTGAAAAACAATCTTCGACCCACCAGGTGACCATGATGGATTCGTGTTAATTCCGACCGAGTCCGTTAACTTCCGAGGATTGTTGCCATCGGCATCCATGATGTAGATTTCAATGGCCCCTTTTCCCTCCCTGTCGGAGGTAAACGCGATGCGCTGACCGTCGGGAGACCACGCCGGGGCACGGTCAGCCGCCGCATTGTTGGTGAGCCTTCGAGGGTTCCTTCCGCTGGTGTCCATTAGGTAGATTTCATTGTTCCCATCCCTGTTAGAGACGAAAGCAATCTTTCGCACTCTCTGTGCTTGTCCCTGAGCAGCCAAAATCACCAGAAGCGTCAAACATGGCACCGAAAGGATGATGAGAACCAATAATGTTCGTCTATATCTCTGCATGGTCGACTACCTCTCCGTTTCAGCATTGGGTTTAACAATTCGTTCGCAAGGTTCAATCAGGGCTCACTGTGTTTTAAAGTATACCATCATTAAACCATTCAATACAAGAGTCTGCCATATAAATCTCTTCCGGCTCGCCGAGACGCTACTCTTGGCGTCCGTAGGTTGGGTTGAACGAGAATTTGCAAATTATTGCTAATCCTAAATCAGTTTTCGAGTTTCCATCTTGCCTGAACGTGCCGAAAATCGAGTGAAACCCAACAATTATGGTATTTACTGCCACCATGAACCATCCTCTATAATTCGGCGCGTCGCCCCGAATAACGATTGATGTTGGCTTGTGTTTTTACCGTCCTTGTGATATAATGCCTTCAAACTATACGCTAAATAAGGTGTTGACAATATGGGAAAAATAAACACGCTCGTATTTTGCGGCGGGGACATTCATGACTGGAAAGGCTGCGGCGACGAAATAGTCAAATCTCTGTCCCAGCGCGAAGAGCTTCAAATCACAAGAATCGATGAGGATCTTGACGCACTAATCTCACCGAATCTGGACAGTTACGATCTGATTGTCTTCTACTATACGGTAGGTGAAATCACGGCCGCGCAAAAAAACGGATTACTAAACCATGTGGCCTCTGGAAGAGGTTATGTCGGCGTGCACTCGGCTGCCGATTCGTTTCGCGGGTGTCCGGAATATCGTGCGATGGTTGGTGGGCATTTTGTCACGCATCCGCGCTACCGTGACTACCAGGTGAACATCGTGGACGATGCGCATCCAATCACCGAAGGAATTGTGGAATTTATGGTGACGGATGAACAGTACATTTTAGACTACGATCCGCGGGTTAACGTCTTGGCGTCTGCCCTGTGGCAAGGACGTGCGATGCCGGTTGTGTGGACAAAAGATTGGGGAGAAGGACGCGTTTTCTACCTCGCGCTCGGTCACGATCCCGCCGCATGTCGCCACGACATGTTCAGTACACTTCTACAGCGTGGTTCATTGTGGGCAGGCGCGCCTGGCAATGGATCATAATCCATCTCGCAATGCTTTACCCGATGCTCACAAATCTCCGACTACCTGGTCCTGGCTCCTGGGATGATGAGGAAGATTACCGATATCAAACCAGAAGAAGAAAACCCATCAAGTTGTATTATTTACATGGATAACGTTCCTTTCGCTTCAGTGGAAACGGAATTTGCTGTGAAATTGGGACTGCGAATTGGTTTGGAAATTGAAGAGAATGTCGTCCGGAAATTGATGACTGCGGACGAGGTGGTACGAGCAAGGGATTATGCGCTTGAGTTGTTATTGAGCCAGACTTACACCAAGCAACAGATGATCGAGGAGTTGGAAAAGCATGGTTTTTGCGTTCATGCGGTCAGCGAGACGATTGAAAATCTTGAACAACTCGGCCACGTCAAAGACGAGAAATACGCGAGAAATTGGGTGAAAAATCGTCGGCGCACAAGACCGACGAGCAAAAGGTTAATGAGACGCGAGTTGACCAACCAAGGGGTTGACAAATCCACGGTGGACCGTGTCTTGGCGGAGATTGATGAGGCTGACGAAACAACACTTGCATTACAAGTGGCAAGAAAACAGGTAATTCGCTACAAGTCTCTTGCTCCCCATGTCGCGAAACGAAGATTGTATGCTTTCCTCATCAGACGTGGTTTCGACCATGACACGGTTGCCCAAGTTATGCGGCGAATCTTAACGATGGAATAAAGCCGTTAGAGGTAAATCAGGAATGACATCAGACGAGATTAGATTGAGTTTCATCGATTATTTCAGAAAGCGCGGTCACACGGTTGTTCCAAGCGCACCGCTCATACCGGCGGACGACCCAACGCTCCTGTTCACAAACGCCGGAATGAATCAGTTTAAAGATGTTTTTCTGGGAACTGGCAACCGCAACTACAGACGGGCGGTGGACACACAGAAGTGCATGCGGGTAAGTGGCAAACATAACGATCTGGAAGAAGTCGGCTACTCCAAATCGCATCACACCTTCTTTGAGATGTTAGGAAACTGGTCATTCGGAGACTACTACAAACGGGAAGCCATTGTCTTTGCGTGGGAATTGGTCACAGAGATTTGGAATATGCCTAAAGATAAGTTGTGGGCAAGCGTTCATCTTGATGATGATGAGTCAGAGAATCTCTGGTACGAAGAGACTGACCTAAGTGCTGGGCAGGTTCGCCGATTTGACGACAAAGATAACTTTTGGCAAATGGCGGACACCGGGCCTTGCGGACCAAATTCGGAACTCCATATCGATCTTGGTCCGGAAGCCTGCCCAACACCGGACATAGAGCATACGTGTGCGGTGAATGCGTGCGATCGGTACCGTGAATTTTGGAATCTCGTATTCATCCAATATAACCGGGACGAGAGCGGCACGCTCCATCCATTGCCGGAAACGCATGTTGATACCGGAATGGGATTCGAGCGAGCAGTTGCCATCTTGCAAGGGGTCGACTCGAACTACAAGACTGACGTGTTTACGCCCTTGATCGATACCATCGCAAATCTAACCGACCGGGAATACTCTGATGGCGGGGATGGCGTTCCTCACCGCGTTATAGCAGATCACTCCCGTTGCCTTACATTCGCCATAGGTGATGGAGTCATGCCTTCCAATGAAGGACGTGGATATGTAATTCGTCGGCTACTGCGCCGCGCCGTTTTGTACGGCAAACGGTTGGGGCAAGATCAGCCATTCATCTATAAGATTGTCGATAAGGTCATAGATTTGCTGGGGGACACGTTTCCGGACGTGCGACCTCGCCAAGATTTCGTTCAGCGAATTGTTGAAGGCGAGGAGCGGCGATTCCACCAAACGTTAGACCGCGGCTTGTACCTCCTTGATGCGTCGCTTGAATCTTTGAAATCTTCAAACCAATCCATACTTGCAGGTGATAAGGCTTTTGAACTTTATGACACGTTCGGATTTCCGCTCGATTTGACGCGAATACTCACCAAGGAACGAGGAGTCTCGGTTGATGAACTGGGATTCACGGAAAGTATGTCCCGACAACGCGAACGAAGTCGCGCGAATTGGAAAGCCGCGGGAGGTGCTGATAAGGGGCAGGAAATCTATGCCGAAATCCTCAGTGAATCCGGTAAAACGGATTTCCTCGGATACGACCAGCGCAGTGCGGAAGCCGAAATCGTTGCCCTGATACAAGCGAATGAACTCGTGTCTGGCGTAACCGAAGGTGACAATGTCTCGGTTGTCCTGAACCGCACTCCGTTCTACGGTGAATCGGGGGGACAGATTGGAGATGCGGGAACCATTGAAGGACATGGAGCGACACTTGAAGTCGTCACGACGAGCAAACCTTCGCCCGACCTTGTTCTACACGAATGTAAGGTTATTGAGGGCGAAATTACCGCCGCAGTTCCGGTTGAAGCGAGAATTGACGCCAATCGCCGAGAACATGTTGCCGCGAGCCACACTGCCACGCATATCCTTCACAGTGCGCTGCGCAATGTGCTCGGTGACCATGTTGGACAGGCAGGGTCACTTGTGGAACCGGGTAGACTACGTTTTGACTTCACCCACTTTGAAGCGGTTTCTTCCGACCTGCTCCATGACATTGAAACATACATCAACGAAAAAATTCGCTTGAATGATTCGCTTGAGATTGATTTTATGCCTTTGCAGCAGGCTAAAGACAAAGGCGCGCTCGCCTTTTTCGGTGATAAATACGGTGAAATCGTCCGTCTCGTGCAGATTGGTGACTACAGCAAAGAGTTGTGTGGTGGAACTCATGTCAACGCGACGGGTGAGATTGGTCTGGTGAAGCTCGTTAATGAAAGTAGCATCGCAGCCGGCGTACGTCGTGTTGAGGCACTAACGGGAGCGAAAGCATATGAGAATGTATGTTCTCAAGTTGATACGCTTTCACGCCTCGCTGATTTGCTCAAGACACCGACGCACCGTTTGTCGGAGCGGGTGGAAGCGCTGCTTAAAGAAAACAGGTTGCTTGAAGGGCAACTTGAAGCACTGAAGGGACAACTGGCTAAATCGAGCGTCGCAGACCTCGCCCAGGAAGCTGCTGTCGTTAATGGATTCAAGGTTGTTGCATCAATCGTCGAAAATGCTGACAGAAACGGACTTCGCCGTCTGGTTGACGAACTGAAGGGGCGTATTGAGTCGGGAGTAGTAGTTCTAGCTGCGACAGACGGAGACGAAGCAACTTTTGTGGCGGGAGTAACGTCTAATCTCGCAGGAGACTCAGGTTTGCATGCGGGGAAAATTCTTCAAGAGGTTGTGCGAATTGCTGATGGGCGTGGAGGCGGACGCCCGGAACTTGCTCAGGGCGGATGCAAAAACCCGAATAAAGCGAAAGATGCGATTGACGAGGTCGTCAATATAGTTGCAAAACAAGCGTAGATATTTAGCCCGAGTTGCCACCTATGTTCGACAGGGGCACAGAAACCGAGTTTTTTCAACGTGGAAACACGAGATTGGCGAATATCAGACTAATTTACCTATAATTTAAGCGAACGTTAACCAAAAACTCGGTTTCTCTGTTATAGGTAGCAACTTGCGTTATTTAACAAAAAATCTGAGGATTCTAGCCTCGTAGGAGAGAAAACATGGACTGGTCTCTTGTAGCTTCGGTTTCATGGAAAATATGTTTAGGTGTACTGTTACTTGCGCTTAGCGCGTTGATCGGGTACATCTGCGCCGCGTTGGGCAGCATACGCAATTCACTTGATAGCATTAGGAACACTTTGAAATCCACCGAGAATTTGATTGATCAGGAGGTTACGACTTTACTGAGAGATGTCGATCAAACTGTAAAAGAAGTCAATCAGCAATTACCGCAGATACTGGATAACGTCACCGAAATCACGGCATCTATCCACGAAATCAGCAGATCGGAGATTCAACCGACTGCCCACAACATTCAACAGATGACCGACACGGTCAACCAGAATCTCACAAAGCTCGATCGCCTCGTCAATGCCGTTGTAGATTTCTCGCAACAGACGGTCAATCGTGCTGGATATTATCGCGATCAGCTCTCTATTCCCATCACTGAATTTATCAGTGCTTGGGAGGGTTTTAAGCGAGGATTTGAGGTATTTAGCCGCTATCGCAAAGCTGGAAATTCAGACTAGGGGCGCAATTCCTGAAACCCACGGTGAGACATATGTGTGAGATGAATTGGGATGAGCGAATCATGCGGTGTTTCCACCCGAGAATTATTTGGTGAAACTTTAGTTGGTGCAATCCGTTATTGGTTTTGCAAAAGCGCCACATAGGAATTGCACTTGTTGAAACCTTCGACGGGATGAATCAGTTAATAGGTATGAACCATGAATCCGCGAAGAGAATTGTTTAATAATTAGTAAGGAGGGGAAAAATGGATAGCGAAGGACGAGGCAATGGGGTTTTCACCTTTTTTGCTTTTCTGATGGGTGCCGTTACGGGTGCATGCTTGGGCTTGCTCTTGGCACCTGCCTCAGGACACGAAACGCGAAAGAGGATTCGTGATGCGTCTGCGGAAGCAAAAGAACGCGCGGTGGATGTTGCTCACAAAGCATCTGAAACGGCGAAAGAGAGTGTCCACGAATTTGTCGATCTTGGAAAAGAACAGATTCATGACACGGCGCAGAATGTTAAAACCGCAGTTGACGCTGGCAAAAAAGCCTTCGTAGAAAAGAAGGCGGAAATCGGCAGCGTTCTCTCTCGCACTGGCAAGGCAGCTAATCAAGATGGTAATGACAATGCTGCAGCAGAAAACGCTAGCGAGCAGAGCGCAGGTTAATAGTAGGAATTCATGTAGAGATCGTAAAGGGCAAAGCAATTATTCCGTGCTTTGCCCTTATTTTTTTCTTCCGCAACCTTGCAATTTGTGACTCATACTAATTCGTAATCCATCAGTTACAGGAACCGGGGTTGGTAGTAGCGCAATTCATTGCGCGTCTTAAATCGGCTGTAACATTTAGATTTTGAAATTGTATCAGAGCCTGTCAGAGCCTGTTTGAAAAGTAGGTGGCAAAGCTATTGTTTGGTCATTTGAGGGACAAAATCACCGGATTTTCACGGCATTTTTCCCCAAAATAGCCTTTCTCAAAGATGGATTCGGACTTTTCAAACAGGCTCTCATCTCGACTTTGTACATTTGAGCGATACAACAAATGGTGTCGCTCAAACGCTGAAGAACACCGGGGGAGTTTTTAGCCATCTGGCCTATTTGGTAGACCATTGAAAAAGTCTCAGCGGTTTCTAGTGCCATCGCAGCGGGGCAAGATGCCCCGCCTACGGGGTTGGTTTTGCGCGGCTTTCCGTACGATCCGTACGATCTAATCGTTGTACTTTTGTACAAAGTCGAGCTCATGGGAACCGTTTATACTCAACTCACCCATAAGGATCGAGTTAAGGTAGTTCGCCTAGTGCCGGTGAGATTATTCGTCGCACCGAGCCCCGCCCTTGGGGAAACGATCGCCATGAGTCATCTTCCGTAAGGCCTCATCAATGAATGGGTTATATTCCCTCGCCCAATCTACATGGAGAGCGAACCGTTAAGACATTAAAACCGCGCGAATTGCACGATAAGACGCTTAACTCGACCTCTATGCCGCCTACACCAAGTTCACTTTTTATCGGGTTTTGATTTCACTATGAATGTCGAAAGGCTTAAGTCACTTCTTGAAGATGTAAAACACGGGCAAATTGAGATTGGTGTCGCCCTACAATCTCTGCGTCATCTTCCTTTTGAAGACCTTGGATTCTCAAAAATAGATCACCACCGACAACTGAGAAAGGGTTTTCCCGAGGTGATTTTTTGTCAAGGCAAAACTACAACGCAGGTGAAAGAGATAAGCAAACGAATTTTGGATGCCGGGGAGCCGTTGTTAGCTACTCGTGCCACCTCGGAAATGTATAAAGCCGTAAAAACCCTACATGCAGACGCTCGTTTTAACGAACTTGGTAGAACAATCACCGTTGAACAATCGCGAAGTACACTTCGCGAGGGAGTGCTGCTCGTATCCGCGGGCACGTCAGATATTCCCGTTGCCGAGGAGGCAGCCGAAACCGCTCAAATCATGGGGAATCGTGTCGAACGCCTATACGATGTTGGTGTAGCAGGTCTACATCGACTTCTCGGGAACCACGAAAAACTCTATGAATCAAACGTTATAATCGTCGTGGCGGGAATGGAAGGAGCATTGCCGAGCGTAATCGGTGGATTGGTTGATAAACCCGTCGTTGCTGTGCCGACGAGCGTTGGCTATGGTGCAAGCCTTGGCGGGTTAGCGGCACTGTTGAGCATGCTCAATACATGTGCCTCTGGCGTAACGGTCGTAAACATAGACAACGGATTTGGAGCCGGATACAGTGCATCGCTAATCAATCGGTTGTCAGATACTACCGCAGGATAGAATGACCTGCACCAAATTTTTATGTCTCGATCCCTCAACCGGCAGTGTACCCGCCGTCAATTGGCAAAGCAATTCCGGTAACGAATGCGGACTCATCTGAAGCCAGATACAGCGCTCCGTAGGCAATATCCAACGGTTTTGCAAGTCGCCCCATCGGGTGCTGATCCACTAGCGCTTTGTATTTGGCGGGAGTCTCGACGATGTTTTGAATAATCGGTGTATCCGTATAACCCGGACAGATACAATTGACGCGAATGTTGCTGTCGGCGTAATCAAGTGCCATACCGCGCGTCAAGTTGACTATCCCTCCTTTCGATGCAACATAAGCGGCGCGGTTCGGTCCACCGACGATACCATAGATTGATGCCGTGTTAATTATCGATCCGCCGCCGTTTGTTATCATCGCCGGTATCGCATATTTAGAGCCCAAATATGCGCCCTTCAGGTTAATGTCAATGCATCGATCCCAGTCTTCCTCCGGCAAGTCGGCAACTGCCAAACGCATCGCGATTCCCGCGTTATTGAAAAGCACATCCAGTCTGCCGTAGCTATCGATGGTTGTGTTCACCATGCTTTGGACATCGTTAGCAGAGGTCACGTCCGTGTGAACATATATGGCGTCACCACCTGCGGCGCCAATCTGTTCAACCGTATCGTTGCCCGCACTGTCCACCACATCCGCTACGGTGACCTTCGCGCCTTCTTTAGCGAATGTAAGCGCGGTTGCCTCTCCAATCCCAGATCCTGCTCCAGTCACAATAGCAACTTTTCCTCTTAGTCTCATAGATTCTGTTTGCGGCGATGACCTTCAAGATTCAACAACGAGTTTCGTAACGCCTTGGTTGTTTGTTTCAATGGAAACTTACGTGTTTCTCTTTAACTTCCAGCAGGCTACTCTTCAGCAACTACCGGATTTTTCAAGATCCCTACACCCTCCACTTCGATCTCGACGACATCACCGGGAACGAATGGTCCAACTCCGGATGGCGTGCCCGTCATAATCACATCGCCCGGAAGCATCGTGAAGGCTGCACTGATGTAGGAAATCAGTTCGGCGACGGAAAAAATAAGATCTGATGTGCGTTCATTCTGTTTCACCTCGCCGTTCAATCGAGCTTGCACTTGAAGATTCCCCGGATCCAAATCGGTTGTTATACAGGGGCCCAGGGGGCAAAACGTGTCGAACCCTTTACCGATGAGCATGGTGCCCGCTTGCATCTCAGCGAACTGAATTGTCCGCTCGCTGACATCGTTCCCGCACGTATATCCCAGTACATAGTCGAGAGCTTCCGTTTCCGAAACGCGTCGTGCGGAGGATCCGATGACCACGGCCAATTCAGCCTCGTAATGCACGTTTTTCCCTTGACGTGGGTAAATGATTGCCTCGTCTGGACCAATAGCGGTAGTGGAAGGTTTCATAAACAACATGGGCTCGGACGGGAGATCTTTGCCAACCTCGCGTGCATGTCCGGCATAGTTTAAACCTACGCCGATAATCCTCGACGCTTCCACCGGTGCGAGTAACTGCACATCTCCCACGTGAGTAACGCTGCCACTTGGATTGAGAGACTCGAACGGTGAATCGACCAATTCGCGAATGGTGTTATCCTCTTCCATGATACCGAAGTTGATGGCTTCGTCTGCACGATAGCGCACAATTCTCATGTCCGTATCTCCTTACGTGACGCGCGTGATTTTCGCGAGCCAACTGTTATAGAATGCCCTAGCTGTCAAAGGGTTCAAGTCGAATCTGAAAATTAACGTTAAGAAGGCATGTCTTGATTCTATTGAAACGCTTTTCGAATTGTTACGAATTCATGTCAAATACAGTCTTACGCTCAAGTATGGGGACATCATCTTATCAAGATCTGAATTTCTAATCAATGGAAATCGTTGCATTCGCCGAAGCAGATGAAGATGAATCCAATTCTCCTGATGTTTCGCGTTTCAAAGTGAGGTAGAAACGGCTACCCTTGTCAATTTCACTTTCCGCCCAGATTCGACCGCCGTGCAATTCCACTAAATTCTTGACAATCGGCAATCCTAAACCGATTCCACCAGCCGAACCGGTTTTAGAATCAGTGGCTCGGTGAAAGCGATCGAAAATGAGGTTTACGTCCGTAACGGGAATACCCACCCCAGTGTCCTCTATACAGATTTGGATTTCTTTTCCGGACGGAACAGTGACATTGACTTGAACGCGCCCACCGTGTCCCGTGTACTTGATGGCGTTATCAAGTAGGTTCGTCAAGATCTGTTTCAATTTGTCAGTGTCCACCAATACAACGACATCGGAGGGACAGTCGAAGCTGACACGAATCTCTTTCTGGCGAGCTACCGATTGCATTCCATCAACCACTTCCTCAAGAATGGGACGGAACTGGAGTGGTTCAAGCTGCAGTGTCATTTTTCCCGACTCGATTCGTGAAAGATCGAGCAAGTCATTGATGAGTCGAATTAATCGATCGCAATTTTCCTCGACACGTTGCAAGTAATCTTTTTGCTTCTCTGAAATGCTGCCGCCGACACCATCTAGCATGTTATCTACGAAACCCTTGATATGTGTTAATGGTGTTCGGAGTTCGTGAGACACGTTATCAAGAAAAAGAGATTTGAGACGATCCAACTGCATGAGTTGATCGTGACTATCTCTGAGGGCATCAGAAATATTGCTGAAATCTGAAACAAGGTCTTTGCCCGTTTTCCTTCCAAACCAAGCTTCGGATTGCCCATTACTTGGCATTGTACCCCCGAAAGTATTTAGGTAGGTCGCCATCAACTGTTGGCGTGCTTGTTCCATCGCCTCTGTTCGGGCGTTCAACTGAGCGTAAAGCGTTGCATTCTCGACTGCGGTGGCGCCTTGATGCGCAAGAATCCCGAGTAGGTCGAGATCCGATTGAGTATAAGGTTCTTCCGAGAGTTTCTCGCCAAGCACAAGCAGTCCAACAAGATTTTCCTGATCCTTCGTTTGCGTTATAAATGGAATCCACACCCCCGAGCGTAGCAGAGCAACGATGTCGCCTGATGAACTGTCAGGAGATGAATCTGTATTAAGAATTTCGATGCTGTCCTCATCAAACGGTATGGTCGTAAAATCCACGGGCTTTTTTGCGCTTTTCAACAAATCTACCAATGGTTGAGACAACCTCAGATGTGTCCCGGCGGGTAGCATCTCCATACCCACTGATGCCTCGGGCAAAAATTGTGACTCATCGGGAGATGTTCGCTGCATAACAACACCCCGACTAATATGCATCGCATCGGTTACTTGCCTCAAAAGCGTGTAGACGAGGATTTCCAAATCAAGGATAGAATGAAGCGTTTGGCTCAATGCCAACAGCGTTTGGCGGTAACTGTATGCTTCGCGGTCAAACGCGCGATCGATTAGCTTCTGAATACGGGTCTTGGCGGGTGCAAAAAGCAGTGCGGCTATGAGCACGGATACCGCGGTTAACGCCCATGAACGGGTTGGTTTATGAAAAAACAGTGTCAAGCCTTGAATGCACAGCAGATAAATGACTAACGCGAAGCCGCTCACCAGTGTGTAGACCACGCTCCGATTGATGATTAACTCAATATTCATCAACCGGTGTCGGATGATTGCGACGACGTAGCAAATTGGAATTAAGCACAAAGTATAGGCGGAGAACCGTACATAGGGAATCGAAATGTCCGTGACTCTGGGTATAGCTAGGAAGATTGCCTGCGGCAGGGTGCCGGCTACGATGCCAAGCAGCAGCCACCTCGCTTGGCGGCGTTGAGACGCCGAAGGGGCGACAAAACAGGTATGTACTAGCAATAGTTGTGCGATGGTCGAATACGCAAAGAGAAAACCGACTGTGAAGCCTTCCAAAGGTGGAAGCTGTATGAGGAAAAATTCGCGGGCATAGTTCTGGCCGGCAAAGTAGAGGAACGTCATGGCGAAGAATAGTACGACACCTGGAACGTAAAGAATTTTCAACAACCACTGGTGGCGTTGAACTATGCGCTTTTCTGACGGGAAGATGGCGAAGCAGTGGAGGAAAAGGCAGGGCAACGTGGCTGCTGCGAGAAACTGAGCCGTGGGAACGATTCGGCTACTTAAGGAGCCCTCGTCGACCGAGAATGTTGCATCAACGGAACACGCACTCATGAAGCCGAGGCTCATCAGGTAGGAAATTCGCGCCGCACGATTGTCGGGCTGTTGCATCCATGCAAGCGTTGCGACTACCCACGTGATTAATCCGACCAGATAGAAATAGCTTGTCTCGGGGGTATCGCTTGCTTCGGCGAAACTTCGTGCCCCTACGATGAGGTAGACGCCTGAGGCGAGAATGTAGAATACGGTCGTAAGATCGCGTTGGATTCTCATCGCGAAGTTTCGGAGAGTATAGAACCGGTTGGTGTAACTCTTGTTTCCTTACATCAGCACATCTACCTCTCGGTTTATTATGATTAGGTAAACATACCTTGGAAAGACCATCTAAACGTTTTGTCCGTCAATATACATCACATTTTAATGTCCTGTATAAACGCTCGTGTTTCCGGCACGTCATCTGTCCACAATCTTCGAATCCCGTTCTTCAATGACCACTCGACATCACGTCGGTTTCGAACGAATCCACCTTCTATGGAAATTCCTTCCGCGTTGAGTTGCTTAACTCTTCTGGGCAGTGACCGGAAGAGCGTATTGTAGATGGCGAAATGATTCAAGCCGCTCCATCCGATAATGATTTGGTCTACACCGATAGCTTTGGCGGCTTTAAGAAAGTTCGCCATGGGATTGATAATTATAGCGCTTGTTTTGATATTCGGTGTAATGTGCTTGACACGGGTTAGAATCTCCCGGTGCAAATAAAACGTCAACACACTAACCTTTTCTTCAAGGTTAAATTGCCGTATCCGCTCTACCACCATAGAAGTAAGTTTTTCCGATCCGCTTTTCGGCTCTAGGAAGCAGGGAATCCCTGTCTCCTCGACAAAGGTCAACATCTGATCCAGGTGCGCCACGCGCTGTGTCGAATCCAGCACATTGAGGTTCCGAATATCAGCCCAGTCCAATTCACCGAGCGGCGTCACGCAGCCCGTTACCGGCTTTATGTCACCATCGTCGAATTTGGTGTGAATTAGGACGGGTTCTTCATCCCGTGTCAGACAGACATCACACTCGAAGGCGTCCGCCCCGTCTTCAAGCGCCTGTTGAAATGCTGCAATAGTATTTTCGGGAGCACGACCCATTCCCCCGCGATGGGCAAGTATCTTTACATCTGTCATCATTGTTGGTTGATGATTATAGATGATTCAAGCCGAAACCGTAACTTGAGAGCACGCCATTATCCCTGTTGGAATAATTCTTTCAGCAAGCAACACTCATTTTTCGCTCTATGACAGGTTTTGAAAGAGCGTTCTTTCGTTGAATGGTTTCACTCCAGAGGATCAAGCGAACGAATAGTGAGTGCGATAGTAAATCCTGTGAGATGTCAATAGAATCGCGATGCGTCTAATCTCTACGCTCCAGCGGAGCGCAATGTGTATAGCGTATCATCAAATGACGCTCATTTTTGGATATGTGGTTGGCTTTGAAAAAGTGTTACTTGGTAGCGCCCCATTATCCTTGTCGGAATAATTCATTCCGTAAGCGACACTTTCTAGTCGGAGTCCCAGCCTCGATCCAGAGGATCGAAATGTTAATAGAATGCGACATGTCCAGATTTCCGCGCTCCAGCGGAGCGCCATGTGGTGTATTGCTAGATAGTGTTACTTGATAGAGAGAAACACCGAAACCCCATCCTCCTAAGCCCCAGCGGGGCGACACATGGTTGCACTCGAAATACCAGATAACGGCTTTTTCATTTATTTTCAAACAAGTTCCAAGCTTTTTTTAACTTTCAACCATCGCGATTATTCGATGTGACCTAGCGCTTATTTCCTTTGATATTTCGCCTCCCATTCTTCAAAGCTGGTCTTGGGTCCCTTGGAAAGCACAACGAATGGCCACGTTCTGTTTGCCATGTAGACAGCCGCCTTTCGCTGTTCAGGGTTCAGGTCTGCACGATCCGGCGTGGGGAAATATCTAAAGTCGATACTCCATCGTGAGCCCTCCGTGGTGTTCAGTTTACTGCTGTGTATACACAGGTTCGAGAAAAATAATGCGCTTCCCGTTTTGAGGGGAACCGGAACGGGGGTGCCCCGTGTTTCCACATCCTCGTCCATCCGAACGTTTGAATCCTCGCGGCGTGCGCCGTCAAGCAGACCCCAGCGGTGACTTCCCGGAATAAACCAAAGGCATCCGTTATCGACTGTTGCCTCCACAAGCGGAAGCCACGCACTGACCACGTGCAGGGGTTCGGTATGCCGCTCCCTTTTTCCGATTGTCGGCTGGTCGTAATATTGACTGTCTTGGTGCCATGGAAACGAATCTACCATATTGTCGGGGAGTTTTGTCCTCAGGCCCGAGCGACCGTCGCTTGAGACTTCGGAGCCTAGAAATAGGTGGACGACGCGAATGATGCTGGGGAGGGTATAGAGATCGTAGAATTCGCGGCCAAAAATGCCGTGCTTCCAACCACGCGGCTGTATCCCTTGATCTTCGCAAATGGCGGCATAGCGGCGCCTAAAGGGCTCGTCCTCATAGAGCGCCGAAAGTTTACCTTCGGCGTACTGTTCGCGCGCATATTTGTCCACCCTATTCTTGATGAAGTCCCGCATGGGATCCAGTTCGGATTCATCAATGATGTTTTCAACGACAACGAACCCGTTCTGCTCGTACGAATCTTTGATTTCTCGATCTGTCATAATAGTGGAGATGAAGGATCGTGTCAAGAGGAAGTGTAGTCAGATTCTGCCGTGGGCCGTCTGCCGTTGTTTCTATTTGGTGGAATATTCGCATACCATCGGCAAGAGTAGGCACACGACTCTCGGGCTTAGGTCACTTTCTTTGATACCCCGCTTCCCATTCCTCAAAGCTGGTTTTGGGGCCCTTGGATAGCACGATAAGCGGCCGCGTCTTGTTTTTCACGAAGTCAGCCGCTTCCCGTTGTTCCAGGTTCAGGTCTGCCCGATCCGGCGTGGGAAAATATCGAAAGTCGATGCTCCATCGAGAGTCGTTCGTGGTGTTTAGTTTGCTGCAATGCACGCAAAGGTTCGAGAAGAATATGGCGCCTCCGGTTTTGAGGGGAATCGGAGCGGGGGTGCCGCGCGACTCCACATCCTCCTCCATTCGAACGTTTGAGTCCTCGCTGCGTGCGCCGTCAAGCCGGCCCCAACGATGACTTCCCGGTATAACCCAGCAGCAGCCGTTTTCGATTGTCGCCTCCACAAGCGGCACCCATACGGTCACCATATGAAGATGATCCGTGTGCCTTTCCTTCTTCCCGATTGTGGATTGGTCCACGTATTGACTGTCTTGGTGCCAAGGAAAGGACGTAATTTTGCAGTCGGGTAGTTTTGTCCGTAGCGCCGGGCCCCCGATATTCGAGACCTCTGGTCCTAGGAGAAGACCTAATACGTGAAGGATCCTCGGTAGGTTGTAAAGGTCGTAAAATTCTCGTCCAAAAGAACCCAAGTGCCAGCCACGTGGCATGAACTCCTGCTCCTTACAGATAGCGGCATAACGGCGAGTGAAGGACTCCTTCTCATAAAGCGACGAAAGTTTACCCTCGGCGTACTGTTCGCGGGCATATTCGTCCACTCTAGCCATGATGAAATTCCGCATGGGGTCCAGTTCGGACTCATCAATGATGTTCTCAATGACAACGTAACCGTTCTGTTCGTAAGTTTTTTTGATTTCCTGATCTGTCATAAGATTCGAGATGGAGATTTGAATCAAGAATGAATACAACCTGCCTCGAGCACGGAAAGGCTATGGCAAAGCTCGTTGGCTTGACGGTGTCGGATTTTTAACGTGGCAAATCGCACTCAATCATGTCACGAATAATATCGGCGATAGGACGATTGAGTATCCATGAAATCTTCGATAGCTCAGCTTATTGTCAATGCATTTATATTGCCACAGACTTGGGTGGATTGCAACTGAAAAACAGCGAAGAATTGGGCATTCTGACTCAGTATAATGCCACTCACCCGAAGGAAAAGAGGACAGGTCGTTAAAAACCCGTTAAATGCCGACTGACGAATATTGAATCGGATAACGATTCAGGCATCCAAGGCGTTTGCCATCAGTGATTGGTCGACGAGATTAACTATGTCGAAAAAACTTGACAGCGATGAAAATGGGTGCTATATTTGATTTAAGAAGCAATTGATTGCAAGTAGCTGCGCCAATTGGCTACGAAACTGTCTATAGAGTAGAGCGGAATCGCTGCAATACTCAGTTCAAACACGCTTTCCAGATTCTCTGAGAAAGCTCTAAAGTTATTGGAGGAAAACAGTAATGTACACCAACAAGGCTTTTACTTGCCTTATCATGACGGTCATCTTTGTCTTCGCATTTGGCACGATGGCTAAAGCTTCCGATATAGCGTTCTATGTCGGGATGTTTCAGCCGGGCTCGTATGACGACGAAACGATGGCTTTTGACGTTGATACGATGATGCAGGAAACCGGAGGAATGTTCAACGATGTCCAGTCGTTTGATGATGGGAATCTTGATGCATTCGGGGCGTGGGCAGAGGCAAATATCGGTGACGGCGATCTCGACATTATCTGGCTCAACGGACAGATACCGAGTACCCTGTATCCGACCTTTAACGAGCAGGAGGATGGCTCGGTCGCCGAGAGATGGCTCGACGACGGAAACATGTTTATCAACGTAGCCGACTGGTTCGCTTGGGCAACCCACGAAAATGGGGAAAAAGAAAGAAACACCCATGTCGCCGCAGGTTTTATACTAGACCAGCCCCACACGATTATCTTGGGAGCAGCTGACACCGTGATGTCTAGGACGGCTGCAGGTAGGGAATATATGCCGAGTCTTGACGATAATCTTCTATCCAACAGACCTGTCTATCTCGATGCCTTTACAGCGCCCTGGGAAGTTTCCGAGGTATTCGCAGTGAGTGCGAGTGAAGGCGTTGCCGACGTAGGCGATGTACAAGACATGGTTCTACCGGCGGGGGTCTTGGCTGACCCCGTAGTTGCATGCAACACGGAGACAAACGGCTGCTTAGCTATCATAAGCCAATCAAAAATAGCTAACGCGGGCGACAGAGGAGCCATGTGTTCGGAGTTCATCAATAACTGGGTTTTTGGAGGAGGGCTCACCACTTCCGTCGACCCTGCTGATAAACTCTCTGCAACTTGGGGCGGGATAAAGGCAAGGTATTGAACGCCAAAAGTTAGTATTACTTTGTCAAACTATTCGCCAAAATTCTATTCGCCAAAATTGAGTTAACCATATACTGGCGAGGAATTAAGCATAATTGTGGAGGACCGAATCCGGGAATGCTGCAGATGCCTTGTGGGCAATGCGATCCGGTTTTTGGTGTTAATCCCCAATTATGCTTAATTCATTCGCTAAGTGTTTAATGCTTACTAGACTGTCACAATAAACTGTTCTACCACGGCGGTAGGTGCGGTTTCTAACCGCACCGGCACCCAACACTAACCATATTTTTTTGGAAAATAAACCACTTAGTTCTCGTTTCAACAGAGTTACGACACAGTCGAATCACGACGGTGAGATAAAATGAAAAAACTATTGTCCGCAATCATCATTGTATTTGCTTTTGTACCGATCGCTTCTGCCTCCGATATCGCGTTCTACGTCGGAGCGTTTCAACCGGGCACGTATGATGATAAATCGATGGCCGATGATGTTGAGAAAATAATCAAAAATACCGGAACTTTGTTCGACGATATCCAAAAGTTTGATGACGGCGATCTTAATCAATTTGGGCGATGGGTGGATGCGAACACGGGTGATGGGCACCTTGACATCATCTGGCTGAACGGACAGATACCGAGCACCTTATATCCTACCTTCAACAAGAAGCCGGACGGCTCCCGCGCCGAAAAATGGCTCGACGACGGAAACATGTTTATCAACGTCGCCGACTGGTTCGCCTGGGCAACCCATGAGAACGGCGAAAAAGAAAGAAACATGGATGCCGGCGCCGCAAACATTCTGGACCTTGCGGAGAACATTATCTTGGGGCGAGATGCTACCTTAATGACGGCGACGGCTGCAGGCAAGAAGTTCATGCCGAGTCTTGGGAACAAGTATATTTCCCACAGACCTGTTAATCTGAATGCCCTTGTAGCTCCCTGGGAAGCAGCCGAGATATTCGCAGAGAGGGGAAACGTTGTTGACCCCGTAGTTCTTCACAACACGAAGACGAAGGGGTACCTAGCCATCATCAGTCAGTCACAAATGGAGCACATGGGTGACAGAGGAGCCGTGTGTTCAGAGTTCATCAATAACTGGGTTACTGAAGAAATGCACTTGCTCGCTGTTGAACCCACCGGTAAACTTGCGACAACCTGGGGCAACATCAAAGGGGATTGATAGCCTCTCAAGACGGGGAAGGACAATACGTTGGCTTGTTCTCGCCCTCATCCGGGACAAGAATTATGACGTTCCGGATTGCAACCGCCATAAGATTTTGATCGCCTCCTCTCCGCCTGCTTTCCGGTAAAACGCCCCTCCTTGAAATACCTCCTTCCTTGCCAAGATTTCAGGCGCGGACGGTCCCGCCGAATCCGATAATTATTCATCTGATTACCAATTTCCAATCCATAATTTACAAACATCGGGCTATTGCGAGTGCCCGATTAATCGGGTGTTTTGGGAAATTCACGGACGGAGCCTGCTTCGGCGCCCGTTAGGGAGACAATACGCGTATGGGATTAGAACCTCGCTGGTGGGAAAATGCCACAATGATGTATTTTACCAGTCCCAAGTTCAAGGGAAGAACGCTCAAAAAGATGATCGAAATGGTCGACGAGGTCAAAGAGTGGGGCTTTAACGCCATTTGCATGGGAATTCCGTACCATGGAGGCATGCAGTATTCAGGCCTTGATGTCCTCGACTACTATGCCGTCGATCCCGCGCTTGGAAGCATGGATGACTTTAATGAACTCGTCACGGTGTGTCACGGCAGAGATATTGCTGTCACCGCTTTTCTAAACCTAGGCTACGCCGCCGCGGAGTTTCCTCCCTTTTTTCAGGCTTGTGACGATATGAAAGCCGGCGTGGACAGCCCGGAGTCTCGCTGGTTCGTTTGGAGCGATACCAAGTCTACCGAACTGGATCGAAGCCAAGTGCCTTTTTTCCTAAATGATGTCGAAGTAAACTCAAGTAGTTGGCAATTCAGCGAGAGAGCAGGGAAGTATTTTTGGGTCAGATGGCGCGGCAAGACCGGCGATAAGGATCTGCCCCAGTTTAATTATGGAGAGGAGTCGTGGCAGGAGGAATGCAGAAGGGTTGTGCGCTTTTGGATGGATACAGGGATTGACGGCATAATGGTCGACGCCGTGCCTGAATACACCAACTGTACTTGGGAGTTGAACAACAGCACGATCACCGACGTGGTTCACGAATATCCAAATTCGTTTGTGCTTCCCGAAGGAGCAGGAATCCGCAGCGACCCGGTCACGTGGGTTACCAACGGGCACTATGACAGCGTACAGGACTACGGAATTCGCGATTCGCGGGTTGGTAGCCGTTGGGGGCAAGCAATCAGGTTAGCCTTGGAAAGCGGCAACCCCACAGGAATTGAGATTAAACTGCGGCTATACCGGGACCGCGTTGTCAAAGCCGGCGGAATAACATGGGCTAGGGTGATGGGATCATGGGGTTCGGGTGATGGGGGTGGTCCCGCGTTGCGGGTGATGGGAGAAACGACGGGAAACCTCTCTCCGGCACAAATGCTGCTTGAAGTGGTGACACTGGCGACTGTCGGTGAGTTGTTCGTAGCCAGCGACCGTATCTTCGAGCCTATGTGGTCGGCGTGGTTTCAATCGCAACACAAGGCGATTATGAAGGCAAGGCAGAAGTATCCGGCACTTTGTGCCACCGGTTCCAGACGCCGGTTGCCTACGAACAACGATGGTCGATACTACGCATTCCTCCGCACATCAAATTCCGATAATGAGATGCTGCTCGTCGTGCTCAACTTCCAGAGCGAAGATGCGATGATAGAGGTTTATCTCGATTGGGGGACGGAGTTGGTCGATATCTTTAGCGGGAAACGTCAGAATGTGGAGAAAACGCTGGAGTTGCCGCTCCCGCCATACGGCTACAGCATATTCGAGGTGCATCGATAGCGTTGCCTCCTAGTAGGCTCATACTATTTCGATTGAATAATAGTGATAAGAGTGAACCATTATTTCTTAAAGCTTATGCGGTGTCCCACCCGGTAGGAGCGATCTCCGAATCGCGACTTCGATTCACGTCATATGCCAGTTATGCACTGTCATTTTAGAAGGATGATATTACGGGTCGCACAAGGTTGTTTAGGAAAAACGATTCAATTCTCAGCTCGACTTAGTTCAAAAATACAACGGTTGGATTGTATGGAAAGCCGTACAGCACCGAACCCGTAGGCTAGGCATCTTGCCCCGCCGACTCTGCATGGAGAAACGGATTTTTTTCTACGCTGGTTTTTTCTTAATCCACGCAGTCAATGCGCTTCGATTTTAAAGAAATGGTATAAGGATATGTGCGAATGTTAACATCAGCAGTATCAAGTCTGCGTTCCCTTCCGGTACGTTGGAAGGAGACAGACCTCTCGGTACGAAGAAAAAGAATTCTTATCTCTTTGCTCATCATCCTGCATATCTCGCCGCTGTGGGTATTTAAGTACTTCCCAACCCAGGACGGGCCAGCCCACGTCTATAATTCGTATGTGTTGAGTGTATTCCATGATGAGGATTCAACTCGCTTGCGGGAATATTACAAACTTAATCTTACGCTGTTCCCCAACTGGCTCGCGCACATCTGCATGGCGCTGCTGATGAAGATTTTCCCTCCTCTAATAGCGGAAAAAATCCTTTTGAGCGTTATCATCGGCTTGTTCCCATTGTCACTCTTCTATTTTCTTGGCGCAGTACACCGGGGGAAAAATTTATACGGTTTTGTGGGATTTCTGTTCAGCGATCACTACCTGCTCCACATGGGATTCTACAGTTTTTCCCTTTCCGTGCCACTGTTCTTCTTCGCGCTTGGATATTTCATAAAGCACAAGGAAGATCTGGGTGTGGATAAGATAGCCATCCTCAACCTGTTGTGCATTCTAATTTACTTCAGCCACATCCTTTCTTTTCTCCTTCTCCTTTTTTCGCTAACTCTTCTGACTATTACATCGTTTTATCGCAAGCCAAAACGGGTCATGGCACTTCTGGTCTCTATGCTCCCCCTATACTTCATCATGGCAAATTATCTACTCACTAACGTCGGTGCAGATAATAAAGATTTGGAACTGAGATGGGAGCGTTTCAGCGACTGGAAAACGTGGGATTATTTTCTCAGTACCAAGTCGTTGATGTCTTTTACCGACGCTCACCTGATCCCCACACGCCTAATGGCAATCATGTTGGGACTGTTATTCGGGGTTACTATATATGAAAGAATCCGCCAAAGAAGGATTTTGAGTCAGGAGAACCAGTTTCTGCTATTATTTGGCGTGTTCGCAGTATTCTACTTCATTATGCCAGGAGGAATGGCGAGCGGCGGTTGGATTAACGACCGGGTGAATCTGTTTATGTTCCCGGTGCTATTGCCGTTTCTCAGTCAAGATTTCCATAAATACATCAGGCGCGGGATCATCATTATCATGGTTATTCTTTCTATTATCCATCTTTCCATAAGCTACCGCTACTATTATCCTCTGGACAAAATTACGAAAGAGTATACATCAGGTATAGAGTTGATTGAAAAGAACAAAGTGGTCTTGGGAATCGCCTCGGATGCCTCTCCCAACGTCAAGGATTCGCCGCCATTTACCCACATTGAATTTGTGGAACCGTTTGCCCATGCCATCAACTATTACGGCGTCGATAATGGCAGTGTTAGTCTGAGCAATTACGAATGCAAATTCAACTACTTCCCTTTCGATTGGAAAATCCAGCATTCAGGAGTTATTGATTACATCGTGGCATGGAAACTGGATAAATCGGATCCTTTCGCCTGCGGTGACAATATTATGCGGACGCACGGCTTGGACGTGCAGGAAATCACAGATAGTCTGGAAACGGATTACGACCTAATCCATTCCACGGAAAACCTGCAAGTCTATCGATACCGGACGGAGCAACCGAGGCGATAGGTGACAGACCTGTGGTTACGAGTCAGTGAGAAGATTGAGCATGAATCCGAGACAATGATGTTTCGTGCAACAACCAGGAAGCAATACAACCCCGATGGAAGGAATGACCGTGGCAGGTGCAGCAAGTGACAATACCATAGCGCGTAACAGGCACCTCGTTCTTGATTCGCGAATCATCGAAGAGGAAAACAACGTGGAGCTGACTGTTGGTGCCGCGCACAAAGACAGGAACAATCCGCTCTTCAAGGAAGACAAGCCGTGGGAACCCCGCTTCGACAATCCCTACTGCAGCGTCATTTATGACCGAGAGGAGAAGATTTACAAGTGCTGGTATAGCATATTCACCAGGTCTGATTCTAAAGGAGATCTCCCGGGTGAGGGCATACCTTCCGAAGAACGGGCATGGGTCAACTGGACAGAGGGCAAGCGTAGATCCGGTGTGTGTTATGCGACTTCTCGGGACGGGATTAATTGGGAAAAACCTGACTTGGGTTTGATTGACTTCAACGGCAACAAGAGGAACAATATTGTCATAGAACACTACCGCTTAGCGATTATGAAAGATCTGCATGAAACCGATCCGCGAAGACGTTACAAGGCAATTAAACCGGAAAGGCAAAAAAGTGCGGTTTGGTTTTCCCCGGATGGAATTCATTGGAGCCATAAGCGCGATGTCGGACCCATGGATATTGGCGACACGCACCCGAGCGTCTGGTGGGACGAAAATCTTGGGAAGTATGTGGTCATAACACGTAGTTGGGGCGGGGCGAAAACCACGGGCCGCTACGGATACCAGGGGCATCGGCAGGCGGTAAGGAGCGAATCGGAGGACTTTCTGAAATGGTCAAAAACGGAGCCAATTATGGAGGGGCTTGACCCGCGCATGCAGATCCATGATCTGATTGTACTCCCCCACGCCGGCGTCTACCTCGGCATGGTAGGACTCTTTGATATCGAAACGAGCCGGCAATGGTGCGAGTTGGCGTGGAGCCCGGATAGCAAACAATGGCATCGAATCCAGCCCGGCAAGTCACTGATTCCCAACGGCCCGGTAATGGGCGACTATGACTGGGGATGCATCTTTGCGTCCACGCCGATTGTGATGAAAAACGAAATTCTCCTCTACTACGGTGCTAACGACGGCAGGTTCATGGGTTGGCGCAACGGCTTCTTTGCCTTGGCTAGGCTGCGGCCCGACGGTTTTGCCGGTTACGAACAGATCGCCGGGGGAAGCAACATAACAGGGGCGCTTACGACCAAGGCTGTATTTGTCGTCGGCGATTCGCTCTGCATCAGTGCCGATGTCGCACCGTCCGGGTTTGTCAAGGTGACGCTCTTGGACAATGACAACAAACACGTGGCTGAAGGGGAGTTGGTAACCGCCACCGTATCAGACGCGAAAATAGAGTGGAAAGACGGATTTTCATTGAAGAGCCTCAAAGGACAGGAGATAAAGTTGAAATTCGAACTGCGAGAATCAAAAATCTTCTCGTTCAGTTTCCATGAGTAATTACGGCGAAAATCCTCAAAATAGGATTATAATGACACATACATGTACTGTATGCAACTCGATTTGATAATTGAAAAATGTTGTGACAGTCTTACTGTGGGAGATAAAGTGTGTGGTCATTGAGTCGGTTAAAATTCTCTTGTCACTCATCTTCTGTAGGAGCGACCTCCTGGTCGCGACCTCTTACGCGTGGCGGGGCGAAAAAACTCTCTTAACAACCTACTTGATAAGGAACCCGACAGCTAATCCTGAAAGAGATCCCTCTCCAGATGCTGACCTCCTATGTGCGGCAAGGCAAGATGCCCCACCTAGGGTAGCCGTCTCGGTTGCCGCGCCAACCGTATATGTGTAAATATAAATGACTACTGAACCGGGAGATTGTCATTGAATGGGAAGTGAAAAACGGGTAAATGGATTACGTAGATTTCCGTGGTAGGCATCAAAATCTGCCAGATGAGGTACCTACGTTGAGCGGGGCTGTGCCTCTCTATTATGCGTGGGATATAAGAACCGTTGCGCCAATCCCTAGCTCCCGCTGCCTTGGAAATCTATCGTCGAAATCTGCTGGCATTCAACTTCGTACGCGACGCTGCGTACATGCAACAGATGGTTTAAGGAATGGTGAAAACCGCATGACGATAAACAACCTGCCACCGAAATACTTTCCGCCTACGGACACACCGCAGTTCAGCTTCGGCGACACGCTCGAAACTCAAGAGACAGAGTTAGCCGCTAACCCGCTCTTGGCGCGTATGCGCGAGTCGCGCACCGCTCTGAGCAGTGATCCGCACCGGCCAGTCTACCACTTCGTGAGTCCCGAAGGGAATCACAACGACTCCAACGGCCTCTGCTACTGGCAGGGAAACTGGCACCTCTTTTATCAGGGCTATCCGCCGGACGGCGATGGTCGTACACACTGGGGACATGCGGTGAGTGCAGATCTGATGCACTGGCGCGACCTTCCGTATGCCATTCACCCAAGTCCGGAGCGCAATTGCTTCTCAGGCAGCACACTGATCGAAGAGGATCGCGTCATCGCCATGTATTTCGGTGTCGTACAGGGCTTGATGGTCGCCACGTCAAGCGATCCGCTGCTGCTCAACTGGGAAAAACTGACGGGCGGGCCCGTAGTGCCACTGATGGCGCCGGACGGATCGGCTTTGACATACCGCGTACATGATCCCTGTATTTGGCGGGAGGGCGACACCTACTACGCCCTGTCCAACGGCCGCGACGCCTGGAATCCGATGGACTCGGTGCTACGTTCCAATGACCTTGAGCACTGGGAATACCTACACCCGTTTGTCGACGATCAGAGTTGCTTAATCGATGGCGACGACGGTGCCTGCCCCTACTTCTGGCCCATCGGAAGCGGTTCCGGCCAGCGGCACATCCTGCTAATCTTCAGCCACATGAGCGGTCCGCAGTACCTGCTCGGCGACTACGACGCAGAGGGCGCAAAATTTCATCCGACCGCCCACGGAAAGTTTAACTTCGGCGCCGCAAATCCGTCGGGATTGCATGCTCCGTCCGCCACGCCCGACGGCAAAGGCGGCGTCATCTGTATCTGGAACATGAATCCCGGTCTGCCGAAAAAGGGGTGGGGTCAACTCATGAGCCTGCCGCGGAGGCTGACGTTGATCGGCGAAAACGAACTCGGTATCGATCCCGCCGGCGACATCGCCTCGCTCCGGGGAGCGCACAAGAGTGTCGGTCGTCGACCAATCCCTGCCAATTGCGAAACAGTGCTTGACGGCATTGAAGGCAACGCTATCGAGCTTGAGCTGGAGATCGACACCCGGGGAGCGCCGATGGTGGAGCTTAACGTGCTTCGATCGCCGGACCGGCAGGAGCACACGCGAATCGTTTTCTACCGTGATCGAGGCTTCAAGCACCCGGTGCGGCAACCGGATTCTCGCGACAGCCTCATAAGCATCGACTCGTCACGCTCGTCGATCTTGCCCGATGCCCTTAGCCGCGCACCGGAGACTGCCCCCGTTGTCATTGGACCGGAGGAGACACTCAATCTGCACGTATTCATTGATCGAAGCGTTATCGAAGTGTTTGTCAACGGTCGCCAATGCGTTGCCATGCGGGTCTACCCCGGCCGGCCGGACAGCACCGGCTTCTCTTTGAGCGCGCAGGGCAGGGACGCAGAGCTTCTGTCGCTCGACCTCTGGCAGATGAAGAGCATCTACGGAGGATGATTTCCGCCAAGTGAGAATGCCAAGAAATAGCAGCGCCTGCGGCTATTTCTCTTTGGCTCGCCCCTGCCATAGACTGGATTTTTCTCTAACCTCGCTGTCGAAAAATCCCTGCCTTTACTGTGTTCAACAGGCATATCAAGATGACAAAACAGAAACTAGCTAATGTTGCTTCTGTAGGACAAATTATCATTATTTCGTTGCTGGTTATACATCTTCTGCCGGTCTGGATCTTCACGTATTTTCCCACACAGGATGGAGCAAGTCATATATATAACTCCTATGTATTGAAGGAGTATCACAAACACGAAAACTACAGACTACGGGAAGTCTACGAACTGAGGCTGACGCTTTTCCCAAACTGGACTTCCCACGCGTTTCTGGCACTGCTAATGTATGTTTTCCCGCCCATTATTTGCGAGAAGATTCTGATCAGCATGTGCATTGGGCTATTGCCGCTATCCCTGTTCTATTTCCTCAACAGCGTTCAAAAGGGAAAAACGCTTTTCGCACTGGTTGGATTTATCTTCGCCTACAACTACCTGCTCCACATGGGTTTCTACAACTTTGTCCTGAGCATGTCCCTATTCTTTTTCACTTTGGGATACTGGTGGAAACGCAGGAATGAGTTTACCGTCGCGAACATCGGGATATTGTATGTGCTGCTAATGGCTACTTACCTCACCCACTACCAATCCTATGCGACGCTTATGATGGCTCTAACATTTTTCTCAGTCTTCCTGTCGCTGTATGAGGCGCTGCGTGAGACGTGGGGCTATAAGGGAATATCGGGTGAGAATGAAAAGACACTGGCAAGCAAGCTGAAGACCTTTGGGGCGAAACTCAAACCGACCTTTCTTTTTCTGGCAACCATGCTGCCCGCCTATTTTATTATGATTTCCTACTTTTTGGACAGGCCTCGTAGAGCCGGCGGACACAAGGGTTTTGAATGGTTGAAGGAGTATTTCTTCTCTATGAAGTCGCTGGTTTCCTTCCGCGATGAACACATTCTCATCGGACGTGTTCTACTCGTTGTCTTTGCCGTAGCTTTTCTGCTGACGCTCATAGAAAGAATCCGGCATGTGTACAGATTCAGCAGATCGTCGGAATCGGAGGATGCACACGAACGTCTATGGACCAAAATTGTGAACAGTAGGGATCTGTTTCTGCTACTGGCAATTATCTTGACGGTGATGTATTTCACATTTCCCTGGGTCGGCTACGGCGGCGGTTGGATAAACGACAGGATTCACCTCTACATCTTTCTGGTGCTTCTTCCATTTTTCAGTATCAGTCTTCATAAGTACATAAAATATGCAACGGGTGGAATCATCATCGCCTTATCATTATGGCATCTTGGTTACAACGTCCAGACGTACTATCTTTTGAATAAGGATATAGCTGACGCTGTTTCGTCGGCTGGTCTGCTTGATAAGCACACGATCCTCACAAGCCGCCCTGCAGAATGGAATGGCGTGTCAGACTCACTGGGCTGGGAACCCAAATACGTGGCACCATTCGGGCACACAGAGTGTTTCCTAGCGGCAAGAAATGGGATCGCCTATCTCAAGAACTATGAGGCAAAGACTGACCATTTTCCCCTCCGCTACAGAGATAGAGACTTCTCCGCAAGGCGCTGGAAAACTTCCTTCGATGCCGACCATTTGGTATTGTGGCGGACAGAATATGACGAGATAGAGGAGCTGGAAGATGACTTTGAACTGATCCATTCCAACAACCATAACAGACTCTATCGCCGCAAGAGGACAAGCCCCGACGAAAAACTGTGGGGCGGCAGAACCACGATAAAATTTGACATGCAATCCCACGATGGACAGACAGCGCCAGATCACATTGCCATATATGAGGATACTGTATACATTGATGGGAGATATGGTTGGTTGACGAAGTCGGAACGGGAAGATTCCGTCAGCGAAACCAACCTTCCCGAACCCTATCGCGACAGTGTGTGGGGTGAGGAGGATGGCGTTTTCAGAGTTGCTCTTCCCAACGGGGAATATGAAGTCACCTGCTATTTCTCCTCTGGCGACTCTGAACCGCTGGAGATAAATCTCATCGCCAACGGGGAGAAGAAAATCAGGAAATTGAGAATTCCCACGGGAAATGAAACAGTGGAAAGGAGCTACAACGTCACTATCGCCGATGAACGTTTGACTCAGGTAATATACTCGCGCGGAAGAAGTCGCTATGAACGCTGGGGATGGAGCGGATGTGTCATCAAACGGAATTAATCAAAAACGTAAGCAATTTCTCCTTGACCTTTTCGGGACTCTATCGGATAATCTCTGGTGACCTTGTTCGATATAACGCCAACATTATTATTGTTTCCAACGTAGGCGGCGAACGCTGACAAATCTTAATTATTGCCAAAGCTGCTTGAGTCAGAATTCCACATTACTTCGAAGGATCAAAAAAACCTACAGAAACTTATACGATTGAGTTATTTTTGTTTGCTTATTTCCTTCACCAATCTCCAGCGGGTATTACCCGCTTTTCTGTAAACAGAAACCCATTCATCAGCCCGTCTCAATTTGCCTAGCCAAACATCACGCTTGAGTGAATGCCTGCGGATAAAATGTATCGCTCTCTTAACCTTCCTGCCACCTGTGTTATTGGGCAAATTGATAGGTTGACTTTTAAGCCCGACAAACACCAATAAATCATCTGCTCCCGTATCATCTAGCAGTTCTGCCAAGTCTTTAATCACGGACATTTTCCCACCTGCCAATTTCAATCTTTAGAGATTCATTCTAGCCATTAGGATTGTCTTGTGTCAACAAGATTTGAGTTGTGCTAACCTACTTTCGGCATTATTTTTTCGATTACTATAAAATTTGAGAGGGGAAGTCATGGACACTATAAATTCGTTAGAAGCCGTTATGTGGGTGGTCATCTGGAGAGGCGGGTTATTCCTAGTTGCAGTTGTGCCGTGGATTGCTTTCTATCTGCTCTACAAGATTTATAAGTCAGTAAGGGTAATAGAAAGAACACTCGTAACAAACGATAAGGATACAGAATTGGACAAATTAGCCGTTCTAGTCGAAGCCAAGACATCGGAAGTGGTACCAACTGGAATGAGCAAGCATGGATTTGAAGTATCAGAATATCACGGCGCTGAAGCTATCCCGATGAAGGAAAAGGCTTATCTCGTGCAGACCATGCAGTCTGTCAATCATTGGGATGTGTTCAGGTTTGACGCACTTGTAAAACAATACCAGACTGAATCTAAAACAGTAGTGACCTTGGCGGCTATAGTCTCGGATTCCGTTAGCGACAGAGTGAAAGCGGTTGCGTCCACTCTAGGGATAAACCTATTTGACGATGATTCCAAACTTCTCGCAGAGATATTCGATTGATTGACGCCCGTTCGATGTCACATCCGAATTTACCAATGGAGATTTCATTATGAGACTTCGTGCAAGTGTGTTTGTTTTGGTTCTCTGTCTACTGTGGATAGGCAGTGGGAATACTCATATACCCCTACCCATTCAGGTGCATACTAACCGCAGCAAAACCTAACTCGTGATATTTCTTATTCTGTGATAAAGGTGGTGGATGGCGATACGATTAAAATCGAATATGAGGGCAAGGTAAAATCAGTTCGCTTGATTGGTGTAGATACCCCTGAGACAATCCACCCTAATAAACCTGTAGCATTTTATGGGAAAGAAGCGTCCGCATTTCTCAAAAATTTCCTCAAGGGGGAGTCTGTCTATCTCCGCTTTGGCAATGAGGATCGAGGAAAGTATAGCAGGATGTTGGCTTACGTCTATCGTGCTCCAGATGGTCTATTCGTTAATCTTGAAATCATTCGACAAGGCTATGGTCATGCCTATACCAAATACCCGTTTGGGCACATGGAGATATTTCGGGAATACGAGCGAAAGGCACGGCAAGTAGAGAAGGGGTTATGGGCTGGTGGGAATTCTAAACCGAGTTCAAGTGCTACTCCTGAATCTGCACCTGAAGCTGATGTAGATGGAGAAATGACTGTTAACGTTACGAGTAGCGGAAAAAAGTATCACAGGGAATCGTGCAGGTGGGGGAATAAACCTTTATCGTTGGCGAAAGCGAGGGAGAGTTATTCGCCGTGCGCAGTGTGTAATCCACCGAAGTGATATAATTTATACCTTGACTATCCTAAAGAATATCTTGTTTCTATCTGATTCCAGATACCCTTTTTCAAGGCTAACCGTGTAACCTCTCGCTTGCAAGTTGTTTGCTTTCTGAAGAACACTTTCTGTTCCTCGAGTCAACAATTATTTTTCTTGTGCTAACTTCCTCCCTGCGCTATCATTCCCTGCATTCATCTGAGTTAATCAGAGTAGATTACAGATAACTAGACCGGGCGAGGTTAATACGCACGAATTAACTTACACCCAATGTTTAGACAGTTATGAACGAAAATTAAGGTGTAAAGGCTATCCAATCCGGCTACGTTTCAACACCTAATGTTGTTGGAAATACACCTCGTGAGGCGTCCTTTTTTGTTGGTATGAATTAGGGTCTGGCGATATTATTATGTTAGATTGGCAGGGATTAAATGACCTCCGCCTTTTTTGTGCCAACTTAACATGCCTAATTAGCTATGATTTACCTACCTATTTGCTATGTTTTTGCAATTTTTTTAATTGACACTCAATTTTCGGGTGTGTTACCATAACATAATCCTATATTCTGCTATGGAATCTAAGGCACAAATTTCTAACCTATATCAAACTCTTTTCGGTGTGGTAGGAGATACCCATAAAGAGATTAAGAGGTTTTCACGTGCTTTTCTAGCTATTACCATAGTCATTACTGTATGGGGTGGGATTCATGAGTTTCGTTCAGAAGGTGTCTCGTACACAAGAGATTCACTAGCAACTATTGAGCATTTCGCAAACGCTATACCATTCTCAATTTTTCTATGCTTAATCGTTATGGTTGGGATAGACAGAATAAGGGGGATGACAATGAGATATTCGGATAGAGTAAGGAAGGAAATAGAAGAAGAAGTTACGCGAAAAGTAACAGAAAGAGTAACAGAACGAGTAACACAGGAATTGACAACGAAGTGGGTTGAATGGGCAAGGGATAATAACATGTGCACTCCTCATGGTTCACCTCCCCCCGCCCCATGGGAAACACACGGCGATTCCACCGAAACTCAAACTAATCAATAACAGCAACCTTTACAAATTTACAATCTTAAAGGCAGGGAATTAAAACCTCTGCCTTTTTTTATTCCAATTCCATAGTTCCGGAATGATTTGAGTGCGGAAATTTTTATTAGCCGAATTTCGCAGGCTTTGCGCTCCGCTGCATAACCCCAGATAGTACCTTTCAACGTTTCCCGTCATTATGTTGTGCACACTAATCCACAGGTCATCCACGTTGATTTTTTATTAGGTGGCATTGGCTATGGGTACGCGCACACAGGCGTAATGAATTACAACCTATGAGATCGCATGAGTAAGCTACATTACGGCATCAAATGTAGTTCGGTTACACAACAACCAGCGGTGAGACTAGCGCTGTGATTTTTCGCGACGGCGCATTACAACAAGAAAGCAGCGAGTTTACTAGCAAAGAGGAATAATGAAAACATATCGCGTGGCTATTTTAGGGTGTCGATCCCGCGGAACATCAGCCGCTAGAGCCTATCACGCCCACCCTCGAACGAAAGTAGTCGGATTGTGCGACTTGATCGAAGACCGACTGAACACTCTGGGAGATGAGCTTGACCTGGACGCTCGTTTTACGGATTTGGATGAGATGATTCGCCAGACGGGTCCGGATATTGTCGCTATCCCGACCGCACCAGCCTTGCATGCTCCCTTAGCATTGCGAGTGTTGGAACATGGCGTTAACATTGAAGTTGAAAAACCGATGGGAATGGATCTCATTGAGACGGATGCGGTGATGAACAAAGCGGCTGAGAAAGGCGTCCAGACCGCGGTGCATCATCAGTGGCGATTGAGTGCTTGGAACCAAGCTGTTAATCAAGCTTATCAGGCGGGCAAGATCGGCGAGTTGCGCTACATCTATGCCAGCGGGAAGGGCTATTACGGGGGCTTTGGTCTGATGGAGATTGGCACGCATGTACTGACTCAGGTCATCAAATACGGTGGTCATTGTCAGAGTGTCACGGCGCATGCGACCACTCGTGGCCGCCCAATCACCCCACAGGATGTTCTGCCTGCCCCACGCGGAAATGGAACCGTTGCGGGCGACCATGTCACCGCGGCCTTACAGTTTGCCAATGGGGTGACGGGGACGCTTCTCCAACACCAATTTAAGCAAATCGAGTTAGACGCCCACGTCGTTGAACTTTATGGAACAGAAGGGCGATTAATGTGGCACCCTCGAGGGGCTTGGTGGTTGCCCAATCCTCACGTTCCGCCTGCAAATGAGCAGGATGATTGGGAAGCCCTAACACCCATCTATGCGGACAGCTTCGCGCAAGCGGTCGAAACGACTCCCGGGGATATCAAATTGAATGAAGGTGATTATTGGTTTGTGGACGAATATGTGCGGGCACTGGATGAAGGGCGGGAGCACGAATGCAGCGGTGCCGAGGGGAGTCACGTCGTCGAAATCATCATGGGTATTTTTGAGTCGGCGGCATACGGTATTCGCGTGGATCTTCCCCAAGCTAACCGCGAACACCCTTTGACCCGCTGGCGCAGAGAGGCTGGATTAGAGCCACCTGAACCAATGCCGATGACCGACCCGGAATGGCATATAGAAGAAGAAAAACGCTTGGGCGGATAGAGAGAAGTACGATGCAGTGACCCACTATACTGTTGGCAGCCAGGCGGAGTGACCCGTTTACCAACCAGCGGCTCAATATCTTGCCTTCACTCCGCCCCAAGTCGTAGCGAGTTTTGAGGCAGGATCAACGCTTCGCCATTCTGCCCAGGCTGTGATGTTCTGTTTAATCTCAGCAGTCTTCAGCACTCTGTCATAGACACGAACGAGAGCAATCGAGCCGTTGAAGGTCTTAGCGCGTTCGCCGTAGCTATTCGCGCCTATTACGACCACTTCTATAGGCGTATTCTTGTCGAATATGGCGCCACCTTCCATCAGATTGCGCACTCTACCGTCCTTGTATAGTTTGACCTGCGCTCCGCCTACGAAATTTATCCATGTCCACGCGCCCTCCTCAAGCAGGAGCATGTTGTCTCTGGCTCCTCCGAATTGGCCCCCAATCTCGCCCGGTTCCCACCAAAAGCTAATCCGAATCGCATTGTCTCCTTCCAACTTCTGGGGCTGAAAACCGGCAATCTGATTCCTAAGTCCAGCTCTATGGGAATCGTCAATGGAATTCATCCTGAGGAGTAGTTCGACGGTCCAATTCTCGAGAAACAGTTTGAAGCCGTCACCTTGAGCACCCCAGCACTGACCGGATTTCCTGTGGGTGTAGAACCTTGAGATGGTATCAATATCAAGGGCAGGTATCGCAATCGCGCCCTCTTCTAGCTCCGGCGAATTGCCCGCCCCAGACAATTCTCCACCAATCGCGCCGAGGTTTCTCCAAGCGCCCGGATGTGCGCGATTGTCGCGGGCGTCAAAGTAGAGCAATGCGCCGGGAACCGCGTCGGCGAGCGCTATGGTGCAAACAGTTGGCAGAACAAACAACACCAAGAGAACTGAGACTACTGTTTTCATCTGAATTTCACCTCTGAATCAAAGGATCATCATCGCTCAAACAAAGCGTTTTTACCTCGTCACGTATGTGCCATCCGGAAGGATCTAATTTTTGTCCCAGATCGAAGGATAAGAAAAAAGCACGACCACTGCTCCACTTAATTTTGAGAGTCTATTTTCCTCGTTTGATGACACCCCAGGTCGTTGAGAGTTTTGAGGTTGGATCGACGCTGCGCCATTCAGCCCAGGCGGCAATGTTTTGCTTAACCTCAGCGGTGCTCAATACTCTGTCATAGATACGAACGAGTGCAACTGAACCATTGAAGGTCTGGTCGCGTTCTCCATAGCTATTCGCGCCAATAACGACCACCTCTATGGGTGTTTCCTTGTTGAATTTATCCCCTGGTACCAGATTCTTAATTTTGCCTTCGTGGTATAGCTTAATCGTCTCTCCTCCGCTCACAAGAGTCAGCCAGGTCCACACGCCCTCCTCAAGCGTCTTACCTTTGAGTTCTGCATCCGCCCTACCGAATTGGCCCCAAAGCTTGCCTACATCCCCCCAAAAACCAAGCCGAATCGAGTTCTCTTCTTGCAGCTTCTTGGGTCGAAAACCGGCGAGCTGATTCCTAGCTGAGTTTCTATGGGAATCGCCATTTATTTTGAGGAGGAACTCGATCGTCCAGGTGTTAAGAAACAGTTTGAGGTTGTCACCTTGGTCGCCCCAGCACTGACCGGACTTCTTGTGGGTATAGAACTTCGAGATTGTATCAATACCAAGGGCAGGTATCGCGATTGTGCCCTCTTCGAGCATTGGCGGCTTGCCAGCGCCCGATAATTCTCCACCAACTGTGCCGAGGTTCCTCCAAGCGGTCGGATGTGCGCGATTGTCACGGGCGTCAAGGTATAGCAATGCGCCGGGAACCGCGTCGGCGAGCGCTATGTTGCAAACAGTTGGCAGGACAAACAACACGAAGAGAACTGAGATTACTGTTTTCATCTGATTTTCACCTCTGAATCAAAAGATCATCATCGCTCAAACAAAGCGTTTTTACCTCGTCGCATATTTGCCATCCGCAAGAATCTAATTTTGTAACTGTTTAGTGCATCGTTTGGTTCGTAGTATTACAGTTCGCCACGCGTCCGGTCTGGGCATGTAAGCCCCCGATTAGCCGGAATTAGCATTGTACTTCCCTACTCGGCGCGTTCCCTGCCCCCGCTCGGTCTGGATTGGCAAATCCAGACCGATGGACTAAACAATTACCTAAGTTTTTTCCCACATCAAAGGGCAAGATTATTGCCCTACACTGTTTTGAGAGGCTCCTATTCTCCTTTGATGCTGCCCCAGGTCGTTGACAGTTTTGAGGCTGGATCGACGCCGCGCCATTCCGTCCAGGCGGTAATGTTTTGCTTAATCTCAGCGGTTGTCAATTTTCTGTCATAGATACGAACGAGTGCTACTGACCCGTTGAAGGTCTGGTCGCGTTCTCCATAGCTATTCGCGCCGATAATGACTACCTCTATAGGGGTCTCCTTGTTGAATCTGCCACCCGGCAATGTATTCCTGATTCTGCCTTCGTGGTATATCTTCATCGGGTCTCCGCTCACAAGAGTCATCCAGGTCCACACGCCTTCCTCGAGCCCCTTATTCGGTCTGAGCGCCGCAGTCACGTTACTGAATTGGCCTACAAGCTCACCTACATCCGCCCAAAAAGCGAGTCGAATCGCATTTTCTCCTTTCAACTTGGCGGGCTGAAAGCCCACAAGTTGATTCCTAGGTGAATTTTGGTGGGAATCGCCATTCATTCTGAGGAGGAGATCGATGGTCCAGTCCTTGATGAACAGTTTGAGGTTGTCACCTTGGTCGCCCCAGCATTGACCAGACTTCCTGTGGGTATAGAACTTCGAGATTGTATCAATACCAAGGTCAGGTATCACGATTGGGCCCTCTTCGAGTACCGGCGGTTTTCCCGCGCCTGATAATTCTCCACCGACCGTACCGAGGTTCGTCCAAGCATTATCATGTGCCGGATTATCACGGGCGTCAAGATAGAGCAAAGCGCCGGGAACCAGGTCGGCGATTGCTACGGTGCAAATAGTTGCCAGACTAAATAACACTGCGTAAATTGATACAGCTTTTTTCATCTGAACTTCACCTCCTGAATCAAAAACTCGATGTGATGACTCATGGGTTCGAAATATTACCGAATCGATTTGTCGGAGATATCCTTGCTGAGAACTAGTTTGAAAACCTAATTCCAACAACTCCGTTTTCCTTGAAACTGATTTTTGTACGTACAATCCGCCTAATTCGGCGATATCGCCGTAGGGAATAACGATCAAGCGAGTGGATAGCGAGTGCGATAGAAATCCCTCGTTATTCCCTACAAAAACCAAGAGCGGCTACGATATGTCTTTTCCATCACTATTTAAGCAAACTCTCAATGGACTGCGCCGCTGTATTGCTACGATTATAAAGATTCATAGTTCATAAGATAATCGTGCAAATCATCGGAGGTCGGAAGCGCGTTTTTTGAGCCTACCCCAAATTGTGCTTGTTTTGGAAGCGGGAGACACAGCTAGACTTACTGGGCCAAAGTCGGGGTAATGTTCGTTCCCGTCGTGGTCACCGCTAAGTTGCTTCAGATATTTTCCATGAGCGGTCATCAAGCGAATCTTTGCCGGGGGGTTCCAAATAGTATTAGGGGACCACACATAGGCTATCAGCCGTCCATCGGGAGACCATGTAGGGTCCATATGATGCTCTTTATGGCGCGTGAGCCTCACCCGATTTCCACCATCCGCATCCATCACATAGATTTGAAAGGTTCTTTCCTGCAGCAACGCCATGTATGCAATTCGTTTCCCGTCAGGAGACCATGCCGGCGCACCCTTAATCGCTGTTTCGTCCGTCACTCTTTTGAGCCCGATTCCATCAACGCCTATCACGCATATTTGATCCTTCCAATCTCTCCCGGACGAGAATGCGATCTTTCGACCATCGGGAGACCATGACGGTTCCCGCCCGTCGGTTAGCTCGAAGGCGTTGTTTCCGTCTGCATCCACCACGGAGATACGGGGATTCTCCGATTTCCACCGATTCTGTCCATCATATGAGGTGAATGCTATTTTCCGCCCATCAGGCGACCAGTCTAGATGCGCCTTCCTCCGCGGTCCATCTGTAAGTTTAATCGCGCCCTTTCCATGGGCGTCCATCACGTAGATTTCATGGAATCCGCGGTCCCGGTTGGAAACAAATGCGATCTTTGTCCGGTCGGGAGACCATGTCGGATGGACGTCGCGTGCGTTCTTGTCTGTCAGTCTTTCTTGGTTGCCCCCGTCGGCATCCATTACAAAAATGTCAGCGTTGCCATGTCTCGTGGACGTGAAAACAATCCGTGAGTTCTGCGCGGCAAGTCCTCCTTCTCTCAACAACATGTCTACACTCGTCAAATAGACGCACAGCCCTGCAAACAGTAGAAATCTAGCTGCTAGTTTGAATCGCATTTTTCCCTCCTTAGTTGAGAGTCAAATGAGCAGTAAAGTAACTCGCTTTGAGCGGGTGCACGGGTACTGTTTGGACGCGCTCTCAACTATTACATGGCGACCTCGCGACACAGGTGAAATTTTCAGAGCCGATTTAAAAACCTAATTCCATCAACCCCGTTTTCCTTGAAACAGATTCTTGTGCGTAAAATCCGTCTAATTCGGCGATATCGCTGTAGGGAATAACGATCAAGCGAGTGGATGGCGAGTGCGATAGAAATCCCTCGTTATTCCCTACTAAAACCAAGAGCAGCTACGATATGGCTTTTCCAATCACGATTCAAACAAACTCTAAGGTTACCGACGTGTGTGGATTAGAACATATTATACCTCAATAGCAAAAAATGAGAACGAAAAAGGCACCTCGGATTCACCAATGATGCCCTTGACCACAACGTAACCGGTCTGTTCGTACGATCTTTGCGAGCGATACGGGCGGAGCACCACCTTCCTAAGTTACGACATTCCTATTTACATAGACGGGCCGAAACAGCGTTTGCCGCTGCGGCGGCATCTCTTTCAGCAGATCCGGGTGAGGTTCCCATACCGACCACTTGCTACCGACGATGTTGTAAAGATTGAAAACAGCTACCCTTGGGTTGTCCTCATTTGTCCAAACACTCGGGCTATGTGTCACCGCCTCCGTAAAAAAGACTACCGAACCCGCCGGGCAATCGTAGGTGTCCCAAAATGGCGACTTCATATCTGTAATTGCCTCTTCGGGAGTGGGAAAGGCGGCTTTGTGGCTTCCGCTTACAAAGAGGGTCCCACCCATGCCTTTTTTCACCGGGTTTAACTCCCAAACGGCGCGCGTCAAAATTGATTTCGCCTGCCCCGGAAAGGCGTGATAGGTGTGATGATCACCGGGTAGGCGCATCATTCCGCTTCCGTTGTGCGGTACGAATTTTCCTTTGTTGGGAACATCGGGAGTTTCCTCGTTCGCGGGCCGGTACTGCGAATTGGGTGAATCGAGTCGAAAACCGTAGCAATGCTGACTTCCTATAGCTCCACTCTTGTTGCCGTCGGTGAACGGATTATAGACAAACTCATTCATGAAGCCGACCAGCACCGGATGATCAGTAAGGCTGGCGCATGCTCCCCCGATTGCCGATCTGTCCTTCTCCGGAATTGAGTCGGGATTTGTATGTAGCCTTTCGATGTGCTCCCGCATCGGCTCCATCTCTTCTTCCGACAACACACCCGGTACAAGTAACCATCCGCGTAGGTCAAATGCATATTTCTGTGCGGGAGTTAGTTCGACAATTGGTCTCCCTTCAGAATTGGTGAGACAGTATGCATCGGGTTTTGGCAACTGCGGACGCCCCAGATCCTTATCCAATACCAATGGTATATCGCTATATTTAGGAGACATCAAATTCCTTGGCAGTATCCGTCATAGATGCGCGAAGTCCGCTATCATCGCTAAGCATCATTTTGTGGTTCTTTCACTAAATCCTTGGTATTTGTCGATACTAACTGAAATCGAGTTTTTTCTTGAAAACTCGGTTTCTTCCCTATATTCTAGTGGCTTCAAGGTACGGTTTTCTCTGCTCATTACTGACAATCAAGCTAATCCCATAATCCTATGAATCACAGTTCAGACAATATTAACTACCGACACCTTAGACTTACCCGACTGAAGATCTTTATTGAACTGTTTCCGGAGGCCAATTGGAAAGCGGTCTGACAATCTGCCGCTGTACTGGAGTCAAACGCGCCAATAATTCATTCGAAACATCGTAGTTGTGCCGAAAATTACCCCAAGAGGGACCATACCGGTACACAACCGTGCGGCGATAACCGGGGTTGCTGCGCTTCAGCGATCCATGGCAGATTGAGTCAACGAAGAGCAGCACATCGCCCGCGTTCATATGAATCTCCACCGCTCCCTCTGGAATCTCCCCAGCGCGTTCGCCCCGCATTTTATAGGTTTCAATTTCTGGGTGGCTGAAGTTGGACTTGTGCGATCCCGGCATGAGCAGTGTGCCGCCATCACCCGGACCGATGTCCGACAGCGCCATGAGAACATTAACCTGCCCGCAATGGAATCTGCCGTTTAACACGCGAAACTGGTTGCGAATGAGCCCAATATGTCCGCCGGAGTGCATTCCGATCGCCTCGCCCGGCGCTCTCAAATTGGCGAAGTTTTCGTCGATGAATAGCGGTCCGTGATTCCAATCGAACGTGCCTTCGCCCCCGATGAAACACTTGACCCTCTCAATCCACGCCGGATGGTCAATCAGGCGTTCAAACGGCTCGCCGGCTTCATAAATCTGCTGTAGGTTCAGCCCATCGTTATCCCGGTACGAATGGGCATGTACGCGTCCCCACCACTCTCCGGGGGTTAACGGTGGCGCCGAGTCCAGAACAGCGTTCATGTCGGCTACCTCTTGGGCTGAGAGTGCCCCTTCCAGAAACAGATAGCCACGCAAGTCAAAGAAGAAAATGTCGTGATTCGTTACGATTGTTTTACTCCCTATCGTTACATGTTGGTGCGGAAGATGCGATACATTCAACAAGTGGCATTTCGACGTTCAGACCACCCTTTCCTCGTGCTTTCTCGACCCCGGAGGGACTGTGAAAGATCTGCTCAGGGAATATTTTTGAAATATGCAGAATAAGAGAACTTATGAGAGGTATTGTTACAGAAACATTAGGGGAGTTTTACCTACTTTACTCGATGATTATTTTCCAAACAAAAAAGGCGAAGCAAGTTAAT
Source organism: Candidatus Poribacteria bacterium (assembly GCA_965204085.1). Classification (GTDB taxonomy): domain Bacteria; phylum Poribacteria; class WGA-4E; order WGA-4E; family JAJDTR01; genus JAJDTR01. The sequence goes on along the minus strand of CBDBEE010000002.1, from coordinate 973,345 downwards.
CGCTCCGCCTATCTACTTGTATGCCTTATCTCTGCGTTTGATGTACCTCAAATAGCAGGTTTTATTCTTAAAATCCATGCTATAAATTAGCCTATATTTGCCTACTCGATATTTCCACAGTCCACGAAATTGAGGTGTTTTTAATGGTTCGCCAATCAATGGGTTTACAGATATTTTATCTATTGCTTTTTCAATAACATCAATTAGTTCGCTATTCCCCTTAGTTAATTTTCTGGCTCCTTTCTTAAAATCACTTGAAAGTTCTATTTCATAATTTCCACTTAAAGTCTTTCCACTTCGTTGTCTCACCGTTCTTAATTTCCTGTTCAGACCTATCAAGACTTTCCATGAAATCCTTGTCATTTAGTAACTCAAGTTCCTCAAGGTCAATCTCCACCGGGTCTGAACGATATGATACAGATGACGTTTCTTCTCGTAACCCGTTTTTACTATTCTTATTCTTCATCGCGGCCTCCATAAGGATTTCACAGTATATCATATCTTCCTGTTAATGTAAAACGAAAAACCAAGTCGCCATTAATTTGTAGCGCCCTTTCTAGTCACCTTTTCGTCTTACCCTCGGGGGGGAAAATCGTAATAAGGGAGGGACAGCAAAATGGTGGTTCAACGTTCTATAAAAGCCATTGACGGCAGAAACGTAACCAAAAATGACGACCTCTTGGGCAGGCATTCTCGGAATGCACAAGGGAACGCCGTAATGCTATATCCCACGCGTTTATTGTGTTCTCTGCATATACACGTGACTAACGATGGCGAAGTAGCGGTAGGTCCAAGTTCGGTCATTTAGATGCAGAGGAATCTATCTAATGGGGTATTCCGAACTGATGCATTCGTCTATGAAGCGCCTCACGTGCTTCAAGGAAAGGACGCTCGAGATAGGCAGCATGGTCGTCCTCTCCATGGTGGTGCGTAATCGTGCCCTCTCTGTATAAGGGTGCCGTATTACGGATATACGTCAGACACCCGTCAATGAGCGTCAGCATGTATCGGGCGGCCGTTTCGTCAAACATCGACCATTCGCCGCCGCAGGCAACATAAATCGGCGAGGTGTGTGCGAATATCCCGCGCCGCCAACCGTCGTAGTGCGGAATACTGGTGTAATTCGGGCCGGCGCATCTTGCGGCAAGCCACGTGTGACCGTCTACCTGTACTTTCGCCCGTAACGCCAGTCGTCGCGAGCCATTCCCGTCCTCCGTTGATGCTACGACCGTTCCGCCTTGCACAATTTCGAGCGTGTGAATGGGAAAGATGCTTTCCGCCCACGCCTCTACTTCCAGAGTTCCCTGACCAGACATTTGTATTGTATCACCGATTGAATGCTCTTCGACCGAGAGATGGATTATGGGACCGCCACTCAAAAACGTGCGCCCGCGCGACACATTGTTGCACCAGTTATCGTACGTGAACTCCTCGGATTCGGGAATGTGGGTATAGGTGCGATAAATCCCGACGGGCACGTCGCTGGTCATCTTATCAGTGCCACCGACGAGAGGTAGGCGATACCCGCAGTTGAGATAGCGGTAATACTCCAGATGGTTAAATGGCGCGTGCTCCAACATTTCAACGGCGTCCGCTCGACCCGTGGCAACCAGCGCGGCAGGCTCCCCGTTTGGGTTGGGGAAATGAGGAATGACGACCGTGCCGCCTTGTGCATGGCACTGGTCTGCCCAATCACTCATGGTGACTTCCAGCGTTCCACCCGCCTCGGCTTCGCCTGATCCACCGCTGCACCACGGCATCACGGGCTTTTTCAATCCCCACAAAATCAAATGTCCCAAGACATGCTGCCGGTTCTCCTGTGTGATGTAGACAATGTTGTTCCCATCTTGGAGGACGCTGGGTTTTCCTGTAAACTCCTCCTTGTTGGAAAAGAGGCTGCCCCACTGCGATTGGAGCAGGTTTACGACATTGAGATCTTCGCCCTGTGACTCGGTATGGCTTCCCTGCGCGGAGAGGAAATGCACGTGCGAATCGCCACTGAACCAACGCCGTTCGTTCATGTTGATCCAGCGTTTGAGGCGTAAAGTGAGTTCCCGTTGCCCTGGTTGAATGTTGACGCGCGCTCGAAACGGTTCATACTCAAATCCTCGCGCAACATCCACGATGACTTCACCGCGGGGCAGCCATCCTTGACCCGTACCGTCAATATAGGCGTAGGTGACTTGACCCATGCTCAAATCGCCGCCCACATCCATGTGCCAATTGCCGAGGTTGGAGTTCACCTGATTGTGATGGCCATGGGGTTGGTAGGGAATGCCTTCCGGCGATCGAAAGTGGACGCGGCACGGTACCGGTTTGTCAGTATCGTCATCAATCACGGTGACATGAACCCAATTCCGTCCCCGGTCGGTCAGTTCCACGCGCACTCGCGGAGTTTCGACGACGCCTTTTTCCTCTACATCGCCCCATCTAACTGCTCCGAGTTCCTCCGTTCCCTGCTTGACAGTTACCGTTGCCGACGGAAGCGCCGATATTTCCGTGTAGGCTGGGCTAGATTTTGAATTGGACGGTTCGCCCCATCCCCGAAAACTGTCGTTAATGAACGCCTCCGCTGAGGCTTCCGGCAGTGCGTGCGTGTATCTCGCCAAGCCGCGGTCTACATCCACGTCAAGGTCGAACGGTTTCTCCGCATCTTCGGGTCGAGTCAAAATGATTCGTGTCTCGCGTTTCCCCTGTCGGACAAATGGATGCTCGTCCGCATTGCCGAGCGTAATTGCAGCTAAAATAAAGCGTGAGCGGCTAGGTACGATTTCCAGCGTCTCGATCATGCGCTCCGGATTCGGATTCTTCCATGCCCACATATGATAAGCGCGCGATCTACCACGCCTAGCCTCCTGTTGACGGGCACCGGCTTCGCCCCAGGGTCCTTCATAACGTGGCATCATCCAATCTTGGACGTGCGACACCGCTCCAAAGGGGCGGTTGTCACCAGCCAGGGCAATCTCGAACCTCTCCCGAATGGGAACGTGAAAACTCTCACCACCCTCATCTCCCGATGACAGGCGAAAAATATAATCTGCGACGTGTTCTCCGACTAGACCACCCTCCTCCAGTCTGGATTCGAGCAGACAGTGCGCTACAATCACATGGCGTGCAGGGTGGTTGATAGGAATTACCGTGCGTTCTTTCCCACCATCAAACAGGATGAAACATCTATTGGCATTCGCCGCCGCCGAGCCGACCAAAAATGGTAAACCTCGGAATTCCTGCTCCCCAATCGGCACATCTGGGCGATTGTCCAATACTTCCAATCCTGCGTTGCACAATGCGGACAAGTCAATCGGTCGATAGTCTTTCACTAGAGATATTTCCTTCAGAGCGTTGCGACAACTTTGTGGAGGGCAGGTGGCGGGTAGCTACTGTTTATTTGGAAGCCAGATGATAAACTTCAATCTCATTCACTTCCGCTATGGACGGTGCAATAACTCGGAAGTATTCAATATAACGGCCGCCGACAGTCCGTCGAATGTGATCGACAATCATGTCATCGGGGTCGGCGATAGGTTTTGAAATCACCCTGTCATCAACTGTCCGAGTGACCTTAATGCGGATAATATCGGTCTTAAAATTAAGTCGATCGATTACGAATTTGGGCTGGGCGCGCTGGTCTCCCACACCTCGCCGTTGGCGAACGGAATGTGCATTCTTCCAGGTTGGTTCAGAGGCCCTAGTGTCTCGATAGTCTACATCGAACCGAAACAAATTGTGATTGTGGATGACAATCCTCCGTACGGGCTTGATTGAATCGAACTTGATTGCAAACACACGTTCCTTATTCCTCAACGTAGCAGTGGCAGTCGTATCACGTTTCCCGTCATTTAGCGCCGGATGGGTTGCTTGTGTTCCGAACGAGGCGAGTGCAATATTCTCGCTCCACTCTGTCGCAAGCACTGACGACCATATACAACCCGATAGAGTTGTGAAAGTCACCAATATTAAACACACCTCAAGTTTTTTCAGCATCATTTCCTTCTCCTCACAGGTGACATGAGCGGCGTTTGAGCAGTCCAATCGTATCTTTTCTGCATTACGGAACGTCGGTTGCTCTCAGGTTTCGCTTGAAGAGAAAACCGAAGGAGTTTCTTGATGCAGAAGACTCCCATTGCGAATCCGCCTATGTGCGCTAACCAAGCCACGGGCGAACCGTGGTAGGAAAGAGAAATGTTCACGACTTGAATGACTATCCACGGTAAAAGTACCACACTGGCGGGCAAGTATCGAATGAAAACTAGACAGAGACATCGAATGTGCGACTCCCGACAGGCAACAAAATGTGCCCCCATCACGCCTGCAACGGCGCCGCTTGCCCCAATCAGAGGGATAGTGGAATCATAATGCACCATGACGTAGAGAAGTGTTGCGAAGACACCCGAAAATAGGTAGAGGATAAGAAACCTGAAATGCCCGATTCGAGCCTCCAAGTTTGGGCCAAACGCTGACAAATACAGCATGTTTCCGATGATGTGAATCAACCCGCCTTCCATGACTCGGGCATCATGGAGAAAGAGCGAGGTAATCAGGCTTGGGTGAAGAAGATTGGGAAGAATAACCGGAAAGAACGGTATTGCGTCAATGACGGTGACAATATCCCGAGGCACTGCGCCGTGCCTCATCATGAAGGAAATATCGTCATAGTATAGACAGAGTTGGTAAACGCAAATAGAGAGATTAACGAAGATCAAACATTGAACAACCCGCGGTTTCACGGAATGCTCGTCTGATCTAAAACTACCCAATGGAATAAACAAGATCTACCACCTTACAAGATATTGGAAAACGGAATGCGAGGCTGCTAGTTGGAAACAGAGCGATTTTCATTCGTGCCATGCCCATTTGCTTCAACCTCGACTGATACATCAAACCGATCGATAATCCCCATCACCAATTCGCGTATCGGCGCATTTTGGATTCCGAAAACCTCTTCAGCCGCCCCCGGACCGGCGCCAACTAGCACCACATCACCTTCCCCTGCCCCGACATAATCGACGGCAATCGTCGGTGTCCTAACAAGCTGAGACTTTAGGCTTAGTGGCTGCACGAGCAACAGCGTCCGGTTTTCATACGCGGCATGTTTGATGACCGATACTACTTTCCCGACAACCTTGGCAATGTACAAGTTTACGCCTCCTCGCTACCGGGCATTCCCTCTACGCGGCTAATCGAATCGACAATTCCGACAATAGCGGCGTCAACGGGCATCTTACGACCGGCTACCACACCGACCGCGTCCCCGCCAGTAACCATATAGATCATATCTCCACGACCCGCTTGGCAATGAGTATCTGTCGCGACGAGCGGTTTCCCCGTGGACTCACCTTTGTCGTCAAGGGGCTGCACAACCAAGAGCCGAGTCCCAATCAGGTTATCGTCCTTCCGGGTTGCCACAACCGTGCCGATGACCTTTCCAATGTCCATACGTGTTCAGTGCCCTAAGTTCGATTCTGTACATTTGTAGGGTGCGCAATGCGCACCAACCTTTAAACCCAGATAATGGGAATCTCTCCCGCTTGTCCCCAATGCTCTCCGCTATGCTCCATAAATGTACAAAATCAAATGAAGATGACCCTCAAAATCATATACAAGGTGCGGCAACGATGTCAAGCGGTAACGCGGGCGATACGACGAGGTCTAGTGTCTAATCCCGTACTCCTCCATTTTGGAATGCAGCGTATTTCGGTTTATTCCCAAAATATCTGCCGCTTTACTCCGATTCCAACCGGTTTGCTTAAGAACAATCTCGAACAGCGGCTTCTCGAAAATCGCGCGTATTTTGGAATAAAGCTCGGTCTCGGATGCGTCGGCATCAAGGGTTTGACTCACCCAATCATTCAGAAGTCTACGCAGTTGCCCCTCAAGCGTTGACCCCTCCAAAACCGATGAATAAATCTCCCCTTCCGCAAACTTCGGAAAATGCTCCGGTAGGAGCACACTGCCCGCACACAGCACCAACGCCCGCTTAAGTGAGTTCTCAAGTTCCCGGATATTGCCGGGCCAATCGTACGCCATGAGTCGCTTGAACGCCTCGGATGAAATCGTCGCTTTCGGTTGCGCGTATTCTTCTGCGAATCGAGCGATGAAGAAATCAATCAGATCGGGAATATCCGTTTTGCGCTCACATAGCGGAGGCAGATAGATCGGAATAATATTAAGCCGGTAATACAAATCTTTCCGAAAGCTGCTATCCTGGATAGATTGTTCCAGTTGTCGATTCGTAGCCGCAACCACGCGGACATCAACTTGACGTGTTTCGTTGGAACCAACAGGCTCGACCTCTCGTTCCTGCAAAACGCGCAGTAACTTCATCTGCACCTCAATCGGCAGTTCGCCAATCTCATCAAGAAAGATGGTACCCCCGTTAGCCTGTTCGAACTTCCCTTGGCGTGCCACTTCTGCGCCGGTATAAGCACCCCGAACATGCCCGAACAGTGCACTTTCGATTAAAGCCGGCGGAATCGCGCTACAGTCAACAACAACGAACTCGTTGTCTGCCCTACCGCTATTTTCGTGAATCGCCCGAGCGACCAACTCCTTACCCGTTCCGCTCTCGCCCATAATGAGGACAGTTTCGTCGCTAACCGCCGCGCGTCCAATAACGAGGTACACCGCATGCATTGCCGGACTTTCACCCACCAGTCGTGTCTCTTTCGCGTCGGCATGTTGTTGTGGACTACCACCGTCCTTTTCTGTTTTGGTATCCGCTTTCACGGACGCCTTCGCCTCGTCCGCCGCATTTGCGGCGCGGGACACCATCGACACGACGTTATTGTTATCGAACGGTTTTGTGAAATAATCGTATGCGCGGCGTTTGGCAGCCTCTATCGCTGTTTCCGTGGTACCGTGGGCAGTCATGACAATAATCGAGGCAGTACTATTAATCTTTTGGATATCTTTGATTAACTCCAATCCGTCTGCGTCCGGCATTCTGATGTCGAGAAGGATAACGTCTACCGGTTCCGCGTCAAGGCAGGTAAGTGTTTCACTCCCGTTTCGCGCCTCATGTACGAGATACCCCTCCTTCTGAAGGAGTTTAGTTAATACGAACCGGATGCCATCATCATCATCGGCAATGAGAATTGAGTGTTCCATAAGTGTTTTTGTGCGTGTAAATTAGTGGTACACGAACCGGCACTATACAAAGGTTACGCCTGGTCAATCTGCGCCGGTAATGTAATGACAAACGCCGTTCCTTGAGGTTGGGTTACATCGACTTCAATTGTGCCATTGTGCTCCTCGACAATCTGTTGACTGATTGAAAGTCCCAAGCCGGTGCCCTTCTGCTTCGTTGTGTAGAAGGGATCGAACAGTTGCGAGGCGTGCTGTGGAGAGATGCCCCGTCCGGTGTCTTGGATACGGATGTGAACCGCTCCCTGCGCGGCATCGTGCGACGTTCGAACGGTCAGGACGCCGCTGTCTTCCATTGATTCAATCGCATTGCGAAACAGGTTCAGGAAAACCTGTGTAAGCCCGTCGACGTTGACTGGTACAGGCGGGCAATTTTCATCGTGTTTGAAATCTACGCGAATACGGTTTTGGCTGAATTCCGTTTCGCAAATGGAAAGGCTATCATCAATCAAGCCCCGGATGCCGTGCGGTTCGAACGTAAGCGTATGCGGTTTGCCAAAAGCCAACAACTGCTCAATCACACGGTTCAGTCGATCTACTTCCTGGATAATCACATTCGTGTATTCGTGAATTTCGCCATTGGACTCAAGGTTGTCATCAGTCATTTGGAGCAATTGGCTAGCGCCACGAATTCCGCCCAGCGGATTCCGGACTTCATGCGCAACCGTCGTAGCCAACTTTCCCAGCGTTACCAGTCTTTCCGACTGAACCAACGCGTCTATCATCTGCTGAATCTTAACCCGTTGTGCCAAGACGGAGGCGATAATCGTGAGAAGCCGAACCTCATCTCCCGTGGCGAACCTGTCAGATCCCTTGTCAATGGTGAGTGTTCCGACAACCTTTTCATCGACAATCAGCGGAATGCACCAGAATGCGATACGATCTTTCGATTGAACGGACCACGCCTTGGGGAGTTCCAACCGTTTTAGCGGTTTGCGACTATGAGGTACGCCAATCGCTTCCCCGGAAGACAATACGCTTTGCTGGATTTCGTCAATTTGGCTGTCGGTGCCACGCTTGATTTCCGCCGAAGTAAGCCCCAACATGGCTTCGGCGCATTTTACCAACTCGCCATTCCTCTCTAGCCGCAGCGTACCGCGGTAAATGCCTAATCGGTCCGCGAGAATCTTTATTACCCGCTGAAACAATTCATCCAGTTCTATATCGGCGCTGGCGGCTTCGCTGACCTCGAAGAGGGTGGACTGGTCGCGGATACGCTTCTCGAGATCCGAGTTCGCCGCATTTATTCGACCGATTTGCCTCTCGGTCGTGAGGCGCTGCGCATTAAGCAGCCTGATTGTTCGCACGATGAAATAGGCGATGAAGGGGTACAATGTCGCCACTGCCGCCGAGGCGACAACCCAATGTGTCTGCTGATTGATATGGCGAAGCACAAACAACCAGTTTGCTGTTGTCGTTAGTGTCAGCAGGATTCGCTGTCCAAGCCGCGCATCGTATCTGGCGGCAAGAATCATTACGACGTAGTAGAGATGTGAAGCGACATCGTAATATTGAGGGATGCGCGATCCGTAAATAATGAAGTTGATGAATATGACGACGCATGCCAGCAGGAAGGTTCTCATTTACTCCGCAAAAAATTGTCGAGCATCTTCAACCCTACTCGACCGCTTTTCTCCAGATGAAACTGGGTTGCGATGAGGTTTTGGCGCGCTACCACACTACAAAATTCGACGCCGTAGGTTGTTTTGCCGATGACGGCGGTGGGTTGTGCCGGAATGGGATAGTATGAATTGACGAAGTAGAAGTGTGCGGGATTGGGGACCCCCTCGAAAATCGGGTGCGATTCGGTTTGATGTACCTCGTTCCAACCAATCTGCGGTACCTTCAGTTGCGGCGTGGCTTCAAATTTGTCAACAACCCCCGGCAAGATTCCGAGACACTCCGTGTCCCCTTCCTCGCTGTAATCAAACAGGATTTGGATGCCGATACATATCCCCAGCATCGGTTTGCCGATCTTGTAGCAGGTCTTCAACACGTCGGAAAGCCCATGTGCGTTGAGATTGCCCATTGTTGCACCCGCGGCGCCGACACCCGGGAAAATCACCTTCTCGGACGACATAATGGTCTCCGCGTCTGCGGTGATTTTGCCGTCATAACCCAAGTACGTGACCGCGCGTTCAACGCTTGTCAGGTTGCCCGCGCCGTAGTCGATAATTGCAATCATTTAGAGTTTTATATTAGGGGTGTGCGTGAATAGGTGCGTTCATGTAAACAGAGTCCGTGTTAAGTAAGGGAGAGGCAATCCCGCTACGGATTCTTTTTGTGCTTCGCTCCTTCTTTCGACGTGTGAACACAACTTACACCGATTGAGGAACGGGCGAGGTCACCTCGCCCCTACGATTGACGCTAAGTCTGCGCTCCGTGAGATTGGGACAGGCGTCAGCATTCGTAGGGGTTGGGTCTCCCAACCCTTTGGGTGCTGTGCATCAAATTATGTTACGCCCACACGTCATTTTTTTTCAGAGAATTGGTTTGAAAGATTGTGCGATAAAGCGTGATTTATTGACGCGATTCAAATAGTTCTATCTGATTCGTGGCTAGCGATTTAGATAGCACAGATTCCCTCTGACCGCAAATTGCTTCAAAGCCGTCAGTGCATGCATAGTCCTTGAGAAAGCGTGAAACATCATCGGCCTTTCTTTCCTCGGCAAGCCGATCGTGGATGATTTCGACGTTGCAGGGGTCAAGTTCAATTCCAATAGACTTCCGATTGAGTTGACTGGCGACGACCAATGTTGTTCCCGAACCGGCAAATGGATCAAGAACGACATCCCCCGGATTTGTCGAGGACAGGATAATACGTATCAAGAGTTGAATAGGCGATTGTTGTTTGTGCGCACGGTTGCCTTCTGTATCGTATAAAGCCTCATCGCCCGCAAAATAGCCGGAGGTCATCTCACGAATGTCATCCCACACGTCAGTCACAAACATGCCGTTTTCTCGTTGATACTTGTAGCCGGCAGGGAGTGGCGGGTCAATCCGCAGGCGGTTGAATAGTCTCGGGCTCTTTCCTTTCGTCCCAAACGCAATGATTTGGTAATGCTTGCCATAGCGCTTCATGGCGGGAACGGCGGATGTCTTCTTTTTCCAGACTATCAGATTTTGAAATGTCCAACCTGACTCGCGCAAACACCGGAGAACGAATTCGCTGTTTTTCTCGCGCTGCATGAAGTAGATTGCGCCGCCATTGGATGTTAACGCATGAACCTCCTTACACACATCCCGCATCCATCCCCAATACTCCTCATCGGGCAAGTTGTCATTCCACGCATTATACTCCTTGTCTTGATTGAACGGCGGATCAAGAAACGTAAGGTCTACAGGTTCGATATTGGTGTGTTGCCGAAGCAACAACAAGCAATCGCCGTGACGCAAGGTTGTTTTCATTATACGCTCTGGTCAGTGAGACACTCACCGTTTATGGAAACTAGAAAACCGTTAATCTTCGCTTCATTTCGTAGATTCACTAGGGCGTGTTGACATTCATATAAGGCGCGTCCATAATTCGCCGATAAGTTCCTATCGTAGGGGCGAGGATCAAGCGACTGAATAGGTAGGGCGATAAAAATCCTCCTTCGCCCAGCGAGTTGGGAAACCCAACCCCTACGGAATTCGATCTAATGTAGGGGTAACCCTTGTGGTTGCCGAACATACTGCCTCAGGAAATCAATATTGGCTCAATTTTCAAATGTCAAGAGAACCTATCATGTTTTTCTGCCGGCTATTTTGAGATTTCAAATTCAAACCGGGGGCTGTCGGCAACTTCGCAACTGGCACAAGGTGGTAGTCTTTCCTCGCCAACTCTCAAATTTTCCGAGTTAGTGCATAGTATCATCCGATGGTGGGGACGGGAAATTAATGGAGAAAAGATTTTCGGTATCTTCTGTATAGACATATAGCAGGCGTGCTCCGCTATGTTGATGCGCCAGTTCAGTTGTCACCGCGCGTCATTCGTCGATGGGTGTAACGGCTTTTACCTCAAAGCCGTGGGGTTGTTCGCCGGAGCGTGAGTCTACCTCCGGCATACGGATTGTTTCCGATATTTGCCTCCGTAATTTGCATTCTACTTTTTGTTTTTTGCCAAGTTTGCACAAACGAGTTCTTTATCGTTCCGAGCAAAGACGTGTTTATAGGCGAACGCAGGGTGTGCCCATGTAACACCGCCTCTTCGGTTGAGTTGGTCGCGCGTTGGTTCGATCAATTTGGCACGACTGATAATATTCAGCCCTTCCGGAGAGAGTTCCGTGATAAGAAGTTCACCGTGTTCGTTAAACATCCAGACTCTGTTATCTGCCGAGACCGGATGTCTGACGAAATGGATGGTGCTCCAACGTGCTTTCCGCACGGCGGAGAGGTCTTCCCAAATTCGATCCCCGTTTCCCGCGTCTATACAGCGGAGTTCACCGTAACTGTCCACACCGTAAATGTATTCGCCTATTCGAACGGGTGTTGACATGGCAGGCTGAATGGCATCGGTGTTCAGTTCATCTTTTCCCGTGCGATACCAACCGAGTTCTACTTCCAACGCATCTGGTGACAACTTCAGGAGAAGGGCGCCGCGCCGGAAATGCGCAACAAACAATTCATTCCGATAGAGAGTAGGGGTAGCAATAGCGGCCATGACACCTTCCGCCGCGAACGTATAGAGCCAGTGTAATGTGCCAGTTTGTGGATTAAGGGCTACAACATTAGTGCTCGTCCAGCATACAAGGACGCGTTCACCTGCTTGCGTAATAACAACCGGTGCGGAATAAGAGGCATTATCGTCCAACGCTTTCCATTTTTCCTCGCCCGTCTTTCGGTCAAAAGCAACGATACATGCGTTCGGCGTACCGCCGATTTGGACGATGAGATGGTCGCCTTCAACAAGAGGCGCGCTCGCGATGCCCCAGATAGGCATATTGATGTTATATTCGGCATTGAGATCCCTTTTCCATACGATCTCACCCGTGGCAGCATCGAAACAGTGCAGATGGCCCATCGCTCCTAGTGCATAGGCGAGTCCATCCTGTACAGTCACAGTCGCGCGTGGCCCCGCCGTATAGTCAATCTTGTATACGCAATCGTAGGTATAGGACCAGATGGATTCACCCGTCTCCCAATCGAAACAGTGGACACGCTCGATCTGTTTCGGCTTTGTAACCCGATCGGTAACATAGACACGCCCCTCAGCAACGCTCGGTCCGCTATAGCCGCTTCCGATAGGCACACGCCAGCGGATTGGGATTTCTGGTCCCTCGAACTTTTCAACAATGCCGGTTTCGTTCCAAACGCCTTCGCGATTTTCACCGCGCCATTGGGGCCACTCGTCGGCATTCACAAGTTGTGCCTGCATCAGCACTACGGCAAACAGGACCAAGAACAGATTGGTAAGTTGCTTCATAAATTTGGCTCTCCTGAGTCAAGTGGTTCATTTTCTAAAAACATATGGTACATGTTGGGTGCCGATGCGGTTAGAAACCGCACCTACCGAAATATGTGTAAAAATGCTAATGGAATTGACTATAAACACCAAGGCGAAGTCAAATAGGAAATTGAAACCTGCCATTGATCCTCTCGTCATGACGAAACATTCAGTCTACCGTGTCAATCTGCCGATACAGATTCGCCATCTCAATCGCTGTGACTGCTGCCTCCGCCCCCTTGTTCCCCGATTTTGTCCCGGCACGCTCGATCGCTTGTTCAATCGTATCCGTGGTAATCACGCCGTAGATGACGGGCACTCCCGTATTCAGACCAACCTGTGCAATCCCCTTCGCGCTTTCATTGGCAACATAATCGAAATGCGGCGTCGCGCCACGGATGACAGCGCCGATGCACACAATCGCATCAAATTTGCCCTTTTCGGCAATCCGTTTGGCGGTGGCTGGAATCTCGAAAGCGCCCGGTGTCCAAAACACGTCGACATCCTCAAGGGGCACACCGTGTCGCTTCAGCGAATCCAAGGCACCGTCAAGCAATTTCGTAGTTATAAAGCCGTTAAACCGACTGACAACGATTCCGATTTTGAGATCGGTACCGATGAGGTTCCCTTCGTAGGTAGTAGGCATTGTTCTTTTTAATCAATCGTATTGTCTTAGTCCTAAGATTTTTCTAATCTGCTAGTTAGAGCTTGAATCCTCCGGCTCCAGTATTGGATGCAGCAAAAGATGTCCAAGCTTTGATCGTTTTACTGCAAGGTAATTCCGATTGAACTCGTGCGGCACGGTCTGCAAGGGAACTTGCTCCACAATCTCAAGACCGTGCCCCGCCAGACCTGTGACCTTCTGCGGGTTGTTCGTCATCAAACGCATTTTGCGAACCCCCAAGTCCACCAAAATCTGCGCACCAATGCCGTAATCCCTCAGATCCGGCGGGAATCCGAGACGCTCGTTTGCTTCAACCGTATCCAAGCCTTCGCTGTCCTGCAAGTTGTAAGCGCGAATTTTGTCCCGCAGCCCCATGCCGCGCCCCTCCTGCCGCATGTAGAGCAGCACGCCTCGTCCCTCCTTTTCAATCCTCTCCTCTGCCAACTGCAACTGTTCGCCGCAGTCGCAGCGTAGCGAGCCAAATACGTCGCCGGTTAAGCACTGTGAATGCACACGCACCAACACCGGCTCGCCATCCGAAAAGTCGCCCTTCACAAGGGCGATGTGTGTCTTCTCGTCATTCGTACTCTCGTAGGCATAAAGCTTAAATTCGCCGTGATCGGTCGGAAGTTCAGCCTCAGCCACCCGTCTGACAAGCGTTTCGGTCTGCCGGCGATAGGCAATGAGGTCGGCAATCGTGATGATCTTTAGGTCATGTGTTTCGGCAAACTCCAGCAACTCCGGGACGCGCGCCATCGTCCCGTCTTCATTTAGCACCTCGCACAGCACACCTGCCGGAGATAATCCAGCGAGTCGTGCGAGATCTACCGCCGCCTCTGTGTGTCCCGCCCTCCGAAGAACACCCCCTTCCATCGCCTGCAACGGAAAAATATGACCGGGCTTAGAGAAGTCATCTGACACCGAGTTCGGGTCAACAAATTTGCGAATTGTACACGCGCGTTCGTAGGCGGATATCCCCGTAGTGACCTCCTTCGCGTCAATGCTCACGGTGAATGCCGTCCGCATGTGCTCGGTGTTGTCCGGTACCATCGGATCAAGGTTTAGCTGGGCAAGGCGTTTCGGGCAAGCCGGCAAACATATTAATCCGCGTCCGTACCTTGCCATAAAGTTAATCGCTTCAGGCGTTACCTTTTCAGCCGCCATAATGAGATCGCCCTCATTCTCTCGACCGGGGTCGTCCACCACTACGACTAACTTTCCATCTCTAACACCTTCAATGGCTTCCGGTATCGTATTGAACTTCATGGTTTAATCTCTTCTCAGGCTTTGATTAAGCAAATCCATACGATTTCAAATACGCTAAATCAACTGAACGGGGATGTTCAGATTTCTCGCCTAGCAACTTCTCGACATATCGTCCCAAAAGGTCAACTTCAATATTTACGCGATCACCTACCCGTTTCTCTCCGATGGTTGTCACCTGCTTTGTATGCGGGATGAGCGCAATCTCGAATTCGGTCTCAGATAGATTGGCGACTGTCAGGCTAATCCCGTCAACGCAAATTGATCCCTTGAACACAACATATCGCATCACGTCGGGGGATGCGGAGACACGCATCATCGACGAATCGCCTTCATCCCGCCAGCCGCTGATAACTCCCACATCGTCAACGTGCCCCAACACAATGTGACCGCCCAGTCGGGAGTTGAGTTGCAGCGAACGCTCCAGATTGACACCGTCTCCTCGACTCCGGTTGCCCAAGGTCGTACGGCGCAAGGTCTCGGCAGAAATATCAGCCGTAAACCTCGCACTGTCCACCTGCGTCATCGTCAGGCACACTCCGTCAATCGCTACACTATCGCCAACTTTACTATCTGTCAACACTTCCGAGGCGCCAACGTTTAGAACTGCGCCCTGCGAAGTTCGATGTACATCATTGACGACACCGATTTCCTCAATGATTCCCGTGAACATGCGTCTTAATCCGAAGGATTAACCGATTAGCACCCCGTCCCCAAATAACCTTCAACAAGAATATCCCCATCAATCGACTCGACATTCACATCACGCAACACGTGTGCTTCCGCTAGGCGCTGAATCCCCTCGCCGCCAATGGGACCGGGAGCATCTGCGCCACCGATTAACTTCGGTGCCACAAAAAACACCATTTTGTCAACAATTCCGGCTTTTAGTGCCGAGGCGTTCACCTCGGCGCCTCCCTCGATTAGCACGCTGGTGATACCCTGGTAGCCAAGCGCATGCATGAGTGACGACAAGCACACGCGATTTTCTACTTCCTCAACCACCAACACCTTTGCTCCGGCTGCCTCCAAACGGGCAATCCGTTCCTCCGACGCTCGTTTGGTAGTGGCGATGATTGTATTTGCTTCACTGTCCGGATTGAAGACCTTTGCAGTTGACGGCGTGCGGCACTCCGAATCAACAACGATTCGCGCCGGATCTTTCCCAACCCGTTCGGGCAGTCGTGTCGTTAAGGACGGATTGTCGTTTATTACCGTATTTACGCCCACTAATACGGCGTCCACGGAATTTCGAATCTCATGCCCTTCCAACCGTGACGCCTCGGATGAAATCCATTGTGACTCACCTGAAGCCGTAGCGATTTTCCCGTCAAGGCTCATCGCCGACTTGAGGATGACGAACGGTTGATTTGTCCGGATGTACTTTATGAAAACTTCATTTAAGCGACGCGCTTCAGGCTCACACAAACCAACATTGACTTGGACGCCAGCCTTCTCAAGTTCCCGAATGCCTTTGCCGCCAACTTTGGGGTTAGGATCGACATGAGCGGCAAAAACCCGCGCAACCCTAGATTGGATAATCGTTTCCGTGCACGGAGGCGTCCGTCCATAGTGGGAACACGGCTCGAGCGTCACGTAGAGTGTTCCCCCGTGTGCGGCTGCTCCGGCGTGATTGATGGCATGAACCTCCGCATGGGCTCCTCCCGCCGCCCGATGATACCCTTCGCCGACGACCTCGCCTCCATTTACAACGACCGCTCCAACGAGCGGATTGGGGCTTGTTCGTCCGCGCGCTCGTGCGGCGAGAGCCAAAGCTCGACGCATGTGTTTCACATCCTGTGCCGTCCATCCCGATGCGTCAGCCACGGCTAACTCCTTTATGATGCGGTCACTTCCCTTCAGCCCCTGTTACAATTTCGGAAGGTCATTGAAGAATCTCGGAAATAAAAAAAGCCCAAAAATCCATCTTTGGGCAAAACGGCTCCGTTACTATCATTTCCTTTCCGGATGATGACCGTAGGCTTGGCATTTCCTCAAATCTGTTTCACATCTGTTTGGTTCTCAGGGTTTGCCGCTATTAGTGAATTTTACCTACTCCTCACAGCTTCCAATGTTCACGCAGAAACGGAAGAACTCTGTTTGGCAATATTATATCACAGCGTCACTCCACAAATCAAAAAAAGAAAAGTGCAACTGCTGAGGGCACAAAAACCGGGAACATCTTACTATGAGAGGGATTTCAAACAGTCGATTAGACTCCGATGACTGGCGAGATCGAATTGATGTGACCCGACATACATGAACTGAATAACCCTGTTCTTATCAATCACAAAAGTTGCGGGGCGAGCGATGTTGTACGCATCAATTCCCAGTCGATGATGCACACCGTAACTCTTGATGACATGGCGGTCTTTGTCCGTAAGCAGCGGAAACGTGATGTTGTGTCGATCGGCATACTTCCGTACCTCCCGGGGCCACTGACCGACAACGCCGATGACTACGGTTTGGAGTGCCGTGTACTCTTCCAAATGTTCCTGCAAACTCGCCAACTGGCGGCGGCTGTTGGGTCACCACGTTCCCCGGAAGAACACCAGCACAACGTGCTTTTCACCCATGAACGATTCAAGTTCCACATGTTTCTGATGAACGGACCGCAACGTAAACGGAGGCGCGGTATCTCCAATCTTCAGCGCTTTGTTTCTTCGTGGCATAATCAATCTATAGGAAATCTACGAAGACCTCATTGGCTAGGAAAAGTCCTTGACGAGTTAGTCTGAGATACTCGCCTTTCCATTCCAACAAATCTATGCCAATCCATTTATCGAGAACATCCTCATATTCGACCTCAATCGACTCGCCAAATCGTCGTTGATAGTCCAGTTCCCGAATCCCTTCCCGCTTCCGAAGACCGAGGATGATTGTTTCCGCCTTTTCATCTCGCCCGGTCAGTTGCTCGGAATCTGCAACCGGTTTTCTACCCTGTTTAAGGGATTCAACATAATCTTGAACTCCGCGGATATTTGAGTAACGCACCCCGTTGATATACCCGCACGCTCCCGGTCCCAGCCCGATATATGACTGATTATCCCAGTATACAAGATTGTGTTTCGCGGCACAACGCGGCTTGGCAAAGCCCGAAATTTCGTACTGTTGATAGCCGTGGTCGGTTAGCATGTCAATGGTAGCGCGATACATTTCGGCTTCGATCTCATCCGAAAGCCGCTGGAGTTTTCCCGTCCGCCAAGACTCATAGAATACGGTTCCCTCCTCAAGCATCAGGCTATACGCCGAGATGTGCTCCGGCTGAAGTGAAATGACCTCCTGCAGGCAAGATTTCCACTCCTCAACCGTTTGATTCGGTAACGCAAATATCAGATCCATGTTGATGTTGTCGAACCCGACTCCGCGTGCGAGTTCATAACTTTGGATTGCCTCGTCCACCGTGTGAATCCTGCCCAATCGCTCCAGCGTAGCATCGTCCATCGCTTGTACCCCGAAACTCAATCGATTCACCCCTCCGGAACGCATTACGTCTAGTTTCTGGCGATCTACGGTTCCGGGATTACATTCCACTGTGATTTCTGCTGCCCCATCGATCTCAAAAATGGCGTGCAAATGCCCGAACAACCTATCCAGCGATTCTGCGGACAGAATGGATGGCGTTCCGCCTCCGATGAAGACCGATTTTAATCTGCCAGAATCATGACGGTAAAGTTCCATCTCGGACCGCAGCGCTTCGAGATAATGGTGTGCCTGCTCTTTATGGAAGGCGTACGTATTGAAAGCGCAATAGTGGCACTTCGTCGCACAGAAGGGCACATGAATGTAGAGCGATCTAGCTTGATTCATCACAATTTATATCATACTTCCTTGGTGCGCCCCCTATCCACGCCAGGATCGTCCCTCCCTGCTAGGTCTGGAATGCCAATTCCAGACCTCACACCTAATTCGCCAATCCGTAGGTTGGGTTGAGCACTGCGAAACCCAACTATTTGCTTCTTCTCTCAGCCTTGACGTTAATACGACTTGGATAATTGAACCCCCATAAAGATTAATTTAGGAGATTTCGCTTAGTATTGCCGGAATATTCTCTCGTGAAATTACTAACTTTAATCCCTATCGGGCGGGGGAACCCCGCCCCTACGAAAACTGGCACTATGGAACATCTTCTTTGTCGGACCGACTGAAGAATGAAAAGGGATTCTTTCGTCCAAGATTACGTGGAAATCAACAGATTGAGGCATTGAAAATGCGCAACCTGCACCGTGAAATGCTTTACTTGATCCCTATGCGACTTGGATAATTGAACCCCTAAAAGTTCGCGGTGGGACAGTTAATACCTGTTTCTACACTTCATTTCCGATTGGAGCGATCTCCTGACGCTGCGTAAGTTCTCATAAAAAGAAAAACTGCTGCACATTCATCCGTTCTAGGACAATAAGCTCTTGAAGATAGCGCGAACTAAAAACTTCCAATCTTCCGTTCTTCCATCCATCCAACCCGACTCTTCTTGGCGGGTTCAAGCCAAACGCGAAATCTGTGTCGTAGATCAAGCCGATGTAACCAGTTTCGTAGAAATCTTAAGCCGGCGTCGTACCAACTGCGATATCGTGTCAATCCCCATATTGAGCACGGCGGTGACAAAAATCAGTAACACCACTTTGTCCATGTGAACGGCTTCAATCGCGCTGTCAATGAAAAATCCTAGCGTATAAACGCCAAGTATGCCGAGCATGGCAGACTCGCGCATCATTACCTCCCATCGATAGAAGAGGAACGCGAGGAATTGTCCATACACACGTGGAAGAATCTCGAAGAAATAACGGTCCAACCGTCTGTGTGGTGCATCCAGACGCAACGGGACGAGATCGGCATTGTTGCTGGTCAGAAAAGCCAGAATCGCCCCGTTATGTAGGAGAATTGCCCATACAGCTGGTAGCATCGAAGGTCCCCAGAGTTGCACAAACACGAAGGCAAGAATATACTCCGGGGTGGTGCGCAGAACAATGAGCAAATAGTGCGACATTCGACCGGCGATCTTCCCTGTGAAATGTCGGCAGGCAAACGGAAAACTCAACAGTGTGAATACTCCGGTTCCTACCAACACAATTTGGGTCAAAACCACCGTGTTCCGAATGCCCTTCCAACCCTCACCTACGATTATTTCTCGCATCCACTGCCATACGGGCTGCCAAGCATATGACACGGCGTAGCTGCCCGTCGATACGCCTTCCTGACGCATGGGCCAAGGCAAGATCTCATAGGTGAAGAATCGCAGGACGTTCGTCCATGACAGCGTAATCTCCCATGACAGAAGGATGAACGCCGCTGCCGCATAGAGCGGTATCAAACGGGCTTTGACCCAATATCTCAGCGATGCAATCAACAAATAGAAGACATAAAGCAGAGCCGCCGCTTCCGAGTACAATCCTTCGCGAAACGCGGTCTCCAGATGAAACCCGAGCGTTGGAAGACCAATGAATCCGAGAATGGCGCTCGATCGCAACGCGCACTCGAAACGGTAACCCGTATAGTGCTTCGCATCGGCGTAGATGACGGGAAGAATGCCGTAAACAAAGCGGCTCAAGCCTCCGCACCGAGTAGGTACGCCCTCTAGGGGGCGTCGGTCCGACTCCTGAACAATCTCCGCATATACTTTGGCAAAGATGCCGGCGTAAGGTATCGCGATAGCAAGCACACCGCAGACCGAGTTGAGTCCAACCACGGATAGGAAAATGAACGCCCAGAAGATTTCATGAATGGCGCGAATAAAGGCACAGAACAATCGGACGGCGGTAAAACGGAAAAAGAATGCGAGCACGATGCCGAATACAACGGCGAGGCAAATACCACAGAGCGCAAAAACCACCGTGTTTAGCAGAGCATTCCAGAATCCCCAGATGGCGAGGAAGTCGGGAGTCACAACTCCTTTCGCCATTCTGCCAACTTCTAACCAAGGATCTTGCGTCGATACCTCAAGGTCCGCCAACAGGAACGCAACAAGCGCAATAGCGGCGAAGAGAAGGCTTGTTTTTAGCATTAAGCTTCCCGCGAACTAGGAATGCAAATGGACTCGGTGCCATTGGGAGTGTCTTTCATCTAGGGGATACCGGTTTCACGCAGCGAAAGCCTTGGAAGTCCTCAATGAAGTCTATCGGGCTATAGGAGCGATGGAATACTTCCAGTCCGTGTTCGGCTCTATGATGCCAGGATCCGCCGCGAGTAACACGAAGGCTCTTAATCGATTTGAGATCGGCGGTTGGTGACACAATCCCACCCGCTACCGGATTCTTTCGTGGGCTTCGCGAATAGAAATCCTCCTGCCACTCATCCATGCACAACTCCCACACCGTTCCCGCCATGTCGTACACCCCATAGCCGTTCGGCGGAAAACTGCGCACCGGCAGCGTGATACGGTAGATTGAATCGTAGCTCGCCAGCGACGGGTTAGGCTGCTCGTCACCCCAGGGGTAAGCCTTGCCGCCGAGTCCCCCGCGTGCCGCTTTTTCCCACTGCGCCTCCGATGGAAGTGTCTTGCATGCCCATCGTGCATATTCCATGGCATCCCACCATGTCACCCAGACGACGGGTTGCTGCGGATGGCTGAACGGGGGCGTTGTTTTCGGCGCCGGATAACCCGTCTCTTGGACAAACTTCTGATACTGCGCATTTGTGACAGGATGAACGTCCATATAGAACTCATCCAAATACACGGTGTGAATCGGTCTTTCCCAGTGCTTATCATCGTTCTTGGGACTTCCCATCTGAAACTCACCTGCTGGAATCAGCACCATCTCGGTACCGTCTTTCTCATTCACAATTCGCTTCGGTAACACGGTCTCTCGGTCACTCATTTTCACGTTACATCCGTATAGCGTGACAGCAGCAATCTGTAGAATTATGACCAATACGACCGTGCGCATGCTTCTTCTCAGTATTAACTCAGTCGATTAATCTGATCCGAGGTACCGCCTTTCCGCAAGCCATAACGCGCCGAAAGCGATAATCGTCGATAGAAACACCAGTCGATAAGCACTGATTTCTTGACCGGTTTGCACATAATTGAAAATGGCTAAGGGTAGCGTCTGTGTTTTTCCGGGTATGTTGCCGGCTATCATCATGGTGGCGCCGAATTCGCCGAGGCTTCGAGCGAATGCCAGAATCGCGCCTCCGATAATCCCGCGGTAGGACAACGGGAGCGTGACTGAAAAAAAAACCTTGAAACGTCCAGCACCAAGCGTACGCGCTGCGCTTTCCAGCAGAGGATTAATTCCCTCCATAGCGATTACAATACTGCGAACCATCAAGGGAAACGAGATAACGGAAATCGCCAAAACAACGCCTAACCATGAAAATACAATCTCAATCCCAAACAGTCGGTAGAGGATGGCGCCGATAGGTCCCTGCCTGTTAAACAGCATGAGCAGCAGATAACCACTCACAACGGGGGGCAGTACCAAAGGCAGCATCACGAGGGTATTGAGCAGAGACTTCCCGCGAAATGCCGTCTTCGCAAGCAGCCACCCTATTCCGACGCCCATCGGTAGAATGCACAGCAAACTAAATAGGGCGGTTTTGACGGAGATGACCAGCGCCGCGACCTCTGTATCTGTTAGGTTCATTTGACGACAGAAAATCCGTATTTCTGGAACACGCGCTTGGCTTCCGATGTTTGGAGATATTGAAGAAACGAGTGTGCGAGATCTTCGTGCTTCGTGTCCCGAATCACCGCGGCTGGATACAGGATTGGGCTATGGCTCAAAGCGGGAAATTCATAGGCAATTCTGACCTTCTTACTCACGGACGCATCCGTTTTATAAACTATACCGAAATTGACCTCCCCCGCCTCGGTGTATGCGAGAACGGCTCGAACATCTGCTCCAGGAATCAGTTTCGGTTGGACTGCCGACCAAATTCCCAATCGTTTCAAGACTTCCGCTCCGTAGATGCCCGCCGGGACGGAACTCGGTTCTCCGATGGCGATTCGTCGGGTATGCGAATCCGCAAGTTCTTCCGGTCTTTCGATTTGATGCGAGCTACCAGTCGGAGCAACCAGCACCAAGCTGTTTCTTAACACATCGCGGCGACTGGACTCATGGATGGCGCCTTTCTCTTGCAACACATCCATCTGTTTTGGGCTAGCGGAAATGAATAAATCTGCCGGAGCCCCTCGTTCAATCTGAACCTGCAACGTCTGCGAACTTGCAAAATTTGTATAGACCCTAACCTCTCGCTCGGATTCAAACGATTTAGAAATTTCTGTGACTGCATCAGTCAAACTCGCAGCCGCAAAAACTGTTAACTCCGCCGCGCCTTCTGGCTTCCCTTCCGTCTGCGCTTGGCTATGCTCTCGATTCGTGCATCCCACTACTATGCACATGAAAACAAGTATAAAGACACAAGTTTCGACAGTCCGGTCAACCATTTGTCGAAGGGTAAAATACTTCCCACTTTCACGCCACGAAACCGAGTTTTTTCCTGAAAACTCGGTTTCTCTCTTATTCCTCTCACCGGACACAGTCCATTGCATCTCGTTGCATACAGATTCTGCCATGCGCGCCTACGCAAACTTTGCCAACCCTTGGCTTTCACTACAACAGATTAATCCCGACAGATTCACTCTCGTACAACTCACTGAGCATGGTCGGGGAAACCCTTTCAGTCGGCAAATCAAACTGAACTTCCCCGTCACGCAGTCCGATAATCCGTTTGGCAAACTTTAACGCAAAGTCGACAGCGTGCAAGGACAATACAATGGTTTCCGCGCTCTGCATAATCAACTCCATTACTGTCATCGCCTGATGCGGATCAACCGATGAGATAGGTTCGTCTGCCAACAGGATATCCTCGCCGCGGTACATCGCGCGCGCAACAGCCACTCGTTGCTGCTGGCCTCCCGATAACGCGCCTACCCGCTCAAGAATCTTTTCCTCCATCCCGAGTTTGGACAGAATTGGGACAATCTCATCCAGTATCTTTTCTTGGGGTTTGATTAGGTTTAGGAGGTTGAAAGCTGTGGAATGTTGATCGAGACGTCCAATGAAGACGTTATGGAAGGCAGAGAGTTGAGGTACGAGCGCGTAATGTTGATGTACGAACGACGATCCGCCCGCAACTCTTTCGTATAGCGTGCGAAGCAGCGTAGTTTTACCGGCACCGCTGGGGCCAATCAGAGCGACCTTCTCCCCTCTGTGAATCTGCAGGGAAACACTTTTCAAGGCGACGTTGTTCTCGTAGGCGACACTTTCCCCGTCCAAATTGAAAAGTGCGGACTCGGCAGATGGCTCCATGGCTTATGAGAATGCGGAATAAAAGGTGTGATGCACAGCGAGTGTAATTCCTCGGCCAGGGAACACAAATCGTCATTCCCCAATAGGCGAACTGCTCCGAACCTTACTGACAAAATGTTAATCTTAATATCGGAACATTTAGAAGCATCGCCAGATAATTTCCTAGCTCATATCAAAAGAAAGTGCAAAGAGACTTTGAGAAACCGAGTTTTGAAGAAAAAACTCGGTTTCACCCACCTATTCTTAACATGAACGAATTTCTTTTATTTCCTGATGATTCCAACCTCAATCGCGGTATCCAAGATAGGCTGGTACAGCGAATTATCGGCAGGAATAAAACTTTTTCTCGGGAATGCGTCAAGTATCGTCGGATCATCAATGTCGGTAATTGCCTGCTGTACCTTCTTGATGAATCCGTCACCGAAAGCCTCGTCCGCATCCCCGCGAATCGTCCAGTTGTAATCCGGGTACGGCGGCGTACGCCAGATAACCTGCACCTTCATTGGGTCTACCTTGCCTGCCTCGACCTCTTTTCGCCACACCTTGTAATTCATGGCGCCCACCTCATAACTGCCCGACTGTACCAAAGCCAATGTTTTGGAATGGTCGCCACTGAAGCCCACACGCTTGAAAATATCATCCGGCGTCTTTTCAAATGCCTCTCGGATAAAAAACTCGGGCATGAGGCGCCCCGATGTTGATCCTTTTGATCCGAAGGTGAAGGTTCTGTCGGCGATGTCCTTCGGAAACTTTTCGGAGAACGCCAATCCCGAACTCGTGTTCGCGATGAAATACGAGATGAAATAGGGATCCTCCACTCCTTGAGCAATCGCCACCGATCCCGGCACCCCAAGCCGCGCCTGAACGCCCGATAAGCCTCCAAACCAAGCGAGCTGAACCTCGTCATTCTTGAATGCCTGCACCGATGCACTGTACGACTTTACCGGTATATACCTCACCGGTATACCCAGTTTTCCCGATAAGTAATCCGCTATTTTTCCGAAACGCTGCTCTAACCGCGTCGTGTCCTGATCCGGTATAGCTGTGAAAACCAGTTCACGACTCCACGAAGTGGACACACACAGCATGGTAATTGCCACAATCACAACAAATCTCGATACCTCTCTTAAATCAATTTTCAACAGAATCCCCCTTATAACATTTCGTTTGAATAATATTGAGTATAATTTGTTTCAATCATACTGTATGCTAGAATGAAAAGACTCATGCCAACCGTTGCTCTAGGAAACTAATACCATTTCGCTTGAATAATAGTGCATATGATGTCTGAATGGTATCGTCCGCTTTTTCCGTAGGCGGGGCATCTTGCCCCGCGGACTTTGCGCAGAGACGAGGCATGTTGTTCAGTTCCAAGCAAGTTTCTTTACTTAATCCACGTAATCAATGCACTTCCATTTTATAGAAATGGTATAACCAGTAGGCGGGGCATCTTGCCCCGCATTGGAATGATTGGATTGACGCCATTCATACTCGGCAAATATCGGGAAGAAAATAGTGTCATTAGCTCTCAAAATACACGATTAATTCACCGATAAATGTTTTTTACTACACACGTATCTCTCAAAAATATCAGCCTCTAAAACTTATAGTAAAGAGTCACGCGCGCCATCAGATCCGCATCCGGTTTCTCGCCCGTTTCGGGTGAATCGTAGAAGGACATCAACACATTCGGTATGATGTGCACGTTCTTCGCCGGACTGTAGTCCAAGCCTGCAATGAGGGTATTCGACTTCGCGTCGCCGCTCATCGGCGTATACGCGATTTTCGGCGCATCGGGGTTTACGCTCAACATCTTGTCGAAGCGCCCAAACACCCAAATCTCGTCGGGCTTGACAGCGGCTGCCCCAAAGACGGAAACCCCTTGAATCGACACATCCTCCTCACCTTCTCCTTGACCTCGAATCTGGTTGCCGAACTGCACCCCCGCCCGATAGTCCTCCATTTGATATCCCACAAATCCCATTAGAGTCATGCGACTCATGCCAGATCCCCGCGGCTCAAGGTCAACATACCCCTGAACGATGACGCCTTTGGAGGGTTTCAGTGTCGCTGACAAATACCCTCTCTTGTATTTGTTGGTCTCGGCACTCGTGCCCGCGCCGTTGCCAACCATCGCGTGGTAACTCAGCATGTCCACTCCGGGCACTTTGCCCTTCACTGCAATACCCAAGTCCCGCGTACTGCCATACTTTTGCATGAGAAGCATGGACTTCTCAACCGCTCGATAACCCCATACTTTAGGCACCACTGAAAATGTCGGTGTAATGGACCGCCCCAGAAGAATACTGTGCGACGAGCCCTTCGGCGATATTTTCAAATAGGCATCCTTCACATACGGGATGTTTTTACCGCCGGTACCGGCCAAGCCGTCCGGACTATTCACTTCGAAACGCACTCGCGACGAAAACGTCTCGTTCAGTTTCTGATCGTACGTCAGGTAGACGCGGCGTGTCCAGAATCCGTTGCGCGATTTTAGTTCTTCGTTGTGATGTGCGGCGATGTAATAAAAATCGCCGAAGTAAACGGCACTAATCTTTCCACCGTCGGCAAGCGCCGCAGCCGAACTTATTATTAACATAACGACTGAGATTAGCCCCAGACAACGCCAATAGTTTGTTTTCAACGTTAATCTCCTTTTCGGTTTTCAGAACACTCACTCTAACATGTGAACCTGTTGTACGAATCAACATCCGTTATTATGGTCGCAAACGGACTATATAATTCTATCTCTCTCTGTTTTTGTCAAGCACAAAATCGTTCCGAATTGCTTGTTTGTAGGGATCGTTCCGTCCGGAACTCGCCGTCATCGCTCCCTAATTCGCTTACTATGAATAATATGGTACGCCGCAATCCCAAGTGCGACGTGCACGTTCAGCGACATCACCTTTCCGTACATCGGGATATAAATCGCCATATCACAAACGGAAATTGTGCGCTTCGCGACCCCGTAATACTCGTTTCCAAGCACGAGGCAGACCTTCTCCGGATATTCAACCTCGTAATAGGGGGCGGAGTTCGATGCAACCTCTATGGCGCAGCTAGTATACCCGCGTTCCTTGAAACCTTGAATCGCCTCCGGCGCCGAATCCGAATAGCTCCAATTCACGCGCCGATGCGTGCCACGCCCGATGCCTGCAATCGAAGGGTGAGGCGGAACCGGGGTCGTTCCCGTCAATGCGAGTTCACGTGCATCGCAGGCATCCGCGATTCGGAATGCGGCACCAACATTAACGGGATCCTCCACATCCTGCAACACGATGATAAGATCCGTCCCGGGATGTTCGACCTGCTTCAAGTAGTCCTTGAGCGGTTTGCCCCGCAACTGCTTTAGACGGCGACTATCAGAGCCCATAAATCCGCTTGAAATTCTCTCCCAAGATGAGCGCTTCCTCTTCATCGGTAAAACCGATATTTCGGATACCGTTGACGCCGTGCGTAGCAACACCCGACGGTGCGTTTGATCCGAACACGATACGATCGGCGCCGACCTGTCCGCCCCGCGCCACGCCCTTAACCGAGATTGGTTCCGCCGCCGCGATGAGCGTGGTGCCAAGATAAATCTGCGGGTTTTCTACCGCTGCCTGCACGGCGCCCCCAATCCATTCGCGATAACCCATGTGATCCATAATGATTGGCACATCCGGGTGGCGTTTTGCGAGTGTCCCGATGAATTCCGGCGAACACCCGCTCATCGGCGACCCCGAATGAATTGTGGCGGGAATCCCGAGCGAGTTTGCGAGTTCCATTACCGGATCAACGCACGCGGAATCAAGGTGATAGCGGTGTCCGGCTGCCATCAGTTTAACTGTCCGCGCTCCCTGATCGACGCACCGTTTGAGGTCATCGGTTGCAAGGTTACCCATCGTTGGGTTGATAAGCGCACCTGGGAGAATTCGCGATTCACCTTTGACCTCTTGCAATAGCCCCGCGTTCTCTTCGCACGGATCGCTCGGCAGCCCGCCGATGAACACCACGCTGGCATCAATGCCTGCTTCATCCATCGTGGCAAGAACACCGGATTTACCATACGTTTCCCCGTTAAACTCGGCGGGTATATAGGCTTCAAAATCTGCGACGAATTGACTCATGAAATTCTCCTTCCGATGAAATCTCCAAAACCTGGCACCATAGGGATCAAGTTAAGCGTTTTAGGGCATTAATCCTGCGGTTTTAATGTCTCAAACAGTCAATCTCAATGTAGTGGACGAGGGAATACCAATCCGTTCACTGATGACACCGCCACAGAACATGATTTATGGCGCTCGTTTCCGTAAGGACATGGGCCGGTGCGGTTGGAAAGGGATTTCTATCGCACTCATTATCCATTCGCTTGATCGCACCTACCGTATGGAGTGCGACAGAGAACCTCGCCAATACTAGGCGGGCTTCTCTTAACTGGATCCCTATGGGACTTCAAAACCTGCCATCAACTGTCAAGAGCGCCAATGTATAATCACTTTCCACGAACCCGGTTGCATACAGAATGCTTTCCTCATCAATATAAGTATAGGTGTTATAGCCGAAGAAATGGCTAATCTCAAACTGAAGCCGAAACGCCCTGCTCAGGTCGTAATAAATGCCGCCGCCCCAGTCAGAAATTCGCGCTCGAAAATCAAAGAGCCTGCTGTTGGATAGGCTCAGCGCTGCGTTGATGTAATCGTTGCGTATGACATTCAGGTAAAGAAACCCCTTAGCCTCCCGGTAATGGTGCGGACGATGATCGCGCGTCACAATCAGGTCCAGCTCGATTCTATCATCCCAAAATGTCTGCTTCGATTCGTCATCCTGATTGAAACTCCCGCGGAAATCCTCAAACTCCCGCGCGCGGTAGAAACTCTTGTCCGACATCCGCAGGTAACTCAGCGTATTGGAGATTGAGCACCGAAGGTCCTCGTTCACAAGGTAGGCGAGTGTGAATTTGGTGCTCGCCTCGTTCAGCACGAGGCGTTCATCAAAATCGGCACCGCTATAAAGGTCGGCATCAAGATCGTCCTGATTGTCAATCTCAGCGTCATGAATCTCGAATGTGTAGCCGAGTTTGGCTTCCACCTCGAAAGCGGACGAGATGAATCCACCGATCGGAGCGAATTTCCTGAACTTCAGGGTTTCCATGTCGAGAAAGTACAAATTCTCGTTGTAATCGATTGCTATCAGCTTTAGATACGTGTGTAACTCATTCTCTCTACCGAAACGGATTAGGGTTTTCTCCTTATATTCACCATCCGGCGCGAACCGCTGAACTCTGCGCATCCGCGTCCGAAATACGCGGTACGGTAATCGCCCAAATTGAAATGGATCGAGCTGTCTCCTCGGCAAATCTGACTCGTAATCCAATTTATACTTGGCGCTATCGGCAACCAGAATCGATCCATCGTCTCGGGCAAAAATGAGGAATGGGGAGATAAACTGTCCTGCTCGATCTCCGTATTGGCCGAATGCTGTCAGGTATTTCCCGTCGGGATCATATTTCAGGATACGATGGGCGGCTTTGTCCACGAGGTAGAGATTTCCAGCCCTGTCCACCGTCATATCCACGGCTTTAATCACCTGCCCCGTTTTCGGTTGAGACACCGGGTAGGTCGCAACGGTATGACCGTTAGCGTCGAGTTTATGGATAACTCCGGTGTCTAAAACATAGATGCTCCCGTTATGATCGACTGCCAGTAGAAAGGATCTTTCCACGTCTCCTTGAGGGATGATGAGCGCATAATTTCCGTCCGCATCAAGCCCCGGCACGGCGGATTCAAGTGACTTTACCCGCTGTGTGAGATTCCGAATTGGATAGCTGGCGACAAACTTTCCCTCCGCATCAAACTGGTGGACACAGGGACCATAATTGAAGATTTTCGGGTCGTCCGTACCCTCAATTGGAATGAGGATCCAGTCCATCACATAGATCGTGCCATCTTTCCCGACAGCGATGTCGGTAGGATTGATGAGCGTAAACTGTTCCGCATTCGCCCGGATCTCAAACTGAAGTTGTCCGTGGGGATTGAGTTTTTGAATCCTAAAATTGTCTGTGTCCGTGATATAGATTCCGCCCTCTCGATCAAAAGCGATGTGCACATTCTCGGCGAACTGTCCCTCCTGTTCTCCTTTTCCCCCAAACTCTTCAATGAATTTAATCTCCCGATGCGCATGTGTGACAATAGGTATCGTCAGAATCAGAACACCAATCAGGATACGTCGGAATCGCGTCAACTAATGCCTCCACTGGTTCGCAGATGTTCCAATTCGGTCTTCGTCGGCGCTATCTCCTTGATTTGATCCAAAACGCCATTTACAAATTTCGGGGAATCGTCAGTGCTATAGGCTTTGGCAAGTTCAATTGCTTCGTTAATTGAGACCGCGGGAGGAATATCAACGAGATAAAGGAGCTCATACGTAGCGCTACGTAGAATACAGAGATCTACGATTGGCATCCGCTCCAGCGTCCAGTTGTCGGCGGTAGAACGTATCGCCGCATCAATCGTCTCCCGATGTTCAAACGTACCTTCGACAAGAGGATTAGCGAATTCTCGAACATTCTCGGGGGCATTTTCCGATTGCCAGAAAAGTTTCTGAACATAACCGATTGAATCCTGTGTTATCTCGGCTTGATATAACATCTGGAGAGCACATGCCCGTGCTCTGGTGCGCAGTTTCATCAGTCTCACATGTTTTCGATTGCATTGAATTGCGTACGAGGTATGCTGCTGCATTGGTAGAAGCGACTAAATTTTAACAAGTGAATCAAGCGATGTCAATTTATTTGTCTGCACGGAAGGGTTTTACAATTGTTATGCCATATGAAGAATTCGCCACACTAGGTCGGTGCCAAGATTTGGCTGTTGAATAACACTCAATAATAGGTTAAGATTTAAGACATGGCATAGGAACTGATGCAGGGTGGTTAACAATGGATCAAAGTGTTGCGATTGTCACTGGGGCGGCGAGTGGCATCGGGCGCTCAATTGCTCAAGCGCTGGCTCAAAGAGGCGACCGGGTGGTTGTGGCTGACATCGACAAAGCGGGCGGTCAAGTTGCTGCTGACGAAATAAATGCTCGATTCGTCCAAGCCGACTTGTCGCAACGCGAAGATTGTCAACGACTAATCGCCGAAACCTTGAAAAAGTACGGCAGGGTTGACATTTTGGTCAACAATGCCGGGTTACAACATATCGAGTCCATTGAGACGTTTCCACCTGAAATCTGGGACGAAATGATTTCCGTCATGCTTACCGCGCCCTTCCTGCTAACCCAACATGTCTGGCAAGCAATGAAAGCCAACGGTTGGGGACGAATAATCAACATCTCCTCAATCCACGGGCGCGTGGCATCTCCCTTCAAGAGCGCTTACGTTACGGCAAAGCACGGGTTAATCGGCTTCACCCGCTCGGCTGCATTGGAAGGCGGAGCGCACGGCATCACCGTGAATGCAATCTGCCCGGGCTACGTGAAGACACCCTTGGTTGAGGAACAGATTGCCGATCAGGCACGGACACACCAACTTACACCCGATGAGGTGTTGGAAAAAGTGATGCTGACGCCGGCAGCAATTAAGCGGCTTATTCGGCCGGAGGAGATTGCTTCACTCGTCGTCTACCTCTGCTCCGAAGAAGCCGGAGTCATAACTGGCGCCGACTGGGCGATTGACCTAGGTTGGACGGCACGCTAGGTTAACGAACACACCTTCACTTGGTACAATCTCCTCTCGTTATAGAAAGTCGATAGTCCAACGGGACCAAAGGCATTTTGCATGGCTACTCCACTGAAACTTGACCAGCTTATTCAGTGCGGACTAGACGAATCCGGCGCGTCCAAGATACTGCGGCGGGCAAATCCTCTGCTCTCATCCTTATCCTCTGCGGAATGCTGGCGGCGAATCACCGACGAAGTGTTGACGCCTTCTCACCCATTTGCCCTGCACAAGCTATTGCATGAGTGCGCCTTTGCCGATTGGAACACGTCACGTGATGGGCCTGCCCCAGCTTGGTTCCCCTCCAATGAGCAAGTCAAACAGGCAAATATCACCGGATTGATGAAAGAGTTGGGGGTTGAGTCGTACGAAGATTTCCACGCATGGTCGGTCGAGAATCGTACTAATTTTTTCGAGTTGATGGTAAATCGGTTGAATATTAGGATTAGCACACCTTTTGCGATGGTCGTGGATTTGTCCCGTGGAACTGAATGTCCCCAATGGCTTCCGGGAGCCGAATTGAATATTGCGGACAGTTGCTTTAGCGCGTCGGAGGATGCTCCCGCAATCGTCTCACAATCGGAAACAACGTCGTTTTCGACATTAACCTATGGCGAACTCGACTCCTTATCGAACCGTGTCGCCAACTCATTAGGGGACGCGGGATTCGCGGCAGGAGATTCTATTGCGGTCGACATGCCCATGACGCCCGAGTCGGTTGCCATCTATTTGGGAATTATTAAAGCCGGTTGTACGGTTGTTTCGGTCGCCGATAGCTTTGCACCGCACGAGATAGAAACCCGTCTCAAAATAGCGGACACAAAAGCAGTCTTTACTCAAGATTACATTTGTCGCGGCAGAAAACGGTTACCGCTATACGAGAAAGTGATTGCATCCGGTGCGCCTAAAGCAATCATTCTTTCCTCTGAAGAGGAAGAGGCATTGCCTCTCAACTTTCGATCGGGCGATATGACGTGGGGGCAGTTTCTGAGTGACTGCGATGAATTCAGATCGGTCGCTTGTCACCCGCATGGACACACGAACATTCTATTCTCCTCCGGAACCACCGGAGCGCCCAAAGCCATACCGTGGACGCATACGACCCCAATAAAATGTGCGATAGACGCCTACTTGCATCACGATATTAAGTCTGAAGATGTATTGGCTTGGCCCACGAATCTTGGGTGGATGATGGGGCCTTGGCTAATCTACGCAAGCCTAATCAACAAGGGGACGATAGCGCTATATGACGGCTTGCCAACCGAAAGAGAGTTTGGCGAGTTTGTGCAGGATGCCGGCGTTACGATGCTTGGGGTTGTTCCAAGTTTGGTCAGAGCGTGGAAAAACACGGAGTGCATGACAGGGCTTGACTGGCGCAAGATTAGAGCCTTCAGTTCAACCGGCGAATGTTCCAACCCGGAGGACATGCAGTTTCTTATGTCGTTGGCGGAATACAGGCCTATAATTGAATACTGCGGTGGAACAGAAATTGGCGGCGGATATATCACAGGCACACTCATTCAACCCGTTGCGCCAGCCACCTTCACGACGCCCGCCTTGGGTTCCGACCTTGTCATACTTGATGCGGAAGGAAAACACACGGACAACGGGGAAGTCTTTCTCATCCCGCCATCCTTGGGGCTTTCGACGGAGTTGTTGAAAAGCGATCACTATGATGTCTACTTTGAGGGTAATCCCTCTTTGCCCGATACTGCGCCGCTTCGGCGCCACGGAGATCAGATCGAACGACTGGCAGGCGGGTTTTTCCGGGCGCACGGTCGTGTAGATGACACTATGAACTTGGGCGGGATAAAAGTCAGCTCGGCAGAGATTGAACAGGTTCTCAACACCGTAAGCGGCGTTCGTGAAACCGCAGCTGTGTCTATGTCTCCCAAAGATGGAGGGCCCAGCCAATTGGTTATTCACGCTGTCCTGTTGCCAGATGCGTATCCGGATAAAACTCTATTAAGGGCTGCTCTCCGAGAGGCGATTCGCGAACAACTCAACCCCCTATTCAGGATTCACGATGTAGTGGTTCGTGATTCATTGCCTCGAACTGCATCCAACAAAATTATGCGGCGGCTTCTCCGTGACGAGAGTAATGATACGGCTTAGATCGGCGTTTATGTTATGGCTTGTGGAATCAACCGAGTGACCTGTAAGAGCGACCTCCATGTCGCGATGAACATGTCCCTAGCCTGACCGCCCCATCCACTTAGGGATCAACCCACCGGCAACTTGGCAAGAAACTCCTCCTCGGTCAAGATCTGAATCCCAAGCTCCTTCGCCCGATCGAGTTTCGAGCCGGGCGATTCCCCGGCAATCACGCCATCTGTCTTCGAAGTAACGCTTGACGTGGTTTTGCCGCCGAATTCCTTTATCTTTTTTGACGCCTCCGACCGCGCCATCTGCGACAGTGTCCCTGTCAAGACGAACGTTTTTCCCGTAAAGAAACTCTCTTGTGCGATATCTGGAGGCGTGCCGTCATCTGCCTCCCACTGTAAGCCCGCCTCCTTCAACCGTCGCAGAAGTTGCTGATTGGCGGCTTGTTGGAAGAAATGGCACACGCTTTCAGCCAACTTGGGACCTATGCCGTGGATACACGCAATCTCCTCAACACCCGCGGCGGCAAGTGCATCAATCGACGAAAAACGTTCAAGCAGCAACTCTGCGACGCTCTGTCCAACGTGCATAATTCCGAGGCCAAACAAAACCTTTGCAGCAGGCGCGCTCTTGCTGCCCTCAATCTCGCGAATCAGGTTGTCCGCCGACTTTTCTCCCATCCGTTCAAATTCAACAATATCGGCTTTCTTGAGATTGTAAAGATCCGCTACGCTCTTTACCAAACCGGAATCCACAAGTTGCGTTATCACCGCCGGTCCCAGTCCCTCAATGTTGAGGGCGCTGCGCCATGCGAAACTCTCAATTCGACGCTTCAACTGCATCGGACATTCGCTATTCACGCACCGAACCGCCACCTCCTCCGTTGAGCGTTGGACGGGAGAATCACACGACGGACAACGCTCCGGCAAATGAAACACGTCTTCCGTCCCATCCCGCTTCTCCTTAACCACGGAGATGACCTTTGGAATAACATCTCCAGATCGTTCCAGCACGACAGTATCCCCGACGCGGACATCTTTACGGTGGAGGTCTTGCTCGTTGTGCAAGGTCGCATGTGTAATTGTTGCTCCCGCCAACTGCACAGGTTCAAGAGTGGCTCTGGGCGTTAGGACGCCGGTTCGTCCCACTTGGACATCAATGTCGAGAACTCGAGTGGTTGTCTGACGCGCGGGAAACTTACAGGAAACCGCCCATCGCGGGCTTTTTGCCGTAGATCCAAGTTCGTTCTGCTGCACAATTGAATTCACCTTAACGACAATGCCGTCAACATCGTAAGCGATACTCTCGCGTTCCGCCGTCCGGCGGCGGCAGTACTCAATGACCCCCTCTATTGATGGAAAGCATTCGGTGGTCGGATTCACTTTGAACCCCATTTCTACCAATAGAGCCAGAGATTCAGAGTGTGTCCCAAACTCGATACCTTCGGCGTAACCCAAGGTGTATATAAATATATCGAGCGGGCGCGACGCCGTGATAGATGCATCCAGCAATCGAACCGATCCGGCAGCGGCGTTTCGAGGGTTAACGAAGGGCGCCTCATCGTTTTCTACCCGTTCCCTATTGATGTCGTCCATGCAATCATGTGGTATAAATACCTCCCCGCGCACCTCCATTAGCGTCGGACTTGAACCAATGGAAGCAACTCTCAACGGTATAGAGCGGATCGTCCGCAGATTAGCGGTCACGTTTTCGCCGTACTCCCCATCCCCGCGCGTTGCGCCGCGAGTCAACATCCCATCCTCATACACCAGCGAAACACCCAAGCCATCAATCTTCAACTCTGCGACGTATTCAACCGCCTCCTCCGGCAGCATCTGCCGTACCCGTCTGTCAAAATCGGTCAACTCCTCCGGACTGAACGTGTTGTCTAAGCTCAACATGCTGCTGTAATGCCGAACCCGTTCCCCGAATCCGACCGTGCCGCCGACCCGTTGTGTGGGCGAATCGGGAGTAATTAGCCCCGGTGACTCCGCCTCCAGCGCCTCCAATTGTTTCATCATCGAATCAAAGTCTTTATCGGAGATCTCCGGTTGATTCTCGACATAATATTTATGTTCGTGATTGCGAAGTTCTTCTCTGAGCTTATCTATCTGATTTTCGATCGATTGCGCGGTCATATGGTACTCAATTCCAACGTTTACAAATGTAGTGTCAACGGCGCCTGGGGCTTTTTTCACATCCTACACCGAAGGACTTGCATGAATCAACAGATAATGAAAACCTCGTAGGGGACGGCCCCTGTGCCGTCCCCTGATTTTTGGTGAACAAACACGTCTATCCCCAAGGGAAACGCATCTAATACGACTCAACCGCTCTCGCGTTAAAACTAACCATAGCGGCTGCTTTCAGCTTCATAGGTTCTTCACTCTACAGCATCATCGGAACGAATGATGAATAAAATCAGTAGATGTTCTCATTCCTTTGATCGCATTTTGTTCAGTCGCTTGAGAGTCCGAAAACGTGAACAATATGTTGATCCGCTATCCTTTTTGAGCGGTTTCGACTGAACTTGTACCTATTTTTTTGTAAAAATAGTCCCAAAAAATAGGTACAAGAATGTGAACGGAGGCTTGATTTCGAGGGAGTGTTCACCTGGTTTGATTCAATACTTTCCTTTGATAGCGCGGGTTCATACGCAGGCAAATGTGAACAAAATGTTAACAGAAAAAAAAGATTGTCGTAACTTATACGATTTCAAAATCTATATGTTACAACCGATCCGAGACGCGCAATGAATTGCGCTACTACGAACCGCCGGTTCTTGTAACTTATGGATTACGAATTAGTATTAGGTCAATTTTAGGTACATGAGAAGCCCAAGCGCTACCCTGTTGGAACACGGAAAATCGGCGATTTGGGGTGCAGCGCGTTCACTCCGCCACTTATCTGTCGGCGCAATATTATACTATACATGCGTAAAGTTTTCAATGCAAATCAGATGCGTTTCCCCTGCGTCTATTCCGATTAAGACTTGACAACGAACTCCGCACGACTGAAAATATCCCAAGAAAACAACCCTAGTCGAAGAAAAAAATTGAGGACACACACCAACGAATGGAATTGCTTACACCTCAAGAACAGGCAAACATCCACCAAAACTATGGCATAAAAATCGCTGCTGCCATTCCGATAGGCACCGGGGCGATGAGTTCCACCATGCTCCTCCACACAAACCAAGGAAGGTTGTTCCTGAAACGCTACCAGCCCACCCATAACTCCAACCTCAATCAATCCACAGAGGGGCCTCGCATCGCCTTCACCCATGCGGTACAGGAATATCTTGGGAAACGAGAGTTCCCCATCCCCCGCCTCCTCCGAAACCGTCGCGGCGACACGCTAACGGTTGACGAAAATGAAATCTACGCGATTTCCGAATTTGTGGAGGGATTTGACTTTGACGCCGTTCAATCCACCGGAGCGCTGCAATCCGCGGGCGAAACTTTAGGGCGAATGCACAATGAATTACAAGGCTTTCGTTCTCCAGTTGACTTCCAGTGGACGCCAATGCATGACGAGGTCATCGGCACCCTGCGCCAGCGGCTTGAGCGGATACGAACTGCTGCATCGGAAACCAGCGGCTATCCTGTATCGGAGAGTCAGATTGATGAGTGGAAAACAGAAGTGGAGAGATTAGCCGAAAATCCTCCCGTGTCAGACGGTGGCGATTGGATTATTCACGGCGATTATCGCGCACAGAACCTGAAATTCGAGTCCGAAGGAAAGGTGAAAGCGATTTTGGATTTCGACTCCGCACGACCCGCCAGCCGCGTCACCGATCTCGCGTACGCCTTGGTCTTTTTCCCCGCCGTTTACCAAGACACCCCTTTAACCCTCCACCAAAAATCCGTCTTCCTTGATGCCTACGAAACAGTCTGTCCTGTGACGCCATCCGTGCGAAACTCACTGCCTGCCCATCTCAAACTAGCCTACCTTCGCGGCATGACCCTGTGGCTGCACCTCCACGACCTTGGATCCATGCGCGAACGAGTACGCCCATGGATTCGTGGTTTTCTGAACAACGAAGCATCACTGACCCAGTAACAATTCCGCTCCCATTTAACAAATCCTCTGGTACTTGTCTAGCTCCCTCGACCACTCACAATTGCCCCAAACGCTTGCATTGAACGTAGCTACTTGCCTTGCCCCCATACGGATCAAGTTAAGGGAGTTCGTCTAGTATTGGTGAGTTCTTCACCGCAAAACCCTTAACTTAGTCCCCATTGGGCGAGGAGTAAATCTCACCCCATACGGTAGGTGCGATCAAGCGACTGAAGAAGGAGCGCGATAGAGATCCCTTTCCAACCGCACCGGTCCCCACGGAAACCAGCGTCATGAGTCATCTTCTGTGGGGCACCCATCAACGAATGGGTTGGTATTCCATCGCCCATGTCTACATGGAGATTAACAGTTTAAGACATTAGAAACCGCGTGACTTACGACTCAAAACGCTTAACTTGATTCCTATGCGTAGTTACTTGCCTTGCCCCTAAATGTTCGTTTTAGATTTAAACGGCGTATCACAAGCGATCTCGCGAGACATCAATATTTTAGTGGTGAAAGCAGCAAGAATTTGAGGCGTGGAACCCTAGCATTTTGCATTTGATTTTACTTAACATATGCGGTATTATTCTAGTTTGGTGTTAAACGCTGAAAGGCAACTTGCG
Organism: Candidatus Poribacteria bacterium; assembly: GCA_965204085.1. Classification (GTDB taxonomy): domain Bacteria; phylum Poribacteria; class WGA-4E; order WGA-4E; family JAJDTR01; genus JAJDTR01. The sequence continues at coordinate 935,112 of CBDBEE010000002.1, read as the reverse complement.
CGTTGAATGAAACATATCCCAGAGAGCTACGAGTCTTTCGTAATCAAAGAGGGCAAGAACCTTTTACAAAATGGTTAACCTCACTCGCGGATAAAACCACGCGAAAGCGGATTCAGACACGACTGAGTCGTGTTGAAGCGGGCAACCTCGGCGACTGCAAACAGATTGCCCCCGGAGTGTTTGAACTCCGCTTCAGGATGGGTTACCGAATCTATTTGGGAAAAGTGGGTGACACCATCATCCTGCTGCTCGGCGGCGGTGACAAATCTTCGCAACAGCGGGATATTCAAAACGCAAAGACTTGTTGGCAGGAATATCTGGAGAACCAAAATGAGAAAATATAGAGACTATCTCGTCGAGGAATTAGCCGATTATGATGAAGCTGCGACCTTCTTTCAGGTGGTGTTGGAAGAATACGAAAAAGATCACGACAACTTGGCATTTCTGCTCGATCTTGAGAGTATTATTGAAGCCCAAGGCAAGGAAAGCAAACTTGCGCCACAAGTTTACCTGTTTCGAGGTTTAGTCCACCATTCACTCAAGCGGTACGACAGCGCGGTGGAAGACTATGACACCGTGCTGGAGTTGAATCCAGCCGACTCCATGGCTCACGTCTACCGAGCGCTTGCATACTACCAGAGCGGTGACAAAGACCGCGCCCTTGCGAATTTCCACCGAGCCTGCTATAGTCTTTGGAGCACTTATAATCCTCGGGTAACAAAAGCAGACGAGAACTCACAGACTCGAACAGTGCTGCACGAATCCGTCAAGTCGTCATCCTCCGATGAAGACGATGTAGCGGAAAGCATCAAGCAGGAGATCGCCCACCGTGTCATGAATCCCCCTGAAATCGAACCTGACGCTGCCCTTCCATAAAGCCGAACACGCCCAAATCAACATGGCGTGAGAATAGCGCCCTTAAAACCCTCCCCTTTTTCCATTTTTCCCCGTCATAGCGCAAAGCCTGAATCGCGGATTTTCTCAGATTAAAGGACTACACGGTTTAAAACGACGTCGATGTAGAAGACAAATTTTTATATTGAAACTTTCTTACAATTCTTCACGCCCTACCGGGGATCCGGTGTCTATCTCATCGTGAATATTGTACTCTGTCACATTATCCAAAAGCTCATTCAGCTTCATGGGAGACGATTCATCCTTAATCACCAGCCACGTCACCAACTCGAAGTCCGTCGTGTCGCCAACTTGCTCGGATTCGAGCGGCAAAACGCCGCCGCGACCGGATCGCAGACTGCTGAAGGCGCGCTTCTCGTAGGTATGAGAAATCGACCTCACGGCTTCCCGGAGTAGTTTATCGTAACCCGACATGTCGGCGCCGTTATCCGTGTGCTCATCGAACAACGCACACAGTTCGTCATACGGGCTGGTCTTCGTCTCACACAATTGACGGTACATCTCAAGAATCTGCTTTGGCTGTGCAAACGTAAAGCGCACGACGCCGTCCTCTCTGACATAGACAAGGAAATAGGGTTGGGTCGGATTCAACTTCTCATTCTCCTCCGACTCCGTTTTCTGCCGGAGGCAGAAAATAACGCCTGGCTGGATTATCGGATCATCCGCGGGCGGCGGCACAACCGCGTAAAGCCCGAAAGGCGCCTCCTCAAGTTTTTTCTTGTTGCTTTCAATGTACTTGATGAGCTCCATACGGAAATCATCAAGCGTGAACTCGTTGAGAGAAACGCTCTCGTTAAACTCTTCAAGGTCAAGAATCTCCTCTTGAAGTTTTAGCAGTTGCTGATCGCGGTATTTGAGGTCGCCTTCAATCGCTTCGGGAAGCGCTTCGGGATCGAGCAGGTTATCTCCCTGCGTAGCCGTGACATCCACTAACGCCATCCGCGCTTCAACCCGGTTTTTCAGGTTGATGTAACGATTCAGGTCCGGGGTGGGCCAGAAGTTCACCAGGTGCACGCTCGTGTTGACGCTGCCGATGCGGTCAATCCGTCCGAACCGCTGGATGATGCGCACCGGATTCCAGTGGATGTCGTAGTTAATCAGGTAGTCGCAGTCTTGGAGGTTCTGTCCTTCCGAGATACAATCCGTGCCGATGAGCAGGTCAATCTCTTCGTCTTGAGGCATCGAATTGTCGTGGATGCGATTCTTTGCAATGGGGGAGAAGTTTGTGAGGATGTCAATAAAGTTCGTCTTACCAAGAGTGGCTCTGTTGGGCATGGCGCCACCCGTCACCAATCCGGTATGGATACCCAGTTCCGCCTGTGCCCATTCACGCAATTCCCCGTAGAGGTAGTCGGCGGTATCCGCAAAAGCGGTGAACACCAGTACCTTCCGATTGGGATTCCCTTCCTTGGTAATTGTCGGGTTCTTAACCTTCGCTGCAATCAGTTCCTTGAGTCTTTTGAGTTTTGCGTCGCGGGGGGCGTTGACCTTTTCCGCGGAGCGGAGGGGACGCTCAAGCTGCTCTCTATCCCGCTGCAAATCCTCCAACCACCGCTCAACATCAAGGTGCGCCATCTTGAATATCAAGCTTTTGCCCACCTCCAACGCCGCCTGTAATTCTTCGTCATCACCGGCGTCAATCTGCATCTCCGCCAAATCGAGGTGGGGATTCTCTTCACGGAACTGTTGGAAGTCCCGGATGCGCTTTTCCAAGTCCTCAATCTTGTCAAGCGTGCGCTCCAGCGTAATCCTAAAGGAGTGGACAGAGCTTTCCAAGCGTTTGAGAAAGTTCACCTTCATCATTCCAATCAGAAAGTGCTCGCGGTCGCGCTGTGTAAAGTTTCGGACGTGTTGCAGGTCGTATTCCTTCTCGTATTCGGCACGGAGATATTTGGTCGGATTGTAGAGGGATAGCTGATACTCGGAAATCTCGTCGTTCAGTCTGTCGTAAGACAGGAACTCATCCTCAAGATCAATTTTGGTATAGATGGACTCGGGCTTGCCGCGTTTCGGGAAACCGCCCAGTTCTTTCATTGAGTCGCGATAGTATTTCTGAATTTGCTTTCGGGAGCGGGCGATGGTCAGCCCGTCAAGCAGCTTGAAGAAGTGGGTGCTCAGTTCTTCCAGCAGATTTTGACTGCTGCGCGTCCCTTCCTGTTTCGCCCACTTGTTGAAGGTGGTTTGGGCGGCGGTGATGGTTTCTCGCAGGTTGCCGACCCCGAGAGACTCCTTGAAAGCATCGTCGCGTTCCTCCGTAAGAAAGTAAAGTTGGTTCCGCAAATCTCGCAAGTCGTTGTTGACCGGCGTCGCCGACAGCAACAGCATCTTGGTGTTTACGCCGCTTTTGACAATGTCCTCCATCAGCCGTTTGTAGCGGCTCAAGCGTATCAGGTTGCCGTCTCGATCTTTTTTCCCGGGCGTGTTGTTTCGGAAGTTGTGGGATTCGTCAATGACGACGAGTCCGTAGTTGCCCCAGTTGAACGACGCAAGGTCAATATCTCCCGACATGCCGTCCGCGCGGCTCAGGTCGGTATGCGACAGTACCGCGTATCCGAATCGGTCATTCGGGAAGGGATTGAGCGTGTTGCCCGTGTATGCCGGGTAGATTGTCCAGTTCTCTCGCAATTTCTTGGGACAGAGCACCAGCACGTTTTCGTTGCGCAGTTCAAAGTATTTTATCACCGCCAGCGCTTCGTACGTCTTGCCCAAGCCGACGCTGTCGGCGATGATGCAGCCGTTGTGCGTCAAAATTTTGTTGATTGCCCCCTTCACCCCATCCTTCTGGAAGCCATAGAGCGCGTTCCATATCTGCGTATCCACCAGTTGCGGCGGTTCGTCGAGCAGCCCCCACCCCTCCTGATCGCTTAAGTACCGCTCAAAGAGATGGTAAAGCGTCTTGTAGTAGACGAATTCCGGCGCGTAATTCTCATAGAGTTGGTGAAGATAGGACAGCACCTCCTCCTTAACATCCACTACCTGTTTTTCATCATACCAAAGTTCATTAAACCACTGTTTCAGGTCGTTGACATCCCGGTTGTCCTCGACCTTTAGGTTGAGTTCGATATTACCGTCCCCTGTGCCCAAGCCCAAGCCTCGCACGGTAAAGTTGGAGCTGCCGAGAATTGCCTTTTCTACGCCGTTCTTGTCGATGTGGTACATCTTCCCGTGCAGCAGATTTTCCTTTTGGATTGACCGAATCTCCACCTTCTCCTCAATCCACGCGGCGCATTCCCTTGCTACTCGTTTGAGTTCAAGCTGGTTCTCCAACTGCAAGCCGTCGCTGTCTATGACGAACGATTTCTTTTCTGTTCTGTCGGGGTCAAGCCTTTTGATGAATCGAGGTTCACCGAATAAAAACCGAAGATCCTTTATTCCGAGCAGGGACGTTTTCAACGCTTCAAAAGCGTATATCGTAAAATACGCGGAAACAATCGAAAGCGACGGATTGTCCTTGATTTCGGACTTCAAAAATTCGCCGACCGTACCTCGTTCGCGGTTGTCCCGGATGCCGGACGGGAATAATGATGTGTCTTGGGGCATGATTTTTTCCTTTTAGTGTGATTCATGGAATCATGGTGATTGCCATGATTTCGTTGCTCAAAGTTTTGTGTTCGTTACTCTCTTGAATTCAAGGCTTCGTGCGCCAAAAATGAATTTTTTGAGCAGCCATTTCGAGCACTAATGCCCTCTGATAGATTACTTCCTGAAATCCACTGCCTAACTTGGAATGTACCCGCATGCAACAGCCAATCACCTTTTCCGTCAACGCCGAATACTACTCTTCTTTAATCATGTCCATCACTCCATCACAAAAATCACAGTTCAGACAGCAACGTCGTCCGAACTGTGAGTCATGAGATTATGATGATTGCCATGATTTCGTTGCTCACAATTTTGTGTTCGTTACTCTCTTAAATTCAAGGCTTCGTGCGCCAAAGTTGATTAGTAACCCAACCTCCAGATTGTACGCCTCCAGATAGTTGATTGCTTGCGCCAAGTGGATGTCATCCAGTTGGATAATAGCCTTCAATTCGACGGAGACAACACCCTCTACCAAGAAATCGGCTCTTCGCGTGCCAATTTGTTGCTCTCTGTAGTAAACAGGCATCTCGTGTTCACGACTGAAATGAATTTTTTGAGTAGCCATTTCGAGCGCTAAGCCCTCTGATAGATTACTTCCTGAAATCCACTGCCTAACTTAGAATGTACCCGCATGGCACACCCAATCACCTTTTCCGTCAACCCCGAATACTACTCTTCTTTAATCATAGTCCATCACTCCATCACAAAAATCACAGTTCAGACAGCAACGTCGTCCGAACTGTGAGTCATGAGATTATGATGATTGCCATGATTTCGTTGCTCACAATTTTGTGTTCGTTACTCTCTTAAATTCAAGGCTTCGTGCACCAAAGTTGATGAGTAACCCAACCTCCAGATTGTACGCCTCCAGATAGTTGATTGCTTGCGCCAGGTGGATGTCATCCAGTTGGATAATAGCCTTCAATTCGACGGAGACAACACCCTCTACCAAGAAATCGGCTCTTCGCGTGCCAATTTGTTGCTCTCTGTAGTAAACAGGCATCTCGTGTTCACGACTGAAATGAATTTTTTGAGTAGCCATTTCGAGCGCTAATGCCCTCTGATAGATTACTTCCTGAAATCCACTACCTAACTTGGAATGTACCCGCATGGCACACCCAATCACCTTTTCCGTCAACGCCGAATACTTATACTCTTCTTTAATCATAGTCCATCACTTCATCACAAAAATCACAGTTCAGACAGCAACGTCGTCTTGCAAGGATTCTGCCGCGAAGATTGTTAAGCGTAATTCTTCTCCAAACAACTCGTATTGCGGCGTTTTACCGCTCAGTCCCTCACCTTCCAAAATATCGCGTATGGATTCCCGCAACTCTTTCACGTCCACACACGACATCGTATTTTCTCTATAATAAGCGTTTAACCTACTCTCCGCACCCATTTTTCAGGTTTACAGAATTTATTGGTAGCGCTTTATTATCCTTGACGGAACAATTCTTTCCGCAAGTAACACTTGCCTTTCGCTCCTTGGTTAGCTATGAGAAAGTGTTCCGGCTTAGAGATTTCCCCTATCTGGCACTCCAGCGGAGTGCAATGTCAATAGAATCGTGATGCGTCCAATCTCCGCGCTCCAGCGGAGATCAAGTGACCGAATAGGGAACGCGATAGAGATCCTCCATGTGGTGTGTTACTTGGTAGCACCCCATTTTCCCTGTCGGAATAATTCTTTCGGCAAGTAACACTTACTAGTCGGAGTCCCTTTCCTCGATCCACCGGCTCGCGGTTCTTGAGGGCTCGGATGTCGTGCGGCGCGGAGAAAACGACTATTGTCCGTTTTTGTGTCGCCCGCTCCGCCAGCGAGACACAAAAAAATGGATTCCAAAACAGACGCCGTAAAACCCCAGCAGCACTACGACTACTTGGGGATGGATGGCGGGCATGATTCGCAAATCGGCTTCCAAGTACTCCACGGCGATTCGGCTGTAGCGTTGAGCGCTAATTACCGCCTCGGCGGCACCCAGTACAACGGCTACGATGTAGAAGCACCATCTCAGCGTGATGCCGTTTGGGGTTCCGGGGCCCCCGGCTACGCGGCTGTGTGCCGGGACATCCAAATCGGCTTCCATCTCCTTCATCAAGCGGAATCGTTCGGCTATTCTGCTCTTGCAACGGCTCGTCAAGAACACCCAGAACGTCAACAGCAGCCAGGTGACGATGTACACGTACACGAATGAAGGCGCGGCTCTTGTCAGGGACAACGCCCAGGCGCCCATGGTGAGAGGGAGGAAGATTATGTCGAACAGGGTCACGGTTCGGAGGTCGGTTTCGTTCCAGGCGCTTAGCTCTTTGTAACCGAGGAGCGTCATTTGCGGTTGGGCGGGAGCGTGGGTTGAGGCGCGGTTTCCGGTCATGATTGTCTTCCTTCCAGGTCTATGGGATGGGGGAGATTTGGTTGGCTGAATCGCGGATTTGCGCCGATTAAAGGAGAACACGGCTTTGTTTCGTTGAATCTGTATAATCCGCTAAATTAGGGGCGGTATGCTCTACCTCGTTTGTAAATCCCCTTGATGATACAGATTTGACGTAGCGTGTCCACACTGTAGACAATACGGTAACTCCCTACGCGGTATCTGTACTGTCCTGCATAGTTTCCCTTCAACTTGACGATGTTCTGCCCAAAAAACGGACTCTGGGCTAAGAGATTCATCGCCTCATTCACTCGTCGCGTCATGTTGTCGTCAAGTGCGATGTAATGCGTCTCCGCTTCGTTCGTAAGTTGTACCTCAAACGTCCCGTTTAACATCGCTCCAGCGTTTTAACCTTCCTGCTTTCACATCCGCTTCCGCACGTTCCAAACTCTTGACGATCTCGGGATCACTCGCCAATTCGTGTGTGGCTTCCCACCCTTCATTTTCTCTGATGGAAAGTGCCTGGGGTGTCAGCATTTCGGCGATGTCTTCCGGTAGTTTCACGTTATTTTTCTGCTCAAAGTCCTCCACGCTCTCGTACTCGTTACGAAACGAAGCAACAATATCTATCCTTTTCTCTTCAGCAATCATAAGGTCTGATTTAGCTTTCTCCCATTCTCTTAGGTGTAACCACGCCTCACCGCGATTACAATAGGCTTCTGCTAAGTCGGGATTCAGTTGTATCGCTTGATTGTAATCTGCAATAGCAGAATCAAAATCGCCGTTCCATCGGTGCGTCAACCCTCGACCGTTATATGCCCTGGCATCATTTGGCCTTAACTCTATTGCTTTGTTAAAATTCGCGTTTGCAAACTTATGCTCGCCTTTTGCATAGTAGGCAATACCGCGCATGTAATGAGGCTCTGAATTATCCAGACTCAGATTTATTGCCTTGTCAAAGTCCTTGATGGCTAGTTCATAGTTTTTTTTATTGATATAAGTGCCACCACGATTGCAATAAGTTCGAGGATCATCAGGTCTAAGTTCTATCGCGTTAGAGTAGTCCGCAACAGCGCGTTCATAATCACCATTTTCCTCGTAAACCGTCCCACGATTGTGATATGCTTCGGCATAATCGGGATTCAATTCTATTGCTTTGGTAAAGTTTGTGATAGCATCGTTAAATTGTCCTTTTTCATCGTATGACATTCCAAGGTTGTTATGTGTCTCGGCAGACGTGGGATGCAGTTGTATCGCTCTGGTATAGTCTTCAATAGAACGGTCAAATTCAGCACGGCTGTAGTAAGCGCTCCCACGATTGTGATAGGCCTCGGCATAATCAGGTTTAAGTTGAATCGCAGTGTTAAAGTCTTTGATTGCACTGTCTACCTCACCTCTATTGCTTAAGGCTGCACCACGTCTACAATAAGCTCCTACATAATTCGGTTTCAGGGCAATCGCTGTATTGTAATCCAAGATAGCACGGTCATAATCGCCTCTACTGTTGTAAGCATTGCCACGACCGAAATGAGCCTCTGCATGATTGGGATTCAGTTGTATGGCTTTGTCATATTCATTGATAGCATTAGTGTAATTGCGTTTACGGTAGTATGCAAGTCCGCGATTGTAATAAGCATCGGTAAAATTGGGATTCAGTTGTATCGCTCTATTAAAGTCTTTGATGACGCTGTCAAGATCATTTTTATGGTAGTAAGAAAGTCCGCGATTGTAATAGGCATCGGTGTAGTCGGGATTCAATTGTATCGCTCTATTAAAGTCTTTGATGGCTCCATCATAATCTCTTTTATGATAGTAAGAAAGTCCGCGATTGTAATAGGCATCAGCGTAGTCGGAATTCAATTGTATCGCTCTATTAAAGTCTTCGATAGCACGATCATGTTCGCCTTTATCTTGGTAAGCGACACCGCGATTGCTATAAGCTTTGGCATACCCAGAGTCAAACTCTATCGCTCTGTTAAAATCCTTGATTGCGCGCTCATAATCACCTTTCTTGGTGTAAGCTGCTCCACGATTAGTATAAGTGCTCGGATCGTCGGCTTTGAGTGTGATTGCTCTGTTGTAGTCCTGAATAGCAGGGCCAACCTGGCCTATCTTGGCAAGAGCATTTCCACGATTGGTATGCGCAGTCTCCAAATCTGGCTTCAATTCTATCGCCTTGGTATAGTGCTCAATGGATTCTCCATACTCTTCCTGCCGTACTTCAGAAGTTGTAGCTTTATCTCCTCGATTTTGGCAGGCAAAACCTCTATAAAACTGCGTGTAGGCGCCGCCGTGAATGTCTTGATATCTAATGAAGCCATGAAGGTCGTTATAGATGGTTTCCGTAGAAATGCTATGGTACGTCCGTAGATGCTGTAGTATTGGTTGCTTGAGGTTTGCCGATATTATGACTATTTCGTCCTTGCGTGGTTCAATGAAACCCTTGGGTGGACGAACAAATACGCTTTTCTGGGCGATAACGCGGTGTCGTGGGTTACGAGGGTGCTTAATCATATTCTTTATTTCCTCGTTTTTTTGAAGGATAACCCGACCATCATTTTGATGGAGTCCGTCGCAAGCAAAGAAAAGGGCAATGAAATAATCAGTTGTGAAGTCAATCAGGTTAGTTTTGCCGCCGTAGTGTTGGATTTCTGTGAGAATTTCAAAATTGATAGTTTCATCAGTGTTCTCTTGGCGCAAATTTAGAGATGCTGCGAGGTCTGTACGAAAATCTTGAGGCAGGTCACCTAAATGCTTTTTAGCGGCGCTAAGCATTTCTATTTGGACCGCCTCAATATTGAAGTGCTCTTCACCGATATCGTATTCGCGGAAGAGGGTTGAGGAGACCTTTGGATAGCGTTTAGGTTCACCGCGGTAGATATAGCCACCACCTGCGGATTTCTCCTCTATTGCGTGGATGATGTCCAGAACTGTTTGGGGTTTTTGATTTGGGGCGTTAGATTGATTTGACATTTCTTCTCATTCCTCTTGAAGTAACCACTTGGATTTAATCCGCGTAATCAGAGCAATCCGTTTAATCCGTGATTCAGACAGTATTTTCCTCCACAATCGCAATTTCTTCCGGCGTTAAGTCGTACAAAGAGTATACTATCTCATCAATCTCTTTTTCAAGCCCGGTCGTGTCCTTGTCTGGATTTGTACGTTTTTTGGCGAGAATTCTGTCGATTCGATCTTCTATCTTCGCAACAAGATGCTGGTTTGCCTCTGTGATTGGTGGAACAAGGAGCGGCTCCAAAGCCTGAACACTGACAATCAAGTCACCTGTCCCTGTTTTGGGTGCAAGTCCGAACAGTTGATAATGAGACAAACGAGAATTTAATACAGCGGTCAGAAACTTCACCCTCTCGCCTGTAGCAATACAAGTGCTGTCAAGGCAAAACGTGGGATGCAGAGAATATGCGAATCGTAAAATCGAACCGATTCGCTTCCACACAATCTTCTCTCTTTCAAACTCGTGGTAGTAGGCACAAGCCCTGAGATTCCACCAATTCTCACCTTGGTCGTCTCTATCGAATAGCCCTTTGCCCCTTCTTCCCGATTCCATCTGTCTTCCTGTATTTTCGAGGTGATTGTAAATCGCGGGATATTCGCCCGGAATATCAAAATCGAAACCGGTTGCCAACATGTACATTCCTGACTGCCGGACATGGTAACGTTGGATGTCTCGTCCTCGGAGAAGTAGCTTGATAATGTCGCCAGACTTTCGGTCTTCCGTAATTAGTTCTTCGCGCTTGGATTCGTTAATGACAAAGGCTTCGTTGCAACCTGTAGTTATTCCGCGATAAATATTTACATCCCAGTCCTTGAGCGGTTTGCCGATGTGTTCTATCTTGTGTTTCAGGGCTAGTTCGTTAGAAGAGAGCACTACCCATGGTTCGCCTTTGGCAGGCAAATCCATTGATGTCCCGTTTTCATTCAGGTATTGGGTGATGTCGCCTGCCTGTTTGTCAAAGTCGGTTTTGATGGTCGCGGCTTTGAAGGCTGTACGATTCTCATCCGCGGTGTTTTGCAACAGTAGGATGTTGGTGTCTACAGTGGCATCAAACACGTCTGGGCCCATGTCCAGCAGTTGTATGGGTTGAGTATTTTGGACAAGATAAGCCCTTAACTTTTTACCGTATGCGGCTCGCATCCATTTGTTGGAGGTAATTAAACAGACATGACCACCATCTATTGACAATTGATTCGCTCTTTCATAGAACAGACAGTAAATATCCCCTGTCCTGACAAAACTGGTATAATCGTATGGTTCATACAAACGCCCCAATTTACCACCATCTTTTTGTAATTGAATATACGGTGGATTTCCGAGCACGATGTCAAAGCCGTCTTTGACACCAAACATCCCTTCCGAATCAAAAAACTCGGCAGAGGAATTTTGGTCGTAGGGCACCCATCGGACAATTTTGAGGGCCTCCTCAAGACGAATGTTCAGTTCTCGCTCAAGCCGCTTGTATTCCTGACCTAGTTTTTCCCGCAGTTGCTTCTGGGATTCTTCAGTCCGAAATTTAGCAACCTCTTGGTCGATCTTTTTCTTCTGCTGCGCGGCCCATGCGGCATGTTGTTTATTCAATGCTTGTTCCAATTCTTTGCGACACTCATCTTCCTTGCGAATATATCTAAGTTTTTCCTTTCGGGTGCTTGCTAAGAAATACTTGTCGCGTATTGACTTGATTTCGGATTGTTTTTTCTGAACGGTGTCATTTTCTAGGAATAACTGGATTTCTGTATTTAGGCCGATTAGCATGTTCGCCGCGATAAAACGCGTCTCCAAATTCGGCAGCGGCTTGATACCAAAGTTGTCAATTGTCTCATTCGCCGGTTCCTGCTCAATTGTCAGCGAAATGAAGAAACGCAGTTTGGCAATTTGGCAAGCGATGGATTGAATGTCCACGCCGAAGATGCTGTTCTGAATCAGATACAGTTTCCTGCCGAAATCGGAATCGCGATAACGCTCGAAGGTGTCGCTGATTTCGGCGAGTTCGGCATCTCGCTCCCGTTGGTCCGACGTGTCGAAGGCTGCGGTTGCCCGCTTTCCGGCGCGCTCCTTCTGCAACTCCTCCCAACGGCTGTTGTCGTCGTCGAGTCGGCGCAACACGAGCGTGAGTTTGTGCAAGACGCTCATCGGAAAAGCCCCCGAACCCACCGCCGGGTCAAGCACGGTTAATTCGGCGATTGCTCCGAGGATCTCGTCCGCTTTCGCGTCTACAGTTTGTTCATTCCCGTTTTCCGGCTCCGCGGCATAGTCGAACAGTTTGCGCAGCGGCTCCTGCGGGAGATTGCACTGTTGCGACAGCGTCGCGACCAATGCCTCCGTCACCATGTAGTCGACAATCACCCGCGGCGTGTAGTAGGAGCCGGTTTGCTTGCGCGCCGTGGTGCCGGTTTCCGGGTTGTACGCCGCCAGCAGGTTCTCAAACACTTTGCCGAGCAATTCGGGATCCAGCGCCACCTCCTCCTCTATCGGCGTGTTTTCCTCCACCGTAAACTTGTAGTGTGTCAGAAGCGGGAACAACCCCCGCTCTTCGTCAAAGAACAACCTGTCGGGAACGCTCAACTGCTTGTAATGGCTATCCGAGAAACAGTCGATGCGCGATCCGCCCTCGCCGGTCGCTTTGAAGTCATCAAGACAATCGAACAACCCGCCGTTGATGAACGGCGTTTTGGCAAAGAGATTGAGGAGTTCTTCATGCTCGTTAATCTGATCTCGGTAGCGATACACCGAGAAATTCCGGTGGTCGGCGTTCGCTTTTTTGCTGAAGCGACGTTCCCCGATCTCGGTGTTCAGCGTGGCAAAAAACAGGTTTTGCAGTACCGCGCGGTAGTAGGAATCCCCAGCCTCACGCTCGTAGTCTTTCAGTAGTCGAGCAATTTCTGATTCGTTGAACAGCTCATCCGCGACCAGTCCCTTCTCCTTGATGAACCAGACGAACAGCAGGCGCGTGATTAACCGGATGACGTGCTCCTCGGGTTTCAGGGCGCGTTTCTCATCAGCCGGAAACTTTGCCTCGGAGACCGCCCACTCAAACCAGTTGAACAACTTCAGGTAAAACTGCTTGTTGAGTTCCTCGGTATCTAGTGTCTCTCTCCACGCTTCATGAAGTTGATCGAAGTTTCTGAACCCGTATTTCCCATGGAGATTGGCAATCGAGAGGTCACATAGAATGTCGATATGAGCACGGTGAGGGTCGTTAAAGTTGATGTCTTTAATGAGCGTTGCCTTTTCAAGGACGTCCTTTTCAGGCTTGAGGTTGTGTAATCTGCGGTCAATCACGGCGAAGGTAAGCGAATCGCCGTGTTGGAAGAGAATCATGGCAGGTTTGTTGTCCAGTTTATTGATTTCGCGGGTAATCTGGGATAGTTTCGTGCGAGAGTATTGGTCGCCACGAAGTCCCAGAACGAAGAAGAGGTAGGACTTATAGATGCTTTCATCGTATTTAGCATCCTTGAGATTTTCCGACGCTTCCCTAATATATGGGACCTCATCTTTGGTCAGTTGGAATATGAAATCAATGGACTCCCATTCCTCTATAAGCCCCCGATCTGGGTTCATGCGACGCTCTGGATCTTGATTGAATACTTCAAGAAACCTGCCGGAGGTGTTCGGTCTAAGACGCATGGTTCGTTCGCTTTCGTAGCCGAGCACATTGAGAAGGTGTTTGGCGTTGTCGGCGAGGTCACCGTTGGCGAATTGGTGCAGTGCACCTTCGATTTCTTCCTTTTTTCGATCCATATTTTATTCTCCACACGTTTGGGCTGCGTCACTCTCCGGGCACGGAGGCAAGTTTTCAACGCTTATTCGGTGAGATACTTGCAGCTCTCGCGTCGCAAGGCGCGCGACCACCTACCCGATTGAGAGGTTTAGATTGGACCGTTTCCGTGATGTCTCAGGCTCGTAAACGGTTGGGATGGAGGGTAACGGTGTACAGGTGTAGTTGGCAGGATTAGTTGTCCGCTGATTTATAGACAATAACCGCCGAACCCCGCGCTTCGCTGATCGAAACAGAAATCCCCTTGTCCATAAGTTCCTGCCCCGTCATCCGGGAGGCTCCCGGCACATCGACATTCGTCACCGAATAGTGCACTTCGGGCGACAATCCGTGAAGTTTGAAGGCGGTATCGGAAATATCGCTACCCGACCTGCGGAACGCTTGCACCATGCCCTCGTCAAGGTCGGCTCGATGAAACTGCCAAGCGACCCATACCTCTGAAGATACGCTATACGGCGTGAGGGGGTAGAAATCACCTTGAAACAGGTGCCGAATCGACCTGTACTCCTTGAAAAGTCTTATGGCAGGATCCCAGATAGCCGGATCGGAATAATATCTTAATGACGCCGAAAAATTGGTGCCCATGCCGCTGCGAAAATCGTACGGATCCACCGAGATTGAACCCACACCGTGCAACGGCATCCAGAGCGACAGCCCGTAAGTCATGCCCTGTTCCGCATCCGCCTCCCAGCAGTGGTCGCTCCGCCACAGCGCGGCTGACCGACGCAACATCTCGAAGTCGAGTCGCCGACCGCCGCTCGCGCAGTTGTCGATGAGGAGGTTCGGGTGTTCGCGCTGGAGCGAGTCAAAAAACTCATAAAGCCCCACGATGTATCGAATCTCGTTCATGCCCTGCCTGTCCGGCGCTTCTCCATTCCGCCAATAGTGCAGTGGATAGATATTGCAGTCGTGCCGGTAGATGTCTATCCCCACCTCTCCAATCATCCCCGAAAAAGTCTCATTCGCCCATTCGAGCGCCTCCGGGTTGCCCAAGTCCAGCAGATGGAATCCATCATTCTTTTCGTATTGGAGTTCTGGAGGAAGGTCTGTCGGCGGTGCCAGCAGCCAGTCGCGGTGATTTTCGTAGAGCCAAGTTCCGGGCATGACGCGCTCCGGTTCAAACCACAGCAGAAACTTCAAACCGTTCTGATGCGCGGCGTCCGCCACGGGCTTCATGCCGTTCGGGAAACGTTCGGGGTCGGCATCCCAGTTTCCAACGCCTCTCGCCCAATTTTGCCCGCCGGTCGTGGGATCCGGGCACAAATACCAACCCGCATCAATCCACCAGGTGTCAATCGGCAGATTGTGCGAGGCGACCTTTGTAATCCCTTCAATCATGTTGGTTTCTGTGGTTGACTCAAAGGCGATCTCGCTATGAGGCGACGCGCCAACAGGCACATCGGCGAGAACTCCCTCAGAGGTGGGAGAATAGTGATTGAGCAGAAGGCTTCTCAACAGATTCTGACCGTGCGTCCGATTCTCGTTCCAAAAGCACATCAGGATAGACGGTGTCCTGATTTTTTCTCCCGGGTACAATTTCAGGTGTGTGGTCTCCATACCGGCTTGCAATTTGACAGCCGCATCACTCTGTTGTGTGAACGATGCCGCCCACTGTCCGGTCCAACCGACCGCGGCTATCATTCCATCCCCATCGGGCTTTTCAAGATTGAAATACGGGAGCACACCATCCGACGATCTACCTCCGTAGGGGGCGAAGCGTAGCTCTTCCCCGCGGGTTAGTTTTGTGGTGCGAGGGTGAAAATCCGTCGGATCAGCGTGACTTCCGTCCGCATGATAGACGACGAAGTCCCCCGTTGCTGCACTTGAGACGGAAACGTCTGCCGCTTGAACATCGGAAATAATCGGCGTCGTGTCGTTGCCCCTGTTCTCGAAGAAGACTACCCATTCGACCGCGGGATAATCACTGTATTCAATAACCACGCATCGCACTTCAAGCCCGGTTTTTGAGTCGGTGTAGGTGAGAGTCCTTTCAATCCGGGAGTCATCCAGCTTCCGCGCCACACTGTCTGTTCGCCATTCCCGGAGGGCTTCCGTTATCGGCTGACCGTCATAGCGAAAGGAAAAAGGCGGAACGGCGCCGTTAGATTCAAAGTGGGTTGCAACCCACGCCCTCGAAACATTCAACTCTTCCATTGTCGGTGTCGCCCCCATTAACTTTTGATCTACGCCCACGACCGCGGCAATCGCCAATAAAGCCGCTAGTTGCAACCGCATCGCATCTCTCTCCAAATCCGTTTTCGCGGTTATAGTCCCGGTACGTAACCTTTCCCGAAACGCGCGTCGCCGCCGCGCTGCCGGAAACCGTCACTGAACGGCATCCAAGAGGTGGTGCCGCCATCTACGATGATCGTCTGACCGATGATATACCGGGCATCATCGGAGGAGAGGAAAACGGCGACCCGAGCGATGTCCAATGGCACGCCTTCAAATCCGCACGGAATCATCCGTCCGTTTGCCTTCGGGTCATAGTCGGGCACCGCTTTGTAGTGGTTCTCCACCTCGACAGCCCCCGGAGCTATCGCGTTCACCCGTACACCCTTGACCGCCAATTCGATGGCAAGTTCGCGAGTGTAGGCGACAATGGCGCCCTTGGTACCGGCATACACCGAGTGCTCGGGGAAACCTTCAAAGGCGTGGATGGACGTAAGGTTGATGACTACCCCCTGACTCTCAACCAACTGCGGTAATGTGGCTTGTGTGAGAAAAAACTGAGCGCGTATGTTCACATTGTACAACGTGTCAAACTGCTCCGGTGTCACATCCTCAAACGGTAGATTCATTGTGATTCCGGCGTTGTTGACGAGCACATCAAGCCCGCCAAGAAATTCGACCGCTTGTTTTCCCAACTCATTCACCGCGTCGACATCCGTGAAGTCCGATTTGAAAGCAATTGCTTTCCCGCCTGCACCTTCAATCTCCGATACGGCGGACTCGGCGCCGTCGGCACTGTGGGCGTAATGGAGGACAACCGTGGCGCCCTCTCGCGCATACTCTAGCGCGACCTCCCGCCCAATTCCGGTGCCCGCACCTGTGATAAGAACCCGTTTCCCCTGCATCTTGTCATTGTGCTCCATAGAAATCAATCTCCTTTTGACTTTAGGTATCACGCCGCTACGCATATTGTTTAACATGAATAGGACTCACGCAATTCGGCTTACATGAACAATCTTCAAATCGACTCTGTAGGAGCGATCTCCGAATCGCGACCTATTTAAATCTGGTAGCCCCAGAGGGATCAACTGAGTGAATAACGAAGGCGATAGAGCTCCCATAGGAATCCCACAGGTGGAAACTGCGGACGTTACTCCATTCATTATTCGTTCGCTTGGTGCTGTCTCTATAATCGGCGAAGCAAGCCTTAAATCTTGAAAAGCGCAATTTCTGACAGCACATGGTATATAATACCATTTCGCTTGAATAATAGTGCATATGATGTCTTAACTAACCCAAGTTGCTACCTATTATAGAGAAACCGAGTTTTTGGTTCACGTTCGCTAAATTATAGGTAAATTAGCCCGATTTTCGTGAATCTCGCGTTCCCATGTTGGAAAAAAACTCGGTTTCTGTGCCCTGTCGAACAAGGTGGCAACTTGGGTTAACTATATCGTTCACTTACTCCGTAGGCGGAAATCAAATGAGCGAATAGCGAATACGATAGAATTCCCATAGAGATCCCTGAGCGTAATGTAGGAGCGATCTCCAGGTCGCGATTTCCTGTTGGCGCATAAGTTCTGAACTGAACTAAACAATTACCTATTTGCTTTGCGGGCTTGTCGGTATTAGCCGCTTTTCCCCTTCCCGAATTTCCAAGAACTGGTTAGGCTCAATCCCTTCCAACGCCTCCTCCAAACCGCTCGGCCATCGGATTTCGATTCGATCAACAATCGACGCTTTTCCCAGTCCGAAATGCAAACGTATATCACTTTGACAGAGGTAACTGGAACCGCTCTTCACCTCTCGAAGTTGAGGTTCAAGACCCGATGCAAAAAGCCTGACGCGCGCACCGATGGCATCCCTGTTGCTCACCGTACCAACGAGTTTCACGCTGAGCCAATTGTTCTGATTGGAGCTTTCGTTCAGGAGGAGGTCGGGCGTCTGATTGGAATTGGTGATGAGGATATCAATGTCGCCATCATTGTCGTAGTCGCCGAAGGCAACGCCGCGGCTCACTTTGTTTATTTCTAATCCCGGACCGCACTGTTTGGAAATCTCATTCAGCGTGCCGTCACCCTGATTTCTGAAGACGAGGTTGCGCTGAGGATAGGTGTAGCCCGGATCGAACTTTTCCACGTTGTCATATATATTCCCGTTCCCGACGAACAGATCGACATGTCCATCGTTGTCGAGGTCGACAAAATCGACCCCCCAACCAACATAAGGCAGGCTGACTCCGCCCAAACGACTCGCATAACTTGCGTCCGAAAACGTGCCGTCGCCCTCACCATGATAAAGGCTGTTCGGATCGTCCTGAAAATTCGTTACGACGATATCCAACTCTCCATCGTTATCGTAATCGCCAAAACTGGTGCCCATCCCGCCCATCGGGATGCCCTTGGCGCCGAGCGCAACGCCGACGAACAACGCCACATCCATAAACGTGCCATCGCCGTTATTTCGGTAAAGCATATCCGCGGTCGTGTCATTGGCAACGAAAAGGTCGGGATAACTGTCATTGTCATAATCGCCCCAAACAACGCCTAATCCCTTACCCTCAGAACTGAACACACCAGATTCGCGTGTTACATCCACGAAAGTGCCATCACCTTTATTTTCGTAAAGCACGTCCGCTACACCTGTAAAATCCGCCGGCGGACAATAGACGCGGAGATCGCCCCGATGACAGGTCGTGTTGTCCTCCAACCGATAGTCCAGATAGTTCGCAACAAACAAGTCAAGGTCGCCATCCTTGTCATAATCGGCGAATGCCGCGCTCGCACTCCAGCGTTCATCGCCAACGCCCGCCGTCTGGGTAACATCGGAAAAACTTCCGTCCCCGTTATTGCGATACAGAATATTCGCGCCAAAATTCGTCACATACAGATCCTGCCATCCGTCGTTGTCGTAATCACCGATACAACAACCGAAACCGTAAGACTGGTCTCCAACCTTCGCCTCTTGTGTGACTTCCGTGAAGGTCATATCGCCGTTGTTACGGAAGAGCGCGTTGGTGGGAATAACATCCAACTCTGCTCCCGGCAAGCTAGCCCCGTTCACGAAATAGAGGTCCAAATCTCCATCTCTGTCGTAATCAAACCACGCCGCTCCTGCGCCAAGAGTCTCCAGAAAGTAGTTCTCCCCGCTGCGCCCGTCAGTATGTTTGAAACGAATGCCGGCCTGAGTGCTAACCTCGATAAACCACGGCGATTCGCTCCCGCGCGAATCTAAAGGCATAAACAGTGTGCCGGAAATTACAGAGCCGGCAAGCAATTTCAGTAGGAAAGAGTGAACTCTCGGCATTATCTAAGGATGCGTGTCTTGGTGTGCAAATACCCCTTAATCAGCATATCAAAATGCAATTTCACCGTCAAGTCCGTAGGTTGGGTTGAACGAAAATTCGACAAAATTGTGCACAGAACGATGACTCCCGGTGTACCATTCTGTCCGAGAACGTAGGTAATTCAAGTGAAACCCAACATTACATCGCTGTTAGAGCGCTTTGGTGAGTGGTAACTGTTTAGTGCATCGTTTGGTTCGTAGTATCACAGTTCGTCACACGTCCGGTCTGGGCATGTAAGCCCCCGATTAGCCGGAATTATACTCCGCACTGTCAGAAATTGCGTCTTCTGTAGGATCAAACGAGCGGATAGCGAGTGCGATAGAGATCCCGCGATCTCCAGGTCGCGATCCTTGTAGGAGGGAACTCCGATTCCCGACCTAATGGTGCTACGTAAGTCCTATTAGAAACAATTATCACTGGAAAAGAAAGCGCAATAATACCCAACGCAAAGTATAGCATTGTACTTCACTACTCGGCGCGCTCCCTGCCCCCGCTTGGTCTGGATTGGCAAATCCAGACCGATGGACTAAACAATCAAGTGACCGAATAGAGAACTCAATAGAATCCTATAGAGATCCTCTCCCGATTGTGATTTTCTTTGGACCGAGCCAACATCAACGCCCGTATCGTCCATTGCTCGGTATGCGCGGCACGGACAACATGGCGAAGTTATACTCCGCACTGTCAGAAATTGCGTCTTCTGTAGGAGCGATCTCCAGGTCGCGACCCTTGTACGAGGGAACTCCGATTTCCGACCTAATGGTGCTACGTAAGTCCTATTAGAAACAATTATCGCTGGAAAAGATAGCGCAATAATACCCAACGCAAAGTATAGCACCGTGATGAACACCGGTTGGAATCAAAGGTGAGTTTAAGCCAAGACAATCCGTCGATTTTCCTTCACTGACTGCTCGGCAGCCAAGCTAATCCGAATCGCCTCCAATGCGACTGCCGTGTCGGCGATTGCACGATCCGTTTCCCCACTCAAAATCTCGTGCGTCCACAGCTCTTGAATTGAAACGTCAGACACCTCAAGTGATTGTATTTCCTCGACTTCGGCCGATGTGGCGCAATGCCATCCGTTACCGTCATTCGATACCGTGCCGCCATTCAAGACATACCGGCTATACTGCTCCGATCTGTTCGTTTCAACGCTCCCCGCCCATGTCCATTGTCCGACACCGCCACTAGAAAAACCCACTGTAACGGTGTTAACGAACCGATCGTATCTCCCTTCATCGCTTAAACCTTCATAAATAGCCGTGCTCTCGACCCACTCGGCGCGTCCAAACAAATCCACGACCGGGTAGATGTGGTAGATGAAGAAATGCGCCGGCGGTCCGGAGATAGGCAGATTAAACAAAATTTCGGGACGGGCGCCGCGTCCCGGAGTAATCCGCCAAAAACCCGCCCATATCAGACCGCCCAACTCCTGAACTTTCTGTTTAATTGCTGCGTGCATATTCGATACCGGTTCGGAGTGAGAGACACGCAGTACCCGATTTTTGGATTTTGCCAGTCGGATTACGGCTTCACCCTGATCGATAGATCGTGCCAAGGGATATTCGGTGAACACATGCTTGTCCGCCTCAAGCGCCGCGATGGCAATTTCAGCATGACTGTCGTTGTGAGTGAAAATCGCCACACCATCAATGTCGCTGCGTCGAACGAGATTTTGCCAATCCGGTATAAACTCCGCCTCGTGGCGCCGCGCCAATTTCTCACCTGTATGATCGTTTCGCGAAGCAACAGCAACGATGTCGGCTACATCAATTTTGGAAAATTGCTCGGCACCAGACCTTGCCGCCCCACCAGATCCGACAACACCGATTCGTAGCTTGACCATTATCTACCTTTCACAATCTAATTGAAAATCCATTTAGGGAATCGTCGTCTGTCCTGAGGCTAACTTTTCTTTTCCAATCCAGCAGGTACACGTTAGGTTATGTTGACGTTTCATTGCGGTACGAATCGCGCAACCTGCTCCTTCCGAAACAAACTCCTACAACTGGGGACGCAATATCAATCGTAGGGGTTGGGTTCCCCAACCCATTATGATTGTGTGTTAATGAACGATAACGAAATTCATGATCATTACCCACAAAATCGGACGCGCCCTCGTAGCGCAAACTGTTAGTTTGCGCATGCCACAATCTAAATGGTCCATTCGCTAAGTGTTTAATGCTTAATGAAACCGAGTTTTTTCTTCAAAACTCGGTTTCTTCCCGGAGTCAAAGTGGCTTCAAGGTAATGGTTGAATCCACTCATCACGGGCAACTAAGGATTGATAATCATGGCAATCACTTCATCACATAAATCACAGTTCAGACAATGTGAACTTCCTACAACCAACACTTGCCATATGTTTTTGGAAAATAAACCACTAAATGGTTTACTCGATAAAAGAATATGGCATTAGATTAAGGTAGTAGGCACACGCTGTGTGCCGTAAACCGCCTTACGCCAACCGGTAGGAGCGATCTCCAGGTCGCGACTAGGCCACTACTTCATTATATTAAATACTTACGAGACTGTCACAAGAAACTGTTCTACCACCCCGGTAGGCGATCAAGTGACTGAATAAGGAACGCGATAGAAATCCCTCTCCCGGTCGCGACCTCCTTACTTGCGTTAAACACTTATCGAGAAAACCACTAATCGATTTCGAATCGCCTAAACGCCTTCAGGAGAAGGAACATTGTCCTGACAATAGACCGGACGAAAGAGGGTCTGGCGCTTAAACGGCATTTCGGCGAGGTGTTTCGGGTGAGGTTCCCACTTATGCCACTTGTTTCCAACAACGTTATAGCAGTTGAATACGGAAACTCGGTCAACTGTGTCATCCTCCCACCGAGCGCCGGTGTGGGTAATCGCCTCCGTAAAGAAGAGTGCCGATCCTGCCGGACAGCTATAATCCTCCCACAATGGACTATCACGATCGTGGGCTGATTGTGGCGTAGGAAAAGCCGCTTTGTGGCTTCCCGTCAAGAACAGCGTACCACCGCCGCGTTTCTTAACCGGATTCAGCTCCCAAACGACTCTCGTTAGTCCGCTGTGCACTTTTCCGGGATGTAGACGATAGGTGTGCGAATTGCCGGGAAACGTAAACATTCCCTGTCCGCCGTGCGGATTAAAATTGTCGTGCCCTTTGGATCGAATTGTCAGAAAAGTGCCCTCGAAACGAAAACCGTAGCACTCCTCACTTGAGTATCCTGACGAAACAAACTCGTTCATGAATCCGAGCACAATCGGGTGGTCTGCCAATTTCTCAAGCGGTCCTCCAAGCGGATAGCGGTGATGTTCCGGTATCCGCTCCGGCTCCCTTTTTAGGCGGTAACAGAATTCTCGCATCTCGACGATTTCATCGTCCGTTAGCACATCGGGGATAGCTATCCAACCGCGTGTATCAAATATATATTTCTGTTCTTCGGTAAACTCGATAGCCGGTTTGCCATCGGCGTTTGTTGTAGGTACGGACATAAACATGTCTCCTTTGCTCACAGCGAATGTGACAGACACAAATTTCTAATTTCCTAATTTACTCTCCAACCCAAGTTGCCACCTTTGTACCACGATCTGTTAGATTGTGCTTGTGGTGCACAAACTGACAAATCAAGTGACTGTGCCAAACCCGCGCGATAGAATATCCCTGGTGGTCATTTTTGCACATTTATTGACTGCATGTCATTCGATTTGAAGATTGTAGCGACAAACCAACTACCTGTAGGAGCGACCTCCCGGTCGCGATCCATACGGATCAAGTTAAGGAAGTTCATCTAGTATTGGTGAGTTCTTCGCCGCAAAACCCTTAACTTAGTCCCCATTGGGCGAGGAGTAAATCTCAATCTCACACCATACGGTAGGTGCGGTTTCCAACCGCACCGGTTCCCACGGAAACCAGCGTCATGAGTCATCTTCTGTGGTGCACCCATCAACGAATGGGTTGGTATTCCATCGCACATGTCTACATGGAGATTAACAGTTTAAGACATTAGAAACCGCGTGACTTGCGACTCAAAACGCTTAACTTGATTCCTATGGCGACCTCCCGGTCGTGGTCGCCTTTCGAGAGCAAAACTCGCACCTGCAAGAGATACGAAGTAAAGTCCGTTACTTCGGATCGAACTGCCCAGCCCTATAATGTATAATTTTTAATTGAAATGACTATAGCGAATGCGATAGGGATGGTCTCCCAATGGCAACTTTGATTCACGCTATTAATGCACGATCAGCCAGAGAAACGGCATTATCGTTCAGTTCGCTGGACATCCAATTCCCAACATTTGGCGTGCTTCCGCCGCGGTGGCCACCCGTCGCCCTAACGCATTGGCAATGTGAACGATACGCTCGACAAGCTGAACATTACTTTGGGCTGGTGTATCATGTTGGTAAAACAGACAATCCTCCAACCCGGTACGAACATGACCTCCCAAGAGGAGGGAGAGAACATTCACATGTATCTCCTCCAACCCCAACGCACAGGTTTGGAAGATGGTATCCTCAGGTAAGTTCCGTATCATCGACAATACGTTGTCCGGGCTAGTGGCAATTCCGCTCTGCTGTCCGAAAACGAGCTGCACAAAATAAGGCTTGTCCAGTGCATCACTTGCAATAAGATGCTCTAGAATATCAAGGTGTCCCGGATGGTAAAGGAACACCTGCGGTTTGATTCCGTGTTCTCGCGCTAGATTCGCTGCCCGCTCGGTGTGGTCGAAGGTTGTGGCGTATACCGTGCTCGGCGTCCCGCCCCCGCCCGTGTAGGAGGCGCCGCTTCGAAAGGTCATTGGCCCCGCATTAAGCGCCATGACATCTGGCGCAGCTTCAATCGGTGCAGACCTAAAGAAATAAGCAGAGCCAATCAAGCTGTCGGGAGGAGTAGAAAGTTCCGCAACAGTTTGCGAATTGTCTACGAGGATGTCGGGAGCTTTCGCCCGCATCATCGCATTGATTTCGCGGTAGCGGGCGGGATCATTCGTGCCTTTCGTTGGGTCATCAGCTTGACGGGCGTGGATATGAATTATCCGTGCACCTGCGGCATAAACTGCTGCCGCCTCTTCAGCCTGCTCCTCTGCGGTCACGGGCACGCCCGGGTTTTCACTTTTTTGATGTTCGCCCGTCACCGCTACGCTGATAAGCACCGGAGGCATGCCCGTATGAATTTGTTTGACGTATTCCCGCGCGTTGGCATAATCCCACGTAATGTCCATTATCTGCCGATTCCTAGTCCAACTCGTAGGTTGGGTTAAGCGCAGCGAAACCCAACTTTTCAACTTATTGAATGTCTACTGTAGGAGCGATCTCCGAATCGCGACCGTACCATTACAACATCTCAATTCATCGGCTTCCAGACCACCTTACACGCAATCTCGATATACTGTTTCGCGCAGAATGGGTAATTGCACCCTACCATCCTTCCAATCCTATTGCTCTTAACCCGTGGGTTGGGTTGAGCACAGCGAAACCCAACGATTTAACTCCCTTTATTCCCTCCACACAAATCACACATAGATCGGTGACGATGACTCGCAAGATCCCCGACCGCTCTGCTGGATTGACAAATCCACCAGTCTTTATCTAACCCGTAGGTTGGGTCAAGCGCAGCGAAATCCAACTATCCATCTCTTCCAACCTTCCGCCCTTCCAATCCCATCTTTGCGAATCAACGCGCCATTCAACCTCTCAAGTGTTGACACTAAGCGCCTTGCTGCATGCCATCTTCAAAAATCGAAGCATCATAGTCCGCGAGAGCAAACCTCGGTGTCACGCTTGGATTGACGATATTCTCGGCAAGAGGCATGTGCCCGCTTAACACCGATACTACATTCTGCACCCCTCCTGTGGAAACATCCTGCGCTGCTTGAACGGACGCGGCGCCCACATGCGGTGTCAGCACAACGTTGTCCAGATTCATTAGCGGGTGGTCCGGCGGCGACTCATCCTCCGTGAACGGATTTATCCCCTCAAATGTATCCAGTCCGGCGCCGCTCAATCTCCCGTCCCGAAGGAACTTGACCAACGCCGCTTCGTCTACCAACGCCCCACGCGACGTGTTGATTAAATAGGCGTCCGGTTTCATCTTCGCTAATTCCGCTTGACCCAACATATGATACGTATCGGAGGTTAGCGGCAAATGCAAAGACACGTAGTCCGATTCAGCGAGCAGTGTATCAAGCGACACCATCTCCACCCCCAGTTCGTCGGCTTCGCGGCGAGGCGCGTTCATGTTGCGTCGGGTGGCAATCACGCGCATTCCAAATCCTCTTGCCCGCCTCGTCGTCGCTTTTGCCGAATTTCCAAAGCCGACCAACCCCAAAGTCTGCGTCGACAGCCGCTGATTGCTTCGCGACTGTCGTTTCGAGTGGCTCCACGACCCTTCTGCCATTGCTTGTGCCATCTGTGGTAGTTTCCGCGCCATCGCTAGCATCATCGCCATCGTGTGATCCGCCTGTTCTTCGACGCAGAAGTACGGCACATTCGTCACTAGAATCCCCATCCGAGTCGCCATCTCGACATCAATTTTGTCCGTGCCGGTGCCGAGTCTTGAAATGACTCGGCACCGCGATAGGTTCGACACAACTACCCCCGGCAAAGAAACCGAGACGGCAAAAAGCGCATCACAATCCTCCACGTGTGGAATTATCTCTTCCGGCGAACTGGCTTCCACCTGTACCGGTCTGAGATGATATTTCTTGTAAAGTGAGGCTTCAAATTCACTTACCGGAAATAGCGTAGCGTTCAAGCGGACAATTCGACAATTTTCGAGGCTACTCCAGTTTCTCATATATCCAGGTTCCTCGTAACTGTTTAGTGCATCGTTTGGTTCGTAGTATTACAGTTCGTCGTACGACCGGTCTGGGCATGTAAGCTCCCGATTAGCCGGAATTAGCATTGTACTTCCCTACTCGGCGCGCTCCCTGCCCCCGCTCGGTCTGGATTGGCAAATCCAGACCAATAGACTAAACAATTACCATTCCCTGGGCATGAAATTTCATCGCTACCGCACTCGACACTCGCCGTTGCCGCAAATTGGGATTACGGATTGGGAACAATCACGCCCTTTATGAACCCGTCCAAACGAATCTCGCCTCCCGCCGCACGCACTGCGGTTTCTGATTGCTCCAACCCAAAATAGTGCGTGACCATTTTTTCAATGGGATACTTGCGAGACTCAACGAGTTTGATGGCTGCCCGTACGGCGGGAGTATCGTGCGAGTTCACGCCCAGATAGCGTATCTCCTTCACGGCGAGTTTGCTGGTCACGAGCGGCACCGACGCCTCTCCCGTGTTCGACCCCAATACAACGGTACCCATGGGACGCACAAGCTCCAGCGACAACGGCGCGGAACTTGTAGCGCCAGTAAGGTCCATCACTACATCGGCTAACACGCCTCCAGTCAGTTCGTACACCCTCTCCACTGGATCCTCAACCTGTAAATTGATGAAATGCGTCGCACCGAAGTCTTCCGCAAGTTCAAAGCGATGGTTATCTTGGATAAGTCCAATCACAATGATTTGGGCGGCGCCCGCTTCCCGAGCCGCTATCACGCCGGCTAGTCCTTGTCCACCCGGCCCGATAATTACCACAGTGTCCTCGACGGAAACACCGCCTTTCGTACGCACCCAGCGGATTCCGTTTCCGATGTTGGCGCAAGTCATGGTCGCCGCTTCAGGCGGAACATCTTCGGCAATTCGATGGATTCTGGAGTTCGGCGCAAGATACATGTATTCCCCGTAAGCGCCCCAAAGGTGGGGTGAGACGCTTGATGGAATAGGACCGCCGTAACCGAACTGTTCAGAACAGAAACGGTATTCGCCAATCAGGCACATACGGCAATGTCCACACCCAAAGAGATGCTCTACGACAACTCGATCTCCCGTTTCGACACCCCATCGTGCAGACGCTTGGCTTCCTATCTCCTCAATGTGCCCAAGCACTTCGTGTCCCATGATGAGTGGAAATCTTTCGGGGTCGGTCCATTGGAAGATTCGGGGGTCGCTCCCGCATACCCCGCACATCTCCACTCTCAGCAAGCCATCATCCTCTCCGATTACCGGAATTTCGAAGGCTTGAACTTCCATCGTCTGCGTAGCCACTGCCACCGCAGAATAAGTCTTGTCCGACATAGAAAAGTCAATATTATAGTCGTTCCTACTAAGAATTATACATGGTAGTAGGCACGCTCCGCCGTGCCGTAACCTGTTCAAGCCAAGCGGTATGGTAGACGGAATATGCTTACACCGTTTCGTTAAAATAACGGTGCACAGACCGTATCCATTACTACGATGAGAAAGTCAACCCTGCGGGTAAACATACGGCTTCCCATGTTCCAAAGGTTGATACCGATCGCCTATCTCAAGAATTTGAAGGTTGGTGCGGAGCATATGCGGTGGCTGTATATTGTCCGGGAATAGGTCATGGTGACATGGAATAACAACCTTCGCATCAATCTGCTTTGCCAGCAGCGACGCTTCGCCGGGGGCAAGGTTCCGGAAAGCGGGATTAATCACCGTTACCATTACGTCCGGTTGATGTTCGGACACGCTGGTGGCGATTAAATCATGGTACGCGGTGTCTCCCGTAAAATAGACCGTTGGTCCGCCTGAGATAATTGTAAGATAGCCGACATGGGTCAAGTCATCTCCACCGAACGGGATAGCAAATGTCGCACGCACGGTTATATCACCGACCGCGAAGGTTTTGTTGGGCCAAACCATGGTCATCTGGTCGGCTGGCACGCCTAACTCTTCCAGCTTTTCAATCGTCTCCGCCGGCGCGGCGTAAGGTCCCTGTCCGCCCGCCGCGCGATATCGTCCGAGCGTTTCAGGATCTAAGTGATCTTGGTGACTGTGCGTCATCAAATAGAGATTAATTCCAACCAAGCCTTCGGGCGAGATCGGCGGCGGAACCAACCGATCCATGTTGAACCCGACTTCCTCGCCAAGCGCTTTGCAAGAATTTGTCAAATATGGATCGAGCGCAATAATCTTACCGGCTGGACTCTTGATAATGAATCCTGCCTGTCCCAGCCACCAAAGCGCAACGGCTCCTCTAGGTACGGAATATTGTTGGACATCCTGCATCGAAAACATGCTCATTGTTCATTCCTCAGTGGTTGTGAAAGAGACTCGAAGTTGCTCGTAAATGCTTGGGGTCTTGACCGCGAAAAAATGCCAATTCTCAAGATTTCTCTAAGGCTACTAAGCTCGACTTTGTACATTAAGCGGGATAACACACGGTGTCAGTCAAGTGTTGTAGAAAAGCAGGGGAGGTTTTCACCGTCTGGCTTTGTTGGTTGACCATTGAAAAAGTCGCTGACGGTTTACTGTATCACGCAAATGACGTGTTGGGTTTCACATGAATTGTGTTACTGCGCAGTGGGGCAACGGGATCTCTATCGCGCTCCTTATGCAGTCGCTTGATCCCGCCTACGGGTTTTTAGCACGGCTTTCCGTACAACCCCAACCGTTGTACGCTTGGACAGAGTCAAACTAAAATACAGCGTGGTAACGTCCATTAAATTGGGGTAAATGTTGTTGAGGATGCCGACGGGAAGGAAGAAGAAATGGTGACAAGCGAATTCGGCTTTGTTTTCTTTCTCCGCATCTGTACAGTGGCAAGCGTATTACGCCCAGACGTAGATTTCGTCGTCATCTTCAGAGTAACCTATAAAGGTCGCTAGGACAGTTCTGGGGGTATTCCCCTCTACCGGTGCCACTTGGTGGATACAGCCGCTATTGAAAAGATAGAAGTCGCCAGGATTCACTTCGATTTGATAACGAGGAATCTTCTTCTCGGCCATATATTGGAAGTAGGTGCCGTTAGACAGGTGCCGCTGTACTTCAGGGCTCCAAACGCATTGGTCAATAATAGCATGAGGGCATCTATCATCATCGGTGGCGTTTTGTATACAGATTAACCCGGCGAGCTGGTGACGGAAACGGGTAATATCGAAGTTAAAAAGTTTGTCTACGATGCTCACATGGTTGATGTGGGGAGCGTAACCGTGACCAGTATAATGGATCCGGAAGACTGCAGGACCATATAGGCGTCCATCTGGCTCGCGAGCCACTTTCACTTCTTTGTCAACCGCCAAACTGGATAAGGAATCGTAGAGCGCGTTAACCGGGTTGTCGAACCCATCAAACAGGTGGCTGAATAGCTCGTGCGTGATGGCGGAGTGTTGTAGGAATGCCTCTTTGTTTTCAGCGTCATTGTCCGATTTACGTTGTCCTCCGCGCGTACGATTGACTATGCTCGTACCGATGTCAATTCGCGTGTTGGAACCCGGACCTCCCTGAAATTGATACTTCTCTTCAGAGGCTGGATCCGGGTTTTCCGGATCTCGCATCATGCCTTGTTCAATGAATCTCCGGATTAAACCCGTACAGTGATCCGGGTTATACGCGCCGCGCAGAACAACCCCGGGGATGCGGGCATCGGCAAGTGCCTGGAGCGGATCTTCTTCATGCTCGAAAACACTCTCTATGTCAGGTTCCAATGCTACCCAATCTGTCGTTGATGCCATTGATTACTCCTTTGTGAGCAGGATTGGTCAGGTGTAGAATTCGGACTGTTGAGGTACAGAGTCGCAGTGTCCATTTCGTATGTCTGAAGTCAAA
The DNA here is from genome assembly GCA_965204085.1 of Candidatus Poribacteria bacterium. Taxonomy (GTDB): domain Bacteria; phylum Poribacteria; class WGA-4E; order WGA-4E; family JAJDTR01; genus JAJDTR01. The sequence goes on along the minus strand of CBDBEE010000002.1, from coordinate 905,317 downwards.
GACCGGTGCGAGGATAGGTTTTTCGTGAATCGGCAGTGAGTTTGGTTATTGGAGATTAATCAAACGCTGTGTCCGCCGAGGATGTCATTGATTTTGCTCCGGCTCAACTACTAGAAAAATTTCACGGTCATTGTATCATTCTGTCATGCCTATTGCAAGGGGTTTATCGGATTTCAGTTGCCGATGCTATGTCGTTTGGCTATAATGAATTCATCGGTTTCTTCTGCTGATCCGTCGCACACAGAAATTGTATTTCCGAAATCGCAAGAACTAGAGACGTAAGTGGGGAAGCAAGCATGCCAGAGGTCGCGATTGGGAAAGGAATCTCTTTCGCACTTCTTATCCACTCGTTTAATCGCCCCGAAAAACTTTCGGTAACTGTTTTTAGCTCAGCTTATGGATACGGCAAAAGGATGCTCATTAGGGCAATCGCACCTGATTCTAGAAGTGAAGGAATCTTCTCTGCAATCACCTAATCACCAATTTTCTCTCTTCTATGTGTATGAGCATCATAAGCCCCAGAGGGGATCAAACGAGCGAATAGATCAACTGAGCGGATAGCGAAGGCGATAGAGTTCCTAGTGCGATAGAGATCTTGAAGGTGTATAGCACGCCATTATCCCTGTCGGAATAATTCTTTCAGCAAGTAACACTCATTTTTCGCTCTATGACAGGTTTTGAAAAAGCGTTCCTTCGTAGAATGGATTCACTCCAGAGGAGTGAGATGTCAATAGAACACGATCCCTCCCCGCGTCTGCACTCCAGAGGAGTGCAATGTCGAGTGTTACTTGAAAGCACCCCATTATCCCTGTCGGAATGATTCTTTCAGCAAGTAACACTCATTTTTCGCTCTATGACAGGTTTTGAGAAGGTGTTCCTTCGTAGAAGGGTTTTCACTCCAGCGGAGTGCTATGTCAATAGAATCGTGATGCGCCTAATCTCCGCGCTCCAGCGGAGCGCAATGTCGAGTGTCATTTGATGAAAAAATCATTCCGACGGGACTAATGGTGTGCTATAGAGATTCAGACAGTCCATAATCTTAAAAATCTGGAATATTTGGTTGGTCACTCAAATAGAATGCACAACAATCTCACTACTATCCGTCGCGCCGTTGAAACGATTCTTCGATGTAATCTGGCGACTGCTCTCGGCATTTCGGACAAAGGGCGGGCCGAAAGACGAATTGACCAGTTTCTGGACACAGTTGCGAATCAAGACGTTGAGCACGATCTTGCACAGTGGCTCGATCCGCAGTGGGTGATTCTGGCGGGCGGACAAGGTACTCGAATTGATCCCTCAGGGCGACTTAACAAGACACTGGATCTGTGGTTCGGTGAATACAATACGTTGCAAGTATCTCGCAGCTATCTCCCCGGCACTCGTCCGCATATCATTGTCATTAATCCCATGATGGCGGAGCGTCTAGTGACGACCAGAATAACACTTGATGGCATCATTTCTTCATCCGCGCTTGACATGGACGCAGTCAATCGGTTGTGCGGCCCAAATGTTATCCTCTGTGTGCAACCTGAACAGAACGGTACCGGAGGTGCGCTACAAGCGGCAATTCCCGCCGTTCAGGAATCCGGTGCTGAGTGGATTGGTATCGCGTTTGGAGATGAGCCGTTTCTCAACCAAGCCATTTATCTGCGGACACTCGTTTCACATTTCATCGAAGGGGCAGAAGTTACGCTTTGCGGCAAAGTGCCTGAAACGGTGGTCGACAAAGGAGGGCTGTTCTTCGACCAAAACGGTAGATTTATGGGCACGAAAGAGTGGAACGAAATGACGGACGGAGAGAAAAACGAGATGTCGCGACGACTGGATTGCGGAGAGGGCTACACAAATACAGGCATTACTCTCATTCGCAGCAGCGCGGCAATTGACAGAATAGACCGGTTACAACCGCATGGCGGCAAATCGGAACTTCATCATGTCGATTTGATTCGGAAAACTGCTATGAAGATGGGTTAAAAACACATGCCTATATCTATCCGGAGGGGGCAATTTCCGGCATCAATCGGTGGTCGAATCTCCTCACGGGAGAGGAGGCCCTATTCACGAGGACGAGGGTAAAGCTGGCTCAGAAAGGCGTTCGGGTTGACCCTGCCGCTCAGATTACGCTGACAAACGACGACATCCAAATCGGGACTGGATGCTATTTTTTGGGGCGAATCCATCTAGGAGAGGGAGTGAAGATTGGTAACTATTGTCGGTTGGAGAATGTCGAGTTGTCAGGAAACACCGTGGTTGGGGATCTCGTCGGCTTGACGGATGTGAAAGCAGCGGACACGGTCTTCGAATCGAATCCCTTATCCACGGAGATTGGATCGCCGATTGCCGGTTTGGGAGTGTCAAGTGAGATTGAATACTGCCGATTTGATCGAGTCAGAGTTGGAAGAGCGGTAAGTCTCAAATTCGTGGAGGCGGCGGCAACCGTAGTCCCGGCTGGGATGTCAATTGATAGTCGGGAATTGGGAGTACCTAGTTCCGCGGATTTAGGCATCCCCTTGTTTCTGTCGGACGAGAAATTGGGCGTGACAGACAGCAGTTCAAACGCTCTTGATCAACTCGTGCTGTCAGGGTATTGTCCAGGGATTCTACACGTTCGGTGAGATGCGTGACAAGCCGGATTGGGAAAACCTGCACCAGCACGTCCGACGGCATTCTATAGCGGAACTCATCAACCGCGCAACTAGCAATCCCATTCTAGAGCGCGTGGCTTCAAAGGCAGTCGACGACCTGCTGGAAATGCGGACAGGGGATGGCACACATGTCACAGATGAATTAACACCGGAAGAGATATGGGGAGTCATTTTTGAAGTTGTGTCACTCGTTACCGGCAATCCGGACCCGTACCGAAAAGATAAACTGAAAGCTAGACAGACTGCGCTAAACTTGCTCGACCAGAGTCCCGATTGTGGTTGGACGGAACGCTTGAAACTCATTATTGCAGCGAATATCATAGACTATAGCAGCGCAAAGGTCGTTGCCAAACTCGCGGAACAGCCTGATTACTTCAGCCGAGTTTTGCTGGAATCCGTTCATGCTCCGCTTGCTATTGACTGTGTTGAACAGTTTCAGTCAGCCGTGATTGAAGGCAGTCCCAAACGCTTAGTTTGGCTGATTGACAACGATGGAGAAGCGGTGTTTGACCTGTGGTTGATTCAAATGCTTCTTGATGTTGGTCACCAGATAACGATTGTCGGCAAAGCAACTCCGGCGAGCAATGACGCAACTCTGACAGATTTAGAGGATATAATCAATCTGCCGCAGTTTCGAGATCTTCGGAGTGCGGTCAACGGCGGTGATGTTTCGTTGTGTTCTTCCGGCTCCAAGACCACAGGGACGAATCTTTATCAGGCGACGCCCTCGTTTGTAAACCTGTTGCTCGATGCCGATCTCGTTATCTCAAAAGGGCAGGGGAATTTCTACACAACGCAGGGGCTAAAGCGCGATACGTTCTATCTGCTGCTTTCCAAAGGAGTGACGGCTGAGCGGTGTACAGGGGTGGTGCCGGATCCGAACAAGGTCATTGATGGGTTGATTCTTGCGTATGTGCCTGCGGGGACGAAATTGGAAGGTACGCTTGCGGAGTTTTGCGGGGCTTAGAGCCTGTTTGAATAATCGGTGGCACAGCCATTTTTGTTCATTTGTAGAAATTTATTCCATGTTTCATTCTCGGCTGCTACCTACCTGTGGGATCTCTATGGGAGCTCTATCGCGCGGAATTTCCTATCGCACTCGTTATCCACTCGTTTGATCACTAAGATTATCGATTTGTTTCATCTCCGCATCACTAAGGTCCCAATCGAACAGGTCTAGATTTTCTTCCAAGTGTTCCTTGGAACCGGACTTGGGTATGACGCTGATTCCCTTCTGCAACAGCCACCGCATGGCGACTTGAGCCGCTGTCTTGCCGTGTCCCTTTGCGATTTCGTTCAGAAGGCGTTCGTTTCCGATTTCTCCTTTCGCCAAGGGGCGATGTGCGGTGACATGAATGCGGTATTTCGTGCAGTGTTGCAACAGTTCCTCTCGGTTGTGGTGAACGTTATATTCCACTTGGTTTGCGCTGATAGGCACCGTAGAGACGCTCCGCGCTTCATCCACTTCGTCACTATTGAAGTTGCTGATTCCGATACTCTTGGCTTTGCCCGCACCAAAAATCTCATTGAAGGCGCCGAGTGTTTCTTCAAATGGCACATTATGGTTTGGTGTGTGGATGAGTAAAAGGTCTACGTAATCCATCCGGAGTTGATCTAAGCATTCATCGAATTGGGAAAGCACGCTGTCGTGTTCCATGTGCGTATGCCAAATCTTTGAAGTTATGAACAGCTCATCCCGTTCTGCCCCAATCTCTTGAAGAGCTTCACCAATCTCGCGCTGATTCGCGTACATCCATGCCGTGTCAATATGAGTGTATCCCATATCAACGGCTTGTTTGACCACGGTTTTGCATTGTCCGTTACGCAGTTCCCACGTGCCCAATCCCAAAGCGGGCATCGTGTGGCCCGACTGGAGTTCAAAGTTTTCCATGGATATTATCTCCTTCAAGTGGATTAGATGACCAACATCTCCATAAATTCATTGACAGGGGTTGCTTCCAGCAGTTTTTGGTCGTTACAAAGTTCTATAATCGCTTTTACCTGTCTTACCGGAAATCGAGATGTCAGATTCTTGGCGAACTTTTCTTCGAGCAGCGGTACTCCTTCGGCGCGGCGTCGGCGGTGACCGATCGGATACTCCACAGCAATTTGCTCGCTAGCGGATCCATCTGTGAAATGAACCTGAAGCGCGTTGGCAATGGATCGTTTATCGGGGTCAAGATAGTCTTGACTGTACCGCGGATCTTCGACGGTAACCATCTTCTCTCTCAGTGCGTCAATACGCGGATCTGCCGCCACGTCATCCTCATAGTGTTCCGCCGTTAATTCCCCGAATATCAATCCTATCGCCACCATGTATTGAATACAGTGATCTCGATCCGCCGGGTTATGCAGCGGACCGGTTTTATCAATAATGCGAATTGCCGATTCATGTGTCGTAATCGTGATTTTTTCGACTTCATCCAGACGATTGCCAACTTGCTCATGTAGCTTGAAAGCGCATTCAACGGCTGTCTGAGCATGGAATTCGGCAGGAAATGAGATCTTGAAAAGCACGTTCTCCATTACGTATGAGGCGTAAGGTTGCTTGCAGACAAGAGTATTTCCTTTGAAAAGCACGTCCTCGAATCCCCAGGTATCCGCTGAAAGGGCTGAAGGATATCCCATTTCTCCCTTGATTGACATTAACCCCAACCTTACAGCGCGGCTTGTCGCATCGCCTGCCGCCCATGATTTTCGCGTTCCGGTATTCGGAGCGTGTCGATAGACCCGCAAACTGCCGCCGTCAGCGAATGCGTTGGAAAGTGCGTTGACGATTTCATCAACACTGCCGCCTAGCATTTTGGTTATAACGGCTGTTGAAGCGACTTTCACAAAGTGAACATGGTCCAGTCCAACTCGGTTGAGACTGTTTTCCAACGCGAGCACACCTTGAATTTCGTGCGCTTTGATCATGGCGGTCAATACATCGCGCATCACAAACGGAGAGTGTCCAATAGCAACGTTTCTGAGACTCAAATAATCCGCCACCGCGAGGATTCCTCCGAGGTTATCGGACGGGTGTCCCCATTCTGCCGCGAGCCACGTATCGTTGTAGTCCAGCCAGCGAATCATGCACCCAATATTGAACGCGGCTTGAACCGGGTCCAACACGTACTGGGTTCCGGGCACGCGAGCGCCGTTGGGGACAATGGTGCCCGGCGCAACCGGTCCAAGGTGCTTCGTACATTCGGGGTAAACGAGGGCGAGCACACCGCATCCGAGGGTGTCCATCAAGCAATGTCGAGCCGTTTCATACGCGAGATCGCTTTCAATTGCGCTATTTGCCGCATATTCCGCAATGTCAACCAGTAGTCGGTCTGGCTCCGGTCGAATATTGGAGTTAGGGGTATTCACAAGGAGGCGTCCCTTTCGCAGAATTAATTCTAATCTAAAATTCCCAACTGAGCAGTGTCATTCGGTTGCGCCAGACAATTGTTCCCGAGATTGTTCCAACGGCGGCACCCATTAACACGTCGGAGGCGTAGTGCCTGCCCAAGTAGATTCGAGACAGCCCGACCAAACCGGCGCCAACATAAAGCGGAATCCGCCATCTTGGATATTGGTGCCCAAGAATCGTTGCCATAGAAAAAGCAATTGAGGAGTGCCCAGATGGGAAGGACGGGTCGCCAAGTTCATCTTCCAGTGGTCTTTTCCGGCGGACTGACTGCTTTATTCCGAGCACTACCAGGCCGCCCGCAATAAATGTCGAGGACAGTAACCTACCGGTGTCTCGCGGTTTGTCGTCGCCGTAGGCCATGAGAAGAATCGAAAGCCCCATCATCGTCTTGGGGTCTCCGAATTCAGTAACCACTTCCATGGCAGTGCCGAGGGGTTGACGTTGCGGCGGGGCATCGTAGATAGCATCGAAAATCTCTCGATCCGAACGCGAGAGGAGGTTTTCGGAGGTTGCTTCCAACGGGGTTGATAGTACGATAATAACGAGAGCTAACCACCCCCGAAGGATTCTGCGTTGATAGACCGGTCGTCGTGATGCGCATTCGGAATTGTTATGAATTGACCGCAACCTCTTCCTCCTCGCCACCGGATTCATCATACTGGACGGCGGTTTGATAAAGTCTCAACTGGGCGGCGTTTGACGGTACTGGAACTATGGGCGCATCCTCTTGATGTTCCTCGAATAACTCCGCACAATCAACCTCGCGAATCGACATGATTCGCTCCAGAAAAATTGATACGTATTTGCCGTCAACAACCGAAGGCTCTTCTTTTGCAATGTTCTCGCTGGCAATCTTTGCGTATTTCTCGTCAATGTCAATTCCGATGTAATGGCGTCCCAACCGTTTTGCTGCAACTGCGGTTGTTCCGGTGCCAATAAAGGGGTCTAGGATAACATCCCCCGGATCGCTACTCATCAGGATGATTCGCTCCAGAAGGTGAACCGGCAGTTGACATGGGTGTTCATCTCTACGTTTATTGTGACGAATGCGATGGATGTCAGTCCAAACATCGCTTGCCAACGTGCCGAACGGATGCATCTGCGCCTTTTTCCCGCCATAATCTTTGAGATATCCATCACAAAGCCGGCATTTTTTGTGCGGAATACGCACGTCGTAGAATTTGAAGCCTTTCGCTCGTTTTGTATAATAGAGAATGCCGTAATGGGCAGGGAGCAGCGTCTTGCCAAGCGGCACGCTCATTGAATCCCAGCTAATCCAGTGGCGGAAAACGGCAATCTGGTTCAGATGGTCGGCAAAATAGGTCAGCCATTTCGGAATGTTGTGGACAAAGATTGAGCCATCCGGTTTCGTGACTCGCACCAACTCCGACAGCCATTTTTCGCACCACGAAAGATAGCCTTCGAGCGCCTTTTTATCATCGTACGAGGTGTACTTTTTCTTGAGGTTAAATGGAGGGTCCGCAAAGCAGGCATCAACACTGTCATCCGGAATCTGGCGAAGGACTTCGAGGCAATCGCCCACGATAATCCGATCTAGGAATCGGTTCAACATGCTTGGCTTCCGATAATATGGTTAAATACTTTCTTCAAGCTGTTACCAGTAACAGAGAAACCGAGTTTTTGGTTCACCCGTGCCGAATTATGATAGAATATGGTAGATTTTTGTCGAACTTGTGTGTCCGCGACGAAAAAACTCGGTTTCTGTGCCCTTTTCGAGTCAAGTCGTTAACTTGAGTCAATTCGGCAAACCAATTGACCAGACTACGCCTCACTCTCCTTCGCCCTCTTCCAAATTTCGTCGAGGCCTGCCAAATCGTAATCTTTGAATGAATCGCCGCGACGTTCCAATTCCTTCTCCATCGCCTTGAATCGACGGACAAATTTACGATTTGCCTTACGGAGCGCCTCCTCCGAACGCACATCCAGAAATCGACACAGATTGACAATCGAAAACAGTAGATCGCCAATCTCCAACTCAATTTCTTCGCGGTCATTCTCTTGGATGCTCGCCTTCAATTCGGCAATTTCTTCATCGATTTTCGGGAGCACATCTGAAACCTCATTCCAGTCAAATCCCACACGGGCGGCTTTGCGCTGAAGTTTTTGTGCGCGCTGCAGGCTCGGCAGGTGGTCTGGAACGCCGTCAAGGACGGATTCACGATCTTCGTAGCCCGACTCGCTTCGTTTAATTTGTTCCCAGTTCCTGAGGACCTGACCCGCGTCGTCTGCAATTTGGTCGCCGAAAACATGGGGGTGGCGGCGGATGAGTTTTTCCGTAAGTATCTTGATGATGTCGTTGATGTCAAACTCTCCTTCATCGCTTGCGATTTGTGCGTGCAGCATGATATTGCCGAGGAGGTCGCCTAGCTCTTCTCGGAGTTTCGTTGAATCTCCGGCGTCAATGGCTTCAATAACTTCGTAGGCTTCTTCGATGAGGTCGGGCTTTATTGATTCGTGAGTCTGTTCACGGTCCCAGGCACATCCGTTTTCACTTCGCAGCGTGGCAAAGATTTGCACCAGTTGATTGAAGAGTTCCTTGTGCATAATGAACTATCCTTATGAATTGAGTGTTGAGAATTGCGGGGTTAGTTTACTACTGCCACCAGTGTCTGTCAAGTCGGAAAACCTTTGACAGGCTAGGGACTCGGTGATATGATTCGCTAGGGGAGGAGTGTTTATAGAGAGCGGATTTTACGATTCTAGTTTCATAGAGGATGGAATGGAGTATACACTCAAGAATTGCCAAGAATTAGTAGATGAATGGATCCAAACTGTCGGCATCAGATATTTCTCCGAGTTGACGAATGTTGCCATCTTGATGGAGGAGGTAGGCGAGTTGGCGCGAGTCATGGCACGTGAGTACGGCGATCAGAGCTACAAAGAGTCTGACAAGTCGGTTAACTTGGATGAGGAGATGGCGGATGTGCTGTTCGTGCTCGTCTGTTTGGCGAATCAAACGGGGGTGGATTTGGAAGAGGCGTTCCGTAAATCGATTGACAAGAAAACCACGCGGGACAAGATTCGACATAGGGAGAACACAAAACTCTTCCCGGGAGATACTACCGATGGTTAGGACGCGATTATGAGCATGTTCCGCGAGCACTACATCGGCGGTTTGGTTGCGTACACGCTGTTTTTCGTACTTTCGTTGGGCGCTTCGCTTTTCGGGCAGTTTACGATGCATGTACCGCTTGAGCGAAATCCCACCATTCCCGGAGATCCGTGGAGCATTGGAGCGTGTTTTGTGGTTGCGGTGCTCTCGGGACTTTGGCCCGACGTGGACATCAAGAGCCGGAGTCAGCAGATCTTTTATCGAATTTTCCTTATATTTAGCGTCATACTGATTGCTCGAAAGCAGTACCTCCAATCGGCGGTCTTGGGGATTTTTGCCATGCTACCGCTCTTGGGCAAACACCGCGGCTGGACGCATTCGCGAGTGACGATGCTGCTCTTGCCTGCCGTATTCTTCGCGCTACCATTTTATTTCGACGGCACTCCGATTAATTTCGACAGCTTGAAGTCAGCCGATCATTTGGAACTTGTTCTGTCCGGACTCCCGTTCTACACGGCGAGTTTAATTGGGTATGCGACGCATTTGCATTTGGATGGTATTCTCTTACGTTCTCGGAAAGCGTAACCGCGAACGGTAAGATTCCGGTTGTAGAACTCAAACTCAATTTTCGACCCCGAAGGGAGATGTGGGATTGTGTTTGATTTTTGCCGTGGTAATCTGCTCATTATCGTTGCGACTGTCCTCATCGGGTGTGCCGACAATTCGGATCGCATGGATTTGAAGGTCGGCATTTTTTTCACGGAAGACACGCAGCGTCTAACAATGTCCTTTGAACCCCATCACTATCCCGTCTTTGATGCAAAAGACGACTTGCGGGTAGATAAAGACATTGTATCGACGTTTTCCAAAGCGGCTCGACGCGTTTTCGCTTTTGTCGAGGTGTTAGACTCTTATCCGACAAAGGAGTCTATAGCCGACAGACGGCTAAATGTTGTCGTTGTTGTACAGGTTAGACCGGCTGGAGGCTCCCTCGGCTATGAGGGAAACAGTATCCAGAATAGTAGCGAAGCAAGCAGGGCCCTGACCGCTGAACTGACTTGTTTCAATCTTGAAATGATAGAAGTCGCCGCGGTTACTGTGTCAGGGGAAGGGAATGCTACGGCGAAAGGCATTCTGTTTGACTCAAGAAGGAGAGCTTTTGTCGGTGCAGTGAAGGTTGCTATTCGCAATCTTGGAGACGACGTGGCACTACAAATGTCTTCCAATCCTGAGATTCGGAACATGGCTGAGAAAGTTAACGCGACAATTACTCCGTAGTTCAAGCAAGAAAAAGAGGTCGTCAAATGAAGGTAATAGAGCGGCTGGGCTTCATAGTTCTACTGGAAATGGATTTTCAAATAGGTTCTTAAGCTGGTCTTTCTCAGATAGTGGAATCAGGAATTTTTCCGATACTCAAACTCAATTTTCAAACTTGAAAGGAGATGGAGAATTGTGTTTGATTTTTGCCGTGGCGTATTGCTCATTGCTACTACGTTTGTTGTCGTTGGGTGTGCCGACAATTCGGATCGGATGGATTTGAAGGTCGGCATTTTTTTCGCTGAAAACACGCGAAATCTGATGCTTGCGGATAGTGAAGGTGATTTACAGTTGGGCGAAGACGTTGTATCAACGCTTATTAGATCGACTCAGAGCATCTTCAGGTCTGTTGAAGAGTTAGAATCAGATCCGACACAAGAGTCAATAGCCAATGGAAAGCTAAAACTTGCTGTCGTTGTGCAATTTGGGTCTATGGGTGGCAGCGGCAGCTATCAAGGAAATGGTTTGCTGAATCAGAGTGAAGCAAGCCGCACCATAAGCGTTGAACTTATTTGTTACAATCCCGAAATGGTAGAAATCGCAGTGATTAAGGCGTCTGGACGAGGAAACGCTTCGGCTCAGGGCATTGTGTTTAGCTCGGAGAGGAGAGCTCGTGTCAAATCAGCAAAGTCTGCCATCCGCAATCTTGGAGACGACGTGGCACTGCAAATGTCTTCCAATCCTGAGATTCGGAACATGGCGGAGAAAGTTAACGCGACAATTACTCCATAGTTCAAGCCAGAAAAGGAGGTCGTCAAATGAGGGCAATAGAGAGGCTCGGTTTCATAGTTCTACTGGAAATGGATTTTCAAATAGACTCTTAAGCTGGTCTTTCTCAGATAGTGGAATCGGGAATTTTTCCGGTATCCAATCTCAATTTTCACACTCGAAAGACGATGAAGAATGATGTTTGATTATTGCCGCAGCATTTTACTCATAACTGTTGCGATTGGTGTCATCGGGTGTTCCGACAACTCGGATCGCATGGATTTGAGGGTCGGCCTTTTTTTCACTGAAGACACCCTGTCTCTAATAACCTCCTTTGAGCCCAGATACGAAATCCTCAAAGATGACGAAAAGAAGTATGATTTGCGAATAGGTAAAGACCTTGTTTCGACCCTTACCAGAGCGACTCGGCGCGTTTTCGCTTCCGTTGAGGCGTTAGATTCGTACCCGACATTAGAATCTATAGCCGATAGCCAGCTAAACCTTGTCGTCACTGCACAGGTTAGGTACGAGGTAGGAACCTTCGTCTATATCGGAGACAGTAGCGAATCGAGCAACTCTCTAACTGCGAAACTGACCTGTTACAGTCCCGAAATGACAGAAATTGCCGCTGTTACGGCGTTAGGCAAAGGACACGCTTCGGCTAAAGGTGTTCTTTTTAGCGCAAAGGGGAAGGCGTTTGCCGACTCTGTGAAGGATGCCATCCGAAATCTTGGAGACGATGTGATACGGCAGATGTCTTCCAGTCCTGAGATTCGGAAAATGGCGGAGTAAATGGACGAGGCAATTGCCTATATGGAATGGAGGTTAAGTGGAAAACAATAGAAGCAATTGCAGATACTCAAGCTATTGATTTGTGGTTACTTTTTCCACTCGGCATTGCAGTAAACAGACTACTAAGAAAAGACGGTCAGATTAATCGGGCTATAGAGAATACCCTTAACGAATTTTTTGGAAGTGGGGATTGGGTTGATGAGTTCTACGAGAAGGATGAAACACCCTCCCTTTTTGAGAACCTTCCAGGGCAACAAAAGGTTGCAGATTTCGACTCAATTGAGGCTTATTTCATCAGGCGTCTAGGATCGATCTTTACCGAAGTTGCGGAGAATCCCCTGCGTTTATACAATAGCCGGAATAATCCACTGTACCTACTCTGCTTTGCGGCGGGGAACCCAAAGGGAGCTTCAACTGCTGTAAAAATTGCTCAAGACATTCTGAAAGCGTGATAGAAAATGGCATCGGAATCAAAGATAGAGTGGACCGAATCAACATGGAATCCGGTACGCGGCTGTGCTCGTGTCTCGGAAGGCTGCCGTTTCTGCTACGCGGAACGTATCGCCCAACGATTCGCTGGCAAGGGTTTAGCTTATGAGGGGCTTGCCATTCAAACGAAGGCCGGACCGCGTTGGACAAATCGCATTAGACCTGTGCCACACCTGTTAGAACAGCCGTTGAAATGGAAAAAACCTAAATTGATTTTCGTCAATTCCATGAGCGATCTGTTCCATGAGGCTGTGTCTCCTCACTATATTCGACAGATTTTGATGTTATGAAACGTTCCAACTGGCACCATTTTCAAGTGTTGACCAAACGTGCAGAACGTCTTGAGAAACTCAGTCCTGAAATTGACTGGCCAGACAATGTGTGGATGGGCGTTAGCGTTGAAAATCAGGATTATACGCCGCGCAGAATTCAATTGTTAGCATATGAAGTAAAGTGTTGCGTGTCGCTGGCTGACATTTTCTGAACTGTGATTCATGGGGCTCGAGTAGGCAAGATTTTGCCGTTTTTAAAAACCTTCCGTCCATCTAGGGCCTTTAGAGACTGGTGCGCAGTGCGCACCCTACAAACTAGAGACTTACTGGCGCTTGAAAGTTCCTAGTGACGCTAACTTATAGAAACGGAGGGGCGGTCGACGATTTCTTTGGTGTGAGTGACATATTCCTTCGATAGCAGTTCTTTTGTTTCCGGTGATAACCGATCCAAAATCTCCTGTGGGAGGTCGATGTCCTGCGAGTTCATCCACGCCAACATGTACTGCGGGGCATATCGAAATACCAAGAAGCGACGTCCTCGGTCCTTTGGCTTCCACTTCAACGCGCCGTGAACGACTTGGTCGGAAGCGATTACGACATCTCCCGCTCGCGGTGTAATGTTGATAATCCCATATGGGAAACTACCATCAATGCAACATTTTTCATATTCATAACCATTTTTTTCCATAGTTTCGGTGATGGTGTCGGGCCATTTCAATTTGCTCTTGTGGGAGCCTGGGATTAGGAGCAGACCACCATCTCCTGGGTAGACATCATCAAAATACCAAAAGATGTTGAAGAAGTCGCAATACACCACATCGCTGTAAGGGTGGGTCCAATGGATGTCTCGCGAGAAGCCGACACCGTCTCGATCTTGTTCCCGGATGGAGTGAAGGTATAGGTACTCACAGTCGTGCGTATCAAGCATCAGGCTCCCCCTGAGAAGCCCCGGTTTATCCGCCGTCAACTCCTTAATTATTGGCCAGGTGGTGTCATGGGTCAGCAGTCGTTCTAACGCCTTGTCGTATGCAAACCCACGGCTATGATGGTGGAAGACGGGCGTGTGCATGTAGCGGAATCCATCCGGAAATTCGTCGTGCGGGGTGTTAATATAGCGGTCGGCAGCGTCCTGCGCTGCTTGCAATTCGTCACCGGATAATACATTTCTTAGATGGAGGTAACCTGTCGCATCGAACACGTAGCGTTGTTCAGGTGTCATTATATTCTCCTTTAAGTCGAAATTGCGGGTGGGGCAACCCCGCCCCTACGGAAATACACTCCTATGACTAGGGACGAATTACAAATCGTAGGGGTTGGGTTCCCAATCTGTCGGGTGTGGTGTACGTATAGGTGGATTTCCCGGTAAATGTGAATACACCCTAATAATGGAAGCGCTGCGTACGCAATCCCTCTTCATACTCACGCCGTCGACCTTGCGTCTCCGGATCGTCGCTCACCTCCGCGGCCGCGATGTCCCACCAGACACCGGAATCCGGCAGGTAGTGATGCGGTTCGACATCGGCGACAATCACGCAGGTTCCACTCTCGGCGCGGGCGTCCCGCAAGGCATTGCGCACGCCATCCGGTGTTGTTTCATGCCATGAGCGCGCGCCAAAACTGGCTGCGTTCTGCGCGAAGTCTATCTTCATGTATTCGCCCTCAAGCCGGTTTACCTCGCTATCTCTCGCTCGGAACTCATTCCCAAATCGGCGTCCGGCGCGGAGCATTTGCAGGGCACTGATGGATTGAAAGCCGTGATTTTCGGACACAATCACGGTGAGTTTCAACCCCTCTTGCATCGCCGTTACCAGTTCTGTTGGGTTCATCAGATAGGTGCCGTCACCGATAAACACATAAACTTCGCCTTCCGCCTGTGTCATTCGGACTCCTAGTCCCGCAGGTATTTCATAGCCCATGCACGAAAAGCCAAATTCAATATGACACTTCCGATTTCGCGTAGCATCCCACATCTTCACCAAATCGCCCGGCGGCGTTCCGGCGGCGGCTACAATCGTGTCCCCCGGCTGGGCCTCCTCGTTAATCACTCGGATTAACTTGCCTTGGCTCATAGCCCCGCCGGGGACCTCCTCCGACACGGCAGCGCCAAGTTGCTCCGCCCACTCCCGATTCAAGCGTTCGATTTCACCCGTGTACGCCGCATTTGGTTGAATCCCCGCGCCTTCAGCGGCTTGCGTCAGTGCAACGAGCGCCTCTCGCGCATCCGCAATGATCGGCACGCCGCTCTGCTTGTAGGCGTCGTGCCCTCCAATATTGATGTTGACAAATTTCACCTGCGGGTTATTGAACGCCGATTGGGAGCCGGTCGCGAAATCCATCATGCGACAACCGACGCCGATAACCAGATCGGATTGACTAGAGATCTTGGCTGCGGCGGGCGTTCCGCTGACTCCCTGTCCTCCGAGAAGCAACGGGGATGGTTCGCGAATCGACCCTTTTCCGGCGAACGTTTCGCTGACAGGGATACCGAACATGGAGGAGAACTCTTGAAGCGCCTCCCATGCCTCCGAATAGTGGACACCGCCACCGGAAATTATCATCGGGCGTCCCGCTGCCTTTAACAATCGCACAGCATCGGCAATGCGCTGCGGGTCCGGAATTCTCCGCTCCACTCGCCATGCGCGTTTTTCAAAGAAATCTATCGGATAGTCGTATGCATGAACCTGCACATCCTGTGGCAATGAAAGGGTAACGGGGCCCGTGTCGGCGGGATCCGTCAGTACCCGCATGGCTTCGGGCAGCGCCGTCAGGAGTTGTTCGGGGCGGGTAATGCGATCAAAAAAACGGCTCACAGGTCGAAAGCAGTCGTTGACACTGACATCAGCCGAGACGGGGTGTTCAAGTTGTTGCAACACGACGCCCTGATGTCGCGTGGCGTAGTAATCGGACGGTAACAGCAGAACGGGGAGTCGGTTGGTGGCAGCGGTGGCTGCTCCGCTAATCATGTTCGTCCGCGCCTGGGCCGATGGACGAGGTGCAAGCGAGTGTAGCGAGTCGATGGTTAGCCTTTGCAAAGCCGAGTGCGGTGTGTACCATGGACTGCTCGTTTCGCGGTTGGCGGTACGGCAGGTCTGCACCATATTCGTACAGCGCTTGACCGAGACCGGCCACGTTGCCGTGTCCGAAAATGCCGAACATGGACGGTATCAGTCGTCGGGTATTGCCATCGCGTTCACTGAATTGTACTTGCAGGTATTTGACGAGCGCCTGTGCCAATGTCAAACGAATGGTTTCTTGTGATTGTGGCAATTTGTAGTTCCTCCTTTTTATTTCTTATTGGAAATTGCGCGCTGGAGTCGCGATTCGGAGATCGCTCCTACAGTATTGAGGGGGAAGCAATCAATCTAATCATAGGAAAAGTTTTCAAACGCTGAAATCCAATCGGGAATATCGCTGCAGATAATACCGACGGTTGCACAACCAAGTGCCGTAATCGCTTCCGCTAGGAACTCTACTTTAATTCATCAGTGCACTCCCCGGTGATATGCTAACCTTGAGAGTCGACTACGACCGGCACTCTGTGAATGACGTTTCCGAGGTAGCCTTTGGGATTCCATGGTTGGCGAAAGGGCTGTGCGTTCCCTTTATCGTCAAATGCTCGCGCCCATATTTCATAGTATCCCCTGTTTCCGAGAGCGAGTTCGGTTTCCCAATTGTACCAAGCATAACGATTCACGGGGGAGGTCAAGCGCGCCTCTTGCCAGCGGACTCCGTAGTCCTCGGAGATCTCGACCTTAGCAACCTCATTCTCCCCTGCCCAAGCATGTCCGCCGACTGTTACAGGAACTCCCGATTTGACTTCTGCGCCTGATTGGGGTGCCGTAATAAGCGACTTCACAATCCACGATGTAGCGATTTCCATATCCCGATTTGCCGGTTTGTTTCCCGGTACCGCAGGATATGACGGTATACGATAGGAATACCCACTCATCTTTTCCGAATCGTGAACTCGATCTCTCACCCAAATCCGATTGAGCCATTTCTGCATTGAGCTGCCGATCCAACCGGGAACAATCAGCCTTGCAGGAAAACCGTGGGCGGCAGGCAAGTCTTCTCCATTCATCTTGAAGGCGATTAGTGTATGCTCAGCCATGGCTTTTTCGATTGGAATGCCCCTCGAAAAAGCCTCGCCCGAATTAACCGGTACGTCTTCTCCGTAGTTTCCCAGATAAACGGCATTCGGTTTTAAGCCGGCATGTTTCAAAACGTCGCGTAAACGCACGCCTGTCCATTCACTGCATCCGACAGCACCCCGAATCCACGGCGTACCACTAACTTTCGGATCAAAAAGACTTCTTCCATTACCGGCACATTCCAACACGACCTTCAGGCTGACCTGCGGGAAACGGAGCAGATCATCCATCGAAAGTTCGAGATTTCTGTCAACTGCGCCATCAATGGTTAACTTCCAACCCTGTAAGTCTTTTCTCTTCGCTCGTTCCGGTATGCTACTGTTATTGCGCACGAAATGTCGAGAAGTAGGGGTAACGGGAGGGTGAAGCAGATGGGGTGGAAATTCGGCATTAAAGGGGTTTTCGGAGTGGACGATCATATCCGGTTTTGGCAACGTCTCCGCTTGAACATCCGCCATGGCGCCGGAGACAGAACCTTGACCGAGCGATTCTCCGAGGACAGTGTCTAACGTTGTACCGAAGATTCCGCAGCTAGCGAGCGCGGCAACTTTTCCCGCGGTTGCGAGAAATCGTCGGCGTGGGTACGGAGCCGTGGAATGATGGGTGTCAAAGATGGGTTTGGTCATTTTGTCAAAGGAAAGTTTATGTCGTGAATAGAAGAGGATTCCTAGGGGTTAATGTCGCGCAGGATCTTCTATCGCACTTACTATCCGTTCGGTTAATCCTATCCGGTCACTTGACCGCCGTGCACACTCTACAAACTAGAGAAACCGAATTTACAAATCAACACGTCGCTTGGATTGGTTGTTGGGTTTCGTTCAATTTCGTTTTTAGTCGGCCCCATTGAAAGACAGAGTTTCATAGTGCTTGGCAGCGATACGTATTTGGCCACTCAACCCAACCTACTCTCCAGTCGATTACCACGTGCAGGGCTACGTACCGTGTGGGTCGTACAGTGCGTGTATTGTACAAAAGAGGCTGGTGCGCGGCGCGCACCCTACAGGACTGGGACAATCTGAACTTTCGCTCGCAAATGAAGTTCTCGATCAATTTGAGATAATATGATATACTGTTATGGAATTGGATGCAACACTTCTCTAAAACAAAGCAATTGCCTCTGATGTGTGCATGGGCATGCATCGCGCCGCTTGGGAAATTCATGGGAAATTGCTAGCCGGTTTTGGGAGATCGCCTCGGTTGAAACGCGTGAGTTAGGAGACTAATTATGGCGATTGATTCAATGCTGCAACGGCAGGTCATGGGTCGTTTTGCAACTGGCGTCACATTGCTGACGACGCGGTTTGACGAAGGAGTTTTGGGTATGACGGCGAACGCCGTGATGTCTCTTTCGCTCGAGCCGCCTCTTGTTGTTGTCTCCGTTGACAAGAAGAACTCCATGCACGAGTGCCTGATTCAAGGCAAGTGCTTTGCTCTGAATATGTTGCGCGCAGACCAGGAAGAGATTTCGCGTCGATTCGCTATCTCAGGCCCAAAAGATTTTTCCGGATTATCGATAACCGCGGCAGAAACCGGCGCCCCCATTTTGGTTGATGCGATTGCTTTTGTGGATTGCAAACTGGTTGAAATTCTTTCCGGCGGCGATCACGACATGTTCGTTGGCGAGCCGGTCGCCGGAGAGGTACGCGATGGAGAGCCGTTGATATTTTACGGTGGTGAGTACAGGTAATACCATTTCGCTTGAATAATAGTGCATATGATGTCTGAATGGTATCGTCCACTTTTTCCGTAGGCGGGAATCAAATGAGCGAATAGCGAATGCGATAGAGATCCCCTTGCCCCGCGGACTTCGCGCAGAGACGAGGCTTGTTGTTCAGTTCCAAGCAAGTTTCTTTACTTAATCCACGTAATCAATGCACTTCCATTTTATAGAAATGGTAAAATAAGTTAGTGGGGATATTTCAAGAAACCGAGTTTTGGGGGAAAAACTCGGTTTCTACAGTGATTCTTAGGTTATTTTGAGGAGTTGTCGGTGCTGAGCAAGTAGCTGAAGGCGCCCGGCACTTGCTCTACGTAGATGAAACGGTCAGACTCGCGCAGTGTTGTCGTTCCAATCTCATTTCTTTCTTCGTCTAGCGCCACGGCTTGATTTGCTTCGATCGCGAAACCGCAATCGGAGCCGTCAAACAGAATTACCTCGTATTTCCAATCCGGACGAATGCGGCAGATTCCTACTCCATTTCCTTCCGCTTTGGGGAATCGCGTTGATTTACTACGCCCATCAATGAAGATATATTCGGGTGTCACTGCGTAATCAGCGCGGTGACCGTGAATCTCGCCGCTAAAAATCTCAATCGCTCCATCTTCGGTCCAGCCAGCATAACCGTTCGGAGGCAGTGTTACGCGCCTTCCGTAGGCGTTTACCGCCATGTATTCGTCATTTGCATTGCCGTTTACCACGGTGATGCACCCGCTCCGGTAACGGGTCACGATCTGTGAGCGTTTGTAGGCGCCGGATGCCACGGCGGCAGTGGTATCCAAGAGATTTCCGTCCGCGTCCGCATACCGTATTTCCGCCACGCTAGACATCGCATAGCGGCTCTGCAATTGCTGTAGCATGTAGTAGATTCGCATCATGCGCGGAAGCGGGTCTTCGTATTGGAGGATGCCGACGTGACCGAACGCGATGGTCGCGGCAATGTGCCGGTCACTACGCGGATCTTCACCCGAGCGACCACTTGGTTCCGGCTCCTCTCCCCGGTAGAACATGCCGTACTCTCCCATTGCGATATTGGCACACAAATCGTGAGTTTTCCGAAGTTCAAAATCCACCAACCACGGTCCCCAAGCCAACTTCACTTTGCCCGCACGGTCCTGAGCGTAGTTCCCATCAATCAGGCCGCTAAAGATGAATTGGTGACCACCCTCCGAGAATACCGGTCCGTTGTATATTTGCTTTTGAATCAGCATGGTTTCTCCGTAGGCGTAGAAGGTTGCAGCAAAGGTCGCGGCGCCGGGCACACGGTAGTCGTAATCTACAAAATCCAGGGTGTGGAGTGTATGCACGTCTAGGTAGCTCGCGTTGAATCCGAAATTTTCTTTGATGATTGGCGACAGCAACTCGCAATATTCCGGGGATCGGGCGGGCTTGGCTCGGTAACAACGGCGCCAGCCCCCGTGCATCCGATTGTCGGGGGTTCGCGTGATGATGTCGGTGTCCCAGTATTCATTGACGGCTGCGATATCAAGGAACTGCGTGTAAGGACCGTAAATGTAACCGATGTCGTCCCGTAGAACGCGGGAATATTCCGCCCATCCTTCGTCGCCCCCCTTTTCAGGTGCGCCGCGGGTTCGAAACGTAAAACTTTCACCTCCGTCGCGCCATCCGCCTTCATGGTCGGTGATTGTCATTTCGGTTATCCCGTACCGGTGCAGTTTTCTGAAAAAGCGTATCCCGTCTGCTCGCGGATTTTCGGACTGATGCGCTTTCCAGAGCCGGGTGCCCACATGACTCAGCCACGGGGACTTTGGATTCGGAATAGTGGGCAACATCTCCTCGTAACGCGGGGAAACGGTGATGAAAAATCGCTCGTAACAATCAACCCGCGCGCCGTTGGTTTTGGGAATATACCGCGTGCCGGTGTTGTAGACAACTCCATCGGGCGTCAGGGAAGGCGAGGGCAGCAGCATTGAGGCATTGGATAGGTACCAGTCGGTGTTTCCGGTCAGGAACAGCGGCGCGTCTTGCGAACCGGCGACGACAACCGCCGGACGTCCGTCGGGAATGTAGCCGTTGTAGGTGTAAAACGGATTGTCGACCAGGCGCGGATTCTCCACGCCGACAGCCTTTCCGTATCTTACTTCGGCAACGTCCCCACCGGGGGCAAGCGTGTCAATTGCAAGCGATTTGTTCCAGAGTCGATATACATAAATTACGTCCTGCGTCACTCCTTTAGCCTTTAGCCGCCATCGCGAGACGACCTTCTCATCTTGGAGGTCCGTGCCTAAATGCTCGGTGGACTCAGGTGGAGAGGGGGAATCCGCCTTGGTCGCCAGATACACGCCACCGCCGACGCACGGCTGAATCGGACCGCCTAGCCCCACCCACTCGGCGCTGATGTCACTCAACGTGCCGGTACGAGGCTCAAGCCGGTAAATCAGAGTGCCGTCCACGCCCTCATAGCGAAAGGTAAAACCACCGCCCTCGGCTTGTATGTGTGTCGTGAATTCGTCTGTCAGGTTGTCGGGCAAAATGGTTTCCTTCCGCGTTGGAAACGGGAGTTTGCCGGGACCGGTGTTCGTCCCCGTTCCTTGTCCGGGGAACATCGGGATGCCGCGTCGAGGACGCGGCTTGAAATACAGCGGTTTGAAGTCTTCAGTGAAGACGGCTAGATTGTCAAAGCAGATCAGGCGATCTTCCGGTTCGTTGGAATCACGAATGATGAACCCGGTGAAAGTGGAACCGTCCGCGACGAGATCAATTTGATCGGGAGACAATCGGTAGTAAGATTGAAACCATCCCCAGTTATCCCAATCCGCGCGCATGGAAAACAGCATCTCGCGTCCATCGGAAGTTTTGAACAGCGCGGAAATCTTCGGGCGATGGCGTTCTTTGCCGAAGATCCAGCAGGAGACCACCTCAAAGCCGTTTTGAATCGGTATGGGGGCTGGAGGACTGATGCGGATTTCGGGATTGGCTTCCGTCGCGCGGTAGGTGAGTTTGGCAACGTATTTCCCCCAGAGTTGCTGTTCTCGCGAGCGTTGGAAAGTTGCGGTCGCATTAGAGGTCTCAACGCGCCATCCTGCCAAGTCTTCAAAATCAATTAGAGGTGGGTAGGTGTCTTCGGTGCGGTTTGCCCATTCCATTTCGTAGGGGCGTTCACCGACAATCTCCTTATCCTCGCTCCAGGTTATGTTGTTGGTAGCGAGAAATGTCGCCATGAATATGGTGGTGCATACGATTTCTGTTGTCAAGGTAGATTCCTCCGTAGCCGTGTGATGAAATTCAACGAATTTTTGCTTGATTTCAGTAGAAAACGAGTCGGGGATGTGATGATAGTTAACCCAAGTTGCCACGTTTGTCCGACGAAGCGCAGAAACCGAGTTTTTTCCAACGTGGAAACTCAAAATTTACGGAAATCAGCCAAATTTACCTATGATTTAGCGCACGCGAACCAAAAACTCGGTTTCTTTGTTATAGGTAGCAACTCGCGTTAGTTAATTACATTCCACAAGAAATGGCGGGCAGTGCCCACCCTACTGAAGTTATCCCGCTACTAATTTGGTGGCTAGGTTAAATGCGCATAGAAAATTCTGCGTGGAGGCGATTCCTTTATAGGCAATGTCAAACCCGGTGCCGTGATCGACGGATGTCCTGATTATCGGCAACCCAAGCGTCACGTTCACCGTGTTGTGGAAGCCGTGCAGTTTCATTGGGATGTGACCTTGGTCGTGGTACATGCACACCACGGCGTCGTAATCGCCCGCCAGGGCTTTCATGAAGAGTGTGTCTGGCGAAATGGGACCGTGGGCATCAATGCCTTGGCGCTGTGCTTCTTGGATAGCGGGAACAATCTCGTCAATCTCCTCGTTGCCAAAAGCGCCGTCCTCCCCCGCATGGGGATTAAGTCCGGCGACGGCAATCTTAGCGCGGGGAAATAGCTTTCCGGCAGATTCGTGTGTCATTTTAATCACGGAAAGCACATGCTCACGTTTCACGAGGTTTGCGGCGTCCTTCAATGAAACGTGGGTCGATACGTGGGTGACAATCAATTTGGGCGCGACCAGGCTTAGAACGTAATCGGCGACGCCGCACATGTCGGCGATGAACTCCGTGTGACCTTGAAAATTCGGAAATGTAAGACGGCAGGCAGCCTTGTTGATTGGCAGCGTGACAATGGCGTCAATTTTATTCTTTAGGGCGTGTTCGGCGGCGACCTGAACGTAGTTGACGGCGGCGCGGCCGGCTTTCGCCGAGACTTTGCCTATTGTGATATCCGTTCGTCCAAGTTGTCGGCAGTCGAAGACATTCACTCGTTCCGGTTTGACTTCATCGACGGATGTAATCGGATGAAAATCGAGATTAAGATTAAGTATGTCCCGGGCAAATTCCAACACCTCCATATCGCCGAACAGGACGAATGGCTGGGTCAACCCTTTACTTACAACCGACCTCAAGAGGAGTTCGGGGCCCAGTCCGCAGGCGTCTCCCATGGTTATCCCGATTAGCACACTGACGAGACCTCCGTTAATAAACGACCGAGAAATGTGCCATGCTTAGCTCCTAACTCTGTCCCGTAAGTTATTCGGCGGTCACATCCCACAATAGAATCGTACCATCCTCACTACAACTGGCGAGCGTGGTTCCATCCGGGCTGAATGCGAGCCCCACAACCGAATCTGTGTGTCCGGCGAGGGTCTGCTTGTGAGTACCTGTGATGGTGTCCCATAGTCGGATGGTATGGTCCCAACTGCCACTGGCGAGCGTATGCCCATCAGGGCTGTACGCGACACTATCGATCCAATTCGTATGTCCGGCGAGGATCCGCTTGTGCATGCCCGTAATGGCGTCGCACAATCGGACATTGTCGCCACTTCCAGTGGCAAGTGTTCTCCCATCTGGACTGAAGGCAACACTCCGGACTGCAAGATTATAACCGGTGAATGTCCGCTTGAATTTGCCCATGACGGAGTCCCACAGCCGCACGGTGGTGTCGTAGCTCGCACTGGCAAGTGTTTTCTCATCTGGGCTGAACGCAACGGCAGTAACCCAATTCGTATGCCCAATAAGAGTGTGCTTGAGTGTACCTGTCGGAACGTCCCACAAATAGATAGTATTATCATTACTCGTGCTAGCCAGAATCCTGCCATCCGGGCTAAACGCAATGCTATTTACATTAAACGTATGTCCAGTAAGTGTCCGCTTATGTTTGCCTGTGACGGCATCCCACAGACAGATGGTATAATCCTTACTACCACTGGCAAGCGTGTCGCCGTCTGGGCTATAGGCGAGACTAGTGACCTCATCGGTGTGCCAGGTGAGCGTCTGTTTGTGTCCGCCTGTGACGGTATCCCACAATCGGACTGTATTGTCGTGATTTCCAGTGGCAAGTGTTCTCCCATCTGGGCTGAAGGTAACACTATTGGCCTTCATCTTGTCCCGAGCGAATATCTTATCGGTGCCTTTGAGAAGATCCCACAGACGGATTGTCCTGTCTCTACTGGCGCTGATAATTGTGCTACCGTCTGGGCTGAAGAGGACACTAGTCACCCAATCCGTATGGCCGGTGAGTGTCAACTTGTGTGCGCCTGAGGTAGCATCCCACAGTCGGAGGGTCTTGTCCAAACCCCCACTGGCGATCATACTCCCATCCGGGTTGAAGGCGACACAAATGACTGGGTCTGTATGCCCGGCTAGTGTTAGCTTGTGTGCGCCTGAGGTAGCATCCCACAGACGGATTGTCTTGTCTCTACTGGCGCTGATAATTGTGCTACCGTCTAGGCTGAAGAGGACACTAGTCACCCAATCCGTATGACCGGTGAGTCTCAACTTGTGTGCGCCTGTGATAGTGTCCCACATTCTAATGGTCTTGTCATCACTTCCACTGGCAATGGTCCTTCCATCTGGGCTGAACGTTACGCTGCTAACGTTGCTAGAATGCCCCGTGAGCGTCAGCTTGTGTACGCCTGTGATAGTGTCCCACATCCTAATGGTATTGTCATCACTTCCACTGGCAATCGTACCACCGTCCGGGTTGAAAGCAACACTAATGACCGCATCTGTATGCCCGACTAGTGTCAGCTTGTGTTCCCCCGTGACAGCATCCCATAGACGGATGGTATTGTCACGAATCCCATTACTGCTGCTAGCGATTGTGCTCCCATCCGGGCTGAACGCTACGCTAGAGACACGATGTGTATGCCCGGTCAGAAGGTCGACTTCGCTCTCGCTGTGGACATCATAGAGCCAAATCCCAATGCTACTCGCGACAGCAAGACGTGTTCCATCTGGAGAATATGCAATCTTAGATGCCGAACCCTTACCAAGCCGCGCCTTAGCACCATCAGGCAGTCCCTGCTGAGCGGGCCCCAGACTATAGTTGTCAAACCCGCGCTCCGTAACGATTACACTTGGATCAGGAAGCGGGTTCCACATCAGAATTGTCCCGTCTTCACTCCCGCTGGCAATTGTGTTTCCATCTGGACTGAAAACCACACTGTTGACCCGATATGTATGACCAGTGAATGTGCGCTTCTTAGTACATGTAAGAGCATCCCACAGTTGGATAGTACCGCCCGAACCTCCACTAGCGATTGTATCCCCATCCGGGCTGAAAGCTAGGCTCCCGACCGATCTCGTCCCGGTGAGCGTTCGCTTGTGCGCCCCCGTGTCGGCCTCCCATAGGCGAATGTCGTCACTCCCACTGGCAAGCACGATCCCATCGGGACTGAATGCGACACAGTTGACGAAAGCTGTATGACCTGTGAGCGTGTGCTTGTTTCTGCCCGTCAGGACATTCCATAGGCGGATGGTATGGTCCCAACTCCCACTGGCAAGCATATTCCCATCGGGACTGAATGCGATACTTTGAACGTGATCTGTATGCCCGGTGAGAACTCGCTTTTGTACTCCCGTGGCGACATCCCATAGCCGGATGGTTTTATCCTGACTCCCGCTGGCGATTGTGCGCCCATCCGTGCTGAATGCGATGCTTTGAACGCGATCTGTATGCCCGGTGAGAACTTGCTTTTGTGCTCCTGTGCTTGCGTCCCACAGAAAAATCTCGTCAATAACTTGACTTGCAATTGTGCGCCCGTCTGGGCTCAGAGCGACTCCGTACCCAAACCCGAAACTTCGCTTGACCTCGCCCATAGCAACTTTCCATAACCGGATGGTGCCGTCGAAACCACCACTGGCGATTGTACGTCCATCCGGGTTATAGGCGATGCTGTTTATCGAATCCGTATGCTCGTGGACGATCCATTTTTGTGCTCCAGTGGTAACATCCCACAGCCGCATGGTTCTGTCGTCACTTCCACTAGCAATCGTATTACTGTCCGGGCTGAAGGCGATGTGGTCAATCCAACTCGTATGCCCGGCAAGCGTCGCCTTTTGTGCTCCCGTGGCGACATTCCACAGCCTGATTGTACCGTCGAAACCGCCACTGGCGATTGTAAGTCCATCCGGGCTATAGACAATGATATTGACCGGATCCGTATGCCCGGCAAGCGTCGTCTTATGTGCTCCCGTGACAACATCCCACAGACGGATTGTTCCGTCACTACTCCCGCTTGCAACTGTGTACCAATCGGGGCTTATAGCGATGCTACGGACCGAATACTCAGGCAAGCTTGACCTCCACTTGAGGTCGGCTGTGTAAGCATTCCAGATATGAATCTGTTTGTCGAAACCGAAAGTCTGACTTGCAAGTGCACTGCCATCGGAACTAAAGACGACACTAGTAACTATGTCTGCGTGCCCGGAGATTGTCTGCTTAAGTTTTCCAGTAACGGCGTCCCACATACGGATTGTGTTATCTTCACCTGTGATGGAACCATTCCCACTGGCAATAGTTTTCCCATCCGGGCTGAAGGCTAGGCTATTGACAATAGAGTTATGGACGGTAAGTGATTGCCTATGAACTCCAGTGGTAGCATCCCACAAACGGATGGTATCGTCGGAACTCCCACTGGCGATAGTCTTCCCATCTGGACTGAAGGCTACACAATTGACAGAGGACGTATGCCCGGTGAGGAGGGTGACTTCAGTGCCGGTGTTCGGGTCATAGAGCCAGATGCCGATACTACTTGCCACTGCAAACTGTGACCCGTCCGGCGAAAACGCGATTTCATTTATTCCACCTTTTCCCAGGCGCGCCGTAGCGCCCTCCGGCAGCCCCCATCGTGTATATTCCTGCGCGAAACTGTTCTGCAAAAACAGGACAGAAATGAATAAATGGATAAACATGACAAACAGGGATTTTTTCATCAGACGACTCTCGGTTTAGATGACACGGGTTTTTCCGCAAATCGGTTTCTTAACGCAACTCACAATTCCTCTGTCCACAGGTCCAAAGGGTGTCGGCGTTCCGCTAAAGGAATCGACACTCTCGCGCCGAGTCGATGGGATTCGTAGGTGCCCAGAATGAGTTCCAGTGCTTTTACAGCTTGGACGCCGCTTAGCGGATGCTCGTCGCCCGTTTCTATACACCGGATAAATTCTTCAACGGCAATACGGTAGACCGCGTCCCAACTGCCGGGACCTCGACCGGCGAGTTCAGTCACGGATAGTTCTATCGGTCGCCAGATGTTATCCTCGGGGTTAGCCGACCAGAGCGCGTCCGAACGATGCATCAGCGGGCAAGGGGATTCAGGGACTCGTACAGCCAAGGCTCCGTTTGTTCCAATTAACTCGATACCGAAATACTCGGGTTCCGCTCTCCAGAACTCGACGGTCGCGGTAACGCCGTTCTTGAATCCTAGAATGGTCGTGGCTTTGTCGCCTGCCATGGGTCCCATTCCGCCGGGATGGGGTTGGACATCTTGCGGGGACGCCGGTTTGCCGTCTGTTGTCACGTAACCATCAAGCCACTCCACGTCCCCGGCGAAGAAACGAGCGGTGTCAAAAAGGTGGGTGCCGAGATTGATTAGGCTGTGTCCCGACGGAAACGAATTGCGCAGCGTCGCTCGAATCGATAGGAGATTGCCGATGAATCCTTCCTCCAGGAGCGTTTTCGCGCGGACATGGTAGGGGTCGCATCGTCTGATATGGTGGATAGCCAGTTGAACTCCCGCTCTGTCACATGCGGCGACCATCTCGTCCGCGTGCTCAAGTGAAGTGGCGATAGGCTTTTCGCCCAAGACGTGGATACGCCGATCCGCCGCCGCAAGCGTCATGTCGTAGCGTTCGATGGGATCGGTATCAATTTCAACGATGTCCAGATCGGCGTTGGCTAACATTTCTTCATAGCTTGAATAGATTGTAGAAATGCCGCCCTCTTGGAACATGGCTTTTTCGGTATCGGTATGAGCGGCGGCAGCAACCAATTCGACCCGCGGCGCGGCGTTCAACGCGGAGATGTGGGAACTCAGATGTGTTATCCCGACGATGCCTGTGCGGTAAGTTTTCATTTTGGGGATCCTAGGGTTAAGAACCCAGGTTTTCACGAAAAAACGTGGGTTCGGGGCAAATTAGCGGCTGGGTTTTCCGGAGCTCCAGTGCCAATTGTCGGGAGGCCAAACGTTAGTGCCGACGACTTTATCCTTGTTGTCCGCCAGCGAAAAGCCGGGGGCGTACCAGTTTTTGACTTCTTCAACCCATCGTTTAATGTGCGGGGTAGCCCTGTGATATTCGAAGGCGGCTTTGTTTACATAAACCTCATAAAGATAGAGCGCAGATCGGTCTTCCTGGTTTTGGTAGATGTCGAATCTTAGGCATCCCGGTTCTTCGTTGACCGATCCGATTGCGTCACGGCGCAAGGACTCAATGAAATCGGACACATGGTCGTCTTTGACTTTTATGGGTGCATGAATTACGAACAGACCCCTGTTGAAGGCATCGTCTTCCACTGCGGAGGGACGTTGTGAATCCCAACATGCGTCACCAAGAGGGAATACAGGGCGATACTTTGCATACTCCGGGGGCGCGGTTGTCCAGGTCTTTGTGGTCTGTGAAAACCGTTGGTAGTGGGGAAGGCTCAGATGCTCGTAGAATGCGCCTATATCGTTGTAGACTTGGCACAGACCAAGTTTTGTAGGGTCGTTTTCATCTTGAATGACATCGTATCGCCGACATCCGGGTTCAGTTTCAACCGTAGTCTTGGCATTGAGTATTGCCTCGCGGATGACATCGTCCACGTGTTGTTCTTTCGCGTGGATGGGTATCATTAGGATTTCCATAGTTTTTCTCTTTTCTCGCCGTTGATTTTACTGCGCCCCCAATGGGCAAGTTGCTCCAGAGCAGCGCGTTAAGTTCGCATTTTATCAAGGAGTGATGAAGTGCGTCAAGGCAATTCAATCATCAAGACTTGGAAATCGCATCGCAGTCGTAGGTTGGGTTGAACGGAATTCGTTAATAATCGCCAATCTTAGAGGAGTTTTCGAGTTCCCGCTTTGCCTGAACGTGCCAAAATTCGAGTGAAACCCAACATTAATCGTACATTCTACCGCCATGAGACATCCTCTATAATTATACTTCACGCTGCTGAAAATTGCGTGTTTTCGAGCGTCTGGTAGAGTAGCAGCCACGATCAAGTGGGATCATAGATTTCTGTACCACAATCTGTTAGATTGTGATCGCCTCTATACGACCATAGAGATCCCATCTCCCAATCGCGACCTGCTGGCGCCGCGTAAGTCGTATTAAAAACCATAATTGTCGAGGAAACAAGCTCAATTTTACTCAACAGAAGGATCAAGCGACTGGATAAGGAGCGCGATAGAGATCCCGTAATCCGTGTAATCCGTTTAATCAGTGAAAATCCGTGATTCAGACAATCACCAAAACACCCCATAAACGGCAGGATCAACTGACTGGATAAGGAAGGATCAACCGAGTGAATAACGAGGGCGATAGAAATCCCATAGAGATCCCTCAAGCGAATGGATAATGAGCGATCAAGTGAGTGAATAACGAGGACGATAGGGATCCCATAGCCAATCCTGATAGCTATCCCATAGTAGATCCTGATTGAGATCCCTCCGATCTCCGAATCGCGAGACGTTAGTGCTGCGAAAACAAGCGCAATATTACCCAACGCAAGGTATAGATGCGTTTCCCCTAGCAATTCAATATTCAAGACTTGGAAATTGCATCTTCGATTTGATGACCGAAGGTGGAACTGCGCGGGCGAGGAAAAAACTCGGTTTTGTCGCGACCAGGAGGTCGCTCCGACAGAGAGGCTGAACAACGCATTCTAGCACTATGAGCCTGGTACGCAAAGGGGAGACCGCGAACGAAAATCGATAGTCGTGTGCTGTCGGTTATCGGGGACCGGGTGCGATGGATTGCTGCTGAAATCGCTTTACAAGGTGCACAGATCGGTGTATAATCCAAATTTTGGCAACGTTCACAATTGATTTCCGAATCGCCCTTATTTATGTTTCGGCAGATTGAAAGTATTCCTAGAAGTGTAGCCATTGGTCTCGTCTGTCTACTTACAGTTGCCCCTTTTGTGGCCTCAGGTACCACAGACGGGGGTAAGCCGCTGTTTACCGAAATTACATCTGCGGTGGGGTTAGAGGATACTTCGGAACGGTGGCCTTCTGACGGGACTTATACTTTGCCGGAGATCATGGGAGGCGGGGTTGCGCTGTTTGACTATGACTGCGATAACGACCTCGATCTTCTTCAGATCCGATCCTTGCTTTTCCGCGAACCAACCGCTGAGACGGAGGGACGTGCTAAGGAGATCTCGGGCGAACACTGGGCAGGTCTTTTCTGGACGCATTTCCGCCTCTTTCAGCAGCAGGCAGATGGTTCGTTTTCCGATGTTACTGATGGCAGCGGTTTGAACGATGCCGGCTATGGACAGGGGGTGGCTATTGGAGACACGGATAATGACGGCGACTTGGACCTCTATGTGACGAATTATGGCCCCGATACCTTTTATCGAAACAACGGCGATGGAACTTTTGTGAATGCGACGGACGCTGCCGGATTTTCTGAGGGAGGTTGGAGCACATCTGCGGCGTATTTGGACTATGATGCAGACGGCTATCTTGATCTTTACGTAGCTCGCTATCTCCGGTTTGATCCTGCGGTATCCTGCCAAAGGTTAAGCGATGCGCGCGACTATTGCGGCCCTCAGAGTTTTGACGGCATACCGGACTCGCTCTATCGGAATAACGGTAACGGCACTTTTAGCGATGTGACTGCCGAAGTCGGAATCATCTCGTCGGATAAGGGGTTGGGCGTTGTGTGCACAGACTTCACCTCGGATGGCTGGGTAGATCTCTATGTTGCCAACGATGGAGAGCCAAATCGGCTCTGGGTCAACTCGGGATCAGGCACTTTTTACGATGAAGCGATTATGCGGGGTTTGGCGTTCAACACGCACGGCAAAGCGGAAGCGAGCATGGGAGTCACTGTTGGAGATGTGGATCGTGATGGCGAGCTTGACCTATTTATGACGCACTTTCATAGGGAGACCAATACTCTCTACGTTGCCTCGTCGTATGGGATGTTCAGCGATGCCACCGATAGCTCCGGTTTCGCGGGAATAGATTTGCCGTTTACCGGGTTCGGATGCGGGTTTTTCGATTTCGATAATGATGCCGACCTTGATATCGCGCTAGTGAATGGACGAGTGATGCGCGGTCCCGTCCTGCCGGGAGCCAACATCGGCACATTCTGGGATGCCTA
The DNA here is from genome assembly GCA_965204085.1 of Candidatus Poribacteria bacterium. Taxonomy (GTDB): domain Bacteria; phylum Poribacteria; class WGA-4E; order WGA-4E; family JAJDTR01; genus JAJDTR01. Next base: position 874,150 of record CBDBEE010000002.1, on the reverse strand, counting down.
CGCGGAACCGAACCTGCTATTTGAGAATAATGGACACGGGCAGTTCAGCAACGTAGGCGCACGCGGCGGAAAGTTCACCTCCCAAGTCGAGATTAGTCGTGGACTGGCTTTTGGTGATATCGACCGCGATGGGGACCTCGACTTCGTCGTTGGAAACATCTGGGGAGCACCTCGAGTATTCAGGAATGATGCGCCCGCGCCCGGGACACATTGGCTGTCAATCCGGGCAATGACCGGCAAGCGTGACGCGATTGGCGCGCGGGTGACTGTTGTCGCAGAGGGCACCAAGTTCGTCGGGCTAGTGCTGCCAGCCTATAGCTATCTGAGCAGTAGTGACTTCAAAGCGCATTTCGGTTTGGGAGAGATTGAGACCATCGAGGCGATTGACGTCGTGTGGCCTGACGGAGATCGGGAGCGTTTCTCGGTTCCCGGTGTTGACCGGGTTGTGACGGTTCGGCAAGGTGAAGGTGAATCGCTAGGAAGCTAAATGGTTCGCTCGCTAAGAGTCTATGGCATCGTTTCAAAGTAGTAGGCACACGCCGTGTGCCGTAAACCACACTGTACCACCCGAGTATAGGTAGGAGCGACCTCCCGGTCGCGAACTCTTTGATTGCATTAAAATGAAGTAAGGACGTGGTCGCGACCTGGAGATTGTTCCTACTAGTCGACGTAAGGCAGTTGACGGCACACAGCGTGTGCGTACTAATTCAATCCGATTACATAATCTCTTGGCTAGGCAACCACTGAACTATATCGAACTGCATGATTGGCAATATCCTCAATTGCTGCTGCGGCAATCCAGCTAATAAATGCAAGGCGGAATGCACAGATGAGTAGCCCAATAACAGATCCAGATTGGGAGATTGAAACCACTGTTAGCGATGAGCAGGTAGATTTCTACCGAGAGCACGGTTACCTGAAGTTCGGAAGGATTTTCGCGAAGCCGGAATTGAGCGCATTGCGCGAATATGTCGATGGTATGATTGCCTCGCTGCCCGAGGACAAACGTCCGGAGCAGATGGATGTGCCGCATTTCGAAAATCCGTTCCTGTTCAAATACCTGACGCATCCACATGTATTGGATGTCATCGAAAGGTTCATCGGTCCGGACATCGTGCTGTGGTCGAGTCATTTTATCAGCAAACGTTCCGGTGACGGCTTGGCGGTGCCTTGGCATCAGGACGGGGTTTATTGGGGAAAGCGGCTGGAGCCAATGCGCGTTATCACCATGTGGCTGGCGGTCGACGAGTCCCTAGTTACCAACGGGTGTATGCGAGTAATCGCCGGAAGCCACAAACTTAGGGATCGGCGATATGAAGAGGTGGACAACCGCGACGAAAAGCTGTTTCATCACGAGGTGGTCGCGGATGACATCGATCCGTCAAAAATCGTGGACTTGGAGTTACAAATCGGAGAATGCCACTTCCATGACGGTTTTACCATTCACGGATCCAACCCCAACACTTCCCAAAATCGACGATGCGGCTACACGATGCGTTATATGCCGGCGACTGTGCGTTGCAACGATCCCGTGCTGAATCCCAATCATCACATCTATCTCTTGCGCGGGAAGGACCGCACCGGCGGCTCAAACGTCTATACACCTTTGCCGTTGAAGGCTTGAGCGCAAATGCAGGATAAAATGCCGACACGCAGCATGTGGGGCGGTGATGGGTTGAGACGAATTGTCAGATGATTGATATAGCCATCGTTAACCCAAGTTGGCCGCCCGCGAAATGTGCAGAGATCGGGGTACACCAAATCATTTCCACCTTCTACGAAGGGGTGCTGAAAAGCCATGAGTGGATACGGTGCCGCAGACCTCCGGGGGCGGCGGATATTGAATTCTACGGGAAATATCCGGGCGGTGAGTCGCGAGAACTGCTTCGAAATCTCTGCCAAGAGGCGCATCAAGTGGGTGTTGAAGTACATCCGTACACGCTTGTGGCTATCGCAGGCGTGTGGACGGGTTCACGTCGAACGGTACCGCGACGCATCATTCCCGATGGCAGGATACCCCGATTTGCGGCTGAAAATCCGGAGTATATGTCCAAAGGGCGAGACGGAAGAAGCTGGCTTGACTGGGAGGTCGGGGAACAGGTTTTGGGCTACGACATTGGCTACATGTCTCTGGCTTATCCCGAGGTTCGAGAATATGTCATAGCCGCCCTAGTGACATATTCGCGAGAATTTGGTGCAGACGGCGTGCAGTTGGAATTTGTGCACGTTTTGGCGGAGGGCGAGGAGGTGTGGCCATTGGGATATGACGCCCCCGCTATTTCAGACTACACCGAAGCCCATGGAGTCGACCCGCGCAAAATTGACAATGACGACAAAGCGTGGACGCGCTTGCGTGCGAGCTACTACACTCAACTTATGAGAGAACTGAGGGAGGAGCTTTCAGGTCTGGGCAGAAAGGTTGAAATCTCGGTTGCCACCGAAGGGGTTTGGGCTGACCCGGACGGTGCTTACAAACTGATGTTAGACTGGACCACCTGGGTTGACGAGGGGTTGGTTGACGCATTACACCCAAGGTTTTGGATTATAGATCCGCATTATCCGCTAAGCTACCCGAACAGCGACACCGGATCATGGTACGTGGATTCGGCTAGAATCAAGAAAGAGATTGCCGCGGTGAAAGAAGTTGTCGGGGAGAGATGCGAGATTTACGGCACCGTGCTCGGGAAGAACGGCGGCGGCGGAATACCGGTGCGAGACCTGGTGAAGAAAACTGTCGACGCGGCGAAGGCGATGATCGAAGCGGGTTCGGACGGTTTTGGAATATACACCGATGAACATGTAATGTCGGAAGCCATGTTTTGGGATGCCCTCCGCCAAATAGGTGCAGGGAGGTTTTGAGCACGTTTTAGCATTAAAGTTTTTCGTCTAAGGCGACTGGGATGAGAAGGATTGGAATGGCAGGAGATTTCGTTTTACGCCGTCCTTGACACGTAATGTAAATTTTGTGGTTCTTCAGGGTCAAGTGTGGGAATGGAACTTGCTACACGAAGGTGCATTTGAGCACTCGACTGCGTAAGTCCTAGGTTCTGTTGACATTTGAAAATTAAGCCAATATTGATTCACTTGAGGCAGTATGTTGGGCAACCCTTGTGGTTGCCCCTACATTGAGGCAATTTCCGTAGGGGTTGGGTTCCCCAACCCGTTGGGCGAGGAAACCTCGCCCCTACGATAGGGACTTATCGGCGAATTATGGATACGCCTTACATAAATGTCAACATGCCCCAAGATAATTTCATTTTCCACACTTAACTCTGAAGAGCCAATTTTGTTTTCTATAGCCCATTATACTCCACGCTGCTGAGAATTGCTTATTTTGTAGGATCAATGGAACGAACAGTGACTGCGATAGAGATCCCAAGGCGATAGAAATCCCATCAAACCAGCGAATAAATCAAGTGACTGAATAAGGAGATCAAGCTCTTGCACTCCGGAGGAGTGCAATGTCAATAGAATCGTGATGCGCCCAATCTCCGCGCTCCAGCGGAGCGCAATGTCGAGTGTTATCGGTTGATCGATAGAGATCTCACTGCCGACATTACCCCATTCAATATTCGTTCCCTTGGCACAGTTTCTACAATCGGCGAAGCAAACCTTAAATCTTGAAAAGCGCAATTTCTAACAGCGTACGGTATAGCTAGGGATTTTACATTTGGGACTAGACAGTTCCATCTGTCGAAACACTGTTTGCTGCGTATCTTTTGTAGAAGCAAGTTCTACTCGTGATAAGAACTCGCGACCGAGGGGAGATCTTGAAGGTGTGTAGAAACTCCGAAGCCCCGTGCCTAAGCCCCAGCGGGGATCAAGCGAGTGAACAATGAGTGATCAACTGACTGAATAAGGAGCGCGATAGAAATCCCCCAGGCTTCTAGCCCGACCGTCTAATGGGATACGTCGCAAATCGGGGCAATGTAAGCAAAATCTACTCAACTTGCTCGCAGTGGATTGACAAATCCACTGCACACATGCAGGTACGGCTTGGATATGTCTATCCAAGCCGAGCGGGACTGCGATACAACACCCAGAAAAATGCAAATCCAACTATTAACGATTAGGTGTCAACTTGCGTTAATTTTAAACGGTAAAGACGTTGTTGATTGATTGTAGCTTTAAGCTACCATGACAAGTGTACGAAACCCTTCCCCGTTTAGCAAATACGTTACTTTAGTCTTAATACAAATGTTCAGTATTCTAGCACCTCTTTGGCACCTCTTTGGAGAGCCAACTTATCTAATGAGAATAGCGCCAATGTGTCAACTGAAATTGTCTTGGATAACATCTAGGATTTCATACCTCTGCTTAAATAGCTATAGTGACAAAACCACTTAAAATCCAGTCATAGCAAGGTGTCAAGCCCTTATTCCACGTCTACTGAAAACCTCGATTTGGTATGAAAAGTATGAAATTTCTCAAGATGACCTAATGACGTTTTTGGGTCGTACCGAGAACTTTCAAACAAGCCCTAAGAAACCAGTCGATTTTCCGATTTCGCTTTTAACGGCAACATGATTCTGTAACTGTTTAGTGCATCGTTTGGTTCGTAGTATTACAGTTCGTTGCACGTCCGGTCTGGGCATGTAAGCCCCGATTAGCCGGAATTAGCATTGTACTTCCCTACTCGGCGCGTTCCCTGCCCCGCTCGGTCTGGATTGGCAAATCCAGACCGATGGACTAAACAATTACGTGATTCTTATGAAGGATTCACTAACCGCTAGCTGTTAACCACGAGGTGGCAATTTGAGTAACGCAGACAAAACGAACGTTCTCTTTATTCTGAGCGACGACCAGGGATCATGGGCGGCGGGTTGCTGCGGCAATCCTGAAATACGCACGCCCAATCTCGACCGCTTAGCCAATTCGGGGATCAGGTTCAGCAATTTTTTCGTTGCATCTCCTGTCTGCTCGGCGAGTCGCGCGACCCTGTTGACAGGGCGTATTCCGTCTCAACACGGCGTGCACGACTGGATTCGGGATGGAAATGTCGGTCCTGACGCCATCCGTTATTTAGAGGGTGAGGTAGGGTACACGGACATCATGGCGCGACACGGCTGGACTTGTGGTCTATCCGGCAAGTGGCATTTGGGTGACAGCCAGATACCGCAACACGGTTTCACCGATTGGTATGCTCATCAGTTGGGTGGCGGGCACTACCACGATGCGCCCATGGTGAAAAACGGTCAACTCCTAAACGAGCCGAGGTACCTAACGGATGCTATTACCGACGAGGGACTGGAGATACTGGACAGATATGCCGATCACGGTCATCCGTTCTACTTGAGTGTTCATTACACTGCCCCCCACGATCCGTGGGTGAATGAACACCCTCAATCTATCGTCGACTCTTATGACGATTGCCTGTTCGAGACCTGTCCGCAAGAGCCGCGTCATCCATGGGCTGGGGTAGGCAGTAATGTCTTTACGGACGATGCGCTCGGCAACCGAGAGGCGCTGAAGGGTTACTTTGCCGCAGTGACTGCTATGGACCAAAACATCGGTCGTATCCTCGACAGACTAGAGGAACTCGGTTTACGCGATAATACGCTTGTTGTGTTCCTAAGCGATAACGGCTTTTCGTGTGGACATCACGGATTTTGGGGAAAAGGGAACGCGACGATGCCGCGCAACATGTACGAGAATTCCATTAAAGTTCCCGCTATCTTCAGCCACCCCGGTCGCATCCCTCTAGGGGATGTCAACGACTCGATGATTAGCTCCTACGACTTCATGCCGACACTCTTGGAATACCTCGACCTGCCCGTACCGGAAGATCGAAATCTACCTGGCAGCAGCTTTCTACCAGCATTGGAAGGCAGACCATCTGATGGCGCCGAACAGGTAGTGGTCTACGACGAATATGGCCCCGTGCGGATGGTTCGCACTCAAGAGTGGAAATACACCTACCGACACAGTCACGGCCCCCACGAGCTGTACCACCTTGTGTCCGATCCCGATGAGCGGCAGAATCTGGCAGAAGATGAGGCGCAAAGCGACCGAATCAAGGAACTGGACGGAATGTTGGATGACTGGTTTTCCCGGTTCGTAGATCCGCGGCGGGATGGCTTGAGCCAAGATGGAATGTCGTGGGGACAGACAAAGTATCTGCCTTATACACGCCCCGCCGGTTTTCCGATGTCGTCTGGATAGATAGTAACTACCGAGGGAGGGAAATGGGAGGACGCTTAAAAGACAAAGTTGCAATTGTCACCGGTGCCGGCTCGATTGGTCCGGGTTGGGGTAACGGAAAAGCTACTGCCGTGCTCTTCGCGCGCGAAGGCGCCAAAGTTTTTGCCGTTGATATCAATCGTGCTGCTGTGGAAGAAACGAAGGCTGTCATTGATGCGGAAGATGGAAAATGTGCTGTCCGTGAAACGGATGTCTCCAAGGCTTCCGATGTAGAAGGTATGGTGGATAGTTGCCTTGAAACGTACGGTCGCATAGACATACTCCACAACAATGTCGGAATCGTTGAGGTTGGAGGCTGCGTCGAAGCAAGTGAGGAGAGTTGGAATCATGTCAATGATGTCAATCTCAAGAGTGTGTTTCTGACCTGCAAATATGCGCTGCCGCACATGGAGATGCAGGGTGGAGGCGCAGTTGTCAACATCTCGTCTATTGCATCAATACGTTGGCTGGGAGTGCCCTACGTTTCTTACAGCGCAACCAAGGGAGGCATAAACCAGATAACCAAGAGCATTGCCATACAGTACGCGAAAAAGAATATCCGCGCCAACGCTATTCTTCCCGGTTTCATGAACACGCCGATGGTAGTCGAGGGGCTTGCAGATGCATACGCCGATGGTGATGTCGAGAAGATGATTGAGATTCGCAACAACCTTTGTCCTACCGGAAAAATGGGCGATGCCTGGGACGTGGCGTATGCCGCACTATTTCTGGCGTCGGATGAAGCGAAATATATCACGGGTACCGAACTTGTTGTTGACGGCGGCTTGACCTGCAAGTGCGTCTAGGTTGGGCTATGCGCGATTGGTAATTGTTTAGTCTATACTCTACGCTGTTGGAAGTTGCGTTTTTAAGAGTCAAGAAATGGAGCATGAGTTTTGCAGGCGGTAGGAGGAGTTCCCACCGATTCCCGACAGTCGCGATTCGGAGATCGCTCCTACAAACCTTCGGTGCACAATTGCCCAAAATTAACCGGTGCTGAGTATATCAATCTGTTTTGGGAATGTTGGTTCGTCGTGCTGCAGTTTAATCCCCGTTCCTACACCATCAAGCGAACGGATAGTGAGCGATCAAATGAGCGGATAGCGAATGCGATAGAATTCCCATAGAGATCCCTGAGCGTAATGTAGGAGCGATCTCCAGGTCGCGATTTCCTGTTGACGCGTAAGTTCTGGACTGATCTAAACAATTACCAAAATTGGTTATCCATACATAAAGGGGACATTTTCTATGTATAAACGTCATTTCATTTTTGCTTTGATATGCCTACTGTCTCTCAGCGCAGGTTCTGAAAATCTATCTGCCCAATCGCAGTTAGCCCAAGACACCTACGCCATCTTTGAAGCGAGTTGCCTGAACTGCCATGGCCCCGACGGCGCCTTTCGAGAAACGCTCCTCATGGAGCACAGCGAACTCATTGATGGTGGCACTGTTGTACTTGGAAATCCAGATGCATCCGAATTGTACAAACGCCTCCTCGGTCCCACCGAAAACGGCGCGCAGATGCCGTTTGGACTGCCTCAATTGCCCGCCCAATCCATTGAGACGGTTCGACGCTGGATTCTAGCTGGCGCACCCGATTGGGCGGCAACTAGTGCGCCAGATCATCGTTTCATTCCCCCCAGCGAAGTGCTCACTAGCATTGAGACACACCTCAGCTCGCTCTCGTCGTTTGACCGCGCTTTTGCCCGTTACTTCACTCTCACCCACCTCTATAATGCTGGCGAAACAGCGGAGATACTTGCTGAATACCGCAAAGCGCTCAACAAACTGGTCAATAGCCTCTCATGGGGAAGCGGAATCACCAACCCACAACCCATCGACCCGCAAGTCACTATCTTCTACATCGACCTCCGTCACTACGAGTGGGATCGGAATGACGGCTGGACAAAGATAGAGGAAGCCTATCCCTACCACATCGCGTTTGACGCTCCAACCGACACTACACTCCGGTCACAACTGGGGCGCTTGCAAACACAGATGAAGACCGATGTTCCGTCAGTGCATATCGACTGGTTTATTGCAACCGCATCTACTCCGCCACTATATCACGAACTACTGTCGCTGCCGTTGACGGACAGGGACTTGGAAACCCGGCTGGAGGTTGATGTTGCAGGCAATCTGGTTAACGCACCAGGGGTCCGTGTCTGGCGTGCGGGATTCAACAACTCGGGTGTCTCAAACCACAACCGTGTCGTGGAACGACACACCTCACGCTATGGAGCCTATTGGAAGAGCTACGACTTTGCAGGGAGTGTGGGTACACAAAACATCTTTACCCACCCGCTTAACTTCACGCACGATGGGGGAGAAGCTATCTTCAATCTGCCAAACGGGTTGCAAGGATACTACCTTGCCAATGCGTCCGGTTTCCGGTTGGATGAAGCCCCGATAAACATCGTTTCCAATCCCGCTACCAGCGACCCCACGGTGCGCAACGGCATCTCCTGCATCGGTTGCCATACGGAGGGCATGAAGACCTTTGAAGACGAGGTGCGTGCCGCAATTGAGAGCAACCCCAGTCCACCCTATAACAAAGCGCAGGCGCTGCGACTCTATGTGGAACAGTCAGACATGGATGCCCGTGTGGGTGAAGACATGGAAACATACAGAGTAGCGCTTGAAGCCACGGGCGGTACGTTTGACGGTATTGAGCCGGTTTCACGTTTTCATGAAGCGTTTCAGGCGCCGATAGACGTGGCATACGCTGCTGCTGTGGTCGGGTTGGAGACCGAAACCTTTCTCGAAAGGATACGTGAGAACACCGGACTGCAAAACGTTGGGTTGCTGGCGCTAGACAATGAAAACGGGAGTGTGAAGCGAGATACTTGGACATCTAGTTTTCGAGATATAATTTCTGCGCTGGACTACCCGCAGTTAGTCGGAGAGCCTCCGGTCATAACACAGCCCGATGTGTTGCCTGGTGGGCAGGTTCATTTCCCTGATTCCAACTTGCGTGCCGCCGTTGCGGAAGCGCTTGGCAAAAGCGCCAATACCCCCATTACCGCGGAGGAGATGAAAACATTGAGTAAAATTAAGCCGAGTAACAGGGATATCCGCGATTTGACTGGACTGCAATTTGCTACCAATCTGAGAGAATTGCTTGTCACGGACAATCAGATTTCTGACCTTTCACCTATAGCAGGCTTAATTGAAATGTATGAACTCAGGATTAGCAACAACCCTGTATCCGATCTATCTCCGCTGAATGGATTGAGAAATCTCAGTAGGCTGGACGCTTTTCGCACACAGATTTCCGACCTTTCTCCGATAGCGGGATTAACCAGGTTGAGAGAGTTACAGCTTGGAGGTAATGCGATCTCAGATCTGTCACCACTTGCGGGATTAATCAATCTGGATAGATTAAATGTCAGAGAGAATAAGATTTCCGACCTGTCACCACTTGCGGGATTAACCAATCTGATTCGGTTAGAATTATTAGGTAATCTGATTTCCAACCTTTCTCCTGTAGCTGGCTTGATCAATCTGGAGGTATTGGGATTTACCGGAAACAGCGTATCTGATATATCCCCGCTTGCGGGATTACATAACTTGAAAGGCATTGGTACTTGGGGCAACCGCTTCTCCGATTTGTCGCCACTAGCCGGATTAACAAACATGGAAAGCATAGATATTTGCGGTGCGGATTTGTCAGACCTTTCGCCTTTGATGAACCTGCCCAAGCTAAAAAGGCTATATCTCGTCTCGAACGGAATATCGGACATATCGCCGCTTGCGAGTTTAACCGGGCTTGAGCGCCTGAATGTGTCCGAAAACCGGATATCGAATATTTCGGCACTGGCAGGGCTAACAAACCTGATATGGTTGGGGGTGGGCAACAACAATATTTCCGACTTTTCGCCCTTGGATGGGTTGCGTGCAAACACAAAAATCGAATGGCACAACAATCCGGGGTTCCCTATAGGAGGTTCCAAGATAGAAGGTCCTTGGCTTTGGGTCTATTTCCCGATGGGAAAACATCTGAACATGGACTTCCTTGCGGCAGCGAGCCAGGGCATAGTGACAGAGGAAGCGGTCGCTACGCATGGTGCAACCGAGGGGAATTCGGTCGGCGATGAGGTATGGACTTCCGATAAGCTCCCGCCGACGGGGCGGAACAACATTTGGGACATGGTGGGACAGCGTCTCCCGGACGGCGTTATCTACGGCTCGGTTTCTCTCTATTCCCCGCGCGAACAGGACACAACGATGTACGTGGGGGCACTAGCTGGTTTGAAGATCTGGCTCAACGGCGATTTCCTCCGCGGGCACTACGACCGTCGCGAAGGAGAGGATTACAATGACTTCTTTCCGGTGACGCTGCAACAGGGGAGGAATGTGCTGTTGGTCGCCGTTGCCACCGATGTCAACCGCGGGGCTAACGCCTTTTTCGGATTTGAATCAGACACCGAATACGCAGTGGGAACCGGCATAGGCTACGCATTTTCCGATACGCCAATCCACCTCGGCGATACCTTTACCTTCGACGTGCGTGCAGAAAATGTTGCCGACTTGGCAGGGTGGCAGTTTGATATCGCCTTCGACCCAGCCATTCTTGAAGCGATTGACGTAAGCGAAGGCGACTTCCTGATGGCGGACGGTGGAACAACTTTCTTCCAGAGTGGGCGGATTGACAACGCAGTGGGTAAAATCACGGGGCTCAAATCTGCACGACTCTCTGGCGGCGGAGTCCGTGGTGCCGGTACAGTACTTCAAGTACAGTTCACCGCGAAATCGCATGGCGAGACGCGCTTGGCGTTGGGTAACTTCAAGTTCGGCTCTAGTACCGGGGAAAACATCCCGGCGGGGCCTCATGAAATCTTTCTCACAGTGGAGGAACGCCTACTGACCGGAGATGTGAATCGTGACGGTGGCGTCGACATTCTGGATCTGATCCTCGTCGCACAGCAGTTGGGGAAACGCCTACCCCCCAACTCGCCGGAGGACATCAACGGCGACGGGATTATCAACATCTTCGACCTCACACTTGTGGCACAGGGCATTGGAGGAGCCGCCGCGCCTTCGATCAAGCGAGTGGATAACGAGCGCGATAGGGATTTGATAGAGACATGGATTTCACAGGCACGGCTGGTAGACGACGGTTCGATCACCTTTCGACAGGGCATCGCGAATCTCGAAAACCTGTTAACCTCACTGATCATTCCCGGTGAATCCGCGCTGCACCCCAACTACCCGAATCCATTTAATCCTGAAACCTGGATACCGTATCAGTTGGCGGTGCCCTCACAGGTAACGCTGACAGTCTACGACATGAATGGGGTTACGGTTCGCCGTATAGAGATTGGACATCGACCGGCAGGCATGTATCACAGTCGCAGCCGTGCGGCGTATTGGGACGGCAGGAATCAGGATGGTGAGCCAGTCGCCAGTGGTTTATACTTTTACACATTGAGAGCAGACGAGTTCACGGCGACGCGCAAGATGCTGATAAGGAAGTGACAATAGTAGTAGGCACACGCCGTGTGCCGTAACCCGCTTCTAACAACCGAACTGTAGGAGCGATCTCAGAATCGCTACCTCCTATTGTGGTGTAAGTCCTACGAGCAAAAGAGTGAGATTATCCTTATGAAGAAAGTTTTAATCACGGGAATGAGCGGCTTGGTGGGTGGCGTTTTACGCGATCATCTGCAGAACCGTTTTGAATTGAGCGCGCTGAATCGCCGCGACGTCCCGGGTGTACCGTGCCACACCGCCGATATTGGCGATTTAGACGCGATTCAGCCGGCATTTGAAGGCATTGACGCGGTAGTTCACATGGCCGCATTTGCGAGGTCGGGCGAAACGTGGGATGCGATTCTCAACGACAACATCATTGGCACATACAATGTTTTTGAAGCCTCTCGTCGCGCGGGTGTCAAACGAATCGTATTCGCCAGTAGCGGAATGGCAGTTGCGGGTTGGGAAAGTGTGATGCCGTATAAAGCGCTAGCCGAAGGTCGCTACGACGAGGCGCCGGAAACTTGGGAGAAATTGACGCATCAGTCTGCCGTTTGGCCCAGAGGATTGTACGGTTGCAGCAAGGTTTTCGGCGAAGCACTCGGACGACACTACGCGGATTCGACCGATCTTTCCATCCTCTGTTTGCGTATGGGCAATGTGGTTCAAGAAGACAAGCCGTCTAGGCCCCGACAGTTCGCAATCTACTGTAGCAAGGTTGACATTGCCCGAATCGTCGAATGTTGTCTTGATGCGCCCGTTGACCTCAAGTACGACATCTTCTACGCGCTGTCGGACAACCGCTGGGGTTACCGCGATCTTGAACACGCTCGTAATGTCATCGGTTACGTACCCGCGAGCGCCGCGGAAGATTATCGAGAATAGCAATCGCAATTGCCATCAAAGCGGGTGGCGCACTAAGTGCCTCCTACTCCTATGAATCAACCGCCCAAATCCTTTGTTCAGGTACAAGAAATTCGACTGATTGCGTTTGTCACTGCGTGTTTCGAGAAGATAGGACTGGAACGCGAACACGCTGCGCTGGTAAGCCGCTTGCTCGTAAATAACGATTTGCGCGGCGTACGTAGTCACGGCTCGCGGACGGTAGACATATACTGCGACGGATTCGAAAGAGGCACAACCAATCCTCGACCTGAAATACAGGTGATGCATGAAACCCCGACCTCCATAGTGCTTGATGGAGATGGGACAATCGGCTATATGCCCATGACCCGTGCGGCGGAAGGCGCAATTGCTAAAGCGAAAGCGGTTGGAATTGGTATCGGTCTGGTTCGGCATATCGATCACTACGGCTCGGCCGGTCACTATTCTCGGATGTGCATGGAGGCAGGTTGCATCGGATTCTCATCGCAGGGGCATCGTAACATGGGAAACGCCGCCGGTCGAGAGCCTAAGCCGCAAGTCGGCTTTTACGGAAATCCCCCGATTAGCTTTGCTATTCCGGCGGGGAATGAGCCACCCGTGGTGCTAGACGCTGCCACGAACATCGTATCCGGCTATGATAATCTCGATACGGCTGAGCGAGAAATGCTCCTTCGCAGAATTCCGGCAGCCTTTTTCAAGAGCATGGGTTACACCGCGGTAGCGAGCCTCATGGGCGGCGCACTTACCGGTTTCATGCTCCCCGAGTCGGATGATCTGATCAAACGTTGGCCCGGCGCTAGCTTCGGTGGCACGGTCTTAGCCATTGACATTAATGCAGTGGTACCCCAGACGGTTTTCCGTGCCGAGGTAGATCGGATGGTGCGTGATGTGCGCGAGACCTACCAACCGATGCCGGGGTATGACCGCGCTTTGCTTCCCGGTGCCATTGAGCAAGAATTGTTTGAATTGCACCGGCGTGAAGGCATTCGGTACGGAGAACCGGAGCAAGCCGACTTGAGGCAAGTTAGCAAACGCTTGGGAATCCCGCTACCGTGGGAGTAGACAAAATAGACCGTAGTTAGCACTTAGAGAACCGTTGAGAATCGATTCCATTTGTACCTATTGACAGGAGATTGTTATGAAGATTGTTCTGTTCGGATTGTTCGTTATTTTAATCATTGCGCCGCCAACATCTGCGGACGATTGGCCTCAGTGGCGAGGCGTTAACCGCGACGGAGTATGGAACGAAACCGGTATCATTGAGAAATTCGATGCGCCCGAGGTGAGCGTTCGGTGGCGTGTCCCCGTGTCAAGTGGTTATAGTGGTCCAACGGTCGTGGACGGTCGCGTATTCGTGACTGATCGCGTCACAACTCCCAAGCAGATTGAGCGGGTTCATTGTTTCGACGCGGAATCTGGCGACAAGATTTGGTCTACTTCTTACGATTGTGAATACAGGAATGTCGGTTATATGGCTGGACCGCGAGCTTCCGTTACTGTACACGATGGACTTGCCTATGCGCTCGGAACGATGGGGCATCTACACTGCTTAAATGCCGCCAACGGCGATCTGCGCTGGAAAAGGGAGCTCAACGCCGAATACAACATACAGATGCCCGTCTGGGGCATTGCCAGTGCTCCCCTCGTAGAAAATGACCTTCTGATAGTTCAGGTCGGTGGGTCGCCCGGCGCTTGCATTGTTGCGTTTGATCGGAGCACCGGAGAAGAAAGGTGGAAAGCGTTGGATGATCGCGCCTCATATGCTGCACCCATTATGATTGACCAAGCCGGTAAACGCGTACTGGTGTGCTGGACTGGGGATAACGTGGTTGGTCTAAACCCGCAAAGTGGTGAGTTGTACTGGGTACACGCGTTCCCGCCGAAAGGAGTAATCCTCGCCGTCGCGACTCCGGTGCTTTACAAAGACCGGCTGTTCATGGCTGGTTTTTTTGAGGGTTCGTTAATGCTCAAAGTCGCCTCTGAGCGTTTAGCCGTTGAAGAGATATGGTGGCGGCGAGGCGCCGATGAAAAGAATACTGATGGCATTCAACCTATGGGGCTTATATACCTTAATACCATTTTCTTAATTTAGCAGTTTTTTTGGATTTCGGTGTAATTTGAGAAAAGTGGGAAGTGGGGCGTCCATTTTGGGGTGAACGCCCGCACTGGTTTAAGCGAAGAATCCGGTTATTTCAACCGTCATCCAAAACACCTTTTCGCCCGTTTGGGCGTTGTACCATGTTAAAACAGACTTGGTACGCGAAAGGCGTTTTCGCTCAAGGATGGTATCCGTTTGGGGATACCGACTTTTTGAGGTATTCATAGTTGAATACCTCCTTTCGGGGAGTAAGTGGACTGCTCCCCGCTCAAATTATATCGAACTTTTTTAATTTCGCCAATACTAATTCTGGTAATTACGAAATTCGTCGAAACCCCTTGAACCCTTGCTATGACTGGATTTTCGTTGACTTTTGGGCGAAAATAGTATAATATATGTCATAGAAAGGAGAAAGAAAAATGGCTAAGAATGCCCCAGGACAGCATTACAGGAAGGGTATTACATTGGTGGAACTTTTTCAAATGTTCCCTGATGACGTGACGGCGGAACAGTGGTTTGAGACGTGTAGGTGGGAGGACGGAATCCGTTGTGCTTACTGCGAAAGTGAGAACGTTAAAGAGCATACTAAGCACCCCACAATGCCTCACAGGTGTAATGACTGCAAGAAACGGTTTTCGGTGAAAACGAACTCCGTGATGCACGGGAGCAACATTGGCTATCAGAAATGGGCTATTGCCATTTACCTGATGACCACTGGAATCAAAGGGGTTTCGTCAATGAAACTGCACCGTGACTTGGGAATCACCCAGAAATCCGCTTGGTACATGGCACACCGGATTCGGGAGGCGTGGGAATCGACTAACAACGCATTTGGCGGCGAAGTTGAGGTTGACGAAACCTATATTGGCGGTAAAGAGAAGAACAAGCACGCGAGTAAGAAGTTACACGCCGGTCGTGGTACTGTAGGGAAGGTTGCCGTTGTCGGCGCGAAGAACAGAGAAACCAAAAAGGTGACTGCTGAAGTGGTAGAAAGCACGGACAGTAAAACACTTCAGGGGTTTGTAGAAGATAAGACGGGAGAAGATGCAACGGTTTATACTGATGAAGCTAAGGCGTATAAAGGGCTTCAACGCAAGCATCTCTCGGTTAAACACTCCATTGGCGAATATGTGCGGGAGCAAGCACATACCAATGGGATGGAAAGTTTCTGGTCATTGATGAAACGTGGCTTTACCGGCACGTATCACAAAATGAGTAAGAAACACCTACACCGTTACGTCAATGAGTTTGAAGGGCGCCATAACGTTAGGCGTGAGGATACCGGTAAACAAATGGCTGATGTTGCCAAGAACACTGTCGGGAAACAGTTGAAGTACGAACAACTAACAGCAAAGCCGCCGGAGAATAATCCTCCGGCGGTTTAAGGAACTGAATTTACTTCCCCCTTACAACAGCCTGGTTTAGGCCTTTGGCTTTCAGTAACGCCTCATTTGCAATTTGGGATAACGTATTCCGATACATCAAAATATCACGCTTATGTATGCGTAACGTTTTGCGAACTTTCAAGGTATAATCAAGGTGTTGTCTGAACTTTTGGGAAAAATCTAGGGAGTTTTTGATGTGCGTCAGTTCATTGTGTAATCGTTGTATTTGTGATGGTACAAGTTGTATTTGTGAGGATATAATTTGGGCAAACAATTTCTTGGAGTTGTGATGCAATTGATCGAAGTCAATGTTCTCCTCCCGGTATTGTTTTCCAGAATAACATGCAGATTGGTTAAGGGCGTTTGCCGCATAATCAATTGTAACTGATTTTGATTGGTATGACAAACTTGGAAGGTCTGCTGAAATTATATATTTCGATCGTTCTAAAAGAATTTCTGCTGTTGTCTTTTTCATGACTATAGCCTTTCCTCAATTTGATTGAGAGAACAGTAGGAAGCGGTTGCTGGTAACAACCGCAGGGTAACGTTGTCCTTGTGACAACGTTACCTCATTAGTATATCGTGAAATCTCTATAAGTCAAGAAAAATCGATCTAGTTGTAAATTCCCCTTGACATTTGGTTGAAGATGTTAGATCATTTTGATCGTAATGGTTTAGCAGTGGTTTTAACTCACTTCAACCTATCAAGGAGGATTTACAATGAAAGGCAGTGTTCGTAGGTGCACGGTGGTATTTGGTATTCTGGCTTATGTTGGCGTGTTTCTAACTCCTATCAATGCCGTAAAAATACCAGGGAATGTTGAGTATGATACTATAAAGTGCAAAAGAATCCTAGTTGATGACAACAGTGGGAATATGATTCTTCTGGGTTCAGTGGGAGATGCGATGAAACATATCCCACTCTTAAAAGGGAACCCAGGTAATGCGGATTTCGGAATGTATGTAATTGATTCTAACGATAGTTCAGTAGGATTTTACTTACCCAATGAAGTTTATCTAATAACTGCTATAAAAGCGTCAATGGGCGTAGCTGCATTGGGAGTTAATAGTGAAACTGGCGGGTCATTAGCACTGACAAATGGGGAAGGAGACAGCATGTCAGGTATTATTGCCTCAGATGGGAAATATAGTTTCATGGCACGATCAAAAAAGGGAGGTGCGGCAATACTGGGAATACATTCTGAAACCGAAGGGGGACATATTCTATTAACAACGTCGGATGGGAAGGAACAAATGTTCTCAAGAGGTGGATCGTCAGAGTAAGTTTTTTTGTTGACTTTTTTTGTCCCTGTTCAATAGAGAAGGAATACTGACTAAGCAAAGCAATCCTGAATAATGAGTAAGAAGAAAAAACGGGACACGAAGTCCCCTCCAGAGCGTTCTAAACGGAGCGCAGAATCCATCCCGGATACGCCGGAGAACGTAGCCCGTGCGTTATTCGGGATTAAGCGAAAAAAGCGGGATAAGGGCAAGCAGTAATTTTCAATTGCCTGAAATCCTGCAACAATGGGGATTATGGTACTAAAGTATATAAGCCCCCAACCTATCATTTCAACCCCAATTATCTTGGATGATTACATCTACGGGGTAGACAGTTATGGCGAATTGCGTTGTTTGGATTCTCACACCGGCGAGCGTATCTGGGAGGATTTGTCAGCAGTTCCGAAGGCGCGTTGGAGCACGATTCACTTCGTAAAAAACTCGGATAAAGTTTGGATGTTCAACGAACGTGGAGAGTTACTTATCACGAGTCTGTCGCCGGACGGGTTGAACATCATCAGTCGGGCAAAACTAATTGAGCCTACTCGTGACCAACTGAACCAACGTGGGGGTGTATGTTGGACACACCCGGCGTTTGCAGCCAAGCATGTTTTCGTACGGAATGATAGAGAGCTAGTTTGCGCTAACTTGGCAAAGTAATATAGGTTTATACTCCACGCTGCTGAGAAGTGCTTATTTTGTAGGAGCGATCTCCAGGTCGCGACCCATTTAAATCTTGGTAGCCCCAGAGGGGCGGAAGGTGTATAGAAACATTGATTCGACCTACAGCAAAGCCCCAGAGGGGCGACAGGTGGAAACTACGCACGTTTCCCCATTCAATATTCGTTCGCTTGGTGCTGCCTCTAAAATCGGCGAAGCAAGCCTTAAATCTTGAAAAGCGCAATTTCTGACAGCGCACGGTATAGATACGCGTTACCCTCCTTGGTCAGCCGGCTAGTTTCCGTCTCGATTAGCGCATCTTAGGCATGTGCGAGTTTTCCACAATCTGTACGGATTTGGCAATCCAAGCAAAGAGGCTTCTCTCAGTTTTTCCGATTTGCCGCACAAATCCATTGCCTTCAAGAGAAACTTCGACACGATACTTTTTTAAATTAGATTCTACTTTCTGTGGATCAAGTCTCCTTCAAGTTCTCGGGCTGCGCGCGAATCTTACGATGTTAACCATCAAGAAAGAACGCCAATTGAGTTTACATCGGCGCTAAGTTGGCTATCTACACGCCCGAACAGCGTCTACCAAGAATCATCATCGCGTCTATCGAAGCCGCCACCTCGTCCACCTCCACCCTGTCGACGGGGGCGAGCCTCATCCACTCTCAATGCCCGTCCCATAAATTCTTGCCCATCTAGCCCAGAAATTGCCGCTCGACCTTCGGATTCGTCGGGCATTTCGACAAATCCAAAACCCCTGGACCTACCACTGTAACTATCCATGATAATTTTTGCGGATTCGACCCGACCGTGTTGTTCAAAAACTTCACGCAAGTCCTCGTCCGTCGCATCAAATGATAAATTGCCGACGTAGATATTCATGGAAGTCTCCTCATGTCGTTACCATTGTGTGAAAAGATCGGAAAAATTGGCTTGGTTCATATTTCCGCGCGATTATCAAATGCTTGACAACATTTAACCGTCCAAAGTCATGGTACGTCCCCCACGATCAGAAATCACCATGTGCTGAACCAGATACGGCGCTCGACTTTAGAATGCAGCCTTGGGATCGAATGAAATCAATCGAGTCATTAAAATTGGAGCAACTAGTCACATATCCGGTGCACGCATTTGTATCAAGCGCTGGTGTTCGCGCTTCCCCGTAAACATAATTATAGATGACCCTTAAACTGATGTCAACGGTAATCGCTATTATCTTTTGAGTTTGACTTTGATTCAATAGTACCGCTATAATGTCATGCAAAAAGGCGGACGGCATTATGATGAACTTCATACGGAAACTCCCGCAAGTCCGACTCTTAGTGACTGACGTTGACGGTGTATTGACAAATGGACAACTCTACTACTCTGACAGAGGAGAGGAGATAAAAGCGTTCAATGTCCGGGATGGAGAAGGGCTTAAACAGATTAAGCGGCACGGAATTAGAACTGCCATTATATCGGGAAGAAGCAGTGAATCGCTCCGAAGGCGAGCCCGAGAATTGGCTATAGACGATGTATACATGGGCGTAAGTGACAAACCCAAGGTACTGAAAGAGATTCTTGGAGCTTGCGCAATATCGGCAGAAGAGACATTATATATTGGCGATGATGTTGGGGATCTCGGCGTTCTCTCATCAGTTGGTCTGCGTGTCGCTGTCGCTGATGCCCATGACCAAGTGAAATGTGTTGCTGATTATGTGACAGCCAAACCCGGTGGTGCTGGGGCAGTTAGAGAAATCTGTGATTTGATTATATCGGAAAACGAAGTACCATCCGAAGGAACAAGGGTGACGGGAAAAATCGTTCAGGTCCAAGATATTAAGATAGGAGGCGTACTCCCGCTGGTACTGTTTGCTGGACCTTGTGTCATCGAAAGTCATGACCACGCACTTCAAATGGCAGAAGCCATCAAGAAGATTTCTGATACAATCGGCGTGCGTTTCATATTCAAGTCTTCCTATGACAAAGCGAACCGCTCTTCAATCGACTCCTACCGTGGCCCTGGACTCGAGCAGGGACTTCGGACTCTTGAAGAAGTTCAAAGAGAAGTCGGCGTGCCGGTATTGTCGGATGTCCACTGTGTCAACGAAGTTGAGCCCGCGGCATCAATTCTCGACGTTCTCCAGATTCCTGCTTTTCTATGTCGGCAAACTGACTTGCTTGTTTCGGTCGGAAAAACCGGTAAACCGGTCAAGGTGAAGAAGGGACAATTCATGGCGCCGTGGGACATGACGAACGCAATCGAGAAGATAGCATCTACAGGAAACGAGCAAATCCTGTTGACCGAGCGGGGAAGTTCATTCGGCTATAATAATCTGGCGGTTGACATGACAGCTCTCCCGGTTTTGAAGGAGACAGGCTATCCTGTGGTTTTCGACGCCACCCACAGCGTTCAGCAACCCGGTAGCTTAGGAAAAAATTCCGGAGGACGGAGGGCATTTGTGGGACATCTCGCAAGAGCCGCGGCGGCGGTGGGCATTGACGCACTATTTATGGAGGTACACAATCGTCCCGACGATGCATTGTGCGACGGTCCGAATATGGTGAACTTGGAACAGCTGGAATCGACTCTTAGAACTGTCGTTCAGATAGATAGGGTTGTGAAAAACGCCGCGTGACCTGTACATTACGCTAATTAGTATTGGGAGTGAATTTTTAATCGAGTTTCAACCCTTCAAAAGGGATTGAAGCAGTTGGATGGTGGACAGTTCCCGTGTTCTGCGAAAGTAGTCTCCGAACCCGCCTTATCAGCATTGTCTGAGCCTACTTCAATCAAACACCCGAAAGGGCTCTTCCGCTCCTTCAGAGGCTCCTCTTACGCCGCTGAAAAGAGAATCTCTTTCTACCGTTGGCGGCACGCTCTCTTAGCGGATATCTTGCCAACACAGGGGTTCTGATGCTGGTCGAGTTCTGTTCATATTGTTTAATCCCGATTTACCCGAGGGTAGGTGTTCGCTTGATTCCGTGTTGCTCCACCCAACTGCTAAGTGCATGCGGTGGCGCATCAACTTTGCGGTACGCCCCCAACAACTGTCGCTCTATCTCGTCGGATGCCCGGCTTAAGGCTTCCCGATCTGGCACATCAAGATAGACATCCGGCTTCATCCATCGGTAGGCATAGCCGTAAATAACTACTTTAGATATTCGGCTGCTCAAATTGGGCGCCGCAGTGTGGAATACTCGATTCTCAAATAAAATGGCATCACCCGCGCGAAGACGCGGCTCAAACACATTCGGCGGATCAACCTCTCCGTCGGGAAGAGTCGGGGATTCATTATGATGATGACTGCCCCGTGCCATCAATGTCATGCCTGAGTTTAGTTCGAGAAAATCCGTTAGACAGTAGCATGCCTTTATCCCAACCCGAGGCAAACCGGCGTGGCCAAGGTCGTTTGAGATACCGATGTCACGGTGCCACGCCCGTGCAGGGATTGTTTTGTGAGGTTTTTTGTAGATGATCGTCGCTGTATGAAGATGTATGTTGCTACTCAGAAGCTGTACAATAAGGGGAACGACGCGTGAATTGGAAATCAGCGGATCGAAAGTAGAGTCTCGGACAACGCCTTCACGCCGATAAGCATAGACGTTATCCGGATGTGGGTCATCCGTGGTTGTTTTCATCAATCGGTCAGAGGTTTCAATCAAGTGTTTGACAGTTTTCAAATCAATTGCTTGTGGAACAACCAAGAATCCATCCGTCTCAAAGTCATGACGTTGTTTATCTGTTAGTTTGACGAAATCCATTAGTTGAATCCTTCCCTTGTCGTTATCTTCACACTTTCAGTCCTAGAATGCTGTCCACTGTATTAAGTGCCTCCTTTACGCAATCCGAAATTCCCGAACCGCGGTAGGCACTACCCGTAAGAAACAGACCCGGGATTGTGTCGGCAAGTGCCTCCATCTTGGCGACGCGATCCAGATGCCCAACATCATACTGCGGACGACCTTGACGCCAGCGATGAATTCGCTGAACAATAGGATCGGCTGTAAATCCCATAATGTCTCCGATTTCGCGGCGGACTACCTGCACTAAATCGTTATCATCTAAGGAAACTATGTCCTCTCGATCGGAACCACCGACAAAAGCCCGAATCAACACACAATCATCTGGCGCACGGTACTGTAGCTTAGAAGATGACCACGTACATCCTGAAATAAATCTCCCTTCCGACTTGGGCACTAGGAATCCGAAACCGTTTAGCTCGTGTTGGTTTTCAACTTCAGCCTTTTTATATCCCAACGACACGGTGCCTGAAGACACGTAGCGAATTGTTCCAAGGATTTTCGCAAGCTCGGACGCAAAAGGGTTTACCAACTCGGATGCTACATAGGCTGGTACCGCCAACACTAACACATGGGTGGGAAAAATCTCATCGCGCACGGTCACTTCAAATCCTTCGTCGCAAGGTCGTACACGGGTCACAGGGCTCCCCGTTCGCAAATCTCCGTTTAGACGTTTTGCCAAGGCCTCCACCATCTCACCTAATCCAAATTTTAGGCTCTTGAACATCGCTGGTGGTTTGCCTTGCGACGGTGGCTGCTTTCTTTTTTGCACCCGCATTGCACGAATTAGGCTCCCGTGTTCCCGTTCCATAGTGGCAAAACGGGGGAACGTTGATAAAAGGCTCAGCCGTTCGGGATCCGCTTGGTGAATTGCCGCGAGCAGCGGTCCCCCGATTTTATCGACCGTCTCTTGTCCGAACCGACGACGGATGAAATCAGCGAGGCTTTCGTCTCCTAGTTCCTTACGCCGCGGGATAATCAAGTCCATCCCTATTCGCAGTTTTCCCCAGAGGGAAAACATGGGCGAACGGACAAATGAAGTCAGTCGTGTGGGAAGAAGTGTAAAGTCGTTGGGAAACGGTACGAGTTTGCCTTTCTGGAGCAGGAAGGTATGTCGTTGGTCATCGTTTGTAGAAATGAGTCGGTCGTCCAAACCGAGATCCTGGCACAGTTGCACGCCCCACGGCTTTTGGGTCAACATCAAATCCGGCCCGCCTTCTATCACGAAATCTCCCACTCTTTCTGTGGCAATCTTTCCGCCGAGATGTGGAGCACTTTCGACCAGAGTATAGCGGACCTCTCTGTTGTGCTCCCGAGACTTTTCTTGAAGATAGAATGCGGTCGCCAACCCCGAAATCCCGCCACCGATGATGGTTACATGAAGCATTAAAAGACCTCGTGAACGCAAGCTGGCAAAACCGGAACCTCTAAACCAATCATCAGGCAATATCTAACGTGTGAGGTGAGATCCGTTCAATGGGATGGTAGTTCTTCCCGACTGCATTGAATTGATTAACTATGCATCAACTTGCCAGAAATCGGAATCGTAGGCAGGTAATTCGCAGCGCAACGGTTTATCCTCCCTAAACCCAAAGACATAACCAGCCTGCATCAGTTGATGAATCTGAGAGGTGCCCTCATAAATCGTTGCACTTTTGCTGTTCCGGAGGTGGCGTTCGACGCTGCACTCATCAGAATAACCGTATGCTCCGTGAATTTGCACGGCATCATTGGCTGTAGCGTTCGCAGATTCTGTGCAGTACCATTTTGCCATGCTCGTTTCGCGGGTGTTGCGCATACCACGATTTTCAGATATGCCACTTTTTGCACTAGCAATTCGCCCAGATCGATGCGCTGCTGCATTAGAGCAATCATTTGTTGAACGAGTTGGTGTTCGGCAATGGGTTTTCCAAAGGTTTTGCGGCTGCGAGCGTATCGAACAGATTCCTGCAGGCAAGATTTCATCAATCCGACTGCTCCGGCAGCGACGGTATAACGACCATTATCCAGTGCACTCATGGCGATCTTGAAGCCCTCTCCCTCTTCACCCAATCGATGGCTTTCCGGCACGGCTACATTTTCCATTTTGATCCAGCCTGTATCACTAGCTCTTACTCCCATCTTGCCCGCAATGGTCCCCGTAGTTATCCCCTCCCAACCGCGTTCTAGAATGAACGCGGTAATTCCGCGTGTCCCTTGGCTAGGATCCGTTTTGGCGAAAACCAACATGCGGTTGGCGACGTTAGCGAGGGTAACCCAGGTTTTTTTGCCCGTCAATATATAGTAGTCACCTTCCTTACGAGCACGGCAACTCAATCCAGATACATCCGAGCCACATCCTGACTCTGTTAAACCGAAACAACCGATATTTTCGCCATGGGCTAGCGAAGGCAGGAAATGCTGCTTCTGAGCGGTCGTTCCCCATTGAAAAATCGGTAAAGCGTGTAGTCCAAGGTGGACAGCAATCGTTTCACGTACGGAAGAATCTGCCCATTCTAATCCCTCCGATACCACAGCAAGCGCGCCGTAATCCATACCCGCCCCACCATAGCGTACTGGTAGGCACACCCCTAGAAAACCGTGGGCAGCTAGCTTTGGCAGTAATCCATGCGGAAATTCGGCTCTTCTATCATGTTCTACGATAATAGGTATGATTTCATCACGCGAAAATCCGTAAACCTGTTGTTGGACAGTTTCGTGTTTTTCCGATTGCTCGAATTCCATGGGTTGGTTCTGTCTAGAAGAGACATTATGCGGCGGGGACGATGTTTTCAGGATAGGCCAAATTGCCAATGGGCGCTACAGGCTCTAGAAATTCGCCGTGGTCATCAGGTATGCCCAAAATGCTAAATTGTCATTTCCCCGGAACCTTGTTTGCATTAATTCGTCTGGTATGAATAAAGAGGCACCAAGCGTGAAACGAAGAACTTCATGATAACGATAGAGAGCGGTTACATCCACCTCTTGTCCATAGCTGTCGCCATTCACTATCCTTTTGGCGGGCATAAATTGATGTACATCTGCTCTGACTGATAGCTTTCTGTTCGGTGCAATTTCCAATTTCATCATTATATCCTGCAGACCTCTGCCCTCTGTATGAAATGGAATACTCACGAAGTAATCCATCAATCCGTAAAATCTGTGATTCGTGGCAAACGGCGTGTCGAAGGCTCTGTAATTTTCGTCCGTGGGTTCTCCGCCAGATAAGTAATCGTATCCGAGCTTGATACAGGGCTTAAAGGCGATATCAACAGTATAACCGATCGCACCTGTCAACATAAATGCAGATATGCGCTGACGCTCTTCAGTTGACGCATTATAGCGTGTGCCGAATTGAACAGCGGCTTCTATATCATAATCAATCATATTGAAATTTCCCGTGTCGTACGTTCCGATTGTGACTCGCTGGAGATCTGCTCCATGATTCCCGGTCTCTCGTCGATTCAACTCACCTAGAATGTAGAGGTCAACACGGTAGGACTCCTTAGGTCGATGGGAAGCATATAGTCCGCCAAAATAAAAGCCTGTGTCTGCGGGATTTTCATAATCTGCACGTTGGACTATTTTCGTTCCAAAAACGTCTAAGGTGGACCGTTGGTTGAGGGCATAACGCAGCAGTGTGCCATCAAAAGCGCGTCCAACATTGTGCCAATCCACGGTACCAACTAGACGTTCTTTTGCATACGCCATCTCCATACGTCCCATCTTGAGCGACAGCTTTTTGGCAATAAAATTGTCTACTTGCAGATATGCTTGATGCAGGTCAACGTTGCGAATATTCGTGAATGTGTTGGGTTCGGTACCGTAAATTCGAGAATCTTGAAATTGCACAAATGTTGAGATACTCTCTGCTGGCTGAAAGGCTGCATTGAGACGAACTCGCAATTGAGTATTCCGATCGATAGGGGTATCATTATTGAAATCGGTGGAGCCTAATTCTCCCCGCGTTCGGAATTGTCCTGATAGTTTGATCCCATCCTTTGAAGACTCTATCGACCGTGGATAAATAATAGCAACTACGAGTATTGCGAAAAAAATTCGAGACATTATACAAATCTTCGTGAATCCAATGAGTTACGGACTCGGACCGTCAGGTACTGGATTGGTGTTTTACGGACGATGACGTGTGTCCTCAAGCGAGGTAACAATTGGGTCAGAATCGTGGATAAAGTCATCCGATCTACGTCAAACTACTGATGGTGCGGAAACAGGCATCATTATACTTGCCGGTTAAAATGATTGCAAGATATTCTCAGATGTCCGTACGGATGACTTCATCAACGTAGGAGATTCGGTGACTTGGAAAGTCACTCGTCCAACAAGAACGAAATCGAAGGGGTTTGAAATCGGTGCATGTTCAATCCTGATGGATTGTCAATTATTGTCTTGAAACGGCGTGGTAAAGACGGAGATAAACAGTTGAAGATGCTGCAACTGATTGGGTGGCAGTAGAAGGCAATTTCGCTGACCTCTAGACCTGTGTGGAGAATTAAACCGTGCCCATATGCCGTTTCGCTGTGAGCCAAAACAGAATAGTCGATGCCAAAAAATAGAGGCACACCATCCATGACCACAGCGGGAGACCTATTATTAATGCGTCCCGATGCTTTCCAATAATCGATAACAGGACACTCAGAGGGCTCAGGGAATTTAGCAAGTTTACGAGGACATCATCAACGGGAAGTGTACGAGATGAAATTAGTGGAAGGAAGGTAATGAGCAAAATCGTTGCGACACTCCGCGTCCTTGCCTGAATAGAGTTCGACGAAAGCACAAAGTATATGCCAATCATCGAAAAAAGCGATATGCAAGCGATGAATATCAAACCACATGTAAGCAATTGATTTAGGGTTAAACCGCCTGCGTAGATTGACAGACAAAACAGCGGCACAACGAGCCATATCGTCCAAAGGGCCGCGATAACCGAACCCAGGAGTTTTACTGCCATTAACATCAAAGGGCTAAGAGGACTCATTTTGAGAAGATCGAGATTAGAACTTCGAAACTCAATCTGAAATGCTTCGATTGCTTGAAATGGAACAACAAAACACAGTAGTAATATGAAAAGAGCCACCACCAATATCGAGTAAATCCCGTAGCCAACATTGATTCGTCCGCCTGTTTGTGTATACGCAAATAACTCGATTGCTGCGCCAACAAGTATCAGGGAAAGCAAGCCGATTATGATTAGTTGAATTCGCCTGTACCTTCGCTGACTTGCATAGTAACGTAACTCTTTCGTGATCAGTGCAACCATGTCACTACCTTCGGTCGGGGTTTACCTTGGTCAATTCCAAGTTGCTCGCAAGTGCCGCTCGATTGCCTCGTGTATTCCAATCGCCAGATATGCATTCATGATGTCGTACACCAACTGGCACGTGAAATCTACTTTGCAACTCCAACGGCTTCACGCACCCTCTCAATAATCGGCATGGAAATGGCGCGTGCTTCTTCTGCACCTTTCATCAAAATTCGGTCAATTTCATCCCGATCCATCAGTAACTCGCTATATTTCTCGCGGGCGCTTCCAAAGGTGGATTCTAGTAATTCGTACAATTCTGCTTTAATCTCCCCATACGCCAGACCACCTTGGAAATACCGCTTCCGTGTAGATTCTACGGCGTTCGGTGCAGCAAAATGACGATAGATTGCAAATACATTACACGACTCTGGATCCTTCGGATCTTCCGGTCGCTTGGAATCTGTAACGATCCGCATCACTCGTTTGCGCAACTCTTTCGGAGACGCAAAAACAGGCAGCGTGTTGTTGTAGCTTGCACTCATCTTGCGTCCGTCAGTTCCCGGAATAGTCATGACCTCCTCTTTGATTGACGCTTCAGGAAGTACTAGGATCTCGCCGTAATTCTTGTTAAAAGCTGTTGCAATATCCCGTGTCATTTCAAGATGCTGCTTCTGATCTAATCCAACCGGGACTACGTGGCTCCCGTATAGCAAAATGTCCGCGGCCATAAGCACAGGATAGTTAAATAACCCCATGTTGATTTGCTTGTCGGGATCGCGTCCGGCTTTAAGATTTTCGTCTACAACAGCTTTGTATGCGTGTGCTCGATTGAGCAAACCCTTAGCGGCGAAACAGTTCAGAATCCACGTCAACTCAAATACTTCGATGATGTCTGACTGACGGTAAAATATGACCTCATCAGGATTTAATCCTAAAGCTATCCACGCAGCCACAACCTCGTAGGTTAGCTGAATCAACTGCTCTCGATCCTTCACAGTCGTGAGCGCGTGGTAATCAGCCAAGAAATAGAGCGCTTGATGGTCCTCAGCCAATTCCAGCGCAGGTTTAATCATCCCAAGGTAGTTACCGATATGTGGCGGTCCCGTTGGCTTAATACCCGTTAAAGCAATACGATTCATTTTGTTCTCCTTGCCATGAAATCCTAGTCCTGTTCCACGTACATTCGGTTCATTGAAAACAAAAAAGCCGCGGGCATTGGTTTCACCTGCGGCTTTTAGAAGGCTTTGCGAACTATAGATTTAGTTTCAATGCTCTAGTCGCACCTCCACCCCGCAGCCAAAACGCCAAGGCAAAGTATTAGATGCGTCCACATAATTGTACTGCCAAATATGCGACATGGGGAGTTGACAACCTTCAAAATGCAATGATGATAGCCTCGTCATTATACTTCGCTGAAAGTTCAATGTCAACCAATTTTAATGGGGCTTTTCTTGACTAGCGGTAGATTTTGCTTTACCACACGCAAATTGTGTGCTAGTATAGTTAAATGCTATCTGCAGAAGGAGAGAGAAGTGCTCAGAAAGGCTCAAGTTGAGGAGTTTCGCTTAAACGGTTTTCTGCTTGGCGAAAGGATTCTGGAGGCCAATGAAGTTGGGGTTCTGCAAGAAGAGCTTAACCGAGTGATTAAGGATCAAGACGCACCTGTTCCGCAGCCTGTGAGAATCGTTAATCTCTCTCGTGATGAAATGGCTCCTGTCTGGCAAATAGTAAATATTTGGCAAGCGAGCGAGCACTTTCGCCAGTTGGCCCATAATCCAAAAATAGTTGAAGAAATTGCGCAGTTGACTGGAGCAGAGGAACTACGCATTTGGCACGATCAGATTCAGTACAAACCTGCCGAAGTAGGCGGGGTCAATTCATGGCACCAAGACTCGCCATATTGGCCAATCTTAAGCCCAAAGACAAGCCAGGTAACAGCATGGGTCGCTTTAGATGATGTTGACGAATCAAATGGTTGCATGCGCATGGCTGCGCAATCATACCAGTGGGGAAATCAAATTGAGTTTTTGCATACGGTCAAGGAGTTAGATGCCATGCCTTCCAGTTTTGAAGGCAATGCTATTGAGGTTAAGTTGTGCCCTGTGCGTAAAGGTCATGTCCATTATCACCACTCCTTAACTTGGCACGCTTCCCACGCAAACACGAGCGGGAATCCGCGCCGCGCAATTGGGATTCATTATATGACAGACGAAACGCGATATGATGCTAACGGCGACCATCCAATGAAGCCTTTTGTCAACATCCCAGACGGGGAAAAATTGACCGGTGCGGTTTTCCCTCTTGTAATGGAAAATGGTGGCACTGTTAATCTCTAGTATAGCGCAATTAGGTAAATGGCGAGCAACAAATATTCTAAGTAAGACGGAAAGTGTATGCAAAGACATTTTAGGACAGCGAGTTTCATGTTGGTAGTAATATCCTGCTACGCCTTGATAGGATGTGCTATCCGCAAAGCCACCGACGAACCAATTGACGAGCAGGAAGAACAGGTAGCCGTGGTCCAAACTCGGCAGGGAAAATTCGTAATTGAATTCTTCCCCGATTCCGCTCCGGTAGCGGTCGAGAATTTCACAAACTTGGTTGGAAAACGGTTTTATGATGGTCTCACTTTTCATCGTAGGGAAAACACAGAGAGCTTGAGTATAATTCAAGGAGGTGATCCAGACGGAGATGGCACGGGCGGCCCCGGTTATACCATCATTGATGAGTATACCAACCCGAATCAACGTCCCCATCTCAGAGGAACAGTTGCGATGGCACGAACAGGTGCACCGAATTCCGCGGGGAGTCAGTTCTACATCTGTCTGAAACCACAGTCATTTCTCGACGGTCGGTACACAACATTTGGGCAAGTGATTAAAGGCATGGATGTCGTCGACAAACTTAGAGTCGGCGATGTAATGAAGACCGTAAAATTGGAGGCGAGATCAGAATATGTCAAATCTGAATAGCAAACACACGAGCGGTACAATCTACCTTTCTGTCATTTGTGTCATTGTGTTTATAGCTCCACTATTCTTGACGGGCTGCACACAGGAGCGGAAAGAAGCGCCGAAGCCCAGAGCGCGTACGACTAGAGTTCAATCAGCTCCACAAGAAAAACCGCAACAGGCTGATGTTCGGAATCTCACGGCTCTTCTCAAGACCGACAAAGGAGATATTGAGATAGAGTTTTATGCCGACGATGCCCCCCAAACGGCTAAAAACTTCGCTAAGAACGTGCGGCTGAAATTCTACGATGATGAACCCTTTCATCGTGTCGAGGCAGGTCAACTCATCCAAGCAGGCTCCGCACGGCTAAATGAAACCATGCCGTTGGAGACGAGCAATCAGCAATATAAAAGAGGGGCGGTTGCAATGGCAGGAGATGGCGCAGAATCTCATGCGTCCGAGTTTTATATCTGTCTTGACACTCTAGAGACCGACGAACCACACACCATCTTTGGGCGAGTTGTCAACGGACTTGAAGTATTAGACAAAATTGAGCAGAATGATAAAATTGTGTCCGCAACCCTCCGCCCGAAAGAATAGATGTTTGGTCATCGTTTTCTAACTTTGCGCATAATCGCTAGCAACATTTGGTAATGCGCGCGCCAATTCAGAAGTGTGGCTTAGTAAATTGCGTAATCTAAGAGATTGTATAAGGAGGTTTTAGTGGCATTAACAGTAATTCGGACAGCACGTCCAAGCCCTGAGTGGCAAGAATCATACGTTCGCATCAAAAAAGGACAGCGACTTGTCATTGATACAGAGGGGGCATGGTCACCCGATTTGGGAAATCGGATCGGGTGGTGTGGGGGAGAGGGAGTTGCCAATTCCCCTGGTGGAGAGGGTTATCTCTTCCCCGGTGCAAACATTGGCGCTCTCCTTGCCAAAATCGACGATGTTATTTTTGCCGTGGGTTCGCGATATGACAACCCTTCTCCCGCCGACGGGGTAATCTTCCTTGCAATGAATGAAAATTCGGAAAACAATAATCAGGCAGGGGCTTTGATGACGCAAATCATTGTATTTGGTGATGATTGAGCGCCATGAAAAATCCTAAGTTCTCTTGAGGGAGCGAGGAGGTATAACCTGTAAACGAGTTATCACCGATTTTCAGCGTATGGCATTCAAGATGCCCTGTTAGTCTCGCGCTTAACCATTAAAGAAACCATAGACCATGGAAGAAAAAGAGACAATTCAGGAAGAAATACCACAATTGCCCCCAGTTAATTTCACCTCCCTGATTTCCGAATTTGCACTGGCGGCTTCTGCCCAATTGGGCCAACTGCGCACCTCCGAGGTAGACGATGCAACAGTCGATCTTAGCATGGCGAAACGCATGATTGATACAATTGAACTGCTTAAGGAAAAAACGCAGGGCAATCTTACCGCTTCTGAGGGGGAATTTCTAGAAGGTACACTGTACAATCTCAGGATGATTTATGTCCGTGTGGCACAAAATCCCCCAGCCGCAACGCCACCGAGCGCGCCCGAAGCGTCGGGTGCCACAGCCGCCGAAGATGGCTAATGATTGCCAGTCCTCTTGCCATACCTAACCTTGCTTGTCTCGTCCGTCCTGTGCCACCATCTCTTGCTGACCACGAAGCGTAAAGGAAACCACCGTAATTGGTACAGTGAAGGTATTCCGCTGAGCTTTTGAGGCACTGTACCTTTTTCGATTCTTGATTTTATCCGAGTCCATACGTTTTCCAACGGCTAGTCACAAGATCTTGGGTTTCCCGAGACATCTCAATCTCGTCGGGCCATTCGCGCTCGTAGCCTTCCTCCCGCCACTTTGTCGTTGCGTCAATGCCCATTTTGGATCCCGCCCCGATTAGCGGAGCGGCATGATCCAACACATCGACAGGTCCTTCCACGATGGTTACATCCCGCTTCGCGTCCACATTACTCCCTACGTAAAAGAACACCTCCTCCACATTTTGCACATCAACATGCTTATCAACGACAATGATGGTCTTGCTGAACATGAGTTGTCCGAGCCCCCATATGCTATGCATGATTTTCTTAGCGTGGAATGGGTAGCGTTTGTCAATTGAAATGAGGCAAAAATTATGAAACACGCCAAACAGCGGGAGGTTCATATCTACGACCTCTGGTAGTTGAGTTCGAATCAACGGCAAAAATATACGCTCGGTTGCCTTCCCCATGTAGCAATCTTCCATTGGTGGTTTGCCGACAATAATCGTCTGATAGATAGGGTTCTTTCGGTGTGCGATGGCGGTGAGGTGGAATACTGGGTATTCATCAGCAAGTGAATAGAAGCCTGTGTGATCTCCGAACGGGCCTTCAACACAGGTTTCACCGGGCTCGATATATCCCTCAAGAACAATATCGGCGTCTGCAGGCACACTCATGTCGATAGTTTTACACTGCACCATGGGTACATTCGATTTTCGGAGGAAACCTGCAAACAGGAGTTCGTCAATCCCCGTTGGCAGTGGAGCAGTTCCGATGTATGACATCACCGGGTCTCCTCCGATAGCAACCGCGACCGGCATCCGCTCTCCCGCTTCCTGATATTCACGATAATGCGCGGCACCATCGTGATGAATCTGCCAGTGCATAGCGAGCGTTTGGTCGTCGAGTCTTTGCAGACGATATGTTCCGACGTTGCGCTGTCCTGTCTTCAGGCTGTGTGTGAAAACCTGCGGAAGCGTGATGTATTTGTCCGCATCCATGGGCCAACACTTGATGATTGGCAAGGCAGTTAGGGATACTTGGTCGCCCGTCAATACAACTTCCTGACACACCCCACGCCTAACGGTCTTGGGAGGAAAGTTGGTTAGTTTGGCGAGAACACCCAGGATTTTCACCTTGTCTAGAAGGGACTCTGGGGCACCAAGCTTAATCATGCCTTCGATTTCATCGGCGACTTCATCCAGCGTGTCCACTCCGAGCGCCATCGCCATCCGCCGATTAGAGCCGAAAGCATTGATTAGGAGTGGCATCTCACTCCCCTCTACATTTTGGAACAGCAGCGCCGGTCCCCCTGATTTGCTCACTCTGTCGGTAATCTCGGTGATTTCAAGATCAGGCGACACCTTGGCTTTGATTCGTTTTAACTCGCCAGCACTTTCTAAAGCTTTGACAAAATCCCTTAGGCTTGAATATGCCATTTATTTTTGGTCCTCGTACTATGGTTTAGACAGCACGCTGCCGGTCTATCAACTTGTATTTGAAGCAGCACAAACACACCTGAAACTAGCCGCTCGTTAAATAGCAATAATATAAACGTCTTCGTCCCTGCATCTATCGTCTCCAAACGTCCAAATATGAGCAATCTGCAGCGATTTATGGGACTGTCGGGCCACGTCGAGGATAACTACGTTGATTCGGAAACGTATGGGAATGTTGGCTATCAATACCGTCATCATGTGACCACAACTTACTTCGAACGCTGTGCACATGATATGCTACGGAACCCAAAAAGTCAACTGCCATGTAGAACTTTCGTACATTCTGCAGCCGCGTTCCGGGCAAACGAGTTGACGACATCCCGATAGTATGCTATCATATTTCGGAGAGATTCAACAAAACATCCCGCCGTTTACCCAATCCCATATTTTTTATAGTGCGGCACCTATGATGCAATTGTAAACATGAACGTAAAGACCCACTTCAAGAGCACATTTCTAGCAGGTATACTAACCCTTGTTCCGTTAGGCGTAACGTATTTCGTTTTACGTTTCTTATTCATTACACTTGATAGTTGGTTAGCACCAATTGTTTCACAAATCTTTGGCAAACAGTATGTCACCGGAATGGGAGTGTTGGCAACAATCTTGCTCGTTTACCTAACTGGTGTGGTCGTTTCCAACTTCGTTGGAAGGAAATTGATTGGTCTCGGTGAGCGAGTTCTAACCAAAATCCCGCTGGTACG
Organism: Candidatus Poribacteria bacterium; assembly: GCA_965204085.1. GTDB lineage: Bacteria > Poribacteria > WGA-4E > WGA-4E > JAJDTR01 > JAJDTR01. Next base: position 840,242 of record CBDBEE010000002.1, on the reverse strand, counting down.
AGACGTGTATGCTCCAGTTAGACAGCTTGTGCAAACCGTATTCGGTCCAGAGCCCTTCAATAAATTCAAGCAGGTTGTCACCATTGAATCGCCGAGCGGGAGCATGCAAATCATTGGTTTCGTCACCGGCCAGATGCACGAGGAAGAAAATTCTGCCCCTCTCACTTCGGTTTTCGTCCCTACTAGTCCAAATCCAACAACTGGAATGCTACTTTTCTGCAATCCTGACATCCTAAATGAAACAAACTTAAAACCCGAAACCGCAATGAAGATGCTAGTTTCGGGTGGGTTGGTCGCCCCCGACAATTTCGTGATTCACCGGATGTTTCATGAAAACAATCCAAATTCGGAGGAGACCTCCTAACGCACAATTTGCCGGTTCTGCAGATTAATCTGAGAGAAATCACTGTCATGCGTCATTGGTTATATAGAGTTCTTGCTCCGGTTTTTGTCCTAATTCTTGTTTGGGATTGGGGTCACGCTAGTGACACACCAATCAAGGTAGGATTAATCTATGACACTGGAGGACGTGGTGATTTATCTTTCTGTGATGCTTCTTACGCCGGGGCGAAAAAAGCCGCCGAACAGTGGGAGATTGAGCTAAAAGAGATTACTCCCGGACAAAGCACAGACATTGAGCGCGTGTTACGGCAACTCGCTCGACTGAAATACGAACTTATTATTGGCGTAGGTTTTCTGTTCCAAGATCCCATGACCCGAGTGGCACCAGACTTCCCGGAAGTTAATTTTGCGATCGTCGACGTGGAAGCGAAAGTTCCTAATATTGTATCTTTGCTTTTCAAAGCGCATGAGGGCACGTACCTTGTCGGTGCGATTGCTGCAATGAAGACCAAGACGAACAAGATTGGATTCGTTGGAGGAATGAATGTCCCGCTTTTGCACAGTTTTGAGGCGGGTTACCGTGCCGGCGCCCATGCGATACACCCTGAACTTGAAGTGATGGTTGATTACGCGGGCGTAACACCGCAAGCTTTCAGCGATCCTGCACGAGGAAAAGAGCTTGCAATCGCCCAATACAATAAGGGTGCGGATGTAATCCTGGCAGCGGCGGGTGCAACTAGCCTGGGAATACTTGAAGCCGCTAAAGAAAACAATAAATATGTCATCTGGGTAGATGCTAATGGAAATCACCTCGCTCCAGGACTCGTTCTAACAAGTATGATTAAAGGAGTTGAACTTTCGATTTATCAAACCATACAAAGCGTTGTAGAAGGTCATTTTGCTGGTGGAACTAAGGTTTATGGACTCAAAGAAGGTGGAATTCAGTATATCGTCGACGAAAATAACCGTGACCTCTTATCAGACGAGTTGTTAAATCGAGTTGAGAATCTCAAGACCAAAATTATGACCGGCGAAATTGTCGTTCCATCCGAGAAAGAATAAGCCTGGATTCATACACCACGTTACCCGCCTTCGACTTCCTTCCTAAACTCCCTTCCTTCGCGCTCAAGGACTTTCGATAATGCCCATTGCTCCATTGATTTCCATGTCTGGCATCACCAAACGATTTGGAAGCGTCGTAGCAAATAATCGAGCAGACTTTTCTCTGCAACCTGGGGAAATTCACGCCATTGTCGGCGAGAACGGGGCGGGAAAATCTACGTTGATGAAAATCCTTTACGGACTCCACCAGCCAAACGCCGGAGAAATATTCTTTCGTAATGCTCCTATCCGAATTGAAAACCCTCGAACTGCGATTCGCCTAGGGATCGGAATGGTACAGCAGCATTTCACACTTATTCCCGCTCTCACGGCACTCGACAATATCTGTCTTGGAAAAGAACCGCGAAGACATGGAATCTTTTCAGACCGTGTTCATGCCCGCCGCACGATGAATTCAATTGCTCAGCAACTTGGGTTCAATCTCGATCCTAATGCCAAAATCGAATCCCTTCCAATCGCTGGTCAACAGTACAGCGAAATCGTTAAGGCCCTTTACCACGGTGCTGAAATCCTAATCCTTGATGAACCAACCGCCGTCCTTGCACCGCAAGAGGTATCCCGGTTATTCGATTGTCTCCGCGGCTTGAAGAACGGGGGAAAAAGCGTTGTCTTGATTACCCATAAACTCCGGGAGGTGATGGAGATTGCAGATTCGATCACGGTGATGCGCCACGGAAAATCAATTGCTTCGTTCCTTAAATCTGACACCGACCCAGTTCAATTGTCAGAATTGATGATTGGTAAACAAACGTCGCCAACTGCTCCACGATGGAGTTCCACGGCGGTAGGAAGCACGGAGGGCGAAGAATCTTCGACTGTACAAACAGTTAAACAGGCAGTTCAACCAACCGCCCCAATCCTCAGCTTGAAGGATGTTTCGCTTCAGGCGGAGAATGATCGCTATCTACTCGACGGAGTAACGCTTGGTGTTATTGGTGGGGAAATCGTTGGAGTCGCCGGGGTTGAAGGAAATGGTCAGAACGAGCTTGTTCAGATTCTAACCGGGCTACGCAAGATTGACCGAGGCGAAATCACGCTGAACGGAAAATCGATTACGAACAAATCTGTAAGGCACATTCGTCAGTTGGGCTTAGCGCATCTCGTGGCAGATCGTCACCGTAATGGGGTCAATCTAGCGGGCCGAATTGACGAAAACCTTATCATCGGACGTCATAATCAATTACCCTTTTGCAGGCGCGGTCTACTCCAACCGACCGCAATTCGCGATTTCGCGAAGACTGCAATCCAAGAGTACAGCATTCTCGCTTCAGGAATGGACTCTCCAATCTACACCCTCTCCGGCGGAAATCAGCAGAAAATCTTGGTTGCTCGAGAGTTGGAAAGTAATCCGGAATTCATCGTCGCAGTAAACCCTACTCGAGGATTGGATTTCAAAGCAGCACAGTTTATCCATGAACAACTGATTGACGCCCGCAAATGCGGCAAAAGTGTCCTTCTAATCTCCCCAGACCTAGAAGAACTCTTGAGCCTGAGTGATCGAATTGCTGTGATGTTTGATGGTCGGATTGTAGGCATTGTTGAGGCATCGAAGACTCAAGAAGCGGAACTCGGTGCGCTAATGTTAGGGGCAAATTCGCCTGATGCAGTGAAAGACTAACTTTCTTCCATTTGTCGCGAACGCCAATGTTCAGACAATGCGGATAGTTAATACCAGATTATGAACACACGCGTACACAAATTGCACAACTTTAGCATGTGAATCAAGTAAGAATCATCGGAATCACGAGTGTCAACACCATTCTTGCATTAAATCTTTTTTGGCATAACGATTGCGTATTAATCCGAAAAGGTACCAACGTGCATTGTCTCGGCAGTGCTCTGACGACGATTTGGCGCTTAATAGCTTCGTTCATCTAGTCGCGAGAATTGAAAAAGCCAGTTATGTTGCTGATATTGAAGTGGCATTCGGAGTGAAGGAATTGATGCAGGAGATTGCCTTATAAAATTCTAGTCTAGTCTGATTAAGAAAAATGAGGAAATCGAGCGCGTATTCTTGGCATGTCTTCGGCTGTCGCTAGATGATAGTGTCAGTTTTAGTTTGTTTGGAAATTCAATTGCAGCAGCACAATGCGCCTTGAAACCTATCTCCCATTTTTGGGGGGCGTGTTAACTGCGAATAAGCTAGTGGATAACGAATGCGATTGAAACTCCCTCTAGTTCGCGACCGGGAAAACGCCCATTTCCTCTCATTTCGTCCCGACTACGATCAATTGTTCACGTGCATAGAAACCGAAAATGTGCAAATGGGAATTTAAATGACTACAGGTTAACTCAAGTTCTAATGGATCAAGTTGGTTGAAAACACAGTGAAGATTTCAACACGGAAGGCGGTACATTTATGTTCACTCTACGTTTTAAATTAATGGTGTCTGTTGTTATTTGTTTCATGAGTCAATGTCCGTCGCTTTTCCTAGACCGAGCGATGGCGGACGACGAATCCGATAAGATTTATCAATTTGAAGAAACTGTTGTCACTGCGGAGCGGATGCAAAATTTGCTTCTAGAATCTACGGCTGCCGTGTCTGTACGCACTGCTGCCGAGATGGAGTTCCTTCCACTTAAAAACTTCGCCGATGCGTTAGAAACTTTGCCGGGAATTTCGTTTTTGAACCGGGATGGACTAGGGGACGACCCCTTGGCAACCCTGCGCGGATTTTACGGTGGTGGCGAAGCAGAGTATCTGCTTGTGATGATCGATGGAAAGCCGATCAACGGACTTGCGAAAGGGTTGATGGATTGGAATGCCATTCCACTTTCAAGTATTAGCTCAATTGAATTTCTGCGCGGAGGCGCGTCTTCACTTTACGGTGATTCTGCCATTGGTGGAGTTGTCAATGTTGCTACCTCGGATGATCAGCCCCCTTTAACGCAGGTTTCATCAATTGGCGGAAACTTTGGTCTGCTTGGTGCCCAAGCGCGAACAAACGGTTTCTGGGGTGGACGTGAGTATGTGGCATTCGGATCAGGGGAACGAATCACGGCTTTCCGGGATCATTCAGACCGCGCGACAGAAAACCTTGGGGGCTCTCTCACCTTACTTCAAACACCTAACGGTTCTCTTTCTGCTTCAACAACTCATCATTTCCGGCAATTTGATGAGCCCGGTCCGCTGACTGGTTCTCAATTGGATGAGTCTCGCTCCCAATCTTCGCCGTTTTATAAGTTTGACCATACTATCGACCGAACGCATCGTGGGGGGGTAACGGGCAACTATAATCTACGTGAAATGGTACATGTCTCAGGCTCAGTTTCTGGTGAGATTCGCGATTCTGATGCTGTCAGAACGCTGCAACTGAGTCCGGAATTTGCTGACACAAAGAATCGTATACTCACCGCTTCACGCCTCACAGGTTCGCTTCAACTAACGATTGACCAACTTGGACGAGCCTTTGAAAACCGTCTCAGTCTTGGCATCGACGCGGGAGTGCACTCGCTCTCATCCGAGTATTATCAATTCCTCCTTGGCACGTTGGCTGACTATAACGGGATGGATTCCGCTACGCGGGGAGATTTGAGTGAAAAGGGGGATAGCAATCGCCAATCGGTCGCCGGGTTCCTTCAGTACGAGCTGGTGCCAACTCAACGACTTCGTGTCATCGTGGGAGCACGCGCGGATTTGCTTCGTGATAGGTTTACCCCGAAGGCACCGAGCGAAGGAGAGCGGCAATCGACAACCCACTCGGAGTTGAGTCCAAAAGCGGGAATGAACTACCGATATCTCGAAACGGAGAAAAATGTCGGCAACCTGTACGCAAACGTTGCTCGATCATTCAAAGCCCCAACACTAGATCAGCTCTATGACCAGCGTTCAATCATATTTCAAATCCCCCCGAATCCTCCGTTTAAAGTCCTGCTTTCAAGCGGTGACCTGAGCCCGCAGTTCGGAACATCTATTGAGGTCGGAGGTTATCATCGTGCGGTACTCTCCCCGAATCTTCTGTTCGGAGAATTCTCAATCGCCGCGTATACTATGGACATGAAGAATGAGTTGGATTTTGACCTCCAACAGCTCAAGTACGTGAACATAGGCAAGAGCCGCCACCAAGGGCTTGAAACTGGCGTCAGGTTTACGATCAAGTCAAATCTTAATCTCTTCGTCAATCACACTCACCAATCCGCCAAATCACGAATTGGCGAATATGAAGGGAAATTCCTGAAAGCAATCCCACGCGATGTAATCTATGGTGGTCTCAACGCGGTGCACAAATCTGGCGTTGGCGGAGGCATCATCATTAAATCTGCAAACCGTATCTTTCTTGATGATGCAAACACGATTACATTACCCAACTATACCACTGTAGATGTTCGGCTCAAATATAAACGGGGCTTGATTGCCGCCACACTTGACTTATTCAATATCTTCGATCTTTCCTACAGTACAACCGGTTACCCGGACGCATCAGGAAGTGGACACACCTATTTCCACCCCGCCGCAGGACGAGAAGTCCGCCTCGGTCTAATTATTGGGCGGTAGGACGAATTAGTTTAATCAGCAGGGCCCTACAATTAATATAAAGTGAGTGCGCCGGTTATTATTCCCATCCCCCTGCATTCCCTATAATAGAAGAATCAATGCCCGTGGAATACACGTTTTGGGAGCGGCGTTGATTCTCCCATCGAGCTACTCTACCATTAACGCTCCTCTAGACAAAAGATGTAAATCCCAGCGAGTTTTTTTGTCCCATCTGCTATGCGATTCACGGACACGTGTTACATTGGCTGTAATTTCTTGGGCCTACTTTCCACTCTGATTGAAATCTCGGTTTGTAGATGGTTCGGTGCGGGGCTATAATCAACATTTCCAATACGCCACTTCATATGATAAAATATCCAGATGTCGCACGAAAGACCTCTGCGTGAAGTCAAACTCATGTCTGGTTTTCATCATAATTAGAGACTATCATGAACTACAACCCACATCTGAAAAACTTAATATTGACGCCGACTTTACCCGAGGAGGAAGCCTACAGCATTCTTGAGGAATATGGTTTCCAAGATTGCGCCCGTACGCATCGTAATCTGCAAAATCTGGCAGGAGAATCTCCGTTGAGGGAGGTGTTCGCGGAAATCATTGAACTCGTATTGAACGCGTTCGCGGATTCTGCGGATCCGGATGCAGCACTAAACAACTTTGATCGTTTTGCGGGCGAAATTCCCAACCGCACATGGTTGTATCGTCTCCTACATGATGCACCTTTCCTTCTCCGAATACTTGCGGTCTGCTTTGGTTCAAGTACTTACCTATCCGACATTCTAGCACGCAACCCGGAACACTTCAATGAACTGATTGATGCAGGCGTAATGAATACCCCAAAGAATCGTGAAATCATGTATTCTGAACTTTCCCAAACCGTGAGTCCCACTCAGTCTCTCGAACAAAAGTTGGGTTCGGTTCGACGGTACAAACGAAAAGAGAGTTTACGCATTGGTTTGCGTGATCTCCTCGGCGATGCAAGCTTAGAAACAACCACACTAGAGCTGACGCACCTTGCGGAAACCACACTGCAAATCTGTTATGAAATAGGTGTGACGGAACTCACGCCAAAATTTGGAATTCCGTTGGCTGAGGATAACAAGACAGCAAGTAGGTTCGCCATCATCGGAATGGGGAAATTCGGTGGGTGCGAGTTGAATTTTAGCTCCGACATTGACGTGATGTTTGTTTACTCTGACGACGGACGAACTAAAAAAGGCGCCGAAAATAGTGACTACTTTGGAAGGCTGTGTGAGTTCATCATTAACGCAATGAGCGAAGTTACGGAAAACGGTTATGTTTTCCGCGTTGATGTGCGCCTACGACCCGATAGTAGCGTGGGCACTATCGTCCGCTCGATAGAGGGATACGAGGCTTATTACGAAGGATGGGGAGAGATTTGGGAACGTCAAGCACTGATTAAAGCTCGACCCGTTGCTGGAGACATAGAATTGGGGGAACAATTTATTCAGACTGTTCAACCGTTCGTGTACCAGCGATATCTGGATGGTTTGTCAATCGCCGAGATTAAGACGGACATTTGCCATACAAAAGCACGAATCGAACGACGGATCATCGCTGAAAACGAAAATCCGGAGACTCACGTTAAATTGGGAACCGGGGGCATCCGTGACATTGAGTTTGTTATCCAATGTCTCCAGATGATTCATGGAGGTAAAACAGCGGCGCTACGGAATCGTAACTCAATGGAGACACTCCAGCTTCTCCTTGAACATGAATTGCTGAGTAACGGAGATTGGAAAACGCTTTCGGAAGCATATCGATTTCTGCGAACCGTCGAACACCGTATCCAGATTGAAGCGGATCAGCAGCGGTATAGTTTGCCTTCGAAGCAGGCGGATCTGGTAAAACTGGCTAGAAGCACCCGCTATCGCGATAGTGAGAGTGAATCCGCTCTTGATGCCTTTCAAAGCGATTACGAGAGACACACACGTGCTGTGCGCAAGGTTTTTGACAAGATATTTGCGATCTCCGAGAATGAAAGCGAAATTGACATCTCGCTACTGCTTTCAACCAAAGATTCCGGGATGATTAAGCGAATCTTGGAACCATTCGGTTTCGAGAATCCACGCCAAGCGCAGTGGCAGATTAAGCTGATGGCAGAAGGGCCTGAAGGATCACGTTTCTCCCCCGGCGTGCGGACCAAACTCATTGAGATTGCGCCGACGTTGCTAAACTGTCTGCGCCATACACCTGACCCCGACATGGCATTGAGTTACATAGAGGCGTTTGCAAGCAAAGTCGGAGCACGTGCCTCGTACTACACGATGTTTCAACAGAATCCATCCATTCTTGATATGTTGGCTCGACTGTGCGGAACCAGTTTGTTTCTGTCAGAGTTGCTGATATCCCACCCGGAATCTTTTGATGTATTGACGGCACCAGCCGCAATGGAGCAGCCTAGGACGCTTTCGGACAAGCATGAGAGCGCACTTCAAATTATTGCTAACGCGCCTGACATTCACATATTTAATGTGCTAAGACAATTCAAGAACGGCGAAATCCTACGAATAGGGCTACGAAACATATTGAAGAGGGCGGATCTGTGGACAACCACGGCAGAACTTTCTGATTTAGCGGAAGCTATATTAAAGAGCATATATCCTCATTTAAGCGAACAGTTCAAACAGAAATTTGGTGTTCCCATGACGAGTAATGATGAAGAAGCTACATTCACTATCATAGGCATGGGAAAGTTCGGTGGGCGAGAATTGAACTTTAGCTCGGATTTGGATGTAATGATGGTATATTCCGCAGAAGGAGAGACAACAAATGGGTTATCAAACGCGGAGTATTTTGCAAAGCTTGGCTTAGAGTTGATTAACCGCTTCAAGGATATGGGGAGTGGGACAATTTATGAAATTGATGTGCGGCTACGTCCTTACGGTACGGGAGGAGCCCTTGCTCTACCACTATCCGGATATAAGAGCTATTACGAGCAACATGCTGAAACGTGGGAGCGTCAAGCATTAATTCGCGCCCGCCCCGTTGCTGGGGACGAGTGTCTGGGCAGACGTTTTCTAGAAGTTGCACATTCTTTTGCTTATAGTCAACCTTTGACTCAAGACGAAGTGGCTGAAATCATCCATACTCGACAACGTAAAGAAACGCAAGCAACGCGTCTTGTAACAACCAAACGTCGCCGTCATCGAAAAAAGACTCGAGACGTAAAATCGGGATATGGTGGGTTGGTGGACATTGAATTTGCCGTTCAAACGCTCCAATTGATTCACGGAACACAATACCCAAGGGTACGCGTACAGAATACACTTGATGCAATCGCACAACTGCGCGAGATTGACACCATATCGACTTCCGACGAAGAACACCTCGTTAGAGATTATGAATTTTTGCGGCGTGTGGAAAATAGCCTGCGTATTGTTCATGATCGTCCACTAGATGCTTTGCCGGATCGATCTGCAGAGTTAGACAGGCTTGCCAAACGAGTTGGCTATGTCGACAAGCGTCAATCTGCCACAGAGCAATTCCTAAAAGACTATCGAGAGTTCACAGAAGATACCAGAGAATTGTTTAATAGATTGCTCAATTCATAAATCTTTATTTCATGTATTCGCCATTTTAACGGAGTAAACTGCAATCGATACTGCCGTAGTATTTTGGGCAACTATCAAGGAAGGAGATACACATGGTAGATAAACCATACCAATTCAATGATGAAGATATGAGACACTTCATCGTCAACGGATATGTTACGGTAAAGCCAGATTTCCCTCGAAGTTTCCACGAGCAAGTGTATCAACAGACCAAGGCAATATTTGAAGCGGACGGGAATCCGGGGAATAATCTTCTCCCTCGAATTCCAGAGATTCAGGAAGTATTTGATCACCCGGCCGTTCATAGTGCCTTGTCCAGTCTTTTGGGACCAGACTATATCATGCACTCGCATCGTCATCCGCATCACAACCTACCGGGCAGTTCCGCACAAACTTTTCACAAAGACAGTTACTGGGGTTATCAGAAAGTGCGCCACCATTGCCCTCATTGGATATTAGCGTTCTACTATCCACAAGACGTTGCCGAGGCGATTGGCCCCTCGGCGGTATTGCCCTGCACGCAATATTACAACACACAATTTCACGAAGATGGGGATGTAGGGGTTCCTCTATACGGTGAGGCAGGCACAGTTACGCTTCTTCACTTTGATCTGCGGCACCGTGCAATGGCAAATCAAACACAGAAACATCGCTTCATGATGAAATTTGAGTTTGTGCGGATGAAACCACCTTCAATTGCTCCATGGCAACCAGAAACCCCGCCATGGCAGTCCATTGATTGGGAACCACCCCTAGGAAACCATGAAGCCATGTGGCAACATATATGGGACTGGCTCCGCGGAAAGAACACTGAAACGAACAGCAATCGTTCGTCAATGAATGGCGATACTTCCCCACTAGCAAACCAGTTACACGATGGTAGCGAGGTTGCAAGTCTTGATGCGGCTTATGCCCTGGGAGCAGCTGGTGACGCTAGTGACTCGGTAGTCCCAACGCTGATGGATGCGTTAAGAAGTGATACCGAAATGATCAGCCGTTCTGCCGCGTACGGCTTAGGAGTTGTCGGAAAGGCAGCGGTACCCGCACTAGTTGACGCGTTACGTCATTCGTCCGAATCGGTGCGTCTGAACGCTGTGTATGCGCTTGCTCAAATGGATGTTTCTGCCCGCGAGGCAGTTCCAGTGCTCGCTAGAGCATTGTGCGACTCATGCGTTGAGGTACGGCGTCATGCTACCGAAACTCTCGGTACAATTGGTGAATCCGCTCAAGACGCTGTACCCGCATTGATAGACGCACTGGTCGATAGCGATGATCATGTTCGTTTCGATACGGCACTCGCACTAGCGCAGATTGGGAAACCTGCTAGCGAGGCAGTACCGGCACTGATAAATGCGCTAAAAGATGAAAACCGGTATGTACGTTTCAATGCGTCAATCGCACTTGAGTGGATTGGAACGCCCGAAGCAATAGATGCGCTACTGCGATTTCTCTCAATCTTTCGGTGGTGTCATACGTCTTCAAATACAAGCACATTTTAACCTATGCTCATTTCGAATCTCACAATGAAGTTCTCGTCGGGGACGTAATGAAATGATGACAAAACGGATTATCCCATGCCTTGATGTTCGTGCCGGCAAAGTTACCAAGGGAGTTGCTTTCGAGGGGAATGTTGATGTTGGCGACCCGGTAGAAATGGCAAGGTTCTACTACGAAAGTGGCGTGGATGAACTCGTTTTCTACGATATAACCGCAAGCAATGAAAAACGCAATATTATGATTGACGTTGTCTCTGCTGTTGCCGCAGAGATTTTTATTCCGTTTTCGGTAGGTGGTGGGCTGAGGGAGCTTGAGGACATGAGACGAGTACTCCTAGCGGGGGCAGAAAAGGTGAGCATCGACTCGGGCGCCGTGAGAAATCCGCAACTCATCAGGCAGGGCGCTAAGGCGTTCGGCAGCCAGTGTGTGGTTCTGAGTATGCAAGTAAAGCGTGTAGCGAAGAGCGACCGGATTCCGAGTGGTTTTGAAATCTACATTGATGGCGGTCGCCGTCCGATGGGATTGGACGCGATCCAGTGGGCACAACACGGGGTGGAATTGGGAGCGGGAGAAATTGTAGTCAACAGCATTGATCAAGACGGCACAAAAGCCGGATACGATCTCGAATTGACAGGCGCCATAGCAGCTGTGGCACCGGTACCGGTTATCGCGTCAGGAGGCGCAGGTAAACCGAAACATCTCCGCGATGTCTTTATCGAAAGCAACGCAGACGCTGCAATTGTTGCATCAATCACTCATTACGGAGAGTTCACGATAGAGAACATCAAACAGTACCTTCACACAGAAGGAGTTGCGGTTCGTAACATCTGGTGAGATGGTAGTTAGTTTAAGCGATTCTTGCGCAAAGGACACGAAGAAAGCGCGAAGAGTAGACACATTTATCCGACGCGGCGTAATGGAGTTTCATTATCGCGGAAAGATGAAATTTGTTGCCAATCGGGGCGACAGCTTCTGCACACTCGTAGATTCTTGTGGACAGTTTTAGGGATCACCGCACCGCCAAACTAACAGTATGTGTTCTGCTTTGCTTAATCTTTCGGTAATTCCCGAAGACCTCTTTGAAGTTTCGTTTGATATATTCTCGAAGCCCGGAAATTGTAACTACGTAAAGTTTACCGGTCGGTTTAAGGTGATTCCGGGCTTCCAGCAGAATAATCCGCATCAGTTCCTTTCCGGCGTTCGCCGGCAAGTTTGATGCGATGACATCGAACTTGATGTCGGGCAGATGACTGAAGGCATTGCTCAACATCACCTCGCAGTTCTGTATGCAGTTCAGTTTAACATTTTTTTTGGCGTGCTCAGCCGCCACGAAATCCTTATCGACTAAGTAAACCTTGCCATTGCCTGACAGCCTCGCCATCACCAATCCGACCGCACCGTACCCACATCCAAGATCTAGGCATGTACTTCCGGCGTCAACTTCAAGATAATCAATGAGAAGGCGTGTTCCCGAATCAATTGATCTCGGGGAAAAAAGTCCCCATGTAGACGAGAATGAAAAATCAAATCCGCGCAGTTTGGCATCAAACACTATGTCACGTTTGAGTGCGGCTAGATCCATGTTATTGTAGACGTTGGGTTAGTTGATCGCGGGTGACAGGTTGGTCAAGGGACATTAAGTAAATCTGGAAATTATCACTTCGATCAGAGATAAAGGCGAGCTTACCGCCATCAGGTGAAAAAGCAGGTTGCATAGATACCCCGATCCCGTTGGTCACCCGTTTCTCGTTTGCACCATCCGCATCCATCATATAAATTTCGATGTCGCCATCGCGCGCCGAAACGAAGGCAATTGACTTGCCATCGTGGGAAACAACCGGACTATAACAGTCGTATCGGCTGGGATTAAGGTGTTTTGCTCCACCACCGTCTATGCTTGTGGTGTAAAGTTGATGAATCTTCTCTCTCGTGGATACAAACACTAATCGATTTCCATCCGGAAAGAAACACGGACTACCATCGTCCACTTCATTCCGGGTAATTCTTCTGGGTTCCATTGTATTGCCATCAATCGCTTGGAAGTTTAGCTTCCCGATGTCTAACAGGTACAATTCTAGGTTCGCATCAGTGTTAGACTCATAAACTATACGGCGATGATCCGGAGCAACACGCGGCGCTCTAACTCCAAATCCCATCGGCAGGACTTCGTGCGTCTCTTTGCTATGAATGTGAGTGACTTTGAATCCAGAATATATCGGTGTAGATCCACTGCTTTGCAAGACTATCTTGGCTTCACGCGAAGTTTTCGGCTCGAAGCTATAGAAGAGATAGCTTGAATCATCAAGGAATGCTGGTGAAGTCTCGTTGAGGTCCGTGGTGAAAGTGACACGCTGACGTATACGTCCGTTAAGATCCATTACGTAAATCTCGCCATTGTCTAGACGAAAGGAGGAGAATGCAATTCGTGTTCCGTCAGCCGAAAAGATTGGAGAATAGTTGTCGGCTTCCCCATGCGTGAGTTGCGCGACCTGGTGTGTGTCGCCAACAACACCTGCAACCTCACGAAGCAGGGCTTCATCAGCAGTGGAGTTGACAATTACGCGAAGTTCTTGATGAGCATCTTGTCGATTGCCCAATTTCATGTAGAGGGTTGCAAGTTCTAACCGTACTGCGGCTCCCGCCTCAGGCTGATTAATGTATAGATGCTTTGCTTTATTCAACTGGGAAACAGCATCTTGAAGGCGTCCCAACTTGCCATAAGCCTGTCCGAGCAGCATCCTGGCTTTGGCATTTCGCTCGTCTGCCTCTACAATCTTCTCTAGTAAATTTGCAGCCTCCAAAACCATGTCTGACCGAATTAACTCTTCGCTTTGCCTTAGAGAAGATTTTTGCATGTCCTGGCAACTGAATACACTGCTAACGAGAATGAGAAAAAGAAAAGATGCAATCTCTTGGCAAGATTGCCATGCCATTCGCGTCATATAGTGAATGAATTTGAAAGTGTAGTCATGCCGCGTAGTGACAGACGCGTATTGCAAGTCATTCATGTCCACAATCCTAAATATGATACCTACAATTTGAAGTATTTTTTTGATGTTCTTGAGTTGGCATTTGCATCTTCCCTGCTGACCGTAGTCTCACTCCGCTTTCGATGCCTGTTTATTTCCAGCCGCTTCAACTTCCTCACGGTTCTTTGCCTTCCTTAACCGCCTTTTGAATGCTCGCTTGTTAAAGCCCTTTTCGCCGCGCCATCCGTCACAGACGGCGTACAGCCAGAAAAATATCCCCTGGGCAAGCCCACTCAGTTTTAGCTTCCATGAAGGACGGTACATCAATTTCTTGCCATTCTCAAATGTCCATAAATGATATCCCGGATGCTCGTCCATTTCTTCCATCACATCTGGAGCGTTTGACGGCGGTATAGCGTATGTGTTGTCTGACCGCCGTTCCTTCCACCAGTCGGTAAAATCGTCGAAGCGCATAAGGTCTTCCCAACTGTCTACCGGCAATGAGTTGAGATAGATAATGGTTCCGGCCAAGGCAACACCCAAAAATAGGATTAAGCCTCTCAGCCATTTACCTAGGTATATCTGACCAAGGCCGGGAAGAATCAATGACAAAAGCATGCCTAGGTAAGATCGTTTTCCGTTTCCTACTTGTACCATCTTGAATTCTTGATTAATCGCTAGCACTAGCGACAAGATAAACCCCAACACAAATTACCGCCGCGCCGATCACCCTGATCTTTGGAACCGATTCTTTGAAAAGTAGCCATGAGAACAGTATTGACATGACATAGCCCAGACTAATTATCGGGTAGGCAACACTTAACTTGACCCTCGAGAGAATAACAAGCCAAATCATCGTAGTGAAGCCATAAGTCGCGATGCCAGCGACGACGAACGGGTTTGTAAATGCCTGCATGAGTTTGTGAAAAACTCGATTTACATCATCTACCCGTCCTACGCGTATCATTCCCTGCTTAAGTAGAAGCTGACCCGACACTGTAAATAACACGTTACAAATTAAGAGCAGAAAATCCTTCAGTGTAATGTCTTTCATATTGAACACACCTTCCCTCCATTTCAGAATATACTATATCATACCAGTCGGCTTTTTCCAATACCCAATACTTGGGGGCAAGGGAAACGCATCTAAATTATTTACTCGACAAAAAAGAGAATCGGGCTATGTTTGTGATATACTTGACGCTGGTGAAAATTGCGTGTTTTCAAGCGTCTGGCGGTAGGTGCGGTTGGAAACCGCACCTACAGGGAACGCATGTCGCGACCTGGAGATCGCTCCTACAAAAGACGCAACTTCTGACAGCGCGGAGTATAATTTTCTTAGGGGTTGTAGGTTGGGTTGAACGGCATTCCGTTAATAATCGCCAATCTTAGAGGAGTTTTCGAGTTCCCGCTTTGCCTTAACGTGCCAAAATTAGAGTGAAACCCAACATTAATCGTACATTCTTCCACCATGAGACACCCTGTATAATTAGATGCGTTTCCCCTGTCTGGGGATGTGGAACCTGTTTCTATTTGTCCCGTTCAACCGTGTCTGACCGTCAATCGTGATGTTCTTAAGCGCGAGATAGAATTTCATGACATTGTTGCTCAAATGTCACTACTGTAGCAGGAACGATGCACTCCCCGCGAATTAAAGGTCCTACGCGCCTCTAATCACATGCAATGGTGATTATTGATAGTTGGTCTATGTTTTGCATTTAAGATTGACTAGATTTTTGGCGAAGTCATAAAGCGCTTTAATAATAGCGTCTAAACAGCAGCTTAAATTGGATAACCAAATCTTCGCGTGATATAATATGGTCTTGATTACACTAACAACAACTAGCCAATATTCGCCGCCGCAATGAAACTCAACTTAACAACCGTAGGAAAACAAAGCACTTTCGATTGACATGCCAAAATAGATGGAGGAAGAAACCATGAAAAACGGATTTGTATTTACTGCAGTGTTGTTGGTGGTGCCCATTCTGCTTATAGGGTGTTATACGCAGCTTGGGTACAATACAGCCTCAAGGATAACACACCGAGGAGTAAGTCAAAACGATGAAGCTATGACACCGAATGAACGTGAAGACGATGGAGATGACCAAGCCAGGATAGAAGACCAAACAGAAACCGAGGAGGATTCGGGATATTACGGACATCGAAAGCGGACCTATGATCGCCACATTCCGTATTACGACGGATACTATTATTCGGACCCTTACTCATATTACGGCTACTATTCACCATATTACTCCTACTATCCGTACTACCGAAACTATGGATATAGATATTGGGATTCTTATCGGTATGGGCGGAGGCATTATCGCCAACCCTCCCCTCGCTACTACAAGAACCGCGACTTTCACCATGGCAAGAGACGCTCACGAAGTCATCGAGGCGCAGAATCACAGCGTTCGTCATCTGATAGACCGATCCGGAAAATGGATAGCGAATCAAGCCGAGCTACACCAAAAGAGGATAATTCAAGACGTAGAGATTCGAGAAGATATAAAAGGAGGCACTAAATACAGATATGAGAAGATTAAATTGCCTTATACCAAGACACGTAGATTGGAAAACAATCCCCGTGCTGTTTGTAATTCTGTTCACTACAACATTTCTTCCCACGCTTCCTAGCTTCGCTCAGGTAGAGGAGATCACAATCGGCAACACCTTTGGTGTCGGCGCAAGGGCAATGGGGATGGGAGGTGCATTCCTCGGTGTAGCAGATGATTTGACAGCGCTCTATTGGAATCCTGCAGGGCTAGCTCAAATCCGTAAATTCGAGTTGTATGGAAGCCTGTCTCACAACGACATTGACGCTGAAACACAGTTCACCGGGTCAAGTTCGACAGACGCCAGTCGATCAAAGACTCGACCTAATTCCGCTGGATTAGTTTATCCATTCGAGGCAACACGAGGCGGTTTCGCTATCGGGTTAGGGTATAACCGTCCACACAACTTCGACTCTAGAACTGTCATTCAGGGAATAGATCCGTCAGGTGACACTATTTTCGGCGGTCTAGCCGTAGATGAAACCAGCAGCGACCGTGGAGGTATTGGAATTTGGAGTTTCGGCGCGGGAGTTTTCATTTCACGGAATATTACACTCGGCGCATCTATGGACTTCTGGCACGGAAGCCACGTTAACGAGTTGGATAGCATTGCGACCGACGTGAATAACATCGACCCAGAATTGGCTAGCTTTGAATTCCATGACACCATCGACCGCGAATACTTCGGCGTCGGAGGCAGAATCGGGCTGCTTGCGTACATCACCGAAAATATAACTTTCGGCCTAAACGCTGTTGCTCCTATGGACATTGAAGTGGATGAAATATGGCGGGAAGAAACCTATGTGAGTTTTGACGATGGTGAATCAGAAAGCGATTCCGATCAAGGTTCAATGCTGTTCGATATTGAACGACCTTTTGAACTCAGCGCGGGAATCGCGGTAAAACTTCTGCAGAAGTGCTTGATACTAGCTAGTGACCTTCAATTCATCGATTGGACGCAGACACAATATAGCTCGCCACCATCGGAAGATGTATCTCGTGACAACTTCGAGCAATTCTATGATAAGACGGTTCAGATTCGTGTTGGCGCGGAGTACCAAATTAAACAAATCGATGCATACACTCGTGTAGGTTATTTGTACGATCCTATCCCATTCAACGGTAAAGAGATTGACAACAATCGAAATTACTTGACAATTGGTCTAGGCAAAGTCTTTGACAATGTTGTAAAATTCGATGTTGCTTACATGCGTGGTTCATGGAAGCAATCGGTCGAATCACTCGCCACTTCCCAGACATCGAATCGTTTGTTTTTTTCTGCAGCATATCGATATTGAAACACGGTCATCAAGAACTGATACCCGTCACGGGAACTTATTTTCTCGCTTCGCGTCTGAGGCAAAAAAAAACGTTGATTGATTTCATCGATCAACGCTGAAAGAGTTCAAGAGAAAGTTTTATGCAGCAATCTTAACATCACACCAACTGAATATACGCCATCTGCGCTCCATCTCCACGCCTCAACTCGCCCCGAATTATGCGGGTATATCCTCCATTTCTATCCTGATAACGCGGACCTATTTCGTCAAAGAGTTTTTGCAACACGGCATGTTTGCCTTGGCCATCTTCCTCGTGTAGGTTCGCCCCCATAATGATACTGGCTGCCTGACGGCGCGCGTGCAAATCACCTCGTTTCGCTAATGTGATTAGTCGTTCCGCAATTCGCCTCAATTCTTTCGATTTAGCCAAGGTCGTGCGAATTTGTTCGTGCTCAAATAGCGCTGTAGCTTGATTTCTGAACAACGCTCTACGATGACTGGTCGTTCGCCCAAGTTTCCTTCCATTTTTCCTATGTCGCATGGTTTCCCACTTTCCTTTCCGTTCCGTTAATCATCTTCTTCATCAAGTTCCATTCCTAAAGAAAGCCCCATGTTGGCTAGAAAATCCTTTATCTCATTCAAGGATTTTCGCCCGAAATTACGAAACTTCAACATGTCTTGCTCGGTTTTTACCACTAGATCTCGAATTGTTGTAATCTGCGCCGCTTCAAGACAATTCGAGGAGCGCACGGAAAGTTCAAGTTCTGCGACAGGTTTTGACAAATACTTTTCTCGCTGCACTTTCTCTTCGTCAATTTCCTGCACCGGTTCAACATAGGTTTCATCAAAATCGCTGAACAACCGTAGTTGATCCAATAAGATATCTGCAGCTTGAGTGACAGCTTCTTTTGCCGTAATGCTAGCGTCAGTCGATACTTCCAAAATTAAGCGGTCAAAGTTTGTCATGGGACCAACACGTGTTTCTTCAACCCGGTAGTTGACACGTTTTACCGGTGAAAACTTTGCATCAAGGGCAATAACACCAATGGGCTGATTTAAATCAGTGTGTTCTTCGGCGTGCGCATAACCGCGTCCGCGACGGACCTGTAACTCGATGTCTAGTCCGTCACTTTTGTCTAATGTTGCAATGTATTGATCGGGGTTAATAACCTCTACTTGACTATTGGGTTGAATGTCGGCGGCTGTAACCCCACCAGCTCCGTCAGTTGATAAACGCAGGGTCACCGTCTCATTTGTGTGGACTAGGAATCGAATCTCTTTGAGATTGAGGAGAATCTGAATCACATCCTCCTTGACACCATCAATGGTCGAATATTCATGTTTTACCCCGTCAATGGCGACAGCAACAATAGCAGCCCCTTCGATTGATGAAAGCAGAACGCGCCGCAATGAATTACCTAGGGTAATTCCAAATCCTCGCGCTAGTGGCTCGGCAATAAACTTGCCATAGTCAGGTCTAAGACTCTCTAAATCAGCCACAAGACGCTCTGGCTTCCTGATGTCCATTTATGTTATCCTTCTACGTAGGTATGTGTTATTTCGAGTAAAGTTCAATTATTAACTGGGTTTGGACGTTGGCTGCGACCTGTTCTACATCTGGGTAACCTCGAATAACGCCAGTCCGCTTGTCAGAGTCCATCTCTAGCCACTCAGGTGTGCCTGTCTGTTGAGCATATTCAACTGCTTCTTGGAGCACTCCAGATTGAAGACTCTTCTCTCGGACTTGGATCTTGTCGCCAACGGTCACCAAATAGGAAGGAATGTTGACCAGTTCTCCGTTTACCAGAAAATGGTTGTGCTTGACTAGCTGCCTTGCTTGTCGCCGTGAACTGGCAAAACCAAAGCGAAAAATAACATTATCCAACCGACGCTCCAAAAGGACAATCAAAGTTTCTCCAGTAATTCCCTTCTGGTGTTCAGCTTTATTGTAATAATTGTGAAACTGTTTCTCCAAGGTGCCATAGATTCGTTTGGCTTTTTGTTTGGCACGCAGTTGTTGTCGGTAGGCATCTTTACCACGAATCGGCCTTTGGCCATGTTCTCCCGGAGGATAAGCACGGCGCTCAAATGAACACTTCGGCGTATTGCAGCGTCGCCCTTTTAGGAAGAGTTTTTCGCCTTCCCTACGGCATAATTTACAAACGGGACCTAGATATCTGCTCATTTTCTCCTTCGCAATTCATAATCGGTTTAAACACGCCGTCGTTTAGGTGGACGACAGCCATTGTGAGGTATTGGCGTTACATCCTTCATCAATGTGACTTCAAGTCCCGCTGCTGAAAGGGCGCGGATCGCAGATTCTCGACCGGAGCCCGGTCCTTTTACCCGCACCTCAACACGCCTCACTCCCTGCTCCATTGCTTTCCTTGCACACGCCTCCGCAGTCTGTTGAGCAGCAAACGGTGTACTCTTTCGAGACCCTGGGAAACTCATCCCGGCACTTGCCCAAGCAACTGTGTTGCCGGAGGGATCCGTTATTGTAATAATTGTATTATTGAATGTAGCTTGGATGTGAGCAATACCTTCCGGCACATTCTTTTTCTCTCGCCTTTTTGCTCGATTTGAAGAACGCAAATACACACTCCTTTCACATTGAAAAATACGCCACTATTATCCGCCCTTGCGAGCCGCTTCCTTGGATTTTCTACCCACTGAAATAGTTCTAGCCTTTCCTTTGCGCGTTCGCGCATTGGTGCTTGTTCGCTGACCTCGCACAGGTAGTTGGCGGCGATGGCGCAATCCGCGATAACTATTAATATCCATTAACCTCTTGATATTCTGATCGACTTCTCGCCGTAAATCGCCCTCAACCTTGTATTCCTGAGTGATTGTGGTTCTAATTTGACTAATTTCATCCTCAGCCAAGCTGTCCACTTGTTTTCCTGGATTGATGTTCAGTTCACGCACCAATTTCGACGCACTGTGACGACCAATCCCATGTATGTAAGTCAGAGCGATATCGACCCGTTTATTTCGGGGCAAATCAACCCCTGCAATTCTTGCCATGACCTTCCTCCTTTGAACTTACAGATTTTTGGTGTCCCAGATTCAGTCAGCCCTGTCTCTGCTTATGTTTGGGGTTAGAAGGGCAAATTACGCGAATGACGCCTTTCCTTTTTATGATTTTACATTGGTTACACATTTTTTTTACAGAAGCTTTGACCTTCATCGGTCTCCCTTTCGACCCAAACGGATACGGTGTTTTACCTCGAACGACGGCCTTTAATTCGTCGTCCCTTTATAAAACCTTCATAGCTCCGATCCGTCAAATGCGACTCAATCTGCGATACTGTGTCGAGTACGACGCCGACGACGATCAGCACCGAAGCCCCACTTACCATAGTGCCAATTTGGAGCCAACCCTCAAACATAATCGGAATTACCGAAATCGCTGCCAGAAAACAAGCACCAGGTAAGGTAATTCGCGTCAACACAAAATTTATGTGTTCGGCAGTTCGCTTCCCGGGACGAATTCCACCTTTTTCCAGAATATGCGCACCGTGCTTTTTCAGGGTGTCCGCCATGTCCACAGGATTAATTTGCACAGCTGTGTAGAAATACGTAAAGGCAATAATCAGACTTGCATAAATAATCAAATATACTGGATGACCCGGATTTCCCAAGACAGCTTGTAGTCCAAGCGCCCAACCCCAATCCTGAGGTAAGAAACCTAAGATTGTCCCAGGAAACTGCATTAAAGTCACTGCAAAAATTATCGGAATCATACCGGCGGCATTGACCCGAAGCGGGAGATGGGTCCTTTGGCCGCCATACATCCTTGTTCCCTTTATCTGTCGTCCGTATTGGACAGGAATCTTTCGAACAGATTGGGTAACGAAAACCGTACCCATCACAGCGACAACAATCAAAACTAAAAAGATACCTATCTGTATTAATCCAAAGTTAGGATCGTTAAACAAGCGACTAGTAATGGATGAAACACCGCCTGGTACTGCGGCTACTATCCCGACAGTGATAATGAGTGAGATTCCCTGACCAATTCCCCTTTCTGTAATCTGCTCTCCGAGCCACATCACGAACGCCGTGCCAGCCATCAGTGTAATAACCGTTAAGAAATGAAATGACCAACTTTCATTCACCACGATATCCGCTTGTATACCGAGGTTGCCCGGATTGCGTAATAGGAAACTAATTCCCAATCCCTGCACAGCGCTAAGGATTACAGTACCATAGCGCGTATACTGTGTTATTTTCTTTCGTCCATCTGGTTCCTTCGATAGTTTTTCAAGAGATGGCACAACAACCGCTAGTAGTTGCATAATAATCGATGCACTTATGTATGGCTGGATACCAAGCGCAAAGATTGTCATCTGACTGAATGCCCCACCAGAAAACAGGTCCACGAAACCAATCATGTTACCGCCGGGACGATCTGTTAATTGATTGAAAAATTCCTCCAAGGCATGGTCGTCGATCCCTGGGATTGTGATGTGCGCCCCAAACCGGTAAACAATAAGCAGTAGCGCCGTAAAGATGATACGGGTTCGCAACTCCGGAATTTTGAATACATTCCGGAAAGCGTTGATCATCTGGGGTTTATCTTTCGAATTCATCATATAAGTACTGAATTGACGGGTGCTATAGCTCTTTTACGTGAAGGGCTCGCATGGCGTTAACATCTTACCCGAATTGCCTAAGGAGAAAAATGCAATTAAAAAGAAGATTCTCTAAGAGATTACCTCGGCCTTGCCACCAGCTTGCTGAATCTTTTCAATTGCAGACTTCGCGAAACTGTGCACGCGCACAGTCAACTGTTTTTCTAGATTTCCGTCGCCAAGGATCTTCACACGTGCATT
Source organism: Candidatus Poribacteria bacterium (assembly GCA_965204085.1). Classification (GTDB taxonomy): domain Bacteria; phylum Poribacteria; class WGA-4E; order WGA-4E; family JAJDTR01; genus JAJDTR01. The sequence continues at coordinate 817,563 of CBDBEE010000002.1, read as the reverse complement.
CCTATGTTTCACCATGCCTCTGTCGCTCAAAATTTCTACAGTAACGGTGCTATTGCTTTCAAAGCAGTTCAGTTCCTTGACGTTCACTACATCATACCTACGACGTTTGTGCTTAATTACCGCTGGCCCGCGTTTAGGAAGGCGTCTGACTAGGGGCATTTGGCCACCTTCAAACCAAGCAGGTATAGATCCGCCGGAACGTGATTTCTGCCCTTTATGTCCTCGTCCACAAGTTTTGCCCCAACCCGAGGCCTCTCCTCTCCCAATTCTTCTTTTGGGTTGTTTTGAGTTTTGGGCTGGTTTGAGTTCATTCAACTTCACGATTATATGACTCCATTTTAATCAGCAACCGGCGGCGAGAGCTCGCCAGTCAATTCTTCCACACGCTTACCACGAAGCCGGGCAACATCATTAACATCCTTCAAACTCTTTAACGCTAACATCGTTGCCTCTGCGATATTTTTCACATTTCTAGATCCAAGACGTTTAGTCAGCACGTCCTTGATCCCCACAAACTCCAATATTGTACGCGTCGCATGTCCGGCAACAATCCCGGTTCCAGGACTTGCCGGCTTCAGGAGAACCTTGGCGGCTTTAAATTTGCTAAAGGTTTCATGTGGGATAGTACCTTCCACCAACGGTACGCGGATTAGATTCTTCTTGGCATCAGCAATACTCTTGCTAATCGCGGAGGGCACATCGTTGGCACTCCCGAACCCAATACCGACAATGCCTTCAAAGTTTCCAACAGCGGAAAGAGCATTGAAACTCGGAGTCCGACCACCTTTACCGACACGCATCACACGATTAATCGCGATTGAACGTTCTTCAAATTCAGAATCGCCCGGATCTATTTTTTCAACTCGCAACGAATTCCTCCTTTTGATGCCCCAACACCTTCGCTCGCCAATGTTGCTTAGGAAACAGCCACCTAAAACTTCAAGCCACCTTCTCTAGCAGCATCTGCGAGGGCTTTTACTCTCCCATGATAAAGATTTCCGCCTCGATCGAACACAACGGATTCAATCTGATTTTCTTTTGCTTTGCGTGCAATCAGTGTACCAACTTTCTGCGCGGCATCAGCATTTCCGCCTCGCGTAGATCCTTCCTTCAATTCGGGTTCCACGGTTGAGGCTGCGGCAATTGTGACACGATTCTCGTCATCAATGAGTTGAGCGTAAATATGATTGATACTCTTGAAGACAGACAGCCTAGGTCTTTGGTTCGTGCCTAATACCTTTTGTCGCACGTGCCTTTTCCGTGCTATGCGAGCAAGAGTCTTTTTTCTGAGTCTATTCAACGATTTCCCTCCCACATTCGCTGGCGCGAAGGTAAGCCAAAGTCTATACTTTTGCTTTACCTTCCTTCATGCGAACACGTTCACCATCATAGCGAATTCCCTTGCAAGGTTGATAAACTCCAGGTTTCTTGATCTGACGAATTGATGCCGCAACCTGGCCAACGAGTTGCTTGTCAGCACCACTCACGGTGACGGGAGTATGAAGTTGTCCATCTACGTTTTCGGTACTGTCGACCCTTATTGCGATCCCTTCTGGAGGATTGTAGGTGACGGGGTGAGAGTATCCTACATTCAACACCAATGCCTTCTGACTGTTGACTTCTGCGCGATATCCCGTGCCCACAACACGAAGTTTTTTCTCAAATCCATCTGTGACTCCCTTCACCATATTCGCGATCAAACTCCGGGTGAGACCGTGTAACGATTTGTGTATTTTTTGATTGGTTAATCTTTCGACCTCAACCCGACCATCGTCTATCTTCACCTGGTTCCCTTCAGGTATTGTCCAATCTAGTTTCCCTTTGGGCCCCTCCACACTTATACCCGAACCATCAAGTGTGATATTCACATTCTCTGGAACTTCAATGGGCATCTGTCCAATTCTTGACATGATGATTTCCTCAGAATTAACTACGATGTACTTACCAGATATGGCACAAAACTTCGCCACCAATTTTGGCAGCTTGACACTGAGAAGCTGTTTGCACACCTTGAGATGTAGACACGATCGCGATTCCCAAGTCACCGAGAACGCGCGGCAAATCGGCAACTCCCACATACACGCGGCGCCCTGGCTTGCTGATCCGTTTTAGACCTGAGATTACCTTCTCTTGATTGTCACCATACTTGAGGTAGATACGCAGAATTCCCTGCTTTCCATCATTGATAAAACGATAATTTCGGATGTAACCCTCTTCGGTCAAGATTCGGGCGATCTCCTCTTTTACTCTAGAAGCGGGCAACTCAACTCGTTCGTGGCTAACCATATTTGCGTTGCGAATGCGTGCTAACATATCCGCAATTGGGTCTGTCATCGACATGGAACGTTCTCCTTCACCAACTAGCCTTTTTCACGCCGGGTATCTTTCCTTCTCTAGCAAGTAATCGAAAACAAATTCGACATAACTCGAATTTGCGAAGGAAGCCACGAGGTCGTCCACAAACGCGACAGCGGTTGTATTGACGAGTTTGGAATTTTGGGGGTCTTTTCTGCTTAGCAATTAGTGCCTTTGTCGCCAAATTGATTGCTCCTTATTGTCTGCTCTTTTCCTTCAGATTCGGTTTAAACCGGTTCAAGGCTGCGGGGGTCTTTGGTGTAATCAAACGAGATATCTCGAAGATTATTCTCTAAAGGGCATGCCTAATACTTTTAGTAATTCTCGTCCTTCTTCGTCTGTGCGCGCTGTCGTAACAATAGTTACGTTCAGACCGTGAACTTCGTCCACTTGGTCATATTCGATTTCAGGGAAAATAAGTTGCTCTTGAAGACCTAATGAGTAATTACCACGACCATCAAATGCATCGGGTGACAAACCACGAAAATCTCGAATCTGTGGTAGGACAGTGTTGACAAGTCGATTGAAGAATTCGTACATCCGCTGACGCCTCAAGGTTACTTTGCAACCGATAGCAATTCCTTCGCGGACTTTGAAGTTTGATATATTCTTTTTTGCCCGTGTGATGACCGCGCGCTGACCGCCGATCTGTGTAAGTTCCTCTACTGCGCTATCCAGCAACTTGGGATTCTGCATCGCCACACCAAGTCCGACGTTCAGATTAATCTTGTCTAATTTGGGAATTTGCATCACATTAGGGTAGTCAAACCGTTTTTGCAACGCAGGTACAACTTCTTCTTGATAAAATGTCCTGAATTCACTCATTAACTCATGACTCCTGCACGGCTGTGTAAAATCGTGTTGAGTTGGAAACCGCAGATAGGATTCGCTATTTCATACCAACGTCAGTCTACAAGCCAAGCAAATTATTCCTGTTCCGCAACCGCGCCACATTTCTTACATATACGCAGACGATATTTTTTTGTACGAGTCCCAATTTCTCGCTCAAAGACTTGCCGTTTCGTGCGAGTGGGAGTATTGCATTTTGGACAAATTAATTTTAGGTTTGAGAGGTGAATCGTCCCCTCTTTTTCAACCACACCGCCTTGCCCCGTTTGGTTTGGACGCACGTGCTGTTTAATCATCTGTGCCCCTTCAACGACAGCTCGATTCTTGCGAGGAAACACATCAAGAACTTTTCCTGTCTTTCCCTTATCCTTTCCACTCAATACTACTACGAGGTCATTGTCCTTTATGTGCATTTTTCTTGTTGACACTAATTCCTCCTAAACGAATAGTGCTTCTCGTCAAATGACCTCGGGTGCCAAGGACACAATACGAGTAAATTCCCTCTCTCTCAATTCACGTGCAACCGGACCAAAAATCCTGGTGCCACGTGGCTGATTTTGCGGATCGATCAAGACGGCGGCGTTCTTATCAAACTTGATGTATGAACCGTCGGGACGGCGATATCCTTTAGTAGTTCGCACGACGACTGCACGCACGACATCCCCTTTCTTTACTTGACTATTGGGATTAGCCTCTTTTACGCTTGCGATGATGACATCACCTAGCCGAGCATAACGCTTGCGTGTACCGCCCAGCACTCGGATACACATGAGATTCTTTGCGCCGGTGTTATCGGCACAAATCAGTCTACTTGAGGTTTGAACCATGGAGTATGCCTCGCTTCACACATTAGCCGCATAAGACAAAACTATAAAGAATCCGAATTTTCTTGGCTTCTGCTCTAATCATTTACAACCATAGGACATTATTAATCTTCATCGCCACTTGGTTCTGCCTTCGATGAGATTTGACGAACCCGCCACTTTTTTCGGCGACTAAGTGGACGCGATTCAATTACCTGTACCACGTCTCCCACCCCGCACACATTCCCTTCATCATGCGCCAGAATCCTCGTCGTGCGTCTGACGATTTTCTTATAAAGCGGATGTTGGTAGGCTCGTGTAATAGCTACTACAACCGTCTTATCCATCCGGGTGCTAGTCACAACACCAGTCTGACTTTTTCGATGTCCTTGATTCTCTTGAGTCAAGCTTATCCTCTCTTTTACTATCTGAATTATGGGGTACTTTCAACTCCGAGTTCCCGCGCACGAAGAATTGTTTTTATCCGCGCTATATCACGTCTTATTTTGTTCAACTGAGAAGTATCTTCGAGTTGTCCCAATATGTTTCTAAATCTTTGGTTGAACAAACTTTCTTGCAGATTCGATAGTTCATTTGTGAGATCTTCAACTGATTGAATGCGTAATTCTTTAGCGGTCATGATTAGTAATCTCCGCCCCTACTAATGAATTTTGTTTTAAGCGGTAGTTTGTGCGATGCGAGTCGCATTGCCTCTTTCGCTTCTTCAAGAGGAACACCACTCAACTCGTAAAGCACACGCCCGGGTTTCACCACCGCGACCCAATATTCAGGCGGTCCCTTTCCGCTGCCCATGCGTGTTTCAGCAGGTTTCTTGGTAACCGGTTTCTGCGGAAAAATCTTAATCCATACCTTTCCACCCCGCCTAACGTGACGTGTAATTGCAACCCGCGCCGATTCAATTTGACGGCTCGTAATCCATCCACATTCCATAGTTTGCAGACCGTATTCGCCAAAGTTGATTCGCGAACCACGATAAGGTTGTCCGCGCCGTTTTCCCCGCTGTACTTTACGGTGTAATACCCGTTTGGGCATTAACATTGTTTATACTCCTTAAGTGTATTTCACCCCATCCGACTCTTCGATAACATTAGAGGCAGATTTCACTTTACTCCCGCCATCTGCCCGAACCGCGACGCCTTCTCGTGTCGTCATCACCGAAACGTTCTCCACCTCGGCGCGGGCGGGGCGGACTCTCTCCGGGTCCGGTTGCTGTTTGTGCAGACGAATCTCCGTAGAGAGTTTCATCGGTGCCAAGAACTTCGCCTTTGAAAATCCATGTTTTGACTCCAATTTTCCCGTACGTCGTATCTGGCTGACAGAACCCATAGTCAATTTGCGCCCTAAGAGTATGCAGTGGAACTCGACCTTCGATGCTTGTCTCTGTACGCGCCATTTCAATACCGCCAAGACGCCCACTAACGGTAGCCTTCACGCCTTGAGCACCCGCACGCATAGAATCGGCGATGCTTCTCTTCATGGCTTGTCTGAAGGGGGAGCGTCGCTGAATTTTCAACGCAATAGCTTCTGCGACCAACTGGGCATCAAGTTCCGGGGTTTTAATCTCGGTTACATTGATACGAACCGATCGTCCGATAAACTTCTCCAATTCGACCTGTAATTTCTCTGCTTCAACGCCACGCCGTCCGATGACAATTCCGGGACGCGCTGTATGTATATTTATAGAACATCTATCAGCAACTCGTTCAACCTCAACCCGTGAGATGCCTGCACGCGAAAGTTTATTCTTGACAAACTCTTGAATCTGTAGATCCTCATGAAGCCATAGCGCATACTCCTTCTCACTATACCACTTTGAATCCCAAGTCTCGATGATACCCAGGCGTAGCCCACGCGGATGCGTCTTTTGTCCCACTCAAACCTCCTCAGTGCAAAATATACTGGCACCGACGCCAGAAGCCATTTGCAAAGTACGAGAAACGCTACTCATGAATGATGTCAGCAACTTAACTCTCATCGTTATCATCTTCTTCATCCAGTACGACGGTAATATGGCATCTTCGTCGTAAAATTCTATTTGCCATCCCACGTGCTCTCGGTCGAATCCATTTTCGTGTCATTCCCTCATCGACGAAGATTTTCTTTATGAAGAGATTGCTTTCATCAATGGTTGACTCTTGGTATTGCGCATTTGATACGGCAGATTGAATTAATTTGCGGATTACAGCTGATGTTGATTTATGCATAAACGCCAATTGATTCAAAGCGTCTTCAACATATCTGTCTCTGACCAAATCCGCCACCAGTCGTGCTTTTCGTGGAGCTACTGGTACATTTTTTATGCTCGCTCTCGCTTCCATTACTCAAACCTCCCAACACGCTTTTTTATGCCCGAGCGCCACGTGCGTGCGATCTAAATGTGCGGGTAGGAGCAAACTCGCCTAGCTTATGGCCAACCATATTCTCTGTGATATAAACTGGGAAAAACTTTTTTCCATTGTGTATCGCCAGTGTATGACCTATCAATTCCGGTGTAATCGTCGAACGACGTGACCAAGTGCGAATAACACGTTTTGTGCCGGATCGTTCTAACGTCTCAATTTTCTTCTGCAACTTCGGATCAATGTAAGGTCCTTTTTTCACAGAACGTGGCATAGCAACTCTCCTTCACAATAAGATTGGCATAAAATTGAGTCAAAGTCTTTGCTGATTCTTTCTAGTATTACTTTCGGCGACTAACAACAAGCCTGCCTGATTTCTTCTTCGGGTTTCGCGTTTTATACCCTTTTGTAGGAACCCCCCAAGGAGTTACGGGATGTCTACCTCCGGAGCTTTTGCCTTCACCACCGCCATGCGGGTGGTCGATTGGATTCATCGCAACACCACGTACCTTCGGACGCCGTCCCATCCAGCAGGAACGTCCTGCTTTACCGATCGATATGTTCGAATGGTCGACGTTTCCAACTTGACCCACTGTCGCCATACACCTTATCTGAAGTAAACGAATTTCACCAGACGGCATTCGAAGACGCGCATATTTACCCTCACGATCCACTAGCTGCGCTGCTACTCCAGCACTACGCACTAACTGTCCGCCTGCACCGGGGATCATCTCCACGTTATGTATCGCAGAGCCAAGCGGTATCTTTTCAAGCGGTAGCGCGTTCCCTACTTTAATCTCCGCGTCCGGGCCAGAATTGAGTGTCTCACCAACTTGCAGTCCTAACGGCGCCAATATATAGCGTTTCTCGCCGTCCGCATAGTGTAGTAACGCTATCCGCGCGGAGCGATTAGGGTCGTACTCAATTGAGGCTACTTTAGCCGGTACGCCAAATTTATTCCGTCGAAAGTCGATATTGCGATAGCGGCGCTTGTGTCCGCCGCCACGCCTCCGAACCGTCATTCTGCCCGCGTCATTACGTCCGGCATTCTCTTTCAAACCCTTACTCAAGGATTTTTCCGGTTTTCGCCGCGTTATCTCTTCAAAGGAGTGCCCGGTCATGGAGCGTCGGCTTGGTGTTACAGGTGAGTATATCTTAACTGCCATGATTAATAGTCCTCAAATGAGAATAGCGTGTAGGATGCTTGCGGCATTTATTAAGAATCCGAAGTCTTATTCACTGCTAACGTGAGTCAGAGTTTTCGAGAGGCGCCAACTCACTGTTTTTTCACAGTATTGCTCAATACACAATAACGCCAAACAATTGACCTTGGGGAGATCAAGAGTTGCGACGTAATTTCCAAATGTCCACCAACATTAGATGGATTCGAAAATCTGGACATCGGTACCCGGTTCGACTGTAATTATTGCCTTCTTCCAATGCGGTCGTCTACCGCGTTTGTGTTGAAAAAGTTTGCCTTTCGGCTTGCCGCGGACACGCAATGTGCTCACGTTGAGAATCTTCCCTTTAAGATCTAGTAGCTCCTCTGCCGCCTGACGAATCTCCACTTTGGTAGCATTTGCATTAACCACAAAAGAATACTTATTGGACGATTCGCGAAGATCCGTACTTTTTTCTGTGACCAAAGGTTTCAATAAAATTTGATACAAATCTTTCATTGTTCTGTCTCTCGCCCATTCCCACCGCTAGTTGGTTGGAAATATTTCGTTTGCAACTTCTCGACAGCCGATTCAGTGATTACAATCTTGTCGTGACCTAAGAGATCGTAGACATTCAGTACCTCCCATATACACGTACTCACGTGCGGAATATTCCGTACAGATAACTCAACATTTCGATCTTGCTGATCCAACACCAGAAGCAGCTTTCCTTCCAAACTGAGAGCCTCTAGAAACTGAATCACATCTTTTGTCCTCGGCTTATCAAGCGTAAAACTCTCAATGAGAACACATTGGCCATTTTGAAACCTATCTGCCAGTGCCGAGCAAACCCCGTGCTTACGAACCTTTTTAGGTATATGTTGACGATAACTCCTTGGCTTTGGTCCGAATGCAACACCTCCATGAACTCGCGTTGGTGACCCACTGTCCCCGACACGGGCACGTCCAGTCCCCTTTTGGCGGTGCAACTTTCTTCCGCTTCCCCTGACTTCGGCACGGGTTTTAGTTGAGGAGGTGCCGCTCCGCTGGTTAGCAAGATACGCGACAACACATTGATGTAGGATTGCCGTACTCACCGGGGTATTGATGATGCTGTCCGATACTTCCTTCTGGTGAATTATCTCCCCAGAACGGTTGTACACGTCGAAAGTTGCCATAACAATTGCCCTTCATTTACAAAACCGTCCGCCTATGCTATCAACCGGTTTTGACCGCTTTGTTGATCAACAGCACCCCATTCGTTGGCCCTGGAACAGCGCCTTTAACCAACAGTAGGCTTCTATCAGTGTCCGCTTGGATGACCTGCAGATTCTGAACCGTTACCCGCCTTCCGCCATGCCGTCCTGGCATTCGCTTACCCTTGAATACCCGTGATGGATATGAACTGGCACCGATAGATCCAGGTCGTCGAAGGTCCTGTTCTCCACCATGGCTCTTCTTTCCGCCGGCAAAGCCGTGCCGTTTGACTACACCTGTGAAGCCAAGCCCCTTTGAGGTACCAGTCACATCAACGTACTCCCCAACCGAAAAAATGCTCGAATCTATCATTGAGCCAACTGATAACTGATCGGCATCATCGACAGGCAACTCGCACAAAATCCGTGGCGGTGCAATTCCCGCTTTTTGGATGTGTCCGCGTTCCGGCCGATTGACTTTGTTCTCTTTACGATTTCCAAAGCCTAGCTGAACAGCCTGATATCCATCTTGGTTTTTAGTCTTGATTTGTACAATTGGGCATGGTCCCGCTTCGATTACAGTCACCGGAAATGCCTTTCCGGATTCATCGAACACTTGGGTCATCCCCACTTTTTTGCCTATTATTCCTTTAACCATCTATCGTATTCCTGAACTGTGCGCGACAGCCCGATAAACATCGCTTCAGCTCGATTATAGAATTGTGATTTTTACATCAACACCCGCAGGTAGATCTAGGTGCATCAATGCATCTACAGTCTTCGGAGTCGTCTCCAAAATGTCCAATAGCCGTTTGTGAATTCGCATTTCGAATTGCTCACGCGATTTCTTGTCCTTGAATGTCGATCTCTGGACAGTGTAAACATGCTTCTTCATTGGTAGTGGAATAGGGCCCGAAACAACCGCCCCCGTTCGCTTTGCTGTATCCGCTATCTGACCAGACGATTTGTCCAATAACCTATGATCGAACGCTTTAAGGCGAATGCGAATTTTCTGATTGTCCATCTCATTCCCTGTTAGGTGTAAGACTACGCAGACCACACCTTGGTAAGATAACTCCTACTCAAGAACCTTCGATACAACACCTGCGCCAACAGTTTGTCCACCTTCTCGAATTGCGAATCTCAGTTCCTCTTCCAAGGCAATCGGCTTCGAAAGTTCTACAGTAATTTGAGTGTTGTCACCAGGCATAATCATCTCAACCCCTTCCGGAAGTTGCATATTGCCCGTAACATCAGTCGTGCGGAAATAAAACTGAGGACGATATCCGCTGAAGAATGGTGTGTGCCGTCCACCCTCCTCTTTTTTCAGAATATAGGTCTCGGCTTCAAATTTGGTGTGAGGCGTAATCGTTCCTGGCGCAGCCAACACCTGACCACGCTCGACTTCCTTCCGCTCCACACCACGAATCAGGACACCGACGTTATCGCCAGCGCGCCCTTCGTCTAGAAGTTTGCGAAACATCTCCACCCCTGTTGCAACAGTGCTATGAGTCGGTCGAAGACCAACAATTTCGACTGTGTCTCCTACGTGTACGATACCACGTTCCACACGGCCCGTAACGACGGTACCGCGTCCACTAATGGTAAAAATGTCCTCGACAGGCATTAAGTATGGCCTGTCAACGTCTCTCACGGGTTCGGGAATATACTCATCGACCTGAGCCATCAAATCGAGAATTGGCGCACAAGGTTCACTATTCGGGTCACCGCCCGATTCCATGGCTTGCAACGCAGAACCTGCAACGATTGGTATATCGTCCCCTGGGAAGTTGTATTCGTTCAACAACTCCCGAACCTCCAACTCGACCAATTCAAGCAATTCAGGATCGTCTACCATATCGGCTTTATTCAAAAATACGACGAGTGAAGGGACGTTGACCTGCCGTGCAAGAAGAACGTGCTCACGCGTTTGGGGCATAGGACCATCAGCGGCAGAAACTACGAGAATGGCTCCGTCCATCTGAGCGGCACCCGTAATCATGTTCTTGATATAGTCAGCGTGCCCAGGACAATCGACGTGCGCGTAGTGTCGGTTCTCGGTTTCATACTCTACGTGTGCGGTATTGATTGTGATTCCACGCTCCTTCTCTTCGGGAGCTTTGTCAATCTCATCATAGGTCATCACGTAGTTTTTGCTCGCAAGATTTGACAGAACCATGGTTATTGCCGCAGTTAAGGTGGTTTTACCATGGTCAACGTGCCCAATCGTACCTATATTGACGTGTGGCTTAGTTCTATCAAATTTTTCCTTTGCCATTTGTTCTGAATTTCCTCCTCGCATGGATAAGCCGATAATTCTTACGGCTTGGTGAGTCAGTATCTAACAATCTACTTGGATCCGATATCACACGATATCGAACCTCTAAGACACTTTTTTCAAAGAAATGATGTCTTCCGCTACACTGGTAGGAACATTGCTGTAATGCGAAAACTCCATGGAATAATTTGCACGTCCCTGCGTCAACGAACGAAGTGTTTTAACATATCCAAACATTTCAGAAAGCGGTACAGAGGCTTGAATCACATGTACACGTGATTTTGACTGCAGATTCGTCTGAAGGATTTGAGCACGACGTGCGTTCAAGTCCCCAATAATCTTTCCCAAATACTCATCTGGGACGATAACTTCAACCTTCATAATGGGTTCTAGTAGTAGTGGCCCGGCGCGTTTTACAGCTTCTTTAAACGCCATTGAGGCTGCTATTGAGAACGCCATTTCGGATGAATCCACAGCATGGAAGGATCCATCGGTCAACCGTACACCCACATCAACCACGGGATAACCTGCCAATACTCCGGTATCCATGGAATTTTTAATACCCTTATTGATTGCCGGGATATATTCTTGAGGAATAACCCCACCCTTTGTGTCATCAACGAATTCGTACTCTGAGCCTTTTTCTAGCGGAAAGATTTCGATGGTTACTTGTCCATATTGTCCGCGTCCGCCGGATTGTCTCACAAACCGCCCTTCCGATGTAGCATGCCTTTGAATCGTCTCACGATATGCCACCTGCGGATTTCCGATATTTGCTGAAACGTTAAACTCGCGAATCAAGCGATCTACGATGATTTCAAGGTGTAGTTCGCCCATACCTGATAATAAGGTTTGACCCGTCTCATTATCCTGATGCACTTTAAATGTTGGATCTTCCTCTGCCAACTTAAGGAGTGCGAGATTCAACTTATCTACATCGGATTTTGTGCAGGGCTCGACTGCGACAGCCATGACAGGTAGTGGAAAAACCATTGTATCCAGTGTAACCTGTGCAGCAGGATCGCAAATTGTGTCTCCCGTTGCAATATCCTTTAATCCAATTGCAGCAACGATGTCGCCAGCATAAACCGCATCCCGTTCTTCGCGCTTGTTGGCATGCATTTGCATTAGCCTACCAATTCTTTCGCGTTTGCCACGTGTACTATTGTAAACAGCTGCTCCCCTCGTCAGAACGCCAGAATAAACACGAAGGAATGTCAATTTGCCCACATGGGGATCCGTCATAATTTTGAATGCCAATGCGCAAAACGGCTCATCGTCATTAGGCATACGCTCTTCCGCCGCGCGAGTATCAGGGTTTAGAGCTTCGATCGGGGGCACATCAATAGGCGAAGGTAAATATGAAATTATCGCATCCAAAAGCGGTTGTACACCCTTATTTTTCAAAGCTGAACCGCACAGGATAGGCACAACCTTTCCACTCAAGGTAGCATTTCTCAAGCTCGTTCTAATTTCTGTGCCAGACAGTTCCACACCATCGAAATATTTCGCCAATAGATCGTCATCCCATTCTACTGCCGTTTCAATAAGTTTCTCACGGTATTCGGTGGCCATTTCCATCATTTCTTCGGGAATGTCAATTTCATTGACCGTGGCACCTAAATTCGCCTCATCCCACGCGAGTCCTTTGAAATCAATGAGATCCACGATGCCTCTGAACTGTTCCGCAGACCCAATTGGCAACTGAATTGGAACGGCAGTCGTGCCGAGTCGTTCCGTCATCATCTCAACCGTTCGAAAGAAATCGGCGCCCGTTCGATCCATCTTGTTAATCAGAGCTACGCGTGGCACATTGTATTTATCCGCTTGTCTCCAAACAGTCTCTGATTGAGGTTCAACGCCACCAACAGCACAAAACACCGCTACAGCGCCATCCAGCACCCGCAAAGATCGCTCAACTTCAACAGTAAAATCTATGTGCCCGGGGGTATCAATGATATTGATACGATTATCTTTCCATCGACAAGCCGTTGCAGCCGCGGTAATGGTGATTCCTCGCTCCTGTTCTTGAACCATCCAGTCCATCGTCGTCGTGCCTTCATGCACTTCGCCCAAACGATGCACACGCCCCGTATAATACAGAATCCGCTCACTCACCGTCGTTTTACCAGCATCAATGTGCGCCATGATGCCGATGTTCCGAGTGGCAGCTAAACTGAAGCGGCGTGGATCTATCGATTTATGATTTTCAAAAGTGGGCTGCTGTTTTTTCTCAGACTTCTTCACTTAAATTTCACCGCACAGTAGGAAGACCTAGACACATCTATCAGGTATTGATTACCATCGATAATGGGCAAACGCCCTGTTCGCTTCTGCCATTCGATGTTGTTCAAACTTTCTGCGAATTGCTGCTCCTTCGTTTCTTGAAGCATCCAATAGTTCACCTGCCAGACGCGCTTCCATTGTTTTTTCTCCTCGCGCCCTTGCCGATTGGAGGATCCACCTAAATGCTAACGTTGTACGCCGCTCCGCCTTAACATCAACCGGAACCTGATAGGTCTGTCCGCCAACACGCCGGGAACGAACTTCCAAGACAGGTTTGACATTATTTACCGCTTGACGAAATACGGTGAGACCATCTTGTTTGGTCCTAGCTGCCACAACATCCAAACTCCCATACAATACTCGCTGAGCGGTACTCCTTTTTCCATCCAACATCAAACAATTTACAAACTTTGTTATCAGCGTGCTATCGAATTTAGGATCCGGCATCAACTCTCGCTTGACAGCAATCTTGCGTCTTGGCATTTTCCTCTCCATCCGAGACCAAAAACCATAGTCTCACGCTTAGTATTTCTAGCCAACTTTCTTCGCGCCATACTTCGATCGTCCTTGCCGACGATTTTCTACCCCTGCCGTGTCTAATGTCCCTCGAACGATATGATATCTGACGTTCGATAAATCCTTGACCCTACCGCCTCGCACCAACACAACAGAGTGCTCCTGGAGATTGTGATCAATTCCGGGGATGTAACACGTAGCTTCAAGCCCTGTTGTGAATCGCACACGGGCAACTTTTCGAAGAGCGGAATTCGGTTTTTTGGGGTTCACAGTCTTCACCTGCAAACATATTCCCCGCCTTTGCGGACAACTTTGGAGCACTGGGGATTTTGTCTGTTTGGCGCTTTTTTTTCGAGGCTTTCTTACTAATTGATTAATTGTTGGCATGTTCTACTCCGGCGAAGTAATTGGCAAGTTTTCATGTTAAATTACATCCGAACCTACAATGTGGGAACAACGTGTGTTAGTTGGGGGTGTCCGTATTTCTTCAATGCCTGGCGTTATCAAGCAAGAATTGACAAATCCCGTAAGTTCACATCGCCCCGAGTTTTTCAAGCGGGAACCGCTTTCGGTCCGGCACTTGGCATTCTAAACGACATGTACAATTGCCCTTTTCCAGAATTAAATACCATCTCTAGACAGCGGCACAGAAACAGTTGGCGATAAAAAGTCACATAGGCAATCCAAGGGTATAGACAAAAATAAAGCCCCGAAAGGGGCTCACATAGCCATCTTCTCAATTAAAAACCAACATTAACTAACGAAAGATAATACAGGTTTTCGGAATAGCTTGCCTCCCTTTCTGTAACTCTGCAACAGATCAGTTAGGGACAATGTGACACCAAGCGTGGAATTATACCAAACTAGCTTATCAATGTCAAGTTTATTTGTGTATTTTTCTCGTGGTATATGATTTTTCTACTATTCGTATTCGGCTTTTGCACTATCTATCTTAAATTCCTAGCTGTGTTGCATGGACATTGCTGATTTTCACTATGCCTCTGTACATTCTTGTCTCGTAGGGAGACAAATTTCATCTACCCGAAAGCAAAAACGCAGACTGGAAAGCCCTGCTGACATCGTTAAGATTACCGTAAAATGCGCGTACATCCGGTTCCGGGTGATTACGCCAAAAACGCGGTGGTATCACTGAACAATTACTCAAAAAAGGACGATAGCGGTGTCCATAATACGCCTGCACAGTTTTCCGCTCTTTTTGCGTCGTGCGAACCGTTGCCGTGTGAAGCAGGGAGATATTGAAAAGCACCACTGTGCCAGTGGACCCGTGAAAATCTATGGTCCCGTTCCTCTCTAGCTGGGCTCTTCCATCCAGAATGGGATCGTTGACGGATTCGGGCGAAATCGAAAAACAATGTGTGCTCTCGTCAACGTCGGTGAGATAAAGCATAAGTTGCATGTAGTCCATGCGAAGCGGATGATTTTCCCAATGTGGACGGTCTCGGTGAAAGTTTTGGTGTGGCTCTCCATCATATGGAGCCATGTGGCGAAGGCAAATTTCGGAGAAACACACCGGTCCACCCATCAGGAATGTAATGACGGGCAGGATTTTAGGATGGCGCAGTAAATTATCAAATCCCGGTGAGGTGACAAGAGCATTGCAATTTCGTGTTTGATATCGGTCGAAAGGATGCCAACAATTTGGCGGACCGAACTTTTCCCTATTATTATCATAGAGTTGAACAAAATATTCAATTTCATTTGAAGTGAGTGCGTCCTTCAGAGTGACATAACCGTAGGAGCGGAAATATTCGTAAAGTTTCCGGTCTATGTTAGCTTCAAACACCGCGGAACTACCGTTTAATGGCACCTCTTTGCCTCCTCACACTCTACCTTGCCTACCATCACGTCGGAGTTTCCTTCTCTCGGTGTACGACTTCGGTGATTGTTGACCGTAGAATAATTGATTCGCACGTTACGGTATTCAACAACAGGGGACCTAATAATCATCTCACGACAGAACGTCACTTACAAATTCCAATGTCGTTTCAACATTCGCATTGATTTCGTTTAACGTGGATCCACCTACACACTCAACATACAAAGGCCCATCAAATCCTCCAGCCACAAGCCCACCCACAACTCGGCCGAAATCCACCAGGCCTTCACCAGGAGTCACCATGACGTCCGGTTCTCCGTCCTTAACTATACAGTCCTTTATAATCACCATGGCAACTTTAGGGGCGATTGCATTGATATCCGTTTCCGGTCGAAGTGCCCCCTTTGTATAGTAGATAATATTACCGGGATCGTAGCAGATACCAAATGCCGAATGCCCAACTTCGTGGTCCGCTTTAATGAGATCCTGAACTGTGAGGGTGATGCCACCGTGCGGTTTTAGAGCAATATTGACTCCTGCTTGAGCTGCATGGGGAGCTGCTCGACGCATTAGCTCATAGTAGTTGCCGTAGTGCGCTTCGTTCGAAGTACCGCAATCAAGCAACCATTTCGAACCGAGCGCGGCAGCGTTGTCAATGAGCCGTTTGTAATCGTTAAGGCTGACTTCCCATCCTTCATTCAAGAATCGGACACTTCCCATCACAGCTGAAGGCGTTAACCCTGCATTTGCCGCTGTCTCGCGGGTTGTCCTGATTTCTGCCATCGTGCTATCGGCTCTCACTGGGTTTTGCCCCGCGTTGGCAAACACCGCGACATCGGTATATCCAGCAGCAGAAATGTGGTCGCATGCTTCGGAGAACGTAAGAGATTCGTAGGGACGGGTTGTACAGCCGATCGTGTGCTTCACTGGACTGTCCTTTCAGTGCGTTTCACTGTTTTTTTTATTCAAAAGGAATATTCACTCCTTTATTTTAATCTCGCTACATTTCGACAATTCGACGCATACGCTTGGCGATGTCAATCTGCGCGGCACGATCACCACCGACTTCGTGAATAACATACCGATCATAGCCGATAGCCCTAAACTCACGCATAATTGAGGGCCAATCAGTGTCTCCTTCAAGAAGGTTTACAAATTGGTGCTCTCCACGCCTGAAGTCCTTGAAATGAACGCATTTTATCCGAGAACCAAGTTCGCGAATCCAATGTTCCGGATAGCCGTAAGCCATCATATTGGCGGTGTCTAGGTAAACACCGATCCATTCGCTACCGACAGCATCAATGAATTCTCGTGTCTCTTTCGGACTTAGCAGAAACTTGCTCCACACATTTTCGAGCCCGATCACGGCACTGTTAGAAGCGGCAACTGGCGCAATATCCTTCAGAATACCGAGAAGTCTGTCCCAAACTGCTTGATAGGTACCTTCTACCTTCAGTTGACCGGGGTGCAGGAGAATGGTGCCAACCTCTAGTATTCCGGCAATTTCCAAGCTACGATTTACGGATCTAATGCGTTTCTCCCGTTGATGAGTGTTTAGACTTAGTAGATTTCCACTATCACTATAGTTGGCGATGATGCTACTAATCTCAATTCCCGCCATGGTAAATTTCTCGCCAACCCCTGCGATCTCTGAAGGGTTCATGTCAATATCAAGTTCCTTACCTTCACTGAAGGTGAGTTCAATGGCGTCATACCCTGCATCGAGACATAAGTCGAGTACATCATCAAGCGGCATATTTCCAAGTAGAAGTTGCGTGATACCAATTTTCATTTTGAGTTGCAGACACCTTTCATTTACTAATCTGATTTTAATGGTTAATTTTAGCGGGAGAACCCGTCTCCAGCAACTTGTGTATCGGAACTAGAAGTGTGCGGACTTCAATCCTCGTCAATTGCATTTTTCGGAAAAAACATAGTGCAACGCCACATCCCACACCCGCGGTAATGTATCTTGAATAACTTGCTTCTCGAAAGCTAATCCCATCCAGATTGAAGGCAGGCATTTCGGCAGAAACCGATCATAATATCCGCCTCCGTATCCAATGCGATGTTTCTTTAGATCGAAAGCGATTCCAGGGACAATTATCAGATCAATCTGATTGAGAGGGAACTTGGAGCAAACATCTTGGTCCGGCTGGAGCATACCGTAACGATGGCGCTTAAGCTGTGTACTGGTGTTGGAAATGCGCCGGGGAACAAGATGCTTCGCTTCGATCGTCGGTGCAAGGGCAATTCTGTTTGTGCGCAACAGATAAACGAGCAGGTCGTGTGTGTCAACTTCGCTCCGCATGCTAAGGTAGAGCATAACCGTATTTATCGCACCCGTCTCAATAAAGTCAATCACCCGCGCGTTAATAACCCTGCTCAATTCATGACGCACCGGGGAGGGGATACTGTCACGCGTACGGAGCATTTCTTCGCGAATACGTTGACGTTTCTCATCTCTAGTCATACATTCAGTGAAGTAAGAGGCTGCCGCGTATTCGGAACCTGTCATCGGAGATCCCGTGGTGGATGTGGCAAGAAATCCGGCGTAATTTGTAAACTTAAGTGTCCCATCCGATTGCATCAATATACTTGGCAAGCGCATCGCGGAAGGTAGATGGTTTCATTTTGAGCAACTTAGCCGACTGTGTTTTATTCCCGTTCGTTTTCCGCATTGCCCAAGCAATTAGCTCGCGTTCCGTAGACTGGACAATTTCGCGGAACGAGGTGCCGCACATCGTATCATCTAAGTTGGCGGGAGTTGGTACTTTCAGTTCAATGGGAATATCCTCAGCAGAAATAGGGCAACCACCGCTCATTGTGACTAGCCGTTCGATGAGATTTTTCAACTCGCTCACATTTCCGGGCCAAGTATATGCTGCAAGCAAATTAATCGCCTCCGATGTCATGAAGGTGTCTCGGCGTGGGGAGAACAAATCTATGAAATGAGTGATAAGAAGTGGTATATCTTCCCGTCGTTCACGCAGCGGAGGTAAAAAAAGCGGAACAACGTTTAACCGATAGAACAAATCTTCTCGGAATTCACCCAATCTGGCTCTCTCCCGGAGATTCTGCGTGGTCGTGGCAATTAAGCGCACGTCTAATTGTTCATTGCCTGCGCTGTCGTCAAACTCGTACTCGCCATCTTCAAGCACCTGAAGTAGATTAATCTGCATCTCATACGGTAAGTTTTCTATATCAGCCAAAAAGAGGGTGCGGCCGTGAGTAAGCTCAAGCCTCCCTGACCGTTGACCGTTTGTGTTTATTGCCCCTCCAAATAAATCGTCGTGCAACCCGACTTGCGACTGATTTGAGCAGTTTACACGGACATAGGGTTGGTATTTGCGTGGACTATTCGAATGAATAGATCTTGCCAGTAATGCCTTCCCAACACCCTGTTCGCCATAAATTAACACGTTACTATCGGATGCCGCCACGTTCGCAAGGGCGCTCAGAATCTCCTGTATCTGCTGACTCTTTCCCACGATATTTCGATGTGGCGAAAGTTTGTCGCTGTTATTGGAAGATAATACGACATCTTCTCCCGTTGCAAGGATGTTTTCCTGCTGCAGACTCTTCAGCTTGTCTAGCATCGCAATCAGTTCTTCGCTTGAAAACGGTTTCTTGATATAGTTGTGTGCGCCGAACTGCATGGCTTCGACCGCGGTTTCTACCGAGGCATAGGCGGTCATAATTATTACGGTGATATGCGGATATTCTTTCTTGGCTCGCTTTAGAAAATCAATCCCGTGCATCCGAGGCATTCGCAAGTCGGTCACTAGTACGTCAAAATGTTCATTCTCCAGCAGCCGTAACCCAGTAGATGGAGATTCGACCGCGATCGCGTCGTAGTTCGCCTCGCGGAGGTCATCCCTTAGTGTAATCCGCTTTATTTTTTCGTCGTCGACAACCAGAACCTTCATAATTTAAGCTCGTCCTATTGCTACCGGCAAGTTCACGGTGAAGGTCGAACCTTGACCGGGTTTGCTCTCGAACTCAAGCGTCCCTTCATGTTGCCTGACTATTCTATCGGAAACTGAAAGCCCAAGTCCTGTACCCTTTTCCAAGATTTTTGTGGTATAAAACGGATCGAAAATTCGATCTTGAATGGCATGAGGAATACCGATTCCCGTATCCGTAACCCGCACGTAGATCATTTGCGTCCCGCTAAACGCGTCGGCTTCAACGATCCCTGTCTCCAGAATTAGCGCGCCTCCGTCAGGCATCGCGGCAACAGCATTCAACGCAAGATTCAGTACAACCTGTTCAAGCAGGTGTTTATCCCCGAGGATTGACGCATGATCTGAATGGTACCGCTTTTCGATTTTAATTCCTTTCTCCTGTGCGCTATATTCAATCAGACCGGTGACTTCATCAACAACTTCATTCAGCGAAATTGAGGTTAGGCTAAGCTCATGGTGACGCGAAAAGTCTAGAAGTTGTTTTACAGTTGACTCAATACGTCGCAGCGCTTCTTCCATGAGGTCTAGATATTCTTTGGTTTGGTGGGTATTCTCCGGGTCTCGTTTAATTCGAAGGATGCAGTTAATCAGCCCATCAAGTGGGTTATTAATCTCGTGGGCGACGCCCGCGGCTACTTCGCCAATCGCAGCCATTTTTTCGGATAAGATTAACTGGTGCTCCATCCGTTTTCGATCTGTTACATCGCGCGAAACTAGCACCGTGCCCAAATGCCCTTCCTCACCATCACGTACCGCTGCGACAGTGTTCTCAAAATGTCTATCCTTTATCTGAACACTCTTTTGTTCTATCATACTATCGCCTGCCGATAATTCACGCACCATCTGCGACAGTATGTCATAAGATTGCGAGTCCGTTGCTTCGGATTGAGTCGCTGTTGCAAGTGAAAAATCAGCGTTAGACTGCTCCTGCTGAATCTGCTGGGCGGCTTTGTTTGACAGCGCTATTTGATTTCTTTCATCAACGAAAACAACCCCTTCGTGCATACAGTCAATAATCGACTTGAGCTTGTTCCGCTCAAATAGAACGTCTTTTCGTGCAGCTTCCAGTTCTAGAACCTTCTCCTCCAAGTTTTCCTTCAAATCCCGAGTTTCCTCTTCACGCGCCCTTGCCGTATCCGTTATCGTCGTAGCCAAATAAACAGAGAAAAACAGAGTGCTCGTGAAGACGAACAACACACTTACTACATAAATGGGGTGTTGCCAAAGCGCCATGGGAAGGAAATTGTTCAGATGATGATGTGGGAGAATCTCGAAATATTCCAGGAAGATAACGGAACTAAGGAGTGCGGTGTTGAGAGTAGCTAGGACGTAACTGACCTTCTTGGACAGGATGATGCTTGCGATTACAAGGTGGAACACGAAGTAGAAGATAAACGGGTTTTCGACACCTCCGCTGAAATGAATTAATGCTGTTAAGGAAAACAGATCGAGCAGAATGTGCGTGCAGGCGTGTCGTTTGATTGACACCAACCGTTTCTTGCTCACATGCTTCGAGTAAAGTTGCGGCTCGAAGTTGTAGAGCAACATGAACACGGCAATCAGATACAGCGGAAGGGGTTGATCGATTACATCTAGCCACCATGCAATTCCGACGGTGACAAAGACTCCTCCGATTGCAATCCAGCGTAGCCGGGCAAGCCAAGCAATCTGCTTGACCAGTTCAATCTTGAAAGGGAGTTCTCGATCTATATCCGGTGATTGAGGAGATACACCCTGTTTCACGGAAACACGACCTCATGCGTTTCTCAGAAAAGGACAGTTTCACAATTACTTCTGATACCGAATTTCGCCATGCACTTCAACGAAATCTACGATAGCCATAATGACGGCATCAACCGGCTTGTCTTTGGTAGCCGTTGTTTGCCGTGCGGAACTTCCCGTTGCAACCAACACCAATTCGCCAATTCCCGCGCCAACCGCATCTACCGCCGCATTATATGTTTTGAGAAGATTACCATCCAAATCCACGTCTTGGATAATCATCAACTTACTGCCGACAAGTTTAGCGTCTTTTTTGGTAGCAACAATAGTTCCCGTGACTTTACCAAGCGTCATCCAATGAACCTTTCTGTTCTAAATTTCCATCTTCCAAGCGTCTTTCAGTTCGTCCCGTAATGCTGTTTATGGTAAACTCAAGCCACAGAAAAGTCAAGTTTTTTGTCCGTGTCTGTGGTAATACTGGCAACTCACTGGGTAGTTTATACGGCGGGCAAACACTGTTGCAACCTTAGGGAAATGCCACTCACGATATGAAGGCCCTCACAGATTCCACCTTGAATTGCGCGTCAGTCAGGGGAAACGCATCTAAATTTTGGTCTTGACATGAGAGGAACGTGGGATATGCTTGTGTAAACTTTTCTAAGGAGTAGAACATCCTACTCTCCGCAGCTATCCATCGGGAATATAATATTTTTTGACTTCTGCTCCAAGCAAGTCAAGAATTTGATGATGAATGGGTTTAAGATTAACTACTATTTGCTGTGTTTGATTAGCTTGGTGTATCAATAAGAGGTCGATGCCCTCAAAAACTTGAAAAATGCGTCGTAGCGTTGGACGTTTTGTGGGTTTGCCGACTTGGTTGGGAATGGTTCGTCCCTGCCGGTTCAGTTCAGAGCGAATCGAACGTTCTGCCAGTGCATAAACCAGTAGCGACAGCCCCATCACCATCAAAAGCGCCATAATACGTTGCGGTTTTTCTAAGAATAGGCTAGAGGCAAAAAATAAGGGGTCTTTGAGAAATCGGAATCCACGCTCTACTGAAACATTTTGACCTTTGTATGCTGAAAGTATCGTGTCATCATCAAGAGATATGGCATGTAATTCATTCGTCGCCAAGACAAATTTACCTTTACTGTTTTTAGCTTGTTCAATTGCCTGTGGCTGTTCAACAACCTGACCCATGACTTGAAAACCGATTCGTGTCGGAAGCTGTTCTTTGTTTGGACGCCCCCTGTTTTGGTAATGAGGAATGGCAACCAGTTCAATTTGAGGTTCATGATAACGCCACTTGGCAGAAAGGGTAGATACCGCCTCACTAGCGGCAGCTTGGGTGTCGAATTCTTTATGGCTCAATTGGTGGAGCGATTTTTCTGCAGACTCACGTTCTTTGACAATCTTTTTTTCCAAAGTAGCAACTTCTCGTTGATAAGCCGCTTGCGAGTAGACAATTAACCACCTTTGCACCACATCGCCGTAACGGCTTTCAGTGGAGAGGAAACGATAGCCGTTTTCAGTCGCCGGTTGCATCGTTTCTAGTGAAACGGTTTGATATAGTTCTTTGACAGCCTTAAGTGTTTCTGGTACTCGGCAAATCCATCGGGACATTCGATAAATTCCTGATGTTGTTGGCTGTATATAGGGCACTATCGGCAATGAAATAAGGTGTTTCACCGTCTTGAAGTTGCGCCAGATAAGAATTTATAGTGCTGGGAAAACTAGATTTATCAGCCTGATTTCCATCTAGAGTTTCTAGCCATACGGGAATCTGGGATCGATAAGAACAAAGCAGATGGACGACCACTTGTTTCAAATCGGGACGATAATCTCTCGAATAACCATGCGTAACTTGAATGGCGTTTTCATCGTCGCTTTTTACTTCATAGGCGCCATGAAGGCTGAACGTTGTGCTATCAAGATGCACAAAGCGATGCTCCACTCCATAAGTGGTTAATGCCTTACTCGCCACCGTGGCAAACGCCTCGGTCACCCCCTTTTCATACAAGGTGTCTAAGGCACGCCCTAGACTATCGTCATTGAAGTCGCTAGCTTGCAATTGCGGGTGAATCAACAAACTGACCGGTTTATTGGAAAAAAATTCAGGCGTCAAATACAGCGGACGACCCACAAAGCCCAATGCATTGAGTATCATAGCCACTACCGCTTGACCCACAGAGACTTTGCGGTTTGTCTGACCTATGAATGTATCAACTGTTTCAATTATGCCGATTTGATGGCAAATGCCGGCAACAATACCTAGATGGTCTATGCTTTGAGTGGTAAATGTAGATGGTGTCATTGAGGTTCCCTCTAAAAAAGTGATTATTAGAAGGATACCATAAATTACCTCAATGGGCATTCACAACTGCGGAGTGTAGGGAACATATGTCCAATCCCCCAATTTCGTCTATTGAAGCCCACTTTGAATCATTGCCAGACCCCAGACGAGATGATTGTCGTACACCCCATAAATTGCTTGATATTATTGTCATTACTATCTGCGCGGTTATTTGCGGCGCCGATAATTGGGTAGCAGTTCAATCATTCGGAGACGCCAAGTATAAATGGTTAACCGGGTTCTTGGAATTACCAAAAGGCATCCCGTCGCACGATACATTCAGGCGTGTATTTAGTGCGCTAGACGCTACCAAATTTGAAGAATGTTTCATCAACTGGATTCGTAGTGCCATTGAAGTAACGCAAGGTCAAGTGATTGCGGTTGATGGAAAACAACTGCGTCGTTCTTACGATACTCATAACAACAAAGCAGCCATTCACTTGGTTAGTGCGTGGGCGTGCCATCAAGGCGTGGCACTAGGACAAATCAAAGTTGCAGACAAATCCAATGAGATTCCAGCCATGCCTCAATTGCTTGAAGTATTGGACGTGTCAGGGTGCATTGTTACTATTGATGCGATGGGTTGTCAAACCGATATCGCTCAAACCATTGTGGATTCAGATGCCGACTACGTTTTGGCGCTTAAAGCCAATCAAGGACAATTGTCTGAAGATGTTCGACTTTTGTTTGATGGCGTCTCAACGGGTGAGATAAGAGATGTTAAAGTCGACTCGACGCAAACCGTTGACGGCAATCATGGACGTATAGAAACCCGCACGGCTTATGCGATTGCAGACCCCGGTGTAATTTCTACTCTTAGAACAAGTGAGAACTTCGTCAATCTCAACTCCGTCGTCAAAATCACCGCCGAGCGAGAAGTCAACCAACAAGTGCCCACAGAGACAGGCTATTATATTTCTTCGCTTCCTGGTGATGCAGCCCAGTTGCTTGAAGCCACTAGGCATCACTGGCGGATTGAAAACTCATGTCATTGGGTATTAGATGTTGCTTTTCGTGAAGATGCCTCCCGGATTCGTAAAGATAACAGCAGTGAGAACTTCTCCATCGTCCGACGCATTGCTCTCAATCTACTCAAGTCTGAGAAGTCAACCAAACTTGGTGTCGCCAACAAGCGGCTCAAAGCCGCATGGGACGACAATTATTTGACTACTATTCTAGCAACTCTATTCTGAAAAATCAGATGCGTTTCCCCTGGCGCGTCAGTAGTCGCCCTTGACGCGCCCCTCACATAATGTTATAAGTAAGTGACTAGTGACTAATGGTCAGTGAAACCTCTGGATCGTGGGACGGACCATGAATAGGAATTCTATCGCACGGGATTAACTATCAGGATTGGCTATGGGATTTCTATCGCAGTGGGATCTCTATCGCACTCCCTATCCGGTCGTTTGATCTATTCGTTTCTTTGATCGTTTGTTATTCACTCACTTGATTTCTCGTTATCCACTCGGTTGATCGTTGTTCACTCGCTTGATTCCTGCTACAAACCGAAAAACTGAGCATTCCCAAGAGGCGATCTTCGAATATGGCGAAAAGACCATCTAGATTCGCGATACTCGACCCCAGTAGTCAAGGGACTAAACAATTACTGTTATAAATTACTTCCGTCGTTTGCTGTAACCGGATTTCGCGCCAAGAACACATGGCATCGGTTCAGAGTGGTAGGCACACGCCGTGTGCCGTAAACCACACTGCATCACACAACTTTAGGTAGGAGCGATCAACTGAGTGAATAACGAAGGCGATAGGGGTTCCCATAGCCAATCCCGTGCGATATAGACCCCTCTCCAAGTCGTGACTATGTATCTACTTCATCATCTTAAATACTTACGAAACTGTCACAAGAAACTGTTCTACCACGCCGGTAGGTGCGGTTTTTAACTGCACCGGCACCCAACACTTACCATATGTTATTAGAAAATAAACCCTTTGGTGGTCTCCTCCGCCAAGAGTATATTGCATCGCTTCAAACCAGACTTCCTTACGTATATTCCAATATCCTAGAGAAACGAAATCGCCGTTTTCTGAAATAAAATCGGAGAATCTCTAATGGAAGTCCTCCATCCAATCTGGCTATTACTTTTTATCCCCTTGGTCATATCGCTGCGTGTCTGGCAACCTCCCTCCCGCATTTTGTTAGCTCTACGTGTTACGGTGTTGTCTCTAATTTTGTTAGCGATGTGCGGTATTGCCGTGAAATTACGCATGCAGGCGGGTACGGTTGTGGTAGCAGCAGACAGAAGCCGGTCAATGCCGCCGGACAGCGAATCAAGACACAAAGAGGCGATAGATTTAATTCAAGCATCCAAGGCGAGCGATTCTAACCTTGCTGTGGTGTCCTTTGGTCGGACTGCCGCCATTGAACAGTCACCCCAAAGCGGAAAATTCGCCGGATTCGTCAGTGAGGTCCATGATGATGCCTCCGACCTGAACGAGGCGATTGAAACGGCACTTGCCCTCATCCCTCAAGATTCACCCGGTAGAGTACTTCTGCTCTCAGATGGGAGGTGGACCGGAAAAGACCCATCGGCGGCGGCAGCCCAAGCCGCCACTCGGGGAATTGCACTTGACTATCGTCTCACCCAAAGAGATTCGACAAACGATATCGTCATTACACACGTAGACGCACCAGATGTTGTTGCTCCCGGCGAATCGTTTATGCTTGCTGCTTGGATCAATTCACCAACTCAGGCTGAGGTTTCATTCGAACTCATGCGCGGAAACCAACGCCTCGCTTTGGGCAAGCGAAAAGTACCGTCCGGTTTGAGTCGGCTCGTATTTCGCGACAAAGCGACACAACCGGGCACACATCAGTACGCACTAAGGATTGCGGGCACGGAAACTGATCCCGTTCCCGAGAACAACACGGCAAAGGTTCTAGTCGGTATTCGCGGGCCGCGTCCGATTTTGCACGTCACAACCGCTTCCGATTCTCCATTCGCAAGATTGCTACAAACGGGTGGATTGGACGTAGAAACTGCTCCTCCATCGGCATATCAGTGGTCACTTGAGGAGTTGTCAGGATATTCCGCCGCACTAGTTGAGAACGTCTTGGCGGACAAAATCGGTTTATACGGCATGGAAAACCTCGCCGTCTGGGTCAAGGAAACCGGTGCCGGTTTCATGATGACGGGCGGAAAACATGCTTTCGGCCCCGGTGGTTATTTCAAATCGCCGCTGGAGTCGATTATGCCCGTCTCGATGGAATTGAGGCGTGAACACCGAAAGCTATCACTTGCCATTGTGGTAGCAATGGACAGGTCTGGTAGCATGTCAATGTCGGTAAGCGGCGGTAGAACGAAGATGCAGCTCGCAAACCTCGCTAC
The DNA here is from genome assembly GCA_965204085.1 of Candidatus Poribacteria bacterium. Lineage (GTDB taxonomy): Bacteria > Poribacteria > WGA-4E > WGA-4E > JAJDTR01 > JAJDTR01. The sequence goes on along the minus strand of CBDBEE010000002.1, from coordinate 790,533 downwards.
TGCTGAAGTGCTTGATATGCTATCGCCGATGGATGAATTTGGTGTCGTTGCGGTCGATAGTGCACCACACGTCATCGCCAATCTCTCAAGTGTCGAAAATAGCGCGCACGTTCGGAGCAACATCTTACGCATCAGTCCAGGAGGTGGCGGTATCTTTGTCTATGAGGCGCTTTTCGCCGCATCCAAAATGCTATTGAATGCAGAAGCGGGAACGCGACATATAATCCTCTTTGCCGATGCCGCCGACTCAGAACAACCCGGAAAATACCGCGAACTGCTTGAGAAGTGTCGAAACGCCAACATCACCGTAAGTGTCGTGGGACTGGGCACCGCCACCGACGTGGATGCCGAACTGCTCCGCGATATCGCCCGGCGAGGCGAAGGACGGTGCTTCTTTACACAGAATGCCGAAGAACTGCCTCGTCTGTTTGCACAAGACACATTCGTCGTGGCGCGGAGCACGTTCGTTGATGAACCTGTCGAAGTTCGGACGACGGGCGGTATGGTCACCCTGACTGGTGAACAGCATCAAATACCCTATCCGATTGGTGGCTACAACCTATGTTATATTCGACCCGACGCAAATCTCGCGGCAGTGACGGAGGACGAATACAAAGCACCTGTGGTGGCAGCATGGCAAGCAGAGATTGGACGTGTTCTTTGTTATACCGGTGAAGTGGATGGAGATTACACGGGCGCTATTGCAGGTTGGAAGGGCGTTGGAGATTTCCTCACAAGTTTGGTTCGTTGGACAGCTGGTGACTTCGGTAATTTGCCGGGAGAAATGTTACTTACTCAAAAGGTTAGAAAGGGAATCGGCGTAGTGGAACTTCACCTCAATCCGGAACGGCAAGGTGAACCGTTCAGGGAACCTCCAAGTGTAACGGTGCTCAGGGGAATTGTTGGGCAAAAGCCAACGGTGGGTGAAATCAAATTGTCTTGGACATCTGCCGACACGCTCGCTGCGGACATTCCTATCCACGGTAGTGAAACCGTACTGGCCACTGTGGAAGTCCCAGGAGTGGGACATTATTCGCTTCCCCCCGTCTGCTTGCCGTATTCCCCGGAATTTAACCCCACTGTTGCCCAATCAGGCCTTGAAACTTTGGAGCGTCTTGCGAACGCGACTGACGGGAAAACACGAATCAATTTTGGCGCAATCTGGGATGACCTGCCGCGCCAACCTCGCCTGCTGGCACTCAAGCCCTGGCTACTGATTGCAGCACTCATCTTTCTGCTCGTTGAAATCTTGGAACGCCGTACCGGATTAATCTCCATGAGACACGGTCGGCGGAGGGTACAAACGAGAGCACCACGAATACGGCGGAGTAACGATGCGGCCGATCAAGCTGCGACATCACCCTCACCCGAAACAATACAGGTTGAACCCGATGAACCATCAGAGCCGCAGACGTTACCTGAGCGAGAGAAAATACTTGATGCGTTGAGTCGAGCGCGAAAACGCGCTAGCGGACGTACCCAAAGCGATCAAGGGATCGATTAGATCAAGTGACCGAATAGGATCCATCAAGCGACACTCTACTCGCGCTCCTCGGCAGGAATTCTTTTCCTGCCCTACCTTACTTGCCATTACCTTCCAAACCAAACAACCTGCGGCGCTCCGATGTCGTGCAAAGATGGGCAATGGATGCAAACCGATTGGGATCAACACGTTCAGGCGTCCATTTTTCATAAATGAGAATGAGTGATTTTCGTGGCGTTTTCGTGTAGTTATCCATCGCGGTATGCCATCCATAGGAGTTGAACATAATAGCGGTGCCGGCTTTTCCCGGAAACCGTTTGTGGCCAGGCATAGCTTCCAAGCGAGTTGCGCTGGAATAGGGCCCCGCATCTGATCTGTGACTCCTCGGGATAAAAGCAAATTCGCCGGCTCGAAATTCGACATCGTTGACGTAAATTTGAACCTTGATATGCAGCGGATTGCTCTGAGACACGTCGGGATGCCAACCGGAATAACAGACCGGCCCCGGCGGAACTGTCCGAACCTGTGGCCCCAGTAGAACGAGATCGTCGTCCGTAAAAGCCATCAAATAACCGTAATAACTCGGATGATCAATCAGGTCAACGAAGATTTCGTCCTTGTCAAATGGATCGGGAATGTCGTAAAACGATGCGGGCACTTGCCCGGCATCTACGCGACCGAGCCAATCTGATTTGCACGTTTCCGCCCAATAATCAAAAACCTCCTGCAATCGTTTCAACTCCGCGCCCTGAATTGCGTTTTCGAAGACTATATAACCGTATTCTTCCCATTGAGCAGTTTCAGCTTCCGTGGGTCTAATCATGAGGCGCCTCCCGCTTTCGCATAGTGTCTTATCATTGCATTCTATTAAACCTGAGACAGGAACTCAATGAATATGTCTTCGCGGTGAATATCCGGCGACTTCGTTAACAATAACATTCGTTCACAATAACAATGGTGTGGTAACAAAGCACCGCCAAGACTTACAATTTCATTGCGCATTACCGGTGAGAACAAATCCTTTCATTACACTATCACTGGAGGTCGTCGCTTCCAATATCCCGTCGCCTTCTCGAAGGCATAAGCCAATTGAAGTACTCCGAAATCGTCTTGGTGCCTTCCTACAATTTGCACTCCCACTGGCAATCCTTCAGACGTGAAACCGCACGGCACCGAGATGGCGGGAAGACCAATCGCACTAATGTAGTAACACGATTTCATCCAATCGATATACGTGTCCATTTTCACGCCGTTAATCTCGGTAATATATCGTTGATTAATGTCGAAAGGTGGCACCTGGCTCACCGGGAGAATCAGGAACTCGTAGGTCTCCATAAATTCTCGAAGGCGGTGATAGAGTTCCGTCCGCTTCCGTTCAGCTTGCCCAATCTGTGGCCCGGACAATTCCATTCCCACTTCTACATTCCAGATCACAGAGTCCTTTATCTGATCTCGATAGGTCTCCAACAGCTTTCCAAACATGACTTCAAAACGCCAGGCTCGCCAAACGTGGAAGCTTTCGTCGGCACCCGTGAAGTCGGGATCCACGTCTTCAACATGGCAACCTATGGACTCGAAGATGTGACTCTTTCCATCAATCACCCTGGTCACACGTGGATCCACTGGAAGTTCACCAAAATCGCGGCTCCAAGCAATGCGCACTCCCTTGAAATCGCGATCCAACGGGCGTGAGAATAGACTTCCCGGCTCGGAAATCGCAATCGGTGAACGTGGATCCGGTCCCGCGATAGCGCTCAACAAGAGCGCGGTGTCTTCCACAGTACGAGCCATTGGCCCCTGCACCGATATGGGATACCATGCGAGCATGCTTGGCCAAATAGGTACTCTCCCCGGAGACGGGCGAAGTCCGACTACGTTACAAAAACTAGCCGGAAGGCGCAGCGAGCCTCCACTGTCGCTACCATCTGCGATGGGTTGCATACCGCATGACAAGGAGACGGCTGCCCCCCCGCTGCTACCTCCACAGGTTTTGGACGTGTCATAGGGATTCAATGTCTCGCCAAACACTTCATTGTAGGTTTGCGCACCTGCCCCAAATTCCGGCACATTCGTTTTGCCAATTGTGACAGCACCCGCCTTTTTCAATCGTTCCACAATGAGGCCATCATGATCAGGCACAGAATCTCGGTAGATAGGCGAACCCATTGTTGTCCGCATCCCTTTTGTCGGGACCAGGTCTTTATGTGCTATCGGCAAGCCGTGTAGTGGTCCCACTTCCTGATTTCGTGTTAATGCCTCGTCCGCCGCTTTTGCGGCATCCACCGCCTGCTCCGGATGCACGGTGACAACCGCATTGACCTTTGGGTCGACGCGGTCAATCTGTGCCAAATGGGCCTCAACCACCTCTCTGGCGGAAATTTCTTTGGCGCGGATTAGACGCGCCAACTCTGTGGCAGTAAAGAAACATATCTCCGAATTTGTCGTCATATTTTACCCTTTCTAAGAATTCTTCCGGCTTACAGTCGCACATTTGACGACTTAATCCGAATCTTCGATACGCCGACGCGCTCTAATCGTCCCAGTCAAAAATCACTCCCAACATAGACTTTTCGCGGCGATATATCATTTCGTAAGCCTTAGCAATCTCGGTATAGTGGAAACGATGGGTGACTAACCGCTTCGGTTCTAGGCGACCGTCTTCCATCAAAGAGAGGACATAACCGGCAGATTGTTCCACCGCGAACCGATCATATGCATCTTGTGCGGCGTATGGGGTATTCGGATTGGTAGCTGGGTACAAATTCCCCGCAGCGCCTGACACGGCGATGATTGATATCCCTTTGCTATAAAACAGTTCCATAGCCAGTGGGTTAAAATCAAGCGGCGGCTCGCCGCGACCGAGGAGACTGACGATTGAGACTCTCCCATTTGGACGAACGATTTTCAAGGATGTTCGAAAAGCGGGCCATGGATTAGCCGTAAGAATTACAAGATCGACACCAACGCCGTTAGTGAGGGAATTTAGCTTCTCACCAAGCATGGGGTCGTCGTACATGAATGCGGTATGCGCCCCCATCCCTTCAGCCATCTCAAGGCGGACGGCACTGTTGCCGATTCCGATTACTCTTGCGCCAAACACCTGTCCTAGCGCGACCGCACCCAGTCCGAGTACCCCTAAACCTACGACTGCTACATTCTCGCCAGGCTGGAAATATGCCTTCCGGTAGCAGAGGGAACTGAGATTATAAAGGTGTGTGTAGACCGCGTCTTCCGGATGAACACCATCAGGAACCTTGACAATGTTCGGAGCGTCTCTGATTATATACTCGGATTGATGGGTTTGCTGCGTTACCACACGATCACCCGCTTGAAAACGCTTGACTGCATCTCCCACTCCTTGCACAACTCCCAAATTGCTGTCGCCGACCGGTCTAGGGTAGTCGGGCGCGCCAGGGACGCGCTCGGCTCCTTCATAATTGCCACGATCAGTTCCGATTTTCAGGGCAGAAATTTCCGTTTTTATCCAAAGTTCATGGGGTTCAAGGTTACTCGTGTCAAGTTCATGTTCTTCAATATGCAAGTCCCTCGGCCCCCGTAGCATCGCAATTTTCATACACATCCCCTAGTTTCGCAGACTGTGAATCTGTTTCCAAGAATTAGCGCATCTCAGATCGACTCTGAACATTTGTAGGGTGGGCATTGCCCACCATTTCTTATAGGTATCAAAGGAACAAATAGCGATCGCAATAGAGAATCCACCAACTCTTGCAAGCTCCAGAGAGAGATTAATCGATCGGATAGCGAGGGGGATAGATTTCCCTTCAAGCGAACGGGTAGCGATCAACTGAACGAATAGTGAGTGCGATAGGGATGCCACAGCGTATGGCAATCGGCAACCAAAAACACGAATTGCTCACCTTCAAAATTACCAAGAAAGGCCTTTCCGCCTATTTTTCAAACAGGCTCTTTCCGGAGATTCAACTCGGATTCCCACGACGTGGAAGAGTATTCAACAAGCTACCTAACTCTTTGACCCTTAACAACCAGCAAGAACCAAAAAATGTAACAACCCCTACGATGATTGGAACAAACACTCCTGTCAATCGCGCGATCACGCTGTCCGTGCCCATCCAACCCTCAATTGAGGAATGCATCCCACTACAGATTGTCCCCATAATGATGGAAGACACAAGCACCTTGGCTAAGAGAATCCTTACTTTCCCCAACTCGAGGCTTCCTACTTTTCGATGCAGGAGTATCAGTAGCATCAAGAAATTCAGAGTAGTCGTACAAGAGGTCGCACACGCTATAGCGCGGTGACCGAACCCTAAACGGAAGATGAGGATATAGTTCAATACAATATTCGCCAAAACCGTGAATACACTGACTATCACCGGCGTCCGCGTGTTGTTGAAGGCGTAAAATCCGTCAGTTGCAATTTTGACTGCCGAAAAGCTACACAATCCAATGGCATAGAACAAAAGCGCCCCTGCTGTTTCCTGCGTGTCAAAGTGTGTTGCTTTCCCCCACTCAAAAATCAACCGGCATATAGGCTCCGACAGCATCATTAAGCCCACGGATGCAGGCAGCGTGAATAGGATTATTAACCGCAATGAATATGAAAAAGATTGGCGATAGTCTTCTAGCTTGTCCTGCACAACCAACTTGGAAAAGTTCGGCAATGCCGCTGTCGAGATTGCCACACCGAATACTCCTATCGGGAGGTGCATGAGGCGAAATGCTCGAGTCAAATAAGTGATCCAACCCTCTCCCTGCGAGGCAAATCTTAAATTGACAAAAAGATTGATTTGTAACGCCGCAGCGCCGACAACTGCGGGGATTATCAGTCGCACGACTTGCAGCACGCGTGGATCGCGAAAACTGATGCTTGGACGGTATCGAAATCCGACGCGCCACATTGATGGAAATTGAACGACAAACTGTAGCGCCCCGCCGACTAGCACGCCAACTGCGAGACCCGTAGCCGGGTGCAGTCCCAGGTCCTGAGAAACATAGTATCCCCAAACACCAACGATTAACGACCCCAAATTAAAAAAAGATGAGGCACAGGCCGGTACCCCAAATTTGCCCTTGCTGTTCAATAATCCCATCGCTATCGCCGCAAAGGAGACAAGAATCAGAAACGGAAACATGATTCGCGTAAGGTAGACCGTTAGACTTCGTTTGTCGGTTAAACCATACTCTTGTTCGGAGTTCAACGGACTATCAAAGCCTTCTCCACCTGTCATCAGGTTTACGATTGGAGTAGCGGCAAATATTCCGATTAAACAGAGAACCGTAAGCACCAATGCCGTCAGATTAAAGACGCGGCTAGCTAGTCGTTGGGCGACTTCTTCTCCTTCTTCAAGTTCGGTCGCGGTGAATGTCCTGACAAAAGCCTTGCTCAACACGCCTTCTCCGAAGAGGTCCCGAACCAAGTTTGGAATGCGGAATGCAGCATAAAAGGCGTCGGCACTAACCCCTGCGGTGAAGAAATACGCAATTGCCTGCTCTCGCATCAACCCAAGCAGGCGTGACACCATAACGGCAAAGCCGATAACTCCTGCAGATCTTGTTATCGTGGTAGGGTTGTCATTTCCCATCTAACCCCCTGTCAGTGTGACAAGCAAACTGCTGTAACAGACTTTTTTTGACATTTGTGCGGTTGTAAGGTACACTCTAGAGTCCTCAAGAGCCAACAACCTCGTTTAGGCATACTGTTTGATTGTCGTTCCCAAGACGCATCGAGTTTGATTTCGCCTCAAGGAAGGCGGAGGAGGAAATTCGAGACTTTGCACCTGCCTAAAATTCGATGTCCTAAGTCCGACAGTTCTCGGCTGACTAAGCTGAATTTAGCTACATAGATGAACTAAGAGCCTGCTTGAATAATCGATAGCAAAGCCATCTTTAGATGTTGTAGGCAGTTTTTTATGCTTTTGTTGTCGTCTACTACCTACCTGTGGGATCTCTATCGCACTCACTATTCGTTCGCTTGATCCCTCTGGGGCTTTTAGAGGCTGGTGCGCAGTGCGCACCCTACAACTGTACTTTTCAAACAGGTTCTAAGTGAAGATCTCCGCTGTACAAAGATTTACCGGAAGGGATGCTTGAAAATGCCAGAAAGAAAAAGAACCATAACTGTCGAAGAGGCGAATCACTTTGTTCCCATGCTCGAAAAAGACATGTTGGAATTGAAATCGCTCCGTAAGAAGTTGGAAGCCCTCGGTGTAGAGATGTCGGCGCTTCTTGAAAACGTGCATCTCAACGGCGGTCATCGCAAAACCCCAGAATTTCTTCAATTGTCATCACAGTTCCGTAAAGTCATCGAACGAATAAATTCCTACGGTTGTGTGATAAAAAACATCGATCCCGGACTCGTGGACTTTCCTCACCTGCGAGATGGTCGAGAGGTTTATCTCTGTTGGCAGTTTGGCGAAGACGAAATTCGTTATTGGCATGACGTGGACGCTGGATTCGCCGGCAGACAGCCCCTATAAACAATTCAAATCCTCTGCACACCCATACGCCTGCTCTAAGATCCTGTTTGAAAAGTCGATGGAAAATCATTTCTGGAGCTTTGGAGTGTTATTACCTGCCACCCCGCTGGTGCTTTTAAAGGCTGGTGCGCAGGGGATCTCTATCGCCCTCCTTATCAGTCGGTTGATCGCACCCTACAACTGTACTTTTCAAACAGGCTCTACGACTTTGCTTTCTGCCAATCCCTATCCAAAAAATAGAAGTGGTTGGTTGGACCGTGCCCGTGTCCAATATTCAGCCCCTCTCGAATGGCGTTGGTTATGTATTCTTTCGCCGTACCTACGGCTTCCACCATGTTCAATCCCTGAGCAAGGCGAGTCGCGATTGCAGCCGAATAGGTACAGCCTGTACCATGTGTATTATTTGTTTCAATCCGTGCTGCATCAAAGAGTGTGATTTCTCCCTCATCATACAAGACATCTGTTGATCGATTGCCCGGCAGATGCCCGCCCTTTACCAACACTGCCCCACATCCGAATTTGTGAATAATCTCTGCCGCCCGCTTTGCGTCGTCCAGCGTCTCAATCTTGCGTTCTGCTATTAATTCTGCTTCATGCAAGTTAGGAGTAATGAGCTTCGCCAGAGGAATCAGATCCGCTTTTAGGTTGTCTATTGCCTCCGTCTTAAGAAGAGAAAACTTGCTTTTGGAAATCATCACGGGGTCGATAACGATATTTTCCGCTTCAACTTCTCGCAACTTCCTCGCAACCGTCTGCACAATGCTTAAAGCAGACAACATACCGGTTTTTACGGCAGACACCTCAAAGTCGGTGAAAACCGCATCCAACTGTGCCTCAATGAGGTCTAATGGCAAATCATACGCGCGCGTGATTTCTAGCGAATTCTGTGCCGTAACTGACGTAATAACGGACATCGCGTAGCCGCCGTTCGCGTGGATCGATTTGATGTCAGCCTGAGCGCCAGCCCCGCCTCCGGAATCAGAACCCGCGATGGTTAGAACCTGTATCATCTTATCAAGTCTTGCACTTCCCTAATTCCCTTAGATATTCCCGTGCCCGGTTAATACCAGTCTCCGGCACCATTAACCCCGACATTGCTGCCACACCATGTGCCCCAGTTTCGATACACTCCCGCACCCGGTCAGGAGAAACTCCACCCAATGCGAAGACGGGAATCTCAATGGCTGATGTCAAGTCGCCAAGTTTTTTCAGACCTACAGTTGGTCCATATCCGGGTTTACTCGCAGTCGGGAAGATTGGGCTGTAAGTGACAAAATCGGCGCCGTCCTTCTCCCGCGCCTGCGCTTGAGCAAAATTGTGAATGGAACAACCGATCAGAAGACTTCCTCCCGTTTGTACCTTTATCTGTTCTATTGACGGTGTGCTAGTTGGAAGGTGTAACCCGGAGACGCCAAGTTCCAATGCGACCTTCACTCGTGAGTTAACGAAAAATCGTGCGGAATATGTCTTGCAGAGTTCGGCGATCGGTTCAGCCAGATGCAAGAATTCTAAGTCATCCAAGTCCTTTTCGCGTAGTTGAACCGCCGTTACACCCGAGTCCAAGAGATCGTGAATAACATCATATAGTGGCCGCGGCATACACAGCAACCTGTTTGTAATTGCGTATAGCTTGAAGTCAATCTTTTGGTGTTTTTTATCGGTCAATCAAATGGTTTCCAAGCAATAGGTTGTTTTCGAGATTGGAATAGGAGAATAATTGAGCGAACCGCCTTACGTCAAGAATCCCAGCTTTATTCGCGCGGCATTAACTTTGGATGTTTTTGTACGAAATATACCGTCGCCAGTATTCCTAGCGAAATCACGAAGGCAGCGAGATTATAAATAAACGCTAAAAATGCCGCGATGGCAAGCGCGATCCATTCAATCCATCTCGTCTTTCGAACGAAATACCCCATCGTGACCAGCGAAAATATAAACGTTCCCACTGCCGCGGTGGCAACAGACAAAATATTCTGTATCAGTGTACCATCCATAAGGATATGGGTGTATGCGAACAGTAACGGCATGACGTAAAGGAGCTTGGCAAACTTGAAGCAAGCCCATCCCGTTTGCCACGGATTGGCTCTGGCAATCGCCGCACCAGCGTATGCACCCAATGCGACGGGTGGAGTAATGTTGGAATCTTGGCTAAGCCAAAAGATGATTAGGTGTGCGGCAACGAAGGAGACACCCATCTGATCGCTTGTGAGTATCGGGACCGCAAGTTCAGAAGTAATCAGATACGCTGCAGTCACGGGAATACCCATCCCCAATACTAGCGACGCCACTGCTAGTAACAGAATAGCAATCACACTACTGTTGCCGGCGACCGAGAGCACAAGGTCGGGAAAGATTCGCCCCAATCCGGTGAGATCGATGACAGCGATGATAATGCCAATGCAACCCACCGCGCCGCCGATGGCCAACGAATTTCGTGCTCCCAAGACCATTGCTTCCCACAACCGTTTCGGTGTTAAGCGGGTTTCAGGCCGAAAATAACTCACCACAATAGTGGTTAAAATAGCAAAAAATGCCGCTTTGGACGCGGTAGAACCGGAAATCAGAGTCGCAACAAGTGTTAATAAGGGAACCAAGCAATACCATTGGCGTTTAATCAGCGGAAAGAGTTGAGGTAAATCCTCCTTTGGTAACCCTTTGATGTTCCACTTTTTTGCTTCTAGGTGCACCATCACCCATACGGCGAAGAAGTAAAGCAGTGCGGGAGCAACCGAGATAAGCGCAATGTGGCTGTAAGGCAGCTCCGTGCGCTCTGCCATAATGAAAGCGCCCGCACCCATTACTGGCGGCAAGAATTGACCTCCCACTGAAGCCGTTGCTTCCACCGCCCCGGCAACGTGAGGTCGAAATCCTGTACGTTTCATCAGCGGAATTGTGAATGCCCCGGTCGCTACGGTGTTTGCAATCGCGCTTCCTGCGACGGAACCGAAGAATCCTGAAGCAGTGATAGCTACCTTGGCAGGGCCTCCAATTGATCGTCCCGCTATTGCCATTGGCAAGTCAATGAAAAACTGTCCGACTCCCGATTTTTCGAGAAATGCCCCAAAGAAGATAAAGAGAATGACATACGTCGCCATAACGTTCGCCATGATGCCGAAAATGCCAGCTTGGCTGAAATAGCCATATTCGACAATTCGCTGCATCGTGAAGCCCTTGTGGGCAATGGCTGATGGCATCAACCTACCGAACAAGGCATATAGAATGGCAACTCCCGCGATAATTGTAAGTGCCCAACCGACTGTGCGCCGTGAATATTCCAAGCTTAATATCAAAGCGATAGCACCAACAATCACATCTAATTTGCTATAAGCTCCTGCCCGGTTAGCAAGTGTTTTGTACTCAAGAATCCAATATCCGATTGCGATAACTGTCAATCCAAGAAGTACGATATCCATCGCCGATGGGCGATTAGTGGGTGAGTTTTGGTTGAAGCGGTAAAAGATTCCAATTAAGAGAAATGTGAGGAGCAAATATAACCCTACATGGTATTGTTCTCCTGATGTTCCAAAGCCTGCACCGAACACGTAAAAAAGAACAAAGAGGACTGCGATTAACTCGAAAAGCCACTTCCAAGCGCCTTGTAGAACACGATGTCGAGAGTCTATACTGAGTCGCGTTGTCGCGTCTTTATTTCCCATACTCTATGTAGGCAACCTCATATTTCTTTTCGATTGATTCGCCAGCTATATCAAGATTATCAAGCGCGCATAAAGTTCCCGGAAGTATTAATCTCTACCTTCACTGTGAACCACATCTCCGCTAGAGAAAACTTGTAGCTGCCCTGATTTTTCGCGCAGCACAAGCCTACCCTCCGAATCAATTCGGACCGCTACACCGTTAAAGGTTGCAGCCACTGTCCTCAGTTGCACTCTCTTGCCAATTGTGGTTGACAAACCAATTGCCGAATCGATGATAGCGGTTGTCTTACCGCACTTCAGGTGCAAATAATTGCCCTCTAATTGTTGCATGATTGTGCGGAGCAGTTCGATACGTGGGACATCACGCCCGCATTCAATTTGCATGGAAGTAGCTGAAGAACGAAGTGATAAAGGAAATTCAGCGGAAGCAATGTTGACATTCACCCCGAATCCTAGGACAAAGAATGGTTGTTGATTCCGATCATAGTCCAATTCCGTCAGCACACCGCTTACTTTACTGCCATGTACCAATACATCGTTCGGCCATCTAATCATCGCAGGCAACCCGACTAGCTCTCGAATTGCGGTCGCAATGGAAACTGCCCCCATTAGACTTGGAATTCCGACCTGATCTGGTAAGAGTCTGTGGCGAAAGATGAGCGAGACGAGGAGACTGGATCCGTGGGGCGAGTGCCAGGTCCTTCCGTGGCGACCACGTCCAGCTGTTTGGTGTTCCGCGAAGATGAGCGTTCCCTCTACTGCACCGCTGTAGCCGCTTTGCAAGGCAAGCTGGTTGGTTGATTCCACTCGATTATGAATTTCAATCGATTTTCCAATGACTCGAGTTCGCAGTCCGTAGCGAATCTCATGCTCTGTCATCGCAGAGGAACTCCCGACATTCCGCACGTTCCGTGAAACCGTGTAATTCTACGCCCAATGCACCGCAAATTCGCCACGTTTACATTCATGAACACATGTCGTCAGCATTTGATTATCAAGGAGTGAGACGCGATAGGGATCGTAGTCCTAGAGGAGGAGATATTTCATCATTGAAGTTGCTGTACATGTCGCTCAGCGTCCAATCTCCACTGTTCAGGCGGGTTTAACTCAAGAAAGCGTTTCCATCGTCCCAAGGCTTGCTGTTTCTTTCCTGTATATTCATATATCAGCGCGAGGTTATAATTCGCTGTTAAATCTTTGGGATCCAGTTGTAACGCTAGTTCAAATTGCTCGGCAGCCGCGCCTAAGCGATTTAGGTTATAGAGCGTGTTCCCATAATTTAGAAGAGTAGGCACATGATTGGGCTCCAATTCGAGCGCCTTTCGGAATGCCAATTCCGCTCGTCCAAAGTCTAAAAGGTATGAACTGTACAAGTCGCCGAGATGCTGGTAAACCCCCGCGGACTCCGGATCAATTGCAATTTCGGCTTGATAGTGTTCAATGGCTTCCTTGTATTTTTGTTCCTGTTCTGCAATCAAACCAAGCTGATAGTTTGCCCCCGCAAACTCTGTGTTCAACCTCAAAACTTCCTGGAAGTATTCTTTCGCTTTGTTTGACTCATCAAGATCTACCAACGTTAAACCTAAATAGTAATGCGCATCGGGGTTACGAGGCTGAAGTTTTACTACCTGTTGGAAATCTTGAGCTATCTCTCTGTTACGATATAGTGTATCACCAATTTGTTTGTATTTGCGAGCGATTAACCCACGGTAGAAGTATGCGTCGGCATAGTCGGGTTTCAGCGACACGGTCAACGTGTATTCTCGGACTGCCATCGCCGCGTATTGGTTATGATCCTCTAAAGTTTTAGCATGGCGGTCCAATAGACGTGCATAGCGATAATGCCATTCGAAGTTCTCACTGTTGTATTGGTTTGCCAACCCGAAATGCTTGATGGATTTCTCATATTCTTCTCGTTCCTCAAAAATGACGGCGAGATCGTACTGTACCTGAGGATGGTTGGGCTCAATTTCCAGTGCCGGTACATAGACTCGAATCGCACTATCTTGGTCGCCCTGTTTGAGGTAGATTGCACCAAGCCGAAAAAACGCCGTGACATTTTGTGGATCCAAGGTGATTGTACGTTCATATCGATTAACGGCGTTGTCAATGTCATCTTTCTGCTCATATATGAGGCCCGCCTGATAATGGGCATCGACGTGGTCTGGAGCAAGTCTGGAAGTCGCTAGAAATGCGAGAAGAGCGTCGTCAAACTGATCTAGCTCCAAATAAATGATTGCCGCGAGATAGTGATTCCCCGCATTATTCGGATCGACTTCAATCAGCTTCTGCAGCATTTGCAGTGCAATCCCGGAATCATTCCGGTTTCGGTAAATCCGCGCCGAATGGAACATTGCCTCCGTGTGAGTGGGTGCAAATTCAATGGTCCGTTTGTAAAGTTCTAAACCCTTATCAACATCCCCCAAAACTTCATAACTACGTGCTAAAAGATAGATGGCATCGGCGTTTTCTGGAAAGATTAGGAGGTACTTTGTTAGCGGTTCAATCGCTTGTTTGAACTCTGATTGGTCAAATGCTGCTTCACCAAGCTGAAGAAAATGGTGCTCTAATTCGTGGTTTCGCACTACTGCCTGATGATAGGCGACTGCAGCTTTATCTAAAACTCCCTGCTGATAATAGAGATTTCCAAGAATTAGATATACGTCTTGTAGCTTGCCCGTTCGAAGTTCAATTTTCAAGTACCGTTCATCTTCCTCAATGAGTGCGGCGATCTTTTCATAATGCCAAATAGCAGATTCTATGTTTCCGGTTTCCGACTCAATCCGGGCGAAATAAAAGTGGGCACGCGGGTCATTTGGGATAACCGTAAGCGATTGCTCTAAGAGTGACTTGGCTTCGTCTGGGCTCATTGATCCTCTGTGGTACGGTTCAAGTTTGTCAATGAAATAATTTTCAAGTGTTGAATCTGCCCGAATTGCCCGTTTATAGTGCTCCAATGCAAGGTCGCTCTGATTGGTGCTATAGTAGACTTCACCCAACTGCAAATGAGCAGCCGCAAATTCCATATCAACTTCAACCGCACTCTTGAGTAAGTTAATACCTTCTGATGTATTTCCTTGTTCTACGAAAACTGCACCCAGTTCGTATAAAGCTTCCGCACCAATTTCCTCATTCCGAGACACCTCATTATATTGCGCCAACGCCTCTTCAAAGAATCGTTTCTTGGCTAACAATTGTCCTAGCTTGAGGCGAGCCAGGGCAAATTTCTTGTCACGTGCGATTGCTTCCTTAAACGCCTCCCATGCTTCGCTATCACGCCCGTTTGCAAGGTGGACCAGCCCTATTCCGTAGTACGGGTATTTCCATTTTCTGTTTATCTTTTGCGCGGCCTGAAACGCCTCTAGTGCCTGTTCGTGTTTGTCCAATTTCAAATATATCTCGCCTAGTTTGTAGTAAGCCAAATAGAAATTGGGATTGATGCGTACACACCTTTCCATCGTTCCTATAGCTAATTCGTACGATTGCACTTGCTGGTAAACGCCGCCAAGACTGAAATGTGCCCATGCCATGCCCGGATCAAGCGCGATAGCCTGCTGAAATGCTGTCTGCGCCTTGCCCAACCCATCGCTCCCACCCAACACTGCATAAGCATAACCTAACCCGTAATAGTATGGAGCACTATGATGTTGATTGTCTTCATACAGCAGAATCAATTCGGCGAGGTACCCGCGTTCTTGCCATTTTCTGACCAACTTTCGATGTTCTTCTGACACTTTTTTCGTTTTACGGAGGACTTTGGAGTAGTCGTTTCTCATATTTTGCGTCCATTCTTCAGCGGCATTGATCGAAGCCAACGGCGCAACAAATGTATACACAAGAATAAACGAAGCTAGCAAGGTTGAAAACCGCTGTAAGGGCCTCATTTCACGTCACCTAAGTTTGAATGCAGGGGTGCATGCAAAGCATGTGCATTATTTCATTCAACAGTTAGAGGCTACGAAGGCACGAACTTGCTCCGTTGTTGGCATCGACGGTGCAGCACCGAGTACGGTCACCGCCAAGGCGCCGGTTGCATTCGCAAAAGCCACCGCGTCCTCGATCTTCTCGCCACTCCCCAAAGCTGTGGCTAATGCTCCACAGAATGCATCACCGGCAGCTGTTGTATCAACGACCTTGACACTGTATGCGGGGACCAGTTTGCTCTGGCGACTAGTGAGAAGTAAAGCCCCTCGATTTCCTAACGTCAAAACAACCGTCGAGATGCCCTTCTCAAATAGAACTTGTGCCGCAAGTCGTGCACCTTGGTCGTCCGCCACCGCGATTTTTGAGAGGAACTCCGTTTCCACTTCGTTTGGTACGAGAATATCTATTAAGCCGAGAAAGCTATCGGGCAGTTCGTATGCCGGGGCAGGATTGAGAATCACGGTCACGCCATTGGCTCTGGCGATTTCTGCGGCCCTTTGGGAAGAATTGATGGGAACTTCCAGTTGTAGTAGAAGAACATCAGAATCCGCGATCCTATTTGACGCACGCTCAACATCTTCCACGTCAAGGCGCATATTTGCTCGGGGAACGATTATTATGCTGTTGTCGCCATCTGCGTCAATGACAGGCGACGCGATGCCCGTACCGACTTCCGCGTCTCGAATTACGAAGCTAGTATCAATGTTTTCTTTCCCAAATTCTGCGAGAAATGAATCACCGAACAAATCTCGGCCCAGCCGCCCAATCATTGTCACCTCCGCGCCCAACCTTGACGCGGCAATTGCTTGATTGGCGCCCTTTCCTCCGATGAACATTCCGAACTCTTCGCCAACAAGCGTTTCGCCTTTCTGTGGTCTTCGTTCGGTTTTGATCACGAGGTCCATATTGAAACTGCCCACTACAACAACTTTAGGATTATCTTGAGCCATCTTCGACCTCCAAGGAATAATGAAGCCACAGCTTACCGGTTACTTTTGTAGATTATAGTCCGACAGTCGCACTTTGTCAAACAGGATAGGTTTTAGTACTTCTGTGCACTTCAGCGCAACAGCCGAGCCATAATTAGTGGGAACATGGGCGAGAGAAGGCGAGAAAAAATATCCATCCCTCAGTTACTTTGAGGTTTGTAGGCAATGGTTTTCAAACCCCTAGCCGTGGATTGATTTGGACATTAAGGAATTGTTGTCTCCGCACTTAAGTCTTCAGAATATCGCGTTGCCCTATCTGATGTAGTCGGACATTCCTTCTTGTTTGGCACTAAGCGGTGGGCATCGTAGGCACCGTGGCAGCCCCTACGAAAAACTCATTCATCTGATCAATGTATTTCTTCCCGTGTTTCAAGAGCGCACACGTCATTTCGTAGAGTTGGGAATCTGATAGCTCTTTGTAGGGATCTATTAGCTTTTTATAACAATCAAGTGCACGTTGAAAAAAATCCAATGTTTCATCATCAATGGAACCACTTTGCCAGATGAGAAAGAAGGAACGATATTTGTTGTGTGGTAGCTGCTCACCTCTACTCTCTATAAAAACATGGTTTACGTCGATCACTCGCTGTAGGGTCATCGAAAAACAGCTTTTTACGAAGGAGTGCGTCATGCGATCAGCTGCAACATACTCTTGCTTGCTAGCCGGCAACGCCTGTG
This sequence comes from Candidatus Poribacteria bacterium, assembly GCA_965204085.1. Taxonomy (GTDB): domain Bacteria; phylum Poribacteria; class WGA-4E; order WGA-4E; family JAJDTR01; genus JAJDTR01. The sequence goes on along the minus strand of CBDBEE010000002.1, from coordinate 773,345 downwards.
CTAGCTGTGTGAGGCACTCTTGCATTGACGCCAGCTTCCCTTTTACCGGGTTGTATGAACCATTCGTACGATCGCGATCATCAACATACGACATTTTGAGTTCCCCCTGTTAGTTGTTTGTGATCATCATGGCCTACTGATTAGTTAAACGAGATCCGAGGCGTTTTCGATTACTCTTAATGCAAAGGAGAGATTTTCACAATCCCGCACCGTTTTTACTGGACTACTTTAACATACGGTAATTGGCGCTACTTGATTGTCCCAATGTCCGTTCTCGCCCCAAATGTAGGCGTTTTCCTATTGGGTGGACGCTGACAATCGCCAGTAGGCAAGAAACGTCGCGCGTTGAACTAGTAGCTCTAATGAGTCAAACCATAGTTACAGCTCATCCAATCGCTTCGCGACAGATTTGAATTGATAATGGACCACAATTAGACATCAAAAAGCAGGAAAACCAAACGGTTTAAATTTGCTTGACATGCCTCCCAAATTGATGTATCCTTATATCGAATTTCATAATGATTCCGCCTCAATCCAGAAGAACATGGCGCATCACCACAGGATGTCCCCTTTCTTCCAACCTTCGTGTCGTCCAACCACCGAAGCATATCAACGCTGATCCGCGGAATAATGCAAAGTCGCCCCGTACGTCTAGAGAGTAGGCATAATGTAGGGGTAAGTGGTCTTAGTTGGTACAGACGGACCGCTTGTGGTGGAGTGTCTTCGAGATTGTAGCTTGCAATCGGCGAAGAGGGTTGGGCATTGATTGAACTCCTCGTGTTTTCATACGATCAAATTAGCTGTTTTCCCAACTAAATGGCAGTAGTACCTGGCTTTCAAAGCCATCAAATACGGCGGTTTTGGTCCTTGCGTCGATCAAATCGCTAAACTGAAAACTGATTGAGGAAGCGTAATGCAGACATTTACATACCCTGCTAAACACGGTTTATACGATCCTGCCTTCGAACACGACAGCTGTGGTGTAGGGTTTATTGCAAATATTAAGGGAACTCGTTCACATCAAATTATCGTTGACGCCGAGAAAATTCTGTGTCACATGGATCACCGTGGTGCGCGCGGTGCGGAAGCTAACACTGGCGATGGTGCCGGTATGCTCACGGCATTGCCCCATGAATTCCTGAAGCGCGTTGCAGACGAAGATCTGAAAGCAAATCTTCCAGAACCGGGAAAATTTGCGGCGGGCTTAGTTTTCCTACCAACTGATGAATATGAACGACAAGTCTGCAAGGCAACCGTTGAGAAAATCGTCTCTGAACAAGGGCAATACTTGATTGGATGGCGAAGTGTGCCGGTGAACTCGAAGGAAGCCGATATTGGCCCGTCAGCCCGGTCAGTTGAACCCGTTATTGAACAGTTATTTATCGGTGCGGCTGAACAACTCGATGCCGAGGCCTTTGAGCGTCAGCTTTATGTGATTCGCAAGCGCATTAGCCATCAACTGCGCATTAACAGCAACCTGCGACAGGCAAAGATGTTTTACGTTTGCGGCTTGTCGAAGAATGTTATCGTCTACAAGGGGCAGATGTTTTCAAGCCAGTTGATGGTCTACTACCCCGATCTGACCTCGCCGGATTACAAGTCTCACCTCGCTATGGTCCACTCACGATTTTCGACGAACACATTCCCGTCTTGGGATCGCGCGCAGCCAAATCGCTTTATGTGCCATAACGGAGAAATTAACACCTTACGGGGTAACACCAACTGGATGAACGCTCGGCAAGGTGTGATGCGAAGTACCCTGTTTGGCGATGATTTGGACAGGTTGTTTCCGATAATAGAACCCGATTGCTCGGACTCCGGCAATTTTGATAACGCCTTGGAGCTATTACTGATGGCAGGACGTTCACTGCCTGAATCAATTGTGATGATGATTCCAGAGGCATGGGAAAATCATGAATCAATTTCGCATGCCAAACGTGATTTTTATGAATATCATTCGTGTCTACAGGAGCCTTGGGACGGTCCTGCGTCAATTGCGTTCACCGATGGAAAACATATTGGTGCTGTCCTAGACCGAAACGGCTTGCGACCGAGTCGTTACTACGTGACTCACGACGATCGGGTAATCATGGCTAGCGAGGTTGGGGTATTGCCGCTACCACCCGAACAGGTGAAGATTAAGGGGCGGCTACAGCCCGGTCGGATGTTCTTGGTCGATTTTGAACAGGGGCGTCTGGTACCGGATGACGAACTCAAGCACGAAATCGCCACTTTTAAACCTTACGGCAAATGGTTAGAAAAGCGACGCATTGAGTTGAGCGAATTGCCTGAGCGGCAACCTGCGGAATGTTATGATATTGATGCGCTGTTGGTACGGATGCAAGCTTTCGGCTACACCGTCGAAACGTTGGAATTCATGCTTACAGGAATCGTTGAGGCGAAAAAAGATCCGGTCGGATCAATGGGTAACGATGCTGCGCTAGCATGTTTGTCGGACACCCCGCGGCTGCTTTATGACTACTTCAAGCAACTGTTTGCACAAGTAACGAATCCTGCGATCGATTCCATTCGGGAAGAAATCATCATGACGCTCGAATGTTTTGTCGGTCCTGAAGGGAATTTGTTGAACACGACGGAATCTCAATGTAGTCGTTTGCGTATACCACAGCCGATTCTGACAAATGAACAACTCGCCTCAATCAAATATCTGAACTACCGTGGGTGGCAATCGAAAGTTCTTGATATTACCTATCCGAAGTCCGAAGGAGTAGCTGGATTAGAATCTGCTCTTGACCGCGTCTGTGAAGAAGCCGTAGCAGCCATTGACAAAGGTAATCAGTTAATTGTTCTTTCTGACCGCAATGCGGCTTCAGACCGGGTCGCCATCAGTTCCCTCTTGGCTACAGGAGCGGTACATCACCGTCTTGTGCGGACGGAGAAACGCACGCGTATTGGAATTGTAGTTGAAAGCGGCGAAGCTCGCGAAGTACATCACTTCTGTTTGCTCGTCGGTTACGGCGCAGACGCAGTCAATCCGTATATTGCCTTTGAGTCGTTATCGCAATTAAGACGCGATGGAGTATTCCACAGTGACTCCACTGACGAAGAGGTACGCTCTTCTTATATCACAGGTGTGTGTAAGGGGATGCTCAAAGTGATGTCCAAGATGGGAATTTCAACATTGGCAAGCTACAAGGGCGCTCAGGTTTTTGAAGCTGTTGGACTGAATGATGAGGTAATCGATCAGTGTTTTGCTGGCACGGCCAGTCGGATCCAAGGTGTTGGTTTTGACGTACTCGCGGTAGAAGCGTTGCGGCGGCATGAACTAGGTTATCCGACACGTGAAACTGTTAAATTGTCCGTGCTGCCAAATGACGGCCAATTTCACTGGCGCAGTGGGGGCGAGCAGCACCTGTACAATCCTGAAACTATTATGGATCTGCAAGTTGCTGCTCGAGCAAATAGTGCCACCGCATATGAGAAGTTTGCGGCGTTCATTAACGATTACAATCAAAATAGATGTACGCTGCGTGGTCTATTGACGTTCAAGAAAGGAACACCGGTCCCGCTAGAAGAGGTTGAACCTACAAAGGAGATTGTCAAACGTTTCTGTACTGGCGCGATGAGTTTCGGTTCAATTTCGAGAGAAACGCACGAAACGTTAGCCGTCGCGATGAATCGCTTAGGCGGCAAATCCAATACGGGTGAAGGTGGCGAGGACTACGATCGATTTAAAACCTTGCCAAATGGTGATAGTAAGCGATCTGCAATTAAGCAGGTAGCATCCGGTCGATTTGGGGTAACTTCATGGTATTTGACTAATGCAAACCAGCTTCAGATAAAGATTGCCCAAGGTGCAAAACCTGGAGAAGGTGGTGAGTTGCCCGGCCACAAAGTCAACGAAGAAATCGCGGCGACACGTCATACCACTCCGGGCGTTGGTCTCATTAGCCCACCTCCACATCACGACATTTACTCTATTGAAGATCTGGCACAGCTTATTCATGACTTGAAGAACGCTAACCCATCCGCGCGGATCAGCGTCAAATTGGTTTCCGAGGTAGGTGTCGGAACAATAGCAGCAGGCGTCGCCAAAGGTCACGCTGACCATATTTTAATCTCTGGTCACGAGGGAGGCACTGGCGCTTCACCATGGACTTCTATCATGCATGCAGGATTACCGTGGGAGCTAGGGATTGCTGAAACACACCAGACGCTAGTGATGAACGACTTGCGTTCCCGCGTGCGTCTGGAAACAGACGGCAAGTTGATGACAGGGCGTGATGTTGTCATCGCGGCTATACTTGGCGCTGAAGAATTTGGATTCGCAACTGCACCATTGATTACACTGGGTTGTATCATGATGCGGAAGTGCCATTTAAATACCTGCCCGGTAGGTGTAGCAACACAAGATCCTGTGCTTAGAGAGAAATTCACCGGCAAGCCAGAGCACGTTGTCAACTATTTCTTTATGGTTGCTGAAGATGCGCGAAAAATCATGGCTGAACTCGGCTTCCGAACGGTTGATGAACTAGTCGGTCGTGTTGATATGCTTGAAGTCGATAAAGCAATCGCGCACTGGAAGGCAAGGGATTTGGACCTGACAAGCATTCTTACTCCTGCAAAGAAACTTCATCCGGGCGTTGAAGTCTACTGCACAATTAAGCAGGACCACGGCTTGGAACACGCATTAGACAATGAATTGATTCGCTTGGCGAGGCCGGCCTTGACGCACGGCGAGAAAGTCGCCATTAATTTGCCTGTGCAGAATATCAACCGCGTGGTTGGCACAATGCTTAGTCATGAGGTGTCAAAGGCACACGGTTTTGAAGGTTTGCCAGAAGATACGGTGTACATCAAGCTCAACGGATCCGCAGGACAAAGCTTAGCCGCTTGGTTAGTTCCCGGTGTCAGCATTGAGTTAGAAGGCGACGCGAACGACTACACAGGCAAAGGATTGTCTGGTGGCAAACTGATTGTATACCCGCCAAAAAACTCAACCTTCAAACCTGAAGATAATATAATCATCGGAAATGTCGCATTATACGGTGCTATTTCAGGTCAAGCATTCTTTCGAGGCATGGCTGCTGAGCGATTTGCTGTTCGAAATTCAGGGGTACACGCAGTTATTGAAGGGGTCGGAGACCACGGTTGTGAGTACATGACTGGTGGTCGAGTGGTTGTTTTAGGACCGACCGGGCGCAACTTCGCTGCAGGTATGTCCGGAGGCATCGCCTACGTCTGGGACGTTGACGGCAAATTTGCTACACGATGTAACCTTGGCATGGTTGAATTGGAGAAGGTAGAATCCGATGAGGAGAGCGCCGAAGTACGCAATCTGATTGAACTCCACTATCGCTATACGGGTTCAAGTGTTGCGAAGCGAATCCTTGATGACTACGAGGATTACGTGCCGGACCGCTTCGCAAAGGTTATGCCCACCGATTATAAACGCGTACTTCAGGGTCAGATGCAAGGACACTCAGAAACGGCATAGAACCTCTGCTAAATCTCGCAAGTTGGGCAAGAATTAAGGAAGTCAATATATGGGTAAAGCTACAGGGTTTATCGAATACACTCGACAAAAAAGTCACGATCGACCTCCCGGAGAACGTATCAAAGACTTTAATCTTTTTCATCTTACACTTGATGAAGAAGAACGTAGAATCCAGGGCGCACGTTGTATGGATTGTGGCATCCCATTTTGTCAGTCTGCCACAGGGTGCCCAATCGACAACCTAATTCCCGAATGGAATGATTTGATCTATCGTGGGATGTGGAAGGAAGCCTTGGACCGGCTCCACAAGACAAACAACTTTCCTGAATTTACAGGACTAACTTGCCCGGCGCCATGTGAAGGAGCCTGTTGTCTAGGTATCATTGATCCGGCAGTAACCATTAAAGACAATGAATACGCAATCGTCAACCGCGGTTTTGAAGAAGGTTGGATCAAGCCTAATCCGCCTCAGACACGGACTGGGAAAGAAATTGCCATTATCGGTTCGGGACCGGCTGGACTTGCGGCTGGTGACCAGTTAAACAAGGTCGGTCATAAAGTGACCGTGTATGAACGAGCCGACCGTATTGGTGGCCTGCTTATGTACGGAATTCCGAACATGAAATTGGACAAACACATCGTGCAGCGTCGGCTCGACCTAATGGCAGAAGAAGGTGTTGAGTTTGTTACCAACGCTAATGTAGGAATCGACATCGACATAAATACCTTGCGCGAAAAGTTCGACGCCATTGTGCTTGCGTGCGGTGCCACCCACCCACGTGATTTGCCAGTTCCCGGACGAGAACTTGAAGGGATCCATTTTGCAGTGAACTTCCTGCATCAAAACACGAAGAGTCTATTAGATTCCAACTTTGCAGATGGACATTACATCTCTGCCAAAAACAAGCATGTAATTGTGATTGGCGGCGGGGACACTGGCAACGATTGTCTCGGTACATCTATGCGCCATGGGTGCAGAAGCCTGACCAACTTCGAAATACTTCCTGAACCTCCTGCGGAACGTGCTCCGAACAACCCTTGGCCAGAGTATCCTCGAATCTATCGTGTTGATTATGGCCACGAAGAGGCAGCGCATGTATTTGGAAAAGATCCTCGTGAATTTTGCATAGTGACCAAAGAGTTTGTCGGAGACGGAAACGGCCATGTCAAAGTTGCCCATACGGTGCGAATTGAATGGGAAAAGGATGACGCGGGTAGATTTCAGATGAAGGAGATTCCCGGAAGTGAAGAGGAATGGCCCGCGGATCTTGTATTTCTCGCAATGGGCTTCCTTGGCCCGGAGGAGATGCTTGTTCGACAATTTGGCCTTGAAACCGATGAACGATCGAATATGAAGGCGGAATACGGAAGGTTCGCTACGAGTGCAGAAGGCATTTTCGCCGCTGGAGATTGCCGGCGTGGCCAATCGCTAGTCGTTTGGGCAATTGCCGAAGGGCGTGGTGCGGCGCATGCTGTGGATGAATACTTGATGGGTTTTTCCGACCTACCGGTTCCCGGTGTACCGCTTTCGGATATGAGAAATACAGCAAATTAGCACTGTCTACTAAGGTCTGTTCAAAATGCGTGCGCCCGATCCATAGCGCAACCATTGATATTTTTAGCCGCTCAGGCGCATCATCACGGTTGTTGTCTACTTTTTCTAGCACAAAAAAAGGCAGCCTAAGCTGCCTTTTTTTGTTCATTGTCGTTACGCAGTTAAGGAGGAGTCAATCCTCTTCCGAAACTGCTAGAGCAATCTCCTGCCCTTCTTCTTTGCTGAAACGCATTTTTGCACGTTCCATTACATCAATTACGACACCGTGTTCTGCCGATTTGTCCGCCTTGATAATCAGTGTGCTTATTTTGTTTTCGTTGGCAGCCAAAAACAAATCAAAATCCTCAAGTGTCAGCATTTCCTGATCGTCAACGGATATGCGTCCCTCTTGGCCAATAAAAACGTTGAATTTCTTTCGAGGAAATTCATGCTTGGTAGCCGAATCCGGTAGAGTCACGGTGAAAGGCGGTGGAATACGCATAATTGCCGAAACCATAAAGAAAATCAAGAGCAGAAACACGCAATCGATCATCGGTGCCATTGGTATATCTTCATCTCTATCTTTCTGCTTCCGACGTCCTACACCAGCCATCTTAAAATCTCCTTTCCAAAATACTAGCGATCATTCTCTCGCTACGACCGCAAAACCTATTTTGTCAATACCTGCTTGCTTCGCTCTATCCATGATTTGAACAATTTGTTCGTGCATGACTTTACGCTCTGACTGAATAATTAGCATATTCTTCTGTTCTTCAGTCGCGTTAATGAATCGACTAAACATTTGTTCAATTTCCACAACCTCGTCGTTCAATACCATAATACCCGATCGCTGGCCAGCATCCGGATTGGCTATCCTCACGATGAGACCTTTGGGTTTTTCGGTATTCGGCTTACCTGGTGGAGGCAACTGAACCCGAATACCTGGCATCGGCGAAAACGTAGTGGAAACCATGAAAAAAATCAGAAGCAGGAACACACAATCAATCATTGGCGCCATACTGAGAGTTGGTGGTTTTCTCTCTCTCAGTCTAGTGGAAAGTAATGTCTGTTTCTTTACGCTACTTGCTACTTGTTGCATGTTAACACCTCCGTTCAGTCAGATAGACTACCCGACGGAACCCGTGAAACGAAGTCCTTATGCGAGCCTTGTGTGGGAATCTATCTTTCATGAAGACAGACCCCCACCAAGGCAATAGGCGTGTTCCTATTCGCCGCTCTCTTGACCAAGAACGAGCTGGTTGACGATTTCCGTTGAAACCTGCCCGATCTCAAGTACATACCTGTTGACCCAACTATCAAATAACTGATAGAAGATCAAGCATGGAATTGCAATGGTAAGCCCTGCAGCCGTTGTAAGCAACGCCTGGGAAATACCACCCGCCAATTGTTGTGGGTCACCAGTACCTTCTAGAGCAATTGTTGTAAACGCATTGATCATACCGGTAACGGTACCCAAAAGACCAAATAGTGGTGAGACAACTGCAATTGTACCAAGCACTGGAAGATTCTTTTCCAATTCCGGAGTTTCAAGCAACTCGGCTTCCTCGATAGCCTCTTGAATCTCATCTTTAGTAATTTCGCGCTCTTCAATTTGTGCCTGACTGTACCTCAACAGTCCAGCTTTCAGAACGTTCGCCAAGGGGCCGCCGGCATCTTCACAAGTCGAAACAGCTTCCATAATATTTTCATTGCGAAGCGAATCTGTTATGCTAGCCATGAATTGTTCCGCTCCAATCTTCGACCGAGCTCGAGCAAAGGTAAAGAATCTCTCAATAATGAACGTTAGAGCTGTAATCGAACATAGCGCAAGTGGCCAGAACACAAATCCCATTTTTTGGAAGAAAGTTACTATAGTGTCTTTCTTGGTCATTTTGAGTGGGAAATATCGGTCACCACCAGCCACAACATTGACAGCTTTGCCTTCTCTGCTGCCGTAGCCATCTCTGTAAATACTGATCAGATAACGACCCGTAGGCAGATTTGTAATTTCGTATTCGCCATGTTCATCAGTCGTCGCTGTCCATTCTTTACCAGAAATGTCTTTGACGATTACTTCAACGTCAGCAATTCGATTTTGCTGTGCTGTCGTGTCTTCAATCTGCCCCCTGATAGTACCGCCTCCACTAGCCACCTCTGCCTCTTGAGCAACAGCGGAAACACTACCCATTGCCGTAAGAATTGCAATAGTTAAAATCAAACTCAACCGTTTCATATTTGCCTCCCTTTTGATTAATCAGAAATATTTGGAACATGCATGCAATAAGTGACGCTTTATCCCAATGATTCTTCCTAGATTTAGCGTCGTTATATTTGGAATTACCTTCCTATGGTAAAACTGTCAATCTTCTAAAACAAGCCGGAACTATAAACCCCAATAATTTTAGGAAGTTGCGCACAGAATAAAGAAAAAATGCTCTCCCCCTGAGCAACTCGCCGCCAAGAGGAGAGCGTAGAGACGACAAACTTTAGAACCCCATCATCGCGCGAACAAACGTTGTGTTGCTTGTTGTATCTTCAAGCAAGATGGTTGTTCGTCTGTAACCCGCGAGTATCACGATATTAAACCCAAGCCATTCACCGCGGTTAATCGCTTGAATTTCGAAGATTCGTGTGCGCAGGTTGGGACGAAACAGGATGGGTACTTCCTCATCTGGCGGGAAGTTTGTCAAGAACGCCTTGAAGTTATTATCGCGGTTCGTGAATTTGCGATATTGAAAACCGCCAAGGACGTTCATTCTCTGCGTGAATTGGTAATCAAGTCGCACGCCCAGTACATCTTCCCGGCTCCTCTTGTTAAATCGGAGGTACTCAATCGGTTCAGTATCAGTGGGAACGTACAAGCGTGGATTGAGCGGTGAGACATATACACCGGCAGCAATATCATCGGCAGTGTGGTCGAACACTTTTTCCCAGATATATTTGGCCATGGGTGTAAGCGTTAAATCTTCACCTATATTCTTCACGAAGCCCAAATCGCCCAACGGAATCTCATATTTCGCCCTCAAGATAGTCACTTGGTTGCGAATAGTTTTTTCATCGTACCGTCGGGGTTTCCAATTGTCCTGATCATAAATCAACCCCGTGTCTCCATCATCCAATGGATTGATACCATGGTCGGGATAAAATGGAAATTCTCGCTTTTCACCAGAATCTCGCACTTGCTCAATTGGAACCATGAAATCAGTGCGCTCATTCCGCTCATCACCGGTCCGGGTTGCCTCCTCATCATCTACACGATCCAACGCGATAGCATCTTGATCGTCTGGCTGGAACTGATTTTGCAAGGCAACCAGGAACTTCGCTTCTAAAGTCAAGTTGGGAATTGCCGTGTAGAGGAATTGGAGAGCGGTAGTGTTCACCCGTGAGTTGTAGAAGTCAAGTTCGTCAGATATCTGAACAGGTTCAAGTTCTCCAACACGCAAGGTGATGGTATAATCCGGAATGTCGTCCTGAACACGAACTAAACGGTTTTGGAATAAAATGGTTCCAAAATCCGGAATATCACGCTGGTAGGTGACATGGAAATACTTCGAGTCGTTCTTGCGCCGGCTAGAAACTTCACTTTCGTTCAGCCATCCAACCTTCAGCGTCAGGTTGTCGAGTACGTCATAGCTGGCAATCAGGTGATATCCCTCACGATCAATTCCGTACTCGTACTGCGGCTCAAAATCATCTTCCAACGAATCAATCGTTCCATTGTTGTTTAAATCGACCAAATCCGTGAAGACGGGAGGATCTGCTTCGAAGATAAGAAAATCCTCTTGGAAGTCAAGGATTCCATTTTGATCGCGGTCATCCGCTCGCGGTAGAACGCCATCGAAATCAATATCATCTGGCCAATCATCATCATCGTCGTCGTCTTCGATGAGCTGATAATCGATTTCATCAAACGGATCGACCTCCGATGAAGATTCCGGCGTACGGGGTAATGAGTAGGTTTGATCTCTATCGCTATTGGCGCCCCAATTTCGATAAGTCGTCGTGTAACCGGGGTCAATATGATAGAAAGTTTCCTCCAAGAACAGCTTGCCAAATCGTTGTTTGAGATTGACAAACCAAGCAACCTCACGTCCCAACTCCCCATCTCCATCTTCGGGAGTGCCATCACCGCCTAACTTGGCTTCAAATTTCTCTCCCTCAGTTTCCGAATAGGTGGGTATGCCATTCGCATCTTCCGGCAGCAAGCTGCGGCGGTCGATACTTATACCTGTTGACTCCACACCATCAGGAGTAGTAATCTCCTCCTTGAGACGGCTAAAGCCGACCTTTTCCTTAGGAATGGTTGGATATTGCTTGTGCTTACTATTAATTGAGTAATGCGCCCGTATGAAGGTGTTGAATAGAGTGCCTTCAAGGTCGAGTCCGTACAGAATTGCCGCACGGGCGGCACCGTAGCGATAGTGAATCTTTCGAGGTCTTCCCTCATTCGTCCACTGACTCGGATTATACGCAAGACTATCACGGTTTTCGGCATATTCTGGAGATTGACCGTAATTTCCAGGGGCTTCAATTACATCCCTAAACGGCATTTGAATGGATCCATCTTCCGTCTTAATCCATTCTTGCAGTTCGGGATCATCCTCCGCCTTGTTTGCCTCGCTAAAGCCCATAACCACAATGTTATAATCACCAGCGACCACCAAATCAAACTCAACTGATTTGACTTGCCGCGGATCTATGTCGTGATCGGCGAGAATGAAATCATACTTCATCGCTTGGAACCCCTCAACAATCTTCCAAAGTCCATCTTCGGAATTCCGTGGGGGTCTGCTACCAGGAACAGCAGTAATATCGGAACTGAGATCGAACGATCCATTCGCAGCACTGATCACGGTAGTCTCTTCCGGCAATAGCCCCGGTTCCACGCCTCGGATAAGCTCGGTTCGAGAAATCTCCTCTTGCGCTTGAGTGACAACCGTCACCTTAATGTCTTTGACTGCCGCTCCAACGCCGCCCTGGATTAGGTCGGCATCTCGGGTGGCACTTAGACCCAAGAACGCTCTACGGTGGTTATCTTCAGGCGAATCATCGCGAAAAACCACCGTTATTCGTTCGGGTGGCGTATTTGGAACCGTACCTGTATTAACGAAAAGTGGGTTCTCAACGCGTTCTGGGTGTTCCTTGTGGAGATTCATATAGGTAACACCGACGCGGAAGATATCGCCTAGAAGTCCTTGAGCGCGGAAGCCGAGCAAACGTGCATTCTCAATGTGACGTAACTGAGCGTCGTCGTTTAAGCCATTTCTGCGTCCAAGCGTCGGTGCTAGGTTGGCCGCCGCGTCTGAAAGTCTAACGGGGTTAGAAATGCGTGAATTCAGCAACGTAAAGAGATGTCGCTCTTGCGAAAAAGAGAGATCCCATCTGAACCCATCAAATTCCGTTTTAAATATGATATACCGATTAGGGAACAGCGTAGAAGGTTTGATTCGCATGTTATCACCGATGGCGAACTCGCTGTGCCTGCCCCGGAAACTGTCCGTAGTGAGGATTGTACGGTCCAACTGAGCGGAAAATCTTTCACTATCAAGCTGTCCCGTCCAACCTGCGATAAGTTCACCATTCTGATCGAACTCTTTTCGTTCACGGTAATTAAAAACCTCATTACCTTCTAGCAACTCTTTTCCAAACAAGTCATAAAAGAATTGAGGTTCTTCTTCCAATTGAAAACGATCGGAAAACTTTGACTGTCCTTCAATCGTTGGTAGCAATGGTTCTTGAGGCCCAAGACTTGACGCACCGCAACCGTACAAGATGAAACAACTCAAGATACATGCAATAATAGAAACAGTATGTAACCACCGTTTCAACATTTTCATTTTTTCTTGCCTCCATGAAGTAATTTGGATTTATTTTGAAACCGACGAAAAAAAGTGATAAGGAGAGTAAACAACAGGAAGTAGATACCTGTTAATCAATACAAAAGACCAATCTTTCAACAATCGCATCACTCCATTCCATCCTTCAACGACACTGAGAAAAAAGTATTCGCGAAACCTACTTTTGGCTAACTCCCGATTCACGCATATTAAGGTTAACTATACCCAACCTATGGCGATCTAAAAGTTCGCTGTCGAAATCGTCTTATTCTCTGCCAAAAACAGGCGAACACAAGTGGGTTTCAACAAATGGGCTTTTAAGATATCACTTCTGGTAATATCTGTCAAGACTTTTTTTTGCTTAAAGGAAGTTTAACTGTTTGCATTGAATTTGAGCGAAAAACCCCAATGATGGATTTGCAAAACTATTCCCTTCTCATTGATTGTAGCGAATCAGTAACTCGCACCCATAGGGATCAAGTTAAGCGTTTCACGGGGCAGGTTGAACAGTTTCAATGTCTCAATCTGTTGATTCCCACGTAATCTTGGACGAAAGAATCCTTTTTAATTCATCAGTCGGTCCGACTAAGAAGATGTTCCATAGCGACCGTTTTCGTAGGGGCGGGGTTCCCCCGCCCGATAGGGACAAGAGTTAGTAATTTCACGAGGGAATTTCCTTGCAATACTAAGCGAAATCTCTTAAATTGATGCCTATGGCGAATCAGTAACGCGCACCTCCTACACCAATGCAATCTTTCAAAACGAGTCTGAGTTGTTGGGGCGAGGCGGTTGGATACCGGGAAGGATTAGTCGCCCGGGAATTTCACCGGAATATCGGCTAGGTCGTTATGAATCCAAGAAGGGAAGGATTAGTGTGAGTTATTCGATCACGAGTCGTCCTCAACGATTGACGTGAGGTCGTGGATAGATTTACGATTAATACAGTAGCATCTGCGTGAACTCCTAAAGCGAGCCCATCAGCCGACGATAGAATCGGCGACGCATCAAGCACTATAAGTTCATAATTCTCACGGAATCGTTCAAACAGTACTTGTAGGCGAGGCGCGTTAAGCAATTCAATCGGAGTAGACGCAACACTTCTCATACTAAATAAATCGACATTCGCAAACTCAGTCTTCTGAATTGCTTGCTGCCAATCTGTAAGAGAATCGATTTGTGCAGATTGTCCGACAGAATCAGATGACACACCGAATATCTCTACCTGCTTTGGTGCCACTACATTGCAGTCTACAACTAGGACAGGAGCTTTCACCAAAGCCAGCGTTGCTCCTAGATTAGCCGATATTACGGAAACGTCATCGTTGTAATCACAACTTGCGAACATTAGCACCTGCCTACCAATCTCGGGATTTGCCAGATTTATGTTTGCAGCAATTTCCTGATAATCCTCCGGGACGGTGTGAGATACAAGGTTTGTTACGTGCGACTTCATTACATGCCCAAGATACATTATGTCGAGGTCCGATTGCACTTCTCTCGGCGAGTTATAGGTTGTGCGGAAGTACTCCATGAGAAGGGCGATAGAAATTCCGAGGGTTAAACCGACAATGCCGGCAATCGCAACAATCGCTTTGACTCGAGGGCTCATGGGTATTTTCCGTGGCACTGCGCCGTCAACGATTTCAAGACCTCCTACGGCACTGCTAGCATTTGACGTAGCATGTGAGGGATCGGATTCGGCAATTAAGATTTGTGTCTGCAGAATTCGTGTGAAGGTCTCCTTTGTCAATTCATGTTTGAAATCAATCTCTCTTTTCATTTTGTCAAGTTCCAGCTCATTTTCCGGTATGTCGTCAAGCAGTTGTTTCAGTTCGCTCTCGACCTCTTCCAGTTGAGCCTTGACCAACGGAACGTTATGTTGTGCCCGAAGAATGCTTATTCGTAGATTTATTAAACGCTCCTTAACAGCACTAAAAAGCGGAGACACACCGTGAGTCTCCGAAGTAACAGCTTCACTAGAGATAGAAGTGGATAATCTGTCTTCAATGTCTTTGATTTGTGCTTCGATAGACTGCATTCCGGGAGCATTCTTACCTGTACCTGAAGCAATCAACCCAATTTTTTGACTCTCAAGAGCGATTAGCCTCTCCATTTGAGTCAGCCAGATGGGATTCGTGCCCATCGTCTCAGTGACCTTCGTATATTCGCGGTGGTTTTCAATTTCTGCTCCGAGATGCTCCAATTCCTTCTCAGACGAACCGATTCCCCATTTAAGCTGCTCTAGGTTACCTCGCAGAGATGCACGGCGTTGGAATGCACTAGACAGCTTTTCGCGCCAAGTTCCAGGACCCCCATTTTTCCGAGCAAACTCAGAGGCCTCTTGCTCTTTTTCCTGTACTTGTGCCAACAATTCATCCATTGTTGCCCTTAGTAATTGCTGGCGTTGTTTTAATTTGGCGGTATCCTTTTTTCGGCGGTGCGTCTGCATCTCGGCGACCAATTGATTTACCAAGAGAGCCGCATTACGTTCACCGCCCTCCCCTTCGGAAAGAGACAGTGAGACTTCAATGTATTGCGAGTCTGAGCGACTTTTTGATTTGAGATTTCGTCTTAATTTCCCGATGGAGGGCAAGTGAGGGACACCACCGATTTCCGATTCTTCTAGTTGCTCAATGGCCGTCGATATCATTGATTCCGAAAGGAAGCGTTGACCGATAGTTTCCATTTCGCTGCGGTCAACTCCACCAGACAAGACATTCTGAACAACATTTGCGGATGGGATTGGTGGGCTTGATGCCGGTTGGTCGAATAGCAGTAGCGTAGAAGCTTCATAAGTTTTGGGAAGGTGCAAACTTACTACGAGAGCAGTACCTACAAGTAGCAAAAAACACAAGCATATGATGAAATCGTACTTACGTATTACAGCAAGATAATCTCTTAAGTGGACCTCCTTTTGAGGCATTGAATACGTATTTTCTTCCTCCAGTTAATGAAGGAAGAACTATTGCTCCTTTCGTTATCTTTAAGTTGAATTCAATAGTCAAACCGGACTAAAGAACGTGCAAGGTTCTGTGCCAAATAGCCACGTTTTAGTCAACGGTTAAGGATATTGACGTGCCGGTGGTATAACTTTAAATTAGCGCGCCGCCTCAATCTGTTCTTCGCTATAGGCTTCGTCAATCCACTCCGTGATACGCCATTCACCATCTCTCAGTTCAAATATAAACAGATTGTCCCCTTCAGCATACCAACCTGTATATCCGCCTTCTAGCGAAACCCCGTCTGCGACAAATCCTTGAATCCTATAATGAATTCTCACTTCAGCCCTGTTACGCTCTGCGTTTAACTCGACCTCGGGCGGCTCTTCCAACTCAATCTCAATGTCTTGGTACAGTGAGAACACTCGGATCGCAGACTCTCTCTCTTCTCGAATGTCATCAAACTTCACATCATCTGTTGTGTCGTCAGGTGTCCCCATATCTGAAACATAAAGAAATCCGTCTGCCCAAAAAACATTGATATATGCATCGACATCTTCTGTTTCATACCCGGTACGCCACGCCTTCAACACCGCTTCGATTTCAGCTAACTCTCGAGATCGAGGCGCACCAACTTTCTCAACATCTCCACAACTCAGAAAGCTTAATGTCACGATTGCCGTGAGTAATAAACCACCTGCTTTGGCAAAAATCTTCAGCATTCCTGATAACCTCCACAAAAACTCCTCATCTGAATAAATATTGAATTTCAACTGGCAGAAACAGTTAAGCAAGTTCGTATTTCTAATTGCCAGTCCACCAAATACTTCTAAGGAACGTCATCAACTAAAATCCGGTCTTCTTTTAGAAAAATCTTCTCAGATTCAATGCGAATTTTGTTGGCGTTACATCGACACTCACACCTAGTTTCTCAATGTCGTCTGTTTCATCAATTAGTAGATTGACTTTGGTCTTCGCGTTATAAAATTTGGCACCAACGTAAGAATCAATCACACTATACCCCCACACGCCGATTGCAGTGTACAGAAAGAACTGCCTGAGTTTATAGCGTTCATTTGAGCGCTTGTATTGTGCAACGGCTTCCTGGGATTTCGGGTCCACAGTTGCGGCTGGAAGGTACCGATTTGTATAGATATTTTGAAAGGATTGATGTGCGGCTAGCGCGCCCGCAAGGGATGCCCCGATTCCTACCACCGACAGTGTGCCGCGAATCGGACTTCGCGAATAAAACTGACCCCACCCTGGTACAATCGCTGATCGAACAATGGAACCAACTGGCGAGACGAGGCGGATTTCCTCGGATTGGGCTAAACTGACCTGCGCGAAAACCAGAAAGAGCAGCGAAATTGTCAGATTCTTCACTTCACATCCACCTAACGCCTAACAATTCTTTGTTGAGCCTGCTCACCGTATTCTTCAAAGACATATAATAATATCGAAAGTCGAATCTTCTGTCAACCAAAAATCTGCGAACCACTACGTATATTCACATTTCGACTGCTCAACGTGCCGTCTGTTTCTATCTTCTTCGGCGGCTGGACGTGCGTTCTGTGTTGCGCGAACGACTGCTTGAACGATTCTCCTGATCGTCATCATCACTGCTGCTCGCGCTTGACGATTGGCGACTCGGAGCCGCTGATACTCTTGAGCGTGATGGTGGTGACGAGGAACTCGACTTAGTTGACCGGGTGCGTGAAGGTACTGAAGACGCAGTTTTCTTTCGCTTTGAACTAGATCGAACGTTGGACTCCCTTAGCGATGACGCACGAGACCGACCCGAGTAGGATTTCGAACGATTATACAGTTCGGAGCGACGCTCTGCATTCGAGCGTACGCGGCTGTTTTTCTTACCATCGTCTGGAGCCAAACGACGAGAATAGAATTTGCGGTCCGACCGATCCGAGGAACTTCGGTTGATAGATGACCTACGGTTCGAACCCATAGCATTAATCCGATCCCTCAGCGTGTTCGACCCGGCAGAATAACCGGAGCGCTTTCTCGTTGGTGCAATAGTCGAACTTCGCTCTGATCGATCGGTCAAGACCGGTTGTTGAGCACGATGCTTTTCGATAACCGAACGGACTCTAGGTTGAACATTTACCTGCTTAGCCGTTTTACGTGTGACTGACAACCGACTCCTACTGTATTGGCGACGGACATTCTCATGCTCCTTGCTCCATTGATTCAACTGTGTCCGCCTCTTTTTTTTCGATGACTTGGGACCCACATAAACATATCTCGGGTTTGAATAGGACCGATAAGAGTAATCTGGATAATATGTGTAATATCGATGGAGGTAATTGCCGTAGGAATAGCGAACGGCAAAGTAGTGGCGATCATAAATAGGGTAGCTCCATCGGATGTAGTAATCATGGTCCGTCGCGTAGTAGCATGGACCGTCGTAAAAATACAAATAAGTATAGCGGTGCCAAGGCCGCCACTGATAGCTGCTCGCATATCTATGATACCGGTGAATGTGTCGCTGTTTTCGGTAAGTCACGACATCAATGTATTCGATGTCAAGTTGCTCCCCGTCTTGGGCAACCACATGCATTTCGAGCAAACCGTCGTCAACGTGACCCGCAGCGGGAATCTTTATCGTTTCAGATCGCCGCCTCGCCCTCAACACGAATGTATCACCATAACGTGTTTCATCAGCATGCTTATCATCATAGCGGCGTCGCCCATACTCACGCTTAGTATTGCCAATCCAAACGCGACCGGCAATTGTTTCGTAATCTTCAATGTAGGGCTCACTGGGTTCTCCCTGGTAGCGCACTAAAATTTCAATGTACTGTGCTTGCGGCGGAATCTCAAAAAAGTATACAGCGCTTGCTATCGCAAATTCGTAATCGTCCTCTTGAATATATTCGCTTGCCCAAGCCGTCAAGCGTGCCCCTTCTTCAAAGTGAGGACTTGCGTTAATTGTTGCGTTACCTCGTTCTATCCATTCATCAACATCGTTACCAGCCCGATGTTCGCGGCTTAATCGATCTGAATAGTGGCCGTAGTCATAATCAGCTTGAATCGCCGTCGGTACGGAAAACACAAAAAGGCAACTCAACAATACCAGCGGATTCAAAATGTTAATTCGGGCGCTCATCATTATCTCTCCTAATAACGGATCGGATTTTCACTTACTCAAACGCAATAATAATCTAGATGCTATTGCTGCCATGAACTATTTCAGGGAACTCAAAGATTATAGACCCGGTAACGGTCCGTCCAAACGCCTGTTTCCAACCTGTAGTAATAGTGGCACAAACTGTCGCAAAACTGATACCTTTTCCCGAATTATGCAATGTCTGAAGCAGGAATGGTCATGATAGATTCGCTATTTGGCGTAGGCAACAAACGTTAGATCTTTCCAGTCTACTAAGTCCGACGCTGTTAGGGCAATAACCGATGCGCCAATTACAGTCCTGCCTTGTCTAGCGTCGCTACTGTGACGACTCATAGTTACTTCGTCGCCCAATAATACTTGACCTACGCTTTCAGTCCTTACAAATTTAATGCCAAGTTTCAATAGCGTGATGAGAAAATCCTTCCAAGTTGAAGAGTTGCTGATGGATCCTCTCGCGTTTTAAATCCTTCATGAAAACCCAAGGCGGTAACCACAGTTCTTTTGATCGGTATAGCTTAGATTCCATAGGCTAGTTTCACTATTATGGAATGGTAACAAACGTTATCATGAAAAGATAAATAAGTCCGTGAACCGAGATGATGGGTGATACGTCTAACCTCGCCACAATTCGACCGCTTCTCCACCACGCAAGCCTGCTGCATTTGAATCGTCAGTGTCCAAATGCATCTGCAAGACGTAGGAATCGGAAATTTTTGGTCGGATATTCTCAAGCGTTAAAGCACGCTCCCCCGGAATTCGTACCTTCAGCAATTCGCCCTCTTTTACCCCGAAAGATGCTGCAATTTGAGGAGTCATGTGAATATGCCGAGTTGCGCATATTGCTCCTTCGTCCAAGTAGATTGACCCTGCCGGCCCAATCAGGCTTATCGGTTCTGAACCTATGAGATTCCCCGAATCGCGAATAGGCGGATCCAGCCCCAATCGAATGGCATCCGTGCGTGCAAGTTCTACTTGGGTATAATCTCGTGCCGGGCCCAAAATTCGCACGCCCTCAATTGACCGCATCCGCCGCCCAACGACGGTCAATGTCTCCTTTGCGGCAAACGCCCCTGGCTGATACAACGGTGCAAGAGTGGTTAATTGGTGTCCCTTCCCGTAAAGAACCTCTAAATGCCTCTGGGAAACATGGGCATGTCTTGCCGAAACGCCTACCGGAATTTTCTCCTGCGAGATTGCAGCATCGCATGCGCGCTGGCCCGCGTCGCAAACCCGCAATGCGCAACCGCTGCACGACTGTTCGCTGCCGATCTGCTCTAACACCTTGCGTGTGACTGTTTCAATTAACGCCTGGTCTCGCATGCGCGCCGGATCTTAGTTTCAACTTGATGAATCTTCGTCACTCAGACCGAGAGGCACCGCAGGTGCATTCTCGGCGATCGAAGGTAGAATCGCTTCAACTTCTGCATGCGGTCTCGGGATCACGTGGACTGAAACCACCTCACCGACTTTTGCAGCCGCTTCCGCCCCGACATCGGTTGCCGCTTTTACCGCCCCGACATCGCCGCGCACCATAACAGTCACATATCCGCCGCCAATTTTTTCATAGCCGACAAGTTGTACCTTTGCGGCTTTTACCATCGCGTCTGCGGCTTCTACACCCCCCACTAGACCTCTCGTTTCAACTAAACCTAATGCATCTCCAGCCATACTATATCGCTGCCTCCTTGCACTCCCAAATTTGATGCAAAAAAGGTATTATGTTTAATAGAACCGTAAAAATCCAAGTGAATAGCAGTATATCACAATGTTCTCGGTGATTCAACAGAATCTACCTGAAATTGATTCTCGCCATAGTTCCCCTGAATCCCCCGATTAAATTCATCGACTATGGAAGCCCGTGAACCTTGTGGGCTACTTCAATTGACTCGTAGACGTATCAATTCCATTCGCCATCTTGACTTGCCTGCGCCGACGATGGAGCACGGGCTCGGTGTACCCGTTTGAAACTGCTCTACCATTGAACACTAAGTCGAGTGCCGCCTGAAAAGCAATACTCTCGTCAAATTCAGGTGACATGTTCCGGTAATTCGTATCTGCCGCATTCTGCTCGTCGACAACTTCTGCCATGTGCTTGAATGTCTCAACTACTTGCTCTTTAGTAACAATCTGGTGATGCAGCCAATTGGCGATGTGCTGACTCGATATACGCAGCGTTGCCCTATCCTCCATTAATGCGACTTCATGAATATCCGGTACCTTCGAACAACCTATCCCCTGGTCTACCCAGCGAACAACGTACCCAAGTATGCCCTGAGCATTGTTGTTCAACTCCTGTTGGATTTCAGACGGCGAAAGTTCTCTGTTCAAGATGGGCGGTATCAAGATATTGTCTAGACTAGCTCGTCCCCTGTTAGCGATCCTATTCTGCCTTTCAACCACACTTACTTTATGGTAGTGGATAGCATGAATTACAGCCGCCGTAGGGGACGGCACCCATGCGGTACTAGCTCCAGCTTGAGGATGGTTTATCTTGGATTCGAACATCTCTCGCATTAAGTCAGGCATCGCCCACATCCCCTTGCCAATCTGTGCCTTGCCCACTAGTCCGGTTTCAATCCCGATATCAACGTTCCAATCCTCATAGGCATTCATCCAAGGTTGGTTTTTAATCTCCATTTTGGGAAGCACCGGTCCAAGTTCCATACTCGTGTGAATCTCATCTCCAGTCCTGTCCAAGAATCCAGTATTGATGAATACAACACGCTCCTTCGCCACACGCAGGACCTCCTTCAAATTAACAGTAGTGCGGCGTTCCTCGTCCATAATGCCGATTTTGATGGTATTTCTTTCAAGTCCCAGCGCGTCTTCGACCCTCTCAAACAGTTCGACCGTTGTATCCACTTCCTCTCGTCCATGGAATTTCGGTTTAACGATGTAGATGCTGCCCGTTCGACTATTGGTGTATTTTCCGTTTCCCTTCAAATCGTGTATGGCTGCCAGAGAGGTGACCATGGCATCAAGGAAGGCTTCCGGAATCTGTTCCCCGTCTGATGTAACCACTGCATCGGTATACATATGCATTCCGACATTGCGTATAAGAAGCAAACTTCGTCCCGGTAAGGTGAGGATATCTCCCTCGGGCGTCAGGAACGTCTTGTCGGGATTCAGTCGACGTATTATTGACTCTCCATTTTTCACAAGAGAGGCTTCAAGTGTTCCCTTCATTATGCCGGTCCAATTCCTGTATACTTTTGCTTTATCTAGAGCATCGACAGCAGCAACGGAGTCTTCACAGTCTTGAATTGTAGTGATAGCCGCTTCCAGCAGGATGTCTTTTATTCCCGCGTGGTGAATTTCCCCGATTGGACTCTCAGGGTCTATTAGTATTTCAACATGCAGTCCGTTATTCCTCAGCAATATACTGCTTAATTCATTTCCAGTCCTCGTATATCCAACAAATTTGCTCGGATCTGCCAGACCCACGTGGCAATCTTTCCCAAGCCTTGCGACCAGTTGTTTACCTTTGAGCTCGAATTGCGTGACATCGGAATGAGTCCCATGTTCAAGAGCGACGGTCTCGTCCAAAAACGCTGATGTCTCTGCAATTACAAGCGCGCCACGAACAGGATTATAGGTCAATCTTTTTTCCGCGCCGTTCTCTTCCGAGATCAGATCGGTGCCATAAAATGCGTCAAATAGACTTCCCCAACGTGCGTTTGCAGCATTTAGTGCATAACGGGCATTATCAACAGGTACGACCAATTGGGGACCTGCAATTGTCGCAATTTCGAGATCGACATTTGTGGTCGTTACGCGAAAATCTTTACCTTCAGGAAGAAAATAGCCAATTTCGGTCAAGAATCCTTTATACGCCTTCATGTCAATTGGCTGATCTTTCCGCGCCAGGTGCCATTCGTCAATCTGTTTCTGCAACGCATCGCGTTTCTCCAACAATATCTTGTTCTTATCGCCCAAATCTCTAACAATCTTTCCGAGCTCTGTCCAAAAATCATTGCTGTTCACGCCTGTGCCCGGCGCTATCTCATCCCGCACTAACTCATACAAGCATGGGTCAATCTTGAGTCCACCTATTTCGACTGCATCTGCCATAAATAATCCTTTCGTTTTACAGGGGAATTAAGTGAATTGCTACCGAGTACCGAACACAATGGTAATCTTACCGCCTGAAGTCTTCGTAACAATAAACCACAACATCTAGGTAATCAGAAGTCACCTATTTCTAGAACTCGACTCAAATTTCCTACGTAGCATCTTTACAACAACTGGTGGCACCATTTCAAGCAATTTTTCATCGCTCACCTTCGTACTGCCCATTTGAATAATCTCGACAACCAACGTCGAACTGAGATAAGCGTAATTGGCGTTTGCCATCATGAACAGCGTGTCAACATCCGGAGCAATCTGGTGGTTCATTCGCGCCATCTGGAATTCAGATTCAAAGTCAGATAACTCTCGTAGTCCGCGAATAACGGTACACGCCCCGCGTTCATGCGCATACTGTGCAGTGAGCCCTGAATACTGCTCAATCGTGATGTGGTTATAACTCGCGGTCACTTGCTCTAGCATCTGCTTGCGTTCTTCAAATGTAAAACGTGGCGGTTTGGAGAGGTTTATACCGATTGCAATTACAATCTCATCAAAGAGCGCAAGTCTAGAGATTCGATCTATCAGATCTACGTGACCGTTGGTCACAGGATCGAAACTAGCGGGGAATATAGCAATTCTTCTTGACAAGGACAATACCCTTTCCAAATGACAATTCTTCAAGAACCATGAACATCCAAGATCCAATCTTACTGACAGTCAATCATTCGAGGAAGACCTATAATAGACATCTTTCCAAAATGGATCCGTGTAGTTACAGCAATCTCGGAGATTAGAATAACTACGCCGTTTGGCAACTTGTTGAGGAATATCGCAAGTTTACAATGGCAGCAATCACATTCCATGTTTTCCCATAGTTGCGATGTTTGCCTCGATAGATGTCTTTGGTGATGCGAAAAATCTTACATCGTCTGACGATATTCTCAATGGCGACCCTGCGTGTTGCCAACCGTCGGTTGAATTGCTTCGCCTCCCGAGTTAAGGGCTTGCTCCGATAGGCCTTGATGGGCGTCGAACTGTTGGCATACCGTTTGGCTATCCCCTGATAACCACTGTCAGCCAACTTCTCAGTTTCGGGAGAAATTGCCACACGACTTTCCTTCAGAATGGTGTAATCGTGAACACTCCCTTTGCGGCAGGTAACCGATAATATTTCTAACAGCGCCAAACACGCAATCAATTGAACTTTTATGGTGTGCCTTTTTTTTTACCGCTATAGTAGACACGCTGTCCTTTGGTTGGACGTTCAATCGGTTGCTCGGTGGCATCAACGATGATGGTTTGGAGATCGCCCTCCACTAAGTGCTTTCGATTCTTCAATGAAAGCACTTTAACTAACACATCAAGTATCTGATGATAGAGTTTATTTGCATAAGACTCACTGATACCAAACTCCATGCCTAATCTGGCAAAGGTTGGATAGTGGCGCAAATAGGTGAATGTCAATAGAAGGCGATCGGCCAATGCAACCTCCGATTTCTTTCCTCGTTTCTTCATCGGACGTTCTTCTTTAAGTTTTTCAAAGTAAGTCGCCACACGCTCCAAAATAAGGTTGAAAGCCGCCTTGTCAATACCAACCGCTCGCAGAAATTGCTCATCTGACTGTTTTACTGCTTTTTCAAATTGACTCATGGGTATCCTTTCTACAACAGAAGATTGTTGAAAGGATATAACGTAAAATCAAGCCAAATAGATACTTATTTTGGAAAGATGTCTAATATCGGACTTTTTGTCGATGAAGCGGCGGATGTCGCTGTGTTCCGATGAATGCTGTCTGCTAACTTTCGTAATCGCTTTACGCACAAAAAGTTTAGCACACGACAATTTCAATCTCAAGCAAAAAGCGGAAATTCAGCACAGAAACGATTGGGACGGTGCACATGGAGTAACCCGCTCTTCGCGTAGATGGATTGTCGTCATTGAAATAACGAATCGAAATTTTTTGTATTGATGCAGCCGAACAGTTTCTGATAGGATTTCCGCGTTCTCTTGCTGTGTAGAAAACGCTGAACAGAAAGTTTCCAAACCAATTTCAACTCTAAGTCGGAAGACAAAGGATTATCGTGGATAGAACGAAAGCAAATCCCAAAGGGGTACGTTGGTGGCTCCTAATAGCCATAATTGCAATCACAGTCGTGGCAAGCATCTGGATCTGGATTTCTGATGCCGGACAGCGCCAAGATAAGGTTTTTCAAGCCGTACTTGTGGCAATTATCTCTCTCTTCTTAACTCTTTGCTGGCTGTTAGTCTTCTCTCGCCTAAAATGGCAAATTCGTATCATCTCATTCGGGGGAATTGTCCTAGCAATCTTACTTGTCATCGCCCTCTTTCGTATCCGCGGTTTCAGCGGTGATTTGGTGCCCATTCTGGAATGGCGTTGGTCAAAAACAACCGGCGAGCCTGCAACACGTGACCATGATCTAACATCAGGATATCCGACGATGGATTATCCGCAGTTCCTGGGCCCAAACCGCAACGCAACACTACACGGAATTAAGTTGGCGCGAGATTGGGCGGCCCGACCCCCGCGTTTGGTGTGGCGTCAACCAATCGGGGAAGGCTGGTCGGCATTCGCGGTAGTCGGAGATTCGGCGATTACACAAGCACAAGAAGGAGAAGAGGAGAAAGTTGTCTGCTACGAGTTAAAAACAGGTAAGTTGAAATGGAGTCATAGCGATCGTGCAAGGTTTGAAGTAGCCCCTGCGGGGATTGGTCCCCGTGCCACGCCAACAATTGTCGGCAATCGCGTATACACGCTAGGGGCAACCGGACTACTGAATTGCCTCGACTTTGCAACTGGAAAATCGATCTGGTCGACAGACATCATTCACGATAATGAGTCAAAGGTAACTGACTTCGGCATAAGCTGTTCGCCGCTGGTTATCAAGGATTCGGTCATAGTGAGCGCTGGCGGGATGGAAGGCAAATCTCTGGTAGCGTATCACAAAGATACCGGGAAAATCTCGTGGGGCGGCGGAAACGACTCGGCGGGTTACAGTTCACCTCAGCTAAGAACACTTGCCGGAACGCCTCAAATTCTAATACTCAACTCTAAGAGCGTCGTATCGCACGATCCGGATACGGGAGGCGTCCTTTGGCGCTATCCATGGACCAGTCCACAATCAGTCGCACAGCCGGTCCCGCTGCCTAACGATCATCTTCTCGTTTCAAGCGGCTACGGGATTGGATCTAAACTTTTTCAAATCCGGCGCGATTTAGATAGAAAACTGGGCGCGAGCCTTGTCTGGGAAAGCCTCGGTTTAAAGGCGAAGTTCACAAATGTTGTCTACAAAGACGGCTATATTTATGGGCTTGACGATGGAATTTTTGTATGTATAGACATTTCTGACGGAAAACGGACATGGAAGAGAGGGAGGTATGGACATGGTCAAATCATCCTTGTAGATGACTTGGTGCTTATACAAGCTGAATCTGGAGATGTCGTCTTGCTTGAAGCCAACCCAACTTCCCATGTGGAACTTGGGCGTTTTCCTGCCTTGGTGGGAAGAACGTGGAATAACCCTACGTTAGCAGTTCCTTATCTGCTTGTGCGAAATGACCGAGAAGCTGCGTGCTACGAACTGCCACTAGAGTAATTGATTTTCTATCCTAACCTCGGTTGCCGCTCTAGTAGCGCAATCTGTATGAAGTTTAATTTTTTAAATCGGTAATTCTAAATTTGCCCAGGGCCTGTAGGTGCGGTTTCTTACCGCACCGGACATCGCCAAACCATTCCCGAATTAATTTTTTAAACTTCATTTATACTTCACGTTGCCGGGAATTGCGTGTTTTCGAGCGTCGGGTAAAGTAGCAACCACGATTAAGTGAGATCGTAGATTTCCGTACCACAATCTGTTAGATTTTGATCGCCTTTGTACGACCATAGAGATTCCATCTCCGAATCGCGACCTGCCGGCACCGCGTAAGTCGTATTAGAAACCATAATTGTCGAGGAAACAAGCTCAATTTTACTCAACAGAAGGATCAAGCGACTGGATAAGGAGTGATCAACTGAACGGATAGTGAAGGCGATAGCTAATCCCATAGAGATCCCGTAATCCGTGTAATCAGTGAAAATCCGTGATTCAGACAGTCACCATAACACCCCATAAACGGCAGGATCAACCGACTGATTAAGGAGGGCAATAGTGATCCCTCAAGCGAGTGATTAGCGAGCGCGATAGCTATCCCATAATAGATCCTGATAGAGAGCCTTGCGATCTCCGAATCGCGGCACACTTGTGCTGCGAAAACAAGCGCAATATTACCCAATGCAAGGTAAAGATTGCGCGTGTGACCTGAAAACTGCCAGTTTGCACTACGAAATCACCGCCGTTAATGAACTATTCTCGATTAAGACGGCGGTGCATGTCAAAAACTCTGTAGGTAACAACTTGGGTGTCCTAATTGACTCTTACCATGGCCGCGTAATAAGAGAGGGGGAATCTACGCGTCAGTCACCAATCTCATCTCTTTGCGCATTCATTCATGTGATTCCGGTTTAGCGAGCGGCGAAGGCATCTCTTTAATTGAGACCTAAGGAGATTACCTCGATTTATCCAATTCAAACATTGCTTAGAAACCCAATCCATGCTAGAATATGCCCGCTTCATTTCAGCTTGAATTAATTCGATGGATTCCTAAATAAAACCGAGCGGAGGTAACACGATGCGATCTGGAATAACCGTGATTCTGATACTTTTTCTAAATAGCGTGCCTATGTGGGGAGAGGCACAAGAATGGAAGATTGTGCGACAAGACGACTTCGTTCGCAACGATGGCGTCGAAGGTATTCTTCAGGATGTGCATTTCACAAACTCCCAGAACGGTTGGGCAGTTGGTCATGGGAGTCTCGTAGTGCACACCAACGACGGAGGGAACACGTGGACGAAACTGGAGTTCGAATTGGAAAGGTCAACCGACTTTTGGAATCTCTACTTCTACGATGAAAACGTAGGATTTATTACGGGAGTTGGGGGTACTATCCTCAAAACTACGGACGGTGGTGCGACGTGGGTACGTATGAAATGGGAAGTTCGAGATGGCGTGAGTGGTCGAAGGCGATTGACAGACACATGGCTAGTAGACGGCAAAATGGGATTCATGGTCGGCGAAAACAATACTCTTCTTACAACCGCCGACGGCGGTGAAACTTGGAGCGGTGAAGGGAGGGGAGTCGCCGTGGGCCAAACCCGAAACAACCTCGAACGTATCTTCTTCGGCTCGCCGACGCATGGATGGATTGTTGGCTCATTCGGAACACTGCTTCACACATCTGATGGCGGCAAAACATGGGCACCACAGAATCCCGGCACAGACAGTAACTTACACGGAGTACACTTTCTCGACGCGACGACAGGTTGGATTTCGGGCCAAGAGGGTTTTATCGCACATACAACCGATGGTGGAATGACATGGACGCAGCAGGAAACGGACGCATACGACAACTTTTACGATATTGTCTTTGTCGATGCCAGTAACGGTTGGGCGGTCGGCGATTATGGAGCAGTTGCGCATACAGTCGATGGTGGTGCCACTTGGATGCTCGGAACAGCGGGATCCTCCACCACACTATGGGCAGTCCACGCCATCGACAAAAACCACTGCTGGGCGGTTGGAGAATGGGGGCTCATCGTCACTTATACGCCACAATAATCGCCAAAGCAATTCGGTATCATGCTGCCAAATCCGGCTGAACTCATTTCGACTCAACTCTTGTTTCGATGGTCATATTGATGGCTCATTGGGTCCAACTCCACTTTTGCATCTCCAGAACAAGGTCTCACAGTTCGGTTTTCGATCAGTGCAACATTGGCGTCGTTTCGAACCGAGCTACTTTTTCCAATAGACTGCCGTGCTTTGCCAGTGACGAAAGAAATAGCGCAGGTCCTGACGCATTGTAATCGCAGGTCGTATCAATCAACATATCTAACTGACCATCTCTGTCAAGGTCCCCTGCCCAAAGCAAGTACGATACAGCCGCACTAGTCGTGTCGGAAGTACAAATCACCTGAGAACGGTTGTCCTGCACCAATTCAACTGTGTAGGCAGCGGTGCCGGAGTTGCATTTCACCCCTTCAAACGCTGCGAGATAATAGTTGACCCCGTTGTCGAGCGAAAACTCCAAGGCACTTCCCAACGGCAGCGGGAGTCGACCCGAGAACAGAGTTTTGACCATACCAGCCTTTATCGAATCCAAACCTGTTATCAGAAAAACCGGTGTATTTTGTCCCTGAACTGAGACACGAGTTGCCCCGGTTGCGTTCTCGTCTTCCGTGATCGTCGGATCATAAAATGCGTCTACACGAACCGTTGTAGGCATCAAGGTATATCCGCTCTTCGTAGGATACAGCCCTAACCAAACCTCATTTGGCTCGGCAGTGATTTCGCAGAAAAATTCCCCTACCTGCAGTATCTGGACTTCTGGCTGTCTCAATGCTGCTAAGACAGACGTCTCCCGAGATTCAACGTCCCCTTGTACGAAATTGACGACACCGTATACAAGTAAAAAGGAAATTCCGACGACAAGAAAAGGCTTTGAATTTGTAAATCGAGCGTGCATTTTTCATTCTCCTTTTGTCAGCGATCGTTGTTGCTTGGTGTTCACGTTTGCGCAAATTGTATGCCAAGACACTAAACCTGCGGCGAATTCGCGAAAACAGTGGACTTCTCAAGGAGACGGGAGCATCGGATGGACGTGGTAGGCTTACTGCGTCACTAGGATGGACGTGATGAGGTGTGTTCATTGTGACACACTGTAGTGTGAATCACACGGGTAGGGCGATGAGCAGGAAGACGGAGAACGACTTACATCAGCGGAACTATGGACACTGTTTTGGCGATGGCGACAGACGTTACTATTCACAACGCCCAACGACCATCCTGCATATGTTAGCTTGAACCGTGGCAGTCTACCATTTCGAAATTTCACCGAGCAGTAACTTTCGTTCGGGCGAGCCTTCTTCACGAAGTTTCGTTACGCGAGGTCCATCAAACGGTTCCCGCGATTTCATCCATGCGTTCTGATAGCACATCAAGCAGACACGTCGTCGGTTCGGAGACCGGTTTGCCGCACCCCGGTGATAGAGCCAACCATCAAACAACACAGCTTGGCGCGGTTTAGCCAAAACAAACTTCTGGTCCGGAAACACCGGATGTCCCTCCGGCGGCTTGAAAAGCGCTCGGTGACTACCCGGGACAATCACAATTGGTCCATTTTCCATTGTCAATTCATCAAGAAAATAACCACAATTGATTTGGCCCGGTAAGCTTCCATACGGTGTGTTGTCCGGATCCATTGGCCATGGCCCATCGCGATGCCAATTCTGATCCGGTTGATTCGGATGGGTTACGCGTGCGGTCGCGCTGTGCAATTGAACACAGTTGCCCAAGATTGCTCTCATTCGCTCCATCACCGGCGGATTGTCAATCAAGAAACTAAACCGGTCGTCCTGCTCCAACAGTTGATGGGTAAACTCTGAATTGAGCCGACTGAAAGTTTCATCAAGAGTGACTCGGAGTATCCTCACCTGCTCATCGGTCAAGGCATTTTCAATAACCAAATATCCCCACTTCAAGAAGAAACTAACTTCAAGCTGAAGCTCTATTGAGAGATCGGGATTGAGGCGAGTGGGCACAACGGGAGCATTGGCGGACATTGCGATTTCCAGTCAATTCTGAACTGATACGTTTGTATTTGGGGTTGTACTACTGCTTGCGAATTTAGGAAGGTTCTTGAATTTCCAACGAAATGAGGTTGGATTTCAGCGTGACAACTCCGCGGAGGGAATCTAGTGGAAGGTATATATCATCCAGTTCCTTTGCTTGAATTTCCAAGGCACCAATTGCCATCTTCAGACCGGCAATATGTTCCTTTCTCGTACGCTCGGCGATTCGAGTTTTTGCCTGTATTCTTCCGATACGCTGCTGGGCATCATGAATGTGCAGCGATTCAGGAGTCACCGTTTCCTTGTAAACACTCAGGTCCAATGAGACTTGCAGAGTGTAGACACCGGGTGTTAATGCATAATGATTCTGGATATCCTCAATGACGACCAGTTGCCCGGTACCGGCAATCAATCTGGTTCCCTTAACGCAAGTCACTTTCTTCCCATCGCGCACTAGTTCTCTCATCTTGCTTTCATACAGAATAGGATTCTTGGGTTTAACAACGGTCCCTTTCTCGTCCGTGACCACTAGCGTGGGAAGCAATCCTTCGCTCTCAATTGTTGCGTGGGAAACGAACAGGTCAAAAGTACCGGTTTCAATTACTACCTGAACAGGAATGGGTTCACCAGCACCATATGCAGGTTTTGTCGATGCTGCATGAAGGCGAGCGACAAACGACTCTTCTACCTGTACGTGCGTCGCGGAGGGCGTCTCGGCAGGTGTTTCTTCCGGGGCTACCAACAACGGTGAGGTGAGACATCCAATTGCACAGTAACTCCAGACAAGAATAACAGTTAGCGCAAAATACTTCAAACCGTCCTCCTACCTAGTACGGAGATAATCGTCGGATTCAACGCTTGGACCTGCAGATAATGATCGCACGCATAAATATGTGCGAAGTAACCTTAATCCGTAACTGTTTAGTGCATCGTTTGGTTCGTAGTATTACAGTTCGTCGCACGATCGGTCTGGGCATGTAAGCCCCCGATTAGCTGGAATTAGCATTGTACTTCCCTACTCGGCGCGTTCCCTGTCCCCGCTCGGTCTGGATTGGCAAATCCAGACCGATGGACTAAACAATTACCTTAATCCTATTACTAGAGCAATTGGGACTACATATCTGGCATGGATAGTATCACGCCAATACATCCATGTCAAGCAGAACTGTATGCTATCAAGGTCAATCGCCATTTGTCTAGGGAATCTTCAATGGTCCAACGGTTTGACATCTTGCGCGTTCAATCACTGTCCATTCAGCGATAGCACGATTTCAACCGGACGATGTTTTGACGACACTTGTGACACATGGCGGATAGGCTGTCACAACAGCGTCCAAGCATCCCTTGTAAACCCTAGACATTAACTACCAATATTCGCGGAATCCAACATCGTCCAAGTCAATAAACGTACCAGCTACTAATCACCTATTTCGACATCCCACAGATAAATGGCGTTGTCGAAGCCGCCGCTGGCAAGCAAGCGGCCATCCGGCGAAAAGGCGACAGATTGAACTCCACTCGTATGCCCGGAAAGTGCAGCGATATGTCGTCCCGTATCCACATTGCAGATTTGAATTATTGGCTCATCACGTGTTCCCCCGATAGCAAGTCGGGCACCATCGGGCGAGAAGGCCAGGGATTCAACCTCCACCGTATCGAGTGTCGCGATGGCTTTCCACGTCTTTGTACACCACATGTTGACCCGTTTTTCCGAAGCAGTGGCGACGCAACTACCATCCGGTGAAAACGCAATCCCTGTAACTTTCTGTTGGTGTCCAAGAGTGGCAATGTTTTTCCCGGATTTCACCTCCCAGACTTTGGCGGTTGTGTCGTTCTGACTATCATCTGCCTCATAAAAACGGATTGATCCCTGTCCATCTCCACGGAATGCGTGAGGACGGCCGGGGCGGAGTGTGCTTCCATCTTCACCTTCCAGATACTCCCATTTGTATGCCCCGCCGCTGACCAGGAGTCGTCCATTGGGCGAAAAGACAAGTGCATGAATTTCTCCCGTATGACCGGAGAGTACCCGAATCGGTTTCCCAGTTTCTAAACTCCACAGCGTGATTGCTTTGTCCCAACCCCCGGTAGCCAGCAACCTCCCGTCCGGCGATACTGCGGCAGAGATAACTACCGTCTCATGACTGAAACTAGCCGTTGTCTCCCCATTCCACAACGTCACTGTTTCGCTCCCCGTGCTGTCAAATGATGAACTAATCACAAGGTACTTCCCTCCAGATGAAACCTTCAGAGTTCGTCCTCGGAAAAGAGAAATAGTCCCGCCGTGTCCCGTAACCCTTTCAAGCGACCTGACCATTTGGCCGCTTTCAATGTCCCATTCTCTTAGTGAATTGTCGTCCTTGACGCCCGCCAGATGTTTTCCATCGGGCAAAAAAGTGACGACCCAACCGAAGTTATCCCGTAGGCTCTTCATTGGTTCAATCTTCATAGCCGTAAGTCCTCCCGATTCATCTTCTTTAGCTGTTGTTGCCGGAGGAACGATTGCGCCGGTGCGCAGATGCTGCAGTCGGTCGGTGAGCCTACGTTTCGCACGTGAAATCCGAAACGAGATCGCTTGGTATGACAAGCCATGTCTACGGATGAGCTCCTCGTAGCTTGCACCATCAAGATAGTACGCTCGGGCAATTTCTCGGTCTTTCTCCGGCAATGTCCCCATCGCATCGCGAATCAACTCTATCTGCTCATCACGTATCAACTGTGCGCTCAGCGATTCCCGTGTCCGTAGTGTATCCGCACTCACCTCATCAATTGGTACGGTATCCATCCTCCGCTTACGCATGGAGTTTCGTGCGCAATTGCGGGCAATCTCCGCGAGCCAACTTTTGAATTTGGTCGTGTCCTCAAGCTGAGACAGACCTCGGTAAGCATTGATGAAGACATCTTGCATCACATCCTCGGCGTCATGCGCATTGTCCACTATGCCAATGACAATCGCAAAAACGTAGGCGTGATAAGCCCGCATCAGGTCCACAAACGCGTGTTCGTCGCCAGATTGCGCACGAGAAATGAGTACATCGTCCTCAACCACAGTTATCCGGTCCTCCCATTCATCCTATCAAGACACCGTCCGCCAATTTTTTCTAGCACTTTTTTCATCAGAGTTATTAGGCTGAGTAATTCCGTCGGAAATTTGTGGAAACTCGGTCACGAATTAAAAATAAAAAAAGGCGAATGGGTGGAACCATTTGCCGTATTTCGTCTATGCTCGACCCCAGATTGTTGGGGATGCTAACGACGGGCCGCTATGAACAGACTACAACTCCATCTACCTCTCCAATCACTGAGTTCGTCCGGTGCTTGTCATCTTGGTTAAGATGTTTGCGCAATCTTCGGCGGTAGTCCTCCAAACAAAACGTGTAATCTTGTGCCCGCATCTTCGACATCGCGAACACATTTCAGACCGTAGCCGGACGATGTTACTAGACCTCTGGATTGGAACCCACTGTCCAAGCCCCGGGTAACCTTCTTGGCAAGAGGAATTATTTTTGTAATAAAACGGTCCGCGGCAGCCGAAATTTCATTGATTGCCCACCTATCAATAACGTTACACTC
This sequence comes from Candidatus Poribacteria bacterium, assembly GCA_965204085.1. Lineage (GTDB taxonomy): Bacteria > Poribacteria > WGA-4E > WGA-4E > JAJDTR01 > JAJDTR01. Next base: position 739,106 of record CBDBEE010000002.1, on the reverse strand, counting down.
CTGGGTTCTATGCGCTCCACTTTGGCGCCACTGAACACTTCTCCAAGCCCGACATAATACATTCGACCATCCTTACGACGTCGAAGAAGTGCCTTGTTGGTCGCCTGTCCATGGTTAATAACAGTAGCAATGAGTTGATACGGCGGCGGAGGACTGGGCTTTCTATATCCAAGGGGCCGAAATAGATTATTGGTGATGATAACTTGATAAAAATCATCTCCTGCCGGTTTTGCCGGCTTCGCGCCCCCCATAACGCGGAGTCGCTCCAACCATCTCCTGCGTAGATTGCTGTCATTCTTCAAGTCGGCAATGGTCACACCCTCTTTCCGAAGCAACTCCATCACCTTGGGTGGCAGATTGAACTCGCCGTATCTGTCATTCCGCGCCGGTTGTTGAGTCGCGCTGTTGTCGGCATCTATCGGAAAAACGCTAATCCCAAGGATGGTTATAATTGAAACCACTCTAAGTATTTTGAGCATCTGAGTTCAATTCTCGGATTTGCAACCCTGTTTCTCGGCCACAAATCCAATCTCGGCACTGATAAACGTATCTCTTACAGTATATCACCAGTTTTGTCGGAGTTATTACCAAGTAATCGTAAAAAGGGCATTCCTTCCCTATCATCTATTAAGTGCTTCTTAATCGAAAGACCGAACACATCTGAAAAACATGAGAATTAAATCGGGAAACATCAAGAATAATGACTCATATTCCACCGGTTTAGTCCGATCATCAAACCGAACCACATTATTCACCCCCTTTCAATATAACTAGCACCTGCAATTATGATTCAATCCTTTGCAGCGTACCTAATTCAGTTCACCGACTTTACTCGTACTCGGCGAGCATGTCATCTGAAAAAAAGGTAGTAATTCTTTTAGTTGATGCGTTCCCCGACAAAGTCGCCATGCCAGAATACGCTTCATTAATCCAACCTCCCGGGTTGAACGCATCAAAATCCTTCGTTAGCAGAAGATATTCACCCCAGAGCTCACTAGCCTTCATTCGTACTTCTTCAGTCCTAAGTTGCAGTTGTTCGGGGTAATCCGGCGAGGCCGTCTCTGGGTAGAGGTGCGCGCGTCCTTCATAGAGATCTATCGTTGTAAGCAGAATCTCGCGGTAGTTTTCAGTGTTCTCATAAATCGCCGTAATTATAGCTTCTACTTCTCCTGGGTCCCTTTTTCTCTGTGGAAAATCAATGTCCTCAATGTTACCAGCTTCTTCGCTTCCGCTAGACCTTCCATTGAAAAAATCTGGAGAGGCGGTTGCCTGCTCAAGCGCGGTCTCATCCTCCATTGCTTCAAGTTGAGCGAAGAAGTCCTCAATCTGTTCCATCTCTTCGGCGGAAATCTGTGGTTCATCTCCACGCAAGGGCGCCGTGACCACGCTCCCACGAGCAGTGTCAATCTCGCTATTCGATTGCATGGGTTTGCCCGCAATCGATAGAGATGAATCCCCCTCTGGCGATAGCAGTTGGCGCGAACCGATGAACACTAGAGCAACGATCGCTATCACCCCGACTGTGATTTTGGGAGCCGTTCCGATTTTCATGGCTGTAAACCCTCCTGATATGATCTTTTTGAATGTTGTTGCAGGAGGAACGAATGCCCCTGTGAGCAGATATTGCAGACGCTTTGCGAGCGTCCGTTTCGCGCGCGATAGCCGAAACGAAATTGCTTTGTACGACAGGCCATGCGTGCGGATGAGTTCATCGTAACTCGCCCCGTCAAGATAGTACGCACGGGCGATGTCCCTATCTTTTTGCGGTAGCGTCCCCATTGCGCGCCGAACCATTTCTAGCTCTTCGTCACGTATCAACCGTTCGTCAAGCGAATCCGCGGCTTGGAGTGCGCTTTCGCCCACATCGTCAATGGGCACGGTATCCGCCCGTTGCTCGCGCCGCCAGTTTAGTGCACGATTTCTCGCAATTTTCGCCAGCCAATTTCTAAATTTGGCTCTCTCGTCAATCTGCCCCAAGCCACAATAGGCATTGAGAAAGGTATCTTGCACTACCTCCTCGGCATCGTGGGAATTGCTTACAATTTCGATGACAATCCTATAAACGAAGGCGTAATATGCCCGCATAAGGTCGGTAAATGCCTCCTCGTCGCCAGACGTGGCGCGCGAAATGAGTTCACTGTCTTTAGCCACAGCTAGCGGTCCTCCCTTTCACCTTATAAAGACACATTTCTTCACTTTTTTCTAGCATTTTTTTGCAAGAGGTTAGACGTCAAACTGATAGCTAGGTTGTTACCCATTATCATTTGTTCGGGTAGGGTTTTCGCCGACGAGTTGGTACTCCAAAAAACTTTGAAACACAGATTTAAACCTGAAGTATTTTAGCAAGTTCTTCGTGAGTTGAAAATAAAAAAGGCGACTGGATTGAACCATTCGCCTCATGAAGTCTTCTGTTAGCGAGGATCTTGAACTAGCTAAATCCCTTGCTAGTTTAAGTCATAAATTTCCCACGCGCCATTTTCCTTTTTCATCTTGTGTAGAAGAACGACACTCTTGGGTGTCTCCAGAAACTTCAGCATTTCTGGTGGTAGGAACCTTTCCAGGGCCCCTTCAGGTAACTTCGCCCTCTCCAGAGTCTCCTGAAGCAGCCCGATTGGTAACCACACTTTGAGACGGAAGTGGAATTCATCACCGACATGTTCGCTACTCACAATTTCCGCTTGAGTAAACGTCTCTTGTAGTACCTTTCTTAACGCGGGGGTAGGATTGCTGTCAAAGTCAACCCAAAGGTCTCTGAACTCTGCGTTATCAGTCGCTGGCATTAAAGAGAGTATTGCCTTAGAATCAAGATTCTTGAGAGCATTCACATAAGCGTCCATCACATTTTCAGCAGATTGCTCTATACTCTCAGACCTTTCAGATGAGTCTGAAGAATAATCCCCTTCGGTATTTTGATTGACTTCCACCTCAGTTGCGAGTTGTGACGTCTCTGTCCCAGATTGCGCATCCGCTGCTTCAAGTTGAGCAAAAAAGTCCTCAATCTGTCCCATCTCCTCGGCGGAAATTTGTGGTTCATCTGCAGGCGAGGGCGCTGCGACTACATGCCCAGGAGGAGCGTCGATTTCGGCTGTCGATTGCTCAGGTTTGTTGGTCGTTGACGCTGTTGTCTTAACTGATGAGGATCGTCCTTCCTTTGATGATAGCAGTTGGTGTGATCCGATGAAGGCGATCACAATAATCGCTATCACCCCGACTGTGATCTTGGGAACCGTTCCGATTTTCATGGCTGTAAATCCTCCTGATGAAATCTTTTTGAGTGTCGATGCAGAAGGAACGAATGCCCCTGTGAGCAGACATTGCAACCGCTTCGCGAGCGTCCGTTTCGCGCGCGAAAGCCGAAACGAAATCGCTTTGTACGACAGGCCATGTGCGCGGATTAGCTCCTCGTAGCTGGCGCCATCAAGATAGTACGCCCGAGCAATGTCCCTATCTTTTTGCGAGAGCGCCCCCATTGCGCGCCGAATCAATTCTCTCTGTTCGTCGCGTATCAATCGTTCGTCAAGCGAATCCGCGGCTTGGACTGCGCTTTCGCCCACGTCGTCGATGGACACGGTATCCGCGCGATGTTCGCGCCGCCAGTTTAGCGCACGATTTCGCGCAATTTTCGCCAGCCAACTCCTGAATTTGGTCCTTTCCTCATACTCCGATAAACCGCGGTAGACATTGAGGAAAGTGTCTTGCACAACCTCCTCGGCATCGTGAGGATTGTTCACGATTTCGACGACAATTCTGTAAACGAAGGCGTAGTGTGCCCGCATCAGGTCGGCAAAGGCTTGCTCGTCACCAGATTTCGCGCGGGAAATGAGTGCATTATCCTCAGCCACAGCTTTCTGTTCCTCCCCTGCACTCTATACAAACACCGTTTTTAGATTTTTTCTAGCAGTTTTTTCGAGCAATTGTGGATTAAGTTGAAAAGTACATTTGTAGAGTGCACACTGCGATCAAGTGACCGAACAGGGAACGCAATAGAAATCTTTCCAGCCTCTAAAAGCCCCCGGAGGGGATCAAACAAGTGGATAGCGAGTGCGATAGAGATCTTGAAGGTATGTAGTAACATCGAGATTCCACGGATCTAAGCCCCAGCGGGGCGACAGGTGTACAACAAGTCACGGCAAAAACATGAAAACCACTCCTCAAATGGCAAAAATGGCTTGGCACCTATTACTCAAACAGGTTCCAAAACTGTGGGCATCCTAGCAAGTTTTACGCGAGTTTAAAACACAAAAAAGGTAAACGGAAGGAGCCATTCGCCTCGTGTTGTCTTGCATTGGATGAAATCTCAAGCTAATCTAACGTCTCGTTATCATAGATCCGCCACAAGCCATTCTCTTTTCGCATTTTATAAAGTTCATTTGGCGCATCTAGATTTGAGATGACCATACCCGGTATTTCGAGTTCCGGCGGAGGACCTCCCAACTCAAAGTGGAATTCGTCACCGACATAACCGCTGTTCACAACCGTTAGACGACTGAGATGCTCAATTACCATTTTCTCAACCCCTTGGCGTACCTCAGCCGGCAGATTTTCGGATTCTTCTGGGTCCATGAGCGGGAATCCCATTGATTCGGCCCTTTTGAACCCGTCTTTGAGTGATCCGGTCATTAGCAAGCCCATGGCTTCAAAGTCAAGATTCTTAAATGCATCCACATAAGCGTTCATCACATCTTCAGCAGATTGCATTGTGCTCTCATACGTTGTAGATGATTCGGGAGTGTATTCCTCTTCGGTGTTCTGATTGACTTTCATCTCGGTTGCGAGTTGTGGAGTTTCTGGCCCAGATTGCGCATCGTCTGCTTCGAGTTGAGCAAAGAAATCTTCAATCTGTTCCATCTCCTCGGTGGAAATCCGTGGCTCATCTGCAGGCGAGGACGCTGTGACCACATTCTTACGATTGGTGTCAATTTTGGAGCCCGATTGATCGGGGTTATCGGTTGTTGATGCCGTCACCTCAACCGATGGGGATGAATCCCCCTCTGGGGATAGCAGTTGGCGCGAACCGATAAACACCAGAGCAACGATCGCTATCACCCCGACTGTGATTTTGGGTACCGTTCCGATTTTCATGGCTGTAAATCCTCCTGATATGATCTTTTTGAGTGTTGTTGTAGGAGGAACAAGAACCCCGCCAAGCAGGTGCCGGAGTCGCTTCGCCAACTTTCGCTTCGCACGAAAGAGCCGTCCGGATACAGACTGATACGAGATGTCGTGCCGAGAAACCAATTCATCGTGGCTCGCGTCTTCAAGATAATGTGCACGTGCGATTTGCCGTTCCGCTTGCGGCAATGCCTCAATCGCCTGAGCGATTATCCGTCGTCGCTCCGCCTCCACAGAACTCTGCTCTGGCGAGTCGTCGGAGTCCGGCAAATTTTCTTCAACCTCGTCAATCGGAACGGTCTGCACCCGATTCTTGCGCAGCCAGTCGCGGCATTGGTTCTGCGCAATCCTATCCAGCCACGAGCCTAACCGTTCCGGTTTTGAGAGTTGGCGGAAATTTTGGTACGCGTTGATGAAGGTTTCCTGCGCGATGTCTTCTCGGTCCTGTGGGCTGTCAATGAACGCAGAGATAGTCATATAAATGCGGATCCGGTATTTCGCAACCAGCGTTTCAAACGCCTTCTCGTCACCCGATTGAACGGATTGGACTAAATCTTCGTCCGAGGGCATCGGCATACTTTCCTCCCTTTATTAAAGACGTAATCCACAGAAAATTTTTGCACGTTTTTCTCGCCTATCACCCAAATAAAAAAGGCGAATGGATTGAACCATTCGCCTGCACGGTTGCGCGCGGTGAGACCGGGATTGTTATACCATTTCGCTTGAATAATAGTGCATATGAAGTTTGAATTACATCATTCACTTTCTCCGTAGGCGGGAATCAAGCGAGTGGATAGCGAGTACGATAGAAATCTCCTTGCCCCGCGCCGACCTTGCGCGGAGACAGGGCTTCTTACGCCGCCCGCACAAGTTTTTCTCGATTCACGCATGCAATGCACTTAAATTTTAGAGAAATAGCATATTATGCCTAGGTTGAAGTAAGAATTCGCGTTGTATGAATCGCCATCTGAGCAACTTGGTACATACCAAGAGCCATCCTCAACATTTACCAAACGAGAGAAAGTAGCGCCCCAATGAGCAAAATCCCAAGCGCGACAAACGGAATGGGTCTGAGCCAAGGTCGTATTCGTTCTTTAACCAACGGTCTGTCTTGAAAAACTGTCAGCACGCCCCCCAAAATCAGCACCATAATTCCCAAAATGCCCCAAGTCAAGTCTCCGTCCCAGAGATCCTTATACACAGCTATGCCTATGAGAATGCAGGGTACGGCAATGACGAAGGGTTTAATCCAACGTCGCAATGCTTCATAGAAAAACAGGATGACTCCCAAGACAGCAAACAACACACCAATCCAGATTGCACTGTTGATGTCCCCATTTAGAAACCGTTCATAGGCGGTAACCCCTCCAAAGATTATGCAAAACCCGGCGGCTAAGTGATGACGTTTCATCTGTTTTATTCCTTTCTTCATCGGACACGAGGCTCGGACGACATTTGGAATAGTCCCTTGAATTATACTGTATCACTCATTTGAGTCAAACATAAAACTTATGTGTCGCGACGTTTTTGCCTTTGGAAAAGAAATCAAACCGAATTCGGAGCTGATTCTCACGCAAGTCTCCAATTGCCAAAGCAATCGTCGTGCCTAACAGAGCCATTTGAGACCGAGTAAGTGTTGGTAGTATGTTTCACTACTCATAAATCAGCCACTTGCCATGTTCTTTTCGCATCTTGTGAACTCTGTCAATGTTCTCTGGAATCTCAGGCAATTCTGGCCATTCAAATTCGGGCAGTCCCGGCAACTCCGACATATCCGGTAGTTCCGGCGGTTCCGGCGTCGGTGTCCTAAGTTTGAAGTGAAATTCATCACCAACATACCCACTACTCACAATCTCCGTTCGGCCGAACGATTCTTGCATTTTCGCGCGCACTTCAGATCCTTGCATTATCTCTTGCATTATCTCCCGATACGTTGCCAACCCCTCATTTATCGCTTCTTCCGACATCCCTTCTGATAGGTAATCTACTATCCCATCTTCAATTTCATCCGGTATCTCGCCGTTAAGAAAACGTAAAGCACTTTTGATTTCCTCTCTTAGGGTTCCCGTCATTAGCGGTAGCATTGCCTGAAAGTTAACATCCCTGTACGCCTCCACAAAAGCGTTCATCAAATCTTTGGGCGATTGTTCATCGTCCGAATCGAACGCCTCGGAGTCAATCCTACCATGTTCATCGGCATCTTCGGACCGTGTTTCCTCCGACTGCGCATCGTCTGCCTCAAGTTGAGCGAAAAAGTCCTCAATCTGCTCCATCTCCTCAGCCGAAAACTGCGATTCAGTCTCAAGCGAAGGCGCGGCAGCTTTTTCTTCGCGAGCCGCGTTTACCTCTGTACCCGATGGTGGCGGTTTTTCGTCCATAGGCGCCAGCGCTCTAGCCGATGGGACTGAATCCTCCTCTGGTGATAGTAGTTGGCGCGAACCGATGAATGCCAGAGCAAGGATTGCTATCACCCCGACTGTAATTTTGGGAACGGTTCCGATTTTCACGGCAGTGAGTCCTCCCGAACTAATATTTTTGAGTGTCGTTGCCGGAGGAAGAAATACTCCGGAAAGCAGGTGTTTCAGTCGCTTCGTGAGTATTCGTTTTGCGCGGGACAGCCGAAACGAGATTGCCTTATACGACAACCCGTGCGCTCGGATAAGCTCATCGTAACTGGCGCCATCAAGATAGTACGCTCGTGCGATTTCTCTATCTTTTTGCGACAATGTCATCATTGCACGGCGAACCAACTCCCTCTGCTCGTCGCGTATCAAATCCGCATCGGTCGAGTCGGATGTCTCAAGTGTGGGTGACCTTACTTCGTCAATCGGCACGGTCTCCAGTTTCTGTTTTCGTAGCCTATCTCGTGCACAGTTGCGGGCAATCTCGGTTAGCCATCCTTTAAATGTGGCTGTGTCCTTGAGTTGAGGCAAACCACGGTAAGCGTTGACGAAAGTGTCTTGTACTACCTCCTCGACATCGTCCAGATTGTTCAAAATTCCACCGACAATCGCGTAAACGAAAGCATGGTAATCCTTCACTAGATCGGCGAATGCCCGTTCATCACCAGCCTGCGCGCGCGAAATGAGTGCGTCATCCTTAGCCATGGCCGTGAGTTTCTCCTCTGTACTTTAAGAGACGTTGCAGAGCGACTTTTGTCTAGCACTTTTTTCGCCGTTTCGCGTCACGAAGACGCAAAAACGTCTTACTCAGTTATTCTTAAGCGAATAAGGTCCCTTTGGCGAAAAATGTTACAGGCTGTGGCATCAAAGCAGCATGCGTAGGTCTTCCATTTTTTAAACCTGTTATTCCTATGCTAAATTATTAGCATAATGTTTACAGGCAGCCAATTTTGCGGTGAACATGGTCCTGATACAAAGAGAGCGCATCCGTCCGCCGATGCGCTCTCCCGTGTTGCGAATTTTGCCTTTGTGTATGGACTAACCCCGGGGACCACCGCCTCCACCGCCACCGCGTCTGCCCGGTCCGCCGCCACGGCGCATCATCCGCTCTATTCGATTCGCCTCTAATTTCTGAAGTTGGCTAATCTGTTCCTCTGTCAAGAGAGCGTTTCGTTCTGTCGCGAACGCATCGCGAAGGTTTGCCATTGCAAGGCGCATAGACTGAAAATCGCCGGATTCTCTAGCTTCTTTAACGGTTTTTTCAAGCTTCTCACGGTGTTTCTGGAAGATTGGTCGCGCCTTCAGAAGTGTTTCATCATCGACCTTAACCACAAAGGTAAGGTCTGTCCACGAACTGTCAATTATACTGGTCGGCGAAAATCCGCGCATACCACCTCGTTCGCCTCTTCCGCCCCGCCCTCTCTCGCGCATTTCGCTGCGGTCGGGACGTTGGGCTTGAGTAATCTCATTTAACACAAAAACAGTGACTAGAACAATAGCAAGCACGGAAACAACGCCAACATATCTGCGTGTCATGTTAATTTCTCCCTTATTGTTAAATGTTGAAATAGAGTTGCACCACCGGAATATCCCGATGGAGCGTGAAATTTGGCAGGAATCTTTAATGCCTATTAATTTAGACAAATGACGGGAAGAAAAGTTCGCACGGTCGAACCAAAAAAACGGTTAGAGCGATCTCCGATTCGACTTCTCCATTCCGAGTCACATCGCAGCGACAACCCGAATTCTTGTCAATCGAGGCTGTTGAACATCTTCTTCCGATTGGAAAGTATAGTCAATTCCATTCACACATGTTTCGGTAGGTGCAACCAACTGAGTGGATAGCGAAGGCGATGGTTTTTTTTCAGCCGCACCTACGAGACTGCATAAATGCCGGTTCGGTTAGGAAACCGAACTTACCGCAGCGAATGAATTATTGTTGGTTTTACTATAGTGTCCATGCAGGGCTCCAAATCAATGTAGGCGGTAACTGCGATTTCATACCTGATTTTCATACCTATGTTCCAATGACGCTAGTGTTGGATTTGCGCAAAATCCAGTCATAGCAAGGATTCTCTACCTGTTTTGTATCCATGGAACCTTTGCCATTTGGTATGAAAAGTATGAAAAATATGAAACTGTATAGAATCGCCAAACGACGTTTTTCACGCCGCAGCTAGAGTGTTCAAACTGCTTAAGAGAGGCAGTCACAACTTGATCGGATGCAAGATTCAATTTGAGAAGAATAAAGGATCGATTAGTCAGCGCGCAGGTGTTGTAACATCGATAGTGGCGTTGCCTCTATCGTGCCGCCATCAACTGGCAAAACTACACCGGAAATCCAGCGAGCTTCCTCACTTGCCAAGAACACTCCCGCCCAAGCTACATCCCATGCCGTCCCCTCCGTTCCTAAAGGATTTGCGCGGCGGCGGAGTTCTCGTGATTTCGCCGGGATAGGCCCAACGAAAGAGCCCCAAAGCTGACCGGGGGCAATCGAGTTGAATCGAATGTTATCGCGACCGTGATGCGCTGCCATATTCTGAGTCATAGCTATGACGCCCCCTTTGGCCGCGGCATAAGGGACGTTAGGCCGCCACCCAGTTCGCATGCCGTCAATGGAAGAGATATTTATAATTGACCCGCCGCCGCTCTGAATCATCGCAGGAATGGCATATTTGCATGACAACATTGTGCCCTTTAAGTTGACTCCTACTACCCGGTCCCAACTGGCCTCATCCACGTCAACCACCGTTTTCCTATCGGTGACCCCCGCATTATTAAACAGGATGTGCAGTCCGCCGTAATGCGACACTGCCGATTCAACCATTCTTTGACACGCGCTACTTTGAGCCACATCGGCAACGAACAGCGACGCCTTTCCCCCATCCTTCTCAATCTGGGCTAACGTTCTACAAGCATTTCGCTCGTCCTTGTCCACCACCAAGACGCTTGCCCCTTGTCTTGCAAAAAGGAGAGCGGTAGCCGAGCCGATACCCACGACCTCGCCACGCGAGCCTGCTCCCGTAACAATCGCTATTTTCCCCTTTAACCTTTCTCCGGTCGGCGGCATTGGCTTCTACCTATTTGAAGGGGGCGACATCAACTCAGTCTAGACAGATATTGCTGGACAATATCTATACCAACCAGTTCACTGTACGCCATCTGGAGTCGATGCGTTATAGAACCGGGCACACTACCATCGCCCATCGCGATTCCGTTGGTTGATGACACTGGACAGATGCAGTAGCTGGTAGAGGTGATAAAGGCTTCATCAGCGGTATAAGCGTCAAAGAGATCAATGTCTTCTTCGCGCACCTCAATTCCGAGGTTTGCGGCAAGTTCTATAGTGGTGCGCCGGCTGATGCCAGCCAAGATATATTGATCTTTAGGTGTGATTACTACGCCATTTTTCACAATAAGAATATTAGCGCCAGCGCCTTCGCAAATGTTGCCGTTAACATCCAGCAGAATGGGAATCGCATCCGGGTTCTGAGCTTTGACTTCCTGCTCACCGAGAAACAGATTGATGTAATTGTGTAACTTTGCTCTAGGACTCATACACTCGGGAGGAGTTCGCCTCGTCGCAGGAGTCACCACTGAAAGACCATCGCGAAAATACCTCGCCCTAGCAGCAAATGGTATTGGCATCGTTTCAATAATAACGGTGGGATTGAACTTACCCTCTGTAGTCGGCGTTCCTCTACTGATACGTTGATTTGCCCAAGTGTCCTCGTTTTCACCGAGCAGAGGAAGATTTGCATTGACCACCTCGCGAGTCAGTTCTGCCATTCGATCTTGCGTCATTCCGGGATCTATCCGCATGTATTTTAGAGAATTATAAAATCGGTCCAAGTGTTCCTTAAGCTTGAAGATAGTCCCGCCAAACGTCCTGGTGGCATCAAACACCGCATCTCCAAACATAAACCCTCGATCACGGAAAGGAACCTTTGCTTCGCTCTCCGGTATTATGTCTCCATTAAAATATACGACACGTTCTTGAGCCATGTTTATACCCCGTTAGATGTGTTCGTGTGTTACCTGGTCATTGCAACTACTAATTAAATGTCGATGACGCGGGGTCAAATATCCATTAGTAACTCTCGATAATTCCTGAAGTAAATTGGCATTGTAGCACAACCGCTGTCAAAATCACAGGGATTTCAAGCGCTAAGGTATAGCTACAAAAGGCTTGACATTTTGTCATCTGAACGTATAATCCCCCTTGCACGCTAATTCATATTGAGCGTTTCCACTATATGGTATATCACTAATTTCAGTTTTACCTAGGGACATCTCTGATAAAATTTACTGAATTTATATCCATCGAACATCAGCTCGAAAATACATTTCAGCGCATACACATTTTCCCTGTGCTCTCCAACTATGCTAGAAAGGACGATAGAATGACAATTCAGCCAAAGAGCTACTGGATATTTTTCATGGCACTACTAATTTACACTACGTTAATCCCCTTGCGGGCTGCGCTTGGTTTCGAGACTACCGACAAAGCCATAGACACCGAGGTCGCCGAGACAGACGAAGCCTCATCACCACGACAGTATATCGAAGTATCAATCCGCGGTCCGTATGTAGAGGTAAAATCTCCTTTTACATTTGGTCAACCATTTGGTCAATCGCTCAAGACAGTACGAAGTTTAACTTCCGAGCTTGAGGCCATTCGTAAAAATGAGAATGCCAGTGGGGTAATATTGAAGATTCGCAACCTAGGCACTGGATGGGCAAAATTGCAAGAAATTCAAAACAAGATTGTTCAACTCCGCCAATCGGGTAAAGTGGTAATTAGCCACATCAACGGTGGAGGGAACATGGAATATCTGCTTGCCTGTGCAGCCGACCGAATTTTCCTTACCCCAGCAGGCACTATCGGTTTAACAGGACTTCGCGCGGAAGTGATGTTCTACGCCGGATTGTTTGAGAAACTTGATATTGAAGCGGAAATGATCGCTATTGGCAAATATAAATCTGCGGTCGAGCCATTTACGCAAGATCATATGTCCGAACCCTTTCGTGAAGCGATCGACGCTGTCCTTGATGACCTGCACATTCAACAAGTTGAAATGATCGCAGGTGGACGTAATCATCTTGATGCTGCAGCCGTAACAAAGCTAATTGACGAAGGACCGTTCACGGCACAGGAAGCTCTTGAAAAAGGCTTGGTGGACGGCCTCCTATACTATGACGAACTCGTCACGTCAATGCAAACCGAATCGGATGAACCAATTGAAATTGCCACAAAACACAGCAAACAATCGAATGAGGTACCGGATTTAACCGGATTTGCCGGATTGATGCGTTTCTTTTCCATGTTATCGCCACCCAAGAAGAGCGCGGAACCTTCGGACACCCCACGCATTGCACTCATCTATGCCATAGGTCCCATTTTAACAGACGTACCAGACAGTCCTTTTGGTACAGGAGAAATCATCACGTCGCGTAAATTCACTGAGGCGCTCCGGCAAGTGCGATCGGACAATTCCACCAAAGCCGCAGTAATCCGCATCGACAGTCCCGGAGGTTCGGCACTTGCTTCAGACCTAATCTGGCGCGAGGTTTTCTTGACTCAGCACAAAAAACCTGTTGTCGTGTCCATGTCGGATATTGCAGGCTCAGGCGGTTACTACATCGCGATGGCGGCGGGCACCATTGTCGCTCAACCTGCGACAATTACCGGATCGATTGGAGTCTTTGGCGGAAAGCTTAATCTCAAAGGACTCTACAATAAGCTGGGGTTGACGAAGGAAGTAGTGACCCGCGGAAGGAATGCCAACATTTACTCGGATTATGGCAGTTTCACTCCAACCGAACGTGAACGGGTAGAAAAACTGATGAAAACGGTTTATGAAGATTTCGTCAGGAAAGCCGCTGAAGGAAGGGCCAAGACGAAGAAGGAAATCCATGAAATCGCGCAAGGACGTATCTGGACAGGCAAACAAGCTCAGGAAATTGGGCTTGTCGATGTGCTCGGAGGCCTAGATACAGCCCTTGCAGTGGCAAAAACCAATGCCGGATTAGAGGAGGGCGATGAAGTGAAGATATTCGTACTTCCAAAACCCAAGACTTTCTTTGAGTTTCTCGTGGAAGATATGGAAAAGAATCTTAGTTTTCCGATAACCCCAGATTTGTCCGTTCCGGTCTCGCTCGTGACGCCATTGGCAGCCCTGTATCAACTTCTGTTATTCACAAGCGAATCTGTCGCTACAATTTTGCCGGTTGAGATTGTCATTAGATGAGAACACACGTTGTGAAATGTTTGGATTCTGTAGTTCTGGTCTGATCCTTCACAGTTATATGCAGCCTGCATTGCAGTTTATCATGTGCTCATTTGCAGCATTCGTTCAATGGGCATCCGCGCCCGCTCGATCACGTCCGGGCTGAGGGTCACTTCATAATCGCTTAAACTGTTGCCTTCGTCTATGGCTTCAAGGATAGCAAGCACTTTAGCAAGACTGACTTTTGCCATGTGCGAACAACGGACAGAGCATGCAGTCCAGAATTGTACAAATGGGAACTCTTGCGAAAGATTTGATGTCAATTCACATTCCGAGGCAACGAATGCACGGTCCAACCGATTATCCTCTACCCGTTTTGCGATGTCCTGCATAATCTGACTCGTACTTCCGTAAAAGTCTGCTTCTCGGAGAACCTCTCGTCGACATTCCCAATGTGCATACAAGACACGACTCGTGTGCCCTTTGGGAATTTCAAAGGATTCTCGCACCGCAATCAAATCCGAAAGCCTGAATTCTTCATGCACCTCACACACGGCTCCTTTTTCATGGTTTCCCTTGCCCGGGTATAAGACAGTTTTCTCACCAGCTAACTCATCCTCCAAATTCTGAGCAAAGTAGATGTCCGGCACAAACACAATCTTGTCACCGGGCATCTCTCTTGCTATCTTGGCAGCGTTTGCCGATGTGCAGCAGACATCAGATTCTGCCTTTGCATCCGCGTAACTATTGATATAGATCATCACCGGTACATTTGGATACATGGCTTTCAGTTTCCTCACATCTTCCGCGCCAAAGTTATCAGCTAGCGAGCACCCAGCTGTCTTGTCGGCAACGAGAACAGTCTTTGATGGGTTGAGAATCTTGGCTGTTTCCGCCATGAATGGAACCCCATTAAAGATGATATAGGGTGCAGCCGTCTTGGCGGCGTGCATACTTAATCCTAGTGAGTCGCCCTGTTCCTCTTTCGTGGACAGCCCGAAAACTAACGGTTCCATGTAATTGTGACCAAGCATGACGACGTTGTGTTTTTTCTTGAGCGTGAGTACTTTGTGCAGAGTTTGGGCATGTGCTTCGATGTCCACCGATGTTAAGCTCGGATGATTCCTCTCATAAAGTTCCGTTTTCACGCTTTCAAGATTCAAATCCTCTGCCTGTATGTTCATTGCGCTGCTACCTTTGAGTTCTCTTTTTTGCCGTTGAACCACGTAGCTACTAGGCTACGGCTCTCGTTACCGAGTACCTTGAACCTGCGAGTTGCCAAGAATAGTTAGATGCTAAAACTAATGAACGGAAATGAGAGAGAGTGTACATCAAGCGACAGTTTTTGTCAAGCCTGATTCCATCGGCGCACCTTGGAGATAGGTTAAAGCGGCTAGTTATATCCAAATTCAGGTGCCCTTACCTAAATCGTGATGAATCGCATGTGACGGCCAACATCTACAAAAGTGGCTTTGACACGTGTATCTTTCTTCCATTTGATGCGTGTACGTATTGAATTCTAGTGCCTGAATGTGAGACATTCTTATCGTTAACTCAAGTTGCCACCCATTCCAGGTCGGGCTTCTAGCCCGACCGTCTAATAGGTTACGTCGCAAATCGTGGCAATGAAAGCAAAATCTACTCAATTTGCTCGCAGTGGATTGACAAATCCACTGCGCACACGCGGGTTCGGCTTGGATATGTTTATCCAAGCCGAGCGGGCCTGCGATATAACACCAAAAAAAACAATTCCAACTATTTACGAGTAGGTAGCAACTTGGGTTAGTTAGCTCTGGATTTCGATGAAGTTTAGTGCGTTCGCCATTGAATCCAAAACACGTAGACGGTTCCACGTCCATCGTTAGCTCTGCGGACAAGCGTACTTCCCTATTTTAGCGTGTAATTTTCTATGACTCGTGCTATAATTACGCGAAACTGTGAAAAGCAGCGAAGATTTAGATTTATACGGGGAACGATGCGCTCCAGTTTGGGGCATGACTCAGGTCGTGATTTGTGTACTTCCAGTTCCTCCATTCACGGAATCGCTAAAATATATTAGGAAATAAAAGGAAAAAACATGGCAGATACTGCAACCGCAAATCCTTTACTGTCACGAATTCAGCCGCTGACTGTCGATTATGATAGAGAACGCATAGAAGACATCGGATACATGACATGTATGACATTGGTGCTGCTTGGAAATTATGCTCAAACAGGCCATTTCGGCGGTCCACTAGCATATACGCCATATAACGTAGCGCTCCATCTAGCCGGCCCGGAACTGGGTGGACTTCGCTATGACTACCGGAAGCCCAAGCATCCATACTGTGATAAGTTCATGCTCGCGGGAGGACACAATATTCCCACTGCATACGCCTTGTGGATGATTATGGGCGAAGCTATGGAGCGAAAACACGCCGCTACTGCCGATTCGCGGTATGAGGTGGATCCGGAAATCGCTATGCTTCCGATTGACGCCCTCGGTTTCCGACGTGGGGCGGGCGCATTGAGAACGCTTCTTCAAAATCAAGGACTTGATGACCATCCGCTCTTTACCCAAGCTAAGATACGCGGTATTCGATCCCTCGCTGGGCACGCAGAAACGACCGACTTGACCAACGATGTCAATGGAGGCCCTTCCGGGATTGGCGTTGCGACAGCTGCGGGCAAAGCTGCTTTCTGGAATTTCATGGGTGCCCCCGATTCCCTCAAGGTTCTTGCTCTTGAGGGCGAGTTTGCCATGACGGAGGGACATGCTCAGGAACTGAAAACGCAAGGACTCGCCATGCAGGTGGGTAAACGTCTGCGCATCCTGATTTCATATAATAACGCAGGAATTGACGATACCTTGGTTGGCGGCGTTGTAGACGCCAAATATAAGCAGTACCAACTCGAAGACCAGTGGACCTCCTACGGCTGGAATGTATTTCCTCTTGAAAATGGTAACGATTACGATCAGATTTTAGCCGTCCTTAACACCATGGAGAACTGGGATGCGGCTGATCGTCGACCAATGGTCGTTATCGGAAACACGGTTAAGGGATATTGGCCCGGGGCTTTCAACGGAAAGATTGAGGGGTATGGCGACCAATTGATTAGTTTCCCGAGCCATCCTTATGCCTTAAAGATGAATTCGGAGTATTTTGTCGCATTAGCCACAACCTTTGAAAAACGGTACGGCGTCGAATTCCAGGGAATTCACGACGGCCCGGTGTCTGACGAACGTGAGCGCCTGATTCAATTCAAAACCAACATTGACGTGGTGATGTCGGTACTAGATCGCGAGGGGCTGGGAGAATGGTTGGCAGATCGTCTCTTAGAAATTGGTGATTCGGTGCAAAATGACTTGCCGCTGCGAGTTGATGTCACCCGAGATCCTTTCCTAGATAATCGGCTCCGCGTTGACAATCTCCCGGTTGAACCGCAACACCTTACGGTAGCAAATCCCGCGTCTGGCGAAGAGCAGGAAGTAGATATCTCGCTGTTTAAGGAAGCCGGGGAAGTTGCTGGGACACGCCGTGCCATTTCTGAAATCATCAAGTGGGTCAACCACGTGACAGACAACCGCTTCATCACGCTTGCCGCTGACCTTTCCGAGTCTATCAATGTAGAACACGGAAGCCTTTGGGGACACTACAATCCGGAGACCAATCCCGCCGCCACTCGGTTTAAGGCTCCCATCCAAGAAGCGGGCAACGCCTCTAGTGCAATCGGGCTGGTGGGACAGAGTGCGTCGCTCGACCCGGAGAAATTTGCCGGCGTCTGGGCATTAAGCGGTACATACGGTGCCTTCACACCACTGATGTATCTACCTGCTCGAGTGTGGAGTCAGCAGAGCCAAGACAGCCGCTTCCGAATGGGTATTTTACACATCCTCGCCGGTCATTCCGGTCCGGAAACCGCTGCGGATGCTCGCACACATTTTGGCATCTTTGCCCCGCAGGTTTGGAAATTGTTCCCACGCGGACAGGCGATCCATGTCAGTTTTTGGGATTATAACGATGTTGCCCCGGGATACTTTGCCGCAGCCGAAATTGCAGCTCGAGATCCCAAGGTAAGTGTGCTTATCATCGAAGTGGCGCGCCCGGACTTCCCGGTAGCGGACCGCAATACGTTCGCCGACAAAGATCTCAAGGCAGCTGCCAAAGGGCTGTATGTTATCCGCGACTTCGCCCCGAACCAACCCAAACATGGGTACGTAATCGTCCAAGGTTCCAATTCCACTGTCAATCTCGTAAACGTGATTCCGCGCTTGGAAGAAGAGGGAATCAATGTGAAGATTATCGCCGCCGTCAGTGAAGAGCTTTTTGATCGCCAATCGGCTGACTACCGCCAATCAGTGTTTCCGTCGGAGGCAAAGTATGACATGATGGTAGTCAGTACGGGCACACGGAGAGTCTGGCCTGTCAGGGATGTTGGGCCATTGACGGACGATTATTCGTTGACTGCCGACTGGGACAATCAATGGCTCACCGGTGGTACAGAACCGGATGTCATATCAGAGGCTCATCTTGATGCAGAATCCATCCTTGCTGGGATAAAACGTTTCGCCGAGATGCGTGAAAACCGTCTGAATCGACAGCGCGGTTTTCTCGAAAACTTGGAGTAAGTTGCACATGCTTGTCAGATGGCTAGTACTGGCAAGAGAGGTTGTCCGATCAACCATACGCACTTCAAAATAGGATTGAGGAAGGTTAGATTCTATGGAATTGAGACCAATCACGGCGAATCCATCCCAGATTATGGTGGAGCAACTCGCGGCACTGGGAGTCAACTATGTATTCAATAATTCCGGTTCCCGAGAAGCGCATTTCTTCGATGCTCTAAATTCACATCCCAAGATTCACGGCATTCTCGGTTTACATGAGGGTAGCGTTGCCGCAATGGCAGGAGGTTATGCCCAGGTGAATTTGGACCCTGCCGTAATGCTTGTACACCTCGGCGCAGGATTAGCTCAGTGTCTCGGCCAATTATATAACGTATGGTACGGGAGTCTGCCTGTCGTAGTCATTACATTCGCCGGAGATACAGGAAGCTACTCCGACAGGGTGAGTCTAGATGTGGGACACAGTTTTGCCCCAACCTCCATTGCCGCGCCAATGACGAAGGCTACTTGGTCAGTCATCGAACCCGAAGGACTTCCCCAAGCCATTTATAGAGCCATTCACATTGCCAAAACGCCCCCTGTCGGGCCTGTACATCTTGCCGTTTACGATCGCGCGTTGGACAATCACCAAGTTTCGACAAACATCATAGAAACTAACATCGTAGACCTACATGCCGGGCACCCAGACGATGATGATGTCGAAAAAATGGTACGCCTCCTACACAATGCCGACCGCCCCGTGGTATATATCGGTGATGGGATCTGGAAGAATAGGGCGGAGTCAGAGGCAACTGCGTTGATTGAAAATTATGGACTTCCTGTTGTTCACGTGTGGGGCGATCTGCGAAGCATCCCGCTTAGGCACAGATTCCGTTGTGGACATATGGCAGCCATAGAGACTCTCGATCCGGATCTTATTCTCTGTCTCGGTGTTCGGCACGCCGGACTTGGTAAGCCTTACGATTACAACGCGTTCACCGACGGGCGGAAGGTCGTTGCTATTGGATCCGATTCCGCTAATGTCAAAAATATTCCGGGTGTCGATTTTGCGATTTTAGCGGATGAAAAGCGAACTTTGGCACGCTTAAACGAATTGGCGGAGAATCATTCTACATCGAATCGATTGGAGTTAAGGCGCGCGTGGGCACAAAAACAGGCGGTATCACTCCATGCACAACGCACAAAAATCGAACGAAGTTCAAAACCACAGACAGGTCGAGTCCGTCCTTGGCTGCTACGAGATGCACTAGATGAAGCATTAAACAGGAGAGCTGGAGGCGCGGTCATGATTGAACAGTATGTTGTGCCCGTAGAAAACCTCGCAAAATCTGAAGATGTAGGCGACAACTTGTACATGATTGCTGCAGGAGGATCGGAAGGATACGGAGTTGGCGCGGCCATCGGTGCCAAGTTAGCAGCGCTTGATCGTCCCGTTGTCGGGCTGGTTGGGGATGGTTCGTTGTGTTATGCAGACTCAGGGCTATGGACAGCGGTTCATCACGGAATCCCGCTGCTCTACGTGATATCCAACAATCAATCCTACGGAATCGTTGCGCACCATTTTGGCAGAGCCAAAGGTTCGACAATGGAGGAAACCGACGAGTATCCCGGCGTCGTTTTGAACGGCATCGACCCTGTGAAGATTGCAGAGGGATTCGGGGTGGAAGCCATGTGCGTGAAGGACGAGTCTTGTGTCTCAGGTTCAATCGAACGTGGATTGGACGTAGTGGAACGGGAAGGTCGCCCATTCCTTCTGGATGTTCACCTACCGCTCGATCTTCCAAATAACGGGAGGGGTGCCGAACCTTTCCGTGTCACAGACATTGGGTACAAAGAAGGGTATTAACGCAACCCAAACCGGTACAGCAGCCTATGTGCCCTTGAGCTTATCAGATCTATGAAGCAGGTGCTTGTTTATTCCGACTCGCTTACTTGGGGGATAATTCCAAATACCAGAAAGCGGTTGGAATTTGTTGCACGCTGGCCCGGCGTCTTGGAAGGCATGTTGATTGGAAACTGTATCCCGGCGCGTGTGATTGAGGACTGCCTCAATGGACGCAGAACCGTATGGGACGATCCATTCAAATCTGGTCGTAATGGATTAGAAGGATTGGCACAACGAATCGAAATCCATTCTCCCCTTGATTTAGTCATCTTGATGCTCGGCACAAACGACTTCCAATCCGTACATTCGCACACCGCTTGGCATTCGGCGCAAGGGATTCGGACGTTGATTCTCGAGGTTAGAGGGGCTCCTATTGAACAGGGAATGCCAATCCCCGACATATTGGTCATCGCACCACCCGAGATCCGGACACCGAAGGGTTCGATGGCTCCAAAGTTCGCCGGTGCGGATGTCAAGTGTCGAGGACTTGCTGCCGAATACCGTAAAACAACTGAAGAACTCAACTGCCACTTTTTCGATGCGGGGACGGTGGCTACAACCAGCAAGATCGATGGAGTTCATTTAGATGAAGACCAGCATCGTGTTCTTGGTGTCGCGGTAGGAGAAATCGTTTCCAAATTTCTCAGGGACTCATCTTATTCCGCGCGGCTATCTGCGAACGAAAATAGTTAAATCATTCAAACAAAAAACACTAGGGGGTTATATGACGGAACTAAACGAATATCGTTTTTCATTTGGTCCCTGGAACATCCACGAAGGTGAAGATCCATTTGGTCCTCCCGTTCGCGATTCGTATTCATTTGATGAGAAAATTGGGCTTTACCGCGATCTCGGATTTGTAGGCATCCAGTTTCACGACGATGACATTGTGCCTGACATTGATGACAAGACGCATGGGCAAATCATGCAGCAAACCAAACGCGTCAAAAAACTCATTGAGAGTCAGGGAATTACGCCCGAAATTGTGGCGCCTCGTTTGTGGTTTGCACCACAAACCATTGACGGCGGCTACACATCCAATCTGTCATCCGATCGTGACTATGCCATTGAAAGATCCAAGCGCTGCGTAGACATTGCCAACGAAATCGGATGTCGAAACATTGTTCTCTGGCTTGCCCGCGAGGGCACTTATCTCCGAGAAGCAAAAGATTCGGCGGGGGCCGTGGGCAAAATCGTTGATGCAATTAACTCTATGCTTGACTACGATCCGAATATCCGCGTATTGGTTGAACCCAAGCCAAATGAGCCAATGGATCAGGCTTATATCCCTACTATTGGACATGCGCTGGGGCTTGCTTATATCAGCAATGATCCAGACCGAGTCGGGGGATTGATCGAAAGCGCGCACGCCATTCTTGCAGGACTGGATCCGTCGGATGAAATGGGATATGCACTGCACCACAAGAAGCTTTGGAGTGTCCATCTCAACGATCAAAACGGCTTGAAATTCGATGAGGACAAAGCGTTCGGGTCAGTGGACCTCCGACGCGCTTTTAATCAGGTACGCATCTTGGAAGAACATGGTTACGGCAAGAATGGTGAATTTGTGGGGCTAGACGTGAAAGTCATGCGAACACAACCGCGGGCGATTTCGACCAAGCACCTCCTCAACAGCCGCAAGACTTTTCTCCGCTTGCTTGAAAAAGTGCGTACGCTTGACCGTGCAGTCGAACAAGAGTTGATTAACGCGCGCGATTACGAGGAATTGGATCTCTACATTCTTAACCACCTTCTTGGGCAATAAGGTAGGCTATGCACGGGTCTAGATTCGCACTGAATACCACTTGACAAAGAAATGCTCATGGTATTTCGTTTATGCTACCTTCGCAACTCTCAGTCAAGGTACGTCGAGAGCCGCAGGCAGTGCCCAGATATTCGGACGCCAATTCTCTTTCAATCGTGAAAAAAGAATTGAGACAGATACTGCGCGCGAATTAATGTCTTGAAAACGCTCGCACAGATAACACTCCACTTCTAGCAAGTCATTCATCGGTAGTGCCAATATTTGACTCGCCCACATTCTGTCGATGTTCTAAATTGCTAACTCCTTTCGTAGGAAGCCGCACGATATCGGTGTTTGCTGAACAGGTAATCCTAATTCAGGTCTCAACCAGCCAAGATTTTCAGGTTCTAACACTGCATGAAGTGATGCAGTACATTAATCGCCACCTTACAACGTGAAGCATTCAGTCTGCAAGGAGAATTCCGATGATAGTTTCCGATGCTATCGGCGAGATTTTGAAAGCTGAAGGCACAGAATATTTATTCACTTATCCAGTCAATCCCATCACCGAAGGTGCTGCAAAAGCTGGCATTCGTCCCATAGTAGTGCGCCAAGAAAGAATCGGGCTTCACATGGCAGATGCATTTAGTCGAATGAACTCAGGCGAGAAGATTGGCGTGTTCTGCATGCAACATGGTCCCGGTTCCGAAAATGCATTCGGAGGCGTCGCCCAAGCCTATGGAGACTCCGCGCCGATCGTGGTTTTGCCCGCAGGTTATAGTCGAGACAAAACGAACGTCGATCCCAATTTCAGTTCATTGACAAATTATCGTCATGTCACCAAATCCTGCGAGCAAGTTACGATGCCGGCTGCTGTTCCGGCGGCGCTTAGACGTGCGTTCACGCAGGCGAAAAACGGTCGTCCGCGCCCGGCTCTAGTAGAAATACCTCAAGACATTTTCAGTGCGGAATTACCTGGCGAATTGAATTACCGACCTGTGCCAAAACTACGTCGCGCACCTGACCCGAACGAAATACCACGGATTGCCAAAATACTGATTGAAGCCGAGCGCCCGGTTATCTATGCGGGACAGGGTGTTCACTATGCCAAGGGATGGGAAG
The DNA here is from genome assembly GCA_965204085.1 of Candidatus Poribacteria bacterium. Lineage (GTDB taxonomy): Bacteria > Poribacteria > WGA-4E > WGA-4E > JAJDTR01 > JAJDTR01. The sequence goes on along the minus strand of CBDBEE010000002.1, from coordinate 716,005 downwards.
AGTTGAAGGAGTTAGCAGAGTTGCTGGAAGCCCCTGTTACCACTAGCCTGCAAGGTAAGAGCGCGTTTCCGGAGAATCATCCTTTATCCCTCGGATCCGGTGGGCTTGCCATTCCAAAGATGGTACACGATTTTTTACATTCTTCCGACGTCGTCTTCGGAATAGGGTGCAGCTTTACCAACACCAATTTCGGTGTAGCCATGCCAAAAGGGAAAACCATTATCCACGCTACACTGGATGAGGCAGATATCAATAAAGACGTAGAGGCAGATTTCGCTTTGGTTGGCGATGCACGTCTCACGTTGAAAGCTCTGATTGATGAGATAAGTGACCGGTTGGGTAGCACAGCTCGGGGGCGTAGTAGTCGGGTGGCTCAAGAAATCAGCCAAATTAGAGCGGAATGGTTAGCTGACTGGAAACCAAAACTAAAATCCCGCGAAGTTCCGCTTTGCCCTTACCGTGTAATCTGGGACCTGTTGCACACAGTGGACGTGGCGAACACAATCATCACTCATGACGCGGGAAGTCCACGTGACCAACTCTCGCCCTTCTGGCAGCCCACAGCGCCGTTGTCGTATATCGGTTGGGGAAAAACCACGCAATTGGGTTATGGACTTGGCTTGGCAATGGGGGCGAAATTGGCGCGACCGGAGAAACTGTGTATCAATGTCTGGGGTGACGCAGCTATCGGCTTTACCGGTATGGACTTTGAGACTGCCGCCAGAGCCGAAATTCCTATCCTTTCCATACTGTTCAACAATTTCTGCATGGCTATCGAATTAAGCCCCATGGCGCTTTCCACTGAAAAATTTCGCAGTACCGACATAACAGGCAATTACGCCGATATGGCAAGGGCTTTCGGCGGGTACGGCGAACGGGTCGAATCTCCAGACGAAATTGTCCCCGCCATTAAGCGTGGTATTGAGCAGACCGAGGCAGGCAAGCCCGCCTTATTGGAGTTCATTACGTGCAAAGAAACCGAGATTTCTCGGTTCTAGCCGCTTGATAAAAGTCGGTGCAGGTCGAGATAACGGGTAGGGCAAAAGGCACAAGCAACTTTGGCTGAAGCAGACGTATCTTCTACAAGCACCTAAATGCAGGAGATAGGGCGAGGTGGTTAGGCTTATATACCGAGTCTTGCGTATACCGGAAAGACGTTTGAGTTTTGGTGGAAAATGGTTTTCCGATTCAACTTATTTTTTTGCAAAGTCCGGGTTTTCCAGCAAACTCTGGACCTCATATATAGAGCCCTTGCGTGCCGCGTGTGGAAGGGGCATTCGAACCGGAGCCGGTTCTACACGCGCCAAGTTTGTTGGTTCGCCTCGCAGAATCAACGAGTTAAATGTCTCCCAGTCGGGGATTCCTGCAAGAGGCCATGCATCAATAGCACAATACTGGGCGAGCAGCAGACGACGCGGTTTGCTAGAGGTGTTTAGCGCAGATCCATGTACCGTCCGCACATGATGAATTGAAATCCCGCCGGCTTTGACTTCTACAGGCACGGCACTCATCGGACTAAAGTTCGGATCAGTGATGGCACCGACAAATTCGCCATACTGATGGTGATCGTAGGTAGGTCCCCGATGCGATCCCGGAATGACCATCAATGCACCGTTTTCCTTCGTCATGTCATCGAATGACACACCAACTGCCAACAAATCATCGTTAGTATGCGGATAGAACGCCCAATCCTGGTGCCATTCTACCGGACTTCCGTATTCCGCATACTTCATATTGAGTTTCTGACCGTTGGTACGGAGACCGTCGCCGATTAACTGCGAGACAATGTCGAGGATTTTCTCATGTCGCAGCGCTCTGTCGTAAACGATGTGCTCCATATGAGGATTTTTGATACGCCGCACGCGAGGATCTGCCACCGAATGACTAGGTTCAAGGTCAAAAACGTTGGTATGTTCAGTTAACGTACGAGACTTCTCAACAAACTCATCAGTTACCCTCCGGAGGTCCGCGACCTCGTCGGCGGTAAGTACATCTTCCACACCCACGTAGCCATTCCTATGATAGAAATCAATCTGTTCTTGCTTTAACATAAGTGACTCCTTCTTCGTCGGCTACACCAAGAAGTGCAGCGATCTCCACAACGCGAAATATAGCCCACTTCCAGTTGCTGAAGCCAGACTGGTCACGTCCAAACACCTTTTATCATATATAACCGAAAAGTCTTCAATTGTCAAGTTTAATCCGTTCACGTTGAACCGCCGGTTATTGAAGGTGTATACTATAATGTCACAAAATTCTGACATTTCAGTCTGAACACCCATCTTTGTTTACATGAGGTTTTCCATTGTCATTTGATAGCTTGGCTCTGCGACATGTGGTTCACGATTTACGCGCCGCCCTTTTGCACGGCAGCATTCGCCATGTTGTGCAACTAGATGCAACGTCCATTGCGGTCAAAATTACTAAAGCCGGTATGACCCACTTCCTTATGATGTCGGCTCATGCCCGCCATGCACGGACGCACCTAATTGATCGGCCACCCGCAGGACAGAAACAGTCGTATTTTGCAGATTTTCTCATGACTCACATTGGTCGTGGTACTATCTCGGAAATTGAACAACTCGGTTGGGACCGCGTGCTGAAAATCACAATAAAACCATCATCGGACGTGCAAATTGAATCCCAATCTCGAGTACTCATCGGAGAGTTCATGGGAAAACACAGCAACATTATCCTTACCGATGAATCGACAGGCAAAATTCTTCAAAGCATCAAACATGTTGATGAAACTCTGAGTCGTCACCGTGAAATCTTGCCAGGCGTTACTTATACGCCGCCTCCGCGACAATCAAAATTAGACCCTTTAAAGCTAGATTACGAGGCGTTTGCAACACTCGTCGAAAGCAACTCGGAGGTAGGCTGGCGATGCCTATTCAACCAGATTGATGGACTTAGTCCAACACTTGCCAAGGAACTCCTCACGCGCGCAGACAAACCAAATTGTGCCGAAAAGTTGTGGACAGCCTACAAAGAAATAGATACGTATTTCAATCCATCTCATGGCAATCCGATAGTGCTTGTCAACCCAAAGGATCACAATGACCCCGTCGCTGTTTCTCCATTGACCCTCCACCAGTTTCACGGGATGGAGATTTTGGAGTTCAACACTATGAGCGAAGCACTGAGCTCTTTTTACGAGATGATTGATACTAAAGAAACGATTCAATCAAAACGGCACGCACTCCGTCAGGTGTTGGAAAGGCTGCTTGATGTTGTTAACCGGCGAATAGTTCGTTTGAATCAAGATTTAGCCGACGCTGAACAAGCCGAAGATTATCGAATCAAGGGTGAGCTATTAACAGGAAATTTGCACCGAATCCAGCGAGGTACGACATCAATAGAGACTCAGAACTATTATACACCAGGACTCAACAAAGTTGAAATTGCACTTGATCCTAAACTTAGCCCCTCCGAGAATGCGCAAGGGTATTTCAAAAAATACACAAAAGCCAAGCGTGGACGATCCGTTATTAATCAGCTTATCGCTGAGAGTTGCGCCGAACAGAAGGTGTTGCAAAGTTATGTGTCCGACGTACAAGAGGCGGAAACAGGAGATAAACTTGACGCCATTCACGAAGAATTCGTCAAAAAGGGCTGGATTAAGGAAACCAAGAATGGGCGGTCAAAACAGCGAACTGCCATCGGTGCATTTCAGAAATATACCTCTCCCGACGGATTTCAAATTTATGTTGGCAGAAACAGCAAGGAAAACGATCTTCTACTTCGTCGTATCGCCTCTGGACGTGACATGTGGCTCCACACCAAGCAGATACGTGGTTCACATGTTCTTATCCGAAACCCTGAGAATAAACCCGGGATCCCCATGCCAACGCTTTTACAAGCCGCGAAGATTGCCGCTTTCTTCAGTAAGGGCAAACATGCCAGTCATGTGCCTGTAGATTATACATGGGCAAAATATGTGGTCAAACCGAAGGGTTCCGTCCCCGGATATGTACACTATTCCCGTGAAAAGACCTTGTATGTCGAACCGGGGATTCCTGACACGCGTTAAGTTCGGGGTTAAGATGTATCATGTCAATATGCTAGCACGATATTCTCTGTCCAATACCAAGATCATGTTAGATTTTCAAGAACCTAAAAACAAGGTTGAACTATGAATCTAATCTGGACAGGTCCAAAACATCTGTCGTTGATCGCCTTGGTCGGAATATTTTGCGTCGTGTCCGGCATGATTTTGGCCATATATTCGGAGACACCTATACCTGTTTTGTGCGCTCTAGTGGTAACAGGTGTGCTCGTGTTTCTGGCACCGGATCTTGTGCTTTATGTGATGTTAATCTGCCTGCCGTTTTCTTTCCGTTACATTCTCTCCTCCCAAGTGGAAATCCAAACGCCGACAGAACCGTTATTGGGAATGTTAGTAGCTATTTATGGTATAAAAAAAATCTTTAACCGAGCCATCAGTCGAGAACCGAAACAGCAGGAAAAAAGACGATTTCCACTTGCTCTACCACTAATCGTATATGTTCTAGCGACATTTGTGCCCACTATTAACTCTCCAAGCCTATTTGTAACGCTTAAAGGAGCATTTCGAGCTTCAGTGTATATGATGTCCGGCTTTTTAGCCTATGAACTCATTCGTAATCGCCAGGGTCTTTATCGCTTGTTTATCTCGACATTTCCCTCCGCTTTGGTAGCCGTAGTCTGGACAAGCTGCGTGTTAATCTATCAAATTGATCAGTGGCAATGGCGAAGTGCCTACGAGGGAACGCCATTTACAAACCACGCCAGTTATGGTTCATTTGCCGGTGTTTTCTTCCTAATCGTGCTTAGCCGCCTGCTGTTTGATCGAAATAACTACGACCGCGTGTTCTGGACAATACTGCTGTTTGTCTTCGGAATCGGACTCTTGGTTTGTTTCTCTCGAGGAGTGTGGCTCTCCCTAATCATCGCTATTGGATTTCTTCTGATGCAAATCAAAACAGGCGAACAACACAAGAAAGTGCTGTTCGTTGGTGCCGTCAGTGCCCTGCTGCTTTTGATTGTTAGTTTTCCAGGTGCCTCCAATGTTCTGCAAGAGCGGGTTTCTTCTGTGTTCAATTTCCAATTTGCTTCAAATCAAGCCCGGCTCCTACGGTGGGGACAAGCATTGGTAATGTTCCTTGAAAGCCCAATCATTGGGAAAGGTTACGGCGCATTTGCGATTCTATACGAAGCAGATGCCTCGCTTATCGGCGAATATACTGCACAATTTCAATTAGGTGCACATAGCGAATATCTACAAGTCTTAGCGGAGTTAGGCATTGTTGGATTCGCCGCTTGGATGTGGTTAGTCTTCGCTTTCTTCCGTTATGGGTTTGGCGCGCTAAAAGAAATCAAGGACGGTTTCTACCGTTCGCTTATCTTAGGGTTACTTTCCGCCGAACTTTCACTGCTTGCGCACTTCGTCGTTAACAATCTGCTCAATGGAGACGCAATTGCTATCCCATTCTGGATGATTTACGGGTTACTCCCTACAGTCGTAAACATCGCAAAGCGTGAGCATAAGGACAGTTCCTCTACAAATTTGACTGAGGCTACGGTTTAACCATAAGGACTGGGCAATAAAGCATATTGGTTTCGTTTTCCCAAACTTCATCTATGCAGTTTCTCACAGGGCGTCTAGCACTCCAGCATGTTCAACAAACGTATAAATCACCAATAACAGTCCGATACTGACAACCCTTACTTTCACTTACTACCGTAAGTGTATACTTTCTTACTGACTTATGAAATCCACTATGACAAGAATATTATCCGCCAAACAGCAACGCAGAATTCAACACCGAGTCCGGCGAAGATCTGCCGTGTTATTTTCACTCATTATACACATGTTAATAGTTATCATTTGTCTCTATGTTCACAAAGATGAATTGGCGAAAGATACTGAGAGTATCACAGTTGACTGGGTGAAGGATGTCCCTGCACCACAACTTCGAAAACTGAAGATGAAACCGTCATTAAAGACAGAGGTCTACAAACCAGAAAATCGCCTGGCACGAGAAGCAAAAAACAAACTGGCAGAATCATCCCCCAATAAAATTACCGAAGTTGCACGCCTCAGCGAAAGAATTGTTGTGGAAAACGTTGAAGTCAATGATGCACCTCCGAGTGATAAGATTCCCGATCTGATGACAGATGCGAATCTTCGGCCCGCGGAAGCGTCGAACCTGAATCGTTTGGTGTCGCAACCTGGCAGGTCAGATGGCAAGGGAATAGTTACGGGACGTGCGCGTGTACGTGGACGTGGACTAGGTCGTTTCCTCACCGACTCGTATGGTGACTCGGAAGACGGACTCTTGGGTGGAGGCGGCAGCCCCGGAATGATGGATCCGTTGGGAATCGTCGATTTTATTAAGGAAAAAGAATCTGGCGAAGCTCAACAGGTCGTCTATTGTCTTGATGTCTCCGCAAGTATGAAAATCCCGGGCCTTCAAAAGCTTGAATTGGCTATTGAGTCTATAAAAGATTCGCTACGTACCCTTAATGATGATAGTTTCTTCGACATCATAACCTTCTCCGCCAAAGCAAAATCACGAAAGCGCGAACTCGTGCCCGCGACCGCGGAGAACATCACAGAAGCATCAAGATACCTTGAGGGATTAGACTCAAATCAAATTCTTGGGAATCGGGAGACAAACCTCTTAGGTGCAATTGAGAAGGCTCTTGAAAAAAAACCATCTGTTATTGTCTTGGTGACTGATGGGCTTCCAACCGCAGGGAGAGATAAACAAAGATTACTGTTTAGCCTTGATCTGAAGTACCAAACCCATTTAAATAGGAACCGCATCGCTGTGTTGAATGGAATGTTCCAAAAACACGGGAGTTCCATTTCTCCGAACGCCATCCTAATCGTGGAGGTGAAGGACCTCCAATGGAAAGTAATGAGTGAAGATCAGACATTCTATATACATAAAGAACTTGGTCAACTTAATGTCTATAGAAAGGGTAAGATGAATATCGAAACCGACAGCGAAAAAATTCTTGAAGCCGTAAGAACAAAAAACGTAAATAACACAAGTATCTACGTTGTGGGGCTTGAGATTGTCCTAGGTCGATCATTGGGAGCCGAGCTTCTTGTTCATCTCGCAGAACAGAATAACGGTAAATTTAAGCTACTGGATAATAAACAACTGCTAAAACATGCCACTCTCAATAGACAAATCAGGAATTGATTCAGGGGTGATAACCACGGCTGATTTTCAAATTCACAGGAGACCAGAGTTCTTGACGCCTCGACCTGCTTTTGCCAATCCGACGCCCAGAACATATTACGAGAAGGATTTTCCACACGATTAAACTCGAACTGTCTGAGCAATTGGTTGAAATACAGTCGGAAGTGCTCGTAAGATAGAGAATTAGCGTCAATGTCAATTGTACTTGACCTACCTCTCAACTCGGAAAGCTTGTCGTGCAAGTTCAACACGAATATTTTATTATTGCGCTTATAATTGTAAGTCTAGGAATATTGAGTGGCTGTGCGAAAATTCTAGAAGGGCAGAGCGAGTTAGAACGCGTTGATGCAACGTTCTTTTATGATCCTACGTCGGTATCTATTCCTAGCGCATATGCGGTTGAGTTGCCCGAACAGCGTATCGTCCGAAAAATCATCGTTCATTCGCTCGACCGAATCCGGAACACCGACATCTATGTTAGATCTGGAAAACACAGGTGGATTCATGCTAAACAAATCAAGGGAAGGATTAAGGGTGCTACCACCGTCGATATTCGAGCTAAAGGAGATGCAGTTCGAGTAATTCCTAAAACTGACGTGTTGCGCGTCATTCAAGATATTGAGGTGTTTGCAGTACCCATTTATAATTGACTTTGATACACATTGGCTGGCGAGCCAGCCGGTTATGGTAATTGGCTAACCCTTGAAGGGGCGGAAAATCTCACGATTCAATTACGGCACAGAATAGTATACATATCCCTCCCCCTATTCGTCTTTGACGGAATGATTGCTTGATCTAGGTCGAAAGCCATTATCGGAGGTGGACCTGAACGTGTAGAAGGAAGGATCCATGTAGGGCTAGTGGGAATTTTTAGCAGCACGCAAACGTACTAAAAACAAAATACAGAAAATTCAAAAATGTGTGGGAGATGTGGTGGTAACGAACGTTGGGCACGCATTGTCGAAATCGAGGCTACGGTTACGTGCACAGAGATCGGTTGCTATAGACTTGCCGCCCAATTTGCAAATACCTTTTTTGATAACTCCCCAGCAATCCGATGACCAATCGTTCAACCCCCGCAGCCAACCTATACTTAGCAGATGCGCATGTCATACTAATTCGTAATCCATCAGTTACAAGAACCGTGGGTTTGTAGTAGCGCAATTCATTGCGCGTCCTGTATCGGCTGTAACATTTAGATTTTAAAGTCGTATCAGATTGTTGCAATTGGATTTTCTAGGAATTTGGAGTTGTGTCTCCGATAGAGAAGCGTCGAGCTAGGAGGCTGCGTGCGTTCACCCGCATAAGCACTATTGATTCGAATCATCAAGTGGGATTTACAAGAACTGGACAGACAAATCTTGATTGGTGGGAGCAACGCTAATCTGAGTCAAATTTTTTGTGCGACAAGGATACCATATTCCACATTATAGATTTTTGTTTTCCATTCTGGCGATGCTTCTAGGTATGGTTTAATGACCCTACCCTTGTCTCCCCACAAGACATCATCAACAATAACAATAGAGTTTGTTGTGAAAACCCTTTCACAAGTCTTGAACTCTTTCCAGATGTGATCCCCATCGTTCACGGAATCAAACAAGGCGAGATGGATTGTCTCTAAGACATGGGCGTCGACCATTTTCCTTAAATTCTCAATCGCGTCACCTTCAACATAGTTGATATACTCGTTATAGTCATGGCATAGAGATTGACAGATGCGGATATGTTCTCTGCAAATCTCAAATGTATAGAACTTTCCGCGGCTATTCAGCGTTGAAGCGATTGTCAAGGTACTTTCAGTTCCCTCGTTGGCATCCCGGATGCAACCTGTTTCAATGACAGTTGGGAGTGAAGTTTTTTTGAACACCTCCCGAAGGCATTTCTTGATGATTGGCTTGTGAGCCCTCCGATAATCCCGCAACCCGAGTTTGAACAAAACCAAGTGCTGCGCTTTCCAAATTTTGTTGACCAAGCGGCTCTCTTTAATCGACATTGTAAAGGTTCCCTAAATCCGAAATACGTAAAGGCCTGAAAGATATCCAGGCACTTGAAGTCGCCCACTCAGGCAATGACTATAAACTGACAGTTGAAAAGCAGTATAAGCGTCAAAAAGTTCACGTCACCGGAGACGTAATCTACCCCTGACAGTTTCTACATAACGCAAGTTGCTACCTATAACTGAGAAACCGAGTTTTTGATTCACGTTCGCTAAATCAAAGGTAGATTGGTCTGATTTTCGTCAATCTCGTATTTCCACGTCGGAAAAAACTCGGTTTCTGTGCCCCTGTCGGACGAAGGTGGCAATTTGGGTTACATAATATTCACAAGTTATTCTTAACTGTCAAGACAAATACCAGCGAAGTAGTACGCTTGATTGCTTGTAACTGTGACATTACATTTCAAACGTATAACTTCTGGCGAGAATCGTTTCCTCGATTCTTCCACGAGCCCGAAGTAGCCTATCATAATGATGTCAAATCATATCTAGATGGTGGCGGAGAAGCCGCTGTTCACTTATCTCGGTTTTCACTTCCATGTGCGAAGTATTGTAAACTCGCGAGGCTGCCACCATGCACCTTCTGGTGCTATGACCGATGAAGACAACTTAGTCAATGGGAACAATCGGCAGGAGAATGTGCGATGGATGCTCCGCGTCATGGTAAATCGACTGATTCGCTACCTGCAAGTGGGCATCTAGACCGAAAGGATGTCCCGTGTTTGGGTTGCGATCAAACTGGGGAAAGTTGCTGCTTGATAACTCAACACGAATTCGATGATTCTTCAGAAAGCGATTACTGGTGGACCACATATCAATGTTAAATTTATAAATCTGACCGGGTACCAGTAATGTCGGTTCCTCCCAAGAATCCCGATACCTGGCACGGATAATTCCTTGTGCAACATTGATTGCCCGGCCGTCCGGAAAGACATCCACGAGTTTCGCGGTAAAGTCAGTATCCTTCGCATCGGAAGCGGCGTATAACACCATTGATACCGAACCAGTCACCTCAACATCCGATTCGAGTACCTGTGAGTCATATACGAGAACATCCGGTCGCCATTCCACAGATTGTTGATCTCGCGGGCCCATCGGAACCGGCGTCACATTTTCCGCACAGCAGGTGCTGCCGCCAAGTGTCATGACAGGATTGCTGGGATCGTAGACAAAGTGGTCTGGATTCTCCAATTCTGGTTTATGTGGATTAAGACTACCGTCACCAAATAATGAGTTTGCATTGCCTCCACTGTGGAGATAGTAAGGTATACAATCTGTATCGGGAATTGGCCAGTCGACGGCAGTACGCCACTCATTCGCACCCATAACGAATATCTTCACTGGCGGCTCGTCAGCAATCCTGTTATTGATTCCTTTTAGCCAATAGTCGAACCAACGAAGACACTCGTTTCGTAGATTGATTAGGACTGTATGTCCGAAATCAATGTCGCCTACTTTAGTTTCGGTACCATGACCACCGAGGTCGTGTATCCACGGGCCAATAATGACCTTCTGGTTGCTACTACCGGGTTCGCGTCCCTCCTGCTTGATCCCCATAAAATTGTTGAGTGTACCTTGTAAAAACACGTCAAACCATCCGCCCATTCCGTATATGGGTACATCTATGTCCCCATAGTGATCTTCGACCGGCTGCATGTCTCTCCAATACTCGTCGTAGCTTGGATGGTCTATCCAATCCTTCCAAATCTTGTTGTTGCGACCAGCAGCTTCATCCATGGTTCTCAAGGGAAGATGCCAATGAAGGTCTGAAAGATGATTGCCTTCAGGAAACCACAGATACTGCACTTGGTTAGTGCGAGTGTGCATTTTCACTGCAGCCCAGCGCAGATTGAAGCCAAGCTGAAAAGCTCCACCGGTGTAAGCCCAGTTGTGATAGGCGTTCGAGTAGCCGACGCGTGGAATTATCGCCTTCAAATATTTGCTTCTCTTCGGAGCTGCCTGCAGTTGTACCAAAGCTACATACGAATCGCCCACCATCCCGACGTTTCCATCGCACCAAGGTTGAACCCCCAGCCATTCGTGTGTATCGAATCCATCCTCGGCTTCATGCTTGAAGGGATACCATTCACCATCGGAATCGTGCCGTCCGCGCACATCTTGGATCGCGACCGCATAACCACAAGAAGCGAAATAGAAGGCCTGTGCAACTTCACCCTCGCTGTTATTATCGTAAGGCGTTCTGACCAGGATCGCGGGGACGGGGAAATCTACATCAGGTATAAAGAGATCCGTGGAAAGAGTGATTCCATCTCTCATGGCTACTCTGACATCGCATTGCATCTTCACTTTGTGTACGGGACGTGATTCTTCACTCTCCGGTTGTGTCATTACTACCTCCAAAAATATTCATCTTGTCTGATGTGTCCAAAATACATCGTGCGGACGCCGATCGCTCGGTATCACATGTGTCGCCAGGGAAATAACGGTGTCTAGTGTATTTTCTAAGCATAAGAATGGGCAGTTTGGAGAGGATATATCACATTACTCTGAAATAGTGAGGCTAATTTTGACAGAGAATTAATCGTGAAGAAGTATACCACGGAATATGCGTGCGAATCTCAATTGAATACCTTGAGGTATCTCCAAATTCCTTGCGGATTTTGTACGTATGGTGGAGATTGTCTCCACTGCTGTCAAGGGAAATCAATAAATACTATAGAATCATGCCACATGGTACCGCATGAAACTTAGCAACTAGCGCTCAAATGGTGTATTTGTGTTAATCAACTCGAAGTTATACATCCACTACATGCCCCATCTGGTTAGATTGGATAGCGGCTTGGACAATCTCTAAACCACGCAAACCATCCTCTCCCGTGACTAGCGGAGATTTACCCTTTGACAATCGATCTAGGAAGTTATGGATATGGTTTGTTAAAGAATCGTAAAAGGCGGTTTGGCCTTTGAAATAGTTGGGGTGAAAATATTCGATTTGGTCGGGGTCTACAGACCAGAATTTTACAGCTTTCATTACCTCCTCAATAACTACTGTTCCCCTAGTACCTCCAATCTCGGTCCATTCAGATGTTCGTGTCCAACGTGGCACTTCCTGCCACCCCCCGATTAATGTACCTAGAGCGTCTCCCTCAAATCGAAATGAAAAAGCAGCGTCATGTGCTAAATCAACTCCGCCTTGCGGGCTAAAAGAGGCGTGTACCGATCGAATTTCGCCACAGAAAAAGCGCATCAAATCTATATGATGAACTAGCACGTTCCTTATTATTGAATGTGCCTCCAGGTCATTCCTCGATCCGGTAAGCGGCTCGGTCACGCGAATTACGACATACCGAATGTCACCGACAGCTCCTTCAGCACAGAGTTCTTTCGCTTTCAAATACCCGAATCCAAATCGACGATTGTAATCAATTGCTAGATGTCGATTGTGCCGTGCGGCGGCATCGGCCATCTGTTGTGCATCTGCGAAGGTCGACGCCATCGGCTTTTCACAGAATACGTGACAACCGGCTTCAATTGATCTGACTACGGGAGCCATGTGCAAGTTTTCCGGGGTTGCTACTGTGACCACATCCAACTGCTCGGCGGACAACAGTTCCTCAAAATCATTGTACGCATTGGCGCTGGCTGATGCAGCGACAATTTCTGCACGTTCCGGTTCAACGTCACAAGTTGCTGTCAACTGTGCATGCTGGGATTGAACGACTGCCTGTGCATGGAGCGATCCGATAGCTCCGCAACCGATTACGGCTACACGCAATTTTTTGTTCTGAAACCTCTCTGAATTCCTCACTGCCTTAGTCCTCTTGGGCGGGTATCCATACACTTCCTAAACTTATTATTGCACGATTTGCCAAGGATCCACATGCCGACTATATTCTTGAGGAAGAATATACTAAAGCGAATTTGCAGTCAAGGATAATACTCCATGTTTCTCTTGGGAATTAGGCTTGATACACCTCCTTCTTCTCTGATATAGTATCAATGCAACGGACGCAAGCAATTGGAAACTGCGCTAATTGGACGCGGGAGCTGCCTGTAAGATTCTCAGCACTGAATCAGATTGGAAATAGTGTGTGACAAAACTATGTCATACCTGCGGACAAGATGATGGCTAATCAAAAAAATATTAACGAAGATTTCGTTCAGAACATCTGGAACGATCAACGATTTTTTGATGTCGACCTCCGGGCTACAGATGGTCGATCTATCAGCATCTTAAAGGCCGGTATTTGGAACAGTGATGAAGGACCGGACTTTGTTCGCGCGGAAATCATCATTGACGGACAACTTCAGGTTGGCGACATTGAGATTCATGTCAACTCGTCAGACTGGTATGCCCACGAGCACCATCTCAACCCGAGATACAATCGCGTTGTTCTGCATGTTGTCTACCGGGACGATGATTTGAACTTGCGGACACGTCTTCAGGACGGACAAAGAATACCAACCCTTGAACTCTTAAATCTGCTCAAGACACCGATTGGAGATCTTTTTGACGAAGCCGAGGCGGCAAAAACGACAACGGTCGACTTTTGCCGCGTAGCAGGAAAAATTCTCAAGATTGGACACCTCAGATCAATCTTTGACGACCTAGGTCAGGAGAGGTTGATGGAGAAGGCAGATGCCATGAAGCATCTTCGCATTCGGATGGACTTTGAACAATTGCTGTACGAGGGGATCATGGAAGCGTTAGGATACGCCAAGAATCGTGAACCTTTCCGGGAATTAGCCAGACGTGTTCCCTTTTCAACGCTTACCGGTAAGATTGATGAGGAGATTCAGGCTATCCTGTTTGGCACGGCTGGACTGCTACCTTCGCAATCCCAGAGCTCCACCGATCTGGACCAATCCGACAGGACCTTCATAAAACGACTAGAATCGATTTGGAGCGCATCCGAACAAGCGCGGATGTCAACTCGCATGGTGCGAGAGCAATGGAAGTTTGCAGGAACTCGTCCACCGAACTACCCGACGCGCCGAATTGCTGCTATTAGCCAACTAATTGGCGACTGTCAAGAAAGCTTGATGATGGTCTATCTACCAATTATTCTGCAGTCGGGGGAGGCGGATCAAAAAGATTTGGGGAAGATTCGGCGGGAGTTAGTGGAGAAATTGACACCCGTACCCAGTGGATATTGGGCGGATCATTGTAATTTCGGAAAACGGATGTCTCAAATCGGCGCTACTCTAATTGGAAGGGGGCGCGCATTAGACATCATCGTCAACATATTGATGCCAATTGCGGTTGTCTGGGCGGAGGAGTCACAAAGTACAACATTGCAGGTAGCAGTAGAACGACTATACGGCAGTTGTCCGAAGTTGCAAGACAACCAGATTACTAAACAAATCCAATCCCAAATTTTTACCGACTTGCAACCTTTTAAACTACTCTCGCCGAACGCAAAGATTCAACAGGGTGAAATCTATCTACACAGCAACTTTTGCCGCAGCCGACTCTGCGATCTCTGCCCAATCATTAATGGCGGCGCTACCGACGACTTGGCGGGAGAAACTGTTCAAGCACCTGTCGCCCAATAACTTGAATTGAATAGAAAATTTTCTGCCATAATCAGGCTGAAAACTCGTCGGAGTTCTCTGAAAATCCACAATAACTCAAAGTAGTTCTTGGAGATATTGCACACGCGTGTGATGCCGTAACTTGCGAAGCGCTTCATCTTCAATCTGGCGCACCCTCTCACGGCTAATCCCAAGTTGTCTGCCAATTTCAGCCAAGGTATACTCTGTACCGTCCGTCAATCCATACCGGAGTTTAATGACAAGGGTTTCACGAGGCGCCAGTGTATTGAGCACCCTCTCAAGCGATTCCTTTTCCGATACACAGAGCAGCTCCTCTTCCGGTGTCACCTGCGAATCATCTGCCAACAGATCGGAAACGGTCGCATCCGGCGACGCTTCGCTCAACGGCGAATCCAGCGAAATTGTGCCTTTTGTACTCTGTAGAATCTCGATCACGCGACTCTCGGGCATGTCGACGATTTTAGCTATTTCCCTTATATCCGGCTCGCGCTCAAGATTTCTTGCCAAGTTAGACTGTGCTTGTTTGATTGATCTCCGTGTTTCTCCCACGTAACATGGTATACGAATCGTTTGGCTCTGCTGGTCAAGAGCGCGCTTGATTGCCTGCATCACCCACCACGTAGCGTACGTACTGAAACGATATCCCCTCTTTAAGTCGAATTTCTCAACAGCCTTCATTAAGCCAATGCTTCCTTCCTGCATCAGATCGAGAAATGAGAGCGACGACTTGTTGAAATTGTGTTGTTTGGCAATGCTAGCAACGAGGAGCAAATTTGCTTCTACAATCTTCAGCTTGGCGTCATGGATTTTCTGGGCAGCCGTTTGTAACTTACCCCACAAAACTTCGAGATGCTCGCGTTCATTAGCGGGCTTTCTTGCAATCGAAGTTCCTTGTGCATCTGAACGGTAGGACACGTCAATTACTTGACGAACCTCGTCCAAGATAATTCCAAGATTCATTGGGCTCCACCACAATTCATTTTCTGACCGTTGCCTAGCCCCACGGCGTTTGTTTACCTTAGGTCGTACCTCCGCCAAAATAGATTCCGGAAGCTGATCCAATAACTCCGCCACTCCCGCCTTTCCGTCTTCAAACTTTTTGAAAAGGTCCGTTTCTTCTCTCGGCTTGAGTAAAGGAGTACGAGCAATTTCCTGCAAATAAGAAAAAGCTTCATCTCTTGTGCTGTCTGTAACATCGGGACGCTTCCGAAACGAGGATATCAATTCGTCCTCATTGTCACTATCCGTGCTACCATCCAAGTCATCATTTGAACCATCGGTTGGCAACACAGATAGAAAACCATCTTCGTCTTTACCAGTTGCTGTTCCGTAGTTATCGCCCGTACCATTGTCAAAATCGGGCCTGGGAGGTTCTGCGGTTGGCAACACAGCTAAAAAGTCTAGGTTGTCTTTCTCATCCGCACTGTTGTTTTCAGCAACTGAACTGTGGTCCAACTCTCTCATATCTGATTCAGTTGCTGGCAAAACAGCCAATATATCTGTGTTTTCCTTCTCAATCATGTCCAATGCTAAATCGTGGCGGAACGAGTTGTTGTTAATTGTTCCGTCTACCGAGTTTTGTTTTGCTTTCATTGTTGATTCTTTCCTATGCTCCGCTCTGTCGGATCTTCTGTATGGCTGAATTCTTGAAGATACTTCTGATTTTGTGATATACTGAATACGTTATCTTCGTTCAATTTAGCACAATTTGTGCTATACCTAATGTGTCGAGGGTAGACACCTTCATTTAAAATACCCAACAAGCCATGAATGACAAGAGCACATCAAGTTTTTTCGATCGCAACAAACCATAATATGAGTGCTTTCTTTCACATTTCATGACTTTATTGCTTATGTATGAAGAAGCAAGCGTCATTCACCGATCACCCGAAACGCAATGTCCTTCCTATTCACTACTTTCCCCGCGAATCAATCCCTATATTCAACACTTTGGGAGCAAACATGAGTAAAATTAGCAAATCTGATGTGGCAAAAAGCTTAATCACTGGCAAATCTCTTACCGGCGTAAATCTAGCGAATATTGATTTATCCGGCACCCAATTAGTTGGAATAGATCTTTCGCGTGCTAATCTGAATGGTGCGAGATTGAAAAACGCCAACTTGACCGATGCTAACCTTAATGAAACCGACCTTTCTTGTGCTGATTTGTCCGGCGCGGTGTTGCAAGGTGCCTACATGGTAGGCGCCAATTTATCGAACACAAACATTGAAGGGACAAATCTTCAAGGAGCCTTTCTTGGAGGTAGTATCCTAGCAAGCACAAACTTTCGGAATGCAGACCTACGTCGCGCAACTATAGGATGCCCACGGTGGATTCTTCCAGATCAGTTTGGAAGGCTAACAAGCTTTGAAAATGCCAACCTTGAGGAGACAATCTTTGGGGAAACCAAGCCGCAAGGAGTCGTCTTACTTGGAGCCAGGTTCACGGGCGCTTACCTATATGAAGTGGATTTTTCGGAAGCGGTGTACAAGCGCTCAGACCTCAAAGGAGCGATCATCAAAATGGGGAGAAATTAATCCCCTAAATAACGAAAAACAGTTTCACAATCTGCAATTTCGTACTTCCCTATAATCCGCTTCACATGAGACGGTGTAATTCAAGGTGAAGTTTACATAATTTTCACTATTTCGTTTAAATTCATTACCCCCCAAAACTCCTGATCTTCATCGGAGTTGCAATCTGCATAGATTCTGGTACAACCCTTCTCGTTTCAATAGTTCTTGATGCGTACCAATTTCCATGATTTTCCCGTGGTCAAGCACAACAATTTTGTCGGCGTGGGAAACCGTTGAAAGCCGATGGGCAATAACAAAACTTGTCCTCCCTTTCATTAATTCTGCAAGTGACTCTTGTACAAGGGTTTCCGACTTGCTGTCTAACGCAGATGTAGCTTCATCAAGAATGAGAATACGGGGATTCTTGAGAATAGCCCGAGCAATTGAAATACGCTGCTGTTGCCCGCCAGACAATTTGAGGCCGGATTCGCCTATTGATGTTTCATAACCGTTGGGCATCTGCATGATAAACTCATGTGCATTTGCCTGCTTCGCCGCCTCAATTACCGCTTCGCGAGTCGCTTCCGGACTACCGTAGCTAATATTGTCCCTGAACGTACCATCAAATAAGATTGTATCCTGTGGCACAATTGCAATTTGGCGCCTAAGGGACCTTGCTGTCACCTCAGAAACGGAGTGACCATCAATCAATATTTCTCCAGAATCAACCTCATAAAACCTCGGCAGGAGATTAAGCAATGTGGTCTTTCCACTTCCACTTTCCCCCACCAACGCAACAACCTCGCCCGGTTTAGCATGAATACTGATATCCTTGAGGACAACCCGCCGATCATAACCGAAGGATACATTGCGATACCGAACATCTCCTGCCACATCTGGAAGTAGTGCTTTCTTCGTATCTTTTGACTCCTCTTCCCGAAAATCCAATATGTAAAAGATTCGCTCGGCCGACGCCAGACATTGCTGTAAAACGTTGTTAAATTCTCCGATTGTCTTGATTGGTTTGAACATCATACCGATCAAGACGTTGTAGCCGACGAACCATCCGGTTGACAACTGGCCTTGGAGAGCTTGCCAACATCCGAACCCGATAACCGCGCCAATACCAACGGCGCTGATTAACTCGATGAGCGGTGATAGCATTGCGACAAGGCGAACGCGTTGCATTGCAATGCGGTACTGCCGTGTGTTCGTCGCCGTAAACCGTGCTTGTTCCAACGCTTCTGCGGTAAAACTCTTAATGATTTTGATGCCAGTTACTGTCTCTTTAAGCTGTGAAGTGATGTCTGCAGTGCGCTGCTGAATCCCAGTGCTTGCCTGGCGTACTCGTTTCCCTACACGAGCAATCAAATACGCTAAGAACGGGAGGACAAGCACTGCAACTACAGTCAATTTAAAACTCAAAAAAGACATTACGCAGACGAACACGGGGATGGATACGATCGCCCGGATGGTAGGGGCCGTTGCTCCAATCCCATTCATCCATGTTCGTACGTCGTCGGTAACCCGCGACATCAGATCGCCTGTCCGATGTTCTCTCAGCACGCCTAAAGGAGCGAATACGATTCTTCCGTACAACTCGTTACGAACTCGGACAAGCAATCTATGTCCAACCCGAGACATCAAGAAATCATTGCAAAACGTGAATACTCCTTTGATGAAGACTAGAATCAGGATACTCCCGATAATCAGACTCACAAGCCGAATTGCATCGCGTTCATTCGCAAGAGCAATTTCAGCGAGTCCGTCGAAGAATCCTTCAATTTGAAAGTAGCGAACAACAATTGGTTCTCCTCCGGAATCCTCAGTTCTAATCAATTCCAGGAGGTCAACCGTCTCCGCGATGATGCGGGCGTAACCGCATGTGCACACCGATATAACTACGGCACAAATTACCGCCAAGAAAATCTGTCCAACATACGGCGTCAGATACCGTACAAAACGCCCAAAAATCGGCATCACCCCGATTTCTCCGCAACTGTGATCATGCGCCTCGCCCCCGTAGTGAAATCGCTACCATCAAAATCGCCATAGGTGGCACGAATGCATAAACCGACAGTATCCAATAACCTTTTCATTTCTGTGGGAAAGTAAAACCGTACGGTGTTGACCATCTCGCGGATGGTTTTTGTGGGTATTTCAATGATTGTACGATAGTCGAACAATCGCCCTGATTGAGGCTCGTACTCCACTTCTGCCAGTGCTAAAGTTGAATCAGTGACCCACCACCAGTTTCGAGTGTGGTCGAGCTGAGTTACAGCGTACGGATTCCAGTAGTCTATGAGCAACTGACCGCTTGGCTTTAGTACCGACGCGATTTCCGAAAGGACGTCAGTGTTGTCTGCTTCTTCAAAAAAGCCAAAGCTTGTAAAAAGGCTTATCACCGCATCACAACATGGTTTCAGAGGGATATGGCGCATATCCGCTTCAACGAGCCCAAGTCGTCGCCCATCTGCATCCGCATTGTTCTTAGCTTCATTGAGTAGAAAGCGAGAATTGTCTAAACCAAGGACATTTACGCCTTGGCTCGCCAGTTGTAACCCATGTCGGCCTTGTCCGCAACATAGATCCAAGACTCTCGACCCCGGTTGAAGATTTAACACACTAAAGATAAAGTTGGCTTCTTCTTCCGTCTCGGCTTCCGATGGCAACTCGGACTGTAGGTACGTTTCATCCCACATATCTGGTCCAACACATCAATAATCTATGACTTCAGCAGCGTTCGTCTTTCCTCCGATTAATGCATTCATGTCTATACCGCCCGAACTGGACAATCTTCGTTACATCTGCTGTACCTAACTTACAACGAACCTTGAGTTGATTTGTTTCAAAGTCTGCAGCTTGAATGATCCCGACAGAAATCATTTCTCCGTTACCGTCGACTAGGCCGACAAAACGTCGTTCAAAATACTCAGGAGTCCTTGTGACCACATTGGTCAGGCTTAATCGGGTTTTTATCTTGGAGCACATATAGTCAGACAAAATACTTCGGCTCACGAGCGTTAGCATTCGATGTCCCCACTCTGCATAAAGAATCCGATTGTCAGCCACGTTGGAAAGCGTGACCAACTCCTTTGCATTGGCACACCTGCCAGTGAAAAAAGGAGTTCCCTGTCCACGAAATTGATCGAACGGAATTAGAGCTTCAACTGTTTCGGAAAAATAGCGATTAATGCGCGTCTCGCGATATTTCCGCCGGTATTTTCTGGTCTTGGAATTAGCTGCTTGATGAGGGGAAAGCCGGTAAATCTTCGTGGAGTGGGAGGCATCAAATCCGGAGATGATAGCATCTAGCTCGCCTGAACGCTGGATACAGACTAGATGGCGAGGATTTATTATCTCAATCTTGTGCCGCTTAAATGCGATGGCTCCTGTACCTGAGACATAGCCAGTTGTGTCGATCACAACAAAATTCGCACCGGCTCTAAGCGCGGCATCCGACATTAACCGAACGCCGGTCACACATCGCAGGAGATGGCCATCAGGAGAGATCCAACCAACAAAGTAAAGATTGTCGGCTTCCACCTCATCCCAATCGGGAGTCTCGGACAGGATTTTGAGTCCAATTGTTGTCGGCGGCCCAATTTGCGATTGGCCAACATCTGCATCAATCAAACCGACTTTCAAGCCCTGAGACACGCCCCGTTCAACAAGGAATCGGCAAAACATCGTTTTGCCTGTGTCCGTTGACCCAATCACAAGTACAACGGCTTGTGGGTGGACAATACACCGTGCAATTCCCTCCCAATCATGGTTCCCCTGATAAACACCCTTCATGCTTTCCAAGATTGGGTTGGAATGTGACTACCCAATTGTAATCGTACCTAGAGCGGCGTCTATTCAACTGATGTATCCCTTTCACGCAACTCTATTCTACAAAACTCAACTCATACCGAAATAAAACCCCTGAGTTGTCAAGTAAATTCCCCAAATTATGCTTTCCGGCAACTCCAATTAGCCGTTCGAGTAAAGTAAGCTCGCGCTTGACGCGCGTTATTTTCGGCTTCCCAACAATGCCGCCAAGTTCAGCGGCATGTGCTATTGCGTCATGCAGATTTCCCAATCTGTCAACTAATTTGTGTTCCAATGCCTGATTTCCCGAGAAGATGCGCCCATCTGCCAGTGCCAGGACTTCGTCACGAGAAAGCCGATCTTTTCGTTCGTCAAATATTGCGTCAACGAATTGATCGTGCACATCGTCTATCGTTTCCTGTAGCAACTCCCTCTCTTCAGGTGTGAGATTTCGGATGGGTGAGCCAGTGTCCTTAAATTCTCCACTCTTCACAGTCTGCTGATCAATCCCCACTTTATCGTACAGCCCCTTCATTTTCACAAATTGCATAATGACCCCTATGCTACCCGTCAACGTACCCGGATTCGCGAAGATTTGATCTGTCGCGCAGGCAATATAATATCCACCAGATGCGGCGGTTCCGCCAAGTGACGCGACGACCGGTATTTCTAATTTCTTCAACTCGCTGTAAATTTCCTGTACTGGTGCGACACTACCCCCCGGTGAGTCTATTCTCACAACCATCGCTTTTACACTTCCATTGTCGCGATATTGATGAATCAACTCAATAACCTTATCTGACTTTGAAATCGCGCCGTTTATATCGATAACCGCGACTTTCTCTCCACCTGGTCCGTTACTCACCAACGCCCTTACAATAAACACAAGGATTAGAAATACCGCGAGAGCAATAATAAGAAGTTTAATGGATGTTCTTCGGGTCATGTATATTCTGTTTCCCTACGGTCACCTATTCACTCATCTTCGAGAAATTACAATCACTAAAAATGTTTTGAACAACCATAAAAGATCGGTGGCTACGCTCTGTTTTTCAATGTAATCAAGATCGATTTTGAGTTTTCTCGGCATCAATCGAGTGACGTAATACTGTTCAGGATCGGATTGTCCCTTCAATTTTTTCTCTTCATCACGGTTCGCCACCTGTGCAGGTCCGGTAATGCCTGGTCGAACCTGGAGCACTAGCTTCTGATTCTCGGTATAATACTTGACATATTCCGGGGCTTCTGGACGCGGACCGATAATGCTCATATCTCCCTTGATGACATTAAGGAACTGTGGAATCTCATCCCACTTTGCCCATCGTAAGAATTGCCCCAGTTTGGTAATCCGCGAATCACCGTAGACTGTCAATCCTGAACCGAGTGACTCCGCATTTGCAACCATAGTCCGAAATTTGTACATCTCAAAAATTCGTCCACCACGCCCAATGCGTTTCGCTCTATAAATGATGGGCCCTGGAGATTGAATTCGCGCCAATAATGCACTAAGCATTACCAACGGAAAAAGACCAATCAAACCCAACGTCGCACATGTGACATCCAGCAATCGTTTTGATGCATTCTGAAATACAGAGCGATCCAGTTTGTCGCCGTCTACAGATAGGTCAAGAGCTTCCCACCGCTGGCTTTTCATAAGATTTTCTGCCGATTGGAAGGTTTATTACTTGTGGTTCAGATTGTCTCAATTTCTCATCACTCATTTGATCGATGAAGGTCCTCTGCGGTTTGTATGTTGGGACAATCTCCTGAAGTTTGGCAATGATGCCCTCTGTATCTAACCGATCTGCCAATCCTTCCAACGCATCAATGTGGGCAAGTAATTCCGTCTCTTCGATTGTCTCTAGCTGTCCAACGAAAATCCGTTGATGTTTTGTGGCAGTGACTCCTTCTTTCGGAGTTAAGAGCTCTTCATACAGTTTTTCACCCGGCTCCAAACCGGTAAATTCAATCTTGATATCTTGGTCAACCTCAAGACCGGACAATCGAATCAGATCTTGTGCCAAATCAAGTATCTTGATCGGTTCGCCCATATCTAGGATAAATATCTCACCACCGCTGCCCATAGCCCCTGCTTGAATTAACAACTGTACCGATTCGGGAATCGTCATGAAGAACCGTGTAACCTCACGGTGTGTGACAGTGACAGGCCCGCCTTTTGCTATCTGGCGCTTGAAATTCGGTAAGACGCTACCACGACTGTCAATTACGTTTCCAAAGCGAACTGCGACAAAATCAGTTCCGTTTCGTTTCGCTTTACTCTGAATTAACTTCTCGGTAACGCGTTTGGAGGCTCCCATTACACTTGTCGGATTAACCGCTTTGTCTGAAGATACCAAGATAAATGCCTGAACATGATGTTTAATAGCCGCATCAATGAGACTTTTAGTGCCAAGTATGTTGTTCTTCACCGCTTCATCAGGATGAATTTCCATGAACTTTACATGTTTATGTGCTGCCGCATGGAAAATGATATGCGGTCTATAATTCTGCATAATTCGATCAATCTTCGCACGGTCACGAATGTCTCCCACGATTACTGCACGGTTGACATTCGGGTCGGACTCGCTCAATTCAATATCAATGTGATATAAGCTGTTTTCGCCTCTCCCCACAAGGATTAGCAATTCAGGTTCAAATTTTGCCACTTGTCTACAGAGTTCCGATCCGATTGAACCGCCTGCACCGGTTATCATTACACGCTTGCCGGATAAGTACTTCGAAACTTCCGCTAAATCAATGGAGGAAGTTGACCGATTGAGCAAATCTTCGACCCTGACATCCCTAATCTGGCTTATGCTCACATGCCCATCAAGGATTGCATGAATGCTTGGAACAATCTTGAACTTGCACCCTCTATATTTATGTTGGCGTATGATTTCGCGAACCTTACTCTCCGACGCCGACGGCATGGCAATAACAACTTCATCAATTTGTCGCTTGTGCACGATATAAGCCAATTCACGTGTCGTACCAAGAACCTCAAGTCCTTGAATGCTTTGTCCCACCTTCTCACGGTTATCAGTGACAAATCCAACAGGCAAATATCCTTTTTCCGGATGATTGCGTATTTCTCGCAACACGCCGATGCCCGCTTCGCCCGTGCCTACAATTAGAACTTTAATCCAGGGCGTAGCGACCTGTTTTTTTCGATATTCCTCCACAATACGCAGGGAGTACTTCGCGAATCCTATAAGAACAATATTATAGAACCCATCCATTGAAAAAAACACCCACAAATGGAGGAGATTCCCAGAATGTTGGCTGATACGGAGAAAATGCGCAACGTAAGGGACAAGTATTAACGCAAAGGTGCCACAGATTATCGCACCAATCAGGGAAAGGAATTCCCGAACGCTCGCGTATCGCCAGACCGGTTTATAGAGCCTAAAAACCAAGAACGCCCCTAGACGAACTACGGTAGCAATTGCTGCTGTGATCGCAAAGGAGTGTTGAAGTAGTTGAGACTGTCCACTCTCTCCTTGATTGATGAACGATGCGAACAAATCAACCCCCAGCGATTTGCACGTATGATATGCTGCTGAGAAGGCAAGATTAATGAGACAGACATCAACAACAATCGAAGTTATCAATCTTTTCTTGGATTTCGGCATATTTCGTCCTTAATTGTAGTTGAATTGCTTAAATGGTAGTTTGCCGCCGCTACTTTAACCATGCTTAATCGTTTTTCACATTTCACATAGTAAGCTATACAAACGATAGTAATTCAAATTGCACTCGTCGAGTCGACGGAATGGCCGCTAGTCACTTATCCTTAAAAATCGTAGGATAAATCAACTATAACTTTTTGAAGGCGCCGCAACGCGTGTCGCTGGGTTAATGAACTTGGCAATTGCTAAATGATTTCATTAGCAAATCTGGGAATAAACTCCTTCCAACCGTTGTACCAAGACATCCCAACTATATTTTTCCTCAACGAGATTTCGTCCCGCAGTGCCAACCGATTGGCGATAATCCGAAAATTCAATCAAGTCAATGATGTGTTTGGCGAACTCTTCTGGGGTGTCACCAACCAAAAGGTCTTTTCCGACTCGCGCGTCCAACCCCATGGCACCCAGCGAAGATGTGACAACTGGGACTCCCATTGCCATTGCTTCCAAATTTTTGACCTGCAAACCGGAACCTGCACGCATAGGGGAAACGAACACGGCAGCATCGTCGAAGTATGGTCGCGTTTCGGGCACATATCCCGTTACAACAACGTTTTTCTGACTTGCCAACTTCCGGATTCGGTTCGGAGGAGAATTACCCACAACATAGAAAATAGTGTCCGGATGGGCCTCTTGAACTAACGGGAATATATCAGAATGAAAATACAATACTGCATCCCAATTTGGGAAATAGTTCATTGTCCCTGTAAATAAAATATGAGAGCTATACTCGGTTGAGGATGGTTGAAAATGCTCTAAGTCAACACCCATCGGTACCACTGACAATTTCAATGTGTCGTCCTGCTTTAACAGATAGTCTCTATCGATTGGTGCCGCAACCGTACCCCAATCAAATGAATTCATTATCTCAACTTCATAGTGACGCACTCGCTTTGCTTCCAGTTTCACTAGACTACGGATTAAATTTTTATCAAGAGCGGCGCGACGACTTAGGTTAAGTCCGAGCGAATCACAAAGATCCAACATCTTTGGAACGCCTTGTACGTGGGGAACATATTGTCCCATGCGAAATAGCTGTGCATGAATCAAGTCATAGCTGTGTTTATCCAACAATCGAAAAATAGCTCGTTGCATTTGAGGGACGAACCAGTAGTAAACTTGCAAAGGGCAATTCGACAAGCAATGCAATAGAGAGTTTAATCGCGCTCTACCATGGTGAAATCGCACTGATTCGATTTGATCGCAGAAAGACTGTAAATGTTTGACATTGTCTACTTCTTGATCTGATTCGAAAAATGAGACAACGGTGACGGAATGATGTCGGGCAAGTTGCTTGATGAAGTGGTAAGCGCGAATTCGGTCTCCGCGATGAGGCGGGTACGGAAATCTAAGACTCAAGAATAAAATTTTCATTCGAGAAGAGTGAAACACAAACCAAAAGCTCGCCCTACATAAGTAATTCACAACGTACAATCGCCATTTAAGTGGCTGGCATCTCTGCTTCGTCAATTAGCATAACTGGGATGCCGTCTCGGATGGGATAGCGACGCTGACATTCACCGACACATATAAGCTTTTGATTCTTTGAGTCGTATTCAATATCACCTTTGCAAGCGGGACAAGCCAAAATATCAAGCAATTCTTGACTAATTGTTTCTTCCTGCAAAGTCACAACACCCCTCCAAAAATGATCGCCTTATACATGTTATAATAGGTAAGTGAAACAATCAAGTATAAAAAATCTTGGCAAGATGGGATACTTTCCCCTTATGCACTTACTGTGTTGTGCTGTCTATTTCCCATGACACCGTTTATATTTCTTGCCGCTTCCACAAGGACAAAGCTGATTACGGCCAACCTTGGGAAGACTTCCCATCGCTTCCTGAGTGGCAAATTCAGCAGTCGGGGAGATTTCTTCGCTACTGGACTGCGCCGGCAATGGTCGCCGCCTGCGGGGCGCGTTAGACTGCCGTGAACTACGCTGAGGCGCGGCACGCCTCGGTGCTTCAACATCAAGATGTACTTTGAAGATGTATTCGCTGGTCTCTTCTTCAATGCGCTGATACATCGCTTCAAAAACATTGAATGCTTCATTCTTGAATACCACTATTGGGTCTTTGCCGCCATAACCCCGGAGATGAATCCCTTCTTCAATGTAATCAATATTGTATAAATGATCTTTCCAGTGGCTGTCGATGCGATCCAAGAGCAAAAGACGCTCGAGAGTCCGCATCTGTTCAATGCCCATTTCTGTCTCGCGCTTTTCGTAGGCTGATTGAACTGTCTCAAGCGCTTGTTCACGAAGCTGTGGAAGACTCATCTCTGCTATCGGAGCCCGCCACGTCGTAAAGTCGATGGGAAAAGTCTGGGCAAGCCATTTCGTGATACTCTCCAATTCTTCTTGCTCCGACCCTTCCCCCGGTAGATCCACGTCTATCCTGTCATCCAGCACATTTTCAATCATACCCCAAATCGTCTCCTTGAGATTTTCTCCCTCAAGGATACTGTCACGTAGGTCGTAGATCGTTTGACGCTGTGTGTTCATCACATCGTCAAATTTGAGGACGTTCTTACGAATCTCAAAGTGCCTTTCTTCCACACGGGTTTGAGCTTTTTCAATGGCTTTGGTGACCCAGGGGTGCTCAATCGGAATATCTTCCTCCATGCCCACCCGATCCATCATACCTGATAGTCGGTCCGACCCAAACTTGCGCATGAGATCGTCCTCTAACGATAAATAGAAGCGAGAGGAACCAATGTCTCCTTGTCGTCCCGATCGGCCACGCAACTGATTGTCAATCCGTCGAGAATCATGCCGCTCGGTGCCAATAATGTGCAGTCCGCCCGCTGCCAACACATTTTCACGGTTATCTTCACAGACTGCCTCCGCCTCCTGGTAAGCCACCTTCCATTGATCCGAATCTTCGCCAATAGCGTTTGCATCAACCTTGCGCTTGCGAAGAATTTCTTTAACCATGCCCTCAGGATTTCCGCCCAGCAGAATATCAACTCCTCGCCCTGCCATATTAGTGGCAATTGTGACAGTTCCGGGGGTGCCAGCTTGGGCGATAATCTCAGCTTCACGAGCATGTTCCTTGGCATTCAACACCTGATGTCGTATGTCTCGCTGTCTAGCCTTAAGCAGTTTACTCAATTTCTCGGACTTTTCAATGGATATTGTCCCCACTAATACCGGACGTCTTTTTTCATGTTGTTCCACGATATCATCAATGATCGCCCGAAATTTCGCTTCCTCTGTTTTGTATATCTGATCCGAATGATCTTCGCGGATCATCGGTTCGTTAGTGGGCACGACTACGACATCCAACTTGTAGATATGACCAAATTCAGCGGACTCCGTTTCGGCGGTTCCTGTCATCCCCGCCAGTTTTTCATACATGCGAAAAAAGTTCTGATAGGTGATGCTGGCGCCGGTTTGGCTTTCTTGGACAATTCTAACACGTTCTTTGGCTTCGATGGCTTGATGGAGTCCTTCACTCAGTCGTCTACCAGGCTGTTTTCGACCTGTAAACTCGTCCACGAGTATAACCTCCCCGTGCTCAACAAGATAGTCCACATCACGTTGGTAAAGGTGATGAGCGATTAACGATTGATTCACATGATGAACGAGTTCCATGTTCGTGTGGTCATACAAGTCCGTTACGCCAAGAAGACGCTGCATCTCCTCGACACCCTCTTCCGTCAGCGCGACGGAACCTCGCTTGCTGCTCTTTTCATCAATCTCGTAATGCTCGCCCGTCTTGAGCCGAACTACCGCACGGTTAATTTTCGTATAAAGTTCAACAGGTTCACCATAGGGTTCTGATATGATTAACGGCACCCGTGCTTCATCAATCAGAATACTATCGACCTCATCAAGAATAGCATAGTGATGACCTCGCTGTACTTTTGCGTCAAGGTAGGAGGCTTTATTGTCCCAGAGGTAGTCAAAACCAAACTCGCTGTGGACGCCATACGTAATGTCCGCTTTGTACCCAAGTTTCTTTTGCTCGTGAGGCATCATACTAATGGTCAAGCCGACCGAAAGGCCGAGGAAGTTATATATTTTGCCCATCCATTCTGCATCGCGCCTCGCAAGGTAATCATTTACGGTGGCAACATGGACACCATTGCCCGTGAGGGCATTCAGATAGACAGGAAGTGTTGATGTCAGAGTCTTCCCTTCACCGGTTTTCATTTCCGCAATACACCCCTGATGAAGCGCCGTTCCCCCCATTAACTGGACGTCGTAGTGACGTTGCCCTAGCGTCCTCACAGCGGCTTCTCGCACAACCGCGAATGCCTCCGCCAGAAGATTGTCAAGAGATTCTCCACCGTCAATTTTTTCTCGAAAATGTGCCGTCTTCGACTGGAGTTGGGAATCAGTTAGGCGTTTTGTTTCGGTCTCTCTCTGATTCACCGCGTTGATTATCGGTTGAAATCGCTTGAGATCTCGATCTTGTTTACTTCCGAGAACCTTCGTTAAAATCTGCTGAAACATAATGCATCATCCCCTTCTTAATCTCATAGCGTGCAATGCAATGTTCGAGGGATAACAATGACTATACATATAGTGGCACCTATATCGCACAAAAACAGAGGAGCAACTATTTACTATTTTGATTTTCATCTCTAAGGCAGTAATACTTCGAATTCAGTCTAAACACGCATTACTTGCGCTGCCAATCTGAGCGACACCACATCGGTTTTCACCGATTCACGTACTCGATGGTATCTCAATCTCGGGAATTCAACGCTGAATTGAAATCTGCTAGTTGAACAATCTTCAATGGTTTCTGTCTACGTGTCGGACTGTGTTTCGGATGGAACCTCTGTTACTTCCTTTTCCTGCATCCCTTCATCATCCGGAAAAGAGTCTCCATCCTCTGCGGATTCCAGTAGGTTTTCGCCGTCAGACCGTCTCCGCAATATTGCATAGATGATTGTATTTCCTACCGAAGCGATTGAGAAGAGATATGCCAAAATGAGTCCTGCGACAAATAATAAAGACAAGGTTATAAAGACTGATGTGAGAGTCATAAAAAAACCATCAAACGTTGATAACTGCGCCGCGGGAGCATTTGAAGGCGCGATTGTATCGAATACACCTACATTCCGAATAAGTGGTAGTGCAGATATCTCATTCATCAACTTACCAAGCCACTTGTTTGCATTTCCCATCACGAGGATCATGTCCTCGGGTAGGAGATAACGAATCGGCAACATCACCAAGCCGAGACTGAACAAGCAACAAATTATCCAAATTGGTACGCAGATAAGTTTAAGGCAGAATAAAATAAATTCATAAACCACGATTCGCCATGGTTGGTTCCAAACGATAGAAAAATGCTGATAGATAGTTTCAAAGGTGTCCGTATCGGCGGCAGCAACTACCGCGGGAACAAAGAACAGGCTCACACTTAGAATCACCAGAAGATAAACCATTAGCAAACCAAGGAAAAATGCAAAAGGCATCAGGAGTGACGAAAACGTAACGATAACTTTTCCAGCCCACGGAATCTTGCCAAGCAAACCTACGACAATTGGCACTAGCATACAGAGAACGAAAACAATAATCAATCCTACAAACGCTCCAAAGACAGCCTTCCAATAGCGCTTTAGGAACGATGCAGCTTCCTTCATCGAAAAAAAACTGTCTCCCCGCAACTGTTGTATCGTGATTTTCGACACCATGGTACTCGTTGAAAAGAAAACGACGAAGAAAACCAACATCCCCAACCACATAGCCCCAACTGTAACTGGCTTCAACTCGTAATCCACGATGGGACAAACCGGAACCAACGCAAATTCATTCCAGAAATTCTTCAGCGCATTTCCTCCAACAATCAAAAGGCTAATGTACACGAGTACCTCGTAAATCAGGTATGCAAGTGCAAGCCCCATGAAATGAACTGTTAGTTTCTTACTGCTAAACCCGTAGCGCCCAGCGCGAAAAACGTCCCTAAAGTCAAAGTGCCATTCGCTCATTGGTAGTTCCTTCTCGTACTATTAGCAACCTGTATATCGGTCAGAATTGTCACAAAATTGACTGAACATACTACCGAACAGAGATTTAAGAGCATATTTGTACGTATGATACAATAAACTGCGATTTTATGTCAACAGCATCCTCATCTGTGATTCGCCTCTCACAAAGGGTTTGGCGCGGGTTTAGACGTGCTAACATGGCAAAATCGCCAACTTAACTAAAGTATAGAGTTTTGAGAGAGTTACGGCCAGGACATGAGTCAGCAATGTTCGCTGCCATCGATAGAATATCTGCGTACCATCACCTAACTCAGTGTCCACTCAATTCAGTGCGCTGTTGATATTCTCTTGTCCTGTGTAAAATCTATTATATTTCTTCATCAATGCACGCAAACGGTCAAAGGGAATCGCATGAACGGTATTTCCATTCCTTCCAACCGTAGTGACGGCCATCGTCAAAGCGTTGATAACGGCTTCCTCCGTAGCTTCAATGACGCCCTGGTAAAAGACATCCATTCGATTATCACGAAGCATTTTGACCGACAATTGACTAGATTCGGACGATGATGGCACCGTGTTACCGGTGGAAAAAGCTACTACGAATTCACCGCTGCTAACTGTACTCGGCGTGCCTGTCCGCGCGAGCCCGTGCGTTGCTCGTCGGGCAAGTTTCATTAGTTGTCGATGCACTAGAGGCGCGTCTGTGGCAATAACGATGATGAAAGAACCGTCTCGATGACGCTCCGGCCTCAAATCGGTGATTTCCTCTCCAATAGGAACACCATCAATTCGGAGTTGGTGGCGACGACCGCCGTTTGCATTGACCAACACCCCCAAGGTGTAAGTCTGATCTGCCACCTTCACTACGCGGGATGCGGTACCAATTCCCGCCTTGAATCCGTAAGAACGCATTCCCGTTCCAGCGCCGACACATCCTTGCAGCACCGGACCTGCGGAAGCATTGTCGATTGCCCCCATAGCATGTTCAGCAGTAACATGAAGCCCGCTAATATTATTGAGTCCGCCATCGTAGCATTCAGCGACTATGGGCAGAATAATATGAGATTGTGGATATCGCTTAATCATGTATCGCACTACCCCGTCGTGGACCGCTCCCACACTGAGTGTGTTAGTGAGCATGATAGGCGACTCGATTAATCCAGATTCGTTGACCCACGCAAGTCCGGTCGCTTCGCCGTTCCCATTGATTACATGAGCAGCACCGAATGCTCGATTCAACCAAATGTCATCACGCGGAATTACTGCGGTGACACCAGTGCGAACATCGTCGCCGACACATAATGTAACATGACCGACCTTCACTCCAGCGACATCTGTAATCGCATTGTGTGTCCCCGGCTCGTATATTCCAATTCGAATTCCAAGATTGCGTGCGGACGCTCTTGACTCGGACGGCAACGTACTTTGGCATACGGACGTAAAAACCAGTTGAAAAATTAGAGAAAATAACGATGGTATGAACAGAATTGGAATCTGCGTTTTCATAGAACGTGTTTGCATCTAAACTGGATGTGCGCTCAATCCTTTTGCTTTCAGCTGCCCCAAATAGATTTGGCGAATGTGATTGAAAATCTCAATATACGCAGGAGTGCGGTAATCCGGGTAGGTCCACTCCCAAGGCTGGAAGGTTTTCTCACGGAATTTTAACGCATTTTCGGCGTAGATGCCATTGTGTAGATGAATGCGATGGGCATGATCTTTGGTAGATGCGAGCACTAGCTTGGCGGCCGAAATGTAACCGGGATCGAGATTCACTTGTCGATGTGTCGTCTCGGTTTCCGCAAACTCGCATTCAACAGCGTTCGAAAAACGCTTCGCCGCTGCAAGTTCATCAGGCGATTTGAGTCGATCAAAACTAACGAACTGACGTTGCAATTCCCTACCCATCTCTCGTGCATAGTAGGCGGTGTAGTCAAAACGCATCAGTTGGCTTACAAAGTCGATTTCGCCAAATCGCTCTTCCAATCTGTGGTACACAGCCTCTAGGAGATTCGTGTTGGCGGTGATGATACCAACTATTAGCTTGACGAACGAAGGCGGTTTAATCTGTCCCACAATAGTGTTGGAATCCCTCAACTCAAACTAGGGAGCCAATAAACTGACAAAAAGGTGAGTTGCAAAACCGTGTCTAGTATAGCATGATGACACTAACACGTCAACCGTGCTTCAGAAAGCGTTCTCGATTTGCATGTTCTTAGAGTTTGTATGTCTGTCTAGAGTATTCACTGTGGAACACTAAATTGAACCCACATTGACTGAATTAGATACCGTTTTAATAATGCGTTCAATTCAACAACTCAGAGAAATTGATGTGCAAGAAAGAACATATCATGAGAATCTACAGTATAAATTGAAAAATTACTTGACAAGAGAATCACACTTCGTATATAATATTCTGTTGCGCCTACTCTAGGTTAATATGTGACCACCACAATGTTGTCCCTCTACTTCCCTCCGTCGCATAGCAATTAAACTGCAAAGTGTGTCCCACATAAGGTAAACGGTGAAAGTATGCCCGATGTAGTCAACTTTGGGAAACGTGAACGGCTTTCCTTTGCGAAATCTCCAGAAATTATGAATCTCCCGGATCTGATTGAGATTCAGAAGTTATCCTACCACGAATTTCTCCAAGCTGGAGTAGACGAAGATAAACGCAAAGATGAAGGTTTACAAGCTGTATTGAACGAGATTTTTCCTATCACCGACTTTTCAGAAACCTCTAGCCTTGAGTTTGTAAGTTATTCCCTCGGCAGTCCAAAATATGACATCAACGAATGCCAATATCGCGGATTTACTTACGGTGTGCCGTTAAAGATTCGTGTCCAACTCATACTCCGTGAGCAGGACAAAGACACTGGAGACAAACACGTTGTTGATATCAAGGAATCCGACGTCTACATGGGTGAAATACCGTTGATGACGGAGAAAGGCACCTTTTTCATCAATGGGGCAGAGCGGGTCATTGTAAGCCAACTCCACCGTTCCCCTAGTGCTACTTTTAACGAAGAATTTCACACAAGTGGACACAAACTTTTTGTTGCCAAAATTGTGCCTTACCGCGGTGCTTGGATTGAATTTGAATACGACATTAAAGACCAAATTTACGTGCGTTTAGACCGCCGGAAAAAGATGCTTGTCACCATTTTACTGCGAGCATTAGGTTGGGAGACAGATGAGCAGATCCTCAAATTATTCGCAAAAACCGAAGTGCAGACGTTGAACGATTATGGCGACAGTTTAGAAGCACTCAAAGACAAGGTTCTTGCTGCGCCTGTAATCGATTCAAATACTGGTGAAGTGTTGCTTGAAGCCAATATTGACTTGACGGAAGAGGAACTCGCTACGCTCCGAGAAGCCGGCGTCGAAAGCATAGAGATATTAAATGAAGAAGATGCTAGTAGGATTCAGTTTCTGCGAAACACGCTACAGCGTGACGCTCAATCCGATTACAAAGAAGGACACATCCAAGATCAAGCGCTAGTCGAGATTTTCCGCAGGATTCAACCCGGCGACCCGCCGACTCTGGAAAGTGCCCGCAGCCGTTTCGAGAAGTTAATCTTCGACCCTGCACGTTACGATCTTTCCCGTGTGGGCCGCTACAAACTCAATGAAAAACTTGGGGCGCTTTCCATCTACCGAAATGGCTCGCCCGATGACACGTCCGATTCAAATGGGCTTCCGGACGAAAGTGTCCGCATTCTGCGGCGTGAAGACATCGCCGCTACACTCGATTATTTGATGCATGTTCAAGACAACAATGGTGAAATGGATGACATCGACCACTTGGGAAATCGTCGTGTGCGAGCCATCGGCGAACTTCTCCAAAATCAAATTCGCACAGGGTTGATTCGAGTTGTTCGGGCAACCCGTGAACGGATGACGGCTCAAGAACTAGAGAGCGCCACACCGCCGGATCTCATAAACCCAAAACCGCTGACCGGGGCAATTAAGGACTTTTTCGGGTCAAGTCAGTTGTCCCAGTTCATGCAGCAAACCAATCCGATTGACGAGCTGACTCACAAACGACGCCTTAGTGCGCTTGGTCCCGGTGGGTTACACCGTGAGCGAGCTACATTCGAAGTTCGCGATGTGCATCGTACGCACTATGGTCGCGTGTGTCCGATTGAAACGCCTGAAGGTCCCTCCGTGGGTTTGATCGTCTCGCTCTCCACATACGCTCGGGTAAATGAATACGGGTTTTTGGAAACGCCTTATCGGAAAGTGAAGGACGGCGTCGCAACCGGTGAAGTTACACACATGACAGCGGACAAAGAAGACGCTTTTGTCATCGCACAAGCAAACACAAAACTCAATAAGAATGGGAAGATAGTCGAGAATCAGGTTTCCACTCGATTCAAGGGCGATTTCCCGCGAATGACTCCAAAGGAAGTCGATTACCTTGATGTCTCCTCAAAACAGATTGTCGGTGTCTCCGCGTCGCTGATTCCATTCCTTGAACACGATGATGCCAATCGCGCTCTTATGGGAGCAAATCAGCAACGTCAAGCAGTGCCCTTGGTACGTCCCCAAGCTCCTCTGGTCGGAACTGGTATGGAATATAGAGCCGCTCGCGACTCTGGTGCTGTAGTGCTTGCAAAACGCGCAGGTGTCGTTGAGAGTATTTCCGCGGCCGAAATCATCGTCCGTACCGATGATGCTTTCCGCGTTGACGGCGGCGAACAGTCCTTCTCTGAAATGGGCTACGATGTTTACCATTTAACAAACTTTAAGCGGTCTAATAACGGCACCTGCATTCATCAGATTCCGTGCATTGCAGTAGGCGATCATGTGGAAGCTAATCAGGTAATCGCTGATGGT
This sequence comes from Candidatus Poribacteria bacterium, assembly GCA_965204085.1. Taxonomy (GTDB): domain Bacteria; phylum Poribacteria; class WGA-4E; order WGA-4E; family JAJDTR01; genus JAJDTR01. Next base: position 680,489 of record CBDBEE010000002.1, on the reverse strand, counting down.
ACGGCTACTGACAATGGTGAACTCGCTTTAGGTAACAACGTCCTAGTGGCATTTATGCCTTGGGAAGGATACAACTTTGAAGATGCCCTTCTAATCAGCGAGTCTTTAGTATCAGACGATACTTTCACTTCCATCCACATAGATGAATTTGACGTGGAAGCACGTGATACCAAAATGGGACGCGAGGAAATCACCCGTGATATACCCAACCTATCGGAAGAAGCTCTCAATCAGCTTGACGACGAAGGCATCATTCGCGTCGGTTCGATTGTCCGACCTGGGAGTATCCTTGTTGGAAAAGTTACACCAAAGGGTGAAAGCGATTTGGGCCCCGAAGAAAAGTTGCTCCGAGCTATTTTCGGCGAAAAAGTGGGCGAAGTGCGTGACGCATCTACGTATGCCAAACCGGGAGTGGAAGGTGTGGTCATCGACGTCAAAGTGTTCTCTCGCAAAGAGCGCGAGAATGATAGACAGACCGAACTGCGCGAGATCGCCAAGGAAAAAACCGTTGAAAAGGCTTGGGGAGAAAAGTGTGAACTCATCAATAGGCGGCGAAGTGAAGAAATTCGACATGCCTTACTCGGGAAACGACTGGTACAGCCGGTTTCCGACGACACTATTCAATTCGCTGAAAAGGGTGACATTGTTACCGAAGCATTGCTTGAAAACGACATCCCCCTCGATCTGATGGTAGTCGATGATGTCGACGCCATGGATCAAATCGAACGTATTCAACAACTCGCCGATGGCCGCATTCAAGAATGTACTACTGAGAAGGAGGCAGAGCTAGAAAAGATTCGGAAGGGCGACGAACTCAAACCGGGAGTGATCAAGCTTGTCAAGGTATACGTCGCCAATCGTCGGAAGATCTCCGTCGGAGACAAGATGGCGGGACGACACGGTAACAAGGGAGTCGTTGCCAAGATTCTCCCTCAAGAGGATATGCCCTACCTTGAAGATGGTATACCCGTGGGCATCGTCCTGAACCCGTTAGGCGTCCCTTCCCGAATGAACGTCGGTCAAATTCTAGAGACCCACCTTGGTTGGGCCGCCAAAGCATTGGGACTTCATATTGCCACCCCCGTCTTTGACGGCGCCACGGAATCTGAGATTTCCAAACTGCTCGATAAAGCAAATCTACCGAAAACTGGTAAAGCTACGATCTATGATGGACGTACGGGATCACCCTTCGCACAGAAAGCTACGGTTGGCTATACGTACATTCTGAAACTCAATCATCTCGTTGATGACAAGATTCACGCGCGAAGTACGGGCCCCTATTCGCTAGTTACTCAACAGCCACTCGGCGGCAAAGCCCAACAAGGCGGTCAACGATTTGGAGAGATGGAAGTATGGGCGCTTGAGGCATATGGCGCTGCATATACGCTTCAGGAACTGTTGACCATTAAATCGGACGATGTAACAGGCCGCAGCAAAATTTACGAGTCAATTGTCAAAGGGGAAAATGCACCAAACCCAGGTACTCCGGAGTCTTTTAACGTCCTTGTCAAAGAATTACAGAGTTTGGGGCTTGATGTAAATCTCGAACAACGTGATGCTCAATCTGATGATATAGACATGTCCTCGGCCATGCCGTGGTCCGAAGACCGTGAGTGAGAATTTTGGCGCCCCTTGACAGTTCATACTACCTAGCAAGATTGTCACTACGCTGAATGTCAATTCCAGTCGAAGCAGGATTAACTTTCCAATAGGCAAACAATCCCGAATCAACGACATGAGGCGTAATTAGCTTCGCATCAATATTTTCGATTTAAACTGATAGTCTATCTGTCGGAGTAAGAAATCGGCTTGTCTTAGTAAACGCAATCAGTGACCGTAAAGTGTTCCCGGACATTCCCTTTGTTCCTCGTGTGAAGTTAGACACGACATGATGTATACATTCTTCCATTCGGGAAGGCCGAATTTTCGAGATACGACGACATCGCGAGTTTGTTCCCTTCTTCAGATGATTTCACCTAAGTCAAATGGTTGAAAGAGTCAAATCAATCTCCTCGTGCCTAAGAATTACCCATGATACTGAATTGATAGACGTAACGAGGTTTTGCGATACCCGGTAAACAGCAGGTCGGGAAAAATCGCCTCATTTTCCAACATCTAAGGAGAATTACCTTGTCAGCAAATCTAAACAACTTCGACGTAATATCAATACGGATTGCATCACCAGAGCAGATAAAAAGCTGGGCAAAACAATCTTCGTGTAAACGGCGAAGCAATGGTATATGGCCCTGTCCGATGATGAATGAGTGTTCCTGCGCTGAAGTTCGCAAACCTGAAACCATAAATTACCGAACATTTCGTCCTGAACGCGATGGGTTGTTCTGCGAAGCGATTTTTGGGCCTCAAAAAGATTGGGAATGTGCATGCGGGAAATATAAACGCATTAAGCACAAAGGCACTATTTGTGATCGATGCGGCGTGGAGGTGACACATCAACGCGTACGTCGAGAACGGATGGGATATATACAACTCGCCGCAAAAGTATCTCACGTTTGGTTTTTCAAGGGGATTCCGTCCCGACTCGGTCTCTTCTTGGATTTATCATCACGAGATGTAGAACGCATTCTATATTTTGAAGCTTTCATTGTCTTGGAAGTATCCGATCCGAATTGTCCATTGAAAGTCAGGCAATTGTTAACGGAAGAAGAGTACAATGAACACCTGTCACAATTTCCCGATGGCTTTCGTGTAGGAATGGGTGCCGAGGCGGTCCATGAGTTGTTGTCACGAATTGATTTGGATCAGGAAATTGAAACTCTGCGTACCGAACTTGAGGAGACGGGCAGCAAGCAAAAGGCAAAAAAACTTGCGAAACGACTCAAGTTGGTATTGGGATTCAAGAAGTCTGGAAATAAACCGGAATGGATGATACTGTCGGTTATCCCTGTTATTCCTCCCGATCTCCGTCCACTTGTTGCACTTGACGGTGGGCGTTTCGCCACCAGCGATCTTAACGATCTGTATCGACGAGTAATTAATCGTAACAATCGACTCAAACGCTTAACCGAACTCCGCGCACCTGATGTTATTATTCGCAACGAAAAACGAATGCTGCAGGAAGCTGTTGACGCCTTATTGGACAACGGTAGGCATGGTCGGATGGTGCGCGGCCCCGGAAATCGCCCACTCAAATCGCTTGCAGACATGCTGAAGGGAAAGGTCGGTCGTTTCCGTCAGAATCTATTGGGGAAGCGCGTAGATTATTCTGGACGTAGTGTCGTCGTGGTCGGACCTGATCTTCAACTTCACCAGTGCGGCTTACCGAAAGAGATGGCACTTGAGCTGTTTAAACCGTTCATCATCCGGAAACTCCAGGAAAAAGATTACGCCCACACCATCAAACGCGCGAAACATATGACCGATCAAATTTCGCCAGAAGTTTGGGAGGTACTTGAGGAGGTAATCGATGAACACCTTGTGATGCTAAACCGAGCACCGACTCTTCACCGCCTTGGAATTCAAGCATTTCAACCCATACTTGTCGAAGGAAAGGCAATCCGCGTACATCCACTCGTTTGTAAGGCTTTTAACGCGGACTTTGACGGAGACCAGATGGCAGTGCATGTTCCACTATCGGTGGAATCTCAAATTGAAGCTAAGCTTCTTATGATGGCACCTCGAAACATCTTGAAACCCGCTCACGGGGATGCCATTGCCGTTCCAGAACTGGATATGGTGCTTGGCTGTAGTTTCTTGACCAAATCGATACCCTCCTCTAATCGAGACGGTCAGGAACTACGTCATTACCGCAGTCCCGATGAGGTCATAATGGCGCATGAATGTGATAGACTCGGTCTACATGATTCTATCCTATTGCATGTTGATGGTTCTACCGAACCCATTGAGACAACAGTTGGACGTGTTATTTTCAATCAGGTTGTTCCTGACGAACTTCAGTTCACTGATTTGGAAACAGAGCAGAGAGTTTGTTTCATCAATCAAGAAGTTCGATCGAAGGACCTCTCGCGTCTGGTTTCCCGTTGCTTCAATGAACTTGGTAATAGCCGTACCGTTGAATTCCTTGATGAACTGAAGCGAATTGCTTTCCATTACGCCACCTATTCTGGTCTTTCAATTGGAATGGAAGATCTGATTATCCCCGATGCGAAGAAAACACTAATTGCTGAGGCGAGAAGGAAAGTGGACGCAATCGAAAAGGAATATCGTCGTGGCGGAATGAGCGAAGGAGAGCGATATAATCAGGTTATTGACGTATGGCATCAACTGATCCAATCGGTTGAAGCAGCACTGTTTGATTCATTGGAAGAAGGGCGCGAGGATGAAATCAAAGGGTTCAATCCCGTGCACGTCATGGCGGATAGTGGAGCACGTTCCAAGAAAGAACCAATTCGCCAGATTAGTGGAATGCGTGGTTTGATGACGAAGCCGAGTGGAGCAATTATCGAACAACCAATCGAATCATGTTTTCGTGAAGGCCTTAGCGTACTTGAGTATTTCATCTCAACACACGGAGCACGCAAAGGATTAGCTGATACCGCCATCAAGACAGCTTCCTCCGGATACCTCACCCGCAAGTTGGTTGACGTTGCTCAGGATGTCATGATCACGATGACGGACTGCGGCACATTGAACGGTATCACGAAAATAGCGGGAGAGACAGAAGATGACACGCTTGCTGAGCGAATTCATAGTAGAACAGCCTCCGAGGATATTGTCGATCCAAACGATGACACCGTGATAGTTGAAAGAGATGGTCTGATAAACCCGTTAACCGCGGAGAAAATTGAAGCGGTAGGAACAACGGAAGTCCGTGTGCGATCAGCGTTGACATGTGAAGCTCCTCATGGGGTGTGTTCCAAGTGCTATGGCGCCGATTTGACAACGGGACATTTTATTGATATCGGCGAGGCTGTTGGGATTATTGGCGCCCAGTCAATTGGCGAACCGGGAACACAGTTAACAATGCGGACTTTCCACACTGGTGGCACGGTAACAGCAGGCGATTTTCAATTCCAGTCCCAGATTGAAGCTAGGCATGATGGACGTGTCGAGTATCGGAAAATAGAATTTGTAGAACGCAAGGTGTCCGAGTCCGAAAAAGCGAGTGCCGAATCAACCGAAAGGGTTGTGCTTTCTCGCAATGGACAGTTGTTGATTGTTGACGAAAATGCTAGGGTAGTTGAACGCCATCAAGTACCAATTGGAGCGACACTTTGTGTCGAAGATGGTGCAAGGGTGACAAAGGGTAATCCTGAGACAAACGATCCGCCACCGACCCTTTTGCTTGAGCGAGATCCGTATCGTGTGCCAATTTTGACGGAACGCAATGGAACCGTTGTGTTTCAAGACATCATTGAGGGACATACCGTTCAAGAAGACAAAGCGTCAGGGCTCGCCGAACGAGTAATTGTAGAATACAAGGGCGAAGATCAACCTCGAATGGAGATTCAAACACCCGATGGTGATGTATTGGCTAGTTACTTGATGCCGACAGGGGCACATTTGTCCGTTTCCGACGGTGAAGAGGTCGCAGCCGGAACTGTGTTGGCAAGATTGCCGGAAAAAAGCGCTACGAGCCAAGATATTGTAACCGGATTGCCCCGCGTAACGGAGCTGCTTGAAGCCCGACGGCCTAAGGATAGGGCCATTATCGCCGAAATTGAAGGGTATGTTAAACTTGAAGGAATCTCAAGGGGTATGCGTTTGCTTCGCATTGAACACGGCGATGTAGCAAGCGGTCTTTATCGTATTCCTGTTGGAAAGCATCTTGTTGTTCACGAAAACGATTGGGTGGAAGCGGGTGACCGTCTAACGGACGGTTTTCTCGATCCACACGACATTCTGAAGATAAAAGGCGAGGAGGAAGTCCAATCCTATCTAGTGAATGAAGTGCAGGATGTCTACCGCAGTCAAGGCGAACACATCAACGATAAACATATTGAGGTAATAGTCCGCCAAATGCTGAACAAGGTGAAAATCCTCTCGGCAGGGGATACAGAGTTCCTTGAGGAAGATGAAGTGGATCGGTCAGTCTTTCATCGGATCAATCGTCGAGTTGAAACAGATGGGGGACAGCCAGCCATTGCTGACCCAATATTGCAAGGCGTCACAAAGGCTGCGTTGAGTACTGAAAGTTTTATTTCGGCTGCTTCATTCCAGCAAACGACAAATGTGTTGACAAAAGCCTCCGTCGTTGGACAAAAAGACTATCTAAAGGGCTTGAAGGAGAACGTTATCATGGGAAGGCTGATTCCTGCCGGCAGTGGAGTACCCAGTTTCCGAAAGATCGACGTATATCCTGAATCCGATGAATTGCCAAGCGTGGAAGACGCTATGCTTCCTAGCGCTGACGAGGATGGTCAAGCTGCGGACTAAGGTTTACGGCAGGCTGCTGTAGCAATTGGTTCACGGTTTCCCATGAATCAGCGTGAAAAATTTGCTTAATCTTAGTTCGTGCTCCTGGACCATTGACAACTTGACGAGACGCTTGGGTAACACGCTTTATCGGGATTCTAAATCGATCAATTACCCTTAAACACGTCTGGTTCTCGCCTATGAGTATGCCTATATCGGCTTCAAGTATCGCACGTAGGTCCGATATTGAATCTCCGATGTATCCCGTTAGCCCAGTCTTTGACCGATGAGATTTGAAATGTCTCCACTTGTCGTGAGCGGAAAGGACTCGTAATTCTATCTCGCCGGTAGAGATTCCACGCTGATCAAATTGCAAACGGTTGGCTATCACCGTATCGCAGAACCCCCTAACCGCCTCCTCAACAAACGTTTGTGACCAATTCGCGGTCAGTATCTCAACAGTGACCCCCGCAGAACGCATCTCCGATAGACATATTCCGGCGGCTTCATGTTTTTGCACCTGACTACCCGCTTTTCTCAATTCCTCTTTTGTTAGCCCTGCCAAGAATCTGTTCTCCGTAACCCTGCCAATTGAGGCGGTCTCCAGAGACTTAATGTCACTTAGGAAATCGACAATGGTTACTTGACCATGCTCACGATTGCTGTTTAGCCATTTATCGCATCTATGGGAGTGATGAACTCTGTACCATTCAACGGTCTGTTTCCATTCTTCCATAGTCGGAAATTCATTGACAGCGCGTTTTTGCATCGCAGCAGTAACTAACGACTGGATTGTGTCCTTCTGCGAGATAGTTTCATCAAAGTCGGAGATGAGTTTTTCAACCCGGTAGATTGGCATAACAATCGGCTAATTTGTGATAAGTCCAAAGTCAATGGACGAACTCTAAACCCTCTAGTCTACGTTTGGTCCTAGCATTTTTTCCGGAACAACAATCTGGTCGAATTCCGTTTCCGTTAGAAGCTCTAGTTCGAGTGCCGCCTGGCGTAAGGTCTTTCCTTCACTATGCGCCTTCTTGGCAACACGAGCCGCATTGTCATAACCGATACGGGGATTCAGTGCTGTGACCAACATTAAGGACTCGCTCAGATACTGTTCAATTTGTTTTCGATTTGGTTCGATACCGACAACACAGTTCTTGCGAAATGAACGGCAAGCATCTCCTAGGAGCCGTACGGATTGCAGCGCATTGAAAGCAAGAACCGGCATGAACACATTCAGTTCGAAGTTTCCCGACGCTCCCGACAATGCAATTGTTGTATCATTACCAATTACTTGGGCGCAAACCATCAACATGGCCTCGCATTGTGTTGGATTGACTTTGCCCGGCATGATTGAACTTCCAGGTTCGTTTTCGGGCAACAAAAGTTCGCCTAGTCCGCAACGGGGTCCGCTACCCAACCAACGGATGTCATTCGCAATTTTGAAGAGCGAACTTGCTAACACCTTGAATGCACCGCTGGCTTCCACAACAGCGTCGCGTGCACCCAAGGCTTCAAACTTACTCGGAGCTGACATAAACTGAATTCCTGTGCGTTCGCTGATCGCGGCAACTGCGAGATCGGCGTATTCCGGGTGGGTATTTAATCCCGTCCCAACGGCAGTCCCGCCAATTGGTAGTTCTTGTAAATGTGGCAATACGTGATCGATGGCTTTTAAGGCGTAGTTCAACTGCTGAGTATAACCCGAAAATTCTTGCCCTAAGGTCAGAGGAGTGGCGTCCATTAGATGTGTACGTCCGGTCTTTACAATATCAGAAAACACTTCTGCTTTGTCGGAAAAGGAATCCCGCAGTGCAGCCACTTCTGGGACTAGGTGGTTACGAACGCGATCAACAATTGCCACGTGAATAGCTGTTGGGAAAGCATCATTGGTAGATTGAGACTTGTTGATGTGATCATTGGGGTGGATAGGTTCTTTGCTACCTAGAACACCACCGAGTATTTCTACTGCTCGGTTTGCAATCACTTCATTCGTATTCATGTTGGTCTGTGTGCCGCTGCCGGTTTGCCAGACAACCAATGGAAAGTGGTTGTCCAATTCACCGTTTATGACCTCTTGAGCCGCCCGCATAATCACCTCTGCTTTATCCCGGTCAAGTAGCCCAAGTTCCGAATTGACTTCGGCAATCGATTGTTTCACAATCCCAAGTGACCATATCATTTCACGCGGGAAACGTTCACCGCCGATTTCAAAGTTCTGCAATGACCTCTGTGTTTGTGCTCCCCAATACCGATCAGTAGGAACCTCAATGTCACCCATACTGTCATTTTCAATTCGTGTTTTCATTATTATTCAGCTCTCATTTCTCCTTCAATAAAGATAATGACCACCGTGTATTATAGCACTTGAGATTACAGCTACTCAACTGATTTTCCGGAGAATTTGTGTTGATAAAACCTCACCCGACATGATATATTCTCAGACCAAGAACCGTTAAGTATCAAGGAGAACGGGGATGAGTGACTTATCTTTAGCCAACCCTTACCTTACGAAAGATCTCTCACCTCCGCCAGCGCGGAGTTTTCGTGACCGTCAATGGTGCGCACGGGGATTTCAACAGAATCTGAGGCCCATTTCACCCGACAGTGAACTGGGAGTACTAATAGGTCAGATGGGATGGGTAGGTAGCCATGCACATGCCCACGGATACTTATGGGGATCCGCCGGCAACATGGGCACTCTACTTGATGATTCCATTGATCCCGATTGCCTTCTTCCGTACGTCGAATCACCGCGTTATGCGTTGCCAACTGAAATTACCGTACCCGGTTTGGCCGGACGACGCGTGCTCTTAACTAAATCTGGGGCGAGGTTAGACATGATTTCACTGGAACATCCAGCGCTGAATTTGGCGATTATTGAGGTGGAAGCCGATGGAATCCATTACCGCATGCGCTTCGGCACGCAGCCTGCGTCTCAGCTAAATTCGGAGCAGAAAAGTCCGCCCAAACCAACCAGCGAGATGTTTCATTATATGCTGGTGTTCGATAATCTGGAAACACACGGATTCAAGGCATTGGTTCATCTACAACCGAAGTTTCTGAATCTTATCTCCAGGACAGAGCACGGACACCCATCTCGCTTCTATGAATTCCTTAAGGGTTATGAGCCGGAAACTCCGATTATGTATGATGATTGCGGAGGAATCGGATTCGTCCAGGAACGGGCTCCCGGAATTCCGGAACTATCCTATGAAAGCCTACGTCTCTTCAAAATGGAAGATTTCCCGTCTCGACCGGGTAACGCAATGCGCCACATTCTCTATTGGGTGGGACACGGGACTTTCTCCAGAGGTGTAGATTTGTTGGATGCCTACAAGCATGGTGAATATTTTGAGGCGGCGGCACGCATGGCATGGGAGGCGAACCAAGGAAAGATTGACGCACAACCGTATAGCGACGAAATTGTGAATTGTATTCTCCGCGAATTTCACGCCAACCAGAGCCCACCAGATTTGCTGGCACCGGAAGAAGAAAAACAACACGGTGTTTACAATTATCCATGACTTCGTGGCGAAGTACCGGGAATGCCGATGGTATTGGATTTTCACTTTGCCAACGTCCTAAATCCTTAGATTCAAGCACAGTAATATGGATAGAACACACGACGACCCATTCTTCTCACTCGCACAATCCAACGATGCGGAAATTGACCTTGGTTTGGGTGCTCTGCTAATTGCCAAAGATACCTACCCGGAACTCGACACGTATGCTTATATGGAACTGCTAGATCGAATGGCGTTAGACGTAAATGAACGGATTGGCGAAATTGCTGAGCCGAGTAGGCAAATCGCACAGTTAAATCACTACCTGTTTGAAGAAAAAGCATTTAAAGGCAATCAAGACGACTACTACAACCCACAAAATAGCTATCTTAACGATGTGCTTGAACGCAAACTCGGTATCCCGATTACTCTCTCGGTTGTGTACATCGAAACCAGCAAGCGAATCGGACTGCCAATCGTCGGTGTCGGTTTCCCGGGGCATTTTATCGTCAAACACAAAGGGTTACACCTTGAAACCTATATCGACCCGTTCCACGGTGGGCGAATCCTGTCCGATGATACACTGCGCGAACAATTAGAGACAGTATTCCAAAAGCCCACAGCGATACAACCGGAATTCTTGAGGCAAGTTAGTAACAGGGAGATCTTGGCGAGAATCCTGCGTAATCTCAAACAGATTTACTTCAAGGAAAAAGCATATGCTCGGGCAATCTCGGCTAGTGAGCGTATTACTTGGCTGCTTCCAGACTTTGCGCAAGAACATCAAGATCTCGGTTATCTCTATTATAAAACCAATGATTACGGCAAGTCGCTAAAATCCTTTGAGGAGTATCTGCGGATTTCAGGCAATCCGCCTGATCGAGAGGATATTGAGGAAAACATAGGATTATTGAAAAAACAAGTGGCAATTCTGAATTAGAATACAGCCGAAGAACCCGTATGATTGAACCGTTTTGTCAATGTAATAGACAGAATGATGCTGAATGCGGAAACGGAAAAAGGGTTGCTTTTCCAATCCCCAATGTGTTACTTTAGGGCTTTCTGAGTCTTATGAGAATTGACGATTGTACGCCGTGTTCGTAATGAGAAATCATATTCTGTATTAGCCTATATGTGCAAAGACATAAGGAGAATTCGGAGGAAAACTGTTCATGACGCATCCCGAATTAACGTTGACTGAACGTCGGTTTGGCCAGACGACACGCCGAGATGCTTGGTGGCTACAACCTTTGGCCGTGTTCATCGGATTAACTACGTTTGGCATTTATTCCCTCTGGGCAGCTTTTCAGAACGCCCACTACACGTTCGGACCGTATCTATCCCCATTTTATTCGCCGGAGCTCTTTGGGAGTTCATATCACAGTTGGTTTGGAGATAAACCCGGCTGGTGGCCTCTTTGGCTTCCGTTTTCCCCAGCGTTTCTCATTCTGTGGGCACCTCTCGGTTTTCGTTTGACGTGTTATTACTACCGTGGCGCCTATTATAAGGCATTTTGGGCGGACCCGCCCTCATGTACCATCGGCGAACCTCGAAAGGGGTATCGTGGTGAACATTCATTCCCGTTAATAATCCAGAATGTGCATCGTTATTTTCTCTATTTCGCCTTACTCTTTTTAATCTTTCTCTCCCACGATGCGTGGAAGGGCTTTTGGTTCAAAGACGGCAGTGGTACGACATTCGGAATTGGAATCGGTTCTCTCGTACTTGTTGGAAACGTCATCTTTCTCGGCGGATACACGCTTGGCTGTCACTCGCTTCGCCATCTCGTAGGTGGTTTTCTTGATCGGCTTTCGAGTGCACCGGTGCGCCGGTCCACCTACGATTGCGTTAGTTGCCTGAATCGTCGACACATGTTGTGGGCGTGGATGAGCCTCTGCTGGGTGGGATTTTCGGACATCTACGTTCGACTGTGCTCTATGGGAATATTGACCGACTGGAGAATTTTGTAATGAGCCAATACGAAACACACACGTACAATGTATTGGTGATTGGCGCCGGTGGCGCCGGGCTACGTGCTGCAATTGAAGCCTCTGCCGCCGGAGTATCCGTGGGATTGGTGTGCAAGTCTCTATTGGGCAAGGCACACACCGTGATGGCTGAAGGCGGCGTCGCTGCAGCATTAGCTAATGTTGATGAGAGGGACAGTTGGAAAGTTCATTTCGCAGACACCATGCGGGGTGGACAGTATCTCAACAACTGGCGCATGGCTGAAATTCACGCCAAGGAGGCACCCGATCGGGTACGTGAATTGGAAGCCTGGGGAGCGCTATTCGATCGGACTGCCGATGGTCGCATTCTCCAACGCAATTTCGGTGGACACCAATATCCGCGGCTTGCGCATGTGGGGGACCGCACGGGACTGGAGATGATACGTGTTCTTCAAGACCATGGCGTTCACCAAGGTGTTGATGTGCACATGGAATGTGCGATTGTCTCTATTCTAAAGGATGGTGACAGGATTGCTGGGGCGTTTGGTTACGAGCGCGAGAAAGGGCGTTTCAAAGTGTTTCGCGCGAAAGCAATCGTACTCGCGACCGGCGGTGTGGGCAAAGCCTATAAGATTACGAGCAATAGTTGGGAATATACCGGCGACGGTCATTCGCTTGCCTATCACGCAGGTGCGGAACTCATCGACATGGAGTTTGTTCAATTTCACCCGACCGGCATGGTATGGCCTCCGAGCGTTCGTGGAATACTGGTGACTGAAGGAGTGCGTGGAGAAGGCGGGGTCCTGAAAAACAGCCTTGGAGAACGGTTTATGTTCAACCACATTCCGGAACTCTATGTCAACCAGACATCTGACAATCCCGAGGAAGGATGGCGATACACGCAAGGCGATCGAAACGCGAGAAGACCTCCTGAGCTCCTCACCCGCGATCATGTGGCGAGATGCATTGTCAGCGAAGTTCAGGAGGAACGCGGTAGTCCACATGGCGGGGTTTTTCTTGACATAGCATGGATCAAAGAGAAGATATCAAACGCGGAAGAACACATTAAACGAAAATTGCCGAGCATGTATCATCAGTTCATGCAATTAGCCGACCTTGATATCACGAAAGAACCGATGGAAGTTGGACCAACCACGCATTACATCATGGGTGGCATACGAGTCGAAGGTGATTCTCAGATGACATGTGTGCCGGGGCTATTTGCAAGCGGTGAATGCGGTGCCGGTTTACATGGTGCCAATCGACTTGGAGGAAATTCGCTTTCCGATCTCTTGGTTCTAGGCAAACGTGCCGGGGAATATGCTGCAAAGTTTGCAAGAGAGAATGGTGAAGGCGCAGTCGGCGACACTGAGATTGAATCAGCAGCAAGTTGGGCATTACGGTTGTTCAATAATAATGCTGCATCGAATGGTGCAAACCCGTTCCAAATTCAATACAATCTCCAAGAACTCATGCAAGAACTTGTGGGGATCGCTCGGAGTGAGGAAGGGCTAAACAAGGCGCGAGCTGAGATTCTTAAGTTAAATGAGCAGGCGGAGCAGATTAGCGTTGAAGGGAATCGAGAATACAATCCTGGGTGGCATACAGCACTTGACCTGCATAGTTTGATAACCGTGTCCGAAGCCATCGCGCTTGCGGCTTTGGAACGAAAAGCGAGCATTGGTGCACATTCACGCGACGACTATCCCGAAAAAGAGGAACCGGGCGCAGGAAAATATAACACTGTTGTGCAAAAAAATGAGCGCGGCACTATGGAGGTCAGACGCGAACCTATTCCTCCAATTCGCGAAGACCTTCAGGCGATAATAGAGGAGATGGGTTGATGGCAACAGTAACGTTTAAGATTTGGCGTGGTGACGCTAACACTGCGCAGTTTGTCGATTACGAGAGCGAAGTCTCCGAAGGGATGGTAGTACTTGATGCGGTGCATCAAATCCAAGCACAACAGGCAAACGATCTCGCCGTCCGTTGGAACTGCAAAGCCGGAAAATGCGGATCGTGTTCTGCCGAGGTCAATGGCCATCCAAAGTTGATGTGCATGACTCGATTGAACGAACTACCACTAGATCAGCCAATTACCATTGAACCAATGCGCGCTTTTCCGCTGATTAAAGATTTAGTCACCGATGTCTCATGGAACTTTGACGTAAAAAAGAAAATAAAAAAATTCAACCCGCGCCCACCTGACGCCGAAGACGGTACTTGGCGAATGGCACAGGAAGACATAGACAGAGTACAAGAATTCCGTAAATGTATTGAGTGTTTTCTGTGTCAGGATGTTTGCCATGTACTCCGGGATCATCACCTTCACAAAGAGTTTATTGGCCCACGATATTTTGTTCATAATGCAGCTTTGGAAATGCACCCGCTCGACACCGAGAATCGTCTCGAAGATTTGAAGGAAGCGGACGGCATCGGCTATTGCAACATTACCAAGTGCTGTACAAAGGTCTGTCCGGAACACATTACAATCACGGATAACGCGATTATTCCTCTCAAGGAGCGCGTAGTAGACCAATTCTACGACCCTCTCAAAAAACTTTTCAGAATTTTTCGTCCCCGAACCTAAATTTATAGACAGATGGGCGCCGATGGCTTATGTCATGTAAGGGTGCCCCCCCTGAAAAAAAAACTTAATTTCATCGGGGGTACCGTGTCGTCGAGTGCCCAACCGCCAGTTTTGTTCCGCCAGAAGAACGTCAATCAGTCCGCTTTTTCTAACTCGTGTTAGCGCAATCAGCAACCGTGTTTTCAACCTTCACAGTAGGCGCCATACGATTTCAGATGAACATAAATCGAGACAAAGTGTATTTATAGGATAAAGGAGGAGATATTCATGAAATTTGCCAAATGGTGTAATATATTTTTCGGCTGCTTAATCATAGTATCGCTTGCTTCCTGTGTTTCAAGAGGGATATCGAATAAAATCGACAAGTTGATTGAAGCGAAGGACTACCACGGGGCAATCGAGGTCTACCAAACCGTTGTCGACACGAAACCCGGAACCTCAGAAGCTCGGGAAGCTCAGCTTGAAATGGCTAAACTCTACATTAAAAGGTTGAATAAACCGGATCGAGGGGTGAAGTTGTATCAGGAAGTCATCGCCTCCGCGCCGGACAGCCAAGAAGCGGCGAACGCCCACTATGAATTGGGCATGCATTATTTTCGATCTAAGGAGTATGAGTCTGCGCAAGAACAGTTTGACACAGTTGTGAATAGCTTTTCCGAATTAGAACTAAGCAACAACGCCCAACTCATGCTTGCCAAGAGTTTTGAAGAGGCCAAGAACTACAAGCAGGCGGCGGAGATTTATGACAATTTTGCAAATCGCCATCCCACAAGCAATCGTGCAGCACTGGCACTTGTCAATAAAGCCAGAATACAAAAGAACTACTTAAAGGACCAACAAGAAGCCAAACGCACATATCAGTCAATTGTGAAGAAATACGGTAGACTTGAAGGGGTTGAAGATCAAATCAGTGAAGCAAAAAAAGAACTGACCGAGATCGGAGCAAGTATCCCTAAACCCGACGATCCCCTGGCAACACCGATGGGGCGTGCCTTCGATAGACAAAACAAACGCCGCGAAATGGACCGTCCGCGTGGAGGTGTTGAGAGAAGCCGCGCGATGGGTACTACCGCCCATATCCCAGATTCCGGTTTCGGTATTAGTGCACAGGAGGTCATGCGAAATTTTGGTGGTCAGCGCGGCGTACAAGCTGATGAAGATGGTACTTACTACGATGCAGAACTTATGATCGCAGAGTTTCTGTATGGAGATGAATATTATCGTGATGCGGGCGCAGTCATATTCGATGCTATCCATCGAGCAAAAGCCGACAATGCTAAAATAGACCCGTACTCCTATGTACGCCTGTCAGTCTGCTATCGTAAGTTGGGAATGCACAAACGGGCTCGGGAAATGCTCAAAGAAGCGATAAAAAGGGACCGGCGCGTGCTTGACGCCGTCATCACAACCGGACAGAATCATTACAGCGACGCAAAGGTTATGGATTCGGGGGACGACAAGCGAGCCGCATATGAGCAGGCAATAGCAGTTTACAATTCCGTCCTAGGTTTTAACAAGAGCAAGGACGCCGATATCTATTTTCGGCTCGGTCTAGCGTATCAGAAGATGGGAAATCTAGACAAGGAGCGCGAATCCTTTGAGCGTGCTGTCGCTGTCAAACCAGACTTCATGGACGCACTTCAATGGCTGCCGGATGTTTACAAACGAATGAAAAATCGGAAGCGGGCAACTACCTTCCAGCACATCGTTGTGGGCAAGGGCGATATCTACGAAAATAAAATGGCGATTGCCGACCTCTGTTATACCTACGAGAATTACAGGAAAGCTAAATCAAACTATTCTGCGGCATTGCGAAACGCCGAGCGTGGTGGCAAGGTTGACATCAATACGGACACCGCAGAACGCTTGACACATTTGCCCGGGATTGGCTCCGGTTTGGCGAATACCATTATTGCCGGTCGACCATATGAAAAATTTGATGACTTGCTTGACGTTGAAGGAATGAATGAGCAAAGACTAGAACCTCTTCGAGATAGAATAGCAGTGCAGAGGAGTGTAGCCCGAGAAGAGAAACGGCAGCGGGACAACAGAATCGTTCATTCAACGATTCGTACAGCGATGGCAGCTCAAAAACTGGGACAAGAAGTCCAGGCGAGCGAGCTAATGGAGAAATTGACGGTGAGATTTCCTGCGCATCCTCTCCTTCCGTACGGACACGGCGAAATAGCTCTGATCAAGGGTGACACAGACACGGCTATTGAATCTTTCAAGAAAGCAATCGAGACAGCCCCGCACTCCGACTTTGCCCCGGTGGCTCTTGGCGAGTATTACCTCTCGCAAGGTTTCGATGATGAGGCACTGGCAGTTTGGGAGACATTTATTGAAGGTAACAGATACAATAGAAACATTATTGAGCGTCTTAACAAGCTGAAATCCAGAATTGGGAGTACAAGCTCAGGGGCAAACTAGAATAAACCGGAGAACGTCTTGAAGCTGCAAGTAGGGATTTATTCCCTCTTAGCAAAATGAACGGATTTGCACTGGAAAGAGATTAGACTATTGGCGAACAATCCTGAGGAAATGCTAGAATCCGTTGAGGAAATAGCACGGGAAGCGGGCGGAATCTTAATGTACTATTTCGGCAGGATTGCCCAAGTGGAGCATAAGGGGATCGGCGATATTGTGACGGAGGCGGATAAAGCCTCCGAACAGTTCATCAAAACGAGTCTTGAGTCTCTATTCCCAGATGACTCCACGCTTGGTGAAGAGTTTGGGTTATCGGACATGCAGTCCGATAATTGTTGGGTTACCGATCCTCTGGATGGAACTGCCAATTACGCTGCGGGGTTGCCCATCTTTTCGGTTGCTATAGGCCTATTGTGCAACGGAAGTCCAATCCTCGGCGTTGTCTTTGACCCCTACACGGACCGGATGTTCAGTGCAATCAAGGGACAAACTGCGGCGCTCAATGGTATGGCTATCCACGCGAACAAGCGAGAAAAATTGGATCCGATTGGGCTATTTGGATTTTCCTCAGAGGTGATGAAAGCTCTAAATCCGTTCATGCAGAATCTTGCAAAGGGACGTTCCCTAGGCTCTGCCGCTCTCCACATATGCGGTGTCGCTACCGGGCATTTTGATGGGAGTCTCGATTATACGACAAAGCTCTGGGATGTAACCGCTGCGACAGCCATATTGGAAGCGGCAAGTGGACGTGTAACATACCCATCCGGCGAAGCTATTTTCCCATTGCCGTCACACTCTCCCGCGTACCGCGGTGCTAATGTACCTTTTCTGGCAACCAATGGGAAACTTCATGACGAATGTGTGAGAAAACTCGCTCAAAGGTAACCTCAACGACAATCAGGAAAGTTCTTGCTTCATCGCATACATTGTAGAATTTGCGTTATCTCGTGATCTATTTCAAATCTCTCTGTCATCTCCAGTGCTCCAATAGTAGGGGTGCTCCGTTTTCACATTACTGAGGAGAGTATAATGGAAAATATCAACTTACTTGATCCGCAAGATTTAGGCGGAATTTCCGCCAAGTATCTTGCCCCTCGCCTTGATACCCTAAATGGTAAAACCGTGGGGTTACTTAACATTGGGAAGAATGGCAGCGATGCTTTCCTCGATCGTGTGGAAGAACTATTATGTAAAGAATTTGATGTCGCAGAAGTAGTTCATGTCAACAAACCAACTTTCACACGACCGGCACCCGAGGAACTAATTGTCAAACTCGCTAATCGGTGCGACTTTGTCATTGAAGGGCTTGCTGACTGAGGCTCATGCATATCGTGCAGTATGCACGACGGAGCAGCCTTGGAGGAACGCGGCGTCCCATCCGTTGCCATCTGTTCGGAGGTGTTTTTCGCGGCAGGAAAGGTCCAAGCAAAAGCACTCGGTTATGACGACCTTGAACCAATAACTGTCGGACACCCAATCCAAAGTTTGACCCCAGACCAAGTGCGGAGTCGCGCTGATGGTATCGTTGAGAAAATCGCTGCCGCACTGACAAGATAGTTTTGCAGAACATCTCGGTGAACAGACATGCCGCAAATGAACGACCAGAGAAGTATCTGAACCAATATTAACTATTTTAACCTAAGTTGCCACCATTGTAGCACAATCTGTTAGATTGTGCTTGTGATGCGCAAACTGACAGTTTGCGCTACCAATTTTCCGAAATTAATGAACCATTCTCAGTTTATAACGGCGGTGCATGCCTAAAATCTTGTTGGTAGCAACTTGGGTTATATTAACAAACCATTACTAAAACAGTACCTTTTCCCGCCAGCGTGCAAAATAACGCACATTCTTATCGGAAGATTGGCAATCTTTCGCCACTAGGGGCAATTGAAGATGATCGACGAAAATAAACCCTCTCTTTTAGTCACTGGCGCAAGCGGTTTTATAGGGAGTGGACTGTGCACTATGGCTGCGGAAAAGGGACACGATGTCGTCGCATTGTCTCGCGAACCGGACACCGCTGCCGCTTTGTTGCCCCACGTGAAGAGAGTAGAAGTTTGGCGACCAGACACAGAGCTTGTTCCGTCTTCAGCCTTATCCGACATCAATGCCGTCGTTCATCTTGCAGGAGAAACTATTGGGGAAAGATGGAATCCTGAAAAAAAGCGACGGATTCGAGAAAGCCGCACAGAATCGACGAACCGCCTTGTTGAATCTCTATCAAAAGTTGAGACAAAACCTGAGGTGTTGGTATGTGCCTCGGCGATAGGATATTATGGTGATAGTGGCGAAGAGGAATTCACAGAGGACTCTCCTCCGGGCAATGATTTCCTCGCCGAAGTCTGTCAGGATTGGGAGTCAGAAGCACGGAATGCGGAAGCAATGGGAGTCCGAGTGGTCCGAATTCGGTTAGGTCATGTGTTTGGAAAAGACGGCGGCTTGCTTGGAAAGATGCTTCCCCCATTTTACATGGGATTGGGAGGCAGGCTGGGAAGCGGAACCCAGTGGATGTCATGGATTCATATTGACGATGTGGCGGGAATAATACTCTATGCGATAGAAAACCAAAATATAAATGGCGCTCTTAACGCTACAGCACCACTACCTGTAAGAAACATTGAGTTTACAAAGACCCTCGGTCGCATTATCCGGCGCCCGACCCTTTTTCCCGTGCCTACTTTTGCCTTAAAGCTACGCTATGGCGAGTTCACCGATTTCATGCTCATGAGCCAGCGTGTTCTTCCGGAGAAAACCCTGTCAATGGGCTATGAATTCCGCTATGCGGATATCGAATCAGCTTTGCGGGCATCTTTGGGTTGAAAATCTAGCAGACACAAGTATGAGATTTGTAAACCTACAGTGTCCGACTGCTCCTCGTACGTTAATGATGCGGCACCAGCATTTGTAATCTTGTTGCAGCTTTTCTACCTATCTCGCCGCCAATCTTAAGCTTAATCACCATCTCATAGTCAGCGCGTGCTGGCTCATTTTGTCCAAGATATTGGTAGGCTACGCCCCTGCGAAAATAGACGGGTCCCAGAATCGGATGGTCTTCCTCCCACATCTGAATCTCGGCGCTAGCGAGTTCAATGACTTTAAGATAGTCTGATTTCGCATCCAGTTGCCGATCCAAGCGTTCATAAGTTTTTCCGCGGCTCAGAAATGCCTCTGCAAACTCTGGCTCGATCTCTATCGCCTTGTTGAAATCGTCGAGTGCGAGTTCATTCTCGTGTAGTCGCACATAGGCTCGCCCCCGTTGGTAATATCCCGCCGCGCCACCCTTGCGCTGAATAACTGCGGTATAATCCGCAAGAGCGCGTTGCTCGTCACCGATTTGAATATAGACTTCCGCCCTTTTCCATATGACAAACGCCGCCCACCTTTTCCCTAATGATGCTGTGTAATCCGCAACGGCTTGATGATGATCTTTTAATTCCCGGTAAGCATCGCCTCGGCTAAAGTACGCTTCCGCTTCGTACCGCTTCAAATCGAGTACCCGATCGTAATCAGCAATTGCATCACGGTATTTCCCAAGGCGGTAGTATGCAAGACCTCTTCGGATTATGGCAAGAGTATGTTTCGGATTCTTCTCAATCGCGTGTGTAAACGCGTCGACTGCGCCTTGATAATCAGGGCTGATTCCCTCCAGTAGAGAGGTCCCCTCATTGACATATTCCACGACCACAGGATCCTCCTCTTTGAGGCGCTCCCAACTGACAAACCGCGAGGCAAGCAGTACACAAATTATCAACAAGGGAGTCATAATCCAAATTAGCGCGCGCATCAGTTCTCCTTTTGCCAAATAGTGGAAGGGGACTCAATGTGAGGATTTTTGGCATGCGTAATCATCATATGATATCCTAAGTCGACCGAACAATTCCAATCTATGTCAACAGCCATACTTCGAGTTCCAAATCCGCAACGTAAATACAGAGAATCTAGTACATATCAGTCCCTTGTATGAGTACACAGTATGAGATATCTCCATGGACATAGGCTGGGATCATATCACTCGTGCACGCACTAGGACTTGCATCTATACTCCACGCTGCTGAGAATTGCTTATTTTGTAGGAGCGATCTCCGAATCGCGACATATCTAAATCTTGGTAGCCCCAGAGGGGCGGAAGGTGTATAGAAACGTTGGTTCGACCTACAGCAAAGCCCCAGAGGGGCGACAGGTGGAAACTGCGGACGTTACCCCATTCAATATTCGCTCGCTTGGTGCTGTCTCTATAATCGGCGAAGCAAGCCTTAAATCTTGAAAAGCGCAATTTCTGACAGCGCACGGTATAATTTGCGCTATCCGATAGCATCTCAACCTGTCAATCGCCAAATTACCGATTTGACATCCTATAGCCTATGATGTATCATATTTTTGTCAGATTGTCCTAGGAATTTAACCTTGACCGACAAAAATCCAGACACTACTCATGCCCATGATGATGCCGGACCACAGTTCCGTTTCTGTCCAAAATGCGCAGCGCAACTCGAAGAACGGTTCATCGAACAGCGCCATCGCCAAGCATGCACGGTATGTGATTTCATCTTCTATCAAGATCCTAAGCCGGTAGCGGGAACATTAGCGCTAAAAGACGGGAAAATTCTGCTGATTCAGCGCGGAAATGAACCCAAACACGGTTTCTGGAGTTTCCCAACCGGCTTCATTGACATTGGCGACACACCGGAAGAGACCGCAATTCGTGAAGCCAAAGAGGAAGCGGATGTTGAGGTAGAACTCGACCGGCTTTTGGGTGTTTACTCTGATATGGAGCGGAGTGTTGTGTTAATTGTGTATGTAGGCAGAATCGTCTCCGGCGTTCCAAAGGGTTGCTCAGAAGCGCTAGACGCTAGTTTATTTGATTCCCAATCGCTACCAGAACTTGCATTTGACCATGATTATCGGATTCTGGGGGATTTGTTTGACGCGATGAGGAAATGATAAAGAACATCGATTTCATTGATTAGAACCACCGGCAGACGCCGGAAGAACGATTATTAGGCAAAATAGCTTCTGTGCAAGGAGACAGTGAATGCCAACAATTCTCGAAAGATATGGGGAAGCATTTCAGAAGCACGAAAAACTGGCTCGTCAAGCGGGACAGATTTTCCCCGATGGCGTCACACATGACAGTCGGCACGCGAATCCATTTCCTATCTATATTGATCGAGCAGAGGGATCGAAGAAGTGGGGTGTTGACGGGGAAGAGTTCATCGACTACTGGGCTGGTCACGGCGCCCTACTGTTAGGTCATGGTCATCCCGTAATTGTCAACGCAGTGAAGCGCCAGATGGAACACGGCACTCACTACGGCGCATGTCATCCGCTCGAACTAGAGTGGGCGGGCTTGGTGAAGAACCTCATCCCGTCCGCGGAGCGTGTGCGTTTCGTGAGTTCAGGCACGGAAGCCACATTGATGGGGTTACGCCTCTCGCGTACTTTTACCGGCAAAAACAAGCTGTTAAAATTCGCGGGACATTTTCACGGTTGGCACGATTTTGTTATTCAGGACGCGTATCCTCCATTCGGGAAAGTAGTGCCCGGTATTCCGGCGGAGGTACTGGATACGACCGTGATTTGCCCGCCAAACGACATCGCCGCGGTTGAAAGGTGTTTGCAAACGGATTCAGACATAGCATGCATTATCTTGGAGCCGACGGGCGGATCCTCAGGAACGATTCCGACGAAAGGTGAGTTCTTACGACAATTGCGTGAAGTCACTCATCATTACGGCGTCATCTTGATCTTCGACGAGGTGATTACCGGTTTTCGTGTGGCGCCCGGAGGGGCACAGGGTTATTACGGAGTGACACCGGATTTGACGAGTTTAGCCAAGATCGTGGCAGGCGGTCTACCTGGCGGAGCTCTCGTCGGCAAGAAAGAGATCCTGAACCTGATATCGATTAAAGAGCAAGATGCTTCCGACGAGCAAAAGAAAATGCCCCACCCCGGGACGTTCAATGCTAACCCCCTAACCGCAGCCGCCGCAATCGCAATGCTCAACATTGTCAAGACAGGCGAACCCCACCGACATGTAAACCGCACGGCCGAGGAATTGCGAGACGGATTTAACGATGTTATAGACAACCATGGTCTCGATTGGGCAACTTATGGCGAGTTTTCGTGCATCAAGACGCTTGTCGGACACGGAGAGAAGGTACGTGCCAAAGACTTCAATCCACATGTATGGGACTACCGTAGATTGAAAACCGCGAGCCAGCCCGATCTGATGATGAATCTGCGCTGCGGCATGCTACTTAATGGAATTGATTTCCCCAATAACGGTATGACAACAGCGGCTCACACTGACGATGATATTCAGCAGACAATCGCTGCTCTTGATCGAACCATCAACTGGATGAAAGAAGATAGTCTAATGTGACCAGGACTTACGCAAAACACAGGAATGGCGATCTTCTGCGACAATCGCATGATGTATCGTGAAAGATTAGCGAGAGGATGACGCCTCTCCGTTAGGCATTTTACCAATCTCCTTAGATTTGGATTTCCCAACCCGTTAGGTGCCTCGCGCGAATTGCACACGTCCCTAATATACATGCCAACGAAATATCGTAAGAAAGGCTTCTAGACGATGGATATGGATGAAAAACAGGCAAAAGAAGAAGCCTTACTGTATTGGCAGGAAGCCCTGGAGTATCAAATGCGAGGGGAATTTGCCAATGCAATTGAGCTGTACTTGAAATCTATTCAACTCTATCCTACGGCTGAGGCACACACCTATCTCGGCTGGACGTATTCCATGATGGGACGAACCTACGACGCGATTGATGAGTGCAAAATAGCTATCGCAATCGATCCCGATTTTGGCAACCCATACAATGATATTGGTGCATCTCTAATTCAACTCGGCGAACACGATGCGGCAATACCTTGGCTTGAAAAGGCGATTGCCGCTCCCCGCTATGAGGCGCGCGCCCATCCTTTCATGAACCTGGGGCGCGTCTTTGAACACCGGTTCGAGTGGTCGAAAGCCATTGCGAGTTACAAGCGGGCATTGGAAGAAAGCCCCGACTACAAAATAGCGTTTGTCGCAATGAGGAAACTTCAGGCGAAGCTGAATTGAATCCATGAAACCGAGTTTTTTATAGTTTGTATCAAATGACCCCATGAGCTACAGTAAAGACAGATGGTATTCCCATCAACTACAATCAGCTCATGGAGGTCATTATGAAGCCACAAAGCAATTCACCCTACGGTATCAATCGTCTGGAATCAAAGTCGGCAAGGGCGGCAATCATTCAGAAGATTGCGTCAGACTTCAATCTGATGCCCATTCTTGCAGAAGCCTACTATAAACAGATTTCTTCTTACTTTGCCCAACATGCCGAAATCCAACTTACATCGGGCCAAATCTGCTATGAAGCCGTAGCAGCCGACGAACCGGCAGGTAAACATATCGCGTTGGCTAAAAAGGTCTCCTGCCGACTCACTCTGAATGATGTGCACACCGACCTTGAGGTCTTAGCCAATTACGGACTTGCGGGACTGAGACGACATCGAATCTTACGATTAACCAAACAAGCCTATGACCAAGATGCCTTGCTCAGCTATGAAGATTTAGCGGTGCTATTAACCACCAGCCCGGCAACAATCAAACGCGATATCAAACAGTTGAAACAGCAAGGCTTATTTGTAATGACTCGCGGCGCCAAACACGATATGGGCCCCGGCATTTCTCATAAGACACAAATCCTTGAGTTGTACTTCAAAGGATATCAGTTCACCGAAATTGAGCAAAAGACGAACCATACCGAACGCGCCGTGTTGCGATACTTGCGTGATTTCACTCAGGTAGCAACCCTCCATCATCAAGACTTTCCAAAGGAACAGATACGGCTCATTACCCATCTCTCTGACCGATTGATTCATGAGTATCTCTCCCTGTATGATGAATACAAACATACAGAGCGAATGACGACTTTACTTCGTCCTGAACCCGTTGATGAAAAAAAGGGGGAGAACTCATGAGCAAATCATTGACTCGAACTGAAATCAACGAGAAGAAAATCAGACGCATCAATGATAAATCACTGCGACAGCTGCTGATTCATCGCTTTATCAATTCCTATGGGTATGACAAAGGCGAAGTGACTGCAAAAGCCATTGTCGATGACATCGTCAAAACCATTGAGGACTATTTCCTGATTCGCTTGCCACTTGATAAACTAGCCTCTGGGGAACAACTCCCTAATGAACGAATGCTTAGCTATGGTCAACTGGTCTGGATGGCTGTGCCGATTGATGAATATCCACAGAAAGGGAAGTCAATCGTTAAAACCCGTATGAAGCCTGTGGTTTTAACCTTTCTCGCCCCCGAGGATACTGAACACTATTACAGCGGCTTCAGCTCCCGTGAACTCAGAATCCATCGATTGGTGCGATGGTGTTATCAAGCCTATGACCAAGGTGCATTGTTGACTCAACTAGACCTTGCCATGTTGCTCAACGTCCGCGATCCGGTGGTGAGTGAGTATGTCAATGAATGGCAAAGCACCAGTGGAAAAATCTTGCCCACTCGCGGCAACATTCACGATTTATCCGCAGCAATTACTCACAAGAAGGAGATTATCACCCTTTATCTACAAGGGCATCTAACTCCCACTATTGCTGCCAAGACCAAGCACTCCAAAGAAGCTGTTGACCGATACATCCACGATTATGAGTCTGTAAAGATTGTTCGCACTGCTACCGATGATATTGACAAAATCTCTCAGATTACCAAACTTTCCAAGCGCGTCATCTCTCAATATCTCGACCTAATTCCTCAACATTTACTCAATGACATGGACGCAAACCTGGCAAGAAAATCTGACCCCGGTAAAGATACCACCGTCCAGTCCAATTCCCAACCCAAAGGAGACCGGCAATGACAGAATAGGACCACCTAGAATTTTAGCTCGGAAAACACCGTCTCTTTCTTTAGCATTGGCTTGGCACGCGATATCCTTTTTGGTATACTTAGCCTTGGTTCTATCCAGTCGCATGAATTTCTTGAAGAGTAGACTCGTTAAGCCAACCCAGCTAGCTCATTTGATGATGGCTCGAAGCCAATACATATGGGCATTCCAGCTATCATAGGGTCATTTGATACTATTTCCCGAAAACTTGGTTTCTTCCAAACAGTCCTATTGATCTCAAGAATCCGTAATGCGTAGTTCCTATACCATTTGTTTTTAACAAACAAACCACTAAGATCCCACCACCGAATAACACCTTTCCCATCAGAGAAAACAGCATGAACGCCAAAATAAAGGGTTGTGCCGACGCTCCAAAAACTCGGGCATTCGCCAACCGTATGCGAGAGTGTAATCCCCCTTTCGAATCAGCGGCTTTCCGCCAACTAACCGGCACCAATCTAACCACGTCGAAGATTGGTTACGGTTCATACCGTGTTGACAACCGATTTGATGAACATTCGGCATCCCTTCACACAGCGATTCAAGCCGGCTGTAATCTAATTGACACGTCAAGCAATTACACCGACGGTGGCAGTGAAACGTTGATTGGGAATGTCTTGAGCGATCAGATTTCGGCAGGGCAGATAGAGAGAAGCGAGATAATCGTTGTTTCGAAGGTCGGCTATATTCAAGGACAAAATCTAGATGAAGCCATGCGGCGTGAACGAGAGGGCAAACCATGGGAAGAGGTCGTCAAGTATATGGACGGTTGCTGGCACTGCATTCACCCCGATTTCCTTGTAGATCAGTGGAAACGTAGTTCGGACCGGCTGCAATTGGATACTATCGACGTTTATCTGTTGCACAACCCGGAATACTTTCTCTCGGATGCCCACAAACGAAATTCTGGTGCTAATCTCGGTGATATTCGAAACACGTTTTATGACCGTATTTACCGCGCGTTCATGCAGATGGAGCATTTCGTGAGGGAAGATAAAATTCGTTACTACGGCATATCGTCCAACACCTTCCCGTCTTCAAAGACCGATTTTGAACACGCTTCCCTCCAGCGCTGTTTTGACGCCGCCTGCGACGCAGCGAGGACCGTACACGGCAATCAAGGCGAAAACCACTTCAAAATTATCCAGCTCCCGTACAATCTTTTTGAACACGCCGCATTATCAGAGGTAAATAACACAATCAATGGGCAAGATATGACGGTGCTTGAGGGAGCAGAGACACTTGGGATTGGCGTGTTGGTGAACCGTCCGCTCAATGCCGTACAGGGCAATCAGATGGTGCGATTAGCCCAGTATCCCTACAATCCTGAACTCGACTATCAGAGAGCAATTAACGAGGAGGTCAAAGCGCTTGACGAGACAGAGAATCGGTTGCGATCGACGCTGACGGATTGGGGAATCTTCTCTCAATTGAGTAAGTCGGCAAACTCGACTCTGTTTTACGACCTTGCCCAAAATCTGCCCAGATTCATGCCCCGAATCCAAAACCGTGACCACTGGGAGCAAATCGCCCAACAATACCTGATTCCCCTGATTCACACCTATTTGGGACAAACAATTGAAGCATGCCCAAATGCCCATCAAGCGGAGTGGAAAGACATTCAAGGGGAATATGTTGGAGCAATCAATAGGTTGCTCTCACTTGTTTCGGGACGTTTTAATCGCACCGCATCAATGCAGATGCAGCCAATTTCAAAGGCATTGGATCAAGTGCTAGTAGGCGAGGAAAGAAAGCTGACCTTGTCGCAAAAAGCGCTGAACTTTGTTACTTCGTCGCCGGGAGTGTCGGTGGTGTTGAACGGGATGAAACGAAGCGAGTACGTCACGGATGCCATGGGTTTAATGAGCGTTCCGGCTTTTTCACAGCCGGTCCAGAACTTGATAAAAGCTGTTGACGAATGAGAGCCCCCTCACCACCATCGGTTAGTTGTCTTTGATATCTCAATGGATGATTATTTGGTTTATTTCAAAACCACCATCCGACGCGTTTCAGAAAAAACGTCAGTTTCCAACTGATAGAAATAAAGTCCCGACGCGACCGACTCGCCAAATTCATCCCGCCCATCCCAATAAGCAGCGTAATCCTGATTCACGTAGTCGCCTTCCTGCCGCATCCCAATCTTGAGAGTGCGCACATTATGTCCTGTTGGGTCGTAGATGTTTATCCGCACAGACGATGGCACGGTGAGTCGATAGGGAATCCACGTTTCAAGGCTGAACGGATTGGGATAATTCTGAAGAAGTGGGGTTTTCTTGATCTTCCCCCAAGTGGAGATTCGCAACCTTTGAACGATGTAATGAGGCAGAAGTCTCTCAACCGGCTGCAGATGAATCCGATGATCTTTGTGATTCAGGGCAATGAATCGGCCATCAGGACTGAACATTGCGTGTGAATACGGTGGATCGGGTAGATTGAGGACGGAACGCCGGTTTTCGACATCCCAGAATCTCATCACAGGTTCGTAGCGTGTGTTTCCATTTTCCTCCGTCGTTCCCCATTGCCATGCCGCAAGCCACCGACCATCAGGGCTGAATTCTGCCGAAGCCGCATTTCCCGTCTGCAATTCAAACTCAAGTTCACCTGTTTCAATGTTGAAAAATTGCATGTTGTCCGGTCGAGTGCCCATGTACATGCCAAACCACCGGCTATCGGGACTGAACACCGCAGAGCCTTGTCGGATATGACGAGTTGTCATGATGATGCGCTGCAGTGTGAACTCCCTTGTGTCCCAAACCGCAACGTTCCAGCCTCCGCCCACCAACCATCTACCGTCAGGACTGAAACGCACAAAATCAAAACTCAAATCATCGCCCCAGTGATTCAATTCAGCGATCATTTCGCCGGTTTCAACCTTCCATACCCGGATGATGGGCGACAAAGCCACCGCTGCGACTAGACGACTATCCGGACTGAACGTGACTGTCCAATACATTATCCCTCCCCAAAGTGAACCTGGGAGTACGTGCTTGACCGTGGCGGTATCGACATCCCATACCGTTACACGCCTATCACTATGCGTGATGGCGACATATTTTCCATTCCGACTGATGGCGGCCGCACTGCCGTAATTGTCATATTGAATCTCGGCGATGATCTCGGTTGTTGCCGTATTCCAAACGCGAAGAGTTCTATCCAATGTCGCAAAACGACTTCCGTCCGAGCTAAATCCAATCATATTTGGATACCTAGCGTAACCTTCAAAGCGGCCAACCAGTTTACCTGTCTCCACCTCCCATCGTCCCAGATTCGCATGGCGATCGGCGCGCGCAACAACTGTACGACCATCGGGGCTGAGCGCAAGCGCTGGCGCCCACCTGCGGATCTCATAATCCGCAAAATATCCGCTTCCACCCCAGCCCTTGAACTCTTCATCCGGACGTGTTTTCGTAATCCAAGCGCGGAGTAACGATTGGCTTTGTGTGTCCCAGACGGCGAGAACCGCGTCCTCAAATCCGACGACTAGAGTCCGCCCATCTGGGCCGAATGCAAATGACTCGATTTCCGCTTCGTCGTTTGCATGCTCGCCCATTTCCTCCAGTCTTGCTTTCACTACATCGCGAACGCTGACAACTCTTGTTTGTTCTCCTGTGTGGGACGATCGAAATTCAACCTCTCCATTGCGTTTCCCGAAAACGAGTTGTCTACCACCAGGATGTAGTATCGGACTTCCCACGACGTCCCTCGTGCCCCATTCGTGTACAAGTCTTGCGTCCGCAACAACATCCCATGTCTGAACGTGGCCGGATGTGCCGACGTGCAAATGCCGGCCATCCGGTGAGAACAGGAGCCAGTAATCGAATCTGCTGGACGCCGCTTGACGGAAACTGGTCTCTTGACCATCTCGCCACATGCACACGACTCCTCTCGCATCGATGGAAGCAATCAGACCTCCGGCGGAGCTGTAGGCTACGTCAGTAATTCGGCTCTCATGTCTCTCGAAGCGTGTGATTTCCCTCCCCGACGGGATTTGAAATTGGAGCAAAGTTCGGTTATCCCCGACTAAGATCTCCGCCCCATCCGGGCTGAATGCAAGTGTGTCCACGTTGATATCAACAACGCAGCTCGGTTGATATGTAGCTGTCGAATACACTTCAAGAATAGCCGATGTGCCAATTGCAAGCCATTCGCCATCAGGGGAAAACTGAATCACCTGCACATTTCCTTTACCGAGGAACTTAACCTGACCGAAAACTGTCGAGGTGGCGAAAAGAAAGCCTATTAAGGCCATTGAGATAGATGAACCGAGTCGACGCTTACGTTTCATTGAAGAAACCTCATCGGATCTTCAGTTGCTTTCCTCGACTGTTGCAATTTCCAAAGCCTGGGATACACAATTCACATATGATTTAGATTCACAAAGTAAACGACCCAACCTGTCAACGGGCTGCGGAGACTTGCCACTGCCTTTATGCTTGAGATGCACTTCATACTGAAATCTTTTACTTGGGTCGCCTTTTGTTCGTACGATTGACTTTCTCGTACCGTATCTGTTTTTCGTGTTTCAGATACAATGGGAGTGTATCTCCTACCAAGTAGAGATGCCGATAATCTCGATATCTAGGGTTGTGAAGTTGAAGCATCTTGTGAAATTTTTTCGACCACTCGATCCGCCAACTCAGCCGCTGTCTTGCGTTACTCTCAACAATAGGCTCTGATTTAGTGTAGTTTTCTCGCATTTGTTGTACCTTCTCATCAAAGCTAGTCGGTTCTTCAAGCCAATTCATCATTTTCCCGGAACAGCCAACAAGCATCAATAAACCGACGAAGTAAATAATATTCTGCCATCGCGCTATCATTTCGTCCTTCCTTTCCTATGAGGGAACCCCCGCATTATCCGAATAATCGATCGCCTACCATGCAGTTACCATAGTAGGTAGTTGGGTTGATTTGAGAATAGTACAACCCTAGTGCTCCATTAACAATACTTTGGCACAAGGTCGCCAAAGGTTGGAGGGTTCACATTCATATACGTGAATTGATTCGAAAAGGTCAAAGTCTATCTGCTGAACGCGCAGATAAGGCAAGGTTTTCGGTGGCGAATCGGCGCGATAATCTAGTGAAGAGAGGGAGGCCCGCTCTGTAAAACCGGGTACTTGGGCAGAACTAGGCGTTAGATTCTCTTCAAAATTTCGGGATGCATCTTGGAGCCTAGTGCCAAATACGGGGGCTGTTGCCAGGGAGCGCCGACACGTGCTTCTGGAAGGAGGGAAAAATGGAGGAATGATTAGGCAAAGGTCGAGCAGCCAATAGCAAACAGGTCAATGGAGAACTTCCATTTTGCCAAGCCTCAATGAAAGCTGTTTCGCTTAACTGCTTCGTGTGTCGTTCAAGCGGATTTGTCAGGGTTACTTTCCCGGCATCTGTCTCCCATGAATCGATTACCCACGGGTGTGTGCCGCCGACGACTGATCGCAACATCACAATCGGTGTCCAGTGTTCCGCCAACAATTGGCGCAGATTTGACTGGTCACAGCGAGAAATTAGGAGCGGATATTGCCCTACGCTGCGAGCAGTACGCCGCAGTTGGGCAAGCGAGTATGCATCAAACTCTTGTGCGCTTCGGATGGCACGAAGGCGGCGGAAGGCATTGCTAACCGACTGTAAGGACGCCTGCATGGGGTGGGGTTTTTCGTGCACAACGTCCCTTTGTTGCTCAGAGTTCCCGTCAGGTAAATCCAAAAGGGTAAGATTTGGTGTAACTACTTTATTGGAGTGGTTGCGTAAAGAGGGTCGATTGATGATATTGTTGTCAGAGTGTTGTAAAGGAAGTGAACCGAACTGTGGTACAACTAAAGTTTTGCCTGAAGCAATCGGTTTTGCCGCCGGTATGGATTCATGAAGGGGAAATCCGGTTTCCATTGATGCTAGTAACAGCGCGGGTGAATCCGGAACAGTAGACATTCGAGACGGCAAAACTGCTTCCATCGTTCGATTCTCTGCCGTCGGCGTTTCCCGGTGCAACCTTCTCCTTGATGAAGACAAATTCAGTCGGGCTGTAGCTTTACGAGAACTACTCTCGCCAATTGGCAAAGGAGAACGAACAGACACCAGACTCATGATGGTGACAACATTCGTCGCCTGCGATGTAATTGAGTCGTTTTCGCCGGTTACATCCATCGAACCGTGGATCAGCACCGCCACAACAATTAGATGTGCAGTTACCGAGATAATCCCTGAAACCGATGTCGCTGTGGATGCAGAAACGCCCGATCCATCCACACGCTGTCGGGAACTCCGCCACGGAAATGCGAAGCAACTTCGATAAAATTGCAGTTTTACCTGCAACGTTTTTCGTGCCACGCTGAACAGAGATTTAACCGCTTGTACGCTGCCCCCGATCTGTTTGGCAATTTCTTTATACCCGAGTCCCTCTAGCAGACGCAGTTTTGCAACCGATCGCTGGCGCTTCGGCAGCGCGTCAATCGCTCTTTGAATTTCTTCCTGCAGTTCCCTGTCGGTTGCCTCATTTAACGGATCACGACCACCGCTCGCTACCTTTAAGAGAACCTCGTCATCGCCCGTTGCTTCAACCTGTTTCCGTCGTCGATAGTTGTCAATGCACTGGTTTTTAGCGACCCGGTGTAGCCAGTTGTGAAAACTTCGGTGGTGATCGAAGGTATCAATGTGCGAAACGACCTTGAGAATCGCCTCTTGGTAGATGTCCTCCGCATCCTCGTAGGATTTGGCTAACCGCGCAATCAGTCGAACTGTTCGCACGCGGTGGCGTTGATCGAGCGCGGCAAGAGCTGTGACGTCCCCGCTCTTGAGACGTATGACAAGTTCCTGATCTGTTGGTTCGTATGACATAGCGCACCTCACAAAACCTATATTTGCTGATACATACGCAAAAATGCTCTAAAAAGTCAAAAAAAACTGTGTCATACTTGATATCCCTCGTCTAGCGTCCTCTAATACGTCTCGGACACCTTTAGTTCGCTTCCTCCAAAACCAATTAGAGGAGCATTCCCGGTATTAGGCTCTCTTGTAACCCCTTGATTTACGACTTCCCACTCACCAATCGCGATACGCTTTTTGACCTTTCCCAATCGTTCTGCGTACATCAAGGCACGTGATAGTCTCGTGTGCGATTTGTCGTGTGTTGTCACGGACGTTAAAATTTGTTGGCATATCGCGGAGGTAAGATTATGAGAAGATTTTACGTGCATGTGTGCATTGGTTGTTTATTTCTAACTAGCTGCGCAACGTTTTTTTCGGAACAACGGTATATCCAAGTTGACGAGGAAGTCACAGAAACCTTTCTTCCATCAGGATTAATATACTCCATTCCGGAGAAGAAAGACATCTGCAAGATTGTCATTTTAGGTGAAGGCACTGTGACGAATATTGAGATCTATGCGCGAAATGCAGAGAACAATTGGAAACCCATCAAGGCGATAAAGAGGACTGTGATCTTCCCAATCGAACTCAATGTAGCTATACATGCCGACGCTGTTCGGATTATGCAGAAAAGAATAACGGGCAGAGGTCGCATCAACACTGTCCAGTTTTACGCGCTGGCGGATGGACAACAGTAATTCTGGTCGGATTTTCTGTGCGATGTTATTTTGGTATCTCTGCCGTGATCACGCGCGGTCCGCTAGCAGTTATTAGCACATTATCCTCTATACGGACACCCCCAACCGATCTCCAAGCGTCAAGCGACTCCCAATCTACGCTGTTTCGGAAACTCTCTCGCTTCACCGGATCATCAAGGATCGCGGGGACAAAGTAGATTCCAGGCTCCACCGTCATTAGGAAGTTTTCCTCCAGTGGAAAATTTATCCTCACGCGCACACCGCAGCACGGCTGAACTTCGTCGTGTCCCCGGGCATGTCCGCCAACATCGCGCACGCCGAGTCCCGTCATGTGACCGATGCCGTGCGGAAAAAACAGGGCAATCGCGCCCGAATCAAGAAGACCTTCCACTTCCCCTTTAAGAATTCCGAGATCTCGCAAACCACCTGCGAGGACGCACGCCGATGCGCGGTGTACATCATGCCACTCCGTACCAACGCGGCATTTTGAAATCCCCTCCGCTTCTGCGGCAAGTACCAAGTCATAGATGGCTTGCTGCCTCGGCGTGAACCTATCCTCCGCGGGATAAGTGCGCGTCACATCCGCTGTGTAACCCGAAATCGCGCCTCCAGCGTCGATAAGCACCAAATCATCGGTGTTCACAATCCGGTCACCGGGTTCAAAGTGGAGCACCGCCGCATGAGAACCGACTCCCACAATTGTACCGTACCCTACGGCATCCGCTCCTTGGCGAAACATCTCCGCTTCCAGCTCAATCTGGATTTGACGCTCGCTTATTCCGGGTCGAATGACCTCGCGTGCTTTGGCATGTCCCGCCGCCGTAGTTTTGACGGCACGTTCAAGAACTTCTATTTCGGCAGAATCCTTTCGCCGTCGCACCGTGTCAAGTCGCACCCTTATATCCGCAGCAAGTTCATCATCACTCTTGACACTTGGGATTGGCGAGCCTAGCACCGCGATTTCCGCTCCGCAGTAACGTTTCAGCCACTCGGAGAGTCCGGTGATATCCTCGCCTTCCGGCGGGTCAGGATTCCCTTCCCACAACCGTTCCGTTGGCGTAACCGGGCGAACAAAGTGGGTCCAGTCCCCCTGATTATACGCAAGAACTCCGCCAGATCGTTGTGAGCCGGTGAGCCAGTAATACTCAGGATGCGCGGTAAAGGGATAGGTTTGGTCCAGCCCCCCGGGTATGGAAATCGGCTCTCCCGCGCCAATTAGAACAGTCGGCGCCTGATTACCGAATGCTTCGGCAGCGCGCCGTCTTCTATTTTCTAGTACGTCTCTTTCAAATATCGCCATTTTCTATCGCTTCATTCAATGGATTTTAAGCTGTTTACATTTTCAAAGATGTTGGCTCTCACCGTCTATTCACCTAGCAAACCGTTAAACAGCAGCTTGAACGTTCCGTGAGTTGTAGCGCGGAATTGAACGCGGAATCCATACAGAATCACGCATCCCTCGCCGTATTTGACCGATACCACGGCAGCTCGATTAGAAAGATGCTCCTCGCCAACAAGCCAGCCGCTTTGCAGAATATCGCGTTCCGGATAGGACACCACCACATCATACCGGTCGTTGAAATGGGAGCCGTCAATGGAAAACACCGGGCTGTCCCAAAATAGAGCCAACGCACTGGACGGCATACCGTAACCGAGCGGATAGGACGGGTCAATCTCAACGCGCAGTGTGGAACCCGGGCAGAAAAACTCCTTGCTCGGTTTGTCCCTCACGGCGTTCTGCATCTGCAAGCCCAGTTTCTCAATGGCGAACTCGCACGCGCGGTTGATTGTTATCAGTGTACCGCCGTTCTCAACGAAAGCCTTGATGTTCTCTACACCGATGTCGCCAATTCCACTCCGGTACTTCTCTGGCGTGGGAATGTTTCGGAGCCGCTTCTCAATCTCTTCGTCTCCACCGACAATCATTTCCGTCGAATCATCGGGAAAAATGATGACATCGTACGCCTCGTTAAGATTCCCCGCCGCAATTTCGTCGTCCCTCAAGGTTTCATACGAAAAGCCGAACTGCTCCAGTGTCAGTCGCGTCCACCCCTCGTCCATGTTGCCTCCCCAATAACGGTTGTACATGCCGATGCGCCGGGCTTTGATTAAACCCATTTCGCCGTTTAGGGATTGGTTCAGACCGTAGAACGATACACCCGATGCACGTGCCAATGCGATCAAATCCTGTACCCCTATGTCCTTAATCAGGAAACTGCCGGGGGGCAAAAGTTGGCTGCCTGCCTCAATCTCCGTTGTCAACCGATAAATATCCGCACCATTATCAAAAAGTTTATTCACAAGGCGGTACGCCTCGTTGAGACGCGCATCAATTACATAACCGTGTTTTCCAGTGCCGATGACCTCCCCGTCAGATGCCTCCGGCTCGGTTACCTTGGAAAACACGCGCCTCTTCGACGCAAGCACAGTGCCATCCACCGGCACCGGTTCGGCGGTTACCCCCATCATTTCCGCCATCGTGTCTGTTACAATATCATACGGTCGATTCGGTGTGCCATCCTGAAAGCGCGTCCAAGCGTCGTCCGGGAAAAAAGTGCGATGTAGCAACGACTTGATTACGCCGCGTTTCGGTTGGTTGATTGGGAGAAAGAATGTGCCTGCCGGATAAATTGTATCACCCAATCTCACTTGATGGCGCATTTTCCGGATTTCAATACCTTGGAGCAGTAGTTTGTTGATCAGCGTATTAACCGTCAGCGGGTCATGCTGGCCGGGCTTAATCAAGTACCCCGCTGACAGTTCCTGTTCACCCCGCTCGGTTTGTCGGAGTGCTTTCTGCACGGCATTGCGCAATACGGTTTCTCGATATTGCGCAGCTAGATGCAACACGGCCTTTGACGCGATAAGTTGCTGCTCAACCATGTCGCGAAGCCGCCACCAGCCGCCAGACCAAGGATTCGGAAAGTTGGTCTGTGGTTTGTAGTGAGGCATTCCGCGGAGCGTACTTTCATCTCCTGTGAGTTGGTGAGGGTGGACATAGATAGGTGTAGCCAGTCTAGCCTGGGCTGTCTCCGTCAGCATGCTCGCAACATTATGGTAGTTGCCCATCCAATGGAAACCAAGATGCGCCCAACCGCCGAAGAGCGCGCCGTTGACCACCCCTTGGATACCAGCCTCTTCAAGCTTGTACGCCATGTGACTCCCGTACCAGCCGAGTTCGCGCCATATGAGTGGATCGGCGTGTGGGTGGATAGGCTCACAATATGGAACCACAAATAACCTCGGTCCATAGGCGCCCATTTCATGGTGGTCCTGGAACACGTGCGGATTCCACTCTTGAAACATGATACGCGCCATGTATTGCGACTCGACCAGATTGAGCATGAACGCGTCTCGGTTATTATCGTGTCCGCAATATTTGTGATATAACCACGGCAACGGCGTTCCTTCGTACTCCGTACCAACGTGTTCGTTGTACCAGTCAGTGACCATAACCTGACCATCGGGGTTAAAGCAGGGAACCATCAGAAAAATCGTGTTTTCTAAGATCTCTCTTGTTTCCCTGTCCGTACCGCAGACCAAATCGTAGGCTAGCTCTGCTGACATTTGCGTCGCGGCAATCTCGCTCGCGTGAAGGCTCATGCTCTGGCACACTACGGCGCGACCGTTTTTGACTAAACGGCTAATTCTTGCTTGAGACAATCCCCTCGGGTCGGCAATCTGTGCATTGATTTTCTTCAGTTCATCCAAACGCGCAAGATTGCTTGAAGACGAAATAACTGCCAGTAAGAAAGGGTTCCCTTCCGTCGTTGCGCCCATATTGATGACACGGATTTTCTCGTTTCGGTCATCCAGTAGATTGAAGTATTCGACTATCTTGTCCCAGCGGGCAATTTTACGGTCGCTTCCGATACGGAATCCGAAGAACGATTCCGGCGTCGGAATAATATTGGACATGGCGGAACTCCTTGTTTCCCGATTTCTAAAAAAAATTGATACAGATTATTATGCCATTTCAGTCACTCTTTACAGACTAAATCTATTACACAATCTAGCACAAAGCACTCTTCGTTTGCCCCGAGACAATCGCGCCTGATTTTGGACAAACGACACGTCATTCTTTTCAAATGATAGGAAGATTCATATGAAGATGGCGCTGTAGCAAAGATCGTAGCAGAGATTTGTGGTGAGGAGTTCCTTGAATCAATGAAATGATGGTTGATTGCGTAATATGCAGCTAGGGTAGAACAAATCTTCCGAGGGGATTAGAACAGATTTACGGACGGATTAAAACTGGTGGCAGTTGGAACTAAGAATTCGGCGGATTAATCGATTCCCTTAGACTTGCCAAGACATCAAGATAATTTGGGAAGGTCTTGCTAACACAGTCAGGATTTTTGATTCGAATCCCGGGCACTCTTAGACCAATTAAGGAAAAACCCATAGCCACGCGATGATCGTCGTAAGTGTCAATTTCGGCCGGTTCAATTTTAGAGGGATAAATTTCTACGCCGTCCTGATGCTCAACGACATCTACGCCGAGTTTGCGCAACTCTGTAGCCATCGCATGGATTCTGTCTGTTTCTTGCCATCGCGTCTGTTCAATATTTCGAATAGCCACGCGGTCCTCCGCGAACGGGGCGATGGCAGCGAGAGTAAGCGCCGTATCGGAAATAGCGTTCATGTCTACATCAATCCCCTTTAGTCGGTCTGGCCCCATGACTTCAATTCCACCAGAATGCCGATTCACGCGGCAACCCATCTCTTCAAGCACTTCAACGAATCGAATATCCCCTTGAGTGGAATCCTTAGTCAAATCCTTCACGCGCACCCTGCCACCAGTTAAGGCAGCAGCTGCAAAAAAGTAGGATGCACTAGAAGCATCCGGCTCAATGGCATATTCGCGAGGCTCATACTTCTGACCGGGGGCAATATGAAAATAGCGATAGTCCTTGTGGATTACATCCACTCCGAACGCCTTCATCACCGTCATCGTGATATCGATGTACGGCTTCTTCAGCTTATCCACAATTTCAATCTCTAAGCCATTGGCCGCATACGGCGCAACCAACATCAGTGAGGTCAAGAATTGGCTACTTTTACTCGCGTTCAAACGTGTACGCCCGCCCTGCAGTCCGTTTGCACACACAATTACAGGTAGATAACCGTTATCGTATTGCGAACGAGCGTCCACCCCAATCTGTTTGAGACTATTCAACAAATCGGAGATTGGGCGACTGCGGCGCATAGGCTCATCACCATCAATGATGAATTCGCCCTTCCCGAGTCCAACATAACTGACAAGCGATCTTGTCGTCGTGCCAGAATTTCCGACATAGAGATTCGCGCGATTCACGGGGATTTTGCCACCGTTGCCAATAACTTCAAACGAGCATCGATCTTCATTGGCAGCAATGGCTACGCCTAGTTGTCGTAGCGCTTCATACATATATCGGGTATCATCGCTGAATAGCGCACCGGTTAGCCTTGAATGTCCTTTCGCAAGCGAAGCAATCAGCAATGCGCGGTTAGTATAGCTCTTTGAACCCGGAACCGTTACAATTGCATCGACTGGTTTCTGAATCGGTTCAATTTCAATCATTGACATCGCGAAACTGGAACGGGATTTGGTAACTGGGATTGGCAACTCTACTTTACTGCCGCAAATGGCTTTTCGCCTTGGTTCAAACGGGCGGCTAGTCTAGCAGAATCGAAAATGTATGTCAATAAATAGTTTTCTGTCTTCCCGTCAGCTTTTAGGCAAAAAAAGAGCCCTATGCTTTGTGCATAGGGCTTTAATTGCGGACATACTTCACAAATAAAAATCGACAGTCTAGTTCAGAATTGCACACGTAGAACGAGTTGACTTTCAACGCCATCAGACAAAACTGTTGTCCGTAAATCCAAATCTATGGGCTTGGACGACATCAAAGGTAAT
Organism: Candidatus Poribacteria bacterium; assembly: GCA_965204085.1. Taxonomy (GTDB): domain Bacteria; phylum Poribacteria; class WGA-4E; order WGA-4E; family JAJDTR01; genus JAJDTR01. The sequence continues at coordinate 641,308 of CBDBEE010000002.1, read as the reverse complement.
CCCTTTGCTTTGTTGTGTTTCTTGGCAACAATACGGGCTTCGACTGCGCTAATCGCATGATTCAAGATGACACCACCCAATAGAGTTCGCGCAAACTCAAATGTGTCGTTAGCTTCGTATCTCAAACGCAAAGCTTCTTCACGGTTGGGCGAGTCGTCGTCCCCTTTCCGGTCTTCGTCCTTAAACGCTCGGCGGTCGTCCCAATACCATTTACCAGTTCGGTCAAGGGGTTCTCCGTTATTTTCAGTGTATACATTATGCCAGTTATCAAAGAGTGTCGCGTGTTCGAAATCCTCAATCGGGTCCCACGTTTCAAAGGTGCCGGGCCCGTCAAATATAACATGTTGCCTGACCAAATCTCGGTATTCATCACGTGAGTTTTCGGCGTCGCTGTGTGTGATAAAATAACCTACCAAAAGAGCGACATCGGCGGCAAGAAACAGATAGCCGCGTCTTGCACCAACATATAGCTGCCCCGATCCCGGTACAACTAGTGAAGACAAGAACGCGCGATTAGGTGACTTCTTAGGTTCCCTCGGGTGCAATCCTTCTGGTCCCGCGTCCAATGTCCTCGTGCCTATCGCAGACTTCATGAGAAAAACGGAGAGATCGGAATTGGGCTTCTCAGACTCCACGGTTGACGCTACACACAGACAGGTGTATGACATCAACATGCAACCCATCAACATGGTCGAGGTCCATCGTCTAATTATCCAAGTCATTACCGCATCGTCTCCATTCGATTCATTTTGCACCTCATATACCTAAAACTTCTGCCCAGCATGGCGGTAAAACATCGAATTTAACCCACCATTCAACCTAGAACCGAAGCATGAGTTCAAAAACATTCAACCGCTTTCCATCGGGTCCCCGCGGCACTTCCACGGCGTAGTCAAACTGATAGTCAAGCAATCTCACGCCTAAGCCATAAGTCAGATGATCCGAAAAATTCAACAACTCTATTCCCGGTTCCGTTTTATAACCTACACGCAACGCAAGAAGCTTGCCGAGCCAATACTCGACTCCGATACTTTTTCGTAAATGCCTCCATTCAAAGGCTCGAATGCCAACGCCTCGATCTGAAAGTACATCGCTACGCGTTTGATCGGGATGTTCAGACAAGTGCCTCTCTATCTCCTCTTCATCCTCAATTAATTTGTGGATAGATGCCGTCACATCTCCAATGAGGCTGACCCGATGATTCGTTTCCTCGTAGAGTACGACAGCCGTCCCCAACTTAAACTTGCGAGGAAGCGGATCGCTTTGATTCTCGTCGATGAAGTGTAAGCGTGTTCCCCAGTTCTGGAGGGCGGCGCCAATTTTCACCGGCAAAAAGGCATTCAATAAATCGTACTGCAATCCGAAATCAACGGCATAAGCACCGCCGCTCTCCTGTCCTAGTTTCAGCCTGATGATCTTGCCATTCATGCCGGCAGAGAGCCGCTTTGTTAATTGATCTGCGTATGAAAACGTCAACACCCAATTCGTTCCGAGGTTTTCCTCTCTGATCGGATTGGGGGAATCCGTTGTAACCAAGATAGTTCCTTGCCCTTCAAGCTGAAGCGTCGCTCCCAGGATCCCGGCCTCGCCAACCGGCATGGCGCCAGCAAAGAATGCATAGTATAACCCTTCTCCTGCCTCTCCGAAGATATCTCCTTGGTTCTTGTAAGAAATAGCCACTTGTCTCTCTTGAATAATTCCCAATCCACTGGGATTCCATAAAGCGCTAGTCACATCGCCGTCAACAGCAGTGAAGGCATCACCTAATGCCGTTGCGCGTGTCCCGCCGCCAAGGTCTAGGATTTGGGAACCTTGGGTGCCGGGTCCCGCCAATCCTGAAGGTGGAGGAAGTATTACCGCCGCAACGCACACTACTGTAGTTACAAATATAAGGTTTACTCGCTGCATTAATTAATCTCCTAACACAAGTTCGTTTGGAGTGAACCGTTTCTGCTACTCGCTAAAAAACGAGTGCGGTATCAATCAGGTTTACAAACCGATTAGCTCGCGCTATACTACAGAGATGGATTCTGACTGATTTGCGCAGTGCTGTCGATCTTGTCCAGCACCCAGTTGATCCGCTCCTCAAACGGACAATAGATGGTCTTTGAAATGATAGCCTACTGTGGAAGAAACTGCAATGGAAAAGGATATAATTTGAATGTACGTATACTTCACGTTGCCGGGAATCGCGTGTTTTCGAGCGTCTGGTAAAGTAGCAGCCACAATCAAGGGCGATCATAGATTTCCGTACCACAATCTGTTAGATTGTGCTCGCTTCTGTACGACCATAGAGATCCCATCCTCGAATTGCGAACTCCTGGTGCCGCGTAAGTCGTATTAGAAACCATAACTGTCGAGAAAACAAGCTCAATTTTACTCAACAGAAAGCGTATCATCCGCGTAATCCGTTTAATCAGTGAAAATCTGTGATTCAGACAATCACCAAAACACCCCATAAACGGCAGGATCAAAGGAATGGATAATGGCCGATCAAGTGAGTGAATAACGAATGCGATAGCCAATCCTGATAGAGTTCCCATAGAGATCGCTCAAAGCGAGTGATCAACTGAGTGTATAACGAAGGAGCAACTGACCGATAGGAGTTCCTATGGTAGAGATCCCATTTAAGCCTTCCTTCCTATTCTCTCTAGTCGCTTCAAAGAAAATTTTTCATACTGAAAACTCGTCATAAACTATCAAAGGTCATGAAGAAGAACATAACCGCGGGGTGTTTTCTGTATCTTTGGATCTGTAGTATATGCCATACGGCTACGCCAAATCTCAGAGAGATTGAAGCGGTTACGACCGATTCCCCACCGGAGATCGATGGCGTGCTTGATGACCTTTGCTGGCAAAATGCAACACAGTCGGGAGACCTCATCCAATACTCTCCACGTCCAGGAGAGCCGGCTACCCAACAAACCAAAATCTTCCTTGCCCATGACCGCAATCGGCTCTATATCGGTTTTCAGTGTTCAAAAAACGACATGAACAAACTTGCCGCGAATTCGACGCGACGGGATTCTCCCTTCTTTTCCGATGATTACGTGGAGGTATTTCTAGATACATTCTTGGATAAACGCAACTGTTATGCCTTCGCGTTGAACCCTCTCGGAACACAAAGAGATCGTCGTATCATCAACGAAGGATCGAACGTGCGACGGGGTGGATCCGAATTGGGTTCTGCACTACCTTGGGACTGCGACTGGGACGGCCGCGCCGCGATTTACGCGGATAGGTGGACCGCCGAATTTTCTATTCCCTTTGCCGAACTCCGTTTTCCCAAATCGCAAAATCCTTCTGGAGCCTGGGGCGTCAATTTTTGGCGGCATGATGAATCACGTGAAGAGGAACAATCTTGGGCGAACGTTGGAAGCCGCGAATATGCCGTGTCGCGTTTTGGTCATCTGACAAAACTACCCGTGGATAGCCTTGTTACGACACGATTATTGGAGATTAAGCCCTACGGCGTTGCCAAACCGCAGCAACTAAATGCCCAAAGCCCTGAGATGAAAGCCGATTTAGGTCTTGATTTGCGCTACCCGTTCTCAAACATGTCGGTAGATTTCACGATAAACCCCGACTTCGCGCAAATTGAGGCCGATCCGGATCGCGTCAATCTGACGGACATCCCCTTACGCTTCCCGGAGAAGCGCCCATTTTTCTTGGAAGGAAATGAAATCTTTCAGATGCCGGTCGAATTGTTCTATAGTCGGCGTGTAGGAGATTTGATAGGCGGTGCGAAAATGGCAGGAAACCTCGGCGGCTACAACCTCGCCGTCCTTAGCGCGCAGGCAGGTCCGGAAGATCCTGATGAAGAGATTGAAGAGGGGCATCTACCATTGGATGAATATAACTATTCCGTCTTCCGCCTACAGCGAGAGTTGGGCAAGACATCATCAATCGGCATATTGGGCGTGAACAAGCAACGCGGGGAGTTGTACGATCGGGCGTCCGGAGTAGACGCCCGATTTACACTGCCAAGCAACATGGACCTTAATCTTGAGTATGCGAGAGAATGGAAATCCGGCGTCGAAAGCGACGACTTGATTTTCGCCCAACTGTCGCGTCGTACGAACCGCTTCTCATTCGATCTACGCTACACCGACATCGGGGAACATTTCGATTTGGAGACCGGTTTTATTCCGCGCATCGACCGCCGCGGGCTTTCTGTTTCTACTCGGTATACCAAGCATTATGAGGGATTAATAAAACGCATTCGCGGGCGTGCGAGGTACGAACGCCTACAAAACCATGCCGGGCGACGCACCAACGAAAAACGGGACATCAACGGATCTGTTAGAATCCATGACTTCTTCCTTTGGCTCGGGCCACAGTGGTATTATCATGTGTCTGACGAGGATATTGCCTATACGGACAAACTGGTCAGGTTTTACTGTGGCTGGTCGCCGCCCAAGTGGGTCTCGATCCGGAATTTTGGGTCAGTGGGAATTCGAGATGATAAGGATATCTTGTTCATTAGACCCGAGATCACCCTGCGTCCGACCTCGAAGCTGAGCTTTGAAATCACATTACAGCGCCTGATTGAAGACCGCGAACTCACAGAATGGACACGGCGATTCACAATCAACTACCAATTCGCACAGCGCATGTACGCAAGAACGACCTCGGAATTCAACATAGAAAACGGACGGCGTGTCTTTCTCCTATTTGCATACGAATATCGCCCCGAAAGTACCTTTTTTATTGTCTTTAACGACAACCGGGGAGAAGACGGCATTGCCGAACGCATTTTATTTATCAAGATCTCACATCTGTTTAAGGTGGGGTTGTGGTAGAGCCTATTTGGGTTGTCGACAGGAATTGGCGATTCTATCCTGCACGAATCAAACCGCCTATCCTGTAGGTTGGGTTGAATGCAATGAAACCCAACGCCACGCGCGAATCTAACCAGATTCGGACCTCTAGTGAAGTTTTACTTGGCTACATTTGCTCCGTTCTCCACTTCAATTTCTCCATATAGGTCGAACCTCAAAACCTGCCCTGCTTTAAGCTACCCCAAGCGGTAGCCAGTTTGCCGCGCGGATTGACAGCTTGACCCGCGAGGGAACCGCCCGCGGCGAGCGTATAGCCGTTCCCCGAAGCATCGGCATAACGAGGTGCGAAGCGCCCCTCGTCAAAATGCCAAAGCGCTATCGTACTGGCATCTGCCCGAAACCGGCGATTTGGACGAATGCCTCCATCTTCTGCGTAACGCCATCCCCTGGAAATACGAAACTCGTCGATATATCCTTTCAAGGATTCAAAGTGTGAGGGCCCGAACCACTTGGTTTCGTTCTCGAACGGCAGATGTTTAATTCCGCCAATCAGGAACGGCGATTCCCTGAACCCGACGGGTCCCTTGGTGCGATTGGGCGCAATGTGTTGATGGTCAAAAAACTGTGTCCAGCGGACGCCCGGGCGGTCTGCCGCAATTTGATAGGCAATGTGCACCCAACGTCCGATTGGAAAATCACCCGGTGGAATTTCGTGTTTTACAAAAGCGGCTGACCAGCCGAATTGCCAACGCCGCGATATTCCGAACTGCGCCCAGACAGTGCCTTCTGGGCGCGTGCGGTCAAATCCATCTGTGAGGGTTCTGGCGCTTATCGTTGCATAGTAACTGCCGGGCTTGGCAAAGATTAGCCACTGTCCCTCGGGCACCAAACCATTCGGCCTCTCTTTTGGACGTTCGGTCATATAAATCCACGCTTCGAAGGTGAGTCCGTCGTCCTCTATGTCCTCGAAAACGCCGGGGTAATCTGCGTAAACATAGCCTTTAGGGAGAAGTTCAAGCACATCCGGGGGAACCTCCTCGGGCTGAGAGAAGGCGTGGAAAGAGATAAGAATCGACAGGGATAGCGTCGCAATGCTGAATGAAGAAACTGCGTTGAAACTCATGGCGCTTCCTCATAATTCAGTGGCTTGTGACCAGTGACGCGGGGCTATGTCCTCCAACCCCATAAGGCGAATTGACGTCGCCTCCATGAGATTCGCGTTCAAGGCGCAAAGTCAAGCAGGTCAATGGGGATGCTTATCGCACACTTTGTACGGTATGTCAACAAGAAAAACCAAAATACCGTACCCCTTTCACGTTGACATGCCTTCTCCCCGTTGGTTAGAATTTCCCGACCGACAAGATTCTCGGCATCAATGCCGGTTGAACGAGAACATCCTGACTCTATCCCTCGGGCATGGGGATTTCTCGCGGGAATTTCTAATTACGCGAACGGTTTTATGAAACAACATCAAAATACTCTTCTCGCAGTCCTCTCCGGGGTTCTGCTCGTTTTAAGCCATCCCAGCTTCAACCTCTTCCCGCTCGCGTGGTTAGGGTTGGTTCCGCTGCTGATAGCCGCAAAGTCGGTTTCAAACGCGAAATCCGCCTTCCGGATTGGTTATATTTCGGGATTGACGTTCTTCGGGGGTCTCCTCTACTGGATTGTCCTACTCTATCCGTTTGCAAACATTTTTGTGACTGTGCTGGGGTTTGTCGCACTGGTCGCCTACGCCGCCCTTTACTTTGCCGTCTTTTCTCTATTGGTGCATCAGTTGCCGCATAAATCGGGGATATCCTTCATTTTTCCCGCGGCTCTGTTTTGGACAGGGCTAGAGTGGATCAGGAGTTGGTTACTGACAGGCTTCCCATGGGGCAGCATGGGGTATTCCCAGTGGAACAATCACGCCGTTATTCAAATTGCCTCCATCACAGGAGTCTACGGCGTCAGCTTCGTTGTAGTGCTTTTCAATGCGGCAATCGCACATCTAATCATCTCGTCTTCCCACAGGAGAAGCGCGATCAAGGGAGTGGTATTGCCGGTCGCTATTGTGGTACTTACGTACGTTTACGGTGCCGTTTGTTTATCCGGTTCCGAGAGCACGGCAGAGAGCGTAAAACTCGGGCTAGTGCCCGGCAATGTCTCGCAAGCCGAGAAATGGAAATCGGAACACGCCCCCAAGATTTTCAAGCGATACCTTAGTTTGAGCGAAAAGGCGAATGCCGCTAACCCGGACCTGATTGTTTGGCCCGAAACCTCAATTCACCCCCAAATACTGTCCGGGCGGGCGGAAACGTACAGACAGCGGCTGTTCCGGATGCTCCACGAGCATCAAATCCATCTCCTCGCTGGTGCGCCCGTCCGCGAAGCTGATAGGGAGTTCTACAACAGTGTTTTTCTCCTCTCCCCGGCAGGCGAAAAACTTGGCAGCTATTCCAAGATGCACCTCGTGCCCTTCGGGGAATATGTGCCGTTCTCCAGCGCCCTCCCGAACTTTATCCAATTTCAGACATTCGCGCACGGGAAGTCGATTAACCTTCTGCCGCTCACCGGCGTAGAGGATGCCAAAGTGGGAATTGCCATCTGCTTTGAATCCGTGTTCCCCAACCTCTTCCGCAAGTTCGTAGCGAAAGGCGCGAACATCATGGGGATTTTGACCAACGATGCATGGTTTGTAGGCACAACGGCGCCCGCCCAACACCTATCCGCCGCGCCCTTCCGCGCCATCGAAAACCGCATCTCCGTCTTCCGCTGCGCCAACGGAGGCATCTCCTGCATAATCGATCCGCTCGGCAGAATAGTGAGTCCCACTATCACCCCGACCCATCCTGATGGGACTCTAGTAGAAGACGTACCTCTGAAAAACCACCAGAACACAGGAACGACACTATACACCCGCTACGGGAATTGGTTTCCAATTCTCTGTATGTTAGTAAGCCTCGTACTCATCGGTCACCAAAACCGAACCTGGATTCACTCCAAACTCAGGCGCACCACCTGAACAATACCGGATCCCTCACACACTAGTAGGAGCGATCTCCGAATCTCGACTTTAATTCACATCATTAATGCACTGTCATTTTAGAGCGCCCCATTACCCCTGTCGGAATAACTCTTTCCGCAAATAACACTAGTTGATTCGACACTTAGAGGGTACAGAAATTCCTCGACCAGTAGTCCGCTGATAGGCTATGCTGCAAATTATGCTTGTTGAGGTGGAGTGTATTTACGCCCGAATGGGCGATTATGTAATAGGAACCCTTGCCGACGGATTCGAAGATGTTTCGCGGGCCTGAAGACTCCTCTAAAACAGTAAGTCATTCTCAAATGAACGAAAAACAGGTAAGTCCAGACGTTGAGTATACTAAAGAGGATATGTTGCCTCCTTGGATTGAACTTGAAAGCGCAATGATTTATGCAGAGTCCCCAGATTTTCTTGTGGTGACCAAAAGAATTGATTGGGAAAAAGTGCCCCTTGCTCGTAGCATGTCTCTTCCGCCTTCTCAGCCAGCTCGCCTGATTAAATACTCCGAAGCACAGTGGTCCCCTGTTTCATCTTTCCGCGCCAAAAACATCCAGCTCGCAACTCCTTCTGTTTATCGGAATCTCAATCCCGACAAGAACTCGGAGTTCATTGCGGACGAACTGGATTCTGCCTTTGTGGCGGACCTCGATTGGGCTAAAAAACAATATGCAACAGTGGAACGTCTAAAGACGCAAATTCGGGAATCTTCGTTCGGTTTTAGACAAGCCTAAGTGAGTGTAATTCTCTCGCATCCCCGTCCCGAATACTGGATGTATTGTGCTGCAATTGCACCTGAAGCTAGTTCCGGAATGAAAATACAACGCGATTCTCTTTCACTCAATTACGATTTCATGACTGGCATCAATAATCCCGCTAACTTCGCAAGGCAACTCGGTATCGATTTAGGATTACAGAAAGGATTCAAGAACAGCGTTACGTGTGATTATCCGGGCCTCTTCTCAATAACTTCGCCGATTACAAAGAATTACATCGTGGATACACTGAAATCTGCTCGTACTATTGGAGGGATTTCTGAGTCTGGAAAGAAAAGTTTCACAAATGCCATTTCACAACTAAAGGCGATCCCTGAGCCCTATGTCATCCATGTTACTCATGGTGCAGTAGCCTATTTGAAAAAAGATAGGTTTGCATCATGCATGGCTGAAATACCAGAAATTCATGGTGCGGCCATTATTCCCTTTGTAAAGCAGATAGATTACGCCGACCAGCAAGAGTATAGATTTTGTAATCTCCGTCCAGTTCCATCAACCTAGGATTGACAAGTTTTACCTAGATGTCTCCGACGAACTGAGAAACCTGATTACGCCAATGGGAACAATACCACATGGTTTATAAGAGGAACTCGTGAATCGCAGATTCAATCGAATTCATCTTGGGGCCGGTGTCCTATCGATTGTTACCATAGGCGTCACTATTGAGCAACCCTATTGGTGTGCTCGGAGGTCCGATATCTGAGAGATCGCCAAAAACACGGTATTCAAAGTGAGAGAAACAAGCATAGCGACATTTATGCCATAAATTGCTACGGCTTATCTCCCGCATTATTGAGCACCGAAAAGTTTAATTTCTCAGGTGGCCGTATCCCGCATCATAGTAGACAGAAATGAAGTTGATGATGGAAGGTCAAAATCGGTCAATCAATCGGACTCGCGGTAGTATTCTTAGGAGATTTTTGCTCGTTCGTGGAGATTCGCAGAGATATGCCCAAGATCTAGTATGTGAAAATTCGAGGTTACACAAGTCTATTACGCGGAAGATGAGAGCCTCTTTAGTCCAGAACCAGAATTAAATCTGTGTTACACTCTCATATAGCTGAGATAAGGTGTCTTGCTTCATTCTGAATTTCGTTCCGTGATTGTGCCCAGGTTCTGGCATCAAAATCTACAAGTATTGAACCTGCTTCTATTGCATCAATGAACTTACTAGGGCTAAACTTTTGCAAGACGAAAATCTGCTCATAGTGAAAGTGTTCAATCCTGTCAATCCGCTTGACTGCTGCCTTTATGTAGAAACAGTTTAGGAGTTTCGTGCCTGCCTTATGAGTCAAATCATCAAAACCCCAGTAGGGTTGGGGCTCAAGTTCGTTAGATTAATTCTCTGGTCTACAGACGCTAACCAGTCTGAATGATGTGAAGCAACACATTTTACATCAAATGAGATTTCTACTTTTCTCTCTTCTCGGTTGACTATTACACCAAAACCCCGATCAGATCTGGTCAAAGCATGTATGGTCTGCCGGAAACTCTTTTCATCGCTGGATATTTTCCGCCTGCTTCTTGGTGCTCCCAACCGTACAGTGGCAAAAGAATCTGAGGTACCATTTTTGCTGCGCGGGGCGATGGCTCTGAATGAAAAAGTGTGGTAAGTGCAGAAGTATTGATCCGCCGCGGTTTTCAGTTCCCATTCAGCAGCGTTCGGAATGGGCAGATTATTTTCTTCAATGCCCAACAAGTCCTCCAACGTATTGCCTACACCCCCTGCATTTCCCGTTCTCGCATTCTTTATCCAACCTTGATTTCTGATTTGTTTCAGTTTTTCGACTAGTTCCTCTTTGGTGTAAAGCAACATCAACTATCCCCTTCTAAAAAGGCGAATTTAGAGGCTCTTAATTACGATACCAGTCCAAATTGACTTTTATGCGTCACTCCGCAACTGTACTCTGATATGCTTTTGAACTTGATAAGCTTTTTCTTTTCCATGTTTTGTTATTCTGGTGGACGCCAGAAATCGAGCAAGTATTCAAAGTTACACCCATTGTGATATAATTGCTGGGCCAACCAAAAAATACCGATTTGGTTCACAATGTTCGTTCTATCCCAAATAATAATGTTTCTCAGTTCGTATCCTCTCTTTCGGAGTTCTTCTATCAGAGAAACGTGAATTGTAATTCTCTGATTTTCCCACCACATATCAGGAACGTTGATAACACAGTGCGCTTTGGGCTTTAGTATAGGCATATAGTTTCTCATAAATATCACCCATTGCCGACGCATAACGTTCTAATTCTAGCGTTCCTAAATCTCTCGGGTCTTGGGAATACTGTTCTACTTTGCCGAGTTGTTCATTCTTTCGGTTTCGTCTAGACTTGTTTTTTCGCTTGCGGTTTAGTAAGTTCGCGTAGGGTGGCGATGTGAAAATAAGTGATAGACTGTTCTCTGACAAATACTGACTTATATTCCTAGCGTCATCGTGGATAGCTAGTGGATGAGTGGCATTAAACAAACTCTGAGGAGCTAACCGTTCTTTGCACAGTTTAATATATTCTTCTTTCAAATCAAAGCCAACGGCAGTTCGATTCAGATCATTTGCGGCTACAAGCGTTGTACCGCTCTCAACAAATGGGTCGAGCACTAATTCACCTTCGTGCGTGAAAGTTCTATCACCTTTCGAGCCAAAGAAATAGGGAACGTGGCGGGGTGGACATTTTTGTCTCGAATATCCCTAGCTTCATACCGAAATTGCCATACCCCTGTTGGGATTTCAACCACTCTTTTGCAGTCATGCAATTCAAGTGATTAGGTTTACAGGAACATGTCCGATGTGTATTCAATGGTAGTTTTCGCCTGTAAAATCCTGAATTTTCCAGAATAACGGGAGGAATTTCATTATTGGTCGCTTGCCCATCGCAAGGCACACTGTCTAACTTCATGCCTTCTCCTTACAATTAAGAGTAAATAACTCCCTACCCACATCAAGATAATCGATCGCTTTTTAGTTTATACAGAAACTCCCTGAACTTCTATTTTTCTTAGCGCACTAGCAACATTCAACAAAGAATACAGATTGTGAAGGGATTCAATCAATTCTGAAAAATATGAAAGGCGGGCGAAGTGGTAAGGGGTGGGAGCGTGGAATTCCACGCTCCCACTTCTATTTCCTCGACGAGATCAATCTAGATCAAACCGGTCAAGATTCATGACCTTGTTCCACGCCGCCACGAAGTCACTCACAAATGACTCCCCGGCGTCATCACATGCGTAGACCTCCGCAATGGCTCGGAGCTGTGAGTTTGAGCCGAATACAAGATCGACGCGGCTGCCGCTCCACTTCAACTCGCCAGTCGAGCTATCGCGCCCCTCGAACACATCCGCGGCTGTCGAGGACGCCACCCACTCGGTGTCCATATCAAGCAGGTTCACGAAGAAATCGGGACTCAACGTCTCGGGTTGCTCCGTGAAGACGCCAAGTTCCGACTGACCGGTGTTCGCGATCAGAACGCGCAATCCTCCGACGAGAACCGTCATCTCCGGTGCGGTTAGCGTCAGCATTTGCGCTCGATCCACCAGCAGTTCTTCGGCTGGTTTTCTCGTGTCCGTTTCCGAGGTAGTTGCGAAATCAATCGGCGGTCGGTTCAAGCACCGCAAACGACTCCACGTCGGTTTGCTCCTGCACCGCGTCCGTGCGCCCCCGGAGCGAAGGGAACCTGTACGTCGGTACCGGCGTTCCTCGCCGCCGCCTCGACCGCTGCACACCCGCCAAGCACGATCAGGTCGGCGAGCGAAACCTGCTTCCCGTCGGACTGGGACCCGTTTGAATTCAGCTTGAATTCCTCTCAAGGTCTGAAGTACCTTCCCCAGTTCGGACGGATTGTTGACCTCCCAATCCTTCTGCGGCGCGAGGCGAATGCGCGCGCCGTTAGCGCCGCCGCGCTTGTCGGTGCCGCGGAATGTCCCTGCCGACGCCCAAGCGGTCGAAACCAGTTGGGAAACGGACAGTCCCGAATCAAGGCACTTACCCTTGAGGGCAGCGATGTCTTGCTCATCAATCAATTCATGATCGACATCGGGAACGGGGTCCTGCCACAACTGTGGTTCCTCTGGAACCTGCGAACCGAGACACCGTGTGCGAGGTCCCATGTCGCGGTGGGTCAGCTTGTACCACGCCCTGGCAAAGGCGTCCGCGAACGCATCCGGGTTTTCGTGGAAGCGCTTTGAAATCGCTCCATAGACTGGATCCACCTTCAGGGACAGGTCCGTCGTGAGCATCATGGGGGCGTGCCTCTTCGAGGAATCGTGTGCGTCCGGCACGGTATCCTGTGCAGATTCATCTTCGGGAGTCCACTGCCATGCACCGCCGGGCCCCTTTATCAGTTTCCACTCGTAGTTGAACAGGTTGTCGAAGAAGCCGTTGTCCCACTTCGTCGGCGCGTTGGTCCAAGCGCCCTCCAACCCGCTGGTGATCGCATCGCCGCCCACGCCGCTGCCAAAACTGTTCTTCCAGCCAAGCCCTTGCTCCTCAAGGACGCCCCCTCGGGTTCGGGACCGACGTATTCGTCCGCATCGGCGGCGCCATGGGTTTTGCCAAACGTATGTCCGCCCGCGATGAGCGCCACAGTCTCCTCGTCGTCCATTGCCATGCGGCGGAACGTCTCTTTAATGTCTACGGCGGCAGCGACTGGATCCGGGTTGCCGTTCGGCCCCTGTGGATTCACATAGATCAAGCCCATCTGAACCGCGCCGAGAGGATTCTCCAGATCCCGCTCGCCGGTGTATCGCTCGTCCCCTAGCCACGTGGTCTCCGATCCCCAATAGATATCCTCTTCGGGCTCCCAGACATCCTCTCGTCCTCCGGCGAACCCGAAGGTTTTGAGGCCCATCGACTCCAAGGCACAGTTTCCGGTAAAAATCATCAGGTCTGCCCATGATAGACTTTTGCCGTACTTCTGCTTGACGGGCCAGAGCAACCGGCGCGCCTTGTCGAGGCTCGCGTTGTCGGGCCAACTGTTGAGGGGCGCAAAGCGCATCGTGCCGGAAGCAGCGCCGCCGCGTCCGTCGCCGATGCGGTACGTGCCCGCGCTGTGCCACGCCATCCGAATGAAGAGAGGCCCATAGTGGCCATAGTCGGCGGGCCACCAATCCTGCGATGTCGTCATCACCTCTTCGATGTCCTGCGCCAGCGCATCCAAGTCAACTGTCTTGAACGCCTCGGCATAGTTGAAATCCTCCCCCATAGGATCCGACTGGGGTGGGTTCTGGTGCAGAATCTTCAGGTTCAACTGATTCGGCCACCACTGCTGATTCGCTACGATTCCCCTTGGTATAGAGTTGCCCATCATTGGACACTTACTTTCGCTGCTCATATCGCCTCCAATTGTGTTCCGTATTTTTTTTCAACGGTTGGTTTTTTCACCATTTGTCCAAAACTAGGGTCACGGTGAAAGGTTAGGGTAGTTCGATACAATAATTGGTAACTACAATTTCGGTCACCCTTTCCACAATCGCTTAGGTTAAAAATATAGTGCAAAGAAATTAAGTTTTCAAGGAAAAAACGAGGGTTCCACTGAGCCGCTCTGCACGTTCTTTTGGCATGAATTTCCGAGATTTGTGAACTCGCAAAACGGGTATCCCGATGCAGATGTGGCGCAGTCTTCATGTTCTCACAAAACCCAATTATTGTCAAGTGGTAAGTGTCGAGGTGCAGCGTAATTGCGCTCAAACACTAAACAGTCGAATGAGCCAAATTTCCCACTGCCAATCTGCCAGTAGCTGTCCGAGTCAAGTTCAATCACTGACCACTGGCCACTAACCACTGCCTTTAGATTGACAACTTTACATAGCTCAAGTATAATTTGGGTGATGGATGACGGCGTTGTGCCAAAATTAATCTGGGCCTCAAAAATCTTGGGGCGCAAAAACGGTCACACAACACAAACTTTTTCTTCTGTACCTATTTTGTACCTATTCATGACACCAGAAACCCGCGCCGACAAAGGAATCCTTAATTTAGAACCATGTGAACACCCCCTTAAATTCGGTGCCCTGTTCACATTGTTGTACCTATTTTCTGTCCCCTAGTTTTCACAAATATGTGAACAAACCATACCTAAATCCTTAAAAAAGCGGGATTGAGTATACATTATTTCACGCTAATCACGTCTTCATGCTGATTCCTCTTTTTTTCTTCGATGGGATCCTTAGGGCGTCTGACGACACCGATTAGGCCTCTTTAATCCGTGAAATCCCTTAATCCGTTTAATCCGCGATTCAGACAAATACGAAAGGAAACACATATGATTGCAGATTTCAAACCCGAAGTTGATAATATGAACATTCGACTCGTTGAACTACGGAGGTATCTTTGACCTAGAGAACAAAGAGAATGAACTGGCGACGCTTGAGGTAGAACTTTCAAAACCTGATTTTTGGGACAATCCACAGCAAGCTCAGAAAACTAGCCAGCGGATGGCGCAGCTCCGCAATGAGGTGACGCAATACAACGAAATAGAATCGGAATTACAGAACATTCAAGTGTTAGTCGATCTCGCCATTGAAGAAGACGATGAGAGTTTCAACGATGAAATTGATGCCGGGTTGAAGGAAATCTCAAGGCAGGTCCAAGACATCGAACTCAAGCTAATGCTTGATGGCGAACATGACATCAATAATGCGCTACTTTATATTCATCCCGGCGCCGGAGGCACGGAGTCACAAGATTGGGCTGCTATGCTCATGCGCATGTACCTTCGTTGGTGCGAACGCAGCGGTTATAAAACGGAAACGTTGGATCTTACACCGGGGGATGAAGCCGGCATCAAGACCGCTACCATACTTGTGACCGGTGAATATGCGTATGGCTATTTGCGCGCGGAAGCGGGGATTCATCGGTTGGTTCGCTTGTCGCCGTTTGACTTCAACCACCGCCGCCATACCTCCTTTGCCGCCGTTGCCGTCAGCCCCGAAATTGACGATACCATCGATATCGACATTGACCCTGCCGACATGAGAATTGACTACTATCGTTCGAGTGGAGCTGGTGGACAACACGTGAACGTGACCGATTCTGCCGTGCGCATAACTCATACCCCCACCGGGATTGTAGTCCAGTGCCAAAACGAACGCTCGCAACACAAGAACCGCGAAGTCGCTATGAAAATCCTACGCTCGCGGCTGTACGAATTTTATGAGGCGCAGCGGCGTGAAGAAATCTCCAAAATGCAGGAGGAACGACTCGACATCAACTTTGGAAGTCAAATCCGATCGTACGTGCTACATCCCTATCGCCTTGTTAAGGACTTGCGTACCAACATCGAAACCGGTAACGTGGACTCGGTCATGGATGGTGATTTAAGCGCCTTTATTGAAGGCTATCTGAAACACAAGCAGCAGCACAAGCCATGACATAATTCGTCCGCGGAGGCGCATGTCCATAACCCTGAATTTAGTTGCCTTAATCACCTGGGCGTGCTATACTATTTAGATTATAGCTTGATGGACATTGAAGGGATATGAAAATTGGAAGCGCCCAGTAACGTGATTACTCAGCGCCGAGAAAAACTGGAAGAAATCCGAAATCTCGGCGCAAATCCATATCCGTACAGATACTCGCCAACACACACCACCTCCGAAATTCATCTACAGTTCGCCGAAATCCAAGAAACTCCCGACGAAAGTAAACCAATCTGCATTGCTGGGCGTATCATGACCAAGCGGGATCACGGCAAGAGTAGTTTCGCTAACCTACAGGATTCCGATGGTCAGATTCAGATATACGTCCGTCAGAATGTCGTTGATGCCGATGTTTACGAAATCTACAAAATGCTTGACGTTGGCGACATCATCGGCGTCAAGGGGGTTGTATTCCGCACTCGAACGGGTGAACTCACGGTACTGGCGAACGAACTTGAACTCTTGTCCAAATCGCTTCGACCACTTCCAGAAAAATGGCACGGTTTACAGGACAAGGAAACCCGCTACCGCCAGCGTTACGCCGATCTGATCATGAGTCGCGAGGTAAAAGAGGTTTTTGCAAAACGAACACTTATCGTTCAGGCTATCCGCGATTATCTTAATGCTATCAATTTTATTGAAGTTGAAACGCCAGTGCTTCAACCAATATATGGCGGAGCGAACGCGCGACCATTTGTCACCCACCACAATACGCTGGATCAAACCCTATACTTGCGTATTGCAAATGAACTCTATCTAAAACGATTGATTGTCGGCGGCTTCAATCGCGTGTATGAATTTTCAAAAGACTTTCGGAATGAGGGCATGGACCGCGATCACAACCCTGAATTTACAATGCTTGAGTTGTATCAGGCATATGCGGATTACGATGATATCATGTGCCTCACGGAGCGACTGATTGCTCACACCGCGCAAGAGGTGGTTGGAAGCACCAGGATAACCTTTCAGGGCGAGAATCTCTCGCTTGAGCCACCATGGCGGCGTCTCACCATGATTGAATCCATCGATGTGGAGACCGGAATCGATGTAGAATCCCTCAACGATAACGAACTGCGGGACGCCGCCTTAGATGCAAACGTGGATTTGGACGGAGTTGAATCAAGAGGGGGCACAATCGCGGCGCTATTCGATACGCTTGTCGAACCCAATCTCATTCAGCCAACGTTCATTTGCGACTATCCGATTGAAGTGTCGCCGTTCGCCAAGAAGAAGCGGGGCGATGAACGCTTTGTAGAGCGGTTCGAATACTTCATGGTTGGCATGGAAATGGGAAACGCCTTCAGTGAACTGAACGATCCAATAGATCAGCGCGAACGATTCATTGAGCAAGGCAAGAAATTTGAAGCCGGGGATGAAGAAGCCTTCATGGTGGACGAGGATTATCTCCGGGCATTGGAATACGGCATGCCGCCAACAGGTGGACTCGGGTTTGGCGTCGATCGACTAACCATGCTGCTAACAGATCAGCGTTCTATTCGGGATGTCATCTTTTTTCCGCAAATGCGACCTGAAGACCAAACCTAATCCAATTGGATTTATGCCTTGAAACCGAGTTTTTTCACCAAAACTCGGTTTCTTCCGAAAGTTGTATTGGCTTTATTTAATAGTCCAAAATATGCAGGTCATATATCATCATATTCTTATCCAAAAAACTACCTAGTCACACCTAATGAAATTTGAGTGGTTTATCGCATCTCGTTACCTAAAATCCCGAAGAGAACAGTCGTTTATTTCGATCATCGGCGTCATATCCGTCGTCAGTGTTGCGCTTGGTATCGCGGTCGTTATTCTTGTTATCTCGGTGATGAACGGATTTGAGCATGGACTCAAGGAAAAATTTCTTGCGAATGAAGCCCATGTGATCGTGCGCTCGGCTTCCGGAAACTACTTCTCGAATTATCAGGAGACTATCAGGCAGATCGAAGCCATCGACGGGGTTGAAGCCGCCTCTCCCGTAATCTATAGGCCAATTGCAGCTTGGCTTCAACATGAGGATACACCTAATAGAATAATATTTGTGAAGGGTATTGATCCGTCGAAGGAGGATCGGGTTACAGGATTTTCAAAGTTTTTTGATGGGCCTGTTGATTTCAAAAATTCCCCGTTGATTGAGAATGCGCCCTTGCGCGAAGATGAAACGATTTTCGGCGGAATTGTTTTGGGAGACGCTGGTGCCAACCATATGGGGGTTGCAAAGGGAGATGTGTTGCGCTTAGTCTCCAGAATAGTGCCCAATCCCGCAAATCCAACCACTTTCTTGACACACCTTCGCAACTTTGTTGTGGTCGGCATCTACAAGTCGGGAATGCATACCTACGACAATATACTCGGTTTTATTCACCTCGACACGGCACAGGAACTTTACAACAAGCAGCAACCTGATCAGATTAATATGATTGAGGTCCGCACTTCAAACGCGGATGTCGCATCTGAAGTACGGGGGCGCATAGCATCGACAATTCGTCTTGATGGAGGGATTCGAGGCATACCGATCGTGAACACGTGGGTGGATTCTCATGCCCCTCTGTTTGATGCAATCAAATTGGAGAAGATTGTCACTGTAATAATTGAGGCTTTGATTATCTTGGTCGCGGCATTTAACATCGCCAGCACGCTGATCATGACGGTCATGGAGAAAACCCGAGATATTGGGGTTCTTCGTGCGATGGGATCTTCCAAGCGGAACATCCTCAAAATCTTCATGGTTCAAGGCTGCACCATCGGCGTATTGGGAGGCATTGTGGGTACAATCCTGGGCGTGAGTATCTCCTGGTTGCTTGACCTGCAGAATCTTCGACCATCACGCTGGTTTGCGGTACTCATACTCATTCCAATCAGTATTCAGGTCTTTATCGCATTTCGACGCTCGTTAGCACTGCATTTCAGCTTTAAGGGATTGCTTGGCTTGCTGTGGATTGGGGCAATTGGACTATTTCTCTACTGCCTCGCCCAGCCGATTTACATTGATGGCCAAGTTTATCAGTTGAGTCGCCTGCCCGTTAAGATTAACTGGTTCTTCGTAGGTTTTATGAATATTCTTTCGTTTGCAATCTGCTGGCTCGCGACAGTGTATCCGGCTTGGCAGGCGTCAAATCTAAAACCCGTTGAGGCATTGCGATATGAATAATCTCATTCGCACGGTTGATCTGCACAAGTCATATTACGATGGTGCGAAAGAACTTCCCGTTCTCAAAGGTATCGATATAGAGATCGAGAAAGGCGAGATTCTCGCGATCATCGGCGCGTCTGGTGTCGGCAAGAGTACCTTGCTGCACCTAATCGGCGGGCTCGATCGCCCGACACAAGGCAAAGTCTTCTACGAAAATCAAGATATTTTTGAGTATAATGACCGACAACTCGATCGATTCCGGAATCTTGGAGTCGGGTTCGTTTTCCAATTCCATCACCTGTTGCCAGAGTTCACTGCGATTGAAAATGTGGCGCTGGGAGCGCTGATTGCCGGAAAAAATAGCCGCGATGCGCACGATGACGCCCGGAAGTTGCTTGATTACGTCGGACTGTCCGAACGGCTTGAACATCACCCCAGCGAACTTTCTGGAGGCGAACGACAGCGGGTAGCTATCGCCCGCGCCCTAATAAACCAACCCAAAGTCGTGCTTGCCGATGAACCAACCGGTAATCTTGATCGAAAAACTAGTGCAGCGGTGCTCGATTTATTATGGGATTTGAATGATCGTTTCGACCAAACGTTCATTATTGTTACCCACAATCAAGGCCTGGCTCAGCGGGCGGATCGGTTGATTCAACTCGTTGATGGGAAAGTCTCCGATCAAATTCAAGTGGTCGATCTATGAATAAAATTTTGACTGAGGCATACAAGGCAAAATTTGTAGGGTGGGCACTGCCCACCAGCCTCTAAAAGCCCCGGCGATCTAGCGACTGAAAAAGGAGCGATCAACTGAACGAATAGTGAAGGCGATAGAAATCCCATCACTCTGTCCCTTATCTTGCATTGTGAATCGGGACGACATGCGTAAATTCTGAAGTGTACCAAGATAGTTTAGTCATGGAAATCAAGATAACAAAATCAACAAATCCCCGGCAGAATCGTCCAAAGGATTCTGAGTTAGGTTTCGGCAAATATACCACCGATCACATGTTCCTGATGGATTATGCCCTCGGGAAGGGATGGCATGATGCTCGTATTGTTCCCTACCAACATTTGCGCTTGGATCCGGCAGCGATGGTGTTACACTACAATCAGGAGGTTTTTGAGGGGTTAAAAGCGTATGCTCTCGCAGACGATGGCATCGGTTTGTTCAGACCGGAGAAGAATATCCAGCGGATGAACGCCTCTGCCCAAAGGTTAGTCATGCCTGAAGTGGACAGTCAACTGTTCCTTCAAGCGATGAAACAGCTAGTTTTGATTGACTGCGAGTGGCTCCCGAAATCCGAAGGTACATCCCTCTATATTCGTCCCACAATGATTGCAACCGAACCGATGATTGGAATCCGGGCATCGGAACGATATCTGTTTTACATCATTCTTTCCCCGGTTGGCGCCTATTATCCTGAAGGCTTTAACCCGACGCGCATTTATGTTTCTGATACGCATGTGCGGGCTGCGAAACACGGTGTCGGCAATGTGAAAACCTCGGGGAATTACGGATCGACGCTCTTCGTCTCGCAGGAAGCTGCGGTGAAAGGGTACACTCAGGTTTTATGGCTCGATGCAAACGAACTCAAATACATAGAGGAGGTCGGTACAAGCAATGTCTTCTTCTTGATTGATGACGAGCTTGTTACGCCTCCTCTTAAGGGTACCATTCTGCCGGGAATCACACGAGATTCGGCGCTCCAGCTTGCCAGACGCTGGCAACTCCGCGTTTCTGAGCGGTTAATTTCTATTGATGAGGTCATCGATGCGTACCGAAGTGGCACGCTCAAAGAGATGTTTGCTACCGGGACGGCGGCGGTCATCTCACCGGTAGGCGAAATATCCTATAAAGGTGAGAAATTCCAGATAGCGGACGGCAAGACGGGAGAACTTGCTCTGAGACTTTATGACGAACTCACCGGCATCCAATATGGTCGCAGAGAGGATCCGTTTGGATGGCGAATCCGTGTCGTTTGAAATTCGCTTATAAGACCGTATAGCCCAACATTCTTCTAGTAAAAGAAGATGCATTTGTGCTGCAGTGAACTTGATTTAGTTTCACGAAGTTTAAACGGGGAATCTCGGAACCGTGACGATTAATCAAGTCATATTACTGAATTGTCGAATAGAACCAATCGTAGTACACGCCAAGTTGTGGAGGAAGCTGGTCCAATCTGCCACAACGCACTGTCAGGAGGTGTTATGACATGTCCAGAACTGCATGTAGCACAATGATTCTGTTACTCGCATTGTCAAATTATGCGATGCTGGCTCACACAGAAGACGCGCCGATTTCAGAGAATCCCGTGAAAGAAACTGTTGACGCGGCATTAGTTGTAAAGAAAATCTCATTTGAAGGAATAAAGGACACTCCCGAAGATTTCTTTGAAATCCATATACAAACTAAAGTTGGCGAGGAAATCTCTCCCGATCGCCTTTCCGATGATATCAAGAACCTTTACAAAAACACCGGCTTCTTCTCTGACTTTGGCAATGCAGGAGAATCCCCGATTAGAGTTGAGGTCGAACCTGCCGAAGGCGGTGGGTTGGAAGTTACCTACAATCTTATCGAAAGTCCCAAAATCGAAAGTGTTAAAATCGCCGGAAATGAGCAGTTAAAGACTGGCAAAATCCAGGACGTTATTACACTTAAGCCTAGTGAAATATACAGCGATCAGCGCCGCTGGGAAAGTGAACGCGCTATTCTTAAGGTATACAAAGAGAAAGGGTATTACCTTGCCACGATAGAGTCCGACTCCAATATTGATCGGGACACAAATACGATTGAGGTGACCTTTGAGATTAGCGAGGGTGAAAGAATCAAAATTCAAGAAATCAATTTTGCCGGCAACAACGACATCTCCGCCAAATCGCTAAGCAAAAAGATTAAAACTCGCGTTGGTAAGAACTTCGATGAAAACCTGTTGGAAGAAGATATGACCCTCCTGCGCCACTACTATCAGGATCAAGGATATGCACAGATTGAGGTTGAAGGATATGAACACCATCTTACCGATGATAACACAGGACTGATAATCGACATTTCTGTTGATGAAGGCCCAGAATACATAATAGGCTCCTACGACATCGAAATTCTACATGCGGAGAAACCCGCTTTTTCCGAAGACAAGATTCGCGATATGCTGGATCCGATCGAAGGCGAAATCTTTGACAGAGGCCGATTTCAGGAATCGATTGAAGAGATTCAAAAATCCTACCATAACAAAGGTTACCTTTTGTCAGACTTATCACCAATTCCGCACTTCGACGAAACAACGGGAGTCGTTGACATTGCACTGAACATTAACGAAGGGGATGTCATCATTATCGATAACGTTGAGATTGACGGATTAGAGAAAACCAAAAAGAATGTCGTCAAACGAGAACTCGATCGAGTAAATCTCAAAACCGGTGAATTTCTTGATGTAAAATCCCTTCGAAAGGCCCGCCAGAAGCTCTTCCAGATGGGACCATTTATCCGAAACGTCGACTTTACTCCCACTCCAAACGGGGCTGGAGAGAATAGCCGCGATCTCAAGGTCGACATCACCGAAACGTCGAGGACGGGTATGTTCAGCCTCGGGGGCGGATACGGTACAGAAGGCGGCATATTCGGCGTTGCGGAAATCGGTGAAAACAACCTTTTTGGGCGCGCTTATCGCGTGCACCTAAAGGGCGAATTGGGCACCCGTGATCGCCACACCGCCGAACTTCGATTCAACACCCCTTGGATTTTCGGCACTCCGACACGTTTGAATGTCAGCCTTTACAACACGCGACGGCTGCGCCGGTATTACCAGTCAATTATATACCGTGACCGCGGTTTGGATCGTTCCATCTATTCGCGAAAAGGGGGGGCGGTAACCGTAGGACGATCGATTGCGCAGGACATTGATGTATCCGTACGCTTCAGAAATGAAAATACGCATAGTTCTAACCCGGACGTTAATACCTTCGACCTTGATTTAAGCCACAGAGCCAGTCTTAATAAAGAAGGGGACGTTTCGAATGAGTTGAGAGCGGCATTTGAAACGCAAGAGAACGCCCTTTCTGAAAATGCTGTGAGTTCCGTTCGAATACCTGATCGCGAATGGCTAGTTGAAGACCTGCCAAGCGATGATGATGAAGAAAGCACACAGACGGCGAAGAAATTCGTTGTTAGGCACGAGGAAGGGGCACCGACATTTAATGTTTATGATTACGGTGAACACCCATATGATCGCTCCGTTCGGAGCATCACATTCTTCCTCTCCAGAGATACGCGTGATTATCTGACAAGCATTTACGACCCGGTTTCAGGATCAATGAACACGCTTTCCTATGAACACGCTGGAGGACTTTTGAGAGCCGACAGTGAATTTCAGCGATATACTTTTGACACAAGTTGGTTCCGTGGCACATGGCGTAATCACGTATTTGCAGCTCACGCCAGAGCTGGTTATTTGAACAGTAGAACCAGCGATGAGTACTTTCTTCGCTGGGAACGGTTTTACTTGGGCGGCATTGACACCGTTCGCGGTTACGAGGACCATTCTATTTATCCGCCCTTACCGCCTGGTGTAATCTACAGCTACGGAGGTAACAAGGTTTTCTTTGCGAACTTTGAATACCGCATTCCGTTCGGCTCACAGTTAACGGGTTCAGCGTTCTTTGACATCGGTCAAGTTTGGGATGAATATCAGCCCAATATCTTCAAGGATGTCAATTTAAGGAAAGGCGCCGGTGTAGGAATTCGGTTTAATCTGCTAGGCATGTTGGCGCGAGCCGAGTGGGGATATGGATTTGACCGCGATGATGGGGCCAAAGGAAAGCTCCATTTTACAATCGGTCCGGGTTTCTAAACAATAATCGTTCAAACGCTATCTATTAATCTCAAACAATGTAAGGATTGACATATGAAACGAATTTCGATATTATACGCCGCTGTTGTAATAGGGACATTATTGATTGCCATTGGCGCAGTGGCACAGAGTGAATTTAAACTCGGGGTTGTCGACACGCAGAAGGTCTTTGAGGGGTACAAGCGCGCGACGGCAGCGAACGAGACGCTGAAAGGTGCCGCAGACAAACTTCGAGCTCAGTTGGAGAAAATCAGGGAAGAGATTCGAACAATGGAGGAACGGCTCACAAAAACGAAGCTTTTCCTTGAGCCTGACCAGACTAAAAGCATAGAAGACGATATCCGGTTGAAACAACAGGAATATCAGCGCGAGCTAGAGATCGGTCAAGAATCAATTTCGGCTAAAGAGAAAGAGCTTGTTGAACCAATCCTGAAAGAGATTGAGATACTTATCAAGGAGATGGGCAAAAATGGTGGGTATAACCTGATTCTTGAGAAACGGCTTGTTACGCTTTACGTCGATCCAAGCTACGATTTGACGGAGACCGTGATCCAAACATTGAATGAGCGATATGAAGAGGCGAATCCGCCTGAACCGAGTACGAAGGAAGCCGAGAACTCAGAAACTCCCCAATAGAAAAGAGGCGATGGGATGAGGTGGTAACCGTTCATTGACCACGAAAGATTATCAAACTATCCTGTTGTCCCTGACGGGGGCTTTATGGTAAGAACACTTAAGGAAATTTCAGAGTTAATCGACGGAGATTTGTGTGGTGACGCCGATCTGGAGATTAGGGGCGTATCGGGGATTAAAGAAGCACACCCGAATGAAATTACCTTTGTTGCCAATGCCAAATATCGTAGCGCGATGGAACACACAAAAGCCTCTGCGATTATCATTGGTCCCGACATCCAGTACAATGGAATAGCTACGATTCGAGTTGCGGATCCCTACCTCTCATTCGTTAAAGTGCTGGAGATGTTTTCTTGGCGCAAGAATCGTAGGACCGAGTTTGGAGTCCATGAAAGCGCCATTCTCGGCGAAAATGTACTCTTGGGAGAACGGGTTTCGATCCAAGCCCACACCTATATAGGAGACAACGTTGAAATCGGGGATGATACGATAATCAGCCCTTTTGTATACATTGGTCAAGACAGTAAGATTGGAAGTGGGACGTTAATCTATCCACGTGTCACCATCAGGGAAGAAATCAAAATTGGCGACCGTGTGATCATTCACTGCGGCGCAGTAATTGGAAGTGACGGATTTGGGTTTGCGACCGTCAGCGATCGGCATCACAAAATCCCGCAAATCGGCACTGTCATCATTGAGGACGATGTCGAAATTGGCGCAAATACTACGGTAGATCGGGCAACGATGACAAATGGGGCTACTGTTATCAAGCGAGGCACCAAAATTGACAACCTTGTTCAAATCGCGCACAATGTCGTGATTGGCGAAGACTGTCGACTCGCCGCCCAGGTGGGAATCGCCGGAAGCACAGTGCTCAAAGACCGAGTAACCGTAGCGGGGCAAGCTGGAGTTGTTGGGCACCTGACAATTGAGGACGATACTGTTATATTCGCAAAAGCCGGTGTCACCAAGAATACCCCAGCTGGCAGTTCTGTCTCCGGATTTCCGGCACGACCCCATGCCCAAGAAATGCGGGTCCATGGCGCTTGGCATAGGTTACCATCAGAGTTTTCTCGGTTACAAAAGCGCGTAGCTGAGCTTGAATCTCAACTTCGCCAGAGCAACGATGAGTCATCCGAGTGAGTCGCAACCTTCTAACAATAGGTCTCCCCTTGAATTGTTTGTCCCAGTCTTGGCGTACCATAAAATCGACGGTGGATTTGAACTCGGGGTTAACTCAGTTCTTCCCGAAGTCTTTGACCGCCAGATGCGATTTCTCGCCGAACACGGTTATACTGCTATTACTGTTGATCGCTTCATTCAGGCGATTGACACGTTCTCCCGCCGGAAAAACAACTCCAAAGGGTGCTCCTCCTCAAGTCAGTTGTCCCGGGACTCCACATCTCGATTGAACGACGAAGAAAATAATCGTAATGCTTTCCCTCGTTCTCACGAAGAGTCAGTTTGTAAGAAACAGGAAGAATTCAATCTACCACCCCGGTCCATCATGATTACCTTTGACGATGGATATGAGGATTTCTACACGTTGGCTCAACCCATTTTGGCGCAATACGGATTGACCGCTACCGTTTTTGTCCTCGCAGGATATATTGGAAAACTGAACACATGGGATGTCCGATTACGGTTGAAACGGTCGCGACATTTGACTAACCATCAGATTCAAAGCCTTTTTGGTTGCGGATTTGGAATCGCCTCCCATGGAATGCATCATCGATTTTTGACATGCTGTAGCAAGGCGAATACAAAAGCGGAACTTTGGGAATCAAAAACTATCCTTGAGCGTCTACTGTGTCATCCTGTCCATAGTTTTGCGTACCCGTACGGATGTACGAACCCGCGAGTTTCCGAGCAAGTCAAATCTGCGGGTTATCGCATAGCCTTTGGCTTGAAGCCGAGCAGGTCGATTGAACCCAGCTCCATTTATAGTTATCCGCGCATAGCGGTTTATCGGTGTGACACACTCTCGACTTTTAAGGCAAAGTTGGGCTTGCGAGGACAATACCATTTTAAGATAGAATGTATGAAAAATAGTGTCATCAACCGCCTTGCGTATTTGAACCGACTCCGGCACTGACAATAGGACGGCGGGAAAATGCGGAGATGGAAAAACAAAGTTATTCTCGTTCTGGGATGCAGAATCAATTCTCACGTTTCATCCTCCCGTTCTTTGATTACCTGATGGTTCTCCGCCCCACCCTTTTATTTCCTGTTTGGACACTCGTGCTTCTAGGACATTATCATGGAACAGCGCACATCTCTCATTCCATAACATTTGAGTTTCTAGGTGCGGAAATTCCAGTCTACTTGAATTTGGACGATCGCGTTTGGGTTACGCTTTGCTTGTATTCGATGTTGGCAGGGGCCAGTTATATCATAAATCAGATAGCAGATAAAGAAACGGATTTGGCAAATAATAAGCTATATCTGGTTGCAAAGGGTTATGTTAGACTGCCGCTGCTCAAATTGGAGGCAACTTTGTTATTCCTTGCCTCTATTGTGTGGGCGATTGTATGGTTTCACCATAGTTGGACTTATCTCGCACTTATTGCAATGTCGACTGTTCTAGGCGTGATTTACTCTGTTCAACCGTTTCGATTGAAAGGTAAACCGATACTTGACCTTCTGGCAAACTCGATTGGATACGGCGGTATAGCATTCCTCGTCGGATGGGCAGCAACTGCCAAGTTGAGTGGGGAAGCATTACTGCGAGCTATACCTTACATATTCTGTGTCGCAGCCGCCTTTGTTAATACGACTTTACCGGATCTTAAAGGCGACTTGGCGTATGGTGATCGGACAACCGGAGTTTTATTGGGCGTGCGGCGAGCATGTCAATTGAGTCTATTTCTCTTGGTCATAGCAATATTGTCGGCCTGGATTGTAAAAGATGCAATTGCGCTTGTTTCCGGATTGGTTTCCATTCCGTTCTTCGTACACATGAATTTCGCACCAAAGCGGAAATCTATCATCTTGGCAACTCGTGTCGGCATTCTTGTGCTATCGCTTGTTGCTTGCCTTCTCATTCCACCCTATTTTATTTTATTCGGAGGCACATTGTTATTTGTTCGTTGGTACTACAGCGCTCGATTTGGCATCGTATATCCCGGCTCCAAAGCATGATATTGTAATTCAAGACTAACTAAGTGATTCATTATTGAAACCGAGTTTTTTCTTCAAAACTCGGTTTCTTCCCGGAGTCAAAGTGGCTTCAAGGTAATGGTTGAATCCACTCATCGCGGGCAACTAAGGATTGATAATCATGGCAATCAATTCATCACATAAATCACAGTTCAGACAATGTGAACTACCGGCACCCAACACTAACCATCTGTTTTTGGAAAAAAACACTAAAATTTCATGGTCATGTACAATTCGCTGGCCAATTTCACGCCCTTCGCATTTAAGTAGATGAATGTCTTCGTCAATAACGCGACTATGCGCTTTTTTGGAACTCTCTCGCCCGGCAAATGGTGTTATCGCTTTTGTCTCGGTTCTGCTAGGCGGGCTTTTCGCCGTCGACGGACAAATGAATCGCCTTGACGATGCTGAATTGTTGATGGCGGCATTTTCGGCACTACTGCTCTTGGCGGCAGGAAACACGCTCAATGACTACTGCGACGCTGAAATTGACCACTCCAATAAACCACGACGCCCAATACCGTCTGGACGGATTCATCGGAGTGAGGCATTAATCGCTGCAGTTCTCTTCATGGGAGCCGGAATAACGCTTGGAGGCCTTGTCAATCGGTATGTGATGATAATTGTCATAGGCGCTTCTTCAAGTTTGATCAGTTATGCATTCTGGCTCAAACGCACCCCGATAGTTGGAAATCTCCTTGTGGGATTCCTTACCGGATTGACTTTCATAGCGGGAGGTGCGGTTTTTGGGTCGCTACGAGGTACACTCGTGCCCGCGACATTTGCACTCCTGTTTACCACCGCACGTGAGATTGTCAAAGATATTGAGGATACTGAAGGTGATTACGAGAATGATGCAAAGACGATAGCGGTCATCAGCAGACCTGCGGCTGTGGCGATAGCTTCAATTTTCATGGGGACTGTCATCTTGTTTAGTCCGGTTCCATATCTGTTGGGCTGGTATTCATGGAGCTACATGCTTACAGTCTTTATTGGCGTCGATTTGGTTCTTATCTATTTCGTAATTCAACTCTTCAAAGATGCCTCAAAAGAAAATTGTTTGCGTATTCAGAAGTGGATGAAGTGGGACATCTTGGTCGGACTCGGTGCAATATGTGTTGGCGACTTTGTATGATTCAGAGTAGTTTTCCCAGGTTACTGGCAAATGGCGGTTGAGACCAAAGACTACGAAGCGGTCATTAACTTTTTCCAAGCATCTAACCCAAAAATATCTCTTGTCCAGATTGCGGCACGTCCTGAATCGACGATGTCGGCACGACCCACTTCCGAATTGGGAGCACTGTTCAAAGAGGATTTCGATTGCCAAAAGCAAACTGGTGAATGGCGACGCGACTATCAGATTTTCATTGCCGGTTGGGGACAACTTGAGGGCGTGATGGTTCTCACTCCCGCTCAAGGGTTGGACGCGGACTTGCTGGTCGAAATATCTGCTACGAACGAACGTGCGTTGAGAGATTTGTTATTGTCATTTCCTCGAACGAAGGTTGGCTGTTTTCGTTGTTGCGGTAGATGGATGTCTAACACCTTTGCCGAAATTCTTGATGGCCATGAGGTACCGGGCAACGGTGACCTCTGTTTTCTTGGATTCAAACGAGGGAGCAAAAACGGTTCTGTCGTTTCGCCTCCCGAGAAGAAATTCGAGCATGGTGGTAGAAGTCAACGGACGATTAAGCGAAAGCACTCCGTTGTCTCTGAATTCCGTACCCTTGCTTCTCTAGCTGGCAAGTTGAAGCTGTCAAAATTCACGATTGAGGGACTGACACTTGTAAAACGCGCGATTGATGACGGACTGCCAGTAGAGCAGGTACTTTTCACGTCCGATTTGTTGTCAGATTCCAATGATAAGAATCTACTGGATTGTATGCATCGGGAGAACCTGATGTACTATCAGGTGAATGAAGGAGCGATGGGAACGCTTACGACGACAAGACCTGTGCCATCAGTCATAGCGGCGGTACGGATGAACTATCGTCACGCGTTTGACTTTCATCTGACTCCAGAGACAGTCTTACTCATCGCTGATAGTATTGCAAACCCGGACAATCTCGGCCTGGTTTTACGTACCGCCGACGCAGCCGGTGTGGATGGAGTTCTCGTTATCGGCGACGGCGCAAGCCCGTTCCACAGGAATTGTATTCGAGCGTCAAGGGGTGCGGTTGGGAGAATCCCTCTGTTATATTGTTCGGAAATTGAGGATTATTTCACAGAATTAAAAGGTGCCGGTTTTAATCTTATTGCAGCGACTTCAAAAACGCATGACAACCTATATGACCTCGAACTCAAACCGCCTTTGGCATTCGTCGTTGGCAACGAAAACGAAGGAATCAGGAAAACGATATTCGACCTCTGTACGAATCTTGTCTCTATCCCGATGGCACCGGGGCAATCTTCCCTAAATGTGGGAGTTGCATCCGGTGTGCTACTGTACGAGTTTGTACGCCACCGCAACCTATACGAGATCGGCAGGTAGACTGACGTGTCTCGCATATCGCACGGAGCAACCTAGATGTTCCAACGCACAGTCGCGACATCCGTGATTAGCTGTACACTTTAGAATCTTGTGGGCTCAGCGATTCCGCGGAAAAAAATCGCCAATAGCGAGATGTGCCGAGGAATTGTTAGCATCACATGGAGAACGGATTGCAAGCGAAAATCGCTTTCACGTATCTGCGACCGGAAGTGTTTCGTATAATAGTAACTGTTTAGTCCATTGGTTTCTAGGGTCGAATGCTATGATTTAGACGGCCTTTTTTTGGCATTCTTAAGAGGTACCTTGTGTAATTACCCATTTTTCTGGTTCGTAGTAGGGCAATTCATTGCCCGTCTAATGGTTTCAGAATCTTGACTGACCACTAATCACTAGCCACTAAACACTTACGTATAATAATTGAGGTAAGTCGATGGTGCCTCAACAACCGCATGATTTGCGATTCAATTCTTAACAAGAGTTTATGCGATGATTCTCATTGACGAAGAATTATGTAGTTACTGTGGCGCGTGTGTAGCCGTCTGCCCGGAAAATATCATAGATTTGATAGACATTTACCTGAAAATCGACCAACCGAAGTGCACAGATTGCATGCGTTGTGTTAAGGGTTGTCCGGTTGGTGTGCTTGCTTTGGAACGCAACGGCAAGGTATATTATCCATCCTATGAAGGACGAGGATTATTCTAGTGTTCCACTCTGAATTCGATGTTATTGTCGTTGGCGCCGGTCCGGGAGGTTCGATTGCCGCGAAGGTTGCCGCCGAAAATGGGCTGAGCGTCCTGCTTTTGGAGAAACGGCAGGAAATCGGATCCCCTGTTCGCTGAGCGGAGGGAATCGGCACAGCGTCGCTGTGTGAATTTATTCAGCCGCACCCCTCCTGGATATCCCGACAGATCAACGGCGCCCGAATCTTCTCGCCTAACGAAACAGCAGCGGCACTTGACTTCCCGAGAGCGGGATATGTCCTTGAACGCAAAGTCTTCGATCGCGTACTCGCGGAGATGGCAGGCGATGCCGGCGCCGAGTTGCTAGTGAAAGCGAGAGTAACTACGGTCACCAAGTCGGACGATGGCGCAGTAAACGGTGTAACCTTCCGTCATTCTGGTCGTGACTACACCTGTAAAGCCAAAACAGTGATTGCCGCCGATGGAATCGAATCCCAAGTTGCGCGTTGGGCGGGAATTGATAGTACCCACGATTTGCGTGATGTGGATATCTGTGCCCAATACTTGGTTTCTAACATTGACATCATTCCAGATTATTGTGACTTCTATGTCGGACGCGAGATTGCTCCACGCGGATATATCTGGGTTTTTCCAAAAGGGAAGAACATCGCCAACGTAGGGGTTGGCATTGGGGGCACGATATCCGGAAAGGGCGGCAAACTCGCAATCGATTACTTGAATGAGTTTATGAAACGAAAATTTCCCGACGGCAGAATCTTGGCTCAAGTCGTCGGTTGTGTGCCGGTCGGCGATAGTTTACCCGACATTGTCGGCGATGGAATCCTCCTAATAGGTGATGCCGCACATCACAGTGACCCTATCTCTGGCGGAGGAATCGCAAACGCAATGTATTCAGGTCAATTCGCAGCGGAAGCTGCAGTCGAGGGAATTCGAATCGGCGATGTTTCCGCCAAAACCCTTAACAACTATCAGAGACGTTGGGACGAACAAATAGGAAAACATTTCAAGCACATATGTCGCATACGTGACGGGATGTTCAAGTTCAGCGATGATGTGTTTGACAGGTGCGCCGATGTCATATCAAAGATGCCTAGTGAAAAAGTCACCATGACACGAATCTTCAAAACCGTTTTAAAACACCAGCCCCGATTGCTGCTGGAATTAAGACACCTGATTCTGGCTGGCTGGATTTAACAAGGATGTAGCGCTAGAGCCTCTTCGCGCAGCGATTGGACTGAATTTCTCTTATACGTTATCTTATGCAACCTGGTTTTGTTCTCAATTATCTTCGAGAAACTATTACGAAATACAAAGCGGGATATCTGGTTCTTATCGATCCCGATCAGTATTCTGTATCAGACTGTGTCGAATCAGCTCATCAAGCAGAAGACGCAGGCACCGACGCGCTTCTTCTAGGAGGCAGCTTTCTGACCACTGACCTCCAGCCCGTGGCGGACACTTTGAAAAGGGAGACTCGGTTACCACTCATCCTCTTTCCGGGCGATGCGATGCACCTGACTCCCCATGCAGACGCTATTTTATACCTCAGCCTTATAAGCGGTCGGAATGCCAACTTTCTTATCGGTGAACAGGTAAAGGCTGCACCTAGGCTACGACAGTACGGCGTTGAACCGATTCCAACGGGATATATGTTGATTGATAGTGGACGTCAAACATCGGTTGGATTCATGAGTGGGACAACCCCACTACCCCGTGATAAGTGTGATCTCGCTTGGGCGCATGCCCTCGCCGCTGAATACCTCGGTATGCAATTGATTTACCTCGAAGCCGGTAGCGGAGCGGAACACCCCGTTCCTGATCAGATGATTGCCGCGGTGAAGGAACACATCAACGTGCCGGTTCTGGTTGGCGGTGGGATTACCGCCCCGGAAATTGCTGCCCAAAAAGTCGAAGCCGGCGCAGATTTCATCGTGACAGGTACCGCTATCGAAAATTGTCGTTCAATGACGTTGATGAAACAGTTCGCCGACGCAGTACACGGGTAACCCTCTCAATAGATTTTCGCTTGACATCCACAGTTTAGCGTGGTATTTTTGCGCATTGCGTTAGCACTCGCAAGTGGGGAGTGCTAAAATTTGATTCGGGATAGGGCTAAAACCGTGACAACTCCCACATTGGACTTCCGCAAGCGTGAAGTCTTAGAAGCTATAATTGATTGCTATAATCAGACGGCTGCACCAGTCGGGTCTCGCACCATAGAGCGCCGATACGGTATGGGGGTTAGCGCCGCGACCATCAGGAATACGATGGCGGATCTGGAGGAGCTTGGATATGTGACCCAGCCCCATCCCTCCGCTGGACGAGTTCCGACGGAGATTGGATATAGAGTTTATGTTGACACCTTGATGGAAGCCGAAGAACTTAGCAACAAAGAAAAACAATTGATTCAAGAGAGATGCACCTCGCTTGTTGGTAGCTTCGAGGGAATTATTGAACAAACTTCCAAGTTCTTGTCTGAAATCTCACATTATATCGGATTTGTCTTAACACCGGAACTTCATGACAGTATCTTGCACCGACTTGAGCTTATCCCAATCGACGGAGATGGTGAAAACACGGAGCATCAGAGTAAAGTGCTCGCCGTTTTGTTGATGGCGTCTGGAGTTGTAAAGAACCACATTGTTCCGGTCAGTAATGACCTTTCGGATAAAGATATTCGTCAAATTAACCGTATTCTGAATGAAGAACTGGTAGGTCTCTCTTTGAGGCATATTCAGCAAATCTCCCACGATACTGCGCACCTCAAAGTAATCTTTGACACCTATCCGTCGGACTCGGTTATGGCATTCACTCGCGACACATTCTCACTAAATCAAGAAATACATGTTTATTTGGACGGCGCCTCCAATTTTTTCAGCCAGCCCGAGTTTTTAGCGGTGGACAAAATGGAGCCGTTGTTTCGCTTACTTGAACAGAAGGAACAAATTGCTGGATTGCTGTCTCCTCAGCACTCAACACAGGGGATTCAAGTAGTTATTGGCAGCGAGAACAAATACGAGGGTATGGAGATGTGTAGCGTTGTACACTCATGTTATACCAGCCGCGGCAATGTGTTGGGGACGATTGGGGTTATCGGACCAACTCGGATGCAGTATTCACGCATCGTGTCAATTGTCGATTTTACCGCTCAAGTTGTGAGCCAAGTTTTTGAACACACTCTATGAATTTAAGGAGACAAACATGTCGAAAGACACAGAAACAAAGGTAGAAATAGACAAAACAGAAGGCGAGGTGTCGCCGGAGACTACCGCCCCCGCCGACGACGAGAACCAATCGGAAAAAGAAAATCCATCGGACGAATCAGAGATTGAAACCCAAATTGATGAGGATGTCGACACGGGGGTCATTGCGCCTTTCGAAGAGGAATTCGCAAAACTAAAAACCGAATACGAGGAAAAATATGATCAGATGCTTCGCAAAATTGCGGAATACGATAATGCCAAAAAACGTGCAGAGCGTAGAGCAGAAGAGTCCTCCAAGTATGCTGTTGAAGGAG
Organism: Candidatus Poribacteria bacterium; assembly: GCA_965204085.1. GTDB lineage: Bacteria > Poribacteria > WGA-4E > WGA-4E > JAJDTR01 > JAJDTR01. The sequence goes on along the minus strand of CBDBEE010000002.1, from coordinate 606,832 downwards.
TCATCAAAGACGTCATCCCGGTCATTGATAGCGTTGAACGGGCGATTGAATCGACGAAGGAGTCCAAGGATTTTGATGGACTAAGCGAAGGAGTCAAGTTGATTCACAAGCAACTTCTCGATTCACTTCAGAGGCGTAACGTCGATGCAATTGAAGCCATAGGGGTAAACTTTGATCCGACTCGACACGAAGCAATCTTGCATGTTGAATCAGAGGAAGTTTCGGAAAATGTCGTGATTGAAGAATACCAGCGGGGATATGTCCTGCACGATCGCGTGATTCGCCCCTCAATGGTATCGGTTTCGAAGGGTAAACCCGAAAAGGTGGAACAGTCGGACAGCGCTGAGGAAGAGACCGAAGTTCCGGATCGAGTCAGTGAAAAAGTCACTAACATATAATCGATAAGAAAGAATGTCGGGTTGGATAATACTCACGCCGACATAAGGAAAGGAAATACAGCATGGCGCAAAAGCGTGACTACTACGACGTGCTGAGCGTTAACCGCAATGCGACTGAAGACGAAATAAAAAAAGCATATCGCAAGCTTGCTATCAAATATCACCCGGACAAAAATCCTGGAAATAAGGACGCCGAAGATAGTTTCAAAGAAGCGACAGAAGCTTATGAGGTCCTCCGCGATCACGATAAACGCAGTCGGTATGATCAATTCGGTCATGCAGGTCTCGAGGGGATGACGGGCGGCACAGGCTTTGATTTCGGTAATTTTGAGGACATTGTCGGAGATATTTTTGGAGATCTCGGCGATGCATTTGGGTTTGGAAGCTCGCGACGGAGGGCCGGCCCCAGGCGTGGTCGGAGCTTACAATACGATTTAGAGATTTCATTAGAAGATGTCATCCATGGAAAAACTACCACTATCGAAGTGCCTCGGCTTGAAACCTGTACAAGATGCAATGGAAATGGCGCTGAACCGGGATCTCGACCTGAGACTTGTCCAGACTGCCATGGACGGGGGCAAGTTACGCATTCTCAAGGATTTCTTACAATGTCACGCACCTGTGGACGTTGCCACGGTGAAGGCCGTGTTGTCACCCATCCTTGCGGTGCTTGCAATGGGCGCGGTGTTAGCCGAGCGACACGAACAATCAAGGTCGAAATACCCAAGGGAGTTGACACCGGGTTTAAAATTCAACTGCGTGGTGAGGGCGAAGCCGGTACCAATGGAGGTCCTCCAGGCGACTTGCTTGTCGCCATTCACGTGATGCATCACGATACCTTCACCCGCGATGAAAATGATTTAATTACGTCAGCCAAAATTTCCTTTGTACAAGCCGCTCTAGGCGCAGAAATAGAGGTTCCTACCATCGACGGGACGGAAAATTTAAGAATTCCACCGGAGACTCAGTATGGCCAACAGTTTCGCATCCGCGGAAAAGGTGTGCCGTATTATAATCATTACGGATCCGGCGATTTGATTGTCCAAGTCCGGATCCAAACACCAACCAGACTAACATCCGAAGAGCGAGAGATCTTGTCGCAATTTGCCTCTATGCGCGGTGAACAAGAACATCCCGAGCACGAAAACGGCGGTTTCTTCGACAAACTATTCCACCGTCACCATGACGAAGATGACAAGCACAAATAGCTTGGGGCAATAGCACCCCTCGTAACCTTATGCTTTGTGTTCGGTCCCAACTGATTGGCTCTGATTCGTTAGTTTGCAACTGTTTAGCGCATCGTTTGGTTCGTAGTAATACAATTCATTGTACGTCCGTTTTGGGCACGCAAGCCTCCGATTCGTCCGAATTAGCATTGAACTTCAGTACTCGGCGCGTTCTCTGCCCGCTCGGTCTGGATTGGCAAATCCAGATCGGTGGACTAAACAGTTACGCTAGTTTAATATGAAATGGGCGCAAGTTACCGTGACAATCTCCCAAGAAGCCTCGGAAGCTGTTGCGAATCGACTTTTTGATTTGAACGCCCTTGGCGTTGAGATTCGAGATACTCAACCACCGACCTCCTCATCTGCCACACTTGTCACCTACTTTCCGATGAACGATCTGGTCGGTGACCGCCTTCAGAAGGTACAGCAATTCCTCGACCAGCTTCCAGCATGGGGTATTCCGGCTGGACGGTCATCAGTTTCACTGAAAGCTATCCAGGAAGCGGACTGGGCAGAGGAGTGGCGTTCCTCATTTTCTCCTCAGAAAATTGGCGATTGTATCGTCGTTGCTCCGACGTGGATTGAAATCGTGCCCAAGCCCTCCGAAGTTCTAATCCGTCTAGATCCTGGCATGGCTTTTGGCACGGGACAGCATCCAACCACCCGTTTATCAATCCGCCTGCTTGAGAAAACTATCAAGGGTAATGAAATACTCGCCGACATAGGCACAGGTTCCGGTATTCTGTCAATTGCCGCAGCCAAACTCGGAGCGCGCCAAATTGATGCGGTCGATCTGGACGAATCCACACTTCCGGTCGCCTCCAAAAATTTCCAGCTAAATGACGTTGCGTCGGTTGTTCGGCTTCAAGCTGGAAATGGGCTTGATGCGTGTAACGGCAAATATGACATCATTATCGCCAATATTTTGACGAAGGTTTTGCTCCCAATGATCCCAGAACTCCCTCAATCTCTTAACGTAGGTGGCGCAGTCATATTATCTGGGATAATGACACATGAATTAGCACAAGTTGTGAAGGCATTGAGGCTGCAGCAGTTGTCCCCTATTAACATTGAACAAGATGAGGAATGGGTTGGAATTTCGGCAAAATTGAGTGGCAGTTCGCCACAACAAAATTTGTGAAATTTTCGTTATTTTTTGAATGTGAGAATTGCATTGAAAATTCAGCAATCATGCTGACAAGGAAAAAGAGATATAGTGACGGGAATTACAAGGAGCTACGGTATGACACCAAAGACAGCCATTCAAATGAGAGAACAAATGACGCGCGATGGTTATTGCGTGATAGATGACATTTTGACCGAAGACTTTTTACATCAACTTCGTGAAGAAACTGAGCGACTAATTGAGGCACATGAACCTCATCCTGACGTGAGATATCAAGGTCAACATGTAAATGTGCGTGGGGCAGACAACACCATCATTCAGAAGTTGTTAGATTGGGCCCCCTCACGTGAAGCGCTCGAGCAACTTGGATTTGGAGATTTCGTGAGCAATGGGGGTGTAATAATCCTTACAAAGGATCCGGGGGAACCCGCACTGTACTGGCACCAGGATTGGATGCGATGGAACGATCCCATTAGTTGCTCGCCATGGCCGCAGACTATGTTTGTTTCGTACTATTTGAGCGATACAACAATTGAAAACGGCTGCCTTAAGGTAATCCCCGGCACTCATCTTAAGCGAATCCCACTTCACAATCAGCTTGTTCCTGCCCACGAACAGGGAGCTCGATTTGTAGAAGAAGACCATCCGATTATGTTTAGCGACCATCCGGCCGAGGTCAATGTACGCGTCTCGGCCGGATCACTCGTGCTCGCAGACGCTCGAATCCTTCATTCGGCGCGAAGGAATTTGACAGATCAAAGAAGAACCCTAATTCTGGCATGGCACAGTCGGCAGACGATTAACGTACCTCCGTATTGGGATGGCGACATTCCGGAGGTTATTCTCAATCGAGTGGCGGATCAGGACTATCCCGGCTCCCGCATTCCCGGCGAATTTCTTCAATAAAACTTAGTGGTTCATTCGCTAAGTATTTAATGCTTACGAGACTGTCACAAGAAACTATTCTACCACGCCGGTAGGTGCGGTTTCTAACCGCATCGGCACCCGACACTAACTACATTTTTTTGGAAAATAAACCACTTAGTGGTAACACAGGTATTGTGCTAACTGTTGATGAAACCGGTTTGTCCCCATCTTGAGAATTATCCGGCAGAAGTATCTTGAACATCTTTTCTCGAAAGTACAGGTAACCAACTTCCAAGAAAAAACCTACATGTCAATCTAGGCCCCAACCGCTTCTGCTGGATTGGCAAATCCAGCAGGTTCTTATGCAGCCACTAAGTTCCGAGTCTTTCGTATCGGAGGATTGAGAATGGCGTGAAAAGAAATCTTCCAACCTTCCCCCCTTCCGTCCTTCCAATCCTACTCTTCTCAGTCGATGCGGAAGATAAACTTTTATATTAAAACTTGCTTATGAATGAGGGAAAATCCGCTTTCGTTTTGATTCACGGCTTCGGCGTTGAGTCCGCTAGCCCGTGGCAAAGTATACAATTGCCGAGGTTAAGGTGCGGCATGGTGGGTGACTCTTCCGTTCCAACGAGATGACATTCTAAACAGGCGGCGGGGGCCGTTGATTCACGGTGGACGGGAATGTTCGATCTTGCCGGAGCAGCGTTAAAAAATAGGATTACCATGACAATTGCAAACACCAATCCAATTACACTGACGATTATCATGAGTGTCCGCGCACTTGCCTCTTCTGTTGGCATTATTCACTCCTGAAATTTAGGAGACTTACCGAATGAAATGGAAGATTGAAGTTAGTTACAAACCCAACACCCCTGACGCCGCTGGACAGGGCATATCAGAAGATATTGCAGATCTTGGATTTAGCGGCGTAAATACAGTCCAAACAGCGAAGGTTTATTGGCTTGAAGGCGATTTGCAGGTTCGAGAAGTTGAACGAATCTGCTCTGAACTCCTCGCCGACCCTGTGACCCAAGACTATCACTGGCAGAGGTGTGCCGGTAGTTCAGAATCATCAACTTTAGAAGCGAATTCATGGACAGTTGAAGTGCGATTCAAGCCAGGAGTAACTGACGCCGTTGGCGACAGTGTAGTAAAGGGTATCGGCGACTTGGGAATCTCGGGGATAAGCGCTGCTCAAACAGGACAAAAATACCGGATTTTCGGGGATTTGGATTTGGATTCCATTAACACCATCTCGCACAGTCTACTGGCAAATGAAGTCATACAAACGTATACCATCGATTAGGAAACAAGCGAGTTTGTCCAAAGACATCGAACCGCCCGAGTTGTGGGACAATGGGTCCGACACTACAAAAAATTACCCCAAAAAGCATGCGTTGGTCAAGGATAAATTGCCAAACGGCGGAACCCTTTAAAAAAACTTGACAAATGCGAAAGATGTGTAATAATATATAGATTGCGTCGTATTTGAACGCAAGTAATTCAGCAGTATCCTGCATCGGGTCGAGTGGTGGAATCGGTAGACACAATGGACTTAAAATCCATCGCCTGTAAAAAGGTGTGAGGGTTCGAGTCCCTCCTCGACCACCATTTAAATACCCGTCTTGGCGCAGGGTGGAGCAGTCTGGTAGCTCGTTGGGCTCATAACCCAGAGGACGTGGGTTCAAATCCCACCCCTGCAACCATTCCATATGGGAAACGTGTTTCGCCGCGCGTTTCCCTTTTTCATATTCTGCCGGTGTAGCTCAGTGGTAGAGCACACGACTCATAATCGTGCTGTCCGGAGTTCAACTCTCCGCACCGGCATCATTCCCCATCGGGTTTCTCCGCCGCTTTACGCGGCATTTTTTTTGCCTAGTTAACGCTCATTATGGAGAGGCAAGATGAGCATATCCAGCCGATTTTTGAAGCAAGTTCATCGTTTCATTTCGAAACATCAGATGATCTGTTCAGGAGAAACTGTGGTGATCGGTGTATCTGGTGGAGTTGATTCTCTTGCTCTTCTCGTAGCCCTCTACGAATTACGGCATCACCTTGATTGTCGCCTCCACATCGCTCACCTCGATCACCAATTGCGGCGAGACTCGGCTTCAGATGCTGAGTTTGTAAAGCAACACGCCTACCGCTTAGATCTGCCGTTCACAATCAGTACGATTGACATACCATCTCTGGTTAAACAGGAAAAACTGTCGATTGAAGCAGTCGCTCGTAAGGCGCGCTATGAATTCTTTGAATCCGTATGCAAGCATATCAATGCGGCCAAGGTAGCTCTTGGGCACCAACGTGGCGATCAGGCAGAAACAGTATTGATGAATTTATTACGAGGGGCAGCTCTTACGGGATTGAGAGGCATACTTCCCGTCCGAGATGGAAAATTTATCCGTCCGCTGCTTGAACTCTCACGGTCAGAAATCGAAAAGTTTGTCGCCGAACAGGGCTTGCAGCCTCGTGATGATTCGAGCAACCAAGATCGAAACTATCTACGAAATCGGATTCGTCTGGATCTTCTCCCGTTTATAAAATGCGATTATAATCGCAATATTCAGAATACACTGGCACAGAACGCCGAGTTGCTTCGTGAGGAATCGAAGTTCCTTGAGGACGCAGCTTATCAAGCGTTCAATGCATGCCTAGCAGAGCCACCTAGACACGATGCAGTTATACTAGATCGCTTAAAATTCCTTCGGCAGCACCTCGCGCTGCGTAGGCGCATCCTCCGCCTCGCTATAGGGCAAATACAAGAGGAGTTGAAAGACGTCGCTTTCAATCATTCTGAATTCATGCTACAATTGAGCGAGAGTGAATCGCCCAACCGCCAACTCAATCTCCCCAACAACTTGGAATTTCTGAGAGCATATAATCAGCTAATCATTCAACGCACTGCGAAGGAGATTGGCGCATTTGAATATCCAGTTGCGATACCGGGAGACAACCATTTTCCAGCCCTAAATGCAACTATGACCGCTTCTATTATTGAGATGTCAAGTGACAAGACTTCTCAGAAGCCTAATGGTAAATTCCAGGCGGTGTTCGATGCTGATGCGATCCAAATGCCGCTCGAAATCAGAAGTCGAATTGCGGGAGACCGATTTCAACCATTTGGAATGGAAGGGACAAAGAAGGTAAAAGATTTCTTGATTGACGAAAAAGTACCTCACCGATTGCGACAGTCCATACCGATTCTTGTCACCGGGGAAAAGGTTTTGTGGGTCGTCGGATACCGCACAAGTGAAAAATGCAAAATTAGCGACAGAACTAGACGAATCCTTCGTCTTGACTATTCACTAGAAATCTAACGTTCGAGACAACAATACGCAGTCCGATTTACCGCAGTGATTTGTGACCCCAAGAATTGGGGCTTGGCGATAATACCACCTCGCTTAAATAACAGTGCACGTGATGTCTGAATCATATCGTTCGCTTTCCCGGCAGACAAGGATCAAGTGAGTTAGAAGCGAGCGCGATAGCAATCCCCTCGCCCCACATTGGAAGAACTTGGTTGACGCAATTAATACACCGCAAACATAGAGAAACTGAATAAATCATGCAGTTAAGGCGTAATTAATAAATCCATCGTATCCATACCGGAGATGAACATTTGTATCCTCTGGAAAACCGGCAACTTAGTAAAACAAGAAAATGCCAGTCATTGTGAAGTCCCTTGGGGAGGTTGTAGATAGGAAGGCGTGTATTCGTTGGTTGGCTCGCGACCCGATTCAAAACCTTATGCTGCTAGGGGATTTGTATCCACCCCTAATTGATGTCTCCGAGGTTTATGTCGCAACAGAGGAGGGGCAGATTGTAGGCATAGGTAGCCTGTTTCGTGGGTTCTCGATTCCGTCAATCATCATTACCGAAGATAATACGTCAGTTCAAAACGCACTTCTGACGAGGATATATAGGTGCCTTGAAACCGAGTGGCTCACACTTTCGACAGCATCTTCGTCCCATATTTTCTTTCAATTCGGTAAGCAAATTCATTCCCATATCGAACATCAGATGCTGCTTCGTACACCTATTCCTACTCTAGAAGAACCAGCCCGATTAATTCAAAGAAGTGATTACGATTCATTAAATCGACTCTACAATGAACACCACGTCGAGGCGTGGACGCCGCTGATGTTTGAAATGGGACCTTACTATGGTGTGTGGTGCAATGGGCAGCTTGTCGCGGCTGCTGGCGTTCATTTCACGACACCTTTCATTGCTCAGATTGGCAATGTTTTCACGGATCCCAAATTTAGGGGGCGAGGATTTGCTACGGCAGCAACAGTGGCGGTCACTCAGCATTTGCAGCGGATGGGGATTAAAATCATCAGTCTCTTTGTAGTTGCCGATAACAGATCCGCTATCCGAATCTATGAGCGGCTCGGATTTGTTAAAGAGCGAGAACTCATCTTCGCACACTATGTACCTACGAGGAGTTTACGTTCATGAAGCCGACAGTGCGGTCAGTATTAATCACAGAATCCCAGATTGAAAAACGAGTTCATGAGTTAGGAAAACAGATTTCTATGGACTATGATAAATCCGATTTGGTTATGATCTGCGTTCTAAAAGGGGCGATCCTGTTTTTCTCTGACCTAATTCGAACGCTTTCGGTGCCCGCCCGCTATGAGTTCGTTCAACTCGCCAGTTATCACAACGATACAAAATCCTCTGGTGTGCAGATGATACAAGGATTATATCAAGATCTTTTTCGGGCGGACGTACTGATTGTGGAAGATATCGTCGACACGGGAATGACGTTAGATTACCTCTTAAATCACATCGAATCGTTTGAACCAACTAGTGTCAAGGTGTGCAGTCTACTTGACAAACCTGAGCGACGAGAAGTGCCCGTTTCAATTGATTACCTCGGGTTTAAGATCCCGAACACCTTTGTCGTAGGATACGGCTTGGATTATGCCCAACACTACAGAAATTTGCCATACATCGGAGAATTGGATGGGAATTCTGTTGCTTTAGACACCTGACACGAATGAAGTGTAAGGGCGGGATTGATAGTGGGGATGGTGCTCGGAAGACGATGTTGAATCCACGAAGTCTCGGAATGAATGCCTAGTGGACATCACAACTCCATATTTCGCTTGCAACACTGACGTGAAGAGCATCGTCACGATTGTCACGACGTTTATCATGAATAGGCTTGATGTGGCCGTGCTCGTTCAAGGGATTGTGCAGAGCCGGGTATCGGGATTGGAGCCCAATCCGAAGGTGCGCCAGGGCCAATTTTCAACACATTGTAGCGTCGTAAATCTAGATGGAACCAACTAGATACTCTCACTTCATGAATTCATCGAACTCATCGAGTTGCTCGTCTTCGCTACTGGTTGACGATTGAGCGGCGGCATTCGCCGCATCAGATTTGGAGACAAACCCATACAATTCGACCTCCGAAATCTTTGCCGGCGCATTGATTTTTCCGCTATACGTCCTCCACCCACGGATATTTTGAACATTTTTGCGACGCTGGCCCGCATCGTCCGATGTTCTGCGCACCCGAATCTTGATTCCTGATGTGTACACCGTCCGATTAAGTCGGATATCAATAATCTTCTTCTTGTTGCTTTCAACCTCCTTGATTTTCTCCCACCTACCTTGCGAATCCGTCGTCCAGATATCGAATGCTTGGAGGTTAGGTGAGTGAATAATGACACGATGAATGGACTTGGGGGCCGGGAGAGTAATGATCGACTCGGATTGGGAACCGTAACTCATGATCATGTCTCCCGTGCTCTCGACATATTGGGATTGCCCGACCGTTCTAACGTTTCCGTCGATAATTGCCGGATCGTTTGCTCTTACACCATCGGCTAATACAAAGTTACTGCTCCACTGCTGTTCGGCAGAAATGCCCTGCAAACCAAGACATCCATGTGATGAGATGACGACTGATACAACCGTGAGAACTCCCATCACCAATTGAAATTTCATCTGATTTTACTCCTTTCTATCTCTGTCGAGACGGGGCTGCTTTGTGAATGACCGACTCAATGTCGTCTCTAGTCAACCGGCGAACATTGAATTTGAGATTTTTAAAATAGGGAACAAGATCCTCTCCCGCAGCCTGGCTCATGTAGTAAACTAGCATACTCGTCTTCATCTCTCCGGGAAGTTGCTGGTGGTACTTGTCCGCCTCCATAAGGCGGAAAACCTCAGGATAAAAATCCTCACCGTAAAGATTATAGAGTTCCTTGACAATTGAGAATGAGTAGGCGTAGCCCCATTGAGCGTCAACTGACGCGTGCCCCTTCCACGTTTGTATGGCGTTGACATCGTCCAAGTCGACCTTCATATTCTCCTGAAGATCGAGTGCTCTGAAATCTCCTCCCCTCGCATACTGTATCTGCACGAACACGGCTATTCCCTCGGTAAACCACGTCGGCAGATAGTAATTAGCTGTAAAAGCATGGGTTAATTCATGCGCTCTTACTTCCCGTTGGTCAAACATGGCCATTGGGAAATGCATCACAATCTCCCCAACTTTCCTCAATACTCCATTGCCCTGACGATGTGTTTCATGACGAGACTCCGTTATTGCGCGCATCGTGGTACCTTGAAAAGTTTCATATAGAACAATCCCGATGCGACGAGTCGGCGGTTCAATGCGAAACAGTTCGTAAATATACCCATAAAGGCTCTCCATATATAGCAAAGCGCCATGTCCATACTCTTGACGCTCTTTGGACTCATCAAACGTCCTTCTTTTCAGCAGATCCTCATGATAGGTCAATGTATAATGGTCACTTCCAACTTCTAAACCGTCAGGGGAAACTGCAATGTGAACATTTGGACGCGGAAGCGTCAGGTAACGCTTGCTCTGTTGCTGCTTGATTTTTTCTTGCTGTCGCTGCCGCGCCTTTTCAAGTGAGGCGCAACTGGGAATGCTGAGCAAGACTACAAGCAGCCCAATCATAGGAATCCAGTGTTCGCAAGACAAATCTAGTTTTCTCATCTGTCGTTTTTCCAATTGGTAATCCCGCAGAAGTCAATCAGCCCTCACTACATCAATGACCCTTTTAAGCTGTTGAGTGAACAAACCCTAGATTCAACCATCCACGGCACAAATTGGGGAATTTCGTCGGACAAATCCTAATACTGAGAATCGCTTAACAGTTCTCTTATCTTTCTGTCCATCTCTGCTTCGCCATGAAAGCCCACATCTCGATCCCGAACCATTCCCTTTTTGCCAATATAATATGTGCATGGAATACCTGCGACGCCGTAATCCTGGAATTGCATGTGTCCATCTAAGAGGACAGTATAGGAAATTTGCGACTGTGCAAAGTCACGAACAGCTTGGTGATTGTTCTCATTGTTCAAGCCTATAACGACTAGCCCTTTATCTTTATATTTATTTGACAGATACTCCAAGTGTGGAATCTCCATCCGACAAGGCCCGCACCAGGTCGCCCAAAAGTTTAATACGACAGGTTTCCCCTTAAACTCTGTTAAACTAACCTGATTCCCGTTTAAATCTTGTAAGGTGAACAACGGAGCAGGTTGACCGTGCAGCAGAAATTCCTCTTTAGGCGCTGCTGATGTTGTCGTATACCCGTCTAGCTTACGTTTAATTCTCTCATGCCTTCGCTGCTGCGCCTCTTCCAGCGCTGCGCAACTGATGACTGAGGTCAAGAGTACAATGAAAACGGACATGGAAAACCACTTTTTTTCATAGCGGGTTGATTGTACCATCGGATTTTTCGCCTTTACATCTTTATGCTCTTGCCATGAAGTGCGATGCCAAGATTGATTAAAATGCTCGGAATTATAAATTGACAGCGACTAACACAACAGCATTCATGATTCCGACGCACAAGCGTGCAGAAACTCAAATTAAAAACACGTGCGTCAGCAAATCTTGCATTTACCGTGCAGAATTGTAGTTCGAGCGAATTCAACTGTAGTTGCAGTCTTCGATTACACGTGGACGCAATCTATGTGCTCGACCAATACACACCCTATGGCAACTTGCGGTTGCCAAATTCGTCGTAAATTGCTAGGACATAACGTATGTTCAACAGCTGAAGATTTACAACCGCGCTGTCTCAGCCAAGAATCACTAACAGGCTCCCATCAAATTCTACTCCTAATACTTGACTGCTTTGGCATTAGGATTACTGCATAATCGAATTCAACTCGTCTTCCGATTCATTTGATTCAGGATTCTCGACTATTTTATCTACGGATTCACTTCCGGTCGCTTCAATTTCGACAATACGGGCGGCACTCATTTCTGTGACCGTGGACATACTTTTTCCAGCGATTTTGCGATCGTTACTCCTATGAACTACGAATTTTACTCTGCCTATCGACATCATTGGAAACCGAAATTCAACCCTTCCGCCGGCAATAGATCGGATTGGATTCGTCTTTGTATATTCTATTTTCCCATTTTTCACTAGAGCGATGGTTTCCCAGCGGCCTCCCGTCCATACACGTAAAGCGCCAGAATGAACGCCATACTTAGACGCTGGATATTCATCCGAATCTAAGGTGTGAATGACAATACGGTTAACCCGCTTCGGTTCAGGGAAACCAACTTCGATCCATGCTCCACCGCGAGCCTCCGCTCGCGCCGTGTCCCACTGCCAATTTCGCCAGTTGTCTTTTAGATGTTGACGTTCAAATTCCGCTTCCCATCCTTCACCATTACTCCAGTTATCTGAATATTTTATGCCGTTGATTACGGTTTCCGGACGGCGGTCTGATGATGACATGGAAGCAACCACCGTTGCGCCGTTTTTAGCAAGAGCATAGTCTACCAAGCGGTCCGTACTTGTCCCCTGCTGTATCACCTGCAAGACACCCAAGGCATCCCACGCATGCCACGAATAAGACACCACGAATTACGGCAGCATCAAAGACTTTCACGCATTAAATCTCCTTAACCGGGTTGAAACTTGAAATTACGCTCTTACCTGAAAATCCGAATGCATAGTAGCAAAACAAAAACCAACTAAATTGAATCGTTACCTATCCCAAAGTCCACTCGCCAGAGCGTAATGCTGACTACTATGCGCGAATTGACGGTCTGAACCGCAAGCTAGATTAATCCTTGTATTCAATAACCGGTCCGCAGGCCCACTGCCCGTACTTCTCAATTCAACGAGAACTATGAATCGAGAAGCTCCCACGTTTCGTACATGCTATACGCTAATCTGCCGCGATGTCAATTGACTCAACTTGAGAGTCACGGATGGCCTCACACAGATAAGTAATCCCTTCTGGAATGTCGTCCACATGGCAATAAGCATATGCAAGTCGAATGCACTTAATTGGATCACTACGATAATGAAACGCACATCCTTCGCTGAACCCTGCATTGTGCTTTCCCGCAAGATCGCCGAGTTTCTCCATATCTGTCGTCTCTGGCAACGTAATCCAGAGAAAAAGACCTCCCCTCGGTCTCGTCCAACTACACAAATCGGCAACATTATCCTCTAGTGTTTCAATCACAGCTTGACATTTCGCACCGACTGCAGCATTTGTTACAGCGAGATGGCTTTCCAGATTGTTCTTGAAGAATTCCGCGACTATTGCACTTGCAAGTGCGCTCGTTCCCCCATCCCACCGATTTTCATGGATGGCATCGTAGTACGGTTGTCTCGCGACGAAGTATCCCTGCCGCACCCCAGCGCCCAGAATCTTGGAAAATGTCGCGATGAAAATCACGCGATTTGAATCATCAAGTTTGAACAGTGCATCAGGAGTTGGGTTGGGTACAAAGTCAATATCACCGTAGCAATCATCTTCAACTATCAGAGTGTCATAGGCATTAGCCAATTCTAGCAATCTTTCGCGTCGATTAAGCGTGAGAATTGCCGCGGTAGGATTTTGGTGATTCGCAGTGGTATAAATCAGCTTTGGACGAATGCCTTGTGCTTTGAGTGTTCTCAAGCGCGCCTCAAGTGCGTCCACGTCCATTCCATCAACATAATCCATCGGAATGCCGACGATATTCGCCTTGAGGTGTCTCATTATGCCGAGTGTACCGCTATACGTCAATTCCTCGGTCAATATCGTATCGCCCGGTTCAATAAACGTACCGAGCACAAGTTCCAATGCCTGCATTGAACCTGATGTAACGGAGATGTTGTCGACAGGCAGAGGTACACCCTCACGCCGTTCAAACCGCATGGAAGCTAGTTCGCGTAAGCCACGATATCCGTTATCACCGGGGTAATTCACCAAGTTCCCCCCGAGATCTCGTAGCGCTTTTGCGCTGGCTTCAATCAAAGCTTCGGTTGGGAAGGTATACGGATCGGGGCGTCCTCCGGTAAAGGCAAAGTCTTTCATAATTCAATCCTCGAATTGTCTCAGGTACTCTAGTTTGACGTATGTAGCTGACTAATTCTTAAGGCCAGGAACTCAAAGTATGTTACCACAACTGCAGTGAAAATCCTAAACAAAAAGTGCGAGACGTATTGAACATGAAAGAGGCCTCTGTTTGCATGCCACCCTCCAGTTGCACAGAATGATTGTTGTTAATTGACCCCCCAATTCTATCGTGTTAATATGAGGAATAGGCAATAACGGACGTTCGTCGGCGTTAATCGTGTCAATCTCATCTTTTCCCTCGTTAAATCGATTTAGACAGCTGTGAGGATTAAGAAACCCTTCCCAGACATTGAGTTCGATAATATGCGACAGGGAGATCTGCAAGTAGTCGCGGAGATTGAGCGTCAATCGTTTTCCGATCCATGGAGCCTGTCTACCCTCCGAGACGCAATCAATAGTACGAATTCTCACTCCCATTTCCACGTTGCTCGGCGCGATCATGTTCCGGTTGCATACGTGAATTATTGGCTAGTCCTAGACGAAGCCCACATTGTAAATTTCGCCGTTTCGCCCGCATATCGAAGAATAGGCCTGGGAAAATTCCTACTCGCGAAATCGCTCGGATGCATTCGAGATCAAGGTGGACGCCTAGTCCATCTAGAAGTACGGTTGAGTAATACTCCAGCACAAAATCTCTACCGCCAGTTGGGATTTCGGCTCGTACACGTTCACAAACAGTATTACCAAGATAATGGTGAAGATGCATGTATCTTTCAAATGGATGATCTATTGAAATTCGATTGCAAGATACAATGATTTGCAAATTCAAGGAACCTCTAACAACGTCCAAGTCTATTGATCATGCCTGCAAGAGACCGTGATCTCCAATCCAATACAAGAAAAGAACTAGCCTTTCCTTACCTTCCCACCCACGCTATCCTACAGGACTAGTCACGATATTTTTCTTGCAGGTTAGCAAGACCTGTGATACAATGTGATTTAGATTATATTAGCAATGAGGTGAATTTGCCCGGCATTGTCCCGTTGCTATTGGTTGTACATGTTTAAGCACCTTGTGGCATTAATGAGCGTAGCATTGACACAACAATCTGCTTGAGCCACCATACGAGACATCTTCGATAACTGTTTTTCCCACCGCGGGGATAGGCATGAACACATCCGTATTGGTATTGAACGCGAGCTACGAGGCAATTAATGTCTGTAACCTCAAGCGCGCTGTGAAGATGATTGTCAAAGGGGCTGCACGTATGGAGGAAGTTTCCGACCGTGAGATTCATTCTCCAACCGCTTCAATGCCCATTCCTCTTGTGATTCGACTTGTTACCTATGTGCATATTCCCCACTGTGTCGTCAAGTTCTCACGCAAAAATGTCTTTATTCGCGACCAATACACATGTCAATATTGCCACGCCAATTTCCCTCCCACCTTGCTCACACTTGATCATGTTATGCCCCGCTCCCGTGGAGGTGCAACCGTATGGGAAAACGTTGCAACCGCGTGTAAAAAGTGTAACACCAAGAAAGGGAATCAAACTCCCTATGAAGCGAGGATGTTTACCAAACGTTCACCCAAAGCCCCATCAATTCTTACTTATCTACACCTCAATCGCCATTTTCGCGGCTACGATCCTGCCTGGAAGAAATACCTGTACATCAACTAAGATGGCGAGATTTCCAATCCTTGTACCGTTTATATTACTTATCGGCCTGTCTTTCCTGTTTCTAGCATGTGGTTCGCGTGCGCCGAAGGATTACTATTTCGAGTTTACCCTTATGGAAGAATGGGGGGAACACAATCGACGGCGCACTGATCGCGATCCAAGTCAAACAATTTCCCATCCAGAAAAATCTGAGCCCCTTGCGATCGCATTTGAGGTTGGACAAGCGCCGACAAATCTAATCGGTTTCGAGCCGTATAAAACGCCTGAACCCCAGCCACCGGACCGGCCTCATCAAACTATACTGTCCAAAACCCCCATTTCATGGCAACAAGATGCACTCCCTCAGGTCTTTCAGGAACAAAAGATTCAGGTAACTCATTGGAGATCCAAGGATGGAAGACTTGATGGCAAACAGAATGTGGTTCAAGTTCATTTTGTACCACGTGCGTTTTCGGATCGTGCGATTAGACAAGAATTCCTGATGATTTGCGCCATCGTGCATGGAGCGCAATTAGAGCCAGACACTATTGATGTAGTGAGAGCAATCGCCGAAGATGAAGATGGAACACCAAAATTGAGGTTGGAAACGCAAGTAACAAACTATAAAGCTTATCTTGACAAACACATAAATCTATCAGAGTGGGAGAGCTTACTTCGGCTCGACAAATTTTAATTTGATATGACGCTCGCACCACATCCCGAAAAGCTGAAAAAAAAGTGGGAATTCCAACGAGGGTATAGAAAAGGACAAAAATATTGGAATCGCGAGTTTGTGGTCTACGTGTGTCGAAACGGATTTAATAGCACGCGTTTGGGCATCACAGCGAGCAAGAAAATTGGAAAGAGCGTACACAGAAACCGGGCTAAACGACTGATTCGAGAAGTGTTTCGACTGTCGAAGGAAAGAATCCGTCCCGGTTACGACATTGTCGTAGTCGGAAGAGCTCCCTCAATCCATCTTGCGTATCAGGGCGCTCAAAAAGCTCTCTTGTACCTTTTTCGGAAAGCGCGCATATTGAAAAAAGAGCGAGAATTTTCCAGATGAAATACCTTCTGATTTGCACGGTGCGCTTTTATCGCATATGCATATCGCCTTTGTTGCCGCCAACCTGTCGCTTTTATCCATCTTGTTCACAATATGCGGTGGAAGCTATTCAAGCATATGGTGCTTTGAAGGGAAGTTGGCTTGCATGCAAGCGTCTCTCAAAATGCCACCCTTATCACCCTGGCGGTTACGATCCAGTCATGGAATCGGACGAAGAGTCCGAACCTAATCCCAGTTATAGAACCATAGATTAGCCTCGCCCCAACCCTATTTTCCGCAAGGAGCTCCTAAAGTTCATGGGACAACGTTACATCTTGGCATTGGTACTGATGATTATTGTGATGTTCGCATGGAGTCTGTTATTTGGCAACCGTTTATCGAAGCAGCGAACCGCACAGAAAGAAGCGCAAACATCCGAACAGTCACGCGACACTCAATCTCCGTATGACGATGGAAACACAGCAGATGCGGACGAACAACGAGGAACCGGTGAAGTAGAGCGTAATACGCAAATCCAACAAACCACGGAAGCGCGCGTTCTGACAGATCTGTATGAGATTACATTTGCGGTTGAATCCGCAATCGCCAAGAAATGGTCTCTGAAGGAATACCGCGATCGCTCCGATTCCGGCGAGTACTTAAATCTGATTCCCCCGACATCTCTCAATTGGTTGGCGGTGCAATTCTCCCACCCTCAATTGCAGATAGATTCAATGCGTACAGTGTGGAGGACAGATAAGTCCGAGGTAGACTTAACTGGCGACGGACCTGAAATGGAGGATTCCATCACTTTTTCCACGCAAATAGGAGACGACTTAAAGGTTTCAAAGGAGTTTACCTTTTATCGGGATAGCTATTATGTCGATCTGATATTAAGATTCCAGAATCTATCAGATGCCTCCCTTTCCATACTCCAAGTGACGAATGAGAATCAGGACAATGGGTATAAACTGCGTATTGGTCCCGGAATTGACGCGGATTTGCTACCGCATGAGCGAAAGCATGGCGGGAAGGGACCGTGGGGAAAAAGTGCGGGAGCGAAGGCTTATACCGGGGTTGGCAAGGCACAAAGAGAGCTGGGCGATTCGCAGCTACGAGAACCCGTTCTGTGGGCAGGGTTAAACAACAACTACTTTGCTGCGCTGATGATTCCCCAGCTTGGGTTGAATACTCAATACCGTTTTGAGGAACTCATGGATAACGGCTCGCCTCCCGCCCCCGATATTGCCGCACCAACCGATACGGCCAGTCTGATGATTCCGGGCTTTCCTTTGGAAGCGAACAGCAGAAAAACACACACATTTCGTATTTTCATCGGGCCAAAAGACGCCACCATACTCAAACAAGTTCAAGCACCGGATTCATCTGAAACACCAATTGGGCTCTCTAAAATCATAGATTTTGGGTTCTTTTGGCCTGTCGCTTGGGCATTGCTCTGGCTGCTCAATGGACTCCACGGGATTTTTCGGAATTATGGCGTCGCAATTATTCTGTTGACTGCGTTAGTGAAGGTAGTTTCATACCCATTGACGCACAAGGGCCACAAATCTATGAAAGAGATGCAAAAGTTGCAGCCTTTGATTACTGAACTGCGAGAAAAATACAGGGACGATCCGCAGAAACTGAATAAGGCGACGATGCGGTTATACAAAGAACACGGTGTAAACCCACTAGGAGGTTGTATCCCCTATCTGCCCCAGATACCAATTTTTATTGCGTTATTTTCGCTTCTTGGCAGCGCGGTCGAATTGCGCGGTGCTCCATTTCTTTTATGGATAAACGATCTGTCTGCTCCCGATGCCATAGCTGCTCTGCCATTCACCATCCCCCTTGTCAACATAGATACGCTTCGGCTTTTGCCACTACTTAATGGACTGACAACATGGCTTCAGCAGAAAGTAATGGGAAATATGACACCAGTAACAGATAATTTCCAAGCAAAACTTATGCAGTTTATGCCGCTCATTTTCGTTTTCCTCTTTTACAATTGGGCAGCGGGATTCGTGTTATACTGGTTATGTAACAATGTCTTCACCGTTGGACAGCAATACCTTCAATCACGCGGGTCAAATGGCGCAGAAGATTCTGAAGCTAAACCATTGCCGTCGACCAAACAGTCTGTGACCTCGAAAAAAACCTCCCCTTCCTCAAAACAGAAGCGAAGAAACTAAAGATAAGTATGGCGCAATATTCCTTTCCGACTGACATGGCTGAGGCAATTCTAGGAGGAAATCAAGCGTGCAACAATATATTGAAATGGAAGGTGAGACGATTGAAGAAGCTTTGCATCGCGCTCTTGAGGAACTCGGCGTTGACCGTGACTTTGTCAACGTGAAGGTCCTGCGTGAACCTACAAAGGGAATTTTGAAGTTGGGTGCGAAACCCGCTGAGATTAGAGTAACGCTCAAGGAAGACATTTCCTCTACACCTGAAGTAATCCTGAGCGAAATCCTTACTCGCATGGGAGTAGAGGCAACAACCGAGTCTCAGATCATTGATGGAAGCATTCACCTAACCGTTAGCAGCGAAAGACCCGGGTTGCTTATTGGTAGACATGGACAAACGTTGGATGCAATTGAACACGTGCTGAACTGCATTCTGAGCAAATCATCGCTTGTTAAGCGGAAAGTGCACCTTGATGCCGAGGGCTATCGCGAACGTCGCGAAAAAATGCTTGTAGATCTGGCATCAATCGCGGCAAACAGAGTTAGAGATACAAAGCAAGAGGTCGTACTAGACCCTATGCCGCCACGCGATCGCCGAGTCGTCCATCTCGCTTTACAATCCGACAAACGTGTTCACACATACAGTCGTGGTGAAGGGCTCATGCGTTATATCGTTGTGACACCACGCAAAGTATCGAATGGGAATTCGGAAGAACATGCTCCCGTCTGACACCATCGCGGCGATTGCAACCCCTCACGGGGAAGGTGGCATCGGGATTGTCCGTGTCAGTGGCAGCCTCGCCATATCAATTGCCTGCAAGATTTTCAACTCCCCACAACACACCTCACCAGTGGATTTTCCTTCGCACACACTGAACTACGGATATGTTGTCAATCCAATTACAGGAATGGTTGTTGATGAAGTGATGCTAGGCATTATGCACTCCCCGAAATCCTACACGGCAGAAGACGTTGTTGAATTCAACTGTCACGGTGGTAGTGCACCGTTAACCACGGTTCTCGACTTGACGTTGCAAGCCGGCGCGCGCCTAGCGGAACCCGGCGAATTTACCCGACGTGCTTTTCTTAATGGAAGAATCGATCTCGCACAAGCCGAGGCAATTGTTGACCTCATCCGGTCGAAGACCGACATTGCACGCCAGATTGCAGTGGACGGACTCACAGGTCGGCTCTCGCAGGAAGTGAACTCAATCCGTGAACGGCTTGCCAATCTTCTCGCAGAAATTGAAGCGTCAATCGATTTTCCTGAAGAAGAACTCGATTTCTTGGATTTGGATGCAATGCACCGAACCGCGCATGCCATTCGAGATGGATTGGAGCGGTTGCTAGCGACCGCGTCGGACGGAAAAATTGCGCGAGATGGAATAAACATTGCGATTTTGGGCAAACCAAATGTTGGCAAATCAAGCCTACTAAATTGTCTGCTCAAATCAACGCGCGCAATAGTTACAGAAATCCCCGGCACGACGCGGGATACAGTTGAGGAAATGCTGAATCTTCGTGGGATTCCCGTCAACTTAACTGACACAGCAGGGATACGCAGGACGGAGGACGTCGTTGAACAGCAGGGAGTCGAGCGGAGTAGGAGCTATTTTGATCGCGCCGCCTTGATTTTGATGGTGTTTGATGCATCGGAGCCGCTGACGGATATAGACATAGAGTTGCTCGGTCAAGCATCCTCGCGGAGCGTGATTCTCGTTTTGAACAAGATAGATTTGCCTATCGCAATCGTGCCCAAGGAATTGAAACTTTATGCTCCCCACAAAACAGTGGTGCAAACTTCAACCCTTCATGGGGAGGGTATTGAGGAGTTGAAATCAACCGTGCTTCATCATGTCATAGGAGGTGATTTCAACCTAGGCGACTCACCTATCATCACCAATGCTCGCCATGATGATGCTTTACGCCGGACGCAAAACTCTCTCTCGCACGCGATGAAAAGCCTTGAAGCGAAAATGCCTCCAGAGTTCATTGCCGTGGATTTGAGGAGCAGTCTTGATGCCATCGGTGAAATTGTCGGCAAAACTACAACCGAGGATATTCTTGACCGCATCTTCTCGCAGTTTTGTATCGGCAAGTGACCATTGTCAGATATACAAGAGAACGAAAGACCAATTTCGTGGAGTGCAACCAAATAGTGCTAGTGGTGTTTCAATGCAGTAAGTAAAGAATGATACGCCATCTTATCTCTCGCCAAAATCAGAATTTGATTGTCTCCTTGGCTGACATTGGCAAAGGAGCAATTCATGTTAACCCCTAAAGAACAATGGTGTCACCGTTGCAACCGCTATGTGGCAACTGAAGTAAAGCATACCAAAGTCGGAAAATCAGGGAAGTTGGCGAAAATTGGTGTCACGTGTCGAAAGTGTCGAACAACACTGAGCAGTAAAACAACAAGCGCGGCTGTTCTTGAGAAAATCACATCAGAGGCGTCTGGGAATGAAGCGGATCACACAAAGGGGAAATAGAAGAACCTTTCACGGGGGGATTTGTATTTAACTACCCTCATAATGCCAAGGATGAATAGTTGCTAATTTTCATAATCAACCAAATCCGATGATCGTTCAACACTCCAATACCAATTTACTCTTTCAGCCTAAAGTACCTCTTAATTAACAAGGAGAAATTCATGTCAAGTCAAAATCGGATCCATCAATGGATCGCGCTATTCATCACCATGTCAATGGTGGCTACCGTAGGGTCGCCCATCTTAGCGGCAAATCAGGTTACATGGGAAAAATCCTTAAAGGAGGGGATGGAAAAAGCCAAAGAGACCGGTACGCCGATGCTTATGGACTTCTTTACGGAGTGGTGAAGCTCATGTAAGCGGCTGGATGCCGCAACATTTCATAATGAAAAAGTTGCCGAACTGTCGAAAAAATTTGTAAATCTAAAGCTAGATGTCGAAGCCAATCCTGATAACCTTGAAGCTTACCAAAAATATATAGGCGGTCCCGGTGTAGGGGTACCTGCACTTGCATTCGTGGATTTCGAGGGTAACCTCATCAGCAAGCCAGAAATTATTCTAGCATTCGATCCCGAAAAGTTTGTGCTAGAAATGGAAAATACGCTTGAAGTTGAGGAAAATCTCCAGCGGTTAAAGGCTGTGATAGAGGGGAATCCGGATGATCCAGGAGCGAATGCACAACTAGCGCTTATCTATCTGAAACGAAATAACCTAGAAAAAGGAAAACCATTAGCTGATAAAGCGCTAACTTTAGATCCGGAGAATAACACGGGACAATTGTCGGAGCTACACGTTACCTTGGGGCTCTACTACGGTAATCACATTGATGCCGAAAACGCCGAAGATTACTTTCAAAAGGCGGAAAGCCACTTCCAGACTGTCATTCAGCAATATCCCGAAAGCAAGGATCATGAACCGGCACACTACTACCTGGCTGTAATCTTCGTCGCTCAAGAAATGTACGACAAAGCAATTCCACTGCTTGAGAAATTGACCGACGCTTCAGATTCAGATACCAGAACGGCCGCAATGCAGATGTTGGAAATCGCCAGAGAGGAAGCTAACGCACGAAAATGAAGAGCCTTGCGCCGTGCATTTGTGTCTAGATTCTTGTCGAGATGAACGCCTATATCGGTTACGGTATAGGCGTTTTTATTTTCGGAGACTTTCAATCTCAGTTGAACTCAGCATTCGATATTGACCAACCGGTAAATCACCCAGCACCAATGCCCCGATTGCTATGCGTTTCAGGAAGGTTACTTCATGCCCCACCGCTTGAAACATCCGGCGAATTTGTCGTTTCTTTCCTTCGTGGATAGTAATTCTGAATTGGGTACGGTCTTTGCGATGTGAGACTGGCGCAATCTCCGCTTGAGATGTAAATCCCCCTTCGATTCTGACTCCCTTGCGCAATTGGTGAATCGCCTTCCGGCTAGGTTTGCCGCACACCCACGCGATGTACGTTTTTTTGACTTCGTGCCGAGGGTGCGTCAAACAATTTGCAAATTCCCCGTCGTTCGTCATTAGTAGCAATCCTTCCGTGTCTCGGTCCAGTCGTCCCACCGGGTAAATTCTTTCGGGAATGACCTTGACAAAATCCATAACCGTAGGGCGATGACGTTCATCGCGCACTGTCGTCACGTATCCCGGCGGCTTGTTGAGCATCAAGTAGATTTGATCGGGCGTCCCTTTAACGCGCTTCCCATCAACTTTAACCAGATCGCTGTCGGGTTCGATGTGTGTACCTGGAATAAGCACACGTTCATCATTGACGGTAACGCTGCCCGTTTTTATCTGCTTCTGCGCGGTTCGCCGTGAAGCGATGCCAGATCTAGCAAGATACTTCTCGAGGCGCATTAAGCAAATTTAGAGAATAAAATTCACATTTTAAGGTTGGTGTTGAGGGTCAGGATGACTTTTGATTGCAAGTGAAATCCGCATCATTGACGGTAGTTCCACCGCCATGATTAGGCGTGAAGTCCTATCTGCATACTTCGCAACAACTTGTGTCTCTTGTTGTTTGCGCCACTGTACACTGCGTCGGCGAATAGCGTCACGGACTTCCTCTTATGCACCATAGACCGACATCGCGGGGAATACTTTTGGAACGGCGCTGTTTTACAGCAATTGTCCCTGAGTTCGGTGCGCTTTAATACTGTATCAAACGGTTCAGGCTCTTTTTTTCGGTGCATCGTATTCATCTTATGTCGACAGGCACGTTCAAGAATATAATAGCGGGTGTCGGCGTACGTTGTTGGTACAAGACTCATGACCGCACACGACACTATGTGAGTTGCATCTACGGATTCTGCTCCGGAAGTTTGAGCGTGGTGTCTCCCTTCTCGTCGGAAAGGCGGAGCTTTTTGCTATCAATGGTCATAGTGGAGTCTTTGGTGTTAAGCACCAGCGTGCCATTGCCGTCAATAGTTGTCCACTCATCAGCGTCGATTGAGCCGCCAAGCCATATCTGGCCGTATTTTGGAAGGGTGCGTAAGATAATACCGCGTTCCGGGTCATGTTTACTGTTAATCATGATTTTCCCCCCGTGTTCATCCATCAGGAGGGAGATACCGATGTCTCCCTCTTTGTCCACAATTTTTAGACTTTCGCAGGTTATGTCCCCATAGAATCGATAACCTGCATCGAAGGTGCGCGTGAAAGCGGTAGTCATTAGGATTATTATGATGGCAGAAAGGGTTATACCTGTCCCGATAACGGTGTAAAGTAGCTTTTCTTTGAAAGTCATTTTTTCACCTTTGGAAGCCTGAGCGTGATAGCGCCTTTTTCGTCAGAAAAGCTAAGTCTCTTGCTAGACATGACCGTCGCACCGTCTTTACTGTGAAGAAGCAAACTCCCATCGCCGTTGATGGAAGTCCATTCCCCGTCGTCATTCTTGCCATTAATCCATATGTTTCCATAGTCGTGGTCGGCATCTAAGGATATGCCAGAATCAACTGCGTCATGTTTTGCGTGGATCAAAACAGTTCCGCCGTCTTCATCCGCCCAAAGGTCGACGCCGCTTTGGCGTTTGTCCCAGATTGTTAGGCGTTTACACGTAATGCGATGGGGACCGTAGTAGATCAAATCCAACGAGGGTGAACTGGTAATAAAGGCGGTTATGAGGATGACGAAGACGGCAAAGAGGGGCATACTTCCCCCTATGGTGATGTATAGCAGTTTTTCCCTGGATTTCACGAGCTCTCCTTGTGTCCCCAACAGGTTATGGTCGCAAGTGTATGTACGGAAGTGCGCAACATACGTATACTCACCAGCGAGCGTAGCAACGTTTGCGAATCTGGATGTACGATTCTGACATAATCAAGTGCTCCGTCTGCTCAGCAAAGCGCGATGTATATACCGCTCTAATGTTTCTTCAACTCCTTTTTTCTCTGGACTTCCAGTAACATCTGTCGCCTGTCTTGATGATTACGCAGCGGTTTTCGAGGGCTTTGTGTCTGGACAATTCTCGTAGGGCGTGCGGATTTTCACTTTTGCCATCCGCTAGTAATTTCATGTCGGGTACTGCCTCGAAAATAGTCTGTTCGCTTACTTGCGGGAGAACTTCGTTTTCCATGGAAAAACACCCATGAGCATGATTGCGTCACCAAGTTCTGTGTATGCGAATTTTTGTCCGGTTTCCATCGTCTTATCTTCTTTTAAATTCAGATGTTGGGCGATGAAAATCGTATCAGAAATTTTAACCATACCGTCGCCGTTAACATCGTGTTCGATTGTCCCCTACCTTAGGGAATAAGAACCAAGTCTCGTGTATCGATTGTGCCGTCGTCATTAACGTTAGCAGGATTTTCTATCGCCTTCGCTATTCGCTCAGTTGATGGATCGTGGGCTTTCAGGTAGATTTCGCCATCAAGGTTGGGGAGCGCGTGCACAGTGTTCACCAAACCGCTTGCTGCGGCTAGCACGGTATCGGGGGGCATCGTAATAATCTACAGTTCACCGCTGTGGTTGCAGACCGGCCAGAGGTTGGCGAATTCGCGCATGTAGAAGCGTGGCGTCTCATTGTAGAGTTGGGATGTGCCGTTGACTGGTCCGCCGAGGTCGGCGTCCAGGTTAGCCAATAGGTTGGGCTGAACATAGCGTAACTCAACTGTTCAGCCCCATTTTTCGATTCAGGGGAATGGCCAATGGAGGCCAGCGAGAGAGATTCTCTAACCTCTAATCTATCCATCAGGGAAAGTTGCTTGAACCCGGCTGACTACCCGTTATCCTTATTCAACGCTTCAAGCATATCCGACAGGTGCACGAACTTCTGGCGAATCTTGCCTAATGCCGCGCCCTTCTCAACTTCCAAGAGATCCAGCTCTTTCCAATCGGAAAAAGTCAGATAGGAAGCCTCTTTGGATTTCAGAACCGACTCAATAGATCCAGGTTCTTGCTCATCATGCATCGGAGCAGTTTGACCTTGAATGTCGTCCAACATCGCGTCAACAGTTTCGCCGGAATCGCCCTTATTTGTACCCAAGAGTCCAGTAGGCCCTCGCTTAATCCAACCGACGACGTACTGTCCCCGAACCACTTCCCCGCCGTCAGAATTAACGACGCGCCCTTGCTCATTTGGAATGACTCCGTTGGCATGATCGAACGGCACACCCGGAAGCGGAATCCCATGATAACCTACAGAGCGAAAAATAGCACCGCAAGGAATCGTTTCAAATTCTCCTGATCCCCGAGGTCGCATGTCTCCCGACTCGCTCTCAACTAGCACATTCCGTTCAATTTTCACGCCGACAACGTGTCCATTCTCCCCGACAATCTCCACGGGCGATCGCAGTAGGCGAAGGTGAACCTTCTTGGGACTTGCTCCTAGCCCGTTCCGAGACTTCTCGGTCAGGTATTGGACGTTTGCGCGCGCCTGTTTATCCGTTTCAAGTGATTTCTTGGATTGCTCATCTAGTACAACATCTGCGGGATCGACTACGAGGTCTACTCCTTCAAGTGCGCCAATTTCCTTGATTTCTTTAGGGGTAAAAGCCGCCTGCGCAGCGCCCCGCCTCCCGAGAATGACTATCTCCCTGATTTTGCTTGTGCGTATGGACTCCAGTGCATAGTCGGCAATGTCGGTAGCAGCTAATTCGTCGGGCGACTTGGCAAGAATACGCGTGACGTCCATCGCCACGTTACCAATCCCAACGACGACGGCCCGTTCGTGCGACAGATCGAATTGGGAATCCACATAGTCGGGGTGACCATTATACCAAGCAACGAACTCGGTGGCGGTATAACTACCCGACAACATCTCACCCGGAATATTGAGTTTTCGGTCTGTTTCTGCACCGACAGCATAGACTATCTGGTCATAATGTGCCTGAAGATCTTCCAAATGAATATCTCGTCCAAACTGGATATTTCCAAAGAATCGAAACCGTGGGTTCGCCGCAATTTTTTCATATCCCTTGATAATCGCTTTGATATTCTGATGGTCAGGGGCAACTCCAAACCGAACGAGACCGTAAGGCACCGGGAGTCGATCGAAAGTGTCTACCTCAACAAGGACATCTTTCTGCCGCAACAGCGCGTCAACTGCATAGAATCCGGAAGGCCCCGCACCTACGACAGCCACTCGCAACGGTCTCTTTTCACTACCGAGGGGACACTCCTCTATTGCATCAGTCACAAAAATAGTTCCCCAAAGAGAAATTTAACAAGATGTTATGGAGGACTTTAAAGTCTTGGATTCGTCCACTACGTTTTGACATGAAACTGCTCAATTTGCCATCCATTCTCCGTGGCAATTCGGCGCAGTTTTCGATCCGGATTTACGGCAACAGGATGACCTACCAGACGCAGTTTATAGACATCAGAATGGTGATTTCCGTAGGCGTAAGAGTCCGCCAAATCAAAAGCGTGCGTTTTGGTTAATTCCTCGACCAGCATGGCTTTATTTTCGGCATGTGGATTCAAGCCTACTTGATTCCCTGTAATATAGCCATCAACCGTTTCTAGTTCATATCCAATCATAAAATCGGTTTCTAGATAGCTGTGAAACAGATGAACAAGCACTTGCAGCGATCCGGACAGGATTACAATTGACCGGCCTTCGGAACGGTGAAATGCCATAAGATCCGAAACGCGGGGAGAAATTCGATCGACAAGACGCTCTTTGAAACATGCTTCCGCCAAGCTACAGACGCGCTGATAATCCAACCCGTGAAGATACATCTTGTACGCTTTTGCCTTACGTAAATCCTGCGTTTTCAGAAAATAGGAGGTCCAATCCAGCAAGTTGGACATCGGGAGTTCGCCCTCTTTGAGAAGATATTTAAGGAAAACTCTCTCCGAAGAGTAATCAATGATAGTACCGTCAAGGTCAAAAATTGCACAAGAACTCATCGCGTCACTCCACTTTTTGCCCCAATGCTTTGCGATACGCTTTTACGGCATTCTCAAGCCCCATGTAAATCGCATCGTTAATCAAGTGGTGTCCGATAGACACCTCAAGAAGAGGCAGATTCCGCAGCGGAGGCAAATTATCCAGGTTCAGGTCATGCCCGGCGTTAATGCCTAGTCCCACCTCAACGGCCTTCCCAGCAGCTTTGACAAGTAAACCGAACTGATGTTCAATTTCCCTGCCCGTTTTCGCGGAGGCATACGGCTCCGTATAAAACTCAATACGATCTGCACCTACTTCTTTTGACATCTCAATTTGGCGAAGATCGATTCCACTGAATAGACTCACGCGGATTCCCACATTTTTAAGACGTTGAATAATTGGTTTCAGCTTGTCGCCATCTCGGTCAAGATCCCAAACCGTGTGGCTCGTGATTTCTCCCGGTACCACAGGCACTAGAGTACACTGTGTCGGACGAATCTCCGTCACCATGTCAAGGAAATCGGGTCGAGGATCACCTTCAATGTTATATTCTACAGTGACCATCTCCGCAAGTTCGTAAACATCATGTGGCTTTATATGCCGTTCGTCTTGTCTAGGGTGAGCTGTGATGCCTTGTGCCCCTGCGTCAATACAAGTTTGCGCCGCCTGCGTCACACTCGGTAAATCTCCGCCCCTTGAATTTCTAAGCGTCGCAACTTTATTTACATTTACGCTTAAGTTTATCATAGGTTTTCACTCGACGCAGTTCCGCTTGCATTCTCTTCCGAAACTGGTGAAAACAAGCGAAAAAAGACACAATCAAAGTCATGATTCACACGCCTCCCTCGTCCCGTATTAATTCACCTTTGACCAATATAACTCTTTGAGGCGGCGAATGTATTCTCTATCTCTCTTCTCCAACGCTTCGTCAAACCTCTCCGGTTTAACAAACCACGGCGTGCCTTCTGCCAGGCGACCTCTGATTTTCTCATTTTCTATGCTACGAGGAGCCCGTATATCTTCCGGCCATTTCCAGATGCCAGCCAAATCATAGTGTCGGAACGGGCCCTCATGCGGCATACGGAAACCAAAGGTAGAAACAACACCAAGTTCAATGTCTTCCGCGGTTGCCATCCCTTCAGCCCATAATCGAAGCGCCTCGCGACCCATTGCGCCTTGCAACCGGTTAAGCAGATACCCCGGTAATTCTTTTCGAAGCCGAATCGGAATTTTCTTCGCGCGTTCCATCAAGTCACAGGTAATGTCGTATGTTTCGTCGGATGTTCCTGGCCCCTTCGCAACCTCAACTCCGGGCACGATGTGCGGCGGCACAAAATAGTGGGTTATTACAAGTTTGTCCTGCCTCTCAACATCTGAACCAAAATCGCTGAGAACCAGTCCCGACGTGTTGCTCGCCAATATCGTATGGCGCGGGCACAGTTTGTCAAGTTTGTTGAATAGCACCCGTTTATCCTGTGATCTTTCGACAATCGCTTCCGTAATAAAATCACTGCCCTCTGCGACTTCCGCTAGATTGGTGGTCGTCGTTATCCTATCTACCGCGTTCTCGGCCTGTTCCTGACCTATCAACTCCTCCTCGACAAAGAGCTTCATAGCTGACTTTATGTTTGCCATGGATCGTTCAAGAACTTCATCGTTTAGGTCGCAGATGATGGTGGAGTGACCGCCCAGCGCAAAGTTGATTGCGATACCAAAGCCCATCGCACCACCTCCAACAACCCCAATCTGTTCTATATCGTTTAGATCCATATTATCTCCCGCTTAATGATCCTGCATTTGTCAACACAAACCCACAGTTACAGTGTGTGTCCCGACAAATCGCCCGCGATTGTCAACCGACGTTCCTGAGTAAAAGTCCGAGGTCGCGTAAATCCCTCACCCGTGGGACCGGCAATTGTCATCGCCAAAAACCCCTCTCCACCTAGACCGGCGCACGCATAAGACGGTGCATTTACAACAACAATGTTGCAATCCATTGCCTTGTTAAACTGTGTAATTCGTTTCATGTCATTGGTGTGGAGAATTGCAGTATGCCCGCGCCCGCCTTCGGCTGCCACAGCGCCTTTAAGCGCTTCTTCAAAGTTTCGCATCCGCGCAACGGGAAGGATAGGCATAAGGTACTCGTCAATGATAAAAGTATGGTCGGCCGGGACATCTGCGACAATCGCAACTGTGTTAGCCGGCGTCCTTATTCGAGCAGCCTCCAAAATGACCCGCGCATCTTTGCCGATATAGTCTTTGTTGACATCCCCATCCTTAATCACGGCCCTCTCCACTGCTTTGAGCTCATTTGCATTGAGCAAATAGCCCCCGTTCTTCTTGAGCTCTCGAACCGTTTCATTTGCGACAGATTCGACCACAAACAGTGCCTTCTCGCCAATGCAGAGGAGATTGTTGTCAAAACTTGTGCCGTCAATCGTGTCTTTGGCGGCTTTCGCCACATCCGCAGTTTCATCAATAAGCGCCGGGGGATTCCCTGGTCCCGCCGCAATCGCTTTCTTCCCGCTGTTCAATGCCGCCTTCACCACGCTGGGACCGCCGGTTGCTACGACCATGGAAATGTCATCGTGATTCATTATCTCTTTTGCTGTGCGAAGCGTCGCGTCGGCAACAGCCGTAAGCAAATTGGGAGGACCGCCAGACTTCGCGATTGCTTCGTTGACGACGTGCATAGTTTCATGTGTACACTTTGCCGCATTCGGGTGAGCACTGAACACCACAGCGTTCCCCGCCGACAGCATGATAATCGCGTGATTGATAACCGTTGAAGTCGGATTGGTCGTCGGTGTAATTGAGTTAATTACGCCGAACGGGACATATTCCACTAGCAGCGTTCCTTCATCGCCTGTAGAAGCTTCGGATCGCAAATCTTCCACCCCTAGCGAGAGATTGACCGCGCCTTCATTCTTCATCAGTTTGTGTGCCGCGTTTCCCATGCCCGTGTCTTCAACTGCCAAATCAGCGAGACGTTGAGCGTTTTCGAGAGCGGCGCGCTTAATCGCTTCAATAATCTCCCTACGCTTGACAAATCCGAGCCGCACAAATTCCGCTTGCGCCTGCTTGGCAGCCATAATCGCTTGATCGGTGCTTGGATGGATCCCGAATTGCGACTTAGAACCACCAACACCGACTTTCGAACTTCTCGCCTGCTTGCTTGGGATACGCCCTTCACTGCGAAGATTATTGATGACTTGCGAAACAATCTCTTCAATCTGTTCAGGGTTAATTTCCGCCATGTACACCTCCGATTCTGGGGGATAGATTTATGGACTGGAGACAAAAAATCGGGGACGGTTTAACCCTCTCCATCGTCCAATACCGAATTCCCGAATCTTTAACCCTGAGAAAGCATGTTTTCCACGTCTGAATGTGGACGAGGGATTACATGGACAGAAATGAGTTCGCCAACATCCTTTGCGGCTTCCGCGCCCGCGTCCGTTGCCGCTTGCACCGCGCCCACGTCGCCTCTCACCATCACAGTAACATATCCTGCGCCGATCTGCTCTCTGCCAATCAGCGAGACATTTGCCGCCTTAACCATTGTGTCAGCCGCCTCAATTGCGGCGACAAGACCTCTTGTTTCAATCAATCCCAAAGCTTCACTCGCCATGTCGTTAAAGACCTCCCAAGTTTTAGAACAGTAAAACAACTGAATAAGGGTTGATTACCCGACAGATTCCTCATACATATCTTTCAGTGGTTGTTCATAATAGCATAATATTCCGGCTCTTGCAACCTGCTCTTTTCAATTTGAATCAAGACATAGCTAGTAAACAGCCCACAACCTCTCGCCCTTCATCTTGCTTCTATCCGTGGCTCCCCCGGTAAATCCACAGTTGACTCTACCGGTCATCTATAGTATAATTAATATGGTGGTTTAGACTCCGATTGCGAACGTGACGATCACGAGATGACATATGAAAACCTGCCTTCTGTTGCCAGCCTACAATGTATCCCGCACCATAAAACAGATCATTCGAGAAGCAAATTTATTTGTTGGCGATACCATTGTCGTCGACGATGGTTCACGCGATAAAACGGCAGAAATTGCACGCGAATGTGGAGCGGTCGTCCTGAAGCATCCACATAATTGCGGCAAGGGCATGGCGTTACGAACCGGATTCGATTATGCGATTCGAGCTGGATACCAACTCATCTTCACCATGGACAGCGATGGACAGCATACCCCTAGCGACCTGCCGAGATTCCTGGACCGCTTTCGACTGGCAGATTCAGACATTCTCATCGGCGGGCGTTTTGAAGACAGGACTGCCATGCCGCTCCATCGTCGATTAAACAACAGGTTGATTTCTACGGTGGGTTCGGCGCTATGTGGACAACATGTGCCAGATTTTCAATCCGGCTATCGGTTGATAAAAGCCGAGGTTCTGGAGGCGGTTTCATTGAAAACAGAGCGATACGAGACCGAATCGGAATTGTTAATCAAAGCCGGGCGTCTCGGATTTCGAATTGAGAGTATTCCAATTCGGACAGTCTATGGGGATGAAATCAGTCATATCAAGCCGTTCCGCGAAATGCGGCTGTTCACAAAACTACTCATCGCTAGTCTCCGGGGCAGATAACCGAATCTGATGCAATGATGCAAATTTCCTTTTACGCCGGGACGTTGGCGAGAATAAAGCCCTTGTGCACATCATGTGTGATCGCAACTTAGATGATTTTTGTAACCAATGACGACGGCATCGAATCGCCCGGACTAACTGCCCTGGCACAGGCGCTGGAGAGTATTGATGAAGTTTATATCGTCGCGCCGGATCGTGAACGCAGTGCGATCGGGATGGCAATCACGCTTGACCACCCCTTGAGAGCCAAGCAAGTTGGTGATTGCGCGTGGGCTGTTGATGGCACCCCGGTTGATTGTGTCGACCTAGCAGTGAGTGCACTGCTTCCTGAACACCCGAAATTGCTAGTTTCCGGCGTTAATCACGGGCAAAACCTGGGACAAGATATCCATTTTTCAGGCACAGTTGCGGCGGCGAAAAAAGCCACCTTTTTGGGCATCCCATCTGTTGCAGTGTCGCTCATCTCCGGACCACCCTACCATTACGAGACTGCAACCTCCGTCGCCTGTCGACTCGCAAAGTTGATCTTGGCAAACGGATTATCACCGGGGATTCTACTAAATGTCAACGTGCCAAATTGTCCTCAGTCCATGATTGGAGGATTTGAAGCCGCACGTCAAGATCTTGGGACATACAACGCAACCGCAATCAAGCGTGTGGACCGTATTGGCAAACCGTATTATTGGATCGGTGGAGAACGCGCCCTAGTGGATGCGCGGGACGACTCGGATCTTAACGTTGTCAAAAGACGATTCGTGTCAATTACTCCTGTTCAGCTGGACTTTACTGCACACCATGAAATCGAGCCCCTGAAACGGTGGTTGAAAGACGAAAACTTGGACAAGGAAATCGAGGCGGGCATTGAACTACCTGAATCTGATAGTTAAAGGATTTTTGATCGGTCTTGCCAACATTATTCCGGGTGTCAGTGGAGGTACATTTGCACTTATTCTAGGCATCTATGAACGTTTGATTAGGGCGTTGCACAATATCGGCGCGAAAACAGCGCAAAGATTATTGGCTGCCGCAACGTTGAGGAAGACGGCGATATCTGATGCAATGTTAGAGTTGCGTCGGATTGATTTCGGTTTTTTAGCGCTCCTGGGAATCGGGGCAGCTATTGCCGTTGTTGGGACCTCTAAATTGATGATTTATCTGCTCAATGAACAACACGATCCGACTTACGGCTTCTTCTCCGGACTAATTCTAGCTTCGATTGCCATTCCCGCCAAGTTGCTTAAGGGATTCGGTTGGAAAGAGTTGATGGCTCTCATAGCGGCTGCTACCCTGACTATCGGACTCTCAATGAGCATGGGCGAGAAAAACCTGGAGAAACAGAAACATAAGGAAGGCCTTGAAGTAAAGGAGTCTTCGAAACCTGTTTCAAATGAAGCGGTTGTTGTCAGCAGATTCTCGGTCGGCAAACTGTCACACCTGTTTCTCAGCGGGGCGTTCGCCACCTCGGCGATGATTTTGCCCGGAATTAGTGGCGCATTTGTAATGCTCCTTTTCGGCACCTATTTTGACATCCTCACAGCGAT
The DNA here is from genome assembly GCA_965204085.1 of Candidatus Poribacteria bacterium. Taxonomy (GTDB): domain Bacteria; phylum Poribacteria; class WGA-4E; order WGA-4E; family JAJDTR01; genus JAJDTR01. Next base: position 573,051 of record CBDBEE010000002.1, on the reverse strand, counting down.
AAACAATCGAGATTTGTTTGTATTGATGATTTTCGCCGCGGGTTGTGGCATTGGACTATTGGCGTTTACGCGCTTGCTAAACTATGTGTTCGAGCGCTTCTACGATATCACTATCTCGTTCCTGATAGGACTTATGGTTGGTTCCTTGTATGGACTTTGGCCCTTCCGAAATTATGAAATTGTTAGCGGCGAACGCATAGACCTTGCCCATATAATCCCGAATGTAAATACAAATTTGTTAATCACGGCTACGGCATTTCTCGTTGGAATACTCTTAATTCTACTGTTTTCTCGGTTCGAAAAAAGAAAACAATCCAAAACAGATTTGGCACACGAAATCTTTCCTAACTAGAAAGTTTCGATCAATATTCGTCTATCGCTTTGTAATGGCCCAAATCAAGATTCGCCTGAAGGACCAGCACAAATCTCGGGCATGAAAACTGTCGGTTTTTTTGTCAATACTTCAAAATCTCAAGCCGCTCAAGTCGTGGTTGAGGCCTCTAAATGGCTTCATCGTCACGGAATTACCTCGCTCATTCCTGATGAACAAGCAATAACCCTCGGCATACCTCGCGGCGGCGTAGACGAAAACGAAGTCGTCGCACGGTCGGACGTTTTGCTCGTACTCGGTGGGGACGGGACCCTTTTAAGCGTTGCGCACACTTCTATGATCGAGAGCGTACCGATACTTGCTGTCAATCTCGGTCATCTTGGTTTCCTTACGGAAGTTTCGCTTGATGAGCTTTATCCTGCACTAACTGACATTCTGAACGGTAGTTATGAAATCGATCAACGGATGATGTTGGAAATCAGCGGCGGTAACGACGATCTGGAGCATTCGCGTTCCTTTGCGCTAAATGAGGTCGTCATACGGCACAACACGCGGCTTATCGAATTAGACACGTATATTGATGAGGAACCCTTTATCACCTATAATGCTGATGGCTTAATCATCGCCACACCCAGCGGTTCAACAGGATACTCGCTCGCTAGCGGTGGAACAATTGTTGAACCGCGCCTTGACGCAATCCTCCTTACCCCGATTGCGCCCCATTCGCTCACTGTAAGACCTTACATTGCACATGGCGACTCGGAAATCACAGTTGCCATGAAATCCAACTACAGTAGCGTCAATTTGTTCGTTGACGGCCCGCGTGAAACGCACTGTCTCGCACCTGACTGTTTAATCCGCGTTCGCAAAGCAGAGAAAACCATTAAACTCATCCGTTCTCAGCGTCGAAGTCACTACGAAGTTCTACGAACAAAACTCATGTTGGGAGAAGGTCTGAAGCGTAGCACATGAAACACCAATAGTAAAACCAAAAAACCGGAAGTGCCAGGTTCGTTGCTTATATCAAAGCCCTGCTTGTGCCATGATCGAAGAACTTACTATCCGCAATGTTGCCCTCATCGATAAACTCCAATTGGAACTGTCCCCGGGCTTGAATGTGCTAACCGGCGAAACGGGAGCGGGAAAATCCGTTATCTTGCAAGCCGTAGGGTTGGCGCTAGGTGAACGCGGAATCGCTAGTGTAGTGCGCGCTGGTGAATCCAACGCAAAAGTCCAAATTTCCGTCGCACTGCCTTCCAATCATCCCACATGGCAACGGCTGAGTGACTCCGAGTTGATTGACGAAGTGGATGCGGCCGACCCCTTATTTCTATCTCGGCAGATTAATGCAAGTGGGCGAAGTCGCTGCCATGTCAACGAGCAGACGGTGAATCTTCGACTTATGCACGAGGTTGGCGACCTGCTGGTGGACATCCATGGTCAACATGATCATCAGTCGCTTTTCCGTTCCGATGTTCACCTCGACCTGCTTGACGCTTTTGGCGGGCTTGAAAAACAACGCGCGGAGTTAGGACAGAAATATAGTGAAATACAAGATTTGCAGCAGCAACTTCATAGCCATTCTCAAATGTTGGAGCAGAGCCAACGCGAAAAAGAATTGTTGGAATTCCAGAGTAAAGAACTCGATGAGGCGGAACTCCAAGAAAATGAAGAAGAATCCCTGGACGAGGAACGCCGCATCCTCGATAATGCGGAAAATCTCTTTGAAGCTGCAAGCCTGGTTTATGAACAACTCTATGGCGGGAGTCAACCCGACTCAGCTATTCTCGACCTTCTGAGGAACGTGAAGGGTAACGCCTCCAAACTAGGGGAGATGGATAAGCGCTTGAAAGAATTGAGCGATCGTTTGGAATCCGCATTGTATGAGTTGGAAGATGTCGCTCATCAGGCACGGGATTATCGTGATTCTATTGAATTCAATCCATATCGCCTCTCAGAAATTGAAGATCGCCTAAATTTGATTTATCAACTCAAGCGGAAATATGGACAGTCTATCCCGGAGATACTGGTTTATCAGGCGGAAATTGAAAAAAAGCTGAAGGATTTACAGCTTGGCTCTGAGTATACCGAAGAACTAACGGCGGATCTTTCCACTGCGATAAGCGAAGCCCGGGAGTTTGCTATCAACCTATCGGATAAACGCAAGACTGTCGCTTCTGAATTGCAAGCTCTCGTAGAAAAGGAACTTCACACACTTGGGATGGAAAAAGCCGTTTTTCAGGTTCATGTAGGACCGATGCTCTCCCCAAGTGGAATTCTGCAAATTGAGGACAACCGATACGAACTAAAATCGCATGGTATGGACACAGTTGAATTCCTAATCTCGCCCAATGTAGGATCCGAGCCCCAGCCGTTGGCAAATATAGCGTCAGGGGGCGAGATTTCCCGGGTCATGCTTGCCTTGAAAACCATTCTTGCGCGAATCGACAACATCCCAACCATGATTTATGACGAAATTGACGTAGGAATCGGAGGGCACACCGCGGATGTGGTTGGCGGTAAATTGAAAGAATTGGCAAATTTTCGCCAAGTCATCTGTATCACCCATTTGCCGCAGATTGCGTGTTTAGCTGATCGACACTTTCGAGTTGAAAAATACGTCAAAGAAAATGAAACGTTTATCACAGCCAAACAGCTATCGATCGAAGAACGGGTGGAAGAAATCGCGCGGATGCACGGCGGCGAGTTGACAGACGCTGCACTTGCACGCGCACGGGAGCTATTGAGATAATTCCGGAATCGTCTTGGCAAATCGCTAATTCACACAAGTTTCCGCTCATTCCAGTAGGTCGGGCTTCCAGCCCGACTCGCTTCGTAGGTGACCTTGCATACCGGGACCATGTGAACCAAACCGAGTCAATCACCGCTCGCAGTGGATTGCCAAATCCACTGCACACGCATAGCTTGGGTTTGAGTATGTCTGTCAAGCAGATTGGGATTGAAAATAGGATGAGATACAACGTGCGAAAAAATGAATATCCGCAATTTCCGAATAAGTAGCAACTTAGGTTGATTCACTAAAAAGCAGACTAGACAGATTTCATGGATACACGTTTAATACAAGCCAGCGGCGCCAATGTTTATACAGGCTGTGAACTCTTGATCAAGGGAACACTTGAAAGCAATGTCAGCCTGATAACAGGGTATCCCGGCTCGCCCATTGCGGAGGTCTTCGATGTTCTTGAGCACAACGCCGACCTGTTCCGAGAAAACGGGATTGTTGCTCAAATAGCGAACAACGAAGCACTGAGTGTTGCACGGCTCAATGGGGCGCAGATGGCAAATCTGCGAGCCGTTGCATTCATGAAAAACGTCGGTTTTCATGTGGCGACCGATGCACTCGCTATTAGCAATCTGGCTGGAACTACCGGGGGAGCGGTCGTTGTTGTTGGCGATGATCCCGGTTCGAGAAGCACGCAGGTACCGGCGGATTCACGGTACTTAGCCCGCCACGCCTATACTCCTGTGCTGGAACCGAGCACATTTCAGGAAATCAAGGATTGGTTGAGTGCCGCTTTCGAAATCTCGGTCGAATCGAACCTTTTCGTAACATACTTGGTCACCGTGAATCAGGCGGACGGTGGAGGAGATGTTTTACTTCGTCCGAACCGTTACCCCGAGATCAACGCGAAGACTCAACTAACGCTCGACACAGAGCTGATTGATGCATCAAATCGAGTCGTTCTGCCGCCGGATTCGACTAGGATTGGTATCGAAACCCTGAAAGAGCGTTTGCCCAACGCCATCAAATCCGCAAGAAAACACAAACTCAATAAAATTTACTGCGCGCACGACTCCACCCATGAGTTCGGATTTGTGTCCTCCGGAGTAGCTTACACCTATCTTCAGCACGCGCTACACGAACTGGGACTCGAAGGCAAAATCCCAATCCTCAAATTTGGTTTGACCCACCCAATCGACGACGAAATTGTACGCGAGTTTGCGATGCGTGTCCGTGAAATCTGCGTCATTGAAGAGAATCGTCCACTCTTGGAAAATGAGGTTAAAGCCAGTCTTAGCCAACTGTATCAAAACGGTGAAATCGACCTGTTTGTGCAGGTCTGGGGAAAGCAATTTCCCGATGGACTGGAAGGAATCCCCGAAATGATCGGACTCAACCCATCGGTTATCATGCAGAAACTCATTCCGCTCCTGCGAACAAGATATCCGATGAAGTTGAAGATTGATGACGGTGTACTCCTTCAGGAAGAGGAGCGCATAAAACAAGCTAATTCGCACGAAGTCGAAATTCCCGGCAGAACGCCTACATTTTGCCCGGGCTGCCCGCATCGCGACTCTGCAAGTGTTTTTCTGGATGTCGTCAAGCACTTCATGGACGCCGAGTACATGAAGAAGCACTACAATTCACCGCCCATCGATCTCGTTTTTCATGGAGATATCGGCTGTTACTCCATGTTGAAGTATGAGCCCTACCCACGACTGATGCACAATCTGTCTGCAATGGCTTTAGGAGGGGGAACTGGCGCGGGCGTCGATCCGTTCATCAAGAATAAGCAGATTGTATTTATGGGTGATTCAACCTTCTTTCATGGCGGCATGGCTGCAATATCGGACTCAATCAAGAACGGTCAGGATATCGCTTATGTAATCTTGGACAATCAAACCACCGCGATGACAGGGCATCAGCCGACGCCCTCAACCGGAGAGGACATTCTGGGCAATCCCACATTCGCGCAAGACATCGAAAAAGTGGCTCGCGGCATTGTTGCCGAGTCTGATACGCTAATCGTCCGTATCGACCCCGAGAACCGATTTGAATACAAGAAATTGCTTGAAGAATCCATTCTCAAACCGGGAGTCAAGATTATCGTTGCCGACAAAGAGTGCGGAATTACCTACCACCGGCGAGTGCGGCGCGATCAACAGCAAACCGTAAAGGAACACGGTTTCCTGAAGACCGAAAAACACATCAATATCACGGAGGAAGTTTGCGAATTTTGCCTTGAGTGTACGAAAGCAACGGGATGCCCGGGTCTAAACATCGTTGAAACGGAATATGGTCCCAAAATCGGTATAGACCAATCCAACTGTGTATCCGACGGCGCCTGCGCGAGAATAAAGTGGGCTTGCCCATCCTTTGAGGAAGTAACCATCACCCGCAAACGTCCGCCGCGGAAGTCCGTGGAATCCAGCCTCATTCAGATAGGCGAAGCCGACATGTCCATGCAGCATCTCCCGCCGCCAAGGTTCGCCGGTTTCGATAAGACATGGAGTGCTTACGCCGCAGGCGTCGGCGGCATGGGGATTGGCACAATCTCAAAGATCCTGGTGGTTGCCGGGCACATTCAAGGATACCACGTCCAATTCTGCGACAAAAAAGGGCTCGCCATTAGGAATGGCGGCGTTTACACCCATGTGATTTATTCGAAGACCGAGAACCACATTTCGCCCCTCATTCCGTATGGGAAAGCGGACCTGTTACTTGGACTGGATATTTTGGAGGCTGTACGCGGCATCGATCCGAAAGCGGGATTCAGTGTCGCCTCTCCAGATCAAACAGCGGCAATTGTAAATACGGCGAAAACCGAAACCGTGACGTCGTTAATCGGGAAGGATGGTTTTGAAGTCGCGAATCTAGAGGAATGGCTGCAATTGTACACCAGAGCGGACGACTATCTCGGTGTCGACCTTTTCGATGTCGCCGAGAAACAGTTGGGCAGCAAACTTTACGCGAACATTATGCTACTAGGCGTAGCGTTTCAACGTGCGCTAATTCCGATTGAACTTGGGGCGATACAAGTGGCGTTGAAACAGATGGTGAGACCGAGCGATTTGGACTCCAATCTTCGTGCTTTCGAAATTGGCCGCCGGCTCGCTGTTCATCCTACGGCTTTCGCCGAAACACCCGAAAAGAAATCATACAAGCATACCCTCCGCGAAAAATCCCGAATCCTAGCGAAACGGTGGCGAGGCAGAAACCTCGCACGTGATTATTCAGCGTTGGTCCAATCTGCCGTGGACACAATGCAGTTGGATGACGAGACGAACCGTGGGCTGGCTATGCGTGTGTACGACTTGATTCAGTTCGAAAATCTGAAGTATGCTCGTCTATATGTCGAAAAAATCAGAGGGATTTACGACAAAGATTCTAGCGGTCAGAATTACCGAGCCACTATAGCTGCCATTAAATACCTACACAAGGTCATGCTCTTAAAGGATGAAATCTATGTGTCGCATCTGCTAACAAGCCAAGAAAAACTCCAACGAGATAAAGAACGTTATGGTATTGACGAATCCAAAGGTGATAGAATCAAATATATCCACCTCAATCGCCCGCACTTTAGAATTATGGGAATTGACCTTGAAGGCGAGATAAATACACACAACTGGCAACTGAGTTTGATGAAACGGATGAAGTTTCTTCGGCGTTGGCTTTCGCAGTGGCATGCAAACGAAAAGTCTTTCCGAGACTGGTATGTTTCGGACGTAGTCGATACTTTCGCACCGGCGGATGCGGAAACTTACGAAAAGCATGTAACCGCTCTAGAAACTCCCGAGGAGGTCCGTGGTTACCGAGAAGTACGATACCCAAAAATGGAAGCCGCCAAAGAAAAGGTTAAAGCATTAATAGGTCTTAGAAACTAGGCATTGCAGATGTTTTACTTGACCTTAGCCCTGTTTTGATGATGCAAATCACGGGAAAGACGAAGATTGTTGGGGTAATAGGCGATCCAATTGAGCACTCCCGCTCTCCGCAAATGCATAATGCCGCTTTTGCAGAGCTGGGTTTGAATTACGTCTACGTTCCATTCCATATACGACCGGACGACTTACCCACAGCCATCGAAGGGTTTAAAGCAATCAACGTGGTCGGGCTTAATGTAACCCTTCCGCACAAACAAGCGGTAATCCCGTTCTTGGATGAAATCTCGCGCGAGGTCGAGTTAACTGGCGCTGTTAACACACTTACCTTTCAGGATGGCCGAATTAAGGGCGACAATACGGATGGCTGGGGGTTCTTGGAAGGGATGCGAGAAACAGGGTTTGAATTATCTCAAGGCGAATCTGCACTTGTAATCGGTGCCGGTGGATCCGCACGGGCGGTCATTGTAGCATTAGGATCGATTGGACTTGAAACCATCTTCGTCGCCAATCGCACCGTATCGAAAGCCGTTAAACTTGCCGAGTGTCTTTCCGATTCGATTGGCGCATCGGTTCACGGGATTGGACTTGATGATTCACAATTGGAAGATGTCGTTAATAACGTCGCATTAGTGGTCAACACGGCGTCGGTCGGTATGGATATTTCAATGCCCCCAATAATTGACACTGACTGGCTGCGATCACAAACCGCCGTCTACGATATTGTATACACACCGCCAGAGACCCGGCTATTGTTGGCGGCTGCCGAACGAGGGTGTCACACAATTCGGGGACTCAGTATGCTTGTTTATCAAGGAGCAATTGCATTTGAGAAATGGACGCAAGTAACACCACCCGTTAAATCCATGAAACAAGCACTTCAACAAGCGTTGCATTGAAAAAACGTGAGGCTGCGTCTAGACCCCGGGACTGATTTGCAAAATATTCGCCATTACTTGATGCTGCACTCCGTGAAGTTTGCAACATCTCCAGAAGGTGATTTATGGACTCTGAAGAACTGGAAACAGTAAAAGTTGATATCTTTAATAATCAATACCTAATAAAACCCACCGATAACTTAAGCGAAGATGATATTCGTACGTTAGCAAAATATGTGGATCAACTAATGCGTGAAGTTAGTCGAAAGGGATACGATCAACTCAGTGTAGCAATTCTCGTTGCGCTCAATTTAGCTGAACAGATGTATAAAGAACGAAAGAACTCGTCAGATTTCCTCAACGGTCTGATTCAAGGTATAGATGAAGTAATAAAACGAGACGACAACTTATCAAATTTCGAGGCTACTTAGAAAAACCATTGCCCACCGCCTTGGGCGTTTGACTGGCTGGAATCATTCCGTCAAGAATGAAAGAGACGCCCCCGCGTACGCGCCAATTTGGCTTTCATTCGATGCTGCTCATTCAGTGGCAGGAATATAAAAAACTGCGACTAAACACATACATCAAACATTCGGGAAGCATTTGTCCTTTTAGAACAAGCTCTCACTGCTGACAATCTAACATACTTCCGCCATCTTTGCCCCCAACTCGCACGTACCCGCCATGTCCATCGATAGACATGACTGCGTCCGACTTCGTATCTTTTCCCTCGACGCTGACATAGCCGCCAAGGTCATTGATGCCCATGCGAGACTGCCCCTCTTTGCCATGCACGGAGATTTGTGCGCCACTGCCACTGACGGATTTCATAGACGCCCTCAATTCCTCGCCATCCGTTACGTAGACCTCCGCCGTGCCAAATGGGTTAATCGTCATACTCGCCCCCGCCTCTTTATTGCGACCCCAGACGCTGACATTTCCGCCATATTTCGTGGGGTGCAAGGTTACGTAAGGAAGCCCGTCATTGCCCGAGAGACGGATAGATCCCCCGTCAACATTGGTACCCAAACTCGCATAACGCGCTCCCGTTTCTTTGTCACAGACAGTGACATCATCGTTTATGCGCACGTAGTGAGAATCTTTACTCTGAACGCGGATATATCCGCCGATGTATTCGGTGACTGTCAACACTACATGTGATTCCGAATCTTCCCCACCGAGGATGGTAACGCTGCCTCCGCCATCGCTTCCGTGGATAACTACTGCCGCCCTTCCAGCGGGGCCCACGACCTTCAGTCCGGTGCACGTTATCTCACCGAAGTTGCTGTCTTGCGCCGTGAGCGGCGAGATGCACAACCCAATGATTATTCCCATCAATACGCTGCCTGCTACTGCCCAACACAGTCGCTCATTAAATTTCATTTTGATCTCCTTTGAGTGGGTTTTTCATTACGTCAGCGGGGAACGCACAAACCACTTTCTTATTCTCGATGTACTCGTTTTGCCAGTTCCGCCCGATCATAATGCACACCGATATAGCAGGAGACTGTCACCACCCCGCTGTCTGCATATCCACGATGGTTGCCTCCGCCCATGCCAACGAAACCGTAGCTATACCGTGCGCTGTTAGAAATTGCGCTTTTCAAGATTTAAGGTTTGCTTCGTCGATTGTAGAGACAGTGCCAAGGGAACGAATATTGAATGGGGTAACGTCGGCAGTTTTCACCTGTCGCCCCTCTGGGGCTACCAAGATTTAATTAGGTCGCGATTCGGAGATCGCTCCTACAAAATAAGCAATTCTCAGCAGCGTGGAGTATAGTGATTTACCCGAATCGCGGAACTCAGTGATGTACGCCGCAAGCACGGTGTCATTGAACTCCGTGCCAAGCCGTTTATGCAGTTCCAGTAACGCCCTTCCATACGCCTGGAACGTATTGTCTGACACGCCAGCTTAGATCAATTCTTTTGTGGACGCGGCGATGACTGGAGGTTGTTTCGCCTAATTGCCAACTCATTTTGCATAGGTTAATTCTTCTAGCTTTCGATTTAGATTTTGGCATTACAACGAATGCCAACAACTCCTGTTCCCCAACTACTAACTAATTCATAATCCATCTCCAAATACCTTATAATTGAATCCGGTAAATAGAGCGCGGCTACCCAACACAGTGTTGACGCGTCACACTATTTCAATTCACTACGCACTTTTGTAGTATTTATAGTGTAAACAGACGGGTTTGGACTCCACCGTTGCCCGTCCCATTTCCTAGTACTCATCCCTGCCTCGCCATACCCTTTTCCGGTTGCAACGACGGTAATCTCTCCAGCCAGTATCTTCGTGTGACTCCCCTTCTGATCCGGAAAGACGGGAAAACCGGCATTTGACTCTGAACTAAGCGTGATGCTAATAGGCATAAAGTGTGCCGCCCCACTGTTCTTCGGGGCAGACATTACTAGCGAGGGCATCGAAGAAGAACTGTGCAGATGAACTACATCGTTTCCCTTCAGATCAAACATTTTCAGGCTATAGCCTTTTAGCGGCTTTGTTAAACCTTCGTCTTCTATGTGATAAGCATATAGCTTAATTCCTATGTTTCCCTGCGAATCAATTACATTCAGTTCCTTACAGCTCACTTTATCAAAGCTGCCATTCTCTCCGCTTTGCGCCCCCAGTGGCGAAAACGAACCTGCCGCCATAACCAGAACAGCACCCGCGATACCGCCAATCACCGCACACAATACTTCTTTCTTTCGCATGAGATTCTCCCTTCTGAAATTGTTCATTCACTGTTGTGAAACGAAAGATTGTAATTCTCAACAAATTCCACAGTGTCTTCTTCTAGGAACTCAGCCAATTCATCCAAAATCACGTCGAGGTCTTCTTCGTTTTCCTCCGTAGGAGGTGACGCAAACTCGGCATCCGGCATAATATCAACACTATCGTCTATGGATTCATCCTAGGGATTGATGGATATGCTATTCACCTTGTCGAATCAAATGGATTTGATGATGGGTTACTAGCTGAACGTCCTCAAAATAGGCACACTCAACAGTCTTACTCTCGATAACTCCGTTTGACAACATCAGTCTTTTTCATTGTGCTTGGCGAGGTGATTCTTGTAGTCTTGTTTCAATGTCTTGATGTCAGTCCGGCTTCCCGCGAGTGTTTGGTTTATACCCTCTCGCAATAGCTTGATGACGTCCTTGCTCGGCACATTCAGCCTACAGAATCCAAGAAAGCCGCTTGCCGCGGCAATGATGGTTGCGATTATGGCTGCGGTTTACAGCCAGCTTCGGAAATTCGCACTGTTGTTCATGGAGGGTTACTTCTTTCTTAATTTTCCTTGATGTGTAATCGGGACTTATCCAACCCGTGAGCCCCTGTATCGCAATACTTCTTCAACCTCCTCCAAGAACATTCCGAACTCGTAAATTCCTGCATTGAGTTCGGGCGCAAACGGTAAGTCCCTTGTTTCATTAAAAGCGCAGTAAATGTCCAGAAGCCTATCTCGCAGAAAGTACAAATCGATTTTGAATCTTTTCTCAATCAACTCAATACGCGGGACAGGTTGATTGAAACTATTCCCTTCCGATGGTTCAGGTGGCAAGGGATCGTTGAAGTGTTCGAAGTAGTAGGTAATCGCCTCTTCCAACAGATGTCGGCGCCGGTCGGTTAAGATTTTCCAAGCCAGAGCTCCGATGGGGAGTGTTCCCAAGGATTTCAGCGGCATGGACAAGTCATTGTCAAGGTCTAGGCGGTGTTCTCGGCAGAAATCCAGAATCTCACGCTTTCTCAATCCGTCAATTGAAATCATGCAGTGCGCGTACTCACGCCAATGCGGACAATCCTCAATGTTACGAAATGTCAAATCGCCACCTGGACTATGAAACAGAAGAAAGCGATGTTTGTTCTCGATTGCATTGATGAGAACAGAGAGCGCTATTGTTGGCATCTCGGACACATAACTTCCATTAAGTCTGCTCATCTCATTTCTCCTAACCAACAACGGCAAAAAAATAATAAACATGCCGCGATGAGAACGGTATTGACGACGATGTCGAAGACGACACAGCCGAGTATCGTGATTACTTCATCCTTATGGAACTGGTTCAATTGTATTCGCGCTTAACCTTCAAACTTTTCAATTTCTGCTTCTTCTGCTCTGTCATGATATATGCTCCCTGTTGAGAATTGTCGTCATAGAGGAACTTATTTTCGGTACGCTAACTGGAGAACCCGAATTCCTCGCGGCATCTTCCAAAGCGCGTTAACTTACTAACAACAAATGCCTCTCTCCCGCATCAAGAAATCAAGGCGCAACCGCTTCATCTCCCAGGTGCCCGCTCAACCACATTTTCAGTGGAACATCCTCGTCACTTGGCGATGTATAGCCATAGCCATCGGTACTGGCGCCCAACAACTGTTGTCGAATTGGATCGCACTGATTCATAAAGTGAGACACAGTCATGTCGTCTCGCGGTCTCAGCCACCGGTAACCGTAGCCATAAAAGAGCACTTTCCTAGTGATGTCCGAGTGATTCGGACTCGCGGCATGCCACAAACGCCGATCGAAGAACACCGCCGTGCCGGGTGGGACGCGCACTTCAAGCGTACCGTCAGGATTTGAAACCCCATCGGCGGGATACTCCAACTCATTCTTCAGATGGCTGCCGGGTACGATATAAAAATTCGCGCAACCCGGTGTTCTCGTGTCAGTGAGGAAAAAACCTACCTTCAAGGACACTCGTGGGCGTGGATTGCCCTCCAACTCAAGGTTCAACCGCCCGCTATCCTGATGCCATCCGAAACGCTTCTGTAACTCCGTCTCCTCCGGTGTAGAAGGAGGGGTGACTGTGAGATGCGAATGATAGAGTTGAATGTTCCACCCCAAGAGATCCCAGACCTTCGGGAATGTCTTGTGCCAATCGAGTAATTCCAGAAAAATCTCATCTTTCCCCACAAAGTCAGAGAGATTTAACCGTTCGTGAGGCCCCAGTAACTTGCCGGGCGGGCGGTTGGGGTTTATGACGCTTGATGGCGATGGGCCCATATCCTGCGCTCCGACCGGAGCCCGATACTGTGCATCCAACCGGTCCACTACCGCGATGAGATTATCTACCATCTCGGGCGGTAGAGCATCCTCGACAATAAAAAATCCGTTTTCTTCAAATTTGAGACGTTCATCGTCATTCAGACAGTAATCAAACCATCCCGCGTCCATACATACCCCCTTTATACGATTCTATTAGAACTTACGCAGTCGAACACCTTATAACCTCAAGAAACGGCAAATCAATGTGTGTAATGGGATTCCTATCGCGGTCACTATCCGCTCCCCTGATCGTAATTGATTTTCTTACGTATTACGCATTACGCATTACTTTACGCCCTTATCCTTTTCTATGATCAGTTTGTGTGCCCAGTCGCGTCCGAGAGCTGGACTATTCCGGTGCCATCTCACCCAGCGAGGTTTGCCCCGGCGAAATAAACTCGCAATTGGGACTCTCGATGCGCCCGTAACCTTGCCACACTTTGAATCCAAGCAACGCCAATAACTCAGGCGATGCATCCCTCAAAATTTCCGGAGCTGTCCCGACCATCAGGTTCTCCTGCTGCCGAAACTGGGGAGCGCAAAAATAGCTCAAAGCGCCCAGTCGCGCAGCATCGCTAACATTAGCGCCCGTGCTATGCCACAATCGCCCTTCGAAAACCATCGCAGTGCCGGCAGGAGCGAGGGCAGGAACAGATACCACATCTTTGTCAGAATATACGTCCGGCTCCCTTCCGCTCAAATGGCTACGCGGCACAACGTGAGTCGCACCATTCTCCTCGTTGAAATCCGTAAGCATCCACATGACGTTGCAAGCAACTGCGGGCGGCATCAATTTTGAAAGCGCTGCGTCCTCGCGGCTAAGGCGTCTGCCCCTGAAGTGAGCCCTTGTCATTGATCCAGGTTTAACCGTTTCCTCATGAGGTTGCACCGACTCTGGCATCCACCATTGGTCGGTGTGCAATCCCATTACACCCCCGGGCTTCGCGATATTGGCGGTGAAACTTGACAACAGGAATTCATCGCCCAGTATATGCCTAACCAGTGTTTGCACGATCTTGTGGTGCAACAGATCGCGAAATACCTTCCCCTTGTTGACCAAGAACCAGACTCGTTGGTTCACCCCGGTATCATCTGGCCCCGCATCTTCAGATGCGAGCCCGCGTTCCTTCTCGCCGGCAGCCTGTTCCTCTAACCTGCTCCGAAGCCCGATGACTTCATCTGCGCTGAGTGCATTTTCAATCAAGCAGTAGCCGAATTCGTCCAGATTCGCTGCGGCAAGAGCGAAATCTGTTGTCAGTTTCGGAAATTCATCAGTGTTTTTCACTATGGAACCTCCACTATCCCTATATGCCCCTTTTTGTGCTCCGCTGAAAAACTCGTGCACATAGATGCCAGGTCTTGCGCCACTGGGAAATTAATTCTTTATCCTACTCTCCGCACCTGATGAGTACCAATTTGGGAATTAAATGACATCCTTCTAGCGATTAGTGTTATTGGCACATATTGTATTTGATTGTAAATTACATACTATATATTCTAACTATAACTCGATCCCGATAGCAACTTTGCCTATCTTGCACGTTAGCGAATCGGAGTTCGCGTGTTCCTCAATGCGTGAATGATAGGGGCTTGACAATTCTTGCGACCAAAAATCACGGCTTTCGTACACAACCGGAATCGTATCCAAATCCTAGTTGGACTGTCCAAGATTCAAAAAACTCAGTATCCATGCGGGTTCAGAGGAATTTTATTAAATCCTGAAAACCCGAAAAATAAGTGCGGAGAGTAGGCTTTATCAAAACCCATAGCGTTTTTGCCCGCCGTAGGAGGCCTGATTATAGCACAGATTTCAATCCTATTGTAGAATTTTCCCAAATTGTGGCGCATCAAGAAGATGCGGTTGAACGAGAACACTCTCCGTTTTTTTCATGGCTTGAAAATTATATTCTGGAATATTCCAGACAAATAGGCTAAAATAAAGAGGCGTGGAGAATGAACGACTCATTCCCATTCTGCGGTTGGTTGCGTTGATGTCAAATGCATTAACTCTGAACAGGTCCTGAAAGGGACTTAAGGAGATATAAGATATAATGGCAACAGGTCGAGTCAAATGGTTCAGCGATCAGAAAGGTTTCGGTTTCATCGTGACCGATGATGGTCAAGATGTTTTTGTGCACTACTCCAACATTGAGGGGGAAGGATTCAAAACCCTTGATGAAGATCAAGACGTAGAGTTCGATATTGTCCAAGGGGACAAAGGGCTTCAGGCTGAGAATGTGGTCAAAATCTGAAACCCCTGTTATTCACACACCCAATCGAGTGTCACGTGGGAAAGGCTCTCATTAGTATGAGAGCCTTTTTTATGTCACGCAAATCGGAACATAATCGCCTCTCCGACACCGCGATTCACATTTCCGTTTATTATATGCAACTAACAATTACACATGCTTGTGGATAATGACATTCTTCTGTACCACAATCTGTCAGATTGTGGAATACGCAAACTAACAGTTTGCGCTACGAGGGCGTGTCCGATTTTGTGGGTAATACACATATCGCCATCGTTCATTAACATACAACCATAATATGTGTAAATTTGAATGTGAATGATTATGGCATGGTTGAGGCTCAATGAACCGCAAACTATGTAACCAATGCTGCGGCAAATTCTATTCCATCTGAAGCACCGAATCAGCAATAGTCCTGTTACCAAACATTCAACATGCCGCCCAAGAAGAACATTGACTTTGAACGAATCCGCCGCATTCTCATTGTCAGACTTGCGCCCCTAGGCGAAACCATTTTGATGACGCCCGTGATTCGTGCAATGCGGCAGGCATTCCCGGATGCACATATTGCGTGCATGATTGATTCCATCCGTACAGATCTTGTACGCGCTAATCTAAACCTTAACGAAGTCATCCCCTATAAGTCATCTATACCAAAATTGATCTACGGTATGGCGAGGCGGTCATTCCAATTGGCTGTTATACTTCAACCTACATTTCGTCTCGTATTACACACTTTTCTCGCTGGAATACCGTATCGAGTCGGGTTTGAGACCAATTCTGGTGGACGAAGGCTTCTACACCTTGCAGTGCCTAACAACACGAACCAACATGAAACCGCTAGATACTTGGACGTGGTTCGCGCCCTCGGAATTGAGCCAAAGAGTGATGAACCGGAAGTCTTCGTGGATCGAAAATCGCAGGCATGGGCAAACGAATTTCTTCGCGACGCCAAGATTAACGGTGACTCCTTGGTGATTGGACTCAATCCGGGTTCCGGTACGACCTATAGACGATGGCCGAAAGAACGGTTCGCAGAAGTTGGCAATTGGCTTCAGGTTGAGTATAATGCCCAACTAATCATTTTGGGAGGACCGCGAGAGACAGACCTACCCTACGAATTGGCGGCGTTAATAAACGGTCAAACAACCGTCATTACCGATGCTACGCCCATGCAGCTTGCCGCGATCATTCAGAAATGCGATCTTTTTGTAAGCAATGACACAGGTCCCATGCACCTGAGCACAGCACTTAAAACGACTACAGTCGCTCTATTCGGTGCGTCAAATCCTGTTCAATGGGCGCCCATCTGGCCCCAACACACAGTAATAGCTCGCAACAGCATGGAGGAGATTGCCGTTGAAGAAGTACTGTCCGCCGTGCAAGAACGCCTAGACGCAACTTCTGTAGCTAAAAATTAAAGAGGCGCGAGTTACAGACTCTATGGTCACTGCAACTAATAATTACACATCCGTGTGGGTTATAACGCTCTTTTGTACCACGATGGATCTCTATCACGCGTGCTATTCGCGTGCTTGATCTGTTAGATTGTAGAATGCGCAAACTAACAGTTCGCACTACGAGGATGGCCCGATTTCGTGGGAATTAGATTCTTCTGTACCACAATAATATATACTTCACGTTGCCGAGAATTGCGTGTTTTCGAGCGTCTGGTAAAGTAGCAGCCACGATCAAGTGAGATCATAGATTTCCGTACCACAATCTGTTAGATTGTGATCGCCTCTGTACAACCAAAGAGATTCCATCCCCGAATCGCAACCTGCTGGTGCCGCGTAAGTCGCATTAGAAACCACAATTGTCGAGCAAACAAGTTCAATTTCACTAAACAGAAGGATCAAGCGACTGGATAAGGAGCGCGATAGAGATCCCGTAATCCGTGTAATCCGTTTAATCCGTGAAAATCCGTGATTCAGACAATCACCAAAACACCCCATAAACGACAGAATCAAGCGAGTGATTAGCAAATGGATAACGAAGGAGCAACTGACCGATAGGAGTTCCTGCGTTAGAGATCTCTGCGATCTCCGAATCGCGACACACTTGCGCTGCGAAAACAAGCGCAATATTACTCAACGCAAGGTATAACCAACCTATCAATGTGCGAACATTCTCAACTTTTGCATAATATGTGCAAACATGAATGTAAATGACTATTAAACGCTTCATCCCCCAACAGAGTCTAGTATGGCAAGGAAATTGATAGGGAAGTTGTCAATGCAAACAAAAGATAGACTATCATCCGCAGAAACAAAATCTCGCATCGCCGGCCCGTCAATGAGTCAGCACCAAGAGCATATTCAAATCCTATTGTCAATCATCCGGCGTCGTATGCGCGTACAATCTGTATGCACGGGGTTAGCCCGTTATGCATTCTGGGCACTGCTCCTCACGAGCGGGATGATTCTCTTTAGTCGATTCGTACGATTACCGAACATCCCGATGGTCGTTATTCTCATACCAATCATTGTTGCTGTCATACTAGCTATTGGAATGAAGTTCGTCCGAAAAGTTTCTCTCTCTACCGTCGCTCTTTTCGTTGACAAACAGTTGAACCTAAAAGAGCGCTTCAGTACTGCTATCGAATTGATTCAAAGAAAAGCAGCGGACGATCTCAGTTACTTACAGGTACGTGATACTGCGAACCTTTGTACCGCGACCTCTCCGTCCACGGTGGTACCATATAGGTTCCCGCCAGTTTTCAAATGGTTTCCGATACCCCTATTACTGCTCACTGCCTCCTTTGCCATACCACGCATGTATGAACTGCCCCTCCCGCCAACACCCGCAGAGAAGAAAGCAATCGAAGAAACCGTGAAAAACCTCGGCGGAATGATAGGTGAAATCGACGATCCTCTACTAGCCAAGAACATCCAAGACGCCGTGAATAGGCTCAAGAATACTGACAGTCTTACAGTCCAAGATCGATTGAGTAAACTCCGTGATGAGGTACGCGCCCGGAAGCAACCATTCACCGACAATGAACTGGATGAAGTAAGCGAAGTTTTTGCCGAGGCCAGTGACGAATCTCATCGATTCAAGAACATGGATCCGGGCAAACTTGCCGAGGAGCTAGAAAATCTCGCGAATGAACAAAATCTCCCTCCCGAGGTTCAAGAGGAACTCCGAGCGCTATTCAATAAAATCGCCGAACGATTGAAGAACAATAGTGTCGCCAAGAACCTCACGGAAGGATTGGATGAACTTCAAACACAAACGGTCGATCCGGATACCTTGAAGAAAATTGCGCGCCAGTTGGCAAATTTGGATAAATTGGCGAGGAACCGGGAGCAGTTGGAACAGGTGTTGGAACAAATCGCGGCGAGCCGGAAAAACATCGCATTGGCAAGCCTAGACCTCGAAATCGATAGGGATTCCGGCGGGATTGCAAATAGTGAAGGTAGTGCCGGCGACGAATCGACAACTGGAGAAACAAGGGGGACAATTGCGGCAGCAGATTCAGTCTTCGATCCGGCGAAAACAGTTGACGAGGCAGAGTTCGGAAACCAAACTACTGCAACAGAAACGCCGCCATCATTGCGAACAGATGGACCGGAACTGAGATTGAAAGGTGCTTCATCGAGTGCAGAAATTCTTGGGGATACGGATGTGTACGTAGGAGATGATGCTCTAAATGGAGAAGATGAAGCCGAATACATACCCTACCGCGAGGTGGTTCTCAATGCGAAGCAGGAATACGCCGAAGCAATTGGAAACAATCGTATCCCCGTGCGGTATCAACAACTAATTAGCAACTATTTGGAGGCGGTTACGAATCCCTGAAGGGAGTAGTCGATTTCACGTTGTTTCTGGACAACACGTTCCTATGAAGAAGCATTTGATAAAATTGATCTGTTTTGTCGTTCTGATTACTGCTGTGTACCTGCTTTTTGAACATTTTGGCATTACTAAAAACCTATCCCGTGAAAATATCCCCAAACTTAAGACTGAGATTAGCAGCTACGGCGTCTTTGCACCGCTTGTCTACATCGCGTTTTATGTGCTGGCGACCGTCTTCTTCCTGCCCGGTTTGCCGGTTACCATGCTTTCCGGTCTCGTGTTTGGTCCCCTCTGGGGTGTCGTTTATGCCTCGATCGGATCGGTAATTGGAATTTCCTGCGCCTTTCTTATTGCACGTTACGTCGCCCGCGGCATTGTTGAGAGATGGATTGACCACAACGCACAATTTCAGCGGATTGATGAAGGCGTGAAGCGCCAAGGCTGGCGAATGCTAATGATTACTCGGCTGCTCCCGCTATTCCCGTTTAATCTACAAAACTACGCTTACGGTCTCACCAAGATCGGGTTTGTCACATTTCTCTTTGTTTCATGGGTCTGTATGCTGCCGGGCACGGCAGCGTACGTGCAACTGGGCGCGGCGGTAAATGTCGGCGAGGGAAACATAAAGAAGACTTTGCTTTATCTGGCTGGTGCTGCTGTATGTATTGTTCTGGTATCATTGATACCAAGCTTTATTCGTAAGCATTCGCGAGGCTTAACGTAAGGACCTTCTCCGAGTCAGATTCCAATGCGCATACTGTCTGTAGTTCAGAAGGTCTTTACGAGCACTCAGCCCCGACAGGTCGCGAAAAGGCGAAGGAAATCTTCTAAGCATACCAAAACTGCTTTGGTTTTCCATTTTCATCTATAAGTTCAAAGTGTCCGTTCCCATCTTCAACAAATAAGCTTGCTTTTACACAGCCAGCTTTGTCTGTAATTCCAATAAGAATCCCGTTATGTCGGAAGTCAATATTAACTGTTCCTGATTCACCAGCCATAGTTAACGTGGGGTTCTTATTTGGATCAGTAGAAATAATTGTTTTTGTAACACCTTCTTCGTCAGTAATTAGAATGCGTTTACACTTTATTTCCTCAAAGTTAGTTGTTGATTGATTTTCACTCATTTTTGCTTCTCTCCTTATCATCAAGTTCACTGAACCATTCTTGAATACAAAAACATAACACTTCCACTAAGCCAGTTAATGCTCGTAATTGTTTTTTGGGGTCATCTTTATTCTCTCCAAGATGATTAAGCATGTCTTCTATACGTCCTCTGTGAAAATCTCGAAGTTCCTTTCTCATTTGTTCCTCCAGAACTAAACTATTGATTTCATTATACATTCTCTGATAGGATTACATCACCTTTTTCCACAATACCCCGCCCTCATTCACGTAGCCATTGAGTAAATATCACTTGAATAAAAATGCGTATAACAATTTAGGTTACTGATAGAGACTTGCTGACCACTAATCGCCCAAGAAATTACGTCTAACTGCTAGTCATGTATTATGGAGACTTGAATACGTCAACTAAGAGGATTCGGGATACTGCCAAATTCCAGTTCAAATAGCTCTAGAAACCGTCAAATTAGAGAAGACAATCAATCAATTGGCGCAAGATCACTACGGCATCCAATCTATATCATCCAGTGGAAGAAACAACAACTTGAACGAGGAAGCAGTGTTTTCTCCACCGCCCTGACTAGCTGACAAAACGTATGTATAAGATATTTTGTTATCACTTGCAAATGGAAGAAGAATCTTTAATGGTTCGTTTAGTTACTCTTTCAACAATCTTATCTTGCTCCGTCTTGCTTAAGAACCTGTTTGAAAAATACATTTGTAGGGTGGGCACCGCCCACCGGCCTCTAAAGGCCCCAGAGGGGATCAAACCAGCGAATAGCGAGTGCTATAGAGATTTTGAAGGTGTGTAGAAACGCCAAAACCTCGTGCACCTAAGCCCCAGCGGGGATTAAGCGACCGGATAGTGAGTGCGATAGGGATCCCACAGATACGTAGAAGACAGCAATAAAAACACGAAAAAACTTCCTACAAACGACCAGAAATGGCTCTGCTACCGATTATTCAAACAGGCTCCAAGTGCTTGTACTTCGCACGCAAGATTTGATGAAAGTTTATTCCAATAGTTAAGCGCACTGACTGATTCATTATTGAATCTCCGTTTGAAAAGTTAAGGTTGGTGATAGTAATTTTGGTTCACTTTCACTAGCAGTGTTTCTCCTTTCCTATCGTGTAGAGTGACTAACGATTTCTCCACTACTATTCATTACGCCAATATCGGAATATACATAATGTACACGAGCCTTTTGAGTTGCAGCCTCATTTGCCCCAGCTACGTAAACCGAGTGCCGATATTTTCTAAGCTGTCTTTCAGCATCTGCAACAGTACCAAGAGTCTCCACTTCAATGGCTATATTGTATGCTTCAATATCAGCACCTTCTCCACGATTATAGAAAGCATTATATCGCCTAGCAATGCGCATAGCAGTAGCATCATGATCGGACATTGTAATTTCTCCTTATGACCCGAGGGTTCCCATCGGTTCATTTGTATTACTTCTGATGGTTGAAGACGGATTGATTCTGTGCTAGAATGAATACAAGGATTAGACCATATTGCTCCCATTTCTAATTCGACGGACATTTATACCTATGATTGGTCGTCACGCCTGCGAAAAATACATGAGAGTCGTTTGAGTATGGGCAATTTCCGTGCCAATACGCTACGGTAAAGTCGATTTAGTGCAAACCATCTTGCAAACCCTGAGAAAGTGTTGCCAAGGCGTAGCGCAATACTAAATCCGATGAGGTGGAATAAGATTATTGGATGCGCCAAATTGACAGAACAATGTGCCACATTGCCAATTCGGCATTGTCAAGCAACTGATTACAGGCGCCAGTACGTAATATTGAAACGGTTCATATTCAACATGCGTAATCAGAGGCGTCATGAATCGTCAACATTAGAACCATGATTCGAAGTGGCATCTGCGCGCATAGGTTTCGTCCAACCTTATTTCAAGGACGTTCTTCTGGCACGGATATTGCGCATACATTCCTAGCTCGTCCTGTGTCATTTGTGTTGATGCCACGCGGAGCCAGTTGCTAATTGGCTGTGTAGTAAAGGAAAAATGTACAATGGTCGGGTATGCCCACCGTATTCTTATTGTTGACGATGATATCGCTTCATTGGAAGTCTTGGGCGAAGTATTGAATCGTGCCAACTACCGGACATTTTCGGCATCAACTGGATATGACGCTGTGAAGATTATCCAGGAAAACCCGCTAGATTTAGCGATCTTGGATTACGAACTTCCGGACACGACCGGCTTGGACCTACTTCAGCACATTAAGCGAACCAGACCTGGCATGTTTGTCATCATTGTGAGTGCAAACATTTCGACTAATGTGAAGTTCGACGTGTTTGAAGCGGGCGCGTTCACTTTCATTCCGAAACCAATAGATTTACGCCAATTCCTACAATTCGTTAGGCGTGCATTGGATTTCAAAGAGCAGTCTGTTGCAACTCCCCGACGACGCGCTAACACCGTTCAGATAAAGAAATCAATCTTTTATCGATGGACTCGTATCATTAAGTAAACTAAAATCTATAAGAAAAGAGGATATACAAAATGAGCAAAGTCATTGGAATTGATTTAGGAACTACCAACTCATGTGTCGCGATATTGGAAAGCGGTGATGCTAAGGTGATTGAAAATGCCGAGGGTGTGCGCACAACTCCTTCGGTTGTCGCCTTTACGAAAGACGGAGAGCGGCTCGTGGGTCAGGTTGCCAAACGTCAAGCAATTACCAACCCAACAAACACCGTGTTTTCAATAAAGAGGTTCATGGGCAGAAAACAAAGCGAGATTGGCGAAGAGCTTAAGCGCGTGCCTTATGAGGTAATCGCCGACAAAGATGGTGACGCAGCCGTAAAAATTGAAGATAAAACCTATTCGCCGCCCGAAATCTCCGCGATGACGCTGCAGAAAATGAGGGAAACGGCAGAAGCATACCTCGGCGAAGAAGTCACGCAGGCGGTCGTCACCGTGCCTGCCTATTTCAACGATTCGCAGCGTCAAGCAACGAAGGATGCCGGTAGAATTGCTGGCTTGGATGTGCTGCGGATTATCAACGAACCGACAGCCGCGTCGTTGGCATACGGGTTAGAAAATAAAAAAGACCTAAATATCGCTGTTTACGATTTGGGGGGTGGAACCTTTGACATCTCAATCCTAGAGATTGGCGAAGGCGTTTTTGAAGTGAAAAGCACCAATGGCGATACTCACCTTGGCGGCGATGACTTCGACCAGCAAATTATCGATTGGCTTGCAGAAGAGTTCAAACGTGAACAAGGCATTGACTTGCGCAAAGACACTATGGCGCTCCAACGGCTAAAAGAAGGCGCGGAGAAAGCAAAGTGCGAGTTGTCAACAGCCCTGCAAACTGACGTGAATCTTCCTTTCATCACTGCCGACGCGAGCGGGCCAAAACACCTGAATGTCTCCCTTTCTCGCGCAAAACTTGAACAACTCACAGACGATCTCGTTGAACGCACACTTGGACCGTGTCGAAGAGCGCTTGCCGATGCCGATTTATCACCTCAGGAGATCGATGAAGTCATTCTTGTCGGTGGGCAGACACGGATGCCCAAAGTTCAAGAAGCTGTTCAGGCTCTTTTTGAACGGGAACCGCACAAAGGAGTTAATCCGGACGAAGTGGTGGCAATCGGCGCTGCCATACAGGGGGGAGTTCTTTCCGGTGATTCCGAGGTGAAAGACATTCTTCTGCTTGACGTGACACCGCTCTCGTTGGGCATTGAGACCTTGGGTGGAATGTCCACCAAACTTATCGAACGTAACACAACCATACCTACAGAGAAGTCACAGATTTTCACAACCGCCGATGACAACCAAACATCCGTGGATGTGCATGTTCTTCAAGGCGAGCGTGAACAAGCGACGTATAACAAAACAATCGGACGTTTTCGTTTGGATGGGATCCCGCCAGCACCTCGAGGGATTCCTCAGATTGAGGTCTCGTTCAACATCGACGCGAACGGGATTCTCAAAGTGTCCGCAAAGGACACCGCCACCGGAAAGGAACAGCACATAACCATCACCGCTTCATCCGGTCTGTCAGAGGCAGAAATTGACCAAATGGTCAAGGATGCTGAAACCCATGCCGACGAAGATAGACTTAAACGTGAAGAATTTGAAGTTCGTCACCAGGCAGATTCACTAGTTTACGAGACTGAAAAGAGCCTGAATGAATTCAGCGACAAAATTGATGCCGAGACAAAAGGCAAGGTCGAAGCCGCGGTTGAACGCGTCAAGGAAGCCCTAAAGGGTGAGAATCAGGAAGAGATCAAATCTGCTTCTGAAGATTTGACTCAGATTTGGCACCAAGCATCCGCTGAATTGTATCAACAAACGGCATCTGCGCAAGAAGGCGAAGCGCCCACTGGCGATCATCCTCGCAGCGCGCCCACCGATGAATCCGCGGCGCCCGGTGGTGAAGGGGAAGTCATCGACGCTGATTACGAGGTCGTTGATGAAGACGCCGACAAAAATAAGAAGTGAGATCGCGCTAGCGAGCGAATGGTATCTGATCTTTGTGTGTCAAGATTATTACCTGTTTGCACTGTGTTTATAGACACGTCCCCCGTAGAAACCGAGTTTTTATCGAAAACTCGGTTTCTTTTTTGCGCAAATACCGACATCGTAATACTCACTGAACCCATCCAGCACCTCATTAAGGAAGAGTAACACCAATCCAATAAGCATAGCCCAATTCGCCCATCAGATTAGACGCACCCGATCACAACGAGAATGCCGTTGCTTTTGACAAGAGATACGGCTTCAGATTCCGTATCTTTAGAATGGAAAAATGGGAAGTGTGAGGTAATCACGGATGAAATACGACAAAGTAAACCGTACCTTTGATTGCAATCCGACGCTCACCGATTCACAGGTGCTACAGTTCTGCCGCGACGGATTTTTGCAACTTCAAGGCGTTGTCCCAGATGAGATTAATCAGCGGACGTACGACTATCTTAACGGCGATCTGCCTATAAATCCGAGTTTCATGCCCGATGGGATGACACATTCTGATTTAGAGCGAATTCGGGACACACACGAACCGAGTTCAATCCTGCTAGAGGATTGGTATATAAATCATGTCCTGCTGAATCGCAAGCTCGCTGGAGTGTTGCGCTCATTGCTCGGTAAGAATGTTGGGTTACCTGTGTTGGCGAGCAACCACCGTGTCGAGTGTCCGATGCCTGTCCAAGAATGGCACCATGACGCAGATCACATTTTTGGACCTGAGATAAATTTTCTTGAAGTATTCTACTTTCCACAGGACACACCGTTGGAAATGGGGCCCACAGAGCTTCTTCCCGGGTCGCATATTCGTTCAACAAGCAGAGACATCGCCGAGAAAGGTGTTTCAAGTCATGGTCCGGCGGGATCGTTTGTCATCCATTCTCAGAGTATCCTCCACCGCCGCGCTGAATCCTCGGCAGAAGGACTGCGTCACATGCTGAAATACAACTATTGGCGAACGGTACCACCGACACGAGATTGGAAACAGGAACCGGAATTTGATTTTCAGACAGCGAATTACGGTGGGCATGGTGTAGCAAGATACGTGGCACACATGTTCTATTGGTTATGCGGAAAAGGCAACGAATTCCGTCTCGTCGGTGGACAGGCGTGGCCCTGGTCAAGCGAGAATCAAATTGGGCCCTCTTACGGCTTCGGACACAGAGAAGGGTATCTACCAAATTGGCGGAAAAACAATCCAGACGATTATGCACTGCCGTAAATAGAAAGATTGTAACTGTTTAGTGCATCGTTTGGTTCGTAGTATTACAGTTCGTCGCACGTCCGGTCTGGGCGCATGTAAGTCTCCGATTAGCCGGAATTAGCATTGTACTTCCCTACTCGGTGTGTTCCCTGCCCCCGGCTCGGTCTGGATTGGCAAATCCAGACCGATGGACTAAACAATTACGAAAGCTTCAATCGCAAAAACCTCAATTAGCAACACACCGTAGTTGGATGATGTTAGAGTTTGTTTGAAAAGTACATTTGTAGGGTGCGATCAAACGAGTGATTAGCGAGTGGGATAGTGCACAACATCGAAACTGCCACGGATTTTTTCAATGGTCAACCAAATAGACCAAATCATTAAAATCTCCCCTGTCCATCTTCAACGTTTTACAGACATCGTTTGCTATCCCGCTTAATTTTACAGTGTCGAGTTGATATGTTTTAGACTGAACCAAAAAAGCGTCCCCTCTCACCAAACTCTTCACTGATAAAGGGACGCTTTTTGCTACTGTTTGCCTACTGGAACTCTCCTGCCGTAGAAGAATCACACACTGCGAAAGACAAAATCCCCGTCTTCGAAATCGACCTCAATTTCGCTCCCATCGCCGAAGTGACCTTCAAGCATTTCGACGGCAAGCGGATTCAGAATGTCGCTCTGAATTGTCCGGCGCAATGGCCGTGTACCGTAAACCTCGTCATAGCCACGAGTTGCGAGTTCCTCCTTTGCTAGTTCCGTCAGGGATAGCGCAATCTCTTTTTCCACAAGTCGTCGACTGAGCAAATCGAGTTCAAGCGTCACAATCTGCTTAATCTCCTTTAAGCCCAACCTATTAAAGATGATGAGATCGTCGATCCGGTTCAGAAACTCGGGACGGAACTGTTGCTGCAACGCATCCATCACGCGAGAGCGAATCTCCTCGGATGTTAGCTTGTCGTCGCGAATCCACTGACTGCCGATATTTGAGGTCATGACAATCACGGTGTTTTTGAAGTCCACCGTGCGCCCATGTCCATCAGTTAATCGGCCATCGTCGAGCATCTGCAACAGAATGTTGAACACATCGGGATGCGCCTTTTCAATTTCGTCGAACAGGACAACACAATACGGGTGACGACGGATGGCTTCCGTCAGTTGCCCGCCCTCGTCGTAGCCAACATAACCCGGCGGTGCGCCGACAAGCCTTGATACAGTGTGCTTCTCCATATACTCGCTCATGTCGATTCGCACCATGGCGTTCTGGTCGTCGAACAGGAATTCCGCAAGCGACTTCGCGACATGGGTCTTTCCGACACCCGTTGGTCCCATGAATACAAATGAACCGAGCGGTCGATCAGGATCTTGCAACCCAACGCGCGAACGTCGAATCGCGTTCGAGATGGCTTCGACCGCTTCATCCTGCCCAATAACATGCTCTTTGAGTCGGTCCTCCATGTGAAGCAGCTTCTTGACCTCGCCCTCCATCAAACGGAAAACTGGAATACCCGTCCATTTGGAGACAATCTCGGCGACATCCTCCTGATCGACCCTCTCCTTGAGCATGTGTGAAGATTGTTCGTCTCCCTTCGCCTCCTCAAGTTTCGTTTCAAGAT
Organism: Candidatus Poribacteria bacterium; assembly: GCA_965204085.1. Lineage (GTDB taxonomy): Bacteria > Poribacteria > WGA-4E > WGA-4E > JAJDTR01 > JAJDTR01. The sequence continues at coordinate 545,673 of CBDBEE010000002.1, read as the reverse complement.
CGAACAGTTCCCCATATCGAATCTGTGAAGCCTTGGCGAGGTCTCCCGCACGTTGCGCCTGCTCCTCCTCAATCTTCAATGCTTCTATTCGCTCCATTAAATCGCGAACCCGCTGAATACCCGCCTTCTCATTCTGCCAGTTTGCTTTGAGGTGGTCGCCCTTCTCCTTTAACTCCGCACGTTCTTCTAGCAACTTTGCCAAGCGTTCCTGAGAAGAAGCATCCTCCTCCGTTTCAAGAGCTTGCCTTTCAATCTCTAATTGAATGATGCGGCGTTCAACCTCATCAATCTCCTCAGGTACGCTATCAATTTCGATGCGCAAACGCGAAGCTGCCTCATCAATCAGGTCAACAGCTTTGTCGGGCAGAAACCTATCAGCAATGTAACGCTTTGAGAGCACAGCCGCCGCAACAATTGCATTGTCTTGCACTTGAACGCCGTGATGCGTTTCATAACGTTCTTTGAGACCTCGCAGAATGGCGATTGTATCTTCGGCCGACGGCTCCTCAACCATGACAGGCTGAAATCGCCGCTCTAACGCAGCATCTTTTTCGACGTGTTTGCGATATTCGTCAAGTGTGGTTGCCCCAATACAATGCAACTCGCCGCGCGCCAATGCAGGTTTCAGCATATTGGAAGCATCCACTGCGCCCTCGGCTGCCCCCGCGCCGACAATTGTATGGAGTTCATCAATGAACAGCACAATCTGTCCTGCTGACTGTTCAATGTCCTTTAGCACCGCCTTTAGCCGGTCCTCAAACTCGCCGCGATACTTCGAACCGGCAATCATTGCTCCTAGATCGAGGCCGATGAGCCGTTTGTTTTTCAGGCTCTCGGGTACATCGCCATCGACTATGCGCTGCGCGAGCCCTTCAACAATCGCAGTTTTACCGACACCCGGTTCACCAATTAACACGGGGTTATTCTTACGACGACGAGATAACACCTGCATGACCCGACGGATTTCGTCATCCCGACCTATAACCGGATCGAGTTTGCCAGACATCGCTTCTTGGGTTAAGTCACGCCCGAACCGCGATAGCGCTTGGTATTTATCCTCGGGATTCTGATCTGTAACGCGTTGCCCGCCGCGAATATCGACCAATGCTTTAAGAATCTTATCTTTCGTGACACCGTGTTTCTTTAAGGATTTTCCAACCGAGGAATTCTTGTCCTCCACGCATCCGATTAGCAGATGTTCCGTACTGACGTACTCATCTTTGAGGTTAGTCGCCTCTTTCCAAGACCTATCCAGTACCTCTCCTAATGCCGGCGAAATGTGCAGTTCTTGGCTGTTTCCTTGTACCTTCGGTCCCTTCCGAACCGCATCATCAACCTCTGCCCTGATGGTTTGGACATCCGCGCCTATTTTCTGGAAAATCGGCGTTATAACTCCCTCTGGTTGATCGATCAGAGCGAGTAACAAATGTTCGACATTAACATCGGGACTCTTCACTTGGCTTGCAAAATCTTGCGCAGTCTGCAAGGCTTCTTGTGATTTTATCGTTAATCGGTCAAATCTCATTGTGGTATTCCTCTCTTTCATGAATTTGTAGTTTTAATTTATATGCTGACTATCCATTCTAGTGCAGAATAAATGCCAACATTTTCGAGAGGAAAAAGGCAGGTTTTCGGCAATCTACATACCATGTAACGTGCCAGATTGACAGACACAGATTCAACTGGCAGGAGGTGTGCCGATTTGGCGTGTTTATTGGCGGGTAATTACTATTCTTGCTCCTCAATCACAATCAGTTGATTCGGAGCGACACCGGTCAGGCGATCAACGGCTCCGCTCGGCCACGTAACCTCGATTGACTCAATCAGTGTGCCACCGGCCATTCCGAAGATTGCCGAGAGTTCGCTCTGCGAGCAGTAGCTACAGCCACTTTTGATGCTGCGGGTCTGCTTACCGGATGCGGCATGTATCGTTATCTTTGCACCAATACCATCACGATTGCTTTTCGTCCCGCGGAGTTTTAGCTTAATCCAACTATTGTGATTACCTCCATCATTGCGATAAAGATGTGGCGGGCCGTTGGAGGTCGTAACCAGGAGATCCCAGTCGCCGTCATTGTCGATATCTCCGTAGGCTGCCCCACGCCCAACGATCGGGATTGAAAAATCTGTACCGACGCGCATCGCAACGTCTGTGAATCTTCCCTTCCCCTGATTGCGGAATAGATGGGGTGATTGCGCATAAGTAACCTCGCTCTGAACGGCGTTAATCTCGTTCTCGACATGTCCATTAGCGGTAAAAATGTCAAGCCTACCGTCAAGATCGAAATCGAAAAAGAAACAGCCAAACGTGAGTGTTAGCAAACTCGGACTCCCGATATAGGCAACCGGGGCATCGTCAATGAAGAAATCCCCTTCGTGGTGATAGAGGTTGATCATCTCGTTAGAAAAATTTCCAATGACAAGACTTTCTCTGCCACTTCCATCGTAATCTCCGGCGTCAATGCCCATCGCCCCAGTCGCAACTCCATTCTCGCTGTAGGCAATGCCGGCAATCATCCCCATTTCAATGAACGTTCCATCCCCATTGTTCCGATAGAGTTTGTTGGGCTGGGTGTCGTTTGCCTCGAAAATATCGGGAAAACCATCGTCGTCGAAATCGAAGATACAAACCCCCAACGATTTGCTCTCTGAATCCTCAATTCTGGCGATTCGTGACACATCGGCAAACGTTCCGTCACCCCGATTCCTGAAAAGGCGGCTGGATTGTCCTTTGTAGGATTCTGGCGTACAGTACGACTTATTCGTGCCATCTAGCGTGCAAAAGATGTCTGTCTCAATTGTCCATTCAACGTAATTGGCAACGTACAAATCCAAATTGCCATCCCGATCATAATCGAACCAAGCGCAACTCGTCCCGAATCCGGGATTGCTGATTCCTGTCTTCAGGGTCACATCGGCAAATGTTCCGTCCCCTTGATTCTGGAACAGGCGGTCATCCCCAAGACAGCTGATATAGAAATCTGCATCGCCATCGTTGTCATAGTCCGCCACCGCAACACCCATCCCGTATAAAGGCACATCAAGCCCCGCCTTCTTGGTCACGTCGGTGAATTTCCCGTTACCCCTGTTTCGGTAGAGACTCATGGTCTGGAGTTTGCCGGTCGGGTGGCCCTCCCAGTCTTTACCGTTAACCAACAGGAGATCCTGCCAGCCATCGTTATCGTAGTCTATGAATGCGCAACCTGTTCCCATTGTCTCCGGCAGATATTTCTCGCCGAATGCTCCACTGTTATGGACGAAATTGATGCCAGCTTCATCCGTGACATCAACAAACTGAGGTAGGCGACCTGACGCATCCGAAGACTGGAAAACGAGGCAAAACATAAAGTAGAAAATACAAACAAACATTCGATATCTCATAGCTTTGACTATCATGCTTACCTTCAATTAGTGCTGCTCCCTCCGTAAATCAAACGCTTTCTGAGTTGCGATTTCACTCGTTCGCGGACCAGGCTCCGCGTCCACGGTAGCACCAAGACGAACCCAACGAGGTCGGTTAACACGCCAGGCGTGATGAGAAGTGCGCCTCCGATTAATAGCAGAAGCCCTTCAATCAGATAATTGTGTGGCAACTCTCCGTTATACAAAGAACTCATGAGATTCCTATACACCTGCAACCCTTGTACCTTTGCAAGGGAGGCGCCGATCAAGCCGGTCAGGAGGACGATTCCAATGGTGTGCCACGTACCAAAACGTCTGCCTAGCTCAATCAAGATTGCCATTTCAACTAAGGGCGTGACGATGAAGAGTAGTAGGAGTTTGAGAAACATTAATGACTTCGATCCAAAAATTTCCTTAAAACAGGATACGTAATACTAGGACGCTCAACAAAAGGCACATGTAAGGATCCCGGTACCTCATGGAATACGCACCCGAGCGTCTCTGCAAGTTGAAGCGCGGAATGACGGGAACAGAAAGGATCGTGTTGCCCACGCACGATGAATGTGTCCGCTTCGGGATACTGCAATTCAGAATCCACAGACGCTAGTTCCTGTGAAACTTCCTCATGTAGAATGTCGAGTTCGCTAAATAGGTTGAAATCACACGTCTGTTTCAGTAGGATAGCTGCCGTAAGCGCATCCGCGTAGGCATCCGGCAAGATTCTTCGGCCGTCCTTTGGATACTCAGGCATTCCATGTGCGCCTAGCGTGACTCGATCTGCCGTAAGTTTGCTGACTCCCGCTCGAAACGCCTGAAACACGCTCAAGCATGTAGTGACAAAGCGCATTCGATTCGCTAAAGGCTTCAAGTAGTATACGCCCTTGATGGGTGGACCGCACGCGATGATTCGTCTCACGGCAAGGCGCGGCATTTTGAGAAGCAATAATGACAATATTCCTCCCATAGAGTGGCCTATGACTCCGTGAAGCCCCTTTCCTCCAGAGATCTGCTTTGATAGACCTGCGATAATCTCTGAATACAACTTTAGCGTCGCGTGACACCGTGGAATCAGTGGCGTGTGACCGCAGCCAGGTAAATCTAATGCCCACACCTCATATTGAGATGCCAAATATGAGGCGAAACGGTGCCATCTCCGACTTGAATCCATCCAGCCGTGGACTAGAAGCACTCTTTTTTCACCGACGCCCCACCTTCTCATGAAAACAGGAATCTTGCCAACCGGCGGGATTTCAACCTTAATATAGAACGTCTCCATCAAATCCGTCCCTTCTCTTCGCAAAATTTTATCTCATTAATCTCTCCATTGTCCCGTTTTCTATCCTTTGGAACTCCGGTTCTAGATTCCTACTAGCCATGCAGGACAAAAACTGTTATACTAAATCTCACGTACCAACTTCCTGGCAATTCAAGATGTTTCGCGGAAGTCATACGCGGTTGCTGTCGCTGGGGCTCCACGCGAAGGAATTATAACACTAGAATCCGCACATGCTCAAGTCGATTGTCATGTCTGTGGTGCCGTTAAAAAACGGGCTGTTTCGCAATGAACACAGTGGGTAAACCAAAACTTCATCCCGCCGTCAAACATTGCTGAGATTATTCGGTCTGTGACCCTTCACACTAGAGGATTCGGATGAGGCTCATAGAAGGAATTTCAGTCGGATTTGCCGCAATTCGCATAAACAAGATGCGCTCGCTACTGACTATGTTCGGCATCATTATCGGCGTGGCATCTGTACTTGCGATGATAGCAATTGGCGATGGCGCCAAGCTCGTTGTCCTCCAGGACGCCGAAAAGCTGGGCGGTCTTAACCAGTTCACGATGTATCGCAGCTCTCACATAAGAAAAGGCAATCGATGGGTGCCGAACCGAAGTAGCGAATATTTCGAATATGACGACGTGTTAGCTATTGAAGCCGAATGTCCGTCTGTAAAATTGGTCGTGCCCAGAATACCCCAGTGGCGAGGAGTTCTCGTTCAATCCGCCGATGGTACGGAAACTCGCGCCGGATATAATGGCGTTAACGATTCATTCCCGGCGTCTATGCAATGGGACGTCCAACAGGGACGATTCATCTCGACAGAAGACATCAACAACCGTACGAAGGTTTGCGTTCTCGGGTCGGAAGTCGTGAGTGAATTGTTTGGCAATCGCAATCCGATTGGCGAGGAAATAAAGATAGCTCGCGGCACCGGTTACCGTCGATGGGAGAGAGAGAAGCAGGACCGGAGTACTGAACGCTTCACCGTTGTTGGCACGATGATGTCGCGTGGCAGAAGCCTACGCTTCGGTTGGAACCTTGATAACATCATTTTCATGCCCCTTACGACCGTTCAACAGCGGTTCACGGGAAACGACCGAGTTGTCATGCTCTCTGTTCACGCGAAGAGTGCCGACCTGCTTGACAAAGCAACCGAAGAGGTAAAATCTGTCATTAGGAAAAGACACCATAACCAAGATAATTTTTTCAACGTCTGGGTTTTGAAGGAAGGAATGGAGCAACTGGAGAAGATTAGCAAGGTAATTAAAATCACGCTTGGTGTCATTGCCGGATTTTCATTGCTCGTCGGCGGTATCGGCATTATGAACATGATGCTGGTGTCGGTCACTGAGCGCACTCGAGAAATTGGCTTACGAAAAGCAATCGGTGCCAAGCGGCTAGACATTCTCTTTCAGTTCTTGGTAGAAGCTGTTTTAATGTGCAGTGCGGGCGGCCTGATTGGCCTCGGCTTGGGCGTCCTTGCGGGCAAAGGAATGGCGCACATTGCTGTTAGCATCGTCAAGATTGTACCGGAGTGGCCCGCCATAATATCAACGGAGTGGATGGTTATTTCGGTGGCAGTTTCAGCAGCAATTGGCATATTTTTTGGGCTATATCCTGCAATTCGAGCATCGGAACTATCACCGGTTGAGGCATTGAGAACGGAATAGTCAGTCACCTCCAACTTAAGAATTCTCTCGCACCGAAGCCTATGCCCGGTAAACCAAAATCGGTAGGCAAGGATTAAGGGAGTGAACAGCGAGTGCGATAGCGTCGCCATAGAGAACCCTTTCCAAGCGCACCTACGAGACTGGATAAATACCGGTTCGGTTAGGAAACCGAACCTACCACAGTACATAACGAATTTTCGGTTTTACTATGAATCACGTAATCAATGCACTCGCGTTTTATAGAAATGGTATGAACTAGTACACTTGCAATAGTCAAAGGCGATTAAGATGAATATCATCGAATGCGTTTCTGTAGGAATTTCTAGCCTTCGGCGCCACACATTGCGCACGTCGTTGACCATTTTGGGCATTGTTGTTGGAGTGGGCGCGGTCGTGAGTATGGTATCGGTCGGCGACGGCTCCCGCGCCATGGTTCTGAGGGAGATTGAACGTACCGGTGGAATAAACATGATCGAAATCTACCGAGACGATTGGGACAAACAGTCGGGCACATTGACCCGCGCAGCCGGTCGAACGGTACGGAGCAAACGCTGGAAACGCAACCGCGCGGAGCACTTGGAAACTTCCGACGCATACGCCATTCTTGAGAAAGCGAAAGGGGTCACACACGTTATTGCCGAAGATGACATGGGGGGTTGGAACGTCAACTATCAAGGCATCAGCAAGGAGTCACGCATTGTCGCATCTACAGCGGGCTACGATCACTCGCACAACTGGTACCCGCAGATAGGTCGATTCTTCACGGAAGAAGAGGTGGACGCAGCCAGTAATGTCGCCGTAATCGGTTCTAAAATCTATGAAGACATATTCATAAATGCTGACCCGATTGGCGCTGAGATTAAAGCGACACGCACGAGTTCGAGGAGAGGGCGTCGTTATGACGTGCGTCTCACGGTTATCGGCGTCATGGAGGAGAAAGGTGACGCCATGGACACTCAAGGATGGGACAATCGCTTTATCATTCCGATTACGACACTCCAACAAAGATTCAAGGGAAGAAAGGACATTGAGCGTATCCGGGTTGAAGCCGAAGACGTAGACAACGTTGCGTCCGTGAAAGAGGATTCAAAACGCATATTGGGAAGAATACACAACAACTCGGGCGACGAGTATCAATACTGGACCGCGACAGAGGAACTTGCCACCGCCGAAAAAATCGGTGGCACCATGAAAGCGTTAATGGGAGGTATTGCCGGAATCGCACTCGTCGTGGCAGGGATCGGCGTGATGAATATAATGTTGGTCTCCGTTACCGAGCGAACGAAGGAAATCGGTTTGCGAAAGGCACTTGGCGCTAAACGCCGCGACATTTTGTTGCAGTTTCTCATAGAAGCCGGTACGCTTACCCTGTTCGGCGGAATTTTAGGTGCTGTACTTGGCATATTCATGGGGCAAGGTACCGCGGCACTCATTGAAAAATACGTGTGGCCGGGCAGCAATTGGCCCTCCGTCATTTCTTTGAGCACAATCATTCTGGCGATGACGGTCTCTATAAGCGTAGGGATTTTCTTTGGACTGTATCCCGCCAATAAGGCTGCCAAGTTAACTCCGGTCGAAGCGCTAAGATCGGAATAGTATTCAATGGTCAATTATACCAATTCGCTTGAATAACAGTGCATATAGTGCTTTCCATATACTATTTTGACAACTGTTTCCCTTCCACCAAAAACCGTAGGCGGGGCATCTTGCCCCGCTTTGGACAGACTTGATTGACGCTATTAATGCACAGCTAATATATAGGAATGGTTAATTATACCATTTCTCTTGAATAACAGTGCATATAGTGATATATTTATTTCATTATGAAAAAAGCAATACCAATTATTCATGAAGACGTGAAGATGCTCGAAAATCGACTGAAACTGGAGAAAGATTTTCGACGGAAACCTCGGCTTCATATGCTGTATCTATTGAAAAGTGGAAGTTGTCAGACGCGGCTTGAAGTGGCAGAGACTCTAGCGGTTCATCGAAATACCATTGGACACTGGTTGAAGCGTTACGAAGACGGCGGCTTCAACGCCTTGATGACCATTGAAGAACCCGGTGCCAAACCGGGACAAAAGACTCTCCCACAGGAGGTAATAGATTCGCTCAGGGAGCGTCTGAAAGAAGAAAGTGGTTTTAGAAGCTATGGCGAAATTCAGATGTGGCTTTTGCAAACCCATCGCTTAAAAGTCAACTACAAAACGGTGTACCGTATTGTGCGTTATGACATTAAAGCGAAACTCAAAGTGCCACGAAAAAGTCACAAAAAGAAAAACGAACAGGAGGTTGAAGATTTCAAAGAAGATGTCGAATCGCACCTCCTAGAGGCAATGGGCGATACCCCTGCGTCTTGTGTGCAGATTTTGGTTCAAGATGAAAGCCGCTTTGGACTCTTGCCTTTGCCCCAACGACGAATCACGGCGAAGGGAACTAAGCCAATACAAGTGGTGAATCCCAGATATGAGAGCTATTATCTTTATGGTGCGGTGGCTCTCGGAACGGGAGAACATCTGTTCTTGGAGATGCCTGCTCTCAATAGCAGTTGCTTTGAGGTGTTTATCGAACAACTGGCAATGACTTATCCACAAAATTACAATATCGTCATTCTCGACAATGCGAGTTTCCACAAAACTTCAGAGTTGACTATACCCGAGAATGTTGGATTCCTTTTCCTTCCACCTTATGCGCCGGAGCTAAACCCGATTGAACGACTCTGGCAAGTTGTCAAGGAAGACATTGCCTTTCAGCTTCACGAGACTCTTTCTTCCCTCAAGGACAATGTGGCGAGTATTCTCAAGAAACTTACCGCCTCTGAAGTGGCAAGCATTACCGGATATCCTTACTTAATTTACGCCATTAATGCACTATCATTGTAGAGAAATGGTATTAGTAGTCTCTGATTGTCACTCCAAGAAGGAACTTGTATAACGTGAACAAGAAAATTGTTGGCATTATAGTTATTGTATTTGTCGTGGCTATCGTCGGAATACTCAGGCTGAGGGGAGTGGATATTCAGTTTGGGGTTAACATAGTTCCTAAATCAACCATTGATGGCAATGGCAAGTCCGCCGAGAAAAAGGTTGAAGTTGTAAAGCGCGGGGATTTCCAAACGAGGATTAGTGCCACTGGTAACCTCGAGCCGCTTGTTGACGTCGAAGTCAAATCAAATGTTGAAGGTGAGGTTATGCGGCTGTATGTCAGCGAAGGACAATACGTAGAGAAAGATCAGGTGTTGCTTGAGATCGATCCGGAGCAGATTGAGGAAGGTAAAAAGCAAGCCGCGGCTAATGTCAAAGCAGCCGAAGCGCAACTTGCTCAGGCAGAATTGAGCATCGAACTGAAAATTGAGGAACTCAACAGCAGATTGAGGCAAGCGAAGGACAGCGTTGAGATTGCCAAAGCGAACTTAACTACGAGGAAGGCGGCGTCCGGTACACAACTCACACAAGCGGATACACAGATTCAAACCACGAAGAACGATCTAGCGCAAGACAACATCGCTTTAGAGCAGGCGAGGATTGCTCTCACGCAGGCGGAACTGAGACTGGCTGAACTTGAGGTGGAACGCGACTCGGCGAAAGTTGCACTAGATACTGCCAATGCGGAGTTGAAGCGTAGCCGAGAACTATTCGACAAGAAGCTTATTGCCAAAAAATCTGTTGAAGAATCAGAAACAAGACATGCGACAATGTCGTCCCAATTCAATAGTGCCGAAAAGCGCCTTGAATCTCAGCGGCAAGCTGTGGATTCTCAAAAGAAGACTATCACGGCAAGACAAAAAGCCATTGAAACCCGCAAGGCTACACTAACTTATCAGGAATTAAACCGTGCGAAATTAGGTCAAATGCGGGAGGCAGAAGAAAAAGAAGCGAAACTCCAGTTACAGATCGCCGAAACCCGCCTTACAGAGATTCAGGAATCAATCGAAAACGAAGAGGAGGTAACAAAACAGACCAAAGTCGGCGCGGAAGCCAACCTACTGCGAAACCGAAGCAACTTGGCAAATCAGGAGGAGCGTCTGGAGTGGACAAAAATTAAGGCTCCGATGGCAGGCGCCGTTACCTTGTTGGAGATAGAGGAGGGGGAAATTGTCACTTCCGGTCGATCCGCGTTCTCCCAAAGTCCGCCGCTCATGACAATTGCCGACCTTTCAAAGATGGTTGTAAAGACCTACATCAACGAAGTGGATATGGAACGACTTCGACTCGATCAAGAGGCCGAAATCAAGGTTGATGCATTTCCGAAGAAGAAATACAGGGGGCGCGTGGCAGAGATTTCTCCCAGTGGAGAAGAGCGCGATAACATTATCACATTTGAGGTGATGGTCGAAGTCGTCGGTTCTCTTCCAGAACTGATGCCCGGCATGAGCGCTGATGTCGATATTATCACCTACAAGGAGAAGAATGTCCTCCTACTGCCGATCGATGCGATTGAGGACAAAACCTCTGTGACTGTCACTGCGAAAGTTAATGACGCGTCTCCCTTCAAAGAGAAACAACCGATTGAAATTATGACGCCAACCGAGAAAACCTTCAAAGGACGAGTGATGTCGATTAGTGGATCCACTTTGGAAATCAGCCTTGACAGTGCACAGCGAGGATTGCGTCCCGGCAAAATGACCCTCGCTCTTTTGGCTAAGGGAAAACAGATAGCGGATGGTGTCCCCGGCACAATTGACGTAGTCAAGGAAAAACTGGTGATTTTGGATGACGGAGAAACGGAAGAAAAACGCAAGGGACAGTCAAAAGGAAGGAAAATCCCGATTGAAACAGGTATGCAAAACGAAACGGAAGTGATTATCAAGAGCGGTTTGTTTGAAGGCGACCGCGTAGTGTTGCCATCCCGAAAGAAACCGCCCGACGGCGCATGGCGCCGAGGTTAGCCTTGTCGTTCGTTCTAAGCGAAAGCGTCTCATTTCTTGAGGCGCTTTTTTTGTTTTCGAAACAATTACAACCGATCGAAGCACTCTGCAAAAGAGAAATCGGTCAGCCAGCGTAACCACTGTTGTGATTGTAGGGTGGGATCTGCGATCATCAAATCGCAGATTTCTTCTCTTACCACCCACCATCTCCATACCCGTTGCTTACACCGCACACTCAACTCAATCGATATTTTCGTCGTTGCTTTCCAATCCAATCTGATATATCATAAATCCCGAGTACCACCACAATCTTGAATCAAGGAGTCACGTGTGAAGATTACGATTCTCGGTTCTGGGACCTCCACGGGTGTACCCGAATACAAATGCGAGTGTGATACATGTGAAGACGCTCGACGCATCGGCTCAAAGAACTATCGCACCCGCCCGTCAATTCACATCGAAAAAGATGGCAAGCACCTACAATTCGATCTTGGCCCCAACTTTATGGATCAGATTGACCGGAACAAAGTCGATTGGATCGACGCAGTTGTATTCACGCACTGCCATGCAGACCATGTCAGTGGGACAAATGACATTGTAATGCCGTGCCGAAAGCAAAAGATGGACATGCCGATTTATGGACCCGAAGAGACAATACGAATTTTGCAGCGCAATTTTGATTATATGTTCAGTAAGGATTCATACCAAGGCGGCGGCATCGCCCACCTGATCCCGCACATCGTTGACGGGAAATTCCAAATTGACGGGTGCGAACTATTACCCATTCCCGTCGAACACGCTGCCGTGCAAACCTACGGCTACCGAATCGACAACTTCGGTTATATTCCCGATGTTAAGCACCTGCCCGACTCTTCAAAGAAACTGCTGCGCGGAATCGATGTGCTGATTATTGACGCATTAAGTTTTAACTCGCGGCACCCAACCCATTTCTCCGTGCACGAGGCGATCGCGGTCAGCAACGATTTGCAGCCGGAAGCAACCTATTTTACCCACATCATGCACCGCCTCGATCACCGCCATTTCCCTGCGCAGTGTGAGGACCAAGATATCGATCTCCCCCAGAATGTCCACCTCGGTTACGACGGCCTAGTTATTGAGGCTTCGTAGTACAGTGCATCGCCAAACGGAGACTGTGTTGGCAATCGTGCGCCACCTACCGGAACACTCAACTCGGCAATAAACTTTCAGAACTTGTGCAAACCTACGTTGTTGCCTGCAGGGTCGATGAACATACCAATGTGTCCCATGCCGCCCGGCACAGGCGTCGGCGGCACAATCGTTTTACCTCCGAGACTCTCCGCTTTGTCTAAGCACGCCTGAATGTCATCCACCTCAATGCAGATGGTGACGTGGTTAGGCGGCGTATCCAAGGAAGAGGGAATATCCCCCAAAAAGATATAACCCCCCATTGCGGGGCGCTGCGCAGAACCACTCAGACAAACCCGCTTTCACGATTAAACGCCATTACGTCTAAAGTTTCAGCCGGTACACAGTCGATTTTCCGTGTTCGTTGATTGCCACGCTGTGATGACCTATTTCGGAGAGAATAACGCCGGGCGGAAGTTCTTCCGCGACAGCGGCGTAGCGGAGTTTTAGATCGCGGGTATTCCGAATCAACGCCTTGTGTTCGTTGCTGGATTTGATGACCGTGGCGATGAGCTCAAAGGCGGGCTTAGGTGTCGGTTTGGTCCAACCTAGCGGACGGAACACGTTGTTGTCTATGATGACTTGATAGAAATCCTGAGGGGTTGACCAAAGGGGTAGCGGGTAGGACGGGCTTCCGCGGCTTGGTCGTGCCGTTCGCACCGGAACTTCCACCGCGGGATGAAAACACAAAAGGATTAGCAGAAGGGATAATACGATTCGCAAAGAAACAGAACGCAATAGAAAAAAGAAACGCCCCGGAATAAAACAACCGGGGCGCTCGATGTGTCATTTGGGGTCGTTAAAATTGGGCACGTCATAACCTTCGCCGAAGTATTCCGGGTCGTAGTTAATAGGCGGGCGGCTTAACCTTTCCCTTTCTAACTCCGCGATTTCGGCTTTTCCTTCAGCAATCTCACGACGCAACTCTTTGGAAATACGGTCCTGCTCAAGGTCCTTGGCATACAGCTCTTCTACTTCTTCCAACAGTGCTTCAGCTTTACGAAGGAGTGTTTTGAACTCCTTTTGTTCATCGGCTGAAAGGCTGGCGTATACCGTCTCTAGGCGCGGTTCATTGGACGCATCGCCTAAAACGGGCGCGGCTGCTCTGCTATCGACCGGAACCGCTTCGTATAACGAATAAGCCGTGCTCGGCACCGCAACTGACGGCTGCGGCGTCTGCGAGAGCGGTACTTCGGCGTTAATCAAAGGCGGCATCGTTTTCTCGAATTTAGAAATACGATGCTGCGAATAGATAATCGAGACAAGCACCATACCGAAGCTGAAAATCGATGTGATGATGAGTAGTTTTCGCATGGTAAACGCTCCTTTCTTTGGTGGCGAGTTAGTCGTCTTCTCCTTGCAATTCCCTTAACTCTTGTCTAGCCGCTTCGAGATCCCTCGTTGCTTGTTCCCTGTCCGCCTCTATGGCCTTAATCTCACTGTCCACTTTTTTCAAGGCGGGCTCGAGTTTGGCAAGCTTGCTATCGGCATACTTTTTGGCATTTTGAGCGATCCCATATAAGGCATTCCGCCGTCGGTTGTCTTTTTGGAGATCGCTCTTTTCGCTAGCCAAGGTGCCCTTCTCGCTTTCGGCGGCATCACGTTTTATTTCAGCCTCACGCTTGGCTTCGGCGTTTTTTCGTTTCTCCGAAGGTGAAGCATCGGGGTGATACTTGAGCCACTCATCGCACGCATTTATTGTTCTGTCAAGCGACGCAATATTCTCATCAAGCTTTTCCACAGATTCGTTAATAGCGATAATACGTTTAATGTTCGAGTCCATGGCGGCCCCGTGTTCCTTCATCTCCTTTTCGGCCGAGATAACACTCTTAATCCAAGTCGTAATCGACTTTTCTAGGCTGGTACGCCGTGTCTTCTTTTGCTCTAGGCTCTCGCTGAACAACCTTTTCGCAGTCTCAAGACGAGATATTCTGTCTAAAAGCCTAGAGATCGGATTATCGCCCAGGCTCATGACGGAATCAGGAAGGATAATTATACTTGTGGCGACGAAGGTAAAAACGAGAAGAATCGCGACACCTGGCAAGCGGTCTTTCACGAACGACATGATGTTTCTCCTTTACTTGCCATTGTTCCATCCAAACAGAAAAGGGGGCTGCATCGTCGGACGTTCCCGAATCGCGCAGCCCCCTTTGTTTTGGATTGAAACTAATGGCTTAAAGGGTTATACTATTAGCGATTGATAGGTGCTTCAACACCTACAATCACGAAGCGATTCGAGCTAGGTTCTCGTGTTGCTTCAGGGAGGTTTCAAGTGACAGCTTGAAGCCTCCCATTTAGGTTAATTGAAACCTAATGTTCTTTATTATATCACTGCACAAAATCCTTGTCAACACTTTTTTGTGCCTACCCCAGGGGAAACGCATCTAAATTTTGGTGTTGACATGAGAGGAACGTGGGATATGCTTGTGTAAACTTTTCTAAGGAGTAGAACACATGTCCAATCCCCCAATTTCGTCTATTGAAGCCCACTTTGAATCATTGCCAGACCCCAGACGAGATGATTGTCGTACACCCCATAAATTGCTTGATATTATTGTCATTACTATCTGCGCGGTTATTTGCGGCGCCGATAATTGGGTAGCAGTTCAATCATTCGGAGACGCCAAGTATAAATGGTTAACCGGGTTCTTGGAATTACCAAAAGGCATCCCGTCGCACGATACATTCAGGCGTGTATTTAGTGCGCTAGACGCTACCAAATTTGAAGAATGTTTCATCAACTGGATTCGTAGTGCCATTGAAGTAACGCAAGGTCAAGTGATTGCGGTTGATGGAAAACAACTGCGTCGTTCTTACGATACTCATAACAACAAAGCAGCCATTCACTTGGTTAGTGCCTGGGCGTGCCATCAAGGCGTGGCACTAGGACAAATCAAAGTTGCAGACAAATCCAATGAGATTCCAGCCATGCCTCAATTGCTTGAAGTATTGGACGTGTCAGAGTGCATTGTTACTATTGATGCGATGGGTTGTCAAACCGACATCGCTCAAACCATTGTGGATTCAGATGCCGACTACGTTTTCGCGCTTAAAGCCAATCAAGGACAATTGTCTGAAGATGTTCGACTTTTGTTTGATGGCGTCTCAACGGGTGAGATAAGAGATGTTAAAGTCGACTCGACGCAAACCGTTGACGGCAATCATGGACGTATAGAAACCCGCACGGCTTATGCGATTGCAGACCCCGGTGTAATTTCTACTCTTAGAACAAGTGAGAACTTCGTCAATCTCAACTCGGTCGTCAAAGTCACCGCCGAGCGAGAAGTCAACCAACAAGTGACCACAGAGACACGCTACTATATTTCTTCGCTTCCTGGTGATGCAGCCCAGTTGCTTGAAGCCACTAGGCATCACTGGCGGATTGAAAACTCATGTCATTGGGTATTAGATGTTGCTTTTCGTGAAGACGCCTCCCGGATTCGTAAAGATAACAGCAGTGAGAACTTCGCCATCGTCCGACGCATTGCTCTCAATCTACTCAAGTCTGAGAAGTCAACCAAACTTGGTGTCGCCAACAAGCGGCTCAAAGCCGCATGGGACGACAATTATTTGACTACTATTCTAGCAACTCTATTCTGAAAAATCAGATGCGTTTCCCCTGGTGCCTACCCAAGGGAAACGCATCTAAATTTTCTACTCGTCAAAAAGAGAATCGGGCTAAGTTTGTGATAATTTTCTTAGGGGGCGTAGGTTGGGTTGAACGGGATTCCGCTAATAATCGTCGATTTTAGAGGGGATTTCGACTGCCCAATTTGCTTGAACGTGCCAAAATTTGAGTGGAACCCAACATTAGCTGCCGTGCAAACCTACGGCTACCGAATCGACAACTTCGGTTATATTCCCGATGTTAAGCACCTGCCGGACGCTTCAAAGCGCCTGCTTCGCGGAATTGACGTGCTGATTATTGACGCACTCAGTTTTAATTCGAAGCACCCAACCCATTTCTCCGTACACGAGGCAATCGCGGTCAGCAACGATCTGCAGCCGAAAGCAACCTATTTTACCCACATCATGCACCGCCTCGATCACCGCCATTTCCCCGCACAGTGCGAGGACCAAAATATCGATCTTCCCGAGAATGTCTACCTCGGCTATGACGGTCAGGTGATTGATATTTCCTAGCACAAAGCATTACCCATACAGAGATCGCGCCAGTATCCTGGTGTCATCCTATCTGAAAGTTCAGCTTTCAGAATTTATGCAAACCAATGTTGTTCCCAGCCGGATCGATGAACATACCAATGTGTCCCATTCCACCGGGAACGGGCGTCGGCGGCACAATTGTTTTACCTCCGAGACTTTCCGCTTTGTCCAAACACGCCTGAATGTCATCCACCTGGATGTAGATGGAGACATAGTTGGGCGGCATTTCGTCGGTCGTCTGCATAATGCCTCCGGGGATGCCTCCCTCTACATTCTCAATGTACCAGTAGTCACCGGCTGGCGCATGACGCGCGATTTTCCAATCGAAGAGATCACCATAGAACTCCTTCAATCTTTCCCCATCACGTCCTGCGACTTCAAAATACACGACAGGTTTTCCCATGAATCCCTCCTAACTGCCTTAGTGGTTCATTCGCTAAGTGTTTAATGCTTACGAGACGGTAAAATCAACTCGTTCTACCACCCCGGTAGGTGCGGTTTCTAACCGCACCGGCACCCAACACTAACCATATTTTTTTGGAAAATAAACCACTTAGGTTAGCCAAGTATTAAGAATCAACCTTACATTTTGTGGAAGAAAGGAATTGAAGATTTGCGAATCCATCCAGTCTTCCCTTCTTCCATTCCTCTTCCTGCTACTGATCGCCTTGCCCCTCCGGCGCCTTATAGATTCCAACACAGTTCCCGCTCGGATCGCTAAACATCGCGATTGAACCAACATCATCGCGGATAAGCACCGGCGGCACAATGGTCTTTCCGCCTAGGCTTTCGGCTTTGTCCAGATACGCTTGGAGATCATCTACCTGAATGTAGATGGTGACATGGTTAGGCGGCGTATCCTCGGTTGTCGTCATGATGCCCCCACCGATTCCACCCTCTTCTGCACACACCCCCGCGTAGTTGTTCAAATCCTCAGCCACAGTTAAATTCCAATCAAAGAGCTCCGTGTAAAATCCCTGAAGCTGTTCACCATCTCTACCGCCGATTTCAAAATGAACCACGGGTTGTCCCATTATTCTTCTCCTTTGAGTCAGATAATTCGTGTGCTTGAGATGAGCATCATGCCGAAATTTTAGACTAGCACCACCGATTTCGTCAAGGCGAATTTGAGGTAATTGCGTGGAAAGCGCCCCCGATTATGGAAGCTAAACCGATATCAAACGAGCGGATAGCGAGTGCGATAGAACTCCCATAGAGATCCCATAGAGATCCCGGAGAAATTCCTGTGCGACAAAACTCCCATAGAAATCCTTCTGAAACCATCAAACCGAATACGAAATCTCATTCGGCACACAATGGTTTGTAGTAGTGCAATTCATTGCACGTCGTGTTTTTAGGAGCAATCTTCAATCAAAGAATTGGTAATTTCGCCTCTTTTCTTATCTTAAATGGAAACCCGTTCTTCGCATGTCAGGTTTAAATCACGGCAACCACAACGAACAATCTTTCGCCCCAAAATTTGGTGTGATAGTCCAAATTTTAGTGTGGACATCAAGGCATCTCATGGAGTATTATGGAAGCCTAGAAACGGATGATAAATGTCCTAAACCTATAATCTTGGAACGAAGGGAAGACGTATCGAACAACGACACCCATGGCGCGCAACCCCACCATTACTCGACTACCTAGCTTACTTTTGATAGGCATAGCCCTAATCACTCTCGTAACGGCTGAACTCTTCGTTGGAAAACTATTTGCAGAGAAAACCGAAGCCAGCCCGCCCAGTCAGAATCTTTCACGTTCGCAGTCCGAATATAGGGTCCTCCTTGAGAATTTCTATGACGCGGTTTTCAACCTTCCGAATCTAACCGAAGCTCGAAATCTTATAACCTCCGACTACATCGATCACAATCCCATCGATCCCAAATCAGTATCTGGATTTGATGGTCTGAAACATACCGCGAAGCTGCTTCGCACCGGTTTCCCCGATCTCAATATTCGTGTCAAAGATTCGATCGTTGGTCGAGACAGAATAGTAACTCGCATCAGAGTGCGAGGAACACATCAGGGCGAATTCATGGGGGTCAAGCCCACAGGCAAGCAAATCGACATTTCGGCAATCGAGATATACGGAATCGTTGGCGAGAAACTTAGCGAACGCTGGGGAAATCTGGATGGTATCGCGTTATTTCAGCAACTGGGCGTAATTCAGTCACAAGACGCCCAAGACGACCCATCCGAAAGTGCCGAAGAATTATCAGAAGAAGGACAGGATAGGGATGCTGATGGAACCCGGAATCTGACAGACCTGAACGATTGGGAAAAACTCAAAGCCGATTTCATGCACGAGATTGGACGTGTGCGCATTGTGGCGCTTGTCTCTCCCAACTGACCGCTATGTCGTCGGGGGGTCTCCGAAATCAAAAGAATCCTTAGCAATTCTCCAGACGACTATCCCGCTGTGTACGTCGTCTGGCAACCCGTCCTTCGCAGTGACGACCGTGGCGCTTCGGAAAGGCGCGCGGATGAATTTGCCGACGATAGGATTCACCACTACTGGGACAAAGAAAGATTCACCGGAAAATTGTGGAAGCCCGTCCTTGGCACGCGGGATATTCCTTGGGACGTTTATTTCTTGTACAACCCGGATGCTCAATGGAATGAAATTCCTACGCCTCCAGATTTTTGGATGCGCCGAATGACCGAAGGGAAAATCCCGCGATTTCTTAAAAAGGTAAGCGAAATTATGGGCAAATAAATCCTCAGGTACCACATTATCCGCAAGACTTAGTGGTTCCTATGTCGATCCTTCTACACCTTTAGCACGCTTGTCTTCACGAGTTTCTCAGTCTTCACTCCTGATGCGTAGCAGTGCAGTTTATGACATCTCTGGTTCTTCTCGTTTTCATGTCTTCCTGCGCTCCAATCTTCCGCCCTTCCACCATTCCAAACTTCCCTTTTCCCAGCTAGCTTAACATTCTGAAAATAAATACCCCTATGCCCAACGCAAAACAGTAATACGAGAATCCTGAGAATTTCCCTCGATCAAGCACCGCAAGTAAAACTCGTAATGCAATATAGCCGACCAAGAACGATGTTAGCGTGCCAACGACAACAGCTGTGGTGTCAACTGAAATGCCAGCCACGTCCTTGATCTTAAGAAAGACTGCACCGAGGATTGCGGGAATGGAGAGAAGGAAGGAAAATCGTGCGGCCTTTTTCGCAGAAATGCCTAGTAGTAGCGCCATAGAGATCGTAGCGCCCGATCTTGAAATACCGGGCGTGATAGCCAATCCTTGCGCGATCCCGATAAGCGGCGAATGCCAAAAACGTAATCGACAATCCTCCTGGACTGTTCTCCGTCTGAGTCGTGGTAATTGAAGGATAACGCCCGTAGTTATCAACATCACAGCGACGATTGTCGGTTTGACAAAGAGCGTCTCAATTTGCTGCTTAAACGCGATGGCGATGACTCCCGTTGGAACGGAGCCGATCAGGATAAACCAGATTAACTTAAGGTCGCCCGAGCCATTAATGTAGGAAGCGGGTTGCCGATAGAATTGGGGATTCATGACGGTCGATAAGCCAACTCCGGCAAGGTGTCGAATTGACTGTTTATACACAATGATGATCGCGCCGAGGGTACCAAGATGTAGCATGACATCGAAGAATACATGGGGTTCTCTCAAGCCCAGAAAATGCTGCATCAATGCTAGATGACCGGAACTACTCACCGGTAAGAATTCTGTTATCCCTTGTATGACGCCGAGTACAACCGCTTCGAGAATGGTCATAGTATTGGTTTATTGCACTGCGCTTGTCGAAACCGAGTATTTCGGTGTATCAACGCGAGCTAGACATAACCCCACATCAATCTGCGAATAATCCGTGACACGGGCGGAACCAAAAAATATCGGGGTTCCTTGTACAACTTGCTACCATAAAAAAACGCCCCGCCTAAACTGTTGGTTACTAGTTCAAACGGGGCGTTGTAGTTACGAGATATTTACTTCGTTTACTTGGAAATCAACATTTTGCGCGTAGCTGCAAAATCGTCCGCTCTCAGAGTATAGAAGTAAAGACCTGAAGCGACATGCTCACCTGTACTGTTGCGCCCATCCCAATACGCCGCACTGGAACGTGTCATGTAGAAGCCAGCCGGTTTCATTCCCAGATCCAGCGTCCGTACAAGCTGACCGGTGGCGCTATAAATCTGAATGGAAGCGAAACTGGACTCGCTGAGTTGGAACGGCATCCACGTCTCTGGATTGAACGGATTGGGGAAGTTTTGCGCCAGTCGCGTCTGTTCCGGATGTACATCACCAACCACCAACGACAGACGCAGGTAAGCCTGTCTGATGTCCGCAATGTCAACCGTGTGCGCGAATGGTCCTGACACGATATTTCCGCGGTCATCAACCACCGTGATTTCCAGCCGATCGCCAGCCTCTATGACACTATTCCGATTGAGATTCGCCCAAACAGCCGTGGAGTGAATCTTGCTTGATGAGATTGGCTCGGTTGCAACTGCACCGGTGCGCAGGTTTTTGGCAACCAAAGTGTAGTTGGTATGCGGATCAGCATTTTGCAAATTGCCACTTATAGCAAATGCCCACGCATCTCTGAAGGGATTGATACCGGGCGCCGTGGCGGCCGATTGATTATCCCACGCGGTTCCCGTGAACGTAACAGAACCTCCGTCCGGTGTGTTGACGATGTAACCCATGCCGCCTTCAATAGCAAACCCGTCACCGCCTTCACCCGCTGTGAATCCGACGAATTTCTGACTCGCCGCGTCAAGTTTAATGACGACGGTAGCGTCTACCGCGTCCGCGAAGGATTGGGCAGTGAACGCATCTTCCGGATCCAGCGGCAAAGATATCATGTTGAGCCCTGAATCTAGCATCATAGAGAAACTTGCCATTTCTCTCTCAACCGGTGTTTCGTCGATTGGCATTTCGTCAACTGGAGTCTCGTCAACGGGGGTCTCGTCAACCGGGGTCTCGTCAACCGGCGTTTCATCTACCGGGGTTTCGTCAACCGGCATTTCATCTACCGGCATCTCGTCAACCGGGGTTTCGTCAACTGGAGTCTCGTCAACTGGAGTCTCGTCAACCGGGGTCTCGTCAACCGGGGTTTCATCGACCGGTGTCTCGTCAACCGGGGTTTCGTCAACTGGAGTCTCGTCAACTGGAGTCTCGTCAACTGGAGTCTCGTCTACCGGCGTTTCATCAACCGGAGTCTCATCAACCGGGGTCTCGTCAACTGGAGTCTCGTCTACCGGCGTTTCATCAACCGGAGTCTCATCAACCGGGGTCTCGTCGACTGGAGTCTCGTCGACTGGAGTCTCGTCTACCGGTGTTTCATCAACGGGGGTCTCGTCAACCGGGGTTTCGTCAACCGGCGGTGTTGGAACAGTGATTACACCATTTGCGGTCGTTACGGCTAGCAGTGCGGTGAGGTCAGCGGGATCTGGAATTTGCACATTCGCGATTTGCAACGATGAGCCCTTAGCCTCAACTACATCGAATGTCAATGTCAACACCGTACCCATCTCGGCGCCTTGTCCGCCTGGGCTTATCCCTGTGACACTTACCATGGCAAGACCGGTATTGGGCCCCTCCGCTATATCCACGGCCGCTGGGGGAATAAGGATCAATGCGCCGGGAAGAAAATCGCCGACTTCAACTCCGACAAATGATAGCGCAGTTGGATCAAATACGAGGTCAATTGTATAACCAGTGACACCTGCTGCAGCACCGCTTATATCAACATTAGCGGTAAGTTGCTCTCCTGCCGCCGGGGACTCAACCTCCGCCGGATCTATCGAAAGAACCGCTTGGCCGTATGTTGTCCCATGAAGAGCAAACAACATCATCAAAACGGTGACAAGTGAGAATAACGACCCTCGATTAACCATCTTCTGGCTCTTCATCAAAATTACACCTTTCATATTATGTTTGTCATTTCAAGAAATGTGGTACTGAACATCTCAATTCAAGAAATGGTTGTGAAATTCCAAAGCGTGTCATGAAATCAGTGCATAACACGCCAATTTTCTGTTGTACCCAAATCTATTATGGGGATGACCAAAATATAAAGATACTATATTATAACCCATGTGAACAAGCTTTATCAATAAGTTTTTTTGACTAATTTATTGAATTATACAGATTTCTTTAACGATCCCGCCACTCACGAGCGTTCTATTTCCAGAGGAGATGGAAATTTACATATGTTACAGCCGAGAGACTATTTTGTTTTTGAAGTCTTAGGCGTCGCTTCATCCCAATCTAGCGCCTCCCCATCCCTCAACACTTACTCTCTTTTACTGAAGTACCGGCCATTGTCCATAGCCTTCCACCCTTCCTTTCTTCCAATCTCCCACCTTGAAACCCAATTGTGCTTTTTTGACATGAATGTTACAATATACCGTGTCTCTGCTAACAATGCTTCCCGTTGTTCCTGCTATCGCCTACAATGACAACACGAGTTGCCACTGATGACAATCACGAGAACGGCGTGCTATACATTGTGAGCACTCCTATCGGCAATTTAGAAGATATTACCCTGCGCGCAATTCGAATCCTCAAAGAGGTGGATCTAATCGCCGCAGAGGATACGCGCCGCACACTTCAGTTACTTGCCCATTACGACATCCACACGCCGCTTACAAGCTACTTTGATGGAAACCAAGGGAGTAAGGGCAAAAAACTGATCGCGCGATTAAAGGCGGGGGAATCAATCGCCTTGGTATCGGAAGCCGGGACACCGACGATTTCCGACCCGGGTCATCGACTCGTTGTTCAATGCATCGATGCAAACGTTAATATAATTCCGATTCCGGGGACAACCGCCTGCATCGCGGCGGCATCGGTAGCTGGACTGCCGTTAAACGCTTTTGTCTTTGAAGGTTTCCTCTCTCCAAAGTCGGGGAAACGGAGGAGGAAATTCACCGAAGTGTGCGGAGAAAAACGGACGCTCATCTACTACGAATCTCCCCACCGGCTCATGTTCTTCCTCCAGGATGCTCTGGAAATTCTAGGCGATCGTCACATCGTCGTTGCGCGCGAATTGACAAAAAAGTTCGAAGAGATTTTTCGTGGCTCTGTAAGCGAGGCAATCCGGAAATTCCAAACTACCCCTCCCCGCGGAGAGTTTACCATTCTAATTGAGGGCAATAGAAAATGACCCGGAGAAAACTGTACAACTAGAAATACCGCCCGTAAAAACAACCTTAACCCTTCACATACTACAGAGAAAACACGGCTTATGCAATCCCCCCACGGTATTAGATTTGAAGCGTTTCGCGCCCCGGTAATGGCAAAGAACGGCATGGTTACATCGGCGCATCCCCTTGCCTCGCAAGCAGGAATTCAAGCCATGATGGCAGGCGGGAACGCGGTTGATGGAGCAATAGCGACTGCGGCAGCCCTCGGCATCGTTGACCCCGCGAATTCCGGCATAGGCGGCGATGGATTCATTATGATCTACTGGGCGGAATCCGACTCCGTTACATGCGTCAACGCAACGGGACCCGCACCTTACGCAGCCACCCGTGAAGTGTATCTCAAAGACGGCGGAATCCCTATGAGGGGTATACGAAGTGTTTCCGTCCCCGGAATTGTCGATGGTTGGCTGTTGGCGCACGGCCGTTACGGCGTGTTAAAACTCGATCGCGTTTTCGAACCTGCAATTTCGCTTTGCGAAAACGGATTCCCTGTTGGCGAAAGTCTCGCGGCCGGTCTCAAGGGGGCAACGACACTCTTTAACGAAAGCCCTTATTCGCGAGCCGTGTTCACCGATAATGGTAAACCTATTGGGGTGGGACAAATGTTATACAACGGAGATCTCGCTCACACGCTAAGAAAAATAGCGGCCGAAGGACGCGGAACCTTCTACGAAGGCGAAATCGCTAGAGGAATTATCAGGTTTAGCGAAACTTGCGATGGACTATTAACGGAGAAAGATTTTGCTGACTATCATGCACACTGGGATGATCCCATCCATACCAATTATCGTGGCTATGACGTTTATGAAATGCCTCCCAACTCTAGCGGACATATCCTTCTCCAGGAGCTAAACATAGTCGAGTTATTTGACCTCGTATCGCTCGGACAAAACACCACGGAATGTGTGCATCTGATGGTCGAAGCGAAAAAACTCAGTTTTGCCGACCGAGAAAAATTTATGGCGGACCCGAACTGGGTTCAAGTTCCTATCGAAGGGATGTTATCAAAAGAGTACGCTGTCGCTCAGGCGAAACGCATTGATCCCGACCGAGCGGCTAAGGATGTGCCTGCCGGCGGGCCTGAACTGTTTGGAGATACCACCTGCTTCTGCGTCGCGGACCGCTGGGGCAACGTCGTTTCTATGCTTCAGAGTGTACAAATGGGGTTTGGCTCGGGCTTGATTGCAGGCAAAACGGGGGTTTTACTAAACGATCGCATGACATACTGGCACTTGGAGGAAGACCATCCAAACTGCCTCGTACCGGGGAAACGCGTACGCCATACGATGAACCCTGTCATCGTCACTCAAAACAACAAAGCGTTTATTGCTTGCGGTACACCGGGAGCGGACACGCAGGTTCAAACCAATCTCCAACTTATTACCAACATTATCGACTTCGGTATGAACGCCCAAGAAGCCGTAGAAGCGCCACGCTGGCGAAGTCTGCAAAATCCAATGGAATCGACGGTCCCGCACACCTGTTCCAATAACCTACAACTGGAGAATCGATTTTCTGAAGCGGTGCGTGAAGGCCTTATGCGGAAAGGGCATGAACTGGAGATTTTGGGTGACTGGCACGGTCCCGGAAACGCACAAGTCATTATCCGCCACCCCGAATCTGGAGCACTCATCGGCGGGTCGGATCCGCGGGTGAATGGGTACGCCATTGGCTGGTAAAGATATACTTTGCGTTGGATATTATTGCGCTTTCTTTTCCAGTAATAATCGTTTCTAATAGGACTTAAGTAGCACCAGCAGGTCGGGAATCGGAGTTCCCTCGTACAAGGGTCGCGACTTGGAGATCGCTCCTACAGAAGACGCAATTTCTGACAGTGCGGAGTATAATTTCATTTTCCACACTTAACTCTGAAGAGCCAAAAAAATTAAAGTAAATTTTTTAGACGGATAGTGGAGGGAGAAAAGTAAGTTTTTCTTGGCAAGTAAAAATGGATGAAGTATCATCAATGCGTTGGAGTTTTATGTTTTAACTGGTGAGTATGAACGCATGATATGTTGGATTGGGGGTGGTGCAAATGAGTATAGGTGGTTTGTTGGGCAGACTAAAAGAGCAGGTAGAGCAACTTCCAGGGGTTGAGTTGGATTCTGAACCACTTACAGGGCGTCATGCGTATAAAGCACCCAAATTTATGGATAGGCAGTTTGTGAATATCGAAGTGCATACCGAATATTTGACTGTTTATCTATATGCTCCAATTACCGATATAAACGACCCAAATTATCAGTGTGAGAGGAGTACCGATACAGCGTCTAGGATTCGGGTAAATAACGTGCCTGAAATACCCTATGTGATGAAGTTAATCAAGCAGGCTTATGACTATCAAGTGGAATGGTCAAAATCTTATTGACATCTGAATCATATATATAGACGTGCTTAGTACGTAGGGGTGAATGATGGCACTTGCAAACATGGAAATCTTGAGAGAGGTGGAGAGACAGTTGAAGGAAAGCCTTGATAAGCGTTTTGATGCTTTTAGTGCTCAATTCACTGAGCATCTTGAGATATACTCCACGCTGCTGAGAATTGCTTATTTTGTAGGAGCGTCTCCGAATCGCGACCTATTTAAATCTTGGTAGCCTCAGAGGGGCGGAAGGTGTATAGAAACGTTGATTCGACCTACAGCAAAGCCCCAGAGGGGATCAAGCGAATGAATAATGAGCGATCAACTGAGTGAATAACGAAGGCGATAGAGCTCCCATAGGGATCCCACAGGTGGAAACTGCGGACGTTACCCCATTCAATATTCGTTCGCTTGGTGCTGTCTCTGTAATCGGCGAAGCAAGCCTTAAATCTTGAAAGCGCAATTTCTGACAGCGCACGGTATATATCAGGCCTTACCAAATAAGCAGAACTTTCACTTGGCGATGCGGAATCCTAGCACAAACTCCGTATAATCTTGGCTGAAAAAATCAAAACTGATACAAGTGCTGTGGTCGTGGTTATAATACCAAGCGCCGCCGCAGACTACTCGAAATTTCAGGTCATCGTCGTCATACGGCGTAGTCGTCCATTCCCATACATTTCCGAGCATGTCGTAACAGCCGAATGGACTGACACCATCAGGAAATGCGCCCACGGGTGTTGTGCCTCCGGCGCGGAGTTCAGCCGTATTGCAGCGCGGTTTGTCTACCTCATTTCCCCAGGGAAACAAACGGTCATCATCTCCTCGCACTGCACGCTGCCACTCCTCGAAGCAAGGCAGTCGCGCATCTGCCCAATTCGCGTAAGTCTCCGCGTCTTCGGTGTTAACCCATGTGACCGGATGATCGCCTCGCTTTTCCGGGTATGTGTCTGCCTCCCATTCCTTCGGTGTCCGATGCCCTGTTTCCTGTATGAATCGCTGATACTGAGCGTTCGTCACCGGATATCGCCCCAACTGGAATCCGTTCACATGAACCGGTTCCAACTCTTCGCCGATTAACACTTCGCCAGCCGGCACATTCACCGTGCTGTCCAATAATCGCAAAGCACCTTCTCGTATACTCACGTCCTCATGATCGAGTGCATATCCCAACGGCGATGAAACTGATTCAACGGGTGGGGTCAATTCTCTTGGCGTATATTCCCAATTCAGTTCCGCTCTCAGTAGAAGGCGGGCAATATCTGCCAGGGAGTCATCGTAGTGCCAGGTCCAGTGTTGATTCAAAAGTTGCTGAAGTGAGTTCGGGTCGTAGCATTGCGCGAGGTTCACCCGCCTTTCCCGTTGATCGTTCCATTCCTTCCCATCCAACTTTTTCAGTTTGATTGCCTGCATCGTTTCAACCCGGGACATTTGCACGCAAAACGCTATGCCTAAACATTGAAATAACCATTTAGGGTGGAATCAGAGGAACAATCAATTGAGATCAACTGAACGATCAAGGAAGTGGATAACGACCGCGATAGAGATCCCTTAGTGAAGGCGATAGAATGCCCTGATAGCCAATCCTGCAATAGTAAATTCCCATAGCAAATCCCCCGCGATATAGATCCGTTGTTCACCATCGTTCTTCAATCCTTGAGAATTCGAGACCGATTGTGGCCTACTATTTGAAAATGCGCGAAATACAAGATTAGCAGGCTAATCCGCGGTTACCCCAACCGACGCGTGAATCTGAACAAACCGCCAGTGCCCATCCTCCTTTTCGAGCACCCCTGTCATGCGCATAGCTAATTCCTCACGAACCCCGGACCACTTGAGGCACCACCGCTGGCGCGTATAAAACCATGCGACGCTACCGCGCTCCTGCACATCAAGATTTTCAATCCTAATGGAGAAATCCTCCGCGCACTCCGCATGATGGCGATAATATTCAAGCGCGTTCTCACCGCCCTCAATCACCTCGTTCACATCTGTACCGATTTTCACGTAAGATTCCGCGTCAGACATCATTCTCGTCAGACGTTCGACATCCCCTAAAACCAGGGCATCAAAGTATTCCGTGACGGTACGATGCGCACCGGTGAGATTAGTAGAGGGCATCTTTATGCGTGTCTTCAATTCTGAGGCATTGGAGCAGACGGGATGTATAAGAAGGGGAAGCAGGCACAAGTGCACCCTACGATATCACCATCCCCTTTGCCGATTGTCGAGAGGCTAACATTCAGCCTCATAGATTCCGTTGAGCGCATCCCACAGCGCAACACTCATCGCCTTGCAAGCGTCCAGCGCCTCTTCCTGTTCGTCCGAGGACAGCAATTCAATCCGATCCAGCAGCTTTTCGCTCTCATGCTGGTTTTGCGAGTGGACTTCAAAGTAGGGTTCAACAGTTTGAGGTAAGTCGTAATGGCACCTTAAGCCATCAAGTTTCGACTGGGCGGTGGCAGGTTGTTGGGATTCAAAGGCGTAAAGCGCTCCAAGTGCACTTGTCGGAGAGGCAAACAGTCGCTGTGCAGTCTGCACCAAGTTTTTTACTTGCGGTACGCGGGCTTGGCCAATCTCAGTGTCTAGACCGCGAGCAAAATCGCACCATAATTCAACGTGTTCCCTTTCCTCCTGAGCGATTCCTTCGTCCACCAACGTCTCCCAGCCTTCCGGCATGAGCACGATGAGAGCACCATATTCGCCGGCATAGGTGCGCAGTGCTTCCTGAGGTAATGTCCCATCGCTCCACGCCTGATAAAACTGAGTTTCAAGCAAATTCCAATTTGCGATTGTCTCGTCTAGTCGATGTTTTATGTTCATGTTTCAACCTCTTCTCCATCTCTACGAATTTATGACACTGTTTTCGATTATAGCACACGGTATCGTTGCAGTCAAGCCAACTGAATCAACCAATCTTCAATTGTTAAATCCTTGATTTTCTTCCTTCTCTTTGCACTAGCACTCTGTGGCTGTTTTCGGACCTTAAGCCGTGTTTGCCTGTGTCGATTCGTGCCTATTCCTTCCATCCTTCCAATCTTCCACTCTTTAAATACTCACACTTGCTTAATTGAGTAATACGTGTTATAATTTAACTGTCTTCATTTCATCCCAAGTTAACCGACTAAATGTCAGACCGGAGGCGGAAGGAAAACCTTAATGGCTTACTATATTACAGATGAGTGCATTGGGTGTATGGCGTGCTTGACGAACTGCCCCGTCGACGCAATCACTGGCGACCGAAATAAACTCCACATTATCGATCCGGGGGTATGCATTGACTGTAGCGCTTGTGGAATGGTTTGTCCCGTCGAGGCCATTCGAGATCAGCATGGCGAGGTATGTAAGTTCATAAGACGTCCGACACACAGACCCATTGCAGTGATTTATGAAGAACTCTGCTCAGGATGTGATTTTTGCGTCCATATCTGTCCCTGGGACTGCCTTGAATTGAAAGATCCTGAGACAGGTGAACATGCCGAGAGTTTCTTCGGAATTTGCGAACTCGTTAAACCCAAGGATTGCGTCGGTTGCAAACTCTGCGAGGAAGTCTGTATCAAGGACGCAATTCGAGTTGAATCACCCGTTCTAGTAGAGCTGGAAGAGGCTGCCGACTAGAACATAAGGATGGTTCATGATTAAAAGCATGACAGGGTATAGCCGCAAGGAAGGGCCCACCACCTTCGGCACCTTGACAATTGAAGTAAAGACTTGGAACCATCGTCACTCCAATGTGTCCGTACGCATCCCGCCTCTTCTCTCGCAGTTTGAACATTCCATCCGCACCGTGGTACGGAATCGAATCCACAGAGGACATGCGCAGGTCAATATTGAACATTCCGAGAACGGCACAGATTCGGGTTCCCACCTAAAGCTCAATCTCGCCTTGGCAAAACAATATCATCAGGGACTCGCCGAAATCCGAAGCGAACTCCAGCTACAAGAAGATATCCCATTGGCAGTATTGGCGCGGCTTCCCGGCGTATTCACTCTCGATAAACCGACCATTGATGAACAATCGGTTTGGATCGAACTCCAGCCAATTCTAGAGCAAACGCTTGATGGGCTGGATCAGATGAAACGCGCGGAGGGTCAAGTGATGTCTAAAGCGATTCTTGAACTCTTGCAATCGATTCAATCTCACCATAGGAAACTTGACGGTGCACGCGAGAATCTGGTTGAAACCGCGAAGAACAAACTAGAATCCCGCTTGAATGAACTCTTTGAAGAACGAATTGAGATTGACAAGAATCGCATCGTGATGGAAGCCGGTGTAATTGCGGCACGCTCAGATGTTACCGAAGAGCTAGTGAGGCTTGACAGCCACTGTACTCAATTTGAGAATTACTTAAGCGCAGAGGAACCGGTCGGCAAACAACTCGATTTTCTACTTCAAGAGATGAATCGAGAGGTCAATACTATCGCTTCCAAAGCCTCGCCAATGGCACCATCTTCCGTTTGTGTTTCTCTAAAGACCGAAATCGAGAAAATTCGAGAAATCGTTCAGAATGTCGAATAAACCGCACCCCCGTCAGGGTTCGCTGATTGTCATTTCAGGCCCGTCCGGCGCCGGTAAGACTAGCGTCATTGACGCACTCCTCCAATCCGACTCAACATTGACATGTTCTGTTTCTGCGACGACGCGTCCGCCTAGACCCAATGAGATAGACGGCGTCAACTATCACTTTCTTTCACCACCTGAATTTGAAACACGCCGCGGGAAAGGCGAGTTTGTCGAGTGGACTCGGTACGGTGGATACTGTTACGGCACATTAAAATCGGAAATCGAATCGCCTTTGGCAAAGGGGAAGGATCTCGTTTTCGAGATTGATGTTAAGGGCGCTAAAGCGCTCAAATCTTGGAGCCCTATGATTATATCCATTTTCATTTTGCCCCCATCCTTTGCGATTTTGGAAAAGCGCCTTCGCCGGCGGCAAACCGAATCATCTCAAGAACTTCAGCAGCGATTGGCGACTGCAAAATCCGAGATTGCGATCGTCAAAGATTACGACTACTGCGTGATTAATCCAGACAACAAAATCAATCAAGCAGTGAAACAGATTCAACACATAATCTCTGCGCAGCGCTGCCGCATAAATGAATCGTTCTTAGCCTGGACATCCGAAGAATTTTCTCACCCGACCTCTTAAGTGTATAGCGTATCTGAAAATTTATCATCCGCTATTTAAAGTAGCCTAATTGGGATATGCCATCGCTTTTTCCAACAACTTCGGTTCATACCTAAACTTCATACCAACACTTCTTTGGCTATAAAATCGGAACGTCTAGAAGCCTGTGATAGCAAGTGTTTTCCCTATAGTTGGCACCAATCGGAAACCGTCATATGGTATGAAAAGTATGAAGATTCTCGGGGATACAACACGACAATTATCAGACCGCACCTAGAGTTGCCAAACCGGCCACAAGTTACCTGTAGGGTGGGTACTGCCCACCAGATTTTAGGCCTTCGCATCGCTCCCGAACACCAATGTAACTGATAGGCGGCATGGATTATAACTTACTCTTCCTAAGTCTGCCCGTAAATCCAAATTCCTTGAGCGAGGCAATTCCAACATGACACAGGAAAACAGAAAGATTATCCTTGGCGTCACCGGCGGAATCGCTATTCACAAATCCCTCGACCTGGTGAGCCAATTGGTTAAGCACGGAATCTCGGTGCACGTCGCGATGACGGAAAACGCCACACGATTGATTCAACCACTTCAATTCCAAGTCATTTCACGAAACCCAGTGTTGCTTGATCTTTTCGATACGGGTACTGACTGGAAGCCGCCGCACATAGATATTTCTGACCGTGCCGACCTCTTAGCGATTGTACCAGCCACGGCAAATGTCATTGGTAAAATGGCAAATGGCATCGCTGATGACGCACTTACCACCGTTGCAATCTCCACCCACTGCCCTATCTTGATTGCGCCGGCAATGGAAGAACACATGTACAACAATCCGTCCGTTATAACAAATATCGAGAAACTGAAATCGCATGGCGTCGAAATTGTAGAACCCGTCTACGGCGATCTCGCCTCCGGTCACCAAGGCATGGGACGATTGAACACTATTGATTTTATTTTTAGTCGAATAACCCGAATATTATCCGGACAACACGATTTACAAGGCAGAAAAGTAGTAGTAACCGCTGGACCGACGCGAGAGTATATTGACCCGACCCGTTTCATTAGCAATCCATCCAGCGGGAAGATGGGATTCGCTATCGCCGAAGCTGCCCAGCGTCGTGGTGCAGATGTCATTCTTATCAGTGGTCCAACGACGGTTTCCCCTCCTAAAGGAGTTGAACTTTCCTACATTGAGACGGCGAGCGAAATGCAGGATGCAGTCTTCAAAGAGTTTGACAACGCGGATGTCGTCGTGATGGCAGCGGCCGTTGCTGATTATCGGCCAGAGACATTTTCACCGAGCAAATTAAAAAAAACAGCCGATAAGTTGACAGTGCATCTCGAGAAGAATCCTGATATAGCCCAAATGCTCGGTCAACACAAGAAAGCGCAAATCTTGGTTTGTTTTGCTGCCGAGACGGGTAATCTCTTGGAAAACGCCCAATCAAAGCTCATCAACAAAAACTGCGATCTTATAGTAGCAAACGATATACTAGCAAAAGGCGCAGGTTTTGAAGAAGACACCAACATCGTAACATTATTGGATAACTCGGATAAACAGGAAAAATTGCCCATGCTTTCCAAGAGAGAAATTTCGGACATCATCCTGGATAGGGTCGTTGCGATGATGGAAGAACAGGATTGATTATTGTCTGTGGTAGCAACATTATTCAGAGAGATCATAAGAAGTACCTGGTTTGAGATTTTCATGCCGTCAATTGGCGGTTGTCACTACAAACCTAATCTCATCCAGCCAATGAATCATCTATCCCAACATCAAGCAAAAAAACATCGAAAGTAACAACTAAGCAAAATTCACTATCTCAGGTTCAATCCTCATTGCACAGATGCTTCAGTATGTCCTAACTTTCATCGTGTTCTTCGTTTTTATCGGCTGTGCGGCAGGTACTCGGTCTAATGTGGAGCAGTCAATCACAAAGGACGACCAAGACGCGACAGTGCGATTTCCACCGAGTGGGACGGAGATGGTGTTGATTTCAACAGGGAAGTTTAAGATGGGTAGCCAAGATGGCGCACACGATGAGCAACCGGTGCATACCGTTCACCTTAATGGATTCTACATTGACAGATACGAAGTCACCGTCGGCCAATACCGTCAGTTCGTTAACGCGACGGGCGCGGCATTTCCCGATTGGGAAGAAGTGGCTCGCTATGCCGAAACTGATCGACACCCCATGGTGAATGTCAGTTGGTACGATGCTATGGCTTACGCCAAGTGGGCAGGAAAAACGCTCCCCACGGAGGCGCAATGGGAATACGCGGCACGCGGCGGATTAGAAGGCAAGGCTTATCCTTGGGGAGATGAGACGCTAGACGTAACTATGGCAAACTATGAGGATTCCGGCATTG
Organism: Candidatus Poribacteria bacterium; assembly: GCA_965204085.1. Classification (GTDB taxonomy): domain Bacteria; phylum Poribacteria; class WGA-4E; order WGA-4E; family JAJDTR01; genus JAJDTR01. The sequence goes on along the minus strand of CBDBEE010000002.1, from coordinate 512,064 downwards.
GAAAAACAGTTCAGGTTGGCTCATATCCCGCCAACGGTTACGGACTACACGATATGGTAGGAAACGTGTGGGAGTGGTGTATCGACGAGTACCTCGCGGACTTCTATGGGACGAGTCCTAGCAGGAATCCGGTCGCAGGACCGCCAATTTCTATTTTGGACGACAGCTTCAGAAAGGTCGTCACACGTCGCGTAGTTCGTGGTGGCGGTTGGGATGCTGCTGTGCGCAGGCTCCGCGTTGCATATCGTGATGGAAACGGGCCAAGAGGCAAGGTCGATAGTGTCGGTTTTCGCTGTGTCCGACCATTAAATCCCGCGGTTAAATAAAAACCCCGAGGAGTTGAGAACTCCATCGGGGTCATTGACAAAATGTTGTCGACTCAAGCAACCTCAACCACACGGGTTGAGGCAATATTCAAAATGTTAGCGGCTTGCATGGGCTTTGTCGCCAGCCTCTTTACATTTCGAATACTTCGTACCGCACAGTCAGTCGTAACAAAACTGTTTGTCTAAGTCCTTGGCAAAAAAGAAGTCACCACCATGCCCACAATAGTGGATTTCCGTATCGGAACCGGGCAGTGGTGCATAGAGATAAAAAGCGGGCTTTAGGTTTTCCCTAATGTCGCTGCCGGAAGGTTCTGTGGGTTTCTCTAAAACCTCAATTCCCTCCTTGGAAACATTAAGAGATGATGTTTTCTCGGCTGTAAAGCCGATAATCTCATAAGAGCCGAAATTTCCACCTTCAAATTTGTCGGGAACACTGATTGTAAATTTACCTCGTCTCTTCCCACCAGTGTCGTTTCTCAGCCACCCTACAGGACCTATATATTCCGATTTCTGATTCACGGTGTCGTGCACCCAAGCAAAAATAGATTTACGTCCTTTGGGCATTTTTAACCCGATATAAGTGCCTCTAAACTCGTTTTTCTCGGCATCGTATATGATGGTTCCCTTCGGTCCCACATCATTCTTGAAATCATAACCGTCAATGAGTAAACTGCCGTACATTGGCTGGACTTTTGATTCCCCGTTTGCTTGACTGTAAATGCCAAATGCAGAAACGAAGATGACAGCCATACACGTCAGTGTTAATACAATCTTGTGTTTCACTGAAAACTCCTTTCTAACAGCAGTGTTCTTGGATAATCTAAGAGATTCGAATACAATTCCCTCCTTGACTCATTTATTGGAGATATTATATCATGCAGGCGAATTTGAGCCAACTCAAAAATCGCCAAGGTCGGAAATGTCATTCCCCAAATCACACCAGCAGTCAATATTGATTCCTAACCTTCTTTGAAGAGGAGATAAATTCTAAATGTCCACAGCAACAAGCACCGTCCTCGGTCTTGTGTTCCTAGGTCTTGGAAATGCCTCGGTATTCTTGATGTACAAACTGTGGGGATATCCGTTCGATCATGAAACTCGCACAAGCGCCGCACCTCGGTCACTTATGTTGGTACACCGTTTGATTGGCTACGCTTACGCAATACTTTATATCTTCATGATGTGGCACATGGTGCCGCGCTTGTGGAATTATCAGATTGAGTTGCCCCCCCGCACTGTTGCTCATTTGATGCTAGGCATCACGATCGGTGTGCTGCTTCTTGTCAAAATTGCTATTCTCCGCTTCTTCAGACATTTTGAGGAAGCAATGCCATATCTCGGAACAACCCTTTTACTATGTACATATCTCCTAATTGGCCTTTCTGTGCCCTTTAGTCTCCGCGAAACGACACTCCAGACCAGTGCATTTAGCGAAGCCGGAATGCAAAGGACACGTAAACTTCTAATTAACGCTGGCTTACCTCCCGAAGCGCCGCTTGACCAGCTCGCGACCAAACGGAAACTTAGGGACGGTCAGAATACTCTTCGGAAAAAATGTGTTCAGTGCCATGACCTGCGCACAATCTTGGCGCGTCCACGCATCCCATCTGACTGGGTTCGGTTGGTCAATCGTATGACGATAAAACCGGTGATTGGTGAACCGATTGGAGAAAAGGAATCATGGGCAGTGTCGGCGTACTTGATAGCAATTACGCCCGATTTACAGATTTCCGTGAAAGAACAGAGGAAACAGGAGATTCAGACGGACATGGCACAGGTGGCATTTCAGGCAGCCGCAATCACACCCTCTGACGCAGTAGAAGACCCTGCTGGCACTGTTATTCAAGATCCGGACAACGCTAGTTATGACGCGGCGGAAGCCAAGATTCTCTTTGAGGACACATGTTCTCAATGCCACGCCCTTTCGGATGTCGACGACGCGCCGCCGACCACGGAAGCGGAAACTGGAGAACTCATTTCGCGTATGATCGAAAACGGTCTCTTTATTTTGGAAGAGGAAATCGAGATTATTGCTCGCTACCTCAACGAAACCTACGTGAATCAGTAAACCACGGTTTTGCACGTTGGGTTCTCAAAACTCAAGTGAGGTTTTCACGCTTGGTTGGGATTCTGTGATCCATCAGATGTAACACCGACACATTTTCGGTGACAATGGATAGGTAGCCTGCCTGTTAATCCCTGTTATCCATGACTCCATATCAGAAGGTTCACGAATACCTGAGACGCACGGGAAAGCACCCCAAAAAACGTCTCAGTCAGAATTTCCTAATCGATCCAAACGTTCTACCGGCTATCGTGGAAGCTATTGAGATAAAAGAAGCCGATTTTGTCCTTGAGATTGGTGCAGGTCTTGGATTTCTTACCAAGGCATTGGGAGATAATGCAAAAACGGTGGTTGGTGTTGAGCTTGATACTGATCTATACGCGGAGTTACAACGTGAGTTTATAGATTATCCACAAATCCGTCTCCTTCAGGCGGACATTCTCAAGTTGAATCTCTCGCCAATTCTCAGCGCTGTCCCTCGCCACAATGTCAAAGTTGTCGGAAACCTACCGTACCATATTACGACACCAATTCTCTGGAAGTTGTTGGGGTACTACAAACTCATCGGTAGTTGCGTCCTGATGATGCAATCAGAGGTCGCCCAACGATTAGTGGCCCCGCCGGGTGGAAAGGACTACGGAGCGCTTTCGGTCGCAGTTTCATACTATGCCAAATCCGAGGTTATTCGGTCCTTCTCATCAAATCAGTTTTATCCTGCTCCTGCCGTGGACTCGTCATTGGTCCGATTAAGAATTGAGGAAAAACCCGTTGTCCTAGTGGAGAACGAAGCGCTCTTCTTCCAAATCCTACGTGCTGCATTCCAATTTCGACGCAAGACGTTACGAAATGCATTGCTAAGAGGGGAGTTCCCAATACCAAGCGGGATGCTTGATGAAATCTTTGAAGAACTAGGCATGGACGGACGTCGCCGTGGCGAGACATTAGGGATTCGGGAGTTTGCAACCCTCGCAAACTCTTTGAGCGACAGAATGACTTAAACACTAGCGCCGTGCTGAACTAGCTACACGGCTATCCTTTGCAAAAAGAGTTGACCAGTCCAACCCCCATTATGTAGAATAGGAACGTAGTGAGGCAGAGTGTGCGACGTTCGATAGCAGTCCTATCCTAGGTGCAATTGTAGAGAATGATGCGATTTTGACAATCCTTAGGAAAACGATGATTTTAGGAAGACTTCAGCCATAGGAGTGTCATATGCTCAATTCCGACGAGATTCAGCAGTTTGAAAGAGACGGTTATCTAGTCATTCGGAATCTTCTTGAAGGAGAGTTGTTGTATCGAATTCGCGAAGCATTCGATGAATTAGATGGCTACCACAATCTGCTTGATCGTGATATGACGTTTTTGGAAGTTGCCGCCATGCCTTCACTATTGAATCCGATAAAGTCATTGCTTTGTCCTCACCCACACCTGCTGCAGTTCGATGGTGTTAATCGAGTTCCTGGTAGTGGAGATCAACGGTGGCATTCGGATTTCAAATTCCGTTGTGATAAACCATTGATGCTCAATGTCGGAATCTACCTTGATGAGTTAACCATGGACAACGGACCAATTTGGGTCACTCCAGGTTCTCATCGTGATAGCGATCCACCCCCCGATCCCGACGTGGACGGTATCGCGCTCACACTTCCCGAAGGATCGGCCGTAATTTTCGATTGCACTCTCGCCCACAAAGGCGGTGGCAATAGATCGAACAACCCGCGCAGGGCAGTTTTCCCAACCTATGGACATTATTGGATGAAGCGTTTTGAGACATGGATGCCCTACGCGACACTTGAGCGATTTCCTGATGCGTCGTCCGAGATGCAGCAGCTACTTGGAATTCAACTTCATGCCTCAAGTGACTATAGCGGATATGACGAAACACGTATTATGAGAAAGAACTTGGACGGCGAGTGGGAATGAGTCAACCGCATTACAAACGTGGGGAAAAATCTTCTGGTATAGTTAGATTCGGTTGTTATACTCCACGCTGCTGAGAATTGCTTATTTTGTAGGAGCGATCTCCGAATCGCGACCTATTTAATCTTGGTAGCCCCAGATAGGATCAACTGAGTGGATAGCGAAGGCGATAGAGATCTTGAAGGTGTATAGAAACATTAATTCGACCTACAGCAAAGCCCCAGAGGGGATCAAGCGAATGAATAATGAGATCAAGCAAACGAATAGTGCGCGCGATAGCAGATCCTGCGATAGGAATCCCACAGGTGGAAACTGCGGACGTTACCCCATTCAATATTCGTTCGCTGGGTGCTGTCTCTACAATCGGCGAAGCAAGCCTTAAATCTTGAAAAGCGCAATTTCTGACAGCGCACGGTATAGATGCGCATTTTGTGACGAGGAGTTTGTGGGAATGAAGAAAGTGTTCATGATCCTGTCCACAGTCTTGTGCACAGGAATATTCCTTAGTGTTAATTCGGCCTTCGCAGTGAGTTTCTTGAAACTAGAACGTGAATTTTCCGGTAAAGGCTCAACAGACGGGGCTTTTAGTGCGAATATTCACGTCGCGTTTGACTCCGAAGGACAGATTTATGTAAGTGATGCCGACAACCGATTGATACAGAAGCTCTCACCCAGTGGCGATTTCCTGATGCAGATTCCTGACGAACCGCAAGCGATAGACAATATGTTGAAGAAGCCAGGGGATATTGCTATTGATGAAGACAGAAATATCTATGTGGCTGAGACCACCGCACATCACATTGCCGAAACTGACGACCCGAAGATATATATGTTTGCCCCGTGCGTCCACAAATTCAGCCCAAGAGGAGAATTAGCACACACCTACTTTGTTGATTCGGTTGACGTTCGGCCAAAGCAGGTATTGGTCGCGAGTCTAATCGTCGACGAAGAGGGGAAAACAGCGTTCGGTATCAAGCCAGAAGGCCACGATCGAGCACTTCTAATTGCTGTGAATAGTCAGAACCAACTCTATGTGCTTGATGCGAAAAGAGGGCGGATTCATAAATTCAACACTGACGGAGAAAAATTGCGTGTATTCGGGCGATATGGCGCGGGAAATGGTGAATTTGACCGAGACGCCTCCGACATTGCTATCGACGCACGAGAAAATGTATTGATTGCGGATACCGGCAATCATCGCGTGGTCAAATTCGATTCGGAGGGAAAGTTTATCCTGAACTTCGGTGGGAAGGGGCGTAACGATGCTCAATTCACAAAGCCTCTCGCAATTGCCCCATTGATAACGGGTGAAATCCTTGTCAAGGATTCCAGCCAATTCAAGAGACATTTGGGCGAATTACCAAGCGGCGGTATTTTGAGCCTTATTCCACCAACAGCTACAGGAATACAAGATACGGTCATTCAATCTGGACGATCTCGCTCTGCACTACTCGGTGGTGGTTTTACGGAGCAGTCCCATTTCGATGCCTTAAATCGCCGTATCCGACTGCTCGAAGAGGCGGAGTATAGACGCTATTTTACCGAGTATTTTGATGACAACGAAGAGGGTGGCAAGGACGAAAACAAAAAAGAAGAAGATGAGGATTTGAAAGCTGCGACCATTCGTGCAACGATTTATCACAACGTGATTATGCGTGTGCAGAGATTTGATGGCAACGGAAAGTATCTGGGGCGCATAATTTACCAAATCGACAAGCAGAATGAAAAATATCAAGATGTTGATTTTCTCGCTCTTGACCAATTTGGTCACATCTACTTGCGAGATGGAAGCGACCTCGTCATTCGGCAATATTCGGTGGACGGGTTTAGCCTAAATCCATCTCAGATGGATGGGCTATACAACGCCCGCGCATCCAATGTTGATAATAGCTTTTCAGAGGACTACGAAGACATTGATTCGAACGCCGATATCCAAGACGATATTGCACAATTGGAGTTGAGCAACGCTTTTCTTTGGAATTATAATTTATCGGAGCGTTGGAGCTTGATGTTCGCCGACACGCTTGCCTACAGTGAGCTAGATGAGCGATACGTCACACCGCCAAAAGCAGAAGATAGTTATGATCTCCAAACAAAGTCGCTAACGAACACTCTCGCAGCAAACCTTAAGTTCATCACCGATCCAAATCCGTATCACTACAAGGAGTTGAATATCTACTTGGAACGGATTGATGGGAGGTCAGACCTTGATCAGGTGGCAATTTTCCAAGAGGTCAACAAACAACGTCAGGACAGCGAAGGAGATGCCAGCGCCGTGTCGGTAGGATTGAACTGGGACATACTCTCTAGAGCAAATCTCTGGATGGAATATGCTAATTTTAATCCCGCAGATACGAGTCGCAATTTCGTCCGCCGCTATTTCGACGTATCGGGCGATCTCTATGAAGTATTCGGAAGTCGCAATGAAATGAAGAAACTTACCGGCGAATTGACTATCAAATTTTAGACTTCCCCACATCAGCGCGTCTCGTAGCCTAACTTAAAATTTGAATTCAGTCGCTAGCAGGCAGTGGATAGACTCCCAATCACAACAGCGTGACCAGCAGATTACCCTCTTGTAACCTGAACCGGTTACAGAAAGGGCGATGGACAATACGGTATCTAAGGATTATCAATATATCGCAGTAGAGCCGATTTCTGGCGCCCTCGGCGCGGAAATCAGTGGTCCTAATCTTGCGCAACCATTACAATCTGAAGTGACAGAGGAAATTCGTGATGCGTTCCTCCATCATCTCGTAATCTTCTTCCCAAACCAAGAACTCTCTCCCCAAGAACAACTTGACTTCGCCCAACAGTTTGGTATTCCAATGGAGTATCCACAATTGAAAGGCTTACCCGAGTGCCCGTTGGTCACAGCCGTGACCAAATTGGAGCATGAGCGATCCAATTTTGGTGGAGTTTGGCATTCGGACACCACGTATTTGGAGTGCCCGCCCGCCGCAAGTATGCTTTACGCGGTTGAGATTCCACCCCACGGTGGTGACACGCTGTTTGCTAATCAATACCTTGCTTATGAAACCCTTTCAGTAGGTTTAAAGGAGATGCTCAACGGTCTAGTCGCGGTCAACGTCTCTACGAAACCCGAAGTGTCAAAGACGCGGGAACATCGCTTGCGTGATGCCGGAGATGAACTGAAAGCGTTCGAAAGTAAGCATCCGGTTGTACGCACGCACCCGGAAACAGGCCGGAAAGCCCTATATGTTAACAATGCACACACATTAAAATTTGAAGGATGGACCGAAGGGGAGAGCCGGTCCCTGTTGAATTACCTCTTTGAACACCAAGTGAAACCAGAATTCACCTGTCGCTTCCGCTGGAGCCGAGGTTGCCTTGCCTTCTGGGATAATCGCTGTACTCAGCATAACCCTGTGAACGACTATCAGGGCTATCGGCGGGTGATGCATCGCGTCACACTCGCAGGACACAAACCTTGTTGAATCCAAGGATGCGAAAATTGAAAAAGGCGCCAGTTTCCGTTCGGTCTGGATTGACAAGCCAAGACCGCCTGTCGGCTCTGGTGGACGGCTAGTGATTCACGCCATTACACACGATGCCCACCACTCAGACTTCCGGCGTACGCCTAGCTCAAAACCACGTTGTCGGACATTGCGATGGATTTGGTGTGAAAGAGCTGCTCCTTCGCCAACAACTCCTTGGTCTCAGGCGATAAGCGTTCCATCACGCCAGCTGGCAGGTTAAGATCGACTTCGCTCATATGTGCTAACAAATACTGGGTAGAGTATCGCAGGACTAGAAAACGCCGCATACGGTCCGTCGCCTTCCATCTTAATCCGCCATGACACACTTGGTCCGAAGCAATGATGACATCACCTGCATTTGGCGCAAGGTTGACCAAACCGTGGGGTAAAATATTGTTCGTGATACATTTGTCATAGTCGTAGTCAAGTTCAGCCATTGTTTCATGTATGCCTTGTGAAAATGGAATTGTGTTTTTGTGGGAACCAGGTAGCATGATTACGCCGCCATCGCCGGGATGCACATCATCAAAATACCAGAAGATATTGAAGTAGTCGCAATATACTCTGTCCCCGCTCGGACTTGTCCAGTGGATATCTCGCGCAAAGCCGCTTCCTTCCAAAGATTGCTCGCGCAGCGAATGCAGCGTCAGGTAGGTGCACTCATGTGTATCTACCTTTAGATTACCTCGCATGAACCCCGGTTTGTCGGCAGTCAACTCCTTGATAATTGGCCACGTCGCACGGTGCGTCACAAGTCTTTCAAGCGCCTTGTCATATGCGAAGGCGTGGTAGTAGTGATGAAACACGCCGCCCTGGTCGATATAGTCAAACTCGCCTTTCAGTTCTTCGGGAGGGGTACTCATCAGCCGGTCAAGTGCATCCTGAGCTTCCCGCAATTCTTCAGGGTTCATTGCATTCGGCAAGTAGAGATAGCCGGTCGCATCAAACGTGTAACGTTGTTCTGGTGTCATTCCCTTGTCTCCTCCATCTCTTCGAGTGTTGGGTGACCAAATTCAGCCATAGGTCCACATAGGATTGTCACAACATTCGCTTTGACACTCATTATAGTGGATGTAGTGCAAAAGCGCTATTCTAATTAACGCTCTGTGTAAGACCGACGATCAAGAAGGGAAGAAAGGCGCAACTTTTCTCTATAATCCAGCATTAGAACAATTCTTTGGAACATCTATACTCCGCACTGTCAGAAATTGCGTCTTCTGTAGGATCAAACGAGCGGATAGATCAAGTGAGCGAATAGCGAGCGCGATAGGGATCGCAGTGCGATAGAGATCCCGCGATCTCCAGGTCGCGACCCCTGTACGAGGGAACTCCGATTCCCGACCTGCAGACGCTACGTAAGTCTTATTAGAGACGATTATTACTGGAAAAGAAAGCTCAATAATACCCAACGCAAAGTATAGGTTTCTACGAAAAAGGGAGCCGAGAATGGCGAGATTAGCCTTAGGGCTAGATTCGAGCACGCAAAGCCTGACATCAACTGTCGTGGATATTGATGCCGCGGAGAAGCTCTTCGAGCATTCACTAGATTATCTAACGGACAAGAGGTTAAATGACTTCGGAATTGGAGCAGACTACATTGTCCCACCACGGGTACAAGGCGAGGCAGACCAACCTCTCGAGATGATTTTGGCATCCTTGGATGCCATGCTTGGTGATCTCCGAATTGCAGGAGTCGTTATCGGGGACATTGTTCTCATTAACAACTCTGGCCAGCAACATGGGCACGTGTATCTGAACAATCAGGCAGAAATTCGTTTTGCGCAGATAACGGAGGGAGGCAGTGGAGAATCGTCTCTCGTAAACTTACTCCGCGGGAGTTTCTCGTACCTAACTGCGCCGATCTGGATGACATCCAATACCGTAAATCAGGCAGATTGCGTAAGAAAAGGCGTTGGGGGTAGGAACAAGATGATTCGCCTGTCCGGCTCGGACGCGCCATTAAGATTCACGGGAACAGTAGTGAGAAGGGTTGCCGAACAGTTTCCTGAGGTTTATCGGGCAACGGAAAACATCCAGTTGATAAGTAGCCTTATATCTTCGATTCTGACGGGGAATTCTAAAGCGCCCATAGATTACGGCAACGCCTGCGGTATGTCCCTCATGAATTATCGAAAGAAAAATTGGTCCCCCAAATTGCTCAAGGCAACATCCCAAGGATTACCGGGAGGTGCCGGAGCGCTGAAAAAGAAATTGCCGAACCTGGCACCTCCCGACACTGTAGTGGGAAAAATTGGCGCGTATTTCGTGGAGAAATACGGATTTCATCCGGAATGCAAAATTATCGCTGGATCGGGAGATAATCCTCAAGCGAAAACGCTTGTGGCAGGAAACCTGCTCAGTCTGGGAACTAGCTTCGTGAACATGGTGTCGACTGATGGCAACGTGAACGATATGAGCGGAATGACAAACGCGATGTATGACGGTATCGGAAGACCCTTCATATTTGGCTGTAGGACAAACGGTGCGATGGTGTGGGACCGAGTTAGAGCGCTATATGGATTGGGGAAAGAAAATTATGAACTGGGGGAAGCGGCTCTAAAGGAAGTCGCTCCCGGATCCTCCATGACCTTCTGGCAGCCAAAAACCGAGTCATTTCCACCTTCCGGTAGCTTTGATATCACCCGGGTTTTCCCTCACGCTGAAGCGTGGCTAGGATTGGATTATTCTGGGGTAATTGAAACCAGCTTGGCTGCAGTATACGAGCATTCGCAACCATTCGCCGGCACAGACGATACACCCATGTATGTCACCGGTGGGGCTACCGACAGCGCGGAAATTATGAGACGTGTCGCAGCCATCTGGAATCGCGAGATTATCCCGATTGAAAAGGGAGGACCGGCTTTGGGAGCAGCAGTCGCAGGTGTCCAGGCATATTGCAAATCTCGGAACGAACCTTTTGACGTTGAAGATTTTAGCCGTTTAGTCTTAAAAAGAAGGGCGCCACTCACGCCGCAACCAGAAGATGTTGCCGCCTATCATTCACCCGGTAAATACCTTGAACGCTTCCGGGTGGAGGAAGCCAAGATTCTCGCGGAACATCCAATCAGTTAGACCCTGGTGTAGCGAAAGTTTAGAGCATATCCGCAGTTGCAACCTCGGTGAACGGTCATGCCAAGAAACTAGGTTTTTCCAAAGTTGTAGGCATACGCCGTATGCCGTAACCCCTGTGCAAATTACGGCACGACGGAACGTGCCTACTACGACGCGCGGTTTATGCATGTTTGGATCTGCGTAGCGTATACTTGCAAACACTTATCAGTGGTGATTACACGACTACGCGGAAGATATCCATTCAACAGTAATATCAAAACCTAACGTGCTACTTGCTAATCAACATCTTGCGCGTGGCGGCGAAATCTCCGGCGGCGAGATGGTAGAAATACACACCGCTAGCCACTTGTTCACCCGACCTGTTTCGCCCGTCCCAGTAAATTGCTTTCGATCGGCTTTCGTAGAACGACGCAGGCTGATGTCCAACGTCAAGCACACACACAACCCGACCGCTGCTGTCATAGATAGTCAACGTAACGAAAGCGTCGTCTGCCAACCGATACGGTATCCACGTCTCCGGATTGAACGGATTCGGATAGTTCATCAGCAGAGCAGTTTCCGTCGGGATCTCGTAAGCCACAAGTTCTGGCAACTGAATTTTACTCCGGCTCACATCTTCAGCCGTGACCGTATACCGCAACGGCTGGACACCAACCAACGGATTTGCGGATTGAGCGGAGATTTCCAGGATATCCCCAACCTGCGCCGCCCGTGCCGTTTCCATGTCAACAACCGTGAGTCGATAACCGAAATCCGTTGACTGGAAGCCGCCCTCTCCCAGCGCGGTCGTGGCCGTTTTGCCGGTTGACAGGTTTTTGACGATAACGCGGAAGTTCGTCACGTTCAAACCTGTCCGCTCGTCAACAATTGAACCCGCCAGCACCATGACAGGCGTCGAGTCACCTCCTTCGATCCCGGTGGATGCCAGCGGCGGAGCGGCAGCCGGGGCGATGACATTGCTCCACACATCGCCGGAGATAGTAACCGTCGCTGCCATCTGAGCCGTCAACAGGAACGCTTGACCGCCGGTAACGGGAATATCTCCGTCATCGTCTGCTCTTTCAACCACCTTGGACACCCCGTTATCGAAAACGACAATCGCATTAACATTGGATTGAATCCCGTCAAGCGAAAATAGGTCACTGACGCGGGTTATCCTTGAATCTTGCAGCGGCACTCCGACAACGTTTGTGCCCGCACGCAATGTGATTGAACTGCTTCCGTCTGTCCCGAGTGCGTCGCCAGCCAAGCGAACGGTAACCGCCTTACTCATGCCGGCAATAATACCGAGATCATCGGTTAACCGCTTGTCTGCCGACTTCCCTCTGTCCCGGTGCCCAAGATAAGTGACCCATTGCTGAGTAGCGTGGTCGCGGGTGGTGAGGAGTTTGACGGCGTCCGCTCCACCCAGTGCGTTGTAGAGGTCGCCAACAGATTCTAGTGTCACTGATTCCCCGTTAACGGCTGTCACTTTTAGGGGTACGTGAATTAAGCTGGTGCCACTTGGCACGGAGAGGTCAAACTCAGATCTTATGCCATCGGCGCTAAAGATCGCCGGCTCCGTAATTCCGGCGACAGACACGGAAATTCTGTTCGTTCCCGGATGTGGCCCCAGTGTGAGCGTACTCTCTGCCCAGCCATCGGCATCGGTCGTTGTGCGTGTTGCGCTGAGCATTCCGCCCCCACTGATGACCGAGAAGGTGACCTCAACATCCGGCAACGGTTCATCAAACTGGTCTCGCACTTCAACCACAAACGGTGCTTCAAGCGCCGTCCCGGGCGGTCCCTCTTGCCCATCGCCCGAAATTACCTCGAATGTCTCGGGAACTCGAATTCCTTCTGCATTAAAGGTCTGTTTCTCCTGAATCCCTTGAACAGACACGGTGACTGTGTTCCTTCCCGGATTGGGCCCCAGCGTGAGCGTACTCCCTGCTCTGCCATCGGCATCGGTCGTTGTGCTTGTTGCGCTGAGCATTCCGTCGCCACTGGTGACCGAGAAGGTGACCTCCACATCCGGCAAGGATTCATCAGACTGGCCTCGCACCTCCACCACAAACGGTGCTTCAAGCGCCGTCCCCGGCAGTCCCTCTTGCCCATTTCCCGAAATTATCTCTAATGTCTCGGGAACTCGGATTCCTTCCGCATTAAAGGTCCGTTTCTCTTGAATCCCCGTTACAGCCACTTCGACGCTGTTTGTTCCTGAATGTGGCCCCAGTGTGAGCGTACTCCCTGCTCTGCCATCGGCATCGGTCATTGTGCTTGCTGTGCTGAGCGTGCCGCCGCCACTGGCAACCGAGAACATGACCTCCACATCCGGCAAGGATTCATCAGACTGGCCTCGCACCTCCACCACAAACGGTGCTTCAAGCGCCGTCCCCGGCAGTCCCTCTTGCCCATTTCCCGAAATTATCTCTAATGTCTCGGGAACTCGGATTCCTTCCGCATTAAAGGTCCGTTTCTCTTGAATCCCCGTTACAGCCACTTCGACGCTGTTTGTTCCTGAATGTGGCCCCAGTGTGAGCGTACTCCCTGCTCTGCCATCGGCATCGGTCGTCGTGCTTGTTGCGCTGAGCGTGCCGCCGCCACTGGCAACCGAGAACATGACCTCCACATCCGGCAACGGTTCATCAGACTGGTCTCGCACCTCTACCACAAACGGTGCTTCAAGCGCCGTCCCCGGCGGTCCCTGCTGCTTATCGCCCGAGATCATAACAAGGTTCTTGGCTGTTCGGATTCCCGTGGCGGTAAAGATCGCCGGTTCCTGTATGCCATCAACACTCACGCGAACCGTGTTCGTGCCCGGCTGGCTCCCAAGCTTAAGCCAACTCTCTGCCTGCCCGTTCACGCTGGCCGTAACAGTTGTTTCGCTGAGTGTTCCACCACCTGCAATGATGGCAAACGTAACATCAACCCCCTCAAGCCCGCGATTCGCTGCATCTTGCACTTCAACGATAAATGGGTTCTCTAGTGTCGCATCGGGGCGACCTTGCTGGTTATCGCCTGAAATCTTCACCAAGGCGTGTGACGGAATTAACCCGGTGCTGAGGGAGTCCCCCACCGCCATCCGGATACCGTAGTAATTTGACGGCACCCTGGGCGCTGCTCCCATGCTAACAGTGGCAGGCGCACGTCCGCTTTGTGTCATCGTAATGGGGTCGCTTTGGATATTGCCCCTCTCAATCGTAGCCGTGGTTGCCGACAGCGTTCCGCCCTCGACTGACAGATTGACAGTCATTTCAAACGGCGCTCCCTGAGCGAACTTGACGACTACGTTTGCAGAACCTGGGGCTACAGGGTCGGTGGTGTCCGTGCGCACGAGTTCTAGGACTAACGTGAAGGGAGATCCAGGGTTGCGTTCTAAACCCAGCCATGTTAGGCTGTTGAGTCCCTCAAACACGCTCGTAGGAAGTACAGTGATTTTGTTATCGTATAAATTCAGCGTTTCAAGGTTGGGCATTCCCTTGAATGCGCCACCCTCAACTATTGTCAGTTGGCCTCCTCCCTTTAGGCCCCCGCCAGAATATCGGACCGCAGACAAGTCCAGTCCTGTCAGGCTGGAGAGTCCGTTGAACGCACCTGACTTGATGGTTTTCAGGGGGTTGCGTCTCAAATACAGCACGGTCACTTTGTCGAGTCCTGCAAACACGTCCGTAGGGAGTTCAGTGATTTTGTTATCGTATAAATTCAGCGTTTCAAGGTTGGGCATTCCCTTGAATGCACCACCCTCAACTATTGTCAGTTGGCCTCCTCCCTTTAGGCCCCCGCCAGAATATCGGACCGCAGACAAGTCCAGTCCTGTCAGGCTGGAGAGTCCGTTGAACGCTCCTGTCTCAATGGTGGCCAGCGGGTTGCGCCACAAGGACAAAGATGTTACTTTGGCGAGTCCTTCAAACGCACTCTTAGGCAGTTTAATGATTTTGTTATCGTGCAAACTCAGTGTTTCCAGGTTGGGCATTCCCTTGAACGCGCCACCCTCAATGGTTGTCAGTTGGCCTCCTCCCTTTAGGCCCCCACCAGAATATCGGACCGCAGACAAGTCCAGTCCTGTCAGGCTGGAGAGTCCGTTGAATGCCCCTGTCTTAATAGTTTTCAGCGGATTGCGTCTCAAATACAGTGTTGTCACTTTGGACAATCCCTCAAACACACTTGTAGGGAGGGTCGTGATATTGTTATCGTACAAATTCAACGTTTTCAGGCTGGAGAGTCCGTTGAATGCGCCACCCTCAACTATTGTCAGTTGGCCTCCCCCCGCTAGGCTTCCGCCAGAATATCGGACAGCAGACAAGTCCAGTTCTGTCAGGCTGGAGAGTCCGTTGAATGCACCTGTCTCAATGGTGGTCAGCGGGTTGCGCCACAAGGACAAAGATGTTACTTTGGAAAGTCCCTCAAACACACGCTTAGGCAGTTTAATGATTTTGTTATCGTGCAAACTCAGAGTTTCCAGGTTGGGCATTCCCTTGAACGCGCCACCCTCAATGGTTGTAAGTTGACCGCCTCCCTTTAGGCCCCCACCAGAATATCGGACAGCAGACAAGTCCAGTTCTGTCAGGCTGGAGAGTCCGTTGAACGCACCTGTCTTAATGGTGGTCAGCGGGTTGCGTCTCAAATACAGCACGGTCACTTTGTCGAGTCCTGCAAACACGTCCGTAGGGAGTTCAGTGATTTTATTATCGTACAAATTCAACGTTTTCAGGCTGGAGAGTCCGTTGAATGCGCCTCCTTCAATCGTTCTAAGTTGGCCTCCCCCCGCTAGGCTCCCGCCAGAATATCGGACAGCAGACAAGTCCAGTTCTGTCAGGCTGGAGAGTCCGTTGAACGCACCTGCCTTAATAGTTTTCAGTGGATTGCGTCTCAAATACAGTGTTGTCACTTTGGACAATCCCTCAAACACACTTGTAGGGAGGGTCGTGATATTGTTATCGTATAAATTCAGTTCTACCAGATTGACTGCGAATTTAAGCCCTGTCAAATCGCTAATGCGGGAGTCGCTTGCATTGAGGCTCGTCAAAGTTGCCATCTCCGCCGCAGTGATTGGATCGCCTGCACGCTTCCTGAGAGCGCTTTCGATCGTAGCGCGTAGGTTGCGGTCGGGGATATTGATTGCACTCGCACCCACTGCGTCAAAAACTACTGTGTGCGAAATCCCTTCAGCGTTCACGCGAACCGAGTTCGTGCCTTCATTGTTCCCAAGGGTGAGTGTACTCGATGCTTGACCGTTGGCATCGGTCGTGACAGTTGTTTCGCTGAGCGACCCACCGCCAGCGGTGACAGTAAACGTGACATCAACCCCCTCAAGCCCACGATTTTCTGTATCATGCACCTCAACGATAAACAGGCTTAACAGCGCTTCACCGGGCGGGCCTTGCTGGTTGTCGCCTGATATTTTTTCCAGCGCTTGCGCCACACGGGGTGCCGCCTCTACCTCTACTGCGATGTGCTGCGTCGCGGTCGATGTGCCGTCACTCGCTGTCACGGTCACCGTCCCGCTGCCCCCACTTTGGGGGGTGATTGTCACCATGGTTCCGGACACGCTGACGGTTGCCACCGCTGTGTCATCGGAGGTCACCGTATAGGTGAGACTGTCATTATCTGGATCCCGAAAATTGGCTGCAACGTCCACATCGGCAGCCGAATCGCCTTCGACCAAGATTTGTGGGCGAATCGTGCCGATTGGCTCCGGGGCTCGGTTCGGGAGTTCCTTCGCGGTGGCTGTAAAACTGACCGGAGGTGAAACCCTTGTTACGGATGCTTCAACAGTGTTCGCTCCCGGATTGGGTCCAAGTGTCAGTGTTGTTGATGCCTGGCCGCTGGTATCGGTCGTGACAGTTGTTTCACTCAGCGACCCGCCGCCAGCGGTGACAGTAAACGTGACATCAACCCCCTCAAGCCCACGATTTTCTGTGTCACGCACCTCAACGATGAACGGGCGTAACAGCGCTTCACCGGGGGCACCTTGCTGGTTGTCGCCCGAGATTTTTTCCAGCGCTTGCGCCACACGGGGTGCCGCCTCTACCTCTACTGCGATGTCCTGCGTGGCGGTTGATGTGCCGTCACTCACTGTCACGGTCACCGTTGCGCTGCCCCCACTTCGGGGGGTGATCGTCACCGTGGTTCCGGACACGCTGACGGTTGCCACCGCTGTGTCATCGGAGGTCACCGTATAGGTGAGACTGTCATTATCCGGATTCCGAAAATTGGCTGAAACGTCCACATCGGAAGCCGAATCGCCTTCGACCAAGATTTGTGGGCGAATCGTGCCGATTGGCTCCGGGGCTCGGTTCGGGAGTTCCTTCGCGGTGGCTGTAAAACTGACCGGAGGTGAAACCCTTGTTACGGATGCTTCAACGGTGTTCGCTCCCGGATTGGGTCCAAGTGTCAGTGTTGTTGATGCCTGGCCGCTGGTATCGGTCGTGACAGTTGTTTCACTCAGCGACCCGCCGCCAGCGGTGACAGTAAACGTGACATCAACCCCCTCAAGCCCACGATTTTCTGTGTCACGCACCTCAATGATAAACGGGCCTGACAGCGTTTCACCCGGGGCACCTTGCTGGTTATCGCCTGAGATTTTCACCAGCGTTTGCGGCAAACGGGGCGCCGCTTCCACTGTAATCACAATGGTCTGCGTAGCGGTCAACGTGCCGTCACTCGCCGTCACCGTCACTATCGCACTGCCCACGTTCTGAGGAGAAATTGTCACCAGGGCACCGGACACCCTAACGGTTGCCACTCCAGTGTCATCTGATGTCACCGTGTAGGTGAGTCTGTCGTTGTCCGGATCTCGGAAGTTGGATTTGACGTTCACATTGGAAGTCGAACTGCCCACGGTCAAGGTTTGGGTAGGAATTGTGTTAACTGCCACCGGAGCCTGGTTTGAACTCGTGCCGAAAAGAACTATAGAATTACCCAGAGCCATCCGGATACCGGCATAACCAGACGGTACGGTAGGGACAGTCGCCAGACTGACGGTTGCGGAACCTCCGCTTGTCCTTGTCACGACGATGGGAGCACTTTGAGTCGTTCCTTTTGCAATCGTAGCCATGGTTGCTGACGGTGTTCCACCTTGAACCAGCAAGTTAACGGTCATGTCAAACGGCGCCCCTTCAACGAGATTAACTGCTATCGTAGCAGCATCAGGTGCTGGAACGTCCATGCTATCGGTGCGTGCCAATTTGAGCGTAAGAGTAAAAGGAGCCCCGGGATTATCCGTTAGACTTAGGTAGCTTAAGTTACTGAGTCCCTTAAATATCCCAGGCGGTAATTTGTTAAATTGATTTTCAAATAGAAACAGCGTTGTAAGTTTGTTAAGTTCGTTGAAAATTTCTGCAGGGAGTGTATTCAGTTGATTATTGTATAAATCCAGGCTGGTTAGGTTTTCTAACCCTTCAAACACGTCAGTCGGGAGTGTATTCAGTTGATTATTGTATAATTCCAGGTTGGTTAGGTTTTCTAACCCTTCAAACACGCCGGTTGGGAGTGTATTCAGTTGATTATTGTATAATTCCAATTCAGTCAGACTGGAAAGATCGCGAAAGATCTCTGCTGGCAGTGTGGTTAGTTGGGTTTTCGTCAACTTCAAATATTGCAAGCGCGTGAGGTCCCTGAATGTACCCACGGGCAGCGTCTTTATTGAGCTCTCGGCTAACACCAACTGATTCACGCGGAGACCATCGAAGACACCTTCTGGCAACGTCGTTAGTTGGTTCTTACATAAACACAGTACAGACAGACTGTCAAGCCCGTCAAACACGCCAGTTGGTAGCGTTGTCAGTGGATTGTTATTTAATTCCAACTCTTTCAGATTGGATAGGTCCCGAAAAATTCCTATTGGTAGTGTGGCAAGTTGATTATTTTCTAGATGCAGACGTTTCAGACTAGAAAGATTACCAAATATGCCTGCTGGTAGTGTGGTAAGTTGGTTGTCATCCAAACGGACATCTTCTAGGTTGTCAAGATTTTTGAAGAGGTCCTCGGGCAAATTGGTAAGAGCGTTTTCTCCCAAACTCAAGGTCTGAAGATTGTCAAAACCGTAAAAATCGCCTTCCTGCAAACGAGTAATACCGCGTCCGCTTAAACTAAACCGAGTAATAGTATCTAAATCAGTAATGCGGACATCAAAGCAATCTTCAACGTCATCAACATCTACCTTATCCATAATCTCATCGCGAACTTGTGGCGTGCGGTCGCATACTTCGACGCGTCGCGTCGGACGGGGCACCGCTTCCACTGTAATCACGATGGTCTGCATGGCAGTCAACTCGCCGTCACTCGCGGTCACCGTCACTATCGCACTGCCCACGTTCTGAGGAGAAATTGTCACTAGGGCACCGGACACGCTGACGGTTGCCACTCCAGTGTCATCGGATGTCGTCGTGTAGGTGAGTCTGTCGTTGTCGGGATCTCGGAAGTGGGATGAGACATCCACATTGGAAGCCGAACCACCCACGGTCAAGATTTGAGTAGGAATTGTGCCGATTATCTCCGGTGCCTGTTTAAGCAATATACGAACAGCCACCGGGATGCCGCGGGAACAGTTGTTGCTCGTATTGCTTTCCCCGTTGACACTGTCGACACATACGCCGTAATAGTAGACTCCCGAGTCACTCGGTGCTGTAAGAGTTGCCGATTCATCGTCGGTCGCATCCGGACTTAACTCCCTCACTCCGCTTGTTCCAACCTCTGTATCGTCTGCTGAAATGGTCAAATCGGATGAGCGATAGTAACGCAACGTTGTTCTATCGGAAGAATCTGTGCTCCGGTTTCGGACAGTGGCAGACAGGGTAAAGGATGTCCCCGGTGTCAAAATATGAGTGTTCGCCCGAACGTTCTCGACGACAAGATCCGGACTTTTAACGGTTACGCGCACTCCATCGGAGCAGTTATTACCTGTATTGCTTTCGCCCCTAACACTATCGACACATACGCCGTAATAGTAGACTCCCGAGTCACTCGGTGCTGTAAGAGTTGCCGACTCATCGTCTGTCTTATCAGGATCCAGTGAATTCACCCCATCTGTCTCAACCTGTGTGTCGTCTGCCGAAATAATTGAATCCGAAGAGCGGTAGTAACGTAACCTTGTTGAGCGTGATTTCCCCGCCCCCCTGTTTCGCACAGTGGTAGTCAGCCGAAAGTTTTCGCCGGGGCCTAAAGTGTCGACATTTGCCCTCGCTGATTGAACAACCAAGTCGGGAAATGTGGGATTGCGCACGGTTACTCCTATTTTAGAGTCCACAATATCGTTAATAGCTGCACGATCAGCACTAGGATCTATCAACAACGCTGCGTAATAGTAGGTACCGGGAGTCAACGGCGCCTTGACGCGAATGTCCTCATCGCTAGACCTGCCCGGATCGAGAGCACGCACGGAATCTGTTCCGACCAGTGTTTGATCGTCGCCTGAGAGCAAATCCTGCGTGGATGTGTGATAATAGAGTAAATCAGCTTCCTCAGACTCGTTGTGACCGACGTTGCGAACAGTAAGAGAGAGCGTGAATTCTTCACCCGGATCTAAGCGATTGTCGCTGACCTCAAAAGACCCGCGCTCAATAGCCAAATCCGGCGGACGGCGGAACAGTAACAAATCTTCATCGATCGCTTCCACGCTCCACCCTTGATTGTCACGAGGCTGAAGCCCCGGTTCCCACCTAACTTGATTTGAGTCATCCCATTCCACTAACCACCATGTGTAGCCGTTCGCTCTCCTTGATCTGCCTACGATAGTCCCTGTCGCGCCATCGAATACTGAGCCTATTTCGCGCTCGTTAGTGCCGGCACCCTGTCTGATATTAAGACCGAGATGCAACGTATTTTGCACGATAACAGCATCCCCTCTACTCAGACCTTGAGATGCAATCGTCCTCTCGCCATCCTGATCGACTGTGAATCTTATCCCCGCGATGGTGAGTCTATCGCTCCGGGAGCGCGTGCTCGTGTTCTCAGCCACTCTGATTCGCACGGTGCCGCTGCCCCTCCCGCTGGAAGGGCTCACCGACAGAAAATTGCTACTTTCTGTCGCACGCCAGTCGCAGTCCGATGTTGTCGTGACATAAACCTCAATCTCTCCGCCCTCGGCAAGCACATCTTGGCTACGATGCGATAGACTATATTCACATCGATGTGCCCCCCGCACCGTTACGTCGATTGTCTGCGTTGCGGTCAAGCCGCCGGGATCTGTCGCGGTGACTGTTATCCTCGCACTGCCTTCCCCTCTCGGCGTAATTGTCACCACCGAATCTTGCGAGCCTGACACGCTCACCCTCGCCACACTCGTGTTATCTGACTGTGCCGAATAGGTCAACCCGTCATTATCCGGGTCGGAGAAATACGGTGACACATCGCCCCTCACAGCTGAACCACCCACGGTTAGCGGGCGGACATCAATTGAACCCTCCGGCTGCGGCGCCTCATTCTGAAAAAAACCTTCACGCTCCAGTTCTGCCCTAGCCGCGGCGATAGCAGCTCCGTCAAAAAGAGTATTTACCCGCACTGATACGTTGCTCTCAACTTGTCTGTCGCTCTCAGTGTACATGTTCAGTAGGTTCTTATAATCTGCCCATTCCTGACCAGTGGAAGCCAAAAATTGGCCCGCACCTGGTACGAGGCCCTTGAAGAACGCTGATAGGCGATCCCACTTCTCAGGAAGAAGGACATACTCATTTATTATCTCCAACCCCCACCGTTCGTACTCAACTCCTTTCAAGGCTGCCTTGTATGCAGACTTTATTTCATTGATATGAATTTCCTTTCCACGAAGTGCCGATTCCAACAAATCATCAAGAATTTGCCAATTGTTTGTTGCAGATATATAAAACAAGTCAACTGTTAAATACGCTCGTAGCAATAGCGTTTCTTGCGACAATTTTGTGCTTACAGCAGGAGCTAGCAGCCCGAGTGTCTTCAAAGCTGCGTCACCTACCGAAATGCTACCGCCAGTGAGTGCGGTAGTAAGGAGGCTAACGGAGGCGTTACCTACGAGTGAAGCAATTCTGTCCCGTTTTTGCACTCGGGCTGTGTCTTCGTAAATAATATCGAGTCGACCTTTCAATTCATGATAGTTCAATAGATAAGGGGGAAGGTTTAAAATTTTCGATGCTATATAGAGTTCCGCCGCTACATCATGGGGAAGGGTTTCTCCGCTTAAACTGACTGAGAAATTTTCAACAAACCTTCCTTGACCGCCATAGTGGATTTGGTATACCTTATCATTACTCGCGCGGACAAAAGCAGTTTTGGGATCCTGTGGGCCGGGCAAGTTGGTAGAGGCACAAAGCTGTCCGGGTAAAAGTAAAAGGACAAAAAGTAGACTTGCCATCAAACAAAAACACTTTTCAATCATAGCCTTGCGATCTTGTAATACATGCAGATTAAGAAACATAACAGTAGCCTCCTTGGGTTCATATTCAGAATCAGACATCTTTCCGATGTTTGATTCTTATTCGACAATTCGGGCTAAGGCGCTAGTAGAAATAGACGTTAAAAGTCGCGGCTATAGTAAACATATTAACAGTATTGTCTCTATTATACCTACCATAATACCCATAGCTGGTATAGGTATAAGAGTACCTGTTGTATCCGAGCATCCCCTCAAGAGTCAGCTGATCATGCAACCGGTAACCAATCCCTCCGGCTATTGACACGAGACTATCCTTGTCGCCACTGGTATACCCGAGTAACCCTTGTAGGCAATGGTCGGAGCTTGGGTCGGGGTAGTATTTAAACCCTAAACTCGGTACAATGTGTTGAACGGGGGATGAGAAATAAAGGGTGAGCTCATCCGAGAGACCATAACCAATGTGTCCAGCCGCCGTAAAACCGGAAGCTGAAAAACTGTCATCTGAACTATCGTCGCCACCAGCGATGGCAGCGAATCCAAGACCACCACCTATGAGTAAACCTTGGCGTTCACCGTCAAAAAGTTGAGCACGGGCACCGAGAGGTGTACTACAGATTAACAAGACTATCAAAGTTATTAACATCCAAGATTGTCGGTTCATTTTCATAAAATATCTCCTTTTATCGTAAGTTCAAGAATGCCAGGCACTCAGATGTCGCGTCCCCCAGTCTCCATTGCAGCCCGCCAGAGAGTGACTTGGGCGTTATCTGATCTGACGCATGCAATTCGCCTTTAGAAACGGAAGCACTAAATCGTGTAGAACCATAGGCAACACCACCTCCCGCAAACAAACCTTCCCGTTTGCTATCGAGAAAATCTTCAAAAGGGTTGTTCTGCTATGCTGGCGTTTGTGTTGCCACACCGCAAATTGACAGAGAGAGAGTAAAAAAACAGACAATGATTGAAAATTTTTTTCATAAATATCCCCTTTATTCTTTAGGCGGTATCTCTAAGGATTGAGGCTCACCTAACAGATAGTAAGAGAAACGGAATCCTTGGGGGATGATGTACCCATCGAACAATGGGAGCGGTGGTAAATCAACAGCAGGAAAATGATGCTGCCGAGCAGTATGATGGCCGATTTCGCGGCGAAGAAACTCTGACCACGCATCAATCATTGACATAATGGTGTCCCATGTTGAGACTATATGTAAACTATACACAAAGGTTCTCCGAGGGACTTTTATTTCTGCGGAACTGTTTTGATTTTGCAGGATAGTTACATACAAAAACGTGTACCCTGAAGACCGAAAGGGAACGAGAATAAAGCTATAGTCTCCATAGTAAACTCCCACAACTAAATCTTCGCGCGTTGGAGCAGGATCTGCCTTGAGTTGCCAATAGTAAAAATCCGCATCTTCGCGCGTTTTCTCAATCGTAATGACTGGAACTTCATCAAGCGGAATGAGACTGCCTCCATCCTGAATAGGTAAGTTTTGAAAACGAAAATCCTCGCTAGGTTTGAGGATGTTGGCTTCACTGCCTTCAACACCGTCTCCACAACCGGCAGTAAAAAGTAGTGCGAAAAATAGAATCAAAAGTGAAGTTATGCGATACAATTCCATATATCACCTCTTTATTTAGAGTTACATCCGAATTGGGACGACTCCTACTTGAGGATTAGCATCTTCCGTGTCGCAGCGAAGTTATCGGCTCGGAGCGTATAGAAATAGACTCCGCTTGCCACGCGGTCACCGTATGCGTTCCTCCCGTCCCAATAGGCTGAGCCGGAACGTGTTAGATACAATCCGGCGGGTTGGGTTCCTACGTCGAGCGTGCGGACAACGGTGCCGTTCGCCGCATAGATGGTGATGTCCACGTCCGCGGCTTGCGCAAGCTGGTACGGAATCCATGTCTCCGGATTAAACGGATTCGGGTAGTTGGGCAACAGTGCCGTAACTTTGGGCGGGAACGCTGCAAGCAGTCGCTCTAGGAATAGAATACCGCGTTGCGACGTTGCATCCGTCAAGTCAAATTGCTGCGCTTGGATTAACCACTGCCGCATGTCTGTCTCATTGAGCATCTCCACTGCATCACGATATATGGACGGCGCGGCTGCTGCGTTCCCAAGCGCTCCGGCAACCTGAACGAGGTCAAGGATATCCACCACGCCATCACCGTTCACATCCGCATCATTCTCTCCGGTCTCGGTAAAGTTTGCGGCGACCTGAACCAAATCCAAGATGTTAACCACACCATCACCGTTGATGTCGCCCACGAGTGGAGGCTCAATCACCTGTCCATCCTCAAGCAGAGGGAACGATTGCACTCCGTCCGCATCTACGAGACTGACTCGGGATAAAGTCACGGCGGATGCCTTGACCGCCAGGACTTCAAAAGTCAGCGTGGCAAGCGTACCGTCGCCATCGCTTGCGCCCGCCAGAGAGGTGGCGGCGAGCGTTACCTGATTTTCTTTCACAACCGCGGGCACTACAAACGCTTCCGCCGCCAGATAGTCGCTGCCACTACTTGAGACGTAGCGGAGAGCGGAGGAGTCAAATCCGACAGTTGCCTGATAGCCCGTCACGTTTTCTCCGTCCTTTATGTCGAGGGAGAGGGTGAGTCGCTCCGCGATAGCAGGCGATGGCACCGAGGAAGGCGTAATCCTCACAACCGCATCCGTCAACCTATCCCGACCAGAACAACAATATTCTGCTATGCCCACCACGGCATACTGTTCCGGCGATCTTGCCGTGAGGCTTGCCCGCAAACTCAACAATCTAACTGTCACGCGCAATTCACCGTTAGAATCGGTCCGCCTTTCGGCTGATAATATCTCAAGTCCCACAACCCTCAGCTCCATTGGCACACCCGCCACACCGTTGCCCCGATCATCGGTAAGTGTAAATAAAACTGTAACCTGTTCTCCTACTAGGTACGGTTTACCTGTTGTACTTGATACTGTCAGGGCATACGTAGTTGCTTGTTGGGCATCGGCAGTGGCCACGACAAACATCAAGGCAAAGCCAAGACAGACCAGTTTTCGAAAACTAACCCGCAAATACGTTTCCATTATAATTGTCTCCTATTCGCTGTTGCTTTATGATTTTCATTATCTGTTTCTCTTGGGTGAGCCTTAAGTCGTTGGAGTTAACAAGGCTACGGAGGGAAAACTTGAAAGGCAAGGAGATGCAATTGATGCGCGACCGAGTGGGCACACGCATCAATCGCTACGGGGTAGGTATTTTTAGGGAGTTGAGCTCCGATGAGAAGCGTAGGGCAGGCTTAGACACCTGCCCTACACATGGTGAAACTTACTTTCTCACTATCATCTTGCGAGTGCTACTGAAATCGCCAGCTTTAAGCGTGTAGAAATAGATACCACTCGCTACCTGCGTACCGAGTTCAGTGCGCCCATCCCAATACGCCGCTTGGCTCCGGTTCTGATAGAGTCCGGCCGGTTGATGCCCTAATGACAGTGTCCGAACCAATTCGCCGTTCACGGAATAGATGGTCAAGGAGACCTCCGCCGCTTCGGCAAGCTGATACGGAATCCACGTTTCGGGATTAAACGGATTCGGGTAGTTCAGCAGCAGCCTCGTCTCGCTAGGCACCTCGGAAGCTAGAAGCCTTTGGAGATTGGCGATGCCGCGATTGAAAATGATTGAACCGTCGTTTTCAGCCTGCGCGAGGTCTATCCATCCCCGAATCGTTTCCGCCGAGATATCCGCAACACGCGCTGCCGGGGCTGCGCCCTCCCATTCATTGCCGTCCCTTTTCTTAGCGGCTGTCACTGGGCCTGACCAACTCGCTGTATGGTGGGAAATCGCAATGAGATCGAGCACATTGACCATGCCATCATTATTTACGTCGGCGCGTGCATCGTCAGGATTGGATTGACCTATCAGCGACGCGACCACCACTAAATCCATGATATTCACTTCCCCATCGCGGTTGACATCCTCTCGTGGGTACTGGTGGGTTACGACATACGGGTTG
This sequence comes from Candidatus Poribacteria bacterium, assembly GCA_965204085.1. Classification (GTDB taxonomy): domain Bacteria; phylum Poribacteria; class WGA-4E; order WGA-4E; family JAJDTR01; genus JAJDTR01. Next base: position 485,853 of record CBDBEE010000002.1, on the reverse strand, counting down.
ACTACGGTATAGTAGGAGATTCGTTTCCCTTCTGAATTACTGAGTTGCACGTTATGCAGCCCTAACGCCCCCTCGGCAAATTCAAGAACTGTAAACTCTATCGTTAACAGGTGCCCTGTCCCAGATGCGCCCTTGGGCGATGGATTGGTTAACGATGTATTACCGTTTGCCGTGGTCTGCCCAATGCGCGCCTCGCTTGCACTGACTCCGCCGGTAGTTATCGTGCTCTCAAAGAAGGGGATGTAACCGCCGTCCGCCAGAAAATCACCTTCCGTGACCTGTGTGGCTTCCAGCGCTTGCGGATTGAACGCAATGTCCATCTGCCACGCGGACAAATCTTTCACGTTTTTGATCCAGACCTGTTGGTAAAATGTATCACCAACTGCTAGAGATGTTGGGTCTGAAGTCACGGGCATACCCTCTTCGGTGTTTGCGTTTAGGCCCGGGGAATTGGGGGGGAGAACGATAATCCTAATGGGATACTCTTCCGGTTTATCCGGAGTGAAATTCATTGCCGATCGCACAAAATTATAATTTCTCCCCGGAACAGGCTGCGCTATAATTTCTGTTCGTCGGGGACTCCCATCCGGTAATGGATCCGGGTTAATGATTTGAATATTCACCCTCACTTTACCATCTTTATCGGTACGCCACGGCCCTTTTGGGGATACAGTTAGATTGTAAGTGGTCATTTCCATCGGCACGTTGACCTGAGGGGTTCCGCTCTCGTCCTTAAGTGTAAACTCAACTTGGTATTCGGTCTTTGAATCAAGCTCTCCAACCGGAGGGCCTAAGACGCTCATCTCAAACCGAGTTTGAGCGCTAGCGGTATTCCCGACAAGCATCAAGGCTAACAGACCGATAGCCAAGACAAACGACGTGCGTAAATAAACTTGCACAAACCTTTTCATTATGATTTTCTCCTAATCGTTTAGTAAGTTTGAAAAAACGTTAACTGTGTTGTTGTGCTCAAGCACAACACCTAAGTCATTTCGGCGAAGAACCATTCGCCTTTATTTATTATATACTCAATCAATAACCCTGTCAACACAAAAACATACTATATATTTGCTTTTATGGTCTAAATTTAGATATTTATATCCTTTTAGTTTGTGTTCACCGGCTGTCTAGAATGTTATAAGTAATAGGTTGAAAGGAGATCGCCAGTGCCGAAAACACAAAGTTTGAACTGTCAACTGGGAGTCAAGATTCGGACACTGCGAAAGGCGGCGGGGTTGACCCAAAAGCAACTTGCTGAAGCTGCGGAGGTAAGTACCAATTTTATAGGGTATGTTGAACGCGGACAGCGTGCGATATCCATCAAAACTCTCGAGCGGATTGCGCAGGCGCTCAATGTCACTCCTAAAGATTTTTTTGAATCCTTGGACGGTGATGTCTAATCTCTGTCAGCTTGCGTTTTTGAACACTCAACGCCTCGTAGTTATGCGCCGATGCTTTCACCCTTACTGCGGATTCCGCCGGTAGCATGATAGGCATGGATACCGTTGGGGAAACCTGAGCGCGATAGAGTTACTAAGAGATCCTAGTGCGATAGTAAATCCTTGCCCACCTATCCACAGATAGAGGGAAATAAACGCCTTTGCTATTTAACCCAAGTTGCCACCTTTGTTCGACAGGGGATAGAAACCGAGTTTTTTCCAACGTGCAAACACGAGAATGGCGAAAATCGGACTAATTTACCTAAATTTAGCGACCGTGAACCAAAAACTCGGTTTCTTTGTATAGGTAGCAACTTGCGTTATTAATGATGATCGCCTTCCGCGCGGCGGAATAGTCTCCTTCCGACAGATAATAGAAATAAACGCCACTTGCCATTTCTTCCCCGAAATTGTTAGACCATCCCAGTAGATGGCTTTCGACCGAGCCTCGTAGAACCCCGCTATCCGATGCCCAACTTCAAGCGCACGCACAACGCGACCGCTACCGTCATAGATATACTTCACCTTGCCGGGAATTGCGTATTTTCGAGCGTCTGGTAGAGTAGCAGCCACGATCAAGTGAGATCATAGATTTCTGTACCACAATCTGTTAGATTGTGATCGCCTCTGTACAACCATAGAGATTCCATCTCCGAATCGCGACCTGCTGGCACCGCGTAAGTCGTATTAGAAACCATAATTGTCGAGGAAACACGCTCAATTTTACTCAACAAAAAGGGCATAATCCGTGTAATCCGTTTAATCCGTGAAAATCCGTGATTCAGACAATCACCAAAACACCCCATAAACGGTAGGATCAAGCGACTGGATAGGGAGCGCGATAGAAAATCCTGTGCGATGGAGATCCCTCCAATCTCCGAATCGCGAGACGTCAGTGCTGCGAAAACAAGCGCAATATTACCCAACGCAAGGTATAGTCAGCGTCACGAAAGCATCCTCCGCCAACCGATACGGTATCCACGTCTACGGGTTGAACGGATTCGAACGTTTCGAACAGACTCTCATTACTAAGATTCAGTCTAATCAGATTGGTCGCTAACTCCAACCCGGTCAAATCGCTAATCCCCGCATTGCGCGCTTCGAGATTCGTCAATATCGTCATATCCCCGAGGTGATTGGAGTGCCCGGAGTCATCCCGAGAGCCGCCTCTACCGCAGCCCGAAAGTTGGCGTTTGGGATGTCTACGATTTCCGCCGATGACATCAACGGCATCGAGAGGCAAATCAACAGAAAAAGTGAAATGAGGAACTGTGTTTTTATCCTAAAATAGTAACTGTTTAGTGCATCGTTTGGTTCGTAGTATTACAGTTCGTCGCACGACCGGTCTGGGCATGTATGCCCCCGATTAGCCGAAATTAGCATTGTACTTCCCTACTCGGCGCGTTCCCTGCCCCGCTCGGTCTGGATTGGCAAATCCAGACCGATGGACTAAACAATTACCTAAAATATATCAACTTTATGTTTGGCAATGTGTGTAAAGCATCTGGACTTTGACTGTGTCAAGATTCTCTATTTACTGTCTTCGTTACCCATTATTAATTGTATTAATTGAATGGTTACTTCTGTCAATACAAAAACATACTATTAGTTTGTTTTTACGGTTTTATTTTTTTATTTACATCTATCTCGTTTGTGTTCACCTGTTAGCCAAAGTGCTATACTGAACTCCTAAAATTTAAGATTCAAAATAAAAAGAGGCTAAATAAAAGGTCTCGAGGGATAGATCTATCTACCGGTTGCGGCAACATTTTCCAATGTCTGTCAAGACAGATAGTAAACAGTCATAAACTGGCTCCAATGTACCTGCTCTTTCTGTTAACAGATTTTGGCGTTGAATCTATCCAACGGGAAACACCTGCGAGGAGAGCACTCGTGCTGAGAACACAAAGTTTGATGTACAAGCTGGGACTAAAAATCCGGACACTGCGGAAGATGGCGGGGTTGACGCAGGAGCAACTCGCTGAAGCTGCGGAGGTAAGTACCAATTTTATAGGGTATGTTGAACGCGGGCAACGCGCGCTATCTATCAAAACTCTGGATCGGATTGCGCAGGCGTTAGATGTTAGTCCTAAAGATATGTTTGAATTCACGGAAGGTAACGCGGATGAATTATTCTATGAGGAGCTTCTCACGGAGTTGCGCAAATGCACGGAAGACGATCTCCGCGTGCTCGGGATACTCGCTGAGCGACTGAGCGCGGGATCCTCGGTTAGACGCGGTAGGCGTTCCACGGCGCAGATGAGAGAAGAAACAACAGGGGATTGATGACACAATACATTTCTCCGGATGAGATTTCTTGGAACACGCTTGAAAAGTCATATTTTCTTGTGAAAGCGGCGCCAATCCGAGGTCCCAAATTGCAATAAGTCGCAATCACCATTTCATACCAAAATTTCATACCACCACTCCCTTGACTTCGACCTCGAAACTGCGGATAAGTCAGTCACAGCGAGGCTTCCCACCCTTTTTTGTTTCTAATGAAAACACCAATTTGGTATGAAAAGTATGAAAAGTATGAAATTTTTGTAACTGCTTAGTCCCTTGATTTCTGGAGTCGAGCACTGTGAATCTAGACCGCTTTTTCCCCATTTTCTAGGCTGATCTCGTGTGGATGCTCATTTTTCCGGTTTGTAGTAGGATCAAGCGAGTGGATAGCGAACGCGATAGAGTTCCCATAGAGATCCACTAATCACTAGCCAGCAACGGAGCGGATAGCGACGGCGGTAGAGATCCACTAAACACTTACAAATTTTTTTATGGCCGCGAGACGGCGTTCTCAAGTCGCATTGGGGATTTCCAAACAGGTTCTTAAGCAACTTCCAAGAAAAAACTTACAGGTCAATCTAGGCCCCCAACCGCTCCTGCTGGATTGGCAAATCCAGCAGGTTCTTATGCATCCATTAAGTTCCGAGTCTGTCGTATCGGAGGATTGAGAATGGCGTGACAAGAAATCTTCCAACCTTCCCCTCTTCCATCCTTCCAATCCTACTCTTCCTATATCCTTTGCGCAGTTCCAGAGCATTCCCTCCGTTACGATAGTGAAGTAGGCACTGGAGATTGCCCCTGGTCAATGGCGATGTCCGGTCACGGTCTCCTCGGTAATTGCATTTGACAGTTTCTTCCCAACCTGATAATATAAAGGTGCATTAAACAATTCGTGAGCGTTTATTGCGCTCTACTGGGAGAATTATTTGGCCCGCTTCTAGGACGAGAATTTCGTCAAGATACCGAGTCTATTTGCACACAACTTGAAAGGAGAGTTTCGTGCGTAATATCAGCTTTGGAATAGGTTCAACCTTGATAGTCTCATGCCTCTTCTTTTTGTTCGCGCTGTCAACCCACGCCGAGATATCTGAACAAGCACAACTTGGGCGTGAGCTATTTTACGATCCATCATTCGGAGGCACGCTTGAGCCCAAAAAGATTAGCGGACTCGCTTGCGCGGACTGCCATGCAGATTTCGACGAAGATGCAAACCCCGATGGCAAAATCCGAGCGGGACACAGCATCATTGGTGTGCCGCACCGCGGCGAGGCAAAAGGTGGGATGATTAAGGCGGATATATTTAGACGTGCAGCCGGCGGTGGCGGGTTCTGCTACCAGCATTTTCTACAGCGCGTGCCAGTCGACAAAGTGGACCCAACCGCTATTCCGGAGGAACAGGCGGAGGCGTTGATGGCTTACTTCGAGCATGTGTCAGGCGAGAATAAAGGCCCGCAGTTCGAACTCCAAGAACTGGACAAGGAAGGGGCACTCGCAGCGGCCGAAAAAATCGTCGCGATGAAGGGTGACGCGAAAAACGGATGGAAGTTGTACAGCCGAGCCTGTAACGATTGCCATCCAACCGCACGAAAAGCTGGAATCGGTTCGCAACTAATTCGTCGTAGGCCGCCTTCTAACATACCTAAGACATTACAAAAATACGCAGCAAAGATTCGCGGTGGCGGTTTCATCATGCCGTTTTACTCGGAAGATAGGCTGTCTGACCAGGATATCGCCGATATTATTTCGTTTCTTAACAAAGAAATGACAGCCGGCAAATGACATCGGTTTTCACAAAGAATCGAGCTTCAACGCTCCGTCAATTTGACTCCTTGAATCTCCTCCAAAGCGGAAAGTTCTTGGAAAAACGGTTCCCTGCCTTCAGTGTCTTTAAACTTAATGTGATACCTGAGTTCGATCCCGCCCGATTTCGACGTTTCCTGATGGAACAGCCGCTCGTAAATGAGATACCTGTTGAAAATGGAGCGAAGAGTTGGCTCAGACGCGGCAGCAAGCGGCGCTTTGAAGGTAAGTTGAAATGTTTCGCGATTAGGGTGTCTACCATGCCACCAATGAAGTAGCATGATGATACCGCTAATCAGAAACGTTCCGAGAATGGCAATAGGCGGATCGCTTGCACCGACCGCCATCCCAGTTGCCAGAGCGAAGAAAACAAAGGCAATATCGCGAGGATCTTGCACCACGGTACGAAACCGAATTATAGACAGTGCACCCACAAGGCTAAATGCTCGCGCCACACTGTCGCCGATCACAACCATCACAACGGATATTAACATACAGAGGATGATTAGTGTATCCGTGAAGGACCGTTCAGCGATCCCCATGTGCGTCCAATGGTAAACAACCGAAATCACAATGCCGAGTGCAAAAGCGAGCAACAACTTGAGGGCGATGGATCCAACTGTCGCTACGGAGTACGGTACTAGAAATTCGTTCAGAAAAGCCATATCTTGCTAAGCCAACAGACTACTTTTACTAGGTGAGAGGATCGCTCTTCAGTGCAGATGTTTGGCTGCCATCCGCTTGAGAAACGCTAAACCCTCCGTCGCCAAGACTTCGGCGCTCGGAGCGATATCCCGCCAGATTGCAGTCGCCGCGGCGATTCCTTTAACAGCAGGTGTAAACGACTCGATTACCAGCCAGCGATCATAATTGATTGTTGCGAGCGTCTTGAATACTCCTTCCCAATCAACTAATCCAGTACCCGGAGTTCCTCGATCATTTTCGCATGCGTGGAGATGATGCAACAGCCTCCCGGTATCGGAAATCGCGCTTGATAGGCTTTTCTCCTCAATATTCATGTGAAATGTATCCAAATGAATCTTGAAGAATGGACTGTCGATGGCAGTTGCCAGTCTTATAGCGTCGGCAGCAATGTTGATGAAGTATGTCTCAAATCGGTTCAAAGGCTCAATTGCGATGGTAACACTACGCTGCCCTGCGAAATCCGCAACTTCGCCGAGAATGTCAACACACCACTCCCACTCCTGTCGGTTCCTACCACGCCCAACCAAGGTGCCGACAGCACTGTACAAGGGACCAACTAGCGTGTCGCCGCCCAATTCTGCGAGGATATCGATTGAACGTTTCAGGTAATCCTTCCCGTTCTCGCGAATCGCTACGTCTTTATGAATCGGATTGCGATCGGATGACATGATGGCACAACCGATCGGGTGTAGGTTAGTATCCCGTAATGCCGATTTCGTCTGCGGCATATCAACAGTTGCAGGGTCGAAGAATGGAATTTCGACTCCATCGAACCCCATCTTCGCGACTGCGGGAATTAAGTCAACGGTGTCGCGGTCAAATTTGTCCGCCCACAGCAGCAGGTTGACCCCATATTTTGGCATAACCTTATCTCCCAATTCTCGCTATTTGTGCGTGAATTTTAGATTGTTCCGATCAAGTCCAATCTTCCGTCTGCAGTATCAGAAGGCGATTATTTATGACTGTTTAGTTCACTCTCAAGTTCGTAGTAGTGCAATTCATTGCACGTTCGCGTAAGCTTGTAAACCCTCGACCGATTCATTGGGATTAGATTGCACTCCTTTACTTGACGCGTTTCCTGCCCGCTTGGTCTGGATTGACAAATCCAGACCGATGGACTAAACAGTTACGATTATTTTTATTATTCTTTCTGTCATTAACGCCGATAAAAGCGACGCTCCAACTCACTCTTGCTCATTTCAATAGTAATCGGCCGAGAGTGCGGACAATTGAATGGTAATTTTGCCTGTGACAATTCCTTTATTAAGTTCACCATTTCCTCCATAGTCAACGGATCCCCGGCTTTGACGGCGGATTTACAGGCAAGCGTAATCAATGCTTTATCTTGAATCTCAAGCATCTCTATTGAGGGCTGTCCCACGGTTTCAATTTTGTCTAGGATATCCGATACAGTATCCACTACAAGGCGTATTGGAAGCGGAGCGGGTATAGAGCGCACTAGAATGGTGTTTCCTCCGAAAGACTCCACATCGAATCCCAAGGTTCTGAAGAGGCTCTCGTGCGCGCTAAAGGTGTTCAACTGCTGCGAGTTCAATTCCATCGTCACCGGAAGCAATAATCCCTGTACCGGTATGCCGTCGGATTTCAACTGCTCTGTAAACCGCTCGTAGAGCACTCGTTCTGCCGCCACATGTTGATCTATGATAAACACTCTGTCTTGGCTTTCTGCCACTATGTAAGTGTTGAAGAGATTGGTTTTTAATTCTACCTTCTCGAAATCAAACAATTCAAGGGTTGTACCTTCTGGAATTGTCCGATGAGGCGGTTGAATGGTGCTTGCATTTGAATGAGGCTGCGTCCTTAACCTATCAACTGATGCTTCGCTCTTATCATTCTCAATCGAATCAATCCGAGGTATAGTTGGTATATCCTCCGTCGGTTGAGTGGATACCCTAGTTCCTACTCCTTTAGGACGCACTGCAAAATCGTTACTGTACGAAACATCCGTTGTTTCTTTTGTTCCCTCCACGTTCGCTTGCGACGACTCAGTAATGCCTCGTGCTCCGTCTGAGATTTCTTCCTTCTCGTCTGAAGCTTTGTCCCGTCTATCAGTTTCTATTCTTGGGATATACTTATGCTTGTAGACACCGCTGTTAATCACTCGCACTACACCACCGTACATTCCCTGCTCATTCCGAAAACGCACCTCAATTTTAGCCGGATGGACATTTACGTCAACCTCCTCAGTATCCATTGTTAGAAAAAGGAGGGCGACTGCGTAGCGATCTTTGGGAACCATTGAACGCATCGCTTCGGCTAGTGCAGCTCCGAGTATTCTGCTGCGAATCGGACGTCGATTCAGAAAGAAAAGCTGGTAATTACGATTCGATTTCGTTAATTCAGGCTTGCCGATGAAACAGTGGAGGTGAAGTTTTGCGAGATCGGCGTCAAATTCAATTAAATTCTCGGCAAACTCCTTCCCATACAGCAGTCGAATCCGTTCAATATGCGATTCGCAAGAGCGTACATCAATTGATGAACGGGCATCATGATTAAGGGAAAATTGAACCTTCGGATGAGCGAGCGCTGCCCACATAACTTGGTTGGTAATATGATTAAATTCTGTTGTTCCACTCTTGAGGAATTTCTGGCGAGCCGGAACATTGTAGAAAAGGTTGTTTACCGTGATATGAGTCCCGGGCGAACAACCACTTTCCTGCACAGAACGCACGACCCCGCCTTCGACCGTTACTTTGGTGCCCTCAAGTGCCTCTGGAGTTCGGGTCAAGAGTTCAAATTGTGACACGGACGCGATGCTCGGCAACGCTTCGCCGCGAAATCCGAACGTTCGAATTCGTTGAAGATCTTCTATGCTGCGAACTTTGCTTGTGGCATGGCGTTCCAACGCAAGCAAAGCATCCTGGCGAGTCATTCCAGTGCCATTGTCCGAAACACGAAGCAGCCTTTTTCCTCCAGCGCGAACTTCAATTCCAACACTCGTACTCTTCGCATCAACTGCATTTTCGATTAACTCTTTAACTGCAGAAGCTGGACGTTCAACAACTTCGCCCGCAGCAATCTTGTTCGAGATGTCGGGAGGTAGAATTTTAATCTTCGCCATAGCTAGTTCCCACAACATGGTTATTGAGCATACAAGTAAATGACTATACTACCTATCGTAAACTTAGGTGTTATGTGTTCGTGTTCCTTGAACTTCCCACGTTAGTATCGTAATTCCACTGCGAATTAACATGAAGTGTAACTGTTTAGTGCATCGTTTGGTTCGTAGTATTACAGTTCGTCACACGTCCGGTCTGGGCATGTGAGCCCCAGATTAGCCGGAATTAGCATTGTACTTCCCTGCTTGGCGCGTTCTCTCTGCCCCCGCTCGCTCTGGATTGGAAAATCCAGAGCGATGGACTAAACAATTACCATGAAGTTTAATTTTTTAAATCGGTAATTCTAATTTGCCCAGGCCCGGTAGGTGTGGTTTCTAACCGCACCGGACTTCGGCAAACGATTACCGAACTAATTTTTTTAACTTCGTCCTAATTCGCCCACGCGTCGTTACACCGGAATTCGCAAAGATTCGAAAAAAATTGAACGATTTACTCCATAAAGATGACTGTGGTAGGTGCGCTAATTGGTGATGGAATTGGCGGCCTTTCGGTGGAATTGTCGGGGACAACACATCATCTACAGCGCGGGCAAGTCCTTCAAAGGATCGGAAGTATGTCTCGGGTTCTCAACATGCAACAACGATTCGTTCAACGTGAGGTCTCGCGGTCTGCAGTCGGAATCCACGCAATGCCGGTACTCTAGCATAGCAGTCGCAGAGTGTCAACTGCAAAAAACGTTGGACAGAAACGTAGACGGCTTGACACCGAACGATAAACCAACTATAATTTGTTACCTAAAGAATGAATCTCATTGGCGTAGAGAGTGCATCGACGAATGGTTGATTACGGTACGGAGAGTTCTAGTTTATCAGACGATTCATTGGATGCAGATTTAACATTAAGATAGGAGGGAATGTCAACCAAATGAAACCTGTAACTATAATTTGGACCGTGGTCATTCAACTGCTCATTTCCTTCTCCTGCGAGGTCGCTCACGCTGGAACGTGGCGCGATGATTTTGAAGACAGGGTGACCGATGAATGGACAATTTACAATCTAGACCGTCGAGTTGAAAAATGGTGGATTGATAACGGAGAAGCGGTGGGCGAGATCTTTCACCCGGGGTACATGAGTCTATGGCTAACGGGGAAGCTAAACTGGCGAGAGTATTCAGTTTCCTGCCGAGTAAAGCTAGTAGAAGAGAAAAACCATCCCGCGACTGTTGGGCTCACTCTTCACGATAGAGGTGAAGAAGACACGCGCTACTTATTTCTCGTTGAGGTTACGCTTGGAGTGGTCCGAATTGTAAAGGCTACACCGAATGGTTGGTTTATACGCCATTTCCCGTATGTAACGGAGATTGATATTTGGTATGAATTGAAGGCTACCATCAACGGTGAGTTTATGGAATTTCAGGTTGACGATCAGGTATTCGTAGGACGAGATTTGGACCCGCTGGAAGGCGGGCAAGCTGGGCTGGTCGTTTCGGATGCACGTGCGCGATTTGATGATGTAGAAATCAACGGATCAAACATTAAGAACGGTGGGCCCGGACAGCCACGCTCAGTTGATGAAGGGCAAAAATTACCAGCCGTTTGGGCAGAGATAAAATCGAACACAAGAGGCAACTGATTGAGCGAGCACAGGATGGTTTATGAGCATTTCTCTTTGACCAATTTTGAGATTTTTTTGCAACGACTTATCATTTGCTAGCCTCAATGCGATTAACCTATTAACTGATTCGCTAAATATTGTGGATTGAGTTTTTCTCCCGTTGCATTAACGAGCAAATCGTTCCAATGAACACTTCCGCCCGGTTTAAAGACTTTCTCACGTAAATATTCACCGACTCGTTTTTCGTTGACGTACCCCGACTTTGCACCTCCTGCATCCTTCAAGACATCGAAGTCAATCGTATGCTGCAACTGAGATGCAACAATCTCGCCCAAGAGATAATTGTGATAGTAGACCGGTGCCGTTGCGATATGAATCTTTGCTGCCCAGTCTGGTTCATTTCGACCCTCGGGTCGGGCTAAAAATTGAAAGCGTTCGACTAAATCCCACCACAGAGTGTTTAAATCTTGATCTGGATTGCGGTAGAACTCGCGTTCAAAGCAGATCACAACCATCGCCCACCGAACAAAGATAAGCATCCGCAAACGAAATGTCTCCTTCGTTTCAGCCGAAATAAGTCTTTTCTGTTCGGGTGGAAGGCCAATCATGCTATCCAACCACTCCGCGTTATGGGCTAGACGGCCCATAAGCATAGCGGTTGCCTCCGTTGTGATTAAATGCGCCGGGGTACGTAGCGTGAATGGGAGGGCAGGATCCAACTGTTTGTCGTAAACCGCGTGTCCGTACTCGTGCAGCATGGTTTCCATCCACTTCACCGTCGGTCTGACGTTGGCAAGAACTCGCACATCTCCTTTTCGATCAATGTGAATGCAGAAAGCATGTTGATTTTTACCGGATCGCTCGTAGTGATCGCCCTTTTCAACTAGGTCATCAATGGATAAATTAATCCCCCGGAAGAACTTTTTTGCAAGTTCAATAATGTCCACTTCGGCGAACAGTTTGTCAAAATCGACCTTACTCACATGGGGCGCCTCCTGGAAGAAGACATCTGCATAATGCCAAGGGCGAAGTCCCTTTACATTGATGCCAAAGCGTTGCGCGAGGTTGTCGTCCAAATTAGACTTAATCTCCGAAAACGGCTCGTTTGTTAAGGCTTCCATCTGACTAACTATTTCGTCGAGAAATGTGGAGTCGACCTCGTGAAGCGTCAGTGACATCTGATAGTAATCGTCAAACCCAACCGTGCGTGCTGCCTGGTTGCGTAAATGGGCTAGGTCGATTAGATTCTTTGCAACTTTGCGTCCAATCTGCTTGCTTCCCTCCCACACAATCTGTCTCTTTCTGTGGTCGATTTCTGACTTTAATACATCGCGGATAGCATTGTCATTCATTTCCGTTCCCTCTACTACGGCGCGATGTTTGGTAAAGATTTGTTCTATCGCGGTTTGCCGCTTGACAAGCTCCTTGATTGTTTCGGGGGGCAGTTGTTCCGATGTAAATTCCAAGAGCAATAAGTGTAATTGGCGCGACAATTGAGTCGGTATTTTCTGCATAGTTGCTTGGAATGCTTTTAACTGTTCAAATCGGTCGCGATCAGCGAAGATAAGACGATATCGTGTTTCTAGTTCCTCGACCTTCTGAGCGGCATTATCCGATCCTGTTAAACTGGCATGCCAATATGCTTCTGCCAACTGTTTGGCGAGGGGCGCAATTCTTGCCGTGAGATTATCAATTATAGGTTGTAGTTGTGATTCCATGTAACGCTTCCCCGAACTTGGCAACAAAGACGACGTTTGTACAAAATTGATTTATCATTATTCAAACTGATGCGCAGAAAAAAGGCGCTCCAAAAAGGTTCGGATTGCCTCCCTCAAGAGCGCCGCAAAATTTTATAATGTGGATACACTATATCAGCCAACTGAACGCTTCACCCTACTCGGTACTACTGAAGTTGCTAGGCTGATTGTAGAAAAAGATTTCAAAGACTGGAAGAATGGGTGATTGCTTTCCTCCCCTTTCACATCGGTCACCCAAGGGTTCTAACGTGGCACACATTACGAACCTCGACGATTGCAAGAGCACCAACATAGAGAAGTGAAAGTGCCTGTTATCAATGTTATTCTCATAAAGATGTTGAGACACAACTCAAAATTAGCTTCATTTGAAATCAACCCTAGTTTCACGAGTTAGCATGCACCACACTTCTTACATACTGTAGTGTCGCATTGGCTAGTCATGAATCCGTTGGCTTGTTTTTTGAACTCGTGGTTAAGATATTCGGGTTTCACATTCAAGTCAAAGTGATCCCAAGGAAGGACTTCAGAAAGAGAGCGAGGTCGGAGCGCATAAAAATCGGGATCGAGTCGATGTTTCTTGAACGCCTGTTTCCACGACATGCCCCGTGAAAGGTCTAGGATGACTTTCCCAAGCCGTCGATCACCACGGGCAAAAACACCTTCTTGGTACGCTAAACGTGCACTTGCAGATGATACCTTTAGACCTCCAATACTGTTGATTTCTCGCTTTAGAAAATCCAGCTTGCGGCCAATAGTCTTTGGATCCTCCATCTCCACCCATTGGAATGGCGTATGGGGTTTCGGAACCATTGGAGATATTGTGAAACTAATTCGTCCCATGCGTCCTGTCTTTTTTGCATACGGCAAAAGAATGGAGCGCATTTCTCTTGCCATGTTGGCGATTGCCTCTATATCAGCTGCGGTTTCGTACGGAACGCCAATGAGGAAGTACAAACGCAGATTGAGAATGTTTCGCTTCAAAGCTTCTTCAAAGACATGATAGAGTCGTTCTCGCGGAATTGCCTTGTTTACGACTTGCTGCAAATTCTCGGTCGCCACCTCAGGCGCTATAGTAATAGTGCCTTGTTCACTCTCGGCTAGCGCATCCAGCAAGGGGCGACGAACTGTTTCCGCTCTCAACGAGGCACAAGAGATTCGGAATCCTTTTTCTACGAGGCCCGTGGCAATCTCATCAATTTGCGGATGATCCGAAATTGAGGCGCCAACCAACCCGATTCTGTCGGTAATCCCGCGGGCGACCTCAGCCAATTCTAATGTGTTCTCAACGGAACGGTGTCTAGGCCATCGGCGAGCATAATCAGCGACACAGAAACGACATTGGCGTCCGCACCCGCGTACAATCTCAATTAGATGGGCGTTGGAGAATTCAGTGTTGGGCGTATGAATCTGGGTACAAGTTTCAACATCATCAAGATTTGCGACGGCACTAGCACGAATCTTTTCTGGAGCGTATGCTTCGGCTCTCGTGCGTTCAATTAACCCGTCATCATGATAATCAACTTGGTAGAAGTTAGGAACGTAGAATCCAGGATTTGTCGCGAGGGAACGCAACAAATCCGCCTTACTAGCACTAGTCTCGCTCCAGTCGCTAATACAGTCCATTAGGTGATGGATGGTGATTTCCGCTTCTCCGACAACAAAAAGGTCAACAAAATCCGTGATGGGTTCCGGATTGTACGAGATGTTGATACCTCCCGCAATAATCAACGGATCCTCATCATTTCGGTCCGCAGCTAACGGAGCAATATGTGCTAGTTCCAGTGTGAGCGGAATGTTGACATAATCCGACTCAAACGAGACAGAAAATCCGATTAGATTGAACTGATTTAGCGGGGTCTGAGTTTCAAATGAGAAGAGCGGGGAGTGGTTCTGGTGGAGTTGCCGTAGTATCTGGGGCTGTGGTAAGAAAGCACGCTCACAAGAGGTGTCGTCGCGCCGATTTAGGGTGGAATAAATGACCTGGACACCTAGGCTTGACATGCCAAGTTCATACGTGCCCGGGTAAACCAGCACAGAACGGATTCTCTTCCGGAAATTCTGGTAGGGGCGGTGTTCCTGATTCAATAGTTCCGCATAAGTCTGGCGGAGATTCAGTTTCATTCTGCCCACTACTTACTTTTTGTCCTTCGAATTTCCGACACGGAGAAACGCTGGGATATCTAACACTTCATCTGGATTTTCGCCAACGTTACGTTGTGGGAAGTCTTTTGATTGCGGTGGTTCAGTACCTGGACGCGGCGTAGATTCCGTAAAGGAACCTGATTGTTGCCTTGTTGGTTGAAAACTTTGGCGGCTAGGCCTGTTGCTAGTAGAAGCAGATGGATAATCGCGGTGAAAGATGTCGTCCATGGAACTAGTCACACCGGTCCGCGGCGATTCATGATAACTGTTGAAACCGGTCGCAATTACAGTAACACGCAGCATCTCTTGAAGTTCTTCGTTGTATGCAAGCCCAAAGATTACCTGTTCTGTTTCAGAAGCATCTTTAATCACAGCCATTGCTTCTTCTAACTCTTGCATAGTCATGTCTGGAGGCCCAATGATATTTACAATGATTCCGGTGGCTCCCTTGATTGAGCCTTCCTCCAGTAATGGGGAAGAAATAGCCTCTTGTGCTGCGAGTTCTGCGCGATTATCGCCCGACGCTGTTCCAATTCCCATAAGCGCACCACCCGCATTAGACATAATCGTCTTTACATCAGCAAAATCCAGGTTGATTTCTCCTGGGACTGTGATAAGATCGGAGATACTTTGAACGCCATGGTGGAGAATTTGATCGCCCATTCGAAATGCCATGCGAATAGGCAATTTTCGATCGACAACGTCAATCAATCTCTGGTTGGGAATAACGATTACAGAATCTGCATTCTCACGAAGGTTTTCCAAGCCTGATTCTGCTTGTTCCGCACGTCGCCTACCTTCAAAATCAAAGGGTCGTGTCACAACTGCGATTGTTAAGGCTGTGCTTTCTTTGGAAAGTGCGGCGATAATCGGAGCTGCACCCGTGCCGGTTCCACCTCCCATCCCGGCGGTGACGAAAACCATGTCTGCGCCCTCGACAACACCTTGGAGTCGTTCTCTATCCTCTTCAGCAGCTTTTTTCCCAATCTCTGGATCCGCCCCGGCCCCCAGGCCACCCGTCATGTTTTGACCGATTGGAATTCTCGTGGCATTTGGGCATGCCTGAAGCGCTTGGTGGTCGGTATTGACGACGTAAAACTCAACACCTGCCATGGCTTGCTCAATCATACGCTTGACAGCATTACTTCCACCACCGCCGACCCCAATGACTTTGATTTTTGCAAGCGCTTCAAAGTCCTCCTGTTCAAATTCAATCATAATTAGCTTCAGTTACTAGTTTGGCAACTCAGTAACCTAATTTCCTCCTTCGCATTAGGGCACAAGCCAATACAGAACTCTCATTTTTGCATTGCCCATGGCAGATTATAATGTACTTTCCAACTGAAGTCAACGATTTTTTTCGCGAAACGGTGGTCTGGCTCCGATTTTGATATGATTCAACTATGTTCAAAAAATTTATCGCAAAGTCTACCGACATGCCCCAAGAAATCGTCTTTCGAAGACATAAATTGGAATTAACAACGAAGTTCGAGAATAAGTCATCCCAGTCAGTTCTATAGGTCGGCTTTGTCAGTGCCAAATGCCAGATTTGCTTGATGATTTAGAAATAGTCTCGAAACCAATCCTTCATACGTTTGAGAACTTGCTCGAATAGGTTGTTCCCCTTGATGAATGTGCGCTGTGGTTTCTTGTGGCGAAGCATTGCTCCGTAAAGGACGAGACCAACGCCAGTCGCGTAAATTGGGCTATGAACACGGTCTGTCAAGCCTTTCAAGGGTGTAGGGTAGCCAACGCGTACGGGGAAAGGAAAACTTTTCTCCGATAGTTCAATAAGCCCATCCAACAACGATGTTCCACCAGTTAGCACTACGCCTCCCGGCGTAACTAGTTTGCTCCTTGAAATCTCATTTCCAATCAACGTCAAGACTTCATCCATTCGGTATTGAATGATTTCGACAAGGTCTCGTCTTTGATGAAAACGCGGTCTGCGTGCACCGCCTACCGTCGAAATTTGAATAGTGTCATTCAGATCCACTAAATCCATTGAGGCGCTGCCCTTATGAAGTTTAAGTCGGTCGGCCTCCTGCGGTGTGATTCTCAATACTTGGGCGATATCATTTGTCACATGGTCGCCGCCAATCGAAAGCACTGCAGTATGATGGAGCGCATCCTCCTTGTAGATGACAACATCTGTGGTTCCACCCCCCATATCGGCCAGTACCACTCCTACCTCGCGTTCATCGTGGGTCAATACGGATTCGGCGGAGGCGATAGGTTCCAGGACGATGTTCTCTACGGAAAGCCCTGCTTTGAAGACGCTGTTGAGAAGATTCTGAGCTGCGGCGACCGCACCGGTGACAATATGGACATAGACTTCAAGACGAACACCTGACATCCCTATCGGGTCCTTAATTCCCTCCTGATTGTCAACGGCATAGCCTTGCGGAATAATGTGTAAGACTTCACGTTCGACCGGAATCGAGACAGCTTGGGCAGCTCGAATTGCTCGGTCTACATCTGCTTGAGTGATTTCATGTCCTTCGCCGGCTACTGCAACTACCCCAGGCGAAGTTTGTCCGCTAATATGCCCTCCGGCAATCCCGACATAGGCGGACCCAATCTCTACACCCGCCATTAGCTCTGCGGCTTCAACCGCTTGACGAATTGCGGCAGTAGTGAGATCGATGTCAACTACTACACCTTTACGTAATCCATCAGACGGCGCAGTTCCTACACCAATAATTTCTATCTTTTCAGGATCGTTCTGCCATGTATTTCCAATTATAACAGCAATCTTACTAGTGCCAATGTCCAAACCAACAACGATATCCTCTTTAGGCATTCATAATCCTCCTCCCCGGTAGATAGTCACAAAAATCCGGCAAGTCGAAAAGCCTAACGCGACTTTTAAACCTACTGTCCATATTTTAACACATATGCATCCTGCGGACTACAAGAAAACGTGCTTGAACGCCGATGTATAGGTCTTAAGTGCACTAATCCTGTAGTTTAACAATATAGTATATCAAATATTTCGCTGTGTGTACAGTGATAATTCCCGATTTGTGACAATCATCACTACAAAATGCTCTAACTGTGAATATGTCTCACCTAAGATGCTACTGTACGAGGATTTTGCCGCGCATGCACTCTGGTGTTTGAATGATTACATTTGTGGATTGGTGGATTTTCTCGCTACTTCAGGATGGGAGGCGGGGAGATGGAGGCAACCCGCTGCATCTTGCCAATACTATCGTGAAAATGTGTGCTGTGCCATGTCAAAATGACAGGGTTCGTTTTACGCAAGCCTAACGGTTCTCGAAATAAGCGGATACAAAAAATTACACCTTCTGGCGTCTTCGTGCTGCCCAGGCTAACGTACGGCGCATACTGAATGCGTTTGACGGTTGACTCCAACGCACCTGATGAGCAGCCTGGTCAAGTTCTCGCGTTCTCTCTATGCTATCAAAACACCCCTACTTGCTATTCCTTTGAAGTCCTTTTAATAGGTCTCTTCCAACTTGCCAAATGTCGCCTGCGCCGACAGTAATCACAATGTCATTCGGTTGTATTTCTAGGAATAGTGCGTCTACTATTTCATTCTTATCAGGGATATAAATTACATGTCGATGCCCGCGCGATTTTATGGCATTTGCCAAACTCTCCCCTGTAACTCCTTCTATAGGTGTCTCTCCTGCACCGTATATTGAAGTGACAATTAACACATCCGTATTGTAAAAGGACTTTGAGAATTCCTCGGCAAGGTGTCGCACGCGTTGGTAACGGTGCGGTTGGAAAACCGCTACTATACGACGATTGTAGCTTTCGCGCACAGCAGCAAAGACCGCTCTGAGTTTAGCAGGATTATGTGCGTAATCATCGACAATAATAATATCTTGTTCCTGGCCAACAATCTCAAAGCGACGATGGATTCCTTGGAAAGACTCTAACGCACTTCGTATGTGATCGAACGGAATGTCTAACTCAATTCCAACACCTATTGCCGCAAGCGAATTGGAGATATTGTGACTGCCCGGCATCTTGAGATGTACATGGCCCAATATCTCTTCCCTGAACTGGACCTGATATTGTGATGTGGGACCGTCTATCCGAATTTCCTTTGCCATTAGATCGGCTTGCGTATCAATGCCGTAGGTAATGTAACGTTTTTCCACGTTGGGGAGCAGTTGCTGTATGTTTTCTTGGTCCATGCACAATACGGCAGCGCCGAAAAAAGGCACCCGGTTGATGAACTGTAAAAACGTCTCGCCGATTTCTTCAATACTGTTGTAATAATCGAGGTGATCAGCATCGACTGACGTAACGACAGCGACCGTCGGAAAGAACTTCTCAATAGATCCATAGGCTTCGTCTGCCTCAACAACCATGACTTCCCCGTGTCCAATTCGAGCGTGACTTCCGAGGCTAACTAGCTTTCCACCAACGACAACGGTCGGGTCAAGTTTGTCCACAACGGCGGCAGTCATAGCAGTTGTCGTGGTTTTTCCGTGTGTTCCACTAATTGCGACACTGAATTTCATTCTCATAATCTCTGCTAGCATTTCAGCGCCACGGATAACTGGAATCTTGCGCGTCTGAGCGGCGAGAATTTCAGAATTATTAGAAGGAATCGCTGGTGACATGACGACAACATCCGCCCCTGAGACGTGTCGAGCTTGATGCCCATAGTAAACAGAAGCGCCGAGTTCAGCCAGATGTTCAGTGATTTCGGTACGGCTCACATCTGATCCGGACACATGAAAACCGAGACTAAGTAGAATTTCACTTATCCCGCTGAGTCCTGCACCGCCGATTCCAATGATGTGAACGTGACGTGTCTTTCCAAACATAGGCGTGGTCGCTATACTCATTTGATAGGGATTTGCGCCTTTTTCGCTTTTATCCCGTCCGTGCCAGAGACAGGATAGATTTTGCAATTTCTTCACTTGCGCGCGGGTTGCCAAATTGGCGGCTGGCATCCGACATTTGTTGCTGTTTTCTAGGATTTTCAGTAATACTAATAATCTGTTCAGCGAGAAGCCGTCCTGTCAAAGTCTGTTGATTCAGAACCACTCCTGCACCGCTGCGAGCAATTACTTGTGCGTTCAGTTCTTGATGATTTCCAGGGGTAGAAGGTAAGGGAACGAAGATTGCGGGTAGTCCACAGGCTGTAATCTCAGAAATAGTCATTCCGCCGGCTCGACAAACCATCAAATCCGTAATACTGTAGACTTCGCCAATTGAATCAAAATAAGGTTGAACAAGATGCTTCAATGGTGAACCAACGTAATGCTCACGCACCTGCCGATAGTCTATTTTGCCCGTCTGATGAACGAATTGCAAGTGTTGATGGTAAGGTGCCAATTCGGGCAACATGTTGATCACAATCTGATTAATGGGGTGTGCTCCTTGGCTTCCTCCCATGACAAAGATTGTTTTCAGGCTTGGATCTAGACCTAGTTTCTCGTAGGTTGCCGAAGAGCTGGCATGTGAGGCTATCTGCGGGCGAATTGGATTTCCAGTAATTTTGACGATTTCTGCGGGGAAACCATCTGCAGCCGAATGAAAAGCCAAATATGCCATCTTCGCCCAACGCGCCAAGATGCGATTCGTCAATCCTGGAGATGCATTCTGTTCCTGTATGGCAGTTGAGACACCGAGTCTTGAGGCCGCAAAGAGCACGGGCCCAGACACATACCCACCTGTTCCAACGACAACCTTCGGTTTCAGCTTGCCAAGAAACTGCAAGGATTGAGCGAATCCACGACATGTCTTTCCAATTACCGGAAACCATTTCCAGGTTAGTTTTCGTGGAAAGCCGGCTACGGAAATTGGCAGGAAACGGAAGCCGTGCTGGGGAATAATTGTCGACTCAAGACGATTCTCGCCACCGATGAAGCAGATTTCAAAACCCGGCTCGAGCTTCACTATGGCTTGAGCAAGTCCGACCGCTGGATAGATGTGACCGCCTGTTCCACCACCGGAAATCACAATTAGCGGCACAACTTCTCCTTTCGATCACGCTCTGGTAGGTTAATTTAGAACGGCTAAGCAAGCGGAGAGGTTTGCCGGATTTCTATCCTCATATTCACTTTGCGCGAGATATTTAGCAAAATTCCGATACTTATCATACTAGCTAATAGAGACGAACCGCCATAACTTATGAAGGGCAAAGTAATCCCCTTGGTAGGCAAGATACCGGCTACGACGCCAATATTTACCAACGCTTGCAAACCGATCAGTGTTGTAATACCAATTGCGAGCAAACCGGCAAATCGGTCTTTGACCCGCCGGGCAATATAAATGCCACGCCAGATCAATAGCATAAAGAGTAGAATCACAACAATGCATCCAAGGAATCCCATCTCCTCGCCGATGATGGCAAATATAAAATCTGTGTGAGGATAAGGTAGGTAGAACAATTTATATACACTGTCGCCAATCCCTGACCCGAGCACACCACCAAGGGCGAGGGAATTCAGGGAAAGGGAGACTTGGTAACTTCCCGAATAAGGGGATTTCAGAGATTGAATGTAATCTTGGAAGCGTTGTAGTTTATAGGGGTCTAAGAGAATCGCAACGTAGAACAGCAGGAGCGCGAAGACTCCGAGAAAAACTATGGGCCAGACGCGTGCTCCGCCGGCAAACAATAGAACGAGAACAACTGCACATAATAATACTGCCGAGCCAAAGTCCGGTTGTTTAAACAAGAGTAGAAACGCAATGGTGAGAATCAGAAGACTGGGAAGCATTCCGCGCATAAAGGTATGAATTCTGTTGCGTTTTTGTTGAAGAAACTGGCAAACATAGATTATCAAACCCAATTTAGCGATTTCGACCGGTTGAAATTGCGCCCCACCAATTCGTAACCATCGAGAAAACTCGCTTCCCGTTACCGAACGCACGCTATAACCGAGCGGCGAAAAGACCAATAGCATGCCTAAGAGAGAGAAGAGAAGTATTTTTTTGGCATGTCGTTCGTAGTATTGGTATGGGAAACGCGCAGCACACATCATGCCAATGAAACCCAACACGCTCGCAATCAACTGTACTTTAAGATAGCGAAAGCTATCCTCGTGGTACAGTTCAAATGCCAGCATGCTGCTCGAACTGTAGACCATCAATATTCCGATGCCAACCAAACACAACGTCAGAAATAAGAGAATGTGGTCAATGCCCTTGTCAACCCGCTGATTGCTGACTAAAGCTGAGCGGTTGATCCACTGCATCCATCGTTTCAAGTCTTATTGCGGCCTCCCGAAAAGCACACCCACGTGCTGTATAATCATCGAACATGTCAAAGCTGGCATTGGCCGGAGACAAAAGGACAACATCCCCCGCGGCGGCGTGTGAGTATGCCACCTCAACAGCTTGCTCCATTGTCATCGCATCCCACGTAACGACATGAGGTTCTAAGGCGTTTCGGATTCTTCCTGTGTGCTTTCCCAGTAGAATCAGCGCTTTGACTTTGGACTGGACAAGGTCAATCAACGGAGTATAGTCATTACCTTTATCATATCCTCCCATGATTAACAGAAGTGGGTCGGATATCGATTCAATCGCGGCTTTGACCGCGTCAACATTAGTAGCTTTAGAATCATTGACAAACCTTACGCCACGTATTGTCCTAACCGGCTCCAATGCGTGTTCAAGCGCATCATGTTCTGTAGGACAGAATCGATGGATCGCAGACCTTATTTGGTCACACGATACATCAAGAATCCGTGCCGCAGCGGTCGCAGCGAGCACGTTGCGGACGTTATGTCGTCCCACCATCGGGATCTCTGATATATCACAAATCCGATGATTTTCGCCATCCTGTCTAGCAAGTACCTCAGTTTTGCTTCCCATCACCACTAAATTCTCATCATACCTGTAAACATTGGCGTGCATATTCGGACTAGATTTTTCCAAATTTTCTGTAAAATAGATTGGTGTTGCCGCGGTTTCTTGGGCAAAACCTGCTACGAGGGGATCATCCGCATTCAATACAATACAATCTGTGGACGTCTGATTCAAACAGACTTTGAGTTTCGCATTGCGATACGCTTCTAGTGTCCTGTGACGGTCAAGATGATCTCGGGTAAGATTCAGGACGACACTTATTATTGGCCGGAATGATTTTGTTGATTCGAGTTGAAAACTACTCGCTTCTAATACTACTATGTCTTCATCGGTGAGTCTTTGGACGTCGCTTGACAATGGAACACCAATGTTACCTGAGACGCAGACGTGTCGGAACTTTTCGCTGCGTTTTAGGAGCTCGGCGGTTAGGAGGGTTGTTGTTGATTTTCCTTTTGTTCCAGTAATGGCTACGATTGGAGCAGAGCAGACGCTTGTTGCAATCTCAAGCTCTCCTGAAATCGGGATGCCCAAGGTGCGAGCTGTCTTGAGAATCGGTATATCCAGCGGTACACCGGGAGAGACGACAATCAGGTCTACATTTTTGATACATTGATCTCCGTGATTCCCAAGAAAGAAATCAATTGATCGGCCCCTCAATTCATCGACTTCCGTTCTAAGTTCATCTGGCGGTTTGGGATCCGTTACTTGCACATTTGCGCCAAGGTTGTCTAGCAGTTTCGCCACAGCAACGCCGCTGCGATGAATGCCAAACACAGTGACTTTCTGTCCCTTAAAGCTCGAAGGATTCATGTATGGTTATCTTCCGGGCATTAGTTCCACTACAGTGTATACTTAACAGTATCTTTTCATCTCAACTTGAGCGTACTTAACGCTACCAACATCAATAGTAACGCAATGATCCAGAATCGAATGACAACTTTTGACTCTTCCCAACCACCTAATAGGAAATGGTAATGCAGCGGCGACATTTTGAAAATACGCTTCTTATAAGTCCGAAACGACCAAACCTGGAGGATTACTGAAAGTGCTTCTGCCACGAAAATTCCACCAACGATTACGAGCAAAAACTCTTCTCTGATCAATATCGACACGGTCCCAAGCGCTGCGCCAATAGATAAAGAACCGGTGTCGCCCATAAAAACCCGAGCAGGATGACAGTTGTACCATAAGAATCCCAAACCCGCGCCAATGAGTGCGGCGCAGAAGACGGTTGCCGCTTCTCCAACGACCGGAAGGTGAACGATATCGAGGTATCCCGCTAGTTGTTGATGACTAGTCAAATAACCTAGAATGCCAAACGTCGCCGCGACAAACAACGTGCAGCCGATTGCTAAACCATCCATGCCATCCGTAAGGTTCACTGCGTTTGACGTGCCAACAATGACCAAAGTAGCGAATGGGATAAACCAAATCCCAAGATCGGGGTGGAGGTCTTTGAAAAATGGAATAATTATTGATGTTTGCGATGTCAAGCCGTCTTTCGGAATTGGTCCCCAACGGAAAATGAAACAAGCAATTGCAAGCGCGCCGAGTGTCTGTAGAACGATCTTGTGCCAACCACGCAATCCCAATGACCGTTGATTCGTAATCTTTTTGTAGTCATCCAGAAATCCGAGAGCCCCAAACCACAACAGGCTAAAGATAAGAAGAAATATGTACGGTTGATCTAGTCGTGCCCATAGAAATATTGAAATTAGTACGGATGAAATAATGAGTATGCCCCCCATAGTGGGGGTACCAGCCTTGGTTTGATGAGTTTCGGGAATCTCGTCCCTGATTTGCTCTCCAATTCTCAATCGTTTCAAACGCTCAATGACCAACGGTCCAAAAATCAGTGAAATTAACAGCGCGGTCACCGTAGCGTAAATGGATCGAAAACTGATATAACGAAAAACATTGAACGGAGAGAAGATTTCAGCGAGTTGATCGAAAAAGAGGTAGTAAAACATAAATGAATGGTAATTGTTTAGTCCATCGGTCTGGATTTGCCAATCCGGACCGAGCGGGAGCAGGGAACGCGCCGAGTAGGGAAGTACAATGCTAATTCCGGCTGATCGGGGGTTTATATGCTCAGATCGGTCGTGCGACGAACTGTAATACTACGAACCAAACGATGCACTAAACAGTTACAATGAATGAAATCACTATCTACATGTCACTTGACAATTAATGCGGTACTCATCGACAATCCGGTCCAACTGCATACCGCGCGATCCCTTAATTAAAACTAAGTCCCCAGATTGAGAAGATTGCAGCAATTGTTTTGCGGCGGCTTCCGTTGTGGTAAAGGTGAACGCAGCTTCTACACGCCCCGCAGCCCCACGGACAATATCCAAACTTCGTCTACCAACCGTGATTAATACGTCAATATTCCGGGGCAGATTTATTCCAACCTCGAAATGTAGTTTTTCGGATTCTTTACCGAGTTCAAGCATATCGCCAAGTACAGCAATTCGTTTGCCAGCAGCACGCATTCTGCTGAGAAACTCTAGTGCCTGCTTGAGCGAGTCTGGATTCGAATTATAAGCATCGTTGATGATATGCAAACCATTGCACTCGATCGGCTGCATACGCATGTCTGCTGGCTGGTAGTTTTCGAGTCCGTCGCGTATTTCGGTACTTGTCAATCCTGCCCAAATACCTATTGCTGCGGCAGCAAGTGCATTTGAAACATTATGTATTCCGAGACATGGGAGGCTGACTCTAGTTGCGTCCCTATTATTGATTCGCAGCGTAAAGGATGGTTTTCCAAGGGACAGGATTTCTATCTTATGTGCCGAAACATCCGCATTGCTACTACATCCGAATGTAGTGATTTTACCACACACTCTGCGAGCGAGCCGCGGCGTCATTGGATCGTCGGCGTTCAACACGGCACAATCAACATCCTCCACAAGAGAACCTTTCTCTTCGGCAACCCCCTCAATGGAACCGAGCAACTCTAGATGACTATGTCCAATATTTGTTATAACACCCACCGTTGGCTTGACTATCTGCGAAAGTCGTTCAATCTCTCCTGGTTGGTTCGTTCCAATCTCTAACACCGCTAACTGATTTGCGTCGTTCAATTCGAGTAATCGTGACGGAATGCCAATTTGGTTGTTGTAATTTTTCTCAGATTGAAAAACGCAGAATCGTTGGGATAACACCGATGTTGCCATATCCTTTGTTGTTGTCTTCCCGTTACTGCCTGTGATTGCAACAATAGGGAGATTAAACTTGCTACGATGAAAAGCGGCAATGTCACCCAACGCGGTCAACGAATTGTCAACCTTAATTACGATAGGAAGATTGGTTTCGACCTTTTTGGACACTATTGCGCCTATTGCTCCTTCTTTGCGTACTGAATCAACAAAGTCGTGTCCGTCGAAACTCCCACCAATCAACGCGATGAACAGATTACCTTTTCTGATTGTCCGTGAATCAGTTGAGATTTGTGTTATGACTGCATTGGAAGCACCTCGGATGAGTTTGCCTCGCGTTGCATTTAGGATTTCAGTTACTGTGAGGTTCATGTGGCACGTCAACCGTAACGCTCAAGAAATTCCGCAGCTACTTCTCGATCATCGAAGTGAATCGTTTGGTCACCTAGAATCTGGTAATCCTCATGTCCCTTACCTGCAATGGCTACCAGATCGCCAGTCTTTGCTACGCTAATCGCATGACCAATTGCCTCCCTACGATCAGGAATCATCTTGAAATTCGTACCTTCCAGCACACCCGTAACAATATCAGCGAGAATTCGATCGCGGCTTTCCGTACGAGGATTATCCGAAGTAATCACGCTGTAATCAGCGATAGTGGAAGATACCCGTCCCATCTTCGGCCGCTTGCCTCGATCCCGATCCCCGCCGCATCCAAAGACGCAAATCAAACTCCCCTCGGTAATCCGGCGCGCGGCAGTGAGAAGGTTATCAAGTCCGTCGGGGGTATGGGCATAATCGACGACAACAGCGAAATCTTGTCCTCTGTCAATTAATTCAAAGCGGCCAGGTACAATCGTGTTCTCAAGTCCATTTTTTATTTCTTCTATTGAACATCCGTGATGCTGGGCGATCCCGATCGCGGCAAGAGCGTTGTATAAATTGTAATCGCCCATAAGACGTAATCTCGTCCGAATATTTCCTTGCGGGGTAACCGCCGTAAAGAAAAGTCCCTTGAGTGTTGATTCAATATTTCGGGCAGTTAGATCCGCACAATTGTCAATTCCAAAGGTTTGGGTTACGGCTTCTGTAGTCTGGTGTATCCTATTTGAAGCTGGATCATCTGCGTTAAGAATGGCTAATCCATTTTCTCGCCGAATCTGTTGAAACAACATGGCTTTAGCATTCAGGTATTCGTCCATGGTTTCGTGGTAGTCGAGATGATCCTGGGTTAAATTGGTGAAAACTGCGGTTTCAAACTCGAGACTTGCAAGTCGATGTTGCGCTAATCCTTGAGAGGAGGTCTCCATAATAACATACTGCAAACCTGCAGTGACGAATTGGCTGAATAGACTGTGAAGAGTAAGAGAATCAGGAGTCGTTGTAGCCGCCGGTACCACTACGCTACCGTAACGATGGCCTACAGTTCCCATAATCGCCGACTTTAACCCAGCTGCTTCAAGAATCGAGTGAATGAGGTAAGCAGTTGACGTTTTACCGTTGGTACCGGTAATGCCAATCAATTTCAGGCGTTCTGCAGGATTTCCATACCAGTTGGCGGCAATCAGGGAAAGCGCAACTCGTCCATTCGAGGTCTGAATGTAGGTAGGACTATTTGGAAGATTCTTTGGTGGTGGATGTTCTCCAACAATTGCACCTGCGCCACTTTGTGCTGCTTGGCAAATGAAATCATGTCCGTCGACTGTCACGCCTTTGTAGCAAACGAAAACTTGATTCGGCTCCACCTTTCGATGGTCGTTTGCGATGCCCAAAATCTCTCTATCACAATCTCCGTCTGTTGAGATTACGTCGACATGTTGAAGCAAGTGCTGAAGATTCAAAGTCGCTTTCCTTTTAGGTCAACGTCGTCCAGCTAAAGCCGGTTGGGCAAATACATCTGCTTGGTTTAGATACGTGATAGTTTCACTCGCAATCTTCTGAAAAATGGGAGCCGTTACACGGCTACTCAAAGGACCGCCTGCAGGTTCATCAACAACTACGATAATCGATACCTCCGGGTCATCCGCTGGCAAAAAGCCTATAAAACTCGTAACCACCTTGTCTTCCACATATCCTTTGCCTTTTTCCGCTTTCTGCGCAGTGCCGGTCTTACCCGCCACACGATAACCATCAACTCGCGCATTACGCCCTGATCCACCCTCAGTAACTCCGACGAGCATCTCTGTCATCTGTGTAGCCGTTTTAGATGAGACGACCCGATGAATCTGCTTCGTGATTCCCTGTTCAATCAGATTTCCATTTGCCTCACGAATTTCTTTTGTGATGTAGGGTTGCAGTAACAGACCATTCGTGGCGATGGCATTGATTGCATTCAACATCTGAATCGGGGTGACCGAAATCCCTTGTCCAAATGGTACAGATGCGGCTGAAAAAGAATCCCAATGATCGAAACCACGAAGTTTCCCTATTTGCTCATGAGGGAGATCGATTCCCGTTTTTGCGCCAAAGCCGAATAGATGGGTATAGGTTTCAAACCGTTCCTTGGTGAGTCGATTCGCAACTTTCAGAATTCCTATATTGCTAGATTTTCGAAGGATTTCACTGAGTTTTAGCCAACCATTTGGACGGACATCGTGAATTCTATGACCATTTGAAAGACGATATATCCCTTGTTCGCAGTATTCCAAGGAATCAGGAGTAACAAGCCGTTCCTCTAGCGCAGCCGCTGCGGGGACTATCTTGAAAACGGAACCGGGTTCATACTGCATCCAAATAGCGTGATTACGTTTGGCAACTTCTTGGCTCTTCGAGTAGGCATTCAAATTATAGGTCGGATAGTTTGCCATTGCCAGAATTTCACCCGTCTTCGAGTGCATGACAATTACAGCGCCTCTCTTAGCTCTCCACTTTTTGCAGCCGGCAACTAGCTCGCGTTCCGCAATAAATTGAATATTGTCATCAATAGTTAGAATGATGTCTTTTCCATTTGTCGACATCGTTTCATAGACCGATTGAGGGCTTATTGGACGCTTTTTCCCGTCGGTTGGAATGTAAAGCTTTTCAGATGATCCTGTGGATTCAGTTCCAAGTTTGTTGGCGTTACCCAGCAAAAGAGTATCGTGTATACGTTCAATCCCATAGACGCCTTCGTTGGCGAAGTCCGTATGTCCGATGATATGACATGCGTGTTCATCCTTCGGATAAAATCGTCTTTCGTGAATCTGGAACTTTAAGCCTCGAATTGGTCCTACTACCGATTGAATGCCAGCTAAACGGTCGTACGATAAATCCCGTGCTAACCAAATAAACTGCCGTTTATCCCTCTGAAGTGAGGCAAAAATCTCAGATTCAGGCACCCCTAAAACAGGAGCAAGTTGGTTTGACACTTTGGAGGCATCAGCGTTAAAGAATCTAGGGTCAGCCCATACCGAAATGAGATCCAAATTAAGAGCGAGTAAATTGTGATGACGGTCGAAGATTTTACCTCTCCCCGCTTTCGGAGCTTGAATTTGCCGCTCGCTCTGAGATCGACTAGCCAATTCATCACTGTGCAACAATTGGACCAGTATGAGTCTTCCAATCAGTAATCCAAAACCCAATTGCAAAACGATGAACAATATGGCAATTCGTGCCTGAGATATACGCACGATTTTTTTTTGGTACTCATCAGAGTCCCATTCGCGAGGTGAAGGGTCTCGCCTCAGAAAAATCCTTTTCAAAAACCGTTGTATGAGTGGTTTGATTTCCTGATTGTGGCGTTTGCCAACGAATCGATTTTTCAACGTTTCCAATCCTTTCGATTTCTAGCTAATTCTTTAAATTGCCTAATCTTTCATATTGCGGACCGGCGGCGATGGCTGCACCATCTGAAGCTCGCGAGCAAAAGCGTGAATGCGTTTGGCGGAAGTTAGTTTCGCCTCTTCCAGTTGCAGCGTGCGAATTTCGTTAGTTAGTTGATGCTTCTCTTCCCGAAAATTCTCGCGAATTTGCAAAGCAATCCTATTCTGCTCCGAGGAAAACCAACTGGTTACAAAGGCGATGCAGATATAGCAAAACAGGAACAAATATGCTAGCACAGGGAGTTTCCCTGCTGATTTAGGTTTTTGCTGATCCATTCCATTAAGCCCAACGTTGCGAATAGAATCTTATTTGAGTTTCTGAACTTGCTTTTTAGGTTGCGGAATATATCTCAACCTCTTTCAAACAGAAAAACGTTTGACTTCGTACTCAAGATTCACGGATTTTGACTGCGACCCGTAATTTTGCACTTCGAGATCGAGGATTTTGCTGAACTTCCTCAGAGGTTGGAATTAAAGGGCGTTTCGTCAATATTTTAAGGGAAGGAATATGTTGACATACACATTTGGGAATTTTGGGAGGGCAAATACAAAGGCGGGATAGAGTACGGAATCGATGCTTGACGATTCTGTCCTCAAGCGAATGAAAAGATATTACACAAATTCGTGCCTCAGGTTTCAGAGACGAAATCGCCACATTCAAACCTGCGTCAAGGTTTTTCAATTCATTATTGACATGAATTCGGAGTGCTTGAAAGACGTTCGTGGCTGGGTGGATTCGCCTACGATTCATCTTCATCGGGATTGCCTTCTGCACGATATCAACGAGTTGAAGCGTCGTGGTGATGTGTCGCACCTTGCGCGCTTGGGTAATTTGATGCGCAATCCTTTTTGACCAACGCTCTTCGCCAAACTGGGTGAAAACGTCAGATAGAGCGTCCTCGCTATAGTCGTTGATGACCTCGGCGGCCGAAAGCGATTGCTTCCTGTCCATTCGCATGTCTAACTTTCCAGTTTGAGAAAAGCTAAATCCTCTTGACGGAGTACCGAGTTGCAATGATGAAACTCCCAAATCAAGCAAAACTCCGTCTACTTGTGTAACTGAATGGGCAGCAAGTAACTCGTCCAATTGAGTAAAGTTGCCTTGAATCAATGTACACCGTGCACTGTATCTGCGCAATGCCCTCTTCGCAATTGCGAGCGCCTCTATATCTAAGTCGATTCCAATGAGCCGGCCGCTTGGTGCAGATGTTTCTAAAATTTCAGCAGCATGACCTCCCAAACCAACTGTACCGTCAACATAAAGCCCAGTGCTCTTTGGCGCTAGGAAATGGACAACTTCACGCGCAAGCACTGGTGTATGTTTTGCGTCCTTTATCTCGTAGGAAGCCAATTCTTCATCAGCTACAATTGTATGTATATTTCCGTTCATGATTAACCTCTGACACGCTGTCAATACCGCGCTCGACACCATAGATTGAGGGCATTATAGCGAGAGGGCGGACAGTGTCAAGCGGAAACGAAGTCCCGTAAAGATACGAGATGAAAGCAGACCACGCAATTGAGTCTAAATTTGGACACAAACGTGTCAGGATCAGTCACTTACCAAAGGAGAAAAATACCGCTTTACAATTCACGCTATTTGAGTTAAACTTAATCACTTGGAGGAAGATGATTATGGGCGAAACACTTGATCTCGGAAGAAGAATCGAGATTGTTCCAATGGACGCGCATTTTCATGACATTACCGTTGGACTCTATCGTCAACTGCGTAATGCAGGACCTACATTTATAGTTCATACCTATAGCCGTATCGAAGGTGCCAAGCAACGTATTGCATCAATTGTCAATGCGATGAAAGTCTTAGGCGACATGGAGTTGACCTCAGACGGACGGCTCCAGTTCCCATGTAAGGAGGGCCATGAACTGGCTTGTAGACGAGTTTTCTTGGAAGCGTGCAAATTCAGTTCAAACGAAATAATTGAACCGCGTCCTTTGAGTGTCTTAGATAAAAAATCTGGGTTAAATATCACCGTTACCAGCAGCGGCGCCGGGGTTTACATTGTTGGCGCCGAAGGAGATGCCAAGAGCAAGGAAAGACGAATATCGGCGATTGCGGGCGGTTTAATCAAGTTGGGACAGATGGTAGACGAACGAGTGGATCGGGTTTCTTTTGCCTGCGGGCAGTCCCATGACGCCCTGGTCGGTTTGTTGCTTGTTCGCGCGCCGAATGTAAGAGCGATTATGCGGGAACAGGAGATGGCGTCATCACGCGGAGTACTTTCAGCTCCAAGTCAACAAGAATAACCTCAAGAAAAAGACAGTAATCGTAAATAGTGAGGATAACACTATGGAATCACAGGTAGTCGGTTCGATGACCAGCCGCGAACGTGTGTTGGCGGCGCTGCGCCGCGATCCCGTAGATCGGACGCCGGTATGTAATCCCACCTCTGTTGCCACGGTGGAATTGATGGATCTCGTAGATGCTCCATTCCCAGACGCTAATCGCGAACCTGAGTTGATGGCGCGTTTGGCAGCCACCGGTTATACCGAGTTGGGCTTTGACACGATTATGCCGGTCTTTACAATTATCCAAGAGTCATCGGCTCTTGGCTGCAAGATTCAGTGGGAACAGAAAGATAATTGGCCCACGGTGAAAATGCGAGAGCCAATTTGGGAAGATGTTGATGACGTTAAAATCCCGTCCAATTTTTTAACCCACCAAGATACCCAATGTGTTCTTGATGCAATCAAAATTCTTAAGAAGGAATACGGCGATGAGGTCGCTATCATTGGTAAGACCATGGGGCCTTGGTCGTTGGGCTACCACTGCTTCGGCGTAGAACCTTTCCTGCTATTGTCGCTGGACGATCCCGGTCAAACTAAACTCGCACTAGACAGGATGAAAGATGCAACTATAGAATTCGGGATAGCTCAGATAGAGGCTGGGGCCGATGCACTGACACTACCGGACCATGCGACAGGTGACTTGGTCAGCGGGGATTATTACAAGAGGTACCTAAGAGATTTGCACATTGAGTTCGTTGAACGCCTCCCCATCCCTCTGATTCTTCATATCTGTGGTCGTACGGTAGACCGAATGGAATACATCGCTCAGACGGGGATGGCAGCTTTCCATTACGATTCCAAAAACAAGCCTGCCGAATCTATGGAGGCAGTTGCGAATCGAATCGCTCTTGTGGGAAACATAAATAATCCCGAAACATTGTTTGCAAAGCAGCCCGAAGATGTCCAACAAGAGGTTCGCAGCAATCTTAATTCTAGAGTACAACTCGTTGGACCCGAGTGCGCTATTCCGCTGCAGACGGCTATTGAGAACCTCAAGGCTATTCCTC
Organism: Candidatus Poribacteria bacterium; assembly: GCA_965204085.1. GTDB lineage: Bacteria > Poribacteria > WGA-4E > WGA-4E > JAJDTR01 > JAJDTR01. The sequence goes on along the minus strand of CBDBEE010000002.1, from coordinate 452,946 downwards.
AAGCAGTGCAGGACTGGCATCGCGAGCAGGCAGCGATGAACTGAGTTTACATACAGAATCTAAAATGTTTTGTGCTCGCTGACTGGTCTGTTACCATCTACTCTTCCAAAGGTTAACCATATTTGTTCACCCATCTGGAATTTCGGCATTCGCTTCCTCGACGGACCCTCATCGGATTCACATTTAGAATATCATCGGTACGGAAGTTGGAGATATAAAAAAAGTGACTCCTTCGAATTCTCGAAGGGAAATTGATGAAACCGAATTCGTTCATATATTTCTTGGTTGCTTGCTGGATCGCGATACCGTTAATAGGCTGTACAACCGAAAACCCAATCCCTGAAAAGACACCCTACCTGTTTTTCCCAAATGCCCGAAACTTCGTTTTGAAGAACCCTATATTGTCTTCGGATAATGTTTCCTCCATTGAGAGTAAGCTCGGAACAAAACTCAATCCTAGCGATCTTGCCCCAACCTTTCACATTGCAACGAACTCTAACAAGAAACCGTTAGGAACTGTGCTGTTTCTCGAAGTTGACAGCCCCATGGGCGCACTTCAGGGCGGCATTGGTCTCAACATGCAAGGAACGGTTGTGCGTGTCGAGATTTTTGATTACACGGAGGTAGCTGGGCTTGTCAACAGGGAATTTCTCGACCAGTTTACCGGCATGGGAATTGAGAACGTATTTCAAGTAGGGACAGATGTGAAACCTATCACCGGACAGGAGGAGATTTCTCAATCGATCGCACTCTTGCCTCAGAAGGCGCTCCTAATGACATATGCGCTGTTTTCTAAGGAGTCAGAGCAAATTTCCGAATCGACGGATGTGTTTGAAAGGCCTCCTGATGAGGGTTATGAGCCAGAAACACTTCTAGAACTAATGGAGATGATGAATGAAGAATATATTGTAATTCGCGAGTATTTTCAATCTCCAACGAATCAAGCAGTCGCAGTGAAAGCGGCTAAGCAACTTGAAAACTACATTCAGTACATAGATTATTTTGAGCCGCCCAACAACCCGAACGAGACCGAAGAATACACCTATTTCCAGGATCAAGTCTCAGCATCTCTTTCCCGGTTTGTCGATACTTTGGACAAAGAAGGAGATTCCGACAATAGTAGACAACAATGGAAGGGCATCTTAGACCTTGTCGATAAAGCACACTTGCGGTTCAGTATAGACGAAGTTGACTTAGACGAAGATTTGGAATAACAGCGAGAGTGTATGTGGACCAACCAGGAGTACCCGAGATGAACTCTCACGCAGAAAACCCTAAACCTTTGAAACGACGCACATTTTTTAAGGCTGGTCTATTCTTCATTAGCAGTCTTATCAGTACGATTGTCGCGGTACCGCTTTTCGGTTTCGCAATCTTACCTGCATTGAAGAATAAACCCAAGAAATTCGTAGTGTTGGGAATTGTTGACCTCCTGAAGGGAAGCCGACACAAAAAAGTGAATTACACGTTCCAATCCAAAGACGGATGGGTACAAACCAACAGAAAGCGGTCCGTCTACGTAACCGATACGGGAAATGGTAATTTTGTCGTCTTTTCGAGGGTCTGCTCCCACCTCAATTGCCTCGTTCGATGGGAAGAGTCGAAGCGACAGTTCCTGTGCCCGTGCCACGGTGGTGTGTTTGATGAAGAAGGGAATGTCGTGGCAGGACCACCACCGCAAGCCCTCGAAAAGTTGCCAGTTAAAGTGGAAGATGGCGTCCTATATGTCAAGGAGACTTAACGGTTGAACGGGAAGATAGGTGAATTCTTTGCGGAGCGTGTCCCATTGCGCTCAATAGAGGCACACATAAAAAAGCCATTGCCAAAGCATATCAACTGGCTGTTCTCACTCGGAGCTATGGCTCTGTTTCTGTTGATACTACAAGCTGCAACCGGAGCGTTTTTGGCAATTTACTACTCTCCTTCACCGGACCATGCATATAATTCGCTGGTCTATATCAACAATGAAGTACCCTTCGGCGGCTTTGTGCGCGGGTTACACCATTGGGGTGCGAGTGCCATGGTAATCGTAGTATTTTTGCACCTGCTTCGCGTCGTGGTTTATGACTCCTACAAAGCGCCTCGCGAATTAACATGGATTGTCGGCGTATTGCTGTTGCTGATAGTATTGGGATTCGGATTCACCGGTTATCTCCTGCCGTGGGATCAGAAGGCGTATTGGGCCACCGTGGTGGGCGCTAAGATTGCGAGCACCGTGCCCTTCATTGGCGATGCTATTGGCAAAATCTTGCGAGGTGGTGAGGAAGTCGGTGCGGTCACGCTGGCTCGCTTCTATGCCATCCACACCATTTGGCTGCCGTGGATTGTATTTGGATTAGTTGGGCTACATCTCTTATTTGTACGCCATCTTGGATCTTCCGGTCTCCCACAAAATAACCCCACGGACACTAATGCAGGTAAGCCTTTCTATCCTGACCAGCTCTTTGAAGACAGCGTGGCGATTCTCATACTTTTCAGCATTCTCGTGGTAATGGCGCTGTTTGTTCCAGTGCCCACCGAAGCGATTGCTGACCCGACAGATGCCTCGTACGATCCTCGCCCAGAATGGTATTTCCTATTCCTGTTTCAACTGCTAAAATATTTCGAAGGGTCGCTTGAGGTAGTCGGTACTTTTGTAATTCCCACCTTAGCAATTCTTCTTCTGTTCTTGGTCCCCTTTCTAGCTCGAAAAGAGAGATTGCCAATTCGCAAGCGTCCCGTCGCCCTCGCCATTACCTGCATGTCTGTTTTGACTCTAGTCTCACTTACGATCCTTGGAATGCGATCGCCAAGACTGAATTCGACTTCTGCTACAGTAACTGGGGCTGAGCAACTGGAACCATCAAGCTCGGTCGACTCAGAGGTATTTGACTTCGGTCTAGAAGAAGATTAGATGTCAATACATATATTTGCCGTATCGGTCAAGTCCACTTCTTCAGGCAAATGTAAGTGCAAAGAATCAACCATCAACCGAACTGATAGGACACTGCGAGGGGTCTATCTGAAGTTCGCCCACATTTCGTCATAAGGCGCCGCACACGCGACCACAATGCCGACATTCGGCCGCCGGTATAATAAACAAACTCGCCATTCGTTCCAAGGTGTGAAATTTCTGACTAATGACCGAGTCCCATTCCTATATTACGGTTCCAGGCTTAATTACGCCATCTTTAGGTATAATCACAATTCCATCACGGATATAGTATTCGTCCCCGTCAAAGTCGCTTTTCTGCTCGGTGTTCGCGATAATTGAATCTTCGCCGACGCGTGCATTCTTATCGATGATGGCTCCTCGAATCAAGCACCCTTTCCCAAGGCCAACATCCGGAATGCCCGATTTCCGATTCCGTAGTTTTTGGTCGTCCGTTTCATAAAAGTCTGCACCCATTAGAACGGACTGGTAAACTCGGGTTCGCGCCGAAATAACTGTACGAATTCCAACAATAGAACGGTCAATTTCAGAATCGTCAATTATGGAGCCTTCTGAAAGGATTGAGGACCGAATGCTACTATTGTTTACCTTTGTGCTTGGAAGATGTCGACGGTGAGTGAATATCGGCGTACGCTCATCGTAAAAGTTAAACCGTGGGGAAATATCTGTGAGTCGAATATTTGCCTGGTAGAAAGCCCGGATGGTACCGACGTCCTCCCAATAGTCATCGAAGAAGTATGCGAACACCCGACGCGAATGGATGCAACTTGGAAAGATATCCAGGCCAAAGTCGACATGTGACTCATTTGCAAGAACTTGCTCCAAAAGTTCCCGATTGAAAATGTAGATTCCCATTGAAGCAATGTGTTGTCTGCCACGCGGGTCAATTCCTCTTGAGGTGAAAGTATCTTCCGAAACGGTTAACCGCTGGAGTTCTTCCTCCGTCTGCGGTTTTTCCACGAAATCAGTGATTCGTCCGTCACTATCGGTTTGCAATATGCCAAAACCGCTCGTATTCTCCCTATACACTGGGATAACGGAGACAGTGATGTCTGCTCTCGATTCGGTATGAATCGACAACATCTTACGATAATCCATTCGGTAAAGGTGATCGCCCGCAAGGATGAGCACATATTCATCTGTGAATCTGGGGCTTATAATGTACGATTCGTTCTGCCGTACCGCGTCCGCCGTTCCCTGATACCATGTCTCACCTTCAAATGTCTGTTGGGCAGCCAATACCTGCACAAATCCGCGACGATAAGAATCAAAGCGATAGGTTTGAGCAATATGACGATTCAACGAAACCGAATTGAACTGAGTAAGAATAAAAATCCGCTCCATTCCGGAATGTAGACAATTACTGACCGGAATATCGACAAGCCTAAATTTACCCGCGATTGGTACACTCGGTTTGGCCCGCTCCCTAGTTAGCGGAAATAGTCGGGTACCTCTACCACCACCGAGGATAACCGCGATTACCTTGTCTTCGTCCATTAACTATCTCATTTTTGCGTGTAGCGCTTGATGGCGTTTTTTTCCACGGCGTAGCAGCCCTGAGTCTAGCAAATTCTCGGTAATTGAGATTTTTCAAACAAACGGATTATATCCGCAACCCGTCCTATAGTGTCCCTTTTGTCGAGAGTATCCCGCTGACGCGAGTATCTGTGCTTGTGGCAAAATCAAGTGCTTTAGCGAACGCCTTGAAGACGGCTTCGATGATATGATGATGGTTCGTTCCGCAGGGAACATCAATATGAAGTGTTGTTCCGCTGTTATTGACGAATCCGTGGAAGAATTCTTCTACCAATTCCACATCAAGATTCCCCACTTTGCCATCGCGAAGAGGAGTATCGTAGCGGAAATATGGGCGTCCACATACATCTAAACTGACTTGCGCAAGTGCTTCGTACATCGGTACGGAAGAATTTCCGAAGCGACACATGCCAACTTTATCGCCCACGGCTCGGTTAAATGCCTCTCCTAAACAGATGCCCACATCCTCTACTGTGTGATGAGCATCCACGTGTAGATCCCCGGTGGCATCCACTGTAAGATCGAAGAAACCGTGCTTGGCGAAGAGTTCAAGCATGTGGTCCAAGAAGCCCACCCCAGTGTGGATTTGGGATTTGCCGGTACCATCCACGTTCAAATTCAACTTGATCTGTGTTTCCCGCGTTTCACGAGTGATTTCAACTTCTCTTTTCACAATTGATCTTCCTTGCAGTTTCAATCGATATCTGTTGTTTCAACCTTGGAATTAAGTTTAGCACAAGGACACAGAGCATTCAAGCTCAAATCACTGGCGGAATTGTGGTCGGAACTGGAATATGATATACTTGAATCTGTGACTTTACATCAATTTGCGGTGACATTACTGTCACTAGTTTTGATTGAATCACACAGTTATTTCTTGACACTGGAAAATATCTCATACACCATAAATCGACAAGAATAAACGAGGATAAGACAGATGGAACACTCCAGAACATTGACGAGGCGATTGGCTTGGATAATTATGGTCATCTGGTTAAGTTTTGATGCGACAAGCGCGATAGAGGTCAGCGCACAAGCTCGGCGGATTCGACGCGAGCGTGTGGTGATGCCTCAACAGAACTCGGTAGGACCAAATGCGAATCTATCGACTAGCATGACTGATAATCTCCTAGAGATTATCCGGAATATCGGCAGCCATTCCCAAAACTTAATGGTAGATTTGGTGTTCATCATCGATGGAAGCCGCAACATGATGAACGTCATCTCTGCAATCGAAAACAAGCTCGTTGATATGGCTGACATTTTCGAGGAGAACCTCATTGACTACCAATTCGCCCAGTCTTCGTTCGAGAAAGTTGCGGGTGCGCCACAATCCACGACTCAATCATTCGAGAGGGATTTGGTTGCCAGTCAATCTTGGTTCCGTGAATTGAAAATGTCACGACGCGCCGAGACCGGCTATGGTCTTGACGTGACATTACAGACGCTAAAGGAGACCAACTTTCGGCCGGAAGCGTCGAAACATCTACTAATTGTGACCAACTCACGTTTGCAGACCGCGTGGACTGTAGAAAAGGCGAAAGACAAGATTGTGAAGGAAATTGTCAACCTGTGCAAGCTGGACGATATACACATCAACATCATCGGGGTAAGCGAAAGTGCACAGATTCAGCTGACAGCTAAGACAGGTGGCGAATTCCGCGCTATCTCTGGAATTCGTCAGAAGAGAATTAAATTTGTTAACTCGGGCGATCTGGATAAGTCAATTCTCAAGATTGAAGGTGTCTTCAAGCTAACGGCACAGCATATTGCCGCGACAGCAAATCAACCAACCGACATTGTTTTTATGTTTGACTCAAGTTTGAGTATGGCGGCTAAAGCTAACAAAATCAAGACAGACCGAGTCTGTGCTGGCATTGATGAAATGGCGAGCATCTTGGAATCAGCTGGAATCAATTACCGATTTGGCGTTATGCGTTTTTGGTCAGCAATCGGTAGCGGCGAAAGTGTCGAAGTCCTTTCTAAGCCGCCATTGAGCACCGAGCAGGTTAAGCGACTTTATCGCGCGCCAAAGCAAGGAGACAAACATCTTCTCGGAGCGGTGATAAAGGGTGTGCCCAAAATTAAAACGCCCGCAGATCGTAGGCTTGTCCTCGTGATTGTCACCGATGGCTCGACAGGACATCGTGCCGAAAAAGGGTATTCCGTCAATCAAGCTATCGGCATTTGTCGAAGGGTTGGAGCGCAAGTGAATGTGATCGGAGAATCTTCGATGAGTATTCGTTCCTATAAGGGTCGCTTTGGAGGCCGCGCTATGTCCTCCTCTGTAGATTTTCAGAAACGAGTTGCTGAAATTACAAACGGTGTACATTACGTTATGCCCGAAGCCTCCGACTAGTACCGTAAACGAGCTCCCTCTATCCAAGCGTAACGCTGCCCGTATTTGGTAAATTCAATCCTATAGTTAATACCATCTCGTTGTAAACCGTATTATCAAATTACTCTCCACCTCCCGAAACCGCCAACCTAATCTGTCATCTGCTTCAGCATCGCGAATTTGACACTCTCAAACGTAGGGAGTATCCAATCCTTCGGCTAATCAACTATGCAAGGTAAGTAACTCTCAATAAATGGAGGATGGGTTGGCTCTGAATCTGCATTGCTTAAGTTCAGCGCAAACCACGGCGGCATTCGGCAGATTCCGGGGTTAATGCCTTTGTTTCGTCCTACACGCCCCTCTCTTCCACTCCTCCGATCCATTTCAATCTTTCAAGTCATCGTCTGCCCCCGTCTCCCCAAGTGAATGCGGTCAGCACAAGAACGCTATCTGCTGAATCGCCATTCTAACTAGGTTTTTCTACATGCGAGCCGGGCGATTAGCGCCCCTTGTGAAGTGCTGACTCTCGTGCACCAAGTAGTGCAGCACAATTGAATTCACTGACCTATTTTGTGCAACAGGCAGAAAAATTTGTTCTTTTTGGTCGATATTATTGGGCTCCCGCGAATGGCACAGAAGTTGCGCAAGAAAAGAGATTAGAGAAAGACTGGAGTATCACAGTGCAAAACGTATTGTCTCGGTATTTATATTGAAACCGTACATTTTGGCTTCTGGTAACAATCATTGATTGCAGATTGAAGATGGCCTCCACCAAGCAAAGATTGTTCATGCGCAATTGTCTGACTATTGAACCTCAAAAATTCAATTAGGCTGGTACAAGAACTGCTGATTCTAAGTAGCTCTGTCCTCGAATGGACTTCGTCATGATTGGAAAATATGATATTGGAATCGCCTTACAGAATCAGTAATCCAAACTGAGAATTGCCGACAAATGACAGGAGGAAGGGTAAATGGTAAACTTCTATTCCATGATGAGACGGATTGTTTGGGTTATTATGGCAACCTTGTTGAGTATTGACGGGGTAGTTATTTTAGAAGCCACGGCACAAAATCGCCGATTACGACGCGGTAGATTGGCCCCACTTCAACAGCAGCAGGAAACATCAAATACCGATACAATGAAAGATTTGTCTCAACACCTTCTTGAGATTGCTCGGAGTGTAAGCGACCAAGCTGAAAATCGTATGGTGGATTTGGTTTTCGTCATTGACGGCAGCCGAGGTATGGTGAAAGAAATCGCCGAGATGCAGCGAAAATTGGTTGATGTAGCTAACGTATTTGAGGGAGAATTGATTGATTATCAATTCGCGGCCACCTCGTATGAGAGAATTGTCGGCGTGCCAAAAATCGCGACGCGAACTTTTGAGAGTGATTTAGTTGGCATTCAAGCGTGGCTGCGTGAATTGCGAATATCTCGAGGTGCCGAGACCGGTTATGGACTTGATGCTATTCTACAAACGCTAAGGGAAACCAACTTCCGATCACAAGCGCTGAAGCATTTGCTGGTCTTGACTAATTCGCGTTTGCAGACCGCTTGGACAGCAGAGAAAGCGAAAGATAGAATTGTGAAAGAGATTGTCGATCTTTGTAAACGAGACGATATTCATATCAACATCATCGGCGTGAGCGAATCGGCGCAGATACAACTAACAGCTAGAACAGGTGGCGAATTCTACGCTATATCCGGTAACGATAAGAAGCGGATTAAATTTTTTAACTCAGGTGATTTCGACAAGTCTATACTTAAGATTGAAGGCGTGTTCAAGTTAACCGCACAGCACATCGTCCGAACAGTAAAGAAATCGGCTGATATCATCTTTATGTTTGATTCAAGCTTGAGAATGGCGGCCAAAGCTGACAAAACCAAAGTCGCCAAAATCTGCGGCGGAATAGATGAAATGGCAGACGTTCTGAATAAAGCGGGAATTGATTATCGATTCGGCGTAATCCGTTTTTGGGCGGCGATTGGCAATGGCGAAAGCGTCGTGACGCTCACCCAGCCTCCATTGAACACCGACCAAGTCAAGAAATTATTTCGCGCGCCCAAGCAGGGCGAAAGAAATCTCCTTGGCGCAGTGGTGAAAGGCGTACCGAAACTGAATACACCTATGCACCGCCAACTAGTCCTCGTAATTGTTACAGATGGATCTCCAGAGGTTCGTGTGGAGGAAAAATATACTGTCAGCCAAGCCATTGGTGTTTGTCGAAGGGTTGGCGCGCAAGTGAATGTTATCGGGCAATCTTCAATGGGCGCTCGTTCGTATAGTGGTCGTTTTGGCGGCCGTGCCAATCTTTCTTCTGTTGAGTTTCAGAAACGAGCCCCGGGAATTACAAACGGCGTATTCTTCGTTATGCCCGGATCTCAGGGGCGACACTAGAAGAGCATCGCTCGGATTTGCTTTTTATTACGCTTTCTATTCCGTCTTTCAGTGATTTTTCAACTGAAAAGGAAGTTTTCGAATGCATCGAACGCAAGAATAATAGTCAAAAACTCAATAATTTTGAACATACATTAGAGCAGGTTCTAAGACGGTCTACTGAAGATAATTCAGTCATCAAATTGCTCATCGTCGTGGTTCTGCAGCGCGCGATAACATCACGTTAACCCAACAAGAACTCGCAAATTCAACATGAAGATTGCTGGGAGACAAACAAGCAAGGAGGTCACATGGTAATCCGAAATACCATAATTGGACGGATTGCTTGGACAATTATCGCAATCTGGTTAGGAATTGATGCGACAGTCGCGGTAGGAGTCGCGGCACAATCTGACTATAGTGTAGATAGTATAGTTGAGATGCCGGAAGAGCATTTGGAAGAAGGAAACACAGATTCAATAGCACTCGTAGCTGAACACGTTCTTGAGACCGCTCGGCACGTGAGCAGTCAAACCCAGAACTTTATGGTAGATTTGGTGTTCCTCGTTGATGGAAGCCGAAGTATGATGGACAATATCCTCGCAATCGAGGAAATACTTCCTGATGTGGCCGAAATATTTGACGAGAAGTTCATTGACTGCCGATTTTCGCTCCAAAGACTTGATGGCGTACCAAAAGCCCGCATTCCTCCATTCGCAAGTGATTTGGTTGGTCAAGTATGGTTTAGCAAATTGCGACTCAGGCCTGGTAATGCCGTTCCCGGTCATGGACTTGACATAATTCTCCAAACACTAAGAAGAATTGACTTTCGACCTGATGCGTCGAAGCACTTACTCGTTGTGACGCATTCGCCTTTGCGAACAGCTTGGGCCGCGAAAGATGCCAAGGACAAAATTGTGAAGCAGATTGTCGATCAGTGTGAACGGGACGATATACATATCAATTCAATCGGAGTAAGTGAATCGGCGCAGATACAATTAACTACTGGCACAGGCGGTAAATTCTATTCTGTCGCTGGTAAAGATCGAAGTGGAGTGAAATTTCACAGTCCGCGGGATCTAGACAAATCCATCCTCAAAACTGAAGGCATTTTCAAGCTAACTGCTCAACACATTTCCAAGACCATATTGCAGCCCACCGACATTATATTTTTGCTTGATTCAAGCCTGAGTATGGACACGAAAGTTGAGAAAACCTGCCGTGGAATCGATGAGATAGTCAACGTCTTGGATGCGGCTAAGGTCGATTACCGATTTGGAATCATCCGTTTTTGGGCGGCAAGTGGTGGCGGGCAAAGTATCGTTCTCGCTACCAGACCTCCGTTGAACACTAACCAGATTAAACAAATGGTCCGGCTGCCCAAGCAAGGTGATGAGCATCTACTGGATGCAGTGATAGAAGGTGTACCGAAACTTAAAACACCCACCAATCGCAAGCTCGTTCTCGTAATTATCACTGATGAACCTACAAGTCATCGGGCAGAAAAAGGCTATACCGTTGACCAAGCCATCGGAGTTTGTCGGAAGGCGGAAGCTCAAGTGAACGTCATCGGAGCATCTTCAATGCGGAGCTCGAAAACTCGCCATGATAAGGTATACATAGATCCATCAACTGATTTTCCAGAGCGAGTCAGCAAGGCTACAAACGGCGTATACCACGTAATGCCTGGCTCTTTTGCGGCCAATAAAGGACGATAGAAAAAGCAGATTCGTGCTAAATCTAATAGATTCTTCAGCACGAAAAACTTCAATCTCCTAGGTCCTCTTCAATTTTTCTTGCATACATCGCGATGAGCACAAAACACGTCGTTTGCAGGTTAGCTATTGGTTCTTTCAATTCGATGGGTGTGTCACTGATAAAACCGCCATCTTCATGCTGTGCTGTTCTTAAATAACCGAGCGTGACACGGTCCGTGTTGAGCGGATCTTTTCCTGCGGCTAGCGCCATCACGGCATAGGCTGAAATCTCGGGATCGCTCTTCTCTCCTTTTGTCCTACCAAAGCCGCCGTCTCGATTTTGCATCTGCTTCAACCACACCAACTGAGCATCAATGTCGTAAACGGGCGCCAGCCCTTGCAATACCCAAGAGGTGACAAGAACATCCGAGCGACTACCACGTTTCAAGGACCAGCCACCATCTATGTTGATTTGCTCGGCTAGCCAATCGGCTCCCCTCGAGAGAGGCGAAAAATTGGCTTTGAAATCCAATCGTTTGAATCCAGCCAGTACCGCAGCGGTGTTCAACGGATTACCGGGCTTATGCATTTCTCTTGCCCAGCTCCCATTTTCGTTTTGCGCGTCTCTAATCCATTTCAAACCTGCGAATCGAGCGTCTGAATCATCTGTCTCCGCCTGCGCGAGTGCGACCAGCACAAAGATGGTATGTGCCGTATTACCGTTCCAACTACCATCTTGCTCTTGCTGGCGCGTCAGATATCTCACGCCCCGACGAATGACTGAAGAACCAGTGCCCCAGCCCTTGAACATTAAGGCTTGCATAGCAAATGACGTGATTTCAACGTCACTCTCTCCTCCCGGTATGAGGGGCCAGCCACCGTCATCGTTTTGAGCGGCAAGAATGTATGATTCAGCGCGTTCAATGGTCTCGAATAGAGTTGAGCCAACCAAATGCTTCTCAGGGAAAAGGATTAGACAAATAAGCAATATTCCCCATATCGGAAACCTAGATTGATACTCACGCATGTCGACATCTCCGTAAATCCAGAACAATCCTTCCGTACAAAGTCAGAGGTTAAGAATTCACGCCTTCACGGCTTAAAGTGCTGAATTATCATGCCAACGGTCGATTCAAGATAAATTTCATTGCGTCGCTCCAATGGACAAATCAGCCACATTTTGCCCAAGCGATCTATGATAATTATTGTACAGCCTTTGGGGCGAATACCATACTGACTCGACACCTTCCCATACCAGTTCAAGCGAGCGTGATAGAGTCTCCACAGGTAATAACACTCAAATGCTCAAAAAGTGGCGGTGTCCTTTATCATTTAAACACGCACTTAGCGAGACCAGATTGGTATCAGGACTTTGGTCAACTTTACAAGACTTTCCAGATTATGAGCGGGCAGAAAATAATCAACATACGGCAGAGCGGTACGGATTCCTCGGCAAACCGGCTGGTATCCGTTACTACCAAGCAGAGGGTTGAGCCATATTAGCTTGTACGCGTGTCGGTTTAGCATTTCCATTGATCGCTGTAACACTTCTGCATCTCCCTGATCCCAGCCATCACTGATAAGTATGACAATCGATCTGTTGGCTGTGAATGAGCGTGCAAATTCTCGGTAAAAACCAACAATGCTTTCGCCGATTTTTGTTCCACCCGACCAATCGGGTACCACCTCTGCCATGTCGCGGAGTGCCTCCTCTACGCCCTTGCGACGAAGGATTCCGGTAATGTTCGTTAAACGTGTACTAAACACCGCGACTTCAATTTCTTTAATCTCCTGTTGCATGCCATAGATGAATTGAATTAGAAATTTCGAGTAACAATCCATTGAACCACTGACATCGCAGAGCAAGAGAATTTTGTTTTTCTTTATCTTGTGACGCTTGTGAACGAGGGTTAACGGTTCGCCGCCATAGGCTAAATTTTTACGCCAACTCCGTCTGAAGTCAATGGTCTTGCCCTTGACTGCCAACTCCTTGCGTCGACTCAATTTTGTGGCAAGTAACGCCGCGAATTTCGCGATGACTTCTCGTGCCTTCTCAATCTCCTCTGACGACAGCTTACTGAAATCCTTCTGCGTTAGGACATCATCGGGACTATAAGCAATCGTATCGCCAGTTTCTTGCTCATCGTTTTCCTCGCTGCTCAATTCCAACCACTCATTAACGGAGAAATCCCCTCCATCATCCTGCACGATGTCGGCAAGTTCTTGAAGTGCAGACTCATCAGCTGATGGAGCATCATCATTGTCATCAAGCCCTAACGGTTGAGGAGTCGGACGAGGGTATTTCCAAAAGATGTCAAAAGCCAAATCGAACGTTTCGCGATCAGACTCGTTTGCAATCAAGTTCGTTCGAGCTGTATGGTAAAATTCGTCGCGCCGTGCTATGTCGATGAATTCTAAACTGCGGCAGAAACTAATCTGATTCGTCGTTGTAACGTTGACATCCATCTGTTTTAGCAGATGACAGAAGGCAGTGATTTCTTGAGGCAGTGTTCGGTGTCTCATGGGATTAATCTTGCGAATGCACCCAATCCGCTTTTTCCGATTTTTCTTCAGATGACGAATCCGATAAGCGTTTCGCCCGTGCGATGAATTCATGTATATCTGATCCTTGGGCGCGTTGAACGTCATCCTGATATTTGAAGAGACAACCAAGGGTCTCATCAACAACATCGGGATCAAGTGCGTCTTTCCCAAGGGCAATGAGTGCTAGTCCCCAATCGAGTGTTTCCGCTACCCCAGGTTTCTTATAATAATCGCCTTCTCGCCATATCTGCATCATGTTGCATAATTGTCGTGCAAGTAGATCATTGATTTGAGGAAGTTTCGTTTTCACAATCGACAACTCCTTTTGGAGAGAAGGGTAATCAATCCACTGATAAAGACAACGCCGTTTAAGGGCTTCGTGAACTTCCCTAGTCCGGTTTGAAGTTAAAACAACGTAAGGAATATGCTTCGCGCGGATTGTACCAATTTCTGGAATAGTGATTTGGAAATCTGAAAGGATTTCGAGCAAGAATGCTTCAAACTCGCTGTCGCTCCGATCTACTTCGTCAATTAGCAGCACAGGCGGTACGCCGCCATCGCTCTGAATGGCTTCAAGGAGTGGACGCTTTAAGAGAAATGCTTCGCTGAAGAGACTGACACCAATTTGGTCTTTGTCAATACCTTGAGCTTCATCAATGCGCAATTGTAGAATCTGTTTGGTGTAGTTCCACTCGTATAACGCACTGTTGGCGTCGAGGCCTTCATAGCACTGCAAACGGATTAACTTTCCACCCGATATGTTGGCAAGCACTTTCGCGACTTCTGTCTTCCCAACCCCCGGTTCACCCTCAAGAAAAATCGGTTTGTTTAAGTTTTGGGCTAAGTAGAGGGTCGTTGCCAACGCCCGGTCTGTAATGTATTCGCCCTTCACGCATGCATTCTGTACTTCTTCAATTGATTCAAACATTTAGGTTAAACCTGGTTTTAAGTCAAGCGAATTTCGAAAATGATTAAGACAATGAAGTCATCCAATCCATTATACCATTTTTTCGTCTTTCAGCGCCTCCTCGTAATCTCTACGATAATCAATGTCTCTCAGGACACGGTTGGTGCCAACGATGACGTAATGGATATCGTCAACATTTTTTTTGAAAAGCGATCTAATGCCGCCGCTTTCCGCGTCGAGTGCGAGGATGTCGCGAGCGTAACGCCGATCAAAAATCGTGGGATGCCCGCGGCGATAGTCAAAACTTGGTAACGCAATCCCTTTTTTCGTTTCCTCGAATTCGTCTATGACGCAATTGATGAGGTCTAGCGTTATAAACGGTTGATCGACGAGCATCAGTGCAAATGCATCGGCGCAACCAGACAACGATCTCACACCGCACTGTGCGGAGGTTAGCATCCCCTCTCGATAGCTAGGGTTAAATACAACCTTGACGGGCTTATTCCGGATTTTCTCATACACCTTCTCCGATTCGTGACCGATAACGACGATGACCTCACGAAGCTTGGAGCCAAGCATATTATCGATTGCCGTTTCGATAATGGTACTGTTTCCGAAAGGTAGGAGTTGCTTTGGTTCCCCCATTCGGGTGGATAGCCCTGCCGCAAGGAGCATCCCATGAATATTGACTGGTGTTGCCATAAAGCGCGACTTATCTAGATATTCTCGAATCACCTTGTAATGACGGAGACACAATGCTCGGCATGCTGGATTCGGACGGTGAGTTTCAACAGCAATGGCGCTTGCTTGCAAACCTAGGAGTAAATCTCAAAACCCATGTGGTGGCTACAACTCTTGAGTTCATCAATTCGGATATTGTCAACTTTGCTTGCTGAAGGCCCTCGTTGAAGTAACAAGAGGAACTCATCTAGCGCTGCCTTGTCGCCTTCTGCGACAACCTCAACATCCCCGTTGACAAGGTTTTTGACGTAGCCGCAAACGCCAAATCTTTCGGCACTTCGCCGTGCAAAATCACGGAATCCGACCCTCTGTACTCTACCACTAACAAGGATATGAAGTTGCATAGGCTAGTTTACTTCAGCGTCCGCTCTACTCCCTGAATAGTTGCTAAGTTCATACTCGCAAAAGTTGTCCCATTAGAGAAAATTAAAAGCCGGGCGCTGCACGAAATCCGCCATCATAATTTGATCTCTTCATGACCCGACGATGATCTAGTATATCACAAAATAGGGAGGTTTACATGAAATTTGCTGGCAGCGTTCAAGGCAAATTCTTCGGCTGATTATGCAGGGAAAGCATCTTCTTAGTGGACCTAAGCATCACAATTTAAGTAGCATAGGATGCCAAAGGAGCAATTGGGAGGTTTTTCAAGTAGAACAACTATAAAGGATTGCCTCTGTACCAGTACGGAAAATAATGGAGACAGTCTTTACAAGAACGCCGTGCCAGAAAGTACGCTTCTACAAAGTCTGGCCCATCTTCGTTGTTCCGTAATAATCTGAAATCCGAGTAGGTTTTCTCAATAACTTGAGGCATAGCGATGCGCTACTTATCGAGCGATCCGGTCTTAGATTTCTTGCACAGAAAACTGTCAAAAAGCTGTAAACTTCATTGCTCAATCTTCAAACCATTTTGCTTAATTTGATCCCGAGTGATTAGAAACCGTTTCTGCTTTGGAGGAGTCCGTTCCGCCGGGTTTTCAACAATATAGTGTTCGGGTTGGTTCTCTGCGTCGAAAATAACATGAAGAAAAAAGTCTGGTCCTAACTGTTTTGCCTTACTCAACTCGTTTTGTGTCAGAGACACTTCCGTATTAAGTTCCCTCCGTGCTTTGACTTCAATATACCGTTCTACCCCTGTAGAATCTGTTGATCGGATATCGTACCCGAGGGCTTCGGCGGAGACATCTTCAGGATTACGGCCCTCTTTGCGCTCGTAACACATCACGGTTTCCATGCCGACGCGTTCAATTGAACTCCGTTCTGTAGGATTGACATCCCTTGCTGCGTGTTTAGACTCAAGTTCGCTAAGAATTTTTGACTGCTGGTAAGAATCGAAATGCTCAGTCAGAAGTGGAGATTCGGTAAGATCACGTAACCAAGTACGCTCGACTCTGTCCTGAATTGCTACGGCAATTTCACGCCTCAACTGCCCATTAAGTAGGTATTCTAAAACAGAATGACGTGTTTGGGGATTTGCTTCCTCCGCCCACTCTACTAACAACTCGAGCGGGGCATTAAGTCTTGGCCGGCAGGCTTTGAAGAATTCTAGAGCGTTATCCGTGTAATCGTCATTGAGTATCCTATCATCCGGCGCAAACGCCGCACGAAGCGGTTCATCACGATTGTCTGCTCCGTCGTCCTTAATCAATAAATCCTCTGCGGCATGAAATTCCCCGTCATGCGCTTGAAAGCGAACATCGCTCAGGAACGTTTTAAGTTCGTTATATTCATGCTGCTGGGCACGGTTGCTTCTATTTAACTCGTTCAGAAATTCCCGCGTGATTAAGGATCCCAATCGAGACGCTTGTGAAACGTCTACGCAATTATCTAATCCCAATTCCCACTGAACGAGATCGCATAATCTTATTTCCTGCACACTCTCATTCTCATCAGGCAACAAACTCATCACAACAGAGGTAATCTCTCTGTCGGACACAACATGTCCCGGCTCAATCCGCTGTTGGAATTGAGGCCATCGGGCGGCTTGACTAAAGATCAATTCTGCGTCAAGTGCTCCGACTGTTTTGAAACGAATTTTATCTACCTTAGTTAAAATCTCGTAATCGCCCCACAACCCACTCGGTATAGCGGATCGATGGGAAAAAAGTTTTGCCATCCCGTGGCTATTACTATCCCATAGGATTCGGCGTATGAGTTGGCTCGCATCACTAACAGTCGTCGAACTTTCCGGCGTCACTTTGTTGAACAGACGCCACAACGAATACCAGAACTGATATTGACTGGCACCCCTGACAAGGTTCAAACTATCGCAGAAATCTTCCCAATGCCTATCCGCCTCATCAAAAAGTTCAATCAATGCCTCCCCTACTCCCTGTCCAATACTGTCCGCAACATCCTTGTTTCTCTGTGTTTCTTTCGCCAGTTGCGCGCGTCCGACATCCAGATCGAACCTTCCATTAACAATGAACCCCAAATCGCATCTTTCCTTCGTAGGGACAGTTACCCAAATTGCCGGAACCGATTTTTCCAGTTTCACTGCGCCTTGTGCATCAAGCCCTACAAGCAAATCGCCTTGACTTGCGCGGAAGACCACAGCAGTCTGTCGTTCTCGTTGACCGTCTGAACTTGGCTGAAGTTCGCCCACGTAGGCGCATTTGGACTGCGCAAGTGGTCTATCATTCCATTCCCAAGATTCGGTCTGTCCATCCCTAATCCAATCACATCTTCTAATCCTTCTCGCAAATACGGGGAGGAAGTGCACCACATCCCGAAACTCCTTAAGAAATTCTTGTACAGAACATTCCTCTGCCTGTATGGAAATAATGGTCCCCTCTTTTCCATCATTTTGGCAGGCTTTAATTTCGTCTTGTAATTCCCTTAGAGGGTCTCCCGTCAACTGCTTGGGGAAAAACCCACCCACCGCCTCAAACCCCAATTGACCGCTGGCGACACGCGGTTTGCTAGTGACTAGGAACACACTCTTGAATCCCAAACCGAATTTGCCGGTGACGGTCCCCGTAGATTCTGACTTGTCCGAATGCGAGAGGCTTAGGATTTTCTGCAAATCGCGGTCGAATCCCTTTTCCCGACCATTAAAGTATGCCGATCGAAATTTGTTGATTGGGCGTCCCCAATGAATGAATGCAACGTTGTGGTCCTCTTGCCGAATGACAAATCGGGTCGCATCAGTGTTCTGCAGGGTTGAGTTACCATGTATTTCAAAACGTTCTACCACAGCGTCATCAGCATTTTGGAAGAGTTCAAAGGGAATTGACCGAGGTTTGTATTGGTAGTGTTCTTTGACTTTGTGGCGCACTGCGGTTAGCATAGCGTTTTGAGACGCTACATCGCTCTGAATCAGATTCTTCAATTGCTCCCGTTCCTGTTGCATTGCCTCGGCCGCTATCTCCTCAGCACAAGCATCACCATTATGTTCAGCCTCTGTTTTTTGGCTATGTGCCTCGTCCCACTTTTGCAAGATGATGCCTAGATCGCCATCCCTTTGGCGCGTTTCTAACTGCCGCACATAAAAAAAGGCATTATCTAGAAGCAAATTTTGCGCGATGCGAATATCCAGTTGCTCACTCTGCGCCAAGTCATCGAAAACGTCGTCAAGATTCCCAGCCGCCTGTTTATACACCTTATTGAGTAACAACGCAGCGCTGTCTTTTATTAGATTACATAGTTCGGGGTTAGAAAATTCATCTAGTTGAATTGATCGTAACTTAATCCTGTTGACCCGGAAACTCATACCGCGTTGGAAGTGAAACTGTTCGTTCGTGCTTCCGACAAACAGGCTATTAGTTGGCTTTAGCCCAATGCGTGCGTGGAATGGCGCCCTCAAGAGATTTGTTACCTCAGCAGTCCCACCTTCAACTAGATCGACAAGGAACCGCTGTTTACGCATGGTTTGATGGATATCCTCATTTGCTCCTTCTGCAGATGATCCGGGCGCAATTTCCCAATCAACCTTTCCACGTACAGCTTCATAAGTACGGACGCCAAGATACTGCGTACTCAATTTTAGGAGTCTCGAATGGTTGCCTAGCAGCGCCAGAAATCCGCCAATAACTTCGCTTGGCACTGCTCCCTCCCATGCATTGAAATATTGCTCCAAACGGACAGCACTTTCGTCAAACTTTCGTTCTTCATTTCCTTCAAGTGGTTGCGAGGCGCCAGATTGCTGCTGACCGGCGACCACAGAACTCTTTACGTGGTCACTGACAATACTGCTCTGGTCTGTATCAAGTAAATCATCGCCCTCGATGCCTTCCGCCTCAAGACATAACTCGGCAGGCGGTTTCCAGTTGCCACCACGGCTCAGGAGTCGTATTTGCCTCAATACTTCCATGAAGTTGGATCTATTGGTCGCAGCCTTCAGATATCGATTAAAAATGAGGAGGATTCCCGATTTTCTATTTCTCCCTGCGGCTTCGTGCCGTTCGGCGAGGAAATTTAGAATGTCGACAGTGTTGGAGATTGGTAAACGCTGACATAACTTCGGCAATAGACGTTCACGGCATACATCCTCGTCAAAGGTTTCACTGACCGCTTGAAGCACCGAATGTGATGACATCAACTGCCGTGGAGCGTGCGCAAAAGTGGCAAGAAATACCTCAAGATTCAGACGCTCGATATCAATATCTCCGATACGATATTTCTCGGATTCTGCCATCATCTCTCCAAGCATTTCAAGTGCGTCATCCCTTTTGGGAAATATGTAGCGAACCGTTTTCTTATACCCTGGGTGAGCGCGAAATCTCTCTGGGAGCATTGAAACATCAACAAATAAATCGTCGAACTGGGCGACAATTCGAGCGACTTCATCCTCCATGTCTTTCACGTAAATCACATCTTGAGGAGAACGCCCTGCACCAATCGGTAGCCATTTTGCGTTTTTTATCTTCAAATTAAGCTGGGAAGGAAGGCTATTCAAGCGGTCAATTGCCCTGAGAATTGGTGTCCAATGCTTATGCGGATTATCCATTCCAAGACAAACATGGATTGCGGCTTTCGCCGTGAAGAATCGATCGAGTAGCTGTCCCTGGCGCCAACTTAAGGATCCGGGCAAGGAGCTAAGAATGACAATATTTTCTCTCGGTATATCTTCACATGGAAAATCGCTCTCCCAGTAAGTGTAATCGGGATTTACCCGCACGATGTTTCCGTCAATGTCACTGTAGACATTCAATCCCCTCAGAACCTCTATATTCTTCATCTCCCTCAGGATCTGTTGCCGCTCGTTGATACTGAAGATTGTACAATCAACGTTTTCAGGACCTACTTCCAAAATTAGCTGAGCGATGCCATCAGCGTCGAATTCATGAATCCCTAACGGCTGCCGGTATTGCTGGGATATTCTATCTCTCAACACATTGCCTATCACACGCCATTTCTCAGCCCTCTGTTGTAAAACCTGACTGGCTATTTTTGGCCAGA
This sequence comes from Candidatus Poribacteria bacterium, assembly GCA_965204085.1. GTDB lineage: Bacteria > Poribacteria > WGA-4E > WGA-4E > JAJDTR01 > JAJDTR01. The sequence continues at coordinate 432,471 of CBDBEE010000002.1, read as the reverse complement.
GTCCCTGTCCTGCACTCGCCTCCATGAATAGAGGTTGATTCTCATCGGACGGATGAGCATGGATAAGGTATCGCATTGCTTCTTTATGTGCGGGGACATCTTCAATCGCTGGCAAAAGTGCATTAAGCAAATTGACGCGCTCCTCGGGACAATTCAAGGTGGGTTTCGATTCCAAGACTTGCAGGCAGGCATGTTCATTGCATTTTATTATTTCATCGTCCCAGCCTAGTTTTTCCAGTGTGGGTTTGTCGATAAGGGTAACAGAAGCATTATCTAGGGCTTGTTGAAGTGACATTGCTTGGGAACCTGAATAAGCGAATAACGTGCGCTTGCGTCGCAGCCCCGTGAGTTGGCTTAAGGAGATTGAGACGTTGGATCTTGTTCGACAGTCGTAAGCCGTGAATATCCTGAATGAATTGCATTGTGCGCGAATCTCGTCCCAATGGCTGGCTGCGATGACCTGCTGCACGAGCGTCCGTTCTGGTTTCTCCAGTTCCCTATTTTCGCCCAAAGTGGATACAAACCTTAGAATTTTCACGGCATCTTCGTTATACAGACTTTCAACCAACAGTTGGTGAGGTTCATCGGGCACGAGGACTTGGGGAACTAAGAGTACGCGTAATCCAGACCGAACAAGCCCTTGAAATACTTCCTCAGATATGCCTTCGGGAATCGAAAAACATGAACCGCCCCCTAGATGCGCAAGATAATTCTTGATTTCAGACCGGTTGCTACGTAATTGCCCAAGACCAATTCTATTGAAAGCCTCCAACACTAACCCCTGAATAGCCTCCAAGACACCAATTCTCGTATTTTGCGCACATGCTTTCAGAAACCTCACGAGATATTTTAACATGCCCCGATTTTCAAATACGGTTTCAACTGGAACAGCATGCAGAATTTGCACCAGTATTCTGGGGACCATCTGGAAGCCGCTTTCTGTGTGGTCAGCCGTGGGGCATCGCAAAATGTAATCACATGTTCGCTTGCTAGTTCTCTGAGAATCGGAAAAACTTCATCCGGACGATTTGGAGCACTATTCGGCGGCGGTGGAATCTCAAGGATTTCTGTGTGTGAACTATTCAGTTGTTCCCATGTGGTACCGGATACAGTTAATCTCCGAACCCACTGCGCGTCTCTGCAGATAGATTCTTGGTACTGACTAAAAGTGTCCGATTTTTCCAACGCCTCGGTAAGCCTAAGCACCTTTTCCTCAGAAAGTTTTCCTTCTTTGGCAAATTGGTTTAATGCGGGAATGACTAGTGGCAGTGTACCGGAAACGAACAATTCATAGTTCCACTTAGATCTAACCTCAGCCTCGTTATTGACGGTGTCGCCAATTCCATCTTTAGAAATCTCAATATCTGTCCGTCCAGCATTGGAAAAGAAATAGCCGTGAAGCATAAGCGTAAAGTCCGATTTTCCTTCACACGGTTGGGTTTCCTTTGGATCGCCGACGGGTAGAAATACGGCACGCTGAATTCGCAGCGACCCTCTACCTTCTGCAGGTGTTTCCACAAAATAGGCGGCGCAGTGCGGATCAGCTTTTTCTCTGTTTTCCTGTTCTGCTCCGGATTCACGATTGATTGTGATGACTGTGGGCCAATATTCCGACTGGAGCAATCTGCAAAAGATGGGTAAACCTGCCATCATTTCAAATCCGGCATACCGAACACTTATGGCCTCACCGCACTCTGTCTCACTCATAGTGCCTTGCATGGGAAATCGCTCTTCGCGATCTATTCTTGGAATGCCCTGCCCAGAACCACGATACCGGCATCGAGTGGCTCCCTGGTTCAGTTTTACTTGAAATAGCATTTCCAGGCATCCATCCGTCCCGGCATTCCAAGCGGATACGGTTTCGAGATTGCGCAACAGCGGAAGTGCTTCGCTGATTTCATACGCTGAATTCAATGGAAGAATTGACTCAAGTCGCCCATTTTCATCGCCCGGGTGATTATTGACGATGGGGGACACCTCTCCGCAGTGATGTCTTTGCCGCAGTGGTATCCATAAACACAGCCAATCCCGAACATCACGTAAACCCAACGATTCTAGACACTCAATGATTGCTTGTCGCGCTTCACTGGCAAATGATGTATCATCCCGTTCCCAATTTTCGTGAATTGGAGGGGTTGTGCCATGCCACGGGTTCAGAATTTCAAAAGTGTTCGGTTCGGACCAGAAATAAAAAAACGCCTCACATAGATGAAAGACGCTTTTCAAACCGAGTCCAAATTTTCCGATGGCTGCTTGATTCGACGCTTTGGCACTAATCCCAATGCGCCTGATTCCAGCTTGGTCTACAGGCTTAAATTCCCCGTCATTCACAACGAATAGTGCAGGACCTTTAAGTAGCGGGTGGGCAATGTGCGGAAAGCCTGAAAACCAACCGAGGTGAAGGCAGGACGCTTCGGCGTCGTCCGCATTTTGCAACAATTCTTTAAAAATCGGAAACCCTTCTCGGTATCTATCTCTTAAATCATTGCGAATCTGTTGTATGTATTCTAGCGATGAATGCTCAAATCCCGGCATAAACTACTCCTCTTAATGGGAAGACAGCATACCGAACGAATAAAAACCCTAGTCTCGAATCATTACCAATCGTCGCACTACCACAGCATGAGGACCAACTCACGGTGCTTTCATAGCCGAAACGAATTCATGGCCAAATCATTCCAGACCATATACCTGTCCACTCCACACTACCTCATAATCACCATCTTCTTCGAAGCACGATAATCTCCCGCTTGAAAATGGTAAAAATAAGTCCCGTTGGCTACCGGTTCTCCCTTGCCGTTCGCGCCATCCCAATACATGGCTGTACCACGTGTAGTGTATTCACCGCGGTTTCGACTGTCTGCTTGAAGCGTTCGGATATGATGACCATCAACACTGTAAATTGAAATCCTCACATCTGTAACATCCATAAGTTGATAAGGTATCCACGTTTCAGATTTGAAGGGATTTGGAAAGTTGGTGAATACTTCTGCTCTCTCCACTATCGGATCAGCTACGCCGGTAGGCTCGGAAGTGGTTTCGGTACTTGGTGAAGAAAGCGTATAGGAATAAAAGCCTGAAGTACCAGCGGCTATCAGCTGTTTTGTCTGCCCGGCAATCAGACCAATTGAAGTGAAATTCAAGTTTTCGAGTCCTTCATTCATTTCAACCCAATGGTTACCTGAATCGGTGGAATAGTATATACCTCCGCCGCTAGTTGCGACAAAGAGATAATCAGGATTCCATGGGGCAATCAGCAAATCCCAAATCTTCAGCTCACGAAGCCCATCGTTAATCTGCTGCCATGTCTCGCCACCATCCAAGCTTTTGAACATCCCGCTGCCATGTGTGCCTAAATAAACCGTGTCTGGGCGAGTTGGATCGATTGCCAGAGCTAGGGCGGCGTTATCCAACTCAAGTACCACATCCCACGTCACTCCTCCATCAAGGGTACGTAGAACAGCGAGTCCCTCATAGGCATATGCAGTTATCCCCCAGGTTCCGACATAGATGATATCCGGGTTTTCAGGATTGACGGCGATTGCCCAAATCGCATAGCGTTTCAACCCGGTTTGCGTCCAACTTTCTCCAGCGTCATCGCTACGAAACAGTCCGATATATTCAGTGCCTGCATATATTCGGTTCCGGTTTACTGGATCAACCAATATGCTAGTGACGATACCGGCGTTTAGCCCCTTATTCATGGCGCGCCACGTTCTCCCGGAGTCTTCACTCAAGAAAATACCCGCACCGTCTGAGGAAGCATACACTCGATTCGGCTGACCAGGCGGAATGGCTAAGTCAATTGTCATCTTATTGGTTATTCCCGAATCTGACAGATGCCAATTTCTTCCGCCGTCCCTTGTAACATATAATCCGGCACCCCAGGTAGTTGCAACCATCATGCGCGAATCTACGGGGTTTATGATGAAACTACTGATATTGATATTGGTCAATCCCTCATTCCACAGAATCCATGCGTCAGATACCGTTTTGCGAAACACGCCTGCAGCCCAAGTACCTACCAAAAGGTCCGACGCCAGTGGTTCAATCGAGCGAACATCAAACCGTAAAAGGGCGTGTTGGTTTTCCCAAGTATCGCCGCGATCACGGCTAACGAAAAACCCTTCGCGTGCGCCTGCGTATACGAGATCCGGATTGCGAGGGTTGATCTCAAGGGCTTGGATGTAGCTGTAAGGGTATACCATGGGTATTCCGGAATTAATCGGCTCCCAACTTTCACCCATATCGCGGCTACGAAAAACACCATGTTCGTATGTCCCCGCGTACCATATGTCAGTCAGAGGCTGATACGCCAAACAATGAACATTCCTTGAGGAAATCCCAGAATTAGCCGGGATCCAGCTTGTGCCTCCGTCCGCACTCTTAAACACGCCTCCTCCCGTGGTTGCAGCAAATATGATGTTTTCATTTGTAGGATGGAACTCGACAGACCGTATCACAGTGGCATCTTCAAGCCCATGATTCTTTGATTCCCAAGTCAGTCCTTGATCGCGGCTGATTGCAACCCAACTGAAGTGTCCTACTAGACAAATTAAATTGGGGTGCTTGGGATGCCACTTCATGTCGAGTATGCTGTCTTCGGCAAATTGAGGCATTTTTGCCCATGTTAGTCCACCGTTGTGGCTAACGTGTACCCCGTTTGATTGAAGACCTGCGAAAATGGTGCCGGGAACTTGCGAGTGAATTGCCAACGCATTAACGGCAAAATTCCGCAAGCCAATTTGTTTCCAGTCCGAACAGGCTATTTCGCGCCGGAAGACTCCATCTCCCCGTGTACCAACATAGACATAAAGTCCGTTTGAAACCATCGTCCGCACAACACCGCCATATATTGGTCCCAGCGGTGACCAACGGTCAGTATCCGCACAAACGTTTGTCATTAAACCGAACAAAATTCCAACGACAAAACCAAATCCCTTTTTCACTTCCGTACCTCCGGTTCAATGATTCTCAAGATGGATATTCGAGATTAGTACGTATATGCACGCGATTTGCGTAGTTAAAACTTCATTCAATACTCTTTCGGTAGTCGCTGCAAATGGAGCGGTAAGATTGCACTCATCACGTATTTTGCCACAATTCAATGTGGTAGGCAAGAGAAAGGTTGAAACCTCGCTTTTGGCTTGACGCTATCACCTTGTGTTTGTTATGCTTATTGTGGTTGGTTGTCAGTGTTGGCAGTGCCTCACAATAGGGAGAAGATAGATGCCAAACTACGTAACGCTTGCCAATGCCTCCGATATTCGATTAGGACGCGGTAAAGCATTCACCTTCAAAGGGCGCCGGATTGCGGTTCTCAACGACGATGGAGATTACTGTGCTTTGAGTAATACTTGTGCCCACGCAATGGGATCACTTGCGAGGGGTCGCATTAGAAATGGGGTAGTCACTTGCCCAGTGCACGGTTACGCCTACGACGCAAAGACTGGTGCATGTCAAACTGATGCGCGATTGCAAGTCGAAGCGTATGAGGTCATCGTTGAAGATGGTGAAGTCAAAATAATTGTCTGAGAAAATCGTACAGTCACGGTCTAACGGCAAATGATGAAACGCCAACTTTTATTCATCGTAATCATTATTGGATACGTGTCGGTAGCCATTCTACCGACATTCGCCCAGCCAACGGATAGTACAGTCCACTGGTTGCTTGTAGATACCAACCCTGATGCCGGGTCTCGTGCGGATTTCGAGGCATTCATCAACCTCTTGGTTGCTCGCGGAAATGTACCTTCCAATCGGGTACGGCACATTCAGTCAGAGCAATGCACCAAGACGGAGATTCACAAAGCAATTCGGAACATAGCGTCTCATATGCAACATGGAGAACGGTTCATCTTCTTCTACCGTGGAGGCGTGACGAAACCACCAAGAACAAACTCAATATATCTTCTAACCCACGGCGCCAAAACAACAAAATTGGCGGATGCTGTACAAGACACACAACTTAACCTTTGGTTTCGCGACGCAGGCGCCGAAGATGTGACGGTTCTCTTTGACGGGTACACAGATGATCGAAATATCTTTGCGTATCTTGCCAACCGTGAACTCCTCGGCGAGGCCGCGCTTGTATCGATTAAGCGAGCCAAAACGGGAGAGGATTCCCTACTTCGCAAGGTGCTGTCGGCACTCAAAACTGATGCGAGCGATTTAAACGATAATCGGAATATTGCTATTGGTGAACTCCATGAACATCTTGTCACAACAGCGCCACCGCAGGAAAGCATCGTTGTGCCAACCGGCAACGTGGAGATACCTATTCTAAAACTCTCGCCGATGCTAAAAATTACTACTGATCCGGCGGGAGCCTCGGTTTTCGTAAATGGCGAGAATATAGGTGTAACTCCTCAACGCGTGGTTGACAACATAAGGAAGGGAAACTACGAAATACAGGTTAAGAAGCAAGGCTATCTCATTCCACCGACCCGCTCTACGGAAGTTGACATAAACCAAGGTGAAGCCGTTGAAGTTTCGTGGGTGTTGAAGCCAATTTCTGTGTATGGAAAAATCACTCTCCCTGAGGGGAAGGTTGTTGAACAGATAGCCGTATGGATTGAGGATACCAATCACAAACAGACAGTAGGATCAAACGGAAATTATCGCTTTTCGGATTGGGACGCGAATAACTTATTAACGATTGGAACAACGTATACGTTAAAGGCGGAGGCGACAGAGATTTACAACGCCGAAACCACTTTTACCTTTGAAGGACATGATGCGATTGAACGCAATCTGATTCTTGCCGAAAAAACGTGGTTTCAAGTCGCTCAGGAACGATTTGACCAAAAGGACAATGAGGGAGCTATTGCGGCGTTTCAAAACGGGATTGAAATTACGACTGAAATTCCACCACTATCGCCAGAGTTGACTGTGTTGCTTTTCAATTCATTCTCAGCTGCCGTGGACAGCATGAATATAGAAAATATCGCCTACCTCGTCGCTACGGCAGAATTGTCAGACAGATTCGGCGATAAGGAAGCTGCCAAAACCTACTGGGGCAGAGTCAAGTCGGAGGCGAGTAAAGGAACTGCCGAACATCGTCTGGCAACGAAACGACTGAGGCAACTGAATTTACGCAATTATATCATCAATAGTACACTCGTTGTTCTTCTTGTTGTTGTGTTAATTTCCGGGGGATATTCCGCAAGAAAGTATTTCAGGGGAAAAACAAACAGGGCATAACTCAGGAATGTTTGGAAATCTAAGCAGTTATTAATGTCTAGTGATATCTCTCGCAGCTTATGGGAGTGGAGTAAAAGGATGTTCCTCTTCAAATTTCTAGGGAGAAAACAATATCAACAGTTACTCGATGTACCAAGACGTCTTCGACAGCAGTGTAGGCAGTTTGAAATGAACGCCAAACTCCTGGAAAAAGAAAAAGAGGACCTAAAGGAGGAATACCGGAGAGAGCGAGCAGACCTTGATGCACGATTGAAGAAACTTCGGCACCAAGAGCAAGATTATGAATCGCTTCAAGCAAAATTCCAGCAGTTGAAAAACGACCTAGAAATTCAAGTCGCGGAAGGAATTGAATCAGAAATCAAGAGATTGGGATTCAGCCCTGCACAAGTTGAGACTCTTTGGGCAGATAGGGAGGATCTCATTGAACTGTACCGAAAAAAGCTGTATTCGCTTGCGAAACAGTTTGCAATGTCCAACAAAGAGACGAAAAGCAACCGTGGTTTGTTTCTATTGCTAGTCGATCAGCGTAACATGGTCAATGATAATTTCTCCGAATTCCACGATGGTCAGACGGAATACCTCACACAGGAAAAATACAAGGAGATTGACGGAGTACCCCACATCTTCTCCGCCAACATTGATGAAGTCTTGGATTATATGGGTGAAAAAGTCGCGATAAAGGATGAGAACGGGGAGATTACCGGTTATGAGGAGAGAGATGGCGCCCTACTAATCAATTTAACGGGATTTGCATTCCGATCGTGCACTATGGTCGAAGGAGTTCGCACGCATCGAGTGTACGAAAAGGTAGAGGCGCTGCAGAAAGGAAGTGCAAAGCATAATGCGGGCATCTACGCGTCATCATTAGAGGAAGTTTTGGCGGCGATTATTGTTAGTGAAGAAAACAGTGAAGTTGTGTTGTTTCGAGACGGACGCTTTATAAAGAGATACGATCCTTTCACAGATACGGAAACATCAAGATGTCATCAACTTTCTCAGGCTCAATATCAAGAAGAAATTGGTTCTGCAGAGATTAGAACTTTACAGGAGGTCAGCGTATCCGAAAACGTAGAGGTGGAACGAGAGGATTCCTATACCCCTGCACCTCCACCAAGTTAAAGATGAGATTCAACGCGGTGGTTAAAAACCTACTTCTCGGCGGCAAATATCTTTCTCCAGATTTTACACTTCATGGCGTAAATGGACGACTTTGTTGATCGCATCAATATACGCTTTTGCGCTAGCTTCAATGACATCTGTACTTGCACCGTATCCGACAATTGAATTTTGATTGTCCTGCACCCTGATTGTTACCTCGCCAATAGCATCTTTCCCCTCCGTCACCGACCTAATACTGTAATCAGCAAGAACAAGAGGGATTTTAGCGACGCGATCTATCGCTTTATAGGCTGCGTCCACGGGCCCGTCGCCTGTTGATGCTTCTTCAAGGAGGCCCTCCTCAGTCCGTATTCCTACCGTAGTTGTAGGCGAGATTTTCGTTCCGCAAACGACTTGGATATATTCAAGTTGGAAGGTTTCAGGAACCGAGCGAACCTCATCGCGCATGATAGCATCAAGATCGGCGTCGTGAACAGCTTTCTTTTTGTCTGCAATCTCAAGGAAGCGCTCATAGATTTTATCGAGTTTTTCTTGTGCCAGATCGTAACCAAGTACATTTAAGCGATGTCTCAGCGCGTTTCGACCGGATCTTGGACTGAGGATAATCTGGCTTTCTTGCCAACCAACATCCTCAGGATCAATAATCTCAAACGTATCCCGTTGCTTAATCACTCCATCTTGATGAATTCCGGAACTATGTGCAAAGGCGTTGGCGCCGACGATCGCCTTGTTCGGCTGAACCGGAATCCCCATAGTCCGGCTGACTCGACGGCTTATCGGTACAATCTCCTTCGGTTCGATGCCAGTGTGGTACCCATCGAAATAATCACTACGTGTCTGAAGCGCCATCACAATCTCCTCCAGCGAAGTATTCCCAGCCCGCTCTCCAAGACCGTTAACGGTACACTCGACCTGGCGCGCACCGTTCTTGATTGCTTCAAGACTGTTCGCCACGGCAAGCCCAAGATCATTGTGGCAGTGTACACTAATGACCGTATCACCAATATTTGCAACACTGACGAATATTTCGGACACCAATTTCCCGAAATCGGATGGCATTGCGTACCCGACTGTATCTGGAATATTGATAATTGTCGCACCGGCGTCGATTGCTGCCTCGATTACCTTGAACAGATAAGTGGGTTCCGTCCGTGCTGCGTCCATCGGTGAAAATTCGACAGTTTCACACAGGCTCCTTGCATACGTCACGGCATCGATCGTTCGTTTCAGTATGGTCTCACGATCGGAACGAGTAATTCCCGCAACGTGAATGTCCGACGTGCCCACGAAGGTATGGATTCGAGGCTTGTTGGCGTCCTTGATTGCACCCCATGCCGCCGTGATGTCCTTTTCAACGATTCGTGAAAGTGCGCAGATTTCTGGCCCTTCGACTTCGTTCGAAATGCGTTCCACCGCGTCGAAGTCACCAGGTGATGACACTGGGAATCCAGCTTCGATAATATCAACCTTTAGCTTAGCCAGATGTTGGGCAATCTCTAGCTTCTCCTCAAGATTTAACGCGGCGCCTGGGGTTTGTTCGGCATCACGAAGAGTTGTATCAAAAATGTAAACCTGCTCAGACATTGTTTCATTCTCCTTTTCATCAAAAGGTCTCTCAGTTTTGGTCCATTCCGTTGAGGACATAAAATTAGGATCAGCGTCACGCAAATTCGATTCTCCGGCCGTCTTCAACCCCATCTTCATCACCTCCTTCACGAATCCGCTTTAATCAGGTACTGCGCTTCATGCTTGAATGCTCTAAATCTCTCGACCTATCGCTCTCGCGATGGATCTAAGGTCATCCATTAGTTGATTAAACTGATCCGGAAATAGCGATTGGACGCCGTCACCAGTCATAGAGTTGTCAGGGTCGTGATGAACTTCAAGAAGCAGCCCATCTGCTCCGGCAGCAATCGCCGCTTTTGACATTGGTGCGACAAGGCTTCGGATACCTGTTCCATGACTCGGATCTACCACGATGGGCAAATGACTCAACTCCTTAATTGCAGGTACAGCGTTCAGGTCAAGCGTATTACGTGTGTGTGTCTCAAATGTACGGATACCGCGCTCGCACAGAATTACGTTTGGGTTACCCTCGGAAAGGATATATTCGGCTGCCAGCAACCATTCTTCAATCGTTGCTGATAAACCGCGTTTCAATACTACGGGCTTACCCGACCTCCCAACTTCGCGGAGAAGATAGAAGTTCTGCATACTACGTGTTCCAAGTTGAAAGATGTCTGTGTACCTGCCGACGAGCTCGACTTCGTGCGGCGTCATGACTTCTGTTATAATTCCTAGGCCTGTTAGCTTTCTCGCTTCCGAAAGCATCTTGAGAGCTGGCTCGCCATGGCCCTGAAAGTTGTAGGGACCAGTGCGTGGTTTAAATGCGCCGCCTCGAATGAAAGTTGCCCCCGATTTCGCGATCTCCTTTGCAATTGTGGTAATTTGATCCGTGTTCTCCACAGCGCATGGACCGGCCATAACGATTAGCTTCTTCCCACCAATTTTCGTGCCGTTGGCTTCTATAGTCGTCGGCTCGCCACGAAACTGACGGCTCGCTAATTTGTACGGTGCGCTTATTGGCATGGTGCGTTCGACCCCGGACATCGATTCAATTGGCATGTCACCGAGTCGCGTCTTGTCACCAATAACTCCAATAACGGTACGTTCTTCGCCGACAGACGGCTGCGCTTTTACTCCAGCCGCCTCGATTCGTTTAACAACATGATCTATCTGTTCTTGTGATGCTCCAGATTCCATAATAATCACCATGGTTTCCGTCTCCTTATCGGCTTTCGACTTCTCTTTCATATACAAAAAAAGCCCACCATCGACTCTCGTGTCAATGATGGGCTCTGTTAATCAGTTAGTGTAGATTATACTATGAAGCCTTTACAATCGCCACCAGCCCACCATAGGGGCGCAAATACAACAAATACGTATAAAGCACCAAAGCAAAGATGCAGCGAAAATATACGATATCCACGCCGTCAAGTCGATTTGCTAGGCTGGTATTTAGATGCGAAAAGCACATATTTCTCGGCTGTTGAAACACAAGTATATGAATCACAAATTATAGTCTAACAGAAATATTTGTAAAAGTCAAGTTATTTATCCTATAACAACGCGTCGAAACTGTTTTTTTCCATGCCGAAGGAGTAGGGCGTTCTCATCAAGATGCTCACTTGTCACCAGAGCTTCCATATTGGTTATTTGCTTGCCATTCAGGTACGCTCCTCCCTGTTGAATTAGGCGACGAACGGCGCTCTTGGAACTTCCCAATCCGACTTCACAGAACAGATCGACGATGGTAATTCCCCCCGATAGTCTTTCGCCGTCTATAGTAGCCGTGGGAATTGCAGATATATCAATGCCTCCATCGCCGAAAGCCGCGTGCGAAGCATCACGTGCGTTTTTGGCTTCGGTTTCCCCGTGAGCCAGTTTGGTCACTTCATAGGCAAGTACCCTTTTTGCCTCTCTTATCGATTCCCCTTTTAATCTTCCTAAACGTCTGACTTCACCGATAGGCAAAAGGGTGAAACATGCGAGAAACCGTTCCACATCGCGGTCGTCGATGTTAACCCAATATTGGTAGAACTCGTAGGGAGATGTACGGTTGGCGTCGAGCCAGATCGCGCCAGTTGCTGTTTTACCCATTTTCTCTCCGGTCGCAGTCGTAAGAAGCGGGAACGTCAGTGCGTGAACGGATTCCCCTTCTAAGCGGCGAACTAGATCGACGCCTGCCAGAATATTGCCCCACTGATCGTCACCGCCTAGTTGGAGCACGCAGTCATACTGTCGAAAGAGGTAAAGGAAGTCGTATGCTTGCAGTAACTGGTAGTTGAATTCGATAAATGACAATCCCTCTTCGCGTTCAAGGCGCTGTCGGTATGCTTCCGCCTTAATCATCTCATTGACGCGGAAGTGTCGTCCGATGTCGCGCAAGAATTCAATGTAGTTAAGTGGCATCAACCAATCTGCGTTGTTCATGAATATGCCGCGTTCTTCGCTAAAATCGAGATAGCGCTTGAGCTGGGATAGGAGTTTATGACCATTAGTTTCGATGGTTTCACGTAACAACAACTGCCGCATTGTTGTTTTCCCGCTTGGATCACCTATCATCGTTGTTCCGCCGCCGATGATGGCGATTGGGGTATGTCCTGCTTGTTGAAGGTGCACCATCGCCATAATGGGGACAAGGCTTCCCACATGAAAGCTATCGGCAGTTGCATCAAAACCGACGTAATAGGAGATATTTTTTTTCGACAACAGTCGCGCCATTTCATGCGCATTGGTACATTGTTGTATGAATCCCCGTTCCTTCAGGGTTTCAAAGACTCTCTCCACTAGACAATACCTCACTCTGTAGACTTTTTGTGCAAATAAAAAAGCCCATCACCGACTCAGTTCTTCGATGATGGGCGATTAAAGAATGCATGTTGGGAGTCTTCATGACACCCTTATAGTTATCATCAGCCCATCACTACACCTTAAATACAGTAGATACAAATACCTCACGGCATTAGTTCGCGCGCGATGGCAAATTTCTTCGTATACACCAATGATGGGGTGCGAATCAATTTTCCTCATAATCAAACAGCACATATATGATAGGTAGTTTAATCATAACTGATAATTCTTTGTGATGTCAAGCGAATTTTGTTTAGAGGCGACGGACTTTTCAGTTTCATCTTCCAAACTGTACACATCATTCTACGGTGCACAGAAGCTAACAACATCTGCCGAGTAATTGGGATATCAGCAAGATTAGACATCTTTCCTAAATAATACCATTTCTCTACAATGATAGTGCATTAATAGCGTGAATTAAGTAAGGATATCCGGTAATGCTTGCCACTTCAGAGGCGGTAAGTTTCTTGAGAATACTAGCCACATCGTCCTTGAGGGAAGAAAGAGTCTCGTGAAGCTGAAAGGCAATGTCTTCCTTAACAACTTGCCAGAGTCGTTCAATCGGATTTAACTCCGGTGAATAAGGGGGGAGGAAAAGGAATCCAACATTCTCAGGTATAGTCAAATCTGAAGTTTTGTGGAAACTCGCATTGTCGAGAATGACAATGTTGTAATCTTGTGGATAAGTAATTGCCAATTGTTCAATAAACACCTCAAAGCAACTGCTATTGAGAGCAGGCATTTCCAAGAACAGATGCTCTCCTGTTCCGGGAGCCACCGCACCATAAAGATAATAGCTCTCATATCTGGGATTCACCACTTGTATTGGCTTAGTTCCCTTCGCCGTGATTCGTCGTTGGGGCAAAGGCAAGAGTCCAAAGCGGCTTTCATCTTGAACCAAAATCTGCACACAAGACGCAGGGGTATCGCCCATTGCCTCTAGGAGGTGCGATTCGACATCTTCTTTGAAATCTTCAACCTCCTGTTCGTTTTTCTTTTTGTGACTTTTTCGTGGCACTTTGAGTTTCGCTTTCATGTCATAACGCACAATACGGTACACCGTTTTGTAGTTGACTTTTAAGCGATGGGTTTGCAAAAGCCACATCTGAATTTCGCCATAGCTTCTAAAGCCACTTTCTTCTTTCAGGCGCTCCTTGAGTGAATCTATCGCCTCCTGAGGAAGCGTCTTTTGTCCCGGTTTGGCGCCGGGTTCTTCAATGGTCAGCAAGGCGTTAAGACCGCCATGTTCATAACGCTTCAACCAGTGTCCAATGGTATTTCGATGAACCGCTAGAGTCTCTGCCACTTCAAGCCGCGTCTGACAACTTCCACTTTTCAATAGATACAGCATATGAAGCCGAGGTTTCCGTCGAAAATCTTTCTCCAGTTTCAGTCGATTTTCGAGCATCTTCACGTCTTCATGAATAATTGGTATTGCTTTTTTCATAATGAAATAAATATATCACTATATGCACTGTTATTCAAGAGAAATGGTATTACGTATGCTAGCCGGTGTCACGGCTAGTAATTTCGGACGATTAGGGATTGCACGCCTGCACCCTCTTATATGAAAAATGTGCTGCGAACTACGTATCCATAAATTTCCGAATAGCGATTGACGTGTTATGGCCGCCAAAACCGAAAGCGTTGGACAATGCAACGTGAATGTCGGTGGGTCGCCCCTCATTGGGGACGTAATCCAAATCGCACGCGGGATCGGGAGTTTCGTAGTTTATGGTGGGAGGGACATAGCCTTTCTCAAGCGCGCACACGGTAGCAATCAGCTCAACCGCCCCTGCGGCTCCAAGCAGGTGCCCCATCATCGACTTGGTGGAACTCACGGCAATCCGTTTCGCGTGAGAACCGAATAGGTTCTTAATTGCGAGAGTTTCAGCAACATCTCCCGCCGGTGTTGAGGTGCCATGCGCATTGATGTAGTCAACCTCCTCCAACTCGGCAGCGCCATCCTTCAAGGCGAATTCCATCGCCTTCGAAGCGCCTTCGCCGTCTTCGCCCGGATGCACCATGTCATAAGCATCAGAACTCATGCCGTAGCCCACAACTTCCGCGTAGATACGCGCGTTACGATTCAGCGCATGGGTCAGAGATTCCAGCACCAATACCCCCGCGCCTTCCCCCATCACGAAACCGTCTCGATCTTTATCGAACGGACGGCTTGCGCGACCGGGATCATCGTTGCGCACCGACATTGCACGCATGCTGCAGAACCCCGCAAAACTTAGCGGCGTAACTGCAGCTTCCGTACCGCCGGTGAACATCACATCGGCATCTCCCCGCTGAACGATTCGATACGCCTCGCCAATCGAATTGTTGGCTGTGGCACATGCGGTGACCGACGCGAAGTTGGGTCCCTTGAGTTTCAGGTGGATGGAAATTTGTCCGGCCGCCATGTTGATGATCTCGTACGGCACAAAGAACGGGCTGACGCGGCCAGGCCCCTTCTCCAACAGGGCACGTGCATTGTCTTCAAGGACGCTGATTCCCCCGATGCCGGAGCCCACACCAACACCCGCACGGTACGGATCGGAATCGGACAAATCCAAATCTGCATCCTGTTGCGCCATCATTGCCGCAACAAGAGCATACTGGATGACCAAGGGGAAACGCTTCGCAGCTTTCGGCGACAGGTACGCTTCCGGCTCAAACCCTTTAACCTCGCCGCCTATTTGTGTCCGAAAGTCCTCAGGATCGAAATAGGTGACGCGGTTTATGCCGCTCTTTCCCGATGCGAGTGACGCCCAGAATTCCTCCTTCGAGTTTCCAACAGGGCTAATAACGCCAAGTCCGGTAATAACTACGCGCTCCACAGGCTACACCCCTTCTTCAATCAACAGATGCCAATTCAACGTTTCGCGTTTTTAGAGGGTGCCCACAAGGGGCAAATTAACGCTCGTCGCTATTCAACGTGTGCTTCCATGTAATCGAGTGCATCTTGAACCGTCCGAATTTTCTCGGCGTCGCTGTCCGGGATTTCCATGTCAAATTCCTCTTCAAGCGCCATGATTAATTCGACCGTATCCAGAGAATCGGCTCCCAAATCATCCATGAACGATGCGTCGGGAGTGACTTGATCCTCGTCAATCTGCAACTGCTCCGCAATAATTGTGACAATTCTATCCGTATCTAATGCCATGAGTTCGATTCAACCTCCTAGGATATTGAGAATTACGGTTTCAAGAACCGATTTCAAATTCCCGGTTATTCGACAACCGGTTTACATAACCATTCCACCATCAACTTGAATGGCTTGACCTGTGATGTATCGAGACGCATCAGAAGCCAGAAACACGGCTAATTCCGCCACATCCTCCGGGGTGCCGAATGTGGCTAGTGGAATCATGGTTCGGATCCGTTCCTGATCCGCCTCTGGAAAATCGGCAGTCATGTCCGTGGTAATGAAACCGGGGGCGATTGCGTTCACGGTAATGCCCCGACTGCCAATCTCTTTTGCCAATGACTTTGTTAGACCGATGATGCCGGCTTTGGAAGCCGCATAGTTGGTTTGACCCGCATTGCCCATCAGTCCAACGACCGAAGACACATTGATAATCCTGCCGCTTTTCTGACGCATCATCGTCCGAAGTACGGCACGAGAACAATACATTGTACCGGTAAGGTTAGCGTGGAGGACGGCTTCCCAGTCCTCATCCTTCATGCGCATCAGTAGAGTGTCCCGGGTGATTCCAGCGTTATTTATCAAGATATCTATGCGCGAATATTCCTTAAGTGTCAAATCCACCAACGCTTTGACATCGCCTATTTGCGACACATCCGCTTGTGTGAACTTTGCGTCACAGCCCTTCTCCACTAATGGCTCGGCGACTGCGGCAACTGACGTTTCGGAGCGCGAGCAAAGCATTACACTCGCCCCTTCTTCACAGAACTTTTGAGCGATTGCGGCACCGATTCCGCGTGAGGCGCCTGTAACAATTGCGACTTTTTCTCGAAGCTGCATATTATTAGTTGGATTTGATCGATTCTAAGGTTTTCTCTAGGCTCTTGACATCCTCGACATTTAAGCAGATCGCATCGTCAAGGATTCGGCGAACCATCCCGCAGAGGACTTTGCCGGGACCGAGTTCCACAAAATGCGAAACACCAGAGTCGCCAATCAATTGAACCGATTTTTCCCACTGAACTGGGCTGATGACTTGAGCGACCAACAGTTGTCGAATCTCATGAGGCACCGATACATAATCGCCCGTGACATTGGCCACGAACTCCGTCCGAGGCGGTTGAAAGTCGAAATCGCCAATCACCGACTGGAGTTGTACGGACGCCGGTTCCATCAACGCGGAATGAAATGCTCCGCTGACAGGAAGCAAGCGGCAGCGCTTGGCGCCAACCGTTTCTGTCCCTTTTTCGACAACTTTCCTCACAGCCGCAGCGTCGCCCGAAATAATTAACTGTCCCGGACAATTATAATTCGCAACTTGCACGACCCCGATCGACTGCGCTTCAGTGCAGAAGTCTTTCAGGGTATCTTCATCCAGTCCCAGAATCGCTGCCATGGCGCATGCTTGGCGTCCAGAGGCTTCAGCCATGAAACGTGAGCGGTACTGCACAAGCTCCAATGCCTCTCCGAAGCTGATCGCGTTCGCTGCGACCAGTGCGGAATATTCCCCCAAGCTGTGGCCTGCCACGACGCGTGGCGAAACTCCTAGTTCTTGTAAAACACGTAACGTCGCAATACTGGAAGTTAGAACGGCAAGCTGCGTATTTTCCGTTTGCCGAAGTGCCTCCTTTGGCCCCTCAAAGCAGAGTTGACTTAATTTCCGGTTTAGAACCGAGTCTGCTTCATCAAAAGCAGAGCGCGCAGTGGGAAAGGATTTTGCGAGTTCCAATCCCATTCCTACCTGCTGCGATCCTTGACCTGGAAAAATGAAGGCAAGTTCCAGCATATTACCAATGGACGTAGGGCTGTCACATCGCTTCCTAGTATAGAGTTACACAATTCAACACCTAATCACGACATTCCTGCCGGTAGGAGCTATCTCCGAATTGCGACCACCTGTTACTGTATAGCCCTTACTAGAGTTTTAGCAGCGTACTTCCCCACGTAAGTCCCGCTCCAAATGTGACTAAAAGAATATAATCTCCCGGTTTTGCCCGTCCCTCGCGTATGGCTTCATCAAGCGCGATTATCACCGTTGCCGCGGAGGTATTCCCATATCTGTCGACATTGACGTACACCTTTTCGCGAGGAACACCGAGTCGCTCCCCGACTGCTTCAATAATCCGTAGGTTCGCCTGATGCGGAATCAACAGATCGATATCGTCAATCGTGAGTCCCGACTGCTTCAAGACACGTTGAGCAGATTCGGGCATGATGCGTACTCCAAGCTTGAAGACTTCTCGACCGCTCATCTTTATCGCATGCAGGTTTTGATCTATTGTCTCATGCGACGGAGGCAAACGAGACCCGCCGGCTGGTATGCCCAACAAATCGATATCCGCATTGTCGCCGTCCGATCCGATATACGATGCGATGATTCCCCTCGGCTCATCTGTCCCACACAACACCGCGGCACCCGCTCCATCGCCAAAAAGTACACAAGTACCTCGATCGGTCCAGTCAAGAATTTTACTGAAGACCTCACCACCGATGATTAGAACAGTGTTGTACCGACCCGACTTAATCATACCATCCGCAAGGTCAAGTCCATAGACAAAACCGGCGCATGCCGCTGAAAGGTCGAAAGCACACGCATTCTTCGCGCCGATTCCTTGTTGGACATAGCAACTCGTCGCCGGAAAGAGGGTATCGGGCGTCACTGTCCCAACAATTATCATCTCAATGTCGAGGGGGTCTACTTCAGCCGTTTTAATGGCTTGTCGAGCAGCGTGAACCGCCAGATCGGACGTAGCCATGTCGTTGTCGGAAATACGTCGCTCCACTATCCCCGTTCGTTTGCGAATCCATTCATCGCTCGTATCGACAATCTTTTCAAGATCGAAGTTCGTCAAAACTGTCTCGGGAACATACGAACCGGTCCCGGCAATTGCAGCATATCGAGCCATTCTGATTCCTTATCCTAATCCTATATTGTTACTCTGTTATCTGTAGATGGTTGCAATGCGGGGTTAGTGTTTTGCGTCAGTACTCGACCTTTACTCTGGCTTTGAGCAATCAGCAACCCTTCGGCTACCTATGCTGACTCCTCAACGGTTTCCTCAACGATGGGTCTACCGTTGTAATAGCCGCAACTAGGACACATGCGATGGGACATAATCGTTTCCGCGCAGTTTGGGCATGTCGGAAATCTGAAGAACGGGAACCCACGCAAGGCCTGATGGCTCCTCCGCATTTTTTTCTTTGATTTTGAAGTTCTGCGTTTTGGATGTGCCATTTTCTCTACGGTTCAGAAATGAACCGGTTTACCTCCTTAACCTAACACTCATTATGTAAAACATACCGAATCTCATTTCAGAACATCGTAAAATGAGAGAAAACTATTGAAATTTCTGTGGCGCCGCTCAACTTCCCGGCACTTTGCGAAGCACTCCGTGGCTTCCGCTTATGAAAGCCGATCATTGCCCAATTTCTCAGACCATAATTCTGATAACGCGGAAAACGGCGACGACGACTCTGCGGGTTCATTGCAGTCGCATTCATTGATGTTGAGATTTGTACCGCAACTAGCGCACAAACCTTTACATGACTCTGTGCAGAGCGGCCAAACTGGAATTTCAAGCACGAGTCCTTGGCGAGCATCTTCCGACAAGTCAATAACCTCGCCCGTATAGTGCCGCTCCCCGGCATCAATCAACCTCGGATCCATTTTTTCAGGGGCATCGACTTGTAAGAAGTGCAACTCCACATCCGCTACAATTTCGGATTCAAGTGATTCTATGCACCGCCGACACTCGACCACCAGTGATGTCGAAAACTTTGCTTTTGCGTAGATACTTTGGTTTTGGCGTATGAACTGGATATTACCATGTACCGGGGTAACGGTCTTGAAATCTTCGCCCTTCAAACCGATATCCGAGGGTGAAACTTGGAGTTCGCGGATGTCGAGATTACCTTCGGGAATCTCCATAACCGTGAACTCTAACTCTTTCATAATGCAACGTATCCCAGTTCGAATTCGTCGTGCACCGCACGCACTGCCCGTTCCGTGTGCTGTTCGTCAATCGCACAGGATATCTTGATCTCCGAGGTGCTTATCATCTGAATATTGACGCCTTCCTCTCCAAGTGCACTGAACATCCGCGCGGCAATGCCAACATGACTCTGCATTCCGATCCCGATTGCCGATATCTTCGCAATGGTCTTGTCGGTACTGATACTCCGAAAACCCATGTCAGTTTTCAGACTCTCCACAATGCTGAGTGTTGCAGGTAAGTCCTTCTCGGCAACCGTGAACGAAATATCGGCAGTCTCGTCTTGCCCTGCATTTTGAATAATCATGTCAATGTTGATATTTTCGTCCGCAACCTTCCGAAAAATCTGGGCAGCGATTCCCGGAGTATCCGGTAATCCAAGTAGAGAGATTTTCGCCTGATCCTTGTCTGATGTCACACCACTGATCACAACTTCCTCTATCATGTCGCTGTCCTTAACAACCATCGTACCTTCATCTTCACTGAAACTGGATCGAACATGGAGGTGAACATTGAACTTCTTCGCAATCTCTACCGACCGAGAATGCAGCACTTTCGCTCCGAGTTGCGCCATCTCGAACATCTCGTCATATGTAATTCGGTTCAACTTTCGTGCGTTTGGAACGACACGGGGATCCGCGGTATAAACGCCATCCACATCTGTGTAGATTTCGCAACGTTCCGCACCCAACGTGGCTGCAACTGCGGTAGCCGTGGTGTCCGAGGCGCCGCGTCCAAGCGTGGTGATTTCGTTGTCGATACTTACGCCCTGAAATCCCGCCAGAATGACTATTTTTCCCTGATCGAGTTCCGAAAGGATTCGCGTGTCGTTGATATGCTGAATTCTCGCCTCGCTATAAAAGCCGCCGGTGATAATGCCGACCTGCGTACCTGTTAGCGAAATGGCTTGGTACCCAAGCTCCGATACAGCCATGGCAAGTAGTGCGATGGAAACCTGCTCACCCGTGGACAGGAGCATGGCAAGTTCGCGGTCCGGGGGATTGGCTGATATTTCATGCGCCAGAAAAGTCAGTCGATCTGTGGTGTCCCCCATGGCTGAAACTACAACCGTAACTCGATGTCCCTCCTCATGTGTCCTCACAATGCGTTTGGCGACGTTTTTGATTTTTGTCGCATCGGCAACAGAGGTGCCGCCAAACTTCTGAACGATAATTCCCACGCCTAATGCTCTCTTCTCCGGTTGAATCGGGCTTTCAATCCGTTGTTCGACGCTATTACAGTGAAAACCTCAGAACGCGACCTCTTCCTCGATCCTGATAAGTTGACTCGTCCCCTTGACAACGCCGAGCGCGTCAATCTCCTTCATCGCAAATTGCATATTCTTCTCAGTTGCCAAATGAGTAACAATGACGAGGGACGCAGTCTCATCGGTTTCGTAGCGTTCCTTTTGGATAACCGATGCGATACTAATACGATGCTCTCCCAATATACTACTGATTTGTGCCAAAACTCCCGGCTTGTCCTGCACTACCAAACGAACGTAGTAACGCGTCTCAATATCGTCAATAGTACAAAGCGAGACTTCCGATTTGACATCAGTTTGCCAAGCACGTGAAACCCGTGAATCCCTCTCTCCCAGTATCGACTTTCCAGCATCAATGATGTCGGCTACGACTGCGCTAGCCGTAGGCATTTCCCCTGCGCCTTGACCGTAGAACAACGTAGGCCCAACAGCGTCACCGATAACGCATACGGCGTTGAAAGCGCCGCCGACATTAGCCAACAAACTTTGCACCGGCAGCAGTGTCGGGTGAACACGAATCTCAACCCGATTTGTCGAATTCAACTTGCCAATTGCTAGGAGTTTAATGACATAGCCGAGTTCGCGGGCATATTGAATGTCTTGCTGGGTAATTTTCGTAATTCCCTCGGTATGAATATGTTCCGATGGAGCATTCATGCCGTAGGCTAGCGCGGTGAGAAGGAGAAGTTTTTGGGCGGCATCATGCCCCTCAATATCAAGTGTTGGATCGGCTTCGGCGTATCCTTTGGCTTGTGCCTCCTGCAACACAACATCGAAATCGACACCGCCTTCGTGCATTTGGCTCAGGATATAGTTGCACGTACCGTTAATAATGCCGTAAAGCGACTGGATACGATTGGCGGCGAAACTCTCCCGTAATGTTTTAATAATTGGAATGCCCCCCGCCGTACTCGCCTCAAAGTTGAGACTGACGCGGTTCTCGTCGGCAAGACGAAACAGCTCCCCCCCATGCTCTGCCAGTAAAGCCTTGTTTGCGGTCACTACGTGTTTGCCGTTTTGAATCGCCCTGCCAATAAGATCTCGTGAGTCGGTCACACCCCCGATAAGTTCAACGACAATATCGATTTCCGGATTGTCAACCACCTCGCCAGGGTCCGTCGTCAAACAGTCGTCAGGCAAGTCGACTCCATCGCGTAGGGCTGGGAGTGTACGCTTCGCGATCTTCGTCAATTGTAGTTCGACGCCCGCATTCTGTGAGATGAGACTACTTTGACCTAATAAAATCTTGGAGACCCCCGTACCGACAGTTCCCCAACCTAGCAGCCCAACATTGATATTGGATTTTTCCACTAATATTCGATTCCTATTTCAATCTAGTGTTGTCGGTCTTTCCTCAAAAGCGGATCTGCCGCTCAGCGTCGTTAGCGCAGCATCGGGGCAAATAGCAATCGGCGCATTAAGAGTCTTGCTCGCTGCAAATTCCGATGGATAAACGGAGGTAGTAAGGTTGACCCCCCCATCCGTTTTGAAAGTCGGGGCGACTGGATTCGAACCAGCGACCTCTTGAACCCCATTCAAGCGCGCTTCCGGACTGCGCCACGCCCCGGCCAACTTTCGACTCAAAAAAACCGCGTGAATAGTAACATTCACATAGACGCATGTCAAGTGAAAATAACCGAACGGCAAGGTAATCGTATCTTGTGAGTAGCGGTAGAAGCGTTTACACGTGACTACGTATGCAATGACACATATGCGATGGCTGGAAAAAAATGAATTGGTAAGACCGGTAACCTGCGGAGGATGGATACGTAAGGCAGATCTACGTGGAAGTCTCTCAGTTTGAGGTACTACCTTAAGTCAACTTACAATCCAGCATTGGCGCATTATTGATCGCCGGGTGTTAGCCGTATCGGCAGTTTTCCCGGAGCACCGCTTTCTCCGGCGATGACTTTAACCGCTGCCAACACCGATTCGTAGTGTGCGTCAAATACTGCGAGCGAGGCGGAAACGTTTGGACATCGATGAAGAGAATATGGCGATCCGAGTGCCGCAACAACAATGGGCGTTTCTGTTTTCGTGTCGAGTTGGTGAATCAATTCTGCCTGTCGGTGATTCGAAATACCCGCCACGACAACATTCACGGTGTCGGCTTGAAGTGCCAATGTCGGCAAGGCCGCTTCAATATTCGGTTCCACCGGAATCCTCGCGCTACTGCTATGCGCATATCGTGCTCTGAGCAAGTTAAACAGCAAAGGTGAGGAGCTGACAACCAGCGGGGACGTGTCCGTGTTTAGTGGTAAGATTCCAGATCGATTTTGGACCATCGTTGTCGCCTGCTCGGCAATCCTTGCGGCAATCCTCCGGTGCCCTTCGCTTCCGATCAACCCAATCGCCTTAAAGGAGGCAGTTCCCTCCCAACCAAACAACCCAAATTCCTCCTTGTATTTCAATATGCGGTCAACCGATTGTTCGATTCTCTCTTCGGAGATTCTTCCACTCTTTACGGCTGAGACAAGTGCGTTGAAAACCTTCACCTGATTTTGGTGCGTCCAAAGCGAAAGTACCATGTCCGCCCCAGCCTCAATCGCCGTCACTGCGGCTTCACCCGATTTATAGCGTTTATCAATGGCTTTCATCTCCATATCGTCCGTAATGATTAAGCCTTCGAATCCAAGTTCCCCACGTAACAGATTCGTCAATATCGGTTGCGAAAGTGTAGCCGGACGATTCGAATCGAACGCCGAATAGACAATATGAGCCGTCATAATGGCTCCAACTTCTGCTTCAATGGCCGCACGGAACGGCTTCAGCTCAATGGCTCGAATTCGTCCCAATTCATGACCAACTGTGGGCAAATCCGTGTGAGAGTCGACGGTCGTATCACCATGTCCGGGGAAGTGTTTCGCGGTAGCAAGGACGCCATTTCGCTGCAAGCCCTTGATATATGCAGTTCCGAGGCGTGAGACTAAATCCGGACATTCACCAAAAGAGCGGCGATCAATCACGGGGTTATGTGGGTTATTGTTGACATCCATAACCGGCGCAAAATTGAGATTGATGCCGACAGCGGCAAGCTCAAGAGCAGTAACCCTTCCTGCTTGTTCCGCCAATTCTGCCGACGCAGCCGCACCCAGCGCCATATTCCCCGGAAGAACCGTTGCTCCAGTTTTCAACCGGGCTACCCATCCACCTTCCTGATCCATCGCGATAAAAAGCGGGATCTGGTGTTCAGTCTGCCGTGTCAGTTTCTGGAGATCGTTGGTCAACTTCGCTACCTGCCGAGGGGATTGAATATTCCGAGCGAAAAGCGTTACTCCGCCGACACCGTGTTGGCTAATGAGTGATCTTGTGTCGGCGTTGATGCGAGTGCCTTCTAAGCCGATGACAATCAACTGTCCGATTTTTTGTTTGATGGACATTTGTGGGATGAGTTGGTGCATTTTTCCCTCAGTTAGGACATGATACCGGGTGGGTGCCGACAGGTCAACAATGCGGCAAGAACGAATGGAACGAGGTGGTTGAAAAGTAATTGTAAGATATAATTCCTAATTGCGTAAAACGTACGAACATAGTTGCGTAATCTAGGTGATGATAGACATTGACCTACAAACTGTCTATCTGCCACAGCCTTACAGATCGAATATGACGTTGGCAGTCCACCCTCCGTCGGTCGACTGACAGACGCTCAGTTGATGATAGGTTACGCTCTTGATTTCCGTGTATACAACATGCTTGGTAAAATCTATAGGTTCACCGTAGGCGCATGCAGATAGGCGCGTCTGGGAAAGTTCCACTATGTCAACGCACTTAAAGAACGCCTCATCGACCTCATGTCTGAAGATTAACTCATCCAACCAAGCGACCATCAACTCCGCGACGGATTCCGCCTCGACATCAATTTGAAACTGTGCGACAGGATCGATACTATCTAGCACCGCGACCGTTTCAAACAAGGCGTGAGCCGCATTCGTAAAGAGTTCTTGCAAGGTTTCTCCGCGAACTCGAATGCCAAGATCTCCTGTGTGGTCTATGTACTCAAACGTTCTCATAAATGGAAAGAGCTCGGTTAGTTCAATGCCAAAACCGTGCTCAGTTTAACAAACAACCTCCCGCATAACAACAAAAAGAGTTTAGAGTCTGTTTAAGATGGTACAATCTGCTTTGAAATCCGGTTTTTTCGTGAAGAGGGCGCCTTCGGCAAATCATCAGATTTTCAATGTTTTCTTTTCCGCAGGGAATAACAATCGTTATTCTCTATTCCAACAAAAATAAGCCAGAGAGAGTTAGCAATCATCAAATTGTCAATTTCCTTTCTTCTCGCTGCATCTCCGATCATTGCACGTCTGGCTAAAGCAAGACAGCGGCAAACGGCGCTTCAACAACCATAAACTAGAAATGCTTGTTCTATATGTCGATAATTCATTTTAGATAGTTCCACATCTTTGGTATAATGAGCGTGAAAATTCAGATAGCTTGTCACGTCTCCATTGATAAACAATCGCCCGGTTCACTCGAAAGTACGACAGAAAAATGACACCTGAACAGCGGTATCAGTTTGACACACTCGGATACCTTCACCTAAAGAACGTTCTCACCAAGGAGGAGCTGCGACGAGCTCAAGACGCTACCGACCGTTATATCAACTTGCCGCCCGAAAAACTGCCGGTCGGATTCTGCTTTAGGAATTTTGAACATCACAAACACTATCTGCGAGCGTTTGCATTCGACCGAGCGCTCGAACACTTGACGATGCACCCATCGGTTTGGCAAATCATAAAAGAGTTCACAGGGAACAAACCGTGTCTCGCCAGGGCGAACCTGATTTGCGATACACACGAGCACGAGCCGCTCCATATTCACAACGGCCCCGGCCAAACCATGGTATTGGGAGTCAACGGCAATGGCGCAAATAGTCCACGCGGATTTGGCGCGCCGGGCAGTCTTCATTGCGATCACTTTAACATTTTTTGGTATTTTACAGATGTGCATCCCGGCGATGGCGGTCTGTTGCTTGCGCCGGGCTCGCACAAAAGCGAATTCGAGTTCCCTTTCGAGCGGGTCTATCAATCCGTCGAAGACCTTCCCCACGGAATAGTGAATATCGTATCAAGCGCCGGGGACGCCGTAATAATTTCCGAACAAGTATTCCACGGCTCCTTAAAGTGGAAGCCGGTTGACCGTGACCGGCGTGTCCTCGTGGCTCGCTATGCACTACAGTACCAACTCTCAAGACAGCAAGACATGAACATGGAACAGATAGTACTCGACAGATTGACATCAGAGACAAGAGAATTGCTTGAAACCTCTTGGCATTCGCACGAGAAAGAGATTAGCAAACGGGATGTGATCAGATTGATTTAAGAATCTGTATGAATATTTGGGACGGGAGGATTCAGACCAGCAAGATAATTAGGTTTCATCGACATAAACACAAACTACGTATTGCGAATCGCATAATTAAAAACACAAGGACTAGATTTTTCTGAAGTCAACTAGTGGAGGTTTATGATGAACTCATGCACCCCGATCATTGAAGCCGAAGTCATGAAAGTGCTTGACGAGTGGCAGGAGACATTCAGCCGACAGGACATGGAGGCGTGGGAAAGGACGTATCATTTCCCGCACTATCGATTAGGTCATGCAAGCAGTGAGATGCGTGTGCTTCCTGAACCGGGCATGCAGGACCCAGCATCGTTCGAACGCCTTGCAGCAAGAGGTTGGCACTATAGCAAATGGACACGACGAAACATCATCCATGCGTCCGATACAAAAGTGCACGTGGATGTTCAATTCACGAGATGCCGAAAAGACCATACTCCCATAGAGAGTTTTGACGCACTGTACATCTTGACGAAAGTAGACGGCAGATGGGGAGTCAAAATGCGGTCTAGCTACGCTGCATAAGAAAAACATAAGGCACGTCGCGGACCTTGTATATTGACAAGCAATTGCGTTTACAATCTGTCAGATTCTGGACTATAATGATGCGGAATTACGGAGTATACTCACATTACGCAAGGGAAACTTTCGTCCTCCCGTGCTCCCATCCGTGGCGTATCGCTACAGATAAAATTTAGTGAATGGCTTACTCAAATTGGAATGTGTGGTTAATCATAATGAACCAGCAATACGTTTTATAGGAGATTTTGCCAGTGGAATACGAATTTCATCACGTACATCTTCGTTGCGAAGATCTGGATGCGGCCGTCGACTTTTATGAAAATGTGCTCAACGGAAAGATAACCGAACGTGTGGCGCTTGGCGGTATGCCAATTGTTCGTATGGACGTCGGCGGTCAGAGGCTTTTTCTTTCGCCCAAGTTCGGCGATATTGATGTCGAAGCCACTAGCGGAAAGGCGCGGTGGGGCGTTTATCAACTTGCGTTTCTCGTCGATGACATTGATGTCGCAGTCGAAGAACTCAAAGCTCGAGGGGCTCAAGCCCAAAATATCAAACCGTCCGGTATGTCAATCGCGTTCTTTTCCGGTCCCGACAATGTACAAATCGAACTGATGCAACGGTCTTAAGTTTATGCAAGATAGGGAACCTTGAACTGTCCCCGCGTTTAATCTCTTTGAATTGGGAATGTCTTTCTAACCTAGATTTCCGCACCCTAACCGTGAGGGCATGCTTCGGCTCCACATGAAATTCAGTGAACTCTTCTACACCATTCAGGGCGAAGGAAAATTCGTCGGTGTGCCGTCTGTGTTTTTCAGGACAAGCTATTGCAACCTGAGGTGTATCTGGTGTGATACCGCCTATACGAGTTGGACGCCCGAGGACAAAGACATAACTGTCGCCGCAGCAGTCGAGGCTATCACGCAATATGAGTGCAAGCACATCGTCATCACGGGCGGGGAACCGTTTATCCAGGTCAAGGAACTGACTCAACTGAGTCAAGAGTTGAATCAACGGGGGCATCACATCACCGTGGAGACGAATGCAACCGTCTTCGCGCCTATTGCCGCCGACCTAATCTCGATGAGCCCGAAACTCCGAAACTCGAACCCCGCTCCAGACAATCGGTTCTTTAAGCGTCATGAGCGGGGGCGCATCTGTCCCGATGTCATTCGCCAATTCCTCGATCAATACGAGTGCCAAGTCAAGT
Source organism: Candidatus Poribacteria bacterium (assembly GCA_965204085.1). GTDB lineage: Bacteria > Poribacteria > WGA-4E > WGA-4E > JAJDTR01 > JAJDTR01. Next base: position 404,275 of record CBDBEE010000002.1, on the reverse strand, counting down.
TTGTTGTCGATTCTCCCGAAGACCTTGAGGAAATCAAGGAATTGCAAGTCGAAATTCCCATTCCGGAGGAGACAATCGTACTCATGCCCCAAGGTATGACTCCCGAAGAATTGCAACCCAAACAGGAATGGCTGGTGGAGATTTGTAAAGAGAAAGGATACCGCTATTCGCCGCGGGCACACGTGGAAATTTGGGGGAGCAAGCGCGGCGTGTAACGCTTAGGATCGGATAATTGTACGTCGGCTCAAATTGACAATCCGGGGAAGTTTCAAAATATGGCAGAATTCAAAAAGCTGAAGGGCTGTTATCGACGGCTACTGCTATTCGTGTTTGCGATTGCCGTCATCCTCCTAGCGGCATGTTTTTTCTTTTACCAGCAGGTTGGCGGAATTGAAGGATCGCGATACTGGATGGCGGGGCGGGCGTTAGGCAACGTGGAAAAGCATCTGTTGAAGAATCGTCCCGATGGAATTTCAAAAACGGATGTCGAAAGCCAGTTTGAAAAGGTGCGAAACGCAACCTCCGAGTGGCATGTCGATCTGGTGGAACTTCATCGTGTGCTCAAGGATTATCAAGACCGATTTCAGAACACGAAACCTTCAACTCCCGAGACAGTGCAATTTCTCATGAATCTTGAAGCTACCGTTCTGACCGAAAAAAGCAACCAATCTTAATCATTACGTCTCCAACTGTTTTGCTGTGTTCCCTCAATCTCGCGAAAAACGCGGTTTGGTTAATGTTTCTTGATTGACAAAATCATACACACCGCATCACGATTGTTTGGCGAGGGACCGCTAACCGGACAGGATTTTCGGCAGATAACCCACCTTTATTCCTCTCTACCCTTAACCACACGAATGCAGGTGTGGGCACGCCTGATTTGCTTGCAACCCGTGATGAGAGCGATTGAACAGCACGTCCCTCATTCCACCGAGCGGCTGATCGATCTGGGGAGTGGATACGGGTTGGTGAGTGCGCTCACCGCGCTGCGACGGGATTGCATCGTTATCGGGATTGAGGCTTCGCCCCCAAGACTTGCGATTTCGCGACAAGCCACAACCGGGCTTGTCCCGAATGTCTCTTTTCAGCAGGGGAACATCGCGCAGGTCCCCCTTCCCCCAAGTGACACCATCCTGTTAATCGACGTTTTATGCCTCTTTACCGATGACGACCAAGCACACGTGCTGGAAAATTGCGCGAATGCGCTCTGTACGGACTGTGTTCTGCTTATCAAGGACAACACGACGACCCCGCGATGGAAATATAAATATACGCATCTTGAGGAGAGAGTTAAGCTGTGGATGGGAGCGTACGGGGAGAGAGCGCAGGCACAACCGAACTATCGCACTCCCGATGCGTGGCGGCAGCTTATCACGAATGCAAACCTGAGAATTGAAGAGGAACGTTTTATCAGATCAGTTGCCCCCTATCCCGGTGTAATCTATCTCTGCCGAAAATAGCAACTAGCCTGTTACAGCACAGTCCCGAAATCTCCTTGCACACTCCCGAATCTGTCTAGCACTCGAATCGTCGCTCAAATCTGAATTAACGAGGATTTCCAACGCTCGGGTCAATCTAGCTTCCGTATCACCCCACACATTTAGTAGTGCCGTGTTTTCCTCCTTTGTCGGTTGAGCCACCGCCTCCAACAGCCGATGAACGATCGAAAGGTAGAAGAGGATGTTGTGATAATCGAGTTGTGTGAAAATATCTTCCTCGGAGCTGCCCGACCGGTATGTGATAGCTCGGCTTGCGTAAGCGCGGATGGCATCTCGATTCAGCAAGTTGAGGTAGTTTCCCCCTTCGCGGTTTGCACCCAGGCTATTGAAAAACTGAACGATGCGCCTTTCACTCCAATCCCACCCGATACTCCCAAAATCGACGTAGGTGATGCTGACCGTGTCAATCACGATGTTGCGTGCATTGAAATCGAGCGCCCCTAACGTCGTCGAATTTCTACGAATGGCTTGAGCGAAGTCCGACCAGATTTCGTCAAGCTCCGATGCTGACGTTTCGCCGCTCGATTTGGCGAGGTAGCCCATCGTTTTTCGACCTCGGTCTAGCATGTCGTCCATCGCCTGACGTAGATAGGTTGGATAGTCCAGCGGGCAAACATAGGGCGCGAAATTCGTGTGGCGATCGGCGAAACTCTTCTCTATATGACAATATTCGCCGAGCGCGCCGATTACCGTTTCTTTTAGCGACCCAAGTGAAGCTGTCTGAGCTACATCGTCAAGCGTTGATTCGCCGCACCATTCCATCAGCAAACAGAAATCCGGCTCCGACTGCCACACAATCTTTGGGACGCTGCAGCCAGCGTCGCGCAGCGTCGAGAGAACAAACGACTCGATTTCAAACGGCGTAAATTCCGAATCTCCGATAGGACGTGTGATAAAGTGCTGCTTGAGCAGGTAGCTCTGTCCGTCAATTATCACCCGCCAGAGGTTGTTTCTTTCGACACCGCCATGCTTTATTGGCGTGACGCACAGGCGGTCCGGCGACATACCAAAACGATTCGCAATCTTTGGAATAATGTGGGACAATTCAGGAAACATTGAGATTGGTGCCAGGTCGGTCAGCTTTGTATGGAGCAGTATACCGCAAATCAGTCGATCATTCCAACCATATCGTGTTATAGCTGCCCAAACTATCCTTATTGTAGGGGACGGCCCCTGTGCCGCATTGGGATCAACTTAAGGGATTTCGTCTAGTATCGGTGGTGTTCTCCGACGCAAAACTCTTAATTTAGTCCCATAGGATGGGGAGGAAATCTCTATCATCCCCCACACGGTAGGTGCGGTTTCCAACCGCACCGGCACCTACGGAAACCAGCGCCATGAGTCATCTTTTGTGGCGCACCCATCAGTGAATGAACTGGTATTCCCTCGCTCACGCCTACATGGAGATTAACAGTTCAAGACATTGAAGCCGCGTGACTTGCACCCTAAAACGCTTAACTTGATCCCTATGGTGGACGGCCCCTGTGCCGTCCCTTTTGCTCTAAGGCGAACACCGCCCACTATCCTTCCGCCCTTCCATCCTTCCACATCCACCGCAATCCAATGTGATTGCCTACATTCGCATGTATTGTCTATCGCATCTGGACGTTGGATGTGATATAATTAAACGCTATTTTTCGTTGAAATTGGGGGCATTGCGTGTCTAAAATTAAACCTATTGTCTGGCTAATTTTCCTTGTGTCCGGGGCAAGCGGTCTCGTTTATGAAGTCGTCTGGACACGCCAACTCACGCTGGTTTTCGGCAGCACGGTGTTTGCGACAAGCACAGTGTTGACGGCGTTTATGGCGGGCTTGGCGCTTGGAAGCTACTACTTCGGACGCTTGGCAGACCGCGAAAAGCGCCCATTGCGGTTGTATGCCATCCTCGAAGCGGGAATCGGTGCCTTCGCACTGATCTGGCCCCTACTCCTAAGCGTGTTGAACGCCATCTACATTCTCGCGTATCGCGGTCTTGGCGCTGAATTTTACTCCCTGTCGCTGATTCGATTTGCGCTTTCGTTCCTTGTTCTGCTCCTCCCATCGACCTTGATGGGCGGAACGCTGCCTATCCTGAGCCGATTCTTCGTTAACCGACTGGAGAAACTCGGTCTCAATGTCGGCGCGCTTTACGCGTTAAACACCTTCGGCGCCGTCGTCGGCTGTGTCGCGGCGGGGTTTTTCCTCATCCAGTATTTGGGAGTTCAAGCGTCGATTTATCTTGCCGCGGGAATAAATTTCGCTGTCGCGATCATCGCTTTCCTGCTGGATCGTCTGAGCGACGGACGTGTGGAAACAAGCGTAGCCGAAAACCGAGAAACAAAACCTGCTTCCGATCCAGCGCCGGTTAATACGGGCTCCGACCCGGTCGTTCGTCTGGTGCTGTTGGCTTTCGCCGTCTCCGGGTTCTGTGCACTATCCTACGAAGTTTACTGGACTCGCATCCTCGTCTTTTTCCTCGGTAGCACGACCTATGCTTTTTCGACGATGCTGGCGGCGTTTCTTTTCGGAATCGCGCTCGGAAGTTTTATCTTCGCGTGGATTGCCGATCGACTGAAATCGCTTGTCAACCTCCTCGGACTGGTGCAGATCGGCATCGGACTCGCCGCAGTGGCGCTGATCCCCGCCTTCGGCGGGCTTTACGACATCAGCAGCACACTCCAATCCATGTTCGGAGGAGGACGGTTTTGGGCATTCGTCGCCTGTGTTGTCGTGATGAGCGTCCCGACACTACTAATGGGGATGAGTTTTCCGATTGTCGCCCGTATCTACACTGTCAACGCAGCTAAACTTGGTCGAAGCATCGGCAACGTCTACGCGCTCAACACCGTTGGATCCATCCTCGGTGCCTTCTGCGCCGGGTTCATTTTTATTCCTCTAATCGGCATTCGTCCGGGCATCGTCCTGATGGCGGCGCTCAATCTCATCACCGGTTGCGTCCTCATTTTTCGGAACGAAAAGCGATCACGGTTCTTCAACGGTGCAGCGGTCGGCGGGACAATTCTGACCGCTGGATTAGCAATTGTAATTCTGTTTGTGGCGAACAAACCGCTCTTCCTCAAGAGCGCCATCTTTCGCACGCAGCGACCGGGTGACACCATCATAGATTACCAAGAGGAGGTGGACGCAACCGTCACGACGCTCAAAGATGATGAGGATGTATACCGGCTATATGTGGATACGAATCAGGCAGCCGACGCATCCCGTTGGGACTCACCATCCCATCGCGTCATCGCACACCTCCCGTTGCTCCTGCATCCGAATCCGAAACAGGCGCTTGTGGTCGGTTTTGGCATGGGGGTGACATCCTACTCGATTACGCAGCACGGCGTCCGCGTAGACGCGGTCGAGATCTCGAAAGGGGTAATCGACTCCGCGCGAACGCATTTCAGCCACGTTAACCACAGTGTTCTGGATAATCCACTGTTCAGCCACTTCATCAATGACGGCCGAAACCATATTTTGATGACCAATCAGAAATACGATATGATTTCGACCGGAATTATCCATCCATTAGTTAGTGCGGGAAGTTCAAACATCTACACCGCGGATTTTTATCGACTTTGCCAGAGGATCCTGACCGACGACGGAATCATGTGCCAATGGGTACCGCTGCACCGCGTGCCCGAGGGACAATACAAGACAATTGTGAGGACATTCGTCAAGGTGTTTCCGCACACGACGCTCTGGTATAAATATACCCCGGACTTCGTTATCTTAATCGGGACGCCTCGACCGCTCAGGATCAACTACCAAGACTTTCTGGCGCGCGCGCAAATCCCAAGCATCCGCAAAGGGCTTGCACACGACGATTTGGATGGTATGTCACTGCTCGACTCATTCATGATGGGTGAGAAACGGGTACTTGAATATGTTGGGGACGGTCCCATCCATACAGATAACAACCCGCATCTGGAATTTTTCCGTGCACAAGATTTGACGAATACGACCGCCGCCAACGTCGCAGGGATGAAGAAACACCGCGAACGGGTGACAGCCTATTTAGATAACTACGGACGCTCGATTGACACGAAAAAAGAGATTAGACGGCAAGTTCGCCAATATTTCGATGCCACCCAGAAACTAATTCTCGGGCAGATTGAGTACGCCAAGGGGGAGTACGACCGAGCGGTGGGTATGCTAAATCAGGCGACCGCTATCAATCCGGCGGATGACACCATTCGCTACAATCTCAGTGTGGTTGCGGAACTCTTCAATGAAGAATACCAGGGGGAACTCAAGCAACTTGAACGACTCGTGAAACAGGCACAGCAGAAGGATCCCAAAGACGCGGAGGGTTATCTCCAACTGGCGGTCATCTATGAAGGGCAGGGCAAGCTGGAGGAGGCAGCCGAAGCTTTGGAGCAGGCTATTGATCTCGAGCCGGATAAGGTGCAATTCTACCTGCTGCTTGGACCGATCTACGAGCGCCAAGAGCGCTTTGACGAGGCGTTGCGCACCTACCGACGGCTTGAAAAAGTGGACCCGAATTTGCCCGGACCGATTTTGCAGGCGATGGCGTTCATTCAACATCAAAAGAATGAGCACGACAACGCGCTGAAATATGCCAAACGGGCGTTGGAGGCGGACGCAACTTCATGGCGCGTCCATTATCTCTTCGGAAGCATCTATGCCGCGAAAGATCAAGTTGAAAGGGCGATTCAATCCTATCGACGTGCAATCGAACTCGCACCCAACGAACCGATCTCGCACACCGACTTGGCAGAGTTATACTTCTCGCAAAAGCGGTATAACGACGCGCTGAAAGCCAATGCGTCCGCAATTCGCCTGGCACCGGATGTCCCGGAGCTTGAGGAGCAGCGACGGCGCATTCAGGACGCAATGCCAAAGCAGTAGGCATACTCCGTATGTTGTAACCTGAGGAACTTCGGCAGGCGGCTAAGAGCCTGCTTGAAAAGTACAGTTTGTAGGGTGCGATCAACCGACTGATTAAGGAGGGCGATAGAGATCCCCTGCGCACGAGCCTCTAAAAGCCCCGGAAGGGCGAAAGGTGTATAGTAACGCCGAAACGTCACCCGCCTAAGCCCCAGCGGGGCGACAGGTGTATGGCAGGCGACAACAGAAACATGAAAACGTCCATCCTCAAAATACCAGAAAGGGTTTCTTCGCCTATTTCTCAAACAGGCTCTAAGGAAACATTAATGCACATCCAAGAAGTGAGAAGGAGCGGTCAATAGCCAATGCAGATTCAATCACCAAAGGGGACAAGAGACATCCTCCCTTCAGACATCCAAACCTGGCAGTGGGTGGAACGAGTCGCGCGGTCAGTTTTCGAGACCTACGGTTATCAGGAAATTCGCACACCGATTTTCGAGAGCACGGAACTGTTTGTGCGCGGCGTCGGCGACACCACCGACATCGTCGAAAAGGAGATGTACACTTTTGACGACAAAGCCAACCGCAGCATCACGCTGCGTCCGGAAGGCACGGCGCCGGTGGTCCGCGCGATTCTCCAGAATCGACTGCTGGAGGGAACAAATGTGCTGAAGCTGTACTACAATGGGCGAATGTACCGCTATGAAAGGCCGCAGGCTGGACGTTTCCGCGAACACTGGCAGGTGGGAGTGGAGGTCTTCGGGGCGGCGGGCCCCGCCGTTGATGCCGAGGTCATTTCGTTAGCTCACCACTTCTACACGACACTCGGATTCAAGGATCTGATGCTGCACCTCAACACTATCGGCGATCGCGCGTGCCGACCCAACTACGTGGCGAAGCTCAAGGCGTTCACGAAGAGCCGCCTCAATCAGTTTTGTAAGGAGTGCCAAGGACGCTACGAGCGCAATCCGCTGCGCCTTTTCGATTGCAAGAAAGGTTGCCGTGAAATTCTTGCCGAAGGTCCTCGACTGGTGGACTACCTGAATGAAGCGTGCCGTGAACATTTCGACTCGGTCAAGCGTTATTTGGAATTGTCAAACATCGACTATACCGAAAACCCCGATCTGGTGAGGGGGATGGACTACTACTCCCGCACCACGTTTGAATTTACCGCGGGCGGTCTCGGCGCGCAGAACGCCATCGGCGGCGGCGGGCGTTACGATTATCTCGTCGAAGAGCTTGGCAACAAGCCGACACCTGGAATCGGGTTCGGGCTTGGGGTTGACCGCATCATACTCGCCCTTGAGGCGCAAAAGGTTGCAATTCCTACGCAGCCCCACATCGAAGTCTTTATCGCCGTGCTCGGGGACGAGGCGATGCCGGTTGCCTTTCAGTTGGCGCAACGCCTGCGTACGGCTGAGATTAGAACCGAGCTTGAGCACACCGGGCGCAGCTTAAAAGCGCAGATGAAAACGGCAAACAAGCTGGATGCGCGGTATGTCGTCATTCTCGGAGAAAATGAGATCAGCACCGAAACGGCGACTGTTCGAGATATGGAAACCGGCGACCAACGATCGATTGCGTTCGACCAATTGGTTGAGGAACTGAAGAAGTAGAAAAAATGGGAAATAACAATGCGTGTCTTCTGTAGGAGCGAGTTTCACTCGCGACCTGGAGGTCGCGCCTACAGTATTTTCATGGTTGAGATTGACGACTACAGAATCGCCGATTTCCCTCTTTTTCATCGCACATCATGAACAAAACCCTGGCCCACTCATACAACAAGGAGAAACGAAATACACACGATGCCTGAAATGAAAAGGACGCATTATTGCGGAGAATTACGGCTCGCCGATGCCGGAAAATCTGCCCGATTGACCGGCTGGGTCGCCCGCCGTCGAGATCACGGCGGCGTTATTTTTGTCGATTTACGCGATCGGACAGGAATCACGCAGGTCGTCTTCGACCCGGAAATCGATCCCGCCCCGCACCAACTCGCACACCAGATTCGGAATGAATTTGTACTGTGCACTGCCGGAAGCGTGCGCGAGCGCGTGGAAGGCGATTTATTGGCGCTGACCGATCAGAAGCACCAAGCCGATCTTGATGCCGGTCACCTCTCCGAGGATCTCAAATCCACGTTCGAGGACGATAGACATAAACTCTCGCCGGACGTAACGGTTACCGTTCGAGAAGCCGGAAGCCGATGGCTGATCACCGACAACGAGAACAGCCGAACCTACGCGGCGAAAGTTGTGGACGATTCCCTCCATGTCTACCAGGGCACCATCAATCCGGAACTTGACACGGGTGAAATCGAACTGGCAACGAATCATCTTGAGATTTTAAACCGCGCCGAAACGCCTCCGTTCCCCGTGGAGGACGACATCGACACCGACGAAGAGATTCGCATGACGTACCGCTACGTCGATCTCCGCCGTCCCAAGATGCAAAAGATGTTATCGGTTCGACACAAAGCCGTTCTCGCCGCCCGGAAGTACATGGATGAACAGGGATTCCTTGAGATTGAAACCCCAATCCTGATGAACAGCACGCCCGAAGGTGCGCGTGACGTGCTCAGCCCAAGCCGACTCAATGCCGGCAACTTTTACGCGCTTCCGCAATCGCCGCAGCAGTTCAAGCAGATTTTGATGATGAGCGGCGTTGACCGCTACTTTCAGATTCCCCGCTGCTTCCGCGATGAAGACACCCGCGCCGACCGACAGCTCGAGTTCACCCAACTCGATCTTGAGATGTCGTTCGCAACCGTGGATGAGGTGCTTGAAGTCAGCGAAGGATTGATGAAACGTATGTTCGAAGAAGCCGCGGGCATTCCGGTACCGACGCCGTTTCCGCGCATCTCCTACCACGACTCCATGGCGCGGTTCGGCAACGACAAACCGGACACCCGATTCGGGATGGAGCTGTCCGACCTCTCCGACCTCGTCGCTGACTGCGATTTCAAGGTGTTCACCGGCGCTTTGGAGCGAAAGGGACAGGTAAAGGGGATCGCCGTTCCGGGTGGAGCGGCGTTTTCCCGAAAAGAGATTGAGGATTTGACCGACTTTGTCGCCATCTACAAGGCAAGGGGACTGGCGTGGATAAAACTGACCGATAAGGGGTTCGAGTCCAGCATCGTCAAGTTCTTTAGCGAGGAAACGCTCAAGTCGGTTGCGGAACGGATGGGTGCAAAACCAGGAGACATCATGATGTTCGTCGCCGATCAACCGAAGGTGGTTGCGGACGCCCTGTCGAACCTGCGGCTTCACCTCGGACGGCAACTCGGTCTCATCGACGAGAGTCAATTCGACTTCTTGTGGATTGTCGATTATCCGCTATTCGATTGGAACGAAGACGAAAACCGTTACGAACCTTTCCACCACCTCTTCACAGCGCCCGCCGACGACAGTATCCCGCTCTTGGAGACCGATCCCGGTAACGCCCAATCGCAGCACTACGATCTCGTCATCAACGGCATAGAGATCTGCAGCGGCAGCGTCCGAATCCATCGCTGGGATATTCAGCAGAAGGTGCTGGAGATCCTGAACATCGGACCCGAGGAGGTCGAGACACGGTACGGCTACTTTATCAAAGCCCTGCAGCACGGTACGCCGCCGCACGCCGGAATTGCGCCCGGGCTGGACCGCATTCTCATGCTGATGACCGGCGAGGAGAATATCCGAGAAGTCATCGCCTTCCCCAAAACCCAAAAAGGCTTATGCCTCCTCACCAGCGCCCCCTCCGCAGTCACCGACGAACAGTTGGAGGAGTTGTCGATCAAGGTTGATGTAGAACAGGAATAACCCGTGAGGTGGAAGACTTTGTAGAGACAACCCCCCGTGGTTGTCCTTGCGGATTCCTCCACAACGGGATGGATTGGACGTGCCCAGTCTTGTAGGGTGGGCACTGCCCACCAGCCTTTGGTCTTGAAGTATGAGATTGGCAATCGCCTATCACCATTTCTACCTTTATGAACTTGCTTCTGTAAGCCCCAGAGGGGATCAACCGACTGAACAGGGAGGGCGATAGCTATCCTGATAGAAATCCCATAGAGATCCCACAGGTGTATAAACGTCGCATCCTAGGTCTTGTCCACAGTATAGGATTTCTCGCCAATAGGGCTTTTTCGCCAGCTTGATCTCGCTCATACAGTTAACCAGCAATTCTCATTTTGGAACCTAGAGCCGATAAAGCCTTGTGAACTTTAAGGTTCTCGCTCTTGAAAAGCGTTATGTTGATTGCATGGCTTAATAAAGTCGCGAAATCCAACGCATTTTAGCCCCGGAGGGGCGACAGTTGTAGGCGTTAAATTCGCACAATTCCATACGATATTGCCCCAAAATGACAACATAGGAACTTGCGACCTGCTGTTCCAATAAGATCCGATAGAGAATTAATCACTCGGTAAATTCAAAATGAGAATTGCTGACAGTTAACCACAGACCCAAGGGAAACGCATCTAAATTTTCTGCTTGGCAAAAAAGAAAATCAGGCTAAGTTTGTGGCAATTTTTCTAAAGATCGTAGGTTGGGTTGAACGAAATTCGTTAATGATCGTTAATCTTAGAGGCGTTTCCGAGTCCCCACTTTGCATGAACATGTCAAAAATATGAGTGAAACCCAACATTAATCGTAAATTCGTAACTGTTTAGTCGTAAATATTTAGTCTATGTAGGGGACGGCCCCCGTGCCGTCCCACGAACTAAACTTACGGGAGTTGATTTATCGTGAACGCGGAATATCGGGGCAAGATGCCCCTCCGACAAGGGATATCGCTCGCATGTTGGGTACATGAGAGAAATTGCCATTGGTCGTGGAATAAACGGAGCGCCTTGTATTCGCCGCAAGGAGTCAATGGACTAAACAATTACGTAAATTCTGCCGCCATGAGACATCCTCTAAATTAGATGCGTTTCCCCTGACCACAGACCTATCAACTATTGCGAAAGTCGAGAAAAACGCCTATGGCACGAAACAACCGCACCTCCCAATCCCCCGAAATCCAAGACTACCGCCACGACGCCGCCACCCGAAGAAACAACCCTCCCGCCGGCATCGCCTCCCACGGCGGGCTCCGCGAAACACCAAAGCAAGAATACGCCTACAACCCCCACCTGCCGCCCGTCCTGCGATTCGACGACAGTGGTGAGAACGACCAGATTCCCGAACTCCTCCAAATAGCGCAACAGCGACCCCTCACGGATGACGAGGCGAGAATCCTCGCCGACGCTTTGAAAAACCGCGATCCGTGGCTGGAATGGGCGGGCAAACAGGAGGCAAAATCCTTCGCCGTCGATCCGGTGGCGCTGCACATCCACGAGCGCGTGAGCGCCAAAGCCATCCTGAGCGTTGCGGCACGCCAGGACGTACAGCGCGATATGTTCGCCGACCCGCAGCAAGAATACCGCGAAGCCGTGCAGTTCTACCAACACGACGTAGATTGGTCGAACCGTCTCATTTTGGGCGATAGTCTCACCGTAATGAGTTCCCTCGCACACCGCGAAGACCTCGCCGGCAAGGTGCAGATGATTTACATCGATCCCCCCTACGGCATCAAGTTTTCCTCAAACTTCCAGCCCACCGTCTTTCGGCGTGATGTAAAAGACAAAGCGAGCGACCTAACGCGCGAACGGGAGCAGATTAAAGCCTACCGCGACACCTGGACGCTCGGCGTTCACTCCTACCTCGCCTACCTGCGCGATCGATTGATTGTCGCCAGAGAACTGTTGACCGACAGCGGCAGTATCTTTGTGCAGATTAATGACGAGAATGTTCATCGTGTGAGGTGTCTTATGGATGAAGTGTTTGAGGGCGAGAATTTTGTCAGTATGATTAGTTACACAACAACCTCGGGTCTCGGAAATAAGAATTTGGAAACTACTGGCGATTATCTTCTTTGGTATTGCAAAGAAATTGCCCAAATAAAAACTCGTACGATTTGGCTCGAAAAAGAATTAAAGCCCGACAAGGCCTATAGAAATTTAGAATTTGAAAACGGAACGCGTCGCTATATGTCAAACTCTGAACTCGAAGGGAAAACGACCTTCTTAGAAAAGTACCGCATATTCAGGTACGACAACTTGCAAAGTCAAAGCGGAGGCGAGAGTGGACAGTTTCCTGTCGAATATGAAGGGCGAGAATACCGGATTGCGAGAGGTAGCTGGAAAACGAGCCGTATTGGTATGAACACTCTTATTCAAAGTGGTAGGATTGGTCGTTTCGGAAACACATTGAGTTATGTTCGATATATTGATGATTTCCCGTGCAAACGCTTAACAAATCTGTGGGCGGATACGACCATCGCGGGGTTTGCAAGCAACAAGAAATATGTTGTAGAAACCAATCCAAAGGTCATCCAGCGCTGCATACTCATGACCACAGATCCAGGCGATCTTGTCCTAGACCCCACTTGTGGAAGCGGCACCACCGCTTACCTCGCGGAACAGTGGGGAAGGCGATGGATAGCGATTGATACCAGCCGCGTGGCAGTCGCCCTAGCGCGCCAGCGCCTTCTGACGAGCAGCTTCGACTACTACGAACTCAAAAAAGGATCAGAAGGCATCGCGGGCGGATTCATCAACAAAACCGTCCCGCACATTACTCTCAGAAGCATCGCCCAAAACACCGCACTCGACCCTATCTTCGCGACACATGAACCCATTCTCGAAGAAAAGTTGGCAACGCTGAACCGCGCTTTGGAAAGTGTTACGCCTGAGATTCGCAGGGAACTGCGCGCCAAACTGGCAAAAAAGCAGCGGCACAAAGGAGTAAAAGCCGTCACCGATGCGGATCGGAGACGCTGGGAACTCCCTACAAGCGATTGGCTGGAGTGGGAAGTGCCGTTTGACGCAGACCCCGATTGGCCTTCAGAGTTGAAGGAAGCCTTGACCCATTATCGTAAGGCGTGGAGGGAAAAGATGGACGAAGTGAACGAATGCATCGCCGCCGCCTCCGACAGCGAAGAACTAGTCGATCAGCCCGAGGTAGACAGAAAGACACTGAGAGTGAGCGGACCCTTCACCGTGGAAGCGGTGCAACCCGCCGAAGAATCACTGCACGATGATTCGCCGATTGGGGGTGAACCTGACGAAGAACCTGACACATTCGAGTCTGGGGGCAACGGGAGCGATGCGGTTAATGCCGAAGCCTATCTCGATGGCATGATTCGTCTGCTCCGAAACGACGGCGTTCGCTTTCCTGACAATCGTACCATGAAATTCGCCACGCTGGACGCGCTTGAAGCTGATGTTCTGCATGCCGAAGGCACTTGGGAAGATGACAACGAAAATCGTCTCATTGCCGTGGTGTTCGGTCCTCAACACGGTCCTGTGACCGCTATGCAGGTAGAGGAATGCCTTCCGATTGCATCTCGCCGCGGCTACAACGATTTGGTCTTTGCGGGTTTCGGTTTCGATGGCGCCGCCCAAGCCGCTATTCAGGACGATCCGAATCCCAGAGTGCGCATCCACATGGCGCACATCAATCCCGACGTGGCAATGGGCGGATTGCTCAAAGAGACGCCCACCAGTCAACTCTTCACCGTATTCGGCGAACCCCGCACAAAACTTGATATAACGGAGGATGGTGAGTACGTCGTCACGATGGAGGGTGTCGATGTCTACAATCCCGTCGACAACATGGTGACCTCCGAAGGGAGCGACAGGGTGGCAGCCTGGTTCATTGACTCCGACTACGATGGCAGAACCTTCTGCATCACCCAAGCTTTCTTCCCCGACAAGAAAGCCTGGAGCAAAATTGCCCGCGCCCTGAAAAGCGTCATTGACCCGGAGCGTTTTGAAAACTTCAGCGGCACCACCTCGTTGCCGTTTCCCGCGGGCGAACATCAACGCGTCGCCGTCAAAGTCATCGACCCCCGTGGAAATGAAGTCATGCGCGTCCACAACCTCGGCGGTCTAGGGTACTAATACCATTTCGTTTGAATAACATTGCCTATGAAGAGACTAATACTAATCATCACCTTACTAACCCGGTAGACGGGGCATCTTGCCCCGCACTGGACAGACTTAATCAATGCCAATAATGCACTGGGAATTCAGGGAAGTGGTATAGCAGGAAACAAAACCTTTCAGATACTACGATCAGGAGAGTTAGGAATTGTCATGGCAGAAAGAAAAGAGCTTTTTAGTTTGGATTCGGAAAGGTTTAGGGAGATTTGGGATAGGAATGACTGGTTTAACCTACAACAGGAATTCAAAACAAATAACATCCCACTTTCTGATAGCTTACTGAAATGGGAAATTGAGTACAAACTGTACCTCGCCGATTTTCAAAACGCGAAGACTTATGATATTGATGAGAGGGTAGGCGAAGACCCCAATAATCCAATTGTCATAGTATGGGAACGCTGGAGTGACGAAGAACAACCTGTAACCTCAAAAAACACTGAAGACATTCTTTTCCATCTACAATCTGCTCAAGGAACAGATCGAGGATTCATTGATTTGATGACAAAACTTGACTTAGATGACCTTGACCTAGACAGACTAAAACGCTCCGATTTAACAGGGGCAGGATTCAGTTTTGCGTTTCTACACGAGAATTTGCTGATAGTTCATGGCATGTTTCGAGACATTTTAGCTTCTTCACGCGAGTCACTGCTGAATTTGTCGCAGGGGCAATTAATCACAGTTAACCAGAGTCTGCAGACGTTCTATGAACACATACGGCAGATTGAAGATTTTGAGATTAGCGGTGAAAATCCACGCGAGGCACATACTAATCTTCTGCAGGAGATTTCCAATTATAATGATTCTGTGAAGCAAACGTTGGGCGACATTACAGCATTCCTGTCGTCTCGGAAAGTGAGTCAGCTTGAGACTGATGTCAAAGCTACTGTTGCCGAAGCCGTGGACCAATTGAACAACTTAATGAACAGAGTTAACGAAATTGGCAAAGCTGCCGAGGCGAATGAAGCAGCAAGGCAAAAGAGATTTGAAGAATTAGAACTTGCCATTCAGAATCATCTGACGGAGAAGCCGATTTCGCAGTATAAGACAATCTTTCAGGAGCAAGCAAAAGAGCATTACAAGAATGCTCGGTTTTGGCTTGGTATGGCAGGCGTAGCCACTGGTGCATTCTTAGCGGCTTTTGTCCTGTTATCAATATTTGTGAAATTTGAAGGCACTGAGTTGGCTGGCACCTTGCAGAACCTGTTTACTAAAGGATTTCTACTTTCTCCGATTTACGTGTGGCTCAACCGTTCGATTAAGAATCATACTGCCCAGAAGCACTTAGAGGTTATCAGCACCCATCGTCAGAATGCGCTTGAGACCTTCGATACGTTCGTCGCCGCGGCAGAGGGCAACCGAGAAACACGAGATGCTGTGCTATTAGCCGCTACTGAAGCTATTTTTGATGCGAATCAGACCGGCTACTTGTCAACTAAGACGACCGGTCCTGATAACAGAAGTCCCGTACAACAAGTAATTCGGGAAATCATACCGCAAAAATCTGCCACAAAAGATAGTTAATTGGTGATTTTGCGCCCTGGGACTAAGTTAGTACCGCTCCGCTTGGATTTCCAAATCCAAGCGAGTTTTCAATAGTGTGCCGTGGATTTGGCAATCCACGGCGAGCGCGATGAGGCGAAGAGTTAGAAAAATGAAAGTAATCATGGCGTGTTTTATACTTGGGTCGTTATTCGGGTTAATATCTCCGTCGTTACCCGCACAGCAGCACCAAAGCCCGCAATATTCAGCGCAGGAACTTGAACCCCTCAAGAATCGGGTCTCGGAACTCGAAAAGCAGCTTAAAACTGTTGAAAATACCGAGAAGATGGAGTTGCAAGCGAAACTTGTAGAGGCAAACGCAAAACTCGCTGACGCTAACGCTAAACTTGCTAATGTGCAGTTTGACAGATTCAAACAAGATTTGAGGGTTGACAATGATGATCGCATTAGGGCATGGAGTTATTGGTTTTTTGGTATACTTGGGGTAATTGTAATAATAAGTGGTACTGCCGTATGGCTTTCACTTCAGTCATTGATATCGAATAGAGTTGAAAAGAACCTCAATGGGTTTAAACAAGGCTTAAAAGAAGTGGTCACGTTGAAAAATGAGATAGGTGTACTCAAGGATCAACAGAGAGTATTGGAAAGGGAACACACAACGGCTACCTTAGAAGATTTCTTTTACGACCCCCTTTGGTACGAAAAGAATCATCCCGAACAAATCAAGGGGCTGCGAGAAGAAGCTCTTTTGGATGTATTTGGCGACAAAGGACGGATTCAGGAAATCCGATATAAAGCAATCGAAGTTTTAATTGCTAGGGAATCTCCACAATCCGTTCCTCCAATCCTAGAAATCTTGAATTCAGTCGTTGACTCCAGTACCGAATTCTATTCACAAACAGAAAGCACCTTGCGTAACTTTATAATATTTCTCGGACAGTTACACACACCGGAAGCTTACCAGGGGCTAAG
Organism: Candidatus Poribacteria bacterium; assembly: GCA_965204085.1. GTDB lineage: Bacteria > Poribacteria > WGA-4E > WGA-4E > JAJDTR01 > JAJDTR01. The sequence goes on along the minus strand of CBDBEE010000002.1, from coordinate 387,502 downwards.
GAAATTCCTTAACCGTTTATTAGCAGAGAGCCCGAAACATAAGGATTCATTTTTTATCGTGACAGTTCTTGCATTTGGCGAGGCTGCTGTTGCATTGAATATGAGAGACTCGGTTTCTGAATTGAGGTTAGCTTTGCCCCATTTGAAGCACCCGGGACACGAAGATCTAAGCGTATTGGTTAAATATTTTGATAGATTAAACGAACCCGAAAGTATAAAGTATATCCTGACCAAGCATGTAACGAGTGAGATGCCTGAGGTAAAAGAGCAGTGCTTGGACGTATTGGAAAAGTACGATATGCCGTTTGTAGAAAAATGGCGTGCGGAAAACACAACTGATGACGCAGAATCATAAGGATCCCTCATGAACCAAAACCAACTCGACATCCCAATCCAACCGGTTGAACAGCCCATCCTGTGCAGCCCCTACGAACAACCGGACGCCCACTGGGTCTACGACACCGAGACCGGCGAAGCCAGCCAGCATCCCGGACGCCGCGAAGCCGGTTACTGGTACAAAACGCAACGCACAGGCACCGAGCAACTTCAGATGCGCTTTGTTCAAGAGGAGGAGCGGGACGACCTGCCTCTGGTGAATGCGCTACGCGCCGACGTCAAGAGGTGGCGGGAATCAAATTACCGCAATGCAACCAATGTCACGCGCGAACTGCTGAACCACTGGACGCGCGAGGATAAGGAGCGGCGCCTCTTCTTCTGCCAACGCGAAGCCGTTGAAACGATTATCTGGCTCGCCGAAATCCGCCGCCCCGGTAAACGCACCGGCTTCAATCCACAATTCACTGATGACGACCTCAAAAAACTGGTTGACGCACCCGACCATTCAGACCTCCCCGAACTCATCCGTTACGGCTGCAAAATGGCGACCGGCAGCGGCAAAACCGTCGTGATGGCGATGTTGATTGCCTGGGCGTTCTGCAATCGCGGCAAAGTCCCCTCCGATGACCGCTTTCCGCGCGCGGCGCTCGTCGTCTGCCCCAACCTGACAATCAAAGAACGACTTCAGGTGCTGCGCCCCGAATCACCGGACAACTACTACGATGCGTTTGAACTCATCCCGACGAAACTTCGTCCGCTGCTCAACAGCGGGAAAGTGCTTGTGACGAACTGGCATCAATTCGCACTGGAATCCCCGCAGGCAGAGGGCGGTTCCACCTACGCTGTCGTGAATAAAGGCAAAGAGACGCCCGACGCCTTTGCGAAGCGCGTGTTGGGCGAACTCTACGACCGTGCGCCAATCATGGTGCTGAACGATGAGGGGCACCACGCCTACCGCCCCGCGCCGGTTGAGGAACGTTTATCCGCTGCCGAAAAAAACGAACGTCGTGATGCCACCGTTTGGATTAGCGGTTTGGACACCATTAACGCCTCCTGCGGCGTCCGTTTCTGCGTCGATCTCTCCGCCACGCCGTTCTACATTCACGGCAGCGGCCACCAAGAAGGCACCCCCTTTCCGTGGCTCGTCAGCGATTTTGGTTTGGTGGATGCCATCGAAAGCGGCATTACCAAGATTCCGCGATTGCCCGTCAGCGACACCACCGGGCATCCCGAACCCAGATACTTCCGCCTCTGGCGTTCCATCAACGACAAAATCCTACCGGCAGATCGATTGCCAGGGAAGAAACCCAAACCGGAAGCCGTCTATCGCGAAGCCCAAGACGCGCTCAACACCCTCGCTAGCCAGTGGGTGGAACGTTTTAACTACATCCAACAAGCATCGGACGCTCAAGACAAGACGCCGCCCGTCATGATTATCGTCTGCGACAACACCGACATTGCCGAACATTTTTTCCGCAAAATCTCCGGTGAGGAGGAGGCCGAGATTATCGAAGAAAACGAGGGTAATCGGGGACGCAGAAGACGAAATGGTACCAGAACAGTCTACGGCCAAGGCGCGGTGTTTCCAGACCTGCTATCCAACGAAAACGGTGTACTGCGAACCCTGCGAATCGACAGCAAAATGCTGGCTGACGCCGAAAGCGAGGACCCGGGGAAGAACAGGACACAGGCAGCCGAGGATCTGCGTCAGATTGTGGCGACCATCGGGAAGCCCGGCAAACCCGGCGTACAGGTGCGGTGCGTCGTCTCCGTAGCCATGTTGAACGAGGGATGGGACGCCAACAACGTCACACATATCCTCGGACTGCGCGCCTTCACCAGTCAACTTCTCTGCGAACAGGTGGTTGGCAGAGGCTTGCGCCGCATGAACTATACCCCCGACCCCGAGACCGGGTTACTGACCGAGGAATACGTTGATGTATACGGCATTCCGTTTTCCGTCATTCCGTTCAAAGGTCGTCCGTCCGGTAGAAAGGAGTGCGGTGACAAACCCAAGAATCACGTTCGCGCAATGCCGGAACGAGAGGGCTACGAGATACGCTTTCCCGTCGTTGAGGGATACGCCTTCGCCCTACGAAAGAACGAAATCAAGGCGGACATCAAGTCAATGGAGCCTCTCTTCGTTGAACCCGATCAAACACCAACCGCCGTTTTCGTCAAACCCGCCGTCGGTTACGACACCGGTAATCCCTCCGCTTTGGGTCCCGGTCAATTCGAAGAGCAAAACCGTCAGGAATATTACAACACAACGCATATTCAAGCCATCAAGTTTGAGATTGCCCGACGAATTGTCCTGAACTTGGTCGGCGGCGGCGATTTATCACCTAATCCTGAAAGCAATCCCCAACTCAGATTGCAATCGCGGCACCGTCTATTCCCCCAAGTGTACAGGCTAGTTGACGCCTATGTTGAAACTAAGGTAGACTTCCACGGGTGTAACCCCTGTGAGATTGGCCACGAGAGGTACACCACCCGTATCGTGGAGCGCCTGATGGCGGCTATCCAGCCCAATGACGTGGAAGGTGAAACCCCGCTCCTGCCCATCCTGAATCGTTACAAACCCATCGGCACATCGGCGGAAGTGGATTTCATGACCACTCGATCCTGCCACGGTACCGAACGCAGTCAAATCAATCAAGTCGTTCTGGATACCGACACCTGGGAGCGTTCAGCAAGTTTCCGATTGGAGCAATCCGACGTTGTAAACTACTATGCCCGCAACGACCATCTTGGACTCGGCATTCCGTACGAATACACCGACGTGTCCCACAGTTACGAGCCAGACTTCATCGTCCGTCTCAAGAACGATGTTAACCTAATCGTAGAAATTAAGGGGCATGAAACTGATCGAGAACTTGCCAAATATGTGGGCGCGGAGCGATGGGTATCCGCCGTCAACAACTGGAATGAACTCGGTCAGTGGGATTTCCACGTATGCCACGATCCACAACTACTGGAGCACGAGTTAAGGTACATCGTCCAAAGAAACTAACCTAAAGTAGTAGGCATACTCCGTATGCCGTAACCATCGGATTTCCACGTATGCCGCGCCCCACAGTTCCTGTAGAATGGGCACGATCGCCAACTGTCAGATCGTCGATTTTCCCTCTTCTAACGGCGCCTCTTCTGTAGGAGTGAGTTTTCCTAACGACAGGAGGTCGCGATTCGGAAAGAGTCTCTATCGATCAACTGACTGAGTAGGGAAGGATCAAGTGAGTGAATAACGATCAACCGAATGGATAGTGAGGGCGATAGAAAATCCCGTGCGACAGAACTCCATGGGCCAATCGCCACTGTTTTTCCATTGACAACTTTATACGTGTATAGTATGATAGGAAACGAACAGATAGGCGGCGGAGTGGATGCGCTACTCCCAAAATCGCCAATTTTCCAGGTTCCAATCAGGTGACGCTTTGGCTTTTCACATGCCTAAAATTGACCTTAGTGACGACGATCTTTTTTCTCTGTTAACATCTTGTTCACACTGGCTCGCGTATGAACCCGTGCTATCAAAGGAAAGTATTGAATCAAACCATGTGAACACCCTCTTGAAATCAAGCTTTTGTTCACATTTTTGTTCCTATTTTTTGGGGCATTTTTGCAAAAAAATAGGAACAAGATCAGCCAAAACCGCCTAAAAAAGGGTAGCAGATCAACATTTTGTTCACATTTTCGAATGCTCAGGCGACTGAACAAGGGGCAATCAAAGGAATGAGAGCGCCTACTGATTTTATACACCTTTCGCTCCGATGACGCTGTAGAGCGAGGAACTTATGAAGTTGAAAATAGCCGCCATGATTCGTTTTAATGTGAGTTCGATTGGGTGATTTCAGATGCGTTCCCCCTGTAATCTAATCCGATTTTTGTTTCAAAAATGGCTGGAAATGGTATAATTTAGCATCTTACATCCATTCCAATTCATCAATTGTCCGGTTGAGTGTGCAGCATACTCATCCGTGGAGTTTTATTTCGTACACCCCCTCAGGATTCACTATAGGAGACTAGCATATGAATCAAACGACCCACGACGCGCCTTCCGATAATGGCGGAGGCCACAACATCCTCATTGGCATCATAGTTGCCATTATCGTCGGAATCATTGTCGGTGGTTGGCTGCCCGGCGTCGCCGCGAAGACTCATATCCTCGGCGACATCTTCCTAAACTTACTGAAGATGATTGTCGTCCCGCTTGTCATGCTCTCAATGATTGTCGGAATCACCGGTTTGGGCGATATACGCAACCTTGGCCCCATCGGCGGGCGCACCGTTCTCTACTACATGGCGACAACCGCAATCTCTGTGCTGATTGGCATCATCTTGGTTAATGTGGTTCAGCCCGGAAAAGGCATTGCGCACGGCGAAGCACGCCCCGAATTGGCCTATACCCTTAGCGGTGATGGGAACCGCACCGTCAATCTGACAAACGGCACATGGAATAGGACACGATACAGCGAAAAATACGTGCTGATGTTGTCGGATCAGCTGGTAGAGGGCGAAATCGAATCCGTTTCCAAAAATTCGGCGACCGTACATGCTTGGAAAAATAGGGCGGAGGGCGTATTCCACATCGCTACCGATACCGGTGAGCATCTACCGTTCCGCCGCATGAACGGAGGGGTTGTTTCCGCCGACCCCGAACTTTCTAATAATGGACAAGGGCTTGAGATAAAGTTGCCCGTCGCCCAGGCAGTGCGAGGTAAAGAGGAACGGGACATGGGCGGCACGTTGAAAGAGGTGCTGCTCGGAGACAAATCGACGGGAAAAGAGGGGATGATTCCACGCAACGTCTTCAATGCGATGGCGCGGATGGATATCTTGCCCCTGATATTTTTCTCGTTACTGATTGGTGCAACGCTTTCAGTTCTCGGCGATCGGGGGAGGCCCGCTATAACGGTCATTTCCGGCTTGAATGACGCCGTGATGCAATTGGTGCACTGGATTATGGTGCTTGCGCCGGTCGGTATCTTCGGACTCATCGCCGGACGCATCGGTCACGCCGGGGGATTCAAAGAATTCCTACCCGAGTTGATGGCGGTCGGCAAGTACAGTTTCACTGTCGTGTTTGGTCTAGGGGTGCACGGCCTTGTTATATTGCCGCTTATCCTTCTGCTGATTGCCCGTCGGAATCCGATACGGTACATAAAGGGCATGAGTACGGCGCTGCTCAACGCTTTCTCGACTGCGTCCTCCTCCGCCACACTGCCGTTGACAATGAGGGAGGTCCAACAGGAAAATAAGGTTTCCAACCGCACCGCGAGTTTTGTGCTGCCGCTCGGCGCTACCATCAACATGGACGGCACTGCGCTCTACGAAGCCATTGCGGCGATATTTATCGCGCAGGTCTACGGGATTGACCTCAGTGTAACCCAACAGACTGTTATCGTTCTGACAGCCACCCTTGCGGCGATTGGCGCGGCGGGGATCCCGGAAGCGGGGCTGGTCACGATGGTCATTGTCCTTAGAGCGGTTGACCTGCCGATCGAGGGTATTGGGCTTATCCTGACGATTGATTGGCTACTCGACCGATTCCGCACTACGGTCAATGTCTGGGGTGACAGTGTCGGGGCCGGCGTAATCGAAAGCCTAGAAAACGGCAGTAATTCAGAAAATGCTTCATCTTCCGCTTAAAGGGGTTGGGATTTACGCAGTTCGGTTTGTAGGAGCGACCTCCTGGTCGCGCGACTAGCAGGTGGGGTGACTTCGTCCCTTACATGCAAACGGCGGACGTGCAATGAATTGCACTACTACGAACCGACATCGGCGATATATACTCCACGCTGCCGGGAATTGCGAGTTTTCGAGCGTCTGGTAAAGTAGCAGCCACGATCAAGTGAGATCATAGATTTCCGTGCCACAATCTGTTAGATTGTGATCGCTTTTGTACGACCATAGAGATCCCACTCCGAATCGCGACCTGCTGGTGCCGCGTAAGTCGTATTAGAAACCATAATTGTCGAGAAAACAAGCTCAATTTTACTGAACAGAAGGATCAAGCGACTGGATAAGGAGCGCGATAGCCAATCCCCATAGGGATCTTCGATAGCGGATCCCTATCAAGTTCCCAAAGACATCTTTTTTTTCAAAAAATTCGTGCCTTTTTCGGCTGCGTCGTGCGGCGATCTAATCACTAGCCACTGGTCACTGCTTCTAGCGATTCGGCTGGATGAGGATTTTGGTTGACGATCTCGCCGCCTCAAGCGCGAGCGTCGCGTCCTCAAGGGGAAAAATCTCTGATACCAAGGATTTCACAGGCAACTTCTCCCGCGTCAGGAGTCCGATTGCCTTGGTGAATGGCCCGCAACGGGAAGTTTGAATCTGTACCTCGTCAACGACCAACTTGGTAGTGTCAATGCCCGTTGCAGGCAAACCGCACGTGGTCTTCAGCGCAATGGTGCCACGCGGGCGCACGATTTCCGCAGCAAGGCGTAGACCTTCGGGGCTGCCGGTGGTGTCCACAACCACATCGGCACCGATGCCTCCTGCCCATTCGCGGGCGGCTTCCTTCCAATTGGGGTGATTGGCGTTGATAGCCTCTGCCGCTCCCCACTTGGACGCGCGTTCGATCTTCTCCGACGAACGAGAAACGGCGCATACTCGCGCTTTGTTGAGGGAGGCAACCGCGCAAATTAGCAATCCCAGTCTGCCGACGCCAAGAACAACAACATGGTTCGACGGAGAAATCGTCGTTAGCTCAAACGTCTGAACCGCAGCGGCAAGAGGTTCAATGAAAACTCCCTCTTCCCAAGAGATTTTATCGGGGAGAGGGTGTAAGTTCAATACCGGTACACGGACATATTCAGCGTATGCGCCGTCATAGTTGATGATACCCACAACAGTCCGTTCGATACAGTGATTGGATAGTCCGCGGCGACATGCGGCGCAGAACATGTCACGATTATACGCGCGGCAGGTATTGTTGATCTCCGCGGTGACCCGCTTCCCTATCCACGGGTCATTGTCATCGGATCCAACTTCCACAACTTCGCCAACCAGCTCGTGACCCAAAACCAATGGCAGAGGTACCGTATAATCGCCGGAGAATAGGGCGATGTCGGTGCCGCACACGCCGGCAAACTCCACGCGAACGATTGCCTCGCTCGGTTGCAATGATGGGAACAGGCGCGTGACAACTTCAAATTTACGTATTGACGAGAGTGCGGCGGCGCGATGATTTGGCAGCATGTCGATTTGTGGTAATTTGCGGGGAGGATGATACCATTTTAACGCAGCGGGCGTGGAGTGTCAACCGCGATTAACGCCGCGCTCCAGGGGAAACGCATCTAAATTTTCTGCTCGTCAAAAAAGAAAATCAGGTTAAGTTTGTGGTAATTTTTCTAAAGATCGTAGGTTGGGTTGAACGGAATTCGTAAATAATCGTTAATCTTAGAGGCGTTTCCAAGTCCCCACTTTACATGAACATGCCAAAAATATGAGTGAAACCCAACATTAATCGTAAATTCTATCGCCGTGAGACATCCTTTAAATTAGATGCGTTTCCTCTGGCGATTAATGCCGTGCTCCGGTTTCAATCGATTGTCACACGCATTCAAAAATACCGAACCAAGACAGGCAAACGGTGTGTCGAATTAAAGGAAATACCCCTTTAACCCATACTATCGTTGAAACCTTTTTTCGTAATCGGCGTTATTTATGTACAAATAGCCTTGACGAATTACCAACGGCTAATGTATAATTGGATTACTGATATTCCCACCTGCAAATTTCCACAGCGAGGATTACTTCACCAAACAGATCATAACCCCCATAATTTTTTGCGGGAATGCGTCAATTTGATTCGAAATCAGACCAAAAAAAATTTTACCCTCCGCTGCCCCAACCCAACAAAGACTGATGTATCTTAGCGGGTTAGACGGAGTGTTTGGAAGTGGACTGTGTGGGTAGTGTGTGTTTATCAATATCACACTCAAACATATCTTGAAAGAGCCGAGAACCCCCGCCCTGGAGTGAAGGAGTCGTTATCCCCCTTCAATTTCTGATGTGAGATCTCGTCTATGTGTTAATTTCTCTGGTGATGCATGAAGCCAGAATCCAACCAACCCCGAATCCCAAGGTACTTCAGGGAACGCGACTTTTCATTAGTCAATTTCGATCGAGTGAGGTCATCCACCAAGGGCATAAAATTATTAGCTCTTCGAATCCATTGAAGTAGTGCCAAAAGACATCTTTACCCAGCTAGGAAAACTAATGGTTTCGCTGTGTGACGATTAACTTGCCCGCGGCGTCAAAGCCACCTACACAATGAGGTTAAACTTTCCAAGGAAACCCCTCCATTTCTCAACCGAAAGCATCCCAAAGTGAATAATTGATTCTACCTCCAATTCGGTGAGCTTCCCCTGAGTCTGTGTCGTGTCGGTATTAAACAATCCATAGATTGAATTCAGAACGGTGTTTGGCTCCATAGCTGAACCGTATAATCGCTGAGTTATCTATATGAAGTCTGGTGAAAAACGAGGAGTAACAAACATTATGGAGAATTTGGACATCGGTAAACTCCAAGAGATGAGAATCTCCGAACTGAACGCTATGGCCCGAAAGCTAGGGATTACAGGCTACAGCGGACTTCGCAAACAGGAGTTGATTACCCGAATTCTTGAAGCCAAAGCAGAGAACACCAATGCGTTGTCCGGATCGGGTGTGCTCGAAATTCTACATGACCGTGATCAGGGATACGGTTTCCTTAGATCGTCGCGTTACAACTACCTGCAAAGTAATGATGACATCTATGTATCTCCGTCACAGATTCGTCGATTCGATCTTCGCACCGGCCATGAAGTCGCAGGCAAGATTCGCCCGCCCAAGAAGAGCGAGAACAAAGAGGAACGTTACTTTGCTCTGCTGCAGATTGAAACCGTCAACCGAGAGAATCCCGAGATAGCCAAAGAGAGAATACTCTTTGACAATCTCACTCCAGTCTATCCCGAAGAGCGGTTTCAACTGGAACACGATCCCTTCGAGTTTTCTACCCGTATTGTTGACCTGATGTCGCCCATAGGCAAGGGGCAACGCGGGTTGATTGTCGCGCCACCCTACAGCGGCAAAACGACAATTCTAAAAAACATCGCAAGGGGAATCGAGGCGAACCATCCGGAAGTCAAGCTGATTTTTCTCTTGATTGACGAGCGTCCGGAAGAGGTGACCGATGTAGCCAGATCTGTGAAGGGAGAGGTAATCAGTTCTACATTTGACGAGCATCCGGAACGACATATCCAAGTTGCCGATATGGTAATCGAGAAGGCGAGACGCTGGGTGGAATACGGCCAAGACGTAGTTATACTGTTAGATAGTATGACACGGTTGGCGCGGGCGCACAATGTTATGGCCCCCCACAGTGGCAAAACATTGTCGGGCGGTTTGGATGCGCTCGCTTTCGTCAAACCGCGGCGCTTCTGTGGTGCAGCACGGAAAATCGAAGAAGGCGGCAGCTTGACGATTTTGGCAACGGTCTTGATTGATACGGAAAGCCGGGCTGATGAACATATTTACGAGGAGTTCAAAGGCACCGCCAACATGGAAATCCATCTTGAACGCTCACTGTTGGACCGACGCATCTTCCCCTCCATCAATATCGAGAAATCGAAAACGAGGCGCGAAGAACTGTTGCTCAAACCGGAAGCGCTCAGCAAAGTGTGGGTGTTGCGAAAATTTATGGGCCAAATGAACACCGCCGAGTCAATGGAGCTTTTGGTTGAACAACTGGGTAAAACCGAAACGAACGAAGAATTCATTGAAATGATGGTAAACAACAACCGGAGCAAAAATGGATCGTCGCGCGCTGCGCGATACTAACACTATTCCAGAATTGCCTGATTTTACACTTTTATGTTTCAGACGTGGAGGACATATCATGAAACCAGAAATCCATCCGGAATACATGGATTGTGTGATTACGTGTGCATGCGGTGCAACGTATAAGACAATTTCCACAAAACCCAAGATGGGAATTGATGTTTGCGCCAAGTGCCATCCGTTTTACACTGGGCAGCAGAGCCGGGTCATTGATACCGCGGGGCGCGTAGAGAGTTTCCGCCGCCGCTACGGTATCACAGCGGAAGAATAAGTGGTCGCGCAGTCAATAATGGATTTACCATGCCATCAACGGGGCACGCACGTATTCGATCAGTCGTTTGATCGTAGGGTAATGTATCGGGCGCGGAAGAGCCGAGGCACGAGTTAAAGATGTTTGACAAGTTAAAAGACATTGAAACCAAATACGTTGAGGTCGAGAAATCACTGTCCGACCCAACACAGATATCCAATCCGCAAAGGCTGCAAAGCCTTGCGAAGACGCATGCGGAACTCGCTCCAATCGTTTCGACGTTTAAAGAATACCAAAAAGTGCAGGCGGAGGCGGATGAGGTTCTATCTCTGCTAGAAGAGGAAACAGAAGAAGACCTTGTCGAATTGGCTAAAGTAGAGCTTGAATCACTGACGAAGCAGAAGGAGGAACTGGAACAGCAACTTCAGTTGCTTATGCTTCCGAAAGACGCGAATGACGAAAAGAATGTCATCACCGAGATTCGCGCCGGCACCGGGGGTGAGGAGGCGAGTTTGTTTGCGGCAGAACTCTTTCGTATGTATTCGAGGTATGCCGAGCGTCAGGGATGGAAAATCGAAATTCTCGGTGCAAACGAGACAGGGCTAAAGGGCATCAAGGAAGTTATCTTTTCTCTGCAAGGAGACCGTGCCTATAGCAAGCTGAAATACGAAGGCGGGATTCACAGGGTGCAGCGGGTTCCCGCGACGGAAGGCAGCGGCAGAATTCACACTTCGGCGGTCAGCGTTGCCGTATTACCCGAGGCGGAGGAGGTCGATCTCGTTATTGAGCCGTCTGACATTCGCATTGACTTATATCGCTCTTCGGGCCCTGGCGGTCAGAGCGTCAATACGACCGACTCGGCGGTGCGGATTACCCATTTGCCGACGGATCTTGTCGTTACCTGCCAAGATGAAAAATCGCAGCACAAGAACCGAACGAAAGCGATGAAAATACTACGTTCCCGTCTCTTGGAACAGATGCAACTTGAGCAAGACGCCGAACGATCCCAAACCCGCCGAACAATGGTCGGCAGCGGCGACCGAAGCGAGAAGATTCGCACCTACAATTTCCCGCAGACCCGTGTCACGGATCATCGCATCGGATTGACCATTCATCAACTCGACGCAGTTCTAGATGGAGAGCTCGACCCCCTCATTGGCGCTTTGACAACCGCCGATCAGACGGAAAAGTTAAAGACACTTCAGCCGTGAAAGCCTGGCACGTCCTCGACCTTATCCAGTGGACAACCGAATACTTCAAGCGTTGCGACATCCCGAGCCCTCGCCTAGATGCTGAGTTGCTGCTCAGCCATGTCCTAGACACAAACCGATTGCAACTCTATTTGCGGTTTGAGATGCCGGTTTATCCCGAACACCTCGCTGCATTCCGAGAACTCATCAAGAAACGAGTCGCCCATTCGCCGGTTAGCTACCTTACAAACCGTAAAGAGTTCTTTTCTCTTGAGTTTCACGTAGATTCCCGCGTATTAATCCCTCGTCCCGAGACGGAGGTGTTGGTCGAAAATGTGCTTCAAGCTCAAGAAGCGCCGTGTCAGTTGATGGACATCGGTACGGGCAGCGGTGCCATCGCGATTGGTCTAGCGGTCAACCGTCCGGAGTGGGAAATATTAGCCACGGATGTGTCAGCGGGTGCCCTTGAAGTCGCGCAGAAAAACGCAGTCGCGCATAAATGCGCTGATCGGCTAACCTTCCTGCGAGGCAATCTGTTTGAACCTCTAGAGGGGTTGCCGAATCCCCAATTTGATTGGATTGTTTCCAACCCGCCCTACGTAAGTACGGCAGAATACCCTTCCCTACCGCCAGATGTACGCGACCACGAACCGGAGACCGCACTGCTTGCGGGGGTCGATGGACTTGATATTATTCTCGGCATCTTAGAAGGCGCTCCCCGATTTCTCAAGCCGGGTGGACGCGTCGGGCTCGAAATTGGCCACAATCATAGCCAAGATGTCCAACACATTGTTCAATCCAATTCGGCGTACGGCGAATGTCAGGTTATCACAGACTATTCCGGCGTTGAGCGCGTGGTTATTTCCGCCGTGGAGTGAACTCGTCTCAAACCTGCCTCTAGGTGCAGACATGAAGAGGGTGTTGATAAGCGCGTGCCTGTTAGGCGTTAAGTGCCGTCACAACGGACGCGATAGCAGGAGTGACGAGGTGACGGAGATGTTTGAAGGAGAGGAACTTATTCCGGTCTGTCCCGAACAACTCGGCGGATTGTCAACCCCACGCCCTCCCGCAGAGATTGTCGGTGGTGATGGAGCGGATGTGCTCGATGGGTGCGCCTCCGTCATTACCGTTGAAGGCGAGGATAAGACGAGAGAATTTCTAGATGGCGCACATCAAACGCTTGAGATCGCCAAATCACGGAACGCCGCACATGCCGTTCTCAAGTCGAGAAGCCCGTCTTGTGGATGCGGTCGAATTTATAACGGAACTTTCACTGGCGAACTCGGCGATGGTGATGGGGTAACAGCGGCATTGCTCCGCAGACACGGCATCCAAGTCATGACTGAAGCAGACATCGAGACTGATAAATCTTCACAAGAATCTTGAGTGCACCAGTTGATTGATAGAGCCCTCTTACCAATTATCAAATCCCGAATTCCCCGACACGCTCGACTTCATACAGTCAATTCACCACGCACAACCGGCTGTTCAACCAACAGAGCGCCTTCCCGGCTTCGCGTACCGGTGGGCATATAGTGAATAATCATCGCCCTACGTTCTCGCGCGGATGTGTTCGGATTTGTTTGGTGAAGTGTCAGGCAGTGATGCACCATCGCGTACCCCGCTTTGACCGGCACCGCCACGGAGCGTTCGGTATCCACCTTAGCCGTCAGAAGAGCCGGCAATTTTCCCTTCTCCGTCATTGCACGCTCATGTTCCGCACCCCCCTCGCGGTGGCTGCCCGGAATTACGTTCATGCAGCCGTTCTCCTCATCAGCGTCGTCGAGCGCCATCCAGATGCTTACCAGATTCGGCGGGACGCAACCCCAGTAGCCGTTGTCCTGATGCCAGTGTACTGCACCGCCGTGATTCGCGGGTTTGTAGAGGGCTTGGTCGAAGAAAACTTGGATATTGGGTCCTATAAGACTCTCGGCAATGTCAAGCAAAGGCGAGTGATACAGCAATTCCCGAAAGACCTCGTCACGTTGCCACATCTGCTGTATCTGAAGCATCTCCTCGGAGTGGTCGGCTTCCGGATCATCGGCAGACTCGTCAATCGCGGCGATGTTGCGCAGCCCTTCGCCGAATGTTCCGTGTTTCTGTGCAAACATTGCATCGTAATGTTCTCGCAAAGATGCTAGGTGATCATCGTCCAAAACGCGGTGATCGATTTTGAGATATCCGTCTTTTTGAAACTGTTCGACGGCGTGGCTAGCTAATTTCACGAGGCCTCCTTCGATCCTAGCAACTCCCGAACCTTCACTCCGATATCGGCGCTCCTCATCAGCGACTCACCCACAAGGATTGCGTCAATGTCCGCTTCGCCAAGTTTCATTACATCCTCGCGAGTGTAAATCCCGCTTTCGCTCACAACGAGTTTGTCCTCCGGAATTAATTTCCGCAGGTGGAAGGACGTGGCAATATCGGTGTGGAAAGTCTTCAGGTCCCGGTTGTTTATGCCGATGATTTCCGCTTCAACGTCGAGGGCGATGTCCACTTCCGGTTGGGTGTGCACTTCAACCAGGGCGGTGAGATTGAGATGATGTGCAACTCCGATGAACTCCCGCAACTGTTGTGGCGTCAGGATTGCAACGATGAGCAGAACGGCATCCGCTCCCGCAACGCGCGCTTGATAGATGTGATATTCGTCGATAGTGAAATCTTTCCGCAATAACGGTAATCCGACGGCGTTGCGTATCTTGCTCAGGTAGGAAAGATTGCCGCCGAAGAACTGCTGGTCAGTCAATACAGAAATTGCAGAGACGCCGTTGCCCGCGTAGGTTCTGGCAATCTCGACCGGATCAAAATCCTCGCGGATAATTCCTTTACTTGGCGATTTTCTCTTTATTTCGGCAATGAGGTTGACGGTGTCCGGAACCGCTAATGCACCTCTGAAATCCCGCGTCGGCGCTAAATCGGGGATTCGATTTTTCAGCGTTTGGAACGGCGTTTTTTCTTTGTCCCGCTTGAGTTCTTCCCGTTTGTGCGCAACGATTGTGTCCAGAATCAATGGTTTCTCCGACTGATTTAAGTCTCATGCATTTGACTTTGCTTTGAGCCCTTCCAGCTTCTCCAACGCCGTCCCGGAATCAATGGACTCGTTAGCCAACGCTAATCCCTCTTCCAAACTTCCCGCCTTTCCTCCGGCAACAATCGCCGCCGCCGCATTGAGCACAACGATATCTCGCTTCGGTCCTCGCTCACCGTTGAGAAGCCGCACAATTGTGTCAGCATTCCCCTCGGGCGTCCCACTGATGAGGTCTTCAGGCTGCGCCTTCGGAATCCCCAGTTCGGTCGGGTCAAGTATGTAGGTCCTCACATCCCCATCAACCAACTCCGCAACCCGTGTCGTTGTTGTGGTGGTGATTTCATCCAATCCATCGTTGCCGTGCACCACAAAAGCGTGTTTACTCCCGAAACTCTTGAGCGCGTTTGCATGCGTTTCCGTAAGTTCCGGCGCATAGACTCCAAGCACTTGAGCGCCAGCGCCCGCCGGGTTTGTCAAAGGAGCAACCGTATTGAAAATGGTACGGAGTGCAATTTCCCGACGCGGCCCGATGGCATATTTCATCGCACCGTGCAGCATCGGCGCGAAAAGGAATCCGATGCCGGCTTCATCAATGCACCGACCGACGTGTTCCGGCGTGATCTCAATATTCACGCCCAGTGCCATCAACACATTCGCGCTCCCGCTCGCACGGGTCACCCCCCGATTGCCGTGTTTTGCCACCGGCACACCTGCCCCAGCTACGATGAAGGCGGAAGTGGTCGAGATATTGAACGAGTCCAAACGTGTACCACCGGTACTGCATGTGTCAACAACCAAAGCGTGTTTGGTTTTTACCGGAGTCGCCTTTGACCGCATGACGCGAGCAGCCCCGGTAATCTCCTCCAGCGTTTCACCTTTTATTCGAAGTGCAGTGATGAGACTGGCGATTTGGGCATCTGTTGCCTCACCCGTCATTATTTCGTTCATGGTATCGGTCATTTCAGTTTCGGTTAGATTTTGCCCATCAACCACTTTCTGGATTGCTTCGCGAATCATTCTGTGATTCCTCCTCGCGTAACTATTGTGTATATTTAAAGAACAGCGGGCTTCATTTATCTGTTATTGGATAGCCCAGTTCCGCCGCTCCAATAATGGAAATTCTCTCTAATTTATGGCTGTTATTATAACCCACGCACATAGGGCGATCAAGCGTTTTTTGGCAACCGGCGCTGAGTTAAAGAGGGGCGACAAGCAAAGGTGGAGGTGGGCCGAAGTTGCACTGGACGGAGGCAATTTTCTTGCACTCGGTTGCCCGCAATTGCGCTTGGGTTGACGGATATGATATCATTTTCATAAACTGATGTTTCAATGTGAAGTACGTAGACAAAGAAAACCTTTGAAAAAATGTCCTATCTCATCGTCATCGTGTTCGGCTGGTTTGTGCGTCGTTTGCCTAGGAGCTTTGCAATGCATCTTGGCGGCATGATCGGCAGACTATTGTATCGTGCACTCGGCAAACGCCGCCAAATTGCTTTAGACAACTTGAAAATTGCATTCGGAAATACGTTGACAGACCGGGAACGTAAAAAAATATGCCTGCAGAGTTTTATAAACGTCGGCAAGACGGCGATTGAATTTCTGCGTTTTCCAAAATTGACTCATGCGAATATTTGGCAAGAGGTAAACGTAACGGGCACGGAACACATCGTGAACTCCCTAAATGAAGGACGAGGGGCGATAGTCTTTCTTCCACACTTCGGTAATTGGGAACTTCTCGCACTGGTTTACGGTGTTATCATCCCGAACCAGGCAAAAGCGCTTGCTTTTCCCCTCAGAAACAGACGGCTTAACGCGTTAGTTTGGAAGTATAGGGAATATCTGAGTTTGAAGTTAATCCCTCGCCAGAAAGCCGTTAAGGAAACGTTCAGGGCATTGAAATCCAACTACGCTGTCGGTTTCTTTGCCGACCAAGATGCCGGTCGGGAAGGAGTCTTCGTCAGTTTCTTCGGACGGCACGCTTCAGCCGTTAGAGGTCCCGTTACCTTTGCGCTCAAAACAGGGGCACCACTACATTTTTCATTGGATATCCGTCAACCAGACGACCGACACCAGGTGCACATTTCGCCGCAAGTTGTCCTTGAGCGATCCAATAATTTTGAACAGGATGTTCAGACGAATACCGCACGTTTGATGAATTGTCTTGAGGAATACATCCGTCAATATCCGGCTCAATGGCTTTGGATGCACAATCGATGGAAAACGCCGCCCGATTTGGATTGGCAGACCAAGCGCTACCAGCGTGACTTCGTAGAAAAGCATTAACTGCTATTTCAGTTGCGGGGCACAACCGGTCATGTTATAATTGTTCACCGCGGAAGAATTTAGTGTGTAGGTTCATAATCGGACTTCACAAGGAACAGATCTTCTACTGTCAGATTTGGAGAATGTCGATTCAGGATTCATTCAACACCGGATGTCCATTTACTGACTCCTCTTCATCAAAAGGTAGAGTTTTTTTGAGCAGTAGTTCAAGATAAATCCCGCTATCACAATACGAAGGAGTTATCATGATTTGTCCAAGTAGGAAACACGTTCTGCCTATCATTTTCTTGACATCTATTGTGGTAGTAACGCTGCTATTTGAGTCGGTGGCTGGCAAAGATGCGTTAAGTAACCGAGACAGACGCATCACGAGTCCGATGTTTTACAAAGCCATTGCGGAGGCAGTCAAAAAGGCTGATGAATATTACTATGAGGAAATAGATCGAAAAAAGATGTATGAGGGCGCCATCAAGGGGGCGCTAGCCGCGCTGGGAGATCCTTACACCTATTATTTGCCAGAGAGGGAGCAAAAGCGGGAAAAGGAAAATCTTTATCATAGCAAATTTGGAGGGCTTGGGATACAGATATATGTCGACAAAGGTTTGATTAAAATTTCGCGACCTCTGCCCGACTCGCCCGCCATCAAAGCGGGATTGCAGGCTGGGGATTATATTGTGAAAGTCGACGACATTCCGATCGATATCGGCGGCCCCTCGGGACAGACACTAGACGATGTAATCGATATCCTGCGGGGACGTGTAGGGACGAAGGTTATCATCAGGATACAACGCCGCGGGTTACGGGAACCCTTTGATTTAACCCTCACACGAGAGGAGATTTTGCCGCAAAACGTCAAAAGAGGGATGCTAGAGAATCAAATCGGCTACATTAAAATAAGCAATTTTACCGGAAGAACCAACGCTGAGTTCAAGACGGCAATAACAGAGTTGCACGAAGAGGGAATGACAGGGCTAATTCTGGATTTGAGAGACAATCCGGGCGGCCTGCTTGAGCAAGCCAATTATGTTGTAGACGCGTTTATCTCCGAGGGCTCCATCGTCTCAACAAAGGGACGTAGACATCGATTCAATCAAGAATACGCCGCGCACAGCGGTTTACTCTGTCCCCCTGACATCCCACTCGTGGTAATGGTTAACAAGTGGAGCGCTAGCGGTTCAGAGATTGTTGCCGGGGCAATCAAAGATACCAAACGCGGGGTGTTGGTCGGCACTGATACTTTTGGGAAAGGTCTAGTTCAACAACGCTTTCCATTGAAAAATGGCGGTGGTTCTGTTTCGCTAACAATATCGGAATATTTCACTCCGAGCGGCGCATCAATTGACAAGAAAAGTATTACTCCGCACGTGGTTGTCGAAAATCGGATAACCGAAGTAATGCATGTTGATGGATCTATCAAGGATTTTGTGGAGACGTGGATTGAGGAGAAGGAGAAAAGCACGGGTGAGACCCCGACAGAGGCAGACTTTACGGCACTTGAGGCAGAACTTCCCAACTTGATTACATCTCTGGGACAAAAATTTGCGGCAAACCTGCAGAAATCCGTCCGGCTAAAGGCGCGTAGGATTTTCGATGTCAACCTTGGAATTTACAAACTTGTGGATTTGCCAAATGACAAGCAGTTAGTCAAGGCGATTCGAATACTCAACGAGGGTGAGGTCGAAGGGATTCTGGCTGCTACGCCAACTGCAAATCTGTAAACTGCCGACCGGTTTGAAATCTAACGGAGACCCATCCAGCGATTTCTAGTGGCAATCGCTTTTTAGGATTGATTGCAGGTGGAGAGGGTAACCAAGCACGGGGAAAACGTAAATCCCGTGCGAAGAGTGTGTTACCGATAGTGTCGACGTAGCATAAAAGGGGTCGGGATTTTCAACAGAAGTATTAACCCCAAGGCGGACGGCGACCGCTCAAATCTTCGATATAGCTCGCCGTTTCCCGCAGTTCCTTTGCGTGGCGTGCGTTCGCTTTTTTCGTGGCAGCATCTTCCGTTTGATAGTCAAGCCGCCATGTTCCTTTCTTAAGCCGCGTGAGTACAAACTCACCCTCCATGTGCGCGTTCACATATCTAAGAAAATCGTGTATAATCCAATAGACATCCGACGCAGAATATCTCAACGGATTGGATTTGGATTCCCTACCAACATACTCCAGTGCTATCTTAACAAACTCGGCAACTTCCGGCACTGTATAAGAGCCATTGGCGTCTAACTGAATTCTATCCATTTTTGTGGCCACGCGGCGACGGGACTATTGAGTATTCAATCTAACCGTGGGCATTCGCGCCGGTTGAGCGTCAAACCGGACCTCCGGTTTAACGCTATTGCGCACTTGAATCAATTGGGCGGCGATACTCACTGCGATTTCGGGGACGGTTTTTGAATTTATGTCCAGTCCAATAGGAGCGTAAACCCGCGCGAGATCCTCTTCCGAAATACCAAGTTCCATTAAATCGTCTAGAATCAGTTTTATCTTTCGACGGCTACCGATTAAACCGACATAACGCGCGTTGGATTCAACCACACTGTGAAGCGCCTCCTCGTCATGCTGATGCCCTCTCGTGACGACGACGACATAAGTCAGGTGATTGATCGGGTACTTTCGCAACTCTTCGGCTATGTCACCGATGATAATCTCATTTGCTTCCGGCAAGCGCTCCGTTGACGCAAAATCGGGGCGGTCATCAACAATAGCGATGTCAAAGTCTAACCAGTCGCCAAGGTGACATAACGCTTGACCGACGTGTCCTGCACCCGCGATGAGAAGCGTTGGGCGTGGTTGCACCGGATCAAGAAAAACCCACACATCGTCGTCTCTCCAGCGAAACACGCCCGGCGAATTCTCCTCCAACACCTCATTCAGTTCGCCTTCGATTTCTGACTCCAATTCCAGGTTCCCCAACGAGCCTATTCGCTCATAGTTCACGGCACGGATCATCTTCATGCCGGCTTGAACGCCTTCCACTTCGCTCTTCACTACAGTCGCAACAACGAGCGGCACCTTCTTGTCGTTCAATTCCTGTAGACGGGAAAACATTATAGCGTCATCTTTGGCATTCGGAAGATCTATGAATATCTTCATGTTGCCACCGCAAATGAGACCGTCATCCCAACCGTAGTCGCTATCTAACTGAAAATTAAGCAGACGCGGAACTCCTCCCTGCATTAGGCCGATCGCTTGGCGGCGTGCTTCCGCTTCCACACACCCTCCTCCGAGCGTCCCGACGTTGCGCAGATCCGGCAAGATGAGCAGCTTGGAACCGGGCTTTTGCGGCGTTGACCCCTTTGTTTCGACGACCATGCAGTACGCACCTACCTGCTGTGCTTCGATAAGGTTTAGGATTTCCCTGTATATTTCTTTCATTCCTTCAATTCCGTGTATAATTCCGCATCTTCGCTTGTTGGTTGGCAACGCTTCTTGACACCAACTGCTTAAATTGCCGCCCTTGAACGTCGGTCAAATTCAATTTGATTATTTCTTCCACGCCACGGCTCCCAATTTTTGCCGGGACGCTCAAATAAACTGATGAAGTGCTCGCCTGAACGAGCGTACTTACACTAATTATTTTCTTTTTGTCCAACCCAATCGCGTCGACAATTTGCCGGAGACACACTGAGAGATTGTAAGAGTTATCCGTGTGTACCGGTGCCCGATGCCAGCCATTTGCACCTGATGTGAGATCGTGAATCTGTGCGTCCCCGAGTAATTGGTCAATAGGAATACCATTGATGCGACAATACTGGGGTAGAACTAAAACGTCCTCGTCGTTTCCGGCTACCAGTGCTGCGACATCAGTAGACACAACGCCAAAATGATTGGCGATCTTATGTTTCAAGTGGGCGCTTGCCCGAATACTTGAAAGTCCGATTACTTGCCCCGGTTCCGATTCTATTTCCCGGTGTATCAGGTGTGAAAGGTAATTCACAGGCGGCATCGCAACGAGGATTCGCGCCTGTGGAGCGTGTTGTTTCAGACTCTTGACAGAATCGCGCACAAATGCCAGATTGGCATTTCGGTTCGTCCGCTCCGAATAGACGTCAGTGCGGTAAGAAGGGGAAAGCAGAATTGCTACTTCAGAATCTGCAAGTGCAGCAAAAGTGCGAGAAACTAAAATTGTTGCGTCATGTCCGCCAACAGCCAATGACGCTTCTAATTCCTGTACAACACCGCGAGGTAACCCCCGAGCCTCATCAACGAGCACGACCTCCGAAACTACATCGGATTGGCAGATTTCGGAGGCAACGGCAAGCGTTGAATCGCCTCGACCGAGAATACTTACTTTCATGTCGATTAGGGGGCAGCATTCAAGCGTTATCTCAGAGGTCCAGCCCTATCTAAAAGGGGTTTACAAAATGGTATCTACGACATCCTGGAACTGTTGCTCAAGTACCTTCCGCTGGTGGTCCATCTCTGATTCAGACACAATCTTTGTTTCGAGGAGTTGATCGTATCTTTCAACATATTCCAACAGGGACTCGACTTCCTTTTCATAACAAATTGCTGTCGAAAGCACTTTTTCCTTAATCAATGTAGGAAGCTCATCCGCCGTAATTTGAGTGAGTTCCCAGCGCCACAGTTTTTCAGAAATATAGTTTGCAAATTGCTTAAGGGTGTCACCCTTATAACCCGCATCCTGAAGGTTCTTCAATTCTTGAACCAAATCTAGTACGACATCAAACGTAGCCGTTGAGTCCCCGTTCCCCGATGCAGTGATTGACGCCTTCCTCAGATTCATCAGGAAACGTCCGGTAGTGGAGATAGGCAACTGGTATTCAAGCAAGAATGCTCTCAGATTAGGATAATCATCAACCGATTTGACATTTTCCAGCCAAGTCTTTTCGATGGGAGGCAGTTCCTGTAGATCGAAATTCATCACCTGATGCCGCCGAATTTGGTCTAGTTCGGAAGATTGGGAATCAATACCTGCCTCAACCAGGATCGGAGCTGCATCTGTATACGGTGTAAGAAATTCGATGAGTTCAGCGACCTTTGGCTTCTCCTCCTCGATCCAACCAAGTGTTTCCGCCACGGATTCGGACAAGACACCCTTGGCTTTAGATTGTCCCTTCTTTTTACCGCTCTGTTTCTTTTGGATTTTAGGGTTGGCAATCCGTAACGCGCGTTTCTCTAAAGTTTGCTGGTATTCTAGAAGTTCCTCTCGTAACAAGCAGAACAGGGAATCTCCATGGATTTCTAGAATTGAGGGGGTTGTCACCTCGCGCAACCCACGTCCGCTCTTCGATAGCAGAGCGCGATCAAGATTTCGTTTCAGGCCGTTAAGGTCTTTTTCGTCCGGTATGATAATTTGGCCGCTCAAAACCAAATCGATTAACCGCTTCGCTTCCAACGGAATGCTAAGATTGATGTCGCATAGGGGACTGAAGTTCTGAGTGAGCAGCTCTCTTATTCTTCCATCAGTCAGAATCATCCATAGCGTTGCATAATATTGGTCAAGCGTGTTCCGCTCTTTTGGTGCATTTGAAATCCAGCGCTTAATTGTGGAAGAGCTATCTCTGAGCCGTTTTATAACGCTTCGGAACACTTCATCCGGAACTTCAAATCCGCTGAATTGGTTATCTTTTTTTCTTGAAGTTCTGCTCAACCTGCCACTAGATGCTGATTGTTTTGACATCAATAGGGGGTCTATCAAGGGCTGAATAACAGTCTCAAACTGCTGACGCTGCCGATTGGCAAAATTGGCTAATGGCAACAACTCTAACCAGAGAGTTCGTAATCGCTCAACTTGCTTAGGGTGCACCGAAGCATTTAGAGCGAAGCGGTGAAGCCGTTCACGCACCGTTTTTTTCGTCCATGAAGGCAAATGGACTTTGTCAACCATCTGTCCATTTTCAAGGACAAAGGTTTCTACCGTATGAACGTGACCGGACTCGATGAAGTAATTCTCAAACAGGAGATCGTAGAGGATACCTGTCGCCCGGTCCAAAACCTGATTCGCAAGTTTATATCCCGATAAAATGATGTTTTTGAGCGTGGTTTGACGTAGGTCATAAACCTGCCACGACTCAATCATCGGGTCGATGATTTGCTTAAGCTCATCTTGTTTTGCAGTTGCTATCTCCGAATCAAAGTGTTCGCCGATGTATTCACCGAAGAACTCTGTAAACTCAAGCATCCGATTCCGAAGATCGTGGTTGACAAGCTCATCCCAAACTTTATCATGAACTCGCTGCCCCGGTTGAAGAACAAGCGCTTGGAGTCGAGTCTCCATGCGTTGTTGAAACGCAGACATTAGTTGGAATGCTTGTTGACTTGCTTTTGACACATAGCCATCGATCATCGACGAACATTCTGTGATAGCTTCATTGATCTGCTCAAAGGTTCCGTCAATGATTATTGGCGCAAGCTGGATAACATCCTGCTCCAACGGGTCGTAAACCGCCGCTGTAGGAAAAATCCGAATTCTGGACGCATCTTCTGCGGATTCAAACGGAGAACTGTTTGATACGACATCGTCTTGATCGGAATCCCCGCGCAAATGCGTATCAAGCGTCAAACAGTAACGGATGTCAACAAGATCGGGGTAACGTCTTGCGTGCGTGCGAAACACGACTAAAAGTGCATCGTAATCGGTCGTGGCAATTGACTCGAACAAATCATCTTCGTTTAGATGTACCTGATGAATGTTCGTCTGTTCAGGGACAATGACTTTTGCCGTAGTTGAGACTCCGTCGGCGCAATTCGCGAGGATGAAACTACCGGTTTTGACAGAACTTGGTACTGCCAGCTCAACTTTCAAAACCTCTTGAGATAGCTCAGATAACGTAAGCGATTTGCCTAGGTGCTGCACCGTAATATCCGTCAGCACCCCATCGGCAAAATCCACGACTTGACGGGCATTACGTTCCAACTCCTGCACACTTTTCCGAACACGTTCGTAATCGTCGCCGGTCTCCTCAGCAATTTTTGCCTCGTCAACCCAAGATGCCCATGCTCCGGGGCGTCCCTTCATTTTTAGTCTAAGTTTGCCATCTTCGGAGTCGAATCCGGGAAGAATTTGCGCTTCTGATGAACTCTTGGGCGTCCATACAAGAAGATATTTATCCGTTTTGGCGCCGAGTCCGACGCCGAACGTATCCCCCCAATCCATCCGACCTTCGATGCTTGATTTAATCTTGTCAGTTAAAGCGAAAAGCGAGTCCGAACGGAAATTAAGCGATAGGTCTTGCATCTGGTCGAAATAATGTCAGTCCTCCAGCTGACTGCGAACACTGTGGTAGGTGTGAAGTCATAAAAAAAAGGCAATTCTTAACCCATATTTTAGCGAAAACATGGGAAATCCTTGCCTGAGAAAAACCTATAAAGTAGACGTTTAATCGGGAATTTGCTACGAATTAACGTTTAGCCCCTGTTGGGCAATATCGTTGTTTGCCACTAATTTGTCACGATCAAAGATGAAATCGCTACGCGAGCGTCCCAATATTTCACCTTCCTTCTGATTTTCTCTGAAGTATTGCGGCAAAGTGATTCCCGTCATCTGAATGGCATCTTCGGGGCAGGCTTCCACACAGTAACCGCAAAAGATGCAACGCAACATATTGATTTCGAAAACATCCGGATACTTCTCGCGTTGAAAGCCTTCCTTAGTTTCCCATCCCTCGGGAGCGGGAGTTGCTGTAATTGTAATGCAGTCCGCAGGACAAGCTGTTGCGCAGAGGAAACATGCTACACACTTTATGTGTTCCTCAGAATCGGTTGTGAGTTTATGAACGCCGCGATAGCGCTCGTTTCGCTCACTGACGCTTCGCGGGTCCTCAGGGTATTGATAGGTGATTTTTTTCTTTGGAATGTGTTTTAGGGTTGTCAACATTCCCTTGACAAGCGCCGGAATATAGAGCCTGTCCCAAAATGACATTTCCTCATTAACTTTCTTCATGACAAACGGTAATTGCACCTTCCTTGAGAATGATTCCGTACACCCTCCGACAACTCACACCCGCCCACGAAATACTGTCGGTACTTTCGCAACGTGCCGAAACTATACAATCTTCAAACGTGGTTTCGCCGGTATTGATAGTAACACGATTGTGTGTTTGTGTCAAGCATTACCTAACCAAACTTGCCAGACTCGAATTTCGAGGTGGCTAGAGGCTAGTGCTGTAATTAGGCGCCTCTTCGGTGACCGCAATATCGTGCGGATGACTTTCACGATATCCGCTACCCGTCATCCGAATGAACCGACTTTCCGTTCTCAACGCGTTGATCGTCGGGGTACCACAATATCCCATTGAGGCGCGGAGTCCACCGACCAATTGATATACAAAACCGCTCAATGCTCCTTTGTAAGGGACGCGCCCCTCTATTCCTTCAGGCACCAGCTTTGAGGAAGGTTGGTCATCCTGGAAATACCTTTCACGTCCGCCGCGTTCTTTCATGGCCGCTAAAGACCCCATCGCTCTGTAGGCTTTGAATGTTCGACCTTGAAAAATAACGGTTTCGCCAGGGCTTTCTTCCGTACCGGCGAACAGACTTCCTATCATCACCGAACTTGCACCTGCACCGATGGCTTTGGCAATGTCTCCCGAATACCGGATGCCTCCATCAGCGATAATCGGGACATCATATTTGTCCGCATCGCGAGCGCAATCATGAATCGCTGTAATCTGGGGCACTCCGATTCCAGCGATTACACGAGTCGTACAAATCGATCCAGGTCCCATTCCAACCTTAATCGCATCCGCACCGGCATCAATCAATTCGCGCGTGCCCTCGACTGTGACAACATTACCGACGATCACTTCGACATGCGGAAAACGTCGTTTAACCTGCCGTGTCATTTCAATGACACTCATAGCTTGCCCGTGTGCTGTGTCTATGACCAGCACGTCGACCTCTGCCGCAATAAGCCGTTCCACTGCTTCCAACGGTGATGATGGTGCAATTGCTGCACCGACCCTAAGTCTGCCAGATTCATCTTTGCATGCCGATGGATACTGTTGAACATTATCAATATCTTTTATGGTAATCAACCCGCACAACCGGAACTTCTCATCAACGATTGGGAGTTTTTCCTTGCGAATCTGATGAAGTATCTGTTTAGCCTTCTGCAGCGTGATCCCCGGCGAGGCGGTGGTGAGCTCTTCGCTCGGCGTCATCAACTCCGTCACGGGAAGTTCGCGATCTTCCTCGTATTTGAGATCGCGGTTCGTAATCATGCCTACCAGATAACCTTCCACTGTTACGATTGGAACGCCACCAATACGATAACGTGCCGTCAACTCCAGTGCGTCTCGAACGGTTTTGTCAGGAGTCAACGTAATTGGGTCGGCAATCATCCCACTTTCGGATCGTTTGACTTTGTCAACCTCATTCACCTGTTCTTCAATTGTACAGTTGCGGTGTATAATCCCGATGCCCCCTTCTCGAGCAACTGCAATCGCAAGTTTCGCCTCTGTCACGGTATCCATCGCGGCGCTGCAGATTGGTATATTCAAACAGATTCCACGTGTCAACCGCGTAGTCGTGTCCACTTCATCAGGCAGCACCTCCGATCTGGCAGGAATCAACAGAACATCGTCAAATGTCAATCCTTCCTTGACAAATTTGGGGTTTAATTCGCCAGCCAATTCCGTGTCCATCGGGATTTCCTCCTTACAAAGCCAACACTATCAGTATGTGTAAAGTGGGGGCGGGTAAATCCGCTTGCTTCGTCGGTACAAGTCGGTTTGCTATTGCGTTAATTTGGGATGTGTTTTCGTTTGGTGAATGCTGTGTGGATTTACGAAATGAACACCCGGGTAAATCCAAAACGCAGTCTGAGAGGCAAGAACATCCGGTTGCTTCATTTGGGATAAAATAGTATCACATCTTTGAACCTATTGTCAAAAAAAACAGAAGAATTTTGCGCTGAATAAATGTCCATCGCCGTACGATTTGAGTGGCCTGGAAACGCCAATTGGGACCCTAGGTCCAATCACCGACTTTCCAACCTGTGGTTGGATATGATATAATTCAGGGCATTGTGGAGTTTGGCCGTTCTTCCAGCACGAAAAACATTGCCAACAATGTAGTTGTAGATGAATGTAGTAGGCACACGCCGTGTGTCGTAACAATCGTACCTATAAAGGCGCGCTGAAACGAACCTACTACTGTTGCTTTGTAACGGCATACAGAGTATGCCTACTACCCTTAATGATTTCGACTTCTGAACTCACCAAGAGATTCGGCAAACTTGCCGCCGTTGATCGCTTGACGATCGAAATTGAATCGGGCGAATTTTTCGGATTCCTCGGTCCGAATGGAGCGGGAAAGACCACTACGATTAACATGCTCACCGGTTTGATTCGGCCTACTTCCGGAGTCGCGTCAATTTGCGGTTATGACGTTCAAACGCAGCCACTGCTGGCAAAATCGATTATCGGGTTAATGCCGGACACGCCGCAGTTGTACGAAACATTAACCGGAAGACAGTTCGTTCGTCTCATCGCGGATCTCTACGAAGTGCCCCCAAAGCAATCCGAGGAACGCATGGAGCGTATGCTCGACATGCTAGACTTGAGAGGCGCAGGTGGCGATCTTATCAAGAGCTATTCGTACGGAATGCAAAAGAAAATCCTTTTGGTAGCGGTACTGGTGCATTCCCCTCGCGTTCTCTTTTTGGACGAACCCACAAGCGGTCTTGACCCCAAGGGCGCTCGAACGGTCAAGGAGATGCTACGTGAACAATGCGATCTCGGTTGCACGGTGTTCATGACAACACATATCCTTGAAATAGCCGAGCGAGTCTGTGATCGAATCGGCATTATCAATAAGGGCAGACTGGTTGCCGTTGGAACCATGAGCGAATTACGCAGACATAGTACCGTGTCTGACCAAAGCCTCGAAGACATATTTCTCGATCTCACCGGCGATGCCGAATATAACACGATTGAGAAAGGAGAGGGATTATAGTAGTTGCCTTCGTGTCAATCGGTTTGAACCGGTACGACTAAGATTTGCTGATTATATTTCCATTCGATTAAAACTAGGGTTTCTACACTCCCTTGCTCTTAAACTAAACAAAGAATGCACGAGTCCGTCTTGCTCCAAAATCCCGGAATACAGACGTTCAGAACCCTGCTGAGTGCGAGCTGGCAGAGCTGGTTGAACGGTATTCGATTTCGTGCAGAAGTCAAACGTAAGCGCTTCATCCAAGTCGTCGGCTTTGCGATATTTATCACGGCACTGTATTTGATGGGGCATGCCATTCTGAGCCAACTGAACCGTCCTCAACCCTCAGTAGTATTGAGAGTTATCAATGTATTCATGACACTTGGTGTTTTCGTTCTGGCAAAGGACGCCATGGAGAAAACATTGAAACTCTTTTATGAAGCCTCGGAAACCTCACTGCTTTTGTCGCTCCCGTTGTCACCCTTGACCGTATTCGGATTCAAGCTAATCGAGTTGACTGCCGCCAATCTACTTGGCATGGTTGTCTGGTTGGTTCCACCGTGGATTGCATTCGGACAATTCTTCCAACTTCCATGGCATTTCTATCTTGCTCTCATTCCGGCGTGCTTTTGCTTGTACATCATTATAGTTAGCCAGGTCACTATGGGGATGATGATTATCACCCGCTTTTTTTCGTCCAGCGGTATAATCAAGGCACTTAAGATTATTGGGGCGCTGATAGGAGTGTTTGCCGGATTTTTGCTGTCTACAAGTTTTCTGGCGTTGGGGCAAGCCGATGAAATTACGCATTTTCTTCTCAATCGATTCAAAACTCCCACTTCTAGCTGGTATCCCCATGCTTGGGCTGCAAACCTATTGACGGGCTGGCTTCCCGGCATAGATTTTAAACTGTGGCGTTGGGGCGGATTACTCTTGGGCGGAACTATCGGTTTACCGATTCTCGCGGCGCTGTTAGCTTCAAAGATTTACGCGCGAAGCTGGGAATGTGCCAAACATGTAGAAGTAATACCTAGGAGAAGAGTCAATGAATCGGGACGATTTTCCCCCTTGGGTAGAGGAAGGCTTCGTTCGATGATGGCGAAGGATTTCTTGGTCTTCGTCAAGCATCGCGGCTGGCTAATAATGGGCATCATGCTAACGCTAAACTTGCTCGCATTATTGGTCTTTTTTACTTATCAGTTGAAAAGCATCAGTCATTATCAATTTTTTATCGAATTATTGTATAAGTTTCAAACCGTAGCAATGTTTTACCCTGTCATGATGACACTTGGGCTTACGTGGGCCGGATTTAAATATGAAAGCAAGACATGGTGGTTGCTGAAATCAACCCCAACCTCCCCTAACTTACTCCTTCATAGTAGGCTACTCGTTGCAACTTTGTGCGCCACAATCTATGCGAATTTCTGGATGCATTTGGGATTAATCTTTTTTAAGGCTCCGTTGGGTTTGTGGTTGCCAACTCTGGGTGTAACAACCTTGGTTACAGCTACCGTCACCGCATTCAATACCGCCCTCGGAGCGTTGCCTTGGGTGGCAGAGACTGGCACAACAAGCGGCGGGGCAGTTACAAAGCCGGTACTACGCATAATCACCTTGGCGGGTGGAATCATCGCCAATGTGGCGATTGTCGTTACATCGGCAACGACTACCAAGTTTGTATTATTGGCACTCGTTTGGGTGGTATCATATTTCGCTGGAAGAGAACTCTTGAAAAGATTGTTGACTAGATAGGCATACTGTATAAGAGAATACTTTAGTGAAACCAATAATTGTTTGTACATTGCGTGTAAATATGAATGGAATTGACAACAGGGGTTCCTAACTTGAACGACGCCAATACAGTTTTGTCATGGAGGTAGTATGCTGATAGATTTTGAAGGGTTGTCACCGAAAATTCATCCCACCGTGTTCATTGCTCGCGGCGCAATGATAATTGGCGATGTCTCTATCGGTGAAAATTCGGGGGTTTGGTTCAACTGTGTTTTACGTGCAGATATTGATCGAATTGAGATCGGAGCCCGATCAAACATTCAGGATGGCACAGTCATCCATCTCGATACGGGAGTTCCCACTATCATCGGCGACGATGTTACAATCGGTCACGCCGCTATTGTCCATGCTTGCACCATTGGTGATGGAGCATTGATTGGAATGGGCGCGATTATCCTCTCCGGAGCAACAATCGGCGAGGAAGCAATTGTCGCCGCAGGTACTCTTGTCCGCGAGGGGCAGGAAATTCCACCGCGCTCGGTAGCCATGGGCGTGCCAGCGCAGGTCAAGCGGGAGACGACAGAGGAAGATCTCAATCGTATGCGAGATAATGCCGCGGGGTATGCTCGGCGCGGAGCAATTATGCGAAAAACGATTGGGAACATACAATTATAGCAAACGCGCCAACAGCCGAACAATGAGCGTATTGTTCGTAGTAGCGCAATTCATTGCGCGTCCAGCTGGTTATTAACTTGCCTGTAGGCCGTCTGTCGAAGGGTGGTGTGAAAAAAAAACTTCCAGCCTTCCGCTCTTCCAATCCTATTTTTCCAAGTTGATGCAGAAGAAAATCTCTTAGTTTGATTCTTGCTTAACTCAAACAAGGCATTACTGATAATGCATGACCTAAACGCAAATCTCCCGATAACGCTTGACGAAATACCCGAAGCTGAACAACAATTGTTGCTCGAAAAAGTTGCGACACAGATTGTCAAGCGGCGATTGACCGTGCCCGCAATCATGGCTCTCGAGATTTGTAAACCCCTTAACTTTCTGGGCAGTCAAGCCCTTATCGCTTTCAATCCATTTGTCCAGGCTATCTTTAATGCTGCTGACTACCAGAAATTTGCGTTAATCATTGAAAAAGACGCGAACGTTGAATCCCTCATAAAACTAATTGAAGATTTAGACAAAGAGGAGAAATAGTGTGTCAGAAACAGGAAACGCCTCCGAAGCAATTGAGACATCATCGAACGAAAAGAAGGAGATTCGTTCAATTATTGCGACGGATTGCGGCAGTACAACGACGAAGGCAATTTTAATCGAAAAACGGGGTGATGAGTATCGACTTATCATCCGTGGTGAAGCGCCGACAACCGTCGAAGCGCCCGTTGAAGACGTTACTGCCGGGGTGATTAACGCAATTACGGAGGTTGAAGAACTCGCTGGACGAAGACTCTTAGATGATGGACAAATCATCAAACCGCAGCAAGACGGGTCAGGGGTCGATGTGTATATCTCAACCAGCAGCGCGGGAGGAGGGTTGCAAATGATGGTAGCGGGCGTCGTCCGAAACCTCACCGCGGAAAGTGCCGAGCGTGCGGCACTTGGTGCTGGAGCGATTGTGATGGATGTAATCGCTTCAAACGATAAGCGTCTTGCCCACGAAAAAATTGAGCGGATCCGAGCGTTGCGCCCGGATATGATACTCCTATCGGGCGGCGTCGACGGAGGCACGACCTCCCACGTCACCGAACTCGCAGAAATAATTGGGGCTGCCAACCCGACGCCGCGCTTGGGAATAGGTTACGAACTTCCCGTCATCTATGCGGGGAATAAAGACGCTGCGAATCTTATTGGCGAGGAACTTGAGGGAAAGATGGCGCTAGAGATTGTGGATAATCTGCGTCCGGTGTTGGAAAATGAGAATCTAATGCCTACCCGTCTGAAGATTCAGGATCAATTTCTGGAGCACGTTATGGCGCATGCGCCCGGGTATAGGAAGTTGATTGACTGGACAGATGCGCCGATAATGCCTACGCCGGGTGCCGTTGGCGAGATTATGCAGGCTGTTGCAGATCAGCAGAAAATTCAAGTCGTAGGTGTCGACATCGGCGGCGCGACGACAGACGTGTTCTCTGTTTTTGAGAATCGCGAAGGGATTGCAACGTTCAATCGAACCGTGAGCGCCAATCTCGGAATGAGCTACAGCATTTCTAATGTGCTTGCCGAAGCAGGATTGGAAAACATCCTTCGCTGGGTACCATTCGACATTGACCAAGCCGACCTGCGCAACCGAATCAGGAACAAGACCATCCGTCCGACTACCATCCCGCAAACCCTTGGGGAACTGATCGTCGAGCAGGCAATTGCCCGCGAAGCGCTGCGGCTCGCCTTCGAACAGCACAAGCAGCTTGCCGTCGAGTTGCGCGGCACCCAGCAACAGCGCACAATTTCGGAAGCCTTCGCCCAATCCGAGGGCGGGGAGACACTTGTAAATATGCTTGGGTTAGACATGATCGTCGGAAGCGGCGGCGTACTCTCGCACGCCCCACGACGGCAGCAAGCGATGTTAATGATGATGGATGCATTTCAGCCGGAAGGAATCACGCGCCTCGCCGTCGACAGCATCTTTATGATGCCGCAACTCGGTGTCCTCGCACAGGTCAATCAGGCGGCGGCAACGCAGGTATTCGAGCGTGATTGCCTCGTCCATCTCGGTACCTGTATCGCTCCCGTAGGAACAGCGAATCCCGGAGATGCTTGTCTCTCAATCCGCGTGGAACAGTCTGAAAAGGAGACCATTGTAGAAGAGGTGCCATTCGGTCAATTACGACTGTATCCGCTGGGGGTCGGACAACAAGCGAAGGTCAAGTTGCAGCCAGACCGTCGCTTCGACATGGGCGCAGATCGCGGTAATCCTTTGGAAACCGAGGTGACCGGGGGTGTCGTCGGTTTAGTCGTGGACACGCGAGGACGCCCGCTCGAGGTGTCGCCCGATCCCAAAATCCGAGTTGCCGATCTGAAGAGATGGACAGAGGGGCTGGAGGTCTACACTACCCAATGACCCTTTTCCTGTAGGGGCGATCTCCAAATCGCGACCTCCAACCACTGCGAAAACCCTGGAAATTCAACCGGGCATCACAGTTGCGCTGCCAATTCAATCACGCCGCACCCGATCCGGGGTCCGGCGGCGCCGGACGGTTGCGAGGTAAAATCATCCGCGCCCGCATGGACGATAATGCCGCGTCCAACGACATCTACGTCGGAACCGGTGCCCATTTCCCAAAGGTCCGTCGACAACTCAAAAGTGCCAGTTCCATCTTCGCCAACATTGATGTTTCCAAGGTCGCCAAGATGGAATTCGCCTTCGCCCCACTTCCCGTGCGCAACGTCGGTGGGATTCCAATGCCCGCCCGCCGATGTAGCGTCTGGCGTACTGCAGTCGCCGTATTCGTGGATGTGAACGGCGTGAAGCCCCGGTGATGCGCCCATGATTTCAATGCGAAGAGCGATCTCGTCGCCGATTTGTGTGAACGTCGCTGTCCCGCTCACGCTATTTCCGCTCGTCGGACCGATTATCGCAATCGCTTGTTGCGGAGCGGGAGCGTCGACTCCACTGAATACATTCTGAAGCATGCCGCAACCCGGCAGACTTATAACGAGTCCAATCAGAAACAGTGGCAACCCGTAGGTCATATTGAAAGCGTTCAAAAATTTCTTCATTGCAAAATCCTCCTAGTCAAAGTAAAATTGAGGCGTTTGGATGCTGTTTTTCCATTCAGATTCATTGAACCAACCGCCTTACCACGGCGATGAACAAAATTTAACATAAACGATTGGGATTGTCAACTTGATACAGGGAGTTTCAAGACTGGTGAGGATTGCCGAGATTGAGCACTAATACCATTTCTCTTGAATAACAGTGCATGTGATGTCTGTATAATATCGTTTACCTTCTATGTAGGCGGGGCATCTTGCCCCGCCGGTTTTGCGCGGAGGTGAGACTTCTTGTTCCGCTCCACGCAAATTTCTTGACCTGATTCACGCGATCAATGCACAAGCATTTTAGAGAAATGGTATAACTTAGACCAACCCGGCTTTTCATCATAGAATCTTGATTTTCGCTTGGCGAACAAAATTCTATGTCCCCTAAAGGAGGAGTGAACAATGGCAGCAGAGCATCCTATGGACAACATCAAGCCCGGCATCAAAGTAGCTGCCCAGATGTCTCCCGAACCGAGCGAAGAAGATTTACAATTTGCCCGACAGATGGGTGTGGAATACGTTGTGCTGTGGACCGACGGCGCACACGCTAATTACGACTATTTCATGAGTCGCCGCGAGATTTTTGAGAACGCGGGCCTGAAAATATACGGTTTTGGCAACGGCGACGTGCACTGCCAGGCGGCGCTCGTGTTAAACCTGCCCAACCGCGATGAAAAGGTCGAACAGTACAAACGCTACATTCGCGATTTGGGGAAAGCGGGGATTCCCTACACCACCTACGCCCACATGGCGAACGGCGTGTGGAGCACAGATCCCGAGCAGACTCGCGGCGGTGCCCAAGCACGGGCCTTTGATTTAGCCAAAGCCGAGAACACGAGCCAAACGACAATTCAGACACGCCTAACCCACGGACGGGAATACTCCGAGGAAGAGATTTGGGACAACTTCACCTATTTCATCAAACAGGCGGCACCTGTCGCGGAGGAATCGGGCGTAATGATTGGCATTCACCCGGACGACCCGCCCGGTCCAAATCTCGGTGGCATTCCGCGCTGTATTTTCAGCACCTTTGAAGGATATGAACGCGCTCTTGACATCGCAGATAGCCCCAACGTGGGCATGTGTTTCTGTGTGGGCTGCTGGTTGGAGGGCGGCGAATCGATGGGAAAGGATGTGTTGGAGTCCGTCCTCCATTTCGGCGAACAGGGGAAAATCTTTAAGGTGCACTTCCGCAATGTGGACAAACCGCTGCCGCATTTTGTGGAGACATTCGTGGACAACGGTTACATGGACATGTATCAAGTGATGAAGGTTATGCGGGAGGTCAATTTTAAGGGCGTGGCGATTCCAGACCATATCCCCCAGATGGCGGACGACGGTCGGGTCGGAACAGCTTATACCATAGCGTACATGAATGCACTTGCGAAACGTGCCAATGAGGAAGTGGAAGATTTATAGAAAGCGAGTGATATAGGTTGGGTTGAACGATTAAAGGGCGGATAGGATGAACTGTCGCCTTCACTATTCGTTCAGTCGATCGATAGAGATTCTCTCAATCATAAGCCCGTTTTGTAGATAGAGAAGGTGAAACCGAACAACCTCAGTACCCACATCCAATGAAGTGTTGAGTTTCACTCAGGCTGCGGAGACATTTAGCAAAGAAAGCGTTTCACAGAGAATTCAAATTATTGGCTTTTTCGGGGGAGTATTGTTTAACCCAACCTACAGGCTACCGAACCCGCCCCAAACCCATCCTCAATACGCCTAGGGTATGACAACATCTACAAGCCACCCCTTGGTTGTGGCGGGTTTATACGCTCCATCGCGTAGGTAGGCAGAGGTATGCCACAAACAGAGTTGTTTCCCATCGGGCAACCAC
Organism: Candidatus Poribacteria bacterium; assembly: GCA_965204085.1. Lineage (GTDB taxonomy): Bacteria > Poribacteria > WGA-4E > WGA-4E > JAJDTR01 > JAJDTR01. The sequence continues at coordinate 352,346 of CBDBEE010000002.1, read as the reverse complement.
GTAACGGAGTTGAGAACCCCTGTTGATCGCGCAACCGCCCGCATCCGATCCGTTTCCACGTCAAGTACCCACACCTTCCATCGCAACCCCATACAATCTTCATGTTCCATGAATGCGAGGCGCTTCCCGTGCGGCGACCATGACGGCGATGTGTGTTTGAAAATTCGTGTGCTGCTACGTTCCTCGACATCCGTGACGTGAAGGCGCTTGTCTAGCAACCGGTCGGGGCGAATACCCCCGAGCAGCACATAAGCAAGCTCTGTTCCGTCCGCCGACCAATGAATCTGCTTGACGCGCTGATGCTGGGTCAGAATTTCGCCGAGTCTGGTTCCATTGACATTTTGCAACCGAATGCGGGCATACCCGGACTCGTAGTGTTGATAATCCAGCCCGATAGCGATTCGTTCTCCATTCGGCGACCAAGATGGCTTGTCCAAAAAGCTGAATGCGCCGACGCGCCCTTCAATCGGGATACGCGCGATCGGCGCCAAGCCGGTTGTATCGCTGTTAATTCGATACACAACGTCAATACCATCTTCCCACCGTCTGAACGCGAGTTGGTTCGCAACCGGCGACCATACCGGTGCATCGCCGCGCACTAGATTGGTTAGGCGGGCGGTTTTCAGATCGAATGTCCATACCTCGCTTTCGCCCTCTTTGCGCGCCTCAAACGCAAGTAGATTGCCGTTGAACGACCACGACAGATGCGGATTGTAGAACTTCCCCTCACACAACTTCCGAAAGCGCTTCGTATCTTTATCCGTAATCCAGATTTCGCTCGCTTTCCAATATTGACCGGAGAGATCCGTTCGCTTGAAAAATGCGATTGTTTTTCCGTCGGGTGACCAGTGTGGATATTCACCGCCCTCAAGAAGATCCAAGGTGCGGACGTTGGAGCAAATTGATGTGTTGAATTGCACATCAGCGGTTTCTTCAAACCTGCCCAAGGAAAATTCGTCCATCCACCCCGATGCGCCAACAGGGAGTTCAACTTGGTACCACCCTTTCCCTTCATTCAGGATCGGAAGCTCGACGCCGTCATTGAGATGCAGTCGCACGGGTGAATAGGTATCTTTCGCGGAATAGACTGGCGCTTCATCGTGCACCACGATTCCAACCTGTCGCTCGTCGGGTAGCGGTTGCATGGCTTCCGTCGTCTTATTTTCGAAGGCGTACACATAGCCGTCCTGGGACGTGGCGTAAAGAATTCCATCGGACACCGCAGGCGCCGCGTCAACATACCCCCGCGTCTCGTATGACCACACCTTTTTTTTGGATGGAATGTCAATGGCGTGGATATGATTGTCCCGCGCGCCGATATAGACCACCCCATTGGCTCTTACAGGAAAACTGTAGGTGTAATCCACAAAACTCCGCCACAACTCAGCCTCGTGCTCCGGGACGATTGGACGCAATTTTCCTTGAGCACAACCGAATTCAATCCCGCCAATCCGCACGCGACTTTGATGTTTTCCTTCTGCTTCCCCTGTTGTGGCGTTAATAACATGAATTGTCCGTGTGAATGCGCCAATGAAAATCTGCCCGTTGAAGATAATGGGCGGAGAATTGATCCAGGTCTCTGATTTGAATTTCCAAACCAATTGGCCGGTTTTGGCGTCGAGCGCATACACATTATTGTCGCTCGCACTAAAGTAAACGTGGTCGTTCCACACCGCCGCGGCATAGCGAATAACATCGCCGCTTCGAAACGTCCATTTCACCCCCCACTGCTTTGCATCAAGCGCGTACAGTACCCTATCCGTCGAACCGACGTAGACCGTGCCGTCTACAATAATGGGGCTTGCGTGGATGGGACCGCCGGTCTTGAATTTCCAACGTAACGTTAACGGCGGTTTGAGCGTCTGATCCGGGCTCTTTCCGGAATATCGAAAATCGTACATGAACATCGCCCAATCTTCGAGGCGAGTTTGAGGTGCAATTGATGTTATCGTTCGCTTGGGCGAGGTTTCAAGTGATGATTCCGTACGCTTCGTGCTTCGGGAATCTTCGGATTGGCACCCGAGCAGCACAATGAAGAACACGGACAGAATAAGTGTTAAGCGGCGAACCATTGACAGTCCTCAGAGATTGTGTGGGAGACGATGTCCCTGTTTCAACGAACGAAAGAGGGGCATTCGTCAGGAGGAAGGGGTATTACCAAACGAACGGCAGTATAGCATTCGCGAATACGCGCGTCAATGAAAATCTTGTGAGTTACCGGGGCATTCGCAAGTGATGCAAGGGAATCGTCGACGGTCAAAATCCACATTACATAGATAGAGTTGTAACGTTTCGGGCCACGAAGAAGTGACTTCTGCGCCGATTTTAGGAATCGCGTAACTGTTTAGTCTATCAATCTGATTTGGGAATGTAGGTTGGTCGTGCTGCAGTTTAATCCCTGTTTCTATACCATGAGCGTAATGTAGGAGCGATCTCCAGGTCGCGATTTCCTGTTGGCGAGTAAGTTTTGGACTGAACTAAACAGTTACGGAATCACGATTTAGAGAGGGATCCCTACAAGAGATGGTGGGCGGTGCCCGCCCTACAGACTGGATTTGTCAATCCAGACCGAGCAGGAATTGGCCACGCACAGAGGGGCAATAGTTAGGTTTCGCGGTGTTCAACCTAACCTACGGACTATACTCCGCGCCGGATATTTTACTTGAAACTGCCTAGTATGTGTGTTACAATTTTCCCTAGGGTATGGTATGAATTGTCCGCATAATAAGCCTTAAATTTTGGCGATTCAAGATTGTCGTTGACAATCGGTTGTTTGCCGTAGAATCGAATCCGGAAACACGGTGGAATATTGGAAAATTTGATGGATAGGTCGCTCTATGAAGTCGACCCCGCACTCGTCGAAATAACGCTCCAAGACTTGGAACGCCAGCAGAATTGCCTCACCTTAATCCCTTCCGAGAATTACGCCAGCATAGCCGTGATGGAGGCACAGGGCAGCATTTTGGCGAACAAATACGCCGAAGGCTATCCCGAAGCCCGTTACTATAACGGGTGTCAGTTCATGGATGGCGTCGAATCCTTGGCGATAAATCGCGCAAAGCAACTCTTCGGCGTTGACCATGTAAACGTCCAACCGCACGCTGGCACTCAGGCGAACATGGCTGCCTACCATGCGCTTCTGGAACCGGGCGACACCATTCTGTCGTTGAAGCTGGATCACGGCGGTCATCTGAGCCACGGTCTGAAGCAGAACTTCGCTGGCAGATACTACAATATCGTCCATTACGGCATCGATCCCGAAACGGAACGCATTGACATGGGCACCGTCGGGGAACTCGCGGAGCAGCATCGACCGAAGTTGATGGTGGTTGGCGCCACGGCTTATCCTCGCCAATACGATTTCTCGGAATGGCGAGTGATTGCCGATTCGGTAAATGCCTATCTCATGGCGGACATCGCTCACATCGCCGGATTAATCGCCGCGAAAGTTCATCCCGATCCTGCGCCGTATTGCGACGTGATAACCACCACAACGCACAAAACCTTGCGTGGACCGCGCGGGGCAATGGTGATGTGTCGGGAAGAGTTTGCCGAAGCAATTGACCGAGCTGTGTTTCCCGGGTTGCAGGGCGGTCCGTTCATGCACTCCATAGCCGCCAAAGCGGTTGCCTTCAAGGAAGCAATGGAACCCGCCTTCAAAGACTACCAGGCGCATGTGGTGGAGAATGCGCAAGCGATGGCAGAAACTCTTAAGTCAAACGGACTTCGCCCAGTCACTGGCGGCACGGAGAATCACTTGATGTTAATCGACCTGAGCACATCGTATGAGAAATTAAGCGGACGGCAAGCGGCAGACCACCTTGAGGAAGCGGGAATTATCGTCAATAAGAATACAATTCCTTTCGACAAGCGCTCAGCCGTCACGACAAGCGGGATTCGTCTCGGCACACCTATGGTTACGTCACGCGGTATGCGGGAAGTAGAAATGAGGTCAATCGCCGATTTAATCACTGAAACACTCGAAGGTCGGCGCGACTCGGAAGTCAAGAAACGCGTCAAGGCCAAAGTATTGGAGCTTTCCCACCAGTTCCCCGTCTACGAGGATCTTCGTCTCTTGCCGTAAGTGGTACGCCGCATGTTGTGCTAATGATTTGCGTTTCACATGATGTTGAATTATGCAGAGGCGCTAGCCTATATCAATTCCTTTATCAACGCCGAGAAAAGCCCCGATTTCTCTAGACTAGCACGCCTTTATAACCTTGATCGTATCTCTCGCCTATTATACCGACTCGGGAATCCGCACCGAAATCTTAAGGTGGTTCATGTCGCCGGCAGCAAGGGCAAGGGATCCACGGCTACATTCATCGCGTCGATACTCACCCGCGCCGGTTTCAAGACGGGACTGTTTACCTCTCCCCACCTGGTGACCCCGCGCGAACGCTGCCGTATCGACTCGGAACCTATTTCGGCGAGCGCGTTCGCCGAGTGCGTGAATCGACTCAAGCCGGAGATAGAAGTAGTTTCGGAAATAGACGGAATTGGAGATGTTTCTTTCTTTGAAATCTATACGGCGCTTGCGTTTACTTATTTCGCCGATGAGGGGACAGATTTCGCTGTGATTGAGGTCGGACTCGGGGGGCGTCTGGACGCGACCAATATCGTTAGTCCGCTCGTGAGTGTCATCACCCAAATTAGCTTGGAGCACACGGCAATCCTGGGGAACACGCACGAAGCTATCGCCAAAGAGAAGGCGGAGATAATCAAGACGAACCGCCCTGTTGTGATTGCGCCGCAGTCGGCGGAAGCTCAATCGGTCTTTGAAGTCGTCGCCACGGATCGGAATGCGCCTATCTCTCTGGTCGGACGGGACGTAACATGGGAACAGGGAGAGCACGATATTCATGGACAGACATTCGATGTCCGCACCCCAAGCGAATCTTACTCAGACCTCTTTTTGCCGTTATTGGGAACGCATCAAGCAATCAACGCGGCGACAGCTATCGCTTGTATCGACAGGATTCAGAATTTAGGATATAAAATCTCGAAAACAAGCGTGTACGGCGGATTGAAGGAGGCCTGTTTGCCCGGACGTACCCAGTTGGTTGGACGCGATCCGTTTATCCTGCTAGATGGCGCGCACTCTCCGGCGTCAGCTGAGACGTTACGGGACACGATTCACGAGGTTTTTCGCTACGAGAAGTTAATCCTTATCGCCGGATTCATGAGGGACAAGGATTTGCGAGGAATAGGAGAGATTGTGTGCCCTATGGCGGACACGGTCATCGCGACCGAGATACGGGATAATCCTCGTGTTGTCGGCGCCGGTGAGATAGTCCAGACGTGGTCGGATCTTGGACGTGAACTCCGCATCAGTCCATCGGTGGGTGATGCGATTGCAACGGCAAAATCGGTTGCGAGTTCTGATGACCTAATCTGTATAACGGGGTCGATGATTCTTATCGGGGAGGCGATGCAGGTGTTGAGATCTGTGTGGAAAAGCGATCCTCAGACACGCTAATTGTAGGAGCGATCTCCGAATCGCGACTTATTGTCGGGAATCGGAATTCCCTCCTACGGAAAGAAATTTCAATAGAGTCCGGAAACTGTTACTTTGTTGGGGCGATCTGTCGCCCATTGGGAGGTTGTTAATACTTCACTTTAGAAAAAAGGAGTTGTAATGTCAGAAAATTTTCAACGAAAGGGGCGGTGTCGGATCTACCGGCTAAGCCTGATATTTCTTGTCTTATTGTTGAGCATGGCCGCAACTGATTTTGCGCTTGCTGAAGGGGACGGAAAGCTGCCGCCCGTGCCGGACGCCTGGTGGCTTACGCTAATCGGTTCGATTATTGCTTTGGTGTTTGCGTTTATTTTTTATAAGTCCGTTATGAAGCAGGGAGAAGGAACGGATGTCATGCGCGAGATTGCACAATCCGTGCGCGAAGGCGCGATGGCTTACCTGCGACAGCAGTATAAGGTTGTGACAATCGTCTTTATCGTGCTGTGCGTGATTTTCCTCGTCATGGCGTTTGGATTGCACGCTCAAAACAAGGTCGTGCCGTTTGCCTTCCTGACGGGCGGATTTTTCTCTGGGCTGTGCGGATTCTTGGGAATGAAGACCGCCACCAATGCCTCCGCACGCACGACGAGCGCTGCAATGGATGGTCTCAACGCGGGCCTGCGAGTCTCTTTTCGCGCGGGCGCCGTCATGGGATTGGTCGTCGTCGGTTTTGCGCTATTGGACATCGCAGGTTGGTTTCTAATCCTCTATTACCTGTTCCCGAAGATTTTCCCGGGTTTCTTGGGAAGCAACCCTCTACCCCAAATCACCGTGATTATGTTGAGTTTCGGTATGGGGGCATCCACGCAAGCGCTTTTCGCTCGTGTGGGCGGGGGTATCTATACCAAGGCGGCTGACGTAGGCGCGGATTTGGTCGGAAAGGTGGAGGCGGGCATTCCCGAAGACGATCCGCGCAACCCTGCGGTTATCGCGGACAATGTCGGCGACAACGTGGGCGATGTAGCGGGTATGGGAGCCGATCTCTATGAATCCTATGCGGGTTCAATCCTCGCTACCGCCGCACTCGGCGTCGCAGCCGTAGCCGCCAAGGAGCACGATAACATCGCGCTCCAGTTGAAGTACCTGTCGGCGCCGATGATTCTGGCAGGTATAGGCGTGATTCTGTCCGTGCTGGGAATCTACATGGTGCGCACCAAAGAGGGGGCGAGCATGAAGCAGTTGATGGGATCGCTCAATCTGGGCATCAACGGAAGCGCGGTCGGGATTGCGGTATTGGCAATTCCGGTGCTGATGTACCTCGACCTGCCGAACAAGTGGCAGATTTGGGGTGCAATTGTAGCCGGTTTGTCCGCAGGTTTGATTATCGGTAAAGTTACCGAGGTCTATACCTCTCACGACTACAGTCCCACACAAGCGATAGCCAGACAAGCGGAAACCGGACCTGCAACGGTAATCATCGAGGGAATCGCCGTGGGCATGCAGTCAACCGCCATTCCCGTGATAACGATTATTGCGGCGGTGGCTGTCAGCTTTTATCTACCGGGCGGCGCCCACGACACCCTAATGGGATTGTACGGGGTGGGCATTGCCGCGGTCGGCATGCTCGCAACGCTCGGAATTACGCTTGCCACCGACGCCTATGGACCGATTGCCGACAACGCCGGAGGCAACGCCGAGATGGCTGAACTCGAGCCGGGCGTCCGTCAGCGGACGGATCAGCTGGATTCGCTTGGAAACACGACTGCCGCGACCGGCAAGGGGTTTGCCATCGGCTCCGCCGCACTGACCGCGCTTGCACTCCTTGCCGCCTACTTGGAAGAGGTTCGGTACGGCTTGGTGCACCTTGCGGGACAAACGCAGCTCGACATACCCGGTGTGGGACCGGTAGATACGCTCAAGGTGAGTATTTCCCAGTTCATGTCGTACTACAACGTGACGTTGATGAACCCGCAGGTCTTGATAGGCTTGTTTATCGGGGCGGTTATGGCGTTCTTCTTCTGTGCGTTGACCATGAAGGCTGTGGGACGCGCGGCGGGGGCAATGGTGCAGGAGGTACGGCGGCAATTTCGTGAAAATCCCGGCATCATGAAGGGCGAAGTAAAGCCTGATTACGCTACCTGTGTGGCGATCTCAACCACCGGCGCGCAGAAAGAGATGATCTTTCCCTCGCTGATCGCGATTATCGTGCCCGTGGTCGTTGGGCTCGTCTTCAACGTCGCGGGGGTTCTCGGTCTGCTTGCCGGCGGACTGGCGACCGGATTTGTGCTCGCCGTGATGATGGCAAATGCCGGCGGCGCATGGGACAACGCCAAGAAGTATATCGAGCAGGGCGAATTCGGCGGCAAAGGCTCCGAAAACCACAAAGCCACCGTGGTCGGCGACACCGTGGGCGATCCGTTCAAGGACACGTCGGGTCCCTCGCTCAATATCCTGATTAAGCTGATGTCCATGGTTTCGGTCGTTTTTGCCGGACTGATTGCCAAATACGGCACGGTCATCGGCGATTTGTTGGGGATGAGTTGAATCAAGTCAATCACCGCTCAGCGTGGGTTGCAAAATCCACTGCATTGACACGGGTAAGGCTTGGATAGGACTTCAGCGGTTTGGTTTTCGTAGGGAACGCAGATCTGCGTTCCCTACCTGCATGATGTATGGAAAAAGACATAGACTACGTAGGGAATAACGATCGTTATTCCCTACAGTTCAACTACGTAAGTCCTATTACTATTGGGAGGTATTTCATCCCGTTGAAATTGTTTCGCCAACAGGGATAAGTGAACATCATGTCAAGTAAATTGAAACGCCACAGCTATGTCATTACCGATGGGCCGGATAGAGCGGCGGCACGAGCAATGCTCATGTTCGGTGACGGAGGATTGTCTCCGGAGGATTTGGACAAACCGATCGTCGGCGTTGCCAATACGTGGATTGAGATTGGTCCCTGCAATTTTCACCTCCGTCGGCTCGCGGCGAAGGTTAAAGAGGGAATACGAGCCGCGGGCGGTACACCGCTTGAGTTTAACACCGTCAGCATCTCGGACGGCATCACGATGGGCAGTGAGGGGATGAAGGCATCGCTGGTTAGCCGCGAGATTGTCGCGGATTCCATTGAGCTGGTGACTCGCGGAAATATGTTCGACGGGGTTGTCGCACTGTCCGCGTGCGACAAGACCGTGCCCGGCACCGTCATGGCGCTGGTACGGCTCGATATTCCGTCGCTAGCGATTTACGGCGGCTCGATTATGCCCGGTAGATTCCAGGGGCAGGATGTCACGATCCAAGATGTGTTCGAGGCGGTGGGCAAGCACGCCAACGGGACGATAACCGTTGAAGAGCTGGACGACCTCGTCGGTAAGAGCTGCCCGGGGCCCGGAGCCTGCGGTGGGCAATTCACCGCCAACACGATGGCGACGGCAATCGAAGTGCTCGGCATTGCGCCGATGGGGAGCGGGAGCGTTCCGGCGGTGCACCCGGACAAAGATCGCGTCGCTTTCGAGGCGGGTCAACTCGTCATGGACATGGTGGAGCATGATCGCCGACCAAGCCAAATTATCACGCGCAAGTCGATTGAGAACGCGGTGGCTTCGATAGCCACGACGGGCGGGTCAACCAACGGCGTACTTCACATGCTCGCGATTGCGAACGAAGCGAATATTCCATTCGAGATTGAGGATTTCCACCAAATCAATGCGCGTACGCCAACGCTCGTCGACCTGAAGCCGGGAGGGCGTTTCGTTGCCGCGGATTTGCATCAAGCAGGCGGCATTCCGCTGGTGACTCAGAGGCTGCTTGAGGCGGGACTTCTGCACGGAGATGAATTGACGGTGACGGGGGACACGATTGGCGAAGAGGCGTCAAGAGCGCCGGAAACGGAGGGGCAAGAAGTGGTGTATCCGATATCGGATCCCATCAAGCCAACGGGCGGATTGGTCATCCTGCGCGGTAACTTGGCGCCGGACGGTTGCGTCATAAAGGTCGCCGCCAGCAAACGAACGGTTCACCGAGGACCTGTCCGCGTGTTTGAGCGCGAGGAGGATACGTTTGCGGCAATCAAGGGCGGCAAGATCAACCCCGGCGATGTCGTGGCTATCCGCTATGAGGGACCGGCGGGAGGTCCCGGTATGCGGGAGATGCTTGGCATCACCGCCGCCATTGTCGGCGCCGGGCTGGGCGAGTCGGTCGCGCTCTTGACCGATGGAAGGTTCTCTGGCGCCACACGCGGGTTTATGGTGGGCCACGTCGCACCCGAAGCGGCACGCGGCGGACCGATTGCGGCGCTGCAGGATGGCGATATCGTGGTGATTGACGTGGAGAATCGGAGAATTGATGTGGAACTGTCGGAGGACGAGTTGCGCGCGAGGCTTGACGCATGGACTGCACCGGCACCGCGCTACACACGCGGCGTGTTTGCCAAGTACGCAAAGAGTGTTTCTTCGGCGTCCGAAGGGGCGGTTACGGGGTAGGGTTGTCTGAACTGTGATTCATGGGATCTCAATCGTGCTCGCTATTCACTCGGTTAATCGCTCCGTGTCTTGCTGCTTGATGCCTTGGATTTGGCAATCCAGAGCAAGAAGGTTGGAGTTGGGTTTCGCTACGCTTTACCAAACCTAACGGATTAACACGTACAAAGTTGGGATTAAGGAACGAAGGTGTGTGACCGGGTTTTCAGGCTTCCCCAAATAGCCCTTAACTTACCCGCAGGCTCCACCGGTCGTGCAAAATGTGGATCGAACCACGCAGGATGGCTGTCAGTCGCGGGATTGTTTGTCAGCCTAGTTTGTTTCCCCCCAATGGCACGCATGACGTAGATTTCAAAGTTTCCATCCCGCCTAGAGACAAAAGCAATTTTTTCACCATCAGGCGACCAGGCTGGATAGTCGTCAACCAACTTATTACTTGTTAGCCTACGCGGGCGCTCTCCATCGGCATCCATGACGTAGATTTCTTTGTTTCCGTCGCGAGTCGAGACGAAGGCAATCTTTTGACCGCTAGGAGACCACGTTGGATTCGAGTCAAATGCTCTGATTTTATTGTTTGTCAACTTCTGATGATTGTTCCCATCGGCGTCCATGACAAAGACTGTAGGGCGGCCGCGCCACGTGGCGTGATAGCCAATTTTTTGACTGTCAGGAGACCATGCCGGAGCGGCAGCCCACGCCTTGACTGTTAACCTGCGCTGATTGTTCCCGTCGGGATTCATAACGTAGATGTCATTGTTCCCATCTCGACGGGAATAGAAGGCAATTTTTTTGCCGTCGGGTGACCACGCCGGACTGGCGTCGGACGCTTCATTGGTTGTTAGCCTGCGCGGATTGTTCCCGTTGGTGTTCATGACGTAGATTTCTTTGTTCCCATCTCGTTTGGAGACGAAAGCAATCTTTTGACCACTGGCAGACCACGTTGGTTGCTCGTCAGACGCAACATTGCGTGTCAATCGGCGTTGATTCTTCCCGTCGGCGTCCATGACGTAGATCTCATTGTTTCCATCCCGATCAGATTGAAATGCAATCAGCGCCAGTTCGGTCTCTTGCGCGGATGGATCTGTCAATATCGAAACGCCGCTTAAGAGTAGGATAGTCGCTAACATCGTAGATATGAACTTCCTCATGCTGAAACCTCCTAAGTATTTCTGCGCCCATTTAAGTTCAACCTTGTACGTTAGTACATTTGTAAGGTGGGATCAAGCGAGTGTGAATAGATTAAACGAACGATCAACTGAGATCAAACGACCGATCAGGAAGTGCGATAGTGATCTTGATAGCGAAGGCGATAGAGATCCCTTATCGAGGGCGATAGAAATCCCATAGAGCCCTTCGAATGACAACCTTACTTCCCCACCAACATCTTGCGCGTGGCAGTGAAATCTCCCGCCGTCAGTGTAAAGAAATAGACACCGTTCGCCACCGTCTCGCCCCGCTGATTGCGTCCATCCCAGTATGCCGCGCGATCGCGACTCCGATACATCCCTGCAGGTTGGTACCCTACCTTCAGAGTCCGAATCGACTGCCCGTTCGCGTCATAAATCTTCAACACTACCTCAGACGGCTTTTCCAGTTGGTACGGCATCCACGTCTCCGGATTGAACGGATTCGGGTAATTGGGGAGAAGTAACGTTTCTGAAGGCATTGGCGTACTGGCTGGAGACGAGAAATTCAGCACGTGGTTTGAGTCGCCCACAGGTGTCATTTGCTTAATCTCGCCCCACGTTGCGGGAGTCGTGAAATCCCACAGTAGAATTGTGCCATCCCAACTCCCACTGGCAAGCCCTCCACCATTAGGCAAAAAATCGACCGAAGTGACAAGTGCCGAATGTCCATTGAGTGTTTTTAGAATTTCGCCAGTGTGGACATTCCATAGGTGAATTGAGTTACCGTCGGTGTTATTAAGAGTGTTACCGCTTCCACTGGCAAGCACACGCCCATCGGGCGAGAATGCAAGGCACAGTACCCGACCCGTGTGTCCTTTAAGGGTCTGTAAGGTTTCCCCAGTTTGGGATTGCCATAAGCGAACAGTCTTATCAAGTCCTCCACTAGCAAGTGTGATTCCATTGGGGGAAAATGCAACAGATGTCACTTGTTGGGTATGTGCGAGTGTGTGTAGATTCTTGCCGCTGCGGATATCCCACAATCGAACGGTTCTATCAAAACTTCCACTAGCAAGCATCTTTCCATTGGGCGAGAATTCAACAGAGCTAATTTCTGCCGTATGGCCCTCGAAGGTGTTTAGGTTTTCGCCGGAGTGAGTATCCCACAAGTGTATGACCTTGTCTTCACTTGCACTAGCGAGGGTGTTCCCATCGGGGGAAAACGCAATAGAATACACTAACCCTTTATGCGCCTTCAGTTCCCGTAGGAGTTTGCCGGTGTTGGCGTCCTGTAACCGTACCGGTGTGTAGGCATCCGCTTGTTGCACAAGTAAACGCCGTGGATCCGGGCTAAGCGCCCCACTGGCAAGTATGATTCCATCGGGCGAGAATGCAGTGGCATACGCGTATCCTTCAAAAAGCTGCTGAACTTGCCTCGTGCGCATATCCCATAACCTAAGTGCCCTGTCAAGACCTCCACTGACGAAGGAGTCTCCATTGGGTGAGAACGCCACTGAGAACACATGAGGTGTATGTCCTTGAATCGTTTTAAGCCCTTGTCCAGTGCGCGTCCGCCAGAACCGAATTCCTTCTCGACTCGCGCTAACGATAGTAAAGGCATTGGGAGAGAACACAATGGAAGAAACAATATCTGTATGTCCCTCAAGGGCCATAAGATGTTCGCCATTTTGGGCATTCCACAAACGAATCGTCGCGTCGTCACTCCCACTGGCAAGTGTTTTTCCATCAGGCGAAAACTCAACACTGTTGACGCCAAAGACATGCCCATCATACATTCCGTTCGTAAATCTACCAAGTATTTGCAAGTGTTCTCCAGTACGGGCATCCCACAAATGAAGCCCATCCGGCATAGGACTTAAACTAGCAGGCATCCCTCCACTAGCAAGCCTAGTGCCGTCAGGGGAATATGCGACGGAATTGACACTTCCCTTATGTCCTTCAAAGGTTTTAAGATGTTTACCATTTTGGACCTGCCACAAACGAATCGTCGTGTCGTCACTCCCACTGGCAAGAGTAAGCCCGTCTGGAGAGAACACAACGGATTTGACTGCCTTCGCATGGCCATCAAGGACTTGACGGATTGTCCCAGTGTGTGCATCCCATAGCCGCATGGCTCCATGCCAGTCACCACTGGCAAGCAACTCCCCATCAGGTGAGAATGCTACCGAATTAACCTTATACGAATGGCTCTTCAAGACCCGCAGGAGTTTCCTCGTGTGAACCTCCCATAGACGAATTGTGCCGTCCTCACTCCCGCTCGCAAGCGTTCGTCCATCGGGTGAAAACGTTACAGTGGTGACGGGCCCCGCATGCCCTTTAAGAAGCGCGACTTCACTAGCGGTATGCGCATCGTAGAGCCAAACGCCGATGCTACTAGCGGCAGCAAGCAAGCTCCCATCGGGTGAATAAGCGATCTCGGAAATCCCGCCTTTGCCAATTCGCGCTCTGGCGCCTTCGGGCAGCCCCCATCGGGTAATGTCCTGTGCCAAACTACTCTGCAGGGACAGAGCAGAAACGCACAAGAGGCAAAGTTTGAAAAACTGAGATGTTCTCATTGCGTAATTCTCCGTTCTTGCATACGTCAATTTTACTTGCTCACCAACATCTTGCGCGTGGCAGTGAAATCTCCCGCCGTCAGTGTAAAGAAATAGACGCCGTTCGCCACGGTCTCTCCCTGCTGATTCCGCCCATCCCAATACGCTGCACGCCCTCGGCTTTGATACACGCCGGCAGGCTGGTGTCCCAACGCCAGCGTCCGTACCACATGCCCCGTCATGTCATAAATCGTCAATATCACATCTGCTGAATGTGCCAATTGATACGGTATCCACGTCTCCTGGCTGAACGGATTCTGGTAATTTGGCAGGAGCACTGTGTCTGTCGGAACCAAAGCAGTGACCAAACGTGAACACTCCGACAATTGCCTGCCCTCATCGGCGCCCCCTATTCGTTTAGTACCGTCAGGAATTGCGACACGTTCAATCTCCCACAACAGAATGGTGCCGTCCCAACTTCCACTGGCAAGTTCAAAGCTGTCGGGCAAAAACGCTATAGAAGTGACCGAACCTGTATGTCCCTCTAGGGTTTGCCTCTGTTTACCGCTGTGGGTGTCCCACAAACGAATGGTGTCGTCCCGATTACCACGACTACCACTCGCAAGGATTAAGCCGTCGGGCGAGAACGTCACGGAAGTAACAGGCGCCCGATGCCCCTCTAGGGTTTGCCTCTGTTCGCCGCTGCGGGTGTCCCACAAACGAATGGTGTAGTCCCGGCTGCCACTCGCAAGCGTGCACCCATCGGGAGAATAGGCAAGCGAACGCACGTCATCCGTATGCCCCTCAAGGGTTTGCACGTGTTCGCCAGTGCGTGCATCCCAAAGACGAATTGTGTCGTTGCTACTCCCACTGGCAAGCGTCGATCCATCTGGTGAGAACGCTACGGAATCGACATCACGCCCATATCCCACAAGGCTATGTGCACTTTCCCAAGTTTGAGTATCCCACAAACGAATTGTATTGTCTCTACTCCGGCTGGCAAGCATCGAGCCATCGGGTGAAAAAGCTATGGAAGTGACCTCAGCCCAATGCGCCCGAAGGATGTGTAAACTTCTCCCGGTTTGAGCATCCCACAGACGAATTGTGTCGTCCCAACTCCCGCTGGCAAGTATTTCCCCCATCGGCGAAAACGCGACGGAAGAGATTATATTAGAATGCCCCACAAGAGTCCGAATATGTTCGCCAGTGTGGACATCCCACACTCGAATCGTTCTATCCCGACTTCCAACGGCAATCGTGCCACCATCCGGCGAGGTCGCTACAGACGTGATTTCGTTCCGATGTGCCCTGTGAGTTTGGAGGTGTTCGCCGGTTCGCGCATTCCAAAACCGAATTGTGTTGTCGTGACTCTGGCTGGCAAGCAGGTCTCCATTGGGCGAGAACACGACGAAATCGACTTCCGTCGTATGTCCACGTAGCGTTCGCACGTGCTCTCCGGTTCGCGTATCCCACAACCGAATTGTCGTGTCGCTACCCCCACTGGCAAGCATTGAGCCGTCCGGGGAGAACGCTACAGAAGCAACGGCACTTGTATGTCCCAAAAAGGTGCGCCGATGTTCGCCAGTTTGTGCATCCCACAACCGAATCGTTTTGTCTCCGCTCCCGCTTGCAAGTAGAGAACCGTCGGGAGAAAACGCTACGGAAGAGATAGAACTTTTGTGCCCCTCAAAGGTTTTGAGTTGTTTCCTAGTCCGGTAATTCCAAAGCTGAATTGTCTCTCCAAAGTAAACCACAGGTGTGGCTAGTGTGAACCCATCGGGAGAAAACGCTACACCGGTGGATGAGACTATCAGCCCCGAAACGAATCCCTTATTTCGGCCAGTTTGGACATCCCACAACCAAATTCTATTACGCCAAGTGCCGCTGGCAAGAGTGGAGCCATCCGGCGAGAACGTTACAGACACTACGCCGTTCTCATGTCCCTCAAGGATTCGCAGCGTCTCCCCGGACTGGACATCCCACAACCGAACTGTCCAATCGTCACTCCCAGAGGCAAGAATGTCCCCATCGGGCGAGAACGCTACGGATGTGACACTCTGCTTATGCCCCGTGAACAAGCTGACTTCGGCACCGGTATTCGTATCATAAAGCCAAATACCGATGCTATTCCCAACTGCCATAAGCTTGCCGTCAGGCGAGAGCGCAATATTACCGGTAATCCGACCTTTACCGAACCGCGCTCTGGCAGCTTCGGGCAGCCCCCATTGACTAGAGTCTTGGGCATAGCTACTCTCCAAAGACAGAGCGAAAACGAGCATCAGGCTGAGATTTAAGAACCGAACTTTTATCATCAGATTAACCACATCTTCCTGTCGTAGGGCTTTCCTTGTACCATCTTTTAATCTGTTACCTTCGTACGTCCAAGTAGATGAACGCTCAATCTCACTTGCTCACCAACGTCTTCAGCGTAGCACTAAAATCCCCTGCTGTCAATGTGCAGAAGTAGAAGCCATTCGTTACAATCTCTCCCATTTCTTTCCGTCCGTCCCAATACGCAGTACGCTCTCGACTCCCATAAATACCCGCAGGTTGATGTCCTACCTCCAGCGTCCGAACAATCTGCCCCTCATGTCATAGATCGTCAATATCACATCTGCTGAATGTGCCGATTGATACGGTATCCACGTCACCGGATTGAACGGATTGGGGGCGTTGGACAGCAGTGCCGTGTTCCTAGGCGTCAACGTGGCAGCCGACGATGCACGTTCCATCGACTGCATCGCCTTATCCGCGACTTCCTTTCGTTTAATGTCATCCCATATCGTGCGAAGTGTGCCTCTCCACAGCAGAATTGTGCCGTCCTTGCTTCCTATGGCAAACGTCTGCCCGTCCGATGAGAACACGACGGACGTTATTTCATTTGTATGCCCGATCAGCGGACTCAAATTTTTCCCAGTGTACGTACTCCAGAAACGAGCCGTTCGCCCGGGTTTTTCATCACCACTTGCAAGCGAGGAGCAATCGGGAGAAAATGCTACGGAATTGGGACCACCCTCAGTCATAACTTACCCCCATCCTTTAAACAACAATGAAGAAGATTCAAGTTATACTATTTCATAATCTATAAGTTACAAGAACCGGGGGTTCGTAGTAGCGCAATTCATTGCGCGTCTCGGGGCGGCTGTAACATTTAGATTTTGAATCCGTATTAGAAATTCCGGCAAGCTTTTGGCGATAATTACGGAGATGCCTCTAGACAGAAGAACAGGTCAATTGCTTGACTTCTTGAGATTCGATGCTATAATGGCTCAAGTGACTGCCCGTCGTTTAAAAGTTGGATAGTTATTCCGACCGGCTTGTAAAGATATATCCAAGCCTCGCCGACATGTGCGCGGCGGATTTGTCAATTCACCGCGAGCGGAGATTGTCCGAATTTACCTCACATTCTCTCACTCCAATAAACGACGCCTTCTAGTGGATAATTACCAAACATCGTCAAACCCGCATGCCATCGTCGGGCGAAATTCCGTGCTGGAACTCTTGCGCGGAGGCGACCGCGAGATTGAGCAGATCCAAATCGCGCAAGGACGGGACCACCCCCGCCTTCGCCAAATCATCTCGCTCGCCAAGAAAAAGGGGATCCGCTGCGAGTTCGTTCCCCGCAGTGAACTTGATCGACTGGAACCAACCATCCCCCATCAAGGCGTCATTGCTCTTGCCAGCCCCAAGAAGTATTTGGAAATCGGATCGCTGCTTGAACAGATCCAAGCCAAAAAGGGGGACCGCCCGCCCTTGATGGTCATGTTGGATGGGGTTCAGGATCCGCGCAACCTTGGCGCCATCGTACGGACAGCCGACGCGGTAGGTGTGGATGGGATTGTGATTCCGAAGAATAGAGCGGCGGGGGTGACGACCACCGTCCACAAAGCATCGGCAGGCAGTGCGGAATACATCCCCGTTGCACAAGCCACGAATCTCGCCCGAACTATCGAACGAATAAAGGCCTCCGATATTTGGGTTATAGGGGCTGACCAAGACGCGCCACAAAACTATATACAAGCGGATTTCACGCTGCCACTTTGTCTGGTCATGGGGAATGAAGCGGAGGGGTTGCGAAGGTTGGTGAGAGAGAAATGCGATTCCTTGGTGCGTCTACCGATGCACGGTCATCTGCCGTCTTTGAACGTGTCGGTCGCGGCGGGTGTGCTACTATACGAAGTTCTGCGGCAAAGGAATTTGGAGTGAGTTATCGCGGGAGTTCAAACCAAACGACCGAATCAGATTGCGCCCTCCTCCTTCAAGCTCGTGTATATTCCGTCCCCGATGATGATGTGATCCAGCACCGGGATTTGAATGTGATTTCCCGCCGCGATTAACTCCTTTGTCGCGCGGATGTCCTCTTTGCTCGGAGCGGGATCTCCCGACGGATGGTTGTGAACCAGAAGGATTGCGGCAGCCGCCTCCTCAATCGCGAATCGAAAAACTTCACGCGGATGGATAATGCTGGCGTTCAAGCTGCCTTCAAAGATCTGACGTCGTTTGATCACGTTGTGCTTGGTGTCAAGGCAGAGAACGTATAACACCTCCTGTTTGAGATCCCGCATGGATGACATCATCAACCGCGCAACGTCGGACGGCGCGGAGATCTGATATTTCTCTTCATAATAGGATGCCATGCGCCTTCCCAACTCAAAAGACGCTTTGATTTGAGCCGCTTTTACGCTTCCTAAACCCTTGACACCCTTTCCTAGCTGCTGTGGAGGTTCCTCCGCGATTCGTTTCAAGTTGCCGTCGTACTTTCTCAACAACTGTTCTGCCACCTGTACGGCAGTGGCTTGCCCAGTCCCGGTGCGGATGATAATCGCAAGCAACTCCGACGTTTTCAGTGCCTCGGCGCCATGTTCTTGCAAACGTTCAAGCGGGCGCTCTTCCGCCGGAAGTTCTTTCAATCGAATGTGATATTCAGATTCCATCTTTTCCAGTATTCCCGATCGGGCATTGGTCGGGAGTTACAGGTTAATCTGTTGTCCCGTCGCAAAAGACTCGCTCGCCGCCAGTGAAACCTCCAAGGTTTTCAAGCCTTCGGCGTAAGGAGCGAGAATCTCCGACGAATCCCCGCTCTTGACGGCGTCGATAAAGACGCGATCCTCGCGCAACCCCCCGTTGATGTCGTTTCCGATCGATTCTGTTTCCCCGTCGCGGTTGACTGCGGCGTCGCCGGAATTGACCTCGACGACCAGCCCGCGGCACAGCACTTCAAGCTTTACTCTGCCCCACCCTTGCACCATGCAGGCAGAGGTTATATTTGCAACGGCGCCGCTGGCAAATTGCAGGTTGACAACGCTCATGTCGTCAACGTCGTAGTTTGGTACGTCGGTCATGCTGCCTTGGGCGGCGAACCCGTGCACGGCAACGACATCGCTCCCGACGAGATAGCGGCACAGATCGAAGATGTGGGTCGTCTGCTCAACGTGCTGCCCGCCCGACTCGGCGCGAACGCGCCACCACGGAACTCGCGGCATACCGCCCATCCAGTAACCCAGCGCGCCCACGACGCTTGCGCCTTCGAGAGCGGCTTTCGCTTCGCGCGTGTGACCGTGATAGCGCCAATGATAGCCGACACTGGTGATGTTGCCGCTGCTCAATACGGCTTCATGAATCTCTCGTGCCACGTCCCCGCGAGTGCCCACCGGTTTCTCGATAAAAAATGGAATGCCTTTTTCGCACGCAATCAACTCCTGTTCCCCGTGCGCGAAGGGGGGAGTACAGATATATACGGCGTCCAACTCCTCTTTGTCGTACATTTCCTTGTAGTCGGTGTAGGGAGTGCCGCCATAATCTTGCGAGGCTTTGTTCGCTCGCTCCTCCGAGATGTCGCACATTGCGGCAAATTCGACATCGTCGAATCCCGCCAAATTCCGCAAATGACCGCCTGCCATTCCGCCGACGCCGATCGCCCCAATTTTTACTTTATCCATAATGTGTTTTCCTCCCTTAATTCCACCTCCCGCGCATCGCGAACCAAATAGCTCTTACGCAGATGAACTCCGCCACACCTCGTAATGGCGATTCATTACACTTTACGATCAACTGAGTGGATAGCGAAGGCGATAGCTAATCCCCACAGAATTCTTATTTCTTTACGCTCTCATCTATCTCCATGAATCGTGGCAACCTGAGCGGGTACCGCAAAAGTCAGTTCTAAAGCCACTGTTTCATATACGCCGCCGATTTCGGGAGTTCGATGTCGCGGGGTTCCGGGATGCCGCATTCCAACGCCATGTAGTCCCGAAAACCGATTCGTTTCAACGCGGCGAATCCGGCAGCGAAATCCGTGTGCCCGTATCCCGGTAGTTCACGCGTGCTGTCCGCCAGATGGACGTGCCTGATGTGCTTGCCCGCCGCCTCAATGCTCTCCGGAATGTTTCTTTCCTGAAGGCTCATGTGAAAGAAGTCTGCCATAATCGCCACATTGGCGTTGCCTACCCGCTCGCAGATTTCCACGCCGTCGTTGAGGCTCTTGATGAAGTGCGTTTCATAGCGATTAAGGGGTTCGACCAGTACAATAGACCCGACCTCCTCGGCATAACTCCCGACATCCTTCAGAATTGCAACGAGCAGTTCGGTTTCCAGCTCCGCCGTCGTCTTATACGGGCTTAAGTCGCGGATACGCGGCGCGCCAAAAATAGGCACCATAATCAACCCGATGGCACCGATTTCCGCGCCAATCTTCAGCAGCGATCTGATTCCCGCGATCGCAAGCTCCCGTTGCTCGGGATCACCGTCCAAGAGACACCCTGAATAACCGGCGCAAATTGTACTGGCTTTGACGGGATGATTTTCCGTCGCTTTGACTATCTCATCCTGCCGTCCCTCCAAATCCCTACCCCCAAATTCGATTCCTTCGTAGCCATATTTCGCCAAGTTGTCAAGTTTCTCTGCCAGCTCCGCTCCGGGCGCCATCTTCTCTTGGCTTGCAAGTTTCATGCAGTATCCTCCATTTGGTAGAACGATATAACCGTATCACCGTACCGTTCCTGTCGTTTCAATTTTAATTCGTTGAACGCTTCGGGTGCAACGCACTCTACCCGTCGTTCTCTCCGTCGCTCCACGATGACTTGACCGGAGGGCAACAGCATCTTGCTCATCCCAATCTGTCTCAGGCAAGCTTCATGGATGCCCGAATCGTATGGTGGATCGAAGTAGATTAGATCAAATCGGGCGTTGCGCCGAGCGAGAAAAGCGAGTCCCTTGAGCGCATCCAGCTTGACGATATTGGCGTGGGGTTCCCTGCTATTCACGCCGCAACCCGAAATATTGGATTTAATGACACGGATGCTATGAGGACTCCGATCAACGAACGTCACGGCTCTCGCCCCGCGGCTCAGTGCTTCAAGCCCGATGTTGCCCGTCCCAGCGCAGAGATCCAAGAAATTCGAGTTAATTACGCTTTCGCCGAGAATGCCAAACACGGACTCCTTTACGCGGTCCGATGTTGGGCGCACCGTGCTCGCTTTGAGCGAGGTCAAGCGTTTGCCTTTGAACCTTCCGGAGATGATTCTCATCAGGATTTTCGGCCCGTAAGCATAACCTGAAAGGGTTCGTGTGTCAATCGGTTTTTCGGCTTGGATAATACCGTCATAACGTGGGCAAAGATATCGGAGCACCCTTTCAAAACCTTAGCTCCGCCGAGACAAAATCCGACGTAAATTCCTCTTCATAGATTCTGGCGTAATCGATGCGGGCCCATTTCCAATCAAAGCCGATGCCGCCTGTCCAATCGTCATCGGAATAACCGCTGCGCACGTATAGAAACGGCGCGGCTGTCCACTCAATCCCGAAATAAAGGTCGGGGCGCCCCGAACGCGGAATGGCGATGTCTGAGGCGAACAGCACCTGTCGAAATTGGAATGCAGCGCCTAGGGTTATCCAACGAATCCCCCGCATGTTGGGCAGGTGTCCCGCCAGGAGACCGAATCTAAGATTGGTTCGAGGCTTGATGAGGAGAGCAAAATCGTAGGAGGAATCCGTGCCGAAGAACTGATAATGGTCGCTTGGGTGTTCGCGCTGAAATTTGACGTTAGCGCCGCCTGCAACGTGCGAACTTATCTGGTAGGCAAATCCGTAGTAATTGAAATCGGGGGTTCCCGACTCGACCCCCAGTGCAATCTTGTTTCCCCAGAATAGACCGAACCTGCGATAGGAGTAGCCGATGCCCTTCGGATCGAAAGCGTAATCCGAGCGGTTGCGCAATTTGTTGACGCCGAAGAGTTTTACGCCGGACCACTGAATCAAGCCCGCGGGATTCCAGAAGCCCGCGGAGGCATCGTCGGCGACGGCGGTGAACGCATTTCCCATTCCCAAGGCGCGCGCGCCGGTATAGTGGGGACGCGCACCTTCAAACGGGAATTCTGCTGTGAGGGTGCGAGAAGAGGTGAGAAAAAGAACGGCGAGTGTTGATGTGAATCTTAAGAGGTTTGCGGTGCAAACAAGCGAAATAAAGCGGGAAAGCCCCTTCGTCATATCCTCATGTGTTGACCTTCGTATTGAAACCGCTTAATCTTCAATCTTGAAGGTGTACGGAATGGTTGTCCTCTGGGGGACGCTCTTCCCACCCCGTTTGGCAGGGATGAAGCGCGACGCTTTCAAAGCCTGAATGGCGGCTCTGGCACACCCAAATCCAACGTTGTCTTTCTTAACCTTAATGTCTTGGGCTTTTCCATCCACGTCAATGGTAGCTTCCAGAACAACCGTTCCCTCTTTCCCGGCGCGCTTCGCCTGGCTCGGGTATTCCGGCTCGACCTTATTTCGGAAACTGGGCGGCCTTAATATTTCCGTGGGTTTGAAGGCATCGCCGTTCAACTCGGGTTCGGGAGTATTCTCAGGGTCTGGCGGCTCGTTAATGATCCCAAGACCGCCTTCATCGGATCCTTTTGGGAAAAGATCTTCCGGTTTACCAGTCTCAACCTGTGGGATTTTGATAGGACCAAAGCCCTCTAATTTGCCAATACCGCCGGGATTAATCCCTGTGCTTTCTATAGGCTCCGGGCCAACAAAACCCTCCAACTCATCTTCGGGCAAAACCGTCTCGTTTTCCGGTATTCTTGGTTGCACCGGTGGTACAATAAGATCTGGTTTTTCGGGAACCGTGTTAATCGGTTTTGGTGGTTTTACCATGGGTTCTCGCACCTCGTCGCGTTTCGGTGGAATCGGCTCAAGAAAGTCGACGCTGACAGCCTCGTCATCTACTTGGGCGGTTCTAACGACGTAGAATGCCGCTATGAACATCGCAATGGCATGAATCGCCAAGGAACCCAATATAGATACCCGGCTGTGCATGGAACCCCCATGCTTTTGGTCGTCGTGCGGTTGGTCATGTAAATCGGAAAGTTCCCTCTTCTGGGAAGGATTCAACGCCATGATTTTCAAAGAGGTATCAACCGGTTTACCGACTTCAATCGCTCTTTGACGCTTAATTCGTTTCATGCGACGCTGCCGCATGGTTCCGAGATGTGCGGTGGAATTGTTCTGACCGGATTTCATCGCTCTACCTCGTTCAAACAGCAAGATGTGGATTTTCTAAATTGAGGGATGTCGGAAGGGTTGGAGATGAGTTGCGCTTTACGCGCGTTTATTGACCGTTCCGGCGACTTACTTAATCTTCAAGTTTGAATTGATACGGAATCGAGATCCTGATCGGGACACTCTCGTCACCCTTTTTGGCAGGCGTGAACCGCGAAGACTCCAATGCATCTATCGCCGCTCTACCGCATCCGAATCCGACGTTATCTTCCTTGATTTCAATGTCTTTGGCTTTTCCATCAACATCAATAGTAGCTTCCAAAACAACCTTCCCCTCTTTCTGGGCGCGGCGTGCAGCGCTCGGGTATTTCGGTTCAACCTTCTTGCGCCACTGAGGACGTCTCGTCACCTCCTGAGGTTTGAAGGCGTCACGATCAGCTAGGGCTGAATCGGCAGCATCTACAACGTCGGGTGGATCGTCAAAGCTGCTAAGGGTGGAATCGTCAAGTTTCTGTCGAATAATATCTTCCGGGTTGCCGGTATCAAACTTTGGTTTGACGGGGCCCAGCCTGTTCACATCAAAACGGGATGTGTCAATGCCCGACCCTCCGTCGGAAGGTTCTAGGTCGGGAACACCCTCCAGCCCCTCCGTGGGTGCAACAAACCCGGGATCGGCTTTCGGTAGACTCACTACCGGTTTTAGTACAGGTTGTTTCAGAGTTTGCGGTTGTCGGGTAGGTTTAGGGGTGGGGCGTACTATGGCTTTGCGTTCGGGAGGGTCACGTTTCTCTAGAATTTCTTGAAAGAAGTCGACGCTGACCGCCTCGTCATAAACTTGAGCAGTTCTGACGACGTAGAATGCCGCAATGCCCACCACAATTGCGTGAAGCGTCAAGGAAACCAATACGGACATCCCGCTTCGCTTCGCTCCCTGATGCTTCTGGTCGTCGCGAGCGTGCAATTGAATCCCGGAAAGTTCCTTTTTCTGCGTAGAATTCAATGCCATGGCTTTCAAGGAGGTGTCGACAGGTTTACCTACTTCGATCGCTCGCTGACGCCTGACCCGCTTCATGCGGCGGTTGCGCAAGTTTTCCAAATGTGCTGCCGAATTGTTTTGACTAGATCCCATTGTTCACTCTCGTTGAAACAGTTCGTGGGTTGAGTATTTTTGCCAACTAACAAACCATCACTGTTAGTTTAGCACATCTGCCTGTTAATTTCAATCCGAAACTTCCGATATTTCGGGGATTTTCACCTAAATAATAAGGAACAAGCTATGTTTGTGGGATTCTGCGGATGGTAGATTGGGGTGAAACATCAAATGAACTCCGTAAGTCCTACAATCATTTTATTCATGGCTAGACTGAACCTAATCTCTTAAAGTCTTTTCAGCTCTTCCTGTAATGCACGCAAAGTTTTGTTGTTTTCCTGTAGATTTTCAACGAATTTTTCCCATTCGCGTGGGGTGTTGAGCACAGTTTGGTGGATATACTTGATTTTCTTTAGATACCCTACCGCTGTCCGGTAGTTTTCTCGTCCACGCTTTTCAATCAAGCGATTAACCACGTTGGCGTATTGTCCTAGGTAGATGTCAGGACTATGTCGCAACAGCTTCGATTCATATCTAGCAAGTAAATCTATGTCTTTGGAGATGACTTTCACTAGATTATCGCGGTCATCCTCGTACGCGTATATCTCAGCAAGTGTCTGGATTTCGGGTGTTGCATTACGTGCCAGCCAAGGATGTGCAGACTGATTTTCTTGGATAGTCTTTTTCAGCCGCTGGATAATTTGCTTTTGAAACTTCGGCAAATCCATTGGGGTTAGGATGCTTTCCGCCGCCTTGTACAGGCTTAGACTAGCTTCGCCGTGCGAAAACCGCAATTTCAACAAATTGACTTGTCCTTGGTAGTCACACGCGGCATTATAATGTGCCAATAGATATTTATAAATGCTGTCGTTCTCGACGTTTCTACGACCACCTAGATATAAATCTTCTATCTTTCTCTTGAGCAACTGAAAAATCCCATCTATATCCCCCTGTGTTTGCAGATGGTTTTGCATGTACTCATAAAGCTCCGTTTTCCCTGTATCAGCCTTGTCCAGCCCTTCCTCAATAATCTTAAGAGCTTTTTCTTTTTCGTCCCTTTCGAGCCAATATGACGCTAGAAGCCAGTAATCCGTACCGTCTTTGAGACCACGCTCCAACACAGCCAATTGAGAATCCGCATCTCCGATTTGCGCGTACAGATTAGCAATCATGGATTTATAGTATGATTGGAACGAATTTCGGGGCAACTCATCCTCTAACTTCCGAATCACAATTCGATAATCAGATTCTTCAACACACATCAATTCTGCCGTCTCATAAATAGCGTCCACTATCCCACAATTACCGTGTATATAGTAATTCATCAACTCGGCAATAATCGTCTGCCTTTGTTGGCTGGATTGTTCACTCCCATTCAACGATTTAGCCAACAGTTCCATCGTATCAATGGCGAGCGTCTCTAGCGATTCGTCGCTCATTCCATAGTCGTTTAGTTCCTTAAGGGTTCGATCAACGATTTCCCAGTAAACCTTCACACGCACATCTGTCGATGAATTTTCAACTGATTTTAGGATTGCTCTGAGTTGTTTGGCAATTGCCGTCTCTGAGTAGTGGTGAGATTCAATGTTAGGAAAAGCTTTTTTCACTTGTTTCAAAATTGTGTTCAAAGTCAGTTTCTTATCCGATGCCAAACGCACCGCCATATCTCGCCAAAAGTCGGGATATTTGTCCAGGCAAGAAATTACAATTTCCATCAGGTCTGCCCGCGATAACTTCCTGATTTTGTCTTTTAATGAAGAGATTTCGCTTTGATGTTGTGCTGCCTGATGAATATACTTCTCCCTATCGTGAATAAACGTTAGCAATACGGCGATAATGTGTTTGCAAGGGTAATCTTCGTAAGGGCAGCTACAACTTGCTTCAACTTCTCCCTCTTCAAAAGTGATTTCAACTTCATAGTCGCCGTAGTTGCCGCTAACCTCCGCAACAATCCGATTGGAGTCATAGTTAAATTCATAAACCATTCCCTGCTCGAAATAATCGTATCCACGATTGAAAATGGTTGCTCCGGCAAACTCTCGAATACCGGCTTCCGTTAGTTCTGTCAGTTGTGGCGCTAACATCATCTGTCGTTCCCTTTATAATTTTCGAACAATTAAATTTACGCTATCGTGAGCCTATTTGAAATAGGCGACACAGTCATCTCTGGAAATCTGAGGATCGGGCTTGTCATGTTTTTGCTCATGCTTGACATAAACATGTGAGATCTCTGCAGGATTTACTATCGCCTTCCTTAATCAGTCAGTTGATCGCTCATTATCCATTCACTTGATCCCCACCTATTGGTGTAGGGCTTTTGATTCATTATACGCGATATTATTTGAGCGAAATGGTATTAGTGGTTCATTCTCTAAGTGTTTAATGCTTACTAGACTGTCACAAGAAACTGTTCTACCACGCCGGTAGTTGCGGTTTCTAACCGCACCGGCACCCAACACTAACCATATGTTTTTAGAAAATAAACCAATTAGTGGCTCATTCGATAAGTGTTTAATGCTTACGAGACTGGCAAAATAAACCCGTTTTACCACCCCAGTAGGTGCGGTTTCTAACCGCACCGGCACCCAACACTAACCATATGTTTTTGGAAAATAAACCAATTAGTTATAACGACTATAGATTATCAAGCGTTGGGTTTCACTAGAGTTAGGAGGATTCAAGCGGAATCGGGGCTCAAAAACGAAGTTGGCTGTTTGCTGTTATTGGTTGATGCCGTTCAACCCAACTTACGTACTGTGTAGATTCTTGTGCAGTCGCGAATTGGAGCCTGTTCCTGCAAAACAGCAATTCAGTCGCGATTCGGAGATCGCTCCGACAACGGCTGTCAAGGGTACTGAGATTCGAAGAGAGATTTCTATCGCACTCATTATTCATTCGCTTGATCCATTCGACGTTTTTAGCGATCTCCGAGTGAGTCGGAGGGCAACACCAGCACCTTCACCGAGCCGTATTCATCACGTCCTGCGGCGGTGGCAAACGCCTGTTGAATCTCACCTAGCGGGAAACGGTGGGTGATTAACGGCATCGGGTCGAGTTTGCCCACCGCCATCAGGTCGAGTGCAATCTGAAACTCCCGCTTTCCATCTCGCCGACCGTAACAGAATGACCACGTGACGGTCAATTCGCGGCCCCTCGCGTGTCTCGTGTCCAACTCAAGTGCGCCGGTGTGTCCGCCAACCATACAAATCTTCCCCCGTACAGCGGCAATCTGTGTCGCTTGCTGGAGCGTTTGTGCCCTCCCGCCGACCGCTTCAAAAACAACATTCGCTCCGCGGCCGCCTGTCCACCCTCGGACTGCCTCGACCGCGTCGACTGCGTCTACGTTAATCGGAACGATTCCAATTGACTCTTTGGCAAGTTGCAACGGAGCGTCCGGTTTGCCCAAGACGGCAACGGACGCGGCGCCAGCCAGTTGTGCCATCTGTGCAAGCGCCAAACCGACCGGACCGCTGCCGATGACTGCCACACTATCTCCCGGATGGACCGGCGCCATCGACAAGGCGTGGACAGCAACGGCGTAAACTTCAGCCATTGCTCCCGCCTCAAACGAAACCTGATTGGGTAACTCGTAGACGTTTCCTTCGGGCGCAACCATATACTCGGCGAATCCTCCACTGAAAACATTGCCCAGACGTTTTCCTCTGGAACCGCCGACGTGAACGAGTTTTGAACAAAGATTGTAATTGCCGTTTAGACATTCCGGGCAATTGTTGCATGGAACTGTCGGCTCGATAGCGACTCGATCGCCGATTCGGTATTGACACACGGCGTTGCCAACTCCGGCCACTCGTCCCGTGAGTTCGTGTCCACCTGTTGTCGCGGAACGTGGCTTTTCCGGCTGACGGTGGTAACCGTGCAGGTCACTCCCACAGATGCCGGTCGCTCGAACTTCAACGAGTACCTCGCGCTCCTCCGGCTTCGGTTCTAACACAGTTTCGACGCGAATGTCTTTACCTCCATAAAAACGTGCGGCTCTCATCTGTTCCTCCGGGGTTAATTCAGCCATTCATCTCATGACGAGGACTTACACAAATCACATATACCTTGATTTTTTCTTTACCTCAGAGAATTTCACGACAATGATACGGTAATTCATATCTTCACCGCAACGTAGAAAATTGTTCGCTGATCGATGGATTGCGGGTGGGAGAACATTTTCCCCTGGGATTTCTGTCGGGATCAACTATCAGGATATTCTTATTGACTTCGCTAACCACTCAGTTGGTCGTTTCCCACGTTCCGCTTACCACTTTTCTTACTCTTGACTGTGTTTCCGGTTCATGATAGTATAATTCCACCATGACAAGGAAAGAGTGGCGAGTCAAATCTCCTGACATTGAGACGAGTTCCGCGTTGGCGGTGAGGCTTGAAGTATCTCCACTCCTTGCGCAATTGCTGGTCAATCGCGGAATAGAAACAGTAGAGACCGCGCATACGTATTTGTACCCAACCCTCGCAAATCTGCACAATCCGTTCCTTATGCACGACATGGCGAAGGCTGTAGATCGGATTCACGCGGCAAGAGAAAAAGGAGAGAAGATATGGGTTTATGGCGACTACGACACAGATGGCACTACCGCTGTCGCGCTACTCCTAAGCATCTTTCGCGAGCTTGACGTACCCGTGCGCTACTACATTCCGAATCGGTTTAGGGAGGGGTACGGTCTGAATCAAGATGCCGTGAAGGATCTCAAAGCGAAGGGGTGCGATCTCGTCATCACGGTCGACTGCGGGATTACCTCAGTGAACGAGGTGCGACTCGCGAATGACGCTGGAATGGATGTCATCATCACGGATCACCATCAAGCGCCACCGGATGAATTGCCTCCCGCGTACGCCGTCATTACCCCAAAGATGGCGGATAGCGAGCACTTGCTTGATGGCTTGGCTGGTGTCGGCTTGGCGTTCAAACTCGCTCACGGCTTGATGGGAGGCGGCGAACCTACGCAACCGCTCATTGACCAACTCGATCTCGTCGTCCTCGGCACTGTCGTCGATATGGCTACACTAACTGGGGAAAATCGGACGCTCACGAGGTTGGGGCTGGACGAAATCAATCATCGGAAGCGTCCGGGAATTCACGCGCTATGTGAGGTCGCCAGCTTCAGTGAGGACAAACCTATTCTCGGACATACGCTTGGATTTGTACTTGGACCTCGCATCAATGCCGCCGGACGTATGGACACCGCGTCGAAAGTTGTTGAACTGCTCACGGCAGAGTCCTATGAAGCGGCGCTCCCCATTGCAGAGGAACTTGATGCCAACAACACCGAACGACGAGAAGTCGAAGGCAGAATTCATGAAGAGGCAATCGAGTTGGTCAAGAAGTCGGTCAATTTCGATGAAGCCAAGGGGCTGGTACTTGCTCACGAGAATTGGCATCAAGGCGTGGTTGGGATTGTTGCTTCACGCATATTACAGATGTACCATCGTCCGGTATTTCTGTTGGCGATCGACGGCAGCGAAGCACACGGTTCCGGACGCAGCATTGAAGGGCTCAATTTGGCGGACAGTTTGAACGCTGCCACGCACCTGCTAGTCAAGCACGGTGGACACGAAGCCGCGGCAGGATTGACGATTAAAACGGAAAAAATTGAGGAATTTAGGAAGTGTTTTAACGAGTATGCTTCGGAACATCTATCGGAAGAGCACCTTGTTCCCAAACTGGATATAGACTTCGAGGCTCAAGCGTCTTTTCTCACGCTAAACGCAATCCGAGAACTGAGTCTACTGGAGCCCTTCGGACAAGATAATCCCGCACCCCAACTGGCAATCCGAGGGCTCATGCTTCAGCGCCCGCCGTTTCGGATGGGCAAAGAAAAGCAACACCTGAAATTATCTGTTACGGATGGTCAGCACGTGCTGGACGCAGTAGGATGGGGGATGGCAGATCACGAAATCGTGTTGAGGGGCCAGAACGTATTCGTCGATTTAGCTGGCGCGCCTCAAATCAACGAATGGGATGGACGGAGTTCGCCCCAGATGTCAATCAGGGACATCCACAAAATTGATCGACATGAACGTCAAGTCGTGTTTCCAACGGAGGATACGGATAGTCCGGCAAAGCTTGTTGATCGGCGACATACAGACAAAAAGGCATATCTCTCAAAACTGCTCGAACAGGAGGAACCCGTTGTTTTCTATGTCCGGGACGGGAAAGCAATAGATCAATTCTTGGACTTAATCGGTTCGAGCGCCGACACGATAGGACGATGCGATGATGCAACGCCGGAATCGGTAATCGAAGATTTGACAGACGCATTGGAAAATGGGAAGTTACTTGCCGTCGTCTCAAGCCGCACCTTGACGGCGGCGTCTCAAAGCGTAAAGCATCTTGTGTTTTGTCACCCGGTGTCCACTCCCCTGACGTTTTATAATCGATGTCAGCCCGCGTTCAAAATGCCGGATACGACCTATATTCATCTGATTTACAGCGCAAAAGATGCCGATGCCATGCGCGCGTTGCTGTCGTGGCAACATCCGGGCGAAGCAACGCTGAAAAAGCTCTATCAAACAATGAAATCCTTGGGTTCCCAAAGCGACGCGCCGATTCGGTTCGACGAAGTGGTTGCGGCAGCCCGTACGGATGCGATGCCACCGGACACGGTTTATAACGGGATAGGTATCTTTGAAGAGTTGAAGTTGCTTAAAAGTCGGGAACAATCTTCCGGGAAGGTAGTGCAACTCTTGCCGACCCCATCCGAGAAACGCAAATTGCATCAATCACGTACTTACTTGTATGGGGAGCAGCTCAAGCAGACGTGCGCAATCTTTTCGGAATTTCAGTTGAAACAGACTGTCCAAGAAATTTGGAAAAGGGTATCGTATGAGTGTCGAAACTCTAATTAATCGCATCCAGTCCTACAATGAAGATGCTGATTTCAACTTTTTGCACCGAAGCTATCAATTCGCCGAAAAAGCGCACAAAGGTCAGTGGCGCCAGTCGGGTGAACCGTACTTCTCCCACTGCGTCGCTACGGCAAACGTCTTGACCGAACTCAAGTTGGATGTTCGCACGGTTTGTGCCGGTCTTCTGCACGATGTCATAGAAGATACGCCGGTGACACGCGAGGAACTTGCAGGTTTGTTCGGTGAAACAATCGCGCAGTTGGTGCAGGGCGTCAGCAAAATTGGAAGATACAAATTTAGAGGTGGAGCGCAGCAACGACAGGCGGAGAACTATCTAAAGCTGCTCTTGGCTACGGCGGAGGATATTCGCGTTATTCTTATTAAGTTGGCAGACCGTTTACACAACATGGAAACCTTGTCGTATCTACCCTTGCACAGGCGGCAGGCGATTTCCAAAGAAACGCTCGAAGTCTATGCTCCGATTGCGCATCGTCTCGGCATTTGGCGGATTATGAGCAGGCTCGAAGATTTGGCGTTCAAGCACCTGTATCCCGCCGAGTACAGAGATATTGCTGATCTGCTTGCCGAGAAACTCACCGAACGAGAAGCGTACGTGGACAAGATGGTAGCAACCATTGAGAGAGAACTCAAGCGATACGGCATTGATGCGAGTGTTCATGGCCGCACGAAGCACATCTACAGCATCTACCAAAAAATTCACCAGAAGGGAACGCCATTTGAAGAGATTCGAGATCTGATTGGACTCCGTTTGTTGGTGAATACCGTACCGGAATGTTACGCCACTCTCGGGATTCTGCATACGAAGTGGCATCATCTTCCTCAGCGGCTCAGGGATTGGATTGGGCCAACGGCAAAGATAAACGGTTACCGTTCTTTGCACACAACGATTTTGGACGGCGGGCGCTCCGTAGAAATCCAGATTCGCACGCATGAGATGCACAAGGTGGCAGAGGACGGAATCGCCGCACACTGGAGCTACAAGGAGGGAATACCGTTAACGGAGGAGGGGCAATCCATTTTTGCGGGTTACAAACAGATGCTGGAGGATATTCAGGAATCTAAAGATCTACCCCATCAATTCATCCAGTCGATGAAACGCGAGTTGTTCCCGGATGAGGTTTATGTGTTTTCGCCCAAAGGCGATCTGTACGCGCTTCCCGCCGGCGCAACGCCGATCGACTTCGCTTACAAAATTCATACCGATATCGGGCACAAATGCTCCAGTGCGGAGGTTAACGGCGCACTGTTGTCGCTCCGATACCGCCTACAAAACGGCGACCGCGTGAAGATTTTCACTAATCCCAACGGACACCCGAATCGCAACTGGCTGCAATGGGCAAGAACCGCGCGCGCGCGCAGCAAAATCCGGCAGTGGTTCAATGAGCAGGACAGGAAGCACGCGCTGGAAGTCGGGCAGCGCTTGCTGGAAAACGAAATCAGCCGGCACGGTCTTAACCCGAAGGTATATCTCCAATCCTCAAGTCTTCTCGAAGTTGCAACGAAACTGGGGGCAGGCACCACGGACAACCTGTTGATGCAGATTGGTAACGGCAAACAGTTTGCCACCAAGGTCGCGAGCCTGCTAAAGCCGGATGCGCACAAACTTGCAGATGGGGGCTACAAAGCGGTCAAGGAGCCGATGCCCGCCGTTCAACTTGAAGACGGGATTGATGCGGCGATGGTTCGCATTATGAAATGCTGCACCCCTATTCCCGGAGACACGATTATCGGGTATATTACGCGAGGGCGGGGGATCTCTGTCCACAAGGAAGATTGTTTGCGTTTAGCCAATGAACCGGACCGGATTGTTCATGTTGAATGGAAATCCGCCGATCAGGTCACTTATATGGCGCAAATCTCCGTGGAGTGCGAGGATGCGCCCGGTATGATCGGGGAGATTGGGATTGCGGTGGCTCAATGCGGGGTGAATATACAAGCGGGGAGTTTTGGCGCCGGTAGTGGAAGGAAGGGAATAGACGGCAGGGTTTCCAATCTGTTGACCCTGGAGGTAACCGGTGTCGAACAACTCGAAGAGGTGATGGGAAAAATACTGCTCTTGGATGGAGTGAGGCGCGTAAAACGTGAAGCGTAACAACACGGAATTGTCACGCCGCTTGGGGTGAGCCCGACACAACCTTGACGATTTTTCCGGAACGAATGCACTTCGCACACACACGCACACGCTTGTGACCTATGCGACTTTCGCCGTACCGGACTTCGATGCGCACACGCTGTAAATTGGGAAGCCATCTCCGCTTCGAATGATTGCGAGACTTACTTATCCGATTACCAGCCATCGGTTTTTTGCCGCACACATGACACACACGAGCCATATCGCCCACCTCCTTTCACTAATCTCAGGATATTATCCGAATTGCGCGCTTAGAATATCATAACGCTTGCGTGAAATGCAAGTTTTTTTCCATCACGCCTGTTTCGTGTCCTGATTGGATTATGTAGGCACAACTTTCAGTGGTTATCCTAATTATGTTATAGGAGGGAATCCCGTTTCCCGACAGTGGATGAAATCAGCAATCCGTATACAATTCTTTCTCACAATTTGCATGACGGTTCTATTTATGGGATGTAGTGATGATTCTCCCGTCCCGCCCGTGGGACCGGTTGAACCACCTCAGACAGGTGTCGTGTCCGGCAAAGTCATCAATGCAAGAACCGGACGCCCAGTGCGCGGTGCTGTGGTTATGTTACACGGGCGACGATGGGAATCCGATGCGGACGGGAAATACGGGTTTGCCCAAGTCAACTTTTCGGACGCGATAACAATCACCGTCGAGGCGCTCGATTATGCTCGCGAAACGCTGAGTATTGAACTCAAAGAAGAGAATTATAGGCTGGACATACCTTTGACACCGCTCACTAATCCGGAGAAAGAGATACGGGATTTCCTAATCACATTCTCCGAACTGATTGAAACGATAGAGGTCGACGAGCTTGAGACAATTGAAGAGCTATATGCAGAAGATTTTCTTGCGTCAGACGATTTGGTAACGCGATTTTTTGGGTTAAACACTGGCGTTATTCCCGCTAATTACGACGCAGTGACCCCGGCTATTACAGCGCTATTTGAAGAGTTCAATCGTGTCCAATTCCGCTTCTACGATTTTGAGATGAATGTACCGCATACGCGGCAGGCTTCCGCGAAATTGGGATTAGATGTCATTACCGAGAAAGGAACGCGCTCGGTTCGGAGAGAAATTGTCGCCAAATGTGAACTGTATTTTCGAAAGGAGGAATCGGGCTGGAAGATATTTTTCTGGCAATTTCTCGAAGCGGACGTTCACTTGTAAAATATAGGGATTGCAACACATAGGCACCTATACTAGTCTGTAATAACATCCTTCTGTACCAAGACGGATTTCAATTGCACTGGAATCTCTATCGCGCTCACTATCCGTTCGGTTTATCTGTTCGCTCGATCTGTCAGATTATGGTATGCACAAACAAAATGAAATTTAAAAATTTAAATCGGTAATTCTAATTTCCCCAGGTCCGGTAGGTGCGGTTTCCAACCGCACCGGGTTTCGCCAAGAAATTACCGAACTAATTTTTCAAACTTCATACAGTTTGCGCTACAAGGGCGCGTCCAATTGTGTGGGTAATTACACATTCCGTCATCGTTCATTAACGTACAATCACACATGTGTGAATGACTACAATATGTAGATTCGGTTGAACGGAAATTTATCAGGAATCAGACACAAAAGAAGGCTGTCAAAGTTTCATTTTGTCCAGAATAACCGAGATTCTAGTGAAATCCAATACTTCATTTATACTTCACGTTGCTGGGAATTGCGTGTTTTCGAGCGTCTGGTAAAGTAGCAGCCACGATCAAGTGAGATTATAGATTTCCGTACCACAATCTGTTAGATTGTGATCGCCTCTGTACGACCATAGAGATCCCATCTCCGAATCGCGAATTGCTGGTGCAGCGTAAGTCGTATTAGAACCATAATTGTCGAGAAAACAAGCTCAATTTTACTGAACAGAAGGATCAAGCGACTGGATAAGGAGTGATCAACTGAGTGAATAACGAAGGCGATAGAGATCCCATAGAGATCCCGTAATCCGTGTAATCCGTTTAATCAGTGAAAATCCGTGATTCAGACAATCACCAAAACACCCCATAAACGGTAGGATCAACTGACTGGATAAGGAAGGCGATAGAGATCCCTCAAGCGGCTGGATAAGGAGATCAGTAACTGTTTAGTGCATCATTTGGTTCGTAGTATTACAGTTCGTCACACGTCCGGTCTGGGCATGTAAGCCCCCGATTAGCCGGAATTAGCATTGTACTTCCCTACTTGGCGCGTTCCCTGCCCCCGCTCGGTCTGGATTGGCAAATCCAGACCGATGGACTAAACAATTACGGAGATCAAACGAGTGAATAGCGAGTGATCAACTGAGTGGATAACGAAGGAGCAACTGACCGATAGGAGTTCCCGTGGTAGAGATCCTTGCGATCTCCGAATCGCGACACACTTGTGCTGCGAAAACAAGCGCAATATTACCCAACGCAAGGTATACATGAAATGCGGCATGTCCCACAGTTTACGCGAATCCGAGAGCAAAGCCGTGCTCAAATCCTTAGAATCTTCCTACTGCCCCAAACCGATTCAGGAAGCACGCGACATGCAGGATGAAATTTTGATTGGGCGATTTAGAGGTTACCCTTACTCTATCGCCGATCTCGGTTGTGGTACCGGATACCACGGCTCCATCTTTGCCCCGTCTTGCAAGTTGTATCACGGCTTTGAGATATCGGCTCACATCGGTGAAATCGCTCGCGAGAGATGGCGAGAAGAGGGGCTAACCAACGCGACGCTATTTCTGGGCGACGCGTCCAAAGCGGTGCCACAGCGCGATTTCTACGATTTGGTTTTCTGCCTGTACTTTACACCGGGGAATTTTAGAGAAGCGTCGGCAGATTTGAGCCTTTATACAGACGCCTATCTCGATCGAAATCCGAGTTTCATCGCGATATTCTCCCGGTTCTATCAAGCGCTTAAACCGGGCGGACTCATGTTCTTGACAATCTACAAGGATGTTCCCGAGGCTGAAGCAGCGCAGATAGAGTTCTATGAACACACTGATCAACATGTGGTGACGCCGCGCGGATCTCGGTTTGTGGCTACCGCAGAGCATTTCTGGTCGGCGAGATGGACGAAGGAGAGTCTCTCATCCAACCTGAACGCTTGCGGGATTACCGATCAGGATGTAATCTGCCACGACCTGAACCACATCGCATGGCTAGTTGAAATCGAAAAGCAGAATGCGTAAAACAAACGCGTTGTGCATGGAGATTGAGGATTCAGACGATACGTGGAAAGGAGGATTGCCATGGCAGGGAAATTGGTGACCGTCGATACCTTCGATATGCCTACGGAGGCGCACCTTGCCAAGGGGTTGCTCGAAGCCAATGGGCTTACGGCTTTTCTCGCCGACGAACTGACCGTGGGAGTGGCGTGGCATCTGAGTAACGCAGTTGGAGGCATTAAACTACAGGTCGCAGAGGCTGATGTTGAACACGCTGCTCGCATTCTTGAGGCACGAGAAGATACGTCTATAAACGCGGAGGAAGGGCCTGCGGACCTCGCGGAAATTGATGAATCAGAAGGTGAACTACATTCGTCAACAGGGGACAAGATTGTTGATCGAGCGGTGCGCGCCGCTTTGCTTGGCTTGATTCTCTTTCCTTTTTTCCCTCTTTATTTTTACTCGCTCTGGCTGCTCGGACGACTGTTGTTCTCCAGCGAGAAGGTAAGCCCTCACAAGCGTCGGAGAATACGCCTCGCCGTCATACTCAATCTGCCGATGCTTGTTATCTTGTGCGTCGTTGTCCTATGGTTCGTGCAAAGATTCTGATGCGCTACGCTTTGCGTTGAAACCGAGTTTTTTCTTCAAAACTTGGTTTCTTCCTTGCAGCCTTTGAATCTTCTCCCTCCCTCGATGCGAAGCGCGAAATTACAGAAATCGCTTGCCTTCGTCAAGCGATGCGGCTATAATGTTTTTCATGTCGCCGGAGCTTAAATTCGATGCTCGCCTTCAAACGTACTTGTGTCAGGAATAGATCAATCCCGAAATCACAGAAGGAAACCGGATCATGCCCAAAATGACAGGAGCCAAGTTCCTCGCTGATACCGTCCACGGATATGGGATTACCCATGTCTTTTTTATGCCCTATATCGGTCCCAGAGCGTTGATGGAAATGGAGAAGTTGGGGATTAAGCGCGTTCAAACGCACGGGGAAAAGGGAGCGGCATACATGGCGGATGCCTATGCCCGCGTAAAGCGTGCTCCCAGCCTCTGCATGGCGCAGTCCGTGGGCGCTGTCAATCTTGCCGCCGGGCTGCAAGACGCCTATCTGGCGTGCTCGCCGGTCATCGCCATCACCGGGCGCGAGAGCCAGATCAACCAACTGCGCCACGCCTATCAGGAAGTGAATCATGCGAACCCTTTCTCCGCGGTGACCAAATACAGCGCTCTTGTCAATACAACGGAGCAACTCCCGATTTATCTGCGGCAAGCTTTCCGTTCGGCTACGTCAGGCACTCCGGGACCGACGCATCTGGATCTCGAGGGGCTCGCCGGCCAGGTAGTCATAGATAACGAGGCGGACTTGGAGGTGGTGGTCGAGGATATGTTTGCTCAACTTCCGCCCTGCCGGCCGGAGGCGGAGGTAGAGAAGGTGAAGGCGGCGCTTCAGCTTCTGGACGAAGCCGAGCAACCGGTCATCGTAGCCGGCGGCGGCGTGACGGCTTCGGGAGCCAGAGCCGAACTTATCGCGTTCGCCGAAAAGATGTCCATCCCGGTCGCCACGGCGCTAAATGCCAAAGCGATGTTCCCGCCCGACCACCCGTTGGCGGTGGGTGTGCCCGGCTCGTATTCACGCGACTGTGCCAACCAAGTCTTATGCGAAACTGACCTCGTATTCTTCGTCGGCAGTCACACGGGCGGCCAGGTGACCAATGGTTACACCATTCCGCCGCAAGGCACGCCGGCGATTCAGCTTGACATCAACGCGGAAGAACTAGGGCGCAACTATCCAATCAAGGTGGGACTCCAAGGGGATGTGAGGGATTCGCTGCGCCGAATGATTGAGCATTCGGAAACGAGGGAGCCGCGGACGAAATGGGTCAGCCGAGTACAGGAGTTGGTACAGACATGGAAAGAAAGTGTTAGCGACAAAGTCAATTCCGAGGTACTGCCGATGCGTCCGGAACGCTTGTGCCGCGAACTCAGCGACTATCTGCCCTCCGACGCGATTCTCGTCTCCGACACCGGGCACTCCGGTGTCTGGACCGGCACCTTGCTCGACCTGAAGCACGCCGATCAGAGTTTCATCCGTTGTTCGGGATCGCTAGGTTGGGGATTGCCCGCCGCAATGGGTGCGAAGTGCGCCGCGCCGGATAGACCGGTGCTCTGCTTCACCGGCGACGGTGGAATCTGGTATCATATTTCGGATTTGGAGACCGCTGTAAAGTCCCAGATTAATGCGGTTATTCTCGTCAACAATAATCATTCACTCAATCAGGAGCAGGGAGGCGTCGAGTCTGTCTACGGCGGACGAACGGCAGGTTCGGACGAGTTGTGGCTCTTCCCCGACGCCGATTTCGCCAAAATCGCCCAATCGATGGGTTGTTTCGGAATTACGGTCAACAAACCGAGTGAACTTGCGGGGGCTTTGGATCAGGCGTTTGCAACGGGTAAACCGGCGGTCGTCGATGTGAAGACGCACGTTGAGGGGATTGCACCACGGGCGTGGACGCCGTAAGTTGTACTCCGCACTGTCAGAAATTGCGTCTTCTGTAGGAGCGATCTCCAGGTCGCGACTCTTGTACGAGGGAACTCCGATTCCCGACCTGATGGTGCTACGTAAGTCCTATTAGAAACAACTATCACTGGAAAAGAAAGCGCAATAACACCCAACGCAAGGTATAATACGTATTGCGTATTGCGTAAGAATATCGATGGCGAGGGAGTTTGTGTCCCCAATTTCTGCACTACCAACCGCCTGTAGGAGCGATCAAGCGAATGAACAATGAGCGCGATAGAGATCCCACTCCGAATCGCGACCTCCCGTGGTGCGTAAAACCTAGAGGAGCTCCATAATGCGTGACTACCCGCATCCAAAGGGTGACGCCGTCAGAAGCATTGTACTCGGGATAATTTTCAGCATTCTGACGTGCGGGATTTACACCCTGTATTGGCAATATAAACAGATGGAAACGCTAAATTCCTGGCTGCATCGCAAGGATTATAGTTTTTGGCTATGGTTTTTTCTCAGCATACTGACCTGCGGTATTTTTGCCATCTACTACGAATACAAAATGGCGAACGGAATCAACGAGATTCAGGAAAACAACGGTTGGCGCGTCGCCGATAGTTTGGCGGTAATCTGTATCTTGGTCTCGATTTTTGGTTTCGGCATTGCGTCTCTGGCAATCCAGCAAGCTGAAATCAACAAATTCTACGGTGAGAACTCTGACTTGTAATCACGTACATCTTGCGCGAGTTTTCCTGATTGGGCTTGCCCTTGTCAGCCTCTACACGGCATGGTCGGGACTACGGCTTAGCGAACTTACGCTGATTCCGTGCCCATTCCGTCTGGTCACCGATACATCGTGTCCGGGCTGCGGTATGACTCGCGCTTGTGTTTCTCTCACGCAGGGTAGGTTTGGCGCGGCTTGGGACTACCATCCCTTTTCGTATTTTATTGTCCCGTTAGCCATCGGCACCCTATGTTTTCCGAGAAAACTCCCTCAGGCTTGGCAGAGCATCCACGCTCCCATCCGAAATTGCCTTGCGGGATGTGTGCTGGCTTTGGTCCTGGGGCTGTGGATTTACCGATTGATGTAGTTTTAATGTATCATTGTTGTAGCTAGTTCGTAGGTTGGGTTGAACGAAATAAACGAATCATATCACGCGTTACACTTGAATATCGGTAGTTGATTCTGATTAAAATCTCGGAAAGCTAGTGAAACCCAACATTTAAGCGTGAATTGGTTTGAGTTGGGTTTCACTTTATCGTGACGTATGAGGAATGTTATTGAGGGGCTGAACACCTTGAGTCGCGGGTTGAGGCCTGTGTTTGGGCATCTCTATGGGATTTCTATTGCAGTCTCACTATTCGTTCCATTGATCGTTCAACCCAACCTACACGACTGCATGAGTCCCAATCATTTAAGGCATATTAGACAACAAGATGAGTGAAGCTGGAGCCGCACCGATTACCGCGCCGGGCTGGACGGGAAAGCCCACGGATGGCGTTTCGATTGTCGATTGCGATGTGCATCACAACTTTCGAGATCCGCGCCAACTGTTACCGCACCTGTCGACATTCTATCAGGAACACCTCCTGGATCAGGGTCTGCATCTCGGCACTTATTCCAATGTCTCGATTCGGCGCGTTCGCACTGATCTGAAAGGGCGTATCCCGAAGGACGATTTCGTGGAGGAAGAATTCACCGGCGGCGATCCGCGGGATTTCAACTTCAAGCTGGAGTTTCTGCAGGAGGAACACCTTGACCGCTGGAACATTGATGTTGCGCTGCTCACCGGTCCCCCGCCCTTCTACGGCTACTCGGGGCTGCCCGATCCCGATTGGGCTGCCGCGCTGTGCCGTGCGTTCAACGATTGGACAATCGAGCATTGGCTCGAACGTGACGAGCGTGTGGTCAACGCTATTCTGGTGTCTCCGTCGGATCCCGCCCAGGCTGCAGAGGAGATCGATAGACTGGGAAATCGGGCGGACACAGCCGCCGTGTTGGTGCCGTTGAGCGCGAGCATGCCCTATGGCAATCGGTTTTATCATCCCATCTGGGAGGCGTGTGAGCGCCACGGGCTGCCAGCAATCTCGCATGTCGGCGGCGACGGAGGCGCCACCAGAGCAACCCCAACCCCGGTCGGCTATCCCACCTATTACATGGAATCCCGAATGAGCCGACCGTACGCCGCCAGCGCGCACGCGGCATCGCTGATTTGTGAGGGTGTGTTCGAGAAGTTCCCGAACTTCAAGTTTGCGCTCATCGAGGTGCAACAACTCTGGGCGGTCCCCGTTATGTGGCACATGGATTCCGACTGGAAAGGACTGCGCGATCAGACGCCGTGGCTTAAACGCCTGCCGAGCGAATATTTCCGAGACCACATCCGAATTGGCACGCAGCCGATGCACGAGCCGGAGAAACCCGAACAGATGTACCAAATGCTGGAGATGCTGCACGCCGACGAAACGCTCATCTATTGCTCGGACTTTCCACACTTCGACTGGAACGACCCGGTAACAGTCTTTCCCAAACTGCCGGAAGAACTGCACCGGCGCATCTTCGCCGACAACGCAATCGAGATGCTGCGGCTAAAGCGGAGGTAACCTTCGGTGGAGCGGGTTGTCGTTGCGAAGGTGTGGGAAATCCCGACGGGGGAGCGCAAGATTGTCGTGCCGTTCCGAGGAAGAGCGGGCATCGGTGTCTTCAACGTCAACGGTTCGTTCTATGCGGTGCGCAACATCTGTCCGCACAAGCACGGACCGCTCTGCACGGGAGAGCTCAGCGGATGGGTTGCCACCGAGGCGCCACCGTCCGTTCAGAGTGCGGATATAGCCGTCGACGGAATGGGGGAGATTTTACGCTGTCCATGGCACCAGTGGCCCTTCGATATCGCCACCGGAAAATGTCTGACGGATCCAACCGTGCGGGTCAAGATCTACCCGGTGAAGATTGATGGTGATGACATCGTCGTCGAATATGAAAGTTGAAACCGTATCCGTTGTGGAGGCACAATGAGTCTTGAACCGCAGGATCGCGCCGGGAAACTGGACAACAGGATTGTTCAGGAAAATCGGCTGCCGGGCAGTCCCTCGACCGAGTGGGATATTAACGGTCAAGGCGATACGACAATCCAAGGTTTCGGTCACGACATCAGTATCAACCGCGGCGAGACCATCTTCTTTAAGATAAAAACCGATTCAATCGACTACCGAATTGACATCTATCGTATGGGTTATTACGGAGGCATGGGCGCACGCCTCGTCGATACGATCAATCCGTCGGTCGAGCTCCCGCAATCTCAACCGGAAGGCATCAGAGATCCTGCAACACTCCTCTACGATTGCGGCAACTGGGCGGTATCCGCCTCTTGGAAATCCCCTTCGGACGCAGTATCGGGCGTCTATTTTGCGCGTTTGGTGCGGCAGGATTTGAGTCCTGCGAGTTGGCGCGCGGACAACGGGCAACTCGGTCCGGAGGCACAGCCGGTTCCGTCGGCGCACGCCTACGGTGCGTTGGGGCATGGACGCCTAGCCAATGCATTGCGCGAACCGCGAGCGAGCCACATCTATTTCGTCGTGCGAGACGATGAGGGTCGCTCGGATATTCTATTTCAAACGTCAGACACAACATGGCAGGCTTACAACCGCTACGGCGGGCACTGCACATATGCGCGTTTCAATCCTGACAATCCGTACATGCACGGGGGACCGCCCCGCTGCTACAAATCAAGTTACAACCGCCCGTTTGAGACACGCTATTACCGGGCGGTGAACATGGTTTTCAATGGCGAGTATCCTTTCATCCGATGGCTTGAAGCGAACGGATACGATGTCAGCTACTTCACCGGCGTGGACAGCGACCGACGAGGCGAGGAGATTTTGAAACACCGGCTGTTTCTGTCGGTCGGTCATGACGAATACTGGTCGCTTGGCCAGAGAAGGCATGTCGAGCGGGCGCGCGATGCAGGTGTACACCTCGCTTTCTTTAGTGGAAACGAAGTATTTTGGAAAACACGCTGGGAACCATCCATTGACGGAGAAAAGGTGCCTCATCGAACCTTAGTTACGTACAAGGAAACGCACGACGACGCCAAGATTGACCCGGTGCCCGATGTCTGGACCGGAACCTGGCGAGATTCG
The DNA here is from genome assembly GCA_965204085.1 of Candidatus Poribacteria bacterium. Taxonomy (GTDB): domain Bacteria; phylum Poribacteria; class WGA-4E; order WGA-4E; family JAJDTR01; genus JAJDTR01. The sequence goes on along the minus strand of CBDBEE010000002.1, from coordinate 309,341 downwards.
AGGCACTTTAATCCCGAGGGGGCGCAACCTGAGAACGCGTTGACGGGCACGATTTTCACCGTCAATGCATGGCGCAACGACCCGCTCATCGTGCCGTCGGAATACGCCAACTTGCGTTTCTGGCGGAACACCGAGGTCGCGCGGCTCAAGCCGGGAGAAAAGGCGGTACTACTGAAGGGCTTGCTTGGGCACGAGTGGGATGAAGACATCGACAACGGGTTTCGCCCGCCGGGGCTCTTCCGCTTGTCGGAGACGACCATCGACAACGTAATGTACATTCAAGACCACGGCTCGGTTTACGACTCGGGCACGGCAACCCACCACCTGACGCTCTATCGTCACGAAAGCGGTGCTTTGGTCTTCGGCGCGGGTACGGTTCAGTGGGGTTGGGGGTTGGACGCGCATCACGACACCGACACCGGTATTCCCCCTGAGCGCGCCAACGAACATGGCACCCGCGTGGGTGTTGATCCGCATGCTCCGGATAGGAACATCCAACAGGCGACCATCAATCTGTTCGCGGACATGGGGATACAGCCGTCGACGCTTCAGGACGACCTTGTCCCGGCGAGCGCCTCCACCGATTCTGATCCCCCGAATTCGACAATTCACGTTCCCGCGGCTGGCGCGATTCTGTCGCAAGAGGCGCTGATTGTCAGAGGTGGTGCAGTGGACGTAGGAGGCGGCGTCGTAGCAGGGGTCGAGGTGTCGGTGGACAGTGGCCAGACGTGGCATCCGGCGAACGGACGGGAGGCATGGAACTACCAATGGCTACCGGAAAAAACGGGAAGTATCACCATCTTGAGCCGCGCCGTCGATGACAGCGGAAACCTGGGGCAACCGAGCACGAGCGTGACGGTAACAATCGCCGCGGAGACATGCGAATAGCGATTTTATTCGCCAGGACAAACTTGCTTGCGAAATTGACGTACACGTCGTATTATATGTCGTATTATATAAAATGCCAGATGCACCAAGGGTGACGTGAGTTGTAGGTCGGCATTTCTCGATGGATTGAGGGAGCGCGACTAAGCATGCGTAGGTCCGGTCGTATTCATGAGGTGTAACAGGGGCCTGCTTTTCACGTTTTTATTGACAGACTTCAACAATACGCTTCCCGTAATTTGTCTGTCGTCCAACTCAACTCGAACTCACGTCACGTGAAACCATTGCACGCGATTCACGCAAAGGAAGAGAAACATGGCACATCTTACCGCATCTCAAATAGCGCACTTTGAGGAACAGGGGTACTTGGTCGTGGACGACCTATTTGACCCCAAGGAAGATCTTGATCCGGTCATTGAGGAATACGCGACCGTGTTGGACCGGCTCGCTCGCGAATTGAAGGAGAAAGGGGAAATCTCCTCCACCTACGACGACCTACCGTTTGGCGACCGGCTGACGAAGATTTACGCCGAATCCGGCAAAGTGCACGCGCAGTATTTCGACTTTTCGTTGCCGCAGCGGAACGTGCAGGCGGATACACCGATGTGGGTAGGTCCCGCGGTTTTCAGGATGCTGCGAAACGAAAGGCTCCTTGATGCCGTTGAGTCGTTGATTGGACCGGAAATCTACTCCAACCCGGTGCAGCACGTGCGCCTTAAGCCGCCGGAGCATTTGTGCCCGATTAACGAGGAGACAGGGAATGTCCAGCTAGGTGCGACTCCGTGGCATCAAGACACCGGCGTTGTCACGCCCGAAGCCGATGAGACAAATATGCTGACGGTGTGGTTCTGTCTGTGGGATGCTCCGATTGAGAGCGGTTGTTTAGAGGTTATTCCGAGGAGTCACCGCGAGGGATTGCTCCAACACTGTCACGCACGAGGGCAGATGTCTAGAGGATTCGGGTTGCACATTCCGGACAAATTCCTGCGCTCGGAGGATGGCGTCCCGATTCCCATGCAGCGCGGATCGGTGCTGTTTTTCCACCGACTGAACTGCCACTCTTCGCTGCCAAACACGAGCGATAACATCCGTTGGAGTTTCGATCTTCGCTATAATCCGATAGGTCAGCCAACCGGGCGCGGTGCATTTCCGGGTTTCGTCGCACGCAGCAGATCCAACCCGGAGAGTGAACTGCACGATCCGATAGAATGGGCGAATAGGTGGTATGACGCCCGCAGCAAACTCGCCGTGAGCGCAAATCCGACGTACAACCGCTGGACGGCAGACAGCCCCGCCTGCGCCTGAGGAAGCGTGGGCTTTGATTCCGGTTAGATAATTCAAGATGGTATTGTTTCCTGTCCGTAATTTCCCGTTTCATCACACCGTGACACGTTTTCGAGAAACACTGGCGCATACACTCATCGGATGTCTAGCACTGTATTTGGTCTTGGCGGGAGCGGTTGACGGCTGGTCGAACGAGGTAAGTCTCGCGCTCAAGCCGCTAAAGACCGAACCCCCGACTTCCATGACCCCCACCTGAAGCGCCTGACCGGGCGAAGGCGCACCGCTTCGGGGAGGCGGCATTCAGACCACATGGGCGTTTTCGTGGCGCTTTGTGAATACGGACCTGGAGCGTCCGCGTTGGCGGATGACGTTGAATTACCAGTTCCTACGCAGGGTTCAGTTTGGCCTCGAATACAACCCTGTGGCATCCGAAATCTCACCACTCCTTAACGCATTCCTTCTCACGGAAACAGCCTCCCGACCCGCTCTATTCATCGGAACAAGCTCAGACCGTATCGGCTCGCCCGCCGGCACTCAAGCCTACTATTTCACGCTCGCGAAGCGTCTGCCGCGCCTACCGCTATCGTTGTATGCGACCATGAACTATTCGGAATGGGACGACGGATTTAACTTCCCTTTCGGCGCCACCGCTGAATTTGGCAAAGGGTTCTCCGCGCGAGGGATGTATGACGGAGACCGGTCGCACCTGATGTTCAACTATTTTTATAGGCAGCACGGCGTCAGTCTCATGTACATCTGGCTTGAACGGTTCGGAATAGCGATGTCCACGGCGTTTTGACCTATACTACTGTTTCGCATATCCCACTACAAACACACTCTTCATGCCTTAGGGCTTAATCACTTCAGATTGTAGGGAACGCAGATCTGCGTTCCCTACTAGCATGATAGCTAGACATCCCTCTGGTTCGGTCCCACAAATGCATTTGCTTTCTGGCTTGGGGGTTACATGGACGCGGGTAACGGTTTTACTACGAAGTCGTTTCGTTCTGATCTATCCGTGCCCCGCATCAAGAACAGGGATCTCGGCTGTCCTCCGCCCTCAATGTCACGCTCGTAAACGGAGGTGGTGGGAAAAAAGCGCAGCGTCATGCCGCGGCGAGATTTGCCGGAGGTGTTGGGTTCGGAGCCGTGTATCAGGAACACGTCGTGAAGCGAAATCTGCCCCGATTCCAAGACGATGTCTACAGCGGTATTCTCATCAAATTCGGATTGCATAAGTTCAAGCGAAAGAACGAGCTCATCACTGGGGTTGTTTTCGTGCTTGAACAATGTGCGCGATTTGTGCGAGCCGGGGATAATACGCAGGCAGCCATTTTCGGTGTTGGAATCGTCAATCGCAATCCACACGGAACAGCTTGCGAGAGGTCGAATCGGCCAGTAGCGTCCATCTTGATGCCAAGGCACCCTTTTGCCGTCATGAGCGGGTTTGCCAAAATAGCTGGAATTCCAAATAGCTATATCTTCTCCCAGAATCTGGGTTACCATGTCAAGGATTTCCGGGTTCCTCGCATAATTGAGGAAGGTGGTATCATAGGTGAGGAGAGCTGGGCAATTCTGTCGGAACTCGGGGTAGCGTACCAGCAACCGATCGAAGTCGTCCTTGATTGACTGTATGGTTGAGGCGGGCAACCGAAAGTCAGGAATCACAAAGCCCTGTTCGTGGTAATGTGTTAGTTGCTGCGGCGTTAACATAAGGGCTTTCCTCTAAAGCATTGGTTATACCATTTCGCTTGAATAATAGCGCACAAAATGTCTTAACTATATCGTTCTCGTTCGCCGTAGGCGGGGCATCTTGCCCCGCCGGCTTTGCGCAAAGACAAGGCTTCTTACTCCGCTCCAATCAAATTCCTTCAGTTTATCCGCGGAATCAATGCACTTGCATTTTTGAGAAATGGTATTAGTGACTCGTGTTGAGTGGTCAGTTAAGACCCGGCAATCAATTCACGCAGGTGCCGAGCCGCCAATCTGAAAGTCTCCCTGTCATCGCACTGATTGACGTCCTTCCCTTCAAAAGTAATGGACATCACCCCGTTGAAATCCACAGACTTCAGAATCTGTACAATGCGAGAGTAATCGAGCCATTCCTCTCGACCGCTGTCGATTTTGTAGATTTTGGCCCGAACGTAGGATGCGTATGGAGCGGTCTGTTCCATATACTGATAAATGTCCACGGTGGGATCGCCCACGCCGCGGTTCCGTCCGGGTGAGCCGACCCATTGGCCGGTATCCAATATAAAAGTAAAGTTTTCGCGGTCGGTATCTCGAAGTATGCGCAGCACATCGTCCCCGGTACACGGATGATTTTGCAAGCCTACCATGATCCCGGCATCGGCGGCAAAATCGCACACTTCTTGAAAGCATTTAATTTCACTTTCTTCAACACCCTCTTCCGGAGCGCCGCAAAAAAGCCGAATCATAGGCGCCCCCAAGAAAGTAGCCATTTCCACATCCGCCTTGGCTCGCTCCACTTTTGCTCGCAGTTCGTCCTCAGTTCCCACAAAATGGCCGCCAGATGCCAGATAACCGATAGGCAGCCCTGCCTTCAGACATTTTATCTTTATGCCTAGCAAATAGTTTGGATCTCGGGCACTGAATCCGACATTCGCGCGAAAGTCGATGGCATCCAGCCGCAATTCATAAGCCAGATTGATGAAAGCTTCAACATCCGGGAACGCTTTGGGCTCGTCTTTTCCAAAATATGAGGCGTAAACACCAACTTTAATCATAACCCTCCTTAATTCTCAGAAACCTGTGAGGTCAATACGCTTTTCTTGATACACTCATGTTCTCACAACCGCGCTAATGTTCAGATATTCAATCTCCTCCTCTCCATCGTTGATAACTTGGTGCTTTGCCAACGGTGGAAGATGTACAGCATCACCAGCGGTAACAGGATATTCTTGATCGTCAATTAGCATCTTACCTCGACCTCTGATGAAGTAATATACTTGTTCCTTGTCTTTATGGTCGTGGTAATCTGTCGTAACACGCCCTTGAACCACATGCCGCGTGAAATTAGTCAGTCCGCGCAGGCACGCAACTTCGGGCGGATTGGCGTTTTGGTTTTCCGCATGGGTCAATATTGGCCAGATGATTTTGCTTTCGTGACCGACATAAGGAATGGAATCTCGCCAATTTCGTATAATCATAAAAACCTCCTGGGACATTTTATTCAAATCAATCGTAAAACCAACATTCTTCTCGGTCAGGTAAATCAAAGTTGACCTCGACCAGCGAGCCAAAAACTTGTCAATTCACTACAATCGACGCTATGAACGCTCAGTCAAGCATCTATCATTTACATCCACGAAAAAATAGTGGTGGGCAGGTCAGTAACCTTTGCGCTTATCTATCACACTCAACAGGGGTTTGCCTACGAAGAATCGTTCAAGGTTGTCACAGAAAAGCCCAACCGCTCGATCGAGCCGAAGAGGAGAACCACCCGCCACATGTGGCGTGACGATTACGTTGGGCATATCCCAAAGGGCAATATCCTGTGGAAGGGGTTCTTCCGGGGTAACGTCTAGACCGGCGCCGCCAATCAAATCCTCCTCCAAAGCACGGAGCAAAGAATTCTCATCAACGATTTTTCCACGCGTGACATTAATGAGGAGCGCGTGAGGTTTCATCCGCTGAAACGCTTCATAGTCGAACATTCCGTGGGTTTCATCCGTCAATGGAGCGCAAATCGAGACTATATCCGATTCCGCGAGCAAATCATAAAATCGACCCATCTTCCAAACTTCGTGGACAAATGATGGGGCATTGACATTCTCCGGGTCAACCGCAATAACACGCATGTCAAACCCCTGTGCCCGTTTAGCCACTTCAATTCCCGTGCCTCCAAGCCCCACGATTCCAAGGGTTCTGCCAGCCAGTTCCCAGGTTTCGTCGCGGATTGACCATCGGTTTTCCCATGTGCGCTCGCGCACTGCACGACCTACGCCGCGGAGTAAACCGAGAATCAATGCCCACGTCTGATCTGCGAGATGAGGACCGACAAACCCTTTTGCGCTTACCAAAACGACCTCGCTTTCGACAAATTCCGGAAAAAGCGATCCGTCAACGCCTGCCCCGAGAACTTGCACCCATTTCAGTTGTTCCGCCGCCTTGAAAAGCGATCGGTTGAAATCACCGAACACAATATCCGTATCGCGAATTTCTACGAGTCGCGCAGCCTCATCTTTAGGCTCAACAATCTTGAGTTCACCAGATACGGATTGAATCTGTTGACGATGATTGGAGGTGATGTCGGTATTAATCAAAATCTTCATCTTTTATCCTCGCGACTGTGCATATTCTGAACTTGAATTGGCGAATGTCGTGATTGGAGTCGGAACGCTAGCTTTGTGTTACGTCTATCGTAACAAATTTCCTCTCTTGCGTCAATAAGATCATTTCCGTAGCGCAGAGCAATTGTACCTAAAACCCCTGGTCGCGCTTCTGGAAGTGTGGCCGCGGCGTAGTTGACAAACCATGATCCGCACTGCGCACGACCTTGAATAACACCAACGTGAATTGCGATTATCAAATCCCCGAATTCACGTTTCTTTTCCCTTCCTGTATTAATCTGTGCTCTTTTCCGACTTCTAGCTTTCCAGATCTTCCAACCAGCTTTTCATTTGTCCGGATCGCTTCATAAAATAGACTGTAATTGTTTAGTCCATCGGTCTGGATTTGCCAATCCAGACCGAGCGGGGGGCAGGGAACGCGCCGAGTAGGGAAGTACAATGCTAATTCCGGCTAATCGGAGGCTTGTATGCCCAGACCGGACGTGCGACGAACCAAACGATGCACTAAACAGTTACAATAGACTTTATGTTCAGTGTCGCTCATGTCGCCAATCAGAATTAGAATTCACAATTGACATCTGAACTCGTTACGATTAAACTATCATTACCTGATAAACATCATTGACTCTTCGATAACTCCAACGAATGTGGTAGAGAAAAGGAAACATGGTCACTCAACAACGAATGAGGGGGGCTGAATTAAACAACCATGTAAAAAGATTCGGCATCATCAGCATCAGTTTGATTGTCATGAACCTGATCTTGATGGACGCTGGCTATGCGCAGTTGGCTAGGAATAGATTTCTCAGAGGTGCCGTTGCAATATGGCGCTTCGATAAAATAGAAAAGAGGGGTTTAATTGAAGATGTTTCTGGAAACGGTCATCATGCAGAGCTAATCAACAACCCGACATTGGTGGAAGGGAAGTTCGGTATGGCAATGCAGTTTAGCCAAAAGGACAAGAGCTACCTTCAGGTGCAAGACCATGCGGAACTAGATATTGTTGATGTTGTTTCGATTTCCGCATGGGTAAAAAGGCCTACCAAGAAGAATGCGAAGGATGGCGCGCCCTATGCAATCCTCGTCAAGGGACGAGAATGGCAAAGAGATAACGCCGCCAATTATGCGCTTGCTTTGCACAAGGTTTTTAACAATATGCTTTACTTTTGGTATGAAGGCGGGTTCCAAGGGGTAAGCGGAACGGATGATGGACAATGGCATCACTACGTTGTCGTTGTTGAGGCGAAAACCAATAAGCCTATCTTTTATATAGATGGGAAATTGAAACCTGTCGAGTACACGGATGGCGAGAAGAAAATCCAGTTGGTCCCTAACCACAACCCAATCCGAATCGGCGCCTTTGAAGGACAGCCTTTTAACTCGTATTGCGACAGCACCATAGACGAACTAGCTATCTTCCATGGTGCTTTGACAAAAAACTCCATTTTTCAGCTCATGAACGGGCTAGACACGGCAATTTTCCCGGTTGCTCCAGCCGGAAAACTTGCCACGACCTGGGGGTCAATCAAGCAATCTCACCGAAATTAGTTTGTCTTCGCACATCCTATGTCAGCATATTTGACCGAGCAATAAGGACAGTAATGTGAAGGGTTTAACCCATTGAGTATACATGAATGCCTAAACCCAACTGCGGATACCCGAGCCCCTTACTCCACCACATATTCCAAGATTATCCCCAAGTTACCGACAATCCAGCCGCTTTTTGGACTCGTCATATGGATCGCTTTTAAGTCGTATTTTGTGTCACACCATTGTGGACGCCAATTCTGACCTCCGTCGGTAGTATGCAGCACAACACCCCCTCCGCCTACAACCCAGCCTTCGCTCGTATCAAGGAAAAACACGCCGTCCAAAAAGTTTGTTGTGTTGCTTTGCTGACGCTCCCATGTGTTACCGCCGTCTCTGGTATGCATAATCGTTCCATCGACCCCAACTATCCAGCCATGTCGATGATCGGCGAAGTGGATATCGTCAAGCCATAAACTACCGAAGTCTTGCTGTTGTATCCACCTCTTTCCACCGTCCGCCGTGTGCAGCAGTGTCCCATCAAGACCGATGACCCATCCGGTTTTGGCGTCAACAAAGTGAACCCCGAACAAGTTGTATTTTACACCGCTATTCTGTAATTGCCAGGTTTTTCCCCCGTCGGATGTGTGGATAACTGCGCCGCGCTGACCAATTGCCCATCCTGTCTCTTCGTCGACAAAAAAGACGCCTAAAAGGAAATATTCCGTGTTTGTCTCCTGCGATTCCCACGTTTTTCCGCCGTTTTGCGTGTGCAGCATCGTTCCGAACTCCGCGACTGCCCATCCTACTTTTTCGTTAATAAAGTGTGTTCCGCCAAAACACTCGGTCGTTCGGCTGTCCTGCGACTCCCAATCCCTGCCGCCGTTATTTGTATACAAAATCTCGCCGCGATCGCCGACCGCGTATCCAATTTTATCATTGACAAAGTGAAGGTCGTAGAGTAGATAGCTTTGCGAGGACTGTAGTTGCCACGTCACTCCGCTGTTCGATGTTTTGAAAATTGTCCCGGATTCGCCCACCGCCCACCCAACCCGATTGTCTACGAAATGTACACCGAGCAGAACATTGTCTCCGCCAACATGAAAGCGGTGGCCTCCCCTCTGATGTTTCCACGTCGTCCCACCATCGTTTGTGTGCAACACCACGCCGAGGTCACCGACTATCCATCCGTGTTTCTCGTCGACAAAACAGAGATCGTACAAAAAGAAACTGTGCAGCGGTATACCCTCCATACGAAGCGGTTGTCCGTAGACCGTCCTGTGTCGATTGTTAGAACCCTTGGTTAAATAGTCCCAAGTTTGCCCGCCGTTTACGGTTTTTAAGATTGTCCGTCTGTCGCCAACGATCCAGCCCGTGGTCCGATTTACAAAATACACATCGGACAGCGCATAACCGACGGGAGATTTCTGCTTCTCCCAGGTTTCCCCTCCATCGCGCGTATGGTAGATTAAACTCCTCTGCGAGACTATCCAGCCGTGCTGCCGGTCGAGAAAATACACCCCCCACAGTGAATCTCTTTCATTCAGACCGTGCGTGCGCTTTGTCCAAGTTTTCCCTCCGTCGCGCGTATGCAGCGCGGTACCCCAATCACCGACCGCCCATCCTTCTTGCGGTGACAGGAATTGAATATCGATCAAATCGTTGAAAGTATTGGTCTCCTGTCTTGCCCAATCTTTTCCGCCGTTTGTCGTAAAGATAACAACCCCATCGCTGCCGGCAATCCATCCTCGTTGAGCGTCGATAAAGTGTATCTTGCGCAGCGGATACTCAAAAATGCCACTGCTTTGAGGCGTCCAAGTTTCGCCGCCGTCAGTCGTATGCGCGATGGTACTCTCCAACTCCTCAGCCAGCGAACTCCCTTCGTGGTTGCCGACTGTCCAGCCGGTATTTTCGTCGATAAAAAATACATCGTAGAAACGCGCCTCCCAATCCGCACGCCGGATAGCTTTCCACTGTCCGGATATTGATTCGCGACCGGCCTCACAGCCGCACATGGTAAGAGCTGAAATGCCGACGATAACTGACAAGATTGTAAAATAAAGAATGGGAAAAATATCGTCACGATGGCGTCTCATCAAATCACCCGTGTTTCGGATAGGTATTCTAGAATAGAACCTCCGATATATCGTGCAAGCCTTTGGGTGCATTCACCACCCACCGCGCGGCGCGGATAGCGCCTTTCGCGAATGCCTCTCGTGTGTGTGCCCGATGCGTAATTTCAATTCGTTCTCCCGCACCGGCATAGAGCACGGTGTGGTCGCCGGAAATATCTCCGCCACGGATAGCATGTATTCCAATCTCTTTCTCCGGCCGAGCGCCCACTATACCGTGCCTACCGTAAACGCCCACTTCGGCGAGATTTCTATCAAGCGCCTCCGCCAACACTTCGGCGATTCGCAACGCCGTCCCGCTGGGCGAGTCTGCCTTTTGGTTATGGTGCGCTTCAATGACCTCAACGTCATAATCGTCGCCGAGCGCTTTCGCCACAAGCTGAATGGCTTGAAGCATAACATTGACACCGACGCTCATATTGGGTGCCATCACGCACGGAATGTTTTGGGCAAGTTCGCGCACCTCCGCAAGTTCGTCCTCTGTGAATCCCGTTGTCGCAAGAACCATCGTTTTGCCCGCATCGACGACGTTACGGAGATGTTCAATCGATGCACTGGGCGCAGTGAATTCAATCACCACATCCGCTTCATCCAAAATTTCGGATAGATTATTGCTAATCGGTACCCCGATCGTTCCTACACCTGCAACCTCTCCCACATCCTCACCAAGCCGGGGATGCCCGCTGTATTCGATGGCGCCAACCAATTGCATATCATTTTGTGTTACCACACCTTGGGCAATCATTTTCCCCATGCGTCCGCATGCACCATCGATGATCACAGAAATCATGATTCATTCCTTTCCACAATTCGCGTTGCAACTTATCTGCCAGGTTGCTACATCGTACGCAACCGTTTCTTGACTCACGAAAAAAGCCCTCCTCCCCATCTCCTTCGCTCCCCACCCCAAACTAGTGGGGACAAGGGCTAGGGAAATCGAGAGGAGGGCTTTCGACTGGAAAAACGGAACGATTAAGGGAAGCGCCGGCTCCTAGGAGTCGGCACCTCCCTTGACCATTCCGCTAAAGTCGGCTAGCAGAATGATCACCTCCTTCCTGTCCCAATGTGGACAATGTTACGCCGAATAGCATAGCACTCTTCCGAGTGCGTGTCAATAGTAATTAACGAGTGTGATAGAGGGCGCGTAGAAATTCCTTCAGAGCATGTTTGAGAAGTACATTTGTGGGGTGCGCACTGCGCACCAGCCTCTAATAGCCCCAGCGGGGCGACAGGTATGTAACAGACAGCACTAAATACATAACGAAACTTCCCACAAATGACCCAAAATGACTTTGCTATCGATTATTCAAACAAGCTCTCAAGCTAGTGAATAAGGAACAAAATTTTCTATCGCCTTAGGATCTCTATCGCAATCGCTATGTTGATTCTGTTCGGTCCTTTAATCTCGGTTTGTCAATAGAAAACCGTCCCAATCCGAAAATCAGACTAGAATCTCCTAGCATAATTGGGATGTCCTTTCTCCTCCAGCCGCTAAAGCCTGACTAACCTTTTGCCGCCACTACACACTTAGCCAAAATGTATCCAATGCCCGTCAGGATCCTGAAAACTCAGACTTGGACCGCGCCGGGTGAGAGGTATATCCTTCTGTCGAAGCGTATCAAGCGCCTCTTCTTCCGTTCCATGAGCCAGATCGAGCGCGAGATGATGCACACCGGCGCCAATTTGCCCCGGATCGGACGCTTGGAACAATGCCAACACTTCACCGTTTGCCAAACGCAAGAAAATGCGATTTTCTGCGGCACGTACCTCTTCCAGTCCCAAGTTAGCAATATACCAATCGGCAGATTTTCGTACATCGCTCACCCAGATAGCAACGTGATTGAAACCTTCCGCCTTTATACTCGACATTGTCTTCTACCTCCTTTCTTTCAAAACCGCAGTAGATATTATCATATTCTGAGCCGTGCCGGACACACGAAAAGAGTTGAATCGATTTCGCCCGTGTGTTATGCTTTTTGAGGTTGGAGTTGCCTATACCTACGGTTCAACTGCTTAATGGCGAGAGATTGGTGAAATTGAGTGGCACACAAGCTATCGGTTGTTATCCCAATCTACAACGAGATTACGACCCTGGAGGAGATTCTCAGGCAGGTCAAAGCGGTTGACATCGGTATGGATAAAGAGATTCTTCTCGTGGACGATTGTTCAACGGACGGCACCCGCGAAATACTCAATAAAATTGAGGAATCTGGCGATGAGCAGGTGCACGTGTTCTACCACTCCGTTAATCGAGGCAAAGGCGCAACGCTGAGGACAGGCTTTCAACACGTCACTGGGGACATTACCATCATCCAAGATGCGGATTTGGAGTATGACCCGCAGGACTACCCTAAATTGATCCAGCCGATTCTCAACGGAGAAGCCGATGCCGTATACGGATCCCGTTTTCTATCATCAAGGCAACACTTTCTATTCCGCAGCTATATCGCCAATAAAGTCTTGACCTCTCTCTCCAATCTGTTAACCCAACTCAACCTCACCGATATGGAGACCTGTTACAAAGTCATCAAGACCTCGATTTTGAAGGAAATCCCGTTGCGTTCGGACCGATTCGGATTTGAGCCGGAAATCACGGCAAAACTTGCTCGACGGAAATGCCGTGTTATTGAATTGCCAATTGCCTATCACGGACGCGACTACCACGAGGGTAAATCAGTCAATTGGAAAGACGGGCTTGCCGCTATCTTTCATATTATTCGGTTTCGATTTAAGGATTGATACTAGTGCTGCGTCGCGAGACAATAACCAAAGCAATTATAGAATTTTAACCTCACATCTTCAGGACGACATGGAAGAAAATCTTCCAGCCGTTCGCTCTTCCATCCTTCCAATTTCATCTTTCCTCAACCGGTTTTGCTCACGTATGCCCGCATCTTTGATTCGTCTCCCCGGTATTTCGGCAGAACCTAACGACCGCTTTCAAGACATTCCACTTTCCATCCCATGAGGAACTACAAAGAGCTTCTTCAAGAAATCGATGCGCGTCTTGAATCGCCTCCGAACACTCCCAATCCATCTCCCAACCCGGAAGTCGACCAACCCGCCGATGCCGCAATTGAAGGGGACGAACTACTTGCTTCGCTAACGCGGCACTTCGGCCACACCGCTTTTCGAGCCAATCAACGGAAAATCATTGAAGCCATCCTGGAGGGAGACAATGTGCTCGCCGCTTTTCCTACCGGATACGGAAAATCCCTTTGCTATCAATTGCCCGCGCTAATGTTGCAGGGGTTGACCGTCGTTGTGTCGCCCCTAATCTCATTGATGAAGGACCAAGTTGACGGATTAAACCAGCGCGGCGTTCAAGATGTCGCGCTGATAAATAGTAGCCTCAGATTGGATGAGTACCAGTGGGAATTTGGACGCCTGACACGGGGGGAAGTCAAGCTGTTATACATTGCACCGGAACGCCTTCGCAGCCGCCGATTTCTGGACCTGTTGGATTCACTCTCAATCTCTCTGTTTGTCATTGACGAGGCGCACTGCATCTCGCAGTGGGGACACGATTTTCGACCCGCATATCTGGCGCTGCGCGATGCTATTCAGGCGCTTCATCCACGAACAATCGCGCTATTTACCGCTACCGCAACTCCCGAAGTACGAGAAGACCTTTTCAACGCTTTGGGAATTGATGGCGAAAGGTGTCGAAAGTTCTCGCGCAGCGTTCAACGCCCCAACCTGAAATTCAGTGTATACGAGGCTCCCAACGATACGAAAAAGTACGAATATCTTGAAGCCTGTCTTCGGGGGCTTGAGGGCAACGGCATCATTTATGCCGGTAGGCGCGGCGAGACCGAGAAAATCGCGCGGTTTCTAAAAAATCGCAGCTATCTGGCTGATTTCTATCACGCCGGTCTGTCGGCGACCGAGCGCAAAGGCGTGCAGGACCGGTTCTTCAATGACGGAGCAGACGGGGTGGACCTCGTTGTCGCGACAAACGCGTTTGGCATGGGAATCGACAAACCAAATATCCGCTATGTCATTCATTGGACAATGACGGGCACATTGGAGGCATATTATCAGGAAGCTGGACGCGCCGGACGTGATGAGAAACCCTCTCACTGTATAATGCTGTACTGCCCCGACGACCGAGAACTCCATGAATGGTTCGTCAATCAGGAGAACGTCCTGAATAAGCGCGATCTCGCCAAACTCCTCGAATTACTCGAAACGCTTCCCGCCGTGGGTGACTTTCGGATGGGGACAGCGGAGGAACTGGGTTGGTTGAGTGGTTTCAAGGAGGCGAAAATTCGAGTCGGGATCAGTTATCTCGAAAAACTCGGGTATGTCAGGAGGCGGTACAATGTTCCTTCAAGACTTAACGTACGCCTATCTTCTTCACATAACCGCGTCGCAAGTCCCGCCGACGAGTTGCGGCGGGCGCTGCTTAAGCAATTGAGACGGAAGTCTCCCATCCATTTTCTCGAATTCTGCCGGGAATTCAACCTCCCTCCGCACAGTCTAATGGAAAAGCTTATCGATTTCCAGAACGACGGATACCTGAGCTACTGGGGAGCGGAGGATTTACTGCTCATTGAGTTATTTAAAGACAGCGATTCGCTGGCAGCGACCTCCGAGAGCGAACTGGGGTTTGCGGATTACCAAGCACGCCGAAACCGCCAGATTGATCAGGTCGAACGGTATGCGCGTGAAAAGGAGTGCCGAGGACGGTTGGTGCGCGAATATTTCGGCGAGCCTGTTGCGGCGGACTATCGTTGCGGTAGTTGCGACTTGTGCGATTCGAGCATTCGTCTCGTGGAAGATGGACAGCTGCAACCGTGAACTAGCTCCGAAATTTATAGGGACTTGCACAGTGCTGCCGGCATTTTTGACGAGTTCACTATTCACTCGTTCGATCCTTATTCAGTCGCTTGATTCCGACCTACAGGAATGGAGAGCACCTTGGGATAGAAAAAAATTGCCGGAAATGTCAATCCGGCGGGAGCGGTTTGGTTCCTTGATTGGATAGTAATTATGTCTCAACCTAATGTCATTTTTGTTTTGACTGATGATCAGGGCTACGGCGATCTTTCGTGTCTCGGGAATCCGGTGCTGCGCACACCGTGCATAGATCGCTTGCATGCCGAGAGTGTTTGGTTTACCGATTTCCATGTTGCTCCAATGTGCACCCCAACCCGCGGTGAACTGCTGACCGGGCGCGATGCGCTGTGCAATGGAGCGACATTCGTTTGCATGGGACGCACGCCGTTACGCACTGATCTTCCCACGATGGCGGATATCTTTGCTGACAACGGCTATCATACGGGGCACTTCGGCAAATGGCACTTGGGCGACAACTATCCCTACAGACCTCAGGACCGAGGCTTCCACGAAACTGTCCATCATCCTGCATGGGGAATTACGTCCGCGCCCGACTACTTCGGGAATGATTACTTTGATGACCATTATCGTCATCGGGACGAAATCAAGCAGTATCGGGGATATTGCACGGATGTCTGGTTCGAGGAGGCTATAGCTTGGATGAGGCGTTGTCATCAGCAAGGCGATCCCTTCTTCGCATATATTGCGACCAAAGCTCCCCATACACCGCTGTGGGTTCCGAATCAATACAGGCAGCCGTACCTTGGCGAGGTCAATCGTAGCGAGGCAAGTTTCTTCGGTATGATTGCGAACATTGACGAGAACATGGGGCGTCTCGATTCATTTCTGGAAGAGACGGGAATGCGTGAGAATACCATCGTAATATTCATGACAGATAACGGTACTGCGACGGGCGAGAATGTATTCAATGCGGGTATGCGAGGGAAAAAGCGATCGCTTTATGATGGCGGGCACCGAGTGCCATTCTTCTTGCGTTGGCCAAGCGGCGGCGTCAGCGGTGGGCGTGATGTTCGCGGGCTGACTCGGAGCACGGACGTGCTGCCGACATTGATTGACCTGTGCGGCTTAACCGTCGACGACGGGCTGGCATTTGATGGAATCTCTCTCGCCAATACCCTGCAGGAAACCGCGGATCCACCTTCGGAGCGGATGGCGGTGGTGCAATACGGGCACGCCAACGAAGGTACTTGGGGACATACGGAAAAGAATGTCGCAGCCGTGCTTTGGAATAAGTGGCGACTTGTGAACGGTACTGAACTTTATGATATTTCTACCGATATAGGGCAATCGCAAGATATTGCTGCGTCAAAGCCTGATGTGGTAGGTCGTATGCAGAATCATTACGAACGATGGTGGGAGGAGGTTGGCGATAACTTGGAGATATATCAGCCAATTGCCGTTGGATCGAATCATGAGAATCCAGTTCGCCTGTGCAGTTGCGATTGGGCGGGGGTATATGCGAACAACCAAGAGAACATCCGCGGGTGCGTCATGGACAGCGGCACGTGGTACGTGAATGTAGTACGAGACGGTTTGTATAATTTTACGTTGCGGCGGTGGCCGGAGGAATCGGGGTTGGGCATAGCCGCATCAACTCCGGTCATGCGGGGGTTTGATGGAACATTGCCTGAAGGGACAGCCTTACCGGTGTCGTCGGCTTGGTTGCGAGTGGGGGATATGGAGCAGACACAACGTGTCCCGGACGCGGCAACCCATGTCACATTCCGCATGGTGCTTCGGAGCGGTGCCGCTCAGATTAAGAGTTGGTGGTACGACGAGGAGGAGAATAGACTCGCAGGGGCATACTATTTGACTGTGAAACGGCTAAGCGAGTAGCAAAAAGTAAGGATGGAAGAGTGGAATATTGAATTGGGACGCATGCCTCTCGCAACGTCTTGAAGTGATGGGACTGAATAATTGTTAGGAGGGAGTCATAGAAGATCGGAAGGCTGAATCGTCAACGGAACGCGAATCGCGGTATGCTCAAGTTGAGAGCATTGCAGATGGCGACGGGGCATAGGTTCGGTTGATGTATTGGGTTTCACTAGTGATATCTAACACGACTATCTAACAATCAAGCGAATGAATAATGAGCGATCAAATGAGATCAAGCGACCGGATAGAAAGCGCGATAGAGTTCCTGATAGTAAATCCAATAGTGAGCGCGGTAGAGTTCCTATAGAGATTATTTGAACCCAACCTACACTGCCGCTTCTTCCATCCTTCCGTTCTCTTATTCTTCTCCTTCTGCCGAATCGCTCTCTTCCGTTTCCTCCTCTGTTTCTTCCGCAACCGGAGTGTCGTCCTTCAGGTCTTCGGACTTCTTCAGAAGTTGATTGATTTTGTATTGGTAGAGCATGAAGACCGGGTCTTTGTCCTCGCGTTTCACGTAATGCTTGCCGCCATCCTCTTTTCCGATCAGGAGGAATCTGGTTGAACCGTCATTCAGCTTTACGAGGACCGAGGATTTAGGGGCCTCAAGCTCATACTCCGATAGGTCGTTCGCGTCCGCAAAATCGTCTGTGTCTAGGTCGCTCAAGCTATCCAGCAGCGCGTCGAGTTCTGGCTGCAAGGCGGCAATTGCCTCCGGCTTGGTCATCTGCCATTTTCCCTCCGCATCCATCTCAAGTTCAATCTCTTCCTCCTCCGATTTAATGGTGAGGTGGGTGACATCGCCTTTATTAAAACTGAAGATTGTGCGGTCCTTCCACGTCCGAGTTCCTTTGTCAAAGGTAGCTTTGAGATTTCCCTTGCCGACATAGACATTGTCCGAATCCGCGGCGCGGACGTAGCTACTCAAGTAACCCGGCGTGGTTTTGCCAAGGAAGAGGTGGGCTAACACACTACCGCCAGCGTCTAGCAGTTTTGCCTCAGCGCCGGAGCTATCTACTTCATACTGTGCCTGCTTCTCCGGATTGCTGGACACTAATTCGGTTGTTTTGAGTTCGGTTACTTTGTCCAAAACGTTGCCAACGCCTTCTGCATCGGCGAGGTAGTTATCCATCGACGCCACAAGCCACTGACTGTTTTCCTTGACGAGAGTTGTTGTTTCGCCAGACGCGGTAATCTCAATCTTCGTAACATTTTCTTTATCGAAGTTTGGGAACAGCGGTGTAGCCGCTTCCATCTTTTTCGCGTATTCGCTTTTGGCGAACGGGTTCTCAACAAGCCCTACAATCACGACCAAAACGACAAGTATACCGAGTAAGATTAGAAGTTGTTTTGTTTTCATATTCCGATTTACACGGTTGAGTACGCTTCAACCAACCGCTTTGCCCTCCTTCGCAAGAAGTATCGAAGTAGCCCGAACGCTATTACAATCAATGGAATACCAAATACACAGATAAACCGGATGAATGTCTTTTCGCTTTCCGAGACCTCCCTCAACGGTCGATCCGTGATGGCGTGCGATCTGATGCTGATTAAGTCTTCCCCCAGCGTAAGCCAATCTACCGTATTGAGGAAAAAGAGTTGTCCGTCGGGGCGGCCCTGCTCTAAGAATTTTGAATTCCCCACCACAACAATTTGCGTCGGTTCGCTTTCTGTTTTTGTTACCCGATCCTCCGCAACCGATTGCGGCGTCTCGGCGGCATCGGATTCATCAACTTCGGGGGGCGGAATCTCCTTGCCGGCGTAGAAACTCTTGAATACGCCCGACAATGCCGCTGCCACGGTGTAAGCGTTGGACGTGGATCCAGACGGATTGAACTGGTTGGTCGGGGCGCCGGGATCCAGGTTGTACGGACTTTGCGTCGTCCAAGCAGAGTTACTCGTTTTTGCCAACACCGTTGCCTGAATAGCATCACCCTCTTTTGGCAACAATTCAAGCGAACTTGCCCAAGGAAGTACCAGCTTTTCCAACTCACTTGTTATGATGTGTTCGGTGGACAACCCCTCAGAACTTTCCCCCGACCTGTATCGGTATTGATTGAGTACCGCTATGAAGTACATATACTGTTGAATTGTGATGCCCCGCCCCATGCGGAATTGGGTCATCTCGCTTGATTGATCGAGCACGAGGTTATTCCCGAGTTTAACGCCGTAGTGCTCAAGGAGGTCGTTCAATCCGGTTGACAACGGCGTTGCCTGCAGCCCAAACTCCTGTGTGCGAATGGAATCAATCAGGAATACTGCTCGCCCTCCGCGCATGATAAGTTGATCGATTTCGTACTTTTCGCGTTCCGTCAATACGCTTTTGGGGCCTGCGATGACCAACGTCGAGACAGCCTGATCGATTTCTTCCCCGTTTTCAATTGTGACCTTCCTGACATTGTACTGGCCATTTTGATTCTTATCCAGCTGCGCGCGCAACCCCGCAAAATTTTGATTGTCGATGTCCAACTCTTCGTGACCCGATAAGAATCCGACGGTTTTTGCTTCCTTAGTCGTCACTTTAAGAATGGCGGAGGTCAAATCATATTCAAGGGTGGCAGTGTCGGTGACCTCGGGAAGCACTTCCTCTTTACCGCCGTAAGCCACGGCGACGCTCATGTAGACGTTCGCAACCTCGGCTTTGTCCTTCTGGATGACGTTCACTTGCAGTTCGTTTATGCCTCTGAATCTCAGTTCCTGTTTCTCGCCTTCATCAAAACCGGCGGGATCTATGAAGTTAATTTGCAGCCTATTCGAGAAGGCTCGATATTCGTCAAGCACATCGCGAACTTTACGTCGCCTCTCGGCGACTTGTGCCGGTTCCCGCGAGTAGTAGGCGTTTATGGTTACAACGTCGTCCAAACGATTCAGGACATTTTTTGTCGAATCCGATATGGTGTATCGTTTGTCCTCCGTAAGGTCCGCTCGAACAAATCGACGATATGACAGAAAGTTAATAACCGCAATAATCAGAAGAATGACGAGCGCAAAAGCCAGGGCATTACTGCCGAGTATCCATGTTTTCTTTGCCATAATCTACCCCACTTTCTGCATTTGAACTCTTAGAGTGCTTAGATAGAGGAAAAAACCAATCAGGGAAAAATAGTAGATGAGATCGCGAGAATCAAGTACGCCTCGGAGGAGACTGCTGAAATGAGTGCCCAATCCGAGATAGCTGAAAAGGGAAGCCAACCACGCACTGCCAATGTTGAATAACACAATATCCTCCCCGATGATGAGGAGTACAAAACACAGTCCGATTCCAACAATGAAACTGATAATTTGATTCTCGGTCAGTGTGGACGCGAACAGTCCAATGGAAAGATAAGCAGCTCCCATCAGTAGCAAACCGATGTATCCGCCGACGATGGGACCTCCGTCCGGATCGCCGAGAGAGGCTACCGCGATTGGAAGCGAAAGAGACAATAGGATGGTCACACCAAGCAACGCGAAGCTCGCCAGATATTTTCCGAGGACTACCTCGTAATCCTTTATCGGCAGGGTCATCAGGATCTCAACCGTGCCGAGTTTGCGCTCTTCGGCCCATAATTTCATGGTAACCGCGGGGACAAAGAAGAGGTACAACCAGGGCATGACGGTAAAAAAACCGCGCATATTCGCTTGGTTAATGATGAAAAAGCCGCGAAAGAAGAACCATGCTGACAAGGCGAGGAAGAATGTAATGAAGATGTACGCGATGGGCGAGTTAAAGTAACTCCTGAATTCTTTCTTAAAAATTGCTGCAATGTTGTTCATAATCTGTTACGCTGCCACCTCCTTATTAACGGATCCACCGGTCAGTTCTCGGAACACATCTTCCAGGCTAACCGATTCTTGACGCAATTCCGTTAAGCTCCAACCGTTCTGAACAACAAATTGGAACAATTCTTCGGCAGCGTTCCTTCCTTTCTCAGAGGCGATCCGATAGCTGAAAAGTCCGTCAACCGTATCCACGCGATTAAACTCACTCACAAAATTCAAATCCTGAAGTTTGGATTCAATCTCATCCGCAGGTCCCCGAATCGTAATATCCACCACCTCTCCGCCTTTTGCGCGATCCGCGAGACTCTCCGGGCTGCCATTGGCGACAATCTTCCCATTATTGATAATTAGAATGCGGCTGCACGTCGCCGAAACTTCGGGCAGAATGTGCGTACTGAAGATAATCATCTTTTCTTTGCCGATTTCTTTGATAAGATTGCGAATCTCGATAATTTGGTTGGGATCCAAGCCGGAGGTCGGTTCGTCCAAGATAAGAATTGGCGGATCGTGGATGAGGCTTTGAGCCAAGCCTAATCGTTGACGATATCCTTTTGATAACTCACCCACGTCCTTCTGGATGACACTATCGAGACCGCAAACATCTATAACCTCTTTCGTCCGCTGCTGCCGTTGGCTTTTGGGAATGTCACGCACCTGCGCGATGAATTTGAGATAGTCTATCACGCCCATGTCCGTGTATAGCGGGGCGCTTTCGGGCAAGTAACCGATTCGTTTTCGGACTTCAACCGATTGGTCGAACACGTCATAGCCGTCAACCGTGGCATTCCCCTCATCGGCGGAGAGATAACAGGTCAACACACGCATGGTTGTTGTCTTGCCTGCGCCATTTGGCCCCAAGAATCCCAATACCTCTCCCGCTTTAGCATTAAAAGACACATTGTCTACCGCAACAGTTGGACCATAACGTTTGGTAAGGTTGTTGACTTCAATCATGTCGATTGACTCCTACACGATTTTCAAGTAATGGAGTGTTGATATTGTGGTTTATGTCGTTTGTGTTGAGCGGCTATCCATTGATATCCATTAACGTGACATCGGAAGCAGATAGTCCAACAGCCAAGAATGGTATCATCTCACCAAAAATACCGTCAAGTTAAAATAACGATTTTTCTTGACTTTTAGATTACAGTTACTGTAGCATTCTATTCGCTGGAACTTAAAGCTGTTGAGAGTTGTGTAAGTGCAATCGGGTTAAAGCCGCGCATTCCGCCCAGATGGCGGATTATCGTGCATGTGCAAATCGGGTGCCAAGAAGTATGCAAACAGATGAGGCAACGCGTCCCGGGCGATGTACGAGCCTCCGTAAATCGAAATCGCATCGGGGACAACGCGGATGGGAAATGAGATGTTATAGTGAGGACATGCGCACTGGAAGGTAGCCGATAGCCGGAGACTTGAGCAATGGAAGGTTTACTAGGGGAGTTGAAAGAATGGTCGCCGCTCGTTACGGTGTTAGGCGTCGGAATCACGATATTTCTGTTGGGATGGCGTTTTCCGAGTAAAGCGGATGTTAATAGAGGCGATGATAATCTCCAAAGGCAGATAAATCAAGGGATTGACTTAACCCTTGCGGTCAATAAGGAGATCCGAGAAGATATGCGCCAGATGCGATCGGAAATCGCAGAACTCACGCGTAATCTCCATACGGAAATCGCAAAACTTACGGACAATTTCCATACGGAAATCGCAAAACTCACGGACAAAATCGAAGCAAACACCCTCACTATTCACGAGAGAATTGACGAAAGGACGCGCGAAATCCGATCGGAGATTAGGGAGCTAAATAAAGAATACAAAGCGCACCTTTTGCAACACGCCGAGAAGAAGTAGCATGTATCTTGCGATAGTTTGTTGCGTTTTGTGAGTTATTAGCAGAAAAATTAGAACAAATGGATGCAGTTTTTTGTGATGGTGAAGTAGATATCAGACGCCCGTCTTCCGGCATAGATAGAGACTTGGGATAACGTGATAACATGGGAGCAAAACTGTAGTTTGGATCTAAGAAGCAACATTTGACTGAAAATTTAATGAATGACCGTTGGGGGTGCTTTTGAGCCAATTCAAGAGCTGAGAACACACCCTTTGAACCTGACCTGGATTATACCAGCGTAGGAAGACACAGGTTGACGAAGTGAAAGCCGTTTATACCTTTTTATTTTATATTGGGCTTTCGTTTCATGAAGCCGCTTTCCTAAGCTGGAAGGCGGCTTTTTTTGTGATTTTAGAGTTAGATTATGCGGACATTTTAGATTAGACTTAAGTTCCTTTTGGGCACTAAATGGATCAAGATAGCTTTTACATGCTTAGCCTTACGTTAGGAGGTTGACACCATGAGTTCCAATGAACCGATGGAGAGCACAAACGGATTTTTCCCGAATAGCGAGAAGGTATACGCTCGCGGTAAAACGCACAAGGATTTACGTGTGCCTTTTCGTGAAATCACGCTTCAACCCACCCAGTTGACCGATGGAAAGACGGAATCAAATGAATCTATCCGGGTCTATGACACAAGCGGGCCGTGGGGTGATGATTCGCAGCAGTACGATGTTCGCTCAGGGTTAGCCCCGTTGCGCGGGCAATGGATTCTTGCTCGCGGGGATGTCGAAGAATATGAAGGGCGTGAGGTTCAACCTCAGGACAACGGCTATCTGACGAAGGGTCACGCGCAGTATGCCAGCACCCGCGAAAAAGCCAAGGGCGGATTGGAGTATTTCCCAGGGTTAAAGCGGAAACCGCTTCGCGCCAAAGCAGGCGGGAACGTGACACAGATGCACTATGCGAAACGCGGCATCGTTACACCGGAGATGGAATTCATCGCTATCCGCGAAAACTTGGGGCGGCAGAAAGCCTTTGAGGCGGTTGATTGCGATTATCGGACGCGAAACGCATTGAACCACCAACACACCGGCGAATCGTTCGGTGCGCCACTACCTGAATACATCACGCCTGAATTCGTGCGCGACGAGGTTGCCCGCGGCCGCGCCATTATTCCCGCCAACATCAACCATCCCGAGTCCGAGCCGATGATTATCGGCAGGAATTTCCTTGTGAAAATTAATGCAAATATCGGCAACTCGGCGGTCGCATCTTCGATAGAGGAGGAGGTGGAGAAGATGCGGTGGGCGACCAAGTGGGGAACGGACACGGTTATGGATTTGTCTACGGGCAAGAATATCCATGAAACTCGCGAATGGATTCTGCGCAATTCGCCGGTTCCCATCGGCACGGTGCCAATTTATCAGGCGCTTGAAAAAGTCGGCGGCAAGGCAGAAGAGCTGACGTGGGATGTGTATCGGGATACCCTGGTTGAGCAGGCTGAACAGGGAGTGGATTATTTCACGATTCATGCGGGTGTTCGGCTACCCTATATTCCGCTGACGGCTAACCGATCGTGCGGTATTGTGTCACGGGGCGGAAGCATCATGGCGAAATGGTGCCTATCTCATCATCAGGAGAGTTTCCTCTACTCCAATTTCAATGAAATCTGCGAGATTATGAAGACCTACGATGTCTCCTTCTCGCTCGGCGACGGGCTGCGCCCGGGAGCTATCGCCGATGCCAACGACGAGGCGCAATTCGCCGAGCTGGAGACGTTAGGCGAGCTCACGCAGATCGCATGGGAGCACGACTGCCAAGTCATGATTGAGGGGCCGGGCCATATTCCGATGCACCTCATCAAGGAAAACATGGATCTGCAGTTGAAACATTGCGATGAGGCGCCGTTCTATACGCTTGGTCCTTTGACAACGGATATTGCTCCGGGGTATGACCACATCACCAGCGGAATTGGCGCTGCCATGATCGGTTGGTTCGGGTGTGCGATGCTCTGTTATGTCACGCCAAAGGAGCACCTTGGTTTGCCGAATCGCGACGACGTTAAAGAAGGGGTCATCGCCTACAAGATTGCGGCACATGCCGCCGACCTCGCTAAGGGGCATCCCGGTGCGCAGGAGCGAGACAACGTGCTTTCGAAGGCGCGTTTCGAGTTCCGATGGGAGGATCAGTTCAACTTGAGCCTTGACCCGGATACGGCGCGCGAGTACCACGATGAAACTCTGCCGAGCGACTCCGCGAAAACGGTGCATTTCTGTTCAATGTGCGGTCCTCACTTCTGCTCAATGAAGATTACGGAGGATGTACGCAAATATGCTCAAGAAAAGGGGATGACCGAAGAGCAGGCGCTTACCGCCGGCATGGCGGAAAAGAGCGAGGAATTCAATCAACTGGGGGCGGAGGTTTATCAACCGGCGTCAGAAGAGCAAGCCGCCGATTGAAAGTTGAAAATTGGAAGGATGGAAGAAAGGAAGGTTGGAAGTGGTAAACTCGTTCTTCTAATCGCCTTCACTATCCGTACAGTTGATCCTATTCGGTCGCTCAAACGTTATGCACGGGTTTGATCGTTCCTTTTCCGGTCACTTGATTGCCTCTGCCCCCACCAAAGGCTGGTGCGCATTGCGCACCCTACAAAGATTTCCTAATTTGTATTTATGCGAGGTTCGAAGGAGCGTGTCGCCATCATTGGTGGCGGGATAATCGGGCTTGGAATCGGCTGGCAGCTTGCAAAATCGGGATGTGCAGTCACAATCTTTGAACGTGACCGCGCCGGACGCGCCGCATCGTGGGCGGCGGCGGGAATGCTTGCGCCTATCGCAGAGGTACACTTTGAGGAGCGGGAGCTTCTTGAACTTGGCAGCGCTAGTCTTCGGCTTTACCCGGAATGGGTGCGGGAACTGGAAGTCGACAGCCAGATGCACGTGGGATACCGCCGGGAGGGGACACTCATCGTAGGCGTCGATCGGGATGACGCCGGCTTGCTGCAACACTTTTACGATTCCCAGCGGTTGTTGGGACTTAAGGCAGAATGGTTGACAGGCGCAGAAGCGCGAGATATTGAACCACTTCTGTCGCCTCAAATTAGTGCCGCTATATCTTGCACCGACGACCATCAGGTTGACAACCGCTTGATGGTGACCGCGTTGATTACAGCTTTCCGGCACGCCGGCGGAACGCTATGCGAGCACACCCCTATCAAAAATATTGAGGTGCAAAACGGAAGGGCGCGAGGTGTCCGGATAAAGGATAGGCTGCACGAAGCTGATGTGATTGTTCTCGCGGCTGGATGTTGGTCCGCCGACATTGAAGGTTTGCCAGATTCAATTGCGCCGCCTGTTCGTCCTGTCAAGGGGCAGATGCTGGCGTTGCAGATGGAGGCGGGCATTGCGCCGCAAAAGGTTATCCGTACACCGCGCGCGAGATACAACACGAATGCCTACCTTGTGCCCAAAGCAAACGGACGGCTCATTGTGGGCGCTACGAGCGAGGAGATGGGTTTCGATACACGGCTTACCGCCGGCGGACTGTTCGAGTTGCTCCGCAGCGCTTGGGAAGCGATGCCGGGGATTTACGACCTCCCGGTTTTGGAGACATGGGCAGGTTTGCGTCCCGGCAGTCGGGACAATGCGCCAATACTCGGCAAAACTTCTGTTGACAACCTGATAATGGCTACCGGGCACTACCGGAACGGCATTCTTCTTACGCCGGTCACCGCGCGTGAAATCTCTTCTCTCATTTTGACGGGAGTTCCCACCGAGGTCATAGCGCCGTTTCCGTTGTCGCGCTTCCACGAATCCGTCAACGGGTCGGTGTGAAGGACGTAACCGATGGACATACGAATCAATGGCGAACCCAAAACTGTTCAGCAAGGCTTGACGGTGCAGCAACTGCTACTGGATATGCGGATTGATCCGTCGCAGCCGGGGATTGCCGTTGCGCTTGACCTAGAGGTGATTCCCAGAAAACGGTGGCAGGAGTTGGAAATTCCGCCCACCAGCGACATCGAAATTATCCACGCCGTTCAGGGAGGTTAGTCCGTCATATCCGTGAATTTCTATGGAGTGCCGCACGTCGCGATAAGAGTGAGTTTAAGTTTACCACACAATCACGCCACATTTTCCCTTCCCGACAACGATAACCCCTTTCCATTTGTGCGTTGGTTGGATGCTACCGAGGAGGTTTTAAATTCCTCGAATACAATCTTCCTGCGCCTGAACACGTGCCTTCCCAAGAATTCATGGGCAGATTTCTGAGGAGTCAGATTTGAATCACAGACGAAACCTTATTATCGCATTTACCGCACTTATTTGTGTTTTTCTCACGGGAGTTGTCGGTTATTCCATCACTGAGCGGAACTCTGTGCGGAATGACGATCACGATAATTGGTCAGTATTTGACGCAATTTTTATGACGGTCATCACCTTGACCACCGTGGGATACGACGATGGAGAAATGTCCCCAGCAGGCAAGGTTTTTACGGTCTTTTTGCTCATTGGAGGGTTCGGTGTTTGCGCATACAGCATAAGCTCTGCAACCGCCTTTATCATAGAAGGGCAACTACACGAAATTTTTCGGAGAAGAAAGATGAGAAACTCAATTGATAGACTATCAAATCACTACATTATCTGCGGATTGGGAGACACTGGCGTTCATGCGCTCGATGAGTTGATTCAGATGGATGTCGAGTTCGTTGGCATCGAGCGTGAAGATTCGCGAATCGCGCATCTACTAGAGACGAGGGATTTCCTCTATGTTGCCGGCGATGCCACGGACGATGAAGTGCTCAACCGTGCTGGCATTGAGCGTGCGCGTGGATTAATCTCCAGTCTATCCAGGGATCAGGACAACCTGTTCACCGTTTTGTCGGCAAAGCAGTTGAATCCGAATTTGCGGGTCGTGTCCAAGGCGGTCGAGGACAATTCACCCCCTAAACTGTTAAAGGCTGGCGCTGCGGATGTCGTATTGGCAGATCAGATTGGCGGGGTGCGATTGGCGTCTCGCGTCATGCGACCCGATGTGGTGGATTTCTTGGATTTAATGATTAAGCACCAGGAAACCACGCGATTTACCGAATCCGTTATCCGAAAGGACTCCCCGTTAATCGGATCCACGCTTGGCGAGGCAAATATCCAGAATCGAACCGGATTGGTTACAGTTGCGATCCGAATCCGGACGGGCAGGTTTGAATATAACCCGACTGCCGATTTGAAACTGGCGCAGGGCGATGCGCTCATCGTTATATCGGACAATGAGCGGTTGAAGAAACTCCATGACCTTACGGGTGACACGTAGAAGCGGGAAGGGCGGAAGAATGGTAGGCGGCGCGTAGATTGGGTTGAGCGCAACCTGACAACGCCTATTTCTGTGGACGAAGCGTCTGGCTAGCGATTTCGGTTACAGTCTAGAAACTGGCAGCGAAACCCAACGCGTCTCCTTACTGCACATGCCCTTGCCACCTACTCTTCAAACAAGTTCTTAACTCGACTTTGCACATTTGTAGGGTGCGATCAACCGAGCGGATAAATCAAGCGACCGAATAGGGAGCGCGATAGGGATTCCACAGGTGGAAACTGCCGACGTTACCCCATTCAATTTCGTTCGCTTGGTGCTGCGTCTACAATCGGCGAAGCAAGCCTTAAATCTTGAAAAGCGCAATTTTTGACAGCGCACAGTTAGAATCTTCTGCGCCTTGCTTGGATGCTTGATTGGCACCGTACGTTATAGCGATAAAGCGTACAAAGTCGAGTTTAATTGAAACACCCCTGTTCTCCTCCGTCCAAGGCTTTGAGGGGCAGGCGCACATGCATCGCACCTACCAGATGGCTAGGATTATTGAAGTTGCAAACCTAATCCACCGTCAACCCCGCCGATGGACGCGCCCCCGCCTTGCGGACAAGCTGGCAGTGAACATTGCAACCATCCAGCGTGACATCGACTTGTTGCGCGAAATGGGGATTCAGATCGAAGCAAACGGCAAACAGGGCTACGAGATGAATTCCGACTTCTTTCTTCCCGCGCTAAATCTCAAATTCGAGGAAGCCCTGGCTCTAATCACCGCGGCGAGCGTCTACAAAGCGCATGAAGGACAGCAAACAAAAGACTCGCTGGACAGCGCCGTTGCGAAAATTGCGACGGATTTACCCAAAAGCACCCAGCGCGTGCTGCAACAGATCGTTCCCCAGATCGACATGCTCGACGCTCAAGTGAGCGAGTCCGATGAAATTTAGTCTCACCGTGAGACGCTTTACGAGGCGATTCGGGAAAAACGCAAAGTCACGATGGCGTATGACTCCTTCAGCTGCGGCAAACGCACGCATCATCGCTTCTCACCCTATGCCGTGATGTTTCGAAAACACGCCTGGTACGCCATCGGATACTCCGAGACGAGAGGGCGAGTTCTCACCTTCCGCATCAACCGCATCGATCATCTATCCATCTCGCATACCCCCTACACAATCCCCGACGATTTCACTGTCCAAAAATACCTCGAGAAAAGCTGGGATGTCATGCTCGGCGTTGAGACGCGCGTCATTATCAAATTCGCGCCGCGCATTGCGCCGCTGATTCGAGAAGTACGCTGGCACTCAACCCAAAAACTGCACACCATGCCCGACGGGACGCTCCGCTTTGAGGTCACAGTCGCCGGTTTGCGCGAGATCGGCTGGTGGGTTCTGACGTGGGGCGATGACGCGGAAGTTCTCGAGCCGAAAGAGTTGCGGGAACGCGTCGTGGAGACGGCGCAGCGGATTGTGGAGTTGTATCGGAACAGTTAGAGGCTAACTTACGCTCGCGACGCCGCGCGGAAACAAGCAAAACCTACATCCACTACCAAGAGCGGGTTCGGTCCTGAAAATAAGATGATAGCACGTCGCCGTGGACATGTCAAAGGAATTCCGTCAGGGGAAACGCATCTAAATATTCTACCTGACAAAAAGCAAATCGGGCTAGGTTTGTGATAATTTTTTAGGGGTTGTAGGTTGGGTTGAACGGGATTTTGTTAATAATCGCTGATCCTAGAGGAGTTTTAGAGTGCCCACTTTGTCTGAACCTGCCGAAATATGAGTGAAACCCAACATTAATCGCACATTCTTCCACCATGAGACATCCTTTATAATTAGATGCGTTTCCCCTGGGAATTCCGTAATTGTGCAGTCCATCGTTTGGTTTGTAGTAGTAATCAACCGACCGGATAGGAAGCGCGATAGAGATCTTAATAACGAATGATCAACCGAGTGAATAGCGAGGGCGATAGCTAATCCTGATAGAGCTCCCATAGAGATCCCATTCATTGCACGTCCGGCGTGGGCATGTAAGCACCCGATTCATCGGTGTTAGCATAGTGTTTCTCTAATCGGTGCGTTCTGTACCCGCTCGGTCTGGATTGGCAAATCCAGACCGATGCACAAATAGTTGCGTAATTCTGAAGGATGTGTTGTGATGATTCCCCGAAATTTTCTTGGAAATTTTTTCAACCCGCTGCAGGTTTGTGCGACTGGTCGTGTGTTATCATGTGATTGATTGGTGCGAACTCTGAGGAACTGGAGGACTTCCTCGTGATTAAACTCAAAGTGAAACCACTGTATTCCCGAAAGGCTGATGTTGTTCCCATTGGTGGATGTCCCGATTCCCTTGAGTTTCGCCAACACCAAGTTGAAACCTACGGAGCAATTCAAGACCCGGATGTACAGGTCATCTTTAATACGGCAATGACAGGCGATGGAAAAAGTCTAGCGGCCTATCTTCCCGCGCTCACACAAGACAAGTCAATCCAAGCCATGTATCCAACCAACGAACTGATTATAGATCAGAATCGCCAAATTCAGGAATACTGCCGGTGGTTTGACCAAAGCATCACTTGCAATACAATGTTCAGCGACCGCTTGTACGAACTCCGCGCAGAATTGACGGAGTTACGCGACCAGAGAGCGGCAATTGAATTCTTAGCCATGCAAACTCCGGTTTTACTTACAAATCCTGACATTTTCAATCTGATCGCCAATTTTCAGTATCTGAATCCCGAATACGAGAATCCGGATCGGTTGGTACAGCACATTATCGACTCTTACGATTTGTTTGTTTTCGACGAATTTCACACTTATGATGTTTCGCAAGTTACCTCCGTTCTGACAACAATGCTGTATTTCATTGAGCAAGGACGCGGCAGATTTGACCAGAAAAAGTTCGTCTTTCTCTCTGCCACACCCAGCCCATTCCTCCTAGATTGTTTGAAAACGGCAAATCTGAAGTACAAAGTCATTAAGGGAAATTACCAATCCGATGCATTGGATTCAACCAAATGGACTAAGATTTGCGCTCCGTTTGACTTGCATTTCCACGCAACAGGGCGCCGTACTGAGGAGTGGGTCGAAAACAATTATCAACAAATCGCCGAATGGTTTGCCGAGAATCCGGATTCCCGTGGGGCAATCATCGTCAACTCGATTGCGGCGGCGAAACGGATTTCTCTGTTTCTCAAAGAACGAAATACAGCGGGAGATTTTCCTCTGACCGTTGGTGAAAATACTGGACTCAGCGCTCGGAAAGAGCGAGATTTTGCCCTCTATGAAAGTGACCTTCTTATCGGGACCTCAACCGTGGATGTCGGCGTTGACTTCAAAATTAATTTACTCGTGTTTGAGGCAATTGACGCAGGTTCGTGGATTCAAAGGCTTGGACGACTTGGACGGCACTCAGAATACGAGAAACCTGACGGGACAATTATGAGGTTTGACCGTTTCGTTGCTCATTCACTGCTGCCCAAATACGTCTATGAACGAGTTGAACAAATAATCCCTCCGGAGACAAAAATTGACAAGGAGACTCTGATTGACCTCATGCAAAGTGAAGATGAAGACAAACGGATTTTCTCGCCCACCAACGACTTCAGAAACTATCGAAAGTGCTGGGGTTGGTTGCCTGCGTCGCACATCATTAACACATTAGGACATCCAAGATTGCGCGAAAACTTTGCCACGCAGCGAAAAAGACTTACAGAGGTCTATTCCAAGATTTTTGAGGCCGATATCGAAACGCGCGCTAAAAAAAACTATTTCGCTGTCAAAATGAATCAGCCGGAGATTATTGATTCTGGCGTCATTCAATTTCGCGGGGAAACCCCGTTTACTTGTGGTATCATTGACGAAACCGATGATGAAATCAAGGCTTATAATCTGCTCTGGGGGTTGCAAAACGCAGAAGTTGAATACATGGAAAAGTCAGATTTTATGCGAGAAGTTCAATCGCGACGCGTTTCAACACGTAGATTTCGGTACGTTGATGTTTATCTGCGATTGCGTGAATATCGCTCAGATCGAGAACGTTTCCGCCTGACTCAGACCCGTAAGATTGCGGAACAGTTCACTGACGACAATTATCGGCAGTTACATACGCTCAAGGAGTTTCAAATTGATGGCAATTTCCCGGAAATCAACAGGATTAATCGCTGGTTACGCAAAAAACGACTTCTCTGTCTTGTTCGTACGGAACCCGTTGCTGATTTACGCCGAATATTGCGCCTGCCGATGATGTTTTCAATTTTCACGCTGATTGATCGAGATGGAAACGAGTTCAGTGTTGCATTTTCAAAGGATGCGCTCTTATTGCGTTCTCAACCCTACATTTGGGCGAATAAGGAGAATTCTGATGGATGATCAAATGGTGCTTGACTTCATGGGTATCTCGGGCAGTGACGAAGAACCACAACCAATGCACGCACAAATTGCATTGTTGAAAAACGCCGTTAATCCGGACGATTTTGTCTTGAGAAATTATGTTGAGATGGTCGTACCGAAAATGCTGGAAGCGTATACGCTTCGGCCGGCAAAAGGAAGTACAGGTTGGGTATACAATCACGATCAAAGTATGCTCACGCATATTTTGAACGGCATCTTTCCGGTTCTCACTATTGTGAGGAGCTCCGGGCAGCCATTGAACGACTTGGAAAAACAAATTTACCTGATTGCTTATACGTTTCATGACATTGATAAACTGGAGGGAGTGCGCGATCTGAGCGTCTCTGATGAAGAAAAATCCGAGCGTTTTTACGCCTACCTTGTAGAATGGATTTCAAGACTTGAATTCAATGAATTCTGTCCCGATTACGAGGAATACCTCGGAGACATCGGATATCTCATTCTCAACACGCAGAAGAAATACGCCGCAAACCTCAATCTACAGAGTTACGATTTACGTTTGCCGGGACGACGACGTCAGTATTTGCGCGAAATGTGCACGGCATCAGACCTTATGGCTTATTTTCTGAAAAACCCTGCCGGATTTCGTGAGCAAGCAAATGTACGCGAATCGCTTGTCAAACTTAGCGGCAGCAAATTGGAGTTCAGGTATCACAAACTAGCTGAAAATCGCAGTATGATTACAAACGTCATCAACAATGCAACGCTTCGGGCGTTCCGTGACAGATTGGGGTGGGAACCATTTCTTTTTTTCCCGACAGGTGTCACCTATTTGCGAAATCAATCAAGAGAAGAGGGTATCTTACCAACGTTGGATGAGATTGCCGAAGACATCGAAAAGCAACTCATTGCATACTGTGCCGGGCGATTAGAAATTAATCTCAACGGATTTACTCGAGATGGAAAGGGGTTCAAGTTCCCCGATTACTATTACGATTTTTTTCAACTTCCGCAATTATTAAAACTCATCGGTAGCGGATGTTTCAGGATACTACATGAGAACAAATCACCCTCGGCTGGAAAGCGACTTCAGAAGATCCTTCAGTTGCAGGAAAGAGGTGATATCCCGCCTGATGTCTCCCTCGATTTTGAAGATGATATGCGCGTTGACCAACTTGCGGAATATCTCTATGAAGTCGAGAAACATGTTGGGGCAGTAACAAACCGTGAGGCGGTGTCTGCTGAAATCGTCAGGTTTTTGGATATGCAAGGATATCAGACCGATTTTGAAGCAATCCCGCGCGATAATCGGGCAGGCGGTGTGCCGTTGCATTGGTATTTTCTGGCAGGGAAATACCTTATCAAAAATCGCGGGCTTGACGCCAATCAGATGGAAGGTTTGTTCACTTCCGTTGCCAATCAGGTTGTCGCGACATTCAAGGACGAGATTGAACAACACGAGGTGGAGAAAGAAGGTTTCGTGGCACTCCGCGAATATGTTCAACAAATCGTTGACATCAACGGACACGGTGAGATTGAGCACAACTTTGGAGCCGAGTTGGATAGATACACCAACACGAAAAAGAAGGGACGCGGATCGAACGCGGGATGCTCCCTCTGTTCATCGCCATTTGATACAAACAAGCAACGAGACACATCGGTTATTTTTTCCAATCAGGTCTACAGCAACAAGAATTTGCTCAATTCGTCACTGCTCGTTCGCGGCATCTGTGAATTGTGTGAGGTAGAGATGATGCTGCGGCAAATCATGATGCGATCAAAACTGAATCTAGTCGGCGGTAGATATGACGATGTGAAAATTAAGTGGCTTTATCTCTATCCGAGTTACTTCTTCACGACGGAGACTGCCAAATTTGTCGGTGATATGTATCATCGCTTAAAAAATCTTAATTTCTTCGATGTTCGCAAAGCCCTACACAAGGGAATGTCCGTGGGGGATTTCATCAATTTAGAGGAAATGGTCATTGACAACGAAATTCCGGCCCCTGACGATGATTTTCTACTCAAGATGGAGTTCGATACCAACGACTTAGCTACCTTTTACTTCTGTGGAATCCCAACGCTTGGGTCGCGCCCCACAGATACAGAGTCGTGGGCATTGCCCGCCTTTCTCGGTCTGCTCTTGCCAATTGTGTTCAATTCAAAGGTTGTCGTCACCGAATCTCAGATTCCACTCTATCATAGTGGCGAGGAGTGGAAAGAGACTATTGTCCTCAATGCACCCCATCCGTATGTGACACACATTCTAAGTTCGCTAGAGCTTCGTATTGACGAAATTGAAGTAAATTTGAGGAAGATAGTTGCCGCCTACGACATGAACATTGACGTATTCCAAAAAGATGGCAAACCGCAGTGGCAACACCTCAACGAAATTTGCCGCAATATTGACACAGATCCACTTTACGTTTTCCATTATCTCGAGGCGTTTCGCCGGAAACAGAATTGGGATAGTTTCCCTAAACCGCGTGATGGGGAACAATCTATTCCCAAACGATACATTCAAACCTATCACCATATTGGAGGTGACAAGATGAGCCTCATTGAGGAGGTTAGTAAGCGATGCTTTAAGGTATACAGCCCTGACAACTTCAAACCAAACAGTGTCCTGAAAGTGATTTCGTTGGTCGAAGATGTCATTGTCAACAGTGAGCCGAAGATTTGTACGACAGATTTAAAATACCAAATAGTCGGCGAAGTAAGTAATCTGATGCAACGGATTCGAACAAGCCGTGCCCAAGGTTATGCCCGACTTCACCCTGAAGAAGAACCATCGGCGATTCACGAATTTGTTGAATATTTTTATCACACCGTGTTTGATGAATATTACGATGGTGAGCGCGGTTTACTTCGTCAGGCGAGGAACCGTTTCAATGCGGGTGTTAATGCCTGGTACCAGGTTAACTGGCACCAATTCCAATTGAAGAAAAAAAAGGAGGAGAACAATGCCGACAATTGAAATTCCGAAAAATCTTGTCCCTGAATCTAGTTTCATGGATCGAATTCCCAAAGCCCCAACAGGACGTTATGCACACCTGATTCTCGTTCGAGAAACGGAGTCATTTCCCGTTTTCCAGACGGACGGTATGCTTAACATTGCCAAAGTTAAAGCAGGTTTGCAGAACGGCGATTCGGTCATCCGCCTTGCGATGTTCAAACGCAAACAGAGTTCACCAGAGCGACTTACGGGACGCGAATTGCTAAGAGGCGCAGGTATTACGCAGAATGAAGAGGCAGGTGGAGATAACTACTGTGACTACAATGAACAGTTTTGTACGACCTGTCCCGACTGTGTTTACTACGGTTTTGCAATCGGTGAATCCGGTGCCGAGAAATCAAAGGTATATGTTGACACCGCCTATTCAGTCACGGGGTATGATGAATCGCATCAACACTTTACGTTTAACGCGCTTTACGAGAAAGGGACAATGACTCAGGAAGGAACTCAACAATCTGGTTTTGGTGAACAAGACCACATCGTACCACAAGTCTTTTTCCCTTCTATTATTACCATCAAAGATGTGACTGTCAGCAGTTTCACTTACGTTTTGAATAACCTGCTGCGTACAAAGCGTTATGGGGCACAGACAACGCGAACCGGGCGGCTTTCCAATCATATTGTCGGAGCGGTATTTGCTGATGGTGAAATTTTCTCAAATCTGAAACTCACGCAAGCCATCTATGACGCGTTGGGCAACGACAAGGACAAAACACCACTAGATCCTGGGAAGGTTCTTCAAACGGCTCAATTAACCGCGTCTAATCTTTTGAAGGATGACGGTGTGAACTATCATGCACTTGAGGGGGAAAACCTGAAGAAGCTATTGGACATCGTCACATCGGTGACAACGGATGAAGAAAGACTTCATCAATTCTTGATGGACTATACTTCGGCAGAATTTAGGGTGACAAATTAAAAGGGAAGAAATTATCATACCTCTAATTCACCAAAAAAGATTGGAGGTATATAAGGGCAAACGGCGATTTGCCCACTAGTGTTATGGATAATTTCTTCCCAGAGATATGGATACCGTATTTGTTGAAGTTTCGTCAAGGGTTTTCTAAACCGACCTTCACCTATTTCGTCGGTTTCATCTTTTCGTTATTAATCGGACAAAGCCGAAAATGCCTTACCCACATTGCTGATACGTGTATTTTCGTTGATAAATCTCTATCCGGTTGGCACCGGTTTCTTTCGACCTTCCAGTGGGATTTGTCAGAAGTCATCGAATCTGTGATTGACCTACTTCTATCTGAACTTGGCGATTCACTGAGTTACGCCGGCCATCTGCTACTTGCTGTTGACCCGACAATGGTAAAAAAGGTGAAGGGAAAAATGAGTGGAGTTCAAAAATGGCAACAGAGTTCAACACACCCCGATAAGCAAGTCATTGGGCATCAATGGGTAATAGCTGGCTTTCTGGCACGTGTCAAACATCAATGGCATTGCCTACCCGTTATAAGTCGATTGATTTCAGGCAAGAGTAATCCATCTCATTTCGTTGTGGACACACAAGGCAATGCTCAACCGATGGGTATAATCGCCGCTGTGCTTGCTGCTGTCTTTTTCGTCAAGAATAGCGTCAAAGCAAAACCGTTGTGTGTTGTTGCCGATGCCTTCTTCTCAAAAGCCAACTTCATTAATCCACTAGTTGAGCAAGGGATTACACTCGTCACTCGTTTACGTCATGACGCCGTTGGATTCCTCCCACCATTCTACTGTGGGCGTGGGCGACCGCCTAAACGCGGTAAATGTATCAAACTCGCCAAATGCTTCAATCAGATGCAAAGACAGACCACAACTGCTTGGCTATATGGAAAGCAGTGCCAAGTGGAGTATCTCGTCATTGACCTCTTTCTGCGTGATGTGCAGCACAAAGTCCGTGTGGTCATCGCTGATGGAACAAACCGCCCTATCCTTTTGGTCTCCACTTCTCTCGATTTATCGCCGACTCAGATTCTTGAGATATATGCCGCTAGGTTTTCAATCGAAATCGCTATACGTGAACTCAAACAATACTTTGGTTTGGGCGACTATCAATCTACGACTACCTTAGCCTTCTTGCGGTTCACGCAACTTTGTTGTATCGCTGCAAGTTTGGCTCGACTCGTCTTATTGAAGCACCACTCACCTGAAGGAATTCATGAAACCGCCAGTGAATCAACCACTACATCAACCGTTTCTTCAGTCCGCCAACAACTTAGACGCTTTGTCATGCGCCAATTGATTTTCAACAAGTCCACTGATGATGCGGATTTCACCAAATGTCATATTGACATCAAGGCAATCTTCCGTGTCGCCGCTTAACAATAATGTTTCCGATATATCTCAATCAATAATGCTCTGTTTTTTCTGCCGAAGTATAGTTCATTTCAGATTTAAGTAAAATGAGTTGGGGCGATTTGGTGTTAATGGCGAACACTTAACAAATCACATCCCCCTTACCGGAGGATTAGGTTACGGAGAAAACCTCCCCAGCTATTTTAATTGTAGCATACATAAACTTCAGACCTAAGACTAATCAGAGCAAGATTAGGTTTTGTTATCCTATTCTATGATAATGATGATCATCATTTAGAATGATTCCTTTCTGGGAATTTGTGGGCTGTTTGTAACTAAACTTAATCTTGCTCTACATAATATTTACATGTAAGCCCAAGATCCCTCCCAAATTCCAATTCCAAGTATGTATTCATCCGAGGCGAATATCAATTGCAGTTACAAAATCTACTTGCTATTGAGATGCTTACGGATTGCCATGTATCGCCGCGGTCGTCTGAGATATAGGTGCCGTGGTGGTACCCCACGGTGATGACCATGCCGGAACCAGTGACGAGAATTTGGCGAACGTGCGGGTGATACCCATCGTCGTGATCAGACTGAAATAGCAGCATGCCTTTATTTTTGGGGTGCCAGGTGTTACCTCGGGTATCGGACCGGTAGATGCCGCGGAAATAGGTGACGGCATAGACGGCGTCCGGACCGATCTCAATTACCGATATGCCGTGTTTCAGGTCGCTCTCACGCCAAATTGAGCCGTCATCAAGGGAGAAGAACACGCCGTGCTCCGTACCGGCGTAGAGGCGTTCGCCGTCACTGGCGAGCAGGACGTCGTATTCAGCAGGGAAGATATGTTCCCAGTCGGCGGCGTGGGCGGAGCAACTGATCCTCAGGCACAAACAAGCGATGAGCAGGGCGAGCGCAATGAGCACAGAAAATTTTAGTTCGTAGGTTTCGAAACTGTGCATTTAAGCTGTCCTTGAGAAGAGACGGCATCCGGATAGACAATGACAGGCGATAGAGGGCAAGTAGCGTGCCACTAGCACAAACGCCGTTGCGGGCGCGACTTTGCGGGTCGGCGAGGGAGGCGGTAACAACAAAATGGACGGTGGTGTTCACTTTGTGTGCACTGGAGAGGGTGGAATCGGGCGGGCTATTCTCGCGGGGAAAGGATTAATTGAGGTTAGAGAACGCATCAGCCATTGCGATTGGCGGGCATCATAGCAAGGGCAAAATCTGCCGTCAACAGAAAAACAACTAAGAAATACCAAGAGGCGTTGCAGTTCTCATTCACATCGGTTAAAATGGAGCATCACTCATTTTTGGGAAGGAGAATTACCAGTGCCGAAACGTACCACCAAAATCTCGGACACCACACTCGTTGAGATTGTCGCAAAACGGCTGCTTGGGAAATCGCAGTCAGAAATTGCGAAAGAATATGGGAATCCACACAAACCATTCAGTATTACGAGGCAAAAGAGACCTCGAAGGATTTGAAAAGGATTGTGCTTCGAAGGATAGCCGAAACTGTGGGTGACGCACTCGGAGAACAGGCGCTTGAACAACTGGCGATCCGGAATCATGATAAACCCGATAGTGAGGCGGATGTACAGAGCGGCAACTTCGGCTTGATCGCGAAATGAAAAAGAGAACTGTTTTGATCGCCGGCATCCCGTTTACGCTCTGCACGATCATTATAATCGTGGTGTTCATCGTGGTGATGAGACGAGATCAGATCCGCGGTAGTGAATTCTTGTACTGGTTTTTGGACTACGCTTTCGATTACATCAGTCTGCTCTGGATGGCGGCGTTCACCGTGTTCATCTTGGCGCTCTACTTCTACCTGTCGTCGTCCGACAAAGAATAATCGTCCACGCCCCAATAAGGAGGAAACCATGTTACGCCTAGCCTTTGTCCTTCTCGTCATTGTCCACGCCGGCTGTTCCCAGCATAAACCCGTCGAAGCGCCTGCCCCCGAGCCGTGGCCACGCGATAAGGAGCTGCCTGTCGTCCATTACTGGCTCCCGAACGATTACGTTGACCTAACCCATAAGGACGTGGTCAAAATCGGCTCCGAGATGACGATAAGCTGCGGCACCGCACAATTCCACGTGGGTTCCGAAGCGGCGCGGCACCGCCGAGAAGCGTTGGAGGACAGACTGAACGAGTGGTTCGCCTCGATCGTAAAGCGTGTGGACGACGAGATGAAGGCCGGAGGCGATGTCCGGGTGGTGCTCCGTCAGCTACAGGACGAGATCGGCCAACCCATCGACATCTTCCTGTCCAAAGAAACGCTGACCGCCGAGGACGGCGGCCGGAGCGGCTTCATGGAACGCCTCGCCGAGGAACTCTACTTCGCCGAACGCACTTTGGGAATGTCCCTTGAGCAGTTTGTTTCGGCAGCCTTTTACCACATTCAGAAAAGGGTCGAGGCGGAACGACAAGACGAAGTTGCAGTAGAACTGCCGCCCGACATCAAAGCCGAGATCGCAGACGCCGAGCACCAATTGGAGGACGCCGAAACCATGTGGCACGTCATCGAATCTGGCGTGGCACAGATGGTACGTGCCGAGACCGCATTAAAGGAGGTCGAAGAACTCTTCAAAGCAAACAGGCCCGGCTTAACCGAATCCGAAATTCGAGAATATGAGCGGCAAATCGGATACGCAAAGAGCGCTTTCCAATCCTTGAAAGAGCAAACCCAAGAGCTGTTGAAATCGACCGACAAGGAGATCCAACGTGAATAGTCCGCTCAGACGCAGGCTTTTAGCTGGACTACCTATACTCGCTGTGGCAAGCATCACCCTAGCCACCGGCTGTGGCGCCCACAAAGCAGCCGAACTGCCCTATATTGAGGAAACCATCGCCGCCAGAGCGGCCGCATTTGAATGGGACACGGGCCGTTTCGTCACGGTCAATGAATCCGGCAGTTCCATAGACATGAGCAACATGATCGTGCACCGTAGTTTCGACCAAAAGGGGCACGAATATCAAATGAGAACCCGCGAGCGCCGGGAAGCGTTGGCGGCTAGACTCAACGCCTGGTACAAATCGGTCGATCTCGGAGTTCTCACGCAGCTTGTCAACGGCGTCCACCCGCAGACCGTGATTGCCAACTTGCCCGACCATGTCGGTAAACCCTTCACGCCCTTCCTCTCGCCGGAAACCCTCGCCGCCGAGGACCGTGAGGACTTCCTCGAACGTGTCGCCGACGATCTCGCATTCGCCGAACGAGCCTTGGCCACCACGCCGAGCAAATTTAGAGACCACGTCTCGTACTATCTCGAACAGAAGATCAACAGCGCCCTTGATGAGAAGTTCAAGCACCACCTCGAGCCCCCTAAATCCAGAGCACGCGACCATTCGAGTTATATTTATGACCGGACGGCGAAGAAACTGCGCCGTCTGACGCTCTCCGAGCGCCGCGAATACCTGGAAGAGCTCCGCGTGTCGTTGATGGAGGAGTATAAAGATTCACGCGATCCCGATTCCCACCAGATCTTTATCGGCCGCTTCCTCCGCGCCATGGAGGAACGCGACATATTCTTCACCGAAAAACGAAGCGTTGAATAATGGATTACAAAACGCTTTTCTGGATTCCCTGAACAAAACAAAGTAGCCAAGTGCACCTTGGAAGACCGCGTACTGACGATAAAAGTGTTTTGCGACGATAATTACTGGTCTGCTCATACGTACCCATTTTGGGTTTCGTGGGATTCTGCATACATCCGGCTAAACGACCTGTGTCCAGAATAAAAAAGGAGGTCATTCTTTTATGCTATTCTTCAAAACGCCGCGGCACACGGCCGTCACAGGACTCGTTTTAATCTGCTTACTGGCTGCCGCCTTCCGGATTTACCACGCGTACACAAACAGGGGCGTCGTCCTATCCGGAGAAGAGATGCTGGCGGAAATCGAAGCCATTTGGGACGGACTCGACGAGTGGGAAGCTCATTTTACCGCGACGAACGACAGCGAAGGACTAGCCGAGGTCGAGCGCCTCCCGCGAACACTGGTTCGAAATGGTGCAAGAAAAAATCGATCGTATTGATAAGCTCAACCGCGAAATCGACGAGTGGCAAGCCGCGAACCCAAACACGTCCGATAATCTCCCTTATCGGATGTCGTTACTATTTGATGGCGCCCCAGGTGGTGACGCGTTTGCCGTAGGAATCGACGGGGCTTGGGACATCGGCGCGGAAGATGCCGTGGTACTTGCTCCGCGGCCAGACGCCTGCATAGTTGCCCCAGTCGCGGCCGGAGGTTGAGGCATACAGTTGGGATCGATGGGACACAAGCGATGTAACTCTCAATCCCGCTAGGCCGGCGTACACCCAAGTTTCGGTTCGGTGGTCGAACATATAAACCCCTTTGTCTCGAAGTCCGACGAAGAAACGCTCTCGATTCACGGCAAAGCTTGTC
Organism: Candidatus Poribacteria bacterium; assembly: GCA_965204085.1. Taxonomy (GTDB): domain Bacteria; phylum Poribacteria; class WGA-4E; order WGA-4E; family JAJDTR01; genus JAJDTR01. The sequence goes on along the minus strand of CBDBEE010000002.1, from coordinate 267,496 downwards.
AGATAGTACTCCTCGGAGCGGATAATGATGCGGACGGTGTAGAACGCCGGCGGCGCCAATACTATTGTTTTGGGAGGGAGCCCGGCTCTGAGATCCTCCCAATGCCCCTTTGTTTCGTTCCAGCGTGCCATGCCGTGTACTCCGACGGCGTATAATCGATTGTCCCACACCGCCCAATCGAAGGGGAAACGGGCACCCTTGATGGAACCGGTGTATTCCCAAGTATCGCCCCGGTCGGGCGACCGCATTGTGACCAACTCGCCCACCCACAGGTAGCCGTCGAACTCGGTCAGCGACTCGATGACTAGGCTGGCTACCGAGGTCTTGTCCTCCCGCAACCACTCTTGCGTTACGTCGCGCCAGGTATCGCCGCGGTCGGTTGATGTATAGAGGTGGCTCGATGAGACAAGGATAACGGTTCCGGAACTGGTGACAAATATCTGCCTAAAAAACGGGTAATAACTGTCACCGTCATCCCAAAACCTTAAGGGCAAGCCGTTATTTATGGGATTCCATGTCTCGCCACGGTCGTCGGATCGAAAAATACCGTTAGGGGGTACTGTGGCGTACACTGTGTTCCGGTGGATCGTCAATACGTCATACGGCACATCAAGTTCGGTCGGACGCCATGTGGAACCGTCATCGTCCGAGATGTAGAGACCGTTGCGTGTGCCGCCGTAAAGGCGTTCCCCGTCGGAGTGCAGGGAGTGGACTTTGAGCGCATCGGTGCCGAGGAGCGGAACCCATACCGGTTCGACCTCGGCGCGGGCATCTTGGCCGTAGTTGGTGACCACGAGTAGGAGTGGGGTTAGGATAAACGTTAAGCTGAGTTTGTTATTCACGAGCGGTCGCCTTCATTCTGTTTTAACGGCGCCCCAGGTGGTGGCGGTTTTGCCGTGCGGTTGGACGGACGGGATTGAAGCGCGGTAGATTCCGTTTTCGGTGCCGGCGTACAGATCGGACTGGTGCGATACGAGCGAGTAAACGCGCACGTCCTGCGGACCTGTCGGGATCCATGTTTCGGACGGCTGATCGTACAGCCACACGCCGCGGCCCGACCCGAAAAACGTGGCAAAGATACGGCCGCGATTCACCGCCAGTTGATTCATATAGGGCTCGTCCGGAAGCCCTTGGCTGAGAATCTCCCACATGAGTTCGTCTTCGTTCCAGCGACCGAAGGCGGCGTATCCTGCTACGTACAACTTATCCCCAATCGTCGCCCAGTCGGTTATCTCGCCGAACCCGGATCGGCTGCCGGGTACAGCGATGGGCAGCAATTCCCACGTTTCGCCTTTATCAGGGGAACGGAGTACGATACTTGAATAAACTGCCCACAGATAGCCGCCGAACTCCGTCATCGACCTGATACTATCGCCGAAGTGCCAGTCGGGGTTTCCCGGGTATATCCATTCGTCGTATACGGAATGCCATGTATCGCCTCGGTTGTTGGATATGTGCGTGCCCCAGTGGTATCCTACGTTGATGACCATGCCGGAACTGGTGACGAGTAATTGATGAACTATTCCGTGGCGGGGCCCCTGTTTCGGGTCGTCGAAGATGTGAAGCCCTTCGTTAATGTGCTTCCAGGTGTTTCCGCCGCTGTCGGAGCGGAATACGCCATGCTCACTCGTACCGATATAGACGGCACCGTCTCCGCTTCCAATGGCGGTGATATTAAAGTTCTTGATACCGCGGCCAATTTCGCGGCGCCGCCAGGTGTAGCCGTCGTCGAAGGAGAAGTATAAGCCGGTATCACGTATGGCGTAAAGACGGACGCCGTCGCTCTCAAGCAGTTCGACGCTCTCGATGACCTCGGTGCCGGGGATATGTTCCCATTTGGCGCGGGCATCTTGGGCGAAATTGGAGAGCCAGACCGCTAGCAGGAGTGGGGTTAGGATAAATGTTAAGCTGAGTTTGTTATTCATAAGCAGCCCCCTTCATTCTGTTTTAACGGCGCCCCAGGTGGCGGCGGCTTTGCCGTACGGTTGAACGACTGGGATGGAGGCGCGGTAGATGCCTTCGAACGTGTGTTTACGGTTGGCGAATTGTTCGATTGAGGCGTATAAATAGGATTGATGGGATATGAGAGCGCCGATGATATAATCCTGCAGCCCTGCGGGAATAAACCTTTCCGCGCGTTCATCGAACATGTAAACACCGCCGCCGTCCAGCCCGGCGAAGAGACGGCCGCGATTGGCTGCTAGCGTTGTAACATGCGGAGAGTAGGAGCCGGTAGGCAGGCCGTCGCTGAAATACTCCCAGCCGAGTTCCACTTCGTTCCATCGCCCGAATCCCTTTACTCCGGCGGCGTATAATTCATCGCCAACCACCGCCAAGTCGGTTATCTGGCCGCGCTCAAACCACTTAACAGAATCCCAGATGATGCGCTCGCTAAGGGCACGGACGATCCATCCGGTTGAGAGGTACGCCCACAGGTAACCGTCGAACTCGATCATTGACCGGATCCCACGGCTTATGGAACGTTCTCCAATTCCCCAATTATCGGATTGATCGTGCCACACAGTGCCTCGGTTATGAGATACGAACGAACCGTTGTCGTAGGTGAGGGCGATGAGGCGGCCCGAACTTGTAATGAGTATCTGTTGAATGGCTGGGCGCTTGCCATTGAGTTGTGCCGGGAGTCCTACGTTTTTGCGCTCCCATGTGTTGCCGCGGTTGGTAGAGCGAAATACACCGTGATAGGCCGTACCCGCATACACGTCATTCGCGCTAATTGCGAGAGAGCGCACACCGGGTTCCAAAGTTTGCCGCCACACATGGCCGTCATCTTCGGAGATGTACAGTCCGCCGCGGCCGCCGGCATAGAGCGTATGATCGTCCGACGCGAGTGTGTACACCCACGGCAGAGCCTCGCCATCGACGATTTGCTCCCACTCCGCGCGGATTAAGGCTTCGGCGCCGCTGGAGAGGGCGGCCGCCGGCACTGCGCAGCCGAGGGCGGCGATCACAAGCAGAACGGCAGCCACAATAAGGCTTAACAAGCTGTGAACGAAAATTAGGTGTTTCATGGTCGTTTAATGGCGCCCCAGGTGGCAGCGGCTTTGTTGTAGGGTTGAACGCGGGGAAAGGTGGCGCGGTAAATCCCCAGGTCGGTGGCGGCGTAGAGTTCGCCCCGGTGGGTCGCCAAGCTGGTCACCTTGAGATCCCGCAGGCCAAGGGCTTCCCAGGTTTCGGACGGCTGATCGAAGTATGCCACGGCCCATGAGTGGACGACCCCGAACAAACGGCCGCGATGAATCGCGAGATCCACCATACAGGGTTTCTTCGGAAGCCCGCGGTTGAGCACCTCCCATTTGAGTTCCTCTTCGCGCCAACGACCGAAGCCGTAGTCGCCGGCGACGTACAGGTTGTTATCGAACTCCGCCCATTCCTGTATGCGGCCAAACCCGGCGATGCTGCCGGTGCTCCAATCGGGGATATTCTCCCAGGTGTCGCCCTGGTCGGCGCTGCGCATGGCGCGGGAGTCGGAGCGCACCGCCCAGATATAGCCGTCGAACTCGGTAATGGTGTAGGCGCCGGTACCCATGTTGGAATTCTGGTGCCAGGTGTCGCCGCCGTCGCGAGAGATATAGGTGTCGTCGTGGAAGCCAACGGCGATCAGCACTCCGGAACGCGTGACGAGCATCTGTTTGATATGCTGACCATTGGCGCCGCGCTTGTGCCGAAATGTGGGTAAACCGATGTCTATGCGGTGCCAAGTGTTGCCGCGCGTTTCGGAGCGGTAGACGGCTTGCGCCCAGGTTACGGCATACATGGCGTCGGGCGCAGCGGTCACGCCCGAAATGCTGCGTTTCAGGTCGCTCTCGCGCCACGTTAAGCCGCCATCGAGGGAGAAGTACACGCCGTCCTTTCCGCCGCCGTAGAGGCGTTCGCCGTCGGATTCAAGCGCGTACACACCGTAACGGCCTGTGCCGGACAGGAGTTCCCACTCCGCGCGGGCATCTTGGGCGAATTTGGAGAGCCAGACTGCGAGCAGGAGTGGGGTTAGGATGAACGTTAAGCTAAGTTTGTTAGTCATGAGTAGCAGCCTTCATTCTGTTTTAAGGGCGCCCCAGGTGGTGGTGGCTTTGCCGTAAGAATGCACGATCGGGATTGAAGCGCGGTAGATGCCTTTGTGGTCGACCGCTGCGTACAGATATGATTGATGCGATACGAGCGAGCTTACATACGAGCCGTTCAATCCTACGGGAGTCCACGTTTCGGCTTCTTGGTCGAACGTGTACACGCCCCCGCTGAGTCCGGCAAAGATACGGCCACGGTTAACGGCAAGGCCGGTCATATAAGGGGAATCCGGAAGCCCGTCGCTCAGATCTTCCATTGCGAGTTCACCTTCGTTCCAGCGCGCAAAGCCGTGTGCTCCGAATAGTTCGCCGACGTATAATTGGTTGTTATGCACTAACCAGTGTCGGGGTTCGGCGCCCCCTCCTTGCGATGATGGTCGACCCAGGCATTCCCATGTGGCACCGTTGTCAGGGGAACGGTATAAATAGTACCAGCTTGAGGCTGCCCACCAATAGCCGTCGTACTCGGCCATCGAAACGAGGTCATCGCTGATTGGATAGTCGAGGTCGGGGGTTTTGGGGCAGGGATACTGCCAATCTGCCGGGAAGTGCCATGTCTCTCCTCGGTCGCGGGATATGTATGTCCCGTCAAGGCCGCCCACGGCGAGCACCGTAGCGGAATTGGTGATGAGTATTTGGTTAATGGACGGGAGCCGGATGTCGAGGGTATGGTCATGATTTATGGGGAACCCGTGGTTTTTCGGGCTCCATGTCTTCCCGTAATCGTCGGAGCGAAACATGCCGTGCTCATACACGGAAGCATATATCACATCGCCGCTGATAGCAATTGCCTGAACGTATCCGTGCGTCAGGGCGGTTGTACACCAGGTGTCACCATTATCATCCGAGGTATACAATCCACGCCCGATTCCGGCGAAGAGACGGGTGCCATCGGTTTCAAGGGCCGTCACGTTGCTCATGATTTGCGCGTCGAGAAGGAGTTCCCACTCGGCGCGGGCGAGATCAGTGAGGAGCAGGGCTATTAGCGTGGCGATGAAGGTTAGGTATTTCATTTTTGTTTTAAGGGCGCCCCATGTGGTGAGGGCTTTCTCGTGGGGAAGTACGCTCCGGATAGCGGCGCGGTAGATGCCATCGTCCGTGACGGCGTACAGATCCGATTGATGGGATACAAGCGAGTCTACGTCGGCGCCGTTTAGCCCTACGAAAGACCAGGTTTCGGATCGCTCATTAAACACGTACACGCCCCGGCGTCGAATTGCGGCAAAGATACGGCCGTCATGGGAAACCAACGCCTCTATATAGGGCCACTTTATAGCCCTTTGGCGATCGAGCGGGTCGGCCGGGTGCGGCGGAAGGCCTTGGACAAGCGGATGACTCAACCCGTTTTCGTATCGTGCGAAATAAGCGGTTTCCACGCCGGTCCAGAACCCCTCTGCGGCAACATACAGTCGATTGTTGTGCACCACCCAGGCGGTAGAGAACCAGAGGGTTCCGACCTGGGGGAGTACGAATTCCCATGTGCGGGCGTTGTCTGGCGAACGTACTATCGTATGTTCCAGCAACGCCCACAGATAGCCGTCGAACTCCAGCAACTGGGCGTTAGCATAAGCGATGTTGCGATCAAGTCCCTCGTCCACCGGAACGTACCACTCCTGCGATACGTCCTGCCAGGTCTCGCCCCGGTCGTCGGATTTATATATGGGGAAGTTCATCACGGCGATGACCGCGCCGGAACGCGTGACGAGTATCTGTTTAATGGAACCGTAATAGGTACCTCCGTCGGCATATTCGAATAGCCGGAACCCGTTGTTTATAGGTTTCCATGTCTCCCCCCGGTCGTCGGAGCGAAACATGCCGACATCCGACCACGATGCTACATAGATGGTATTTCCATGGACGGCGAATGCGTTAACAAAATCTTCGAAGCCGGTCGTGCGCCAGGTGGCACCGTTGTCGTCCGAAAATACAAGCCCGTGCTTTGTCGAGGCGTAGAGGCGGCGCCCATCGGACTGGAGTCTGTACACTCTATCATTGACCTCCGTGCCGCCCACCGGAATCCAGACTATTTGGATGTCGGCATTCGATTGGTCCGCTAGCACAGTCATCATTACCAAGAAAATGAAAGCGGTTCGCATTAAACACCGGGGCCATACCATTGGATTTCCTCCCGTAGGATTGATTGCGATAGTAAAGCGTGAGCAAGTTTTGTGCCACGCCCATAAGATACCCGGACTTGGCGCCAACCAACGAATTTCATCGGTATTGTGCTCCGATGTGTCATGGAAACGCTATAGCGTTTCGTGCTTTCGTATCCAACAAGTGAACACCAATGTTCATTTTCTGTGCAAGAGGGGCATTGGCAGTTCTCGCAACGGTGCTTGTGTTTTACAAATCTAGTAGAGTACCAGTGCTAACCTACCCTCCTGTTGGCAATACCATTTCTAAAAAATGATAGGGCGTCGTGGTCGGTGGCTAGTTTGTAGGGAGTAAGGAAGGGTGGGCAGGGGATCTCTATGGGAGCTCTATCAGGATCTACTATGGGATCTCTACCGCCTTTTCTATCGGTCAGTTGCTCCTTCACTATTCGTTCAGTTGATCACTCCTTATCCAGTCGTTTGATCCTTCGCTGTTCACTCATTCGATCTTGTTCAGTCGCTTGATCTCGGTTGATCGGTTTCGGGTCAAAGGGTTCTATTCTTATAGGTTTATGTAACAACAAATTTTTTATATTGATAACTTAACATATATGTGGTATATTTTAGTCGAATTCAAGCGGTTGTGTCCGAAAATTGGCGTTTGCGAGACTTCAACAGGAGAAAGAGATAATTTGGATAGTTTGCCGCAATAGCCTACCGAAGGATAATAGTGGAGTCATTGAATCATGACCGAAGAAAAAGATGTTGGCTTAAAGCAATGGGTACGCGAGATAGATAAGAAGGTAGATAACATTCTTGAATTCATGCACAAGATGGAAGTCCATCTCGACTACACATCCAAGCGTATTGATACGCAGTGCGAAAAGTTGGCAAGTTAGGACAACCGGCTTAAAGCGGTCGAGGACGAAATCCAAAAGCACAAGGGGGAGCTCACGATGCTCAAGTGGATTTTGTCGGGGATTGGGGTAGTTGCGGCTGTGGCGGTTCCGTTCATTATGATCGTAAAAGGTGGCTGATAAAGAGATTGGCATCTTTCACGGTGTCACGGAGTCCGACGGCATTGTTCACGGCTGGGACTTGGCAATACAAGCCAATCAACCGACCGAAATAAGTTAATGTTACAAGAAATTTTTAACTTGACAACTTAACATATGTTTAGTATTATTTAGGTGTAGTTCATTTTGGTAGTAGTTGATACTACCGAGCTGAAGACGCTTAACTTCGTTGGGTAGTCCCAACGGATGGCTTCGGGGCTCGCCATGAAGCAGCCCTCATTTCACTTCAACTATAAGGGTAATATTATTATGTCACAGCCACAGAATCCACACAACTCATCATCCGATGAATGGCGGGGATACGGCAAAGTTCAGAGCGCTACGCTAACCTTGCTCGACGACGGTCGAATCAGTTCACATTCCGAACATAGATTTGAGGCTGAAAACCTTCGTCCCAACGACGTTACGTTCGAGATAGCCTACACTCATAAACTGTTTCGGGACTTTAACCAAGACGAAGATGATCCCGACTGGCGTTTTGAGGATGAGGACAACGGTCACGCCACTATTGCTTGTGCCAAAGGGGCGTCACTCAATTATCAAAAGAATTTCGGCCAAATAGAGAACTATCGTGATGTTGACCCTAATAAGCCGGGCGGTTTACAAGGCTATAAGCTGGAGACTTATACCAAAGTCACTCCAAAAGACGGGTTCACGGCGAACGCCGAGGGCGTAAAAGCCGAGCTTATAACGGAGCGGTATTTTAATTAACCGCTCGTCGGAATGAAACTAAACGGCTGCGAGGGCTTGCCGGTAAACAGCCCTCACTTCAATTTACCCATTGGTCAATATTCAAGAAGAAGGTCGCATCCTGATCCGATTCCGATTTTGCCGCTTCCCTTGTCGGATTCTGGAAATCCGTATCGAATCAAGAAGTTGAAAGAGGTCTCGCAGTAGTATTCTATCTCGAGCAGGAACATGTCTCTGTATTCGTTCATCCACCAGTCCTTGGTTTTTTCTAATCTCCACCCGATGATTTGGGTTGTTTCATTGCGAGAAACATTCACAACTCTGAGGTTCAGGGGTTCTTGGAAAAAGATGTAGGTGGCGACGTTACGTCCGGGTCGCGGCCGGTACGGATTCCACCAGTTAGAACGGTCATCGTCCAGTTCGTCGAGACTGTCGTAATATGGCTCTCCGATGCGCGGGTCGGGGGACTCCGAACAGGCGGCGAGGCTCAAGATGCCGATCAGCGCGGCGATGACAAAAGGGGTTATGGTTTTCATATGTAAAATGCGGGAATTCGCTTTATCGCTTGTTCGAAGTTGGAGCGACTTGTTTATATAAAGGTGCTGTAGCGGTTCGCTGAGCAAAATCTTAACTACGATGTTGTCTCCTTGAAGCGTAGCGGGTTTGGGAGATATTCCACGATGTGTGAATTTCGGGTGTCCTCGCCGCAGGCGGCGAGCAGGATAGTGAGCAGGGCTATTTCTTTCATCGTAGTGAGGGCCGTGTTTCAGTCGATTCCATGGTCAAGCTGCCTACGCCAACATTAAAGATAGGGCTACTGTCGTCAAAAGCGTAGGGGTAGAGATCGATAGTCAGCGAGGTTACAACGGCTATAACAGTACCGGGGCGGTGCGCAATGCCGGTTATGTCTAGCTCGAGGCCGTGATGCCAATTGGCCCAGTATTCGTCAAGTTCTTTTCGGTAACTTAAGGACTTGTATCGCTCCCCTTTATGCAATGATGCGATGAGTTTGTCGTCCGTGCTCTCGAACGGATCGCGATCGTCGTTCATGAGGTAGCCTCTAAAGGTTAGGCGCAGCTTCATCCCCATGGTATAGGGGACGGGTTCGCTCGCCACAATGCCAACATCGAAATAGGGGCCAATCTCCCGCTCGAATATGAGATCCACCACCGGCGCATCCGGATAACGGAGTTCGTCGTCGGCGCCGCAGCCGGCGAGGAAGATAAGCGAGAGCAGTGCGGTAAGGACAAATGATACGCTGAGTTTGTTATTCATGAGTGGGCTCCTTCATTTTATCAAGGATAATTGCGCTAGAGTAATTAATGCAAGTTGTGTGCCACGATCTATTGCACGCCAACATTTTACCTCATCGTTTCTGGTTGTCCCTATCCATAGGTTGCCCTGACGCGGCACGATCCTGCAAATTGCATCAAACTCAGCCTCCCCCGATGTGTCGAGGTGGTTCGTACTTTCCTATCTAATAAGTGAACGCCAATGTTCATTTTTTGTACAGGAGGGGCGTTCGCTGTTCTCGCAACAGTGCTTGTGTCTTACAATTTCGTGAGAGTGCAGGGCGGTGAATGCTCGGTTCAATTCCTAGGGTGCATCTATGAAACGCCAGCTTGTTAAGGAAACGGTGATTAATAAGCGGACGCTGCTTTTGATGCCTCGCACGATGACCACGAGCGGATAAAACATAAGATGCTGCTCTACCATAACGACGGGGTCGATTCTCCGTCTCGCTGAAGGCGAGGAGAACGAGCAGTAAGAGCAGATTAATTTCCATGATTATCGTCGAACGATGTTGCCGTGCGTCGTGAACATCAGGGTGGAGACGCCTACGGTAAATGGGTGGCCTTTTTCATAACCCCATTTTTGATCGGACCGTGGCTGCGAAACTTCTATGACGACAGAGGTGACAATGCCGTTCTCGCCTTCTTGAAAGGGGAGTTCGGCGTCAGCATATTCCTGATACCGCGTTCGGAAGATGTCATCAATCGTTTTGTACGCAATTCCGGCGTACTCTTGCAGGCCCGCCAGTATGCGTCCGTATGTTTCAATGCGAAACTCAAACCGGCGAAAAAAGTCGTTCTCGTAGTGTCCGCGGTAGGTAATTACGATGCGGGGGAACATGTCCCGGTCTACCGAGCGATCGGACTCGAGCTGGAACACGAAATAGGTACGATCAATATCGTAGGCCCCGATGTCGATGACCGGAAGGTCAGGTTGCCGGATGGCCTCATCGGCGCCGCATCCGGCGAGGAGGAGCAGAAGGAGCAGATAGATTTTCATGGTCGTTTGAGTGCGGCCCAGGTGGTGACGAGTTTACCGTAGGGTTGGACGGTCGATATCGAAGCGCGGTAGATGCCTGCTGGCCGATCTGGGTGCTCCAAGCGGAAGGCTACACGGCCGGCGGCGGCATAAAGATAGCCTTGATGGGATACGAGGTCGTGGATGTCAAGACTCTGCAGGCCAATGGGAATCCAGGTTTCGGACGGGTCGTCATACATCCAGACGCCGTCATCTTGTAGGCCCGCAAAAAACCGCCCGCGGTTAAGGGCGAGGGCGTTGATGTAAGGCTTTTCGGTTAGGCCGAGGCTAAGATCGTCCCAGCCGAGCGCGGCTTCGTTCCAGCGCGCAAAGCCGTATTCGCCGCCGACGTACAGTTGGTTGTCGCGCACCGCCCAATCGCGCGTAGCGCCGTATTCGGAGAGCGCCAGGCGGGGAGCGGCCCAGTTCGGTATCCTTTCCCAGGTGTCCCCGTCGTCGGGGCTACGGAATAGCGTGGGGAAACCGGCACGCAGGGACGCCCACAGGTAGCCGCCGAACTCGACCATTGAGTAGGCATGTAAAGCGACATACTCCGTCAAGGGCGGGAGATGGTGTTTTCCATTAAACTCCGGTTCTTGCACCCATACCCACTCGTCGAGCGGGTAGTGCCAAGTTTCGCCTCGATCGCGGGAGATGCGCGTGCCGGGGTACCCCACGGCAATCACCATGCGTGATTCGGTGACGAGTATTTGGCGCGCACGGGGATGTGTGATGTCACCCTCGACCAGATCGTCTTCATCCGGTTCGGCGAGACCGACATTTTTGGGGGCCCACGACTCGCCGCGGTCGTCGGATCGAAACATGCCCAATAGCCTGTCGCAAAACACATACACGGCATCGTCGCTGATACCGATGGCCCACGCGCTCGGCAGGCCGGTGTGACGCCAGGTACCGCCGTCGTCTTCAGAGATATACAGGCCGTGCCGGTAACTAGCGGCATAAAGACGGATGCCGTCGCTGGCGAGCCTCGACACCCTGGTGGAATCGGTGTCGGGCAGGAGTTCCCATTGGGCTGCGTGGGCACTGTCTGAAACAAGGGCGATGAGCAGGAGAATGAAAGTTCGTGTCATGGATAGGGTACTCGCTCCCAGTATAGATCCCAGACTATCCACGGAAATATGACATTATACTCCAGTCTTAGGGTATTCCCGATCCACTCATAGTAATGGTGCTCAAGACCGGATACCCTACCATCGTGATGCTCCTCAATCAGGACGCGAGGTTGGGCAAGGTCATGTGGTTTGTCTACAAACGTGCCCTTGAAAAGAATGGGTTGCCCCGGTATTGGCGCATCTAGGTAAATTGATTTTCCGTGCAATATGAGGCGCCCTGTTCCTCGTGGATACAAATGAGTGCTGGTTGCCATGCTTCTGTAGACTACAGGATCGTCGATGTCGGGGCCGCCGATGTCCACCGGTTCCCATCCGACCGCTTTGGTCATCACAAATTGGCCTTGGAGAATGTGGCCCGTGGGATAGTCAGTTTTGGACTCGCTGCAGGCTATGAAAGCGATGAGCAGGAGTAGATAGATTTTCATTTTAAGCCTCGCTTTACGGCGCCCCAGATGCTGGCGGATTTGCCGTAGGGTTGCACGGTCGGGATTGACGCGCGGTAGATGCCGTCTTTGGTTCCCGCGAAAAGATCGGATTGATGGGACGTGAGCGACCGAATGTCTACGCCGACCAGGCCAGCGGGTATCCACATTTCGGAGCGCTCGTCGAACAACCACACGCCGCGGCGGCGAAGTCCGGCAAATAGACGCCCGCGGTTAACCGCTAGGTTTGTAACGGGGTAGTCGTCGCGGAGGTATTCTCGGTACGCCGGGTGGTAGGCTTCTTTGTAAGTGTGGAGCGGGAGTCCTTCGCTTAGATTTTCCCAATTTAGTTCCGCTTCGTTCCATCGTCCAACACCGTCCCAGGCGCCAACGTACAAGCGATTGTCAAGCACTGCCCAGTCGTGCACTTCGCCGTATTCGGCTATTATGCCGGGTATGGCGTTGGGCATCTGATCCCACGTTTCGCCGTTATCGGACGAACGAAGCAGATTGGAGCTGACGCGCGCCCAAAGATAGCCGTCGAACTCGGTCATTGTCCAGATGTCGCGGCCGAAGTTCCAGTCCCCGAATGTGTGCCGGTGTACCCATTCGTCGAATATCTCGTGCCATGACTCGCCTCGGTTTGTGGACATATACGTGCCGTGGACTCCTCCCACAGCGATGACGGCGCCGGAATGGGTGACGAGTATTTGTTCAACAATCGGGTATAAATGAACTTGCTCGCCGTTATCTGTTAGCCAACCGGCAATCCTTTGGCGGATGCCGTTGTTCTTGGGATTCCAGTTGTTGCCGTGGAGGTCGGATCGGTAAAGGCCGTGTTCCCATTCTGCGGTGCTGGCATACACGGCATCGCGACTAATTGCGATTACGTCAACGGCGCGGTTGAGATTGGTTGAAAGCCAAGAGTCACCGTTATCAAGGGAGATGAAGACTCCCTGCGACGCCCCGGCGAAGAGCCGGCTTCCATCGGATTCGAGTGCCCATACCCCTCCGAGTTCCTCCGTGCCGGAGACGAGTTCCCACTCGGCGGCGTCTACGGCGAAGGCGATGAGGGTTATGACGATAATGGTCAGGGTTTTCATTCTGTTTTAACGGCGCCCCAGGTGGTGGCGGCTTTGCCGTGCGGTTGGACGGTCGGGATTGAAGCACGGTAGATGCCTAGGGTTGTCCCCGAGTTGTGTGAGGCCGCGGCGTATAACTTGGATTTATGAGATACCAGTGCGTCAACGGTAAACGTGTCTAACTTGCCTAGACCTACGCCGATCCAGCTTTCGGAGCGGTCATCGTACATGTACACGCCGAGGTTGTCTAGTCCGGCGAAGATGCGCCCGCGGTTAACCGCCAGGGCACGTATCTTGCGTCCTGGCATGTTCCACCACTGGTACCGGGGATCACGCACCGGCAACCCTCGGCTGAGATCGTCCCAAGCGAGTTCGGCTTCGTTCCAGCGGGCAAAGCCGAATTCTGCGCCAGCGTATAATCGATTGTCAACCAACGCCCAGTCGCCGACCTGTCCGTAATCGGGTAGACTGCGGTACCGTTCTCCCTCGTGGGGAAGGATTTCCCAAGTGTTTCCATTGTCAGGGCTGCGGAACAATATATCCGTGTAGCGGCCGAAGGCCACCCACAGATAGCCGTCGAACTCGGTCATAGACCAGATGGCCATGGCTACATACGCGGCTACCCGCATGGAAACCTCGCCGTCTCGTACCCAGTCGTGGACTGGGTCGTGCCACGTTTCCCCTCGGTCGTGGGATATGTACGTACCGTCGTAATGCGCGACGGCGATGACCATGCCGGAACTGGTGGCGAGTATCTGGCGAAACGCCGGGATGCGGATTTCACCGGTTCTGATGGTATCGGTTGTAGTTACCTGCAGCCCGATGTTTTTGGAATGCCACGTCTCGCCGCGATCATCGGAGCGCCATATTCCGCCCCTGTCGTATTGTGCGCAGGCATAAACGGCATCGTCAGTGATAGCAATAGCGCTAATCTCGGCGGTCACCTCGGTTGAGCGCCAGGTGTGACCGTCGTCGTCGGAGATGTAGAGTCCATTTTCGGCCCCCATGTAGAGCCGGCTTCCATCGCTTTCAAGCGCCATTACGTATCCCATGTCGTCCGTGCCTAGGAGGAGTTCCCACTCGGCGGCGTCTACGGCGGAGGCGATGAGGGTTATGACGATAATGGTCAGGGTTTTCATTCTGTCTTAAGGGCGCCCCAGGTGGTAGCAGCTTTGCCGTGCGGTTGGACGATCGGAATTGAAGCGCGGTAGATGCCCTCTCTCGTCCCGGCGTAGAGATAGGATCCGTGGGACACGAGACCGGTGATGCCGGAATCTTGCAGACCGGCGCTGCGCCAGGTTTCGAATCCGGCGTCGAACATCCAAATGCCGTGGAACCGAGAGCCGGCGAAGATGCGGCCGCGGTGAACGGCAAGATGGTCCAGATAAGGTGTTGTGGGAAGCCCGTGGCGGAGGGTATCCCATTTGAGGCCGTCTTCGCGCCAACGTCCGAAACCGTCCCTGCCTGCGACGTACAGGTTATTATCGAGCACCGCCCAGTCGTTTATGCGGTTAAATTCGGCGATGCTGTCTTCCCTCCAATAGGGTATATTTTCCCATGTGGCGCCCTCGTCGGCGCTACGCATGGCGCGGGAGTCGGAGTGCCCCACCCACAGATAACCGTCGAACTCGGCGATGGAGAAGATACTGGCAGCGATGCCGATATCGTTCCAGTCGAGGCTTATGTTATGCCAGATATCCCCGCGGTCGCGCGAGGTATAGACGCCGGTGTGGTATCCGACGGCGACGACCATACCGGAACTGGTGACGAGTATTTGCTGAATGTGCGATCGAAAGGGCGCGACGTCCCCATCATGATCAAATACGGTCAACCCCCTGTTAATGGTTTGCCAGGTGTTGCCTCCGGTGTCGGATCGGTGGACGCCGCGTAACCAGGTTTCGGCGTACACGGCATCGGGACCGGCGCCAATGGCCAACACACCGCGTTTCAGGTTGCCCGCACGCCAGGAGGATCCGTCATTGAGGGAGAAATACACGCCTCTCCCCGTGCCGGCGTAGAGGCGGTCGCTGTCGCTGGCGAGTACGACGGGGTCGTCGGGTGTCCATAGAATGAATTCCCAGTCGTCGGCGTGGGCGTCCGACAGAGTGCTTAACAGCGTGACGATGATTGTTAAATATTTCATTTTGTCTTAAGGGCGCCCCAGGTTGCCGAGTTTTTGCCGTGCGGTTGGACGGACGGGATGATTACGCCGCGGTAGATGCCCTGCGGTTCACGGAAACGGTATGCTTCTTTTTTTTCTTCCCAAGGGGGGCTCGCGGGAATATCGGGTTCTCGGACTGCCGCATACAGATATGATTGGTGGGATACGAGGGCGGTAATGGCAAACTCATCAAGGCCTACGGGAATGGACTTTTCGGTGTGCTCGTTAAACATATACATGCCGTAGCGCTCAAGTCCGGCAAAGAGAATGTTGTCGTGGTCAGCCAGGACTTTCACGGATGCTGTTACTTTAATCCATGGAGCGTACTCCGGAAGTCCGTCGGGGAGGTGTTCCATATCCCAGGCGCCTCTCCATCGGGAAAGGCCGTTAACGCCGGCGATGAATAATCGATTGTTCAGTACAGCCCAGTCATTGAACGTGCTCCAGAGATACGCATCCTGCCGCCATGTTGCGCCGCCGTCGGGCGAACGGCATATGGTGCTGCCCCCACTCAAGACTGCCCACAGATAGCCGTCGAATTCGGTCATTCGCTCGACATCGTTGCCTATCGGCAAGCCCTCGTCGTCGTCGGGTTGGCGCGCCATATATTCGTCCCCGACTCTGTGCCATGTCGTAGGTGGGCGTGCGAACCAGTCGTCGCCGCGGACGGTGTTCCATGTCTCGCCTCGGTCGGTCGATATCCAGGATCCATTGAGTCGCGCCACGGCGATGACGGTACCGGAGCGAGTGACGAGTATTTGCTCAAGTGTTGGGTATTGGTGCCAGCCGTCATCCAAAACTTTTAGGGGCATTCCGTTGTTTATGGGCGTCCAGGTGTCGCCGCGATCGTCAGATCGAAACATGCCGCTGCTAGATGTTCCGGCATACACGTAATTTTGGTCGATGGTGATTGTGTTGAGCTGTTCCGGCGAATCGGTTAAGCGCCAAGTGTGACTTCGCCCGTCGCCGTCCGAGATGTAAAGCCCCTCGCTCGTTACGGCGTAGAGGCGTTGACCACCGGTGTGAAGTTCTTTGACGATCCCCATGGATTTCGAGTCGTAGATTGGAAACCACTCGACTCGGGTGTCGGCATGCGCGAGGGAGATGACGAGGAGCAGGGCTAATAGAGTGACGATGAGGGTTGTGTATTTCATTTTGTTTTAAGGGCGCCCCATGTAATAGCGGATTTGCCGTAGGGTTGGACGATTGGGATTGAAGCACGGTAGATGCCTAGGGCGTCCCAGTTGCTATCTGTAGCTACTGCGTACAGATCGGATTGATGGGATACGAGCGCGGCAACTGAAAACTCCCTGAGACCTACGTGAATCCATGTTTCGGAGCGGACATCAAACATCCACACGCCGCTGTTCCGAAGTCCGGCAAAGATTCGCTCGCGATTCACCGCTAGGCTTTCTATGCGTTCCGGCGGGAGGCCTTGGCTGAGATCATCCCAAGCAAGTTCGGCTTCGTTCCAGCGCCCAAGACCCCCAGCCCCGGCCACGTATAACCGATCGTCAAGCACTGCCCAATCGACTACATGGGGGTACTCGGCAATACTGCCGCCAGCTACCCAGTAGGGAAGACCTTCCCACGTTTCGCCATCGTCAGAGGAACGGCACAATTTGTAGGAACCGCTCGAAGTGACGGCCCACCAATAGCCGTCGAACTCGGTCATCGACCAGATATCATAGCCTATTGGCACGTCGTCCAGACCCAAATGTTCTCTGATGTACCGCCACTCGTCGGTGCCATGCCATGTCTCGCCTCGATTGGTGGATATATAGGTACCCGCATGGTACCCCACGGCAATGACTGTGCCGGAACGGGTGACGAGTATTTGCCGAATTCTTGGGTATGAGATTTCATCGTCATCCCATATCTCCACGCGGATTCCGTTGTTTATGGGCTTCCATGTGATCCCGCGATTGTCGGAGCGAAAGATGCCCCTGCTTGTTCCGGCATACACGGTATTTCGATCGATTGCTAGAGACTCACCAAAGGCGTTTTCCAGGCCGGTTAGACGCCAGCTGTGACCGTCATCGAGGGAAATGTAGACTCCATTCCCATAGGCGTAGAGACGCCTACCATCGGTTTCGATTAGGTAAATCTCCAGCGCCTCGGTACCGTAGAGTTGATTCCAGTCGGGCCGGATGTCGGCGTGGGAGTCCGATAGAAGGCTTGACAGCGTGAGCACGAAGGCTAAATATTTCATTTTTGTTTAACGGCGCCCCAGGTGGTGGTGGCTTTGCCGTAGGAATGCACGATCGGGATCGAAGCGCGGTAGATACCGTTGTACGTCGAAGCATAGAGGTAGGATTGATCGGATGCGACCAAGAATACCGCCACGCCGTATAGGCCCGCGGGAAACCAGGTTTCGGATTGATCATCGAACACGTACACGCCGTGTGCGACAGTCCTATAAGCCCCTGGTCTGATCATAGATGACGCCCTAACTGCGGCAAAAATGCGACCGCGGTAAACGGCAAGGCTTCTCAAATCAGGGGAATCCGGCAGCCCGTTGTTGAGATCGTCCCAAGTGAGTTCACCTTCGTTCCACCGTACAAAGCCGTGTCCTCCGGCGACGTATAATCGGTTGTTGAGCACTGCCCAGTCGTAGGCTTCGCCGAGCCTCGGCAATACCGGCACGCATTCCCATGTGGAGCCGTCGTCGGGGGAACGGAATACGTAGGACCAGGCGGCTGCCCACAAATAACCGTCGTATTCGATCATCGAATCGATGGAATCGCTGAATGTAAAGTCGGGCACCTCGGGCCCTTTGGGGCAGGGAAACGACCAATCGGCCGGGAAGTGCCATGTCTCTCCTCGGTCGCGGGATATGTACGTCCCATCAAAGCCGCCCGCAGCGATGACCATATCGGAACGGGTAACGAGTATTTGGTTAATGTACGGGATCCGGATGTCGAGGGTATGGTCATGAATTGTGCGGAGCCCGTCGTTTATCGGGTTCCACGTCTTCCCGTAATCGTCGGAGCGAAACATGCCGTGCTCATTCACGAATGCATATACCGCATCGCCGCTGGTAGCAATTGCCTGAACGTAGCCGTGCGTCAGAGCGGTTGTACACCAGGTGTCACCATTATCGTCCGAGGTATACAGCCCTTCCAACGATCCTCCGGCGAAGAGGCGGCGGCCGTGGCTTTCCAATGCGCTCACGGTTTTCATGGCGCGCATACCGAGAAGGGGTTCCCACTCGGCGCGGGCGAGGGAGATGACGAGGAGCAGGGCTAATAGAGTGACGATGATGGTTGTGTATTTCATTTTTGTTTTATGGCGCCCCAGGTGATGGCGGCTTTGCCGTAGGGTTGCACGGTCGAGATTGAAGCGCGGTAGATTCCTTCATTGGTTGCTGCGTACAGATCGGATTGATGGGATTTGAGCGAGATAACTGTCAACCCGTCCAGCCCTGCGGGGACCCACGTTTTGGATCGCTCATCAAACACCCACACGCCGCGGCGGTTGAGTCCGGCGAAGAGGCGGCCGCGATTAGCAGCGAAGGTGTTTATATTGTATCGGAGCCATACACCGTCGCTCTCCGGAAGCCCTGCGTTGAGATACTGCCAAGTGCGCTCCGGTTCGTATAACGCGAAAAACGGGTTGTTTGACAAGTATGGTGTTCCGGTTACATACACATTATTATTGAGCACGGCCCAGGCGGTAGGCCAAGCGATCTGGTCGACGTTCCCACCGAAGGAAGAGATGAGGCGGCCGCCGGGTTGTCCCTCACGGGAGCGTAGTATACCGCTGACCCAGCCGGCCACCAGATAGTGATCCATGCCGTACAATAACTTTACACCGTAGCCTAATATCCAGTCGGTATCGTCGACTCGCCAATCGGATGGCGCCTCACGCCAGGTGTCGCTGCCGTCGGCCGAGTCATCAGTGCAGCAAGCCATTACACTGATTATGGTGCCGTAAGGGGTGTGCACAAAGTATTTAAACACTCCGTACCCAACGGGACCGTCGTCTAAACGGTTGGTTTCATCGATATATCCAAGCCCGTTGTTTAGGGGCTCCCATGTCTTTCCACGATCATCGGATTGAATGAGGCCGTCATAAACATTCGATCCTACGTATATTGATTGCGGGCTGGTTGCCATTACCTTAACAGGCAGTTTAAACTCGGTTAAACGCCAGGTGTAACCGTTATCTGGGGAAACGTAGAGGCCGTCGTCGGTCCCGGCGTAGATGCGGTGACCATCGGATTCAACTATGTTCACTCCCATGTCCTCCGTGCCGTAGATGTGATGCCATTCTGCGCGGATTTGGGCATGGGCGTCCGGGGCGCAGTGCGTGAGCCAGATCGCGAGCAGGACTGGGGTTAGGATAAACGTTAATCTGAGTTTATTATTCATGAGCGGCCCCTTCATTTTGTCTTAAGGGCACCCCAGGTAGTAGCGGCTTTGCCGTAGGGCTGCACGGTCGAGATTGAAGCGCGGTAGATGCCCTCTTTGGTTGCAGCGTACAGATCGGATCGATGGGATACGAGCGAGTAAACTCTCAACCCGTCCAGGCCTGCGGGGATCCACCTTTCGGAGCGCTCATTAAATACCCACACGCCGCGGCGGTCAAGTCCGGCAAAGATGCGTCCGCGATTAACAGCCAGGGTTTCTATATTAGTAGGCGGAAGCCCTTGGAGGAGGACCTCCCAATGATGTGGCGCTTCGTATCGTGCAAAAAAACCTTCTTCGAATTTGTTTCGTGCAAAATAGTGTCTTTCTGCGGCCATATAAAATCGATCATTGAGCACCACCCAGGCGGTTGGCCAAGAGAACTCTTCGTTGCCGGCGCTAGCGTCATCCCATGTCTGGCCGTTGTCAGGGGACCGTAAAATGCGGTGCCACGTGGCGGCCCAAAGATAGCCGTCGAACTCGGTTATCCACTCGATATCGTCGGATATTGAGACCTTGCCAAAGCGCCATCCACCAGATAGGTCGTGCCATGTCTCGCCTCGGTCGACAGAGGTATACGCGGCGCCCGACATCGCAGTGATGACGGTGCCGGAACTGGTGATGAGTATGTCATTAACTCGCAGGTATGAGATTTCGCCGTCCTCCCAATGGTGTACGTAGAATCCGTTGTTTACGGGCTTCCATCTGCCACCGCGGTTGTCGGATCGAAACACGCCTTGGGTACGTGCTCCTGCATACACGGCGTCCCGACTTATAGCAATTGTTTCATACCCGTATTTCACTTCTATCCGCGAACGCCACCAGGTGTAACCATCATCGGGGGAGATGTAGAGCCCACTAGACGTGCCGGCGTAAAGGATGCGCCCATCGGTTTCAAGTACGCGAACACGATCCATGGGCTGCCCGTCAGTGAGTTGAGTCCACTCGGCGCGGATATTCGCATCCGATTCGTTTGCTGACATAGTCATTACAACTAAGAAAATGAACGCGGTTCGCATGAAAGTTCGAGGCCATATCATTGGATTCCCTCCCTTAGAAGCCATGGCTATCGGATTGACTGCGTAAGAGCCTGATTGAAAAGTACAATTTGTAGGGTGCGCACTGCGCACCAGCCTCTAAAAGCCCCAGAGGTGCGACAGGTAGGTAGTAGACGACAATAAAAGCATGAAAAAGCTTCCTACAAATAACCAAAAATGGCTTTGCTACCGATTTTTCAAACAGGCTCTAAATAGAGCGTGAGCAAGTTGTGTGCCACACCCATAAGTTGCCACGATTCGGGCACTAACCCACGAATTTCATCGGCATACTGCTCCGATGTGTCATTAAGACGCAATGGCGTTTCGTGCTTTCGTACCTAAAATATGAACATCGTTGTCCAATTTCTGTACAAGAGGGGCGTTGGCAGTTCTCCCAACAGTGCCCGCGTTCAACAAAGCTGGTAGGGCACCATTTCTGTTCGATCTTGGACCACAATTCGATTAAGAATGCGTCGGATAGTCTGACGTTGCTCAGCGTCAGGATAGGTTGTATCGCAATTTAGCCCCATAGGGATCAAGTTAAGCGTTTTAGGGTGCAAGTCACGCGGCTTCAATGTCTTGAACTGTTAATCTCCATGTAGACGTGAGCGAGGGAATACCAGTTCGTTCACTGATGGGTGCGCCACAAGAGATGACTCATGGCGCTGGTTTCCGTAGGTGCCGGTGCGGTTGGAAAGGGATCTCTATCAGGATCTACTATCGCCTTCACTATTCGTTCAGTTGATCGCTCACTATCCATTCGCTTGATCGCACCTACCGTGTGGGGGATGATAGAGATTTCCTCCCCATCCTATGGGACTAAGTTAAGGGTTTTGCGTCGGAGAACACCACTGATACTAGACAAAATCCCTTAAGTTGATCCCAATGGGTCCAAGCGATGCGACCCCTACACCCGGATATTCACATTTGACAAAACGGGCGGAAACAGTTATAATCATGCGGGTGTTACTTGGGTTTGGGAGATTTGAATGTTCTACAGGGGTTTACAGCTAGATCGGTTCCAAGAAGAGGCTATCCGGGCAATAGATCATGAGCGTTCTGTGATTGTCGCCGCTCCAACCGGGGCGGGAAAAACGGTGGTAGCGGAGTATGCGGTTGATAAATGCATTCAGGGCGATCGGCGTGTGATTTACACGGCGCCAATCAAAGCGTTGAGCAACCAAAAATATCGGGATTTCTTTGAGCGATATGGCGATCGGGTCGGTATTTTAACGGGAGATGTTGTCCTCAATCCTTATGCCCAAATTCTGTTGATGACAACGGAAATCTTCCGAAACACGATTTTCGACGATATAGAACGCTTGGCGGATGTAGAATACGCAATATTCGACGAGATTCATTACATCAACGATGTTGAACGAGGGACGGTATGGGAGGAGAGCATAATTTTCGCCCCACAGCATATAAAATTTGCGTGTTTAAGCGCGACCATACCGAATCTCAACCAGTTCGGGGATTGGATGCGCAGCGTCCGCGAGATCGAGATTGATGTGGTTCAGGAACTTGAGCGTCCCGTACCTCTTGAACATCATCTCTATCTTGATGGCTATGGGTTGTATCGCAATTTAGCCCTACTCTCATGCCACAGATTTGCATCTGTCCCGGCTGACTCATAAATTCAAGTCGTTGCGTGTCCCGAAATTTTTTTTCGGCTTGTGCGCCTGTACAGTTAGGGATTGGCAGGATTTTTGCGTTCTTAATCTTGGTTAGGAAATTCGGCTTGCAGCGGCACGTGGTATCACTCGGCACACCTACATGAAACATAAAATGGGAGGAATCGAAATGCAGGGGATTACACTAGCAAACACTCAATCAGCGGGAATCATGAGATTCAGGACAGTATATTCATTTTGCGCCCTGACCTTGATTGCATTGTTATTTGTCGTGCCAAAAGTAGTCGCTTTACCCGAGAAGGTTCCCCGCGATGTGTTGACACTGCGCCCGGACGGGTATGTCTACGCCGATTACCCCGGTGTCTTCGACGACGCGGAAGGCAAGGGCATCACGGTTGAAGCGTGGATTTATTTGACCGATAAACCGAAAGATTGGAATTTCGCTGCGAATTCTCACGAGGGACGGTGGAATATCTTTGCCAAGCCCAGCAGCTATTTCGTTTCTGTTATGGGAAGAGACTTAAGCTCTGATATTAGACGGGGGGATCCAAAAGGTACTACATATATCGTATATGGAGTACACAGTCGCGTGAGTAAGGGGATTTTTGGACCTAAGATTCCGTCCCACGATTTCCCGTTGAAGCGTTGGGTGCATATTGCCTATCAGATTTCTGTGAATGTGAGAAGAAATCGTATGAAAGTTATATGGTATTATGACGGCGACCGGGAAGGTATGACCTTTATCGCCACGATGAACCGCACCGATGCGCCGCTGCTAATTGGCGGCACCAAACGAAATGGGTGGGGATGGGGAAGCGGAAGCGGATATGGATCCATGAAGGGCTACATCGACGAAGTTCGGGTTTCCAAGGGATTCCGTTACGGAGCGGCGGAAATTCGTCCGAGACGTCGACTCCGGTTGGACGTACAGACTATAGCGTTGTGGCACTTTGATGAAGGTCCCGGAGCCGCCATGTATCGAGATTCGTCCGGGAACGATTACCATCTCTTCCCCGGAGGTACGCTCGCAGTGGAGCCCGAGGACAAGCTGGCGACTACATGGGGCAGCTTAAAACGCCGCGTTCAGGAAGCTAGATAGTTGGGTTTCACGGTGTTCAACCCAACCTGCGGACTATGGCGATATGAGGATTTCTATCGCCACAGAACCTGTTTGATGCGTAGATAGCACGCCGTTGTTCCTGTTGGGATGATTCCTTCAGCAAAGAACACTCGTTTATCGCGCTATGACAAGCTTTGAAAAGCGTTCTTAGATAGAGGTTTCCCACCTCGTGCACTCCAGAGGAGATCAAGCGAATGGATAATGAGTGATCGACCGACCGAAAAGGGAGGGCGATAAAGATCCCCAATGTCAATAGAATTGTGATGCGTCCAATCTCCGCGCTCCAGCGGAGATCAAACGAGCGGATAGCGAGTGATCACGTGAGTGGACAACGAACGCGATAGAAATCCCAAAGAGTTCCTCAATGTGTATAGCGCATCATCAAATAACTCATTTTTCGCTCTTCTATAGCTGGCTTTGAAAAAGTGTTACTTGAGAGCACCCCATTATTCCTATCGGAATAATTCATTCAGCAAGTAACACTCCTTTTTCGCTCAATGACTAGCCGTGAAAAGTGTTCCTTCGTTGTCTAGTTTTCACTCCAGCGGAGTGAGATGTCAATAGAATACGATTCCTCCTCGCGTCTGCACTCCAGAGGAGTGCAATGTCGAGTGTCACTTGGGAGGAGAGGTATTTTCTAACAATTTGAGTATTATTCTCTGTCGCCCCGCTGGGGCTTAGGGCTGTGGAGATTTTGGTGTACCTATACACCCTTCGTGGCCGCTGGCGCACTCATAGACTGGTGGCATCTCTATGGGAGTTCTATCACATCTGCCGTCCGATTTACGATCTGCGCTGATCGGATGGGAATCACTCGCTTGAGCGCAGGACACCTTACAAACTATAGCACTCCTCCGGAGTGCAAAACGCGGTCGTTGCTCGCAGTTATCATGGAAAGGTGCGGGAGAGGGTTTTCTATCCCATGAGATTTTCGATGGTAACTCAATACCGCCTTCGCTATCCGGGCGGTTGATTTATTCGCTCGTTAGATGGTCTGGATTTGGCATTCTAGACCGAGCATTTGGGCGGTTTGTAGGTTGATGGAGCGTTACTTGAGGATAACCATCTTTCGGGAAGCGGACGATTCCGATGTTATCAACTGGTAGATGTAGGTTCCGGATGCCACTCGTTCGCCATCGTTGTTGCGCCCGTTCCAGTATGCGGCGCGTGATTTTCCAACGTAAAATCCGGCGCTCTTAAAGCCGAGGTCAAAATTCCGAACCAGTGTTCCCGCGGGAGTGAAGATGCGGATGGCGGCGTGGGTGTCAATCGCCAACTGGTAGGGCATCCAGGTTTCGGGATTGAACGGATTCGGATAGTTGGGGAGCAGCGCGGTATTGCGCGGTATCATATCCTCCGGCGTCAATCGCAGTTCGGTGAAGGCGCGGCGGAGGTCTTCCGCGTCAAGTTCGTGATGCAGCGTGCGAATCAGCTCGCCGCTCGCGTCGTAGACTTCGATTATCAAAGCATCGCCAATGTCAGCAACCGTCTGGCGGTTCATATCCGCCCAGACTGCGTGCGATTTGCCTGCCTCAATCACATCGACCTCTCCGGTGCGTTGGTTGCGTATAGATAACGATATGCCGTCAAGACCTTCAAGCCGCGCGTGAAGCACCAATGCCCAGATCCCCGATGTCTGGCGCGGAGCGGGTGCCGCCATCGCCGGTGCGTTTTGCCATGCGCGACCGCTGAATGCAGCCACCTTCGATTCGGTCACGTTGACGATGTAGCCCTTTCCACCTTCAATCGGGAAACCGTCCCCGGGAGAGTTTGCCGTGAATCCGACGAATTTTCCGGCGGACGGGTTGTACTCAATGACGGTCGTGGCGCCAAGTTTCTCTATGAAGGATCGGGCGGTGTAGGGTTCATCCGGCATCAAGGGTAGGCTAATCATGTTCAACCCCGCGCCGAGTTGTGTCTCAAAAGTGTTTGTGATTGCCGGCGGGACAGTCAGGCTGTCCGCTCGAAGCGCGAGGTTCTGAATGCGTTCATCGTTTTCGGCATCGACATCGGGGACCGAATACGGCGCGTCCGTGAAATTCGCGGAAAGGTATTCCGCCAATGCGTCTTGCTCTCTGCCCGGGGCGGTAAAATCGGCTCCGCCGCCGGATTGTTCCTCCGTCATCACGTCCGGCAGTTCGACGCGGTTGGTATCGGGGTAATTCGGGTAAGGATAGTCGTCGCCGCCGTCGGCGAGAAAGTCGCGCGTGACGATGCGGAAGGTTCGCTCTCTATCGCCGACGACCCCGCCATTTTGCGCGACGATATCCGTCGGATTTCCGTCGGAATCGGTGATGACGAGCGATTTGACTCTCTTGCCCACGGGTTGCGACATGTCGTAACTGAAGGCTAGTCCACCGACTTGGGGGAACTGACCGGTGCTCACACCGGGTTGCGCTTCGGCGACAGCGTGTTCAACCACTTCCAGGAGTTGCGGCGCGGTCAGTGTCAGTAGGCTCAGTCCGCTGTTGAACCGGAGCGTATTTTCGATATCAAGCTGCGAGATATCGCCCTCGGCTTTGCCGACGAGCGGGTTAGCGGGCGGCGGAAGTTCATCCACACCCACAATGACACCGATAGAGGCTCGCATGCCGCCTCCATTTTTGAGGGAGGCGACCACGCTCGGATCGACTCGACGCGCGGCGTCCAAGTTGGCATCGGCGGTCAGGTTGCCGAGGTTGGTTTCCTCCGTACGCACCGCGCCACGCCTAGCTTCCAAGTAGACGCTCGTACTCCCGAAGGTGGCTCCATCTTTTGCGAGGACGACGTTCCGAATGGCTTCGGTAATCGCTACGACCTGGGGCGCCGGGGCGGCGTCACCGGCATTCAGGACGCCGGCTTCGTCCGCAGCGAAGGCTCCACTCACCTCGGCGTCGATGGATTCCGGTATCAGAACGCCCGCCTCGTCAAAATCGACAACCAGCCGACCGACGTATCTGTAATTGCCGTCCGTACCGACGATAGCGACGGGTTCGTCCGCGGCGGATGTTGCCAGAATGGGATAATTCCCGTCGGCGGAGTCGCCGTCGCGCAGGCGGTCGGTGTTGTCCGCGAGCAGCGTATTCGAGCCGCCGGAAATGATGATATCAACGCCGTCCAACTGCGCCGCCAACGCCTCGTCAATGGAAAATCGCTGGAGATGTCCGGCGAGGATTATCACTTTAACGCCGTTTAATTTCAGTTCATCAACGGATTCTTGAATGATTGCCGCCAGCGCAGGAATATCGTCCCGGTTTTCGGGAGAAACTCGGACATCGCCCGGTATCGATATCTTTGGGAGCCATGGGGTGGTAGCGCCGACTATTCCAATTTTTTCGCCTGAAGGGATAGTAATCACCGCGCTTTTGCTGATACTATTCGGATTCGCCATCGCCTCTTGACCGGCGTCGACGACGAGAGGGGCGAGGTTGCTATCAAGACTGAAATCCAAGTTTGCGCTCAGGAACGGGAATGCTGTGCCGACGTAGCCCCTACCATCATCGGCGATTAGGCTTGCGAGTACGCCGGTGCCCAAGTCAAATTCGTGGTTGCCGAGCGCCGACGCCATAAAACCCATCGCGTTGATTATCAGGATGTCCGCGCGTCCGGAACCCTCTCGCCCCAAAACATCGCGAAGGCTCGGGTCGTTGCCCGCCGCGAAAAACGCGCCGGGGATATAGGTGTCGCCCGCTCCAATGATGACCGTATTCTCTTCCTCGGCTTTGAGCGCGTTCAATACGGCGGAGAAGCGGGGGGCGTTGTCGAGCGCTTCGACGCCGCCTTCGAGGTCGGCTGCGTGGAGGAGTTGAAGCGTGAAGCGGGCGGAGGTGTCTTGGGAAAAGGCGAGGTTGGTAAGAATCAGCGCCGAGAAAATGATGAAAACGGACAGTGAAATTGTTTTTGGCTTGGCAAGCACTCGAGGGAACTCCTTCAATCTATTTGAGAGGGTTGTTAAACTAGTACTCTAAAACGGTAGTGCATCAATGCTGTGAATTAAAGTCGCGATTCGGAGATCGCTCCTACAGGGACTTCGCGTGGAAACGCCAACAAACTCGCCCACTTCAATCCTATAAGTATTCAACCGCATAAATCGTTTGCTATGTAGCATTCACGTAGATTGAGACAAAGGATAACACGGAGACGGAGTTTTTGCAACTTACACGAATGGTCCTACCAGGGGAAACGCATCTGATTTTTCAGAATAGAGTTGCTAGAATAGTAGTCAAATAATTGTCGTCCCATGCGGCTTTGAGCCGCTTGTTGGCGACACCAAGTTTGGTTGACTTCTCAGACTTGAGTAGATTGAGAGCAATGCGTCGGACGATGGCGAAGTTCTCACTGCTGTTATCTTTACGAATCCGGGAGGCATCTTCACGAAAAGCAACATCTAATACCCAATGACATGAGTTTTCAATCCGCCAGTGATGCCTAGTGGCTTCAAGCAACTGGGCTGCATCACCAGGAAGCGAAGAAATATAGTAGCGTGTCTCTGTGGTCACTTGTTGGTTGACTTCTCGCTCGGCGGTGATTTTGACGACCGAGTTGAGATTGACGAAGTTCTCACTTGTTCTAAGAGTAGAAATTACACCGGGGTCTGCAATCGCATAAGCCGTGCGGGTTTCTATACGTCCATGATTGCCGTCAACGGTTTGCGTCGAGTCGACTTTAACATCTCTTATCTCACCCGTTGAGACGCCATCAAACAAAAGTCGAACATCTTCAGACAATTGTCCTTGATTGGCTTTAAGCGCGAAAACGTAGTCGGCATCTGAATCCACAATGGTTTGAGCGATGTCGGTTTGACAACCCATCGCATCAATAGTAACAATGCACCCTGACACGTCCAATACTTCAAGCAATTGAGGCATGGCTGGAATCTCATTGGATTTGTCTGCAACTTTGATTTGTCCTAGTGCCACGCCTTGATGGCACGCCCAGGCACTAACCAAGTGAATGGCTGCTTTGTTGTTATGAGTATCGTAAGAACGACGCAGTTGTTTTCCATCAACCGCAATCACTTGACCTTGCGTTACTTCAATGGCACTACGAATCCAGTTGATGAAACATTCTTCAAATTTGGTAGCGTCTAGCGCACTAAATACACGCCTGAATGTATCGTGCGACGGGATGCCTTTTGGTAATTCCAAGAACCCGGTTAACCATTTATACTTGGCGTCTCCGAATGATTGAACTGCTACCCAATTATCGGCGCCGCAAATAACCGCGCAGATAGTAATGACAATAATATCAAGCAATTTATGGGGTGTACGACAATCATCTCGTCTGGGGTCTGGCAATGATTCAAAGTGGGCTTCAATAGACGAAATTGGGGGATTGGACATGTGTTCTACTCCTTAGAAAAGTTTACACAAGCATATCCCACGTTCCTCTCATGTCAACACCAAAATTTAGATGCGTTTCCCCTGAAGGGGAAGGCAGTGGCTTGTGACCAGTGGTTAGTGGTCAGTGAGGAAGATTGCAAGGATGGAAGCGCAAAAACCCAGTAGAAGATGAATGCATGGAGCGGAGGCAAACAGTGGAAGGGAAATATCGATCGCTAGATTCTGTAAACGAACGATGTCGTGCTAAGCAAGTCTCCATATCTTGAACAATGCTGTCCAGAAACTGAACAGATTGAACCCAGCGAGTACGCTGCATAACACTAGAAACCCGCACGGTGGTAGGTTTGCCAATACTGTATGCATCTGGCATAGTATTTGCGCTCGCAGATGGAAGGTACACTTTCATAATGAGGAGGACAGCCACATGAAGAAGACAGTGCGATTCTTGCAACTTGGTCTATTGCTCGCTGCTGCTCTGAGTGTGTCGAGCAGTTTTGCACAAGAATATACCCGCTGGGGATTGCCCGATGGCGCCAAGAAGCGGATCGGGAAGGGTTGGATATCAAGCAATATCGCATATTCGCCAGACGGAGCCCTGCTCGCGGTTGCAACTAGCATCGGCATTTGGCTCTACGATGCAAAGACCGGCGCCGAAGTCAACCTTCTCACCGGGCATACGCGCGTGGTAGATTCCATAGCGTTCTCGGCTAATAGCTCCATGCTCGCCAGTGGGAGCCCGGACAGTACGATTCGTTTGTGGAATGCGCACAATGGGAAACAGGTACGAACGCTCGACGGACATGATGATAGGGTTAATTGCGTCGCATTTTCTCCTGTCGGCTTCACGCTTGCCAGTGGAAGTAGGGACAGTACAATTCGGCTGTGGGATGCCCGCACCGGGGAGCGTTTGCACACGCTTGAAGGGCATTCGGATGATGTTGAGTCCTTAGCGTTCTCGCCCGATGGCCTCACGCTTGCCAGCGGGAGTGACGACGACACGATTCGACTATGGGATGTCCGCACCGGGGAAGCGGTACAAACGCTGGGCGATGCTTCGCTCCGGGGGAGTTACGCCGTAGCGTTCTCCCCTGACGGACTTACGCTTGCCGGTGGAAGGATTCCGAACTGGTTCCGCTTGCCGCCTTCGCGCGGCAGGATTGAGTTGTGGGATACCCGAACTTGGGAAAAAGTGCAGACCCTTGAGGGGCATAAAGCGACAGTTGGTTGTATAGCTTTTTCACCCGATGGAAACACGCTTGCCAGTGGAGGAGGATGGTATGACGACACGGTTCGTCTGTGGGACACGCGCACATTGGAACAGACGTATACCCTCGTGGGGCATAACCGGAGCGTAGAATCCGTGGCGTTCTCGCCCGATGGCTCCACGCTTGTCAGTGCGGGTGGTGCTGATGACACGGTTCGTCTGTGGGACACGCGCACCGGTGAACACATTCAAACACTTGAGTGGCATGCAGATAATCCTCTTTTCTTGAGCTATTCTCCCGGCGCGTCGACGCTTGTTACCCGGCGCAGCGACAACACGATACATCTGTGGGATGCGCGCACGGGAAAACACAGGCGCACAATTGTGGGAAACATAGGCTGGGTCGTCTCCGTTGCGTTGTCCCCTGATGGATTCACGCTCGCCTGCGGGAGCGAGGATTTGATGATTCGTCTGTGGGACACCCGCAGCGGGGAACACTTGAGAACTCTTGCAGGACAAAGAAGTTCGGTCGACACCATTGCTTTCTCTCCTGACGGCGCTACGCTTGCCGGCGTTGACGGGCAGATGATTCGTCTGTGGAACGCGCACACCGGCGCAAATCTGGACACCCTTCAGGGACATTCGGGCAGAATCGACTCTATTGCGTTTTCCCCCGATGGATCCATGATTGCTAGCGCGGCTGCCGATGGAAAGATTCATGTGTGGAATGCACGTACCGGGAAACGTCTGATGATGTTTGAAGGACGTAGGGGTTGGGTCAATACCGTCGCTTTCTCGCCCGATGGTTCTACGTTTGCCGCTGGGGGTGCGAATACGATAGTTCTGTGGGATGCCCGTACCGGAGAGCACCTGTCGACATTTAAGGCGCGTGCGACTTCAGTGCATAGCGTCGTGTTTTCTCCTGACGGTTTAACGATTGCCAGTAGAGGGTCGAGATGGGACCGCACGGTGCGTATATGGGATGTGTCCACTGGCGAACATTTGCAGACGTTTGAAGGTCATTCGAGGGCAGTTCGTTTCATAGCGTTTTCGCCCGATGGGCGCGAACTTTCCAGCGCGAGCTCAGATGGCACGATGCTATTCTGGGATCTCAGGCGTCCGACGACTTGGGGCGGCATTAGAGGAACAACTGTCGCTGACGAGATGAGGCAGTTGCCGGAGCTTTCACCTTCAGCTACTGCTATAGTCCCAACGGAAACCGCACTCCTCCCAAACTATCCGAATCCGTTCAACCCGGAGACGTGGATACCGTACCATCTTGGAAAGCCCTCTGAGGTGGTGTTGACAATCCATGACATGAGAGGGCAGGCGGTTCGAACGCTGGATGTGGGCCACAAGCCTGCCGGTGCGTATCGGAGCCGGAGCCGCGCAGCGTATTGGGATGGGCGGAATGAGATGGGAGAGACAGTAGCGAATGGCGTCTATTTCTGCACCCTACGAGCGGGAAATCTTAGTTTCACGTGGAAGGTGTTGGTCGGGAAATGATACCATTACTCTCTATTATCAGGGCACAAATAGGATCGTCCAAGTCGTCGTAAGGCGGGAAAAGGGATTTCTATAGGCTCTCTCTTGCGTGGAATCTTCTATCGCAAGGGAACTCTATCGCCCTGGGATCTCTATCGCGCTCGTTATTCACTCACTTGATCTATCCGTTCGGTTGATCGTAAACATTGCACTCCTCTGGAGTGCTAGTTTTCTGTACCGTCATGTTCTATTGACATTGCGCTCCTCTGGAGCGACATTACAACGGGATCGTAGAGAATACACTATGGCGTTTCTATCACAATCGAAGAGGACTTCTCGCTTAATAATACTCAACATTTTCTTTATTGCCACCCTGATTCTGCATAGTGGTTATGGCCAACAAGACTATACCCGATGGGGCTTGCCCGACGGCGCCAAGATGCGGCTGGGAAAAGGTTGGATATCAGGCTATATTACGTTCACTCCGGACGGAAGCATGTTAGTCGTGCCGTGCGATCCCGGCATTTGGCTTTATGATGTGAAGACCGGTGCCGAAGTCAATCTGCTTGTCGGACATACGGAGCCGGTTGACTCCGTAGCATTCTCGCCCGATGGATCTACGCTTGCCAGCGGGAGCCGGGACAGAACGGTTCGTCTGTGGGATGTCCTCACATGGAAACCCACCCGCACCCTTGCAGGGCACACAGATAGTATCGACGCCATAGTGTTCTCGCCCGACGGATCTACACTTGCCAGTAAGAGCAGGGACAAGATAATACGGCTGTGGGATGTCCACACCGGTCAACCCTTGCAAACGCTTGAAGGTCTCCAGCTTGGGAGTAGGAACAACAAGGTTCGTCTGTGGGATGCTCATACCGGGGAAACCGCATTTACTCTTTCTGCTGAATTTCGCCAACATTGGCTAAGTTCGATCGTGTTCTCGCCAGACAGGAAACCGATTGTCCGTGTCACGGATGTCGTACCATCTTTTAAAGATGACTTAGATGAGATACAATACGTCGAGTTTTCCCCCGATGGTTCCACGCTTGTCATTGCGTTGAAAGGTTGGTACACATGGTGGAGTGACGAAAGTGAGGTTCAAATTTGGGACACCCGCACCGGCGAGTTTTTATACTACCTTGCAGGTCACTGGAGTGCAAAAAATCACCTGAGAGATATTTATGTCGCTTTTTCACCTGACGGAGACACACTTGCAAGTGTTGGGAGCAATGATAGTATGGTTCGCCTGTGGAACGCCCGCACCGGCGAACTCCTCGGCAGGCCCGAGACTTTTGCAAGTGCCGTGTCTTCCATAGCGTTTTCCCCCGATGGGAGCACGCTTGTCTGGAACGAATGGAGTAGAATTCGGTCATGGGATGTGCGCACCGGCCTGCTCCGATACACGGCCCTTGGGGGGCACGCCGGGAATATCTATTCTGTCGCGTTCTCGCCCGATGGAGCCACGCTTGCCAGTGGGGCTGACGACGGCTCGATTGGATTGTGGGACGTCCGTGCTCGCGAAAACAAGCAGTTGTTTTTTGCGCACGGGGGCGGCGTTACGTCTGTGGCTTTCTCCCCCGATGGCTCCATGCTAGCCAGCGGGGGCAGGGACAAAACGGTTCGTCTGTGGGATGCCCGCACCGGGGAACACATTCGAGCGATTTCCGGGCAAATGGATGAGTTTATTACCGTGGCGTTCTCGCACGACGGCGAACTGCTGGCAGGCTGCAGCAGGGGACGTTATTCTTGGAGTGAAATCAGCGATACCACGATTCGGATTTGGGATGCCCGTACCGGCGACCATCTGCATACGTTGGAAGGGCATACGAGCGGCGTCTCGTGTCTCGCATTCTTCCCCGGAGTCCCCATTCTCGCCAGCGGGAGTTACGACAACACGATTCGGATTTGGGATGCCCGCACCGGTGAAAACATACATACACTTGAGGGACATAAGGATGCTGTCACGTCTGTCGCGTTCTCTCCCGACGGAAACACGCTGGTCAGTGGGAGTTGGGACAGCACGATATTGCTGTGGGAGTTTAGGCGCTTTGCGGCGTGGGGCGATATCAAGCACGCGGCGAGTGATGGCACGATGCAGGCATCCGAATTGTCACCGTCAGCGACGGCATTTATACCGGTGAGTACGGCGCTTCTGCCAAATTATCCGAATCCTTTTAATCCCGAGACGTGGATACCCTATCAGTTGAAGAAATCGGCGGAAGTAACATTGACAATCTATGACATGAATGGTGGCAGAGTTCGGACGCTGGAAGTGGGACACCGACCCGCCGGCGTGTACCGCAGCCGTGAACGCGCGGCGTATTGGGACGGACGCAATCGGCAGGGTGAGTTGGTGGCGAACGGCGTCTATTTTTACACGTTGACTGCGGCGGATTTCACTACCACGAGGAAAATGCTGGTCGGCAAGTAGAATAGGATTCATGCATTCCGTGCCCCCAGTACATCTGTAGGGTGGGATCAAATGCACGATCGGTGAGTGGTCGCCCCCCTTAATCCGTAATCCTGTACGTCTCAAATCGAAACTGGGAGAGTTACCCGATGAACAAACCTCGGATTCTCATTCTCAATTCTATGTTCATTGCCGCTCTGTCTCTGCAGGCTGGTTTCGCCCAAGACTACAACCGATGGAACTTGCCCGAAGGCGCAAAAGTGCGCCTCGGTAAAGGTGGGATCACCGGCAATATCGCTTATTCACCGGATGGTCGGCGGCTAGCAGTCGCGACTGACATCGGGATTTGGCTGTATGATGCGAGCACCTACACCGAGGTGAACCTGATCGCAAGGCATTCTCGATTGGCATATTCCGTGGCGTTCTCGCACGATAGCTCCATGCTTGCTGTTGGGTATTACGATACATTTCGTTTGTGGGATGCGCGTAACGGGAAACACCTACGGACACTTGAAGGGCATGTCGGAGGTGTTGATTGTGTAGCATTTTCCCCTGACGGCTTCACGCTTGCCAGTGGAGCTTGGGACAGAACAATTCGACTGTGGGATACACGCACGGGGGAGGGATTGCACACCCTCACCGGGCATGAAGATAGGGTGAAGTCCGTGGCGTTTTCACCCGACGGCTTCACGCTTGCCAGCGGGGCATCAGACGGCAGCGTCCGTGTATGGGATGTGCGAACCGGGGTAGCCATTCAAACGCTGCAAGACGAACCGGGTCGGGTGCGTTTTGTAGTAGCGTTCTCTCCGGACGGACATACGCTCGCGGGCGGACGGTCAGGTTCGCACGACAGGATTGAGTTGTGGAATACCCGCACCTGGGAACATATGCAGACCCTTGAGGGGCATAGGGCGACGGTCCGTTCCGTAGCGTTCTCACCTGACGGAGATATGCTTGCTACCGGAGGAGAATGGTTTGACGACAAGGTTCGACTGTGGGACACGCGCACCTGGAAACAGACGCACACCCTAGTGGGTCATAATCGGGGGGTTGAATCCGTGGCGTTCTCACCCGATGGCTTTACGCTCGCCAGTGCGAGTGACGATGACACGGTTCGTCTGTGGAACACCCGCACCGGGGAACACCTTCATACACTGGAGGGACATGCAGATTATCCCGGTGCCTTGGTGTACTCGCCCGGTGGACCGACGCTTATTACCGCACGTAGCGACAACACGATTCACCTGTGGGATGCGCACACGGGAAAACACAGGCGCCCTATTGTGGGAAATATAGGCTGGATCGTCTCCTTTGCGTTGTCCCCGGATGGAATCACGCTTGCCTGTGGGAGCGAGGACCTAATGATTCGTCTGTGGGACACCCGCACCGGTGAACGCACGCAGATTCTGAACGGACATAGGGAATGGATCAACACCATTGCTTTCTCTCCTGATGGCGCCTCGCTTGCCAGTGCAGCTTCGGACAAGACGGTTCGTCTGTGGGATGTGCACACGGGTCAACACCGGCACTTACCCACAGAAGATACGGACCGAATCATCTCTTTAGTGTTTTCCCCTGACGGATCCATGATTGCCGGCGGGAGTGATGACGGGAAGATTCCATTTTGGGATGCCCGAACCGGAACTCGGTTGCGTACGCTTGAGGAACATAGAGGTCGGGTTGCCTCCGTCGTTTTCTCACCCGACGGTTAC
Source organism: Candidatus Poribacteria bacterium (assembly GCA_965204085.1). Classification (GTDB taxonomy): domain Bacteria; phylum Poribacteria; class WGA-4E; order WGA-4E; family JAJDTR01; genus JAJDTR01. The sequence continues at coordinate 232,112 of CBDBEE010000002.1, read as the reverse complement.
ACGTTTGCCGCTGGGGGCGCGGAGAATTCGATTTATGTGTGGGATGTGCGCACCGGAGAACATTTGGCGACACTTGCAGGGCACACAGCCTCGGTCCGTTCCGTCGCGTTTTCACCCCGCGGTTCTACGCTTGCCAGTGGAAGTCTTGACCGAACCATTCGATTATGGGATGTTTCCACCGGCGAACACTTGCAGACGTTTGAAGGACATACTGGGGGGATTTGGTCCGTAATGTTTTCCCCGGATGGGAGCTCGCTCGCCAGCGCGAGCGATGATACCACGATGCTGTTATGGGACCTTCGTCGTATGACGACTTGGGGCGAGATAAAACGATTAGAGTTTGTCGGTGGGGCTAGGCAATCGCTGGAACTTTCATCTTCAGCGGCGCCTCTGACTCCGACAGAAACAGCGTTGCTTGCAAACTACCCGAATCCGTTCAATCCGGAGACGTGGATACCGTATCGGCTGGGGACGACGGCGGAGGTGGTGTTTACCATTTACGACATGAGAGGACAGGCGGTTCGGACACTGGAAGTGGGACACCAGCCGGCCGGTGCCTATCAGAGCCGCGAACGCGCGGCGTATTGGGACGGACGCAATCAACAAGGAGAGATGGTCGCGAATGGCGTCTATTTCTGCACACTGAGCACAGGAGATTTTGCCGCCACTCAGAAGATGCTGGTCGGAAAATAAAATGTCGAGTCCAAGAGTCTCTTCCTCACCTCGATTCATGGTCCTACTCATTTTCGTAACTGTTTAGTTCAGCCCAAACGAGTGGCAATATTAGCTTGGCAGTGTATCGCGCCTGACTATCGGCAGTGAGGCATTCTTGGATTATATGTGGGAGGGGCATCTTGCCCCGATATTCCGCGTTCACGATTAATCAACTCCCTAACCAACTATGCAGTGAAAATCCACTTTCGGTAGGGAATCGCTCCTGCATCGGGGCAGGGGGGATCTCTATGGGATTTCTATCGCCTTCACTATTCGTTCAGTTGATCGGTCGGTTGACCGTCCTCCGCTCACGTAATCTTCAGTCCACCCGGCACACTGAACTCTACATCCTACCGCTAAGAGCCTGATTGAATAATCGGTAGCAAAGTCATTTTTGGTCATTTGTGGGAAGTTTCGTCATGCATTAAGTGTTGTCTGCTAGATACCTGTGGAATCTCTATCGCACTCGCTATTCGCTCGTTTGATCCCCGCTGGGGCTGTTAGAGGCTGGTGCGCAGTGCGCACCCTACAAATGTACTGAACTCTACATCCTACCGCTAAGCCCACCTTCGATAATACTTCAAGAGCGGCACGCCAATCCTATCAAGAGCCATCCAATTTCGATTCCCCGACCTCCTATCTGCTCATTCTCGGATGCTCGGAAGACTCATATCTGAACAATCGCGTTCAGAAACTGAACAGCTTTAGCTCCGCATGGGCGCCGCGTACCGCTAAAAATACGCGAAATGACAGGTTATCCCGTACGATACGCGCTTGGCATAGCATTTGCGCTTGTTTACTTTGCGTTGGTTATTATTGCGCCTGTTTTCTCAGTAATAATAGTTTCTAATAGGACTCACACGGCACCAGTATGTCGCGATTCGGAGATTGCGGAGATCTCTATGGGAACTCTATCGCCTTCACTATCCGTTCAGTTGATCACTCATTATCCATTCGCTAGAGGGATCTCTATCGCACTCCCTGTTCGGTCGTTTGAGGGATCTCTATCGCGCTCGCTGTCCACTCGCTTGATCCTACAGGGTTTGGAGCATCGGTGCGGTTAGAATGGGATTTCTATCGCGTGAAGATCTCTATCGTCCTCGTTATCCACTCGGTTGATCCTATCCGGTCGCTTGATCCTACCTACCAGATGCTTAAAAACACGCAACTTCCAGCAGTGTACAGTATAGAAGGTGTCCGCTCCGAGATAGCGGCACGGCGATAACGCCAACCACGGGGTTAAAGGATAAATGTAAGTGTTTAGTGACTAGTGATTAGTGGCTAGTAAAACTCAAAACGTGCAATGAATGGGATCTCTATCGCAGTCATTATTCATTCCATTGATTACTACTACGAACCTGAAAGCAATGGTTAATGGCTAGTAATGGGCACTCACAAGTGGTAATCCTCAAAAATATGGCGAAAATTCGCCTAAGTTCATGAGCGATTGCCATAGAAATCAATAGACTAAACAGTTACGGATAAATAATGAAAATATTTGTCGTTATTGTGTTTCTGTGTTTGCTCATCGTCGGCGAATCGCTGGCGATTGAGCCGATTGGAACTATCGGGAAAGGGTACCTGCGCCAGCTTACTCTCCTTCCTAACGGGAATATGCTACGCGTTATGCCAAAGCATATAGAGATTGTGGATCCGGACAACGACGTAGTGCTTGCAAACTTCGCCGAAAGCTCGGGATTCTTAGGGTTGGTTATTGTCAGTCCGGATGGAAGGTTGCTTGTTATCAGAAGACAGCACACGGTCGAACTCTGGGACATTAACGGACAGGAGAAACTCGGAGAATGGGAATTTGCATCTCTTGGATCGTGGACGGCGGGAGTGTCGGATTATCCGTCTCGCGTTGCATTCGGTAGGTCACAGCCGCTTCTTGCGTTAAATGGCAGGACAGACGAGATTTTCTTGCTGGATTGGGAGACGGGTGAATGGGTTGGTCGGCTGGAAGATACGAGGAGACCTATCAATGAGTGTTATAGTCGATCCGGCAGTAACTGGAGCAGTAGCTGGAGCAGTTCGCGGTGCAATGACCGACCGCCATTCGTCTTCTCTATAACCTTCAGTCCCGACGATCGCTTTCTCGTCGTCGGATCGAAACGTCCGGATGCCGAGATTTGGGATCTTGAGACAGGAAAGCTTGCCGGGCATTTGGAAGGTCATGACGGCTGGGTTATCGAGGTCGTCTACAGCCCTGATGGTCAATGGATTGCCACCACCGAGGTGGCGTCGACGAAGGTCTACCTGTGGAACGCCGAGACGCGGCAACTGGTGCGAACGCTGCGGAACGGAGATTTCGGAGCTTACAATGAGGGCGAGGTGTTCGAACTCTTTTTCAGCGGAGATAGCCGGCGGCTATACGTGGGGACCAGAACGTCGCAACGGGCTTATAGGAATACGTTCAATGACCGGTTACGCGTCTGGGAGGTTGAGACTGGCGCGTTAATCAACGAGTTCCGCGCGGAGCCGGCCGCCCTCAAGCACATCTCGGTGTCTCGCGATGAAAGCCGCGCGATTCTGCAGTATTACGATGAGGTTGCCGTTCTTTGGGACCTGAAGCAGAACCGACAACTCAGGCTATGGGCAGATTACGGGCGTGGTGCTTGGGATGGTCTCAGCCCGGACGGTAAATCGCTCGTGCAGGTATACGACACGTTGATTAAGATTTGGGATGTGCCATCACGCTCGGTGCGGCACATCGTGTTTGAGGGGACACAAAAATATAGTCATGCGTTAGCGATTTCTCGGGATAGTCGGCGATTTGCGGTCGGCTTGGACACAGACGGCACGGAAGTCAGGGACATATATACCGGTAGTTTACAGGCGCGTCTTCTCGATGGAGGAGGGCTGTTCGCGACTGCAGTTAGTAATCGTGGAGACCGTATTGCGACACGCGCCTATTGGAATAACGCGACGGTGGTAGTGGATGTCGATGAGCCGCACCGGCGCCAGTTACTCGGAAATGAGCCGGGATTCTGCTTTGCGTTCAGTGAAGATGACCGCTATCTTGTCGCATCGGACAGGCGTGCGCGACTGCACTTATGGGAACAGGGCGAACACAAATATAGCCATCGCTACTCATGGTTCCCATTAATCCCCGTCAGGTGTTTTTACGGTTCAAACCTCGTGTTTCATCCGCATGCTGCGCCCCCGATTTTAGTTGTTGCAACGTACGACGCTGTTGTGGGATGGCAACTTGGGGAACAAGCGCCGGTACAAGTGTTTCGGATTGACGGCAAAGGCCCTGCAAATTTCAGTGCAGATGGGCGCTACCTATTCTTGAACGGAAAGGATGGTTTACAAATTTGGAACTGGCGCGCCAATCAACAGCTAGAACACCCCTTTGTGCCTGAATATTCGGATGTCAGTCGGGATGGGTCGGTGCTCCTCACACCTCACACCTACCCGTCGCCGCAGATATGGGATGTCACCCCGTTCCTTCTTCCTGAACCCGTTCTCATGGGATGGGTCAAGAAACCTGTGTTACTGGTGAATTTTCCCAACCCGTTCAACCCGGAAACCTGGATTCCGTACCGACTGAGCGAGTTAGCCAACGTAAACATCCGGATTCACGATGCGTCGGGGCGTCAGGTGCGGGCGCTAAATCTCGGCACGAAGCCGGCGGGCAATTATCTTTCTCGGTCCCAAGCCGCCTATTGGGATGGGCGGAACGATGCGGGCGAGTCGGTTTCGAGCGGACTGTATTTTTACACGTTGCAAGCGGGCGAATCTCGCAGCACCCGTCGAATGAATCTTGTGAAGTAATCTGCAAATCTGCGAGTTAGTCTAGGTGATTACAAAGAGGATGTTAATGAAATTAGCCGGCATGATATTCCTATCGTTGTACCTCATACTCGGCAAATCGCTGGCGATAGAGCCGGTTGGAACTATCGGGAAAGGGTCCCTGCTCCGGCTTACTTACCTTCCCGACGGGAATATGCTACGCGTTATGTTAAGGCATATCGAGATTGTGGATCCGGACAACGACGTGGTGCTCGCCAACTTCGCGGGTAGTCCGGATTACTTCTGGTCCGTGATTGTCAGTCCGGATGGCAGGCAGCTTGTCATTAGAAGAAGAGACATGGTCGAACTCTGGGACATTTACGGACAGGAGAAACTCGGTGCCTGGGAATTTGAAACTCTTAGATCGTGGTCGGGAGGAATTGTCGCTGCATTCGGTAGGACACAACCGCTTCTCGCATTGAATAACGGGTCAGACGAAATCGTCCTGCTGGATTGGAAGACCGGAGAATGGATTGGTCGGCTGGAGGATAAGAGGAGACCTCGGCGTGCGTGTTATCGCCGCTCTGGCAGTAACTGGAGCGGTAGCTGGAGCAGTTTACGCTGTGGTAACCATGCGGCGCATGTCTTCTCCATAGCCTTCAGTCTCGACGATCGATTTCTCGTGGTCGGATCGAAACGTCCGGATGCCGAGGTTTGGGATCTTGGGTCGCGAAAACTTGTCGGGCATCTGGAAGGTCATGACGACTGGGTTACCAAAGTTGTCTACAGCCCTGACGGTCAATGGATTGCCACAACTGGGGCAGAGTCGACGAAGGCCTACCTGTGGAACACCGATACTCGGCAACTGGTACGAACGCTGCGGAATGGAGATATCGGAGCTCACCATCCGGGAGAGGTGTTCGAGCTCTTTTTCAGCGGAGATAGCCGACGGCTGTACGTGGGAACCAGAACGCCTCATCCGGCTGATAGGAATACGTTCAACGACCGGCTACGCGTCTGGGACGTTGAGACTAGCGCGCTAATCAACGAGATCCGTGCGGAGCCGACCTCCCTCAAGCACGTTTCCGTATCTCCCGATGAAAGCCGCGCGATTTTTCAGTGTTACGATCAAGCCGCCGTTCTCTGGGACCTGAAACAGAATCGACAACTCAGACTATGGGCAGATTACGGGAGCTCTGGTCGGAGTGCTCTCAGCCCGGATGGCAGATCGCTCGTGCAGGTATACGACACGTTGATTAAAATCTGGGATGTGCCGTCACGCTCGGTGCGACATGTCGTGTTCGAGGGGACAGAAAAATACGAGCAAACGTTAGCCATTGCTCCGGATAGTCGGCGATTCGCGATCGGCTTGGACAGTAACGGCACAGAAGTTCGAGATATATATACCGGAAGTTTACAGGCGCATTTTCCCGATGCTCCGGCATGGGGCGGGTTTACATTTAGTAACCGTGGAAACCGTATTGCGACAGGTGCGTTTCGGACGAGCGGGATGATAGTATCGGATGTCGATCAGCCGCAGCGGCACGAGGTATTAGGAGTTAACGCGGGAGGTCTCATTGCTTTCAGTGCAGATGACCGCTATCTTGCCGCGACGGGTGCGTCTTCTCGGATTCACTTGTGGGAACAAGGCGAAAAGGGATATACCTATCGTTATGCATGGAGACGACCTCTACACATCAGTTATTCCTACGGGGAAAATCTCATTTTTCATCCACATGCGGCTCCCCCGATTCTGGTCTTTGCGACGCGCGACGCTGTTGCGGGATGGCAACTCGGGGAACAATCGGCAGAACAACTGTTTCGGATAGACGGCGGAGGTCCTGCACATTTCAGTGAAGATGGACGCTACCTGTTCTTGAACGGAGAGGATGGCTTGCAGATTTGGAATTGGCGCGCCAACCAGCCCCTTGAACACCCAATTTTGCCAGAATACGCGGATGTCAGTCGGGATGGATCGGTGCTCCTTACGCGTTTTACTTACCCGGCGCAGATTTGGGATGTCACGCCGTTCCTTCTTCCTAAACCCGTTCTCTTGGGATGGGTCAAGAAACCTATGTTACTGGTGAACTTTCCCAACCCGTTCAACCCGGAAACCTGGATTCCGTACCGACTGAGCGAGTTAGCCAACATAAACATCCGGATTCACGATGCGTCGGGGCGTCAGGTGCGGACGCTAAATCTCGGCACGAAGCCAGCGGGCAATTATCTTTCTCGTTCCCAAGCCGCCTATTGGGATGGGCGGAACGATGCGGGCGAGACGGTTTCGAGCGGACTGTATTTTTACACGCTGCAGGCGGGCGAATCTCGCAGCACCCGCCGAATGAATCTTGTGAAATAAGCGGGAATACTGTCTACACCGCGCAAAAAATGAGCAAGCTATAACAATAGATTCTCATCGCAAGGAGAAGGTTCGAATGAGGAGTAAGTGGGGGTTCAATTTTCACCTTTTTTTCGCTATCGTGCTGATTGTGCCGAGCAGTATCGCCCAAGAATATACACGATGGGAATTGCCCAAAGGCGCGAAAATGCGCATCGGGAAGGGGCAAATTACCAGTAATATTTCCTATTCACCCGATGGCACTCGCATCGCAATCGCGAGCAATGCCGGTATTTGGATTTATGACGCCGCTACCGGCGCCGAGCTCAACCTGCTCACAGGGCATACGGCGCGGGTCGGTTCGGTCGCGTTTTCGCCGGACGGCGCCACGCTTGCTAGCGGCGGCCGCAGCAGGGGCGACCCTACAATTCGTCTGTGGGACGCCGACACGGGTGAGCACCGACGAACGCTCAAAGGTCATGCGCTTTATATAACTGCTCTGGCGTTTTCCCCCGACGGCTCTACCCTCGCTAGCGGAAATCGTATCGGCTCAGAGCGTGCCGATTCAATCAGTCTGTGGGATGTCGACACAGGTGACTACCTGCGCTCGTTCCACGGTCACAACACTTCGGTGAATGCGGTGGCGTTCTCGCCGGACGGTTCCATGCTAGCCAGCGCAGACGGTCGGGACGAGACAATTCGCCTGTGGGATGCCCACACGGGTGAGCACCTGCATACGCTTGAGGGACATAAGGATGAAGCCAATTGGTTAGCGTTCTCACCTGACGGTTTAACGCTTGCCAGCGCCGGCGGTTGGAATGACCACACAGTGCGTTTGTGGGATGCGCGCACGGCTGAACACCTGCATACGCTTGAGGGGCATCTTAGCGAAGTAACCTCGGTAGCGTTCTCACCGGATGGACAGGTACTTTGCAGCGGTAGTCGGGACGAGACAATACGATTGTGGGATAGGCATACGGGAGAACACCTGAAAACGCTAACGGGACATACGGATGGGGTGACTTCGGTAGAAACCTCGCCCGACGGGCTCACGCTTGCCAGCGCAAGTTGGGACGGTACGCTTCGTTTTTGGGATATGCGCAATCGGGAACACAAGCATACCGTTGAGGGATATCGTGGGGGATATCCGTACACGGAAGGCGCTATTGCTTTTTCGCTTGATGGGCATCTCTTTGCACACAGCGGCGTTAACGGTACGATTCGTGTGCGGGATGCGCGAACTTGGGTGCACAAGGGTACACTTGAGGGACATACGCACGGAGTGAGTTGTTTGGCATTTTCGCCCGATGGGACTACGCTTTCCAGCGGCGGCGAAGAATACGACGGAACGGTACGGTTATGGGATATCCGCTCCGGAGAACGGCTACATACGCTTGAGGCGCATGCGGGCAAGGTGTATTCGGTGGCGTTCTCACCAGACGGTCGCACGGTCGCCAGTGGAGGTTGGGACAACACGGTTCGGTTGTGGGATTCGGGCACGGGAAAAGGGATACATACCCTTGGTCGACACGTAAACGCTGTTTCGTCCGTAATGTTTTCTCCGGACGGATTCACACTTGCCAGCGGAAGTCGGGACGACACGATTCGTTTGTGGGACGTGCGTACAGGAGAGAACTTGGGGATGCTAGAGGGACACACAGACGATGTCATTTCCGTAGTGTTCCTGTCGGACGGTGCCATGCTTGCCAGCGGGAGTCGAGACGATACCATCCGATTGTGGGATGTACACGCCGGGAAAAGTCTGCGCATCCTCGGTGACGAATCCGGTGGTCTCAATGCTATTGCGTTTTCGCGCCGTGAGGGCATGCTTGCCAGTGGGAGCCGAGACGCCGCCATTCGATTGCGGGATGTACACACCGGTAACATCAGCAAGACCTTTTACTGGAATTGGTTGTCAGTCACCAGCGTGGCTTTCTCGCCCGATGGTTCAACCTTGGCTAGCGTGAGCAATGATGGCACGGTTTTACTGTGGGATGTGAGGCATGTGACGACGTGGGGCGAGATAAAACAATCGGAGTTTGTCGACGGGGCGAGGCAATCGCTAGAACTTTCACCTTCAGTCTCTCTCTTGACTGCAGCGGACACGGCGCTGCTGCCAAACTATCCGAATCCGTTTAACCCGGAGACGTGGATACCGTATCAATTGGCGCATCCGGCGGATGTGGGGTTCACGATATTTGACACGAAGGGACATGCGGTCCGGACGCTTGAGGTAGGATATCAAACTGCGGGGGTGTATCAGAGTAGAGAGCGTGCGGCGTATTGGGACGGACGCAATCAACGGGGCGAGACGGTAGCAAATGGCGTGTACTTCTGCACCTTGGCCGCAGGTGACTTTAGTGCCACGCTGAAGATGTTGGTCGGCAAGTAAAATTACGGTTTCAGAAAAGGGAAATATCTCATGAGGAAATCTCAGTGGGTAAAACTTTGCGCTTTTATAGTTTCTGTGATGTTTCTACCGAGTAGCTTTGCGCAAGACTATACCCGATGGGGGTTGCCCGAAGGCGCCAAGATGCGAATCGGGAAGGGCGAGATTACCGGCAAGATTGCCTATTCCCCGGACGGAGTCCTACTCGCTGTCCCGAGTAGCATTGGCGCTTGGCTCTATGACGCGAAAACTGGCGCCGAAGTCAATCTTCTCACCGGGCATTCAGATGAGGTGAATGCCGTGGCGTTCTCGCCTGATGGACTTACGTTCGCCAGCGGCGGAGCGTATAGAGACAAAACAGTTCGTTTGTGGGATCCCCGTACCGGGACACATCTGCACACACTTGAGGGACACACCCGATCGGTCGAATCCGTGGCGTTTTCGCCTAATGGACTGATGCTTGCCAGCGGGAGCGGCGACAAGACGGTTCGTTTGTGGGATGTTCGCACCGGGGAGTTCTTGCGACCACTTTCCCGTCATTCGCAGTCGGTCGAATATGTTCAGTTTTCGCCCGATGGTTTCACACTTGCGAGCGGAGGCGGTTGGGAGGTGAGCACAATTCGTCTGTGGCATGTCCACACCGGTGAGTTGCTGCACGCGCTCAAGGGGCATAGCGGTGAAGTCAGTGCGGTAGCGTTCTCGCCCGACGGTTTAATGCTTGCCAGTGCTAACAGTTGGACCGACGATACCATTCGTCTATGGGATGTCCGCACCGGAGAACTGCTGCATCCATTTGAAGAACGAGCGGACGGAGTGAATTCCATATCGTTCTCACACGACGGTCTGACGCTTGCGAGTGGAGGTCGAGGATCAAACGACCCGGTGCGATTGTGGGATGTCCACACCGGGGAACACCTAAAGGCGTTTTATGGGTATACGGGCTCTGCTGATTTCATACTGTTTTCGCCCGATGGATTGACAATCGCGGGCGGGAGTGACGAGGATGGGATGGTGCGCTTGTGGGATGTGCACACCGGAGAAGATATTCTGACCGTTGCGGAACATACGATGCCCGTGGATTCCATCGCGTATTCTCCCGATGGTCTTACGCTTGCGAGCGCTACGGCATATGGTGACGAAACGGTTCGTCTGTGGGATGTGCTTTCCGGGCAAAACTATCAGAGCTTGGTGGGGCATGAATTTACAGTCCGGTCACTCGCATTTTCGCACGATGGCTCCATGCTTGCCAGTAGCGGCGGCATTGACCTTACAGCTCGTTTGTGGGATGCGCGTACCGGTGAGAGTTTGCATATACTCATGGAGTGGAGTGGATGGGGAGATGTCGATGCGGTGGCGCTCTCGCCCAACGGGAGATGGCTTGCCAGCGGGTATGGCAGCATGGTTCATTTATGGAATGTCCGCACCGGTGAGAGGCTGGAAACTCTTGCGGGACATTTGGGCCCTGTCGCTACCCTGGCGTTCTCGCCCGATGGTGCTATGCTCGCGAGCGGCGGCACTTGGAGGGACGCCACAATTCGTTTATGGGATCTCCGCACGGCGAAAGCTACGCACGCTCTTGTGGGGCATAGAGTAGGCGTGACATCCATAGCGTTTTCTCCTGACGGTCTAACGCTTGCGAGTGGGAGTTGGGACGACACGGTTCGTATGTGGGACGCCAACACCGGAGAACATCTGCGGACAATTGAAGGACATTCCAGTGGGGTGAGCTCCGTAGCATTTTCTCCTGACGGCCTAACGCTTGCGAGTGGGAGTGGGGACGACACGGTTCGTCTGTGGAATTCCGTCACTGGGGAACACCTGCGGACGCTTGAAGGGCATTCCGAATCGGTGAATTCCATCGCGTTTTCTCCCGATGGTCTAACGCTCGCGAGTGGGAGCTACGACGGCACGATTTTACTGTGGGAGCTGATGCATTCAACGACGTGGGGCGGTACGAAGCGAGTAGCGGTAACCGATGAGACGAATCATTCGCCGGAACTTTCACCTTCAGCCGCACCCTTAACGCCAACAGAAACGGTACTCTTGCCAAACTACCCGAATCCGTTCAATCCGGAGACGTGGATACCGTATCAATTGGCGCATCCGGCGGATGTGGGGTTCACGATATTTGACACGAAGGGACATGCGGTCCGGACGCTTGAGGTAGGATATCAAACTGCGGGTGTGTATCAGAGTAGAGAGCGTGCGGCGTATTGGGACGGGCGCAATGAGCAGGGCGAGACGGTGACGACTGGCGTCTATTTCTGCAGACTGACTGCGGGGGATTTTACGGAGACGCGGAAGATGCTGGTCGGAAAGTAGTAGGCACACGCCGTGTGCCGCAACCCCACAGGTCCGAAATCGCAGCAAGGAGAACTACCCGATGAACAAATCTCGTTTTTTTATACTCAATTCCGTTTTCATTGCCGCGTTGTCTCTACAGAATGGTTTTGCCCAAGACTATACCCGATGGGGGTTGCCCGATGGCGCCAAGATGCGGATTGGCAAGGGCGAGATAACCGGCAAGATTGCCTATTCCCCGGACGGAGCCCTGCTTGCGGTGGCGAGTCGCATTGGCGTGTGGCTCTATGACGCGAAAACTGGCGCCGAAGTCAATCTTCTCACGGGGCATTCAGATGAGGTGAATACCGTCGCGTTCTCGCCTGATGGACTTACGCTTGCCAGCGGCGGAGCGCATAGAGACAAAACAGTTCATTTGTGGGCTCCTCACACCGGGACGCATCTGCACACACTTGAGGGACACACCCGATCGGTCGAATCCGTGGCGTTCTCGCCTAATGGACTGATGCTTGCCAGCGGGAGCGGGGACAAGACGGTTCGTTTGTGGGATATTCGCACCGGCGAGTTCTTGCGACCACTTTCCGGACATACGCGGTCGGTCGAAGTTGTTCAGTTTTCGCCCGATGGTTCCACACTCGCGAGCGGAGGCGGCTGGGAGGCGAACACAATTCGTCTGTGGGATGTCGACACCGGCGAGCTCCTGCACTCGCTCAAGACGCAGGTCCATGGAGTCAGTGCGGTAGCGTTCTCGTCCGACGGCTTAATGCTTGCCAGTGGAAGCTACAGTTGGGTGGACACCACAATTCTTCTATGGGATGTCCGCACCGGAGAACTCCTGCGTCCGTTTGAAGAACGAGCGGTCGGAGTGAATTCCATATCGTTCTCGCCCGACGGTCTTACGCTTGCGAGTGGAGGTCGAGGCTCAAACGCCCCGGTGCGATTGTGGGATGTCCACACCGGGGAACACCTAAAGGCATTTTATGCGCACACGGGTGTTGCTGATTTCTTAGTGTTTTCGCCGGATGAGTTGACAATTGCGGGCGGGAGTGGCGAGGACGGGACGGTGTACTTGTGGGATGTGCACACCGGAGAAGATATTCTGACCATTGCGGAACATACGACGCCTGTGGATTCCATTGCATATTCGCGCGACGGCCTTACGCTTGCGAGCAGTTCAGCATATAGTGGCGTACGGACTCTACTGTGGGATGTGCGTACCGGGAATATACTCCATAGCTTGGCGGGACATAAGAGCTGGGTCCCGTCTTTGGCGTTCTCGCCGGATGGGTCCACGCTTGCCAGTGCGGGCGCTTGGGACGACACGGCTCGCTTGTGGGATGCGCGTACCGGCGAAAGTTTGCATGTCCTTTGGGAGTGGAGTGGCTGGGGAGATGTCTATTCCGTGGCGATCTCACCCGACGGGAGGCAGCTTGCCAGTGGGTATGGCAGCAAAGTTCATTTATGGGATGTCCGCACCGGTGAGAGGCTGGAAACCCTTGCGGGCCATTTGGGGGATGTCACTACCCTAGCGTTCTCGCCCGATGGTACTATGCTCGCGAGCGGAGGCAGTTGGAGGGACGCCGTAATTCGTTTATGGGATCTCCGCACGGCGAAAGCAACGCACGCTCTTGTGGGGCACCGGGGCTCTGTCGCGTCCGTGGCGTTTTCTCCCAATGGAGTTACGCTTGTGAGCGGGGGTTCGGACGACACGGTTCGCATATGGGACGCTAACACCGGAGAGCGTCTGCGGACAATTGATGCGCATGCCGATTGGGTAAGTTCCGTAGTGTTTTCTCCTGACGGTCTAACGCTTGCGAGTGGGAGTGGGGACGACACGGTGCGCTTGTGGAATTCTGTCACTGGGGAACACCTACGGACGCTTGAAGGGCATGCCGAATGGGTGAATTCCATCGCGTTTTCTCCCGACGGTCTAACGCTTGCGAGTGGGAGCTACGACGGCACGATTTTGCTGTGGGACCTGATGCGCGCAACAACGTGGAGCGGCACCAAGCGAGTAGCGGTCACCGATGAGACGAATCAATCGCCGGAACTTTCACCTTCAGTCAAGCCTGTAGCTCCGACTGAAACGGTACTCTTGCCAAACTACCCGAATCCGTTCAACCCGGAGACATGGATACCGTACCATCTCGCGGAAGACGCCAAGGTGACGCTCAACGTCTATGACGCGAAAGGTGTGTTGGTGCGGCAATTGGAATTGGGGTATCAACCAGCGGGATTCTACACCGAGCGAGGTCATGCGGCGTATTGGGACGGACACAATGAGCAGGGCGAGTTGGTGGCAAATGGCACCTATTTCTGCACACTGACTGCGGCAGATTTCACAGCTACGATGAAAATGTTGGTGGGAAGGTAGTAGAATCAAGCGAGTGGATAGCGAGTACGATAGGGATCCCCGTGTGCCGTAACCCCGGGGGCAGAATTCGCAGCAAGGAGAATCAATCAATGAGAAAATCGCGGTTTTTCAAACTCAGCATTGTATTCGTTTATACGCTGATTTTACAGACCAGCCTTGCCCAAGACCATGCCCGCTGGGGATTGCCCGATGGCGCAAAAGCAAGACTCGGCAAGGGCTGGATATCCGGCGATGTCGCATATTCGCCTGATGGATCCCTGCTCGCAGTCGCGAGTAGCACTGGGACATGGCTCTACGATGCAACCACACGCGCCGAAGTCAACTTGCTCAGTGGGCATACGCGATCCGTACGGCGCATAGATTTCTCGCCGGACGGCACCATGCTTGCCAGTTGCGCAGCTGACGGAGACAACACCGTTCGGACGTGGGATGTGCGCACCGGGATACCCTTAAAGATCTTCGAGGGGCACACGAATCATATAACTTCGGTTGCATTTTCGTCCGATGGTTCGACGCTGGCTGCGGGAGACGGCAGGGAAATTCCTCTGTGGGATGTTCGCACCGGAGAGCGTTTGCTCACCCTTCAAGGACATACGAGCGCGGTTCTCGCTTTGGCGTTCTCGCCCGACGGCGTTTCGCTTGCCAGTGGAAGCAAATGGAACGACAACACGGTTCGTTTGTGGAACCCCCGCACGGGCGAGCACCTGGGTACTTTTGAAGGACACTTCGGCGGCGTCTTATCGGTCGCATTTTCACCTGACGGAAGAATGCTCGGCAGCGGCGACTTGAAAAGGGTTCGTTTGTGGGATGTGCGCTCCGGGGACTATTTGGGCGCTCTTGGGGGGCAATGGGCAGTTGGTTCCATTGCGTTCTCCTCCGACGGGACAACACTCGCCAGTACGAGCGAGGACAACACCATTCGGTTGTGGGATGTCCATAAGCGGGAAGGTTTGCGCACAATCGACGAGCATCATCATACCGTTAATACCGTTAATTCGGTGACGTTTTCACCCGACGACCTAACGATTGCAAGTACGAGTAGGGACAACACGATTCGATTGTGGGACGTGCCTACCGGCAAACTTCGAGGGACGATTAAAGGCGATACGCGCGAGGTGCGTTTCGTAGCGTTCTCACCCGATGGGTTTACAGTTGCCAGTGTGAGCGGTGACACGTCGATTCGTTTGTGGGACGCGCACACCGGAGAACTCGTGAAGACGCTGGAGGGACATACGGAAGACGTCTATCGCGTTGCGTTTTCTCCGGACGGTTCCACGCTTGCCAGCGGAGGCGGCGATGCCACGATTCGTCTGTGGGATGCGCACAGCGGCGAACATCTGCAGACGCTTGAAAGGCATACCCAAGACATTTCGTGTCTGGCATTTTCGCCCGATGGTTCCGCGCTTGCAAGCGGGAGCAGCGACGAGACGATTCGTCTGTGGGATGCACGCACCGGGGAACACTTGTGGATGCAACAGCATCGCGGCGACGAGGTTTTGTCGATCGCGTTTTCTCCTGACGGTTCCACAATTGCCGGGGGAACCGCCGGGGCGACACTTCGTCTGTGGGATACCAAGGATGGAACACAATACGGCATTGAGAGGCAGGTGCGGGACGTGTATTCCGTAGCGTACTCGACCGACGGATCCATACTTGCCAGCGGCGGGGGCTATGAGGACGGGAGTATTCGTCTGTGGGATTCTCGCACCGGGCGATTGTGGTTTCTGGTCGGGCGACATACGGGCAAGGTTACTTCGGTGGCGTTCTCACCCGGTGATTTCACACTTGCCAGTGGGAGCGAAGACACAACGATTCGATTGTGGAATGCGCGTACCGGCGCCGAGTTGTACGCCCTTGAGGGGCATACGGAAGCTGTCACCTCATTGGCGTTTTCGCCCGATAGTTTCACGCTTGCCAGCGGGAGTAACGATGGCACAATTCTGCTGTGGGGAACGAGATTTGGCACAACGTGGGGTGATATTAAACAGAAGGAAATTGTCTATGGGACGAGGCAACTGCTAGAGCTGTCACCGACAGTCACGCCTTTGGCTTCGACAACCACTGCACTTCTGCCAAACTACCCGAACCCCTTCAATCCGGAGACGTGGATACCGTATCAATTGGCGAGTCCTACGGAGGTAGCATTGACCATCTATGACAACAAAGGGCAGACGATTCGGACGCTGGAAGTGGGACACCAGCCCGCCGGTGTGTATCGGAGTCGAAGTCGCGCGGCGTATTGGGACGGGCGCAATCAACAAGGAGAGATGGTTGCGAATGGCGTCTATTTTTGCACATTGACTGCGGACGATTTCACCGCCACGCGGAAAATGTTGGTCGGAAAGTAGTAGAATCAAGCGAGTGGATAGCGAGTACGATAGGGATCCCCGTGTGCCGTAATCCCTAGGTCCCAAATCGCTGCGAGGAGAATCAATCAATGAGAAAATCGCGGTTTTTCAAACTCGGCATTTTAGTCGCTTATACGCTGTTTCTACAGACTAGCCTTGCCCAAGACTATACGCGATGGGGGTTGCCCGATGGCGCAAAAACGCGACTCGGCAAGGGTAAGATAACCGGCAGGATTGCCTATTCCCCGGACGGAGCCCTGCTTGCTGTCCCGAGTAGCATTGGTGTATGGCTCTATGACGGGAATACCGGCGCCGAAGTCAATTTTCTCACCGGGCATTCAGATAGGGTGTATGCCGTAGCGTTCTCGCCTGATGGACTTACGCTCGCCAGCGGCGGAGCGTATAGAGACAAAACAGTTCGTTTGTGGGATGTGCACACCGGGACGTATCTGCACGTACTTGAGGGACATACCCACTCGGTCAAATCCGTGGCGTTCTCCCCTAATGGACTGATGCTTGCTAGCGGGAGCGGCGACAAGACGGCTCGTTTGTGGGATGTTCGCACCGGCGAGTTCTTGCGAACACTGTCCGGACATACGCGGTCGGTCGAAGTTGTTCAGTTTTCGCCCGATGGTTCCACACTTGCGAGCGGCGGCGGCTGGAAGGAGAGCACAATTCGCCTGTGGGATGTACGCGAGGGTGAACTTTTGCACGCGCTCAAGGGGAATACACGTAGTGTCACTACGGTAGCGTTCTCGAAAGATGGACAAACGCTTGCAGGAGGGGGCGGCAATATTCGCTTGTGGGATGTGCGCACCGGAGAGTTCCTGCATTCGCTTGAAGAACGTTCGGGCGGAGTGAACTGCATATCGTTCTCGCCCGACGGTCTTACGCTTGCAAGTGGGGGGCCAGGCGCACTCAGCCCGGTACGTTTGTGGGATGTCCATACCGGAGAACATCTAAAGGCGTTTTATGCGCATACGGGTGCTTCCGATTTCATACGGTTTTCGTCGGATGGGTTGACAGTTGCGGGCGGGAGTGGTCGGGATGGGACGGTGAGTTTGTGGGATGTGCACACTGGCGAAGATATTCTGACCATCGCAGAACATACGACGCCTGTAGATTCCATCGCATATTCTCCCGATGGCCTTACGCTTGCGAGTGGTACAAGATATCATGACGACGCGATTCGACTGTGGGATACGCTTACCGGAATAAACTTCCTTACGATGAAGGGACGTGGGCGCGAAGTCGTGTCCTTGGCGTTCTCGCCGGAAGGCTCCACACTTGCTAGTGGAGACGGTTGGGATAATACAACTCGTGTGTGGGATGTACGTACCGGTGAAAGTCTGCATATCCTTTGGGAGTATAGCGGATGGGGAGATGTCGATGCCGTGGCTTTCTCACCCGACGGGAAACAGCTTGCCAGTGGGTATGACAGTAAGGTTCATCTGTGGGATGTCAGCACAGGTGAACTGCTGGAGACTCTGGTGGGCCATTTGGGGACTGTCTCTAGCGTAGCGTTCTCGCCCGATGGCTCCGCACTCGCAAGTGGGAGTCAGGATAACACCTTACGTCTGTGGGATCTCGGTACGGCGCAAGCAACACACGCTCTTGCGGGGCACGGGAGCACTGTCGCGTCCGTGGCGTTTTCTCCCGATGGACTCAGACTTGCGAGCGGCGGTTGGGATGACACGATTCAT
The DNA here is from genome assembly GCA_965204085.1 of Candidatus Poribacteria bacterium. Classification (GTDB taxonomy): domain Bacteria; phylum Poribacteria; class WGA-4E; order WGA-4E; family JAJDTR01; genus JAJDTR01. Next base: position 214,210 of record CBDBEE010000002.1, on the reverse strand, counting down.
ATCTGGGACGCCGACACTGGAAAACGTCTGCGGATAATGGAAGGACATACCGGCGGGGTGGTATCCATAGCGTTTTCTCCTGACGGTCTAACGCTTGCGAGCGGGAGTTGGGACGACACGGTGCGTCTATGGAATCCTTACACGGGTGAACGCCTGAGGACAATGGAAGGACATACCGAATGGGTAACTTCCGTAGTGTTTTCTCCCGATGGTCTCACGCTTGCGAGTGGAAGCTACGACGGCACGGTCTTGCTGTGGGACATGATGCGCGCAGCAACTTGGGGCGGCGCCAAGCGAGTGTCGGTCACCGATAAGACGAAGAAAATACAGAAACTTTCACCTTCAGCCATGCCCGTCGCTCCGACTGAAACGGCGTTGCTGCCAAACTACCCGAATCCGTTCAATCCGGAGACGTGGATTCCGTACCATCTCGCGGACGACGCCAAGGTGACGCTCAACGTCTATGACGCGAAGGGTGTGTTGGTGCGGCAATTGGATTTGGGGTACCAACCGGCGGGATTCTACACCGAGCGAGGTCATGCGGCATATTGGGACGGACGCAACCACCAAGGGGAGACGGTGGCGAATGGCGTATATTTTTGCACTCTAAGGGCGGGAAATCTTAGTTTCACGCGGAAGATATTGGTCGGGAAGTAATATCATTACTCTCTATTATCAGGGCACAAATAGAATTGTCCAAGTCGTCGTAAGACGGGAAAAGGGATTTCAATAGGATCTCTCTTGCGTGGAATCTTCTATCGCAAGGGAACTCTATCGCCCTGGGATCTCTATCGCGCTCGTTATTCACTCACTTGATCTATCCGTTCGGTTGATCGTAAACATTGGACTCCTCTGGAGTGCTAGTTTTCTGTACCGTCATGTTCTATTGACATTGCGCTCCTCTGGAGCGACACTACAACGGGATCGTAGACACAGGGGAATACACTATGGCGTTTCTATCACAATCGAAGAAAACTTCTCGCTTAATAATACTCAACATTTTTTTTGCCACCCTGATTCTGCATAGTGGTTATGGCCAACAAGACTATACCCGCTGGGGATTGCCCGATGGCGCAAAAGCAAGACTCGGCAAGGGCTGGATATCCGGCAATATCGCGTATTCGCCGGACGGGACTCTGCTCGCGGTTGGGAGTAGCATTGGCATATGGCTCTACGATGCGACCACACGCGCCGAAGTCAACCTGCTCCGTGGGCACACGCGCCCCGTACGGTGTGTAGATTTCTCGCCGGACGGCACCATGCTTGCCAGTTGCGGAGCTGACGGAGACAACACCGTCCGTGTGTGGGATGTGCGCACCGGGAAACCCTTAAAGATCTTCGAAGGATACACGAATCATATAACTTCGGTGGTGTTTTCGTCCGATGGTTCGACGCTTGCTGCAGGAGACGGCAGGGACATTCCTTTGTGGGATGTGCGCACCGGAGAGCGTTTGCGCCGCCTTCAAGGACATACGAGCGCGGTGCTCTCCTTGGCATTCTCGCGCGACGGCGTCACGCTAGCCAGTGGAAGCAAATGGAACGACAACACGGTTCGTTTGTGGAACTTCCGCACGGGCGAGCACCTAGGTACTTTTGAGGGACACTTCGGCGGCGTCTTATCGGTCGCATTTTCACCTGACGGAAGAATGCTCGCCAGCGGCGACTTGAAAAGGGTTCGTTTGTGGGATGTGCGCTCCAGAAACTATTTGGGCGCTCTTGGGGGGCGATGGGCGGTTGGTATTGCGTTCTCCTCCGACGGGACAACACTCGCCAGTCCGAGCGAGGACAACACCATTCGGTTGTGGGATGTCCAAAAGCGGGAAGGTTTGCGCACAATCGACGAACATCATCATACCGTTAATACCGTCAATTCGGTGGCGTTATCGCCCGACGACCTAACGATTGCAAGTGCGAGTTCGGACAACACGGTTCGATTGTGGGACGTGCCTAGCGGCAAACTTCGAGGGACGATCAAAGGGCATACACGCGAGGTGCGTTTCGTAGCGTATTCGTCTGATGGATTTACGGTAGCCAGTGCGAACAGGGCGACGATTGGTTTGTGGGACGCGCGCACCGGCGAACATGTGCGGACGTTAGAGGGGCATACCGAGGACGTGTGTTGCGCGGCGTTTTCTCCGGACGGTTCAACGCTTGCCAGCGGAAGCGCCGACGGGACGATTCGTATGTGGGATGTACATACCGGCGAATATCGGCGAATGCTTGAACAGTATACCCAGGACGTTCTGAGTCTGGCGTTTTCGCCCGACGGATCCAAGCTTGCCAGTGGGAGTAGTGACCCACCAATTCGCATGAGGGATACGCGCACCGGGGAACTCTTATGGTCGTGGTCGCGTGGGCATTTCGGCGGCGCGATTACGTCTGTCGCGTTTTCTCCGGACGGGTCCAAAATTGCCAGCGGAAGCACCGGGGCGGCACTTCGTCTGTGGGATACGGAGGATGGATCGCCACTACTCGGTCTTGAGAAGCAGATGCGGGAAGTGGGTTCCGTAGCGTACTCCTCCGACGGTTCCATGCTTGCCAGCGGCGGGGGTTATGAGGACGGCAAGATTCGTCTATGGGATTCTCGCATCGGGCGATTGTGGTTTCTGGTCGGGCGGCATACGGGCAAAATTACTTCCGTGGCGTTCGCTCCTGGTGGTTTCACACTGGCTAGTGCGAGCGACGACAAGACGATACGAATGTGGAATGCGCGTACCGGGGCGGAGTTGTACGCCCTTGAGGGGCATATGGAAGCTGTCACCTCCTTAGCGTTTTCGCCCGATGGTTTCACGCTTGCCAGCGGGAGTAACGATGGCACAATTCTGCTGTGGGGAACGAGATTTGGCACAACGTGGGGCGATATTAAACAGGAGGAAATTGTCGATGGGACGAGGCAACTGCTAGAGCTGTCACCGACAGTCACGCCTTTGGCTCCGACAACCACTGCACTTCTGCCAAACTACCCGAATCCGTTCAATCCGGAGACGTGGATTCCGTATCAGTTGGCGCATCCGGCGGCGGTGGGGTTCACGATATTTGACACGAAAGGACATGCGGTTCGGACGCTTGAGGTAGGGCATCAACCTGCAGGGGTATATCAGAGTCGAGAGCGTGCGGCGTATTGGGACGGACGCAATCACGAGGGCGAGACCGTGGCAAATGGCGTATATTTTTACACGCTGACTGCGGGTGATTTTACGGCGACGCGGAAGATGCTGGTCGGCAAATAGGGGTCGATAATACTCCTCGCGCCAAAAAATATATGAAGAGTGTCAATGCTGTTGGAAACGGAAGAAAGAGATTTCCAATGCTCGCCGTAAATCCTTACGAGTCGGGGGACTGGTTTTGCGGTGCATGGACATCTCTTTGATTGGACAACTGTTTACTCCCCCAAATTTTACAATGTGAATCCATCGAGTATCACCATTTTTTTAATCAAAATCCTAACATCTAGAATTTAAGGAGGATTTCAATCATGTTTAACGCTTTTGCCAAAACAGGCACGCTACTATTCACGGTTCTTCTGGTTTCATGCATTCTGAGTTGCGGAGATGTTGAAACGGTTGGCACGCCGGAATCTCATGAAATTAAGGCGATAGAGGAGGCGTTGAGAGCGTGGCGTACCGGGTATGAAACTGAAGATGTTGATGCATACATGAATGTCTTCTGGGCGGACGGCTTCCGCTATGTCTCGGACATGGGCACACCCGACGACACGACAGATGATGTGACGTTTGATGATATCCGCGAAGAGCGAGAATCCGCCATTCGCGTATTTGCCCTGTACCAAGACATCGAGATTGAGTTGGAAGAGCCACCCGAGGTGGAGTTAAACGCGGAGCGCAACAGAGCCGAAGTTAGGGTCCACTATAGGATTCAAGGATTCGTGGCAGACGGTGTCTCGCTCGAGGGCGGATATACAGGGTGGTATGCCGAAGGAGATAATCTGTTTATCTTTGAGTTGAGAGACGGCGAATGGCGGATTTTAGAGTGGGTCGACGAAGCATTCAGCGAAGAAAGGATTGAAGCGTCGCGATAAATCTCGGACGTTCCTACGCCGCCTTCGGATTTTATAGGATCCGGCGTAACTGTTTAGTGCATCGTTTGGTTCGTAGTATTACAGTTCGTCGCACGTCCGGTCTGGGCATGTAAGCCCCCGATTAGCCGGAATTAGCATTGTGCTTCCCTACTCGGCGCGTTCGCTGCCTCCCCGCTCGGTCTGGATTGGCGAATCCAGACCGATGGACTAAACAATTACGATCCATCTAAATCGCCGCCTTTAGGATCAACTTAAGAGCCTTTTTGAAAAGTACATATGTAGGGTGCGATCAACCAAGCGGATAGCGCGGGCGATAGCAAATCCCATCCCATACGGTAGGTGCGGTTTCCAACCGCACCGGCCCTACGGAAACCAACGCCATGAGTCACCTCCTGTGCCATACTCATCAATTAATGGGTTGGTATTCCATCATCCATGTCTACATGGAGATTAACAATTTAAGACATTGAATCCGCGTGACTTGCGACCCAAAACGCTTAGAACCTGTTTGAAAAGTACAGTTTGTAGGGTGTGCACTGCGCACCAGCCTCCAAGAGCCCCAGAGGGGATCAAACGAGTGAATAGCGAGTGCGATAGAGATCTTGAAGGTGTGTAGAAACGCCGAAACCCTACACATCTAAGCCCCAGCGGGGCGACAGTTATATAGCAGGCAATTACACAAATATGAAAAAACTGTCTTCAAATGACTAAATATAGCTTTGCTACCGACAATTCAAACAGGCTCTTAACTTGAGCCCTATGGGGCACGGCTAAATCGCCGCTAGTTGACCCGTTGGCATTCTGCGCCCTCAAATTTTCTTGCCCCGGTTGACTATCCAATTCACGAAGTAATTTACGGCTGCCGGAGGGGAGCATCAGTCAATGAGAACCTCTTGGATTTTCAAGTTTTGCCTACTGTTTGTTTCCGTCGTGTTTCTACAGAGCAGTTATGCCCAAGACTCAATACGATGGGGATTGCCCGAGCGCGCCAAGATGCGCATCGGAAAAGCACCGGTAACCGAGATTGCATATTCGCCGGATGGGTGGCGGATTGCGGCTGCGACTCGTAAAGATATATGGATGTATGATGCACGCAGCGGCGTCGCGCTTAAGCTCCTCACCGGGCACACGGATTCAGTTCTCACGGTCGCGTTTTCCCCCAGCGGCAATACGCTTGCAAGCGGAGGGGCGGACGGAACGGTTCGGGGGTGGTTTGTCCGCAGCGGTAGACTCTTCGAAACCATTACGGGGCATGAGGGGCCGGTTCGATCGGTACGGTTCTCGCCCGATGGATCCACGCTTGCCAGTGCGGGCGAAGACAAACTTATCCGTTTATGGGATGGGTGGAACGTAGAGCTCAAGGGAACACTTGAGGGACACTTGGGATCGGTCGACACCGTAGCCTTCTCGCCCGATGGATTGACTCTCGCGAGTGGGAGTAGGGACGGTGCGGTCATGTTGTGGGATGTCCAAACCGGAAAAAAGTTACGCACGCTTGAAGGTCATGAACAGCCGGTAAGTTCGGTCGCGTTCTCGCCCGACGGACGTACGCTTGCCAGTGCGGGTAGACCGCAGAGCGTGGATCCTAGGCTGAGCCGAGATGGCAGGATTAAGTTGTGGGACACACGCACCGGGGAACAGGTGCGGACACTTGAGGGACATTCGCACACGGTCGGTTGCGTGGCGTTCTCGCCCAACGGAGACCTGCTTGCGAGTGGAGGCGGCTGGTACGACGACACCGTTCGAATGTGGAATACCCGCACCGGCGAGGAGGATCGAATTCTGGAAGGGCACATAGGGGGAGTCAACTCGATAGCGTTCTCGCCCGACGGTGTCAAGCTGGCAAGTGCGAGCAGCGGCTCGATTCGTATGTGGGATACCGGCACCGGGGAACATCTACGTACACTGGTGCACGGGGTTGCGGGATGTGCATTTGCGCCCGATGGAAAGACGCTTGCCGTCGGTGGCGCGGAGGCGATTGAGATTTGGGATGCCCGCTCCGGGGAGAAGTTGAGAACCCTTCCCGGACTTACGGGCAGTGTCCTCGCGTTTTCGCCTGATGGAACCACACTTGCTATTCGAGGTATACACGACTACACTATAATACTCTTGTGTGATGTGCGTTCGGGAGAAGTCCTGCAAACCTTTGAAGCGCACACGGACCATGTCGTGTCCGCCGCATTTTCACCCGATGGAAAGGTGTTTGCGAGTGGCTGGCCGCATAAAGGTAACAGTCTGCTTCGCTTGTGGGACGCGCACACCGGGGAACCCCTCCACGTCATTTCCTTTGATGAGGACTTTGTACGGGCGGTGGCGTTCTCACCGGATGGGAGAACTGTTTACACCGGAGGTTGGCATTCCGGGATTCGCATTTGGGATGTGCACACGGGCGAGCTTCTTCACACACTGGTTGGGGGTGCGGGTGAACTCTCCCCGATTACTTCTATCGTGTTTTCTCCCGATGGGACCAGGTTTGCTAGCGGGAGCGGCGACTTGACAGTTCATGTGTGGGATACTCGAACCCGGGAAATGCTGCATACGCTAACGGGACACGGTAGCTCGAACGCTGTCAAGGCACTATCATTTTCGTCCGATGGAGAGATTCTTGCTACCGGCGGAGATGACACGATTCGGTTGTGGGACGTTCGAACCGGCGCGCTGCTATGGAAGTTTGAGGGGCATGCAAGCAGCGTCGAGTCCGTAGAGTTTGCCGCCGATGGAAATATGTTAGCCAGTTGGAGTTGGTATGGGACGGTCTTGCTGTGGGACTTCAAGCTTGGAACGGTGTGGGGTGATGTCAAACGAACACGGGTGGTGGTAGGTAGGACGGGGCGATTCTCGGAACCTGCGCCCACAGCCGCTGTGTTGATGCCGGAGGAAACAACTTTACTGCCAAACTTCCCCAATCCCTTCAATCCGGAGACGTGGATACCGTATCAGTTAAAGCGATCGGCAGAGGTAACGCTGGAAGTTTATGATCTGAACGGGCAAACGGTTCGGACGCTGGCGGTGGGACACCAGCCTGCCGGCGTGTATCAAAGCCGCGAACGCGCCGCGTATTGGGACGGACGGAATGAGATGGGAGAGACGGTGGCGAATGGCGTCTATTTTTACACGCTGACCGCTGGTAAATTTACTGCTACGCGGAAAATGTTGGTGGGAAAGTAGTCGAATCAAGCGAGTGAATAACAACGGCGATAGAGATTCCATAGAGCGCCCATAAAACTCCCTGTGTGCCGTCACCCGGTAGGTCTGAAATCGCAAAAGGAGAATCGTCCGATGAAAAAAATTCGGTTGGTCGCGCTTTTCCTTGTACCGGTTTCCGCTCTATTTGTGCAGAGCAGTTTTGCCCAAGATTATACCCGATGGAAGTTGCCCGAAGGCGCCGAAGCGAGACTTGGTAAAGGTGGAATCACCGGTAACATTGTATACTCCCCGGACGGAACTCTGCTTGCGGTCGCCTGCAGCATCGGTGTCTGGATCTATGATGCACATACGGGGGCTGAAGTTGAACTCCTCACCGGACATACGTACGCGGTAAGTTGCGTGGCGTTCTCGCCTGACGGTTCCGTACTTGCCAGTGGAAGCTGGGACGAGACGATTCGGCTGTGGGACGGCCGCACCGGCGAGCGCCTCCGGACTCTGTTTGACGATGTGGGTGAGGTGCTTTCCCTAACATTCTCTCCCGATGGATCCACGCTTGCAAGCGGAGGTCATGACGCACAGATACGACTGTGGAACGTGCATACGGGAAAACGCATTCTCACACTTGAAGGGCATACGAGGTATGTGAGTGCCGTAGCGTTTTCGTCAGCCGAGCAGATACTTGCCAGCGGGAGTTCTGACGGTACGATTCGATTGTGGGACACCCGAACCGGAGAGGAATTGCGAACGCTTTCCGGGCATTCGGAGGCGGTGCTATCCGTCGCCTTCTCGCCTAATGGGCACACCATTGCAAGCGGAAGTAGGGACAGGACAGTTCGATTGTGGGACATCCGTACCGGAACGGATGCACAGATTCTCGCGGAACATGGGAGTAACGATGCACCAATCGCATTCTCTGCTGATGGCTCCACGATTGCCAGTGGGAGTAACGATGAGTCGATTCATCTATGGGATATCCGCACGCGCAAACATCTGAAGGGCATTTACGGGCATAACGGGACGGTTGATTTCATAGCCTATTCGCCTGACGGACTTACGATAGCCAGCGGGAATAGAGGCTCCGGAATAATCTGGTTATGGAGTGTGCACACCGGGGACTGTCTGCGGAGCATCACGAATCATACCCAGGCTGTCTCTACCGTGGCGTACTATCCCGATGGTCTTACGCTCGCTAGCAATACGGGGTATTATGATGAAGTGATTCATTTGTGGGATGTGACCACCCGGGGTAGATTTCGTACCCTTGAGGGACATGAGCGCCGAGTAGAGTCCCTAGTATTCTCGCCCGATGGTTCCATTCTCGCAAGCGGCGGCGGTTGGGACGGTACAACACGTTTATGGGATGGGCGCACCGGAAAGAGCCTAAGTATCCTTAGGGAGTGGGGGAAGTGGAACGATGTCGATTCCGTGGCGTTTTCTCCCGATGGACTCACGCTTGCGAGCGGGAGTTCGGATTACACCATCCGTATGTGGAACCCCAACACGGGTGAACGCCTGCGGACCATCGAAGGTCATACGAACGAGTTGCGTTCGGTAGCCTTTTCCCCGGACGGATGCACACTTGCAAGCGGAAGTTGGGACGGCACCATTCGCCTGTGGGATGTTCGCACCGGGGAGAACCTGCAAACCCTCTTCGGTCATGTGTGGGGTGCTGATTCCGTGGCGTTTTCTCCCGACGGGCTAATGCTTGCGAGCGGGAGTTCCGACGGCACAATCCTGCTGTGGGACCTTATGCGCGCGACGACTTGGGGCGATATTAGGAAAGTAGCGGTCGCAGACGGGACGCGGCAGTTGTTGGTGCTTTCGCCGTCGGCCACTCCGGTAAACCCGCCAGGAACCGCGCTCCTGCCAAACTACCCGAATCCGTTCAATCCGGAGACGTGGATAACGTACCAGTTGGGAAAACCGGCGAAGGTGGTATTGACGATTTACGATTTAAACGGACATGCGGTTCGGACGCTGGCAATAGGGCACCAGCCTGCGGGCGTGTATGAGAGTCGAGAGCGTGCAGCGTATTGGGACGGGCGGAATGATGCTGGTGAGTCGGTGGGGAGCGGCGTCTATTTCTACACGTTGACCGCAGACAATTTTACTGCCACGCGGAAAATGCTGGTCGGTGAGTAAGGATATTTCCGCTTCCCTGAAGAGATGTGTTAAAATAGCGAGGGGATAGCATTGCCCGAAGGATTGCGCCACGGGAAGAAGGAATTGCTTGATGACAAAAGCCCAAGTTTTGGGATTTAATCTTCTGCTCACTTTTGCTCTGTCTGTGCATACCAGTTCTGCCCAAAGTTTTAATCAATTGGGTTTGCCCGGGACCTCTTGCGACCGCGTAGGCAACGGTCCGGTTACAAGCAATATTGCATATTCCCCGGACGGTAAGTTTGTGGCGGTCGGCAGCCGGTTGGGTATTTGGCTATATGACGCCAACACCGGCGCCGAAGTCAAACTGCTCACCGGGCATACTCACCCGGTTACTGCCGTATCCTTTTCTCCGGACGGATCCATGCTTGCCAGCGGCAGCAGCGGAGACATGACGATTCGGTTTTGGAACGTCTACACCGGGGAACAGTTAAGGGTTCTTGAGCCGGGTAGGTTTGATTTGGCTGGGCCGATTATACGGTTCCTAGTGTTCTCGCCGGATGGATCCGCGCTCGCCCACGGGGACATTGACCGCAGAATTCGTTTCTGGGATGTTCGAACTGGGAAAGAGATCGGTGCAGTTTCTGGGCATTTCAATACCGCACTGTTCTCGCCTGATGGACTTACGCTTGCCACGACGGTGGTTTACAGTGAGGAGATAATACAGTTTTGGAATGTCCGCACTAGACGACTATCCAAGGACCTTGAGGGGCATGCCAGCCCCGTATGGTCCATGGCGTTTTCTCCCGACGGCGCAACGCTTGTCAGTGGGAGTGCAGACAAGACAATTCGTTTCTGGAACGCGCGAACAGGTGAGCACTTGCGAACGCTTGAGGGGCATGCGGCTCCGGTCACTTCGGTAGCGTTTTCGGCGGATGGGTCACGGCTTGCCAGTGGGAGCGGTGACGGCGCGATTTGCCTGTGGGATGCGCAAACAGGCGTGCACGTGCACACGCTTGCGAAGCATGTGGCGCCGGTAAAATTCGTAGCGTTCTCGCCAAATGGGGACGTGCTTGTCAGCGCAAGCGACCACGGCATAATTCGTTTTTGGGATATTCGTGCCGGGGAAAATTTACATACGCTTTGGGCGCACGGGGGTGATGTCTATACCGTAGCGGTCTCGCCCGACGGATCCACGCTTGCCAGCTGTACCAGTTGGGGAGACGATAGAATTGACTACGCCGCAATCGTGCGCTTGTGGGACATCCACACTGGCCAACTTCGGCACAGCATTGAAGGTCATACAGGCAAAATCCTTTCTATAACCTATTCTCGTGATGCGACCGTACTTGCCAGCGGAGGCAGCGACAAGACGGTTCGTCTGTGGGATGCCAGAACCGGCCAACATCGGAATACCCTTGAAGGACACACGCACGGCGTCAATACTGTAGCGTTCTCTCCCGACGGATTCACGCTTGCCAGCGGGGGCAGCGACAAGACGATTCGTCTGTGGGATGCCAAAACCGGAGAGAGTTTGCATATCCTTAATGGGCATGAGGGGGATGTTCATTCCGTGGCGTATTCGCCAGACGGTTCCACGCTTGCCAGTGGCAGTGCAGACAAGACTGTTTGTTTGTGGGATATCGGCACCGGCGAACGGCGTACCCTTGGAGGACACATGCGCGCGGTCAATGCCGTAGCCTTCTCGCCTGATGGTTCCATCCTCGCCAGTGCAGGCACAGGCAGAATGGTTCGTTTGTGGGATGGCCGTACCGGAGCACATTTGCGTACGCTTGTAGGACATACGCGCGCCGTCAATTCTGTAGCCTTCTCTCCCGATGGATTGATTATTGCCAGTGCGAGTCGGGACGAGACGATTCGATTATGGAGCAGGCGTACCGGTGAACTCCTGCGGTCTATTGAAGGAAGTACGGATGAGGTGTTATCCGTAGCCTTCTCTCCGGATGGACGTATGCTCGCCAGCGCGGATCGGAGCGGCACGATTTTACTGTGGGCGTATGGTCGCATCACGACTTGGGGCGGCATAAAGGGAAGAGGCTTAGACGAGGCAACACGGTTGTTAGAACGTGCACCGGCAACCATCTCGACAACGCCTATGCAAACGGCGCTTTTCGCAAACTATCCAAATCCCTTTAATCCGGAGACGTGGATACCGTATCAATTGGCGCATCAAGCGAGAGTCGCGCTGAGAGTCTATGATAATGATGGGATGATCGTTCGGGAGTTGGCGCTGGGACTTCAACCTGCAGGCACATACCAGAGTCAAAGCCGCGCGGCGTATTGGGACGGTCGGAATCAGCAGGGGGAGCGGGTCGCGAGCGGAGTTTATTTCTGCACGCTGAAGGTCGGAGAATTTAGCGCTACGCGGAAGTTGCTGGTCGGGAAGTAGGATATATGTCCATCGAAAATGAGAATCGTACGATGATAAAATCTCAAATTTTCAAATTTAGCCTTTTGCTTCTCACCGCTCTATCTCTACACCATGCGATTGCCCGAGAATATAGCCTACGGGATTTGCCCGAAGGTGCCAAAGCACGACTGGGCAGGGGTTGGATATCGGAGGTTACGTTCTCACCAGACGGGACGATGATTGCGATGGCGGGTAAGGTTGGAATTTGGTTGTATGATACTGCAACACGTAAAGAGATTGCCCTACTCAAAGGACATAGGAAATCGGTCTATAGCGTTGCGTTCAGCCCGGATGGGTCGACGCTTGCTAGCGGGAGTTCGGACGCCACCATCCGCCTTTGGGACCCCATCGCGGGCATCCACAAGCAGACCCTTGTCGGTCACACCAGGGATATCCGCTGTGTGACCTATAGTCCAGATGGAAAAATGCTTGCTAGTGGAGGCTTCCGGGAAATCCTTGTTTGGGATGCCAAGACGGGGCTGCGCAAGCGGAAACTTGATGAAGGGATTGGTTGGGTCAGAAATGTCGCGTTCAGTCCGAATTCAGCGACGTTGGCTAGTTGTGGAGACGGGACTGACACGAGGAGCGCCAGCCTTCGATTGTGGAACCCCGATACCGGTGAAGTCAAACGAGACCTTAGTGGGCACACGCGGTCTGTCACGACCATCGCGTTCAGCCCGGACCGTTCGGTGCTTGCCAGTGGAAGCGCTGATAAAACTATTCGTCTATGGGACACTGTCACCGGCCTCCAGATACGAACACTGCCCGGGCCTATGACTGGTGTCCTGAGCGTCGTTTTCAGCCCGGATGGGTCGATTCTTGCAAGTGGGAGTACATCCAAGGGCATTCGTCTATGGGATGCCGCCACCAACGCCTATGAACGCACGCTCGCCAGATATACCGGACACGTTGAGTTTAGTCCGGATGGCGAAACACTCGCCAGCGGCACTCATCTATGGGATGTCGCTACGGGGGCGCACCAAGGGGAATTCACCGGGCACACAACTAGCCTCTGGTGTATGGCAATTTCTCCGGATGGAAGTACTCTCGCGAGCAACGGCGTTCGCAGCACCGTTTATTTGTGGGATGCTGTCACGCGAACCCACAAGCAGACGCTCATGGGGCATAAAATGGGAGTCTTCAGCCTTGCATTCAGCCCGGACGGGAGCACATTGGCTAGCGGAAGCTGGGACACGACTATTCGCCTGTGGGACGCTATGACGGGATCCCATAAGAGCACACTCAAGGGGCATTCCGGTCTGATAGGTAGCCTCGCGTATAGTCCTGACGGGCGAACCTTGGCAAGCGGAAGTCACGACGAGACTGTCCGTTTATGGGATGCCGATACGGGCGCGCACAAGCGAATGCTCACCGGACATACCGGTTGGATAGATAGCCTCGCATTTAGCCCGGATGGAGGGACTTTGGCGAGCGGAAGTAGGGACATGACCATCCGTCTGTGGGACGCCAAGACGGGTGCCCACAAGCGAACACTCACGGGACCCGAGAGAGCGCTTACCGTTGTGTTCAGTCCGGACGGCGGTACTCTCGCCAGTTGTTGGAGCTGGTACCCACGGAACCCCGAGCAAGAAGCAATCACGCTTTGGGATGCATCCTCATGGAGTGTCAAGCGGGATTTTGTCGGCCGCCACACACAACCGGTGCGCAGCGTCGCCTTCAGTCCGGACGGTCTGACACTTGCCAGCGGGAGTCTAGACAATACCGTCCGACTGTGGGATGTTGCGACGGGAGACCACAAGCAGACGTTCCGGGGGCATACTGACGGCGTGCGTATTGTAGCGTTCAGTCCGGATGGCTTGACGCTTGCGAGTGGGAGTGCAGACGGAACAATTCTCCTTTGGGGACCAAAACTCGCCGCTACGTGGGGCGAGCTTAAGCACGTTGAACTTTCAAATCGATCCGAAATCGAAACATCACTTTTGCCCAACTACCCGAACCCCTTCAATCCGGAGACGTGGATGCCGTATCAGCTAATGCGCCCGGCAGATGTAACACTGGCGATTTATGATCTGAACGGGCAAACGGTTCGGACGCTGGCGGTGGGACACCAACCTGCCGGCGCATATCAAAGCCGCGAACGCGCCGCGTATTGGGACGGGCGGAATGATGCCGGTGAACCAGTGGGGAACGGCGTATATTGGTGTACCCTTGATGCCGGGGGTTATCGTGAAACGCGAAAGATGGTTATACAAAAATAGCGTGTAGGCATTCCGCGCTATTTCAAGTTGCCCATCCCGATCGAGATAATACGTGCTGCTCGTTCAGCAGCCTTAACTGTTAGGTCAAAGGCGTTTTCAACCGCACTCTCCAACGACATCGGCGCTGGAACAATATCAATTATGGCGTCAATTCCCGCTTCGTGAACCTCCTCGGCCCCTTCAGCGAGGCTTCCGGCAATCGCAATTACGGGTATTCGGTGTGCCTTTGCAAGCTTCGCGACGCCAATCGGCGTTTTGCCAAAAACGGTCTGGAAGTTAATTTCTCCTTCGCCTGTCACGACTAGGGACGCCTCCTCAAGTTGCTCTTCGAGTTTCACCGCGTCAATCATGATATCCACACCGGATTTCAGTTCGGCATCCAAAAACGCAATTAAACCCGCACCGAGTCCGCCGGCAGCTCCTGCACCCGGAATCTCACCAACTACCTTCCCCATGTCGCGCTGAATAATTGAGGCAAAATGTGCCAAGTTTGCGTCCAACGTTTCAATCATCTCGGGCGTAGCGCCTTTTTGCGGTCCATAGACATGGGCTGCCCCGTTCTTGCCCGTCAACGGATTGTCCACATCGCACGCGACAACGGTGGCGGTTGCGGCAAGCCGCGAATCTAAATCGGAGGCATTGATTGCATCGAGTGCACCTAATCCTCCGCCGCCCGGTGAAATCGGTTGACCGCTCGATGTCAGCAACTTCGCACCGAGAGCTTCCGCCATCCCCGCGCCGCCATCGTTCGTCGCACTCCCGCCGATGCCGATGATTAGCTTCCGACAACCTCGATCCAAAGCGGCTTTAATGAGCTGCCCCGTCCCGTACGTCGTGGTTACGAGAGGATTACGCCGATTGGGAGGTACAAGCGTTAAACCGGAAGCCGCTGCCATTTCGATGACTGCCGTGGTCCTATCTCCGAGGATTCCATACTCCGCCTCGATCTCGTTCCCAAGCGGATCCGCAACCCGCTCAACTAGAAGTTGTCCGCCGGTGGCATCAACCAGTGACTGGACTGTGCCCTCTCCACCATCCGCCATCGGCGTTTTTTCAATAATTGCATCGGGAAACACCTTTCTCATGCCCTGTTCCATGGCATCGGCTGCTTGCAACGCGGTAAGGCTGCCTTTGAATGAATCCGGCGCGATGACGATTTTCATAATGGAGTTTCCCGTATCAGACGGTGCGAGAGAGGATTTCGGTGCAGTCGGAAGCAGCAAGATAGACTTCGTTCATGAAAAAAAGTGGAAAACCCTTACAGAATGTCGGGTGCCGCCAACTCATTTTTCGACGCATCCCTCCACTCACCGCCACAATTTTAGCATAGCACACGGGTTAAGTTCCATTCAACAGTGAATGGAACTCAGGGGAAACGCATCTAAATTATCTACTCGACAAAAAAGAGAACAGGGCTAAGTTTGTGATAATTTTCTTAGGGGTTGTAGGTTGGATTGAACGGCATTCCGTTAATAATCGCCAATCTTAGACGAGTTTTCGAGTTTCCGCTTTGCCTTTACGTGCCAAAATTAGAGTGAAACCCAACATTAATCGTACATTCTTCCACCATGAGACACCCTGTATAATTAGATGCGTTTCCCCTATGACTGAGCTTAGCGTTGAGGCAAAAGCGCAACTCTCGACAGATTTTCGGATAGAATCTCAAAAAAAGAGATGTGAAACACCGATTTTTTTGAGATTTTTGAAACGCGAGCTAAATCGCCGTCGTTTAGAAAGATAACGTAAGTTCCAGAAATGTGCTCTCAGTGCGTTCTGAGCGTGTTGTTCCAAAGATATAAGCCGCCCTGGCGCGATTTGGTACATTCTGTCCAGATGTAGTAGGTCATTGATAATCAACCACCAAATAATTCGAATTAAAGGTTGAAATTTTTTTCAAAACGCTTGATTCAGATTCTAAATCGTGCTATACTAATGCTATAGCTTGTAGGGAACGGGTTTTCCTTTCCATAAATCCTTAAGAAAACAAAATTAAGGAGATAGACGTTGAAAAATTCATACATACTCGCCATTATGTCACCGGATGGCCGGTCTGTGCGGCAGATCTCGGTCGGAAGGTGGTGCCTGAAGTTATTATATATTTTCCTTTTTACAGTCATAGTTAGTGCACTTGGAGGAATTAGTTACGGACTTTTTTCCAGAAGCAGTCACGAGGCGGTTGAAGCGAAGAACGCCAATCTTAAGAAAGAGGTACAATCCCTAAAATCCGAACTTGCATCTGAGAAGAAAGAAATGAATGAGATTAAGAGGATGGCAGACAAGGTGCGTAGTGGGTTGGGCATAGACGCGGAAACAGAAGGAGCTCTCGGACAAGGCGGATCCGGATTTGGCGCCGACCCACTTGAGGATTCTGAATCGAGCGAGGCAATCATTGACACGGATTCCACTTCACACTTAGAAGACTACCCTAGTGAAAAATCGGACTCGTTAAGCACGCGAGTCGCGAAGGCAAAGGCTGCTATTACGCCCGTTTACGAGTACGTTCAGAAAGAAGAAAAACGACTGAATGAAACACCTTCTGTTCTCCCGATAATTGCGCCGGAAGTTGGCGAAGAGAAAATCTACTGGTACTCTTCTGAATATGGTCCGCGTCCAAATCCTATCACTAGGCGACGCGAACTTCATACCGGTTTAGATATTGCCACCAAAAAAGACACGCCTATAATAGCCGCCGCACACGGAACTGTCTCATATCGCGGTTACCATCGGCTATTGGGAAATATGATTAGAGTTAAACACCCCTCGGCAAAAATGGAAACGGTCTATGGCCATATGAGTAAGTTCGCTGACGATATGACCGTCGGGAAAAAAGTGGCCCGCGGGGAAGTCATCGGTTATGTGGGAACCAGTGGTCGTAGTACCGGATATCACTTGCATTATGGCGTCTGGGTAACCGATAAAGACTATGAGATTTGGGAATCCAAGGATGGCAGTTGGATTAACCCGGTGAAATCGATCTTCGGTTATTGGCCTAGTCAGTAGTTTGCAGCCGTTTACCTAGAATTGTCCTAGATGGACATAGGTTAACACTAACACCAGATTGTTCTTCGCTCCTCTCACAATTTACAAAAGCATCATATTTTTCGTACACCGGGCTCTCAAGATTTCAAGACTATCTTGGTTTCACTGGCCCACGCTTGAATTACACCCCTCCTGATCGACAGCTTACCCTTGTCTCCTTCAAGAAAATTTCCGTCCGGTTTCTTCGTGATGTGTCCTCTCCAGACATTCATTGCAAGCAAGCGCTAATTTCTGATTTGTCATGACAAAGCCATTTTCCATCTCGGATTCGTCGTGACCGGATAGCCACAATAAACGCTATCTCATCGGTGGAAGATTCAATGTCACTCTCTTCACGTCCCCGACCAAAAAACCCTTTTGCCTTCAAGGCTGTCTGCACAATCCTAACGCTTTCGATTTTCTTTGTGCTATCGCATCATGCCGAACAGGTAGAAGATTTAACTCAAGGCAAACCGGTTTGCACCGCGGTGAATGAGCAACATTTTCCCGATTTGGTAACCGATGGTGAGGGGGGCGTAATCATCGCATGGCAAGATGCGCGAAACGAGAATCGTGATGTGTTTGCGCAGCGAGTTGGCGAAAACGGCGAAATGCTATGGACAGCAGACGGCGTTCAGATATGCAATTTGCCAAGTGAGCAGATTTGGCCCGTAGTAGTGTCCGATGCCAACAGCGGAGCGATTATCGTATTTGGCGATGGAAGGAATGGACACCAGGATATTTATGCGCAACGAATTGATGGTAGTGGAAATCCGCTTTGGAAGAAGGATGGAATTCCCGTCTGCGTTCACTCCGCAATAAAGACCGACATGCGAGCCATTTCCGATGACAAGGGAAATACAATTGTCGTCTGGGAGGACTGGCGAAACGGAAATCAAGATATTTATGCCCAGAAAATTGACTCCGACGGTCGCATAGTGTGGGGTGACAACGGCGTACCGGTATATCGGGGTGAAGGAGATCAGTACGATCCGTTTCTCACAGCAGACGGTGAAGGAGGAGCCATCGTCGTATGGTGGGACATCAGTACCGAGGATTGGGATGTTTTTGCGCAGCGGTTGGATAAGCAGGGACAGGCGGTCTGGCAGGAAACAGGCATCCCTGTGTGTACGGCTGCCGGACATCAAAGCACTCCTTTCGTAATCCAGGATGGAGTGGGTG
Organism: Candidatus Poribacteria bacterium; assembly: GCA_965204085.1. Lineage (GTDB taxonomy): Bacteria > Poribacteria > WGA-4E > WGA-4E > JAJDTR01 > JAJDTR01. The sequence goes on along the minus strand of CBDBEE010000002.1, from coordinate 196,074 downwards.
GAGTGTTCTCGGTCTGGCTGGACTATAGAAACGACCCAAGCTTGTTACGTAGCGCCGACATCTATATCCAGAGGATTGACGCAACCGGAAAGACGCTTTGGCAGCAAGACGGTATCGCATTCTGCGACACACCATCAAACCAGCAGGTGCCCGAGGGTATAAGTGACGGTGCGGGTGGTTTGATTGTCGTGTGGCGAGATGATCGCGACATCTTCTCGGACATTTATGCTCAACGGATGAATCCGATCGGGGAGCGCATGTGGGAAGAGCACGGTATTCCTGTTTGTGCGGCGGAAGGCGAACAGCGCAAACCGTTTCTCGTCTCCGACGGTTCAGATGGAGCAATCGTGCATTGGCTTGATTACCGAAAAGACTACGGCAATATTACGCACGACGCCATTTACGCACAACGGATTGATGGCACCGGCAAATACGTCTGGACGCTAAATGGCATTCCTGTGTGTACTGCCGAGGGTAATCAGACCACGCCTAGAGCAGTGCCGGACAGTGATGGTGGCGCTGTTATTGTGTGGACGGATTCTCGCGATGAATCCTTGGACATTTATCTGCGGCGAGTGCCTTGAACGCATGTCTGAAAGCCCTAAGCGTATCCATAAACACGACACTCTACCGGAGGGCGGGAGTAAAAGACTGCGTAACCCCCTAACCATTACCCAATCTGGTGTTTCTCCACAAGTTGCTTCGCGGATTCCAATGGAATGCCGAGTCGCTGCGCGATAACTTCCAGATTGCCTTGGGACTCCGCGTATGCTTCAGTCAAGAGTCGCTTCTCAAACTCACGCACCCTATTCGTTAACGATTGTTTATCAGACCCGGCTGTATTCGCCGAAATAATTTCTTGCGGCAAATGATGGGTGGAGATGGCATCGCCGTCGACTTTGTAGGTAATCTGCTCAATAACATACTTGAGCTGACGGACATTTCCGGGCCAATGATAAGCGTTCATACATTCAAGCGTCTCAGGTAAGAGTTTCTTGGGCTTGACCCCCGCCACTTCGGCAGCCAAGCGTTCCATAAAGTGGTAACACAAGAGTTCAATGTCTTCGCGGCGCTCACGCAGCGGAGGTAGCCAAATCGTCTCGAAGGCGAGTCGATCATACAAATCTTCACGGAACTTGCCCTGTTGCATTTCCGACTCGAGATCGCTATTCGTCGCGGCAAGGATGCGAACGTCCACTTTTAACGTCTTCGACCCGCCAACCCGCTCAAACTGCTGGTATTCCAACACGCGGAGAATCTTTTGTTGGAACTCATAGGACATGTTTCCAATCTCGTCCAAAAACAGCGTCCCTTTATCCGCTAACACAAAACGTCCTTCCCGAAACGAAGAATTGGTGAAGGCGTTATCTTCCTGTCCAAATAGTTCACACTCCAAGAGTCCTTCCGCTAATGCCGCACAGTTGATGGTTATGAAAGCGTTTTTCTTTCGAGGGCTATCGTGGTGGATGGCTGCCGCAACTAACTCTTTTCCCGTCCCACGCTCACCCCGAATCAAAACAGGACGCGGTATTGGCGCCACCTCCTGAATCTGTTGAATCAATCGTTGAATTTGGGGGCTTTTGCCGACGATATTGTACTTGCCTTTCAACTCTTCGCGGTAAAATTCACGTTCCCGCCGCAAGCGCTTGTTGTCAATAGTAGTGCGGATAAGGTTATCAAGGCGCATGAGGGCAAGTTCCACGTTCTCTTCGAGGTAAAAATCCTTCTCTACAAACTCTTCCGCCCCCAATTTTATGGATTCCGCGGCGGTTGAGACGGTGCCCTTACCGGTCAGGATAATTACAGGGAGAGCGGTGGTTGCTTTTCTAATTTCTTCCAAACAAGCCAACCCACTCATCTGACGCTCGCCAAAATCCAGATCTAGAATGGCAAGGTCAAATGCGTCGGTGTCCTTAACGATGAGGTTTAGCGCATCTTGGGCGGTGCCCACGGGAGTAACCTCGGCACCTCGCTGTACCAGCATGTCTTTCAATAAATCTTGTATTTCTTCCTGATCGTCGGCAACTAAGATACGTTCCGGCATTTTTTCCTCCGGGATAATCTCGATTCCCGTCCTGCAATGTGCGAGGGTAGTAATGAAAAGTCCTTATAAGCAACTGCCAAGAATAAACTTACATGTTAATCTAGGCCCCAACCGCTCCTGCTGGATTGGCAAATCCAGCAGGCTCTTATGCATCCATTAAGTTCCGAGTCTTGCGTATCGGAGGATTGGGAATGGCGTGAAAAGAAATCTTCCAACCTTCCATCCTTCCAATCCTACTCTTCCCAGGCGATGCGGAAGATAAACTTTTATACTAAAACTTGCTTACCATTCAACACCCATCGGCGATTGTACCCTCCATGTGCCGCCTACAGAATAAGATGACCATCACACTAGCTCCTCAAATGCAACGTCGCCTCGCGCCTCGTAGAAGATTGGGCGCATCTGCAGGTTTGTTATTATTGGAACAGCGTCCGGATTTACCGGAAGGTAGATTGTCAACGTCGTTCCCTCTCCCTCCCGACTGTGGAGGTCGACGCTCCCCATGTGATCGCGAACGGTCCGTTGAACAATAGTCAAGCCAAACCCGCTACCCTCCTTTTTGAGCGTATATCCCGGCTGAAAGATTTTGTGCTGATGTGTATCCGAAATACCTTCGCCCGAGTCGGTGAAGGAGATTTTAACTTGCGAGGATTGCGGCTGGTATTCGGTTTGAATCCGCAGGTCTCCCCCCTCCTTCATGGCTTCAATTGCGTTAATCAAGACATTATGAAACGCTTCTTTCAGTTGGCTCGAGTCACCCTTGATAAGCGGGAGATTAGGTGCCAAAACCGATTGACACATAATATTATTATCCTGACAAACGGAAATCAGTTTGATTAACAAATTTTCGATGAGCCTATTGATGTCAACTAGCTCCGAGACAGGAGATTCTGTTCGCAAAGTGTTCAGAATTTCGGTCAACTGATTGTACGACTCCTCATGTTGGGTCAAGATTCGATTGATCGTGCTGTGTAGTTTGGAGGTAGGATCGGACTTGCGCATTGCGGAGCGAAGTTGAACGCCGCTGACGCTAACGAGATTCTTGACGCGATGCAAACGGGAATAGAGGCTTTGATGTCCTTCAGCCCGCGCGACATCCATAAGCGAAAGCGAAAGTCGAAAGATTATTGCTGCAGCATCGTGTGGACTGAGCGTAAGCCATTCGCGGAGATCTTTCAGAAGTCCCTCGTCATGTTCGTAAAAGTAGAGCTTTGCGAGATTGTGGTAAGGAACTTCATAATTCGGCTCAAGTTGGATCGCTTTGCGAAATTCCTCGGCGGCTTTCTGAATTTCCTTTTTTTGCAAGTACAGGAGACCTAGGTTATTTCTCACTCGGGCGGAGGGGGCATGCTCCAAACCCTTTTGATAAGCCGAGATTGCCAACTCCGCATCGGTAGGATTATCGTCGTAAAGGCTTCCTAGAATGAAATAGACTTGATCGATTTGATCGAAGGTCTGTAACATCTCATTACTCGAGATCAATTGAACAAACTGATCAATAGCTTCCTGACGATATTCGGGATGAGTGAAACGCTCCTTCGCATACAGCAGCCCGAGCGCAAAGCGGGCATCCAGATGGTCGCTATCGCGTTCAATTGCTTTTCTCAGGCTGTCGATCGCTAGGTTATAATCTCCCGTACGTTTCAGATGGACATCGGCGAGATGGTAGTAGGCGTCCGAGTCGTTCGGTTCAGTGCTAAGGATGTCCTCCAATACCTGTTGCGCTTCAGCCCACATCTGTCGTTTGATGTAAAGCACGGCTAGGTTGTAGCGAGCGGCATAATTCGGCATTCGTTCCACAACCTGCCGAAAATCGTGACATGCCTTCTCCAGTTCGCCCTGCTTGTCATAGAGGGATCCCCGGTCGTACCATGCTTCAACGTAGGACGAGTCAAGTTCGATCGCGCGTGTGAACTCATTGATCGCGTTCTGCCACGCCCCATCAAGATCGTGGTAATCCTGGAGCAACTGACCCAGCGAATAGTGATAATGTGCACTCGATGGATTTAAGGAAATTGCCTTTTGAAAAGCCTCTTTGGCGGCGTCGAAATCTCCCTCTTTGTAGTGTGCCAACCCCAGCCTGTGATGGATTGCCGAGCATTCTGGATCCAATTCGAGGGCGCGTTTGTACGTCAGGATTGCAAGGGTATAGTGGCGTTCATTGAAGTACCAATCTCCCAAGAGACACTGATCTTTAGCCACGGTGGTTATCGGAGGAAGGGATTCAGCACGTGAATAGCGAAAGTCCTTGCCTTGGTGAAGAGTAGCGGTGTTGGGCGGGGAGTTGTTCACGGGCAAGTTGGGATTAGCGGAGGGGTTCGTTTTGTGCATTGTCAACAGGTAGGAGCAATATCTGAATCGGTCAACCGAATGGATAGCGGGCGGGATATACTATCGCCTTAGGATCTCTATCGCATTCGCTATCCGCTCATTTGATCCTAACCGGTCGATAAAACTCCCACGGAGTTCGCTTTTGGGGGAAAGACCCGGTTCCGAGGAAATGACGCTGCTCAGAATAGATTTTCGAACAGGTTCTTCCCCAGTACACTTAGATCAGCAGTTCGTCGCCAATCGGGAAGAATTGGTCCGCCATTCGTTGTAGGTCCATCGATGTGTTGTGCTCGAAGGCGACAACCTCGACCCGTTTTCCTTGTTGTTTAATCAGTTCCGCAAGTGCGCAAAAATCGCCATCGCCGCTGGCTAGAATAACCACATCAAGGGCTCCGAGCATTGAGACGATATCAATTGCGATGCCCACATCCCAGTCTCCCTTTGCTGTGCCGTCGCCTCGGAGGCGCAGGTCCTTGCTTTTTATGGTGTATCCATTGTGCTCAAGCAGGGATAAAAATCCGGATTGGTTAATCTCGGGAATCTGGACGACATAGGCGTATGCCACGACAAGTTGCCGTGGGCCGACGATGAGATCGAGTAGTTTGATATAGTCCACCCGTCCTGCATACCGGTCCTTCGCGGCGTAGAACATGTTCTGTACATCGACAAAGACACCGACACTTGGTTGTTCTTTCATGGCTCGACCGTGCAGATTCTGTCTGGCATCATGTTGGCTGAAAAACCGATCTACTTTGTCGCGTGTGCGCAGAAGCGCTGTCTTTGACATCTCGGAGAACTTCCTCAGTTCTGAGGCTTGTGCTTGGAAGCCCGCTTGCATTTGTTCAAACGCCTGATTGGTCTTATACGAAAGTTCCTCGAAAGATTTCAATTCAACAGAAAATTCCGCCTGTGCAATCTTGTGGTTAGATTGAATTTCCGCGGATCGCTTGGTCAGTTTTTCGACCTGGCGATTGAGGTTATGAATCTCGAGTTGTAACTGTTGAATTTGAATGTCCTGCTCCATGAATCGATGTTCTTTTTCTCGGTAATCCTCGTTTTCTTGGATAGACTGTTGTAGTTGCCTGTTGAGGTCCCCGTTCTTTTTTTTGAGAGCGGTGCACTCACCATTCAGTTGATTTACCGTTTGCTGAAGTTGGGTCAGTTTCTGATCGCTGTCCGGTTTGAGATTTTCTTTAGGGATTAAGGTTTGTGTCGATTTCTTGGGCGGTGTTTCCACTGCCACATCCAACGATTGAATCGCGCCGATGTTCTCATTTGCCCCAGCTCGCGATGGGTGTACAGCCTGAGTTGTATCGTTGGATTCTGCGTCATGGTCAGAATCCATCAAGCCGCCAACAACCGCTACTTCATGCACGGACTGCTCGTATTCTTTGAGGAGTTTTTGTCCGTGCTGTTGAACATCTTGGCGGGCGTCAATCAGAAGTGCCCATACAATTTCGGTGAAGTCTCCGCCTTCGACCAAATATGTGCAGTCTCGTAGGAATGTTTGAATTTCCTGCACATTCATATAGCCGACTCGACGAATTGCACCTTCCGTCTTTTGCACGAGGTACTCATGGACGGCTTGTTCCGCCGTTTCTTGATGAAAAAAGGCCTCCGCCAGATTCTCAATAACCCAGTGGACAGAACGAGGATCCATTGGTGCTGGGGTGGCATGGATACCGCACTGGTTATTTAGACTGGCAATCTCCTTATCGTCAAGCAATTCAGTTAGAATCCAAGCAAGTTGATGTTTACCGATTTGAGGTTTTATATTTTGCTGAATCATCTTGAGTCTCCAGTGGTTTTGGTTGTTTGATATCCAATCTCCAGCGGGAATCGGTACATGGAGCTGGATTGATTTATGTAGTCATAATTCTACCATTGGTTCAAAATGAATGATGAAATATTCGAGCCGGTTTGAACAGTAGGAGGCGAAGCCATTTTTGGTTGGTAACTGTTTAGTCCGTTGGTTTCTACGGTCGAATGCTATGATTTAGTGGTTCATTCTCTAATTATTTGATGCTTACGAGAATGGCGAAGAATCCCGTTCTACCACGCCGGTAGGTGCGGTTTCTAACCGCACCTACACCCAACTCTTAACCATATTTACTTAGAAAAAACACCATTTAGACTGCCTTTTTTGCCATTTTTAAGAGGTGCCTTGGGTAATTACCCATTTTTCTGGTTCGTAGTAGGGCAATTTATTGCCCGTCTAATGGTTTCAGAACCTTTACTGACCACTAATCACTAGCCACTAAACACTTACTTTGGTTGTTTGAGCAAACATTTAATCATAGAGGTTAGTTTGAAATTTAACGGTGCAGAGCGGGTAACACACCCTGTGCTATCTTTGCATGAATCTGTCAAATCATACTTTACCATACATCAATGCCGAATCAACAGCACAATCGTGTAAAACATCCATTGATTCTGATACAGTTCTTCGCCCGAGACTCCGTTCTATAGGGCTAGTCCTATAGAACGCAAATTGCTACCTACAAAAGAGAAACCGAGTTTTTGGTTCACGTGCGCTAAATTGTAGGTAAATTGGTCTGATTTTCGTCTATCTCGTGTTTCCTCATCGAAAAAACTCGGTTTGTGCGCCCTGTCGGACAAAGGTGGCAGCGTGAGTTACTTAAAATGTTGTATGAGCGATCTCCGAATCGCGACACCATGAGATTATTTCCTTATTAGCATCTTTCGTGTTGCCGTGAAGTCATTAGCCGTTAGCGTATAGAAATAGAGACCGCTGGCAACGGACTCGCCACGCGTATTGCGACCATCCCAATACGTCGCGCGGCTGCGGCTCCGGTACATCCCCGCCGCTCGATGCCCCACCTCCAAACGCCGAACCGTCCCTCCGTTCATGTCATAAATCGTCAGCGTCACCTCTGCGGCGGCTTCCAACTGATACGGTATCCAGGTTTCCGGATTAAACGGATTCGGGAAATTGGCGTGCAACGCGGTTTCTTTAGGAACAATCAGTGAGGCTAACAGGTTCTGCAGATTGGCAATACCTTGTGCAAAGGCAATTGAACCGTCATCTGCTAGGCGCGCGTCGGAAATCCAAGCTTCTATTGTCGCGGCATCAACTCTTCCGATCGCAACCGAAGGCGCCGCGGCTCCCCCAATGCCCTGTGCCACGAGAGTGAGGTCGAAAATGTTGACAACGCCGTCGCCGTTGATATCCACCGGCGAATTGGCGGGTACGCTCTTTCCCAACTGCCGTGCGACGAGAATCAGATCAAGCACGGTGACCACTCCGTCACGATTCACGTCTCCGGTCGCCAGTCGTTCTTCGACAGTAAAGGCTATTTCATGCGGGCCTGCAGGGATTTCTTCCCCATCAATAGAACCGAACTGGAACTTGCGCAAGGCAATTTCCGTACTCCCATTGGATTTTGCCTTGAACTCCGCGTGAAGTATGTCCCCGCTGCCACTAACGCCGCGGTCGGCGAGCAGAGCTGTGCTGAGTCCGGTGATTGTGCCACTTGTGTTATCAATCTTCCCCCGCTGAAAGAAGGTAGATCCGCCATCGGTTTTCAAGAAATCACCCTCGCTTACGGAAACCGCTTCGAGCAAAGCAGGGTTGAAAGCAATATCGAACTGCCACCCCGCCAAGTCAATCACATTTTCTGCTCGAACATCAAGGGTAAAGGTGTCGCCGATATGAATCGAAGACTCGGAAAAGAGGTAACCGATACCGGTTGCCTCGGCATATTCGGTGCCGGGTTCAAATCCGAAAAAGGCGTTGGAATGACTGCCATCACGAGTGCCGACCGCGACGAACAAGACGTTTTTCCCTCGCTGAAGCGTAGCTGGGAAAAAGTCGGTGTAATCGCCGCCGCGCTCTATCCGTTCGCGCTGGTAAATCACCTCCCCATTGAGCCAGACCTTTACCTCCTGATCGCTGCCAAGGAACATGTTTGTAATCTGTTCGCGCGGTGAATAGAGGAAGACCGTACCGTAGATAACACCGTCGGACAGGTTATGCCCTACCATTTCATCAAGGTTGTCTCTGCCTGTAAGCGGGAGTTTGTCGGATTCCCATACCTCGCTGCCGACAGCGTTACCCTCCGTCGCTCCTTGGGTGGCGATTTTCAGTTCGGTCACGCCCCCTCCGCTGGCTTCCGCCAGCAAATCTATGTCGAGATTTCGTCTTGTGCTTGGCAGAAACACCCACAACCAGGGTCCTTCGATTTTCGGTCCTCCGATTGGGAACACGGGATTGTTGAAGATTGTTAAGAGATTCAGGTTTTCGCGGAAGCCATCCAGAGGGGAAAGGTCGGAGATTTGGTTGTTGTGCAGAGCCAGCCATGTCAAATCTGTTAATCCTGCAAGCGGCGATATGTCCGAGATTCTGTTGTCCTCGATGTTCAGCCATTTCAAATTGGTAAACCCCGAAACTGTCGATATATCCGAGATGCGGTTCCCGGCTAGATTCAAACGATTCAGCCCGGTTAACCTTGCAAGTGGGGATACATCCGATATTCCGTTACCAACAAGATACAGTTCTGTCAAACCTGTTAAGTTCGCCAAAGGCGAAAGGTCTGATAACTCTGCGCCACAGATGTTTACCCATTCCAATTTTGTTAATCCCGCTAGGGCTGATATATCGGAGAAGCGGTTGCCCCAGGTGCGGATTCCTTTGAGGTTGATTAATCCTGCCAACGGCGATATGTCAGATACTTCGTTATCGTCAAACGTCAGAATCTCCAGATTGATTAGCCGTGCAAGCGGAGATAGATCCGACACGAACATATCGTGCATGTCCAACCATGTCAAGTTGGTTAATCCTGCTACGGGTGACACATCGGATACCAAAGTGTCATTACATCTTAAGCGAACGAGATTCGTTAACCTGCGTACAGGCGATATATCGGATACTTGATTGTGAGAGAAGTCTAAGAAAGTGAGATTTGTCAAGTCCCTCACGGGTGATATATCGGATATTTGATTGACGTGAACGTCTAGATGTGTGAGATTTGTCAAACCTCTAACAGGCGATATATCGGATAAATGATTATAACGAACCCAGAGTTCCCGCAATTCAGTTATTCCCGCTATCGGTGAGAGGTCGGAAACCTGATTATTTTGGAGATGTAATTCTCTTAGATGTGTTGCAAACTGCAGTCCAGTCAGATCACGCACACCCTTATCCCGCACGTCGAGGTCCCTCAGTCTTTTCATTTCCTCCGCAGTGATGGGGGCATTGGGGCTTTTGTCAAATTCAGCGGCGATGGCGGTACGCAGGTTCGGATCAGGAATCTGAACAACCGTGCCCGGTATTACTTCCGGTTGTGTTATGACTGGTGGCTCTCCAACCTGCTGCGGGTAATCCAACGCATACATCACATCTCGGAAACTTGATGTCCAGGTGTCGCGCTTCACACTTCCGCTTTCATTGTCTAGCGCCAGCAATCCAACGTTCTGTAGTCCCGTGTTCTCGCGAATCCTTTCAAGGAAGGTGTCGGTCTCCAACCCAACCACGGCAGCGGCGTATGCCGCATCCACCGGTCCCTGATACGCCTCATGAAAGCGTGAAACCGGTTCAACACCGCCAAACACACCGCCCGTCGCTGCAAGCGCTGCTCCGTATTTCTCCATATCTTTTCCCACAAGGGCGTCCATGTCTGATTTCTCGACGTAGAGTCGCAGTGCCTGATCTTTGTTGTATGGCGGGTTGGTATTGCTCTCAATCACGGAACGTACCTCATCTTCAAAGGTTTTCATGCCTTCGGTGTGGCAGCCGATACAGGAGATTCCGTTGCGTACCGTCGGGTCACTGGCAGCCGGGTTGGAGACGATGTTAATCGGCGCATCATCCAATCGGAATCCGGAAGCATTGACAAGGTAGTAGCCCTGCAAGCCATTGGGTAAGTTGAAGATAACTTCCCCGCCGTCATGCGTGAAGTTGAGCGGGTGGGTGAGGATGTTCTGTGTACCCACACTTCCGGCAAAGTCGTAGCTCTTCCAATACGCCCCATAGCGTGAGGTATGCCGTTCCACCACTCGGTTGTTCGTAGAGACACCCGAATTGTTGAACCCTGCCCGCCAGACGCGAACCCCTGGAGCATTCGTTATATTGCGAGCGACATCGACCTCCAGTCGGGTTTCCAAATCCCTGTCCGTCAACGGCAGCGAAAGAAGTTCGTGGTATAGCGGCGGAGTAGATGCGGTTGCAATAAACCAGTCGATATGAACCGACGGGATATCGCACTTCATCTGTGTCTGCAACCGCCCCAGTTGATTCCGAAGTGCGAGATGTTCGGGAAACGAGATGTGGTAGGGATAGGCTTCCTCTATCTTCGTCCAACCGTCGTTGACATCCCATTCGTAGTGCCGCAGGTCGATGTAGAAGATGGTCGCTTGCGGGTCGATGGGTTGTGGATTGGTGATAGTACTTCCCCATGAGAGGCTGTTGACCAGTTTGTTGAGCGCTTTGCGGTACTCACCGAGTATTTGGGCTGTTTCTCCCGCGTTGTAGAGGTGGGTTAGAGTGAAGTAACGGGCAAAAGCGCGGTCAAACGACGAGAGAGTGTTGAGGTGGGCCTCAATGGTATCGAGTATTTCAGCAGGAGAGATAAAGCGCCCATCGGTGATGCGAGTTGTCGTCCATTCGGGCGCACCGGCGAGAATCCAGCGTCGAACGGTGTCAATCGATTGAGCGGGCAGCTGGGGTTGACCGAACGGCATCTGTACGCCGTTTTCGGTTGGACCAAGCAGGCGCTTGTACAACTCGGAGGCGTCAGGATTTCCCGGGACCACGGTACCCCCGTCAATAAGCTCGCTGTGTTCCATGAGGAGCGTTTCTCGATAAGCGCCGTCGGGGCCATGGCAGTTTAGACAACTTGCTTCAAAGATGGCGTAGGTGTCCTGGGCTAACTGCGATTGGGCGGACACATGTTGAAGGCCTACCGTGAGGAACAATAGGCACATCAAAGCGGAACTGGATAAATTTCTATACATAGAGGGTGTCTCCTTATCAATGAGAAAAGTCGCATTGGTTCATACTACACGATACCGGTGTAAGGTATTACGTAGTGCGTAATACGTAATGGGATTTGCTATCGCACTAGGATCTCTATCGCGCTCCTTATTCAGTCGGTTGATCCCTCCTACAGGAATGTGTCGCATTCATGGGACGGCACAGGGGCCGTCCCCTACAAAGAGTGCGATAGCGTTTTGTTATTTCTTTATTAGCATCTTGCGGGTTGCGGTGAACTGGCCTGCCGATAGTGTGTAGAAATAGAGGCCGCTGGCGACGGATTCCCCATGTTGATTTCGACCGTCCCAATAAGCGGCGCGGCTGCGGCTCTGATACAGTCCTGCCGGTTGATGTCCAATCTCTAAACGCCGAACCGTCCCTCCGTTCATGTCATAAATCGTCAGCGCGACCTCTGCGGGCGCCGCCAACTGATAGGGTATCCAGGTTTCGGGATTGAATGGGTTTGGGAAGTTGGCGTGCAGGGCGGTCTCACCGGGAATTATCAGTGAGGCTAACAGTTTTTGAAGATTTTCGATTCCCTGTCGAAACATAATCGAACCGTCATCTTCCAGTCGTGCCAGTGTAATCCATGCCTCTATAGTCGCCGCATCGGCGCGCCCTGTCGCAACGGAAGGTGCGGCGGCACCCCCAATGCCCTGTGCCACGAGTGTGAGGTCGAAGATGTTGACAATCCCGTCGCCGTTAACATCTACCGGCGAGTCGGCGGCTACCCTTTGTCCCAACTGCCGCGCGACACGAATCAGATCCAGAATATTGACAACCCCGTCGCGATTCACATCTCCGGTTAGCAGCCATTCCTCTACAGTAAAGTGGATTTCAAGGGGTGCCGCGTTAATGCTTTCCTCGGTAATCGAGCCAAAAAGGAAGTTCTGCAATGCTATTCGCGTCTCACCTTCGGATTTCGCCTTGAATCTCATCTGAACCACGGTGCCGCTGCCACTGACTCCGTGGTTCCCCAATCGTGCAGTACTAAGCCCCGTGATTTTGCCGCTTGCGTTATCAATGCGTCCTCCTTGAAAGAAGGTCGATTCGCCGCCGGACTTCAAGAAATCTCCCTCGCTCACGTCTACTGCTTCCAGAATGGCAGGGTCGAAGGCGATGTCAAACTGCCATCCCGCCAAGTCGGACACGTTCTCCGCACGCACGTCGAAGGTAAAGGTATCACCGATGTGAATTGGTGTCGGGGAAAAAGCGTATCCTATTCCGCTTGCCACCGTATATTCGGTGCCTGATTCAAATCCGAAAAAGGAATTATAGTTCGCCTCAACCGCTACCAACAAGACATTTCTTCCCTGCTTCAGCGTGACCGGGAGAAAATCCGTGTAGTCGGCACTTGCATGGTAGCGCAGAGACTGGTAAATCAAAGCCCCGTTGAGCCAGACCTTGAAATCGTTATGGCTGCCGACGTACATGGTCGTTTGCTGCTCACGCGGTGAATAAAGGGATACAGTACCGTAAAGCATGTGGGAAAAACGGAAAGTGTCATCGCGGTTTCCAAGCATCAGATCAACGTTGTTCCACCCCGTAGGCGCGAGTCTGCGGGAGGTCCATACGTCATCGCCGACAGCTTGTCCCTCTATTGCGCCGTGGGTAGCAACCTCCACCTCTGTCACCGTACCTCCACTAGCTTTTGATAGTAAATCTTCACTGCCACTCGGCTGGACGTACGGTAACACAACCCATAGCCAAGAGGCGTCGATTTTCGGCGCGTCGGCGGGAAACGCCGGATTACCGTGCCAAAGCAGTGTCGTATTTTCGCGTAATCCTTCCAGAGGCGACAGGTCAGAGATTCTGTTGTTATAGACTCCCAGCCACCTCAAGTTGGTTAACCTCGCAAGCGGCGTCACGTCCGAGATGTCGTTGTCCGCAACCCTTAACCATTTTAAGTTGGTTAAACTTGAAAGGTGCGATACATCCGATATGGCATTGCCTGCAAGGTCCAGACGATTTAACCCAGTTAGCCCTGCAAGGGGCGATATATCCGAGATTCTGTTGCCATCAAGTTCTAATTCTACCAAATTGGACAAACCTGAGCACGGAGTTACGTCCGAAATCAGGTTGTCTCTGAAATTTAAATGCGTCAATTCGACTAATTGGGTAAGCGCGGACAGGTCGGCTATACGGTTGCTTTGAAAGTAGCCTTTCTCCAGATCGGTCATTCGTGCAATCGGCGACAAGTCGGATATGTTCGCGTCCCAACAATATAAACGCTTTAGTTTAGTCAAATTTGCAACCGGCGAAAAGTCGGCTACCAAAGTGTGCTGTATCTCTAGGTGAGTGAGGTTAATTAATCCCCTCACAGGCGATATATCGGATACTAGATTGTCATTACACCGTAAATCGATCAGATTTTTCAGGTTCCTCACGGGCGATATATCGGATACCTGACAGCGGCCAAATCCCAGATGAGTGAGGTTTGTCAAGGCACTCACCGACGATATATCCGATACAGGATTGTCGGTAATCCAGAGCTCGCGCAACTCGATTAAACCCGCTACGGGTGATATGTCGGACACCTGATTATGCGAGATATTTATCCGACTTAGATTTACCGCAAACTGCACTCCTGTCAAATCTCGGATACCCTTTTCGCACCCACCTTTGCACGCATCTAAGTTTTTCAGTCGTTTCATCTCCTCCGCCGTTATCGGAGCATTCGGGCGTTTGCCAAGTTCAGCGGCGATGAAGGTGCGTAGGTTCTGGTCCGGGATATGGACATGCGTACCCGGTAGCACATCGGGCTGTGTTATAACCGGGGTGTCTCCAACCTGCTGCGGATAATCCAGCGCATACATCACATCTCGGAAACTTGATGTCCAGGTGTCTCGCTTTACGCTCCCGTTTGGGTTGTCTAGCGCCAGCAACCCAACGTTCTGTAGTCCCGTGTTCTCGCGAATCCTTTCAAGGAAGGTGTCGGTCTCCAACCCAACTACGGCAGCGGCGTATGCCGCATCCACCGGCCCCTGATACGCCTCATGAAAGCGTGAAACCGGTTCAACACCGCCAAACACCCCGCCGGTAGCAGCAAGCGCTGCTCCGTATTTCTCCATATCTTTTCCCACAAGGGCGTCCATGTCTGATTTCTCAACGTACAACCGCAGCGCCTGCTCTTTGTTGTATGGCGGGTTGGTATTGCTCTCAATCACGGAACGTACCTCGTCTTCAACGGCTTTCATGCCTTCGGTGTGGCAGCCGATACAGGAGATTCCGTTGCGTACCGTCGGGTCGCTTGCAGCGGGATTGGAAACGATGTTAATCGGCGCATCATCCAATCGGAAACCGGAGGCATTGACAAGGTAGTAGCCCTGCAAGCCATTGGGTAAGTTGAAGATAACTTCTCCCCCATCGTGCGTGAAGTTAAGCGGGTGGGTCAAGATATTCTGTGCCCCTACGCTGCCGGCAAAGTCGTAGCTTTTCCAATAGGCTCCATAGCGAGAGGTATGGCGTTCCACCACTCGGTTGTTCGTGGATACACCCGAATTATTGAATCCTGCGCGCCAGACGCGAACCCCTGGAGCATTCGTTATATTGCGAGCGACATCGACCTCCAGTCGGGTTTCCAAATCCCTGTCCGTCAACGGCAGCGAAAGCAGTTCGTGGTATAGCGGCGGAGTGGATGCGGTTGCAATAAACCAGTCAATATGAACTGATGGTATATCGGTCTTCATCTGTGTCTGCAACCGCCCCAGTTGATTCCGCAGCGCTGTCTGTGTATCAAATGC
Organism: Candidatus Poribacteria bacterium; assembly: GCA_965204085.1. Taxonomy (GTDB): domain Bacteria; phylum Poribacteria; class WGA-4E; order WGA-4E; family JAJDTR01; genus JAJDTR01. The sequence continues at coordinate 180,965 of CBDBEE010000002.1, read as the reverse complement.
AATATGGTAGGGATATTCCGCTTCTATCTTCGTCCAGCCGTCGTTGACATCCCATTCGTAGTGCCGCAGGTCGATGTAGTAGATGGTGGCTTGCGGGTCGATAGGTTGCGGGTTGGTGATAGTACTTCCCCATGAGAGGCTGTTGACCAATTTGTTGAGCGCTTTGCGGTACTCACGGAGTATCTCCGACAATTCACCGGCATTATAGAGATGTGTGAGTGTAAAGTAACGGGCAAATGCTCTGTCAAACGACGAGAGTGTGTTGAGGTGGGTCTCAATGGTATCGAGTATTTCAGCAGGAGAGATAAAGCGTCCGTCGGTGATGCGAGTGGTCGTCCATTCGGGTGCGCCGGCTAGAATCCAGCGTCGAACGGTGTCAATCGATTGAGCGGGCAGCTGCGGTTGACCGAACGGCATCTGCACGCCGTTTTCGGTCGGACCAAGCAGGCGTTTGTACAACTCAGAGGCGTCAGGATTTCCCGGGACCACGGTACCCCCGTCAATAAGCTCGCCGTGTTCCATGAGGAGCGTTTCTCGATAAGCGCCGTCGGGGCCATGGCAGTTCAAGCAGCTCGCTTCAAAGATGGCGTAGGCGTCTTGGGCTAACTGTGACTGGGCGAATACGTTGTGAGAACTCGCCATGAGGGTCAATAGTGCAATAAATGCGATACAATGCCGAGGGCCAATCATAGCGGAAATGAAATAACGTTTATACATAGAGAACGCCTCCTAATAAATAGCCGATTTCGTGTCCGGAAAAATGCGGTTACTTCAAGAATATCCCTCGTTATCCACTCGCTAAAACATCCATCTCAAGGGTGAATCAACTATAGCACGTTCATCGTTGATTATCAACCTATATCGTCTTACTCCGAAACTGAGTTTTTTCCTGAAAACTCAGTTTCTTCCCTTGAGAAGAATAAGCGCTGCAGCCAGGTGACACGCCTGATGTATTTCCGACAAACTAGACAAAACGCATCCTAACGCTACGTCCCACAGTCCCATCAAGAGGGCTGAATCATTCGGGAATGAAACGGTGCAACACCGTTGAGCGTTAGTTTCTTCAAGCCGAGTTACAAATACTATACTGATATGCTTGAGAGTCGTTCAAGATGCGTTGGAACATCACTATTGCTATCATTATCGCCGCTTTTCTCCTGGGTGTCGCATCGGGTCTGCTCAGCGCGAACGCAAGCGTGATATCCCTCGGGGCACTGATAATCTGTGCGGGGTTCCCTTTGATAGTTCTCTTTAGCAAGTTTAACGATGAGGACTAACTCATCGCCTCCGTCAGGACTTACTCGCCTGAGCACTCAAAGGTTCGCAGTGAGCGTCTCCTCGGCGATCTGATGATCGCAATTGAAATCTCTACAGGATTTCTTTTGCGCGCATTCCGCCCGATTCATCCATCCTGTACCGTATCGAGCCCTGCTCCTTCCCTGTTTTTCATACCTTCGTTGCAAATACGTAGGTTGGGTTGAACAGAACTCCGCGAAACAGCCGAGAATTTGAATTGTATGTGGAATTGTCGGTTTGCTTGATGTCTCCGAATCCCGAGCGAAACCCAACACTTCATCGCTAATGGCCCATCAAAAGAAATTGCCATCCCCGCCTGTTACCTATAACCCTCCCTCACATGCACTTCCCCTCGCGACACCCAAGATTAGCTGTTGCGTGATCAATCGTTCTATGCGATAATGGATATTCATCGTGAATCCGCGGCAAAAATACAATCCCTACACCTTTACGACTCACCCACTATAACAACCCCGCAAATGACCCCTTGCCACAATCAATCGTCTCAAGAAAGTTTGAAAACCTGCGAAATCCCTATCTGTGAACTCTGGAGGTCTGGCAATGACAGCCGCTAACAAATCCGGAAATGCGGTCTCCATTTCTGAAATGACACATATCAAGGCGACACGGGTTTCACCGCCACCCGGATGGGCGCTCTTGGAGCGTGAACTTATAAACATTATGGAGGCGGCTGTCGATTTAGCGGCAAAGAAATATGCGCGTCCGGACGGTACGCCGTACAGAGTAGACGACGTGGACGACACATACGAAGCACATTCCTACAAAGGGTTGCTCTACGCTATCGGCGGTGATGATCGGGTGCTTGAAATCGGGCTCCGTGAATGGAATGCCATTACCCGATTCTATGATGATAGCGTTGTGCGTCGAGACGATGATCCCGTACATCCGAACTTCCGTGTGCAACTCCACAACGAGTATTACAATCTCAATGGTCCTGCCGACTGGTTTCACATGGGCGAAGGCAATCAGTCGTTTTACTGTTTTGGTTTGGCGGACCCCACCAATCCCGAGAACATTCGACGAGCCAAACGGTTCGCGGGGATGTACATGGGTGAGGATCCGGAAGCCCCGAATTATGACCCAACCTACAAAATCATTCGCTCCCCATTTCACGGCGGCGTCGGTCCCCGTTTTCATGCCGACCTTGAATTGGCGAAAGTCCTGCTCGACCCAGTGTATTATCCGGGCGGCGTTGCGAGGGGGCATGCACAGCGCTCGAATCTGCATCCCGTTGTGGTGGATTTGGAGGATAACTGGTTCGAGGATCCGGCGCGCGCCGACGAGATTGTGAAAATCTTCGAGGATGTCGTGCTAAACGGCGATATACCCGATAATCTGGCAGCGACCGGTCTCATGACCAATGCCTATCTCTATACCGGAGAGCAAAAATACAAACAGTGGGTTTTGGATTATACGGAAGCGTGGATGGAACGCACGCGGGATAACGATGGGATCATACCGGATAACGTGGGCCCCACTGGAAAAATCGGCGAGCAGCGGGAAGGGCAATGGTGGGGCGGGTTTTACGGTTGGAACAGCCGAAACTCTGCGCGTAACGCGTTCTTGGCGGCGACCATCGCGGCAGAATGTGCCCTGTTGCTTACCGGCGATTACGACTATCTTGAGCTGATAAGATCGCAGATAGAGTTTCTGCTAAGCATGGCAAAAACGCGTGAGGATGGTCAACTGCTTGTTCCGACGCGAATCACGCCTGATGGCTGGGAGGGATACGAGCCGAGAGGTATCCAGTGGTTGGCGCGTGTATACCACGCTTCGATGGATACGAGGGACCATGAGTTAATCCTAAGATTGCGCGACGGCGAAAGGGAAAACGATTGGAATGCAATTGACGTGGCTGGAGATCGGAGCAGTGGAAACTTGGAAGCGCGTTTTCAATACTACGATGGCAAAAATCCCGATTGGCCCGAAAGGCGGTTACAGGCGGAGTATGAATATGTCCTGGGAATGTTCCGGTTCATGCAGGGTGATGCCCGTGATGTCTCGCAGATTATCGCCGAAAACAGGTGGCCGCCCAATCCGGTCGTTACCAAAGGACTGACGCAGATAACCATGGGATCACCGCAACCCGTTTACAACGGCGGCTTGCTGCGTGCACAGGTACGCTACTTCGATCCGGGGAACGCCCGAGCCGGTCTACCTAAAGATGTGGCGGCGCTAGTTGATAGACTTGAACCCAATGAAACCGGGATCCAGCTTGTGAATCTCAACAGAACCGAATCCCGAAACCTCGTTGTCCAGGCAGGCGCTTTCGGAGAACATCAGTTCACGCAGGTCCAATTCGAAGAAGTGAAATCCGACGAGGTAAATCCAAACACTGAACCAGCAACGCGAAACGTGTCCGTTGATGCGAAATACTTTGTCGTGGAACTTCCTCCCTCGACGAGCATCCGCTTGGATGTGGGCATGAAACGTTTCGTGAATCAACCAAGCTATGCCTTCCCTTGGCACGAAGGCAATTGAGTGGTAGATTCGAAGGTTGGAAAAAAGGGCATAGAACGTGAAGCGGCAACAGACCGCCTATTTACCTGTCGCTCCAGTTCGCGATGGGTTCGTGGTAGCGCAATTCATTGCACGTCCTGCAAGTTAGCTCGGTTACAGTTTTACGGGCTTAAGTTCGAGGCTCTTCTGAGTTAAGCGTGGAAATGAAATTAATTTAGGACTTTCGCGGTGGAGCATCCAAGAGATTGTAGGAGCGATCTCCGAATCGCGACCTAATTAAATCTTGGTAGCCCCAGAGGGGCGGAAGGTGTATAGAAACATTGATTCGACCTACAGCAAAGCCCCAGAGGGGCGACAGGTGAAAACTGCCGACGTTACCCCATTCAATATTCGTTCCCTCGGCATTGTCTCTACAATCGGCGAAGCAAACCTTAAATCTTGAAAAGCGCAATTCATCCCACGTCCGGCAAGTTAGCTCGGTTACAGTTTTACGGGCTTAAGTTCGAGGCTCTTCTGAGTTAAGCGTGGAAATGAAATTAATTTAGAACTTTCGCGGTGAAGCATCCAAGAGATTGTAGGAGCGATCTCCGAATCGCGACCTCCTATCGCGCGCAAAACTCGGTTCTATTAAAGATGCGCAGCGAACTGTCTAGTCCTAAATGTATAATTCTTAAGTTGAAATAACTATAGAAACGAAAACTCGCTGTTGAATCAGACCTCCAAAGCAAAGTTAAACGCTGCCCACAGGTTCAACCTCTTCATCGTACATAGCTTGACATAACATACCCCTCGGAGTCAGAAATATGGCATCGGCAAGTACTTCAGCAAATCCTGGTCTAACGACAATTAAAGCAACCGAAATCTCCGCGCCACCCGCATGGGCGCTCCTTGAGCGTCAGCTGATGAACCTCATGGAGGAAGCCGCACCGCTGATGATAAAAAAACATACTGAACCCGGCGGCGCATTTCTATTCTCCGATGACCTTGATGACCTGTATGAGGCGTGTTACAACTGGGGACTTTTCTACGCAATGGGCGCGGATGAGAGCCTACTGGATATGGCTTTAACGGCATGGAACGCGTCAACTCGTATCAGTGACGAGGGTATTGTTCACCGGAAACACCCTCGATTTACACAGAGCGCTTACCGGGAATACTACAGTTTGGCGCATCCCGGAGATGCGGAATGGCATCACAAAGGCGAAGGTAACATGGCGTTCTACGATTTCGGTCTCGCTTGTCCGACGGTCTCGGAAAACGTGCGGCGTTCGAAGCTGTTTGCGGGATGGTACATCGGCGAGGATCCGCATGCCCCGAATTACGATCCAAAATATAAAATCCTTCGTTCTCCGTCACAAACCGGCAGCGGCCCCTGGCACAGTGCGAGCCTACAGCATGTCATGGCTTATCTGCAGGGAGGAAATCCTGCCATGCAAGATCCGTGGATTCCAAAACCGATGGGTGTGCGAGCAAGCCTTTATCCCGTTGTGAAGGAATTAGAAGATGGGTGGTGGGAAAATCCGGCGCGCGCGGAAGAAATCATAGCCTTGTTCGACAAAATTGTCCTCAATAGTGACTCGTCCAACAATCTGGCTGCCGTCGGACTGGTGACCAACGCCTTTCTCTATACGAGTGATGAGAAGTACAAAAAATGGGTGCTGGACTACACGGAAGCTTGGATGGAGCGAACGCGAGAGAACAACGAAATTCTGCCGGATAACATTGGCCCAACGGGCAAGATTGGCGAACATCGGCACGGACAGTGGTGGGGTGGACTGTATGGATGGAATCACTACCAAGGGCTCAACATCATGTTTCACGGTCTCATCACGGCCGTTGAGTGTGCGCTGCTACTTACCGGCGACTTTGGCTATCTTGATCTCCTGCGTTCACAGATTAACCTACTGTTAGAAAACTCAATCACTCGTGAAGATGGTCAACTTCTCACGCCTGCCCGGTATGGCCCCGATGGCTGGGATAGTTATCAACCGATGCGGATACTTGAGATTGCTCATTTGTACCACGCCTCGTTGTCCGCCGAGGATTACGAACTGTTCGCAAGGATACGCGCGGGCGACATCGAACGCGATTGGAATCAAGTGGAGGATTCGGCGGAAAAAAACGTCCAATTGCGGGACGGCCACCAGAACATGGCGCGTTTCAATTACTATGACGGTCGCAATCCGGATTGGCCCGAGCAGATATTGCGCTCCGAGTATCGCATGGCACTTTCGGCATCAGAGCATATTCGGCGCGATACTCGTGATGTCCCAACACTCATCGCAGAAAATGCGCATGCCTACAATCCTGTTTTCACGAAAGGGTTGACCCAAGTCATGTTGGGTGCCCCGCAGTCGGTTTATAACGGCGGACTTCTGCGCGCCAGCGTCCGATACTTCGACCCGGATCGGAAGAGACCGGGCTTGCCGCGCGATGTAACTGCTCTGGTGGACAAATTGGCATCTGACGTAACAGGAGTTCAACTGGTGAATCTAAGCACAACTGAAACTCGCAACTTGATTGTGGGGGCAGGTGCATTTGGCGAACACCGGTTCACGGATGTGCGCTTCAAAGAGGTGAGCCAGCAGGGGTTGGAGAAAAACCCGTACACATGGTTGCGGGAAGAGAGAAATCCGGTTGACAAAGTTGCCCAAATCAATGGCAAGTATTTCGCGGTTCAACTCCCCCCGGCGACGCGTATCCGCCTAGACATCGGCATGAAGCGCTTTGCGAATCAACCAAGCTATGCCTTCCCGTGGCATGGAGATCGCATCCCGGTGCCGTTTCAATAGCCGTAAATCCTCACCTAATACATTTTGGAAACAATGCGTCCCTAAGTGGTTCGCTCGCTAAGAGTCTATGGCATCGGTTCAAAGTAGTAGGCACACGCCGTGTGCCGTAAACCACACTGTACCACCCGAGTCTAGGTAGGAGCAACCTCCCGGTCTCGAACTCTTTGATTGCATTAAATATTTACCGAGAAAACCACTAAGGTAGGTCATTCGATGCTGCGGCGGGTTACTCCCCATGTCTACTGCTGGTCGGAGATTCACGGAAAGGCGAGAAATGAACCGTACCCGTGGAATAGCTATTTGATAGATGTTCCGAATGATGATGTGGTAGTGTTGATCGATCCGCTGCCAATATCCTCAGATGGCGCGCAAGAGATTGAGAGAATTCGGATTCCGACACACATTCTTCTGACATGCGAATATCATCTACGCGAATCCGAACTTCTCAAGCAGCGCTGGGGATGCGAAATCTGGGCGAATGAAACCGAACTCGACCGATACGAAAAACCTCTTGATGGAAAGTTTACCCATGATCAGCGATTGTGGGATTTTATAGACACAATCTACGTTCCCGATGTCTATTATCCCGAGACGGTTCTGCTGGTAAGAGAAGCTGGTGGAGTGCTAATCGTTGGTGATATGCTTTCCGGAGGCAGGCTGGATGTGGGCATCCCCGATGGGAACCTGGGAATCTATGCGCCGGAATATATTGCAAATCTCAAGAAGGCGCGGCGTTCAATTTCGAAACTATTGAGTTATTCCTACAATCTCATCTGTTTCGGGCATGGGACTCCCATTGTCGATGAACCCAAAGCCAAGTTGAAACGCTATGTCGAAAGTGATGACATTTGGGAAAAACTAGCGCTAAGAAAGCAGAATACACCACTTCCCACGGACATGCACTGAAAACCGTAATCGTGTCGTTTACCCACAACGCGCACTCGTAGCGCAAACTGTTAGTTTGCGCATGCCACAATCTAACAGATCAAGCGACTGAACAAGGAGCGCGATAGAGATCCCCGTGCGCCGTAAACAGCCTTACGCCAATCGGTAGGAGCGATCTCCAGGTCGCGACTAGGCCACTACTTCATTATATTAAAATACTTACCGAGAAAACCATTCACTGGTTCATTCGCTTAGAATTTAATGCTTACGAGACTGGCCAAAAAACCCGTTCAACCGCACCGGACTTCGCCAAACAGTTACCGAATTAATTTCTTAGAGCCTGATTGAAAAGTACATTTGTAGGGTGCGCACTGCGCACCAGCCTCTAAAAGCCCCAGAGGGGCGGAAGGTGTATAGAAACGCCAAAGTCCCGTTCACCTAAGCCCCAGCGGGGCGACAGGTACGCAGAAGACAATCATAAAAACGCGAAAAAACTTCCTACAACTTACCATCCGCATTATCGGATGAGTAAAAGTTGAATTATGCGTAGCAGACTTGGGCTAGTATCTGTCTGCATGTTCGTGCGAAGGCTACGAGTGGTGTGAATCAGGCGCTCTAGCTTCGTAAACAGACTCGGGGATACAAAGCATTGAAAGAATCTGTCGTTGTAAATCGGTCAATGGGGTGGTGTAAGATGTGACCTGATTTGGCAATCGCACGCTATGGATACCATGGAAAGCGCGTAAAAGTCGGGTTGCTGTCGGTTTGGCGGTTCGACGATTTCTGTTGTCCGGGTACAATCCTGCCAAGGTTTGACGGTGTGTTTCAAGATGGCGTCGGGAGACAATTTCAATCAAGGTCAAAAGTCGGATACACAGCGAAAGCAGTCGAACCAACCCTTTAATCTGGTCATCATTTCTTACATACATCGGTGAAATCCCTATCGGAGCGGACTTAAACAGATGAAAATGGCGTTCGATGCGCGGGGCGGCACGATAGAGTCTGACGGCTTCATCAAGCGGTAAATGCGCTTTAGGTTGATTGGTGGCGTACAATTGCCACCCCATCTGACAGTATGCTTGGTGAATCGCTTGCTCATCTCGAATAACTTGTGTGATTTGATAGCGAACGCTGCGGATTTCCCTCTGTCGGCGATTGGCACCCCCGCGTCCGCGACCGATGTAACACGTTTTCACCGATTCTTCGCATTCGGCAGTATAGTGGAGATACTTACCGACTTGATACGCCGCTGTTATGGCTTTAACCTTTTGCTCCAACTCGGCTGCGGTGCGAATCTGCCGTCGTCCACGTCCGGGATCTGGTGTTAAGGCAAGTATCTCCTCTGTCGCTTGTTGAAGGTTTCGCTCTAACGTGCCAAACTGCTTTTTGGCTTTGGATAAGGAACGCACCACTAACATGCGCTCTTGCCAAGTAAAGGTGTCTCCCGAAGCCAGAGTAGTTGTCTGAGAACGGTTTGTCTCATCCCCTGCTGCCATAAGCTCCGGCGATTGGCACTCATTATCAAAGGAGTAAATTAATGTCGCAGGCTGTGAACCGGAAACAATAGGTGCCAGGCATTGCTTGTAGAGCGCCGGAACACCGCCGACTTTCGCCAACGGAACCAAATAGAAATCCCCCTTTCGTGCTAGTTCGGCGCGAATCTCAATGGCGCTCATTTTACTGTCGCCGATATACAATAGCCCGGACTCATCGACCATCTGACGCACGTCGTCAATCGTTGGTAGATACAACCGGTCGTCCGCTTTTTCGCCCGACACCACATCGGTCGAAAGCAGGTGTCCCGATGTTCCACAGTCAATACTGGCAGCCATCAGTTTCACTTGCGCTAGCTGTGGCGTGTTTGAGTTGTATCCGTGTTGCATCAACCCATCATCGTAAGGGGTATGATAGCCACTAAATCGGGACGCATCCAGCCGAACTCGCTCAGGTTTAAGTTGATAAACAGAGATACTGTTACGCCAGAGTTTTTGCTCAATACAGCGCCACGCTGCATCATCAGCTAACTGCGTGAGCAGTTGACTCAGTCGGTCATCACTGAAATCGGTGCGACGGACGGGTATGCCAAACAATTCTGACAACAGCGCTTGATGCTCGACGCCCCACTGTTCAACAGCCATCTTGCGGTGGTCGGCTTCTGACAGAATGTAGGCATTCCAGCCCACAACCAGTTGACCCAGTGATAATCCTTGATGCAGCCAGTGACGCGGGATAACATCATCTATGATAGCATCAAGTCCCAGCCGCTGCTGCAAGCCAATCAACAGCGGAACATCATCAATTCTTTCTATCTGAATTTCGTTCCAAGAGGTAGGTTGAGTTGTCATACTTATACTCAACGACGAAATTCAACTTTTCAACTTCAAATAATGCGGATGGTAAGTACAAATGACCAAAATTGCTTTGCTACCGATTATTCAAGCAGGCTCTTAAACTTCATACAGATTATGGCACAGAAGAATGTCATAATTCACAAGCATGTGTGATTATTAGTTGCAATGACTATAGATTTGGAAGAATAAATAGTACGTCAGTCAAAAAGGTACAATACTAGAAATGTCAAACGCCGCAACCGATAGCAGTTCGATTCCCGGACTAACGACCATCAAGGCAACGGAAATCACGGCGCCGCCCGCCTGGGCACTCATGGAACGCCGTTTAATCAGCCTCATGGAAGAGGCGGCGCCGTTGACAGTGAAAAAGTACACCGAGCTGGGTGGTGCGCTTTACATGGCAGAGGACTTCGACGACCTTTACGAGCAATTTTACAATTGGGGGCTATTCTACGCCATCGGCGCTGATGAAAGTTTGCTTGACTTCGCGCTACAGGAATGGAATGCGACGACGCGGATAAGCGACGATAGTTTCAATCACCGCCTGCGGCACAACGATTTTACGAAGGTTTTCAGACCATCGGCGCACAATGAATTCTGGAATCTTGAACAGGCGGCGGAATGGCATCACCTCGGCGAAGGCAACATGGCATTTTACGATTTCGGTGTTGCCTGCCCAACCGTTTCCGAGAACTTTCGACGGGCAAGGCGCTTCGCCGCCATGTACATCGGCGAGGATCCTGAGGCGCAAAACTACGATCCCGTACACAAGGTGCTGCGATCACCTTTTCAGTCTAGCCAGGGACCGAGGCTGCATGGGGATGCCAATATGGCGAATACCATGTTGCTCGCTGGAAGATGGCTGGGTGGAGAAGTCAACTATTACGGCGTACGCGCCAGCCTTTATCCCGTTGTCGAGCATTTGGAACTGAATTGGTACGAAGACCCCAAACGCAGGGCGGAAATCGTCCACCTGTTCGAGAAGCTCGTTCTACAGTGCGACACGCCAAACAACCTTGGTGCAACCGCTCTGGTGACGAATGCTTACCTATATACCGGCGAAGAAAAGTACAGAAAGTGGGTGTTGGAGTACACGGAAGCATGGATGGAGCGCATGCGCCGCAACAATGGAATCATGCCCGACAATGTAGGGCCAACCGGGAAGATTGGAGACAGACGCAATGGCGTGTGGTGGGGTGGACAGTATGGATGGAACCACTATCAGGGTTTCAACATTATGTTTCACTCACTCACTATCGCGGCAGAATGCGCGCTGCTGCTCACTGGCGACTACGGGTATCTTGACCTGCTTCGCTCACAGATTAAGCTCTTACTGGATAATTCAATCATCCGTGAAGAAGATGGACAGTTGATAATGCCCACGCGATATGGACCGAGCGGATGGCAATATGATCCCCCTGTCGGCCCCTCGAACGATGGCATCCTACCGTCACGAGGCCTCTACACCGGACCACTGCCATGGCGAATGCAGGAACTTGCACACCTATATCATGCTTCAATGTCTAATGAGGACTATGAGCTGATTGCGACCATACGAGCAGGGGAGGTCGAGCGAGATTGGAATGAGGTCGGACATCGGGGGCATGAGAAGAACGGCGGCGAAACGGAATTTTCGCGCTTTCAATACTACGACGGCAAGAATCCCGACTGGCCCGATAAGATACTCGCGGCAGAATACGGATGGGCGCTAAATGCGTACGAGCAGGTTCGGTCGGATAGTCGCAGCGTTGAGGAAATCATCGCGTCAAACAGGCCGCCGCCGAGTGTAGTCCTCACAAAGGGTCTCACGCAGGTAACTATGGGTGCGCCGCAGTCGGTCTATAATGGTGGGCTTCTCCGAGCGACGGTGCGTTACTTTGATCAGGACCGCTGTAGGCCCGGTTTACCGAGAGATGTAGCCGCTCTTGTGAATAAATTGGGGTCCGAGTGCGTGGGCTTCCAGCTTGTGAATATCAGTCGCACCGAAACCCGTAATCTAATTGTGCAGGCTGGTGCGTTCGGCGAACACCAATTCACGGAGGTGCGATTCCGGGAGGTGAATCAGGAGGCGTTGAGCGAAAACCCGTATAAGTGGGTGCGGGAGGAGCGGAAACCCATTGAAAAAGTTGCCGTCGTCAACGGCAAGTATTTTGCGGTTCAACTCCCTCCTGCGACGAGCATCCACTTGGATGCGGGCATGAAACGCTTTGTGAACCAGCCTAGCTACGCTTTCCCTTGGCATGGAGACAAAATCCCGGTGCCTTTTCAGTGACTCCACTATAGTTGTCTGATTTTGCGGAACGCAAGTCCGCGGCACCAATGGCAACATTAGCATATAGGGAAAAACGATCGATTCTCTCCAAAAAACCACCAATCAATCACGCAACTAAGAACTGAACCAATGAAAGCCTAGGGATTTGATAATGGCAAAATACCGAGTTGGAATAATAGGCGGCGGCAGAAAGGGAACACAACATGCACGGGCATACGTCCTGAATCCTTTGACTGATGTCGTTGCCATCGCAGACAGCGATCCCGAAAATTTGGAGCTGTTTTGCACGCGTTTTGACGTGCCGGGATACAGTGACTACAATGAAATGCTTGCGAAGGAGCGAATAGACATTGCAGCGCCTATCCTACCTGTGACTCCGAATCCGACGGTTGTTATCGGCTGTGCCGAGGCGGGGGTCAAAGCGATCTTGTGCGAGAAACCGCTTGCCGCATCGCTGGAGGATGCGGACCGAATGTTCGAAACCTGTCGATCAAAAGGGATTAAGTTTGGCGCAGGCGACATGGATCGTAACTTGCCTGCATACTGGAAAGCCAAAGAGATTATCGATTCGGGCGAGCTGGGCGAAGTTGGGAGCATCACGTTCTTCGGTGGAAGCGGGACCGAGCTGTCCGGCGGCGGCTGCCAGCAATTTAGCCTGATGCGTCTTTTTGCCGATGATGCCGACGTGGCGTGGGCAATGGGTTGGGTTACGGACGATCCGGTGAGCGACCATGATCAGGGAGGGGCGGGATATTTCCGGTTTGTGAACGGTATTGAAGCGTTTATGCACCGTCGCCCCGATGCGCGAGGTAGCGGATTTGAGGTATCATGCAGCCGTGGTGTGTTTCGGAGCAATAACGGTTTTGTTACGCTCTGGAAAGCGGAGGACAGCGTGGATCGCCCTTCCTGGGCTGACCTCAAGCAGGTGCACGGTGTTCTCCCGGACACTAGCGTCTACGGGAAGCGGAGTAGTGAGCATTATGACGATGATGGTTGGCGATGGCCCGGGGATCGGAATGTCGCTAGCGTGCAATCCATTGTTGATGCACTTGAGTTGAATATTGAACCTCGAAGCAGTGGCGATAATGGACGCAAGGTCTTGGAAATGGCGATCGCCATTCGAGAGTCGCATCGGGGTGGCCATGCGCCCGTAAAGTTGCCACTCGCTGATCGCAGTCTTAGGCTTTTCGCAAGAAAGTCGCGCATGGAAAACAAGAAATCCATATTCGGCAGAGAGGCTTACATGAAACAGGTCTCATCGCACAAGCGGTGAGGTTAAGGGCTTGTTGAAAAGTTCGTTTCGGGTAGAGCCATCCGTCCCGAAACCATATTTTCTTGAGAACTGATTTTCTTCCTTGGTTCAAGGTATATATACTTCACGTTGCCGGGAATTGCGTGTTTTCGAGCGTTTGGTAAAGTAGCACCACGATCAAGTGAGATCGTAGATTTCCGTACCACAATCTGTCAGATTGTGATCACCTCTGTACGACCATAGAGATCCCATCTCCGAATCGCGAGCTGCTGGTACCGCGTAAGTCGTGTTAGAAACCATAATTGTCGAGAAAACAAGCTCAACTTTACTCAACAGAAGGATCAAGCGACTGGATAAGGAGCGATCAAGTGAATGAATAATGAGCGCGATAGCTAATCCTGATAGAGATCCCGTAATCCGTGTAATCCGTTTAATCAGTGAAAATCCGTGATTCAGACAATCACCAGAACACCCCATAAACGGTAGGATCAACCGAGTGAACAACGAGGACGATAGAGATCCCATAGCCAATCCTGATAGCTATCCCATAGTAGATCATGATTGGGATCCCTGCGATCTCCGAATCTCGACACACTTGTGCTGCGAAAACAAGCGCAATATTATCCAACGCAAGGTATAACTCAGCCTACCGATTACCGCTGAAAAATCAGATGCGGTTCCCCTGGCCGATCCTTAGTCAGACTTGGCGGACATCCAGTTGTCGCCAATTCCCACGTCTGTGAGAAGAGGGACTCTCAAATCCATCGCGTGTTCCATCTCGTCGCGCACGACAGCGGCGTGATCCTCGGCAAGTGAGTCGGGCGTTTCGTAGACCAACTCGTCGTGGATTTGGAGCAACAGTTTCAGCGGCAAACCGTCACGTTCAATCCGATTCTGCACGTTGACCATTGCCGCCTTGATTAGGTCTGCCGCGCTCCCCTGAACCACGGTGTTGAATGCCAGCCGCTCGCCTTGACTCTGCCGGTGTCGGTTCGGCGAGTGAATCTCCGGAATGGCGCGTCGCCGCCCGGTGATTGTGGCAACGTAACCGTGTTCCAAAGCGTGCTGGATACACCGGTTCAAGAAGGCGTCGATTCCCGGGAACCGTTCCTTGTAGTCGTTAATTAACGCCGTCGCGGTTTTCACGTCCATGCCCTTGATTCGCTGGGAAAGTCCGAAAGCGGAAATTCCGTAGATGATTCCGAAGTTGATGGTTTTCGCTTGGTCGCGTTGCTCGCGGGTCACGGCTTCGACGGGGGCGCCATACACCTGCGAAGCCACGGAGGTGTGGATGTCCAGTCCACGCTCAAACACCTCAATCAAATTTGGATCCTCGCTGAAATGCGCGAGCAGACGGAGTTCGATTTGCGAGTAGTCCGCGCAGATCAGCTTGTGGCTCTCGGGCGCTTTGAACGCTTTGCGGATTTGGCGGCCCACCTCGGTGCGCACCGGGATATTCTGTAGGTTCGGTCCATGCGACGCTAGCCGTCCGGTCGCGGTGGTGAGTTGGTGGAAAGTCGCATGAATACGCCTGGTGTCCCTGTTCACGGCGGCGCGTAGTTGCCCAAGGTAAGTGCTCGCTAACTTGGTGAGTTGACGGTACTCGATAATGAGTCGCGGCACTGCCGTGGGCGGATCATTCGCATCCTCCTTTGCGGCTAAACGCTCCAAGACAGTCACGTCCGTTCCGTATCGACCGCTCTTCGTCTTTTTCACTGGCTCAAAACCGAGCTTGTTAAAGAGGACATCTCCAAGCTGGTGCGTGGACTCCAGATGGAATTCACCGCCGGCAAGCTCCCATATCTCACCCTGGAGAGCGCCGATACGCTCATGAATGACCTCGCCTTGCCGCTTCAACTCCTCCGGGTCGCAGACGATGCCGTTGAACTCAATCTCCGCGATGACGGGCGCGAGGGGCGATTCGATGTCCCTCACGAGAGCGGTCATGCCCATTTCCTCCAGCTTTGGCAGGAGGTGATGATAAAGGCGTAGGACGATGTCGGTGTCCTCCGAGGCGTAATTCGTGACCTGTGCCAACGGTACGGTGTCGATGCTGGTCTCTTTATCTCCCTCTCCGATCAGGTCGGAGAGAGGGATCATCTTGTAGTTCAGGTGCAGCAAGGCGACGGTGTCGAGCCGGTGGCCCGGCTGCTCTGGATCAATAAGCAAACTGGCAAGCATTGAGTCGAACACAACGCCGCGCAGTTTTACGCCGTTTCGCAGCAACACCTGCGCGTCAAACTTCAAGTTATGACCGCACTTGGGCAAATTGCTGTTCGACAAAACGGGACCTAAGGCGGTTAAGACGGTTTCAGCGTCAAGGTGGTCGGCGGGGTTTGGCGAGCGGACGGGAACGTAAACGCCGTGACCGGGTTTCCAAGAGAAACTCAGTCCGCAAAGCGCCGCGTCTCGTTCCAAACTGGTCGTTTCGGTATCAACGCTGACAATCGGCTGTTCGCGGAGGGTCGCGGCGAGCGATTCTAATTGCTCGAGCGTCGTTATTACCGTATAGTCGCCCCCGTCCGCGGTTTCATATTCCCCTTTTTCCAGGATCGCTGTCGTCTGCTCCTCCAGAACGGCTGCGCGCTCGCCTCTTGTCTCGCGTTCGCCGGTCTTCGGGGCGGAGGTGACTTCGGCACCGCCGGCAAGTTGCTCCACCTCCCGCTGGAAACGGTTGAAGCCCAACTCTTGAAACAGCGGCAGGATTTTCTGAAGTTCAATCGGATTGACTCGTGCCTGCTCAAGTGAAAACGGGAAATCGGCGTCGCGTTTCAGTGTCACAAGCGTGCGTGAAAGGGGTAGATGCGCTTGAGCATTTTCGAGGTTTTGACGACGTTTTCCTTTGATTTTGTCGATATTGGCAAAGATGCCGTCGATTGATTCAAAGTCTTGAATCAGTTTGGCTGCGGTTTTTGGGCCGATTCCTTCAACGCCGGGTACGTTGTCAACCTTATCACCCATCAACGCCAGCATGTCGATAACTTGTGCCGGAGTAATGCCTTTGTCTTCCCATAGCGATGCCACGTCGATGGTCTTATCCGTGTGGATGTCGAACATCGTAACGCGATCGCCGAGAAGTTGCTCAAGGTCTTTGTCCTTGGAGATGATGCGGATATGCACATCCTTGCATGTGGGGTCATCAAGCACACGCTGAGTAATGGTGGCGATGACGTCGTCCGCTTCCAGTCCCTCCACGCCGATTACCGGAATAGCGAATTGCTCAAGCACCTGAGTGATTCGAGGAATCTGTGAGATTAAATCATCGGGAGTAGCCTCGCGCGTTCCTTTGTATTCATCGAAAAGCTCATCGCGAAACGTCTGTCCCGGCATATCCATCGTCGCCACGACATACTGAGGACGAAGTTCGGAGAGTAGCTTAATCAACATGCCGGTAAAACCAAAGACGGCGTGGGTCGGTTCCCCGGCCGGGCTGCGCAACCCCCCGCGGATGGCATAGTAGGCGCGAAAAATCTGGGCGTGTCCGTCAATGAGGTATAATGTTTCATTCGATTCATGTTCCGATTTCATGTTAGTCTCCCTCTGCTTTGTAGGCTGATTGATGATTCCCGATCACCAATCATTCTATAGGACTTGCGCAGTTCGGTTCGTAGTAGCACAATTGACCAAACGTCTTCTGCGGAAGCGATCTTTGATAGCGATTCCAAAACGTTGTCGCAATACAAGTTCGTGACCGGGGGATCAATCCTACGGTAGGTTTGTAGTAGCGCAATTCATTGCGCGTAGCTTGGTCGTTCACTTGACTGTACGCCGCCTGCCGGGTTGTTTCGTGTAGAAACGGGCAATAAATTGCGCAATCAGTAGTTTCTGACTCAATCCACAAGTGATCAATCAGGGATTGGTTGGCGGTTGCCGGTTGTGCTTTTTTGTTTATTTTTTTAGGTAGGAAATGTGATTACGGAGCGGATATTCCGGGGAACATTGCCGTCCGCAATCACAGTGGTTTCGGCCTTCCCTTCCGCACTGCCGTAAGGCAGGTTTTGGACATTGGCTAAAATCACGCTAGGTGACAGTAGGGCGTTGTATTGCAGGAAAAGGAGGGCAACCTACACAATGCCAATTGCGGGGACTCCTCCCCCAATTAAACATTGTATCCAAGTTTTGAAAACAGGCCGCGCATAAGTTCCCGGTCTGCGTTCATTGTCTTTAACAATGCTCTGGAATCAGTTGGCGTAAAGTGGTCATTTTTCGCCAAATATTTTCGGAGCCTGGTTAATTCTGATTCCCTATCAGCTAGGATATAATCAACTTCTTCTTGGGTTAGATCGTCCCGGCTTATAGGAATTTCGCCGTGATTCATTATAGTATCCCCCCCAAAGGTAATCAAATGAACAAAGACACCAACAAAGACACCAACGAAGAAAACATTGATGTTGCCGCCATTTTGGAATCTATGCTTAGAAGCTCCCAACGGTTATTGGAGAAGGTAAATAACTGTATTCATTCCGAGCGAATTTCAGAAACACAGGTGCTGGTAACAATTAAGAAGTAACTCATTTTATAATATCGCAACACTACCCCAAACGCAACCTTTTTTCATTGCCGAAAATTGGTTGCGTTTTTTGTTCGTTTTTGCTTGACAAACAGGGTGCTTTTTGATCAAATATGATCATGTGTTTTTCGGGTTCAAATTTCAACCTTAAACCGTTTCTAGGAGGAAAAAATGGACGGCAGGATTCGCAGGTATGGGGTGGCACTTTGCATTTGGGCTTTTGTGGTGGCGGGTTTGACTCCAATCAATGCGGTAAACGACAACCAGGAACAACGTTTTGACACTATCATTTGTAAGGAGTTAATAGTGGAGGGGAGCAATGGATATTCCAGAATACTATTAACTGCTGACGATTATTCCAGTAGCGTCATGGTGGTGAACAAAAATAAAACCCGCGCAGCAATTTTATCATGTAGTGATAAAACTGACGAAACTGTTGTGCTTGCAATTGCGGACGGAGAACTCCAGGGCTCGTACTCAGCAGACAGCATGATGCTTGCGAAGTATAAAAAGCCAATAGCAACAGTTACTAATATGGATGGATTTGGGAACATACATTTATATAACGCATTCGGGCGTTATACAGAAGTCAAATAACGTAAAGGAAGGGGATTAAAACCCCTTCCTTTAATGATGAATAAGGAGATTATCATGACTATCGAAGAACTTGCCCAGGAAATGCGCGAGGGTTTTAATTTCATCAATGAAAGACTGGATTCTATTGATGGACGCCTTAATCGACTTGAGAACGGCCAGAAGTACATACTAGGATTAGCTGAAACCACTGCTGGGGCCAACATAGGCATAGCAAAGGCAGTTGTAGAAATACAAAGTTTTCTTGCAGAAAAGTATGGCAAAGAATGGACTAACCCTGGATTTCCCTATGAACACCCCGAAACAATGAAGGTGTATAGGGATGAGGTGAGAAAAAGAATAGTAAGAGAAAATCCAGAGTTAGCAAATTATATCCAAAACAACCTTCAAGCTAACCAAAGCACCCCGTAACGAAGTGATCAAACGCGTTCTCCCGTTTCCTGTTGTTGTATTTCCAGCAGGCTTCGGACACATACAACGGGATAAATTCGCGGTTGTAGTGGTGGTGTTGTCCATACCACGCCCGCTTGAGGAGTGACCAGAATCCCTCAATGGTGTTGGTATGGATTTCACCTCGAACATATACATCCGAGTGACGAATAACTTCGTGCGCAATGTAGTCCTTAACTTGATTGTAAACCGAACTTTCATCAGTCATAAGGGTAGAATCAACGGGGATAACATTGGAACGCAGAAACTCAATAGCCGCATGCGTATTAACGGTTTGCGACAGCATTTTCGCTGACACCTTTCCCCCTCGCTCCACTGCCCCGATCACAGTAGTTTTCTTATCATCCTGTCCACCGGTTGGATTCTTCGGAACGTCATCATCCTTTCCGTGCTTATTCGGTTTTCTAACACGCCCGCCAACATAGGTTTCGTCCATTTCAACAATCCCTTTTAGTAACGGGTTTTCCTTTCTCCCCATCTCCGTCCTTATACGTTGCATCATATACCAAGCGGATTTCTGATTCAAATTCAAATCCCTGGCAAGTTGACAACTTGACAAGGATTTCTTCGCATTCGCCATCAACACAATTCCCAGAAACCATTTCTGGAGCGGAATTTTTGTCCCGTGAAACATTGTTCCCCGAACTGCCTTGAAACTGGACTTGCAATCATGGCAATTCCAACGCCCCGTATGTTTCTTCTCACGCTTCTTTGCAACGTCCACACTTCCGCATAGTGGGCAATATGCGCCGTCCTTATACCTAATCCCTTCCAAGAACTCAATACACGCCTCCTGCGTAGGAAACCGCTCCATCATTTCAATCAAATTCATTGACTTGCCCTCCCGTTTTGTGGTGTTTTCTAGTATACATAGTATACCATATTAACACCCAAAAAGCAAGTCAAAATGCAGTCATAGCGCGGGTTTGGGGGATTTTGTGGAGGGGGAAAATTTCTTGGATGGGCAACAAAAAGGGGCGGGAATCCCGAAGGACGCCCGCCCCGATTTTTGTTGACAAAATCACTAAAAGATGCTATAATTCTACGATTCGGATTTTCCGCAAATCCCGAATTGGAAGGAGGTGCAAAAGAATGATATTACTCACCTTGAGCTGCATCATCATTCTGGCGGTTATTGCGATTGTTGCAATAAAAGCCTAGAAATCCCTCACAAACTTACCTACAGTCTGCTTGTTACAGCAAGTAGGCTATAGGTGAATTATAGCACCAATTTAAGCAGGGGTTGTAACCTAACTCCTGCTTAAATGTTACAAGCGTTTATAAAATATAACATACGCTCATTTCGTTGTCAAACAAAATATCAGTAAATACTGATAAATATCACAGTAAAATCACGGTAAAATCCAAGCCCAGCCCCGCAAAATCCTAAAATTCGCCTGCCTTGTAGGTTAAGTCAAAAACTACTGATTGCGATAAATTGCCCTACTATGAACTCTTGGGCGATCAACTGCGTAAGTCCCAATTCTATGCTCCGCAATGTCAGAAATTGCGTCTTCTGTAGGAGCAATCTCCAGGTCGCGACCCTTGTACGAGGGAACTCCGATTCCCGACCTAATGGTGCTACGTAAGTCCTATTAGAAACAATTATCACTGGAAAAGAAAGCGCAATAATACCCAACGCAAAGTATATTTATTTACAGACCATCCATTTGTGAGTAACCCTTGGGTAGGGATTTGTCCGCTACCAGAGCCGGTTTTAGTACGCGCACATGCCGGCAACTGCCTCTGTGCGTGAAGCCGGGGCAATCGCATGTAATGTCCACACCCACGACTTCGAGCTGATAGAACTGTCCAGGTTTGGAGGAGCTCTCTGTCCGATATACGCTTCGCTCGGGCCCCGCCAAGACCCTCGCCAACGTCTCAATCGCTTTCCGCGAATATGGCACAAGTTGCCGCCGGGAGGCTTCGTCAAGATAAGCGGCGTTCTCTTTGATGTAAGCATCACCGGCTTCCCGAAGCACAGATCCCATTTGCACTTCCCCACGATCGCCATCTGATGTTTCGTCCAATCGGGTGGGAATGACTTTCATTAACTGTTTGAGTTCGCTTATGACATCGGTGCCCAGATCCACGCCGAGTGCCTTGCCTTCAACCAGATCTTCCATCAACCGGGCTTTGGTCTCCAACACTGTCCGCACAAATTCGTCAACTGTTCCCCGTGCAATCATGTAGGTCACATTGACGGGCGCCGTCTGCCCGATTCGATAGGCACGGTCTTCCGCCTGCCAGTGATTCGCCGGTACCCAATCAAGGTCGTTGAACACCACCTGCCGCGCGGCGGTTAGATTGAGTCCAACCCCGCCAATAAGGAGATTGGCTAGGAACACTCTGACCTCTGGATCATTCTGAAATCGGTCAACCCGTTCTTGGCGTTCCTCAGCCGGTACTTCGCCGAAGACGGCTACCGCCTTGTCGCCAAAACGTTTGGAGAACCGTTCAATGGTGTTCACGAATGCTGAAAACACAATAACCTTTTCGTCCTGTTCCAGTGCATTTTCGACGACCTTGATTGTATCGCGGCACTTCGCAAACGCCAACTTTCTGCGGGCAGTCGTCAATTGACCGATAACTCGCCGCCGCCTTTGACCGGCTTCCGAATCGCCGTCCGCTTGAAAATCCGCAAGTTCAGAGGAATCATCGGTTGACATGAGAAATTCGCGCACTGCTTTGTTGAAGTGCTCGACCGCTCGCGGATGCAAATCAATGTCCAACCACGTTCGGAATTTCGGAGGGAGATCCAGTACCTCGTCCTTCGTCCGACGGAGCATGACACCGTGCAGTTGGAGAGTCAATTCTTCAATGTTGCTGGCACCGTCAGCGACCAATCCGTATTCTCCCTGATATCCTTCGCAGTAACGTTTGGCGAAACTCAAGAAACTCTTGCCAAGCGGGTGTTCGATGAGTTGCAGCAGCGGAAATAGATCGCGGGGACGACTCGTCACGGGCGTCCCCGTCAAAGCGTGTACCACCGGCTCGCCCGCGGTTTGCTTCACCAGCTTGCTCGCGTGGCGGGAACGTTGGCTTCGGTGATTTTTCAGATAGTGTGCTTCATCGAATACCATTCCCGACCAACCGAATTGCATTAGCACTTCCAGATGTTTGCCGAGGATGTCGTAGTTGAGGACAATCCAGCCGCAGAAATCACGCGCTGGCGGCGGGGCGGGGCCGACAATTACGGTTTGGGCTTCCGGTAGGACAATCTCGATCTCGCGTACCCAATTCCGCTTTACCGATGCAGGGCATATCACTAAATAAGGTCCCTCCGGCTCGGCTTCGATCATGGCGATGATGGACTGGCGGGTTTTGCCCAAGCCCATGTCGTCCGTAAGCAGAGAACGGCGGCGGCCAAGCAGAAACGCAACCCCCTCAATCTGATGCGGGTACAGCGATTTGGCGATTGCTTCAGCCCGCTTGGTGAATGCACGATTGAGGGTACTTGGAGTCACGGTTGTCCTTCCCTAACTTGGGGCCGCGGGACGGAATCGTAGTCTTTCACGTTCGCACGAGGGATAGTCCGCCACTATTGATAATCTGAAATCTAAGTATATCATACTTAAGCAGGTTTAGAGAATAGACTTTACATGTCGCGCCAGGGGAAACGCATCTAAATTTTCTACCTGACAAATAAGAATATCAGGCGACGTTTGTGATAATTTTCTTAAGGGGCGTAGGTTGGGTTGAACGGCATTCCGTTGATAATCGCCAATCTTAGAGGAGTTTTCGAGTTCCCGTTTTGCCTGAACCTGCCAAAATTTGAGTGAAACCCAACATTAATCACACATTCTTCCACCATGAGACACCCTCTATAATTAGATGTTTCCCCTAGTGAGTGAATAGCGAGCGATCAACTGAGATCAAACGAGCGAACAGATCAAGTGACCGAACAAAGAACGTGATGAATATTCCAGTGCGATAGAGTTCCCATAGAGATTCCAAGACTATAGAATTCCTATAGAGATCTACGGACCACTTCTTTTCCTCCCCACTGCCTTTACTGACCACTGACCACAGGTCACTGGCCACTGCTTTTCCCTTGACTGTATTTTGGGATGAGATTATAATCCCATTCCCGAATGGGCATTGAATTAAAGTAACTGTTTAGTGCGTCGTTTGGTTCGTAGTATTACTGTTCGTCGCACGTCCGTTCTGGGCATATAAGCCCCCGATTAGCCGGAATTAGCATTGTACTTCCCTACTCGGCGCGTTCCCTGCCCCCGCTCGGTCTGGATTGGCAAATCCAGACCGATGGACTAAATAATTACGAATTAAAGAAGGTGCGGAAACGTGACGTGATGGAAGAGGTGTGACGCGATTACCCCACATAGGGATCAAGTTAAGCGTTTCACGGCGCAGGTTGCGCAGTTTCAATGTCTCAATCTGTTGATTCCCACATAATCTTGGACGAGAAAATCGCTCTTAATTCATCAATCGGTCCGACTAAGAAGATGTTTTATGGCAGCCGTCTTCGTAGGGGCGGGGTTCCCCCGCCCGATAGGGACTAGAGTTAGTAATTTCACGAGAGAATATCCCGGCAATACGAAGCGAAATCTCTTAAATTGATTCCTATGGGCGTGACGCGATTGCCCCATAATAATTTCTGCGTACAGGAATTCATGAGACTATGAGTATGCAGGCGGCATTCATGCACGGCGCGCGCGATATGCGCGTTGAACAAACAGATATTCCCCATGCAACCGAGACTACCGCTGTCCTAAAAGTGATGAGCAGCGGCGTCTGCGGTTCCGATCTCCATTGGTACGCCGTCCGACCCTACCCGGAACCCACCGTGCTCGGACACGAAGTCAGCGGCGAAATCGTGGAAGTCGGTGCGGGACTTGAAGGCATCAGCGAAGGCGATCGCGTCTGCGTTGATCTCACCCGACACTATGCGTGCGGAAGTTGTTCATCCTGCAGGGGGGGCGCATACTTCCACTGCCCGAACAAGGCTCGCGTGCCGTGGGGTGGTGGTTTCGCGGAATTCATGGCGGTCAAGGGCTTGGGAATCCACCCCCTCCCGGAAGCACTTACCCACGAACAGGGGGCAATGGTCGAACCCGTTGCCGTCGGAGTTCACGCCTGCCGCTATGGCGAAATCAAGCCCGGCGACGTTGTGTTGGTGTTGGGTGGCGGCACTATCGGCTTACTCTCCCTTGCCGTAGCAAAGGTGTTTGGCGCCGCGCGTGCTTACATTGTAGCCAAATACGATGCGCAAGTGCGGATGGCGGAGACGATGGGCGCGGACGGCGTTATCCGCTTGGGATCGGGCGACTTGGTGCAGCAGGTAGGTGACATTTCAGGCGGGGAGCCCATTGACACGGTGATTGAGACCGTCGGCGGAGCCGCTCCAACCATCGACCAAGCGGTGAGCGTCGTCAAACCCGAAGGGACGGTAGTGGTTACCGGCGTATTTCCCAACCCCGTCCCGATAAACTTGGAGGGGGCTTTGGAGAAAGAGGCAAAAATCATCTTCTCGGTATGCTATGGCGCCGAAAACGGAACGCACGACTACGATGTCGCTGTCGATCTCATCGACTCCGGAAAAGTAAACCCGACGCAACTCATCACGCATCGCTTCCCGCTGAATCAAACGCCCGAGGCATTTGAAACTGCCCTTGATAAAACGACCGGCTCGGTCAAAGCCATGATTAACGTGTCTACATCATAAATCGTCCCCACGGTTGCGTACACATAATCAGCTCGACTCTGTGGCTTTAAGCGACATAACGAACGGATTAAATCAGGCACTGAAGGAAAGCGGGAATATCAAGCGCCAAATTGGACTTAAGCAAGTTTCAAAAATACACTTTACATTTTGAGGCTGAAATAGAGTATAAGCCCCTGTCCGCTCCTGCTGGATTGGCAAATCCAGCAGGCCTCTATCTAACCGGTAGATTGGGTTGAATACGGTGAAACCCAACTATCCAACTTCTATTCTTCCTAATCCTCACGGAAAATTAACTTTTGTATAGAAACTTGCGTTTTGTTCTAGGTCCAAACCGCTCCTGCTGGATTGACAAATCCAGCAGATTCTAATCTATAGAGAGTCTCTATGTCCGTAGAAACCGACAACTTTATTCTTCTGCTCCGAAGGAATGACTATTAAGGGTGGAGCGGTGGGAGGTCTACCGCCCTTCCGCTCTTCCATCCTTCCAATCCTAGTCTTCCTAGTCAATGCGGAAGATGAACTTTAATATTAAAACTCGTTTACACAGAAGAGTCCACATGCCGAGTGTTCTTACTAACCACTAATCACTAGCCACTGAACACTTACAAATAGAGGTTGTCAACATGGCCGAACATACTCACACCCAAAATAACCGGAAGCCCCTTTTGACCATTCCCGCCCCGGAAACCGCCGACCGGATGGCGAATGCTTGCGCGAATTTCTTGGAGACTCTGACGCCCGCTCTGCGCCGAAAAGCGGAATTTCCGTTTGCCGACACCGAGCGGTTACGCTGGCACTTCGTCCCGATGGAGTTGTGGGAACGAAAAGGCGTGCTCCTTAAAGAAATGAATGGTGCGCAGCGGAAGGCTGCCTTCAAGCTGATGGAATGCGGGTTGAGCGAACAGGGGTATCGCAAAGCAACCGCAATCATCGACTTGGAGCCGACTCTCGGTGAAATTGAGCGTGTCGAAGGAGACACCCGATTTCCGCGTGACCCGGATAAATATTTCTTCTCGGTTTTCGGCGACCCGACAAATAACGAACCTTGGGGTTGGCGGGCGGAAGGACACCATGTTTCGCTTCACTTCACCGTAATCAATCGGGAATTCATCTCTCCAAATCCCTCCTTTTTCGGCTCCAATCCCGCGGAAGTGCGGCACGGCGCCGACAAAGGGCTGCGCATTCTCTCCGCCGAGGAAGACCTTGCGCGTCAACTTCTCGGCAGCTTGAAGACCGATCAGAGAGGAAAAGCGGTAATCAACCCGACCGCGCCTCCCGACATTCTGACTCGTGAACAACTGAAAGTCGAGGTTGGGGCGGTGCAAGGTTTGGCTGTCGAGTCGATGGAGACGCCGCAGCGCGAGCTTCTTGTGAAGTTGATTCATGAGTATGTGGATCGATTGCCGCAGGAGATCGCCGATATAGAACATCGGAAGTTACGAGACGCCAATCTGAACGATGTCCATTTTGCATGGGCGGGCGCCGAAGAACGCGGCAAACCGCACTACTATCGCCTTCACGGACCGTTCTTCTTCGCGGAGTACGACAACACGCAGAACAATGCCAACCATATTCACACGGTCTGGCGGCACATGGAAGACGATTTCGGTTTTGATTTGCTTCGTCTGCACTATCAACACACTGAATCCACGCAACACCATCAGCATTTATAAGTTTGGACAGCAATAATGCTGGTATATCTGCGGCAAAGTCGGAATCACTCTTGTAGGGTGCGCACGGCGCACCAGCCTGTAAAAGCCCCAGAGGGGCGGCAGGTGTATAGATACGCCGAAACCCCCGCACATCTAAGCCCCAGCGGGGCGGCAGGTGTATAGCGAGCAATATAAAAACATGAAAAAACCTGTCTCCAAATGACTGAATATAGCTCTGCTACCGACTATTCAAACAGGTTCTTAAAAGTCCTAGGGCGCAATTGATAATCATCAAATCTCCAAAGGCCCAAAAAATCCTAACAAAGACCATATGAAATCTGTACACGTTGGCATCGTCGGATTGGGGCTTGTCGCCTCCTCACACTTGAAAGGCTACGTAAGCCATCCTCACGCCGAAGTTGTTGCCATCTGCGATCTTGATAAGGCTAGAGCGGATCGATTTGCTTCAGAACACGGTATTGAGACCATCTATACCTCTTATGAGGAAATGTTGGCAAACGCCGAAATCAACACCGTTGACATTGCCACTCCGACCTTCCTGCATCCGTCAATGACCCGCCAAGCCGCCGAAGCCGGAATGCATGTCCATTGCGAAAAGCCCTTCTGCCGAAACGTGGCTGAAGGGCTCGAAGCCTGCGAAGCGGTAAAAAAGAACGGCGTCAAGCTAGTCGTCGGTGAAACGTATGTCTTTATCACATCCCACATGAAGGCGCGCGAACTGATTGATGCCGGGGAGATTGGACGTCCCCTGCAGATACGCCAGCGGCACGGCGCTTGGTTCGAGCGGGAAAGAGAGGTAGTCGAGGAAATCCCCGAAGCCCGAAACTGGCGCGTGGATGGCGAAATGTCCGGCGGCGGCGACTATCCGTGGATCTTCGACCACGCCGTTCATTTCTTCGCCACCGCCGAATACCTCATGGGAGATGCCCGCATCGCTGAAATCTCCGCCGTCACAGCCACCTGCAGCACGGACACGAACGGAGGCGGCGCTGCACACGATCCCTACTCGATTCCCGGTGTCGATATCCCCATCATCACATGGAAATATGAGGACACCGATTGCCAAGGAGTATGGATGCGCGCCGAGCGGCTGAACGGCAAATACGACTACATGCAAGGCTTCAGTACAACCGTCATAGGAGAACGTGGGATGATTGAGGTGTTGGGAGAGGGCGGTCACAATCTGATGTGGAACGGTGAGCAGCAGCATCTTCTCTTGCATCGGGAAGGGGAGGAAACCCGCGCCTTCCGCTTTGATGAGGGAGGCGACGACGTTTGGCAATCCGACATCAGCTACTACAGCCAAGGGCATATTAACCAAGTCCACCATCTTGTCGACTGTGTCCGCAATGACTCGCCGCCGCGTTATTCCGGCGAGGACGGTGTGCATGCCGTGCGCTGCACTCTAGCGGCAATACGATCCGCCCGCGAAAGTCGCCCCATCGCGGTAGCGGACATCGCCCCCGGCTACACCGCCTACTTTTAAGAGTCAACGACCTTCAGGAAATGGAGTTCGTAGTAGCGCAATTCATTGCGCGTTTCCTAGTTCTACCAGTTGAGTTTGCCAAATGAAATACGTAACTTACATAATCGGTAATAAGACGACGAGTTTGGAGGTGTCAATATGAACATCACCCAATTCTCAATAGAAGAGGTGCGCTGTTTTGCCGAGCGCCAGAATTTTGAAATTCGACCCTTGACATTCTTGGTCGGCGAAAACAGCACCGGTAAAACAACCGCACTAGCGTGTTTCCAAGCATTGGCAAACTGCTTTACTGAGGGAGTAGTGGATTTTAATCGTTCCCCCTATTCAATGGGGAATTTTAAGGATGTTGTTAGAAATAACAGGAAAAAAGAGAAGACTTTCAAACTTGGGTTTAATTTTGAACACGGAAAAGAAAACGTTGAATGGATTCTTGAATTCGGTAAAGATAAAGAGACGCGTGAACCTATCGTCGGTGAAGCTTTGCTGAAATTCCATGATGGTGAAATAGTTTGTAAACCAAATTATGGACTAGAGCTGGATACATATGTAGCAAACTTTGACATGGAGAGAAATCAGTATTATATAATTCATAGTTATGATTTGATGAGTGAATTTCCGCCTTCTGCTTTTCTCCGCTACATTATGTCTGAAGCCGAATCTGAAGACGAGAAGGCTTTACAAAAGTATTTGAAGACGAAGCCTACGATTCTATGGCGTGATAAACCAACACTCGCGTTTAGTGTTGCACCTGTTCGATCGCACCCGAAACAGTTCTATAATTCGACGAAGATCTCTGATGACCCTGAAGGTAGCGATGTACCGATGCAGTTGATGGAAAGAAAAGCGACTAAAAAAGAGGACTGGGAGGCTTTGAAGCAACAGTTGATAAAATTTGGAAATAGTTCGGGACTGTTTCAGAACATAGAGATTGTGAATCTGAAGTCACCCGGTGCTCCATTCCAACTAAGAATCAAGGTGAGAGGTCCCAGCGCAAATATCATTAATGTCGGCTACGGCGTCAGTCAAATTCTGCCGATTCTAGTGCAGATTCTAGACCTCCCACGTTCTCTTGGGCCTGTCACAGAGATGCCCTTTTTCCTATTTCAACAGCCTGAAATCCATCTTCACCCTAAAGCACAAGCGGAACTTTCCTCCCTGTTAGCCACACTGGCGGGCCAAGGTAAGCGCTCCTTCCTCATTGAAACGCACAGCGACTACATGATTGACCGAGCGCGAATTGAAATCAGGAAAGGCACTATCCGTCCCGAAGATGTATCATTGATATATTTGGAGCCGAAGGGACGTGTTGTCAAGGTACATAACATCCGTTTCGATGAGATGGGAGAGATGGTAAACATACCGAAGGCGTACAGAGATTTCTTCATGAAAGAGACCGTCCGACTCATGGGATTCGAGGATTAAGTATGTGTATAATTCTAGATGCCAATATGTTGAGCAAATTCAAGAGACCCGCCGATGAGGACATGGGGCCTGTGTGGCAATGGTTAAGGAAAGAGAACAACAAAATAGCCTACTCTACCACCGAGAAGTTCAAACAAGAATGGACAAAAGGGGGAGGGGATAATTTGATGCGTGAGTTGGAGAGGAGCAAGAAGTTCAAATCTGTGTCAGATGAATGCGTGCTCGAAAAACAGAAGGAACTAGAAGGTAAGATAAAATCAAACGATTTGCACATTATTGCAGTAGCGATCATTGCAAAGGCAAAGAGACTGGTTTCCAGCGACAGAGACTTGTCCACCGATTTTAAGAATTCCAATCTGGTCGGCGGCAAAGTATATCAGAATAAGACCCACGCACACCTGCTTCGTAGATATCAATGTCCTGACTAACTGAAGTGTTCTTTATTCTCTACCACCAAAAGTATAACATAAGATAATCATGGCTCTACACCCAAACTTCCCCCAATCTCCGCACGAAATTACCGATCCCTCCGTCCGCTGGTTCCCAGCAGACGAAGAACTGCGAGACACCGCCTACGGAAAACTGATTCCCCCGCTCGTCCACAAAATTCGTGAGAAGGTCAAAGCGTGGCGAGACGACGGCTATAGAGGCGCCGCCGAAACTAGCAGATCCCTTCTCAACTGGTGGTTCAATACGCCTCACCCGATAGAAAGCGCCGATGGAGAAATCAGCGAATTTCAGTACTACTTCGCCCAGCAAGAGGCATTGGAAACAATCATCTACTTGTACGATGTTGTTAGAGTACAGGACAAATACGACTTAATGCGGTACGACAGTTCCGGCGCAATCTCAACCGGCATGTTTGACGAAGACTGGCGCCGCTTCGTCCTGAAAATGGCAACCGGCACCGGCAAAACAAAGGTGATGAGCCTTGTAGTCGCTTGGAGTTTCTTTCACAAACTCTACGAACCCGACTCCGACCTATCGCGCAACTTCTTGGTTATCGCCCCCAACATTATTGTGCTTGACCGCATCTATCACGATTTTCAAGGACTGCGCGTTTTCTTTGCCGACCCCGTGTTGCCCGACAACGGTTTTGACGGTCACAACTGGCGGGACGATTTCCAACTGACCCTGCATCGACAGGACGAGGTGCGCGTCTCCCGGGGCACCGGCAACATCTTTCTGACCAACATCCACCGTGTCTATTCCAGCGACCAAACCCCGCCATCGCCCGATGACGAAAATACGATGGACTATTTTCTCGGCAAACGACCCACGGGTGCAACCACGGATTCAAAGGTAGACCTTGGCGATATTGTCCGCGAGGTTGACGAACTGATGGTGCTAAACGATGAGGCGCATCATATCCACGATCCGAGATTGGCATGGTTCAAATCCATTGAGGACATTCATAACCGTCTACTGCAGAAAGGCGGCAAACTATCGTTGCAAGTGGATGTCACCGCCACCCCCAAACACAACAACGGTGCAATTTTTGTCCAAACCGTGTCGGACTATCCGCTTGTGGAAGCCATCTCCCAAAATGTGGTCAAACATCCGGTGTTGCCCGATGCGCCGAGCCGCGCCAAGTTGGAGGAACGGCAAAGCGCGAAGTACACCGAGAAATACGCGGACTATCTCGAACTCGGTGTCATTGAGTGGCGTAAAGCTTACGCGGAACACGAAAAACTGGGTAAGAAAGCTATTCTGTTTGTAATGACAGACGATACTAAAAACTGCGATGAGGTCGCCGAATATCTCGAAAATCGTTATCCCGAACTGAAAAATACCGTGCTGGTAATTCACACACAGAGAAATGGCGAAATCTCCGAGGCAACTTCGGGTAAGAAGAAGGAGGAGTTGGACGAACTGCGTAAACAGGCGAACGAAATCGATTCGATGGGGAGCCCCTACAAGGCGATTGTCTCGGTACTGATGCTCAAGGAGGGGTGGGATGTCAAAAACGTCACCACCATTGTCGGATTGCGCGCCTACTCCGCCAAGAGCAACATCCTGCCGGAGCAAACCTTGGGGCGCGGACTGCGGCGCATGTACGGCGAGGAAGTGAAGGAGTCCGTGAGCGTCATCGGCACCAATGCCTTTATGGAATTTGTCGAATCCATCCAAGCCGAAGGTGTTGAATTGGAACGCCAAGCCATGGGTGTGGGCACTGACCCAAAAACGCCGCTGGTGATTGAAGTGGATAACGACAACCCCAACAAGGACATTGACGCGCTTGATATCAGCATTCCCAGACTGACCGGGCGCGTTTACCGCGAATACAAAAATCTAGCCGACCTTGACGTGACGATCTTCGATTTCACCCCCGTCGTTTATCGGCAGTTTAGCCAAGAAGAACAACGGGAGATTGTTTTCAAGGACATGACGACGGGTGAGACGACGCACACCACACAGATGGACAGCGCCGGCGTCGCGGATTACCGGAGTGTGATTGGTTACTTCGCACAGACTATGATGAAAGAATTCGGGCTGGTCGGTGGCTATGACGCCCTATACCCCAAGGTACAACGTTTCATTGAGAACCACCTGTTCGGTAGACCGGTTGCGTTGGAAGACCCAAATACCTTACGCAACCTGTCAGAGGTTGCGGCAACAAAAACCGTTTTCGATACGTTCAAGGTTGCTATTAACGATCTCACGGTACGAGATAAGGGTGACGCGGAGATTAGCGATACTATCAAGTTGCGGAGCACCCGCCCCTTTGTGGTTAAAGACCAGCAATACGTGGTGTCAAAAAAGTCCGTGTTCAACAGAATCACGGGTGACTATCAACTTGAACGGGACTTCGCCACTTTTCTGGAAAACTGTCCCGATGTCCTGTCCTACGCCAAGAACTACTTCGCCGTAAATTTCAAGCTTGACTATGTCAAAGTTGACGGTGATATCGCCAATTACTACCCTGATTTTATAGTTAGGCTTGAAGATGGCAGTGTAATCATCGCCGAAACAAAAGGCAGAGAGGACACGGATGTGGCACCAAAAATGCAAAGACTCGCCCAGTGGTGCGAAGATGTCAACAAAATCCAACGCGATGTTTCGTATGATTTTGTTTACGTTGACGAGGAGGGCTTTCGGACGTACAACCCGCGCACATTTCAACAACTGCTGGACGGATTCACCGAATACAAAACCCACGACCAAAACTAGCTTCTCTTGTACTTTTAGATTGATAGATTAACATATGTATAGTATATTCTAGCATTGCTGGGCGCTCAGATGACCGAATAGATTGAACAGGGTTAAATGAGGTCAAGCGAATGAATAACGAGCACGATGGAAATCCTGATAATGAGTGCCATAGAGTATCAAAAGAAAGTCCCGCGCCGCAGAAACAACGTTTACCACAATCAGATGCAAATACGCTGTTGCGAATGACGAAAATCTGCGTTATATCGTTTTGAGTCAATAGGTGCGACGTTGTCCGGCCGCCGACTGAAACAACCAAGTTATTCCTTAGGGATAAAATCGCATGCGGTCATTCGAGATTATCGTTGAAAAGCACCTAGACGGTTATGTCGCATATCCGCTCGGTTTGAAGGGCGTCGTCGTCGGAGAAGGAGACTCCCGCGATGAGGCTATAGCTGATGCGGCCTCCGCGATTGCATTCCATCTTGAGACATTTGGAGCGC
The DNA here is from genome assembly GCA_965204085.1 of Candidatus Poribacteria bacterium. Lineage (GTDB taxonomy): Bacteria > Poribacteria > WGA-4E > WGA-4E > JAJDTR01 > JAJDTR01. The sequence goes on along the minus strand of CBDBEE010000002.1, from coordinate 148,162 downwards.
AAGCAGTAGACCTACGCGGGTGCGCGGACACATTTTGCTAGAGTGGCATTTCACAGCTTGAGTCAGTAGTCGACGTACGTTTTTCACTTTAATGAATTGGGACAGTTTTTGCGGTAAGTTTTGTTTCAACCGATTATCATAAACACTACCCTAGGAGGTTACGATGAATATAGAATCGTATATCAACGATAGAGTTGACGACCAACTTAAATACTTTGACCAATGCGCCGTGAGGAACCAGAGAATATACAGGTTGTTGCGGATTGTCGCAATATCATGCAATGTTCTCACCGCCTTGGCAATCGCATTGACATTCGCTGTGCCGGCGGGATACAAGGTAAAGGTAGGACTTGCGGCATTGGTGCTCACGATGATTGTCCTTGCGACATACCAGATCGAAGAGTTTTTCAATTTCGGCGCCAAATGGCAGAAGTTCCGTATAGTCGGCGAACTGATAAAGTCTGAGAAGTATTTGTATCTGAACGGCGCCGGAGTCTATACCTCTGCTGATATGGAGCAGCGGAAGCGAATTTTCGTCAAGAGAGTTGAGGACATCTTCCGCAGCACGGACATGTCGTACTTCTCATTGACGGTGGAACCGGGCAAGGGGCTGGAAAGGCGCTCATCGTAGCATCAAGCAGCCTTGGATAGTAAGAGAATTTAATCGAAACCGAGTTTTTTCTCCAAAACTCGGTTTCTGGAAGCCGCAATTCCCGTGGGAATCGATCGGGCATCGTCAAATCCTTACCCAATTCCTCTTCTTCTCATGCCAAATTGGGAAAAATGAACTTGAGAAGCGCTATACCTTGACTGATTACCACCTTCACGATGCTACCCACGCGCCGCGATACAACCTGAATAGACAAAATATCACCATGCCCCGACTCACCGAACAGGAACAGCAAGACATCATCCGTTTCATTGAGGCGGACAAACCCCTCCCCGAAAAGTACCGCTTTCTCCTATTCGAGGACAAGCGTGAGGTTGAGTTAGTCTGGAACGGCAAGACGGACGAAGTCTGCAACATCGTCCTGCCCTTCCAATCGATTGAACTCGTGGATGAACCCCGTGCCGAAAATCCTGACGACACCAGCCCCTGGCTGGAACTGTTCGACGACCGGGGCCGTCAACTCAAGGGCTGGACGAACAAGCTGATTTGGGGCGATAACAAACTGATTCTGTCGTCGCTCAAGAATGGTCCCCTGCGCGAGGAGATTGAAGCCCAAGGCGGTCTCAAACTCATCTATATCGACCCTCCCTTTGACGTGGGCGCCGACTTCTCCATGGATATAGAAATTGGCGACGACACCTTTACGAAGAAGCCGAACATTCTTGAGGAGATAGCCTACCGCGACACTTGGGGCAAAGGGACAGACTCCTTTATCTCCATGATCTACGAGCGACTAGTGCTGATGCGCGATTTGTTGGCAGAGGATGGTAGCATCTATGTACATTGCGATTGGCGGGTAAATAGTTTTATACGACTAGTATTGGATGATGTCTTTGGACCTAGCTATTACAGAAACGAGATTCGATGGAAACGGCAGCCGGTTAGAGGTGCAAAGGCAACTAGCAATCAGTTTGCACGTAATTCGGATAGTATTCTGTTCTATTCAAAAGCGGAAAAATGGGCTTGGAATGGAGCATATAAAGATTATGAGCCGAATTTTGTAGAGACAAAATTTCGACGTGACGAGAATGGACGGCTGTTCAGAGATTGCGATCTCGGTGATTATTCGGAAAAATCAATAAGTGAGTTTGAGAAGCAGGGAAGAATATACATTACAAGATCGGGCAAGAAACGATTGAAGCGCTTCTTAGATGAAGAAAAGGGCGAATCACTGGGTGACATGCTCGTTCACATTCCTGAAGTGAATTCCATGGCGGACGAACGAACTGGCTATGCGACTCAGAAACCAGAAGCATTAATTGAAATCATTCTTAAGGCTTCCTCAAGCGAAGGCGACCTCGTTGCCGACTTTTTCTGCGGCTCCGGCACCACCGCCGCCGTTGCAGAGAAACTGGGGCGAAAGTGGATAGCCACCGACCTCGGCAAGTTCGCTGTCCACACCACGCGTAAACGAATGATCGGTGTACAGCGTCGACTAAAAGCCGATGGAAAAGACTACCGCGCCTTTGAGATTCTCAACCTCGGCAAATACGAGCGTCAACACTATATCGGTGTCAATCCAAACCTGCGCGAAGCCGAACAGCAAAAGCAATTGGAGGAAAGAGAAAAGGAATTCACGGACCTCATTTTAAGAGCCTATTCCGCCGAAAGAACCGATGGGTTCACTGCGTTCCAAGGCGTCCGAGCCGGTCGACTGGTGGCGGTCGGTCCCGTCAACCTGCCGGTCACACGCCTGTACGTGGAAGAGATTATCCTCGAATGCCGCAAACACCGCATCACCCGAGTGGACATCCTCGGCTTTGAGTTTGAAATGGGGTTGTTCCCCAACGTGCTGGATGAGGCGAAAAACAAAGGCATTGACATCGCGCCAAAATATATCCCCGCCGAAGTGTTCGACAAAAGAGCGGTGGAACGTAATCAAGTGGTGTTCCACGACGTGGCATTTATCGAAGTCAAGCCGCATGTCCATGCCCCGAAAAATTCAAGCGGACTATCGACCGTAGCCGTCGAATTGACCAATTTCTCCGTCTTCTACTCGCAAGACTCCATCGCCCACGCCGAGCAGTCCCTCAGAACGAGGGGCAGTCGCATCGCCGTCGAAAAAGGTCGGATTGTCAAGGTCATCCGAGATGCGGAAAGTGTTTATACCCGCGAAGTGCTGACCAAGCACTGGACAGACTGGATCGATTACTGGTCGGTGGATTTTGACTTCGAGAGCAAACGCGAAATCATCCGCGTGCAAAAACCCGAGACTGGCGAGTGGGAGGAGCAGTGGACAGGCGATTACATTTTTGAAAACGAGTGGCAAAGTTTCCGCACAAAAAAAGACCGCTCGTTGGAGTTGACCAGCGTTGCCCACGAATGCACCCCCGGCAGACGCAAACTCGCCGTAAAAGTGGTGGACATCTTCGGCAACGACACAATGACAGTTCTTGAGGTGACCGCGTGAAAATCTCTTCAATTGAGTTACGTAATTTCAAGCGATTCACTCACCTTAAGATCGAAAACATCCCTGCTGAAGCGAAACTGGTCGTTCTGCTTGGCCCCAACGGCTGTGGGAAATCGTCGGTGTTCGATGCATTCCATTACGAATCTTATCGGCTCAGACAATTGGGACGCCATGATGATTCTGAATACTATTCCAAAGTACCTTCACAGAGACAGCGGTCCAATGAAATCAATATACAGTTTCACGATACTACACAATCTGACCTAAGAAAAGCCATTTATGTACGGACCGCATACCGTAATGACCCGGTGATAGATGTAACATCTATTCAAAAAATGCCCTCCGTTATTCAAGAAACAAGATTCACTAGCATGATTGAAAACGACGCCGCAGCTACCAGTAATTATCAAAGACTTGCATCTAATGCTTTAGAACGTGCATTCAGAAGAGAAGATCGCTCAAAAAACTTAGGTCAATTTCAAGACGAAACTCTCGGCGAAATCCAAGAAGCTATGGGACGGCTTTTCCCCGATCTAGTCCTCAACAGCCTAGGAAACCCACTTAGTGACAGAAGTTTTACTTTTGACAAAGGGACAAGCAAGAGTTTCCTTTATAAGAATCTCTCAGGTGGGGAAAAGGCTGCGTTCGATTTGCTTTTTGATATTTTCGTCAAAAGAGAAGAGTACGATGATACTGTTTTTTGTATAGATGAACCTGAAGCGCACATGAATCCTAGATTACAGGCAGGTCTTCTTGAGGAACTGTTTCGGCTTGTGAATGATAGGTTGCAATTGTGGATTGCGACGCACGCTATCGGAATGATGCGAAAAGCGTTGCGACTGTACGAACAATACGGACATCAAGTTGTATTCCTCGATTTTAGCGGTAGTGACTTTGATAGCGAAGAGGTTATAGAACCTACCACGCCCACTCGTAGATTCTGGGAACAAACACATGAGGTTGCTTTAGACGACTTAGCCGCGCTCGTCGTGCCAGACCAGATTGTTATCTGTGAGGGAAGCCATGGAGATGAAGGTCTCGACGCAGAATGCTACAATCAAATTTTTTCTGAAGAATATCCCAATACAAAATTCATTTCAGCGGGCGGTAAGCGAGATCTACAGAATTACATCTCCGTTGTTAACGCGGTTACGAAAGGCGCACAGGCTTTTGGGCTTAGAGACCGCGATCAAGCCACGCCCGGTGAAGCGAACCGGTTACAAAAAGAGGGAATAAAGGTATTAAAACGGGGAAAAATCGAAGACTATCTACTTTCCAACGATGTGTTACAGGTATTATGTCGCCGTAACACATTAGATCCTTGTGAGGAAAGAGTAGCCGAATTGGCAAAACTACGAGACAATAATCCCGACATCAAAAGTGCTACTAATCAAATTCGTAGAAGGTTTATTGATTGGGGAATGCACGAGGCAGGTGAGACCAGCCAAGGATTCCTCCGCGACACACTAGCACCGCTAGTTGTACGAGGGATGTCTACTTACGAAGAATTAAAAAAGACAATTTTTGGGGTTGATACCGCAGATGCACATGTTTAACAATGATTTCAGACTTATACGCAGCGGACAGTTTCTCAGGAGATAGTTATGCCACAAGACATACAGGTATCCATGTTTGAAGTTGTGGGTAGTCCCTTCTGCGTCGCTTCAGGCGATGGACAGAAAATCTGTGACCTCCTCACCCCTGCACTCAAAGCGCACCGGAGTATCGCACTCTCATTTCGTAATGTTACGACGTTGACGGCGGCTTTCCTGAACGCCGCGATTGGTCAGTTGTACGGGAGTTTCAGCGAGGAACAAATCCGTTCCCGGTTGAAGGTAGTGGACGCGGCGCAGGACGATCTTGCGTTGTTGAACCGCGTCGTTGACAACGCCAAGTTGTACTTCAAAGACCCGGAACGATTCAATCGGGTGGTTAGAGAAACGCTGGAAGATGAAGACTATGAAGCATAAAACCGTGACAGTATGTATCGGTAACTTTGGGAATCATACAATGACGGTTTTAGAGGCGTAGGTGTAGCATGAAAATAACGTTAAAAAACCTTGGCATCCTGAAACAGGCAGAATTTTCGCTAGGAGATTTGACAATCATCTGCGGCGAAAATAACACCGGCAAAACCTATGCGACTTACGCGCTCTACGGTTTTCTAAATTCGTGGCGTGAGTGGGTAAATGTCGAAGTGAGTGATACTCAAATTCAAAGGTTGCTAACTGATGGCGTTATCAAAATCGGGTTGGCGCAATATATCGAAACAGCTCACGGGATGATTGCCGAGGCGTGTGAAAGATATACTAACCAACTTGACAGTGTTTTTGCGGCACCTGAGGGACAGTTTAGCAACGCGGAATTTCGCATCAGAACTGGAGCGATAGACATACTTGATAAAGCATTTGAACGCGCTATAGAAATTACCCGAGTACGGCGTGTCGCCTATACAAAGCAAAAATGCAGTCAGGAATTGAGGATTGCTTTGCCGGTAGAACAGGAGCAAGAAGGGCAGATTGATCCCACTATTCTTAAAGACTTCATTCCTTCCACAATCAAAAACACTGTTTTTGGAGATTCTTTTCCAAGCCCCTTCATCTCCTCAACCGAGCGCACCGGAGCAGCTATTTTTCGCAAAGAACTCAATTTTGCGCGCGATCGATTGCATGGAGATGTGGGGTTAGTCGGCCAAAATATCAATGTACTAAGGCTACTACAGAAAGCGTATCAACGTTATCCTAGGTCTATAGAAAACAATGTGGATTTTATACGCCGGCTTGAAGATATGGCAAGATGGCAAAGTTATATCGCGAGAGAATACCCTGAGGTGTTGGAGGATTTCGAGGACATCATCGGTGGTGATTACAGTATCACACAAAATGACCAACTTTACTATATCCCCAAAGGGACAGGACTCAAATTGATGATGAACCAGAGTTCTAGTGCCGTGCGGTCACTCTTGGACATCGGCTTTTATCTCCGATATGCTGTGCGGCGGGGTGATTTACTGATGGTGGACGAGCCTGAATTAAACCTGCATCCGGCGAATCAACGGCGCGTTGCCAGACTCTTGGCACGTTTGGTGAATTTGGGCGTTAAAGTCTTCATCACGACCCACAGCGATTACATCGTTAAAGAGTTAAACACCTTAATCATGCTCAATCACGACAAGCCTCATCTAAAGAAAGTTGCCGAAGAATACGGTTTTCGGCATAATGAGCCAATCAGTGCCGACCGAGTCAAAGTATATATGACCGAGGAAACAGAGGGTGGGTGCACACTTGCGGAAGCCAACATTAACCAAGAACTCGGCATTGAAGCCCGAAGTTTTGATGATACTATCGATGAGATGAATAAGATTGAGGAAGATATAATCTGGGGGGCAGAATAACACCTGTGAATGATATTCAAATTTTACAGGAAATGCTTAGTCGCGATTCCAAAGTTCCATTACAACATGCGCATGATACATCCTCAGTGGAACTAAAAGACGAGAAATCCGGGGCAACCGCTACAATAAGAGGGTTGCCGCAAGATTCAATTGTCATTCGGGCAGACGATTTTGAAACCCCCCTTACGATTTTTGACGGATCGAAAGGCGAATGCAAACGAGCTGATTTCGTGATTGTGTCCAATGAGGATTCGAGAAAGTGGATTGTCTTTATTGAAACTAGAGCACGAAACTCTAAAACGGAAGCACACATCAGAGCACAATTGAAGGGTGCGCAGTGCTTTATAGGTTACTGCAGATGTATAGGAAGGGTATTCTGGGAATCTAACGCGTTTCTTGACGGCTATGAATACCGATTTGTGAGCATAGGGCACACGAATGTTCACAAAAGAAATCTGCTGCCGAGTCGCCCAAGCACGTGGCATAGTAACCCTGAGAACTTTCTGAAAGCTCGCGGCAAGAGCCACCATTTCAGCAAGTTGATTTAGAGTTGTAGGGTGGGCACTGCCCACCAATCCGTATAGCGTGCGATCACCGAATCGCGACCATCAAACGAGTAGATAACGAGCGCAATAGGCATTCTATTGGTACGCACGACCCATCAAAAACCATTACCGCTGAGAAAACACGCTTAACTAAACTACTACAACTTACTCAACTCTTGCGGAGGCGCACAAACACGATTGCAATCCAATAGTCAGGGACGATTCATCCGTCCAGTCATCGTGGGGATTATCCTGATTCCGATAAACCTCTATTGGGTTATGCAAGCGGAGACCATATATCGCCCCGTTTTCTCGACACTCTTTACGCTCTTTTACAATGTAACCTTTAGTCTCTTTGTCTTGGTCGTTCTCAACGCCCTGCTAAAGAGATACATCCCTAGCATCGCCTTCCAGCCAAGCGAACTCCTGATTGTCTACGTGATGCTTGCCATCGCCACGGCGATCTTTGGGCACGATCTGATGCTGGTGATGATACAGAATCTCACCGCATTCTGGTTCGCCACACCCGAAAACCAGTGGTCGGTGCTTTTCGGCAAGCATCTGCCCGACTGGTTGAGCGTCGTAAATGAACAAGCGCTCATCGGCTACCAGCATGGAGAATCCACGCTCTACAACGAAATAAATCTCAAAGCGTGGTTAATACCGGCAGGATACTGGGGCGGCTTTCTGATTGTCCTGCTCCTCGTACTGCTCTGTATCAACACCATCGTTCGAAAGCAGTGGACGGAAAATGAAAAGTTAGCCTATCCAATCATCCAATTACCGCTTGAGTTGGCGCGCGGCGGCACCGGACTGTTGGGCAATCGCGGCTTGTGGCTCGGATTTGCCCTCGCCGGCGGTATGGACGTGATAAATGGAATACACGGAATCTTTCCGGCATTCCCCGCCCTCAAGCCGACTTACGACGTTACACCGTTGTTTACCACCAAACCGTGGAACGCTATTGGTTGGACGCCCGTAGCTGTTTATCCCTTCGTGGTCGGGCTGGGTTACTTCCTGCCCTTAAACTTGGTCTTCTCCGCGTGGTTCTTCCACGTATTCTGGAAGACGGAACTCATTTTTCGGAACGCGGTCGGAATCTGGAGCGTTCCAGGTCCTTACAGAAGTTTTGAAACCGCTGGCGCTTGGACAGTCCTTGCTTTCGTCGCGCTGTGGAGCAGTCGCAGATATCTCAAACAGGTAGCGATTTGGACAATTCGCGGTCAACCGCCCGAAACTACCGCCGACGAACCGATGACCTACCGTACCGCAGTCGGCGGATTGTTGGTAGGAGGCGCTATCTTGGTACTTGCCCTGAGTTACGCCGGGATGACGCCTTGGATTGCAATCGTTTTCCTGTTAATCTACATCGTCTACGCCGTAGCCATTGCCCGAATCCGAGCAGAGATTGGACCGCCCGCCCACGATGCCGAGTGGATAGGTCCCGAAATGATGCTTCTCAACACGTTTGGCGCCCGGACGGTGGGACAACGAAACATCGCGCTCTTCAGCCGCACCTACTGGATGAGCCGTGCATATCGTTCCCATCCCGTCGGTCATCAGTTGGAAGGCTTCAAAATCGCCCAGACCCTTGGGGCATCGAGCCGCGGCTTCTTGGGGGCAATGGTGATTGCAATTATCGTCGGCACCATCGCCGGATTTTGGGTGTTTCTGGATAGCATGTATCGGCATGGCGCGTTGAACGTCTATCACAATATCTCCAGTGAGTCGTTCCGTCGGCTGGAGGTGTGGTTAGAAAACCCGTTGGAAGGCAACGATCAGATGCTCATAGATGTCGGTCTAGGTGCCGGCATAACCATGATACTGACACTGCTCCACCAGCGTTTCGTCGGCTTCCCGTTCCACCCCGTCGGTTATGCCGTCGCCTGTGGGTGGGTGTTGAGTGTCGCTTGGGCTTCACTTTTCTGCGCATGGCTGATAAAATGGTGCATCCTGCGAATCGGTGGAATCAGACTCTATAGGAAAGCGGTCCCATTCTTCGTCGGCTTGATACTGGGACAGCATGTCATCGGAGGATTATGGACAATCTTCGGCGAAATCCGAGGCGCTCATGTACACCAGTTCTTCCCCTACGCCTTCTAAGCTCGACTTTGTACATCTGTAGGGTGGGCACTGCCCACCATGTCATCGGTACGAATCATCTCTAATCTACCGCGAAACCGAGTTTTCTCTTGATAACAGCATTGCTCTTGACGAATTGCGCGTGGCTCTTTCTGTTTACAGCACCAAAAGCGTGTAATGCTCAACTCTTACCAAATGGAAACCAATCCATGGACCACACAACAAAAATAGAAAAAACCGAACAACTAATCGACGCATCACTAGAGCTGAAGCAGAAATTCCGGAACGATCCACATCGTCCCGTTTATCACTTTATGCCTCCCTCAGCCTGGATGAACGACATCAACGGAACAATCTACTGGCGCGGGCGCTACCACATCTTCTACCAATACAACCCGCAAGCCGCCCACTGGGATCAGATTCATTGGGGACATGCGTCTAGCGTAGATCTCGTCCACTGGGTGCACCATCCCATCGCGCTCGCGCCGGGCCCCGGCCGCGCCGACCGGATCGGTTGCTTCAGCGGCGGCGCATTCATCAGCAAAGAGGGCGTTCCAACTTTCATCTACTACGGTTTCCCCGACGGAATCTGTTTGGCAACCAGCCAAGACGATCTGCTTCTCAACTGGACAAAGCATCCCGACAACCCCGTCATTCCCGCCCCCCAACCGGGCGACGCCAACTTTGGAAAGTACACTGTCCATGACCCGTGCGCTTGGTTAGATGGTGACACCTATTATGCGCTCCTCAACCGCGGCAACCCCGAGGGAAGGGGAGATACGGGGTACCTGTTCAAATCGGACAATCTCACAGATTGGGAATACCTCGGCGAATTCTACGAATCCTCTCGAGACTGGACCGAGGCTGACGAAGACCTCGCCGTGCCGGATTTCTTCCCTTTGGGCGATAAATACATGCTGCTCTTCTGTAGTCACCTCCGAGCCACCCAATACTATCTTGGCCGCCTGGAAAACGAACGATTCCACCCCGAGTTTCATGCGAGGATGAGTTGGCCCGGCGGACATCTCGGCGGTGCCAGAACGCTTCTGGACAATCAAAACCGACGTATCTTCTTCGACTGGATTTCCGAGATGGGGGGTGTGGAACGGGCACGTGCCGCAGGGTGGTGCGGGGTTACGACTGTACCACGCATCCTCTCGCTGAACGAAAACAGCACCCTGCGGATTGAGCCGGCGCCTGAATTGAACCTGCTCCGCATGAACGAGCGCACCCATCAAGATTTGCGCGTGCCACCCGACTCGGAATTGACACTTGAGGATGTGCAGGGCGCCTGCCTTGAATTGGAAGTCCACATATCCTCCTCAGACGCGCAGGAATTCGGCGTGAAAGTCCGCTGTACTCCCGATGGCGCGGAGCAAACGACCATATTCTACGACAGGACATCAAAAACGCTCAATGTGGGCGTCGGACAATCAACCCTGGACGATTCCATCCGATACGCCTACTACCGCACCGCGGAAGCGTCGGAGCGCCTGCCCGAGTCGGAACGATACGTCTCTGCGCAGGCTGCGCCATTCGAGTTGACTGCCGGCGAACCGCTCGAACTTCGGATCTTCCTCGATCACTCGGTGTTGGAAGTGTTCGCAAATAATCGTGAGTGCATCACGCAGCGCATCTACCCGACCCGTCTCGACAGCACAGGCGTCCGTCTGTTCTCGAATGGCGGAAGCGCACACGTTAAATCCATTCGGGCATGGGACATGGCACCGACCCACAACTGACGCTCCAACCATTCTTCTCACAGCGACTGCCATCAGAAACTTGCGTTTTGTACCTACGTGGTTCGGCATGTTGTGGTCCAATTTACTGTGCTTCCTCTGTAGGAGCGACCTCCTGGTCGCGACTTCCTGTTGCAAACAAAGTATGCTCTCACAGAGTTGGTTCGTCGCAACAATCTTCAATCGTCTACGCGCCTTCCCGATTCTTTTCACTTGCTTGTAGACACGATATGTGTAAGTATGAATGAAAATGACTATACCGGCAAATATTTATAACGAAAGATTACAGCAAATCCGCCTCATGAAGGAGAATGTCTCGTGTTCACCGGACTATGGACAATTGGCATCAAAGTCCCCTCTCTTGAACGGGAATTAGAGTTTCATCGGCAGATGGGCAACGAAATTGTCCTTGATGAAACCTTGGAGCATGATGGCGAGTCCTTTCGCCTACCTCTTATCAAGATGGGGGACAAGTACATCCACGTGGCGGAGAAGATGGCATACGAATCTCTTTTGGACGAGCCGCTTTCCTACGGAATCGCGCACTTGGTCTACATCAGCAATCGTTTCGACGAAGACCTCGCCAAAGCCATTGATAGCGGTGCCGTCGCTGTGAGGGAACCTGCCGACGTAAAGGCAGAGTTCGGCGAGAGAAGGGTGGCATTTTTGCGCGCCCCAAGCGGCTGGATCTTCGAGATTATCGAAATCAAGCGAAATCTAGTCCCCGAAGTCTAAATGAATGACTACCACATGTGGAATTCGCGTAAGGTGCGCATGGCGATCAAGCGAGCGAATAGACCGAGCAAAAGGAGATATTGAGCGAACAACGTATTGGATAAGGAAGGCGGTTGGGATCCCATAGCTAATCCCGTGCGACAGAAATCCCTTTCGCACTCCATATGGTAGGTGCGGTTTCCAACCGCACCGGGTCCCTGCCTTACAAGAGGTACCACTTAGCCAATCCTAATCCGCGAAATCTGCGTAATCCGTTTAATCCGTGATTCAGACAGTTGCCAACAAAATTCAAAAAACTAACCACTGACCAGTGGTCCAAGTTGCACCGCATTCCAGAATCCAAAATAGGGAAACTTCATACCTTATGTTCTTAGCGAATACTCCAAAATGCGATCAACCAAAGACAACCCTATGACCGAAACACAGCAACAGATTACAGAATCCCTCGTAACCAATCTCCGGAACGGAACCCTCACCGAAGCCAAACTCCGCCAAAAAATCGCTGACATTGCGACAAAAACTGAAAAAAATCGCCAAGACATTCTCTACCTGCAGGTCGGAACCACCTCTCCCGCATCGCAGGTCGTTGGCATGACGTACATAGAGGCTGGTGCCCTCAAAGAAGCATCTTCCAACCCGGACGAATGGCAATATCAGACAGCGCTCGACGCCGTCCAGGACGGCTGGCGGATTATCTCTTTTCCCAACATGGCGCTATTGGCAATGTCTGACGAAGAAGCTTACGGCCTCGGGTTTGAATTTATCCTGGAACGCTGGAGATAAATCATGAAACCTTCCGAGATGAAAACCTACGATTGTAAGCCAACCTTGACCGATTCACAGGTACTGGAATTTTGTACGAACGGCTATCTGATGCTGGAGGGCGTGGTGCCCGACGAAACCAACCGCCGATCAATGGATTATTGCAACGAGTTCTCCAATCACGAACCTAGCGGTATTCTGGAACAAGACTGGTTTATCGAGGATGTCATCATCAATCCCGTCGCAGCCGGTGCCGTGCGGTCGCTGTTGGGAGCGAATTTCCACCTCCCGGTCCTGATGAGCAACCACCGTGTCCCCTGTCCGCAGGGCCCCACGCACTGGCACGTAGACGGCAACTACAAACATCAACATGAGTTGAACTTCCTCCAAGTGTTCTACTATCCTCAAGATACGCCGATCGAGATGGGACCGACACAGATGCTGCCGGGATCTCACCTTGTTCGCAATAAAGCGAAATTCATGTGTCATCTAAGCGGGATTCGTGGAACAATCTCGACCGCTGCCCCGGCAGGCTCCATCTTTCTCACGGTATATCACATTTGGCACCGCCGCGGCCCCTCGACGGCGACGGGCATACGTAACCTGCTCAAATACTTCTACTGGCGAACAACGCCACCTGAACGCGATTGGGTCATTGAACCGGATTTCGATTTTGCGACGGCCCGATATAGCGGGCCAGGGCAAAACTATAGCGAACAGTTTCGCGATGCGGTAAAGGTCGCCGAGACGTTTTTGTGGCTCTGCGGCAAGCACAAATCCTTTAGGAATTTGGGCGGACAAAGTTGGCCGCTTCCGGCAAATCGGATCGACCTACCCTACGGTTTTCCCGAAGGCCTCCCCCAACCCTAAACCGCAAAAAGTCGCTGTAATGGTCATTTACATTCATAATCGGAAGCCTCCTCGTACCGCAAACTGTCAGTTTGCGGAAAGCAAAACCCAACGAATTGTGATACAGTAGTTGTAGGGTGGGATCAATTGACCGGCTAGGGAAGGCGATAGTAAATCCCCTGCCCACCAGGCAGTATTTGGGCTTTTGGACCGCCGTATTGCAACTACTGTAGGGGACGCAGATCTGCGTCCCATAAGCATCAATTTAAGAGATTTCGCCTAGATTGCTGGGATTTTCCGTCTTAAAGTTCCTAACTTTGTCCCTATCGGGCGGGGAAACCCCGCCCCTACGAAAACGGTCGCTATAAAGCTTCTTCTTAGGCGGACCGATTGGATAAATTAAAAGGGATATCTTCGTCCAAGTTTACTTGGAACTCAACAGATTAAGACATCGAAATCACGCTACCTGCGCCGCAAAACGCTTAACTTGATCCCTATGGTGTGCGCATTGTGCACCAGCCTTTCAAACCGCTCGCGAGCCAACGGGTCATGACAAATAAAAGCAAAAACATGAACAAATTCTTTCCCGCCCGACCAGAAATCGAACCGCTATCGGCCTTTCTGGCGCGATCTAAACATGCGACGCGCATTGTATTACTCTGCGGCGCAATCCTAACAGCGCTCGTACAACCGGTAGACTCCTATGTGAACGACGAGGCTGCTCTCCGATTGTATGACAAAGGGTTGCGTGATGCATTTCGCGGAGAAGTAGATGAAGCCGTCTCCGCATTCAAGCAAGCGGCGCAGCTTGATAACACGCTGGCGGATGCACACGCCTATCTCGGCATGCTTCACGGAATTCGTGGTGAGTGGAAAGATGCAATTAAAGCGTTTCAAGACGCCATTGAAGCCGACCCCACCTATATCGAGGTCTATACCGAGCTTGGAGAAGCCTACCTAAACGCGCTTGGCAGCGTCGATCTGGCAATTTTACCCCTTCAAAAAGCAGTTCAACTCCATCCACTTGACGAACGGGCGAGACGACTGTTGGGGGCGGCGTATCTCCGGGTGAATCGGATTGATGAGGCAAAACACGAACTCCAAAAAGCGCTTGAACTCAACCCCTCTGATGCCGACGCCATCTACAATCTTGGTCTGGCCCATTTCCGACAAGGGGAGTTTGAAGCGGCGAGTTTGCGCTTCAAGAAACTGCTAGAACACGACCCCCTCCACCCCAAGGCACATTTCAACTTGGGAAATTGTCTAGCACGTATCGGGAAGCGCGGCGAAGCCAATAAAACCCTTCAAGCCTTTGAGAAACTCCGAGTCCAAGAAGAACAAATCAAACAGCTTGACCGATTGGTGGCTCGGCAGCCGAACAACGCGGATGTTTGGCGTCAACTAGGTTTGCTTCGCTTGGAACGCGGTGAGTGGGATGATGCGAAAGCGGCACTTGAAAATTGTATCCGGTTGGCGCCGCAGGAATCTAGATGTCAGGAGGCACTCGGTTTTCTCTATGCCCAACTCAAGGACTACGAAAAGGCGAAACAGATATACAAGCGGCTTGTTCGCAGCCATTCCGATGTGCCGGAGCACCGACATAACCTTGGTCTCGTCCACTACATGTTGGCGGATTACTCCCAAGCTATAGAGCAGTTTCAAGCCTCAATTCGTCTTGCGCCCTCCAATCCCAGATTCCACGCAAGTTTAGCCAATGCCTACAAACTCGCGGGAGACGAATCCAAAGCGGCAGAGCATTATGAACAGTTCAAAGAATTGCAGTCCCAAACGAAATGACTTTTCCTAAACCGCCGCTCCGCGCCTTACTTTTCGCCATCGCCTATTTGCTCCCGACGTTCCCAAATCTTCTATGTCAACATGAATCCCCTGCGTTCGCCCAACCGCCGAGAGCCCCCGAGGGCATGGTGCGAATTCCCGCCGGTGAGTTTACCATGGGGGACGATGATGGAGCTCAGCATGAAAAGCCCGAGCACAAGGTGTTCCTCGATTCCTACTATATCGGTCTGCATGAAGTCACCAATGCAGAGTATCACGTCTTTTGGCTGGCTGATGGCGGTAAAAATAGCACTCATACCCCCGTCAGTTATGGTGACAGACTCGGAGTAGGAAATTGGCCCCAGATGGCTAGCACCAAACCGGACTATCCGGTGGTAGGCGTCTCCTGGCATGATGCGGTTGCCTACGCCAAATGGGCTGACAAACGATTGCCTACGGAAGCCGAATGGGAAAAAGCCGCCCGCGGATCGGATAGCCGGTTATGGCCCTGGGGGAATGCCTTTTCGCTCCGAATCCGAGGAACCAAAGTCCACGCCAACATATGGAGCGGGGATGACGGCTATCAAGACGGACTCGCCCCCGTGGGAACTTTTCCAACCGGCGCAAGTCCGTATGGAGTCCTTGATATGGCTGGCAACGTCTGGGAATGGGTGGGGGATTGGTATTCCGAATCCTACTATCATTGGGGACCGTCTCAGAACCCGAGTGGTCCCGATCAAGGTGGCAGGCGAGTGGTGCGAGGCGGATCCTGGGCAAACGGGGCACAAACGGCACAATGCTCTAACCGTATGGGACACTATCCGGCCGTCGGTACAAGTTTCATAGGATTTCGTCTGGCAAAGGACGCAGAGGAAGAATTACAAGATTGAAGAAATTGACAAATTGGCTGACTTCCATTCTCATGGACAACAGATTCTGGGTTGGGCACTTGGTGCTACTATTGGCGTCGCCTATCGCACGCGGTGACGTGCCTCAAGTTCAGTTCACCGATGTCACCCCAGATGCCGGGATTAAATTTCGGCATATAAGCGGGGCAACAGGAGACTACCATCTTCCGGAGACCATGGGCGCTGGCGGGGCGTTCTTTGACTACGATAACGACGGCGATCTAGATCTGTATCTCATTAACAGCGGATATTTGACTGACGATGCATCGCAGGCGTCGGTCACAAGTATTCTCTATCGTAACAACGGCGATGGCACGTTTTCGGACACCACGGAACAAGCCGGGGTCGGCAACGTCGGGAATTACGGAATGGGCGCCGCTTGCGCCGACTACGACAACGACGGAGATTCTGATCTCTATGTCACGAATTTCGGCGCGAACATACTATACCGGAACAACGGCGATGGAACCTTCACCGACATCACCGAAAAAGCGGGTGTCGGCGATGAGTTGCTTGGGAGCAGCGCCACCTTCTTTGATTACGACCGCGACGGGCATTTGGATCTATACGTCGTCAACTACGTGCACTATGACGTTAATGTGCCGCGTCGCCCCTGCGGCGTTAAGGGCATCCGTACCTACTGCCACCCGGAACACTTTGTCGGCGCACCCGATCAACTTTATCGGAACAATGGCGACGGTACATTCACGAATGTCACCGAGGCGGCAGGGATAACAAACGTCAGTGGTCCCCACAACGGAAAAGGGCTCGGAGTCATCGCGGCGGATTTCAGTAACGACGGAGAGCCCGACCTCTACGTCGCCAACGACACTACTCCCAACTTTCTCTTCTACAACAACGGAAACGGAACGTTCACCGAGATTGGTCTTTTCTCGGGTAGTGCCTATAGCTTTGATGGAATTGCGCAGGCGAGCATGGGGGTTGACGCCGGAGACTTCAACCGCGATGGATTCTTGGACATCTTCGTAATAAACTTCTCTCAAGAAACGAACGCGCTCTACCAAAACAACGGTGACGGAACCTTCACCGATGTAATCTACGATGTAAACTTGGGAAAGGAAAGCTATATCTTTCTTGGATTCGGAACAGGTTTCTTCGACTATGACAACGATGGATGGCTCGATCTATTCATCGCAAATGGGCACATTAGCGACAATATCGAACAGATTACCAACGTGGTCACGTACGCCCAACGGGACCAACTGTTTCGCAACAACAGGAACGGTACGTTTACCGAAGTATCGCTAAGTTCCGGAAGTTATTTTCAGTACGAGGGAGTGGGGCGCGCTGCAATCTTCGGAGATTATGACAATGATGGCGACCTTGACATTGCTGTAACCGAATCCAATGGGCCCGCCCATCTTCTTCGCAACGATGGCGGAAACCGCGGAAACTGGCTGCGCATTAAACTGGTCGGCACGAAGAGCAACCGTGACGGATTTGGGACGCGAGTTTGGATAACGGTGGGTGATGAGTCTTGGGTGCAAGAAGCGCACGCGGGCTATAGTTACCTGTGCAGCAATGATCCGAGAGTTTTACTGGGGTTGGGCGATGTGAGGACGGTTGATCGTTTGGAAGTACGCTGGCTCAACGGAACGGTGCAGGTGCTCGAAAATATCCCCGCGAACCAAGAAATCACCATCACCGAACCGCACAGCGAGAAGTAACACCGTAGGTGCGATAGAAATTTTATTTTTGCGTGTCTTCTGTAGGAGCGACCTCCAGGTCGCGACCTAAACTCGTTCCAACATTTCATAGGTTGGGTTGAACGGAAACTCAAGAGAAGTCGCACATCATTTCGACATTATACATTTGAGCGGCACGGTAGAGATCTCTTGCGATCAAGCAACCGAATACGGCAATCTCACTGGTCACTAATCACTAGCCACTGACCACTGTTTAACTCCCCGGCGGGATATTCTGCGTAGCGTTGATGTGGATGGTACGCCTGCCCGATTTCGAACTCAGCGCGGAATGAAATAACTTGTGGTTCATGAAAAGAACATCGCCCGGTTCGTTTACCAAATCGTATCTGCCGGGAACCTCTTCCGCCGACGCTCCCAACTTCTCAATGGATCTTATGCTTCGCTGATCCGCATCGGTGCCTAACGCCTCTCGAAACTGCATAAAGTGGCTACCGGGAATTACGCTTAGACAGCCGTCCTCGGGACCGAGCCGATCCAGATAGATCGCCGCGCGCATCGTGAAATAACCCTCTCTAGCAATATTGTCGTGATGCCATCCGCTCCCACCGGCATGAATCAGCCCTTCGGTCACCGTAATTCTGAAATCATCGCCCATCAAGTTACGAAAGATGGAGACAATCCGCTCATCATCTAGCAACGGATAAAACACGTCCGGCGCGTAATCGAAGAAAGTAATATACGGCGGTATGGTATTATTGACTTGCTGCCTGACCGCGGAATAACCGCGGTCGTCTCGGCGAAGTTCCGGTTCCGTTGCCTCGTTTCGTGCGCTCTTCATCGCGGCATCAAAGGCGTCGGACAGTACTTTCATCTCCGCGACGGAAAACAACCCCTTACACAGAAGAAACCCGAACGTACGAAAATGGGTCACCCATTCCGCCATAACCTGTTTCTCTATCACTGTAGTCCTCTACCTATTCCTTCACCATCTTCGCTGCCTCTGGGTCAAATCCGTCCGGAAACCGCGTTTGAGTGTTATAATGTACGCCTTCCAAATTCGCTTCATCAAACTCTGCTTCGCGCAGATCTGCGCCGCACACGGTCGTTGGACGAGATTCTGCACCCTCAAGGTTCGCTCGACTCAAAGAACGCCAGCGATAATCGACCTCATTCAAATCCACGGTGCGCAAGTCTGCGCCCCCCAGATTCGCGCCGCGCAGAATTGCTTGGCGAAGGTCCGCACCGCGTAAATCTGTCCCTGACAAGTCCGCCCCTTGCAGATTCGATCGCGTCAGGAATACCCGATGAAGATTTGCGTTTTTCAAATCTGCGCCATGTAGGTCCGCGTCAGCGAGATAAACGCCGTGCAAATCCGCTCCCGGCTCAATTACATACCCATTTACGGTTCGACTCATCTCGTATCTTCTAATTGGGAGCTGTACCCCGTCCTTTAATGGCGGCCCAAGTGGTGGTTACTTTGTCGCGTGCGGAAACGGCGAGGAGCGACCCTATACCGCTCTCCATTACCTCTTGGACTTCGGCTTCCGACAATGGTCGATTCCAGAATCCAATCTCGTCCAGAGTGCCGTTGAACCATTCCGATCTGCCCTCCCAAGGCAGGCGGTTACCGAAGTGCATCGGCTTCCCGGTGACAGGAACTTCTCCTAGAATCTTGTTGCCAACTTCCTTGCCGTCGCGGTACACGATACTCGATTCATTAGGCTCGTGCGACCACACCACGTGGTACCATTTCCCGAAGTTCCCAATCGGTTTGCCATCCGAAAAAGCCCAAGCCCCTCCGATACCCCAATGGTGGCGCTTATCGTTGAGTAGATACCATTGGATTCTCGTGCCGTCACCGCCCGATTTGTCCATTATTGCACCGCCTCTGGTAGGCTTCATCCAGTGCGCAATCGTGAACCCGTTAGGCAGTTTGTCCAGATCTTTTGCATTCTTCACCGTTATGAGCGATTGACCCTTAAGTTCAAACGCCTTTCCGATTTGGGCATCATCGGTCCACACGCCTCTATCCAGTTCGATTTCGCCCGGGTTCTCACCCACAGAATCACCCATTACATCCCCGCGCCCTTCATCAAGCGGCCAATACGCCACAAGACCGTCAATGAGTTTGGCGTGCACGCTTTCCAGAGTCGCAAGTACGAATATTACCGTGAGTAGCGCAAGATAGAATCCGTTTTTCACCGTCGCTATCAGCCCTTCCGATCCTCCATCATAACTTCCAAGTGAATATACCATTTCGGTTGAATAAAGTTGCTTATATATCCAATCATACCATCATAAAAGGACCGATACCAACCATTCATCGGTACACGAAACCCCGTGGGCGGGGCATCTTGCCCCGCATCGAAAAGGTTCAATCGGCGCTTTTGATGCACTGCAAATATAGAGAAATAGTATTAGTCGAAACTCACCGACTCGCGGATGACTTCCGTCCCGACTGCTTAATCTCGCCCCAAGTTACCGTGCGCTTCGTCTTTGGAGAAACCGAAAACGCAATCTTCGGGTCAAACCACGATGGGTACGTGTCGGAACCGGAATCATTCGTGATATTCCTAGGATTGTTACCATTGGCATCCATGATAAAGATCTCATTGTTCCTAGCGCGGTTTGAGGCAAAGGCAATCTCCTTGCCGTTCGGAGACCATGTCGGGTGGCCGTCCCAGACGAAGATATTCTCGGTCAATTGCTTGACATTGCCGCCATCCCTATCCATGACGTAGATCTCGCTATCGCCGTCCCGGTCTGACGCAAAGACAATCTTAAGCCCCAGCGGCGGCCGCCATGCCGGCTTTTTCTCGTTCTTGGGCGTATTCGTAAGATTCTTCTTGTTGTCCCCTGTTCGGTCCATGACAAAGATGTCGTAATTGCCTGTTCGATTGCTCGACCACGCAATCCGTTTTCCATCCGGCGACCATGCCGGGCTCTCATCCTGCGCCGAGTGAAAAGTCAGTCGAAAACTGGTTTCCCCATCGCCGTTTCCAAGATTGCCGAACGGGAACGGCTCAATATTCTTCTTCCTGTCCTCGACAAGGCGGACAACCCACACATCAAAGTTCCAGTTGTCGGCGCCGTGTGCGTGGACGACGGCGAGCCAATTCTCATTCGGAGACCACGCCGGTGTGAGATCCCGGTTGCCGGCAGTGACCGCTTTAATGTTGTCTCCATCGTTGTCCATGATGTAGACTCTCTCGAAATGCGATTCTCTATCGGAAGCAAATAGGATTTTGGTACCATCCCGAGACCACGAAGGCGTTATATCTTGCTTGGCATTATTCGTTATTCTCTCCGTATTCTGTCCGTCAGGGTCTATCGCGTAGATATCCTTATTCTTCTTCGCCCTTCTATCCGACACAAAGACGATGCGTGCAGTCTCCGGAGGCTCTACCGCAATTGCACTCACCACCCCCAGTAGCATACTCGCGAGAAAGGCGCCGCTCAGAACGATACATAGCCGCTTAACATTTCCTTGCATTTTTGGCCTCCTTTGCCAATTAATTGACTGTAAATACGTAAAATCAAAACCAAATTATCGGTGAAAGCAAATTGGTGCATCACCAGAATTGTGCAACTCGAAAAAAATATTCCATTCGCTTGATCTGTCGGTTTGCGCATCGCAAGTGCGGGTGCTATTCGGACGCCTTCCTACGCAGAAAATTGACTACTAAAGGGTCCGAAATTTCGGGCGGAACCGGCATTCGTCAAATCGCCGACGCCTTCTCTTGCTGCCCACCATGTGCACACCTCACCGGAGGCTGGACGCGATATTCTTCAGCCTGCCCCAAATTGTAATCTGGTTGCCCACCGGCGAAACCGAGAGCCCTCCGGGATAGAGCCAATCCGGATCGAAAGTCGTGGCGTAGGGATCACGTGGCAAAGCGTCAACAGCGCCGTTAGTTACATCCACCGTGTAAATCCCAATAATTCCAGGATCCCTTCCATAAGAGATAAACGCGATGGATTCACTGTCCGGTGACCATGTAGGGTGTTCTTCCGTAACATGCCACGTAAGTTGCCTCGGATTCTCTCCGTCGCTATCCACCACCCAAATCACGTTACCGCCCGAATACGCGATGCGCTTCCCGTCGGGAGACCATGATGGCAAACGTTTTCGCACAAAGTCATGCGTTAACTGCATCCGATTTCGTCCGTCGGCATCCATCACGAAGACATGACTGATGACATCAACTGTGGAGATAAATGCTATCCTTTTGCCATCGGGCGACCAGGTCGGATGTCCGCCTTCACGCGTAAGTAGTCTCTTGTTGTTCCCATCCGCATCCATCACAGTAATGCCACCGGCGGTGTCGTACACTATTTTCGTGCCGTCTGGCGACCAGTCCGGAAAAACGTCCACCAACCCGTCCGTCAGTCTAATCGGGTTCTTCCCGTCGGCGTCGATCACCCAGATTTGCTGGTGACCTCCTTTTCGATTGGAAACAAAGGCAATCTTTTTGCCGTCGGGAGACCATGCCGGATAGCGGTCCACGCTTGGATTTACCGTTAGTCTTCTCTGGTTTCTCCCGTCGCTGTCCATGACATAAATATCCAAATTCCTCCCGTCAAGTGTAGAGGAGAAGGCAATCTTGGTTCTGCGAGAAGCGTAGCCGTTTACCGCAATCTGCATCTGGATAAACAGGGAGACGACAAGCGCTGCTGCGAACAAGCGTCCAGCTTTGAGTGACATCTTTTCCCTCTTAATCATAGCTAAGGCAATTTACGACTCACAAGATTCTAGACATCCACTACGATCATTCCGTGAACACAGCTCATCAATCCATGCGTAGGGGCGAGGTTCCCTCGCCCGAATGTGTCATGAAAACCACTTGCGTTTATACTCGACGCTGCTGAGAATTGCTTATTTTGTAGGATCAAGCGAACGATCAACTGAGTGGACAGCGAAGGCGATAGAAATCCCTGAGTGAGCGCGATAGAGATCCCAGTGCGATAGAGATCCCCTTCCAGGTCGCGACCTCTTTATTTGCACAAACCATATCCGCTATGCAGCGAGCAACCGGCAATCGTTGAATCACCGAGATCCTCTCGTACCGCCCGCGTCGCTTACACCTCATCGGAGACTCCGGGCGATTTCCTTCAACCTCCCCCAAATTGTAATCTGGCTGCCCTCCGGCGAAACGGAGAGTCCCCCGGGATAGAGCCAATCCGGATCGAGATTAAAGATCGCGGGATCACTTAGCAAAGTGTTGACAGCGCCGCTAGTTACATCCACCACGTAAATCCCAACTCCACGTTGAAAAGAGTGAAAAGCGATGGATTCACTGTCCGGTGACCATGTTGGGTGTTCATCCGAATTTATGTTCGTAAGTCTTCTCTCATTCTTTCCGTTGCTATCCATCACCCAAATCCGGTGATTTGCCAAATACGCAATGAGGGTTCCGTCATGTGACCATGATGGCATACGTTTGAACCCCACGTCATGAGTTAACTGTTCCGAATTTCGTCCGTCGGCATCCATCACGTAAATCTGACCGTCGTCCACGCACACGATGCGCTTCCCATCGGGCGACCACGACGGATGGTAGCCTCTATTCCTCAATACCTTCTTGTTGTTTCCATCCGCATCCATCACAGTAATGCCACCGGGCGCTAGATTATGATCCTCCGGAACACGAACGGTGTCGTACACTATTTTCGTGCCGTCTGGCGACCAGTCCGGCCCCCAGTCCACCAACCCGTCCGTCAGTCTAATCGGATTCTTCCCGTCGGCGTCGATCACCCAGATTTGACCGTAATCTTTGTTTACATTGTTTCTATTGGAAACAAAGGCAATCTTTTTGCCGTCGGGAGACCATGCCGGATATTCGTCCCTTGCTAGATTTACCGTTACTCTTCTCTGGTTTCTCCCGTCTCCATCCATGACATAAATTTCATCATTCCCGTCTCTATTAGAGGTAAAGGCAATCTTGGTTTTGCGAGAGGCGTAACCGTTTTCCGCAAGCTGCATCTGGATCAAAAGGGAGACGACAAGCGCTGCTGCGAACAAGCGTCCAGCTTTGAATGACATTTTTCCTCCCTGATTGTAGATGAGCTGATGTTTCAAGGGAGATCGAACGACCGATTAGAATCAACTGAGCGAATAGATTAAGCGAGCGATTAGCGATCAAGTGACTGGAAAAGGACGCGATAGTGAATCCCGTGCGATAGGGTTCCCACCTAAAGTTGGTAGGCGGGGGATCTTGCCCCGCCCGGTTTTATGTAGGGCCGCGAGCAGCCAAGCGGGTAGCGAGGGCGATAGAGATCTTCGCGCGATAGCAACTCCTGATACAGTTCCCATCGCAAATCCCACGCGATACATGCCCTTCTTCGATTGTCAAATCGAAAGCAGAAACCGAGTTTTTTCCAACGTGGAAACACGAAATTGACGACAATCAGCCCAATTTGCCTATAATTTAGCAAACGTGAACTAAAAACTCGGTTTCTCTGTCATAGGTGGCAACTTAATTGCTAATAGAAAAACGACAGATCCACCACCCGATTCAGAGATATGATCCATTGAGGAAGACTCAAATACGAATCTTCCAACCTTCCGCTCGTCCCTCCTTCCAATCCAGTCCCTGCCGGTTCCTTTGGAAGATAAATCTCAATACCGAGACATGCTAAACACCTCAATACAAAAGAAACCGAGTTTCTTTCGAGAAACTCGGTTTCTTGCTTGGCTGGACACTTAGTAAAGGTTATTAGACAGATACCACCTGTTTCCGGTAGTATCAAGTAATCAGAAATTCAATAGAATTTACTCTTTATTTCTCTGCACTTTTTCTCCCGGACTGCTTTATCGCGCCCCAAGTCACAGTGCGTTTGGTCTTCGGCGAAACCGAAAACGCAATCTTGGGATCGAACCAAGCCGGGCTTTGATCAGAGCCCTTGTTATTGGTAAGATTTACCGGATTGTTGCCGTTGGCATCCATGACATAGACCTCATTGTTTCGGTCACGATTCGTGGCAAACGCAATCTCTTTACCGTTCGGCGACCATGTCGCGTGACCATCCCAGACAAAGACATTCTTGGTCAACTGTTTGATGTTCCCTCCATTCGGATCCATGGTAAAAATTTCGCTATCCCCGTCACGATCAGAGGCAAAGACAATCTTTTCTCCCCATGGCGGCTGCCAATCAGGACCTTTGTCATCTTTGGGATGATTCGTAAGGTTTTTCTTGTTGCCGCCGGTCCTATCCATGACGAAGATATCGTAATTGCCAGTCCGGTTACTTGACCAAGCAATCTGTAGCCCGTCCGCCGACCAGGCAGGGCTTTCGTCTTGCGCGGAATGCTTCGTGAGTCGGTAACTATTTATCTCGTCGCCGTTCCCGAGTTCGCTAAATTTATACGCGTCCATCTTCTTCTTCTCATCCTGCAGCCGGACAATCCAGACATCAAAATTCCAACCATCCTGGACGTTCGCGTGTACACAAGCAATCCAATTGCCGTTCGGCGACCAAGCGGGTGTCAAATCGCGGGTACCCGCTGTAATCGTTATCATGTCCTCCTCCCTATCAAGCGCGCTCAGAACACGGATATGCTCCCACGAATCGTCCCGCACCGCCGCCATGGCGAACCGAGTGCCGTCCGGCGACCACGTGGGCGATATGTCGGCTTTGGCGTGGTCGGTTATTCTCTCTACGTCGGTCCCGTCGGCGTTCATGATATAGATGTCTTTATTCTTCTTTACTTTTCGGTCCGACTCGAAAAGGATTTTTGCGACATCCGGAGGATCCTGTGCATTCCCGTTCCTTACGCCGAGGAGGATATTCGCCAAACAGACGCCAAATACAAGAATCATACATAAACATATCTTATAGATTTGCATGTTGCCTCCTATTTTATTGTAAACGTACAAACCCATGTGACATTCGGCGAATATTCAATTCGTCGTCCAGCCAACAAAAATGATGACCATTGACACCATGTTCTGATATTGATTTTGGAAATACTGGTTCGTGCTCCTATAAACTCGATTTAATTTTGCCCCACGTCGTTGTAGCTTTCCCGCCAGGCGCCACACTCAACTGAATGCTGTTGTTCATGAAGTTCCTCAGTTGGGTTCGTGTCAGCGCGACATCAAACAGCGCTACCTCGTCTATCATACCGCCGAACGGTTCACCCGGCGCAGACACGGAGCGTTCGCCAATAACAAAGAGTGGTTTGCCGTCGAATCCGATTTTTCCTTTGCGGTCCCTGTGATTGGCTACCTCATCCCCGTTCACGTATGAAATCGCCGCACTCCCGGTGAAGATGAAAGCTATATGATTCCATTTGCCGGGTAAAACCTGGCCGGCATCGTATTCCCAATCCGCATCGTCGCCGTCGGGACCGCCGCCCTGCCGTCCTGCCGGGGCAGGCGCTTTCCCGTCCAAGGTAAGCCACGTAGCCATCTTGCCACCTCGGACTCCTATTTGGTGACCGACCCACGGATTGTCCCAATTGCCGCCGGTATCATACGGCACGCCGCAACAAAACTGTGTGGGAGCCGCGTCATCCGGGTTGACCCACGCCATCAATGACAATTCGTCGGTCAGACGTAATCCGTCCGAGTTTCGAATTTCAACCGCGTTCCCGGCTTGCTGCCCAAACTGTACTGCCTGTCCGGCATCGGAAACCGGAGCTTTACTTTTTACAAACTTGACATTCCCTTTTTTCCTGCCGTCATGCCCATTTCCGGTAGCATCGTCGTAATCACCATTAAACCGCCAGTACGCAACAAGATTCCTAGGATTCTGCGCGATGCTCAACACGGGAAACAGCATCGACATCGTCAGACTGACAACCACAAATACGGATATATACATGTAAGATTTCGATAGTGGTATTCGTTTTTTCATTCGATTGTCCTAAGAAAACAGCGTCTTTTGAATTGAGCGGTAAGGCGGGAAAATGGAGGAACGGGAGAATATCCCATTCCTCCGTTGAATTGATGGTGCTGCAGGTTGACGGTTAACGGTCCTTGATTCTACCCCAAGTGGTAGACAATTTTCCCACGGACTCAACTGCCGTTCCTGATACGTCCGCGCCGTTATTCATGACGTCCTTAACCTCATCCTGCGAAAGCGCCACATGGTATATGGCAACTTCGTCAATCAGACCGCCAAACGGTTCGCCAGGTGCGTGTGCGGAACGCTCGCCCATAATGAACAGCGGATTTCCGTTAAACGCGATTTTTCCGCCGCGGCCCGCGCCCAGCTCTGGCTGAACTACTTCGCCGTTGATATAAGTAATGGCATCGGTTCCGTCGATAACCAAGCAGATGTGCTGCCACTCCTGGCCAAGCACCGTGCCATCAGCCGTATTGTATTCCCAGTCGGCGTCATCGCCATCCGGACCGCCGCCTTCGCGCCCTTCCGGAGAAGGAGCTTGACCGTCAAGGGCGATCCAGTTCGCCATACCGCCGCCGCGAACGCCAATCTGGAGACCAATCCACGGATTATCCCATTCCGGCTCGTCATCATACGGGATGCCGGCGGCAAACTGTGTTGGAGCCGCATCATCCGCGTTGACCCACGCCATCAACGTCGCCATGTCGTCGGGGTGCAGCCCCTCTGAGTTGTCGATGATGATCGCGTTACCGGGCTCCTGCACAAACGACATCGCAAATCCCGGATTAGCGACCGGAGCGTCGCTTTCCACTGGAAGCACGGGGCCGCTCGGCCTACCGTCACGCCCTGCGCCTGTATCATCTTTGGCGGGGTTGTTCGCATCGTTGAATGTCCAGTATCCCACCGGGCTTGCCGACATTCCAACGAGAGGGAACACCATCGTCAAACTGGCAATAGCCAGTATCGCTACAAAAGACTTCATAAAATTCCTCCTTAGATTTTTTTCACCGTGGATATTGGAATTAAATCCTTCAATCCACGGAGGGTTAATCAAAATGCGTCGCACGAGGTAGAGTTACTACTTGGTTCGACACATGATGAATACGATATGTGAGATTACATATCATTTTATTGACAATCGTCTTTCATGTCAACGAAATAATTATGCCGTCGTTTCGGTATCATCGAAACACACCAAACTCCACCATCGACGCCTAGGTGACTAGATGTGCCATCAGTCAAATCCAGGCGCCGACAGCGGAGCTTGGAATATGTCGAATCTGTCCAGCGTAATCAGTCTGTGTTATGCCAACGCGTCGCGGACAGGCCTCCCGCCGCGCGATAGCACAAGCCGAACTCCTTCGGGAGATTCGAGACTTTGGTTGTAGTCGATTCCGAGACAGTGATAGATTGTCGCTGAGAGATCCTCGGGACGGACCGGAGATTCGGCAGGATCGGTGCCCAGTGGATCCGATGACCCGACAACGGTGCCACCCTTGATGCCGCCGCCAGCCATCATGATAGAGAACACCTTCGGATGATGGTCTCTGCCCGCATCACGGTTGATGACCGGAGTTCGCCCGAATTCACCCATTGCGATAACGAGCGTGCTGTCCAACAAGCCGCGATCGGAAAGGTCACCGACCAGCGCCGCCACTGTCTGGTCAAAGCCGCCGAGCTTGCCGGCAAGTGCCGGGAAGATATTCGTATGCGTGTCCCATCCGCCGTTCGATACGGTGACGAACCCGACCCCTGATTCAACCAGTCGCCTCGCAAGCAAGCAACTCTGTCCAAAGTCGTCGCGTCGATACGCATCTCTAACGTTATCCGGCTCCTTCCGTAAATCAAATGCCTCGCGCGCTTCGGAGGAGCTGATCAGATTATAAGCGGCTGTATAGAAATCATCGACGCTGCGCACCCGCTCACTACCATTCTCGTGTTTCTTGAACGCTGCGTCAACCGTTTGGCGCAACGAGCGACGGCGATCAAGCCGTTCCATCTGCATGCCGTTGGGCGGATGCAGATCGTGCACTTGAAAGTCATCCCGCGACGGGGCGCCGCCGACCGAGAACGGATCTAGTGCCGCACCAAGAAATCCTGCGCCCGAATACTCGAACGCGGTGGGAATCGCAATATAAGGCGGAAGTGCTGAACGCGCTTCCTTTATCTTAGCAACAACCGATCCGTAGCTGGGAACAGCGAATCCTGGTAACGGTTGGAATCCGGTCATCAAGTAGTGCGTCCCGCGTGCGTGATCTGCCTCCATCGAAGTCATCGATCGAATCACGCACATTTTGTCCATCTGCTTGGCGATTCGAGGCAGGTGTTCGGAAATCTGGATGCCTGGAACATTCGTGTTTATGGGATTGAAAAAACCTCGAACCTCCCTCGGGGCATTAGGTTTTAAATCCCATAAATCCAGATGGCTTGGACCGCCGCCCATCCAGATCAGAATCACTGACTTCGCGGTTCCCTCTCGGCCGTCCGCTGGGGATGCGAACGCTTTGAGCCGAAGAAAATCAGCGATACCGAGCCCAAACAGTCCGAGAGCTCCAACCTTCAGAAAATCGCGACGATGAAACCCTTCGCAATCCGTGTGGAGTGCCAAGTTCTTTCGTTTCATGAAAATCACCTCTCTAGTTTAGCCAAATAGCTGTTCAAAGCGAAAACTTGAGATTCAACTCCTTCTACCACATCAATCGGCAGAATCTCACTCATCGACACCTAAGATGCGCAATTTTGTGAAGTTTCATGCTCCGCTCTGCAATAGAGCGAAACCTGAGTTGTTCACGTAACTCGATATTCGGTTTTATAGGTCGGTCTTTCAGCCCGACCCATCTAACAAGATACTATGAAAACTTGAACGGTGTGAGTTTAATCAAATCAATTGGCGCGAATTGTGGTAATACGCTTGAGTTAGTTGATAAACAAGAACGCTCTGGAAGAAACAAGTGCCCAAAGCAAATCTTCGAAACCTTCCTGACGCGACGGACTTTCGGCAACGTATTGGTTCGCCTCTGTGAGCTCTGTTTCAGAGGGCTCTCGACTCAACACCTTGAGGTAAAGGTCGTTAATTGCCTGTTCATCTGTCCGATCAGAACCTAATAATCGCGAAACTATGTTGTCACCGGCGCTAATCTTGTCGTTCACGTACGGTGAGTTGATAACATGCAAAGCTTGGGTGAGTGTCGGTTCAAGTTTCGGTTCGAGCTGCGATAGAACTTCTCGGTCCGACATTCCGAAAAGCGATAGAAACCTTCGACCGACCGGCAACGGAAGTTGCACAGTGCGCGTACCCATCGGGTACCGCCCAAACTTTTCCTTAACTTCGACGGCATCGTTCAGCGCATCAAGGAACACCTGCGCAAGCATCGGTCGAGGGTAAAAGCGAGAGAAAAAGCGGTCGTCAAGTTCGTTCGTCTCGTTGGGTACGGATGATAATTGATAGGTTCTCGAATTCAAAATCAACCTGACAACGTGCTTCGTGTCGAAACCGCTGCGCACAAATTCCTCCGATAACGCTTCCAATAACCCGTCCACGGTCGCGGGGGTAGTTTCGCGCATGTCGTCAACCGGATGAATTACCCCCCTGCCAAAGTAGTTGCTCCAGAGACGATTTACCGTCGCCTTCGCGAAAAACGGATTGGTCGGAGAGGTCATCCAACCTGCGAGCAATTCCACGTAATCGCCTTGATACCGTCTTTCCACCGGATCGCCGCCTAGAACGGTAGGAATCGCTTCCGCACCCCGATTGCCCACCACCGACTGATTGATAACTCGGCCCGTCGGGTTGTAGTAGATAACGCGCTCTCGGTACAGTTTTCCATCGCGCGTTGCAACCTTGCCGCTGAACGCCGCAAAGTTCCAATAATCGTCAGTCGTCCACCGATCAAACGGATGTTTGTGGCAGCGCGCGCACGTTAAACGCAATCCGAGAAACGCCTGGGCTGTAGTTTCGGCACGGCCGTCGGGTGCCTGTTCGATGCGGTAGTAAGCCGCAGGTCCGACCTCATAAGTGCTTCCCCGTGCCATGAGTATCTCTCGAACGAATTGGTCATACGGCATATTCTTTTCGACACTGTCCTGTATCCATTCGTGAAAGAGGGTAGCGCTCCGCTGTTCCAGCCCGGCTCCGCCGAGCGTTCGCGGATGACACCGCAGCATATCCGCAAGTCTTAACGTGCGAAGGTCATTATATTCAGGTCGTTCGAGGAGTTCATCGATCAATGCCGCCCTTTTGCCCGCATCGCGGTCTTCGACAAACGCATTTAGCTCATCGGGCGTCGGAAGCATGGCAACCGTATCCAAATAGACGCGCCGCATGAATTCCCCGTCGCTTGATAGAGCCGAAGGAATAACATTCAGTTTTTTCAGCTTGGTTCCAACCAAAGTATCGATAACGTTGTTCGCGGGGAAATCGGGATACTCAGCCATCTCGCCCGCGCGCGGGGTGGTCACGAATGCGGCATCAACTTGCCCCAAGAATCGCGCGAGAATTGCCGTCCCTCCCCAGCGCATGCTTGTGACTAAACCGTCCTCGTGTACCTCTGCAATCGGTTCGTCATTTGATTCATAGACCGTTTTATGGGTAACATCCTCTACAGACCCATCGCTGAAATATGCCGTCACCTTGAGCTGTTGGTGATCGCCAACCGCCGGTAGCACGAATTCGTCCGGATACACTTCCAGGCGCTCAAGACGCGGATCCGAAGCGGAGAACGGAGCACCCGCTTCAAGCCAGCGCAGAATCGTGAGATAATCTTCGGAATTGACGCTAAAACGCATTCCACCCTCATGACTTACCTGCTCCGTAGGTTTGAGCAGAAACAGACTGCGTTCCGGATCGACTAAATTTACTCGCCTACCGCGGCTAGCCGTAACAATCGGGTGATAATCAGCCTCCGGGTTTAATGTCAACAGTGACAGATCGAATCCGCCCTGTCCACCAAATTTTCCGTGGCAGAGCGCAGTTGAACACCCGTTCGTATCTAGTATGGGTGCAATATCATTGAGAAATCGCGGAACCCCATCATCGGTTTCTGCCTGCGCAATGGAGGCAACGCATACGATAACCACAATAGCTGTCCACAGAACTTTCCGCACCATTTTTCCTCCTGAAATCTGCCTGCAAATTCAGGTCACTTCTGCTACCGATGTTTTAAAATATCTACTTCAGACGCTCGAAACGGACAATATAATATACGATTAAATCCACTTATACTGAACCATCTAAAATTATACCATTAAAATTCTTTCGGTGTCAATACCCGAAAAACAAGATTTTTCATTTAATTTCATAGTTTATATGTGGTGCGAGTGTAATGATTGCGGCGTCAGCAATGTCCGCGTGATAAAGATCCCTCAATCTTCCGATCGCGACCTCTCTCGTGCCTCCAGTAGAGTGCAATAGCAGCCCATAAGTCGGGTTGAACGGATATCAGTACAGAATCGCGCACAGTAACGAGACTTCTGATGTTTAATGCTGTCCTAAAACATTATACTCCACGTTGCCGGGAATTGCGTGTTTTCGAGCGTCTGGTAAAGTAGCAGCCACGATTAAGTGAGATCGTAGATTTCCGTACCACAATCTGTTAGATTGTGATCGCCTCTGTACGACCATAGAGATTCCATCTCCGAATCGCGACCTGCTGGCACCGCGTAAGTCGTATTAGAAACCATAATTGTCGAGGAAACAAGCTCAATTTTACTCAACAGAAGGATCAAGCGACTGGATAAGGAGTGATCAACTGAGTGAATAACGAAGGCGATAGAGCTCCCATAGAGATCCCGTAATCCGTGTAATCCGTTTAATCAGTGGAAATCCGTGATTCAGACAATCACCAAAACACCCCATAAACGGTAGGATCAAGCGACTGGATAGGGAGCGCGATAGTAAATCCCTCAACAGAGCGAATAGATCAAGTGAGTGGATAGCGAATGCGATAGAGATCCTAGTGCGATAGTAAATCCCTCAACTGACTGGATAAGGAAGGATCAACCGAGTGAATAACGAGGGATCAAGGGAATGAAAAATGACCGCGATAGAAATCCCATAGCTAATCCCATAGAGATCCACTAATCACTAGCCACTAAACACCTACCTTTTTTCAATTAATTCCTTGACATGCGTACCCAAAGCACATATACTTAATATGTGTTAAGCGTATATGTGTTGTTCTGAATTTCCTCCATAGCCTCCTATGTCCCTCAAATAGCCAAAAGCGATGCTTCCAACATCCCATTACATGAATCCCTCAACCGAATTGGCGGAGCTGTTGACCGACTGCTCCTCCGGGTGGATAGAAGCTGTTGATACCGCCATAGCCCGAGGAACCTCCGAGCCTGTTCTCCTTGAAGCGACGCAATGCTGGCAATCCGGTGCCTACGAACATGCCGATCTGCTTGTTACAACGGGCGAAATAGTGGATTACATTGTCGTCAGCGATAAAGAGGCGCTTGCATCGCTCCTTATACCTCTCGCTGAGGCTGACGTAGTTGCGATTGATACAGAAACATACGCCCTTTCTGAAGTCCGCACGAGGGCGGAATATGCGGAGCATGAATTTTCACACCTAAAATCGATGCATGCACTCGCTAGAAAAACGGTTAGGCTCGCGACAACCCAGGCACAAAAAAGAGCGGCGAAGGCAATATGTGATGCGACTAAAAATCAACTCAAAACGGTGAAGGCAAGGCTCAAAAACGCGCAGGCATCACTCAAAGAGGCCGGCGTGGATCCGCATCAGGCACGAATTCGACTGATTCAACTAGCCGTGGAAAACCAACCTGTCATCCTGGTGGATTTTGACGCTTTTGACAGTGTGGCTGACTTGCAGCCGCTTCAGTGGGTGTTGATGAACGATTCCGTAAAGGTATTCCACAATGCGAACTTTGATATGAAAATGTTACGGTCAAGCGGTTTCAATGTGAACGGTCAAATTTTCGACACCATGCTTGCGGCGAGGCTGCTCAGTCAGGCGGGACGTGTCGCGTTAGACGAAGTTGCCCGCACTTATCTTGATATATCGCTGCCTAAAGTGGAGCAGACCAGCGACTGGAGCGGCGATCTGACCGATTCGCAACTGCTCTACGCTGCCCATGATGCGCGGATACTCCTCCGTCTCAGAGAACGCTTGAAATCGCGGCTAGCCGATGAAGCGCTCACCGAAGTTGCAAAGATAGAGTTCGACTGCGTTCGGGCGACTGCGGAAATGGAATACGCCGGAATGAAACTGGATGTTGATCAGATAGATCGCTATCGGCGTCGCGTTGAATCACAACGGACGGAACTTCAGTCCATTCTATACGGTTTTCTGGGCGAAATAAACCTTGCGAGCCCAATCCAACTAAAAGCCGCACTGGCAAAAGCCGGTGTTGAAGTGGAAAGTACATCTAGGCGCGCGCTACATTTCCTAATCGATAGCCATCCTTGCATTCCAGTTTTATTGACGTACAAGAAACTATCCACCCTAATCACTTCATTCTTCAATTCGGTTCCACGCGCAACCTCTGCCCGCACCGGACGTGTACACGCGAAATACTGGCAACTCGGCGCTGCGACCGGTCGATTTTCCTGCTCCGGCCCAAACTTCCAACAGGTGCCCCGCGACGTGGAGGTGCGCAAATGTTTCATCGCCGAAGGGGGCGGCAAGTTGGTCATTGCCGATTATTCACAGATTGAACTGCGTGTCGCCGCGGCAATCAGTTCAGATCAAAAAATGATTCGGGCGTACCGAAATGGCGAAGACTTGCATCGCTTGACCGCTTCACTCGTCCAGAATATCTCGCCGGAGGACGTGACTCAAGAACAGCGCAACGCCGCCAAGGCGATAAACTTCGGATTGATTTACGGGATGGGACCGAAGGGCTTGATGCACTCGGCGAAAGCGAATTACGGTGTAGAGATGAGCTTGGCGGAAGCGGAGACGTTTAAGAGACGTTACTTTGAAGCCTATTCCGGTATTCGCGCATGGCATCGGAAATCAGGTTGGGAATTGAAATTCACAGACAAACAGAGGACGCTTTGCGGCAGGCGGTTTGTCTGGCGTGAGCCGCCATCGTTCACCGTCTTTGTTAATAGGCAGGTGCAAGGAACGGCGGCTGACATCGCAAAGATTGCCCTCGGGCGCCTCCCGTCTGCCCTTAAAGGAACCGAAGCGAAAATCATCGCAATGATTCACGACGAAATCATCATCGAAGCCCCTGAAGCGAACGCCGACGACGCTGCTGCAATTCTCCAGCGCACGATGGAAACCTCCGGAAACGAGGTTTTGAGGACAGTGCCCGTGGTTGCAGAAGCCCGCATCGCCGACAATTGGGCTCGAAAGTGACAATCACGCGTGACTAAAGACAGCCCCTGTGCTGTCCCATCATTCATGATTGTAGTGGACGGTCCCTATGCCGTCCCATGATTGTAGAAAACACTAGCGGCTGCACTGTGAACTCCATGGGTTTTGCAATTTTTAGCACCAGCGGTGCGGAAGGTGTATAGAATCAGTAGACCCACTCATTCCCAAGCCCCCGCGGTGCGACAGGTCAGTCGTGTCTTGAGGGCATTGACTGTTAACCGAAAATGCGACAACAGCTACCGGGCGGGCACCTTTCGTTTTTTTTGTGCTATTCAAGTGTCGCCCTGCTGAGGCTTCTGATGTGTAACGAATCAGTGTTGCTTCTCACTTTGAGAAATCTCTTTTTCCATTTTCAAATAGTCGATTACCTGAAGTCAGATGCGTTTCCCCTGTGAACGCAGAGCGCGTTTGTTGACATTCTTCTGAATTCCTGATAAAATACCCGCGTCCAGTCTAAAATATAACTATAACTGTTTAGTGCATCGTTTGGTTCGTAGTAGTGCAATTCATTGCACGTCTGTTCTGGGCATGTAAGCCCCCGATTCGTCGGAATTAGCATTGTACTTCCCTACTCGGCGCGTTCTCTGCCTGCTCGGTCTGGATTGGCAAATCCAGACTGGTGGATTAAACAGTTACATATAACTTATACTATTTCGCTTGAATAATTGTGCATATGATGTCTAAATGGTTTATTTTCTATGTAAATATGGTTAAGCGTTAGGTGTCGGTTCGGTTAGAAACCGCAGCTACCGGCGTGGTAGAACGGTTTATTGTGACAGTCTCGTAAGAATCAAGTACTTAGCGAATGAACCACTTAATTATGTCGCTCACCTGCTTTGTAGGCGGGAATCAAGCGAATGGACAATGAGCGCGATAAAAATCCATCAAGCGACCGAATAAGAGTGCGATAGAACGTCCCACTATCAATTCGCGCATCACGAGCACAATCTAAATGAAGTTTAATCTTTTAAATCGATAATTCTAATTTTGCCCAGGCCCCGTAGGTGCGGTTTCTAACCGCACCGGATTTCGCCAAACAATTACCGAAATAAATTTTAAACTTCATACAATTGCAAATGTGGGATTTGGTTGGTTCGACTTGCAGTAGCGCAATTTATTGTGCGTCTTCTGTAGTAGCGAACTTTGCTTCGCGACCGGGAGGTCGCTCCTACAGTTGGTTTGTCGCGACAATCCTCATATCGAGTGACATACAAACAAGATATGTGTAAAGATGAATGTAAATTACTATAGTCCCTATGCTGCGAAAGTTTTGATATACTTCACGTTGCCGGGAATTGCGTGTTTTCGAGCGTTTGCTAAAGTAGCACCACGATCAAGTGAGATTGTAGATTCCCGTACCACAATCTGTTAGATTGTGATCGCCTCTGTACGACCATAGAGATCCCATCCCCGAATCGCGACCTGCTGGCACCGCGTAAGTCGTATTAGAACCCATAATTGTCGAGAAAACAAGCTCAATTTTACTCAACAGAAGGATCAAGCGACTGGATAAGGAGTGATCAACTGAGTGAATAACGAAGGCGATAGAGATCCCATAGAGATCCCGTAATCCGTGTAATCCGTTTAATCAGTGAAAATCCGTGATTCAGACAATCACCAAAACACCCCATAAACGGTAGGGTCAAGCGAGCGAATAGCGAGTGATCAACTGAACGGATAGTGAAGGCGATAGAGATCCCATAGCCAATCCTGATAGCTATCCCATAGTAGATCATGATTGGGATCCCTGCGATCTCTGAATCTCGATACACTTGTGCTGCGAAAACAAGCGCAATATTATCCAACGCAAGGTATAACCACCAACCGCTAATCATTTTCAAATTAACAAATGACAGACAAAATTCATCTCCTCAACGACAAACAGATGCGGGATTTCATCGTGAACGGGTACCTGATTGTCAAGACACATCTGCCCCGGAATTATCATGATGAGATCTATGAAACCACCAACACCGTGTTTGAAAAGGAGGGCAACCCGGGGAACAACCTTCTGCCTCGCATCCCCGAAATTCAGCAGGTGTTCGACGATCCGACTGTCCGCGGCACATTGACGAGTCTCTTGGGCGCGGATTACTACATGCAACCCCATCGCCACCCGCACATTAACCAACCGAGAAGCAAGGGTCAAAACCTGCATCAGGATGGCGGCAAACGCTGGTCACATCGTACACGCCGTTTGCTGGTCTTCTACTATCCGCAGGACACACCGGAGGAGTTGGGTCCAACAGGTATCCTTCCGGGGAGCCACTACTTCTGTACTCTGGAGGGTGCCAAGAGCCGTGACGAACTTCCACTCTCTGGAGATGCCGGCACCGTGACCGTCGCGAACTACGACCTTTGGCATAGGGCTATGCCCAATCAAACCGACAAGCCGCGCTACATGATGAAATTCCTTTCTGCCCGCATGTCGGAACCCGATTCCCCTTCATGGAACTGCGACCAGTCGAACTGG
This sequence comes from Candidatus Poribacteria bacterium, assembly GCA_965204085.1. Lineage (GTDB taxonomy): Bacteria > Poribacteria > WGA-4E > WGA-4E > JAJDTR01 > JAJDTR01. The sequence goes on along the minus strand of CBDBEE010000002.1, from coordinate 110,954 downwards.
ATGAACGGCAAGCCAACCGGCAATCCCGAGCATCAAGCCATGTTCAAGTATCTCTGGGACTGGCATCGCGGAAAGACTGCCGAACATCCTGAAGTCAACGGCGGGGCGGCAGTCACTGAACTAATGGCGGGGCTGCACGATAGCGGCGAGTCAAGGTGTCTCCATGCCGCTTATCAACTGGCATCACATGGTGCGCGAGCCCTCCCCGATTTGGTGGACTCGTTGGAGGAAGAATCGCAATTCGTCCGTCGAAATGCGTGCTACGCTCTGAGCGCAATCGGCGCGCCTGCCGTTGCGCCCTTGATTCGCGCCTTGGAAGCCAAGAATTGGTGGGTCCGCGATAGTGCGACGGAAGTGCTCGGTGATATGGGACTTGACGCGCAGAAAGCTGTTCCGGCGTTGATGCGTGCGGTGCGAGACGAATCGGAGGCTGTCCGCTCCCATGCAGCAGAAGCCTTGGGAACAACCGGGCAACAATCCGATACCGCTGTCCCGGCACTGATTACCGCAACGCAAGATGCGGAAGAATCCGTCCGCCGCAACGCGGTGTTCGCGTTGACGCGGTTGGGACCGCATGCCAAGGATGCCGTACATGCACTACAGGATGTTCTCTTCGACGAAAATCGATACGTTCGCGGAGACGCCGTGCACGCGCTCCATCGCATTGGCACCAAGGACGCTTCGGACGTTTTGCTTCGCTATCTCACCATGTCCCGCTGGTGTCCGCTGACCAGTCGAGAAAGCACGCATTAACAAATCGCTATTTGCCCGTAATCAAGTCTCAACAATAAACTTACATTTCGTTCTTAAGCCCAAACAGCTCCTGCTGGATTGGCAAATCCAGCAGATTCTAATCTAGCGACTTCGCTTCTGTTCTTGCGCTCCAGAGGAGCGGCATGTCTATAGAAAATCGAGAGTTCTAATCTTCTGCTCCGGAGGAGCAGCATGTCTGTAAAATGGATACAGTTTCGATTCGCGCTAGTCAGCGTAGAAGATAAACTTTCATTCTGAAATTTGCATAAGCAAGTTTCAAAAATTAATCTTACATCTTGACATAGACCGTGGCACGCCGTGTCCATGGCGCTCCGTCTGGATTCAAAAATCCAGCAAATCTTGATTTAACATGTAGGTTGGGTTGAACACACTGAAACCCAACTATCCGGTTTCCATTTTTTCGCTCCAAAGGATTGAAGATGGCGTAGAAGGAGTCCTCTAACTTTCCAGTCTGGTTCTTCTTAATCAATAAACGTCAATTTGAGTCTCCAAATTACTTTGAATCCCAATCACAGTTTCATACCAAATTTTCATACCTCGTCGTTCATCATCTCAATGTAGAAAGCGGCTGGAATCCAGTCATACCAAGAGTTCTCTCCATTTTTCTATCCCTACTGGAAACCTGTATTTGGTATGAAAAGTATGAAAAGTATGAAATTTCCTGACAACGTAAAAGTCACGTATTTCATGCCGCAATTATCATTTTCAAACCTGCGCTAACCGCGCACTGAACTGCATCTCTACAGGAGACAACTGAGGTCAAGTAAAAATGGACAAGACGGCTATTATATCCGGTGTTGGTCCAGGGTTGGGAGCTTCACTGGCGAGGAAGTTCGCGAAAGAGGGCTGCTCAATCGGTTTGCTTGCGCGATCTCCCGACTACATTGAAAGCCTCGCTCAAGAACTCAACGAGGGTGGTGCAAACGCGCTTGCCATCTCAACGGACATCACGCAGCCCAATCAGGTCGCCGACAGTTTCGCGAAAATTCGCAATCAACTTGGCTCGGTTGATGTGCTGGTAAATCACGCGGGAAATGCGGCATGGAAAACCTTCACCGACCTAACCCCGGACGAGTTTGAACAATCGTGGCGGGTTTGCGCGTTCGGATCCTTCCTGTGTTCCCAGAACGCACTGCCGGATATGCTTGCCCGCGGACGCGGAACGATTCTCTTTACCGGCGCCACTTCCGCGATTCGAGGAAGAGACGCGGCGTCAGCCTTCAGTAGCGCCAAATTTGCTGTCCGAGGGCTCGCGTGGTCGCTCGCACGCGAAATGGGCCCCAAAGGCATTCACGTTGCGCACGTGATCATCGACGGTGTGATCGACACCCCCGGTCTCGAATCAAACCCATCGGACGACGCAGACGAGCCGCTTCTTGATCCGGACGCCATTGCCCAAACGTACTGGAGTTTGGTGCTGCAAGATAAGAGCGCGTGGAGTTTCGAGGTCGATCTACGGCCCCATAACGAAGAATTCTTCACTTAGCTGCACGCATCACACCGTTATACCAGAGAGGGTTTCAACCATGATAAATAACGAACACGTCAAGTTTTTTTGGGAACACGGCTACCTACACATCCCACAGGTTTATACGGCTGACGAAACGGAGGAATTGACTAGCGAACTTGATTGGCTTATCGATCAGTGGGCGAATATTACCCCCGGATGGTCAGGCCCCTGGCGCCGAAAGTACATGGATGCGGAAACCGAGAAAAAATCCAAACTGATTGCCATGCACGATTTGTCATTCTATTCCGAGGCGTGGATGAAAGCCGTCACCAATCCCCGACTATGCGATGCGATGGCTGCCCTGTTGGGTCCTCGCGTTGAGCTTCATCACAGTACCATGCACGTCAAACCGCCGGAAACCGGACACCCATTCCCCATGCACCAAGATTGGGCGTTCTACAAGCATAGAGACGGTCGCTATGTCGATCTGCTGGTGCACCTTGATGATACCTGCCACGAAAACGGCGAAATCCGCTTTCTTGACGGCTCGCATAAAGGCGGTGCCCTTGAGCACATCACCCGGAATCCTGACGGTACAACCTGCACGCCGCATCTGCCGACCGACCAATACAAGCTGGAAGATTCAGTCGCCGTTCCCGCGAAACGAGGAGACGTGGTATGTTTTAGTCTCCATGCGATCCACGGCTCCTACATCAACCAAACTGACAAGAACCGTCGTCTCGTGCGGTTTGGCTACCGCCATCCCGAGAACGTACAGTTCGAAGGTCAGAGTTTGGGACGACCGGGTCTGATGGTCCGCGGCAGTCGAAGACGGGGAATAAAGCAGGAGTTGTTCTCCAACACGGGACCAGGATAAAATGACCCGAGTTGCGATTCATTGGCAATGTCGTGAAGCGGGAGGAGGCATGCTGAATCGAGTCAATCACGGCTCGCATTGGCTCGACACGAGGTTTTTCAAAGGTTGGCGGGAAATCTAAGGCAATCTCAATAGCGGTAGTAACTCCATCGCACGAGATGTTCTATGGGAACTCTATGGGATTTCTATCGGGATTTACTATCGCCTTCCTTGTCCAGTCAGTTGATCGTTCTTTCGATTTCAGCTAATCGCTAAAAGTGCGATGACACGTCGATTCACGCGCGGTATTCGCGCGGAATTATTGAAGCACCGTAAATAGTCACGTGTCTTGTTCAATTCCTTCATTCGTGGCGATGTATTTTCTCAGAAAACCCGATTGCGTCGAATGGTTTCGCGCCCAATCTATTGAAAACAGTCGAGAGAGTTCGTTGCGCGACTAAATCGCTATCTGGATCAAGAAGAGTATGGGGGAAATTATGTCGTCCACTGCTGTGCAATCTCATCTGGCACCAGAGGAGTATCTCGCTTTAGAGCGCAAAGCGACAATCAAAAGCGAATATCTTAATGGTCAAATGTACGCGATGTCAGGTGCAACTCGAGTGCATAATCTCGTCTGTGGAAATGTTTTCGGCGAGCTCCGAAACCAATTGAAGGAGAGTGCTTGCGAAGTCTATACCAACGATATGCGCGTAAAGGTCAGTTCGGCAGGACTATACACCTACCCGGATGTTCTCGTTGTCTGTGATGAACCCCGCTTTGAGGACGATACCTTCGATACACTCGTGAATCCCACCGCCCTTTTTGAAATCCTCTTGCCGAGTACCGAAGCCTATGACCGCGGGGCGAAATTCGGATACTACCGTCAGCTCGCCTCCATGCAAGAATACACCCTCGTCTCGCAAGATTGCCTGCGCGTCGAACACTACCTCCGACAAAGAAAACAGTGGATCTTGACAGAATTCAGCAACCCGGAGGACGCTGTTCATCTTACTTCAATAAACTGCGCGCTGTCCCTGAGCGAGATTTACACAAAAGTAAAATTCTCCCCAAACGACACTCTGCACCAAGCCCAAGAATTTGTTTGAGCATCCAATACCTAAGCATACGGAACTTCTGATTATACGCCTTCCTACAGACAGTGCTAGTTATTCCGATGATACACCCACCATTCTAATAACAGAAGCAAGACCGCGCAATCATTCAGACTTTCTGTGCTTCTCGTGATCGGAAACATGCACAAATAGCAATTCTCGGAGTTGTCTGATTTCCTTACTCAAACCCTCTTGCAGGGCTGCCGCATCGGCTTTCAACTCCTGTCTCAGAGCCGCCGCATCGGCTTTCAACTCTTGTCTCAGCGCCGCCATTTCAGTTTTGAACTCCCGTCTCAGCGCCTCTAAATCAGCTTTTGTCGCCATTTGTGCCATTGACGTTGTAATCTTCCACCACAACGCACAAAAAGCAATGACTGCGCCAGCAATCTTCAACCATTCTTCCAAGACATTTCACCCCCTAAAGTTTCCTGCTTGGGACTTGCGCAAACTCGCATTCGGTCAAGAATACCCCTACTGTCTATTTGTCAAGCACCTTGTTGCTACGCAGCATATCGTAAGGTTTGCCGAAGCAGCGATGACATTCATGTTTAAGTACTATACGACAATACTGCGAAGATTGCCATACAAAACTGGCACTTGGTACAAGGTCAATTTGGAATTGTAGGCTTACGCAGTTCGGTTTGTAGCAGCGTAATTCACTGCATGTGTTGTATCGGAGCGACTTCTGCTCGCCATAAGGAAGTCGCGGCTTGGGGAGGAACTCTGTCGCCTTAAAATCTCTGGAGCATGGGATTCACTATCGCACTCACTATTCGTTCGTTTGATCCTATCCGGTCGCTTGATCGCAGTTTGAGCGGAAATCGACGATTTTATGATTATCGATCGCACCCTATACAAAACCTACAGATAACGCTAGTTATTCCGATGATACACCCACCACTCTATCAACAGCAGGAAAATCCCCAAACACGCCGTGTATTTCCAAATCTCACGATTCACTTCTTGTACGTGATTGCCGGTGGGGGTTCCATCCGGATCCGATTCCACCCGCTCCTCCCCACGTTGTGACGAAGAGCTGCCCATGTCCTGTGAATCGAAAAGATTGACGGCAAATCGCCCCACTTGGCGGTCACCTACAAATACCGTATACACGCCCACAATCGACGTGTCTGAGAAAATGATAGGCGTGATTGGCGATGAGACATCCGTCACCGAGCCGTCTGGCAAATGAACGGTAACATCATCCTCTGCATCTAGATTACTGAGAAAAATCTTTACGGGAGTCCCAACCTTGACGACGTCCGGTTGAACTGTTGTATTCGGGCTGGCGAGCCACTCCAGGCAACGCGACAACAGTATCGGTGCCGAGGGAATCCTGAGTGCGAACTTCGAGGTTTCCAGATCGAACGCATCAAATCCAAACACGACGTACTTGCGATCAGTGTCTTCGCCAATCCAGATTAACGCTCCCTCCACCGTTTCAGCTAAAGGACTTCCCCAACTCGGTAATCGGAAAACCAATGATTCTCTGACCGACAGATCAATCAACGACACGTCACGCATGAGCGTATGAGTTCGATCTTGGTAAATCACACGCACCGGCTCCGGCTTCCTTTCGGTAACCGGCATAAACGGCAATCCGTCTACAGGGCTCAAGAAAATAGTATTCGCCTCCGGAAGATTCTCGGGCACATACCGATCAAATATCACAATTTCTTGGTTTCCCGCCCCTCGATAATTTTCGATGCTAGTTTTCATAAGTGCAATGTTCGCGTCCGCCTGAAGCATTTTCGACAATAAGGGAAGAGAGCGATCACTCACAAGCAGAAGGCGTAACGGTGTGCGGCGGTGGAGAAATGCCCAAGCAGTATTATCCAAAGCAAGGCTGTCCACTAGCTCAAGATTGAGACTGACGACCAATCCGTCAAACCCTTTGTCATCAATAGAGAACACAACTGACCGGCTTTCCCCCGGGGACAAGATTACCGTTTCGTCGTCATACCACCTGCCTCCAATCTCTAAGCGCGCTCGAAACTCCTGATCAATTAATCCGAAATTTCGTAGACCCGCAAGAACCTGAAATTCACTTGGCTGATTCGGGTTTCGTGAGACATTGAACTGCACGATTCCCACGTTCTCTTTTTGAGTTCCTATCACGATGTTTTGGAGCGTTGGCGGAGAATTTGGGAATCCACGCATATTGTCGCCAACATAGATAATTCCTGTGCTCGCCCCCTTTCCATACGCCGTGGCGGATGAAAAAATCGATTCAAAATCCGGTGATATGTGTTGTGGAGCTATTTCTTGAACTGCGCGGCGCAGCTTCTCTCTATCAGAGGTAAACCCTTGATGAATGTGGCGCGGCGGGCGAGACGTGTCCATAATCATCATCTGCCCGCGGTCGTCGAGTTGATTAATCAACTCCAATGCCCGGCTTTTTGCTCGTTCAAACCGACTCTTCCCCGATTCCGTCGATTGCATACTCGCCGAATTTTCAAGGATAAGAACGGACTGGCCAAACAGGGGGCTGTAGCCGCGCAAGGCAGGGCGGGCAACGGTGACTACGGCAAGGGAGAGAAACAAGAGTTGCAGGATTAGCGGAAGGAATTTGCGAATACGCTGGAACGGAACATTGGCTTTCATATCCTCAATGGCTTCGAGCCAAAACATCACGCTGGGAACAACGTGACGTTTGCGGCGCAACCTTAGGAAATGCATGGACGCCACAAGCGGGATAAACGCCAAGAGGTAGAGTGCCGAAGCGTTCAGGAAGTGCATCTTCAAAAAGTTCCCGGCATTCAGCGCACGGAATGACGAGAAATTGGTGAATCAGATGTATTGATTAATGGGCTGTCGCTGGAGAACAATTCGTACGCGCAACCTACCGTTCAGTTGCGGGTATATCCGATTGGGCGGTTTCGTCTGCCGCATCAGTTTTGCCCGACTCCCTTTCTTCAACCCGTTGCAATAGGTCCTCTGCGTCCAGACGCCCAACTTCTCCATATTTTTTCAACTGCTCGCATTTTTCTCGGGCTTTATCGTATTCATGCTGCTCAAGATAGATTGTCCCCAGATTCCTGTGCATCTCTCGGAACACGCCCGGCCAATTGCGTTCCGATTCTTTGCCGAGCAACTGCGTCGCCTTGGCGATGGCTTCATTGACGACTTCATCAAGCGCCGATCTCTCAGCTTCCGGCACACTGTTTACGTCCTCGCCGTTTTCTTCCATTTGCTTGATCTTCTCGTTGTGCTGACGCAATTGATTAATCGCCTTGTCGCAAACATTATAGGTCTTCTCAATACTCAACGCCCCTTCAAAAATTTTTGACAGAAATCCCAGTTTCATAGAATCCTCCAGAATGTTTCGCGTTTTACTGCATTGTTTTCTACCGCGTATTATACCAAATTTTAAAGCATAAGACAATGACTCATATGGAATTAGTTGCTCGTGCGCCCGCCATCACTGACTACGGGAAAACGGTTGCGTTCATCATCAAAACAGGTTAAAATACTCTTGAGTCGTATTGACTGATGTCTCATCATAAAATCGTATAATCCGTTTGTTTTATGCCAGATTCTACCGTCCTCCACGCGGGAAAATTTGACACTCGCACTAAAATCATCTCCAATGAGGAGGTTGCTCAAGACCACTATTTGCTACACTGCACCTGTCCGGAAATCGCTGAAAACGCTCTGCCCGGACAGTTTGTCCACGTACTAATCTCGGGTGATTCGGGACTTCTACTGCGTCGTCCGTTTACAATCTACAGCACGCACGACACTCGGATTTCGATGTTGTACCAAGTCACCGGAGAGGGTACTGCCGCGTTGGCTCAGATGCGTTCGGGCGCGCCGATTCAGGTGCTTGGTCCCCTTGGCAAGGCGTTCCACATCCCCCCGCACATCGAAGCGGCAATACTCGTGGGAGGCGGCGCGGGAATCGCGTCGCTAATGCTCCTTGCTGCCGAGCTAAAAGAGGCAGGCGTACGAACACTTGGGTTGGTGGGCGGTATCAATCGTGCGCGACTCTTGAGCGTCTCCGATCTGCAGAGGATTGACGTAGAGACGTACATCGCCACCGACGACGGGAGTATGGGGCACCACGGTTTTGTCACGGAGATTCTTAGCGACATCCTTGAACGACCTCAGATGCATTCACTCCGAAATCCCAGTGTCTACGCATGCGGACCGCACGCGATGTTGATGGCAGTGACGAAGATGGTACTTTCTCATAACGCTCCGACACAACTCGCCATGGAGAATCGAATGGGATGCGCCCTAGGTGTGTGTCTTGGTTGTGTTTGTAGAATCCGCACTGATACCGGCGAAGTTGAATATCAGCGGGTGTGTACGGAAGGACCGGTATTTAATGCAGAGGATATTGTCTGGTGACATCTGTTGGGGAGCCATTTGCGTAAATTGATAACGATTACCATTTCGATAGTGCCTGGAAAGAACTGCGCAGCAACAGATAGCATGATGTCACGTGCACGTAATCTCATCTGAGAATTGGGAGAGCCTATGGAACGGGCATTCTACGATGAACTCGCGGAAAAAAGTATAAAGAGGGAAATTCTACCTGACGAGTTGTGTCTTGAAATACTCACCTCGCCGAGCATCGAACTTTTGCGGTTGCTAGACGCAGCCTATCAAGTGCGAAAAAAGTACACCGGCAACGAGGTACAACTCCATATTATAAACAACGCGCAAAACGGGGGTTGCCCGGAAGATTGTCATTACTGCACTCAAGCTAAATCATCGACCACGGGCATTGAGACCTACCCGGTTAAACCTGATTCCGAGATCTTGGCTGAAGCTCAACGGGCTTATGAGTCGGGCGCCTACCGATACTGCATGGTGTTTGCCGGACGCGGACCATCGAAATCACGGATTGAGCGGCTGGCGGGATTAATCAAGACCATTAAATCCCGATTCCCGATTCAGGTTTGCCTCTCCGCGGGCTTAATTAATCGCGAAGGTGTGGGTATCCTTAAGGATGCTGGATTGGATCGATTAAATCATAACCTCAACACGTCAGAGGAACACTATCCACATGTATGCACAACCCACACATACACGGATCGAATGGACACCCTGAAAGCCGCACGGGACGTTGGAGTCGAACTGTGTTCCGGACTGATTGTAGGCGTGGGAGAGGACAGCGATGATATAATTGAAGTGGCAAAAACGCTGCGAGAACTCCGCGTTTCATCGATTCCCGTCAATTTTCTTCTGCCTTTTGATGGAAATATCTTTTCAGCTGTACCCGATATCACCCCGGACTACTGCCTGCGGGTGCTTTGCCTGTTTCGCCTGTTGAATTCCGATGCGGAGATTCGTGTCGCTGCCGGTCGAGAAGTTCATCTGAGAAGCATGGAAGTGATGGCTTTCTACCCTGCAAACTCCCTCTTCATCGACGGTTACCTGAACGCCAAGGGCGCATCTCGATCGCGAACCCTTAAAATGATCCAAGATGCCGGCTTTACCATCAAGGCAGACCAATCTTTGGAGCACTTGCTGGAAATAGAGAAAGAGCGCGGCGCATCGTTGTCGATTCTTAGTCAGGGCAAACCGATGAAAAATCTTGATGAACTTAGACCAAGCTTGAATGCGAGGGATATTTCCCGAGAGAATGATGGGCTATAAAGTTGCTGTGTTGGTCATCGTCGCGGGTGTATGCCTTTTGCTGATGTTTTTTCACAGCCGGGCACAGCGGCTGGTTGACAGCTATAGACCGGCGACAGAAGTTCCGTCATTCGCGCTGCCCTACGACTGGGCAGGAAACATCTGCCAAACGCCAATCGCCGAGCCGTCAGGAATTACCTACCACACAGTTCGCAACACAATCTTTGTCGTCAGCGACGAAGGTGAACTGCATGAGATGCGGAAGGACGGCAGACCGGTAAGGTCGCAGTCTCTGAATCAGACCGACTTGGAAGGAATTACCATGAATCCTTCCACAGGTATGCTGTATGCGGTTGTAGAAGGTGACGACGCCATTCTCGAAATCTCACCAAAGACCTTCGAAATCACCCGAAAATTCGGAATAAATCGTGGCTTTGAGGGGCGCGAACTACTAAGAAAAGGCGGAATGGGGTTGGAAGCCATCACCTTTGTCGTTGACGATTCCCATCCCGAGGGTGGCACATTCTGGGTCGGCAACCAATCGTTCACTCTAAAACCGGACCGTGAACCATCAATCGTATGTCAGGTGGTTGTACCACTCTCATCAACCGATCCGACACCGCCGGAAGGCAAGATTATCAGTTTCTTCCCACTCAGCATTATTGACATTTCAGGACTTGCCTACGATTCCTCCCGACACTGCCTAGTTGTTGTTAGCGACACGACAAACCTTATCGTGGAAGTCACGCGTGATGGAACCGTTTTGCGTCAGCATCTCTTGCCCGGTAACGATCAGGAGGGGATCGCTCTGGATCAGGAGGGGTTCATGTATATCGCTCAAGAAAATGGCGAGGTGATTAAAATTGAAGACCGGCGCGTCCAATAAAGTCCATTCCCATTGAATTACGGCAGGGATTTGCACGGAGTGTAGGAGCTCCATGACATTTCGAGCGTACGGCAAATCATGCAGCTATCCTTAAAGGAGAGTGACCATAGCAACCAGAGTTGCTATCGGTTACAAAAGTCAGCGTGAAAAAACCATCGCAGTATGAAGATCTAAATTTTGCCACCTTTGCCGCAAATCAAATATTGATGCGGATGGGTTGGGTCTTCAAAACCGAATCAGTTATTGTGCCCGCCTTCCTAGACACTCTTTCCAAGTCGGATGTTCTCCGAGGTCTCTTGCCGGTTAGTTTTAGACTGGTGCAAAGTCTCGCCCAATTTTTTCTTGCCCAGCGCGTATCGCAGTCACCCTACAAGCAACCGCTATTCACTACCGCCGTGTTCGGGATGACACTGTCTTGGTTGGTCATAGCGATTGTAGCCGGCAGTGGACGGTTGCCGTCAAGCGTCATCGTCGTCCTGTTTCTCGCGCTGTATACTTTTCAATGCTTCAATTATGGCTGCAATATGCTAGTGGCAGGTACGCTTAAGGGAAAGCTGATACCTGCGGAAAAGCGGGGTTTGTTACTCACACTCGGTCATGGTATCGGCAGCATTCTTGGAATAGCTGTACCCTGCCGCTTTATGTATGAATGGCTCGGCGGCGACACTCCTAGTTACGCCGCCGTATTTGCGGGGAGTGCGGTATGTTACGGCATCGCTGCCATCGTTAGCTTCTATTTTGTGGAATCTCCTTCACCGCCGCAAGAATCGCAGCCTCCCTTACAATCACTCCGCGAAGGGCTATCGATTCTGCGCTCGGATCGTGATTTTCGCAAATTTGCAGTGGTCGCCGTGCTGTATTTTTTGAGTTGGCCCCTTTTTCCGCACTACACCGTTTTTGGCAAGCGTGTGCTGGGAGTAGAATCAAGTCACTTCGTCGCTTGGATAATCGTTACGAACTTGGTGGCTGCTTTGGGCTTTTGGGTTATTGGTGGAATAGCGGATCGGCGAGGCAACCGGCTTGTCCTGCGGATACTCCTGCTCCTCAGCGCGTGTACCCCTTTGGCAGCGGTTGGCTTGAGCCGAATCTCTTTCGGAGTCCAACTTTACTGGATCATATACGCCCTTTTGGGCATGATACCGGTGCTCGTCTGTAGCATTGAGAATTACACTTTGGAGATTTCGACCGAGAAAAAACACCCGCAATATTTGAGTGTGGTGAGTATGCTTGAGGTGTGTTCACTATTGGTCTCGCCACTAGTTGGTTTTTTGATTTCGAAGGTCTCATTTGAGCCGGTATTCTTGGGGGGCGGAGTCATTATCGCCGCTTCCTGCCTTTTGACATTCTGGCTAGTTGAACCCCGAACTAATGGAGCACGGTGATTAGCGATCCCGTTTTGCTTGAAAGAATGTAATACGAGACGCCAATGGAGCAAAACGAATCGTGAACAACAACCCGGATGTCCTCTTTCTATTGAGAATGGGGATGGAGTGCCCTATTCGTCGTCAAGTACCATACGATTGGAGCTAGCTGCAGCGCTGAGAAAAAGACAGTTCACTCTCCCCTTTCGGGCTGTCAATCCATCTCGGTACCAGCGTCAATGTTAATGGAGAGTCAGGCCGCACCTCATCCCAAGCCGTCTCCCACCAACTCGGCGACGGGAACACGATGCAGACCCTGTCGTGCGCCGGCATTGTTTCCCAGAATGTCGATACAGCCGAACCGCTGAAGCCCCTGCCAAACCATGCTGTTTATCTGATCCGCGTCGGAAACATCTCCAGCGTACGGCAAATCATGCAGCTATCCTTAAAGGAGAGTGATCATAGCAACCAGAGTTGCTATCGGTTACAAAAGTCAGCGTGAAAAAACCATCGCAGTATGATAATCTGAATTTTGCCACCTTTTCCGCCAATCAGATACTGATGCGGATGGGTTGGGTGTTCAAGACCGAATCAGTCATTGTGCCCGCCTTCCTCGACACTCTCTCCAAGTCGGACGTTCTCCGTGGTTTATTGCCGGTTAGTTTCAGACTGGTGCAAAGTCTCGCCCAATTTTTTCTTGCCCAGCGCGTATCACAGACGCCCTTCAAGCAACCGCTATTCACTACCTCCGTATTCGCTATGATGCTGCCTTGGTTATTCATAGCGATATTAGCTGGCGGCGGACGGTTGCCGTCAAGCGTCGCAGTGGTCCTATTTCTTGCGCCGTATACTTTTCAATGCTTCGCTTTCGGATGCAATCGACTCGTGGCAGGTACGCTGCAAGGAAAGCTCATCCCACCCGAAAAACGGGGTATGTTACTGGCACGCGGCAATGCAATCGGCAGCATACTTGCGATAGCTGTAGCCTGTCGCTTCATGTATGATTGGCTCAGCAGCGACACGCCTCGTTACGCCGCCGTGTTTGGCGCGGCTGCGTTATGTTACGGCTTGGCGGCGATTGTCAGCCTCTATTTTGTGGAGTCACCCTCCCTGCCCCAACAGTCGCAACCTTTCTTGCAATCCCTCCGAGAAGGACTGCTAATACTTCGGTCTGATCGTCATTTGCGCAAGTTTGCCGTGGTCGCCGTGCTGTCTTTTTCGAGTTGGGTCCTTTTTCCGCACTACACCATTTTTGGCAAGCGCGTGTTGGGCGTGGAATCAACTCACTTCGTCGCTTGGATTATCGTTCTAAACTGCGCGACTGCTTTGGGCTCTTGGCTCAGCGGTCGTATCGCAGATCGGCGAGGCAACCGGCTTGTCCTACGAATACTCCTGCTTTTCAGTGCATGTACACCTTTGGCGGCAATCGCCATCAGTCGAATTTCCTTCGGTGCAAAACTTTATTGGCTCATATACATCCCTTTGGGTCTGGCACCGGTGCTTCCTCGTATCATCGAGAACTATACCTTGGAGATATCCATCGAGAAAAAGCACCCACAATATTTGGGCGTGGTAAGTCTCCTTGAAGCTTGTTCACTCTTGGTTTCACCACTAGTCGGTTTATTAATCTCGAAGGTGTCGTTTGAGCCGGTATTCTTGGGCGGGGGTATTCTTATTGTTACTTCTAGTTTATTGACGTTCAGGTTGGTTGAACCCCGTTTTAACGGGGCCCGATGATCAGCATTCCTGTTTTTCTTGAGAAATTTGCCACAACAAGCGCAATAACAAGATAGAAATAAGGCGCCGTGTCTGTATCTCGAAAGACTGGAAAACTGAGCATTGCTGAAACCATTCTCTCGCCAATTCGATTGTCCCGTCTACTCATCTTCAAATCCCAGCATTTTGACCTCTATCTGGAGAGCAGCCCCGGTCATTCGTTTAACGTGCTCTTGAATGTGTTGAACAAGGCTCAATACGTCATCGGCGGTCGCGTTGTCAATGTTTAGAATGAAGTTTCCGTGGACATTGGAAACCTCGGCTCCACCGATTCGGTGACCTTTCAGACCACATACATCAATCAACCTGCCCGCGGAATCATTGGGCGGATTCTTGAAAATACATCCCGCATTTTCCTCGGCAAAGGGTTGAGTGGAAATCTTCTTGTTGTATAATTCATTCATGCGCTCAGTTATGGATCCTGCGTCGCCTGGGGTAAGGCGGAGCAACGCCCCCGTTATACTAAAGTAGCTCCCTAACCCACTACGACGATAGGCAAACCGAGCCTCATCGCGCGTGAGTTCGATAACCTCTCCCATGTCGGTCATCACCTGCACCCGCTCAACCACATCCCCAAAACTGCTCCCCCATGCGCCGGCATTCATAATCAACGCCCCACCCACCGATCCCGGGATCCCGAGTGCGAACTCAATTCCACTCAATCCTCGTCGTGCAGATACTTTTGACAATCTCGGCAACGAGACGCCCCCGCCCGCCCAAACGCAATCTCCGTCAAAATCCAATCGATCCAAATCTTTAACAAGCCGAAGTACGATACCTTTGTACCCGTTATCGCTGACAAGCAAGTTTGATCCTCTCCCAATCGTCACCACGGGCAAATTCCAACGCCTTTTCAACGTTGCAACGGCGGCAAGTTCCTCGACGGTGCTCACCTCAAAATATGCTGTCGCCAATCCTCCAATTCCGAAAAAGACATGCTTCTCCATCGGTTCGTCAAATTTTAATCGCGAAGTAGACGCATTCCCGTAGGTTTCGGCTAATTTAGCAAGTCCTGTTTTCCATTCCATGCAAATCTATCCAACAACTATCGCAGTTCGACCCAAAAACCAAACTAACCTCTGATAATTAGCGTCTGGCTCGTTGACCGCCCTTCGTCGTCAACACAGGTGAGTCTGTGTTTACCGGCTACAGGTGTCAAGAAAACCTGCTCGGCTGGGTCGCCGCTAAAAATAAGTTGACCGTCGAGAAACCAGAAAACCTGCTTCGTCCGATTCGATACGGATGCTTGGAGCAGTATCTTCTGATTCTCAAGCGGAATTCCGGCGCGAATATAGTATTCACTATTTTCCGATGGAGAAGTGACAATGGGATTGTGTCCCGCAACTAGACCAGTGCACCCGGAGAAATGTGACGGCATTTCCGGGAAGGTAAAACCGCTGCGTTTCAACCATGTTCCAATCACCGCAGGCCACTCCTCGAAAACTACATGACGATACGTCCGACCAACCCGACAGTGTGAACACAACATTGTTCCCGTCCCTTCGTCGATATACATCTCTTTGTGAATCGTGCACACGGCATTAGGGGAAACACTCGGAATGTAGAAGTCAAACTTTGAACTGGGACAATGCGAGGACGGTAACATTCCGCTCAACGAGCAAACTTCTCGAGTATTCGCCCGTCCTGGCTGCGTGAACCAACGATTGGTTGCGGGTGTGGTCAGCGCGGTGTATAAAGCGAATAAAATTGGCCCCGCGACTTCGGATCCGACGAGCGAGGAGACGCCCGTACCATCGAAATTGCCGACCCAAACTCCGATTGTAAATTCGGGGGTGTAGCCGATACTCCATGCATCTCTGTGTCCATAAGAGGTACCGGTTTTCCATGCGATCTTTGGGAGATTTGTGGAAGATTCATATGCCGCCGGCAAATCGGGGCGGCGGACTTCGGTAAGCATTTCAGTTAATATGTAACAAGCTTCTCTACTCAGAAGCCGCCTCGCCTTAGTGCGATTCCTAGGGATATCCGCGGGACTATCTACATTTTGAGAGGCAGAATTTTCTGCCCGATCCATTGTCAACCGATACTTCGCAAACTGTCCGGAGTTCGCCAACCCGGCATAGAGTGTCGTTAATTCAAGCAGTGTCAACTCGCAGCTGCCGAGTATCAGCGACAAACCGTAGTGCCCTTTTGACTCCGGCAACGTGGATATGCCGGCATTTTGGAGGAACGAATAGATACCATCATTCCCGAGTCGTGCGTATAAATTCACTGCCGGAACGTTGAGGGAGTGTGCCAATGCTTCACTTGCAGTCACGTATCCGCGATACTCTCCATCGTAATTCACGGGCTTATAACCTGAGTAATCAATGGGCACGTCGTTCAAAAGGCTCTCCGGGGCAATTAGTCCACGATCAATGGCTAATCCGTAGATGAACGGCTTGAGCGTCGATCCAGGTGATCGGCGGGCATTGGTGCCGTCAACTTGCCCCTCGCTATCTTGGTCGAAAAAACCGTAGGAGCCAACTAGCGCCAACACCTCGCGACTCTTCGTGTCCATCACGACAATTGCACCCGTAGAGATTCCCTCGCGCCGTAGAGGATCTAGGTTCTCTTGCAGAACCCGCTCGCCGAGTTGCTGAATCTGCGCGTCAATCGTCGAATAGATACGGTTAACCTGAATACCGGCAGGACGAGCATTCTCGCCGTACGATTGATTGGACTGCGTCCTCTTGAGCAAACGAGTAAGATGCGGTGCTCTGAGCGGCATTGGGTGACGCGCCCTGGGAATCGGTTCACTTGCTGCTTCATGCAATTCCTTCTCGGAAATCTTGTCGAATGTTACCATACGCTTCAGAACTTTTTCTCTGGCACGCACGGCATTTGCATGATGGAGGTCCGGCCGCAACCGTGTTGGCGAGTTGGGGATGGCAGCCAATAGAGCGGCTTCACCCAAACTGAGACGATTTTGCGGTTTGTTAAAGTAAATACGAGATGCAGCGCCCGAACCGACGATGTTGCCACCGTACGGTGCCATGTTTAGGTAGAGCGTCAGTATCTCATCTTTAGAGTAACGAACCTCAAGTTGTAGTGCTCGGAACATCTCTATAATTTTGTTCCGAATCGTTCGAGGTTTCGGTTCCATCATACGCGCAACCTGCATCGTAACGGTGGATCCGCCCCTGACGACCCTTCCCGCTTTAATGTTTGTAACCAGTGCCTGAGCGATAGAAAATGGATTGATTCCAAAGTGGTAATAATACCACCGGTCCTCATACGTGAGCACAGCCATTCGAAGCTTCGGAGAAATCTCAGCCAAAGTGGGTTCGGGAATTCGCCACGAGTCATCGGGTGCAGTAAACACTCTGAGCCATTCTCCGTGTCGATCCAACACTACCGTTGAGGATGGTGGATGTAACTTTTCAACCGGTAGGGGGAATACCCAGTTGGCTAGAAGAAGAATCAGCCCGGGTATAACGACAATGGAACAAAACAACAAAAAAAGAGGACGTATGAATTTCTTGGAATCGAAAATTCTCTTCTTCATCATTTTTTGGGTACGACTTGCGCAGTTGAACGCCCCAGTGTCTTATGGTGGCAATTCATAATGCGTTATGGGTGCTCTATCGCACTTGCTAATCGATCGGTTAATCCCTCCTACTATCGAAATTCGGCAGGAGCGATTTTCGAATAGCGATACTCCTGACTGCAGAGGCGGTGAGTCATTGATTATGCATGTGGTTAATTTTCGACATGCCCACAATAGGACAAATAGAAGTGCCGGTAGTACAAGCAGCCACGAGTTTACATTGCGGCTACTCGCCAAATGGCGCCTGCGTAAATCCAAGCGCAAATGTTATGCCAGAATATACTTTGTCGCAACCATCCGAATTTTGGATAGGGCTAATACGCTCCATTAACCTCACAACGGAAATTGACACCATCGGATTTCAGTATATCAGGAGGAGGGTTCTACCTCAAGTCGAAAGCGGCTCGTAGTAAACACGATATTTGCATATTTCTAATCTTGAGATAATCAGAGAAATGACTTTCATTCGTACCGCGGAAATGATATAATTCTCGTAGCAAGAATTAGGAATTCGGCGGGAACCTTGGGTGTCTGGTCAGCGGAAAGCGGAAGCGAGGAAAGGAAGAAAATATGAACGGCAAATTTACCGGGATGTATCTAGTGGGAGGAATAACTGGTTTGCTGAGCGGTATATTGATGATTGCCTCAGCGGGTGTCGTGACGTTCCGTTTAAAGGAAACTCTTGTCGGGTCCACGGAGCAGCAGTTGGGATTTATCGCGCATAATCCGCTCTCCGGGATTGTACACGGATTAGGTGTTGTCAGTCTTATCCTGATCGTGCCATTGGTAATCGCGATGCTCAACGTGCTGGGCACGACAGCGTATACGCGCGGTTTTCTGGCAACCGGTTTTGCCGCAATTTGGATTGTCGTCGAAATCGTCGGACATCTGTCTCAAACAGCACCGCTACGCGTACTTGGCGAGTTGTACACCAATGCCTCTTCCAGCGAGATGGCACTATCAATCTATCAAGTGTCACAAGAGTTCTGGGAAGCGCTTTCGATGACAGCAGCATTTTTCTGCGTTCTAATGTGCTTATGCTCCGGCTCCGCATTGGTCGCGAAGCCAACTCGCACATCGGGATACGTGTTTCTGATTGCGGCAATCGCCTTTCCGATAGGTCTTCTGTTCCCCAGCGTCGGGATTCAACTTCATGTTGCCGTGCGCGGGTTGGCATTCATCCTTCTCTCAGTTGCAGTGATTCAGAGTTCTAGAACAGAGGAGGGATAGACTACTCGGGCGCTTCAATAATTCTTGTAGCCGACCTCAGCCAAGCGGGCTGCTTTTTTTGCTACTCCGTCACTCAACTCTGCCTTGTACGCTTGTAACTTGGTCTGAAGTTCCGGGTTTTTCAGGCTAAGAATTTGGGCGGCAAAGATGCCGGCGTTTCGTGCGCCGCCAGATCCAATCGCCATCGTCGCGACAGGAACACCCGGCGGTAGTTGTACGGTAGAATATAGCGCATCTACTCCGTTGAGCGGACCTCCATCAATTGGAACACCGATTACCGGAAGCGTTGTATGCGCGGCTATCACTCCGGCAAGGTGAGCTGCTCGCCCGGCGCCGGCAATAATTACATGAATCCCTCTGTCTTTGGCGGTATTGGCATATTCCATCGTCATCTCGGGAGAGCGATGCGCCGATGAAATGGTTATTTCAAACGGAATCTCGAATTCCTCCAATACCTTCGCAGCCTCTGCCATCCGATCAAGGTCGGAATCACTTCCCATCACAATGCTAACAAGCGGGGTTTCCTTAGAAGTCATACGGTTGTTAAGTCACCTCTCAGTAAGAATGTTAGGATTAATAGTATTTTGCAGAACGGGGTATCAATAAGAATCAAAACGATGTTCAGAATAATCGTGATTTGCGTCCCATCCTATAATACCACCATCGCGTTCTGAATTTACATATATAGCATGCGGGAATCACGATGTCAAGCACAACTCATAACTAAACAACTCAATCGGAAAATCGTCTGATATGTCGACTAATGTGAGGATCTGTCAGGGCTTCTTGACTTGAAAAGGAAAGCGCGATGAGAGGGACATCGAAGATTATACTGGGACTGTCGATTTGCGGCTTAGTGCTGTTATTGGTAGCATACGGCTTGTACAGCAGGGGACTTCAAGCTCAAGATGAGAGCGGTAATCAGCCGATTGTCGAACAACCTGAACCTAAGCCCGCAAGAACCACAACCATAGGTCAGCGCGAGAACGTCGCCAACGACACTGAGCGGACACCGCCACAGAGGCTACTGAACCAGCCGAGCGCCGATTTCTACCAACCAATTGTCGAGAACAATCTTTTTCGTCCTCTAGGCTGGAGAAAACCGAACGATGAATCTGACTTCACCCTAATCGGAACATTGATCGAATCAAATAACCAACGTGCGAAAGCGTTCTTGATAGAGCGGCGATCCAATCGTTACTATCCTGTGACGGTTGGTGAAAAAGTTGGTGAAGCGATTGTGGAAAGCATCAAGCCGAACGAGGTCAGCCTAACCGAAAATGGCAAGACGGTTACGCTTAGAGCAAATTCCAATCGATTTCTGGATACCTCCGCAGTTTCCGACAAAGGCGGAGCGAGATTCGGTCAAGGTTCGGAGCGCGCCCAAGCCGAGAAAAAGGCGCCTGGTGAGGGCGAATCTGAAAATCGCGGCAATCGTGGATGGGATGAAGAGAGAATGCGAAAAATAGCCGAGCGATTTCGCAATGCATCTGCTGAAGACCGCGAGCGAATGAGAGAAGAATTCCGCCGTCGTGGTCGGGAACGACGGGAACGTGGAGAGCGAGGAGGGAGAGGACGCGGTAGAGCCAGAAACAGGGATGGCGATAGGGATACCGAGCGTCGAAGAGACTAATGCCGATTCGCCGCCAATCTCTTAATTGTGGCGTCCACGGGACAAATTTACAAACCGATTCTTTGTTCGAGCCCTCGACATTTGGTGCCTATGGTAACAATAATTCGTTACGGTAGCGCCAAAGTACGGTGTTGGACAATCCAGCAAAGCCCGAGCACCTCTTGAGTAAATCTTTTTCCAATCAGATTGTTCTGCCAGCGGTAATTCTCACCGAAGTTCCAAAAACCTGAAGACATCTTATAGATAGAAGCGGCTTCAGGTTTTTGGCTAGGCTTCCAAAATCACAGTCAAACGCTGCCCCGGGATCGGTGCCTAATTCCAAGTAACGTCACCCCCGGAACCACGCAAAGTTAGGTTCTCCGGTTTCATCAAGACTTCCCCTTCTTTGACAACGGGCATACCGGTTGGATACAAGGCGTAAGCGATTCGCCGAGGAAGATGGTTCCCCAAATCCGCCATCATCTCTTTCTCTGACTTATAACCAACCATGTTCCGATTCTCAACCTGGAAGGCGTGCCAATATTTCAGGTAATCGACAATCTTGTCATCAAAGATGAGTTCCCCCGTTTTTGCGTCGATGATTTTAACCTCGACCTTCACGAGCGCGCTTTGGAGCGCACGGAGGTAGTCCGCAGTGCCTGAAATCCCGCCTTGACTCCCCAGTTTTCGATATACGACTGTATCGTTCCAACGCCTGAATTTGGGATTATCGATTTTTCCAACAATGATTAAATCAACTCCCAACCCTTGTCCAACCTTTGCGGCTAAAGCCGGATCGGTGAATATGTCGGTCAGCGTTAAACCCAATTCCTTGAGTTTTGACGCTACCGGTGCCACCTTCTCAGATTGATCGTAGATCCATTCGGTTTCCTTAAGTGCCAGTTCAAAGCGGGTGGTGAGATTTATCGGCACCCATTTTCCCATGCCCTCCGCTTCCTCTTCTGCTATGAATGGTGTAACGGCAACAGCGTTTACCTGCTCTAATGGCGGTGGCGCGTTAAGGCTTGCCCCGCAACCAACAACCAATACAAGAATAAACGGAACTAGGAAAAGACGAAGCAAATTCATCTGAAACAGTCCTCCTTTTGTGATATGTTGGGGATTTGCAGCAAATTATTGTTTAAGAATTTCAATGGATTGATTGGATATCCATCTGAATATTTTCGTTATTTCCAATAGGATACCACAAAAACACGTTGGATGAAACACATTTTTATCCCTATTGGGGATTTTCAGTTCTCGACGCTATTTGCCCATTCCCTGCGCCTCCAACATAGCTTACTGATCCACACGAAACCGAAAATAAATCGGCGAAATCGAAAAGCCCAGCTACCGTTGCGTACTCCGCGGAGTACTGCTACTCAAGAACGCGGAACAGCATATCAAATACCGCTCGCTCATCGACACGATGCTTGAATATCGCTTGGCATTTCATCGTTCGATTTTTTTTGTCTTCGAGAATTAGGCGAATTCTAATTTGCGGACTGGGAATCAATTCGTCTAGCATGAAAACCTCATAAAAATCCTGACGCTGTTCCGGTTCAAGAGTTACCGGTAGGCTGTTGCGCAGGAGACTGGGGAAAATTGCTGCTTGAGGCGCAGTGTACTGTTTAGCTGTGTGCCACCTTCGCCCAATCTTCGCCTGGAATCGACACCCCTCAATGGTGGTGGGAATCTGGTCGCTGTCATTGTACACTCGGCACGAAACCAAGAACAGCAAAAAACCGCCGCGCGTAGTAAAGCAGTTGGTTTGCCCTGCTATTAAATCCACTCGGGTTCGAGGTCTCCATTTTCGTCGTTGTGGAAAAGCGGAGTACGATTGCCCGCGTGCAAAGTCAAAAAGCCATTTGGATATGGCAAGCAACACGGCTATAATGCTTAGCACTAGGGCAATTGTAGCACGGTCCATTTCGATTTAACAGCCTCCCTCGGTAGAGGCGCAGATCAGAGAAACCCTTCAAAAAGCGACCTAGCACCGCACAATAGTAGCATGTTCTATCCACTATTTGCGTTCTATTTAGGGCTAGCTATACCGCTTGACGACACAATCAACCAACTGAATTGAATTGGCCGAAGTCAAAGAAACCAATAGTGAATGCGAAAAAAATCTCGTGGCGAAGGCGATAGACAATCCAGTTTCCAATTGATGCCGCATCAGATTGCTACTTCCTATCTCGTTGAGTAGTATAGTTATGGAGAGTAATTTGTGTCAATACAATTTGGGCTGGTTCACGAGAGAGACGCGTTTGATTGCGGACAGCGGGCTTTGCCTCAACCCATGTTTGTAGAAAATGATTACGGTTGCACCACTTGACGATGTACAACTCTCAAGAAACTCATTCCAATTCATTAGACATCTTTCCAAAATAAGTATCTATTTGGCTTGATTTTACGTTATATCCTTTCAACAATCTTCTGTTGTAGAAAGGATACCCATGAGTCAATTTGAAAAAGCAGTAAAACAGTCAGATGAGCAATTTCTGCGAGCGGTTGGTATTGACAAGGCGGCTTTCAACCTTATTTTGGAGCGTGTGGCGACTTACTTTGAAAAACTTAAAGAAGAACGTCCGATGAAGAAACGAGGAAAGAAATCGGAGGTGGCATTGGCAGATCGCCTTCTATTGACATTCACCTATTTGCGCCACTATCCAACCTTTGCCAGATTAGGCATGGAGTTTGGTATCAGTGAGTCTTATGCAAATAAACTCTATCATCAGATACTTGATGTGTTAGTTAAAGTGCTTTCATTGAAGAATCGAAAGCACTTAGTGGAGGGCGATCTCCAAACCATCATCGTTGATGCCACCGAGCAACCGATTGAACGTCCAACCAAAGGACAGCGTGTCTACTATAGCGGTAAAAAAAAAGGCACACCATAAAAGTTCAATTGATTGCGTGTTTGGCGCTGTTAGAAATATTATCGGTTACCTGCCGCAAAGGGAGTGTTCACGATTACACAATTCTGAAGGAAAGTCGTGTGGCAATTTCTCCCGAAACTGAGAAGTTGGCTGACAGTGGTTATCAGGGGATAGCCAAACGGTATGCCAACAGTTGGACGCCCATCAAGGCCTATCGGAGCAAGCCCTTGACTCAGGAGGCGAAGCAATTCAACCGACGGTTGGCAACACGCAGGGTCGCCATTGAGAATATCGTCAGACGATGTAAGATTTTTCGCATCACCAAAGACATCTATCGAGGCAAACATCGCAACTATGGGAAGACATGGAATGTGATTGCTGCTATTGTTAACTTGCGATATTCCTCAACAAGTTGCCAAACGGCGTAGTTATTCTAATCTCCAAGATTGCTGGAACTACACGGATCCATTTTGGAAAGATGTATAGTGATAATTGTTTCTAGTAGGACTTACGTAGCACCAGCAGGTCGGGAATCGGAGTTCCCTCGTACAAGGGTCGCGACCTAGAGATCGCTCCTACAGAAGACGCAATTTCTGACAGTGCGGAGTATAAATTAAATGAACTATAGAAATCCCAACGGCAATTCCCCTATAGGAGATCAAGCGAGTGGATAACGAGTGCGATAGAGATCCTCTCCAGGTCGCGACTTTTTATCTCAAGCAGAAATCGCTCCTACACATTGGACGTGCAATGTAGGAATTACATCTTCAAATAGACTTTGGGCCACACCCCTTCTGGAGGTTTGAGAATGAACGCTGTATTTCAGATTACGTCTCACCAAGCTCAATTCGCCGTGATAACATCCTCTGTTTTCGTCACATTCCTGCTGTTACTTTCCGCGGGCTGTGTCGACGCCACGGATAATCTGGCGAAACCGAAACCTCTGGTGGTCACGGTCAGTGACGGCGTCGCGTTACAGAGAGCGATGGATAGGTATCCCAGCGGGAAGGTGCGCATCAGCGAGCCGACGACGCTCCACTGCTCCGTTCTCGAATCTGTTGTTCACGGCGAGGTATCGCGGCACGCGCTGCTGATTCCACCGGGGGTGGAGCTTAATCTGAACGGCAGCACGCTGGTGCTAGATCTCCGCTCCAACTCGCACGGCGTCAGACTCTCCAGCGATTCCGTAATTCGCAACGGGACAATCCGCGTCGTGCGCAGCGAGGGGAAGGGATCGCAGGCGATCTGGCATTCGGCGATCAGCGTGGGCGCTCCGTACGACGATGGCGGCACGCCGGCGCAGCCGAGCTACTTCTCCAAAGTGTCAAACTGGCTGATTGAGGACATCACCATTGATCAGCAGGTGGCGGCGTCCGCTATCCAACTGATGTCGGAAGCGTGTTTCGGCGTCATCCGACGGGTGCGGATTCTGGATTCGCCGAAGGCGTTGATGGGCATCGGACTTGACTGGGGGAGCGTCGGGAAGATGA
The DNA here is from genome assembly GCA_965204085.1 of Candidatus Poribacteria bacterium. Classification (GTDB taxonomy): domain Bacteria; phylum Poribacteria; class WGA-4E; order WGA-4E; family JAJDTR01; genus JAJDTR01. The sequence goes on along the minus strand of CBDBEE010000002.1, from coordinate 86,392 downwards.
CCACTGCCGATGACCAGATTCCGCGTATGCGCGAGCTGTGGGAACGCGGTGAAATCTATAGCACGCATCCGCACGATATCCTGATTGAGGATATCCAAATCGGGCATCTCACGCGGAATGTTGACGGCAACGACGCAGGAATTCGCTGCTCGGCATGTTACAATATCCGCATCCGAAACGTGCATGTCGCGTCAGCGGCGACCGCGGTGGCAATCTTCGGCGGCGACTGCGGGTTTGAGTTTGCCCCGGTGCCACTTCGTCCGTTGGCTCACACCGGTTACGAGATAAACGGCGTTGTGATTGACACGGCATTCCTTTACGGGATTGTGTTGAACGGGTTGGCAGATAATGTGTATCGGTCAAGCGAGAATCACGGTTACGACACGCTGATTGATACGGCGCATCCCGGCTTGAACCGCGTGTTGGTGAGAAATTGCCGTTTGAACGGCGGAGGTACACCGAACAACCAGGGGATATTTATCACGGCGGTGACGGAGGCTGTAGTGCGGGATGTGGTGGTGAAGGGATTCGGGATGGGGGCGCGCATAAAGAATTGGGTGAACGGGCTGCGTTTTGTGAATTGCAATTTGGCTCGTAACGATGAGCCTTATACAATTCTCAGCGTGATTGAGGCGCCGAGGAATTTGGCGTTTGAGTGAGAACGGCAACCTCCGGTAGGAGCGATCTCCGAATCGCGACCCTTGTAAGGATGGCGGATTTGCGTCCCCTACAACGTTGGCAGAGGATAGTGCTAGGTTTTACTAGGATTTCCGAAACATTAAGTAAAACGGGTACAATAGCTGCACTTCTATAGTCTCAATTTTGTCAGGGTGTTCCGCATAACCCAACCTACGGTCTTCCATCTCTATCGCACGGGATATGCTATCGCGCTCCCCGATTGGTCGCTTGATCGTTGTTCATTCGGGCAATCTTTACCATCAAAAGAACAGAGTACTTATCTGGCTCGAAAGGAGACGTAATGATGAAGTATGCGGTGGTTGTTTTGACGTTAGTGTTGCTGGTAGTTTCGAATTCGGTAGTTGCCGACCCATGGATTCTGTTTTGGTCGGACCGGGATGGTGAGAGATTTTCGCACTTCGTCATGAACCCTGATGGTTCCAACCCTGTTGATGTTTCAGCGGAACTTGATGCGCGAGGCGCTTTTCCAATCTGGTCGCCCGATGGATCGAAGATTGCCTTTGAAAAAAATCGTCCCGGTGATTTTGAGGTCGTAAATCGCGATATAGTTCTAGGTCCAAGGGAAATCTGGGTCATGAATGCTGATGGCTCTAACCGTGTTAATCTCACCAATCACGATGGAGACGACGTGGAACCGCGCTGGTCGCCCGACGGATCGAAGATGGCGTTCCAGTCGGATCGCAACGGCGAGTGGGAAATCTTCGTCATGAATGCTGACGGTTCGGACCCTCGCAGTTTAGGGGTTGGCGGGCACGCCAAATGGTCACCCGACGGATCGAAGATTCTCTTTGATGTGTCCAGGCCCGATCCTTGGCAACATGACCCCTTCATAATGAACGACGACGGTTCCGGTCGACGCAAACTGGCAGATTTGCCTAATCAAACCACTGTCTCAGTTTCGTGGTCACCGGATGGAAGAAGGGTTATGTTACTCGGAATTGTTAATGATGACGGGCTCAATAATATCTATGTAGTGAATGTTGACGGTTCCGATTTAACAGATATTACGAAAGATCTTACTCCTGCGAAAGGATTTAGGTTCATCTTTCCTGGGTCATGGTCGCCGGATGGGAGGCAGATCGCTTTTTCCACTCACGTTAACGACTGGGGCCGCGGCGGTCCCGTGAATTCGGACATTTTCGTCATGAATACGGATGGGACTCATCCGGTCAATCTTACCAATCACCCCAAAACGGACATGCAGCCGTCGTGGTCTCCCGACGGATCGAAGATTCTCTTTACCTCCTTACGCGACGGGAACGACGATATTTTCATCATGGATGCGGATGGTTCCAACCCCATCAATCTCACGAATCATCCAGCGGACGATACGAATCCGTCTTGGCTGAGTTTCAATCTCAATGTCCAAACAACAGTATTTACGCCGGCGGGCAAATTGGTCACGACTTGGGGACAGATAAAGGCAGTGGCTAGTGGTCAGTGACCGATGACTAGGAAAGACGGCGCAGAACGGGCGATGCGGTGGTTAGAGAGGGGAGTGGGGAAGAATGCGGGATGGGAACGGCGGAAGAGAAGCGGTGGCTAGCGGGTCTCTACCGCCATTGGATCTATATGGGAATGCTATCGCCCCGGAAGTTGATAGTTAAGTTCTGGTGGCGGCCTTTGTAATTGCCTGAATCACGGATTAAGGGATCTCTATGGGATTCCTATCGCGGTGGAATCTCTATCGCATTCGTTATTCGCTCATTTGATCCCCGCCTACGGGGTAAGTGAACGATATGTTTTAAGACAGGGTATGCACTATTATTCAAGCGAAATGGTACAACCTGCAATTTCCCCGCTGCTTCTTCGTACGCATATCGCCGGCTAATGCCTAAATCGCTACCCCTTGGTCTTGTCGCCGTTTAGGGAGGGTGGGGGTTCGTCAAAGGGTACTCCCTGCGCTTTTGCGTTTTCTTGCCGGTGGTACCAGTCTGCCCAAACCTGATAAGCCTCGGCTTTACCCTCAGCTTTACCCTCAGCTCTACCTTCGGCTCTACCTCGTGCTTCACTTGTGGCTCTAATCTTCTCAATATCGGTTTTGAATTTGTTCGTCAAATACATGATAATGTCCCAAACTTGGATAGACGCGATGATGGTGATTGCTTCAAAGACACTAAACGCGCCCAGATGCGGAACGAGAAATGCCAGCTTCGCCTTGAGGGTTTTTGCGGCGGTGCCGAACTCTTGATACGTGACCCATATCGTATATCCCAAAAAGATGAACGAGTAGCACTTTAAGATAGGGTTCGCCCACTTACGGGGGATGCCTATCAAGGACACAATCTCGGCACCCTTAGCGTCATCAATGTACGCATGTCGCTGGCTAGCGCCTAAAACGCTACCCCTTGGTCTTGTCGCCGTTTAGGGAGGGTGGGGGTTCGTCAAAGGGTACTCCCTGCGCTTTTGCGTTTTCTTGCCGGTGGTACCAGTCTGCCCAAACCTGATAAGCCTCGGCTTTACCCTCAAGCTTACCTTCGGCTTTACCCTCAGCTTTACCTTCGGCTCTACCCCGTGCTTCACTTGTGGCTTTAATCTTCTCAATATCGGTTTTGAATTTGTTCGTCAAATACATGATAATGTCCCAAACTTGGATAAACGCGATGATGGTGATTGCTTCAAAGACACTAAACGCGCCCAGATGCGGAACCAGAAATGTCAACTTTGCCTTGAGGGTTTTTGCGGCGGTGCCGAACTCTTGATACGTAACCCATATCGTATATCCCAAAAAGATGAACGAGTAGCACTTTAAGGTAGGGTTCGCCCACTTACGGGGGATGCCTATCAAGGGCACAATCTCGGCACCCTTATCGTTATCAATTCGGGTGTTTACCATAGAACGTTTCTCGGACAGATATAGTTGAGTGTCCTAGTTGTCTCACGACATGACCATCCAAGGCAAATCGCTACTTCTAAAAGCTTACTCAAGAGAAAATCAGATGTCAATAATAAAGTTCCCAAAGTCAATGGCATCCATATCTCCCTTTAATCGTCACTGGTTGACCTTACCCTCATCCTTGCAAACAGAGTCGATGAGTTTCGCTTGATGTATACCTTGCGTTGGGTAATATTGCGCTTGTTTTCGCAGCAATACTGGTTTCAAATAGGACTTACCCGGCAGAGGTCGCGATAAGGAGGTCTCTCCTACATATTCCCCATTCACTCGGTTGATTCCTTCCTGCGTTGATGAAATCCAATTCCCCAGCCCAGCTTAGACTTAGAACCGCCCTCCTCGTCACGCTGCTGATTCCACTGAACGCAGTATTCCAGATGCAGCCGGGCTTGGCGCACATGTCGATGATCTCGCTGCTCTATAATGCGGTGACGATTCTTTTCCTCCTAGCGGCGTTCAGCCGTCTCATCGAGAAATTCCTCCCGAAACTTGCGCTTTCCCGCGCCGAATTGCTCGCGCTTTACGTGGCGGTCTCCCTGTCCACGGCGATCGGCGGGCACATGTGCGTGCAAATTATGATTTCCGTCATCAGCTACGCCTTTGCGTTCGCGACGCCCGAGAACGACTGGCAGGCGCTGTTCTGGAACTATATACCTGAGTGGGTGTCGGTCAGAGACAAGGGAGCGCTCGACAATCTGTATCGGTGGGACTCAACGTTGTACCTTGAACCGCACATCAGGGCGTGGCTGCCGCCGATGCTCGTATGGGGTTGTTTTCTGTTTGCCCTGTTTTCGGTAATGCTGGCTATCAACTTCATTCTACGGAAACAGTGGACGGAAAACGAGCGGCTGAGCTATCCATTGATTCAGTTGCCGCTGGCGATGACTAGCGGGCGTCAGCGATTTTTCCGGAGTAGGGCGATGTGGATCGGCTTTGGCGTCGCCGCTTTTGTCGATCTGCTCAACGGGTTCAATCACCTCTTTCCGCAGTTACCACGTATCGGTCTCACGCGCTCTCGGGAAAACGACCTCGCCGACCTGTTTACCGTTCACCCCTGGGATTCGATTGATTGGTTGCCGGTGGGGGTCTACCCGTTTGCCGTCGGCTTGGCGTTCTTTATCCCGCTGGACCTGTCGTTCTCGGTCTGGGTGTTTTACCTGTACTGGAAACTTCAACGGGTCTTGGGGAGCGCCTTTACGTTGCCGCACGGGTTTCCGTACGCCTCGGAGCAGTCGTTCGGGGCTTACGTCGGCATCGGGGTGATGGGGCTATGGGCGGCGCGGCGGCATCTGGTTCAGGTCGCAAGGAAATGCTTGGGCGCGGGGGCGGTCGTCAACGATACCGACGAACCAATATCGTATCGCGGAACGGTTATCTGGCTGCTGTTGAGTTTGGCGTTCCTGTTCGGGTTCTGTCATCGGACTGGGATGTCATTCTGGGTCATCGTCCTGTTCTTCGGGCTGTATTACATGTTGGCTATCGGGATTACGCGGGTGCGGGCGGAACTCGGTTCGCCGGTGCATGACCAGCACTTCGCGGGGGCGGATGAGATGACGTATGCCTTCGCGGGTGCCAAGCCGCTTGGCACGACCAATATGACGATGCTGTCTTACTTCTATTTCTTTAATCGGGCTTACGACTGCCTGCTGATGCCGCATCAGCTTGAAGGACTCAAGATAGCGGAGCGCGCGGAGATTCGGTATCGACGGTTCGGGGGCGTGATGGTGTTTGCTACAGTATTGGGTATCATTGCGTCGGTCTGGGCGTATCTGCATTTCGCATACCAAGGGGAGATTAACACCGGCTGGGCGGGCGAGGAGGCGTTCCAGCGGCTTGAGGGCTGGCTGACGCATCCGTCGGAAACGGATGTGTCGGTGATAACGGCTGTTGGTGCAGGGTTTCTGGTGTCCGTCGCGCTGACGCTGATGCGGGGGCAGTTTCTTTGGATGCCGCTTCACGCGGCGGGCTATGCGGTCACGACGACGTGGACGATGAACTTTTTCTGGTTCTCTATCTTCGTCAGTTTTGTGTTGAAATGGGTGATTGTGAAGCACGGCAGGCTTAGGAGTTTTCGGAGGGCGGCGCCGTTTTTTCTGGGGTTGGTGCTCGGGGAGTTTGTGGTCACGACGTTTTGGGGCGTGTTCGGCATTATCACGGGGCAGTCGACGTATATCACCGTCGATATGTAGTTGTGCTCGACCGACCTGTAGGAGCGACCTCCTGGTCGCGACTCCTTGCACCGGCGGTGCGGCAGGTGTATAGTAACGCGAAATCTCACACGCCTCCAAGCCCCAGAGGGGCAGCACCCTCTTGTAATAGCAATTTCCTACTTACTCTCTCGTTGCATCGAAAATCGCCTGTACACGGATCTCAGGCTACAGGAGACTAATTTCGATTGACATCGCGCGTTTTTCTGGCTTATTGTATTGTCAAAATCCTGCTTTGTTTGCAGCGATGTTAGAAATGGACACGTTTCGTCTTAGAGGAGTACTGTTTTGGCGAATCCGTTCTTTGATTATCCCATCCTCAACTCGCCTTACGAGCTTCCAAGTTGTCACTGGGAGCTATATGAGACGGAACGGCAAATTCATCTTCCGGAATGAGGGGCGCACAGTTGAAAATCGGAACTAAATTACACTGCATAACAGCATTCACTGCCAAAAGGAGGGAATCTTGATAGACGTCACTCTGAGTGCTGACGAAAAGCTGATTGAAGCCGCACAACAACGTGCTGAGGCGGAACAGACGACCCTAAACGAAAAATTCCAATTATGGCTCAAAAACTACGTCCGCAACGAACAACAGGCTGCCGAAGCCATGAGAGTCATTCGCGAGTTACAAGGCACTATATTCACCAACGGACGAAAATTTTCTCGGGACGAAATGAATGAGCGTTGAGAACTTTCTTGATACCAATGTCTTCGTTTATCTGTTTGATGAGACCGACGACTTCAAACGTGGGATAGCAGAGCGTCTGGTTCACGGCGCACTGCGGAACAACACTAGCTGCATCAGTTTTCAAGTTGCTCAAGAAGCGAAAAAAGGCATTACTTGGGATATGCCACTTGCCGTATTCCAACAATTCCATAGGATGTTCGATGAACAGGGACGAAGTATTGAAGCAACTCCGGACGCATAAACCAATTCTTTCACAACGCTTTTGCGTCACAAACCTCCCCTTATTCGGCTCAGCCGCCTGCAATGAGATACCCGACGACAGCGACATTGACATTTTGGTTCGTTTCGACCAACCTGGTACCTCAAGAGCCTACTTCGGGGTGCAGTTTTACTTGGAGGAGCTGTTGGGTCGTCCGGTCGATTTGGTCAAGGCGTTGCGGGCAGAGTTTCGCCCCTACGTGGAGCGTGAGGTTATCAATGTCAAGGAACTCAAAGGACACGAATGACCGACCTTCTTTCGTTTGGAACGCCACCGAATCAGTTAATAGCTTGCCGAACCTGTTCGGACACTTCAGTTACTTTTCCCTAAGAACCCGCTATAGGATCCGCATCGCACGGGACTTTCTACGGCCTTAAGATTACTATCGCGCTCCCTACCGAAACAAACCACTCTCCACTAGTCACTAATCACTGCTTCTCCACTCGCCACTGCCTCGCCGCACAATGCCCTTGACTTTTGCCTCGTGCGTCGCTATGATATTCGCCAATTCCCTGGCACACGTTGACAAAAGTGCTGGGGTGGCGCCGCCCGCCATTGCTTGTCCGGCGCAACAAAACCCTACATCTTAACTCTCCACTAACCACTGGTCTCACCATGCAAGGGGTTCGTGTATGAAAATCACTGATTCGGATATGCAGCAACGTTTCGTGAATGATGGATTTTACGTCTTCAGAAACCTTCTTGAGCCCGAGCTGATCGATAGATTGAGACGCCTAACCGATGAGGTGCTCGCCCGGCAGGAGAAGGCGCATTTCGAGCAGCAACGCGCTCCGGGCAGCATGGTGATGATTGATTGGAATATGGCGTACCGGTACGACGTTTTTGCCGAACTCATCACCCACCCCAAATTGCTGAATGGGTTGGCTCAACTAGGGTTCGCGCAGCCGAAGTTCGGGCATGGCAGAATCATCAGCAAACCGCCGCACAGCCCGCGACTGTTCTGGCACGAGGATGGCAGGTTCTGGGACGATCCGGTCAGTTATACGCCGCAACCTATCCAGTGTTTTTTGATGTACTATCTCGTGGACACCACGCCGGAGAACGGCTGTTTGCGAGTGATTCCGGGATCGCACCTGAAACGCCATGCCCTGCACGACCAAGTTCCCGAGCGGCACACTGAGAAGCTGTCGACCTACGCCGACCCGGATCACACCGCTTTCCAACATGCGGAGGGAGAAATTGACGTGCCGCTTAAGGCGGGGGATGCGGTGATGGGTTACGGCACGCTGTTTCACTCCGCCCACGCCAACCGCACGGATCAGCGTCGGACGGGGCTCACGATGTGGTACTATCCCGATTTCGTCGACCTGCCCGAATCCACCCAAGCCACGGTAGTGTCTTTGGAAACCAAGACCCAAATTACGGAGCGTCCACCGGGACGGATGCAGCGCCTGATGGAGCCGCTCAGGATGGTGTACGAGGGCGATGCGGAACCCATCCCGCAGCAGTGGACGCCGGGAGTGGATTTGAGGTAGTTGTTGCTTGTGCCACTAATCACGCTTGGAAAAACCCCGTTTCAAGGAATAATCGGAGTCGCGATTCGGAGAGGATTTCTATCGCGCTCACTATCCATTCGCTTGATCACTCCTACAGTTGCAAGAAAAGGCTACGAATTAATCCGTTGGTTGGCCATCCTCCACATTCACAGGAGATTTTATGAGTGAAGAGAAGCGACCGAATATTCTGCTAATTCTGAACGATGACATGGGCTATTCCGACCTCGGCTGCTACGGCGGCGAGGTGCGGACGCCGAACCTTGACAGGCTGGCGAACGGCGGGTTGCGATTCACGCAATTCTACAACACCGCGCGCTGCTGTCCGTCGCGCGCATCGCTGTTGACTGGGCTGCACCCGCACCAAACCGGCGTCGGACACATGATGTTTGACGATGGATTGGAGGGTTATCGCGGGGATTTGAATCATCGCTGCGTGACGATTGCCGAAGCGCTTGGAGGGTCGGGATATCGCACCTATATGAGCGGGAAGTGGCACATTGCGCGTCACCAACAACCCGAAGGACCCAAACACAGTTGGCCGCGCCAGCGGGGTTTTGGCCGGTATTTCGGTCTCCGCGGCGGCGGCGCTAATTACTGGCAGCCGCATACGCTCACGCGGGACAACGATCATGTTTTGCACGACGACCTCCCGGACGGCTTCTTCTTGACCGATGCGATTAGCGATGAAGCCTCCGGTTTCATCCGAGACCATCATGCGAAATCGCCCGACGACCCCTTCTTCACGTATGTCGCTTACACGTCGCCGCATTGGCCGCTGCATGCGCATGAGGAGGATATCGCGCGTTATGAGGGTCGGTTCTCCGCAGGCTGGGATACGCTGCGCGAGGAACGCCTGCTGCGTATGCGGGAGATGGGCATCTTGCAGGATTGCTGGGAATTAAGCGATCGGGATCCGTCACAGCCACCTTGGGGAGACGCACAACACAAAGAATGGAATCAACGTCGGATGGAAGTGTACGCCGCTCAGATTGACCGCATGGATCAGGGGATTGGACGGATTATCGGCACGTTGAAAGCCACGGGTCAACTGGATAACACGCTGATTCTCTTCATGGCGGATAACGGCGGGTGCGCCGAAGAGTTGGGCCCCGATCTACGTGTCACACGAGATCGTCCCGTCTCACCGCCGCTGACACGCGACGGGACGCCGGTCAGCAGGGGGAACGACCCGGCGATTATGCCGGGACCGGAAACCACTTACCAAAGCTACGGCGTGCCGTGGGCGAACTTGTCAAATACGCCGTTCCGCGAGTACAAGCATTGGGTGCATGAGGGCGGCATCAGCACGCCTTTCATCGCGCATTGGCCCCAGCGCATCACGTCGGCAGGCGAGTTTCGGCATCAACCGGGGCAGTTGACGGACGTGATGGCAACCTGTCTTGAGACCGCCGGCGCGGCGTATCCCGACGAAAACGATGGGAATCCGGTTTATCCGCTCGAGGGAACAAGCCTAGTACCCGTCTTCGATAACCGGGATAACGGCAAGGGTGTACTGTATTGGGAGCACGAGGGGAACAAAGCGGTGCGGCGGGAGAATTGGAAGCTGGTCATGAAGTATCCGGGCGATTGGGAGTTGTACGACATGGAGGCGGACCGCACCGAGTTGGAGGATTTGAGCGGAAAGTGCCCGGAGATTGTGGAGGAGTTGAGCGGGCTGCACGATGATTGGACGGATCGATGTCATGTTCAGCCGTGGAAGGATATCCTAGAATCACGCGAGAAGGAGAAGTCGTCATAGGGTCGAAATTGTTGAAATTGCTTCGTGGGAATGGAGGTTGAATTGGGTAGCAGACACCTATTGCTAGACACGCGCATCACGGAGAGGACGCGAAACGCGAAACTCGTCGTTACGCCGGCGGAGAAGAATCCGCGCAATCCTCTCGTCGGCGAGGACAAGCCGTGGGAGCAACGGTTCGACAACCTGTACCCGAATGTGATGTATGATCGGCGGGAGGGGTTGTACAAATGCTGGTACAGCCCGTTCATTTCGGATCTACCAGCCAAGAGCGTCGGCTTGGCGGAGCGGCAGCGGAGGGAGTACAACCCTCCGAAGGGTAGGGAGATGGGGTTGTGCTATGCCACGTCCGAGGATGGTATTGTGTGGGACAAGCCGGCTCTCGGGCTTGTCGAATTTGAGGGGAGCACGGAGAACAACCTCGTTATTCGCACGGTGCACGGATCGGGGGTTCTGAAGGAAGAACGTGAACCGGATCCAGCGAAGCGATACAAGATTCTCACCTCGTGCGGACGGCAAGGGTTGGGCATCTCGTTCTCCCCGGACGGGGTTAGGTGGGAGCCGCCTACGTTGTGTCCGACGATTAATCCTTACCGGGTAGACGGCACGCATTATAATGTGCTGTGGGTCGAGGAGTTGGGGGAGTATGCCGGGTTCACACGGATGCGCGACCCGTGCGACGATGGTCCCCAAGAGGTGATGGAGCGTCACGGCGCTTGGCCGCCGCGGCAGGTGGGACGTACGGGGAGCAAGGATTTTGTGAATTGGACGCAAGCCACTGCGGTCATGCAGGGCGTGGACGAAAACCGGCAGATATACTCCATGCCGGTCTTCCGCCATGGGAACGTGTACCTCGGACTGCCGGTCATCCACAACCAACGGACGGATAGGGCGTGGACGGAGTTGGCATGGAGTCCCGACACGGTTGACTGGCGATTCGTGTGCCCGGGATCGCCGCTGATACCGAACAGCGATGAGGTAGGAACGTACGACTGGGGATGCGCCTATTCGTCCGCCTACCCAATCATCCTTGAAGACGAGATCCGTCTCTACTACGGTGCGAGCAACTGGCTGCATTTCGGCTGGCGCGACGGGTTCCTCTGCTTGGCTCGGCTGCGCCCGGACGGGTTCGCGGGGTACGAGCAAATCTCCGCCAAAGTGCCCGCGGTTGTCACAACCAAGCCGATGGCGATCACGGGAAGCGAACTTCACCTGAGCGCGGATGTTTACGGCGTCGGGTCGGTGAAGGTGCGCTTTTTGAATAAAGCCGACGACGGGCTGGTCGCCGAGAGCGAGCCGATAGAGGAGACAGTTACGGACGGGGTTGCCGCGTGGCGGAACGGTTTTTCGCTTGGTTCTGTGGAGAATGAAGAGTTGCGCGTTGAGTTCAGCATGAACGGCGCAAAATTGTATTCGTTCGGGTTTGATTTAAGCACGTAAAGCGAGCTTTCGTATTGAAGTAAATATTGTGAGGAAATTTAACCGAGCATCACTCGAACATCTTGACAACAGTCGAAACAACCATAACGGAGGTTATTAGATGCGAAACTATACCGTATGCATTATTGCCGTGCTTGGCATGGCGTTAAACCTTATCCTATCATTCTCAGCGGCGCACGCTCAGGCAGGTCCTGCGCCTGTGCTCGACTTTGACGCCCTAAAAACCGATCAGAAAGGCGGCGATAAAGCTTGGAGAAATGCGGGCACGGCTGGCGGCGAAGTGGAACGGACGGGAAACCCGAAATTGGAAGAGGGTTTTATCGAGATTCCAGCTATCCGATTCAAACAGGACACCAAATGGTATACGGCGGAGAAATCCGGTTCGAAATTCAGCAATGCCGCACCGGGAGGTGATGTCCCTATTGTCAACCTTGAGGACTTCACAATGGGACTGCTGCTGAGAATTAACGGCGGCTTAATCCGAGAGGAACACCATCTAGTCGGGCTGCAGGCGAATCCGAGAGAACAGGTGCAAAACGTGCGAATATGGTTAGACCAAAACGGCGGGGGCTTCCAAAACGTTAGCATCGCCCAGGGCGCTATCGGGGCACGCGCCGATCTTCGGGTCGGTCAGACGCAGATGTCATTTGATCAAGGCAAGTGGCACTGGGTGCATCTGGTGTTCAGAAGCGGGGATAGCCTCACCTGTTACATCAATGGCGAGAAGGTTTCCGAGAGCCGGACGACGGTAAAGTGGAACAAAAAGCATCATATGAACTTGCACGCCATCTTCTCTCATAGCCGGCCGGAAGCGCATCGAACTTGCAATTGTTCAATATCTGTCTACCGAGTGTATGATCAGGCGTTAAGCGACGCTGAAATTGAGCAAGATGTGCACGGTTCGTTCGCGGTTAATCCGGCGGGGAAGTTGGCGACCACCTGGGGTAAGTTGAAGCGTAGGTTTTAGTGCTGTTTCTCTGAGATTCAAGTGTATTGATGCAAAGACTGAACGTGCGGCCAATGAAGCGTTGGGTTTCACTTGAGTCACTTCCGTTTTCGGATAGAATGAAAGATTTGAAATCTTCATTCTGTGCGCGATTTCTTTCGGATTTCCGTTCAACCCAACCTACATGTTTGTATGGCACTGTTGACATTTATGTTAGGCGGGCGCATATATCAAGGAAGGTGTCCAACGGGTTGGGGGACCCAACCCCTACAACTGCTAGTGCATCCCGCGATTTCCTTGATCGCAGTGCGTATTCTACGACTATACAAAGTCGTACTTAGACGGAACGAGGAGATTCTGTGGTCGTGATTGGCGCGGAAGAAGCCACAATTCGGTTGGCAGAAGAGGGCTACTGTGTGTTGGAGGGGCTATTGGATCCGGCGGAGGCGGACCGACTCGCCGAATTGTCGCGTCCTTGGATGAAGATGCCCGAACCGAAATTCTATCATCTGGGAGGCGCACTCAACGACGTGCCTCAACTCGCGTCGCTGTGCGTCCATCCGACAATCCTTGAGATTGCGAAACACGAGCTTGGCGAAGGGTTTATCCTCGCCAACAATGTGGATGTCACACTGACCGAGCCCGGAGCCCCGCCCCAAGGGCTGCATGCGGACGTTCCGTTGTCTTGGATGCCCCAGCCTTGGCCCGCATTTCCAACCGCATTGCAGGTGTTCTGGATGCTCACGGATTACACGCCGGATAACGGATCGACGGTCGTCGTGCCTTTCAGTCACCACGCGCGGCGGCCCCCGACACGCGGCAGCTATCCGCAGGAGGTTCCGGTACTCGGACGTAAGGGCTCCGTATTCCTCATGCGTCCAGGCGTCTGGCACGGGCGCGGACAGAACACCAGCCGGGACCGGCATCGAGGTACGGTCAACATCTTCTACCTGCCGCGGTACATCCACCGCCCAAAAGATACCTGGCCATTGGTGAAGCCGAGCGTCTACGAACAACTGCCACCGCGTTTGCAGGAAATGACGAGTTCGTGTTGATGTCAATAATGTAAGTATTCTGTGTCAATGTATACCACAAGCGTTGTTCAACAATTGAACAAGGTAATCATCTAACTGTAGGAGATGAAGTGAGCGAATAGCGAACGCGATAGAAATCCCCTCCGAATCGCGACATCACGATTGTTGGGTCTCGCGATGCTCAACCCAACCTACGAACAATAATTCGCATCGCCTTCATAACGCCATTCAACTCCCCGCGAAGCGGGGCAAGATGCCCCGCCTACCAAGAAGGGAGCGGTATAATTGATATATTATATGCGCGGTATAATTGATATATTATATGCACTGATATTCAAGCGAACTGGTACAATTTGAAATGCGAAAGGTTTATCCTAAACAAGGAGTTTTGTTTGATGTCGATTAACGAGAGTATGCTGCTGCTTGACGAAGCCCTCATCGACGCCGAGAGCGGCATCCAACGAGAGGTTCACTCCGGTACCAAGAGCGATGTCCTCATGGAGCCCGACAGGGACAAGCCGTGGGAGTATTGCGGACCCGGGATGAGCAAACGCATCCACCTCTACGGCACGACGCTTTACGACGATCTCATGGGGAAATACCGGATGTGGTATTTCGCCCGGATGGGGCCGCACTGGCGCGAGGAGGCGGGCAACTATCAGATTCCTGGCTTGTTTGTGCCGCGCACCGACGAGAAACCGTACAACTGCAACGGCGTGACACACGACCAGTATGGACGCGCCTTTGTGGACAATGACCGTGGGGATTTGACCTGCTATGCGGAGAGCGACGACGGAATCAACTGGGTCAAACCGAATCTCGGCATCTTCACCTTCGACGGCAGTCCCGACAACAACATCATCTGGGATCTTCACGGCGCTTCGGTGTTTATCGACCGGGAAGAGGCGGATCCGCACAAACGATACAAAGCTATCGGGTTTTGCCGGCGCTACCGCAACATCTTCCTCATCACGTCACCGGACGGCATCCACTGGAACGACAAGGACAACGTCGAGCCTGTCTCGGATCGAGGGAACGAGGGCACGTTCAATGTGATATGGGATTCCAAGAACCAGATATTTCAGGCGTATTCAATAATGCGGTTTGATGACAAGGACAAGCGCCGAGTTATCTGCTACACCGAGAGTCCGTCTTTGGAGGGGCCATGGAAGGCTTCGCTGCCGATGCTGGAACCGACGCACTGGGACGATGAGGTCGGGCGCCGCAAATACGGCGCACTGCGCGCCGAATTTCACAATCTGTCGGGTTTTCGGTACAACAACCTGTATCTCGGCTTGGTGGGCGCCCTGTATGTGACGGCGGAGCAGATTTCTGGACAGAGGAATCAGGTGCCGTGCGATGGTCCAATCGATTCGCAAATCGTGTACAGCCGCGACGGGATCAACTGGGCGCACGCCGACCGGGAGCGGACAGCGGTCATCCCCCGCGGCGAGGGAGACGCATTTGACCGCGGTATGATTATCGGAACCGCCAAGGAACCGATAATCGAGGGCGACGACGTGCACTGGTACTACACCGGCTGCGAACACACGCACGGCGAGACCGATATGGAGAAACGGGTGAAACGTCTGGCGCGCGCCACGTGGAAACGCCACCGGTTCGTCGCGCTTAGCGCACAGGACGACGGCGTGGTCACTACGAAAGCGGTGCCTCTGCCGGACGATGCGGATGGTTTGGAGTTGAACGCGGATGCCGAAGGAGGCCAGGTGCGGGTCGAACTTTGCGGGACGGACGAACGGGTATTGGACGGTTTCTCTCGGGAGGATTGCCTGCCGTTGAGAAGCGATGAGTTGCGGCGGCAGGTCGGATGGAAAGCCGCCGACATTTCAACAATCCACGGTGATGTGAAACTCCGGTTTGTGTTGAATCGGAGCAAGTTGTACAGTTTCACATTCCGTAAGCGGTAAACAGGGGGCACGAAGATGGAAAACAGAGATAATTCCGGTTCACAGCCGGGGTACACACGGGCGGGGAAGATAGATCTCTCCGGAAAAGTGGCGTTGGTTACAGGCGGGGGGCGTGGCATCGGCGCCACAATCTCGCTGGTGCTGGCGCAGGCGGGCGCGGATATCGTCATCAACCATAGCAAAAGCCCGGAGGAATCGGAACGGATACAGGGCAAGGTCGAGGCGATGGGCAGACGTGCCGTTGTCATTGGCGCGGATGTCGGGTATAGCGCACAGTGCAAGGCGTTGGCTCAGGGCACAACCGAGGCGTTCGGGAGGGTGGATATCTTGGTGAACAACGCCGGGATGGGTCAGCCGAACAAGATTGTGGATACGTCCGACGAGGAATGGGACCGCGTGATGAACGTCAATGCTCGCGCCATGTTTTCGCTTGCCCGCGAGTTGTTGCCGGGTATGATGGAGCGGAAATTCGGACGTGTGGTTTCGATTTCGTCCAACATCGCGGTCTACGGGCGCGGGGGCGGTTCCTTCGCGACTTACGGGGCGTCGAAAGCGGCGATGATCGCACTGACCAAGGGCATTGCGCACGAGGGCGGCCCCTTCGTCACGGCAAACGCGATCTGCCCGGGTCCGACGAACAAGGATTTGGCGGAAGACAGAACGAAGCCGATAGCAATTCAGGAGGATGACCCCCAGAGCTGGCTCGGGATACCGTTCTTGGTCAACCGGAGAGGAACGGCGGAGGATATTGCGCACGCGGTAAGTTTTTTCGCGTCGGACGCTGCGGAGTTTGTCACCGGTCAGACGTTGCACGTGAGCGGCGGTCTATTCATGCCGTAAGCGCAATGCCCGATTCGCGACGGCCCTATCGCTGCGTTTCACTTCGCTCAACCCAATCTGGAAGTGAGAATTTTAATACAAATTCGTAATCCGTAAATAACAAGAACCGAGGGTTCGTAGTAGCGCAATTCATTGCGCGTCTTGGAGTGGCGGTAACATTTCGATAGAAAAATCGTAAAACAACGCGATGCTCAATATCAGAGAGTTCTCCGTTGAGGTAAATGGACAACCGCTGACTTGCTTGCTGGCGGAACCGGAGGAATTGTCAGACCGCCCGGCGCTGCTGCTCAATTTTGCGGCGGACAAATCCGCTACGCTAAATACGGAGCCTTACAACATCACACCGCGCATGTTCCTCGACGCTGGGCATCGCGCCGCGAGTTTTGATCTGCCGTGTCACGGCGACCGGGAGGTCCCGGGGGAGCCCCGAGGGATTGCGGGGTTCTGTGTAGAGTGGCGGAGAGGGATTGATGTGTTCGCGGGGTTTGGCGACGAGGGGCGCGCCGTTCTTGATGCGCTGATTGAGCTCCAGCTTGCCGAGCCGGGCCGCATCTTTGTTTCCGGTACCTCGCGGGGCGGTTATTGCGCGTTGCGTTTGATGGCGGCGGACGAGCGCATCGGAGCCGCCGCGGCGTTTGCTCCGGTGACCGACTGGCGAATACTGAACGAGTTCGCGGAAGTCAAGGATGCGCCCGAAATCGCGGATCTGGCGTTGACGCGGTTCGCCGAGTCGTTCGCGGGGCGCCCTGTCTGGATGGCAATCGGGAATTGCGACGCGCGGGTTGGAACGGATGCGTGCCTGCGCTTTGCGGAAGCCGTGGTACGAGCGGAAGCGGAGGAGGGGTGTTCGTCGTCGCGGTTCGTCTTGCATGTCGTGCCGGAAAGAGCGCATCAGTTGTCCGAGGATTGGCGACGGCGCGGCGGGCAGTATCTATTGGATCAAGCGAGCGAATAGCGAGCGCGATAGAGATTCTTTCAAGCGAACAGACAAGGGTAGGATTGGAAGGGCGGAAGAGAGGATGAATGGAAGATGGGAAGAGTGGAAGGGGGCAGGATGGAAGGCGGAAATGAAAGGATTTACGTCGTTGGGTTTCGCTGTGCTCAACCCAACCTACGAACTACGAACTTGAAAGACGGTTGGCGTACATGAAATTGAAGACAATGTACAGGGGATTCAGCCGCTTTTGGCTGGTGCTGTCATTCTTGCTGGGGGCTTTTGCATGGTTTCTCAATGGTGCCAAGTCAGCAGTTCTGACTTTCATCATTATCATGGCCATCGGACACGGTGTGTTTTGGGTGGTCCGTTGGATCGCCGCGGGCTTTCGTGAATGAGAGGGCGCGGTAACCGCGCCCCTACGGGAAGTCACACGGGGCAAGGGGATTTCTATCGCCCTCCCTATACGGTCGGTTAATCCCTCCCGGTTAATCTTTAATACAGGGTGCATTTGGTAGGAGCGATCTCCGAATCGCGACATTAAAATCATTGGGATTAAAAGCTGAAAGGCTGGTGCGCAATGCGCACCCTACGGGGTTGGAACAGATGACATAGGAGTTGATATGAGCATGAATAGCGATGTATTGTACGCGCCGCTGCCCTTCAAGGCGAAGCGTGACTCAAGTTGGGACCGCGAAGGATATAACCGGGACGGGAAGGTATATCCCGCCTCTCAGGCAAGTGTTCTCGCGGAGATTCCGGGACCGGGGATGATTGTGCACATCTGGTTCGCGCTCAGTAACTACAATGCCGAGGAGCCGCTTTTTCTGAGAAAGAACAGCTTGGAGTTCTATTGGGATGACAACGAGTTTCCGAGCGTGCGAGTGCCGTTCGGCGACTTCTTCGGCGTCGGACACGGAAAGATTCGGGATTATTCCTCGGCGTTGTTCGAGATGTCGCTGAATCCCGGCTCGGCGACAGCCGCGTTTAACTGCTGGGTGAAGATGCCGTTTCGAGAACGCGCCAAAGTGGTCGTCAATAACGAATCCGAGGCAGAGATTCGACTCTTTCACTACTTTGATTATCGAGAACTAGAGAGCCTGCCCGAACGGTTATACTACTTCCATTCGAATTGGCGGGCGGAAATGCCGCGCCGTGCGACGCCGCTAATCGACGGTAAGGAGGGGGCCAACCTCACCGGTGACGACAATTACTGTATCCTGGACACGAGGGGCGAGGGGAATTTCTTGGGGTGCAGCCTGAGCGTGGACAACTTCAGCGGCGGCTGGTGGGGCGAGGGCGACGACATGATCTTCATTGACGATGAACCATTTCCGCCGTCGTTCCACGGCACCGGCAGCGAGGATTATTTCAATCAAGCGTGGGGTATGCAGAATTGCTGCTATCCGTATGCGGGCACGCCGTTGTTCAACACCGATCATGCGAACTGGGAAGGTCAATGGTCGATGTACCGCTACCATATTCAGGATCCCATTCCGTTTACAAAATCGCTGCGAGCGACGATAGAGAACGGTCACAACAACCATCGAAGCGACGATTATTCGTCTGTGGCGTATTGGTATCAGTATCCGATTGTCGAGGCGTTGCCGTTACCGGAGATGGAGCAGCGCTTGCCGAGGCAGCACGAATACCCGAGTTGAGTTGGCAATGGCAAAGATGTGTAACGAACCGGAGGCGGTTCATGAGACGTTTTATTGCGGCGGTGCTGATGACGACCATGGCATGTAATCTGCCCGAAATTCACAACCAAAACGACATGTCCAAACGCGGCTTGCCCCTCCTCTTCTGGGAACCGGAAGACATTGCCGACCCGTTCGGCAGCATTGAGTTCCGCGCCGAGCCGTTGCAGAATCTTGGAGCGGCGTCCGGTTATCCTCACATGCAGTACGGCTGCGAAGCGCCGAGAGCCGAGGGCGGCAGTTTTATCTATGGGTGGCGCGTTCAAAATTGGGCTGATTCGAGCAATCGGGAGTTTGAGGTGGTCCGGTGCGCGACGGAAGACGGAGTGACGTTTTTCGATGAGCAGGTCCTGTATTCTTACGGCGGAACGGCTTGGCAGGGTTTCGCGAATATCGTTCGCCGTCAGGACGACGGAGCAATATTTGTCTTTTCGTGGGCTGCCGGCCGCTTGTATGTTTTCCGGAGCGATGACGGAGAAAATTTTACGCTGTTGACAAAGGAGGCGTATGCCGGACACGACGCCATGTGTGTGACCTGGTATCCGCCCTTTGGTCAGTTTCTCAATTACCAGACAGTGACGCAGCCTTATCCAAAGCGCTATCCCGACAATATTGGCGCTTTGCGCCGCGTGCTGTCCTTCCGGCGATCGGCAGACGGCGTCAGGTGGGAATCTTTTTCTCCGTCGTTTCTCGGGAATCAAGAGTTGTGGTTGCCCGATTCAGCCGATCCTGCAGATTTGGAGTTTTATCGAGTTGTCGTTTTTCCCCATCTGGGGCGTTACGCCATGCTAATTTCGGATTACATGCCGCCACCCGCGGAAGCAAACTCGCGGCGCGCCACCACAAAACACGGGCCGTCTTATATGGCGGAATGGGCGATTAGCCGTGACGGTCTAAACTGGAAGCGCAGTTTTCGGGACACGAACGCGTACACCTCTCAATTCTGGCTAGCGCTTCAGGGACCGCTGGTTCGCGACGGGGTACTCCGGTTCTACCATCCGGACAGCAGAATCGCCGGTCTTCCTTCGGATCGGATCTTCTATGCGACCTGCCGCGCGAACGGTGAATTCTCGACGCCGACCTTTTCGATGCCGGCGGAGGGATTGGTTCTCAACGCTTACGCGATGTATCGCGAGGCAGAGCGACCGAACGGACAGGCGTACATCATGGCGGAGTTGCGCGATGGGGATGGGGAAGTAATTGCCGGTTATGAACGGACGAAGTGTCTTTTCGAGGATCGTGACGGGAGAGAATTGCCGCTGGTTTGGGAGGGAAAGAACGGGGGCGAACTCGCGGGGCAACAGGTGAGGATTCGTTTCTTCCTGCGGGATGCGAAAATCTATGGTATCACATCGGCAGCCGAGTAAAGTTACGATTACGCAGGCGCTTAGTCATGTTGTGCCAGATGGTCAATAAGGTTTTGATTGGTGGCACGCACATCTGTTTTGATGTTGTTCAAATCGTTGTGGATGTCAGTAAGTCTCGCGTTCATTGCCTCAAATTGTTTCTGCATACCATTAAACTGATTCTGAATTCCATCAAATTGCCTCTGGATGCCGTTGAACCCTAATTTTATGAAAATACCCAACGCCATTGTTAAAATACCCACTCCTAGTGTAGCCGCTATCTGTAATTCCATTATAATTAGCCTCCGTACGGTAAGGTTAAAATAGTTCCATGGAATCAATCTTTTGCTTCGTTCCACGTCGGCAGATGAAATTGTAACCTCATTCAACCAACTTGACAAGAAAGATATTGACACAATCACTAGGTTCTATTGACACTTATGTTTGGTGTGTACGTGATCCGGGAGACGCACCATTGGGCGAGGAGATCTCTATGGGAGTTCTATCAGGATTAGCTATGGGATCTCTATCGCGCTCGTTATTCACTCGCTTGATCCCTACGATTATTCACAGGCATCAGTTAATTTAATCGAAATTAAGTCGACTAACTTTTTTAACCAGACGTGGGCTTTTGGCTCAATCACAATTTATGAAAACTACGAGGTGAAATATGGCAAGAATCAATCGTGCAATCGAGTTGCTTGAACAGGGTCAACCGCTTTATTATGCTTCTCCCGGGGAACGCAGCTACGAGGGAGGCATCGAAGCCGTCGGGACATGGGCGGACTATATCATGTATGACATGGAACACGGCGTGTATGACATACCCGCGCTTGAGGAGTTCATGCGCGGTCTCGTCGAAGGGGGGCCGACGCGAAGCGGACACCGCACACCGACAGTGATTGTGACGCTGCCGACCGATGGCACGAATGAGGATGTCGTACGATCGAATGCGTGGATGATTAAGCAGGTGTTGGCAACGGGAATTCACGGCATCCTGCTGTGTCATGCCGAAACTGCGGGCGCAGCGAAGGCGTTGGTGGAGTCGGCGCGCTACCCGTTCCAGACGATTGGCGTCGGTGAGGGGCTGGATGTCGGACGCCGTGGCTCGGGTGGTCAGGGCAGAGCCGCGCACATCTGGGGCGTATCGGTGCAAGAGTACCTCCAACTGGCGGACCCGTGGCCTCTGAATCCGAAGGGCGAGCTCATGCTGGGATTGAAAATCGAGAATCGACGGGCGCTCGAAAACTCGGAAGCCAGCACCAGCGTGCCCGGCATTGCTTTCGCGGAATGGGGACCGTCCGACATGGGGATGTCGTTCGGATCGCCGCCGCCGCACGACGCGCCGTACCCCGAACCTATGGCAAACGCCCGAGCGCGGGTCAAGACGGCGTGCGACGCGGTAAATATAGCCTTTTTGAACCGGATGGCTCCCGACGACATCACCGAGATGATCGACGAGGGGGTCATGATTGGCGCCGGAGGCGAAGAATCCGCCAAAATTGGCAGGGAATACACCAAGCGCACCATGCCGTGGTAGGTTTCAGTGGAGGGCGCTGACGCCGAATTCCGCTTCAAAATCACGCCAGATTTCGGGCGGAATGTCTGCGGTGGCGGCTTCATAGCCCTCGTCGACCTGCTGTCTGTTCGCTGGGCCGAACATAACAATGCCGTCAACCGGCGCGGCGAGGCAGAATTGCACCGCCAAGTGACGGATGTTCACGCCCCGCGCTTGACACCACTTCCACATATCGTGCGCTTGCGGCTTGGCGTCCAGGTTTTCTTTTCTCGCGCGGCGGAGTTCATCCTCCTGATTCGGCTCCACGCCGGTGAGTGTGCCCATCGCCATCGGGCTGGCGAGGATTATTCCGATGTCATGTTCCCGCGCCAGCGGAAGCGTGGTTTCCGCAACCGATTGGTCAAGCAGGGTGTAGTCCAAAAAGGTGAGTACAATGTCGATATGTCCGGTTTCGATGGCGCGTCGATGAAACTCGTGTTGACGCACGCCGAGACCGAGGTGTCGGATGAACCCCTCCTCTTTCATCTTTATCAGCTCGTCCAGAGCATGACCGGGAGCGAGCGGATCTTCAATGTGGATGGCATCGTGAATTAACACCGAATCCAGATAGTCCGTCTTGAGGTATTTGAGGCTATTCTCCACGCTGCGGCGGGTCGTCGCAGCGGAGAAGTCTTTCGTGCCGTCTTTCTCAAGCGGACTGACCTTGGCTTGCAGGTAGACCTTTTGGCGCAAGCCGCCCTCCAACGCTTTTCCCCAGCGATCTTCCTGCCCTCTGGGGTAGGTGTCGATGTAATTGATGCCCAAGTCAATCGCACGATGAATCCCTTCTATCGTCTCGCGTTCCGAGCCTTGACCCAGCCACGCCGCGCCGAGTCCAAGCGATGCGGGCATCATCTCGGTGCGCCCCATGCGTCGCGTTTCCAGTCCTGCCATACTACCTCCTGTGTTTCTTCCCTACCGTTTTAGCCCTCATAGTTGCCCCTCGTCAATATAACGCGGATTCCGTCACGAGATCAAGTGAAAAGTAGGGAACGCAGATCTGCGTTCCCTGCCCCCGCTCGGTCTGAATTGGCAAATCCAGACCGATGGACTAAACAATTACGTTTGATCTATTCGCTCAGTTGATTCTAATCGGTCGTTCGATCTCCACTGATCTCTCGGTTAACGCACCCCACATAAGACTAGTCGCTCGCGTTCCGTTTTATTCGCCCCCACGTCGCGACTACTTTCCCATGCGGTTGTACCCTGTCCATTATGGCAGAATAGAGACCGTCACCTGTGCCGGCGTACAATGAGGATTTGTAGGATAGGAGCGCATAAACCCAAAGCTCGTCAAGACCTGCGGAACCCCAAGTGTCCGCCCGTGCATCAAAGACGTAAACGCCGTGCCTTTTCAGTCCGGCAAAGAGACGACCGTCATGAACAGCCAAACTCAATACCGACGGCGGGGCATCCGGATCGTAACGGTACCCGGTTGGAAGTCCTTTCATAGGGTACTCCCAATCTTGTATTTTCTCATTCCATCGTGCGATGCCGTCACTCCCGGCGATGTACAGGCGATTATTAAGCACTGCCCAATCATTAACGCGACCACTCTTGTATTGCCGCACGTGTTCCCATGTTCGTCCATTGTCAGGCGAGCGCCGCATCGAACTTATGGAAATCGCGCTCCACAGAAAACCGTCAAACTCCGTCATGGATTGGATACTGTCGCCTAGTTCCCATTCCCCTGAAACGTCGAGCCATGTCTCGCCATGATCGTTTGATACATACGTGCCCTTGTGGTACATCACATTGATAATCTGATCGGACATGAGGAGGATTCGGCGAACTTCTCCGTAACTGCCATTGTCGTAAGTCTGTAATCCGTCCCGGATCGGCTTCCAAGTCAACCCGGCATCATCAGATCTGAATACACCTTGGGTGCGTGTTCCGAGATACACCGTATCCCCATCGGCTGTAATCGCAGTAACCAAGTCTTTGAACGCGACCGTATACCAGGATCGCCCATCATTTTGAGAGATGAAGATTCTCTCCGATGTCCCTGCGTAGAGTCGGTTTTCGCCCGCTTCAAGTGCACTCACCCATTCCCTGTTCATTCCCTCAAAAAGTTTAATCCATGTTTCGGCACCTCCCGCGGGTTCTTGCGCGAGTGCGGACGTCGTTACTAGGAAAATGAAAGCGATTGGCATTAAAGCCCGTGTCGATATCATTGAATTGCCTCCTTTTAAGCTAACGGCTATCGGGTTAATTGCGTTAGTGGAGTGGGAGCAAGTTCTGTGCCACTATCTATCACGCGCCAAAATCCCGCCCCCATCATTTGTGGTTGTCCCAACCCATGCATTGTCCTGACTCGGCACTACCGCGAAAATAGCATGAAACCCGTCTGCCGATGTGTGACTGGGACACAATGGCATGTTATGCTTTCGTATCTAACAAGTGAACGCCAATGTTCACTTATTGTACATTAGGGTCATTGGCAGTTCTCGCAACAGGTCCCGTGCCCTGCAATTCTGTAGAGCATCAGTGCTGACCTCCCGGGATTGATTGAATTCGGTGTGGCTGGAAAGGAGTTCTATGGGATTTCAATCGCATTCGCTATTCGATCATTTGATTGTAATTCACTCGTTTGATGGTCGGTGGCTCGCGGCGTCCATCTCGCGGCGGAGCGCACGAGTATTTGGCTCGGCTGTTTAACGAGACGGGGTTTGCGGTAGGGATGACGCATGTTCAAACGAAGGAAGCAGTCGCAGCTAACACAGATGGTCCTCCTCCTGCTGCGCACACGGAGCGTTCAGCTACGGATCACCCGGATAACCGATGACGAGGTGCGATTACTTCTCGTAACGTGCAGCCGTCCGTGCCTTACGGGTTTACAGATCAATCGGCACGGGCGATAAGTGCGCCCCCAGGGTTAGCGTGGATTTGCCGACGGTGTAGGCGCGTTCCTTTTCTCTTTCAATGTCAAGGGAGAGCTTGGCGCCCGTGATGACGCTGATCTCCATTTCGACGGAGGTGACTACGGGCACCCAGAAGTGGTTGTCTTTCACTTGCCGCTCACTTACTCTCGGAAAGGCACCGACGCATATGTTCGAGTCAGGGGAAATCGTGACGTAGTCTGTGTAGGGCACCGCGAATTCGCCGCCCCAGAAGTCGTAAGAGCGGGCGTGGAATCCTCTAGTGAGAGCATCCACGCGGACGGTAACGGGATACGGGAGCGGTTCTCGGGGGAGCAGCTTGTAGCGGTAATGCATACCAGAATCGGTATGGTCCTCGATATCAATTACCGGCAGTGCGGGCACGGCGGGGATGATGTCGTCGGGTTGTTCGGAGCAGGCTAGCAGCGCGATAAGTAGCAGCAGGACAATTGTCATGGTTTACCCTCCTTTTTCACGGGACATTGTCGCGAATCCAATACAACTCCCAAATGAACATCGGGGCTAAGGGGCCCCAAAAATCTAGTTTTAGGGTATCCCCAATCCACTCGTAAGGGAATTTGCCATACTCGCGCGCTAAATACCTACTTGGGAACAACATGTCAAGCACGAGTTTGGGGGTGAATTCGCCAGGGTTGACTTATTTGTAGTAGCGGTAGGGAAAGCTCTTCCTGATTGTGCGGTCCGTTTCTTCTACGACTATGGCTTTAAAATATCCTCTGTACTTAAGGGGCTACACCGGCATCGGCACATCCAAATAAAACGTACCTTCGCCCAGCTCGAGCCGGCCGGCGCCGTCTGGGTAGTGATAGGTGTGCGGCACACGCCGTATGATTATCGGATCGTTGAGATCGGGACCGCCGACAGAAATCCAGACTATTTGGATGTCGGTATTCGATCGGTCCGCTAGCATAGTCACCATTGCTAAGAAGATGAAAGCGGTTCGCATTAAACACCAAGTCCATACCATTGGATTTCTTCCCTTCGAATCGATGGCTATCGGATTGATTGTGTTAGTAGAACTTACGCAAGCTTTGTGCCACGCCCATAAGCCGCCCTGACTCGGCAGTATTCCATTAATTGTATCAAACTTGCCCCCGATGTGTCATGGAAACGCAATGGCGTTTCGGTCTTTCGTATCTAAAAAGTGAACGCCAAGGTTCAATTTTTTTACAAGAGGGTGTTGGCAGTTCTCGCAACAGTGGCTGTGTTCTACAAATCTGGTAGAGCACCAGTGCTGTCCTACCTTGCAGTAGGTTCGGTTTCCTGACCGAATACGCATACAGGATTTATTCAGTTCGGTTCGTAGTAACAATCTCCCGGTCGCGACTTCCTATCGCGAGCTGGAGAGGAACTCTATCGCACTCCTTATCCACTCGGTTGATCGGTCGTTTGACCGCTCCTACTGAACCGGGCGTGCAATGAATTGCACTACTACGAACCTTCAAGCAGTAGTTAATGGCTGACAAGGGGCACCTGCAGAACTGTAATTACCCCCAAAAACTAGACAGTTGAATAAGAGATCGATTGGACTGGAAAAATGGTCATCATCTGAGTGAAAATAGGGCTCGGAAACGCCAAGAAAAAGAAAGGAGTTACACCTCCATGTACCGTAGAAAACAGCGTGATGGCCGATTCAAAGCACAAGTGGCTCTCGAAGTCATTAAGAATGAGCAGACTATCAGTCAGATTACCAGTGAGTACGGTGTCAATCCAGCAAGCGTGCGGATAGCGAGGGATCAACTGACTGATTAATGAGGGCGATAGAAAGTCCTGATAGAGATTTCTGCAAGGTGTATATCCACTAACTTCAGGCGTTGAAATTTGACCAGAATCAGTTCGATAATAATGTCCAACGTCAGAATTTATCCGCCACTTCACGCGTGGAGTAGTTTCTATTCACCACCTTCATGTGAACCGTTGCTCTAAAGCCGCAGCATCATCATAATTTTTGTGTGCGGAGTTGAATCCAGGAAACCCTATGAATACCGGATCCTAGGAGTTTAGAAAAAAGTGTCAGGTAGTGAACGTTCAGATTTCTTTTTACGTCCGCTTGTATTGGGTGTATTAGCCTCGCAACCGAATAAACTCTGGTTGTGCTGGCTGCATTTCCTGTGGCATTAGTCCCTGCATGATGGCTTCCATGTCACGCGTAACAATCCGTCCGATATTGAGAAACGCCTCGCTGATTGCCCCAGCTCGGTGCGATGAGAGAACAACGTTGGACAGCTTCCGAATCGGGTGCTCCAGGGGAAGTGGTTCTTCGGGATACACGTCGATTCCGGCTTTGAAACGCCCTTCCGCCAGCAATTCTGTCAGCGCGTCAAAGTCCACCACATGTGCTCGACTCATTAACAGGAATACTGAATCGGACGAGATTTTTTCGAGTTTCTCACGGGCAAGTAGTGCCCGGTTGGATGCCGTTGGGAGGGCAAGAACATAGATAAATCGAGACTTTTCCAGTAGCGAGTCCAGGCCAACTGGCTCAACGCCTTGCGATCGCAGATAGTTATCGGTCAGCCACGGATCGTAAACTTGAATCGGGCATCGGAACGGCTCAAGCAGCTGTTTGAGTGAGCGCGCCAGCCCACCAAAGCCGATGAATCCCGCGGGCTTGTCATAAAGGGTAAATGTCCCACCGAACGTTGTGTGACTCCAATTTGCCTCGCCGCGGCGAAACGCGGCATCGTTCCAAACGATTTCCCGTGCGGCAGAGATCGCTAACCCCAACGCCATCTCCGCGACCGCCGGGCCGAATGCTGGCGCGCAACTGAGAACGCGGATACACTTTGAAAAACAGTATTCGTAGTCCAACTGATTCGGCGAAGGGAATACACCGCCGACCTCTAAAATCGCGCGCAATTGCGGAAAGCGCGAAACATCTCCATAGCGCCACTGCCCGGTGATGATAGCCACGACTTGCTCGCGGACTGCTTCGATTTCTCCCTCGGGTATCGGATCGTCCTTTGCCCAGATGACATCGGCAATAGATTTGAGACGTTCTAAATCTTCGGGGTAGAAGATATTTCCAAGACTGCGATA
Organism: Candidatus Poribacteria bacterium; assembly: GCA_965204085.1. Classification (GTDB taxonomy): domain Bacteria; phylum Poribacteria; class WGA-4E; order WGA-4E; family JAJDTR01; genus JAJDTR01. The sequence goes on along the minus strand of CBDBEE010000002.1, from coordinate 58,705 downwards.
GTGTGGATCGAGGATTACTTTATCTAACACGGTATAGTATGCCTTTCAGGATTGTTCGTCTACCAGGGATTACCGGTTCGATGGTGAGTTGGATTATCGCGACGATTTTCAAATCCGACGTGGACGTACACGGCAGGATCTACGTAACCGCGCACCTACATAACGCCGTTTTTCGTAAGATCCCTCGAAAAGGTACATTAAGGAAATTATCCAATCCGAGCATTACCTGAAACCCGCGCTAGTTCTTGCGTGTCTCAAAAGGTGTGCTTTCCGTACTCCCAATTTTTGTGTCTCAAAACATGTCTCATATTGGTGAAATTGACGGTTGGTAGCATGCCATTATCCCTGTCGGAATAATTCTTTCAGCAAGTAACACTTTCTGGCCTGAGTCCTTTTCCTCGATCCAGAGGATCGAAATGTTAATAGAATGTGACATGTCCAGGTTTCCGCGCTCCAGCGGAGATCAAGTGACCGAATAGGGAACGCGATAGAGATCCTCATACGGATCAAGTTAAGGGAGTTCGCCTAGTATTGGTGAGTTCTTCGCCGCAAAACCCTTAACTTAGTCCCCATTGGGCGAGGAGTAAATCTCAATCTCACCCCATACGGTAGGTGCGGTTTCCAACCGCACCGGTCCCCACGGAAACCAGCGTCATGTGTCATCTTCTGTGGTGCACCCATCAACGAATGGGTTGGTATTCCATCGCCCATGTCTACATGGAGATTAACAGTTTAAGACATTAGAAACCGCGTGACTTGCGACCTCTAAACGCTTAACTTGATTCCTATGGGGAACGCGATAGAGATCCTCCATGTGGTGTATTGCTAGATAGTGTTACTTGAGAGAGATTTTCGCCTCCCGCACTCCAGAGGAGTGCAATGTCAATAGAAACGTGATTCGTCCAATCTCGGCGCTCCAGCGGAGCGCAATGTGGTGTGTTACTTGAGAGCATGCCATTATCCCTAGCGGAATAATTCTTTCAGCAAGTAACACTCTTTTTTCGCTCTATGACAGGTTTTGAAAAAGCGTTCCTTCGCAGAATGGTTTCACTCCAGAGGAGTGAGATGTCAATAGAACACGATCCCTCCTCGCGTCTGCACTCCAGAGGAGTGTAATGTCGAGTGCTACTTGAGAGAACTCAAGCCGTAGCAGCGGGCGTTACAGTAGGTAGCGCATCTTGCCCTGCCCCGCGCCTAAGCGGCCGCGAACTCGAGGTTGGCGCCCACAAGGATTGTAGCGTCGAAACGGCACATAATCTGCCCTACGACAGCCCTTCAGGTGTTGAATCGCCAAAGCCCTAAAGCATCCCGGCGGCGCGCAGGATAGTTTCCTGAGCGATAAATTCGTGGTCTAGCGAGCGGTCGGGCGATTTCTCGCCGCGAATGTCCGCGACAAGCGCCCGGAGATCACCGATGTGGCTGGGACGTTTTTCTATTTCCACGTTTTGCCATCCCTCGGCAAAACCGTCACGATCTTCATCAAGGCACAGCCGCAGTGCCGGCGGGTCGAGCGGCTCGAGTATCGCACTACCGCGAGTCCCATAGACCTCCAGCCGTCTTGATTCGCCCGACGACACCTCCGCCGCGGCAGACTCGATGGTCGCCATCGCGCCCGGATATTCAAAGACAGCGGCGGTGTTATCTTGCGCCCACGGGAAGGTGCTGTCCAAATTCTGCGAGAAGGATGTCACGCGCTCGGGGCGCCCCAGTAGCGCCACGATAATATCAATAAGATGGGGGGCGAGAATGAACATGATTCCGCCTTCGTGTTCGCCGCGGGAATCCCACCGCGCCCATAGAGATTCATCGGAACGGCCCGTCGAGATGCGTCCGCGAACGGAAAATATGTCGCCCAGTTTCCCGGAATTTGCCCAATCGAGCACAAATTGGAATCCCGAGTTATAGCGGAACATATAGCCGAGTTGGACGCACAGCCCCTTCTCGCGCGCGATGTCCAGCACCGCCCGAAACGCCTCCAAATCGTCGCCTGCCGGCTTGTCGAACCAGACGTGCTTACCGTGCTCAACCGCCGCCCGCGCAAAATCGAGGTTCTCCGACACCCGTCCCTGCGCCGCGACCCCCACGACGGTTTCGTCTTTCAACACCTCCTCTGCGGAAGACAACCAGTGAACGCCCTCAAACGCATCATTGGCGCCGAGTGTCTCCCGGGCTTCCGCGGACGGCTCGTAAATGCCGACAAAATCGACATCCTTGCTGGCTTTTAGCGTGCGCGCCTTGCTGGGGGAGTGATCGTGCGAGATGCCGAATTGTGCAAACCTCAGTTTCATTTGACATTATCTCCAAGAATATTGAGTTTATAGTAATTCACATTCACGTATATTACACCAGTATGTTAATGAACGATGACGACTTGTGTAGCTGCTAAAAAATCGGACGTGACTCTGTAGCGCAAACTGTTAGTTTGCGCATATCGCAATCTAAATGAAGTTTAATTTTTTAAATCGATAATTCTAATTTTGCCCAGGCCCGGTAGGTGCGGTTTCTAACCGCACCGGACTTCGCCAAACAATTACCGAATTAATTTTTAAACTCCATACAGATTGTGGTACGGAAGAATGTCATTGTTCAACCCAACTTACGCTCAATCTGCGGCGCGTTATAGCAGCCCGACCGAGCGAAGCACGGTTTCCTGCACGGTAAATTCGTGGTCGAGCGCACGGTCGGGCGACTTCTCGCCCCGGATGTCGGCTACAAGCGCGCGGAGACTTTCGACGTATCGCGGCCGGTTCTCCACCTCTACCCATTGCCAACCTTCGGCGTAGCCGTCTCGTTCTTCATCAAGGCACAGCCGCAGCGCGGGCGGCTCCAGCGGTTCGATTATCACGCTGCCGCGGGTACCGTAGACCTCGAAGCGTCTCGATTCTTTCGTCGACACTTCCGACGCGGTCGACTCGATGGTTACCAAGGCGTCCGGGTATTCGAAGACGGATGTGGTGTTGTCACGGTACCAAGGGACGGCATGGTCCAAGTTCTGCGAGAAGAATTCCGCGCGTTCGGGGCGCCCGAGTATGGCGACGACAATGTCTATAAGGTGACAAGCGAGTATGAACGTAATGCCGCCCTCTCGTTCGCCGCGCGAATCCTTCAGTTTCCACGATTCGGGGTCCGAGCGGCTCGAAGAGATGCGTCCGCGGATTGAAAATATGTCGCCCAATTTGCCGGAATTAGCCCAATCAAGCAGAAATTGGAATCCAGCGTTGTAACGGAACATATAGCCAAGTTGGACACACAGCCCCTTCTCCCGTGCGACGTCCAGAACCGCGCGAAACGCTTCCAGATCGTCGTCCGCCGGTTTATCAAGCCAGACGTGCTTTCCGCGCTCTAGCGCCGCCCGCGCAAACTCAAGGTTCTCTGACACTCGTCCCTGGGCTGCAACCGCTACAATGGTCTCATCCTCTAGCATCTCCTCCGCGGACGAGAAGCAATGGACCCCTTCATACGCCTCGTGAGTGCCGAGTGTAGCGCGAACTTCTGCCGACGGTTCATAAACGCCCGCGAAATCGACATCATCGTTTGATTTTATCACGCTCGCCTTGCCGGCGGCGTGGCCATGCGAGATGCCGTACTGTGCGAACCTGACTTTCATTAAGCGTAGTCTCCATGAAATACAAGCTATAGACAATAGACATCTCTCCAAAATAAGTATCTATTTGGCTTGATTTTACGTTATATCCTTTCAACAATTTCTGTTGTAGAAAGGATACCCATGAGTCAATTTGAAAAAGCAGTAAAACAGTCAGATGAGCAATTTCTGCGAGGTTGGTATTGACAAGGCGGCTTTCAACCTTATTTTGGAGCGTGTGGCGACTCACCTCGAAAACCTTCGAGAAGAACGTCCGATGAAGAAGCGAGGAAAGAAATCGGAGGTTGCATTGGCCGATCGCCTTCTATTGACATTCACCTATTTGCGCCACTATCCAACCTTTGCCAGATTAGGCATGGAGTTTGGTATCAGTGAGTCTTATGCAAATAAACTCTATCATCAGATACTTGATGTGTTAGTTAAAGTGCTTTCATTGAAGAATCGAAAGCACTTAGTGGAGGGCAATCTCCAAACCATCATCATTGATGCCACCGAGCAACCTATTGAACGTCCAACAAAGGGACTGCGTGTCTACTACAGCGGTAAAAAAAAGGCACACCATAAAAGTTCAATTGATTGCGTGTTTGGCGCTGTTAGAAATAGTATCGGTTACCTGCCGCAAAGGGAGTGTTCACGATTACACCATTCTGAAGGAAAGTCGTGTGGCAATTCCTCCCGAAACTGAGAAGTTGGCTGACAGTGGTTATCAGGGGATAGCCAAACGGTATGCCAACAGTTCGACGCCCATCAAGGCCTATCGGAGCAAGCCCTTGACTCAGGAGGCGAAGCAATTCAACCGACGGTTGGCAACACGCAGGGTCGCCATTGAGAATATCGTCAGACGATGTAAGATTTTTCGCATCACCAAAGACATCTATCGAGGCAAACACCGCAACTATGGGAAAACATGGAATGTGATTGCTGCTATTGTTAACTTGCGATATTCCTCAACAAGTTGCCAAACGGCGTAGTTATTCTAATCTCCAAGATTACTGGAACTACACGGATCCATTTTGGAAAGATGTCTAGTATTGGATAGGCATGGACTTTTTCCATTTATCGTCACTTACCAAATCGTTCCACAAATCTTCACAATCCACATCGTCGTGACAATGCGTTCATCCTATAATCCCAGCTGTCGCCACGAATAAGGTTACGGCTGCCGCTAATGCCAATCGTTTGAACATTGTACTATTCCTCCTCGGTATCAATGATTTGCTTCGATTGAAGTTTAAGTGACTCAATTACAGGCTGCGATAACAACACTTCTTTGTCTTGAGAAGATGCCACGGCATCCTTAATTGTTTGCTCCACGCGCTTCGCCGCCGCTTTGTCAATTAGCAATGCCTTGCCTAACGTCGTTGCCAAATCAACTGGCATTTTAACAACCCTAAATTCCCCCTCACTATTTGGATAGAGAATTTCTACCTTGTCGTTCTCTACCTTGCGCTTGCCGTATGGACTTCTGTGCACGTAGTATTTACCGTGCGGGTATTTGTTGTAATATTTATCCGATGTCCCGTCATCCAAAAACAGCAGTACCTTTTCTCCAACCTCAAATTCAGGTTCGCCGCTAACGATAAGCCGACGATCTCTGGCTGCGTCTAAACCGCCCTCTATCATAAACTTTATCGTCGTGGCATTAACGTTACCCGTGCCGCGCACAAATTCTTCAACAGTGACGGTAATGTCAGTTGTTATCAACCCAAACCGGTTTACATAGTCTTTAGACGCAACTGTTCCCAATACCACTAGCTCGCATTCATCCACTGCGTTAAGCAACGCAAAGCCGTTCCTATACTGTTGTGGTGTCATTGCCTGTGCGTCAAACACACAGAATGTGACCAATGCCAATACTACCAATATTTGTTTCATTGTCATCTACTGTAGGCAACGCAGATCTGCGTTGCCCACTTTTCCCTACACCTCCTCTGTAGGAGATTAAGCGACTGATTAAGGAGCGCGATAGAAATTCCTCTCCTGGTCGCGATTCCATAGCGGTCGACTGACTGGGTAAGGAGGGATCAAGCAACCGAATTGGGATTAGGATTTTCGTTCGCATCGCGATCTCTATCGCCCTCCTTATTCGGTCGGTTGATCTATTCGCCCGCTTGCACGTCTTTCAAAGCAAGTAGTTTCACCCGCCGAGAAGTATGCACCAAATCATACCTCCCCTTGTACTTCTCCATATCCTTATCCTTATTGTCCCCGGGATCGTGCCAAATCAGCACGTAATCGGCGTTCTCCTTATCCTCCTTGGAGGGATGAGACTTCCAGTTCACCGGGAAGTAGGGTATCCTCGCCTCGTAGTTATTGAGGTAGACGACATCCTTAGCCGCCAATGCGTAGTAGCAGGGCGAATGGTGGAATGGGGCGACGTATTTCAAGTCTCTCAACGGTTCGGACAAGCCCGAGCCATCGCCGAGGAAGAAGGTGGAATGCGGTTTGACGAGTTTGGTCGCGGCAACCTGCTCCGAAATTTCCGATTGAAGGGCGCCATACTCGTAGTAGTATCTGCCGATGTGAATCAGCGAGAGTACGACAAGGGCTGCCCCAAAAATGGTCCGCAGCGACCTATGGAAAGCGGCGAACCATGCCGCCAAGAAGGGGAAGATAAAGATGTAAATCCGTTCGTTGACCCAGCTCCCGCCCGACTGGTTGCTCGGCGACGTGAAGAACAGCACCGTGAAAATTATGGCGAGCAGCAGGAACACATCTCTCTCGGAAAACCATTGCCGTTTCCATATCCGATGTACAATCGTCGCAAGCGCCGCGACCAATAGCACCCCCAAGATGGGCCGCGTGACATAAACATGCCAGTCCGTGTACGAAACCAGGATGAGCATGTTCCAGAAGTAGCGCGCCGACCACCCCATGTCCGGCACCGTTTCATTGAACGGTTGGAGCGTACGCAGAAAGTAGACCAACCCCAGCGTATGCGCCAGAAGCATGTAGCCAGCGTATATCCCCAACGGTTTGAGCTGGGACAATACCCCCCGCCAGACGCCAGACGCAGAGAAGCCGGGCGGTTTCAGTTCCCACAGATTTCTGACCGTCCCCGAGACGAAGTCAAATAGCACGATTACCGCCATCGCCGCCAGCAGCAGCGCATACGAGCCGAAATGCGTCACGTAGGTGAGTGCCAACAGAACATTGAGCACGACAATCTGGCGAACATGAATCTCGTGTCTGTGTTTCCACCAATAGCCCAGCGTGAATAGGGCGAGGGAGACGCTGAGCGAGAAGTTGTAGAACCCCATGTGAAGCAGGTTATGGTGGGAAAAAATGAACCCGACGAGGCTGAAAAGCACATATCTTCGATCTATCGCGCCCAGCAGGTAGCACAGCGACAACGGAAGCAATGCAACCGTCACGGTGAGGAACAGTTTCTCGGCGATTATCGGGGGCACAACGTACATCAGCGCCATCATCGTAGCGTGCGAAGTCCAGTTCGGAAAGAGCCTGAGGTTGAGTCTGTATGCCTCCCGTATCTCATGGTTGTCGGTATCATGATAGTCCTTCAACACCTTTGAGTTGTAGACGTGCGCCGGACCATCCTGCGTGGGAAAATAGTGGAAGATCCATATCGGAAGCAGGTGAATCACGAGCAGCGTGATAAATAGGTTTCTCCACGTACAGTAGCGAAGTAGTCGGTCCATGGCTTTTTCCTTCCTCCCTCTTACCTCATACTAATTCGTAATCCATAAGTTACAAGAACCGGCGGTTCGTAGTAGCGCAATTCATTGCGCGTCTCGAATCGGTTGTAACATATAGATTTGAAATCGCATCATGCACCCTTCATCATATTATGCGATATAGCCCTTATCTAGCCCAAGTTGCCAACTACAAGGATTTAGACACGTACCACCTTCCGCAACCAATCAGATGACCTGCCCACATCTAGTAGTAGGCATACTCCGTATGCCGTAACCCTCCCCCAGTTCACGCCCCCTTCTCGGTAGGAGCGATCTCCGAATCGCGACCCATGTAGGAATAGTCTGTAGGTTGGGTTGAGCGGAAATTCATCAGGAATCGTTCGCAAAACTAGGAAAATTAAAATCTCACACCGTCCGAAGAGACCGAAAACCTGGGCGAAACCCAACAGCCTATCTTTCACCCTTCCGCACCTCCCACTGTTCTCAGACCACTAACCACCGATCTTCCCGTTTTCTCGTCTTCCAATCTTCTTGCCTTCCTTCCCCACTTGTCCCTGCCTTTACTGACCACTTGCCACTGGTCACTAGCCACTGCCTTTACCCCCCATCGCCTCCCCGCGCAACAGAAACGCCCGAATATCATACCGCCCGGGACGCTCCACCGGCAGCGCCCCCTCGTCAATCATGACATCCAACGGCGACATCTGCGTCCGAACCGGCATCGTTACTACCTCATGCATCCGCGCCGATTCATAGATCGCCATGATAATCTCCACCGCCGCTCTGCCGTTCTCGGCTTTGCCCCGGTGTTCCGCCCTGCCCTCAATCCAGTCCACCAGCTCCCGCGCCTGAGCGACAGACGCATCCTCGCCCTCACGCCTGCGTTCCTCCCACCGTCCCGTCCGACCGCTAAGCAGACGCACCCGTGCCTCATCCAGATCCAAGATACCGTCCGAGCCGTAGAAAATGCCGCCTTGGCGCCCCTCCCCGCCCAACTCCTGCAGCAACTGCCCGATGGCGCCGTTATCGAACCCGATAATTCCCGCGCTCCGGTCCTCGATACGAGTATCCCGCTCATAGCGGTCCGTCTTCCGCTCGACATTCCCGATCACCCACGCCGCGTTAGCGTCGCCCATCACGAAACGCATCATATCGAAGATATGAGAGCAATCGTTGAGCAATCCCTGCCTCCCCACCGCCATGACATGCTGAACCTTACCGATAGCGCCATCGGCGACGAGGTCGCGCGCTTCGTTCCAAGCCGGGTTAAAACGCCGTTGATGACCGATAGCCAACTTCACCCCGTTCCGTTCGGCGGCAATCATCATCTCGTTACATTCGCCCATTGAAGTCGCCATAGGTTTCTCGCAAAGCACCGCCTTCGGTCGGCGGGCAGAAATGGCGATAGTGATAGGCGCATGAAGTTTGGGCCATGTGGCGTTGCTGACGATGTCCAGGTCCTCCCGATCCAGCATCTCCCGAAAATCAGCGTACCGCTTCTCGATTCCGTACTGCTCACCGAAAGCGTCAGCCGCCGCCGGCACCGGATCCGCCAGAGCGACCATCTCCACACTGTCAACCCCTTGGTACCCGCGCGCATGAAGATGAGAGATGCTGCCGCACCCGGCAATCCCGACCCGATACTTGTCTGCCATAATCCCTCCCCCTGCTGGTCATACCATCTCGTTTATAGTCATTTACATTCACTTTTTCACATATTGATCGTATGTTACTCGGTTTGACAATCGAAGATAAATGCGACAGACCCACTGTAGGAGCGATCTCCGAATCGCGACGTCAATCTGTGCCATTTGGCAGTTATGCACTACCATTTTAGAGAAATGGTGTTAGAAGGGGCTAATCCGTGAAATCCTTTAATCCGAACTGGTGACTGGACAAGGAGCGCGATAGAAATTCGATTCAGACAATCAGTCTGTAGGTTGGGTTGAGCACAGCGAAATCCAACGATTCGCCGATCTCCCATTCTCCCGTTTTCTGATTTACTGCGCTTCCATGCTTCCTCAAACTCCACCTACGGCTGCTTGTACCGATAGCCCCTTCCTCTGCCACCTATCAAACCGGTGGTTTGTAGGGGACGGCCCCCGTGCCGTCCCATCTCAACTCCCCCGCCATTCACACAATCAACTACCGAACACTGGTACTAATTCGCAATCCATAAGTTACCAAAATTGGCGGTTCGTAGTAGTGCAATTCATTGCACGCCTCAAATCGACTGTAACATTTAAATTTTGAAATTGCATGACAATCAAGGTAATCCCAAAATCCCACGAATCACAGTTCAGACAATCCTATTCGCCGACACCCGACACTTGTCTCGTTCTCCTAGCGAATATACCGCCTTTACCCTCCCTGTTAATAGTAGGAGGATCTCCTGATCGCGACAATCCAACCTGCGAAAGTCTGTAGGTTGGTATCAATTGCGCGATTAACCGACCGAATAAGGAAATACGTAGGTTGGGTTGAGCACGGCGAAACCCAACAATCCGCCATTCCGTGCTCTCGTTTTCCCGCTTTCTGATTTACTGCTCTTCTCCCCTTCCGTACTTCAATCCGTCCTCACACTTCACCTACCGCTGCTTGTACCGACAGCCCCTTCTCTCTGTCACCTATCAAACCGGTGGTTTGTAGAGGACGGCCCCCGTGCCGTCCCATCTCAGCCCACTCCTCGTCCATTCATACTATCGACCACCCAACACTAACAATCAAGGTAATCCAAAAAATCCCACGAATCACAGTTCAGACAACGTTAACCACCGACACCCGACACTTGTCTTGTTCTCCTAGCGAATATACCGCCTATGTCCTCCCTGTTAGTAGCATATATTGATGTTAATACAATAAACTTGCCGTGAAAGCATCCTCCCGCCCGCGGAAGCCACTATTTCATACCAAAATTTCATAACACTGTAAAATCAACTATACCCTCAAAACCGCAAAGAATCCAGTCACGGCAAGGGTTCTCGCCCTCTTCCATCCGCTCGCCAGAACCCCAATTTGGTATGAAAAGTATGAAATTTCCCGAGCCTACCGAACAAGGCTCTCCTCATCGCGTCCAAGGGTTGCAAACGGGCTCTTCCCTGTCCCAGAATTGATACCAATTCCGGTGCTTCTCCCGTCCTCTCGTTTTCTCCTTTCCCACGTCTTCCACCCTTCCTTTCTTCCATCCTTCCATACTAACCAGCAACTGAGTGGATAGCGAAGGCGGTAGCGATCCACTGATCGCTAGTCACTGACCACTAGCCACTGCCCCTAATCTTCCACTGCCCGCTAGGCGATTCGTAAGGCACCCCCCGCGGCGGCAAGAATTGCCGCAGATGGCGGCAGCCGTAAGCGAACCCCTCCAACCCCGGCATACCCCTGTCCTCGTTCTCCACGCACAGCACATAGTCATAGCCCGACTCGATCAGCGCGCCGACCACCTTCCCCCAATTCAAATCCCCGCGACCCGGCACGCGGTACTGCCACCACCAGTTGCCGATGATTCCCTGCCGGTACAGCATACGCGGACTAACCTCGCAATCCTTTACATCCGCAAAATACCATTTGCCCGCATACTCGCGAATCACATCCTCAGCCGGCATAATCATCATCCACACCCAATGCGACGGATCACAGGACAGTCCGAGATGATCCGAAGGCACCGCGTCCAGAATCTTATCCCACATCTCCGGATTGCAGCCGATATTCCCCATACGCACCGCCACATCCAAGGCAATCTTGATATCCTTATCCTCCGCGGCTTTGACCACCGGCGCGAACATTTCCTCAAAACGCTCCACCAGTTCGTCCGACCGGTCGCTCACGTTCCCCGGCGGATACGAGTACGTGCCGTAGAACCGTCCGTTCATCACCGGCGACCCGCTCCCGGTAACCACCACCGGACACCCCAGCACCGCGGCGGATTCGATTGCTCGAATTAAGCGGCTCTGCTCTGCCGTGCGCTCCTCCTCACGGTCATCCAGCAAGTTGCAGTGCGAAGTGATACAAGCCAAATACAGCCCATGCCGGCCCAACGTCTCCAAGACCTCATCGGGGCCCTCGCTGAGAACACGACTCGACTCCAGCACGCCCCTGTCAGACAGCCGCACACAATCAAAGTCATGCTCGCTCGCCCACACGGCGCACTTCTCCAAACTCCATGTACCGTCCCCGGCACTCGTCTGAAAACTAATATCCATTTCCCCCTCCACGCAACGGAAATCGAAAGGTCCTACACTCTGTAGGAGGGATCAAGGGAATGATAATGACCGCGATAGAGATCCCTTCCAATTCCCGACTGGCCCGTAAGATTTGGCTCCCCCAACCCGTAAACTACCGAACCCAAGCTGCCATCCTTGTAGCACAATCTGTTAGATTGTGCATGAAATGCGCAAACTGACAAATCAAGCGAGTGAATAGATCAAATAAGATCAAGCGACAGAATAAGGAGCGCGATAGAGATCTTGGCAACGAGGTCGATAGAAACCCCAGCGCGATAGCCAATCCCGTGCGATAGACCAACTATTCAGCTTCCGTTCTTTTTGATTCAGAGGATTGGGCGGAGGCATTGAAGACAATCTTCCACTCTCCCATCCTTCCAATCCTACTCTCTTGCAACTGTCCACATCGCGACCTATGAATGCACTTCGCAGATTACAGCCATGCGTCCAATGTATACATGGGGCGATTGAGAAGAATGCTCATAATGTTCCAAAAACTGCCAAGCATGAAATCGCCCAACACGAGTCCCAGAAAAAACGGCACCGCCCTGCGATAAACCCCGAGTCCCCCATGTTTAAGGATGAGCCACTTTGCAATACAACTGACCAGCAGCGTCGACCAAAAGATATGGAGATGGAAGGCAACGCCGTAGCCAAGAGGGTGAACGGGCCACCAGAAAAATCGACTCCGCATGACCGAGAGTAGAAGCGTGAATCCGAAGCCGATGGTCATGGCGACGATGTGTGGTATATTTGCTTCTATCGAGGAATTGAGCCAGAGGTGCAAGCCGTTATACGCCCGCCCGCCAAAACTGTTGATTTGTTTGCCTACTTTGCCGGTATCTACGCCGAGTTCAAAGAACGTATCCAACAACATAAGGATGCACAGCGGCATCGCTACTGCAATTAGCACAAGCATCCAACGGGATAAACCCTTCGCGTCCATAGTTCCACGCTCGGCGAGTTTAAAGGCTTCAAGTTGATGCGGCATCGGGTGGCTGCGATTATCTCGATTGAACCAAAAGAAGAGGGCAAACCAAGTCAAACTTCGACCTCCGATTCGCCGCGCACCAAGCAGGCTGACAACGCTGTGATGAGGTCCTATGCCGGTCGTTTGATGAACGGGCAGACCGATTTCGGCACGGATGCGCGTCAACGCAATGGCGATTGCAAAATGGGCGGCGTAAAACAGAACCGCCATCAGCGGCGCCATCCCACCTCGCATTGCAAATGCGACCAGGAATATTCCTCCGAACAGTAGTCCAAAGAACGCTGTCCGATAGCTCATCGGCTCCTTTTCATCCGCCGAATTGCGGCTTCGTCCCTCCCGACTGAAGGCATAAACCAGCGCTCGCCAAATATGCCTGCGCGTCGCCCATAGTCCAATCACGCACGCTCCCGTGTAGGCTCCGATGTTCTGCTCCATGGGGTAGGGAAAGCCGCCCTTGTCGAGTCCCATAACGGTCGTTATCACAAATTGCGCTTTGATGACAAAGTAAAAGAGGACACAAGAGGCTAACAGATCTAACGGCATCAGGAAACTGAGCCCGATGGCATACGGATTGAGCACAATCGCAAAATGGCCTCTAAGCAAGGATGACCACGGTTTTTCCGTAAACAGCGGTGCCAACGGGATGTTCTTATTTGGGATTCCGGGGATAGATGGGTACAGGACGTGCAATCCGTTAATGATGCTGATGGCTGCGGCGATGCCAAAACCCCACCACATCGGCTTGTTGCGAAGAAAACTACTGGTATTGTACGCGATCTCATACGGAAGTTGGACGATGGGGTAGGCAAGACGTTCCTGCTCCACCCACTGTTTTCGGATGATCGTGTTGGCGCACTGCATCACAAATAGTAGGACGAATGTAAATGTACACCACCAAAATATTGGCTCTAGCCATGGTCGAAGGTAGCGCCACTCAAAGATGGACTCTTCACCAAGGTAAAAGGCGCGCAACACGTCCTGATTGTTTATCGTTAACCAACTTGGGAGGTAGTGCCAAAAGAGATCCCGCCACTCATTTTCGGGGCTGGCGAACCAGAAGGCGTGCACCACGATGGATACAAGCGGAAGGAACATGTCGTAAGACATGAACAACAACGTGATTGACAGGAACACGTAAAGAGAACTCAACTCTCCTCCTGTCAAGGCATGCTTGGCTACAAATCTTCTCAGCGGCAGGTTGAGCACTGCTAAGATCACGAGAACGAAGATAACGCTGTAAAATGGCGCCATCAGCGTTGGAAAGGTGTATCGCAGCGCTTCGCATTCAATGTGCCATCGGTAGATAAACGGTAGGAAAATTAGCGCGATCGAAATTGACCGCCACGTCATCCGTTCTCCGCGAAAAGTACCCCCGCGATTTTTGTTCATGAATTCCTTCGTTACGCGTTTACTGTAGGAGCGATCTCCGAATCGCGACGTGCAGGGGATCGGAGTTCCAGCCTACGGAGATCAACCGTCAAATCCCTAATCTCATCCTGCAAATTTCCACTAATCATCAAGCGAGTGATTAGCGAGCGCGATAGAGATCCTCTATCCACTACTTCTCGGTTCCAAAGGCTGCTCCAACATCCAGCACGCTGTAGGAGCGATCTCCGAATCGCGACGGGTCGGGGATCGGGGTTCCAGCCTACGGAGATCAACCGTCAAATCCCTAATCTCATCCTGCAACTTGCCACTAACCACTGTTCACCGCTTTCCTCCTCTTCCCGCTTTCCCCACTGGTCACTGACCACTGCCTCTCCTCTCCAACCTTTGATATGACTCCGCTTCACGCCGAATCTCCTTCCAATCCCAAAGTTGCGGAATATACTCGACATCCGCCCACGCCTCCGCCTGATTCGCATAATGCGCGCTCCCCGGATGCCCGGACGTCCCCAGCGGCACAATCCACCGCGACCTCCTCCAATCCGACGGATCATGGATATACCGATTCACCGACATACTCGTGGCGACAAACTCGTCCTGCAGCTCGTAACCTCCGGCGAGCGGCGTGTCCCCGTCGCCGTGAATCTCCACCGAGGGCGGGTCCAAGTGCTCCGCCGCTTCCGGAAATACCTCCGACAACGGGTGACGCGGCGCCGTGCGGTGCAGCCGCCCCCACCGCCATTGCGACATATCCTCCCCAAACAAATCCTTGAGCTCCCCGACGGCGCGGCTGAGACTCGCCGCCAGCAATTCATCCCAGCCGGTATTCGGCGGTAACATGGACGCATCATACCGTTCAAGTCCTAGCGTCATCTGTTCCACAATCTGACGCAGCACGGTCGCGCTCCCCGCCGCCTCCGAAAGCACCTCCGACGCGAAATCCCCCAACAGATGTTCGACGATTCGTCCGACGAGGTGCGCCCTTGTCTTGGCATAGATAATCGGCTGCGCCAGATCGCGATCCATGCGGTAATCCCATTCCCGCATCAAAGCGAGCGCCGCCTCCGAATCGGCGTCAAGCGGCTCAATCTCAATCAGCGCCCTCGTGAAAATCCTCGCCGGTTCGGATATTCTATCCGCGTGGATACGCGCCATGTCGTCCACCGTCGCCGACCCCGACTCAAGTCCCAAGATGCCTGCTTGCACCCGCCGAGCACGGTGCTCCGGCGTGAAACACAAGCCCACATAGTACGGGTAATCGTGCCCCGCCACGCGCTGGTTGCAGGTGACCGCATACCCCGTCTCCGGATTGATGGCTTTGGGCAGTTCGTCGTGCGGAATGTAACCGTTCCATTCGTACTCCCCTGTCCAACCGGGCACCGCGCGCCAGCCGTTCGCCTCACCCCGTACCGGAATCTTGCCCGCGTGGATATAGCCGAAGTTTCCGCCCACATCAGCCACCGCATAGTTGTTGACGCGATCCGTCCAATGACGAAACGCCTCGTGCAATTCGGCGACCGACCGGCTTTTCATGGCATCAAGCGCGGCATCCACCCAGCGCGACCCGTCAATCAGACCGGGATCGCTGACTGCTACGCCGACCCCCGTCGCCGGATCCCCAGCAATCACGGGTCCATGATGCGTTATCGTGACTTCAAGCTCTATCGAACCCCCGCCGCGCACCTCAATCGTTTCGTTCAGCACCTCAGCCTCGCGCCACTCATCCTTGAACAGGTATTCGCGTCCATCGTCTCCCTCCCGGAACTGCTCAATGAACAAATCCTGCGTATCCGCGCTGCCGTACGTCATCCCCCACGCCACGAATTCATTGTGGCAAAAGTGGAGCGCGCCCGGCATCCCCGGCACCGAATGCCCAATTACCGAAAACTCCGGGCACGACAGATGAACCTGATAGTAGACGCTCGGCGTGTCCAGCGCACGATGCGAGTCGCCCGCGACCAGCGGTAAACCCGAAGCCGTGCGCTCTCCCGAGATCGACCACGCATTCGATCCGAATTCGGTTTCGTTCAGCCAGTTCACCTCTTCGGCGGCTCTTGTGAGTTCCTCAAGTCCGTCCAGCGGGGGACCCTCATACACCGCGCCGGGCGGCACTGTGAGAAGGTGTCCGGCGGGGTAGCCCTTGATTAGGCTTGCCGCCCTCTCCCCGCCTAGCGCAATCGCCAATCGCGTCATGAACAACTTCGGTTCGAACGTGCCCAACAGCGTGTTGCGCATCTTGTAGACCGCGAGACAATGCCAATTCTCCCACCGTTCCGGGCGCGCGTCCAAGAGTTTGTACTCAATCGGCAATGTCCTGGTCGTATCCAGAAAGGCGTTCACGCCAGCCGTATAGGCGTCGACCATCGATTTCGCGGCAGGACTGGCGAGTTGGTAATCCAGTTTCGCGGTGCGTCCCATGCCCGCCGCACGCAGCAGTCGGTCCCGCTCAATACCGCTCGCTCCAGCGAACTCCGACCATCTTCCCAGCGCTTGATGCCGGTCAAAGTCCATGTGCCAAAGCCGGTCCTGCGCCGTGGCGAAACCCTGCGCAAAGAACAGATCCGCCTCGTTCTTCGCCCTGATATGCGGAATCCCCCACCGGTCTCGGTACACCTCCACAGCCTCGCCGAGTTCGGGCAGCCGTATCGTCGTCGTGAGTTCCGGCAGCGCTGATCTAAGGTCGTTCTCGGTAATCTTCACGTCCATTGTCCTTATCTCATGTGTTCTTTGGTGATTCTAAATGGTAGGCGGTAAGAAGGAATGTCTGCGTTGTACGTCTTGGATGATTACAGATACTGCCCTATATAGCCATTTTGCCACGGGAGGGATTAGGCGAACACCCGACTAACCCAAGCGGACGCAGAGAAACGGGATCAGCATCTCGTCCGGCGTCAACCCGCCGTGCTTCCCGCCCGTGTAATACGGCTTCTCCTTGACAGACGAGTAAAAGGCGTAGTTTTCCCGCATGATGGCGACGAGATTGCCCATTCGCTCGGGCACTTCCGGGTGCACATCTCCGTATCCCCACAGCCCGGAACTTAGCGCCTTTGATGAAGGAATGGCTACCATCTGATCGGAGAGCTGTTCTTTCAAATAAGCGCGCAGCGCCTCGACCTTGCCCTGCTTGGCGTATAGGTACGCCGCCCGGAAATCGCCCGTCGGCGGCAACAGCAGATTGTCCCTGATTTTCGCGTGCCTATCGACCCGAACCAGCCGGTTATCGGGCACCGTCACCTGCCCGTGGTCGGCGGTCAGGATGAGCAGCGTGGTGCCCGAGATTTGGGAATCAACCTGCTCCATGAATTCACGCTCAAGCGAATACGAGAGGTTCCGCACCTCCGCCGCAAACGCCTCGCTGTTCGGGCCGTAGGCGTGCGAAATGGAGTCGATCGCATCCCAATACACCATGATGCACGACCGCTCATCGGGATTCTGCGTCACCAACCGCTTCAGCGTCACGAACATGTCCGAGGAATTCACGAACCCGTGCACCGCCTTTGCGCCGTTATAAAACATCTTGGATAACGGGCTGTGTTTAAAAATGCTCTTGATAAGCACATACGACGGGATGCCGGCGTTTGCCAGCCGTTGACCTAGCGTCTCCGCCCGGAGAAACTTTTGAGGCTCGAGCCCCATGCGCAGCAGGCGCCCATGTTCGCCGTCATGAATCGGAGTAAACCCAATCATATCGGCGACGGTCGCGTACTCTCTGAGGAAAAGGTGAAATCCGAGCATGCCGTGCTCCTGCGGGGTTAAACCGGTGCTAAGGCTCGTCAGCGCTGCCACCGTTGTTGACGGAAAGATCGAGGTGAGGGGGGAGAATCGACCGCGGCTGATAAGTTCGTTGATAATCAGGTTGGGTTCGGACCTCAACACCGATCGAAGCTGATTGTATCCCAAGGCGTCGACGAGGAACAGAATCACCTTGCGCACCCCTTCGGTCTGACCCTCAGTCAGGGCGTCGGGCAGAGGCGCGTGGTGCGGGATGCGGATGTCGAAGAGCTTTAGCAGCGTGGCGGGGATGTTGACCAACGAAAGGTCGGAATAGGCGGGATAGATGAATTCGCCGGGGCGGAGCCCCCGGTCAATCTGTTTGATGGTTCTGTTGCGAATTTTAGCTTCAATTCGATCGGCTAATGTTTGAGGCACGGCGGCGTTCCGAACTGCCATATAACGGGTATTGAGAATGATATCCTAAGAAATATACACACTGTGCGCCTTAAGGCTTAACTAATTTTTCCTTGTACTGGCAGACAACTTTTTGACCGGTTAGTGCAAGAAACATTTGCCTCGATGTAACCCGCAATCAAGCGAAGTTAATTAACTACAGTAGATATGAATCGCTTTTTCGCTTCATTGAACAAATCGTCCGCATCACGTAACATCCTATCGCTCTCTGCTATCATCTCGTCAATTTCTGCTGTAATCTCATTCTGCGTCTTTACGTCGGGAATAGGGACAATGGTCTGTTTTAATTCGGTGGAACCAATTCTCATTCTTGATGAGCCAGTTAACTCGTATTCCCATTGTTTCAAGACATAATCACTTCTCAAAGCTGCCCACAAATATTTCAGCGAAACATCCGGCGATTCAAGTACCAGTGGTACAAGTTCACTTGAACCAACTGCGCCGTCATATTCGTTCGGCACAATAGCAAT
This sequence comes from Candidatus Poribacteria bacterium, assembly GCA_965204085.1. GTDB lineage: Bacteria > Poribacteria > WGA-4E > WGA-4E > JAJDTR01 > JAJDTR01. The sequence goes on along the minus strand of CBDBEE010000002.1, from coordinate 40,190 downwards.
CTTTCCTTTCTCCGGTTGTAGTTTCGCGATTAAAATGCTATTCGCATTTAGAAGGACTTTTTTCGAGCCTAGTTCTGGGACTTCTTGCGAAGAAACAATCCGTCCTGTTTTCTCGTCGATTTGCTCCATCTCGACCAATTCATAATAATCAGTTGGGCTAATTCTCCCCTTTCCTTGTGGCTTCGTGAGCTTCCCTAGTCTTTCGTGGGGGGTGTTGCTTTAAATTCATAATCAATCTCTCACGAAAGGGATTATTAAAGAGTGCGTCCAGTCGCGTTAGAGGGTCGGCATCTAGATTGCCCATAAAGGTAACGCCGATATTTTCGTCCGGGATTGGAATCTTCAGTTTTTCCACAACTACCGAACTCGCACGATGGATTAACTCCAATCCCTCATTTCTTTGTTGTTCCGCGCGGTCGAATAGGTTGTACGCTTGGTCCAAGATTTCCTGTTGAACCTTCACATCCAAATTATTTCCGACGAATGGAATGTAAATCTCGATATTTCGACAGCTCGTCAAACTTAATTTGAACTGCAAAGACCCGACAGTGAATTTTTCTGTCTGCATTTTGCCATACTCACTGTCGAGAAAATGCAAAATGAATCGAGTCAAAACAGAATCCTTATTGACGCGCACTTTAGCTATATTTTCTGTAAAATCGCAAACTTCGACCACGTCTTCAAGAATGCCAATTTCACCAATCGTGCCAACAATCGTAATTCCAAGATCACCTGTATGAAGTTGGTAATTTTGTATCACTTGATGCGTTTCTCTAGAAATTTTGATCGCAGTGTCTAAATTCACCTTCTGATTTTTTATATCCTTGGCGCGAACGTACGGTATGTCATTTGCTTCGCTTCCTATTATTACAGTTCCTTTGGGTAATCTTTTGCCCCCTTTAACGTCGGCTATCGTCTTTAGCGCAACCAGCCGTCTGTCATTTCTTTTTTTCTTTCGAAGATCGTCAATCTTGTCTTCAGTCACCGGATTAAACCAAGCGCAATCAAGACGATCATCGTCTTCCTCCAGATTGACGCCGAATATCAGTGGTTCATCACGAAATATCTGCAGTTTAGTAGTGGCCATCTTGATACCTCTTAAATGAATCAAGAATTTCGCGTAGGTCGCCCCATTCAGATGTCACACGTCCTGCGTCGTTATGGCCGATGTCTTTACTGAGCGCCATAAACACCGTGGGTTGTTCTTCATCTTCTGAAATTCGCTTAGTCATATACAAAACTGATGTTTTCACACCCGCGTCAGCGTTGACAAAAGTGTTGTGAGGCAAAGAAACAACGGCGCGAATGATAAATTTAGTCCGGAGCCATTGTCTGAACAACCGCATAGATTTACCTTGACCCTCGGTATTGAGAACACTTTCATCTATAACTGTCAGCAATTTTCCGCCCGGTTTGAGTACATCGTGATAACGTTCCAAGAACATCAGATTGGATTTGAGCGATTTTGCAAGCGAACTCTTCAATGAAGCTATTTCGTATTTCTCCAAAATTCGTTTTTCGTCTGGCTTATTCTGCTCATATTTCATGCTAAAGGGCGGATTGGTGAGAACAACATCGAATCTCTTATTTTCGAGTAATTCTTTTAGTTCCCTCATCTCGCCTTGTTTTTCTATCTCAAGCCCTGGTTCAATTAGCAAGTCCTTATCCAATGTGTCGGCAAGAAAAATATGGCTTCCTCCGTCACCATGCAAATACATATTCATCCGTGTAATTGGCACAATGTCGTCATCGCTTACGTCAATGCCAAACAATGAATCTTCCCTGATTTTCTTTTTTAACGCTTCTTTGTTCGAGTGGCTGTTTGGAATTTTCCGGAATAAATCGCTTAACGCAAAAATCAGAAAACCACCCGTTCCGCAAGAACCGTCTAGAACCGAGTCTGGTTCATAATCTCCCGTCGTAGAATCTCTTAAAATCCTCAACTCCGCCATCTGCACCATGAACTTAACTACCGATCGGGGTGTAAAAAATTGTCCCAATTCTTTACCACGAACAGAAGCTTCAAGAAATGCCTCGAATACCCTTCCATTTATATCGTCTTCAACACTTCTCAAATTGAAATTCTCTATCATTTCGACGATAGCTTTAATTGTTGAGGGCAACAGACCTATGTTTTCGTCCCTCATAAAAATCCTCTTTTTCTCTCCTCTTGCAACCAAATTATCAAGATCGTCACGGTACCGCTGGAAAAGAGTATTAATCCAGTTCTCATGTGTTCTCTCAATTTTATAAACACTAAAATTGAAATCGTCAATTTGCACCGGTTCCTTTGCATCAAATCTATCCTGAATATTTTTGTCCTCATTCATCTTCACGAACAACAATTTCGTGAATTCATAAAATGCCTTCTTTGGCCCGATCTTTTGTTTTCGGCGAATAAGGTCGTGTGCTTGCTTGAAGACTCCTTTCAAATCCTTGAGTTCAGGAGTTCTAAACTCGAAAACTCTTTCTTTAGTAATAGCAGGTGATTTCTTTGAAGCGTCGAGTGAAATGTACCTTCTTAATTCTTGGTACTTTCCGTTTCCATTGTTGAAATCTTCAAAGCTTAAATCAAGTAACACCCTATTTTCGTCTACCTTCGCGAGTATTGTTTTAAGCCCGTTGGATGCCAATACATAACGAATCGGATTTTTCCCGATGAATCCTCGATTAACAACAACGGCATAATCTTGTGCTTCGGTAATACTTTTATTAAGCGACTCTTGGGGATGTTTAGCTTCAACAATAACTACAGGTGTTTTCCCGACGCGTACTTGGTAGTCAGGAATATGGCTCTGTTGTTTTTGTCCCTTGCCAAAAACGTACGCAGGAATTGCGTGCTTAGTAAGAATATTAACATCCTTGTAACCCAAATCTTTGAGCAGGCGCGAGACAAAAAATTGTTCGACATCACTTTCATTTCGTAGAGCTGATTTTTCGCAGAATTTGTTTTTCAAGTTGTCGCCAACCTCCTAATTATTTAATCTAACAAAACAGTGTAAGTTTATACGTTGATTATGTCAAGTGAATGAAAAGCCTGAAAGTGTTCCGTTCGTCGATTCATGGTCTTCTTGTGCAAAACTAGGACATATTTCCGAGGCGCCTATCCGGTCCCTGCCGGTCTATGCTGAGATGTAATGTTTCAGGAACAGGCGCCGATTATCAGCACGGCGGCTGGCAACGACGTGGCTTGCGCTTTCTTAAACGCCTCGCTGATATGACGGATATCGTCATCTGTTTCGATGATGTCGTAAGGGAATCCCCACGCTTTGAGCGTCGGCTCCAAAAACGTCGCCGCGGAATCGGGGTGGAGATTGCTATCCGGACGCAGCGTCTGATAGCCGCGATAACCGATGATTGACACCAACGGAATTTCCATATTGACGGCGGTGCCTCGGATGGCGTCCCCCGATTCCAAGAATCCGGTGTTTTGGATGAGCACCACCGGTTGCTTCCCGCCCACATACAACCCCGACGCGATGGCGAACGCCTCCCCCTCGCGGGTAACAGTGACGACATCAATCTCCGGTTCGCCGCGAAGTTCCTCGTAAAGCTTCGCCGACCCGTTGTCCGGAAGTCCAATCACATGCGTAACGTCCCATTTCTTCAATTCCTCAATAATTTTCTGCGATGATGGCAAATCACATTCCTCCTCAGAGTCCGTTTGAAAAATTTGTTTGGTGCGCGCACATTGCTTCTGTAGGAGCGAACTCCTGTCGCGACCTCTTGTCGCAAGCGATGAGTACATTTGTAGGGTGCGCATCGCGCACCAGCCTCTCATCACTAGCCACTCACCACTGTTTTACCTACTTCCTGCCCTCAACCAATGAACCCACAAACCCCGGCTCCGCAAGCGTCGAGTATATTTGTAGGGTGGGCACTGCCCACCAGCCTCTAACCACCCAGAAATGGGATTTTCCCGTCGGATAGTGGTTGCGATAGCAAAGTCGGCTCGTTATTCACTCACTTGATTTTGCCAACACACTCAAATGCTGGTGCGCAGTGCACACCCTACACATGCAAACTAGTGAAGAGTGGCGAATGGTTAGCCAAATTTGTCTTCTCACGCGCCTCTCATCACTAGCCACTCATCACTGTTTTCCCTACTTCCTGCCCTCAACCAATGAATCCACAACCCCCGGCTCCGCGAGCGTCGACGTGTCCCCAAGATCCGTGATATCCCCCTCGGCAATCTTGCGCAGCACACGCCGCATAATCTTGCCGGAGCGCGTCTTGGGCAGCGCCGGCGTAAACTGAATCTTGTCGGGCGAGGCGTGCGGACCGATATGCTGTCGTACCGCCTGCCTGATGCCGGTCTCAACCTCATCCGAGCCGGATTCGCCGGTCATCAACGTCACATAGGCGTAAATCCCCTGACCCTTGATATCGTGCGGATAGCCGACCACTGCCGCTTCCGCTACCGAGCTGTGCTGACCGATGGCGCCCTCAACCTCTGCCGTGCCCAAACGATGCCCGGAGACGTTCAGCACATCGTCCACGCGCCCCGTAATCCAGTAGTAACCGTCCTCGTCGCGCTGCACACCGTCTCCTGTCATGTAGTAGCCGGGGAAACGGTCGAAGTAGGTCTCGCGGAATCGCTCGTGATCGCCGTACACCGTGCGCATGATCCCGGGCCACGGCGATTTGATGCAGAGATAGCCGCTGGCGGGATTTCCCTCGACCTCGTTACCGCCCTCATCCAGAATAATCGGCTCCACCCCGAAAAGCGGGAATGTCGCTGATCCCGGCTTGAGCGGGGTCGCCGCAGGCAACGGCGAAATCAACATGCCGCCGGTCTCGGTCTGCCACCAGGTGTCAACGATAGGGCAGCGCCCTTCGCCCACGACATTATAGTACCAGAGCCATTCGGGTTCCTTGATGGGTTCGCCGACGGTGCCGAGCAACCGCAGCGTCGACCTGTCGTACTTCCTCACCCATTCGTCGCCCTCCTTCATCAGAGCGCGGAGCGCGGTTGGCGCCGTGTAGAAGATTTCGACATTGTGTTTCTCGACCACCTGCCAAAATCGCCCGAAGTCGGGGTGGTTGGGTACGCCCTCGAACATGATGCTGACGGCTCGATTCGCCAGCGGACCATAGATGATGTAGGAGTGCCCGGTAATCCACCCGATGTCAGCCGTGCACCAGTAGATGTCGCCTTCGCGGTAGTCGAAGACGTTCTGGTGCGTGTAGGACGCATAAACGAGGTAGCCGCCCGTGGTGTGAAGCACACCCTTTGGCTTGCCCGTCGAGCCGGAAGTGTAGAGGATGAACAGCGGATCCTCGGCGTCCATCTTCTCCGGCGGACACTCGTCATCGGCGGTCGCCATGGCGTCGTCCCACCAGATGTCGCGGGGCGACTCGAAATCCACCTCGTCGCCCGTATGGCGCACAACGATGATGTGTTCGATAGACGGGCACTCCGCCGCTGCCGCGTCCGCATTGGCTTTCATCGGGATGCCGCCGCGGGGTCCCCGAAAGGCGGTGTCCTGCGTGATTAGCATCTTGCACTCGGAATCGTTGATGCGGTCACGCAACGACTCCGCCGAGAACGCGCCGAAAACGATGGAGTGCACCGCGCCGATGCGGGCGCATGCCAACATCGCAATCGCCAACTCGGGCACCATCTGCAGGTAGATGCAAACGCGGTCGCCCTTCTCGATGCCGTGCGATTTCAGCACATTGGCGAAGCGTTTCACCTCCCGCAGCAGTTCGCTGTAGCTGAAGGTTTTGTCCGCCGACGGGTCGTTCCCCTCCCAGATAATCGCGGTGTCGTCGCCGTGTCCCGCCTCCACATGACGGTCGAGGCAGTTGTAGCAGGCGTTCAGTGTGCCGCCCTCGAACCACTTGATATTCGCGTCCACAAAATCGTACTCGCAGACATTGTCCCACTTCTTGAACCACGAAATTCGCTCGGCGATATTCGCCCAGAACGCCTCTGGGTTTTTTATGGATTGTTCGTATATTTCTTTGTACTGTTCAATACTGCTCACGTGGGCAGTGTCGATGGGGTATAGCGTATCCCCCGGCGGAAATATCTTCGTAGCCATAAGTCCCTCCAAACGTCGGTGTCATTCAAATAACTGGGCTTGAGTTTCATAGCGGTTGATGGTTTGGTGAGTTGATTTGCCACGGTCTGTTTCTAGCCTCTTAAGATAATCATCAATGTTGAAATCCGGTTTCTCGACCTCGTCCTGAAATGAATTCATCCAATTACCGGCCAGCCGCTGTAATGAGTTCATATCTCTCCGGAAGTACCCATTGCGTTCGATTGGGTGGGATGCCAGATCGGTAATAGCATTGAAGAGTGAATAGGCGTTTTCACCCGTTTCCTTGATATATTTTGCTAGTCTTAAGTTGATAACATTTAGAAGCCCTTCGTGTTCCCATTCGTTCTCCTTCTTGGCACGGAAATCTATTTCTGATGCTTTTTTGATTCCGAACAATGCAAGGATTATGCGGAAGCAATCGCCTTTAGATATGTTATGGGCTGTGAGTCTTCTCGCGTAAGAAACGAATTTGGAAAAAAGCGTTTCCATTTTGGCGTTCTCATGGACAAATGAAATATCATCAAGTTCCTGCTTTACATGACTGAATTTGAACTTAATTGTCTCGGACTCAAAAATGACACCGTTAGAACAGATTTCCCTGCAAAAACCAATATCAAACCTTAAAGCGCGCGATGTGTTGTAACTGTTTGTAACCCTGATGTACGGGAGGTAAACATCAGAACGTGACCGTCCACCCCACAAATTCATAGCGTAATTAGTGTGCACTAAATCAATATGGCAATAACTGCCTGTTGATGGCGCATCAATCTTAAACACGTCAATATTGGTCGCCTCGCTTGCACCAAAAACCTCGACACAGCATTTTTTCCCAAGATCGTAAGCCTGTTGGTTTGTAATGAGCCGGTAATCCTTATTTACCACCCCAAGAACATATCCTGATTCAGTGTTTACAACAGCCTTGCTATTCTTGACGCTGATGCGTGTTTTTTCTCCCTTCGAATTGACATACTCGCTATAGACAGAACGCAATTCCACCGGAAACATGATTTTGTCGAATTCAGTAATCCTTCCCATGATAAACCTTTTCCAATCACCTAACCAACAACAAAGTCTTGACTATTGAGCGAACATCTCCGCAGTATCCGCAAAAACAATGTGATCTCTCATTCAGGCCGTAGGTAAATCGACGGAATAAACTAACATCTTCGGCACTAGTTTTCGGTCGCGTACTCGTTTCGCTGCTCAAACCAAGCCTAAATAACTTCGACATTCAAAAGGGCGGCGCGAATCCCTTTTTGCCTTCACCAAGGGTCGGCAACTTCTCTTGAAGGACATTAAAAGCCGCTTTATAGTGTTTCAGATAGTCATCGCGGAATGATGAGAGTTCACTACCGAGTTTCTTCGCCATAATCGCGAATGCCTCCTTGCGTGTGCTTGCAATAAATTTTCCGCGCTGGAAGTGGAACGGCTGTGCAATAAATCTCTTTACTCCCGTTTCCAACAGACTCTCGCTGAAGGCATTTGCATCCTTCACTAGCAACAGAGGTGTCATCGTAATGCAAGCGTCAATGCCGGCAGCCATGATTTCTGCGATCGCCCCCATTCGCACGGAATTGGATGGGCAATACGGCTCGAAGGTACGCCGGATGTCCTCGTCATCCGTCGTGACTGTCATATTTATCTGGACACGACCGCCATTGTCTTCAATGCGGCGGAACAGATCGCAATCCCGGGTAATCAGCGGACTGCGTGTTTGCACTACCAGCTTGGGTTTATGCCGCTCTGCCAAGATTTTCAACAAGTCACGGGTTATCTTCAGTTTACGTTCAATGGGTTGGTAGGGATCGGTCACACTGCTCATATAAATCAGTTTCCCATCTAGTGATCGCTTGAAACGTTCCATCTTGCCCACCGCGTTCTCTTTGACGGTAATCCAATGCCCCCATCTGTCCCGTTTTTCGCGGCTCATGCTGAAGAAAGCGGCGTAGCAGTAGGTACAACCAAAGGAGCAACCGCTGTACGGATTCAGCGTATAATCGTACTCGCCCATGAACCCGCTCGCCCGTGTCAGAATGTCTCGTACCGGAGCATATTCGACTATCGCCTGCCCCAGTTGATCAGGACGTATCGGGGCTTGAAGAAGCAAGGATTGCTGTATTGGCGCGTTCATGAAGCACTGTGTTTCCGCGGGTCGTGATAGAACCACGGTAGATAAGTCTGGGCGACCATGACACCGAGATTTCCAGCAACCCCGCCACGTTGCGGCTGTATTCGTTTTGTGGCAACCTTGACAACTCGGCGACCAATTCCGCTCGCCACTTGGACGTTCGAGGCAGTTTTCCCTGAAAGGGGAGTTCGTCCTTGCGGGAGCCCTTGGATTGCAAGCCCCCGCTGGAAGCACAACGATCTATTACGAACTTCAATTCGAAACATGCGGCTAGCCTAACATTAGCGCAATACTTTTCGTGTAGAGTCTGAAGCGCACCATTGATTTCATCTCTGTTGGATTCAAACACGGGATCTAGAGAGACAAACCAACATTCTGGAGGCGTGTCGGCATGTTTCGGGGTAGTTGCGGCACGGCAGAAGGAAGCATACGAGTCATATACTTCGGCACGTGTGGTCAAACCGTCGCAGGCATGCGATAACGCGGACAACTTCGGGCTCTGATCAACAAGTACGCGAAACTGCTTCCAAAGAGTGGTTCCAATTGCCTTCATCGCGGGGCGCGTGTCAATTCCTTTGACAACGATATTGGCGCCGTCAACGTTGTACGCCGCTGCGAGTATCGCCATGGCAAACTGCACTGCCAGTGCGCCGCAGCCCACATCAATGATGTGAAGCGGCAGCTTGCCTGCCAGACCGTCCGGGGTTTCTTGAATCAATCCCTCCAATACCTGAAGCACAAAGTTGATATGGCTCGGTTGGCAGGCCGTGATGTAAAAGAGCGCATCCCACTCGTTGAACGCCGGCTCCCTGCCATATTGCATCAGGGCAAGCGACTTAACCGCCTCGGTAGTGTTTTCAGCTATTTCGGCATCATCGTTTGCGTCGCCCCGCAGACGGCTGAACTCCCGCTCGGCAACACTCGCGATCGCCTCGTCCAAGAGCGGAGCAACAAGCTCAATAAGTTCTGAGTTTTCTCTGAGGCGCATGAATTAAGGCAATGTCCTCTATCATGTCAATCGGCAAACCGCCCATGAAAAGCGTATCAATTTGCAAAAGGCCGCTACGAGGTTATTATAAGCGAAAAGCGTTTGTTGTCAATCAAAAACAGAGTGCGCTGCGCCAGCGTCCTTCACCGACTCATAACGCAAATCAGATCCATTGACGCTGCGACCAGCCAATGGATAGCGGCGCCGTAGACGAAGGACCGCGTTTCAAACGCCACGGCACCGAGCAGCAGCCCGGCAACGATGGAACCTATCACTTCCGGGAACGGCTTTGAGTAGTGCATCACGGCAAACGGGATGGTCTGGATGAGAATGCTATAGTTCCCGAACCGTTTCTCCAGCCCGAAAAGCATAAATCCGCGAAAGAAGAACTCCCACGCGAACAGGTAAGCGCCATAGGCAAGTTCGTATAGGAGGAGGGTCTTCCAACTGGTGGCGGCAAGTTTGTTGAGCGGGTATTTTGCTTGGAATGCTGGGAACAGGTGCACGACGAGGAGGAGAATCGGGATCATGAGCAGCCAACCGCCGAGGGCGAATCCCCATCCCAACTTGCCGTTGCTCAGCCGGCAGCCGTAGTCGCGGAGGCGTCCTTTGGCGCCAAACTTCACGACGAGCACCGGGAGCAGCAGGAGCGTAATCAGGCTGGTGAGGAACCAGTAGTAGTGGCGATACAGCCCCGCGAGCGGAAGGTGGACAACGTACTTCGCGAGGTGTTTTCGGAAGAACGTGCGGCTGCTTATGAACCTATAAACGGTCAATAGAATTGCCGAACCGAGCAGGATGACCGTCGGCTCGCGCTCCCAGCCGCTCAAGTATTTTTCTTTCTTATCCTGCAACCACGCCTTTAGGCGAGATTCATTCTCCAAACCGCTCACGTTCGCCTCCGATTAGCATTTCGGCTAGTATAGCACATCATACGGAGGCGTGCGGGAAAATCGCATCTGATCACTTACCGTAAAAGCGTCTCGACACCGTTGAAAGGAAGACAGAGAAATTGACAAGAGCAGTGGCTTGCGAAGGATAAAATGTGCGCCAAATGGAGCGTTGGGGACGCAGATCTGCGTCTCCTACAGTCTGAAGTACGTAACTCCTAAGTGTAGTGCACGCATCGGTCCGCTAGAATTGATTTCTCTTGGATCGGGGAATAAAGAAGAATTTCAATCGTACTACTTATTCAGATGCTCGATCTCTCATAGGTGTATCATGTCGTTCAGGACGGAGGCGCGGAGTTCCTCGCGAAGTGAACGTCGGGACACTACGTCCACCTTACACCCCAATACACCCTCCAAGTATTGTCCGAGCCCAACGAGATCGAAGAGACTGGCGCCATCATCGAAATCCACCAATAGGTCGAGATCGCTGTCCGCGCCGAAATCACCCCGCGCGTATGAACCGAAGATTCCTTTGATTTCAGCCTTATAATTCCGTCTCACATGGTCTTTCTCTTTTGCGATTGTCTTTTCAATATCGTCAATCATTTGTAGGTCACCACTTAGTCTCAAGGATTGGTGATTCAAAGCCTTTAAAAGCACCAGTCGTAGTCGTAGGTTGGGTTGAACGGAATTCGTTAATGATCGCTAATCTTAGAGGAGTTTTCGAGTGCCCACTTTGCCTGAACCTGCCAAAATTGGAGTGAAACCCAACATTAATCGTACATTCTACCGCCATGAGACAGCCTCTATAATTAGATGCGTTTCCCTTGGAGCTCCTACTCCCAAACCTTGACATGCTTGTGCTATTTGGTTTTGTATATCACATCATGTGGAGGCGTGCAATTTGGAGGATAAGCACTTGGCAGAGCAATTGCACCTGGGAATATTGGATTGTGGTAGGATCGTCGATCCGTTTCGTGACGGACGCCGCTCTGCTCAATATTTCAAGACCGCGGACAGCTTTGGCGATGCCAACCGTGTTGGGTGCTACCCAATCAAGAAACATCGTGAGTTGCAAAACCGCAACACCGGTGTATAGAAAAGACTACTTCAAGCAGGAGGATATCATGAGAATCATCCTTGTATTCGCGTGCGCGGCGCTGGCCGGCTGCGTGCAGACCGCACACCTGAGTGAAGCCCTCAGTGGCGGCGGCGTGGAACGAGTGGAGGGACGTTACCGCACGGAAACAGGTAGTCAATCCGCTTGGGGGCGGCTGAGGAACGGTCTGCGTCCCTGGTATTGGGACGGCGTATTTTTACGAACTTAATGAACCCCGCTTTGTTCGACACATTCGATTGGATACCGTAGATCCGGTGAGGAACGTGGACATCTATGTCCGCGTCGGAAATAACAACTGGAAGATAGCCAAGCAACTGAAAAGACCGGTCGGTAGAGCCACCAGCATCCGCATAAACATGCGTGCAGAGGACATTCGCGTGGTGCAGAATACGGCTGTTGCGAACAAACTCGACTTTATCGAGGATATAGAGGTATACGCCCAGAAAAGGTAGTAACACTGAATCGGAGAAAACAAACCGTTTTCCGGTTGTGATGATTGATGCGAAATCGTCAACCGAGCGGATATCGTATCTGATGGGAGCCATCCGACGACTCAATAATCTTCCAAGCTACGCGCGCGATGAGTTAGCTTGAATCAATTCGTCTGCGAGCTAACGATAGCCAGAGCAATTTCTAATCTATTCAACCGAGTGGAAAAGCGGAGCGCCAGAAATTCCGCCGTGGTCGCCTTCCCTCTTATCACTTCGTCTCCTCTGCTCGCTCCAGATCCAACCTGCCCGCACTAACCTTCCACCCCTTCGTTCTTCCGCTCTTCCAACCCTGCAGCTCCCGATAGCTTCAGAAGATGTACCGCATAACCGACACCTGCTTAGGTTTGGTTCATTTCCACTAGATATCATACCGGATTCCCAGCTTGATGCTTCGCTCCGGCGCTTCGTCAATTTCGCGGTACGCTTCAGCCGATTCGTCGAACGGGACGATGGGATGGACCAATCCCTCCACCGACAGTCGCCCTTCCTGCAGTAGCGTGAACGCTTCTTCATGGATGCGCTTGGAATCCCACAGCGGATGGTCACGCAGGGGTTGACTCACATCGCGGCTGGAGATTATCGTAAGTCGATTTCGGTGCCATTCGCCCTCGAGGCTTAGCCCATGAGAATCGCCGGTATAATACGCCGAAGAAACGATCGTCCCGCCATAGCCCGCGGCGCGCAACGCATCGTTCAAAGCGGCATAGTTCCCGCTCGTCTCCAGCGCTACATCGACGCCGAGTGTGTCCGTCTGATCCTTGATGACCACGCCGGCGTCTTGGGCAACCGGATTAACGATAAGATCCGCGCCATGCTTGTTGGCGAGTTCGCAACGCAGCAGGATCGGATCAGTCGCGGCTATCCACCGTGCGCCTTGAATCCGAGCAAGCTGCAGCGCCATCTGCCCGATAGCGCCGAGTCCGTGCACGGAAACACGATCGCCGATACGCAGTTTGCTCTCGCGGATGGCTCCGAGCGCTACCCCCGCCGGATCGGAATAAACGATAGCCTCGGATGACATTCCTTCGGGCGCTTTCTTCAATTTCTGTGCGGCAACGGTATGCGTCTCACGGATCGGCAGGTACCCGAATACGCTGTCTCCTACCTCAAAATCGTCCACCTCTCCATCGACTTCAGCGATTTCTCCGACTGTCATATTCCCCAATTTCATCGGAAACGTCGGAGATTGAGGTGTTCCGGCATGGACGCGACGCTCCTTATCGAACGGCTTCGTGTAGTCTTGAGTATCCGCCCGATAGGTGCGGAGGTCGCTCCCGTGTTTGGGCGCCGAGAAGAGGCTTTTTACCCTAACCTCCCAGGCTTGAGTTTTGGCTCCTCATACTCACGGAGCGCCGGGTTTCGTAACGAGACGGCAACAAGTTCTCTTGGCATATTGATATCCCTTGATGGCGTTATTCAAAATTGGATTTGAGTAGGCTGTTATTTGGAGTGTGGGTTGGGCGCGAGTTTCTTCAACCTACCCCAAATTGTGGTTGTTTTGGAAGCGGGAGACACAGCTAGGCTAACCGGGCCAAAGTCGGGGTAATATTCGTTCCCTCTTTGGTCACCGCTAAGTTGCTTAATATATTTCCCATCGGCGGTCATCAAGCGAATCTTTGCCGGGGGGTTTACGTGAACATGAGGGGACCACACATAGGCTATCAGCCGTCCATCAGGGGACCATGTAGGGTCCATATGATACTCGTCATTGTGCGTAAGCTTCACCCGATTTCTTCCATCCACCCCTATCACATAGATATGAAAAAGATGTTCTTTCAAAGCCATGTATGCAATTCGTTTCCCGTCGGGAGACCATGCCGGCGAACTCTTGATCGCCGTATCCTTTGTCACTCTTTCTCGTCGGTCTCCATCAACGCCTATCACGAAAATTTGATCGTGCCAATCGTACCCGGACGAGAATGCGATCCTTCGACCATCGGGAGACCATGACGGCCCCTCCCCGTCAATTAGCTTGAAGGCATTGTTTCCGTCCGCATCCATCACGGTGATATGGGGATTCTGTCTATCCCATCCATCCCAAGAAGCGAATGCTATTTTCTTTCCGTCGGGAGACCAGTCCAGATCCCCCTTCCTCCGCGGTGCATCTGTCAGTTTAATCGCCCCCTTTCCACGGGCGTCCATTACGTAGATTTGAGGCCACCCGCCGCCTGGGTTGGAAACATACGCAATCTTCGCCCGATCGGGAGACCATGTCGGATGGACATCGCGCGCGCTTCTGATTGTCAGTCTTTCTTGGTTGCCCCCATCGGCATCCATTACAAAAATGTCGGCGTTGCGATGTCTCGTGGATGTGAAAACAATCCGTGAGTTCGGCGCGGAATGTCCTTCTCTCAACAACATGTCTATACTCGTCAGACAGACGCACAGCCCTGCGGACAGTAGAAATCTAGCTACCGGTTTGAATCGCATTTTGTCCTCCTTAGTTGTTGGTCGAATGAACCCTAACATGACTCGGTTTGAGTGGTGGCACGGGTTCTGTTTGGGTGCGCTCCCAACCATCAGATGACCTCATTGGTGCCGGTGAAATTTTCAGAGCCGGTTTAAAAACCTGTTTTCAACAACTCCGTTTTCCTTGAAACTGATTCTTGTGCGTCAAATCCGCATGATTCGGCGATACCGCTGTAGGGAATAACGATCGTCATTCCCTGCGAAAACCAAAAGCGGCTACGATACGGCCTTGCCATCCCTATTCAAACAACTTCTCAATAAACTGCGCTGTTGTATCTCCTTGATTATCAAGGCTTGTAGTTCATAAGGTAGTCACGCAGCTTATCGGTGGTTGGGCGTGCGTGTCTTCACCCTACCCCATAGTGTGGATGTGTTGGACGTGGGTGACACAGCAGCAGGGGGCATTGCTAGTCCGACCGGGCTGAAGTCGGGATAATATTCGTTCCCGTTGTGGTCGCCGCTAAGTTGCTTCAGAAATTTTCCATCGGCGGTCATCAAGTGAATCTTTGCCGGCGGGTTTACAAAAATGTCAGGGGACCGCACATAGGCTATCAGTTGTCCATCCGGTGACCATGTAGGGTCCATATGATGCTCCGGCTTGTGCGTAAGCCTCACCCGATTTCCACCATCCGCATCCATCACATAGAGTTGAAAGGTTTCTTCCTGCAGCAAGGCCATGTATGCAATTTGTCTCCCGTCAGGAGACCATGCCGGCGTGGCTTTAATCGCTATTTCGTCCGTCACTCTTTCAAGCACGTTTCCATCAACGCCTATCACGAAGATTTGATCTTCCCAATCGAACCCGGACACGAATGCAATCCGTCGACCATCGGGCGACCATGACGGTTCCTGCCCGTCGGTTAACTCGAATGCGTTGTTCCCATCCGCATCCATCACGGTGATACGGGGATTCTGCCTATCCTGTCCATCCCATGAAGTGAACGCAATTCTCTTGCCGTCAGGTGACCAGTCTAGATCCCCCTTCCTCCGCGGTCCATCTGTCAATCTAATCGGGTTCGTTCCATCGGCGTCCATTACAAAAATTTGAAGCAACTCGCGGTCTCGGTTGGAAACAAACGCAATCTTTGTCTGGTCGGGAGACCATGTCGGATAGTTGTCATACGCCGTATTGTGTGTCAGTCTTTCTTGGTTACCCCCATCGAAATCCATTACATAAATTTCGGTGTAGGCATGTCTCGTAGTTGAAAAAACAATCCGTGCGTTCTGCGCGGCAAGTGTGTTTCTCAACCACAACTCCGCACTTGATAGCAATAAGGTTAATCCGATAAACGACGCGAGCTTTCGTCCAAATCGCATTTTTTTCTCCTTAGTTATAGGTTAAATGAGCACCAACGTGGCTGATATTGATACTCTCGACGCTGGGGAGGCATAAATGACCCATCCCGTAGCTTGCCCCCATCATTAGAAATCCAAGTTCATAAGCTATTCGCACAAACTAACGGCGATTTAGCTCGAGTTTCTTCAACCTGCCCCAAATTGTGGTTGTTTTGGAAGCGGGAGACACAGCTAGACTCACAGGGCCAAAGTCGGGGTAATAATCGTTCCCTCTGTGGTCATCGCTAAGTTGCTTCAGATATTTTCCATCGGCGGTCATCAAGCGAATCTTTGCCGGGGGGTTTACAAAAATATCTGGGGACCACACATAGGCGATCAGCCGTCCATCAGCAGACCATGTAGGGTCCATATGATTCTCTTGCTTGAAAGTAAGCCTTTTGCGATTTCTACCATCCACCCCTATCACATAGATTTGAAAAGTTTCTCCCTCCGGCAAGGCCATGTACGCAATTCGTTTCCCGTCGGGAGACCATGCCGGCGTATCCTTGATCGCCCTATCTTGTGTCACTTTTTCTAGTCCGTCTCCATCAACGCCTATCACGCAAATCTGATCTCTCCAATCTCTGCCGGAGGAGAATGCAATCCTCCGACCATCGGGAGACCATGACGGGCTCTCCCCTTCGGTTAGCTCGAAGGCGTTGTTTCCGTCAGCATCCATCACCATGACAAGGGGATTCTGCCTATCCTGTCCTTCCCATGAAGTAAACGCTATTTTCTTGCCGTCAGGAGACCAGTCCAAATCCGCCTTCTCCCGCGGTGCATCTGTAAGTTGAATTGTGTGCTTTCCATGGGCATCCATTACGTAGATTTGAAACAACCCGTGGTCCCGGTTGGACACAAACGCAATCTTCGTCCGGTCGGGAGACCATGCCGGATAGACATCACTCGCTCTATTGTTTGTCAGTCTATCTTGGTTGCCCCCATCGGCATCCATTACAAAAATTTCAGCGTGGGTAACGCCTACCCAACGTTGATCGTGTATCGCGGATGTAAAAACAATTCGCGAGTTCGGCGCGGCGAATCCTTCTCTCAACATCATGTCTACGCTCGTAAAATAGACGCACATCCCTGCAAACAGTAGAAATCTTGGAATCAGTTTGAATCGCATTTTGTCCTCCTTAGTTGTTGGATAAATGAGCATTACAATGACTTGCTTTGAGTGGAGTCACGGACGCTATTTGGGGGCTGGTCTCTTTAACTTTCCCCAGATTGTGATTAGGTTACCTGCCGGCGAGGCAGCAAGCGTGGCAGAATTAAACCAGTCAGGATCCCAATCTCCACGTTCGGGTGGGCTGCTTAGTTTTTTGATGTGCTTGCCATCGGCAGTCATCAAGTGGATTTCGCTTATGCCATCGGGCCTTCTCCAAGACTCGTATGCAATCATCTCGCTGTCCGGTGACCAAGTTGGATTCAAGGCGATCTGTCCGTCCGTCAACTTCCTCGGATTCTCTCCGTCGCTATCCATAACGGAGACTTGATTGTTGAGCAAAAAAGCGATGCTTTTCCCATCGGGCGACCATGCGGGGCCACGTTTGCTACCGACATCGTCAGTTAATCTCGTCGTATTTTCGCCATTGCTGTCCATCACGTAGATTTCGGGACCCCACCCCCATCCAGAGTTTACAAATGCAATCCTTTGACTGTCTGGCGACCACGATGGATTGGAGTTATTCCCGGCAATGCGGGTTAACCGTTTGCGATTCTTTCCGTCCGGGTCAATGACGTAGATATCCTTATTCCATGCTTCACCGTGAACTCCCACATCTTTATACCCGGTAAATGCAATTTTTTGCCCGTCCGGTGACCAGTCCGGATCCTGGTCCCACACTTCGTTTGTTAATCTAATCGGGTTTTGTCCATCGCTATCCATCACGAAAATTTGCCTATTGCCGCCATTTCTATAGGAGGTGAATGCAATCTTTTTACCGTCCGGGGACCATGATGGATGAAGGTCAGTCGCCGGATGGTCTGTTAGTCTTGTCTGATTTTTTCCATCGGCAGCCATCACATAGATTTCAGGATTCCCATCCCTGACAGTAGCAAATACAATCATTTTGTGGTGTGCGGCGAATGCTTCTCTCAACAACATCTCCCCACTCGTCAGACAAGCGCACAGCCCTGTGAACAGTAGACATCTAAGTAAAAATCTGAATCGCATTTTTGCCTCCTTAGAACCTGTTTGAAAAGTACATTGTAGGGTGGGCACTGCCCACCGGCCTCTAAAAGCCCCTGAGGGGATCAAACGAGTGAATAGCAAGTGATCAAGTGACCGGATAGGGAACGCGATAGAAATCCTATAGAGATCTTGAAGGTGTGTAGAAACGCCAAAACCTCATGCACCTAAGCCCCAGCGGGCGACAGGTACGTAGAAGGCAGCAATATAAACACGAAAAAACTTCCTACAAACGGTCAGAAATGGATCTGTTACCGATTATTCAAGCAGGCTCTTAATTGTGGGTACCTTGAGAGGTAAAGTAACTCGTTCTGAGCAGGCTCGCACACCGTTAAGATGTGCTCCGACCATTTGGTGACGCCCTCGGCGCGGTCGAGGTTTCCAATGGCACACCCCGCGCATTGCCCCATTATCAGGATTCGTAGTTCAAAAAGCAATGGCACAAACTAACGACGGATAAGTTCGACTCTTTTCAGCTCGCCCCAGATTGTGCTTTTGTTGGAAGCGGGTGACACACCTAGCCCTGTTTTGGGGTCAAAGTCGGGCTCATAATCCCCACTATTGTGGACATCGCTAAGTTGCTTAAGGTATTTTCCATCGGCGGTCATCAAGTGAATCGTCCCTATGAGGCGACCATCACCGGCCGACACATAGGCTATCGTTCGTCCATCAGCAGACCATGCGGGTAGCCAATGATGCTCCTCTCGATTGTGCGTAAGCCTCGTGCGGTTTCTACCATCGGCCCTCACCACATAGATTTGAAAGAATCCGTTGTCCTCGCCCCAGTATGCAATCCGTCGTCCGTCGGGAGACCACGATGGTCCGCCTTTCAACACAAAATCGTGCGTCACCCTTTTGAGGCCATGTCCGTCAGCGCCCATCACATAAATTTCTTCGATCCCATCTCTCCGAGATACAAATGCAATCTCTTGCCCATCCGGAGACCATGATGGCTCCGTCCCGTTGGCTTCAAGCATTACGAGATTATCTCCATCAGCATCCATCACGGCGATATGTCTTATCATCTTCCCATCTAGACTAGAGGAGAATGCGATCTTCTTCCCGTCGGGAGACCACGACGGATAATCATCCCATACTGCGTTTGTGAGTTTAATCGGATTCTTTCCATCGGCGTCCATAAGGTAGATTTGAATGAACCCACCGTTTCGGTTGGAAACGAATGCAATCTTCGTCCCGTCAGGAGACCATGCCGGACGGTAGTTCTCTGCTTGATTTGCTGTTAATCTTCTATGGTTTGCCCCGTCACTGTCCATCACATAAATCTCTGGATTCCCATCTCTAGTAGAAGAGAATACAATCTGTGGTTTGTGGTGTTCGGTGAGTCCATTTTTCAACCACAGCTCCCCACTCGTCAGACAGACGCACAGCCCTGCAATCAGTAGAAACCTAGCTGCCAGTTTGAAGTGCATTGTGTCCTCCATTGTTGTGGACAATATGAGAAGTAACGTAACTGATTTTGAGCGCAAGTGACAATAAAGGCGACACTCCCGACGCTAGCGAGGTTTTCAATGAGCTGTCCCTTTATATTGCCTCCATTATCAAGATTTGAAGATCATCTTGTAGTCGCGCAAATTATCGGAGGTTGGATTCGCGTTTTTTGAGGCTACCCCAAATTGTGGTTGTTTTGGAAGCGGGGGACACGACTAGTCCTAGCGGGCTAATGTCGGGCCCGGAATCGCGCGCATTACCGCCATGGCTAAGTTGCCTAATATATCGTCCATTGGAGGCCATCAAGTGGATCGTGCTGCGGCCCCAGAGGCCATCCCAGACATAATATGCGATCACTTGTCCATCCGGAGACCATGCGGGTCCCCAATGATGTTCTTCATTGTGCGTAAACTGCACTCGGTTTCTACCATCCGCACCCACCACATAGATGTGACCGAATCCTCCGGGCTCCGGCGCCGCCGCGTATGCTATCCGCCGCCCATCGGGAGAAAACGATGGGCTCGATTTAGCGACTAAATCCTGTGTCACCCTTTTACGCCCCTGTCCGCCAACGCCTATCACGTAAATTTCACCAAGCCCGTCTCTTCCAGACACAAATGCAATCTGTTTTCCATCCGGAGACCACGATGGTTCCCACGCCTGGTCTTCAAGCTTCTCACGATTATTTCCATCCGCGTCCATCACGGCGATATGATCGACGGAGAACGCAATCATTCGCCCATCGGGAGACCAGTCCGGATCTCCCTTCCACCCCCGTCCATCCGTGAGTCTAATCGGGTTCTTTCCATTGGCGTCCATTACGTAGATTTGAGTACGGTCGCCGTTTCGGTCGGAAGCGAATGCAATCTTCGTCCCGTCAGGAGACCAATCCGGATCACTGTCATGCGCTGGATGGTTTGTCAGGTTTTCTTGGTTTCCCCCATCGGCATTCATTACATAGATTTCATTGTTGCCATCCCTTCTAGATGTGAAAACAATTCGACCTGTGTTGGAGGCGAGCGCGTTTCTCAACCACAGCTCTCCGGTCGTCAGACAAACGCACAGCGCCGCGAACAGCAGACATCTCGCTATCAGTTTGAATCGCATTTTTTCGTCCCTTCGCCCAGCCGCCATCATCAAGAAATACAAGCTGACAAGGTTTTTGCCAAATCATCGGATGTTGGAGACGCGTTTCTTCACTCTGCCCCAAGTTATGGTTGTTTTGGAGGTGGGGGACACAGCTAATCCCACCGAGCGAAAGTCGGGTTGAGAATCGTACGCACCATCGACAGCGCTAAGTCGCTTTATATATTGTCCATCGGAGGTCATCAAGTGAATCGCTGAAGGAGCATCATTGTCCAACATATTGTCCCAGACAACATATGCGATCCTCCGTCCGGAGACAGACCATGCAGGTTGATCATGATTCTCTGGTTTGTGCGTAAGCCTTTTGCGATTTCCGCCATCTGCTCCCATCACAAAAATGTGAGGGTATGAGTCGTCGATGGCCACGTATGCAATCCGTTTCCCGTCAGGAGAAAACGCTGGACTGTATGCACCCCATAATTCCCGTAATTCATGCGTCACCCTTCTAAGCCCCTGTCCGTCAGCGCCTATCACGTAGATATCGTCCCACCACTCACCAGCTCTCAAAGATGAGAACGCAATCTCACGCCCATCAGGAGACCATGATGGATCCCTCGCGTGGTTTTTAAACCTCACCCGATTATTTCCATCCGCATCCATCACGGCGATGTGAGATTCTCTTATTGCAGCCGGTTGCACGGTGAAGGCAATTTTACCCCCATCGGGAGACCAGTCTGGTGCCCACTTGGTCAGCGGTCCATCTGTCAATCTAATCGGGTTCTTTCCATCGGCGTCCATTACGTAAATTTGAGATCTGCCGCCGTCTCGGTTGGAAACGAATGCAATCTTCGTCCTGTCAGGCGACCAATCCGGACTATGGTCATACGCTGGATGGTTTGTCAGGTTTTCTCGGTTTCCTCCATCGGCATCCATCACATAGACGTCAGTGTGGTCAGGTTTCGCGTAGAATGTAAAAACAATTCGATTTGTGCTAAAGGCAAGCCCGTTTTTCATCCGTAGCTCTTCACTCATCAGACAGACGCACAGCCCTGAAAACAGTATAAATCTAGGTGTCAGTTTGAATCGCATTCTTTCCTCCTTGGTTGCGCGTACCATGGGCAATATAGTGACTCGTTCTGAGCAGACGCGCACGTACCGTTAGGATGTGCTCCGACCCTCTCTTGAGGGCTTGACGCCGGTGAGGTTTTCAACGAACCACCTCGTCGTCTAGTCTCGATCATCAAGACTCGCAGTTCGTAAAGTAATCGCGCAAATTATCGGAGGTTGGGGGCGAGTTTCTTAAGCCTGCCCCAAATTGTGATTTTGTTGCCTGTGGGAGAAACAGCAAGCGCGGTAGGATTAAGCCAGTCAGGATCCCAATCTCCGCGTTCGTGTAAGCCGCTGAGTTGCTTGAGGTACGTTCCATCTGCCGTCATCAAGTGGATTTCGCTTATGTGGTCATTCCCTCTCCAAGATTCGTACGCAATTATCTCGCTGTCCGGCGACCAAGCTGGGCTCCAGTTATGCTTTCCGTCTGTTAACTTTCTCAGATTCTCACCGTCGCTATCCATTACGTAGATCTGAATCGAGCGTAAATTGTTGAGCACGAAAGCGATGCTTTGCCCGTCCGGAGACCAGGAGGGTTCACGCTTGTTCCCGCGTTTGTCATCCTGTGTTAAACTCTTCTGTCTTGTACCATCCGCGTTCATCACATAGATTTCAGAAGCGCCAGGTTTAGTGTTTGCGAATGCTATCCTTTTACCGTCTGGCGACCACGATGGATTAGAGTTACTCCCGGGAACGCGTGTTAACCGTCTGCGGTTCTTTCCGTCAGGGTCCATGACGTAGATATCGATATCCCATGTACCATCCCCTAGTCCCGCATCTCTAAAGCCGGTAAATGCAATCTTTCGCCCGTCCGGAGACCAACTTGGATTCTGATCCCACACGTCGTCCGTTAATCTAACCGGGTTTTGTCCATCGCTATCCATCACGAAAATTTGAAGGTTTCCGCCGTTTCTATTGGACATGAATGCGATCTTTTTGCCGTCCGGTGACCATGATGGCTGAGAGTCGGTCAATGGATGATTTGTAAGTCTTCTCTGATTTTTTCCATCGGCATCCATTACGTAGATTTCAGCATTCCCGTCTCTAGCTGAAGCGAATACGATCATTGGTTTGTGGTGAACGGCATATCCGGTTTCCACCAATAGCCCCCCGCTCACCAAGAATTGGGATAGTAGCATCAAAAATAAAAGTCCATCAATCGGTTTGAGTCGCATGTTCGACCTCCATCATTGTGTGTCATGGCAAGATGTCCACTTCAAGACAACCCGTGCAAATGTTTTGGGTGGGCTACCTGCTCCACTTCTAGAGATTCATCAAGTCTTTCTTCTTTGCATCGGCACGTAATGTCATCAAATAAAACGATCCGGTTCTCAAAGTCCAGTTCTATGACTTGTGCTTAGCTATCGCCGCCGAGATCATTGCCATCATCACGGGTTTCCCGTCCGTTTGATTTTTCCCCAAGATATCGGCAACTTTCCGTTTGGGTTGACTATTAATGCAGTAGGCAGCCAAGTAGGAGATCTGTTATCAGTACCGCGACGGGTTCTCGTGAGTTCGACCACGTTCGTCCCGTCGGTATCCATCAAGTAGATGTTCCAATGGCCGTCAAGGCCTCCGTCACGGGTTGACTCAAATGCGATTTTTGTCCCGTCCGGTGAATAGACTGGATTCCCGTCGTAACTCACGTCCTCTGTAAGCCTTTTTAGCCTCTTCCCCTCGGCGGTCATTACGTAAATGTGCCTCACCCTGACGTTGGGACGCGAGCTAAAAACAATCTCCTTGCCATCTGGCGACCAAGAAGGACTGAAACTATCCGTTAGGTCGGTGTCGCCAGTGAGATTGAGCAATCCTTTTCCATCTGCATTCATCACGAAAATATGAAGGGGATGAAAC
The DNA here is from genome assembly GCA_965204085.1 of Candidatus Poribacteria bacterium. GTDB lineage: Bacteria > Poribacteria > WGA-4E > WGA-4E > JAJDTR01 > JAJDTR01. The sequence goes on along the minus strand of CBDBEE010000002.1, from coordinate 17,032 downwards.
TGGACGTTCTGAGGGCCGGAGACAAATGCAATCTTGCTTCCATCTGGCGACCAACTCGGTACAACATCGTCCATCTTGTGTTCTGTCAAATTTATCTCATTTTCTCCATTGGCGTCCATCACGTAGATTTCCCAGTTGCCAACGGCCCAACGGAAAGTTGAAAAGACAATCCTCGTGCCATCCGGCGACCAACTAGCGCGGCTTTCAAAAAAATTGTCATGGGTGAGTCTTACCACGTTATTGCCATTACTGTCCATCACATACAGGTCTGGCGAACCGTCACGTTCTGAGGTAAACACAATCTTTCTCCCGTTCGGCGAGCAAGCGGGTCTCTCGTCAGAGGCTGGATGGTCGGTGAGTTGGAGGAGATTGTTTCCGTTTACGTCCATGGAGTAAATGTCCCAGTTGCCATCGCGGTTCGATGCAAAGACGATTCTCGGTTCGAATCTCTGCGCTGTGCCGTCCGGCGTAACCAATGATACCAATAGTAGAAGAAACAGGCATCTTCTCAAATTCGGGCTGATGTTGTTCACCGGTCATTTTCTCCCTTTTTGGGTCTCCATTTCTAGCGTATTCTCTATATCCTGCGCAATGACGTGTTTAAACGTCGGTGCCGGATACTTTGACATCATCACGGGTTGGCGCTCCGTTTGAGAACTCCCCAAGATATCGGCAACTTTCCGTTTGGTGTGACTACTAATGCACGAGGCAGCCAAGAGGGATGTGAGTTATTAGTGCCAGGAGGAGTTCTCGTGAGTTGGATCGCGTTCCTCCCGTTGGTGTTCATCAAATAGATGTTCCAAGCTCCGTCACGGTCTGACTCAAAGGCGATTCTTGTCCCATCCTGAACATAGGCTGGTCTCGTGTTGTTACCCTCGCCCTCCGTAAGCCTTTCTAACTTTTTCCCTTCAGCGGAAATCACGTAAATGTCATAAATGAAGTTACGCTGCGAGTCGAAAGCAATCTTCTTTCCATCTGGCGACCAAGTAGGACTGAAATTACCCGTTAGGTCGGTGTCGCCAGTGAGATTGCGCCTTTTCTTCCCGTCTGCATTCATCACGAAGATATGATAAGCAGCGAATGCGTTGACACCCGGGGGTAGGGAGGCACACACAATCTTACTTCCATCCGGCGACCAACTCGGTACAACATCGTCCATCTCGTGTTGTGCCAACCTCGTACGATTTTCTCCATCCGCGTCCACCGTGAAGATGTCGCAGTTGTTTTCACAGAACGATGAAAAGGCTATCTTCATTCCATCTGGCGACCAACTAGGGCGGCTTTCAAAAGAATTGCTATTGGTGAGTCTGATCACGTTATTGCCATCGTTGTCCATTACATACAGGTCGGGAGGACCGTCACGTTCTGATCTGAACGCAATCTTTCTCCCATCCGGCGAGCAAGCGGTGGCCCTGTCAGATGCCGGGTGGTCGGTGAGTTGGAGGAGATTGTTTCCGTTTACGTCCATGGAGTAAATATCCCAGTCGCCATCGCGGTTCGATGCAAAGACGATTCTCGGTCCGAATCTCTGCGCTTTGCCGTCCGGCGTAACCAATGACACCAATAGCAGAAGAAACAAGCATCTTCTCAAATTCGGGATGATGTTGTTAATCGGTCATTTTCTCCTTTTTCGGGGTCTCCATTTCTAGATATGCTCTATAGTAGAATCAATAGTCATTTCTACGCTGCGGTAGGTTCGGTTTCCTAACCGAACCGGCATTCATCCAGCCCTTTAGGTGCGGTTGGAAAGGGATCTCTATCGCGGTCATTATCCATGTCCCTTGATCGCCTACCGAGTTATGTGTAAATATGAACCGAATTGACGCAGAGTTTAGTTCTGTGGTTGTGTTTAGGTCTCGGCGCCGAGTTCATTGACATCATCGCAGATTGCCGGACCGTTTGAGAACTCCCCAAGATGTTGGCAATTTTCGGTTTGGATCGACTGCTAAGGCGCCGGATAACCAGGCAGGAGAGCTGTTCGCAATTTCGGGCGGACTTCTCGTGAGTTTGACCACGTTCATCCCGTTTGCCTCCATCAAAAAAATATTAGTGTCTCCGTCACGCGTTGACACAAAGGCAATTTTTCTCCCGTCCGGTGAAAAGGCTGGCATGCTGCTTTTACTGTCTTCAGTAAGCCGCTCTATCTCCTTCCCTTCAGCGGTCATCACGTAAATGTCATAACCCACTAAGTTGAACAGCGACCTGAAAGCAATCTTGCTTCCATCTGGCGACCACGTAGGATCGGAGCTGTCTATTAGGTCGGTGTCGCCGGTGAGATTACGCCTTCCCTTTCCATCTGCATTCATCACGAAAATATGACGAGAACCGAACGCGCCGCCATCAAGCATGGAAACAAACGCAATCTTGCTCCCATCTGGCGACCAACTCGGTAAATCATCCGGCTCCTTGTGATTTGTCAAATTTATCTCATTCTCTCCATCGGCGCTTATCGCGTAGATTTCCCAGTTGTTAGCGCGCAAACGGAAAGATGAAAAGGCAATCCTCTTGCCATCCGGCGACCAACTCGGACGGTTTTTCCGAAAACTGTCATGGGTGAGTCTGATCGCGTTATTGCCATCGCTGTCCATTACATACAGCTCAGGTGAAAGCACGCGATTTGATTTGAACGCAATCCTTCTCCCATCCTGCGAGACAGCGGGTTGCTCGTCAGATGCCGGTTCGTCGGTGAGTTGGAGGAGGTTGTTTCCGTTTGCGTCCATGGAGTAAATCTCCCAGTTGCCGTCGCGGTTTGATGCAAAGACGATTCTCTGTTCAAACCCCTGCACTGTGCTGTCCGAAGTAACCATTAGGGTCAATAGTAGTAGAAACAGGCATCTTCTCAAAAGCGGGCTGAGGTTGTTCATTGTTCATTTTCTCCTTTTTCGGGTTCTTCATTTCTAGCGTATTCTAAAATCCCGGTAATGATGTGTTTAAGCGTCGGTGCCGGATACTTTGACATTTTCACGGGTTGCCGGGCCGTTTGAGAACTCCCCAAGATATAGGCAACTTTCCGTTTGGATTGACTGCCAATGCACTCGGCAGCCAGGAAGGAGATCTGTTGTCAGAGCCGCGTGGATTTCTCGTGAGTTTGACTGTGTTCCTCCCGTCGGTGTCCATTAAATACAAGTTAGAACTCCCCTCACGGTCTGACACATATGCGATTCTTGTCCCATCCGGCGAATAGGCTGGTTTCCAGTTGTTACCCTCCCCGTCCGAAAGCATCTCTAATTTTCGCCCTTCAGCGGTCATCACGTAAATACCATAAATGTGGTTGTGCTGCGCGCTGAAAGCGATCTTCTTTCCATCTGGCGACCAAGTAGGATTGAAACTGTTCGATAAGTTGGTGTCGCCAGTGAGATTGCGCCTTCCCTTTCCATCTGCATTCATCACAAAGATATTAAAAGCAGCAGCCGCGATGACAGCAGCGGGTTTGGAGGAAAACGCAATCTGGCTTCCATCAGGCGACCAACTAGGTACAACATCGTCCATCTCGTGTTGTGTCAAATTTATCGGGCCATTTCCCTCAGTGTCCATTACGTAAATTTCCGAGTTGCCAACGAGAAAACGGAAAGCTGAAAAGGCGATCCTCGTGCCGTCCGGCGACCAACTCGGGCGGCTTTCAAAATCATTGTCATTGGTAAGGCGGATAACGTTTTTGCCATCGCGGTCCATCACATACAAGTCAGGTTTAAAGTCACGTTCCGATCTGAACGCAATCCTTCTCCCATCCGGCGAGCAAGCGGGGTCCGCGTCAGATTTCTCCTGGTCGGTGAGTTGGAAGAGATTATTTCCTTTTACGTCCATGGAATAAATGTTCCAATCGCCGTCGCGGTTCGATGCAAAGACGATTCCCGGTTCAGACCCCTGCGCTGCGCTGTCCGGCGTAACCATTATCGCCAATAGTAGAAGAAACAGGCATCTTCTCAAATACGGGCTGAGGTTGTTCATTGTTCATTATCTCCTTTTTGGGTGTCTTCATTTCTACGCTGCGGTAGGTTCGGTTTCCTAACCGAACCGGCATTCATCCAGCCCTTTAGGTGCGGTTGGAAAGGGATCTCTATCGCGGTCATTATCCATGTCCCTTGATCACCTACCGAGTTATGTGTAAATATGAACCGAATTGACGCAGAGTTTAGTTCTGTGGTTTGTGTTTAGATGTCGACGCCGAGTTCAACGACATCATCGCGGGTTGCCGGACCGTTTGAGAACTCCCCAAGATGTCGGCAACTTTCCTCCGCTTGAGTTGACTACAAATGCATCAGTCGCAAACAACCAGGAAGGATATATGTTATCTACGCCGCGCGGAGTGTTCGTGAGTTTGACAGCGTTCATCCCGTCGGTGTCCATCAGATAAATATTTGAATCACCATTACGGTGTGACACATAGGCGATCTTTTCCCCATCCGGCGAATAGGCTGGAAACCTGTTGCTGCCCTCTTCCGTAAGCTTCTCTAATTTTTCTCCTTCAGCCGTAATCACGTAAATGTAATAACGCACGTCTGGATCGAAGATGTGCTGCGAGTGGAAAGCAATCTTGCGTCCATCTGGCGACCAAGTAGGGAACCGATTCTTAATTAGGTCGGTATCGTCAGTGAGATTGCGCCTTTCCGTTCCATCCGCATTCATCACGAAAATATGCGCGGGAGTAGTCAAGCCGCCATCACGGTAGGAGCCAAACGTAATCTTGCGTCCATCTGGCGACCAACTCGGTGTAACATCGTGCCACTTGTGTCTTGTCAAATTTTTCAGATTATTTCCATCGGGATCCATCGCGTAGATTTCCGAGTTCCCAACGGCCCAACGGAAAGATGAAAAGGCAATCCTCGTGCCATCCGGCGACCAACTAGGGCGGCTTTCAAAAAAATTATCATGGGTAAGTCTGATTACGTTATTGCCATCGTTGTCCATCACATACAGGTCAGATGTAACGCCGCGTTCTGAGATGAACGCAATCCTTCTCCCGTCCGACGAGCAAGCGGGGGCCCTGTCAGATGCCGGGTGGTCGCTGAGTTGGAGGAGATTGTCTCCGTTTACGTCCATGGAGTAGATGTCCCAGTTGCCAAACCAGTTGCCATCGTCGTTGGATGCAAAGACGATTCTCGGTTCGAAGCTCTGCGCTGTACTGTCCGACATAACCAATGACACCAATAGTAGTAGAAACAGGCATCTTCTCAAATACGGGCTGATGTTATTCATTGGTCAATTTCTCCTTTATCCGGTTCTTCATTTCTAGCGTATTCTCTAAATCCCGATAATGGCTTGTATGACCTGGTACCCCCTCGCTAAAAAATTTTATCGAGTCTTTCTTCTTCGCATCGGCACGTAACATCATCACATAAAACGATCTGGTTCTAATAGTCTTGTGCACATATGCTTGGCCAGGCATCGGATCCCAACAAAGTAGAATCAAATTATCGGAGGTTGGGCGCGAGTTTCTTCAACCTGCCCCAGATTGTGATTTGGTTGCCTGCCGGAGATACCGTCCACGCTGCAGGATTGTACCAGTCTGGATCGTCATCGTCGCCTCGGTGCTGGCCACCTAACCTCGCGACGTGCTTACCATTCGCAGTCATCAAGTGGATTCGCTGTCCCAATACTGCGTCAACGTGTTTGAAAGACGCATATGCAATGAATCGCCCATCAGGAGACCAAGCTGGACGATAATCATTCACTAGGTCGTCTGTTAACCTTTTACGATTTCGTCCGTCAGCGTCCATAACGTAAATCTCAAAGCTCCCAGCCACCGAGGCTCTAAATGCAATTCTTTCCCCGTCAGGTGACCACGCTGGTTCTCTTTCGTAAGTTTCATCGTCCGTTAACCGCGTCTGATTCCCGCCATCGGAATCCATCACGTAGATTTCACCGGTTCCATCCCTCCCGGATATGAACACAATCTTTTGTCCGTCAGGCGAGTATGCTGGTTCGTAACCGTTCGCTTGAGGGGCTGTGAGTCTTTGACGATTGTTTCCGTTGCTGTCCATGACATAGACTTGCATGTTTTCGCCGTTTAATGAGAAAGTGAAAACAATCTCTTGCCCGTCAGGAGACCACGATGGATACAAGCTAATCAGTCCGTCCGTTAGTTTCACCGGGTTCCCTCCATCGTTATCCATAACGTAGATTTGAACACGTCCGCCATCTCTATTGGATACGAATGCAATTTTTTGACCGTCGGGCGACCATGAAGGCTCCCAGTCATCAGCCGGATTGTCCGTTATCCGCTTCAGATTCCCTCCATCCGGATCCATCACGTAGATTTCAGCGTTTCCGTCTCTCGTGGATGTAAAAACAATCCGTGATTTCTGCGCCGTGAGTCCTTGTCTTAACCACAGTTCTCCGATTGTCAGACAGACGCACAGTCCGGCGAACAGCAGATATCTAGGTATCGACTTGAATCGCATTTTCTGCCCTCTTGGTTGCGCGTAAAATGAAATCGGGTAAACTATCGGAAATTGTGCGCGAGTTACTTCAACCTGCCCCAAATTGTGGTTGTTTTGGAAATGGGGGACACAGCTAGTGCTACCGGGCCAAAGTCGGGCTTATAATCCCCGCCATTGTGGTCATCAAGTGGATCTTTTCTCTTACGCCAACGTCAATGGCTTTAGTAGATACGTACGCAATCGTCTCTCCGTCGGGAGACCATGCGGGCCACATGTTGTGGGCTTGATTGCGCGTAAGCCTCACTCGATTTTTTCCATCCGCCCCCACCACATAGATCTGAGTAAACTTGTCGTGATCGGACCAATATGCAATCCGTCCCCCGTCGGGCGACCACAATGGGTCTCCTTTAGCCGCTAAATCGTGCGTGACTCTTTTTAACCCCGCTCCGTCAACGCCTATGACGTAAATTTCATCCTGCCGATCTCGCCGGGATATAAATGCCAGTCTATCGCCATCAGGAGACCATGATGGCTCTTGACCGTTGATTAGCTTTAAAGGTTTTTTTCTTCCATCGGCATTCATAATGGCGATATGGGTTCCAATCCCATCGGGGCTAGAGGTAAACGCAATCTTCTGTCCATCGGGAGACCATGATGGGTCAGTGTTTATCAGTGTGTTGGTTAGTTTTTTCGGATTGCTTCCATCGGCGTCCATCACATAAATTTGATATCTCCCGTCACCTCTATTGGAAGCGAATGCAATCCGTTGGCCGTCGGGAGACCATGCCGGACTGCCGTCATCTGCTTGATTTGCTGTTAATCTTTTCTGGTTTCCCCCATCGCTATCCATGACATAGATTTCAGAATTCCCGTCTCTGGTAGAACAAAAGACAATCTGTGACTTCTGTACGGCGAATCCGTCTCTCAACCACAATTCCCCACTCGTCAGACAGACGCACAGTCCGGCGAACAGCAAACATCTAGGTATCGATTTGAATCGCATTTTCTGCCCTCTTGGTTGCGCGTAAAATGTAATCGGGTAAACTATCGGAAATTGGGCGCGAGTTTCTTCAACCTGCCCCAGATTGTGATTTTATTAGGGGCGAGGGACACCGAAAGCCCTACCGGGTTAAAGTCGGGCTGAAAATCATGTGTATCATGGCCATCGCTAATTTGTTTAAGATATTTTCCATCAGCGGTCATCAAGTGAATTGTTGGGTTGGTGCGAAAATCATCTTTTGACGTCACGTATGCAATCGTCCGTCCATCAGGTGACCATGCGGGCTCGGAATGATGCTCTTGATTGTGCGTAATCCTTGTGCGATTTTTACCGTCAGTATCCACCACATAGATGTGATCGAATCTTTCGTGCCAGGAATAGTATGCAATCCGTTCTCCGTCAGGAGACCATGCGGGCCTGTATTTAGGCGCTAAATCGCGCGTCACCCTTTTAAGCCCCTGTCCGTCGGCACCTATCACGTAAATTTCATTGTTCCCGTGTCTTGAGGATACGAATGCAATCTCTCCCCCATCGGGAGACCATGATGGTTCCATCGCGTGGTCTTCATGCCTCACACGATTATTTCCATCAGCATCCATTACGGCGATATGAGGCGCCAAATTTTCTTTACCCGGGAGGACGGTGAATGCGATCTTACCCCCATCGGGAGACCAGTCCGGATGCTTCTCCGACCGTTCATCCGTCAGCCTAATCGGGTTTTTTCCATCGGCATCCATTACGAAGATTTTAAAGCCGTTGCCAACTCGGGTGGAAACGAACGCAATCTTCGTCCCGTCGGGAGACCAATCCGGATCGAAGTCATACGTTGGATGGTTTGTCAGTCTTACTTGATTTCGTCCATCGGCAAACATTACATAGATTTCAGGGGTGCCATCTCTCTCGGATGTAAAGACAATTTGACCTGTGTTGAAGGCGAGCCCGTTTCTCTGCCACATCTCCCCGCCCGTCAGACAACATAGCCCTGCAAAAAGTAGAAATCTAGATATCGGCTTGAATCGCATGTTTTACCCCTTCGCCCAAGTGCACCGAAATTCGGGTGAAACCAACACTTCAACTCACTCGATGCGCAAAAACCAATTCGTTTGACACAGTCTTCGAAAATTGCTATCATTGTAGCAGATATCGCCTGCTGTTACAAGCATCATGCCGATAGACACACAGCCTCGCTAGGTCATCCGTCCCGCTAGTCAAGAGGGTTTCGTTGGATTCTGTCACATTTCATGATATCATTGACGCTCGTCGGGTTGTATACCGCTTCCTAAAACCGACCCCTCTAATCCGATACCCAGAGTTGTCAGAATTTCTCGGTTTTAACGCCTATATCAAACACGAGAACCATCAGCCAACCGGAAGTTTCAAAGTGCGAGGCGGGTTAAATTTCATGCACCGGCTTCCGGAACCGCAGAAACGGCGGGGCGTGATAACCGTTACCAGCGGGAATAACGGGCAATCCATAGCGTATTCGGCGAGGCAGTTCGGCGTTCATGCAACCGTTGTCGTGCCGAACGGAAACAATCCGGAGAAAAACAGCGCAATTTCCGCCCTCGGCGCAGAGCTAGTGGAAGGCGGCGCCGATTTTGACGAAGCTCGCGAGTTGTGCGCGGAACTGCAAGTCGAAAGAGGACTCTACTATGTCGATCCGCTTAGCGAACCGGCGTTATTCCACGGTGTGGGGACATACCCCCTCGAAATCTTCGAGCAACTCCCGGATGTAAGCACGATTATTGTGCCGATAGGCGGAGGGTCGGGTGCCTGCGGAGCGATTACGGTAGCCCGCGCGATAAACCCAAACGTGAAGGTCATCGGTGTGCAGGCTGAAAACGCACCGGCGATTTACCTCTCATGGAAAGCGGGGAGGAAGATTCAGACAAACTCGTGCCGAACCGTTGCCGATGGATTGGCGACGCGCGTGCCTTCCGATCTTCCATTTTCGATTCTTAAGGATGGAATTAGTGATATCGTATTGGCCAGCGAGGAAGAGATACGGGACGCAATTCGGATGGTACTGCGATACACCCACAATTTGGTTGAAGCGGCAGCCGCGGCAGCACTTGCAGCCGCTCGTAAATTGAAGAGCGAACTTGCAGACGAGAATGTAGTGATGGTGATGAGCGGTGCAAACCTTGATACCGAAGCCCTGAAGTCGATACTGAAATGACCACGATTGAGGAGATTACCCATGGCAGCAGAAATCATGCTACAAAACTATATTAACAATGAATGGCTGGCGACCGAGGTCGATGAGTGCCTAGATGTCACGAATCCGGCGACCACCGAGGTGTTAGCCAAAGTGCCGCTTTCCCCGACCGCCGAGGTGGACCGCGCTGCGCAGGCAGCCGCGGCGGCGCTTGACGATTGGCGTCACACGCCCCCGACGGAACGAATACAGTATCTCTTCAAGCTAAAACAGTTGCTCGAAGACAACCTGGACGACATCTCCCGCACGATCACCATGGAATGTGGCAAAACCCTCACCGAGGCAGCAGGGGAGATGCGACGGGCAATCGAAAATGTGGAGGTTGCTTGCGGTATTCCGACAATGATGCAGGGCACGAATCTGGAGGACATCGCATCGGGAATTGACGAGTTCATGATTCGGCAGCCGGTGGGCGTGTGCGCGGCAATCGCGCCCTTCAACTTCCCCGGCATGATTACCTTCTGGTTCTTGCCGTATGCTATCGCTTGCGGCAACACGTACATCGTCAAACCGTCCGAAAAAGTGCCTATAACCATGCAGAAGGTCTTTCGATTGCTTGAACAGACCGGCTTGCCCAAAGGTGTGGTGAATTTGGTGAACGGTGCCTCGGACACCGTCAATGCCATCATCGACCATCCCACCATCAGGGCTATCAGTTTTGTGGGTGCAACGGCTACTGCCAAGTATGTGTATTCGCGGGCGACGGCGAACGGCAAGCGCGCTCAATGTCAAGGTGGCGCGAAGAACCCAATTCTCGTGCTTCCCGACGCTGACGAGCAGGAGGTCATCCACGCCGTGGGTGAGAGTGCTTTCGGGTGTGCGGGACAACGGTGTTTGGCGGCATCTCTCGCGGTCACGGTTGGCGGAGCGAAGGGTTGGTTCACCGAATCCATCGCCGATGCGGCGGCGTCTCGGGAGGTAGGATACGGGTTAGACGAGGCGGTTGAGATGGGGCCCGTGATAACGGGAGAAAGCAAAACGCGTATTGAGGGGTTGATTCAGCAGGGCGCCGACGAAGGCGCCGATGTGTTGGTGGATGGGCGGCATCCACTCATTTCAGGTTTCGAGAACGGAAATTTCGTGCGTCCGACGGTTTTGCAGAACCTGGATCCGGCCGGCGATATCGCGTCCACGGAAATATTTGGCCCAGTGTTAGGCCTCATGCATGCGGAAACCGTTGATGACGCGATTCAATTGATAAACAGCGGCAAATACGGGAATATGGCGTGCCTGTTCACCAGCAGCGGGGCTGCCGCGCGGAAATTCCGTTACGAAGCGCAAATCGGGAATATCGGCATCAACGTCGGTGTCGCGGCGCCCATGGCGTTCTTCCCGTTCAGCGGGTGGAAGGAAAGTTTCTTCGGCGACCTTCACGGTCAGGCAGGTGACGCAATCGATTTCTTCACGCAGAAGAAGGTCGTGGTTGAACGCTGGTTTTAGATCCTTCACATCCTGTAGGTTGAGTTGAACACCGTGAAACCCGACTCCAATCTGTAGGAGCGCGTTTTACTCGCGATTGGAGGTCGCGACCTGGAGATCGCTCCTACAGGGGTTACACCTGTAAGGTTTCATTTTTGATTTGATGATTGTCGCTACAAATGGGACGTGCAGTGAATTGCACTACTACGAACCGCAGTCGCGCGTAAAACTCGCTCCTACAACCCGTAGGTTTGGATCAAACGAGTGGATAACGAGTGCGATAGATTACGTAGGGAACGCAGATCTGCGTTCCCTACAAAAAAACGCGAACCGGTAAATTGGGATTGCACGACAGAGAATGGAGTAGGATTTGCTGTCGGGATCTACTACGGGATAGCTATCGCGCTCATTGCCCATTCGCTTGATCCTTCGTTGATTGATAGAAATCCTAGGAGGATAGAACTCCCATAGAAATCTCTTGCGTCTTTAAAAACTCGGTTTCTCTGCCTCCACACCAATCCGCGCTTCTTCCCCTCTTCCACCCTTCCGTTCTTCTCCACTAGCCACTGGTCACTGACAACTGTTTGCCCCAGCCTTCACATCCTGTAGGTTGGGTTGAACACCGTGAAACCCAACTCCAATCCGTAAGAGCGCGTTTACTCGCGATTGGAGGTCACGACCTGGAGATCGCTCCTACAACTCGTAGACTGGGATCAAACGAGTGAACTGCGAGTGTGATAGATTACGTAGGGAACGCAGATCTGCGTTCCCTACAAAAAACACGAACCGGTAGATTGGGATCGCACGACAGAGAATGGAGTAGGATTTGCTGTCGGGATCTACTACGGGATAGCTATCGCGCTCATTGTCCATTCGCTTGATCCTTCGTTAATCACTCAGTTGATCCGTAGAGATCCGCTGGCCGCTGCTTCTCGCCCTTTCCCACTAGCCACTGACCACAGGCCACTGGTCACAGACCACTGCTTTCCTCCCGCTCCTCAATCGGAACGTAAGCTGTCGACTCCGGACCGATGTACTCCGCCCCCGGCCGAATCAAACGATTATCGCTGCGCTGCTCGAAGATATGCGCCGCCCAGCCGGCTATCCTGCCCATGACAAAAATCGGCGTAAACATTGGCGTTGGGATCCCGCAGAGATGATACGCGGATGCCATAAAGAAATCGAGATTGGGGAACAGCTTCTTCTCCCGCCACATCACCTCTTCAACCCGTTCGGACACGTCGAACAACGTCATGTCGCCGCTGGCTTCGGAGAGCTTGCGCGACCAGCTCTTGATGATATCCGAGCGTGGATCCGAGACGGTGTACACCCGGTGCCCGAACCCCATGATAAGTTGCTTCGTCGTCAGCATCTCCAAGACGACAGCCTCAGCCTCGTCCGGCGAATCCAATCGCTCGATGAGCGCCATCGCCGCTTCGTTGGCGCCGCCATGCAACGGCCCCCTGAGTGTGCCGATTGCCCCGGAGACCGCCGAATAGAAGTCGGTGAGTGTGGCGGCGGCGACACGCGCCGCGAACGTCGACGCGTTGAACTCGTGCTCCGCATAAAGAATTAGCGACACGTCAACCGTTCGGCGTTGCAATTCGTCCGCCTCCCGACCGTGCAGCAGATGCAAAAAATGACCCGCTGTCGTATCGTCATCCGTTTCCACTTCGATACGCCTACCGCTCGTATGAAAATGGTACCAATAGAGCAACATCGACGGTAGACTCGCCACCAGCCGATCGGCGATGTCAGACTGATTCGTGTCCTCCGTTTCCTGCTCAATAGTCCCCAGCACCGAACAGCCCGTTTGCAGCACGTCCATCGGATGCGCGTCTCCCGGCAACTGCTCAAGCACTGTTTTTAGGCCATCCGGCAAGCCCCTTGCCCCAATTAGCGTCCTACGGTAGCCATTCAGTTCCAATTGCGTAGGCAGCTTCCCGTGAATGAGTAGGTAGGCGATCTCCTCGAAGCCCGCGTGCTCAGCCAAATCGTCGATTCCATATCCCCGATAGGTCAAGCCTACCCCCTCTGTGCCCACGGTACATATAGCCGTTTCACCGGCGATGACACCTGCCAATCCACCCGTCTTTTTTGCTTGCATTGTCTACCTCATCAAACACTTCTTTCGAAACCAAGTTTTTTCCTCAAAACGTGGTTTCTTTCTTCTCTTTCTGCCCACCAAGCTTTGTAACCCCTAGAAAACGAATTGCGTTTATTAAATCCTAATCTCCCCGCTCCTCTCCTACAACTCATCAATCTTCCGCTCGTACTCATGATAATTGAGGATTTCGTACAATTCCTCCCGCGTTTGCATCATATCAACCACGCTTTTCTGAGTCCCCCCATCTCGCAACGCCCGAAACACCCCTAGCGCGGCGGCGCTCATCGCGCGAAAAGCCGACAGCGGATATAGCGCCAAACTCACCCCGGCGCTCTTGAGCTCCTCCATTGTGTAGAGGTGCGTCTTGCCAAACTCCGTTATATTCGCCAGAATCGGAACTCCGACCTCGTCCGCAAACTTCCGGTACTGCTCCAATTCGGTAACCGCTTCAGCAAATATCATATCCGCGCCGGCATCTCTATACCGGCAGGCGCGCTCGATTGCGGCATCAAGCCCTTCGATAGCGAGCGCATCCGTCCGCGCCATAAGAACAAAATCCGGGTCTGTCTTCGCATCAACGGCGGCTTTGATTCGATCTACCATCTCGTCCGGGCTGACAACCTCCTTATTCGGGCGGTGACCGCAACGCTTGGCGCTGACCTGGTCTTCGATATGGGCAGCGGCGGCACCAGCCCGAATCATCTGGCGAACGGTTTTCGCGATCATAAACGCGTTGCCCCATCCCGTATCCACATCTACGAGCAACGGCAGTTCGGTGGCGTTCGTAATCCGACGCACATCCTCCAGCACCTCATCCAACGTGGTCATGCCCAAATCCGGCAGACCGTATGACGCGCTCGCTACGCCTGATCCGGAGAGATAGATAGCTCGAAACCCCACACGTTCCGCCATGATCGCGGCATAAGCGTTGATAACGCCCACAACCTGCAACGGGCATTCCTCCGACACCGCATCACGAAAACGCCGACCGGGAGAACACATTTCGCCCATCAACCCGCCATCCTCCACCACAAATTCAATTCACCTTCCACAGCGATGCCATTATACACCAATCCCCCCATGTTGCCAACACCTAAACCCCGTTACAATCCCACCTGATTCTAGAGAATCTTGAATCATCGAATTCAAAATTCGACAAAAGATCTCCTACTTGCCTTGTAAGCATATTATTGACACCGATTCAGCTTTTTTTGACACTTTGAGACTGCAAAAACGTCAGATCTGGCGGGATATGACAGGTAAATCAGGCTCATTGCGAGCCGGGGAAACGCATCTAATTATTCAGAGTGTCTCATGGTGGAAGAGTGTACGATTAATGTTGGGTTTCACTCCAATTTTGGCACGTTAAGGCAAAGCGGGAACTCGAAAACTCCTCTAAGATTGGCGATTATTAACGGAATGCCGTTCAACCCAACCTACAACCTTTGAAACTGCAAAAACGTCAGATCCGGCGGGATGTGACAAGTAAATCAGGTTAATTGCGAGCAATGTAGATTGACAATTTGCGGAGAAGATGTTATAGTTGGGCAATTCGACCCCTAAAACGAAGGAGGAATCTGATGGAATGGATTAAAATCATAGTACCGTCGGTCATACCGCTGATTGGGGTGCTAATCGGGATTGCCGCGCTCTGGTGGAAAATCACAACATCAGTGGCGACGAAAGCAGAGATGAACAGAGCTGATGATAAACTGCAAGAACAGATAAATTTGGTAGCAGTCTCAATTCAAACGGTGATGAAGGAACTCCGAGAGGATATGCGGCAACTCCGCTCCGATATTTTGAAACTTGGTGAGAAGATGGACACTGGTTTTATCCGACTTAATGAGAAGATGGATGCAGGTTTCACCCGAGTTGATGAGAAAATAGATGTCAATTCGCAGGCGCATTATTCGGACATAAACAAACTCAATGAGAAGATGGACGTCGGTTTCACTCGACTCGATGAGAAGATAGATGCCAATTCGCAGGCGCATCGTAGGGAGATAAACAAGTTCAATGAGAAGATGGACGCCGGTTTCACCCGCCTTGATGAGAAGATAGATGCCAATTCACGAGCGCATCATAGGGACATAATGCAAGTGATAGACAAGATAGACGGCGTGGCAAACGATCTCCGTGGGGAAATTAGAGAACGGACAAGTGGCAAGACCGACGACGTTGACAGCTAGTAGGTTGGGTTAAGCCAAATCGGTATATGGCAGCAGACCTGTAGGTCGGGTTTCACTCGCATATAGCATTAATTGTCGTTTGCTTTTAGCCGTTCAACCCTACCTAACGTGCTGCACGAAACCAAGTGTTCCCTTGAAAACTTGGTTTCTTCCTCTGTAAGCCCTATACACAATCCTCGATCGCCAAATCCCCAATCTCCCTTCTTCTCTCAGATGGAATCTCCAGCGCACATAACAACACCGATCAGGCGCTTCTAATCAGTGAAATCCTTAAATCCGTTTAATCCGCGACTCGATCTCCCCTTTCCACCCTTCCAATCTTCCCACTCCTGCCCGTTCTCTCGTTTTCCCGTCTCCCGTCCTCAATTGACATAAAAAGGTCAACAAAGCGACGAACCCCTGTAACATCCGTCTGCTAACATATTACAAATAATACTTGCTCAGCGACCATAGGCAGGGATCAAATGAGCGGATAGAGAGTGATCAACTGAGTGAATAACGAAGACGATAGAGCTCCCATAGAGATCCCCTTGCCCGGCTGCACCTACACCAGCGTGACCGCGAGATTGTTCCTACTTGCGCTGTAGGACCATCAGGGGAAACGCATCTAAATTTTGGTCTTGACATGAGAGGAACGTGGGATATGCTTGTGTAAACTTTTCTAAGGAGTAGAACACATGTCCAATCCCCCAATTTCGTCTATTGAAGCCCACTTTGAATCATTGCCAGACCCCAGACGAGATGATTGTCGTACACCCCATAAATTGCTTGATATTATTGTCATTATTATCTGCGCGGTTATTTGCGGCGCCGATAATTGGGTAGCAGTTCAATCATTCGGAGACGCCAAGTATAAATGGTTAACCGGGTTCTTGGAATTGCCAAAAGGCATCCCGTCGCACGATACATTCAGGCGTGTATTTAGTGCGCTAGACGCTACCAAATTCGAAGAATGTTTCATCAACTGGATTCGCAGTGCCATTGAAGTTACGCAAGGTCAAGTGATTGCGGTTGATGGAAAACAATTGCGTCGTTCTTACGATACTCATAACAACAAAGCAGCCATTCACTTGGTTAGTGCGTGGGCGTGCCATCAAGGCGTGGCACTAGGACAAATCAAAGTTGCAGACAAATCCAATGAGATTCCAGCCATGCCTCAATTGCTTGAATTATTGGACGTGTCAGGGTCATTGTTACTATTGATGCGATGGGTTGTCAAACCGATATCGCTCAAACGTAACTGTTTAGTCCAGTTTGTAAGAGTGGCGAAATCCGTGCAGCATTGGGCGCAGTTGCTTACTACTGAGGATTCAACGCATCACTATGACGAATACAAGGGAACAACAGTTAATTGCTCGTATAGCCGAATGGGAAGCTGAAAATCAGGCATTACGCGCCCGTATAACCGAATTGGAACAGCAGGTGTCGAAACTGTTAACTACCTCCACTTTGCCTCCAAAGCCGCCTGCCCCCGGATTTGTCAAACCGAATCGACAAAAACGTCGTCGCAAAAAACCGGGACACGCCGGCAGTTACCGACATCGTCCCACCGAAGCTGACGAAATTGTTGAAACTCCTTTAGAGGATTGTCCCCATTGTCATGGAGTGATTGAAAATATCACAACCCATCAACAGTATGTTGAAGAGGTCATTCCGGCTCAGACAACCGTTGTCTGTTATCAGACACAGAGTGGATATTGCCAAAACTGCCAAAGG
>CBDBEE010000001.1:0-1416514 GCA_965204085.1 Candidatus Poribacteria bacterium | reverse complement strand
TTGGTTTCCAGCCAGAGCAAAGCGTCCTCTATTTGTGCCAACTCTGATTCCAGAGACTCGCCGATCACATTGTTCGGCAATATCGTTTCCATAAAACCGCCGTTGGTGTGCTCGGCGACTCTCGGTATTTTGTTGTCATTGGTGTTGCCCATTATCAGGAAATCCGGACGAGTCTCGGCACGGATGCGTTCAATAATGTCGTTCAGAGCGCGTCCACGAGCATCGGGATTCTCGCTGTCACCCCAGTGATCAAACATGATGCCGTCATATAACCCACATCTGGCTACGGTAAGAGCTTGGTTAATGATTATCGCTTGGGTAACGGGATGCGTGATATCCACTTCGTAAAAAGGTGCACCTGGGAAGTCGGGAACAAGGTTGCCGTTGGCATCTTTTAACCAATAAGGCGAATCCTCCGGCACAGTTCCGGGATAAGCATTTTTGTTTCTGATCTCGACAAGAAAAACCATATTCGGGTTAAGTGCCATATATTCATCGCGAATTTGCTCCCCCCGTCCGGGCACACCTCGTAGTTCCCAAGTCTCGCCCGTATCGAAGAAACGGTGGCCAAACACGTATGGCGTCGTTATATACAAATCGTGTTGAGCGTAATTCTCAACGGTACTAAGATGAGGTTGGTTAATAGTCCCGCCCCATGCGGCGAATACCGAAGGGAAAGTCCTGTTTGCTAGTCTTGATTCAAGTTCAAACGGCGCTATGTCACAAGTTTGATCGTAAGTAAAGTTGACAAGTGACAAGTCATCAAGCGGGGAATGGTCAACTATAAGGTTGCCTTCTATCTTAAGCGTGCGTAGATTCGTCAATCCGCGCAATGCCTCGACATCGCTTATCTGGTTATACTCGATTGTCAAGACGAGGAGATTTGTTAAACCGGTGAGCGCCGAAATGTCTTTAATAACGTTCCCGTCCAACCCCAACTCTTCCAAACTGTGAAGATTGGAGAGAGGCGTTAAGTCGGAAATACGGTTGCCCGCCAAATCCAAGAGCCGTAGGTTTGTAGCGTGTTGTAGCCCTTCGAGACTCTCAATCTCTCTGAAAACCGCGTCTATTCGCGTAAGCGGACGCAAAGCAGCCACCGTGATGCGGTTGGGATCGATGCCGATGGCCTCGGCGACGACAGCCCGTAGATTCGGGTCGGGGAAATGGACGACTTGGGCGTAAGTATCGACGTTGATGACTACCGTCAACGTTAGCACGAATATCGCGAATATTTTATAGGTTTTTCGTTCCCGCATAGGATAAGTGTCTTGTTCGGATGTACCGGCAGCAGCCATCACAAACATTTCTTATTCAAATAACGTCCAATCAACCGATTGGATTGCGAGGGATCAAGCGAATGAATAATGAGTGCGATAGAACTCCCATAGCAAGTCCCTCAAGCGACCAGATAAAATCAACTGAGCAAATAGCGAAGGATTATGGGCGCGATATGGAAAGCCCTAGAGTCCTATAGCAAATCCTGCTCATTATCCGTTCGGTTAATCTATTCGGTCGTTTAATCTCTCAAGTAACACTCCACATTGCACTCCTCTGGAGTGCGAAAATTTGGACATATCGTATTCTATTGACATTTCGATCCTCTGGATCGAGGAAAGGGACTCCGACCAGAAAGTGTTACTTGCTGAAAGAATTATTCCGACAGGGATAATGGCGCGCTATCAAGTAACACTCGCCCGAAGCCAGTCATAGAGCGAAAAACGAGGGGCAATTTATGATGCACGACACGCATTGCACTCCTCTGGAG
Organism: Candidatus Poribacteria bacterium; assembly: GCA_965204085.1. Classification (GTDB taxonomy): domain Bacteria; phylum Poribacteria; class WGA-4E; order WGA-4E; family JAJDTR01; genus JAJDTR01. Next base: position 1,414,749 of record CBDBEE010000001.1, on the reverse strand, counting down.
TGCGAAAATTTGGACATATCGTATTCTATTGACATTTCGATCCTCTGGATCGAGGAAAGGGACTCCGACCAGAAAGTGTTACTTGCTGAAAGAATTATTCCGACAGGGATAACGGCGCGCTATCAAGTAACACTCGCCCGAAGCCAGTCATAGAGCGAAAAACGAGGGGCAATTTATGATGCACGACACGCATTGCGCTCCGCTGGAGCGCGGAATTCTGCACATGTCACATTCTATTAACATGTCAATCCTCTGGATCGAGGAAAGGGACTCCGACTAGAACGTGTTACTTGCTGAAAGAATTATTCTGACAGGGATAATGGCACGCTCTTAAGGAAGATCGCCAATTATTCGTTAAACGACAGAACTCAAGCGGCTTGTATTGCACTTGCCACTTGATCCCCAAACTCTGAAGTGGAAAGAACGGTTCCCTGATTCACGGCGGCGGCAAGTTCCGCCGTGACATAGCCTTGTTCAAAGACATCAAAAAGGCAGTCCCAGATTAGATCAGATTCCTCCTTCAGCCCGAGCCCTTTTTCGAGCATCAATGCGGCACTGCCGATCATGGAATAGGGATTGGCTTGTCCGGTGCCGGCAATGTCCGGCGCGGCACCGTGCACGGGTTCAACGAAGACTTTCTCAGGTCCCACGCAGGCTGACGGCATAAGACCGAGGGATCCGATGATTCCGCCCGCCTGATCGCTCAAGATGTCGCCGTTCATATTCCCAAGCAACATCACGCCGTTGAATTGTGTTGGATCGATGACAAGCTGGTACGCCGCATTGTCCACTAGTACGTGCTGAAGCGGCACCTCCGGAAATGAGCGGGCGATTTCCTCCACAATCTCGCGCCAGAACCTCGAGGTGGCAAGCACATTTGCTTTATCAATGTTGGTGAGGGGCACGTTCCGAGCCTGCGCTTCCTCAAAAGCGGTGGTCGCGACGCGCCGAATCTGTTCCTCCGTGTAGACACAATCGTCTTGGGCGAACTGCATGCCCGTGTCCTTGCCCTCCCGCTTTTTACCGAAGTACACATCACCCGTGAGTTCTCGGATCATGAGAATGTCGATACCTGCCCCCAAACGCTCTTCGCGAAGCGGGGAGAAGTTAGCCAAAGACGCCGGCAGTTTTGCAGGGCGATAATTGGCGAACGTCGTGTAACGTTCGCGCATCTCCAATACTGCCAGCTCGGGCCTTTCCTCAATAGGGATTCGGTTCATTTCTCGAACGGCGAGCCCTACCGGCCCTTTGATGATGGTATCCGCCTCGTCACAAATATCTCGGGTTTGGTCCGGACATGCCGATCCCTCGGTGAAGTAGGCAGCAGCACCGAATGCGCATTTTTTATACTCAAAATCATGGTGGTATCGCGCTGCTATGGCATCAAGCACCTTGAGACCTTCCGCCATGATTTCGGGACCGATTCCGTCACCTTCCAAGACTGCAATTGTCGCTTTCATGCTTTTCGTTTTCCTCTGTGCTCGGTTACAAATTGTGTAATTGTTTAGTCCATCGGTCTGGATTTGCCAATCCAGACCGAGCGGGGGCAGGGAACGCGCCGAGTAGGGAAGTACAATGCTAATTTCGGCTAATCGGGGACTTACATGCCCAGACCGGTCGTGCGACGAACTGCAATACCACGAACCAAACGATGCACTAAACAGTTACCAAATTGTAAATTACTAATTCAGTTGTAGTGGCAGATGTTTTTTCCGTCATATTATGAGAGGTCTAGGACTTGCGCATACCAGATTCTCGTAGCCCGATTCACGGAGCATCAAGCAGTGTGCCCGGGCAATGAGTATTGTATCAGAAATGAGTAGGAAATAACAGTGATAACGCTTTTGATCCACATGACGGTGCATGAATGGCGAGGATTTAAAGTCGCGATTCGGAGATCGCTCCTACAGGTACCTGCATCCGTGAAGATTCCCAAATCTCTAGCACGAAAGATGGCTTTGTGGCACCTGTCGATTTTTATTCTTAACTTTTCGCAAAGATGATATAATTTCCAGAGTCGATTTTGCCAGTATCGGCAACGAGAGACGGCGTTGCTCTATCGTTGTTATGAAGCGTGGAAAGGTTTTACATACTTAAGGAGAGATCCATGGCTAAGGAAAACAGGAAAAACGACGATTCAAAGAAAATCAAGCGGCCAAAGATTCAGCACATGGCTACTCTTTGGACCTTGACCGACTACGGTGGAAAGAAGGGTGAGTGGTCGATTGATCAAAAAATCAAGCGGATTAAGAAGGCTGGATTTGATGGATTTTGTGGACGTGTACCGGACATTACCGCCGAGCATGTCGAAAAGTATGGACTTCTCTTTGCTGCCACCGTGGATATAGGAACCGTAAAGGAGATTCGCCCGAAGCTCAGGGCAATCAAGGAGGCTAATGCCCGATGTGTGAATGTGCAGTTGCTCGACCATGATACTCCCACTGAACGTGCATTGGCTACGGCGCAACGGGTGATGGAGGAGGCGGACAAGCTGGAGATGGATGTCGCCATTGAGGTGCATCGCGATACGTGTACCGAGACTCCGGAGAAGGCTTATGCACTGGCGGAGGGGTTTGAGAAGGCGGAGAAACGCTTGTTGAAGATGACGTGGGACTTCTCGCATCCGGCAGTCATCAAGCATCTTTCACCGCCTTACTGGGATCGATTGGCGGAGCGAACAGACCTTATCCAGTATGCGCAGCAGTTCCATTTTCGACCGTTTAATGGTCATCACTGCCAAGTACCCGCACTCGGACGAGGCGGGAAGTTCACACCGGAGTTTCTGGATTGGCTAGAATTCGCCGAGCAAGTCATTGAGTGTTGGTTACAGGCGGCTGAGCCGGCGCGGGAGATGTTTGTTTGTCCGGAGCAGGGATCAGGAGGCTATTTTCTGTCCGTGTTTGGAGACCGTTGGAAGGACGTGCAAGCGATTCGGACGGAGGTGGATCGGGTCTGGCGAAAGCAGTTGAAATCGTGGAAACCACCGACGGTTGAGTAACATGATTGGTACTTATACCATTTCTATAAAATTCAAGTGCATTGATTACGTGAATCAAGTAAAGAAATTTGGGTGGGGCGGAGAAAGAAGCCTTGTCTCCGCGCAAAGCCGGCGGGGCAAGATGCCCCGCCTACGGAGAACGATGTAGTTAGACATCTTATGCACCAACATTCAAGCGAAATGGTATTAGTTACCGAAGGATGTACATATTGGGCTATTTGAAACTACGAGCGAACTCCAATACCTCAAAGCGTTATCGGATTCGGGATAAGGAGAACGACGACCATGAAGATGAAAGCCGCTGTACTGCACTCGACTCCAAGTACGCTCTCGATTGAGGATCTCGAAATTGCGGATCCGGGGCCCGGCGAGGTTCGGGTGAAAATTGCCGCCAGCGGACTCTGCCACACAGACTGGGAAACCATGCACGGCTACCAACCGGTGAATCTACCTGCCGTGATTGGTCACGAAGGCGCGGGGGTGGTCGAATCCGTTGGTCCGGGGGTTACGCGGGTGAACGCCGGCGATCACGTGGCGTGTTCATGGAGTCCAAATTGCGGGCACTGTTTTTACTGCGATCACGGACAGCCCATTCTGTGCGAAGTGGCGAAGGCTTCCAATGGCAAAGGAGTGCTATTCGACGGGACGACACGCATGTCGCTTAGCGGGGAGCCGGTCCATTACTACAGCCTTGTGTCGTCGCACGCAGAGTACAACGTCATCCCGGAGCAAGCCGCCATACCGTTGCGGAAGGACTTTCCACTTGATCGCGCGGCGCTGCTTGGTTGCGCGGTTATGACAGGGTATGGAGGCGCCGTTCATGCCGCTCAAATCAAGCCGGAGACAAGCGTCGTGGTGAGCGGTTGCGGCGCCGTGGGACTCAGTGCGGTGCAAGGGGCTAGAATCTCCGGCGCCTCAATTATCGTGGGTGTGGATGTCAATCCTCTGAAATTGGAATGGGCGCAAAAATTCGGCGCGACGCATGTTGTCGATGCTACAAAAGATGACCCCGTCGAGATTGTGCGCGAACTTACCGAGGGACGCGGCGCGGATTATGCGATTGAAGCCGCGGGGCAGAACATCTCGATTCGACAGACACTCGAAGCCTCACGCCCCGGTGCGAGGATTGTCCTACTCGGTAAGACACCGTTCGGAGAAGAGGTCACGCTACCGTTCCACATCTTGATGGGTGAACGTGAAATCGTGCGCACGTCTTATGGCATGAGCCGCCCTCGAGTGGATTTTCCGCGCTTGGCAAATCTGTACATGGATGGGCGATTGCTACTTGACGAGATGATTAGCATGCGATTGCCTCTGTCCGAAATCAACACCGGTTTCGACGCGTTGGAGAAGGGCAATGTGGCAAGATCACTTGTCGTATTTGATTCTTCGGGAACGGATTAGAGCGAACAAAGATTGAAAACGGAGAGGAAAATCATGAGATTGGAAGGAAAGGTAGCTATCGTAAGTGCTGCGGGACGTGGGATTGGCCGCGCCATTGCCATGTGCCTCGCCGAGGAAGGTGCTGATATCGTCGTGAGTTCCTTCCGTGAAGAAACAACCAACAGTACCGCCGATGCTGTCCGTGCAATCGGTGGCAAAGCCGTTGCCATGCCCGGCGACATTACGACAGCGGATACCATTGTGCGCGTAGTTCAGGAAACCCTCGACACCTGCGGCAAGATTGACATCGTTGTCAACAATGTGGGCGGCGGACGCGCGACACCGACGGAGGTCGGCACGGGACCGCTCGCTAAAGTTGAAGCGTTGTGGGACGGCACCTATGAACAGAACCTCAGGGCATCCGTTTTGATGTGTGAAGCGGTCACACCGCATTTCATAGCGCAGAACAGCGGCAAGATTGTGAACGTCTCGTCGATAGCCGGTCGTTTTACGCCGTCCGTGAAAAACATGGAACGATTCGTCCCGCCCGCCTACTGTGCGCTGAAGGCGGGTTTGATTAGCTACACACAGACGCTTGCGGAACGACTGGGACCGCATAACATCAACGTGAATTGCGTTTGTCCGGGCATCGTGTATACGGATGCGTGGAAAGGTATTTCCAAACGGATGGTCGAGAACATTCCCGAGTTTCAAGGTCAAGACTCCAGAGAATGGTTCGTCGGTATTGCCCACGGCAAATATCCGGACATGTTCCGAGCGACCCCTATGCGGCGGGAGCAGACGGCGGAAGATTTGGGACGCGCGGTCGCGTTTTTGGCCTCCGAAGATGCGATGAACATCACGGGCCAAACCTTGAATGTTGATGGCGGAATGGTCAAGAACTAATGGAGAAGATTGGAAGGCTGAACGATGAAAGATCGGGAGATGGTCTCACCTTAACTCTAGCGGTGCGATGGGTGACTAGGTGGACTTCGGTCAAGATTACCATCTGATTGGAAGTGGGAGATTATGGAAAAGACAATAATTTCCGTCGCAGTTTGCGGTTCAGGGCCCATGAAGGACAAGAATCCGGCTGTACCGTATACCCCAAAGGAGATTGCGGAGGCAGCCATCGAATGTTGCAAAGCGGGGGCGGCGATTACTCACATCCATGTTCGTGATCCCGAGACCGGCATCGTGTGCTCAAGGCTTGAACTCTTCAAAGAGGTAGTGGATCGGATTCGGGAGCGGTGTGATATAGCAATCAACCTCACGACCAGCGGCGGAAATATACCGGGCATAAACATCATCGAAGAACGTCTTGAGCCGGTGACGCTACAACCTGAACTGTGCTCACTCGATGTAGGGTCTATGAACTTTGGGGATGGCGTGTTTCTCAACCCGCCCGAATGGGGACGCACTGCAGCGAAGCGGATGCGAGAGTACGGAGTCAAACCCGAAATCGAAGTGTTCGATATGGGTCACATGGCACAGGCACATCAGTTGATTGATGAGGGATTGTTTGAAGAACCGCTATTTATCCAGCTTTGTATGGGCGCGGGATGGGGGATTGAAGCCACACCGGAGCACCTGCTGGCTATGGCAAAACAGTTGCCGCCCAAAGCGCAATGGTCTGTCTTGGGAGTGGGTCGGACGCAGTTGCCGATGATTACGATGGGCATTCTTTTGGGCGGTCACATCCGCGTCGGGTTCGAGGATAACATCTACCTGCGGCGCGGGGTACTGCTCAAGAGCAACGCCGAGATGGTCGAAGTTGCCGCAAATCTGGTGGCTCAGTTACAGCGTGAAGTCGCAACGCCCGACGAAGCGCGCCAGATTCTCGGTCTCACTCGGAAACGGGTTAATTGAACGAATCTTGAATCCCGTCCATAATACGAGATGGGAATCAATAGAACGTCCTATAGTCGAGGGAACTTATGGTTACTCTAGGCAACGAAAAATATAGTTATGAAACGTCCGGGGAAGACTGGGGAAATTTGCCGGAAAACTGGACCTACAAAGAAGCTACGGCTGTCGCCGTGGACGAGAAAGACAACACCTACGTCTTCAATCGCGGCACGCACCCCATGGTTGTGTTGGACCCGGAAGGAAATGTCCTTCGGGCGTGGGGAGACGGAATATTCGGAACTCCGCACGGTGTAACCATCGGGCCCGATGGGATGGTTTATTGCGTTGACAACGGCGACCATACCGTTCGCAAGTTTACTCCCGAGGGAAAACTGTTGTTGACCTTGGGGGACGCGAACAAACCTTCACCGGCAATGAGTGGATTTCCGTTTAACTTGCCGACTCACAGCGCCATTGATCCACGCGACGGGGGTTTGTATGTCGCGGACGGTTACGCAAATGCCCGGGTGCACAAATTTTCGCCGGATGGAAGACACCTGTTCTCTTGGGGAGAGTCCGGCACGGGTCCGGGGCAATTCAACATCGTTCACAACATCGCCGTAGACAAAGACGGTTGGGTCTACATCGCGGATCGAGAGAACCACCGCATTCAGGTGTTCGACCCTAACGGAAAATACGAAACGCAGTGGGTGAATTTGTCGCGCACCGCGTGCATCTGTTTTGACATGAAGGATGAGCCGTTAATCTATGTCGGGGAATACTTTTGCGGCATCGCGAGCAACCGTATCGGCACGAATCTGGGGCCTCGCGTGACCATTATGGATCTGAAGGGGAATGTCCTTGCACAACTGAGCGACCAGTCGTATGGTGATGAACCCGGCAGATTCTACTCGCCTCACGGAATCGCGGTTGACTCGAAGGGTGACATCTATGTTGCAGAGGTGTCCTGGAGCGATTATGGAAGCCAAATGGATCCGCCTCGTGAACTTCGGTCACTGCAGAAGCTGGTCAAAAAGAGTTAGGAGCGTGATGTGTCAAACCCATCCTCACGCAAGTGTTTTATTCGCTAGGTAATCAAAATAATCAAGCAGTGGAGTCGCCGGGCCCCTGAGATTGAGCTTACCATTGTAGATGTATGAAACAAGGCGGTTTACGGCACACGGCGTGTGCCTACTACCTTATTCTCTTAGCGAGGAGGTACCCAAGTTGAAGTGTATCTGTGATCAGGGTCATGTAATACATTAGGGGAGAATGACCGCGTGACAGCGTTGGTTCGAGAATATCGGAAGGAAGACGAAGATCGCGTCAGGATGATTTGGTCTGTCGCTTTCCGAGGCGGCGCCCCATATCCGCCTGAAAGAACAATCCCCTTGGCGGATGAAGAGATGTTCGTGGCGATAGCAAATGACCGGGTGGCTGGCGCATACCGGATTCTTTCAACGGCGGTCACATGCAGGGGATCGCTCTTTAGTTGCGGCGGAATAGGCGAGGTTGCTGTTGCTCCGGAAGATCGGAAACGCCACGTGGGGCGTACGATGATGATGCATGCCGTGCAACACATGCACGAAACCGGTCAGCACATCGCCAATCTGCGAGCCTCTCATGAAGTCTTCTATCGGAGGTACGGTTGGGAGTGCTGCGGACGAGATTATCGCATCACGTGCCCTGTCGCTCGATTTCCGCGTCCGGAGTGCCCGTTGCCCATGCGTCAATGGGATGTTGCCGAGTCGGAGATAGATATAACGTTGGTGCCAGAGGAGGCGTGGCACGAACTGAACGCCGCTTATGAAACATTCTCCTTCAAATATTCGGGGATGGCAATGCGCAAGAGTTTTCGGTGGTCCCGAATCAAGACGGTGCAGGGAAGCCCGGTGAAGGTCTTTGCGGCGGGCGATCCCGTGGAAGCGTACATGGTTGTTCGATTTACGCACAGTACCATCGGGATGGGCAGGGATATGGATTTGGAGGCAATCGAATTTGTATGGACGACGCCGGAAGGGTATAAATCATTGCTCTCAACGCTAGGGGGTGTAGGCATGAACTTTACGACCATTAGTTGGCCCGAACCTTCGAATGGGCCATTTCTATCGTCAGAGTGGTTCACTCGCGGCGTGACGACCAAATTATCCAACCCTTCCCTATTCCGAGTACTAGATGTGCCGGGCGTTCTGAGAGGGCTGTCAACGGAGCAGTCGGGCACGTTCAACATGGCGGTTCACGATGAGATTCTGCCAGCCAACCGCGGGCCTTGGCGGGTGTCTTTTTCGCCAGATGGCGTGGAGGTGGAGCCAACCGAATCCGGTGACTTGCAGTTGGATATCCGGCAGTTTTCGCAGGCGATGCTAGGCGAGCCGAGTTTGACAGATCTCTTGGAACACGGTTTTGTGAAGCCGCCGAGTCAGCAAACTGTGAAGGCTGCAACCGCACTGCTGTCTCCAAAGACGACGTATAGCCTTGAGTATTTCTGAGAAATTGTACGTCGTTCATGGCACTAATCTTCAAAGGCACAAGGAAAGGTGGGCAATGCCCACCCTACAAATGAGGAGTAACATGAAAGTCATTGATCTGAGGAGCGATACAGCCACCAGACCCACAAAGGGCATGGCCGCTGCGATAGCCGCGGCTGAACTCGGAGACGACGTTCTTGGCGAGGATCCAACGGTCAACCGTTTGGAGGCGATCGCGGCGGAAACCATGGGGATGGAAGCGGCGGTATTCGCCACTAGCGGAACGCAGAGCAACTTATTGGGGATAATGGCGCAATGTCAGCGAGGCGACGAATACATTGTTGGACAGGATGCCCACACCTACAAGGCAGAGGGCGGCGGCGCGGCGGTGTTGGGCAGCATTCAGCCGCAACCCCTCGATTTTGAGCCGGATGGCACGCTGGATTTGGCTGCGGTTGATAATGCCATCAAACCCGACAATTTCCATTATGCCCGGACCAAATTGTTGTGCCTGGAGAACACCCGTTCCGGGATTGCGCTGCCTCTCGACTATCTTCGCCGTGCGCGAGAGCTTACGCAGGAGCGGAACCTGAAGCTTCATCTTGACGGCGCTCGCGTGTTCAACGCTGCCGTGAAGCAGAGAGTTCCCGTCAGTGAAATCGCTTGTAATTTCGATTCGGTTTCGTTCTGCCTTTCAAAGGGACTTGGTGCTCCCGTCGGATCGGTACTTTGCTCGACGACTGATGTAATAAAGGAGGCTCGCCGTTGGCGTAAAGTGCTGGGCGGCGGTATGCGGCAAGCGGGGATATTGGCAGCGGCGGGTATTTTCGCACTGACGAAGCAGGTTGACAGGTTGGAGGAAGATCATGTGAACGCCGCCCTCCTAGCTGAAGGGCTTGATGGAATAAACGAGGTCGCCGTCAACTTCCCGCCCATGCAGACAAACATGGTGTATATTGGGGTCCCCGAGAGTGATGCACCACCGCTGTCAGAATTCATGAAGGGTAGAAGCATTCTGATTTCGGGTGGTACGTCAATCCGTCTGACGATTCATTTGGATGTCAGCAGAGACGACATTTACACGATCATTAAAGCGTTTAAGGATTTCTATCGGAAAGGGAATGCCTAACGGGCACGGTTGATATAGATTTGTAATCCATGCCAGCGGTTCGTAGTAGCGATTGTTGGTTACAGACGGAAGATTGCCATTGCAAAGATACCGCCCGAAAGCGTGTTGAATTGCGCTGCTACGGACCATTTCCCAAAAGAAAGTAGAAAGGGAGCTATGATGCCAGACCCAAGAAGCAATTGCCTGATGAGCGTAATCGTCCTGACGGCAATTGTATGGGCCGAGGAGGATTCTTCAACAGTTGACCCTCAATTGATTCCGGCTACAATGCTAATAGAGCGGAAGGTTGTCTTTAGCGAAGGATTCGAGGCTGACGGCACAATGACATTGATGTATACAAATGGCAATCACGAGGTCAACTTCATTGGTGTTACTCGGGAGCACGCGGCTACAGGGAACCGCTCGTTCAAGATTGACGTTACTTGGAGAGATGGGACGAGCATGGACTGGGCGTCAGCACCGCTAACGATTCCTCTCTACGGCAACCCGGTAGTTCGAGGCAAACTGTATGTCGAGCGCGGCGCGGTACGGTTTGGCCACGTGATTGCGGTCCCGGAATCCGGTACAAAGGGCAGCGTGGTGAGTGGGGTTAAAGTCCACGAACTAAGGGATGGCTGGTCAGAGTGGCGGTCAACAAGCCTTGGTACGCCGGGCGATGCCGCCTATATTCAGGCAATAACTGTCTTCACCGGGCCGCCCGATGCTGAAGGACGAACGGTATTCTACATTGACGATTTGGAGATCGAGGCTGCCCTGCCGGACGGTTACGAAACTGAACTCAAAGCGCGCATAGAGCAGATTGAGGCGGAGCGAAACACTTCTGTACACAAAGCCGTTCGTGTACTTGCAGAGCGGTTCACAGAACTGACTGCCGAAATGGACGCAACTCAAATTACCTTTCCGATTTCGGCATCAACGGAATTGAGGGGGTATTGGCAGCAGTTGCGACACTATCGTGACGCGGTGCGCTCGCAAGTTGAAACTCAACTTGACGAACTGCAGCGTGACCCCACCCCGGCAGCCGTTAGCTCCGTCAGGCGGCTTCTGGGGCGTCTTGAGAAGGCTCACGCCGCACACGGATCTTTGGTAGCCTATGCGGAAGCTTATCCAAGCTCTCCATATATCGTCTGGATTCTTGATCCTATCAGCAACGAAAAGGTTCTGCCAAATAGGTTCCCCGTGCCCGGAATCGTCGGGACGGAACTAAATCTAGCGGCGTGTCCCGGTGAGTATGAGCCTGCAAGTTTTGCGATTTACGGGTTCAAGGCGTTGCGGGACGTTACCGTGACGTGGGGCGAGGCTACGTCCGGTGAGTCTACACTACCCTCATCACAGATTGAGGTGCATATCGTGAAGTGCTGGTGGCAGGCGGGCATAGGGATCGCTGACGTGAAGCATCCTACACTGACGCCGGAGCTTCTCCTCAGAGACCCCGATTTTGTTTCAGTGGAGGATGAAGCCAAGCGCAATCGACTGCGGGATGCAGCGGCACCCGTGGACGCCGCCGAATTACAGCCCGTATCCATTCCAGCCGGGGAAACGCAGCAATTTTGGGTCACGGTCCATATTCCTGAAGGGACATCGCCGGGAATCTACAAGGGTCGGATGACCTTGGAGATGGAAAATGCCCCGGAGACGGTACTGCCGTTCACGGTAGAAGTGCTCCCCATCAGATTAGAGCAACCTGCTCTCCGCTACTCCATCTATTACCGCGGTAGGTTAGCGGAAGATTTGGAGGGGAGTATCGGCTCAAAGTGGAAATCTCCGTGGCAATACTCTGCAGAGATGCGAAATCTGAAGGCTCACGGCATCACGCACCCGACCTGTCATCAAGACTTCGACAGCACGCAACTCCTCGAACATGCTATCGACCTGCGTAAGCGAGCGGGAATTGCGGTGGATCCGTTTTATACTTTGGGCTTGCAGACTAGAGGATATACTTCTCCGAAGGAACTGGCAACGCTCAAGGAGCACGTGCGTTCCGGCATTGCTCAACTTCGCGAACACGGAATCAAGGAATTGTACATTTATGGGATTGATGAGGCAAGCGGCGAGGTACTGAAGAGCGAGCGCCCCTCGTTCAAAGCGGCACACGAGGCAGGCGCGAAGGTCTTTGCGGCTTGCGCGTCGGGCGCTTTCGAGCTTGTCGGAGACTTACTTCATCTAGCCGTTTTCAATGGGCCGCTCAACCCCAGTGAAGCCAAGAAATGGCATAGCTTGGGACACGGCATTTTCAGTTATGCCAATCCTCAGGTAGGGGTTGAAGAACCCGAAACCTATCGCCGCAACTATGGATTGGCGCTCTGGAAGGCCGGGTACCATGGCGCGATGAATTACGCTTATCAGCACAACTTCGGCGACATCTATGTTGATGACGACCATGAGACCTTTCGCGACCACGTCTTCGCCTACCCGACTGTGGATGGTGTGATAGACACTATCCAGTGGGAGGGTTTTCGGGAGGGAGTGGACGATGTGCGTTACCTGACGACACTTCTAAAGGCAATCGAGAGCGCCACGGGCGACAAAAAGCATTTGGCAAGTGAGGCAATGGAATGGGTGGAGGCGATAGATACTGACGGAGACCTTCAGACAATACGAGCGGAGATGGTTAAGTGGATATTGCAGCTTAGCCAATGAGGTGCCCAGCACGACCGCTCCGCGTCTGAGTTTATCTTGGAAATTGGGATTAAAGAGGGAATCGGTAATCTAATGAATGAAGGTTTCTACAGACCAAAAAAGAGACAGAAAGCGAAACAATGAAACGGGAAGAGTTATTTTGAATTTGTCGTGCAAAGAGACAAAGGAGGATTTTGCAGTGGACACACTTGATGTGCGGGGCTTGCCCGACGACCAAATAGAATTTCTACAGCAACTGATTGAGTTTATGCGCCAGAACCATCAAAAACCTGTCACACCGCCCGTAGATGAAACGGAAACCATTCACTTGCATAGTTGGTCGCTTGGAGTGGAGAAGGAGGTTTCACGGGAGGAGATTTATGACTATCTCAATGCGCAAGAAGATTAGGATGGAAGAGTCGCGGAGAAACAGAGATGGAAACGGACAATGTGAATGCGGGCATTTTATCCAAAAACGAAATTGAACAGACACTCTGTAATCAAGAAGATACACTGAGAGAATATAGTGTGAAATGGCTAGGGCTCTTCGGTTCTTATGTCAAAGGGGCGGCCCGCGAGGACAGTGACATTGACCTGCTCGTAGAATTTGAGAAACTATCATTCGATAATTACATGGGGTTACGCATTTTCCTCGAAGATTTGTTTGAGAAAAAGATTGATTTCGTGATTTCCAATTCCGTCAAACCGCGGCTGAGACCTCCCATCGAAAAGGAAGTCGAGTATGTCGCGAGACTTTGAGACTTACCTTGAAGAGAATTCGCGTTGAATGACGAGAGATTGCTGTTTGAGAAATATACTCATCTACAGATATTTTAGGGAGTAATACGTAAAGAGTGATGTGTAAGAGAATCCGTAAGCCTATTTTTGGGACCTGACAAGGAAGACGGGTTACGGCATACGGAGTATGCCTACTACTGTAACGGGAGAGATATTTATGGTTCATGTTCCATACGCAGCACTTAAGGAGATGGTCTACAATATTTACATTACCGCGGGCGCGGTGGAGGAGGATGCGCGAATCGTCAGCGATCACCTCTGTGATTCCAATCTTTTGGGTCACGACTCGCACGGCGTGATGCGCACCGGTTCTTACATAGACACGATGAAAGCGGGAGCGTCCGCGGCGAGGATGGAAACTGTCCGTGAAACACCCGTGAGCGCCGTCATCAACGTCCACGACGCGCTCGGAATGGTCGCGGCGAAGAAAGCGATGGATCTCGCCATTGACAAGGCGAAATCGGGGACGCTGGGAGCCGTGGCGCTATACAACTGCGGACATGCCGGGCGGATGGGGACTTTTCCGCCACAGGCTGCCGAGAAAGGGATGATTGGTATCGTTCTACTTAACGGTGGCAGCCGCTTTATGCACCCGTTCGGGGGAACTTCGCGGCGGCTGCCCCCTAATCCGATTGCGATTGCGGTACCGCGCAAGAACGGCGAACCGCTGATGCTTGATATGACGGTTAGCGTCGTCGCAGGCGGCAAAATCACCATAAAATCGGCACGCGATGAGGAGATGCCGGAGGGCTGGATGATTGACTCGGATGGTAACCCGGTCACGGATCCGAGCGCATTTTACGCACGGGAATCGGACACGGCGGTGATGCCGTTGGGGGGATTCCAATTCGGGCACAAAGGTTTTGGCTTGGGATTCATGATTGATGCAATCGCCGGCGGACTCTCATGGGCGGGGTGTAGCCGTGACGAACCGACGCGCGGCGGCAGCGGAATTGTGATGATTGTCATGAAGATAGAGGATTTTATCGATCTTGACACCTACACGGAGGAGATAGAGTATATGGTTGAGTGGATAAAGTCCTCGAACAGACTGCCCGGCGTGGATGAAATATACGTTCCGGCGAATTTGAGGCACATAGCCGCGCTCAACGCCTGAAAGAGGGAATACCAATCGAAGAAAAAACGTGGAAACGACTGATTGAAATTGCCGCATCTTATCGTGTCACGGTGCCGGAGGTTTTAAGGCATCTGCTCCTTCGATATCTCAACAACCTAGCTGCGCCCTTCTATTCCGCCGGATACCGGGGTAACCAGTATCCGCCGTCAACGCGGAGCGTGGCGCCGGTGATGTAATCGGCTGCGTCTGAACACAGAAACGCAGCCGCTTTCCCGATATCTTCAATCGTTCCGAGCCGTCCCCAAGGTAATTTCTTCGCGCCTTCCCGTTGCTCCTCGACGGTCGAATAGTTCCGTTCGCCGGGGGTGTCCGTCCAACCTGGCTCAATAACGTTGACGTTGATGCGGTGTTCCGCGAGCTCGGTTGCAATCGTGTTCCCCATGTTGATGATGCCCGCTTTCGCCGTGTTGTACGGGACGGAAGTCCCGATCGGAATAAACGCGAGAATGGAGCTGATGATGAGGATTTTTCCGCCTCCGCCCCGCGCGACCATGTGCCTTGCGACGATTTGACTGCAATGGAACACGCCCCACATGCAAACGTCAATTGTCTTGGCGGCGTCTTCCACGGAGAGTTCCAGAAACGGGTTGCGAATGCTGCTTCCGGCATTGTTTACGAGGATGTCAATTTTTCCGAAACGGTCAATGCTTTGTTGAACTCCCGCCTCCACCGCATTCCTATCAGTGACATCACCCGCCACGATAATCGATTCCCTTCCAACGCGGCGAATCATTTCGACCGTGTCTGCTGCCGCCTCCGGATTCCCCATGTCGTAGATGACGATGTCGGCGCCGCATTTTGCCATCTCAAGCGCACATCCGCGACCAATCCCACGCGCGCCGCCGGTAATGAATGCCACTTTGTTCTTCAAGTCGATCATGTTGGGTTTTTCTCCGTGTAATACTGAGATGAATCGAAATTTAGCTCGACTCTGTACATCTGATCGACTTAACGGGCACTGATGACCAAGTGTTACCGAAAATCGAACGGGAAATTAATTCTTTCGGCTTTTTGGTATACCATTGAAACGGTCGACAGCGGGTTTCTGATACCATACAGCTTGTCGCCCCGCTGGCATTCATATGTAATCACATCTATTCGTAAGCGGGTTGAAGGATGGATAGTCCCTACTGCCCGCAAACCTTTAGTCTCATACTTTGCATCTTCCGCCTTTTGGTACCGATAAATTGGACAACGCCTGCCCATTGGCGCTAGAATATATATCTAATCTTGGAATATCGCACATCTGAAAGGAGTAGACGTTCTTGCGGTACAATCGAATTCGCACTATATCTACCGGCTGCGTGATTGCGATGGGTATCTGTTATTATCTGATAACGGTTGCCCTTGCCGGAATCGTACACGAACACGAGCATGAGCACGAACACTGCCATTCCGAATCGCACGATTGTTCTACTTGTCTTTTCATTGCGAACCACCTAGGTATTGCGCTCCACGCCGAAAATCTTCCGAATCTTGGTTCTTGTACTTCAGTTCATTCCCCTTTAGACCTAGCATTCATATTCACAGCGCCTCTTGTCAATATCCGTAGTCGCGCCCCGCCAGCCTACGCTGCTTAATCCACAAGATTTATCTGCACCTTAGTTTTCCCCAAGTTATTTCTGCCTGTTTCCCGGTGAATTTTAGGTCGTCTTAATGACGATCTAACTGTATCTACTATTCGATTAGTCTTTATGCCGGGAGTACAATCTATCTCTATTCGGAGGACAAAATGATTAAGCAGTTTTTCATACTACCTGTATTGTACTTGCTCTTTCTATGCTACTATACGAGAATAACAACGATGAAACAAAAGAGGGAATGTCCCATGATGAAAACAATACTTCGGAATTTAACACCGTTTTACACGTTTATATTAGTGGTGTGTCTCAACACATTAATCCTGGGGAACGCTGATGCACGGGTCGCCAATCAACCCGTTGCCGAAACCGGTGCTACCGACCATACTTTTGAGACTATTGATGTCCCCGGCGTGGCGTTTTTAGAGTTGACTGCGAGTAACGAATTGGGGGATTTCGCAGGTAACACTCGCGGCGCCGATGGTGAGAAGACAATCGGATTTACGCTCATTGACGGGGTTTTTACGACGTATGATTTCCCCGGTTCACAGAACACCTTTTTCTATGCGCTCAGTAATAATGGGATAGCTGCCGGCTACTACCAAGACAGCGACGATCTTTACCACGGTGTTATCTTGGAAAACGGCGAATTGTGGCAATACGATTTTCCAGGTGCTGTCCAAACGCAGATATACGGTATTAGTAATGCGACCGGGGCACTGACGGGAAATTATATAGATGCTTCCGGGGTGCGCCGCGGTTTTTCGGGAGACGAAATAATTGAGTTCCCCGGGGCATCGGAAACATACGCCCAATTCGTGAATGCAAGCGGTGGCATGGTGGGCAGTTACGTAGACGCTGATGGCTTGTTTCATCCATACATACGTACCCGGAATGGCAGGTTTATATCTCTCGATCTTTCACGTGCCGAGAGACTGGAATTCTATTTTGTGCACGGTATCAACGAGTCAATGGATGTCGTTTCCCGAGCGAAATCGGTGGATGGCGTCACGCTCACCTATGTCGGCACATTCCGGGACGGCCTACAGGAATTTAAGATTCCGGGCAGTGTTAGCACCGAGGGCTGGAGTATCAATCAAGACGGCTCTATCGTCGGACACTATGATTCAGCGGATGGGCGCCGGCACGGGTTTATCGCTAAACCTGCGCCGAATGAACCGGCATTGACCGTTTCGATAGAGGGCGGCGTGGTGCAACTTCAAGAGATCTTGGTCACACCGGACGATGATGCCCTCGCACAGCTTGAGAAAACAACCGACCTCGTACTCTCCGAAGGGCAAGTGGATGAGAAGATGGGAATAACCATCGCCGATACACTCAGCGATGAGGTGGGAATTGCGCAACGGTCGATGGGACAGGCGGTAGCACGTCCAGTCATCCGGGGTATGGGCGGTGACCGACTGCTCATTCTTGAGGATGGCGAGCGCACCGGCGATAAATCGGCGTCCTCAGCAGACCATGCGGTTACTATAGATCCCAGCACAGCCAAAAACATCAAGGTCATCCGTGGTCCCGCATCGCTTATCTACGGTTCAAACACTCTCGGCGGTGTCATAGATGTCAAACGCGAAACCATAGCGCCATCTCTGCCTCATCACCCTACCGTAGACCTCAAGTTTCAGAGTGAGTCGGTCAATTCGGGAATTACCGCGACAACAGGATTGACGGTTCCAATCGGTGACACTGCATGGCGGCTGGCGTGGAATCACCGTACTGCTGATGATACGCATACTCCCGTTGGCGTCGTGGAGAACACGTCACTATCAACTACCAATTTTTCAAGCGGCGCTTCCATGGTCAAGGATTGGGGGCACGTTGGTGTGTCAGGGGGCAGCTACACGTCCGACTACGGAATTCCCGGGTCACCGGAAGGACACATCTCGGGAGTCGACATTGAGCTCGAACGCCAGCGGTATGAAAGCAACCTTGAGTATTCGATCAACGGATCGCTCCTTGAGAAGTTGAAACTTCACTCAACTCACACGCGCTATCAACATCGGGAGTTTGAATCCAACAACACGCTCGGCACCGAGTTTATTGCGTTGACCTCCAATGTGTCCGCGATTGCTCGTCTGTCTGATGACGCCATCACCGGAATATGGAGCGAATACCGCGATCATTCGACCGGGGGATTCTTCTGGACGCCGCACACACGGGAGATTTCTATCGCGGGCTTCTACTTCAATCAGAGGAAAGTTAGCGACTTCACGCTGCAAGGTGCGGTACGCTACGACTTCAAGCGAGTTGAACCGTTTAAGACGGGCAGAGTGACCAAGGCGGGAACGGTGCAACGCCGAAACTTCGGAGGCGTGTCAGGCGCCGTGTCTAGCATCTACCATTGGACAGGCGATTTGAAGGCGGGCGCAACGATGATGAAAACCTTCCGTGCTCCCGGAATTGAGGAACTTTTCTCGGATGGCCCCCACTTGGCGGTCCACTCCTACGAAATCGGCAATTCCGATCTCAGCACCGAGAACGGTTGGGGAACGGAGGTGTTTCTGCGCTATTCGCAAAATCGGGTAAAACTGAATCTGGCCCTTTTTAGCAACCAGATTTACGGTTATCTGATTCCGGCAAACACCGGTGAAAAGGAGTGGGGAGCCGGAGGCGCGGGGTGGTTGTGGATCTATCAATACAGGGGACTGGATGCCGTCCTTGACGGCGCCGAGTTGAGCGTTGACGCCGAGATTGTTCCACGAGTGTACGCGCAAGCGCGCACGAGCTACGTTAGAGGGACTTTAAAGGACAGTGACGTGCCCATTGAACGAATCCCACCCCTCAACGGAAAATTAGCACTCCGGTATGTGACAGAGCCGCTGAACCTTCACATAACGGCGCGATTCTCGGATTCGCAGAACCGGTTAGGCGAATTTGAGGAACCTACGGACGGATACATCGCCTATGATATGGGCTGCCAGTATCTGTTCTCGATTTGGGGACTCCAACATCAAGCGGTGTTCGCAATCGAGAACCTCCTCGACACGGAATACCGGCAACACCTTTCGAGAATCAAAGCGGTAATGCCGGAACCGGGGCGCAACATCAAGTTCCTGTATCGAATCGGATACTGATGATCAAGTGAGTGAATAGCGAACGCGATAGAGTTCCTGAATAACAAATACGATAGAGCCCCCTTCCTCGCATTGGAAAGACTCAATTGACGCTATTTGCGAGCGCCCATAATCGTCATTTGTAACTGTTTGGTTCAGCCAAAACGAGTGGCAGTATTAGTTTGGCAGTATATCGCGCCTGACTATCGGCAGCGGGGCAGGGGGGATCTTTATGGGATTTCTATCGCCTTCACTATTCTTTCAGTTGATCGGTCGCTTTTCGCTCCCTTGATCCCTCCCACAAAGGATATAGCTCGCATGTTGGGTACATGAGAGAAATTGCCATCAGTCGTGGAATAAAGGGTGCGCCTTGTATTCGCGGCAAGGAGTCAATGGACTAAACAATTACTGTCATGTTAGGAGGAGGGCGTTGCTGTCCTACTCGAAGCTATCCCAAAAAATGCACGCGCCATCTAAAATCGGAAGGTTAGCACGGTACCCAATCTATTGCGCGATGTTACGGGGTCGATTTCGAGTGCCGCTCGTCCGCCATCAAACTCGATCGAGTGCCCGTGTGACGCCAGTTGATTCTGTTGGCTGACATTGACGCGTCAATCAGCAACCAAACAGCCCCTCCGAGGAAAAACACGTACCCGGGAATACTCCTCCAATCGTCGTTATCCGCGTCGAGATTTCCATCAGGGTTGTCCACGTTGTCACCACCCGCGCTGAGTACAAGCCCTAGACCTACTTTGCCGCACCCATATGCACGACTCCCTTCGTGTACTCTCCATTGTAGAATTGTCCGGAGCCCACGATTGGAAATGATAGGCAGAGCGCTACCATCGGGTTCTTCTTCTGGATAAAAGTTCGCGACCCTAGCATGGGCTCTCTTGAAATCCTCACAATTTCACGCACCCTATGCTTGAATTCCTTACCGTCTCCCCGCTTTATCTTTAACGACTTATCAGGAATCTGCTCAAGGATCGTTCCCCGCACGATGCCTCCATTCTCAAGGTAAACGACATCTTCCATTTGCCCCGCAGTAACATGGGTAACCGCCACAAATGCTACCGCGAATGTAATCAATGCAACACGTACCATAACCCCTTCTACAACGTCCCAATCTGTCCACAGCGTAGAAATGTGCATTGCCTGGATTTTCAAGAATTCGTTAGCCGAGCTCGACAACCTTTCCGGTTGCTGCCGACTGAAACGCCGCCGTAATCACCGAGATCGACGGTGCCGCCATTTCGGCGTTCATTTCGCTTTCTACGTCGTTTTCGACACAGTCAACAAACGAGGCAATTTCGTCCCGACCCTGTCCGTCACTGACGGAAACCCGTTGTCGTTTCGGTGGTCCGGTGGATTTGGTTTGGGTACTTCCCCACATTCCCGTCGGATCCAAGGGATGAGGGGGAGGCGGCTGAAAAACGGGTTCATCTGCGAAGACCTCCAAATGTGATTTCGAAGGGTCAAATGTCAAGGTATCCCGCGTCCCGATGATATGCAGCCCCCGCATACCGCCTTGAGGGTGGCTCAGCCATCCAAATCGACCCCCGGCGACCGTCGCCGTGACACCGTCCTCCAAGGTTAATACCATTGCTCCAAAATCTTCCACATCGCGATCAAAGTGTCCCTTGAAGAAGTAATTGCCGGTGTTCGCGTACACGGTTTTTACCTTCTTGCGAGTCAACCAATTCACCATAGCGACCGCATAGACGCCGATATCAAACATCTCCCGCTTGGCATCGACAAAGGTGTATCGTTCCACGTTAGGTTTTTCTACGCGCCTGTTGCCCACCGGCGCAGACCCCGGGTGACCCTTGGCAAAGACCACGTCACAGTGGATGGCGCGAAGTTCGCCGATGTCCCCGCGATTCAATGCCTGACGCGCTGCTTGCGCCGCTGGATCATGAATGTTAGAGTACATCTGGGTGCGGACACCGGCTCGCTTCACAGCCGCTACAATCTTCGCCGCGTCGTCGGGGTTTAACGCAAGCGGCTTGTCCAGATAGACGTGCTTCCCCGCCTCTGCGCACCGAGCACCTACGCGCCCGCGCCGCTCGGTTTCTACACATGAGCAAACAATATGCACGTCGTCTCGCGCCAACGCCTCATCCAAGTCCGGTATGTAAGGAATATCCAATTCTTCGGCAAGTGCGCGATTCAGCTCGACACGATCAGGTGGCGCATCCCGCTCATCGGACGACGCGATGAGCCGGCATCGCGGGTCTGCGGCGAAAGTACGCGAATAGCCTTCCTGGTGAGATCGATTTCCGCCGATGATTAATACACCGTACTTCTCTTGACTGTCCATGTTACTCCTCACTCCTCAAGTTTACAGGTTCTCCCGACGCAATTGCCTGACCAATCAGATCAGAGAGGTTGCCCTTATCATCAAGTTGGATCGAGGCTCTCATCAACCGATACTGCCCACGCGGAGTTTCGTGATAAATTGCCCCTTTATTTCCGACTAGAGCCAAATCTATGGATTCCTCCTGATTGGCTGCAACGCGATTCACGCTAAGCAGAGCCGTCTGTCCACCTGCGTATTTGATCATCGTTGTGGACTGAGTTCCATCTTGACTCTGCTGCGCATAGATCTGCTCAGGCGATGACGGCATCCAGGCATTCGCAATATTCACGAGTGCAGCGCTTGCTCTAACGGTATCTTCGTCCGCGTGCGGGGATTGCAACAGGCAACGCACGAACACCGGGCTGCCTATTCGTCCGTCGTTGATGACAGATTGAACCGATTTCTGTAGTGATTCCAATGTTAAATCTTTTCCTTTCGTCTAAATTCACGCGACATCTGCCGACTTCGGTAATACAACTGCTTCCATGTACCTAAAACCCGCCGAATTGAGATTCGCGCAGTTTTTAAGCGGGCGCCAAAAAGGCAGCCGCCGCGCTACTCTCTGTCGAAAAAATCTCGACAATACCTGATGCGCCCACCAAATCAAATGCCCGCATTATGTTATCTCGAAGTCCATACACCTTTAGGTCGCCGCCCCTCCGGCGAAGTCGCATTGCCACACCTACCAATGCGCCTATTGCCGTGCTGCTGATATGTTTCACCTCGCTGAGATTTATGACAATCTTCAAGGTGTTTTGAGCCTCAAGGGTTTGCTTGAGTTCCCCTGCCACATGATTCCCAAGATTTTCGTTGACATCAATAACGGTGATTTCGGCGCTTTCGCGGATTTTCATCGATTTTCTTAACACGATAATCATCCTTTCAATTATGATTTCAAAAACCTAGACACATGAATAAATGAGTGAAATGAGTGTCTTTGTTGTTATAAATTGTTGGCACCACCTCGGTGATACCGCGGTATGCGCCCAAGCAAAAGAAGCGGCTTAGGCAACGGAGCCCACATAAATAGGATTTGCCAAAAAAATAATCGTATTTTGCGGAGATTACATGTTACAAAATCCTTGTAGGGAATAACATTCGTTATTCCCTACAATCTGAATTACACAAATCCTATCGACTAGATAACAAATTGATAAACGACGAAATGATAGTAAATATAATTGCCCTTAATGTTTTGGACAAAAACGGGTATCGGGATTCCAACGTTGACAACTTAGTATCCCAATTTCAAATCGACTAAATTCGTGAGCGGTTCATCGGCAAGGTAGCGACGTAAATTCTCGTGAAAGATAGCCAGTGCCGAGGCAGACGTAAAGGCAGATCGCCCGGAGCAATGCGGGGTTATCAGCAAGTTCGGCGTATCCCAAAGCGGGCTGTCTTCCGGCAACGGCTCTGTGGCGGTCACATCCAATCCGGCACCGGCAAGTTTGCCTTCGTTAAGCATCCGAGCCAATGCATCTTCATCTACGATGCCACCCCGCGACACAACCAGCAGGTAGCTTGACGGCTTCATCAGCCTAAGTTGCTGTTCATCGAGCAATCCTGCTGTATTTGGCGTATGGGGCGTTGTTACTGCCACTACGTCGGATCGCTGCAACAGGTCATCCAGCCCATCCGATAGTCTCAGTTCGGTCACAAAGTCGGGTTTGGGTACTTCATGCGCGTCAATGGCAATGACGTTCATATCAAAAGCGTATCCTCTCTTGGCAATCGCACGCCCGATGTTGCCCAGACCGACCATGCCGAGGGTCAAACCGGTCAATCCCACCATGGGATTGTCAAATTGAACACCCCAGTTGTGATCCCGCTGCGCCTGAAAAGTTTGTCGTAAATTGCGGGTCAGGCTAATTAGCAACCCGAAGGTGTGTTCGGCGATTGTGGCGGCGTGAGCGCCGCGGGTATTCGTAACAATCACATCGCTCCCGGCGATTTCGGAAATTCGCGCCAGTTTTTCCACACCGGCACCCGTATTTTGAATCCACTTTAGCTTTCTCGCTGCTAGGAATGCCTCCCGTGTGATGCCTCCGTAAACAACTTCGGCATCAGGAATCTCGCGCAGAATTTTATCCTGGTCACTCGCAGCAGTAAATTCAACCTGAGGGAACGTTTTCCTAACCTCGGCGAGGCGATCTTGGTCCCATGATCCAATAATAAGTAGCTTCATATAGTTCACACAGCCACAACCTCAAGATTCAGACTTGGGTACCCAGCCGCGTTTCTCCCTTTTTCGAATATAGCGCGTTCATTTAGACGAAAAACTCCGACGTTTGGCACAACCGTTTTCAATGCCAATTGCATCTATTATAGGCACTATCTGGACATCTTGGTTAGGCACGTCCGTCCACGAAAACAAACCCCATCAGTCAAGCCGAAAGACGAGCAATGTCGAATGATTGTAGCCTGGACCCGCCAACTCTACTCCTGTATTGCACCGCACTAGTTCATCTTCAAGGCAAAAGAGTTCGGAAAGTGCCCGCCCCGCTTCCCACAGTACTGGTCGGATGCCGTCCGCCTTGCTAACATTGGATAGTTCAATCACGACCTTACTTTGGGGCTTCATGCAACCGCGAATCGCTTCAAAGATCTTGACAAGGTCGATCACGTACTCATGCACGGATTGCTCGGTTTTTCCATCGCGAAGGCTCAAATAGGGCGGACTTGTGAAAAGAAGATCGAAAGACGGCAACTCGTACTCTGGAATATACCGACTGTCTTCGGTAAGTACACGACTTGGAGGCAGCACCCGTTTGGCAGCAAAATCAGCTCGTTGATGATTTTTCTCGAATCCGATCGCTTGACATCCTAAATTCTGCGCCGCTACCATCGTGGTCCCAAATCCACAGAACGGGTCGAGGATCCAGTCACCGGGATTGGAAAATCGATTCACAACAAACTCTGCCAGTTCTAGTGGGAATCGGAAAAAACTCGGACCGGAGAAGTCAATCGGCTCTAATGTACCGTCAATGGTAAACCACGTTTTATCCCGCACGGTTAACGCGCCTCTATCCACTCGGCTTTCTCATTTTTCCCCGTCCGAACCCTGTACGATGTTCCTGCGCAAATCTGCTGAAGTGTCGGTTATTCGGCTATAAAGCATTGATGAGAGCCCGCAAATAATCGGCTGCTTTTTCCATAGAGTCAATCGCATTCGATTCCCCTTCGTATACGACGGACAGGCAACCATTGTAACCCACCTCGCAAAGAATGTCAAGAATCCGCGGATAATCGAGCCACTCCTCGACACCGCTGTCAATGCGATAAAACTTGGTACGGACATACACGGCGTAGGGCGCCGTCACCGCAATACTCTCGTAACAATCGTAGTCGGGATGGGACGAACCTTGATGGCCGCTGGCACCGGGCGACCCTGCATATTGTCCCGTGTCCAGGATGTGCGTAAAATAGGGGCGATCAGTTTCCTCAAGGGCACGGAGCACGTCATCACCGGTACGGGTAACATTGTTGTGGTTGTGATTCTGTAAACCGACGAAGATGCCCTTCTCGTAGCCATAATCGGCGACCTCTTGGAATCCGGCAATCATCGGCGCCCAAAGCGCTTGTTCGTCTTTACAATCTTCAGGTAAATAGGCACCGAAGACTCGCACAAGCGGGCAACTCATGAAATCCGCGACATCAATCCACTTTTTGATCGACGCAATTTGCTCCGGGTGTTCATCAACGGGACGCCCGAAATCGTTGCTAATCCCGATATATCCGATCGGGAGCCCTTGTTCCATCAGCCGCATCTTTAGTTTACGAAGGTACCGGATATCTGTTGATTCAAATGCGCTTGTGTGCAGTTCAATCACATCGAAACCGAGTTCGTAGACAATCTCAGCAAATTCATTAGCGGGTGTGTCCCTGAGATTCAAAGACATAGCACCTAATTTTATCATGATAACAAATCCTCTCGAATTTTCATCGGAAACCCTGTCCAAACAGTATATCGCATCCATATCGGTCAATCAACCGTATTCCGAGGAATCAGGTAGTGCAAATTTTCCGATGCCTTGCCCCGCTTACTTCGTCATATAGGTTTGAAAACGCGATACCAACGAGGTGCTTCATTTGTGAATCAATCATTCACTGAAGTGTACGAACTGCATGTTGACGCAATCTATAGGTTTGTTCATCGGATCCTGGGGAATCCAACAGATGCCGAGGACATGACCGCCGAGACGTTTCTGCGGGCATATCAGGGCTGGTCTGAACTGCTGGACGCGGCAGCCGTCCGTTCGTGGCTGTTTAGGATTGCCTACAATGGGTGTATCGATCTGTTACGTCAGCGTCAACAACATCCGACGATTTCATTCGAAAGGACGACTTCGGAAGAAATGGCGGAGGTGTTGACTATTCCGTTGGCTTCAACAGAATCTCCAATCGGGCGGTTAATGCGCGTGGAGAACAAGGAATTCTTGCAGGCAGCCCTACTTCAGTTGCGGCCAATCGACCGTACGGTGCTCGTGTTAGGCGAGTTGGAAGACATGCCGAACCGAGAAATTGGGACGATTATCCAACGGAGTGAAATCGCCGTTAAATCGCTTCGGCAGCGCGCGCGAAATGCTTTACACAATGAAGTGTTGCGACTACTCAAACAGAGGGGCATATCAATCGAAGACCTGTTCTAATCTCGGACCGAAAAAACACACCCAAGGAGGCATCCATCTGAAACGACACTTCTGAAGGCCTACTCTGCGGGTGGGGAGAAAATGATGATATTTACCTGTAACGTAGCTACTCTAAAACGTGCCTTGACGCTTTTGAAGATTGATGAACCGGGAACACATCTGTCGATGACTGCGGGAGATGCGCAGTTACGGTCTCAATGCTACACCGACGATGGTAAGTTCTGTATTGACCATGTAATTCCAGTCGATGTCGAATCCCCCGGTAAGGCGACCCTGCCTCCGGATACGCTGTCGCGTATTTGTAATCACGCGGTCGGTGACACACTGCGATTCAGTCACCACGAATGGCATCGGTGTTTGGATGTCGAAGGTAGTCAGCATCGACATACTGTGCGAACGCACGCGGAGAAATGGAGGGATCCCGCACTTGCGGAGTTGGTCAACGCGCCCGGATGTGAGATCCAAGCGTCGCAGTTCGGAGCGGCTCTGAAATCTGTTCTGTTCGCCTCGGTGCAGCTATCAGACACGGACGAAGCAAAACAACGTCCCTTCCTTACGGGAGTGCTTTTTCATCGACAGGACAGCGAAGATCGAATCGTAACCACCAATGGCAGACGGATGGCGAAGGTCACTTTGCCATCAACAGATAAGCCAGTCAACACAGAGACCCCGATGCCGATGCGGGCAATGCCTTATGCCGCTTGCTTAAAAATGATTGACCTGATAGAATCTTTAAGTCCGAGCGTCTGTTGTCTCCGCTTCACTGAAAACGCCGTGGGTTTTGAGGCTGACGGGGTTTCGCTGAGTTGCCTCTTGCCGGATGGGGATTTCCCGGACTATAGGCAGGTGATTGAAAAGGCAAGCGGTGCGAGTCTGGGCATGAAGGTGAACCGCGAAGCGTTGCTTTGGGCGCTCAGAGCAATTCGTTTGGGAGACGACGACCCGTACAACCGCACGGAGTTTCGCGTAAGTCGTAAACAGCTAACTGTGGAAAACAGCACGCGCTGGGGAAACTCGAAGGCCTGCGTACCGATTCAATATGAAGGGACGGATACAGCGGCGGCGTTCGATGCCAGATTCATTGAAGAAGCGCTCCTGCGGGCAGATACAACCGAAGTCACATTCTGGATGCGCCCGGAGCCGACTGATTCAATGCGCCTTGAATTGGCGCAAAACTTTCAATATGTTGTAATGCCCATGAGATGATGCAAGCCGACCTATTCACTGACAGACTCATACATCTGATGCGCGACGTTTTCGCCCGAGAAACACTCGTCCCGGAGCGTCGCGCCCGAATCCTCGCTCGCGTTACATCTAATCCTAGCGTGCAGGGGATGGAACTTTGGACCAGTCCGGCAATCTCGATCGACGAACTTTCCGTTGGGGTACCTATTGATGAGGCGGACCCGCTGTGGCTGTTCCCAGAGCTTGATGCACCGGTATCTCCGGTCGGAGAAGTCGCATATCCGTTGTTCTCAGGTTCACGTACCTGATACTTCCACCGAGGGGTCAGTGCCAATGACGCCATCAGATAAACACTGGCATTTCATAGTGGAAAAAACCCTGTTGGATCGATCCGGTAAGGCTTTTTGGGTTATCTAATTCAAATCTTCGCGGTGGTGCAGCCTAAACCGGGCGAAAATAATTCTGGTTGAACAGTTACCGGTTATTTCGACCCAAACGCCAAGGGCGACTCCTCCAGCCGATTGACGAGTACCACGACATGACCATTCAACGGCTGTGCTCTAACGAGAGATGGCATTTCCTCTCGGAAGGTTTGCCATAACTGGCCGCCGCGCCGTTTGGCGAGCAGGCTGGTCAGCAGAACGCCGTCATTTCCACCAATCCGATGCGCCGAGATTGCCTCCATTAAGGAAAGATCGTTCTCTACAGAGGGTGAAAGCCATCCTTGCGTGATGAGGCGTGTGGTCCAATGCGGGGAGTTTTCGGGCATCTTCATCAGTGACTTGACGGCATCGTCGATCTGACTTTCACGAGCATCTCCATCTTCAAGCAGCAACACCGCGTATAAAGTGGCGAGATAGCCGGAGGCATTGTCGTCTTCCAGCTTCATCGCTTTCACCGATGAGAGGGATTTCTCGGCAAGAGTAGAAAGTTCCGCATCGTTGGGAATAGCTCGCGCTGCCATGCCAATACACCAAGCGGCGCGCGCCACAAGCAGCGGGGCCACCCCTTTGATCTGCGGACTGTCCCAAGCCATTTGAAGCGTGGTGAGCGCTTCAAGATTAACTCTGCCACGAACTGCATCTGCCAGTAACTGCCAAGGTGCTTTATCCAAATCAGCCGCGATGCATCGACGCACCTGATTGGCAGTCGACTTCTCACGAGCTTCAGCACGCGCCCGCCATCGTTGCGCCGTTAGCTGCTGCAAGGCTTTCAGCGAAGTACGCTCTTCGCTTGAAAGATCACGCCCGGAAATCTTCACGATATCGAGTTGATCGTCGCGCAGTGCATCGAGCAACACCTTCACTGATGCGTGGGCATGCGGCTCGCCGTAGACGAGCAACCGTCCCGCATCTATCAACACCGCCGAACCGGGCATGAACCCAGACCCCTCCTTCTGGCCAATGATAATTCTGACCCCGTTAAGAAAGTCTGTCAGTGCTTCTTCGACGTCTGTCTCTGAGGCCATGTTGTCAATCTCATCCTCTGAGGGAATTGCAAGGTCGGCGACAGCGTATCCCCACGCGGATGGCGCTGGCAGACGCCTTGATGCGCTCACTGTAATTGTTTCCGCGTCTTTCATTTGCCAGGTTAGATGGTACGGCGCAAGCAGCCAATCCAGCGCTTGGATCATCGTGGCATGGCGCAAGTCAAGATAGGTTACACGCAGTTCCGGCAGATTTAGTAACTCGGCGATATCTTGAAGACTACCATTAACGAGTTCAAGTTGAAACTCGCCCGCTTTGACGACGGTAAGAATCGCGTCATCAAGCCGTTGATTCCGAAGAATGAGGTCAAGTTTTCGTTTCAAGCGCGGGTGAGTTTGAGCGCGTCGTTTTCCAATCTCTTCCGTTGTGGTTAAAATTGCCTCTATCACCGTGTCATTGCTACCTAGCATGTCAGCTTGTAGTGCCAGCACGTGCTGATACCGAAGTCCTGCCGCTTCGAACTTACCCTGTTTCTGCAGCTCTTTTGCCTCCGCCAATGCTTTTTGTGCATCTTCGCGCCTTTTTATCGACCACTGATCGAATAGGGTGTGTCCCAAATCTTGATGTTCTACCATGTCGAGTGACAACCCAACCCTGGCGCCATCCCGCGGGACTCGAGTAATTTCCCCAGGCGCGCTCGTTTGGCTAATGACTGACGCGAATTCCTTAACAATTCTTGATGATGTCTCTCTTGTGGGTGTAAAGGAAGCAGAAGATGACATTAGCCCCCTTGCAGCCCTTGGCCTCGTCACTGTTCGCTGACCATACCGTGCGGAAACATTCACGCGCGACGCTCTGACGCCACTTGGAGCCTGTGCTGAAGTAGGTGAATATGAAAGGGTAAGGCTCCCTGTTCGAGACGATCGCATTAACGAACGGCTTGCGTACTCTTCGACAGCGGCATGTCCCCCAAAGATGCCATCGAAATCAACGCCAGCCGGTAATGGCACCGGCACAAGCACCCGACGAGGTCGTTTCGCCCCCTGACTCGCAAGCTGCACCTCGCTCTCGTCAACAGCGACGAAACTGGTGTATTGGCTCATCAGCCGATAGGTGAGCGCTACCTGCGTGATTTCCTCTATCACTTCAGGGGTATCGGCATAGAACATCTGCGCCGAGATGTCCTCAATTTTCTTTCGTGCCCACGTCTTGGAGAGAACGCCGTGTTCCGGTTGCGCACGCGGAAGGGCTACGTCCAGTACATATGAGAGCGGTTTCCCCTCTGCGACACCTGACAATTTAATCTGTGTTTGTCCTCCATCCGCATAGCGCCCAAACAGGATGACCGGGCGGCCCGCCCACAGTTCTGGGATCCGACGCGGAAAGATCTCGTAGACAGGCAGTTCATTCCAATCGATCCGGATCTTGGCAAGTTGCGCCCGGTGAATCCGCTCGACAATCTGCGTAACCAATTCCTTTGGGTCGGTATCAAGCTCAAGCACCCCGGACATCCCGCCGCCCTGTTTTGCTACGCCGTCAGTCAGTAAGCGGTTGGGCGATGAACCGATGCCGATTGCCCAAAATCGAACTTGGTCACCGGCGCGCTTTCCGACCTCTTCAATAATCTCCGCCTCGTTGCCGATGTAGCCGTCCGTGAGCATCACGACAATGCGCACCCGTTCAGGGTCTACCGGCTCGTTGAGCACCATTTTAATCCCTTTGAGCATCGCCGTTCCACCACCGGCTTGGATCCGTTGCGTGAAGTTTAGGGCGCGATTGACATTCTCCTCTGTCGCCGGGACCGGTCTTTCAAACAGTTTGTTCGCGCTGCCGGCAAAGGTAATGACCTGCACGGTGTCGTCTGGCTTGCTGAGGCGGAAAAAGTGGCGCATCGCCTCTTTCACCTTCTCCGTCGGTGCACCTCCCATCGAACCGGAAACATCAACGAGAAAAACAACCTCGCGCGGAGGGGCTTCGGCGAGTTCTGCGTCAAGTTTCGGCTGAATCATGAGCATAAAATAGCCTTGGTCAGGTCCCTTGGAGTGCGCCAAAACCGCCATCTCAGGCTTTTCACCGACGACGGCGTATTTCATCACGAAATCCTTGTTTGGAATTGAATCCTCGGGCGAGATTTCCGCGACAGCACCGGACGCTCCGATCCGCTTAAGCGCTGCTTTGTGATTAACAATGTTGATATCCTTGACCGGCACACCCGCTTCGAGCGATACCGAAAGACTGATGTCATGCCCAGTGCGATAGCCCGGTTTGAGCACTGGCGGTGTGATTCGTGAGGCGTCCGGCACGCGTGTCGTGTCGGGCGACCAGCCTGTCCCCGATGGGACAGTCCCTTCCATTTCTCCCCCTACTTCGGCTTCGTCTATTTCGCCAACTTTCCCCTTTAATTCTTTTGGAAGATCGGGCTTTTTGGAAGTCGGAATCCCTGGGATATAGCGGGGACCGACCACCATTGGGAAATGAAACTCGTAGCTGCCCATGTCGTAGTTGAGAACATCGACGTAGGAGATTTCGATGCGGATTTCCTCCCCCGGTTTGATGTTGCCCACCGATTGGGTGAAGATATTCGGTCGCTCCTGCTCCAAGAGGCTTGCCGTCGCTCCCTGACTGATCGCCTGCTCATAGACGGCACGCGCCTCATCCCGGCGCTTAATCAATCCGACAATCCGTCGCTCGCCGATGACCATTGTCATGTCGTCCACGGCGGCGGTATGCGGCAGCGGGAAGACATAAACCGCCTCAATTTTTTCGTCATACGGATTCTCGAACGTCTGGGTCACGGTCACGCGCGCGATGAAGCCGGAGATAATCGTCTTGACATCTGTGTGTTTCAGCGGACATTCGACAATCTCATCATCGGTTTTGACGCGCAACGCGCCTTGGGTGACCTCCTTTTCCATCGGGTTGATAGGCTGCGGCGTTTGTGCAAAGGCAATGGCTCCGAATAGACTCAGAGTTACAAGCGAAATCAGTCCAGTCATTTTACATTCCTCATTGTGTTTTTGGTGCCTTGGTTAGCTGCTCGAAGTTTAGAGCGAGGATTCTGCCGCGAATTTAGAAAAATGCAAATTTTCGAATTTAAACGTTCGGGCGGGGTGCTTGTCGAAAACCACGTGTTCATCGGAACGATTTGCTAATCTGATACGTTTACAGCGGTTATCGACATAGACGTTTGGGAAGATAGAGAGTTTAAGCAGTGTCCAAGATGTTTCAACAAACTTGGTTTAATGGGGAATGCGCGGCATAATGGAGCGAGGATTGTCGGTCCTAGGACGAATCGGAGCAACGCTGGGAAAGCGTGCAGAAACCTCGTGTCTGGCAAATCCTGTCGTTCGGAACGGCTTTGTCTCTTGAGAAGTTAGTTCAGATTGTGTAAAATCCTGTACCGATTCGGAGCTTAACTTGTACGATACATTGCCGGAGAAACCGTAATGTCCAAGTTGATTCAGGGATGCGTCGCTACTGAAAGTGGAAGTCGCTTAGGGGGTGTATCTGTATCCAACGGTAGAGAGATTGTCCAAACCGATAGCCTTGGTCGGTATCAACTGTCGTGTTGCTCCGAGACTCGTTTCGTTTTTATCACGGTGCCCTCGGGGTACGTGGCTGCAGATCGATTCTACATTGACCTGAAAACAAAGAGCAACTTTGACTTCACTCTGCGACATCACGCCGAAAGCACGAACGCATCGTTCGCGTTCGTGCAAATTACCGATCTCCACACCACAGTCGATAATCGTGTGCTCGTAGAACAAGATCTCGCGCAGATCTACCGGGAAGTAGGCGATAGAGCGCAGTTTATCGTGGTAAGCGGCGATTTGACAGATGGCGGACAACGAGAGGAATACAAAACCTATCTCGGTGCTATAGCAAAATCCAAACTTCCTGTCTATCACGCTGTTGGGAATCACGATGATCGTGCCGAGAAGTGGGGAACAAACTTCATGGATGTGCTGGGACCGATGTACTACAGTTTTGACTACGGTCCTCTGCATTTTGTCGTTTACGATGGGAGACGCAGGCGACGCACTGATAATACGGATCAAGATTGCTGGATGCGTGCGGATCTTGAGTTGCAGCCTCCAAACAAGTCGGTAGTAATCATCAACCACTACCCTTGGGGTAGCGAGTTTTACGATCAGTGGAAAGCCTTCCCAATCATAGCGACTCTGTCCGGACACTGGCACTCAACTCGGCTGTTCGTGGATGGGAAAACTGCGCACTATAATACGCTTAGCCTCGGATTTGGCGGCGGCGATCAGAGTCCACGAGCGTATCGTCTCTTCACCTTTGAGGGTGGAAGATTGAAGTCAGAAAGTCGAGCACTGGTATCCTCGGAGATTTTTTCCGGCATTACTTTCCATCCGCCCGCGGACAACGTGGCAGGTGTCCTGCATCGATTTGAGGAAACTCATCCCGAGCCTGGAGCGGATTGGCCCCTATTTCACGGTAACGCGCGTCGGACGGGGAGTGCTG
Organism: Candidatus Poribacteria bacterium; assembly: GCA_965204085.1. Classification (GTDB taxonomy): domain Bacteria; phylum Poribacteria; class WGA-4E; order WGA-4E; family JAJDTR01; genus JAJDTR01. Next base: position 1,381,609 of record CBDBEE010000001.1, on the reverse strand, counting down.
TGTCCGGACCTCGACCACCCTTATCTTTTACGTGGCGAGCGGGTACAGGTGGGTCAATTCACATCGCAACACCGTTGGTGGCTGAAGGATTAGTCTTCCAATCCACGAAGAACGAGGATACACCTCCCGGCAATGGGCTTACGGTTATCTCTATGCCCTAGACACAGCCACGGGAACCTGCGTGTGGAGTCACAATCTCAAGATTCCCTTGGCTGCACCCCCGGCAGTTTCCGGTAACGGGCTTTGGATTGGCGGCTGCGACGGGTTTATCTACGCTTTTTCCTCGTTGGACACGTAACACTGTTGTGGGGTGCACATTGCGCACCAGCATAGGGATCAAGTTAAGCGAAACACTAGGCTTCATTTGCGGCTTCCATTAAGAGTTGATAGGTTGAAGGACGTTTTCTCTGCTTACAAATTCGGCAGCCTACCGCCAAACATTGTCCGACGGTCTTCAAGGTTTTAACAAGTCTTTGATTTTGACCGGAGGCGACGGCACCGGCAATAAAAAAAGCGTATCTCGAAATTACCCGCACCGCTTTGGTCAAACTTCGTTGCGGATAGTGCCATGAGTGAGTCAACAGAATCCAGTGCTGAATAATCATTGCTATTAGTTTGGCGTAAACTTCACACAGAATTCGCCACGCTTTTTCGCTACGCCACGAGTCAATCTGACCATAGCTTTTCCATAGTTTGAATAACAACTCAATCTGCCACCGCACTCGAACCAGAATCATAGCTTGCTTCACCGTGAGTTGATTGGGTGGGACATTAGTCACTAAAATATTCCAATCCGCCAAAACGAGCCGTTTCTTGCTCGGTGTTCTGCCTCTGTTTTTCGCCTCTTTGCGTATTTGTCGACGCCGTTTGTTAGCCACATCAACCGCTACACGTTGAGCAAGTAACCGACACGGCAACTGCGCTTTGACGCCCAACTGTATCGGTGATTCAATTTCCGGTGGCGCTTGTTGTTCCAACCATTCTTGGAGATTGAGATGATTTGACTCGGTATCAAACACCTCGCACGTCGCCGGGATGCGTGTTAACCAAAAGACCTCGTCATCAGAACAGCACTTCAATTCATCTAGGGAGAAATAACCTAAGTCCGCAAGACGTAAACTGCCTCTTGGTAACGCCCCGGCAGTTCGCGTTATTTGTTTATCGTTGGTCGTTCCATGGGTTAATGCAAAGTGGTTAATGCCACCACTGAGCAGCTCCCACCGTAACTGAATCTTTACACTTGATGACGTCTTATCACCAGGCCTGCTACCGCAACCTTTCCACACCTCAGCCAGTTCGTCCGGCAATGAAATCCAACTACTGTCTTGGATAAAGACGCCGTTGAATTGTTTTAACAACGGTATCGCTTGTTGGTCGGCGGCAATGACTTGCTCGACTGTAGCATCAAGCACTTGCTTTAAGCTGTCTGCGGCTTCGGGGGTGAAACGTTGTTCAATCGCTTGAGGCGTGAGTGTCACGTCCACAGTTGTCCCAGCCTGTGCCAGTTCCTCATAGGTTGAGTTCGGATTGGCCAACCAGCCAAAAACTAGCATTTGAACAAAACTTGAACCCGTTAATTTTCGCTGTCGTTTGATAAATCCTGTCGTTTTTGCGACCCTATCTGAAACAGTGGTCAATACCGTTTGCATTCCAGAGACAACTTGTGAGACAATAGCCATTGGAAACTCCTTTCGTGTTCTTCTTTAGGTCTTAAAACCAACTCAAAGCCAACTTAAAGAAGTACGCTAAAGGAGTTTCCAGATTTCAATTTTTCTGTCCGCTCAACACAAAATGTTCCTTAACTTGATCCCTATGGGGTGCACATTGCGCACCAGCCTTTGAAAACGCTAACGACGCGTTAGATTGCGTGGTGTCGGAAACTGCCGGAAAATCTGCCAAAGGTCAACCAAAAGACCAAACAATCAAAACTTTCCTTTTTTCTTCAGCACTTGATTGGCGCCGTTTATCATGCCGATCAGATGTACAAAGTTGAACCTAGCGCCCCTGCCAGCGCCCCGGTTCCGGGTTCCTCTGCACGCGCTGGAACAAATCCGCCCATTCGGTTGAACCATCGTCGTACCATACTTCTAGGCGCGCGCCTTCCACCTGCGCTTCCGCGTTGCCCCGTTTGAAATAACTCAGCCGATCGCCTTCCATGTGGATACAACTTCCATCCAGATAAACCGCGGTCTTGATAATCCGCGGCGGGGTATGTATATAAAGTCCGTTAGCGTCGAGTTTTTCGTCCGGCACGCGGTATCTTTCGATGGCATCTTCATCAACCTCAACACCTAAGCCGGGAGCGTCCGGAACTTTGTGGCATCCGTCTACGACTTCGATTGGTTTGTTGAGCAAATGATGGCTGTACAGATTAATGCAGGTAATCGCGGGCCAAGTAGAGTGGGTGAGTACCACTCCCAGATGCCCCGCCCAAGTCGTGGTCAATCCGTTCCCCACAATCTGCAACCAGAACGGCAAGTCAGCCTCCGCGCTAAGCGACCCTTGACGAACCACTGTGGACTTACCACCTCCGATGACGTATCCGTCGCAAACGGACTCGCGAATGTTGACCACGTAAGGCGGTGAACCGAAGTGCATCGCAATCGGGCGGTCTATCGCCGCGCGAATCTGCTTGTTGCCTTCTACATTTTCTTGCGGAATCGGCGATTCAAACATCGCCACGTTGTCGTATTTCGCCAATTTCTCCATTATAGGAATGGCGGTTGGTGCATCTTGGAAGGAGCCGTTTGGATCCAGATCGAGTTTGAAGTCCGCCGGTACAACCTTGGAAATCGCATCAACCTGTTCGACGATGTCCCACCAAGGACGGGGCTTGTTCTTGAAACTGGTGTAACCGTTTTCTACGGCATCCTTGGCTTCCGCCGCCCAGTTTTCCGGCGATGCGTCGATTGACCACCACGAAATTGGTGCCGCCTCCCTCACCTTCGTCCCAAGTAGTTCGTAGACCGGCACTTCCAAAATCTTTCCCACTACGTCGAATAGCGCCATCTGCAAGCCGGCGCCAAGGGAATCGTCATTCATCAATTTGGCAGGACTTTCCCCTAGGACACGTCCTACACTTTCGTCGGTAACACGTCCATAGGTGTAGTGAATAACCGTTTCACCCCACCCAACATGCCCGGTATCCGTAGTCACTTTACACAGTTCCAAAACAGACCAGTTGTACACCTGTGATACGCTCTCAAAGGTGATTTGGTGCTGTCTCGGCGTAAACGGCACATCAACAATAGTACGTTCGACATTAACAACTTTCATCTTTTCTCCTTTTCCCGCTACGACTCTCGGCATATTGATAACGCGAGTCACTTTTCTTCAACAGTAGGCGATTCCTCATGCTCATACCAATCTCTCGGATAATACCCTATCACCAAACGCCCATGGTCAAGATCGTACATCGGCCAATTGCTATCCGAAACCCCGAACACAATCTCATACTTCACGTCCGGATGGATAATGGCACGCTCAAACACGCGCACCGCGTCGCCGTGACCGAGATGGTGCGGGTGTTCGGGATTGGGTCTGTTCGCTCTGAAGTTGCCAATGCGCACGCCCACGAATCCTATGTCATACTGGCTCGAATATGAGTATCCCATAGCCTCTCCGAATACTTTGCCGACTGTGTAATGACCCACCGGGCAAGGCATCATATCAACCGTACGGCGTACCTTCGTGTAAGACGGTCCGAGCACACCCGCGCGGCTCGCATAAGCAATGCGGCGCACGCCATTCCGAACCGATGCTTCAAACATATTGTAGGTGCCGATGAGATTGCTCTGGAGCACGCCCTCCCAGTCGTGGTCGATGCCGGTTAGATGGATGACAGCATCCACATCTTCGGTCGCTTCGAGCATCGTGTCGAAGTCGGCGACATCGCCGGTGATTGTGTCTTCAAGATCGGGCATCGGTTGGCGGTCCAAACCGCGAATGGCGTATCTATCCTTCATTCCTTGCACGAGCACCGAGCCAATCTCTCCCGCTGCCCCGGTGATTAAAACCTTCATCTTCTCTTCCATCGCTACCTCATGGATTGTACAACTTCAGATCTGGAAATTTCTTCAACTTGGTGGGTTATTTTCCAAAAAATATGGTTAGTGTTGGGTGCCGGTGCGGTTAGAAACCGCACCTACCGGCATGGTAGAACAGTTTTTTGTGCCAGTCTCGTAAGCATTAAATTCTTAGCGAATAGACCACTTAACATGATCATTCTAGATTGTTCAGAATCCTGAACGATCGGGAACCACGGTTTGCTTTTGCATCGCCGCCACTATTTGCTCCTCCCAATCCGCCGGTCCTCCGCCCTCAACCACTCGTCGTACGCTCTGGGCATCCGCTCCGGAGGAGACAAGCCATTCTCCCGCCGCCAACGCAACAGCGGGTGTTCTCGATTCTGCTGCGGTAAATCCACACGATTGCCATACGCTGCCGATTCGAAGATGCCCATCATGATTTCAACATTGTGCTGTCCCTCTGCACCGCTGCATTCATGATCGCGGTCTTCGTCCAAAGCGTTAACGTACTCTTCGACAAACCAGTAATCGTCAATGGATGCCGGGCTGGATTGGTCGTAGTGCTCCGGATAGAGTGGCTCCAGTGCTTCCCATCCATCCGGTTCAAACGACTGCGTCAACTCCCACGCCCCTCCCAGGATGAGAAGTCCGGTTTTTCCCAGCAATCGCCCTTCGGTCCCGACAATCTCCATCATGGTAGATGTGGTTGTCGGGAGACGGTGCTGCAGGAGGTTTGCCGTCACGTTGTTGTCAAAATGCAGCGTCGCGGTGATGCGTTCTCCGGCAATCGTTCCCATGCCGTTCGGCGAAGGAACCACATCATCAGGCGTGATGAGATGGTTGCCGGTTAATGCCGTGGCGGAAACACTGCGGCAATGCCCCGCGAACTTCATCATATCATTGAGCTGGTGTGTGCCGATATTCATCAATCCGTAACCGCCGTAGTAGACCTTTCCGCGGCTGTTGATATAGCACAATTCACCAATGCGCCCCTCGGCAAACGCCTTGTAGGTTGCCCGCATGTAGGCGCCTACTCGCCCTTGATGATGAACGGCTATGCGCACTCCTTTTTCTTTCGCTTTCGCCACCACCGCATCCGCCTGCTCAAGGTCAACGCACATCGGCTTTTCAACATCGATATGAACGCCGTGTTCCAGCACGCGCATGCTTAGATCGTAGTGAAATTCGGTGCCTGTCGGTATGGCAACGACATCGGGTGCGGTCTGACGAATCATCTCATCCAAGTCGGTAAAGCGCACGGTTACACCCAGTTCGTCGCCGAGCGTGTCCATTCGTTCCTGAACCAGGTCACATAGCGCAACAATTTCGGTGCGCGGGTGAGCATGATAGGCGCGAGCAGCCGCAGTGCCGCGTCCGCGGCACCCCAAAATCGCAACCCGATACGTTTTCATTCGACTTCTCCCAATGCTTTATCGAACTCTTGGATACTGTCCTTTAGTACATTCGTCAACGCGAAATCGCCGCGGTATGCCAGCAACTGTGCTCCCATTCCGCGAAGTTTCGTTATCTGCTCCGGTGTACCGGCGGGCAAACCCCAGGCGATTCCCCGCTTGCGGGCGACTTCAGCCACTCGACCGATCGCCTCGTCAAGCGCTGTCTGGACGTCGGATTCAACCTGACCGAGGCGTAGTCCGAGATCGCCGGGGCCTACGAAAAACGCGTCAATACCCGGCACGGAAGCAATCTCATCCACGTTCTCTAATGCGTCAAGCGTTTCAATCTGGACGACGACGAAGGTTTCACGGTTGATATCATCGATATAGGCGCTGTTCGGGCGAAAAGCGTGAAGACCGAAGTCTGCATCCAGTCCCGCCCCGTCCAACCCGCGATTGCCCAACGGGGGAAATTTTACGGCGTTGACAACACTCTGAGCGGTTTCCGCGTCCGAAATCAGGGGCATCATCACACCCGTCGCGCCGTCTTCAATGTAACGGTAGAGGCGGGAATGTTCCCGCGTGGGAGGGCGTACCATACAGTCAATGTCGTTGTAATGGCATAGCGTCAACAAACTCTGAACCTCGCGCTCAGACATTGCCCGGTGCTCCAGATCCAGCCAAATAAGGTCGTAACCGACGTGCGCCGCATGACGCACGTAAAACGGGATGTAGTGCCCCAGACCGCACACACGGGCACATCTACCCTCGCGGAATTTCCTCAATGTTTTGCTATTTCTCATATCCTATCCCTATTGCAGTGTTACGATGTTCACTGAGACCAAGATCTTTTTCCAAACTCGGTTTCTTCCTTTCACCATATTGTAGGGTGGGCACCGCCCACCATTATGTAGGGTGCGCATCGCGCACCAGCCTTTGAAAGCGCCAGCGATGACCAACCAATTGAACAACCGCTCAACTCCCATCCGTAACTGCCTGAATCATCGCCTTGATGTAACCGAATTCGTAAGCAAACGCTTGGCGATTACTCTCCGGATCCTTGTGTCCCGGAGCGTGGTCGGGTACAACCATGTGTTCGTAGCCAACCTCTTTGAGCGCCTGCATGTTGCGGTGCATGTTCATTGCCCCTTCATCGGGCCACACCTCCTGGAATTTGTTGCGTCCGCCAACGATGTTCCGAAAGTGACACAGGAAAATCTTCTTGCGGCTGCCGAAGTAACGAATAATCTCGGGCACTTCGGCTCTGGGGTCTTCCACGCTCTCCGCCATGCATCCCAAGCACAGGTTAACACCGTGATAGGGACTCGGACAGATCTCTACAAAGCGCTTGAAACCGTCGGCGCCGCCGAGTACCCGGTCCACTCCGCGGTGGCCGGGCGGCAGCCACGGATCGCACGGATGGCAAGCCAGCCTGACTTTACACTCCGTTGCCACTGGAACCACCCGCTCTAGGAAATAGGTGACGCGTTCCCAATTCATCTCGGCTGTGACCGGAGTCTCGAATCTCGGCTCACGGTCTTTGGCTTTTTCCACATCCCACGTGCTGTAGATAGATCCGCCGCGTCCCGGCGGTTCGCTTTCGGTACGCTGGTGTTCCATTTCGCAGAGCAGATATTTGACCGCGGGGATACCCGCCTCAGCCGCCTGCCGAATCATGTCACAGACGAGATCTATCTCCTTGTCCCCTTCCTCGTAGTTGCCGAGCATGAAGTTGGGAATCTCACCCCCGTTCACATTCAGCAGCGAGGTAGGCAACCTGACCATCTCCATGTCAATACCGAATCTGGCGCATTTCTCCTTTTTCTCCACCAGTTCCGCCACATCCCAGCCGTGCCCGCGATGGAAGGTGATGAAGTTCTCGTTCTTGTTGAACACGCCGTGTCTCGCCAAGTATTCAAGATCTTTGTCCGATGTGTTGAACTGTTGCGTACCGACGTGCATCTGCCTCCTCCTGCGCTTGCTTCGGATTAAACACCAAACCGCCCGTCTTAGCAAGGTAAGGGTTGCTTGAATCCTATGCTTGATTAAGAAATCACTATAGCACTCTTCAACATCCCGGTCAAGCGAAATCCTTGATTACACACCCAATCCGGGCTGATCTCTTAACATCGTTTTCTCTTTCTTTGTAGGGAATAACGATCGTTATTCCCTACATCGATTCTCCACCGCTGAAACCACGTACAACCACCTGACCAATCATTACTACTTGTAGGGGACGGGCCTTGTGCCGTCCCGACTTCTCTCTTCCATCCTTCCGTTCGTTCATCCTTCCACGAGTTCCACCCACCACCAAAATTACATGCGATTCCCATGTTTCCGCGTACATTTTGAGTTTAAGTTTCAACGATATTATGATATGATTATCATCGCTTGCGCGGGCTTGAAAACCGCCGCGAAGGCGCCTCTATAACCGCACAAATTTTCGAATGACCGTACCCCGCACCGCTTCGGAGGCCCTCACTTGTCATCTTCAGAAATAAAGTTCGATCCGATTCAGTTTGAAGTCATACGCAATGCCCTCCTTGAGGCGACGGAGGAGATGACTGTTGCCCTGCGGCGCAGCGCCTATTCGACCAATATCAAAACCAGAGCGGACTTCTCTTGCGCTTTTTTTGACCGGGACTTACAGGCTGTTGCGCAAGCCTTCGCCCAACCCTCTCACCTTGGCTCACTAGCCGAATTTGTGCCCAGAGCCATCCGGGAATACGGCGCTGACAATCTGGGCCCCGGTGATGCCATCCTCTCCAATCACCCCTACTTGGGCGGTGTCCATCTCAATGACATCACCCTCATGTCCCCCGTGTATCACCAGGATGAACTTTTCGGCTACGTTGCCAGTCTTGCACACCACGTCGATGTCGGCGGCGGAGCGCCAGCCAGCATCGGCGCCTTTCGCGAAGTCTTTCAGGAGGGCATCATCATTCCGCCGGTGAAACTGGTGCAACGCGGAGAAATTGTCGATGACGTGTTTAGGCTTGTGCTGGAACAGATTCGTTCAAAACGTGAAACGGCGGGCGATTTCCGGGCGCAGATTGCGGCAAACAATACCGGTATACGCCGGATTGTCGATCTGCTTGACCAGAAAGGGGCAGAAACGGTTGCTTATTACATCAACGAACTTCTCGATTACACCGAACGACGCGCACGCGCAGAGATTGCCGCGCTCCCCCAAGGCAGCTTCTCTGCCGACGGTTATGTCGACAACGACGGATTTACGGACGAACCGGTATACCTCGCTGGAAGAATGGTGATTGATGCCGATGGTGTTCTTTTCGACTTAACCGATTGCGACGCACAACGACGCGCGCCCGTAAACTCGACCCATGCCCAAACCTTCGCGGCGTGCGCTTACGTCCTGAAAGCCCTCATAGATCCCGACATCCCCGTCAATGCGGGGTTTTACCGTTGTGTACGCATGAACGCACCATTCGGCACAGTCGTCAACTGCGCACCGCCGGGCCCCGTGGTTGGCGGATGGGAGACGCAAATGCGGGTTAGCGATATACTTCTCAAGGCGCTGGCGAACGTTCTCCCGGAGCGCGTCCCTGCCGGCACCAAAGCCATGATGGCTCAATTGGGGTTTGGAGGTACCGATCCGCGTTCCGGCGAGTTATACGCCTATTACGAAACCATGGCGGGCGGATTCGGCGGTCGCGCAACCAGCGACGGCCCCGACGCTGTGCAGGCTCACAGTCAAAACACCGAGAATGCCCCGGTTGAAGAAACCGAAATCAACTATCCGGTGCGCATCCTTCGCTATGAACTGGTCGAGAATTCTGAAGGTGCAGGTGAATACCGCGGCGGCCTTGGCTTACGCCGCGACTATTTCTTCGACCATGAAGTTTCGTATACCATTCTGGCGGACCGAGATCGGTGGGGGCCCGCGGGGCTGTTCGGCGGAGAGGAGGGCGAGGTGGCGAGGTACGTGTTGAATCCCGATGCCGAGGCGACCAAGCTCGGCTCCAAAGTGACAGTTCATCTCAAATCCGGTGATGTCGTCAGCTATCGTACATGCGGCGGCGGCGGTTATAACCCGCCAGCGGCACGCCACCCGCAATCAGTGCTACGCGATGTACGAGATGGGAAAGTCAGTTTGGAGCGAGCGCGAGAAATCTATCGAGTCGCCATCAGCACGGAGACGTGGACTGTTGACATCAAAGAGACTGCCAAACTCCGCCAAAAGATTGATTAACCGTCGGAGCGATCTCCGAATCGCGACGCGCCAATGCACGACTCATCGTCGGGAATCGGGAGGGATCTCTATCGCGCTCACTATCCACTCGCTTGATCCCTCCTACCGAAGATACACGGCTTCCGTTTTTGAGCGCGAACAATGAACCCGCGGCAAAAAGGGCAAAACGTATGACCTCAAGGTATCGCCTAGGAATTGACATCGGCGGCACGTTCACCGATGCAACCCTAGTCAACGAAACTACGGGAGAAATTCGCGTCGGCAAGGTGCCGTCCACGCCGGAAGCCCCGTCAGTCGGATTTATGGAGGCAACCGATCGAATGCTCCGCGAGGCATTGGTGGCTCCGAACGAAGTCGAGTATGTCGTACACGGCACGACCGTGGCGACCAACGCCATCATTGAAAAAAAGGTCGCTCCGACGGGTTTCATCACCACCGACGGTTTCCGCGATCTGCTTGAGATTCAGCGCCAGATTCGACCGACACTCTATGACTTGCAATTCGAGAAGCCTCGTCCGCTGGTGCCGCGATACCTATGTTTCGGCATACCGGAGCGGCTGGACGCACAGGGACGAGTGCTGACCCCTCTTGATGAAAACGCGCTAGTGGATGCGGTTGAACAACTAAAGCGCGAAAATGTGACAGCCGTCGCAGTCTGTTTCCTTCATTCTTATATCAACCCGACCCATGAAAAACGTGCGGGAGAAATTCTGCAGGAGGTTTTTCCTGGTGCCATCGTCTCACTCTCCTCCGAGGTCGCGCCGGAATTTCGTGAGTATTTTAGAGCGAGTACCACCGTAATTAACGCCTGTATCCGTCCCATCGTCGCGCACTATCTCCAGAGTATCGAGAATCGACTGCGGGAGAAAGGGATTGCGGCGGAATTGCTTGTTATGCAGAGCAGCGGCGGCGTTTTTACCTTTGCGTCGGCGAGCGAAAAACCCGTCTTCATGGTCGAGTCTGGCCCCGCGGCGGGCGTAATTGCCGCAACCTATCTTGGAACGGCCTTGGGGCACCCCGATGTCATCTCCTTCGACATGGGTGGTACCACGGCAAAAGCAGGCCTTGTTCAGAACGGGGCGCCGCGCGTAACCAAGGAATACGAGGTCGGAACGGCGGCGAAATCCGGTGTTGGCGCCTCCCGCGGTGCCGGCTATCCGATTCGCACGCCTGTAATCGATCTCGTAGAAATCGGCGCCGGGGGCGGGTCAATTGCTTGGGTAGATTCGGGCGGAATACTGCGAGTGGGGCCCCAAAGTGCGGGAGCCAACCCCGGTCCTGTCTGTTACGGCAAAGGCGGAAAAGAGCCGACGATCACGGACGCCAATTTAGTGCTAGGGCGTCTAAATCCTAGCTATTTCTTAGGCGGCGAAATCAAATTGGAGGTTGAGGCGGCACGTAAAGCAATCTACGAGAAGTGCGCTCAGCCTTTGGGCATGGATGTTGTCGAAACCGCGCACGGCATCGTGGAAATTGCCAACACCGCTATGACCAATGCACTTCGCTTGGTTTCGGTGCAACGGGGATACGATCCAAGGGATTTCGTCTTGGTGGCGTTTGGCGGAGCCGGACCGGTACATGCCAACCGCTTGGCAATCGAAGTTCAGATACCGAGAACCGTCATTCCGATGAGCCCCGGTACCACGTCAGCCATGGGACTGCTTGTCACTGATCTCAAACACGACTACTCTAGAACACTCATCCAGCGCGTTGACCAAGTGGACACGGAGATGGTTGCAAAAATCTACCGAGAGCTAGAGGTGGATGGACGTGCAAGCCTTCAGCGCGAGGGAATGAATCCGGAGAAAATCGCCTTCCTGCACCAAGTTGATATGCGTTATGTCGGGCAAAGCTACGAACTCACTGTCCCCCTGCCCGACGGAAAACTGGGTGCAACTGAAATTGAAGGTGTCCTCGCTCAGTTTCATCGTGAACATGACCGGGCTTACGGTTACAGCGCGCCGAACGAACCGGTTGAGTTGGTGAACCTCCGTCTCTCTGCCATCGGAAAAATCAACAAACCCCAACTGCGCAAAATTAGCGCAGGCGACAGTCCCCTATCAGCCGCGCAAAAGTCGACACGATCCGTGTATTTTGATGAGGGTAAAGATTTTCTTGAATGTCCTATCTATGACCGCTACCGCCTCAATGCCGGGGCTGTATTGGCAGGTCCAGCCATCGTTGAAGAGATAGACGCCACCACGGTAATCCACCCGGGATACGAGGCACTAGTTGATAAGTTTGGCAACCTTATCCTGACGAAAGCCGCCTAACCCGTAGGTTGGCTTGAGCACTGCGAAACCCAACTCCAAACCCACCGAATCCACTTTCCGCTCGGATTCTCGGGACATTATTCCCTCAAAAAATCATACCGCCGGAAATACCCGTTCTCAATCGTCCGCTTTTCCGATTTTGTCTCGGCGCTCGCCCAATGACTCGCGTACCCGCGCCTCCACCGGTCCGATTCATTACGATGAGACGTATGCAGCATCTTGCTATGATGAAAGACCACGCCGCCCTTCTTCACCTCCGCCAACACCTCTTTTGACAGGTCAATCAACTCCGGCGGGGGCACCGAGTTGTACTCTTCTTCAGGATCCGGCACCTCATGCGGCAATACCGGTCCCTTGTGTGAGCCTTCGATATAACGCAAACAACCGTTGGATTCATCGGCGTCATCCATCGCTACCCAAACAGTGATGACGTGATCAGCCGGGTCGCATTTGAAGTAAAAATTATCCTGATGGTACGGTTTAGCGGTGCCGAAGTGCGGCGGCTTCATGAAAATCTGGTCCGCGAACAGCAACGGCTCGACGCCGATTAGATCCCTTATGATGTTACGAAGTCGGGAATCTAGCACGAAAGTTTGGAATGCAACATCCTTCTCGAACGGCGAAACTAGCTTTCGGGGCGCGGTTCTACCGTCTCCCGCATAGTCTACGGAGTAATTTGACGGTGCGTCCTGTTTAATTTCGTCTCCAATCACCTCAAGCGCGAGTTGAGCGATGCGATCGACCTCCTCGGCCTTAAACACCCCTTCGACAACAACCCACCCCTTCTCCCAGTAGCGATCATATGTTTCTTGGCTAATATTCATTCCATCCCCATTTCTGTTAAACGTGATGCCGATACACGCGTCCGCCTTTGACAACGGTCACAGGCGCGAACTTCTGTCTGCCAATGCGCACCTCGCCGCGCGAATCGGCAAGTTGGAATTCGCCCTCGCGCAACTCCGATACAATCGCGTCCCCCCAAGCGCCAACAGCCAGCGTCCCAATCTTGTCGGGCATCAAAATCACCTCTGCCGGCACGGAAGTGACCTTTGCGATGGCGTCATCAAGCTTCATGCCGAGATTGAGGAACTTGGTGACGACATTTGCCAAGTCATAAACGGGACCGTTAACGTTGTAGGAATGCAAATCCGACGAGATAGTTTGCGGCTCGACGCCCTGCGCCATTGCGCGTTCGGCAATATCCCACGAAAACGAGCCGGCGCCGTGCCCGACGTCAAATATAACGCCCCGCTCCATTGCTTCATGGACGGACTTCCGTACCTTCCCATCCTCATCCATGATACCGCACGCTCTATCGTGAAAGCAGTGTGTCAAGACATCTCGTTCCTTCATGACGGCGAGAATGTCGTCCAATGAATCGCACCATGCGTTTTGCGGGTGTATCATGATAGGCACTCCCGCCGCATCCGCCGCTTCGCGTGCACGGTGCAGCGGCGTCAGCCCTGATCGTTCACTCGCAATCTTGTGCCGCGTCAGCCGCGCCTTCACACCCAAGATGAGATCGCGATGTTTCTCGATCATCTGGCACGCCTTGTCGACATTGGCGTATTCCGGCATCTCGAACTCGCCAATCTCCTCGGTCATCATCCCTTGCGACGACACGTTGAGATAGGCGAAGATGCTCGTCTCGCTCACCTCAATCACATACTTCCGAAAACCGGTGAAATTGTCCGCGCCCGCCGAACCGGCGTCAACGACCGTTGTTGCGCCTTTTGCAAGGCAGGTAGGATCCGGTTCGATGCCGTAATGACCAACGCCGTAGAACACGTGGACGTGCAGATCGATTAACCCCGGTGTGACAATTCGATCTCTCGCATCCAGCACCTCGCGTGCGTCACTCTTCGACAAATCCTCACCGACAGCCGCAACGACGCCGTTGGCAAACGCCACGTCCCTCTTCGCGTGGATACTCCGTGCGGGATCGACTAGCGTCCCGTTTTTAATAAGTAGGTCGTAAGTCATAAGGTATATATCCAAATTCTCCAGTCAGCATAAACCCATCTTGTTTGGGACAAGACTCGGTTCAGCGCGACTCATCCGCTTCTTGCTTCTTCTGACATACCAAAATCCGCTTGCTGTGATAGACCAGCAGCCGCGCTCATTATATGTGAAACCGAAAATCCCGTCAATGATTTTCAATCGCTGTGTAGATGCGATGGGTATTATAGCTCGGAAGATTTGGGTTGACGAAAACAGCAAACACAGGTAAAATTACACGCTGGTTTTTTCGCCGTGGGTAATCGCTGCCCATAAGAATTCATCACCTAAAACTTCTAGCTCGGTGCACAATATAACACCATCTCAAGGAGAGTATTAGACCATGCCGGACAACGCTACATTAAGGGAGCGAATTCGCAACGGAGAAACCCTACACGTTGGTAACGCGCCCATGGATGCGACCAAAGACGAACTTGCAGAGATTCTCAAGCAAGGCCCCTTCGACATGATTGGGGTATGTAGTCAACACGGTCCCTTCAACGAAGAAAAACTGTGGTTATTCTGTAAGAATGCACATGAACTCGGGATACCGGTTCAGCTACGTATCAAGCATCCGAAGCACGCCTATCTCATCGGGAACTTGTGCGATCTGGGCCCCGCCGCCATTGTCATCCCGCAGGTTGATGACGAGGCTGACGTTAATGAGGCAATCCGCGCGTTTTACTATCCGCCGGTAGGTATCCGAAGTTTTCCGCCGCCTAACGGCTACGGAACGGATAAATGTCTCGAACGCGACGAATATATTGAGTGGTGGAACGAGAACGGAATCCTTACGTTCCAGCTTGAATCGGTTGAGGCGGTGGTGAACGCACGCAAACTCGCCAAACCCGGCATTGCCATGCTGTATTTCGGCGGGGAAGATTTGAAAATCAGTATCGCGGCACATCCCAATTCACCCTTTTCAACGGTCGAGGAATGCAAGGCGTACGTGCGAAGACAGATGGAAGGCACAGGCATTAAGGTTGCCAAAGCCGACGCCCCTAGCGGAGAGATTTGACGACGCTTTGTTTGCAACGTAATTCGTGCCAACTCGACTGACGGAATCGGAAATGGATATGTACAATCTCGACAGAAAAGTTGCACTGGTGACCGGCGCTGGCGGCGAGCATGGGATTGGCCGCGCAATTGCGGTGCGGCTTGCGAAAGAGGGCGCTGACGTCATCGTCAACGACATCGTCGGTAATCCATACGCGGATTGGGACACAGCTTGGGAAGGGGCACCCTCCGTCGTCCGAGAAATTGAAGAGTTGGGGAGGAAATCGATCAGTATCTTAGCCGACGTTTCCAACGCGCGGCAAGTCGATGATATGGTGTCGCATGCAGTTGAGGAGTTTGGACGGATTGACATACTTGTAACCAACGCCGGCTCTCGTCCCGGCGCGGATCGCGTGCCGGTGGTTGACTTGCAGGAGGACGCTTGGGACACCGTACAGAACGTCAACCTCAGAGGCACATTCCTCTGTTGCCGAGCCGTTGCCCGCCATATGGTGGCACGTGAGCCCGGAGGTAAGATAATTACCATGGCGTCCACGTCGGGAAAGCGCGGAAGTGCGCGTTTTGCCGCTTACTGCGCCGCCAAATTTGGTGTAATCGGTTTTACCCAGGCACTGGCGTTAGAATTGGCTTCGCATCAAGTCAACGTTAATGCTATCTGTCCCGCCGTTGTGGACACCGAGCGGTGGAGCTACATCGGAGCCGTGCTGTCAGACGAAGACATTACCGGCGAGGAGTTTCACAAAACCGGGCGCCATGCCGATCAGATGCTGAAGAGCGGCTCGGGGGTTCCATGGGGGCGGGTTGCGGATGGCGACGATATCGCGCAAACCGCGGCATTCTTGGCGTCCGCCGAGTCCGACTACCTGACAGGTCTCTCTATCAGCGTCGCAGGCGGATCGGTAATGGATTGAATTCTGGTTCAATCAGGACCTACCTGCCGAAAGTAGTAGGCATACGCCGTATGCCGTAACAAATTAGTAAGCACACGCCTTGTGCCATAACTACAACACAACGATCTCGACATGGCGTTAGCACTTACTTGGGAGTCGTGGATTTTCGATACGCATCCCGGCTACGATGTGTGGACGACTGACACCTCGGATGGGGTCATGGAAAAACCTATGTCCGGCTATCTAATGAGGGGATTCCCGCGGTTCTGGACGCACCTAACTTTCCGAAGTAGCGCGTTATGTGCGCCGATTTCTATGGAATGAATAATCGATGAACCGAATGTAAGCATTATTTGAAACAAAGTTTTGCGAGAATACCGCTGCGAGGTGTATGATTGCACGTTGAAGCGGTATTTCATTATGTCCTTCACCACCCCGTACGATAATTTAATTGCGACTCATCGCGTCCGATTCAGCCACTAGGGAGAAGAAGATGGCAACACACCATTTTGAGCCGAGCATTTACTACACCGCCCTTGGTACGTACGAACCCGTTCTGCGCATTGAGAGTGGCGACACCGTCGTGACCACGACCGTCGACAATAGCGGACGAGATGCTGAGGATCAGCCGGTCACGGGAGGGGGAAATCCGCAGACTGGCCCATTTTATATTCAAGGCGCCGCGCCCGGTGACACGCTCGCTGTGCACTTTGATCGAGTTGTCCCCAACCGAAGAATTGGGCGCACCGCAACCGTTGTCGCGCCGAACGTCCTGGATCCCTACTTCGTCGCTGCCGGCCTGCCAGAGAGGGGTGCCGCCGAATGGGAAATTGATGTAGATAAGTGGACGGCAACGCTTATTTCCCCGAAAACGAGGTTAGGTGACTTTTGCCTACCTCTCGAACCCATGGTAGGTTGTTTCGGTGTGGCTGCACAAGGTGGACAAGCAATATCAGCCGTAACCTCCGCGGAGCATGGCGGGAACATGGATTATCGTGGGTTTTGTGAAGGTGCGACTGTATACTTCCCCGTGTTTGCCGAAGGTGCGCTGTTCTTTCTCGGTGATGGCCACGCTGTACAGGGGGATGGCGAGATTGTTGGCACTGGGGTTGAGATTTCATTCGATGTCCAATTCACGGTCAATCTAATCAAGGACAAGCGCATCCATTGGCCCCGAGGCGAGAACGAAAACTACATCTTTACCTCCGGGAACGCTCGTCCCCTGGATCAAGCGGTTCAGCACGCCACGACAGAGATGGTTCACTGGCTGATTGAACTCGGTCTCGAAGCCAACGAGCCGCACATCTTGCTCGGTCAATGTGTGGAATATGACGTGGGAAATGTGTTTGACCCCGCTTACACAATGATTTGCAAGGTCAAAAAGAGCATCTTGAGAGATATTGGTCTCAACATTCAGCCAGCACTATGAGAACCATTAGCCATGAAACCGAGTTTTTCTCCAAAATTTGGTTTCTTTGTAACAGCGCGATAGATTCGATTTTTCCTACAAAACTGCTCACATCGAACAGATATCAGGTAAAACCCAATAGTTAAGATTAATGGGATTTCGCGTCATTTTTGTGTTGTGCGCACATGTTGTAATGGTCAGACAGATGTGGAATGTTCGGGGCTGCGTCTCGATCGGCTTGGATTGCCAAATCCAAGCCTTTGGTGCTTTGGGATGTAGCGGAGATGCTCGCTTCAAATTGGCGATTGAAAATCTTCGCTGGAGCGCAAAAGTGAAAAACTACGGGTGCCTATTTTCTATCTGACCGATGCAACTTCGCACAATTCCAAAATTTGGGATACACCTTCAACAAAGCCCCGACTTCGATAATCAAGGGATTCATCCACAAAACAATTACCGTAGGGAGACAACATATTGGCTGAAACTCACAATTTTCAAGCAAGTTACCTTCACGCCGTTTCGCGCCAGATATTCATGGCGGTCGAAACACCGCGCCATATCGCTGACACTGTTGCAGGCATCCTCGTCAATGGCAACCTCTCCGGACACGATTCGCACGGCGTGTTACGCATTACCTCCTATTTGGACATGATCGCAAACGACAGATTGCGTCCGAAGGTTGAGCCGGAAGTAATTAAAGAAACCGACAACACTTTTGTCGTGAATGCCGGTTTCGGTTTTGGGCACTACACCGCTCAGAAATCAATCGAGTTGGCGATTGATAAGGCAAAGCGTTTTAATGTCGTCTGTGCCAGCCTCTACGATACCAGTCACATTGGACGGTTGGGAGAATACCTTGAGGTAGCCGCGCGTGCGGGCTGCATCAGTATCGTTACCCTTGGCAACGGTCAGCGGGGCGCCTGGCCCGTCGTGCCCTTTGGCGGCGCCGTTGGAGGCATGAGCACAAATCCCATTGCCATCGGCTGTCCAACCGGTGACGATTCGCCGTTCGTCGCAGACATCGCGACCAGCGTGATTGCCGAAGGCAAACTCCGAGTCGCCCGAAGCAAAGGCGTGAACGTGCCCGAAGGACACATTCTGGATAAGCACGGCAATCCGACCGTCAATACAATGGACTTCTACGATGGCGGTTCATTGCTGCCGTTCGGGGGGCACAAGGGCTATGCGCTATCGCTGGTAACCTGCTTATTGGGAGGATTGTCGGAAGAGTTCGACATCGAAAAAGGCAGTATGGGCGGCGTGTTCATGCAGGTGATAAATGTCGAGGCTTTCACGCCTTTGGAGAAATACCAACAGGCTGTTCGGGCATTCCTTGACGACATGAAAGCGACTCCCGCCGGCGCCGGGCTTCAATGAAGTGCTAGTACCGGGAGATTTCGAACATCGTTGCCGTAACGAACGGTTGGTCAATGGTATTGACATTCCGGACACCATTCATCAGAAACTTCAGGAGCATGCGGCTGATTTGAATGTTTCTTTGGGCGAGGAAATCGTTGAGCCGGGTGACATCGCGCGATATCAGGTGAAGCCATAATGTGAGAGCATTCCCCGACATTCGGATGAAAGATTGGACATTTGAGACAAAATAAAGCCAAATAGGAAACAGGTCTTGGTGGAAACACACAACTTCGCCGCAAGCCACCTTCATGCGATTACGCGCCAAATCTTCATAGGGGCAGGGGCGCCCCGCCATATCGCCGACAGCGTGGCGGGAGTACTGGTCAACGCAAATCTATCGGGGCACGACTCACATGGTGTCCTCCGTATTGCGCAGTATCTCGGTTGGATTGCCGATGGCTCCTTGCAGCCCGCTGCCGAGCCAAGTGTGGTAAAAGAAACGCCAAATTCGCTGCTCGTGGATGGAAATCATGGGTTCGGGCACTACGCCTCTCTACAGACTATCCACATGGCGATTGAGAAGGCGAAAACCGGTAATGTGGCTTGTGCTAACTTGGTTCACATGAGCCACATCGGGCGGCTGGGGGAATACGCGGAAGCCGCGGCACGCGAGGGCTGTATCGGGGTCATTACGTGCGGCGTCGGCCTCGGCTGTGTGACCCCCACTCGCGTTGTGCCCTTTGGCGGATCTATCGGAAAGCTGGACACGAACGCTATTGCGGTTGGTGTTCCGACGGGCGACGGTGCGCCGTTCATTGCCGATTTCGCGACAAGTGTGGTCGCTGAAGGGAAAGTTCGAGTTGCCCAGAGCAAAAATCTAGATCTCGCGGAAGGTTGCATCCTTGATAAACACGGAAATGCGACCGTTAAGCCCGCGGACTTTTTCGATGGCGGCTGGTTGCTTCCGCTCGGGGGGCATAAAGGATACGCACTTTCGTTAATGACTTGCCTGCTCGGAGGATTGTCTCCCGACATCGACCCGGGAGTAGACGGCATGAGCGGTGCCTTTATGCAAGTAATAAACATTCAAGCCTTTACGCCATTGGATTCATATGGACGCGGGGTTCGCGCCTTCCTGGATGGTATGAGGCATACGCCCCCGGCGCCGGGATATGATGAGGTGGTTAGTGCCCGGTGATCTGGCGCATCGCCGCCGCATGGAGCGGTTAACCAACGGCATTGAACTGCCGGAAACAACCTATCAACACATTCGGGACGCTGCCGCGCAATTTAACGCCCCCATGTCCGAAGAAATTGTTGAGACAGCGGATGTCGAACAGTATCATCGGGCGGTTTCATGAAGACGATCGGTATTGCCGAACCGGTGCGCCCTTTCGATCGACAGCGTCAGTCTCGTTTTGGAGATTCCAACCGTCAAGAATAACGTTGTAACGTCACCCACCGGTTGTCTGCACGACACAATTCAATCAATTTTAGTACGCTGTGGAAAATGGAAATCCTTCAAGAACTCAATGAGAAACAGGGAGAGGCGGTTACCCATAAAGACGGCGCAATCTTGGTCGTCGCGGGCCCCCGGCACGGGCAAAACAATGGTTATCACCCACAGAATCGCCCACCTCATCCACCAACACGGCGTCCCGCCGGAACAAATCCTCGCTGTCACCTTTACCAATAAAGCCGCGCAAGAGATGCTCGATCGCATCAAGGATCTGCTCGGCACAACGCAGGGATTGGACGTTAGAATCCATACCTTCCATGCCTTCTGTGTTGGCTTGTTGCGAGAACACGCACCGGAAATCGGGTTGAGCAAGAACTTCACGATTTTCGATCAGGAAACGCAGGAAGAGATACTGATAGAATGCCTGCGAGAGTTGAAACTGAATCGACTCGACTACCCCCCTTGGCAGTTGCGCGACATCATCGGAGCGTATAAGGTGAGGTTGGAAGATCCGCTCGCTTCGGGCGGTGAGATGCCCGAGATTCGCACACGAGATGGGGATGTGATTGACGACCCGTCCGCCATCCAAAATATCGCGGACCTAATCAAGGCATATCATAGCAACCTCGCCGCACATTCTGCGCTTGACTTTGACGATCTGCTCTACAAAACTGTCGAAGTACTCCAGAAAACCCCCGCCGTCCGAGCCAAATATCATCGCGATATCCGCTATATCCTTGTTGATGAATATCAGGACATCAATGCCGCTCAGTATGAACTCTTGAGACTGCTTTGCCGCGTGCCCGGGCGGAACTTGATGGTAGTCGCCGATGAGAACCAGTCGATTTATAGTTGGCGCGGCTCCATGCCGGAATACATTGAGAGATTCAGGACCGATTTCCAACCCACCGTCGTGGAGTTGGAGGAGCACTATCGTTGTACCGAGAAAATTCTACGGGCGGCACAGACGGTGATTTCCAAGAATACGCGCCTGGAAACGAGTACCCTGAAGACACATCGAGGCGCGGGACATACCCTTTTCCACTACACGTTGAGTGATCCGAACGCAGAGGCGTCGCACGTTGTCAAGCTCATCCGCCAGCTCGTAAACGATCGGCACTACTCATACGGAGATATCGCGGTCTTTTACCGGACGCACCGGCTCGCGGAAGCGCTTGCCGATCGTCTGTATTATGAGGGGATTCAATTTCAGCGTATTGGGCGAGAAAATTCGTTCCAAGAGACACACGCACAAGACATTTCTTCCTATCTGAGTTTTGTCCAGTGGCATCTTCCGCGCGATCTTGAGCGAGCGCTCAATTTTCCGCAGAGTTTAATTGATGATCTAACGTTTGCGCGGCTGAAGTGGTTGGCGCGGCGTGACAAACTTACACTGGTTGAGCTGCTCAAAGAGATAGAAAATTATCCGGAAGATGTCGGTCCCTTGACACGCCGGAATATCCGCCAATTCCTTGAGGAAATTGATGGCTTTGCCGACGAAATCAAAGGCGAAAAGATTGGCAGGGCTGTGTCGAAACTGTTTAATCTGCTTGAAAGCCGCCGTTCCCCCTATCGCGATGAAGAGATTCGAACAATTGAGGAATGGGACGAAATCCCGTATCTCAGGATGGCTGCGGACGCTCTGTACAGTGCGGTTCAGCGCGGCGAGTCGGTGCGAATCACGGCTACCACCGAGATTGATGCCAGCTGCGCCGCACATATCGTTCATCAGACAATCGAGCATTATCTAGACTGCGGCGTTCATATTGAATTTTTGCCTTCGGGAGACGAAACACTCCAAATCGACCCAGACAGCATTACTATATTGATTGGCGGCTTTGCGGTCGTGCCCGAGACAACCGCCACGGTAATCCTCATCGCGTCCGAGCCGGACAGAGACGCAAACGCAATCCAGTTAGGACGAGACAAAGAGCCTGGCGATAATTCGGAAATTGCCAAAAGTGTCATCGCGTTGAAGCTGTGTCAGAGAGTCGTCGGCTACTTTGAAACCCCAAATTACTCTGATATGATTGTCTACGACCTCGAAACCACCGACTACAATCCCAAGCGGGCGGAGATTGTTGAAATTGCCGCCAAGCGACTCAGCATCATCGGGAGCGAAATTGAGCGATACCATCAGTTGGTGAAACCGTCGCGCGCTATTCCAGCGTCAAGCACCCGCGTTCACGGTATCGACAACGAAACGGTCAAAGACGCGCCGAGTATTGAGGCGGTTCTACCGGGGTTTCTCAGTTTTATCCAAGACCGCATCCTCATCGGGCACAACGTCATTGAGTTTGACAATATGGTCTTGGAACGCGACCTCAAGCGGTTGGATGTCGGATTATCGAATCCCTGCTACGATACGCTCGTCACAGCTCAACGACTCTATCCGCGTGAATCCCGTAATCTTGAGGCGCTTTCTGAAAAATTCGGCATTGAGCATGATACCATGCACCGAGCGATTGAGGACGTAGAGGTGAACCACCGTGTGTTTGAAGAACTGGTCAAGGTCAATCTCAGCCATCGCGAAGTACGATCGTTGATGGAGTTTTTGCCGCTTGTGGGAATCGGGATTCTTGCGAATCAAGCGGAACGGCGGGAATCTGAAGTCTCCGAGAATGCACTGAACGATGAACGTCCATCGGCTGCCATAGGTGCATATCTCCAGGCGTCCGCACGGTACGTGCAATGCCACCGTCCCGAGACGGATAAACTGCTGTCATCCATGGGATTAACAGAGGCGGAAGACATTGGGGAATATCTTCAAACTCTCCGCAAAACTACGCCTCCGGATTTTCCGGAAGATGGGGAGTGGGAAAACAGGCGGGCAAGATTTATGAACGGCATGCTGCATTTCGAGAGGAATAGCCGAGAAAAAGACATCTCCGGTTTCTTGGACTATCAGAAGTTAATCAATAGCGCCGACGAAACCGAGATCGAATCGGACAAAATTACCCTGATGACCCTCCATGCGGCAAAGGGAACAGAGTTTCGAGTGGTCATCATTACGGGCATGGAGGAGGGAACGTTCCCCATAAGGCGCAAAGACCAACCGTTGGCGGAGCTTGAAGAGGAACGCCGTTTGTTCTACGTCGGCATGACACGCGCCAAGGAGCGGCTCTATCTGACCTCAGTTGTCCGCCGCCGCGGCGATTTGGAACGTGCGCCCTCCATGTTCACTCGCGAAATCCCGTCAAACCTCATCAATCGGTGGTCGCCGCGCCGTCCGAGACGTTGAACTAAAGCCATACAATTCTTGGGAACGTATCTTGAGACGAATCTTTAGCAAGAGCATCTGGGTTGAAACATACGGTTCTTCAGGGTCAAGTGTGGGAATGGAACTTGCTACACGAAGGCGCATTTGAGCACTCGACTGCGTAAGTCCTAGGTTCTTTCGACATTTGAAAATTAAGCCAATATTGATTCACTTGAGGCGGTATGTTGGGCAACCACAAGGGTTGCCCCTACATTGGATCAATTTCCGTAGGGGATCTCTACCGCCTTCGCTATTCGCTCAGTTAGTGGTTGGGTTTCCCAACCCGTTGGGCGAGGATCAACTGACTGGATAAGGAAGGATCGACCGAGTGAATAATGAGGGCGATAGCTAATCCCATAGAGATCTTACCTCGCCCAACTACGATAGGGACTTATCGGCGAATTATGGACACGCCTTACATAAATGTCAACACGCCCTAAGATAATTTCATTTTCCACACTTAACTCTGAAGAGCCAAACATATCTTGATTATCAGATTAAGTTGGAATCATCGTTTCTCTTAGAGCCTGTTTGAAAATCGGTAGCAAAGCAATCTTGGTCGTTTGTAGGAAGGTTTTTCGCGTTTTTATATTTGTCTTCCACGAACCTGTGGAATCTCCATCGCCTTCGCTAATCGCTCAGCTGATCCCCTACAAAAGCCTTGTCGCAACATCAAATCATTGCCGAAATCATCAAAAGGGTATAGATTGGGGGTCTCCAGAACCATATTGGAATTATTGCAATCAATTTGAACGCAGACGGCAAACGCTCCTTCCTGTGGCAAGTCTGATTCGTACACTTAACTCGGAAGAGCCGTTCAGTCGCTCGCTTGATCCTCGCCTCGGAGAAAGTGAACGATATAATCAAGACATCACAGCACTATTGTTCAATCGAATTAGCATCAGAATCTACCTAGCCTGAGTGCATCCGCCTCCAAGCGATCGAGTTCAAGGTGGTAGATGCCGTTAAGCATGCCATCTTCAAACTCTGCTCCGACGCGCAGCGTGCCGTAAATCATCACCAGTTCATCTTGGTAGCTGCGGATTTTCTTTTTTTCCGGAACCGTGACATACACCCATTCATTAAGGAGCGGAATGGCACCGAAACAGCACGCCAACTGGTTTTCGAGCAATACAAAAGATAGAAGGTCGTCATCTTCACCCTCAAGCGGCAACATAAACCCCTCAATTTCAATTTTTTCCCCGTTCAAGGCTTTAATTTGCGGCGGAATATCCTTGTCGAGATTTAGCGTGGCGATGTATGCCGGGTCCTCCAATTTCTCCCAATCCGGCTCTCTGATAACAAAGCTAGTGAGTGTCTCGAAGGTGAGTGATTGATATGCCCCTGTGCGTTTGGCGCTCTTTTCGCTTTCGAACTTGGGTATCGGGGAGACAGACGCGGAAGAAGGCAGCGTATTTGTTTGGTTTCCAGGTTTGGGATTCGTCTCGTTCTCCGAGTTGGCGTCGTCGGGAATTGCTCCCGCGACCGCTAACGGGGCGCCCTGCACTTCAATGGGTTTGGAGGCAGAATCCGAACCGCCGCCTAATTTCCTAAGCGCGCGAAGCGGATGTGATTTGGGTAACATCTGAGAAATGCCGATCGACAGCAGGATGACAATTGCAACGGTAATTGCAAAGTGGCAGCCAAGAACCACGCCGCTTGTTCGTTTCGAGTCGTTTCATCCCGTTTGCCTCCTAACTAATGATCGTGGTGCTCCTCGTGTCGTCCCTCGTTTCCTTCGGGAAATTCAAAATCAACGTCGGCGAAGGTCTGACCTTTGACCGCAATCGACAGGATTTCCGCATGAAATTCGGTTGCCCCTATAAGCTCATCCGATTGCCCTGAGAATTGAGACGTATCTCCTTGCGTTTCTCCTGTTAGGACATTCGCAACGGCTGTGAGTTGCAACGCAAATGCCTGCTCCGATTTCAACCGGTTTATATTGAGCTCGATTGCTTCTTGCGAGAGTCGTACCGGTTTTTCCGCCTCGCCGTCCAGTACGTAACCGGTAAGTTTACCAGTTGCTTTTTCCAGCACAAATTCGACGTGCGCGAACTCGTCACCCAATACGACGAGTGTCCCGCCGCGCGGCGCCGTATGTTCATGATGTGCCTCTGTTTCATGCGATTTCTCATGTTCGTCGCGGTGTGCGCCTTTTTTCTCACAACCGGATTGAATGAATGTTATTGTCAAGATTGCTGTCCATATCACAACGGTGTTTTGGATTTTCATGATGATTTTCCTTGCATCAAATTGAGTTCACGGTAGAAGTCGTACGGTTGGCGATAATTTAGACATATCAACAAGTTTGTGTAGTATAATTTATATATGAAAGTAGAGCAAGTATATAAGGTCCCAAAAGTGTACGTTGAATCATCCGTTATAAGTTTCAGCACCTTCGTGTTGTTAATACGTTGTTAGGTCTACACATTCCGATACTTGCTACGCCAAACCAGCTAAACTCCGCGCTGTCAGAAATTGCGTCTTCTGTAGGATCAAACGAGCGGATGGCGATCAAGTGACTGAATAGGATCAAGCACGCGAATAGCACGCGCGATAGAGATCCCGAAATCTCCAGGTCTCAACCTTGTACGAGGGAACTCCGATTCCCGACCTAATGGTGCTACGTAAGTCCTATTGGAAACAATTATCACTGGAAAAGAAAGCGCAATAATACCCAACGGAAAGTATAATAGGCGAATTCAATGATTAAAGATCCTCCCATAGTCGAAGATATCCGTCGCATCAGGTGCGCTCTCTCGGAGCAATTTGACCATGATGTGGAAAAATATATTGACTATTTGCAAAGCAAATATGAGTCTTCAGGTCAAATTGATATTGTGGAACCTCCGCCGGAATCATCACCCAACACAACGGAGGGCAATCAACACGAGGATTAACTAATAGGCGTCAGGTTCGTCGCAACATCCGTCCGGTACGCCTTGACGGCAGGGACAACGCCAGCGACTGTACCTAAGAGTATAACACAAACCGGCGCGATTATAAATACGGGATGAAGTTTTAACAGGTCCAGAACGATGCCTGTTTGCGCACGAACAATCGCCGACGCCCCCGTGAAGATTGCGCCGTAAACGATAAATCCTATGATGACGCCCAGCGCGGCGATGGAAGCGGCTTCCAACACGATTACAGCAAACACTGTTTTGCGTCGGGCGCCGAGCGCCCGCAAAATGGCAAATTCGCGCCGACGCTCGTTAATCGAGTTATAAACGCTTGCCAGAATCGACCCGCCTGCGACAACAACGACAAGATAGGAAACCAGCGCCAGAATCTGATTCATCCAACCGATTTTATCGAACAGTCTCGCCATCACCGCCCCTATGGGCCATGCCAGTGTCGCCACTTTGCCCTGCTTATTGATGGTAGCGTCCATGATGAAACCGATTTGCGGGTTCCGAAACTTCAGCATAACGGCGCTAACCTCTTTGTGCTCGTCGGGAATCTCCTGTCCGGGTTGAGCGACAAAGTCCTCTCCGTCTCCGCGCAGCACATGCCCCTCCATCCGATAAACCCCCTCTATCGGGATCCAGATGACGCGGTCAGAGGGTGAATTGGTCGGTTTAAGCACACCGACTACGGTATATTGTTCATCATGCCGCATCGATTTGTCAAACACTAAGCCGTGATAGGGGGTGAAGTTGTCGCCTAACCCCAAGCCCAACTTTTGAGCGGCATAGCTACCTAGGACGGCTTCCTGTCGAGTCGGATCAAAGAATCGCCCATTCCGTTGTGTCTGAAACCGAACACCATCTCGGTATTCAAACTTCGTGAACAACGCTGTTGTTGTGCCGACAATGCGGAATCCGTGATAGTTGTCTCCAAGCGCATAAGGCACGGCAAGTTCGACACGGGGATCGTTTTTCATCGCCTGATACATCGCCCACGGGATATTGCCGGGTGAGGTTTCGAGATGAAAGACGGTGTTCAGCACTAGTTGTAACGGACTGCCGCGTGCGCCGAGAACCGCATCGAAGCCGATCTGACCGCCGGTGAACGCGGCTACGGACTGCGCTCTGATGCCGATAACCGCCATGACGAGGCCCGTCCCTAGCGCTATTGACAGCGTAGTGATGAGAGTCGAAAGCGCGTGTTGTCGAAGGCTGCGCCGAACGATGAAAATCAAGCTTATTCGCTTTTTCATTGTTCTGTTTGAATTGGGCGTTGCGAGGGGGTTAAACTATTTTGCTTGAATAAAAGTGGATAAATGGCATGAATGAAAGTCGCGATTCGGAGATCGCACCTACCGATGGCCGTCTCCGTGCAAAGTCGGCGAAACAAGATGCCCCTCGTATTAGGGTGAGTGATTTGCATGGAATCGGTATCGGCATTCTCATAGTAGTGTTATTCAATCGAAACGGTAGGGCGTTAAATCTAACATCGTACGATTATCATGCCCCGTTTCTTACGCTCGATTTACTTCTGCGAAATCCTTTTCCTCTTCGAATTGGCTTAAGACCCCCGCATCATGGCTAACGGTAAGTAATGCGGCGTTGTTTTCGCCGCAAATCTCACGGACGAGCGCTATGGCTGAGTTGGCGTGATGATAATCCAGATTTCCCGTGGGTTCGTCGGCAAGCACCAGACGCGGTCGATTGGCAACGGCGCGTGCAACAGCGACACGTTGCTGCTGCCCGACGGATAACTGCGATGGTCGATACCCCATCCGATCGTCAAGCCCCACACGCTCAAGCAGGTGTCCCGCAAAATCTAGGTCAATTCCCTTCCCAAACATCATACCGAGCATGACGTTTTCGAGCGCGGTGTAACCGGGGAGCAGATTGAAGGTTTGGAAGATGTAGCCGATGTGGCTGGCACGCAACCTGTCGCGCCCGGACTCCGAGAGGGCAGTCATCTCCTCGCCGGAAACAACGATGCATCCGCTATCGGCACCCAGAATACCGGCGATGAGATTGAGAAATGTCGTCTTCCCAACCCCGCTGCCGCCCCTGAGCGCAATCTGCGCACCCTCCTCCATCTCGAAGTGGGGAATGTCAATAATGCGGGTTTGTGATCCTTCAGGCGAAACGTATGCCTTTTGGAGGTCAGTGATTGTCAAGAGCGGCATAACAACTCGTGGTCAGTCGTCCAAGGTTTCGCAGGGTTGACAAGTACGGCAAAGGTGACGATTGACGAGGTGGGCGCTCATAAGAAGGAGACCACCAATAACCGTGAAGATGACTTCGGCATTTTCTGAAACGCCTAATCGCGCAATAATGATTAGCAGCAAGGCGCCGCCTAGTATCAAAAATACACGCCGTTTTCGATGGTTTCGAAAGCCCCAAGTGAGACTGCCTACCGCGATTCCGCTGGCTGAAGCGACCATCACTAGTTCGGTGGACTCGGCCAGAATGAATCCAAGTCCAATGAGCGGCAGCACAGTTATCAACAACGGGGCAGCCATGCAGTGGACGGCACAAGCAAACGAGAGGCATGCACCGATGTTATCTACAGTGGAATGATTCAGATGTCCGTTCATTTTTTTCCCCGTGTCACGTAGTCTTGTTGGCTACGTTGCATTCGGCATATAGAATGCGCAAAACGCAATCGCTGTACCGCTATAGGTCTTGCGCATTCAGATTGTTGCTCTTTATGGACTCACAGTTACCGGAATCGGCAACGCCGCCGTGAAGTCAGGATGGTCCCCGTGCATCAGTTCGAGTTTGATTCCGGTTTGTCCGGCTCGAAGTCCAATCACCTCAAAGGCGAATTCGTCATCGTGGTGCTCATCCTCGTCTTCGTGATCATCCTCTTCTTCGTGGTCTTCGGGAAGGTGAATTTCAATAATAGACGTATCGTACTCGGATAGCGCCAAGCCGAATGCCTCGTCCTCATCATGGCCGTGGTCATCCTCTTCCTCCTCGGCGTGGTCATCCTCCTCAAAGGATACTTCTTCGCCGTCGTGATCTATGAACACGACGTGCACATCAATTTCGTCTCCAACCTTTAGGGAGATTCCGCCGGTTTCTGTTCCCTGGAATTGACGGTAGATCTCTTCCTCGTCAACCATGAGAATAAAACCATCGGCATCGGCGTGCATTTCCTCTTCTTCCTCCTCGCCCTCTCCGCACGCGATTATTAGTAGCATGGAAAGAGCAAGTAGCAATACAGGTAGTTTGAAATACTGTTTAATCATGTTGTCCTCCAAATAGAAATAGATTGTGCTCCCGGCATAAAGACTGACGGGTAAGCAGATGCAGTCAGACTGTCATTAAGGTTACCTAAAATTTACCGGGAGATAGGTAGAAATAACTTGGGAAAAAACCGAATTGTAGATAAAACTGGCGAATTAAGCGGCGGAGGCTGGTGGGGCACGGCTACGGACATTGCTAACTATAGCCGTGGATATAAAAGTCGGGTCGAAAGGGGAATGAATTGAAGTGCGAAGACCGTGATTGGAAAGACTTTCAGCGTGGTACGCAATACCGAGATGGTTCGCAATGAAAAAGCAGGTAGAACAATCGTGCGATGCGGAATGCTTGTGTTCATCGTCGTGATCGTGTACAATTCCGGCAATGGCAACCGTTATCAGATAATAACAGATACCCATCGCAATTACGCAACCGGTAAGATTGATGTAGACTCGATTGTTCCGCAACGCCGTTTACCCTTTCAGTAGTGCGCTGTTTCAGAATTAAGTATATTATTCTAGCACGAACAGACAGGCTTTGTCCAATTTATTGGTTAGGACTTATGCAGCGTGTCCATTAGTCCCCTGATAAGGGGATTTAGAGGTTTAAAAACAAAAGTCTAACCTTGTGTGCCAAACTTACGTATGTTATGTTATAACATAACCAAGTCAAAGTCAAGTCAAATATAGAATCTTCTAGGGTCATTTAATTCTCCCGTGATTCGATCTCCCGGTCGAGGCGACAGCGGGGCAAGATGCCCCTCCTACGGATTCGGGTTGTTCCAAAATCAGTCAAAAAACGGAAAACTAAATAGCCCTATGGAATCTTCTAGGTAGGAGGAGTTGACTGAATCTTTAACGAAGAAAACAAGACGGCATTGTCGTTCTTTTCCACTTCTCCGTATGATCTGCGAAGTGCGTCTGTGTAAAGTTCTGAAAACCTGCTAACAGAAATTGGCAATAATCCGAAAACAGTGGTTGTCTCTTTTCGGAAAGATTGATGCTTGTCATAACTGCAGAACATGACACATTTTGATTGATTGCGTAAGTCCTATTGGTATCGAAAGTCGGATGATCCAAAGAATGAGATTGCGGTTTACGGGTAGTGGGGAATACCCATCCGACAACCCTCTCAGGATTAGATGTGATTACCTTTGATGGGAGGTTTGAGTTTCTTGACAATCGGACGGCAATGGCTTATGCTACGTATCACAAAATTCTATTTAACGAAAGGACGGTAATGTATTGTGTATCACTTTATGCCTGTTTTAATGTTTGTTTGTATTTTGACAATTGCAAGTTTTTCGGTGCTTGAGGACAGCCATGCGGGTGAAGACGCCTCCGAAAAAACTCGCATTCCGGGCTGGTTTCGAGTTGATACCGACGCCTTGGGAACGCATTTTCTGATTGGGGCGACCCATTCGGTGGGAGGTGTTTCGCTAGAGTCTAATATTTTCATTGACGATACTCTCGGCGAGTTTGACCTCGGCGTCTCAATCCCCGCTGTCAGCGGGGATAGTTTTAACCTCACGCTGCTACCCATGCTTGGCCTCGGGTTTGACTTCAAAGCGCCGGATGGTCCCACCACTATTTTTCCACATCTGTTTGTGTTTCTTCCCGCCGGAAAAATTTTCTTCAAGTCGTGGACGATTGGGTCCATCCATTCTGTATTCGACGAGGAAAGGGATAACGAAGTCTACACGCGCAATTATCTCACTTACTCCCTTAACAGGACTGTCGCGGTTGGCCCGCAGTTCGAAACCGTGGTGGGTTTGGGCGATGAGAGGACGGTTTTCAGCCAGATTCTCGGTGTGCGGATCAATATTGGATACGGCGAGAACAACACGCTCGGCATCCTTGCCGGGTATGATACCAAGAAAACGGAGGAGCAATCGGGCTTAACGGGAAGGTTGAGTTTTACGCGCAGATGGTAGTGTTATGTCGTTCTCTTAATTTCTACAAGCGTGCGCACGGGAAGAAGCAGAATTTTGATGAAGGAACTCGGTATCGCCTTGACACTATTTTACAATCACCATCCGCTTCATCTGATCGAAGGTTGGAGTGGACAATTGATAGAAATAGATTCCGCTTGAAACCTGCGCACCACTGTTATTGCGGCCATCCCAATAGGCGGCGCGTTCTTGAGTAGAATACTCGCCCTCGGTTTGTTCGCCCAGATCCAACTGCCGCATCAATTGCCCGTGAACATTGTAAATGCGAAGCGTAACCTCGGCGTCGGCATGCAACCGGTACGGAATCCAGGTTTCCGGGTTAAACGGATTGGGGAAGTTTTGCAGCAGCGCCGTCTGTTTGACCTGAGCCAGCGTCGTGACTTTCAATCCAAACGGATCCACGGCAAACGGCGGCGTTCCAAAATCCTCAATGCTGTTATAGATGTAAGCGGCGTGCCCGTCGCCATTCGGTTTCCCGTCGTGGTTCAGAAAGGGCCCACTGTGGGACGCAATAGCGACGAAGTTCTCGCTCATGGAGATCGCGGAGCCGAAGTGTATATCTTTCGCGCCGTCTTCCGGTACGACAGTAGCTTTTTCTGCCCAAACCCCGTCGGTTCGAACGAAGGAATAGGCGGCGCCCGAACCTCTCGCCGGGTCGTCATGTCCGGGAGCCCCAACGATAACAATGCTCCCGGTGGTTGCGACGCCAAATCCAAAATTAAAGTTCTTTTTTAATTTACCGGGCATGAGTTTGGCTTGAAACTTCCAAGTTGCTCCGTCGAGCGCAAAGACGTAGGCGGCTCCCGAATCAGTCCCGGGTTCAGAGTCACGAAACGGCGCTCCGACCACAATGGTCTTTCCGCCCATGCTGACCGAACTTCCGAACCGGTCGGCTTTCGCGGCATCGGCAGCCACGAGTTTGGCTTGTTCTGTCCACTGAGTTCCCCTACGCACGAACACGTAAGCCGCACCGGTAAACCTCGCACCGCCATGGGTGTGTCCGTTCGCGCCTACCACGGCGGTGTTGCCATGAAGGAAGACAGATGCGCCGAAAGCGTCTCCTCCCGCCAGATCCGAGCCAACTAGCTTTGCTTGTTTCCTCCACCCTGCACCCTCGCGGAAGAATACGTAGGCTGATCCGGAGTCTCTACCCGCGTCATCGTCCTTTGGGACACCGACAATGGCGGTATTCCTGTCAATCGCTACAGAATATCCGAAATTGTCCGCTTTAGTCGGATCGTCTGCCCCCAGTTTCGCTCGCTGATCCCAGTTTTTGCCCCTTCGAACATAGACAAAGGCTGAACCTGACGTTTCTGCGCCAGCATCGTCATGAGGAACACCGATGATCAGGCTGTCGCCGCTGACGGCGACCGACCATCCGACACTGCCGCCGCCTCGAGGGATGAGTTCCGCTTGTTTTGCCCAGTTTTTTCCATCGAATGCAAAGACTGTCGCAACGTTTTGAGAAATCGATCCAACAATCACAGTGTTTCCGCTGATAGCGGCGGACAGTTGAGATCCGATGTCGTTGTCGTCGTCGGCAACCAGCTTGATGCCTTGTTTTAACGCCAAAGCGGTATGTGCGAAGGTTGCCAACGCGAAGCCAAGGATTAGACCAAGTAGAATTAACTTTATGTGTTTCACGGAAATCTCCTATCGGTGATTCTAAACTTCAGGCAGCGAAGCAAATGTTCGTCAATGACGGCGAAACAACGAGTATATTTTTTAGTCAATATCTACCGATTATGTTCCATTTGATAAACGAAAGTATCGCCAAAAAGTCCAAAGTGCATTAAAATTATTTGACGATCAACATTCGTCGCGTGGCTTGGAAGGAGTCGGCATGCAACGTGTAATAGTGAATGCCGCTCGATACGGTCTCGCCGAATTGGTTTCTACCGTCCCAATAGGCTGCTGCTTCTCGCGTCAGGTATTCGCCCGATTTCTGCTGTCCAAAATTCAACTCGCGCGTTAGTCCTCCACGGACATCGTAAATGCGGATTTTGACATCGGCGTCGTTCGCCAAGCGGTAGGGCAGCCAGGTTTCCGGGTTAAACGGATTGGGGAAGTTTTGAAATAGCGCCGTGCGCTTGACCTGCCCCAGCGTTGTGGCGCTCAAATCGGAAGCTTCGACGGCGTACGGCGGGGTGTTGAAATCTTTGACGCTATCGTAAATGTACGCCGCCACACCGTGGGCTGACTCCGGTCCGGCATTGCCCGCGTTGTGCGAGGAAACTACGACAGCGTTCCCGCTTATCGCGACCCATTCTCCGTAGTTAACCTTTTGCCCGGGATCCCTAGGCAAGACCTTTGCCCGTTCCTCCCAACGTCCGTCAACCCGCACGAAGGAGTACGCCGCTCCCGACCCCGGTGCACCTTCATCGCGAGTCTTGGCGCCAACGATGACGATACTGCCGCTAATGGCAACACTGGACCCAAACTGATCGGCTTTTTTTGCGTCCTTGGGACCGAGTTTTGCCTGTTGCCGCCATCCTCCGCCGTCACGGACGAAAACATAGGCGGCGCCTGAATCTTTTCCACGGTCGGAGTCCGATAGCGGCGATCCAACGATGACAGTGTTACCGCTCATTGCCAGCGAACCGCCAAAATTGTCGCTCTTGGCAGCGTCGTCGGCTACGAGTTTGGTCTTTTGTACCCAGGTGTCCCCATTCCGCTCGAAGACATAAGCCGCCCCCGTGAACCTAACGCCGCTATGCGTATGTTTCGGCGCACCGACGATGACAGTGTTCCTATAGACCAGAACGGAAGTTCCGAAGGCATCCGAGCGTTGTAGGTCTGCAGGTGCGAGCTTGACCTGCTGTTTCCAACGAGTTCCGTTTCGGACATAGATGTATGCCGAACCCGAGCTGCTGCCGGCGTCATCATCGCCGGGCGACCCTATAACGGCGATTTCTCTGTCAATGGAGACTGCATCCCCAAAACCGTCGTCTCGATCCACATCCGCGGGGACCAGTTTCGCCTGTTCGTTCCATTGATTGCGGTGGCGGGCGAAAACAAATGCGGCTCCGGCAAGCGACTCATCGGCTCCCGCCCTTGAGGCTCCAATGAGGGCATAATCGGGGGTAGCTAAATCATGAGGTCCGGTTAGATCGACAGCTATTCCGAAAGAGGGAATGGCTCTATTCATGTTTCCTTCGATGGGCTTTACGGTAAGTTCAGCCTGTTCTTTCCACTTTGAGCCACTCCCGACATAGACCTTTGCCATGCCTAAACCCGCAGGTGCCCCAATGATTAAGGTGTCGCCGTTGATATCAGAGGATAGACGACTATTTCTTGTCCCCTCCTCAACGACCACCAGCTTGAATCCTGCGGCGTTACTTATGGCAGCGAACAAGACGCAGAGCATTGGACAAATGAGGATTGATTTCATCATTTTTGTCATCCGAATCTTCCTTCTGTATTAAGGATTACGAAAAAACAAGCGCGTCGGTTCGGTTGGCGTGTTGGGTTTCACTAGAGATAGTTGACACAGCAGTGTCAAGGATTAACTGCGGTAATCTTTCAATGTGACATACATTCACTTTTTGTCGTTAAACCCAACCTACATTGCTCTCGTTCAGCCGCTGTAGGGATCTCTATCGGGATTGGCTATCGCGATCATTGTTCATTCCCTTGATCCTTCGTTATTCACTCAGTTGACTATCCGCTCGTTTGATACTATTTACGAATCAACATCTTGCGCGTCGCCGTGAAATCTCCCGCCGTAAACGTGTAGAAGTAGATGCCACTCGCAACCGATTCGTCGAATTCGTTTTTTCCATCCCAATACGCGGCGCGGCCCTTACTCTGATAGATGCCAACGGGTTGATGTCCAAGCGGCAACTGCCGAACTGACTGTCCATTCATCCCATAGATGTTGATTGTAACATCGGCGGATTTTGCCAACTGATACGGTATCCACGTCTCCGGGTTAAACGGGTTAGGGAAGTTCGGCAGGAGTGAAGTCATTGTCGGGGTGAGCGCGGCGCTAAGTTGCTCTAGCGCCTGAACCCCTCTTTGGACAGTTGTGTCTACAGTGTCTAGCTGCCGTGCCTGCACCAACCACTCTCCCACATCTGTAGCGGTTAGTAAGGATAAAGCCCCCGGATCTGAGGACGGCGCGGCTGCCGTGTTCCCGAATGCACCCGCCACCAGCACCAAATCCAGGATGTTCACAATCCCATCCCCGTTCACATCCGCATTGTTTTGTCCGGATTGCCCAAATTGCCCGGAGACAAGCACCAGATCCAGAATATTCACGATTCCATCCCGATTGACATCCTCTCTAAGTTTTGGAGGTTCGACGACTCGCCCATCAATAATGTTGGGACGGGAAGGTGTGCCCGCACTGTCGGAGAGAATGACATCCGATATCATCAAGGTTGACGCTTTGACCGCGATGACTTCAAAGGTGAGAGCGGAGAGCGTACCATCCCCATTGCTTTCTCCCGCGAGGGAAGTTGCGGCAAGCGTTACCATGTTCCCGGAGGCCGTGGCAGGCAGCGGAAACGCGCCCGGCGGGAGGTAGTCGCCAATTGTGCTTGAAATGAAACGCAGTGCGGAACTGTCAAACTGGACGGTCGCTTGATAGCCCGCGACGTTTTCTCCGTCCGCGATGTTCAGCGCGAGCGTCAACTGTTCTCCGATACCAGGCGACGGTGCGGGAGAGGGCAGGATACTCAGCGTGGCATCGGAGGTCGCAACAGGAACCTGTTGGGAAACGCTGCTAAAGATTACCGTTTCCTTAACGCCTGCGACAGACACTTTGACGGTATTCGTCCCCGCGCCTTGCCCCAGAGTGAGGGTACTTGACGCCCTGCCGTTCGCATCGGTCTGTGTACTTGTCACGCTTAGCCTACCGCCGCCTCGGGTAACGGTATACGTCACCGGAACGCCCGCAAACGCCGAATTGTCCCTATCTCGCACTTCCACCACAAACGGGTTGGCGAGCGCCGCGCCAGATTCGCCCGTCTGAGCATCGCCCGAAATTTTCAGAAGCGCCGTAGGCGTCCGGTCGATAAAGGATACCTCCACCCCCCGTCCCTGCAGCGTAGGGATATAGGTGTAAATAGAAGCGTAACTCAGGGGATTTCGTTCCAAAACAACGATGTCCCCTTCGCCCAATCCCGCATTTGAGACTAAGGGCGAGATATTCGAGATACTGGTTTTTTCGAGCCCCAACCATGTCAGGTTGGTTAAGCCCGATATCGCAGAGATGTCCGAGATATTATTCCCACTAAGGTACAGCGTTGAAAGGTTGGTTAAGCCTAGCACAGCGGAAATATCCGAGATATTGTTTGCGGCAAGCCACAACCGCCTTAGTTTAGTCAAGCCCGATATCGCAGAGATATTCGAGATATCGTTGTAATGGAGGTACAGAACTTCAAGATTGGTTAAACCTGACAACGGCGCGAGGTTTGTAATGGAGTTGCTGTTAACAAACTCCCCATTCACCTCCTCCCAGCCAAGATCCAATACTCTCAGGTTGGCTGCATGTTCCAGACCGGTTAAGTCGCTGATGTCGGCGTTTTTCGCTACAAGCTGAGTCAATCCCGCCATATCTGAAAGCGTGACGGTAGATCCGGGAGATTTGCCCAAAGTCGACTCAATAGCCGCACGGAGATTGGAGTCGGGAATGACAAACCTATCCCTTGCAACGGCGGCGAAGGTCACCGGCGTCTCAACCCCTGCGGCAGACACTTTGACGGTATTCGTCCCAGTACCTTGCCCCAGAGTGAGCGTACTTGATGCCCTGCCGTTCGCATCGGTCTGTGTACTTGTCACGCTTAGCCTACCGCCGCCTCGGGTAACGGTATACGTCACCGGAACGCCCGCAAACGCCGAATTGTCCCTATCTCGCACTTCCACCACAAACGGGTTGGCGAGCGCCGCGCCAGATTCGCCCGTCTGAGCATCGCCCGAAATTTTCAGAAGCGCCGTAGGCGTCCGGTCGATAAAGGATACCTCCACCCCCCGTCCCTGCAGCGTAGGGATATAGGTGTAAATAGAAGCGTAACTCAGGGGATTTCGTTCCAAAACAACGATGTCCCCTTCGCCCAATCCCGTATTGCTTACAAGCGGTGAGAGGTCCGATATGGAGTTGTACCGAAGGCTTAGGAATCCCAGACTGGTCAAGCCAGACACCGGCGAGAGATCCGCGATCTGGTTGCCATCAAGGTACAGGTTCGTCAAGTTTAGCAGACCCGATAATGGCGAGACATCGGAGATGGAGTTGTCGTCAAGACTTAGCTCTCTCAAATTGGTTAAGCCGGATATCGCCGAGATATCTGCGATCTGGTTGCGATCAAGGTACAAGGTCGTCAAGTTTGCCAGCCGCGATACTGGGGAGAGGTCCGAAATGGGGTTGAATGAAAGACGCAGTTCTCTTAAATGCGTCAAGCCCGACAGAGGGGAGACTCTCGATAGTGAGTTGCCGTCCAGGTTCAGCGTTTTCAGGTTAAGTGCCCACTCGAGCCCGCTCAAATCGCGAATGGAAGCCTCCGGCGCTTCCAACGTCGTTAGAGTTTCCATGTGCCCACGAAAAATTGGAGCGTTTGGCGGCAACCCGAGAGCGGTGGCAATTGCGGTGCGAAGGTTCGGGTCGGGAATCTTGACCTCAGTCGCTGCATCAAGACGTGACGACACCCACTCCGACGTGTCCCAAAGTTCAACCGTTCCTGCCGCTGTTCCCGAAGCGAGGCGCATGCCATTCCGGGAAAACGATACGGCAGTCACCGGAGACACATGCGTAAGCGTGGTGAAATTTAGCTCGGTCTCCACATCCCACAACTTGACCGTGCTATCCTCACCTCCGGAGGCGAGCGTCTTCCCATCGGGTGCAAACGATACAGACCTGACCGCATCCGTATGCCCCTCAAGCGTGGCGGTGTTTGCGTGTGTTGCCGCGTTCCACAATTTGACCGTCGTGTCCCACGACCCCGACGCCAGCGTGCGTCCATCGCGCGAGAAAGATACCGAAGTGACGTCGTCTCTATGCTCCTTGAGCGTGGCGATGTCCTGTCGAGCCGCCACGTTCCACAACCTAACTGTCGCATCTGCCGAGCCCGACGCCAGCGTGCGCCCGTCGTGCGAGAACGACACGGAACTAACCCAATCCGTATGCCCCTTGAGCATAGTGATGTCCTTTCGAGTTGCTACGTTCCACAGCGTGACCGTCCCATCCTCAGCCCCGGCGGCGAGCGTATTCCCATCCGGCGAAAACGACACAGCCGAAACTACAGTGGGAATTCCCCTAAGAGTGGTGATGTTCTGTCGTGTCACTACATTCCACAATGTAACTAACCCATCCCACGAACCCGACGCCAGTGTGCGTCCATCGGGCGAAAGCGCGGCAGATGCTCCCCCCGGGACGGGAACGACGATGTCGGTTTCCATCTCTACATCCCACAATCTGACCGTTCCATCATCAGACCCGGACGCAAGGGACATCCCGTCGGGCGACAACGACACAGAATATACCCAATCGGTGTGCCCTTTAAGGCTTGCAATATGGTAAGGCGAAATCTCCGCAAGCGTAAAATTCGCCTCATGCCAATCTCCCTCCCTATCAACGACTCGGATGATAATCGGATGCACGGTCGGATTGGATAGACTTGTCAACCCGTCAGACGGAATAACGCCATCGTAATCGAAGTTTAAGACAACATTGCTTTCGCCTGCCAGTCCGCGGCACGCCTTCACTTCTGGAGATCCGGCACTGCTGTGTGGTTTAATTGTATTGACGAAAAACAGCGCTTGGTGGATACCGTTGGAATCGCCGATTTTGATGTCGAGGGAGACGTTCTGTGAATCTGCCGGGTATCTACGCGGAGAAACAAGCTCGATGGTTGGCGGCGAACCCTCTTCGATTGGCACCGCCGGATTCAAGTGAGGATGGCTGACGAGGAAGTCGGCGCTGCACACGGACAATCGTTCCTCTCCGGGCCCGTACGACATAATGTACGCCCCATCGTGAAAATCGTGCTCCAAGCCGAAAGCGTGTCCCAATTCATGCGCCGCTACCCACCAATCAAATTCATCAGTAACCAAAGCCGCCCCACCGTCCTTGCTATACCGCGATCCTAGACCACGTAGACCTCCAATATCCAGGTCTTCAATACTATTGTCAATCACGATGAGATAAACGTTCCTGTTGGCATCAAACGCCTGTTCAACCTCTCCGAACACACTTTTTGCGTTTTCAAAGCTGGCAGTGTAGTAACTGTCGGGGTGTTGACCATCGAAGCGATGAACCATCGGTTCGCCTCGTACGTCCGTTTCAACGCGGAAGGTTCTCCTCCCGTATCCCTGAGCAGCCATCTGGTCGGCAAAGAAGGTTTGCAAGTAGCGAATCTGGTCTTTCATCCGTTGTACGACCCTCGGCGCGAAACGGGCGGTCATTCGGGAGAAAGTAGACCAGCCGCACCGTTCGCGGCTCCCCGACATCCAAATTCGCCAGCGTGCGGGCATAGCGCCGACTGTCCGGCTGCCAATGTGAAACCCCGCAAAAAGGCGTACCGTCCCGCTTTGATCCTGCGAGAGAAGCAACAGCAAAGCCGAAGGATATTAGATACAGGGCTATTGAAAACAGGGCGACGTGGCAGGATCGAGTCCTCATCGGTATTTAACCAATGGTGCTAGTTTGAAATTTGGAGGTGAATAGGCATAATACTTCATTTTGGTTTTGCTTAGGTGCAAAAAATGTATCATGGTCATGAGACGATTTCCTCAATTCTACCGTTAATTTGAGTACCAGTAGTTATCAAATAACGGGAGGAAATCTAGACTCATGACCATAGAAGATTTTACCACAGAATTGTTTTGTCGTGTTGATGATAAACTCTCACAGCACGGCAAGAATCGTAAGCATAGCCAAGCCAAACTCTATCCATCCGAAGTAGTTACCATTGCCATGCTCTTTGCACTCAAAGGCGTGAGCAATCGAGCCTTCTATCGCTGGATAGCAAACAATTTCAAACACTTATTCCCAAGATTACCCCATCGCACTCGATTGATTCGCTTGTTTGATGGGCATCGACATCTTATTGACGTGTTTATGGCAGAGCCTTCGCTCATCGGCGTAATTGACACTTACGGTATTGAATTGATTCACCCACGTCGAGAAGGACGTTCTAAGCGTCAAATCGGACGCAAAGGCATTTCTAATCAACGATGGATTGTAGGTGGAAAACTTTGCCTGCTGCACAACCATCTCGGACTTATTGTGGACTGGGACTGCGACACTGCCAATGTATATGATGGCACTGCCTTTCAACACTTGGTTGATGGGGTCAGTGACCAGATGGTTGTGTTTGCCGATGAAGGTTTTGCCAAAGCGGATTGGTTTCCTCCCAACTTGCGTCTGTGCCGACGTGGAGAATGGAATTCTCGGATGCTGATAGAGACGATTTTATCAATGTTGACGCTCGTGTGTCATTTTAAGAAAGTCATGCATCGTCGTTGGAAATATTTCAAAACGCGAGTCGGCTTTACAATGGCTTTGTTTAATATCTTAGTGCAGTGGGATGGGTTGTCGATTGAAGATGATGGTTTTGTGCCTTTATCAATAGCCCAATTCAGTCTCTAAACTAGCACCAAAGGTTAAGAGATATGGCATCTAATTCATTCGTCGCCAAGACAAATTTACCTTTATTGTTTTTAGCTTGTTCAATTGCCTGTGGCTGTTCAACAAACTGACCCATGACTTGAAAACCGATTCGTGTCGGAAGCTGTTCTTTGTTTGGACGCCCCCTGTTTTGGTAATGAGGAATGGCAACCAGTTCAATTTGAGGTTCATGATAACGCCACTTGGCAGAAAGGGTAGATACCGCTTTACTAGCGGCAACTTGGGTGTCGAATTCTCTATGGCTCAATTGGTGGAGCGATTTTTCTGCAGCTTCACGTTCTTTGGCAATCTTTTTTTCCAAAGTAGCAACTTCTCGTAGATAAGCCGCTTGCGAGTAGACAATTAAACACCTTTGCGCCACATCGCCGTAACGGCTTTCAATGGAGAGGAAACGATAGCCGTTTTCGGTCGCCGGTTGCATCGCTTCTGGTGAAACGGTTTGATATAGTTCTTTGACAGCCTTAGAGCTTGTTTGAAAAGTACATTTGTAGGGTGTGCACTGCGCACCAGCATCTAAAAGCCCCAGAGGGGATCAAACGAACGAACAGTGAGTGCGATAGAGATCCTGAAGGTGTATAGAAACGCCAAAACCCCATGCACCTAAGCCCCAGAGGGGCGACAGATACGCGACAGACAAATATAAAAACGCGAGAAAACTCCCTATAAATGACCAAAATTACTTTGATATCGATTATTCAAACAGGCTCTCAGTTGATCTACTCTATCTACGGATAAAACTGATACATCGTTCTGTTCAACATCACATTCAAGAAACTCCAAATGCTGCCCATCAAGAAGTCACCAAGGACAAGCCCCAAGAAAAAGGGAATTGCGCGTCGGTAGCTCCGGATCCCGCCGTGTTTGAGGATGGCCCATTTCAGAAAAAGGCAAATCAGCATGGGTATCCAGAAGTCCGATATTTGCTGATTTGCAGCCATCACGTAGCCCAGTGGATGCAGTGGGAGCCAGAAAAATCTGACGCGCAAATATGTCAACACCCCCATAACACCGAAGCCGACTCCCATAAACAGTAGGCCAATCCAATCGGTAGTGGTCGGGTAGTGAAGCAAATTGGTCAACCGCTCGAAAAATTCTCGGCCATACCGCAAGGCCCATCCGCCGAAGTAGGCGGATTCGGCTCCTTTCTCATAAAATAGGTGGAGTTGAACCCAAAAGTAACTGATGATGCCGATTCCGGCTGCAATGAGAATACCCGCAAGCATTCGGCGTGGGCTAATATTGGCTTGTTCAGCAATCTTAAACGCTTCCAATTGATGAGGCATCTGCTGAGGTCGGTAACCCCTGTTGAAAAAGCAAATTGATAACGTTGTTAAGTTGTGTGGCCCCAGGCCTCTGGTGCCGAGGATCGTATTCAACACATAACGAGGCGCTTGCCAGTGGTAGCGATGCACGAAGATACCGGCTTCGGTGCGAATACGGGTCGTAATAATCGGCGTGATGAGAAAAAGCAAACTGAATATCGAAGCTATCCAGAGTGACATGCCAGCTCTGTGGAGGGCGAGGGTAAAAAGGGAGAGCCCAGCAACCAGCCCCCAAACTGCCGTGCGATAGCGCATCGGCTCATCCGCATCATCGATTGTTGTCTCTCGTCTGAAAGCATTTTTCAATATGCTACTGAAATGGTGCCTTCCCACCCAAAGGAAGAAGATGCAGAGGCCTAAAAATGCGCCGAACGCCTGCTCGTCCTGATAAGGGAATTTCGGAAGTTTGCCAAAACCATAGACGTTCGCAAGTGCAAGCTCGTTACGGTAAAGAAAATAGAAGAGGGCGGTTGAAAAGAGTACGTCAAGCGGCATTAAAAACATAATCCCGATGGCGAATGGATAGAAAGCAAGCCATACACCGTCATACAGGTTGAACGGCGGATCGAGGAACGAATAATAATCGCGTGTGACCGGGATATGTGGTATGACGGGATAAAGTGTACTGAGTCCGTTGAACAGACTGATGCCCCCAGCGATGGCAAAGCCAAGCCACATTCCTTTATTACGAAAGAAACCTGAGGTGGGATGAGTCATCTGTAGGGGAAGTTGGATAATCGGGAAGGTTAATCGCTCGCGGTCTGCCCATTGTCGCCGCAGGATGGTATTCAGACAAAGAAAAATAAAAGCCAGAAGAAGAAACAGCGCCAACCAGGCGAGTATAACTGGCACCCACACTTTGAGATGATGCTCCAGGTAGAAACTCGACTCGCCTAGATAGTATCCTTTCAGTGCCTTCTGATCATCGACAGTCAGCCAGCCGGGGATATAAGACCAGAATAGCGTTTTCCATTCATTCTCTTCGGTAGCGAACCAAAAGCCGTGTCCTGAGACAGACAGAACTGCTTGTAGGACGTCGCCGCCTGCAAGCGTTGTGGCCAAAGAAAGCATCACGTAAAGCAGCAACAGTTCATCCCGTCGAAGTGCCATACTTGGCGCAAAGAGATGGATGAGTCTGTTAATGACAAGAATCGCCATCAGGATGAAAATGACGTTTGACAGCGGCACAACCCAAGTCGGAAAGGTGTAGCGCACCAATTCCATCTGGATGAGCATGTAACAGTTAATTGGTGCAACGAGCAGGACGATAAGCAAAACGCGCCAGGTCAGTCCGCGTTGCTTATCCGTTAATTGAGATTCCATTTATACTTTTTTTATGCCACGATGGCTCTTCAGAATT
Organism: Candidatus Poribacteria bacterium; assembly: GCA_965204085.1. Taxonomy (GTDB): domain Bacteria; phylum Poribacteria; class WGA-4E; order WGA-4E; family JAJDTR01; genus JAJDTR01. Next base: position 1,337,904 of record CBDBEE010000001.1, on the reverse strand, counting down.
AAGTGTGGAAAATGAAATTATCTTAGGGCATGTTGACATTTATGTAAGGCGTGCCCATAATTCGCCGATAAGTCCCTATCGTAGGGGCGAGGATCAAGCGACTGAATAGGGAGCGCGATAGAGATCTCCATAGGGATCAAGTTAAGGAACATTTTGTGTTGAGCGGACAGAAAAATTGAAATCTGGAAACTCCTTTAGCGTACTTCTTTAAGTTGGCTTTGAGTTGGTTTTAAGACCTAAAGAAGAACACGAAAGGAGTTTCCAATGGCTATTGTCTCACAAGTTGTCTCTGGAATGCAAACGGTATTGACCACTGTTTCAGATAGGGTCGCAAAAACGACAGGATTTATCAAACGACAGCGAAAATTAACGGGTTCAAGTTTTGTTCAAATGCTAGTTTTTGGCTGGTTGGCCAATCCGAACTCAACCTATGAGGAACTGGCACAGGCTGGGACAACTGTGGACGTGACACTCACGCCTCAAGCGATTGAACAACGTTTCACCCCCGAAGCCGCAGACAGCTTAAAGCAAGTGCTTGATGCTACAGTCGAGCAAGTCATTGCCGCCGACCAACAAGCGATACCATTGTTAAAACAATTCAACGGCGTCTTTATCCAAGACAGTAGTTGGATTTCATTGCCGGACGAACTGGCTGAGGTGTGGAAAGGTTGCGGTAGCAGGCCTGGTGATAAGACGTCATCAAGTGTAAAGATTCAGTTACGGTGGGAGCTGCTCAGTGGTGGCATTAACCACTTTGCATTAACCCATGGAACGACCAACGATAAACAAATAACGCGAACTGCCGGGGCGTTACCAAGAGGCAGTTTACGTCTTGCGGACTTAGGTTATTTCTCCCTAGATGAATTGAAGTGCTGTTCTGATGACGAGGTCTTTTGGTTAACACGCATCCCGGCGACGTGCGAGGTGTTTGATACCGAGTCAAATCATCTCAATCTCCAAGAATGGTTGGAACAACAAGCGCCACCGGAAATTGAATCACCGATACAGTTGGGCGTCAAAGCGCAGTTGCCGTGTCGGTTACTTGCTCAACGTGTAGCGGTTGATGTGGCTAACAAACGGCGTCGACAAATACGCAAAGAGGCGAAAAACAGAGGCAGAACACCGAGCAAGAAACGGCTCGTTTTGGCGGATTGGAATATTTTAGTGACTAATGTCCCACCCAATCAACTCACGGTGAAGCAAGCTATGATTCTGGTTCGAGTGCGGTGGCAGATTGAGTTGTTATTCAAACTATGGAAAAGCTATGGTCAGATTGACTCGTGGCGTAGCGAAAAAGCGTGGCGAATTCTGTGTGAAGTTTACGCCAAACTAATAGCAATGATTATTCAGCACTGGATTCTGTTGACTCACTCATGGCACTATCCGCAACGAAGTTTGACCAAAGCGGTGCGGGTAATTTCGAGATACGCTTTTTTTATTGCCGGTGCCGTCGCCTCCGGTCAAAATCAAAGACTTGTTAAAACCTTGAAGACCGTCGGACAATGTTTGGCGGTAGGCTGCCGAATTTGTAAGCAGAGAAAACGTCCTTCAACCTATCAACTCTTAATGGAAGCCGCAAATGAAGCCTAGTGTTTCGCTTAACTTGATCCCTATGGGGAGCGCGATAGAGATCTCCCCTCGCCCAACGGGTTGGGAAACCCAACCACTAACTGAGCGAATAGCGAAGGCGGTAGAGATCCCCTACGGAAATCGACCCAATGTGGGGGCAACCCTTGTGGTTGCCCAATATAAACATACTGCCTCAAGTGAATCAATATCGGCTTAATTTTCAAATGTCAACCGAACCTAGGACTTACGCAGTCGAGTGCTCAAATGCGCCTAGCTCGGAAGTAGGGAATAACGATCAAGCGAGTGGATAGCGAGTGCGATAGAGATCCCTCGTTATTCCCTACAAAAGCCTTGCCGTAACATCAATTTGCGCGTTCTGCGTAAGCCCTGTATATCTGTTCCCATCTCGACAGAAACCACCCATTAGTTGGAAATGTCGAGCGGTTACGTCAAAATGTATACGTCGAGGTCTCCAGAACCATATTGGTAATTATTGCAATCAATTTGAACTCATGGACAAACGCGCCTTTGTGTAGCAAGTTCCATACCCACACTTGACCCTAAAGAACCGAAAATTTCAGGTTCTCCACCATCTAGAGCGCGTTCTAAAGCAGAGAGGCAGAACCAGATGTCCAGCGAATTGGATAGCTCCCAAGATAATACATATCGGCTGTACCAATCGATGATTGCCACCAGGTACACAAATCCAGCTTTCAGCCTGATACCTTGATATCGCCCGAATGAGCAGAAATCTGGGGTGATGAAATAAGCTGGAAACTGAGTTGTTCCTTGGGTTCGTAGCTTTTCAATGGTAGCCAATATCAAAAACTTACCATTGAGGAGAAACCGATGACCAAGAAGCGAAGTCGAGGCCGTAAACGTCGCAAGCGTAAGCAAACCGGGCAAAGTGCCCACGCCTCTTTAGCAGGATTCGCCCCACTTATCTTGTCGAAAGGGATATTCGAGGCGATTCATCAGCAGGTCTCAATTGGACAGAAACAACTGAGTTACCGTCCGAGTGACAAACTCATCTTTGTGGTGCTTGGTCTGTTAGTTGGCTGTGAGCACATCGACGAAATTAATCACCGATTACGACCAGACAATGTTCTTCTTTCTGCCTTCGGGTATGACTCGTGTGCCGACCAATCGGTGATACAGGATACTTTAGATGCCTGTGTGAAAGAGAATGTGGTTCAGCTCAAAGGGGTGTTAAGGTCCCTCTATCTTGAGCACAACCAAAGTCAATCGCTTATGGCAGAGGCGATAGAGGAAACAAACTACGATAGTCATCGACATGGACCTCACTGGGCGACAAGTATCCCAGAATGCAGAATCGGCGTTAAGTTTGTGATGATTTCTCTGGCAGGCGTTGTAGGCATTGGGTATGAACGGAAATTGGCACGGGTTCTAACACCCGATACGCAGGAGATCTATAGCCGAGGAGTTGTATCCGAGCAATCCCGCTTTGCCTGTCAGGTATTTGTGCCAAAATGGTCCAGCAGATGGAAAGCGCGCTGACATTAATCGATACATTCTTCACACCAGCGAGGGCATATCTGCCTTCGTATCGATTAGATGGCGTTTGGAACCGATGGAAACATCAACCACGCGTCAATCGCTGGGATGGCAGAGGCTGATAGAGGATGTTTTCTGGCAATCGGACGATAGGTCATCGTTCAATCCGTTGACCTCACTGGGACGATCCAGTTATCGCCAGAATGCAGAAGGCGCCAAGACAAGGCTACGGTCTCTGTGCAAAAGCGGGGCATCGCTATGGACGAACAATTGGCACGGGTTGGCTGATACCCGATACGCAGGAAGATTAGGTCGCTGCCGTTATGTGAATCTGGTCGTCACCGATATGGCAATCGGACCTTTTGACACTGCTCAGGTATTTACGATGCGAGTAGTGGGGTTCCAGCAAGTATGTTCTGCCAGGATAGCCAAGCGCTTAGCCCAATCGATAACTGCGAAAACAGCAGTTCGAGGCACAGCATATGCTTTGTCTGCTTTCCCAACTAGCGCACAATTTGATTCGATGGGTGCAGCTTTGGATGCTCGATGAGAACATTGGAGACCACGCGGCTGATAGAAGCCCATGCCCGGCATATGCTCAGTCAGCCATGGCCCTTAGTCGACCAAAGTCCAGCTTTGCTGGACATCATCGGACAGACAAAAAAGTCCATCGAGTTCAATCGCGGTATGAAGCGATGTGGTCAGACAGATGTTTGCGCCTGAGTGGACAAGTCGCCATTGACAAGCCGGTTGGGTGCAAAAGCCCCATCTGCTACTGGACGCTGCTTACCCATTGATTGACCAGCTTGGTCGATACGCATTTGAGACTTTGTTATACAAGAAACCGCTGGCTATTGCGTTATGTGGTTCTGGTCGTCTACCGATAGTGGAAGGGTGGGCACTTTTGACCACCATGCTAGGCGCGTTACGATGCGCGCCAGTGGGAGTTCCAGACCAGTATGTATCTGCCGAACTGATTGGAACCAAGGGCAGTAGCCCAACCTACAATCACTGCGACAAACAGTAAGTTACCGAGGCACAGCAAAGCGCTTTAATACTGCTTTCCCAAAGTATAGCGTCACAATTATGATGTCCATGGGTGCAGCGGCAAAACCTGGCATGCTTATCAACCGAGTTGGACCCATTGGAGGACAATCAAACACAATCATAGCAAAGGCTTAGACGTGTTCAAGCACACGCAAGAATTCGCCGTATTCGGGCGAAAGTGAGGTCCTAAACTTTAGGCATTTTTGTAATGGTCAACCATATGTTGCACACCTGCCGATAAATCGTCGGGCTACAATACGGCGCCCGATGAATCGGACTTCAAGCCCCAAGGCTGCTGTTCCGTAGCTCGATGACTTCATCACCGATCTGTTTATTCGACTGTGCTATGACTCGAAATAAACTCCAGCGCAACTTGTGCGAGGAAGCCTGAGCGGGTTTCACCATAGATGTTCCGCAATGTGCCTTTCGGCAGGTCTTTCTTCGGATGAGGAACAGTCACTCTGCTCGCTTTGTTGGGATGTTTGTATTGATGATGGCTTCCACGAATGTGAACCAATATCCAACCTAGTCTCTTTAGCCTGGCAATCACTTGGCGACTTGAAATATTCAGATAATACACACTGTACACATAGCATGTCAAGTGAGATTTCTTTGGCGTTCAAGGTGTTTGACAATCCGCTCAATCCGAGCTTATCGTTTCGGCAACCCAATTCGGAGAAGACTCAGAACAACTGTTGAATTGGCCTCCCATCTCGCACGAGCGTCACAGGGTGTCCCACATTGGTTTGATACTTTGTTTGCGGGCCGATGCCGATGATCCGGAAGAAGGACGCCGCCAAGTCATCCGGCGTGAAGCCTTCGCCGACCGGTGCCGAGACGATGTCATCGGTTTCTCCGATTGCTTGGCCGACTTGAACATCTCCGCCTGCCATCAGTGCAGGGGAAACGCATCTAAATTTCCTGCCTGACATAAAAGCAAATCAGGCTAAGTTTTTAATAATTTTTCGGGGCTCGTAGGTTGGGTTGAACGGCATTCCGTTAATAATCGCCAATCTTAGAGGAGTTTTCGAGTTCCTGCTTTGCCTTAACGTGCCAAAATTAGAGTGAAACCCAACATTAATCGTACACCTTTCCAACATGAGGCACCTGTATAATTAGATGCGTTTACCCTGTGCCATCAGTGGAAAGTACTTGACTAAATGACTTAGCTCCGCTATACTCATAAAAACTTTTTGAGCTTTGACAAGGTACGAGGTTGCCATGTGCAATACCTGTATGGCGTAAAACCTTGTGCGTAATCGGAAAACTAAAATTTCTGTGTATATGGCGGAAATTATCTCTGATTGGCTGTTCCGTTAGAGTATATCTCCGCAAGGAGAAATTACGTCATAATCTCGATGGCTGTCCCGCAAACTTTCGAGATGAGACTTGTTATCCATATGGAGCAAGGACATCGGGAGCAATGCGTAAGGAATCGCATGGATTGTGCATTTATATTTCGTAACTGTTTAATCTATCAATCTGTTTCGGGTATGTTGGTTCGTCGTGCTGCAGTTTAATCCATGTTCCTACATCGTGAACGTAATGTAGGAGCGATCTCCAGGTCGCGATTTCCTGTTGGCGCGTAAGTTCTGGACTGAACTAAACAATTACTATATTTCCATATAAATTGCATCTATTTCCATGTAGAAAGGAACGGTCAATAATTACCGTTGTTACCTAGTTCATAATGCTCTACACAATTAAAAACCATCGCGTAGTCATATTAAAGGAGGGTTTCGTGATGAAGAGATTAGCTTTTCTTCTTGCAGCCGCATTGCTTTTAGCGGTTGTTCCCGTTGTTGGGTTCTCACTAGAGACAGATAACCATACAGTATTGCTCTTTTTGTTAGACGAACGCCATGTCGATGCTGATGGGGTTTGCTGCAATACTGTCAAAGACCTTTCAGGGTTAGGCAACCATGGAACGATTGAGGGCGAGATCAAAGTGGTCCCGGGGAAGTTGGATAACGGTTACGAATTCGATGGGAATTCATTTATCCAGGTTCCAAAATCCAGGGCACTGGATATCACGCAACACATCACCGTTGAGGCATGGGCGAAACCGGAGCAGTTGGCCGGTGAGAATTTTATCCTCGATAAGAGGGCGGGTAATCCGCGGTTGGGATATGAGCTTTTCCAGGTTGACAACGTTTTTGGATTCATGATGGCGACCCCCGGAAAGAAAGCTGTTCTTAACCAAGACGAGCCCGCGCCTATTGGTACGTGGCAATACCATGCCGCTACCTATGACGGTAAGACGATGAAATATTATCTGGATGGTGAGTTCCTTAAGGAAACGGATCAGATTGGGGACCTTGGCGTTGAAAGTGACCTTTTCATCGGTACGGAAGGTTTCCCGGCTGGGACTAGACACCCCTATAAGGGTGTTTTGGACAATATCCGTATTTCGAAGATCGCACGGACAGCAGACGAGATAAAGGAGACGTACAATAAAGTATCACGAGTCGCCGCCGTGAATCCCGAATGGAAGCTCGCCCAAACTTGGGGCTTAATCAAAACCCAATAAAGAATCCGGGGTAGTCCTTAAGATGTAAGAGCCTGTTTGAAAAGTACATTTTGTAGGGTGCGCACTGCGCACCAGCCTTCAAAAGCCCCAGAGGGGCGGAAGGTGTGTAGAAACGCCAAACCCCGTGCACCCAAGCCCCAGAGGGGCGACAGGTAGGTAGTAGACAAAAATAAAAACATGAAAAACTGCCTATAAATAACCAAAAATGGCCTCGCTACCGATTATTCAAACAGGCTCTAAGGATGGGTAGTGCGCGGAGAAGACTCAGAACAACTGTTGAATTGGCCTCCCATCTCGCACGAGCGTCACAGGACGTCCCACATTGGTTTGATACTTTGTTTGCGGGCCGATGCCGATGTTCCGGAAGAAGGACGCCGCCAGGTCATCCGGCGTGAAGCCTTCGCCGACAGGTGCCGAGGCGATGTCATCGGTTTCTCCGATTGCTTGGCCGACTTGAACATCTCCGCCTGCCATCAGTGGAAAGTACTTGACTAAATGACATAGCTCTGCTATACTCATAAAAGTTTTTCGATCTCTGACAAGGTACAAGGTTGCCATGTGCAATACCTGTATGGCGTAAAACCTTGTGCGTAATCAGAAAACTAAATTTCTGTCTATATGGCGGAAATTATCTCTGATTGGCTGTTCCGTTAGAGTATATCTCCGCAAGGAGAAATTACGTTATAATCTCGATGGCTGTCCCGAAAACTTTCGAGATGAGACTTGTTATCCATATGGAGCAAGGACATCGGGAGCTATGCTTAAGGAATCGCATGGATTGTGCATTTATATTTCCATATAAATTGCATCTATTTCCATGTAGATTCCATGTAGAAAGGAACGGTCAATAATTACCGTTGTTACCTAGTTCATAATGCTCTACACAATTAAAAACCATCGCGTAGTTATATTAAAGGAGGATTTCGTGATGAAGAGATTCGCTTTTCTTCTTGCAGCCGCATTGCTTTTAGGGGTTGCTCCCGTTGTTGGGTTCTCACAGGATGACCATACAGTATTGTACTTTCCGTGTGATGACATCCAAGGCGATACTGTCCAAGACCATTCAGGGGAAGGCAACGATGGAACGATTAACGGCCAGATCAATCTGGTCCCAGGGAAGTTCGGTAACGGTTACGAATTCGATGGGGCATCAATGATCCAGGTTCCAAAATCCGGGACGCTGGATATCACGCAAAACATCACCGTTGAGGCATGGACGCTGAAACTCGAGGCGGGGGCCGAGGAGCAATTTGTCTTCGATAAGAGGGCGGGTGGTCCGCGGTTGGGATATGAGTTTGTCCAGATTAACGACGCTTTTGGACCCCATTTTGTCACCCCGCCCGAAGTGAAAGCTCTTCTTTTGCAAGATGAGCCCGCGCCTCTTGGTACGTGGCAATACCATGCCGCTACCTATGACGGTGCGATGCTGAGATATTATCTGGATGGTCAGTTCCTTAAGGAAACGGAACAGAGTGGGGACCTTGGCATTGAAAGTGACCTTTTCATCGGTGCGGAGAATGGGACTAAAGGGTTCTATGTGGGTGTTTTGGACAATCTCCGTATTTCGAATGTCGTACGGACAGCAGACGAGATAGCGCAGGCGTTCAATCAAGCCACCGCCGTGAATCCCCAATATAAGCTCGCCCAAACTTGGGGCTTAATCAAAACCCAATAAAGAATCCGGTAGTGCACTACATTTCATAGCATTACATGTAGTGCACTACCCCATTCAGAAAGGGGGCGAAGTGGCCCAAGACAGCAAGTCAAATGTGGTGCTGGCAGAGATTGATCTGTCAGAATGCGCGGCAGGCAAAATTCTGGACTATCGCGAGCCGGATAAACGCGTGGAGGAGAAGGTTTTCAAGGGCTGGAACAATGCCCTGGAATGGGGCCCCAAGCAGGGGAAACGGCCAAGTTCCTATCGGGTGGTTCGGGATGGGGAGGTGCCGGTGCTGGAACATCACAACAAAACCGGCCGCTGCCTTACAACAGGGGAGCCGCTGTGGGCGGATTACACAGTGGAGGCCTTTGTTCGGCAACTGAACGCGTTTACCCAGCCGAACAATGACGAACCACACGCCATTGTGGGCCTCTCAGGCCTGATGGTGCGATATCAGGATCTGCGGCGGTATTATATCTTCGCCATAGAGGGATATGAGCGCTTTGTGCTGTATTGCCGTGAGGATGAGGCATGGACCATGCTCGCCGATTACCGGAATGGGGTGGACCGAAGTCGGTATTACCACCTGAGGGCGGTGTGCGAAGGAGAGCGGTTGGCGTGCTACGTGGATGGAAAGCAAATATTTGTCGCCTATGACGAGAAGTTTCAGACGGGCAAGGTTGGCATCCGGACCAACACGCGCAGCCGGATGTATGGGGTACGGGTTACCGCGTCGGAGCCCGCCCGGGCGGCATACGCAAGCCGTCAGAGTGCCTATGACCGGGAGGTAGCGGAGGCAGCGGAAAAATACCCGAAGCCGGTGCTGTGGAAGCGGATCGACGTAAGCGAATACTGGCCCTGTGAGGTGCGGTTGGGAGATTTCCGTGGGGCCGGGAAGAAGGAGATCGTGCTGCAGCAGGAGACGGAATCGGGCCTTCGGGTGGTGTGCCTGGATGTGGAGGGAGAAAAGCAGTGGGATCAGGTGTATGCCGCGGCGGCGGGTTTAGATAAAAAACACAAGGTAGTACACGATCTGGATGGGGACGGTGTGGAGGACTTCATTGGGGTCGAAGGGAATCTGCTGCGGATGGTCAGCGGACGGACAGGGGAGGTAACGGCCGAGACAGAACTGCCAAAGACAGGGCCGTATCGCGGGTATCGGGGAAAGAGCGTGAGGTCGTGTTTGCACAAGCTAGGGGCCTTGTGGCCGTGCCGAATTCGCAAGACAGAGAAGGCGCAGGATCTGATCCTGAGGGATGGCGACGGCGAGGGAACCGGGTACTCCATCTGGGCCTACGATGAGGCCTTGAATCTGCGGTGGCGTCAGGATGCGCACGAGTCGTGGTATGGGATGTACATGTGGTTCTATGACGTGGACGGGGATGGCCGCGATGAGATCCTGCCCGGGTATCAGCTTTACGATGGGGACGGGAACCTCCTGTGGCTGATGGAAGGCGCGGAATACATCGAAGATTCAGGGGGAGCCGGGCATATCGATCACGCCGCGTTTGGGGAATTGGACGGCGATGAAAGCAATGGTCCCGAGATTGGGATTGCCGGCAGCGATCCGGGATTTTTCTTAGTGGATGCGCGCACCGGGGCGATGTTGAGGCATCACCGGTTTGGGCATGTGCAGGGGATCTATGCGGGGAATTTCCGGTCGGATCTGCCGGGTTTGGAAATGTGGATGGGGAATCGCTGGGAAAACTACGGGATCTTGAATCTGGTGAGTGGCCAGGGAGATCCGCTGACGCGGTTCGAGCCCGACACAATCAGCCAGGGGGGCCCGCCAGTGAACTGGACTGGCGACGGCGAAGAGCTGCTGTTCCTCTATTCTTCCAGGGAGGCGTTCGGTTTCTATGACGCGAAGGGCAGAAAGGTGGTGCGCCCGGTATGTGAAGGGCTGCCATTCGAGTGGGCATATGGGTTGACCGAGGATGTGGTGGGCGACGTTCGAGATGAAATTGTCTATGTTCACGAGGGGGCCGTTTATATCGTAACGCAGGATCGTCCCTATCCTCCCGGCGAACGGATTTATGCGCCAGAGCGCAGGTTTGATATTTCGTTGCCGGGCTGGAAGTTGAATGAGGGTTAGGATCATCTGGATGAATTCTGTTGACATTTTGTTCGCTGAGAAGCTCAAACATGGTACAATTCCGTGGGCGGGGAGCGTCGCACGCTCTTCTACAAGTATGTTCCTTTTGGCATGCACGTAGCGCCGTCGCCGGATTTGATCTGCCGGGCCACTGTAAGATCGAGCCTGAGATGATTTTCCAGATCGATCCGGATCTGGCGCTCAGAATTATCCGCGAACGCGGGCCACATATCTATCACCAACGCCCTTTGAAAAGAGAACCGATCCGCTTTTCAAAGGGCGTTTTTATTTGGAGCAGCTATGTCCGTTCGTTTTGTTTTTTTGACAGACAGTCATCACTACCCCGGTGCGCCGAAAGACTACGGGGCGCCAAAGATGCTGACGCAAAGTAGAACCGTTCTGGATGCAATCGTGCCGGCGGTCAATCCACTCAAACCCGACTTCATCGTTCACGGCGGGGACTTTCTCTGCGGCGGCAGCTCCTTTGAGCTGCCGTGGACGACCTATCTGCAATCGATTGAGGAGGTCGCAGAGGTATTTTCCGGGTTCGAGGCGCCAACATATTACGTTCCGGGCAATCACGACTCTGATGCACAAAGCGGATCTTTTGAATCGTTCGCGGCAAGATTCCCCATCCCGGAAACAATCGATGTCGTTGATGCGGGGCCTCGTCTTCGACTCGCGCTCGCAAACATCTACCATCAGTGCGACCCTATTGAGGAAGGCAACGGCGTTTGGACCGACGCGCTTGACAACGGACTCCGTGAAGCAGCGGAACAAGCCTATGCCGATCGATGCGCGATATTGCTGGTACTCCATACATGGGTGCTGCGAGGCTACGAAGACCAGAGCGCCGTCCTCGGCGGCGCAGACCGTCTGCTGGAAACCGTGAAGGAGAGTCCCGCCATTGTCGCATTGTTCACGGGGCATAAGCACACGAACCGTATCCGGATGTACCGTGATTTCCTGGTCGTTGACACGGCATGCCTAATCGGTTTCCCGATGGGATTTCGGGAGATTCGACTCCAGGACGACGGATATTTTGTCACGCGGTTCCACCAACTGGATCTGCCAGAGCTTATCCAGGAATCGTACGACCGTTCCAGCGTAGAAACGAACAACGCGTGGCAGGGCGAGATTCATGATCGGGATACGGAAATCTTCTTGCCAAGACTCAGAGAAATTTGGCGCTAGAAAAGGAGCAGCGAATGAAAATTCTCGTCACCGGCGCCGCCGGTCGGGTGGGTTCGGCCGTTGTAAAAGGTTTGAAAGACAGGTATTCTCTGCGGGGTTTTGACCGCGTCCCGACGCCCGAACTCGAAGACGCAGTCGTTGGGGATATCACTGACTTCGATGGCGTCCTTATAGCCACGCAGGACATGGAGGCAGTGATTCACCTCGCGGGCAATCCGTCGAGCGGGGCGCCCTGGGAGGAGATACTCCCGAACAATTTCATCGGCACATACAATGTCTTTGAAGCGGCGCGGCAAAACGGCGTGCGACGAATCGCTTTCGCCAGTCGGGCTGGGCTGCTTGCGCCCTATCCCCAAGACGTCATGCGGACGGTTGATATGACGCCGCGACCGGAGACCTACTATTCGATCAGCAAGGTGTTTGGGGAAAGTCTGGGGTATATGTACTCCGCGCGATTCGACATGGAATTTGTGGCGGTTCGGATTGGCAATTTCAAGCACGACCGTGACCTTCCCACACACCCGCATCAACTCAGTCACGGTGACGCGGCTCGTGTGTTCGAGCATGCTCTCACGCATCCCGGCGTGAAGTTCGAGGTTGTGTTTGGGGTTTCAGACAGTACCTGGCCGCTTTACGATTTAGAACACGGTCGGCGCGTTATCAACTATCACCCGCAGGATAAGTCGGAGGCGGAGCCCGAGATTTGACGCCAGGCATCATCGGCTCGTTGGGGAAAAGGAGTTGCTATGGACCTTATAAAGACCACCGTGGTTGGCAGCTATCCTATACCGGCATGGCTGGCGGCCATGCCGTCAACGCCTAATCTTCATGACGCTATTCTGGTGGTGCTCAAGACGCAGGAATTAGCCGGTCTTGATCTACTGGCCGATGGCGAACTATCGCGCTTTAATATTATGCACCCCGAAACCAATGGTATGATTGACTATTTCATCGGTCCTATGGCCGGCATCAGCACACATTTGAGCCGAGAGGAATTGAGTACGTTTCGAACTCAGTCCGGCATGGCTTTTCGAGCACAACCGGCCGGCGTGGTACGAGACAGGATTGGGGAAGGGTTGCTCAATTTGCCGGCAGCGTGGCAACTCGTTAAATCGTTAACCGGCCATCCCCTCAAGTTTACGCTGACCTCACCGTATATGCTGGCCAAGACTCTGCTCGACCAGCATTACCACGACCTGCCAACCCTAGCAAACGAGATCGCTGAGGTGCTGCGCCGGCAAGTAGCCGAAATTGACGCTACGGTGATACAGATTGACGAAGCCAATTTAACTGGGCATCCCGAAGATGCAAGCTGGGCCTATAAGCCTATCAATCATGTCCTCGATGCCGTCCAGGGCCAAAAGGGATTGCATTTATGCTTTGGCAACTACGGTGGACAAACCATTCAGAAAGGCTTCTGGCGTAATCTGCTGCCATTTCTCAATAATCTCGACGTCGATCACCTGATTCTTGAGTTTGCCCGTCGAGGCTTCGACGAGTTGGAGCTTTTCTGCGACTTACGCCAGGACATTGCCCTGGGAGTCGGCGTTATAGACATCAAGGATAATGAAGTCGAGACCGTTGACGAAGTGGCTAAGAGCATTGAAAAGGCCGTCAAGGTGCTTGGTGCAGAGCGGGTGCGTTGGGTTCACCCAGACTGCGGCTTCTGGATGTTACCGCGTAGCGTTGCCGACAAAAAAATGGAGAGCTTAGTTCGAGGCCGAGATCAATTTTTGGGGCGCATATGACTTTTTCACTTCTGGTTCTTGATCTGTACATTCTTAATATGAAAACGCGGATGCCGTTTCGCTACGGAATTGCCGTGATGACCGCGCTGCCCTGTCTATTTGTCCGTTTGACCGTGGCGATCGATGGTCAACCTGTTTATGGATTTTCATCTGATGGCTTAGCCCCTAAGTGGTTCACCAAGGATCCGGAGAGTCATTATCGTGATGATATTGCCGATATGCTGCGCGTTGTGCAACAAGCCTTCCGGCACGGACAGGAGATGGGAGGCACTGATACAATATTTGCCTTGTGGCGAGGTATTTATGACCAGCAACAGCGCACCCCAGCAATGGCCGCTGGCATCACCGACTATCTGTGGACCATGGAACAACTGCTCAGGTTTCGTGCGCCACCTTGGCGGCAAACTATATCCCAAAACCTAGCAGTCTAGATGCAAAGCTCACTGATGGGAGTCTGTCCCAAAACGGGGGAAAGTGCGGGTGGTAGAGAAGCCCAGTCACCTGAGCTTCTCCCCAGTTAGAACCCATCGTGCCCGATTCAGGCAATGGGCTCAAGACAGAATGGTTCGCCTCGAAAGGCTATCCTTCTCACGTTTGTTGCCGTTATTTATTGAGGTTCTGATGACCTCATAACGTGTCGATGAAAAGGGGCATTCTTCCCAGGGTCCCTCCCTCTGCGAGCATTACTTCGCTTCTCCGGTACTATGACTCATCCGACTACCTGACAATCATCTTGGCTTCCTCGCTTTTACACTTGTTAGCCAATACTCAAAATTTGGAAAATTGTCAGGTTCTCCCACGTTTACCTAACGACTTTGATGACATGCCGTGCTCTGGGACCCCGAAGGTGTCGAATAGCCCTGCCCTTTAGCGGTCTGGCCCGACTTGGGAAATACGACAGCCTTCATGCAGCCACCACCTCCCGGATCGCCGCCACGACCCGATCTTGCGACGGGATATAGGCAGCCTCCAGTGCAGGACTGAAGGGCACAGGCGTGTGTGGCGGACAGATGCGCTTAATCGGTGCCTCAAGGCTATAGAACGCCTCGTCCGCTGCCAGCGCCGTGATGTCGGTCGCGAGGTTACATCTCGGTGTATCCTCGTCCACGACCACAAGGCGACCGGTTTTCTCGACTGAATCTAGAATCGTCCGCCCATCCAACGGGCTTAACGAGCGTGGATCTATCACTTCGACGCTTACTCCTTCTGCTTCAAGCTCGTCCGCTGCATCTAACGCTACATCGATCATCTTCGCGATGGCGACAACCGTGACATCGCTGCCCTCCCGCCGGACGGACGCTTCGCCCAAGGGGACGACATAGGATGCCTCAGGGACGTGCCCCTTCGAACCCATCAGCCTCTTGTGTTCGAGGAAAAACACGAGATCGTCATCGCGTATGGCCGCAGTCATCAGACCCTTGGCATCGTACGGCGTGGAGGGGACTACGACCTTCAGGCCTGGGATATGGGCGAAGATAGAGTAGAGGCACTGAGAGTGTTGTGCGGCTGCACTAATCCCACCCCCGATTGCTGCACGGATAACCACAGGAACTTTAGCCTTACCACCAAACATGTAACGGATTTTGGCCCCCTGATTGAAAATCTGATCCATTGGTATACCAAAGAAATCGACACACATAAGCGCGGCTACAGGCCTGAGTCCCGTTGCTGCTGCGCCAATGGCCGCACCGATGAAGCCTGCTTCACTGACCGGCGTATCGCGCACACGGTTCCGCCCATACTTGCCTACCAGGCCCGCATAAAGATGGACGAAGCCCATAACGACTACCGTGGAATCCCGCTCCATCTCATCATGCAGGGCCTCACGAGCAGCTGCCCCCATGGTAAGCTCTCGTTCTTCGCTCATTATACGACCTCCTTGTAGTTCACGTAGACATCGTCCGTCACATCACTAGGTTCGGGCCATGGGCTATCGGCCGCGTACGCAACAGCTGCTTCTATGTCGCTTGCTACTTTCTTGTCGATAGCATCCAGTTCGTCGTCGGCCAACACCTGTTCTTGGGTCGTACGCGCACGGAAATTTTTGATGACACAATGATTTTTGCGATATTCCTCGACTTCCTCCTGCGTTCTGTACCTCTGCTTATCGCCCTCGTGGTGGCCGTAGAAGCGGTAGGTTTTGCACTCCAAAAGCGCGGGGCCTTCTCCAGCACGTGCTGCAGCAATGGCCTCGCCAGCTTTTTCATAAACGTCGAAGAGGTCTAGGCCATCAACAACAGTGCCGCGTATGCCGTAGGCCCTCGCACGTCCAGCGATGTCAGCACCAGCCACAGAGTAGTCGCTACTGGTCGTCTGCCCCCATCCATTGTTCTCCGCAACGAAGATAGCAGGGAGATTCCAAACACCGGCTAGATTTAGACCTTCGTGGAAGCTACCCTCGTTGCAACCGCCATCACCGAAAAAGCTGACAGCGACGTTTTGGGTGCCAAGGACTTGGGCACTAAGGGCCGCGCCGGCCGCGAGCGGAATGCCCCCGCCGACAATACCGTTAGCGCCGAGCATGCCCCGGTCCAGGTCAGCAATGTGCATTGAGCCGCCCTTCCCTTTGCAGGCCCCAGTGGCGCGTCCGTACAACTCGGCCATCATCGCCTTGACATCAACCCCCTTCGCAATACAGTGACCGTGACCACGGTGGGTGCTTGTAATCATGTCCTCGTCAGTCAAATGGGCGCAGACGCCAACCGCTACTGCCTCCTCGCCCGCATAAAGATGGACGAAGCCTGGGATACGGTTCGCGGCGAATTCTTCACGCACCCGTTCTTCAAATTGGCGGATGGTTGCCATCCGCTCGTAGATTTCAAGTAGCTTCTCTCTGGGAATTTCCATGTATTCCTCCGTATTAACTCACAACTTAAAGGTAGGACACAGATCACGCAGATGATACAGGTTCCGTAGATTCTTACCAGTCTCCATGGATGTCCGCGTTAAAAAAGTTCAATCAATTTTAGGTGGCAACTTGGGCTAACATAAAAATGGGGTTGTCATTCCCGCTGCGCGGTTGCAGACGATAGCGTACACGAGCACGAGTCTGTGAAAAACGTGCCCTATTCAGGGTACCAACCGAATTACTGTAATGGTACACCCTAAGCGATGAGAGTAAAGAAAACCCTCATTTTCTTTACGATTTGAATTGTCCTTCCAACCCACGTGTTTCCTGGGTTCCTGCGGTAAAGAAACTCAGTAAAGAAAACAAAGTATAGTCTCCACTATCAGCGATGAGTTTCTTTAGAGCCTGTTTGAAAAGTACAGTTTGTAGGGTGCGCACTGCGCACCAGTCTCTAAAAGCCCCGGAGGGGCGAAAGGTGTGTAGAAACACCGAAATCCCGCACATCCAAGCCCCAGCGGGGCGACAGGTATATAGCGGGCAATCACAACAACATGAAAAAACCGTCTACAAATATCCAAAAATGGCTTTGCTACCGATTATTCAAACAGGTTCTAACTATCACGATACCAGCAAGTGGACGGAACCCCCAAAAACACTGAGCAAATTTTTCTTAGGGTGTACCATTACACAATTTCGGTTGGTACCCTTCCTTCACAACCCTCCACAGGATTGAGTAGGTCAACGCCCTGGTCTAGCTTCCAGCTTCGGCCGAGCAGCGTATTGAGGTAGGGAATGACCTTTGGGTGGGCCAACATATCACAGAAGGGCTGGCACCACGGCTGCTCCCATGTCAGCATGCCATTGTAGTGCCGAAATGGGCTGAAACGGCCTTCAAAAGGCCTTCCCTCCTAATTTCCACTGATGGCGTTCGCTTCCCCGAAGTTTACACGATTGTCCAGTTTAGCTTCGAGGGCTTCATTCAGGGTTTTCACTTCAGTGGCAGAGAGCATCCTTTGACGACGAGAAAGCCCTGGAGATCGAACAGGTATCTCGCTCGGTCACTCATAGTTGCGAATTCTACTTGCTCGTTCATGGTCACAACCGTCTATTTGACGTGCCTTGTTATAACAAAATAATGATAACTTGCTATACTACCAACGCCAGGGTACGGTCGGGCGACACGGTAACATAGTTTGTTTTTTCTGTCAATTCCCCATTAAGCAGATCTGGTGCTCTTTGCTGGGGGTTGTCTAGATAATTCTCTTTGATGATACGGTTCATAACGCCGTTGATGAGTGGGGCAGGCGAGTTGTCAGCACCATAGTAGTTGCGCATAATCCTCGCGACTCGATCTATCGCCTTCTGCTTGAGATTTTCGAGTTCATCTTTTGTAAGGTTGGCTTTGAATTTTTCAATCGCTTTACGTTGTGACGCTAGCCGTTGTCGCTTGACTGCCTGTCGTTTCCGTTCCTCAAGCATGGCATTATGTTTATGCTGAACTTCCAGGTATGCTTCCGGTGCTGCCCAGTTTTCACGGATGGACTTGACTAAGAGTCCAGCAGGATTATCCGTTGCGTTACGATATGACAACATCCTGATTTGAGCCACGATCTGCTCACTGGAATGTTGCTTAGCTAAGTTTTCCGCAATGACGTTGGTGACGTTGTGCCTCATGAGGACGGCAACAACATGTTGTTATATTTTTAATTTTTAACAACAACACCGTGTTGTTGTTGCTCATTATAAAATTTGGGCGGAAATGAAAAAGAAGGGAGGACCGGACGGAATTGACAAAGGGCTGTGGAAAAGTTGGATTCACAAAACCGCATCTGGTATGATTTGTGGCATGTACTACGTTTACATTCTCGAATGCGAAGACAAAAGCTACTACACTGGAATCACCACCGATGTCCAACGGCGATTCCAGGAGCACCTGACTGAGAAAGGCGGTGCGTATACCAGGGCGCATAAACCGGTTAGAGTCGTCTACTCGGCAGCATGTAAAAACCGATCAGAAGCACTGAAACGAGAATTCGAAATCAAGAATTGGCCAAAGAAAAAGAAAACGGCTCTCATCACGTCTGTTAGCGTGACAGAGCCATTTGCGGAGGTTTGACATGGAGAAATATATAGAATATCGTCCGTTTGGACAGACCGAGCTCGAAGTTTCCCCCATTGGTTTTGGGTGTTGGGGAATGGCTGGCTCGTATGGGGATTTTGATCAATCGGAGATGGTCGCCGCTGTCAACCGGGCTATTGATCTTGGCATCAACTGTTTTGATACGGCTCAGCAGTATGGGATGGGCGCATCCGAACAGTTGCTTGGCCGCGCCCTGGGTAATCGGCGGAAAGATGTGATTTTAGTGACCAAGTTCGGGACTGGATATCAGCATGGTCGAGACAGCAGCAAACAAATGATGCACAAAGCCATCGACCAGAGTCTGGCGCTGTTGAATACGGATTATATCGATGTTTACCTGGTACACTGGCCGGATCGGGATACGCCGTTTGAAGAAACGTTAGTTGCCATCGACGAACTTGTGCAGGCCGGAAAGGTGCGGTATGTGGGGGTATCGAATTTTACGCCGGCTGAAATTGAGCGCTGTATGGCTGCACGCAGAATAGATGTGCTGCAATACGGCTACAATATGTTTGACCGCCGCCAGGCGAAGTGGATTTTTCCCTATGCCCAAGAACATAATATCGGCATGATGGTTTATGCATCACTGGCTTTTGGATTACTGAGCGGTGTGCTTAATGAGAACACCGTTTTTGAGGGCGGAGATTGGCGAAAAAGCGGAGGATCTCAAACCTCGCTGCGGTTGTTCGTGCCAGAGGTCTTTCAACGGAATATCCAGGCGGTCAATGAAATCAAAGCCATTGCCGCAGACTTGGGCAAAAGCCTGCCACAGCTGGCACTGAACTGGGTGTTGTCACATCCTGCGGTGAGCACGGCACTGGTAGGCACGCGAACGGTGGCAGAAGTTGAAGATAATATGCCTGCCTTGGGCTGGACTCTGACAGAAGATGTGAAGCGAAAGATTGACCGAGTATTTGCCAAATACGAGATCGATACCGCACCGAACAAGTGGATCGAGATTGACCAACGGTGGCAGGATATTGATCCGATGGATTGGGAGTAGCCGGTCCTTTAGTAGGAAGTTCACTCTTAGCCGAGCCCAGCAGATCTCCTTCATCAACCCACCAAATCCAGAGCTCAACAAGTTCACAAAAACGTTCGTTATCTGAAACTCACATTGCTTAGCTGATTTTTCGCTGTAACTGCAGAAATGCCCTCCAAAACGATATCAAAAAGTGGTATACTGAATCAAAGTATAAAAATAGCATATCACTAACGTTTTATTAAACTTTTATACATGCGAATAGGTTACGCTAGGGTATCAACTGAAGACCAAGATCTCGCACTTCAGCTTGATGCTCTCAATAAAGCAAAATGCAAGAAGATTTATCAGGAGAAGATTACCGGTCGAACCAAGGAACGACCCGAGTTTCAGAAACTTCTGGACAATCTTCGCTCGAAAGATGTCATTATCATTTGGAAACTCGACCGCCTGGGTCGTTCGCTTAAGTACCTGGTTCAACTCGTAAACGAAATCCAAGAAAAAGGTGCTGGACTGAAGAGCCTTCACGATAATATCGACACGACCACCCCCCAAGGCAAGCTAACGTTTCACATCTTTGCTGCATTAGCTGAATTTGAGGCAGATATGATGCGAGAGCGGACTCATGCAGGATTGAAAGCCGCCTGCGCACACCGCGGTTGCGTCGTGCTGGCCGTCAATCTCAATGAGAAACAGTTGGCCGTCGCCAAGCAGTTGGGGGCTGATTACTCGATCAGCGGTGAGTCCGGCGATGTGCAAGCCGAGGTGAAAAAGATCGCGCCGGAGGGGGCCGATGTCGTCTTTGAGTGCACGGGGATTCCCGAGTGCATCGATCCGGCCATTGCGCTCTGCCGTGAACATGGCAGTTTTGTCTGGCAGGGGAACTATGGCAGTGCCCCGGTCTCCATGCATTTTCTTCCCCCGCACGGTCGGCGATTGAAGATGTTCTTCCCGTCCGACGACGGCTGGCCGTCCTGTCGGCGAGCCGTTGTGAAGAATATGGCCATGGGCGCGCTGAAGTGGGAGCAATGCATTAGCCATCGCATCGGCTTCATGGACGCGCCCTAGATGTTTCAGCGCATCAATCAAGGAACAGATAAGGATATTGTTGGCGTTGTCATCAATTGGCAGACCTGAAGTCGCTTCATTCAGGCGGAAAGGAACGTGTCTATGAGCACAGTATTGATCACTGGAGCCAGTGGCTTCATTGGCCAAGCGCTTGCGAAAGCCATGTCAGTGAAGCACGAGGTGCTTTGCATGAGCCGCAAGAGGCCCGGGGCGAATCTTACCTGGATTCGGGGCAACTTTGGTTCGTTTGAGGATCTGCGTCGGCTCGACCAGAAACCGGTCGATGTGGTCATCCATCTGGCCGCCGTGACCGGCGGCTGTGCGGAGCGCGACGGAATGCTTGTCAACGTCGAGGGTACACGATGTCTCATGCGGTATTTGATCGATCGTGGGTGCACAAAGTTCGTGATGGCCAGTTCTATTGCGGCCGTGGGCTTCCAGAGCACGATGTTCAGACCTTGCCAGGTTCCTATTCCGGACGAACATCCGTGTCTCGACGGTGACGGGTACGGGTTCTCCAAATACCTGATGGAAGAGGTGTCGAAGTACCATCACCGCCAGAACCCGGAGATTGACGTAATCAACCTGCGTCTGTCATCCGTGTGCCCGGATGAGAGCATGCCGCCCCTCCAAGGGACAGCCCCACTGACAAAATGGGGCTTGGGCGGCATCACAATCATGGCACTAAGCGACGCCGCCCGCGCCTTCACGATGGCCGCGGAAGCCCCTCACAAGTCCGGAGTTCGCATAATGAATGCAGCGGGCCCAAAAGCCTGGGTGGCAATCCCCGTTGCGGAGGTTCTTAGAAACTGGTGGGGCAGTGAAGTCAACCTGTCACACTTTGAAAAACCTGGACACGAGTACGACTGCGTCTACGACATAAACCTTATCAAGACTGAAATCGGCTTTGTAGCAGACAAGACGCTCGAGACCGTGACACAAGCCGCCCAACCATCGGATTCACCGGACGCCAAGTGCGCCGGTGAACTGTAACGTTAGGTGGCGAATATGGTAACAGAATAAGCTCGCTACAGCACGGGAAGAAATAAAGGACACTCGATAAGCTCCCATCTAGTAAGCATTTTTCAAAACGGCTTGAATCCAATTAAATCCCTGGGTTTGAGCCGTTTTTTGTATCCATCAAACCGTCGTTTATTAAATCGGCAGGCGTGTATTGCGAATGGTAGAAATACTTGGTGGGTGATGGAAGATAAATGAAAATATCAAAAGCGCTTTGAGTTCCAACAAACCCCTATTTTCTAGAACTCATACAATCCGACAAACCCAATAACCACAAGCATTTCTGGCGGAGATGTATGCCTACATGCCGTCCAGTTCTAGATTTCGTGAAAAAAATGGTGGATAAACAGGAAAGTCTCTTGCTGGCCGTTTCGGCCATTTATACAAGTTCTAGAAAATGGATTAAAGCTAGAACTCAGGTCTATTCCTGTTTTTCACCCAGCCCCGGTGTGCGCCACACTGGGGTTTTGCTTTCTAGGCATTATTTCGTACTGTCTTGATGCCACGAGAGGGGGTTCGCCAATATCTTTAGTTCTACTAGCGTTGCAGGTATGGTATAATGCGACAACTGGACTTCCTTGAAAGGAGTTCCCCCAATGCTGAAGGCGCCAGAACAGAAATTGGCGGAAGACATCTCCATTGCCGAGCAGATGCTCGCCGAGTCATTTGGCGGTGAGGTCCAGCTGCAGGTTGGTGAGACTGACGGTCTAAGTGGTCGCTCGTACGTTCACCGGCTGAATGTAGTGCATGGCCCCTTGGAAGCACCTCAAACGGTTATCTTAAAACAGTCACCGAATCGCGGTCCCGGTCAGGAGACGTATGAGCCGGATGCGCTAAGAGGTCCCGCATCAATACTCTTTAACGAGTGGGCTGGATTACAGTTCTTAACAGAAACCTGCCAGGGAACACTGCCTGCACCAAAATTCTATGGCGGGAGTCGAGAGGGAGGTTTCATCGTGATGGAGGATTTTGGAACGGGTAAGCGCTTAGACCATCTGTTGCTGGCTGATGATCCAGTTCCCGCTGAAGAAACACTGATTGCGCTTTCTAGCACCGTTGGACGGATGCACGCCCAGACGATTGGTCAAAAGTCAAGATATGACGAACTACGTCAAGCGCTCGGCGGGGTAAGAGAGTCCTCTGAATCAATGACAGAACACGCCTCCAAATTCCTCAACGGGATAGACGAGTGCCTGAAATCCATTAATGTTTCCTTACCTTCGGGCTTTGGAGACGAAATCATGACAGTCTTGCCTAATCGTACCGAGTCAAATCCATTTTACACCTATATCCACTCAGATCCCTGCCCTGATAACTGTCATTGGGTTGGCTCTGACTTGCGGCTGCTCGACTTCGAGCACGGGCGGTTTGGCAACGCATTACAAGATGGTGTCTATCCGCGTATTCACTTTCCTAGCTGTTGGTGTGTCAATCGCATCCCTGAAACTATCGCGCTGAGAGCAGAAGCAGCCTATCGCACAGAATTAATCAAGGGCTGTCCACAAGCTGCCGACGATACTTTGTTCTACCAAGCAGTCGTTGGAGCGTGTGCTTATTGGGTATGTGAAACATTCTGTAATTGGTGGATGCCTCGTATTTTGGAACGAGATCAGGAATGGGGTATCGCTACAGTGCGACAACGCATTGTTCTACGGTTCGAGATTTTCGCACAGGTGACAGAAAGGTACGAATGCCTGGAAATGGTCGGCGAAACTGCTCGTCAGGTTGTGAGTCAACTGTGTAAGCGCTGGCCAGATGTTGAGGAGATGCCTTACTATCCAGCATTTCGGGAAACAGCCTTTACGAATTGAAGAATTGTGAACTCCCGGGACTACCAACTCCATGGGGCGAGCATCGAAGAAAACGGGGAACGTCTCAAAGCATCAAAGTAGTTGAGTCTCAGGGGGTATCATTACACTATTTTAGTTTGTACCCTTATCTGGTCGCACATACCATTCCGTCACCCCATAAGGAAAACAACAACCGTGAAAGTACGAGATACAAAGCAAGGACATATCTGGATATTGGCTTTAATCCCGGTCACGGTCTTGAGCGTTTCGACAGTTAGCATCGCCCAGGTGGCCCTTCGATGGAATCTGCAAAAAACGGAATTCGCGGTGGGGTTGGGACAGACATCAGCGGGGGGCTGGCGTACGGCATTGGCGGTAATTATCTAATCGACTTGCAGAGCAATGCTCTAGAGTTAGGTATACTATTCTTCAGTGGCAGCTTCGAAGAAGAGAGCACTGAAGGGATACACATTTTGAAGGAGAAAACCGATACATTCGTGTTTGGTATGATGGCAAACTATCTGATTAATTATTCGCCCGGCAAACCCAGGCTATTCTTCGTGGCAGGGATAGGACTAGGCAGCACAAATGTGGAGTGGGAAGAAAGAAGCCCTACTGACGAAAGCTTAGGTGCACTCTTGCCTGGTGGAGGTAGTATACAATCAGAATAAGGTTCTACTGGCGGTACTGTATTCAATCTTGGAATTGGACGAACTATTAAGAGTGCATTGGACATCCGTGTTGAATTACCGGTCATTGTGACTTTCGCTCCACCAGGCGGAGCGGCGTCAGTTGTTCCCGCGTTTATCATTACAGCCGGCTACCGCTTTTTGGGTGAAGTAAACATCAAACCTCGGCATCTTGGGCACAAAAAACAGCTCAAACCCAGATTATGATTTCTGTGCAACAATGGAATTTTTTTCAAAAACACGGTCATTTGATCGTTGAACATGTGCTATCTGTGCAACGATTGGCAGCGTTGAGAGATACCCTGGAAAAGAGATATGATCTGGAGGGCGAAAAGGCAGGGTCAGAAGGAGCTAACTTTCCGGGAGTTCGCAGATTGTGCAATCTCATTGGCAAAGGTCGCGTCCTAGAAGAGCTGGCAATCGAGCCGATTGCATTGGAAATGGCCAGGCTGGTGATTGGAGATGATATGCGCTGGCAGGCTATGAATTTTCACGATCCTATGCCTGGAAATCCGCGTCCTCATCAGGCGATCCATGCCGATCGATCGTTCTTTAAGAATTGTACTGCATACCTCAATGTGGTGTGGGCACTTGATGACATGACAGAAGAAAACGGTGCGACTCGCCTTGTGCCGGGCTCGCATAAAAAACCTTGGCCCCGAGATGTTCTGGACGATTCCAAAGCGGCAGTTGCTGGAGAAATCTACGTGACCTGCACGGCTGGAACTGGAATTTTCCTTCACGGTGACACCTGGCATGGAGGATGTGCAAACTATTCAAAATCGCCCAGGCGTGTCATCCACATGGGATACAGTTGTCCAAACACTGCACCTCAATATGAAATTGCAGGCTCTTTGACGCAGGATATCCGCGAGCGGTTGGGCGAGCACTGTGCGCTCATTCCAGATACTTTGGCGTCGTTTGGTTTGGAGAAACGCTAAGAGCCTGTGCTGTATGAATGCGCCGCACGCTACCGTTACTTCTGTATCAGATATACACCGCCGGAGAAGACAGAACGCCAATTCTTCTGGGGGAGTCGTATGTTGGCAGGCAGAAAAAAGCCCCGACGAGGACAAAATTATCACTCAGCGGGGCAGATGAAATTCTCATTCGTTCATCAGTGCCAGGTATCGGGAAGCCCAGAAATAGCGGCAATCGCGCAAACATTCATTGATGCTAACCGAGCAAGCCCAGCTTTCGCTTGATTAAAATCGGGCGGTTCGAAATCATGTGACCGACACCACTGGGCTCTCAGTTAGGTCTAACGCTTGAGTTGTTTCGAATACCGTATTACAACAGCTTCAGCTCCTTAAATAGCTATATTTTCACTGGGCTTTGATGCTTGCCCAGGTGACGGCGAGTTTCCCATAAGAATCAACAGCGGTCGCATACTCCCCCAGTCCCCCCATAACGTCCTGGATATCACCCTCGCTCAACGGCTCACTGAAAATTGCCGCCTCATCAATGGCGCCGGTGAAATAATGGTCATTTAGGTCACCGCCGATGGTAAGCGGTTGTTCAATGACGCCCATCGCGTCGCCGTTTACGTTACCATCTTCGCTCGTATCAACCACTCCATCTACATAAAATATTAATTCAAATCGGTCCCACACGGCAGCGACGTGATGCCATTCTCCATCGGTTAGGGTACGCTTTGCTATCCACCACTGATTAATTTCGCCGGGCCCCCTGCCATATTTCCCCACAAGGCCACTGGAAGTTCGTCCGCCGCACCAACCCATAATCCCCAATGCCCCCGATTTCTTTCGCCGCCAGACGCTGGATCGTGGACATGATTTCTTTTGACAATAATACCGCCCCAAGGTTCAGGATTGCGATTACAGCAAGCATTTTCCGGATCGGCTTTCACCCAAGCGACCAAGCTGTAAACATCTCTCAGGTCCAAGTCCTCATGATACGGAACTTCAACCACGCTCCCGTCTAATAAAGCGTCGCCGCCCGCGTCAGGAATGGGGCTCCCGTCAAACTCCAGAGCCGTGCCAAAGGGCCCATCAACCCATTTGACATTGCCAGGAACTGTCCCATCATGCCCATTTCCAGAAACATCCCCGGCTGTTCCACCAGAACCCTCATCAAACGTCCAGAAGGCCACAATCGAGGAAGGATCTATCTCAGCATAATTTGAGCCAGCCAACATGCCAAGAGTGACAATTACACCAATCAGCAAAAATTTGACCTTCATCTAATTTTCCTCCTATTAGGTGTCATCAAACACAGCATCGATCGTTGATTTACTCTACAACATTCACTTGACATAGTTCCAATAAAATCTTTACTCTCGAAAGCGGCTAAGAAAAGCCACTTTGGGCAAACTGCGATACCCTCTACCGAGTCGGCACGAAATGCGTTCCCGGTTACTTGCATCTCGCTTCCTCATTGATTCACTCGCTGAGATATAACGGAATAAGATTCTCAATCCAATACCTGTCGAACAACCTCGGCAACTCAGGTCATTGTGTCTTGGAATTCTTGATACAAGTTTTGGTATTGTAGCAGATCCGACATGTTAATGTCAAGCCACTCTGTAAAGTTTCTGACAAGGAGCTAAGAAAAGAGGCATTGCGTACTATCACTAAATGAACGATAAACCCGCATGAGAACAAGATTCGCACGCAGAAATGCCAAGCGCTGACAAGCAGAGCGGCAGGTAAGCTGAGGTGCGGGGGAGAACCCCCGTTCACCGGCAGCCTTTCTCCCCGCTTTCAGTATGTTCACACGAGGTGACGGATGCAGTTCCCACTGACTTTATCACCGATTATGTAATACTACATAATCCCATTTTGCCAAAAACTTTACAGCCCCATCTTGACTTGGGTTTCCCCTAACCTAATCATCGTAGTCGGACGTAGCAACTTAATGTCTACCGTACTACATCGGGCTATGCGCCTTGTCTCCCTGCTTCCCACAACATCGTTTCCAATATTGCAGTTAGAATTAGACATATACGAGGTGGCTCGCATAGTAGGAATTGAACCTACATTGCATTGACATACTCCGAAACGCACAGGCTATTTCAAAATGAGCATGCGTCGGGTTGCTTGGAATGGGCCAGCCTGGAGAGTGTAGAAATAGACACCGCTGGAAACCATCTCTCCGACTCCGTCTCTGCCGTCCCAATAGGCGGCGGTTTGTCGTGTTAGATAACCGCCCGCTTTTTGGGTCCCGAGATTCAACTCGCGGGTCAGTTGCCCCTGGACGTTGTAAATGCGAAAGGTCACCGGAGCTTCAACCACTAACCGATACGGCATCCAGGTCTCTGGGTTAAATGGATTCGGGAAGTTTTGATAAAGCGCCGTGCGCTTGACCTGCCCTAACGTCGTTAGTCTCAATCCAAACGGTTCGACGGCAAAAGGGGGCGTGCCGAAATCTTCTATACTATTATAGACAAACGCCGCTGTGCCGTCAGCCCGCTCGTGCGCTAAGGGCCTGGGGTCGATATGAGCGGAGATAACAACAGTATTCTCGCTCATAGCCACCCAAAAGCCAAAAAGCCCCTGCTTTATCGGAACGAGGGGCATAACCTGTTCTCTCTCCTCCCAGACCCCGTCAACACGCACAAAGGCATAGGCAGCACCTGAGCTCGGTGCGCCTCCATCGTGGCTCCTAGCCCCAAGAATGGCAATTTTTCCGGTGGTGGCGACACCAGATCCGAGCTGATCGCCTTCCCGTGCGCTTTTGATCATCAGCTTCGCCTGCTGCTTCCAGGTGTCCCCATGGAGCGCGAAGATATAGGCGGCACCAGCATCCGCTCCGCGTTCAGTATCATGGAATGGCGCCCCAACGATGATGGTGTCACTACTTATACTCATAGCGACAGAATGTCCGAAACGGTCTCTCTGTGCAGCGTCGTCGGGTGTGAGTTTGGCTTGTTCTCTCCACGTTTCCCCCTCGCGCACGAAGACGTAGGCAGCGCCGGCGGATTTTATGCCACTATGTGTGTGCGCCGGTGCCCCGACGACGGCTGTGCGCTCACGAACGAAGACAGATGCTCCGAAAGTGTCTCTTCCCTCTAAATCTTTGGGGACGAGTTTCGCCTGCTGGTTCCAGGAATCGTCACCGGCGAAAATATAGGCTGCACCCGAGTTGCTGCCGGCAGCATCGTGCTTTGGTGACCCAACGATGGCAGTGTTTCGGTCAATGGACACGGCATATCCGAAAGTGTCTGCTGCTGCTGCGTCATCAGCGACAAGTTTCGCCCGCTTCCAGGAGTCTCCGCTGCGGGTGAAGACATAAGCTGCGCCGGAGTCATCGCCAGCACCATCGTGCTGTGGTGCCCCGACAATAGCAATGTTCGCGGCGCCCCGCACGCGGGGACCGTTTATCGCGACCGAAAAGCCAAAATTATCAGCTACGGCAGCTGCGCCAATTTTGGCAGTCAGTTCCGTCCGCTCTTTCCACTTTTTGCCATCGCGCACGTAGATTTTGGCCAAGCCGACATTCGAATGTACGCCGACGATTACAGAGTTCCTGAAAACATCAGCACACATCTGGTTTTGCCCCTCGCCTTCGTCGGCGATAAGCATGACTTCCTCGTCGGCGGAGTGACTTATGGCCCCCAGTCCAATACCCAGCACCAGACTGATGAGGACAAACTGTACCGTTTTCATGAGGTTCTCCTTTCGATGTGGGTTCATGCTAGGAAAACGTGAAGAATGGTTCGTTTTCGACCGCGCCGCGCGCTTCCTCTCATTCCCAAACTCCTGCTTGGGAACGAGGTTATTGCTTGTCTTTCAAATGAGATTATACCAATCTCCAAGTCTGTGTCAACGAAAACCTACCTCTGAAATTCCAATATAAGAAGATGACCAAGAGAGTCGTGGTCCCGTGTCCGCAAAAGACCGTTTACTCACATTGTGAAAGAGGGTTTTGTGGCTTTGTCTTCAGAAAGCTCGAAGAGCTTCACGTCGGTTTCTCCTCCAATTGACAGCAGGTACACCTGCCACAAAACCCCAATACAGATGAAAGTCGTTTTCCTGGCGTGGGTCACATTATTCATTAATCGATCCTCATCATTGAAAAGTTTATGCAGGTAGAGGTATCAGTGCGTTACGCTACCGTATCTTGTAGGACGCCACCTGTGCGAGCCAGCGGCTGGTGTTCCTACGGGAGAAACACCCCAACCTATAGTGGTATGGGCCTTCTGGCGATACTACATGACCACCTGAACGGTTACCATAATCTTAACCCAGTGGCTAGCGATCTTGATTCAGAATTCAGGAAGGGAAGAAAAGGAAAGATGGAGGGAAACCGATTCCTTCCCCTTCCATCCTTTCCTTCCAGCCAAAAAGTTGAAAGGGTTGCCGATTCGACGAGAACAGAAACTTGAGTAAAAAGTGGCAACTTGGGTTAACATTACTCATTAACCCCGTATGTCGGCATCTCGAAGGCGATTCCGATCAAGCTCCACACACAGCCAAGTGTGTAATCTCCCAGGATGAGCCCCAGAAAGAAAGGGACGGCTTTTCGATACAAACGTATGCCCCCTATTTTCAGGATGGTAATTTTGGCTGCCCAACTGATGAACACAGCGAACCACGAACGACCGAGCCCCTCACCTGTTGTGAGCACATAACCTCCCGGATGGAAGGGCCACCACAAGAAACGAAATTTCATAACCATCAGAAAGATCGTGAATAAAAACCCGCCTGCGATTCCGCCCATTTCTGCGCTGTTTGCATCCCGTGGAAGGACGAGCCACGTCTGTAGGCGATTAAACGTTTCCCATCCCATGTAGACGATCCAGCCTCGCGCTTTGTTTGCCACGCCCATCTCGTACATCACATGCAGATAGAGCCAGAATGTGACAAAAATCCCGAATACAATCGCCAGGATCATCCCGATCAGCAGTTGACGATAGCCGATCCCTGTCCGTTCAGCGATACGCAGAGCTTCCAGTTCACTCGGCATCGGATTGGCGCGGAAGCAGCGGCTGAAGGGATACAGATAGGTCAGGATCGTGAGGTTCGCCGTTCCAAGTCGATGCGTCCCCAGGGATGCGACCATCGTTCGTCCCGGATCGACATGGATCAGCGTGTGGACCGGAGGGCCGATCTCAGCACGAGAACGGGTAATGCCAATCACCATTGGGAAGTAGATCAGGAAGAACAACCCAATCGCCCAAAACGACATGCCCGCCTGATGGCAGAAAAGCACGAGAAACGCCAATCCCCCCAACACCGTCATCGCTGCCGATCGGTAGGTTATCGGTTCGTTTAGATCGTCGAGTGGATAGCGATGGCTGAAAATCCTCCGGACGATGCGGAGATAGTATCGCCGTCCCATCCAGAGCGGGATAAGTCCAAAAGCGATCCATGCGCCAATCGACTGCTCGTGGAGGTAGATGCTTTGCATACCGATCGCGTCTCCGACAATTCGCTGGATGCGCCCAAAGATATAGAAAAACCAGCAGGAGAAGGAGAGATCGAGGGGCGTAAAAAACATCAGACCGATGATGAACGGATAGAAGGAGACACGAATGGACCCCATCGCGCTCCACGGCCTGGTACTGAATCGACCAATCGTCTGGTCCTTGACGTTTAGATAAGGGATTGAAGGAATGATATAACTTAATCCGTTCAGGAAGGCAATTCCTCCCGCAAGCGCAAATCCCATCCACATCCAGTGGTTGGTGAAGAAACCATTCGGATCGCTCGTCATAGCGATAGGGAGTTGCACAATTGGGTAACTGAGCTTCTCGTTTTCCGTCCACTGCTTGCGAAGAAACACGCTGCAAGCGAGCAAAACCAGCCAAAGCGCAACGACGAAGCACGACCATGCAAGTACCGGTGGCATCCATGCGCGCAAGCGTTCAGCGGTATACAGCGTGGACTCGCCTTGAAAAAATCCCCGTAATACTTCGCGATCTTTGATCCCAATCCAATTCGGCACATGCGCACCGAATAATTGCTCCCACTCGTTTTCCGGCGACGCAAACCAGAAGGTGTGCCCAATCGCCGGCAGCAGATAGCCCATCATCGTGTGTCCGCTGATCGTTGTCAGCATGACGACCATCGCGTAGATTGTCATCAGATCCGCCTGCGACATCGCCAAACGTGGTAGGAACTTGTGCGCGGCAAAGTTGATCAGGGTCAAGATCAGCAGCGTGAAAACCGCGTTAAAGAACAGGGACACGACGGTAAGGCGCGTCGAATCCCAGACCTCGGTGCCCATCAGTACCCAGTAACTGTTAATCCCCACCAACATAAGCCCAATCAGCAGGACATGAAATTTTACGCGGGTTTGACAGGCGTCAGCACGAACGGGAGTTTTAAGGGATTTTGGAGTCATGATAATTGATGAAACGTCATGCGTATTGTGTAAATGAGCTAATGGGCTAATGAACCAATGAACACCTTATTTCCCTTCCATCCTTTCCTTCCTGTAACCGTTCAGGTGGTCTATGGGGCTACGCTGGGTCGACCGGCGGGTGGCATGGTGGGAAGTAAGGAAGGGGCGGCCTTTTCGCCTCGAATCTGAGCCGAACAGACGGCAGAAAGGTACTCTAACACGTTCCGCTTCTGCTGCCGGAGCGTGGCCACTTCGCAGCAGCCATTCTGGGTGTTCGATATCGAGTTTGGTGCCGGGGTGTACTCTTTCCGGCTTAAACCAAAGCAACAGAGCGGCACTGTTTCGAGTTGCGCAGTCGGACACTGGCTTCAGACCATTGGGAAATCTTTCGGGATCAGGCTCCCACGTGCCAGTTAGCGGCCATTGCCTTTCACCGTTTTCGTCGTAGCAGGGGTACCAGCCGGCATCAATCCACCAGACATCAAAGGGAATACCGTGCTGTTTCGCCTTCTCGATATACAGTAACTGGTTTTCTTCGGTGGCTCCCGTAAATTCCACACCCTCGCCAGGGCATCCACACGCCAAGTGCGGTTTCATCGACTGACCGTTGGGTCTGGGAAGGATGTGGGCAAGATACCACCGGCGCCACAGGTTCACCCCTCTTGAAACGTCACCGGACCAGGAGAGGAGGGGCACTCGCGGCGTGCGGATGCTTTCACCCGGCATAAGCCGTAGGTTTGTCTTTTCCTGGCCTGCCCAAACGTGTACGCCATCTGCGAGCCCTTTGAAACTCGCCGTCCACTGTCTGGGCCAGCCAATTGCCATAGACAGCCCGCAGTCCTCGAACATGATGCGATAGTAGGGGAATGCGCCGTTGCATGGACGGCCGCCATTGGGCGCAAATTCCATCGCTTCTCCTGCTGGCAAGGGCGTCTCACAAGGTGTGTATCCTTCCTCGCTTTAGAAATCGCCGTAGCAATGATACAGCGCGGGCGAAGAACCGCTGAACGTTTCATCGATTGCCAGAATGTCTCGGATGAGGGGTGTCGGTTCACGGCCCTTGTTGGTAAACCATGCCACCCATTCCACAACCGGGTAGTCCTGATACTGCGTGCACTCAACACGGAGGTTCAAGCCGGTCGTAGCGTCATCCCCTTCAAAAAGTGTTTCGACGATATTCGCGTCGATGCGGCGTCTGCTTGAACACGGGCCCCAGTCTCTTGGAATACCACTTATAGCTTTCCCATCGAAGGCGAAAGAGATTGAAAGATTGGCAGGATCGGAGAGAAAACGCCCCGTCCATTCTCGGCTCTTCAACATATCTTCGGGGCGTTGTGAGGGGGTTAGCGTGCGTTGTTTTCATTGGATTCACGTTTTTTAATCAGTCTAGTGGTCTGTCAGCTTTAAATTGATGCATTGGGACGTTTTCGAGGAGCGATTCTACTATGTTTTCAGACATCAGACAACAGAAAAACTGTTGGTGACGTGTACATCCTGACTTCCACAATCCGCCTCAAGGCTCACATATACGGCTTCGATATAGGGCTGTGGACGACAAGCGAAGTTTGCCGACATGATAACGCTCACCGTGCTACTGGAGAAGCGCTTGGAATATTCCACACACCCAAGCTTGTTTGGCTTATGATTCGACGATTTCTGTTGACCCCAAACCGAAAACTGGGTAAAATGGCGTTCGTGTATTTTCAAAGTGTTTAGTGATTGCGCTATGAGTGACTTTTCCGTCTTTTCTGATTGTATCGTCCGACACGACATCACAAGCGTGTTGGCTAATCACCTGAAACACAGACGCACCCTTACAGGGATTCGAGGATAGGCCATTCTGGGGATAGGTCATGCACACTAAGGGTTCTGTTTTGTCAGTACCCGGCCAAAGGACATGCAATTTGGTTGCTTGAAGAACCCAAGGAATTACTTCATCATTCCGGCTATTCCAGATTCATGGGTGTGGAAAGGAAACTTTCTAACTCCGTCCCTGAGGATAGAAATGGGGTGGGCATCTGGGTGCCAAGAAACAGGACGGCCTCTGCATTGAGGAATATCAGGAGGTTTTTCGATGAAAGCAGCCGTCTATCACGGACCACGCGACATTCGTGTCGAAGAGGTCCGCACACCGAATATTGCTGACAATGAAGTGTTGGTGCGGGTGCGGGCTTGTGGTATTTGCGGGTCAGATTTGCATATGTATCGCCTAGGCCTGTTTGACGATGCGTTGGGGAGGCCGATCGAAAACGGTCGCATTATGGGGCACGAATTAAGCGGCGAGGTTGTCGCGGTCGGCCAGGAGGTCGAGGGGTTCAGAGTTGGCGACCGCATTACGAGCGTAGGCGTAGGCGGGTTTGCCGAATACACAACTTTGCCCGTCAAAGAACACGCACCGCATCTGTTACCCGATAACATTGGGTTTGAAGAGGGTGCGATGATGGAGCCATTTGCCACATCTCTGCACGGTGTAGGACTGGCGCAACCTGTTTCTGGTCAAACTGTGGTCATCCTGGGGGTTGGTATCATCGGCCTGGGCTGTGTGCAGGCGCTCAAGGCTACTGTCGACTGCCGGATTATCACTATTGACGCCTCTGAAAAACGCCTGGAGATGGCGCGACAGTTGGGAGCCGACGACGCCGTGAACCTGACCAAGACCGATTCCGTCGAAGCCGTCATTGAGCTGACCGGCGGCGCCAAGCCCGTCGTGGACTTTGGGGTGCGAGGCGGAAATGCCGATGTGGTCATTGATTGCGCCGGCGCCAAGAACTCTCCCGACCAGGGCCTCTTGATGTTGAAGCAGATGTACGGGCGGATGGTATTTGTTGCTCTTTTCGAACACCCGCCCGAATTGGACTTTAACCAAGTAGTGCGTAAGCACGTAACCCTTGAGGGATCGTGGGGATGGACCGGTGATGATTACCGTCAGGCAATTGCTCTGGTAGAGAGCGGGCGTGTGGATCGCAAACCGCTCATATCTCACGTCCTTCCGCTAGCCGAAGCGCCGGAGGCATTTGCGGTCCAAGACCGACCTGATGCAGCCATCAAGGTTCTGCTCAAACCGTAAGGTGGTTACACACTCGCCTCTCCCAAAACCGTCGTCTTAACTGGTGATACGCAGTTCTGGATCGCGTTGGCAGAAGCGTTACGGGAGCGGTTGGGCAGATTGCCCACCATTATACCAATGGATGGTTACCACTACTATCAGAGCGAATTGGACACCATGGAAGATCCGGAGGAAGCCCATGCTCGGCGGGGCGCACCGTTTACGTTTAATTCCGCAAAGTTTGTGGGTGCTTTAATCAAAGCCCGCAAGGAAGGCCAGGGCTCGTTCCCCAGCTTCGACCATGGTACAGGCGATCCCTGTTTTTGCGTTTGACCCCGGCAATACCTACGAAAAACGGAAATTTCACCACTCAAAATCGAGAAATTCCGGCTGAAAATTTCCGGTTCTGCTCAAAGTCGGAAATTCTCTTGGTGTTGGTGCGGGAAATTTTCAACGCTTAAAGCCTTGTCCCATCTCGATTTGAACCCTTGTCGTATCTTATCGCAACTATAGTCCCGTTACCCTTATTATCACCAGTTCCAGAAATAATCCATTTCCTAGAACTGAGAACATTTCCCACCGAAGATTCGCATTGACACCCCACCACAAACGCGCATAATGGAACACCAAGTCACACAATAACAGGAAATGCGATGGACGGAATCCGTTTGTCGTCTATGTGGTCGCACTATGACTGGGACTGGGATTTTGAGTTGGTCGTATTCCTAATATTTAAGAAGTGAATGATGGCTCAATTCAGTCGAACCTGGTGGGGAAGGCGATTCATCGACGCTCTCGAACAGATTACCGACTCTGGTCGGCTTGCTCGTGGACGCGCCTACGCCCGGAACGGAAAGATTGTCGAATTTCACCTGACCAGAGGAAAGATAGACGCGCTGGTCAGAGGGTCGATCAATCCATACTTTGATGTGTATGAAGAACCCTTTTATCAAACTACGGTTGGCATTACACCCATTCCCAAGACCGATTGGTCCAAAGTGATAACCGCCATTTCATCGAAAGCCGCCCAAGAGATGGTTACTCATCGAAGGCAATCTTTCGATTCATCACAGCCGTGATGTAAAGGTGGCGCTTTTAGCGTGGCCTGAGATTGGAGTACAGTTTATTCCGCTACTGATGAAACGGTCAAAAATATCACCGCATTTCATTAATTCCTCTGTTCCGCTTCAGAGTAGTGGTGGCGGGTATTTCATTCACCAACACGATTTCGCACGCAGACGGACGCTATGTTGCGGCAGTTCCGGGGGTTGTATGTTGTACCATCACCGGCTTCAAATCCTCACTGAACACGCATCTTCACGGTCGACTGCGTCCACTATCGCGATATGCGTGCAGTTGTGTCCGTAGTTCTTCGACGATTTCCGGGTGGTCGAAATACAGGTTTGTCGTCTCGCGCGGGTCCTTGTCGAGATTGTAAAGTTGCCCGGGGGCATCCGGCGCTTTCTCCGGTAGTACGTAGGGGTGCAGTGCTTCGTCCTTCTCGTAGTTGTTCCCGCCTGATCCCCGGTGATCCAGGTACTTCCAACGCCCCTTGCGAATACTGAGTGCCAAGCAAATGGTCTGATGCAGTGTATGTTCGCGAATGGGCTGATCTTCGGGCTGTTCTCCCAATAGGAGCGGCAGAATGTTGTAGCTGTCTTCCGCAGCGTCATGCGGGAGGTCGGATCCGACAAGCGCCGCGCAGGTTGCCATGATATCGCAGAGGCAGACCGTCTGGTCTGTCTGCGTATCTGGCAAGATGTGTCCCGGCCAACGCGCGATGAAAGGGATTCGGTGTCCGCCTTCCCACTGATCGCGTTTCAAACCGCGCCAGGGACGTGCCCCGTCGTGCTGGTAGTCCTTACGCATGTGCACGACACTGGTCACCTCCGGTCCGTTATCACTTGACACCATAACGAGGGTATT
The DNA here is from genome assembly GCA_965204085.1 of Candidatus Poribacteria bacterium. Lineage (GTDB taxonomy): Bacteria > Poribacteria > WGA-4E > WGA-4E > JAJDTR01 > JAJDTR01. The sequence goes on along the minus strand of CBDBEE010000001.1, from coordinate 1,301,729 downwards.
GTCGGCAATCCCGAGCCGGTCCACGGTGTTGAGCAGTTCACCTACGACATGATCGAACTCAAAGATGAAGTCGCCGTGCGGCCCAGCATCAGTTTTGCCCCGGCACGTGCCGGACGCAAACGAGGGTAGGTGCACTGCGTTGGTTGGGTGATACAAGAAAAAGGGCTTGTCGGGACTGTTCCGAACGTGTTCCTCAATGAAGGTAATGCTTTTCCCAAGGAAGACTTGGTCAAGTTCCGGAATGTTAAAACCCGGTGCAATCATGCCGTGTCGGTTGTCATTGGCGTACGGATGTTTGGGGAGTGGTGCTTTGTCCAGTTCGCCGGTGGGTGGCACCGGGATGCGGTCACCATCAATGAAGGCGTAGAGGAAGTCCGTTCCGGAACAGCACGCCGTGCCAAAGAAATGGTCGAAGCCCCGGTGGATGGGAGCGTCAGGAATGGCGCGTGAATAGTCGATGCGTTTCACCGGTTCAAATCCGTTCTTGTTGATCGGATTTCCGTTTTTGTCGGGGAATGAGAGGCCAACATGCCATTTGCCGAAGCAGGCGGTTGTGTATCCCTTGTCGCGCAGCATGCCCGGCAGCGTTAATCGCCCCTCTTCTATCATGCACGGTCCGCCGGCGCCTGAGAATACTCCGGATATACCTGTGCGAAAAGCCATGAGCCCCGTGAGTACGCTGTAACGGCTGGGCGTGCATACGGTGGCTGGAGCGTGAGCATCGGTGAAGGTCAGTCCTTCCCGACCGAGTCGATCCAAATTAGGAGTCGGCACTTTGGACTCGGGGTTGTAACGGGCAACATCGCCATAACCCAAGTCATCAGCCAAAATGAAAATGATGTTAGGCTTCTGCATGTTTGTCTTCTTCAGCGCCGAACGGTGAAGCTCAGCGGGGCGGTTCGTCCGCGTCCGCTGCAGCGCCGTGTTCGGCTCGTCCACGCGCACCCGGCACCCACCTCGCTCCACCGGATTCATATGCTCCCTGGTCAGGTGCCTCCCCGAGGAAGCCATCCGTAATCCCGATGACCGGCTTTCCGGAATCGTAATTGTTTAGTCCATCGGTCTGGATTTGCCAATCCAGACCGAGCGGGGGCAGGGAACGCGCCGAGTAGGGAAGTACAATGCTAATTCAGATGAATCCGGTGGCTTACATGCCCAGACCGGACATGCGACGATCTGTAATACTACGAACCAAACGATGCGCTAAACAGTTACGTTAACCGAAAGACTCGCTCCTCTTTTCTCCGGTCACCCGGCTGTCGCGCGCACCTCATCCGACCAGTCCTCCCACATGTCTTCGTAGGATGCTTTCGGCTTCTCGTCCTCCGGCTGCGGGTAATCGAAGAGCACCGCTTCCCTCAACTGCAATTTTTCGGAGCGGTTCGAACCGGCGGTGTGAGCCAGAAGGCGGTGCCACAGGAGAACGTCGCCCGCGTCGCCCCAACCATCGACATGGCGATCGATGTTGAAGTCGATGATCCGCTGCTTGTAAGCCTCGTTGCGGGCGAGGCCTTCGGTTCCGATCATCAGGTCGTAAATAATCTTATGTGTTCCCGGCCACACCGTAAATGCTCCCCCATTGGGCGGAATGGGCGCAATCAGTCCGACGGCGCCGACACCGGCCTTCAGAATCCTTTGGAAGGGCGTCGAGTGTAACTTTTCGGGATTGACGTCGCAGTGGCAAACTAGCTTCTGACTCACACCAGGCTTGTCCGGAGTGCCACCCAACAGGCAGTAGATGCCGCGAACGTAGTCCCGCACTTCGAACGTGCCTTCCCCGAGAAGTTGTTCAACCCAACCATCGATTATGGGGTTCGCCACCGTCATCCGTACTAGCCACTCCTCGCGCGCCGGTTTGCGGTATTGCCAGTAGTGCCCGACCCTGCAGTTATCCTCCACTTCGGGTGTTTCCTCATCCGGGCGCCAGGGGCCGATCCAGGTAGTCGGGTCGTCAGGCTTCATCCGATCCGGCGCTCCAGCCCATTTGCGCTCGCGTGCGCGCACCATCAGTTAGGGATCGAGCACGCCTTTTTTGATGAGGTATCCCTCGCGCTTAAAGAACCTGATTTCTTCGGGTGAATAGTGAGTGGCGGGACGTGGCACAACCAGTCACCTGGCCCATTTAAGACAACCGTCTGATTCTTAGCGGTTTTGAAAATTGTACTAAATTCAGGCGAAATATGAACCATCCCCATATCCGTGAGCTATTTTACCCGTTTTTCACTTTTGGACAACAGAAATCAACATGGTTCGTTTTCCTGTACTATCACTATATTCGTGACAATTCCCATCATAACTGCATCCTCAAGTGAAACGTAAAACGTGAAGAAGATTGCGCATCACGTTTCACATCCTGTCCCGATCTATCGAGGCTTAACACACAACCATCTGAAGCTAATACCCCAAGCGGTTGGATTTTATCACGCATTTATATCGTACACCATCCCAATTCTATCACTGAAAAATCCTGCCTTTAGCGTATCCGACGAGAATATGACAATCGAGTAACTGGCAGCAAAAATCGACTTTACAGGAGTCCTACACAACCACATCTTCCACTTGACGCCACGACGAATTTCGGGCAAAATAGGGAGCCGACCTCAGATTGACTTACGAGACTCGTCGAAGCTGAGCGAATTATTCGACTCAGGGAGATAATCAGAAATCGACTGCTTTCGTCCTTTTCGGGAAGTCGTCTCTCGCAGTTCGTCTGTGAGCATCGAAACCGTTACGTGAGAAATCTGAGGAATTGATAATCCATTGGGAAGGGAAACCCAAGAATAGCGTGGGTTGCGGAGAATACAAGGCGCACCCTTTATTCCACGACCGATGGCAATTTCTCTCATGTACCCAACATGCGAGCGATACACTGCCAAACTAATATGCCACTCGTTTTGGCTGGACTAAACAGTAACGATGAAAATAAAAGAGATAAAAGCTGTTAAATTGAATACGCCTCCCCGAAGCGGGAAACCAACACCCCAACGGCGTCCATCCTGGGCGCAAGATTCCGAGGTCGCCAACCCGATGTCCAAATATCCCAGGTACAAACGTCACCGCGGCAGTTGGATGCCGAAATGGGGAAGCGTCTTCGTAAAAGTCACGGCGGAGGATGGCACATGGGGACTTGGCCAAACTTCGTTCGGCAGACCCGTGGCTGCGGTTATTGATGATCACTTTGCCCCGATGCTGGTGGGTGAAGACTGTTTTGCAGTCGAAAAGATCTCGGATATGATGTTCCGAATGTCGAAGCCCTACGGCTCGCTCGGACTAACCAGTTGTGCGATGAGCGGCGTGGACCTCGCTTTGTGGGATCTCATCGGCAAAATCAAGAACCAGCCGGTCTATGAACTATTGGGCGGTCCCGTTCGTGACAAACTCTTTGCATACGCAACCGGCAACGACACGGACTGGCAGATCGAACTCGGTTTCAAAGCGGTCAAGCTGGCGTGTCCTTATGGACCTGTTGATGGGCTGTGGGGATTGAATGAGAATGAAAAGCTTGTTGCCAAAACACGTGAGTTGGTCGGAGACGATGTCGAAATCATGTTGGATTGCTACATGGCTTTTGATGTCGATTACACAATTCGCTTGGCGCAGCGGCTCAAACCGTATCGGCTGAAGTGGATTGAGGAATTTCTAATCCCCGAAGATATCGACGGGCACGTCAGGGTTCGGGACGCGGTGAACTGGGTTTCGCTCGCCGGAGGGGAGCACCTATATACCCGTTGGTCCTTCAAACAGATAATCGAGAAAGGGTGTCTGGATATCATTCAGCCCGATATTTTCTGGGTTGGGGGGATCTCGGAGTGCGTCAAGATTTGTCACATGGCGGATGCTGCCGGACTCACCGTCATCTTTCACGGCGGCGGGGGAAACCAATACGGACTCCATCTCTCGGCGGCAATGCCCAACACCCCTTGGGTGGAATACTTCCTCGGATCCCCCCCGGGCGTGCCCATGGAAGAATCCAAATCGATCAAAGGTGAATCCATTCCAGAAGATAGTTACATTGCGCCGAATAATGGCCCCGGTTTCGGATTAGAGATTGAGGAGGAGTGGATTGTGCCGTTTTGGGATTGATACGGCGTTATAGCCCCAGGAGCTCTATGGGATTTCTATCGCATTCACTATTCGTTCATTTGATCGCTCGCTATAGAATCTACTATTGCCCTCGTTATTCACTCAGTTGATCGTTCGCTTGATCCCGTCTACGAATTCGATATTGCACGGCTTTCTGTTCAATCCAACCGTTGTACGTTTGTACAAAGTCGAGCTAACAGCCAATTCAAAAAGCATTCGCCACAAACACCAAATCAAGGATGTTGACAAATCCGTCGCCATTTACATCCACACCAGCGTTATCCGTCCCAAGTGCCTGAGCAATTAGGGTCAAGTCCAAAATATTCACCACGCCGTCCCCGTTCACATCTGCCGGATTCTTCGGCTTGGCACGCAAATACATCTCCCCGTCAAGGTTAGCCAACGCGTGCTCCGTGCCGGCTAATCCGCTGGCGACCCCCTGCGTCTCCTCCGGCAGCGTAATCACCTGCGCCTCGCCGCTGTTGTTATACACTGCCCACCCGTTCGTGAATTCCCGGATGTACAAACCCTCTATCTCTTGATACAGTTGTGCCTTTCCGCCAACCGGTCTGCCTAAATCCGCATCCCAAAAATCGTACCAAGTGTGTCGGTGTTGGTGTCCGTTGGTAAACAGAACATACCCATCGGAATGCGTTAGGCTGAGCGTGGTAAATACGCGCATCCATCGTCGGTTCGTTGGGCTGTTGGCTGGTTCGTGTGGATTGCCCCAGCCTTCGAGAAAGTTGACATGAGGTATGCGCATGGTGGATTGCGACCAGTGTAGTAGATTGGAATATGTATTCAGTCTAATCGGCATGTCCTCCTGCGGCTTATCTGCGGGAAACCCTGTCTCCATAAAACTACCATTTACGAGAGGACCGGTCATGGGCCCCACACGTTTTCCGCCCCCGTTCACCAGCACAAGAAAGTTTGGGCGTAGTTCCGTTCGGATAAACCGCATAAGAGTCGCGCGCGCCTGTTGCTCGGCCTCCAATGTTCGGTAACCGGCTAGCGCAGTGTCGCCGTCGTTCCAATGGTCGAAGAACACCCCGTCATATAACCCGCATTCGCCCGTAGCGCGCACCTCGTCCATGATTCTGTTTAGTGCTACGGGGTTCGTAAAGTCGTAGAACCCATGTGTACCTTTCCAGCCAATTACGATATCCCCGTTTTCATCACGTACCCATAATGGCGAATCCGCTGGCAACTCGTGTAAACCCACCTCTCGAATCGCAATTGCTTTTACAATTATCAAATTGGGATTAAGACTTAAGTATTCGTCCCGGAGTTGCATGGCTTCCCGTATGTTACCGACAAGTTTTATACCGTCAGGCGTCTGTTTTTCACTCAGATCAAAGTTCCCGGCGCCTATCCATAAATCGTGCAGCGTTATCCGCTCTATCGGCGTCAAACCGGGTCTATTCAAGTCACCACTGCTCCATGCCATCCCTATCGACGGATAATCTCGATTGTGCACCTTGTCCCATACCGACAAGGGCGCCACTTCACAGTACTGGTCATAAGACAAGTATGGTATATCTAATATGGTACTGTAATCGAGCACCGGGTTATCGCGTATATCCAACTCAACCAAATCCGTTAGACTGGCGAGAGGCGATACATCTTCGACCATATTGAGCCGGAGATGCAGCTTTCGAAGCGTCATTAAATTCGCGAGTGGCGACACATCGACTACCATGTTAGTCGTCAAATGCAATTCGCGCATTTCGATGAGGTTTGCAAGTGGTTTAATGTCAGAAATGTGGTTCTCGCCAAGTGCTAGATTTCGCAACTTGGTTAGATTCGCCAACGGTGTCAAATCGGAAATTTGATTGCCGCTTAAGTTTAAAATCGTAAGTCCCGTTGCGTGTTCCAAGCCGGTGATGTTGATAATTCCCAGGTTTTCGGCTTTGAGATGCTCCAAGTGTTGAAGATTGTCGGATGTTATGGAATCCTGTGGGTGAAGTTTAAGTGCAGTACGAACGGCACGCTGAAGATTAACGTCTGGCATTATTACTTCCTGCGCGGAGATCGACATAATGGCAGCAAAGTACAGGGATAAGGCAGCGCGCCAATATTTCATATACACAAGAATGTCCTCATGGGCTGTGGCGTAATTGTAGTTGGTTTCCGACACATACGGCGTCAAACCCCTCGTCTTTGGGATAGGCGTTTTTCAAACTCTTCGAGCCCACGCCCCGTCTTCGAGCCCATGCCGCCGCCCTGACTTGACGGTGGCACGCTCGGGTCATAATTCAGAAATTTCGGATGCGTCAAATAATCTATCATTTATCAGTTCGTACAGCATTGTCCCTTTGGTTTTTACTGACCACTGGTCACTAGCCATCAACTGAGTGAATAGCGAAGGCGATAGAGATCCACCGATCACTGCTTCTAAAACGCCTCGGCAACGAGAACCAAATCAAACACATTAACCACCCCGTCCCCGTTCACATCTCCGCGAGCTCCATCCGTCCCCAACGCCTGCGCCACCACCACCAAGTCCAAGATATTCACAACGCCGTCCCCGGTCACGTCCGCCGGATTAGCTGGCTTCACGCGCAAATACATCTCACCATCAAGGTCGGCCAGCGTATGCGTCAACCCCTCCAAACGACTTGAAACCCCCACAGCAGCCTCATGGAGGCGTATTTCTTGCACCGATCCGCTGTGGTTATGCACCGCCCAACCATTCGTAAACTCGCGAATATAAAGACCGTCTGTCTCTTGATACAGTTGCCCCTTCTCGCCGACCGGCCTCCCCAAATCCGCATCCCAGAATTCGTACCAGTAGTGTGACTGACCTAAATCCGCGGCAAACAGTACGTATCCATCAGACAGTGTGAGAGAAAGCGTTGTACAGGCGCGCATCCATCGAAGATTCGCCGGACTATCCGGCGCTTCGTGAGGCAGGCTATGTGTGGAAAGGGCGTTTAGTTGGGGCGCGCGCAAATTGTGTTCAAGCCATTTTAGTGTATTCGACACGTAGATAAGCGCTTCATGATATTGTGCCGGATCGGTATTACGGGGCATTAGCGTTTCCATAGCCGATCCGTTGAGAAAAGAGCCGGTCAAAGGGATGGTATGGGGTCCCGCGTTTCCAAAAATCAAGAAATCGGGGTGTGCTTGGCTGCGCACGCGGCGAACGATGGTTTCTCTCGCGCGCTGAGCATCAGCTAGCGACATATGGTCGCCCACGGACGTACCAAGATCATTCCACCAATCATAAACGACGCCATCGAACAAACCACATTTGGCCAATGCCAATGTCTGGCCTACGATTACATCTTGTGCGAACGGGTGCGCGTAATTGACTAAACGCGCTTTGCCCTCGGACACGATGCGTCCGCTAGAATCTCTTAGCCAATACGGCGAATCGACAGGGAAATCGTCAAAATTAGTGCTGCCGCGAAGGTCAACTTTGGCTACAAAAATCATGTGCGGATTGCGTGCAAAGTAACGGTCGCGGCGTTCTAAAGCAATATCCAGTGGGCCACGTAGATTCCATTCCTGGTCGATATTGACGTAAAACTGCGAAAACACGCCCGTACCACCGATAAATATGTCATGTTCAGCTCCAATGGCAATCGCGCGCTCCCACCAGTCTTTTATACTCGTGAGGTCAGGTCGATTTAATATGGTACCCGCCGTGAAACGGACTATAGACGGAAATCCTCGCTCGGTCACCCGAAGGTGCAGAGGCTCGGGCGGGACGTCACACGTTTGATCGTAGACGTAGTGTACCAATTGGAGAGTGTCCAAGGGACTGTGATCAGTTATTTTATTACGCTCAATTTCTAGCGTGTGCAATTTATCTAATTGCGAGATGGGGTGCACATCTACAATGAAGTTAGCCGTCAAATATAGTCGAGTCAGATTGCTTAAAGCAGCAAGCGGAGAAATATCCGTTATTTGGTTATTTGACAAATGGAGTTCGCTCAAGTGTTTAAGATTGGCGAGGGGCGTTACATCTTGAATACGATTGCCGCCCAGAGCCAAGTGGGTCAGTTTAAGCAAATTGGCAAGTGGCGTAATATCCTTAATACGGTTTCCGGATAACATCAAATGATCCAGTTCTGTGGCAACTTCCAAACCCGTAAGGACTTCGATATCGCGACTCTTCGCTACCAGTTGCCTTAACGACTGGATATCGGTGCGGGTTATAGGGTCGGACAATGGGACGTTAACCGTTTCGTGGATTGCCTCCCGCAGATTGGGGTCGGGGATGGTAATCACTTGGGCATAACAAGGGAGTGATAAAAGTATAAATAACAATGTTAAATATGTGCGCATATAGCGTCTCCTTACTTAGGGTTTAGGACTATATGATAGAGCTGTTCCTCGCGTTAAAGTTGATATGGAGGAACCGCGCGCCGGTCTGTTCGATCTTGGACAGGGCTAACGTAATTGTCCGGCACGCTCGGGTCATAATTCAGAAATTTCGGATGCGTCAAATAATTTATCATTTATCAGTTCGTACGGCATTGTCCTTTTTGGTTTTTACTGACCACTGGTCACTAGCCACTGATACTGCTTCTAAAACGCCTCCGCCACCATCACCAAATCAAACACATTAACCAGCCCGTCCCCGTTCACATCCGCAGGATTCTTCGGTTTCACTCGCAGATACATCTCCCCATCAAGATTCGGCAACGCATGCTCTGTGTTAACCAATCCGCTGGCAACGCCTTGAACTTCCTCCGGTAACGTGATGACCTGCGCCCCGCCGCTGTGGTTGTACACCGCCCACCCGTTCGTAAATTCGCGGATATAGAGTCCATCTATATCTTGATACAGTTGCCCCTTCTCGCCCACAGGTCGCCCCAAATCAGCATCCCAGAAGTCGTACCAAAGGTGTTGGTGGCTAGTTCCATCGGTCAAAAGTACATACCCGTCCGAATGCGTTAAACTGAGCGTGGTGAACACCCGCATCCATCGACGGTTTGTCGGGCTATCGGCGGGTTCATGTGGGTTGCCCCAACCTTCGAGAAAATTGATATGAGGAGGACGCATGTGCGTTTCGGACCAACTTAGAGTATTCGCATATGTATCAAGTTGAGAGGACATTAGCTCAAACGCCTTATCAAGCGGTTGTACGGTTTCCATAAACGTACCGTTGACGTACGAACCGGTAAGAGGTAGCATTTTGGGCCCACCGTTCACTAAAATCAGAAAATCGGTGCGGGTGGATGCTCGCACACCTCTCAGTATTACGTCTCGCGCGTGATTTTCCTGCTCGCGGGTACGATAGCCACCCAATACTTGCGAGTTGTCGCTCCACCAATCAATGAAGACGCCGTCGTAAAAGCCACATCGGTCAATTGCTCGCACTTCCGACAGAATTTTTTCTTGGACAGCGGGATTCGTGAAATCGTAATAACCGCGCGTACCGTCACGTGCGATACTTCCGTTTTCGTCTCGCACCCAGAATGGTGAATCTGACGGCAACTGGCTCAGATGTTTGTGCCGAAACTGCACCGTTTTAACGAATATAAGGTCTGGATTTATCGCCAAGTATTGGTCGCGCTGATCCCGGGCCTCAAGCATGTTACCTACGACTATTGTATCGTTGCCAGCGTTCTTGACGCTCAACCCGAAATGACCTCCTTGCAACCACAAATCATGTAGAGCTATTAGTTCCATTTCGGTTAATTCTGGCCGATTTAACTTTTGGAAAAATTCGGAGTTTCCTCCACCCCATGCCATCCCAATAGACGGGTAAGAGCGGTTCATTATCCGATCTCGCACCGGCAAAGGTTCGACTTCACAAGGCTGGTCATACGTCAAATGGGGAATACCGAATAATGCGCTGTAATCAAGCGCTGGGTTATTGTGTATATCCAACTCAACCAATGCCGTAAGACTAGCCAGGGGCGATACATCTTCGACCAAATTGCGACTAAGATGACACTTTCGAAGATTCATCAAATTAGATAGTGGGGATACGTCGACTACGCTATTGTTCGTCAAATGCAATTCCCGCAGTTGCACGAGGTCCTCGAGAGGCCTGATGTCGGAGATGCGATTTTCACCCAGCGCCAGGTGGGTCAGCTTAAGCAAATTGGCAAGTGGCTTAATATCCTTGATACGGTTTCCGGATAACACCAAGTATTCCAACTGTGTGGCAGCTTCCAAACCCGTAAGGACTTCGATATCGCGACTCTTCGCTACCAGTTCCCTTAACGACTGGACATCGGTGCGTGTTATAGGGTCGGAAAAGGGTACATTTAGCGCTTCATGGATTGCTTCTCGTAGATTGGGGTCGGGTATCACAATCTCTTGTGCGCTCACAGGCAGACAGAGCACGAAAAAGAGGTAACATATACGTTTATGCACTTGGTAACTCCCTTCAATTCTGGTCGAAGCGGGTCAATTATATCTGAACGCAACGGACGGCGCAACTGCAAACGGCTCTCTTAAAGCCTCTGGTTAATTCCGGGTGGCGAGCCAGCCCAAACCCCGTGTTTGAACAAAATCGGCACCCATCAATCACCACTGCTGTTTGAAAAATCCTGCAGTTCCCGCCATCCTGTCGGAAACATCAGTCGATACTGATTGCATCCGAAGGCAACTTGTGAGATAATGTCCATTGGAGACGCGTTGGTATTCGTCTGTCGTTTTTTTGAACTGCTAAGAGAATTGCCCCAAACGAGTTTCCCAATTTCAGATGTGTTTTATACTCACCACCAGCTTTTGGTTCACTTGATGCCTATGGAAAAACGATTGATATGCCCAATTTGGCACGTACCACCATGTTCCTCGCAGAACAAATGTTTAATTTGAATGCGGCCATCGAATTTTGTTGTAGTCGCCACTGCCGCGCCTCACTGGGACGGCAGAGATCAGGTCGGGCAAACTGTTTCTAGTGGAGTATATTTCTACTCCCTGCGGGCCGGCTCATTCCAAGACACGCGCCGAATGCTCGTTGTGAAATAGGACGGAGCGGAAGCCGATGAGTTGGGGACGCTTCGCTTGCGCAATTATCGTCCTCCGGATGAAAGAGCCGAAAAACCGAATTCTTCAACCCGTGTAGACGGTTACCGCTAGAGAGTCGCCGCCGCTACTCTTGACGGCCGAGGAGGCGAGTCAAATGAACATCACGAATGTCGAAGCCATCCCCAGCGCGTCTCCCACTACCAATCTGCGTGGCGCGCGAAGCAACTACGTCTATGTCAAAGTTTCGACGGACGAGGGCATCACCGGATGGGGCGAATCAACCTGCGGGCCGCTGTCCGTCGCAAAAATGGTCGAAGAGATTGGAGCGACGCTGGTCGGCAAAGAGGCGTTCCGTATTGAGGAACATTGGCAGCGGCTCTATCACCTCTATCACAACGTGCGTGGCGGCGTGATTCAGATGGCGGCGATCAGCGGAATAGAGATCGCCCTGTGGGATATCAAGGGCAAGGCGCTTGGCGTTCCCGTTTGGGAACTGTTGGGCGGTCAGATGCGCGACCGAATCTGGACGTATGGCCGCTTCGACGGGGAAACCCCCGAGTTAGCCGTCGAGCGAGCGCTGCGCGAGGTAGATACAGGTCTGACCGCGTTAAAGGGCGACCCCTTCGGTCACCAAGGGCTGTTTATCACACCGGAGGTGGAGGGGGATGCCATCGCCAAGGTGAAAGCCGTTCGGGAGGCGGTCGGCGATGATGTCGAGTTGCTGGTCGAAGTGCACGGGCGACTGGCGCCCGCGGCGGCAATCCGCATCGGCAATGCTCTGGAGGAGTTCCGCCCGTTCGTCTTTGAAGAACCGGTACCGCCCCAGAATGTAGACGCGATGGCGAAGGTCGCCGAAGCCGTGAACATTCCGCTCGCAACCGGGGAGCGGCTTTATACGAAGTGGGGGTTCGTCGAACTCCTTGAAAAGCAGGTCGTTGCGATGATTCAGCCGGATGTCTGCCACGCAGGTGGAATCTCCGAGCTGAAGAAGATCGCGGCGATGGCGGAGGCATACTATGTCGGTATTCAGCCCCACAACCCCTACGGTCCGATCAACACCATGGCGGCGCTGCAAGTCGATGTCTGTACGCCGAACTTCATGATCCAAGAGGGAGGTCATGCCCCCTGGTTTGACCAAGTCGTCCACGGTGAGTTCCCTCGCCAGAAGGAGGGCTATTTTGATGTTCCTACCGCGCCCGGTATCGGTGTTGAATTGGACGAGGACGTGTTGCGTGCGAATCCTCCCGTAAACCAGCGCACGCCCGAAGGCTACCTCCGTGGCGCGCCGTGGCAGTCAAAGCAGGAAAACAAATGGATTTGAACCTTCATGGTCATTGCAATTGAGAGAATCACACATCGAACTTAGGTTGTTCGGTTTGTAGTGGCACGATGCATTGCGAGTCTTTGTAGGAGCGATCTCGCGATCGCGATTTCTGATTTGTCGTAACAGACTGTGTTCATCAAGTCGCCCTTCTCCATTCCTTCATTTCGCATCCGATCGGTTATTCACTCCCTGTAGACCGAAACATGTATACATGGTGAATGTCAATAACTTCAGCGCACTTGACGCTTTAACCGAGCGCTGCCCGACTCATTCCCCCGTCAGCCAAATCTCCTCAACCATCCCACGATCCCGTTTCGCAGCGACACTCCTCCCGCTCACCTAATCGATAGAATTCTCATAGCAAATCCCACGGCCACCAAATCATCGATCTTTCTGTAGGAGCGACCTCCCGGTCGCGACCGAGCTGATTTATCGAAAAAGCAAATCCCTAATTGCTCCTGTTGGATCGACAAATCCAACAGCATTTCATCTACCCTGTAGGTTGGGTTAAGCGGGAATCCAGAAGAACTCACGTACGAAAAAGAACTTCCGATGTCTCATTCTGCCCAAAACGCCGAAATTCGAGCGAAACCCAACACCTCTTACTGTTGCGCGAACTGCTAATGCCCCACTTGCACAAAAAGTGAACACCGCCGTCCATTTTGTTGTTACCTCCGCCCGCGTCGCCCCGCAAAACCGCGCCCGAGCCGCGCTTATGACAGTGGCACGCTACTTACGTGCTTTCGCCCGTCATTGTCTATCCGGAGGTCTTCACTTCCCTAGGACAGCCTAAATGCACAGCTTCAAAACCTATAAATGCATCACAAAAATTTCTGTGGTCATCGCAGCCGCGTTAAACCTGTTAACCGGCTGCGGCGGGGACACCCCAGCGCCGCCCGTCTTGGACGACGACCCGCTCCGAAAAAACGTGGAGATTGTGGATATATCGCCGGACACTAACCAAACCTGGCCGCCCCCGTATAAGGTTGATAATATGGAGGCTTACGAGGCGTTTCTCAAGGACCTTGGCCGCGGGGAAATCTTACTGCCTAACACCAACAAGTTCCTCCACGGAACTCACGCGATCAGCGTTTTCTTCGACGGCATGCCCCGAAACCTGCGTATCACCGAGCGTCCCGACAATATGCTGCTGCACTGGTTGTTCGAAAAAACAGAAGGCGCCGAACTGAGAATACTCCTGTTATGCGGCCCCGCACACTACGGCGGGAACAACGGTCACAGGATAACCTTCGAATGGGACACCGGCAGTCGCACCCTTCTCGTCTGGTGCGGCGACCCGTAAGTAACGATACTTCACCTTCGAAGGCCGTGCCTAAAGGAGGGCAGATGAAACCGACACTCTTACTGACTCTCATCTTCGCCGCGCTCGCCTGCAGCCATGAGCACCAGAACGACCGCGTGATACACGTCGTCATTGATGATTTGAATACACCCCACATCGTCGACGTCAACCCGTCGGTCAGCGGCGATGGTCGTGTCAAATACGGTCTTCTCGTAGGTGACGACTACCTTGAGAAAGACTACATCAAGGTCACTTTTTCTCAGGAACCCCACTGCCTTACCGTGAACGACTTCCCTGACCCCCGCGACGGCTCAATCATACCCATAAAACCAGTCATACCCTTAAAAGAGTGGAACCTGAGCGGGAAACGATTGATTTTACACGCACCCTGCTCCGAGGGTATGGCCGGGGGCATCGTTTCTGTTGGACTGAAATGGTGCGCGGGTGACGCCGCCATCGCCACAGCCTGGCTGGCGTTCCACTGCACCGATTATTAAAAAGGAAAATATGAAACCCCTCATCCTGCTGCTCTTAATCCCGCTCTTCGCCTGCAGCCACGAGCACGATCACACCCATGACCACGAGCAACCGTTCATGGGCCACGACCACCAGCACGAACACGACGTCCCAAATCACGACCACCTATTCCCTCTGGGCCTTCCGTTCACCTACATCGTCAGCGTCTACCCGCCGCCGACCGTGCCCGGTTACCCGCCATTCGGGTTTCTAAAAGGCCCTAACTACGATTATAAAGGCACGGTTACCATGGAATTTTCCGGTCCTCCCGAAAACCTGAATCTCACCAATATTGACTATCCTCATTATGACAGCACCCCAGTGACAGGCTGGGGGGTGAGAAGAGGCACATACTTCAACCAAGCCAAAGTATACTCGGACTGCAGCGATCCGGAACACACCGGCTACATCGCCTTCAAACTCGACTGGGACAACGGATCAGCTCGCTTTTACTATAAATGTGAGGAGTAAAACATGAAACGCCTTATTCTGCTGCTCCTGCTCGCCGCCTGCAGCCACGAGCACCCGCTAACAGACCACCAGCACGAACACACCCACGAACATACGCTGATCGCGCACGACCACAATCTGGCCGACCATGACCACGATCCGATTGCACCCCCCGAGGTCCATATCATCTGGGAGGACCCTGCCCAAGTGAGTAGCGATATAGAACCCTTTGGGATTGGCGAACTTGAGCCGTTCGGCGGGACGCACGTCGCCCAAGTGTGGTTTTCCCAACACCCTATCGGACTCACCGTCAAGAACGTGCCCGACCCCTACGACCGTCCGACCATACCTATCAATGGCTGGTTTTTGGGTAATCGCCGCCTGAAGATTTTTACACACTGTTCACAAGATACCGCGCGCGCCGGCGGTCACAACATTGCCGTCCAACTAAACTGGCATAACGGCGGCGTGTTGTTACGCTATGCCTGTCCAGATTGGTCAGAGGAGTAAACCATGAAACGCCTTATTCTGCTGTTTCTACTCGCCGCCTGCAGCCACGAGCACCCGCTAACAGACCACCAGCACGACGTACCGAACCACGATCACCTCAACCCTATCGGATTGCACTTCCCCTACATCCAGCGCGTCTCCCCGCCGCTGAACGTGCCCAGCTTCCCGCCGTACGGCACGTTGAAGGAACCCCCGTTCGAAAACGTGGACATCTATTTTGTCGGGTATCCGGCAAATCTTTACCTTACGCTCTATGACGGGTTTCACAAGACCAGCGACGTAACAATGGAAAGTGTCAGACGTTTGGACGGATACGGCGCCCACGTCACGATTAGCACCGACTGTGAGGATCCGGAACACACCGGCTGGATCGGCTTCCGGCTCGACTGGCAAGGCGGTTCGGCAAACTTCCAATACAGTTGTGCCGAGGGGGTATAAAATGAAACTCTTAATTCTGCTGCTCCTGCTCGTCGCCTGCAGCCACGAACACCCCTTGCTCGACCTTGACCACTCCGTCGCCGAGCACAAGCATGAACACGAGCACTCCGTCGAGGGAGACAACCCCAACCTTTCGGTGGTTATGTGGGTTGAACAGCCGTCCATGCGACAAATCGACCCGACGGAGGTTAAGATTGACGACATCGATGCGTTCAATAGATTTTTTAAGGGGCGTCCCCCTGTGGCGGTTCTACTGAAGTATCCCGAGGTGCCGGTGAACCGAGAGCACCCGATCAATATTCACTTCTCCGACCCGCCTCGAAACTTGCGTATAACCGAGCGGTCCGACAGGCTGATGGCGCACTGGTTCGTTGAACCCACCGAACTCCCGTTACGCGTCTTCTGCGGCCTCGATCCCCTCGATGGGGACAACGGCCAGAAAATGGTGTTGGAATGGGACAGTGGCAGTGAAACCTTGTTTACTTGGTGCGAAGACCCGTAAGCAGTCGAAAGGAGATAACAATGAAGACCGTCTTTCTGTTTGTGGTTCAGTCGGTTTGTGGTTCCGAATCGTCATCGATGATGCGTTGCGCATTCTGAGTCAAAACGACCGACATCGCCGGGGTGATAGAAACAGTGTCGCCCGTATCGGCGAGCACCAACGCTTTAATGACGTTTTCGACCAAGACCGCCCGGTCCTTGTCCAGTACCGCCGCCTGCCCGAGTGTCACAGCCAAATCGACCGGCACCTTGGTAAGTTTAAGTCTCTGGCCCGCGCCCTCGTATACAAGCCCCACCATATCATCCTTAATCGGACTTTTGCCGTAATCACCAAAATATAGATGTAACCCGTCATGAGCAAAATTGGCGTGGTAGGCGTCGCCCTCCGCCTTTCCCAGGAAAAGCAGTACATCCTCTCCAACCTTAAAATTTCCCTGGTGGGTAACCCTTAAATGCTGCACCTCGCCGGTCTCGGGATTGACGCCTTTGCCCCCTTCGATCATAAATGTGACAAGATCTTCCCCCGCGTTGGGTGTACCTCTGATGACATCGTCAACCGCGATCGTGACGTCGGTCGTGGGTATACCGCCGCCCGCCGGCGTGACGTTGGTACGGTGAACGAATACCATACTCTGCACCCGGCCCGTGACGACCAACTCACATTTCTCAACCATCTTCAGCAGCGAGTACCTGTCCAGATTGTCCCTGCTTACCCCTATCGATCCGGAAGACACATTCACTACACAAAGTGCAATCAGCATTAGTGTCGACACAACGTATTTCATCATAAACCTCCATAGTTATACTCCACGCTGCTGAGAATCGCTTATTTTGTAGGAGCGATCTCCGAATCGCGACCTAATTAAATCTTGGTAGCCCCAGAGGGGATCAAGCGAATGAATAATGAGATCAAGCAAACGAATAGTGCGCGCGATAGCAAATCCTGCGATAGGAATCCTACAAGTGGAAACTGCGGACGTTACCCCATTCAATATTCGTTCGCTTGACGCTGTCTCTACAATCGGCGAAGCGAACCTTAAATCATGAAAAGCGCAATTTCTAACAGCGCACGGTATAACATCGTTTAAGTTATTGAATCAGCCGGCGTCCGCCGCCGGCGCGTGTTAGCAGCATACTATCACTTTAGACGGTAATGTTCTGGTTAGTTTTAGTCAGAACGGAGCAATTCACGAAGTCGCGGGCGAATTCCACAATCCCACGCGTCTCGTTGTCGAGCGGTGACCAGC
Source organism: Candidatus Poribacteria bacterium (assembly GCA_965204085.1). Classification (GTDB taxonomy): domain Bacteria; phylum Poribacteria; class WGA-4E; order WGA-4E; family JAJDTR01; genus JAJDTR01. Next base: position 1,284,421 of record CBDBEE010000001.1, on the reverse strand, counting down.
GATATCGTTTGTTCAGTGGCAGCTTGATGGTGCGCATCTCCCAGCGCGTGGCAGAGTTCTTCGCCGACTGCGCCGCGTCCGCCCAGCACCGCGTTCTCCTTGTGCATTCGCCGCTTTGATAGATTTCCAGGTCGTACTTAATCATTTTGAACTCTTGAGCATTGCAATGTCGTTGACCAATCCAGCCTTAACAATGTACCGGGCGGAGGAACCACACATGAATTAAGAATTGTGTCCCCTTCAGATACTACGACTTCGCCTACCGCCGCCGCGCAAGCTCTACCGAGCCTCAGCCGAACAAACAAAGGAAATGCTTGCCAATCTCGTCGATGACTGTCGGAGCGCGAGACGCCAAATTTTCTACAGGCCGCATCTCTATAATGTTTCCACCAACGTTTCGGCGCATTAGCGCACTCCACGTTTTACCGGAGTGCCCCCTGTCTCATTCCCCCGTAAGCCTAATCTACTCAACCATCCCACGATCCGTTTCGCAGTGGCACTTTTCCTGCTCACTTAATTGATAGAATTCTCATAGTCAATCCCACGACCACCGAATCAGCGATCTTTCTGTAGGAGCGACCTCCCGGTCGCGACCAAGCTGATTTATCGAAAAAGCAAATCCCTAATTGCTCCTGTCGGATTGACAAATCCAACAGCTTTTCATCTACCCCGTAGGTTGGGCTAAGCGGGAATCCAAAAGAACTCGCGTACGAAAAAGAACCTCCGATGTCTCGTTCTGCGCAAAACGCCGAAATTCGAGCGAAACCCAACACCTCTTACCGCTGCGAGAACTGCCAATGCCCCTCTTGCACAAAAAATGAACATTGGTGTTCACTTGCTAGATACGAAAACACGATACGCCATTGCGTATCTACAAAACATCGGGAGTCAAGCTTAATGCAATTCACGGGGTAGTGCCGCGTCAGGGCAACCTTTGGAATGGGACAACCACAAATGATGAAGTGAAATCTTGGCTTGTAATAGGTAGTGGCACATAACTTGCTGAAATAAAAACAATAATCATCTATATGTTGCAGTAGCTTTGGACTTAACCATACTGTCACAAAGTAACAGAAAGGAGGAAAACTTGAAACGCCTCGTCCTGCTTCTTATCAATGTCTTTTGCCCAAGCAATGAAGGAGCCCATTCATGAATAACAAGCTCAACTTAACATTTATCCTAACCTCACTCCTGCTCGTGATCTGGATTGTCGGCTGCGGCGCCGAGGGCACCATCCGCGAACCCGAGATTCCGGAGCCGGACCTGCCGGTCATCGACATCGGAGCCTACGACATATCACCTAGCTATTTCGTATATAGGTTGGTGATTGAACCCGCGACGCAGGGACAAACATTCGTTCGCAAATCGGTGACTTACACAGGATATGTCTACGACGACTGGAGGAACCAGTTTACAATCCACGTCCCCAACACCTACTTCGGACTAGACGCCGGACAAGAACTGTACACCAGAAGCATATCGAGACACATTTATGCCAGTGACTTTACTGACCTTGACGTCGACCACCCCTTCGAAGAAGGAGAGACCGGCATCGTCACCGCTGCCACTATAACAATCTCCCCGACGACGAAGGAGGCCGGATATTACTACGAGAATAGCGCACCATTTACCGTAGGCATCTCCACCCTGATTTTCACGACGCACAGAAACGTTCGATAATACCTCCATATCGGACTTCCTTAAAGCGGAGGTAAAGCACTATGAAAATCTACCTGCTCCTACTCATTACCCTACTCGCCTGCAGTGAATCCGACCCGGTTAGCCCCACAGGCCAGATTCTCCGAGGCCGTTTTGTACTCACCAAAGCGGTGGGGCATCAGCTCATGGACCTCGGGGGCGACCATATCGACGATCCTGTAATCATCCGACGCGTACCGCACACCTATTACTACCCGGACGGCGCCGGACGCCTTATATTACGCGAAGATACAGTCTACATGGAGGCCCCGATGCCGCTTCAGCCCATTCGTATCAAGGCGACCCTCGAATCTGTGTCAGAATCAAACACGACGTATTGGCGCGTAGAGAATCCGCGCGGCACCGGGGGGTACTGGGTCGGTGACATTTTCGATTTTGTCTGGATCGGGGATACCCTAAAAATAGAAGGCTTTGAGTTATCAACAAGTTGGAACATAACTTGGGATTTATATTGGGTTCGCGTCCCAGGTTGGTGACACACCCTTAACCAGCTTCAGCCTTAAAGTAGTGGGTTTCTTCGGTGTCCTGAGAATCGAACCGAACGTTCACCGCATTGCACTCTCACCCAACCGTAAAACAGAAGCACTGTTGGGAGAACTGTCAACGCCCCTCTTGCACAAAAAATGAACATTGGCGTTCACTTGCTAGACACGAAAACACGATACGCCATTGCGTATCGACAAAACATCGGGGAAGCGAATTTGATGCAATTCGTGGGGTAGTGCTAATGCAGGGCAGCTTGTAGACTAGGACAGCCTTGGTGCGTGATAGATACTGGCGCAAAACTTGCACACACTCGAATAACGCAATCAATTCGAGGTCTGTCAACTCTACAGGAGACGGCAAAATTTTGTGCACTCAACTCGGATCGACTTTCACGAAGTACTGCCACATGGGAAGGCGACGACATGGGTGCAAGTCAAACAGGGCACTCTATGAGAACTAACACTGCCGAAGAGGTGAAACCCTATGAACGGCTCCGATTTGTTCGGACGAATCGTTAAGGCGGCGGTGGTCGTCGCCCTATACGCATTCTTTTTCATCGGTGCTGTCGTCCTGATGACCGGCTGCGGCGCCGACGACGAACTCCGTTATCCGGACGCGCCGGTGGTGGACCTCATAAACGAGGGCGAGATTGCCCCCTATTTCTATGTTGGCGTTTTGGCGAGCGAACCCGTCCCCTATACCATAGGGATGAAGCTGCGCCTAACCTTTAGAGGCTACCTCATGAACGATGACCGCGATCCGTTCGAGAGCACAGACGACAAACTCAACGCATCATTGGATGAAGGGGAGCGATACATATCCTTCGGTTTCCGAAAAGAGCTTGACGAATACTGGGCCAATAGGCATCACGGACTCGAGCTAGACACGACCGGTATTAATATTGAGTTCGGTGCGGTTATAGCCGTTGTAACCTCGCTGACTATCGATCTCTACCCCTACGCTTTCGATGACCGTAGTAGCGCAGTCTTTAATGTTGGCGTAGGAAGCCTGACCGTGCACTCGACAATAACACGGCCCTCACTACGATATTGATAGATAGTCTCACTAAATCTAGTCTTACTCTTCCCCCCGCCGCCTCGGATTTGTAATGCTAGTTCTCTGTGTAGTCTCCCAGTCGGCGTCTCTTGCATGCGGTAAATCCTCGTCATCGTAGGCCGAGTTGCTGGAGACACGGAAACCGCTGCCCTGCGGCCCCTTATCGTCGTTGCGCAGTTCCCCCATGCGGTGCCGTTCCATTTCTCTAACTTGTGTTCATACCTTACTTGGCACCCAAACCCGTTATCACCCATGGGTAATATGAAGAAGCGCGCAAAGTGTTGCCGTCCATGTAAGGTTGCGGTGCCTTCGCGTAACTCCAGCCACGATAATTGCCGTCCTGTGAATTAACCTCTTTCCTAGGCATTGTAAATCTCCTTATGGTTAAAGTGAAATGAGGGCTGCTTCACGGCGAGCCCTCGTAGCCGCCCTCCTATAGCAACTTTAAGGCACCACGTAATCGTCGGTCAGCGGTGTCCACGCGCGATTAATAACATGGCCGGTTTTCAATGTCTCACCACCAGCGTCCCCCTGCGGCTCTAACATGGTGTAGAACTTGATGAGTATCACATCTCCCGACTTAGCGCTGTCGGTAGTTGTCCGAACACTGCATGGAGCACTCGGCATGTTTGCGTGGGTTCGCGTCGACCGTCTAGGGACAACGAGGGTTTCCCATATCGTGACGCGGCCACCCAACTGCTTACGACCTCCATTCGGCTGTAGCCACCACATTTCGTGCGAAAACTCGACCAGGAACCGCTGGGTGCTATTGGTCTTGTTCTGAACACTGAGCGTATGCGTCGTGCTGCCGGTAACCTTCTTCTCGGCTGCATCCCACGAGTAGTCGGCCAAATCCTCAGTTTCAATGTGGCCCACCCAGTTCTCGTTGTCGTCTGACTTTCTCATTGTGTTTCTCCTTATAATTGGATTGAAATGAGGGCTGCTTACCGGCGAGCCCCCGAAGCCACCCGTTGGGACTACCCAACGAAGTTAAACGTCTTCAATACGGTAGTATCAACTACTACCAAAACGTACTATACATAAGTATACTATACATATAATAAGTTGTCAATCTAAAAATTTTATGTTATATTGATTCATAAGAGTAGAACCATTTGACCTTAAACCGGTCAAGGAGATTCGAGACTTGTTCGTACTGGCAATCGTGACCTCCCCCGCTCTCACGAAATTGAACGGGACAGCAGTTGTGCCGTCCCATGATTATAGCAATCGAATAAAACTTAACGTCCTGTGCATCTCTGCGTTCAGTGTGTTATACCGAATTTTCCGCTGACCCCATCCCTATGAGGTTTCCACTAGCGTTACGGCATGTTTGCGCACTCCACGCTACAACGGAGCGCTGCCCGTCTCATTACCCCGTCAGCCAGATCTACTCAACCGCCCCACCACCGGTTTTGCAGGTTTCCGCGAATGCCGAACATAACGGAGCGTCATGAAAGATAAGGGACCGAACCAAAAGGATCCCGGGCTGACGCTGCGGCTATTTCTGGTCACACTTATCTTCATTCCCGTCAACACCTATCTCCTCCTCCAGATGGAGTTGGTGCGCTACACCTTTCCCACCTGGATCGTCCCGCTCTCCAACGTCATCTTCACGTTGACCGTGGTGATGGTCGTCAACGCCCTGATTCGCCAAGTCACGCCGCGCATCGCGCTCCGGCACGGGGAGCTAGGTGTCTTCTACGTGATGCTCAGCATCACCACCACGTTGTCCGCCGGCGATATGCTGCAGTCGGTGCTGTCAGCGTTGGGATACGCCTTCTGGTTCGCCACGCCCGAGAACGAGTTCAAAGAGTTGTTCTTCCGGTTTATCCCCCGTTGGCTCACTGTGTCGGATGAAACGGCGCTGCAGGACTTCTATGAGGGCGAATCCACCCTCTATGTTGTCCACTACTTGAAAGTGTGGATACCGGTGGTGCTGGCATGGCTGCTGTTTTTCACGGTACTCGCCTTCAACTTTCTGTGCCTGAACACCATCCTGCGGCGTCAATGGACGGAACACGAACGGTTGACCTACCCCATCGCCCAACTGGCGCTGGAGATGACCAGCCCTACTGCCGGGTTCTTCCGCAACAAGCGGATGTGGATGGGCTTCGGCATCGCCGGGGGCATCTGTCTGATGAACGGGCTAAGTTTTATTTTTCCCGACGTGCCGACCATCCCGGTCAAGCGCAGATATTTCGTATTCGACGAAGGTCCTTTGGCGCTGTTTTCCGACTACAGCGACCTGATACGCATCTCGTTCTATCCCTACGCCATTGGCATCCTCTTCCTTATGCCGCTGGAAATGCTTTTTTCTACGGCATTCTTCTGCGGCTTGAACCGGGTCGAACACGCGCTGGGGCGAGTCACGGGGTGGGATAGCATCGCCCGGTACCCTTTTCTGCAAGAGCAGGTACTCGGCGCCTTTTTTGGGCTTTGTGTCATCCTGTTCTGGGTGGGCAGAGGGCATTTCGCCCTTGTGCTCAAGCGCGCCTTTGGTCGGGACGGTGACGCCGACGACGCCGGAGAGCCGCTACCCTATTGGGCGGCGGTGTGGGGGCTTCTGGGCGGGCTTGCGCTGCTCGGATTCCTACTGCACAAGGCGGGGATGACGTTCTGGGTGGCGGCTACATTCGGCATCCTGTTCCTGATTTCGCCGCTTGTGATGACACGCCTGCGCGCGGAAGCCGGGCTGTTCGCCTGTTTCGGGTACGCACCGCAGGTCATGCTGCGCCGGTGGCTGGGCCACCGGCGGCTCGGGCACCAGAACCTGACATCGCTGGCAGTCTTATTCTTCAACAGCGAGAACCGGCCGCAGCAGATGCCCCACCAGTTGGAGGGTTTCAAGATTTCGGGGCAGGCCAATCTCTCCCACCGGCGGATGTTTTGGGCTATCTTGCTTGCCACCGTGCTGGGGGTGATTGCCGCGTTTTGGATTCAGCTCCACCTCTACTATGAGCATGGGGCTGCCTCTGGCTACTTTGGCCCCGGGGCGCTGAGGTCGGGCAGGCGATGGTTCACTCGACTGCGGGATTGGATATACTACCCCATGGGCACGGATTGGCTGGGCGTCACGTTCATGGGGGTGGGCTTTTCCGTGATGATGGTGCTGGCATATCTGCGCTCGCGGGTGCTCTGGCTGCCGCTGCATCCGCTGGGATTTGTCATATCGGGCAGTGGAGAGTTGGCGCTGGACATGTGGGTGCCGCTTGTCATCTGCACGATAGCCAAATGGCTCATCCTCAGACACGGCGGCATCCGGAGTTACCGGCGCGCGGTGCCATTCTTCCTTGGGCTGGTGCTGGGGGATTTCCTGATTGGCAGCATCTGGAGCGTGCTGAGCATCGCACTAAACGTGACCATGTACCAGTTCTATCCATAACCAATCGTGCAGTCTTTCGCACTTAGAAAAATTCCCTCGATTATGAGGTCGTATATAGTCATCCATGTTTATGCGTACTTGTCGGCGAAATGGTGATTGTAAATTGTTGCGAATGACCTATTGAAGGAGATCAAGCGAATGAATAAGATCAACTGACTGAACAGGGGAGGCGATAGTAAATCCCGTGCGATAGAATTTCTATGGAAATCCCTCCTCCGAATCACGCCCTGCACATACCTGTAGGAGCGATCTCCAGGTCGCGGCCTCATGCTGCGAGCACAACTCGTTACTAGTAGGGTGGGCACTGCCCACCAGCCTCTTAAAGCCCCACCGTGGCGACAGGTGTATTACAAAAAAGACTCAACAATCTCTCGCAGACAGGTTCTCAATTGACCTCCTATTCAATAATTTCTGTTGACGCAAAAGTAGAATACGAGTAGAATCCGCTTCATGTAGCGCCGAGTTGGAATACGAAAACTGCCGCATCCCAAATTCTATTGCGGACCTCCTTCTGCAACATATCAGCAAGCCACCGAAAAAATGACTCAACCCGAACCTTACGCCATCCCCACGCCGCACCAGACGTTTTCAAGCACCCTGGAAGAGCAGTTGGAGGAACTGAAGACAAACAAGCTGATGATTCGATTCGCCGAATCGCGCAAACGACTGGCGGCTGACCCGTATCGCCCGGCGTATCACTTCGTCAGCCCGGAAAGCTCGATGAACGACCCCAATGCCATCGTTTTCTGGCGCGGACGTTGGCATCTCTTCTTTATCGCCATGCCGCCCGACGAGTTCCCCGATCCGGCGGATATACCGAAACGCTGGTATCGGACGAGCATAGGCCATGCAGTGAGCGACGACCTGGTGCACTGGAAAGACCTGCCTTACGCAATCAATCCGGGGGTGGAGAAAGCGTGCTTTTCGGGCGGCATGTTGGTCGAGGACAGTCGGGTAATCTCGTTCTATCCCGGCATCGAGGCGGGCCAGATGGTCGCCATGTCAGAGGACCCGCTGCTGCTGAATTGGAAAAAGCATGGCCCCGTGAACACCAGCCGAGGCGATTCGTGTATCTGGAAGGAGGGCGACACCTATTACGGCTTGACCGGAACAAGAATTAGGTATCTCCCGGATGCTTGGTGGCCCCAGATGAAGTTGTGGGCGACGAAGGATTTGGTTACGTGGGAAGAGCTGCGAAACTTCATCCTTCACGACAAAACGCCGCTTACCTCCCGCCAAGACGAAGGAGCCTGCCCCGATTTCAGGCGTATCGGCGATAAGTACATCCTAAGTTTCTTCAGCCATACGAACGGCGGTCAATACTTCTTGGGCGATTACGACGAGAAGGCTCACAAATTCATACCGTATCATCACGACCGCTTCAACCACGGCACCGTCGCGCCGGGAGGCGTCCACGCGCCCCGCATGGGGGAAGACGGCAAAGGCGGCATCTTCAACATTCTTAACATTAACCACGGCTTGCTAAGCGACGATTGGGACCATGTGATGTCGCTCATGCAGCGGCTGACGCTCGGTCCGGACAAGCTGCTTCGAATTGAGCCGGTAGCCGCTGTCGCCTCCCTGCGCTGCAACCATCAGCACATCGACGAGATGGCGATGCCCGCCAACGAAGAAATCGTCCTGAAAGAAATCACCGGCAACACCATGGAATTAGAGGTGGAGATCGACCCGCAGGATGCGCGTTGGGTGCAGCTCAATGTGCTGCGCTCGCCCAATGCGGAGGAGCAAACATCTATCACCTATTACAACTATGATAGAAAGATGTCTCGTACGGGTGCAATTTATGACACGCCGGGCGTCATCTGTCTCGACAACTCGCGTTCGACTACACTGCCCGATGCGTGGGTTAGACCGCCGGAACGCGCCGAGATGCGGCGCGGATCCGAGCCCCTGAAGCTGCGAGTCTTTATTGATCGCAGCATCGTCGAAGTGTTTGCCAACAGCAAGCAATACCTTGCAATGCGTGTCTATCCCGAGCGGGCGGACAGTCTGGGCATATCCCTGCGCGCACAGGGACAGGGTGCCGTCTTGAAGCATCTCGACGCCTGGCAGATGAAGTCAATCTGGCAATAGCTATTCCATTTTATTTAATGCTTGTTGTGACACCCTGACGCCATACTCTGAAAGAAAGGACGGAATACACCGAAGCTATGATAAATCTCACTCCCGATGAAATTCGATTCTTTAGAGATGAAGGTTACGTTATCAAACGCAAAGTCATGGACGAGGAGTTGATGGCGCAGGCACGCGAAAGAATGTGGGATAAACCGCCGCCCGGAATCGACCGAAACGACCCAGACACATGGCGCGGACCCATTCAAGCGCCCGAAAACAGAAAAAAACTCCCAAGATCGGCTGAGATAGACTATATGTTTGACGGTTGGGCGCTGCCCAATCCACCGTCCCATAACGATGAATACTCCACCGTAGATGGTACGTCGTGGAAATATCGGACGATCGGCATCGAAAACTTCTTGGTGCGGCTGATTCTCACGGATTCATCCATCTGGTGCATGGCTGAGCAGATGCTGGGCAAAGGAAGTCTTGCCCTCCCAACTCGTACCCGTGGCATCTATTGCCGCTTTCCCCAGCGTGATATTCCCGTGCAGCCGCTCAAACCCCACACCGACGGTCATGAGTTCCATTTGGGCGTGCTCGGATTTATAGATGACGTGCCCGCAAACGGCGGCGGGTTCACCATCTGGCCCAAAAGCCACCGCGTTTTCTATTATCAGCACCTAACGCACTATGGAGGGGACAAAGCGGACACTTACGATGAACACTACGATCTGCTCAAGGAGCAAACAGCCACCGAATGCTGCGGGAAGGCGGGGGACATCGTTTTTTTTCATCACAGACTGGCACACGCGGGAAATCCGCCTAACTATTCTCTCGAGATTCGTAAAGCTATCATCGGCGATCTGGTGAAAAAGAATCTCAAGGACAAGCTGGATGAACCGCCCTGCGAGAACATGTGGCGAGACTGGCACGGGATTCCGACAGATGAATAATGAACGCACTATGCGCTCGCTAGCAATTTCGGCCGCATACACATCACCTGTTTTTGCCCACAAAATCGGTCACACCCTTGTACCGCAAGGGATCTCTATCGCACTCGCTATCCGCTCGTTTGATCTGTTAGTTTGCGCATTCCACAATCTAAGCTCGCCTTTGTACGTTTGTAGGGTAGGATTAAGGATTTCATAGCGAAAGCGATAGCAAATCTGTCTCCAGGTCGCGACTTGTTGATTGCTCAAATCTTAATAGCCCCAGAGGGGCGGAAAGTGTGTAGAAACGCCGAAACCCCACGCACCTAAGCCCCAGCGGGGCGACAGGTATAAGGCTAAAACATGAAAATCTCTCTTAAATGACCAAAAGTGGCTTTGCCACCGATTCATCAAACACGTTCTAAGCCAATTCCGGTGAAATGACCTAACCCACATTTGAGAGAAAGGATGGAATACAAAGACGTTATGGTAAAACTCACTTCCGACGAAATCCGATTCTTTCGAGATGAGGGTTATGTTGTCAAACGCAAGGTCATGGACGAGAATCTGATGGCGCAGGCGCGCGAAAGACTGTGGGATAACCCGCCGCCCGGAATAGACCGAAACGACCCAAACACATGGCGCGGCCCGGTTCAAGAGCCCAAAGACAGGAAAAAACTCCCAAGGTCGCCTGAGACGGACTATCTGTTTGACGGCTGGGCGCTGCCCAATCCACCATCCCACAACGACCAATATTCCACCGACGATGGTACTCTCTGGAGATATCGGACACTTGGCATCGAAAACTTCCTGGTGCGAATGATACTCACCGATTCATCAATCTGGGGCATGGCTGAGCAGTTGCTAGGGGCAGGAAAACTTGCGGTGCCAAGCCGCACGCGCGGAATCTATTGTCGAATTCCCCAGGGCGATCTTCCCGCGCTGCCTCTCAAACCCCATACCGACGGCCATGAGTTCAATTTGGGCGTGCTTGGGTACATAGACGACGTGCCCCCAAACGGCGGTGGATTCACCATCTTTCCAAAGAGCCACCGTGTCTTCTATTATCAGCATCTAACGCAATACGGGCGTGACAAAGCTGATACCTACAAAGAACACTTTGATCTGCTCACTGAGCAATCAGCCACCGAATGCTGCGGCGAAGCGGGGGACATTATCTTTTTTCACCACAGACTGGCGCACGCGGGAAACCTGCCCAACAGATCGAGCGTGATTCGTCAAGCTGTGGTAGGGGACTTTGTGAGAAAGGACCTCAAGGACAAGCTGGATGAGCCGCCTTGCGAGAACATGTGGCAAGACTGGCCCGGGATTCCGAAAGATGGTTAGTGAACTTCAGTGTGCTTGGTTGCCGTTGCGGCCTAACGCGAATCACCCCAACGCGGGTGTTTTCCGCAAGAAAAATGTAATAGTCATTCACGATCATATTTGCGCATAATTGTTGGCAATTTTATGACCAAAAATTTTGTCACAATACGCACACTGTAGGAGCGACCTCCCGGTCGCGACCTCCTGTCGCCAACGAACTCGTTCCTACGGAAGATACGCCGCAATCTGTATCACGACAGATCGTAATGCCTGGTCCTAAATTGTAGGGTGGGCACTGCCCACCATCTTCTGTAGGGCGAGATCAAAATAATGAATAATGACTGATCAACTTTGAGGTTAGCGAAGACGACAGAGATCTATTTCAAGCTGCACACACGAGGCTGGATAAGAACCGGTTCGGTTAGGAAACCGAACCTACCGCAGCGTATGTATGATTATTGGTTTTACTATGACTATCAGCTTGAAGAAGCCAATCTTCCGCTCGGACCGTCTCCGATAATCGCAAGAAGGCGATACACTAGCAGGCTCGCCTCCGCCCGGGTCAAGACCGCCCCATCCGACCCGGTCCTACCCTCCCCGCCCAACTCCGCCGAAAGATCAACCTCGAATTTGATATCGCGGTAATCAAGTTCTCTCTGAAGAAGGGCGCGAAAACGATCTACGGTAATAGCAATCTGTTCCCCCATTTCTGCCTCCGCCACCTGCCGAGCGCAGATCCCAGCGTCGTGTAAGCCATCCATCAGCCTGCCGAATGCTCTCGCCCAGATTTCCCCCGTCCCTTTGGTAAGCGGGTCGTCGGGCTTGGCGTTGTACGAGCTGAAAAAACCCTTGGTTCCGAGGAACTGGACGGCAGATACCCACTGCGCATCGGTAGCCATGTCGAATTCATTGAAAAACGTCAGCATGACCCTGTTTTCGACGAGCCGACGTTGCAGCGCCTCGACGTCAACCTCTCCCGGCGCGACCCCCGATTCGAGCGCCAAAGCCGCAGCGTGCCCTGCCGTTTCCCCGATGTGCATCAAGCAAGGTTCCACCCTAACTGTGCCCCACGCCACATGCGTCGCGGAAACCGCCAATCCCATGACCAGATTGTCGATGTCGTTTGGGAGGAAGGAACGGTAGGGAATTTGGGAGGGCCGTGTGTATTCGGACAAGCTGGTAAACCCGTCACCCTCGGTGCCGCGAAGGCGCTCGGGAGTACAGTCGTGAGAGTCCATCAGCCATTCCGCGATAGCCACCGCATCGCCGTGCACCGGCGCTCGGTTGATGCCGGCAGCGATACAGGCGTCGCTCTCGCGCATGACGTAACGGCCGATGATGCGTCTCCCCTCCCGCAAGTAAAACTCGTGCGGGAAATGTTCGTTGTCGGGGAACTCGTCCGCCGGGAGCGCCCAATTCAACGCCTCCCCGCGAATCTTCTCTGGCACCGCGTCGTCGTGCTGCAGAAAAAAGAGCAGACCGAGGGCGAAATCGCGGTGCCGTTTAATAATCGCTTGACGTGTCTCCCAGTTGCCGTCGGGAAAATCATCGACACCGCCGGGGAGGGCGGCGGCATTCCAATCGCACTTAGAACCCGGTATCGGAATGACGCCCGGAAACGCCGTGAGCGGATAGTTCAACAGACCGCTCTTGATAGGATGCGGATAGAGCGGGCCCTCTTCGGGGTCGCCCTCTACGATCGGCAGGAACTCCCGTCGGTCATACCCTTCGGGCGGTTCAACCGGGATCTGGTTGTCGGGGTCGGAGCTCAGGCAGACGCGAAAATTGGCAGCCTGAACAGCACTGTCGCCTTCCCCTGTGCTCTCGGAGAAAATCTCCTGCGTGGTTCCCCACCAGGGGCGGAGATTGAGATCGCCGCGCCGCGCTGCCCTAGGCCACCGCAAGGCTTCGTCGCTGCCGTGGGAGAAATTGGCTTCGTTCCCGCTGCGCTTGACCCAAATTTTTCCGGCATAGATTTCGTTGTATTCGCTGCGGTCTTCTCGACCGACGCGATAGGGCACGCCCGCCAATGCGGCGATATCGGATTCGTAGGTCGCGTCGATGAATACCCGGGCGTTGACGCGCATTGGCTCTCCGCCGGCAAGGGAACGGAAAAATACCGACCGTATCTCTCTGCCGGCGCGCTCCACCGCGTCCGGAAGATACTCCCGAACGACCCGGATCCGGCTTTCCGCAGCCACCAATTCCTCGAACATTCGTTCGGCGATGTGTGGCTCCCAAGTGTAAGCGCCCTTGAACCGTCCACCGCCGAAGGGACCGCTTTGCGAAATCCGGTAATGCTCCGAATCCTCACCGTGCTTCTCCCGGTAATGGGTTCGTATCTTCTCCATCCACTCTTCCTGAATGGGCGCACGATAGCCGTCATACATGGTGTCCCAGCAACTTAAGCCGTTCGATAGCGCACCGCCGAGATGTCGATAGGCGGAGACGAGGATGACTTTTCCTCCTTCACGCGCAGCCCGCACCGCGGCTGTGATTCCTGCCGGAGTTCCACCTGCGACACATACATCGCAGCCTTCAATGGTCTCCAGATTTTCCGATGGTTCTGTCATTGGTGCCTCCGACTTAAACCACAGAGAATCGACAAGCGCGACCACAGACGATTAAAAATACGCGTTGTAGAGAATCTGGCATGCCTCTCCACGTGTCAGGGTTGCATTCGGGGTTGCCGTATTGAGGTTGGATAGACTGATGTTCCGATTTTCTGTTTGGGACCGCAGGTGTGCACAGAACGCATCGCTCGTGATTGACTTGCCGGCTGAAAGAGTGGAGAGCTTTTTTGCAAACTGATTGGCTTCGAGCGTTCCGTCGATCATCTGAACAAAACCGCTGATCCAGTGATGTGCCGTGCGCTCGTCAAGGTCATCTTGAGGACGTGCGTTATAAGTGTCGAAAAAGCCTTTTGTGCCTGCCCATTGCACGGCGGCGTTGTATGGATAATCGTCGTCGAGTGCGATGTCATTGAGGAAGGTGAGCATTGATTTGTGTTCAACCAGGGTGTGCTGGAGTGTCTGTACGTTGATGTCGGCAGGGGATTGATTGTTGTTAATCGCCTGAACGGCCCCCCACGCCGCGGATTCGGCGATTTGCATCCAGGTGGGTTCCAGACGAATGGCGCTTTGACCGAGGTGGCTGGATGAGAGGCAGACGGGCACAAGCAAGTTATCGAATTCGTTTGCCAGCAGGCTGCGATAGGACACTTGACCCGGGACGGTCTGCTTGTGCAACATGACTTTACCTTCGTCTCGGCTGTCTTTGACCAGTTCGGGGTGACAGGCATGGACGTCCGTGTACCATTCGCAGACGGCGATACTGTCGGGGTGAATAGGCGCTCGGTCAATGCCTTCGGCAAGGCGAACGTCGTGCTCGGTGAAGACGTAACGCCCTTCAAGGCGCCTGGCTTCGCGCACGTAGATTTCCCAGGGCATGTGATGGTTATCGGCAAATTCATCTTTCGCAAGGCCCCATTGCGCAAAGGCTTCGCGCATGTGTTCGGGGGCATCGGGATCGTTTTGCAAGAAATACATGATACCCACCACGATGTTCCAGAAGTCGCGCAAGATGCACTGGCGCACACCCCAATCGCCGTGCACGTAGTCGGTGGCGCCTTCGATAAGTTGCGGTCGATTCCAATCGCTTTTGTTGTTGGGAAATTCCCCGCCGCCTTTCCCCCTGTCGGGTGTGTTTACTTCGAGTTTTTGAAGAAGCGTCTTGATTCGCTCCGGGTCATAGTCCTCGGGTGGTAACGGTTTGACTTGATTGTCCGGATCACTGCTGAGCGCCGTGCGAAAATTCATGGCTTGCACCGCCCCGTCGCCTTCGCCGGTGCTTTCCGGCATGATGGTTTCCATCACGCCGCCGAATTGTCGCAGGTTTAGCGATGCGGCGATATCGATCATGTGTCGATCGGACGCGGGAAGTTCCTCGGTGAAACGCATAAAGATGCGGCCGGCATGAGGCTCATCGAATTCGTCCCTCGATTCTCTGCCCACACGATAGGCGACGTTAGCTAGGGGCAAGAGATCACCTTCGTAGGAGGTGTCGACGAATATGTCACCGCTGGCGCGAAAACTCCTATCGCCGTTCATTTCGGTAAATGTGACGGCTGTGATCAGGCGGTCGGACTGTTCGACATGGGTGGGATAATGGCTTTTGATAAGGGTGATGTTTGGTTCGCTTTGAACCATTTCTTCGGAGAGTTTTTCAAAAACGCAGGCTTCGTATTTGCCGTTGGAGTGACCGGTTTCACCGGGCAGGCAAGCGGCGTATTGCGGCGAGTCTTCGCCGTAGGTGCTGTGATAATAATCGAAGATGGACTGGCGCATTTCATTGTAGATGGGGGAGCGCCAGCCTTCGTAGAGTGTGTCCCAAATACCCAAGCCATTGGCAGGCAGCCCCCCGATGTGCGGGGTGTGATTGACGAACAGGACGGTTAGTCCTTCGCGGGCGGCGCGTACGGCACAGGCGATGCCGGCGGGGTTGCCGCCGTAGATGACGAGGTTGTAACTGTGCTCAGACATTGGATTCCTTTGGGGTCTTCATTGTTGCGACAAACCAACTACCTGTAGGAGCGACCTCCCGGTCGCGAACAGAGCTCGCTCCAACAAGAGATATGCAGTACACTGCACCACTACACACGAACTGCGTATGTCCAAGATGTAAAATTCTTAGTTGAAATGACTTCGAGCCAATTTTGCCGTTCTTTAGGCTACCCCGACAATGTGAGCCGATGTACTCGCAACCGCTGGAACACGCACGTTTCCGGTCAGTGTCAAAGGAACCACGGTCATTATTTCTGCTCGGGGAACGGCTTGCGAATATCGTAACGCCCCTCCTCGAGAACCGGCAATGTTCCGTCTGCCACCATCAACTCCAATGGTGACTCTCTGGTCTCGAGCGGCATGGTGACCACGTTCTTGATGCGCAGCGACTCGTAAATCGCCATCAGGATTTCCACGGTATACCGCGCCTGCCGACCGCTGCTCCGGTGCTCGGGAACCTTGCCCTCCATCCAGTCCGTCAATTCCCGGTACTGGTTGGTCTCCTCCGTGGGCGGTTGAATTGTTTGCCAACCGCTCGCCTTCTCGTTCTGAAGCAGAATCCCGCCATCCCCGCCCTGTTTGATTTGACCCTCGGTGCCGGATATGAGAGATATCGGCACGATTGGCTCGGGCAGGTCACTCTCGTATAGACCCCGAGCGCCGCCCTCAAAGCAGACCAAACCCACGCACAAATCCTCGCAGCGGCTGCGGCGCTCCCATCGATCGGTGGTGCGCGACGTTTGCCCAATCACCCAAAGCGTCTCCGGATCGGATAGAATGTACCGCCACCTATCGATGACATGTGTGCCTATGTTGAGCAGTCCCGCCCGCGGCTTTGTCCGATCATAAAACATCGTTGGTTGACCAATGGCGCCGTCAGCCACCAACCGCCGGATTTCGGTGCGTGGCGGGGTGAACCGGGATTGATGCCCGATGGCGAGCTTCGCGCCGTTGCGTTCGCACGCCTCGATCATGTCATCGGCTTCGCCCAAAGACGCCGCCATCGGTTTTTCACCGATGATGCCTTTGATTCCCGCGTTCGCCGCCGCGATGGTGATTTCCGCACGAATCCCCTGCCATGTCGGGATGCTGACGATATCAAGATCCGCATTTCTAAACATCTCGTTATAGTCGGTATAGACGGCGGGAATGGAAAACTCATCGGCAACTTTCTGTGCCACCTGTTCGTTGATATCCGCCGCCGCGACAAGCTCAGCCGCCGGATGTTCCGTCCAGGCGCGTGAATGGTGGCGTCCCATGCCCCCGCAGCCCACGACTCCAACTCGGTACGTTTTTCCCATTGTTCTGTTCCTCCTTTGCTAGACGCCAGAATGTGGCGTGGGTCATTAGTAAAGAACGGAAATGCTTGATTTGACGATTGAAAATTGTTATAACAAACCAGTTGTAGGAGATCAAATGAGTGGATAGCGAATGCGATAGAGATCTTCTCCAGGTCGCGACTTCTTATTGCGAACAGACGAAAATCTCTATTGATTAACTGACCGGATAGGGAAGAATCAAGCGATTGGATAATGAGCGCGATAGCGTTCCTACAGGACATCTAGCTCGCTATCCACCGGGTTGATCGCTACTACAAACTGCGCAACGTAGGCCCCCGTGGAATCCAAGCCCACGCATCCGGGAAAATCGCGTGACGCCGTCCGAAAACTTGCAGATGGTATCTAGGGTAAATTTTTCACCAATCGAACAAGAAATCGTAAATCAGTCGGCGTTCGCACTGGCTCTGCCGGACTTCCTCCTCCAACTGGGTGGGATCCCATTGAGATAGCAGCCGCGCCTGGAGCGTCTCACGGACATTCTCATAGGCAGGATTCTCACCCAGATCGTTGAACTCTCCCGGATCATCTTGGAGGTCGTAAAGCTCGGTGCGTTCGCCGAGACTGTAGTTGAGCTTGAACCGCCCCTGCCGAATCATAGCCAGCGGCCGAGTCACGCCCATCGCATGGTATTCAGAGATTGCCTCGTTTTTCCAGTCCTGCGACTCTCCCTTCGCTAGGCTCAGCAGGCTGTCACCGTCCATCCAGTCCAGCCGCGGAGCACCGGCAAGTTCCACAATTGTCGCCGACAGGTCGACCGATGAGACGGGCGCCTTCACGCGGCGGCGGGGCAGATTGCAGGGCCACGAAATTATCAGGGGGATGCGGACAGATTGCTCATACAAACTGCATTTATACCACATCCCGTGTTCACCCAACAATTCACCGTGGTCGCTCGTGTAAACCACCACCGTGTTCTCGCGAAGCCCCGTCTCATCCAAGGCGTCGAGCAGCCTGCCGACCTTTTCGTCCAGATAGGCAATCAAGCCGTAGTAAGCGGAGCGAGCGCGACGCACAGCTTCCTCCGGGAGCGCCTGTGGTAAGCCTCGCCATTGCCGCATCCGTTGGTGGACAGGGTGCTGCCCCTCAAGGTGGCCCGGCGGTATCACCGGTAAATCGACCTCTTCCGGTGGATACATGTCGAAGAATTGCGGCGGAACAGTCCAAGGCGGGTGAGGCGCCACAAACCCGACGTTCAATGCCCACGGCTCCGTTTGGCGATCCGGATGACGCAGATAGGCTAGTGCGACGGTTTCCACCTCGTCATCCGCCACGACCTCCTCAGAAAACCCGGCGCCTGTGCGAATCTCTTTGATGGGCGCGCGGTTCTCGAGTTCCCGCGACCAATTGGGAATCATCGGCTTGTTTTCGGCGTTAATATCCCGCGCAATCTGCGCACGGAATCCGTGCAGCCGGTCAGGACCTCTGAAATGCTGCTTTCCTGCGAGAACGGCATCGTACCCCTGCTGCCGCACCGCGTGCGCCCAGGTCGCCGCCTCCGAAGCAAGCGGCACGCCGTTGTCCCAGATCCCGATGTGCTGAATATGGCGTCCTGTCATGAACGACATTCGCGAAGGGACGCAAAGAGGCGAATTGCAATAGGCAGCATCGAAGACAACCCCCTCTGACGCCAACCTATCTATGTTCGGTGTTCGAACCACCGAGTGTCCGTAGGGACCGCTAAACATGGGCGCATGCTGGTCCGCCATTATGACAAGCAGATTGGGGCGCGCATCGGTCTTGGGCATAGCGACCATCTCCCGAATTCAGTTTGAAACGAGTTTGTAACGAGTTTTGTAGGGTGCGATCAACCGACTGTTTAAGGAGGGATCATGGGACGGATAATGACTGCGATAGAGCTCCACAAGTAGCAACTTGCATTAATTAAATCAAGAAGGTATAGAGGCGTCAAGCAGGAAAACAAGCATAGAGGTGCGCCGCTTGAATCTCTTGACAGTGCGTCTGCGCCTTTGGTCACTCAACGCTGTGAATTAATATCGAAACAATTGACATTATTTTGGAAAGATTTAGGACTTACGCAAACACCATACTGATAGCAGGAGATTTCAATTGTTGTCGTGAAAACTCACTCAATATTCCGTGTTTGACCTGATAAATCGTTCGACCAGTCAATACGCAATAGCCTGGAATCGAATCCAGACTAACAATGTACAACTGAGGTGTAGTTTTGAACTAAGTCGTTAGTTACGACATAATCTGTGCGTCCGGTAGAAAACGCGATCCGAAATAATTTCACCTCATGGTTTTTGGGAAACCCTCTGATTTTGATGCGTTTGCCTGCATTAAGTTCGGTTTGTGTCCAGACTAAGTTGTCAATCCGTTGGAAGGGTTCAGCGCCATTTGAATCGTCAACACGCCGATTGGTTTTCAGTGGGCAGTAATCAGTTTTCCCCAGTCCTTCGATGTGCAACATGAGGGCTTTGGTGGCATACCAACTGTCCATCAACACCGCTTGAAAAAGAAGATGTTTCTGGTAGACCACTAGAGATAACATTTCCGTGGCGTGGTCTAACTTCGTTTTACCGTTTCCCTCTGGGGCGTAAATCCGATAGTCAATTATTCAGAATCGGTCTAAGTTTGGATTCACATAAACGCAGGTGACTACACCGATGCCGTTGATGACACCGTGTGCGTTACCACTGTATTAACGACGCACTAACTCAATGCTCCGGGCGTACTGTTTGTCCAAAACCTTAAACGCGAAAATCAAAGATGACATATCCTTCTTCAACTTGATCTATACTTTGCGCTGCCGAGAATTGCGTGTTTTCAAGCATCTAGTCCGTAGGTGCGGTTTCTAACAGCGTGGAGTATAGGTAGGGTTTAACGTCCTCCCACACCAAACGAGGGGGAATACGATCTCCCGCTAGATAACGGTTTATTATGTCATGACTGAAATCCTCGCTGTGGTCAGCAAAATGGGTCAAGGTATAATTGAAAGTGTTTAGTGGCTAGTGATTAGTGGATCTCTACCGCACTCACTATCCGTTCGCTTGCTGGTCAGTAAAGGTTCTGAAACCATTAGACGCGCAATGAATGAGATCTCTATGGGAACTCTATGGAATTTCTATCGCCTTCCTTAATCAGTCAGTTGATCGTTCGCTATCCACTCGCTTGATCCTACTACGAACCAGAAAAATGGGTAATTACACAAGCTGCCTCTTAAAAATGGCAAAAAAGGCTGTCTAAATCATAGCATTCGACCCTAGAAACCAATGGACTAAACAGTTACGTATAATAAATTGGACTGCTCAGCAGATACTGACAGTAATCAAGTCGTGTCGGTTTCGCCATCTTTACCTCCTTGTTCCTTAGTTTACTGCTCTTTACCGCACGCGTCTATCTGATTTGCGTAAGTCCTAAAGCATTCAAAATTCGCTAGTGCCAATATGAAAAATATTTGGAATTTTACTCGGCTTTCACTTTACGGTCAACAACAATCGCTTCCGGCGCAATCACACCGGATGTAGGGGACGGTGCCTGTACGGTCCCATAGTCCATTTAGACGGTTACAGATGGGCGACCATGGGGGGCGCCCCTACAGGAATCGGGCACACGATTTGAGGAACACACGTTGTGTTGAATTTGCTTGACAGAAAGCCGGAAATTCGGCAAGAATTAACAAGGCTAGAGGACTTATCCGTTACTTAATTTTGAATTAGATGGAGGCGAGGAAGAATGAAAATTAGGTTTGCACAGTACGGCATTTCACACGACCACGCCAGCGGCAAAGCAAAGACGCTGAAAGCAAACGATGATGTCGATTTCGTTGGCGTCTATGAACCGTCGGCGGAAGTTCGCGAATCGCTTGGCGCCAACGAAGCGTATGAGGGCGTTCACTGGTTCTCGTCCGCAGAAGAGATCTTGGACGATGAGACTATCGTGGGGGTGGCGGTGCAGGGACGGGTGTCCAAAAACCTCGAATATGCGCGGGCGGCGGTTGAGCGCGGGAAGCACGTCTGGCTTGATAAACCGGCTGGCGACGATCTGGAGGCGTTCCGAGCGGTTCTGGACATCGCACGGGAGAAGGGGCTGTGCGTCCAACTCGGCTATATGTTCCGTTACAACGCGGGATTCCGGTTCCTCCTCGATTGGGCAAATTCCGGCAAATTGGGCGATATATTCTCTATTCGCGGACGCATCTCGACCCGACGCTCGGACGAAGCCTCGTGGCAGCGATGGGATTCCCGCGGCGAACGCGAAGGCGGCATCATGTTCATTCTCGCCTGCCATCTTATCGACATCATCGTCGCCATACTCGGGCGACCCGAGCGCGCGGCATCCTTCTCGCAGAACTTGGATGGCACTTTCCCTTGGTTCCGCGATAACACCGCGTCTGTCCTTGAATACCCTAACGCCATGGCGACGCTGGAGTCGACCGCATCGGAAGTGTCGTCGGGTGCATCAAGACGGTTGGAGGTCTACGGAACCCGCGGCAGCGTGATTCTCGAACCGCTGGAACCGCCGGCGTTGCGGCTGTGCCTTGACGAAGATAGAGACGGCTATGCCGAGGGTTGGCAGCGGGTGGAAGTGGAGCATCGACCACGCTATATTGACAGCCTTCGGGCGCTGGTGGCGGACATTCGGGGCGAGAAATCGCCTGACCGCTCGTTAGACCACGAATTTACGGTACAAGAGACCGTCCTCCGCGCCGTCGGGCTGCTGTGAATAGCCACAGATTGTGCGTAGGTTGGGCTGAACGTTGCAGACATGATATGTTAAGTATTACATTTGGGTATCGGGAGTTGATGCCGATTGTAATCTCGGAAGACTAGTGAAACCCAACGTTTGATAGCAGATTGGATTCTGTTGGGTTTCACTCTATGGTTACGTATAAGAATAGACATCTTTCCAAAATGGATCCGTGTAGTTACAGCAATCTTGGAGATTAGAATAACTACGCCGTTTGGCAACTTGTTGAGGAATATCGCAAGTTAACAATGGCAGCAATCACATTCCATGTTTTCCCATAGTTGCGGTGTTTGCCTCGATAGATGTCTTTGGTGATGCGAAAAATCTTACATCGTCTGACGATATTCTCAATGGCGACCCTGCGTGTTGCCAACCGTCGGTTGAATTGCTTCGCCTCCCGAGTTAAGGGCTTGCTCCGATAGGCCTTGATGGGCGTCGAACTGTTGGCATACCGTTTGGCTATCCCCTGATAACCACTGTCAGCCAACTTCTCAGTTTCGGGAGAAATTGCCACACGACTTTCCTTCAGAATGGTGTAATCGTGAACACTCCCTTTGCGGCAGGTAACCGATACTATTTCTAACAGCGCCAAACACGCAATCAATTGAACTTTTATGGTGTGCCTTTTTTTTACCGCTATAGTAGACACGCTGTCCTTTGGTTGGACGTTCAATCGGTTGCTCGGTGGCATCAACGATGATGGTTTGGAGATCGCCCTCCACTAAGTGCTTTCGATTCTTCAATGAAAGCACTTTAACTAACACATCAAGTATCTGATGATAGAGTTTATTTGCATAAGACTCACTGATACCAAACTCCATGCCTAATCTGGCAAAGGTTGGATAGTGGCGCAAATAGGTGAATGTCAATAGAAGGCGATCGGCCAATGCAACCTCCGATTTCTTTCCTCGTTTCTTCATCGGACGTTCTTCCTTAAGTTTTTCAAAGTAAGTCGCCACACGCTCCAAAATAAGGTTGAAAGCCGCCTTGTCAATACCAACCGCTCGCAGAAATTGCTCATCTGACTGTTTTACTGCTTTTTCAAATTGACTCATGGGTATCCTTTCTACCACAGAAATTGTTGAAAGGATATAACGTAAAATCAAGCCAAATAGATACTTATTTTGGAAAGATGTCTAGTAACAGCCAAAGTGGATATTATCCGGATTGGAGTTGGGTTTCGCTATGCTCAACCCAACCTACGGGCTATCGTCCTCCTTGCCCGGTCGTATGATTGATAGGGATCTCAGTAATCCGTGATTCAGACGTTATGACCCACCGTGCCGTCCCGCCTCCGTGACCTGCCATTTGATGTCGGGAATCGGAGTTCCCTCCTACTGACTATCGCCCTAGGGTATCTATCGCGCGCGCTATTCGCTTGCTTGATCTGTTCGGTCGCTTGATCCTTGTTCAGTCGGTTGATCGCTCCGACATCGGCGTCCAGCCGCGACCGGGGTGGTAGGGGCGCGCTTGCTCGTACTTCTCTCGAAGTTGGTGGAACTGCTGCGGCGTAGCTACCTCGCGGTGGGGATTCGTCGTGTCCCGGATAACAAAATCCGCTTCGGTGGGTGCGCACGCCATCGTCACCGGTTCCCGCTCGCGCGTATACGATTCCGGCTCCTCATCGACGTTGTTCGGCGGCTCCATGCTCTGGTATCTGAGATCCAGACTCCACCGCACGACACCACTATGGTTCTCGAAGGAGGCGTGGGGAGTGAGGTTCGTCAAGAAAAGCACGCTTCCCGCCTCCATTTCGACCGGTATCGGTTTAACCTGACCGAGCAAATCTCCCGGCACTTCGAGATAGCCCGAATGTCCTCCGGAGTAGTGGCGTATTACTCCGCGAGTGTGCAGCCCGGGCAGCACAAATAGGCAGCCGTTTTCGAGCGTGGCATCCACCAGAGGGATCCAGCAGGTCAATATGAGGTATCTGTCGCAATGCGGCATGAAGTAACCGGAATCCTGATGCCAAGGCACTTCGCCGTGAGCCCATTCCGGTAGTTTGGGACGGACGCGATAGATTGATGCGCCGATGATGTCGGGTCCAAGCAGGCTTTCGATACAGGATAGCAGCGGGCGATGCCTGATGAAGTGGAACATCGACTCTCCGCTAAAACCGCCGCCAGCCTTTCCCATGATACTCCTATAAATTAGGCGACACGCCTCCGGGTTGGCGTAGCGAATATAGGCTAGGCGGGTTTCGAAGGGTTTATCTTCGTAAATCTCATCCAACTCCCCTTTCTTTTGTAGGGCTAGGGCTTCTCGGTGCACAATCTCGGTGAGCCCTTCCTGGATGGGTTCCATGTCCCCGCGCGAAAAGACCTTGGGCTTCATCACCCAGCCTTCGTTTTCAAATTGATCTACCTCTTGCCTCGTTAGACTCATTCGTTTAATCCTTATCCAGTTGGTTGATGGTGTTGAATCGCGACCAGGAGGGGGATTACTATCGCGCTCCTTATTCAGTCGCTTGATGGATCCCTATCGCAGGATTGGCTATCGCGCTCGTTATCCACTCGCTTGATCTCCTACAGAGAAGGTGTAGGGTGAAGAACGGAACGCAGATCTGCGTTCCCTACAACGCCATCACAAACCAAAAAATATCCAGGTCGGAGTTGGGTTTCGCTTTGCTGAACCCAACCTACGGACTGTGGCCAATGGGGTGTCGATCGGTTGATTGGTCGTCTGATCGCATTTGTTCATTATCGGGCGAGGGAACCTCGCCCCTACGAGGCCATCGCGCGGTCAGTTGATCCCTCCTTATCCAGTCAGTCGATCGCTATGGAATCGCGACCAGGAGGGGGATCCCTATCGCAGGATTGGCTATCGCGCTCGTTATCCACTCGCTTGATCCCACCCTACAACTACGACTTGATGTCGGGAATCGGAATTCCCTCCTACAGAGGAGGTGCAGGGAAGAGTGGGAACGCAGATCTGCGTTCCCTACAGTCCCAGACAAAGCGGGAAATATCCGGACGGAGTTGGGTTTCGCTGCGCTCTACCCAACCTACGGGCTGTACTTATTCAGTCGGTTGATCGTTCGGACATCGGCGTCCAGCCGCGGCCCGGATACCAAGGGTGCGTCTTCTCGTACTTCTCTCGAAGTTGGTGAAACTCTTCCGGTGTAGCCACCTCGCGGTGGGGGTTCTTCGTGTCTCGGATGACAAAATCCGCTTCGGTCGGAAGGCAAGCCATCGTCACCGGATCGCGCTCGCGTGTATACGTCTCCGGCTCTTCATCCACATTGTTCGGCGGCTCCATGCTTTGATACCTGAGATCCAAACTCCATCGCACGATTTCGCTATTGTTCTCAAAGGAGGCGTGCGGGGTCATACTCGTCAGAAACAGCACGCTTCCCGCCTCCATCTCTACGGGTATCGGTTTAACCTCGCCTAGCAGGTCTCCCGGTACCTCAAGGTATCCCGAATGGCCACCGGAATAATGCTGTATGACTCCTTTTTTGTGCGATTTGGGTAACACGTATAGACAGCCGTTGTCGAGGGTGGCATCGACCAGAGGGATCCAGCAGGTCAGGATCAGGAATTTGTCGCAATGCGGCAGGAAGTAGCCCGAATCCTGATGCCATGGCACCTCCCCATGCGCCCACTTCGGGATCTTTGGACGGACGCGATAGATTGCGGAGCCGATGATGTCGGGTCCCAGAAGGCTCTCGATGCAGGAAAGCAACGGGCGGTGCCTGATGAAGTGGAACATCGACTCTCCGCTAAAACCGCCGCCAGCCTTTCCCATGATGCTCTTGTAAATCGCTTGACACGCATCGTGGCTAGCGTAGCGAATGCGGGTCAGACGGGTTTCGAAGGGTTCGTCTTCGTAAATCTCGTCCAGCATTCCCTTCTCTTTCAGGGCGAGGGCTTCCCTGTGCACAATCTCGGTTAGGGCGTCTTGGATGGGTTCCAGATCGCCGCGAGAAAAGACCTTGGGCTTCATGACCCAGCCTTCGCGTTCAAATTGATCTACCTCTTGCCTTGTTAGACTCATTTCGATTTCACCTTATGGTCGCTTGAACAATTCTGTTCGGTCATCCATAACCCTCAATCACCACAATGCCGACCATTTCAAAACACCGACGTCGTAGGTTGGGTTGAGCGGTTGTCGACCGAATTACATCAAAATTTCAATAAGAGCCTGTTTGAATAGTCGGCAGCAAAGCCATTTTTAATCATTTGAAGCCATTTTTGGATGTTTTTGTAATTGCTCACTATATACCTATACCTTTCGCCCCGCTGGGGCTTTTAGTGGCTGGTGTGCAGTGCACACGCTATAAATTGTATTTTCAAACAGGCTCTAAAATTCTGTTGCCCGATATTCCGCTCATGTCCAAAAATGTAGCGAAACCCAACTGCTGATTTGCTGCCGCGCCTTCGAATCCAATCTATGTAAAGAGCGTTCAATTAGAATCTTTCTTTTATTTGCTAATACTAGGTTTAGCTATTCAGAAAGCGAGTCAGCAGGTTGTAGATTTCGGTGCCCATGCTGACTAGAATCTCTTGTATTTGGGGCCAGGCGGCCCGATTGTCTATGCCCTCAGCCACCTCGCGAAAATAAAGTATAACGAAATTGTCGTTAGATTCATCCTCAGGTTCTCGATCAGGAAAAAGATTTACGATTTCCTCGCGTACTTCCTGAGCCCTAGGGTGGTTACGGCGAAAACGCAGCCGAATATCGGACCTCATTCTAAGAACTGTTAAGGTCAATTCTACTCCCCTAATGCGCTTCGGAAGTTGCGTCCGATTCAAAGAGGAGCCGGTAAATGGACTGCTCCCGTCTGATCGAATCGGCGCCCAAAATTCGGTATATTCATTTGGCTGCGAATTGTTGGAGGATGCAGATAGCGACGTGTATAAACGAATGAAATGTAGTTTATCGCAGGTGTTAGCTATTACTTGAAATAGGTACCATTCAGTCAAGGTATCTACCTGATTTCGTAGCCTGCATGTTTCAATCATCAGCTCTTCGAAGTCTTCAGCTACCAGCGCTGCTACCGTAGCATCGCTCAATCGAGCGTAGCATTCAAGTCTACCCCAGTGATCCCAATCTGCCTTACCGAATTGGTTTTCGACTACGAGTACGCCATGCTCTCCTGTGGCGATAATATCCGCTTTGCGAGGACCGACGTTAGATTCTGTCTCCACGTCTTCAAAATCGCCGAGCCTAAGAACGGAGAGATTTTCAGCCAAATTTGCCGTGAAATCTTCTTCTTGTGCGTAGATGTCAGAGAGTGGTTTCAATTCTAGAAGTCTCATACTTAGTTAAAATTCTCCATTCTGCTATCGCGCTCGTTATCCACTCGCTTGATCATTCGCTCACGTAGATTGCGTGGATCTTGATGTCCTCGGGACGGATACCGCCGAAATTCACGCGGACGCGGATTTTGCCGTCAATGCCCTCTAGGCTATCGCGGTTTCCCCACGTCACCAACTGCCGCAACCCGGATTCCTTCGGTCCGGTGCAGTCGTCTCGCCCGAATCCGGGGATCGCCTCGAACCGCTCTGTCAGAATCTCCGTGCTCATATCGGTGTACTCCGATAGACCGGATACATTAATCGCGACGTGTGCCGGTTTACCCTCCAAATCAATTGCCGCCGAGACAAAGTGCGATTCCTGCAGCGAATTCATCTTCATGCCGAGGAAGGCTTCAAAGTAGCTCAGCCGATCCTGTTCCCACTTCGCCACTCGAATGCCGTTGCAACCGCCCCACGGCGCGTACCAGAACAGCGTTTCGCCGTTGATATTGTCGAACCCCTGGCCCTGCATCAGAGCACCGAACAGCCGGTCCGCGCTGTTTTCCCCAGCCGGGACGATTCGGAAATCGGGTATCGGTTCCCGGTAGTGCAATGCGTCGTTGCTAACCACCAGTCCGAGATCCATGGAGACCAGCTTCCGGTCATTCGTCGGATGCCCGTGCCATTGACCGTAGATGCCGACGATTACGTTGTCCCGGTTCCACAGTCCGGCGCCGAGGTGAATCTGCTCCCCGGCGTGCGATCCTTCGATTAGCGGTCGAGGGGGGAGGTTGCCGCGCAGCAAGCCCATGCAGTCGGATTCCACCCAGTTCTCGAAATCGTAGGAGACGAAGGTTTCCAGTTTGCGCTCAAGTCTCGGAAAGTGTCCGCCGCCGCTTTGTGCAGTGACATAGTAACACCCGTTGAACTTGATGAAACCGCCCATTTCACAGGAAAGATAGTGGGGATTAACCGGGATCTCCGTCCAGCGGAGGCCATCCGCGCTGACGGCGACGTTGAACTCCGCGCGCCCGCCGTGCGACGGATTTCTGCGGTGCGTCTCGTAGACCATCTTGAATCGGCGGTTAGGGTCGGGGTCTTCGGGTTCATAAATCACGACGCACGCCACCACCTTGTATTCTGCGCCGCCCAAATCCACGAGGTTGTTCTGCGTATTGCCGTTGTGCTCGATAAGCCCGAGGTTCGGGCGTTCCCAGTTGTAGCCGTCGGTGCTCGTTGCAAAGCATACTTGCGAGCCGCCAAGATACCACATCCAAAGCTCGCCGCCGACTCTGCAGACCGCGCCGTAGTAGTTCATGCCTTTGCTGTCCGGTGCGCCGGGGGGACCAAACGGCACGACAATGTGGTCGCCTTTGTTCGGAATCAACTGCAATCGGACGCCTCTTTGAAATGGGAGGCTGTAGTCGTCGAAGGGGAAGAGGACAACCTCCTCCAAACTCAGATTTGGACCGCCGTTATAAATTATCATTGCACAGTTCTCCTTGGTTAATGATGGCTAGGAATAGTCGGTATTTTCCGCGCCACAACTAGCCCCGGCTAATAGTGAACGCGTAGCATCAAACGGGAAATGGTGGGCAGTAAGATGGGAAATCGACGATTTGTAAATCATCGATCCCACCCTACAATCTGTAGGTCACAATATGTGGAAATAGGTACGCAGAAACCCAACGTGCAATCCAACCTGATTATCGAGAGTTGGGTTTCACTGTAATTGTAACGTATTGAGCCGGACGGCGTCCTGCAATTGGCGCGCAGTTGCTTGGTATTCTTTTTGGTGCCGTTCAACCCAACCTACATGTTTGATTCCTATGGGGAACGGGGGCGGTATTCACCCGGCAATCTATGTTAGTTTAGACGAAGAAATCCCTACCAATTCATTGATGGGGCCGCCGCGGGAGATGAGTCATGGTGCACGTTTCCGAAGGGGCGTCGCCAGGTGCGGTTGGAAACCGCACCTACCATGCTTTTTCCCGCTCGCCGTGGATTATCACATCCACTCCACATATCACTCGACCTTGAGCCTGACGATGTTGGATTCGAGATCTGCGGAGCCGCGCAGCGAGTCGAGCGGAAGATAAATCTTGTCGTAAACCTCCTCTTGGTTGCGCTGAATTGCGGCAATGTCCTCCCGCAAATGGCTAATCGCTTGCTGCTTCGCTTCAGCCGAGTGCCTACTCCGCTGAATCGCCAAGATGTCCTTCTCTATCTCGACAACCATCGGCGATTGGTCGGGCAAAGACTCCCGATAAACCTGTAAATTTGTGCGGACTTGGAGGGTGTAATCGCCCGGGGAGAGATTGTAATGGGCGCGTAAATCTTCCAGCGCGGCAACCGTTTCCGCCTCGGATTTCAGTTCGACGCCATGAATACAATCTAACGCTTTTCCATCGTGTAACAGGTTTTTTGTGTGTCCCCGGGACGAAATCGGAGCTGTCGGCGTCATTTTCATTCCCGCCGCATCCGTGACGATTAACCCCCCGAACGCACCCTTATCCTCGACGGATACCGCGGGCACAAGCAGGTCAAATTTTCCAACTCGCACGGTCATCCGGAGCGGGATCGGCTCATTCGCCGGGTAGGACTCTTTTGCCGTAGAAAGATGAAGTTCGGCTATAGCTTCCGGTTTAGGCGGTGCTGTCGGCTCGGTCGGCGGCGCCCCCGCCTCCATGGTCTTCTCCAGTGTTGACGGAAGACAACCGATTATACCTAAACCCAAGACGCAGAAACAGATAAAAACACGAAGTCTCATGTTATCCTCCTAATCGCGCGCATAGTTGGAAAACGGAAGAGCCATCCCCGAGCTAAGGGAATTTGACGCATTCATGGGACGGCACGGGGGCCGTCCCCTACACAGAGTGCGATAGCGTTTTGTTATTTCTTTATGAGCATCTTGCGGGTTGCGGTGAACTGGCCTGCTTTCAGTGTGTAGAAGTAGAGACCGCTGGCGACGGATTCGCCGCGGTCATTGCGGCCGTCCCAGTGTACCGCGCGGCTGCGGCTCTGATACACACCCGCAATTTGATGTCCTATCTCCAAGCGTCGAACTATGCCCCCTTGCGTGTCGTAAATCGTCAGGATTACCTCGCTTGGCGCAGCCAACTGATAGGGTATCCAGGTTTCCGGATTGAACGGATTCGGGTAGTTAGGGTGCAGGGCGGTTTCAACGGGAATAATCAGCGAGGCTAAGAGGTCTTGGAGATTTGCAATGCCTTGTCGAAAGGCGATCGAGCCGTCGTCTGCCAGACGTGCCTCTGCAATCCAGGCTTCTATGGTTGAGGCGTCTACACGTCCAGTCGCAACTGCAGGTGCGGCTGCACCCCCAATGCCCTGCGCCACGAGTGTGAGGTCGAAAATGTTGACAATCCCGTCGCCGTTCACATCCACGGGCGAGTTAGCGGGTACACTCTTACCCAACTGCCGTGCAACCAGAATCAGATCCAAAATATTGACAACCCCATCACGGTTCACATCTCCGGTTCGCCGTCGTTCGTTCACAGTAAAGGTGATTTCGAGCGGTCCCGCCGGAATGTTGTCCCCGGTGAAAGAGCCGAATAAAAAGTTCTGCAGCACCAGCGTTGTTTCGCCTTCGGATTTCGGCTTGAACTTCACCTGAAGTATGCTGCCGCTGCCACTCGCACCGCTGTCGGAGAGCAGGGCAGCGTTAAGTCCTGTGATTGTACCCGCTGTATTGTCGATGCGACCACCTTGGAGAAATGTCGATCCGCCATTGGTCGTCAGGAAGTCGCCTTCGCTTACTTCAATCGCTTCCAGGACAGTAGGATCAAAGGCGATATCAAACTGCCATCCTGCTAGGTCGGAAACATTTTCCGCGCGGATGTCGAAGGTAAAGTTATCGCCTACGCGCGTTGGCATCTCGGAAAAAGCGTAACCTATACCGGTCGCCACCGTATATTCGGTTCCGGATTCAAACCCGAAAAACGCGCCAGTTTCAGCACTGGACGAGGAAACCGCGACTAACAGGACATTTTTCCCCTGCCGAAGCGTAACCGGAAAGAAATCATTGAAATCAAGTTCCAGTTCCTTTCCGCCCAACGCCTCGTAGACCAAGTCTCCGTTGAGCCAGACCTTCAGCCCCTCATCGTTGCCGACGTGCATCCTTGTTTGCTGCTCGCGTGGCGAATAGAGGGATACAGTGCCGTAGATAACGCCGTCGCTAAGCATATTTCCGATGTTGTTCCGATCCGTAGAGGGGAGAATGTTGGCTATCCACACCTCACTCCCGACAGGTTTTCCCACTGTGGCGCCATTGGTAGCAATCCTCTCCTCTGTCACCCTGCCCCCGGTTGCTTCGGACAGTAGATCGGCGCCGCGCTCCAATCTTGTTTCCGGCACATTGACCCATAACCAAGGACCCTCTATCTTTGAACCTCCTTTTGGATAGCCCGGATTATCGTGCCATACAATCTTTGTGTTGGCGCGCAACGCATCCAAGGGCGAAAAATCGGAGATATCGTTGTTGTCGACTGCCAGCCATTTCAAGTTGGTTAACCCCGCGAGAGGAGAAATATCCGATATGTGGTTGAGGCCGATATTCAGGCGCGTTAATCTGGTTAAGTTCGCGATGGGTGCTATATCCGAGATTCCGCTGTGTACAAGATACAGTTCCTTTAGATTAGTCAAGCCTGCCAAAGGGGAAAGGTCCGATAGCTCTGCGCCGCAAATATCCAATCTTTCTATTGTTGTTAATCCTGCTATGGGTGATAAATCGGATATGGGATTGCCCCAGGTGACAATTCCCTTTAAGTTGGTCAATCCTGCAAGCGGTGATATATCGGAAAAACCGTCGGTGCTAAAACTTATATACTCCAGATTGATTAATCCTGCAACGAACGACATGACAGATCGGTTGGTACCGGAAAAATGTACGCGCTTCAAGTTAATCAATCCTGTGAGCGGCGATAGGTCGGAAATGTCAAGTTCGGAAATAGTCAATTCTTCGAGATTGGTTAACCCTGCGAGCACCGACACGTCAGACAGTTTGGTGCCTCCAATATCCAAACTTCTCAAATTGATTAATCCCGCAATCGGCGACAAGTCGGTTACGTTGGTACCTCCAATATCCAATCCTCTCAGATTGATTGATTCCGCAAGCGGCGACAGATCGGATAACTCACCGTGAACCTCTAGGAACTCAAGGTTTTTTAAGCCTCCCAGGGGGGACAAATCGGATATCCTACTGTTGTCAAGTTCTAAGTGAGTGAGGCTTGTTGCCAATTGCAAGCCTGTTAAGTCCTGGACACGCCTATCCAGCGAAAGCAGCGTTCCCAATCCCTTCATTTCCTCCACTGTAAGCGGGGCGTTGGGGCTATTACCAAGCTCTTCCGCAATCATTATACGTAGCGTCGGGTCGGGAATCTGAACAACCGTACCCGGTAACACATCGGGCTGTGTTATGACCGGCGGCGTTTCAACCTGTCCCGGGTAATCCAACGCATACATCACGTCTCGGAAACTCGATGTCCAGGTATCCCGTTTCACATTCCCGTTCTCGTCATCCAAGGCTAACAATCCGACATTCTGCAGTCCCGTGTTCTCGCGAACCCTGTCGAGGAAGTTTTCGGTCTCCAATCCGACTACGGCGGCGGCGTATGCCGCGTCTACCGGTGCCTGAAACGCTTCGTGGAAACGTGAAACCGGCTCGATACCACCAATTTCGCCGCCCGTGTCTTCCAGCGCCTCCCGGTAGCGGTTCATATCTTCTTCCACAAGCGCGTCCATCTCGGATTTTTCGACGTATAACCTTAGCGCGTGCGCTTTGTTGTAAGGCGGGTTGGCGTTGCTTTCAATTACCGAACGCACCTGGTCCTCAAAGGTCTTCATGCCCTCCGTATGGCAACCGATACAGGAGATTCCGTTGCGTACCGTCGGGTCACTGGCAGCAGGGTTGGAAACGATGCTAATCGGGGCTGCATTCAGTCGAATCCCACTACCATCCGCAAGGTAATAGCCCTGCAGCCCGTTTGGCAGATTGAAGATTGCTTCTCCTCCATCGTGCGTGAAGTTAAGCGGGTGGGTCAAGATGTTTTGCGTACCGACGCTCCCGGCAAAGTCGTAGCTCTTCCAATACGCCCCAAAGCGAGAGGTATGGCGTTCCACGACTCGGTTGTGATTTGAGACGCCGGAATTGTTGAATCCTGCCCGCCAAACTTCGACCCCCGGTGCATCACGCAGATTGCGTACGACATCGACCTCCAGTCGGGTTTCCAACTCCCTATCTGTCAACGGCAGGGAAAGCAGGTCGTGGTATAGTGGTGGTGTCGAGGCTGTAGCAATAAACCAGTCGATATGGACTGATGGCACATTGCATTCCATTGCCGTCCGTAACCGTCCCAGTTGATTCCGCAGTGCGAGATGTGCGGGTGCGTCAAACGAGATGTGGTAGGGATATGCCTGCTCTATCTTCGTCCAGCCGTCATTCCGATCCCACTCGTAGTGCCGCAGGTCGATGTAAAAGATTGTTTCATGCGGGTCGATGGGCTGCGGGTTGGTGATTTTGAGCCGCCACGAGAGACTATTGACTAGTTTGGAGAGCGCTTTGCGGTACTCACGGAGTATCTCCGGAGTCTCGCCAGCGTTGAAGAGATGCGTCATCGTGAAGTAGCGCGCGAAGGAACGGTCAAACGACGCGAGTGAGTTGAGGTGCGACTCAATGTTCTTAAGCATTTCGCCGGGAGGAATGAAACGCCGATCAGTTGTGAGGCTTGCTGTCCAATCGGGTGCACCGGCGAGAATCCAGCGTCGAACGGTCTCAATGGATCGAGCGGGCAGTTGAGGCAGTCCAAACGGCATCTGTGCGCCGTTCTCGGTGGGACCAAGCAGGCGCTTGTACAACTCGGAGGCATCGGGGTTTCCCGGTACAACAGTGCCGCCATCGATGAGTTCGCTGTGTTCCATGAGGAGCGTTTCTCGAAAGGCTCCGTCGGGGCCGTGGCAGTTCAGGCAGCTCGCTTCGAAGATGGCGTAGGTGTCTTGGGCTAGTTGTGATTGGGCGGACACATGTTGAAGGCCTGCCGTGAGGAACAATAGGCAAATCAAAGCGGAAATTGAAAGTTGTCTATACATAGAGGGTGTCTCCTTTTCAGTAAACCAAGTTGCCATCCATACTGTTAGGGTCGAGCGAGTGAGGATGTTGGGTTTCACTCTCTCCGTCGGCACGCTAGCGGCACCATGAAACAGAAACTCCACGGCGGAACCTTATTAGAACTTTGCGCTGCCCGTTCAACCCAACCTACATCACGTCGGGAATCGGAAGGGATCTCTATCGCGTTCCCTACAACCCTATTGTGATGTTTATTGCCCAGCCGTACCTATGGTAAAAGGGTATGAGAGATTAGCCATGGAAGAGGTTACCTTTCCAATGGTTTGCTTTTTAGAGGGGTTTCTACGATTAGCGATTCGCCCAGTTCACGGGCGATTTCATTTAGGTATCTTTCTATCGTTTTATTGCTATTGCCGTAGTATACATGAAATCCATCAATTTCTTTTATTTCCTTTCTTTGCGATAGAGTAAACGTACTATGGTCGTCCCTTATAGCAGTTGGGCAATGCGGTGCACACCGTCCCACTCCTAGCTTTTCGATAACTTCAAGGAAGGTATCTTTTCCATGTTCGCGTTCGATTCGTTCTCCATCCGGCATTGTAACAGCAAGCCGTTTGGGTGGAGCTTTACGGCGTTTTCGGCTGGTATCGGTTGATGGAGATGTTGATGCAGGCGGAAGTTTCGTCGGAGGCTCTGGTTGTTCGCTTTTCAGTGTTCTTAGGAGGGCCAAAACCTGCGCATGCGTTGGTTTGTCTCCAGTTTGCTGTTCCGTCGCGGCTGCCACACTTTCCAGCAGCATTTCTGACATGTCGTCGTCCGGCTGCTTGAGTAACTGTTGCCACACCTCAGGTAAGCTAACCATCACGTTGTAGTCCCGCCTGATTGCTTTAATAGCGTCACCTGAGCAGATAGCCGTATAATTCAGGTATCTTTCGAGGCGTGTTGTTATCTCAGTCATGTCATCTTTCAACAAATCTAACTGACATACTTTGCGTTCCCCGAAGTCTCCTTCCCCACCCGGATAAAAGAAATGCCATTCCCTGCCGTCGGTCAGAACAACCTCTTGCACACCTTTCTTAAATGCATATGCAAATAACTGTTCCTCGCTCGATCCATCAATTTTCCCTACTCGCTTAACCTCAATAAAAACGGCCGGTGTTGACGGCGACTTACACAAAGCGTAGTCCACTTGCCCATTCCCAAGCGAGTATTCTGGCACAAGAACTTGCGGATCAAAAATCGGTACTTCCAAGGCATTTAGTAGTCTGCACACGATGCATAGAGAAACCGATGCCTCATTTGGAAACAACTCATCGGTCAAATGTTGGCGTATCTGGTCAATGTGTTCATTCAACGTCATATCAGAGTCCTTTCACCGGGTCTATACTCATCCACTTTGTTGGTGGCAGCGTCTTGCGTTGTAATAATACCGCCTTTTTCGTCGAGGCGGAGTATAATGCCACCGAATCCCCCTTTTCTGTGCCTGGTGATACGTTTGCACGTTTGTAATGGTCTCCTTATCGCTGTAGGTTAAAGAAATCATGAAACTTAATGTAAATCGAACTTACTTGATTGCCAGCACGTTCCGTGTGCCCGTGCCTCAGTTGTAGGGTAGGCACTGCCCACCATTTCTTTTCTCGCAGCGTGTAGGTTGGATTGAACAATGAAGCAAATGAATGAGGAGAAGGTTCCTCTATCGCTTTCCCTATTCAATCATTCAATCGAGGATAAAATCTTCAAACTGCCTAAACATACCGATTGCGTGCTTTTAATCCGATCAAGCGAGTGAATAGCGAGCAGGATTTACTATCGCAGTCTCTGTCCGTTCTTTGATCGATAGAGATCTCTCAAGTAACACACCACATTGCGCTCCCCTGGAGCGCGGACATCGGACGCATCACAATTCTATTGACATGGCACTCCTCTGGAGTGCCAGAGAGGGTAAATCTCTAAGATGGCACACTTTCTCAAAGCTAACCAAGGAGCGAAAAGCAAGTGTTGCTTGCTGAAAGAATTATTCCGACAGGGATAATGGGATGCTATCAAGTAACACTCCACATTGCACTCCTCTGGAGTGCGGGACTCTGGACATGTCGCATTCTATTGACATTTCGATCCTCTGGATCGAGGAAAGAGACGCCGACTAAAACGTGTTGCTTGCTGAATGAATTATTCCGACAGGGATAATGGCGTGCTACCAAGTAACACTTGTTCAAAGCCAACCACAAATCCAAAAATGAGCGTCATTTGATAATGCGCTATCCAGGTTGGGGATCTCTATGGGAGGGCGATAGAGATTTCTTCAAACGACTAATCACTGACCACAAGCCACTAACCACTGCCTTACACACTACTCCGTCACGCGGTGCTGGTACAAGGGTTTGACATTCTCCGGGAAGGTGGCAAACACATCCGCCGGTATCGTCACCCGATTGCGCTTCCCCATCTCCACGCTGACCCACCACGGGATATAGCGCGCCAACAGCGCCATCCGCGGCTCATCGCTCAGATTCGCCGTGGCGGTGTGCCAAATACGGCTGTCCGTCATTAACACGCTGCCGGCGCTGCCCGTCACCTGCATTTCGTTCGGAATCGGTTTGTTCTGGTCGATACCGTCGTTTCCCCGCGGGTTCCGCGTGTCACGGTGGCTGCGCGGCACAATCCAGGTGCCGCCGTTCTCCTCCGTAAACGGCGAGAGCATCCACAGCGTGATAACCGCCATGGTGATGTCGGGGAAGGGTTGAAGGATGTGCCCAGATTTCGATAGATCCCGGAGATCGTGAGGCCAGTCGGAATGGTAGGTGCGAAGAAGTGCGTCGCCGTTGTGCGGCGCGATGGTCTTCAGCTCGGTTTGAGCGATTCGCACATGCGGGTGATTGAACATCGTCTTGGCAATCCCCAACACCCGCTCGTCGGCGAGGTAGGGGGCGAAATCCGGTACGCCGGCAATGATGCTTATCCAGTCATTTGTGTACGCCTCAAGCGCCTTCTCACTCGACGCCGCGACGTATTCACGCACGGAGTCGATTTCGGATTCGGGGATGACACCTTCGAGCACGCTCCACCCCTCCTG
The DNA here is from genome assembly GCA_965204085.1 of Candidatus Poribacteria bacterium. GTDB lineage: Bacteria > Poribacteria > WGA-4E > WGA-4E > JAJDTR01 > JAJDTR01. The sequence goes on along the minus strand of CBDBEE010000001.1, from coordinate 1,247,435 downwards.
CCTGAGTTGTATCAGGTGCGGCTCGATCTCCGCACGGATTTCATCGGAAACTAACATGTCTTGTATGCCCATTTCAAAGATTTACGGAATCGTGACCATTAGGTCGGTTGTGCAACAAATCGCGACCGGGAGGTCGCTCCTACAGTGGAAGATTAATCTATACGTCCCTTGACCTTGACGCCCCATGCGGTGACCTCGGGCGGATCCAGCGTCAGCGAGTACAGTTTGGTACCCGGAGAAATGTAGAACCGCAGCTTGATGTAGAACTCCTCCTTCTGCAAGTTGGGATACCGTCCCTGCCGCTCGTCGCTCAAGCCGGGCCACCCGGGGACGCCGTTCCAGGACAACTCGCCGTTTACGGTGTCCGTACGGATCGGATCGCACTCGGCGGCGGTAAAGCCGGGAATGGGATCGCCCGTGTCCTCCAACACTTCGTACCGCAGCTCGCCCGCCGAAGCGTCGACATTGACTCCGATGGTGCCGCCCGACTCCTGGCGGAAGCGGTGCGTCGTCAAAATTCCGGGCGCGTAGGAAACCGCTTCCACGCTGACATACCCGTCAATGCGCACGGATGCGAGCCCCTTTGCCTTTTCCCGTCCCGCCGACACACCCCTTTCGTAGGGTCGCGGCGAACGATAGTTATGGGTTTCGCGATAACCGTCGTAGAAGAACAGTATCTTTCCGTCGTGCGTTATGGGCGCTCCGCCGTAAAGCATCCCCCAATCCCATGCGCCGGGGTTGCCGCGCGGGATAAACGGTTCGCGGTAGCGTTTCCAGTGTACGGTGTCGCGGCTCACCGCCAATTGCGTGTCGACAAACCCGTCAATCCGCGCCGGAATTACGTCGGGTCCTTTTTCCGCCCCCCAGTACGTCTCCGGATCGTCGATAGCGTAAGGTTCGGTTATGTCGGTCAAGTAGGTGTTGAGCATGATGATATGCAAACCGCCGTCCGTGCGGTTCGCCGCGTCAAAACTGGCGCTGTAGAACTCGGTGCCGATGGGGTCGTCGAGATCTTGTTCAATCACCGTGCGCAGCCCCGACCAGTTGAGAAAATCCTGGCTGTCGCGTCGTCCCAGAACGCGTGTGCGTCGGCTCGAGCCACGCTGCGTGTACCACACATAGGGTGCGTCGGGATCCATTGGGCCGCCGAAGGTCTCTCGCCGTGAACCGAACGCAAAGAGCTGCGTCTGACTGCTGTGCGTGCCCGGCGGATACAGTTTCCAATCGTATCCGTCGCGGGAGTAATAGGCGCACCACACCCGCTCACCGTCGGGCCCGGTCCCTTGCGGCACAAATTCAATCCGCTTCCAGCGATACGCTTCGTCTGTTTCATGCGGATCGCAGAGGATGGCGCCTATGTGGGATGGGCAGTTCGTGATGTTGTTGGCTTTGGAACCGTTAAACTCAACCAAGCCGAGGTTCGGACGTTCCCAGTGTAGTCCGTCTTTCGACTCCAGAACGCATACCTGCGAATCCACGCCGTGGTAGTACATCCGAAACGTACGATTGATTTCGTCGTACACGAAATTGCCGGTGCGTTCGATGTCATCGCTTTCCCACGGTTGGTCGGGCGTAATGATGTTCAACGGCTCGTCGACGGTTAGCTTCTCCGCGGGGTTAAGCACGCGGTGTGCACCGTCCAGCGATTCGATGAAGAAATCATCAATGAAGGTCTGTTTTCCGGGATGCAGTTCTGTATTGGAGATTTGTATCACCTTCCTTGTTCGGCGGTTAATTTTCTAAATAATTAGGGCATATGGGGTGTTTGGTGGTTGTCTGAATCGCGGATTACACGGATTGCGCGGATTATGTTTGGTTAAGTGGCATCCCTCGTGGAGTTGGGCTAGAAGGGATTTCTATCGTACTGGGATCTCTATCGACCTCACTGTTCGTTCGGTTGATCCCTCTGGGGTTTTTAGAGGCTGGTGCCCTTCTTATTCGGTTGGTCGATCTCCCTTGATTCTTCCTTGTTCTGTGTTTTTTTTCTAAGAAAATGAGGTATTGGAGTGCTCATTTTGACTGCCTGACAAGCACGACGACTTTCAGCAAATAGTCTCACATGGCGCTCCTCTGGAGCGCGAGACGTTTGTCAGCGGTGGTCTATTGACATACCGCTCCTCTGGAGCGAAACTACAATAGAATTTCCAAAGTTCTTGCAGTTCACTGGGCTAATTGGACACTAAACTAATGGTGGGCAGGGAACTCTATAGGATCTCTATCGCCTTCCTTATTCAGTCAGTTGATCCTCGTCCAACGGGTTGGGGAACCCAACCCCTACGGGTTCGTGCTCAGCCTGTAAGTTGCTTTTGGCCTTAAACCGTGCGCACATTACGGCAGGGCGGAGCATGCCTACTAATATTTGTCGGCTCGTTTTGGTTGGGTGTCATGTATCACGGTTTGCGTTCAACCCGACCTATGTGCTGTCAATTGTCAATACGCCCTAGCCACTGGCCACAGGCCACTGGTCACTAATCACTGCCTTACGCCGACATCCGCTGTGGCTGGTACTCGATTCGGCGCATGAAACGCTCGCCAATGTCGTAGTCCGGCTGATCGGAGACGTACCGCCACATCTGGACGCGCTTCATCAGCTCGTACCGCATGTCGTTGCCTTCCCAGCCGTGACCCTTCGAGAGAATGCTGCCAATCTTGGGGTCGTCGATATCCGAGGTATCGAAATTGCGAACTTGGGGTTGCGATGGGTTGAGCCGCAGCTTGTACATGTAGCGATCTTGATCGGTATGGTTGCTGCGCGCACCGTGCCACACCCGCGTGTTCCAGACATACATCGTGCCAGCGGGGCAGGTCGCCCAAATTTTGCCGGACACCTGCTGGTAGAGTTTAACCTCGAACGTGCGCACGTTTCGGAAATGCGAGCCGGGAATCAGGAATGTACCCCCCATCTCGTCGGGCGTGTCGTGTGCGAAGAACGACAACTGGATGTCGAAGTAGTTCTCGCGGAAGTCGATGACCGAGTCTTGGTGCATGTTTGGTCCCGCCATGCTGTTCGCCCGCAACAGATGCACGGCGTGATGGTCATAAACCGGATTCGGACCGACCAACGAATGGATAAGCCCTTTGACCTGCGGCAGACGGAACACATCGCCGAGCGGCGTGCCCTTGGGCCACGTCTCCTCGAACGGGGGTACCCACCTCAAGATAGCCGTGGTGGTTCTTCATGTCCTCCAGGCATGCATCGGACAAATCTTTTGGCACCATCTCTTCGAACTTCAGGTAGCCGGAAGCCACAAACTGCGCCATTTCCTTTGATGAAATGAGATGCTCGTTCATTATGAACCTTCCTCCTCGTCTTGTATTTCACTGAACCGGGACAATACCGTCTGATACGGCAGCGGTCCAAGTTCGTATCCGTCGTCGGCGCTGCGATGCTTCATCTCGCTCATCTGGATGACCTGCCATCCGTCGCGCATCGCCGCTAACGCATGTTTGTATGGGGGTTCCGTTTCCTCGACAAGGTTCTTGATCCCCGTGCCCTTGGACGCTTCGTACCGCGACCACGCGGAAGGGGTGATGTCGAGACCGGGACTTGTTTGGAAGAACACTAAGATATCCTGAACTTTTGGCATAGATCCTCTCCTGAAAATCACCTTGACGTGCGGACTCATTCGGGAGCGCCATAGCCGACCGTCAAAACGACAATATCTCTTTGATGCGCCCTCGTCAAAACGAAAAATCATCGTACCATAATTTAAATTTGATGTCAACGCGAATCAGGGAGATTGGCAGCGCCATCGCGCATGAATCTTGGACTTGATATGAGAGGAAATTGTTTGAATCACGGATTAAACGGATTACGCGGATTACACGGATAAAAACTGTCGCAAGTGATTGACCTACGTGATAATCAACGCGTACGTTGGATTGAATTGTTGGGTTTCGCTCGGATTTTTTGGCGTTATCGGGAAGGGTCGAGCATCGGAGGTTTTTCAGTGCATAGCATGATATCTTTAGATAGCCGCTCTACCCAACCTACGAATATGACTTGTCGCGATTCGGAGATCGCTCCTACAAAGCAGCCCGCCAATTATCCTCCTGCTTCTGCACCGTGCAGGGCAATGGGAATGAAATTCCTGACCTATTCCGTGCACCTGAACCACAAAAACCGTCATCGGGAGCGGCATGATTGGGTTTTCGATTGGCACGGATATTGCTCTTTGGCGAAGTATGCACTTTATATCTGTAAGGCTTGCCCGAGTTGCCGTGGTTCATAAGGAAAAGGTAAGTGTTTAGTGGCTAGTGGATTTCTATCGCCCTCGTTATTCAGTCGTTTAATCCAAGAAGTCGCGAGTGAAACTCGCTCCTACAGGAGTTGAGTTTCACTGGGTTCAGCCCAGCGCACGGGTTGGTATAGTACGGTTGGTGCTTTCAAAGGCCGGTGTGCAGTGCACACCCTACAAATGCGCTAAGTCGAGGAAAGGAGAATGATGATGTCAATCGAAAAAGCGCGGTTTATCACATCTAGCCTTGTGTTGCTCTCCATCCTGATTTCGGTCAACGCCTCCGCCCAAAACGTATCGCAATGGGGGTTGCCGGAAGGAGCCACCATGCGGTTGGGCAAAGGCTCATTAACCGGTGCCGTTGCATACTCCCCGGATGGGGCACGCCTCGCCGTGGCAAGCAGCCTCGGAATTTGGTTCTACGACACAACAACCCTTCAAGAGATTGCGCTGCTTGACGAAAACACGGCTTGGACCGATAATATGGCATTCAGTCCGGATGGATCGACGCTGGCGACTGTGAGGTGGAATGGAATCTACCTCTGGGATGCGGTCACAGGCGCGCATAAACAGACACTTGGAGTCCCCTCAAGCGCCCTGCTAAGCCTGGCGTTCAGTCCGGATGGCGAAACGATTGCGTCCGGGAGTTTCGAGGGCACCGTCCATCTATGGGATTTGGCAACGGGCAAGCATCTGCATGCGCTTGAAGGGCCTGACTGGAGGGTGCCCACCGTGGCGTTCAGCCGGGACGGAAAAACGCTTGCCAGCGGGAGTTCGAGCGTGGTTCGTCTGTGGGACGTGAAAACAGGTGTTCAAAAGCAGACGCTAGAGGAGGGGGATATGTATGGGGTACTTAGCGTAACGTACAATCCCGATGGAAAAACGCTTGCCAGCGGGAGTTTGGATAGCGTCGTTCGATTGTGGGATGCCCGCACCGGCAAACACATTCGCACACTTGAAGTGCACGACGATTGGGTGAATAGCCTGGCATACAGCCCGGACGGAAAGATGCTTGCCGGTGTAAGCGGGCTCGGTACGGTCAGTCTCTGGAATCTGGACGCCGGCGATAAACTGGTAACATTTGAGGAGGCTGCCATTACCAGCAAGAGGAGTCGTGCGTCTAACCCGACGGTTGCGTTCAGCCCGGATGGAAAAACGTTCGTTAGTATGGGTTGGGACCAATCCATTCGCGTGTGGAACACAACCACCGGTGACCTGGCTCGCTCAATCAATGGATATTCCGCCCGGATCAACAGCATCGCGTACAGCCCGGACGGGAATAGGGTTATCAGCGGGGGTCGGGACGGCGCTATCCGTCTATGGGATACGGCTGCGCGAGAGCAGGTGCGAATCCTTCAAGCGGGCGAGGAGGAGGTCATTTGCGTGGCTTACAGTCCCGATGGCTTGACGTTTGCCGGTGGGAGCAGGGACGGGAGCCTCCATATCTGGGATGCCGTTACGGGGGCGCGCCGGACGCTTGGAGGACATTCGCATTGGGTTACCGGTGTGGCGTACAGTTCGGATGGATTGACCCTTGTGAGCGGAGGTTGGGACAGTAGCGTGCGTCTATGGGATGTGAGAACGGGCGATCAACTGAGGCTAATTGACGACGACACGGACATCGTCTTGTCGGTAGCCTACTCACCCGACGGCCGGACGCTTGCCAGCGGGAGTTTTCACGGCGCTATCCATCTATGGGACGTCGTCACCGGTGCACGCAGGCGAAAGCTTCAAGCACGCACCTCCAACGTCACGAGTCTGGCATTCAGCCCGGATGGCTTGACGCTTGCCAGCGGGAATCGTGACGGTAACATTCGTCTGTGGAATATGAGCAGGGGTAGGCTGATACGGACGCTGAAGGGACATGCGGGTTATGTCGAGAGCGTCGCCTTCACTCCGGATGGCGCGATGCTTGCCAGCGGAGGGAGTGACGATACCGTCCGGCTGTGGGATGCGGCTACGGGCGATCTGCTGGGTACGCTCGAGGGGCATGGGGCTGAGGCTAAGAGCGTGGTGTTCAGTCCGGATGGATCTACGCTTGTCAGCGGAAGTCTGGACGGAACCATCCTGCAGTGGGACGTGGCCCCTTACACACGCCTCATTCGAGCAAGGGCGGCAGATGTCAACGACGATGGGATCGTGGATATCTTGGATTTGGTGTTGGTCGCCGCGCATTTTGGGCAGTTGGGGGGAGATGGTGAGGATGTCAACGGTGATGGGGTTGTCGACCTTCAAGATTTGGAGTTGGTGGCGGGGGCGTTCGGACATGCGGCGGCTGCGCCTGCCAGCCGCGCGGATGGAGTTGAGACGCTCACGGCGGAGGATGTACGGAGGTGGTTGGCTGATGCGGAGAAGCTAGAGATAACCGATTCAACCGTGAAGAGAGGGATTATTGCGCTTGAGAGACTGTTGGCGGCATTAACGGAGGAGTCAAGCATTCCTGCCGAGACGACGCTGTTGCCGAATTACCCGAATCCGTTCAATCCGGAGACGTGGATACCGTATCAGTTGAAGGAGGCAGCAGAGGTCACGTTGACGATTCATGACGTGCACGGGCGGGTGGTTCGGAGGTTGGAGGTTGGCTATCAGCAGGCGGGGGTGTATCGCAGCCGGGACCGCGCGGCGTATTGGGATGGACGGAATGAACGTGGTGAAGCGGTTGCCACGGGCGTGTATTTTTGCACGCTTTCGGCAGGGGATTTCAGGACGAGTCGCAGGATGTTGGTCGGTAAGTAGGGAGGGTTATAGGATTAAGGGACGCAGATCTGCGTCCCCTACGAGAATTCGGAAGGGAGATTGCCAAGAATCCCTAATTTGTGTTCAAAAAATAGAAATGCGTGTTACGGGAATGAGGAAATGGTCGGCGGGGGGTTTTAGGGCGACACGCAGGATGTTGGTCGGTGAGTAGGAGGGGTTATAGGATTAAGGGACGCAGATCTGCGTCCCCTACAAGAAATCGGAAGGGAGATTGCCAAGAATCCCTAATTCGTGTTCAAAAAGTAGAAATGCGTGTTACGGGAATGAGGGAATGATCGGCGGGGGATTTCAGGAGGAGTCGCAGAATGTTGGTCGGTAAGTAGGGGGGTTATAGGATTAAGGGACGCAGATCTGCGTCCCCTACGAGAAATCGGAAGGGAGATCGCCAAGAATCCCTAATTTGAGTTTAAAAAGTAGAAATGCGTGTTACGGGAATGAGGAAATGGTCGGCGGGGGATTTCAGGACTAGCCGCAGGATGTTGGTCGGTAAGTAGGAGGGGTTTTAGGATTAAGGGACGCAGATCTGCGTCCCCTACAAAAAAAGGGGAAGGGAGATTGCCAAGAATCCCTAATTTGTGTTCAAAAAGTGGAAATGCGTGTTACGGGAATGAGGAAATGGTCGGCGGGGGATTTTAGGGCGACACGCGGGAGGTTGGTCGGTAAGTAGCGGTGTTTTAGGATTAAGGGACGCAGATCTGCGTCCCCTACGAGAATTCGGAAGGGAGATTGCCAAGAATCCCTAATTTGTGTTCAAAAAGTAGAAATGCGTATCACGGGAATGAGGAAATGGTCGGCGGGGGATTTTAGGGCGACACGCGGGAGGTTGGTCGGTAAGTAGCGGTGTTTTAGGATTAAGGGACGCAGATCTGCGTCCCCTACGAGAAATCGGAAGGGAGATTGCCAAGTATCCCTAATTTGTGTTCAAAAAGTAGAAATGCGTGTTACGGGAATGAGGGAATGGTCGGCGGGGGATTTCAGGACTAGCCGCAGAATGTTGGTCGGTAAGTAGCGGTGTTTTAGGATTAAGGGACGCAGATCTGCGTCCCCTACGCTGTAGTAGCAGCCCATTTACGCTGGCGACGGACAAGAAATGCAAAAAGAAAAGGCTGGTGCGCAGTGCGCACCCTACAGAAAACCGTCGTGGATTTCTAGAATCTTGTGAGTCGTAAATTGCTTTCGCTATGACTAAGGAGGAAAAAATGTCTTGCAAAGGTGGACGCTTGTTCGCGGCAGCGCTTGTAGCCTCCCTGTTAATACAGATGCACATTACCGCAAATGGTTACGCTTCCCGTTGGTCCAGAATTGCCTTCTCCTCAAATAGAGACGGGAATTCTGAAATTTATGTCATGGATGGTGACGGGGGAAACCCGAGAAGAGTAACGGTCAATCCAAGTGGGGACCTCCGTCCGGCGTGGTCGCCCGACGGGAAGAAGATTGCGTTTGTTTCCAATAGAAGAAACAAGGATCACCTTCAGATCTGGGTGATCGACGCCGACGGGAAGAACCCGATTAGGTTGACGGACGGGTTATGGGACGATAATCCGGACTGGTCGCCCGACGGGAAGACAATTGCGTACGACGCCCATCTTCATGCGGATGAACATGATGTAGCCCCCGCCGGGATTACTGTAATGGACGCGGATGGGAACAACAAGAGACTGCTTACGCGTGAAGGCGCACATCCGACCTGGTCGCCCGATGGCAAGAGGATAGCATTTTTCTCCGGTAGGAATCGCAAAGTCAATCAAATTTATGTAATGGATGCCGACGGACAGAATCAGACACAGTTAACGCATGACCCTGTGCAGAAACGTTTTCCATGCTGGTCCCCTGACGGGACGAGTATCGCGTATGTCGGCAATGACGGGATCTGGGTGATGGACAGCGACGGAGAGAATCAGAAACAACTCACGAAGATAAATGGGGATGAACAGGCTACATGGTCACCGCAGAGTGACGCCATCGCATTTCAATCTTGGCGCAAGGATCGTGTAGTTGGGATTTACTTGGTGGATGCAACTAACGGCGCCGTCAACGCTTTGCAACACGATCCCGAGTTCTGGAATTCCGCACCGGATTGGCTTTATCCCGGAGAGCTCTCGGTTTCGCCGCAGCGCAGCCGCATCACAATGTGGGGTAGGCTGAAGAAAGTTGCGTCCGGCCTCCGGTGAGGTGTATGCGGAGCGGGCGATAGGAGAGGATCTCGGTGATTCGACGGTTGCCGGTTGCACACTGCATAGCGGATATGTTTTGTGCAAGTGTTGAGGTCGAGACCTGGAAGGGGATCTCTATCGCGCTCCTTATTCAGTCGCTTGATCTATCCGTTCCTTTGATCTCCTACAGAGCGTGGCACAATCTCTATGTGATTTCTGTGGTGTTTTTTCATTGGGACGGCACGGGGGCCGTCCCCTACAGAGTGCCGGAGTGGGATGAGGTTTAGTCGCGATTCGGAGAGAATTTCTATTGCACGGGGTTTACTATCGCATTGGGATCTCTATCGCGCTCATTAACCATTCGCTTGATCCAATTGAATCGCGACCGGGAGGTCGCTCCTACAGAGCGATATGCAAACTCACAATACGAGGTCGCGATTCGGAGATGGGATCTCTATGGAAGTTCTATCGCGTTCGGTATCAGAGATCTCTATCGCAGTCACTAATCATTCCCTTGATCCTTCCTTATTCAGTCGCTTGAACCTACCATACAGATCCTTGCGGCAGGGGATTTCAGCGTGACTCGGAGAGGGTTGAGGAACGCAGATCTGCGTTCCCTACTGTAAGGAGAATAGCGATGCCGATCAGGAAAGCGATGTTATTCAAAACCTGCCTTCCCTTGCTCTCCGTCCTATTCACACTTAACGCCCTCGCCCAAGACGCATCGAATTGGGGATTACCGGACGGCGCCAAAATGCGGTTGGGCAAAGGACGAACATCTCAGATTGCGTATTCCCCGGACGGGACACGGCTCGCGGTCGCCAGTACCATCGGCATTTGGCTCTACGATACGGCAGCGAATCAAGAAATTGCGCTGTTCACCACGCATGCCTCTATTTTCACGTGCGTTGCGTTCAGCCCGGATGGAGAGACCCTTGCCGGTGGAAGCTACGACGGGCAGATTCATCTGTGGGATGCGGCTACGGGGGCGCACGTTCGCGCGCTTGAGAGGCTCTCGGGTCAAGTGGATAGCGTTGCGTTCAGCCCGGATGGAGAGACGCTTGCCAGCGGAAGTTGGGACGGTAGCATCCATCTGTGGGATGCGGATACAGGGGCGAAGGTAGGGGCGCTTGAGGGGCATAGCTCTTGGAGGAATAGCGTGGTGTATAGCCCGGATGGGCGCACGCTTGCGAACACGAATTGGCTTGAAATTCGACTGTGGGATGCAAATACAGGTGTACACAAACGCACACTTGAGGGCCACAGCGCGGAGGTCAATAGTGTGGCATTCAGCCCGGACGGGAAGACGATTGCGAGCGGGAGTTGGGACCGCACCGTGCGTCTGTGGGACGCGGCTACCGGGACGGAGGTGCGGACGCTTGAGGGACATTCCGCTCTGGTCAATAGCGTGGCGTACAGTCCCGACGGCGAGACGCTTGCCAGTGCGGATTCGGAAGGCAACGTGCTTCTCTGGAATGCGGCAACGGGGGCGCATCTGCAAACGCTCGAAGGGCATATGTCTTGGACGAATAGCCTGGCGTACAGCCCGGATGGGCTGACGCTCGCCAGTGCGAGCCTGGATGGCGGTATTCGTCTATGGGACACAAATACTTGGGTGCAGGCGTGGACGCCTGAGGGGTACACAGCCGGGATCAGTAGCACAGCCTACAATCCGGATGGTTCGACTCTTGCCACCGGAAATGAGAACGGCGCCGTCCATGTCTGGGATACGGTTACGGGTGCGCACCTGCGAACGCTCCGAGGGCATACGGAGAACGTAACCAGCGTTGCGTACAGTCCAGAGGGCTTAATCCTCACGAGCGGGAGCGAGGACTATTCGGTCGGGTTGTGGGACGCTGCCACGGGTGCACAGATTCGGATGCTTGAGGGACATACGGTAGATGTGACTTGTGTGGCGTTCAGCCCGGACGGATTGACGCTTGCCAGCGGGGATAAGGGCGGTAGCATCCGTCTATGGAATGCGGTAACGGGGGCGCATGTACGGACGCTTGACGAGCATAGGCATAGTTGGAATGTAAAAAGCGTGGCGTTCAGCCCGGATGGATTGACACTTGCCGGTGGGGGTAGAGGGAAAGTTCGTCTTTGGGAAGTGAATACGGGGTTGCAACTGCGGGTACTTGAGATGAGGACGCCCACAGACCGCTCGCTAAACGTATATAGCCTAGCCTCCAGCCCGGATGGACTGACACTTGCTGGTGGAGGGTCGGGTGTAATTCGCCTGTGGGACGTGAATACAGGTGCGCAACTGCAGGCGCTTGAGGTGCGCACATCCAAAGGATACGCGGCTGGGGTGAATAGCGTGGCGTTCAGTCCGGATGGATTAACGCTTGCCGGTGGGAGTGGGGGGTTGGAGGATGTTGTCCGACTGTGGGATGCAGAGACTGGCGAACTGCTGAGTACGTTCACGGGACACACGCTTGATGTTACGAGCGTAGCCTTCAGTCCAGATGGCTTGGCGCTCGCCAGCGGCAGCATGGACGGAATTGTCCTACTCTGGGACGTGACCCCTTACACAAATCTCGTATTGACAAGGGCGGCAGATGTCAACGGCGATGGGATCGTGGATATCTTCGACTTGGTGTTGGTCGCCGCCGAATTCGGGCAATTGGGCGTAGACGGTGCCGATGTCAATGGGGATGGGATGGTGAACCTATTGGATTTGGAGTTGGTTGCAAGGGCGTTTGGAAATGCGGCGGCTTCGCCTGCCAGCCACGCGGATGGGCTTGGGGCGCTTACGGCGGAGGATGTACGGAGGTGGTTGGCTGATGCGGAGAAGCTAGAGATGGCAGATCCAACCGTGAAGAGAGGGATTATCGCGCTTGAACGACTGCTGACGACGCTGACGCTGGAGTCAGGCATTCCCGCTGAGACGGCGCTGTTGCCGAATTACCCGAATCCGTTCAATCCGGAGACGTGGATACCGTATCAGTTGAAGGAGGCAGCGGACGTCAGACTGACGGTTTACGACGTGCATGGTCGGGTGGTTCGGACGTTGGCGATTGGCCTCCAGCCGGCGGGTGCGTATCGGAGCCGGGATCGCGCGGTGTATTGGGATGGACGGAATGAGTGCAGTGAATCTGTTGCAACGGGCGTGTATTTTTTCACGCTTGCGGCGGGGGATTTTAGGGCGAGTCGCAGGATGTTGGTCGGAAAATAGGAGGGTTGAGGAACGCAGATCTGCGTCCCATACAGAAACGAATTAGCGATTATCAAGTATCTTTGATGTCTGTGATGAAGCCCAACTCCTGTGCATCCTTGCATTAAGTCTGGACAACATTCTCGGTCCAATTCCGTGTACCTGGAGCATAGAACCCGTATTCAGAAGGGGTATTGTTGAGTTTCCGGTTGGCATGGGTGATGCACATTCAAATATGTTGAGCATAAACCACGGGATTTGGAAATGGTGCGGAGCGGTTTGTTGCTGCTCGAAACTGAGGAATTCGCCTGTTGGGACACCATCGAAATGGAGTAAATGATCATGCTGACGAAAAAAGCGCGGTTAATCAGATCTATCATTGTGTTGTTTTTTATCCTGCTATCGCTCAACGCTGTCGCCGAAGATTTCCAACGATGGAAGCTTCCCGATGGCGCCTTCATGCGGTTGGGCAAGGGTGAGATATTCCAGATAGCATATTCGCCGGATGGCAGCCGGTTGGCAGTCGGGGGTAGTGTCGGGATATGGCTTTTCGATGGGCGCGACGGCACCGAACTCGGCCTATTTACGGGGCATTTGCACGGGGCTATTTCTTTAGCGTACTCGCAAAACGGTGACACGCTCGCCAGCGGAGGCGGGGGCAAGATTCGATTGTGGGACGCCCGAACCGGCGAACTCAAGACAACCCTCGGCGACTATCGCAGTGGGCCCTCCTCATTGGCGATTTCACCCGATGGAAACACAATCGCCGCCAGCGCTTGGCAAGACCTGCGACTGTGGGACGTGCGTACCGGGCAACTCAAGCATTCCCTTGAAGGTCACCGAGGTTCGGTCGATTCCGTAGCCTTCTCTAGGGATGGAAGCATACTTGTCAGCAGTGGTGTGGGAGTGATTCGGCTGTGGGACGCGCGTACGGGGGCGCCCTTGGGTACGCTTGAGGGACATAGACAGGAGGTACACTCTTTGGTATTTTCGCCGGATGGACGCACGCTCGCCAGTGGGGGTAGGGACAAAACGATTCGGCTATGGGATGCGCATACATGGGAACACAAGCGCACCATAGAGGGACATACGGGAAATGTCCATTCGGTGGCGTTTTCGCCAGATGGCGGCACGCTTGCCAGTGCGAGTTGGGGAGCAATTCGACTTTGGGATGTCGCCACCGGAGAGCTTAAGCGGTCGTTAGAGGGCCACACGGGTTGGGTGTGGTCTGTAGCCTTCTCGGAGGATGGAAATACACTTGCGAGCAGCGGAAATTGGTTCGACGACACGCTTCGGTTCTGGGATACTCGCACCGGTGCGCTCAAGAAGACCGTTGAGGGGTATGGTATAATTTCTTCTGTGGCCTTCTCGCCCGACGGAAGTGCGCTTGCCATTGGGGACAACGCGGTTCGATTACGGAATGCCCGCACCGGCGAACTCATAAAAAAGTTCGAACCGGACGCCCAAGAGTATAGATCTCATAGTAGTGTCAACTTCGTAGCATTCTCTCCTGATGGGGCAACTATCGCCAGTGGAATTGGTGACGAAACCATTTCCTTGTGGGACACCCGTACCGGAGAACTCACGCATACGCTTGAGGGGCACACGCGTTCAGTCTCGTCCGTCGCCTTCTCTCCGGTTGGCAGCATGATTGCCAGCGGAGGTTATTGGGAGGACAACACGGTTCGCCTTTGGGATTCCCGCAGCGGAGAACTGCTGCGGATCCTTGAAGGACATACGAGTGCAGTGTTGACAGTTGCAGTTTCCCCCGACGGTCTCACCATTGCCAGCGGAAGCCGCGACAAGACGATTCGATTGTGGGATGCCCAAACCGGCGAACATAAGCATACTCTTGATGGACACACGCACGACATCTGGAGCTTGGCTTTCTCCCCCAATAGCGGGACGCTTGCCAGTGGAAGTGAAGACCGCACAATTCGTTTGTGGGACACCCGTACCGGAGCTCTCCTACAAACTCTAGATTATACGAGGAGCGTTTCATCCGTAGCGTTCTTCCTAGATGACTTCATGCTTGCCAGCGGAGGCGGCATGATTCGCTTGTGGAGTCTTCGCACGGGGGAAGTTCTGCACACCCTTGAAGGGGGAAAGGTCGTATTCTCGTCCGATTGGTCTACACTTGCCAGTGGAAGTTCGGACGGATCTATCCTACTCTGGGACATAACCCCTTACACAAACCTCATTCGAGCAAGGGCGGCAGATGTCAACGACGATGGCATTGTGAGTATCTTCGACTTGGTGTTGGTCGCCGCGAATTTCGGACAGTTGGGGGGAGATGGTGCCGACATCAACGGAGATGAGGTCGTGAACCTTCAAGATTTGGAGTTGGTGGCGGGGGCGTTCGGACATGCGGCGGCTTCGCCTCCCAGCCGCGCGGATGGGCTTGGGGCGCTCACGGCGGAGGATGTACGGAGGTGGTTGGCTGATGCGGAGGAGCTAGAGATGGCAGACCCAACCGTGAAGAGAGGAATTATCGCGCTTGAACGACTTTTGATGACGTTGACGCTGGAGTCAGGCATTCCTGCTGAGACGGCGCTTTTGCCGAATTACCCGAATCCGTTCAATCCGGAGACGTGGGTACCGTATCAGTTAGCGGCGCCAGCAGAGGTCGCGTTGACGATTCATGACGTGCACGGGCGGGTGGTTCGGAGGTTGGCGGTTGGATTCCAGCCGGCGGGGGTGTATCGCAGCCGGGACCGCGCGGCGTATTGGGACGGACGGAATGAGCGCGGTGAACCGGTTGCAACGGGCGTGTATTTTTGCACGCTTGCGGCGGGGGATTTCAGGGCGAGTCGCAGGATGTTGGTTGGCAAGTAGGGGTGTTTTAGGATTAAGGGACGCAGATCTGCGTCCCCTACAGAAAATCGCCGGTTGTCTTGTCTTCTCTAGATTTACGCCGACATGCGCTGCGGTTGGTACTCGATCCTGCGCATGAAACGCTCGCCGATATCGTAGTCGGGCTGATCGGAGACGTACCGCCACATCTGGACGCGCTTCATCAGCTCATACCGCATGTCACTGCCTTCCCAGCCGTGCCCCTTCGAGAGAATGCTGCCAATCTTCGGGTCGTCGATATCCGATGTATCGAAATTGCGCACCTGAGGTTGCGACGGGTTGAGCCGCAGCTTGTACATGTAGCGATCCTGATCGGTATGGTTGCTACGCGCGCCGTGCCAGACTCGCGTGTTCCAGACATACATCGTCCCCGCCGGGCAGGTCGCCCAGATTTTGCCGGGGATCTGCTGGTAGCCGCGAATTTCGCCGGTGCGAACATTTCGGAAATGCGAGCCGGGAATCAGGAACGTACCGCCCATCTCGTCGGGCGTGTCGTGCGCGAAGAACGACAACTGGATGTCGAAATAGTTCTCGCGGAAGTCGATGACCGAGTCCTGGTGCATGTCTGCTCCAATCATGCTGTTCGCCCGCAACAGATGCACGGCGTGATGGTCGTAGACCGGATTCGGACCGACCAGCGAATGGATAAGCCCTTTCACCTGCGGCAAACGGAACATATCGCCGAGAGGTGTCCCCTTGGGCCACGTCTCTTCGAACGGGGTACCCACCTCGAGATATCCACGGTGGTTTCTCATGTCCTCTAGGCATGCATCGGACACATCTTTCGGTACCATCTCCTCGAACTTCAGGTAACCGGAAGCCACAAACTGCGCCATTTCCTTAGATGAGATAAGATGTTCGCTCAAATTAGTCTTCCTCCTTGTCTTCTATAATCAATTACATTGATATTCACGCATATTACATGAACGATGACGATATGCGTACTTAGTGGTTTACTTTCTAAAAACATATGGTAAGTGTTGGGTGTCGGCAGTTAACATTGTCTGAACTGTGATTTATGTGATGAAGTGATTGCCATGATTATCAATCCTTAGTTGCCCGTGATGAGTGGATTCAACCATTACCTTGAAGCCACTTTGGCTCCGGGAAGAAACCGAGTTTTGAAGAAAAAACTCGGTTTCATTAAGCAATAAACACTTAGAGAATAAACCACTTAGCCACAAAATCGAGCACGCTCGTCGCGCAAAGGATTTCTATCGCGCACGCTATTATACTTCACGCTGCTGAAAATTGCGTGTTTTCAAGCGTCTGGCGGTAGGTGCGGTTGGAAACCGCACCTACGGCGAACGCAGGTCGCGACCTGGAGATCGCGGGATCTCTATCGCACTCGCTATCCGCTCGTTTGATCCTACAAAAGACGCAATTTCTGACAGCGCGGAGTATAGTATATCTATCGGACTCCCTAGAAAATCTCTATCGTCTTCGTTATTCACTCAGTTGATTGTTTGGTCGGTTTGCGCATTCCACAATCTAACAGATCAAGCGACTGAACAAGGAGCGCGATAGAGATCCCTTGTGGTACAGAAGAATGTCATCACCCACAAGCATGTGTAATTTTAGTTGGGATGACTATAGCGCGTCGAACAGCGGGAGTGCCCTCTGATGATGCCGCGGTTGCAAGACAGATAGTCATCGTATCACATTTTGAATCCGATGCCAACGAGAAATCAGAGGGATTTCCTGCCGTTGAAGCAAAGGGATTTCTATCAGGCGATTCTATCCGGATTGGCGATCATCAAGGATCTCTATCGCGATCCATGTCCGTTCGCTTGATGGATCTCTATCGAGCTCCATGACCGGTCGGTGGACCTATTCGGGAGGCTGATCCGTATACAGTTGGTGGATCGTATTGAATCGCGACCAGGAGGTCGCTCCTACAGAGGCTGGTGAGTGGAGGATTATTATCGCGGTCGGGCTGGAGGGAATCTCTAAGGGTTATCTATCGAGCTCCATGACCGGTCAATGGATCCTACCCTACAAATTGGTCGGCAGGTAAGAGCCATTTGAAAGAGAGGAACGCAGATCTGCGTTCCCTACAAAAACGTAATGGCGATTGTCACGTATGTCTGCTGTTTGTAATGAAGCACAACTCCTGTGCTTCATTGCATTAAATCTGGACAATAATTACCCGTACTGATGCACGATGTAGTGCAACACGTGACAATCCCTGCCCAATCATGTGCGCTTAAAGGGCGAAAACGCGGCGTAATCCGCTCCCTTTCTCATGGCACGTTCCTTGCTCTCCCTTTTGACTAATCCAACTAACAATCATCAAACCACGGACGGTGTGGAAAGGAATCTTCAATCCTTCCCCCTTCCATCCATCCTATCCAAATATCGGAGGGCACATTATGAAATTCAAGAAACTTTCCTGCGCATTAACGGCTTCGCTAATGTTACACACCGCCATCGTGTTGCTTATTGGTGCCTATTGGGTGACGAAAACCCCACAGCCGGATGATACGATCACTGTTGCATTTTTGTCGGAACAAGCTCCCCCGAAACAAAAAATGCGGAAACCTGCCATAGCAGGCAGGGTTTCGGCAATTGGAACGCAGCCATCGCCGCACGCGGAACGCAGACCTCCCGTTGCGATGAAGGCGGTTTCCAATTACCAACCGTCTTCGGTATTGCAGTTTTCTTCAAAGGCGGTTCGCATAGATTCCGCGTCGGAAGCGATGGGTCACACGGTCTATCGGTCCGGTCCTCAATTGAAACCGCCAAACGCTGCCGCCTACCCGGATATGTACTTCAAGGGCAGCGGTGTCAATCCTTTCCTTGATACGGAGGACGAACACCTTTCAACCTTTGCGATGGATGTCGACACGGCGTCGTATTCGGTTACCCGCCGATACTTGACGGAGGGGCATCTGCCCCCGTCGGAAGCGGTGCGCGTCGAGGAGTTCGTCAACGCCTTCAAATACGACTATGCCGCACCGACCGAAGGCGCATTCGCCATCCACCTTGAAGGCGCGCCGTCAATATTTGCGGATAGCAAGCGTACCCACCTGCTCAGAATTGGATTGAAAGGGCGAGTGATCTCGGATCAAGACCGAAAGGACGCGGCACTGACCTTTGTGGTTGACGTGTCCGGTTCAATGGAAAGGGAAAACCGTTTGGGATTGGTGAAGAGATCGTTGAGGCTGCTGGTGGATCAACTTCGCCCCACCGACAAAGTAGGCATCGTCGTCTACGGCTCCAGTGGACGGTTGCTGTTGCCGCACACGGCAGTCAACCGAAGAACCGAGATCTTGACAGCCATCGATTCCCTGTATCCGGATGGATCGACCAACGCCGAAGAGGGGTTGCGCATCGGCTACGATCTCGCCTGGCGTAACGCGGAGATCGATCACATCAACCGCGTGATTCTTTGCTCGGACGGTGTCGCCAATGTCGGTCAAACGGGACCGGAAGAGATCCTGAAGGAGATACGTACACACGTCAAGCGCGGAATCACATTGTCGACCGTCGGCTTCGGTATGGGCAACTATAACGACATCCTCATGGAGAAACTTGCGAATGCGGGAAACGGGAACTACGCCTATGTTGACACGCTCAGCGAGGCGAGGCGCATCTTCGTGGAAGATTTGACGGGGACGCTGCAGGTTATCGCCAAAGACGCGAAGATTCAGGTGGATTTCAATCCGGAGGTGGTTAGCCGATTCCGGTTGCTCGGTTATGAAAACCGTCACCTCGAAAACCACCAATTCCGCGATGACTCCGTTGACGCCGGGGAGGTCGGCTCGGGTCACTGCGTGACCGCGCTGTATGAGGTCAAGTTGCACGAGGGAGCATCCGGCAAAATCGCGACTGCCTCGATCCGCTACGCCGATCCCGATAGCCAGAAAGTCACCGAAGTTGGAGAAGACATCTTTTCATCGGATCTGCATGAGTCGTTTGAGACGGCTTCCGCGCCGTTTCGACTTACGGCAGCCGTGGCAGAGTTCGCCGAAATCCTGCGGGAGAGCTACTGGGCAAAGGACGGAAGCTTGGAGGAGGTTCGCCGAGTGGTTAAGGGTGTCTTCCCGGAATTCGACAACGAACAGGTGGTGGAGTTGATTTACTTGGTCGGCAAAGCTATCGAGTACAAGGCGCAGCTTGATTCGTAGGCGAGTCGAGGCTATCGTGAGATATGATGAAGCTGAGAGGTTTGCTCGGTAGGTGTTTTTCATAGTGAAGTAGTGGCGTAGTCGCGACCTGGAGATCGCTCCTACAGAGTGATAAGCAAACTCACAATACGGGGTCGCGATTCGGAGATCGCTCCTACCGTTGGGGTTTCGCGCGGCTCAACCCAACCTACAGGTTCGTTTGATTCCATTCGGTCACTTGATTGCGCCTGATACGTATCGGGCGAGGGAACCTCGCCTCTACGGAGGCCGCTGTTCATTCGGCTGGGGAATTCGTATCGGATTTCTATCGGGATTCGCGATCGCACGGGATTTACTATCGTTCTCCGTAATCAGTCGGTTGGTCCAATTGAATCGCGACCGGGAGGTCAATCCTACAGAGTAATAAGCAAACTCACAATACGGGGTCGCGATTCGGAGATCGATCCTGCCGTTGGGTTTCGCGCGGCTCAACCCAACCTACAGGCTGTTGCCCCTCTGGGCTTTGATTTAGAGTGGGTTGGCGTTGCTATACACCTTTCGCGCCGCTGGCGCTCTCCAAGGCTGATGCGCAGAGGAACTCTATCGCCCTCCTTAATCAGTCGGTTGATCGCCCCCTACAAGAGGGGGGACAGAAGAACTCTATCTAAGATCGCGACCGGGAGGTCGCTCCTACAGAGTGATAAGCAAACTCACAATACGGGGTCGCGATTCGGAGATCGCTCCTACCGTTGAGTTTCACGTGGCTCAACCCAACCAAAGGGTTTAGCTCTCTCTAAAGGGGTTTCTATCGCTAGAGGACGCTTCCTCAATCAAGAAGAAACGGAGGCGATTGCCTAGTATTGAACGATGCTTGGTATAGCATATTGCAAGGCATTGTGATATAATGTGCCGGTGAGGATTGGCAACCAACGCAATCCAAAAAGACATTGCAATCAATAGACAAAGCTGGTGGCAATTAACAGCGCTGACTTTGACGGTGCTTGGTATAAGTCATTTTTTTTGAATTAGATCGACGAAGCAGGATTTAGAGCAATCTACTACAATGTTCTCTTGACATTTGGTCGTGATAGGATAGTCACGGAGGGCAGAAGTAGGTTCGCTCGAATGAGCAGATTGGGTAAGGCATCGGAGTTTGTGTTAATACCATTTCGCTTGAATAATAGTGCATATGATGTCTTAACTACATCGTTCACTTACTCCGTAGGCGGGGCAACCCCGCACCCAACGAGTACGGAGAACCTTACGGAGCTAAACCCATGCTACTGCTTTTCAACGAACACCACTACCCCCGCGATATCGACCTCGCGGTGTTTATTCGGCTATCGTTGTTTATCTAAAGGAGGAATATCATGAACAGGTTGCTACGCAAACGCCTGATAACAGGCATTCTCATCGCCCTTGCTGTTGTGGTGCTGATATATGCCATCCCTGTGATCGTGGGCGGGGTCTACCTCGCTCTCCAAACCGCCGAGTACCACGAGCTCATAGCCGATGTGTCGGTCAAGGAATCCGAGGCGTCGCCAGATAAGACCCCGTACACACAGGTGGTCACTTATCTTGATACAGACGGCTTACCGGATCCGGGGGTGGTTTCAACGGATGAAAAACCGGGCAAATTGGAGGAGATTATAAACGGAAAGGCGTCGCAAGGCTGGACACTCGCGCATATCGACTCATGCGCCGTCGGCGACAAGGTGCTTTACACCATGGTTTTCAGTGGCGGGTACTAAACTAATGCCAGTGAGTTATAGAATACCGTCGTACTAACACCTCAATCAGAAGGTGGCTACACAGTCACATGTAAAGAACTGTCTGAGCTGATAACCGAAGGTAATTCAATTGAAGAGGCGCTAAACAACACTATAGACGCCTTTGCTACAGTGTTGGAACTATACGATGATTTTAACCGGGCTTTACCCGACACGATTCAAGTCATGCCTGAGACAATCCCACCAAAAAAGCAACCTGTATGGTTTGAAACGATCACACCTACCTTACCAGTTGACGACGATGCGTCCGCCTTCTTCTTTCAAGCAATTATTTCCAAATTAGAATCAAAGGCTACATTCCTGTGAAATACCAAGAAGTAGCTCGAAGACTGAAGGCGCTTGGATGCGAAAACAGGAACACTCGCAGGCGTGGATCCCACCGCAAATAGTATAATCCTTCCGCAAACAAAACTGTGGTTATTCCAGATCACGGGGCTCATGATTTGAAAATAGGAACAATCCGTGCAGCTATTCGAAATCTAGGAATTGACTGGAAGAATTTCATGGACATTTCCTAGACTCGACCTCGTAGATTGGTAGGGTGAGATCGAAGGAGTGCATAGCGGCGTTGGATAGATGTCCCCCGTCTGCCCCATTATGTAATATCGTCCTCCTTAATCAGTCGTTGACCGTACCGTCCAGAGTCGCGATTCGGAGATCGCTCCTACCGTTGGGTTTCGCGTGGCTCAACCCAACCTACGGGCTCGTTTGATTCTATTCGGTCACTTGATTGCGCCTGCTACGTATCGGGCGAGGGAACCTCGCCCCTACGGAGGCCGCTGTTCATTTGGCTGGGGAATTCGTATCGGATTTTTATCAGGATTCGCGATCGCGCAGGATTTGCTATCGCTCTCCGTAATCAGTCGGTTGGTCCAATTGAATTGCGACCGGGAGGTCGCTCCTACAGAGTGATAGGCAAATTCACAATACGGGGTCGCGATTCGGAGATCGCTCCTACCGTTGGGTTTCGCGTGGCTCAACCCAACCTACGGGTTCGGCTGATTGGTGGAATAGTGGAGACTTCACGGATGTGCGGCGAGCGGAACCAAGGATTGAGGATGGGGTGAATCCAAGTAACAGTTCTGCAGTCGTAATTGTTTAGTCCATCGGTCTGGATTTGCCAATCCAGACCGAGCGGGGGCAGGGAACGCGCCGAGTAGGGAAGTACAATGCTAATTCCGGCTATTCGGGGGCTTACATGTCCAGACCGGACGTGCGACGAACTGTAATACTACTAACCAAACGATGCGCTAAACAGTTACCAGCAGTCTATTGGAGACATATGATAGGAAGAATCTACCTTTTCTTGAGCATTCTCTTTGCCGGATTCCAGCTTTTTTCGCCGATTTCGCGCGCGCAAGAGTCCTGAGGCGCGTGAAGTAATCCCGTGATTCCGCAAAGCGGGATTAGCGGAGTCGGTTCGACTTCCGATGATAGCAAATTCCGATTCTCCCTCAACATACTGCGGGGATTTGATGCCGACGGTGGACATCTGGAGACAAGAGGGCTTTCTGCAACAGGTGACGTGGTTCAGGTTCCGCTGCATCGCCACCGCGTTTCCTTGGATGTCGTACGCTTTCAACTGGATATCGCCTACCGCCATACCGCTGACTGGGACATTGCGTTAAGCCTGCCCTACGACATCAAGGATCAGGACGCCTTCGTCGACGAGCTTGCTCCCGTGACGTTGGGGGAACGTGAGGCAATCCTACGCAACCAAGACATCCACCACCGCGACGAGGTGTACCGCGGATTTTCGGACGCTCGCCTGTTCATCTCCCACAGCCTCCCAAACCTATTGCGCGACCCCGATCTTTTGGTGGTGTCGATCGGGACCAGTATACCGATCGGCGCGACAGAGGCGGACCCGTTCAAGCTGGGAGACGCCGGCATCAAACACCTTCACATCCAGTTCGGCACCGGCACATTCGATCCGTCGGCGGCGCTGCACTATGAAACGATGTTGTCTGACGGGCTCTCGCTCAACGCGTCAATACATGGGCAGTTTCCGGTCTATGAGAACGGCAAGACTTACCGCGGCTCCGTGGAGGTCACAGAAACCGTCGGTATACGGTATCAACTCGCGGATTGGTTGGCGCTGCACGCGAACTATCTGGGACTTTTCCAATCCCACGCCTATTGGGATGGGATGCGGGACATCAACTCCGGTTTGATCTTCAATGCCGTGCAGTTCGGCGTGTCGCCCGATCCGCGGTTCGGCGTGCCCATCCGACTTAACGCGACGCTCCCAATCCAAAGCCGAGTTCTGTCCGACAAAGGCGATGCTTTTGAGGTGGGACCTACGGTTTCAATGGCGGTGTTTTATCAGTTGTAGTTTCGGTTATTGTCTGAATCACGGATTAAGCAGATTACGCAGATTACACGGATTGAAGTCGCTTGATTGATATTCGCACTATTATTGGTCGCGACCGGGAGGTCGCTCCTACCAACCGAACAGTGTTAGTGGGCGGGTCAAGCAGGTCTCTATGACATGGGATAAACTATCGTCCTAGGATCTCAATCGCCGTTCTTGTTCATTCGGTTGATCGATAGAAATTGATTCGTAGCGGTGTAAGGGTGACAAGAGTTACGGCATACGGAGTATGCCTACTACCTTCTCAAGGCAACAACCCGTCCGGCGCCTCAATCAGCCCCTTCAATTCGCCGAGGAACCGAGCACACGGCGCGCCGTCAATCGCTCGATGGTCAAAGGTGAGAACCAGCGTTCCCATATCCCGCGCCACAATCGACTCACCCGCGAACACGGCAACCCGACGCACCCGCCCCACACCCAGAATCGCGCACTGCGGCGGATTGAGCACCGGCGTGAACCAGTCCACCCCAAGCCCGCCGAGGTTGGTGACGGTGAACGTGCCGTCAGCATAATCGTCAATCCTTAGTTTCCCGTCCCGCGCACGCTCCGCAAGCGCTCTGACCTGCGTCGCAATCTCCACGATGCCGAGGGCGTCGGCGCCTCGGATAACCGGCACCACCAAGCCGTCCGGGACATCGACCGCGACCCCCAAATTCACATCACGATACTGGTGTACCGCCCCGTCAATCAGCGTTGAATTGAGCCGGGGATGAGCTTTCAATGCCTCGGCAGTGGCTTTCAGCACAAAATCATTGATCGTCGGAGCCACGCCGTGGGTTTGGCGCCACGCCTCCTCGTTTACCCCGCGAAGGTTTAGGATGGCGCTAAAATCGACTTCGATGCCTTCCGTAACATGCGGCGCTTGCGACCAGATTGTGCCGAGCCGTGCGGCGGTCGTGCGGCGGATGCCGCTAAGCGGAGTGACTTCAATCTCTGACGTTGGTTTCTCGTCAGCCGGCTTCTCCGGACTCGCCGCGCCTGTGTCGATAGCCCGCTGCACATCTTCCTTCGTCACCCGTCCGCCGGGACCCGTGCCAGCGAGCGCTTCGGCATCTATATTGTGCCGTTCCGCAAGCCGCTGTGCCACCGGCGTCACACGCGACCCCGACGGTCGATCGGGGGGCGAAGTTCTGGGTTGCTCCACGGTGCTGGCTGGAGTCTCTTGTGCAGCCTTTGCCGGCGCCGCCCCGCCCGCGTCGATAGCGCGCTGCACATCCTCCTTCGTCACCCGTCCACCCGGTCCAGTGCCGGCGAGTGATTCGGCGTCTATGTTGTGCCGTTGCGCGAGTCGCAGCGCCACCGGAGTCGCACGCGACTCCGCAGGCTGAGCGGCGGCTGGGGTTTTGGGGACCGTGGCGGGGGCGTCCGGCACCTCTTCGCCCTCCTCGCCAATCCATGCCAAGGTTTCGCCGACATCGTACTCGCCATCGGCTTGACCTACAATGCGCAGCAGCACGCCGCTCACCGGCGACTCCACCTCGACCACAGTTTTGTCTGTCTCAATCGAAACCAAGGGTTGCCCCTCTTCAATTCTGCTCCCTTCGGCGATGTGCCACTCGACGACGCGGCCCGTTTCCATGGTGTGACCAAACGCCGCTAGACGGAACTGTACTGCCATGACTTCTCCTTTCCTGCGATGCGCATAGATGCGATGTCGGAAAATCCTCCTACGCCATTACACGGTTGACCGCCTCGGTGATATTGGGAACCTCGGGCACAACGTGCTTCACGAGCTCCGAGCTAAACGGCATCGGCACATGCGGACTCCCGATGCGCGTGACCGGCGCCTTGAGCGAGTCAAAGCAGTTCTCGCCAATCATCGCCGCAATCTCTGAAACCGCCCCGGCAAAGCTGGAGTCCTCTCCGCAGACCACGGCGTGCCCAGTCCGATTTACCGATTCGCAGATGGTCTCGGTATCCAACGGCGACAGCGATCTCACATCGACCACCTCGACATCGTAGCCGTCATCCTCCAGCAACACCGCCGCTTCCAGCGACTTCTGCACCATGGGTCCAATGGCGACGATGGTGGCGTCCTCGCCCTCACGGCTGATATCCGCTTTGCCGATGGGCACGGTATGTTCCCCGTCCGGCACCTCGCCTCTGGAGGTATAGATACGCTTGTACTCGAAAAACAGCACCGGATCCGGGCTGCGTACCGCGGATTTGAGCAATCCCTTGGCGTCGCTCGGCGTGGAAGGCACAACCACCTGCAAGCCGGGCACGTGCATAAACCACGATTCCATAATCTGCGAGTGCTGCGCCGCGAGCAATCGACCGACGCCGCACGGAAGTCGGATAACCATCGGAACGCTGGCTTGACCCCCGGTCATGTAGCGCATCTTCGCCGCTTGGTTGACCACCTCGTCCATGGCGCACGTCACAAAGTCCATATACATAATCTCGACGACCGGACTCATACCCGCCATGGCGGCGCCGACCCCCAATCCGACGATACCCGCCTCGGCAATCGGCGTCTCGAAGATGCGTTCCGGGAACCGTTCCGCGATCCCCTCCGTCACCTTGTACGGTCCCCCGTGCGTGATGACATCTTCCCCCATGACGAATACGGATTCGTCACGCTCCATCTCCTCGTGCAGCGCTTCGCACAGCGCCCTGCTGAACGTCAATGTCTTCATTATGCCACCTCCTGCTCGGGAGCAAGCACGTCCGTAGTAACGTTGGCAACCGTCGGGTACGGACTCTCCTCGGCAAACTTCACCGCGTTCGCAATCTCGTCCTTCACCTCTTCCTGAATTGCCGCGTCCTCGTCATCGGTCATCCAGCCCTTGTGGCTCATCACCGTGCGGAAAAGCGTAATCGGGTCGCGCTCCGTCTTCCACGAATCAACCTCATCGCTCGAACGGTACTGCTCCTCATCGCCCAAGCTGTGCCCGTGGAAGCGATAGGTTTTCGCTTCGACCAACGTGGGACCGCCCCCGTTGCGGGCGCGTTCGACCGCTTGTCCCACCACCTCGTAGACCTCGACGATGTCCTGCCCGTCAATGGATACGCCGGGAATGGCATACGACCCCGCCATATCCGCGACCGAATCGAGAACAGCCACGTTTGACCGCGGTACCCACTGCTGGTATTGGTTGTTCTCGCAGACGTAAATCACCGGCAGCTTCCACAACGCGCCGAACCCGATGCCCTCGTGGAAGGTGCCACGCGCGGCGGCGCCGTCCCCGAAGAAACAGACCGACACCTGATCGGTCCCGCGCATCTTGCTGGCGAGCGCGGCGCCGGTGGCGGGCCCGATACCCGCGCCCACGATGCCGTTGGCGCCCAGCATATTGAGCGAGAAATCGGCGATGTGCATCGACCCGCCCTTTCCGGCGCAGGTGCCCGTGATTTTGCCGAACAACTCCGCCATCATCTCGTTCGGCTTGGCGCCCTTGGCGATGCAGTGCCCGTGGCTGCGGTGCGTGCCCAACACATAATCGTCGTCCCGCAAATTGCCGCACACACCGACTGCGACCGCCTCCTCGCCGCAATACATGTGCAGCGCTCCTACCACGCTGCCGAGACTTGTCTGGCGATGCGCCTCCTCCTCGAAGAGCCGAATGCGCCACATATCTTTGTACATCTTCTTGCACAACTCAGGTGACAGTGCCATAAATCAATCTCCTTGGAGTTGATGGTTATATACGTCGTAATATATCATATTGAAAGTCGCCGCGAAGAATCCAATTTCTTTGTAAATTACGTGTATCATTTTACGCAGTAGCCTACGCTCGGTCAAGGACAATCTACGCAAGGAATTGACGTGCGAGGCAAGATGCAGTTACCGTTGCGAGAACTGCAAGTAACCCTCTTGTACAAAAAATGAACATTGGCGTTCACTTGTTATACCTTGCATTGGGTAATATTGCGCTTGTTTTCGCAGCACAAGTGTGCCGCGATTCGGAGATCACAGGGATCTCTATGGGATTAGCTATGGGATTTCTATCGCGGTCATTTTTCATTCCCTTGATCCCTCGTTATTCACTCGGTTGATCCTTCCTTATCCAGTCAGTTGGGGGATTTACTATGGGATCTCTATCGCGTTCCCTATTCGGTCACTTGATCTATCCGTTCAGTTGATCACTCGCTATTCGCTCGCTTGAGGGATTTACTATCGCGCTCCCTATCCAGTCGCTTGATCCTACCGTTTGTGGGGTGTTTTGGTGATTGTCTGAATCACGGATTTTCACTGATTAAACGGATTACACGGATTACGGGATCTCTATGGGAGCTCTATCGCCTTCGTTATTCACTCAGTTGATCACTCCTTATCCAGTCGCTTGATCCTTCTGTTGAGTAAAATTGAGCTTGTTTCCTCGACAATTATGGTTTCTAATACGGCTTACGCGGTGCCAACAGTCGCGATTCGGAGATGGGATCTCTATGGTCGTACAAAGGCGATCACAATCTAACAGATTGTGGTACGGAAATCTACGATCTCACTTGATCGTGGCTGCTACTTTACCAGACGCTCGAAAACACGCAATTCCCGGCAACCTGAAGTATAGAAATGGTATAATATTTCTACATGCATGATTTAGAACTTACTCATCTACTCAGTAAAGCCTTCGGGAAAACGGTAGAAATCCTTAATGTGGAAATTCTGCCCCGCGGCAACAGTGGCTTATTCAAAGCCCGAATCATCGGCAGCGCAAATCGCCGACGCTTCTCAGCTGTGGTAAAAGCCCGACAGGACACAGCCGATCATGCGGCGCTGTGGTACGCCAAGGACAGCCGAATCGTTGACCGTGAATTCCGACTATACGAACTGTTGGAGTATCTCCGGGTGCCGCATGCGCGGATCCTAGCGCGATATTATGACGCGCCGACGAGATGGGCGCTCCTTATGGAGGATTTGCGCGAACGGTACGTGATGCTCGCCGACGACCACCTTTTCAGCACGGTAGAGCAAGAGATTATCGCTAGCACCTATGCCACGATCCATAACGCTAGCCGTTCGGCGCCGCAATTGATGGTTGCGGCGGAAGATTTTTTGGCTCCTGAGGAAGGCTCACAGGTGCATGCTGGGTCTATCGAAAAAATGTGGGAGGTTTTAAGAGAGGCGCAAATCGGAGGGCATCGGCTCTCGCGGCAGGACTTCTCGGATGCGTGTTCCGTTCTCTTTGAAGGTCGTGAGCGGTGGAAAGGGGAGTCACGGGTACTCGTCTATAATGATTTTCACCCAAGCAACGTTGCTTTGCCGAAGTTGGAACAGGAGTACCCGGTTCTGTTTGATTGGGAACTTGCCGGGATAGGTTTCCCCCATTCTGATTTGCAGAACTTTTGGACAGATCGCGATGTCGACAGAGAACGGATCCTGAGCGTCTATCTCGACCACTCGCAAAGAGTCGATATTGATCGATTCATGTCTGTCATGCCCTACGCGGAGCTCTGCCGGCAGTTCTACACGCTTTGGCTGCTGTATCTCAAACTGGAGGCTGACCCCGGCGGCAACCTGCCCACATGGTTGAGATTGCATTCGGAGCGGCTGTTCGGTGGTGAACTGGCTAGGTTAGCAGAGGAAGTCTTATTGTAACATGCTAGTGTCGCGCGGCAGAAGCCTTCTGCCATTCGGCAACAGGGCAATCGTCTATCGCCCATTTTCCCTCTTGCACAAAAAATGGACATCGGCGTTCACTTGTTGGATAGGAAAGTATGAAACATCATTGCGTTTCCGTAACACATCGGAGAACAGTGCCGATGAAATTCGTGCGGTAGTGCTAATACAGGGCAGATTATAGACTAGGACAGCCTTGGTGCGTGATAGTTAGTGGCACACAACTTGCTTAAAGTAAAACTAATAACCATCTATACACTGCGGTAGGTATGGACTTAACCAACTGTCACAAAGTAACAGAATGGAGAAAAACATGAAACGCCTCATCCTGCTCCTACCCCTCATCCTCATCTCCGCTGTCGCACACGCCGAGTGGGAACTCATCCTCGACGAGGAAACCTACTCGATCGCCAGCGACGGCGAACGACTCTACGCCGGCACTGCCCGAGGCATCCTCTACTCGCGTGACGACGGCGACACCTGGCGCCTGGGCGGTTTTAAGCAGCCCGCCGTAAACCTAACCGCATCGCCCGATGCCATTTACGCATCCACTTGGGGGCTCGGCATCATACGTTCCGTCACCAAAGGCAATACCTGGCACCTGAAAAACAACGGCTTCGATCCTCGATCCGATTATCCGAGAGTCCGCCAATTCCTCGTCACAAGTTTCGGCATGGTCATCGCCGTCAGCAATGCCGGCACCTGGATCTCCCGCGACCGCGGCGATAGGTGGCACTCGATAATCGACGAATGGGAAGTAAAAGACCAATATGGTGACGGCTTCCGTTTTGGCGGCAGCATCTGGTCGATGGGCGAGTTCGGCGGCTATCTCTGGGCGCTCTACCAGGGCCAACGCGCCCTGCGTTCCCCCGACGAGGGCGCCACCTGGGAAACCATTCCCGACTGGGTACACGGCCGCACTATCGGGCAGTTCGGCTGGGCAGAGGTTTGGATCACATTCAGAGGAGAGTTCTACGTCGCCGAAGGCCGCGGCTTCGGACGTTGGCGCGAAGAGGGGCTCGAATGGGAGAATCTCAGTCACGGCCTCCCGGAGGTGCCCGGCCTACGTTCCGGCGTCGTGTATCGTGACCACATCTACACCGGTTCGTGGCGGCATGACGGCGTGTTGCGGGGTGACAGCGTGTTCGTGTTTGATCATCATGCCGAGACTTGGTATCCGGCGGGGCTGTCCGACAGGTCTATTCGCCCCGGCGGGCTCGTGTCCCACCGCGGGAGTCTCTATGCCAACGTTACGTCCCACGGACATCAGGGCGTATACCGCGCCAAGCGTCCCATCGTGTCTCTCGAAGGCAAAGCCGCCGTCACCTGGGGCGCTATAAAACTGGAGAAGTGACTCTCCCATGAGAACCTACCTACTCCTCATCCTCCTCGCCTGCAGCCACGAGCGCATCAACCGGCACGCCGCCCTGTCGCGTCAAAAACAGTGACCACAAGTGCGCCTTGCACGGTTTCAAACATTCATCGGAGGCTAGCCCCCTGCCTTGATACATCGTTCACCTTCCCTCCCTGCATGTGGTGCCGGGCAAACGCTTCGGACTCCTCCAACGTCGCAAACGAGCCCCAACTCATGCCCGAACGCTCCACCACCAGTGTAAACAAACCGCTCTCCAGACGGTAGAATAGCAGCTTCCGCTTGTTAATCACCGTTTCCTTAACGAGCTGGCGTTTCATAGACGCACCCTAGAAATTGAACCGAGCGTTCACCGCCCTGCACTCTCACGAAATTGTAAGACAGAGGTACTGTTGCGATAACTGCCAACGCCCCTCTTGCACAAAAAATGAACATTGGTGTTTACTTGTTAGATACGAAAGCACGACACACATCAGACCACGAATTTAATGCAATTCGTGGAAGAGTGCTGAGTCAGGGGACCTATGGATAGGAACAACCACAAATGATGATATGGAATCTTGGAGTGCAATAGACAGTGGCACACAACTTGCGAAGCAACAGTTAACGCAGCCTTTTGAATAGCCGACTGATGGAGCGAGTGAATAGCTAGTAAGAATTTCTATCGTGTAGGATTCTCTATCGCCTTCGCTACTAGCTCAGTTAATCCTATCCGGTCGGTGGATCAATAGGAATCTTTCACCATTTGGGGCGCCGTTAAAACAAAATGAAGGAAATTACTCATGAATAACACACTCAGCTTAACGTTTGTCCTAACCCTACTCCTGCTCGCGATCTGGTTCACCAACTGCGCCCTAGACACCCGCGCCGAGTGGGAACTCATCCTCGACGAGAACGTCTACTCGATCGCCAGCGACGGCGAACGCCTCTACGCCGGCACCGAAGATGGCATCTACTATTCGCGCGACGACGGCGACACCTGGCAACCCAGTGATTTCGACGGGCAGATACACTATCTCACCGGATCGCCAAGCGCCGTCTACGGCTACCATTGGGAACACGGCATCTTGCGATCCGTCACCAAAGGCAACACGTGGCATTGGACAAACAAAGGCTTCGGCCCAAAATCGGACGGACACGACTTGTACTATCCTTTTCTGCGACAATTCCTGATCACCAGTTCCGGTATGGTAATCGCCGTCTGCTATGGCTCCGGCACATGGATCTCCCGCGACCGTGGCGATTCATGGCACGAGGTGACGCACGAATGGACTCTCCCGCAAAGCCCGGGTTATTCGGATATCCCTTTGGGTACCCACATCTGGTCGATGGGCGAGCATGACGACCATCTCTGGGCAATTTATTCCTCTAGCCTCGCGGCGCGCTCTCCCGACGAGGGCGCCACCTGGCAGCTGGTGGGCACAATCGAGCAGTTTGCGCGCGTCGAGGCGTGGGTATCATACAGGGGACACCTCTACGTGGGCGGATACGGCGGCTTCGGACGCTTTCGCGAGGAAGCTTTTGAATGGGAGGCTCTCAGTCACGGCCTCCCCCAATACCCCCGTCTGGAATTTCTCGTCGTGCATCGTGACCGCATCTTCGGCGGCTCGTACTACGGCCTGTTTATGTTCGACCATCATGCCGAAACCTGGTATCCGGTAGGCCTTCCCGACTTGAACATTTCAGGCCTCGTGTCGCATCGCGGAAATCTCTACGCCTCCGGGTGGATTCTGGATACTGATCGGGATCATAAAGGCCTATACCGCGCCAAGCGGCTCGTCTACCCCGAAGGCAAAACTCCCGCCACCTGGGGAAAAATCAAATCTGGCGGGGGAAAAAAATAGGAGGTGTGTGCCATGTCACACACCTCCTACTCTGCAGTTGCCGCCCGACTCGGCTCCAACCACCGATTGTCACATAATAACAGTTAGAATCTCGTCCTGCTCCTCCCGCTGCCCCCCTACCCCCTCCAGGTAGGAAGCGCTTAGGAGCAGTGAGCAGTGACCAGTTAACGACAGTGCCAGTTGTGAGTGACCAGTGAAGATTCTTGCTTTTACTGACCACTGTTTTTCTAACTGACCACTGGCCACTAGCCACTGACCACTGTCTTTTCGGGAGAGACATGAAGGATGTTGAACGACCCCCCGGCTCCTCGCGGACACCGGACTCTCCCGCGTCCGTCAATTAACCCGCGACCGTGAAGTAGCGGATCGCCGTCTTTTGGATAGAATCGCCGGACTCACCCCGGTTCGGATTGACGTTAGTGTAGCACTCGAACTTGTATTCGCCGCCCTCTACTAACTGAGCCGTCGAGCGGCGCACATACTCCGTACCGTGTTTGTTTTCATTGTCGATGTGATCAAAACGTTTGTATTCAGCGTCTTTCTTGCGAGACACCGAAAACCCTTGCGAGGGTACGTTATTCCGGACAACCTCAGTGGTATAGTTGCCGTTATGATCCTTTTTCCACAACACGTGCTGGTATTCAAGTTGAAAAGACACCTTTTGATTCAGGCGATTGAACACCTCGAAATTGTGCGTCGATGTGCCCACAAACACGTTGTGGGAATCGACCGATGTGCTAATCGTGGTGTTGCAGTTGCTGTCCCGCCATTCGGCGTTTGTAGTTGGTGTGTAGTCAGACACAATAAATCTCCTTTTGATTGAGAATTTGAATGTTTTTCATGTTATGGGCTGTCCATACAGCCCACTGCCTTTAAGGTATGCACCACAGCCAGAATCCGTTAAATCGCCAGCCGTCTCTCCATGGCGCACCAGTCAACGCCGGTATACACGCCCTGCGCCTAGCGCTCCTTCCACAGGTCCTGCTCGTGGAACCGCCTGCCTGCGCCGATCCGTGTTTTCCACTGCTCGATCTGCGTTTTCGCCTCTGCGCTCATGATGATTCCTCTATTTCAGGTTCTAACTGCCTCCAAACAGTTTCTGCCAATTCTGGATTAGAATTTCAAAGATAATAATTGCCCCGCCGCATAATCCGGCAATCAGCTTCATGTTTGACTTGTTCTTCTCGAGGTTCATGATCCTCATAGATAGATGCCTTTGTTTTTACAAGAGATCCTTTTACCTCTTGCAATTCAATCGACACCATGTTCCCAGCATCGTACCGTCCGCTCCTCATCTTCCTCCTAACGTGTGCCCTGCTCGCGATCTAGCTCGCCAGCTACGGTGCCGAGGACACCATCCGCGAACCTGAGATTCTGGGGCCCGCCCTGTTCGGAACGTACGACATAGCACCCGGTTATTTCGTATTTAGGACCAACCACGCGCCCTCCAATGCGTCGGGACCGTCCCCGTTTTTTCCATTCGGAAACGCTTCCATCTGATTCTCCTACCGAGACCTCGGAAACGTCAGTTTTTCTGGCACAGCCACCTAATCTCTACCTAAATAATACTATACACGTGTTAAGTTGTCAAGTCCCAGCCGTGAACAATGCCGTCAGGCTCCGTGACACTGTGAAAGAAGCCCATCTTTTTTTCAGCCACCTTTCACTATCATAATGATCGGAACCGCCACCGCCGCGACTACGCCAATCCCGGACAAAATCCACTTGAGCATCGTGAGTTCTCCCTTGTGCTTTTGGATTTCGTCCTCGACCGCTTTAAGCCGATTGTCCTGATTTGCCAACTTTTCGCACTGGGTATCAATACGCTTGGATGTGTAGTCGAGATGGACTTCCATCTTGTGCATGAATTCAAGAATGTTGTCCACCTTCTTATCTATCTCGCGTACCCATTGCTTTAAGCCAACATCTTTTTCCTCGGTCATGATTCAGTGACTCCCATATTATCCTGCAGCGGGTGCTTCCGTCTTTGAGTGCATATGTCACCAT
This sequence comes from Candidatus Poribacteria bacterium, assembly GCA_965204085.1. Lineage (GTDB taxonomy): Bacteria > Poribacteria > WGA-4E > WGA-4E > JAJDTR01 > JAJDTR01. The sequence goes on along the minus strand of CBDBEE010000001.1, from coordinate 1,213,218 downwards.
TCCACAACGGACTGGCGATACAGAAACATATTGTCCTTAGGTAGGCTGTTGCGACAAACTTTCCAAATTGTCTATTGCCTCTTTCTCCTGTCGAAATCTCGGAAGCACCAATTTTCTGGCACAGCCGCTTAATTTCTACCAAATAATACCACACACATGTTAAGTTATCAATATTAAAAATCTTTTGTTACATTAACCTATGAGGGTAGAACCCTTTGACCCGAAACCGAGATCGAGCGACTGAATAAGATCGAATGAGTGAATAGCGAGTAATCAACTGAGTGAACAGCGAAGGATCAAACGACTGGATAAGGAGTGATCAACTGAACGAATAGTGAAGGAGCAACTGATCGATAGGAAAGACGGTAGAGATCCCATAGTAGATCCTGATAGAGCTCCCATAGAGATCCCCTGCCCACCATTCCTTACTCCCTACAAACTAGCCACTGACCACGACGCCCTACCAGATTTGTAAAACACAAGTACTGTTGCGAGAACAGCCAACGCCCCTCTTGCACATAAAATGAACATTGGCGTTCACTTGTTAGACACGAAAGCGCGAAACGCCATTCTGTTTCCGAGGCGCGTATGGATTGGGACAACCACAAATGATGGGGGCGAGATCTTGGCGCGCGATAGATAGTGGCACAGAACTTGCTCCCACTCCACTAACGCAATTAACCCGATAGCCGTTAGCTTAAAGGGAGGCAATTCAATGATATGGACACGGGCTTTAATGCCAATCGCTTTCATTCTCCTAGTAACGACGTCCGCACTCGCGCAAGAATCCGCGGGGCGTACCGAGACATGGATTAAACTTTTTGAGGGAATGAACAGGGAATGGGTGAGTGCACTTGAAGCGGGCGAAAACCGACTCTACGCAGGGACATCGGAGAGAATCTTCATCTCTCAAAATGATGGGCGATCCTGGTATACGGTCGCGTTCAAAGACTTGGTTACTGCGATTACAGCCGATGGGGATACGGTGTATCTCGGAACACGCACCCAAGGTGTATTCAGATCTGATGATGCCGGGTTGACTTGGAAGCCGATCCGGGACGGATTACAGACTTACGACAATGGCAGTTACGGAGAAGTTCGCCGAATCCTCCTCATGTCCGATCAGATTATCAATGTGATGTACCACAAGGGCACGTATGTATCAAACGATCGTGGCGAGACATGGCTCGACGTAGCCGACATCTGGGAAGGGTGGTGGACAGACAGTATCCACTCCATGGCGGAGTTTGACGGTTATCTGTGGAGCGCGATATCCATAAGTTCGATGCGGCGCTCGCCTGACAATGGACGAACGTGGGAACATGTGCGTCAATACGAGACTAGCCATGTTACAGACTGGGCAGTGCTTAATAATCGCCTGTACATCGCCGGGAGTGACGGCATCGCACGATGGAATGAGAAAACACAAGATTGGGAGTACCCTATGGAAGGACTTCCAACCGGGTACCGTTACGATCCGGATGCTCCACCGTCAGTATTGAGTTTGGCTATTCATGACGGTCGTCTCTTTGCCGGACTGAAAAGTCATGGCGTTTACGTCTTTGATGCACGGTCGGACACTTGGGGTTCCGTTGGTCAGGACGGGCTTTGGGTTTATGCACTCCTATCCTACAAATCCTCATTGTACGCCGGCACAGGTGACGGTCTTTATTCTGCCATAATGGACAGGGTGCAACCGCATGGGAAGGCGGTCACGACCTGGGGGCAAATAAAACGGAACGCGAGCGACTAGCCTTATGTTGGGTGGGACCGCGGATCTCCAAATCACCGATTTCCCCCCTCACTGCCCACCATCGGTTATAGAATTCAATGGAATCCCCAAGTTGGCGCTCCGTTTTTTGACGTAATGAGTAGATTCGAGACTGCCGCCTTATTTACTCATGATGAAAAACGCGATTGACATTTCGACTTTGAAAGGCGATTGTGTGAGGTATAAGTGGGCTTAACTGTTTAATTATACCAATTCTCTAAAACGACAGTGCATTAATAGCGTCAATCAAGTCTCTCCGAAGCGGGGCAAGATGCCCCGCCTACCTAGTTTGAAATGCAGGATAATGATCGGTATCGGTCTTTTCATAAATACCCATCGTATGCAACATTATTCAAGCGAAATGGCATTAATTACCCAACAAACGAGATTGAACTATGAGTATCTAGTTGGAACTCTCATCATTGCTCTCCTGCTTGTGGCAGGAGTTGGAATTAGTGATAACATTGTTAAAATTAAAACTGACCCCAATCAGCAAGTTGACGTTGTGTTTCGCTTATTTGAAACACACAATATATCGAATCACTTGCTGTTAGGCACTCGTTACGGCAAGGTATGGCAAGTTCAATATAGTGTTAAGAAAGAATTTCCTGAAATGAAAATCCCTATTAACGGGTCATCACTTCTTCCTTACGACGCAAAGCCAACGCCCGGACGTTTTACCCTTTATCCTACGCAGAATGTGTGGAATTTCTTGTTGTTGGACTAAGTAGGTGGTACGGTATGGCAATGCCAATTTGCCATTGATAAAGGCGAAGATTATCGTTTCATTAAACGTATTTCCTAATTTCAAGTTGAGTCATTATTTGGTATACTTTTATCGTAAGGGGGTGCAAGAATGCCAGTATGACTTGAGCAGAGGTTCAAAGAAAACCCTCACACCGTGGATTTTTGGCATAGTGGCGCGTTAATAGTGTTATTGTTGACTCAACTTGACAAATTGAGGATACCTCTCATGGGATTTTAAAGAGAATGACGAAGGAAGTAATTGCAGGTTGTTGCTTGACCCCACACGATAATCCCTGTAGGAGCGATCTCCAGGTCGCGACCTCCCGTAGGAACTTAATTTCTATAGGGTTATAAAATCCCGCACACATTTGGCCGGAAACATTGAACGATGCCGAGGGTTTGAAGATGGCGGAAGAAACACGTTACCTTGTCCTCGATTCACGAATCATCGCCGACGTTGAAGGTGCTAAACTCACCCTCGGCGAAGTGAGCAAGCACCCCGAGAACCCGTTCTTCACCGAGGACAAACCGTGGGAACCTCGTTACGACAACGTCTATCCCGATGTCATCTATGACGAGGACGAGAAAATCTATAAGTGCTGGTACAACCCGTTTGTCGTTGACGCACGGGTGACTAGCACGCCGCCAGAACGCCGCCATCCCGATATCATAAAGTACAACGATGTGAAACCGACGGATCGGGAGATTGGGCTTTGCTATGCCGTCTCGACGGACGGCATCCATTGGGAGAAACCGAATTTGGGTCTCGCGGAGTACGAGGGTGGCAAAGAGAACAACATCGTCACGCGCCGTCGCGGGGTCGCGGGCGTTTACAAGGATGACCGAGACCCGGATTCTGCGAGACGCTACAAGATGTTTTTCTCCGCGAGCAGGGGTACATTCGTGACGTTCTCCCCCGACGGTTTGCACTGGGGCGAGCACATCCCCGTCCCCGGGCACGAGGGCGGTAACCGGCCCAGCGTGTTTTGGGCGCCGCATCTCGGGGTGTACGTGGTCATCACCCGCCGCAATTCTGAGCTTGGCAGGCGCCAAGTGACGCAAACCGAGTCGTCCGACTTTGTGAACTGGAGGCGGGAGCGGAGCATTATGGAGGGACCGACGCGGCAACTGCAAACCCACGATATGATTGTGTTTCCGACGTGCGGCGTGTACATCGGATTGGTAGGGGTGATGGTGTTTCCCGAGGAAGACTCCGACCGTGGCGTGAAACAGCACGCCGAACTGGCGTGGAGCCCGGACACCGTCACCTGGCACCGGATACAGGAGGGCACACCGTTTATCGGACACAGCCCTGCCGAGCGGGAGCGGTACGGGAAGACGCCGTACGATTGGGGCACCATATTCGCCGCCGCGCCGATTTTCCACGACGACGAGGTCCGGATCTACTACGGCGCGGGCGACTGGCATTTCTTCGAATGGCGGAACGGCTACCTCGCGCTGGCAACGCTCAGACCGGACGGCTGGGCGGGTTACGAACCAATCTCTTCCGACGCAACGGCGGTGTTAACCACGGAACTGTTGGATTTCGACGGGGAAACACTTGGGGTGACCGCCGACGTGGACGAAGGCGGCTCTGTTCAGGTCGAAGTCGTGGATGGCGAGAACGAACTCTTGGCGTCGAGCAATCCCATTGGCGATACCGTCACCGATGGTACAGTGGAATGGAAATCGGATGGAGCTTTGGGCGGTCTGAGCGGTACGCGGGCGCGCCTGAGATTTCGGCTGCGCAACTCCAAGCTGTACGGCTTTCAGGTTCGATAGTTAGTTTGCAGGAAAACCGGACGTCCCCTGTACCGCAAACTGTTAGTTTGCGGATTCCACAATCTAACAGATTGTGGTACAAAATATCGTCATTACCCACAAAAATGCGAAATTGTCATTTGCTCGGGTGATATTGTCTGAATCACCGATTAAACGGATTAGGCAGCATTCCCGGATGATTGAACATTGCCACTAAAAACCGAATTTCATGAATCCAATCGGATAGTACTTACGCAAATCTTCCCCATTACGTAATACGCATCACCATGGCGAGACGTTCAGTTTCGTAAATCCCAAAGGAGTGAATTATGTCAGAAGCAATACCTTTTAATATTCCAATGATTGACTTATGCGACGAGACGCACCGCCACGTGATCATCGCCCAAGGCACGCCGGAAAGCTACAAGGGGCATCCCACGACGCTCCTGATGCCGGACCAGAAAACCATGTTCTGCGTCTATCCGCTGGGGCACGGCGGTCCTTCCGCGGTTCTTCAACGCAGCGATGATGCCGGTCTGACATGGTCGGATCCATTGCCCGTCCCGGAGAACTGGAAGACGGCTACCAACTGCCCGGCGCTCTTCCGATTTGTCGGACCGGACGGCGTGGAACGGCTGTTTGTATTTGAGGGTTTGGGGAAGATGCGCCAATCCGTGTCGCTTGACCGTGGCGAGACCTGGACGCCGTTCGAGGAGAACGGACTGAAAACCGCAATGCCCTTCACCACCATTATCGAAATCTCCGGGAACCGCTTGATGGGCGGATGGAGCCGGAAGCCATCGACGCTTATCAGCTTCTCCGACGATGGCGGCTTGACATGGTCGCCCGAACGGGTGCTGGTTGAGAGCGGCGGGAAGTTCCCGGATTCAAGACCGTGCGAGCCGGCGTTCATCCGTTCCCCCGACGGGAAGGAAATTGCCTGTGTGCTGCGGGTCAGCAGCACCATGAAATGCCGATCTCTCGTCGTGTTCAGCACCGACGAAGGGGAAACCTGGACTGATCCGGTGGAGCTTGACCGCACAATGACCGGCGACCGCCACCAACCGCGCTACTCGTCGGACGGACGCCTCCTCATCACCTTCCGGGATAGGACGCTGCACAGCCCGACCTGGGGGCACTACGTGGGCTGGGTGGGAACCTACGACGATATTCGCAACTGTCGCGCGGGTCAGTACCGCATCAAACTGTTGCACAGCAGTCACGATCAGGAGAAGAAGCACGACACCGGCTATGCCGGGGTGGAACTCTTGCCGGACGACACGCTAGTTGCGACGACGTATGTCAAGTACAGACCGGGGCCCGAGAAGCAGTCGGTGGTCAGTGTGCGGCTTAAGCTGGAGGAGATTGACGCCAAGGCGGAGAGCATGCGCGGTTAAACCATGGGAAAGACCATAATCAACCCCCGTTTCAAAGCAAAATCTTGGAGTCGGTTTAGAATTGCCGCCTAACTCGTATCTCTAATTTGCTGTAGGAGATCAAGCGAATGAAGAGTGAGTGATCAAGTGAGTGAATAACGAACGCGATAGAGTTCCCATAGAGATCTTCTCCGAATCGCGACGCTAGGTTTGCGGTAACGCGGTAGTGTAGGTTGGGTTGAACGGTCAAACACGAATCTGTGCCAAAGCGGAGGGAGAATCTGACTTACAACAACATCCGCCTGTGGATAGACAAAGTGAATCCCAACACCGTATTTCCCGAGTAGCGTATCTGTCGGTTTTCTCTATGCTTGGTGAGGCTATGAGCGCCATCAAGCACCAGAACGTACGCGAAGGTTTAGGGGTTTGTTGCTCGTTTCCGTTCAACCCGACCTACGAAATATCGCTGAGAAGTTATACCTGCTTGCTTAAATAACAGTGCATATAGTGCTTTCCATAGTCTATACCTTGCGTTGGGTATTATTGCGCTTTCTTTTCCGGTGATCGTTGTTTCTAATAGGACTTATGTAGCACCATCAGGTCGGGAATCGGAATTCTCTCGTACAAGAGTCGCGACCTGGAGATCGCTCCTACAGAAGACGCAATCCCTGACGGCGCGGAGTATATTTTGACAACTGTTTCCCTTCACGCGAAACCCCGTATGCGGGAATCAAGCGAGTGATCAGAGGAGTGGCAAGCGACCGCGATAGAAGGTCCCACTGTTAGTTTGCGGATTACAAAATCTAACGGATTAGGAAGAATGCGCGGATGATGGAATATTGCCACGAACAACCGAATTTCATGAATCCAATCGGATAGGACCTACGCAAATCTTTCCCATTACGTATTACGCATTATGTATTTCGAGACATTCAGTTACGGAAATCCCAAAGGAGTAAAACATGTCAGAATCGATACCTTTTAACATCCCAATGATCGACCTGTGCGACGAGACACACCGCCACGTGATCATCGCCCAAGGCACGCCGGAAAGCTACAAGGGGCACCCTACCACTCTACTGATGCCGGACCAAAAAACGATGTTCTGCGTCTATCCGTTGGGGCACGGAGGACCTTCCGCGGTGCTCCAACGCAGCAACGATGCCGGTCTGACCTGGTCGGATCCATTGCCCGTCCCGGAGAACTGGAAGACGACTACCAACTGCCCGGCGATCTTCCGATTTGTCGGACCGGACGGCGTGGAACGGCTGTTTGTTTTTGAGGGTTTGGGAAACATGCGTCAGTCGGTGTCGCTTGACCGCGGTGAGACCTGGACGCCGTTCGAGGAGAACGGACTGAAAACCGAGATGCCCTTCACCACCATCATCGAAATCTCCGGGAACCGCTTGATGGGCGGATGGAGTCGGGAGGGTCCGACGCTAATTAGCTTCTCCGACGATGGCGGCTTGACGTGGTCGCCCGAGCGGGTTTTGGTTGAGAGCGGCGGGAAGTTTCCCGATTCGAAACCGTGCGAACCGGCGTTTATCCGTTCCCCTGACGGGAAGGAAATCGCCTGTGTGCTGCGCGTCAGCAGCACCATGAAATGCCGCTCTCTTGCCGTGTTCAGCACGGACGAAGGCGAAACCTGGACCGATCCGGTCGAGCTTGACCGCACGATGACCGGCAACCGCCACCAACCGCGCTACTCCTCGGACGGACGCATCCTGATGGCATTCCGCGATAGGACGCTGCACAGCCCGACCTGGGGGCACTTCGTGGCGTGGGTGGGAACCTACGACGATATTCGAAACTGTCGAGCCGGGCAGTATCGCCTCAAGTTGCTGCACAGCTACGACACCGTGAAAATGCATGACACCGGCTATCCCGGGGTGGAACTACTGCCCGACGACACGCTTGTCGTGACGACGTATGTCAAATACAGACCCGGTCCCGAGAAACAGTCTGTGGTAAGCGTCCGGTTGAAGCTGGAGGAAATTGACGCTAAGGCGGCACGAATGCGCGGTTGAGCCGTTGTGAAAGGATAGTAATACCATCTCTCTACATTCGCAGTGCATTAATAGCGTTAATCAGGTTCTTCCAAGGCGGGGCAAGATGCCCCGCCTACGTAGAAAGTGAACGATATAATTCAGACATCATATGCACTGTTATTCAAGAGAAATGGTATAATTAGCAGGAGTAGAAAAAAGGAAAATACTTAAGTGCCGCTGTATGTTACCTTATCCATTTGCCTGCGGATTTCCTTTGCATAGCTTCTAATTGTGGCTATAGTATTTTCTTGCTTTCTATGTTCTTCAAGTTGCTGGAATGCCTGAGAAAAAGTCTCGACCCCTTTGGGCAACTCGTTTTTCTCCATTAAGTCTCTGCGATCATCGGTATCTCTGTCAAACGTTTCACAATAATCCAAAATGACTTGTGCTGCGTCCATAACTTGCTTTCTGGTTGTTTCTTTATTCATTTCTCTCTATGCCCGTTTACAATATGGTCTAACAACACTTTTCTAATATCCCGAACTTCTTCTTTCAGATCATCTATTCGTTTATTTAGCAAATTATATGTCAGCGTGGTTGTAAAAATGATTACGGAAATAATCACGGCTGGGGGCAACCAATCTTTTGCATTCATCATACTACTCCATTACGGCATTTAACAGACATTTCCAAAATCAACAGTCGCATTATATCATACATAGCACAATGTAACAACCCCTTTCTAACGTGGAAAACTATCAATCGCAAATCTCTTGAATGGTCCGGGTGCAAGTTAAACTCTTCCCAAAGAATCGAGTTACAGAATCGACCTCAATCGTCTTTTGAATCGGATTTGATTTGTCAGTCTGGGACCTTGTGGATTGAGGTCGTACCGCGGATGTGGTATACTTTATATTCGCCCAAACCACGGAATTTGAACAAAGGAGCTTGTAATCTATGTCTAAGCAACAGTTGCGCAGCCTGACTGAGGAACAGGTGGCGCAATTCAAACTCAACGGTTTTCTCACGGTCGAGAATGTCCTGACACCCGAGGAAGTGGAAACGATCGCGGCGCATTCCGACGTCATCGCCGCCGGTGAAGCAGAGAACATCCCGAGCACCAGCATACAGATCGAACCGGCAATTACCCAGAGCGGAAAACCCATCGATAACCAAGTTTTATCCGTACGCAAGCTATATAATCTGGCGGTGTATGACGACATCATGTGGAGCCACGCCACCAATCCGAAGGTTGTGGATATCATCGCCGACCTGCTGGGCACCGATGACATCAAGATGTACGCCGATCAATTCTTCATGAAGGCGCCCAAAGGCGTCGGCTCCGCGCAGCAGTGGCACCAGGACTCCGCCTCGTGGCGCGATATCTTTCCCATGGATCTGGTGAGCGCGTGGACCGCCCTTGACCATGCCACGGAGGAGAACGGGTGTTTGAACTTTCTCCCTGGAACGCATCGCTGGGGTATGGTGCGAGGCGACCGGTTGAAAGTATTTTTGGACGACTTGGGAGGGGAGCAGTGGCCCATCGTACCGGCGCCGCTCACGCCCGGGAGCATCAGTTTCCACCACAGTCTTACGCTGCACATGAGCAACGCCAACCTATCGGGCGAGCGACGCCGCGGCTACGCGATACACTACATGCGCGCGTCCTCCTGGATGGATGAATCGGTGACGGATGCGCCGAAGGTGCCGCCGTTCAAGTCGGTGAGAGGCAGATCCTTTCCCGGTCGGGTATAAGCCTAACGTCAGTGTTCAGTGGCTAGCGCATAGTGGTTAGTCTGTGGGGCGCGCACTGCGATCAGGCGACTGAATAACGAGCAGGATGGGCTATCGCGTTCGCTATTCACTCACTTGATCGATAGAGATTCGTTCCGATTTCCGACAATACACCGCAAACTTCACCTCGTAACTACAACCACGGAGGAATCTAACATCACACGCAACAGCGACTTCCTGCAGAACTTCATGGGGCAAAAACCGTCATTAGCCCCCAAACTGGCGTGGGGTGCGACCTCCGTTGACGAGCATCGGGCGTGGCGGCGGAGATTTGCGCGGCGGTTGCGGGCGCTCTTGGGACACAACCCATCCAGCGCGTCGCTACAAGTTGAGTGCGTCGAAGAACTGGAGACGGAGGCGTTCACGCGTCGCAAAATCTATATCCGCTCCGAGGAAGACTATTGGGTGCCGGCTTACCTTTTTCTGCCGAAACCCCGGCGCGACAAGGCGCCCGCCGTGGTTTGCTTGCACGGACACAGCGGGATATATCCATACATTCGCGAGGGAAACGAAGAACAGCTTGCAAAGTCCAAGAAACTTGACCTTGACTTCGCTCCGTACTTTGCCGAAAACGGATACGTGACCATTGCTCCCGTGCAGCGCGGCTGGAACGAGACTTCACAGAGTGCGGGGCATTCGGGGAAAGGCTGTCAGCGGTTGACAATGAACAGTTTTCTCACCGGCATGACGCCCGTCGGTTTGCGATGTTGGGACGCCTCGCGTCTCGTCGATTACGTGCAAACGCTGGAAGCTGTCGATTCTACGCGCATCGGGGTGGCAGGGCTGTCGGGCGGTGGCACGATCGCTCTCTTCTGGGCGGCGCTCGAGCCTAGGGTCAAGCTCGCCATGGTCGGCGGATACTACTGCACATTTGCCGATTCCATCTACTCCATACAACACTGTATATGCAACTGCGTTCCGGACATCATGGAATGGGGTGAGATGCGGGAGGTTGCCGCCCTGATTGCGCCTCGTCCACTCCTCGTCATCAGCGGCACAAAGGATCCCATTTTCCCGATCGATGGCACACGGCGAGCGTATTCGGACTTAGAACCGGTCTACAATCTTCTCGACGCTCACCGGGACTTGGAAAAAGATTTCTTTGACGGGCCGCACGCATGGAGCAACCGGAAGACACTGCCCTTCCTTGAGAAGCATTTCGGGATTTGAAACGCCCAAGTAATACCATTTCGCTTGAATAATAGTGCATATGATGTCTGAATCATATCATCCACTTTCTTCGTAGGCGGGGCATCTTTCCCCGCTTTGGAGAGACTTGATTGACGCTATTAATGCACCGTCAATATATAGAAATGGTATAAGCCATTTACCGTGACGTGGGGCGCCCCGTTCTATAGTTATCTACATTGACATTTGCACATATTTGAGACTTCCGCAGTTGAATAACCGATAGTTCGTATGCCGTGCGTTGGGTAATATTGCGCATGTATTCTCAGCAATATTATACTCCGCGCTGTCAGAAATTGCGTTCACTGTAGGAGCGATCTCCAGGTCGCGACCTGCATTCCCCGTAGGTGCGGTTTCCAACCGCACCTACCGCCAGACGCTTGAAAATACGCAATTTTCAGCAGCGTGAAGTATAGTAGGGACCAAGCGAGCGAATAGACCAAGCGACTGAATAAGGAGCGATCAACTGAACGAATAGTGAGGGCGATAGAAAGTCTTGATAGAAATCTTCTTCATTGCCCGTTTCTACGTGGCACCGCGCGGTGGGTCAAGAGCAGGACGCGCAATGAATTGCGCTACTACAAACCGAATTACGTAAGTCCAATATGTACAATTATTAGTTGAAATGACTATAGATACTTACCTCCACATTTCGCACTCAGAGGACCGATTATGCAAGACTTCCGAAAACCGTTCCCGGCTTTAACCCCCGCCCAACGTCTGCATCTTGAGGTGTACGGCTACGTAATCATTGAAAATACGCTGTCGGAAGAACGCGTCGCCACACTGCTCGACAAAATCTATGAGATTGAGTCCTTCTTTCGCAAAACCGGCGAATATCCGTACGGGCTTGTCGCAAACGCACACAGCAAAATCGATCCGAACTATTTCCGCATCGACAATCTACCGCACATCGCCGAATGTTTCTTCGAATACTTGACCGATCCGTACTTGGTCGGGCTTGCCCAAGAAATCGTTGGCACGCACGTGCGGCTGCTGCAATCCGACGCGCATATCGTTCGATATCCACCGGAAAAGATGGAGCGGCAGGGCTACGGATTCCACGGCGGCTGGCACGCCGAATTTGGCCGTACGACACACGGTCTGTACCATTGCCCGTTTATCAAAACACTCTCCAATTTGACGGACTTGGGCGAGGCAGACGGCGGCACGGCAGTCATTGTGGGAAGCCACAAGCTGGGCGGAATCGAACGGCATGAAATCATCGAAGTGGCGCTGCAAGATCCCGATAATCTGATTCATCATGTGGTTGCCCCGGCGGGATCGACGCTCCTGTTTTTCGAATCCCTGCTGCATTCCGGCGGAATATGCACATCGGGTAAGGAGCGCGTCTTTATTCTCGGCGGGTACTGGCCCTCCATGTTCCAAGCGCATCAAGGGTACGAACCGAACGAGGAATTTTTGAAGACAATTCCCGAGGAATATCATCCGGTGCTGACCGGCAGCAGGTGTTTCCAGTTGGAGACGTTCACGCGGGAACTTAACGCGCCTGCCGAAAACTATCCGTTTGATTAACTCGTAAATCATTAGATTCTTTCACCGTTTCCAAGAGATACCAAAAGGAGTTGGGTTTGGCTGCGCTCAACCCAACCTACAGCCATATCTAGAGAGAGTGCATCCGAAATTGTGTTTAACTGAATGATTCCGCGGTGATTTTCTCATAATTTCACATATCAACGGATGCATCAGGTGGAGGAAAAATGGTAAGGGTGATTAGCACGGGCGGGCTCGCTCTGGCGGAGCAGATTGCCTCGACGTATATCGATAGTCCAAGCATCAAGGCGGTCATGGTCGGCGGCTCCGTCTCTCGCGGTTATGCCGACCACTATTCGGATCTGGAGATCGGGGTTTTTTGGTCCGACCCTCCCATGGAGGCGGAACGTAAAAGCGCAGTCGAAAGCGTTGGCGGGAAACTGTTGACGTTCGATGAATCGCCAAGGAATGAACTTTACGCACTTGACGAGGCGGCGATTCGGGGCAAAACCTATCGCGGCACCGCGATGATCTCGACGCAGCATCTGACTGTTGCCGAGATGGAGAAGGGCTTAGCGGATGTGCTCGATTCCTACGACACTTCGCTCGACAATCTGGCGCTGATGGCAGCAGTCCGGGACGGCATACCGTTACATGGCGACGACCTGCTGCGTGCGTGGCAGGGGAGAGTCGCAGCGTATCCGACGGAATTGGCGATAAAGATTATTCAGGAAAACCTATGGTTCGGTCCTTGGTTTTGTGCCGAATCGTACGCCGGACGGGACGATATCCTTGTGCTCAACCAACATTTCCTATGGATTGAACAGAATATGCTCCAAGTGTTGACGGCGCTGAACCGTACCTACTACCCGTCTCCCGAACACAAGTGGACCGATCGGTTGATTGCTGGAATGAAATTGTCGCCACCCGATTTGGCTAGTCGGTTGAAACAGGTTTTTAGAGTAGAACCGCTTGAGGGTTGGCATCGTCTCAAAGCGCTGATTTATGAAACCCTAGATCTGGTTGAATTGCACTTGCCCGAAGTCAATACCGTCTCCCTATTCGAATCGCACCCGGAGGTCAACGTCGCCTGGGCAAGAAAACGCTGGAATGTGCACCCACCGTACAGCCTGATGGAAGCTATAGGAGCATCAATGCGCCCAGCCGATTGACAATACCTTGGGAGTCTGTTTGAACAGTGCAGTTTGTAGGGTGCGATCAAAGGAGCGAAAAGCGACTGCGATAGAGATCCCCCGCGCACCAGCCTTTCAGAGCCTCCGCGGGGATCAAGCGACTGAATAGCGAGTAATCAAGTGAGTGAATAACGACCTCGATAGAGATCCATCAACCGGGTTGGATAACGAGGACGATAGAAATGCCCTCCGTGTCGTGACTCCCCGCCCCAGCGGGGATCAAGCGACTGGACAAGGAGTGCGATAGAGATCCCCAATGTCAATAGAAACGGTCGACACTAGTGTATGCACTCCAGCGGAGTGCAATGTGAGTTGTACGGTGCAATTAAACGACTGAATAATGAGATCAGATGAGCGAATAGATTAAACGGCCGAATAGAATTAACGGAGCGCATAGCGAAGGTGATAGAAAATCCCGTGCGATAGAGATTCCATAGGGTCCCCACAGATGTATAGAGGTCAATCACAAAATCACGTAAAAACCTGTCTTTAATTGACCAAAAACGGCCCTTCTACCGATTACTAAAACAAGCACTAAAGGAGGGACAATGCACCAGAAAAACAAAACTAACAGAATCACATATGGGGCGCTGATTGCGTTTGCCATATTGTCGGGAATTCTATTTCCGAATGGCGCCGTGCTAGCCCATCAGCAGAACGTCGAGGTTGTGGGTAAAGCGTCGGTCAATCACGTTCCGAAATTCACGACGCCCGGCACTATCAGCGCCACCGGGATTGTCGAAGTGAACGACAATATCGGCATCGGGACGACGGAACCGGAAAATAAGGTGCACATCTACGGCAACGTGCTGCAGGTGGAGAGCGGCGGACCGGCGCTGTGGTTAAAGGAAAGCGACCAGCAGAGCTACCGAGCCGACTACGGCTACTGGCGCATTATCGCCGACCACAACGCCCTATTCTTTGAGGTGTGGGAGAACGGGAACGGCAAGCCGGGCCACGAGTTCGATATTCAGGATGAGTTCATGTCGTTTCAGCGAACGCAGACCACCGTGCCGTTGGCGAACCATATCATTCAGTGGAATTACGATTTTTACGGACAAGGAGTGCGGGATCTGAACATCGGCGCGAATTGGGCGCAGCCCAGCCGACCCCAGAAACCCCGAACTTTGTCGTTGATGTCGCTCAACGGTGACATCAACGAGCTTGTCTACGCGATGCGCATCGTTCCGAACAATGCGCGCCCGCACGTCATTTTCCCCAATGGCAACATCGGTATCGGCGTCCGCCCCCCGAAGAACATCCTCACGGTCAAGCGGTCTTCCGAGACTGATCCCATCGCAGATGGATGGACGACGTACAGCTCAAGACGATGGAAGACGGGCATCAAGCCCCTTGAAGGCGCGTTGGACAAGGTGGAGCAGTTACGCGGCGTGTCGTTCGATTGGCGTGCAGATGGAAAGCGGGACATTGGACTGATCGCCGAGGAGGTGGGCGAGGTGGTGCCCGAGGTTGTTGCGTATGAGGAAAACGGGCATGACGCCAAGTCGGTGGATTATGCGCGGCTGGTTCCCCTGTTGGTGGAGTCCATCAAGGAGCAGCAGCAGGTGATTCGGAAGCAGGAAGCTGCGATGGCTGAACTCAACGCCAGAATGGCTAGGGTTGAGGCGGAATTGAAGGAACTTCAGGGAACGGCAGCGCCGTGGACTGAGGTCGAACAAAAGCTCTCGGGACCGTTCTACAGGGAGGCTCTCGGCGAATCGAATTGATTGGCTTTGTGAAGCGAGATGAAACAAACACTGCGTTCAACCGCATTTTTCCAAAAGACGCTCGGATCGTTGATAGGCGGCTTAATCGGAGACGCCATCGGGACGCCGACCGAGAACATGCGCTATCCCGAAATTGAAGAGCGGTTCGGCTGGGTGACGGATTTTGATTGCGATGGAACCGACGACACGGTGATGAAATACCTCTTGGCGGAGGCGCTTATCCGTACTGAGGGATACGCGACCTATGACGATTGGGCTAAAGTCTGGCTTGACCGTTGGGACGACATATTTGGCGACAAGGTGGGCAAATTCTTCCAGTCGGTGCTCCACACAGCGGTTAAATTGCGTCGCCACAGCATCCCTAGAATGGCGGCGCTGGGTAACATGCCCAGTTCAAGTTCGGCGATGTGTATCGCGCCGGTCGGGATAGTCAACGCCTGCAACCCGCGGCAAGCAGCGGAGCAAGCCTACAGCTTGGCAACTCTCATCCATATCCACGATGTCTCATTCTGCCAAGATGGCGCCGCGGCAATCGCCGCAGCGGTCGCGGCGGCGTTTCATTTGGAAGCCAACGTTGACTCGATTCTTAACGCGGCGCTCGACGCTGTAGTGCCGGTAAGCGGCGCGGAGATGTTGGACCTCATTGCCAAGGCATTGGACACAGCTAATGAGACGAAGGATTACAGGACATTCCGGCAAACAGTATATGCCAATGAGGAACATTTCTTTCGTCGGATTGCCTGTGACTCGCGGGAGACGGTTCCGATGACGCTGGCGCTTTTCCGCCTTGCCGAAGGGGACGTGGAAAAAATGGTGACCTACGGCGCTAACTTTGGGCGCGATGCGGACACGATTTCCACTATGGGCGGGGCGATCGCCGGAGCTTATCAAGGCATCAGAGGAATTCGATCGGACTGGGTGCGGAAAGCGCGCCAGTTCACGAGCGTAGATCAGGATGAACTCGCGGAGCGGCTCGTCGCCACGGCGCGTGCCAAATTCGATTCACAGGAGTCGGCGCGGCAGGCGTTCACCGCCATCACGTGAGGTCTGTGTTACGATTTGTGCATCTTATACCATTTCGCTCGAATAATAGTGCATATGATGTTTCCCAATTATACAATTATGGAAAGACCGATACCAACCATATCCAGCACACCAAGCACGTAGGCGGGAATCAACTGAGTGAATAGCGAGGACGATAGGGATCCGCTTGCCCCGCTTCGGACAGAAATGATTGACGCTATTAATGCACTGCTAATATATAGAAATGGTATAACACTCCTTTTTCGCTCGCTCAGTGACTAGCAGTGAAAAGTGTTCCTTCGTTGTCTGGTTTTCACTCCAGCGGAGTGAGATGTCAATAGAATACGATTCCTCCTCGCGTCTTGCACTCCAGCGGAGTGCAATGTCAATAGAACCGCTGGCAGAAAACTTTGAACGGAGATTGTTATGATGAAGACGTTAACGTACATCCTTATGGGTATTATCTACGGCTTCGTGTCGGTAACACCGCTTGCGGGAGAAGAGGTCAAGCTAATCGGCGTTGATCAAGGGGCAACAAATAGCCACGTGTCCGTCGATATCATCGGAGACTCAATCATCCTCGGCGGATTCATATTGGCACACAATAAAAAGGACAGCATCGCCATAATCTTCACCTGGGATGGAAAGAAATGGAACCGCACGGCGGAACTTCACCCCGGCGACCGCGATCCTGCAAATCCGGGCGCGGGCGATTTCGCGTGGTCGGTTTCAATCAGCCGTGTCGGCCAGCGCGGCAGTGCGGATCATGCCCTCGTCGGAGCACCGCAGGACGATGCTGCCGGTGCGAAATCCGGCTCCGCTTATATCTTCGCCCGCAGTGGAAAGAGCTGGAAACAGCAGGTGAAACTTATCGCCGGTGACGGAGCAGCGGGCGATTCCTTCGGTTATGCCGCCTCCGTTCACGGAACCACCGCGATCGTTGGGGCGCCGAAGGACGATGATGACGGCAGCAACTCGGGATCAGCCTATGTCTTTGTGCGCGATGGAAACAGTTGGACGCAGCATTCGAAACTCGTCCCCCAAAATGTGGGAAAATCTTCCGCCTTCGGAGAAGCCGTTGTAATTGTAGAGGACACCGTTATTGTGGGCGCCCCCGGTCACACGCACGGCGGAATAAGATTCGCCGGTGCCGTCTACGTGTTTGAGCGCGATGGCGAAAACTGGGTGCAACAAGCCAAACTCACCGCGGACGACGCCACAGCCAGCGATCAGTTCGGTAACTCCCTCGCCATGAGCGGGAAGACGCTCCTCGTAGGGGCGCCGTTGCGCGATACTCAGGCGGGAAAAGATGCGGGAGCCGTCTACGTGTTCTCGCGCGACGGAGACAGGTGGAAACAGGACGCAAGACTCGAAGCCAAGAGCACACGGAAGAACGACCATTTTGGCACTAGCGTCGCCACCACCGGTAAAATTGCAATTATCGGAGCGAATGTACACGAAGAAAATGCGCTCGCCTCGGGCGCGGCGTATTCCTTCGTAAATGTTGACGGCGTCTGGGAAGAACGAGAAAAGGTCGTGCCCGAAGATGCCGGTCTGAACACCCGATTCGGCACCTGGGTCGCCATGAGCGGTAACACCGTGGTTGTTTCCGCCGGTGCCGCTCCGCACAATGTCGCCGCAAGAAGCACCGGCACGGCAGCCTACGTATATAGCAGTATAGAGGATTTCGGAACGCCTCCGTACTCGGTGCAACCGTTTGGTTTGACCGTGACAACGCTCGGGGAGGTGAAGCGCACAGCACTCTATCAAAACTTCCCCAATCCGTTCAACCCGGAGACGTGGTTGCCGTATCGTCTGGCGGCAGAGTCACCGGTGAAGTTTGGCATATATAATGTCCATGGGCAATTGATGCGAGAGTTGAACCTGGGCATCCAAGCGGCTGGGAACTATCTGTCCAGAGAAGCGGCAGCCTACTGGGACGGCCGGGATGAACACGGCGAGATGGTTGCGAGCGGAATCTATTTCTACACTCTCCAGACTGGTGCGTTTCATTCCACGCGGCGAATGCTTATTTTGAAGTAGAATTGAATGAAAGCACGGAAGGGCAGAAAAAGCGAAAATTATAGTCATGGGACTTTTGCAATTCAGATTGTAGGGAACGCAGATCTGCGTTCCGCACTTTGTCCTGACCACGCATCCCTTGTAGCGCAAACTGTTAGTTTGCGTAATCCACAATCTGATAGATCGTGGTACAGAAGAGCGTCATTATCCACGAGCATGTGAAATCATTGGTTGCAATGACTAAAATAGCATCGTAAGGAGAAGCTCTTGAAAACAATTCGGTTCATCGTCGTCAGTCTTATACTTGGCATCGCGTCCACTACCATCGGCTACGCCGTCGACGGCGAAATCAAACTCATCGGAGCCCCGGAGGGAAAACGCAATAGAGCTCGTATGCCCGTCGATGTTGTCGGAGATGTCATAATCGTCGGTGTGCATGATGTGGATGTCAACAACATTCCCGGAGCGGGTAGAATCTACACACGGAATCGAAAAAAGTGGGAACAGACGGCGGAACTCATTGCCCACGACCGGAACATCGACCAAGCGAAGCCGGGCCAGTCAGGTTTCGGGTTCGCTGTCTCCATCAGCGGCCGCCCGGGGAGAACAGGCGCGGACTATGCCATCATCGGAGCGCCAAACGACGATGGCGCCGCGCAAAATGCCGGGGCAGCCTACATCTATGCCTTCAACGGGAAAGACTGGGAACAGGAGGTAAAACTTACAGCGAGTGACGCAGAAGCGGGAGATGCTTTCGGATTCGTGGTCTCGGTTGATGGCACCACGGCGGTGATTGGCGCGCCCAAGGGTGATGTTGGTGCCGCGAAAAACTCAGGTGCAGCTTTTGTCTTCGTGCGCGATGCAAACAGATGGAAACAGCACGCGAAGCTCATCCCCAAAGATTTGGCGAGATCGGACGCACTAGGCGAAGCTGTCGACATCCAAGAGGACACGATTATTATCGGGGCGCCCGGTCACACTCATGGCGGTGTAAGGTTCGCCGGCGCCGTGTACGTTTTTGTGCGTGAAGGGGACGCGTGGAGAGAACAAGCCAA
Source organism: Candidatus Poribacteria bacterium (assembly GCA_965204085.1). Lineage (GTDB taxonomy): Bacteria > Poribacteria > WGA-4E > WGA-4E > JAJDTR01 > JAJDTR01. The sequence goes on along the minus strand of CBDBEE010000001.1, from coordinate 1,194,079 downwards.
ACTCACTGCCGACGATGCGGCGCCGAGCGACCGATTCGGCGTTTCGGTCGGCATCGAAGGAGACACTGTCATTGTCGGAGCACTCCTGCACGATGCCGGCGGTACGAAAGATGCTGGCGCCGCTTATATCTTTGTCCGTAACGGAGCCACGTGGACGCAGCAATCAAAACTGATTGCGCCGAGGAAGAAAAAGGGCGACCACTTCGGAGCAGGGGTCGCTACCACCGGCAAGATTGCCGTGGTTGGCGCGCCGCTCCGCGAAGAGGGTGGACTCGGCGCGGGTGCCGCGTATTCCTTCGTTAACGTTGACGGCGTTTGGAAAAATGCGGCAACGGTTGTGCCCGAGGAGCCCGGACCAAACCTTGTCTTTGGCTCTACAATTGCCATAAGCCGCGACACGATTGTCGTCGCAGGCGGAGTCGCTCCCGATGCTAATGCCGGATTCGGTAACGGCACGGCGGCGTACGTTTACAGCGGCGAAGAGCACTTCAGCACGCCGCCCTTCGCTGTCGAGTCGGTCGGATTGAGAGTTGTCACACTGGGACAGGTCAAGCGCACGGCGCTGTATCAAAACTTTCCCAACCCGTCCAACCCGGAGACGTGGTTGCCGTATCGTCTGGCGGCAGAGTCACCGGTGACGTTTGGCATATATAATGTCAAGGGCCAATTGATGCGGGAGTTGAATTTGGGCACTCAAGCCGCGGGGAATTATCTGACCCGAGAAGCGGCAGCCTATTGGGATGGCAGGGACGAATTGGGCGAGATGGTTTCTAGTGGCGTTTATTTCTACACGCTCCAGGCTGGGGCGTTTCAAGCCACCCGCCGGATGCTGATTATGAAGTAGTATTGGATGGAAGCACGGAAAGGTAGAATAAGCGAAAACTATTGTCAAGAGACTTTCGCAATTCAGGACGTAGGGAACGCAGATCTGCGTTCCTAACTACGCTCGTCTTTGTGCATTTGTAGGGTGGGCTCTACCTTACATTTTTACGTAGGAGGGAATCAAGCGAACGGATAGTGAGTGATCAAGTGAGAGAATAACGAACGATCAACTGACTGATTAAGGAAGGCGATAGAGATCCCATAGAGGTCCCATAGAGATCTTCTTGCTCCAATGTTTTATCAATGGCGAATCATTATCCCTGTCGGTATGATTCATTCAGCAAGTAACACTTGTTTTTCGTTCCTTGGTTAGCTTTGTGAAGGTGTCCCCTGATAGAGATTTTCCACTACCTGCACTCCAGAGGATCAAACGAACGAATAGTGAGTGCGATAGTAGATCCGGTGCAATGTCAATAGAATCGCGATGCGTCTAATCTCCGCGCTCCAGCGGAGATCAAGTGACCGAATAGGGAGCGCGATAGAGTTCCTCCATGTCGTGTGTTGCTTGTTAGAAACACCGATTGTACCCGCACCAAAGCCCCAGAGGGGATCAAGCGAGTGGAAAGCGAGTGCGATAGAGATTCCACAGATAGCAACTTGCGTGAATCAAATCACGGAGATACAGAGGCGCAAAGCGGGAGAGTACGTAGACGAGCAGATGAACAGGCATACATGCACATTCCCTCAAATCTCTTGGCTGTACATTTGCTCCTTTAGTCAATCAACGCTTCAAAAACCCGAATCCACTGACATTATTATAGAAAGATGTCTAAAGAACAAAGTTGAAATGGAACATCAAGCGTGGCGAACGTGAATTCGGTCATCTCATGGTCGAAGATTTTGCCGAAGCCAGGCAACATTGAACGGAGATTTTTATGAAGAAGAGACTACAAATCATCCTCACTTGTCTTATGTGTGACATTGCCATGGGGGGCATCAGCCACGCCGCCGGAGGCGAAATCAAGCTTGTCGGAGCCGAGGAAGGAATACGCAATAGAGGCCGTCTGCCCGCCGATATTGTGGGAGATGTCGTAATTGTCGGCAGGCATAATGTGGACCACGACAGGCATCCGGGCGCCGGCAGAATCTACACACTGAACCGGAACAAGTGGGAACTGACCGCGGAACTTATCCCTCATGACCGAAAACCGAATACGGGGCAGGCGGGGATCGGGTACGACGTCGCCATCAGCGGGCCGCCGGGACGCAGAAACGCGGACTATGCCATTATCGGAGCGCCCGGCGATGACGAAGCCGCAGAAAACGCTGGAGCAGCCTACATTTTCGCCTTCAACGCACCTCACTGGCAACAGGAGGTGAAACTTACCGCGGCCGACGCCGGGAAGAGAGACGCTTTCGGGTATGTGGTCTCGGTTGATGGCACAACCGCCGTGGTTGGCGCGCCCGAGGACGATGATGCCGGCAACAATTCCGGGGCGGTTTATGTCTTCGTCCGCGATGCAAACGGATGGAAACAGCACAGCAAGCTCGTCCCCAAAGAGTTGGCGAAATCGGATGCATTCGGTGGAGCGGTCGAGATCCAAGACAGCACCCTTATTGTCGGCGCGCCCGGGCACACACATGCCGGCATAAGATTCGCAGGCGCGGTTTTCGTCTTCGTCCGCGATGGCGATGCGTGGAGGATGCAAGCCAAACTCACGGCTGACGACGCGGGAGCCGGTGACCAGTTCGGCGTTTCGGTTGGCATGGAAGACGACACTATCATCGTAGGAGCCAGAAAGCACGATCCCGACGGCATAAAAGACGCCGGCGCCGCATATGTTTTTCAGCGCAGCGGAAACACGTGGAAACAGGGGGCAAAGCTAACTGCGCCAAAGAAACGGAACGGGGATCACTTCGGAACGGGCGTTGCCACGAGCAGGAATATCGCGATCGTAGGCGCACCGCTCCGCGAAGAGGGCGCACCCAGCGCGGGCGCCGCGTATTCCTTCGTAAATGTTGAAGGAGCCTGGAATAATGCCGCAACCGTGGTGCCCGACGTAGCACATCCAAACCTCTTTTTCGGCTCTGCGATTGCCATAAGCGGCGATACTGTCATTGTCACCGGCGGAGACGGACCGGAAAAGGGCGTCGGAGTCGGTAACGGAATAGTGGCGTATGTTTATGGTGGTGCGGAGCACTTCAATACCCCGCCATTCGCCGTCGAGCCATTCGGTTTGAAGATCACAACCTTGGCTCAACTCAAACGCACGGCACTCTATCAAAACTTCCCCAATCCGTTCAACCCGGAAACCTGGTTGCCGTACCGTCTTGGAACGGAGGCACCGGTGACGTTCCGCATCTATAACATCCATGGGCAACTGGTGCGTGCATTGGACTTGGGGGCGCAAACTGCCGGCGATTATCGCGACAGAGAAACAGCGGCATATTGGGACGGTAGGGACATCGCCGGTGAGACGGTTTCCAGTGGGGTTTACTTCTATACGCTCCGCGCTGGCGCGTTTCAATCCACGCGCCGGATGCTGATTTTGAAGTAAAGGGATTCATGCAGTTCAGCCCGTAGTGCCAGAATACACCGCACCTCCGCTGTAGGAGCGATCTCCAGGTCGCGACTCGCAAAATTCAAGGGGTAATCAATGAATTTCGGACAGAAAATCACAATCTGTATATTGCTCTCCATCACGATGTGCAACGCTGCTTTCGCGCAAGTCGTCGATATCCCCGACCCCAATCTCCGCGCCGCTATTCGCAAAGCGCTCCATCTGACAAACGGGAATCTACCTGTCACACAATCACTTATGCGTAATCGATTACGGGTACTCGATATTTCTGAACGCGGAATTGTCAACCTCTCCGGCATTGAACATGCCACTCGATTGCGGCGTTTGATAATGCATAATAACCCAATTGCAGATCTCGCTCCTATTTCGAATTTAACACATCTGGAAGACTTGAATATGTGGGGCGTCCACGATATTGACATCTCTCCGTTGGCGTCGATCGCCAGCCTTCGAATCCTTGATTTAACAGGGTGCAATATTGATGATATTCGCCAATTGTCTACATTAACCAATCTTGAAATCTTGAATTTAAGCCACAATCGTATCACGGACGTCAGCCCGCTTTCGCATTTAACGAAGTTACACGCGTTAGAAATACGGAGCAACCGGATACTCGACCATAGTCCGCTGGACGCGTTGTCATTATCCCATTTCGTGCACGACGATACGTGCGAAATGCCTCCATTCCCCCTGATGCCACGATTGCAAAGCAGAACATTTCCTTCCGTTTTCGGCCCGTGGGGCAACACGCTAAATCAACCGGGATTATCCTACGTCGAGAGGTCAGCACAACGCGATCTCGTGTTTGCGGACCCGATGTTTGGACTAGAATTCTTCAAAACCGACGAAGGCTGGGCGTTACGCGGGCACTTGGAGAGTGTTGAGCAATGGCGAAACGAGTACCTTGATCTTAATCCGAATATGATTTTTCTCGTTGAAATGCGAATGAGAGATACAGTCCTCGGTTATTTCCCCGACGATTCAGACTACTGGATACGAGACTTCAACGATCAACCCGTCCCAGGCTGGAAGCAGCATTATTTAATTAATTTTATACATCCAGACGTGCAAGAGCAGATTATCCAGCAAACTATTGCCGTATCAAAGTGCGGCTTGTTTGATGGCATCATAATTGATTGGTGGGACGAGACGGGGTCAGTGCTCGTTAACAATCACACGGGTGAACTGGCTGGTAAATATCTCGGGCTTGACCGGGAAGCGCAAGCGAAAGCGGAACAACAGGCGAGAGATAATATTTTACAAGGTGTTCGCATCGGCACCAGGCAGGATTTTTTAATATTTGTTGTCAATAGCATTAAGTTGCCACGCACGGGGCCACACATTAACGGCAGCTTCATGGAGTCTTTAATACCGTTTAGTCACGCGAAAGATGAAATCGAAACTCAACTAAACAACATTGAGGACGCGCTACTGTGGCTTGAAACTAACCATAAACCTCCACGCATCAACGGACTAGAGGGTTGGAGCATACCGTCCGAGTCGCCTGACAGCCCCACAAACCGCCGCTGGATGCGTGCGTTTACCACGCTAAGCCTCACGCATTCGGACGGCTATGTGTTATACCAAACAGGCGAGGGCCATGACCACTACTGGTACGACTTTTGGGATGCTGAATTAGGCAGGCCGGTTGGGGAGAAGTCGCAACTGTATCAAGATATAGATGGGTTGTACATCCGGGAATTCACGAATGGGTGGGCTGTATACAATCACAGCGGCGCAGAACAAACGATCACGCTCCCTGAACTTGCCTCCGGGGTAGCGAGCCGTGTGGAGGGCACGTCGCACACGCTGCCTAATCTTGACGGGGAGATGTATATACGAGTTAAACCGGTGAATTCGGCAGATGTCAACGGCGATGGCGTGGTGAATATCTTCGATTTGACTATCGTTGCCCAAGCCTTCGGCACCGGCAAGCCCGAAGGGGATGTGAATGGAGATGGGGTCATTAATGTGTTTGATTTGGTGATGGTGGCGGAAGGAATACAGTGACCAGTGGACAGTGGCTAGTGGATGGGGTAGCGTAATCATCCACACAATCGGAGGCGCCCCTTGTAGCGCAAACTGTTAGTTTGCGCATGCCGCAATCTAACAATTCAAACGAGTTCAACCGCACATCAAGGGAGTGCGATAGTAATGCCCATGCGGTAGAGATCCCATACCAAATCCTTCTCACAATCTTCTGGTCGGTTGATCGAATTTAATAGGTTTGACGGATGAATATCTCCGCACTGTACGCGAAAGCGGCACGCTTGGAACGGGAACTTCGGGAGATCCGTGATCGAATCGCGCAAACCGAGCATGGCACGGAAACGGTCGCCGACGATCTGGCTCGCAACCGAGCTTACGCCTTCAGCGCCGAGGCGTTATCGATTGACGACGTGGTGGAGGGGTGTGCCGATTCGCTTGACCACTACGGGTTCTGTGTCATCGACAATGTCATACCGAGCGGCGAGGTGGACGCCATCAGAGAGGAGGTCAAGACGGCGCGGTTGAAAATTGACCGAAACCATCAAGCGTTGCAGGAGCTGCTCGGCGGGCAGTCGCTGAAAACGCTGAAGATTGGCGCGAAGGAGGAGGCGTTGCTCACCGATCCGGAGTCCGCCGACAGGGTGGAGTTGAGACCGGCACGTCGGGTGGGGCATCCTCCGAAGGTACCCAACGATATTGTGTGGCTGCCGCGGTATGCTCGACATTTGGCGAATCCTTCGGTCACAGGTGTGGCGCGCCGCGTTTTGGACGACCACCTTCGGATTGCGCACCTGCATCTGCGTATCCTCGACTGTGAGAAACCGGACGGGACGCCGGGCGGTTTCGGCGCGGTCCACCGACGGGGCAGATCCGATACGCGCGAATGGCACACCGATTGGCCACATGACACGACGGCTTATGGCAGAGGCGACCCCGGCAGAAACATCGGGTGTATCCGCCAGCCGTTCCCGGACGTGGCGATGTGTTTGGTGATGATATGGTATCTGACGGATGTGGACGAAGACTCGGGCGGAACCTGGGTGGTTCCCGGCTCGCACAGGGACGTGCGCAACCCTCGCGGACCGTCCGACGGTATCACATGCACGGCGCCGATCCCCGGCGAAATGCAGATTACGGCTGCGGCGGGCTCCCTCTATATTCAGGATTCGCGCAGTTGGCACGCCTCGCCGATGCACAACACGAGCGGACGCGATCGGATTGCGGTGGTGAACCGCTGGTGCCCGTGGTGGCTTGCCGTCGATGACTATGCCCCGCACGGGATAAACAATACGGTGTGTCAACCGCTGTCACGCTCGGATTACCTTGCTTTGCCGACCGATTTGCAACCGCTGATGCGGCATCTGTGCCCGGAGGAGCAAGACACGGTACAGCAACCCCTTCTGGACCGGGCTACGGAGGCTGACGTGTGGGCGCGGCGCGCGTTCAAGCGGCTAGAGGACGATCCGGATAGCTTATCGGACGCGAACGCACACATTCGGGTACCTGTCGCGCCGCCCAAAGAGCGGGATTGAGGATTCGTCCAGGGAGATGTCTGATTCGCTGATTGAACTCGACAAATCTGTGGCGTCTTCGATGCAACCGGCGTCGCTTTCCCAATTATGCGTATGGGCTGGCTTCAGGATTCCCAAACTGGTCTTGGATTAAACCTACTCTCCGCACTTATTTTTCGGGTTTTCAGGATTTATTAAAATTCCTCTGAACCCGCATGGATACTGAGTTTTTTGAATCTTGGACAGTCCAACCAGGGTTTGGATACGATTCCGGTTGTGTACGAAAGCCGTGATTTTTGGTCGCAAGAATTGTCAAGCCCCTATCATTCACGCATTGAGGAACACGCGAACTCCGATTCGCTAACGTTGAAGATAGGCAAAGTTGCTATCGGGATCGAGTTATAGTTAGAATATATAGTATGCAATTTACAATCAAATACAATATGTGCCAATAACACTAATCGCTAGAAGGATGTCATTTAATTCCCAAATTGGTACTCATCTGGTGCGGAGAGTAAGTAACACAGTTTCGGATGCATCTTAATCCAGGCAACGATCATAAAAAAAGCCGTGGACGATGACGATTCATGTGCCCACGGCTTGAAAGAATTCTAGTTGTTAAGATGTTTGTAAAGAATAGATTATAAATTCATTTCAGCAAAGGCACACTCCTCGCGTTCGATGGACGTTAATCCACCTAAAGCAATTCCTATGATGTGGGTTTATAAAATACATCACGCTTGATTTGCCTTTACTTTTCTCAATCACATCCCTATGATAACATTAGGTCGGGCCAAAGTCAAATGAATCGGAGGACTGAATCTTGGCGTCATGGAACGAACTGTTCGCGAACGAAAAAAATCGGGAGCTAATCCCGGAGACCGCTGTCTTTCGGTTTTGCCGCATCGTGGAAGACACATTTGACGAGAGACCGCTGAAACTCTGGGACCTCGGCTGCGGCGCCGGTCGGCACACCGTGGCGCTCTCCCGGCTCGGATACGATGTCTATGCGACCGACGACGCGCCGCGCGCAATTGATTTGTCAACGAAACGGTTAGCGGAGTTTGACCTGTCCGCCGACGTTCGGTTGGCGGATATGGCGGTTTGCCCTTGGTCGCCCAACACATTTCACGGTGTAGTGAGTTGGAATGTATTGCACCACAACAAGCTTGCCGCCATCCACGAAGCGGTATCTCAGGTTTATCGCTCACTGCTTCCCGGCGGAATCTTGATGGTCACGCTCAAGTCGGACAAAGCGGATTTCGCCGGACAGGGTAAGGAAATTGAGCCGGGCACCTTTATTCTCGACATTGGCGACGAAAGCGGTGTGCCGCACCATTACTTCAACGAAGTGGGTATTCGAGATCTGTTCGCGGACTGGGAGTTCATCGTGCTGGCGGAGCAAGTCATTACCCACTTGGCTCGCCCCGATCGCTTTTGGGAGTACACCCCATTCCCATTCACAAATTGGGGGATAGTCGCCAAAAAACCAACCGATTAACCGAGAAAGCGGGCTAGCTGTGATGTCAGGCGTTTCTCGCTGGTGGGCAGCAAGAGAAGAATTCGACAATTCGGCGATGGTCGATCTCACCCTACAAGTAAGGAAACGCTATCGCACCTATACGGTAGGTGCGGTTTCCAACCGCACCGGTCCCTGCAGAAACGAGTGCCATGAGTAATCTTCTGTAGCGGAACCATCATTGAATGGGCTGGTGTATCTTCGGCAAACCAAATACACAAAAGTACCAATGAACCGACGGATACCTTCGCTCCGGTGGAGCGATATGTCAATAGAGTTCCGTACTCACAATTCCCGTGCTCCAGCGGAGCGCAATAGTGAATCCCGACAGATTTCCTATAGAGATCCCTTCAAGCAACGAACCGATAGGAGTTCCCGTGGTAGAAATCCCATAGAAGATCCCGTGCGATAGAACTCCCGTAGAGATCTACCACCCACCATAACTCGGTTATGTTCCTGCTCTTGTGGGAACGCCTTGCGATCACTAGAACTCTGCGCCTATCAACCCCGCATTCAGAGCAATTCTATGACTTCGGAAAGCGCGCCGATTTTGGCGCCGTCGTACCCACAGTGTTTATTCCCTCGATCAACCAGAACCGCCTTAATTCCTACTTGCTCCGCTCCAACAATGTCGTTTTCAATGGAGTCGCCCACCATCAACATACCGGAGGCTGGAACATCAAGATCTCGCAAAACATACTCGAATGCTTCTCGAGCAGGCTTGGAAAAACCAATCTCCTCGCTAATATAGATTCTCTGTATATACCGGGACAATCCGAGCCGTTTACATTTGGCTCTTTGACCATCCGACGGACCGTTCGTGAGAATAACGGCTTCTATTTCCTTCGCTTGTAGAGCCTTCATCAGAGGTATTGAATCATCAAATAGCTCTATCCCGTGAATGGTTTCCTGCATATAGATCTGATTTAGTTTCGAGGATAGTTTACAGAATTTTCCGTGAGAGTCCTTCAAGACATCGGCGAATCGACGAATTCTGTATTCATCTCTGGCAATAAACCCGTCAGCGAACCGGCGGAACAACACGGGCTCTACTCGACTGTAACGATCCCAGAATGCGTCTTTATCTATTCCATGTGCATGCAACACCTTGTTAATTGGAGATTTCGCGTTTTCCGTAGCTTCCCGATAGTCGCAAAGCGTATCATCCAAATCGAAAATTATATGCTTAATCATAGCGGATATTGCGTCCCAACAATCGATCCACATCATCCGGCGTGGATGCGGCGAAAAGAGTGTCCTTGAAAGGATGAAATTTGCTAACATCGAAGCCAGTCATGCAGTTGCCCTAAGTTGGTAATCTGCATATCCGGTGTTACTTGGTCAGCTAAATCTTGCCCGAATCGATTCAACCAAATTCCTTTGATCCCGGCGCGTTGTGCTCCCAAGATATCACGCGTTAAACTATCTCCAACCATCACCGTTTCAGTTGGTGAAGCAGCAAGTGCCTCAAGTGCCAGCATAAAGATTCTGGAATCCGGTTTCCCTACTCCTACTTCTCCGGAAATTAGTATCGCATTGAAGTATTGTCCCAGATTGGTGCTTTGAATCTTCTCACGTTGTAGGTCAGGCGCTCCATTGGTGACGAGGGCTAACTGGTGGATTTCCCGAAGATTCTTCAAGTTAGGCTTGACATCAGGAAACACAACATGCCTCGCCCGACGCTCGGACGAAAAGATATCGGACAACTGTTCGGCGAGGGATAAATCGCTTATACCGTGGTCAGCGAGAGCACGGTACCATGTTTCACGTCTATAGGTAGGAGCCCAGATGCGGAGGCGCTTTAGATCTGGATCGTCACCGAGAAATCGAGCCCAGAGACCTTCCCATGAACTGATTCCGATACTACGGCAATAAGTAATGGTTGCAGATGCACGCCACAACTCACCTGCGTGGTGACGTACCGCCTGATGCAATGCTTTCGGGTCAATGCCGTATTGTTCATGGGCATGCTCGCACGTTGCCAGAAAGGCTGCCTCCGCAGAAGCGCCTTCCACTACCAGCGTATCATCCAGATCGAGAATTATATGCTTAATCATAACGGATTATGAACTCTCATCAAGCGGAATACGACATCCGATGTGAATGGGGCGAACGAGGCGTCCTCGAACTGTCCCGTACAAGCGACGTGGTCATCATTGTTGACGTCCTATCCTTCTCTACCTGCGTCGATATTGCTACTGCCAGAGGCGCTGCCGTATACCCCTATCTGTGGAAGACGAGCGCGCCCGAGAATTTGCCACGTCGATTGATGCCGAATTGGCAACACCTCGTGGAACGGGACGTTTCTCCCTGTCTCCCGCGTCCCTCCTCGACATTCCGCCGGACACCAAGATTGTGCTTCCCTCCCCAAACGGCGCTTTACTAAGCCTCTCCACGAGCGGCACGATTACACTTGCGGGTTGTCTGCGAAACGCCTCCGCGATTGCCAAAGCCGCGCGTCGGTTGGGCAGACGGATATCCGTTATCCCTGCCGGAGAGCGCTGGAAAGACAATAGCCTGCGTCCGAGCCTTGAAGACTGGATCGGAGCGGGGGCTATCATCAACCAGTTGAGCGGATCGTTTTCGCCCGAGGCTCAGGCTGCACGGGACGTATACCGGGCACTAGCTGCCGATTTAACCCATACGATTGGAAACTGCACCTCCGGCGTGGAATTGATTGAACGGAGATACGAGACGGGCGTGGTGTTCGCCTCCGAGTTGGATGTGAGTAGCAGCGTTCCCATTCTTAGTGATAAAGCCTATGTCAACCTGGTGAGATTAGAAACCCATGCCATAGGAGATTAGACCACGCTTATTTTGGGGACGCATCCCCGAAATCGGAAAGTATGGCGGTGAAAACCTCGCACTTCCCCGCAGATTGGTACTCAATGTTCTCAAAACCAAAAACTCGACCAATATCATATGCGTACCATCTACTAACAATTTATGTGACAATTGCAGCATAATAGGTTACAATAGCGGTGTCATTTGTCAAATAACCCGCCTATGAAATAGGAGATTGTCACGATGAATATGGAAATTTGGGTAAGTACGGGGATACTCGTAGCAACTGTAGTAATTGGAGTAGTGACACTATGGTTGAAGATGACGACAACGTATTCTACTAGAGAGGAATTGAAAACCGTAATAGCAAGTTTTAATACTGCAATGTATTCTACGAAAGAGGAATTGAAAACCATAATCGCGAGTTTTAATACTGCGATGGCTAGTTTTGAGGCCTCTAATAAGGGCTTTGAGGCGGCCAATAAAGGGCTTGAGGTGGCTATATCAGGATTTCAAAGGGAAGTAAATGCAATGAGAACAGAAATCACCTCAATAAACTCAACTTTGATTTCTATAAATGGCGAAATACAGAGGCTTCACCAACAAGATGTTAATTTGTTAAGTCAGTTGCGGCAACAGTCGGATGTGGCTACTTAATTCACGTGTCTAGTTTTTGGGCGTAATTCCGGGTTCAAACCCCGGTGAATCTTGGATTAGGTCTTCAGCGCTCTCGGAGGTTCCCCACATCCCCCTCCGAACCCTAAAATTTAATTCCCACAACGCGCATTTGTTGCTATCCCAATGCAGAATCTCCATAGCACGGTGATATCTCATCCATCTGTACTCCGTATGTTCATACGATAGCTGCAACTGCTCCTCGCTGGCTTTCACTCCAAAGCAGTATTCGGGAATAACCAAAACATCGTCCCCCCATCTGAAACCGCAAACGTTTGCCACCGGAACCGTTGCGTACGAGTCAAGTTTGATGTATTCATTGCCTGGGTCGATTCCCGCTTCCTCGTGAGTCTCCCGTTTTGCCGCTTCCAGTGGAGATTCGCCGTCTTCCCCGCCCCCCGCAATTCCCTGCCAATAACCGCCCGTTGAGGATTCACGCTTAAACACAGCGTAGAGAATCTCGTTATCTGACGCAATTCTATAGGGAAGTACCAAGACCTGAAACGGCGCACGACTCATATTTTCCCTCACTCCTTTTCTTCACCCGCGATGGCCCCTGCCTGACGGCAGGCGACTCTGCCGATCACGTTGTGACTACCACACCCCCTGCGATACCCCCATCCAATAAGCAACCTGCCACACGCCGGCGGCCTCGGGCGCAAATACATTGTGCAATCCCTTCAGTTCGTCCGGTAGGTTCCCATCATCCCACCACCAACGAAGCGAGTCGGCGTCCATGCGCATAAGGGTTTGGCGCGCGAGTTCGTGCGCGTCGTCATCAAGACCGTGCGAACGTGCGAGCAGACCGAGCGCGGCAAACATCGCCGAACAGAGCGCCCGATTGTTCATGTTGGTCGCTGATACCCACGTCCTGACTCCCTCCTTCTCCGGCGCGTGTCCCCACTTGCCGCCCCACGGCGCGTTGGACTTGGAATCCTCGTGCGTCAGCCATCGGTCGGGATAGGGCGTAAATGAGCCGTCCTCCGAGTCGTAGTAACCGGCTAGGCTCAGTCCTTCGCTGTCCCGCGTGACGCGCGCCGCCTTCCAGTATTCTCCGATGTAACCGATCCAGTCAGCTTCGTCCCCTATCTCCGTGCGGCTCCAGAACTCGCACAGGAGCGCCCAATAGTAGAGGTTGTGGCAGGTGGGATACGGGTTGGTGGGGAAGGGGAGCATCGGGATAATCTCGCGGAGGTGCTTGAAAACCTCGTCCCGAAATTCGGTCTCGCCCGTGAGTTCGTAAGCGGCGTACATGCACGCCAAGTATTTCATGACGCTGACCGACGCTGGCGGCTCGACTATCCGGTGCAATATGCCGAAAAGGTTCATCACCCAGTTGCGGCGGAGGTAGTAGTGTCCGTGCTGCCGCAAGTTCTCGGTGGCTTGAGCCTTTTCCTCCGGTGTCGCCAGTTCTTGGGCGTAGGCGGCGTAGAAGGCGACCGGGCACGCCGATTGATCAAAGCTGGTATTGGGACCCGCCCTGCCGCCGTGCGGTTTTCCCAACAAGCCCGGCTCCAACTCGCCGCATAGGCGAAACAGGTAGTTCAAGTCCCGAAAACATTTGCGTGCCGTCTCGCGCGCTTCCGGTTGTTGAGTTGCGCGGTGGCGTAGAATCTGCGACCATAGGAACCAACCGGTCGCCCACAGTGTGTTCTCGCCGTAAAGAAATTCGGCGACGGTGGGTTTCGGTCCATAGGCACTCCAGGCACCTTCGATGGTTTCCGCCACGCTCCAGTGACCCGGGTAGATTTCGCCTTCTTGAAACGGCTTCCGCGTATCGAATCGCGGGAAGGCAATCAGTATCCCGCCCGGACCGCACGCGATGTCCATAACCTGATCGTGGTAACTAGCGGCTCGCTCGGCAAGAACATCGGATTCAGCCATTCTGTCATTCCCCTTTTGATCTATTAGGATTTATGCGGCGCGGTTTGTAGGAGCGATCTCCAGGTCGCGACTTCTTGTCGCGAGTTAAACTCGATCCTACAGGATGTTTGCTCCGGCGGTAAAGCGCTTGCAGATACCGAGTGTCGGTGAGGCAAGCGCAACGGACTGGTCCTGCGGTGCCGTTAATACGCCATCGAAAACAACTTGGCGCGCGACATGCGAACCTGCACACAGACATCCCGTCCTTTCAAAGACGACAAATCGCCCCTCCCGTTCCACGTCACCGCCTTCGAAACCTCGTCCCCCTCCAACGCATCGCAATCATCCATACCGAAACCCTCCAATGCCGTCACTGGCGTCGGCGGCGTCGACGGCGGATGCACGATGGCGACTCTTACCCATCCCCCAATGCGGGTCTGAAAGTTCAGGAACATCCCTTCCCCTTCGCACACCCGATTGATGGTCGTGAATTGTCCTTCAGCCGTCGCCTCTAGCGCTACCAGCCGATCCGGCTTCCAGAGCGCCCAACGGTAATCCCGTTGATTGTACGGTCCGGCGCCCCAGGTGTCGTGACGCTGGTCGATGCAGTAGCAGGGCAATCCCCAAGTGTCGCCCAACGTCAGCAGATTGGGTCGCGCAAAGACGCAGCCGTACACCTCGTCCTCGATTTCGCAACCGACGATAGGCTTCCGCTCCGGGCGGCTCCAGTTCCACCCGTCCCGGCTCGTCGCGAGATGGACGTCAAGCGTCGCCGCCAGACGATGGAAAATCGACGGGAACATCAGGCGCCGCCCGCTTCCCGGGCAACGGCAATATGCCGACGTGTAGATGTCCTCGTCCGGTTCATCCTGCGGATCGAGCATCATCACCATCCGCGTTTCATCCCAGTTCCCAAAGTCTTTGCCGCCCGTCCGTCGCACGCAGCGGCGGCGTCCCACGTGTCCCCTAAGGTAGGCGACATACTCTTCCGTGTCCTCATCGTAGGCGGCGATGTTCTGGGTGTCAAGCATGGTTTTCCCGACATCAAGCAACGGCTCGTCGAGCACGCTCCAGTGCAATCCGTCCGGTGAGACCAATCCGCGCACCGTCCGGCGTATCTCCGCTTCGGCATCAATCTCCTCCGGGGTATATCCCTCCAACTCCATTCGCCGCCGGATTTCCCGAATCTTCAACTTGGTCTCTCCCGTATCCGGCGCCAGCGCGCCGCGCAGATAAGACTGCGAGTCCGGGTTGATTGCCTTGTAACGTTCCGCCGGAGGCGCAGACGGGTCGGCGAACAAGCCATTCAGCGTAAACGTGTTCTGGTCGCAGACGATGTTGTTCCGCGTGCTCCCCTGAAATTCGTAGATCCCCAATCCAGGGCGCACCCAATCAAAGCCGTCATCGCTCTCCGCATAGCACACGAGGTTCTCGTGATAATCCGGGGAGGCGGCGACGCCGTACCACATGCGGTATCGACCCTCGTCGAAAAGGACTACCTTGGGCCCCAGACCTCCCGCTTCCCAGGGGCGTTCGGGCTGAAAGAAGGTGTCCGACATCTGCGCCGGCTGCACCCGCAGGCGAACGCCTTGAGGCGGGGCTTGGACCCAACTCCTGCCGTGCTCGTCGCGTCCGGCTTGCCCGGGCCAGATGTCGTACCAATCCAGAAACGGTTGAGGTATTGGCGCATTTTCATTCTTCATAGCGTATTTTTTCCGAACGTATATTTGTAGGGTGGGATCAAGTGACCGGATAGGGAACGCGATAGAAGTCCCATAGAGATCTACCGCCCACCATTTCAGCGGAATAACCTATTGAAGGTAACATAAAAGCAACCTCCATAGGAATCAAGTTAAGGAATTTAGCGTGGAAACCACGTGGTTTCGATGTCTTATATTGGCCCTTGTAAAATTCAACCAGCGAGTCTTTACCAATTTACCGGGCTGTCCGCTTAAGAAGATGCTTCATGATTCCGGTTTTCGTAGGGGCGGGGTTTCCCCGCCCAGTAGTGACCAAGACTGCGATAGAGAACCACTACGTACCAGTAAACTGTAGGGTGGGATCAACAATCGTCAAATCGTCGACCTTCCTTTTAACCGCCCACCATTCCAACGGAATTACCTTTTGAGATGGACATGGATGTGCCCTTCCACCCTTCCCACCTTCCGTCTTCTATTACTCCTACTTCGCATTAAGGAATTGCGACGGTGTCAACGCCTCGCCGATTGTCAAACGCACTTCATCAATGAACCCGTCAAAATTCGCAATGAACGTACCGTGGGCGCTCCCTTGACCTGCTCCAATGGTGAACAACTGATTACTTGAGAGGTTCCAATGCCCCGGGATAGGCGCCGTCCCAACCGGAATCCCGCCAATATAGAGCCTGACCTCCCCACCGTCACGCATGCCGGCGATGTGATGCCACTCCCCAAACGCCAACTCGTGGCTTTCGATGAGAAATGACTTCTCCCACCCGACTCGCGTGAGGTCGCGGCTGTCCCGTCCGGAAAAATGGACTCTGTACGTGGGATTGTGGTGCCCGAATTGCGGGGATAGCCCCAGCACATAACCGACATCCGGCGGATCCGTTATCCCCGAGATGTATTTTCCGGCGATAGTCATGGTTCCCACGCCCTTCGTGACCCGCGGATAGATCCAGGCTTCGAGCGTAAAATCCTCCGCGCCCACATTGAGGTCGTCCTCGCGACCTATGCGGGTATATGACCCTTTCACGCCGTCAAATTCCATCGAGTGTTCGTTAACGAGTCCGAGCCACGGCACGGACGAAGTAGGAGTCTTTTTAGCCCTGACAACTCCGCCGTCAATAATCCCATTGATTTGCGGGGCGCTGCTGTCGAACACTCCCAATCCGTACGGTTCCTCGAACCGCCAGTAGCCGCCCCGTAGGGGCATGTTCGGCACCAGGAAGTCTTCCGGCTTGAGGTGCTTTCCAAGTTCGCGCTCCTCCGCGAGCCTCCTACGGAGCTTACGTGCGCGAGCCATTCTGCGATCGAGAGCCCCCGTGCGACGGGCGAGATTCCCCGCAATTTCCGCTTTCAGCGCCGGCGTCAGGCGCGAAAAGTAATGCTCCTGAAAATGCGCCCGTTCGGGGCTGTCTCCAACCAACAGACCGAGCGGCATCGGGTAACGCACGTTGGCGCGGAGCGTCAAGTCGATCTGCTCAGCCGATGGGATTTCGTCCGTTCTGTAGAGCGATAAACAGACACTGTTGCTCAGGTTATACGAGGACAGGAAATAACGCACGTATTCCGGATCTGTCCGCTTTTCTTCGCCCTCGCCTCGCAGGATGTAGTCATAGTAGGCGTTCAACGAAGGACAGTAGGTACGACTGCCGCCGACGCTGGGCGCGTCGCCCGTTCCGTGATAAATCAGTACGCCGTCGCCGCCCACCAGTTCCCGCGCCGCGCGGGTCAGGTGGTAACTTGCCGCGAGATGCTCGGGAGCGCCGTAAATCCCGTCGAAATAGAATCCGTCCAGCGACATCTCTTTGAATACACGGGAGATCTGTTGGAAGAACAGATCGGCGTTGTCCGGTTTTCCCCAGTGCGGCACCGTGCCCATCGGTCCGGGCGTCGGATCAATCTGCTGCTCATGCTCGCGGGGCGTGTTCTTGAGAAACCATACCGGCGTCGTGTACACAATCACCTTCATCCCGCGTTCGTGAGCGGTTTTAATGACGTGCGCCAACTTCTCAGGGTCGCGCGGCGTCAGGTCCGTCTGCCACGCCTTCCACAACAGCATTTCGGAGTGCAGAAACAGAATACTCGCCTGTTTGGACGCCGCCTCGATTTCACCGTCTGAGGGATAAACGTACCGCAGGTGGCTGGATCCTTGTCCGGCGTAGTGCCGGAAACTGACGTCCCAGTCGAACGGTTTCGGCGGGCTAACAACGCTCCAGAAGACCGCTCTGGCGCGCCAACTCCACGTTACGGAGATGGGGGCGCTTTCCAATTCCACTAGCGGATCGGGGCTGTTACCGTTATCAAAGAAACTAATGCCACCATTCGGGTCAAAAAAGTTGTGGTTGCCGCCTGCCCCGAAATGGCAGTCTGGCGGAAATGAGAGTTCCGCCCTGATATCGCCGTTTTTGCCGGGAGCGACCATCACGGTCGAATCTCCGTTAATCCGCAGCGTTGTTCCCGCCCCCTCGAAAACAACTGCGCCCGAACTGTGATGAGTCAATTCGATGTCTCGGGTGCTGCCGGGGGGCAACTTCAGCGCAGCGACCTGACGCGGCGCGGGAATCCGTTGATCGCATTCGATTGTGTCAAGCGCCTTGCGAATGCGAAAGACGCCCCCTGTCGTTGTGACGTGCGCCACGACGCCGTCTTCGACCCCTTCTACCGCCATCCCGAAACTTGCTTTCGGAAACATCTCGGGTGCGAGCAGATCACGCGCCGTGATGTATTCTTCCGCGGATGCGGCTGCGATGATCAGTGTGCTTGCCAGGTATGTAATGAGGAAGGGAATAGTCATTTTCATTCATATTTACACATATTATGATTGTAAGTTAATCGATGATGACAATGCGTGAAATGACGCACAGAATCGGATAGGCCCTCGTAGCGCAAACTGTTAGTTTTCGCATCCCACAAACCAAATGAAGTTTAATAATTCAAATCGGTAATTCTAATTATCCCCAAGCTTGGCTGTTGTAGGTTGGGTTGAACACCGTGAAACCCAACGCTGTTTCAGACGCCGTTACGTCTTGCCACCGCCCTACCAACAGAACGTGTACGAACAAGCTCTGCTTGCGAAAGGAAAAGACAAATCAACCTCGATTGACGTTAAATGGAATCTTCCACCCTTCCTACCTTCCAATCTTCCAATCCTACCCCTCCAACCGGCTCCAATCGAATACCGCCGAAAGATATTCGCCCCGCTTCGTCGTCAAACCGGTGTAGACCTCTTGGCAATCTGCCGGTGACGCTGTGTGTGTCCGCAACGGGTCTACGATGATGCGGCCATCGGCGATCCAATCCATCAGTTGCCGGTAGTTGTCGGCGGTGTTGTATTTCGCCCGTTCAACTTCATGCGGAGGCCACCGCCATTCCAGCGATCCAATCATTCGTATGGCTTCGAGGTGAATTCGTAAGAGCATTGGCGTGGCGTCAAAGACCGCCTTTGCACGGGGACTTCCGAGCAGAATGGTTTCACCGTATTGGCGCGTCAACATCACCGCCTCTGCCACGAGTTCGCTGACGCCAATCGCTTCCACCGCGATGTGAACCCCTTTACCATTCGTCCAATCCATGACGTACTCGCGCAAGTCGACTTCGTTCGGATTCACAATGCGCTTGATGTTGCACGCCTTCGCCTTTTCGATTCGGAGCGGGCTAATCTCAGACGCAAGCACCTCCGCGCCCGCCATCTGGAAAAGCTGCGCGGCGAAGTTCCCGACCAGCCCCATGCCGATCACAAGCACGGTGTCGCCGGGTTGAACGGAAGACGATCGGAGCGCCGTGATGCTGACGCCCGCCATCCGCGCGTAGACGATATTCTCCCCGGCGGCGTCCTTCGGCGTCGGCAACGCCATACGTCCGGCATCGGCTTTCACCAGGGAACCGTGGTTGGAGAAACTTAGCACGCGGTCGCCCGGCTTGCACATGGTGACGGCGGATCCGACCTCCAGCACTTCGCCAAGATGGCCGTAGCCGGTGGTCATCGGATAGGAGCCGCCGCCTCCGAACGGCATCTCTTGCACCAATCCGGTGAAACCGGCGCCCTCCGTTCCGGCGCTGACGACGGAATGTTCGCCCTTGACCAAGGCTTGGTTTGGCGCAAGTTGGTCATCGATTTCGGTTTCAAGCAGTTCGGCTTTGTTCTTTTCGGTAAAGGTAATTTGATGTGTTTTCATCAATTCATCCTCTCTAGTCGTTTACATTCACAATTACGCTAATTTTGACTGTCTGTTTATCAGAGATGACGATAATGTGTAATTACCCACAAAATCGGACGCGCCCTCGTAGCGCAAACTGTTAGTTTGCGCATGCCACAATCTAACAAATCAAGTGACTGAACAAGGAGATCAAGCAAACGAATAGTGCGCGCGATAGCAAATCCTGCGATAGAGATCCCTTGTGGTACAGAAGAATGACATTATTCACAAGCATGTGTAATTATCAGTTGCAATGACTATAATAATGCATTCACTTTATCCGTAGGCGGGAATCAAGCGAGTGAATAACGAACGCGATAGTAAATCCTGATACAGATTCTCGTGTGCCGCAAACCACGTTTCGGCACCCAACTGTCGGTAGGAGCGATCTCCGAATCGCGACTCCGATTCTTGACAGCTCGCGACCGGAAGAAGAATCCTATCGCACTAAGAACCTATTCGGTCACCGGACCGTTCTTCAGGCACTGAACCAACCACGGCAACGACCTCTCACCCGAGAAAAGGTGGCCGCCCTCAAATTCATGGAGCGCGATGCTTTCCGCGGCGTCGGCCGCCCGATAAATCTTGTGTGCCATCTCGAACGCGGGGTGAACCGGACGGCTCGTGTCCTCGGTTCCCCATTCGACAAAGATGGGCCGCGGCGCAATCAGGCCGGCGATATCCGGCATCTCGCATAGTTCGCCGATACCCTTGGGATGATGGCAGATGCAGTGACCGACCCACGACGTTTGCGCGAACGTGGTGAAGAAACCGCTCAACACAGCCGCCTTGACGCGCTCGTCGAGCGCAGCGTGAACCATCCCGAGCCAACAACCGCCGGACAGCCCGGCGCTTCCGATACGGTCTCCGTCAACCTCCGGCAGGCTTTGGAGATAATCAACGCCGCGCATCAGGTCGTAGACCCGGTACCCCGTGAGGTCGTAACCAAGCAGGTTAAGACGGCGCCACAGGAAGTCGCAGCCGCCGTTCGGGTGCGCCCGCTCGCCCATTCCCGCGTTGTCGGGGCATAACGTAATGACGCCGCGTTCCGCAAGCGCCCGTCCGTACGAAACGCCGTATTCCCCGCTGCCGAACGCGACATCCTCTTTGCCTCCCCGTCCGTGACCGTGAATGCAGAGAACGGCTGGAGTTTTTCCCGTGATGCCGTGCGGAATTAGCAAGTGCGCCGGGATAGGCACATCCTCTCTAGATGAATAAATCACCTTGTGGTGTGTAAACTTGTCGAATCGCTGTGTTAGAACAATCTGCGGGTTGAGCGGCACGGCTTCGTCCGGGAAGGGACCGAATCGTTCCCATAGTTCCGGAAGCAGCCGACTTCGCCACGCCCTCCACTCATCGGCTGTTGAACCCTCAAAACCGAGGCGCGGCTTGTGCGTTTCAAACGGTTGCTCTAGTATGGCTGCGGACGAGAATTGTAGTTCCGATGATGAAGACATCTGTTGTGTTCCTTGTTTTCCCGTAAAGTGAGTTGCTGCTTAAGGAGTCGCGAAGCCATGGGTAGAAACCGAGTTCTTTCCTCAAAACTTGGTTTCTCCAGGGCATGGAGACATTTGACAAATTATGCACAACTCCGTTTCGAGAGTCTTCGTCCGGATGTACGTCTACGCGTTTTGGTACAATCGCAAATAACCGACGTGTTACAAAACTCACTTTCGTAGGGGCGAGGTTACCTCGCCCTTGCAGTTCGCTACTTTTGGGCGAATTACGTGCGCGCCTAAGGTAATTGCCAACGGACCTCAGTCCGCTTTGTATTTCCTCCTGACCAGAACCTATGTGTGTGCCCTATTCTAACAGAAAACCACGCGAGTGGCATCAAGAAACCAATACCGCTTTCCGACCTTTGTGGAAATCCCAATCGGCTTGTAGGGGACGGCCCCTGTGCCGTCCCATGATTTCCAATCCCCTCAAGCGATTTCGAGGCTGCGTGATTTTGGTAGGAGGGAATTCCGATTCCCGACCCGTCTTGATTCTAATACGGAGATTCCTAGGCGATGGAAGTCCCTAGCTTTCAAAGCACCAGCGGTGCGGCAGGTGTATAGCAACACGGATTCTCGCACGTCCTAAAGCCCCAGCGGGGCGACACTGTGAAATTCGAGCAACTCAATGTGTAGGCAGGTTTGAACGACATCAACTGAAACACCAAGAATGTCTGTTGAAACCCAACCTGACAATCTGTGGTGGTTAATGACAGTCATAGTAAATCTCGTGTGATGGAACCCCCTCAAACGACTTCAAGGGTGCGTGATGTAGGTAGGAGGGAATTCCGATTCCCGACTTGTAAAGATTTCTATCGTGCTCTTTATTCAGTCGCTTGATCGATTCGGACATCGCTCCTACAACACGTAGGTTGGAATCAACCGAAGAGATAACAATCAACTGACTGAATAAGGAAGGAGCAACTGACCGGATAGGATCAACTGAGCGAATAGCGAAGGCGATAGAATATCCCGCGCGATAGAACGCCCATGGAGATCTCTTCCAACCAGACCACGATAGAAATCCTTCGCCCCATCAACCCTCAATCCCCGCTCCGGAGGAGCGGTATGTCAATAGAAAGGAATGAGTCAAGTTATGCGCTCCAGCGGAGCGCAATGTGGTAGACACTCCCATCAGCGACCTAGGTTGGATTGCACGATCACACGAGCGATCAGCGAGTCATCAACTGAGCGAATAGCGAAGGCGATAGAATATCCCGCGGTAGAACTCCCATGTAGATATCTTCCAACCAGACCACGATAGAAATCCTTCGCCCCATCAACCCCCAATCCCCGCTCCGGAGGAGCGGTATGTCAATAGAAAGGGATAAGTCAAGTTATGCGCTCCAGCGGAGCGCAATGTGATAGACACTCCCATCAGCGACCTAGGTTGGATTGAAAGGAAGTTATTGTAGGGTGGGATCAAGCGAGTGTGATAGGAGTTCCTCGGCAATCATTGATCGAAAAGTTTGGCGTGAGTTTGAAATCTCTCTCCCGATTATGACCGCCGATGCGTGGCATTTGCAGCACCAGCATTCTTCGCGCAATATCGCTGCCTACTCCGAAATATCCTGAAACTGCTCCAACGCCGCCGCCAAATTCGCCACAATCTCCCCCGCCAATTCGTCGGGTTCCGGTAAATTCTCGGTATCCTCAAGGCTTTCGTCCCGCAACCAGAAGATGTCCAGACTCACCTTGTCCCGTTGCATCAGTTCATCGTACGAAAACGACTTAAACCGCTCGGTTTCTCCTCGATCGTGGCGGTTATCGGGATGGTAACAGCTGATGAAATCTTGAAGGGCATCGTAGCGCATCGGCTTCGTTTTCAGCGTGAACCGCTTGTTGGTTCGCAGGTCGTATATCCACAGCTTTTCCGTCCACGGGTTTTCGCTGGCGGGCTTGCGATCGAAGAACAGCACATTCGCCTTGACGCCTTGCGCGTAGAAGATGCCCGTCGGGAGCCGGAGCAGCGTATGAAGATCGCATTCGTGCATCAATTTCTTGCGAACCGTCTCCCCGGCGCCGCCTTCAAACAGGACGTTATCCGGCACGACAATCGCCGCCCCGCCGTTGATTTCCAATATCGTCTTGACGTGCTGGAGGAAGTTCAGTTGCTTGTTGGATGTGGTCGCCCAAAAATCCTCCCGCTCGTAGATGAGCGAGTCTTTCCCAGCTGCTCCCTTTTCATCCACGATGGTGACGCTACTCTTCTTGCCAAAGGGTGGATTCGTCAACACCATGTCAAAACGATCGCCCGTATCTGACGCCAGGCTGTCCCCCATCTTCACGGGACTTTCATCGCCGCCGATCCCGTGAAGGTGCAGGTTCATCACGCATAACCGCACGACGTTGTCCACGATGTCGGTGCCGTGAAAAGTCTTGTATCGGAGAAACTGCTTCTGTTCCCTGTCAAGCCGATCGCTTCGCGCGGAGAGATAGTCGTGGGCTGCCAAGAAAAAACCGCCGGTGCCGCACGCCGGATCGCAGATGGTTTGCATCGGCTGCGGCCTCATCACTTCCACAATGGCTTGGATCAGCGGGCGAGGGGTGAAGTATTGCCCGGCGCCGCTTTTGGTGTCTTCGGCGTTTTTCTGCAGCAAACCCTCGTAGATGTCACCCTTCACATCGGCATCCAAGCCGCTCCAGGTTTCGTCGTTGATGAGTTGAATGATGCGCTTGAGTTTGGCGGGGTCTTGAATCTTGTTTTGGGATTTTCTGAAGATGACCCCCAGCGTGCCGCCCTGCCTGCCCAATGCGTCAAGGATGTGGCGGTAGTGGGTTTCGAGGGCGTCGCCGTCTTTGTCAACCAGGCTCTCCCAGTCCAGCCCGGCGGGGACAACGGATTTCTTGCTGAACGGCGGTTTGGTCTGCTCGTCCGCCATTTTCAGGAACAGCAGATAGGTCAACTGTTCCACGTAATCGCCGTAGCTGATGCCGTCGTCGCGGAGGACGTTACAGTAATTCCACAGTTTTTGTACAATGGCTGATGAATCGTTTGACATGTTCGGAATGGGATCACTAAAGAGGATTCATTCGGTAGGCATGATTACCAATTCGCTAGCAAGTGCAAGTTGCTTCGCAATGCGATCGCGCGCTCTCCTATCCGCCGGGAATGGCCTGACATTGGCATGGAGTTCATGCGGCAGAGGGTCCGGAACAACTTCAAGATTGTTCGCATAAACAGCCTCCGCCGCGAGATTTGCCCTTGCTTTTATGGCTCTGTCTTTTCGTCCGACATACTTCCGACCAATTTCCCATACTTGGCGATCTGAAAGCCCTGAAATACGATATACGGAGATATCTTCACTATTTGGAGGAGGTATAAATGCTTTAAATTTGACTTCTCTTTTCTCAACCGAAAAATGCTTTTTGGAGAAGATAAAACGAGCGAGTTTCTCACTCGGTGGAACACTCATGGAAAGCCTTTCTTATTCAAACAGGTTTCTCAGTGTTGTAAGAAATCCCTGCAGTAGAGCAGTGTCCGACAGTGAACAGATTCCATCTACTTGACGTTTGTCATCAAAAAAAGCGCCGTAGATGGCAAGGTTGTCACCATATAAACTTATAGTCGCTATACCGCTTCCCGGACGCCATTCGAATCCAAGGGCTCCATCTTCAGACCACATCATGTCCGGCATAGGAACATCATGGTAAAGCATTCCTAGTAACACGTGTGCATCGTCGTACGCAGAATTCGGTACAGGGGCAATTTGGTTATCCAAGGCATAAGCTTCCTCAGCGTCTTCGCGAACCTCTTGTAATTCTCGCTGGGCATCCTCTAGCGAAAAGACATCAGGGGCAACGACTGAAGACAAGTCAAGCATTCCCTGCTTGACAGCCGCCTCTTTGACGAGTAACTGATCGGACTTGGGTTTCTTTTGCTGTGTTCGCATAACGGGTCACCTATTCCGGGTTTGAGCAATGATTACATCAAACTCCTCCATCGGGAGGTTTCTCCGAAAGTCTCATTCGTCGTTGTCTTCTCGGAGCTTTGCCAGCAGTGCATCTCCGATGTAGTCACCGTAGCGCATACTGATGTCTGTCACCTCACATTCAAGTGTCCCTGCCAATAAGGAGTGGATTGGCCCCTGCGTTTCCCGAGATTGATTGGTGTTAGTTTTCCGAATCGTCGCTGGCATCTTGTTTTCATAGGTGTTTAGTGGCTAGTGATTAGTGATCTCTAACGCACTCATTATCCATTCGCTTGATCGGATTAAAGGATTTCACGGATTGAACCCCACTTCAACAAGCAATCGCTTTTAATCTGCGTAATCCGTTTAATCCGTGATTCAGACAGTTCCTTGCGTCACCCCCTCAAGCCGCGCATTCTCTCTGGCAGTTGTCTTAATAGCGGATTAAGGGAACTCTATCGATCAACTGAGCGAATAACGAAGGATCAAGTGAATGGATAACGAACGCGATAGCTAATCCCCTCATTATCCGTGTAAGGTGGTTTCGGTAGATAATCTTAACCTAATTTTTTGCTAAATGCACTACGATTTCTCCGCACTAATACGTTCAAGCAAGACGCTGGCAGGTTCATCGTTTGGGTCTTGCGGCACTAATCCACCAGAGAAAGCCTTCTTGAGAATCGACTGACGCAACTGCTCGGCGCGTTTCAGTTCCGTCGTGACAATTTTTTCCACTTCATCGGCAACGGAGAGGCGGCGTTCGATTTCAGAGACAATCGCTTGTTGTTCTCCACGTGGAGGGAGAGGGAACCGTAATGGCTGTATATCCTTATGATTAAGTTGGGGAACATTTGAGCCATCGGATAATTGAGCCAGATTAATTGATGACAACCAATGATAGAGAAATTCGGTTGACACAGTATAAGGCAATATTCCCATGATATTTAGGTCGTAAGCCGACGGACAGGTTAAGATCCGCTTTTTGTTTGTGGCAATTGCACCGCCCCTCTTTGGAAAAATTACTGTTCCCCGTTCCCTGACATGGATTCCTAATTTTTCAATTCCATCCTCGTCAAGTGTAATTTCTGAATTCCGCATGAATTTCTCATTTCCAGGCTTATTCATGTCGCTAATCTTGTAAAATGGAATGTCCCCTTCCGAACCCAAATCATTAATTCCTTTTGGTGTTTGACCACTTGCAATTTTCCCGATACTACCAACTGTTGTCCACATCCACCCATCGGGCAAATCGCTTGCATCCGGTGAAGCAGGCTCAATCTCATCCTGATGCTCCGCCCGCCAGGTTTCCGTCAGTTTTCCTTCAAAGGCGGCTTTCAGGACGGATTGGCGATACCGCTTGAGTTGGGCTTGCACCTTGCGGAGTGCGTCAATACCTGCGTCAAGTTTCGTGAAGAGTTCCTCGATTTTGGCGACGATGCGGTGTTGTTCAGGGAGGGGAGGTAAGGGGATGGAAACCTGTCTCATGTAATGAGTTGGAACCCTCAATAGACCGACTGCGCTAGTCATTGCCCTTTGTGCTTCTTGTCTAAAATTCTGTTGTATGACATAGAAGAAAAAAAACGGAGTTGACAGTTCTCCCAGCAACCGAATCACATGAAATTCTGTCGATCCGAAACCGATTCCATTTTTCAAATCATAGGCAATGGCTATCTTCCCATTTTCCATACATGGGGTCACTTTCGCAAAGAGAATATCTCCATCTTGAAATGGTGTGTAGCTTTTCCTTTTAACGTCTGAAAACCGTTTCGTTTCAGACAAGTCTATCTTTCCGCTAAGCTCTTCGACGTTTTTCATCGGCAGAAATGTGACTTCTAAATCATCGTCTATGCTTTGTTTATCAACTCTCGGATTGAGTTTACTCACCTCTTCCAACGTCGTCCACACCCATCCATCAGGAAGTTCAGACAGACCAACATCCGTTTCGCTCATGTTACCTGTTTCCCCGGGTTCATTGATTTTGTTCGTTCTGTCATGAGTGTAGTGAATATTTCATCAGTAGAGGTTGGAATGATTTGAGAAACACCCTATTTCTCGCCTTTTGCGCGCTGCGATTCTGCCGATGGAAAAACGGTCTATGAACCAGCCTAGACCTAGCAGAGCGTCATTAATCGCCGTAACCATGTTTCCACGAAGCTCTCAAAATTCATCACGTGACAGGAGCAGAAAAGTACATTTGTAGGGTGCGCACTGCGCACCAGCCTCTAAAAGCCCCAGCGGGGCGGAAGGTGTATAGAAACGCCAAAGTCCCGTGTACCCAAGCCCCAGCGGGGCGACAGGTATGTAGCAGGCAACAATAAATACATGAAGAAACTTCCTACAAATGACCAAAAATGGCTTTGCTACCGATTATTCAAACAGGTTCTTAATCCATTTGATTTACTCCTCGGCCTCGCTGAGAGCGCTCGACGAGTAATTCTCCAAGCGTTCGTCAATTTGATTCTGCAGTGTGACAGTAGTATCACTGTTTGTCCGGTAATGGGGAGCCGGCAACCCGAGTTGTTCCATCTCTTCAAGCATCCGGCGGGTGCCTTCGCTCAATGCTCGCACGAAAGGGGTTCCTTGCTCGTCTTTCATGATGCGCATCCACTCGACAATTCTTGGATTGCGCAGCACAGAATCAAGTGATGTCTCATGAAGACTAAAACTATCCGGAACTTGTTGAGGAATGCTCCCCGGGTTCCTGACCGCCAAGCTATCCCTATACACCGTACAGCGAATCGGATTTGAGACTCCATAGTCTCTATGAACAACTGCGTTTACGAACGCCTCATCAATAGCTATGAAGGGATATTCTGGCTCGTCAATGAATCCACCGTTTTGATTCCGTTTTGACAAGGTGCGGAAGATAGCGGAATCATTAAAAAATGTTCTTAGATTGCGAACGATGTTTGGAAGCGCTCCGTCAAAGTCTTTATCTAGCGTTGTCGCTCCGTAGTTCCTCAAGTCTTCAACGGATACATCATAGCGTAACAACCTTACATAGGCGCCTACAAAGCGTTTGCGTGGATTCGAGACGAAAAACAGATAGCCCGCATTCGTGAAAGCGTATTTGCCATTCTCCTTAATGAGCGCCCCCGCTTGAAACAAGACCTCTTCGGTTGTGTAATCGTATTGTGAATCTCTGGTTTCGAGAAAAGCCTTTTTGAACTCTTCAACAACACCTTTGTCGAGCTCATCCGCATCATAAGCGCAACAATAGGACAACTCAAAGTCGACTATGCGTTTATCTCGTTTAAGTTGCTCGCGGTCCCGCTCAGTCAACGAGATACAGCGAGGTCCATCGCGCTTCCAAGCCTTTGGAAACGAATGAGTGGTTTCGCATATCGCATTTGATGTCCAAGGCGTATATAGCAGGTATATTCTATCATCATCTCCCTGTATGTTTTTACAATGAAATTCTTCTGTTATTGTGCTATGGCCTCTTAATCCTTCCTCTTTTGCTTGGAGAATTCCGTTGAGATTTTCTTCCCGAACATGATTCCAGCCAATGATTGTTCCATCATCAGCCATTCCGAGCACGAGCAATCCGCCATCCCGGTTGGAATTTGCAAATCCTGAAATAGTCTGAGTAATCTTTTCTCTGATATTGTCTCTCTGGGTTTTAGAGTCATCCCTGACTTCTTTCCGCTCAAAAAACTGTCCCCCCAGATTCTGCGATTGCAGGTAGGTTAGGAATTTTTTCGGGTTTTCAAAAACTTCTTTAGGTGTTGGCATTATAAACATCCTCCTCTCACATAGTTCCTCAAGGCCATTGATTTTGTTCGTTCTGCCATGATTGTAATGAAAATTTCATCAGTAGAGGTTGGAATGATTTGAGAAACACCCTATTTCTCGCCTTTTGCGCGCTGCGATTCTATTGTGAAATAGAGGGCGTGGAGAAGATTGGGAAACCTGTATCCGCCCCTAACTTCGGGGTCTGTGTAAATGGCACCCAACTTTTTCATGCGTTGAAGGAAGTTGTCCATGACTTTGACCTCCTCTTTCGTTAGCCGCGCCACAAGCTCCGATCGCCGGAAATGGATTTGGGGTTCACCCGCCATTTTTCGGAGAATCGAACGATATCTCTCGCTCCGAATAGCGCTGAAAATCTGAGGTTCCAAGAGCTTCCGACCTATAATTTCGGCAGCGCTGAAGATACCCTCATATATTTCACTTCTATTAATCTCTAAACTCTGGGCTGTCCTCCAGACCGCGTCTCCAATCTCATGCGCCAGGACTGGCAGCCCGCCGGTAAAGTGAACAAGCGTATCAAGTTCCGTCTTCTCTATCTTTGCGTTCGTGGATTGAAAAGCGCTTTGGTAAAATTCTGTGGTTTCTTCGCCTGACCACGGGGAAATCTCAATCAATTCAAAAACGCGAGCAAGGGATGGTTGTATCGCCACCATCTCTTGACGCCGTTCCTCCAGTCCAACAACGAGGATACAGAGCGGTACTTTTTGTTCGGACATGGCTATTTCGTCCACAGTGCTTTTTAACCAATTGGCGAATTCTGCGGAGGCTGCGAGACCGTTGATGTCATCCAAAATCAATAGCAGCCCATCTTTTTGTCCATTAAGTTTTTCCAACAAGTTCCTCAAAGCCGGAACAAAATTTTGGGTCAGTAGGGACAAATCGCTATCCTTAAGATTCAACTCAACTGAAAAACCGAACAGCCCTACTTTGCGGACTCTATTTTCAAAAAACTCCGCGACTTGGTCGTGCCACGGCTTCTCCATACTCTCTTTGAGAAGTTGATCGAATGTTTTCCGCACCATCTCGTTCAACTCTTGGACACCGCCCAGAGATACATGGCACCCCGCGACTTTGCATTTGCTGTCTGAAAGACGAAGCACGAAATTGGCAAGAGAACTCTTTCCGATGCCTCGCTCTCCGGTAATGAACCCGATTGTGAGCCTTTGTTGATGAATGCTTGCTTTCACCATACTATGCAAACGTTCGATTTCTTCGATGCGTCCAACAAAAAACTCAAGCGGAACGGGCTGCCCCGGTCTGAATGGACTCGAGTCAAGATTCACGATGTTCTTCCTCCCATGAATGTCCTCGTGTGTTGATTCATCGACTTTGTTCTTTCTGTCATGATTGTATTCAGAATCTCATTCGCGGTGAACAGACGGTTTCCCCCTACCCCCGGTTAATTCCCCAAGTATGCCCTTATCGGCAAGGTAGTTCACTCCACATTGAACGCTGGGAAACAGCATCTTCCACATCTTCGATAACTCTGAAATCGATAAAATGGGGATACATCAAGTGGTCAACAAGCTTAGAACCTGTTTGAAAAGTACATTTGTAGCGTGCGATCAACCGACTGATTAAGGAGGGCGATAGAGATCCCCTGCGCACCAGCCTCTAAAAGCCCCAGAGGGGCGGAAGGTGTATAGAAACGCCAAGGCCCAGTGCACCTAAGCCCCAGAGGGGCGACAGGTACGCAGAAGACAAATTTAAAAACGCGAAAAAACTTCCCATAAATGACCAAAATTGCTTTGCTACCGATTATTCAAACAGGATCTTGGATCCGCTCTAATCTGCTGTAATTTTCTATGATGTAACTTCTGTATGTCGACCAATTAAGACAAAACGTTGTTAACGTTTTTGCGGGTTACGGTCATCTTTGCGTTAATAAGGGGTAGCCTTATTAACGTTTTTGCAGGGTAGCGTTAATTGGATTCAGAAAATGAGTTTGATTTTAATAGTCCCACGTGAAATTCCGTCGTTTTTTGCTTGGAGAGAAACATGCCGCGGTACAAACCTTACGCCGCCAAACGTTCATTCAGTTCCGCCAGGATACCGGTCAACTCCTCGCCAAACAACTGATGCGCCTTAATTGCCCCGCCCTTCGCCTGAAACGGCGCGTACTCAAAGTCCTCCATTTCAATAGTTAGCGACGAAGCGATTTGGTCTTTGATCATCTCCAGCCACGCCATCTGTTCCTCCGAATACCCCCTTCCCTGATCGGTAAGCCATTGCTCAAACCGCCGATTGACATCTTCTCGGTAAGGTTCAAGCGTTTCCGTCTCCTCAATCGCAAAACGCACCAAGGAGATAATGTCGGTCAATAGCTTTTGCGCGCCCGCTCCTCTGACCCTCGATTGTTCCAACTGGTGGTAGGCCTGCCATAGTTTCTCTTGCGTGAGTTGATACGGCGGATTTTCGATGGCATCGGCGAGTTCCTTGACCTGTTGATGTGTGAGATGGCGCTGCCCGTAGGGTCTGCTGTAGATAAGCTGAATGGCTGTCAACTCGTCCCTGTTGTCTTCGATAAACTGTTTAAAGCCTTCAACCACCTGTTGTGCCCGCTCCCTAGCCGCTTCGTCAAAT
This sequence comes from Candidatus Poribacteria bacterium, assembly GCA_965204085.1. Classification (GTDB taxonomy): domain Bacteria; phylum Poribacteria; class WGA-4E; order WGA-4E; family JAJDTR01; genus JAJDTR01. The sequence continues at coordinate 1,162,692 of CBDBEE010000001.1, read as the reverse complement.
TCCGAGGAGATGACGCTATCTTGGCTGACGATGTCAATCGTCTGCTCGTGTTGCCTTCTCAGTTCAACGAGGGTGTTGCGCAAGTCGGGGTTGTAGAACGGCTCGCACGCATCGGAAACGAGTTGCTCCATCCGCTCCCGAATCAACGCCGGCGTTAGCTCTTCCTCGGTCGGATCCGTCAATATAAGGGGTTGCCCGACTTCAGATTGTTCGTCCGAGTTGGAAGCATCAAATAAGTTTTGAATCATATCGCGCAGGGAGACGCCTCCCGAGGCATCGGCGATCTGCCCCTGAGCGTCATCTTCAATCTGGCGGTCGAGACGCGCCAGCCTGATCGCCAACGTCGTCAAGGTGTCGGAATCTCGGACTCCGAGCGCGACAGAATCAAGCAGTTTATCAAGCGGCACACTGCGCTTTCGTTCATACGGTCGAGAATCGGTCTTGTCGTTCTCGCAAACGCCGACCGCATCGACAATCACGAAGTGGGTTTTGTGCGCAGTGTCGGGCGTCACCGCCCGCAGATCGGTTGATGAAATCGTGCGCGTGCCTCTGCCCTTCATCTGCTCAAAGTAGACCGCCGATCTGATGTTTCGCATGAAGATTATGCACTCCAGCGGCTTGATATCCGTACCGGTAGCCACCATGTCCACCGTAACCGCGATGCGCGGATTGTAGGAGTTACGGAAGCTGGCGAGCAGGTCCTCCGGTCTCTCGCCGGTGGTCTGGTAGGTTATCTTCTTGCAGAACTCGTTGCCCCGCCCAAATTCCTCGCGGACGATGTGCATGATGTCCTCGGCGTGCGAGTCGTCCTTGGCAAAGATCAGGGTTTTCGGAACTTCTGTTCTGTTGGGAAAAATCTCCGTAGATAGATTGTCCCGAAATGTTCGAATCACGGTGCGAATTTGGTCGGGCGCCACCACGGCGCGGTCAAGCTGATTCGCGCCGTACTCCATATCCTCGTCAAGCTGCTCCCAGCGGGTCTCCCGGGTGCGTTTGTCCCGTTTGTCAACGTAGTAACCGGATTCGACGCCGCCGCCCCGCTCCGTAATCTCTGTCTTGATGCGATACACCTCATACCCGACATTTACGCCATCGGTGACGGCTCGCTCGTGGCTGTACTCCGTGACCAAATTCCGGTTGAAGAATCCGAGTGTCTGCTTTGACGGCGTGGCGGTGAGTCCCACGATAAAAGCGTCAAAATACTCCAGCACAGGCCGCCAGCGGTTATAGATTGAGCGGTGGCATTCGTCGGTGATGATAAAATCAAAGGTCGAAATCGGGATATCGGGATTGTACTCCACCTCGGCTTGATTCGGCAATCCAAGATCGTATAACGAACGCTCCTCGATCTGCTCATCCACATCCGTCTCACCTTTCAGCATCGAATACAGCCGCTGGATTGTGGTGATACAGACCTTACTCACTGGATCAATCCGGTTAGCAGCGAGATGTTGCACGTTATAAAGTTCCGTGAATTTCCTACCGTCATCCGGCGTGGTGTACTGCTGAAATTCCTTGAGTGTCTGCCGTCCGAGGTTGCTGCGATCAACAAGAAACAGAATCCTGTCGGCTCGTGCGAACTTGATGAGCCGATAGGCGAAACTCACGGCGGTGTACGTTTTCCCGCTGCCGGTCGCCATCTGGATTAACGCACGCAGTCGATTGTCCGCAAAGGACTGCTCCAGATTTTCGATGGCTTCAATCTGACAGTCTCGCAATCCCACTGTGTCCAGTGACGGCAATTCTTTGAGATAGTGCCGCAGGGTGAACTCCTGTGCTATCCACCGTGCCAAGGTCTCCGGTTTGTGGAAGGCGAAAACGCGGCGGGAGCGCGAATCCGGATCGCGCAAGTCACGGAAGAAGGTTTCAATCCCCGTGCTTTCATAACCAAACGGCAGGGGGTTCTGATAGCATGGAAGGTTCGCCGGAATGTCCGTTAGGTATCGCTCGGTTTGTTCGGCGACGCCGCCGAGGGTGGTGCCTTCCGGTTTGGCTTCAATCGCTCCGGCAGCTTTTCTGTCGATAAATAGCAGGTAGTCCGCGGGACCGGACGCCATCTGAAACTCGCGTACCGCCACGCCCTGCGATGCACCAAGGTTCATCTGTTCTCTGTCCTGAATCGTCCAGCCGGCTGCCGTGAGTAGTTGGTCGATATTTTGTCGCGCTCTTGGCTCGGGTGTCATATCTTCGTTGGCTGCAAGGAAGTAAAATTGTCATTCTTTACGGGACGTATAAACTCGTGGTTCTGCCGTTATTTTACCTGAATCTACGAATAGAGTCAAATGTAGCCTGAAGGCAGCCGCATCGGTTTCTAGTGAACGGTGCAGAGGTCGTCCATGATTGTAGAGTGTTGGATGAATGTTGAGTTTTACTCACATCTAGATTGTTTCAGAAGAAATATATTGGTCAGAAGATGTGAGACACTCAAAGCCGTTTCCCGCTCGGCTTGGATTGCTAAATCCAAGCCCTCACCGATGAGGATGTTAATCCGTAATCCCCGGCAGCGGTGCGGTGTGTAGACCATCTCTTTGACGAATACACTAATTTCAGAAGAAATGAAACCTCGTAAGTCCTTATGTGTGATTTCTCATGGACTACCGTTCAATCTAAACTACGCACATCAATCATCAAATTGGAGACGGTCTTTTCATCCACAACACCTCCTCTGTAGGGAACGCAGATCTGGGTTCCTTGCCAGTAATTCGATCGCCCCGCCTCGAAGCCGAAAAGCGTTGGATGGAAGCGCCTTTCTTCTGTTATAATTAATCCTTGGCTTGACCGAATGCGTCATTCGAGATAATGAGTAACCAAGCCACCGTTATTCATTATCGCCATCGACCTGAACAGCACTCGGTTGTAACACAGATTCCGTCGTACAAAATCTAATCACAAAAACGAAACACAGGAGAAAATTCAAATGAGAAGCGTGATTTCAATCTTCACCGCAACGTTTATCTTGGCAGCCTCGTGCACCTTCGCGTATGCCGACGCTGTCCCGGGCGCCGTGCTTATCCTCGATGCCTCCGACAACTCCGATCACCCCAAGGCTTGGAAAAACCTTGGCGAAGCTGGCGGTTCGTTGTCTGCCGCCGACAAGGCACCCGAACTCGAAGAGGGACCAATCAAAATCGCACGCCTCGGTATCAATGAGCGAAAGGCGATGTATTACACGACGAAGGCATCAAAACAAACCTTCGGCGGTCCCGTCAATAAGAATCCCAAGCTGTTCTTGGCGGACTGGACTTTTGAGTTCCTCTGCAGGCGCAACGGCAATCTGTATGTTGAGGAACATCACTTCGCCGGATTCCAAAACAGCCCGAGAGAAGGCGCTCAAGGGATTCGCTTTTGGTTACTCGGCGGTGGAGACGAACTTGGCATCTCGATCCATGCCAAGGGTTCCAAACAAGCCCCCGAAGCGATCAAGATTCAGTTAGAGCAAGATGTGTGGACGTGGGTCACGCTTGTCGGCGAGAACAAAAAGTCGATTGTGGCGTATCAAGACGGCAGGGAAATTAGCAAGCAAGGGGGATTCGATTGGAACGTAAAACTGCCTATCAACGAAATCTCCATCGGCGCGAATTCTTACAGTGAACGGCGTCGGACATTCAACGGTTCATTCTCCTTGGTGCGCGTTTATGATAAAGCGCTCACTCCGGCGCAAGTCACGCAAAACGCGCGGGGTGTATTCCTCGCCGTTGAACCGGGAGACAAACTCTCCACGACGTGGGGGAAACTGAAGAACGGCTTTTAATGGCTGCCTCGCTAAGTATTTGACGTATATCGAAACCGAGTTTTTTCCTCAAAACTCGGTTTCTTCCTTTGGAGTGAAACCATTCTACGAAGGAACGCTTTTTCAAAACCTGTCACAGAGCGAAAAATGAGTGTTGCTTGCTGAAAGAATTATTCCGACAGGGATAATGGCGTGCTATCAAGAAACACTCGACATTGCATGGGATCTACTATCGCTCTGGGATCTCTATCGCGCGCGCTATTCGCTTGCTTGATCTATTCGTTCGTTTGATCCTCAGCCATCAAGATAGGAAGACACCAAAATGAGGAAAATTTCTTTTACCTTGACAGCACTGTTTTTCTTGGCGAGCGTTTGCACCGTCGCGCTTGCCGACGCTGTCCCCGGCGCCCTGCTCTACCTCGACGCCTCGGACAACCCCGATCATCCGAAGAGTTGGAAGAACCTTGGCGAGGCTGGTGGATCGCTACTCCCCGCCGACCAAGCTCCGAAGCTTGAAGAGGGAAGAATCAGAATCCCCGCGCTCGGGATAAACCAGGACAACGTGAAGTATTATACTACAAGGAAGTCGAAAGAGACCTTCGGCGGACCGGTGGCGAGGAATCCCAAACTGTTCGTCGAGGATTGGACCTTGGAGTTTCTCTGCAAACGCAACGGCGGCCTTTATGTTGAGGAGCACCACTTCGCCGGTTTCCAGAACAGCCCAAGGGAAGGAAGGCAAGGGCTCCGCCTGTGGCTGTTGGGAAACGGTCAAAATCTTGATATGTCCATCCATGCCAAGGGCAGCAAAACGGGGCAAGCGTTGAAGATAGTCTTGGAAGAGGACGTGTGGACGTGGATCACCATTGTCGGCACCGACAAAAAGTCGATTATAGCCTACCAAGACGGAAAGGAAGTCGCTAAAGGTCCCGGCGTGGATTTCGACAATCGACTGCCGCTGAACGATATCTCCATCGGCGCGAATTCGTATGATGAACGGCGCCGCACCTTCAACGGCTCGTTCTCCATCGTCCGCGTTTATGACAAGGCGCTGACTGCCGATCAGGTTATGAGCAACGCGAAGGGCGCGTTCCTAGCCGTCGAACCCGGTGGTAAGCTCTCGACAACCTGGGGGAAAATAAAGAACGGTTTTTGATTCGAGCGCATTCTCCGAAGAATTTAGGGGACGGCCCATCCCTCATTGGTCTTGAAGTCGCGCGATTGGGACGATATGTGCAACGACTAACCCACCGTAGGCGATCAAGCGACTGTAGGAGGGAATTCCGATTCCCGACAGCTGGCAGCACGTAGGTTGGGTTGAACGGTATCTATAAAAAACTCAATATATCCCACTTAGTTTTCGAGGTTTGATGTCGCTTGAAAACTCGAAAACCTAGTGAAACCCAACTTGGTGATTTGAAGGTTAGCGAAGCAGCAACTGACCGATCAACTGAGTGGAAAACGAAGGATTAAGGGAGCGGCTAGCGATCGTGATAGCTAATCCCATAGAGATTCCAGTGCGTTAGCTATCCTCCCCGATTCCCGACAATCGGTCGCGATTCGGAGATCGCTCCTACGGTAGATTTGTAACGGGACAATTCATTGCGCGACTACAATCCGAACAGCAAAATTCCTGTACTATCAAAAGGAAAACTCTATGTTTGAAAAGCCCGAACGAAAAAGCCCCACGGAACAACTCGACATTCAACGGAAGACCGAAGACATCGTAAGCGGTAAGCGCCCCGTCGATATTCTGTATCCGTACATACCGCCGGACTACAAAGTGCCCTTCCTCCACATCGGTACGGAGAAGCAGTTGTTCTTGGACAACTTCATGCTTGACCGATTTGACGGCGTGACGCGCGTCTTTCCCAAACCCGACCGCCCCGACCAACCCATCATCAAAACATTGGAGCTCCCGTGGGAACTTCGCGGCGGCATTTTTCCCGTGTCGGCTGTGCAAGACCCGGACGACAACAAGTTCAAGTTGTGGTACGTGAAAGATCGCACCCGAGCGTTGTGCTACGCCGAGGCAACCGATCCCCTGCATTGGGAAAAGCCGTTGAGCGAAAAGTGCATTCCTTTCGAGGATCACAAAGCCACGAACATCGTCTTGGACAACTCGGGTCACCACGTCGGGCTCGCGTTGAATTACGACCAGAGCGAGGTGGAACGTAAATTCCTCATGATTAACAATCCGGGGGATGTGAGCAGGGGACCCGAAAAGAAAACCGTATTTCGCATATCCTCCGATGGTTTGCAGTGGAACACAATCAACGAAAACACGCCCTACCAACATCACCACTACCAGCGCCCTATCTGGGACGAGTCCATTCAGAAGTGGATCACTTACAGCCAATATTCGCACCACTGGAACATGCTGCACCGCAAGCGCCAAATTGGACGGCAGGAAAGCCCGGACTTTATGCACTGGTCGCCGAAAGAGGTGGTGCTGTCCGTGGATTGGGAGCCGAGCCTCCCGCCCCACCTCGAGTTTCACGACATGTCGGTGCGCAAGGTCGGCGGTCAATATATCGGCGTGGCGACGGAGTTCATGGCGGAGCCTATACGCTGTGCCCCCGGAGACTGGAATTGGCACGACCACGCCTACGCTCACCTCTCATTGTTCGCCAGCCGGGACGGGAAGCATTGGCGGCGCGCGGGCGACGACGGTCCGTGGGCGGACACGGGTAGACCCGGCAGCTACGATTACGGGTTCCTGAACGACAGCGTAGCCGGTCAACTCGTTCACGACGGCAAGACGTTTATCGTCTACGGCGCGCGTCCCGAAAAACAGCGTCCCAACAACACCATGGCGCCGGAGGAGAATTATCAAAAGGCGACCGCGGATCGGCAGAAATTGGTCGACGCCTTGGGAACCTATCCGCGGGTGGAAGCCAGTTCCATCGGTATCCTCATCCTTCGCGAAGACGGCTGGGCGGAGCTGAAGCCGTCCTATGAACGGGGGGAGGTCACCACGCGGCAGTTCGTTTTCGAAGGCGACACCCTCAAGCTCAACGCCGAGGCTTACGGCGGCTATATTAGGGTTGAGGTGCTCGATCCCCAATTCAAGCCGTATGAGGGCTTTTCAGTCGAGGATTGCGATCCGGTATATTCCGACGACCCGAAGCAGATCTGGCATACGGTCCAGTGGAACGGGAGCAGCGATGTCCGAGCGTTGTGGAATAAGCCGGTGCGCGTCGTGTTCCATCTGCATCAGGCAAGCCTTTATGCCTTCCAGTTCGAATACGCGGACGCAGATTAGGTTGAGAAAACATGACGTTTTTGCAGTTGTTTGACCCATTGATTTCTAATCTGCACACACATACAAATACTTCACTAGCACAACTACCGTGAGGTTGAAAAATGGAAATCGACATTTATAAAAGAAACGACATCGTCTATGTGAAACCCGATGGCAAGTTGATAGGAAGCGCGTCTACTGAACTCAGACAAAAAATCTATCACTTTCTATCCGATGGCGAGGAGGGACCAAAATTCCTCATCGATTTCGCCGATGTTACATTGGTGGATAGTTCGTCGCTTGGCGCGTTAATGGAAGCGCACATATCCATCACAAGGAAGGGAGGTCGAATTGGCGTCATTAACGTCAGCAAACACATCAAAAGCCTCATAGTCAGAAGCCGCTTAATCAGCACGTTTGAACATTTCGAGAGTGAAGATGAAGCGGTTTCGTCGCTCCAATCTTAAGCCAACCGAATTTTTCGGGGCAACAGCGAATTCAAGTTATTCGAGAAGAATTGTAACCACTCAGGGGAGGAAAACGCCATGACGAAATCACTCGCTTTGCTGCTACTGACCGCGATTATGCTGCCTCTATCGTTCGCCGCCGAACGCGAGACACGGGTGCACGAAAAAACGGTTGACATCCCGGACCCCGCCCTGCGCCGTGTCATTACCGAACACCTCAAGAAACCGCCCGATGCAACCATCACCACGCGTGATATGGCGGCGTTGACCACCCTTCATGCCTCGCGCCAAAAGATCCAAAACCTCTCCGGTCTCGAATTCGCAACCAAACTCACTGATCTAGACCTCAACGATAACGCGATAACCGACCTATCCCCGCTTGCCGGGTTAGTCAAGCTTGAAGACCTAATCATTAGCGAAAACCCGTTATCCGACTCAGACCTCACGCCCATCGCCGGGTTGACGGGTCTCGTATTCCTGGACATTTATGAGACCGGGATTTCCGATCTCTCCGCCCTTGCCGGATTAACCAACCTGATAAACCTGACTCTGTGGCATAACGAAATCTCCGACCTAACGCCGCTTGCCGGGTTAACGCAGCTTGAGACATTATCACTTGAGCGAAACCGAATCTGGGATTTATCGCCGCTCTCGGGCTTGGTCAACCTCGACACCCTAATGTTGTCACATAACTACATTTCGGAACTATCCCCACTGGCAAATCTGACGAATCTCGGATCCCTGTGGCTCGATGACAACAAAGTGTCGGAGCTTGGCCCATTGGGGACACTCCCAAATCTCACCCATCTAATTCTCATTAGCAATCGTATTTACGACGCAGCGCCCCTTGCAAACATGAAGCGGTTAGAAAACTTAGCACTGGGTGCGAATTTTCTGGCAGACGTGTCACCGCTCGCCAGTATAACCAATCTCAAAGATTGCCATCTATACCTCAACCACGTCAAAGACCTCTCTCCGTTCCTGAAATTGAAGAATCTTGATAGAATAGACGCCCAATCAAACCCGCTTACCGCGGAGACGATCAATGTCCACATTCCGGCGCTTGAGAAGTTGGGGGTTGAGGTCGATCACGACTTGAGCGAAGAGAATCAAGCTAATCGCGAGGCGCAACATGAGGCTGAAAAATATCAACAGAAACTAGACAAAATCGAGGCTGGAGAAGACCTCTGAACTTGAGTGAAAGACTCCTCAATGCCGCATTCGGCGTCACCATGACCCTTTCCACACCCCCGCCCCCAACCAACCCTCACCGAATTTGCTATTGATTGTACACCCTCAATCTGCTACAATACCGCTGCCACTTTAGGCAAGAGGTACTACGGTTTACACCCCCTGTGGCCCTTTCCCGCTGATAAAGAGCTAAAACGATATAGCGAACTACATTCACTGCCCGTCCCCACATCCAGAAGGGGACTCTAAACCCCCGTCAAAAAAGACGCAGATACTTCCCAATGGCAACCGTTGCAGCATTTTGTTTTCTGGTTTCCACATTCACACTATACTACGAAGTAAGTGCAGGTGTTGAAAATGCAGCCGTATACAAGAACTGAGGAAAAAGACCTTTCATTTCGCGGGGAACAGCTTTTAAGAGGAAGACATAGAATACACCCTTACCCCGCCATGCTTCACCCTTTGCTAGTCAACTTTCTGATTGAAACGTACGCAAGCATAGGAGACATGGTTTTTGACCCGTTTTGCGGCAGCGGAGTAACGTTACTTCAAGCAGCAATTAATGGATATGAATCGATTGGCTTTGATATAAATCCTATGGCACTTCTAATTGCTAGGGCGAAGACTTCAGCCTACCAGAAAGAAAAGCTGCTAGAAGAATTTAACGACTTGAAAAATTCGGTTCACAGAAATACACTCCCTCTTTTTGGAGACAATCATAGAGACATTCCCCCAATAAAAAATCGAGATCATTGGTATTCCAAAAGCGTAGTCGACGACCTTGGCAGCATAAGATATGTCTTGAAAAATAAGCCCTATGAGTATCAAGATTTCTTCTTGGCGAATTTTGCTTTAATATGCCGCAATCAATCCTTCACAAGAAATGGTGAATTCAAGAGATATAGAATGAAAGAGCAAATTATAGCAAAAACCAAAAATGAGGTGCTGCCGAGATTTTTCTCACACGTGAAGGACATGATAGACGTATTTACGCAGAAGGATATACCGATAAAAAACAGTAAACCGATACGCGCTAATTCAGAAAATGACATTCCCACCAAGATAAAATATGATTTAGTTGTTACCTCACCCCCTTACGGTGATAGCAGAACGACTGTCGCTTATGGGCAATATACGAGTTTCGGTTCTGAATGGGTAAATGGCTTAAATGGCCATAATGGTAATAGTGGCGGCTACAAAGTTGACAGTGAATGTCTGGGAAAAGAAGGTCGATTGAACGAGGAATTGGGCAGGCATGAAATCTTGAACTACACACTCGAACAAATCAGAAGCGTAGATCCCCGACGGGCGAAAGAAGTGCTATACTTTTTCAATGGCTATTACAATGCGGTCAGAAACATAGTGCAAAACTTAAACGAACATGGGCGAGTTTGCTTTGTAGTTGGAAACAGAACAGTGAAAGCCTGTCAAATACCTATGGATCAGATCACAGCGTCTTTCCTTGATACCATTGGACTAAAATTTGAGAAGATATTTGTCAGAGAAATACTCAATAAAGTAATGCCTTCACAGAATTCGCCTTCCAATAAAGTTGGTATGAAATCGAAAACCATGAGCAATGAATATATAGTGGTTTTCAGCAAAAATTCGGGGGCGCGAGACTATGACATTAGAGGAAGTTAGAAACAAACTGTCCGAAATCAAGAAGATGGGATACGTCCGGACATTGAGAAAAGGTCCAACAGGAATTGGTAAAACACTAGAAACGCTACTTGGGATTACGGAAAACAATATAAGCACTCCCGACTTAGGCGAGATCGAACTGAAGGCACAGAGAGACAATCACAAGGGAATGACAACATTGTTCACCTTCAACCGGAAGGCTTGGATAATGAAACCTCTAGAAGCCGTCAAAAAATATGGGAGCATTGATAAACACGGCAGGATTGGCATGTATTACACCCTGGAACTCAAGCCGAATAGTGCAGGGCTTTTTTTGTACGTCGGAGATGCTGTCGTCGCAGTGAGAAGTGTCGATGGGACCTTGATTGCCGAATGGGACCTAGATGAGATTACAAGACGATTTAACCGGAAGGTAAAGAACGTATTGCTGGTGAAAGCGAGAGTCGAGGAAAGAGACAGGGTGGAATATTTCCTGTTTTACAGAGCAAGGTTACTCACTGGAGGAGCCACTCCAACTATTCTCAAAGGTCAATTTGAGAGTGGTCGACTGCTGCTCGACTTACGACTCCATGATCAAGGAACTATGGCGAGAAATCATGGAACAGGTTTTCGTATGCACCAGAAAGATTTAGAGGATTTTTATCAAAATATTGAGGAAGTGGAGTTCTAGGTTCATAACCATATAGAACCCGGTTTGCTAGTTTTGCGTATTCAACACTGACCACTGCTTTTCCCAAGGATAAACCATGCCCGAAAAAAAGCCCCATATCCTGCTGCTTATCAATGACGAACACCGCCCCGATGTTATGCCGGTGGAAGGGGATCCCCATGTTCGGACGCCCACGCTCGACCGGTTCATCGACCAAGGCACCTACTTCCGCAACGCCTATACGCCGTCGCCGATCTGCGTGCCGGCGCGTCAAAGTTTTCTGTCCGGTCTGTATCCCCACAACACTGGCGCCCTCGAAAACGACAACGAGATGCCGAGTGAAACGGTGACCATGCCCGGACATCTCTCGCGCTACGGCTACCAAGCGGTCGGTGCGGGCAAGATGCACTTCCCCGGTCCCGACCAGATGCACGGCTGGCACGAGCGCATCGGCAGGGATATCCGAGGGCGGAACGGCTATGAATCGGCGAAGGATCCCGAGCGCAAGGCCGAAACCTTTACGGAACCCGGCACCGGCAAATGGTCGTCCGCCAAGGAGGTCACGAACGCCCGCGTCGGTAAGGGTTACTGGATGTCGCACGACAAGTATTGCGTCGACGGGGCACTGATGTTCCTTGAGGAATACTTTGTCAACGAGGCTTACGACAGACCAGGCAACCGTCCGCTGTTGCTCGCCGTCAGCCTGTGGTGCCCGCACTACCCTTACCAGTGCCCCGAAGACCTGTTCAACTACTACATGCGCCGCGTGGAGCCCTACGTGGAGGATCTGCCCGAAAAGTTCGCCTGCGACGATTTCTTCAAGGTGAAAATTGGCGAGGATGTCACCTACCGCGAAGCGCACCGTGCGACAGCGGCGTACTACGGCATGATTGAGTGGGTGGATATACAGTACGCCCGCGTCATAGCACAACTTGAGGAGTTGAACGTGCTCGACGACTTTATCGTCGCTTTTATGAGTGATCACGGCGAGATGCTCGGTCAGAAGGGGCTGTGGGAGAAACAGCAGTACTTCGAGGCATCGGCGCGCGTGCCGTTCTTCATCTCGTGTCCGGGGGGAGGTTCAATCTCGACTGAAAGATGGGATTCCATTCCGCGCGGGGGTGTCGTCCAGCAGAACGTCTCGCTGGTCGACCTGTTCCCGACGCTATGTGATCTTGCCAATGTGCCTGCTCCGGAAGGGTTGGATGGGCGTTCGTTGGTTCCGCTTATGGAGGGGCGCACGGATGGCTGGGAGAACGAGGCGTATTCCGAACTTCACACGCATCAACACGGTCCTTCTGTGATGGTCAAGCACGACCATTTGAAGTATTTCCGTTTCGAGGGCAAGGGTTGGCCCGAGCAACTCTTCGATTTGGCAGCCGATCCCGACGAGAATCACAACCTGATCGACGATGCGGCGTATGCGGACGATCTGAAGCGGTTGCGCGCCAAGGCGGACTCGTTTAACATGCGTGATGCGTAATGAACTTCCATCGCGGTCATGAGAAGATCTCGATCGCCTTGGGATCTCTATCGCGCTCGCTATTCACTCGCTTGATTTATTCGTTCGCTTGATCGCCTACGGTGCGGGGAGTCGCGACCTGGAGATCGCTCCTACCGGTAAGCATAAGGCTGTTTTCGGCACACGGCGAGTGCCTACTACTTTGAAGCGATGCCATATCTCTTGGCGAGGAGACCACTAATGTACTGAGAGTATAGGGAAATGGCATAATTTTCATAAATCATCAAACTGATGATAAGAGCCTGTTTGAAAAAGAGGAGACAAAGCGATTCTCGAATATCTGAGTTGGTGCTACCTGTCGCCCCTCTGGGGCTTTGCCGTAGTTTGATTCAATGTTGCTATAAACCTTCCGCCCCTCTGGGGCTATTAATATTGCAGGTCGTGACCTGGAGAGGGATTTCTTTGGATCAACTGAGTGGATAGCCAAGGCGATAGCACGTCTTGCTCCTTATCCACTCGTTTGATTGCTGCTGGCACTTCTTTAGGCTGTACGATCTCTATTGCCTTGGGATCTCTATCGCGCTCGCTATCCGCTCGCTTGATCCCTACGAATGTACTTTTCAAACAGATTCTTGAGTCTCAAAAAAACGGAATATGTAGTTAATGACTCTATATTGGGAATTGTGCAGGAAGCAATAAATAAGCCTGTAACATTATCTAGTTTATAGTCATTTCGGACTGGCCAAGATTGAATAGTTTTATGTCCATTTCGGACGTATTTCTAATGATAATGCTACAAGCTTATTTATTATACCACAATTATAACAGTAAATAATGACATTGACTGTTATTTTTAGCTAGAATTGGGTCAAAATATAAGTTATAATATATGTCAATAAAAAAGCAGGACACTCTGATAGCGCAGAATGCCCTGCTCTTTTTTTGGAGAATCAAACGCTACTTGCGTCTGACTCTTCTGATGGTGACAACCGTCGAGATGTGAATCCTGCGCACACGTCTAACGATTCTCACCGTTTTTCGGACAGCCATTTTATTGTACCTCCATGGCTAGGTTGCGAGGGATTGCCCCAAACAACAATTCCTCTAGTGGATATTTAGACATTGTTGGGATGTCTGTAAACGCTCATTTGCGTTTACCACACTTTTTGTCTTTTTCGACAACAGTTGTCCTGGGATTCCGTTTCGCCGTCTCCTTCTTGACGTAACGCCCAGTGATGGCACTTCGTGCCCTTCCCTTTGACATGATCAACTCTCCTTTCTGAGGCTGAATTCGCAGGATTAGCCTCAATAAGGGGATGCTACCATATTCAATATTAGGTCGTCAAGTAGAACTTCATTCCAGCCTACAGAATCCGATTTTACACCCCTTCCTACTATCTTGCCATTGGTGGACGAGAAAATAGCCCTGAAGGGCAAATACGATGGATTAAAAGCCTCATATTTGAGTCTTTAACCCTCAATTCTGAGGTGATTTCATCAAATGTGCTACTTATCCACAGGTTATCCACAATTAACAGACTAACTTATAGTCTGCTCAAGATAAAAATCCCTGTGATTTACGACAAGCGTTTTGACAACCCAAATGAACAGCTTGATGTTCGATTTGCTAGTCTGGAAGAGAGTTTAGATGTCTTAACAGAGAAATTTGACCAGGTGGTCGAGGTTGTGGAACTATTGCGAAAACTACTAGAATTGGAGCAGACATTTAGAGCCTGTTTGAATAATCGGTAGCAAAGCCATTTTTGGTCATTTGTAGGAAGGTTTTTATTGTTGCCTGCTACGTACCTGTCGCCCCGCTGGGGCTTTTAGAGGCTGGTGCGCAGTGCGCACCCTACAAATGTACTTTTCAAACAAGCTCTTAGAGTGAACTTACCCCCAAATCTTTAGATAGCAAATAACGAGATTTAAGTAATAAAATCCCACGAAACTTGTCAAATATCAACGCCTGAGGTTATTGGAAATACACCTGGTAGGGAACTCTATCGCAGTCACTTTTCGTTCCTTTGATCTCGCTTGATCTCATTTGATCGTTCGCTTGATGGCAACTATTTTTACGGAATACGCATTACGTATCGCTTCAAAACACTATGACCCCTCACACACTCGGTTACGGCACGGAACTATTCATTGATGATCTACTCATTGAAACCAAGCGCGGCGTCACCCGCACGCTCCATCCGGCGACCAAAACGCCGGAGCCGGTCTTGGCGCCGGAGCCCGGCAAGCCGTGGGAAAACGATGGACCCGAGAGAACCAAGCGGGTGAATCTCTTGGGAACCGTGCTGCACGATAAACGGACGAAAAAGTACCAGATGTGGTACATGGCTCGCATGGATCCGGATCACGGGCACCGCATCCCGGGCTTGTATGTGCCCCGAACCGGCGCCGGAGACGCTACGCGATACATGGGACGCCGGGCAGACGATGACGGCAGGCATTTCCGCGGCAGCGACATTGGTGATCTGCTCTGCTATGCCGAAAGCGACGACGGGCTGAAGTGGACCAAACCGAATCTGGGAGTATTCGACTTTGACGAAAGCCCGAATAACAACATCGTTTGGGACCTGCACGGCGCCAGCGTGTTCCTTGACGACGCCCGAGACGACCGGGAGCGTTACACGGCGATCGGCTTTTGCCGCCGCTACCGGAACATCTTCGTGATAAAGTCGCCTGACGGTATCCACTGGAGCGATGAGGGATTGAAACAGCCGGTGATACAGCGCTCCAACGAGGGACCTACAAATGTGGTGTGCGACGCAAGGGGTGACCGCTACCTCTCCTATATGCTGGTCGGGGGAGGTAATGAGCGTCGTCACATCGAATACAGCGAGAGCGAGAGGTTGGAAGGCGGCTGGTCGGAAACAACGCCCATGCTGGAGCCGAATTCCGATGACGACGCGCTAGGCAAAGAGCGCTACGGCGCTATCCGCGCGGAGTTTCACAACATGTCCGGCGTTCCTTATGACGGCATTTATGTCGGCATGTTGGGCGTCCTGTACGTCACCGAGGATATCGTGAATACCGTGCCCGGGCAGGCAGCGGTGGATGGTCCCATTGACGTGCAACTCATCTACAGCCGAGACGGCGTGAACTGGCGCCACTTTGAAGACCGAACGCCGATTCTCCCGCGCGGGAAGGACGGCGATTACGATTCGGGCATGATTCTCTTTACCGCCAAGAAGCCGTTGGTAGAGGATGATGAGATTCACTGGTACTACACCGGCAGCACGCAGACGCACGGCAAGCTGCTGAAAGACAAGGTGATGTCCATCGGGCGAGCCAGTTGGCGGTTGGACGGTTTTGTCTCGCTCGATGGGGATGACGGTGTGGTTGAGACCGTTCCGCTGCGGCTGCCCGAGGAGCGGCTTGAAGTGAATGTTGACGCGAGCAGGGGCAGCCTTGCCGTTGAGGTGTTGTCACCGGACGGACGCCTTCAGCCCGGATTCTCGGCGGAGGCGTGCACGCCTATCCGAGGTGACCACGTGCGTCACTCGGTTCGCTGGGGCGATCGCGGCTTGAATCGTGTGGAGCAGCCGTGCCGACTTCGTTTTCTTTTGAAGGGTGCGAAGCTTTACAGCTTTCGCATTCTCTCGCCTGAAGATTGAGCCCGGCGTTGATGTCTAAACCGTTAGCTCGACTTTGTGCAAAAATGGAGTCCGTAGGGTGCGCACTGCGCACCAGCCTTTGAAAGAGCAATATGAAACCCAAGCAGTTCTGATTATAGTGGCACAAGTTATCGCGTGTCTTAAATAGAATCGAGTTTTGCTCGTGACACGAGGTCGCGATTCGGAGATCGCTCCTACCAGTTGCCATAAGGCTGTTTATGGCACACGCCGTGTGACTACTACCTTAATCCGATGTAAAGAATTTTTGGCGAGGAGACCACTAATTTACTGAGAGTATAGGCAAATGGCATAATCTTCCATCATCCATTCAACGATAAAACTCTCAACAGGAGAACCAAACGCACATGACGGATAAACCGGAAAAGAGAAGCATCACCGAACCGCTGGATATACAACGCAAAATCGAAGACACGCTAGCGGGCAGGCGCCCGATTGAGAGCAGGAAGTATCCTCACTTTATGCCGGATTACGAGATTCCGTTTCTCCACATCGGTACGCAGAAACAGTTGTTCTTGGACAATTTTATCATCGATCACCTTGAGGATGTGGAACGAGTGATCCCCGAACCGTACCGTCCCGCAGAGCCGATTCTTGAGGTCGGCGACCTGCCTTGGGAGATATACTACAACCCTTTTCCGTCAGGTGCGATCCAAGACCCCGACGACGGCAAATTCAAGATGTGGTACGTCCAGTCCCTGTCCGGCGACCCGTTCAACACCGGTCAAGTGTTGTGCTATGCCGAATCGACCGACTGTATCCACTGGGAAAAGCCGCTGAGCGACAAATGTTTGCCGTACGAAAATTACACGGAGACCAACATCGTGGAACAGGACACCGCTGGCGTAACAGTGGTGCTAAATCACGACCAGAGCGACCCCGATAAGAAGTTCCTGATGCTCTACACCCGCCACGCCTTGGCTCGCGAGAGAGGCGAACCGGTCACATCCACGGTGAAGGCGTCGGCGGACGGACTGCGCTGGACGACCGTCAGCGATTACAGCACCTACCGCCATCATCACGAGCCGAGAATCATCTGGGACGAATCCATAGAAAAGTGGGTTGCATATAGTCAGTATTCGCATCACCAGAACTTCCTGTATCGCAAACGGCAGATTGGGCGGCAGGAGAGCGAGGACTTCATCAACTGGTCGCCCAAGGAGGTGGTGATATCGGTTGATTGGGAGCCCGACTTGCCACCGAATCTGGAGTTTCACGAAATGTCGGTTCGCAAGGTCGGCGGGCAATATATCGGCATCCCCGGCGAGTTTATGGCTGAGCCTATCTGGTGCTCCAGAGACGGGGGGAACTGGCGGGATGTGGCGTTTGTCAGACTGGGGCTGTACACGAGCCGTGACGGCAGACGTTGGGTGCGGGTCGGGGGGCCGGGAGCATGGGTCGACAACCGCGCTCCGGGGAGCATCGACTACGGCTACGTCTGCTATACGTCTACTGGTCAGCTCGTCCACGACGGCAAACTCCATATTCCGTACTTGGCGATTCCGGACAAACAGGAATGGTACAGTTACCCACCGCCCGCGTTAATGGTGCCCGAAGACGCCTTCGACGCCGGCAAAGCGGATTGGGAAAATTTGGGAGCGGTTATGGGCGGCTACCCGAGACGGCGCCGCTCGGTCGGCGCGCTCATCCTGCGGGAAGACGGCTGGGCGGAGTTGCAGCCGACCTATGAGAATGGCAAGGTTTATGCACGACAATTTGTGTTCGAGGGCGACCGCCTGAAGGTCAATGCCGACTGTTACGGCGGCTACATTCGTGCCGAGATTCTCGATCCCGACTTCAAGCCGTATCCCGGATTTGCTGCTGAAGATTGTGTTCCTGTATGTTCGGATGACCCGAACCGGATCTGGCACACGGTGCGGTGGAATAGACATCTTTCCAAAATAAGTATCTATTTGGCTTGATTTTACGTTATATCCTTTCAACAATCTTCTGTTGTAGAAAGGATACCCATGAGTCAATTTGAAAAAGCAGTAAAACAGTCAGATGAGCAATTTCTGCGAGCGGTTGGTATTGACAAGGCGGCTTTCAACCTTATTTTGGAGCGTGTGGCGACTTACTTTGAAAAACTTAAAGAAGAACGTCCGATGAAGAAACGAGGAAAGAAATCGGAGGTGGCATTGGCAGATCGCCTTCTATTGACATTCACCTATTTGCGCCACTATCCAACCTTTGCCAGATTAGGCATGGAGTTTGGTATCAGTGAGTCTTATGCAAATAAACTCTATCATCAGATACTTGATGTGTTAGTTAAAGTGCTTTCATTGAAGAATCGAAAGCACTTAGTGGAGGGCGATCTCCAAACCATCATCGTTGATGCCACCGAGCAACCGATTGAACGTCCAACCAAAGGACAGCGTGTCTACTATAGCGGTAAAAAAAAAGGCACACCATAAAAGTTCAATTGATTGCGTGTTTGGCGCTGTTAGAAATATTATCGGTTACCTGCCGCAAAGGGAGTGTTCACGATTACACAATTCTGAAGGAAAGTCGTGTGGCAATTTCTCCCGAAACTGAGAAGTTGGCTGACAGTGGTTATCAGGGGATAGCCAAACGGTATGCCAACAGTTGGACGCCCATCAAGGCCTATCGGAGCAAGCCCTTGACTCAGGAGGCGAAGCAATTCAACCGACGGTTGGCAACACGCAGGGTCGCCATTGAGAATATCGTCAGACGATGTAAGATTTTTCGCATCACCAAAGACATCTATCGAGGCAAACATCGCAACTATGGGAAGACATGGAATGTGATTGCTGCTATTGTTAACTTGCGATATTCCTCAACAAGTTGCCAAACGGCGTAGTTATTCTAATCTCCAAGATTGCTGGAACTACACGGATCCATTTTGGAAAGATGTATAATGCCGGCGCGGATTTGAGGCAACTGTGGAACAAGCCGTGCCGACTCTGTTTCCATCTCTATCAAGCGAGTCTATACGCCTTCCAGTTTGAGGACAGTCAATGAAACGAGATTTGAAATCCGCGGTAAGAAGCGTAAGGTCCCCAGTCCGATTGTAGGGTGAACTCATGAGAGATTCTCGGTGCCTTGTCGTTTGGATATTCATTGCGATTCCCATCCTCGGTTGCGGAGACGATCCGATTTCCCGGTCCTATACCGCACCGGATGAGATATTGCCTTTGTCCGGGGAGATAGCCTTTTCATCCGACAAAGACGGCGACTCTGAAATTTACCTGATGAACGCCGATGGTACTTCTCTCAGGCAGTTGACGGAGAATGAAGGAGTTGACTATCCTTCCAGTTGGTCCCCTGACGGTCGGAAACTTGCTTTCGTTTCCGACCGGACCGGCAAACGGGAGATTTACGTCATGACAGTAGATGGTTCCGATTCGGTGATACAGTTAACCGATGGTCCGGGACGCAATAGGAAGCCCCTCTGGTCTCCGAACGGTCAAAAAATTGCCTTTTACTCGTGGAGCGACGGTGATGGCGAGATTTTTGTGATGGATCCCGATGGTACGAACCTAATCCAACTCACGAACAACGATGATAGGGAGTCTGTTTACAGTTGGTCACCTGACAGCCAAAAACTTGCTTTTTCCCGCACGCCAAATTCCATTTTCGATTCGGATAGCGAAATATTCGTGATGAAGGCAGATGGCAGCAACACGATTCAACTTACTGATAATGATACTTTTGACTCCTCGCCCGCTTGGTCGCCCGACGGGAAAACTATTGCATTCGATTCGAGAAGTGCGACTGCAACATGGGTCAAAACCGGAAAATACACCCATGCGCAGTATTTTGATTCGAATATCTATCTAATGAACGCTGACGGTTCCGACGTTATACAACTGACCTATGATAATTTGTCGACTGGCGTAAGTTGGTCCACGGATGGAGAATATATTACATTTGTTTACGGTGACTTCCACCCAAATTTTAAAACGGAAATCCATATAATGGATACAAATGGAAGCAGGCGGAGAACGCTGATTGATTGGCCCGATTCCAATGAAGGATTGCCAACCTGGAGACCTTCACAATAATATACGGAACAAATATTAGAAAACGCGGGTTGACTGCCTTCTTGAAGATGTGATTGTCGTAACCGACCGGTGTCCTATCTCAACAGAGCAAATTCTCCTATTCATTCGTGGGTGTAGGAGCCAACCCTAGACGCAACGTTCCTTTTTAGTATGGAGGGAATTCAAATGAAATGGCTACTGATAGCTTTACTAATCGCTATGTCGCCTTTAAGCGCTGCGTATTCCGGTACGTTCATGGACGATTTTCATGATAGAAACCTTGACGGGTGGCATGTCTGGTACCCGCTCGGCGCTCCAATCCCGTTAGCGTTTAAAAATGATTATTTGGTCATTAACACAACGGTTGAAGAGGATGAACTGCCTGTTGGTTTGGAATTTACGAAACAACTGGGTTTGGAACTAAGATTAGATAATTCGGAGACTTGGAATTCCTACACACTGACCTGCCGTGTCAGGTTTGCGAAAGTTGCGGAGGACACGATCGGATCAATTAGTGTTGGTGTCCGAAGAAGTATGGGACATTTCGATATCTCGGCCGAACAAGAGATGCTGATTCTTCCGGTGCTTCAACACGTACAGGTCCACTCCATCCCACCCGATGCCAAGCACGAGCCGGAGGAAGGATTAGTGGGAATGATTCACCGTCAAACCCTCGGAGAAAAACGCCTCAGACGGCCAATAAAACTGAACCGCTGGCTCTCAATCAGAATCGTGGCTGAAGAGACGAATTTCGAGTTTCATTTCGACGACAATTTTGTAGCCCAATACGAAGATGAATCCGCGGTACCGGGCACCGTGAGGTTTCAGGTAGCATCCGGAATGGTGGTTCATCTCGATGACGTCGTCGTTACGGGACCGGAAATCCCAAACATCGGCAGTCCACTAAGCGTTAATCCTGAAGCGAATCTGGTTACGACTTGGGGCGCAATAAAGAATCTGTCTCGGAAGTGATGTCCTGAGAATTGCAAATCTCTAAGAAAAACTCGTGATTAGCCATTCCAACTCCGTTTCCAACGTCATCAAACTCCCTCCTATGACCTTCCACATAGCCCTGATTAAATCCGCACGGGCACTAACCCTTCCATAGCCTCCGTTTCATTGTTGCGCAATTCGTTGGAAGTGTTGCAAATCTGCCACAAGTAGAATGACATAAAACAGAAAATTCGCGAATCGGTGCACTCTGTAAGCACTGCTTCACGGTATTCCCGACGCCAATGCGTTAGGACAGCATAGGCATTGTGGAAGATTTTTTCTTTGGATAAAATGTAATTGGCATCGTTCTTGTATTATATCACCATCCTAGTCCCGGACAAACCGATTAAATGACTTGCAATCGGAGCGTTATTAACGTCCACTTGCCCGTAGGCTCCGGCGTCCCGTTAACCCTACATAACCTTCAAATCGCCGCATACCGAAGCGAATGGAGAGAGTCATGCGAGGTTCCCGCTTTTTGGTCATTTGGGTGCTTGCCGTGCTGATGTTAGGCTGCGGCGACGACCCGGTTGTCAATCCTGACATAACGTCTGACGAAAATATACCTTTGCCCGGAAGGATAGCCTTTGCATCTGATCGAGACGGTGACTTGGAAATTTACATGATAAACGCCGATGGTACTTCCTTAGTGCGATTGACAGAAAGCAAGGGGTTTGACGTGCCCCGGAGTTGGTCCCCTGATGGTCGGAAACTCGCGTTCGTTTCCGACCGGAGCGGCAGTCATAACATATACGTCATGCCGGTGGATGGTTCTGAACCGATAATACAACTGACACATGATTCGGAAGGTGCGGGGACACCAAGTTGGTCACCGGATGGTCGAAGAATCGCTTTCAGTTCTTGGCGCGATGGTGACGGCGAGATCTATGTGATGGATCCTGACGGCACAAATATCGTCCAACTGACCAATAGCGATGCTGATGAATATGCCCCTAGTTGGTCGCCAGATGGTCAAAAAATCACTTTCGCTCTCCAGCCAGAATCTATATTTGATCGCGACAGTGAAATCTTCGTGATGGACGCGGATGGTAACAATACTCGTCAACTGACCGATAATGATGCTTCTGACTTCCTTCCTGTCTGGTCGCCCGATGGGGACACTATTGTATTTACGTCAAGAGACGCGACCACATCTTGGGTAATAGACAACACAGATACCGTTCATCAACGCCACAATACGAATATCTACTTAATGAACGCCGACGGCTCCGATTTAAGGCAACTGACGCATGACAATATATCGGGCGGCATCAGTTGGTCCCCCGACGGTCAGTATATGGCGTTTAGTTATGACAGCCATAACCCATACGTCAAATCGGATATCTATGTAATGAATGCAAACGGAAGTGGGCGACGGGCGTTGGTTGATTGGCAAGGTTCCAATGAGGCAGTGCCGATATGGGGACGGTTGCAATAATCTGCTGTATTATGAAAGGACTTGCTATGAAGCGGTTACTGATGGCTTTGCTTATCGCTATTTCGCCTTTAAGTGCAGCGCATTCCGGTACGTTTCTGGATGATTTTCATGACAGAAACCTTGACGGATGGCATCTTTCAATATCTCCACCCGGAATTGACCTCCCTGTCTCGTTTAAAGATGGGTATTTAGTCATAGATACAACGATTGAAAAAAATGAACTACCAGAAGGTGAATTTAAATTTGTTTCCCTGGAATTAAGCACGGGAAATGCGGAAGACTGGAACGCTTATACACTCACGTGTCGAATCAGGTTCGGGGGAGCACCGCAGGAGGAGGATGGATTATTTGGCATAGGGGTTCGACGAGGCAAAGGACAATTTGATGTAGTGGCGGAACAACGACTGTTGATATCTCCGGCGGATCACCATGTGCAGATCAGTACCACTCCACCAGATGCCAAGCGCGACGCCGCGCTAGGGCTAGAAGGGAGAATTGTCCGCGAAATCTTCGGTCTTAGAGAGCTCAGACGACCAATAAAACTAAATCGCTGGCTGCCAATCCAAATCGTAACGGAGGAGAATTATTTCGAGTTTCATTTCGACAACAATTTTGTATCGCAGTATCAAGATGAAAAAGCGATCCCAGGTACTGTGCAATTTCAAGCACATTCCGGAATGCTTGTTCATCTTGATGATGTTACCATTACGGGCCCCGAAGTTCCAAACATTGGCAGTCCACAGAGCGTCAACTCTGAAGCTCATCTGGCGACGACGTGGGGGAAAATAAAGCATTCGCGCCGAAGGTGATTTTCTCTCTACTTTGCGCTGTGAAAAGCGTGATTACGAAGAAAAACTCTTATAAATCTGTTTGCAGTTGGGATTAGGAGGATAAAATGAAAAGCAAATTTTTTCTGTTCTTCTCATGCTTTGTTTTTCTGATTTCGGTAATCTATTTTGCGTTTGTAACTATCAGAGGGAAAATTTACCCTGAAAGCCAACAGCAGTCATCGAAAATATCTGCAAACTTAAATGGAGATTATAACTATGCCAAAACGATGGTTCCTGGACCCCAACATAACGAGTTCAGCGAGTTTACCGACGCCGAGCTGGAAGCAGCGCTTCAATATCTTGATGCTTTAGACGCCGAATCGGCTCCGCGGGGAATACCGGGAGCACAGGAAGTGCAACTTGCGATTTCCGAGTTCGGCACGTTCGAAGAAAAGCACACTACGATCGGAATCGGTTCGCGTCTGGAAGCGACGTTTGAATTTTATAAGGGAAATCTAGCGCGGCATTGGGAGATCGCGCACGAAACCAATCCCCTCATGAATAAAATTGTCGAACTCGATGAAAGTATGGATGAACTTAGTAATCACATGATTGAAAATTCTAACCGAGGCAAAGATAATTCAGAGTTAAGGGAGACATATCGGCAACTTCAGAAAGAGAGGGCTGAAGTCAGCGTCGCTCTTGAACCTCTTAATGAACTCCAGGCTCAGGTTGATAAGGAATGGAAGGATTATCTTTGGGCGCATCACGGGATGTCCAATAGTCAATTTCTTGAAGCATATGGAACGGCGCTTAGGTCGTGGTTAGCCAGTCAATAAAATCTCCGTAACTGTATGTAGTCAATTCCATTCATGTTTACACATATTTCGGTAGGTGATCAAGCGACTGGATAAGGAGCGCGATAGAGATCCCTTTCCAACCGCACCTACGAAACTGGCAAAATAACGATTCGGTTAGAAAACCGCACATACCGCAGTGTAAGAAAAATTATTGGTTTTAGTATAATTCCGTCAAAATTGGAGGGGAAATTCACCGTCCAATTCTCCTTCCCGAACATTTCCCGGCAATCAAACTCAATCAATGGCTCCCCATCAGAATCGTGGCTGAGATAGACGCTTTCGAGTTCTATATTGACGACAATCTCGTAGCCAAATATCTTGATGAAACCGCAGGACCAGGTACCGCGAAATTTGAGGTGTTAAGCAAGATGCTTGTTCATGTCGATGACGTAAAAATTACGAGACCGGATATTCCTAACATTCGAGGGGCTCAGAGCATTCACCCTGAGGGACATCTGACTACGACGTGGGGAGGAATCAAGAATTCGCCGCGCCGATGATTTTCTCGCCACGAATTCTTCCATCCTTCCACTATTCCATTCTTCCGATCTTCTATCCTTCCCATCCGTATCACCGCGCCCATTCAACTTCAACACCCGATTAACATAGATTTCCGACCTGTCAAGCAGTTATAATCAGGACAAAATACGTCCTAAAACATCAAGCACAAGGGACTATATCTTGAAAAAATCATAAACAGATACACAGTTGGAAATCCCGTCCGGGAGGCGAGGCAGATGACAAAAGCGGGCATAGCGATTTTGGGTTGTGAACAATCTGTGGCGATGTACATGCCGATGTTCAGATACTTGGATAACAGCGAGTTCATCGCGGCTGCCGACGTTGTCAAGGAAAAAGCCGAGAAAGCGCGCGATGTGTACGGCGCAAGGCGCGCCTATACTAGCATTGACGAGATGCTGCTTGACGCAGACATAGACGGCGTGATTGTCGCCACACCCCACTATCTTCACGCCGAGCATGTGGTCAAGATTGCCGAAGCCGGCAAACACGTGCTCTGCGAGAAACCGATGGCGCGCACGATCGATGAGTGCGATCGCATGATTGACGCCTGCGATCGGAAAGGCGTTATCCTGATGCCGGCGCACATGAAGCGGTTCAACTGGTGCTTTCAACTGGCGAACGAGATGATTAAGGAGGGGACGCTGGGCGATGTCGCCCAAATACGCAGTCAGTGGGACACGTATGCGCGAGGAACGGATGCCGCCTACATGAAACATCGCACATTGGGGCTGGCATGTCTGGGATTTGGCAGCCACACCATAGACCTGTCGCGATGGTGGCTGGGGGAAGTGGAAACCGTGAGCGCCGATGTGTCTATCGGGTGGAAGGGCAGAGAGGTTGACGATCAATCGGTAATGACGCTGCGGCATGCCGACGGGCAGGTGAGCGTCCACTCCGTCTCGCTCGTGTTTCACAAGCCGCTGCTGGAGGAGTACACGATCTTTGGCACGAAAGCCACGTTGCAGATGCGAGTTGAGGGTTTATGGAGCTACACCTCGCCCTTGCCGTTTGACATGAAACTGTACCGGCGCGAACGCATGGTCGAAGATGTGGCGCCCAAGATTTTGGACAACATTGATGACACGCTGACACGAACGAACCACTTCCTCAAGGAGATGGAGCACTTTTGCGACTGCATCATCAATAGCAAGGCGCCAATGATAACCGGTGAAGATGGAAGAAAGGCGACGGAGATATCAAATGCCGGCTACCTGTCGTCGTGGAAGAAGCAAAAGGTTGTCCTCCCGCTGCGCGAATCTCCCGATTTGGATCAATTCTTCAACGAGTTGGCTGGATAGGAAATATGATATATCCCAAGTTGCCGCTATCGTAGCACGATCTGTTAGATTGTGCATTCGATGCGCAAACTCACAATTCAAGCGAGCGGATAGATCAAGTGAGCGAATAGCGAGCGCGATAGTAATTCTTGATAGCACCCCATTATCCCTGTCGGAATAATTCTTTCAGTTAGTAACACTTTCTAGTCCGAGTCCGTTTCCTCGCTCCGGAGGAGCGATATGTCAATAGTATGGATGACCGAAGATTCTCGCGCTCCAGCGGAGCGCCATGTGGTGTGTTACTTGGTAGAGATCTCACAGCCTTTGAGAGCGCCAGCGGCGCGAAAGGTGTATAAAAGAACTGCGTTGCATACGCCGAGCCCCAGCGGGGCGAAAGGTGGCGATTTACGCCATTCTAGTTCTTCGGCACGAAATGAGATACATGCTCAACTCTGCGTTTGTCACGAAAATCATCTGTCTCCATCCGCTACGTTTGGCGTCCGACTGGCCGTTCACATGCGTATAGACCGAAACTTGTGTAAACATGGATTTGAGCGACCATAAAGGAAATATAACGAAATTCTACATCTGCTCGGCGCTCGGTGGGCTAACGTTCTTTCACGGAGTCTTGGGCTTCTACATGAGGCAGATTGGGTTTTCATACACTCAAATCTTCATCTTGGTGGCGTTGTACGAAATCCTGGTCTTTCTCCTGGAAATACCGACAGGAATCTTTGCCGACCGGTTCGGTCTAAAAAAGAGCATCGTCCTCGGACACCTTATATCCGCTGCAAGTTGCTTTCCGGTGGCTCTATTCCCAAGGGCTTACGGCGTATTCCTTCTTTGGAGCGTGCTTTCCGCACTATGCACCACGCTCAATTCCGGTTCTGTGGAAGCGCTGCAATACCACTCGTTGCGCGATTTATCGCGAGAAGCGGAATACACAAAACTTCGCGGCAGATTAGCTGCGATCGGGGGAATTGCCATGCCGGTCGGAGCATTCGTCGGCGGCGTTCTCTGCGAAACCGTCGGATTCGGTTGGGTCGTTGCTCTCGGTGGCTTGACCGGACTGGTCGCGACAGCCATCTTTATGGGCATGAGAGAACCTCGGAGTATCCTTCTTGAGCGTGCCAAAACAGCGGCTCGCAGCACTATCGCCGAGCTTAACGAGAGCATACAACGCATCAGAAGGAATAAAGAATTAGCTGGAGTTATTGTTGTCGGAGCCGTCGTTTATGCGGCATATTATCTGATTAACAACTATTCCCAGCCATGTCTGGAGCAAGCGGGAATATCGTCCTATCGAGTGGTAGGTTTGATTAGTGGCACGCTCATGGTGACGTACGCTGCCGTTTCATGGTCGGCGGGATTCTTGAAGCAGCGTGCTGGGGAAACCGCTATACTCGTCTGGCTATCCGGCGTTCCTATTTTAAGCTTAGTCGGGTTGGGGAAGTTTAGAGGGTTGCGTTTGCTACTACCGCTTTATTTATCCAGATTGGGGGAAGGTGTCGCGGATCCTGTCATCTCCGGTCGGTTGCTTCGGAAAAGCCCCCCGGAGAAAAGTGCCACCCTCCTTTCTACACAGAGCCTTCTGGCGTCGCTGCTGCTATCGGTGTGGAGCATGGCGACCGGGTTAGGCCTCGACCACATCGGGCCCTTCTTCACGTTCACTGTAGGTGCCGGATTCGCGTTGATGATGTTGCTGTGGTTTGGTCGATCATTAGTGAGAACTGAAAGTGTTTAATCCGAGTAAGGAGGTCGCGATTCGGAGATCGCTCCTACGTACTGTTGGGTTGCACAGAGCGGTTTTACGACACACGGCGCGTACCTACTACTTTGAAACAAGGAGACTATGGACTTCTACCTCATCCGCCACGGACAATCCGTTAACAACGCCTCGCCCGACACTCTCGAACCGGATCCGGCGCTGACGAATCTAGGTCGGGAACAGGCTAATCATGTCGGCAATTCCCTCAAGGAAAAGGGAATTCACCGACTCTACTGTAGCCCGATGTTGAGAGCCTTACAGACTGCCGAGATAATCGGGCGGATTCTTTCGCTCCCGTCCCACGTCTACGTCGGACTACACGAATGGGACGGAATATG
This sequence comes from Candidatus Poribacteria bacterium, assembly GCA_965204085.1. GTDB lineage: Bacteria > Poribacteria > WGA-4E > WGA-4E > JAJDTR01 > JAJDTR01. Next base: position 1,134,694 of record CBDBEE010000001.1, on the reverse strand, counting down.
GGAAGCTAGTGTCGGCAGGTATGGCGCCACGCTTCCCGGTCTTACCCGGACACAAATGAGGGAGATTTGCCCGAACGTGGTTCTGCCGAACGATGTCACGGATGAAGGCTGGCTGTTTTCGGAATGGGAGAACGTCGAATTGATGCTTGAACGCGCCTACCGCGATGCCGGTGCGTTCATTCAACAGGCGGAAGCGAATCACGGCGAATCCAATGAACGGGTGGCGGTGGTCTCCCACGGCGGCTTTCTGGCGACGATGATTTGCGCGTTTCTCGAACTGACGCCAAATGACGACCCCGACCATTTCGCGCACCGTAACGGAGCGATTAGTAAAATCCGAAAAACACGAGACACTACACAGTTACGGTACCTTAACAGAATCTCGCATCTCCCGAAAGAGATGCTTACCTGGTAACCTTTCATAGCCACCGTTTCGCCCAACTATAGTCCTTTAGATTCAAATTTTCACGTATTTCGGTCTTCAGACGAGTCAACGGCTGGTCGGACGCGAAATGCAAGATTGGATACGGGCTACCTGATTATTGACGATAGTTCTGGACAAAGCTACTGTAGGAGCGATCTCTAGGTCGCGACTTTTATACGCACGATTGATGTGCCGTCATTTTCGATAAGTGGTATTATATGCGCTCTACAGCATCAAGGAGAAAATACATGAGCACCGAACAAACCCGGCACCTGGTACTGGATTCTCGGGTCACCGACGAAACCGTGAACGCAAAACTCACCGTTGGCGAGGTGTCCAAGCACCCGAGCAACCCGCTTTTTGCAGAAGACAAACCGTGGGAACCCCGTTACGACAATGTGTACGCAAACGTCATCTATGACGAGGACGACGAAATCTACAAATGCTGGTACAATCCGTTCATCATTGACGAGTGCGTGACGAGCACACCTCTGGAGAAACGCAATCCCGATTCGCTCAACTATATGGATGTGAAACCGAATCATCGTGAGATGGGGCTTTGCTACGCTGTCTCGAACGACGGCATCCGTTGGGACAAACCCGATATGGGACTGGTTGAGTTGGACGGGAACAAGCGGAACAATCTCCTCGTGCGGGATATACACGGCGCCGGAGTCTTTAAGGATTACCGCGAGACCGATCCGGCGAAGCGCTATAAAATGTTCCATTGCGGCAGCCCGCAGATGGAGGTGCTGTTTTCGGCGGACGGGTTGGGTTGGAGTGATCCCATCCCGATTCCGGAGATTGAAGCGCACGGCACCCATGCCAACGCCTGCTGGGCGCCCGGACTGGACAAATATGTGGGTTTCACGCGCCAACACGCGGATGGAATACGACTCGTCACGCGGGGCGAGTCTACCGATTTTGTAAAGTGGACGAAAGATAAAACAGTTCTCGTGGGTCCCAATTCGCGCCTTCAAGCACATGATATGATTGTGTTCCCGACGCACGGCATCTATCTCGGGCTGTTGGGGATGATGACCTATCCCGAAGACCCGAGAGATTCTGCCGCCGGTGTGAAGCAGCACGTCGAGTTGGCGTGGAGCCCCGACACTGACGCATGGCACCGAATACAGGAAGGGACGCCGTTTATCGGGAACACTCCCGGCGGTGCGGCGCGCTACGGGGAAATGCCGTATGACTGGGGAACTGTCTTCGCCTCCGCACCGATATTCACCGACGACGAAATCCGAATCTATTACGGCGCCTGCGACTGGTACTTCTTCGACTGGCGCAAAGGATACCTTGCGCTTGCGACGCTGCGACCGGATGGCTGGGCAGGTTACGAGCCTGTCTCCTCGAATGAGGAAGCTGTCGTAACAACGGAGGCTTTAGCCTTTGACGGAGAGTCCGTCGGCATAACCGCCGACGTGCGGGATGGCGGTTCAGTGCGTGTTGCGATTCTAGATGAGGCAGGCGAGCAACAAGCCATGAGTGAACCTATCGGCGGCACGGCCACCGACTTCCCCGTGACATGGGCGGGGAGCGGGAGTTTGGAGCGGTTACGGGGCGAAAAGGTTCGGTTGAAATTTCAGTTGCGCGATGCGAAACTGTATGCCTTTCAATTAAAATAAGACTACCCTGGGGTTAAATCCGGCGACAATCTACCCTGTAGGAGCGACCTCCCGGTCGCGATTCGGAGATCGCTCCGACAACTTTCGGAGATCGGATTTCTGTTGACCGAGATCCCAAAAGATAGTAAAATCGCCGACATCGAAACAACCCCGTAGGTTGGGTTGAACGGAAATCCTCGAAAGAAATCGTGCACAGAAAGAACACTTCCTCTTTCTTATTCTGTCCTAAAACATAGGTAATTCGAGGGAAACCCAACGCTTCGTCTGTAGAAGCGATTAACTGTCGTTTTGAAGAAATGATAGAACCAGAAACAACCCCGTAGGTTGGGTTGAACGGACATCCTCGAAGGAAATCGTGCACAGAAAGAACACTTCCTCTTTCTTATTCTGTCCTAAAACATAGGTAATTCGAGGGAAACCCAACGCTTCGTCTGTAGAAGCGATTGACTATCGTTTTGAAGAAATTATAGAGCCAGAAATAACAACACCAAAGACTTTATGACCACTACAACCGGAGGAGCATCACATGATATTGGATAGTCTTGAAAACGCACCCCGCTACTTTCCTCTACACCCAGGATTTGAGGCTGCCTTTGAGTTTCTGAAACGCGGAGACCTCGCCGAACTTCCCTTCGGCAGAAACGAAATCGCAGGCGAACAGTTGCATGCCATGGCGATGAGAGATAAAGGAAAGGGAAAAGCTGTAGCTAAATTTGAATCGCATAGGCAGTTTATCGACATACAGTTTACGGTCGAGGGCCATGACGACATCGCTTGGGAAGACCTCGCCGTCTGCGAACCGGATGAAAACGGATATATGCCCGAATCCGATGCCACGCTGTTCTCGAATCCGCCGTCGAGATGGACGACGGTGCCCGCAGGCTATTTTGTCATCTTCTTCCCGGAAGACGCGCACGCACCGATGGGGACGGACGAAGTCGTTCACAAAGTCGTCGTCAAAGTCGCCGTAGATTGGAATGAATAAATCAAGTGACCGATTACGGAGCGCGATAGTTTCCTGTAGGGTGGGCACTGCCCACCAGCCTTTTGCAGTTCCTGTGAGGTGGGATCAAGCGAATGATAATGAGCGATCAAGTGACTGAATAAGGAATGACCAACTGAGTGGTTAGCGAAGGCGATAGAAATCCGATAACGGCAGAGGTTCCATAGAGTATCCCGCGCGAGAGGGGTAGGCCCCTGTAGGAGTGACCTCCCGGTCGCGATTCAGAAGTTGTAGCCCATAACAATCCATGTGATAGAAATCCGATAGCGGCAGAAGTCCCATAGAGAATCCCGCGCGAGGGCTTGGTAAAACAGAGACCAAAGATGCTCCAATATTCTAAATTCAGATACGATTGTCCTATGCGAAAACCCATCACATTGCTACCTGTGGAGAACGGAAAACCTAACACGGAGGTGCAAATCCTTTGACAACCAGATTAGCCCTGATTGGCGGTGGAGAAAACGCCGCCTCCTATAAAACTGTGCCGTCACGATTGCCAAACGTGGCGTTTGTTGCCGTGGTCGATCCGCAGCCCGATCGTGCCCAAACCGCGGCAGACGCGCTCGGCGCGTCGATTAAAACAAATTCTCTTGATGAATTGTTAGCGGGGCATTCGGACGAGTTCGATGCCGTAATTATCCCCGAATCCAGCCATGCCAGAAGCAGTCTAGCCTTGCAAGCGACAGAGGCGGGCAAGCATATCCTGACCGCCTCACCCCTTGCGCCATCGACGGAAGATGCCGCGAAGGTTGTCGACGCTTGTCAGTCTGCCGACGTGCGGCTGATGGCGAGCAACTCCCTGCGTTTCATGCCGTCGCACCAAGCAGTGAAAAAGGCGTTGACGGATGGCAACCTGGGCGAGCCAGGGCTGCTGCGAATGCACCGCTGGTCACAGCCTTCAGGTCCGACTAATGCGGAGGACGTCGTGCTGGGAGGGGCCGTCAACGGAATCGACCTCGCTATCTGGCTGTTCGATGGATTGCCCACCGAGGTCTATGCGGTGGGGCGCTCCGGCTACGCCCAGGTGCATCTGGGCTTTCCCGACGGCGGGATGGCTCTGATAGACGAGGCACGCACACTGCCAAACGGCGACGGCTACCTCTCGTTGTCCCTCATCGGATCATCCGGCGCCGCATATGCGGACGACCACCACAACCGAAACCTTGTGTTCCAAGGCGGCGATCCGGGCGCCATCGACACCGGTCAAGGCTCAGCCGCACTCACCGCTCAACTTGAGGAATTTGTGACCGCGGTTGAGGAACGGCGCGAACCTGCAGCTAGCGGCCCCGAAAACCAAACCGCGATCCAAGTTGCCGAAGCCGCCGTGACTTCTCTACAGTCTCAGCAGGCTCTACGATTGAACGGAGGTAGCTATGAACTCGCCTAAGTTTCGATTTGCCGCGCTAAGCGCCGTCAAACACGCCTATGTCCACGACGCCATGGCGGCACACCCCCGTTTCGAGCTTGTGGTCGTTGCCGACGATGCGAATCAACCCGATTGGGTGCATGAACGCAACCAAAAATTCGCGGACGAAAACAATGTTCCCTACGTCCAAGATGTCGAACGCGCCATCGCGGATCATAATGTGCAGGTCGCTGTGGTGAGTTCGGAGGCGGAACGGCACTGCGATTTGAGCGTTCGCGCCGCCGACGCCGGAATGCACGTTGTTCAGGACAAACCCATGTCGAATCGCGTGTCCGAGTGTGACCGCGTGGTTGAGGCGGTCGAGCGAAACAACGTCAAGTTTTTGCTCTGGAATCGCAACTGCCTGCCAGCCTTAATCCAAGCCAAGCAGGTGTTGGAGAGCGGTAAAATAGGCAATCCTTACGCCGTCCACGCCGATTTCTATTTTGCCAAGGACGCCGGACCGCGGAAGGACCCGAACCAGCCCAAAAAGCCGCCCATCAACTGGCTGGAACGGCAGAAAGAGGCGCATGCGGACGGTTCCGACGGCGGCGTGGGCGTCGACCCCATGGGCGAACTGAAGATTGAGGGCATCTATCCGCTCGCCTACATACGCATGCTGACCGGAGTGGACGTTCGGCAGGTTTTTGCCCGCACCACTGCGCACTTCCACCAAGCCTGCGTTGACAACGATATCGAGGACTTGGCGACAGTCACGCTGGAGATGGATCAGGGCATCCTCGGCACGCTGTGTATCGGACGCATCGGAGCAGCCAGCCACCCGGACATCGGCGAGATAAAGATTCACGTGCTCGGATCGAAGGGAGGGCTCGTCATCAGCGAGGCGCGCCCCGAGATCAGCGTCTACTATCGGGGACAACCGGCAACCGTATATCCGCACCAGAGGATCGCCGACGACAACAACTTCCATCTACCCGAAAACTTCGCTCAAGCGATCGACACCGACGGCGACACCATGCTGAACGCGCGCGCCGGACGCGCCATCTGCGCCACTGTCCAAGCCGCCATCGACTCCGGTCGCTCCGGCACCCCGGTCGAAGTCCCGTAGCGGTGTAACAGGGGTAGGTTCCTGTAGGAGCGACCTCCCGGTCGCGATTCAGCAGTTGTAGGGTGCGCACTGCGATCAAGCGACTGGATAAGGAGCGCGATAGAACTCCCACCGGCCTTTTACTGAATGGACGTCGGGTGTCGATTTTGTAGGAGCGACCTCCCGGTCGCGATTCAGCAGCTGTTGGGTGGAATCAAGCGACTGGATAGGGAGCGCGTTAGAGTTTCCACCAGCCTTTATTGAATGGATGTCGGGTATCGATTTTGTAGGAGCGACCTCCCGGTCGCGATTCAAACCGTAGGTTCAAATCAAACGACTGGACAATGAATGCGATTTACTTTCTGCTAACCTGACGGTGTTAAGATGAAAACAGCATTGACTTCCCAGCAAGTTGAACTCTATCAACGCGAGGGCTGGCTCATAATCGAAGACTTCCTTACACCCGACGAACTGCGCGAACTGTGTTCCGCCATCGGTGAAGCCGTATCGCAAATGGGCAACACTAGAATCGCGGGGGGAGTAAAAAGCAACCAATCGATCGATAAGGGGACGGATACCTACTACGACAGAGTATTCCTGCAGCGCGTCAATCTGTGGAAAATTAATGACACCGTCAGAAAATATTTCCTTCACCCCGAATTGGGCAAACTGCTTTGCAAACTCGCCGGGGTTGAAGGAATTCGCGTGTGGCACGATCAAACGCTGCAGAAACGCGCCTGGGACAACCCCACCTCCTGGCACGTGGATGATCCCAATTGGTCATTTCACTCTCCTAACGCCATCTCCATTTGGATTGCCCTTGACGATGCGACAACTCAGAATGGTTGCATGTATTATCTACCCGGCACACACAAGCGAACCAATTTCGAAAAGAAAGGGCACTTTGGGCCTAACATGGGAGCTCTCTTCGACGAATATCCCGATTTCAGAGAGATTGAGCCCGTGGCAGCCGAGATGAAGGCTGGTTCCGCCGGTTTTCATAACGGACTCACTGCCCACGCGGCTGGTCCCAACATGACACCGTATCCGCGCCGGGCGATGACCTGCATCTACATGCCGGACGGATCGACCTTCAACGGTATCCAAAACGTCCTGTCCGATGAACAGATAGCTAACCTCAATGTCGGAGATGTCCTCAACGACGAATCTCAGACCCCGCTCGTTTGGTCGAACCGGAGTTGAAATTCCCCCAAAAGCGAGTCTCCAGTTGTAGGGTGGAATCAAACGAGCGAACAACGAGTGATCAAGGGAATGGTTAGTGACCGCGATAGAGTTCCCATAGAAATCCATCAAGCGACTGGACAGGGAGCGCGATAGAAATCCACTGCCCACCAGCCTTAAAAACACCAACGGTGCTACAGGTGTAGGTCTTGGTAGGAGCGCTCCTGGTCGCGATTCAGCAGTTACAGGGGAGATCGAACGAGCAGTTGTAGGGTGAGCACTGCCCACCAGCCTTTTAAAGCCCTTGAGGAGCAACAGGTTTACATTCCTGTAGGAGCGAGTTTCACTCGCGACAATCGCGATTCGGCGATTGAACCCACAATCTCACGCTTCCATGATAGAAACATCATACTTCTTGATTTGCTCATCCCCGGTAACGAGCGTAAAACCTTCAACCTTCGCCTGCGCGATTAGCAAGCGATCAAAAGGGTCGTTATGATGATTTGGGAGATCTGCAACGGCTAGGGCGTGAGGAATCGTTATCGGCAGCGGTTGAAATCGATTGGCTGTTAGAGCGGCTTCCAAATTGGACGGTATATCAAGCTTGCCCAGCGCGCTTTTAATTGCTATTTCCCACGCGGCGGCGGCACTGACAAACACGAGATTCCTTCCATCTGAAATCTTCGCACGTACTGTTTGGGGAAGCGCCGCGTCATCGGCGAGCCACCATAGCAGCACATGTGTATCGAGCGAAAGAACCATCAGTCTCCCTCCTCGAAATGTGCCGTAAATGCTTCAGGCAACTCATCGAAATCGTCCGCAATCCGCACCTTTCCCCGCCAGAACCCCGGCTGGCGGGGAGTGTCCCCTTCATCGTAGCGAATGAGTTTCGCGACCGGCACCCCCGCTTTGGCGATGACAATCTCTTCACCAGCTTGCGCCTGCTCAATGAGCTGCGAAAGCCGAGTCTTGGCTTCATGAATATTGGTAATGTTCACCTACACCCTCCTTATTAGCTAAACTTAGTCTAGTCTATTCACAGGAAAAGTCTACACCAACAGTTGGCTATATGTCAACTATGAATTGGCTAGTTGTCAAAGAACCAACCGATTGGATAAGGAGGACGAGGGTAAATCCCAAGCGACAGAAATCTTAACAAGGGTAGCACTCTGTAGGAGCGACCTCCTGGTCGCGATTCCGCGGCGTGATAGAGATCTTGATAACGAGCGATAGTAGCTGTAGGGTGGGCACCGCCCCCCAGCATTTGAAACCAGCAGCGTTGCCACAGGTGTACCTCCCTGTAGGAGCGACCTCCCGGTCGCGATACAGTAAGTTACGAGCCCCAATCAAGCGACGAATTAAGGAGTGCAATAGGGTCCCCTGCCCACCAGCCTTTGAAAGCCCGGGAGGGCAACACGTTAAAATCCGTGTAGGCATTTGGAATTGCAGTGATTCTTACTTGGCGCGCTTAATCCGTCCCCACGTTGCTGCGAGTTTATCGTTCGGTTGTACAGATGACGGATCCTCCATTACCAATTCACCGACTTTCTTCTGATGATCGGACAACCGCAACCCGTCAACCACGCAATTCGTTGGGAAATTCGGATCGGGCGGAGAAGCGTTGTTAATCTCAAAGGTTGGCGCGAACAAGGTAGGCCCCCTTTTGAAATTAGATTCACCTTCAAGTTCACCGTCCAAATAGAGTTTCAAGCCGTCGGATCCCCATGTCCCCGCCATGTGGTGATGATCGCCCTTTTTCCATCGGAGCGGGCCGCTGTCGGCATTATGCCATCCACCGGCGCTTTTGATCCGCATCCGCGCGATCCCGCCGCCGTCAAACTGCAGAAATACAGCGTCGCTGCCGCGTTTGTAAGTCATGAACAGGAAAAGTTCGCCGTTAATCTCATTGGAATTAAGACCCATGGTTACCCACAACTCAACCGTGCCTTCATCAAGATTAACAAACCGGTCTTCCACCGGGAAGTGAATGACATCGCCAACTTTCTCGCTGACAAAGCCATTGCCAAATTTGCCGGGCCTGAAGCTCCCGCCGTCGACGGTGGCACCCTCTTTTTCAACTTCTGCTTTGCTCTCCAGCGCGGAAAAGAAAGTCTCCTCTGCCATAGCGACAGAGAAACAAAGCAGCAGCATCGTCAAATAGCACAATGTTTTCATGAGATGTTCTCCTTTTCTTATTAAATTGTGAAAACGCGATTGAATATCCTGAAAGGGATCTCACCAACCTTTGAAAGCACCAGCAGGTCGACACTAAGTTCAGGTTCGCAATCCTGCAATCCCTTTGGCGAGGGAGATTTTCGATTATCAAATCGAGAATAGACATCTGCGTGAAGGCAGCCCTTGGTTCGCAATTACTGCCACGGCGAATTCACTTCAATAGGAGGGGAGGTCTGTGGATGATGTACGCTGACAATTGGGTCCCAAGTATTAGCCAAGTATAGTTCCACACCATCACGATGCTCTTTGAGTACCGCTGCCCAGGTTACATAAAGATCCAGATAATCAAAACTCTGTATCCGTGGATCCCTTCTATGTTCAGATAGACGTTCTTTGATATTACCCTGGCCCACATAAACGACTTTAGGGTCTGTGCCCCCGTGCCAAATTATGTATACACCATGCATGTTGTCGAAATGCTCATGCTTTAGGTTTACCGCATTGAGCTTGCACCATACATCGCCCTGACACATATTCCACTTGAGTTGCATTTTAGGCCTCCAGAGTGCCGTGATAGTTAATGTCTATGGGGAATCTGTCTGTTGGTTGTCCGCCCCCGAGAGTTCCTTTGGTTCGTCAGTACTATTTAGGACCTGGTCGGGCGGTCGTTCTTGCGATTCTTTCGGTTCCACTGGAACCGCGAAGTAGTTCGTTGGAAGCGCCTCACAAGTCTCCCTAATGCGGTGGAACATATCTCGGATGTCCTTGTCATCTGTATGTTTTTGGACCAAGTTACATGCCTTTTTTTGGGAGTTGAGCGCTTCGAAAACCATTTGTCGGTTAGATTCTTCGAAAATTTCAAACCTCGATTGTGATGGTACGCTCGTGATGAGTTGACCGAGAATCAAGAATGCGCTCTCAACGGCATTACCAACCTTTATAACTGCGTCAACCGCCACAATTTGGAAGTAGTCTTTCTGTTCGGTTTCGCGAACAAGATAATCATGAAAGTACGTACATTCTGAACGGAAATCACCCATAACTTTTCGGAGGGTTGATATTAATGCATTTCTATCCTCGGTGCGTGAAGACACCTGACCGGGTGCACTTTGATAGGCGGTCCGCAACCCGGGCATGATAACCTCAAAATCAGCTTTTGAGGTCTCGAATTTTGCAGCAATATCTTCAAGCCGTTTTTGAGCGTCGGAACTAAACAGACGCGATACATGGTGTGATAAGCGTTGCGAAGTCACTTTCGCAATCATAATGCCTATCACTGCGAGACCTACGAGAACTTCCACGCAGGCGAGAGCCTTGGAGAATCCCATCGGGTGCATGTGCCCGTACCCCAAAGAGGTTATCGTGACGATACTAAAGTAAATTCCTGTCCAAATTGTAACGTCAGAAAGCGGCTTGAGATTTTCCCCAATACCGTGGCCCATCGGGGTAAGTCGTTCATAAAAAAAACCGAAGGCGATGACTACCACGATGAAGCCCACAATGTACCAGAACATGCGGACTTCTTCTACAACAAAGACGAGCATCCTTTGGCTGAGTCTTGAAATGATCTGTGTGATTCTAGGCAAAACGCCCTCTCTTTACTTCCATTAAGTTACACACCATGGCCCTTATTAGGATGTTACATTTACTCTCGTGCTGTCAAGTCTATTAGGCGAAATCTCGGAGGACTCGCATGCTCTGTTTAGAGAAATATACGACGTTCCGTGTTTTTGAATGGGTTCTCTATTGAGCGTGTATCCCGCACATCTTCGCAGCCCCATCGGTACGTGTCAATGCCTGCCGAGGCGTCACTCCGCCTCTGCATCCTGATCCGCCAACTCGACCCACGCCCCTCGGCGCGCCGCTAGCACCGCCGAATCCGTGAAAATCTGCACCCGCCACCCGTCATCCAGACTCGGGTGATCAGACGCCTCGCCCGCCAGGTCGCGTTCAAGGGCTGGAAAAACAAAGTTCTTGAACCGATTGCCCGGAGTCGACGGGTGAACCTCCTCAACTTCAGGCACATCCTCTCCGGATCGCAGTACCGAAACCCTGCTGTAGACGCGGTCGATCGCCAACGACGCATCCGTGCCGTGGAGTTCCACTTCGGGCGCTAGCCCCTTCCGCAGAATCGGAGCATGAGAGAGTACGATGGAACCAACGGCGCCGCTATGGAACTCCCACGTGATCGTCGCATAGTCGGGCGCCGTGCCCTTGCGCTGTTTTTCGCTGTCCGCCTTCGTGTGGGTCCCGCCCCATTCGATGGCGTCGTTGAGGTAGACGGTGCCCAGGTCCGGCTTGGGCGGTGTGATGGTTTCCGCGTGAGCCAGCACGCGCTTCGCCTCTGTACCGGTGAGCCAGCGCACCGCATCGTAGGCGTGCGACCCGACATCGGCAATACTGCCCGCCGCCGATAGCGTGGCATCGTCCCGCCAGGTGAACGGCATCGCCGCCGGACGCGGATTCTGCCAGCGGTAGATAATCGCGCGGATGTCGCCCAACGTGCCCGCATCGACAATCGCCTTGCCTCGAAGGAACAGCGGCTCGCACCGCGCCCAGAACGGCACGAAGTGGGACAAGCCTGCCTCGCGGTACGCCTGCCGCATCTCGTACGCCTCGCCGACGTTCATGCCTATCGGCTTGTCGCAGAACATGTGCTTCCCGTTCTTTGCGCTCGCCATCACCGCTTCGTGGTGCAGCGCGTCCGGCGTCGCCACGATAACGAAATTGACAGCCGGATGATCAACGACCTGTCGCCAATCATCCGTGATGAAATCGCAACTATCTTCCGCTGCCGCCGCCTCGAGCCGCTCCCGATTCCGAGCGCACAGCGCGACGATCTTCGCGTCTTGGCTGGATTCGCGTATTTCCTGTCTGTACGCCGACCCAATAAAACCTGTTGCCCCAATCACACCAACACGAAACTCCATACTGTTTTTCCTCTCTTCTGTTATATGACCTAAGTCGCCACTTTTGTAGCACGATCTGTTAGATTGTGCCGGTGATGCGCAAACTGACAGTTTGCGCTACGAAATCTCCGCAATTGATGTACTGTTCTCAAAAAAAACTGTGGCACATATCTAAAATGTTGTAAGTAGCAACTGGGGTTATATAGTAAATTTTATTTCCACATATTGCGTAATGTGTTAAATAAGATGGCGATATGCACTAAAGCACACATTGTAGGAGCGATCTCCTGATCGCGACCTCTTGTCGCGCATAAAACTCGCTCCTACAGAACCGAACTGTGTAAGTCCCGTATGTATAATTCCTAGTTGCAACTACTATACTTTATCAAGTCCCCGACTGTCACACAATTCCGCACGAATACGCGAACCCTATCACAATTTTCCGGGCCAATCCCAATCTACGAGATCGTCGCTCCATGCCATTGCCAGCGAGGCATTCCCGTGTGTCTCCTTCGGCTGAATCTCGCGCGAGACGGAGCCGTGGAAAAACATGATATACTTCCCTATCTCCGGCGCGTGCCGCAAGTCCAAGACGTGACCCGCGGTCAGCCTGCCTTCCGCCCACTCCCATTCCGCTTGCCCGAAGGTCAGATGCCCGACATCCCTCCAATGCGTCATGTCCTTCGAACGTTTGATCCCGACGCCGTTGCGCGGTGAATGAAACAGGACGTATTCGTCATCCTCGACTAGGACGCACACATTCTCGCCGCAATCGATTCGTCCCGCATACGTCCATGTTTTGAAATCGTCCGTGTACGACATACTCGCGCCGTTCTGTTTGTAAAAACACCACCATCTCCCCGGGGTGTCCTTGTCTTCCAACAGATACGGATCAATCATGCGCCCCATCTCCGCTTCGGGAACATCCGGTCCCTTGACCGGTATCAACTCCGGCTCGCTCCACTGCTTCAAATCATGGCTGCGCATCAGGAAGAGCCGCGCGGTGGCATCGCCAAAGTTGTCGCCGCGCATCGGATATGTCTGTAGGCACAGAATCCATTCGCCATCGTATCGAATCACGTTCCCGGGACTGGAGTAGTTGAGCAGGCGATCTGTCGGCGTCAGTAGCCTTGGTTCGCTCCAGTGGACGAGATCCCGGCTTTCCGTCACGGCGGTGTGGGAATGGTAGATCCCGTCCGTTTCGGCATGCACCCGCGTGTGGAACACGCGAAACAGACCGTCGTGGTAGTGTCCCGCCGGGTCACGGTTCGCCGCGTATGCGTCGCCGCGCAGGAACGGGGGATGCGGGATTGCCGCCCAATCGATAGGCGCCTCTAAATCTGCCATATTTTTTACCCTTATGCCGCCACGGTCTCGTCGAACTGAAAAGCGTAAAGACTCGCCTGATGCAGGTGAAATCGCAGCCGTACCGGCTTATTCCACAGTGCTCGAACATCCGGATTCCCTCGCCAGCGCACAGTGTGCCAAATCTGCTTTGGACCATCCGAGCACACCGCATCGCACTCTCCCGCCGAAAAGCCTTCGTACGGTTTGAATTTCGGGTCGAGTGCCTCAACCTTCAGGTATCCGCCGTAAGCCTCGCCATTGACCTTGAGCGCGTCGCCTTCAAAAACAAACTGCCGTGTGAAAACGCTCCCCTGTTCATAGGTTGGCTTGAGTTCCGCCCAACCGTCCTCCCGCAAGATGAGCGCGGTGATGGCATTCGCGCGCAGCCGCGGGTAGATCCCAAACGCGTCCTCCAACCCCGCTTGGTCCCGTTCGTGCTGCAGGAATTCCGCCGTCTTCAGCGCCGTAGGCTTCCTCTTCGACAGCCGCTGTTTCTGCGGGCGTATGTCATGGAGGACATACGTTCTGCCGTCGTGTACCAACTGACCCGCCACGCTGTCCGAGAAAAAGCCGTAATCGTAGTGACCGGGCGTTCCGTGCGTAGCCCACGGACCGGGATCGCCCACCCGCCGCCAATGAATCCCGTCGCGGCTGGCGTACAACCCGAAGTAAGCGTAGGCTTGTTCCCAGTGGTTGTAGGTGTGGTCGCCGTCGTACTCCGGTATGTGCCGCCCCGAAAAATCGTGGACGCTGGGAATGCCTTCCGTAAAGAACTCCGTCGCGATCCCTATGTATTGACCGCCGACCTTGCGAACCGACATATCGTGAAATTCGAGGTTGGGCGGGAGGTTCGGGTCGACATCCACGGAGAGCACTACCCGCTTGGGCGACCAATTTACGAAGTCCGCGCTCTCCTGCCGCCCGATCTGGCGCTTGCGGTGCAAAATATTCCAATGGTGCGAATACTGGCTGTAAGAGATCCACTTCTGAATCGAATCGTCCCAGATAGGGCGCTGATAGTGGTGTTTCCGAAATCGCGTGTCCTCGCTGACCGTCGTCCACTGTAAGCCATCAGGCGAGACGAGAAAACTCCTGTTCAGGTTCAAGAGATACTTTCGCGACTCGTCGCTCCGATCATGATTCAGCGCCAACGCGATGTCCTCGCCGGCGTTGGTTAGGGCGATGTTGGTGGCTTTGTGCTCCTTAAACGGTATGCATTTTTCGCTCAGCGGCTTTTCCCAATGCAGCGGGTCGGTCGTCTCGGCGTAGCACAACATCCGCTTGTCGTACGTCTCTTCATAATCCCTGATGTACCACATCTTGAACTTCCCGTCATCCGGATCGTGCAGCGCCGCGACAACGAAAGCCCAATGTTCGAAGAACCCTTTGGGGGCATTGCGCTCCCACGGTGTTTCCATCGGATCGATAATCGGCTGCTCAGGCCGGTCCGGTTTGGGAAAGACGCGCTCCACCCCTTCAAGGCGATCAAGGATGAAATTATCAAGAAACAACTGTTTCTCCGTCCCGATGTGAAGGAAAGGGATATTGTAGTCCGGCGGTATGTACGGATACAACTCGTCGACCGCTCGCCTCCCCGACACAATGTCCTCCGTCTTCCGTTGAAGATCAAGCGCCTCCGTCGGGCTTTTCCTTTCGGGACTATCTATCATCAATTGTTACTTTCCATGTTATAGGATCGGACACATTGTAGGAGCGATCTCCAGATCGCGACAAAACCGAGTTTTTCCGCTTAATCCGTGATTCAGTTGTAGGGTGGGCTCCGCCCACCAGCCTTTTTCTCCCCTTCAACGACCATTGCATCTCTCGTAGGGGACGGCCCCCGTGCCGTCCCGTAATTCTTGTCCACACGTAATGTTATCTTAATCTGTGATTCAGACAATGTTCCCCTTCTCCACTAGCCACTGAACACTAATCACTGGCCACTGCCTCCTCTCACTCCTCTCCATCAATCGCGAACGCATAAAGGGTGGCATTCTCCAACATGAACTTCAACCGTACTGCTTCGCCTCGGTACGCGGACAAATCGCCCCCGGATACCCAACTGACTTCCGCGTCCGTCACATCCCCCGTCAACGGCTGGCTCTCCTCAAGCGTCCGTCCTTCGGCGTCGAGAATTGCGGCGCGCACCGTTCCACCCGCTGCATCCGCACTGACGCGCAACCGATTTCCCGTACTCACGACCGGATTGCTCCTCACGTTGCCCGCGACGTTCGGCGTGGCAGGTTGCAATCCCGCAAGACCGTCCGGGCGCACCGACGCCAACGCGAGATACCCCTTCCGCCAACCGTAATGTGTATCGTCGCTCGCCCCGTAGTAAATCCGAATCTCATCCGGTAAAAAGATGGGAACGCTGGCATACACGCAACCCCAATCGTAATCGCCTTTCTCGTGCGACGTGTCGATGAGCGGCGTACCCGGGTCAATGATGTGCCATTCCCACGTATCCGGACTCCACGCAAGCTCGCAGTGCACCCGATCGGTCTCGGCATTGAATATCATCAAAAAGCCCAAGTAGAGGTCGGCATGGTGACAGATGGGCATTACGTAATACTGCCGGTCGTTCTCCAAAGGGTCGAGCACGATCTGCGCGTCGGTCCAATGGATAAAGTCCTCCGAATCCGTCCGCGAAATCGGACGCAGCGGCACATCTTGGTTGCCCGCTCTCCGTTCCGCCCACGCCAACGGGCGCGAGCACGAGACATACTTCCCTATGTCCGGCGCCCACATCCACGTGTGATGCGAATCGCCCCGCGCCGCGCTCTTGTTTTCCACCAGTATCTGATCTCCCCAATGCACTCCGTCCGATGAAAACTTGACGCTCAACCCGTGCCGCGCCGCGGGCACGTCCGATGCGTAAAGCATCTTGAATCGCTTCGCGGAATCTGTCTCGTGGGTGTCTTTGAGGGCGCCGGGCCCGTGCGAGGCGCGAATCACCAAGTTATTCTCCTTGCTGCCCTCATACTCAACCAGACCCAAATTCGGCTTTTCCCACGAAATCCCATCCCTCGACGCGGCGTAGCAGAGACCCATCTCCCGGCGCTGGTTCTGCACCTTCGTGTAGGCGATGGACGCCCGTTGTTCGGGCGGCGTACCCGCTGTCGCCGTGTCTACGATGAAGGGGTTGTACCAACATTTGAACAGTTGATCGTCCTCATCGAAAATAGCGTTGGGATAAAGGTTGTCGTAACGCAATTCCCACGGTTTGTCCTCGCCGAACAGCGGGTTGGCGGGATGTTTGGTGGACGTACCGACCCGAAGCGCCACATCTTCCGTGGCGTCGATGATGCGCGAATCAAGCACGAGGTATTTACGGCGGTTCAATGGCATTCCGATGTCTCCTAGATGATGGCGATTTACCTGACCAGTTATCTGTCTTTGGTTTACCAGACTCTCCGTTATGTCGCTGCAAGCCGCGTGATTTTATCATAGTGAGAAATTGATGTCAATTCGCTTAAAACCAAAGTGCGGTGCGTCGTCCCATTTCCGCCCACTCGGATTAGGACGTCTGGCCAATTTGTATGTGCTATTTATCGTAGTGGATGCAGGGGAAACGCATCTAAATTTTCTACTCGACAAAAAAGGGATTCGGCTAAGTTTGTGATAATTTTCTTAGGGATTGTAGGTTGGGTAGAACGGCATTCCGTTAATAATCGCCAATCTTAGAGGAGTTTTCGAGTTCCCGCTTTGCCTTAGCGTGCCAAAATTAGAGTGAAACCCAACATTAATCGTACATTTTTCCACCATGAGGCACCCTGTATGATTAGATGCGTTTCCCCTGTAGTGGATGGGCAAATCCTTGATAGTTGGTTGTTAATATGATATAATTCCGGTGCGTAATACCTAATGTTTTCGGTTCACAACTGATCTCCGTCCACAAGGAGAATTCCGATGAATTGGAATGTTACCGCACAAATCGCTGGATTGGTTATCCTGTATCTAGGTGGTATTGTCGTGATTGGACGTTATATGGCTACCACATTAGGACAACGGATTGATGATTTACGGAATCAGATGACTAGAGAGCATGATACCTTAGCCAATAAAGTAGACGAATTGGCGAAAGATTTCGGTGCTGAGATACATGATGTGCGCTCTGAGATGCGAGAGATGCGTACTGAAATGCGAGAGATGCGCGCCGAAATGCACGCTGAGATGCGAGAAATGCGCACTGAAATGCGCGCTAACGCAGATCAACTCCATCAAAACCTGATGAACCATGTCGAATTTCATGCGGCACAGAATAAGCGTGACCCTAGTTAATCACGTTCCTTTTAACATATGCGTTAGTCATGTTTCCCGCCGCGTTCGGCAATACCAATACTTTTTTCCTCTCCCTCAAGGGTTCGATTTGTTATCGTTTCCTCTCCTCTTGATATTAGGGGTTTACAGCCGAAGTAGGTACCATCTGCCTTCATAATACCTTTCATTACAAATCATTTCGAAGGTTGCGTGAGCGAAAATCTTCCAACCTTCCAATCCTCTTATTCTTCCTTTCAACCCCACCTACTCCACTGCATATTGTCTTTTTCCAAAAATCGGAATCTCTTGGTATAATGTGTTGAATCGACAAATTGCCCGGCTAATGCTAAACATGCGCTGAGACCGATACCGCTCAAACCCCGTCAAGTGAAAGGGGAACCGAAATGATTGCCGCATACCAACTCACCAATCTCTCAGCCGCCTCAATCTCCGATTCGGTCTCGCTTGAATCACTTCTGAACGAGATGATAAATCGTGACCTGCTGCCTCGATTGCCGCGTCCAGCATTCCTCTGCCATCAGTTCAGCAGTTATAACCGGCGCTCGGTTACCCCGACCGACCCGGACGGTTGGTTCGCCGGCGGGGATTCGGGGCATTTTCTCTACACCGAGAAAATCGAAGGGCGAGACGAATGGGTATTGATGGATCATCGGGGACCGGGTTGTGTCGTGCGGATATGGGCGCCCGACGTTGACGAGGGCCAAATAATCCGTTTCTATCTGGATGGGAAGGAAAAACCCGCGGTTGAGGCGAGGATGATTGACTTGGTCACCGGGGTGGATTTTATCGGTCCGCCGTTTGCCTACATCAGCGTTCGCGCGGGAAACCTGTATCTGCCCATCCCGTACGCCACATCGTGCAAGGTCACCGTGGATAAAAAACCGTTCTACTACCATATCAACTACCGTGCGTATGAAGAAGGCACTCGGGTTCGCTCATTCACCATGGGTGAATTTGAGGCGGCGAAGGAAACTGTCCGGCGCGTGGGGGAACTCCTGGCGGCACCGATCTCCTTTAGCGGAAAGAAAACTGCGAACACCGACACGTCGATTGAACCGGGAGAATCGGCCTCCGTTCCACTACCGAAGGGCCCCGCGGCGGTACGAACACTCCAAATCAAGGTTCTTGCGCCCAATCTTGAGCAAGCGCTTCGCTCTACGGTTTTGCAGATGGAGTGTGACGGCGAGAGAACAATCTGGTGCCCCGTCGGAGATTTCTACGGCAACGGCGTCGGGCTGAATTCTTACCAAGACTGGTATCGGACGGTTCGAGGCGACGGGGAAATGATCTGCAGGTGGATCATGCCGTACGAAAAATCCGCGCAGCTAACGGTGTGCAACCTCCACGAGGATCCCGTAGAACTACAACTCGCAGCCCACGTGGGGGCGTGGGATTGGGATGACCGTTCGATGTACTTCCACGCCAACTGGCGCCAGCAATGTCCGATTCCGACGCTGCCGTGCAGTGATTGGAATTATATTACGATTGATGGGCTAGGGGTCTACGTGGGCGATACGTTAGCCGTCATGAACCCGGAGGCAGACTGGTGGGGGGAAGGCGACGAGAAGATATGGGTTGATGGCGAGGAGTTCCCGTCCCATTTCGGCACCGGCACGGAGGACTACTACGGCTACGCCTACGGCGGGGCAAGTACCGACCTGTATCAGAAACCGTTCCACGCGCAGGTGCGCTGTGGTCGGAAGGCTACCTTCGGGCAGAATACGCAAACACGGACGCGCGCATTGGACGCCATTCCGTTCAATCGACGGCTCCAGATGGATATGGAAGTCCAGCATCACGTATCATGCAACGTTGGTTACGCTGCCGCCACATATTGGTACGCGAGACCTAACGCCGCCAGTAATCGGGGAGATTTGTCTCACGAAGCCGCCCGACCAATTCCGGAGCCTGAGATTTCCGAAGAGGAAGCGATGCGGAAGTCCAAAAGGTGGCAAGCCATGATTGCAAAAGGCGAAGTCAACGGAGACGCCTAATGCCCTCTGAACGGCTCTTACCGAGAATGCTTTATTTGCCCCCACGTTGTAGCGAGCTTGTCCATAGATTCAACCGAGGCGCCCCCTACCGTTTGGGCGATGTCGGCATTAATCTCGTCCGCGCTGAGCCACCTATCCCACAACTTGAAGTTGACCGCCGAACAGTTGCACGCTTGGACTGATTCACCGGCGCTATTGGCGAATAACGCGTGCAGATTCATCGGGTGTTTGGGGTCGAAGGTCACCTCGGACGGCACTTCACCCGTTTCCTCGCCATCAAGATAAAACGTCACGGCAATCCCGCTTTCAAAGGAGACGTGCATGAAACGCCAGACGCCTTGACCGAGATCCAATCCGGTATCCGCGATGGACTCGTGATCTTCGCGAACGCCAATGGCGGTCTGCATGATATTCACGTTGTCAATCCATCCCCAATCCGCCGCGTCAAAGGGCAACATGACGCGCATGGTCTGGGTTTCTTCCGGCGCATTGGAATGAATGCCGTACATATGATGCTCCTCCGCCTCGCCCGGAAACCGACCGCCGTTGATTCTGACCAAGGATCCCCACGTCCAATTTTCGAGGAAAACCACGGGAGCATCGTCAAGGGGTTCGTCGTTGGCGAAAACCGCGTGCGAATCGGGCACCGTGTAATATTTCGTGAAGAAGGACATGCCAGCAACCTCCACCGTGCCCTCTTCCAGTGTGGGATGGTCGTCGGTTTGCGGCACCGCTCCACCAGCCGAACCGCTGTTTTCCCACGCCTCGTCGTTCTCATCCTGTGTATTGGCGTCAAAGAACAACACGGGCGGTTGCGCGATAGCCATCGGGCAGGCCACCGCAACGATGAAGAGTAGGCTTAATGCTAATCTTGTATGTGTCATGGTAATCCTCCTCTTGCACTCCAGAAAAGTGCTATGTCAATAGAATCGTGAGGTGTCCAACCTCCGCGTTCCAGCGGAGATCAAGTGACCGAATAGGATCAACCGAATGGCTAATGAGCGCGATAGGTGTACTATATAGCACCGCGAAACCCAACTCCTATCGCAAGCCCAGATATCTTCGGTTTTGATCGCCATTGTAGGGGACGCAGATCTGCGTCCCATAGGGATCAAGTTAAGGAACATTTTGTGTTGAGCGGACAGAAAAGTTGAAATCTGGAAATTCCTTTAGCGTACTTCTTTAAGTTGGCTTTGAGTTGGTTTTAAGACCTAAAGAAGAACACGAAAGGAGTTTCCAATGGCTATTGTCTCACAAGTTGTCTCTGGAATGCAAACGGTATTGACCACTGTTTCAGATAGGGTCGCAAAAACGACAGGATTTATCAAACGATAGCGAAAATTGACGGGTTCAAGTTTTGTTCAAATGCTAGTTTTTGGCTGGCTGGCTGGCCAATCCGAACTCAACCTATGAGGAACTGGCACAGGCTGGGACAACTGTGGGCGTGACACTCACGCCTCAAGCGATAGAACAACGTTTCACCCCGAAGCCGCAGACAGTTTAAAGCAAGTGCTTGATGCTACAGTCGAGCAAGTCATTGCCGCCGACCAACAAGCGATACCGTTGTTAAAACAATTCAACGGTGTCTTTATCCAAGACAGTAGTTGGATTTCATTGCCGGACGAACTGGCTGAGGTGTGGAAAGGTTGCGGTGGGAGCTGCTCAGTGGTGGCATTAACCACTTTGCATTAACCCATGGAACGACCAACGATAAGCAAATAACGCAAACTGCCGGGGCGTTACCAAGATGCAGTTTACGTCTTGCGGACTTAGGTTATTTCTCCCTAGATGAATTGAAGAGCTGTTCTGATGACGAGGTCTTTTGGTTAACACGCATCCCGGCGACGTGCGAGGTGTTTGATACCGAGTCAAATCATCTCAATCTCCAAGAATGGTTGGAACAACAAGCACCACCGGAAATTGAATCACCGATACAGTTGGGCATCAAAGCGCAGTTGCCGTGTCGGTTACTTGCTCAACGTGTAGCGGTTGATGTGGCTAACAAATGGCTTTCGCACCTAAAATACGCAGAGAGGCGAAAACAGAGGCAGAACACCGAGCAAGAAACGGCTCGCTTTGGCAGATTGGAATATTTTAGTGACTAATCCCAATCAACTGACCCACTCATGGCACTATCCGCAACGAAGTTTGACCAAAGCGGCGAGGGTAATTTCGAGATACGCTTTTTTCATTGCCGGTGCCGTCGCCTCCGGTCAAAATCAAAGACTTGCTAAAGCCTTGAAGACAGTCGGACAATGTTTGGCGGTAGGCTGCCGAATTTGTAAGCGGAGAAAACGTCCTTCAACGTATCAACTCTTAATGGAAGCCGCAAATGAAGCCTCGTTTTTCGCTTAACTTGATTCCTATGGGGGCATCTTGCCCCGACCCCTTTGTAGGAGCGACCTCCCGGTCGCGACCCTGTAAGCATCGCAGCGCAAGATTGGGCGCCGGTGATTGTATACTGCGGCGCCTTAGACATTGTAGGGTGGGATCAAAGAAGTGATTAACGACTGCGATAGAGATCCCCTGCCCACCAGCCATTGACAGTAGATAGGGCGTATGTTAGATTGAATAGTCAAATCCAAATCGCTATCAAAAACAATGTACTTCTGTTATTCACTGAGGCGGACCTGAACCGAAATCGAACGAAACCTCGAACGCCATGCGGGCAATTTAATTGGCGTAAGCGCCCTTAGACCGACCCCACTGACATCTTGACATTATTCCAACGATTGAGTAGAATCACTGATGTCGGGCGCATCCCCTTCCAAAAACGCCCCCTGGCGGCAAACTACCTTTTTGTGCCAACTATGCCCAGATTGAAAAGAACGGGGCAGGAAAAACAGGAACGCGACGTTCACCGATAGTAACCCGACCAAGGAGATTCCGACGATGCACATACCAATTATTCTGGGCTTTCTAATAACCAACACTGCTAGAGGCAAAACCACTGAACAAGCGCCAACCAAGCCGGTCTGGCGCAAACCGCCTCCCGAAGGAGTAGTGGAAATTGTCGGTACGGGCGTCAGCAGCTTAGTGGAACTGCCCGATGGATCTCTGCTGGCGCAAAATGGAAGCACCTCCTCGGACGGAGGCAGAACCTGGAGCGAGCCGCGCTCAGTCGGTGACGGGGTAGACGGAAACGGGTTGACCTGCCTCAATTCGGGGGCAATAGCTCTGACGAGCGACGACCGGATATGGATATCGCAAGACAATGGAGAAACGTGGGATGCACCTCGCCATATTCCCATGGACACCGCTAGACGCGGCTTGTCTGACACGATAATCCAACTGTCCGGTGGCAGGCTGTTGTGCCCGCGAAGAACCGTGTTGGGAGGCTACCATCCTGACGATGGCGTGGGGTTGCCGATAGGCGGCGCGTCACGTGTCCCGGAGTGTGAGGGATGGGGCACCTGGAAAGGGCTGCCGACTTCGGTCGAAGGAGAGGGGCACTGCCCCCAGATGGAGATTGCCTTTGTCTACTACTCCGACGACGAGGGGCGCACGTGGAACCCATTCGAGGAATACGGCTGCCTGATGGGCTGGTTCGATTTCGACGGTGTGGTCAACGGCAATTGCGGCGTGGTACCCTGTGATGAACCCTCGGTAGCTGAAACAAAAGACGGCGGGGTGTTATTCTTTGCTCGTTCCACCGTTGGCAGGATACTCTACAGCTACAGCAGGGACCATGCCCAAACGTGGGGTGCCGTCAAGCCCACCGAATTGGAGTGCTCCTATTCACCGCCGCGGCTGCGTCGCATCCCCCGGACAGGCGACCTGATTTGTGTATGGAATCAGGTCTCTCACGCAGAGATACGCCGCGGATATCTCCGGGGGCGTCTGTCAGCCGCAATATCCCGTGACAGCGGTGCAACTTGGGAGAACTTCAAGACCCTTGAGCTTAGCGCCGGTTTGGAAGATGTCGAGCGCATCCCAGCCGAATACCCTATTCGACCCGTGCGATCCCAGAACTACGTCGGCACTCTACCCGATGATTACGCGAACATCTACTATCCCAACATCTGCTTCGCCGCCGACAAGGTCTACGTGATCTACTCCCGCGGTTGGCTGACACAGCGTGGCAGCGAAGCACGCTTAACCAGCGAGCGTGTACTGCGCATCTATCCATTGGAGTGGTTTTATCAGTAATACCATTTCGCTTGAATAACAGTGTACATGATGTTTTCATTATACTTTTATGACACCACCCATACCCACTGTTGCCTCTCATACGAATCCTCGTAGGCGGGGCATCTTGCCCCGCTCTGGAAAGACTTGATTGACGCCATTAATGCACTGGCAATATATAGAAATGGTATAAGAACCAAAGCACTGCATCAGATGGGAAGCGGACCCACTGTCTTAAATCACCCGAGTCACTGCCTATTAAACCCAATTGATTTCAAATCAACATAGAACCGTTCACTCCTTCGCTCCAGCGGAGCGGTATGTTGATAGTGAAACGTTAATACCTTCTACCGCTCCAGCGGAGCGGCATGTGCAAGGCTACATCAAATTAACCCGTATAGCCCAAGCGTCTAGCGGACAATCATCGAATCCCGGATGGAATCTTACTCGACTCTGTATATTTGTCGGGTGCGATCAACCGAACGGACAATGTGTAGGATGGGCAATCGGAATTTACTTTCCCTTCGCTATTTACTAACTTGATCGATAGAAATCCCCGTGTGCCGTAATCCAGCTATTGGTAGGAGCGACCTCAAGGTCGCGACATCCTTGATTGCACAAAACTCTTATCGACCAAACAATCTAGAAAAATCGGCCGCTCATGCTATTTGAAAAGCACCGCAAACGACGCCTCATTTACAACGACGACGCATACCAGCAAACAAACCAGCACACCCGCAGACACTGGTACAACGTCACCGACGAGCAGTCGTTCATCGACGCCAGAACCACGCCGACCTTCGACACCCACGTCGACACATACGTCTGGTGTGTCGGAAACGGCTGTGATCCGCCATGGGGTCCCGTTTGGGGTCCCAAACACCGTGGTCCCGTCTGGCCCGCGCTCGGTTCATCACAGCGGGCAACCGGCATCATCGTTGAGGCGTGCCACGCCAAGGGTATGGAGATCTGGGGGTCGCTGCGCATGAACGACATTCACGACCACGAACTCGACATGGAGGAAACCAACGATCCACTAAAAGCCGAACATCCCGAATACCTAATCGGAAAGTCCGACGACCGCAATCTCCCCGAAGAACAGATTGAACGTATGTTGCGCACCGCCTTCAACTTCGAACGCCCCGAAGTGCGAGAGTATCGGCTCGATTTCATCCGCCGCAACGCCTCCGCCCACGACTTCGACGGATACGAGTTGGACTTTTCGCGCTGGATCTGGAACTTTCCGTTGGGTAGAGAACTCGAACTCGCACCGCTCATGACCGACTTTGTACGGGCGGTACGATCAGAACTGGACGCCATTGCCGGCCAACGCCGTCGTCCATATACATTGGTGGTGCGTGTGATGGATTCAATTGAGAGCTCCCATCTCCTTGGACAGGACATCGAAACCTGGTTGTCACAGGAACTGGTGGATGTCTTGGTGGTCGGCATGGGGTTAATGCCGTTCACGTTCAATCTTGGGTGCTGGCAAGCCCTGGGCGAGCGTTACGGGGCATTAGTCTATCCCTCGTTCTGTGCCAGACCGCCCTTCCCATGGTGTCCCGAGATAGCGGATCAACCGTACGCATGGCAGGAATACTTACGTGGAGCCGCAGCCTGGTGGTGGCACAGCGGTGCAGATGGCATCTATCTGTTTAACTTTTTCACCAACGTCGATGTACGGGAATTGGATAGCAAGCGTGTTCACGCGCCGCTAAAGGAAATCGGCAATCCTGCCGAAATTATCGGCAAGAACAAACTTTACGGCATCGAACCGCTCGCGGTCGCAGGAATGTTCAGTCAAGCCTCAGAGATCGCTCCGCTGCCCATTCCGTTGGACATCCATGAACGCAGGTTACCTCTGAAGATGGGACCCGACGCGAATGATCCCGACGCGCGATTCCGGATTCATGCACGAACCACCGGCGGAGACGTTGGCGCAAAGGTCTGGATGCGCCTCAACCACACGCTGCTAAACCCGCAACACCGGGACGGTTGTTATACAGCGGAAGTGCCATCCGGCATCATGCGCGTGGGACAAAACGACCTAACCGTCTGGTGCAATTCCGAACTAGATAAGACACACAACCCAATCATCGTGCACGAAGTTCTTACGCGGGTTGAATACTAACTCAAGTCATTACCTAAATGGTTCCTCTCGCAGAGAATATATGGTATCACTTGGTTGTAGGAGCGATCTCCGAATCGCGACCTCCTTAATCACATGAATCACAGTTCAGACAATGTTATACTTCACGTTGCCGGGAATTGCGTGTTTTCGAGCGTCGGGTAAAGTAGCAACCACGATCAAGTGAGATCATAGATTTCTGTACCACAATCTGTTAGATTGTGATCGCCTCTGTACGACCATAGAGATTCCATCTCCGGACGCGACCTGCTGGTGCCGCGTAAGTCGTATTAGAAACCATAATTGTCGAGGAAACAAGCTAATTTTACTCAACAAAAAGGTATAATCCGTGTAATCCGTTTAATCAGTGAAAATCCGTGATTCAGACAATCACCAAAACACCCCATAAACGTGTAGGATCAAGCGAGCGAATAGATCAAGTGAGCGGATAGCGAATGCGATAGAGATCCTAGTGCGATAGTAAATCCCTCAACTGACTGGATAAGGAACGCGATAGAGATCCCATCTCCAGGTCGCGACCATTTTAATGGCATTAAACACTTATCTAGAAAACCACTAAACGCCTACAATCAAGGTAATCCCGTAATCACAAGAATCACAGTTCAGACAATGTTAGCTACCGACACCCAACCCTCGTAGAAGACGTAA
Source organism: Candidatus Poribacteria bacterium (assembly GCA_965204085.1). GTDB lineage: Bacteria > Poribacteria > WGA-4E > WGA-4E > JAJDTR01 > JAJDTR01. The sequence goes on along the minus strand of CBDBEE010000001.1, from coordinate 1,108,367 downwards.
AACCGTATGTTAAAAACCATGAATCATCATGAACCCGTAATTGCCCCCCCGCCCGGCGAGCACTATACGGCTACCGTCCCCGATACGCTCGATTTGGCGGAGCGGGCAACGCTGGCGGTTAACGCACTGACGAATTTCCGCCCCGACGAAGGTTACGCGATAACGCAAACATTTCGCTTCAGCCATCAGCCGCCAATGATAGGACCGCCGAACTGGCTGACGCCCAAATTCTTGAGGACATTGCCGGTCGTCCGCTTGATGTGCGGAAGCGATCAAAATCTTGATGCGGAAAACCTGGCGTGGCGCGCGTTCCTCAACCAAATTCATTCCGACGGTTTGCTCTATTGCCCTATTAGCGGCGATGGCCCTCCGCCTAACACCTCCTACCCGATGTTCAACGGTATCTTGGCGCAGGCTTTGGCGTTACGGATCGGAATTGACGGAGAGGAATTTTGGATGCCATGGCCTCAACGGCTGTGGGGTGGTCTGAAGCGAGGGATGATTGACTGCGGAGAGTACGCCTATATCCCCCCGGAATGTAGCCTTGACTCGTCGGGCGGTTGGAATTGGACGCTGCGCGGCGGCGGCGATGCGCCGGGATATCTCCCCTACTCGCCGCCCGACGAGCCGGTGCACGACTCACAGGGTCAGGAAGGCACGGTCAAGTTCGAGCATGCCGCCCCCATCAAGGCGCTAATGCAATGTTACCAAATGACGGGCGATGAGGAGGCGCAGAATTGTGCACGAAAGTTGGTCAAGTTTTGCCTGAAGCCGGCACTCTGGAGCGGTGAGACCGACAACACGAGCGTCCCGCCGCATGAACACGGTCAGTTTACCGGACATTTCCACGGGAATATGGGTTTCTTGGAAGCCCTGCTGCATTTTGCTCTTAGCGAAAACAATCTCGCGATGTCGCAGCTTGTGCGGGAAGGTTACGAACATGCGCGACGGCACGGCGTCGTTCGATTGGGTTTCATGCCCGGTTGGATCAAACCGATGATGGGGCGGGATATAGAGTGGAGTTTGGAACAGAATGAAGGCTGCGGGGTTGCCGACACGCTGATTCTGGCGATTCGGCTCACGGACGCCGGTCTGGGCGACTATTGGGATGACGTAGACAGTATGGTTCGCAACCACTTCGTTGAGTTGCAGGTGACCGACCTACAGCAAATGCGGCACACGTGCGGCAGCGGCGCGTACGACGAAGTGCACCGACAATTCATGGGCGGCTTCACTCAAGCGAAGCTGCTTGTGAATCCCCACTCCTCCGTTTTCGGATGCTGTACCGCAAACGGCAGCCGCGCTCTATATACCGTGTGGGAAGGCATCACACGGTTTTCCGATGGCGTAGCCACCGTGAATCTGCTCCTCAATCGGGCGTCGCCGTGGATGGACATCCACAGTTATCTCCCATTCGAAGGAAAGGTCGCCATCCATAACAAGCGGGCGAGGGCGGTTTACGTGCGCCTCCCAAGCTGGATCGATGCAGCGCAAGTTGGCTGTTACGTGGATAGTAAGGTCGTTAGTCCCCAGCGCGTTGGCGGCTACATTCGATTCGACCGTCTTGCCGGTGGTGAGGACCTTCGCCTTGAATTTCCAGTGCGGGAAACCACCGAACACTATACCATCTGTGACACCCTCTACACGGTGAAGTTTCGAGGCAACACGGTAATCGACATCACCCCGCGCGAAACGGAAGACGAAGCCGCGGAGAACAAATATCTCTTCTTCCAACGCGAACACCTCAAATCGGGGAGTACTCCGATGCACGAGGTCAAACGGTTTGTCCCTTCTCAGGCACTCCCGGTACAGTGAGCGACCTGACCACACGCTTGCAGCCAACATCAATCACCGTGGTGCTTAGTCGTAGGGTGCGCATCGCGCACCAGCCTTTTGTAGATTCACTGACCGATCAAGTGACCTGTGCACTTCCGTTCGTAGTAGCGCAATTCATTGCGCGTCTCAAATCTATTGTAGTATTTAGATTTTAATGGACAATGAACGCGATAGCAAATCCCGTGCAATAGGAATCCCTCTTCATCGCCCATCCAATGGCTCTAGGGGTTTTACTGGCCACTAATCACTAACGACTAAACACTTTCCCTAATTGGTATTCCTTGTAGTATCTTGAGAAGACATGATAAAATGTGATATAGTAACTCTGAAAACAATCGTAGACTCATATCAGAAACGCGCGCAGATCACTCTCAACCCGGAGTTGTCGCTGATAAACCGCTGATTTCAGCAGCGGTGGATTTGGGATTTTCCGCACGTTTTCTTGACATGAAGTAAGTTTCTTTATTTCCCTGCTGCATTCACTATTGGCTCGGACATGTGCCGTTCACGTCAACACTTACACTATCGCTAAATCTGTGCACATTCAATCACCGGTTCTCGCTCTCCAAGCCCCTGAACACACGACGGCATACGAGAACGAACCGTAATTCGAAGAGGTGAACCAATGAAACGTCTAATTTATGCGTCACTCATGGTAACTGCGGCAATAGCCTCTCTCAGTCTGACGATGGAAACCAGCGATGCCGAACTCAATATCAGGAGTGCCATAGTCGCGTTGAGTTTTGATGAAGGTGAAGGAAAGCGAACCGCGGATATCAGTCAAAATGGGAATTTCGGGACACTCAAGGGCGGTGCCACTTGGGGTGAAGGAAAATTTGGCGGCGGCGTGGTGCTGGACGGCGAGGATAGCTATGTCGAAGTGCCAAACGCCAACGATGCATGGGCATTTGGAGACGATGACTTTACCATGGCCGCCTACGTCTTTATGGATAAACGAGGAGTAGACAGACGTTATAACATCATGGGCTATACAACTACACATCAGGATGCCGTGTTCTGGGATGGATGGTGGTGGAGGTTAAGACACTGCTGCGCCGGCGAACAGTTGTATTTTTTCCATTGTATAGGTTGCGGCGGAGGGGGAGGCGGTGGTACGGAAATGGGGCCCCAAGTCCCCGGACGTTATAAATATATGGAGTGGCATCATTACGCGGTGTCACGCAGCGGAAACACAATGAAGATGTATTACGATGGAAAACTGATTGGGGAGAAAAACTGGACCACCAAGATTGTGGCGGGCAATGCCAAAGGCGCGCCCCTAAACATTGGAAGAACATCAAAACCGCGTGACGAACACTATTTGGACGGTATGGTAGACGATGTTGCCGTCTTCAACGTCGCGTTGTCCGACGAGGAGCTTAAACAGATTGTCGAGGTGGGATTGGCTGACACATTAGCCGTTTCTTCGTCCGGCAAACTCGTCACGACCTGGGCCCACATAAAGAAACCTAGATGACATCGTTTCGGAGTAGATCTCCGTGTGCCGTAAACCGCGTCGCTAATTGGTAGGAGCGACCTCCCGGTCGCGATTCAACAGTTTATTGTAGGGTGCGATCAACCAAGCGGATAGATCAAGCAACTGGGTAAAGAGCAAGACTAGCTATCGCCTTAGGATCTCTATCGCACTCACTATCCATTCGTTTGATCTATCCGCTCAGTGGATCGATAGAGATCTTCTCCTAATCGCGGCTTGCCGAGAATCGGAACCGTGATTTGGTTAACACGACCCGGAATAGATCTCGCACTCGCTGCCGCAAGCAAATATCAACTAATACCATTTCGCTTGAATAATAGTGCATATAGTGTCTTAATTTCATCGTTCACTTTCCCCGTAGGCGGGGCATCTTGCCGCGCCGGTTTTGCGCGAAGCCAGGTTTTCTTTCTCCACTACAGGCAAGTTTCTTTACCTGATCCGTCCGTCTCCAATGCACTTGCATTTTAGAGAAATGGTATAACTCTTGTTTGAGCAACAAAGATGCTATGTTCCCTTCCTACAACCTATAACTTGGAGGCATTAAGATGAAAACAGCATTGACACCCCAACAAGTTGAACTTTATCAGCGCGAGGGTTGGCTCATCATCGAAGACTTTCTCACCTCCGACGAGCTGCAGGAAATGCGCTCCGCAGTCAGTGAAACCGTGACGGAGATGGGAGAAACCAGAATTGCGGACGGAGGATCAATCAACAAAAGGCTCTTCAAAGATGTAAAGCCGTTTAACCGAAGAGTCTTTCTGCAGCGAGTCAACCTGTGGAAAATCAATGACACCGTCAAAAAGTACTTCCTGAACCCCGAATTGGGCGAAATGCTATGCAAACTCGCTGACATTGACGGCATCCGCATGTGGCACGATCAGACGTTGCAAAAGCTTGCCTGGGACAATCCCACATCCTGGCATGTGGACGATCCAAGTTGGTCGTTTCACTCTCCTAACGCCATCTCCATCTGGATTGCCTTGGACGATGCAACGCTTCAGAACGGTTGTCTGTATTATCTACCCGGTTCACACAAGCTAACAGACTATGAAAAGAAAGGGCACTTCGGGCCTAACATGGGGGCTCTCTTTGACGAATACCCCGAGTTCAGAGAGATTGAGCCTATAGCCGCCGAGATGAAGGCTGGCTCAGCCGGGTTTCATAACGGACTCACTGCCCATGCCGCAGGTCCGAACATGACGCCGTATCCGCGCCGGGCGATGACCTGCATCTATATGCCGGATGGAGCGACCTACAACGGCATCCAAAACGTGCTGTCCGATGAACAGTTAGAAAACCTCAAGATCGGGGATGTCCTCAACGACGAATCTCAGACCCCGCTCGTCTGGTCGAATCAGAGCAATCAAGCGGCCAATCAACCGAACGGATAGATCAAGCAAGCGAATAGCGCGCAATAGAGATCCCACAATCTGTAGGTTGGGTTGAGCAACGCGAAACCCAACGGTAGGAGATTAGGCGATTGAATAAGGAGCAAGATGCGCAGTTCACTCACTTGATTGATAGAGATGCTGATAGCGACCGCGTTAGAACTCCTCACAGGTATAGAGCTTGGTAGGAGCGCCCTCCCGGTCGCGACGAAACCGAGTTTTTTCCTCAAAACTCGGTTTCTACGTCCTTCAACCCCGTAGATTGCGTTGAACCTGTGGAACCCAACAATCTGTCCCATTTGTTCCGCTCAGGAGGATAGGACGACGTGGTGCGAAAAGCGCCCTTCCAACCTTCCTCGCTCCCGTCCTTCCCAGCCCCTTCTTCTAGGAGGAAAAAATGCCGCTGACCCAAGAACAGTTGAGCTTCTTCGACACCTTCGGTTACCTGATGATTCCCCAATTCTTTTCACCCGAAGAAACAGACGAAATCATCGAACGGTTTGAATGGTCAATCCAACACCGCGGCGGCGGACGAGACCACGACGGTTCACGCCGCACTATGTTCCTAAAACCCATTGAACATAGACCCGACATGTGCGCGCTCCTCGATCACCCCGTGATACTCGACCTCATCGGAAGCATTCTCGGCGAGGATTTCAACTACTGCGGCGGCGATGGTAACTACTACAGCGGCGACACCGGCTGGCACCCCGACGGAAGCTGGGGACAACTCTTCGCCGCCAAGACAGCCTTCTATCTGGATCCGCTCACCCGTGACACCGGCGCACTGCGCTTCATTCCCGGAAGCCACAAGCCCGACCACTTCGTGCGAACGGGGAAAATTGATGTCAATAACTCGCTCGAACTTTTCGGTGTCCCGCCCACGGAGTTCCCCGGCAGCGTCGCCATGGAAACCAATCCCGGTGATGTCGTGATTTTCAATCACGATCTCTACCACGCCTCATTCGGCGGCAATCGCCGACGCATGTTCACCATGAACTGCACCCGCCGAGCGGCTACACCCGAAGACTTAGATATCGCGCGCCGATACCTCAGCGTTCATTCCCCCGGCGGCTACAAGCTCAAAACCGGAGCCGGAATATACTATCCTACCATGATAGACACCGCCGACGAGAATCGCATGGTTCACCTGCGCCAGCCGATGGAAATCCACGACCAACTCTTCCCCCACTTGGCGCGAGACGTGGTCAACCGCGAATTAGCAACCTAGTCGATAGGAGCGATCTCCGAATCGCGACTGTTCCGGATTATGCGTTGGGAACGCAATGTCTCAAGATATCCAAGAAGGTTGGTCAAGAGATTTTCTGTAGGAGCGACCTCCCGGTCGCGAGTCAGTGTGGCTGTAGGTTGGGTTGATCACAGTGAAATCCAACTCCAAACCGGATATTTTTGTTTTTGCCTGGCGCTGTAGGGAACGCAGATCTGCGTTCCGCTCTTTTCCTGCATATCTTCTGTAGGAGATCAAATGAGTGAATAACGAATGCGATAGGAATCTTCTCCGAATCGCGACGGTTCCGGGTTGTTCAAAGGTAACGCAATGCCTCAAGATATCCAAGAAGGTTGGTCAAAAGATTTGCTGTAGGAGCGACCTCCCGGTCGCGATTCCGTAGAATCAAGGCTGTAGGTTGGGTTGAACCCCGTGAAACCAAACTCCAATCCGGATATTTTCGGTTTTGGCTGGCACCGAAGGGAACGCAGATCTGCGTTCCACTCTTTTTCTGCTTACCATTGTTCCACGATTTCTCTATGCGGCATCGAATGTGGAAAGTCGCATGAACACCGCATTCCAAGAGTCCAGAAATAAGTGTACGATAGCAATTTAGTTGTGGACAAGAATTATCTACTTGAATGGAGGCAATTATGGCAAAGAGACTTGAAACACAGGTCGCAATCGTAACCGGCGGCAACGCCGGCATCGGCGAAGCCGCCGCACACCTGTTTGCGAAAGAAGGCGCAAAAGTTGCTCTTATGGCACGCCGAGAGCCTGAGGGTCACGCCGTACAGGACGCCATTCGGAGCGAAGGCGGCGAAGCTACCTTCATCGCGTGCGACGTTTCGGACCGCAAGGCGGTTGATATGGCGGTAGCAGAAGTGGTTGCTACCTACGGAACAGTCAACATCCTCGCCAATAACGCCGGGGGCGGCAGCGGTCAAAACTTTCCGAACGAAGATGATGACGATTTTGACACCGTGATTCGAAAGAATCTCCACAGCACCTTCTATATGTGTCGAGCGGTGTGGCCCCACATGGTAGCCGCTGGAGGCGGCGCCATTGTCAACATCTCATCATTGGCGGCAGTAGCCGGCTTCAGCAAGAACATGCTGGAATCCGTCGGCGGGGGCACAACTTCGGCCTCGTATTACGCCGCCAAGGCGGGGGTGGACGCCTTCACCCGCTACACGGCGGGGGTTGGCGGACAGCACAACATCAGGGTTAACGGAATACGCCCCGGCCAGGTTACCACGCCCGGCGCAACGAACGATCAAGGCGATCACTGGTTCAAACCGCTCTTCGACCTGACGCAGATGTTGGAAGGCCCCAGTCAACCCGAGGATATCGCCAACGCCATGCTGTTCTTGGTGTCAGACGATTCTCGATTCATCACCGGCGAAATAATGAATGTCGACGGTGGGTGTCCAAGAAAGTTATAAGCCGGAATCAATTCAAATCAACCGACTGTTCCGGGTTATGCGTAGGGAACGCAGATCTGCGTTCCGCTCCTTACTGTAGGGTGGGCACTGCCCACCATTTATTGCAGATTGCGCAATGCGATTAAGCGAATGGACAGTGAGCGCGATATTAAATCCCACAATTTGTAGGTTGGGTTGAACACCGTGAAACCCAACCCTGTAGGAGATCAAATGAGTGAATAACGAATTCGATAGGAATCTTCTCCGAATCGCGTCTGTTCCGGGTTATGCGTAGGGAACGCAGATCTGCGTTCCGCTTCTTTCTGTAGGGTGGGCACTGCCCACCATTTTTTGTAAGTTGCGCACTGCGATTTAGCGAACGATTAACCACCCGGTAGGAGAGAATCAAAATCTCCTCTGCTTTTCGGCAACACCTGTTTATTGCTTCCTGGTCTGTCTCCAAAATGTACAAAATCGATCTTAAGGAGTTCAATATGCCAAACTACAACCTTGAAAATCAAGTCGCCATCGTGACCGGCGCCGGCCGCGGCATAGGTCGAGCCATTGCTCTACGGCTGGCATTCGAGGGTGCCAGTGTCACCATCGCCGACCTTGACGAAGCGAATGCGCAGCAAGTCGCCGAGGAGATCACGGAGGCAGGTGGCAAAGCTCACGCTGTTAAAACAAACGTGACATGTAAAGACGACGTCGAACACATGGTGCGTGACACTGTGGATCGATTCCACCGGTTGGATATTCAAGTCAATAATGCCGGCATCGGCATCATTGCACCGCTCATGGACACTAGCGAAGAAGCCTGGGATGCGCTGATGAACGTGAATGCTAAAGGTGTTCTATTTTCCTCGCAGGCGGCAGCCCGGCAGATGATTGATCAGGGCGAAGGTGGCAGGATTGTCAACAACGCGTCAGGTGCCGGCAAAACTGCACCCGGCAAAGGTATCGCGCTTGGCGCATATTCCGCCAGTAAACACGCTGTCGTCGCTATCACAAAACAGATGGGGCTAGAGCTGGCGGAGCACGGAATCCTTGTCAATTGCGTGTGCGCCGGCATCGTAGACACCCCGATGTGGGATCTTATCGATCGCGAGATGGCGAAGCTGAACGATGTACCGGTCGGCTCGGTGAAAGCAGATGCGGTTGCTACCATCCCGCTAGGCCGCATCGAGCAGCCGGAAGATGTTGCCAATATGGTTGCTTTCCTGAGTTCGTCAGATGCCAGCTACCTGACCGGCCAGACATACAATGTGTGTGGTGGTCTCTTGCCTTACTGATAATAAAATATCCCAATACGATAGGAATCTTCTGCGAATTGCAACTGTTCCGGTTTATGTGTAGGGAACGCAGATCTGCGTTCCGCCCTTTTCCTGCATACCTTCTGTAGGTCCGTAGACTGGGTTGAACACCGTGAAATCAAACGGTAGGAGCGACCTCCCGGTCTCGACCAATCAAATGAGTGAATAACAATCAAGCGACTTTGATCCGTGTAATCCGTGCAATCTGCGTAATCCGTGATTCAGACAGTTATCCATCCACCCGTCTTCCCACTCTTTCCTGCTCTTACTGGTCACTAGCCATCAAGCGAACGATCAACCGAGGGGATAACGAGGGCGATAGTAAATCCCTTAGTGAGTGCGATAGAGATCCACTGGTCACTGACCACTGCTTTCCTCTCGTTTTCCTGTATTCTCTTTTCCACTTCTCATCTCATCACCGCTATGCTAAAATGCCAATCTGCATTCCAATAAAATCATGAAAGCAGTTTAGTCCTGTGAGACGAAACACCCATGCCTAGAAGGAAAATTAAATGAACCTTCGACAGCAAATCACACTCAGTCTTTTGCTCTATTTCGTTTTGGGAAGCGCCGCATTCGCCCAAACCGTCGACATCCCCGACCCCAACCTGCGCGCCGCGGTACGCGAAGCGCTGAACATTGCACACCGTCCCGAGATCAAGTTGGATGCATCTGTTTTACGCCGCGACCTCAAGCGTCTGGACGCGAGATACCGCGGCATCTCGGACCTCACCGGCTTGGAACACGCTACTTCTCTCACTTTCCTTGCGCTTCTTGGCAACGATTTTTCCGATTTACGCCCGCTTACCTCCCTTGTAAATCTGACTTATCTACGCCTTGACGGCAACCAAATTAATGACATCAGCCCCCTCGCCAACCTCACCGAACTCACTACACTGCTGTTGGACAGCAACAGCATCAAGGATATCAGCCCCCTAGCCAACCTCACCCAGCTTACCGCACTTGGATTGGGCTGGAACAACATCACGGATATCTGGGCCCTCGCCAACCTCACCGAGCTCACTACACTGCTGTTGGACAGCAACAGCATCAAGGATATCAGCCCCCTAGCTGACCTTACCCGACTTACCACACTCGTGTTAGGCAGGAACAACATCACGGATATCAGGGGCCTTGCCAACCTCACGGGGTTAACGCATCTAGTGCTGCGTGACAACAACATTATGGATGTTACTCCACTTGTGAATCTTACAAATCTAAAGCACCTTGAACTTCAAAACAACCGTATTACCGATATTACCTCTCTTGAGAATCTCGCAAATTTAGAACACCTTGACACTCAAAACAACCCCATATTCGACCCGGACAGCCCGGCTGTCGATATCCCCGATCCCAACCTGAGAGCCGCTATTCACAATGCCCTCGGTCTTAACAGATCCATAATCACGCAAGCCGACATGCTGCGTCTTGAGGCACTACCAGCGGAACGTCGGGGTATAACCGATTTGACAGGAATAGAATACGCCCTAATCCTAAAAAACTTACTTTTACAAGGGAATAATATAGCGAATTTAGCCCCGCTAGCAACCCTCACAACATTGGAACATCTGTTTTTAGCGGGAAATCATTCGATAACCGATATTTCTCCGCTGTCGTCATTAGTGCGGCTTAAACGACTCACTCTGGACTTCAACCGTATATCCGACATTCGCCCTCTCGCCGGCTTGACAGCGTTAACGCACCTAGGGCTCGCACACAATTCTATTTCTGACGTGAATCCGTTAGCCGGTTTGTACAATCTGGAAGCCCTCAGTATTCAAAACAACTCAATCGTAGATCATTCGCCGTTGAACGGATTGGCATTGTCCTTCTTTGAGTACGATCAAAGTTGTGATATGCCGCCGGAGCCGCTTACACCGCGGTTGGAAAACCGCTCATTTCCCTCAATCTTCGCACCATTTACCACGCAGACCGAGAACAAAAGCGAAGAATTGCTTCGCAAGTACCCCGATTATTGGGATAGGCGTATCGCGGTAGCAGCAGTATATCACGACTTGATGTTTGGTGAGCTTGATATGTTCCAACAAGAATTCATGGAAATTGACGACGAATGGCATGTGTACGGTTCAATGCCACTCGCACGTTCTCTGCGGGACAAGCATCTCGCTTTGAATCGGAATATGGTCTTCCTTGCCTCGGTGAGTAATCAAGGTACTGGCGAAATTGACGCATTTCCGGATGATCACCCTTATTGGCTACGGGACGCGAATGGTGAAATTGCACTCCGCAATAGCGAATCACGTCTCATCAATTACGCTCACCCCGATGTTCAGGATATTATCGTAGGACAAGCGCTCGCGGTTGCCAGATGCGGGATTTATGACGGCATTTTCTTTGACTGGTGGGACGATTTCCGGTCCTCGGTCGGAGTTCATATCCCTAACGACGTAGCACAACGAGCGAGGATAAATTTTGTCCGTCGGATACGGGAATCAACGCGCCCGGACTTTATCATTATGGGCAATGTGAATAACCGGATAATGCCTCTTACCGGTCCGTTTGTGAATGGCGCTTTCATGGAATCCATCGTTCCTGCGCCAGGCACTCCGAGGGATGCGTCTATTCGTCAAGTCCGAGAATCTTTAGAATGGCTTGAAACCAATATACGCCAGCCTACTATTGTTGCACTTCAGGGCGGTTCAGATATAAGCGAGTCACCAGACAGCGCTTACAATCAACAGCTTATGCGTGCGACAACAACCATGAGTTTAACTCATTCTGACGGATACGTGCAATTTGGAATAGGACACCACGATCACAAATACTGGTACGATTTCTGGGACACAGACCTCGGTCAACCCGTTGGACCCAAATTCCAGTTCTACGAAGAAATCACGGGACTGTATATCCGTGAATTTACGAACGGGTGGGCAGTGTACAACCACAGCGGCGCGCCACAAACCATCACGCTGCCGGAGGAGACGCAAGGCGTCGCCAGCGGACATTTGGGCACGGAGCACGCGCTGCCGAACCTAGACGGGGAGATGTATTTAAAGGCAGTGGTCAGTGACCAGCCGCCAGTGACCAGTAAAAATCCTGCGGATGTGAATGGGGACGGGGTAATTAACGTGTTTGATTTGGTGACGGTGGCCGGGGCGATCGGGGGTGGCGGAGCGGCACCTTCGGCAGATTCTTCAGAACTGTCGATCATTAGCGCTGCGGATGTCGAGAGATGGCTGACGCAGGCGCAGGGTTTAGGTGTCGGCGATGCGAATTTTCAACGGGGAATCCGCTTCCTTGAACAGTTGTTCGCGGCGTTGACGCCGAAAGAGACGACGTTGTTGCCGAATTACCCGAACCCCTTCAATCCGGAGACGTGGATACCGTATCGTCTCGCACGCGAGGCGGAGGTGACGATTACGATTTATGACACGAAGGGAACGCTGGTGCGGCGATTGGCGCTCGGGAATCAGGCGGCTGGGCATTACGCGGAGCGTGGAAAGGCGGCGTATTGGGACGGATGGAACGAACGCGGGGAAGCGGTTGCGAGCGGGATTTATATTTATCAATTCCGGGCGGGGGATTATGCGGCGTCGCGGCGGATGGTAATCGTAAAATAGTGGTCAGTTGCCGTGACCCGTAGGTTGGGTTGAACACCGTAAAACCCAACTCCAATCCGGATATTTTCGGTTTTGGCTGGCACCGTAGGGAACGCAGATCTGCGTTCCGCCCTTTTCCTGCATACCTTCTGTAGGTGCGTAGATTGGGTTGAACACCATGAAATCAAACGGTAGGAGCGACCTCCCGGTCGCGACCTATGAAACAAGTGAATAACAATCAAGCGACTTTAATCCGTGAAATCTGCGTAATCCGTTTAATCCGTGATTCAGACAATGTCGAAAGCCTTCGGCACCGACAAACCCGAGACGGATAATCTTTTAATCCACCACCGCCCTGGAATCTAGAATCTGACGCATGCGCTTAATTAGGCAATCTTTCCGACAATAGGCAGCAACACCACCAAAACCACGGAGGCAACCGATGCACGATTTAGTCATTCGCAACGGAACTATCATTGATGGCACCGGAAAGCCGGGTATCAAGGGCGACGTCGCCATTGACGGCGAACGTATTACGGCTGTCGGCGAAGTGACCCAACCGGGACACAAAACGATTGACGCCAAAGATCGTCTCGTTACACCGGGCTTCGTTGACACACACACCCACATGGACGGTCAATTCATGTGGGATCCGCTGGGTACACCGACCTGTTGGCACGGCATCACGACGCTAGTTTTGGGTAGTTGCGGCGTTAGCTTTGCGCCCGTTAAGAAAACGGATCACAAGGTGCTGGCAAAAGTGCTGGAGAGCGTCGAAGGTATACCCGCGGAAAGTATTATGGCGAGCTTGCTTTGGAATTGGGAATCGTTCGGCGAGTATTACGATGCGCTTGATGCCTGTCCGAAGGGCGTGAATGTCTGCGGTATGATAGGGCACGTCGCCACACGCCACTACGCCTTGGGCGAAGAAAGCGTTGAGAAAGATAGGCACCCGACTCCCGATGAGCTGAAGACGATGGCACGCCTTGTCGATGACGCCATGGAAGCTGGCGCACTTGGATTCTCGACGTCGCGTACCTTGAGCCACAGAACCTCGGAGGGCGTTCCGATTCCCGGCACCTTCGCGCATCTTGAAGAGTTAGTCGCTATGGCGAAAGCAGTTGGAAAACACAACAAGGGCGTTTTCCAATGGGCACCCGGTTTCGGAGAATATGAAGATTATCCCACGACGGATTATCCCGAAACCCGAAAGGAAATCCACCGCATTGCCGAAGTCAATCGGCAAAGCGAGCGTCCGGTAATCTTTAGTGCGTTTACTCATAAATCCGTGCCGACGATCCAAACCCTTTATCTGGGCTGGCTCGATGAAGAGCGCGCGGTTGGTGCAGACGCTCGGCCAATGGTTTCTTCACGCGTCAATACGGTGATGGTTGGGCTTTGCAACTGGATGCCGATTCGGGATACCTCTTCTAACGGCGGTTCGTCCGCATGGAAAGATTTGTACAGCCTTCCTTATCCGGAGCGCCTGACAGCGATTCAGGATGAAACGACTAGGCGGCAACTGCTAGATGTTTCGCCGGAAAACGATGAGCAGCTGGGTAAACTGCTATACGTATTCGGTCCCGATGAATGCTCATACGTCCCCACGCCGGACAACCTTCTAGCCAACGTTGCTGCGGAAAACGGCGAACGTCCGGTAGAGACAATCGTTCGACTGCTGCGTGAAACCGATGGGCGTCAGCTCTTCAACTACGCGACCAATAATCACAACATTGAGCACGTCGAGGAGGTATTGACTTACCGTGACACAATTCTCGGTTTGGGAGATGCCGGCGCTCATGTGAACGCTATCTGCGACGCTTCACTGACAACGCATGCCTTGACGCATTGGCACAAACAGCGGAAAATCTTCAGCCTTGAAGAGACGATTAGACGACTAACCTCCGACGGTGCCGAAGCGTTCCAAATCCCCGAACGGGGGGTCTTAAAGCCCGGCTATTACGCCGATGTCAATGTCATCGACTTCGGCAATCTTCGCATGGAAGTTCCTGAGTTCGTTTTTGACTTGCCGGTTGGAGCGGGTCGCTGGACACAACGGGCGCAGGGCTACGATTACACCATTGTTAACGGTCAGGTTGTTATCCAAAATGACTGCCATACCGGACGCTTGGTTGGACAACTTATCAGGATTTAACCTAGGCGCGGCTTCAGAAAGGAGTCCAAAAATGACGGCAAAAGATCAAACATCGACATCGGAAGGCCCGAAAAGCGAGCGGTTCAGAGAGTACATTCGTGAGCGGCAACTCGAAATGCTCTCCGAAGAGTTATGGGACGAGTTTTTGTGGGGCGAGTTGGGAGCTGCCAGACGCGATTTCGACACGGCGGAATGGGGCAAAAACCAAGAACGAGCGAGCAACGTGCCCCTGCAGTAACACGGCTTTTGCCCGTGTCCCCGCATCTCCCCTCCCAGCCATTCTGGGAGCCGGAATCTCTGCGCTTAAAATCTTCAACCCTAACGCGCATTTTAATCTCCGCGTCTTTGCGTTGAATAGTGGCGGCTCCGTGTGCCGTAAACCACCTCGCGCCAACCTGTAGGAGATCAAGTGAGTGAATAACGAATGCGATAGGAATCTGCTCCGAATCGCGACTGTTCCGTGTTACGTGTAGGGAACGCAGATCTGCGTTCCGCTCTTTTCTATAAATCGTCTGTAGGTGTTTGGTTGAACTCCGTGAAACCCAATTCTGTAGGAGATCAAGTGAGCGAATAACGAATGCGATAGGAATCTTCTCCAGGTCGCGACCAATCATAGAGTGAACCACTACAAACAACGTTAATCCGTGCACTCTGCGTAATCCGTGATTCAGACAGTTATCCTTCCCTCTCTTCCATTCTCCCTCCCTTCCTTCTCTCATTCCCGCTCTTTGTTTCTCTTACTGGTCACTAGCCACAGGCCACTGACCACTGCTTTTACTGGTCACTAGCCACTGGTCACTGACCACTGCTTTTACTGACCACTGGCCACTGCTTTTGCTAGCCACTGACCACTGCTTTCCACCCCCAACCTCTCCGCAATCTCCGCCAAGCTCCGGATATGCACCACATGCAACGGAATCCCGCTCTTAATCCACTCCTCCCGCTTACGCCACTCAATCTCCCCCGGCAAATAAACCCGATCAACCCCCGCCACCGTTTTCGACGCACGCACCGTCCGAATCCCCCGATCCACCTCCGCCGCATACGCCTCGAAATCCGTAAAACTCGACACGTTAATCGCGATAAAGAAATGCTTCGATGGCTCCTCCAAAGCATGGCACGCCATTAAGCCGCCGACCAGCGGCCCCGCCAAGATGCCCATGACCAGTGCCAATCCGTACCCCTTCGGCCCCGCCGCCGGCATCATCAAATGCCCCTCGCTCGGGTCCGTGACGGTCTCCCCGTCCCCGCCCAAAAACCACTCCTTCGGCACCGGCTGACCGTACATGTTCATCGTCAGAATCCTGCCCCACGCCGCCGCCCCGCACGCCATATCCAAAACGATGGGGTACTCCTCACCCGCCGGGAGCGCATAACTCACCGGGTTATTCCCCACCACACGTGACGCGCCGCCTGGCGCCACAACCGTCGGTCCTCCCGTATTCGTGGTTGCGAACCCGATCATCTGCTCCTCGACAGCCATCATCGTGAAACACGCCGCCGCCCCGAAATGCCCCGCGTTCCGCACCGCTGCCGCCGCGATCCCCGTCGACTTCGCCTTCTCGATAGCCGTCCTCATGGCGACCACACTCGCCACATGACCCAGCCCGCCATCGCCGTCAAAGAGCACATAGCTGCCGCCCTCCCGAAGCACCCGAATCTCCGGATCGGGGTTCAAACCCCCCGAAAGAATCTGCTCTATGTAAGAAGGCGCATGCCGCGTCCCGTGCGAATACACCCCCCGCAAATCCGTTTCAACCTGCAAGTCCGCCATCAACTCCGCATGTTCCTCGCTCAACCCCGCTTTGCGATAGAGCGCACAAACAAACTCTCGAAGCTCATCCACCCGAACCACAATTTCCTGCACACCTTCAGACATAACAACCCCCTTTCACGCTAATCTCAACACTGTACAAATTTGGAAATTCCCGCCATCCCGATCCCTGTCTCCTAAAATCGTTCCTGCTGGATTGCCAAATACAGCGGCCATACGTTGAAATCTGTCCCGCGCACATGTCTTGGTAGGAGCGACCTCCCGGTCGCGACCGCTATGAATACCCTAAGGCAATAGTAAATCTTCCACGATAGAGGTCTCCCAACCGACCGCAATCCGTGCGATCCGATCAAGCAAGTGAGCAACGATCGCGCGATTTCAATCCGCGTAATCCGTGTAATCTGCGTAATCAGTGATTCAGACAATCAACCACGCCTACCCGTCCTCCCATCTTCTTCTTTCCTTGCTCCCGGTTTAACTGGCCACTGATCACTGGTCACAGGCCACTGCTCTCTCCCCTTCCTATTTTCCTCACTACTCACTGACAACCGCTTTCCCCGCCTTCCCGTCTCCCTCTCGTCCATCCTTCCTTCCATTCTTCCGCCCTTCCCCACTGGCCACAGGTCACTAGCCACTGACCACTGCTTCTACTGGTCACTGACCACTACCTTTCCTCAATCGCGCCCGCAACCTGAACGAGGTCAAGAAGGTTCACCATGCCATCACCGTTGACATCGGCATCATTTTCTCCGATTTTATCTAAGTTTATGGCGACCTGCACAAGGTCAAGAAGATTCACCTCTCCATCACGGTTGACATCCTCTACGCGTGGCGGCGGCTCAATCACCTGCCCATCTACAATGTCAGGAAATCCACGCTCTTTCTTGGAATTCACCACATTGACATTGAATAACGTCAAACTGGACGGTTTAACGGCGAGCACCTCAAACGTGAGTGTGGCGAGCGTGCCATCGCCTTCACTTGCTCCGACGAATGACGTCCCGCCGAGCGTCACGCTATCCTCCTTAACCAACTGCGACAGAAAGAACCCATCAGCCGGC
This sequence comes from Candidatus Poribacteria bacterium, assembly GCA_965204085.1. Classification (GTDB taxonomy): domain Bacteria; phylum Poribacteria; class WGA-4E; order WGA-4E; family JAJDTR01; genus JAJDTR01. The sequence continues at coordinate 1,091,133 of CBDBEE010000001.1, read as the reverse complement.
AGATAGTCTCCCGAGGCAGCCTCGACATACCGCAGCGCCGTGGAATCGAAGTTGACACTCGCCTGATAACCCACCACATCTTCCCCCGCGGTGATATCAAGCGATAGCGTAAACTGCTCTCCAACCCGTGGCGACATCACATCAGCGGGCATAATACTGACCGTCGAACTCACAACGGGTACGGGAGAGGAAACAAACTCCCAAAGCAGCACCGCCCCGTCCAAACTCCCGCTCGCAAGTGTCCTGCCATCCGGGCTGAACGCCACGCTGGTAATGATGGTACCGTGATCCGCGAACGAGTGTTCAAGTCCACCCGTCGCGGTATTCCAGAGACGAACCGTCGCGTCGTAACCGCCTCTGGCAATCATACTGCTATCTGGGCTGAAAGCAATATTGCTGTCTTCGTGCGCATCACCGTTCTGTACGGTCAGGTTCGTCCAAAAAAGCGTGTTCCACAGCAGAAGTGCGCGGGAAGTCGCACTGGCAAAAAAGCGTCCATCCCGACTAAACGCTACACTGACCACCTCATCATTGTGCCCGCTAAGCGTGCGCTGACGTTCCCCGGTTTCGACATCCCAGAGCGTCACGCTGTGATCTCTACTTCCAACGGCAAGCGTATCCCCATCCCGACTGAACGCCAAGCTCGTTATTTCTGAGGTATGCCACAGAAGTATATGCAAACGTTCACTGGTTTCGACATCCCAGAGTTGTACCGACGATCCGGCGCCATTCGCAAGCAGCCGTCCATCCGCGCTGAACTCCAGGCTGCGATACTCTCCCCGAACCCCGGTGAGCGTGTTAAGCAGCTCGCCCGTGCTGACATCCCACAAATGGATCTCCCCTCGACTCCCACCGGCAATAATTCCCTTCTCCTGATTGAACGCAACGCTATCAACATACTTCCAGCGATCGGAGAACGTGCGTAAACGTTCCCCCGTATCGGTATCCCACAGAATTATCATCCCATTACTCGCACTGGCAATCATTTTGCTGTCCTTGCCGAACGCCAGACCGGTAGTTCCATCGGTATGGTCGGTGAACACGTGCTTCTCTCCGCCCGTTTCCGTGTCCCAGATATGAACTAACCCCCCGTCGCCCGCAAACGCAAGAGTCTCTCCGTCTGGGCTGATCGCAAGCGTACTTATGAACCACTTTCCCCTAATTGAGTGTACCGGTGGATGCACCACTGTACCATCCCACAAACCTTTGCCGCGTGGTCCGACAATGTCAATTATTTGCCTAACCGCATTATAGGCTATGGCGAAATCCCCTCTTCCAGAACCCACCACTTCCGTCAGAAACTTCCCCTTCGCTACCTCCCATAGACTCATCGTACCATCCCGACCGCCGCTCAACAGCGTTTGACCATCACGATTGAAGGCAACAAATCTTATGTCGCGCCCCTCCACGGCGCGCGTCCATAGATTCCGACCCGTGTTGACATCCCACAGGCTCAGTGCTCCGTCCCGATAACCCCCGCCAATGACAATGACCGAGCCATCCGGGCTGAATGCGACACTCACGACTGTCTCCGGATGTCCGCGGAGTGTACGCAGATGTGCTCCCGTTTCAACGTCCCATAGCCACACTTCCTCCCCACTCCCACTGGCGAGCGTTTTCCCATCCGGGCTGAACGCGACGCAAGCGACCGTCCTAAAATCCCCTGTGATGGTAAACAGATGTTCGCCGGTTTTAGCATTCCAAAGATGCACCGCTGCGTCCCAAGCGCTTATACCGGCAGCAATCATCTCGCCGTCAAGGCTGAATGCCACACTCTCGACCCAGTTCTTCTCCGCGGTCAACAGCGCCGTCTCTTTGTAGGTCTCGGCATCATAGAGCCAGACACCGAAAGTAGTTGCTACGGCGATTTGGGCGCCATCGGGGGAATAAGCAATCCGAGTCACGGCGCCCTTACCCAGGCGCAACTTAGCCCCTTCCGGCAGATGCCATCGCGTGTATTCTTGGGTAAAACCGTCGAGCGCTAACAAAACCAGAACAACAAGTGCTGTAACCGTTACCTTCATCTTGAAAAACCCCTTTCCCAAATTGACCGCGATAGTCTAATACGGTCCCGTAGGTTGGATTGAGCACCGCGAAACCCAACACCCGTAGTAGGCATACGCCGTATACCCTCCCCCAGATCTCGCCACTGCAGGAATAGCGCCCCCATAGAAATCCCATAGCAAATCACTGCCACCTATCTCTGTAGGAGGGGCATCTTGCCCCGACAGCCCGTAGGCTGGGTTGAGCGGAAATCCGCGAAGACGCACACGTAGAAGCATGACTGCCAAAGTTCATTCCAACTACAAGAGCCGAATCCGAGTGAAACCCAACATCCCATCCCAAACCGAGCTGTTTTTCAATTATACTCCACGCTGCTGAGAATTGCTTATTTTGTAGGATCAAACGAGCGGATAGCGAGTGCGATAGAGATCCCGCGATCTCCGAATCGCAACCTAATCGAATCTTGGTAGCCCCAGCGGGGCGGAAGGTGTATAGAAACATTAATTCGACCTAAAGCAAAGCCCCAGAGGGGATCAAGCGAATGGATAATGAGCGCGATAGGGATCCCACAGGTGGAAACTGCGGACGTTAACCCATTCAATATTCGTTCGCTTGGTGCTGTCTCTACAATCGGCAAAGCAAGCCTTAACTCTTGAAAAGCGCAATTTCTGACAGTGCACAGTATATCAAATCCACAATTTCATCTCCTCGATTCCCCCATCATCCGTGAGTGCGTACCAGTCGCCAATCCGCGTAATCTGCGTAATCTGTGATTCAGTTTGTAGGTTGGGTTGAGCGGAAATCCATCAGGAATCGTTCGCAAAACTAGGAAAATTGAAATTTCACACCGTCCGAAGAGACCGAAACCTGAGCGAAACCCAACATCCTATCTTACGCCTTTCCCGATCTCCCACCGTTCTCAGGCCACCAACCACCGATCTTCCCGTCTTCTCGTCTTCCTCCCTTCCATCCTTCCCGCATTCCCACTTCCCCGTGCCTTTACTGACCACTTGCCACTAGTCACTGACCACTGTCTTTCTTCCTCCTTCCTACAAGCCACTGACCACTGATCACTAACCACTGTTTTTCCCGTCTTCCATCCTTCCTTATCCCAAAGGTGCTTTTTCTTTATACTGACCACTGGCCACTGTCTTTCTTCCTCCTTCCTACAAGCCACCGACCGCTGGTCACTAACCACTGTTTTTCCCGTCTTCCCGTCTTCCTCCCTTCCATCCTTCCCGCATTCCCACTTCCCCGTGCCTTTACTGACCACTTGCCACTAGTCACTGACCACTGTCTTTCTTCCTCCTTCCTACAAGCCACTGACCACTAGCCACTGTTTTTCCCGTCTTCCATCCTTCCAATCTTCCTCCCCACTAACCACTCGCCTCTGCTCTTACTGACCACTGCTTCTTACTTCACAATCACCATCCGCCGCGTCGCACCATAACCCCCCGCTCGCAGGTGATAGACATAAACCCCGCTCACAACCGACTCCCCGTTCTCATTCCGTCCATCCCAATACGCCGCCCTTCCTCGATCCACATAATACCCCGCCGCCTGATACCCCAACGCCAACCGCCGCACCGGCATCCCGTTTAAGTCATAAATCGTGATGTCCACCTCCGCCTCATGCTCCAGTTGATACGGTATCCACGTCTCCGGGTTAAACGGATTCGGATAGTTCGGCAACAGCGCCGTCTCATCGGGCGTCAGCGCCGCGAGCAACTGCTCAAGGAAGCGAATCCCCCATTGTAACCTTGCATCGGTAAGATTCAATCCTTGTGCTTGAGCGATCCAGCTTTCGATTTCCGCGGCGCTAAGCGCCGACAGCGCTGACGAATAGGCGGAAGGCGCCGCACCGCCCCCAATCACCCCGGCAACCTGAATAAGGTCTAGAATATTCACCGCGCCATCCCCGTTCAAATCCGCATCATTCTCCCCGACTTTTCCTAAGTTTGCGGCGACCGACACCAAATCCAAGATATTCACCACCCCATCCCCGTTGACATCCTCAAGGAGTGGCTCCGGTCTGATAACCCGACCGTGTTCAAGGTGAGGTAGCAATCTCTCCCCATCGATATTAACAAGACTGACTCCCGATAAGGTCAAAAAGGACAGCCTTGATTCAACAACCTCAAACGTGAGTGTCGCGAGCGTACCCTCCCCATCACTTGCACCGATGTATGCCGTCCCGCCGAGAGTCACGCGATTGCCGTCGTTTACCGGCGGCACGAAGTACGAAATCGCTGGAAGATAGTCTCCCGAGGCAGCCTCCACATACCGCAGCGCCCTCGGATCAAAGCTGACGCTTGCTTGATAACCCACCACTTCACTTCCCGAGGCAATCTCAAGCGACACTGTCAGTTTCTCTCCGACCGGCGGTGATGTGGCGAGAGACGGGCTGATGCTGACAGTCGAATCCACGGTGGGGAAAGCGTCGAGATTCCATACCAGCACCGTTCCGTCCTGACTGGCACTCGCAAGCGATGTCCCGCCCGGGCTGAACGCAACGCCGGTAACGCTGCCCACATGTCCTCGCATTGAGTGCAATCTGTCGCCGGTATCGACATCCCACAGCCGCACCGACGTGTTGGAGCTACCCCAAGCCAAAGTTCTACTGTCCGGACTGAACGCAGGGACGCAGGCTTCGTTATAATTTCCTTCAAGCGTGTGTATCGGTTGCCATGTCTCGGCATCCCAAAGTATAGCCTTACGAGTAGACGCACTCGCCATTTTTGTGCCGTCTCGACTGAACGCCACACCGACGAGCTCGTGAGCATGTTCGGTTAGCGACCACAGATGACGCCCCGTGTTGGTGTGCCATAGCGACACCGTGCCATCCTTGCTCGCACCGGCAAGAATAACACCGTCTGAACTGAATGCGACGCTCATTACCTCCCTTGTATGCCAAGCCAGTCTATGCAACAGATTGCCCGTATTGGTGTCCCAGAGCCGTATGGCATAGTCTCGATAACCGCCGCCGCTGGCGACCGTGCTTCCGTCCGGGCTAAATGCGACGGCGCGCGTGTTGCCCAGATCCCCGGTCAGTCTGTGCAGAAGTTCACCGGTTTTGGGGTTCCACAGCCGGATCTCGCCAAAACCGGCGGCGGCAATCTTCGTGCCCTCCGCGTCAAAGTCAACGGAGTTACCGAAGCCCCTAAGACCTGTCAATTTGTTAAGAATTCGACCCGTTCTAGGGTCCCACAGCCGCACGGAATTGTCCAGGTGCCCTGTCACTATGCTGCTCCCGTCAGGACCAAACGCCAAACTCGTCGGCCACTGAGGGTGCTCTGAGATAACGCCCTCCTGTTGCCATGTCTCCGTATCCCAAATGCGCACCGTTCCATCCTCGCCCGCACTGGCAAGCTTCGAACCGTCCGGCCTGAATGCGATGGATATCACGCTATATGCATGCCCGCGGAGCGTCATTAAATGCCTTCCCGATTCGGAATTCCAGATCTCAACCCGGCTGCCATTGCCCGCCGCGACAGCGCTACCGTCCGAGTTGAAAGCTACGCATCTGACCGTACTACTGGGTGCTTTTAACTCATGCAGAACTGCACTCGTGTTGGGATTCCAGAGCCGCACCGAGCTGTCCCAACTCCCGCTCGCAAGCGTGCCGTTCCGGCTGAATGCCACATCTGTAACGGGACTCCAATGCCCTTTTAGTGTTTGTGGATGCGACCCATTTCGCACGTCCCAGACCTTCACCATGTTGTCATAATCTCCCGTGGCAAGCCTACTGCCATCCGGGCTGAACGCCACGCTCGAAACAAGATTAGTACGCACTTCAAGCCTGCGCAGAAGCGCCCCGGTTTGGGCTTCCCAGAGTATTGCTAAACCATCGCGCCCCGCGCTGGCAAGCGTTTTGCCGTCCGGACTGAATGCTACACTCTCGATTGTCGAAGTATGTCCTATGAACGTCCGCAAATGCTCGCCCGTTTTCACATTCCAGAGACGCAGTGAACCGCCTCCGCTGACCAGCCACTCACCGGTTGTGTTGAACGCGATACTTTCCGCCCAGCGTGGTTTATCCGTAATCAGCGTAACTTCCTCAAGCGTAACCGTATCGTAGAGCCAAATGCCGAGTGAACTGGCGACGGCAAGTCGTCCCCCGTCCGGAGTATATTTAATTTCATGAATCTTCCCTTTGCCCAGTCTCACCTTTGCATTATCGGGGAGAAGCCATTGCGTGTAATCTTGTCCGAGGCTGTCGAGCGCAAACAAAGCCAGAACAATAAGCGCTGCAACTGTTACCTTCATCTGAAAAACCCCTTTCCCAAATTGACCGCGATAGTCTAATACGGTCGGTCCCGTAGATTGGGTTGAGCACCGCGAAACCCAACACCCGTAGTAGGCATACACCGTATGCCGTAACCCTCCCCCCAGATCACGCTACTGCAGGAATAACGCTCCCATAGAAATCCCATGACAAATCATTGCCACCTATCTCTGTAGGAGGGGCATCTTGCCCCGACAGCCCGTAGGTTGGGTTGAACGGAAATCCGCGAAGACACACACGTAGAGGCAGGACTGCCAAAGTTCATTCCAACTACAAGAGCCGAATCCGAGTGAAACCCGACATCCCATCCCAAACCGAGCTGTTTTCAATTATCGTAACTGTTTAGTGCATCGTTTGGTTCGTAGTATTACAGTTCGTCGCACGTCCGGTCTGGGCATATAAGCCCCCGATTAGCCGGAATTAGCATTGTACTTCCCTACTTGGCGCGTTCCCTGCCCCCCGCTCGGTCTGGATTGGCAAATCCAGACCGATGGACTAAACAATTACCACTTATCAAATCCACAATTTTGTCTCCTCGATTCCCCATCATCCGTGAGTGCGTACCAGTCGCCAATCCGCGTAATCTGTGATTCAGACAAGTTTGTAGGTTGGGTTGAGCGGAAATCCATCAGGAATCGTTCGCAAAACTAGGAAAATTGAAATTTCACACCGTCCGAAGAGACCGAAATCTGAGCGAAACCCAACATCCTATCTTACGCTTTTCCCGATCTCCCACCGTTCTCAGGCCACCAACCACCGATCTTCCCGTCTTCTCGTTTTCTCGTCTTCCTCCCTTCCATCCTTCCCACATTCCCAATTCCACGTGCCTTTACTGACCACTGTCTTTCTTCCTCCTTCCTACAAGCCACTGATCACTGGTCACTAGCCACTGTTTTTCCCGTCTTCCCGTTTTCTGCTTTTCCTCCTTCCCACGCTTTATCGCTTTTACTGGTCACTGACCAGCAACTGAGCGAATAGCGAAGGCGGTAGAGATCCAACCGCCACTACTTTCTCCCCATCTTCCATCCTTCCTTATCCCAAAGGTGCTTTTTCTTTATACTGACCACTGGCCACAGGCCACTGTCTTTCTTCCTCCTTTCTACAAGCCACTGACCACTGGCCACAGGCCACTGTTTTTCCCGTTTTCTGCTTTCCGTCCCCTACCTCACAACCACCTGAGCATCCTCAAGGCGAGGGTACAAACGCTTGCCATCCGAGCCTACGAGGACGACTCTGGTAAGGCGCAGTGCAGATGTCTTGACCGACCGCACCTTAAACGTAAGAACAGCTAGCGTACCGTCACTCTCACCATCACTATCGAGTTTGGACGCCTCAAGCCACACACTGTTTCCCCTCTTTTTCGGCTGCTTGAACAACGCGCCTTCTGTAACGTAGTCGCCGGCGGCAGCTTCAACATATTGGAGCGCTCCGTAGTCAAACTTAACTGCGGCGCGGCAGTTTGCCACCCTTTCTTTCGCTGTAATGTTGACGGCAACCGTGAGCTGCTCAGCCTGCATGGGCGATGTCACCACAGAAGGAACGATGCTGACCGTCGCGTCCGAAGTTGGGTCTGAGTCGAGATCCCATAGTAGCACCGTCCCGTCCGAACTCCCACTGACGAGCGTCGTGCCATCCGGCGTAAACGCCACACACGTGACGCTGGACGTATGCCCGACAAACGAACGCCTAAGTTCGCCGGTGTTTGCATCCCACAGCCGCACCGTCTTGTCGCTGCTTCCTCTCGCGGCAAGCGCGCTGTCTGGACTGAACGCGACATTACTAACCTCGTTATAATCTCCGGCGAGTATGCACAGTTCTTCCCAAGTGTTTGCATCCCACAGTTTTGCCACCCTTGAAGTCGCGCTGGCAAACCTCCTGCCATCCGGACTGAACGCGACGTCTTTGAGTTCGCTGATATGACCGCTCAGAGTGCGCAAACGTTCCCCGGTGGCGACATCCCAGATAGCGATCGTACCCTCCCTTCCCGCGCTGGCGAGCCGGCGGCTGTCCGGACTGAACGCGACACCAGTGACCGTCATTGTATGCCAAGTGAGAGTGTGCAAGAGTTTGCCGATTTTGACGTCCCACAGTTTAACGGTAAACCCGAAATTTCCACCGCCGCTAGCGATAGTAGATCCGTCAGGACTGAAGGCTACATTGAAGATGCTATGCTTATGTCCGGTTAACGTCCGTAGAAGTTTTCCGGTTCCCGCATCCCACAGACTGACCTCTTGAAAACCACCGCTGGCGAGCGTACCTCCATCCGGGCTGAACGCCACGCAATACGCGTAAGTCCGATGCGCGGGCAGAGTGCGCAGCAGTTCGCCCGTTTTGGCGTCCCACAGATGAATCTCCGAGGAACTCCCGATCGCAATGGCACTGCCATCCGGATTGACCGCCAAGCTATGGATCCCATTTGCATGACCCGTGAGTGTATTCGTCTGTTCGCCCGTTTCGGGATCCCAGAATAGCACCAACCCGTCCTCGCTGCCCCCGACAAGCGTGTTTCCATCCGGACTGAACGCCACGGCGGTGACGACCTCCCCGTAAGCCCTGAGTGTGCGCAAAAGGTCTCCACTTGCGGGATCCCAAAGTAGTATATCTCCGTAACTCCCGCTGGCAAGCATATCCCCACGCGGGTTGAACGCCACACTCTCCACGCGGCCTCTATGCCCGGCTAGAGATCGCAAATGTTCCCAAGTCTTGGCATCCCAGAGTTGCACCCTATAATTTGTCCCGGCACTGGCAAGTACGGCGCCATCCGGACTGAAGGCTACAGCATAGGCGCTTATCTGATGTCCGGGGAGAGTGCACAGATGTTCGCCTGTCTCGGCGTCCCACAGTCGCGCCGTTGCGTCATCACCCCCGGTGGCAAGCACTTTTCCATTCGGACTGAACGCGACGCTCACAACCGGGTCCGTATGCCCGGCTAGTGTGTGTTCAGGCTCCCCCGTTATGGTGTTCCAGAGCCGTGCCGTGTCGTCGTAACTTCCGCTGGCGAGCAGCTTTCCGTCTGGGGAAAACGCCACGCTGGATACACTAGACGTATGTCCGGTGAAAGTACGTTGAAGGTTGCCTGCGTTAACATCCCACAACTGAATATCGCTCCTGCTCCCACTGGCGAGTGTGTCGCCGTCCGGGCTGAAAGCGACTCCGCCGACCCAACCCGTGTGTGCCGTGAGCAGCTTAATCTCCTTTAGCGTCGCCGCATCATAAAGCCAAACACCGAGACTACCCGCGACAGCAAGTCGTGCGCCGTCGGGAGAATACTTAATGTCAGATATGCGTCCTTTGCCGAGGCGCATTTTTGCGCCTTTGGGCAATTCCCACGACGAAGCCCTCTGTGCAACAGCGTTGAACAAAAATAGAGCCAATAGGACAATTGATGAAACCGTTATCTTCATCTTAGTGATTTCCTCGCCAAGAGCACATGGCATCGTTTCAAAGTAGTAGGCACACGCCGTGTGCCGTAAACCACACTGTACCACCCGAGTCTAGGTAGGAGCGACCTCCCGGTCGCGAACTCCTTGCTTGCATTAAATATTTTATCCTTAATGAAACCATCAAGCGAGTGGACAGCGAGTGATCAACTGACCGAATAGGGAACGCGGTAGAGATCCTAAGGCGATAGTAGATCCTGATAGAGATCCCTTTTTCTTCAAAACTCGGTTTCTTCCCGGAGTCAAAGTGGTTTCAAGGTAATGGTTGAATCCACCCATCACGGACAGCTAAGGATTGATAATCATAGCAATCACTTCATCACATAAATCACAGTTCAGACAATATGAACTGCCGACACTCAACATAATCATATTTTTTTTGGAAAACAAACCACTTAGTGATTTCCTCGCCAAAAGCTCATGGCATCGTCTCAAAGTAGTAGGCACACGCCGTGTGCCGTAGAGCCTCACACCAACTGTAGGAGCGACCTCCCGGTCGCGACCATAGTTAATACCCATTACAGTAGATCGGTTTTCCAACCCTGTCCCTCAAGAGAGACAGCCTGGCCCAAACCCATCTGCGAAATCTGTGCAATCCATTTAATCTGTGATTCAGCACGTAGGTTGGGTTGAACGGAAATCCATGAAAACGCGTACGTGGGAGACGAAGGCTGTCAGGCTTCCATTACTCGCAAATAGTCCGAAATACGAGAGAAACCCAACGCCTTAGGAACGATTAAGCGAATGGCTAACGATCAACCGACTACAATCCGTGTAATCTGCGTAATCCGTTTAATCTGTGATTCAGACAAATACCTCGTCTTCCCTCCCTCCTCGCTGACCACTGTCTTTGCCCTTCCGTCCTTCTCCACTTTCCCCCACCTTCACTAGCCGCTATCTCGCAACATCCATCTTCAGCGATACAGTCCCATCCGCCATGAAAAGCTCATAGAGGTACGTTCCGCTCGCGACCGGCTCCCCGCTGTCGTCACGTCCATCCCAATACGCCGCTCTTGACCGGCCCACGTAATACCCCGAAGTCCGACTCCCAACGTCTAAATGTCGCACTTGAGTTCCATTTGTGTCGTAAATTCTGATATGCACGGGCGACTTGTACAATGACTTGGACTGGTATGCTATCTGGTACGGAATCCACGTCCCTTGATTGAACGGGTTGGGGTAATTGGCGAACATCGCAGTTTCGTTCGGGATCGACACGGCAATCTGATGTCGAAAGGCGCGAATGTCGCGCTTCAAGGGCGCATCGACGCAGTCTGATCTCTGCGGTTGTTCCAACCACTCCGCGACATCTGTAGACGTAAGGATTGCCTGCGCGGCGAGATATGCCTCGCGCTTTGACGCCGCGACCTCAAAATTCATCACAGCCTGAAAAAGGTCGGTGATGTCCACGACTCCGTCTTCGTTGGCATCGGCATCAATCTTCGCGGGATCAGAATGGCTTGTGGCAACCTTCAGCAAATCCAAAATACCTACTACGCCGTCGCCGTCGATATCGCCGATGCCCCGGAACGCTCCAACCACTTGAGCATCTACAAGCCTAGGGTAGGTGCGTTCTGCGTTAGGGGCTACCAAACTAGCTTCGGTCAGCGTCACCATGGATGTCTTGGGGGCAACCACTTCAAAGGTAACTGTGGCAAGCGTCCCGTCGCCGTGACTCGCGCCGTCAAGTGCCGCCGCCCCGAGCGTCAAGCCATTTCCTTCAACCACCGGCGGTACAAAGATCGCGCCCTCCGACAGGTAGTCTCCAGCGGCGCCTTCGACATACCGGAGTGTGGCAGGGTCGAAATTGATGGTTGCCTGATATCCCGATACATCTTCGCCGTTCTCTATGTTGAGGGAGAGCGTGAGTTTCTCCCCGACAGAGGGTGACGGCACCGGCGAAGGGGCCAGGCTTACCGTCGAGTTAGCCGCTGACGGCGGCGTGATTTCCCAAACGAGTACACTCCCCCTATTGCTCACGGCGACAAGCATCCTCCTATTCGGACTGATGACTACGTTATTAATCTCAGACGAATCTCCGGTGAAGGTTTTCAGATATTCCCCGGTGGCTGCGTTCCACAGATGAATCCCCTGAGAATTCCAAAGAGCTAGCAAACCACCGTCTGGACTAAATCTCGCGCCGGCGTCCCAGCTTCTTATCCCGGTAGATATATGCCGGTACTCCCACGTGTCCGTATCCCAGAGCCGCAATTCCTTGGGAGTTACGGTGAATAATGTCTTGTCGTTGCCACCGAACGCGATCCTCTTGACATCCTCCTTGAATCCAACCAATCTCCGCAGATGTTTACCCGTCTTGACATCCCACAACGAAACCTCCTTTTTGCCGCCGGACGCAATCAAACCCCCATCCCGACTGAACGCAAGATAAGTGGCGAAATCCCGATGTCCGTTGAGCGTTTGCAGATGTTTCTCCGATTCCGCATCCCAGAGATGGACGTTCTGACCGATCCCGATGGCAAGCGTCCTGCCATCCGGGCTGAACGTTAAACTTGGCGACTGCTCCTTGTGTCCGGGGATTTCCCGCACACGTTTTCCCGTCCAAGCATCCCGAATCAAAATTTTCCCTTTACCGCCAACCGCAATCAAACTACCATCCCGATTGAATGCTAAGCTATACACCCAATCCTCATTCCCGCTGAGTGTTTGTAGGGGTTCCCCCGACTTGGCATCCCACCGGCGGACATTCCTACCGCCTCCGATGGCGAGCGTCCTGCCATCGGGGCTAAACGCTGCGCTACCGAAATGCCTCTCCATCCAGGCGAGTGAGCGCAACTGGATTCCCGACGTGGCAGCCCAGAATCGAACTATCATATCACTACTCGCACCCGCAATTGTGCCGCCGTCCGGGCTGCGAACCACGCTGAAGACGCCTCCCGTCGGTCCGCGTAACCTTCGATGCAGCCTTCCTGTCGTAACATCCCACAATGTAATATTTTCTACACTGCCGGCGATTACCCTAATGCCATCCGCCGTAAACGCGACACTCCTAACCAGATTTAAATACTCGGAACCTGTCCATCGAAGTTTCCATGGGTCGATTTCCCACAGGCGCAGCCTGCAGTCGGTGTCGGCGCTGGCAAGCAGATTTCCGGTCGGACTAAATGCTAGACTTTTGGCCTCACGTCCGTACACGTTTATCCCGCACGGCTCGTAACCCGCCTTGACATCCCACAGTTCCACCGCCTTTCCCCCGCAAGCAACCGCAAGCAGATTTCCGTCAGGGCTGAACGCCATGCACGTTACGCCTCCGGTCTGCCCCTTGAGAGTGCGCTTCTTTACACCCGTTTTGGCGTCCCAAATCTCCACCTGAAGGTGAGTCGCACTGGCAAGCTCCCTCCCATCAGGGCTGAATTCCACACTCTCGATGTCGCGCGTATGCGGGAGGGGAGGATATTTCTGTTCGCCCGTCTTTGCATCCCACACACGCACCGTCGTGTCGTCGCTGCCGCTGGCAATCAAGCTGCCGTCCGGACTGTATGCTACACATACCACCTCCCCCGTATGTTTGGTGAGTAAAGCGACCTCCTCAAGCGTCGCAGCATCATACAACCAGATTCCGATAGAACTTGCGATCGCAAACCGAGTGCCGTCCGGCGAATACGCAAAATCCCTCATTGCGCCTCTCCCGATACGGATCTTGGCGCCCTCCGGCAACCCCCATTGCGTATACTCCTGCGCAACGCCATTGACCGAAACCACAGCCGACAATATGATTGACACCACTACTATTTTCATATCAATCTGTAGGGTGGGATCAAGCGAGTGGATAACGAGTGATCAAGTGAGTGGATAACGAATGCGATAGAAATCCCATAGAGATCCCCTGCCCACCAGCCTTTATGTAGTTTGTTGGTCCTACACTTGTAGGAGCGACCTCCCGGTCGCGACTACCCCCAGTAGTAGGCATACGCCGTATGCCGTAACTCTCCTAACGACGAAATAGTGTTTGTAGGGTGGGCACTGCCCACCAGCATTTACTGTTATACGTGCGTTCGGCTGAGCACAGCGAAATCCGACCCTTATAGGAGCGATCTCCGAATCGCGACCACGGTTCGTACCTATTTCGATAGGTCGGTCTTCCGGCCCGCCCCACGCGCGATCATGAATCCCCTGCGATAGAGATTCCTCACCCGACCACGAATCTGTAGGAGCGATCTCCAGGTCGCGACTACCCCCAGTAGTAAGCATACGCCGTATGCCGTAACTTTCCTAACGACGAAATAGTGTTTGTAGGGTGGGATCAAGTGAATGGATAACGAGTGATCAACCGAATGAATAATGAGGACGATAGAACTCCCATAGAATCCCCCACCACCGCTTGTAGGCGGGGCATCTTGCCCCGCACGAAGTTCGCAGTTCGCGGTTGGGTTAAGCACAGTCAAACTTCCCATCTTCCATCCTTCCCTCCTCACCACCACTGCTTATCTTCTGCTTTACTGGTCACTGACCACTGCTTTTCTCCCTTCCCACATGTCACCGATCGCTTTCTCTCCCCTCCCCTTCAAGCTGACCCGTAATGCGCACAAGGTCTAGAACATCCACCACACCGTCATTGTTGACATCAGCAGCATTCTCCTCCGATTTTCATGAAGTTCGCTTCTACTTCCGCCAAGTCCGAAGTGTTTACCATACCATCATTATTGACATCATAGACGACCCGGTGCGGCACAATTATCCGTGCGTCTTCAACCCGAGGGAACGCGCGTTTTGCGTTTGCATCTGCCAAGCTAGCTTCCGAAAACGTCACCATGGAACCCTTGACGGCGACGACTTCAAACGTAACAGTGGCAAGCGTCCCGTCCCCGCGACTGGCACCATCGGGCGCGGTCGCTTCGAGTGTCAGGAAATCTCCATCAACCGCTGGCGGTACGGAAAATCTGCTCTCCGAGGGGAAGTCTGCGGCGGAAGCCTTCACGTAACGCAGCGCCGTCGAATCAAAGCAGAGGGTCGCCCCATAACCCGATACATCGTCTTCGGACTCAATGTCAAGAAAGAAGGTCAGATGCTCCCCAACCGGAGGCGATGCCACCGTGGAAGGCACAATACGGACAGTCGCGTTCGCCGCTGGCGGAGGGATGATATCCCATATCACTGCTGTTTCGTTTTTCGACACGGCGGCGAGTTTCCGACCGCCTGGACTGATTGCAAGCCCCCAGAGCCTGCCGCTATATCCAAGGAACTTCTGCACACGCTCCCCGGTAACCGCATTCCACAACTCCAACTCACTAGAATTCCCGATGGCAAATATGCTGCCGTCCCTGTTGAAAACCGGATCCGAATGACCTCGTCCATACTCGATAGGTACCACCGCGTATTCCCACGTGACAGTATCCCACAGTCGCGCCTCCCTGTGATTCACGCCGCCACAGCGTCCCGCCGTTTTGGCTAAACGCCACGCCCCCAACCCCATATGAATGCCCCACTAATGTCCGCAAATGTGTCCCGGCGCCGGTGTCCCACAGTACCACGGTTCCGTCGCTGCTTGCACTGGCGAGTACCTTGCCGTTCGGACTGAACGCTACGCTCCGGACCACCTGTGTGTGCAGTGAATGCGTGTGCAAGTTTTCACCTGTGCCGGTATCCCAGAGACGCACCGTGTAGTCCTTACGCCACCACCCGCCGCTGGCAAGCGTCTCCCCGTCCGGGCTGAAGACTAGACAATACGCCGGCCCCTTGTGCCCTGTGAGTGTGTGCAGATGAATTCCGGTTCTGGCATCCCACAACCAAAGTTCTGTTTTGCTGCTGGAAGCCAGTGTGCTGCCGTCCGGGCTAAAAGCTAGGCTGAGCACATTATCCTGATGTCCGCCGAGTGTCCGCAGATGTTCCCCCGAACTCGTATCCCAGAGACGTATGTGCGGACTGCCGCCGATGGCAAGCGTTCTGCCATCGGGATGAAACGCCGCTTTGCCAAAATCCTTTTCAAACCCGTCGAGAGAGCGCACCAGCGAGCCCGACTTCACATCCCAAAGCCGCACCGTCATGTCGTCACTCCCGCTGGCAAATACGGTGCCGTCCGGACTGAAAACTAGACTGAAAACGGAACCCGAATGTCCGGCAAACCTCCTAAGGATCGACCCCGTTTCCGCATCCCACAGTATCATCTTTCCGGCGCACCCGACGACCACACCCTTGCCGTCAGGGGTAAACGCTACGCTGGTCATCTTGGTTCTTTCATCGGTGAGAATCCGCTGAAGCTCCCATGTGTTTGTATCCCAGAGCCGCAGTGTGGCATCGTCACCGGTGCTGGCAAGTGTCTTGCCGTCCGAAACTGAACGCTACACTAGTGACCGATCGTGTGTGCGCATAGAGCATCCGCAGTTGCTTCCCCGTTTTGGCATCCCACACGCGCACCGTCTGGTCCTTAGAGCCGGTTACAAGCACGTTCCCGTCCGGGCTAAACGCTATGCTGGTGACTTCTTGAGTGTGTCCGATGAATGTATGCCGTTTTTCGAACGTCTTCGCATCCCAAATCTGTGCCTGATTTCCGCCCGCACTGGCAAGCGCCATACCATCTCGACTGAATTCGACGCTAACGACATCGCTCCCGTTCCAGATGGGAGGGTGTTTCGGTTCTCCCGTTGTGGCATCCCACAGCCGTATCCTCCCGTTCTCACTTCCACCGGCAAGCAGGCTGCCATCCGGACTGTATGCCACGCTCAACATCTCTCCCGCATGTTGCCTAATCAGAGCGCCCTCCTCAAGCATTTCAGCATCATTCAGCCAAATTTCGAAAGAACTTGCAGCGCGAACGTGGTGGCTGATCAGAGCGACCTCTTCAAGCGTCGCAGCGTCATATAGCCAAATTCCGATAGAACTTGCGATCGCAAGCCGAGAGCCGTCCGGCGAATACGCAAGATCCCTCATCATACCTCTCCCGATGCGCATCGTAGCACCTTCAGGCAAACCCCATCGCATGTACTCCTGAGCAACGCCGTTGACCGAAACCGCCGCCGACAATATGATTGACACCACTACTATTTTCATATCAAGTTGTAGGGTGGGCACTGCCCACCAGCCTTTATGTAGTTTGTTGGTCCTACACTTGTAGGAGCGACCTCCCGGTCGCGACCACGGTTCGTACCCATCTCGGCAGATCAGGCTTCCAGCCCGATTCCCACACGACGGAAAATACCGTGCGATAGGATTCCCGCCTCAGTAAGTAGGCGGGGCATCTTGCCCCGCGCTATTTCCTCGTAAGTTTGTAGGTTGGGTTGAGCGGAAATCCACCAGGTCTCGTTCGCAAAATTAGAAAAATTGAAATTTCACACCGCCCGAAGCGACCGAAACCTGAGCGAAACCCAACATCCTATCTTTCACCCTTCTCACCTCCCACTGTTCTCAGGCCACTAACCACCGATCTTCCCGTCTTACCGTTTTCCAGCCTTCCTCCCCACCATTGGTCACCTTCTATCACTTTGCTCTCTTTCTACCTAGGCATCAGCGCGCCGAGTTTAGAGGCAAATTCCATAGGATTACCGTCCCATCCCGACCCCCGCTCGCAAACAGCCTGCCATCCGGACTAAACGCAATACTTTGTCCCCAGTCCGCGTTCTCGGCAATCCTGAGCAGATACTCTCCCGTAACCACATCCTGCAATCGCACCGCCCCATCCGCGCTCCCGCTGGCAATTGTCCTATTATCTGCGCTGAACGCCAAGCTAGTGACTAAATCCGTATGTCCCGCGAAAATGTGCCGATGTTCGCCCGTTTTAGCATCCCACAGTCGAATCTCCTTACGGCTCGCACTGACAAGCAAATTGCCATCCGCGCTGAACGCGATTCCGTAGACACCCTCCGTATGTCCCGTGAGTTCGTGTAGCAGCTCCCCCGTGCCAGAGTTCCACAAGCGGACTTGCGTATAATTATTGCCGACAATCACTTTTCCATCAGGGCTAAACGCTACCGAGTGGCTATCCCCGGTGATTGTGAGAGAATTACCCCCTGTTTTCGTATCCCACAACCGTACCGTCTGATCCGAACTGCCGCTGACGAGCGTCTTACTATCCGGGCTGAACGCAATGGATGACACCCATTTCGTGTGCCCGGAAAGTGTGTGCCGCAGTTTTCCCGTTTCGGCATCCCACAGACACACCGTCGTGTCCCGGTCCCCTCCTCGACTAGCAAGAGTCGTGCCATCCGGGCTAAACGCCAAGCCTATAACCCATTTCGGATGTCCGGTGAGTACGTGCTTCTGTTCACACGTTGCGGCATCCCACAGACGCACCGTGCCGTCGTAACTGCAACTCGCCAGCGTCTGTCCGTCCGGGCTGAACGCGATGTCTGTGATCGAACCCTCATGACCGACGAGCGCACGCAGAAAATAGCACGTTTTGGTATCCCACAGACGCACCGTACGGTCCACACTCCCCGTGGCAATTACACTTGAATCCGGGCTAAAAGCCACTCTATACGCTGCACCCTTGTGGCCTATGAGGCGCCGCGGGCGCTTTTCCGCTTTGGAATTAAAGAACTCAACAGTATGGGGTAACAAAGGCCTGCTGGTAAGCACCGTGGAACCTACTCCAAATGCTGTGTTTGCAATTGGCACGAGATCTCCGGAGAGAAGCGCAGTCTCCCGAAACATCGCCGAATCGTAATGCCAGGCGTCAATAAATCTGGCGACAGCAACTCGCGTGCTATCCGGGGAACACTTTATCTCAGATATCGTGTCTTTACCCAAACGCGCCTTCGCACCTTCTGGCAAACCCCATCGCGTATACTCCTGCGCAACGCTGTCGAACAACAACACAACCAGAAGGATGAATGACACAACCGCAATTTTCATTTCACGCACCATCTTCCTCAACTAATCAGATGACCTGCCCGCACCTAGTAGTAGGCATACTCCGTATGCCGTAACCCTCCCCCAGATCACGCCCCCTCTCGGTAGGATCGATCTCCCGGTCGCGACCACGGTTCGTACCCATCTCGATAGGTCGGTCTTCCGGCCCAATCCACACACGACGGAAAATACCGTGCGATAGAGATTCCTCACCCGATCACGAATCTGTAGGAGCGATCTCCCGGTCGCGACCATGGTTCGTACCCATTCCCGTAGGTCGGGCTTCCAGCCCAACCCCCGCGCGATAGCTGATCCTGCGACAGAGATCCTGTAATCACTTAATCCCACAAATCACGGTTCAGACAATCGTAACTGTTTAGTGCATCGTTTTGGTTCGTAGTATTGCAGTTCGTCGCACGACCGGTCTGGGCATGTAAGCCCCGATTAGCCGGAATTAGCATTGTACTTCCCTACTCGGCGCATTCCCTGCCCCCGCTCGGTCTGGATTGGCAAATCCAGACCGATAGACTAACCAATTACGGTAACTGTTTAGTTCACTCTCAAGTTCGTAGTAGTGCAATTCATTGCACGTTCGCGTGAGCTTGTAAACCCTCGCCCGATTCATTGGGATTAGATTGCACTTCCCTACTCGGCGCGTTCCCTGCCCCCGCTTGGTCTGGATTGACAAATCCAGACCGATGAACTAAACAATTACAAAAGATTTATGCCGGTCATACGAATTTGTGCGATTACGACTGAGGTATACTCCACGCTGCTGAGAAGTGCTTATTTTGTAGGAGCGATCTCCAGGTCGCGACCCATTTAAATCTTGGTAGCCCCAGAGGGGCGGAAGGTGTATAGAAACATTGATTCGACCTACAGCAAAGCCCCAGAGGGGCGACAGGTGGAAACTACGGATGTTTCCCCATTCAATATTCGTTCGCTTGGTGCTGCCTCTATAATCGGCGAAGCAAGCCTTAAATCTTGAAAAGCGCAATTTCTGACAGCGCACGGTATAGTTTTACTTTTGCACACCCCTCAACTATTCAAATACGGCGGTAGGTTCGGTTTCCTAACCGAATCGGAATCTATTCTGGCTCGTAGATGCCGTTAGATTCGGATGTACCCAAATATGTGCACATGAGAATGGAATTGAATCTATACTCCGCACTGCTGGAAATTGCGTGTTTTCAAGAGTCTGATGAAGTAGCAAACGCGATCAATTAACTCCACTTTATGGCGGCATGCAACATTCGATTCTAGTCGGAGTCAGAGGATCGATATGTCAATAGAATACGATACGTCCAAATGTCTGCGCTCCAGCGGAGCGCTATGTGGAGTGTTACTTGGTAGGATCCAGCGAGTGAATAGCGAGTGCGATAGAACTCCCATAGAGCTCCCTCCACTGACTGAATAAGGAAGGATCAAGCGAATGGACAATGAGTGCGATAGTGAATCCCATAGCTAATCCCGATAGAACTACCTGCGATTTCCAAATCGCGACACACTTGTGCTGCAATAACAAGCGCAATATTACCCAACGCAAGGTATAACAGATTGTACTACAGAGGTGGCAACTTGGTTTTCTAATACGCCGCCTTCAGCGCGCCCCAAGTTATGGCGAGTTTTTCATCCGGCTGAACGGCTAAGCCGGACCAGGCATCGATGTTCTGCATTAACTCATTTTGTGTCAGCGCTTTGTCGTAGACGCGAAAGAGGGCGAATGAACCGTTGAAGTTCCGGTTCTTCTCGCCGGGGGAAAAAGAGCCGATCGTGATTGCTCTCAGCGGAATCTTTTTGTCAAAGTCGACGCCCGCCTGTTGACTGACCCTCTTGCCGTTCTGGTACACCAAAATCTCCTTCTTGTCCTCGCCGGTGAGGGCTATCCAGTTCCATACCCCCTCCTCCAGCCTGACGTTTGATGCGATCCCCATATCTGCGCCCCCTCGATAAATGCTGATTCCGAGTGTGTCCCCGCCTTTAATGCCCAACCGAAATCCCTGCCGCCCCTCCGGCAACGTGTTGATGCCCGCCAGTTGATGCTCTTCGCGGAACAGGTCGCCGTTGCGCCGCACGAGGAACTCAATCGTCCAGTCGTCGAGCCCCAGCGGTGGATTGTAGGCTTTGGTGCCGTACATCTCGGCGCTTTGCCGGGAGGTGTAATACTTCGTTTTGCGTTCGTTAATCCCGATATCCGGGATTTTGATGGGCCCCTCTTCAAGCGCCGGCGCGAGCACCATGGGCGGAATCGAGCCGCCGTCTCCGGCGAGGTTCGTCCATGCGTCGGGATGCGTGGGGTTGTCACGCGCGTCGAGGTAAAGCACGGCGCCGGGGACAATATCGGCGAGTGCCGCTGTGCACAAAGTTGCCATGAAGAACGCCGCGCCGAGGATTATCATTACTGTTCTCATTTTGTTTTCCTCCGTGATTTCTTTCATGTTTTTCGGTATTAGGGAAGCGAACATCAGCGTAGAGACGTTAACCAGACAATTTCGATTTACACTTCACGTTGCCGGCAATTGCGTGTTTTCGAGAGTTTGGTAAAGTAGCAGCCACGATCAAGTGAGATCGTAGATTTCCGTACCACAATCTGTTAGATTGTGATCGCTTCTGTACAATCATAGAAATCCCATCTCCGAATCGCGACCTGTCGGTGCCGTGTAAGTCGTATTAGAAACCATAATTGTCGAGAAAACAAGCTCAATTATACTCAACAGAAGGATCAAGTGACTGGATAAGGAGTGATCAACTGAATGAATAATGAGGGCGATAGAAGTCCCATAGAGATCCCGTAATCCGTGTAATCCGTTTAATCCGTGAAAATCCGTGATTCAGACAATCACCAAAACACCCCATAAATGGCAGGATCAAGCGAATGGATAATAAGCGCGATAGAGATCCCTCTCCAGGTCGCAATTTCTTATCGCGAGCAGAACTCGCACCAACAAAAGACGCACAATAAATTGCACTACTGCAAATCGAACCGACTAAATGATTCATTCGCTAAGTATTTAACGCTTAATGAAACCATCAAGCGAGTGGATAGCGAGTGCGATAGAGATCCCTTTTTCTTCAAAACTCGGTTTCTTCCCGGAGTCAAAGTGGCTTCAAGGTAATGGTTGAATCCACCCATCGCGGGCAACTAAGGATTGACAATCCTGGCAATCATTTCATCACATAAATCACAGTTCAGACAATATGAACTGCCGACTCCCAACACTTACCATATGTTTTTAGAAAATAAACTGCTAAATCCCTCATATGTAATTATCATTTGCAGCGACTATAGTTGTGCAATCGCCAAATCCCCCAAACAGGCGCTGAACGGCGATCACGATTTCATACCAAAATTTCATACCTATGCGTTGATAGTGTGAATGTCAAAACCGCCGTGAAGCCAGTCATAGCACGAGTCTTCGCCCTGTCTCTGTCGCCATCTAAAAGAGCTGTTTGGTATGAAAAGTATGAAAAGTATGAAATTTCGGAAGACCCCTAAAGAACGATTTCGGGGCACAGCTATAATCTATCTAACGGGCTCTTAACCACGCTTTCCTCAAGCCATACTATTTTACTACCTCTCGACCTTCCTGTCTATCGATTTCGGTTGGAGGCAAGGCGAAACACAGCCGACTTTCCGGCGCTTACCCGTAGGTCGAGTTAAACTGAAATCCATACGAAAACGCTAAGGTTCAAGCGTTGATATCTTGGAGTTTCAAATCCCCATGCCTATACATGTACCAGCTCGCAATACTGCGGTACGGTTTCCAATTCTGTGCTACCTTCTCAGCGCCTTCGAGGTCATCGACATCCAAACCGTAAAGAGCGGACATGGCTCTCCGCAGCGCGAGATCGTTCACGGGAAACACGTCAACCCTACCAAGACCAAAAAGCAAATACATGTCAACGGTCCAATCGCCTATACCCTTTACCTCCTTGAGGAGGCGTCGTATAGTGGGATCATCTTTCTCCTCGAGTGTCGAGAAGTTTAGCTGTTGCGTTTCGGTTTTCTGCGCCAAATCAGTTAAGTACCCGTACTTCTGATTCGATATACCGGCGTCAAGCACAGCCTGCTTCGGTAGAGCCAGGAGTTGATTCGGCGTGGGATTTCCGGAGTCAAAAAGTGCATGAAAGCGATGAATTATGGTGTTGGCGGCATGTTTCGAGAGTTGCTGACGGATAATGGAATCGCACAAGAAATCAAAATCGGAGCACCCGGGAGTTAGGGTGCACGGGCCAACGATATCGATGACTTCGGCGAGTTTTTGGTCCTTCGCACACAGTTGATCGCAAATGTATTCTATATTCATGTTTACTCGTATTTCGGTAGGTTCGGTTTCCAACCGCACCTGCGACACTGGATAAAGACCGGTTCGGTTAGGAAACCGAACCTACCGCAGTGTATAAATAACTATTGATTTAGCGTAACTGTCTAGTGCATCGTTTGGTTCGTAGTAGTGCAATTCATTGCACGTCCGTTCCGCGCATGTAAGCCCCCGATTCGTATGAATTAGCATTGTAATTCCCTACTTGGCGCGTTCCCTGCCCCCGCTCGGTCTGGATTGTCAAATCCAGACCGATGGACTAAACAATTACGATTACGATATATTTAGACCGCGCACATCCAAAAAGAATTTGCTTCGCCGACCATCACAAAAGCAGGAACTCAGCTTGTTCTCCACGCCGCTTTCATTCGCTTAGTTCGCTAACCGACAACGCCCCGGGTCCAAATATTCGCGAATACGCAAGCCCATCGTTAGACTTCGTTTCCGCGGGCATGTAGCAGACGCTAAACGCGCGGCGCGGCACATCGCTAGAATTCACACCGGAGCTGTGAAACATCCAATTGTGCAGCAGCACGACCTCGCCCACTTCCAACTCCAGCGGAATCGACTCGGACTCCGCTACAATCCTCTCCATCTGGACACGGCGTTCGTCAGGTCGAGTCAGGGGGGCAAGATTACGATGAGAGTTCGGTATAATCCGGACACAACCGTTCTCTGCCGTCGCCGGGTCAAGCGCCGTATAGATAGTAAGCAACGGCTCCCGGTCAAGATGCGACCATCGGTCTTGATGCCAGTTCAGTTGAGTACCTTCACGCGCCGGCTTGTTCATAAACATCGCTCGATAGCAGGCGACGGGCGTCTCGTCGCCGTAAACCTCCGCGCACGCCTCGCGGAAGACCGGTTTCTGCATGTATGAAAGGAAGAGCGGATCGAACTCAAGCGACTGAATCTTTCGATACGACAGCGTCGCCCCTTTGTGACCATCAGTTTGAGGTCCAGGTCCCTCCTTACCCGGTTCACGGTCGAGCTGCATCAGCATCCGGTCATAATCCAACGGCGCTTTGCCCAGCATGATATCATCTATTCGGCTCCGTAGCGCTGAGAGTTCCTCATCGGTCGCCACTCGCCCAATTCGAGCATACCCCTCCTTCCGGTAATGCTTCCATTGTGCGTCCGAAATGTAGCTTGCCATACATAACCTCCATTCAAAAATACGGATTCCACTGCCCATCAAGCTTCTGCCCACCAGCCTATGTAGGAGCGACCTCCTGGTCGCGATTCGATACGATCCACCAAAACCATAAGGATCAATCGGACGAATAGAGATCAGGTTGTTCTATCTCCTAGGGCCTCTATCGTGATTGGCTATCGTCTTGGGATCTCTATGGGACTTCTATCGCCCTCATTATTCATTCGGTTGATCACTCGTTAATCACTCGCTTGATCCATTCGCTCAGTTGATCGATAGAGATTCTTAATCCGTGAAATCTGCGTAATCCGCGTAATCCGTGATTCAGAATTGGTTGGCAACGAACACGAGGTCAAACACATTCACCACCCCATCCCCGTTCACATCCACTTCCGCCTCACCCGTCCCCAGCCCCTGCGCCACCAGCGTGAGATCAAAGATATTGACCACCCCGTCTCCATTCACGTCCGCCGGGTTTTTACTGGTCACTGGCGACTGGTCACTGACCACTGCTCTTAGATACATCTCCCCGTCAAGATTCGGTAACGCGTGCTCCGTGTTCATCAGCCCGCTGGCAACGCCTTGCGCCTCCTCCGGCAACATAATGACCTGTTCCTCCCCGCTGTGGTTATACACTGCCCAACCGTTCGTGAATTCTCGGATGTAAAGCCCATCTATCTCTTGATATAGTTGCCCCTTCTCGCCAACCGGCCTCCCTAAATCCGCGTCCCAAAAGTCATATGACCAATGACTCGAAGTGTGGTCAGGCCTGTGCTGATTGAAAGAGACGTATCCATTTGCATGCGTGAGTGAAAGTGTCGTTAAAGCACGCATCCAGCGCAGGTTTGAAGGACTATCGAATGGCTCGGTCGGAATGCTTACGCCGTCAACAAGATTGACGCGGGGTTGGCGTGTATTGGTATCGAGCCATAACAACGAATCTGCCAGTCTTACCATGCCGTGTTCTCTATCACCAACGTAGGCTCCAGGCAAGCTACTTTCCATAGACCCGCCGTTTACGCCCCATTTCGTGCGCGGTATTTTGTGGAAATTGGTGTTTCCAAGTATCAGGAAATCCGGGCGCACAGTGGCACGAATGCGGCTCAATATTATATCTCGTGCGCGCTGTTCGGCATGGTTGCCAAAATATCCTTCCGGAAATGTTGCATGATCGCGGGTAATAGGTTCGTGTTCATTCCAATAATCGAACATAATCCCGTCGAATAGACCACATTGGGAAGCGGCAACCGCTTGGCGAACGATTCGGTCCTGAACCGCAGGGTGAGTGAAGTCAATGAAACCATCACGTTGACCAACAATTTGAGCAGATGGCGTAGGGATTATATTGCCATCTTCATCTCGCAGCCAGTAAGGCCAATCGTCTGCCTCTGCGTCGCTATGGAGATGAGGGGTATTGTTGCGTGGAAGAGCGCGCCATTCAATATATGCTAAAAGAATGATGTTCGGGTTTATAGAGTGGTACTGCTCGCGGAGTTGAATCACCCGATCGGTGTCAGAACTAACTATGGGGAACGCGTCTGCACGTTTGGAAAATCGCAAGCCAAACACCTCGGGGCCCGCAAAGATTAAATCGTGCTGGGCGAGGTTCTCGACAAATGATAAATGTGGCCGATCGCTGAACGGAATGCCAAAGTTGGATACAATGAGCGGATAGTTCCGAGCCGCAAGCCGGGGATGTAGCGGAAGAGGTGCTATATCGCAGACCTGGTCATAGACAAATATATCAAGCGTTAGAGAATCGAGCGGCGAATGGTTGGTTATAAAGTTGTGATCTATTTCAAGTTTGTACAGCGAAGTCAAGTGTGCCAACGCAGTGACATCCCTAATCTTATTATGATTCAACTGAAGGTACTTCAGATTAACCAGTTGCGAAAGCACCGAGATGTCGATGATTTGGCAATGGCTCAAGTCGAGCGAATGTAGAGTGGTGATCGCGCCGAGCGGTGAAATATCCGATATGGGGTTGCTGCGGAGGTTCAATTCTTCAATGTGAGTGAGGTTGGACACAGGACTAATATCGGTTACCATACAATCTGGCAGAACAAGACCACGCAAGGGTAGGCCAGCCAAGGGAGATAAATCGCTGATAGAGTTCTGCCCAAGCGCTAAATAATCCAAGTTGGTTGCCGCTTCGAGACCGGACAAATTAGATATGTTACTGGCGTACGCGGCGAGATCGGTAAGCCGGAGCATATCCTGTTGAGTGATAGCTGCACCGTGCGGCATGTCAAGCCGTTCTTTAATTGCTACACGCAGATTATCATCGACAATCTGAATATCACTGCCATATGCCGCGTACGTGACGAATAGAGCAGCCAACACATTGATAATACGTTTAATCGACATAAATCTCTCCTTTTTAATAAGGCTGTTTCGCATAAGGTAGTCCTTTCATGTAATTTGAGGTCAGGACAGAAATTGGATAAACAAATATGCACACTCGTTGCGAAGGCGGTAGCGACGTGGGCGATATTCAACTCCGCCGCGATCGCAGCGCGCAGCTCTGGGTCGAGAATGTCGACAACCTGCGCAAACGCAACGCTGCCCAAAAGGATAGTGAGCAACAGACTGAGTGAGGTTTTCTGTAGGACGTTCATTAGATTCTCCTTCTGATAATCGGGACGGCGTTATCGCAAGTTCTCGCCCGGGCTAGTAGTCCACGGCACCTGTTCCGCCTCCCCGTCGTAGACCGGCACCAACGCTCCCGTGACATCGCGCGTCTGCTCGACCCACTGGCACCAATCCTCGCGTTCCGTGATGTGATTGACAATCAACCTTTTGACATCCTCCGGCAACTCGTCATAGCCGGGCCAATACCAGATAGTGAGCACCGTGCGGCGCTGGCCGCTCTGATTGGCGTGGGCGGAATGTATCAGGCGTGAATCGCCGATGACGACATCACCCGCCTTGACAGGCACATCGACCTCCCCCTCGGCGTACTGGAAGGCGGCGTGATCCAAATCAGAAGCGTTACCCACGCCGTCGTCAGCCTTCCGGCGTACATCGTGCAGCGCGTGGCGCTTCAGGTGAGATCCGGGTACGACGCGCAGACACCCGTTGCGGCGGTTCGTGTCCACCAAGTAGTACATCAGGAAATACTGTTGCGGTTGATCGGTGTAGCTGATGGGGTGATCCCACAACACGCCGTCCTGATGCCAGAACAGCGGCGGCGCGTGCGGCGGCTTGCTGATTACGAATCCGCTCCACACCTTGGGATGATCGAATCCGAGCTCGGCGAGGACCGCCATCGCACGCGGATAGGCGATGAGTTCGGCGAAAGCGGGGTGGGGATACCGCCAGTAAGGAATGATACAGCCATGTGCGCGGTGCTGATCGAAGTGAGCCGGATCCTCCTGCGCGATGGTCCATTCGCTCATGGCGTTTAGCTTCGCCACCATCTCTGGCTGCAGCACGTTCTCGAAGATGCAGTAGCCTTCCCGAATGAGTTGTTCGCGTTTCTCTTTAGCGGTGACTGGCATAAACCTTCCTTATTTATACACTGCGGTAGGTTTGGTTTCCTAACCGAACCGGTATTTTTTCCGTTTCGTCGGTGCGGTTGGAAACCGCACCTACCTGCCGAAATGTGTGCAAATATGAATGGAATTGACTATAGCCCGTAGGTTGGGTTGAACGGAAATCCACGAGGAGTCCCATATTGAAGTAGGATTCCCTAGGCTCCATTACCCCAAAAATGCGTAAATAGGAGTGAAACCCAACGCTTCTATCCATTCTTTCGACAATTGCCAATCCCCCGATTTCCCCTCTTCCAATCTTCCACGCTTCCATCCTTCCCTAAACAGATTTCCTGTGCACTATATTCATCCGAATTCATCCGAATTCATCCGAGCGATTAACACATGATAACCCCACTGTGTGCGAGGAGCCTATTTCGGTACCTCCGGCGGGATGACGACCTCGGGCCAGGTGTCCCCAGTGCGCTCGCACCAGTCGCGCAAGCCAGCCTTTAGCGATGCCAGCGCGTCGGCTGCCATGGGGTCGTCAATCAGGTTGCGGCACTCGTGCGGGTCATCTCCGAGGTTATAGAGTTCGTGATCGCCGTGATACGACTCGACATATTTCCACTCCTCGGTGCGCCACATACGCAGTGGTGCAATCGGATTTGTCCAGTTGCAGGAGTGAAACTCGGTGACCACTCCGGTACGCCTTCCGTCATGCCGGTTCGAGTTGGGTGCGCTCTCAATTTGCGGGCGCAGCGACATCCCGTCCAAGCCGGCGGGGATGTCCGCCCCGCACCAGTCGAGAATGGTAGGCATCAGATCGATGTGCGAGACAAGACTCGAATCTACGCTCTCCGAACCGAGCCCGCCGGGCGGCACGACGACGAGCGGTATTCGCGACAAGTCGTCAAACACCGCCGCGCCCTTCAACAGCATATTGTGCCTGCCCATCATCTCGCCGTGATCAGAGGTGAAGATGACGAGGGTGTCTTCAAGTTGACCGGTGTCAATCAGCGACGCGATTAATCGCCCGACGAGGTGATCGCAGAAACTCACTTGGCCATAATAAGCAGCCACAATCTCCCGCATCTCCGACTCGGACAGTCCCATTTCGTTTATCTTTTGAAGTTGATTGTTCTGACGAATTTTGGTGTGCGGGTGGAACGATGTATCGGTAAAGGTCGGCGGGAGCGGCATGTCGTCGGGTTGGTACATGGCGTCAAACGGTCGCGGCGAGACGAATGGGGAGTGCGGCTCGTGCGTGCTGTAGACCAGCATGAACGGATCGTCGCTGTGCTGATGCCGCTGAATGAACGACATGGCGCGGTCGCACATCAGCGTCGCCGGATGATCCGCCAGGGGCATCACGCTCGGACCGACCCGCGTCCTATTGTTAAACGTTGCCGGGTTCGGCTCGGTGCCCTGCCGCCTTCCGGTCAGTTCAACGCCGATAGCGCGCGCATGCGTTATCGCCTCGTTTTGTTCCGGGGTATCCGTATCGAAATCGAAGTGGCTGGCAACGTACTCGCCAAATCCCCGCCGGTCGCTGCCGGTGCCGAGATGCCATTTCCCGGTGTAGCCGCAGGCATAACCCTCCGGCTTCAGATAATCGGCGATTAGCTTGACATCCGGGCTGAGATGCATCTGATCGCACCCGGGCCGTGGCTGATGGTTAGCCACCATGCCGTGCTGATGCGGATACAGCCCCGACAGTAGAGAGGCTCTAGCGGGCGAACAGATTGGCGTGGCGCAAAACGCGTGCGTGAAACGGACGCCGCGCTCGGAAAGCCAATCGATATGCGGCGTTTCGATTGCTTCCTCTCCGCCGCAGTGAAGCGTGTCGTAACGCTGTTGATCGGTGATAATGAGTAGTACGTTCGGTCTTTTTGGCATTTGTTCCTCGTGTTAGGTATTGTGGTATGAATCAATACAAACGGCGCTTACACAACTGTAGGGCGGGGCTGCCCACTATTCATTGCAAAGGTCTGCAATCGTCCAACCTATCAATAATCAGTCAATCGTGAATCTCCCATATCTCCTCGTATGCCGCGCTTTAGGATTCACGCATCTCAACCTGTAGGGGACGCAGATCTGCGTCCCCATTGGGATGAAGTTAAGCGTTTTGCGGCGCAGGTTGCGTGGTTTCGATGTCTTAAACTGTTAATCTCCATGTAGACATGAGCGATGGAATACCAACCCATTTGTTGATGGGTGCACCACAGAAGATGACTCATGACGCTGGTTTCCGTGGGGACCGGTGCGGTTGGAAACCGCACCTACCGTATGGGGTGAGATTGAGATTTACTCCTCGCCCAATGGAGACTAAGTTAAGGGCTTTGCGGCGAAGAACTCACCAATACTAGACGAACTCCCTTAACTTGATCCGTAGGGGACGCAGATCTGCGTCCCGTACACCCTTTTCAATCGATATGCACAAGCTACACGTTTCACGACTTCGCCCATTCTTGCTCCAGGAACCGGTCAAGCGCCCCCTCGGGCAGCGGTTCACTCACCGCCCGCGCGTTCAGTTCCAGTTGCTCGATGTTCAGGCTGCCGATGGGGTTGCCGTGAATCCGTTCCTCGCGCAGGCAGAAGGCAAGAGCCAGCGCCAACAGGCTGTAGCCGTTGTCGATGCACCACTGGCGCATCTTGATCGCCCTGTCAACCTCGATGTTACTCCGGTCGCGTCCGGAGAGATCTATCCCGGTCAGCAGCCCGCGCTTGATCGACCAGCCGTTGAGCACGCCGATGTCACGTTCCGCGGCGGCGGGAAGAACATCATCCGCGGCGGTGGTGCCGAAGAGATTGTAGTCGTCGAACGTGAGCAGCACGTCCACCTCGCCCGTCTCCATTGTCGTGAGATGGAAATCGTGCGGATTCATGGCGTACCCGATGTTGCGAACGATACCGCGGGATTTCAACGTCTTCAGGCATTCAAACGTCCCGCCCTTTGCCAACGTGGGCTCGATTTCGACCGGGTCGTGGATAAACATGGCGTCGAAATGGTCGGTCCCCGTGAACTCCAACTGTTTCTCGATATTTGCCATAGCGTAGTCGGAGGAATAGTCGGGATCCTTTGAATTCCGCTCGAAATCCGTTCCGTTCCACTCGTAAGTGAGGTTGCCGCAGATTCGCCCGCTCAGGATAATCTCGTCACGCCGGATAGCGCCGCTCTTGAGCGCGACGCCGACCTTGCGCTGCGAGTCGCCGTAGCAGAGCGAGGCATCGAAGTGGTTGATGCCGATATCTATCGAATGCCGCATAAGCTCACACGCTTCGTCGTCGGTGACATGACCGAAATTGTTACCGAATCCCTGCGTGCCGAATGGAATGACCGGAATTGAAATTTCACTTTTGCCCCATCTGCGTCGGGGGACGTTGAATGTTTGACTCACGAGTTAGCTCCTTTTCAGAATCCGAAGGCGAGGCGGACGCCGAAGCCATTCGGGGTATTGATAGGTTGAACATTTAATGCGGAGGGGCTTAGGTAAATCTGCCGATTGATTTCTTCGGCTGAAGTATAAGCATCTTCCATTGAAACTATCCAACTGATCGCTAGATACAAAGCACTTGTGGCAATGAATGTTTTACCTAAGATGTCGTAATCATGCTCCTTGAGGGCGAAACCCGTAACAATGCCTCCCAAACAAAGGGCATTTATTCCCAGAATGATATGTCCCTTTTCTCTATCTTCATTATAGAATTGACCAAGGCTTGGGAAAACGCAGGACATCGCTAGGGCGGTTGCAGGGCTTTTCGCTGAATATGGTCGGGGGGCACGCGTAATTTTGACGACGCGGTGCGATTCGTAGAGCAGGCTATCGCCGTCATCGGTTATTATGCGTACGGATTCCCCCCGGAGCGTTCCGACGATGGTTCCCAGAATAACTGTCCCGTCGTCGAGATGAATAAGATCGTACAACTGCTGTTGTGCAAACCCTGTGGAAGCTACCAGAGTAGCCAGCAGAATTATGATTAGTCGCAGCATGGTCACCTCCCTATCTTTCCTTTATCCAGTAAGTCGCATAGAAACGATAGCTGTCGCGACGGTAAGGGAACCAATAGGTAGTATAGGTTTGCGGCAAGGTGATTGTTTTGGTTTCGTTAACGGAGGCGGAAACATCCCCGTCAATATTACTCGAACGCTCTACCTTGATTCTTTTTCTGGTATCCGGTAGCCTCAACGAGATTTGTCCCTGTTCGGTGCTTACATGTTGGCTGTACACAACAACGCAATCGGCGCGTACCATTTTAGCATGCGCCTTGAGCATGAGAATCTTGGGGTCTGCTCCCCCTACAAAACCGGATTCGCCAATCAACCGATACCCGTTCTGTTTCATCAACGAATCTTCCTCCATGGATACTTCAACGATATCAGAATGTGGATAGACGGTTTTGCCTCGAAGAACTACCGGTTTTGTGGTTCCAATATGCCCCGCAGGATTTTGTTGAATTCTGGCAGATCGATCGATGCCCAAGAGCGTTGCTCTGTAGTATTTCGTATAAGGATTCGTACCACAAGAGAGCAGAAGAACCGAAATAATCAATAGGACTATGTTCGACCTTAGCATAATGTCTCCATTGATAGCCATAGTAGAACAACGAATTCAAACCTACTGTCAATTTGGGGTTTCGACGAGAGCAGCACACGCGCCGTTCATTCATTCAAGGTCCAAACCGCCCCCGCTGGATTGGCAAATGCGGATTCTCTTTGTGCGTTACACCTTCTCTTGACATCTCGACACGATTGAATCGTAGGTGTTGGGATCAAAGGAGCGAACAGCGACCGATTAACGACTACCAGAGTAGGAGGGGCATCTTGCCCCGACTGCGCACGGGATAGAATCAAACGAAAGATCAACTGAGATCCGCTAGTCACTGACCATCAAACGAGTGGATAACGAACAGGATTTTCTATCGCGTGGGATTTGCTATGGGAACTCTATCGCACTCCCTATCCAGTCGTTTGATTTGTAAGATTGTAATCCTAAACTATCAATTTACGGTACGTGAATCCTACTCATGCTATTCAACCGTGTCCCTACTGTACCACAATCTGTTAGATTGTGATCGCAAACTAACAGTTTGCGGTACCGTGTAAAGCTCGACAATAACTCCACTGCCACTTTTTCCAATCCTTGATTAAACCCGCTTTTACCGGGTTATTGAGAACGTAGGTGACAATCCGTTGCCATTCACTTGTGTCCCGCACACTATGATCGTAACTTTCATGGTGCCAGAATGCGCCACTGCGCCCTAACAGACGATTAGCCTTCCACGCTGTATAGCCTTTGAGCGATTGCATAATGGAGGCAAGTGAATTGTACCGCAAAGGGATCTCTATCGCATTCGCTATTCGCTCATTTGATCTGTTAGTTTGCGGCTCTTCGGAAGGTTCTATTGCAAGTGGAGCGAACACTACATGTACATGATTTGCCATGATACAAAAAGCGTCCAAGCGGTAAACTTTCCCATCTCGGTAGTGCAGACTCTCAGCTACCTCTGAAGCAATCCGCTCATCTTTCAGCCATAGCGGCCCAAGTTGTGCGTTATCCAGCGCAGTTTCAAACTTTTGGAACCACCGCCGATTCCATTCACGATGTTGTTGGTCAGATGTTACATCTCCGCCCGCCTTGACAAGTGGCCCACTATGAGACTTTAGATTGTAGGTTGGGTTGAACCCGGTGAAACCCAACTCTAGTAGCTTGACACATATAGTCAAGCGTCAACTAGCCTTTGGCTCCCATGATGCCGCTCCAGAGGATTGAGGGTGACCTCGAAGCGTACCTTCCGCCCTTCCCATCTTCCATCCTTCCAGCCCCGCTCGTCGTAGTCACTTCAGCGGATACATCTCAATACCGAAACCGTCCCTACATCCTCAGCATCGCCGCGCGAATATCGGAGGGCGGGCCCTTAAACCCTTCATAATAGATCATTCCGATATTTCCGCCGCCCAAGTCCGTGATTGAGGCGTACGACACATCGGGCCAATTCAAGCCAGTGTCCGCGTGAGCGTCCGGATCGGTTGGACTCATAATCCCGCGGGCGTGAGGAATCGCCAAGGCAGGCTCCCACTGCAATGTATCCGGATCAAACACGCCCATAATCAAGCCCCTTCGCCGTTCCCTGCAGAGATCGTCCGCGAGTGGCGTGTTGGCGTCTTCGAACATGGCTCTGGCAGCGGTTACCAGCTTATCGCCGACACGTCCGATCCCGGGTCCATTGTTTCTGAAACCGAGTTCCACAGCGGTCACCCATTCGCGATATGGAGGCGAAGCAATCTTAATCTCCGGCTTGTCGTTCTCGTCGTGCCTCACAAAAGCGACCAACCGCTTGTCCGGTAGAAACGCCAGCGCGCACTCCGTCGCCCGATTCTCGTCGGAGATAATTCCGACCTGGTCCCAATCTACGCCGTTCTCGCTTCGCCAGAGTTCTGTCCAGCGACAGTAGTCGGGACCTTCGCCCGCGGTGCCCGCACCGTACACGGACGCATAGAGTGCGTCGGGGCCAGACGACACCCACCAGATGACCCGATGCTCCGGCAACGCCTGCCGCGGTTCCGTCCAGTTCACGCCATCGCCGCTGCTGACGACGTAGCTAATCATGCTGACGAGGCGCCGCTGGGTTTCCCCTTCATGCAGCTTGCGTTTGTACGACATGCTAACGAGGAATAACCGGTCGCCGCAAACGAATATCGCCGGATCGCGGTCGTCGAGTTCGGTATTGATGACCTCTTGCGGTTCGGACCATGTTTCCAAATCGCTTGAGTTCATGACCATTAGCCGACCGTCATCGGATCTGTGAGAGGCGCCGTTTCTCAACGCTAGCCAGTATTTGCCTTGCCAGCGCACCATTGAGGTAAACGCGTTGTGTTTGCCGTCGCGATAAATGACGTTGTTCGATAAAAGCTGCAAATCAATTTTCTCCTTGTAGATATGTATTGAAGTCCCATCGTCGGGAATCGGAAGGGATATCTATCGCACTCCCTGGCCGGTCGCTTGATTCCTCCTACCTGCGACATGCGAGGTTTAATCCATCCACTCGTATAATTGACAAGGCACCCCGCCGAATCGCGAGCCATCGTCGGGAATCGGAGTTCCCTCCTACCGGGTCGTTATGTGTTCCTCGTCACTCGATATTTACTCGGTTGAACGGATTCCTGTCTCATCAATACATCAATAGAACTCAGAGCTTACGCCAGTAGTCCGTCTCAAAATAGGCACCAAAGTCCAGAGCCGTTGTAAGGATGCTCCCGTCCCATGTATAAATCAACGGAATAGTGACCACTCCCTGGCGCACCTCAATGATTCCCTCATCTCGAAGAATTTCAAAGGTGCCTTCTGCGATTATACGATTTCCCGCTACCTCGAATTCCTGCTTCATCCATCGATTCAGGGTAATCGTCATGAACCCGGTGACCTCTGGTGGTTTCAGGTCGAGCGTTTCGCCGCCATCGGCGTACTTAACGATTGACCGAATCAGTTCATACTCTCCAACCAGTTCTTCGTACAGACGTTCTGTAGCATCCTTATCACCGCCGCCTATTTCTTCAATCAGGCTGTCAGATACATCTTCCTCAACGACCTCATCACCCCCGCAACCTGTCAGGAGGCAGTTCAATATTACGATGTTGACAATCAGGAAGGTGAGTGTGTCACGTTTGATTATGTGTTTCATACGGAATTCCATTAGGGTTTACGCGGTTGAACACCTGAACCTGTAGGAGCGATCTCCGAATCGCGACACCCCAGATTACGAGCCAAAGTCGGGAATCGGAAGGGATATCTATCGCACTCCCTGGCCGGTCGCTTGATTCCTCCTACCTGCGACTCACGAGGTTTAAGCTATCCACTCGTTTTGATGCAGGAGAATTGGGGAAACGGGATTTTTGCATGCGCATCGGACGATTCTTTCGAATAGGATTTGGGGAGGCAATTTCCCTAGGGATAGTATAGCAGGATTAAACGGAAGGGGCAAGAGGGAGAGAAGGTGGGAAGGAGTCGTTGGCAAGATGGATGGTGCAGTAACTCGATGGGATGTCAGTTCCGCAGTGCGAAGCTGAGATGTGGGTGGGACGGCACAGGGGCCGTCCCCTACAAGGGTTGGTGGGGGTGACCACATTACAATATCCATTGCTTGACCCGCTGCAGGTTTGCGGCGGTCTGGAGGTTGTGTTTATTTTTGGGTTGATAGCTTAACTTATGTATAGTATATTTTTAGCCGATTTAGCACTGTTTAAGAGTTTTCGAGTTCACATCGCCAACTGCAACTATACGGCCTATTTCTGAAAAAATGATGGATTCACGCGATGCGCGGGCAAGTTCTCCGCAACAGGACAAAGCTGCAAAAACCGATTTTGGGCGATGTGTTGTGAGTGTTTATCAAAACACATACGACGTGCGCGGGATTACGGCTTCTCTGTCGTCCGTGATTCAACGTGTTCGCAGCGGAGCTTTCGGACTCAAGCGCAAGACTCTGCGGGCGCGCACGCTGGCGACCAAGAACAAGACCGCCTATCGGAAGTTCAAGGGCAGGCAACTCCCCGCTTTCACGCCGGCGGGCGTGTTCTCAAGGCGCAACCGTAAAGGGCTTGTCTCGCACTCCGGCTTACTGGTGCTCGATTACGATGACATCGAAACCCACCTCGAGCGCAGCAAGGCACTCGCCACAGGGGTGTCTCATACAGCGGCGGCGTTTATCAGCCCGTCAGGAAACGGTATCAAAGTGCTGGTCGCCGTTGAACCCAAACCCACGGACGCGGTTTCCCACACGACGGCGTGGCGAGAGGCTGCGGCGTACTATGATGAGCTGCTTTCAGGCGCCGCCGATTCGAGCGGCAAGGATCTGCCACGGCTGACGTTGCTGGCGCACGATCCGTCCGCTTACCTCGCCGAGGCGGTCACTCCGCTCAGCTGGGAAGCAGCCTCTCGCTCCGCACATTCGGGCGCTCAACCTTCGCGAAATGGAGCAGCGATCGTCCCTCGCAACAGGGCGGGCGCGAACGGCAAAAACTCTCCTACCGATGATGCCGCGCTCGCGGACGCACTCCGTCATGTGCCTCCCGACGACTATGAAACGTGGCTGTTGGTCGGCATGGCTATCCACCACGACGGAGGGAATGTCTCACAATGGGAGGAGTGGAGCCGGTCCGCCCCGTCAAAGTATGAGATGGGTGCGTGTGAACGCAAATGGCGCACGTTCACCGCTGGCGGAGGGATTACGCTCGGCACCGTGTATGAGTTAGCCAAGCGGAACGGATGGAAAGGGAAGACACCGCGCAAACGGAAGAAGAAGAAGAATTCGACGGAACCGAAACCTACAGAGCTGCCTTATTCGGACGCCTATAACGCGGATCTGTTTGCGCGACAGCACGGGACGGACTTTCGGTGGGTTGACGACAACAACCATTGGCTCTA
This sequence comes from Candidatus Poribacteria bacterium, assembly GCA_965204085.1. Lineage (GTDB taxonomy): Bacteria > Poribacteria > WGA-4E > WGA-4E > JAJDTR01 > JAJDTR01. Next base: position 1,054,235 of record CBDBEE010000001.1, on the reverse strand, counting down.
TTGGACGGGTAAACGGTGGGCGGTCGATCGGCATAACACCATCTACGAGAAGATGAAATCTACCATCTTGGGGTTATCCGACACGGCTCAAACCATGACGGATAATGACGCTGTTAGCAAACTGTTCAAGCATATCGCCTCCAGTCTCTCTCAGGCGAAGATTAAAGCCGCCATCGAGTCCGCGCGGGGTCTGCTCGCGGCAGTGCCGGAAGATTTCGACACGAAGGGGCATCTCTTCAACTGTGCGAACGGGGCGATTGACTTGCGGGACGGAGGGTTCCGAGAGCATCGGCGCGAGGATTTGCTGACTCGACATTCGGATTTTGAGTGGAAGGGGCTTGACCATGAGAACGAGGAGTGGAATCGGTTTATGGAGCAGATTCAACCGGATCCGGAGGTGCGGGAGTTTTTGCAGCGGGCGGCGGGGTACTCGGCTACGGATTCGGTGCGGGAGGAGTGTCTGTTGTATCTGTACGGGGACGGGGCAAACGGCAAATCGACGTTTATCGAGTCGATATGGCGGGCGATGGGCAGTTACTGCCAAGCGGCGATGGCGGGCGCCATCCAACGCGGGGAGGGTCAGTACGAAAATCCGACCGCGCTGCAGTACGCGGTCGCCGACATGAAGGGCGCTCGCATGGTGGTGCACGACGAGGTGGAGAGCGGGGCGCGGCTCGCCGAATCGTTCGTCAAGAAACTGACGGGCGGCGACACGCGGAAGGGACGGCACCCGTACGCGAAGCAGGCAATCGAGTACCGTCCGACGGACACGCCGTGGCTCTACGGGAATCACAAACTGGAAATTCGGGGTGCCGATGAGGGCATCTGGAGGCGGATACATCTCGTCAATTTCACGCAGCATTTCGAGGGCGCCGGGAAGGATAATCGGCTAAAGGTACATCTGACTACCAATCCCGACATCCAGTCGGCAATCCTGGCGTGGATTGTGCGCGGCGCCATCCAGTGGTACGCCGACGGTCTGAAACCGCCGGACGCGGTGAGGGAGGCTACGGAGGAGTACCGCCGAGATCAGGACGATGTTGGACGGTTCGTGGAGATGTTCTGTGTGCAGAGCGAGGGTGCGTATGCGCGTACTAGCGATTTGTATGAGTGTTACGAGACGCGATTTGAGGGCACAAAGTCGAAGAACGCTTTCGGACGGGAGCTTACGCGGCGGGGGTTCGGGATTGGTCAGCGTCGGATCGGCGGGACGAAGGCGAAGGTGAGGCTTGGGATTGGGTTGTTGTAGGGACAAGAGGCAGGGAAGCATGGAAGAGGGGAAGGGTGGAAGAGGGGCAGTGATAGTAACTAATGAAGTTGGGTTTCGCTCTGCTCAACCCAACCTACGACTGTAGAGTCTGCCGCGGGAGTATGGTACACGGCACGACTGTTTGGTGAAACGCCTCGCTCTTTGTCGATGGTGTGTGTAAAGAAACCCGCTTCGATTCAGCCCCGGATTTGTCGGTCTTACCGGGAACTCGTTCGCCGATTTCGGACGGAAATCGTTTGCCACACCGTCAATCCTACGTACCACTTCCATAATGTCGGCATGATGCACCTGTGAATTGGCGCTTATCCTGGTATCAAGATGGGCGAGCCCTGCGTCCAATTTCGCATCAATTCGGTTGAAACCGGATTCCATGCTCTCGTCGAGTTTGTTTATTTCTGCCTGCAAGTTCTCTTCGGTTCCGTCCACATCGCTCCCAAGCTCCGCCATATCGCTTTTTCCCGCCGTTCTCGCCGTAAGTCTCCACCATAGCGCCGCAAACGCGAGCAACGTCACGATGATGTTCATCCACTCTTGCATCGGTCGTCTCCTTTTCATTCGCTTTGGTCCGAGTCGGTGTCATCCACGTAGTTACACCCCTTCTCGTCGTCCCAGTTTCACGGAGACAAACGTGCCGGTTAGGCTGATCAGGAAGCGTGCTCCTAAAGCGTCACAAGAGTCATAAAGGGGGCGTTTCTGTTAAATTCGCCGTGACCGCTTTGCAGCAGCGGCTTCATCGAAAATATGGTATGATATAGGGGTGTCATGCAATGGCGTTGCTTCAACCAACGACGACCTTTCTTGTCGGAACAGCTTTCTCACTTCATTCGTCTGGCGAAGCGGGCACGCATAATACCGCTTTCCCGGCACGGAGGTAATTCTCATGAAATGGCTACCAATGGCTTTGCTGCTCGTTGTATCGCCTGTATCCACGGCGGTTTCCGGTACGTTTCTGGAAGATTTCAGCGACGGGGATCTTTATGAATGGGATATCTACGGGTTTCCGCGCCAAGTCGATCTGGATGAAATTCTGAAAATCGAAAGAGGGCGTTTGGTGGTGGACACAAGAATAAAGAAGCGCGAGTTACCGGACATCGTCAGCAAGGGTGGAACTTTGGAACTGGACGTGGGCGGCGAGGAAAACTGGGATTCTTACACTCTATCCTTGCGCGTTAGATTTCAAGAGTTTCCGATCGGATTGCCTTTAAGCGCTTTCAGCGTCACCGTGCGAAAACGTTGGCACAGAGCTGAAGATTTTCTCGACTCGGATGCACAGTTCATGAGCATTTATTTGGATTTGCAGTCGGTGTTAGTCAGCACGGATCCTCCGGGAGATCCGCCGGGACAGGCAGTGGATCGGCAGGAGCTTAGGTTTGAAGATCTCAGGCGTCCGATAAAACCGAGGCGCTGGCTCCCAATCAAAATCGTGGCAGAAGAGGATTTCTTTGAGTTTAGTTTCGACGACAACGTCATCGCCCAATACGAAGATGAGACCGCAGTGCCGGGGACTGTATGTTTTGATATAAGTACCGGGCTGCTCGTCCATCTCGATGACATCAAGATCACGGGACCGGCCATCCCGAACATTGGCGTTCCGCATAGCGTGAACGATAGCGCGCATCTAGCGTCGACGTGGGGCGAGATAAAGAGATCGGCGAGACGATGATTTGCTCACTGCTGCGCGGTAAATCAACGAAGAAACGTTAGAGTTCGGTTAAACACGTTGAATTATCCGCACTGCGTGAGGTTGATTGGTGCGCCGGCTGGCTTGTAATCCGGCGGAGGCGAGAAGTCATTCCTACGATTGGGAAGCCGCGCACAGCAGGTTGTCAATCGACGGGATTCGCCCATACCCCCAAACCTTCCGCTTTTGCCTCTCTTTCGTGTTCCCGGAACAACGCGGCATGCTTGAACGGAAATTTCGTTAAGGCGCGCCCATAACCTTGACGAACAAGCTCAAGATTCACGAACAATTTGTCCGGCGCGCGGTACACGTACGCCAATAACCTGTCGAATTTATCCCGCCTCTCCCGGTCGAAATGCAGGTAGACCGATTTCCCTTCCAGCAGTTGACGTGTGAATGCGGCGGCTCGTTTGGCTAACGCGCGAAGCTTTTCGTTTCGGTCGTCCATCTCCGGCGTATCAACTCCAATCAGGCGCACGCTCTCGGATTTTCCGTTGTAATCAATTCGTATCGTGTCGCCGTCGATGACGCGTTCCACACGGTATGCCGTCTCACGGGACACCCGTTCGCTGTCGAGAAGAAAAAAGCTCCAATAGGCGACGCAGAGCGCACAGATTATTAGCAGCCAGAAGATTATTTTCATGTTCGCCTCCTTTCGCAGGTGGTCGGCGGCGTAATACGTGTTCTTTTTAACCCCGTCGGTGGGAGCGGTGCAGCGGAGGTTCGCGTGAATTCGGGTGCGCCGCCAAAAGGAAGGCGGCCAGGGGATTTTTATCGATCAACCGAATGGATAATGAGGGCGATAGAAGTCCCATAGAGATCCCATAGCACATCCTACTCGACAATCACTAGCTTGATGATCGCGACCAGGAGACCGCTCCTACGGATATTAGTTGATTTTATGAAGGTAGCACATTACACTCGCAATTTGTACATAATTCCATATTGCGCTCCGCTGGAGCGCGGAGTTTGGACGCCTAGCGATTCTATTGACATGGCACTGCTCTGCAGTGCAAAGGCGGACCTGCAATGTGCGGGGGTGCTGTCGGAGGCAGCGGAATGGTCGGCAGGGGATCGGTATCAAGAATTCCCACGAGAATTCGGTATCGCCCGAGGCTCTCTATCGTCCTAGGATCTCTATCGATCAACCGACTGGACAAAGAGTGCGATAGTTAATCCTGCCCATTTTTCATTCGCTTGATGGCTCCTACATAGGAGTCGGGTTGGTCTCGGTTAATCCTACACTACAACTAACGGACTCGGTCGAGGGAACCTCGCCCCTACGATGGACACACCGACATTGTCACCGCCCATTCCGCTAATAAGTACGTAGTGAGTCGTGTAGCGCGGGAGTGGGTTGGGTGTGGGCCTCTTTTCTGAACTTTTGATTCTCGCGATTTATCTTTTTCATATCGAATTGAAGCTGTTGGAGTGTTTTCAGGCGTCGATTTTCGTCCTGAAGCCTTTGAATTAGGTCGAGGGTGTCAGGATCCGGATAATCAAAAGCAAATTTTAGCGGGACAGTCTCATCAAGCGCCCGAACATGCACAACTGTGTTAATATCGACAATCTCGCCTTTGGGGTGGAACTCATACGTCGGGTTCGTGTCGTCCGCCGCCGGTACACGGGTGGCGTTTGATACGGTGATATTGTCTAGCACGAGTCGCGGTCCATGAAAGTGAGAAGCAATCAGGGCTATTGCGATTCCGAGGAGAAGCGCGGCGGTGTGGGTGGCGATTACGGTGAAAAGTCGTTTCATGGGTAGCTCCTTTATCTGATTGGGATTTGGCGCGGCAAAAAGGAAACGGCGGCATTACGACACATTATAACGCGTGGGAGGAGGCCTATCAATGAAAAGCGGCGGTACGAAGGGGCTTCATTTACGCCGCGGTGTCGTGTATAATAGGCTTTAGGCGCAATTGAGGAGGGTCAAATGTCATTCAAAGTTGGCCGGTGGGTGGCGGCAACGGTTGTCTTCTCCTTGTTAATCCAGATGTAGTTTGCTAAAAACGGTTACGCCGATGGGAGATCCAAAATTTCCTTCGGCTCAACGAGAGATGGAAACAGCGAAATCTACGTGATAGATAGCGATGGCGGCAATCAGGTAAGACTTACGCATGATCCGGCGATTGACGCGGATCCGGCGTGGTCTCCCGACGGAACAAGGATTGCGTTTGTGTCGAGAAGAAATGGTGGAGTTGACAGTATCTACGTCATGGATTCCGATGGGCAGAATTTAACGCAACTAACAAAAGAGTCGAATGATTCGGACCCGGCGTGGTCGCCTGATGGGGCGAAGATTGCGTTCACTCGCAGCAAAGGAGGGAGACAGGTTTGGGTGATGGACGCCGACGGGGGTAACCAGACTCGGTTAACTCATGTAGGGCAGAACTATCATCCAGCCTGGTCGCCAGATGGGAGAAGAATAGCCATCACATCGAGTAGGCTCGGAGGCGGGATAGTCGTAATGGATGAGAACGGTGATAATCAGGAAAGACTTACCCGAGGAGTGTGGGCTCATGACAACCCATCATGGTCTCCCGACGGTCAATGGATTGCGCACGATTTTTGGCACAAAGGAGCCATGTATCAAATCTTTGTCGTGAGAACCGATGGGGGCGGATTGTCCAAAAGACTAACACGCAACGAACCACATAAAAGGTTTCCTGTATGGTCCCCGGACGGCGGCACGATTGCCTATGTACAAGAATCTCCCTTTGAGAATACGACAATTCACTTGATGACGTCTAACGGAGAATACCTAGAACAGCTCAGTGAGGAGCACGATGGCAGTGATACCGATCCTGATTGGTTTGACCCGGTAGGATGGTCGGTGTCCCCAGACGCGAATTTCGTCACTATGTGGGGCGAGATTAAAGAACCAACAGCGGATCGTCGATGATAGGATTATCGCGCCGTACAAGAGATGGTGGGCAGTGCCCACCCTACACTTACATCATTCAGTCGCTTAGGAGACTCCGCTTATATGCAGCAAGGAGGAACAGATGACATTCAAAGCCAGACGATTCGCGACTACGTTGTTTATCGTCTCCCTGTTGATTCAGATGCACATCGCACAGATCGGTTACGCCGCAGAGAGACCCAAGATTGCCTTCAGCTCTACGAGAGATGGTAACAGCGAAATCTACGTTATGGATAGTGACGGACGTAATCAGGTGAGACTAACGGATGATCCGGCGAATGACTTGGATCCGTCGTGGTCTCCCGACGGCAAAAAAATTGCGTTTGTCTCCGATAGAAATAACAGGGCCAATCACATTTACGTGATGGATTCCGATGGTCAGAATTTGATGAGACTGACGCACAAAGCGTCAAGTCGGTGGCCGGCATGGTCTCCTGACGGAAAAAAGATTGTGTACGTTCACCGCTTAGATCTTTGGGTAATGGACGCAGACGGGGGTAACCAAAAACAGTTAACTCACGTAGGAGTGAACTTTTATCCAGCCTGGTCGCCTGATGGGGAACGGATTGCCTTCGCATCCGTTTGGGCGAGACGGCTCGAAATTTACGTCATGGATGCGAACGGCGGTGATAATCAGGAAAGACTTACCCAACACATGGAGAGTACGGCCCATCCATCGTGGTCTCCCGACGGTCAATGGATTGCGTATGGGGCTCACGAAGCAAACAGATGGCAAATTTTTGTCGTGAGAAGCGATGGCAGCGGTCGTCCGAAAAGGCTAACACACAATCCACCGGGTAAACGGCGTCCCGCATGGTTCCCCGGTGGCGACACAATTGCCTACGTGTCAATCGACCCCTTCCGAAATGAAACGATTCACTTGATGACTGCCGATGGAAAACACCTTAAACAACTCAGTGAGGAGCACGTTGGCGATGATACCGATCCCGATTGGTATGCTCCGGTAGGATGGTCGGTGTCACCTGCGGCGAATTTCGCCACTATGTGGGGCAAAATTAAATAGCCAACATCGGGTCGTTGATGATGTGTACGGCGTGTTCGAAGCATCTACTTAATAACAAGGGAGGAGGAATCGATGTTATTCAAAGTTAAACACTTGATCGGAGCAGCGCTTATTGTGTCCGCTTTTGTCCAGATGCACATGGCAAAGAGCGGTTATGCCGCGCCTCTAGCCAAGATTGCGTTTAGCTCCGTGAGAGACGATAACAGCGACATCTACGTTATGGATAGCGACGGAGGCAATCAGGTCAGACTAACGATTGATCCGGCACGAGACTATGATCCCTCGTGGTCTCCAGATGGCGACAGGATTGCGTTCGTCTCCAACAGAGAGAAAGGAGTTGAACAAATCTACGTCATGGATTCCGATGGACGGAAGTTAATGAGACTGACAAAAGAAGCGACCAATCAGCAACCGGCGTGGTCTCCTGTCGGGGAAAAGATTGCCTACGTTCGTAACAAAGGAGGGCGGCAGGTTTGGGTAATGGACGCCGACGGGGGTAACCAGAAACAGTTGACTCAAATCGGAAAGAACGAGCAGCCAGCGTGGTCGCCTGATGGGGTTCGAATTGCCTTCGTATCCTATGCGCGCGGAGCAAACGGAATCTACGTAATGGATGAGAACGGAAACATGCAGGAAAGACTTACTCCTAATATGGCGTTTACGGCCAATCCATCGTGGTCCCCCGACGGTAATTGGATTGCGTATGGAGCTATTGACGAATCACACACTTTTCAAATCTATGTCGTTAGAGTCGTTGGCGAGCCTCGTTTAGAAAGACTTACGCGCGACCTTCCGCATAAGTTGCAGCCGGCGTGGTCACCTGACGGGAACACGATCGCGTACTCGTCGTGGGTTAATCTTTTCAATCGTAAAACGATTCACTTGATGACTGCCGATGGAAAGCACCTAAAACAACTCAGCGAGAACCACCATGGCAGTGATACCGATCCCGATTGGTTTTATCTGAAAGGATGGTCTGTACCGCCAGACACAAGCGTCGTCACAATCTGGGGCGAGATTAAAACCTCGACCGCCAACCGCCGATAATCTGCATTTCCAATTCGGCGAAATTTTACGCTTCACGCTTTCCGAGACTGGAAGGCGTTGCTTGCGGGGTCTGTGAAAGGAGTCCGACAAGTGATAGCCCGCGAATCGAATTGGACCTGCCCACGCCGAATAATCGCCGTCTCACTGTTGGCTGCGAGTGCGCTAACCGCACAGGCAGTCAGCGCATTCAGTGACAGCGGGAAGATCGCCTTTACTTCAATCCGAGACGGAAAACCAGCTATCTATATCATGAACAGCGACGGCACAAACCCGGTCAAACTTGCCAATGGCAGTCACCCGTCGTGGTCGCCGGATGGAAAGAGGATTGTGTTTTCATTTGGGCTTGAGCGCTTTCACGGCGATGTTAGCGATATTTGTGTAATGGACGCCGACGGCAAAAATCGTGTGAATCTCACGAAGGGCATACGTAAAGGCAATGAAGACCCAGCTTGGTCGCCGGATGGAGAGAAAATCGTTTTTATGTCAAATCGCAACGGCCAGAGGAACATCTACGTAATGGACGCCGACGGCACAAATGCGGTGAACCTCACTCCCGACTTGGACTTCGCCTACAGTCCCGTCTGGTCGCCCGATGGCGAAAAGATTGTGTTCGGAACAGAAGGGGACATTTTCGTGATGGATGCCAGAGGCGCAAATCGCATTAACCTTACGCAAAATCCCCGTGCCGTAAACATGACACCGAGCTGGTCACCGGACGGGAGAAAGATTGCCTATTCGGCATCGCCCAAACCCGGTCTCTGGTTTGCGCCGTTCAATATCTACCTGATGAACGCGGACGGCACTCATCCCGTGATGCTGACCATAGAGTGGCGATGGGCATACGAGTATTCTCCTAGTTGGTCGTCCGACGGGTCGAGAATCGTTTTTGATAGGCGTGAACCCGACGGCACTTATGACATCTATGCGATAAAGATCGACGGCAGCGGCGCCGCGAACCTCACTCGGATGCCGCGCGTCGAGGACTATTCGCCTTCGTGGCGCCCTTCCGGGTTGTCCGTGCCGCGGACGGACAGGCTGACGACCAGTTGGGGTAAACTGAAACAGACACAATAACCGGCAATGACAGTGACCTGATTAACTGCCAAATCTCACGGCGAAGGAGGGACAGATGTATTTCAAACGTCAATTCCTGTTACTCTTTGGGATATGTCTAATATCGGCTATTGCAGAGCCGATATTGAGTAACGGAACCGCAGCAAACAAGGCGCCGATTGTTTTCATGTCAAAAAAGGATGGAAATAGCGAGCTGTACGTGATGGACGCGGGTGGAGGGAACCAGCGGAGATTAACCAATCATCGGGGAAAGGACTTAAGTCCAACGTGGTCTCCCGACGGGAAAAAGATAGCATTTGTGTCCGATCGAAACGAGGGCTCCTTTCAAATCTGGGTGATGGACTCAGATGGGGCGAATCCGGTTAGACTGACTGACGGGTTCTGGGACGAGAATCCGGACTGGTCGCCCGACGGGAAGAGGATTGCGTATGATTTTCTTCTTAATCCAGAGAACCCTGATGTATGGAGCCGCGTAATCTTCGTGATAGATGCGGATGGAAAAAACAACAAGCAACTGACGAATCGGGATGGCGCAGGTCCGTCCTGGTCCCCCGATGGCAGGAAAATTGCCTTTGAATCTTCCAGATCGGGCAGACATTCCGAGATTTACGTGATGGAAGCCGACGGCCGAAACCAGAAGCGATTAACGTATGATTTCGGGGACAATCGTGACCCGGCATGGTCGCCTGACGGGAGGCAGATCGCGTATACCGGCTTCTGGAATAACGGAAACCCAAATATTTTCAACTGGAATATTCACCTGATCGATAGCGACGGAAAGAATCAGAGAATGCTCACGGAGAAGGGGATAGCTCATGATCCTACATGGTCGCCGGACGCTGACAGCATTGCATTTTCGGGTACGGACAGAGACGGAGCTGTATCGCAGATTTACACAGTAGATGTCGGAAGCGGCGCGGTCAAAATGATCAGCGAGATTCACAACCAAGGAGATTACGATCCCGATTGGCTGAATCCGGTGGGGCTCTCGGTATCGTCGGAGGGCAGCCAGGTTACAATATGGGGCAGGTTGAAGGATATCGCCTTGAGTTTCCGGTGAGGTGTGCTCGGGGCGGCGGTAGTTATACCTTGCGTTGGGTAATATTGCGCTTGTTTTCGCAGCACAAATGTGTCGCGATTCGGAGACGCAGGGTTCCCTATCAGAATCTACTACGGGATAGCTATCGGGATTAGCTATGGGATCTCTATCGCCTTCACTATCCGTTCAGTCGATCACTCATTATTTATTCGTTTGATTCTGCCGTTTATGGGATGTTTTAGTGATTGTCTGAATCACGGATTTTCACGGATTAAACAGATTACGCGGATTACAAGCCTTCTGTTGAGTAAAATTGAGTTTGTTTTCTCGACAATTGTGGTTTCTAATACCACTTACGCGGTACCAGCAGGTCGCGATTCGGAGATAGGATCTCTATGGTCGTACAAAGGCGATCACAATCTAACAGATTGTGGTACGGAATCTATGATCTCACTTGATCGTGGCTGCTACTTTACCAGACGCTCGAAAACACGCAATTCCAGGCAACGTAAAGTATAACATTGTCTGAACTGTGATTTATGAGATTCCGGGATCATTAGCCAATTTTATGTTAAGGATCGCGACCAAATAGCGCCCTCGCGCGCGATACGCAAACTAACAGATCAAATGAGCGAATAGCGAATAAGATTCTCTATCGCCTTCGTTATCCGCTCAGTTGATCGATAGAGATCCATTGCGCTACAATAAGCCGTGACATGATTTAGCGATTACTAAGTGGTTTATTTTCTAAAAACATGTGGTAAGTGCTGGGTGATGGCAGTTCACACTGTCTGAACTGTGATTTATGTGATGAAGTGATTGCCATGATTATCAATCCTTAGTTGCCCGTGATGAGTGGATTCAACCATTACCTTGAAGCCACTTTGACTCCGGGAAGAAACCGAGTTTTGAAGAAAAAACTCGGTTTCATTAAGGATTAAATATTTAGCGAATGAACCACTAAGGAGGACATGATGATTTTCAAAGATAGACGCTTGTTCGGAGCAGCGCTTGTCGTCTCCCTGCTGATCCATATGCAGCTTGCGGAAATCGGTTACGCCTCTCGCAAAACCAAGATTGCCTTCACCTCTAGCAGAGACGGGAATTATGAAATTTATGTCATGGACGGCGACGGGAAAAACCAGAGAAGAATAACGGTGCATCCAACGATTGATCAGTATCCGGCATGGTCGCCAGACGGGAAAAAGATTGCGTTTGTTTCCAATCGAAACGGAGGCTACATTCAGATCTGGGTGATTGACGCCGACGGGAAAAATCCGATTAGACTGACGGACGGCTTGTGGGACCAAAATCCGGCATGGTCTCCCGACGGGACGAAGATTGCGTACGACGTCCTTCTTAATCCGTGGGACAATGATAAATGGAACCGTACCATCTACGTGATGGACTCGGATGGACAAAACTCCAGGAAACTGAATAAGAGACCTAAGTGGGACAGATATCCGTCGTGGTCGCCCGATGGGAATAGGATAGTGTTTTCCTCCGGTAAAACTGCCCCCCAGCATGAAATTCATATAATAGATGCCGACGGACGAAATTCTCGGCAGTTAACGAGGGACGGCGGACACAAACGTATGCCGTCTTGGTCGCCCGACGGCAGGCACATCGCATATGTGAGAATGCACCGGATTTGGGTGATGGACAGCGACGGAAAGAATCAGAGAAGACTTACGAATATAACCGGGGACCAAAATCCTACATGGTCACCGCAGAGTGATGCCATTTCGTTTGACTCCTATGGAAGGGGTGATGGACGCGGAATCTACCTAGTGGATGTAACTAACGGCGCCGTCAACAGGCTGCAGCATGATCTCGGGTTCTGGGATCACCAACCGGATTGGCTTTATCCGGGAGAACTCTCCGTTTCGCCGGAGGGCAGCCGCGTCACGATCTGGGGCAGGATGAAGAATACCGCGCTCAGCCTCCGGTGAGGTGTAAGCGGCGCGGGCGGTAGGAGAGGATATCGGTGATTCGACGATTACCGGTTGCTCGCTGCGCGGCGGAAATGTTTTGTGCGAGCAAGGAGGTCGCGACCTGGAGGAGGATCTCTATCGCAGTCACTATCCGTTCCTTTGATCTCCTACAAAAAACGGTCGAGGATGCCTAAAACCCGGTTAGTCGTGACATGCTTTAGCTATGACTAAGGAGGAAAAAATGTCATTCAAAGCGAGATGCTTGCCTGCAGCAGCGCTTTTCGTCTCCCTGTTAATACAGATGCAGATTGCGGTAAACGGCTACGCCTTTCGCAGAACCAAGATCGCCTTTACCTCTAGGCGTGACGGCAATATTGATATTTATGTCATGGACGTCGACGGGAGAAACCAGAGAAGAGTAACGGTAAATCCAGCAAATGATGGATTACCAGCATGGTCTCCCGACGGCAAAAAGATTGCCTTTGTTTCCAATAGAAACAACGTAAACAAAGATCACAAGCAAATCTGGGTGATCGACGCCGACGGGAAGAACCCGATTAGACTGACGGACGGGTTGGTGGACTCTTATCCGGACTGGTCGCCAGACGGCACGAAAATTGTGTACGACGCCCATCTTGTTCCAGAGGGCCATAATCTAGCGCCCGGTGGGATTGCTGTAATGGATGCGGATGGGAACAACAAGAGGTTAGTTAAGAATGCAAGAGGCGTACATCCGACCTGGTCGCCCGATGGAAAACGAATAGCTTTTAGCTCCGGTAAAAATCCTGGTCGCGGTCAGCAAATTTATGTAATGGATGTCGACGGACGAAATCGGACCCAGTTAACGCGTGACTTTACGCACAAACGTTTGCCATCATGGTCACACGACGGGAGGCGCATCGCGTATGTGGGCGATAACGTGATTTGGGTGGTGGATAGCGACGGAAAGAATCCGAGGCAACTCACGGAGCATGTTACGGAAGAACACCCTACATGGTCACCGGACAGTGAATTCATCGCGTTTACCTCTTTTGGAAGGGATCCTGGAATTATTGGGATTTACACGGTGGATGTAACTAACGGCGCTGTCGACGCTTTGCCACGTGATCCCGAGTTCTGGAATCTTGATCCGGATTGGCTATATCCCAGAGGACTCCCCGTTTCGCCGGAGGGCAGCCGCATGACAATCTGGGGGAGACTGAAGAAAGTTGCGTCCAGCCTTCGGTGAACTACGCGCGTGGCGAGCCATAGGAGAGGATCCCAGTGATTCGACCATTGCCGGTTGCACACCGCATTGCGGATATGTCTCGTGCAAATAAAGAGGTCGCGACCTGGAGGGGGAGGCCTATCGCGCGGGATTGGCTATCGCCCTCCCTTATCAGTCGCTTGATCCATCCGTTCCTTTGATCTCCTACAAAAAACGGTCGAGGATGCCTAAAACCCGGTTAGTCGTGACATGCTTTAGCTATGACTAAGGAGGAAAAAATGTTCTTCAAAGCCAGACGATGCTTGACGGCGGTTCTTGTTCTCTCCCTGTTTATCCAGATGCAAATTGCGGGGTACGGACAGGCCTCTCGCAGAACCAAGATTGCCTTCGCCTCTGCGCGTGACGGGAATTTGGAAATTTATGTCATGGACGGCGACGGGAGTAACCAGAAAAGAGTAACGGTAAATCCGGCAAGGGACAGCCTTCCAGCATGGTCTCCCGACGGCAAGAAGATTGCCTTTGTTTCCAATAGAAACAATGCAAACAAAGATCACCAGCAAATCTGGGTGATCGACGCCGACGGGAAGAACCCAATTAGACTGACGGACGGGTTGGTGGACACATATCCGGATTGGTCGCCAGACGGCACGAGAATTGTGTACGATGCGCATCCCGCCGGGATTACCGTGATGGATGCGGACGGGAAGGACAAGAGGCTCCTTACGCGTGTAGGCGTACATCCGTCGTGGTCGCCCGATGGAAAAAGGATAGCATTTATCTCCACAGTCGGTGTCATCAATCATGTCTTCGTGATGGATGCCGACGGGGGAAATCGGACCCAGTTAACGCATGACTTTGTGCGAAAACGTTTGCCGTCATGGTCACACGACGGGAAGCGCATCGCGTATGTGGGCGATAACGTGATTTGGGTGGTGGATAGCGACGGGGAGAATCCGAGGCAACTCACTTGGCATGTTACGGAATCACACCCTACATGGTCACCGGACAGCGAATCCATCGCGTTTACCTCTTTTTATAGGGATCCCGAAATTATTGGGATTTACACGGTGGATTTAACTGACGGCGCTGTCGACGCTTTGCTAGGTGATCCCGACTTCGAGAATTTCGATCCGGATTGGCTATATCCGGGAGAACTCTCGGTTTCGCCGGAAGGCAGCCGCATCACAATCTGGGGGAGGCTGAAGGAAATCGCGGGGAGTCTCCGGTGAGGTGTAAGCGGCGCGGACGGTAGGAGAGGATTTCGGTTATTCGACGATTGCCGGTTGCTCGCCGCGCGGCGGAAATGGTGGGCGGAGTCCAGCCTGCGAATAGCACTCGCACTTGCGATGCGCAAACTAACAGATCAAGCGAGCGAATAGCGAGTGCGATAGTAATCCCTTGCGCTACAGAATCGGTGGTGAATGTCTAGAATCTCGTGCGTTGTAAATTGTCCTAGCTATGATTAAGGAGGATAAAATGATTCTCAAAGCTGGATGCTTGACGGCGGTTCTTGTTCTCTCCCTGTTTATCCAGATGCAAATTGCGGGGTACGGACACGCCTCTCGTAGAACCAAGATAGCCTTCACCTCTATGCGTGACTGGAATGCGGAAATTTATGTCATGGACGGTGACGGGAGAAACCAGAGAAGAGTAACGGTAAATCCAAGCGTGGACCGCAATCCGGCATGGTCTCCCGACGGCAAAAAGATTGCCTTTGTTTCCAATAGAAACAATGAAAACAAAAATCACAGGCAAATCTGGGTGATTGACGCCGACGGGAAGAACCCGATTAGACTGACGGACGGGTTGGTGGACGTTTTTCCGGACTGGTCGCCAGACGGCACGAAAATAGTGTACGACGCCCATCTTGTTCCAGACGACCATCATCTAGCGCCCGGTGGGATTACTGTGATGGATGCGGATGGGAACAACAAGAAGTTAGTTAAGAATGCAAGAGGCTTACATCCGACCTGGTCGCCCGATGGCAAAAGGATAGCATTTATCTCCGGAGTTGATGTCATCAATCATGTCTTCGTGATGGATGCCGACGGACGAAATCGGACGCAGTTAACGCATGACTTTGTGCGAAAACGTTTGCCATCATGGTCACACGACGGGAGGCGCATCGCGTATGAGGGCGATAACGTGATTTGGGTGGTGGATAGCGACGGAGTGAATCCGAGGCAACTCACGTGGCATGTTGCTACGGACGAACACCCTACATGGTCACCGGACAGTGAATCCATCGCGTTTCAGTCTTGGAGGGATGGCGGATCTCGTATTTACACGGTAGATGTAACGAGCGGTGCCGTCAACGTGATGCAACATGCTCGCAGGTTCGGGGATGGGCAACCGGATTGGCATAATCCGGGAGCGTTCTCCGTTTCTCCAGAGGGCAGCCGGATTACAATTTGGGGGAGGTTGAAGGAAATCGCGGGGAGTCTCCGGTGAGGTGTAAGCGGAGCGGGCGATGGGAGAAAATCTCGGTGATTCGACGATTGCCGGTTGCACACTGCATAACAGATATGGTTTGTGCAAATAAAGAGGTCGCGACCTGGAGATCGCTCCTACAGAGGCTGGTGGGCGGAGGATCACTATCGCAGTCGCTATTCGCTACTTTAATTCCAGCCTGCGACTTGGGCACGCGTCCGAATAGCACTCGCACTTGCAATGCGCAAACTAACAGTTTGCGCTACAAAAATCGGTGGTACGTGTCGAAATTCTTGCAAGCAGAGTCAGGAGTTGCCAATGACTAAGGAGGAATAAATGTCTTTCAAAGTTGGACGCTTGTTCGCAGCAGCGCTTATCGTGTCCGTGTTGATCCAGACGCAGATTACACTAAGCGGTTACGCCGCTCGTGGGATACCCGGGATTGCCTTCACCTCTACTAGAGATGGGAACAGCGAAATCTACGTGATGGATAGTGACGGAGGGAATCAGGTAAGACTGACGGAGGACCCGGCGAGGGACTATCATCCGGCGTGGTCTCCCGACGGCAATAGGATTGCATTCGTCTCTGATAGAGATGATGGACATAAATGTATCTTCGTCATGGATTCCAAAGGGCGGAATTTGAAGCAACTCACAAGAGAATCGAATGATTTGGAACCGGCTTGGTCCCCCGACGGGGCAAAGATCGCGTTCACTCGCAACAAGGGCGGGAGACAAATTTGGGTAATGGACGCCGACGGGGGTAACCAGATACGGCTAACTAACGTAGGAATGAACTACCAGCCAGTCTGGTGGCCCTATGGAGGAAGAATTGCCTTCACCTCCCATGTAGGAGGGAGCGGAATATTCGCAATGGGTGAGAGCGGTAACAATAGGGAAAAGCTAGTCCGAGATTGGGCGGCTAGCCATCCATCGTGGTCTCCCGACGGTCAATGGATCGCGTACGAATCTTTGCAAAAGGAGCAGTTTTATCAAATCTATGCCGCGAGAATTGATAGCAGCGGTTTTACCAAAAAACTAACACGCAACGAACCACATAAAAGGTATCCCGTGTGGTCCCCCGACGGTGACAAGATTGCGTACGTGTCAGCGCCTGTCTTTCAAAATACGACGATTCACGTGATGACTGCCCGCGGAAAACACCTTAAGCAACTTAGTGAGGAGCATTTTGGCTCGGATACCGATCCCGATTGGTATGCTCCGGTAGGATGGTCGGTGTCTCCAGTGGCGAACTTCGTCACTATGTGGGGCGAGATTAAAACACCAGCATCGGGTCGTTAATGGTGTGTGCGGTGGGCGGTAAGAGATTGAATCAGTGGTTAGATGGGGCACATCCCAACTTTCTAATCAGAGATATTTTTCGATGATTCGCTTGGGAGCACGTCCGAGAAGCATTCGTGCCTTTGATGCGCAAACTAACAGTTTGCGCTACAAAAACCCGTCGTGGATGTCTTGAATCTTGTGAGTCGTAAATTGCTTCAGCTATGAATAAGGAGGAAAAGATGTTAATCAAAGCTGGACGCTTGTTTGCGGTAGCGCTTGTCGTCTCGGTGTTGATTCAGATGCATATTGCGCAAATCGGTCACGCCGATCGCGGTGCCAAGATTGTCTTCACGTCTACGAGAGATGATGGACTCGGAGAAATCTACGTTATGGATGCTGACGGAGGCAATCCGGTAAGACTAACGAATGATCCGGCGATTGACTCGCATCCGTCGTGGTCTCCCGACGGCAAGAGGATCGCATTTGTCTCCAATAGAGATGATGGATATGACCGCATCTACGTCATGGATTCCGATGGAGGGAATGTGACGAGACTAACAGAGGATTCGATAAATCGGTATCCGGCGTGGTCGCCTGACGGAGGAACGATTGCGTTCAATCGCAATACTCAGATTTGTATCATGGACACCGATGGGCAGAATTTGGTACAGCTCACGCATATAGGATACAACCGTCAGGCAGCGTGGTCACCTGACGGAAGAAGAATTGCCTTCGTATCCTCCAGGGACGGGGGATCCGAAATTTATGTCATGGATGAGAATGGCGGCAATCAGGAAAGACGCACCGGAAACAATGCGGACAAGAGTTCACCTTCATGGTCTCCCGACGGTCAATGGATAGCGTATGCATCCCGTCACATAGAAGCGCTTTCTCAAATCTATCTCGTGAGAGCGGATGGCGTCCCACGGAAAAAAAGACTAACGCGCAAACGGCCGCAAAAATACAATCCTGTTTGGTCCCCGGACGGTAAGACGATTGCCTACACGTCAGCGGTCGCCTTCGAGAATACGAGGATTCATTTGATGACTGACAAAGGGATTTACCTTAAACAATTCCGCGAGGTGGGCGATGGCTCGGATTTGCATCCCGATTGGATGGACCCGACGGCATGGTCGGTGTCTCCAGCCGGGCACTTCGTTACCATCTGGGGGAAGATCAGAGAGCCAACATCGGGTCGTTGATGATGCGTGCGGTGGGCAGTGAGAGATTGAATCAGTGGTTAGTTGGGGCACGTCCCAACGTTCTAATCAGAGATATTTTTCGATGATTCGCTTGGGAGCACGTCCGAGAAGCATTCGTGCCTGTGATGCGCAAACTAACAGATCAAGCGAGCGAATAGCGAATGCGATAGCAATCCCTTGCGCTACAAAAAACGGCCGTGGATGTCTAGAATCTTGTAAGTCGTGACATGCTTTAGCTATGACTGAGGAGGAAAAAATGTCTTTCAATGCTGGACGCTTGTTCGCAGCAGCGCTTGTCGTCTCCCTGTTTATCCAGATGCAGATTACAGAAAACGGTTACGCCTCTCGCAGAACCAAGATTGCCTTCACCTCTACGCGTGACGGGAATGGGGAAATTTATGTCATGGATGGCGACGGGAGTAACCAGAGAAGAGTAACGGTAAATCCAGCAAGGGACGAAGATCCGACATGGTCTCCCGACGGCAAAAAGATTGCCTTTGTTTCCAATAGAAACAATGTAAACAAAGATCACAAGCAAATCTGGGTAATCGACGCCGACGGGAAGAACCCGATTAGACTGACGGACGGGTTGAATGACGTTTATCCGGACTGGTCGCCAGACGGCACGAGAATTGTGTACGATGCGCATCCCGCCGGGATTACCGTGATGGATGCGGACGGGAAGGACAAGAGGCTCCTTACGCGTGTAGGCGTACATCCGTCGTGGTCGCCCGATGGAAAAAGGATAGCATTTATCTCCACAGTCGGTGTCATCAATCATGTCTTCGTGATGGATGCCGACGGGGGAAATCGGACCCAGTTAACGCATGACTTTGTGCGAAAACGTTTGCCATCATGGTCACACGACGGGAGGCGCATCGCGTATGTGGGCGATAACGTGATTTGGGTGGTGGATAGCGACGGAGAGAATCCGAGGCAACTCACGTGGCATGTTGCTACGGACGAACACCCTACATGGTCACCGGACAGTGAATCCATCGCGTTTACCTCTTTTGGAAGGGATCGTAGACTTGCTGGAGGGGATATTGTAGTTGGGATTTACATGGTGGATGTAACCAACGGCGCTGTCAACGCTTTGCAACGTGATCCCGAGTTCTGGAATCTCGAACCGGATTGGCTATATCCCGGAGGACTCTCCGTTTCGCCGGAGGGGAGCCGAATCACAATTTGGGGGAGGTTGAAGGAAATCGGTGCAAGCCTGCGATGAACTACGCACATGGCGGGTGATAGGAGAGTATCCCAATGATTCGACGATTGCCGGTTGCACACTGCATAGCGGATATGGTTTGTGCAAATAAAGAGGTCGCGACTTGGAGGGGGATCTCTATCGCGTAAGATCTACTATCGCCTTCGCTATTCGCTCAGTTGATCTTATTCAGTCGCTTGATCTATCCGATCCTTTGATCTCCTACAAAAAAAACGGCCGAGGATGCCTAAATCTCGATAAGTCGTGACATACTTTAGAACTTGTTTGAATAATATGTGCCAATCCCATTTTTTGCTATTTGAGGGGTGGTTTTTCATGTTTCTACCGTGACTTGTTGTACACCTGTCGCCCCGCTGGGGCTTAGGTCCGTAGGGTTTCGATGTTACTACACACCTTCCGCCCCTCTGGGGCTTTTAGAGGCTAGTGTGCAGTGCGCACCCTACAAATGTACTTTTCAAACAGGCTCTTAGCAATGACTAAGGAGGAAAAAATGTTTTTCAAAGCAGGACGCTTGTTCGCAGCAGTGCTTGTCCTCTCCCTGTTAATCCAGATGCACATTGTACAAATCAGTTACTCTGCGCCCCCAGCCAAGATTGTATTCACTTCTATGAGAGACGGAAACTATGAAATCTACGTTATGGATAGTAACGGAGGCAACCAGGTAAATCTAACGGATGACCCGGCGGTTGACTGGGATCCGACGTGGTCTCCCGACGGCAAAAGGATTGCGTTTGTTTCCAGTAGAGGTCCTTATCTTCAAATCTACACAATGGATTCCGACGGACGGAATTTGAAGCAACTAACACATGCATCTAATGCTTCGGAACCGGCGTGGTCGCCTGACGGGGCGAAGATTGCGTTCACTCGGCCCAAAGAGCGGAAAATACAGGTTTGGGTAATGGACGCCGACGGGGGTAACCAGGTACAGTTGACGCATATAGGGTCGAACCATTTTCCAGCGTGGTCGCCTAGCGGAGATAGATTAGCCTTCGTAACCTTTAAAAGGCACGAGGGGTCTGAAATCTACGTAATCGATCGGTACGGCAACAATGAGCAAAGGCTTACACAAGATTTGGCGACCAAAACCTTTCCTTCGTGGTCTCCGGACGGTCAATTGATTGCCTACAGCGGGCTCAGAAACGAGGTTTTTCAAATCTATGCCGTCAGAACCGACGGCAGCGGTCTGACAGAAAGACTAACGCACAACCTACCGAATAAATCAAGCCCGGCATGGTCCCCCGACGGCGACATGATTTCATACACGTCCTGGAGTTCCGGCGTTCCTGCGACGATTCACCTGATGACTCCCGATGGACAGCACCTTAAGCAACTCAGCGAGGAGCGCGGCTATGATTACGATTCCGACTGGTTTGATCCGGTGGGACCTCCCGTGTCTCCCGCCGCGAACTTTGCCACGATTTGGGGGGAGATTAAAAAGCCAACATTGGATCGTTGATGATGGGATTATCGCGCCCTAGGGGAGATGGTGGGCAATGGATCTCTATGGGAACTCTATCGCACTCGCTAATCGCTCGCTTGATCTATTCGTTCCTTTAATCACTCGTTATTCAGTCACTTGATAATACATTCGATTGGTCCTTATTGGTTGGTGGATCGTATTGAATCGCGACCAGGAGAGGATCTCTATCGCACTCCCTATTCAGTCGCTTGATGGCTCCTACAGAGGCTAGTGGGCAAAGGAGGAAAGGATGTCCTTTAAAGCTGGACGCTTGTTCGCAGCAGCGCTTGTCCTTTCCGCGTTGATCCAGATGCACATTGCAACAGACGGTTACGCCGCTCGCAGAACCAAGATTGCCTTTTCCTCTAGCAGAGACGGAAACAAGGATATTTACGTCGTGGACGGTGACGGGAGAAACCAGAGAAGAGTAACGGTGAATCCAACGGAAGACAATGATCCGTCATGGTCGCCCGACGGGACGAAGATTGCGTTCGTTTCCAATCGAAACGGAGGTTACATTCAAATCTGGGTGATTGATGCCGATGGGGTGAATCCGGTCAGGCTAACAGACGGGGTGGTAGACGCAAATCCGGACTGGTCGCCCGACGGGAAGACAATAGCGTACGACACCGTTGATGTTCCGGAGGACCATAATCTAGCGCCCGGCGGGATCACTGTGATGGATGCGGACGGGAACAACAAGAGACTACTTACGGAAAAGGGTGCACATTCGTCGTGGTCGCCCGACGGCAGAAGGATAGCATTTATCTCCGGTAGAATTGGTAAAATCAGTCAAATTTTCGTAATGGATGCCGATGGACGAAATCCGGAGCAGTTAACGGATGACTTGGTGGACAAGCGTATGCCATCATGGTCACCCGACGGGAGGCGCATCGCGTATGTCGTCGATCGCCACATTTACGTGATGGATAGCAACGGAAAGAATCAGAGAAGACTTACGAAGACAATCAATGTTGATCGGCCAAACGTGGATGATCATCCTACCTGGTCGCCGCAGAGTGATAACATTGCGTTTCACTCTTGGCGTAGAAAGGGCAATATTACCGCGATTTACACGGTAGAGGTAAAAAGCGGTGCCGTCAACCCGTTCGGCCAGTTTCACGAGCAAGGAGGTATGGAACCTGATTGGCTTTATCCCGGAGAGCTGTCGGTTTCGCCGGAGGGCAGCCGCGTCACGATCTGGGGCAGGCTGAAGGATATCGCCTCGAGTCTCCGGTGAGTTGGGTGCAGTTGGCAGCGGTGGTTTACATTGTCTGAACTGTGATTTGTGGAATCTCGTCTGAATTGACAGGCGTTGGGTTTCGCTCCGCTCAACCCAACCTACAGACTATGCGTGTGGTCGGCGGCGAGAGATGATATCGGTGTTTCGACGGAAGCCGATTGCTCGCTGCATAGCGGGTATGTACCGTGCGAGTAATGAGGTCGCGACCTGGAGATCGCTCCTACAGCGAGAGGTCGGTTGCTAGCGCCCTACATAAAACCGGACAGGGCAAGGGGAACTCTATCGCACTCACTGTCCAGTCGGTTGATCCCCCCGGGGCTTTTAGAAGCTGGTGGGCAGTGCCCACCCTACATAATGTATTTTGGTTACCTATGAATGAGGAAGAAAAAATGTCATTCAAAGTTGGACGCTTATTTTCAACAGTTCTTGTTTTCTCCCTATTTATCCAGATGCACATTGCGGAAAACGGTTACGCCGCAGGGAGACCCAAGATTGTGTTCAGCTCCACAAGAGATGGAAACAGCGAAATCTATGCGATGGAAATTGACGGAAGCAATCAGGTAAGACTGACGAATCATCCTGCGGATGACTATGGTCCGTCATGGTCTCCCGATGGCAGAAGGATCGCATTCGTCTCCAATAGAGACAGTGGAGTTGATCATATCTACGTTATGGATTCCGATGGACGGAATGTGACGCAACTGACGAGAGAATCGAATGGTTCGCACCCGGCGTGGTCTCCCGATGGGGCGAAAATAGCGTTCACTCGCAACAAGGGAGGGAATCAGATTTGGGTAATGGACGCGGACGGACAAAACCAGACGCGTTTAACTCATGTTGGATTCAACGTTCTGCCAGCCTGGTCGCCTGATGGCAGACGAATTGCCTTCGTATCCAGTAACAAGGAAATAAACGTAATGGATGAGAACGGCAACAATCGGGAATCACTTATCAGAGAAAGGTTGCCTTGGGGCAATCCATCGTGGTCTCCCGACGGTCAGTGGATTGCGTTCGATTCCGAGCACGATTTTATTATTCAAATCCATGTCGTGAAAACCGATGGTAGTGGTCTACGAAAAAGGCTAACTGGCGAATTTCGAAATAAAGTGCGTGCCGCATGGTCCCCCGACGGCAATACGATTGCCTACGTCCAAGAAGTTCCCGGCATAAATACGACGACGATTCACTTGATGACTGCCGATGGAGAACACCTTAAACAACTTAGTGAGACGATTTTTGAATCGGATACCGATCCCGATTGGTATGCTCCGGTCGGATGGTCGGTGTCTCCAGCGGCTAACTTCGTCACTATCTGGGGCGAGATTAAAGAGCCAACATTGGGTCGTCAATGACGCGCGGCGATTCGGCGGTTGTCGGTTGCACCGTGTATAACGGATATGTTTGGTGCAGGTAAAGAGGTCGCGATTCGGAGATCGCTCCTACCTACAATGGAGTGGTGCAGTGTGGTTTACGGCACACGGGGATCTCTAAGCTTTTCTAAATTTAGCCCAAGATTATCAACACGAGATGAAAGGATTGAATTGTGAACGCGAAAGAGCGATTGTATGCGGTGATAGGGGGTTGCGTCGGGGCGATATTGACGATGGCGGTGTGTTCGTTCTCTCCGCTCGGGGCTCAGAGCCAAGGGGAAACGTTCGGAGAAATAACGTGTACCGGGCTGAAGGTTGTAGCGCAGGATGGAAAGACCGGCGTCACTTTGGGCACGGGCGCGGAGGGTAGTTTTGTTGCCGTACACGGCACAGAAGGTAAATCCGAGGCGGTGATGCGTCTTGACGAGAACGGGAGGCAATTGGTCATTTGGGGCAAGGACGGCTCTTCTCACACCGGTCTGCGTATTACCCATTACGGCGGGCGGGTGCAGGTCTACGGCAAGAATAACGACTCTCAAGGAGCCATGGGCATCACTGAAGAGGGCGGACGTGTTGAAGTCTTTGGTAAAGACGGCAAGTCGCGGGTGGCGATAGCGATTACGGAACATGGGGGACACGTGGGCGTATTGGGAAAGGACGGGGGGATCGGGAGTTGGAATGTCAACCGATAAGGCTGGCGGTTTTGTGCGAGTGTACAATAAAGCGGGACGGCAGTCGGGGCGTTTGCCGAGTGGTGAAAAGAAGTAGCCGGTTGAACGGGGATGGTGCGACGAGGTTTCTATCGTGGTCGCTGTGGGATTTACTGTCGACTTGGGATCTCTATCGCCCTCACTATTCGTTCGGTTGATCTCACTCTGGAGCGAAAAACAAGTGTTACATGCTGAAAGAATTATTCCGACAGGGATAATGGAGCGCTCTCAAGTAACACTCGACATTGCACTCCTCTGGAGTGCAGGCGCCGGGAGGGATCGTGTTCTATTGACATCTCACTCCTCTGGAGTGAAACCATTCTACGAAGGAACGCTTTTTCAAAACCTGTCATAGAGCGAAAAATGAGTGTTGCTTGCTGAAAGAATTATTCCGACAGGAATAATGGGGTGCTATACACCTTCAAGAACTCTATCGCGGTCACTAACCGTTCCTTGATCGCTCATTATTTATCCGCCAGATTCCTCCTAACAGCCGGCTGTTGAAAAAAGAACGGGCGGGGAGACCCCGCCCCTACGAAAACACGAAAACAGGACTGCCAAAATACGGTCGGGCGGTTGATGATCTCGACCTAGAGATTGGATCTCTAACGCGCGGGGTTTGCTATCGCCCTCGTTGTCCACTCGGTTGATCACTATTCCCTCGGTTTGGGAGAAGAAACTTGCTTATGAAAACAACGCTTACGTCACTGATTCTCTTCAGCATTTTTTGCCTCAATACCATTGCTCAAAATACCTCCCAACGGGAGTTGCCCGAGGGCGCCAAAGCACGACTCGACATCGGCGGAGGCAGCATTATTGACGTGAAGTATTCCCCGGACGGTACACGTCTGGCTGTGGCAACCACTAGAGGTCTTTGGCTCTACGATTCGGCGGCCAGTGCCCCCGTCGCCTTAATGAGTGACGGAAATCGGTTCCGTGCTTTTGCCTTCGCGTTCAGTCCAGATGGTCGGACGCTTGCCGCTACCGCCAGAGGCTCTATTGGAGTTTGGGACGCGGTGACGGGCGAACTAAGGCACACAGCGCGTGCAGAATTCGGATGGGTATGGTATGCTGCCTTCAGCGCGGATGGTCGGACGATTGCCACCAGTTTAAAAGATGTCGTGCGTGTGTGGGACACGGAAACGGGTGAATTAACACACACCCTGAAACGGGGACGCGAGGAGGGTTTCGGTAACGTCGGGAGCCTCGCCTTGAGCCCGGATGGGCGGATACTTGCCAGCGGGCACAACTCGCTCGGTGTGGGGCATAGTGTGAGGGACGGTATAATCCGTCTTTGGGATGCCGTGACGGGCGAACTTCAATACACATCGAGTGTAGGTATCCGTAAGCCAACGAGTCTTGCTTTCAGTCCGGATGGGCGAACGCTTGCCGTTGGGCATTTGGATTCGGGGTTTGGTTTCGGGGCGCAGGGCTGGGTCAGTCTGTTGGACGCCGAGACGTTGGAATATAAACACGACTTAGGCAGGCATCCGAGAGGTGCGGGGCTTGACCACGGTGTCGAGTGCGTCGCGTTCAGCGCGGATGGCAGTACGCTTGCCATTGGGCGTAAGATTGATGAATGGTATGGATTCGTCGGCAGTACGTTGCGGCTTTGGGATGTGAACACGGGCGAAATCATACGCGTGCTAGATGGGCATTCGGATGATGTCACTAGTGTCGCATTCAGTGCGGATGGGCGTACACTTGCCAGTGCGAGCAGGGACGGCGCTCTGCTGCTGTGGGAAATCATCCCGGACGTTGAAAACACACCAGTTGAAGAACCCTTTCAAGTTGCGGCTGATGTGAACGGCGACGGAGTCGTGGATATGCGGGATTTGGTGTTGGTTGCGGGGCGTTTGGGCAAAACTGCTGAGAACCGCGCGGACGTGAACGGGGATGGGATTGTGGACATCCTGGATCTGGTGCTTGTTGCAGGAATGTTGGATCATGCGCCAGGTGCGCCGCTTATAGGTTCGCACGGAATGGAGATGCTTCGGACAACCAAGGTTAAAGAGTGGCTAGACGAGGCGCGCCGGTTAGACCTCGCAGACGTGACGTTACAGAGGGGTATCGAATATTTGGAGAATCTGTTGGAAGTGTTGACACCTGAACGGACGGCGCTGCTGCCGAACTTCCCGAATCCGTTCAATCCGGAAACCTGGATCCCCTATCAGCTCGCCCGCGATTCGCATGTCCGAATCTCAATTTATAGCTCGAAGGGAGTCTTGGTGCGGCAGTTGGACCTAGGTCTTCAGGCGGAGGGATACTACACCGACAAGCACTATGCGGCGTATTGGGACGGGCGCAACGAGGGCGGAGAGTTGCTTGCAAGCGGTCTCTATGTCTATGTATTCCGAGCGGGGAGTTACCGTGCCTCGCGGCGCATGGCAATTGTCAGGTAGGGCAGAATCTCACACTAGGAACGGAGGGCACGCGGGTATATTGGTTGTCAAGGACATTGGGATATCAATCCTAATGGGTTAGTCTTGGTTCACGATTGAGCCGGAGCAAAAGGGAGCGGCGGTTGGCGGTACGGATAGCGGGTCGCTTGTTTGATGATGGTCGCGATTCGGAGAAGATCTCTATCGCACTCCTTATTCAGTCGCTTGATCTCCTACAGTGGGGTTTCACTGTGCTTCAGGTGGATTGAGCGCGATGGAGCAATAGAACTTGGGTAGAACGCCGGAAGTCCTTATGGTTGGTGACGTTCAACCCAACCTACGGACTGTTGAAAAAAAGCGGGCGGGGAGACCCCGCCCCTACGAGAACGGGACTGTCGATAATCATTCCACGGCGAGATTCTTTTTTCTTCCTATTCCATCAGAAGCATGCTACACTGTTCACGATGGGTTTCGCCAAGCGGTGCAACGGCTGAAAACGGGCATGGCGAACGCTATCAATCGCTGCCATGACCTCGACAAAGAGGGCTGGTACACCTTAATACCATTTCTATATATTAGCAGTGCATTAATAGCGTCAATCAAGTCTGTCCAAAGCGGGGCAAGGGGATTTGCTATCGCGCTGGGACCTCTATCGCCCTCCTTAATCAGTCGGTTGATCTATTCACTTGCTTGATGGATCTCTATCGCACTCCTTATTCAGTCGCTTGATCCCATAGGATTCCCGCCTACGGGGTTTGGTGTAAAGGAAAACAGTTGTCATAATAGTATATAGAAAGCAGTGTATGCACTGTTATTCAAGCGAAATGGTATTAGTCATCGGCTGGAATGTCTTTGTCCTTCCGTTCGCCAAGGGATCACGCCACGATAACAGGTTCTGTCCGCCCCCGTGGTAAGGAGCTTCCATGACACAAAAACGAGTCATCATCATTAGCGTAATCACCTGTTTCGTCATGATGTATTTGTTCAATGTAAACCGTAGAGTGTTTCCCCCAAACGCCTATTTTGATACCGTCTCCTGTTCCAGCCTTTCTGTCTTCGACGAAAATGGGAACGCCACGGTGGCACTCGGTTCTAATGAACACGGCGGCAGGATTGTTGTCTTTGATACCGGAGAGAGTAGGGCAAGGGATAGTATCGGCATAAAAATGACAGAAGATGGAGCTAGAATATTCGTTCTTGGCCCGCACAGTGCAGCTACGCTTGGTAGCAGTGAAAAAGGAGCAAGTCTATACCTCAGTGACGTATCTACAGAAGCCCGTTTAGGTGTAAACGGAGATGAGCATTCTAGCGCACTATTATTTGACGGAGTGGGCGGCAGCATTGCCATACTGCTCAAGGGCGATTCAAAGGAGGTATTCTTTACCGACAGAGATGGCAAAATCACCTCGATATTTTCCAACAAACAAAGCAGCGATGGAGTTGCGGGCGATTCCAAATAACCGATGTATTTCGGAACATGCTGTTGTTTTTAATCCTAGCCCCATCGCAATTCTGGGACATATTCTTAATCGGTTTATTCAACCTTAACCTACAACGATAGGGAGAATTCAAAATGAAAGCAACGCTCGCGTGTCTTATTCTTCTCACTCTGATTTCGTTTAACACGTTCGCTCAACATTTACTGCAGCAGGATTTGCCCGACGACGCACATGCACGGATTGGAAAGGGCGTTATATCGGGTAATCTGGCGTATTCTGCGGACGGTTCACGCCTCGCAGTCGCTAGCGGCATTGGCGTCTGGGTTTACGACACGACAACCTATGAGGCGATTTTCTTGCTCTCCGGTCATACGGAGGAAGTCACGAGCGTCGCGTTCAGTCTGGATGGCAACACAATCGCAAGCGCCGACAGCAATTGGGAAGAGAACAATCTACGTCTATGGGACGCGGTCACCGGCGAGGAAAAATTTGCGCTCGCTGGAGGGTTTCTTGAGTACGGCGACATAGCGTTTAGTCCGGATGGCAACACACTTGCCAGCACGGATTTTCGTGGAATCAGGCTATGGGACACGGACACGGGCGAGGAAAAGCGAGTAATCAAAGTCGGAGAGAGCGTTGCTAGCTTGGCGTTTAGTCCGGACGGCGAGACGTTAGCCAGCGGCGGGTGGTTGCAGGATGGAACCATCCGCCTTTGGGATGTGGAGACGGGCACGGAGAAACTAGCCATCACGGAGGGTTCGGATTCGGCAGATCATCTAGCGTTCAGCCTAGACGGAACAACGATCGCCAGTGCGGGCGGCTGGTCTGACACAAACATCTATCTCTGGGATGCCGCTACGGGAGAACTGAAGTATACACTCATGGGTCATGAATTTGGTGAGGTTTCTAGCATCGCGTTTAGCCGGGACAGCAAGACATTGGCGAGTAGTAGTGGTATTGTCGATAACGACATTCGTCTCTGGGATGTGGCGACGGGGGAACAAAAGGGCTCAATTACCGGTCACACGTCGGAGGTCGTTAGCCTTGCGTTCAGTCCGGATGAAGTCACCTTGGTAAGCGGCAGCGAGGACGGCAGCATTAGGTTTTGGAATTTTGCTGAAGCTTCAGAGAAAGGTTCCATTACCGGTCATACCGGCGGAATCAACCGGCTCGCGTTCAGTCCGGACGGCGCTACGCTGGTTACCGTCAATTACCACACGGTCGATCTTTGGGATGCCGCGACTGGCGAATACCGGAGCACAGCCGCCGAAGAAGGCTTCATTTTGGGCGCGGGTTTAAGCGCCGATGGGGATACATTCGCCATCGACGACTATACCAATTCTATCAGGCTGTTAGATGTCTTCACCGGCGAAACCAAGATCGAACTCACCGGGCATACCGATTCGGTTAACGCTATCGCGATCAGCTTGGACGGAAACACGGTTGCAAGTGCGAGCGGACCTCTGTTTGGGGATGGGGACCACTCTATCTTTATCTGGGATGCTGTCACGGGCGAACACAAGTATACGTTAAGCGGCCACACCGGCGAGATAGATGTCCTCGCGTTCAGTCCGGACGGAGAGATGCTCGCCAGCGGAAGTGAAGATTCCACCGTGCGTTTGTGGCACACCGTCGCGGGGGTTGAAGTGTTAGCGTTCGAACGTCACACCGATGCCATTACCAGTTTAGCCTTCAGCGCGGATGGAAAGATCCTCGCTAGTGGCAGTATGGACGGGACGATTCGATTATGGAATATCGACACGGCAGAAAATGAACAGACGCTGTCTGTCGATGCAATTTGGCCCGAAAGCGTCGCGTTCGGTTTCGACGAAGGGACGTTTGCCGCGGGCACTTATGAGAATACCGTCGAGTTGTGGGATACAACGACGGGCGATCGGCTGGCGGTGCTTGACGGACATAGGGGGAGTGTCAACGCATTGGCGTTCAATCCAATGAACGGGATGCTTGCCAGCGGAAGTGATGACGGCACAGTGCTGCTGTGGAACATTGTCGTCGATACGGAGGTTGCGATTCTCAGCGGCGACATTAATCAGGACGGGATGGTGGACATCAGGGACTTGGTGTTGGTCGCGACCCGGTTGGGTCAAACGGGGCCTAACATTGCGGATACCAACGCCGACGGGATAGTGAACATCCTGGATTTGGTTATGGTCGCAGGCGAACTGGGCAACGAAGCCACTGCGCCGTCAATCCATTCCGACGGCATGGCGATGTTAAGCCCAAGCGAGGTGAAACTGTGGCTGGAAGAAGCGCGGCGCTTGGGGCTTCAGGATGTCACCGCCCTGAGAGGGATTCGATTCTTGGAAAGCCTGTTGGCGGCGATTGCGCCAAGGGAGACGGCGCTCCTGCCCAACTACCCGAACCCGTTTAATCCGGAGACGTGGATACCCTACCGGCTCGCAGCCGATTCCGAAGTCGACATCTCGATTTATGACGGAAGAGGCAACTTGGTGCGGCAGCTAAACCTGGGGAGTCAATCGGCAGGGCATTACATCGACAGGGGACGCGCGGCGTACTGGGATGGCAGGAACGAATATGCCGAAACGGTGGCGAGCGGCGTATACTTCTACCAGCTCAGTGCTGCGGATTTTTCGCAGATGCGACGGATGGTGGTTGTCAAGTAGCGCGGGAGCGGTTGCCAAGCCTAGCGAGTTGCACATCCAGGGGATTCGGCGATTGTTGAGGAAAAGTCATCTAGGTTGGGTTGAACGGTCAGACACGAATTCGTGTTAACGCCAAAAGAGAACCCAACTTACGATAACGCCGTCTTGCGGGTAGAGTGAGTGAAACCCAACACCCATGTTTCCTGTGTCGTCGTTGGGTTTCGCTATGCTTCTAGAGATTTTAGCGTTGATCAAGTCTGTTCAAAGCGGGGCAAGATGCCCCGCCTACGGGGTTTGGTGTAAGGGAAACAGTTATCAAAATGGTATATGGAAAGCACTATATGCACTGTTATTCAAGCGAAATGGTATAAGAACTCTATCGCGGTCACTAGCCGCTCCCTTGATCATTCGCTATGCGCTAATTTCATCTAATCGGACGCTTGATCGTTCAACCCAACCTACGGATTGTCGCTAGATGCCCTGACCCTGGCGAGTGCCAAAATGCCTCCGACTAACGCTCCCGCCAGCGGACCTAAGACGACTGGTAGTCGGCTCCCGGTCGATACAGCAATGATAAATGCAATACCGAACACGTGTCCCGCGGCTAATCCCAGAATAAACCGGCGCCGTGCCGGCTTGATTTCGATTGCCCGTGCGATTCCGAATAACAAGAATTGGAGCGCGCCAATGCCGGCGCCAACCAGCATTTCACCAAGGTGAGAATCGTTCCCCGACCCGACGCTGGCAAAGCCAAAAATTGCAGACACGTAAAGCGCCCCCAACACCGTCCATGTGACGAGCCTGCGAACCACCCGTCTTACATCACTCATTCCAAACCGCCTCCCTGGATCCGATATCTACAACAGGTCATCTGCACCAAGATTCTGCAAGCCGACCTGTGCAATCAAATAGAGATTCTGTTTGCATTCACTTCTACAAGACTGTGGATGATGCATTTATCGGAGAAGGAAATCGACCACAACTAGCGAGTATTTGTGAATGTGCTATAGTCATTGCAACTAATAATTACACATGCTTTTGAAAAATGACATTCTTCCGTACCACAATCTGTATGAAGTTTGAAAAAATTAACTCGGTAATTATTTGGCGTAGTCCGGTGCGGTTAGAAACCGCACCTACCGGGCCTGGGCAAAATTAGAATTACTGATTTAAAAAATTAAACTTCATTTAGATTGTGGCATGCGCAAACTAACAGTTTGCGCTACGAGGGCGCGTCCGATTTTGTGGGTAACGATCATGAATTTCGTTATCGTTCATTAACACACAATCATGATATGTGAAAATATGAATGTAAACGACTATAAATGCTTACTTATTCAAAGTAAATCCCTCTTTCATTCATATATTTGACAAATAAATCAATCCCTTCCTCAGCATTATAAGAAGAACCTATTTCACGAAGGGTTCTCGCCACGTCTTTCCTAAAACTCACTAGGTATTTTTGCCGCTCCTCTAGAGATAGCTCTGATAATTGTCTGGCAATATAGCCGGGCACTGCGTCAACTGCCAAGACAGTTACCTGACTTAGGATTTCTTCTTGGAGTTCACGAAGAGCGAGTTCTCCGTCTACATCGTCGTATTCAGCTAGGAGGTTGTACGAGTAGCGGTCTGGGAAGAGTGTGAACACGCCCAACTGCAGGACAGATAGCACAATCACGACAAGAACGGTGAATCGCAAGAGAATCGTCAGGATATACATGGGTAAATCTCCTTTCACACGCGTTCGCACATAAGACAATGCTCACCGGACTACTTCAGATTTTTCAGTCGTAATCCAAGCCAAAAATCGTTTTGACAACAAGGCGCCAGCCACAAAGCAAACAGACCGCAGGGGGTCTCCGGATTACCTCTGAGGGTTCGACGGGGAATTGCACCCGAACACATAGCGGACGAGACGACTGAAGCCTTTGCGGAACAGATCATCCCACTCGCGCCGAGCGGCATAGTATACGATTGCCACAGCGGCTATGATACCAAGTCCCAAGCTGCTGAAATGCATAGCCATCATTCCGGCATAGAATACAATAGAAAGCTCGGAGGCTCGCCTGAACACGGACTGTATGGATTTCCTGCGTGCCGCCTTTTCACCGAGGACGCCTATGCCAAACAAGAATACGCCGATTGCGATCAGTAGTGTTTCCTTAGAAAGGTCTGTCATTGTTCACACTCGTTGTGTTACGAATTGTTTGCTGAACGGCACCCGTTTGAGATGGCGCGGCTATCATCGGGTTTTTTCATGTCCGCGTGTCATCGATGCTGCCATTCTTGTGCTGCATTCGCCCACAAATACATGTACAGACACATCAAGGCTAAAAGACAGCCCGCTCTGTTATCCACTTTATTAAAGGGAGAATTAAGATTGCGACGCCGACGGCTAACGGAACGATGCCAACCGAGTGATAGAAAAGTCTGTGCTTGCCGGTTTTATTTCTTGATTTCCGTAAAATGAAACATCCGACAGTTGCCGAGATACTTGCTACACTAAACTCTTGGACGATTGTCCACGAGTCTAAGCGAGGCTGGAGATACGCTGTTATTGCCCCGATGATCAAACCCCATATGAAGTAGGTAATGTATTCGATGACAACCATTTTTACCACAGGCGGTGTTAATACAACCAATCGAAAAAGGCATTTGTCAAGATTGCTACCCCGATTCCCGTGAAGACAGCTGCGATTGCTACACAGTAAAAGACAGATTTACAGCGTTTGTATCTGATCTCTCCGAGCGCGAAAATGCCACTGAACGTGAGCACGGCGCCGAAAATGTGGAGCGCGTCAGCGTTAATGTGCGCGCCGATGAGCAGAGCAGAAATGCCCGCCATTATCACAACGGCGAATGGAACCGGCATACCTCTACGGGAATCTGGCGCTCTGTCCGGGAAATTCATTGGGTAAGGGAGGAATGTCATAGCCGAATCTCTACACATTCACGCTTTGGCATCTAGGGTATATCTTGCGAAGGAGGGACGTACAGTGAGGCACATGAAGCTCACGACACTCAGAGAACATGCGAGTGCTACTAATACAAGCCTGGTGTCGTCTCTCAAATTCAACATTGCATTACCCTTCCGATTGATCTGCAGGACTCTCCGAGAGGTAAATTATTCGAAATAGATTCCCCTCTCATTCATGTCCTTGATAAAACCATCAGTTACCGGGGCGATAAGGTCAGTATAATCAACTTCATGAAGTTCTTTCACTTCATGAAGTTCTTTCGTTAAACGCCTCCGGTATTCCTTGAGGAAGTGTTGACGCTCCTCTAGGGATAAACCCGACAAGAATTTAGCGGTTTTTGTGCGTCCATCTTCATGAAACGGCGCGGTGAACCAATTAATCACCTTTGCTCGGATTTCAATAACCGTCGATAATACGGGTATTTCGGCGATGGTGGGCGGCGTGTCGGTCTTAAATAGCACGAGTACGCCGAACTGGAGCACGATCAGCACAATAACTGCTGGAAGACTGAAGCGCAGGAGTTTCTCAACGTGCGACATTGGTGGATCTCCCTTTCAGGCTGCGTAGTCCGAAGCGTAATGTTCCAGGTGTTGTCCCAGTACGTTTTTTTGCGTGTCCCTATTCCGCATAGGGGACGAATTGGATATCCACCAAGTGATTTACAAATCCTTGAAAACCGCCATGTGCTTCCAACACACGTCTGGAAGTATCGTAGGTGGAATATGCCTCTTCAATTTGCAAGAGTACCGCATCGGCGTTACCGCCAAACGCCTCTTCGACCTCCGTGCGTAACGTGGCGGGAAGGGAGTTCTCGATAGTAAACGGTCCCTCGTCTTCCCTGAGGGTTTCTAGAGCGAAAATGATGATTTCTTGCACTACTAACTTTTTGACTACGGGCGCGCGTCGGAGTTCCCATTCTATACTTCTAGCTGCGCTTTCCGCATACGACCATTTAGATTCTTCATTCTTCTGATCCATCACGGCGAGTAGGGTGTCTACGAACTGCGCGTCGGACTTTGTCCAGTCGTCCGGATTAGAACGCAATAAATCGGGGGGAAATCGAAGCTCTCCGCGGGTTAGGCGTGCAATCTCGGTGTGTTTCGCTATCTTCTCCGGAGAATAGCCCTGGTCAATCAGCCACTGAATTGTTTGGCAGAATCCGATGCCTCGAATCGTAGGCCTCCATAAATCAAAGAGACCTATGACCAAATTGATGGCGAGAATTGATGCTGTTAGGATTGATAACTTGTGCAGGATTCTCATTTGGCGTCTATGTCCAAGTTTTGTGATTTGGCTTGCACGGGTATCCAGGTTTTCGCATAATGTGTGAATGCGAACATCAACCGTTGAGATTATCCATTCTTGAGAAGACTTGGCATGTTGCAGATAGTATAGCGCATAATAAGGGGAATGTGAATGTTTATCGGTCGTGCGTAATGGCGTGAGAGCCGATGATTGTTGGATTGAGGTCAGTTGATTCTACGGTGTGGCGATCGGGAGGTGGATCTTTATCGGTCAACTAAGTGGTTTTCGAGACCGATAGGAGGGAACATTGGCGCGTTTCAACAACGAAAGGCTGGTGCGCCGTGCGCACGCCACAAAGATTACTTAGGGAAAAATGTCGGGGCAAGATGCCCCTCCTACAAGCTGTAGGGGGAAGTCTGTCGGACCCAACAAAGACCAGAGGGCTGGTGGACAGTGCACACCCGACAATCATCGTATTTTTATCGCAAAAGAACGGGCGCGGGAACCGCGCCCCTACGGAGATCATGGAACGGTTGGTTGATTGCACCCTAGTAAGACTTTCGAGGTGGACTTTATACCATGTACAGCGCTGAAAAGATCTTTGAACGGATTACGAACTACCCGTCGAGTCATGCGTCAACCATCGTCGAGCTGCCCAACGGCGACCTGCGTGCCGTTTGGTATGCCGGATCGCGGGAAGGGGCGAAAGATGTCGCAATCTTCACCTCAAGAAAGCGACAAGGCAGTGATCACTGGATGTACCCGAAAATGGTTGTGAACACACCGAACTGCTCCGAAGGTAACCCCGTCCTGTTTGTCGATGCGAACGGTCAGATCTGGCTGTTCTACGTTACGATGTACGGCAACCGATGGACGGAGTGCAAGGTGTATTGCCGAAAGTCGGATACGATGGGAAAGCGTTGGGGCGAGAGCGTCGTTCTCCGCGACGAGTTGGGCTGGATGACGCGCAACAAACCGCTCTACCTCTCAAACGGCGAGATATTGCTGCCGGTGTATGACGAACGTAATTGGCATTCCATGGTGATGATTTCTGGCGATGAAGGCGAGACGTGGAACAGATACGGCGATTTGTCGAGTCCGAAGGGCGTTATTCAGCCGACGGTTGTGCAGCGGGGCGACGGTAGTTTGCTGATGCTAATGCGCAGCCGCGACGGCGAGATTTGGCGTTCAACCTCGGACGATTTGGGACGGAGCTGGGAAGCGGCGCAGCCGACGGAGCTGCCGAATCCGAACTGTGGGGTGGATATGGTTCGCTTGCACAGCGGAAATATCGCGCTTGTTTATAATGACACGCGTCGCGGGCGAACGCCTTTGACAGTTGCGCTGTCGACCGACGATGGGGAAACGTGGGGATACAAACGGAATCTAGAAACGGAGATGGGGGAATACTCCTATCCCGCGGTTATCCAAGCGCGTGACGGCGGTATCCATATCACGTATACGTACCGGCGCATCAGCATCATGCACGTTGAAATCGATGAGGCGTGGATTCGCGGTTAGGGTTTTTGGAATTCAATAAAAAGCCACAATATTAGCATTTACAGGAATTCGGCTCTTCTTGACTCCAGCGGTTGTCACTTCAGATTCTTTTGCTTTCATAACCTGTTTGAGACCTAAATGGAAGAGTCATTCTTCGACATTTGGGGTGCTATTACCTGTCGCCCCGCTGGGGCTTAGGTGCTTGGAGTTTCGACGTTTCTACACACCTTCCGCCCCTCTGGGGCTTTTAATTGCCGGTGCACTGCTCGCACCCTACAAAAGCGCTGATGAAAACTTGGTTTTGTGGGGAATTATGCCTCAAAAATGTGTTTTAAAACAGACTCTTATTCATCTGTAATAGGCATGTATTCCGGGAAGATTTTCGGATAGCGGCGCCCGGTGGTGACTTGGTGCGTTGCCGCATCGATATAGCATACGCTGAATGCGCGCCGCGGGCGGTTCGTGGTGTTGACTTCCGAGCGGTGCAGCGTCCAGTTGTGGAGCAGCACCACCTCTCCCATTTCCATCTCCAGATACAACCGTTTCTCGTCCGGCGCGTGGATGGCTCGCTCCTCCGGAGACAACAGGTCGCCCGTTTCGGGGATCATGCTCTTGTGCGACCCCGGAATTATCTGCAGACAGCCGTTGGCGACGCTCGTCGCATCCATCGCCGTCCAGATGGTCACCTTTGGCGGAATGCTCAACCTCCAGCCGCCCGCACCGTCCTGATGCCAATTAATGGGTACGCCCTGCCCCGCCGGTTTGTTGAAGAACATTGTGCGGAAGGCGGAAACCTCGTCGCCGATAATTTTTCGTGTGATGTCCCGAAACAGCGGGTGCTGTATGTAGGGGAGAAACAACGGGTCCTGTTCAAGGTCTTGCACTTTACGGTATTTTAGGGTGGAACCTTTGAACACTTTCGTCTGCTTCGACAGTTCCGGTTTGCCGGCCGACGGGCATAACTGCATCAGCATGTTGTCGTAGTGGATTTTTCCCAGCATGATGTCATCAATGCGATCGCAAAGCGCCTTAATCTCGTCGTCGGGCGCGACTTTACCCAAACGTACGTAGCCGTGTTCGTGGTATGCGGCGAGCTCGTCGTTAGCGAAGACTGGTGCGTGCAGGTTGGTCATGGTATTGCCTCTTGATAGCGGATGAGGTACATTCGAGGATATCTACGGGAACGGATGGAGTTGGGTTTCAGTGCAGCCAACCCGATTTTCGCACTATAGGGCGAGGGGCCTCACCCTTACGGGTACACTTGTTCACTCGGTTGAAGGGTCTGTATGGGAATTCTGTGGGAGGCGAACGCTTTAATCATTGATTCAGAACTGGTTTGCCACAAACGCCAGATCGAAGACATTGACAATGCCGTCGCCGTTCACGTCCGCTGTCGAATCGTCTGTGCCAAATACTTGAGCCAGCAACGTCAAGTCCAAGATATTCACCTCGCCGTCGTTGTTGATGTCAGCAGCCTCCCGCCGTTTGATCCGTTCAAGAAACGCGGCGCGCAGATCGTCACAAGGACCGGTACAGAGTAATCTCCTTAGCGGGAGCGCCTCAAGCGGAGCGTAGTCCAGGATAGGATTAAAACGAATGTATAACTCCTCCAAGTTTGACAGATTTGCGAGTGGACTCACATCCTCGATGCGATTGCCCTCCAATCCCAGTCTGGTAAGTTGCGTCAGGTTGGCAAGCGGGCTTACATCCTTGATGCGGTTTCTATCCAATTCCAGTTTGGTAAGTTGCATCAGGTTCGCAAGCGGTCTCACATCTTCAACCTGGTTATTAACTAGCTTCAAATAGGTAAGGCGTGTGAGATTCGCAAGCGCACTGATATCTCGAATCGGACTGCCGAACAACTCCAGCGCAGTGAGCTGGGTTAAGTTGGCAAGGGGAGTGATGTCCGTGATCGGGTTGCCGCCCAAGTACAATTCAGTGAGATTTTCCAGATTTGACAGCGCACCGAGTTCCTCGATCCAATTATAATCCGCTACCAGCACCGTTAGGTTAATGAGATCTTTCAGCGGACTAATATCCTCAAACCAATTGCCGTGCAAATTCAACGTGGTGAGTTGAGTCAGATTCGCAAGCGCAGTGAAGTCGTCAATGGCGTTTCGCGCTAGGTTCAAATTGGCGAGTTGTGTCAGACCGGCTAGCGGGCTTACGTCGTGTACACTATTAGAGCGAAGATACAAGGCTTTGAGACTTTTAAGATTGGCAAGCGGCTCTAGGCTTTCAATATGGTTTTGTCCCAAATCCAATTCGGTGAGTTGGGTCAGGTTTGCGAGTGCGCTAATGTCCTCGATGCGACAGTCCCTAAGATTTAGCACGCTGAGGTTCGCTAGATTTGCCAACGGGTCCAAGTTCTGAATGTTTAAGCATTCGCTCAAATCCAGTTCACGAAGACGGACGAGGTTTTTTAAAGGGCTAATGTCGACAATCCAGTTGCGGTTTAACCGCAGGGAGGTCAGGTTCACGGCGTGTTCCAATCCGGAAAGTTCGACGATATAAAAGTGTTCGGCACGCAACCGCGTCAATCGCCTCATGTCGTTTTCAGTGACAGGATCATCGAATCCCAGGTTCGGGGCGAGTTGGACAGCGCGCCGGAGGTACACGTCGGGGATTTCGATGGTATCGGCATGAGCGGCGGCGCAGAAAGCGAGCAGCAGGATGAGGGCACAGATGTGTCGCAGCATCGGAGTTCTCCTTGATGTCGTGTTGATACCGCACCGGCGGTCGGGGTGGTCTGGTGTCACGACCCGCCCAGACGATTATACAGGATTAGGACGGAAAAAGACAGGACAATTCGACTCCGAGCATCTGTTTATGCCGTTGTTCTGAAATGGCAGTGCGTCGGCGGCGTGAATTGTCAGAGGAGTGGGATGTTCTTCATACAGATAGAGCGTAGGGATTCGCCCGAAGTATCTGCGAATTCGGGTAGATGAAAACATGGGAAGGTTTCTTGCAGTTCGCGATTTCTTTAGTTTTTTTCGGCCCACCTACGGTTTGGGCGAGGAAACCTCGCCCCTACGGTGGAGGCGCTAACGGTCGGTCAGTTTATGATCGCGACCAGGAGGTCGCTCCTACAGGGCGGGTTTAGTTATGGGGATTCTACCGCCTTCCGTATCCAGTCAGTTGATCGCTTGTTATTCGCTCGCTTGATCGCACCCCACCAATACGTCAAGGCCTGTGCGCCGTGCGCACCCTACATATAACATCGCTCAGCAATTCTTCAAAGCCCTGCTAACGGGAGAAGTCCCATAACAGCACTGTCCCATCTTCGCTTCCGCTCACCAGCGTTTTACCGTCCGAGCTAAACACGAGGCTTCGAATCCTCCAACTGTGTGCTTTCAGTGTTTTCCGATGCGCACCGGTTTCGGCGTTCCAAAAATCGATGCTGCCTTCGGTTCCCCCCGTTGCTACTTCGCCGCCATCCGGGGTGAAAACCACGCTCATGGCACCCATTTCCGGCTGAAGGGTGTGCCGACTCGCGCCTGTCTTGGTGTCCCAGAGCAGCACGGTATTGTCGCCGCTAACGCTTGCCAGTGTGCCGCCATCCGGACTGAATGCAACGTTAACGATGTCCAACTCATGCCCTTTCAGTGTGTGCAGAGGTGTGCCCTCTGCGGTATCAAAAAGACGAATCGTATAGTCGCCGCTCCCGCTTGCCAGCACTTTTCCATCGGGACTGAACGCAAGACTGGTGCGAATCGGTCGGTAGATGACTTGTGAGAAATCGAAAAGTTTCCAGTTAAGTGTGCGTATTTTCTCGCCAGTTTTGGCATCCCACAGGGTGGCGGAGCTGTCGGCATCGCCGCTGGCGAACATGGAGCCGTCCGCACTGTACGCGAAAATGACATCATCGCCGGCATTGGGTACCACGGATCGCAGTTCGCGGCCCGTCCAGACATCCCAGAGTCCAATGCTGTGGAAATCGTCTCCCCTCACCAATGTACGTCCATCTGAGCTAAAGACGAAATTGGGCGACAAGGATGAGGATATATCGTGCTGAAACGAATGCTTGTATGCCCCAGTGACAGCATCCCATACACGAATGGGCGATCTTCCGCTCGCAGTTGCGAGTATAGCGCCGTCCGGGCTGATAGCCGCGAAATGGAAGTGGTCGAGGTGTCCTCCCATGCTACCGAAGTGTGCACCTGTTGCTGTTTTCCACAGGTTGATGGTGGTATCCGCGGTCGCCATTCGCGTTCCATCGGGGCTGAATGCAATCGCGGTAATCCTATCCGTGTGCCTTAGCAGCGTTCGCAGAAGTTTCCCTGTCGCGGGGTCCCACAATCGGGTGGAATTGTCACCGTACCCGCACGCCAGCGTGCTTCCATCGGGACTGAACGCCATACAGGGGATCCCGCTTTCCCAGTCCTCCAATTGACGCAGATTATTGCCGGTGCCGACATCCCACAAACGAATAGTTTCGCGCCAACAGCCACTTGCCAGCATCGATCCGTCCGGACTGAAGGCAACGCTCGTGACGTTTTCCTTATGTCCTTTCAGGGCGCGCAGGTGTTTTCCCGTCGACGCATCCCATACTTCAATGTTGTTGTTGGCAAAACTCCATGCTGCCAGCTTAGAACCATCCGGGCTGAATACCGCACCTACGCCCCTAAGCGGCATATTTTTCTGCGTCCGCGCATCGAATGACCGCTGCTCCTCTCCCGTCGCGGCATCCCAAAAACGAACGGTGTTCTCATCATCTACACTTGCCAACGCGGCGCCGTCTCGACTGAAAATCACGTCCCTGATTCTTGACGTGTGACCTTCTATGGTGCGCAGATGTGCCCCCGTGGAGGCATTCCACAGACGAATGGCGTTGTCGGAACTCCCACTCGCCAATACACTGCCATCCGGGCTATAGGCTAAGCACCAAGCAACACCCGCATCGGATGCGATCAGGGCGGGCTCCTCTTGACTCGTTGTGTCGTAAATCCAGATTCCGATGCCTGTTCCCACGGCGAGCCGAGTGCCGTCGGGAGAATATTCCATTTGGGTAATCTTGCCGTTTCCAATGCGCAATTTAACCCCGTCAGGTAGTCCCTTTTGAGGGAATTCTTGGGCGGTGCAAATCGAGGAGAACACAAAAAGTGACAATAAAGTCGCAAGTATTTTCATCTTAATACCTCCTGCATTTTTAGGATATTGTGAGATTGTCAAATCGCCGAGTTTTCCCTGGGATTGCTGTCGCGCGGGATTTACTGTCCAGTCGGTTAATCGTTCGCTTGATTCCAACCTACAGGGCGCCGCCAGTTGCAACGGAAATGGTGGGCAGGGGATTTCTATGGGAGTTCTATCAGGATTAGCTATCGCCCTCCTTTTTCAGTCGGTTGATCCTTCGCTATCCACTCAGTTTATCACTCACTATTCGTTCACTTGATCCCACCCTACAACTCACTATCCGCACAGTTGATTCCAAGTGCTCGCTTGATCGCGCCTACTAACTATCGGGCGAGGAAACCTCGCCCCTACGAGGGATGGACGCATGAAAATGGCAATACCTTCCACAATACTAGAAAATCATTTACAAGTCAATGGTTTAGTATGCGCACCATTAGGAAGATTGGAACGGATGGAACCAATGGAACCGGGTATTCGGAAAAGTTCTCTGTAAAAGTTGTATATGGATGGGTAAGGAAATGGGTTCCATCCGTTCCATATCTACATGTCACAGCGGAGGAAACGAGTCCGGGCGTGGTTTTGGCGGGTGGAACGCAAAAGGCAGCCGCCTGTAGTCAGTGGCCAGTGGATCTCTATCGCACTCGCTAATCACTCGCTTGATGGTCAGTGAGGAAGGGAGGAAGATTGTTTGAATCGCGGATTAATTGGATTGAAGGGTTTCGCGGATCCGGTTCGGCTAGGCGGTTTCTTTTGTAGTAACGAATGAAGTTGGGTTTCGCTACGCTCTACCCAACCTACATAAAACTATGGGAATGATATCGGGCTGCGAGAGATTGAATCAGGTATCGCGACCGGGAGGTCGCTCCTACAGAAGAGGTAGAACGGGATTTTGCATCACTTTTTCTTGACGAGGTCGGAGTATGGTGGCATACTGTAATTGCCCCCAAAAACTAGACAGTTAAATAAGAGATCATTCCCAATCGGTTTGAGGTTCCCATACTTATTCTCGCGAGGATTTCCTTTGCATAATCCTAACACCACCAGATAATAAATCCAACCAAGAACTGGATGAGTACAAGTATCATTCGCCGCCCTGAAGCCACTTGATTATGTAGTCGCTTTATTTAATACGTAAATCTTGGAGGTTACAATGAATTGGAAAAGAGCTGTATCGTATCTCTTAGCGGTATTGACGGGTTGTATCATAACGATAGCTGTATTTGTATTACCAGCTAAATTTGGCGGAGACTATTTAGTCGGAGCTGAAGTTCTACGAGCAAAAGACCCACCATTGCCGCAGGTTAGAAAACCTGGCACTGTAGAATCAGAAACTAGAACTATCATTGATGTAACTAGCCTCAACGAAGAACAAAGGGCTAGGCTTGATAAGTTCATGGATGAATTGATAAAGGAACAAATAGCTGAATAATAAAAGCCAGCCCGTAATGGACTGGCTTGTTAGGTTTCAGATTTCATTAGTTGTGCGCATTCCCACCTTGTTCGCCACCAGAACCTACTTCCGCATGAGCAGACCACATATCAAATGCTCCACCAGTGGTGGTTTCACGTAGGATGATTCATGGCAAGATTTTTTGGAAGTGATTTCTTTTGGATGCCCGCTCAACCCAACCTACGTACTATCCGGTGGGTCGATCGCACACCGCGGGCCAACGAATCGCGACCGGGAGGTCGCTCCTACAGGTGGAAGTCGGGAATCGGAATTCCCTCCTACAGGTAGGATTCGGAAATTGGACGGAATCCATCGCACTGGGATCCCCATCGCAAGGGAACTCTATCGCGTTCCCTAATCGGTCACTTGATCTATCCGGTCGGTTGATCATTATTCATTTGATTAATCCCAACCCGCAGTCTGGGCGGGGAGACCCCGCCCCTACGGGCAGGTGGGGCAATCGGGATAGAATTTCTACACTACGAGCTAGAACGGCTGGAATGCCCCGTCGCGTGCGATCAAGATGATTGGGTCGTACACGGCGTCGCCGACGGCGTCGAATGAGAAGTTGCCGAGAACGGTGTCAAAGTCGCTCGTGGCAGCCAATGCCTTCCTTATCGCAGCCGAATCGGTTGATCCAGCCGTCGAGATAGCGTTCACCAGAAGCTGCACGGATGTGTATGCCAACGCGCTGAAAACCGACGGATCCGAATCGTATGCCGCGATGAAGTTCCGGACGAACGCCTGATTGCCGGGCGTGTCCGCCGCGCTCGTCCACGCCGTAAACGTTATTGCCCCTTCCGCGGCTGCGCCCGCCTGCTGCACCTCGCCCACACTCATCAGAGGAATGATGAAGGGTACATCGTCCGGAATACCCACTTCGCGCCCTTGAAGGAGTATCGTCGGCTGGTCAAACGAATTCGCCGCGACCAAAACGGCTTCCGGCGCTAGATCCCGAATTCGAGTCAGTTGAGGGCGGAGATCCGCGTCGCGGGTGGAGAAGGTTTCGGTAGTCAGCAGTTCGATATCGATTGCCCCGAGGGTTTCTGCATACACGTCGTTGGCGCTGCGGGAGAAGCCATCAAGCAAGTCAACTATAATTGCCACGCGCTGATACCCCAGTTTCTCCTGTGTAAGCCCAAGGCCTAGCGGGATCAGTTTGTCCACGGTCAGGTTCACGCGAAAAACAAAGTCCCCAAGCGCACTCAGTCCATGCGACGCGGAGGTCGGCGCTATGGCGACAACCCGGTTCTCCTCCGCCACCGGGAAGGCTATCTCGGTTAGGGTTGAAGTCGCCGGCCCCAAAAGCGCGACTACACCGTCCTGGTGGATCAGCTTGTTGTAGGCGGCAATCGCTCCTTCCGCGGAGCTTTTGTTGTCCTCCAGGATGAAGCGGATGCGCGGCGGCGCGAGTTGCGCGCTGTTAATCTCGTCGCGCGCCAAATAGAAGCCGTTCAAATACCTGATTATGTCCGGGTCGTCGGGGCCGTCGACAAAAGCGCCGGATTGCGGCATCACCAGGCCGATGAGGAGCTCATCGGGAATGGGAGGCGGAGCCTCGCCCTCGGAAAGTATCGAAACCAATTCGTCGCAACCGCACAGCCCGAAGATGAGCGCGGCGCTGACTATCAATAGACAGATTTTCTGAATGTAATTCACGTGTATGGACCTCCATCGTTGAATGCAGTTTGATGTGGAAACGAAGCGTCCCCGGTTGGGTAGAGCGGGCGCGGTTCGTACTGTGGTTGCGAGTATTGTATCCAATTCGGCGGGATGATTCAAGTCC
Source organism: Candidatus Poribacteria bacterium (assembly GCA_965204085.1). Classification (GTDB taxonomy): domain Bacteria; phylum Poribacteria; class WGA-4E; order WGA-4E; family JAJDTR01; genus JAJDTR01. The sequence goes on along the minus strand of CBDBEE010000001.1, from coordinate 1,009,574 downwards.
GTAGCGACGGATTTACAGGTTAATCGCACGGGATTTTCTTGGAGTCTACTCGGTTCTGCTTGCGGTCAAACAAGGAGATTTGGAGGGGGCTTGTTCGCGCCTCAGGGATTCTATCACATCGGTTCGGATGCGGTCGGGGCAAGATGCCCCCATAAGGATCAAGTTAAGCGTTTTAGGGTGCAAGTCACGCGTCTTCAATGTCTTGAACTGTTAATCTCCATGTAGACGTGAGCGAGGGAATACCAGTTCATTCACTGATGGGTGCGCCACAAAAGATGACTCATGGCGCTGGTTTCCGTAGGTGCCGGTGCGGTTGGAAACCGCACCTACCGTGTGGGGAATGATAGAGATTTCCTCCCCATCCTATGGGACTAAGTTAAGGGTTTTGCGTCGGAGAACACCACCGACACTAGACGAAATCCCTTAAGTTCATCCCTATGCGGTCGGGGCAAGATGCCCCTCCTACGAACTGGATGAAGGATTTAAAGCTATTTTCTTAGAGTTTGACTATATTTCGCTTTACAAGCGAGATGTGGTATAATTCGGGCAATTAATCGGCAAGGAGAGGGAGATTTTCAACAGAGCAGAGGAGAATGACTATGGCGAATCGAATAGAAATACATCCTGACATTTGCAATGGACGACCTGTAATTGCCGGAACTCGCATTCTCGTTCAAACTATCATGGAGTTTCTGGGAGCAGGTGATTCCGTAGACGAGGTGCTTGAAGCATATCCTTCCCTTGAAAAAGAGGATGTTTATGCGTGTATCCAATTCGCCGCCAAGTTAATGGGGAATCATTACCGATTCCAGATGACCGTATGAGAAGAGTAGGGCGAAACTGGTAGTTCCTCGCGGTACAGTTGGAGCACCTACCTACGCCGAAACTCCGCACATGCAGGGAATGGCGCTCCCCGGTTTGGATTAACTGGGAGAGATACCGCAGAGAGGGGTGGCGCAGCAACATTCCCCTTTACAGTAGGTCGGGCGAGTTAACGGCAATATGGCATAGCAAAACGTCGCGGAATACAGTGATGATCAATCAACAGACGCCGTCCACATTTTCCTGCAGGCTCGCTGTCATAACACATCAAGCAAGGGTAAACCTATGAAACGCGCTATTGTTGTCGCGCTAATTTTATCTACGTTTGTTCCAGTTTCTTCGTTACATGCCAATGTTGTCAACATGCCTGATCCTAATTTGCGCGCCGCGGTACGAGCCGAGCTTAATCTCCCCGTGGGCGAACCGATTACCGATGAGAACATAAGCAGGTTAACCGAACTGCGCGTGGTGGGCACCGACATGATGGAGCTTACCGGATTGGAGCACGCAACCAATTTGCGCAAGATACATTTCGGCAACAACCTGTTAAGCGATATTTCGGTGTTAGGTGCGCTAACTAATCTGGAGAGTATTAACCTCCGGGACAATCAGATATCGGATATAGCCGCACTCGGACATCTGACACAACTCACTTACCTTAAACTGCGGAACAACCGCATTGTGGACGTGTCTCCATTATCGAATTTGACGCGACTATCCTATTTGAATGTGGCGACAAATCAGGTGAACGATGTGCGTCCACTCGCACATTTAACGTCATTGCGATGGTTGGATTTAGGCGACAACGTCATATTAGATTTGAGTCCACTGGACGGATTGACGTTGGACGAGTTTATACACGACACCATCGGCTGCGATATGCCGCCACTGCCTTTGGCGCCCAGGATAGAAGAGCGGACCTTCCCGTCCATTTTCACCGCGTGGAGCGACAAGGAGACGTGGCCGTCATTCGATTTGATTTTTTGCTGTCCTCGGTTCGACGACACTCGGATTGTTGAAACGGACACCGGTTTCGAGTTTCGCACACGCGGTAATACGTCGTGGGCGGAGCCGATAGGCGTACGGGATGCATACTTGGCGGACAATCCTACGATGGTGTTTTTACATGGATTGGCTGTGATTTGGGGTAACACCGAAACGATTCCGGCAGATTCGCCGTGGTGGCAGCGCGACGAGAACGGCAATATACGGATGCGATCCGGCAGTAGCACGAGGGGACTCATGGAACTCAGTCACCCGGGTTGGCAGGAGCGTATGATTGAGATCGCGGCGACGATAGATAGATGCGGGCTGTACGACGGGATATTCATCGACGGATGGGGCGACGGAGATTATCCGGGGCAAACCGCCATTCTGCGCGGGATACGCGAGCGGGTGCGGGACGAATTTCTTATCATGGTGAACACGAACGACAGGCAGGCACCCGATTCGGCGCCGTATATCAACGGAGTGTTCATGGAAACAGGATTTCCGGAAAAGCGCGACACGCCGGAAGGCATCGAACGGGGGTTGGTGAAAGTGGAAAATACATTGCGCTGGGCTGCCTCATCGCTGCAGGAGCCGCGCATTATCGGCCTCGAAGGCAGCGACTATCGTCATGAATCGCCTTTCACGCCGCGGAATGTGCGTTGGATGCGGGCGACAACGACGCTTGGTCTCACGTTCAGTGACGGCTATGTGGCGTTTCCGTTGCGGGGCGGGCCGTTTTACGAATTTTGGAATGCCGATCTCGGGCGTCCGGTAGGGGAGAAGAACACGTTATACGACGAGGAGATTCCGGGGCTCTATATCCGCGAATATACGAACGGGTGGGCGGTCTACAACCACAGCGGCGAGGCGCGGGTCGTCACGCTGCCGGAGGAGGCACGCTCGGCGGCTCACGGGTGGGAGAATACTACGCACCCCGTTCCCGATCTTGACGGTGACATCTTATTGAGGGTGTCGCTAGCGCTGGACGGGGACGTGAACGGGGACGGGGTGGTGAATATCTTGGATCTAACGCTGGTGGCGCAAGCGATGGGCACAGACGATTTGCAGAGCGATGTGAACGGTGACGGCGTCATCAACGTGTTTGATTTGGTGTTTGTGGCAAACCAGTTCTGACTTTCTATGAGTTATGGATGAACAGGGGCTAGTCGTTGGATGCGGCATGGTGGGTTCGACATCCGCCGATGAGAGTTGATGTGATCTAATCGGTTTGAAATGTCTGCTCCACGGTGAAAAGTTTATCCATCATAGCGTATTTTTTTTAGCGACCGCTTGTAGATTAGTACAACGGAGGTGTCGTAATGAACTGCAAGGTAAGTCTGAATGTAGCGCAGCAACCGGAGGGCGGTTTCACGGTGACGTGCAACGAGTTGCCGGAACTCGTGACGGAGGGCGATTCGGTGGACGAGGCGATGGAGAACTTCAAGGATGCCTACGCCGCGACGCTTGAACTGTATGAGGATTTGGGGCGCGCGATGCCCGATGGGGTTCAAACCGCTAGCGATGAGACGCCTACCGAAGGACGCCGACAGTTTTCAAGAATCCGATCCGATTCGCGAGTTCGTTCCGGTGAAGATGTACCGGTTGATAACGGTCAGCTCCGGTTTGAAGCCATGCTCTCCGGATTCGGAATGGATCTCTCCCCACGGAAGCTGATTACGCTCGGCTGTCACGAGAAACCCAGGCGAGGAGGCGGATCGCACCAGCTATGGTCTAACCCGCTAACCGGGGGTTGGGCAGTGTTACCGGATTTCGGCGACCGTGAGTTGAGGATCGGGACTGTGAGGGCGGTTGTGCGGAACTTGGGTGTTGGTTGGGAGGAGTTTTTGAGGGCTTGAAGGGGAGTAGTTAGGCTTGAATGGGAGCGGATGGAAATTCTCGCCAGGATTCTTGGAATTTCATTATGTTTTGCTTTGTATTTGCGATATGGTATAATGCAGGCAGTTAATCAGTATGGAGGGAGACTATCATGCAAGAAAAGAAGGAAAAGATTCACATGGCATCGCCTGCGATTGACTCGGCGACAGGAGGCACAGGAGACGCAGAGCGCGAGGAGTGGGATGAAACTCAAGAGTTGCTTAATGATCCTGTCTTTATGAAAAGCCATGCGCGGGCGGAGAAAGACAGGGCAAATGGAGTATCAAAGAAGTTCTCAGAAATCCGAAGAAAAGTATGAAATCGAGGTTGTCGGTGATTTTGAGCACCAGTATAACCTCTTGGATGCCAAAATGACTCGAAGAGTGAATGAAGCGCTGGATCGTCTAGCCGAGGATCCAATGAAATATGGAAAAAAGCTGAAAGGCAAATTGAGAGGGCTTTACTCTCTTCGTGTCGGCCGTTATCGTATCACTTATGACTTAGATGTTCAGACGAAAACCTGTTATGTTCGCAATGTGTTAAAACGATCGACAGTATATCGACGTTGATTTCAAAACCGGTTCCTTTACAGATCCCCTCCAAAGACACCTCACCTACCATCCACCCGTGTTGAACGGGGATGGACGCTGAATCTCCCTAATGGGGAGGAAAACCCATCAGGCGCCACTTCCTTACGTCAACCCCCCACATAGTTCACACCATTTTTCAAGACAACAGAACGTGACAAGCGATTCTTCGGAATCTCCGGATTGAAGGTAAGAAGAAATGACTGAGGAACGGAAGCAGGAATTGAGGCGGTTGCTTGAAGAAGCGATGGGGAGTCTGGAAGTGCGATATGAGGATAGCCCTAAACTGATCCCAGTGCACGTATATCGTAAGTATCTTGAGGAGCGCTGGACATATTATGGGATAGATTTCCTATCGCAAGCATTTTCGGTTCGGTTTACCCTTCTCGTCAAGCAAAGGCATACAAAATTAAGGCTTCTTGATTACATAAAGGCGGAGTTAGTTCAATTTGTTGAAGAAGATGCTACTCCAAACTATGACTTGCTCTGCATTAACGTCGCTAATTACCTGATAGAAAGTGACTCGGCTCATGAACGCCGTCTGTATGATTATGGAGGAGGCGTCTTACCGTTGATGGAGATTCTAGAACGTCTTCTTGAAATAGCCCTTGTCCGAGGCACAGACGAGGCGGTGTCACTTCTTGATAGGTTTAGTCGCGGCGAGGGCATACAAGTTTTTCTTCGTGTGATTGGGTTACTTGAGGGAATAAAGCTAGAGCGGAACATCGAAGTCTATGAAGGCGCGCGCCTCGTTCCTTTGCCGTCCCCGGAAATATCAGGCAAAATGGAACAGTGTCTGATTGGTTTGCCAATGCGGGCCTTTGTGAATGAGAAAGACTCCTTCTTCGGTAGAACACTGCTTGTCATTGAAACACCTACGCTAGCAATATTTCACAGACCCTCGGAAAGAAGAATTAAACGTGGAACTCAAATTGGTGAGATTCCATATCAAACTCAAGTGCATGACGGAGAATTCGTGGGCCTTAATGCAGTTTATTCCTTCAAAGATATCTTTTGTCCAGCACTATCATTGGTTTGTAATTCCGCGGTTGAAATTGTATTTGAAGGCATGCTCTTCGAGCAAGAAAATTCCTTTGAACTGCATCCTGGAGGCAGCAACATGCTTAGGTATGCTAATCGCTCTAATAAGCCCACTGTGGCGGAGGAGGCGGAGATAGACGAAGCGAAGCGCCTATATCGAATCCTGGTCGGCAAACCGGACCTTAGGGAAAGGTTGCGGATTCCTATTGATAGGTGGATAATGTCAAAAACGTCGAAACGAGATATTGATAAAATGATCGATTTAGGTATAGCACTTGAAGCTCTTTATGTGTATGAACCGCACCCAGAACGGAGAGGGAAAGATTGGCAAATTCGTCATCATGCGTCGGCGTACCTGAAAACTGACGCGTGCCCAGAAGACGCGTTAAGAAAAGAATTCAATGAAATATATAGCTGGCGATCAGCGGCAGTTCACAAGGGAAGACTTCCTAGTAAAAAAATTACCAACACCAAGAAAATTCCCTACTCTCGACAAGAAAGGGTCGCGTTTATCGAGAGGGCTCAGGCACTGTGTCGGAAATCAATCATGAAGATTATCGAAGATGGTCAAATTCCTGATTGGGCCAGCTTGATGCAGGATGGCAATTCTTGACGGGTAAGAGTGCAACGACTATAATGACAGTTACATCTGGGACATTTTGGAGATTTTCGTGTCGAGATCCGCTAGCTTCTAGCAACCGGTAAAACCATCGGAGTACCTATCATGGCTAAATCTGTGAAAGCACTCATTACGCCGGAAGTTCTCACGTGGGCGCGTGAAAGACGTATCAAACTTTCGCTTGACTATGCGGCGGAAAGATTAGATGTGACGCCAGATTTACTTGCAGCGTGGGAAGACGGGATGGACCAGCCTTCATTCGCGCAATTGAAGCAGATCGCAAAGGTCTACAGAACACACATCTCTGTCTTCTATTTGCCGGAGCCGCCTACTGATTTCAAACTTCTCGCAGATCACCGCCGATTGCCCGAGTCTCTCAATGCAGATGAAGAACAAGCGTATAAATTAAACTCCAACATTCTGGAGGCGTATGAGCGGCGGGACGCAATCATCGAATTTTATGACTTGCTGGAAGAATCTCCGCCTGAAGTGACGTTGGAACTAAATGAGTCCGCTGAGCCGGAACGCACCGCACAAGAAATAAGGAAATTCCTACGGTTCAACACTGCATTGCTGAAGCAATGTAAGGATGAACGCTCCGCGTACAAATTTTGGAGGCGTCTTGTCGAAGGGCGAGGCATTCTTGTCTGCCAGACTTCGGTCAACACCCATCTCTCCATTCACTTAAACACTGTCCGCGGGTTTTGCATCGCGGAAAACCCTCTTCCGGTGATTGTGGTGAACCCCAAAGATAATCCTTATGGCCGCATTTTTACGATTGTACACGAACTGGTGCATCTCGGGCTTGGGAAAAGCGCCATGCAGAACACTGGGCTTGGCACCTACCCGGATTTGAACCCTACCGAAGTGTTTTGCAATCAGGTGGCGGCCTACGTGTTAGTGCCTACGCACGAATTGCTTGAACAAGTTGACCGGGGTGCGCTCGAAGAGAATCTGCTTGAACATGTAAAAAAAATCTCCCAACACTTTCGTGTGAATCCCGAGGTCATTCTGAGGCGATTGCTGACGATCGGTTATATTTCTCGGAAAGTGTACCGCGCCTACAGAGACAGTCAGTTCGAGAAGTACAAAGAAAGCGCGCCCACTCCAGGCCCCATCCCTATACCATATCATACTCGGCTGATAAATACCGCCGGTGAACATTTCGCACGAACAGCTTTCTCCGCATATCACGAACAGAGAATCAGCCTCGCTGACTTAGCATCTGCATTTTCCAACTGCGACCCAAAACACCTATTTGAAATTCAAAGTGCTATCTTTGCATGAATTCATTATTTAATCAGAACAAGGTGGTGTACAGCCTAGACCTTAGTGCGCTGTTTGCCGCTTTCAACGAGCGGTACCCAATCGCGAATTTTCCTGGTTTCTGGAGCAAGATGGAGGAATTAATCAAAAGCGATCGGCTAATAATGGCGGAGGTCGCTTTCGAAAAAGCCCTTAAAGATGAAGGCGTTAAGAATTGGTGTAATGACAATCAACTAGCGTCGTATTTGCGAAGCGTAACTGATGACGCATTACAGCGCAAGGTTAGCGAGATACTACTGTTGTTCCCAAAACTACTAGACGATCGGCGCGGCAAATCGGGCGACGATCCTTGGGTAATTGCGTTAGCAATGGTGACGCAGAATTGTATCGTTGTAACCGAAGAACAGTCCACGCGCACACGCGATAGACCTAAAATACCCGATGTCTGTGCTCATTTCAACCTTGAGTGTATCCAGTTGGTCGAACTTGTCCAAAGGGAGGAGTGGATCTTTTAACAACGGGAGTCCAGGTGAAGATGTGCCGCGTCGACGTGCACCAAGCGCCACTTCCGATCCTGCCTCCAACCCTCAAACGAAAAGAGTCGAACAATGGTTAACGGTAGAGCGGCAGTGATTCGGATTGTCACGTGTATGATCGGGGGAATAATCTTTATCTTGGTACTTCGCAATTTTGTCCCACTTGAAGCCGGTCCTTATGCAATCATATGGAGAGATGAGGCACCCGTATGGGATTTCAATCCTCATCACGACGCCCTTGGTATATCGATTCGACCGTTCTGGGGAATTGTTGGGGTCGGTGCCCTTCTCGGCCTGCTGCCGGGATTCGCTTGGTCGATGAATCAGAAGTCCGCGCGGAGGCGTTTTCTCGTTTGGTCAATAATGGGCGTGGCGATCGGATTTATCTTGTCGACTGCGAGCTACCGCGCCGAGCCGTTGATAGTGTTCTCGGTCGCGGGGGTGTATATCGGCGGCGTCTCGGCACTTATTCGGCTTGGGGTATTTAAGGACAAGAGCGAGAGTGAATAATGTGTGAGTTCTCCCAGCATCATGACTTTCTAATGATAGGGACTAACCGGGAAAGTTCTGTCGAATCATTGAAGTTAGCGATGGAGTTTTGCTGTAGTTTCATCACTGTCCGGAGCGGGTAAGCCAACAAACTCTGGGCGCGGAATGCCGTCAGATAATGTGACACGGACGGCTCAGGATTTAGGTGCGATGTGAGAGGTGTTTAGCAGGAAGTAGCATCATACGAATAGATAATTCGGAAGAGAAGCCGGGTTTCCTTCACAGGGAACTCGGCTTTTTTTGTGCAATTTAATTCGTGGGACCGCACAGCCTCACCAACTAGTTGGGAAATGTTTTGTATTTTTTTAAGATTGACAACTTAACATGTGTAAAGTATTATTTGGTTAGAAATTGACACTTTTTAGGTTTCCATAGGGAAATTGGGGATTTAGTGGATGTCAGTAATGAGGTGAGGATTTATGGGTACGCCGCTTCCGAATAACATTGCATTGAGGGCGCGACAGAAGGAATCGAGACCGCTTAAATTCGACCCCGGCGAGTATCTGATTGCCGCCGGTGTCACGTCGGGAAACAAGCTGCCGAAAACGATTACGCTCCAGATTCGGTTTGGGGATGAGTCCGGCGCAATCACAGAATGGCGAGATACGGATGTTGTCTTGAACGCTGAGAATGGTTGGCAGGATACGTTTTCCGCGTCACCGTTTGTGGAATTTAAGGTCGTGGCGTCTGCGCCGGGTGCAACGGTTCATACGTCGTTGATTACGCAGTCGGTGTTTGTGTGAGAAGACAGTGGTCAGTAAACAGCAGAAGCCATCTTTAACTAGACACTAGTCATGTTCAAGAATTATAGAAACCGAGTTTTCAAGAAATAGTATCAAATGACCCTATGATAGCTGGAATGCCCATATGTATTGGCTTCGAGCCATCATCAAATGAGCTAGCTGGGTTGGCTTAACGAGTCTACTCTTCAAGAAATTCATGCGACTGGATAGAACCAAGGCTAAGTATACCAAAAAGGATATCGCGTGCCAAGCCAATGCTAAAGAAAGAGACGGTGTTTTCCGAGCTAAAATTCTAGGTGGTCCTATTCTGTCATTGCCGGTCTCCTTTGGGTTGGGAATTGGACTGGACGGTGGTATCTTTACCGGGGTCAGATTTTCTTGCCAGGTTTGCGTCCATGTCATTGAGTAAATGTTGAGGAATTAGGTCGAGATATTGAGAGATGACGCGCTTGGAAAGTTTGGTAATCTGAGAGATTTTGTCAATATCATCGGTAGCAGTGCGAACAATCTTTACAGACTCATAATCGTGGATGTATCGGTCAACAGCTTCTTTGGAGTGCTTGGTCTTGGCAGCAATAGTGGGAGTTAGATGCCCTTGTAGATAAAGGGTGATAATCTCCTTCTTGTGAGTAATTGCTGCGGATAAATCGTGAATGTTGCCGCGAGTGGGCAAGATTTTTCCACTGGTGCTTTGCCATTCATTGACATACTCACTCACCACCGGATCGCGGACGTTGAGCAACATGGCAAGGTCTAGTTGAGTCAACAATGCACCTTGGTCATAGGCTTGATAACACCATCGCACCAATCGATGGATTCTGAGTTCACGGGAGCTGAAGCCGCTGTAATAGTGTTCAGTATCCTCGGGGGCGAGAAAGGTTAAAACCACAGGCTTCATACGGGTTTTAACGATTGACTTCCCTTTCTGTGGATATTCATCAATCGGCACAGCCATCCAGACCAGTTGACCATAGCTAAGCATTCGTTCATTAGGGAGTTGTTCCCCAGAGGCTAGTTTATCAAGTGGCAAGCGAATCAGGAAATAGTCCTCAATGGTTTTGACGATGTCATCGACAATGGCTTTTGCAGTCACTTCGCCTTTGTCATACCCATAGGAATTGATAAAGCGATGAATCAGCAGCTGTCGCAGTGATTTATCATTGATGCGTCTGATTTTCTTCTCGTTGATTTCAGTTCGAGTCAATGATTTGCTCATGAGTTCTCCCCCTTTTTTTCATCAACGGGTTCAGGACGAAGTAAAGTCGTCATTCGCTCTGTATGTTTGTATTCATCATACAGGGAGAGATACTCATGAATCAATCGGTCAGAGAGATGGGTAATGAGCCGTATCTGTTCCTTTGGAAAGTCTTGATGATGGAGGGTTGCTACCTGAGTGAAATCACGCAAGTATCGCAACACGGCGCGTTCGGTATGGTTCGTCTTTTGCTCAATTTCGGTGAACTGATATCCTTTGAAGTACAACTCAAGGATTTGTGTCTTATGAGAAATGCCGGGGCCCATATCGTGTTTGGCGCCGCGAGTCATTACAAATAAGCCTTGCTGTTTCAACTGTTTGATATCGCGTTTGATTGTTGCCGGGCTGGTGGTTAATAGCACCGCTAAATCTTCATAGCTGAGCAAGGCATCTTGGTCATAGGCTTGTTTGGTTAATCGTAAGATTCGATGTCGTCTCAGTCCCGCAAGTCCGTAATTGGCTAAGACCTCAAGGTCGGTGTGCACATCATTCAGAGTGAGTCGGCAGGAGACCTTTTTAGCCAACGCGATATGTTTACCTGCCGGTTCGTCGGCTGCTACGGCTTCATAGCAGATTTGGCCCGATGTAAGTTGGATTTCGGCATGTTGGGCAAAGTAAGAAGAAATCTGTTTATAGTAGGCTTCTGCAAGAATGGGCATCAGATTGAAGTCTGACGCAATCTTCTGAATGATTGCCGTCCTTGCCGACTTTGATTCCAGACGATTGATACCGTAGGGTGAATTGCTTTGTGGCTTCATAATGACCTCCATGAGCTGATTGTAGTTGATGGGAATACCATCTGTCTTTACTGTAGCTCATGGGGTCATTTGATACAAACTATAAAAAACTCGGTTTCGGGCTTCGGTAGAAAGACAAGCCCGTTAGTGGAAGTCTTAGAATCAGTGACCAGTTGCCGGTGACTCGTGACCAGTAAAAGACGAGGTTTGGTTTCCTTTGTTTTACTGAGCACGAGTCACTGTCCATCAAGCGAGTGAATAACGAGCGCGATAGAAATCCTCTGATCACTGTGTTTATGACGTCACTGGCGGGCTTTTTTTATATAAGACAAGCTCACTAGTGGAAGTCTTTCAATCTCAAATCAGTTGCTAGTTGTCAGTGGCTACAGGTCACAGGACGCTGGCACAGTATGATGGAGGAAAATCATGGGTGTCGAAAATGAACTCGCGTTCCATCTGAGAGAATCACTTCCCTCAGCATTGAGCGGCGAGTCACTCAAGAATCAAGGTTTTATGGTCGGGGCGTTGACGGCAAACGCGGAGTTTGTGTCGGGCGAGCCGACGGAAGGCAAGCGGATTGACCACTTGCTGAAAGCGCCACGGTCACAGTGGTACGGCGGAAACGATACGCTTCGGAGTCAGGAGCAGGTGTCGGGCGTGAACCGGCATTTTGCGTTCTGGGGTGCGATGATGACGCCGGTGTCTTGGGACATGCTTCAGTTGACGAAGAACACGGGGATTACCTCGGGTCAACTGTTTGACGAAAACTTCAGTATCGCTCGCATGGGCGAGACTGGACGTTACGCATTCTACAACCAGATAGAGACGCGCTACCGCCAAGCCGTGTACGGCGCGAGTCTCGATTTGGAAAACTCGTTGTGGGGGATTTGGCAGCCTGACGACAACGAAAACCGGGCGCCCGAATCGCTGGCGGATATCATGAGCGACTCGAAGCAGTTGCACGGTTTGGGACCGACAGAGTTGGGCAAGTTCGATAGCCGCCATGTGTTGGGGCGCGCGAACACGAAGTTCCCCGGTTGGGAATATGTGCATTCGCCGCGAGTGTTCCATTTCAATCACACGGATGGCAAAGGCGGAAAACCCGCTGCCGGTACCGCCCCCAAGCAGCTTACCAGGGACAACATTTACCAAGCGATGGACGAGTTTCTGAGACCTTGGGATCTGATCGTCAAGGGCATGAAGATGATGCCGCTGGATCACCGTCTGTTCGGGCTGTTGGCGGAGAACAAGTACATCTTGGAGAACGATAAGTTCGCGATGCGCATCCATGACGGCATGGGCTGGGAGGAGACCAAGCAGGTGGTGCGGATGCACAATACCTACATATTCTCCGAACCGAATGCGCCCGATAACGAGATGTGGGGTCTTCATACTGGCTCGCCCGGCGGCATGAACGGGACGATTTATCCCGTATTCTGGGAATCATCGCCTAACCGCAAGGGGCGCCAGCAGATTGACACGCTCGTGCGGGGGACGAATCAGGCGGCGCCGGGTTACGCGACCATGGGCATGCGTGTGAGACCAGTTCCGTTCTACCACGATGAGTTCTTCAGATTCACAGGCAGAGCAGACAGTGGCGGATCGAATATCCGGTTGCTTTACATGTGGATTTGCCAGGAACGCTGGTGCCAGACGATTGGCAAAGGATGGACTATCTAGGTTTTATTACGCATCACGTATTACGCAATACGAATGGTGATGCGTAATACGTGACACGTAATGCGTAAAAGAGGAGAATAGACGATGTCAAGGGAAGTGCTTCACGATTTTGACGATGGGCACGGGTTGACGGAGGTACAGCGGAATACGCTGGGTATCTGGGTACCCGATGCCGTAGACGGATACTGGTGTTACGGCCAGTTTCACGGGAATGGGACGTACAACACCGGTTGCTGCGTACGGCATCAAGCCGGCGCGGATCTCATTGCCGATGCCGACAGAATAGCCTCCGAAGATATTCCGGCAGGCTCGAATTTCCTGGTAACCGACGGGAAATTCGCCGACAAAGACGTGCGCGGGGCTATCGGTTATATTTACGAGGGCACCGGCGCGGGTCAAACATTTTGTATCCGGCGCATGATACCCGGGGATAGCAACAAGGTGGAGATTCTGTTGTTATCGTCGGTCTCGGCACGCCCCAACACAACGGGCTGGGCCGCAGCACTGGCGAATGACAGTAAATTTCATTTGTGGTTGCCGGGGCGGTTTTCATTGTCCGCCGCGACCGCGGGGCAGTTGCACGCTGGATTGGTGCAAACGACACTGACGGTTACGGATTCCTACAAGCCGTTCGGCTGGGTGAAATGCGCCGGACGCGCCGCCGGACGCCTAAAATCCGGTTTCGTCGCGCTGACGGACGCAAATGCTTATGTCACGCCGGACGCCAACGGTGAACTGGAGGGATCGGGGGCACCGGCTATTGCGGATTTTCGTGACTCAATTGGCCGCATCAATATGCCTGTACCGCAAGTCGCGTCAACAGCGTTGTTGGCGGAAATTGCGCTCAACATCCCGAACCGAGGGTCTTCTTTCTCACGTGAGGGTGAAGGTCATAGCGGCAACGCTGTCAATATTGTTTAGAAACAGTGACTAGTGATGAGTGGCGAGTGATAAGTTAAAATCAGAAAGGTATATTTCTTTAACTCTCCACTCATCGCTCTCCACTGCTTTTCCCACTGACTACCGGGTTTTATGAATGCCGCCATTTGCGAGACGATTATCAAGCCTTCAAGATGTAATTTTGAGAATTCGAATCCGTGGGCGGTCTGTGGTCACGGAATCTCGGAATCGAGCTCCATCCACTTCGGAGCCTTATGCGTACACACCACCATTCCGAGGGAAATGGAGGCGCAGTTTTTGAAAAATGCTGCCATCCTCTAAATCTAAATCGGAGACTACGCTATCAAATCTGCAAAGTGTGCTAACGAACATGGAGGCTCGCTCGCGAGATCGGATCAGCGATTCTCGGAATAGGAGGCCGGGTTTATCGGAGGTTCCCAATCCGTATGTTTTCAACCCGTATAGTCGTCCGTCAGTCCCGAATCGGGGACGCTGGCGGCGCTACTAGGAGGAACGTGTGACAGCGCGTGAAGCTATTGCAGAGATGCGGGACATGATTAGCGATCGACACGGCGATTATCATCAGGATAATGATGCGCTTCGCTATCTGAACCGCGCCGCCCAGTACATCAGCACTGAAAGCGAATCCCTGAGGTCGGGTATCTACAGAGAGGTGGAAGAGGGGCAGAGCAGCTACGGATTGCCGTCCGATCTGCTTCAAATTGACTTTGTTGCGTTCAGGAGTCCGGACGAAAGTCGTTTCACCCCGCTGCATCCGCTTCGAAACGTCTCATCGCAAGCCATAAACCACAACTTTCAAACCGGGCGCCCGATCTACTATTCGCTGTGGGGGCGCGCCGTGCGTGAGCGGTTGGTTGGAGTTGTGACGGAAGGAACCGCAACTACATTCAAGATTGACGGTTCGCTGCCGTCCGGAGTCAAGGTCAACGACGAAGTCTTGAACGTCACCGATCGCGGCGCCGAAGCGAGAGTGATAAGGGTTGTGAGAACCCCAACCGAGTTTATTGAGACCACGCCGCTCGGCGGTGGGGAACGGAATACCTTTGAAGTGGACGATACGGTGAGGATATTGTCGCCCGATCGGGCGAGCCAAACGCTTCACATTTCGCCGCCGCCGGATTTCACCAGCGATCCGGGCGAGGAGAATCTGTTCGTCTACCACGCGCACAAGCATCGGGTGATTAGACAGGTTGACATCGATAACGAGAACGATCTGCTTGAAATCGACCCGAACTTGGAGGAGGCGTTTTTGCACCGGATGTGCTATCACGCGAGCGTCGCGGACAAGAGCGTGAGCGATTCGGCTGCGGGATATTTCGACGGGAAATACAACTTCCATTATAAGCGCGCGATGCCGCGGGTGCGCCAGAAGATTCGGCAGTTCCGCTCCTTGTGGTTTGCAGGGCAAGCCATCGAGCAAGTGCGCGACGTAAATCTGATCGGCTATACGGACATAACGGGGCACTCGGGAAATAATCATCGAATATTATAGGTTTGATTTAACCTTGGTACGGAACCCCTAACACCAAAAAGATCCCAATCACGATTTACGTATCACGCATCACGCATTACGCATTACGTATTAGTTTCCCCATGCAACCACTTGTTTGGAATCTGGCAAGATTTAATCATATTTTCAGCTATCCCTCGGACGCGGGTGACGGGGCGGAGACCCATGCGCAGGATATGGTGAATCTGCGGGTGGATCGCTGGGGGCATTTGCGGTTGAGGCCGGTGATTCGGGCATTGCAGATGCATGAGGCGGGGGATATAGCGCAAGAGGATCTTGCCATAACGGGAGTAGCGGCGAGCGCGCGGACGTTGTACTGGCTGCGGAGTGACGGCAAACTGTTTTTGGCGGATAACAACCCGGCGAATCCATTCCAAATACGCAATGTAAGCAATTTGCGTGATAGGCTCTCGCTTGTGAGCCGCATCGGGGACGACAACTTGGTCATTATCACGAGCGAGGGAAACGATCACGGATACGTTATCCACGCAAGTGTCGCCGAACCGTTGGGATTGGATTCGCCTCAGGAGGACGACTTCGAAATTTCGCTGGGTAGCGGCTCGGTCGCACTGGACGACGATTACACGTTCTACCGCTTAACGTACAGTGGCAAAGGAATTCTTGGCGAACTGGAATCCGGATCATTCAAACATGCTGTAAAATTGAGGCAAAACCTCGGCGTTGGCAATCAACAGGATTTAATCGACAGCGGGAGTTACTACGTCGAATTCGAACTGCAAGAAAAGCCGGCGGACAACCGCATCACGCACCTGAACATTTACCGTAGTTCGCAACGCCACGCCGCCGAGAATACGCCGGACAGCCAAATCGTCTATCATCGCATTCACCAACTTGAAATTGCAGGTAATGCCGGCAATTACCCACAGGACTTCCGCGACCGTACGCTAAAAACGACAGTAGACAAGGCGCACAAATACGAGGACAACTCCACGCTGCCAACCAATGCGGGGCAAATAGCACTGTTCAACGACAGGCTGTTTGCCCCTAACGGAGATGAATTGCGATTTAGCGACGTTCGCAACGCAATTCCGGCGTGGCATGCATGGCCGGTTATCAACTCAGTCAAGCACGGGGGGCGTATTGATTTCTGCGCCGAATACCGCGGTATACTACTGTTCGGGGCAGCGGATGGGCTATATAGACTATCCGGCACCTCGCGGCAAACGTATCGATACGACCAAATATCCTCTCGTGGCCCGGTGTCACGCCATGCGTGGGGCGTGCTAGAAAATGCATTCGGTTTTGTGGGGAGTGACGGGCTCTACTTGACTGATGGAACAAAGGCGCCCGAGATTGCGCCGCAGCTAAAAGGTTATTTCAATCGGTACGAGGTGGAAGACGGGTTTGTGGGAATGCTGCCGAACAAGGCGAGTCTGTGGGGTGTAAATCGCCGAAACAAGTCGACCAACCAGACGGATATCGTCTACTTTGTTAACGAAGGGAACGATTGGGTGCGTATAACAGAAGGATCAAGCGAGTGGATAGCGAGTGCGATAGTAAATCCCTCAAGCGACCGAACAGTGAGCGCGACAGAGATCCCTGACGCTTCGCATATCCGGCAATATACTTCGGTAAAATTTGACGGGCTGCCGCTGACTGGTGTTATCGCGGACGGACAGCGCGCGCCGCGGTTGATTGATTGGGTGGTCGACGACGAGACGGTGGACGGGTTAACAGAGTATTCAGGGCAAGATGCCCCGCCCACGGAAGACATCGCGTGGATGTGGGAATCGCAGCAGCTTGACTGGAACTCACAGGGGCTTGGCAGCGAGATGAAAACCTTCAAAGAATTGGTGATCGACGGGAAAGCGGAGAACGACATAACTGCCACATTTTACATAGATGGACAGGAACCGGCCGAGAAGACAATCTCGGCTATGCGCACGGGCGGCGAACGTTTTGACTACCGGCGGGTTCGGATAGACCGGCGGGGGTTTGCGCTGCGGTTCAAGATTGCCGGAACGGGTGGTGTGATGATCCGCGGGTTGAAAGTTAGAGCGTATGTGTAGAATCCGCGCGGTTGGAAACCGCGCCTACCATAATCAATGGGGCGGCAATGCCACTGAGAGAACAGCAATCTTTAGATGCGTTAACGAGACATGTGGACGACGAGAAACAGAATCGTACCCGCGTTTTGTCCGAATTACCTGAGAATGCCGAGGTCGGTGACGAAGTCATAGTGAATAACCGCATTTATAAATACACCGGGCACGCGTGGCTCCAAATAATGACAATGAACGAGGAGTGAGGAAAATGCCGCTTTTGGAAACAGTGACCGCTATTGGAACGCTATACGGAATCGGCTCAAATCTCTATGATCGATTCTCAAGTAAACATCTCCGAAAAATACAAGATGAGGTTCTCGGCCAGCATCGACAATATAACACCGATTTGCAGCGGCGAGCACGGGGAAAGTTTACCGAGTCGGAATTGGCAGCGATCCGCGCGGCGGCAGAACCCCAGATTAACGCTGTATCGGCAAATGTGGCTGCGCGATTGGGACCATCAAGCCCCGCGGGAATGGCATTGATAAATCAAGCGCAGCAGGCGCCGATTCTTGCGGCACAGCAGGCGGCAACCGAGGCTTATGCCCCATCACTGAAAGCATTGTCGGAGACGGTGAGTAAACGGCTTGGACAGCTATCGGGCGATAAGTCGTTCGTCGGAGATTTAAAGGCAATATTGGAGGCTTATAAGACCCTGGAGAAACTGGTGGGGCCTCCTAAGACACCTGCTAGCGATCCTGACACCTCTAACGGCTCTGAAGATCCGGCCCAACAAGCGTTAAACAGGTTAATCGGACAAGGCTATCAAAATGGCCTCGTATAAAATATGCTAAACAAACGGGCAGCAGAAAAGTTTCTCAAGCTGATGGATGAGGCGCAGGATGCGGCACAGGAACACCACAGCCGTATGCGTCATGAGCTTGCGATTTATAACAATCGGAGCGCCTATGTCGATGGCACGTCCATCGGGAACGTGTCTCCGATAACGCATGAAAGCCTGAATCCCGAGATTCAGAAGGGAATCCTGCGGCTGGTGCCGGCATTCACGGAGCAAGCGACACGTATAGAACTGTTGCCGGACAAGAGCCGCCATAGCATTGAGGATGCCGAGAATATCGAGGACTTGAAACAGTGGACCCAGATGTTTCAGGGGGTGGACAAGGAGGGTGAGCGGCTTGAAGATGCGGTTTACCACAACCTGATTTTTGGACACGCCATCTCGAAAGCCGTATATGACTCGCGGTACCGTGTGGTGCGGATGATACCGATATCGCCGCTGGCGTTCTCCGTCGATCCGGACGCGACAAGCACGGATTTGTCGAATGCCGGGTTCTTGGTGCATGAGACGACACAGAATGAGCGTTATGTTCGTCATCACTATCCTGACTATCAGATTTCCGATTCAAAATCCGGCTCCATATTGGATAATGAGCAGCGGCAGTTCAGGATTCGGGAACTGTGGATGCGGCGATGGATTGCCGAGATGCAGGGCGTACCGGTGAAAGACGCGGGCGACACGGAGATTTTCTACGCCACGGCGATTGATAACGACGTGGTGCGAGTCCGCACGACACCGTACTATTACCCCGACTTTCCGTTTGCGACGTGGCGCAACTTCCCCGTCATCAAACACAGCAGCAAACAATCGCGGTCGTTTTGGGGACACGGCTACGGAGCGTTGTGCTGGTCGCAGCAGAAGTTTCTCGACGAGGTCTATTCCAACCTTATCCTGATGCTGCGTCGACTGTCGATAGGTCGCATGATATCGAAACGCGGCGCGCTGGACATGGAGCAGGTATTCACGGGATACGGTGTCAACATCGAGGTCGAAGAAGAGTACGACCTTGACAGAGACATCAAGCCGTTTCCAACGGAAGCGGTGCCGCCGATCCTCTACAATCTCTTGGAACATTCGATCCGAGGGATTGCGGACATGATGCCGTCGCTGAATCCGGTGTTCGCTGGACAATCACCGTCATCCAACGCCAGCGGCAGAATGGTTAACACGCTTCAGTGGGCAGCGTTTAACCAGATAAGCAACAATGTCCGAGAGATGAACGAATTCCGGCTTCACCGGATGCGGTTGCTGATTTCGTTGACACAACAGTTTGCTCGCCGTCCACTTGGAACTCATATTTGGCGGCGGGGCATTGATTTCCCTGATTCGTTCAGGGAGGCGGCGCGGTATATCGGATACCGCATGAAGATGCCTGACGCAACCTCACTGCCGAACACGCCGGCTGGCAAGCTGGAGATTGCGCAGATCATGGCAGCGTTGGGTGCGCAGATGTCTATTAGCGAGTTAATCAAGTTTGTGGGATTCGACACCGGCTACGGTTGGGATGACGACACGTTTTCGCAGCCGGTTCAACCAACCGGAGTCGGGAGCAATCCGTTGAATCAGAATGTGACATCGGGTATGGATGTCGGAATGATTTAAAACACTAAAACGTAATGCGTGATACGTGATAAACGCCATTACGCATTACGTCATTACGCATTACGGAGGTTTTCTTATGGGACCGATACAAGGACAAAACCAGCAGGACGGCGCGGAAACAAAGCGTACAATGACATTAGACGAGGTTGTCGCGGCGTTGGGACAGCAGGGAATTGAGATTGAGGGATTGCCCGAACCCCCCACGGCGTTGCCGATGGATCAGAAGATTGCGACCATCATTGAGAGTCTGGGCGGCATGCCGCAACAGGGTGGCGACGAGATTACCGAGGAACAGCGGCTTATCCTTGAGAATCAGTATCGACAGGATTTGAAGATGAAGATTCTTGAGACGGAGAAGGAAATCCGCATGAAACACCCCGACGCCTCGGAGTCGCAACTCTGGGAAGCGGCGCATGCGTTTTTGCGCGGCGATGTGATTGGCGTGTCCGACATCTTCGGGAAGATGTATCAGACGGCGGCTGAAAAGGAGAATCAGCAAGCCGCGAAAGATATGGAATTGCATGTTGAGGGCGATTCAGGCGGCGGCGATCAGACACAAGAGACGCCGGTCGGCTTGGGCGACATCTTCTCTCCGGGCGGCACGCTCGACGCGAGTTTTGCCGCCAGATCGTAATTTCACTAGCACCTCTGTATAAATCTGTAGGCGGGGCATCCTGCCCCGCCTACCCGCACGGCATCAACCAACCAGTTTCGTAGGGGCGCGGTTCTCGCGCCCTATCTACCGCATTAGAAACCCTCCCTCCGGGTCGCCTGCCAGCATTCAATTCTACCTGATGACATTTCACCGACTTCCTTCTAATTCGGTTCTACGGTTTCCTCCGCTCAAACTGATCTGCTGTCGCTTCCAAAAGCAACTTTATGTAATCTGGAGTCGTCTTTTCTGTGGCGTTAAGCCTATGGATCTCACGCTTGGAACCTGGAAAATATTCTTGGATCAATGCGTTTCTGATTGCGGTTCTGCCATTTTTCGTAGACAAAATATCAAAAAGTTCCTTATCTAGATACGCATAGGAAATGAGTTCATGAAGCCGCGACATTGAAACAATAGTAGAGGTTTCGCGCAACTCCCTCTCGCGTCCGTGGTTTGGTTGGAGATGCCAAAACTTATCTCCCTTTAGGTGAAAAAACGGAGATGCGATGACGGCCTTGCTACTACTCAACACTTTCATATAGTCCTGGAAGGTAGATATCAATTCTGGAGAACATCGAATCACGTTTTCTTTAATCTCGTCACTCTCAATCAATGCTATCACCGACAGTAGAAGCACTGGCTTGTGGGGCGAAGGACCTAGTTTCGCACTTGTCCTTCGTTTCAATCGCTTAACCTTTTCCACATAGGTTTGCAAGCTAGTGCGTTGCATTTTACAGATTCGTGTCTTCGTCGATTTTCATACAGCAGCCAAAATGACACAACCCAGCACCTTTCCAGAAACTAGCGATATTTGCTTCTGGTAGGTCAGGCGCATTGGTCGAAATCCCTACATCAGCGCGGACCCGCGCTGATTTGTCATGTCTTTTCGACGATGTTACGACGATTTCAAATTCGCGTCAACAACTTTCCAAGTCTACTGGAGAGAAGGAAGTCGTACCGCATCGCCGAAGACTGGGATTGAATAGATTTTATCGCAGGGTTGGTTGGGCAGTTAACAGCCTTCGTTGCAATTGGAAGGGAGCTGTAAGATTGTTAGTAATTTATCCTGTTGATTGCAATAGTTCGCGGTCAGTGTGAGTCATGAAAGTGGCTAATAGGGAGGCCCAATCATGAAATCGCTAAATTTTTGCCCTTTCAACTACATCACATTGTTGATGTCTTTCCTACAATTTCTGCGGATTCATCTTTCCATAGGTCTATGCGTACTCAAGGCTACCTAACTTGCATCGGCGGTACAAGCCATGGTGCCATTTCCCGTAATCTATCTTCACTGCAGATTCAACCGCGATTGGGAAGAACACGTCATTACGACTGACATCTTGATTCTTGAATTATCTTGACGCTAGCCGGAGGCTATGCTAGACTCCCGTTAACGCTTTTACCCAGGAGGAACTCCCATGGCAGTCGCGACCAACGACGAGTCGTATTCCATCTTCAACAACAGCACTATTGCGGAAATCCATCAAGGCATCCAAGACGTCTACCTTTCCGATGCACGCCCCTGGGTCGTGGGCTACAGCGGCGGCAAAGACTCGACTACGGCGCTTCAGCTGACCTGGTATGCACTTAAGGAGTTGCCCCCTGAGAAGCGCCAAAAGCCGGTTTATGTCATCACCTCCGACACTCTTGTCGAAACGCCTGTAATCGTCGACTACATCACAAGCACTCTGGGAAAAATCGACCGTACCGCCAAACAGACGAGAATGCCGTTTCAGACTCATACGGTAAAACCGAAAACGGACGAGACGTTCTGGGTGAACCTAATCGGAAAAGGCTATGGTGCGCCATACACAAAGTTTCGTTGGTGCACCGACCGCATGAAGATTCAACCCGCAAACCGATTCATACTTGACAGAGTGGCTGAACATGGCGAGGTGGTTCTAATTCTCGGTGTCCGCAAGGGTGAGAGCGCGACGCGCGATCAGGTGTTGAGTTTGCATCAAATCAACGGTTCCCAACTTTCACGCCACACGTCACTTCCAAACGCATTTGTCTACACCCCAATCGTCAACTTCGGTCTCAACGACGTATGGATCTACCTGTTTCAAGTCCCCTCTCCCTGGGGTAACGACAACAAAAAACTGTTTGCCATGTATCGTAACGCCAACGCCGGAGAGTGCCCCTTAGTCGTTGATGAAACGACCCCCTCCTGTGGTAACAGCCGATTCGGGTGCTGGACGTGCACCGTCGTCGCGAAAGACCGATCAATGGAAGCCATGATTGACAACGGCGAGGATTGGATGATGCCGCTCCTCGAATTCCGCGACTTGCTCGCGTCCACGCAGGAACCGGAACACAAGGCAAAATGGAGAGAACATCGCCGCCGCGGAGGTTTTGTTAGTGACCGAAATGGACAGTTAATTCGAGGACCGTACAAAATAGAGTTCTGTAAGAAACTATTACGAATGCTCCTCGAAACCCAACAAAAGGTTCGAAAGGAAGGACCTGATCCGGAGATAGAGCTAATCACGCTGCCGGAACTTGAAGAAATTCGCAAAATCTGGAGAACGGAGCGTCAAGATTGGGAAGATTCCGTACCACAGGTTTATCGAACTGTCGTTGGCGAGGACCTAGACTGGATTGAGGACGATCTTGGCACATTCTCCTCGTCCGACAAAGCGATTTTGGAAAAGCTATGTGAAGATGCGGGGATTCCTGTTACGCTCGTTTCGAAGTTACTCGACACGGAAAGGCAATTCTATGGTATGAGCCGACGGGCGGCAATCTACGATCGCATCAACGCGATCTTTCACGAAGATTGGCGCTCTGAAGAAACCGTACTTGCTGACCTTGAACGGGATATAGAGAACGCAGGCACATGATTCTTCATCGACTAACTCTCACGGACTTTGGACTATTTTCTGGCGAACACACGTTTTCACTCACTCCTCGCACCAAATACAGGACGCGACGCCCTGTTATCCTCATCGGCGGCAAGAACGGTACGGGCAAAACAACCATACTTGAAGCGGTACGTCTCTGTTTGTACGGTCCCAGGTGCTTGGGCGACCGAGTCAGCCGCAAAGAATATCACGAATACCTGGCCTCAATCGTTCATCACAGCCAAGTGACGTTGCTTAACCTCAAGCAGGCATCTGTAGCGCTCGATTTTGAGCATTCCCATAGTGGCGAAAGGAACCGTTATCAAGTTGAGAGACGCTGGGAAGTTCGCCGCAGCACGAAGGAACCTATCCGCGAATCACTGATTATTCGCAGAAACAGTGAACCGCTCTCCGATTTTGAAGCCGAACATTGGCAGGACTTTCTCAATGAGTTGATTCCCATCGGACTCTCTCAACTCTTCTTCTTCGACGGCGAAAAAATTCAGGGATTGGCAGAGGATGCCTCAAGCCCCTTATTCCTTGCAGATGCGATAAAATCCCTACTCGGCGTAGACCTCGTCGACCAATTAGGATCGGATCTCAAAATATACTTGAATCGAAGGAGAAAGGACTCCGGCACCGAGGAATTATCTCACACCATCTACACTACTGAGAAACAACAGCAGGATATTGATTCACGTTTATCATTAGCAAAAGAAGCCAAAGCAACTCTTGAAGGGCAAATCGCGGAACTTGAGTCCCAAATTACCCTTGAAGAAGAGCGACTTGCGAAAGAGGGCGGCGGTTACGCTCGGCAGCGTGAGAAACTAAAAACGGATCAGGCGAGACTGACCCAACAAATTTCTGACTTGGAAAAACAGATTCACGAGGCGTGTGCCGGTCTATTCCCCTTTGCGTTAATTCCCTCACTGTGCGAGCAATTGAGAACTCAGTTGGCGAAGGAAGATGAGCATGAGAAGCGAGCCTCCGCATACAAGGCGCTGGAGCAAGTGTTAAAAACATCTGACGACGATGAACTCTGGGAACGGGTTGCCGATCGATTTGAGGAGCAATTTGGTACGCGCAATGCAGTTGGAGATTTTGAACGTCGACACGCCCTCTCTTTGTCCGAATCTCAACAATTACAGAACTGGCTGGAACAGTGCTTAACAACTGTACCCGAGCAATCTCGCCGAATTGCCCAACAGTATGAGGAGTGCAATCGACAACTGCACCACGTTGAGACTGCCCTAGGGCGAATTCCTTCTGACGAAGTTCTCAAACCGTTGATGCAACGGTTATCGAGTCTACATCAACAACTCGGTGGCCTACAGACTCAGTTAAAGAATGAAACAGATAACATTCAATCGTTGGCACACCGTTGGCAAGAGTTGCAGCGGCAATTGGACCGCTTGTATAAGTCTCAAGCTGAGATCCAAGCGGACTACGAGCGTGCTGAATTGGTCGAAGGGGTGCGCTCGATACTGAACGCCTATTCGGCGGAATTGACGCGCGCTAAGGTTGAAGTGCTGATGGGAGCTGTGGCGGAATGCTTTGCTGTGCTATGCCGAAAGCAGAGCATGGTAGAGCGAATCCACGTGGATCCGCGCACCTTCGCTACCGCTCTTTTTGACCGGCAAGATCGACTGATTCCCAAGGAGGAACTGTCCGCCGGGGAAAAGCAAATCTATGCCATCTCCCTGCTGTGGGGTTTGGCGAAAGCGTCCCGACGCCCACTACCGATGATTATTGACACGCCGCTTGGACGCTTGGACAGTGAACATCGGAGCCGAATGATTGAGCACTACTTCCCGAGCGCTAGCCATCAGGTAGTAGTTCTGTCGACAGATACTGAACTTGATAAACAGAACTTTGAAATTCTGAGCCCTCACGTCTCACACGCCTATCATTTGGTGTATAATGAACTGGAGGGATGTACCGAGGTTGAGGAGCGCTACTTCTGGCGAACTAAAAATTCGGCGGGATGATTGCGCGATTTAAAGCGATGAGACTTAACCGAATATATGTATCCGAAGATTCGAGAAACAAACTGAGAATCTTGAAGGGCCGAACCGGGTTACTACCTAATGTCTTATGTCGGTTGGGCTTATCACTTTCTCTAATTGAACCCGGCATACCGAACGCCGATGAATACCCTACCGATGGTTCTGAGTTCAATCGTTACACGCTGATGGGGGAGTGGGATGCGTTAGCTATCGCCCTGTTAAGGGAACGCTGTGCGTCCGACAGATTGTCCCTAGACAACGACAACTTGGTAAGACAATTCCGCGCCCACCTAAACCGTGGCGTTGTGCTTCTCTACCGCCGCGTCAAGGGATTAACAGATTTGGCGGCGATATTACCCAACGAACATCAATAGCTCCTATAGACACTCACGATCTTGCCATTCCGCGATTCAAGGGCCGTCGTGCCGAATCAAGCTAAAACGACCCAGCCAAGAACCGTTAGAAATCTGCGCACCCACCCCTATGATTGTACCAACTTACTTGAAACCTCCGTGTATTGTCAATTCATCTAACCTCATCCACGGTTGCAACAATCCCACTAGATTCCCAATCCGGTTGCCCGGTGTTTCTGCTATTTGTGCTTTGATTTCCAAAATCCCGCTGTTGGCATACTCTTCAACGATTGTGAGTAATTTGTCCCGGTCCCGAAGTACCTCAACGCCGCCGGTCTCAGCAATTGTCAATGCCTGAAGTACTGGAACGTCCTCCTGTGGCGTGAATTGAGCCCACGAAAAAATTCCCCGGCGATTTTCCAGTACAGTCCGTCTCCCACTACGATAACCTATTAGTGCGGCAAGTAGGAACACGTCCTTCATGGTCTTAAAGGGTTGGACTGCCCCGTTGTTTTCAGTTGTCAGATCTTCATAGGTTGCGTGATAGGAGTCGTCAATATGAATCCTATCGCGGCGTATTAACGATTGTTGCGTCAAGATTTTCTCCTCATTGTATTCTCTGGATTTCTGTACTGCTGGTTTGTTGGTCGAAGACTAACTCATACTCGGCACCAATTCTTGGTTTTAGGTTTTCTAGCGCTTGGCCACGCAACTCTTCGTCCGTGACGAACAGTACCAACTGATCTGTAATTTCGGGTAAACGTGCGGCGATCTTCTCGCGGTGGGTACTCGAAAGTCGGCCAAAGGGCGTATCCATGACCAAAGGAACAGTTTCTTCCTCCTTTGCTACAGTTGCCATAGCGGCAATGAAGGCTAGGCTCAACACCTGACGTTCTCCAGCGGACATTTCAGGACGCGCCTCCATACCCCAACGATCAATGACATCCAGCTTGTAGTTGTTGTGCAGACGGATGTTTTGAAAATGGCTTTCCTTCCAGATTAGCTGTTCGAATATCTCTTGTGCTTTGTCTTGAATTTCCTTCCGCATTTCTTCGGCGAACTGCTCAAAGATTTCAACTGTAGCCTTCGCTGCATCGTTACAGAGCGTCAAACAGTCTTGTAGATGTCTCGCCTTTTCTTCGGATGCACGACTTTTTTTTATTTCTTCATCGATTTCATCAATCTCTTTCCTGATCTGTTCGATTCTTCCCTTCATTCTATTACTTACCGCTTCCGAGTCGCTAATTGTAGCCTGCAACTTCTGGCGACTGTACTCCAACCTCCTAACCTCTTCTTCATCGAAATCCTTGAGTTGCTCGCTGATTTCCACTATTCGACCTTCAAGCGATTGAATCTGATCATTCAATTCTCGTTTTTGCGCCCACAGCTGCTTTAACTCTACAGACATGTTCTCCGTCCTTGAGGTTAAATGGCTTAGGTTGCTTGAGGCGTCTAGCACCGTGTCTTCCAATTCGGTTGATATGGAGCGTCCGAGCTGGTCTAATATGCTCTGATGTTCGTCACTGCCGTCCATGATGTCGCGCCCGCAGATGCACCGCATCTCGTGGAGCAGATCGTTCAAGAACGTCTCCCGAATTCCACTCGGGATTTCCCCTCGTTGGCGTTTATCTTCAAGGATAGTTCTTGCACCATGGATTGCCGGATCTGCCAATGAGACAAATCCTCGATTCGCCATTTCTCTGATGTCTATCCAGAGTTGGTTTTCTTGCTGTTGGAGTTCTGTCACTTCCTTCTCAATACCCTCACGTTCTAAGCTCAATATTCGAGATGATTCAATCTCGTTCAGCTTGATCTCCATATCCGTCTTTTGAGTTTTCGCGGATGCAATTTCTTCTTGTAATTCTCTAACCCTAGTTGAAACTTTCTCAAGGTCCGCTTGCTTATTCTCTCGTCGGTCAAAAAGTTCCTGCAATCTTCCTTCTTTTGTATGCTTCTTCAATTCAGATCGATAATCTCTAGCGACTTTGTCTAGATGAGTGCTAGCGCGTTCAATTGCCTCAATTTTCAGGACTGTTCGCACTGCCCTTTCAACGTCCCCCTCATGGCCGGGACGAGCAAAATTGTCAATTTTCTCACCGTCGAAGAAAAAATAATCTCGCACCTCTGCGGGAAGTATCGATCCAATTTTCCAATCCGCTCCACTGATAGGTCTAAACGGCCCATCAATTCGGAATTCCGACAATGAAAACGAATCATCAAATTCACCTTCGACCGATTGATTCAACAAAAGCCCTTTCCGAGTTCGCTCAGCGACATAGCGGATGTTTTCATGTCTAAAACCCAACTCGACCCCAGTCTCTACCATTCCCGTGTCCTCGGTTATCGCTCGTTTGCTTACAAATTCGCCCAATCTTCGAGTATCTTCGCCGTATAGACACCAATTGAGTGCAGTAAACAATGATGTCTTGCCTGCACCGTTTATGCCGTGTATCACCGTTACGTGACGGGGATTGTCGCAAGCGAATTTAATGGTCTGCTCGCCGTAGTATTGTCGAAAGTTTTTCAGTTTAAGATACTCAAGCTTCATCTCTTTTGACCTCTTCTTCAATAATCTTACGAATCTCGTCGTAAATTCCCCTCGGTTTTTTCGTGTCTAGCCGAGCATGCTCTTCCAAAATAACCCTAATTACTATATTCTTCACGTCCGCGTCAAAAGTGTGCAGAAGTTGCGATATTCTTTCTCTAATCATCTTTATCTTCGAAAACCCCCATAAGATTGTAAGCCTTGGCTAAATCCCAGATCACATCAATCGCTTTATGCTTATTTGTTGCCGATTGCGCAAACTCGTGAAACCTTTTTAACTCACGGCGCATGATTGTTCGTTCTACGCTATATAATGGCGAGTTTTTGATTGCCTCAATATCTAACGATGGTACGGTCACTAAATCGTGAATCTTGGCCTTAGTTTTCCCTGGCGCGTTGCGAAGAATTCGTCCGCGTCTCTGGATAAATTCGCGAGGATTGCTGCTACTGGCAAGAATATACGCAAATTGTGTGTTCGGTACGTCAACTCCTTCATCAAGGCACTTCATGGCGACGAGCCCCTGTAGTTCGCCAGATGCGAAACGACTCAGCAAAGATTGGCGTTCCACAGTCGATTCCTCGGCGGTAAATCGATCTACCCGCATTGACAGTTCATACCCAAGCATTGATGTCACCTCATCTATTTGACCTGGCGCACAATAAAACAACGCGTGATGGATAGATTGTGCGTGATCCTCGACTAACAATCGCAACATTCGCAGTTTTTTTGCGGCATTGTTTAGTAGGTTAGCGCGTTGACGCAATAACGTACCAAGCGCGCCTTCGGTAGTGAATTCATCCTGACCACTTGAGAACAAAGGGGCGATCTTTTTTGTGAGTGCCTCATACTCAATGAGTTCATCGTCGGTTAGCACTACTAGATGCGGAAAATATGAGTAAGGGCAAAGACAACCTTTGTGGATTGCCTGTGGTAAGGCCAACTGGTATGCTGTTTCACCAAAATAAGTGTGGAGCGCCTCCGTTCCTTCGCGGTCAAACCATCGCTTCGGCGTCGCGGATAACCCGAGCCGATGATTAAAGTGTTCGTGAAGTTTTTGTCGGCTCTCCTCAGCACCGAGGTGATGCACTTCGTCCGCAATAAAAACAGTGTCGCCATCCAGTCGTGAAAGCGCCCTCTGCATCATGGTGCCGGTGAACGTAGCATGCGTCGTAACCACGCATACCGTTCTGCCAAAATTGTAATCAACGACCGCTTCATTCACCCGATCTACCCAGCTTTGCTGTGATTTAAAGGCGAGTATGGGTTGCAACCCGAATCGGCGCACCTCCTGAGCCCACTGCTCAACAAGGTGCTGAAACGGGCACGCCACTAATATGAACAGGTGCCGTCTCTCTTTGACGAGTCGTACGACCGCAGATAAAGCCGTAATTGTCTTACCAGATCCGGTCGCCATCTCCAAGAATCCGCGACAATTGTTTTCAAACCATGCATCAATAGCCTCTTGTTGATAGTCCCTCAGTTCCAGGTCATCTGGTACGTCAATTGCTCTTTGCTGATATGAGTAAGTCATTTCCGGTTCATTAGTGGTAAATTCATCAATGAGCGCTTCGGGGACAAGATAGGATGGGGAAGGCGGCCTAAATCTCAAGAGTTCCTGTCTCGCGGCAGTCGGAAAATCCAACACACGTAACCTCGGCGTTGAGTCGTTCCATAGTCGCTCAAAGTTCTTGATTTTCCGTTTGACACGCTCATGGGGATCATCCCACGCCCAATACACATCAATTGATTCAAAATTAGAAACTAATCCGCCCATAGTCTCGTTTGGCGATCCGGTAAACGCGACAGCATCACTCACTCTATCAATAAAAATCCCTATTTTTTCATGATAGATTGACCCGCGGTTTCCCAAACTCAACTCTGACGGACTAGCAAGCTTTATGTCTAATCGTCTTTCTGCGATGAGCCACGCAAGGCATCTTAGGCGATGCTCTACAATCTCGGTGAAATCCCTATCGAATTCGCGAAGGATTGCCCGTTCTACAACTTTCTCCCTTGCCGTGTACCCCTGCTGTATCGCCAACACATCATCTTCAGTCAATA
This sequence comes from Candidatus Poribacteria bacterium, assembly GCA_965204085.1. Classification (GTDB taxonomy): domain Bacteria; phylum Poribacteria; class WGA-4E; order WGA-4E; family JAJDTR01; genus JAJDTR01. The sequence continues at coordinate 979,515 of CBDBEE010000001.1, read as the reverse complement.
TAGGGCTTGCGACTAGACGCATCTTCCCTTTATTTTGTAGAAAGGAAGCCAGACCTCTCCCAGCCAACGCAAGTCCTTGACTGGTAAAGTAACCCACAGCTCGACAATACTCCACTGATACACTAAGGCAGGGAACATAAAAATCGGCCAAGGTGTTCGTCTGATCTGATCGGTATTCACATTGCAGGTTGAGATTCTGAAGGGACATTAGATTCTGGTAAGGATTGTTTTTTTAAAATTGAATCTAGTACACCGCTATGATTTTAAAGTGTTTAGCTCGCGACGTCAAGGGTTTTCTATTTTAACTCAATGGCGAGATTTACGAATTTTTCTTCTTGCTGCAGAATGACCTTATTTCAACAGGGAAGCCGAGCGTGCCCAGGATGATCCAGTTTACATTTCCGCCCACCAACTCACCGCAGATGATTACAACGGGCATACCCCGCAATCATCTTGTTGTCAAATTGTGAAGATTTTCAACGCCATATCAACTAACCTTCTTTGTCGTTCCAATAATGCGTCGCGATTCCAGGCATCAAGGCTCGCTAAGTCTCGGTTTAGAGATATGCTTGATTGGCCATAGCTTGTCTTCTTCTGTGCGAAATCATCATTACCTGCGGAACTATTGACTTGCCCGCTCCAAAACGAAAGATTGCCCAGATTATCCTTCAACGGTTCGAGGTCTTCAATCCGTTCTCTAGCAGATTGTGGGTAAATGTGCTCAACGTGAAGTGACGTCAAATCATATACAATTGTGATGTCTGGCGTTGGTTGTCCCTGAAATCCTCTGTTATACCATCCACGATAGGCTTCAATGGTAGACAAAAAATGCAAGACTCTTGACGACTGCGCCGGCGAATAGGTCAGGATCTGGGTTAGGCCATTCTCGAAAAGTGAATCAGTTGTATCTCCTTTCATGAGCCCTTGCAGATCTTCTCGCAAAGTCTCTATCGAATAATCCCCGCGCAGCCTGCGAATCTTGCGGCAATGTTTGTAATACGTTTCGGCTAATCTTCCTGCATGAGCTTTACAAATGATCACATAGCGAAATATGAACAATTCCAACATATGCACAATCTCGGCGAATTGCTCTTCAGACAAACAGTGTTTCGCTGCCAAGAGAAGAGGATAACAGAGTGTATGTTTGAGTATTTTTGAGTGAGACAATCGATTGAGCCTATCGCTGTACCACGGCGATATTGTAGAATCTTCGTAAGGCCATTCTCCTTTGGAAACTTTGCTATAGGTAAGGAATTCGCGCCGCATTGCGTTAATTTCCTGACTAATAATCCGTGCTGCCTCGCGCGACACGCTTTGGTCGAAGTTGAAAAAGGCATCACACAGGTCGTCATATAACGTTAGCCGGCCAGCGCGCGTGCCTTCTCTTGATGGTAGATAGGTTCGCAGAAAATCCTCAACTTGCTTGTATCGTCCCTTGAGCATCTCGCTCCAATTCGATTCTGCCGTTACTTGTGCATCAGGATATTCTTCAAGTAATTCAAGTGTGTGAGACTTAAGCAAGTCGCCTGCACTCAAGCTTCTTCCTCGATCGTTCAATGTCATAAAGAGTCGATAGGCTTCTCTCTCATCTCGACTGATTATGAGAATCATGAAGCAGCCGTCGGTAATGACCTTTCGAAGATTTAGAAGATTCTCTCTCCTCTGCTCCGGAGAAATTGCACTGCTGGATCGGTGTTCTATCAAACCCTTCCGGAGTTTGTTCCACGCTCGCTTCAAGAGTTTGTGGGATTCCCTACCCTCAATTGGTATGGGCAAATCCTCGTCCCAGAGAAGGCGCGAAAAGAAATCTTGGTCTACTTTGGATAGTACAAGCCTAGGTTGCTTTCGCTCCCGATCTTGACTGTCGACATATGAAGATTCCAAGTAACGCGATTTGATGTCTTTCGCATGTGCTGAATAATCTTCCCCAAATTCTTGAGAGATTTGTTCTAGCTTTCTAACTATTAATGCTAGCGCCATTGCGAAAGTAGCCAATCTCTGCTGACCATCAATGACTAGATATTGATTGCCTTCATGTGACCTCGGCACAGGTGTGTCTACACAGACTATCCCGCCGAAAAAATGTTGATATGAAGTTTCAGTCGCTCTCTTTGTAACAAGGTCATTTACATCCTTTATGAAATCATCAACATCCTCACTGGTCCATGCGTAAGCTCTTTGATACGCTGGAATTACAAAAGGGACTTGCCTGTACATTATATCACCATAACTAAGATGGTCGGCATTCACTGTGCAGCCCTCTCTTTCGGGTTAATTCAAAAACTTAATTCATACACTCACGGATATATGGTCTGTATTGGTATTCCGGAGTTTTTATGCGATTGACGCTATTCTTGTTAATATCGCAGAGGCGATTGATGTTTCGACTAAGTTTGACCGATATTCGCATTGCCGTTGAACTCTTGAAGGGACATAAGTACGTTCCCGGAGATTTCTCGGCTTGAATTTGAAGATGGCGATTAATAGTGATTCTAAGACATTTCCGCTGTGGCGTCAATACTTTATCTATTAAGGACATAGTGACATATCGTGTAGATTAAGCATATTGAAAACGGCAATCTCGCTATCTTCAATTCCAAGCCCAACGATGGCGTAGTAGATTTCGATGGCAAATATAGGCCGACAAGGATTTCTGTACAATTTTTTGGAGGGTGTGTTATAATGACTGAGGATGCCAATTTGGGGAATTTCCACGTTCTCTCGCCTTAGGTTACAATCAGGTAGCGAGGGGACCATTCTACAACAAGCACGGGAAGAGGTTTCCGATAGAGTTCTTGTCTCGTGCTATATTCTCACCAAGGAACAAGAAAATGACTCAACCAATCACAATCCCGGAAACCGATATCACTCAGGATATGATCAGATATTCCATGCCCGGAGATTGTTGCGCTTGTGCTATCAGTCTCACAATACTGGAAAATACGGGGCTTTATCCTGTCCTTTGGGATGATACTGCCTACATCTTTAGGACTTCAAACGATCAGAACGTGTTCGCAAATTATCTCCACGATGATAACAAGAACCCCTTGATTGAGAAATCGCCGATAGCGAAACTAAAGTTAGCAGACAATCTCTTGACATGGATGATACAGTTTGACTCTCAAGCGTACAACGACCTGCCGAAACCTATCAAAATCGCTTCCACCGACGCTGGCGAGTTAGTTATCGTTGAATAACATGAAGGGCGTGAGATACACCCAGCCTTTCCCTTCCCATCTCTCTCCACCCCTGTCCTAACCCGCCGCCCAAATCCATCCTCGTCTCCCCGCTTGCCTCAATCCTCCATCCGCTCGCCTAGTCCGTCTCATTAGTGTTCATCGCTTGGACGAACAGTCTTCCTCCCTCCGCCGCAGCCTCCTCCCGTTGCCCAATTATATACACCGGAATCCCCAGAGATTAAACAAAATCCCCGTCTCCCCTTCCTTTCGTTTACCCCGCAGCGCCGCCCGATCGCCGCACCATGAGTCAAGTCTGTCCAATCCTACCGCCTCCCATTGACAACCCGCGGCAGCCGTGCTATGTTATGGTCGCCGAAGGCAGTTCTCGTCTGTCTCGCGCCCCAACCCGTAGCAAACGGAGGCAAATATGCTCGACCTGAAAGCCCTCTGTCTGCCCATAATACTCCTGTGTGCAGTCTGTGCGTTGCCTCATTTTGGCGCTTCAAGGATGTACGTAAGAGCCGATGTGGGTTCCGAGGGCACGATTGGCGACATTGATCAGAGCGAGACAATCAAGCAATTGAGGGAAGAGAACGCGAAACTCAAGCGCGCACTTTGGGGTGCAGAAGTCGAAAATGCCAACCTCAGGACAGAGATCAGTGTGCACGAGAACCGCGAGAAAAGAGATAAAGAAACGAACAATCGAATACTCCTGGTGCTTACAATCGCAGCCGCCGTAATCCTTCTGATCCGTTTCACCGCCCCCCGATTACGGGACAATTAATTAACAATTAACCCCCTCCTATCCCTCCAACAGAAATACTCCCTCCGCGCTGCAAAAAAACATCCCTCCCAACCCCATTTCGTGAAATCCATTAATCCGCGTAATCCTTGATTCAGACACTCCCCGTCTCCCTCCCGAACACCACGCCCCTTCTCGTTTTCCCGTTTCCTCCCCCTCCTCTCAATCCCGGTCTAGCGTCCCCGATGCATCGAGATTGCGCAACAAGCACGCCTGACAACACAAGTGGGTTGAATGGTCGCATTAACCTCGGGCACGGGTTTCGTAAACGGTATGGTAATACTATTCGTTCTGATTATCGGCAGCGCGAAAACTCCATCGAAGATTTTCTCCCAATGCCGTTCGTTAGCTAACCGCCCGCGAAAATCGGAACAAAGGCAAAACCTATTGGTGCAACCACCCCCCAAGCACAAACTCGCCGGAGACTTTTTAACTGGGTATGGCTATCCATCTGTGAGAAAATGAAATTCCGCTAGCCTTTTGAGGGCGCCGTCAGATTCACTAAGTGTCCTGGTTATTCTACCTTACGATTCTTTCCGTACGCGAATTGGAATCAATCATCTGCGGAGCGTATGCTATGCACCTTAAGGAAGTCGCGAAAGCACAATACAAACCAAATCAAGCCTTTCCGATCGATGGTTTCCGTGCCAAAATACGTGACCAACTAGGTACCGTGGCGCAACGGGAACACAACTGGGACGACCGTGAATCCAAAAAGCCGAGCACGGTAGCCCTAAACAATGCCAAGCGCTTAATGGAAGAATTGTTGGACAGCGTTATCTCCGCAGGTTATTCGTGGCTTACGCCATTCATCTCAAGCGATGAGGATGGCCACATCACCGTCGCGTGGCACAAAGGGGAACATGAACTACATCTAGAAATAACCGATCACGAAGTGGAGTATGTTACGGTCTGGGGTATCAAGATCGATACCGAGATGGATGTAGGCGTACTGAGCAGGGACAAATGCATTCCTCTTTGGAAGTGGTTACTTGATGGATAATAACAACCTCGTACAGGACGATGAGGAACTCTATAGAAACGTAAGAGGCGGCCAGGACAGTATTGAGTATTCCTACGACGATGAAGGGAGACTTAGAATTCAACCTGAAGCTTTTCGTGACAGATACAAAAAACCGTCCGTGGATCGCGCAAGCTTAGTAGAATACATTCCTTCCGCCGTACTGCTAAATCCAACTAATGGGATTGTTAGCCTCATGGCGCGTGATGTCCGTGCAATAGCAGATGTCGTGACGACCACAAGAGACAAGACTATTAATCACGTCGTGGATGTTGTCCATGACCCCACCCCGGAAAGGCAATCTCATGCAATCATCAATGTGAATCCTGAGTTCTTCGACTCAGAGTCCAAGCAGAAAAAGGTATTCAAATTTTTGCAGAAAGCCCTCGCGCGGCTTGCCACAATCAACGGCTGGACACTTAGACCCGGCGAAGACTAACGCAAACCTGAAATTCCATGTAAACGCAATTTTTCCCTTCCCCTAAACCTCCAAACACCATTTCCGTCTATGAAAATATACACCTCCTAAAGTGTATAAAAACAAGCTAGACGCACACTCCGAGTTCCAGTGTGCGGCACCAAGCCAAGCCCGTCAGCGGAAGTCGTTTCGCCTCCATGAACGCTCCCGCTCGCGGGCTTTTTTGTTTCCCGTCTTCACATTTTCTCCCCCTCCTCCGCCCCGACTCGCCGCAGCCTCCCCCAATGTTCAGAAGTATTTTTGACGATTGAAAAACCCGCGCCAACATGTTAAAATTACGTCGGTTGCCCCCGTCGGCACTCGTCCTCATTACAGCCGTACCTAAAACAACACGAACCGCGCTGAACTGAAATAATAACCAAGACAAGCCCGTTAGTGGAAGTCATTGAAACCCAGTGGCTTGTGGTCAGTGGTTAGTGGTCAGTAACGCCAAGAGAATCTCCTGGCTTTCACTGGTCACTGGCGACTGGTCACTAGCCACTGCTTTTTAGTGACACCGCTGGCGGGTTTTTTTATTCTCTGGCCCAACCCCGCAGTGCAGACGCAAGTTACACCGCCAGATCGTAAAGGTTACCGATCCGTGTGGGGTCGTCAGTGGTGAGTTAAGGAACAGTGATTGGTGGAAGGTGAGTAGCGGCGACTTGCGAGCAGAATGGATTCCATCTTGATTTGACAATCAAGACTTTTTTGCTTGTTATTATTCACTCACCACTGGGGTTCAGGAGTTCTCATGTGGATGTGGCACAGGAAAAAGTTGAATGGAAAAAGCGTCTTGAAGGGAAATCTAAACGCGAGATGATTGCGAGGAAACTCGCGATCCTTGACTCGCCTGCTACGGTTATCCGCGAAATCTATGAGGCCTCTTCAGAATGCCACTCTCATGACAAGGATAAGAGCCCAGAGGAGAATTATTGTAAGGATTATAAGGAAATAGAAAAGGCGATTCAGAAATTTAATCCGCACAGTCCTCACTTTGACAACGAAAAGTACGGCGAGATAGTGCATCGTGCGAGACAAGAGGAGTTGGAACGCACATCCGGTCTGCTTATCCCCGCCCATGTGGAGGCGATGAAGGGGTTGATTGCGGACATCAAGGCGATGAACGCCGCAAGCGACAACACGCATCAAAGCCAGATGCGTGCGCGGGTGCAATCGCTGGAAGCGCAGGACAAGGCGGTCACGCACTGGGAGAAGTTGCAGAAGTTATTGAATGACGACGATAGTGCCCTCGAAGACTCTCATCCAGACGATGTCAACGCTGCCGCGATTAAGTATATCGCAGCATGTTGTGAGGCAGACGGTCAAGAATCCGGAAATGGCGAGGAGTCTTAGAGCGCACGCCGGGTATCTATTCCCGGAACTATTTATCTGGTTTTATATCAAAGACATCAGCTACCGTATCCTCGAGTTTCAAGACTTTCATATTCAAATACTGAACGCGATAAAACCGGGCGACTACGGGAAACAGATAAACGTTCAAGCCCCACGCGGCACGGGCAAGACGACCATTGTCAACCGGCTTATCCCTATCTGGCGCATCTGCTACAAGGACTTCGATGTGGCGATGGAAAGACCGCCGGAGGAGTTCATCCTCATTGTCGGCCGCAACGAACGCATGGCGCGTCAACGCATGTCGGAGATTCGGCAGGTGCTCCAGCAGAATCCGCTGATCCGCCAAGATTTTGGCGACCTGGTCGGCGATCCGTGGTCAAAGACGGAGACCGATACCAGTAACGGCGTGGGGTTGAGACCGCTCGGGCGGGGGTCGTCGCCTCGGGGCGCTCTGCTCGGAGATGTCCGACCAACGTTGAAACTGTGCGATGATATCGAAGATCCGAAGCGATGCCTGAATCCGGATCTGCGGGAGGAGGATCGGGATTGGTTCATGACCGACTTTATGTACGCCGGCGACCTCGGCAGCAAGCACTCGAACACAATGATTGTCGACACGGTGAAACACCCCGAATCGCTGTCCGAACATCTCCGCACCGTGCCCGGCTGGGAGACGCTGCGGTTTGAAGCGGTGCGTGATCCCAAAGATATCTATCACCCCTCCGCCGAGTATCTGTGGAAGGAGTGGGAACGGTTCTACAGCGATACGACGCTCGACGACCTTGAGCGCGAGAGTAAGGCGGATGCGTTCTATAACGCGCATGAAAATGAGATGACGGCGGGCGTGTCGATGCTGTGGGGGAACGAGTTGCCGTACCTTCGGGTGCGGAAAGAGGTCGTGGAGCGCGGCTATCACAGCGTGATGCGCGAGCTTCAGAACGATGCGCGCGATCCGGCTATGGCGCTGTTCAAGATGGACGAAGCCGTCACGTTCTCCGTCACGGATGAAGGGTTTCGCCGCAGCGACGGGCGTGTAGTGCCGTGGCATGATATCGGCGGTTTCACGACGTACCTCGACACCATGGGCGGACGCGATGCGGTTGCGAACAGCTACGCTTGCGCGGTGGTTGTCGTGTGGGAACCACTGCTCGGCGGCCAATTGATGAACCCCGATTCGCTTTCCGGCGTGAACGGGTACGTGATGCTGGCGTGGATGGAGCGCGCCCCATTGACGGAGCAGATGGAGAACGCCATCCTGCTGGCGCAACGAGCGGAGGCGATGTTGGCGCCGGCGTACCCGAAGACCAACTTCGTCTGCGAACAGAGGCCGGACACGGACGGCACAATCAGGATGTCAACCGATCATGCGTTCCGTGCCATGAAAGAGCGTCATCGATTTGAGGGGGCGGTTACGTATCACGAGCAGCACCAAAACAAGGAAGACCGAATCGAAACGCTCGAACCCGCGATAGCGAACGGCTGGTTGGCGTTCAACGAGCGGGAGCTGCCGCCGGAATTCTGGAAACAGTTCAGGCAATTCCCGTCGGCGGATCATAACGATGCGCCGGACGCAGTGCAGGGCGCGTGCCGCTCGCGCATCATGACGACGGCGCAGCAGCGGATTGATCGTGCGGCTACGCGCAAGCAGAGAAATAGTGTGGTGAGAGTGTAAAAACAGTAGCCAGTGGCCAGTGGTCAGTGGCTAGTAAAACAAGGAGACTGGTCACTGACCAAAGTATTTACTATGCCAAACATTCAAAGAAGCGATGGACAGACGACTTCCTACGAGCCGCCCGTTGGCGCGGAAATCGGGATAGACGCCGCACGGCGCTTAGCCGCCGGGATTCGCGCGTATCTCGAAGCGAAGGTGATGGTGCATCAGGCGGAGACGGAGCGTGAGAAGCAGTTGGCGCGGCAGTTGCTTGACGAGAAGCACCTGCGATTGCAGGAGATTCAGGATCAGTGGACGGAAGAATCGGCGGAGCAGGAGCGGGAAACGCTAGAACACGAGCTAAAGCAGGCAAGCGAAACGAAGAAGGCAGATTTGGAGGTTCTCAGGGATCTGCTGGATAGAGCGGAAAAGACGGGGAATACGGAAAAAGCGGACAGGTTTGAAAACGCAATCTTGAAGCGAATCGGGATTGAGTTGGAGACGCCGTCGGAGATAAAATCGGAGGTTGACGAGGCTGAACGGAAGCGGAAGACGGATCAGTGGACGAACCTCTATGATCGGGGGTTGCTCGGAGACACGCCAGAGGAAAACAGGGGACGTTATGAGTCGGGACTGCGAGAGATAGACGGATTGCCCGAGGATTCGGCCCCAGTCGGCGAACCGATTGAGATCGACGCCTTCTTGGAGTTCGCGAGCGACGTGGAGGCGGCGGTGAAATCCGGCGTTATCGGAGACGAGGCGGGTGTGAAGATGATCCAACAGAAAAGGGGGAGAATGACGGGGAACGCCGACAGTGACAAGGATGAGGACGATACCGATTCGTCAGTCTTTGAGGGCGTTGAACTAACATCGGCGGAGATTGATCGGATAACCGCTTTGGGTGAGGAGATGTTCGGTTCCGCCGACGGATGGAGCGGAACCGCTACGGATACGCTCAAGGGGATCGCGGAAGAGGTGGCCAAACTGCCGTCTGGCTCGGATAGGTTCGATAAATTTAGAGAATCGATTGAGGCGGGAGAAGAATCTGAAGCGTTTGAGGAGTATCGGGAACTGTTTGAGAAAGGGACGACATCAGCGCCAGATGATGTGAAAGCGGGTCTGCGTTTCGCGATTGGCGAGGCGGCCCATCGAGAGGACAGACAGCGGGTTGCGGAACTGTTGCTGATTGCCGCACAGAACACTGCGGAAGCGAATGAAAGAGGTCGCATTTCCGGCAGTCAGTCATTACTGGCGGCAGGGCATCTTCTGAAGGAATCGATCGAGCGGTTGGAGGAATTGGATATTGGAATTGAAGCGTTTCACGGAGCGGATGAACTGGAGAAGCAACTTCAAGCCCATGCGGAACACCCGGAACTGGTCGGAACACAAACGCTGGCGGATTTGACACAAGCGGCGCGTGTGCTTGAATCAGTCGGCGCGGCGAGTGACGAAGAGATTAGAAGGCTCTCGAAAACCATTTCCGAGATTCTGGAAAGCGGGGAATTGGCTCCGGCGCGTCTGGATGAGCCTATTGAAGCCGCCGAAAAGATGGCGATCGATGCCTATTCGCAGGTTTATAGTAACGCTCTGGTTGAGGTGTTTGATAACGAGGTACTTAGGAAAGCGTTTCTAGCGACGAGTTCGGGCATTGGCGAAGAACGGACGGAGTCGGAGGAAGCAGAGGAGGGAAGGGGAAGGTAAATGAGTTGTGCCAAAGCGAAGTAGAGGATTAAAGTAACGCCTCGAAACAGTAGGAGGAATATGGAGATTTATACGCACTGCCTATGGCAATTGGAAGTCCATCTACAAGCGGTTTGGTAACTCGTGCGACAACGGAACTTCACACAGATGCACCGATTGCCTCTGATGCAGATATGGAGTGGCTTATTATTGACCGCATAGGAATCAAGTTAAGCGTTTTGAGTCGCAAGTCACGCGGTTTCTAATGTCTTAAACTGCTAATCTCCATGTAGACATGGGCGATGGAATACCAACCCATTCTTGATGGGTGCACCACAGAAGATGACTCATGACGCTGGTTTCCGTGGGCCCCGGTGCGGTTGGAAACCGCACCTACCGTATGGGGTGAGATTGAGATTTACTCCTCGCCCAATGGGGACTAAGTTAAGGGTCTTGCGGCGAAGAACTCACCAATACTAGACGAACTCCCTTAACTTGATTCGTATGAGTGGCTTATTATTGACCGTACCATTAGCCGGACTATCTATGCGCAGCTGGAGCCTTTATAAAACGGTGGTGCTAGGTGATCCAATTAGACTCCATTTTAACACCCAGCCAGAGTCACGATATAGCTGAGCATGACGATAGTAGACGGTGGCTATACTGCACTATTCCTAGCTGAAACAACTGATTCGTGTCTAAATATCCTACCTTTTTACTTGACAAGTAGTAGGCTGCTTGTGATAAACTGCCGTTGTCTTTAGTAAGGATTCTTTGAATTATGGAATCACATTTTGTACATAATCCCGAAACGGATTGAAAAGACTATTTGGAGACCGTCTTATGAAAATGCAGTCTACAGTGACCATAACCATCACTTTGATACTTGATTGGCAAGAAGATGTTTATGTCGTTACTTGTAAAGAACTGCCAGAACTATTAACGGATGGAAAAACCATTGAAGAAGTAATTGATAATGCCGCAGATGCGTTAGTTGCAACACTTGAAATATATCAGGAGATGCAACGTCAGCTACCTGATGGGATAATTAAAGAAGAAAAAGAAGCTATCACTAGCCCCAAGATTAGAACAATAACGCCAGAGTACAAACCTGACCTTTGGCTACAATTCATGATGCCCCCGCCTGAATCCCAGTCTTCACTCTATGCCCGGTGAAACATTCAGAGTTGAAAAAGAAACTCAAAAACTTTAATTGTATTGAACTCAAAAAGAAGAATAGCGGATCTCATAGAAAATGGTATAATCCTGAACTTGAAAAGAGCGCAACTATACCATTTCATGCAGGGAAAGAGATACCGATTGGAACTTTGAGAAAGTTCATACAGTTACTCGGTATTGATTGGGCGGAATTCAATAGTTACAAAAAAAGCAGGTGAATGAAACTAACAGGACTCACCATGCAAAATTTAACAACCATAATGTAACGTAAGTTGCCGCCTTTGGCTGACGAGGCACAGAATCCGATTTCTTCTCAAAAGAATCGGATTCTCGGTCCCCGTATTGTAGGAGCAATCTCCGAATCACGACCATATTCTAATACTTAGGAAAAACTCAAAACCGGCTCGGTCGAATCCGGCACAGCAGATGCGTTAATTCTCACCGCCACGCTTGCGTTTTGATCCGTCCCCACTGCGTCAGGCGCTTTCCATTGGAACTCACCGCCACCGTCCTCTCAAGTGAGTAACCCGCCTCCCTCCATGCGGCGATACCGCCTTGCAACACTCTCAACCGCTCATGCGCATATCCGAACTGATCCATTAACAATCGTGCCGCCCGGGCACTTGTCGCTTCCGCGGGTCAGCTTCAGTAGAACGCGATTAGTCCCTCTGCGGGAAGTTCGGAATGTCGCATTCCAAGCTGCTCAAGTGGAATAGAGATGGCATCGGGAATATGCGCCTCTCTGTAAGCTCGTTCGCTGCGAACATCCACCACAACGACCTTTTCTCCACTGTCAATCAAACGCTTGAGTTCTAGCGGCGCGATGCGCTCCGGTTCGTCCGCAAACCCGAGTATCCGAGTCAGCGGGAGCAGACCGATGAACACACAGCCGACCAGAACCCCCAGATTCCTGTTCAATCGTTTCATAACTATTCTCCTTTTCCGATGAGAATTGACTGTAACCAAATGCTATCCAAAATGCCCGAAAACAGTGTTATACTCGCCTCCAGCCCGACGGGAAGCAACATGTGTACAAACTTTCCTCTCTTCTCCTTACCGGTTCTGTTCCGCCTGGCCGCTAGACACTGGACATCGTCAACCTCCAACACCATGAAATTGGAAGCGAGTGCATCGTGAGTTGATGATTCTTCAATTGACTTAACCCATAGTAGACATCTTTCCAAAATAAGTATCTATTTGGCTTGATTTTACGTTATATCCTTTCAACAATCTTCTGTTGTAGAAAGGATACCCATGAGTCAATTTGAAAAAGCAGTAAAACAGTCAGATGAGCAATTTCTGCGAGCGGTTGGTATTGACAAGGCGGCTTTCAACCTTATTTTGGAGCGTGTGGCGACTTACTTTGAAAAACTTAAAGAAGAACGTCCGATGAAGAAACGAGGAAAGAAATCGGAGGTTGCATTGGCCGATCGCCTTCTATTGACATTCACCTATTTGCGCCACTATCCAACCTTTGCCAGATTAGGCATGGAGTTTGGTATCAGTGAGTCTTATGCAAATAAACTCTATCATCAGATACTTGATGTGTTAGTTAAAGTGCTTTCATTGAAGAATCGAAAGCACTTAGTGGAGGGCGATCTCCAAACCATCATCGTTGATGCCACCGAGCAACCGATTGAACGTCCAACCAAAGGACAGCGTGTCTACTATAGCGGTAAAAAAAAAGGCACACCATAAAAGTTCAATTGATTGCGTGTTTGGCGCTGTTAGAAATATTATCGGTTACCTGCCGCAAAGGGAGTGTTCACGATTACACCATTCTGAAGGAAAGTCGTGTGGCAATTTCTCCCGAAACTGAGAAGTTGGCTGACAGTGGTTATCAGGGGATAGCCAAACGGTATGCCAACAGTTCGACGCCCATCAAGGCCTATCGGAGCAAGCCCTTAACTCGGGAGGCGAAGCAATTCAACCGACGGTTGGCAACACGCAGGGTCGCCATTGAGAATATCGTCAGACGATGTAAGATTTTTCGCATCACCAAAGACATCTATCGAGGCAAACATCGCAACTATGGGAAAACATGGAATGTGATTGCTGCCATTGTAAACTTGCGATATTCCTCAACAAGTTGCCAAACGGCGTAGTTATTCTAATCTCCGAGATTGCTGTAACTACACGGATCCATTTTGGAAAGATGTCTAGTATATCATACAATCCCATGAAGGTGTAAACCCCCTCCCACAGAGAGGCGCTTCGAGGGCCCTTTGTTCCATTTTAGAGTAAATCGATTGGGTTGAACGCAGACCCTCCAAGAATCTGAGAGTTTGAATCACGTGTAGAAACTTCGATTTGCGTGACACCTTTGAAGGCGGAGTGAATCCCAACCCCCCAACTGAATGTAGTCGGCATATTCCGTATGCCGTAACCCGCACCAAAACAGAGGACCAACCCATTGACCGACGACGACACATCCGCTTCTTCTCATCCATCAGACGCAAGTCCGCTGGCGTACACCCCGCCCGCCCGACTCATCCAAGACTTCGTCTGCCGTGGGCTGGTAGTCCTCGCACCGGAAGACTTAGGGGTTCCCCTCGATACCCACGACCGCATCTATGAGCGCCAGAAAAACGTGACCGAACCCCCGAATCGGGCTGCACTTTCCCAAGTTTCCGAGGTGTTGGAGATACTCAACGCCCCCGGCGTCGTTGCCGCCTGTAACCAGCTTGTTGGCGAGAACTGGGCAATCGTCCCGTTTACCGCTGTGCCCCTCGCCAGCAACGGCAGGGATCAGATTTGGCACAAGGACGACAACAGCCCCGCCAACGGCAGAAAACAGCGTCACCACCATGCCGTGCAGATCGAGATACTGTACTATCCGCAGGCGGTCGCCGAAGACATGGGCCCGACAGCCATCGCGCCCTATTCTCACTACTGAACGCTCAATCACGAAGAGAATAACGCCGTCTGTGTCGGATTCGCTGCCGATGCACTAACCCGCCTCGTTAACTTACAGCCGCAGGACGAGATAACACCGGCGCTTATCCGAGACCTGCGGGCGAATCTCCTGACAATACTCAAGGCCTCGCCGGTTCACAGTTGGGATGCGCTCGTTCGCGCCGGAATCAGCCCCAGCGCCCTATCCGAATTAGGACTTGTACCGTAAGACGTAGGTTGCCATCAATCGAGTGAATGACGAGTGCGATAGAGATTCCTCTCCGAATCGCGACGAAACCGTTGTAGGGGACGGCCCCTGTGCCGTCCCATGATTGTGGCGGACACTGTAGGGGACGCAGTGATTGTAGCTGTAGGGTGGAATCAAGCGACCGAATAGCTGGTAGGATTTACTAATGATTGACTGAGATCCCCCTCCGAATCGCGACCAAAACCGCTGTAGGGGACGGCCCCTGTGCCGTCCCGCGATTGTCGGGACAATCAACGACTGTAAGGACACGATTGCAACGGACTGCGAACTGTATACACCCATTCCCGAATGTGCTATAATGCTACATCACATTCAATCATCTCGTGAGAGCCCAAATTAACCGAATATTACTACCGACCAATATCTTAACCCTACAGGAAACCCAAAATGGCGACCACAACCATCAAAGATGTCCAGACAATCTTGACGCAACCCGATGGTTCACGATTGATCATCGTGAAAATCATCACCTCGCAGCCGGGGCTATACGGGCTGGGCTGCGCCACCTTCACCCAACGCTTTCACGCCGTCCACACCGCCATCGAAAAACACATCAAACCCTTTCTGATTGGACGAGACGTTTCCCGCATCGAGGAGATCTGGCAGATGGGGATGGTCAACGGCTATTGGCGCAACGGACCTGTGCTGAACAACGCCATCTCCGGCGCCGACCAAGCCCTCTGGGATATCAAAGGCAAACAAGCCGACATGCCCCTCTACCAGCTCTTGGGCGGGAAATGCCGCGAAGGGGCGGCGGTCTACGGTCACGCCGATGGAAGGGATGAGCACGAGGTCGAGGATAGCGTCCGAAAGTACATGGCGCAGGGCTATCGGTACATACGCATCCAGATGGGCGGGTACGGCGGTCAAGCCGAAAGACTCGTCAAGCCGGAAGGCGCACCGCCGGGAGCGTACTTCAATCCGAGGGCGTATACGCGCGATATGCTGCGCATGATGGAACACGTGCGATCCAAAGTGGGCGACGAGATCGAGCTCCTGCACGACATCCATGAACGCTTGAAACCGATTGACGCCGTCCAATTTGCCAAGGATGTCGAGCGTTTCAAACTATTCTTCTTGGAGGATCCGTTGGCGCCGGAGGACTTGGAGTGGTTCCACCATATCCGCCAACAGTGCAGCACCCCAATCGCTATGGGCGAACTGTTTAACAGCCCGCGCGAGTGGCAGCCCTTGATCGCCGACAAGCTAATCGACTTCCTCCGCATGCACGTCAGCCAGATGGGCGGAATAACGCCCGCCCGCAACGTCGCAGCGTTTGCTAATATGTACGGCATCCGAACCGCGTGGCACGGTCCCGGCGACACCTCGCCCGTGGGACACGCCGCCAATCTGCACCTCGATCTGTGGGCACCGAACTTCGGCATTCAGGAGTGGTGCCGTTTCTCCGAGTCTGTGTACGAGGTGTTTCCCGGCACGCCCGAAGTGCGCGGCGGATACATGTACCCCAACGACAAACCGGGTTTGGGGATCGATGTCAACGAAGAGATAGCCGCGAAATACCCCTGTACCGACGAAGTAGTGGACTGGACACAGACCCGACTGCCCGACGGCAGCCCCACAAGACCGTAATCTTTTCTCCCTATCTGTCGGACGACATTGTAGGGTGGGCACTGCCCACCAGCGGCGTGACAGGTGTAATTCTCTGTAGGAGCGATCTCCGAATCGCGCTTGCTTGGCCCGAAGCATATGTAGGGGACGCAGATCTGCGTCCCCTACGCAGTGATGGTAGCTGTATGGCGGGATGAATCGACTGAACAGGATCGACTGAGCGAATAGACCTTGTAGGCGGGGCATCCTAACCCGCCCAACCCCATCCCGAAGACTGTAGGTTATGTTGAGCCAAGCGAAACCCAACGCCAAGCGCGAGTCTAGAGATTTTCGGTTTCGACTGGCACTGTAGTAAACGCAAATCGACATTCACTACTACCTGAGAACTTTGCTAAGGAGAAAGCACTATGCCATATGCCAATTATACATCCAAAGAGGTCGCATCACGGGGTGAAACGATTTATAGGCGAGAGATCCGTGACAAAGTAGAGCCGGAGCACAAAGGCAAATTCTTGGTGATCGACATCGAAACGGGTGAATACGAAATGAACGCTGACGATTTGGTAGCTACGAAACGTCTCCTTGCCAAGTATCCCGAAGCAGTTGTTTACGGTCTACAGATCGGGTCTCCAACTGCGTATCGAATCGGCGGCCACTCTTCGGTGAAAGCGCTGTGATAACTGGAAAAATTACCGCAAATAGAGAGGCTGTCATCGAATTAGAGGTTATTGGCATAAATCAGAATAGAGAAAAAGTTGAGGGAGTAATTGATACAGGCTTCAACGGCTATCTAACGCTACCGGATGATTTAATCAAGTACCTCAAACTTCATCTAGCTGGCAGTCGGCACGTTACCCTTGGTGATGGAAAAGTAGTAGTGTTGGATATGTATTTTGCAAAAGTGTTGTGGCATGGGCAGGAAAAAGAGGTGCTTGCTTTGCAAGCAGATGGTGGGCCATTGATTGGCATGTCGTTGCTTTATGGAAATCGCGTGATGTTGGAGGTTATAAACGATGGAGATGTAACCATAGACTTTCTGCTGTAGCATAGGATCGCCAAATCGCCGATTTCTTCTCTTACCGCCCACCAGCCTTTGAAAGTGCATACAGAATCTGCACTCATCAAATCACAAATGGAATTCCCCAGCGGCTTATATGTAGGGGACGGGGCTCCGTGCCGTCCCATGATTGTGGCGGACACTGTAGGGGACGCAGATCTGCGTCCCAAACGCAGCGATTGTAGTTGTAGGGTGGGATTAACCGACTGAACAGGATCGACTGAGCAAATTGACCTTGTAGGCGGGGAATCTTGCCCCGCCCAACCCCATCCCGCAGACTGTAGGTTGGGCTGAGCCTAGTTGTAGGGCGGGATCAACCGACTGACTAAGGAATAGGACTTCCTATGGGATCTCGACCGCGGGAACTCCTATCGGCGGGTTGATCGATAGTAAATCCCTCGATCTCCGAATCGCGATTGCTTGGCCCGAAGCATATGTAGGGGACGGCCCCTGTGCCGTCCCATGATTGTGATGGACACTGTAGGGGACGCAGATCTGCGTCCCAAACGCAGTGATTGTAGTTGTAGGGTGGGATTAACCGATTGATTAAGAAGGACGATAGGAATCCCCCTCCCACCATTTCCCTTTACTACCTATTATTTATTTAAACAGGTTCTTTGCCAAGAAACCGATGCGGAATAAAGCAACCCTCCTCCTAATGACCGCACTCTATCTTCTCTTCTTCGCCGCCGCAATCCACCCCCAAACAGGACGAACTCCGTCCGATCCCATCAATTTGAGCGCCCAGTATTCCACAGAAATCACCTCGGAGCTACGATTTAGCGAGGCACCCGATCCGTTGCCGGACGACACTCTGTCCTTACCCATCACTGTGAGTGCCCCGTTCTTCACAGAAATCACCTCCGAGTTGCAGTTTAGCGAGGCTCTTGATCGGCTGCCGGACGGTACCTATTCGCTGCCAGAGATTATGGGCGGCGGGGTCTCTCTATTCGACTACGACGGCGACGGCGATCTCGATCTTCTACAGATAGTTTGCCCTCCGCCCGGCACACCTGACCAGCCCGCGCCCAATCGGCTTTTCCAGGGGCAGCCCGACGGGACGTTTCTGGATGTATCATCCACCGCCGGCTTGGATGACCCGGGTTATGGACAGGGCGCCGCGGTCGGAGACACCGACAACGACGGCGACCTCGATGTCTACGTGACCAACTTCGGACGCGACGCTTTTTACCGGAACAATGGGGATGGCACCTTCGTCGACGCTACGGTTGCCGCCGGGTTCACCGGTGACCACTGGAGTTCATCGGCTGCCTTTTTCGACTACGATCGGGATGGGGATCTGGACCTTTATGTCGTACACTACCTTCTGTTCGACTCGGGCATCACCTGCCGCAGCAGAAATGACAGACCGGTTTACTGTGGTCCCCAGAGCTTCGAAGGGGTGCCCGACACCCTCTACCGCAATAACGGGGACGGCAGCTTTTCCGATGTGACCACAGCGGCTGGCATCACTTCACCGGGCAAAGGATTGGGCGTAGTCTGCGCCGATCTGACGGGAGACGGTTGGGTAGATATCTATGTCGCCAATGATCAGGAGGCAAACCACCTTTGGGTCAACAACCGGGACGGCACTTTTTCCGATGAAGCCGTTATGCGCGGCGTGGCGTTCAACGCGTACGGCGAGGCGGAAGCCAGCATGGGCGTGACCGTCGGTGATGTAAATGGCGACGGGCGGCTCGACCTGTTCATGACACACCTGAGAGATGAGACCAATACGCTCTACACTGCCACGGAGTACGGGATATTCATTGACACCTCGGAAGCGTCCGGGCTCGCGTCAGTCGATCGGGGGTACACCGGTTTCGGCTGCGGGTTCTTCGATTATGATAACGACGGAGACCTTGACCTTGCGCTTGTCAACGGCAGCGTCAGGCGCGGATCGAAGTTTCCGGGAGCGAATGTTGGCGAGTTCTGGAATTTTTACGCCGAGCCGAACCTGCTGTTTCAAAACGATGGCAGTGGCAATTTCACGCATATCAGTTCGCTCGCCGGCGCTTTCACCAACCAAGTTGAAGTCAGCCGGGGACTTGCTTTTGGCGACGCCGATCTTGACGGCGACATCGATTTGGTCGTCGGCAGCCTCAACGGGATGCGGGTGTTTCGCAATGATGCGCCCCCACCGAGCAATCATTGGCTGCGGGTGCGGGCTATGGTTGGGAATCGGGACGCAATCGGCGCCGAAGTGACGGTAGCGACAGCGGAAGCCGAGTTCGTTAGACTTGTACTCCCCGGCTACAGCTATCTCGGCAGCAGCCAACTGCGCGCTCATTTTGGCCTCGGCGCAACCGAGGTTGTGGAATCGATTGAAATAAAGTGGCCGGACGGCAACCGGGAACGTTTCAAACCGCTAGGAGTTGACCGAGAACTCTTCCTGCGCAAAGGAAGCGGAGACGCACTATGAAAGCAATCTTCTTGGTTTTACTGTCAGTCTCCGTTGCCGTTACCAGTGCTGATGGGGAAGTCCCACTACCGAATGCGTACGATGGGATACCCGAGCCGAGCGACCTTGCATTGGTTTCCAATGAGCGGCTCGTACACGCGGTTGAATCTGCGCAGTACGCGGTAGCCAGCACGCCTGATTCCGCCGCCGCTTGGGGTCGGCTTGGGCATGTTTATCTCGCTCACGAGTGGCGCGTTGAGGCTGCCCGCTGTTACCGAAACGCCGCGAAGATTGAGCCCGCCGCATTTCGATGGCGCTACTACCTTGGGAGAGCCGTGGACAATGATCCCATGAAGGCGGAAGTCGTGTTTGCACAGGCAATTTCACTGGACGCGACATACGCGCCCGCCCATATTCACTACGCGAATGCCCTCAGAAATTCCGGGAAGTTCAAAATCGCGAGACGGCATTTCGAACGTGCCCTCGAACTGGCGCCGCGAAATCCATTTTCCGAGCTGAGATTAGGTCAGCTTGCACTCTCTGCCAAACAGTTCGAAACGGCGCGTGACCATCTAGGACATGCACTGGCGCTGAATCCAAAACAGAGTGAGGTGCACGCCGCGCTCGCGCAAGTCTGCTTGGCGCTAGGCGACACGGATGCCGCGAAACGGCACGCTCAAGCGGCGCAGATGCCGACAATATACACTGATATGCCCGACCTGCTATACAAGGAGGTCGAAAAAGCCGGTGTAAGCAAATTCTGGTTCACGCGGCGCGGACGGCAATACTTCATGGCAAAAAAGTTTGACCGTGCCGTCGAAGAATTGTCTGTGGTGGTCTCGGAGGGCGAGAAAAACCCGTTAATCTGGTATCTCTACGGCGTCTCTTTGCTTGGAATCGAACGCGACGTGGAAGCAATTACAGCGTTGGAACGTGCGTTGTCCGCTAGCCGGGGCAACGACCATCAGAACGAGAACGACCTGCTGAAGATTTACAACAGTCTCGCAATCGCCCATGGGAGAGCGGGTAACCCGGAATTGGCCGAACCGTATCTGCAGAAGGCATTGGCGCTCAATCCGGCATCGATTAGAGCCATGAACAACCTGGCATTCTACTATGCCGAGAACGACAGGAAGTTGGACGAAGCGCTGAACCTTGCGCGGAAAGCCGCGGAAGTCGGACCGGAGGACGGGGGACACCCCATGTCTCTCGATACACTGGGCTGGGTATATTGTAAGCGAGGCAATTACACTGCCGCTTTGAAAACGCTCACGCTCGCACTCCGATTTATCCCCGATTCACCGACGGTTTATTACCATCTCGGGATGGCGTATTTCGGAAATCGGGACACTCGGAATGCGCTGAAGGCGTTCAAAGTCGCCTTAAAGCTTTCGTCAAACTTCCCGGAAACCGACGAGACAAAAGCCATGATTCGGAAAATCGAAGCGCAGTAACCCGATTGCAGAACTTTCGCTTCCCGCCGTGCTATAGTCAATTCCATTCATATTTACACATATTATGATTGCATGTTAATCAACGATGACGATATGTGTAAATACCCTCAATATTGGACGCGCTCTCGTAGCGCAAACTGTTAGTTTGCGCATACCACAATCTAACAGATCAAGCGACTGAACAAGGAGCGCGATAGAGATCCCTCATGGTACAGAAAAATCTAATTGCTCACAAGGATGTGTAATTATTAGGAGCAATGACTATAGTCATTTCGATTGAATAACAGCGCGTGGAGCATACACATAGACTCGATCGAAATCCCATCATTGATTTGGCGATCAAGAATCGAAGGCGATGCACAAGGATTCTCAAACACGCCCTGTCTAGCGTTGCTGCTGCGTGAGTCCTAGAGATATAAGGTTTGGCGACTAGTACCTACCCGCTTTCTAATGACCCTGTAACCTCCAGCAATCTGTTGTTTACTAGGTGTATACGAAAAAAAGTATTTGTGTAAACGTTGACTCAGGAGTAGGCGTATAAGCTGTAACTGTTTAGTCTATCAATCTATTTTGGGAATGTTGGTTCATTGTGTTGCAGTTTAATCCCCGTTCCTACACCATGAGCGTAATGTAGGAGCGACCTCCAGGTCGCGATTTCCTGTTGGCGCGTAAGTTCTAGACTGAACTAAACAATTACCTTTAACTAAAGCCGAATGGAGGTTTATCATGAGAGTTTTGTTTGTACTACTCGCAGTACCTGCGGTACTCACGATCGGTTGTTCAGATGAAGTAGCTGATATTCTGACCTCTGAACCTACAGTAAACACTGACACGGGCGATGAAGAATCCAGTGTTCAATTAGCCTTGACAGATACCTATGACCAGACCAGAAACGGTGCTAGGTTGATTCTTAACTACGATCAATCAACTCATTCTTTCCAAGGTACTGTTCAGAACGTTACCAATCAGACCTTGACACGTGTTCGGGTAGAGGTTCATCAAAATAATGGAATTGAGCTAGGACCGACAACCCCCACTGACTTGCCTCCCGGAGCAATACTGAATGTAGAACTTGTTGCTGAGGGTACATTTAACAGTTGGGTTGCTCACCCCGAAGTTGGTTCTGGTGGTGAATCAGGTGAAGGAGGCAACGAAGCTGGCGGTGAACACGGTGGCGGGGGAGAAGCTGGCGGCGAGCATGGTGGCGTTGCTCACAACTAATGAACACTGAAACCTAATAAGCCAGCCCACTGCGGGTTGGCTTTTTTTATGGACTTAGTAATCGGCGGCTTGTACACCGACAAGCCATGAGAAAGCCGCTGGTTACTAGGGGTTTAAGTTTTTTACGTAAAAACTCGGGGCAGCAAGGGATTTATGCGGGTGACTATCTCGTAAACGACCGTATCTATTTTTTCCGCCAGTTCTTCGGCGGTGATTTGTTCCTCTCCCGCTCTCCCGAGGAGCACCACCTCATCGCCAACTTGCGCCCCCGGAACGCCCGACACGTTGACGACGGTTTGGTTCATACACACCCGCCCCACCACCGGACAGCGTTTCCCACGAATCAGCACGTCGTTTTTATTGGAGAATCCTCGGTCATAGCCGTCGAAATGACCTATCGGCAGAATCGCCAAGGTTTCCTCACGTTCTGTGCGATAGATGCCGCCATAGCTCACCAGCGATCCTTTGGGCACGCGATTGACCTGCACGATTCGAGTTTTCCACGTGAGAACGGGTTGGAGTGAAAACTCGGGAACCCGCGTCTCCATCTGCAGCCGGCAGTAGTGCGATGGGTATAATCCGTAAAGAGAGATACCGATGCGACAGGCGTTGCCGAGGAGATTCTCGCGCATACTGCCTGCCGAGTTGTAGAGATGATGGAGAGGTATCGAAATACCGCGCTCGCTTAATTGCTCTTGTAGGGTTCTAAAACGCGCTTCTTGCACGTCCGTGAAACCGCTCTCCTCATCCGCCATTCCGAGATGCGAAAACAGACCTTGGATGGTTATTGCGGGTGTTTTGTGGGCTGTCTCGATGAATCCAAGCGCCTCGGTTTCAAGCACTCCAAACCGCCGCATACCGGTATCCACTTTGATATGAATTCGCGCGGTGCGATTCGTTTCGGCGGCGGCAATTTGAAGCGCGCGCAGCATTTCTTGGTTATATACCGAAAGCTCAAGCTCCTTTTCTAGAGCCTCCTTAAGCAACGTTTCGTCAGTGCAGTCCACGTTACCCATTATCAACAGTTTCTGATTGATACCGCTTTTCCGCAGCGCCAACCCGTCCTCAATTGTTGAGACTGCCATATAGGCAACGTGCTCCTTGATCGTTTCCGCCACACCGTACATCTCGTGACCGTAGGCACTCGCCTTGATGACGGCGATTAGCGTGAATCCGCGAGGTAGGATCGCCTTCAGTTGGTCGAGGTTATGTTTGAGCGCTTTTTTGGATACTTCAACTGTGGTGAGCGGCATTTGTCACAACTACTGAATAGTTACGAGAGAACGGAGCGGATTAAGGGTGCGAACGGAGACTGTGGTAGAGATCCTAAGGCAACAGCAAGTCCTACTCATTCAGACACTTGATCGCGTTCTGCATTCCACAAATCTACGAGACCGTTACCGGGGTGCCGGAGCGTCCGGAATCCATGGCGGCTTGGACAGTGGCACAGATGGCGCGCCCGGCTCGTGCGTTGAGGATGGTGTCGCCATCCGTGTCAATCGCCCGAGCGAAGTTCTCGGGAAGCAGGAATTCGTTGTCGCGGCCGGCGATTCGAAGGGGACGGTCGGACCTCGGTTGGCCCCGATAGTGGACATAAATTCCGGGACGCGACTCACTGATGACGAGCGCTCCCTTCGATCCGAGGATACGAGTCTTAATCTCGCCCCCACTTGGGTGGCTGCCGGAGCCGATGCGTCCGATGCACAGGGTTCCGAGGATGCCCTTATCCATCTCCAATGTAACGGTTGCCAAGTCCTCAATTTCGTTATCCACGCAGATTTGATGGAAATGCGCCGTGGTGCGGGCAAAAACCTTCCGGACAGCCGCCCCGGTCAGCATCAGCATAGCGCCGAGTGGATAAATCCCTTCAACCTGTAGTTCTCCCATAGGGCGATCACTGCCGCCGGATCCGGCCGCACGCGCCTCATTCTGCCGCTCAAGCTGGGTGACCGAAGGTTTCTTGGGCTTGCTCGGATCTCTCGGAGGCCCTTTGTCCTTGGCGAAATAGAAGTCGGAATGGATGGCGTAAAGCTCGCCTATCCCACCGCTGTCCAACACCTGCTTGGCTTGGATTAGGGCTGGAATGAAGTTGCGGTTCCAGAGCAGGAACTTAACGTTGTTGCGCTCCACCGCCTCGACCACTCGGTCACACTCGGACACGCGATTGGACATCGGTTTATCCTGTATGATGTGCAGCCCGGCGTCTGCGGCGCGCACGCTCAGATCGCAGTGGCGTTCCGGCTCCGAACTCACTACGGCGACCTGTACGTCATAATCGGCGATGGCGCGTTCCACGTCTCGAACATACGGGATATTGTAGTCGTCCGCGTACTTCTGGTTTCGTTCATGCACCCAATCGGGCCGGTCGGGATCGTCGGCAACGACCACAGGTTCGAAACGCGGGTGTGCCGCCACGCCGATGGGGACATAGTCGTGTTTGACGACGCTTAGTGCGGCAAATCGAAATTTAGGCGAGTTCATAGCCATCTTCGTTCAATCGCAGAACTTGTAGGGACTATTGGGACGGCACAGGGGCCGTCCCCTACAACCATGAGAGGGTTCCTCGGTCTTTCCACGTTTTGTATTGATTCAGGTTTGAAAGTTTGTTAGAATCGCGATGGTATTTTATTGCGGCGCGTAGTGCGCGCGACCGTAGTCAGGATAGCAATTTTGGATGATGATAGAGCCAGTTGGAGCGAGTTTCACTCGTGACAGTCGTGACCAGCAAATCTCGTTTACAGTATACCTGATTCGAACCTGAAAGCGATAGCATTATTTGTGAAACTAGCGAGGCTTAGAACCTGTATGAAGAGTACATTTGTAAGGTGCAATCAAATGAGCGAAAAGCGACTGCGATAGAGATTCATCAAGCAAGTGATTATCGAGCGCGATACTAAATCCTCTGCGCATCAGCCTCTAATAGCCCCAGCGGGGCGACAGGTACGTAGCCAACTATAATAAAAATACGATAAAAATTCCGATATGTGACCAAAAGTGGTTTTGCTACCTATTATTTAACCAGGCTCTTCTACCGGATTAAATAATGCCTTCAGCTACACCATATGCTATAGATTGCGAAGAACGGTTGATTCACGCAAAGTCCGCACCGCGCGATGCACATTATGCTTGTCCACGCTGTGGGAACGAAGTTATCCTGAGACGCGGCGAAATCAAGATAGCACATTTTGCACATAAAGCAGAATCCGCATGCACCTCCGAAACAATTGCCCACAAAACAGCCAAACTCCTCATTTGTCAGGCATTTTCAGATTGGAAATCGAGCCAAGGACAGGAATTAATCGTAGAGATTGGATGCGATTTCCACAAATTCTGCAGCAACACGGTTAGGTATCCGATTCGTGACAAGGTAACTGCGGCGAAGATTGAATATCCGATTGGATCACATAGAGCGGACGTTATGTTCACAACGGGCGATGAACCCGTCTTGGCAGTCGAAGTTAAGGTGTCTCATGCCGTAGACAAACATAAAGCAGAAACGCTGCCTGTCTATTTTTTAGAAGTAGATGCCCAAGACGTGATAAAAAACCCTCATATGCTCAGGGATATCCGGCATAAGCAGAATCTGGAAAATTCAACAGATTCGGAGTTACAACATAACTGGAAAGCCAAACATAGGACGTGTTCCAAATGCAAGAGCGAAATGCGAGGATTTGAGGACGCAAAACGCCGAATTGCCAGTGCTTGCGGCGTCACCTACGATAGCGAAAAATACACTGCCGGGATAGATTGTTGCTATAAATGCAAGAAACCTATTCTCCGATTTACTTGGAAGGGCAATGAAAGTTGGAGCACCAAACGTCCGCCTCAGCCTATCCCACAAACAGTTCAATACAGGTATAGTCACACGGTTGGAAATAAATACTGGGCAAACACTTGCCCTTATTGCGATAGCATTCAAGGCGATTTTTTCAGCTACAGGACAGCATGGCACTTCACACACGATTGGTGGCAAAGTATTGTCCACAAAAGCCGGTGAATTTATGACCAAACGCGGCAACACGATTGAGAGCGACTGCGAGATTGGTTGAAGGTTCCGTAGAGAAACCATTTCTCGTCGTGTAAAGAGTCTGTTGCGATATTCCTGTCGCCCCGCTGGGGCTTAGGTGCGTGGGGGTTCGCCGTTTCTATACACCTTCCGCCCCTCCGGGGCTTAAGAAGACTAGACAGGAGAATTTAGTTGATTCAATAGACATCTTTCCAAAATAAGTATCTATTTGGCTTGATTTTACGTTATATCCTTTCAACAATCTTCTGTTGTAGAAAGGATACCCATGAGTCAATTTGAAAAAGCAGTAAAACAGTCAGATGAGCAATTTCTGCGAGCGGTTGGTATTGACAAGGCGGCTTTCAACCTTATTTTGGAGCGTGTGGCGACTTACTTTGAAAAACTTAAAGAAGAACGTCCGATGAAGAAACGAGGAAAGAAATCGGAGGTTGCATTGGCCGATCGCCTTCTATTGACATTCACCTATTTGCGCCACTATCCAACCTTTGCCAGATTAGGCATGGAGTTTGGTATCAGTGAGTCTTATGCAAATAAACTCTATCATCAGATACTTGATGTGTTAGTTAAAGTGCTTTCATTGAAGAATCGAAAGCACTTAGTGGAGGGCGATCTCCAAACCATCATCGTTGATGCCACCGAGCAACCGATTGAACGTCCAACCAAAGGACAGCGTGTCTACTATAGCGGTAAAAAAAAGGCACACCATAAAAGTTCAATTGATTGCGTGTTTGGCGCTGTTAGAAATAGTATCGGTTACCTGCCGCAAAGGGAGTGTTCACGATTACACCATTCTGAAGGAAAGTCGTGTGGCAATTCCTCCCGAAACTGAGAAGTTGGCTGACAGTGGTTATCAGGGGATAGCCAAACGGTATGCCAACAGTTGGACGCCCATCAAGGCCTATCGGAGCAAGCCCTTGACTCGGGAGGCGAAGCAATTCAACCGACGGTTGGCAACACGCAGGGTCGCCATTGAGAATATCGTCAGACGATGTAAGATTTTTCGCATCACCAAAGACATCTATCGAGGCAAACATCGCAACTATGGGAAAACATGGAATGTGATTGCTGCCATTGTTAACTTGCGATATTCCTCAACAAGTTGCCAAACGGCGTAGTTATTCTAATCTCCAAGATTGCTGGAACTACACGGATCCATTTTGGAAAGATGTCTATTAACCCAAGTTGCCACATCTGTAGCACAGTCTGTATGAAGTATAATTTTTTTAATCGGTAATTCTAATTTTGCCCATGCCCGGTAGATGCGGTTTCTAACCGCACCGGACTTCCCCAAACAATTACCGAATTAATTTTTTAAACTTCATTTAGATTGTACTTGTGATGAGCGAATTGATAGTGGGACGTTCTGTCGCACTCCTTATTCAGTCGCTTGATTGCTACGAAATCTCCGCAATTGATGAACTATTCTCAATGAAAAACGGTTACGCATGTCCAAAATCTTGTAGATTGCAACTTGTATTAATTAAATATTGCGCATAACTCATTTGCAGATGTTTGAGCGAAAGTAAAACACAGACACTTAGAGGAGGGAGCGATTGGGAGTTCTGATACGTATAGCGTTTAGCTGTATGTTGTTCTGTTTCTGTTATGGTGAAGCCCACGGTCTGGCTGAGAATACCCAAGTAACAGACATTCGCACACGAAAAACGGGCAGCGACTGGCCAGGTTTTCTTGGTCCCGCTGGAGATGGTAAGTCCCCAGAAACGGGGCTCCACCTGCCTTGGTCCCAATCTGGACCGCCGATTGTCTGGCGCAAAAAGATTGGTACAGGCTATGCTGCTCCGTCAGTTTCTCAAGGGCGGCTGTTCACTTTTGATCGGCATAGGAATAATGCACGTTTAACCTGTATGAATAGTGAAACAAGCGAAGAGTTATGGAGATTCGAATATCCGACAGATTACGAGGATATGTATGGCTATAGCAATGGCCCTCGTGCTTGTCCGGTCGTGGACGGAGACCGCGTATATGTGTTCGGCGCGGAAGGGATGTTGCATTGCGTTAACCTGTTGAATGGTGGGCTGAATTGGAAGCTAGACACGGCAAGGAGGTTCAATGTCGCCAAGAACTTCTTTGGCGTCGCGTCGGCGCCTATTGTTGAAGGCGATCTGCTAATTGTCCAAATTGGAGGGTCACCGCTCGGTGGTGCCAAGGACGTGTATGCGGCTCGGGGTCAGCTCTCGGGCAACGGAAGTGGTATCGTTGCGTTTGACAAATTCACGGGAGAAGTAAGATACGAGATTACGGACGAGTTGGCAAGTTACGCCAGTCCGGCGCTCGCTACGATTAACGGCAGGCGATGGTGTTTTATGTTTGCGCGGGGTGGACTGGTTGGTTTTGAACCGCGAACCGGCAAGCTGGAATTCCACTATCCGTGGCGGTCCAAAAAGCTGGAGTCGGTAAATGCCTCCAATCCGGTTGTTGCAGGAGATTTGGTGTTCATCAGCGAAGCATACGGGGTTGGGAGCTCGCTCCTTAAGATGCGTCCAAACGGATATCAGGTAGTATGGAAAGATGGGCCGCGTCGACGCAGTAAATCGATGATGCTGCACTGGAACACCGCCATTCACTACGATGGCTATCTCTACGGTAGCAGTGGCCGCCACGCTAAGGGCTCGGAGTTGCGTTGCGTCAAACTTGAAACAGGGGAAGTTATGTGGTCAGAACGAACGGATGAACGCACATCATTGCTTTACGTAGACGGTTATTTCGTGGGGTTGGGCGAGTACGGTACGTTAATGTTGATTCGTGTCAATTCTAAGGAACCGGATGTAGTGTCGCGCGTTCAGATCACTGATGAACAGGGCCGGGAGCTTATCGGTTATCCGGCTTGGGCAGCACCGGTTCTGTCTAACGGTTTTCTCTATCTTCAAGGAAAGGATCGGCTGGTGTGTCTGGACCTCGGTTTGCAAAAATGACGAATCTGTGGATTCCGCTTTCACAGGACAGTTTCTCAATTCCCTAATACCGAGCAGCTAAAACTCCAGTCATCCGCTTTTGGCAGATCGGGGAAATAGCAGCCCACAAAGAAAACTTGATAAGGTAAAGAAAGCGGTTAGGGAAGTGCTGAAAGGGAATTAGGAGATGAGAATGAAAATCCAAGCTAGAGAATACCGAGCAAGCAAGAATTAGAACATGGGCTTCCGTCTAGTGAAGCTATGGCTATTATTCGTCCGAATTGTGATTGCTCCCGGTATCTGCAGTGGGTTCATCATCCAGTTCGGCTTGCGCAGCCTCTAGTTCCGCCTGAAGCTCGGCGCGTCCTTCCCGGCGCCCTTGCTCTTTAGCGGCTGCAAGTTCTTCTTCACGCTTGGCTTTGTAAGATTCTCTATACCAATTAGTCAACCACACGATGCCTAGCCCTCCTAATTCAAAGAACAGCGTTAATACAATGCCCACGGGAATAGCTGCACCAACACGATCAACGATCCAGATTATCCGTTCTATCCCCGCATGAGATTTTTCTCGAGTTAATATGAATATGTAACCGCACAGAACGACAGAAAAGAAGACTAAGTCAGTTTTCAGGTATTTTATTCTGAAACTTAGCGGTGAAATGCGCTCCTCATCATTCATTTATTTTCTGCTGCGCCAATTCACGGGCAAGTTGACGGCGGGCAAATATTGAACCTAGGTTAGGATGTGTGCGAGAATTAGTAAGTGCTTCCTCAATAGCGTCCATTACTTGCCTTGCGGTTGTAGCATCGCTAGATGAAATTACAACAGGAGAATTTGATTCTGCCAAGTAGGCTACAACTTTGCATTCTCGCCTCGTAGGTAAAAGCGAACTGCCGGGAATGGAGTGGTGTTCTATTACGATTCTGCTTATTGCGTCCCAATTTAGGATAGCACCGGATTCGGTTTTGATAAACATCGGTCTCTCCCCAAAGATGCTCTTGACAAGCAGAACACTTAGACTCTCTCTATTCAATCCTATCAGTGGGAAATTGATACATATTGCACACTTCCAGTGGCTACTAGAACGTGTTTACATTATACCATGTGGCTATCATACCTTAGTCGGAAGACAGGTTGCAAGAAAATTCCTAAATGAACAACCTGCAAACTAAGTATATTCCCTAGTCACTTCAGCGGATTGCACACTGCACAGGGGGGCAACTCTTCCTCGCTTTAGCTCACGACTCTGCGAGGAGTTTCAATCGATGCCGATAGCAATTTCAGAGCAAATCATAGACCGAATGCTTGACGAAACAGCGAGAGACCGGGCAGATCTGCGAGTAAACTTGAAACATCAAAGAATCTTAATTCCGCGACATGGACTACCAGCAAAAAAGGGAGAACTGAAAATGATAAAGTCGATTGTCCAGAACGTGCATGAGAATCCTGTCACAGTCAAATGGCAGGGATACGTCTATCGGAGAAGGATGAGAATCCATGTCGAATATATCCCAATGTCACCTCAAGGATATTGGCAACCGTGCCACTTTGCAGACTGATTCTCATTTTACATACGTATATGAAGATATAGGTAGGATGAAAAAGCTAACTCTACAGTTAAAACTCATTAAACACTTTTACGGGTTGTCCTGTCTCAATTGATTCCCAAGCCGCAACTCCTACAGCAACCGATTTGGCGCCATCAACCACATTCGGTGATGGTTCAAGGTCCTCTTCCAAACACTGTTGGAAGTGCCGCATGTAACGAATCACAGTTTGACCATGCCCGTAGACACTTGTGTCGGTTTCAGGAGGACATGTCATCTCCAAGGGTTCTTTCGTCGTCGTTTTGTCCAATACGAGTTTGACCTGCCCGCCTTTGTTATCCGTAAAATCGCCGATCATTGTTCCTCCCGTGCCGTAGACCGAAACTTGCATCATCGGCATGGGTGGATGAACAATATCATATAGACCCATCGCGCGCCCAATCTGCCCTTCCTTGAATTTTAGATTGAGGAAAAAATTGTTCATTATCGGATAGTCGGGGGTGATTTTTCCCTTTGTTCCATAGGCGTGTACTTCCTCGACATCTCCCAGAAAAGAACGCAGGATATCAACAGGATGCGCCACGCCGCCGAACATGAAATCTTGTGGCTCGTGCAGCCGCCATGGAGTGAAGTCGTATACTGGGCGCATATCGTGGACATAATAAGCATCCGCCGCCATGATTTCCCCGAGATCTCCATCGTCAAAGAAACTCCGCATCGTCAGAAACTGCAAATCAAACCTCATCGTTTGCCCCACGAGGAACTTAACTCCTCTGTTCCGTACCAACTCAACCAATCGTTTAGCGTCTCGCAGGTTGGTCACCATCGGTTTTGTGCAGATTACGTGTTTGCCCGCTTCTATCGCCGCGATACAGTGCTCGGCGTGCAGGTGGTCGGGTGAGTAAACAGCGACAACGTCAATGTCATCGCGGCGTACCAACTCCCGATAGTCAACAGTCCAGAACCCTACTCCGATCTGCTTGGCGTATGCCTCTAATACGCTTCTCTGCCTTGCACATATTCCCCTCAACTCGTATTTTAGATCTGGTATATCTTTAAGTAGGGATGTTGTCGATCCCATGTTCGTAGGGTTTATCCCAATCACTCCCAATCCGATTGCCATTTTTCCCTCCCCACAATTTTCAGCTCCTCGTCATTTTGAAATTCTCAACCAAGCGCTGCGACACACGAATCCTTTGAATTACATCTCAAATTCTATGACTTGCCGCCCTGTTTTGACGTTTCCAAAAAACGACGTGCAGCTACCAATGCTTCCTCAGTTGAGTGTATTTTTCCTTCTAGTTGAAGTTCTTCAACCTGTTCTAATATCTCGCCGATTATGGCGCCGGGTTTCAAATTTAGTGCGTTCATAATCTCATCGCCGGTGATCAATCGTCCCCGTTCCATCATTGGGAGTATTTCTAGAAAATAGCGGTCCGCGATTTCTCTCATCACCTGCTCGGATCTTGACAGATCGGAGTGTTGCGGTAGATTCTGCCGTGATGCACGTAGATTGGCAAAAGAGATCAGCAAGACACCCAGCCAATCCTGACCGGCAGCTTTCAGAAGACGGTTTACCGACCGATGGTTTGGATCAGATTTCAACACGTCCGTGACGAGGTGATGATGCCGCAGCAGACAGCTCATCAACTTTGCGGATTTACCACCAAGCCGCAACCGCTTCATAATCTGGAGTGCGATATCAACCCCAACAGTTTTCTCCTTGGCGGATTGAGTTTCTTCCTGAGAATAAACTGCTTTCGTTATCGGTGTTGCGATGTTCTGTAGAATTAGTGCGAGTTTGATGACTGTTTCGCGCTTCAACCCAGAGACAAGATTCGCATTGACGTATTCCAGAATCTCATGTTGATACGCGTGTAATGTGTCGGGGACCGACTGTTCCTCGAACATCTGAAGTGCAAGCAACGACTGCTCCCACAAATCGAGATGGGGATCTTCTTGCTGGACGCCCCGCATGGACTCAATTTCCGGCAAGATTTGCGACAGAATGCGGCTCTCGTCCATTTGGCGGAGATGTGCGGCAGCGTTGGCAGCATCCAGGATCTTAATCAGCTCGTCGCGGACACGTTCGGATGCCACAGTCCCGCTCGGATCTTTGGTCGATTCGGCTTGATTCAACAGGTTTTTGTGCCGAGAAATCAGATGAACCGTTTCATCCGGAACCTTAAAACCCAGTTGTGCGGCGAAGCGGTAGACCCGCAGCAACCGGATTGGATCGTCCAGCATGGCACTCTCGCTCGCAAAGCGCAACTCCCCCGATTTCAGGTCTGACAAGCCGTTGCAGGGGTCTACAAGCGGCACGATTGGGTTTGTGATGAGAGGCGAGAGTGCTATACCGATAGCATTGATTGTAAGATCTCGGAGGCGTAAATCCTCTTCGACTACGCCACCGCGAAATTGAGCAAAATCGAGCGTGAGACCTGTCTCGCGAATGACAATTCGCGCCGTAGGCAATTGCTCCTCTAGCGTGACAAAAGCCGCTCCCAATACGTCGGCAAAAGCGCGTGAAAATGACAGCGCATCCCGCTCCAAAGCGAAGTCGAGGTCGTTAATCTGTCTGTTCAATAGAAGATCGCGCACGCAGCCGCCTACGAGATACAGTCTTACACCTCGTGCACGCGCAAAAGAATTCAATTGACTGATTAGTTTACGATCCGGTAGGTGCTGAAGTAACTGCGCGGTTGGGACTTCTTCCATAAGAGTATAAAAGGAGTCATAGATTCAGGTGACGAAGGAAGCGCATCGCCCGAGTGGAGAGCATTCGCGGCGGATTTACGGAACTTGATCGCCGACATTGATGTGAGCAAGTCCCACGCGTCGTGTCACCGTAAGACAGATTTGGGGGTTGCCTCAAGCCGTGTAACTTTGATTTGACTTCTGTCGATCAATTCACCGACTCGATCGGCAATTCCGTTCTTCCACTGCTCGCTATCATACACCGCTTGGTAGAGTTGCTCCCGTTCCTCTTCGCTCTCAAAACGGCGAATCCAAACATACAGATCTTCCTCCTCTTCACCAACGAAATTCCCGACAATCACCATCCCCTTTGAGATTTGGAGTGGGATGACTGTTTCTTCCATGTATTTGACCCAGTTCTCGCGTTGGCCAGGTTTGGTACGATACTGACGAAGTTCAAAAAATGCCATTGTCTTCTTCTCCTTATTTGAGATAACTGAATGCGACACCTGATGCTATTATACCGATTTGCCCATTTCCGTCAACTGTTTTCAATGGTTGCCGAGTAAGACCGGCGTAATGCGTTAACCAACAGTCGCCAACTCCAAATTTTCCTTCCAGTGCGTACGCAGCAAGCATTTCAACAGTTGATGTTCCGGTTGCCGTAGGCTGGGGTCCGCTTGAGCGAGCTGCCTCGCTTCGGCTTTTGCGGCTTCCAGTAGGGGAGCATCTTGAATAAGATTCGCCAATCGCAGGTTCGGAAGGCCCGATTGGCGAGTGCCGAAAAATTCTCCAGGCCCACGTAGTTTCAAGTCCGCTTCGGCGATTTCAAAGCCGTCGTTGGTACGTGTCATGACCTTCAGACGTTCAACACTATCTTGCGATTTCGTCGCGGCGACAAGATAGCAGAACGATTTGTGTTCTCCTCGTCCCACTCGACCTCGTAACTGGTGGAGTTGCGCCAATCCAAAGCGTTCGGCGTTTTCAATTACCATAATTGTCGCATTTGGAACATCAATACCGACCTCAATCACCGTCGTAGAAACTAGGATGTGGATTTGCCGTGCTTTGAATTGAGCCATTACCTCTTGCTTCTCGAATGATCGCATGCGACCGTGCAGCAGCCCGAGGCGCAGATGGGGAAAGACCTCGCACTGCAGGCGATCTGCCATCTCTGTTGCTGCTTTAATCTCTTCGAGTTTCTCCGATTCCTCTACGAGCGGATACACGATGTATGCTTGCCTGCCGCGCTGAACTGCTTTTTCGATGCCCCGGTAGAGTTCGCTCCGCTGCTCCTCCCGCACCCATTTCGTTGCAACCGCCTGTCTACCGGGAGGCATTTCATCAATTACCGAGACATTCAGGTCGCCATAGACCGTCAACGCGAGTGTACGTGGAATCGGTGTTGCCGTCATTACGAGAACATCCGGCGTCACGCCCTTGTCCCGAAGTATTGCGCGCTGCATGACGCCAAATCGGTGCTGCTCGTCGATAATCACAAGACCGAGTTTGTGAAAATCGACTCCCTTCTGTATAAGCGCATGAGTTCCCACGACAATGTGCGCCGACCCGTCGGCTATGTCTGCAAGAACAGTTTCGCGTTCATTCTTCGTCAAATCCCCTGTGAGCAGGACGACATTCAATCCAATGGGTTTGAGCAATTCAGAGAAGCTGTAAGCGTGTTGTTCGGCAAGAATTTCGGTGGGAACCATCAATGCACCTTGATAACCGGATTGAATGGCACAAAGTAATGTCATGGCAGCCACGATAGTTTTACCGGAGCCAACATCTCCCTGCAGGAGGCGGTTCATCGGGTGGGTGTTTCGCATATCCGCCTTTATGGTTTCAAAGACACGCTTCTGCGCCTCTGTGAGTCGAAACGGTAAAGTGCCGACGAAACGGTCTAGTAACTGGCTGTCAACCTTGAATGAGATGCCCTTCTCCTCGGTCTCCCAACGCTTTTTCTTGAGTTCAAGCCCTAGCTCCAGCAAGAAAAATTCATCGAATGCGAGGCGATTTCGCGCCGCCTTGCAATGGGACCCAGACGCAGGGCAGTGAATTTCTTTAATCGCCGCTTTCCGGTCAATCAGTTGAAGTCGTTGGCGAATATCCAAGGGCAAGATTTCAGGAAACATGTACCCGTATTCATCCAACACGTCGTTTATCCATTGACGCAGCATCCGCTGTGTGAGTTTTGCTGTCAGCGGATATTTGGCAACGATGCGTCCGGTATGAATCAGGTTGGCATCCTCATCTTCGAGGATTTCGAACTCATAATCGGTTGTTTGTATTTCATTGTTTCGGCGTCCGAATTTGCCGCTTATGACAACGGGAGTTCCCACCTTTAGAACGCTTCTCAAGTAGCCAATTCGGCGCCCGAAGTTGACGAGCACCGCGACCCCAGTTCCGTCAAATATCATGACCTTGCCGACCGTCTTCGCGCCTTTGCGCGCCGGTGTGAATTTGTCGTGGTTAACCACCTTGCCTTGGATTGTTTCCGGTTCGCCGCTTCGTCCGACATCATAGATGTCTCGGATACTTCTGCGGTCAATATAATCGCGCGGATAGTATTGGAGTAAATCTCCAACCGTGTGAATGTCGAGTTCCGCTGTCAGTTTGTTCGCACGCCGTGCGCCAATTGCTTTGGCGTCTCGGAGTGGGGTTGCCAGAAAGTCTAACGATCTGATATCTGTTTCAACCGGGATATCGGCGATCGAGACTTTTTCATTCGGTAATGGGTTCTGTGTACGAGGTACTAGCGGTTTGGATGGAGGAACGGTGGGTTCTTTTGCACGGATTGGCGGCGAATGATTAGCCGGTTGGGAGGGGTGCAACGCTTCGGTCGGCTCGCGCGATTGTGGGCGTGGTTGGCGAATAGTGGGTACTTCGGTAGGCGGCAGCTCCGATTGCTCAGACACTATCGCGTTAATCTGCAATGTGGCGTCTTCAATTATCTTCAGGCGATCCGCCGGTGACAATCGATCATAATTCGAAAAGCAATCGGCAAGTTTGTCTGCCGTCTGTTCGTCGGCTTGGCAAAGCGATAGTTGGCGTGCTTTTTCAAGCCACAGCTTTACGTAATTACCCAAGCCGTTGATGACGACATTGTCTTGACAACCGTTCCGAGTTTCCTGCTGAAACGGGCGACGAATTGTCCCCAAAATTCGCGCAAATTCGTTCATTGTCTCTTGTGCCGCCCTCTCAAAATGGGATTCCAGCGTTTCAAGAGGCAAGACCGAGATTTACGTGGCAATCTTCGCCTCAACAGTATGATAGCTGACCGCACCAGCCGGCTCTGCATCAAATCCCGTTGCTTTTTGAATCAATCCGTCATTGGCGGTGGCTCTAGCGTAAACATTAACAGCCCCCTCTTCATCCGGCACCTGCCACGTGTATTTCCAGAGCGTCCATGCCAGCGGTGAATCGCTTGCCCATATTTCAGCTGTCTTCCAAGTTTGTCCCTCATCAAAGCTAACTTCAACGCTCTTAATTCCACCATGATTTCCGCTATCGAATGCAGCACCGCTAATTGTATAGGTTTCCCCCGCCTTAATTGTCGAATCCTCGCCCGGGGTGCCAATCATGGTCGCCAACTTTACGCTCGCCACGGGATCCCATCCCCGCTGTTCCCAGTATCCCTCATGCTTCTTTGCCAATTGTATAGTGATGATCCACTTCGGATTTTTTGTGCCGTAGTGACCGGGGTTGAGCAGCCGGATCGGAAAACCGTGTTCTTTAGGGAGAGCTACACCGTTCATCTTGTACGCCAACAGGGTGTCCTCGCGCATGGCATCGGCAATCGGGATAGCTGTGTGATAACTATCCCTGCAGCGGAAGATGACAACTTTAGCCTCCGGTTTGATGCCGGCTTTCTCAAGGAAAACTCGCAGCGGAACGCCTGTCCACTCGGCATTGCTCATCTGACCCTTTATCCCGATCAGATCTCCGATACACTTCAGGGTCCGCATCTCGGTTATCGAAGGCAAACTTGTGATGTCCTCATACGTGAAAAATTCATTCTTCTCAACCAAACCTGTGACGAGCAACTTCCAGTGTTTGGGATCAGCATTAATGGCTGGCTGATCTCCTATTTGAAGCTGGTAAAAATCGTCATTACTGGTAATCATTTTGCCGGGATTGAGCACAGGTTCAGTTGCGTCCGCCGCCGCAAAATGGCGTACCGGCAGCGCAGCGCCCGCTGTGCTGATTGCTAGAATCTTTACGAATTTTCTGCGTTTCATCATCTACCTCTTTGGAATCTCATTTTTCGGCGTCGGCGCTGCCTTTTCGCATTCGCATTGTAATGCGGACAACCCCTCTAATCATGATTAACGTCCCCGATGTTAAGAAGATGACGAGTCCCCATTGCCCAATCTCTGCGGATCGTTGGAATATATAAACCGCAAATGAGACGACCATGATAAGGATAAACGTGTTCAAAAGGATTTTGTTCTCATACCATGTTCCCATAACCTGCTCCCCCGTCAATTGATAACCTTTTCGGCGCGATTTATCACAGGTTTCTTTTCAATCTGTCTGATCCAAAAAAATCTCATTGAACGGCTTAAATCCGGGAAACGCTACGTTGTTCACGAGAACGTCAATTGGCCGATGGACGGTGTCTGGCGGAACATAAACGACGTTACCGGGTTCAAGCGGGACTTCGTGGTAGCACGTGAGGTTTCGAGGATCGGGAAAGGTGTGCAAGCAACTCTTGCGTCCATTCGTATTGAGTGAATACACCTCGGGATCTACGACAAAATAAAATTCGTGCTGCGGTTTTCCACCGCCAATCGGGATAGCTGGGTGGTAATGGGGTTGCGCGGGTTCCGCTGCGAAATTCACAACTTGGCTGTTGATACTGTTGACTCCATCGGGATTATTCTCGATTTCTGTGTTGCAATGCCAAGACGCCGATAACCGGTGAAAATCGCCTGATTCGGTATCGTGTCCATTGGCTGCATTTCGCAAATAGCGTAAGCGGCGAGTTTTGGTAAGGTGCGTCATAATGCTATTGGTATCCTCAATCCACCAATACCGGAACCTCCCACGTACACGAAGCGATTCTTCTGGATCCACAATGAGTTGATCGCCGGGCCAAATCGTTTCGAATGAAGTGGTTTGTTTAGTTGACCAGCCGATAATCGCATAGCTATCCAAGAGCAATGCAAAGGCGCGACGGACTTTCGGACGCGTCGACCATTCTTCAGGCGGCAGTCCAATCTCCACGAGTGATCGGATATCAGATGCGATATCTCCTATAAGCGTTCGCCCGGAAATCCGACTCAGAATTGCTTTAACGGGCGATCGAATCTGCTCTTGGAGAGTATCTAGATTGTCCGCAAAAGTTCCCAGTGTCGACCACGTCTCATCGTCACATTCGTCCGGTTCGTAGAACGCTGGCAACCTTTCGCCATCCCCCTCCTGTGTCCGATAACCCAATTCCAATTGAACTTCCCCAACGCCGCGATCAATCCAGATATAACGAACACCCTCATACCCCGTGGAAAGTTCGCCCTCATCGCCCTCAAAATATCCACATCCTATTTTGAATCCGGTGTGGTCATGCTCGAAAGCGGTGCATACAGGTTCAAGGCTTTCAGATTGTTCAATCTGTCCAATGACGACATTCGACATAGGATTTGCGCGATTTCTATTAGTGTTCGCTCGACTAAAATGGCATTATAACGAATCTGTCGAGAAATGGTCAAGCGCGAATTCGCAAGCCAACGGCGGGAAATCCTTTTTAATTGGATTAACCCCCGGTTTCTGCTACAATGGTATTTGAGAGTTCGTTACCACAATCAGGCGGGTTGACATCTTCGAGCGATGGTTCTCAATTATGGAATTGGAAGATCGGGTAGAGCAATTTCGCGATGACTTTTCCCGCGTAAAAGCGGAAGTCCATAAGCGGATTACCGGGCAAGACGAAGTTATTGAAGGCGTGCTGCTGTGTCTGCTAGCGAACGGACATGTGTTGCTAGAGGGCGTCCCCGGTTTGGGGAAAACGCAGTTGGTTCATACCTTGAGTGAGGCGCTGCATCTATCGTTCAGGCGAATTCAATTTACGCCCGACATGATGCCTTCAGACATTACGGGTACTACGATTCTTGTCGACGATGGGAAGGGAGGAAAACAGTTTGAGTTTCAGCGAGGACCAATTTTTGCACAGATTGTCCTCGCCGATGAAATCAATCGCGCGACACCCCGCACCCAATCCGCACTGCTCGAAGCAATGCAGGAGCACACCGTAAGCGTCGCTCAAACAAGCCACACGCTGGATGAACCCTTTTGCGTCCTTGCCACCCAGAATCCTTTAGAGATGGAAGGCACCTACCCTTTGCCGGAGGCCCAACTTGACCGATTTCTTTTCAAGCTTCACGTGGATTTTCCCAATGAGGACCAGATCCTTGAAATCTTGCGGCGTACCACGTCGGACTTGGAAACCACCATTGAAGCCAAAATTGATGCCGAGACCATCAATTCGATGCGCCAGTTGGTACGCCGCGTCCCGATCGCTGAACATGTCGAGCGTTATATCATCCGATTAATCTGCCTGACACACCCGGATCGTCCTGATGCACCGGAAATTGTAAAGCGCTACGTCCAATTGGGCGCGAGCATACGCGGTGTACAAGCAGTTACGTTGACCGCTAAGATTAAAGCACTGCTTGACGAACGCTATAATGTCGCGTTTGAGGACATCCATGCTGTCGCACTGCCCGCACTGCGCCATCGAATACTTCTAAATTTTGAGGGTGAGGGTGAGGAGATAAAGACTGATGAGATTATCGAGAACGTTTTGGAAACACTGGCAGAAGCATAATTATCGTCATTCGTGAATAAATAGTACGTGGAATTGTGCGCCTTTAATTTCCACAATCAAAAGCGGGTGTGAATCCCAACCCCTTTGGAAGTAGCACGTTTCCATAGAAGTGAAGATAGAGCACGGTGAAGAAACGAGAGGACTGTTCATCGTCATTTCGACGAACGCGGTAATCCGCCTTCAATCTCGTTCAGACTTTCCAGCAAGGCATCCATCTCAAGTCGCAAATTCTGCAACTCCTTGGAAACACCGTCACTTTCAAAACTGGCATTGCCAATTTCGGTGGTTTTCACTCTTATTATCTTAGCCAGTGCATTATCGAGAGAAATACGAATCGTAGTTAATTGCGCGCGAATTTGAGCCGCCAAGTTTGTCAAGTGTTCATGGTTTGCAAGTCTTTCTCTAAGAACCTTCAATGCCTCCTCATATTGAAAAACGACCCCTGCGTTGTTTGCATTAGAGAGCTTGCCTTCTATTTCTTCCCTTTCGCGATAAAGATTTTGCACGCTGGAGGTCTGCAGATAGTCTTCAATCTGTTGCAAGCGATTAATGAGTTCTACCGCTTTCGAGACCACGCCTCCAATATGCTCAATCGAAGATTCTAGCAGCGGTTTGACTCCTTCGTTGGCGGAATCAATCGCCTCGAAAATCCTATCTCGAAGTTCCCTCATCTGTGAGATTAGTCGAATGTACTGCGCTTTGAGCATGGAAGAGTATTGATCTCCGGAATAGGTTGTTTCATTTAGCAACACTTCTTCTGGTTTGAAGATTTCGCGATAGGCAATCATCTGTGCGCAGATCGCTAGTGGAAGCGAAATGAAAATACCGATCCCAAATACAACGATTCCGATGTAGCCGAGGAACGTCAACGCCAGTCCAAAGAACCAAAACCGCCACCAATTCTTCCATGTAAACACGGTACGGAAAGCCGCGGACATGGCGGCAAAAACCCCCAAGTTTTGGTCAATCAAAAGTGGAAACGCCAGCATCGCTGTTGCCCAAAGAAGCGGAACCAAGAGTACGCCAGCTCCGGTTGAAACAAAAATAAAAATTCCCGCCGGGACGATTAGCCATAAGAAGCATGTTCCCCAAAATCGGTCGAAACCTTTGAAGATGTCACGGATGCGGGGCTTCTCTCCGCGCATCGACTTCAGTCCCATAAAGCACAATCCGGCATACAGTGGTCCGAATAAAACCAACAACAGCGGTACACTGATGATTGCCACCGGCGCGAGAGTCCACGAGTATTCCGGCCAAAAAAAAACTGCCCGAGGATACACTCCCATGATAGCGATACTCCCATAAACGGGATCCCACAAAGCCAACAAAGACTATCGACAGCGGTGTGCAAATGATCGTACCCATGAAACTGGCGAAGAAAAAGGTGAATTGGTGCCGTTTATGTATTTTTCTGCCCTCGGTGAGCCATTTTTCGATAGCCACCGTCGGTTGATTCTTTGATGAGTTCCCCATGTCCGATTTCTCCTAAATGGTGACAGCACTTAATCCATTCATACTGCAAGGAATTCGCCATTGAGAGCAAAGCACGAACTTCCATGTGCTCTTTGGGGTT
Source organism: Candidatus Poribacteria bacterium (assembly GCA_965204085.1). Lineage (GTDB taxonomy): Bacteria > Poribacteria > WGA-4E > WGA-4E > JAJDTR01 > JAJDTR01. The sequence continues at coordinate 937,745 of CBDBEE010000001.1, read as the reverse complement.
GTACCCAGGAAATTCACAAAAGAATTTGTTCTTTTACAGCACCGTGTTCGGAGATGCGTCTTTACGCTCAATCATCTAGCAGTCAATCCTAGCCAATGGGGCGGGTTCATAAAGTCGCATCATGGATGCTATTCATTGTATATCATCCTGTTTGTCCTGTAAAGTTGATTCCTTAACAGCATGCGAGCAGGGGACTTGCCAACAAGGAAAACACCGTAGGATACAGCGGCGCAGCACCAGGCACCATCGCGTAACGATGCATTATTCGCCACACAGATTTGTTTGATTGTATCTTTCACGATGTGTTAAAATTTTCCACTCTCAGCATGGCAAACTTCCCTCTTTTTCCATATTCTATGTGTATCATCAATTGGAGATTCATCCGAATGAAATCCATGGGAAGGCGCTTGATTCATCAAACGTCAATGGCCTTTTTCATTCTACCGCTATACCTTCTTCCCGGCTATTCTCAAGAATCAACCTCTCATGACTCAGGGATTCTAGGGACAATTCTTCGCCAACGCACCAAGCAACCTATGGCGGGGGTGGAAGTTCGCATAGCCGACCAGGAGCAACGTGCGGTATCAACCGACGCTAGGGGTATATTTCAATTCAATAATCTTCAAGTCGGCGAATATAAGATTCTCATTTCTGCGGAGGGTTACTACATCTCCGAGGCACCGGTTGTTACTGTAGAAGCCGGCAAAGTGACCCGCGTGGAGGTGTATCTTGAAAAGGTCGAGTTCTTGTTTGACGAGATTCTTGTTACCACCGAGCGTTTCCCAACTACGGTCAGCCGGCAGAGCGTGCAGGCATTGGAAATTAAGCGTATCCCCGGCACAGCCGGCGATGCGCTTCGCGCGTTGCCAGCCTTACCGTCAATCACCGTAGCCAACGATTTCAACGGGGCATTGTACATCCGTGGCGGCGCACCGGAGGATAATGTATTCTACCTTGACCGCTCGCCCATTGGATATCCGTATCACTTCGGCGGTCTCGTTTCAACACTGAGTTCCGAAGTAATTGAACGAATCGATGTTTACGCCGGTGGATTCGGTGCAGAGTTTGGGACAGATGCTCAAGCCATAATCGACATCTATTCGCGAGGAGGCAACGAGCAGAACCTCAGTGGCAAATTGAACTTGAACCTTCTCTACTCAGAGGGACTATTAGAGGGACCGATCGGAGAGAAAGGTTCGTGGTATTTGGGCGGAAGGCGGAGCCATGTGGACTTGCTCCCTATCGAAGTCGATCAGATAACCGCATTTCCCCGTTTTTGGGATTATCAGTTTAAAGCCACATACAATCTGAACGCAAAGCACGAGGTTACCGCAAACGCATTTGCCGCGGACGATTTCATGGAACTCAAATTAGGCTTGGAGGATGTCAGCGGCGATCCGACTTTGGCGGGGAAATTCCTTTTTGAGAACGGCTTCGACGGTCAGGGGATTCACCTGCGATCCTTATTTACGGATCGGCTCACCTCGTATTTGTCACTAACGCGTTCTTTCAACCACTTCAATCTAAATTTCGGCGAAGGGTTGTTCCTGAGGATTGGGGCTTCCAATTATCAATTGCGGCAAGATTTAAGTTTTCGTTTAACGCCCAATCATCGGCTGGAATCTGGACTGTTGCTTGCGACAGCGCCAACGACGGGCGCAGCCTTTTTTCCGCGGAGGCCGGATGAAGGAGATCCGGATTTCGATTTCACATTCGAGGAAAAGATCCGGAGTAACTTCGGATTACGTTACAATCGAATAGAGACCTATTTGCAACATCGGTATCGTCCCTTTCAGTTTTTATCAGTTGCGGCCGGTTTTCGAATAGACTATCTAAACTTGACCGACGAAATTTCGCTGGGTCCAAGAGCCAGTTTAAAGTTCCGGATTCCGAGCGGTTCCGAGGTGCGTCTAGCCTACGGAAGGTATGAACAAAGCCCTCAGCCGCCGCTAAACTTTCCCGACTTTGGCAACCCTGATGTAAAATCCAGCAAAGCGAACCATTATATCATGGAGTTGGAGCGACAACTCTCCGGTAGGACCGGATTCAAGGTCGCCGGCTACTATAGGGATTTGAGCAACCTCGTTACGAGTGACAGTGAAGCCATCTACCTTAATCAAGGGGATGGGGTGGCACGCGGGTTAGAACTGTTCCTCCGTCATAATGCGGGCACCAGGTTTTTTGGCTGGGCAAGTTACGCTTATGTACGCTCGGAACGTCGGGACCGCCCCGGTGCCCCATGGCGTCTGTATTCGTTTGATCAGACACATGTCACGACTCTCACGGGGAGCTATAAGCTCTCGCCGGCTTGGGAGATTGGTGCCAAATGGCAATATTCTACCGGGAATCCCTTTACCCCCGTGATTGACGCAACGCTTGAACGACATCCGACGACCGGACTACCCACTTACCGTCCGATATACGGTGACATCAACTCCGAGAGGGTGTCGCCATTTCATCGTTTAGATATTCGAGTCAACAAGTCGTTCATTTTCGAGAGTTGGGAGATGGGGATTTACTTGGAACTCCTGAACGCATACAACCGCAAGAACGTGCTCACGGTTGATTATAATTATGACTACAGTGAACAGGATGTAGTCAATCAACTCCCGCTGATTCCCAATGTGGGGGTCACTGCCGAATTTTGATTTAGAGGTAAGATAGCCCTTCCGATTACGCGCCTGCTGACTTGGCATGATGCGCAAAGCGGCCAAACGCGGAATCCAGATGCTGCGTATGGCAGTTGTCAAATTTGTGATGCTTCATCAATTGGCATGAATGGTGCTATACATACTTCAACGCACAGTTCGGCGTATGTTGTTTTTGTGCAACAATTCTTTGCCGGTGGAGAGATGAGAATGAAACAAGCATTTGGTGCTCTTCTAAGCCTGATAATTATTGTTTCTTCATGGGAACTTTACACCATCAGTTATGCAAACTTTCCATCCGAGATTCTGCTTTCACACGAGAGCACTGCTTTCGAAATCGCCTTTAGTATCGATGGCAAATGGCTTGCGGCTGATGGAAACGATCACAAAATCCACATTTGGGATGTACCAACCGCAACGAAAATTTACACTCTCGCCGGACATGAAGGAAGGATCACAGGCCTCTTGTTTAGAAGTAACGATGACCTAATTTCCGCGTCGGAGGACGGCACCGTACGGTTGTGGAAGGTTTCGGAGGAGCGAGAAATTCGCCGGTTTCAAGCTGATTTTGGTCAGGTGACATCGATTGCACTTAGCCCTGACGAACGGCAGGTGGTCTTGGGCGTTACGGATGGAACGTTAAGGCTATGGGAGATCAATACACGTCTACAGCCCAGGATTTTCAGAGGCCATGAAGACGTTGTTTTATCCGTCGATTTCAGCAGCGATGGGGAACAGATAGCCTCCGGATCGGACGACAATACAGTGCGTCTTTGGGATGTGGAAACAGGCGCATTGGTCGAGACATTCGTTGGACACGAAGAGCGTGTCTGGTCAGTGGCGATTCAACCAAAAGGCGACCTAATCGCTTCAGGTTCATGGGATGGTACGGTGCGCTTGTGGAAAAGCATGTCTACAACAGAAGTGGTCGACGGGAATGACGCTTCAAACTTGCCCCTTGCGACATACGATCGCCCTGTGCTATCTGTAGCCTTTAGCCCGGACGCCCGCTTGTTGGCGATTGGATTGGCAAATTCCGAGAAAGACAACAGTGTCAAATTCTGGGATGTCGCACCACAAGATGCCACAAAATTTCAGGAACTGAGGTCATTCGATGCCAAGTCGAAGTATGACCTGGCATTTAGCCCGGAAGGAAAACTCTTTGCAGCAACGGGCGGAGATAATTCGGTTATCCGTGTATGGCGTGCAGATCCGACAAGCCCCATTCCACTCTCACCCGACGAGGGGATGCTTATTGATGCTTCAAGCTTGAATCTTGAGTGGCTGCCGGTTGAAGATACCCTTTATTACAACGTTGAAGTCGCGATCGATTCAAATTTTATCGCGGTAGTAGAATCCGCAACCGTACTGGAAAACGAGTTCACCTTCTCGTTCAGAATTGAACGCCCTCAGTATTGGTGGCGTGTGCGTGCGGGAGGATTTGGAAGAGTCAGTGGCTGGTCGGAACCCTCCTCATTTCTTGCACGGTTTGAACCGCCCCGAACTTGCTCTGTTCAATTGATTCCACAGTACCAACGTATAGGCCTGGAGGAAGAGTTCGCAGTCCAAATTCTCGCCGACTCTGTACCGGATCTTGCAGGTTTTCAATTCGATCTCCGATGGACAAATCCCGACCTTCTCACCTTTGTAACGGTAACCGAGTTCAGAAACATTTTCGGTACTGCCGGCATAGGTAAACCCGGAGAAATTCGGCAAGAGGCAGGGTTATACGAAGGCGTTGCAGCAACCAAGATTGGAGAAGCAAATATTGATAATAGCGGTATTCTTTTGGAAGTCCTATTTCGATCGAAAACTATTGGTACAAGCAAAATTCAATTGGAAAACTTTAAGCTTGCCAATTCAGATCAGGAACTGATTGACTGCCCCGTCACAATGGCTACCATTGTCGTTGAGGACCCTTTGCGTCCATGGGATGTCAACCTTGATGGCATCGTCGACATATTCGACCTCATCATAGTCGCAAAATTCACTGGGAAAGAGATTCCCCCAGGGCTTGAAATTAACCCGGATGTCAATCGAGATGGTGTGGTTAATCTCCTTGACCTTACGCTCGTCGGTGCCAATTTTGACGAAACCATTGAGAACGGCGCGCAAGCACCGGTAGCCATATCATCGGAAATCAATACCGGGTTAACACAAGCTAAACTGCGACGCATTTACGCCGAATTAATCCGCTCGTTAGAGGAGTCACCTCTAGCGCTTCGCGCTATTCAAGCTTTAGAGAAATACATCCTCTCGCCTCCTCCGCAGCAAAATCTGCTGCTACAAAACTATCCTAATCCGTTTAACCCCGAAACTTGGATGCCCTTCCAGATAACCGCTACTTCTGATGTAACGATGGACATCTATAGTGATCATGGACATCTCGTGCGTCATATCCCCTTGGGAATACTCCGACCTGGCCGCTACATATCGCGTTCCGAAGCCGCATATTGGGATGGCAAAAACGGTCTTGGTGAGCCAGTTGCGACAGGGACGTATTTCTATTCTATCTCGACAGAGACTTACAGGGCGACGAAGAAGATGATTGTGATTAAGTAGGGTCACCATTGGCAGCAGGTGGGCGCCACCGATGAACGATGAGCAGTTAGCCGAAGTAGATGGTTGTTGACCGATTTACGGTGGATGTACTCCCGAGACGCCGCCTCGGACGTGTTGATGTTTAGTCGGTGTTACTCGCAATACGACTTAAGTAGGATTCGACACCGTCTACATTGTTTTCTATATCCCATAATTCACTTTTAATGTCGTATAGATAGCTCTTGCTGCTTTGCGTATCGCTTTCGATACTGTTTAAAGAGCTATTGATATTGCTTAGATTGCTATTGATACTGTTCAAGGTACTTTGGATGTTACTTAAGCTGCTGGTGATGCTACTCAAGTAACTCTCAATGTCGGAACTGGGGGCAGGTCGGTTGTAATCGGCATTCGTTCCACGCGATTCACCGGCGGTGTACAGTGTGAACATCCCAAAAAGGAAACTTGACGCAATAACGGCTGCTAGGATAGAGGAGCTGTGGTTTCATATCGCGGGCACGATAGATTCTCCTTTTTATGTACGGCACGGCTCGGAGCCGCCTCGGTTTGGACAGTGGCGATACTTCACATGTGGGAACTGTCGGAGGAATTAGAATAGAGTAGCTAGTGAATAGAAATGATGTGATCATGCGAGCGGATAGGGAGCAGGATTGCTATGAGATCTCGCCCCTACAACCAGGTAATTCAGAGTGAATTACAGACACACGCCCGGGAGAAATGTCAACAGAACCTAGTCCAAGTTCTCCATAGAGCAACTCATCGCCCAACACCCATGCGTGATGTTTTCAGAATTGCTAAGCTTGACCATCAACTCGTTATCGCCCTTCTTCAAACTGGCGGGGACGTTAATCGCCGCGAAACCGTGATCATGTCGAAAAGTTCCCAAGTTTTCGCCGTTTAGCCACACGGTCATCCAGTCGTCGAATCCCAACCGAATTTGAACCGACCGTTCTTCACCGGACTCGATGGTTGTGCGGGCATAGGCGGATCGCTCCAATTGACCTTGAGAACCGGTGCGACAGAAAGTTGACAGGTCAATCCATGTATGCTCCGATTTCGCGGAGTGCACCGAGAAGTCCACTTCGTCTTCTTGGAACTGCCCCATCCATGGTGCCGCTATCTGCTCCGGAATCTCCTCACTTAGGAACTCCTCGTGATCGTTGCACCCGAACGCACCCGCAATTTCCCACGATTTGGGCGAGGAGACGGGATGCGGCTGACTCTCCGGCACCCGGTAGTAATACACCACGGTCTCCGTGTCGTCCGCACGAGATCCGCAGCGGAGTAGCAGCGAGGAATCGAACGTTACAGAATTCATGCCGAACAAACGGTAAATGACGCCGTCCTGGTCGGTGCGCGTTGCATAGCGGTGGTACGGGCAACCGATCCAGCGCGTCATCACCTCGTGGTATCCCCAGCCGAACGCGAAATCATCCTCCTCGTTGATTCCTCTCATGACATGGGGATCGGTCTCCCCGTCTATCATCCACACCTGACCGCCGGTATGATAAATCATGTCGGTGTGCTCGCGTTGACGGATGCCTTTGACGATGCCCGCAACGAACCCTTTTCCCGATAAATCAGCCATAAGAAAGGACGAGTGGTGGCTCGCGGGGTATTCACTTCTGTATACGGCATGCAAACGGTAAGGCGTGATGTCCGTCCCTTCGGGGAACTGCTGCCAATCCGCCATTATTCGTATCACCTGATCCATCAACGGTTCCATCGTGATACGACAGGATTTGGCAAAAGGAATCGGCAGATATATGTTGAAGCAATCACCGTGTACCGAGCCCATTTTTCTGGGCAAGACCGCGAACGCGGCGTTGTCGACGCGGTACGGAGATTGATCGAGCAACACACCGCACAACCGTTTCAGATCCATGTTGACTAACGGGCGCGGGTCGTCGTCGACGTAGATTTTGATGATGGCATTGGTGTTGGAATTGTCGATATAATCTGGGGTAAAACGCGTGTCGGAGATCGGATTGGGAACAATCCAAATGTGTCTGATGCACCCGGGTCCCTGCCCCCGAAATACCTCTATGGTTTCCCCTATCCCCGCTTGTCTATCCACCATTGTGTGCCGCTGGGCGCGGAATTGCGTCGGAAGTTGGATAAGTGGAAAATTTGGATCCTGAACATTTGTCATGTCGCTCATACTCGTGCCTTTCCTAGCTTAGAATTGTTAGGAGTTACGCAGTTGACAACTCTGCACCTCGTAGTGGCAAGTCATCCTGTGCAGTGCGCGATCAAACTCCCATTAGGTAATACTTTACACAGTTATAATTTTCCATGAATCGGGACAGCTTGCATGAATCCAATATGTAAAAATTGTGTCTCAAGACATTAATCTACAAGGAGCGCTTCAATCATCCAAATCAACGGCTGGCCGCCAATGAGATTCGAACCTATAAAACTGTACTGCCATTTCCCCGCTCTATCAATCAGGATAAAAAATGGTAGCCCTTTAATCTGGTATGCCTCCCTCACTTGCTTCCGACGATCTAGCAAGATTGGCCAAGACGGCTGGTGTTCTTCCAAGAATTTCTGTACCTGTTCGGGAGTTTCACCGTCGTTGATTCCCCAGATAGCCACATCATCGACTCCTCTGAATCGATCGTAAATCATCTCGACTTCCGGAATCGTCGCGTTGCAGGGAACGCACCACGACGCTCCGACATCAAGCAATACGACCTTTCCACACGCTGCCGAGAGTGTGTATACTTCTCCTTCCAACGTTTCTAATGAAAAGTCCGTCGCCTTCTTGCTGACCCTGTTCTTAATGATTTTCTGACGGATTTCTTCCCGGTCGGTATCTTCTCGGATCCGGTATTCCGCTTCGGTATCCTCAAGAAAAGCCTCGAACGTATCGGCAGCTCCTCGCTCTATCTGATGATAGACACGCTCCAAGCCTGCCCGACTCTCCGGGTGAGGAGTGGGCGCAAAGTGTGCATCCGCATAGTAGCGCCTAGCTTTTTCCCACTTTCCTATTCCTTCCGCCGATCGTCCCAACAGCCAGAAGTAATTCGTAATACTCTCGCCGTACATAGTCTGTTCCAACCTTCGCCATAGTGATTCCGAGTAACCCGGCGGGTTCGCGACCAGACCATCGTAAGATTCCCTCCATCGTTCCTGTCGGAAGTAGACTTCGGCACGTAAACGCGCAATGTATTTGTGCGCTTCTTCTACAGATTCTTCGTAGGCTTCGACAAACCACTCCTGTTCCTCTTTTTCCTCTAGTCTGGATTCCGCATTCTCCAAGATTTTCAATGCCTTGTCCAATCGGACGTGGAACTTAAGCCGCCATTCTACCGCTTCGGTATAAGCCCCGCCGAACCACAGTTGTGTGTCTTGACGGTTGTAAAGAAGGTCTTTCAAGTACCGGTCGAGGAATTCATCAAGAAAGTCATCGCTTACGAGAGAGCGATCTTCCTTGGCTAACCACAACATTTCTTCATATGCCAAAAAATACCAGGATAATTCTATGGGATCTGAGACGGTCAGTTCATCAATAACGCGCTGGTAAAAATGCCATTTTTCGCGTGCGTCTTCGCTCCGTGCGGCTAACCCTAACAATGCGAGCAGATGAATTTCGGTTCCGGGGTATTGTAACATCGTATCGAATAAACTGCGTGGGACATCCCAATCGTCGAGGGGCAGCCCCCTATATCCCCAGTAAGCAGTCCTCAGAACTTCAGGGTTCTCTGGCTGCGTCCTCAAGAACGACTCGATTTCAGATTGAATCCTTTTCCTCGCCGCCGCCTCCGAAAACATGTCGGCTATCAGTCTCCATCGAAGACCGTAAGCTCTCAGGTTCGATGGGTTGGCTTCCAATGCGCGTGTGCTGATCTCTAGCGCCTTATCAAATTCACCAGTCTGATGGAGTTTTTCAATCTGCGTTGCCAAATCCTGTTGATGAGTGGCGTCAGACATTTGTCCCTCTTCTCGTAGGTCGGGCATCTATCCCGACCTACGAACTGTTCAATCCACCTAAACACAACCTGGATATTCCTGACCGCGCAGCAACATATGAGTGTTTGACTGTGCACCTTCATTCGTGCACTTCGTTTTCGCGCTCATGTAGTGCGTAGCGTACCCCCGACGCCGGGTTTTTGATCGATTGGTGTGGCTGCAGTGCAACGTGAGGCTGTGATGAAAACTGCAATCGCCGGCTTTCAGTTCAATCGGCACCTCATTTTCCAGCGGTCCCGCAAGCGCCTGCTTCTCAATCTCTCGCTCACGTTCAACGTCGAGCAATCCCCACTTGTGGCTCCCCGGAATAAACCACAGACAGCCGTTTTCGACCGTCGCGTCGTCCAGCGCCGCCCAGCAACTCACGAGGCTGTACGGCACATACGGTCTCCACGAGTTGGAATCCTGATGATAATTCTTGCGCGACCCGTGCGCGGACGATTTCATAAACAATTGATCACCGAAAAGCTTTATATCGGGACCGATTAGGCCTTCCAAGACATCCAAAATTTTCGGGTTAGTTGCGTGCGCGTGCATGACCGGATCGGTACGAACCAAACCACCAAGTTTGCGGATGGATTCGAGTGTCGATTTCGCTTCCACCTCTTTGCGTTGAATTGCCGGTTCAACTTGGCGGCCGAACCCAGGCTCCGGGACGACCTCGCCGACGGCAATCTGATCGGCTCGGTTCCCGACCGCGTGTACCTCCTCGTCGGAGAGTAGGTTGCGAACGATGATATAACCGTTCTCGTCAAAATGCTGCTTTTGTTCATCTGTCAGTGCCATAATCATTGCCTCCTTGCTTTATGGTTTGGACTTACGCGCTCGAATGGCGCACGACCTAAAGAGATGGGGCTTCGTAATGGGATTTACTATCGCGCTCCCTGTCCAGTCGCTTGATCGTAATACGTGATGGAATCTCTATCGATCAACCGAGTGGACAATTAGGGATTAAGGGAACGAACAGTAACCGCGATAGAGTTCCCAAAGAAGATCCTGCTTCGTTATTCAGTCGCTTGAGCTGTTAGATTGTGGTATGCGCAAACTAAATGACGTTTAATTATTTAAATCGGTAATTGTAATTTCCCCAGACCCGGTAGGTGCGGTTTCTAACCGCACCGGGCTTCGCCAAAAAATTAGCGAATTAATCTTTTTTAAACGTCATACAGTTTGCGCTACGAGGACGCATCCGATCTTGTGCAAATTGTGCAAATATGGATGTAAATGACAATAACTCCAGAAACTGACGCTAAACACATCCCGGAAACTCTTCGCCGCGCAGCAAGAGGAAATCGGTCCTATACGGAGTGCCTTCACCGGTATACTTGGATTTCGCACTCATGTATTGCGTGGCGTATCCTCGTCTTCGCGTCGTCGAACGATTGGCTCGACTGCAATGCATCAGAAGACTGTGATGGAAACTACAATCGCCGGCTTTCAGTTCAATCGGCACCTCGTTTTCCAACGCACCGGCGATCGCCTGTTTTTCGATCTCCCGCTCACGTTCAACGGCGATGCGTCCCCATTTGTGACTCCCCGGAATGAACCACAGACAACCATTATCTACTGTCGCGTCATCCAATGCCGTCCAGCAACTCACGAGGCTATGGGGCATATACTTCGACATTACGCTCGAATTGGAATCTTGGTGATAATTCTTGCGCGAGCCGTGCGCGGCTGATTTCATAAACAGTTGATCGTCGAATAGTTTGATATCGGGACCGATTAAGTCTTCCAAGATGTCCAAAATTTTGGGATTCGTCGCATGCGCGAGCATAATCGAATCCGTGCGAGCCGCGCTGCTGAGCTTGCGGACAGATTGGAGTTTCGATTTTGGCGTCTCTTCTTTGCGTTGAATCGCCGGTTCAATTTGGACGGCAGACGCCGGCTGCGCGATCTCGCCCAAGGCAATCTGATCGGCGCGTTTCCCGACCGCCTCCACCTCTTCGCGGGTGAGGAGGCCCCGAACGATAATATAACCGTTCTCGTCAAATTCCCGCTTTTGGTCGTCTGTCAGTGCCATGGTCAGGGTCTTCTTGTTTTGTATTGTAGGAGCGATCTCCAGGTAGCGACCTCTTGTAGGGTGGGCACTGCCCACCAACCTTTGAAAGCCCTAGAAGGGCGAAAGGTGTATAGCAATGTCGATTCCCGAACACCAAAGCCCCAGAGGGGCGACAGGTGAATCATGTCTAGGATACGTCATCTGAATCAAAAACGTATTTCGGATTATAGGGAACATCAAAACGCTCCAGAAACTCAAGATATTCCTCTTTAAACGTCTGACGCGTATGATGCGATTCCTGGTTTTTGATATAACGCACAACATCATCTAACTGAGAATGAGAATACGAGAACGCCGCAAAACCCGCCTGCCATTCAAATCGTCCGACAGCCCATCCTTTTGCGTTAATGAATTTTGACGAATTTGCCTTGATGTCTCTCACCAAGTTAGATAGCGCAATGTCTGGAGTCATGCCGACAAGGATATGAATGTGATCGGGCATGGAATTTATCCGAATCACCGTTTGCATTTTTCTGGTTATAATGCGGGTGATGTATTGATGCAGCACCTCTTTATGCCGTTTTGGAATGAGACTCTGTCTGCCCTTGACTGCGAATACAATGTGCAGGTAAATCTGCGTGTACGTATCTGCCATGGTGGATTTTACTTAAAGTATTCTTTTCACCTGTCGCCCCTCTGGGGCTTTGGAATGCGGGGCATCTGTGTTACTATACACCTGTCGCCCCTCTGGGGCTTTGGAATGCGGGGCATCTGTGTTACTATACACCTGTCGCCCCTCTGGGGCTTTTAAAGGCTGACGAGATATCTATCGCGATCGCTATCCACTCGCTTGATCGCTCCTACCTAGGGATTGGATGTTCTACCGACCGTATCCACAAAACCGTTGTAACCCGGTCCTCCTGCGCCGACGTAGCCGCGGCTGGCGCCCGATTCATCCGGGCTTACCCAGAAAGCGTACAACTCGCCCAGTCTGAGATAAAACTTGAATCTCACGGTTTGTCCAGCCAATCTCCCGAGATCTGATGCTCCTTCCCAATTCACCCGCCGCAACGTTTCGTCGCTACGAATCGGCTCACAGTTCTCTTTCGTATACGGAGCGATAACGTCCCCGTTCCTATCAAGGACCTCGCCCCGCAACTCGCCCTGGTCGCAGTCCGCGTTCACGAACAGGTGTTTGCCGCTGAATTGCACCGGTCGTGTGGTCAAACCCCCCTCATCTCGTACCGATCCCATGGATGCGAATCCGTCTCGCCGCAGAATCCCCAACCCGGTGGTGCGACCGCTTTTTCCGCCGTCCTCGGCACGGCCTACGCCGTTGCAGTACAGGTAGAGTTCATCTCCGACGACGATACAGCCCCCGCCGACGGACTGCACATTTCCCCAGTTCCAGGCGCCCCGTTCCTCATTCGCTTCGAACAACGGCGTCCGATTCGGCCGGTCAAAATGGAATCCGTCGCGGCTGTATCCGGTCACGACCTCGTTCCGTTTCGGAATCCTCAACGTGTGGCACTCCTCGTTGGGCGGTCCCTGATGCACGCTGAAGAATCCCAACATGAGGCTCTCGTAGGCGATGGCGTCGAAATGGTAAAGTTGCGGTCGGATTCCGCTAAACTCCGGCTTGGGGTGGTGCGGATCCAATCGGTCAGCCGCCAGCCACGGTACGATTCCTCCCACTCTGGCTTCGCTTGATGCCCACGTCAGCTTCTCCGGATCCCGGTTTTCAAGGTAGGCTCGGCAGCGCCCGTCGCTTCCCCAATGGTATCTGATGTTAGCCACCCACAACTTCCGAAACGGGTTGTAGTGGGCATTCGTATGATCGCCGACATGGCGCCACGAGGTGACAACCGGTTCGCTCCAGTGGATGCCGTCTGCCGAATAGAGGAGCGAGAAGAAGAAATCGTTGATGTTGTTGGGCCACAGATAGGTTAGGAAGAGTTTGTACCGCCTGTCCGGGTCGGGTTCCTCGTAATCGATCCAAACGCTGGTGGTGTCGCAGCTAAAGTATTTTCCCGGTTCCCACGGATCGGTGTGTTCCAGAACCAGATTTGTGCCCTCCACGACATCAAGCAGCGGTTTCTCCCAGTGTATCCCGTCTCCGGACGTTGCGTAGCCGACGCCGTGCCTGACATTGTGCCAATTCTTGAAGACTCCTTCGCTCGAATCGTACCAAAGACCTCCGCTGTAGCTCGGCACGTCGAGCACGGGATTGCTGGGATGCATCCTCGCCGCATGAAACGTCCGATCCAAGCTCGTGTCCTCAATCAGGAAATCGTCGACGAACAGTTGCCGCCCAACGTCGATCGGAATGACCTCCGGAGGGTTATCCAGATAGGGAACCGGTATCGGTTCCCCGGTCGGCTCGCCGTGGTTCGGCGGCCACGGTACGGGCAATTGAATCCCGTTATATAGCGTTTCGCTAAGTAATTCTTCAGTATTCATCATCAACACCAGACATACGACTGCACTCAAGTATCTGCCAAATCCCCGAAATCTATCGGGGAAGAATCGGGTTACTGATAGGTTCATCAATTTTCTCATAGCCCGCAAATCGGTGAAGACTTTCGCCTTCAACCAAGAACTTTACTGCAGCAGCTCCGGGCCACTCAGCCAACGAGAGAACGATAGAGTCTATCATCAGCGCCTGCCGACGCGGATCGTCTGGAAGACCGGATCTGAATTCCTTCGAGAAATCAGCGTAAACGACATGGTCTTTGAATGACACCGACAACAGTTTTGTTCCTATTGGAATTGCCCTTCGCAAATTCGAATCTCCGGGTCCTTTAATCAGGATGTTCAGCGCTTTTTCCACGCGGTTGATGAACTGTTTTTCCGCCGATATCTCATATTTCAGCTCTATTACGCGTTTCTCGGGCACCAGAGAGGACTCTCTAGCGTCAAGGAAGTAAACCGTCGTCTCAAGCATGTCCTTTGAGTCGCACCCGTTGGCGATCAGACATAGTCCTAATGCCGCGAGTAAGAGAAGGTGCTTTTTAAACATATTCATCACCTCTTTCCGAATCGTGCGTCATGCCAATCGCGACCTGGAGAAGATCTCTATCGCATTCGTTATTCGCTCACTTGATCTCCTACAAGATTTTAAATGCATACAGCTTGGCGTTACGAATCACGAACCTCAACCGGAATGGACGCCGAATCTCCGACAAATCTCCGCCCTCCCACCGAACCTGATGCGAGAGACTGTCGCTGTCAATCGCATCGCACGCTTCGGTTGAAAAGCCGGGTTGCACGTTTCCTTCCGCGTCGAGCACCGCTACCGCGGTCTCCCCGCCGGTGGCATCGGCGTTGATTTCCAAACGGTTTCCTGTCGTCTCCAGCGGCACGGTTTCCACGACGCCGCGCTGTCCGTCGGCTTGCAGAGCCACCAGCCGATCACGCTTCCAACTCACCCTCCCAATTGAAAATAAACTATCCTTATTCGTCCCGCCGTGCCCGTAGTTTCGCCCGTTGTAATACGCGACCAGTTCGTCACCGTGCAAAGCGGTGCCGACCGCCGTCATGATTATCATCCCGCCGTCAAAAGTGCCCTCGGCGCCCAAAGGGATAACCGGGCTTCGGTCTTCCAGCCGGTACCACGTCCAGCCGTCGCGGCTGTAGACCAACTGCGCGTCGATGGGACCATCGTCATTCGTGGGTCCCGGTCCCGTGTAATCGAAGGCGTGCAGAAACCCGAAGATGATTCCGTTGTCGCCGTAGACAAACGGCGTCATGCCGTAGAACTGCGTGCTGGGCGGGTCGTGTTCGTCGGGGTAGATGACCATCGTCTCATTCCAACGCTCCAGATCGCGCCCGTCGCTGATGAGTGCCGTGACAACCCGTTTTCTGCCGTGTTTCCCTACATAATTGATGAACTCGTAGCGCGGATCGTTCGACCGAATGAGACTGCCCGCCACGTAGCATCCGAGACTCGGCGAGTAGCATGCATTGAAACTCCCTTCGTTACGCCGGTCTGCTACAGGTTGCAATTCCGACCAGTGGATGCCGTCGGGCGAATAGCATATCCGAATCTCCTCAAACCTTCTGGCAAAACCGATTGCCTTGTAACGTCTTTGCGGGTCGAGTTCCTCCTCGTCGAGAAACACGCTGGCACCGTGGAGGTCGAGCATGATGTTGTTTTCAGTGCTGCCGTCGATAATCTCGCCGCTTGGCGAAAGGCGATTGAAATGGCATAGCCCCGGCTCGGGCTTATCCCAGTGGATGCCGTCGCTGCTCGTTGCGTACAGTGTCAGATCGCAGTGGATATTACCGCCGGGGATTTCCAGTTCCGGGATGGCGAAATCGTGTCCGCTGCTCATGCGACTCATGTACCACATGCGGTACTGGTTTTCGAGCGGGTCGAACAACGCGGTGCCATAGATGAAGATGTGCTTGCCGAAATAATCTTCACCCTGATGATAGGCGAACTCCCACGGATGCTCGGGCATTACGACCGGCTTATCCATCTTGGATCCCTGTTGGGCACGCCGAGAAACTCCCTCCTTGCGATGGATGAGGAGGTCGTCGACGAACAGTTGTGTCGTATCCCCAATCTGGTGGGGATCGTTGCCGAGAGCGGTGTTCCCGCCTCCAACGCCCATCACGGCGCAGCTAACGGGAAAGAACCATCGTGACAACAGCCGATTGACGAGAGAACGAGAGTTTGAGAATCGGTTTGAAATCATAGTTTATCGTTTACAATTTACGTATATGTGGTAAGTGTTGGGTATCGGCGGTTGAAATTGTCTGAACTGTGATTCATTAGGATTGTGGGATTACCTTGACTGTACGAGCGATCTCCGAATCGCGACCGGCTGATTGCTCAATTCTTAATAGCCTCAGAGGTTGATAGGATGTCTATAAGCAATGATGGGCAGGAGACCTCTATCGATCAATTGACTGATTAAGGAAGGATCAAGCGACTGAATGAGAAGCGCGATAGAACTCCCATAGGAAATCCTACTCGCTATACGCTTCCATGATCCCACCCTACAAATGTATTTAATCTCCTATGAATCGCGACCAGGAGGTCGCTCCTACAGAAACGTGTGCTAGCTCTACTGGATTCTGAACGCGTACAACTTCGCGTTGCTCATCAGGAACCTTAACCGGAAAGGACGCCGAATGCTTGACAGGTCTCTGCCCTCCCACCGAACTTCGTGAGCGAGGCTGTCATCGTTGATAGCATCACAGGCGGTGCCCGAATACCCCGATTGCACGTTTCCGTCCGCGTCGAGCACGTCCACCTTAATCAGACCATCGCCTGCGTCGGCGTTGATTTCCAAACGATTGCCCGACATTTCTAAGGGTACAGTCTCCACGATGCCGCGTTCGTCATCGGCTTGTAGAGCCACCAGTCGATCACGCTTCCAACTCGCTCTCGCAATCGTGAAGTGACGATTCTTAACCGGCGCACCGTGCCCGGTGTTCCCTGCGGTATAGTATGCGACTAGCTCGTCGTCGTGCATGGATGTGCCGAGGGCTGTCATGATTATCATTCCGCCGTCAATAGAGCCCTTGGGTCCCAAAGGGATAACCGGGCTTCTGTCTTCCGTGCGGTGCCACTCCCTGCCATCGCGGCTATACACCAGTTGCGCTTCGATTGGCCCATCGTCATTGGCGGGTCCGGGACCAATGTAATCGAACACATGCAGAAATCTGAAGATAATACCGTTATCGCCGTAGGTGAACGGCGCCATACCGTAGAACTGCGTGCTGGGCGGATCTTGGTCGTCGGGATAGATGACCATTGTTTCCTCCCAGCGCTCCAAATCCCGTCCCCCGCTGATGAGTGTCGTGACAACCCGTTTTCGGCCGCGTTGACCTTCGTGATTAATGAACTCGTAGCGCGGATCGTTTGACCGTATGATACTCCCCGCCACGTAGCGACCGAGTCCCGGGATGTAACAGGCGTTGAAAGATCCCTCGTTACGTCTATCGGCAGAAGGCTGCGGTTCCGACCAATGGACGCCATCGGGTGAATAACATATCCGAATCTCCTCAAACCGTCTGATAAATCCGATTGCCTTGTAACGCTTTTGCGGGTCGGGCTCCTCCTCATCAAGAAAGACGCTGGCGCCGTGAAAATCGAGCATGATGTTATTTTGAGTGTCCCCAACGATGCGCTCTCCGCTACCCGATAGGCGGTTGAAGTGGCATAGCCCCGACTTGGGTTTCTCCCAATGGATGCCGTCAGTGCTCGTGGCGTACAGTGTCAGGTCTCGGTGGATATTGCCGCCGCCCGGGATTTCCAATTCCGGTATAGCGAAATCGTGCCGGTAACTCATGCGACTCATGTACCACATGCGGTAGCGGTCTTGGAGTGAGTCGAAAAACACGGTGCCGTAGACGTAGATGCGTTTCCCGACCCCATCGTCCTCCGGATGGTACGAAAACTCCCACGGGTGCTCTGGCGTCAACACCGGCTTATCCATCTTGGTCGCCGGTTGCACGCGGCGCGCGACCCCTTCCTTATGATGAATCAGAAGGTCGTCAACAAACAACTGCGTCGTGTTGCCAATCTGGTGGGGTTCACCGCCAAAGACAGCGCTGCCGCTTCCCATGTACATCACGACACAACTAACAAGCAAGAACCATCGTGGCCACAGCCTATTAATGAGAGAAAGAGAGTTCGAGAAACAGTTTGAAATCGTCATCTACGCATCCCTGTGTAATACATCGATTTTACTTCCTTTAACAAGGGTCGCAGTTCTTGTAGGGGACGGCCCCCGTCCCGTGATTGTCGCTTTGATGTGCCTTTCCCGCTTGGTCTGGATTGTCACATCCCAACCATCAAACGTGAATTTTGTTGAGCGCATAGGGACTGCGATAGAATTCCGCCGCCGACCAACCTGATTCCGTGCAAAATATCCTGTAGGAGCGACCTCCAGATCGCGAATTCCCTCCGCCAGCAAATCCGTTCTGACTGTTGGCACGTCTTGACATCCTTGCACGTGTTGTGGCTTTACGGTTTCTGCTAGCCACTGACCACTCTCTTCTACGCTATGCGTTCGCCGCCGGACGGTACTCCGGCAACACCTCAGGATAGCGTTTGCCCGAAATCGTGTTGTACGTGTCCGCATGAACAAACGCGATGCTGAACGCGCGGCGCGGACGGTTTGTGGTGTTCACCAGGGAGGAGTGCAACATATGATTCTTGAAGAGGACGACCTCGCCCTTCTCCATCTCCATGAAAACCCGCTTTTCCGGTGGGGCGTATTTCCGTATGGTCTCCTCCGTTTTGACCGACTCGAGCGGGCATTCCTTGTGCGAGTAGGGAATAACCATGAGACAACCGTTTTCGCGGGTCTGCGGGTCGAGCGCCGTGTAAACCGTAATCTCTTCCGGAATGCTGAGGTTCCAGCCCGAATCCTTGTGCCAATTCTTCGATATACCACCCTCGGCGGGTTTATTGAAGAACATTGCGCGGAAGACGCTCACCCTGTCACCGAGTTTCTTCCGGGTGATGTCCCGGAAAAGCGGATTCCGGATGTAGCCGAGGAACAGCGGATCCATCTCCAGTTCCTGAATCTTCCGATACTTCAACGAGCTGCCCTTGTGATTTCCGCTGAAATTCACCTTGTCGTGGTCGTCCGACGCCGAAGGACAGAGTTGCATCTGCATCCCTTCGTAGCGGATGTCCCCAAGCATGATCTGGTCGATTCGTTTGCAGAGCGCGTCAATCTGATCATCCGGCGCTACCACACCCAGCCGCACGTAACCGACATCCTCAAACTCCTGCCATTCGGCTGCGGTTAATGTGCTGCTCTGCCTCAAGTTGGTATTCATCGTACTCACAACTCCCTCCCCCTTGATCGAGTTGAATACAGTCTCACGGGGATTCCGTCCCGTGAGAAATTAACATCTCGTCGCATGTCATGAAAATCGTGACGAGCACAATTCTACTTTTGCAACCGTTTAGAACCTGTATGAAAACTCATTTCGAGTAGAATCATTGCCTTGAAACGCGTCTTTATCATTAGACATCTTTCCAAAATGGATCCGTGTAGTTCCAGCAATCTTGGAGATTAGAATAACTACGCCGTTTGGCAACTTGTTGAGGAATATCGCAAGTTTACAATGGCAGCAATCACATTCCATGTTTTCCCATAGTTGCGATGTTTGCCTCGATAGATGTCTTTGGTGATGCGAAAAATCTTACATCGTCTGACGATATTCTCAATGGCGACCCTGCGTGTTGCCAACCGTCGGTTGAATTGCTTCGCCTCCCGAGTCAAGGGCTTGCTCCGATAGGCCTTGATGGGCGTCAAACTGTTGGCATACCGTTTGGCTATCCCCTGATAACCACTGTCATCCAACTTTTCAGTTTCGGGAGAAATTGCCACACGACTTTCCTTCAGAATGGTGTAATCGTGAACACTCCCTTTGCGGCAGGTAACCGATACTATTTCTAACAGCGCCAAACACGCAATCAATTGAACTTTTATGGTGTGCCTTTTTTTTACCGCTATAGTAGACACGCTGTCCCTTTGTTGGACGTTCAATCGGTTGCTCGGTGGCATCAATGATGATGGTTTGGAGATCGCTCTCCACTAAGTGCTTTCGATTCTTCAATGAAAGCACTTTAACTAACACATCAAGTATCTGATGATAGAGTTTATTTGCATAAGACTCACTGATACCAAACTCCATGCCTAATCTGGCAAAGGTTGGATAGTGGCGCAAATAAGTGAATGTCAATAGAAGGCGATCTGCCAATGCCACCTCCGATTTCTTTCCTCGTTTCTTCATCGGACGTTCTTCTTTAAGTTTTTCAAAGTAAGTCGCCACACGTTCCAAAATAAGGTTGAAAGCTGCCTTGTCAATACCAACCGCTCGCAGAAATTGCTCATCTGACTGTTTTACTGCTTTTTCAAATTGACTCATGGGTATCCTTTCTACAACAGAAGATTGTTGAAAGGATATAACGTAAAATCAAGCCAAATAGATACTTATTTTGGAATGATGTCTACTGGAAAAGAAAGCGCAGAAATACCCAACGCAAAGTATAGTAGTTCCATTGATTTGACCCCACAGGTGTTCTTGAGACGGAAAGGGCGTAGGAACCGCGCCCCTACGAGAATGAGGTCGGGGCAAGGCGATTCCATCCACATGGCACTGCTCTGCAGTGCATTTACGTATGTCGCCCGTGCCTATTTCATTGGAGATCTCTATCGTGCTCCTTATTCAGTCGCTTGATCCCCTACAGGGGATTCGCTATTGGGATTTCTATCGCGGTCGTTAACCATTCGCTTGATTCCCTCCAATAGAGCGTGTTGCAATCTCAATGTAATTTCTGTGGTTGTTGCATCGGGACGGCACGGGGCCGTCCCCTACAGAATTTTGCGAGTAGGATGAGGTTTGGTCGCGATTCGGAGATCGTTCCTACAGGGGATTTGGTATTGGGATTTCTATTAGGATTAGCTATCACCCGAGACCCGCTCGCCGGTGTAGTATTCCGTGAGGGCGCGCATAAGAATCCCTCCAGCCTCAATCGCCCGCGCCTTGTTCATCCCCTTTCCGCCGCCCTCCACCAGAAACGTCGTGATGCCCCACGCATGGTGCGGTCCCCCATCCCAGAAACACTCCGGCGTCACGCCGCGATGATGCTCGCGATAGTCGTTAACCAGGTTCTTCGGATCATGCTCCTTCAACAACGCCCCGAAAACCTCGTCTGGATCCAACACGCCCCGCAACTCCGGCCCCCGACCCACAAGCATCGGCGACAGCTTCGCCGACGGTGACGAATGCATCGCCCAACTCGTCGTCACCGACGCGTCGGAATGCATGAGCGACTCCAAATCCCGTTGAAAGATATACGCCTCATGCGGTTGAAGCGCCGGATCGGATCCCTCCACCCGAAAACTCCGGTTACTATCGATTCCCTGCGCGTTGACGCGGCACCACCCTTGGTCGACGCCGTCGGGATTCATCATGAGCGTGAAATGCCCAATCGTCCGCGAGCGTGCCTCTGCCGCCTCATCGCTCAGGAACCACTTCACCATTCCGGCAACGTACCACTGCGAAATCCCCTCGCCGGGATGCTGATTGGCGACATGATGAACCCAGCGGCGCGAACTTGGTACATCTCCCTGCGGATCAGTGACCGTCACGCGGTGGAGTTTCCGCCCACCGAGCGACTCCCCGAGAATATGCACCTCCACATGCGGGTGCTCCCTCCACTCCGCAAGCAGCGCCTCCGCATCGTCCACAGTCATCGGCAGTTGCGTGCAGACAAGCACCCTATCCTGCTCGAACCGTGGAAAGATGAGCGTCCCCGCGCGTCCCGGAACGAAATCCTCCTCCCACGTGATATACTTCCACTCCTCACCGTCGTAAGACCAGCACGGATCATAACTTGTGAACGGATATGGAACGCCGCCCTCCTTCGGCGAACGGAAGGTGCCCCACTCTTCCGGCGCATCGAATTCCACATCGAGCCGGAGTTGGTGCCCTTTGGCGTTGCGGGCAATTTCGAACCGCACCCAGTTCGCCCAACCCTCCTGCCGACCGGGATAATGCTTGCGGACATCTGCAGGGAGCTCCGCCGTAGCCATCGTGGGCTGAGGCACGCGCCCCAGCGTCAATTGGAAATGATTCGGCCCCACCTCGCGAATCGAGGCACCGTCCGAACGCAGCGTCCCGTCCAACAAAAAATCCGCTTCTCTCATCAATATCCTTCTCCAACCTGTATCCTTGTAGGTGCGATAGAGATCTCCCTTGATCAAGCGAGTGGATAGCGAGTGCGATAGAGATCCTACCAGCCTTTATAAACCTACTCACGCATCCTTTGACCGGCAAATCCCAGCCTTTCCCACTACTGGCTGCCCTTTGCGTCACTAGCCACTTTTTCTCTCCCGTTTTCCCGTCTTCCGCTTTACCACCCCTTCCATCCTTCCAATCTTCCGCCATTCCCCACTACCAGCCTGCCTTCGTTTTACTAACCACTGTCCTCTAGCCACTCATTAACCAACTTCTCGTCCTCCTCGTTATAACCCGTAAAACAGTTGTCCATAATCTTCCAATAATCGGTTGACGGGACGCCCTCCAGCGCGTAGCTACCATCCAGGTGCAAGCCCCGTATCGCCTGGCGCCGCCATTGCCGGAACGCTTCCTTGTTGTAGGCGAGCAGATCCCGATGCGTCCGCTCGTAATCCACGATGGAGCACAACTCCGAATCCATTCGTGCGGCGATGTCCGGTCGTGCCGCGCACATGTCGTCCAGTTCACCGGGATCGGTTTCGATATTGAACAACTGGGAGGGATAGCGGACGTACGCCACATATTTCCACGCGCCACTGCGCAGCATATATCCCGACGTGTTGAGCGTGATGCCCGTGAAACAGGCGTAAGCAGAGTCGCGGCTCTCGGCGCTGCCCCCGGTGACCAGCGGCAACAGCGACTCGCCGTCAAGGTTTTCGGGTGGCTCCAATCCCGTCATCTCCATGAAGGTTGGGCAGATGTCGATGAGCGATACCGGATTTGATAAGCGCAGCCCGCGTTCAACGCCGGGACCCGTGATAATGAGCGGCACGCGGACGGAACCTTCATAGAAAGACATCTTGTACCACTCCTGGTGCTCCAACGCCATCTCCCCGTGATCGCTGGCGAAGACGAAATACGTATTCTCCGCCAAGCCCAGCGCCCCCACCGCATCGTACACCCGTCCCACCAGCGCATCCGCCTCGGCGCACATGGCGAAGTAGATTCGGCGCACCTGCCGCACCACCGACTCGTCGAACCCGTAACGCCACGCCTTCGTCATACGCTGATACAACCGGACGGGATGATCGGTGTTGTCCATCGCCGGAATGTCGACCGCGTCCTCCGGAATCCGGTTCAGCCAATAACGGTTCGTTCGGAACGCCGCGTGCACGAGCCCCGGGCTGATACACAGGAAGAATGGCTCATCCCGGTGCTGATTCAGGAAATCCAACGCCCCGTCAACATGACCCCAATCGCGCCCATGGCAGCGTATTTCGTCAGCCGGATCCACGCTGAAACACTGCGATTTGTCCTTGTCGAAAACGGGCTTGTTGATTCCGCTGGTAGCCAGCCACGCTCCGAGCCGCGCCGATTGAGTGTGACCTCCCGATAGATAATCCAGCTTCCCGAAATTCCCGACGACATGGGTTTTGGGGAGTTCGTCGAGCAGCGACCACATCCCCCGCTCAAGACCCTTGTAGTTGTTCCAACTCTCGCAGTGGTGAGTGTACCGCCCGGACCACATATTCGCGCGTGACGGGCAGCAGATGGGGTGAGAGCAGTAGGCGTTCTCAAAGTAGGCGCCGGACTCCGCGATGCGGTCGATATTGGGCGTGGCATGGCGGAGCGCGGGATGCCCGGCACAGCCGAGCATGCGGCCGTCCCAGCTTTCGGCGTGGAAGAGGATGATATTTGGTCGTGGCACAGGTCCTCCGGTATGCGCGGATGAAGTCCGCTCTGAAGAGATCGGGTTGCAAAACTCAGTGTTTTTTTGCTGATGTAACCGAAACCCATTTTACTCGCTTTCCACCTACAGGTCAACCGATATCATTAACTGTAGGGGACGGGCCCGTGCCGTTCCGCGGCTGTAGTTTCAGGGTCTATCGAGCTTCCCTTCAAACCTTGTTTTGTATAGATGGGAAAGGGCAGATGTGATAGAATCGTCTCCATTATGGAGGAATTGGTTGATTCAAAAGGGATGCCCGCGATTGACAAGGAGAAAGTGATGAATCTAGGTCGGAAGATTAGCCGAAACAACGAAGAGACAACGTGGGCTCCGGTGTCCAAAGCCTACAGGGAGGGCGGCGTACGAGAGTACCGTACCGCAAACATCGGAAGCCTGATCGGTCTGAAGGGGATTTCGCCTTCTCGGCATATCGAATTGTTGCCTTATGTCCTACCGGGATTTGCCGTATCGGACGATGAAGAGATCCAAACCAAACGGGTGCTGGACATCGGATTGGACGTGAAATACGGCATCACGCCGAATCTTACGGGGGATCTCACGTTTAACACCGATTTCGCGCAGGTGGAGGCGGACCGAGAGCAGATTAATTTGACGCGATTCAGCTTGTTCTTCCCGGAGAAGCGCCCCTTTTTTCTGGAGGGGTCCGGCTTTTTTGATTTCGGCATTTCATCCACCGCGTGGTTCCATCGTCTGCTGTTCTACAGCCGACGCATCGGTCTGGAGGAGGGGCGCGCCATACCCATCATGGCCGGGGGAAAAGTCACTGGAAAAATCGGAGAATACGGCGTCGGTTTCCTGAATGTATTGACGGACGATTTTGACAATAGAGACTCCGCCGCCGACGCGGATGATGCCATCGTTGTGCCGCGGACAAACTTTACGGTGCTACGAGCAAAACGGGATCTCCTCAAAGGATCGACCGTCGGACTCATCGCCACGAACAAGCAGGATGCCGACACGTACAATCGCTCTGCCGGCGTCGATTTTGCCTACCGCCCGTTCGACAATATGGATGTGAATGGCGTGTGGGCTCGCACTTTCGACGAGGAGCAACCCGACCAGACCGACGCCTGGACGCTCGGCAGCCGTTGGCGCAATGACCGCTTTATGCTGGAGGGGGCATACATGGACATCGGCGAGAACTTCAGTCCCGAGGTGGGGTTCGTCCAGCGAAAGGGTGTCCGTCGTCTCCGCACCGACATGCGTTACACCCCTTGGCCGGGGTTCTGGGTATCCGCCGCATCATCACGGGACCGGAGATTGGTTTGTTCTTTGATCCGGACGGAGAATTGGTAACTCGAATACTTACGCTCTCCGATTGGGTCAATTTTGAAAGCGACGACTGGCTGCAATTTGGTGCGCAGCGAATCATGGAACGTCTCGACGAGGATTTCGAGGTACACGAGGGGTTCGTCATCCCGGTCGGCGAATACCATTTCAGTAAGGTCGCTATCGGAATTTTCACTGATCGGGCGGAGAAAATCTCCGGTTATTTTCGCCTGAATCTCGGCGGATTCTTCAATGGGAATAAACGCGGATTTGAAAGTGGAGCGAATTTCAACCCAAGTCCGCAAGTGCTTATCGAATCGCGGTATCAGTTCAATCGGGTCACGCTCCCGGCAGGATCTTTCAATACCCATGTGGTCAGTACGCGCGCTGTCTACTCCGTATCGACAACACTGTTCGGAAAACTGTATGCCCAGTGGAATAGCAGCCGGGAGGTTGTCTCCACCAACTTCCTGTTGAACTACATCTATAAACCCGGTAGCGATTTTTACGTGGTGTTTAACCAGAATTACGACAGCGGAGGTGCGGCTATCAAGCATATCGACTCCACGCTGGTCGGTAAGATGACGTATTGGTGGAATTTGTGACAACAATATGGTCTATTTTTGGTATGACAAACTATGAAAGCCTATATCTCCATCAAATACCGCGAAGACAGCAGTAACAGAGGTTGCATCGAAAAAATCTCATTCGCTCTTGAGCGAAACGGCTTTGAAACGGTATGCATCGCCCGCGACATTGAGAAGTGGGGTCAGGTTCAATTAAGTCCCCACGAATTGATGCAACGGGCATTTGCCGAAATTGATTCGAGCAACTTACTCGTGGTCGATCTAACGGAAAAAGGGGTAGGTTTGGGCATCGAAGCGGGTTATGCATACGCCAAGCAAATTCCGATTGTCGTAATTGCGAGGAGGGGTTCTGACATCTCTTTGACGTTACAAGGAATTGCGAAGGAGTTGTTTCTGTATGATGAATTCGAGGATCTTGTCCACTTTTTTGAGGATATAACCTCTTTGGGCATTTAACACAGGTCTTGGCGACGCAAATTGTTGGTTTGCAGGAGGCACAATCTATACTCAGCACCGGTTAATTTTGCGCAATTGTGCACCGAAGGTTTGTAGGAGCGATCTCCGAATCGCGACGGTCGGGAATCGGAATTCCCTCCTACCACCTGCAAAACTCATGCTCCATTTCTTGACTCTTAAAAACTTCCAACAGCGTATAGTATAACAGACTGTGGCACAGGAAAATCAATACTCTTGGTCATTTTCTTTCGTATCTCCCCATAATACGATTGTATTTTAATGGCATGTGACGATATGCACTAGGACTTTCACAAATTGAGCGTGTTCGCACATGGACGGATTTCTATCGCCCTCAGTATCCGTTCCGCTGATCTCTACTACAAACCGAACTGCGACAACCTCATGTGTATAATTCCAGGTTGTAATGACCGTATCTGCATCGGTGTTGCCAAAGAGGACTTTGTGTATGCCGCGACCGATTTCAGTTGATGAAGTTGCATCATTTCCGTATGCGGGAATTGAGATTCGTGAGGCGTCGCCGGATTGTGAACTCTCGGCGGATGGCTTACGGGTTGCGTACACTCATCAGAATCGGATTCATATCGCCGACCTCGAAACATCAACTACATACGAATCTTTCAAGGGAAGTAACCCTAAGTGGTCGCCCGCCCAGCCGGATATTCTTGCTTTCCTGAAACCGAAGAGTTCGGGGGTTTGGCTTAGGTATCCCGAAGGAAGTGAGAGGCAGTTTGCAGGAAACACGGAAGATGTCAGTTTTCTCCAATGGTCTTTTGACGGTAAGTTTATCGCCCTTATTTCAAATCGGGATCTGGAAGCACAAGATGAAGACGCCGATAACGACATTGTTATCGTCCTTCCACCGCCTCTCACCTCTGTGAGTTCGATTGTTATTCTTCATGTAGAAAGCGATGAAGTTTCCCCTCTTTTAGAGTCAAGTGTTGGCGAATCCTACGACGGGTTGGCTTGGCATCCTGATGGCAATTGGCTGACTGTTCTTTCAAGCATAGAGAGTCAAACCCAACGCGATGTGGATTATCACCTTTTTGATATCGACCGAAGAACCGGAAATAGGAATAACCGGATTGGTCCCGGCAAAAACGAGATAATTTCACCCACGTGGTCCCCGTGCGGAAATTATTTGGCTATGGGCTATTCCCCGTATAGCTATATTCATCCCGTCCGTAACCTGTGTGCCATTATGGAGAGGGATTCAAAGCAGGTGCGGGTATTGGACGATGAATACTTCGTTGATTTCGTCTGCTGGGGACATGACAGTCGGAATATACACTGCAGCGGCTTAAAGGGAATCAACCGCCATGTCTTCTCAATTGATATACAAACCGGAAATAAAGAGGTAATAGTAGATCGAACGGGGTGGAGCTATCTTACGGGGACAAGCGGGGACGGGAGGAGGCTTTTGACCGTCTTTCGGGGATTATCGACGCTTCCGGATGCTCATGTCATCTCGCTTGATTCTGGCGAGGAACGATCCGTGACACAGTTCAGCGACCAACTCGCCGATTACGAATTAGCTGATGTTTCGGTTGTCGAGTGGGAATCGTACGACGGTTTGGTTATTCAAGGTTGTGTTGTTCCACCGTTGGGCAAGTCGATGAGCCCGGAGAATCCTACCATCGTCGATTTGCATGCCGGACCGACCGAGGGCGGCGCGGCAATCTTCTATCGCGAGTGGCATTGGTTGGCAGCCAACGGGTTTCAGATATTCGCGCCCGACTTTCGCGGGAGTCAGCAGTATCAATGGTGCGACCCGACAACACAAGAAATGGACTATAAGGATGTCATGTGCGGTGTTAATTGGTTGGCAGTTCAACAAATGTGCAACAGGGCGAGGATGGGCGTGCACGGTTACAGTTATGGTGCTATGCTTGGGGCTTACGCGATTGGGAAATCAACTGTCTTCCGGGCGGCTGTATTGCTAGCCGGACTCTATGATTACCGTCTTACGTGTGCACCTTTTGGCCGCAACACGCAGTGGAATGCTATTTGCGCGCAAGAAATGGGAGGGGCACCGTGGGAAATTCCCCAACACTACCGAGAACAATCTCCCATCAGCCACGTTGCAAACGTTGAGACTCCCGTTCTTATTCTTGAGGGAGAGGAGGATACTCCTCACGAAGCCGAACTGTACACGACATACCTCAGAGCGCTAGGTAAGGAGGTCTGCTACGTGCTTTACAAAGGTGCGGGGCACAGTTTCGGCGAAAAGCACCGGAAGGATTATTTCGAGCGGACATTGAAATGGTTCGACAAGTATCTCAACCCCTGATTTCAGAAAATCCGCTGCGTCGAGATGCCACGGGCCAGGTTCTATTGACATTTCGCCGTCACGAGATAATCAAGGGAGACATATATTAGGTTCGCTCAAATAAGCAAATGGACCAAGCATCCGAATTTGTCGTAAATCAGAGCGGAGGAACCCCGCCCCTACGAGACCTGTTTGTACTTTGCACGTGTTTTTGACACGTGAACAGAGCGATTACACCCGTTTTTGGCTAACGATGTTACCAGTCGAAGACGGCGCCGACACTGCCGCCTCGCTCCGAATCCAACTGCGCATACGCCGACGCCGCCTCGCTCGGAGAGAAGCGGTGCGTAATCAGGTCGGAAACGGACATCTGCCCGCGCTGCACGTATTGCAGGAAGAGTTGACGCTGACGGGTAGCCGTCCACGCCGCGTGTTGCGATGGTAGATGGTAGTTCTGTGTGCCGATGAGACGCAGTTGCCGCGTCAGAAGATCCGACGTGAGATGCTGTTTGGTGGGGTGCGGGCTATCGCCGAGGAGAATCACCTTGCCGAACCGGCGCGCCAACGGGAACGCCAACGGTAGAACCGCGTGATGGCCCGTCGCATCGTAAACCACGTCCGCAAGTTCGCCGCCGGTGTTCTCAAGGACGGCATCCATCGCATCGGAAACGCTTCCGCAATAACTCGCTGTCGCACCGTGCGCGAGCGCGATGTCCAGCCGCGCCTGAATCTGATCTATCACCAACACGGATCGAAGCCCCATCACCTTCAGGTACTGCGTCACAAGCTGTCCGATGGGTCCGCAGCCGATGACTATGGCGGTTTCGCCCATGATGTGCTCGGCTTGACGCACCGCTGTTTGTGTAATCGTCGCCATCGTACACCATACCGCGTTATCGCTGGTTACATCCTCGGGAATTTTAATGATTCCGGGTTCGCCGCCGGAAAGGTTCACGTGTCCCCGGTGGGAGGCGGTACAGAAAACCCGATCTCCCTCGTTGTAATCTTCGACCTCAGTCCCGACCTTAATTACGCGCCCCACGTTGCTATAACCGGGATAGAACGGGTATTTCACCCAGTTATCCCAGTGGCTGCCGGGGTCAGATTCGCCGCGATAACAGATCATCTCCGTTCCCATACTCATCAGCGTCACCAGCGTCTGCAAGGTAATCTCGTTCGGCGCGGGATCGGGAATATCAATTTCGGCAAAACTAACCTGCCTGCCTCCTGTAAAAACAACGACCTTCGACTTCATACGATAAATTCCTTTACCATGTTATAGTCCTTGAAATCAATAATTACATGCGTGGAATTTGGTGGGCTCGATTCGAAGTAGCGCAATTTACTTTGCGGCTACTGTTGGAGCGAACATTGCTTTGCGACAGGAAGTCGCGACCGGGAGGGGGATCTCTATCGCACTCACTATTCGTTCGCTTGACCTCCTACAGATGGTTTGCTGTAAGAATTTGCAATTCTCAACAAGTATGTGTAAATATGATTGTGATTAACTATAAAATTCGTTGGGCAATCTGTGGATACAGAAGGGATTAACCGAAAGTCTATCGCTACGACGGTGGGATGGGCAAAAGCGGGACGATGTGTGACGAGAGAGTTAGACAGGACACCTACCGCGCGTATGAGATTTTCAGTAAAGAGCGCCCGTATGCATTCGCTAAACGTCTGAGTTCAGCGTTACGATAGCGAAGACGAAGCCCGCCCGCACTGCATCTGGTGGTAGTGCCAAGGCGCCTGTCTCCACTTCATCGCTTCATCATTTCCCGTCTTCGATCACAGCCCCGGTACCTCTACTCGGCTCAAGAGCCGCGTATGCCTCGTAAGTCTTCGGTCCGGGGACGGACTTGATGCACTCCCAGGCTGTCACGGCATCGCCCCGGGTCTTGCCCTTGTTCGCCGGGTCCGTCCAGAAATCCGTGACGAAGTTGTTGAATCGAGCGGCGGGGATCCGCGGCAAGCGGCCCTCCAAACGCATCAGCTCCAATAATCGATTGCCAAGGTCCGCGTAGGTGATGCGCTGGCCTGCCCGATGTTGCCTACGGCGCCATTCGTTGAGCCAGTACCACTGGCCCGACTTGTCTTTTAGCTGCGGGACGCGCGCGTGCACGAGGTCTCGTAGAAAGGCCTTCGTCCTGCGGTCGTCGACGTAGACCCGGACGGTGGTTTCCGCCGCCAGCCTGTCGCGCGACTGCCGGACCGTCGATCAGGCTCGGGTTTGGCCAGCGGAACCGTCCCTGTTCTAAGGAATTCCCTAATAAGCGCCTCAAGCTCAAGCTTCCGCCGTCGGCCGACGGCAATGCCGAGTTGGCGCGCGAAGGTCTTGAGTTCTGCGGCATAGAAGTAGTTGTCGTCGAACTCCTCGACCGACAAAGCGGCATGGAGCTTCGCCATTCCACCCTCCGGAGACTGGGGCAAGAAGCAGATCCATCGGCAAGTGAGCGAGTTCGTGGGCCACCCGCAACACCTGAGGGCTCATCACCATACAGAGGATGGGCGAGCGTCAGACAGATCACCCGTATGCATTCGTTAATCGTCTGAGTTCAGCGCGGCGATGGCTTCGTCTTCGCTATCGAAACGCTCGAAGATGGAAATCAGTCTTCCCATGACTATCAAATTCTGTGTGTCCGTCCCGATGTTAATCAGACCTACGCGCCCATCTTTGCGGGCGACGGAAACGTGACACGCGACGAGGGTGCCGAGGCCGCTACTGTCTATTCTCGCGACATCTCCCAGGTCGATTAAGACCTTCGGTGCTCCCGAGATGTTTTCGAGTTCTCCGGTTATCTGCTCCCTTAACTCGGTACCGGCGGGGCCAATTATCCGACCAGAGGGTTTTATAATTAGAACACCTTCACTTTTGCGAATTTCGGCTGCCATAATTTAATCTCCTAATTTTATTATGTGATAAATAAACCAAGTCGAAAGTTCTCTTGAGAGGAAATGTCCTGATTTTCATTGAGATATCGATTATATCACATCACACCTCCCATCCACAACTTTTGTGTCATAAAAGGGCAGGGAAAACGCATCTGATTCTAGACGATCGACCATCATCACATCGAGGATGAGATTTTCAAAGTGAATGGCAACACCGATTCATCACACATCAGAAACCCCGTGCGGGATCGCTATGAGATCTCTATTAGACATCTTTCCAAAATGGATCCGTGTAGTTACAGCAATCTTGGAGATTAGAATAACTACGCCGTTTGGCAACTTGTTGAGGAATATCGCAAGTTAACAATGGCAGCAATCACATTCCATGTTTTCCCATAGTTGCGGTGTTTGCCTCGATAGATGTCTTTGGTGATGCGAAAAATCTTACATCGTCTGACGATATTCTCAATGACGACCCTGCGTGTTGCCAACCGTCGGTTGAATTGCTTCGCCTCCCGAGTCAAGGGCTTGCTCCGATAGGCCTTGATGGGCGTCGAACTGTTGGCATACCGTTTGGCTATCCCCTGATAACCACTGTCAGCCAACTTCTCAGTTTCGGGAGAAATTGCCACACGACTTTCCTTCAGAATGGTGTAATCGTGAACACTCCCTTTGCGGCAGGTAACCGATACTATTTCTAACAGCGCCAAACACGCAATCAACTGAACTTTTATGGTGTGCCTTTTTTTTTACCGCTATAGTAGACACGCTGTCCCTTTGTTGGACGTTCAATAGGTTGCTCGGTGGCATCAATGATGATGGTTTGGAGATCGCTCTCCAATAAGTGCTTTCGATTCTTCAATGAAAGCACTTTAACTAACACGTCAAGTATCTGATGATAGAGTTTATTTGCATAAGACTCACTGATACCAAACTCCATGCCTAATCTGGCAAAGGTTGGATAGTGGCGCAAATAGGTGAATGTCAATAGAAGGCGATCGGCCAATGCAACCTCCGATTTCTTTCCTCGTTTCTTCATCGGACGTTCTTCTTTAAGTTTTTCAAAGTAAGTCGCCACACGTTCCAAAATAAGGTTGAAAGCTGCCTTGTCAATACCAACCGCTCGCAGAAATTGCTCATCTGACTGTTTTACTGCTTTTTCAAATTGACTCATGGGTATCCTTTCTACAACAGAAGATTGTTGAAAGGATATAACGTAAAATCAAGCCAAATAGATACTTATACCATTTCTCTTGAATAACAGTGCATATAGTGATATATTTATTTCATTATGAAAAAAGCAATACCAATTATTCATGAAGACGTGAAGATGCTCGAAAATCGACTGAAACTGGAGAAAGATTTTCGACGGAAACCTCGGCTTCATATGCTGTATCTATTGAAAAGTGGAAGTTGTCAGACGCGGCTTGAAGTGGCAGAGACTCTAGCGGTTCATCGAAATACCATTGGACACTGGTTGAAGCGTTATGAACATGGCGGTCTTAACGCCTTGCTGACCATTGAAGAACCCGGCGCCAAACCGGGACAAAAGACGCTTCCTCAGGAGGCGATAGATTCACTCAAGGAGCGCCTGAAAGAAGAAAGTGGCTTTAGAAGCTATGGCGAAATTCAGATGTGGCTTTTGCAAACCCATCGCTTAAAAGTCAACTACAAAACGGTGTACCGTATTGTGCGTTATGACATGAAAGCGAAACTCAAAGTGCCACGAAAAAGTCACAAAAAGAAAAACGAACAGGAGGTTGAAGATTTCAAAGAAGATGTCGAATCGCACCTCCTAGAGGCAATGGGCGATACCCCTGCGTCTTGTGTGCAGATTTTGGTTCAAGATGAAAGCCGCTTTGGACTCTTGCCTTTGCCCCAACGACGAATCACGGCGAAGGGAACTAAGCCAATACAAGTGGTGAATCCCAGATATGAGAGCTATTATCTTTATGGTGCGGTGGCTCCCGGAACAGGAGAGCATCTGTTCTTGGAAATGCCTGTTCTCAATAGCAGTTGCTTTGAGGTGTTTATTGAACAATTGGCAATTACTTATCCACAAGATTACAACATTGTCATTCTCGACAATGCGAGTTTCCACAAAACTTCAGATTTGACTATACCTGAGAATGTTGGATTCCTTTTCCTCCCCCCTTATTCACCGGAGTTAAATCCGATTGAACGACTCTGGCAAGTTGTTAAGGAAGACATTGCCTTTCAGCTTCACGAGACTCTTTCTTCCCTCAAGGACGATGTGGCTAGTATTCTCAAGAAACTTACCGCCTCTGAAGTGGCAAGCATTACCGGATATCCTTACTTAATTCACGCTATTAATGCACTATCATTGTAGAGAAATGGTATTATTTAGGAAAGATGTCTATTAATCACAGGAGATTGAGCGAGTGTATAACGATCTCCCGTTTTTGCTCGATTGATTTCCCAGGATCATTCCTTACCGTCCGAAGCGGGAAAGTCCTAAAAGAATCACAGTAATTGTTTAGTTGAGCCCAGAACTTACGCGCCAACGGGAAATCGCGACCTGGAGATCGCTCCTACATTACGCTCAGGGATCTCTATCGCCTTCACTATCCGTTCAGTTGATCACTCACTATGCGTTCGCTTGATGGTGCAGGAACAGGGATTAAACTGCAGCACGGCGAACCAACATTCCCAAAACAGATTGATAGACAAAACAGTTACGAATCGCCTTTCCGCCTATCAATCAGACTGACACCAGGGCAAGCGTATTGGGCACAAATGGGTTAACACTCAGCAACGCAAATGAGGTATAATCCCGGTATATTGCCGTAGGGATGTACGATAATCAAAAATCGGCGACAGGACTCACAAGAAAAAGCCTGCGGTTTGGCGGCACTTCCAAACGCATTCAGACTTTACCTTGGAGGGAGGAAAAATGGAAAAACGACCTAGAATCGCTGCCATCGCGACAATTTATCACAAACATTCGCATACCCAGCACATCGTGGATCGATTCTTGGAGGGCTACGGCTGGAACAGCCGACATCATCACCCGCCGATGGATCTCGTCTCTCTCTACGTGGAACAGGTCAAAGACAATGACCTTAGCCGCGAACGGTTGAAACGCTTTCCATCGCTCAAGGCTTATCCGACAATAGCGGAAGCGCTAACCCTCGGCGGCTCGGAACTCGCCGTTGATGGTGTTCTCCTTATCGGCGAACACGGCGAATATCCCACCAATGAGA
Source organism: Candidatus Poribacteria bacterium (assembly GCA_965204085.1). Classification (GTDB taxonomy): domain Bacteria; phylum Poribacteria; class WGA-4E; order WGA-4E; family JAJDTR01; genus JAJDTR01. Next base: position 903,380 of record CBDBEE010000001.1, on the reverse strand, counting down.
AGGGACAACGCCTCTATCCGCGATATCAACACTTCAAGCAGATGACCGAAGTCTACGAAAAAAGCGGACGCGGCGTACCGACATTTAACGACAAACATCTCTCATGGAACTGGGAATGGGCGCATGAAATGTACGACATCTCTCAATCCATGAGCTTCGCTTTCATGGCGGGTTCATCGCTGCCCGTTACGTGGCGCACACCCTCAATTGATATGCCGCTCGGTGTGCCCGTATCAGAGGCGGTGTGCGTCGGCTACGGCGGTGTGGATAGCTATGACTTCCATGCGTTGGAAACCTTGCAGTGTATGGTAGAGCGTCGCCAAGGCGGGGAAAGTGGTGTGAAATGGCTGCAAGCATACCGCGGCGACGCATTTTGGGAAGCACATCACACGAAGCGCTGGTCGCGAGAACTGTTTGAAGCGGCGCTCTGTCGGAGTCATACCCTCACGCCATCGCGCCACGGGTTTAACAACCCATTTCCAACCCTTGACGAGTTGAAGGAGACGGTGAAAGCCCCGATAGCTTACCAATATGAGCATCACGATGGACTCAAGTCTACCATGATTTTGATGAACGGGTTAGTGGAGGATTTTAATTTCGCCGCCTATATTGGCCCCGACAGCCAGGTTCTTTCGACACAGATGTATCTCCCTATGCCGCCTGCACGGACGACGTTGGCAAATTTCTTCTCGCCGCTGGTTAACAATATTGAGAAGATGTTTTTGACTGGCGAGGCAACCTATCCGGTTGAGCGCACATTGTTGACGACGGGCCTTGTTGCGGCAGGGGTTGATAGTCTGGCTGCCGAAGGCGCAAAGCAGGAAACGCCGCATTTGGACATCGCCTATCAACCGACTGAATCGTCAACCTTCTGGAGGACATGAGCTTATGAAGAGAATCGCTGTCATCGCGACCATTTATCGCTACTTATCGCACGCGCAGCACTTCGCCGACCGTTTTCTGGTTGGCTATCCGACCGAGGGGAGATGGCATCGCCCGGATATGAAGATCGTCTCTCTATTCGTCGACCAGAAGCCAGAGGGTGACCAGAGCATTGACCGAGCGAGAGAATTTGGCTTTTCCGTTTATCCGACTATCGCCGAGGCACTCCGGTGTGGTGGCGATAAACTCGCTGTGGACGCAATTCTCCTCGTCGCGGAGCACGGCGACTACCCACACAATGACAAAAACCAGGTGCTTTATCCACGGTATGAATTTTTCAAGGAGTGCGTCAAGGTTTTTGAGGCAGACGGACGTGCCGTGCCCATCTATAACGACAAACACCTCTCCTACAGTTTTGAGAAGGCAAAAGAGATGGTGGACGATGGTCACCGTCTTGGCTTTGGCCTTTTGGCAGGCTCATCGTTGCCTGTCACGTGGCGGTTACCCGATGTTGAGTTGCCGCTGGATTGTGAGATAGAAGACGCGCTCATGGTAGGTGTTGGCGGATCCGACCCGATGGATTATCACGCCTTGGAGGCGATGCAGTGCATGGTGGAACGCCGGAAGGGCGGCGAAACCGGTGTCGCCGCAGTGCAACTGATCGATGGCGATGCTGTTTGGGAAGCCGGCGAGAAAGGCGTTTGCTCGCACGAACTCCTGGAAGCCGCGCTCTCTCGAAGCGACACGCCGTGCGGCTTGACACTTGAAGACGGTAGAACGCAGGACCTTCTCCGCACCGGTGAGCTGCAGCGACTCGTCGAGAGTCCGTCCGCTTATCTCATTGAATACAACGACGGATTGAGGGCAACCCTGCTGATGCTCAATGGCGCGGTGAGAGATTACTGCTTTGCGGCGCGGCTTAAGGATGAGCGAGTGCCGGTATCAACGCAGTTTTTCTTAACACCGACCCCGAATGTCACCTACTCCGCGTGTCTTATAGCCAAGATCGAGGAGTTGTTTGAAACGGGCGCCGCCCCGTATCCGGCGGAGCGCACGCTGTTGGTGAGCGGTGTATTGGAGAGTTGCCTAACCTCCCGCCTTCAGGGAAATGCACGTTTAGAAACCCCGCAATTGTCTGTTGAATATCGTGCCCCTGCGGAATCACAGCATGCACGACGTTAAATTACTTTCTTAATCATGGGACGAGGTTGTGGTTGCCACCTTAAACCCATCAAGACACGCGACGGAAAGGATTTCATTAAAGAGAGGGAAACGATGATTTGATGATCGCCGATGTCCTAGTATCAGGTGAGACTGACCTCGTCTCCTCCCCAGGGGAAACGCATCTAATTATAGAGGATGTCTCATGGCGGTAGAATGTACGATGAATGTTGGGTTTCACTCAAATTTTGGCAGATTCAGACAAAGTGGGCACTCGAAAACTCCTCTAAGATTGGTGATTATTAACGGAATGCCGTTCAACCCAGCCTACGACCCTTAAAAAATGTCACAAACTTAGCCTGATTTGCTTTTTTGTCAGGCAGAAAATTTAGATGCGTTTCCCCTGGTCTCCTCCCTATATTATGTTGACAAGCCCAACCAGATTTGGTATTCTTTAGGCGTTCATAGCAGCATTCATAGCGTGTTGGCTATCCTGCGAGGAGAGGGTTATCATAGACGTTGATGGAGGATAAATTGTGAGAAGTTTCGAGTTTTTTGAACCCAAGACAATTGGCGAGGCGTCCGCGCTGCTTTCTCAGTACGGCGGCGAAGCCGAACTCTTGGGCGGTGGGACAGACCTGATTATCGGGATGAAAGAGCGGACAATGACTCCCAAATATGTGATTAGCCTAGAGCATGTTCCCGATTTAGAAGGCATCACATACGATGACTGCGACGGGCTGTGGGTTGGCGCCATGACGAAGATGCGAGCGATCGAACGTTCTTCAATCGTGCGTGAACGTTATACCGCGCTTGCCGAAGGTGCAGAGGAGGTCGGATCTATCCAAATACGCAATCTGGCTACGCTCGGCGGGAACATTGCTCACGGCTCCCCCGCTGCGGACACCGCCGCCGCGCTTCTGGTGCTGGATGCACTGGTCAACATTGCGGACGGTGAGGCTGAGCGTACGGTACCGATTGCGGATTTTTTCCTCGGTCCGGGGGAAACGGTGTTGCAGGCGGGCGAAATCCTTACAGGTTTTTCAATGCCTCCCCGATCCGCGAATTCGGGTTCACAGTACCTTAAACACAAGATTCGGCAAGTTATGGATCTCGCCTTTGTCGGCGTGGCAACGTCCGTACGTCTAAACAACGGTGCAGTAGCAGATACAAAGATTGGGTTGGCGGCTGTGGCGCCGAAACCGATTCGCGCGACCGACGCCGAGGCAATTATTACCGGCAGTTCCGTAAACGACGAAGTATTGCAGCAGGCAGCGGGAGCGGCGGCGTCGCAGTCGAGTCCTATATCGGATTTGCGGTGTACGGCAGAGCATCGAAGAGAGATTGTAGCGGCGTTAACCAAGGAAACCGCAGCGGCGGCTGTGGCACGAGCACAAGCATAGAAAAGGAACCGCGCAAATATGAGGAAACATCCGATAAGTTTTACCGTCAATGGTGATTTGCAGGAGTTGTTTGTTGAGCCGCGTAAAACCTTGCTGGCGGTCATTCGTGACACAATCGGGTTGACTGGGACAAAAGAGGGCTGCAGCACCGGTGATTGCGGCGCCTGCACGGTAATCGTCGATGGCGAGCCAGTAACCTCGTGCATGATGCTTGCGGTCAGCGCAAACGGCAAAGAGGTTACGACAATCGAAGGGATTTCCAGTCCCGGGGAGTTGCACCCGGTTCAGCAAGCCTTTTTGGAGAAGGGCGGATATCAGTGCGGTTTCTGCACTCCCGGCTTCATCATGGCAGCCAAAGCGCTTCTTGATGACAATCCGAACATACCGGAAGACGAAATGCGGCATGCGCTCGGCGGAAATATCTGTCGGTGCACCGGGTATACGAAAATAGTAGAGGCAGTCCTGAGCGCGGCGGAGACGATGCGCGCAAATGCTTAAACACGAAAAGAAAGTAGAGGTTGAAAATGGCTAAAACCCATCGAGGACACGGCATCCGTTCAGAATATAACAGTGGCAGGGGAACCTGCCCGGTATGTAATCGGACCGGTGTCAAGGTGCTTTACAGTCGCGAGATTGGCGACAAAACCATCAATACGTGTAAGCGATGCAATGTGGCTTTGGGACGTGGCAAGTTGCAAGACGCGGTCGCGAACTTATAGCTAAATAAGAAACCGAGTTTTAAAGAAAAAACTCGGTTTCGATAATCACTAAACCTTTAGCGAATCCACCGTTAAATAGTTGCCCAAACTCATTCAGCTAGATCTAGATAAGGTAGGAGCACCATGTCAGAACACGCAGTTGTTGGAAAACGGGTACCGAGGGTTGACGCACTGGAAAAAGTAACCGGTGCGGCAAAGTACGGAGCAGACATCAACTTTCCCGGAATGCTCCACGCAAGAATCTTCCGCAGCACGGAGGTCCACGCCAAAATTCTTAGTATCGATACGAGCGAGGCGGAGAAGCTGCCCGGGGTTCATGCGATTATTACACAAGACGACATTCCGACCGGTCGGGCGGTTTTCGCGAAGGATAAGGTGCTGTATTACGGTGAACCGTTAGGCGCGGTCGCCGCAACCGATCCCGACATCGCGGAGGAAGCGGCGGACCTCGTCAAAATCGAATATGAGCCGCTGCCCGTCGTACAGGATGTGATGGAGGCAATCAAGCCCGATACACCCAATCTACTCAACGATAGAACGAAGGACGGGCCGAGAAGGCGGGTCATCACCAGACAACTCAAGAAACTGTCCAAAGACACGGGCGAGGATAACAGCGCCGAGATCGACAAATTGAATGCCGAGTTGGTAGGGCTCGACGATGAGATATACTACAATATCGCCGGTGAGACCCATGAAGCCGCGGGCGACGTGGAACAGGGGTTCGCCGATTCCGATGTTGTCGTCGAAGGTACATATACCATCCCGCGCGTTCATCAGGTGTACATGGAGCCGCACGTGTCGGTCGCTCATGCGGAGCCATCCGGCAAATTGACCGTTTGGGCAAGCACTCAGGGCCACTTCGCCATTCGTTCCGGGATTGCCGGCGTACTTGGGATACCGCTGAACGACATTAACGTCGTCGGTGTGACCATGGGCGGCGGATTTGGCGGACGTTTCAACATCCAAGCCACGCACGTGCCGGCTGTCATACTCTCCCAAAAGACGGGACGTCCCGTCAAAGCGCAGTTGAACCGCGAGGAGGAGTTTCTTGACGGGAGACCGGGTGCCGGATGTATTATCAAGCTCAAGACCGGCGCGATGAAGGATGGCACGCTGGTTGCCCGCAAGGCACTCGCCTTCTGGGATTGCGGCTCGGTTGCCGGAGGTCCCATTGCCAACACCATCCGTATCCGCGGCGTCTACAAGTTCGCGCACCTTCAGATGGATGCCTATGCGGTACATACGAACAAGTCCGGAACCACATCGTATCGTGCACCGGGCGCCCCGCAGGCGATTTTCGCGGGCGAATCCCAGCTCGACGAAATAGCGAGTATCATCGGCATGGATCCCGTAGATCTCCGTATGAAAAACATGCGGGAGGAGGGAGATCAGGTGCCCGCTGGGGCGACCGAGCCGATAGTGGGCTACAAAGAAACGCTCCAAGCGGCAGCGGATGCCGTTGATTGGTGGAACCGCGAGAAGGGTCCGAACCAAGGCTGGGGTGTTGCGGTCGGTGATTGGACAAACGGGTGCGGACCGGGCGCTGTATACGTCTCCGTTCATGAAGACGGCAGCATTCGGCTGTTCCACGGCTCGATGGATATCACCGGAACAGATACGGCGATGGCGCAGATTGCCGCCGAGGTGTTGACGGTGCCTTACGATAACGTTTCAATCACACGAGGCGACACCAATTCGGCGCCGTACAATACCGGCTCCGGCGGGAGCGTCGTCACCTTCACCATGGGCAACACCGCGAAATTGGCAGCCGAAGATGCGCGGGCACGGCTCCTCGAACTTGCGGCGCAGCGGTTGAGCACGGAGGTTGAGAAAGTAGAACTCAAAGACGGGAAAGTGTCTTTGACAAACGGAGATTCACCCAAATCGCTCTCCCTCGGCGAGTTGGCGGCATACAGTTTGAGCACCACCGGAGGACCGGTTGTCGGCAAGGGTTCACTGTCAGGTAGACTGAGCGCACCCGCTGTCGCCGTGCAGATTGCCAAAGTGGAGGTCAACCCGGAAACGGGGAACACCAAAGTTCTCAGGACAGTTGCCTCGCAAGATGTGGGATTCGCGATTAACCCGATAGCGGTTGAAGGGCAGATTGAAGGTGGAGTCGTTCAGGGATACGCTTGGTCGATGATGGAGGAGATGCAGTATGACGAGAAGGGGAACGTGAATCCCGGATTTGTCGATTACCGCGTCCCGACATCGGCGGATATTCCGAGGATCGAGAGTGTGATTGTAGAAGTGCCCGCTCCCAATGGGCCTTACGGCGCCAAAGGGGTCGGCGAGCCTTCGCTGACGCCGACGTTGGCTACCTTCGCCAATGCGGTTACCGATGCTACCGGGGTTCGGATTAACGAACTGCCGATTAAGCCGGAGAAGATTGTTAATGCGTTGAAGGGCAACGGCAATGGGAGCAGGTAAGTCCTCCTGTTCGTAGCACGTACCTCCCGATTTGCGCAAATTCTGGCGCACTTCGGGAGGTTTTTTTTGTCATCTCTCGTTGTGATTTCTATCCTGGTGCTTCCCCAGTGACTACAAGATCGTGGAATGGCTGGGGTCGTCGGTAGGTTTGTTATAGTCATTTCTACTAAGAGTCATACATTTCGGACGTACGCAGTTCGTTTGTAGTAGCGCAATTCATTGCGCGTTCTCTGTAAGGACGAATTTCGATCGCGACCGGGAGGTCGCTCCTACAATAGGTTTGCCGCAACAGTTGTTAAATAACGCAAGTTGCTACTTATAAGATTTTGGACATGTACCATCGTTTTTGATTGAAAATGGTCCATTAATCGCGGAGATTTTGTAGCGCAAACTGTCAGTTTGCGCACTAAAAGCACAATCTAACAGATCGTGCTACAAAGGTGGCAACTTGGGTTAACTATCAAATTGATCAACATATTATCCAAATATGTGTAAAGTTGAATATAACAGACTATAGAGGAAAAAATGTTCTGTGATATAAGAAATTCATACGGTGAAAGGCTCGACTACAGTTTCCATCGGGGGGAGGCAAGTTCCAAGCGCATTGTGGTTCTGGGGCACGGTGTTACCGGCAACAAGGATCGTCCGTTTGTCGCCGCATTGGCGAACGGGTTAGCCGCTTCCGGAATCCCCACGCTGCGATTCTCGTATTCGGGCAACGGCGACTCGGAAGGGGAGTTCATCGACTCGACCATCTCGAAAGAGGTTGAAGATCTCGGGTCGGTGCTTGACGCCTTGAGCGGCTACTCCGTCTGCTACGCCGGTCACAGCATGGGCGGCGCGGTGGGGGTGTTGCGGGCGAGCAGTGACAACCGAATCAAGCTGCTAGTTTCGTTAGCCGGCATGGTCCACACGAAGACCTTTTCTCGAACCGAATTTGGCGACGAAACGCCTGATGAGGGATTCATGTGGGATAAACCGGAATGTCCGCTGTCAAGCGCCTATATGGATGATATGGCACAGATTGACAGCGTGGTGGATCGCGCCTCGCAGATTTCGGTTCCGTGGTTGCTGGTTCACGGCACCGAGGATGATGTTGTGCCGATAGGGGAATCCCGCGAGATATTCAAAAACGCGAACGAGCCGAAGGAACTGATTGAGCTTGCAGGCGCCGACCACGTTTTTAGCGACGAATCAACCAGCCTAATGGTGACCACGGTCGTCCATTGGATTCAAGAGCAACTCGGCAAACTCGGTCAGTAAGGCACATGTGCCCGCTATGTCTCTCGGAGCACGTCCGAAATTTCGCTACCGTCGACGACAAGCAGTATTGGCGGTGTGATGTCTGTCAGCTAACCTTTCTCTCATCGGAATACCATCTGGGGGAGGACGCCGAACTCGCCCGGTATCAACTCCACGAAAACAATCCCGATGATCCTCGCTACCGTGAGTTTCTCAGCCGTTTGAGCACCCATCTTGTTCCCAAGTTACCCGCCGCCGCCGAAGGACTTGATTTCGGTTCGGGGCCAGGACCCACACTCTCGGTGATGCTTGAGGAGCAGGGATTTCGGATGAGCCTCTACGATCCCTTCTTCGCACCCAGCGCCGATGTGCTTGAACGCACCTACGATTTCATCACGTGCACGGAGACGGTTGAACACTTCTACCAACCGGGAAAAGAGTTCGGGCGATTGGACGGTTTGCTGAGAAGCGGGGGTTGGCTCGGGATCATGACCGAGATGTTAGAAGCGGGGGTGGATTTTACGCGTTGGTGGTACCATCGCGAGCCGACGCATGTGTGTTTCTACACGCGCGAAACGATGAATTGGATTGCCGAGCGGCATGATTGGAAGGTTGAGTTTCCACGAAAGAACGTGACGTTATTTCAGAAAGTCACAATGTAATTTGATAGCAGACAGGATGTCGCGATCTGGAGATCGCTCCTACAGACGGGAAGCCGCGACTTGGCGATCTCCCCTGGTTGTCCTCCCTTTCTTCGCTTGAGTAAGAAGGGTCAAACTATTACTTAGCCGGGAATCAATCCCCTGTCTTCAAGAATCTTGACGACCCTCTCGCCGCATTCCTCAAGTGACAATTCTGCCGTGTTTACGGTTAGTTCGGGCTGGTCCGGTTCTTCGTAAGGCGCACTGATCCCCGTAAACTCGGGTATTTCTCCCGCCCGCGCTTTCTTGTATAATCCCTTCGGGTCCCGTTCCTCGCACACCTCCAGCGGACAATCGACGAAAACCTCAATAAAACGTCCATCCTCAACCAACGCCCGCGCTGTGTCCCGATCCGCACGATAGGGAGAGATGAACGCGGTCATCACGATGACGCCGGAATCCGCGAACAGTTTCGATACCTCTCCGATGCGGCGGATATTTTCTTCCCTATCTTCCGGCGAAAAACCAAGGTTTTTGTTCAGTCCGTGGCGGACGTTATCGCCGTCAAGGACGTAGGTCAACCGACCGCGTCCGTGCAGCGTGTTTTCTACCTCGAGCGCCAAGGTTGATTTGCCGGAACTAGACAGTCCAGTGAACCAGAGCACACAGCCTTTTTGATCAAGAAGTTTTTCCCTGTCTTCCCGCGTAATTGTCGCCTCATGCCACGTAATATTCGTTGATTTTGTGTCTGCCAATACCGTTCTCCGTTTGTAAAGGTGATGTTCGGCGTCCGAGTAGAAGGAGTTGCGATTACTCGTCCGACCCTTTTTGTTGGACTCTCAACTCTCTGAAGCAAATTTAGTATAACAGATTGCGATAGGCGTAACAAGGGAATCCTTAAGAGGGGGATACCATCCGCGCTTTATTTGAATTTGCGGATATGTTATCATTTCACCACATGCAGGATTTGTGACAATCCACACGGTTGAATTTCCCCATTTCGATTCGAGAGCGAACAAATATCAGAGAGGATTGTGATGACAGCAACACCTCGCAAAATAGATGCTCAAGATTTGCTTACCATGTGTTTTGTTTCCCAGCCGCAGCTATCGCCTGACGGCACACAGGCGGCATATGTCTCGCGGTGGATTGACGCGGAGAAGAACAGGTATTTTTCCAATATTTGGCTTGTGTCCACAGCCGGCGGTAAACCTCGCCGCTTCACGGTGGGCGATTACGGTGACACGTCCCCGCGTTGGTCGCCTGACGGACGGCGTATCGCCTTCGTCTCCGACCGGAGCGATTCATCCCAGATTTGGCTCATCTCCGTTGATGGCGGAGAGGCGCAACAGTTGACGAAGTTGGAGGAGGGCAGTATTGGCTCGCCGGCTTGGTCGCCCGATGGGTCGAAGATCGCCTTTACGTTCCGGCCGAAACCGCTCTCCGATCGGAAAGCGGAGCGCGAGGCGCGTGAAAAGGAAAATAGGTCATTTCCGCCGCGTGTAATCCACCGCGCGGGTTACCGGGAGGACGGCACGGGCTACAACGGCGGCGAACGTTGGCACTTGCAGACGATATGTGTGAAAACGGGTGAAGTGAATCAACTCACCGCGGAGGATTACGACGACTATTCACCCGCATGGTCGCCTGACGGAAAAACGATTGCTTTTGTCTCAAACCGCTCCGAGAACGCAGATATGACCCCGGGGCATCAAGATATTTGGTTGACACCTTCCGATGGCGGGGCAGTGCGGCGTCTGACGAAACAGTCCGGGCACATGCAAAGCCCCGTTTGGTCGCCCGATGGCGCGGAAATCGCTTATATCGGACACGACCGCCCAGACGAAATCTGGGGTGTGTCCGATCCGCACCTGCGGGTCGTATCCATCCAAAACGGGGAGTCTCGGGATCTCACACTCGGTTTAGACCGTCCCGCCGGGCACCATACGGTTGGGGATTCAACGGAATCCGATGCCGGAGCAGGATCCCCAATCTGGAGTGCGGACGGCACTCAACTGTTTTTCCTGGTTAGCGATAGGGGAAGTTGCCATCTCTACAGCGTGAATCGCAGCGGCGGGGAACCTCGACAGTTGACCCAGGGCGCAATCAACGTGTGCGCCTTTTCCGCGGACCGCGAGACAAGGCAACTCGCACTGCAGATTGAGAGTGCGGCAGAACCCGGAGATGTCTATCTACTCCCAACCGTGGGTGGAGATGGAAACACTCCTCTGCGGTTGACTAATCTGAATCGGGAGTGGAAGACGGGGTTGTCTCTCTCCGAGCCGGAGGAAATCTGGTTCGACACTTATGATGGAAAAAAGATTCAAGGCTGGATTGTCAAACCACCCGATTTCGAACCGCATCGGAAGTATCCTTTGATTCTTGAGGTTCACGGAGGTCCTCATACACAGTACGGGGACGCCTTCTTTCATGAGTTTCAGTTTCTCGCGGCGCGAGGCTATGTCGTGCTTTACACGAACCCGCGCGGCAGTAAAGGTTACGGCGAGGCGTTTACCGACGCAATTCGGGGTGATTGGGGAGATCCGGAGTTGAACGATCTCATGGCGGGGGTTGATTATGTCATCGACCAAGGCTACGTCGATTCTGAACGGTTGGGCGTGACAGGGGGCAGCTACGGTGGATTCATGACAAATTGGGCGGTTAGCCATACCGACCGGTTCAAAGCCGCGGTGACGCAACGCAGTGTCACAAACATGATGAGCATGGCGGGAACGTGCGATGTTCAACTGATGGGTGACCGCACCTACTTCCCGTCAGAGGTGTGGGAGGATCCGACCCTCTACTGGAAACTGTCACCGTTGAGCTACGTTCAAAATATAAACACTCCTCTGCTAATTCTCCACAGCGAAGGGGATCTACGATGCCCGATAGAGCAGGGGGAACAGTTGTTTATCGCTCTGAAACGACTCAAACGCGAGGTTGAGTTCGTCAGGTATCCGCCTGAGGCGAGTCACGACCTTTCCCGCAGCGGTCCCCCGGACTTGCGATTAGACCGACTGGGGCGCATCCTCCACTGGATGGATAAACACTTGCAGTGAAGTTTAATGATAACGCGCAAAACAATCGAGAAGGTTAGAAAAATTCAAGCGGTGCCAACTGGAACACACGTGATGTGTGTCACCGGAAGGACGCTGCTGCGGTATCAATACGCTCAATGGGCGAAGACCAACGACAGCGGCAAATTGGATGACAAACGACCTAGGCATCCATGGCGCTCGCGCGTTTCGCTCCTTTTCTCGCTGGTTCTGCACATTCTCGTACTTGCCGTCCTGAACATTCGGCTGCCGGAGTGGTACCGCCCGCCGCCGATTCCGGAGCCGATTGTGATGGAACCGATTGAGCTCGTGGATGTCCCGCATTTCCACATCTCAAGCGCAAGGAAAATGGTCAGTGCGGCACCGCAAAACCGTAAACCGCCCGTCCCCACCATAGACCATACCCCTACCCAATCCCGTCCCTCAGCCGACCGCGTCAAGCACATCGCGCAGTTAACCCCGCTCGCGTCTCAAACACTGAACACGGACGCAGAACTTGATTTATCGGATACGATGTTTTCGAACCAGACGCGGATGGAACCGCTGTCAGAGGAATCGAGAGGTTCACCTACCGGCGTTCTGACCCGATCACCGCAAGCGCGAGAGATCGAGGTTAAACACGATTTCTCTCAATCAACGGAAAAACAGCCCGATACCTTAGCTGAGAACACTCCTCCGGCGAGCCGTGAAGAACAGATTGGCACGGCACTGGAGGGTATCGCCGAAAGCATCGCGGGCGGGATGAGTACTTCGCCCGTGGACATCGTTTTCCTGTTGGATGCGAGCGGCAGCATGGAGGATAACATCCGAGCGGTGGGAGGGCAGCTTAGGCGTATGGTGGATGTTTTTCAAGAGAAGGAGGTCAACTTCACCTTGGGGATTATCACCTTCAAATACCTTGATAGGGACACCATTGTGTTTCCCCAGACGAAGGATTATGCCAAGTATCAATACCTATTAGAGTCGCATGTCATTCAGCGCGGCGGTGATGAGCGGGCGTATGACGCGATTGTCAAGTCGATTCAGCGGGTGAAATTCCGATCCAATGCGGAACGGCGGTTTATTCTCGTCACGGATGAAGCCACCAAGGGTTCGTATCCCATTACGGAGGTGTTGAGCCAATGCCGAGGGGCGGGTATTAAATTGGACGTTATCGGTGTGAATCGGACGCTGGATAAAGCGTTGGCGGCTCAGACAGGTGGACTGTGGTTTCCGATTCCCGGCGGGGGGTAGGAGGGCGAGTTGAGGAGGGCAGTCGCATGACCGAACACCCAGCACCCGAGGATTTGGGGATGGGATGGTGAAAGTGTTTGATTTGGTGTTTGTGGCGGGAGAAATGCAGTGACCAGTGGTCAGTACTTAGTGATTAGTAGAAACCCAAACAACGATTTCCCGAAGCCGATTGAGCACGTGAATTAGGATTAGCTATCGCGCAGGATCTACTATGGGAGCTCAATCGCCTTCGCTATCAGGATCTCTATCACGCTCCTTATTCAGTCGCTTGATCTCAGTTAATCACTCGCTACCCACTTGGTTGATATGTTAGATCGTGGTTTGCGCAAACTAACAGTTTGCGCTACAAGTGAGGTCGCGATCGGGAGGGGATTTCTACCGCGGGAACTCCTATCGGTCAGCTGCTCCTTCGTTATCCACTTTGGCAGTTTTCTTGCGTTTCATCAGGCTTTGGACGGCTGCGGCCCAAAAGGTGCAGCAGCCGATCGCTGGCGGTTTGCAGTGCATTATCGGGAACGGGAACGCGATTGCATAAACTGAATCGCCAGTATGCCCATTGGGCGGCGTACTGTGATTGAATAATGTAGCGTGTATCGTTGGACTGATTGGGGGCTCCACGGTGCCAGCACTGCGGGTCTTGCAGGTAGATGTCGCCGGCTTTGCAGAAAACCGACACGGGACCTCTGCCTTCAAACTCCGGGTGGCGCTGATCGTTCGGATGGCGCCCGGAATGATGGCTGCCCGGGACGTATTGCGTCGGTCCCTGCTCGATTGAGGTGATGTCGGTCAACGCCATCTGGACGGTAAACCACATGACCGGCATCTGAATCCGCGGGTCGTGGCGAGGAATGTCATCAGGTAAGGGGAAATGAACCTGGCCGTCAACATGCCATTGTTCAATTGCCACGCCGGGAAGATTCCGTAGGACATTCTGTCCACAGAACTTGCAGTCTGGGCCCACCACGGCTTCGGCTATACTGAGAATCGGCTCCCGAAGCAGCATATCCCGGAAGATAGGGTCGAGTTCGATTGTATTCCTCAAAATGAACGGGAGTTCTTCACCGGATTCCTCGTGTTTTCCCAACTGGATGTATCTCGGGTCGGCGAGTTCCGGATTCGTTCTGTCGAAGAGGACAGGGTCGGCAAAAAGTTCGTCGGTTTTGGCGCGTATGGCGGTGACTTCTTCGGGGGTCAGCACGCCGGGAATGTGGGCGAATCCGTCACGGTACAACCGGTCAACGGCCTCTTGGGTTTTTTCCACACTGAATGGTTCGCCGGAGATGATTGGACTGGTGTTCATGTTCCTCCTTTCTTGATGGATGCTAATGCCAATATTCTAGATTTGCGGTGCATGAATGGCGTCAATCAGGATTCCAAGAGCGGGGAAGAGGATCTCTATCGCGCTCCTTATTCAGTAGCTTGATCTCAGTTGATCACTCACTATCCTTTCGGTTGATTTGTCAGATTGTGGGTTACGCAAACTAACACTCATCTTCCGCATAATAGACTTGTGCAATCTCGAATTTTCACATACCAAATCTCGGGGTATGTATCCACCTACGAGCAAAAATCACCAAGGTACTACCGTGAATCCAATTGATTGACCGGTTTTGCCCTTCCATCATCAACTTCATTTTTCTCAAGTAACACTCGACATTGCACTCCTCTGGAGTGCAGACACGGGGAGAGATCGTGTTCTATTGACATTGCACTCCTCTGGAGTGAAACCATTCTACGAAGGAATGCTTTTTCAAAACCTGTCATAGACCGAAAAACGAGTGTTGCTTGCTAAAAGAATTATTCCGACAGGGATAATTGCGTGCCGTCAATTATGATGCGGGATACGGCCAACTGAGAAATTAAACTTTTAGGTGCTCAATAATGCGGATGATAAGTAAATGAAGTTTGAAAGTTTAATTCGGTAATTGTTTGGCGAAGTCCGGTGCGGTTAGAAACCGCACCTACAGGCCCTGGGGAAAATTGGAATTACCGATTCAAATAATTAAATGTCATACAGTTTGCACTACGAGGGAGGTCGCGACCTGGAGATCGCTCCTACTTAGTTTGGGACATCTGCTTATCTTACCTCCCTCTCTTCACAGCATCGGGCGATGTTGATTATCCGCAGAGCTTCTTTTGCCAAGGGACGGCTCCGGCTTGTCGAATGTGCGCTTGCATGAGGCGGCAGAGATCGTTCATGTCTGTATCGTTTGCCTCTGAAAGGTCCGTGGTTTCCCGTTCGTCTTCAGTCAGGTCAAATAACTCGAGCGGGGAGAAGGCATCGTTGTGCAGCAGTTTCATGTCGCCTTTGCGTACCGCATGATAGTCATTGCCAACGTAGCGGCGCTGCGAAAAGAATCCTTCGCGCCGCACCCAGTAGTAAACGCGGTGCGAGAAGTCGACCTCACTCCCGAGCAACAAAGGAAGAATGGAATATCCTTCGATGGTGTGGGTCACGTCAACGCCGGCGATCTCACAAATGGTTGGGAAGAAGTCCATGAGCATGACAATTTGATCGGACTCGCAACCGGGATTGATACGGTTTCGCCATTGAACGAAGCAGGGGACGCGGATGCCGCCTTCGTACATGTCGGTCTTTCCGCCTCGTAAGGGATCGTTGCAGGCTCCATCGGGCAACCAGCCGCCGTTGTCCGAGGTGTAAATCACGATAGTGTTCTCCGCCAGTCCAGTCTCGTCCAGTGCCCTCATCACGCGCCCCACGCCATCATCCAGATGCTCGACCAGCGCATTGTAGCGAACGCGTTTCTCGTCGAGATTGGGTTCCCGCGCCCGAACGGAGTTCACCCATTCCTCCGGCGGTTGAATGGGGCCATGGGGCGCATTATAGGCAAGGTACATAAAGAACGGCTTTTCTGCCGTTTCTCGATCCCGAATGCGGTCAACCGCCCAGTCGGTGAACAGATCGGTGGCGTGTCCTACCGGGTCGATTACCTCGCGGTTGTGGCGCATGCCGTTCTTTCCCATGCGCCGATGCGTCCAGTAGTCGTCCATCATGTCATCAATGAAACCGTGGTACTCGTCAAATCCGCGTTCGCACGGGTGATTTTCATCTTCCAGCCCCAGGTGCCACTTGCCGATATGAAGCGTTTCATATCCTGCCCTGCGCAGCATATCGGGCAGCGTAATGGCATTGGGGTCGAAATAGCCCCAGCTATCTTCGACCGTCTGGCGAATCACGCCTGGCACGCCGACGCGGTCGGGATAACGTCCGGTCAGCAGTGATGCGCGACTGGGTGAACAGACAGTCGAATTTGCATAAAACCGGTTGAGCCGGATACCGCGCGAACCGATGGCGTCAATGTGGGGAGTTTGGATACCGGGACCGTTGTTGGCGGAGATGTCGCCATAGCCGTGATCGTCGGCGAGTATGAAAACGATGTTTGGTTTTGTATTGCCGCTCAATGTCTATCCTTTCAGCCACAATTGGAGAACAATTGAACCTATTTCACGCAATGGTCATGCACGTCTCTCATTTGTATACTATAGATTAGTTTTGTCCTTGCCGTCAAGGGTAGCCTCTCTTTTCGCGTTTATTGCTCTTTTTGAGAATGGGGCTGGTGCGGTTGGAAACCGCACTTACCGTGTGGGGTGGAATATATTGTCGCCATGAGATCTCTATCCCTCAACCGAGCGAATGGATCAAGCGACTGAATAGGGAGATCAAAGGAACGGATAGTGACCGCGATAGCCGATCCTGCGATAGAAATCCTAGGGCGATAGGGAAATCAGGTATGTGATGAATGAAGATTCTCTAGTATCGGGGGCGGTTACCGATTGTGTGATTCAAAAACTTGACAGAATCTCCGTTTTCTGTTATAATACGTAACCATCGGATGTTGCCCGGTCGTCTAATGGCAGGACGCATGGCTCTGGACCATGTTGCGAAGGTTCGAGTCCTTCCCGGGCAGCCAATCGGGCGCTATCGTCTAGGGGTTAGGACGGGTGGTTCTCAGCCATCAAACCGGGGTTCGATTCCCCGTAGCGCTATTGTATGTCGTGCGAGTTTGATACTCGACACTTATATAATTGAACGCCCAAACGGGGCGGATACAGACGAAAAGCACCTAGTTTTTTCTAGGTGCTTTTTTTATTGATCATTTTCTGCTGTCGCGGGGGTTGTGTTGGATGATGTTGACTTGTCTGATTTGAGTTGTTAGAATCGGCGGGATTGATATCAAAATAGGTTTTGTTGACATCTATTTGAGGTGCGTCTGTAATTCGTCGAGAAATCCCGACTTGTACGGGCGAGGTAACCTCGCCCGTACGATATAAAGCCTCGTATACTTTGCGTTGGGCATTATTGCGCTTTCTTTTCCAGTAGTAATGGTTTCTAATAGGACTTACGTAGCACTAGCAGGTCGGGAATCGGAGTTCCTTCGTACAAGGGTCGCGACCTGGAGATCGCGGGATCTCTATCGCACTCGCTATCCGCTCGTTTGATCCTACAGAAGACGCAATTTCTGACAGTGCAGAGTATAACACGCCAGATTTTTGTGATTACCCCAAACCGCCTCGACGTGCATCAGAGCGAAGATGAGATAACGGAGAATATCATGTCCGATGAAAACATACGCTTGAACTGTGATCTTCTTGTGGTTGGCGGCAATCCGGGAGGGGTTGCCTGTGCGATTACCGCTGCGCGGGAAGGACTGGAGGTTATCCTTTCCAATCACACGCCGGTTCTGGGCGGGCTGCCGGCTAATGGTCTCAGCCTTTGGGATACGCTTCATGAGGGCAGGCGGAGTCCCGTCTACGACGAGCTTCGTTGGGGGCTGTTCGACTACTACAAGGAAAAATACGGCGAAGATTCGGAGAACTATCGTAATTCACTTCCGGTTCCTCCAGATACGCCAGCTTTTTATCATAGCAATGGCAGGTACGAGGCAAGCGTGTTCGAATCGCTGATTACTGAAATGGTGGAGGCGGAATCAAACATTCGGATAATTCTGAATGTGTATCCGGTGAGAGCGACCCGCGAGGGGCGAGTGGTCAAGTCGGTTATCCTCGCCGAGATGAACGGCGGCAAGCGGTACGAGGTCGATGCCGATGCGTTCGCAGATTGTAGTTACGAAGGAGATTTGATGGCGGTATCCGGCGCGTCTTATCGGGTCGGCAGAGAATCTCGGGATGAGTTCGGCGAACCCCATGCCGGACACATTTTCATGGAGAAATTGGGCGATTCCGATGACGACGCAGATTACGTGGAACCCCGTGTCAGGCGAATAAAGGAGAACCTCAATCTTAGGCATTTAGGATACCGATTCCTCAGGGTGTTGGACGAGAGTACCGGAGCGGGTGACGGTGTCGTGCAGGCGTACAATTACCGCATAGTGCTTTCCGATGATCCCGATAACCAGTATATCCCGGAATGTCCGGATGGCTACGATCTGGAGTACTTGAAAACGTTGGGTTGGAGTTCGGTAAACGGTCCCCTTCCGAACCGGAAATGGGGCTGGAATCGACCCCAAATTCTTGGCTCGCAATACGCCTACCCGGAGGGTGATTGGGTTGCGCGGCGGAAGGTAATGGACGAACACCTGAAGGCTACTTTCCAAATCTTCCACTTCCTTCGGAACGATCCATCGGTGGACGAAACGGTGCGGGAGCGTTGGCGGGGACTGGGATTCGCCAAGGATGAGTTCCCGGAGAACGGGCACGTTCCGTATGAGATTTACGTTCGGGAGGCACGGCGGCTTGAGGGCCGCTACATGTTCACGGAGCACGATGCCAGTCTCTGCGCCGACTACGACCGCGCGCCGATTTTTGACGATAGCATCGCGTATACCGAGTGGTACATGGATACACACAGCTGCACAAGCGAGAAAGCCAAGGGCAACATCGAAGAGGGCAAACTGGTGCTCACTTGGCAGACGTTCCCGGGTCAGCTTTCTTTTCGAACGCTGCTTCCAAAGGATATCGACAACCTGCTCGTCCCCGGTTGCGCCTCTTCAACCCATGTCGCGTGGGGCACTATTCGCCTCGAACCTACCTGGATGAACATAGGTGAGGCTGCCGCTCATGCCGTCGTGTTGGCGCGGCAAGAAAACGTCCAACCTGCCTCGGTCAATCTCAATGCTTTACAGATGGAGTTGGCAGAGCGTCGAATCTCAATGACCTTCTTTAACGACGTTGATGTTGCGGGCCCCGAAGCTTGGATCCCGGCGATGCAATACTTAGGGACCAAGGGGTTTTTTCCAACCTATGACGCAAAACCCGAGGAGGAACTGGATGCGGCAACGGCGCGGAGGTGGAGCAAAGGGGCAGGCGAGTTGCTGAACGGCGATCTTGATGCGCGCTCGCTGGCTGCTTCCCTCCAGAAACAGGATGATTCTGATGGCACGGTTGAGGTGGGCGTTTTTTGCAGCCAACTTGCCGACTGCCGCTTGTCCTCCGACCGGTCGGCCGCAGAGCAACTATGCCGCTCAATAGGTATCGACATGAGTCAGGTTCTGACCCGAGGCGATGCCTGCAATCTAATCTACTCGGCGTTGAAGCGGGCGAAGGAGGCCTAGCTGGTCAGAATAGCTCTATCCCATGAACGTAGTGCCGCAACTAGAGCGCAACTAGAGAAAGTAGTCAGCTATTAGCCCAGCGTTCCAGTGCTTGAAGGATATGCCACAGCAGCGGAACGCTGACCGGGTGAAGACAAAGAGGAATATGAAAGGGCAGGGAGCTTCACCGCTACACGGAAGATGTTCATTCTGAAATAGAGTCTCTATAATTCAGCCTACAAAGTAACAGACCAGAAAATAAACCTACTCTTGAGCAAGTTGCAATATAAAAGTTTGCCTTCCACATGGACTAGGAATAGTGAAAGTAGTGCCCGTTTTATACACATGCTGCAGGATCTCCATGGGAGTTCAATACTCCGCACTGTCAAAAATTGCGTCTTCTGTAGGATCAAACGAGCGGATAGCGAGTGTGATAGAGATCCCGCGATCTCCAGGTCGCGACCCTTGTACGAGGGAACTCCGATTCCCGACCTGCTGGTGCTACGTAAGTCCTATTAGTAACGATTATTTCTGGAAAACTATACTTCGGCAGAAAAAACAGAGCATTATTGATTGAGATATATCGGAAACATTATTGTTAAGCGGCGACACGGAAGATTGCCTTGATGTCAATATGACATTTGGTGAAATCCGCATCATCAGTGGACTTGTTGAAAATCAATTGGCGCATGACAAAGCGTCTAAGTTGTTGGCGGACTGAAGAAACGGTTGATGTAGTGGTTGATTCACTGGCGGTTTCATGAATTCCTTCAGGTGAGTGGTGCTTCAATAAGACGAGTCGAGCCAAACTTGCAGCGATACAACAAAGTTGCGTGAACCGCAAGAAGGCTAAGGTAGTCGTAGATTGATAGTCGCCCAAACCAAAGTATTGTTTGAGTTCACGTATAGCGATTTCGATTGAAAACCTAGCGGCATATATCTCAAGAATCTGAGTCGGCGATAAATCGAGAGAAGTGGAGACCAAAAGGATAGGGCGGTTTGTTCCATCAGCGATGACCACACGGACTTTGTGCTGCACATCACGCAGAAAGAGGTCAATGACGAGATACTCCACTTGGCACTGCTTTCCATATAGCCAAGCAGTTGTGGTCTGTCTTTGCATCTGATTGAAGCATTTGGCGAGTTTGATACATTTACCGCGTTTAGGCGGTCGCCCACGCCCACAGTAGAATGGTGGGAGGAATCCAACGGCGTCATGACGTAAACGAGTGACGAGTGTAATCCCTTGCTCAACTAGTGGATTAATGAAGTTGGCTTTTGAGAAGAAGGCATCGGCAACAACACACAACGGTTTTGCTTTGACGCTATTCTTGACGAAAAAGACAGCAGCAAGCACAGCGGCGATTATACCCATCGGTTGAGCATTGCCTTGTGTGTCCACAACGAAATGAGATGGATTACTCTTGCCTGAAATCAATCGACTTATAACGGGTAGGCAATGCCATTGATGTTTGACACGTGCCAGAAAGCCAGCTATTACCCATTGATGCCCAATGACTTGCTTATCGGGGTGTGTTGAACTCTGTTGCCATTTTTGAACTCCACTCATTTTTCCCTTCACCTTTTTTACCATTGTCGGGTCAACAGCAAGTAGCAGATGGCCGGCGTAACTCAGTGAATCGCCAAGTTCAGATAGAAGTAGGTCAATCACAGATTCGATGACTTCTGACAAATCCCACTGGAAGGTCGAAAGAAACCGGTGCCAACCGGATAGAGATTTATCAACGAAAATACACGTATCAGCAATGTGGGTAAGGCATTTTCGGCTTTGTCCGATTAATAACGAAAAGATGAAACCGACGAAATAGGTGAAGGTCGGTTTAGAAAACCCTTGACGAAACTTCAACAAATACGGTATCCATATCTCTGGGAAGAAATTATCCATAACACTAGTGGGCAAATCGCCGTTTGCCCTTATATACCTCCAATCTTTTTTGGTGAATTAGAGGTATGATAATTTCTTCCCTTTTAATTTGTCACCCTAAATTCTGCCGAAGTATAGTTTTTTATAGAGTGTTAAAAACTCGTGTCTTTTGGCCACATCAAGATTTGTAAACCATCCGACATTACCGAACTTTTTTATTGTTTTATCTGGCTGGATAAATTCCTTTACTCTTCCGTATCCAGACCAACATTTATTTTCTTGAATCAATTTAAAAATGTCCTGATAGGTTCTTGCATTGTTATTTCCAATAATCAAGAACTCCTTCTTGTATTTGACTAACTGCGTCACATATTCTCGAAAAAGCGAGAATGGAGGATTTGTAACAACAATATCCGCTTCTTCTAGCAACTCGATGCATTCCTCACTACGAAAATCGCCGTTGCCTTTAAGTGGGGTAGCAGTGTTTTTATCGTGCTTGAGTAGATGTTTAACGTCTTCAAGATTCACCGCACCATCGCCATCCATGTCAGGCACTGCTTTGATTTCCATTTTGAACGGTGATTTACCTTTTGGTTTAAGTCCTTCGACCTCAAACAATGGCAACTGATCACCGGCAATTGGCGATTTAGAGTAGCTTGCAGTGAGGAGCTTCTTTAACCCAAGTGCGTTAAAATTGGCGGCAAAATATTTGAAAAAATTACTCTCGAAAGGATCGTCGCAATTACAATATACAACTCTGCCAAGAAATTGAGCCTTGTAGTGCTTTAGCTCCCTTTCAATATCTGGAAGAAGGGTATAGAACTCGTCATTCTTCGCCTTAGCTGCCCTATGTAGATTCGCATTTAATGAATTCGCCATAACAATTTCTGTATTGATTCATCAACACCAACGCGAAGGGCGTCCACAATCTTGCGGAGCGTTTCAATATGAGGATTGGGTCTGGAGGACGAATGCGGAGCCGTTCGCGCGAAGCCTCAGGACTTCGCGAGTCGGAAGGTAGCCGAACAAATCAGATTTGTGGAGGTGACGGGAATCGAACCCGTGTCCGAGAGCAGTTCAATAAAAGCTACTACATGCTTAGCATAAGTTTTGGTGCTTCACCTTAACGACTCCCTTATGCCAGATTCGCTCAAGCTATCTCAAGTGTTTTCTCGCAACTTGCCCCTTGAGAACAAACAAGCTGCCTAGCCCGTTGTCTGGCGCCCGACTAACTCGACGGGCCGCAAGTTAGCCGAGCGTAGCTGCTTTTAAGCAGCTAGAGCTAACTCTTCGTAGTCAGCAGTTAAGTTTTTTCCGCCTGTTTAACGAGGCCTGCGGAAACCTCGGCATGCAACTCTTATCTCATTGACTCACGTCGAAACCTTTTCACCCCCAAATTAAATAACGAGAAAATAGCGAGTGCGATAGAGATTCTGATGCGGCAGAAGTCCACTAGTCACTGGTCACTGACCATTAGCCACTCATTCTCTTATAAATGTGAACGAATCGCCCTGCGCGCTTCCTCCCTCTCAATGGCATCGCGCTTATCGTATTCGCGTTTTGCAGATGCGATTGCGATTTCGAGCTTCACCTTGCCGTTACTGAAATACGCCTTCGTCGGCACAACCGTCATGCCCGCCGACCGAATCCTGCTTTCAATCTTCCGAATCTCGCGGCGATGCAACAGCAATTTGCGCTGGCGCTTCGGCTCATGGTTCTCGCGGTTGCCCTGCTCGTAGGGACCAATATGAGCGTCAACCAAGAAAACCTCGCCGTCGCGGATGCGCGCATAACTATCCGCCAAATTCAATCGTCCCGCGCGTATCGACTTGACCTCGGTCCCCTGCAACGCAACTCCGGCTTCGTACCGGTCATGCAGGTGGTAGTCATGCCGCGCTTTCCGATTGACAGTTATAACTCTGGCAGAACCGTTATCAGGGGCTTTCTTCATGAAAGGATTATAGCATAATTTAAGCTGTTTATGCAAACTCAACAATCAAGGGATATTCTCTTCTATGCATACCGCTTCTGTAGGAGCGACCTCCTGGTCGCGATTCTTTCCGCGATGACTCCACTACTTGTATGTAGGTACCTCCTCCCAATCCGGCTAATCTGCGCAATCCTCGATCATCAAGCCCTCGATACCTCCTCTCCTCGTAAATGAAACCTTCGAGGCGTATAGCAACCCCTCTCTTCCATCCTTCCTCACACTCTACTCACGGCCAAAGTTATATGCGGCTACCCTGTGCACCAAACTTCTATTGCTATTGCACAGGTGCGTATATTCAGAGTATCATAAAACCATGATTTTCAAACTCACTGGTACCTGAAATTCAATCTTTCAGAATAGAAAGGAAAATACTTCAATGGATCTAACACGACAACCGCCGCGTCGGCCGTCGAACCTCGGCATCGCTGGTATTGTAGGGGCTGCGCGAATGGCTGACAAAGCCAGAGCGCACAACGAGGAGACGCTGGGAGAATTCCTTTACGGTGGAGAATCGGGATTGGACCGCAAAGTCTTGGACCTTCTCGGCATCTCCGACGAAGAATTCGCTGAAGCGGCAGACGAACATGATGACCACTCCCTGAATCAATGGATTGCCGAGAGGAGCAGAATTACACAGGAAGTCATCGACCAATTTAATAAAACTGAATTGGAACGCTTACCCGAGACTGACGAATACAAGCAACGTCTCAGAGACCGCATTGCCAAATACGCTCCCGGCAGTACGCATATCAAGACCATTCTTCAGTCAATTGAACTCGACGATTGGGGGAATTTCTGGCAGAAAGACTTGACGAAGAAACCACCTCGCGGCCCGCGCGCCCTAGATGTTGCCGGGATCTTCGGTGTTGCCCGCATGGCGGATAAAGCGCGCGCTGCGCAAGCTGGAAAAAATGGCGAATACCGATATGGAAGTGATTCCGGACAGGATCGCGCCATATTAGAGTTCCTAAAGGTGTCCGCAGAAGATTTTCAAGAGGCGGCTGTCAGGAATCCCAACGATTGTGAATTGGGGGAATGGGTGTTGGAGCAGAGCGGCGTCCAACCGGAAGGAATCGAGGAATTTAATCGCGCTATGGTGAATCGAGGGGCGGAAGATGCGGAAGCACAAGCGTACCTCCAATCCCGAAGCCGGGAGATTGACCCGAGTCGTACCGACATCTCTACATGGGCGGAACTTCAAGACCTCGACGATGAACGCGGATTTGGCATCATCGATCTCGCACGGCATGCGCCCCGCAGCCCGTACAATACAGACGTTGGGGGAATCGCGGGTTTAGCCCGAACGCTCGACAAAGCCAGGGCGCTCAACACTGATTCCATCGGGGATTACTGGTACGGCGAAGATTCCGGGCACGATCGGCAGGTACTTCAGTTCATCGGCACCACGCCGCAAGAGTTTCTCGATGTCATCAAAGACCTGCCAGGCGACAACGATGTCACAAATTGGATACGGACAAACGCGCCGAAGACTCTGGAAGAAATCGCGGCTTTCAACGACGAGATGGTAAATCGCCGTCCGGTGACCGAACGGCACCGTGCATTCTTTACCAAGTTAATTAACAAGCTCGATCCGAGTCGTACGGACATTCAGACCTTCTTCGACCTCATGGTGTTCGCCGATGAAAAAGATTTTGAGATGCGTACCATATCGCGGTCTTAGAGATTGTTGCTGTCCGGAAACATGGCGCTGATGCTCTCTCGACTGTGAATTCGCCGAATGGCTTCACCGAACAAAGGGGCCACAGAGACGAACTGAATTTTTTCCGGCAGTGAGTTCGGATGATTCTCGACCGTGTCGGTAGTCAAAAGTCGTGTGATAGGGCTATTATCAATCTTCCGCGCCGCCTGTTCGGCGAGCACGCCATGGGAAACGACTGCGTAGACCTGTTTTGCACCACGTTCCATTAACTCCGTTGACACATTGACCAATGTCCCGCCGGAAATGGTGAAATCGTCGACAATTACTGCCGTCTTGCCGCTGACTTCGCCGATTATCTCCAAAATCTCCGCCTTCTCATCATGATCGGGACGCCGTTTGTCCGCGATGGCGACGGACGTGTGCAGATAGGAGGCGTACCGCCTAGCATCCTTTGCGAATCCTGTGTCCGGTGCGACGATGACAACATCCTCTAAGTTCATCTTCTCAATCTCTTGGCAAAGCACACGGTGCGCATAGAGATTGTCCACCGGAATCCGGAAGAATCCCTGAATCTGAGCCGCGTGCAAATCCATCGTTACGACGCGGTCAGCGCCTGCCGCCTCGATCGCATCCGCGCAAACACGCGCGCGAATCGAGACGCGCGGTTCATCCTTCTTGTCCCCCTTCGCATAGCTAAGGTAGGGAATCACAGTCGTCACAGACTCCGCGCTTGCGCGCTTCAGCGCGTCAATCCAGAAGAGCAACTCCATAAAGTTGTCGTTCGTGGGAAATATGGTCGACTGGACGATATAGACGTGCCGACCACGGACGTTCTCTAGCACGCGGACAAACGTATTGCCGTCTGAGAATTGGATGACCTCATTCTTCCCGGCAGATACGTTTAGATACCGACAGATTTTTCGAGTGAGTTGCTGGCTGCCGCTGCCAGCAAATATCATCATTGGGTTGGATTCCATAGATGGCGTGCACTCTATCAAGGAGCAGCGGAAGACTTGAATTGAGAAGAGCGGTTCATACGCTTAGAAATGGAAGTCATGTTTAATCTGGTTCGGACTTGAACAATTTACATTACACTTCTCTGTTCGGCGACCTCATTACCGCACAGTCTAGATGGCCAAATCCGGACTAAATGTGTTATTTGCCCTTGGTTGAAAATGTGTCCGCGCTTTCCCGCACTCTGTGCCCTTTCTCGACTTCGCCGATACCTTCGATGATGTTTACCCTAGACACTCGATCACTTTGCACTTCAGCAACTTCGACAATTCCCACCTTCACGGGGATAAAATCTAGCAACTCTCCGGTATTCGGATCCTTTAACGGCTCTCCCTTCGCATAAACGCCTAACCGCTGCTGAACTTTGATGCCCCTCGCGGAACCAACATTGATATATGCATTTTTCGGGTCTTCCGAGTCTACATGGATAATTGTTCCGGTAATAGGACCTGATGAAGACCTCAACCGGTCGCGCGATTCCCTGCTCCTTTTTTCCCGTTCAGCGACTTCCGACGGCAGCATAAAATCCGGACCAACATTATCGCGCAGTTTTTTCACCACCTTCAACAACACATCGTTCGTTACCATACCGAGCAGCGTCTGGTCATACTGCGGAGTACCGAATTCTATACTGCTTACCTCTCCCGGCCGGACAATAGGGCGAAATTTTCTTTCCGCGCGTGGTGATAGTCCATAATTGAGTTCGGTACCTTCCTCTGTCGCAATTGCTTCAAGTTGGGCAAATTTTGCGCCGCCAAGTTGGTGTCGTCTGTTCGCCGTAACCGTTGGCGCAGCCACATCCTTGCCGGACGCGCCGTAAAACTGCATCTCTAGCTTGATGCGTGCCGTATAGACATATGCTAACACTTGTACGCCGGCTAGAAAACTCGCGTTTAAGCCCCGTCTGCTTTGTTGCTCTCCTCGCAGCGACTGGGAGGCATTGGCGCGCGCCCGCTCCTGTCCGAATTTGCGGATACTGCCCACAACAAGCGTATCCGCCCTCAACTGGTCTGCAAGGGATTTTCTCACCTCGACCTTCTTTCTTACATCCTTGCGAGAGAAATCCAAATTCTTCATTGCATCGACAATTTCATCTTGCGGAATGGGTTCATATACTCCCGTCGCCTCAAGCTTCCGATTTAGCAAACTCGTAAACCCTGCTTCGAGATTCCACAAGCGTTTCTTGCCGCTGAAGATTTCACCGATGATGCTTGGAATGCAGCCGCAGCCGGTCGGCGAATCAAATTGGCTGTAGTCATTGAAATACAAGACCGCGATTCGCTTGGACGCGCCAAAACTATTAGGGATGGCAAAACCTACCAAGCATAGGATTAGCAAGAATGCGACGAAAATCGTCGGATTAGCACGAAAGGTCTGTCTTTTCACCGGAATGTCCTCCTTGCTCCTTGGCCCTGAAATGCTACCGAAACGTTGCAGACTCGGAGTCACATCCCATATTCTACTTCGCAGCAAAATCTCTGTCAAGATGATTCCAAGAGTAAACCAGAGGAAACGCATCTGATTATCCCGAATAGAGTTGCTATAATAGTAGTCAAGTCATACCGTTTCACTTGAATAACAGTGCATAGAGTAAAGCAGTCATTTCGTTAGCACTTACACGATTGCACGGTGTAGCGCTCAGTAGGAGCGATCTCCGAATCGCGACTTCAATTCACGCCATTTGTCAGTAATGAACCGTCATTTTAGAGCGTGCCATCATCTCTGTCGGAATAATTCTTTCAGCAAGTAACACTCGTTTTTCGCTCCTTGGTTAGCTTTGAAAAGTGTCCACTGATAGAGATTTTCCACCTTTTGCACTCCAGAGGAGTGCTATGTCAATAGAATCGTGATGCGTCTAATCTCCGCGCTCCAGAGGAGCGCCATGTGGTGTATTGCCAGATAGTGTTACTTGAGAGTATTACAGTTCGTCGCACGTCCGGTCTGGGCATGTAAGCCCCCGATTAGCCGGAATTAGCATTGTATTTCCCTACTTGGCGCGTTCCCCGCCCCCGCTCGGTCTGGATTGGCAAATCCAGACCGATGGACTAAACAATTATTGGGAATGAGCCAAAATGGGAAAGTTGATTACAGGTCGAGGGTCGTTTTTACGTGGCAAGGATTTTGTTCAGGACGCAAAATGGAGGGAGCGACAATCGCCAATGGACTCAATCTATGATTTGATTATCTAATAGACATCTTTCCAAAATAAGTATCTATTTGGCTTGATTTTACGTTATATCCTTTCAACAATCTTCTGTTGTAGAAAGGATACCCATGAGTCAATTTGAAAAAGCAGTAAAACAGTCAGATGAGCAATTTCTGCGAGCGGTTGGTATTGACAAGGCGGCTTTCAACCTTATTTTGGAGCGTGTGGCGACTTACTTTGAAAAACTTAAAGAAGAACGTCCGATGAAGAAACGAGGAAAGAAATCGGAGGTGGCATTGGCCGATCGCCTTCTATTGACATTCACCTATTTGCGCCACTATCCAACCTTTGCCAGATTAGGCATGGAGTTTGGTATCAGTGAGTCTTATGCAAATAAACTCTATCATCAGATACTTGATGTGTTAGTTAAAGTGCTTTCATTGAAGAATCGAAAGCACTTAGTGGAGGGCGATCTCCAAACCATCATCATTGATGCCACCGAGCAACCTATTGAACGTCCAACCAAAGGACAGCGTGTCTACTATAGCGGTAAAAAAAAAGGCACACCATAAAAGTTCAATTGATTGCGTGTTTGGCGCTGTTAGAAATATTATCGGTTACCTGCCGCAAAGGGAGTGTTCACGATTACACCATTCTGAAGGAAAGTCGTGTGGCAATTTCTCCCGAAACTGAGAAGTTGGCTGACAGTGGTTATCAGGGGATAGCCAAACGGTATGCCAACAGTTCGACGCCCATCAAGGCCTATCGGAGCAAGCCCTTGACTCAGGAGGCGAAGCAATTCAACCGGCGGTTGGCAACACGCAGGGTCGCCATTGAGAATATCGTCAGAC
The DNA here is from genome assembly GCA_965204085.1 of Candidatus Poribacteria bacterium. GTDB lineage: Bacteria > Poribacteria > WGA-4E > WGA-4E > JAJDTR01 > JAJDTR01. Next base: position 874,555 of record CBDBEE010000001.1, on the reverse strand, counting down.
GATGTAAGATTTTTCGCATCACCAAAGACATCTATCGAGGCAAACATCGCAACTATGGGAAAACATGGAATGTGATTGCTGCCATTGTAAACTTGCGATATTCCTCAACAAGTTGCCAAACGGCGTAGTTATTCTAATCTCCAAGATTGCTGTAACTACACGGATACATTTTGGAAAGATGTCTAATATTCTTGCTGCCACTCCACGGCGCTTTCACGGTAGATTATGAGGTCACGTGTGGAACATGTGCATCAATATCTCTAAATCCCACTGGACAAGGTGTCAATTCGCAACCTTGTCCCGCTCCTCTCTACGCCATCGCTCCAACGGATGTTCGCGCGGGGTTAGCGGCATATACACCCTGGCTTTCTGTCGATGTGATTCCCACGTAGCATGAATCATTTCAAGGCAATCGCGGCCATCTCTTCCGCTTGCGAACGGGTCTCGGTCTTCCTCGATTGCTTCAATCAGATCGCGAAGCATGAGGCGTTGCAATAACAACCGTATTGAACCCTGATCTCGGGGATTTCCGCCCTCGTCAAGGTCTTCGGCGGGAAGATGCACCGGCTCCCATGCCTCTGCCGGTGTCTTGTGTTGCCCTCTATGGATAAACATGGTTGTGCCAACGCTTTCTCGAAGGGCGATTCGTCCCTCGGTACCGATGATGTCGATACCGTAGCCGTTATCGTTGGTTTGAGATTGCCCTAGATATTGCACATCTGCGTGGATGCCGTTCTTGAAGCGGAATGACGCATGTCCGCGCTCGCCAAGCACAATTCCGGCGTCCCGGTCTCGTGGGTGAACCTCTTGGGTATGCTTGATGTCGTCGACAGTTGACTTCCTGCCATCCATCTGAACGAGGTGCGCGTGCGTCCATTCGACATCGCCGCCGAAAAGCCTCACCCAATCGTAAAGATGTGTGCCCATCTCCATTAGTGAATTGCCCGCCTTGCGTCCACCTTTATCCGTTGCTTGCAGCAAGACAACATCTCCGATTTCTCCTTTTTCAATCCGCGACAGGACATGCCGATTGTAAGGACTGGCGCGTTTGATATGATTTATAGCAAACTTGACGTTGTGCTCATCGCAGGTTTCAACCATCTCGTCAGCCTCAATAAGATTCAAGGCTGTTGGCTTTTCACAGAAGACATGGATGCCGCGTTTTGCTGCAGCAGTCGTGGGGGCGTAATGCATCGGCGCCTGAGTCGGAATGATGACGATGTCAGGTCGTTGTTCATCAAGCATCTTTTCGTAGTCGTCGTAAAGGGCTTTAACGCCAAATCGCTCACCCCAAGATGCCGCACGCCCCGAATCAATGTCCGCCCCGCCAACCAGTTCACAGTTCGTCTCCAACGCCACCGCCGCGGCATGACTTCCTCCCATGCCGCCTAAGCCAATAATCGCAATACGATATTTGTTCATGCATGTCTCCGAATTGACCAATGCCAACTGTATTTCTGGGGTCGTTGAATAGGCAACCTGCTATTAGCGACACCGGTCAAGCTAATTTTGTTTCATCAACAGAATCCGCACCATTGAGTCCACTGATACCAAGCAGGACCACATGCATTGTATCAACTATCTCTTTCATCTGCAACCGTTCATTTCCGGACAGTCATCTTACGCGTTGCTGAAAATTCGCCCGCATTTATCGTGTAGAGGTAGATACCACTTCCCACCGACTCCCCTATCACATTTTTTCCATCCCAATAAACCGCTCGCGATTGGGAGGAATAGTCGCCCGCAGGCATTGTCCCCAATGGTAGAACACGAACGACTTGACCTGTTGAGGCGTAAATACGAATCGTGACGGCGCTTTCGTCGGTCAGCTGAAATGGAATCCACGTTTCCGGCGTGAAGGGATTCGGATAGTTTTGTAGAAGGCGATTCTGCTTCACCTGACCCCATTCGACAATCTGTTTGTCGCGCGATTCAACTGGAAGCAACGCTCTTCCATCCCAAACCTCAATTCGCCCCGCATTATAGGAAAGGAGAACTGTCCCCTTTTGACTGATGGAAAAGTACTCAGGAATGGGTGGATGTTCAATTGGTGTATATGTTTGTCCGTCCCAGGTTTGAAGGCTGTTGTTGAGATTTGCAAACAAATACCGACCGTCTGGCCTGAAGTGTACAGGGGACTCGGCATCTAGCGTTGCTTCTAACTGCGTACCGCCAGGCATGAGTGTCCAGATTTGGAGGTGTTCTCGACTAGGTGCAGCTAGTACGACAGAACCATCCTTTCTAATGACAAGACTTGCTTGGTAACTTCTGAAGGGTTCTGGCACTATCCACAAGTGTTGAAAAACGAAGGTGCCACCTACGCGTTTCCACAAGAGCACTCCACCATCACTGTCGACCGCCGCCAGATATTCGTCGTTCTCGCTGAACGTGATTTCACGCTTTCGTGTCAAACTGATTCCGCCGTCTGGCGCCGCTGTCCGAGTTCTTTCTGGATCATCAATATCAAAGATGCGAATTTTGCCCCTATCTCCGTCTGCCGCGACCCATTTTCCGGATGCACTGAAGGCGATATCTGAATGTCCGTGGTGATACGGAATCCGGGTTATGATTTTGCCGGTTTGGAGATTGTAAACCTCAATTGAGGGATCTCTTCCAATTGCAAGGGTCTTTCCATCGGGGGAGATTGCAAATTCTCGAAACAGTCCGCCTTTGGCGGAGACTAGCAGCCGCATCTGCTGTGAAGGCATGTCCCAACTCTTAATGAAGTAGCGAGACACGGAGACCACGGTTTGGCCGTCAGGGCTCAAATCAACAATCCCGCTCGGAAAATCAGCCCACACATTCAGCGGCTGCTTCGCATCAATATCCCAGACCACGACTGCATCCTGATAGTGCAGGAGAGCGATTTTCTCATCCGGAGAAAGTCTTATCGCATTCAAATCATGAAATTCAGTGCTGAACGTATCGAGCAGTTCTCCGGATTCGACATCCCAGACGCGCACCGTGTCATCCCATCCTTCCCAGTATGGCTCGTCTGGTCCGGCTAGTAGGGAACCCAGCGCGTGTAGAACACCTGTCTGATTTGCAACATACAAACGTTGACCGTCCGGACTAAATGCCAACCCTGAAACCGTTCCGAAGCCACCTCGCTTTTTCCATAAAATTTGTCGTGTTTCCACGTCCCAAACATAAGCGAACTTTGCACCGTGTCCAAACGAGGCAATGCGCGTTCCCTCCGGGCTGATGACTACACCCAAAACCCAATCTCTGGTGTGGCCCTCAAAGTGGCTTTCCAGACTGCGTGTTTCGACGTTCCACAACTCAATATCCGGTCGTTGAGATGCGACAATGAGATAGCGGCCATCCGGGGTAAAAACCATGGCGTGATCTCCGGGGAAGCGCGTGTGGGTTATACCTCCATCGCCGCGGCTGGATCGCTTCCATGGGCGACGTTCACCGAGCATCTTTCCAGCAGACTCACCAGTTCGCCAGTTCCATAGATGAATCTCATCCTCAGAAGAGGCGGCGAACAGCGGCTGTGCCGGGCTGAATGCCGTCACCCTTACCCTAGCTGGGATCTTCCACACGGATATCTGCTCGCGGGCATTGACATCCCATACATGTGCGGTCGTCGTCTTTGAATCGGGGGAATAGTTTAAAATCGCTACATGCTCAGCGGTTGGACTAAATACCACATCGCTGATATCTGCACGATTGCCGAATTCGTTGATGACCTGCCCGGTACGTAGATTTACAATCTGAATGTGAGTTGGGACAGCACGAAGGATGGCTTCATTGGTAAGAAAGGCGTGCTGCTCTGGATATGGCTGTCCAATCGTACCGATAGGTTCGATTGCCAAGGCAATACTAGGGATACAGAGAATACCGAGCAATGCAACAACAGATATATCCCCAATCCAAGACAGGGGCACAACTTTTGGTGAGGAATTCATTGCCCAATTTATCCCCGTGAAGTTGTCAGTTTTCTTGATACTTTGTCATGGTTGCTGAGATAGGCTTCTGTGCACTTGATGTGGAGAGAAATGAGAAACCAAAGGCGATTATATTTATTGTAACTGTTTAGTACCTTGGTTTCTGGAGCCGAACACCGTGAATCTAGACTGCTTTTTTCCCATTTTCTAGGCGGATTTCGTGTGGATGCTCAATTTTCCGGTTTGTAGTAGGGCAATTCATTGCCCGTCCATGGCTCTGGGAGTTTTACTGACCACTAATCACTAGCCACTAAACACTTACTATTTTTTAATTCACACTAGATTTCTCTACGATTGTGTAAAACTGCACCGTGTCGATACGGCCTCTCCCAGTTGTTGTCCGATGTGAGATTTTGATGGAGTCCGTTTCAGCCCTAAGCGGAAGTTCAAATGGAAATTCAATGGCCCTTTGGACTCTCTTTACAAGCTTCCAGTGATTGCTGTCTTCACGAGCGTGAATGTCGATATTTTGAATTTTTCCGGAACCGAGAATCACAATTTTTCGAACCTCAACTCGTTCGGGAATGGTATAAGCGACCCCGGAGAAGAGAGGCTCCGGCGTGACTTCCTGATTGACCAAGGTGTACTCCTGTTCGGTAAAGAGCGCGGCGCAACCGAAACATGCTAGGCAGACGAGTGAGAATAGTATGAGTTTCCAGTTGTTCATGGTTCTTTTTCCTCAGGCACAGCGGAACACTATGCCAATTCAGTAAAAGGAGCGATGCGGTTTGATTTTTAGAAGTGGGAAAGCCACCGCATCGCTCCGATTTCTTTCATGGAGGCAGCTTTCCCACGCCCTATATCCAATGACCACCTATACGTCTCAAACGCCTTCCGGAACTGACTATAATTGTGTTAGTCCTACAATTAGAATAGGTTGTTGAGGCTGACAATTACATTAAAGCCCGGCGCGTTTATGCCGCTGCCGTGCTCGCGATACCGCTTGTTGAGCAGGTTTTCAAGAGCGAGGGTGAGGTGGCTATACTCGGCGACTTGCATTCCGCCGCGCAAATTGAGAGTGAACCAGCCCGGAGATCCTTCGCCAATGGCGTTGCCATCCGAGTCAAATTCAACCTCGCCGGTATCACGCGTTGTACCAGGTATCCGTGGATCGCGAATGTCGCTGCGGTTCAGCCGCCGCTGCTCGGTTGCACCGCGAACGAAAAATCCGCCCCAATACCGCTCGGCGGGCGGGTGCCAACGAAGACCTAGCATGCCATTGAGCGGCGGTTCACGACGAATTCGTTCTTCCCATGGCTTCTGAGGGTCAGGCGATGCGCCGTTGATGATCAATACTTTTCCTCGCGTGAACATTGCGTTACCGTAAACGGATAGGCTGTCCTGAATTGGCACCGTCCCGGCCAACTCAACACCTTGAATTTGAACTTCATCAACATTGTCAAAAACGAAGACATCAATTCCGGGATTATTCTGCTGGAGTTGCTGAATCAGGTCTGGAAGCGGTTGCCCGGCGTAGGCATCTTCAGCCAGAACACGGTTGACCAGATTGTTGATGCGGCCGTGAAAAACCGTGAGAGAGCCGACAAACTCGGGGTAACGCGCTTTGAACCCGCCTTCAATGGTCCATCCTGTCTCTGACTCAAGATCGGGAGAGGGGGAGTCAATGCCTTCATTGGTGACTTCCACGGCAGTTGTGTCGTTCAGCGATGGCGCGCGGAACGATGTTGCGAAATTGCCGACGAGGTTCAATTGGTCATTGACGCTTGCGACGATTCCGGCGCTTCCGGTCAACGCGCTCCCGGACTCGCTGAAATCGCTAAACTGATCTGAGCGTACCGAGAGGTCGGCACGTGTGTTGTAAAGGGTGTATCGCCCACCGAGGGTCAGTTCAAGGCGATCGTGCAACGCGATTTCGTCCTGTAGGTAAAGATTGGCATCCCAGAATCGGGAGCCGTCGATAAATCGTCCTTTCGCCTCGTCCACCTTTTCGACACCCGTATTAATATCGGTTTTGATGGTCTGGCTTGCGATGGTATCGAAGTAAAACTCGCCGCCCGCGACGACACGTTGACTCGGAAGGGAAGAACTGGTCGCTTGAGCGCTTAGCCCCAATGTGCTGACGGTATCGAATCGCTGACGCCGCTCCGTTGCACCGCGTATAAGCTCATTTCGCCCCTCCTTCTGACGATGAAACGAAGCGGTGAGTCGAAGCTGTTCAATCGCCATGTGGGTTGGATTGGAAGAATACGTGGCGTAGAACAGATCTCGGTTTTGCGGCTCAAAGAAAAACTCGTCATACTCGCGCGGCGCAATCTTGTCGTAGCGTGGGGTTCGAGGTTGGCGCCAGAGTTGGTAGGCGACATTGACTGTGCTGGCGTCGCTCAGTTGGTAAGCGAATTTGGCATCGGCATCGTAAGCGTTCCAACCAAGTGGCCCCTGAGAATCAATTAACCAACGGTCAGGCACTTCCTTGGGAGGCCCATCAGAGACCGGCACACCCTCTGGTTCATCATCGACGAACTCAAATTTGCGATTCTTATAATGTAGGTCGTATCCGCTTCCCGGATTAATGTCGCCGAGCCATCGCGCGGATGCACCTGCGGAGAAACCGAGTTGCTTTTTGCTTCCCATCACCTCAAGGCGTCCGAACCGCTCCGAAGTGGCAGACGCGAATCGCCCAAAGGTGCGCGATTGGAAATTCCACTGTTCGGATGCATTATCAAGAATTAAATCTTTAGTGTGCATGCTAATCACTCCGCCCATAGCACCGCTGCCGTATAGCATCGAACCGGGACCTCGCAATACCTCGATCCGATCAAGTGTGTCCGGGCTAATTGTTGCTAGATACTGATTGGGACCGGAGCGGAAGGTCGAGTTATTGAGTCGGACGCCGTCTATTGAAAGAAAGGCTTGATAGCCCGTGAGACCGCGAAGTAATGGCGACCCCTGTCCAGTTGTGGTTTGTTGCGCCCACACGCCCACCGTTTCCCGAAGCATTCGCGGCGCGATGTCGGCGTTGATGCGCTCAATCTGCGACCGGTCAATGACTGAAATCGCATTCGGGGTTTGAAACGTGTCTTTCTCAACGCGAGTAATGACGGTGATTTCCTCAAATTGAATAGGGCTGTCCTTCCCTTCTTCCGATTCAGCATGGGTATGAATGGTCAAAATGAGAAGAAGCCCGATACCTATCAATAACTGTATTCGTGTAATTTTCATCGGTCAATCTCCTTGTGTAGCCTGTTTTGATAGTCGAAGAATTGGAATCGTATGCTCATAAAAGCAATTTACATGCCAAAAGGGTCAAGACCAAAAGGTGTGTGTTTAAGCGGGATTTTTCAGTCTGGATTCATCAACAGGAATCGCTGTTGTTCAATTTCTGAACAACGGCGTCCATTATTTGAAATTCAACCCGATGGGCGAGCAATGAATAAACGTAACTGTTTAGTGCATCGTTTGGTTCGTAGTAGTGCAATTCATTGCACGTCCGTTCTGGGCATGTAAGCCCCCGATTCGTCTGAATTAGCATTGTACTTCCATACTCGGTGCGTTTACTGCCCGCTCGGTCTGGATTGGCAAATCCAGACCGGTGGACTAAACAGTTACGAATAAACAAAAGTGAATCACTACCCTCGACTTTGGCTGAAGATGCGCCGATCGGACGTACCAAAGTGAATCTATTGTTATGACGTGAACTCTAGGTACAATTCCGTCATTACACGTGAAATCAAAAATTGATGGGCAGAATCCGTATCTGTTGACGGAGGAGAAAAGAAAAAAGCCGCCTGAAAGCATAAACTCCCAGACGGCTTACGACGTGCGAATGGTTTGTTATTCCTACTGATTTGCTTCGTTCGCCAAATCAGCTTCGAGGTTCTCAATTTCGGCGAGAATTGCTAGGTCGGAATCTATTCGGTAGGCTTCTTTGAAGGCTTTAAGGGCAGCCTCCTTGTCATGCATGAAACTTGCGTAAATTTCTCCAATTTTCTTCCATATGTCCGCGATATCCGGGCTGGTTGGATCTAGTTCGACTATACGTTCATATACTTTAAGCGCCTCATCGTACGGGCGGGTATCTCCTTGCCGCCCGATAATTAAAGCTCGAGATTCAAGTTGTTTGATGAGTTCGGTTTTTGCCTCAATAAAGTTTGGGCTTCTATTAATGGCTTCCTCCAAAACGGCCACGGAAGCCTCCTCCATCTGAGCAATCTGGTTGATTTCCTGTTCCGATACCTCGCGATCAATAAATCGATAATCTTGAAGTATCCGCCAATAAGTTCGCGCCAACTGAAGGCGGGCTTGCAGCCCAATCGGCTGAGATTCAAACGGCAATTCCGCCAACGCGGCATCGTGATCAATGGCGGTCTTGTAATGAGCAACGGCTTCTTCAAATTGCTCATTGCTCCGATAAAGTAAACCTAGCAGGTAATGTGCTTCTGCATGGGTCGGGTCTTTTTCGATCACAGCAAGAAATTCGTTCGCCGCAGACAACTTTTCGCCGTCGTCCCGCGCAAGTTTGCCACGCAACAGGCGCACGTCAACGTGATTCGGTCGAATTCGTGCCGCATGTTCCAAGCGATGTCGCGCGTCCTTAATCCAGCTACTGTGCAGATAAATCTCCGCTACCCGCAAGTTTACATGTAGCAATTCGTCGTCTAGTCCATCAGTTAACTCGTTGCCATCCCGTTTTGCCGACTCAATGATTCGAATGGCTTCCCAATAGGCAAGCGCCGCCCTTCCAAGATCCCGCTTTGCGAAATCTTGGTCCCCTTGTTTGATGAATTCGTGCGCTTGCGATATTGGCGATGCTTTAGATTGAGTTGCTCCGCTGTGGGTGAACACCACAATCAATACGATGAACAGAATGATTATGGCGCCCTCAAGATAGGGCAACCAATTTCGAGATGAAGCGAGGGCTTTATCGGTCATTGATTGTATACTTTTTTCTGGCAGTGAGATGAGTGCGAGTGAGGTGTAATGTCGGTTAACTTTGTTCTAATCCATCAATAATCTTCAAGAACTCCTTCGGACCGACGAATTTCTCTAGCCGTTTCAACGGTTTTCCCTCCGAATCAAGAAAGAGTACAACGGGCAAACCAACGATACCGTATTTCTTCTTGAGTAGTTCAACTTGCTCCGAACCTCGGCTGAAGTCGAGTTTAATCTTGACAAAATCTTCTAATCTGGATTTAACTTTCGGGTCGGAAAAGGTGAATTTGTCAAGTTCGACGCAAGCCCCACACCACGTCGCATAAAAATCAATCATGGCGGGTTTGTTAGTCGTGCCCGCTTCCTCTAGCCCTTGGGATTCATCGTAAGTCCAATCTAAAGAATCTTTCACGGTGGTAAATGCGCCGACGATTACATACAGCCCGAAAACGGCGGCAAGAATACCTGCCGATTTACGCACCTTCGCCGCGCGAGAAATGTCCCTAAACCGCTGGGTGAATTTCCCCAGAATAACACCGAGGAGCAGCAAGACACCTCCAATCACGAAAACCGGAGTAGAATTATCAAGAACCGCGCGCAGCGGTGCGACGACCTCCTTCAAGAAGTACAGCGCCATCGCAATAATAACGACCCCAAAGATGTTCTCCAACACATACATCCAGCCACCGGATTGCGGCAGGGACGAAATCAAGCCTGAGAATGTACCAATCAGGATAAAGAGCAACCCCATGCCAATGGCGTAAGTCAACATGAGCCAGAACCCCAGAAAGGTATTACCAGTTGTGGCAACAAAGGATAGCACTGCTCCGAGTGCGGGACCGGTGCACGGCGCCGCAATCAGTCCGGCTACAGTGCCCATGGCAAAGGCACCGCCAAATCCAGCACCTCCAACTGTGTTCAATCTGTTTTGCACGGCGTAGGGAAGCCTAAGTTCGAAAACTCCTATGAGCGACAGTCCGAGTGCTATAAGGATGGCGCACACAAACCCCACGACAATCGGGTTAGCCATAATCTGACCGAACACTGCACCTGTCGACGCGACAGCAACTCCCAAGATTGAGTACATTACGGCAATACCCAGAACATAGGTGACCGAAAGAAGAAACGACTTGAAGCGGCTTGCCTCTCGATTGGCGCCAAAGATACTGACCGTAATTGGAATTAGTGGATAAACACATGGCGTCAGGCTTGTCAGTATGCCACCGATGAAAACAAACAGAAACGCCCAGAAATATCCTCTTGATAATGCCTGGCGGAAATCGCCGGTTTCGCTGGTTGCGGACGGAGTGTCCGGCGGCATATCGAGTTGTAGGCTAGAGAAGATTTCCCCGTTGATTGGCTGCACCGGCTGGTCGATGCCAACTATATCCATCGGAATATTCACGCTGACGGTTTTAGGTAACAGACACTGCTCGTCGCTGCACGCTTGGTAGGTCAATTTGAACGGCAACTCTACCTTTTGGAGTTGAGCTGCCTTCTCCAGAGTCGCTTGTACTCCAATTACAGCTTGATCGTGGTAGACGGGTGCTTTTCCGATTGAAGCGACCTCAAGCACATCTCCCTTGGGGTACATCACTTCGCCAAATGTTAGATTGGGATGTTCCGGCAGTTCGATCTGTGTGGGGATAAGCCCCTCTCCGGCAGGATTCGCATTTGCATGCCAACCTTCATCAAATGTCATCACGATGGCAATTTGAAAAGTGCTTCCGGGTTGCACTTTATCCACCGACAACACCCCGTCCGTGTGAACGGTATCTCTTGGTTCTGTTGGAGCCTTGAGCCCGTCAAGTCCTGATAGTTGTCCATACGACCCTAGTGATCCGGTTAAGAACACACAGAAAAAAATTAACAATGGAAAGACATGCGACCTGGTTTTTCTATTCATGTTTAAATCTCTTCAGTGGGAACTTGATTGAACATTGAGACACAACTTTGTGTCCGCAGTTACGGATTCCTGTATATATATCCAAGCAGGACGGATTTAACCTATGCCCTTGACTCCATAAAAAAGCGGATTGAAGATTCCTTTGTACGATAAAGGCGTCTACAACCCGCAAAAGATAATCTTTGTGGAGCAGTAAGCATCACTAATAACAATAGATTTCCCATTCACCGGGGATCGAGAACAACACAAGGCAAGATCATTTCCTCCAGCGAAATGCCCCCATGTTGGAAACCGCCGCCGAACTGGTCTTTGTAGTCATTGTACTGGGTTGCGTAAACAAAATAGTAATCTTCTTTGGCGAGGACATAGTTCTTCTGAGTTGAATCATCAGGTAACCTGTAGCGTTTCGGATCGGTAATTCGCAATCCGACCTCCTCATCGACGTGAATCTCCGAGCCAAGCTTGAATCGAATCCCACTAGACGCAACTTGATTACTTGATACACGCGCTGGACGCTCGGACAGGACAGAACCGTGATCCGATGTCAAGACTACAGTGACACCTCGCTCGGCAAGTAGCTTTAGGATTTTGAACAACCCCGAATGCTGGAACCAACCGCGCACCGCGGTTCGGAATGCGGCTTCATCAGGAATTAGCTGTTTGAGCAAGCTCATCTCTGATCGTTTGTGGGTCAAAATATCAATGAAGTCGACCACGAGCGCCGCTAAGCTGATGCGCGGAACACTGTTCATCCACTGAAGATACTCCGTCTCACCCCGCACATCGAAAATCTTGAAATACTGCGGCGAGGGCTTCAGGACAATACCGTGGCGTTCAAGCAGCATGCGCATCAATTTTTTTTCGTGACGATTGATACTGGTGTTTTCCTCGTCAATTTCTGTCCATAGATTCGGATATCGCTGGGCAAGTTCCAGAGGAAAAAGCCCACTAAAGATTGCGTTTCGCGCATATGAAGTTGACGTGGGCAAGATAGAATAGTAGTAGTGGGTGGTCATGTCGAAGTATGGTTGGAGAAGCGGTTGGATAGTCAACCAATGATCCAATCTCATACAGTCTAGCACGGCGAAGAGAACCTGCTTGCCAACTTGAACTTCGGGCAAAACGTGCTTATAAATGACATCAACTGACAAAACCGGCGAATCTTTGCCCACGAGCCAGTCACAATAATGGTTTTCCACGTAGCGTGCAAACTCACTTTGACATTCCTGTTTTTCTAACCGATGTGTTTCGCGCAGGTCGTCTGCCGCCGGAAGTTCGTCTAATCGTAGGTCCCATTCCGCCATCTGGACATAGCAATCAATCCACGTTCGCCAATCGACAATCTGTTGCTGTTTGAGGGACCTGCGTTTATTAAAGTCGACGACGTACTCTTGAGCGGTGTAATCCTGCTCGATTGCGTTGTGATCGAAGACAAATGTCAGCACAGACGCAACCTGTTTTGGACTCACCGGTTTAATGAGAAAATCATCGACGCGGTGGATGATTGCTGCACTCATGACCGGCATTTGATCGCTGCCGGTGACAATTACAACTGGTAGGTGAGGGTGGCTCTTCTTGATCTTCGACAGCACGCGGATTCCGTCGATGTCCGGCATCTTGTGATCTAGCAGAACCGCATCAAAGATCCCAGTTTCTAAGATGGACAACCCTTCAGAATCACTCGTCGCTGTAGTGATGTCATATCCGTTGTGTTCGAGGAACAGGAGGTGTGGCTGTAATTCAGTGATTTCATTGTCAATCCACAAGATTCTTCGTTGTTTGTCCATTTCATATCACCTATCCTCCGTATTGTTTGAGAGTTGCATCTTGTAATTCGGCACGGTATCGCAAACCGGGAGAAGCAGATTGTTGTAGTCTCACCAACAAATCTGTCCTTAATTCGTTGATTGTTGCCCAACGGACACCTGCAATTTCCTTTTTGTCAACGGGTTCTAAACAGCCTCCAGTTGCGCGAGCGGCGAACACGTGAGAGATCCAAGGCACCACCTCATCTTCAAAAGCGAGATTAACGTGAGATCTAAGAGCGTATTGCCGGAGTTCAATTTCTAAGCCCGTTTCCTCATAGGCTTCTCGCCGCGCCCCAACTTCAAAATCCTCTCCCCTCTCAATTCCGCCGCTAGGGGGACGATAAACTTCCTCAGGATAGCTCGGTTTTCGAATAACGGCAATCTGGTCTTCTCGTTCATTGGAGATGAACAACGTCACGTCATGCCTCCGTCCATTGCGCATGCTCCACTTCAATAGGTCAAACTCACCACGATTCATGGTACATTGAGCGTGAAGAATCTTGGGCGTGCCATACTTACGTTCTATCCTGTCCAAGACTTTTTGCGTAATGTACATGAACTGAACGGCAATTCAACGTGAGTTTCGGAATCTTTGCCGGATGCCCTAAATCCCGACGACAAATCTACCAGGATTCAACAGCATGCCCGGATCGAAACGTGCCTTAATCTTTTTCATAAGTTCCGAACTGCTGCCAACCGTGCCCCAAACATCAATATGGCGTTTAACTTCGACTGGCGCTGATTCAAGGACGAGGTTGCCGCCAATGCTGTTTGCATGTTCCCGTAGTGTTGCGAATGTGGAGGCAATAGTCTCGGGCTCAATCGTACCGGCAAAATCGGAAAAAACGAAGTATATCTGTCCGCTTCCCATCAATCCCATTACTCGCACGGAACACTCTAATTCGTTGATGACATCCAACGCAACTCCCACATATTCTTCGATGTCACTCGTTCGAAGGTTGACCTTGCATACCATGGCTGGCTGAGATGGATTAGTCTGTGTGAACGCCCGCATCGCTTCTACCAATTTCGCTGCTTGCCGCTCTTGGATGATTTCCACACCTATCACCCCGCTTTGTTTCGCAGTCCAATGTACCTGGTTTCTTTGCCAACTTATGGCTTTGGGGTGATCGTCAAGACCTACGACAAGACTGGGTTCTAGAATTCTTGTGTCCGGGACGCCGTTTATAAACAGATTGAGATAGCTCGGCGAAAGTTGGGAACTTATGATTTCGGAAGCTGTCTTGGTTGCGTTTTCAATCTGTTTGAACTTCAGAAGCATGATAATTCCACTCTCGGCCAAAGGGTACAACTTGAACGTCAACTCTGTAATAATCCCGAGTGTGCCAAACGAACCGATATATAGCTTGTTAAGATCGTAGCCCGAAACGTTCTTGACCACTTTTCCTCCGCTCTTCACGACGGCACCACCCGACTGAACAACTCGCATTCCCAGCACTTGGTTTCTAGGTGTACCGTGCCGCATCCGTAATGGTCCACTTGCGTTTGACGCCGCAATTCCACCGACTGTAGTTAGCGAAGCGTATGCCGGATCTAGCGGAAGAAATTGCCCGTTTTCACTGAGTTGCGCTTGTAGATTCGCCAACCGCATACCTGCTTGCACGGTAGCAGTCAGGTCGGCGGGTTCATACTCAATCATACTGTTGAGTCTTCTCGTCGAGAGTATCAAATCGACTTTCTCGGGAGGGTTTCCAACTCCGAGTTTAGTCCCACTCCCGGCGGGAATGACGGAAAGCTCTCGATCGGCGGCGAACATCAGAAGTTCTTGAATCTGTTTAACCGATGCAGGTGAAGCGATCGCTTGGGGCGTGAAGCCGTCCACACGGTAGTCGTCGTACCGATCGTTGGGCAACAACCCGTTTTCACCGACAATTTGGATTAACTCTTTTTGCAGAACGTCTGAATCAGGCATAGTGGTAGAAGTGTGGTGCTTCGGTTTCGAATATACGATTCCTAGTCGAAACTACCGACAGATTGGACACGAACTTTTCGTCGGAATTTTGACGCCTTTAACCGCTTTAATCTTCAAATCGACTATTAAGTAGCAAGCCCAAGCTTGATGTAAGATTCAGGTGTCGGAAAGATTTTTCCCGGGTTGCATAGTCCCGTCGGGTTGAAGATATCCCGGACAGATGCCATTATTTTGAGATCTTCAGGACTGAAAATAAGCGGCATGTAATCCATCTTCTCAATTCCGATACCGTGCTCCCCGGTAATTGTCCCGCCAGCCTCGGCGCAAGCGGTAAGAATCTCTTCGTTGACCATTTCAACACGCTCGCACTGATCCGGATCCCGTTCGTCAAATAGCACGATAGGGTGGATGTTTCCGTCACCGGCGTGGAACACATTGGCAATCGGTATGTCGTATTTCCGGGAAATTGCCGCGACCTGTCGAAGAACCTTGGGCAGTTGTGTGCGGGGGACTACGCCATCTTGGGTAATATAACTTGGCGCTAACCGTCCAAAAGCGCCGAACGCACTCTTACGTGCCTTCCAGAGGTTTTCTCGATCTGCGTCATCTTTGGCGTAGCGAACTTCGCGAGCATTGTGTTCATTTAGAATGGCGATAATGCGTTCCGCCTGATCTTGCATCCCGGCTTCGACGCCATCAAGCTCAACAATTAGGATTGCCTCGGCGTCAAGTGGAAAACCGTAGTGAAAGCCGTCTTCTAATGCCTTTATGACAAGCTTATCCATCATCTCCAACGCGGCAGGGATAATTCCCGCTGCGATAATGCTTGACACCGCGTTTGAGGCATCATCCATGGTCTCAAAAATGCTGAGGGTCGTTTGATAGGCTTGCGGGCTTCGGAGGAGACGCACGGTCGCTTTTGTTACAATTCCAAAGGTGCCTTCGGAACCAATCATCACGCCGCGCAAATCGTAGCCGGGTGTTTCTTCAACGGCGCCGCCAAATTCCACAATTTCGCCGTTTGGTAGGACGACTTCCAGCCCCAAAATGTGATCTGTGGTGACGCCGTATTTGAGGGTGTGAGGCCCTCCGGAGTTCTCAGCTATATTTCCGCCGATGGTACAGGCTTTCTGGCTGGATGGATCTGGAGCGTAGTAGTAACCATCATCTTGAACGGCATGTGTTAACAGCAGGTTTACTACACCGGGTTCCACCACGGCACGCTGATTTTTCAGGTCAATTTCAAGAATCCGGTCAAGCCGATTGAGGGCAATTAGCATGCCTCCCTGCACCGGAAGCATCCCGCCGCTCAGCCCGGTGCCACCGCCCCGGGCAATAAACGGGGTTTGATGTTTGTTCGCCAGTTTCACAATCGTCGAGATTTGTTGGGCATTTTCCGGGAAGACAACCATATCGGGCAATGCTTTGAAAAGTGTCGCTCCGTCACATTCATAAACTGATAATGCGGTTGGATCCGTAATTACATTCTGTGCGCCTACTACATCTGCAAGCTCATTTATTAATTGTTTATCATCAGACATTTGGACATCCTCCGTGAATGTGTTTTTTGCCAAGCTTGCTTACCCGATAGAAGCCGATATAGATGCATGAACTGGCTGATTTATTGAGAGTGTCTCCGAGCTATGACCCTAGCAAGGTTTGAACTCTTGCGTATTACACCGCATAAGCAGCAAGCGAAAAACGATGATTTCGGCTATAATTTTACTTTACAGGACGTTTGAAGGGAATGACTATAGTCAATTCCATTCATATTTACACATATATCGGTAGGTGCGGTTTCCAACCGCACCTACGAGAATGGATAGATACCGGTTAGGAAACCGAACCTACCGCAGTGTATAAAAAATTATTAGTTTCACTATAGGGTTATTCCCCATTGTCAATGATACTGCTAATAGGTTTACGTTCAAACTATCCAGACGGCCAAAACAAAAAAGCCAAGATTTCTTCGAATCGAGAATATCGGAAACCTCGGCTTAAGTTGTGCCACATGAAAAACTCAAATAGTGAGAGAGTTCAATTCATTACACGATGATCTTCAACTCATCCTCTGGTTCCCGCTCATTCAACTCCGTCGAGAGTTGGTTTGCAACTTCATGAAATGCTTGGGATTGCGGCGAATCTGGGTGGGCGGCGACAATTGGGACGCCGAGATCCCCGGCAGTGCACACCTCCGCGTCCAGCGGAACACGTCCGAGGAATGAAACACCTAGCTTTTCGCTGGTCCTTTTCCCTCCATCAGCCCTGAAGATGTCTGTTCTCTCGCTGCAGTGCGGACACAGAAAGTAACTCATATTTTCGACGACACCCAAAATCGGCACACCCAAACGTTCAAACATAGCGGCGCCGCGTCTGACATCGGCTAACGCGACATCCTGCGGCGTCGTCACGATAACTGCACCGGTTAGTGGAATGGCTTGTGTCAACGAGAGTGCGGCGTCTCCTGTACCGGGCGGCAAATCTATGATTAGATACTCCAATTCACCCCAATTCACATCGCTGAGAAACTGGCGGATAGCGCTGTGCAACATGGGACCCCGCCAAATCATGGCTTGCTCTTCCGGAACCATAAAACCGATTGACATCAATTGAATATCGTGTCTGACAAGCGGGATTAACTTCCTTTCCGGGCTTGTTTGCGGTTTCTCGCTGATGCCCATCATTGTAGGGATGCTCGGACCGTAAGCATCCGCATCCATCAGTCCAACCTTCGCTCCGGCGCGCGAAAGTGCGATTGCCAAGTTGGTTGCGACTGTCGATTTACCCACGCCTCCTTTTCCACTTGCCACGGCAATCTTATAACGGATGTCAGGAAGCTCCACATTGTGTTGCCCGGTGTCCGCTTGCGGCATACCCTGCGTAGGTCCCGTGCGTGGCGAATCCGACGGGCGGGAAATTTGGGATCCGCTGATTACTTTAAGATCCGGATGCCCCTTTGTCGGCGATTGAGTCGTTTCATTTTTCGTTGAATCTGTGTTCTTGTTGCCTCTTTTGAATAGGTTCATGTTTCTTCCTTTTGAACATACAGACCGCCTTGCAACCTTATGTTCCGGCATTCGTCTTTCGAGAGTGTTTCGTTCACGGTCAAACCTCCGACAAATCGCGATCATAGAGGGGTGACAGTTGCCGCAAACGGTGAACTTCTTTTACAACCGAGTCAATAACCTGATCGACCTCTTTCTCAGTGGTGAATCGACCTAATCCGAAACGAACTGCCGTATGTGCGAGTTCCTCTTTCAGCCGCATTGCGAGCAGCACATGAGACGCATGAATGGCACCGGAGGTACAAGCCGAACCTGCGGACAGCGCAATGTTATCCAAGCTTGTCAACAAAGCTTCGCTTTCTACACTTTCAAAACTGATGTTGAGATTTCCAGCAACGCGTTTTTCAGGGTGTCCGTTGAGATAAATATGGTCTATCCGATTGAAGAGCGCGTGATGGAGCTTGTCTCGCAGAACCGAGATTCGTTCAGATTCTTCCACCATCAAAGTTTTGGAGAGTTCGCAGGCTTCGCCAAAACCTACGATGCCGGGAACGTTGAGCGTGCCCGGTCTTATATGATTTTCCTGCCCACCGCCGTGAATCATGGGGGTTAGTTGGATCGCCGGTTTTCTCGCGCGAATATAGAGAGCACCAATTCCTTTAGGCCCGTACATTTTGTGCGCCGTAAGCGACATTAGATCGAGCCCCAGCCGATCAACATCCGAATCAATCTTGCCTATCGCCTGAACTACATCGGAATGAAACAGAACACCATGTTTCTGCGCAATCCTTCCTATCTCCGGGATAGGATTTATTGTGCCAACTTCATTATTCGCGTAGATGAGACTGATAAGGATGGTCCGACTCGTAAGATGCTCCTCAACCTGTTGAGGATGAACCATCCCATACTTGTCAACGGGCAAATACGTGACTTCAAAACCATCTTTCTCCAAGACGGCACACGTATCCAGCACGGCGTGATGCTCCGCAGTGCTGGTTATGATATGATTGCCCTTGTGCCGATAAGCGTATGCAACGCCTTTGATCGCCAGGTTGTCAGATTCCGTGGCGCCGCTCGTGAATATAAGCTCTTCCGGAGAGCAGTTGATGAGTGCTGCAACTTGCAGTCGAGCCTTTTCCACGGCATCTTTCGCCTTCCATCCGAACTGGTGTGCCGTACTGGACGCATTGCCGAACTGTGCTGTCAGATAGGGCATCATCGCCTCTAGCACCTGCGGATCGAGAGGCGTTGTCGCGTGATTGTCAAGGTAAATGGTATTGCCCCAATCTTGCATAATCGCTCACCTTTAGCTTGAACTTGTGATAATTTTACTGCACACTCTGGGGAAAGTCAAGTGCAATGCCGAGGTTCTCTCCGACCTCATTTAGGGTACGACTCGTCCCTATTTCAACTTGAATCTACGTCCCGTTTTCACCTATAATACCGTTCTGTTGTCTGTGCGCCGTCATGCAATCTTACCGCTTTCGATGTACTAATCACGCGTCACTTCCACTACTGCCCTGATTCTTGACCCACAAAGGAGAATTTGCCCTTGGGCTTTCTCAACCCGATTCTGCTTCTCGGTGTACTTGCTGCCGCAATCCCTCTTCTCATTCACCTGTGGAGTCGTCGTCAAGCGAAAAGGGTCGATTTCAGCAGCCTCATGTTTCTACTGGTTGCGCATCGCCAAACCGTGCGGCGTATTCAGCTTAAGAATCTCCTAATCTTACTCCTGCGAGCGGCGATTATTGCCCTCGTTGCGCTTGCCCTCGCTCGCCCTCTACTGAGAAACCAATTCTCATTTGCTGGAGCCCGTGCGAAGACCAGCGCAGTCCTAATTCTGGACAACTCCTTTAGCATGGGACATCAAGGAATTCAGGGCCAAAGATTCGAAAAAGCAAGAGAGGCTGCATTGGAAGTTGCCGACTCACTTCGAAGCGGCGATAGCGTGGCGTTAATCTTAATGTCCGACATCGCGGATGCGGTCTTCATGAAGTTAACGAGGGACTTGGATGCTGCGAAAGCGGGAATTCGTCAAGCCGAGCTTTCCAGTCGATCCACGCTCGTATCGCCCAGCCTAGAATTTGCGCATGATATCCTCGAATCGTCGGTTTCTCCCAACAAGGAAATTTACTTGATTTCCGATTTCGGCAAAAATGGATGGGACACTTGGGGGCGTGTACCGAATCGGTCGGGAGCTAGAATTTTCCTGCTTCCTGTAGGTGATGGGAATGACGACAACACTAGCATTGAAGAACTTCAGGTTTCTAACCAACTAATTGGGACACATCGTCCGGTTCAGTTGAATCTGGGTGTCAACAATCATTCCGATACTTCACTGGGCGAGATCACGCTAACGCTTTTTATTGATGGTGTAAAACGGAGATCGCTGAGTCCCAATGTGTTCGCACGTGAGACGATTTCGGCGACTTTCACACACAAATTTGAATCACCCGGAACGCATACAGGTTATGTAGATATCACACCGGATCGATTGCAGATAGACAATCGGCGTTACTTTGCGTTAAATGCCTACGGTCAAATTCGAGTGCTCTGCGTCGGCGAACAGATGTCGTATTTGACATTGGCGCTGAATCCTGAAATCGATGCCACGCCCTCGGCAGACTACACGATTCTGCCGGTGAGTTGCTCTGCCGAGGAGTTCGTGGATATCGCGTTAGAGGATTACGACGTCATCGTCTTTGTTGATGTACCTCAGCTTTCAGTTCGGGCTCAGCAACAGCTCCAAAGTTTCATCCGTGCGGGCAAGAGTGTCGTGTATTTCGTGAGCGACAAGGTAGATGTGTCAAGCTACAATCAGTTTGTCGATTGGTTGCCAGCTAACCTCGGCGCCTCGGTGAACTGGGATCCGCCGTTAACAATGTCGGAGTTCGATACCGATCATTCGATATTCGACATTTTTGGTACGGGCGACTTTTCGGGACAATACGCCCCGCAGTTTCATAAAGGATTAATCCTCAATCCGACCGAGGATGCGCGTGTCGTTGCACAACTAACTGACGAAACCCCTTTACTTGTTGAAAGGCGAATCCATACGGGTTTAGCCATTGTCTTTAATGTGTCCGCTAGCCAACTTGACGCTTCAAATCTGATACTGAACCCACATTTTGTCCCGTTGATGCAGCAGACTGTACTCTATACCAAGGCGGCACAATTCGCGCACGACAGAAACCTGATCGTCGGAGAGACACTTACCGCCAATTATCGTCACGCGAAGGCTGTGAAAGCTTCAGTGGTGAGAGTGGGAGATGCATCCGGTTCACCCGACACTGTGTCAATTAGCGAGAGCGGCATTCTGTCATTTGATGGAACAGATTCGCCTGGCATTTATCGGGTTGATGTGCACGGCAGAGACCACTTGGTTCGAGATTTTTTCGCCGTCAACGTGGAACCGACAGAATCCGATTTGCGGACGATTCAGATTCAAGAGGCAATAGACCGTGTTGAGGCTCAACCGATGGTTACTGTCTCTTCAGAATCGCTGGATGTTGCGCTTGATTCCCACCGAATGGGAAAGGAAATCTGGGGAGAACTTCTGATATTGGCGCTCATTCTTTTGCTAATTGAAGGTATACTCTCGAATCATGAACGTACTGCTCCTGGAGAACCAACTCCAGCACGCTAGCCATGTTCTAAATTTACATAAATTTCGGTAGGTGCGATCAAGCGACTGGATAATGAACCATCAACTGACTGATAAAGGAAGGAAATAGCCAATCCCAAAGCTAATCCCGATAGAGATCCATTTCCAACCGCACCTACGAGACCGGATGAATACCGGTACGGTGAGGAAACCGAGCTTCTCGCATTAAAAAAATTAACGGTTTCACAAATAGGAATCCAGTGATAAGCAAACGTATTTTGATCGCTTTGGTATTTTTCATCATTTTTTGTAGATCTGCGTTGGCGGACCCCCAGGTTGTTCGCAAGATTATCCTGCGTGGTAATGAGGCATTTTCCGATGAACAACTCCGCCGAGGGATGCGTACTGAAGTGGGCGAGATTTACGATGAAGTATTATTGCGGGAGGACTTCAAACGGATTATCGACTTTTATAAAAAGAACGGATTTAGTTTCGCGCGAATTGATGAGGAACGCTTGTTAAAGAAAGGATTCCACGACGGAGTCTACCTACATATCTACATTGATGAAGGGCGGATTGGGAACTTAACCGTCGAAGGGAACTCGCGCACAAGAAACCATGTCATTCTCCGTGAGCTTCTTTTCAATACAGGGGATGTTTACACCGTGGAAGATGAATTGGAGAGTGAGAGGATTCTGCGTCGAAAACCTTATCTTGGAGACGCAGAAATTGACGCGTCATGGGACGCCGAGACCTCCACTGTTCAAATACTGGTTATCGTCACCGACCTTTGGTCGGTGATTCCTGCACTGGATATACCCGCCTTTAGCAAAGATAGTTCTGACTTTCTCGTGCAAGTCGTAGATTCGAATATGTTTGGCACCGGTAACCTAGCCCAATTTCGATATCAACGGATTAGCAAGACTGACGAAACGACACGCAGCTTCATTCGGACCCGATACACGGATCCGCGCCTTTTCAGCACGCATTTAGAATTTGATGGCTATTATATACAACAACGCATGGGCGATTCTTGGCAAGTAAGTTTAGAGCGACCACAATACACGCTCAAAACTCGCTGGAGCGCCGCATTTAAGGCATTGGAGCATGTTGATCTGAAGAGTTGGTATGAACGTGGGCGGGCGACACATACTTATGACCGCAATGTAGAAGGAGGTTCGGGACAGATTAGCCGTTTTTTCGGAGAACGGCATCGCCAGATGCAACTCTCCGTTTGGGTGAAAGCTCAACGTTCAAAGTTCGCCCTGCGTTCTTTTGTGCCCGATGCTACGTGGGCAGAAATAAAACGTGAAAACTCAATGTTTGCCCCGCTTGAAACATCTACCATTCCTAGATCTCGTACGACTTTGGCACAAATCAAGGGGGCCGAATTGAAATTCTCTCCTGAAGATCGAGACATAAAAATACTAGGCATCTCAATTGGGCGTCGAGACATTGATTTCGTTCGTACACGATACGTCAATCAGATGGGCCGCGTAGAGGATATTGCCGTCGGATACGGATACAGCATGTCCATAGGATACGGTTCGCCGTTCTACGGATCGGATCGGTCCGAAACAGTTCTGAATTGGTTGTTCTCCTCATCGCTAGCGCACCAAGACTCTCTCTTCTTGAATGCCCATGCAGACTTTACGACGCGCTTTAGTAATGAACTTCGTGAATCGGTTTTCAACGGAAGGGTCAAAATGATCCGTAAGAATCTTCTCTATCAAACACTGGCGGCTCAGATGTCTACGGTGTTCGAGTTCGGACTTGAGGGTGAGAGCCAGGTAATTCTCGATGGAGAAAACGGGTTGCGCGGTTATAATCCGTATGCCTTTAGTGGAGAGAAGATGATAATCCTCAATATTGAAAGCCGGTCCATCTTCCGCGGTGGACTATTCGAGAAATTGGAATCGTGGCTGGTAGTCGGATCGGCGTTATTCTTGGATGTTGGTTACGTCTGGAATGAGGATGAATTCTTGCTAAGCGAACCGAAACGCAGCGTAGGCGCAGGACTAAGATTTAGCATTCCGCGGCTAAGTGGATCGCGCGTGTTTAGGTGCGATTTTGCTTACGCGCTGGATGTCCAAGGCGGTACCTCTCGCGTTCCTGTTATTACCTACGGCATCGGTCATGTTTTCTAGCGCGGCTTGCGAGAATGAGATCTCTCAATATAAGGATTTTTCGTAACTGTTTAGTGCATCGTTTGGTTCGTAGTATTACAGTTCGTCGCACGTCCGGTCTGGGCATTTAAGCCCCCGATTAACCGGAATTAGCATTGTACTTTCCTGCTCGGCACGTTCCCTGCCCCCGGTCGGTCTGGATTGCCAAATCCAGACCGATGGACTAAACAGTTACGATTTTTCTTTACCTCATGTGAAGGGTGGTAATTCTTCGTGATTCCCGGTCACGAGATTGGTAAAACTTCATGAAGCGTATCCTGATAGACACCGACATCGGTGTGGACGACGCACTTGCTGTCATCTTTGCGCTGAAATCCCCCGAACTCAAAGTTGAAGCGATTACAACGGTGAGCGGAAACGTACCTGTGGAGCAATGCACTCGAAATCTACAGATTACGCTTGAGTGCATGGATCTCCTAGAATTACCGTTAATCTCTCAAGGGGAGGCAGCGCCGTTGACCATTCCGCTTGTAACATCGGCGCACGTTCACGGTTCAGATGGCTTGGGCGGTATTTCTGAACACTTGAACCCAGACGGAACAAGGCTTTACCCGGAACTTGGATGCCAGTTGTCCTCATATCGGGGGGCGGATGCAATTATCGATTTGGTCGACAAATATCCCGACGAGTTGATTTTGGTCCCGATTGGCCCTCTGACCAATATTGCAAAGGCTATCCTTGACAGCCCAAAAGTGATGCGTAGGGTTCGAGAAATAGTTCTAATGGGGGGCGTATTCGAGATTTACGGAAATGTGACGACGCAAGCCGAGTTCAACATTTATGCCGATCCGCAAGCGGCACAAGTGGTGTTCAATTTCGGAGTGCCGGTCACCATGACGCCCCTTGATGTAACACACCAGGTAGTTCTAACTCATGACCGTTTGCAGGCCGAGATGGGTCAACAGAACGCTCGGCTATTTCGATTCCTCCGAGACTCGACGCAAACCTGTATGGAGTATCATCATCGGCGTGACGGATTCAATGGATTATACTTGCACGATCCGCTTGCAATCGGTTATTTGCTGTGCCCCGACCTTTTTAATGTTGTGGATGCTTATGTTCAGGTAGAAACATTGAGCGATTTGACTCGGGGTAGGACTATTGGCGATCTCCGCGCGAAACGAACAGGTCATGCGCCGAACGCTCGCGTGTGTGTCGGAGTGGATGCAGAACAATTCTTGAGATTCTTCTTCGACCGTGTCTTGGATTGTAGGACATACGCAGTTGAACACCCGGTAGGATCGATCAAATGAGTGAATAATGAGTGGGACTTTCTGTTACCCTCCCAAGAAGATCTCTATCAGGATCTACTATCTCCTTCCTTATCCAGTCAGTTGATTGATAGCGCGCCATTATCCCTGTCGGAATAATTCCTTCAGCAAGAAACACTTTTTGGTCGGAGTCCCTTCCTCGATCCAGAGGATCGAAATGTTAATAGAATGCGACATGTCCAGATTTTCGCGCTCCAGCGGAGCGCCATGTGGTGTATTGCTAGATAATGTTACCTGAGAGAGATTCCCTCAGAGTGTAGTAACCGCCTCCAGAGAACTCACCAAGATCGGAAGAAATGTGTTATACTATCCACACTGTTCCACTCTTCATTGTACAGCAGCATCGGTCGGGGTACGCGACAGGCGCTATGCCTATGGGTACGGTTAGTTTTGAACGAGTTACAACCCATGAATAAAACCATCCCGCTTTCCGACATCTTCCACGTGACCAGCCGCTTCCGCCGCTCGGTTCACCTTGAACGCGATTTCTATGCCGAAAACTCGCTGGACGGTTACGTCGTAACGGTAACCGCCCGCGAAACGCTGCGCCGCCTAATCTCGGCACTTGAGAACCATGCCTCGTCGAAAGCCTGGTCGCTCACCGGTCCCTACGGCTCCGGAAAATCAGCCTTTGCACTTTTTGCCGCGAAACTGCTGGGAGAGCCTGAATCGCCAGCCGTCAGAAGCAAAGAGGTTTCTATCCCGTTCTCATCTCCGGAGAACATACGCAGATTACCATTGAGGAAACATATCCATGTGGATTGTCATTGACAGATGGGGAAATCGAATTGAGTTGACCGGAGAAAGATGGGCACATATTCTCGAAAGTCATTGGGAACTTTCACACCACCGTGATGACGTTCTCTTGACCGTGCGAACCGGAAGAAGGAAACAGTCCTCCACCGATCCGCACAAATATACTTACTACAAAAATTTTGACGACCTGCCTCACAATTACACCCGTATCGTCGTGATTGTGAAACTAATTCGCAACAATTTCATTATCACGGCATATCCAATAAGAAAGAGGGCATACAATGATTTGTAGCAAAGACGGAATAAAAATTTTCTATGACCGAGAAGCGGATGTGCTTTACGTTACTCGCGGCAAGCCGGAATACACAGACTACGTTGAGCACTCCGATGATGTGATTCTGCGTTTGGAACCTGAAACCAAGCAGTTGGTCGGTTTCACAATTATTGACTTTTCGCAGCACTTCGCCAAACAGGAACCCGACATCGCACTACCCTTTGGCATTGATTTTCAACTGGATGCGGATCTCGGCCTAACCAACTGAAATCTACCATTGAGTGCACAACATGAGCCAAAACAGACACGGCGTTCTCGGGCTTTCTGGCGACAAAGACAGTTGTTACATGCGAGACAACGCATCCGAGGTGGGCTATGCCGTGAGATGGAAATCCGGGCGCTTAGATGATGAACAGAAATACTTATACCATTTCGCTTGAATAACAGTGCATACGACATCTCAAATATATCGTTCACTTACACCGTAGGCGGGAATCAAGCGAATGGATAATGAGCGCGATAGAACTCCCCTTGCCCCGTTTTGGACAGACTTGATTGACGCTATTAATGCACTGCTAATATATAGAAACGGTATTACATGGCGTTTTCATGATATACATACAGTAGATATTATCCAGATAAAGTCTATTTGGGAGTAACCCGTTACCTGCAGAACACAAAATCAGGCTCGCAAATTCAAGTACTGCTGTTGAAACCAGTGGTGGAACAGATTAGAACGCAGCAAACAGATGACTGATTCTGCGAAGCCAAGCGGTTTGTGTGGTCTGCGCCAAACGAGATATCCAAGATATTGCGGTGAATTCGAAGGTTATCTACTAAATGCTTAACATTGAGATTGACAACTAGCTAAAAATCGCGCGGACTTGCTCCTCGTGTCCCGGGAATGAACATAAAGTCGTTGTAGCGGCTGCGTCGGAGGACATTCGGAAGTTTCAGCTTGGGCAATTCAATGTCTTCAAAAATGGCGAGTTGCCGAGAGGTAAGGGTTGTTCGAATATTTTGAACGAGAATTGTGATTTCCTTTCTGTATTCCTCGCGTTGCTGGACGAAGCGCCTGATTTTCGTTCTCAATTGATTTTGTTCACGAAACACTCCTCGCATCGTTCGTCTGCCTCCGCCTTCATAACGGCTTAGCCGCGGGAGACTTGCTTTGCCCCGGTAGCGCTGATAGGCTAACTCTAGTTCGTCTTTTTCAAAGTTGTAATCCTCTACAATATCACTAATCAGTTCGATTTTGGGTTCTACAATCGCCCTCTGCTCGGCAGACAGATTGAGCGCGCCTGTGCTTTTTTGAACCTCGATGAGTTTGACTCCTCCGCACGCTCCAAATATCGGCAAGCAGCTCAATAAAAAGAGCGCGTATCTAAATCGCTCCATCCCTTTTTTCCTTTATACCAACTTCCATCACCGGAACCTCTTAGACCGGTAATTCATACAGTTCGCCGAACTTCTGCTGCAGGTATGAGATATATGGTTCAATCCGCAGCGAGTTACCCGTGACACGCTGAACAAGCTCAGAAGCCGTGAATTTACACCCGTGTTGGTAGATATTCTCTTTCAGCCACATGTGCAGCGTACCAAATTCACCAGCCTCAATTTCCGAGGAAATCTCGGGGTGGTCGTCTAATGCGCTCGCGAAAAACTGTGCACCAAGGATGTTTCCCAAGGTATACCCCTGAAACGCTCCGCCGATTGTTCCGGCGTACCAATGGACATCCTGCAGTACGCCATCGCGGTCATCTGGAGGAACTATCCCGAAATCAGCTTGAAATCGCTCCCGCCACGCTTCGGGCAAGTCTACCACATTGAGTGCCCCCTCCAACAGATCTAGTTCTAGATCGAACCGCAACATCACATGTAGGTTATAGGTCACTTCATCGGCATCCGTTCGGATGAGCGACTTCTCGACTTTGTTAATCGCACGATAGAAAGTATCCACGGATACGGAGTTAAGTTGATCCGTAAATTCCGCTTGGAGCTTAGGGTAGAAGCAGTTCCAAAATCTTCTGCTTCGCCCTACGACATTCTCCCACAGGCGCGACTGGCTTTCATGAACTCCCGAAGACGTGCCGTTGGCAAGCGGAGTCCCGTCAAGTTCCATACGGATACCTTGTTCGTACATCCCGTGTCCCGCTTCGTGCATTGTGCTAAAGAGCGCATCGCTTATATCATCCTCTTTAGAACGAGTCGTAATGCGAACATCACCGAGCGAGAATTTTGTCATGAACGGGTGATGAGTTTTGTCCTGTCGCCCGCGTTCAAAGTCGTAACCAAGGCATTTGATAGTTTCGATTCCAAACCTCAATTGCTGTTGTTCCGAAAAAGTTTGATGCAGGCAAGAGTCATCCGCGGGAGATTGAGCGGTAATCGCATCAACGATGGGCACCAAACACTCGCGTAATTCGGAAAAAATGCGTCGTACATCCGAGGCTTTCATACCGTAGTCGCTAAAATCAATCAGCGGGTCGGCGATGTGTTCGTATCCCGGAAAGAATTCAGCTAACTGACGGCTCATCGTGAGCGTTTCTTCGAGATAAGATTTCACCATGTTGAAGTCGTTCGCCGGTCTAGCCTCGGTCCAAACTTGATAAGATTCGGAGGAGTGGCTATACAGTTTTTGCATAAATGAAGGCGGCACCTTAATCGCTCGTTCATATTCGCGCCGCGTCACACGAATTAGGCTGGCGTCGTCCGAATCATACGGCAGTTGTTCCTCGTACGATTGAAGTTCATCTAGGAGTCTGCCGAGTGCCGGTGCAGTGAATTTCTCATGAGCGAGGCGGCTTAAAGTCGCGGTTTGGCGTGCACGCGCCGCTGCGCCCCCTGATGGCATGTAAGTCGATTGGTCCCAATACAAGAGGGCTGCGGCGGACTGCAAATCGTCAACCTCAACAAGGCAGTTTTTGAGTTCCTTTAATTTTTCTTCCAATGGATTGGCTCCTCCTCATATACCGAGCTAAATTGGTAGAGAATTCGTTCCTATGATGAATTCGATGGATTGACAAACGATACAAAATCAGCGGACAACCAACCCGTCAATCTCACTTAAATTGACTACGTGTCCGAGATGATTCAAGACCGTTGGGAACAGGTCAACGGTGCGAATGTGTTCTGTCTCAATGGGGATATTGATTGCCAGCGGCACTGATATCTGTTGCGCATGCAATGCTCCATGCGTCGCGCGATGTTGCGGGATTTCATAGCGTGCCCGCAAGTCATAACCCGGTTGGGCGCTTAGTACGAGATCTCCCGTCCGGTCGCCATTGAAAATCTGCCACAATTGTACCAAGCCGTCCGGATATTCGGTATCGTAGGTTTGACTAAGCGCCTTGCGGTAGGATAAGTTTTCATAAAATCTCCCGTACCCTAACGGGTCAGTCCCTCGAAATTTATACGAAAATGCCCCGTTTTTACAGGTAATTTTCCCTTCACCGTTTTTTTTCTTTACGAGGATGCTTTTGTTTTCGCTTTGACCCGCAACAAAATCAAGCCCCTCAATTTCAAGGAGTGGATCAACGACTCCCATACCGTTAAGTTCCTCAAATGCCAGACGTTCTCCCCAACCCGTCTTCAGCTTGTCGACCGCACCTGTTGTCACCAACGTTTTCCCTTTGAAATAAACGTGCGTCATTCCATTACCGGAAACCATGCTAGCGGACACCACTTTTTTCCTCCAGAGTAGCGGATAATGAAGACAACGCAAACCTACACTATCCAGGTGGCGTGGAATATCAATATGTGTGTGTGTATTGCTCATTCCGTGGTCGCTTGTAATCATTATCAGAGTATCGTCGAAGTCATTTGATTCCTGGAGAATTCGACAAACCTCTCCTACAGTTTTGTCAATCTCCAGATAGGTATCAAGGACGCGCGCCGATGTCGTGTGCGACAAATGGGAGAAAGTGTCTACACCGGGGAAGAGACACATCACAAATTCATCGCCCGCTTTAACTGCTTTCAATAGCTTTCGAGAAGCAATGGTGTTCACAAATCGCCATTGATGAGAAAAATGTGCGTAGGTGTAGACAAAGGGTTTAATCCACCGGGTTCGGTTTCGGGACGATGGGCAACCACGGGTCAATAGATTATAGATATTGCTCACCGGTGAAAAAAAATCAAACAGTGTAGGCGTGCGCGGCAAATCTTTCGTAAAGGAAAGACCATCAATCCCCATATAGCTACATATTCCCGGACTGCGAAATCGATGAGGATTCTGAAACTGCCTCTTTGACAACCAGCGAAGACCGGGCACGTTTGCGGTCCCAGGGAAAAGTCCCATGAAGAAAGGAATAAAAGCGGGGCCTGTCGCTGACGGAAATGTGGAAACAGCTTTCTTGAAACAACCGCGATCTATTACATACTTTTTGATATTCGAGAGTGTACCATCATTGACTAAATCCTTAAAAATTTGGTATGGCGAACCGTCCACCAAAATGAAGATGAAACGTGTAAACGAAGTCTTAGGACTCATTGGCGGTGTAAAGTTGAGAGGAATGGTAGTCCTGGCTGCGTCGGTACACATTTGCAGGTCGCAGCACTTTCGACAAGTGTAAAACGTAAGGCAGCCACAACTTGGAAGATGATTGCAAGAATCTGATAACCCACGGGAATCTAGAATGGACGTGCAATTAGCCTTAAAGGTCGGGTTGAAAAGACGAGAGCAATGGTTCTCAATGCGAGAGTTGTGTCACCGTTATTCGAGCAAGCTGTCGCGCCAGACATCCAACGTGAAGTCTGACAATACGTGGAAAGCCGTGGCTCCCAACGAAACGCGTCGTCAAGACTGAGGTCGAAGACGATCGGGATTGACGAGTTTCCGATTTCCCCATTGATCTTCAAGGTATCTCGCAGGAACAGCGAAAGCAACAAATTCTCCTTAAAAACCAAGAATGGTGTTGTCGTCTATTGTTCAATCCAGCATTGGATGTGCGCAAGCAGACGATCGGAAAGTGTACCAAAAAGGGAAGTGAAACGCAAGGATTGATTGCCCCAAATATCCTTGACAACACACGGTTCAGGTGCTATGCTCTTTCCCACGCATCTCCTCCGAGGACTTGATATGGGTTGGGAAACATTGGGCTGGGACGCCTGGATAACACTGGCGGTCGTTGCATTAGTGCTCAATTTGCTAATATTCACGCGTATCAGTCCGGATGCAATCCTTCTTGGCGGTTTAATCCTGCTACTGACAACAAGGATTCTCACGCCTGCCGAAGCCTTTTCAGGGTTTGCCAACCCGGGGATGATTACGGTCGGTGTACTTTTCGTGGTTGCAGCCGCACTGCGAGAGACGGGCATCATAAATCTGATTGTCCGATACATGCTAGGCCGCCCTAAATCTCTTTCGACAGCGCTTCTTCGCATCGTGTTACCTGTCGCGACCACCAGCGCATTCTTGAACAACACCCCCGTTGTCGCGACACTTCTACCGGCGGTTGATGAGTGGGCACGACAATGTCGCCTATCGGTGTCCAAGCTGTTAATACCACTCAGCTACGCGGCAATTCTAGGTGGAATGTGTACGCTGATTGGCACAAGCACCAATTTGGTAATCAACGGCTTGCTTGTCGAATGGGGTAAACAGAGCCTCGGGATGTTCGATATAACGAGAGTTGGGTTGCCCTGCGCGTTTATTGGGATAGTGTACACATTGATAAGCAGCCGCTGGTTGTTGCCCGATAGACGCCCGGTGCTTCGCCGAACAGACGATCCACGCGAGTACACCGTCGAAATGCTTGTTGAAGATGGTAGCTCTCTGACGGGTCAAACGATTGAACAGGCAGGACTGCGGCATCTCGAAGGACTTTACCTGATGGAGATTGACCGTGACGGTCAAATAATTGCTGCTGTTTCGCCCCAGGAACAGCTTAGAGCAAGAGACCGCCTTATCTTTGTTGGGATTGTCGAATCAGTTGTCGATTTGCAAAAAATACCCGGTTTGACCCCAGCAACCGACCAGATTTTCAAACTTGATACTCCAAGGTCGGAGCGATGCCTCATTGAAGCTGTCGTCTCGAACACTTGTCCACTCGTCAGCCAAACTATTCGCGAGGGACAGTTTCGTTCCACCTACAATGCGGTGGTTATTGCGGTCGCTCGAAATGGCGAACGCATCCGTAGGAAGATTGGTGACATTGTGTTGAGGGCAGGCGATACCCTACTGCTGGAAACACACCCATCGTTTGGGACCCAGCAGCGAAATTCACGCGACTTCTTCTTAGTGAGCCAAGTGGAGGATTCCAACCCGCGGCGCCATAGCCATGCCTTGATTGCATTGGGATTTCTGATAGGGATGGTAGCGATTGTGGTCATACAGCCTAAACTCATGTTGAACGCCGCGCTACTCGCTGCTGGTCTCATGCTTCTCACAGGCTGCTGCTCTGTCGCAACAGCGAGACGCAGCATTAATTTGCAGGTCTTGCTCGTCATCGCGGCCTCTATAGGAATCGGACACGCCATGCAAAACACCGGAATAGCCGGTGCGATTGCGCAGTCGCTTATCGCGATGGCAGGTCAAAAGCCGCTGCTCGTGTTGGCTGTGGTGTACATCATCACATTGTTGTTTACTGAAACTCTGACCAACGTCGCCGCGGCTGTGCTCGTTTTCCCGATTGCCATGGCGACTGCCGACAACCTTGGCGTGGATTTCATGCCGTTTGCTATCGTGACAATGGTGGCAGCGTCGGCAAGTTTTGCCACACCGCTTGGGTATCAGACCAACTTAATGGTTTATGGTCCCGGCGGTTACCGCTTCAGTGACTACCTGAGAATTGGACTTCCGTTAGATATGCTGGTAGGCGGTACAGCAATACTCATCACGCCTCTCGTATGGCCTCTCTAATTTTCTCAAGTGGATTATTGTTTGTTATTTACACAAGCACAAACGATGCAGATTGTTGGGGGACTCCCTAGAAGTTCGAAAGAGAGATTCCTCGTCTAGCAGGGATACTGAGGAGCACCGATCGATAAGTTCCTCATCGGGCATGTGGGGCGAGTCGAGGCACCAAACAACGGGTGTCATCTGGAATCAACCCACGGCTAGTATTTTTCACGCCACAACATCAGGGATCCTTGCCTGAATATTGTTGGCTAGATTTAGAACCTGTTTGAAAAGTACATTTGCAGGGTGCGATCAACCAAGCGGATAGCGCAGGCGATAGGAATCCCCTGCGCACCAGCCTTTAAAAGCCCAGAGGGGCGGAAGGTATATATACTCCGCGCTGTCAGAAATTGCGTCTTCTGTAGGAGCGATCTCCAGGTCGCGACCCTTGTACGAGGGAACTCCGATTCCCGACCTGCTGGTGCTACGTAAGTCCTATTAGAAACAATTAGTTCTGGAAAAGAAAGCGCAATAATACCCAACGCAAAGTATAGAAACGCCAAAGCCCCATGCACCTAAGCCCCAGCGGGGCGACAGATACGTGATAGACAAATATAAAAACGCGAAAAAACTTCCTATAAATGACAAAAGTTGCTTTGCTATCGATTATTCAAATAGGCTCTTAACGCACATGTTGAACTTTCGGTTAATCGATCCCTTGATTGAGATGGCGCTAATAGAGGATGTCGGCTCCGGTGACATTACGACCGAGTCAACGATATCGGACAATCAAATTGCGAGGGGAACTATCGTTGTTCATAACAGCGGCATCATTGCGGGGTTACCAATTGCCGAACGCGTGTTTGAGAAGATTGATGCGTCACTCCGATTTGAGTCGCTCGTTACCGATGGTAGCTCCGTACAAGAGTTGACCTCGATTGCCAGCGTAGTCGGCGCAGCAAAATCAATCCTTACCGGTGAGCGTATCGTTCTCAACTTTCTCCAGCGCCTATCGGGTACGGCGACATTAACCTCAGAGTTTGTCGCTGCAACGGCCGGGTACCCTGTTAAGATTCTCGACACTCGTAAAACAACGGCAGGTTGGCGGACAATTCAGAAATATGCGGTTCGAATTGGCGGCGGATACAACCATCGCTTTGGGCTTTACGACGGTATTCTGATAAAGGACAACCACATTATTGTTGCCGGAGGCATCACTCAAGCCGTGGAGCGCGCCCGATCAATTGCGCCACATACCTCAAAGATTGAGATTGAGGTCGAAACCTTGGATCAGGTTGAAGAAGCCCTAAATGCCAAAGCCGACGTTTTATTGTTTGATAATATGCCAGTTGACTTGATGGAAGCAGCTGTTGCGAAGGTCGCCGGCAGAGCCGTCACGGAAGCGTCGGGCGGTATCACGTTGGAGAAGGTCGAGGCTGTCGCCGCCACAGGCGTAGATCTCATTTCCGTCGGCGCACTTACGCATTCGGCAGCACCGCTAGACATTAGTTTAGACCTGGAAATTTTTTAGCGAGGGAGGAGTTATTGGTAAAGTTGAGTTCTCGGGGAGAATGGTTCCCTTGTTCAAGATTGATTCAGGAGAGCAGATTAAGCACCTTCGGAGGCGACGATTTATCTGGAAGGAGCCCATCGAATCATAAATGCAAGAGTTCTTAAGTCGATCCCTGAATCGAAAAAACATCACACGCGGATTCGTATTTTTCGGGCTTTGTACGGTTATCGGGTTATGTGCTAGCTTTTTGCGGAGTGGCACTCAAGATATTGGTACTCATATTCTGTCCATGCGGGGGGAATTCATCCTTCTGGCAGCACTTTGCATGCTCACGGATTGGCTGTTTGGTGGAATGCGCATCCATATCTTTTGCCGGAAGATGACGACCGGGCTCACCTTTTTTGATAGTATTCGCGCGAATCTGTCAACTATCTGCATAGGAGGTATTACGCCCTTTCAGACTGGCGGTGTTGGTCACATCTATATTTGCAGTCGTGTCGGGGTACCAGTAGCTGGCTGTATTACTGCGGGGATCATTTCTTTCACCGGAACCCTAATGTTCCTGTTTCTCGCCGCGGCATACGTTGCAATTCATGCTCCGGATTTCGTTCCTAGCGGAATCACGCATGTTAGTCGATACACCCTGTTGATGTTCTCGCTCTTCCTCTCGTTTTTTCTCCTCATGGTGGTGAAGCCGAAGGTTTTTCTCATTCCTCTGACACTCATTCGATTTCCCGATCGACGCGGATTTCACCTTGTTACAAACCTTCTCAATAGACTGGTTACCACACTTGAAAGACTCATCACGGAACATGCCACGTACACTCGGATGTTCATCACACATCACAAAGCTGTGTGTTTCATCGGTTTCTTGTGTACAGCAGGGATTTATGCGAGCAGATTTACAGGTGGATATGTCATTGTTCGGGCGTTGGGTGGAGACGCTCCTTTCTGGCATGTGATCGCAATACAATCTATACTGCACTTCGTCACGCTGTTTGCACCTAGCCCGGGTGCAAGTGGAATTGCTGAATTCTTGACCGTTATTTTTATGGGCAACTTGCTAGTTGGACACACGGGCGGATTATATTCGTTATTAACTCGGTTTTTTACGACGTACTGTGGTGTTGTGGTTGGAGGGATTGTTGTGATATCGCAACTTGCAAAGGATCTGGATTGGCAATCCGACAAGGAGACGCAAACGAAAAAACCAATTGACACTTCTTCCTAGAGTCGCGATGTCCTATCACCTATTGTGCCGATCTGTGATGGAATTGAAGGCTGAACCAATATGCGGGCTTTTGTGACTGGCGGTACCGGCTTCATTGGCAGCCATCTGGTCGAACTGCTAGTGGCTAGTGATTATCAGGTAACCTGCACGGTTCGGCAAACGGGCAATCTACGGTGGCTTAAACCGTTGCTTGCCGGAAAACATCCACCAATTCAATTGGTGACCGCCGACCTTAGCAATCCTGATTCACCCATACCGTCGCTGCGGGGCATCGACCTTGTCTTTCATCTCGCAGGTTTGACCCAAGCGTTCAATGCTGATGAGTATAATCGAGCAAATGCAGAAGCGACGAGGCGCTTAATTAAGGCGTGTGTGGAGGAAAATGGCGGCAACACTCGATTCCTCTATTGCAGCAGTCTGGCGGCATGCGGTCCAAGCCTGAATGGGAAACCGTTAATCGAAGACGCTCAACCGCAGCCGCTGACGGATTACGGTAGAAGCAAGCTCAAAGGGGAGTTTATCGCTCGTGAGTATGCGAATCGGTTACCTGTTACAATCATCCGCCCACCTGCTGTTTATGGCCCTCGCGACAAGGACGTTTTTTTGTTTTTTCAGTGCGTCAGGAAGGGAGTATTGCCGCTTATCGGAAATCAGGAGCGGCAACTAAGTCTCGTGTATGTTAAGGATTTGGTCCGCGGGATGCATGCTGCTGCGATTTCCGAGCGCACTGTGGGCGAAACCTACTTCCTGTCCGATGGTGTCGTTCATCCGTGGTGGGAGGTGGCACAAGCCATCGCTCAGAGTTTGGATAAACGACCGGTTCGGCTGCACGTACCGGTTTTCCTGTTAGACGTTGTATCCATCTTCACGGAAGCGGTTGCAAGAATCGCAGGGAAACCTGTTACCTTGAATCGCCAGAAGATGATTGATTTGAAACAACAATATTGGGTTTGCGACGATACCAAGGCAGTGAAGGACATTGACTATCGTGCCGCATATCCGCTTGAAAAGGGAATCAAAGATACCGCTCAATGGTATTTGGATAATGGTTGGCTTTGATGCCCTTCTTCATTCGATTTACATTTGCGCACTGTAGGGAACGCGGCTTTGCGTTGCCTACGGACGTTCAAGTGCGTAAGACCTAATACCATTTCATAATCTATAAGTTACAAGAACCGGGGGTTCGTAGTAGCGCAATTCATTGCGCGTCTCGGAGCGGCTGTAACATTTAGATTTTGAATCCGTATAACATGAAAACGAAGGTGTATTGACATTACTAAGTTGTGTCCATAATTCGCCGATAAATCCCAACCCCTACTGGGATCGATCCAATGTAGGAACAACCCTTGTGGTTGTCCAATATACTGCCTCAGGCGCATCAATATTGGCTCAATTTCAAATGTCAACGTAACTGTTCAGTGCATCGTTTGGTTCGTAGTATTACAGTTCGTCGCACGTCCGGTCTGGGCATGTATGCCCCCGATTAGCCGGAATTAGCATTGTACTTCCCTACTGGGCGTGTTCCCTGCCCCGCTCGGTCTGGATTGGCAAATCCAGACCGATGGACTAAACAATTACATGTCAACAGTACCTAGTCTGAGGCAAATATTTCGCGGTGGAGTCGGGATATAATCTATAGCATGTGAGCGGTGGACATCACACTCTGCTGCTTGCTTGCCCATAGGTCGGACTGATTCTACATCGTATCCAACATCTTGAAAATTTGAATCTCAAAGGAGACAAGATATGAGTATCACTGTAACACCCGGCGAAACTAAAATTGGCTGGATTGGCACCGGCGTCATGGGGCGTTGGATGTGTCAGCACCTTATGGATTCCGGTTATTCGGCAACCGTGCACAACCGAACGAAGGAAAGAGCGCAGCCGTTGCTTGACGCCGGTGCCGCATGGGCGGATTCCTCACGCGAAGTAGCCGCAGCATCCGATATCATCTTCACGATTGTCGGTTTTCCACCGGACGTTCGCGATGTATATTTGGGTGAAAATGGTATCCTCAAGGGGGCGAAGTCGGGCAGTATTATCGTTGATATGACGACGACCGAACCGTCGTTGGCAAAGGAAATTTACGACCAAGCCGGGGGACAGGGGATAGCGTCTGTTGATGCTCCTGTATCGGGCGGCGATGTCGGCGCGCGCGAGGCACGACTATCAATTATGGTCGGCGGCGACGAGGACGCCGTCAAATCGGTCATGCCTCTTTTTGAAGCAATGGGAAAAAGTATCGTGCATCAAGGAGGAGCAGGCGCCGGGCAGCACACGAAAATGTGTAACCAGATTGTTGTTGCCGGCACCATGATTGGGGTTTGTGAGTCGCTTCTCTACGGTCACAAAGCGGGATTGGACTTGGAGACGATGCTGTCGTCAATTAGCGGAGGCGCTGCTGCCTGTTGGACGCTTGATAACTTGGCGCCGCGGGTTCTCAAACGCAATTTTGATCCCGGATTCTTCGTGGAGCATTTCATTAAGGACATGGGTATCGCGCTTGATGAATCCAAGAAGATGGGATTGAGCCTTCCCGGGCTTGCCCTCGTGCATCAACTCTACATTTCGGTGCAAGCCCAAGGGCATGGCAGACTTGGGACACACGCGCTAACGTTGGCGTTGGAGCAGATGTCAGGTGGGAGGACTGATTAGCTATTGACGAGGAGATTGTACCGGTGGCATCGGTGCGTGGGAGGTGAAATATGTCTCGGCACAAGCATTTCTACAGTGTATAGGTCAATGATCGTTGACCTATACCGCCAATATGTCACTCAGTTTCTCCCAAGTCACCTATGTTTTCGACTAGCCTTCCTAGGTACGCATCTGCCCGTTCCCATAGACGATGTATTTGTAACTCGTCAATCCTTGGAGCCCCATCGGTCCTCGACAATGGAGTTTCTGCGTGCTGATGCCAACCTCTGCGCCGAGTCCAAATTCATAGCCGTCGGTGAAACAGGTGCTCGCGTTGACATACACAGCCGCCGAGTCGACCTCCTTTAGAAACCGTTGCGAGTTTGCATAGCTCTCGGTAACGATTGCGTCGGAGTGGTGTGAGCCGTAGGTTTCAATGTGATCCACAGCGTCATCGAAGTCGGGAACAACCCGTATCGACAATATCTCATCCAGATATTCCGTTCTCCAGTCTTCCTCGGTTGCCGGCTTGGCATTGGGATACCACTTCCGCGTTTCCTCACATCCCCGCAGCTCCACGCCTTTAACCGCGAATTTCTCGCACATTGACGGAAGGAACTGTGGCGCGATTGAATCGTGAACTAGAAGTGTTTCCATTGCATTGCACACGGCAACTTTATATCCCACCTTGGCGTTGATACAGATGTCTTCAGCCGTGTTGAGGTCGGCAGCATCATCAACGTACACATGGCAGATTCCGTCCGCATGACCAACGACAGGGATATCGGCGCTTTTCATGATGTTGCGGATGAACTCTTGGCTGCCGCGGGGAACGATAAGGTCAATCAGTTCGGACATTGAAATCATATCCCATACCGCCTGTCGATCCGTGATGTCGACAAACTGTATCGCACCGGGCACACCTTCTTTTTCCGCTGTCTCGCTCAATATGTTTGCAAGTGCCGTGTTTGAATGGATAGCTTCCGATCCGCCCCGCAGGATAACACCGTTGCCCGACTTGACGCACAAAGCCGAGACCTCGACGGTGACATCCGGACGCGACTCGTAGATGACACCGATAACGCCAATCGGAACGCGAACCGTCCCGATCTTCAGCCCATTCGGCCGTTCACCCATGTGTACAATCTCACCGATTGGATCGGGCAATGCGGCGACCTGCCTAAGATTGTCCGCCATTCTTTCAACCTTCTTGTCATCCAACGCGAGCCGACTCATCAGTGGAGCGGCAAGCCCGGTGTCGCGCCCAGCCTCCAAATCTGTCTCGTTGGCATCCCGAATTTTGTCCTTGAACCGAATGATGTTCTCCGCCATCGCCAGTAGGGTTTGATTGCGGACATCGGAGGAAGTTTTAGACAGTTTTCGCATCGCGGCTTTCGCCGTGCGTGCTTTGGTTTCTACCATCTCATGAATTGTTTGACTCACCTAGTAATCTCCTTATTCGGTTTTTATCAGCAACTGATTTTTCCACTCGTTACGGAAGTGCGTTCAATTAATGTTAAAACTTACGCAGTTCGGCTCGTAGGAGCGATCTCCTGGTCGCGACCACCTATGCATGGCAGGGCAAGAAATCTCTATCGCACGTGCTATCCGCTTGCTTGATTCCTGCCTACCGTAACGACCTCCTGTTGCTGTGTAAGTCCTAAATCCTACTCTCCGCACCTATTTTGGGGGGTTACAGAATTTATTGGTAGCACCCTATTATCCTTGGCGGAATAATTCTTTCCGCAAGTAACTCGCTCCAGAGGAGCGCAATGTCAATAGAATGCGATATGTCCATATTTCCGCGCTCCAGCGGAGCGCAATGTGGATATTACACCATTATTCCTGGGCGGTACAACTCTTTTGTCAATAAACCCTCGTTTTTCGCCCTATAACTAGCTTTTGGCGGGTGTTACTTGATGGGTGATGTTCATATCGATCTTGCATTATAATTTCAATATATAGTACGTTATATTTAATTAAAATACAGTATATGCTATCACCATTAATCGCTGGAACGATACCAAAAAATACCCAAATTAGCACTTATAAGGTGCGGAGTGTAGGCTAAATGTAAAATAGTCCGTTATCTCCATACTTTCAATTCTTCAATCTGTTTCAATTTTTTTTCCAAACGGACGAGAACCTCAATTTCACCTTCCCACTCTACCAAATCAATGTCGTTGATTCGCGTGGTAGAACTGCCCAACTCTTGAAGCGAACAGCCATATTTTTCCTCAAAATTAGCAATCCGCCCTGTCGTCTTTTCGATCCCCAAACGCAAAAAGGCAGCCTCTTTGAGGAGACCGGAACGAATTAGACGTGCCGCGGCTTCAGAATCCGTGGTCTGGATTGTCAATGATTCCATGATTCACATCCCCTTTCGACATATACTACTCACCATGTTTTACGCCTGCTCCATCAGCACCAAATTGTCTCGATGGATTACCTCCTCGTAGTAGCGTGCTCCAAGGATTTTTTCAATCTCGCCGGTATGTTTGCCGATAATCCTGGTAATGTCCTCCGTGTTGTAGTTGACCAGCCCACGGCCAAATTCATCCCGATTCTCATCGAGGCATGAGACGGTATCCCCGTATTCAAACTCGCCTTCCACACCTCGTACGCCCGATGCGAGAAGGCTTTTTCCGCGATCAACCAGGGCATTTCGCGCTCCATTGTCTACAAGCAATCGCCCCTTAGGCGGACGCGAATAGGCAATCCACCGTTTTCGTGACGATTTAGGTGTTTGCGGCAGAAACAGCGTGCCAATGTTCTCACCACCGAGGATACGATTGACAACATCGAGTTCTTTTCCATCTGCCAGCACCATCATCTCACCCGACCCCGTGACGATTTCTGCGGCTTGTAGCTTCGTGACCATCCCGCCTGTGCCGCCTTGGGTGCCTGCCCTGCCGGCAGCTTTCCTAATGTCTTCGGTGATGACGGGAACAACGTCGATGAACTGCGACTGCGAATGCCTGCGCGGGTCGGCAGTGAAAAAACCGACTTGATCGGACAGGACTACCAGCAGATCGGCATCTGCCAAGTTGGTCACTTGGGCTGACAGAGTGTCATTGTCGCCAACCTTAATCTCGTCAACCGCGACCGTGTCATTCTCATTGATGATGGGGATTGTGCCAAATTGCAGCAGTGTGTTGAGGGTATTGCTAATGTGGATGTAACGTTTGCGATTGGTGAAATCATCTTGCGTCAGGAGCATCATCGCCGCTGTCTCGCCGTACTCCTGGAATCGATCCTCATAGGCGTGCATCAACCGGCTCTGACCCACGGCGGCTGCCGCCTGCAATCCGGGAATCGTCTGTGGGCGAGTAGAAAGCCCGAGAGTTCCTACCCCGGCAACAATGGCGCCTGATGTAACAAGGATGACCTCTTTGCCCGACTTTTTGACGCGTGCCAAATCGGCGACTAGCCTATCTAGGGCGTCATCATTTAATTTAAATCCCCGCGAGATGGTGCTGCTGCCGACCTTTACAACGACGCGCTTCACGCCGGATAGTCGATCTCGGCAACTATCCGGCGTCGATTCCACTGGTGCTGTACGCAAACTCGAATTCATCAATCTGAACCGTATCGCCTTCCTTAATTCCTGCCTTGTTCAGCGCATTCATAAGTCCCATCTTTTTCAGTTTACGATGGAGCAGGATCAGCGCTTGATCGTTTTCCATGTCCGTCATCAATACCGCACGACGAGGTTCGTCCCCAGCCACGACAAAACGATTCCCATCCTGGGTTAATTCAAACCGCCCCCGCGGTTTGGCAAGTGAGAGTTCCAATTCTTCAAATGGGTATTCATCATTTCTGTACTTTTCATTCAGCTCTTGCAAACAGTGATATGTTGCACGGATTAACCCCCCGGTACCCTCACCGGTGACAGCAGAAATCGGGAAAAGTTTACGCTTTTCAAAGTAACGCTGGATTTGCGGCAAGTTGGTTTGGGCATCGGGCACATCCATTTTGTTCAATACTATCAACTGCGGGAGTTCGATCAAGCGTTTGTCGTGCCCTTCAAGTTCCTTGTTAAGTTTTTCATAATCGGCAATTGGGTCCCGACCGTCAATCGCGGCCGCATCAATGACATGAACCAGCATCTTTGTCCGTTCTATATGCCGTAGGAAATCGTGACCTAGCCCTGCTCCCTCGTGTGCACCTTCGATCAATCCGGGTATATCTGCCATCACAAAGTTACGTTCCGCGTCGATCCTAACCACACCGAGATTGGGCGCGAGGGTAGTGAATGGATAAGGGGCGATTTTCGGTTTGGCTGATGAAACCCGTCCCAACAGAGTTGACTTTCCCGCGTTTGGGTATCCGACCAGTCCGACATCTGCGATCAGCTTGACTTCCAATTCAACGTTTCGTTCTTCGCCGGGTTCCCCCTTTTCCGCCACCCGCGGCGTCTGGAAGATACTGCTCTTGAAATGGGTGTTTCCTTTCCCGCCAATACCGCCGCGCGCCACAATGACGCGCTGGTTGGGGACAGTGAGATCGGCGAGAATTTCGCGGCCTTCGACATCTCGCACGATCGTGCCGCAGGGAACGCGGACGATTCGATCGACGGCGTCCGCTCCGTGCATCTCTTTGCCCATGCCGTGCTTGCCGTCCTCGGCGACTTGGAGCGGGTTATGTCTCAAGTCAATCAACGTACTCATCCCTTCCGCCGCTTCAAGAATGACGCTCCCGCCGCCCCCGCCGTCTCCCCCGTTGGGACCGCCGCGGGGCACGTATTTCTCGCGACGGAAACTAATGCAACCGTTACCGCCCTTCCCACCCTTCGCATGGATTCTGGCTGTATCTATGTTCATCTGTCTGATACTCGTGTTATTTTGAAGCCGAGAGGTTAAAACAGTCCGAATACATCTTTTCCTTGATTCGACAGCTGCCCAGGCATCAATAGGTTGAGGGTCTACACGAACACGGATGGTGACACGTGAAACCTTGTCGCCAAAGCTTGAAGATGCTTAACCGTAAGTTCTCGCTTGCCATCAAGAATCTCCAAAACAACATCTGATGTTCCTAACTCCGGAAGGTCTGAGGGATCAAGTTGATGCTCTTCCATCAAATGTTGGAATATCTCGACGCCACTACACTCCGGCATTGGGTAATGCTTCTCTTCATAGGCGTGTATGACTGTACCCAGTGTATCAAGTAGTTCATACAAGGGGTGCTGTTCATTGGTGCCGATTTCGTCAATAAGTGCGTTCAACCGCTCAATTGCTAGATTGTATTCGCTTTCATTTCGAACGGAAAAAAGCGGCTGCACGGCACGCCAGTGTAATTGAATGTCTTCTGGAACCACGCTCATTTCTTCCATCTTCCTTTGTCATATTCTGCGTGAGTCAGTATGTGACACACAAGGACTTTGCGATGATTGAAATGGATTGAGGCAGTCAGACGGTACTTGTTGCCGTTGGTATTGAAAACAACCAAAGAGCCAACTTAATCGGCACGACCAAATACCGTGCGCATTTTGGTAAAATTGTGGAACTCTTGTATGTCAATAAGTTCAAACGATCGATTAAGAGCAGTTTTGCCGTCAGGATGTCTCTTCCAGAACTCGCGCAAACCTTTTTGCTGATAGTGTGCATCCCTTAACTGCTAACCTTGCTTGTATGGACCAATCTTCGCGTCTTCTGCCTACCGTTTTCTACGCCGCCGCGCCAAGAAAAACCGTTCGCTGCCAAGGATGGTTAGTTTGGCTTTGAGAATTGTGTGTTTGATTCTGTCCATTCTCTTTTATGCTTTGCAGTCAGTGAAACAACAATTTCCTGTTGCACAAGATACATTCACCCATTTACTCAAACTTCCTCGCTTGTGCTGCTTGTGCGAGAGTTTTTAAATAGACATCTTTCCAAAATAAGTATCTATTTGGCTTGATTTTACGTTATATCCTTTCAACAATCTTCTGTTGTAGAAAGGATACCCATGAGTCAATTTGAAAAAGCAGTAAAACAGTCAGATGAGCAATTTCTGCGAGCGGTTGGTATTGACAAGGCAGCTTTCAACCTTATTTTGGAACGTGTGGCGACTTACTTTGAAAAACTTAAAGAAGAACGTCCGATGAAGAAACGAGGAAAGAAATCGGAGGTTGCATTGGCCGATCGCCTTCTATTGACATTCACCTATTTGCGCCACTATCCAACCTTTGCCAGATTAGGCATGGAGTTTGGTATCAGTGAGTCTTATGCAAATAAACTCTATCATCAGATACTTGACGTGTTAGTTAAAGTGCTTTCATTGAAGAATCGAAAGCACTTATTGGAGAGCGATCTCCAAACCATCATCATTGATGCCACCGAGCAACCTATTGAACGTCCAACAAAGGGACAGCGTGTCTACTATAGCGGTAAAAAAAAGGCACACCATAAAAGTTCAGTTGATTGCGTGTTTGGCGCTGTTAGAAATAGTATCGGTTACCTGCCGCAAAGGGAGTGTTCACGATTACACCATTCTGAAGGAAAGTCGTGTGGCAATTTCTCCCGAAACTGAGAAGTTGGCTGACAGTGGTTATCAGGGGATAGCCAAACGGTATGCCAACAGTTCGACGCCCATCAAGGCCTATCGGAGCAAGCCCTTGACTCGGGAGGCGAAGCAATTCAACCGACGGTTGGCAACACGCAGGGTCGTCATTGAGAATATCGTCAGACGATGTAAGATTTTTCGCATCACCAAAGACATCTATCGAGGCAAACACCGCAACTATGGGAAAACATGGAATGTGATTGCTGCCATTGTTAACTTGCGATATTCCTCAACAAGTTGCCAAACGGCGTAGTTATTCTAATCTCCGAGATTGCTGTAACTACACGGATCCATTTTGGAAAGATGTCTAATGCTAATTCAATACCGGCTTCTACTCGAAAAGTCTAAGCATCCCCTCACAGTAAC
The DNA here is from genome assembly GCA_965204085.1 of Candidatus Poribacteria bacterium. Taxonomy (GTDB): domain Bacteria; phylum Poribacteria; class WGA-4E; order WGA-4E; family JAJDTR01; genus JAJDTR01. The sequence goes on along the minus strand of CBDBEE010000001.1, from coordinate 829,844 downwards.
TCTTGTAGACACCGTAGCGCTCGTCGCGCACCCTTATGGGAAGTCCCAACACAGTTTGGAAATCTTCTTTCGCTGCCGCAAAGTGACCTTGATGGTACTTCGCCACACCACGCAGATAATAAGCTGTGACATCATTTGGTTTGAGACGTAAGGCAGTATCGTAGTCTTGAATGGCGGCGGCGTATTGCTTTAATCCTGTCTTTGCGCTGCCACGCTTAATGTGTGTAGACGCATCATTCGGTTTAAACCGTAACGCCCTATCGTAATCCTTGATGGCATCGGCGTATTGTCCTAGCATTTTTTTTGCGTTGCCGCGTTCTTTGTACGCAAACGCATCATCCGGTTTAAGTCGGATAGCAGAATCGTAATCCTTGATGGCATCGGCATATTGTTCTAATTTAACCTTTGCGAGTCCACGTTTAATGTATGCAAAAGCACTATCTGGTTTAATTAGGAAGTCAAGGTACGCGATTAAGTTACGAGATTCCTCTGGTTTGAGTTTCCTCGCAGTCTCCAAGTCATTGTTACCGGTAGCGAATTGTCCTAAGTTAATCTTCGAAATACCCCTCCCAGCATAAGCTTCCGCATAATCTGGACTCAGTAGAATAGCGAGGTCGTAGTCTTTAATGGCTTCGGAGTACCGCCCGGAAAGAGCATTCGCCATGCCTCGATTTCTATAGACCGTTGCATCCTCTGGTTTGAGCCGCATTGCTGCGTCATAGTCTTTGATGGCGTCGGCGTATTGTCTTGATTTAACCTTAGCGATGCCCCGGTTAACATAGATTTTGGCGTCATCTGGTTTGAGTCGTATCGCCGTATCGTAGTCTTCTATGGCTCCCGCGTATTGTTCTGATTTGTCCTTTGCAAGTGCACGAATGACGTAGATTTCGGCATTATTCGGATCAACTTGAATAGCCATATCGTAGGCCTTAATGGCGTCAGTGTATTGCCCTAACTCAGCCTTTACCAAGCCTCGATCAGCGAACGCCGTGGAATAATCCAGTTTAAGTTCTATGCCTGGATCGAGTTGAATAGCCATATCGTAGTCCTTGATAGCATCAATGTATTGCCCTAACTCAATCTTCGCCAAACCTCGAGCGGCGTACGCTGCAGAATAATCCGGTTTGAGCTCTATTGCTGTGTTGAAATCTACGACCGCTTCAGAGTGTTGATCCATGCCGACTTTGGCAATGCCACGAGCGGTGTATGCCTCAGGATAATCAGGTTGGAGTCGGAGCGCAATCTCAAAGACTACTATGGCATCCTGATAAAGACCAAGCGCGGACTTCACAATACCCCTTATCAAGTATTTTTCTTCAGTAGATGTTGATTGCCGTTCCTTCACTAACGGTTTTGATACACCTGATAACGATTTCGATATATCCGATAGCGGTTTCGCCGTTCCCATCTGGTCAATAAGACTCTTGAGGTAATTTGAAGGAATTGCAAAATTTAGATTCTGCCCATCCTTAATCTGTGCCATGGAAACGCCTATAACTTCGCCTCTTTTATTGAGTACTGGTCCGCCACTGCTCCCGGAAGAAATTGGTGCGGTAAGCTGGAGTAGCCTGATCGTTTCTAAGTCACGCATGCCACTGATAAGCCCATCCGAGAACGTGCCTTCTAAGTAAGCCTTCGGGTTGCCAGTAACATAAACCGCATCGCCGACCTTAACAGCATCGCTATCGGCAAGGGACAACGACTGCACTTGAGCATCCGACACTTGTACAATCGCCAAATCACGATCTTCATCAATCGCCGTAAATCCCTTAATGGAAAAGACCGTGTCCTGTCCAACGCGCTTTGCAGTGCCGTGCGCCGCCCCTTCAATCACGTGGTAGTTTGTCGCGATTTGGTTCGGTTGTACAAAGAATCCGCTCCCGACACCTAGCGGCTGCCTGTTCGTGTCTTCCATGACAAGCAGCACTGTCGAATCTAACGCTTTTTTTGCAATTTCTTGGGGCGTTAGATCATTCGCGAAGGAGGGTTTGCAGAACAGTAAAAACACCAAAGACACGAAATTCAAAAGTGGTTTTACCTTGTGCTCCATAACAATCTCCTAACTGACATGATGCAGATAGTACTGCGCAGCAGTGGCTGGCATCAGCACACCGTAGACAGCCTAAATCTAATTATACTGACAGAATTAGCGGCTTAAATCTTGTTTGTCAAAACGTGCCTTAGGTTTCTACTTCCTTTATCTTTCATCGGTAGCGAGTGTTGGATGTCCGTGTGTGTTGGATACGTACATCTACGGAAAAGCACGCCCCAAACCCACGCATTCACCCCGAGCCTCCGCTATCTTGGCACTTGATGAGATGTGGCACTCCATCGGGAACAAGATAAAACGTTGGAGGAGAAAGGCAGTTGATAGGAAAACCGGACACTTGTTAGCGTGGGAGTGGGGATGCAAGGACAGGTCTACGCTTGAAAAATTCTCTGCTTGGCTCTTCGCGTTAAGATGGAGATACATCATCCGACAAAAGGAAGCCAGCGTGCTGAGCCTCAATACCGATGTCGAACTCTAATAAACTATGCACTCAGTAATCGTGTTAGTCAATAGAATCTTGCAATTTGTGCAGTTAACCGCTGCCGTCGAATCCAATCCATTCGCTTGGCTCGAACTAACCTCACTCAAACTCGTAGACTACCGTGATATTCACGGTGACAGTGAGTTGACCAGTTTCAATAGGGGTCGATGTGCGGAAGCTGTCATCAGCGGCTAGACTCTCTGCATAGACAATCGGGGAACTTCCTCCCGACGTAACCTCTGTGATAGTCACAGGTTTTCCAAGCTTTACACCGTGTGCGTCCGCTAAGGTTTGCGCCTTCGCTTCAGCATCTTTTGCGGCTAACGCACGTGCCTGCATCTGCAATTCCGTGGGATCCTCAATCATGAATTGGATGGACCTCACAACGATAATATCTCCCCCGGCGCCGGCGGCATCGTCAATGATATCGCTGAGGCTTTGGAGGTCTCGCACCTTTGCACTGATGGTGTTGTTCACGCGGTAACCTCGAAGCACGCGACCGTTTTCCGTGTAATCGTATTGAGGGTGAATGCTGAAATTTTCCGTTTGAATGTCCTCTTCGGCAGTGCCGTTAGCTTTCAAAGAGTCTAGCACCGCCGTCATTGCGATTGCGGCTGCCTCCCGTGCCTCTGCAACTGTTTCTTTCTCAACCGATACGCCCAAATTCAGAGTTGCTATATCCGGTTCACCGGTAACGGAACCGCTCCCCTCTACATGGATACTTCTGTCCTTCGTCGATTGTAACAGAGGTATCACGCTTTCTGCTTCGCAGCCGGCGAGAGTCAAAGCCATCAATGCGCATAGTCCTAAACACCAACATTCTAATGTCTTCATGTTACATTTCCTTTGTTACGGCAGTTGTTCTGCTATATTATGTGCATTGATACGGCAGAAAAATACCGCCTTTGGTCTGATGAAGCACGTAAAAGTTCAGAAAAGGGATTTTCTCAACAAATTATACCACTTTTCCGTAAAATGTGACGACTTTTTCTTGTGTTAGAGAGATATAACGCGCAACATTCCTGACTATAAGTATATATACTGCACGTTGCCGGGAACTACGTGTTTTCGAGCGTCTGGTAAAGTAGCAGCAGCCACGATCAAGTGAGATCATAGATTTCCATACTACAATCTGTTAGATTGTGATCGCCTCTGTACGACCATAGAGATCCCATCTCCGAATCGCGATCTGCTGGTGCCGCGTAAGTCGTATTAGAAACCATAATTGTCGAGAAAACAAGCTCAATTTTACTCAACAGAAGGATCAAGCGACTGGATAGGGAGCGCGATAGTAAATCCCTCAAGCGAGCGAATAGATCAAGAGAGCGGATAGCGAATGCGATAGAGATCCTAGTGCGATAGTAAATCCCTCAACTGACTGGATAAGGACGGATCAACCGAGTGAATAACGAGGACGATAGCTATCCCATAGTAGATCGTGATTGAGATCCCTGCGATCTCCGAATCGCGACACACTTGTGCTACGAAAACAAGCGCAATATTACCCAACACAAGGTATAAGTATACAAAAAAAGCCCCGCACAAGGACGGGGCTTCAACGTATCAAATTTCGCGTTAATGTGTAGATTAGAAATTGGGACGCTCGGCGTAAACGCTCACCTTTCTGCGCACTTTGTCCTTCCGTTCAAACCACACATAGCCGTCAATCGTCGAGAAGAGCGTATAATCGCTCCCGACGCCGACATTGTTTCCGGCGTGGATGTGCGTGCCGCGCTGCCGAACGAGGATGCTTCCCGCTGTAACATAGTGCCCGGAAAACCGTTTGACACCGAGCCGTTTTCCTATACTGTCACATCCATTGCCGGTACTGCCGCCGCCCTTTTTATGAGCCATCTTCTTCCTCCGTATCTGGTGGACTGCCTACGCCTTGGATGTCGGTTATTTTTAACCTCGTAAACCTCTGGCGATGCCCGAGTTTGCGCTTATAGCCTTTACGCCTCTTGGATTTGAATACGACGATTTTTTTCTCTTTGCCCTGTTCAACGATTTCGCCAACGACAGCACCGTCTGGGACGTGGGGTTGCCCTATGTGAATTTCGCCATCGTCGTCTCCGATCGCCAGCACCTCCGGAAAGGTAATTTCTTCTCCCACGGACGCTTCGATTTTTTCAACATCAATTAACGAACCGACTTCAACGCGATGTTGTTTCCCGCCCGCGGCAAACACAGCGTACATTTTTTCTCCTCTGAATCAGATAATCTTGATCTCTTCGTCTGCGTAAGGTGAATATTGAATGATTGCGTCTAGCGACTCACCTAAACAGAAAGTATATCATAATGGATGTACAGTATCAAAATTATTTTGCCAATACACAGTAACCACCTGCCAACGCCGTCATTGAGTCGGTCGAAAGGCGTTCGTCGACTGGCTAATCCAGGTAGATTTCACGATTGGTGTCGTCAGCCAGGATCTGATAATCCTCAAGGTGCAGGTCGGCGTCCTCATCAATCTTGATTTTGAGGTTCATCGATTTCTCCAGTTGGCTGAGTTTGTTCGAATCCTCATCAAGAAGCCGGGACACGATAAGTTCGTTCGCAATGACTCGAAGTTTCCTTTTCCGCGACTTTAGGTGTGCTTTTTTTATCGACCGCAGCACCGAGATAGTAATTGTATCAACGGATAGAATTCTTCCGTGACCGTCGCAATAGGGGCAAGATTCGGTGAGGAGTGACGAAAGGCTCGGACGTGTACGTTGTCTCGTCATCTCCACCAAGCCCAGTTCCGACACGTGCAGGATGTTGGTTCGGGAGCGATCCTTCTTCAGCGCCTCCTGCAGCGTCTTGAAAAGCATTTTTCGGTGCTCGTGCTTATCCATGTCGATAAAATCGACAACGATGATGCCGCCAAGATCCCTCAGCCGCATTTGTCGGACGATTTCTTCGACTGCTTCGAGATTGGCGCTCAGAATGGTGTTATCCGGATCCGCCTTACCGACAAATCGTCCGGTATTGACATCGATGGACACCATCGCTTCAGTCTGTTGAATAACGATATGCCCGCCGCATTTTAGCCAAATCTTCTCGCTTAATGCTTTCTTGAGTTCCTTTTCGATTCCGTAGGCTTCAAAGAGGGGTGAGGATTTTTCATACAGTTTGACACGAGAGCTGAGTTCCGGCAGTCCCGATGACAGGTACTCTGTTGTTTCCTTGTACCGTTCCTTTGAGTCGAAAACTAACTTCGTTACATCGTTGGTGAAATAATCCCGAATGATTCTGCCGACGAACCCAAGGTCTTCTCGCACGAGGCTTCGCACCGGCATGCTGTCCCCTTGCTCGCGGATATCTTTCCAGAGGTCTATAAGATATTGGATTTCGGTGGAGAATGCTTCCTCACTTTTGCCCTCGGCTGCCGTGCGAACGATGAAGCCGCCCTCGACCCCTGATCGTAGTTTTTGGGAAATGTCTCGAAGCCGTTGTCGCTCCTCTGCGGATTCTATCCGGCGCGACACGCCGATATTTGAGGAAGTGGGGAGATACACAACGTAGCGTCCGGGCAGCGAAACGCAACTGGTAACGCGCGGTCCTTTGGTGCCCAATGATTCCTTGACAACCTGCACAAGTATCTCTTGATTCTTGTGCACTAAATCGCTAATCGAATACCGAAATCCCTTAGAACCTTTTCGAGGAGTTGGCTTTTCCGATCCCAAATCGAGTTTCGTTAGATCTTTATCCGTTTCATCCTCTACTTCGTCAACATCGTAGTTAATATCGGAAATGTGCAAAAAAGCGTGTTTCTCTAGACCAATTTCGACAAAGGCGCTCTGCATGCCCGGTAGCACATTTTCGACACGCCCCTTATAGATATTTCCTAAAGTGTGTTCATTGTCTTTGCGTTCAACATAGATTTCGCTTAAATCGCCATCTTCGATAATAGCACATCTTGTCTCATACTCGTCATCAGAGATGAGAATCTCTTTTGGCATTGTCGCCTCCTAAATGCAAATACGCGCCGAGTGCCTGCGGCTATACTATTTGCAACCGGCTTGTCTGTGGAGGCAACGAATACGACCGTCCGATTGAATGTGGACCTAAAATTGCCCTTCAATCGTAAATGGTGCGCTGAGGTGAAAGAAACGGTATCCGTACGAGAGTGTGCGGAAACCGTCAATTTCCATATCCAACTTTGGTTCTATCAATACAGATGATTCACAAGCATTCTTTCGCCTAGTCTACAATCTTGCCTAAAGTTCATCAAGACAACATCTGTTTTGAGTTTATAGACGAAGCCAAATATACCTCTCCTTATCGTGATAACGGTGGATACTATCACCTTAAATGCTTGATACAGTAATTCGTTCAAGGACGTAAACCACGATGCCTGAGTTGTAGCATATATTACGTTCCACTTGAGGGTGCAGTCGGTATAAATCTTCTGGAATATGCTGACTATACAATCTCCCAATACGAACGGTTTTAATTTTCGATTCCACTGATAATTGATCCAGTGAATTCCCGCTCAACGCGATGTCATTGTAACAACCGGCACAATCAACTCTCCCATTGAGATTCCTCCATGCTGAAAACCTCCTCGAAATTGTCGAGTGTATTCGTGGAACTGATTGGGATAAACAAAATAGTAATCGTCTTTTGCGATTATATAGTTCTTATTTGAACTCTCTGCAGGCAATTTATACGATTTCGGCTGCTTGATGTGCACGGCTTGGTCCGCGTCACATGCCAAGTCCGTGCCGACCTTGAAGCGAAGGCTTGTCGAAGTCTGTCGATTGCCGAACGCTTTTGTCGGTCGATTGCCGAGTACGGAACCGTGGTCAGTGGTTAGCACAACTACCGCATCTCGAGGGGCAATAATCTTCAAAATCTCGAAAAGGGCTGAGTGTGCAAACCACGATTTCGCCAAAGAACGAAAAGCAGATTCATCTGGAGCAATCTGCTGAAGCACGTCTAGCTGAGAGCGCTGGTGGGTCAAGATGTCAATGAAGTTCACAATCAGCGCCGAAAGACTAATTTGCTCAAAAGATGAAACCTGTCGGATGTATTCGTTGCCTCCTTTGGCATCAAAAATCTTGAAATACCGCAAACCAGGCTTGAGTCGCAACCCCGCTTTCCGCAGTTTCGATTGCAGAAGTTGCTTCTCAAACCTATTGGTACTTGTTTGATCCTCCGAGTTTTCTAACCAATATTGAGGAAACTCTTCGGCGAGCTCTAGTGGAAAGAGCCCACTGAAAAGTGCATTGCGCGAATAAAGTGTCGCGCTAGGCAAAATTGAGTAATAACAGCTCTGATCAACATAGTAGTACGGCTGTAGCAAAGGTTCAATCGCCAGCCAATGATCGAGCCGCAAACAATCAACAACAATAAAATACACCTGTTTATTCTTGCGAAGGTGGGGAATAACAAACCGGTCGAGAACATTAACTGACAGAACCGGGGCATCTTCTCCCCTTATCCAGCGTGTGTAATTCTCTGCAACATAATCGGAGAATAGGGCATTACACTCTTTTTTCTGTTCTAAGTGTGTTTCTTCAAGACCGGTTTCGCCTAGTAAATCGAATTCGAGATCCCATTCGACCAATTTCGAATGAATATCTGCCCAATTGCGCCAATCGGGGGTTGAATCTTTGAGAAGACGTATCTGATTGAAGTCTTGCGTATATTTATGAGGGACCTGTTCTTCGATAATCTTGGTCTGATCCAAGACACGTTTGAGTGTAGAAGCAATTTGAGCTCCCCCAATGGGTTTGACAAGAAAATCGCTAATCCGTTTTCCCAGAGCTTCATTGATTACCGCTTCCTCTCTACATTGCGTCACCATAATGAGCGGTATTGATGCATCATGTTCGCGAACCCGAGCAAGAACAGACATTCCATCTTGTCCCGGCATCATTTGATCTAGCAGAATGACATCGTACCGAGAAGACTTTATCATGGAAATTGCGTCATCACCGTTGGAAACGGGAGTGACATCATACGATTTTTCGTTTAAATAGAGAATATGAGGTCGAAGTGCCTCGATCTCGTCATCGATCCAGAGGATTTTGCGCGCTGCATGTGCCATCAAACATCCTCCTCATGCATTCTCATGTTCTTCAATTTCCATCTCGCAGCCTGTCCCAAGCCGTTGGCTTCATGGTTATCGCTAACTTGCTCGGGCCCACTGGATTGGACAGGCAATACCAACTCGAAGACCGTACCGTCTGAATTGCTCTCGATAAGCCGAATCTGCCCATGATGGTATTCTTTGACGATTCGTTGAGCAAGCGTCAAGCCAAGCCCCCAGCCGTGCTTCTTTGTCGTCATTCCGGGGTTGAAGATTTTGCGGCGATTCTTCCGTTCGATCCCACTCCCATTGTCTCTGTAATGGATGAGAATCTGCTGCTTCTCTTCATCAAATGCCGGCGCAATTTCAATCAGCCCGATGTCCTGCTCCATTGCATCAAGCGAATTCCGAATTAGGTTTTCAAATACCCACTGTAGCAGATCTGCATTCGCTTGAATATGAGGGAGTTCCTGCGTCGTTACGCGAATTTCAATCTGTTTGGTCCGATGAGGTAAGCGCTTTCTAAAATATGTAACGACGACATCGATGATTGAGTTGATATCAACCTTCGATTTTGATGGATAAGTACCGATAGTTCCGAGCCTGTCAGCAATTTTTCTTAGCCGGACGAGGTCGTTTTCAATATCTGAATAGACTTCATTCATGCTCTCGTCGGCAGTTTTTCGACCCCGCTCACGGAGCAATTCGACCCATCCCATTAAAGAAGAAATAGGTGTTCCCAGTTGGTGTGCAGTCTCTTTCGCCAGTCCGCCCCAGATCGCGGCCCGTTCAAAGGATTGAATTCGTTGGTAACTGAGAAGTCCTACCGCAAGGAAGGTGAGAAAAACGAGCGCCAGAACTACCGGCATTACGATGAGACCGTAATAAGGTGTTTTTCCGTAATAAAAATACCCTCTCTTCAAGTCCGGACGAGTCTGGAGCGGCACATAGAAATTGCGTGCTTTTGAGTATTGGACAAGCCTCTTCGCATTCGCGTATTGCTCCTGAGCGGCATTTTCGGCCGTCATCCATTCTCCCCATATCTGCCATTTTTGCGGTTTGTCATTTACGTCCGTGAGCACAAACGGGATTTGGGTTACCGCCGCTCCGTCACCTTCGCCATAGTAGAGATATGCATATAGCGTCCGGTCCTCAAGGCTATACAGTATCTCTTTCGGTTCATCGGTGTTTTTCTTCATTCGCTCAAGGACGGTTCTCACCTTTCGTTTTTCCGAAAAGGACAACACTGACGCACCATCGGTGCCAATTTTGCGGTCAATCGACTCGTCAATCCCGAGCGCAATCACTACCTCCTCGGTCTCGGCATCGGTAAGAATGAAAGAGAGACGACTCGCTGATAGGAATTCTCTAACGATTGCATCCAATTTTCCGGCTAACCTCATGTCATTAATTTCCGGAAGTTCGGAAGCCAAATCTGCCAGTGGGGAGACTTGCGCGTTGAGATCGCGGTTCAATTGGAAAATTTGTTTGGTGTAATAAACAAAAGCGAGCGTCAGAATGAGGAGCCCAACAATGAAGTAGATGAGCAGAAAGTGGGAAGAGGTATAACTGGCTGGGTTATTCTTGTTGCGCCGGAGAAACATGGGCTTTCCTCACACCAGAATTGGAGAAATTTAGTAAATATTCTATCAGATTATGCGCTGGGAGTCAAGAACTCGTTTCCTGAATTGAGGAGCAGTTATACCATTTCGCTTGAATAATAGTGCACATGATGCTTTGTTGTATCGTTCGCTTACTCCGTAGGCGGGGATCAAGGGAATGGATAATGACCGCGATAGAAATCCATCAACCGACCGAATAGGGAGGGCGATAGAGATCCCCTTGCCCCGCTGACATTGCGCGGAGACAAGATTTGTTGTTCCGCTCCTCTCAAGTTTCTTTACCTGATTCATGCCTTCAATGCACAAGCATTTTACAGAAATGGTATTTCCTCTAGGCGCGTATTGAGAGTGGAAACCTGTCGATAACCTTTGAGAATTGCTTATTTTGTAGGAGCGATCTCCGAATCGCGACCTATTTAAATCTTGGTAGCCCCAGAGGGGATCAAGCGAATGAATAATGAGCGCGATAGGAATCCCACAGGTGGAAACTGCGGACGTTACCCCATTCAATATTCGTTCGCTTGGTGCTGTCTCTATAATCGGCGAAGCAAACCTTAAATCTTGAAAAGCGCAATTTCTGACAGCGCACGGTATAGAATTACTACCATACAGCTAATGCGAAGAACTCCTGTGCAATAACGACCGGGTGCCTCATCCGAGTGCCCAGACTTCACCGGTAAAAGGTGGAAACAGACAGTCAAGTAAGACTGCCGCCCAATCGGTTGCCGAGCAGTCGGCAATTCGCGAAGTCAACTCGTTCGTCCGACAATGACCACAAAGGAGCCGCCAGAAGGTCATGCCTGGAAACTGAGCGTCGCCATCTTCGACAGAGTCGGGGGACCATCCACAAATGTTCGAAATATGTCCAGACTTGAATTTCATGCGCAAACCACTTCGGTAGAAATTCAGTTTCAGACTGCCGGTGTAGGCTTCAGCTACGGTACCGATGAGATGCTTTTCAAGAGCGGATTGAATGTGACGCAAAAAAGCGATTACGTTCGGAATTCGGATATACCAAGCGTACGAATCCTCTTGGCGTAGGACGCTTTTCGGCATAGCCGTGTATGCTTGGTGATTTCGTCCCAAGGTGAATATAATTCCTTTTACCTTTTTGTGCTTGTCGTCGTTAACGACAGGTGTCTTTCTAGCAGTTGCCCATAACGCCCGCAGAAGGGACGGCATGAGATGCAGATAGCCAATACCCGGTTTGAGTTCAAGCTGTGTAACCCAAAAGCAAGAATTATCGGAGAAGTCCCAGAGTGTAGGGAAGTATCCTACATAGCCCAATCGTGCTCCCGCCAAATCTTCTATGATTTTCCACTCAAAATAGGCTCCACTTCCCCTTGAGCGCCCATCGAGTTCATATTCCCACATTGACGTTGAACGAGGGCACGCAAACGTGTGTCGATTGATTGCATGCTGGTACAACTCCTGAATAAAGACATTATCATCTGTGCTTCGAGCTCGAAGAGCACACGTTTCAGATTGCCCTTTCTTGCGAATGGGGATATGCACGCCATCCAGAATTCTATTCGCCTCCAATTCTAGCGTCATTTCGTAGCCGAACAGGCGGTAGTACCACGGAATACCGGTAATTCCCTGCATCAACTCGCCTCTTTGGGCACTGACGGCGTGAATCACGTCGAACTGTTTTCGCACCAAGCCCCGTCTGCGGTAATCTGGTTCGGTAGCCACGAATTCCGGACGCCCTAGTTTAAAGGGAATTCCACCGTAACTCCACGTTTGCGAGATTAAACACATCGATGAAACGATCTTCCGTGTCTTGGTATCTACAACGACGGTGAAATCACCTGCCTGAGTCGTTGGGTGCTTTCCGGACATTAAATCGCGTACGGCTAAGCCGGCTGCTGGATCCTCGTGAAGGCGTGCATTAAAATCAGCTAATTCATCGGTATCTTTGCAGGTTGCAAATCGAAGCACAAGATTTTCGCCCACGTCAATGGGGATTCGGTCAAGTATGGTATTTTCCGACATCTAGATTTCCTGAAGTTTGGCAGGTACGATTCACACGTATCGGTATTGTGATACTAATTCGTAATCCAGAAGTTACAAGAACCGGCGGTTCGTAGTAGCGCAATTCATTGCGCGTCTCGAATCGGTTGATAGCACGCCATTATCCCTGTCGGAATAATTCTTTCAGCAAGTAACACTTGCTTTTCGCTCCTTCGTTAGCTTTGAGAAAGTATGCCGTCTTAGAGATTTTCCCTCTCTGGCACTCCAGAGGAGTGCTATGTCAGTAGAATCGCGATGCGTCCAATCTCCGCGCTCCAGCGGAGCGCCATGTGGTGTGTTACTTGAGAGCACGCCATTATCCCTGTCGGTATAATTCATTCAGCAAGTAACACGTTCTAGTCGGAGTCTCTTTCCTCGATTCAGAGGATCGAAATGTCAATAGAATGCGACATGTCCAGATTTCCGCGCTCCAGCGGAGCGCCATGTGGTGTATTGCTAGATAGTGTTACTTGAGAGATTTTGAAATCGTATGAGCTAGCTCAGTTTAGCTACTTGCCGTGTTGGTTTTCTTTGTTCCAGCTTGTTCTGTTCTTTTCACTCACCTTCGCGCCGTGGTCGTACCACCGTTATACCATCCTCCTCAATTAGCGGGCGATTGTAGATGTACGGCGGTTCCAACACAGCCTGTTGAGCCTCGGTCAACTCTGAAACCCACTCAGGCTGGCTAGATTCATAGTAACCGCTATCGTAGTGTAGATATTTTGGCGTGTATCGGTGTAGTACGCAGCGTCGTTCATTTTTTCCCTTCCACGGAAGTCCACCGTGCGTTGTTGCTTCGTTGAATATAATTAGGTCTCCCGCCTTCAGGATCGGTTGGTAAACAACGTGTTTGTAGGTTTCCCATTCTTCGAAGTTCCTTGGCCCCCTATCCATCGGAAATCGGAAGTTAGCCTTATGGCTTCCCGGCACGAGGCAAAGTCCGCCATCGCCGTCATTTACATCGGTGAGATAGAATTGACAGACGATAAGCCCGCAACGCATCCGACCATTTTGGTATACATAATGACGCGACCCGTTAAAGTCAAGGTTGCCATGACCGTGTAAGGTGAGGCCTTCACACCCTTGCTTCATGGTGAGCACCTCGACGCAGTGATCTATCTTCCACCCCCTGCCCATCATCGTATTGAGATATGGGATAAGTTTACGATGGGCGATCAGATCGCGGAACGGCTGGCACCACGGTTGTCCCCATGCAATCATGTCAATCCAAAACGAATACGAACCAAATTGGCCTGAAAAAGGCTTGCCCTGTGGACCCGGAGATCCAAATTCGCTCCGTTTGTCCGGATTTGCGTCAAGTGCCTCATCAAAAGCGCGAATTTCTTCCGGCGTGAGGAACTCTCGAACGATGAGAAATCCCTGCAAATCGAATAGGTATTTCTCGCGGTCACTCATCGTCACGAATTCGACATTTTCATTCATAGCCCCATGACCTCCTGATAAAGAATAGAAATGTAGCACATCAACATTTTTCAGATTGAGCCGACGAACCAGATGCCACGGGAAAGGATTTGGCATTTAGTACGTTAATCGGTTGTCTCCGCCGAGTTTCTCCTACCTCTATTGCGAACGCATTTAGGATTTCTCGGCTTTTGCTTTCAATTCGTAGATTTGATTTAATGCGTCAAGTGGCGATAGCTGGTTGAGGTCGAGTTGCTGCAATTCCTCAACGACCGGATGGGTCTTGGGAGTAAACAGGGCAAGCTGAAGTTCGTCTCCTTGGAGAGTGGATCTCGAAAGGCGATTGTGCGGGCGAGGCATTTTGGGACTGGTTCTTGGTAGGCGATTTGATGCTTCGGATTCTACGCTAAGGTTATGCTGTTCAAGGACTTCCAAAATCTGTTGAGCCCGTTCAATGACTGTATGCGGCAAGCCTGCTAGTCGCGCGACCTGAATTCCGTAACTCTGATCCGTGCCGCCCTTGACAACTTTACGCAGAAAGGTCACAGTATGCCCATCTTCGTGAACGGCAACGTTGAAATTCTTGACCGGTTTGTACTTTCCGGCTAACTCGATTAGTTCATGATAGTGGGTAGCAAACTGGGTTTTGGCGCCGATTCGATTGTCGTCAAGGATATACTCCGCGACTGCCCATGCGATACTTAATCCGTCGAATGTACTCGTACCACGGCCAATTTCGTCAAGAACGATAAGGCTCTTGCGAGTGGCGTTGTTTAGTATATTGGCGGTCTCGTTCATTTCCACAAGAAACGTGCTCTGTCCCATTACGAGGTTGTCGGACGCGCCAACACGGGTAAATATTCGGTCCACGATACCGATTTTCGCCGCAGATGCCGGCACAAAACTGCCCATCTGTGCCATCAGTGTGATGAGCGCGGTCTGCCGCAGATAAGTGCTCTTCCCGCTCATGTTTGGTCCCGTGATGATATGCATCTGATGATCTCGGCAGTTTAGTTCCGCGTCATTCGGTACGAACCCCTCTTGAGTAAAAAGTCGCTCTACTACAGGGTGACGACCGTTTCGGATGATTATTTCATCGCTCTCGTCAACAATCGGCTTCGCGTAGTCGTATTTGGAGGCTGTATAGGCTAAATCGGCAACGACGTCAACCATCGCGATGATCGAGGCGACTCGCTGAATGCTTTCGGTTTTTCGGGCAACTCGTCCGCGAATTTCGCAGAAAAGATCGTATTCAAGCATTTGAATCTGATCTTCAGCGTTCAGGATTCGTGATTCTCGTTCTTTGAGTTCTGGCGTGATGAATCTTTCTGCGTTTACTAGTGTTTGTTTACGAATATAGTCCTGGGGAATAAGGTTAAGATTTGCTTTCGTGACCTCAATGTAATATCCGAAGACTTGGTTGAATCCGATCTTAAGTGAGGTAATCCCTGTTTTCTCGCGTTCCTTCTGCTGCAGTGATGCGATCCAATCTTTGCCTTCACCGGTTATGCTTCGTAGTTCATCCAACTGCTCGCTGTATCCGTCGCGGATTATGCCCCCTTCGCGCACGGTTGCGGGTGGCTCCGGGTGTATCGCAACTTCGATGAGGTCGCTCAGCCCCGTCAATGGATCCAGTTCATCGTTCATGGATTTGAGCAATGCCGTTTCGCAAGCCTGTAGCTGTTCTTTGACCGTGGGAATCAGTTGGAGCGAGTTTTTCAGGGAAATGAGATCGCGTGCATTTGCCGATCCTAAGCTAACCCGGGAGATTAGACGTTCGATGTCGTACATTCCATTCAACGCTTCACGCAATTCTTCTTGTAAACCTATGCGATCTTTCAACTCACCCACGGCGTCTAACCGAGCACTGATCTCCACCGGTTTCAGTAGAGGTTGCAGAATGCACTGACGTAGCTTCCGTGCACCCATTGGCGTAACAGTTTCGTCCAGAACTTCTAGCAGCGTGCCTCTTGAGGAAGAGTCGCGAAGGGATGATGTCAATTCCAGATTTCGCTGAGTGTCAGAATCCAATACCATGAAGTTCGAGATTGTGTAGGTGTGAAGAGAGAGGATATGTTCGACTTCCTGCTTCTGTGTTTCATGCAGGTAGTATATCAAGGCACCAGCGGCACAAATTGCGGCGTGGAGATGTTCGCAACCAAATCCGTCGAGCGAGAGCGTCTTAAAATGTTGAAGAAGTTCAATGCGCGCGCTATCGAACGCAAAACGCCAGTCTGGCAGAAAATTGACCACAGCCTTCAAGTCTGTGCGGAGGCGCTCAAACATCTCTTCATCGTCGAATGATTCAGAGAAAAGGCATTCCTTGGGAGCAAACCGGTGTAGCTCCGCCCATAGGTTTGGGGCATCCACGATCTCAGTCACGGTAAATTCTCCGGTAGAGAGGTCGGCAGCGGCAAGACCGTAAACCCCTTTAAGTTGGTAGATGGAAATCAGGTAATTGTTAGCCTTCTGCTCCAGTGCCTTTGGATCTGTGAGTGTTCCGGGAGTCACGATTCGGACCACGTCTCGCTTGACTATACCCTTCGCCACTTTCGGATCTTCCATCTGCTCGGAAATCGCTACTTTATGTCCTGCCGTCACCAGCTTGTAAAGATACGAGTCGAGTGCATGGTGCGGTACCCCCGCCATTGGAATCGGCCCACCCACACTATCCTTGTCTCTGGAGGTGAGTGTGATTTCTAACACCCGTGAAATCAGTTCGGCATCATGGTAAAACGCTTCATAGAAATCACCGACACGGCACAGAAGAATTGCGTCAGCGTGTTGATCTTTCAAGCGTTTGTATTGCTCCATTAACGGGGAGGTTGGTTGTTGTTTTGCCATGTTCCGAAGTCGATATCCGCACGTAATCAACGGTTAGGAATTGAGGGTAAGTTTGCTGCCAAATAGGATAGCACCGGTCATAGCGTGCGTCAATCCTTAAATTCCATTGCATTTGTTTGAGGGTGTGATATAATCGGATTAACGGGTGACTCATAAAAGCTCTGATACAGATTTTTGATTCGGCAAAAACAGGGCAATCCGAGCGATAAGTCAGAACACTTTTCCTCATTGTTAAGATCGGAAATAGCAACCGTTTCAAAATCTGGTTCCGGGAACATAGCGCCATTCCGAGATTCATAGAAACGATTACTACAGTATGAGTCGACCGATGCAATTCATACGCTTGATAACGGTCTGTGCCGACAAGCACTCACTGGTATGACGATAAGAACTCTCCTCGCTAAGGTACTTTTCCCAACCTCAATTGCTATCGTCGTTTGCTATTTCCTCTTAGGAGAAATCGCACCTCAAAAAATTCCGGATACCTTAAGACAAGCGCCGATTTTGGCACTCGTTATCGGATTTATTCTGTATTCGTTACTGGTTTGGACAAAAGCGCTTCGCTTCCGGGAGTTACTTGAGTTAGACGTTTCGGTCATTCACCTTACACCCATCCTGGCACTCCATACCTTCTGGGGCAACCTGCTGCCGATGCGAAGCGGCGATCTTTCGTATATCTACTTAATGAAGCGAAGGGAAGGAGTAGACGAAACTAAAAGTGTTGCATCGTTGATGCTAGCGAGCGTCATCGATTTGATGCTACTTTTAGCTTTCATGGTCGGCACTGGTTGGGCGCTCCGTTCTAACCTTCTTGGACAACTGTCCTACTCGATTCTCTTTGTAGTACCCCTTCTGATCTTCTGCGCGTTAGCCATTCTACTCTCTACCGCGTGCACCGCGCCCAACGCATGCGCAACCGTTGCCTCCTATTGTGCAAAGCCGTTGCTACATTTTCAAATACGTCCCATTACATGGTTTGTGGACAAATGCCTTGATGTCGTTCATGAATTGACGCATATCCGTTTTGACTGGCGTTTCTTCAAGATTTGGGGGTATTCTCTCCTAAGCTTGGGAATCCGTTTCGGATTCCAGTGCTACCTTGCGCGTGAGATGGAGATTAATATCTCCGTAATTAGTTTGACATTTGCTTTAGCATTCACTAGCATCTTCAACTTGCTCCCCATTCAAAGTATCGGCAACTTTGGGACGGTGGAGTTTCCTTTCGCGTGGGTGTTAATGCGTTTCGGAACAGATAAAGAGCCGGCTATCGTCGCTGGATTCAGTTTGCACCTAATTATTCTTCTATACTGTATTCCGTTGGGGATTTATGGACTGATTGCAAAACCACGTTGTCACGAAGGAAAAATGAAGAAGTCAAACTAAATGTGCAACCTAGTTGCAATCATCTCCGGTGGGTTACAAAACTTGGTTTTAATCGTTTTGATTGCCCGAGTCTCGATTGTAGTTTGAATTCACCCTTTTCAATTTCGCCACTTTCGGATATAATTCTGAAAGGACAGTGGAACGAACGTAATCATACGCGGTCAATTCGAATCACTAGGGTTTTACCGCAATTGTCTCAAGACACGTGTCGCCTTCAAAGGATGCAGAATGCCGTTTCGTCCACAATGCAGGTTCGAATTCAATGAAGGGATTCTAATTTGTGTTGACTTCGGAACCGATCTTGTCTCGGAATAACCGCTGGATGATGGTGTTGGGTACGTTGACTAGAAGATTGTTCAATCTGTTACAGGTGAAATTCTAGGAAATATTTTGAAAGGCGATCTGGAGGATGGAGGGATTGAAACCTCCTTACGGTCGCACGATATACCTTCGGTAGGTGGTGTGCAAGGTGATTTTTCGCCTGACTGGGGCGATATCCTTGTCCATCCAGCGGATTTCGGGACTGCGCAAAATCTCATTGAGCTATACGTTGCCTCTACACCGTTGGACCAATCGGAAGATTCGGATGCGGAAAGCGTTACAAACTGAATTTGTAAGGAGATTTAACACACTAATGACACATTCGCGTTTAATCTGGATTCTAGCTATTCTGACTTTGCCTGCATCTGTCTCACTCGGCGAGACTTATCGAATCGAGCCGGGAGATAGCTTGGTCGTCGTCGTCATGGATTACCCCCAATACGGCCGCTCAATCCAAGTTAGAGGAGATGGATATATTATCTACCTTGGCGCGGAATTACATCTTGCAGGCAAAAGCCTCAAAGAGGCAGCGGTCCTAATTCGGAATCAAATCAGGGAATATGGACGGATTCAAAATCCCATCGTTATAGTCGACCCGCTACAGGGCAGGGGATACTTGGTATGGGGAGCCGTAACCACTCCCAAGCGCTATCCTCTACCACTTCACGACAAGATTGGGTTATATGAGGCGTTGGCAGCGGCAGGTGGCATTGGTGGAGGCGCAGATCGGGAGAACGTGAAGATTATTCGCGCCGATAAAAGCATTGAGATTTACGACCTATCGCCAAACCAAGATTACCGTGAAATCGACGTTAAAGATGGAGACATCATTTTTGTATCCGCGCTCGGCGGCATTCAGGTGCGTGGTCAGGTTCAAAAGGCGGGGCGATTCCCAATTCGGGGACGAATTCGAATAGATCATGCCCTAGCGTTAGCAGATGGGCCCGATGTGAAAGCAGATTTAGCTTCGGTGACAATATTCAAGGAGAATGGTGAGAGCGTTGACGTGAATATCGCCAATTCCTCTTGGAAAGATGGGCTAGATCCTGATAAAGATGACATCTATTATTTGGAAGACGGTGATTTAGCTTTCGTACCTCCGTTAGCTATTAGTGATATTCACGGACAAGTTCAAGTTCCAGAAAAGAGAATCCAATTTCACCGTCGAATTCGCATCGATCGGGCACTAGTGCAGGCTGGGGGACCGGATATTATCGCGGATCTCAGTTCGGTGGTCATCATGAAAAAGAACGGCGATCCAGTCGAACTCGAGTTGGATGAGGAATTTTGGACAAATTTGGACGAACAGGATAACAAATATTTCTTGGAAGATGGCGATGTAATGTATGTACCTAGTGCTTTCAAAGTTGAGCCGGTCCATGTACTCGGCTACGTTCGCAATCCGGGCCCCTATCGCATTCGTCAACCGATTACCCCACGCGAAGGAATCTCAAGAGCCGGAGGCTTTGAAGAACTCGCCAAGCGGGAAAAGGTGAAAATCTGGCGAAAAGATGGTGCTATCGAAGAGATTCAATTGACCTGGGAGGACGATGAAGATTCAGCAGGCTCTAAGACTTGGCTATACCCGGGCGATTCGCTGGAGGTGGGAAAGCGGTTTCACATAAACTGGTCTTTTGTTCTCAGTTCCATCTCGCTTGCTACTACCTCATATCTCCTCTATGAACAAGTCCGGAATGAGTAAAATAATTGATTCCAAAACGAAAATATTTGGATTTCAACGAAAGAAGTCACTTCCGAACGCCTGTAAAGGTTTTGGCACGCAATCGAGTTGGGTGCGATTTGTCTGAGAAAGGAATTAGGTGGAACACAACTGATAACGTATCCGTATGTTGAAAATAATTGCATCTTAAGATAACATTGAAAATACTGCATTGAAACGCTATAATGGCACTCAGATGCACAGAGATTAAGCATAAAGGAGAGAATCGTCTTGTTGAAGAAAAATCGGTGGATGGGCTCACTTATTGTACTTGGTCTCCTGCTTTATTCACCGACGATGGTCAATGCTGCGGAGATTAACCAAAACACCGGAACACGTGCGATGACCTTCTTGAAAATCGGAGTCGGAGCCGAGGCAATTGGTATGGGAGAATCGCATGTTGCTGAGGCAAATGACCTTTACGCTTCCTATTGGAACCCTGCCGGTCTAGCCAAAATACCCCGCCCACAGTTTGGGTTAATGCACAACGAGTGGTTTGAGGGGATTAATCACGAGTTTCTTGGTTTCGTGCAGCCGATTGAAGGACTAGGAGTCATTGGCGGAAGCGTCATATATATGTCCTTCGGCGAAATACAGGGGCGTGACGCGAACGGCAAAGAAACGCGGGTATTTCGACCTTATGATTTGGCGCTAATTCTTTCATATGCTCGCCGCATAGGTTCGACCATGGCATTTGGTGCAAATGCAAAATGGGTCCGCGAGGAAATAGACACAGAAAGCGCGCAAGCATTGGCGTTCGATGTGGGAGGATTGTACACGCTTCCCAACCGACGTCTTTCCTTTGGATTTAACTTGCAACATCTCGGGACAGGAGCCAAGTATGTCGAAGATTCCTTTAACCTTCCTTTCAATATAAAGGTTGGAGGAGCATACAAACTACTGGAGGATAACTTTACGATTGTTGCTGATGTGAATCGTCCTTCAGACAACAATATTACCACCGGATTTGGCGTTGCGGTCGCTGTCTCGGAACTGCTCCACCTGCGTACCGGTTACAAATACCGAATCGGCGGGAATGATTTAGGTACGGCTTCCGGAATCACGGGTGGCGTCGGGTTCAGGATTGAAAGTTTCCAAATTGATTATGCCTTCGTTTCGTTCGGAAAGCTAGGTCCCACACACCGATTCTCGTTAATTTCAAATTTTTAGAATAACCGGATTGCCCTGTAAGGAAAAAGACGAGAAGCAGGGCGTAGGAATCCATTATTCACAGCGAAACCTGAACTTCCCGTCAGTTTTATTGTTGTGCCTTCTATTCCGTTGTTCACGCATTGTCCGTTTAATCGTGTATCTGTAATTCAGCAGCACATCTAGGGACAATGTCGTACCGAGCCTGTATTCTGAAGAATGCATCCAACCAAACTGCAATTATTCACAAAACCCGAGTGTCCGCTGTGTGACAAAGCTAAAGCCGTTCTGGAAAATATAGCGATCGATACCTCTATTGAGGTAGAAGAGATAGATATTACGACAAGTATAGGCTTATTCGCAAAATACAAGAACCTCATTCCGGTATTGGAGATGGATGGCAGACGGCTGTTTATCCATCAAATCAACGCGTCGGCGCTCAAACGCAAATTGGCTTGGAAATCATTCAGGCGGCGAATTGGAGGTTTCTAGACTCGGGCAAATGTGAATCGTCATGCTTTCAAGGGAAACCATACTTGTCAATCCTTCGTTGGGATAATGGAAAAAGAATTAACTGCAGGTGATTCCATATAGATTACTCGGAATTGCTGGCGGTTCAATGTTATGATTTGTAGTACTTGAAACACCCCTTTGCCGAATG
Source organism: Candidatus Poribacteria bacterium (assembly GCA_965204085.1). Classification (GTDB taxonomy): domain Bacteria; phylum Poribacteria; class WGA-4E; order WGA-4E; family JAJDTR01; genus JAJDTR01. Next base: position 808,159 of record CBDBEE010000001.1, on the reverse strand, counting down.
AGATGACAGAGGTTCGTCGCTTGATACTGGGTGCATTTCATCAGTCAGGAAAAAGACAGAAAAGAACGGACCCCAATGAAGTGATCAATGAGAAAGGAAAATAAAATGAAACGCAGGATTCGCTGGATATACTTAGGATTCGTTATACTTTGGTTAAGTGCCCCGATGATTGGTAATACGGCTAGTATTTTTATAGTTAGCGGAAAAGTGACAGATGCAAATGATTTGCCGCTTAATGGACTAGAAGTCACTGTGTCTAATGATACAAAGAACCTTACAATCACGCAGGTCACCGGTGACAGTGGGCAAGGCGCCTATGCCGCCACTTTTATTGACTTTTTCGGTGGAAGCGTAGCCGATGTGAATGATGAAATTGAGGTTAGCGTAAAACAGGATGGAAAAGTTGCTGTAGAAAGAACATACAGAGTTGTCCGAGGTGACTTTGACGCTGCAGGGCAAACCGGGAACGTAAACATTAGCCTACAAATTATTTCTCGACTAAGTTTGACTAGCATAATTCCAGACAACGCCCTTGCATCGGGTGGGGCAACAGTTCAAATCCTAGGCGAGAATTTTCAAGGGGGCGTAGCCGTCACATTTGGCGGAATTGAAGCAAGCAACGTCGTTGTTGTGTCAGACACGGAACTTTCCGTCACTGTTCCGGCGGGATCGAGGGGTGCCGTTGAGGTCATGGTCACGAATCCCGATAGCCATTCGGCATCGATTCAGTTCACTTATATTGACTACCCTCCGTGGGATCTGGACAAGAACGGATCAGTTAATATTTTCGACTTAGTGGGCGTTGCATCTCAATTTGGTCAGACAGCGCAAGGGCTTACCGGAGATATAGACGGCAACGGAACGGTTAACATCTTTGACCTTGTGCTGGTTGCCAGTCATTTCGGAGAAGCCACCGTCGCGGCGGCGCCGCCACGTGTTGCACTGAATTCTAAGGGATTCGGCGCAACACAGCACATTCGCATGGGATTGACGGAGCGAGATGCCAGTGTGCGCAGGCGTATCGCGCTAACCGAGCTAGAGAATCTGTCCGACACCGACCCTCGCATACATTTCGCGGCGAAGTCGTTGCGCCAGCAGCTTGCAGAAGTGGGAGAGATTCCGTCCGACGCGATGTTACTGCCAAATTATCCTAATCCTTTCAACCCGGAAACGTGGATACCGTATCAACTTGCGGACGCGGCAGACGTGTCGATATTCATTTATAATACTCTTGGGCAACCGGTGCGACATCTTGAGATCGGTCACCGCCACGCGGGTAGATATGTTGAACACTCTGACGCCGCTTACTGGGATGGCCGAAACGATGCTGGAGAATTGGTTACCAGTGGAGTTTATTTTTACTCGATTGAGGCAGGAGAGTTTAGTGCATCGCGCAAGATGGTCATCGGCAAATAGTATCTAATGACCCGATGGTGGTTGGAGCGTTACTTTACATAGCATCTTACTCATTATTTTTCTCACAGCCCGTCTTCGGACGGGCTTTTTCTTGCGGTTTGAATGGCAGAAATCGTATCATAGATACTGATGGTATGATGCCGTGAAACCTCCCTTGCGGAACATCGCTTGATTTGCGGTTCCGATGTGCCGCCGGTGTGGGTAGCCAGATTATCCGATTTCACATGTCAGGCAGATTAATACACGTCGGTGACACAAGATGGTAGTACTTTAGCACTAAGTTGTATCTTGGGAATCCACGCTTAAAAACGGTTTGCAGATAGAGTATCGTTTGTGGTACAATTTCCCGCGGTTCAGGTTCAGAAGCCGACGTAGCTCAGTAGGTAGAGCGCGTCCTTGGTAAGGACGAGGTCACCGGTTCAATCCCGGTCGTCGGCTTTACACGCCAGTGTTATTCCTAATGCTGACAAAAACCAAATTCTGTGAGAAACAACTATGCCAAGAGATATAGCGACGTTAGCTTGTGACGAATGTAAACGACGCAACTATGTAACAACACGTAACCGCAGAACTCAGCAAGCACGGCACACGTTGAAGAAATTCTGCCGGTCTTGCCGAAAACATACGCTTCACAAGGAAACCGCGTAATCTATTTCAATAACCATATTGTGACTTTGATTAGATACTGTCGCGTCTTATCACCTCCGATTTGGAAAACTTCCTAGGTAGTAAGGCGAATTGACAGGTTTCATTTGGCGTTTCAATTTAGTTTGCCGACCTTGAAGGCCAGTAGCTCGAACGGCTAGAGCGTCGGTCTCCAAAACCGAATGTTGGGGGTTCGAATCCCTCCTGGCCTGCATTTATTGAACTTACACGATGATAGCACAAATCAAGAAATACTTTCAAGAAACGCAACTTGAGTGGCAAAAAGTCTCTAAGCCTGATCGCAAAGAGGTACAAAGCAATACGCTCGTGGTACTCGTTGCATGCGCGTGTTTGGGACTGTTCTTGTGGTTGGTTGACGGAAATTCCATATATCCGGATTGGAGATCCTTACACGGAGCGGTTATGATGGTTCCACTGGTCATTGCTGTCTTCCTTATTTCCAAAGCCATACTACAGCGTTGGCGGGCGGCGCTCCTAATTTCGATGGTCCCGGTGGCTGTTGCCCTAATTTTCAAATTTGTTTTCAATCACCCTCTAGAGGGTTTTGGGATGGCATTGCTGCGTAGTCTATTTATTCGATAATCTCCATATTTAAAGATAAGAAGCATCAAATTCGATGGACGGTCACTGGTACATTATTCATATCTATTCGGGACACGAGAAAAAAGTGAAAATGAATCTTGAACAACGGGTGTCCGCATTGGCACTGCACGATGAGATTCTGCAAGTAATTGTGCCGATGAAGGAAGTTGCTACTGTTAAAGATGGCAAAAAGCGCGTGCAGGAACGACCGTCGTATCCAGGCTACATTCTCATCCAGTCATGCCATGAACTGGGACCTGAGGTAGAAGTTGAAGATGGTCGGCGTAGTTGGTACACCATTCGAGAAACGCCTGGGGTAATGGGTTTTGTCGGTGCATCAGGTTCAAATCCCACGCCGCTCAATGAAGATGAAGTCAAGAATGTTCTGAATCTGACAAGCGATGAAGAGAAAGAGGAACCAATACCGTCCGTAGACTTCATTGTTGGCGATCAAGTCAAGGTGATTGACGGCCCCTTTAATGGATTCGGTGGGGAAATCAAAGCAATCGATGTGGAACGTCAGCGGTTGCATCTAGTCATTTCAATCTTTGGCAGAGCGACCCCTGTCGAACTTGGATTTCTTGAGGTCGAGCAGAACTAGCATAAGAACCGCTACTGAAAAAATCGGAGCAGGCGATTGTGCCTGCATTTAGAAGGAACAAAATGGCAAAGAAAATCGCAGGAGTTGTGAAACTTCAATTGGTATCGGGGCAAGCGACACCAAACCCGCCGGTCGGTCCGAGCCTCGCCCCGTACATGATTAACATCCCGGAATTCATCAAATCGTTTAACGCACAGACTCAGGATCAATCTGGAACGGTCGTTACAACGAATATCACCTGCTACGCTGATCGCTCCTTCTCTTTCGAGGTAAAGTCGCCCCCGGCAGCCGTGCTGTTAAAACAAGCGGCGCGAATTGCTAAGGGGTCGGGCGAACCAAATCGCGAAAAAGTTGCGTCGATTTCTAACGAACAGGTGCGAGAGATTGCACAGAAGAAATTAGAAGATCTAAACACAAACGATGTCGAGGCTGCGATGCGGATGGTCGCCGGCACCGCCCGCAGCATGGGAATCACAATCCAATAATCCTAAACAGCATTTAACCGGAATTGGGTGAAGACAAATTGAAGAACAACGGAAAAAGATACCGTGAGATTGCAAATCTCATTGATCGTTCTCAACTTTACAGTTTGGACGAAGGCGTCGATTTGCTGAAGCAGACATCAAAGGCAAAGTTTGACGAAACTGTTGACTTGGCTGCACGTTTGGGCGTAGACCCTCGACACGCGGATCAGAATATTCGCGGCACGGTTGCGCTGCCTCATGGCACTGGTAAGCAGGTGCGTGTGGTTGTATTTGCACAGGGGGACAAAGCCCGTGAAGCAGAGGAAGCTGGAGCGGATGCAGTTGGAACTGACGATCTTGTTGACAGAATTGTCGATGGATGGATAGATTTCGACGCTACAATAGCAACCCCTGATTTGATGAGAACAATCATGCCGAAGCTAGGTCGTATCCTTGGTCCGCGAGGCTTGATGCCCAATGCGAAGACTGGTACCGTAACGATGGACTTAGCAGAAACTATCAAGAGTATCAAGGCGGGGCAGATTGAATATCGCGTGGAAAAGGAATCAGGTGTTGTACATGTTCCGATTGGCAAAACATCCTTCGATGCCAATCAGATTAAGGAAAACCTTCAAACGGTAATGGAGGCAATAGTGCGAGCACGCCCAGCATCGACGAAGGGAAGATACCTGAGGAGCGTTGCTGTTTCGTCGACTATGGGCGCGGGAATCCGGCTTGATCCTGTACAGTTCAGCGGTTGAGTTTCTAGTTTGAAAAAATTCAATAAATTCGATACGGTCGAAGACAGCAGGTGCTAATTGCTTAAATGATATTCACTGCCTGCCGAGGCGTAGTACCGACGGAGCGCAGGGTTCTCCTAACGAGGTGTTGAGGGGGAATGTTTGTTGTGTGCGTGTCCATGAGCGAGGGCCTCCAGTAGACTGGAGGCTTTTTTATTTCAAATTTTTGAATTAATTGTGGAAGGAGGTGAGATATGCCAAGCCAAGCAAATATCCAGCAGGTTGAAATGATTCGAGAGAGTCTTGAGAGCGCCGACGTTGTATTGTTAACAGATTTCAAGGGATTGACTGTAGTCGAAGTCAATCAGCTTCGCCAGAATTTGCGTGATGCGGGAGTTCAGTATAAGGTCCGCAAGAATCGGCTTGTTAGAGTCGTCGCACAAGAGATGGGTATCGTAGGTCTAGACGACCATTTGGTTGGTCCTACTGCCCTTGCAACGAGTGACGACCCCGCGGCGTGTTCAAAGATTTTGAAAGAATTCGCTGATGAGCATGAGCATTTGAAGATTAAAGGCGGTATTCTGGGCAAAACAGTTATTGATGCTGCGGGTGTAGAGGCGCTTATTGATATGCCGTCGAAGGAACAGCTGATTGCTCAGGCTGTTGGCGGCATCAAAGCACCGCTTTCTGGCCTTGTCTCTGTTTTGCATAGGGGTTCGCCAATGACAGGTTTTGTTAACGTCCTGAATGGTGCAGTCCGTCAGTTAACGACGGTACTGCAAGCTGTCGCCGATCAGAAAAAAGGTGCTGAATCGGCGTAGATACTATTAACTTAGAAAGGAATAGAAAAATGGCAAACATTGATGAGATGATTGAAGCCATAAGTGAAATGACGGTATTGGAGCTTTCCGAGTTGGTGAAGGCTCTGGAGGATAAGTTCGGTGTGAGCGCTGCTGCACCAATGATGGCAGCGCCGATGGCGGTAGGTGCCCCGGCGGCGGGAGCAGCTGAAGCTGAAGCCGCTCCGCCCGAGGAAAAGACCGAATTTGACGTTCAGTTGAAAGAGATCGGATCTCAAAAAATTCCCGTCATCAAAGAGGTTCGCGCGGTGACAGGCCTTGGACTCAAGGAAGCGAAAGAAAAGGTCGAGAGTGCTCCTACTGTAATCAAGGAAGGTCTTCCGCAAGAGGAAGCGGATAAAATCAAAGAGCAGTTGGAAGCTGTTGGAGCAGTTGTGGAGATTGTATAAGTCCCGCAGATCTCAATTTAACCAAACCCATTGTGGTTACCTACCACAATGGGTTTTTTATTTCTGAAGAAGGTCGGAACATGATTCTCACCCCGATTTTTTATCTGGTGTTCAGTCAACTGGCAATTGGCGGTTTCACCTTGCTTCTTTTCGTGCCAAAAGGATTGGTAGGTCGCGGCTTTTATCGCCTAATGGGAGCCATCTATCTGCTAGCAATCATATTCGCGCGATGTACAAACCTTCCGATTAGCGGTCATGCGATCTCATGGCAAAATTTTTTCCTAGCTTGGCGTGGACAGGATCTCGTATTCACGTTCGTAATGTTTCTAATTCTCTTCTGTTATACCGTTAGTCTTTGGTCGAAATTTGAAATTCTTAATCGAAGCCTTTTATTCGCAGGCGCCGCTATTGGAACAATTTGGATTGTGAGCAGTGCCCAATCTTTTCTGCCACAAAGCAGTCTTCCGGCAGGCAGCTTCCTGTTGCCGCTCCAATTTCTGGTTTCCGCTGTTTTGCTAGGCACTGTGAACAGCGGCATGTGGTTTGGCCACTGGTATCTAGTGACGCCGGATCTTCCGGTTGTTCATCTGAAAAGGTTCAATCAGATTTTCTTAATTGCACTTCTGCTGTCGACTTTCCTTTTTGCCCTCAATTTTTCCGTAGGTGGTAAATCGCTAGCAGGACTGCCGCGTAATTTCTTTTTGCAGGTTGTGTTGGGAATGCGTGTCCTAATAGGGATTTGCGGATCATTTCTGCTGTATGTCATCGTATGGTACTGTCTGCGAGATAAAGCCGTGGAACAGGATGCCGTTGGCGCAACCCGTGCCGCGACAGGATTCCTCTATGTTGCCATGATTACAGTCTTTATAGGTGAGTTCTGTGGCAGATTTTTATTTTTGGAGACGAAATACTTCATGTGATGCAGCCTATTTTGTGCTCTTGATAGTAAAATAGCATACTCAACATTTTTCCCGCCCAAATCGGAATGCGGCATAGCGATCAGTCCACCACACTGACCTTAAAACGACACAATTCCGATTGACAGTCACCGCAGATTTTCGTTTCGGCTCCTTCTGACTGTGCTATAATATCGCGAATTCAAGTCACTTTAAAACCCCCCAGATAGGCTCAGCACCGGCAATTTTGAATATTGGGATAATCGTATTGTTACGGAGTAATTGTTTCTACAACTTGGCTCCCAATTGAGAAAAGACAGCATAGTGTAAGGTCAGGGCAACCAAACACCACCTAGTACATATTATGGGCATACCATTTTTCATAGTTTTCGCGCTATCAATCGTTTTTCTATCGGTTGGTGTTACTGGTTGGGGCGATTTCGCGTCTATAACGTGGAAATTCAGCATAAATCCTCAGTTTGTCTCGGAGCTCAATCGCGGCGTAGTTTCGAAAGAGTTGAGAGGCGCTTTTGAGAAGAATGGATTTTCTCTTTCCGAAAACCTCGACAGTTCGCCGGGTGACGATCACAACAGATGGTGGATGATTCTTGATGAAGATAGCAAACGAACCTATACAGTTAGGCGGGAAAGTGACGCGCTGAATGTTTATCATGGTTCCTTTCCCCACCTCCATCTAGAGGCAAACTATTTTGCCGTCTTTAGATGTTTCTCAGGTTTTATGCTCTTTTTCATTAGCTTATACCTGATGGGCTTTTTTCTCTATCTTGAAGAGCGTGAGAGTGGTCGCATCATGAAAAACGTAAAAAGTTTCGCGAAACTTAGACAGTTTTTTGAGCGCCATGAAAAAGAAAGAGAGGAACACAGTAAGAATTGACCAATCCCATGCGAGAAAATGACCTCCTGCTTCGCGCGGTGCAACGCCTTCCCGTTGAACGTCCACCTGTGTGGTTAATGCGCCAAGCTGGTCGTTCTGATCCAGCGTATCGGGCACTTAGGAATAAGATTGGCCTTCCTCTGGAGCGTCTGTTTCAAACAGTTCCGGGACCATTTAGCGCGGCGGAAGTCGAGTGGGTAATCGAAATCTCGCTTTTGCCGAAACGCATCGGGGTTGACGCTATAATTATGTATCACGACATCCTTACCCCGCTGGCTCCAATGGGTGTCCATTTTCGATTTTCTCCCGCCCCCGTGTTGGAAGCGCCCATTCGCACGGCTAGTCGGGTAAAGGAATTACAGCCGCTTGATGATCCAGACTCACAGCTGAAATTCACTGGTGAGGTGATCAGAGGTCTGCGCCGAATGTTGGCTGGCAAACTACCACTAATCGGTTTCGCTGGAGCCCCCTTAACGCTCGCATTCTTTATGATTACTGGAAAAAGCCCTATGAATCGAGAGGGTGGACTATCGAGCGAAGCAGAAATCGTATTCCAAATGATGCGAGAAACCCCCAATTTGCTACATGAACTGTTGCAACGCTTGACACAGATGACGACAGCTTACTTAAATTATCAGATCTCGCAAGGCGCTCAAATAGTACAACTGTTCGAGTCCGTCGCAGATGGGATAGAACGACCTTTATATGAAACCTTTGCTCAACCGTACCACGAGAGGATTTTCGCAGAATTGAGTTCTGACGCACCCTCCATCTTGTTTGCCAAAGAGTGTCCTTATCTCGATTTATTGCTAAAAAGTGGTGCAGATGTGCTCAGTATAGGAACATGTATAGACCTTAAAGAAGCCCAAGCGCACGTAGACGGAAAGGTTGCGATCCAAGGAAACGTAGACAATTGCGTTCTACGTGATGGGACACTCGACGATGTCACGAAGGCTGTGGACAAGTGTTTGCAACGAGCTGGAAGAGTCGGACACATTCTTAATCTCAATCACGGAGTTCACCGAGACACTCCGTTTGAAAATGTAAAACACTTTGTTAAGGCAGCTAAAGCGCACGTTTGGAGTGAGTGATAGCCGGGGAATTATCATGCGGTGCTATGAGCTGGGCTCTTCAATGGCTAACGCTTTGCGTGTCGGACTTATGCCGTTGGTGATTTGTAGCGACCCATTAGAACACGCATGATTGCTGTGATTCAAAGACAAGAGATTTTGCAGAAGGAAATTTGATGAAACCATCCCGAGGCAACCCATACGCCCCTCTTCGATACGGAGCGCTTGAACAAATCACAGATAATGTATACCTTTTCCGCAACATCGTTAATTCATCGATTGTTATCGGTGACAAAGGCGTAGCTGTCATTGATACACAGGTCAACCGGCCAATGGCGCACCGTGTGCTTCAAGCTGTTCGGAAGATAACGGATAAACCGATTCTTTACACCATCAATACCCACTACCACTGGGACCACACCAACGGAAATGTCGTTTTTCACGATGATGGAGCGACCATCATTTCCAGGGAAATGACGAAAGATTTCATGGTCAGCCGCGCGCCACGTCAAAAGGCGTTTCTCCAATCTCGCGGATTTGAGTTGGGTGCTGACCCATATCTTCCCGATGAGACTTTCCAACTAGAGGCAGAAGTGAATCTGGGTAATCAGCCTCTTCATCTTGTCCATCTCGGGGCGGCGGAAACAGATGACGCAGTTGCCGTTAGAATTCCGAAGGAGCGCTGCATCATTTCCGGCGATACGATTATGACTGGAAGCTTCCCCATCTTCGGCCAGCCCGTAATGAACGAGGGATTAATGGCTAACCACGACTGGATTGGCACGATTCTAGAACTGCGCTCATACAATCCGGACCACATACTTCCGGGTCATGGGCCATTGGCGCATGACGCAGAAATCGATCTCCTGATTAGGATTGAAGAATACTTTTTATCGGAAGTTCGTAAACGGGTTGAGGACGGGATGGATTTAGGTGAATTACTCGCGGATCTTGAGAATAGTCTGCCAGACTGGATTACTCGAATCGCCGAGGTGTGGGGTACTCCGCGCTACGCTGCACTGCGTGTTTATCGTGGATTAATTGATGACCCGGAACCGGGTTGGCAGCACTTCAAACCTTCAGTGATTCCTGTGGCATCCCCCGGGGACATCGACGAACATACCAATCAGTTTGATAGTTTGGACGGTTATATTCAGGCTGCCGAGGAATTGAGCGAGGGTGGTGATGTCGGCTTGAGGCTTGGCATACTACGTGAAGCTACTCGCGAATTTCCGGACAGTCCAGCTGCGTGGACAGAACTGGCAAAAACATTGAATCGAGAATCGCGCGTTGTGTCGAGTGTTTTGGAAAAAGGAGATTTTTTCGCGGAGGCAAGAATCGCCATTCAGACCGCGTTGGAATTGGATCCCGATTTCACTCCGGCGTTGCTACTGTTAGGTCAAACGCTGATTACAGTCGCCTACCGTAACGGCGATGATCCGGGGCAAGGTCTAACACACATTAATCGGGCAATGAATTTACCGCTCACTGACACTGAGGTTGCCCAAGCATACTTCTCGATTGGACTAGCCAACCGTACAAATGGAGCCGAAACAGAAGCGAAGGCTGCCCTAGCTAAGGCAATTAAAGCGGACCCAAAGTTCATGCCCGCCCAACTGGCAAACATGGCCTGAAAGTATTGCAGTTCCAACTTTGTTTCGTTGAAGTGTTCGATAATCTCAAGCCTAGCTTGTTTCAGAACTCCTGCGGTTCAGTGTCCACAATTAACCATTCTGGACAGTTAGACCATTACGGGGCGACTCGCGCCCCAAGCATTGTACTATCAACCCCCTCTCAACGAGATGGTATCAGGTTTTCTCGGAGATGATGATTATTTTAAGGAGGACACAAAATGCGAATGAGCATTTCCACGCTGTTAATGTTGTCAATGGCAATGTGCGGTTATGCCCATACCCATGAGGAAGCGGTTGAATATACGGTAGATAACATCGTTTTTAAAGGCTATCTGGCTTATAATGACCAAATTGAGGGAAAGCGCCCCGGTGTGTTGGTCGTTCACGAGTGGTGGGGACACAACGAATATGTGCGCCGCCGAGCGCGAATGTTGGCAGAGTTAGGGTATACGGCACTTGCAGTCGACATGTACGGCGAGGGAAAACTGGCCGACCATCCCGACGATGCCGGAAAATTTGCTCGTGCGGTGACTGAAAATATGGAAGTTGCCAAAGCCCGTTTCATAGCCGGAATGGACCTATTGAAGAAACACTCAACCGTTGATTCGGAACAGATTGCCGCAATCGGTTACTGTTTTGGCGGCGGGATTGTGTTACATATGGCTCGTCTCGGCGTTGAAAAGCTTCAAGGGGTAGTAAGCTTCCACGGTTCATTGTCTACACAGACACCAGCAAAGCGTGGAACGGTGAAAACTAAAATCCTGGTGTGCCATGGTGCTATCGACCCATTTATAACACCAGAGCAAGTGAACGCATTCAAGAAAGAAATGCAAGATGCCAAAGTGGATTTTAAGTTTATCAGTTACCCTGAGGCTAGTCACAGTTTCACTAACCCGGAGGCAGATAAGCGTGGCGGACCACTGAGATACAATGCAGCGGCGGATAAGCAATCTTGGACCGACATGCAAGACTTTTTTAAAGCTCTCTTTGCGATGCAATAAAAACTTTACGGTCAGGCAGATGGAGATACTACCATTTCTTGTTTTCATTCTGTTCTGTGTAATGGTTTTGGGCGTGATTTACGGATTGTTCCGTATCCTACTTTACTTCGGCAAAAGTGACGCCGACGAATTTCGGGACGCCCGGTGTTCGCAATGTGAGACACAGCGGAAGCCGGTCAAAACAGGCGCGGTTAGAAACCTTGTTGAAGTCGAGTTACGGTGTCCAGTATGCGGCCAAGTTTCTTGGGACATTCCAGCGAAAACGAACCTTTCTACCCGCTCTTCTCCCGATGATCCAACAAACCCGTAGGATTGTTGAATAGACGAATCTTTGTGTTGTTGAGCACATCACCTCCTTTTGTGAAACTTCTATATTTTGCCCTTGGTATCTTCACATTCATAGGTTTTGTCGCATTCGGTCCCATGCTTCCTTTGAACGGACAAATGCTACCGCAACCTGCACCAGAAGATGTGCATCCACTTGTCCAATCGGTACGCGTTATTCCCGCGGATCGCAAGACTAATGAGGACATACCAACACAATCTAATGGGTGGGCCCAAGTTTTTACATCCGCTGGAGTAGACCCCGCCTCCGAACAGTGTGTCAATTGTCATTTCACGCAAGGTACAGAAGAAGAACCGCATCCGGGCAAACATCTGGATCGCCATGCCCCTGAAACGTTCGGTTGTATACTTTGCCATGGCGGAAACGGCCATTCTCTAGATAAAGGGGAAGCACACACATCGGTAGAAGGATTTCCATTTTTGGAAGATCGCCAGATAGAGGCGGCGTGTGGCAAATGTCACCTCGAACCTGCCGTACTAGATGCCCAGTATCTTTCCGGCGGCAGGTATGTGTTGAATAAATTCGGCTGCGTAACCTGTCATCATCTTCCGGTTGAAGTTCCTGCACATCGTTATGCCCCTCGTTTGGATTATATAGGGAACAAAGTCACAAGAACATGGCTAGATCGGTGGTTAAGCGATCCGACTGTATATCTGCCAAAATCGAAGATGCCGCGAGTTGAAATGACCGATCTTGAGCGCGAGGCAATTGTTGAGTTTCTCGTTAGCCTCAGGCTTGATGGACAACTTCAACCAATCGAAGGGGTAGGAGATGCTGAAGCTGGGAAGAGGCTGTATGTTGAGAGCGAATGTCAAAGCTGTCACGCCACGCCGGAGGTCGGACATGCCGTTGGTCCAGATCTAACCAATGTGTACACAAAGGTAAATCGGACATGGCTGATGTCGTATCTCAAGAATCCGGCGGATCTCCATCCGGAAACAAAAATGCCTAGTTATGACTTTACCAGTCAACAGATTTTGAATTTGACTGAGTATATGTTGGGAAATGTTAATCGCGAATCCACTGGCGTTGAGTCAAATCCGGTGCCCGCGGGTGTGAACGACTCCGAAGTGGAACAGTCTATCGAGACTGATGATTCAGAGGTGGCTGATGGGTTCAAATTATTCATTAGCAAAGGTTGCGCGCAGTGTCACGGCATAGGAAAATATATGGGAGTGGACATTGTGAATCAGTTGCTAAACAGCGACATCCAAGAATCCATCCGAAAGATTCAAACGCATCAGGGCGTCCAGATTGAAGTTCCGGAGATTGACATGTCGGAATCGGATGTTAGATTAATGACGGTTGCAATATTGGCACTTCGAAGAAATGAAATTCATGATTTCTTGATACATAAATCTGAGGGTGAACCGTTAGGCAATCCAGATCGATTTTTGGAGGGGTTTTGGGAGTTACCTATCCCTGCACAACACAAAGCGCCTGACTATTACAACGAAGCAGTATCGCAACTCAACCCTGAGGCCTGTGGGGTTTGCCACCAACAACAGCTTGAGGATTGGAAAACATCTAGGCATGCCATCGCAATGGGTCCGGGTGTCTACGGTCAACTGGTTGAACAAAAACCGGCAACCGTCCTCACCTGCCAGAAGTGTCATGCCCCGTTATCCGAACAGGCTGAGTTTCTTCCGCCGGGGGCGGATGAAATTGACGACCCAACTGAAACAACTGGCAGAAACGGGGAATATGTTCCAAATGAGAACTATGATGCAAATCTTAAATCTCACGGAATTGTATGTGCGGTGTGCCACGTTCGCTCACACCAGCGTTTCGGCCCGCCATTCTCGGAGCACGCGGCTGCAGCAAGTGTTTTCGCAGAAGGCCATCATGGCGGAGCGGTGGTCGCGTCTGCCTATCAAGACTCGGCGTTCTGTAAGCCGTGCCATCAGTTTGAGGAAGATGGATTTTCTCTAAACGGTAAACTATTGGAAAATACGTACAATGAATGGCTTGAGAGTCCACATGCGAAGGAAGGTAAAACTTGCCAATCGTGTCATATGCCGGACCGCCGCCATCGGTGGCGTGGGATTCACGATCCCGAGAGTGTAAAGAATGCTCTAAAGTTGGATGTAGACATTAAACACCTTCAAGAAGCTATAGAGGCAGAAATCCGTCTAACGAACCTAGGAGCGGGGCATCATTTGCCCACTTATTTAACCCCGGCTATTTTTGTCACGGTACAACTGCTCGACACGACTGAATCTCTAATTCCGAATTCCGAGGCCATTCGAGTGATTCAACGACGCGTACCGTTATCATTGGATAAGGAGATTTTTGATACGCGCATCCCGGCAGGCGGAACATGGGAATATACACACAAGTCATCTCTCCCACATAATGCCAAATTTTTGCAAGTTCAGCTTGATGTACATCCGGACCATTTTTATAATGACTTCTTCGAGGTTTACAAATCAAACACTTCAGATGCACAGGCGATAATCAAACATGCGCTTGAAATCACGGAGAACAGCCCCTATTTCCTAATGTCCAAACAGATTCCACTGTTCACCGAGTGAGACTTTGGAAACTCATACAAGCATGGGGTTAAAATCTCATGCTCAGTTTCTGAACAGCGATGTACAGTAATTGGTCACGATTCGTGATTATACTATGCCTTCGTCCAATGGATACGGTACCTTCGTTGCTGGCACGGCAATTGCTCACTAGATACTGTATATCCGATGCAAGATTTCTAAGCTAAGTCGTACCAACTTAATCGACTACGCTCCAATTTCTGGGAGGTTCGTAAATAATGAAAAGAACAGTTCGGTTTACATACACGTTTCGAACTCTAGCATTTGTTATTCTCACGCTAGTAATGAATCTATACGCTTTCTCTCACAGCGAGGCACAGTCATCAAGCAACCAGACACATTCCCGTTCCGATGCTTCCTATGAAGGCCTGAATCAGAATGTACTAGAAGCGATTAATCGCGGACTCGAGTGGTTGAAAACCCAACAGGGAGATGATGGACTGTTTATGCAGCATCCCGGAATGACCGGATTGGCAATTACCGCCTTTTTAAGGCACCCGGAGAACCGGTATGCGGAAGCCAATCATCCATTCGTTCGGAAGGCACTTCGTGCCTTGCTGCAGTTGCAGCACCCCAATGGTGCAATCTATAATGTGGAGCAGCAGCCAGCCCTACCAAACTACAACACTTCGGTCTCATTGATGGCACTGTCATCGACGGACAATCCGGAGTACCGGCTGGCAATCGCAAAAGCACAAAGTTTTATTAAGGGGCTGCAAGTCCAAGATTCGGAGAGTGTTTACTACGGTGGAATTGGCTATGGCAGTCGCGAAACCGTTCACGATCTCTCGAATTTAAATTATGCCGTCCAGGCGCTGAAGGAAAGTGGATCTGACGATCAGCAAGTATGGGACAAAGCCGTTAAATTTCTGCAGAGATGCCAAAATAGCAGTGAAACCAACAGCGAGAGTTGGGCTGGTAATGACGGGGGTTTCATCTACGCTCCAGATGGAGAAAGTAAAGCTGGCAGGGACGAAAGCGATAAACCAAGGTCTTATGCAAGCATGACGTATGCAGGTCTTTTGAGCTTCATCTATGCGAATGTTGATAAGGACGATTCACGAGTGCAAGCTGCCGTCGATTGGATTAAAAAGCACTTTACCGTCGAAGAAAATTACGGGATGGGGCCAGAGGGGCTTTATTATAATTACCATACTATGGCAAAGGCGTTAAATTCTTACGGCGAGCCTGTCATTGTAGATGGCAAAGGTATGTCTCGTGACTGGTACCGGGAACTTAGTGAAAAGCTACTTTCTGAACAGAAGCCGGAGGGATTTTGGGTGAATGAGTCAACCCGTTGGATGGAGAGTTTTCCGGTCCTTGCAACCTCGTATGCGATACTCGCGCTGGAAGCTGCTTATCGTCCTTGACTTCAACTGCAAGATTGAATTCGTCCTTTGAGCGTGGGTTGTTGACGAGGATCAAATCTTTCGAACGTCCGGAGTTAGCATACCCGCGCATTTGTCGGCTGGAATTAACCCAAGTTGCCACCTTTGTAGCACAATCTGTTAGATTGTGCTTTATCAATTTCCCTCGGCTTGACATTCCCTGCAGTAGCCGAGTATTTCATTTCGAAACTTAACTGGCTTGAATTCATGAAGGTCGCAAATGGCTTTCTGAAGTTTATCAACCTCAGGATTCGTGAACTCGATGATTTCGTTGCACCGAAGACAGATAAGGTGAGCATGTTGCTGTTCTTGAAGCGCGTGCACGTGTTCGTAGTATGAGTTCTTTTGCGCATCAATGATCTCCATGAGCAGACCGCTCTGGACAAGAAGAGGCAGAGTACGGTAGATTGTCGCTCTCGAAGCGGAATGCCCTTTTTCTCGAATGTGAACCAACAAATCCTCCGCTTGAAAATGCCCTTCATAAGAGAAAACCTGTTCAAGTATAGCGAGCCGCTCCGATGTGAGCCTTAGACCGCCGTTCTTGAGGAATTGTCGGAATTGTTCAACGAATTTCGGATGAACCTGTGCTTTCTCTCTCGTTCTCATTTTGGTAGTGACATTTTTGGTTCTAATTACCTTGATGTGTTCTAAACGTCAAATTACTGCGTCAATCAGTTCGTTCATCTCCGGTGGGTTGCAATTACTTTCTTCGCTTATTTGTGCGCTCCTGCTCAAGTAATTTTGGTTTCCAGTGCAATCCAGCCGAGTAACCACCGAGGTTACCATCACTCCGCAGCACACGGTGACAGGGAATTATGATTGGCACGGGATTGGCTCCTTCTGCCCTGCCAACTGCCCGTGTCGCAAGTGGTTTCCCGATCTCTTTAGCTATCCAGCTGTAACTGCGGACTTCACCGTACGGGATATGATAAGTAGCCCTCCAAACCGACTGCTGAAATTCCGTTCCATCCTGAAGATCGAGATTTAGGTCAAACCCCACCGGTTCGCCACTGAAGTACTGTTGGAGCAGATTGACCGCTTTGGATAAGCCTTCTTCGGACTTCGTCGCATTCGCTCCGAGGAGCAGACATTCTTCAACTTCCGCCTCATTCGATTTGCCAAAAACCACTCGCGAAATACCGCGCGGGGATTTGGCTACCCCCACCCACCCGAATGAAGACTTGAAACACGTATAGTTCATCATAATTTGGACCTCCAATTGGGCTCGAAGCGATCGCTCAATTCTACGGCGGTGTTGGGGGCAGCATTAATATTCTTAAAAGTCATGCGAATAACACTCATACTACTCATAAGCCTTATTGCCTGCAGCGAGACGGATTCCACCGATCCGATCGACCAAACCATGAGAGGCGAGTTTAGACTCGTCAAAGCCGTCGGGCTTGTGCCCATAGACGTCGGCGGCCCCGACATCGACGACCCTCACATCATCGAATACATACAACACATCTATGAATACCCGGAGTTCGCCGGACGCCTCGTCCTAGGAGAAGAGTCGTTCGACCTATATGTCTCGGTACCCCTCGCCACGCTGCATTTCGTCGGTACCTTTGAGGTGTTGCCGGAAAAAATATCACCGTATGGTCACCCTTATCGCATTGAATTAAACTTTACAGAGCGGAACAGAGACCGAGGCGGAGGCATTACCCGGATTGACTATCAATGGTGCGGAAATACCCTAAAACTAAAGAACGTGATCCAACGGTACTTAGGCATATATTGGGATTTGTACTGGGAACGACTTCCCCTTGAATAATAACGACTATACCTAGCGTGATAGTCATTGAATAATCGCCTTCTCCATAATATACTTTTCTGGACGGTGCGCACTAACCGTGACACGACCACCAAAATCGTAATTTCCATGGCGACACATGCGACTACGGGATATGATAAGTAGCCCTCCAAACCGACTGCTGAAATTCCGTTCCATCCTGAAGGTCGAGATTTAGGTCAAACCCCACCGGTTCGCCACTGAAGTACTGTTGGAGCAGATTGACCGCTTTGGATAAGCCTTCTTCGGACTTCGGTCGCATTCGCTCCGAGGAGCAAACATTCTTCAACTTCCGCCTCATTCGATTTGCCAAAAACCACTCGCGAAATACCGCGCGGGGATTTGGCTACCCCCACCCAGCCGAACGGAGACTTGAAACACGTATAGTTCATCATAATTTGGACCTCCAATTGGGCTCCAAGCGATCGCTCAATTCTACGGCGGTGTTGGGGGCAGCGTTAATATTCTTAATGGAATTCCGAATGCTCACCTCCCGCTCTTGTAGAACGGAAGTAATGCTACTGTAGCATTCACGGTGTCGTTTGCCGACTGTATCTTGACCTTGCTCCCTGCATCGGTATATGCCATCCGAACATAACCGAGAGCAATTGTTTTGTCTAGCGATGGCGAGGCGACTGCACTGGTGATCCAACCGATTTCCTTGTCATTGCCGAAAATCAAGTCATTTTGCCCAGGTGGTGAATCGCATTCAATTTCAAATCCTCGGAGAAGTCGATTCGGGTGACCTCGGTATTTCATACGTGCGACAATCTCCTGACCGATATAGCAACCTTTTTCAAAATCAATGGCGTGTTCTAGCTCGGCTTCTAGCGGGATGACCGATTCGGTTAATTCGGCACCATACCGGGGAATTCCAGCTTCAATACGAAGCGAATTGAGCGCCGTCAATCCAATCGGTTTTGCATTGAATTCTCGTCCTTTAGCTAGAAGAATATCCCAAAGCCATTCCATCGACTCTGCCCCGACGTGGAGTTCATAACCAATCTCACTGGTTTCGTCTGATCGGATGCAAGCAATCGATCTCCCTTCGACCTCTTTGCAGGTAGAGTGGTATTCCTTGAGACCGGTAACATCGATTCCTAGCGTTGAATGAACGAGGTGTTTTGACTGGGGGCCATGCAATGCAATTATGCCTGTCCTATCAGTGCAATCTTCGAGGTACACATCGTCCGCGATGATATATTTGTCCAATTCCTTGAATAGGATTTCAGTTGTCTCGGCGTTGGTGGTAATACCAATGCCGTCCTCAAACGCACACACCTTCATATCCGAGATGATTTTTCCGCGATTGGTCAACATGGTTGCGCAATTACCCTCGCCGACTTTCAATCCTTCCACATCATTAGAGTTAATTCGATGGAGGAACGGAGCGCGATCGTCGCCCGTCAACCAAAATCTACCGCGATGGGAGAGATCTATGATTCCGACCCCGGTTCTCACAACATGATGTTCTTCGACGGGATTATCAAAATGAGCGACAAGATCCCAATCTCCATGGCTTGTAGTGAACGTCGCTCCAAGGGCAGAATGCGCGTTATAAAGTGGTGTTCGCTTCATCTGTTAGATTGAAAAGGGGATATCGCGGATTCGAAATCTAAATATTACTCGAATACTCTACAAACGTTAATTATAGCGTACAGCAAGGAGGAAGTCAAAAGTATCTGAAATCGAAGCTATTTGATAGCTGGACAATACATGCTATCTTCGCCGAACAAGAACAGGTTTGGTACTAAGAGTTCATATCGAGAAACAGTTGCCCGACTGAGACGGACATCACTGTGATGGTAGGGTAACGGTTGGGATAGTCGTTGAGTGTTGGAAGATATGATGAATGGGTTTTGTATTCTCGCGAATATCCTCTAATTTGTCAGCGAGTTCAAGAGATGAAATCAGTCCTATGGTCCCTCAAAAATTCCGCGAGAGCCGCAAGATGTAATTGGTGACCTGCCGTCTCTGCAACGCGCGGACAATCTCAAAGCGTAAGGTGTCAGGAACTCCGCCATATGGAATCGCATCCGTGAAGAGAGAAAATCCAATTCCGACTGAGGCGTTCGCACGCGTAAAGCTAAATCGTTCGTGATGGAACCAGGTATCGCCGGCATCAAGGAAGATTGACGCTGCTCCGTTTACCGATTTGCCCTTGCCGATGTGCTCAAGTCTCTGT
Source organism: Candidatus Poribacteria bacterium (assembly GCA_965204085.1). Lineage (GTDB taxonomy): Bacteria > Poribacteria > WGA-4E > WGA-4E > JAJDTR01 > JAJDTR01. The sequence continues at coordinate 788,682 of CBDBEE010000001.1, read as the reverse complement.
GTGACTTTGTACTCGACATTTAAGGCGAGCAGATTATCGCCAATGAATCTATTGAAGCCGAAACCGCGCAATATATTATTGAGATTCGCATAAAGCAATCGTTGCCTAGGTAGCGGGGAGTCTGAAAGTCCGCCCATAACGCGAAAATCAAGATTGTGACCATTAGTCAAACGGTTGTATCTTGCTATCTCAAATCGGTATAGAGTAAAATCGAAGTCACTATTGAACCGATGGCTTGAGTACTCCACAGAGAAGGAACTGCGCCATCCCCGCGTCGTGTGCTCACTCGGCCAAGGTATTGACATAAACGGACGCTTGATGTTGAACTTGTGATCTCTGGTGTCGTAATGATACGAAAACTTGAAGCTACGCGCTCTTCCCTCGTCAATGCGGGCATTGCCCCGCTTCGGAAGACCTCGCGAAAACAGGCTCCAATCTGTGACTGTAAAAAGCTTCTCATGCTGTTCGTCGGTAAAACTGAGAGCAATCTGCGAGGAAGCCGTCAACATTTGAGCCAGCCAAGTTTGATAGCCTTGGCGTTGATAGAAATCGACAAGAGATGTTCCGAATATTGCTGATGACAGTATTCCCTCTCCCACGTACGTTGATGCGTTATGAACAACGCCGGTCAGTTTGTACCAACTTCCCCCGATGCGCAGTTCACGGGTTTTAAACCACGGTTTTTCTGCACCGAGTTGATAATTCTCGATTGAACTTGATCGCCCGATGCTCGCGCCGCCGTAGATTCGTCCCTTGACATATGCATCTGTGATGACTTTACCACTACCGCCCAAAATTATTCCGTGCACACGATTGAAACCTATACGCGGCAAAGCAGAAAATCGAACGGGGGAATATTCTTCCACATTGACAATTAACACATTTCTCCCTTTTTCTCGCCGCGCCTGCCAATCCCTGACATCCTTGAATATTGCGTTGTGTTTTGCGAGTTTTTCACGCATGCGGCTTATTTGCTTCTGCGTTTGCAATCTATTATGGATATCACCCGCTCGCAAATTTAACATTTGAGTCAATTCGTGATACTTGATCCGTTTGTTCCCGGTAAAACGGACTTCGTCCAAGCGTCCCTCGTCAATAGCAAGTTCCAATCCGTGCGAGGTAAACTTCTCTTCTATTCTTACAAGTTCGTAACCGTGATTCCTGTAAAGTTTCGCAATGAGTTGAGATTTCGCATTTAGGTCTTCAATGGAGGTGCGCTCGCGATTTAGTCCGAACCACTTTCGCAGCATTCCTGATTTGAAATGCTTGTTGCCCATGATGTCGAATTTTTCAAGTGTGAGCGTCGGAAATTCCGTAATATGAATGCGAAGGGCAAGCCGGAGTGGGGGCGATATATTGTGCACGTTCATGGTTACATCAACGTCAGGCACGGGCTGGGTCGGCTCCACTGAAGAGTCGGCGTCCGTCTCGGGAAGATTTACGTCCGACTCATCGTTGTGCGCGTCAAGCATAACGGTATCTAATCGTGCCTTCCGAAACCATGGGTGCTCCCCTAATTCATCAACGAGCCACGACAATTGGCTAGAGGTGATGACTTCCCCAATTTCAAACGGGATTTGCTGAACGATTTCAGGTGTCGGAATTGTACTGTTGCCTTTAATCTCGATTTCGCCTATCGCTAGTTGTTCCTCGATTCCAAACAGCGCCGGCTCATCGTTAGCCGTGGTGAATTGAATCCTGCCCATCCGATCTCTGTAATGCGGCCACCACGGCGTCTCTGTGTCATAGGTCGGCATCCAATAACTGAATTCGCGTTTTTTTTGAGCTCTACGGTGCAGGTTTAACAGCCAATTTCCTGTTAATTCAGTCTCTAAAAAATCGCGCATTAAGGCAATTTCAATGCTCCAATACTGAGATGTGATTTGGGTTTCAATCTCGACTTGCGCAGCGTCAAGATATGGAGTATGATTCTTCTGATTTTGGTTCTGCTTAACTTTTGTATCTCTCGAACTCCTTGCTTTTGATATGTGCTTACGATTATCCTTGGGTTCAGTAACTGTCGGTGCGAACCGAAAATTCGGCGGATAGTCCGTCCTAACCATCTGGCTGAACATCGCACCGATTGGATTAACGATTAGGTGATAGTACAACTGGGTTTCCGGATTAGGATCGACCAATATCTCTATCGAATCGTCATGCCACACTGTCGAACCTGTCTTCGTCTGTGAGACATGGAGTTGCCCCATTTCATCACTATACACCTTGATTCCGATGTACAGGCGCTGTTCATCCCACATGAGGAATGCCTGTGTAAGCTCGTCAGCTTCTTCTGATCCATCCGCTTTATAAAAGGGGTGCAACGCCACCGCCTTTGACCAAGCATATTCAAACAGATTACCATCAATTGCTGGCGATTCCAGTGCTTTGGGTACGAGTTGTGCTCCGTTTGTTTCGTCCTGAGAATTTGCGGACTCCGTAGAAATTTCATCGTCGCTAGGAGTGGCTTTAAGCGAGACGATAGCGATTTCATCGTCCGCAGTCAACTGAAATAGTGGACCGCCTCCATTAATCCAGCCGTGCAGTGCGTTTCCTTCAAATGAGCTTTCAACTTCAATGGGCATGTTTATAGACACAGCGCGAGGATCTTGGTTTTTGGTTTGAATCTCTACCTCGGCTTGAAACGAGTTGGGTAGACGCAGCGTAATCCCGCCTCCCGTCGCTGTAATATTGGTTGGAGCGGAAATCTCATCCAATACGACGAGATTGATTTCTCCTGACACAGTTTCGAATTGGTTTGTACGATTTGTCAGAAATATTTCGCAGTCAATGTCTCCTTCACCGGAGTAAACTTGATATCCACCCATTGTTTCATTCAAGCGAATCTCGCCGATCGCTGCTTTTAGTTCAATATCTCCACGAATTCGGTTGACTCGAATATCTCCGTTCTGCGTTCGAATTTTGAGGGAGACATCTGGCGGCGATTGGACAAAGCAGTCTAGTCGCGTCAACTCCGCTTTTGAATCAGTTCCCGTAGGTAGTCTTGGCACAAGCATGAGCACGTTATCTGTCTTTGAGGCCGAAAGTTCAACACCTCCAAAATATTTCCTCACGCTGTCCTCGTCTGCCCCGCGCCCGCGTTTCTCAAGTCTGACAATGATTTCGTCGCCATCAGCGGCGTTTACTTCGACACTTCCAGCGAGTGGCAGTTCTAGATCGATTGTGTAGATATCATTGAAGTCAAAGCGCTGTTCAGAGGTAATAGGAGTGTCTACTTCTAAAGGTTCCGATATTGTCGTAGTAGTTGCTTCGAGAGACTCGGACAATGATGCCGCGATGTCGTCAATCTGCGCATGGGATACATAAATAGGCATAGCGGCGAAAACGAGGCCGCAATAGACAAGCAGGATAGAATCAATTATAGGGGACAGCCGATGAGGTTTTTGAGGACGATTGTGCATTCCGAATCTATATGGAAGGTGGTTCGTATTATCTGAGCTGCGCTCACGTGACAGTGGGATTATTAGCAGTGCCCACCTTACAGTAGGCCCGGCAGCACTTGTTATGTATGGGGTCGCTAGATTTAGAGAGTGGGTTCCTAAATATAGATTTAGGAACTAGGTTTGCTGATAATAGGAGGATAGCACATTGGACCTGGTTTCAATCTGCTCTGACAGATATCTGACAATTGTCTGCGTCCATTAGTGGTTCATTCGCTAAGTGTTTAATCCTTACGAGACTGTCACAAGAAACTGTTCTACCACGCCGGTAGGTGCGGTTTCTAACCGCACCGGCACCCAACACTAACCATATTTTTTTGGAAAATAAACCAATTAGCTGATGGTATTTTCTGTCTTTTCTGCAACTTTATGCGGTTACTCACACCTGTTTTGCCCCCACCGGCGCAACTTTGGAAGAAACGCTATGACCTAGAAACGTAAACAGGATCCACTATATTTTGAAACAATTCAAAGCAAACAGCCGTCTTGAAATACAGGTCTCAGGATATGGGAGTGGCGGTAGGTCTATTCTCGAATGTCACTATCTCCGCTAACGGCATGAAGTTGTTTTTCTCAAGTAACCGCCTTAATTCCTCAAATCTGTCCTTTGGGATAACAAGATCGATGGCAGAGATTTCACCAATGATATGTTTCGCTATTTGCTTGTTAGATTTCAGTTCTTGAGCAAGACGTTCATGTTTACAGCGAAGCAGCATCACATCCATAAAATAAACCTGTCCGTATCGTGCTCCCCACTCCTGAATCGAAAGTTTGACGTTCTGCGGTATATTAGTCTTGGAGTAGGTCTCCAAAAATTCTAGAATTTCGTTCACCTGCATTCCTGAGCGCAGGCTATCGTAGATAGATTGGGGTGAGAGTTTGTATGTGATAACCTGACCGGCTCGGTGGATTTCTGCGATGAGATTGAGTTTCCAACGGATCTCGGGAGTGAGGTTGCTCGACGCCAATATTTCGTAGTTAGGTTGAACAACAAAAGAGGATTCCCGTTCATAATCCTCGATTGATTCTCCCGATAAAAGGCGTTTTCCAATTTCTGTGAGTTGGATTGCCGTATCATCCCCCGAATCGGAAAAGTTCACGCACCCCATGTAAGTCAGATAATTCGTAAATCTGCGTTCAAGGTGTGAATAAAGCGTCTGTTCCCACGATTCCTCTACAGAAAACCTTTGAATCTGCGCTAGGATTGATGAAAGATTGACCCATCGCTTTTCGGAAAGAATCCGTATGAGAGAGTAGGCTATCGTGAGGGGACGACTGGGAAACACGTCATATTCAAGCCAGTATTCATAGACAGTCAAAAGCTTTTCAGCGTTAGATTTCTGGATCCATTCATGCCCTAGTGGCGAGCACTCTAAACTGCTGGTTTCGTTCAGGTCAACGAGTTGACGATGCTGGCAGAAGTGGTGAATGAAATGCAGACGATCTGAAGTTCCGTCAGGCGGATTAATCCGTTCGTAAATTTTATTCGTGTCATCGGTAACTTCAAATGCGTTGAGGAGCCTTTTCTGAGCGTGTTTGTGAACAGTGAATCGTTGTGTAAGTCGAATTCCGTCACGCGCAGCAGCTGATAGGAATGTGAATATGTCCTGAATGAGTGCGAACCCATCACTACGAATAGTTGTAGGCGCTGCATCTGGAGAAATAAGTGCAGTGTTTATCTCGTTTGAAAATACCTTTAACAATAGCGATTGAAGGTCTTTCGGAACCATGTAAACATATCGGAGATGGCCTGTTGATACTAAGAAAATCAATCCTGATTCATGTAAAACCTGCCGCACCTGTTCAGGAGCACATGACCATCCGCGACAGAGCTGTTTTAGTTTCCGGTTAAAGAAATCGACGGGTACTCCATGTGAACCGGACAGGAATGTGAGTGTGGATAGGACAGAACGTTCCTGAACATTAAGGCGGGTGACCGTCTCTTTCAGCCAAGTGGTGTTAAGCACTCTTTCGGAAATTTTATCTCGAAGGTTCTGGATGGACAACTGGCTAGGCAATCCGATTCTCTTGGCAACTAGCTGACAGTACTCCTTGGGGGCACGTTGGATTATTTCTCTGTACCCCATTGTTTCGTTTGAAGGGCTCATAGGCGATGGAACATGAAGCAGTGCATTTTAAGGTATGAAACCGAAATGATAAAGTGGCACACAAGCAACTAGGCTGGCGACGGGGTTAGAACTAGATTGATATACCAAAATCGGACTGTTGAGAAATGCCATTTTGAGAGTGAACGGCACCAACATCAAATTGCTCTCCCGAAAGAGCGGCATAGAATAGTTTCCAATCACGTTTTGGACAAAATATTACTTCTGTTTTTCTCCGAGCAACTCCAAATAGCAAAAGATATACGTGAACAATTGATTGAAGTGTCTTGAGGGTGGTTTCAATTTTGATTCCATGTAGTTCCACCAACCAGAGTTCGTTGTGCAATTCATCCGTTAGCTTTCAATTGAGATTTGAAATCGCGAAACGGTCTGCTATCTTGCCATTGAAGAGCGAGGTAGTTATGCGTTTCCTTCCAAAAAATTGGAATGAAATAATTTCTACTTTACGCAGCGTCAGCAGCGGGTTGATTTTATCAAAGGTCTACTAGTTTGTCAAGGCTGCTGGATTTGGCTCGACGCATGAATTTATGGTCCCCGTTATGAAGAAAACAAGCATATTCATCCTTTTGTTCTGTGTTATCATGTTATCCTCCTGTTTTCGCTCTGCCGATTTGACGCCGGCAATGTATAACAGCGCTTCCAATCGTCATCATCAGCTTACCGACGTAAAGGTTAGCGGGTCAGAGGACGAATGGATGGCGCTCATCGAAGAGTTTGAGGCAATTATCGATGCCAATCCTAGCGGCGAGTGGGCGGATGATGCTCAATATGCCATCGGATCATGCTGGATTTGGCTATCAAAAAAGACGGATCCGGTGCGCATCCAACACGCTATAGACGCTCTCGAAAAGCTTCTTGAAAACTATCCGGACTCGCCTTTAGCCGCCGACGCTCATTACTGGCTTGGAGATTGTCACCGTCAACTCGGCGACGACAGCTTGGCGGCGACGCATTATCAGAAGGTAATAAACGACTATTTCAACCATCCCAAATCGGAGCTAGCGCAGTTTGACTTAGCCCAAATTTACGAAAAACAGAATAACCTGGCAGTCGCGATCTCAATGTACCGATCCGCCGCCGAACGAAGTGACAACTCACAAATTGTTGCCCAAGCACAAGAACGCATCAGAAGTCTCCGATTAGGGCAGGCATCACCCGATTCAACTGCATTGGAACCGGGCGCCATTAATTCTCTAGGGATCAAAATTCCATCTCAACGTCGTTCACTGGCATCGCCGACCGACAGATCGTTAGCTATGCCGATTATAGCTGCGGTGCCGCCTCTCAAGCCCGATGATGAAAAAGTTCGGACGAAAGGTCAATCCGTCCCTCAAATAGTACTCTCGGATGACGTTGAATCTACTAGCCTGCCATCTACTGACAGCCAATTCGAGATAATCGCGCCGAAGATTGAGAGACGAAAAACCGAACCGAAGGAACAAGTGGAACATAGTCCGGTGCGGAACATCCCAGTAGAAAACTCACAAGCCGACTCCGGTATCAACATCACATTACCACGCCAGCTTGGCCTGCAAGTGAAGACCGTTGTTATTGATCCGGGGCATGGCGGCAAAGATCCGGGCACGACGAGCAACTCGCCGATTCATGAGAAGAATGTCGTACTGGAACTATCACTCATGCTGCGCGACCTGCTAGAAAGCCGAGGTTACCATGTGCGACTCACGCGCGAGAACGATGTCTTTCTGCCACTCCGAGAACGCACCCGATTAGCTACGATGCAAGGTGCCGACCTGTTCATTAGCATTCACGCAAACGCCGCCACGCGCCCCGGTGCTTCCGGTGTGGAAACTTACTACCTTGCACTAGCGTCCGATGCGACAGCGCAGCGTACTGCTGCCCGCGAAAATAGTGGCGCGGGATACGGCATCAAAGAACTTGATAAACTGGTGACGAAGATTCTCAAAGAAAGCAAGAGTGTGGAAAGTCGCCAGCTCGCTCAGTATATACAGACAGAGCTAGTCGACTCGACCAACGCAATTGATCGTGGAGTGAAGCATGCCCCATTTGTGGTGCTAATTGGTACTAAGGTTCCGGCTGTTCTGGTTGAAGTTGGTTTCTTGTCTCATCAAGCAGAGGCACAGAAACTGGCGAAGAAAGCATACAAACGCAACGTCGCGGAGGCTATTGCTAGGGGAATTGACCGGTATGTGTCAAGTAGCTCGGCAACCGCGGAAAATGCGGATGGTGGCATCGATGAGTAACTCCCCAAACTCTGCCCGATGACGCTATCTGCCGCTTAGGGAGTAATACTATGATGAAATCAAGTGTCGCTGTACTTGCAGTGTTTTTTACCGTCGGCATACTCTGGGCTAACATTCCTCAACCCCGCACGAAAGAATCCAAGGCAGATCCTTACCTGAAGCAACGTGAGCGAATGGTTGCAACACAGATAGATTGGCGTAGCGTGAAGGATGGTCGCATCGGAGTGCGAGACGAAGTTGTGTTGGACGCCATGCGTCGAGTACCGCGTCACGAATTTGTGCCTAGAAGGTACAAGTCCCGCGCTTATGCAGATTCGCCACTGCCAATTGGGTACGATCAGACCATTTCACAACCGTACATTGTTGGATTCATGACCGAGATGCTCAAAGTCAAGAAGGAGCACAAAGTGCTTGAGATTGGCACGGGGTCCGGTTACCAGGCTGCGGTTCTCGCGGAGATCGTTGATGATGTCTATAGCATAGAAATCATCAAAGAACTCGGCGAGCAGGTGAAGGCGCGTCTCGAACGGCTTAATTACCAAAACATCACCGTGAGAATAGACGATGGCTATTTTGGCTGGGAGGAACATGCACCCTTCGATGCAATCATTGTTACGGCAGCCGCAGATCACATTCCTCCACCCCTCGTACGTCAACTCAAGCCGGGAGGGCGGATGGGTATCCCGGTTGGCGGCCGGTTCCAGGTGCAAAATTTGTTGATGGTCGAAAAAGCGCTAGACGGTACCGTCACCACAAAACAGGTCATGCCGGTTAGGTTTGTGCCACTAACACGCAGCCAAAAGAAAGACAAGAAAAATAAATGAGGCGTTGTCGGAATGCTTCATTCGTAACTGTTTAGTGCATCGTTTGGTTCGTAGTATTACAGTTCGTTGCACGTCCGATCTGGGCATGTAAGCCCCGATTAGCCGGAATTAGCATTGTACTTCCCTACTCGGCGCGTTCCCTGCCCCGCTCGGTCTGGATTGGTAAATCCAGACCGATGGACTAAACAGTTACCTTCATTCTAATGAATCAGAATGGAAAGTCGATTAGAATACGTGGTGCACTCCGGTTTTCCTCTCCGTTTCTCGTCCAGTAGCCATTAACACCGCCAATCGGTTTTCTCTCTTGCTTTTCTCACCCGCTACGTATATCTTTCCGCTTTGCTAAATCTGCGTCCTTGCGAGTGAGATTTTGCGCTTGAATGCGACTGTCAAATGGAGTAACATCTAATAACAGAATTGGCAAAAACCGGCGGTTTACGGAGTTGGCGGGGTCGCAAGTGTAGGTAAGTAATACCATTTCGCTTGAATAATAGTGCATATAATGGTTTTCATTATACAATTATGACACGACCCATACCTACTGTTGCCCTCCATACCAATCCCCGTAGGCGGGGCATCTTGCCCCGCGTTGGAAAGACTTGATTGACGCCATTAATGCACTGTCAATATATAGAAATGGTATAATCTTATAGCATGCCACGGCTTAACCTGTTTTAGGTTGGTTGTCGAATTCGGCGTTTGTCCATGGGAGCGAGATAACCGGCGTTTATTGAAACATTAGTACGCCAATCAAGACCATGAATCCCCATACTACAGGAGGCAAGAAAGTGAAAGAAAAGTTGCAAAAATCGTTGGACTCTCTGGTGGCCGAATACGTGGCAAACAACCCACGCTCACAGGCGATGTGTGAACGCGCCAAGCACTCATTACCGGGAAGTAACTCCCGTTCCGGGTTATATTTCCACCCCTTTCCACCCTATATCAGTCACGGTGAGGGTGTCCATTTAATTGATCTGGACGGTCATTACCTGTTGGATTTCGTCAATCAAGCGACAGCGCTTATTTTGGGACATGCCCATCCCGAAGTTGTATGTGCGCTCCATGAGCGGGTCGCAAAGGGTACCGCCTTTTCACGACCAACAGCTCTTGAAGTTGAAATGGCAGAGCTACTAATGGAACGGATACCTTCCCTCGAACGAGTGCGCTTCTGCAGCTCAGGTACAGAAGCCGTAATGAACGCTATCAGGTCAGCGAAGGGATTTACGGGCAAACCCAAGATAGCCAAGTTTGAAGGCGCTTACCACGGCACAAGTGAATTTGCACTGGTGAGTTGCAGTCCACCATTAAGCGATGCGCTTGGGCCGCCAGAGCGACCGAATTCGGTGCTGTCCTCCGCGGGACTCACGGAGTCCACGGCTGATGGCGTAATAGTGCTGCCATTTAATGACGCGGAGGCATGCGAGCAGATAATCAACGAGCATGCCGATCAGTTGGCTGCGGTCATAGTCGACCCGTTGTCGACTGGCGCAGGGTTCACCCTTCCCGAAAATGGATTTCTCACCAAGTTGCGGGAGATGACCATACATGCAGATGTACTGCTCATCTTCGACGAAATCATCAGTTTCAGATCCGCGCGCGGGGGAGCGCAGGAAACATACAACATCCGACCCGACTTATCATGTCTCGCCAAAGTCATCGCTGGCGGCGTACCGGGCGCAGCCTTCGGAGGACGCGCGGATATACTAGCGCTATACGATCCAACAACGGCGGGCCCAAAGATTCATCATGCGGGCACCTACAATGCAAATCCACTAGCCATGGTTGCGGGACTAACGACGCTCCGAATCATGACGCCGGACGCTTATGACAAGATTGCAGGATTGACTCGACGGCTCGCAAAAGAATTGAAAGCAGTATTTGATGAAGTTGGCGTTGAAGCGCAGGTCTCGACAGCGGGATCGCTGTTTAAGGTGCACTTTATGCCGCAGGTACCGTCCAACTATCGTGAATCCGCGCAAAATGATGGGTTAATGCACAATTGGCTGTTTTTTGCACTTCTCAATCAAGGGATCCACTGGAGAGAGGGTGGGAATGTCTCGCTGCCAATGGACGATAGCCATGTAGACAGATTGGTATCATCAGTGATGAACGCTTTCCAACAGTTGTAGTCGAATTCTTGTAACTGTTTAGTGCATCGTTTGATTCGTAGTATTACAGTTCGTCGCGCGTCCGGTCTGGGGATGTAAGCCCCCGATTAGCTGGAATTAGTATTGTACTTCCCTACTCGGCGCGTTCCCTGTCTCCCGCTCGGTCTGGATTGGCAAATCCAGACCGATGAACTAAACAATTGCGAATTCTTATACCACAAAGAGAGATTGACGTAGGTGTGACGCACCGCTAGCGATCATCAAAAAGGCTCTCAAACTTGGTTTCGATCTCTGCCAATTGAGGATATGCGGGTATGAAAGTTCTTGGATTTGTAACTCAAGTGCTTGCCGTCATCACAATATGCGCACTCCTTTTTCTGTTCATCAGACATTATAGATGGGGGTATCAATGGCTACGACGGTGGTTCCATCACTGGACACAGATTTGGACCGGTGTGGTCATCGGAAAATATATCTACACTCAGGAGAAGTCTGAAATTCAACATTGTGTCTTTGAATTGTGCAACGGACAGTCGATTGAAACGCATGAGGTCTGGCCAACTACATGGAAACAAGCTCAGATTGGAGATTACCTCACGAAGCAGCGTTGGCGCAGTGCGGTGGAAAATCGCCCGATGCTAAGGAGCGAAGCATCGCAAGTCACCAGTATTCTTTTAGCCCGGCTTTCAATTGAAGACGAGGCAGCACGTTCGCGCGCCGTCGAAGCCCTCGGCCAGATAGGCGTTCCTGATGTAAATATAACATCTCGTTTGGTTGAGATATTGAAGAACGATACCGATCAATTGCGATCTCGAGCGGCAAGTGTTTTGGGGCAATTTGGTGAGGTAACTCAAGGTGCTAGTCCGGCTCTCGTAAAGGCGTTGGTGGATGACGTGGCGCGGGTTCGCATGAATGCCGCTTGGGCGTTGGGTGAAATGGGTACGCCTGCCCGGTCTACGGTTGCCGCACTCATCAAACTACTGAAGACCGAACAAGACCCGAAAGTACGGTTCAACACCCTTCAAACATTAAAGAAATTTGGCACAACCGAAGCCATAAAGGCTGTCCAGAAAAGTCCGAAGGTCGAGATTTGAACTTCAACGCAATCGCCTTGATTGAGTATCTTCAAAAAATTGTAATAGACAGTCAGATGTTAGACACTCAAAGCCGTTACCCGCTCGGCTTGGATTGTCAAATCCAAGCCTTGGCCAATGAGATTGCCGGTCCGTAGGAGCAATACAACGTGTAAACCATCTCGTTGACCAATACAGTATCTTCAAAAAATCCACCGGAGCGAGCATGTATGTGGGGCAGATAATCTTATAATTTTCAAACTTGGATTTATACTCCGCGCTGTCAGAAGTTGCGTCTTTTGTAGGAGCGATCTCCAGGTCGCGACATGCGTTCCCTGTAGGTGCGGTTTCCAACCGCACCTACCGCCAGACGCTTGAAAACACACAATTTTCACCAGCGTCAAGTATAACCGCATGATTCAGCCAAGCCGCATTGATTTTACCCGTTATGCTCTTAGCTAAAACAAATACTCCTCAATGAGGGAGAGCAACAACATGAAAATAGTACGTGTCCATGAATTTGGAGGCCCGGAAGCCTTACAATACGAAGACGTGCCCGTACCTGAGCCGGGTGCTGGAGAAGTCCGCGTCCGAATCGAAGCCATCGGACCCAACTTCATTGATTGTTATCATCGTAAGGGATTGTATCCCGGGACACTGCCGGTCACGCCCGGAATGGAAGCAGCCGGAGTCGTGGATGCGGTCGGTTCGGGAACGGCTGGACTTGATGTGGGAGATCGCGTCGCGTATGCCACGCATCAAGGCTCTTATGCCGAATACACAGTTGTACCTGCAGGAAAGCTTGTCCCGGTGCCAGATGAAGTAAGCACTCAGGGTGCAGCAGCGGTGATGTTACAGGGAATGACTGCCCATTACCTTGCCTTCACTACCTATCCGCTTGGCTCGACTGATACCGCCCTCGTTCATGCTGCAGCCGGTGGCGTCGGTTTGCTCCTGGTCCAGATGGCAAAACGAGCGGGCGCTCGGGTCATTGGTACAGTTTCTACCGAAGAGAAAGCAGCCTTGGCAAGACAAGCCGGCGCCGATGAAATCGTTCTTTATACGCAGAGCGACTTTGAGGAGGAAACCCGCCGATTGACTGACGATCAGGGCGTGAACGTCGTTTATGACTCGGTTGCAAAAACCACCTTCGAGAAGGGACTCAACTGTTTGAAACCCCGAGGTTATATGGTGCTCTACGGTCAGTCTAGCGGGCCTATTTCCGAATTCAATCCCCAAATTTTGAACCAGAAAGGTTCGCTCTTTCTGACACGCCCCAGCCTGACGCACTATGCCGAGGATCGGGAGGAACTGTTACAGCGGTCGGGAGATCTCTTTAGGTGGATGTCTTCCGGGGAACTGAATGTGCGACTGGATACAACTTTCGCGCTGGCGGACGCCTCTGCCGCGCATCGTTATATTGAGGGAAGGAAAACGAAAGGAAAAGTGCTTCTTATACCGTAACATGAAACGGAAGAAGCAGCGTTTGGAAAGTGATGTTTTAATTCGAGGTCACCAACGACGAGAAACACATTTGGCTGGGCTGGCGATTTTGTCACTGCCATACATTTACGGACATGAAATTTAATCCATATTTGCGCTGCCCGTTTATGCATCGCACCTCACTCCCACATTAGTCTCCGTCCTGCGCTTCCTTCCGTTTGACCCGTAAATAGACAATGCCCACGCCAAGCGCACTGCCAATGGTATCGACAATCAAATCGGAAATGGTCGAGTGGCGGCCTAGCACGAATGATTGGTGCCATTCGTCGCTCACTCCGAACAGGACGGCAACAGCAAACGCTATAATCCAGGCATAAGTCGGGAGAATTCGCCGCAGCGAATACGACAATGCGCGCGCCAACAAAACTCCCAATACGGTGTATTCAACAAGGTGAAAGACCTTGTCGATAGGTCCCCAGTCGATAACCTCCATTAGCGTTTCGGGCGGTTGGGACAGCGAAGAGAGAAAAAAGATGAATCCCATGTAAATCAGGAGTGGTAACCAATATCTAACGAATCGCAGAATTCATTCCTCCCGAACTAAGCAACTTCCAAGAAAAAACTTACATGTCAATCTAGACCCCAACCGCTCCTGCTGGATTGGCAAATCCAGCAGGTTCTTACGCATCCATTAAGTTCCGAGTCTGTCGTATCGGAGGATTGAGAATGGCGTGAAAAGAAATCTTCCAACCTTCCCCTCTTCCATCCTTCCAATCCTATTCTTTCCAGTCGATGCGGAAGATAAACTTCTATATTAAAACTTGCTTAATACAATTTCACTTCCTAACGCCGGAGGATTGTATCGACAACAATCCTCGTTCTTTCAATCGGATTCGGATACATTGCCCAATTCTTGTAATGTGGCTCGGCCGGCTTCCAGCATCTCAATGATAGTGTTGGCATCATAGACGCATCCGCCCCATGTTCCGCCGCCAACAGATTGAAGCGCCGCCCAAAGACGTGTGTCGTCGGGGAGCATTTCGTCCGCCGCCAGGTCGGAACGTGGTGAACGCTCTGCCAGAACTTTCGCGCCGGCGTCGGGGCCAAAAATGTCTTGTCCATAGCCAACCAAGTCGACGCTACCCTCAAGCCGGTTACAGTCGACCACAATCTGAATCAGGTCTCCGTCGAGGACCTTCCCGATGGGTCCCCCTGCCAAGGCTTCGGGACCGACGTGGCCAATACATGCACCGGTGGATACGCCGGAAAACCGTGCGTCGGTGATTAGAGAGACTTCCTTTCCAAAGGATAGGTGTTTCAGCGCGGCAGTAATCTGGTAGACCTCTTCCATGCCTGTACCCATGGGTCCCCGGCAGCAGAGCACCATTACGTCACCAGGTCGAATTCGATTCTCGTCGTGGCTCTTGATAGCGCGTATGGCGTCCTGCTCACGCACGAATACACGCGCCGGCCCAGTCATTCGGTAAACACCGTCGCGGTCCACTACGCTTGGGTCGATAGCGGTACTTTTAATTACCGAGCCTTCGGGTGCAAGATTTCCGCGTGGAAATGTGACAGTACTCGTCAGTCCACGCGCCTTCGCGACACTAGGACTCATGATCACGTCATCGGGGTGCACTCCGTCCTTTTCAAGAAGCAGATCGCGCAAACGTCGGCGTCGTTCCGATGTTTCCCACCAGTCAAGGTTTGTACCAATTGTCTCGCCGGTTGCCGTCATGACCTCCTCATTCAACACCCCCAATTCCCTCAATTGGAGCATCACCTCAGGTACACCGCCCGCTAGGAAAGCTTGCACGGTCGGATGTCCAACTGGACCATTGGGAAGTACATCGACGAGACGAGGCACCTCCCGATTGATCTCGATCCAATCTTCGATAATCGGTCGATCCAGTCCGGCGGCATGAGCCGTTGCAGGAATATGCAGCAGCAGATTGGTCGAACCGCCAAAAGCGGCGTGGAGTACCATCCCGTTGCGGATCGCTTCAGGAGTCAGAATCTCCTGCATCGTAATTCCCTTGGATTCCAAATTCACAAGGGCGCGTGCCGACCGCTTCGCCATGTCCAGCCAGATCTCCTGTCCGGAGGGTGCGAGTGCAGAGTGGGGCAGCGTCATCCCTAGCGCTTCGGCAACAACCTGTGATGTCGCCGCGGTTCCCAAGAACTGGCAGCCGCCGCCTGGTGTTGCGCACGCTTTGCACCCGAGGTCCGCGGCGTCTTGTAAAGATATCTCACCGTGCGCGAAGCGTGCCCCGATGGTCTGTATTTTTCCTGCGTCCTCGCCTTCGGTCGGCGGTAGCGTAACGCCGCCGGGAATAAGCACACACGGTAAGTTTGGCGTCCCTGCCAATGCCAGCATCATTGCCGGCAATCCTTTGTCGCAGGTCGCAACACCTACCACTCCTTTGCGCGTCGGGAGCGAACGGACGAGACGCCGCAATACTTGGGCGGCGTCGTTACGGTAAGCAAGGCTATCCATCATCCCGACCGTACCTTGGGTGCGTCCATCACAGGGGTCCGAGCAGTAGCCCGCGAACGGGATTGAACCAAGTGTCTTGAACTCATGCGCCGCTTCCTGCATCAGCAAGCCAATTTCCCAATGTCCCGTGTGGTATCCAAGGGCAATCGGTTTGCCGTCAGGTGCGCGAATCCCGCCTTGGGTGCTCAACAAGAGAAACTGTTTTCTGTTGAGTTCGGTAGGCGCCCAACCCATACCGGCGTTTTGGGTCATGGCAAAGATGTCACCGCTGGGCCAATTCAGGAGCATCTCTTCCGCCAGTGGTAGACTACCCTCGGGGCCTGGAGCGTTCGTTTGGAGGTCGTAGATTCCCGGTTCTTGCGAATCTAGAATCTCTTCAAACGCAATGTCTTTCTTGGACGCCATTGAATCTCTCCTCTGGTTGGATCGTAATAACGATAAAATTTCGGAATCCGTTTGATGGCAAGCTGGGCTGTGTGGCAACTGGGATGGTCGAACGATTAGTTGATTTCGGACTTGACACGAATAGACTAGCGACGAATTTCGGTGTGAGTATACCTTATGTAAATCTCAGCGAAACTCCCGGTGGTGCCAAATCATGCCTCTGAGCAAGCTCATAGAACCGGTTCAGCCCGGCAATTTCCGAATCGCCAAGATCATAAAAGATACGCTTTGTCAGGTAGTCGCTGCACAACGCCGCCGGTAAACCCATAGCTTCGGCTTCCACTCGCACAATTTCAGGAATTTGTTGGACACTGAGTTCCTTTGCCTCCTGCAAAATTTGGGTCACTTTCTCAAGATCGATGTCACGTCTTGCTACCCAGCAGGCATAAACAAAGGGCAAACCTGTCAATTCGTCCCACTCCGCGCCGAGATCCACGGAATACGGCGCAGTGTCAAGTTGCCTCAACGCGGAATCCCCTATACGGAGAACCGCATCGGTGTCGGCTGATTGTAGTGCGATGGACGGCCGCAAAGCGGAAAATATCGGCCGGAGGGCGTACTTCTCGGTTAACACAATTCGGAGCAGGGCGTGAGAGGTGCGCGAACTGGTGTCCAATCCAACACTCTGGATCTCTGGAATCGGCACCCGACTAAGAAGTTGAATGCTACGCACAGCCCCGTACGACGAGATAGAAATATCGGGGATTATGCGGTATGAAGAAGGATGCGTCTCCCCAACCGCACGAAAGTATTCGATAATCGGAATCAAGCCGACATCAATGCTGCCGGCTTTCAGCAGGTCGGCTAAACGGCTCGGCACATGAACACTGAGATCAATCTCCTCGTTTGATGGAGCCGAATTCAGAAGGCTGTAAATGAGAGGCTTGGTATTCAGAAATGGAACCGCACCGACTCTTACGCGGCTTTTCGGTACCATTGATTCCCCTCTCGGATGATTTCGTTGTAAAGTGTGTCACGTTCCAGCGGGACCCTGCCAGCTTCCTGAATCAAACGAGTTATCTCATCTACACTTACGGCTTCCGGAGTCGTCGCTCCAGCCATATGGGTTATTTTTTCTTCCGTTACCGTTCCATCTATGTCATCGGCGCCGAAACTCAACGCTGTCTGCGCCACGTTCAAACCGGTCATTATCCAGTAAACCTTGATATGTGGAAAGTTATCTAACATGAGACGGGATAGTGCGATAATCCGGAGATCTGTTATACCCGACGGGCTTGGGAGATAATCCATCCGCGTGTTATCCGGGTGAAATGCGAGCGGGATAAACGTAACAAAACCGCCCGACTTGTCCTGTTGCTCGCGCAAGCGAATCAGGTGATCGACCCGATCTTCGTTCGTTTCAAGGTGACCATACAGCATCGTCGCATTGGTAAAAATTCCGAGCTCATGTGCTTGTTGATGTACATCAAGCCATCCTTCCGGGCTGAGTTTGCCGGGGCAGATTTTGTCTCGCGTTTCTTCGGCAAAGATTTCCGCTCCGCCCCCGGGTATAGAGTCTAACCCCGCCTCACGGAGGGCGACTAACACCTCTTTAATCGACATTTTGAAAATACGAGAGAAATGGTCAATTTCCACAGCCGTGAAGAATTTGAGATGGACTTGCGGCATGCGTTTCTTGAGTCCGCGAAGCATATCAAGATAGTATTCGAACGGCAGCTTCGGATGCAGCCCGCCGACACTGTGAATCTCCGTGCATCCGTGTTCGATTGAGTACATCGCCTTATCTAGAAACTCGTCAACGCTCATCTCCCACGCCCCCTCCGTTTTCATATCCTTCCGTGCAAAAGCGCAGAAATGACACCGAGCGTGCAAGATACACACATTTGAATAATCAATGTGTTGGTTGATGTTGTAATATGCAAAGTTCCCGTTCTGGCGTTCACGCACGATGTTGGCGAGGTATCCGACACCTGTTATATCGGGACTTTCATATAGGGTGATGCCGTCCTCAAAGGAGAGGCGCTCCCCGGCTTCTACTTTGTCGTGAATAGAGTAAAGGTTAGAGTCTGTTATCGGCAAATGTCTTTCCATCGTTACTCCTGTTTCGATTGTGATTCAACTCTTAAAATTGCCAAAATACTGGTCAATCTCCGGTCTTAATGCAATGCCGGCGCTCTCAAAGCAGGTTAGTAAATCCTGATAGGCGCCCTCTCCGCCTAGAAAATCCCAAAATTCATCTGCTACTTGTAACTCTTGCTTGAGATCCAACATTCCTTGCAGCGTCCAACGTTCGTATGGCGCAGGTTCATACGGATTGTAGGGAATCGCAATGAGAGAGTGAACATCAGAGCCCGGATTCTTTGCCAAAATGATTGCACACCATTGTAACAGTTTCCTCTTGAAACTCTTAAAATTTTCTATATTCGGCTTTGCCGTTTTCAAATCGAATAGGAATATAGAGCCGTCATAATTCTGGAGGCATAGATCAACTTTTCCAGGCTTCAATGCGATCATTCTGCCTTTTTGACACACATCCCTAATCTTCTCAATCTCTTCATGCTTATCGGGCATTTTGCCCATTGTGAGATCAGCGATTATGCGGGAGATTTCGTTTTCAGCTACTTCGCTAATCTTGTTGCCAACCACAAATTGTGACTGCGCTTTTGCAAATCGCGTCCCGGCCAATACCTCTGCAACCGGTTCAAAAATTGATATACCAAATGTTGTGTTCAACGATTGAATGAAAGAATAGAGGGCCATCCTATTCTTGCCTAACAACCGATAGTGAAAGGGTTTTTCATCGGATTCCGGTTTGTAGTTCTTAAACTTCCGCCTAAGGCTTTCTTTGATGGTTGTTTCTACGGACTCTATTTGTTCCTTGGACAACGACATTTTTGCCAGTTTTCAAGTTATTTGGACTTCAGATGGAAGATGCTCTCCGAATATGCGCCCTTGTCCTTTTCCGTCCTGTTAAGCACGGGGCGTTTATATAGATTGGCAATGCGCATTCCTGAGCGGTCGGCAATTGTTGGATACATATTGAATTTGTCATTTGCCACTAAGAAGACATCATAATCTTTGGCTAAGAATTTGGTGCAATTCTGTAGTACATCTGAAATGCCTGCGATATAGGAATCTCTGGCTTCTTTGCCTCTACCCCTGAAAAGAGGGCCAATTTCACAATCGTCTTTTCGCTGAAATTCAAAGAGATCGTAAGCATACGCGTGTTGTTCGTGGTAGTTAATTAATCCAACATACGGTGGACTGGAGAAAATTCCTTTGATCTGCTGCTTCCCTGCGAGTCTTGCGAAAGTCCGGGATTCCGCTTCTAATTGCTGATTCACATCAATCGTTCGAGAATCTCCCGTTAAACAACACTGAAACGTATCCGTTCTTAATCTATCAAACTTAGCAAGTCGCTGGATTGTATCTTGACTATATCGTTCCCACCAATTCAGTATAGAAAACAGTGGCTTGCACATCTTGCCGTGCTTGGAGCAGTAATAAACTGCCGTTACAGGTTCAATTAGGGTTCCTAGATCGGCGTGAGTCGTTGCCCGACAAGAACGAATTGTTCTGCTTAAAATAACCTGAATCACCCGTCGTGTTTCGCGGTTTTTAATCTTTTTAACGCGCTCGAAGACAAGGTCAATCTCTTTTCTTACAGGCGACAGATACCACGTATCTAGGAAATTCTCCGATCTTTTTTGCCACACCTTGATTCTATGCTGGTTGACTAATTGGCTGTATCTGAGTTGTAATTCGCGCTCTTTCTCTTTTCCATACTTTTCCTCATCAATTTCTCCATTTCTGACCTTGTATTTGAAATCGGGAGACGGAAAATGTTCACTATTGAACTCGCTGAGTTCCTCCGTCAATTGTGCTTCAAATTGAGTTACATTGGACTCGCTAATGAATCGTTTAAGCGCGCTGGTGATGGCGTAGATTTCATTCTGTACGTCAACGAGGTTATGTTTTTCCACCTTGATATTGCTAACGAGCGCATTGAATTCCGAAATATCAACTCCAATCGCATGCATTCCCAGTTCGTTGGCTTGCACCAGTGTCGTGCCGCTCCCGCAAAACGGGTCAAGAACAATATCTTCCTCTTTGAAATACACCTCTTTCTTGAAATCATCGGTATGGGCATCTAGGAAGTATTCGACGAGTTGCGGAATGAATTTGCCTTTATACGGGTGTAGTCGGTGGACGTGTTTCGTCGTATCCGCTTCTTTGAGAAAATCAAATGACAATCCCCAATTGATGTCTTTGCCTAACCGTGCTTTCCAGTCAATCTCCCGTTTTCCTAGAAAGGATTGATAGTAGGTAATCAGGTCCTGTTTTGAAACTCTTGCGGCTCCATTGTCCTCATGTTTTCTAATTCTGCCGTACTGAACGAGATAAGAGATATTGGAAGGGGTCACATGTTTTTTGAGATAATCCGTCGCCCACTTGCTGGCTTGAGGGATTGTCATTAGGTCTTGATTTCCAATCATCAGTAACTTCCTTTTGCAATACACGAATCTCTTGAAGCGCACACGAACTCACGGACTATACAAACGTATTATAGCCCAGCGGATGCAGTCGCGCAAGCGAATATTTCGCCTTGCCTACGACTGCCCGTTTTGGTAGACTTTTGGCGTTGTCCGGGTTGCGGCGAATCGAACGTAGGGAGTGATCTACAATGCATCTGGATCCGTGTGGCGTCATTACACTAATGTCCGATTTTGGGCTGAGCGATCACTTCGTCGGCGTCATGAAAGGCGTGATTCTCAATATAAATCCCCAAGTCGAGATTGTGGACATCACACATGCCGTTCCGCCACAGGATGTCCACGGCGCGGCATTCCTCGTTGATTCGACATGTCGCTATTTTCCTGCCGGGACTATCCATGTCGTAGTGGTTGATCCAGGAGTAGGTAGTCAACGACGGGCAATAATTTGTCAAACAGACACCGCGTATTTCGTCTGTCCCGATAACGGCGTTTTGAGTTACGTCCTCGGCAATGATACTGCGCATCGCGTTATTGCGCTAGGCAACACAGATTACTGGCTGTCGGAGGTTAGCAATACGTTTCACGGAAGAGACATTTTCGCTTCCGTGGCAGCCCACTTGTCCCGCGGTATTTCACTTAGTAAATTTGGGCATGTGGCAAACAACGTGGTGCGATTGCCCATCCCCATGCCTCAAGTGACACAGACGCAGATTATCGGAATCATCATCTGGATTGATCGCTTTGGGAATCTGATCACGAACCTCACGTCCGACATGCTTGAGTCGTTTAGAATGGATAGCGGTTTTGTCATCAGGGCTGGTAAAGCTGAGATTTACCAACTCAATTGTGCTTATGCCGAGTCTGAGGAAGGCGCGTGCCTGGCAATCATTGGAAGTTCTGGTTACTTGGAGATTTCGGTCAACCAAGGAAGTGCCGCGCGAATTCTCGGACTCAAGCGCAACGATGTAATCGAGGTTCACAAGATTTGAGCCAGAAATGTAAAATGGTCTACAATCCCTGCAGGTTGTCGCAATCACGCATTAGTTTCTTCGGTTAAGTCGCGTTTGTTCCGACTAACCTTATGTTATGTTGGACCAGTCAAACACAACACTATGACATGTTTCTTTCTCGTTCAACAAACTCAGGTAGGCCCCCTCTGCCTCTAACGGAGACAGCACATGGCTCCGCAACGGAGCAGCTTGAATTTGCCTCCGTGAAAACAGATTCATTGCGTGCTGGAGGTTCTGGGCAGTGCTACCATATCTAAAAGGAGTTGGAAATTCGGGAAGTTCGAATTCCCAACCGCTGCGAACGTGCAGGTATTTCAAGAAGAGGGGTTGTAGCAAGTCAGACATACTGAATGCCGAACTTCGTTTCCATGGTCCGCCTATCAGCACGACTTCTGCGCCTGTTGACGCGAGTTGTATGGCAGCATGAGTGGCCTGTGGAGTACCACTTACTTCCAGTGCTAACTTGCATGGAGTGTCTCCAAGGGTTTGTGTCCATTGTGTCAAGAGATCTTCGCTTGGAATCAGCGTATGGCGGACACCGCAGATTTCCGCATGCCTACGCCGCGCATCAATCGGATCAAATCCGATGACTTCATAGCCGGATACTTGAAATATCTGGGCTGCCATTGTTCCGACGACCCCCAAACCAAAAACCGCAACACCGTCTCCCGGACGTGCCACCGTCGTGCGAAGGGTTGCCATACTGACCGCGCAGAACCGAACATAGACAGCGTCCTGAGGAGAAACACCCTCCGGAACCTTTATCACCGACATCGTTGTCACATCGGTGCGATGATGTGAGGCATGACCTTTGGCGACGAACACCATATCGCCAAGATCAAAACCTTGTACGCCATCACCGAGATCAATGATCGTCCCCACAGCGGCGTATCCGGGGAAAGCCGGGTATGGGTCGTCCGGGTTTATACTAAACGGCATCACGCCCATGTCGTGATTGTTTGTGAAAGCTACCAGTTCAGAACCTGAGCTAACCGCGGAGAAAGCAGTTTCAATAACAATCTCGTTCTCATGCTCGGCGCTGTCTTCAAAGGCGTAACGCTCTAGGCATGCTTGCAGTTTTCCCGGAAAGATGATACGATGTGCTTCAATCATTAGAATTGTGTGATCGCGGTTTGATGCGTCCCGAAGCGCATTATAGTTGATGCAGAGTCATCGGGTAAAGCAGAAAAAACATAGGGCACGACAGTTCTTGGGTTGCCGTACCAATCTGCGGTGCCCGAACTCGCACGCCGACAATCAGTGTGCGCGAGTTGTCACTTTTTGAAACGAAGAGAAGCGCCATACGTAGACTTTTTGTGGACGCCGTATCTGGTCAACTCAATACTTCGCCGATTGGCAGTCTTGACGTCATTGCGGATTGAACTGGAGCCATTATGCAAACTCCCGCTGAACCCCGGGACCGGGAGGACGTGGCGTTACGAGCGATTAGATTTGTCAAGTCCTGAAATTGGATTGCAATGTACTGGTCACTAACTACTGACGACTTCTAACGATATGGCTGAGAAAACACTCTTTGAACAGTCTTATGAAGAGCAGAAGCGAGGACTTCTGTCCGAGACGCTAGACCGGCTTCGACCCATCTACACCGAAGAGGAGCTCCGCGCCTTGCGAATCGATAGCATCAACCGCGATATGCTTTCTTTGGGGTCGGGGCGCGGGTTTGTCAATCGAGATATTCTGGAGACAATTCTCGGCAACTTGCTGGAGTGCGTTGCGCCGGGCTCCCACAATGCCCCCGATCCGCAATATCAGAAGCGGGACCTGGCCGAAGCCGTTGAAGAGGTCGTCGACCAACTTTATGCCATGATAGCACAATCCTTCCTAGCGGTTTCCGAGTCGCCGCAACTGGACGAAGCTGTGGAGACGACTTTTGCTCTCCTATGGGACCTACCACGCTTGAAGATCCGGGCGAGGTGGAATCGCTTTGCATCGCTTCGAGATCCCGCTGTTTGGGATGCGTACCTTCTTCATCGCGGAGTTTCCCATGAAAAACTTGCCGAGCTCAATATCGGTGAACACGTAGATAGCGCGATTGTGCAGAGAGACTTTGAGCCTTATCAGGATTTTCTTAATTCTCTCGGTCTTGGCTTTGCTTTTGACTACCAGATGCAATTGGTTGTGAGCGCCTATCCCGGTTGGCGCGTACTTTTCTACCATGACGTTGCCCATGCGTTGACCCGCACGGGTCAGATCAACGACGGTCCGGATCTCCATCAGATTCCAGTACCGCTTCTGCCGCGGGCGATCGCAGAACTTGGCGGACGGTACTATCAAGCCGATCTACACCCTGAAACCCGAATTGGTGATGCCAATTTTCTAGAGCACCCTCATCGCGGTATTACGACGGGCCAAACCGGTATCATCGGTTCCGGATGTGCCATTTATCCGTGTACGCTAGGTGGTCTCAGTGTCAAGGTCAAGCAACGTCACCCTGATGTCGGAAATTTCGTACAGATCGGTACAGACGCTGGAATATTCGGGCCCGTAAAGATTGGCGATTTCTCCAGCATCGGTACCAACACCGAGATGTACGGATTCATCGAAATGGGTGAGGGCTGCCGCATCGGTTCATCGGTCATCATCGGCACTATCAAGAGCGAGGCCAGTCGACCGGGTGTGATTCGTCTTGGAAAGCGCGTCAATGTGGGCGATAGCACAATTATTGAGAACACCTCCGCGATTGACCTTATTATCCCGGATCAATCGGAGGTACCTGCCAGAAGCCATGTCGCCAACGATGGTTTTGGCCACCCTCGCTTCATAGCGTAAACCGACCTGCACCGCCGGACGTCTTTCTTACCTCACAAATTCAACCTACTCCACCGCCACGATACAAATCTTCCAGCGGTCTGCCCGCCGACAGAGTTCTGTCCGATCCAGGATAAACGTACGGTTGGCTTCTATTGCTAGCACGCTCGCACGGACCTCGTGCAGCACGCTTAAAGTCTCTGTGCCTACAGTTGGCACATCAACTCGGAAATCGTGAGATGCGCTCGCTGCCTTTCCAACGACAACACCTTTGTTCCCGAGTCTCCCGCCGCGCCGAATTGCCTCGTCTGTGTCCTCGATTGCTTCAATTGCCACGGGGATGCCATCTTTGACAACGACAGTCTGGCCAATGTTCAGGTCTGCTATTTGACGAGCAAGGTGGATTGCATACCTCAAATCCGTCCATTGTGATTCCGTCGGCTGCTTCTCGGTAAGAACGCCGGGTGATGGCAGCAGGTGCTGCAAAAATTGGTGCTGCTCAATGACACGAAGCCCATTCGATTCCAAGTAATCAATAATTGCGGAAACGATTGCAACCGCACCCCTTTGGCGTGTCGTGGCGAGGATCTTGGCCGCAACCCGATCCACCTGAAACGGGCGAAGGAGTATTCCCTTGTGAACTTTCCCAATGAGCGCAACATCCCTTATGCCCGAGTCGAGCAACGTCCGTGTCATCTTCTGAAGCTGACCAATACCAAACGAATAAATCTCCGGTGTTATACCGGAAAGACGTTCGGAAGATGATTTTGTCACTTGAATGACAAACGGTGGCCGTCCTTGCTCAATGGCAGCCTGCGCTAACAGAACTGGAAGTTCTCCTGCGCCAGCGATAATCCCGAGTTTTCCCAATGTATTGCTCCGTTAGTGAATGGGCAAATTTGTAGTAAGGGGGCTAAGCGCAAAGTACACTCGCGCACCTTGGTGGACATTAGCGAACTTCATCTTGTATCGGGTCGGGTTTTCCGCCAACAAATGGCTGAGTTGAGGGGATTTGTCGCGTTCAATGACACAAGTGTGGACTCAGGTGGGAACATAGCTTGGTGGAAATCTGAGTTGGTAGATTTCACCTGAACCTGCGTACTAAATGCCAATTCCTCGTTGGGAATTCTCAATGAACTCAAGGAGATGCTCGACTTCGGGATTTGGCTCAACTTCCTTTCTTACGCGATCAACTGCTTCTCGGAGTGGAAGTTTGGAACGAAACAGAATACGGTAGGCTCTTTTCAGCAGTTGAATCGTGTCGGACGGGAGTGAGGACAAAGGGTTAGTACTTGACGTGCCGAGTCCAATAATGTTCAAGCCGCGAACACGGGCAGGATGACCGTCCGAAAGAGCAAACGGTGGAATGTCTTTTACAAATTTTGAGCATCCACCGGCTATTGCCATTTTGCCTACTCGGACGAATGGATGTAGTGCTGAATGCGCCCCCATTCGAACATCATCTTCAATGATGACATGCCCACCAAGGGTAGCGAGGTTAGCCATGATCGTTCGATTGCCGACAACCGAATCATGTGCGATGTTCGTCCAATTCATCAACAAATTGTCGTCGCCGATGATGGTGGCTCCCTCTTCGGTGGTTGCTCGGGAAATTGAGACATACTCACGAAACACATTCCGATTGCCGACTCGTGTATAGCTGCGCCACCCACCGTATTTTAAATCTTTGGATGGATTCCCGATTGTGCAACCGAAATATATGTGACACTGTACACCAAGCGTTGTCCATTTATCAATTTGTACGTGTGGACCAATAACAGTCCCATCCCCAATCTTTACGTCGTCATTGATGATTGAATAAGGTCCAATCTCAACATCTGCTCCGAGCTCTGCTTTTGGTGAGATGATTGCGGTTGGGTGAATCCTGCTCATTCAGCTATCCTCCCCCCGATATTCCCCTCACTGTCTACGGTTAACCCGATTGCACGTTAGACACGCCATGAATATCTAACCACAGGAGTCTCGTCCGAAGCTAATACACGGATAAAGTTTCTATGTCGATCGATTCCTAGCCTGTGTTTTGTCAAGCACGATTGTAATTTCGCCTTCCGTGGCAAGCTCATCGCCGACATAGGCTTTTCCGCCAACGCGAGCTAATGTCTCGCGCCCGCGCAGTACCTCAACCTCCAATCTGAGTTGATCGCCGGGTATCACTGGGCGGCGAAATCTCGCCTCCTTGATAGTGGCGAAGTATCCAAGCTGCCCTTCGGCACCGTAGTCGTGCAGTAACAACCAAGCAGCGAGTTGGGCTAGTGCTTCCATCTGGAGTACGCCCGGCATCACAGGTTGCTGCGGAAAATGTCCTTGGAAAAACTGCTCGTTATATGTCAGATTCTTGAGACCAACTGCACGCTTTCCGCTTTCAAAGTGTGTGACTCGATCAATCATACACATCGGATAGCGGTGCGGTAGGACGCCGTATATGTCAAGAGCTTCAACCGGCTCAATCGTTTCTTTTCTTATGAATCCTTTTTCGGCTAAGGACAATACAAGTTCAGTATGTAGCGTGTGCCCTGATCGCAGTGCTATTACATTAGCTTTGAGGCGTTGGCCTGCTAAGTACAAGTCTCCAATCAAATCTAGTATTTTGTGCCGAACAAATTCATCCTCAAATCGTAGAGAATCGCTAGTGCTACCATCTTCCTCAACGACGACGACGTTATCGTAAGTTGCGCCCTTCCCAATCCCTTGGCTTTTTAACAGTTCAATTTCGTCCGCGAAACAAAAACTGCGCGCCGGAGCGATCTCTCTAGCATAAGTTTCAGGATCAATTGTAAACGTGCCAACTTGCGCCGGAATCTGTGGATGGTCATAGACAAAAGAGAATTGAAATGAATCGGAGGGAAGCAGTACAATTTGCCGATCAGCTTCATGAACGGCGAACGGCTCTTCAAATTCAATATAGCGTCGAGGAACTTCCTGTTGAGCGGTCCCCGCTGTTTTGATAAGTTCTACGTAGGGCAAGGCACTCCCGTCAAGCGCCGGCGGCTCGGAAGCGCTGATGTCGACTTTAACGTTATCAATGCCGAGCCCGGCGAGAGCTGACAAGATATGTTCGACACTGTTGACTACAGCATCGCCCTCTTGTACACTGGTACAACGCGGGACGACGGTGCCATAGTTCTCTGGACAGACACGAATCTCGGGCGTATCGGACAAATCTGTCCTTCGAAAGATAATCCCGGAATCGGCAAGCGCCGGTCGAAGCGTCAAATCAACAGGTTCACCGAACATCAAACCGTGACCGGAGATTGTACATTCATCCTGTACAGTTTGCTGCATGTCCGCGCTAGTGTTTGTTCTATTCTGCTTCAAATTACTCTCGTTTCCTTCCTTAGCCTCGGCTCGCATCCCGCCTAATTTTGCGAATCACCCTGTTATGCTCTGCGAGGGTATTGGAAAAATGGTGTTTCCCTTCACCGATCGCCACGAAATAGAGATGGGAACTCTCTGCCGGTCTCAATGCTGCCATTATTGAAGCCAAACCCGGATTACAGATGGGTGCTGGAGGCAAGCCACGATAAACATATGTATTGTACGACGAATCAAATTTGAGGTCTTTCTTAGTCAATGCGCGGTGTGGATTACCCAACGCATACAGAACTGTCGGATCTGCTTCCAGTTTCCAGCCACGTTTCAATCGGTTGTGAAATACAGCCGAGATTAACGGTCGCTCGCTCTCAATTTTTGCTTCTTTTTCTATAATTGAGGCAAGGGTAATGATTTCTTGTAGAGAGAAGTCTAGTGACTCCGCTTCCTCGACTCGATCGCTAGTCCAGTGACGGTCAAACTCGTCGAGCATCATCCTGATGACTTTGGCGGCGGGGATATCATCGACCAATTTGTAGGTATTCGGGAAAAGATATCCTTCCAATCTGTTCCCTTCTATGCCGTACCGTTTTCGCCATTGCGAATCGCGTGCGCTGCGGCTAAATGATTCCGCGGTTCCAAAGCCTTCGTCTTCGAAGAGTTGAGCAATTTGTGCTACTGTTAGTCCTTCCGGCACCACAAAATCCCGATGAACAACCTCGCCTACCTTGAGTTGATGAATAATCTCGCGAAGACTCATCGCGGCGCTCAACTCATAGGTCCCTGCTTGCAAGTTACGGCTAGCACCTTCAAGGTAAGCCACGACTTCAAATAGTAGAGGGCTGCGAATGATGCGCTCATCCGAAAGGTGCTTCGCAATTGATGTAGCACTGGTGCCGGGGGCAATCCGTATCTCCTTGGGTTCTAACGCCAATTCTTCCGAAGCTAGATGAGGGAACAAAAACAAAGCGAGGACAATGCCGGCAATTGCGATACAGCAGGCTACCATAATCGTGAGACGTAAAATGTGGAGTATCATGTGACTACTGTCGCGAGATGTTTCCTTGAACGCAGCAAATAGAAACAACGAATCCTAAGGTCGGTGATTATCGCTTCTTAATCCACGAACATCATTCAAATACTCATCAAGAATGACTACCGCGGCAACTTGGTCGATTACATGCCGCCGCTTTTTACCCGGTTTCCCAACATCGCGTAGAATGTTTGCCGCTTCAACCGTACTTAGTCGCTCATCCCACAAATGAATTGGAATACGCGCTTCTTGTTTCACTCGGTTCGCGAATTTCTGAACTTTCTCTGCTTGCACCCCGATTTCCCCGCTGAGCGTCAACGGGAGTCCGATAACCACCGCGTCAACTCCATGAACATTGATTAGATCACATATCGCCGCTAGATCAGTCTTACGATTTTTCCGTTTGATAGTGCAGAGCGGGTGAGCCGCAAATCCGAGCTCATCACTTATTGCCACCCCAATCCGTACGTCGCCAACGTCCAGTCCTAGAATAATTGGCATAATTTATGGAAGTTCAAAACGGAGCGTAATGCTGCGGACTAGCGTCGATTTCAGAACACACGAGAAATCCGCAACAGGGCATCAAATGGGGGTGCTTATGTTAGATGGAATATGAGAGAATGAGACGCCTAAATTACCGAATAATAGCATTGATACAAATTTTGTGTCAAGCACAAAGTCTGTCAATGATGGGAAATGTACCGCTCCGCCAAGCGCGCACATTCCAATTCCAACCAGTTGTGACATACCAAGGTCTAGGTGTCGCAACACACCTCCCCGCTATCGTCCATTGAGTAGCGCTTAATCACAACCTCCCGTGTCGCTACATGGTGTTCAATCGGCTGGGTTCAATTTCCGTCCACGTCTTTGTTGGCACTTTTGCCTCCCATATCAATAACATTCTTGGAGCAGTTGCCGAATCTCCCTGATGTCGGACCGTAGTTCAGCGTTCTCCGCTTTGAGATCTGCCTTCAGGTCTGCAATGTTGGACTTTACCTCGGATATTTCCGCTTTGAGATCTGTCTTCACTACCGTCAATTCGGCTTTTGTCGCCATCGAAGTAGTGAGTTTCCACCACAGACCGGCAATCCCAATCAGCGGCGCAATAAACTTAATCCATTCTTCCATTGCTATTTCTCACCCTCCAATCTGCTAGTTAGTGACAACGCCTCCACAATGAGCGCGTCGATAGCATCATCAGAGGCACTTCCACTACCATAAACCGGCACTCTATCCGCAAGCTGCATCTCCTCGCCTTCCGTGCTAAACTATCGCATAGGCTCCCAGCGCCGATGACAGCCTAATGCTCACGCCTGTTCGGATAATTCCCGGTGTATTTTTTTTATTTCGATGATGCTGAGGGATTCAAAGGAATCTGTATTCGTTTGACCGTAGCGTGAACTCTCGTCAATCTCTCGTCAATATAGTATATTGCATCATGCCATTGTTTTCAATGATTATCTAATGGATTTTGCTAACTGTTTAGTGCATCGTTTGGTTCGTAGTAGTACAATTCATTGCATGTCTGCTCTGGGCATGTAACCCCCGATTCGTCTGAATCAGCATTGTACTTCCATACTCGGCGCGTTCTCTGTCCGCTCGGTCTGGATTGGCAAATCCAGACCGGTGGACTAAACAGTTACAAATAGACGTTCTTAGCGAATCAATTACTTGATTTCATGCTGAAACAACCAGAACTGGCTTGGCTCCATAGGTTCTTTGTTCCAAAATGAGAATTGCTGGTATTACGCGACACTTTCCTTTGTTCATTGCCGAAGTTTACGAGGATAGGATCCAAAATGGTCGGCGATTACCCTCCTTATTCCATTCATAGCGTGTCCAGCTTCCAACCCCCATGCTTCACGAATTATTTTTCCCTTTACTAACCTGAAAATGATAAAATAAGCTAATGTAGGTTACCCATCCGGCTTCCGATTTATGTAACGGGGTTCTCCATGAACATTGGTCACTGCTTGACGAAATCCGCCCGCACTTTTCCCAACAACTTAGCTATCGCATACGGTAAAAGAAAGCTTTCGTACACGGAGTTCAACAGCCGAGCGAACCGTCTGGCAAACGTGCTCTACAAGCGCGGGATTCGACAAGGCGACAACGTAGCGTTGCTCATGTATAATTGCCCTGAAATGCTTGAGTCGATGTTTGCAGGATTCAAAGCCGGGTGCGGTATTGTCCCCATCAATTTTCGGCTGCATCCCAAGGAGTACACCTCAATTATCAAGCATTCCGAAGCCAAAGCGGTGATTATATCGCCAGAATTCAACGAGGAAATTATTGAGGCTTGCGCCATTTTCCCGTGTGTCCGGTGCATCATCGCCCTGTCTGGGGAGCGTGATAATTTACTCAATTACGAATCCCTTCTGTCTGCCGAATCCGACCAATATGAAGATGTCGACGTCGACGCGAAGGACGTGGCATGGATCTTCTATACGTCAGGAACAACGGGCAACCCCAAGGGTGCGATGTTAACGCATCGTAATCTGCTGAGCATGACAATGAACTTCTATGCAGACATGGCTCCCGGATTTGATTCCAGCGATGTTGTCCTCCATGCTGCTCCGCTATCCCACGGGAGTGGGTGCTATGCCCTGCCCAATATCGCCAAAGGCGCTGCCAACGTCATCTTGGAATCGAAGTCCTTTGATCCGGAAATAGTATTGCAGACGATTCAAGAGTACCGCGTGACAAATATGTTCGCCGCCCCGACGATGATTAAACGGTTAGTAGATAGCCCCGCAATTGACCGGTACGACCACAGTTCGATGAGATACTTGAACTACGGCGGCGCACCGATGTTGGTGGAGGACTTAGTCAATGCCATGAAGAAACTAGGTCCTTGCCTTGTCCAACTTTATGGTCAAGCCGAATCTCCAATGACCATCACTTATCTTTCCCACACGGACCATGTGTGTGACGGAGATTCCGATCAGACGAAACGCTTGGCATCTGCCGGCATTCCACGTACCGATGTGGAGGTCAAAATCGTTGACCCGGACGGACACGAACTCCCATCCGGGGAAACGGGGGAGATTGTGACACGATCGGATTTGGTGATGAAGGGATACTGGCGCGCACCTGAAGCAACCGCTGAAACACTGCGAAACGGATGGCTGCATACCGGTGATATGGGCTATATGGACGAGCATGGCTACCTGTTTCTCATGGATCGATCAAAGGACATGATTATTAGCGGCGGAGAAAACATCTATCCTCGTGAAATTGAGGAGGTAATCGTGGGGCACCCCGCGGTTCGAGAAGTTGCCGTGATTGGCGTCCCGGATCCGCAATGGGGTGAAGCGATTAAGGCGGTCGTTTCTCTTGTGCTCGGCAGTAAAGCCACAGAAACGGAACTAATCAATTTCTGCACGGAACACATTGCCCGTTACAAAAAGCCGCGATCTGTCGAGTTTGTAGATGAACTCCCGAAGAATAACTATGGGAAAATAGTCAAACGGGAATTGAGAAGTAAGTATTGGGAAGGTAGAACCAGTAGGGTGATATGAACCTGGAACGAAGTGCCCGAGTGGCTTGCTTCATTATACCGTAATTCTGATACAAGCAGATAACGTTCAACAGGAGCTCTCAATGTACAAAAAGCGCAAGTTGGGAAGAGGAGTCGCCATGGTTGGCGCCGGCATGTCGAGATTCGACATGTTCAGTGATAAGGACTCAAAAGATCTGTTCGCTGACGCGTTCGTCGAAATGAACACATCTGTGGATAAGGGGCTGGATCCGGCGGATATCGATGCTCTATACTTAGGCAATTTCACGAACGACTTTTTTGTCCAGCAGTCTCATTGGGGAGCAATTCTTTCCGATTCTCTCGGGCTCGTCCCCAAACCGGCAACACGTACCGAAGGCGCTTGTGCCTCAAGCGCACTCGCTTTCCGTGAAGGCGTTTTCGCCATCGCTTCCGGGTTCTACGATGTGGTACTTGTTGGCGGCGTCGAAGATATGTCAAAGCGATCCACCGAAGAGGTGGCGGAAGGACTGGCTTTGGCGGCAAGCCCATACGAGCGCAAGGCGGGATTGACTTTTCCGGGCGTTTTCGCCGCCATAGCGACCGCGTATTTTGAGAAATACGACGCATCACGCGAACACCTGATGAATGTAACGATAAAGAGCCACGACAATGCGCCTTTGAACCCCAAAGCCCAGTTCAACCTCGCCATTCGAGACATGATGGATGCCAAGGTTAAGCGGGCGAAAAGTCAGGGTAGAGCAGTGCCTGATTGGATAGACGAAAAGGATTTTCTCCGCGACTCGAGAGCGAATCCCCCCATCGCCTGGCCCATGCACCTCTTTGATTGTTGCCCCATAAGTGACGGAGCCGCTTGCATTCTGTTAGTCGCCGAAGAAATTGCGAACCACTTTACGGATTCCCCGTTGCACGTCGTCGGTCTCGGGCAGGGTAGTGGCAGGGCGCTTCATTCCGCGGATGACCTGACGTACTTTGAAGCCACGAGGCACGCCGCCAAAGAGGCTTACGATATGTCCGGGCTGACGCCCGAAGATGTTCAGTTCGCGGAGGTGCACGACTGTTTCTCGATTGCGGAGATTCTCCATATCGAAGACCTTGGATTTTTCAAGCCGGGTGAAGGACACAAAGCGGTGGAGGAGGGTTTGACGCGGTTGGATGGTTCCATGCCGATCAATACCTCCGGTGGGTTGAAGTGCAAAGGTCACCCGGTCGGCGCAACCGGTGCAGCGCAACTAATTGAAGTGTGGGAACAGTTGAGGGGCCAAGCGGGAAGAAGACGTGTGCCGAAATCGGATTTGCGCATCGGCGCGGCGCACAACCTCGGCGGCACCGGCGGTACGTGTACCTTTACCATTCTCGAGAGGAGATAATCCCGTGACTGAAAAACCAATTAACGATTACGGGTTTGAACAGTTTCTTAGCGAGGGAAAACTGATGGGTGGAAAGTGCAATAACTGCGAGACGCTTTACGTACCGCCGCGTACGCTTTGTCCGCGATGCCGCCATTCCGAAATGGAATGGGTGGAGACAACAGGCGAGGGAAGGCTTGTCGCTTTTACCTCTATCTCCATCGGCACGCCCGCGATGATGAAAGAGGGATATGACAGGGACAATCCATATTGCTCGGGCGCCGTCGAGTTAGCGGAAGGAGCGCGAGTGGTCGCACGGATTGAAGGCGTCGATTCGCAGCACCCCGAAACGATAGAGGTCGGGATGCCGCTGAAAGTCAAGTTCCTGCATCAAGGCCGTGACAACAACCGACAAACTGTCTTGGCATTCGCGCCGATCGGTGAGTAACCCGCTTTCCAGCCGATTTTGAGTTGTATCCCTCGGGCAAACTAAAGAGCAGTTACGCTAGTCTCAGCGGTTTACTTTCCAAATGATTAGTGCTTGCGGGCGTTTTGATTAGTGATTGTCTGAATCGCGGATTAAACGGATTACGCGGATTAAAGTCGGCGAATTGATGGCATCTGTGTGCAGCCATGCAGTGAGTGTTTGGAGGCTAATGGTCAGTAGCAATTCTACAACTATAAGACACGACATGAGAACCAACCCATTTAAAAGATCTCTATAGGAGTTCTATCGCACGGGATTTTCTATCGTTCCGCATGTTCCCCTTTGGGCTTATTTCTGAGCCACCTCTATTCATTCAAATGCAGGGCGGATCACTGTTTTTCCTGTGAGTGGCGCGCGAGGATATCCAAGACATCGCTTGGTGCCCTTGACACGTCGCTAGTCCAGCGTCCAAATCCTCCATGCGCGTTGACTGCCTGAATCCATTCCTTCAGAAATCGGCGTTTGGTTCGATCCTCATCTCTCTCTTGCCCTTTTGTTTCCAACACCAACGTATCGCCCGACTTGAGGCGGATGAGAAAATCGGGACGATACTTTCGCACTACGCCTTTGTGAACATAGAACACTTCAAACCCTAGGTGATCGTTCTTTACCCAAGACTTCACCGCCGGGCTATTGTCGAGTTGAAAGGCTTCCGTTGCCTCCCACGTGCTATCGTATACACAGAAGTTAATATGACTTTGATCGGTGTATTCGCACGGTTTGCCGGTATACCAAGTACCCATATCGCCCGTGGCACGGATTGGCTGATCGCGATCAAAGACCGGTTCAAGTTTCTCTGTATTCTCAAAACGAATCGCCTCCCAGATATGCTGAACCACTCTGGTCATGTTGAGCGTAATGATCAAGCGTCGGCTGAGGTCGTCCTGATGGAATAGGACGGGGTTAATACTAATTAAGTCGGAACGGATGAAACCTTCAACGAGGCGAACAAGCTGAGCGAGGAGAAATTCTTTACTGCCGCGCCAATCACTCTGCATCTGTTCATACACGTCCCGAGCGGTCTCAAAGATGATTCGTTGTGTGCGAAACTCTGTTGCCAGCTTCTCAAGATCTATTGCCTGAATCTTGGTTATATCCGGCTTGCCTTCAACGATCGGTGCGAGTTCTGCAATCCGAGCAGTCTGACTGGCGTCAATTTCAAGTGGCTTCAAGTGATTCCAGTCTAGCGTTAGACGGGGACGATAAACGTGGTCTATGCGGATGATGTTGGGCCAAGAAATCGCAAATTCCGCTTTGTCCACGACCGGCTCAATAGCGGTTTTAGGCTTCGGCGGGCAGGGGATAACATCGTCCGCAGACTCGTGCGGCAGAAACGTGAAGGGAACACCAAAGATGTTGACGTATTCGGGTTCAAAGAGTTCAATCATTTTTCCGGTTAAAGGATCGGTCTTTTTGGTGGTTTCGTAGGAGGTACGGCGCAAGCCTCGACCGACCACCTGCTCACACAGGAGTTGGCTCGTAAAGGCGCGTAAGCCCATGATGTGCGTCACGGTCTTCGCGTCCCAGCCCTCCGAAAGCATCCCAACCGAGATGACATTCTGTATCCGCTCCCCTTCCTTGTTTCGCCGACCTACGGTATCTACTTTCCGACGAAGCAACTCGGCTTGCTGTTTTTTCGTTAGTTTGGGCGGGCGGTCGTCATTCGCGCCATCCTCACCGTTCCAGATCGTGGCAATCGGCTCCTCGGCAGCTTCGGCAGTACTTAGCACCTTGGAATCGATGTGAAGTGTCCGATCAGAATTGCAGAGTTCCTCAATGCGCACCCTGCTATGGTCAAACGCATATTTGACCCTCGCCGCGGTCTCGGTGCGGTTAGCAACGGTAATCATCACCGGCGGGGTACTGTTCTGTCGCTCCGTCCAACTCCTCGCGGTTTCCCTCCAATCATAGCCGAGGAGATAGTAACC
Source organism: Candidatus Poribacteria bacterium (assembly GCA_965204085.1). Taxonomy (GTDB): domain Bacteria; phylum Poribacteria; class WGA-4E; order WGA-4E; family JAJDTR01; genus JAJDTR01. Next base: position 752,625 of record CBDBEE010000001.1, on the reverse strand, counting down.
GTTCATGACCAAATCCGGCAAAGGTTCCTCGGGTCTTGCTTTGCGGTTGAGGTCGTCTTTGACCTCAGAGTCGTTGTAGATATGGTAGAGACGGGATTTGTAGGTTTCGGCGTCGGGCACCGCGTCGTCACGAATAACAACGCGCGGCGTCTTGACCAATCCGGATTCAATAGCGTCGTTTAAGCCGAAGTCGCTCACAATCCAGCCGAATAAAGCCTCCTCCGAACTCCGTTTGCCCGATGGCGTGAAGGGAGTAGCAGAAAAATCGTAGCAGGCGAGAAGACCTCTTGCCTTGTGGATGCGATCCAAACCGCCGACCCACTTAGTCGCCTCCTCAATCTCATCCTTTTTTACACCCTTGACTTTAGACTCGACTGGGACACGCCAGGCGTGATGCGCCTCGTCGTTAATGACCAGCAAGTTCCGGGTATTTGCCATTTCACCGAGAACCTCGCGGACATAGGCTTCGTCGCTCTTGACACCTCGTTTGTCCACGCTGCGTTTCTTGGCGATTCTATCCTCGGTTTCCCAGTTGAGGGCGTGCCAGTTCCGCACCACCACCCGTCCTTGGCGCAGCTTATCGCGCAAGGAGGACGGGACAATATCGAACTCTTTGTAGTAGTTTTCGGGTTGTGAAGGCAACAACACCGCCAACCGACTCTTGACGGTGAGACCGGGGGCAATGACCAAGATATTCCGGGCGAACCGAGAATCTTGAGGATTGGTAACCTTGTTCAGAATCTGCCAAGCAATTAACATCCCCATGACCACGGTCTTCCCCGAACCTGTTGCCATCTTCGCACATAAGCGCCGGAATCCGCCGCCATCGGATGGGATTTCGACCCCGACCTTATCGGAAGCGGGTGATTCGGCGAGCCAGATCAACGTCTCGGCGGCTTCCAGTTGGCAGAAGAAGAACCGTCGATCGTCAAGCTCCTCTGGCGCATTCCAGTGCTCAAGCAAGCGTTTCGTTATTCCGGTAACGCCCGGATACCCGGAGTCGCGCCAAGCTTTGACGCGCGAGCGAATTTGGTTAACGAGAGGGATTTCAACAAAATGACCCGGATCATCGAACGCTCGCGATCCTTCGGATGCGACGACATACCCAGCCGGACGGCGCCCCTCCGAGAGAGAGAATGTACGGCGTTCACGGTTATAGCTCCAGTGCCTCGCCGGTTCTTCATACGGGGAATTGATGATTAAGCGGTCAATAGACTTCTGTTCCATAAGGCATTTTTCAAAAAAATTGCGACTCGTTTCATACTTTTTTCAAAGCGTTAAATGACCAAAGAAGCGATTGCACAGTTAACTTGGAACAGGTTGCCTGAGTCCTGTCTCAGGGTTACATAACTATCGTGCCTTGCACCATTCAGCGTAACACAACCCTCTTTCAAGAGTTGGCGGACGAACTGTTTTCGCTTCATATTGCAATTTCTTTCGTCTCATATTCTTCCGGCACGTCATCCATAGCCATTAGAAGATAGGCGTTGTTTATATTTTCTTCCAATTCCTCAAGGGTCTCGCCCTGCGTCATTATTTCCGGGTGTTCAAGAAGTTTTCCTAGCCAAAATTTGTCCGATTTCCAGTAGAGCATCGTCATTTTAGGTTTCATTGTGTTTGTGCCTCCAATCTATAATATTCTAACCGTTTTCGTGTTTTACGTCTGTCAATCGTGATGCCGTTTGAGGCGGGAGATGTGATTCTGGTTCATCTTGCCCATTTCCGCTCCGGCATCTGATCCCATGTTCTTTTATCCAGTGTTCTTCCCGTTTTCTTCTTGAATACACCACCCCACTGTTTGAAGAAGAAGGGCACACGATGCTGAAGACAGTTGTCGCGAATCTCTCTCACCCAATTAGGTTGCATTGGTCGTGCCCCTGGACCGGATTCACCGCCGACAATGACCCAGTCGATTCCCTCCAACTGTATCCCCGGCAGGGGCCCGAGCAGCGGTTCAAGCGACAAAAACTTTATTTGGGCGCCGGTTTTCTTGAGCGGTTCTAATCGATCAAGCCATTCTTCGGATTCGATGCTAGTGCCTAGCCAGATGTTCGGCGTCCAGTTGAGTTTGCCATCTAATTGGGCAACTCGAGGCGGTCGCTTTGTGAGAACCTGAAATGTGTGTTGGGGCGCCTTATTCATGGTCTCGAAAACGGACTGAATGAACGTCGTCTGCACCGACTTGTGGAAGAGATCGGACATGGAATTGACAAAGACGAGGCGCGGTTTGCGCCATTTGAGAGGATGTTCAAGGGCAGCTTTATGAACGGTGATTGAAAAGCCGTCTCTGTACTTATCAACTCCCATGGCTCGGAGCCTTTTGGACATCCGCTCGGCATAGCAAAACTTGCATCCGTGGCTAATTTTGGTGCAGCCGGTCACGGGATTCCAAGTGGTTTCGGTCCATTCGATTGAGGAGTTTGTGGACATGGCTAGATGTGATCCAAGATATGCTTTGCAATGCGTTTAGCAGGTCCAATTCCACTCGGATTGCCAACACAAAACAGGAACTCAAACAATGCCGAATTTTTGGTATTTTTCAGTGTCCGTGATTTGGTAAGAAACCTATCCTGGAACAAGCATTTTAGGTTGTTTTTGTAGACGGCAATGAGTTCTTTGACGCCGACGTTCCTTTCATGTTCATCGGTATTGAGAAAGTTCATCTGCCGAGATGGCTGGTAAAGGTCTCGCCAACGTAAATTGCCAAACACTGATTCTAATCGTCTGTTGAAGATGTCGTCAGGCATCTTTCCCGTTGGCAACATTCGCGCCACGGCTGAAGTTGGGAAGAGAATCCATGTGTCCAAGGCATTGAAACTTGCAATTGTTTCAATCGTCGACCACTGTACTTCGGTAGCGAAAGGATCGAGAAAAAGAACACCACGCCATTTTCTCCAATCTTGCTGCAGATTCTTCAGATAGTCGTTCGCATCCGAATTCTCAATCTGGATATCCCTTTCGGAATGCGCCTGCTTTAACTTTTCTAATTCATGACATCGGTGCTGGTCTTTCTCAATAAAGATTAGTTTATCAAATGCCTTGTCATTTATTCCGACAGCTCTTGCTGCCGACCCACGTATAAAGTCTTTGGCATCTTTGTCTTGTGGTTCCACGTAACCTGTACCGGCGAAGGCGTCAATGTATATCAGGTTGAAATCCTGTTTTTTCAGAGCTGTGGTGTAGGCGTCGAGATAACTTTCAAGTATGTTCAGTTTCTCAACAGTCCACGATCCGCCGAAGGTGGTCCCGGGTTCGGAGATTTGGTTCACAAACTTAACTCCACGATTTTCATAGATTGAGGAATAAAAGGCTGGTGTGCGAAGAATCTCTATCGCACTCACTATGGAGTTTACTTTTAGGATTAGCTATCACATTCGCGATTCCCTCGTTTAATCCCACCCTATTGATTTATCTTCTGTATGATGAATCGTCTTTCACGAATGGTTAGCTTCTATACAAAACTACATAAGCAAGTTCAGTTTCGTTAAGAAAGAATGAAACCTTTAGCATGTCAATATAACCTGGATGATAAGGTCTCCTCGACTTTCGGTATGGTTTTCCTTTTGTACATGAGGAAACATGTACGCTAATGTCAACCGATTTATCAATGATCGTATTCGCGAAATATTCAATTACCTGATCTTCCGAATTGAAATAATCAACCTCACCGTGCTTGCTATATTCGAGATTAACAAGATTTTCAAATCCTATCGGAAATCGACTTTTGTCATGATAGTAATAATGCCCGGTTATAGCCAGTTTCCCCCATATATCACATTCTTCCCGATGCCTCGTTTCTGCGTTGTTCATATTACACCTATGTCAATTTTCTAGACAGTCATGGACGGAGATTAAGGTGCAACCGCTACCCGGTCCGGTGACGCCTAAGGTTATTAAAGATACACTTCACGGAGTCTCTAGCGCACTCACTTGCCGTTCTGTTGATTTGGGTCAATCTTATTTGGTTGCTGATTCTCTCCGGGGGCTTTAAAGGCTGGTGTGCAGGAGATCTCTATGGGACTTCTATCGCGGTCGCTGTCCACTCCCTTGATCTCTCCTTAGTCAGTCGGTTGATCGCACTCTACAAGTGTTTCGCCGAGTCGCTGAAATTTCATGCGGGCACATAGAGCAGCAGAGAAACAAGCGTAGCTTTCGTCATGATGTTTGTCTCGCTTGATTGTTCCGAGTTTACCGGATAGCTCTGAATTCGCCGAGCCCAAAAAGTTCAATCGGCTTGGGATTGGAGCGCCGAAACCGCTTCATTTTCACTCTCGAAATGTTCAAAGGTGCTAATTAGACGGCTTCGGACAATTAGGCTCTTGATGTGTTTGCTAACGTTAATGACGGCAATCCGGCCTCTTTTCTTCGTGATTGACAGATGGGTTTCCATTAAGGCACCAAGCGACGAACTGTCCACTAATGGGACATTGGCAAAATCAATGAGGAATTTTAAGCCCTCCTGACGGCTGGATAGAAATCTATAGATTCTTCGTCTGAATTCAGCAGCGGCGCTTCCTATCATCTTGCCATGTGGTTTCAAAAAGATGATGTCGTTTTTTCTGTAAATATCAATTTCCATTATCGGACCTCCTGTAGGTTTCCCGAGTGAAGAATTTGTAAGTATGTGAAGAGTCGTGGGCAACAAAAAATTGTTCAGTCATAACGCTAGCAATGAAGATTGAATGCTCAACCGCGTAAATCCTAAAGATTATTGGAAATTTCAGAGTTTTCAGAGTAAAAGGTAAAATGTAAACACGATAGATCGGCGTGAAATCTGTATAGGGCGTTACTTCTGCGGAGGTTGCAGCGGATGGCACTCTGAATACGGCTCCGCAAGATCGGGGGATGAAATGGATTATTTCCAATCAAGTAACACTCGACATTGCACTCCGCTGGAGTGAAACCATTCTACGAAGGAACGCTTTTTCAAAACCTGTTATAGAGCAAAAAATGAGTGTTACTTACTGAAAGGATCATTCCGACAGGAACAATGGCGTGCTATCAAGATTCGACTATGTGGTTCATAAATTCCATTCAACAATCTTCAGGCTTTTGCCGGTTACGGCATACGGAGTATGCCTACTACTTTGTCAATTCCACGATTTTCAGGCTTTCTATGCCGCGGTCATCCACAATTTTGACTGCCGCTCGTTCATGCTTTCCGGAAGCAAACGGCAGGGAGACGGTGCCACGGTAGGATTCGATTAGGTCTTGGTCGATTTCCGCCTTGAGATTGCTAGCGAGGCGCCCCCAACCGTCATCCGAGCCAGCCATGGGAAAGAACACCTGTCGGGCAAACAGGCTGCGTCCATTGTAATCCGGATCGAGCAGCCACACGGCAATTCTGTCTGCGCCGCCGGATTCCAAGTCCCCGGTCTTGGTGTTGTAGTAGTCGAATCCTTGGACGGAGACCTGAAACTTGCCTTCATCTTCACCATCAGCAATTCGTTCGACTTCCACATCCGGTTGGCCTACCAACCAAAAACTTTCGTTGCCGGCGCGTTTTTTCTTGAGATCGCCGGTCAGAAGATCGTCGGTCATCTGTGCCTTCAACAAGGTGATACCGGGCCATATGATCTCGTCAATGTCCTTCGCCGCCTCGGAATCGAAGTGAAACGCCGCAAACACGATGATTCTTGGCTTGGGAACGAGTTTTTGCGCTTCATTTATCGCCAGTTCTACCTGCTTTTGTTCCATCGCCGCATCGGCTGGACCGAACGAGACGACAATCCGTTCCGGATGGTATGCCGTACCGGACTCGCGAAACTCATCGGCGCCGGAATCGTCGGGACGGGTTTCGCCTTCGGCGTGAAGCCATCGCGTTCCCGGCAACGGTTCCAAACGGGTGAAGGCGATGCGCTGCCCGGCTTTGCCTCGAATGCCGGTTTTGAGCAGTTCGTCACGCCAGTCGGCTTGACGGCTTGTTTCGCCTGTACGGGAGACCGACTCGTCCGCGGGAAGCGGCTCGGCGTCCTCAATTTCTTCGAGGGGTTTCACGGTGGGAGCGGGAACGGCTTCGACGGTAAAGGGGCCAGTGACACGAGTCTTTCCCCGGTCAGTCAAGGGTTGGTCGTATAGAACCGTTTCCTGAGGCGGCTCATCATAGGCAAGAAGGGAAGCGGATACCTTTGGCACAGTGCGGTGATTGAACCCGCTGCCAACTCCTTCCTGTGGATGTGCCAACTGATAATAATCGTATACCGTGGTCATCAGTCGTCCCTTGGCGAGGGTGAGGGCAACACGCGAGGTGTCGCAGGTAATCCACCGCCTGCCGAATTGCTCTGCCACATAAGCGGTGGTGCCGCTGCCGCAGGTTGGGTCGAAAACCAAGTCGCCCGGGTCGGTCGTCATCAATATGCAGCGCTGAATCGCCTTGGTGGAGGTTTCCACAACGTATCTCTTTTCGCTCGGAAACATCTGATCGGGCCAAATGTTGTTGATTCTTCTACCGGGTATTTCATCCTCGTATTTCTTCCACATTAACGAGGCTTGTCCCTCTAAAGCTTCAAGCCTACCCAATTCTGCCAATCGATCCAATCCGTCCTTTGAGATAGACCACTGTCTGTTCCTCCCACAGCGAAAAATCCTTCCGTTCCACTCATACGGTTCGGAACGACCGGTGGTTGATACCCCTTGCGAATCCAATGCGATGCGCCTATAGATGCGCGCGCCTCTTGGCAGATACGCCGCGGGATCGAAACGTTCTTCATCGGTAGGTTTTCGACAACTGCCATCGGCTAATTCGACAGCCGCGTGCCAACTGAAGTGTTCAATGATTTCAGCACGGTTGAGCGGTTCATACAGTTGACGGTATTTCACCTTCGCTTTATCCTTCGCGTACCAGAGCAGGTAATGTGCCACTTGCGGAAGATGTGTGGCAGAGCTGCCACCTGTCGTTGTGAAAGAGATGGTCGCCATCCGGTTGTCGGCGCCGAAAATGTCATCGAGCACCATCCCGACGCGGTGGACGTTCTCATCGCCGATCTGTACAAAACAACTTCCGCTCTCATGCAGGAGTTCACGCGCCAGCAGCAAGCGATCGCGGAGGTAGGCGAGGTAGGAATGGATGCCGAGTTCCCAAGTGTCTCGGAAGGCTCGAATCTGCTCCGGTTCAGCCGTCAAGTCGTCGTCCTTGCCGTCGGTGACCTCGCGCTTCTGCACGAAGGGCTGGAAGTTAGAGCCGTAGCTGATGCCGTAGGGTGGATCGATGTAGACCATCTGTACACCCCCGCCAAGCCCCTCCTTCTCAACAAGGCTGTTCATCACCAGCAGGCTGTCACCGGCGATTAAGCGGTTGCTCCAGTTGTGCCGATGCTTGTAGAAGTCTACCGCTTGGCGGAGTGGTGGGTTTTCGCCGGGAGAGGCGAAGAAGGATAGTTGCGTTTCCGATCCGTTACGCTTCCTTACGGCTTCAATAATGGTAGAGGGTTCTATGCGCTCGTGAACGTGAAGCGAGACAGTCGGAACCTCATACGAGGTGCGTTCCGCTTTTCCCGCCCACACAAGCGTTGGATCGAGGTGAGGGTCGTGTTCGTAAGTTTTTTTGCCGGAGTCCATGTCGTTGGCGGGCGTAACCAGACCTACAGGCGGGTTATTGAGGCGGGTTTCCTCGGTGTGGGCGTATTCTTCTATATTGCGTTGTCGTGCCATAGTTTATCAGGGGTGCGATGACCTATCGCGCTTGAGCACCTCCACGGCGGCTTTGAGTCTGATTTGGGGGTCATCTGATTGGAGAAGCGATATTAGGGATTCGTAGGCGGCGTCAAGAATAGTGTCGAATTTTGCACGTTGCGCGTCCTGCGATGCCTTGATTTCTTCGTTTAGAGCAGTCTGGAATTCTTTATCCTGATTTCGCCAGAAACTCACGGTCTGGCGCGAAATACCGAGCGCATCCGCGATTTGCTGATTGTTTTTGCCTTGGAGAATAAGCGGAATGGCTCTGGTTTGATTGACGCGCGTCGCATTCTCACGTTCAGTTACCTCGCGGATGCGTTCTTGAGTTTCGGGTAGGTCGCGTTCGAAACGTTCCATTGCATCGAAAAAGTATTCAGCACTGCCATTCATTGAATCGGTCCAGTCTAGCAGAGTGCCCGGCTCAAGCATTAGATGAGACTCAATGGACTCATATGTGAACCCCTGTGAAGCAAGCGCCGCAGCTTTGATTTCATCAAGTTGGTCTTCGAATTGGTCGCGCTCAATGATGCTTTCATCAATCAACTCGTTAAGAATGCGAAACAGCGGACCTTTCAACCAACGATTGTATTCGGCGGTGGTGACGCCTAGACCCTCAATGGTTGCGCCGTCGTTCTGAAGATATTGCAACTGTTTTTCGCTCAGTTCAAGCGAGATTTCCGAGATTTTTTTCTTGGTTCTTGGCATATCTTACCTCAAGTATTTGACGAAATTTGACGATACTTGACACTTTTTGACGATTTTTGTGAAATCGGCGCCGATGAATGATGTGCCGAGCGTTGAATTGAGTCTTGAGCGAAGCGCGGTTTTTCGCGCTGGAATACCACTATATATTGTACTATACACGTGTAAAGTTTGCAAGCGAAAAACAGTGGAGGATGGATTTCTATCGCGCTCCCAATCCAGTTGCTTGATCCTTCGCTATCACTCAGTTGATCGGTCAGTTTGCCCATCACGAGCACAATCTAACAGATTATGTTACAAAGGAGGCAACTTAGGTTATCTAACAAGTAAACGCCATTGTTCGTTTCTTGTGCAAGAGGGGGTTGGCAGATCTTGCAACAATGCCTGTGTCTTACAAATCTGGTAGAGCACGGGTGCTGACCGCCCCTCCAGTTGGTATTACCAGTTCTTAAGGCACTAAGTAGAACCTAACTTGTTGTGAGAGGCTGGCAGGCATGGAAACTCGGGGGGCCGGCAAAAGAAAAGGGGAATACCGAGTGCGCAAGTTTTCCCCTTTTTGTATTTTACCAACCGCCAATCATTTATTTCTCAAAAATTTGAGATGCGGATTTGACATATAACGCAAACATGACATAAGAATGATAGAAATTAGAAGTGGCACTACGTATACGAACTTTTTACCACATAGTTGTGGTGTACACGGATGAAAGACGCCTATAACAGAAGTTAAAACGAGCGCCGCCCAGTAGAAAACCCATCTTATAGTTCTATCTCTAAGTGGAAATTTTATTACTGTCAAGGAATGATGTCCTTCTATATTTAAGTGTTGTTCAATATTTCCCATTATACGAAATCTATCCTTAGTTCGGGTTCTGATTCTCCAACACATCAATGCCCAAAAAGTAAGTAGGAACCAGCTGCCCACGAAGGCATAAGGGTAGGCGTTTATGTATTTTGCCAACGAAGTCGTTAATCCTGTAATAATGATAGGTAGAAAAATCTTATCAAGCGAACGAATGATTTCATCGTCATGAGCATTCCAGCGACTTAAATCGTTGTATACAAGAGAAAACTTGTCATTCATTTTGGTTAATAGTGAGTTCGTTCATTGAACATCGTTTTCATATTATTCTTCTGGTTGATTTTATGATTATCTTTCCGTTCCAGTCCATAACGTCTATATCTGTGCCCAGCTAACTGATTTGGGGCTTGGTCAACTGTGCTGTAAGACTCAACCTCAATAGCAATGAATGGCGTTACTATATCAACGCCAACATGTTATGAATTGTTCTGTATTGTGCAGCGAGGAAATTAGCTACGGAGTGATGGGTTCGCACTGTAACCTCCATCATGAAAAAGAAAATACCTGAATGGGTAGAAGAGAACCTGGAAGAGGGAATTCGTCTGCTAATCTCGACTTTGTACATTTGAACAACATAGCAGACGGTGTCAATCAAACGTTCCGGAAAAGTAGGTGAAATTTTAGCCATATGGTCTTTTTGGTTGACCTGTGAAAAAGTCGGTAGCGGTTTCCAGTACTGTCACGGCGGGGCGAGGGGATCTCTATCGTGCTCCCTATACGGACGCTTGATCTGCGCCTACGCGTCTGGTTTTGTACAACTTTCCGTACAATCCAACCGGCTTATTTTGTACAAAGTCGAGCTAAAGGTGTCAATGAAAAAGTGCAATTAACGCAACCTAGGGTACTATCGCTAGAATTTGTGTTGCATTGAAGCGTAAATGATGGTTGATTCTATTCGGCGGTATGATCCCTCCACTACCTGTTACCACGAACATCGTTCGGTTCGTATGCTTTCTCCCAATCTCTGCGGTTTCCTCGCCAGCTGACCATACCTGTTCCGCTTCCTCTGTTCTCGGGGCGACATTCGCCGATTCAGCGCCTACTAGAAACGCGGCTCCTGCCGATTCGCAAGGGTTTTACTATGGGATTCTATCACGCTCCCTATCCAGTTGCTTAATCCTTCGCTATTCGCTCAGTTAATCACTCGCTTAATCACCTCCCACAACAAGGTTTACTTTCTTGGTCTTGGCATATTGTAGTTCCTGTAGTTGATGAAACTTGACACTTTTTGGCGTTTTTAATGACATCGGCACAAATTCATGATGTCCCGGTCGCTGAATTGAGCCGTGAGCGAAGCGCTGTTTTTTCGCGCTAAGAAGGCCTCTTAGGATAAATAATACTATACCCGCGTTAAGGTTTCAAGAAAAAAATAGAGGAGGATGGTTTCCATCGCGCGGGATTTGCTTTCGCATTCGTTATCAAGATTGCCGTGGGAATTCTATGGGAGCTCTATCGCGTTCGTTGTTCGCTCATTTGGTCCTAATCGGTCGCACGATCTGTTCCTCATCTTCCGCATAATAGACTTGTTTAATCTCGAATTTTCACATACTAGATCTTGGGGTATATATCCACAAACGAGCAAAAATCACCAAGATACTACCGTGAGTCCGATTGATTGATCGGTTTTGCCTTTCCATCATCAACTTCATTTCCACCAAGTAACACACCACATGGCGCTCCGCTGGAGCGCGGAAATATGGACATATCGCATTCTATTGACATTTCGATCCTCTGGATCGAGGAAAGGGACTCTGACTAGTAAGTGTTACTTGCTGAAAGAATTATTCCCGCCAAGGATATAAGGTGCTACCAATAAATTATGTAAACCGGAAAAATAGGTGCGGAGAGTAGGTTAGACAGTCATGGACGAAAATTAAGGTGTAAAGGCTATCCAATCCGGCTACGTTGCAATGCCTAATGTTGTTGGAATTACATCACGTGAGGCGTCCTTTTATTGAGCGACCCATGAAGCCGCTCCTCATTATAAAACTCGAAATAGTTGTTCAAGCCACACCAAGCCGTAGGAACAGAGTCATACCAATGAAGATAGACACGGGTCCTCCTTTAGGGTGTTGAGGGAATAGTGAACGCCTCAACTCTAACGAAAACCCTCGGTTTTTTAATTGGATTATAGGTAGCAACTTGGTTCATTTTAATACTCTTGTGCTTGCCCCGCCCGCCCTGTGTGCGCACAAGTCCGTCCGCTTTCGCGGGTGGCTCCCTATACCTTTTTACGGATACTGACAAATTCACTGATGTGTGTCGTAAGTTCTGTTAGCGCAGATGGTGATTCTTTGTCAGCGTGCAATAGATTAGAGTAATTACAATATCTATACATATTCGTTATAACTTCCAAATCGTCATCGGTGAGTTTCCCCAATTTGCTTTTGCCCTGTTTCAAACTTTCCGTAATTTCGTCAAATCTCTTCTCCTCCCACATCAGCAAATCGTGTTTGATGAATTTTTCAACCGCAAGGCGTAATAGCTGTCCGTATTTCAAGGCGATTTCTTCTGGCTTTAAATCACCATTTTGAGCATTTTGACTGATTTCTCGATTGCATTTTTGAACTTCCTCGACTAAATCAAACCCCGGATTAGAGAACACAAAACTTCCACCAAACTGGTCAGAATTTTTCAAAACACCAAACTTAGACGGGGGAGAATCTTCACATTTTGCCAAGTACTTGAAAAATAACGGATGGTGAGTAAAAACTAGCACTTGTGAAAATTCTTGCTTTTTTTGGTGTATTAATTCAGCAAGAATTTTTAAGTTTGGTGAATCCAAACTGGTGATTGGATCATCAAAAATCAAAACGGTTTTGTCTTTGTTTTGTAGATTTTCGTTAATTGCAAAGAAGAAGGCGAGAGAAATAAGCTGGCGTTCACCTTCCGACAAACCGTCTTTCATTTCTCGCTCAACACCATTCTGGTCTTTTATCTTAAATGAAAAAGGATAGTCCGTTGTATTTGTGTTTGCCGTAATGTGTTCAAGCGTGAAGCTAAGGTTGAATTTGTCAAGAATGGCGATCATCTTAGAAATGACACTCGCTGGTATGGTATTTGCGAGATAAGTTTTCAATTCCTCCTGTGCCTTTTTCACAGCATCTGATAGCGTTTTCTGTTTCTCTGAAGTTTCGTTTTGATTTTTGATGAGTTTAATTTTGTCGCTTTCCAGAAAATCAATCAATTCGTTAAGTTCTGTTTGGTTTTTGGTTTTTTCCTGTATGTCGCCTCTGATTTTGCTCTGATCAGAGTATTTGCTCTTGAAGTCGCTAATCAGGTTGTTTTTCTTAGTTATAAGGTCGTTAACACTTTTGACCGACTTCTCAACCTCCTGGATTTTAGCGGTAATTGCATCATAAGGTTTTGTTGCGTCTACCTGTTCTCTCTCAATCTTTTTCAATGATTCTAGCGCAGCCATCAAGTCATCTATCTCTTTGATGGCAATGCCGCTAAACTTTCCCGATTGTTCGGTTTTTTCTTCAAGTTTGTAGATGTCTTGAATTTCAAAATCGGTTTTTATTTTTTCCAAAGCGTCAAAAACTGCCGTTACTTTCGGCGGGAGTAAATTCAAGTTTGATTTTATTGTTTCCAGTTCACCTTTTGCTTTTTTAATATCCGCCAAAAATTGCTGTTTGGCGTTTTCATAAGTTTGATCAAAAGCAGTTCTGTAATACTCAATAACCTTTGTCGCGTTGGCGAGAGGTTGCATACAGAGCGGGCAGTTTTCTTCGGCAAAATCTTCTGGTATCTGGTCTTTGGCATATTCAATAAACTCCTTGTGTTTTGCGAAATGACTTTTGATCTTTTCATCCGCTTCGTCTTGCGCCTTCTCCTTTATCTGACGATTAAAGAGTTCAGAAATGGTGTATTTAGTAGGGAGAGAATTTGAAAAAACCACTTGGCTGATCGCCGATAGATGATTTATTTCGACATATTTTTTATTCCAGTTTTGGAGGGTTGCCAAATGTCCTTCAAGTTTTTTGAGTTCTTCTTGTGCCATTGAAAGTGTTTCTTCCTTGGTTGCGTCGTCGGTGTTTTTGTAGGTTTCAAAAAATTCTATATCCTTTTCGGTAAATCGTTGTCCTAAAACATCAGCGCAAGAGTTTTGCAACGCTTCGAGTTCGTCTTTTTTCGCCTTTCTCGCTTCTTTTAAGTTGTTTGCCCGCTCGTCTAATTCAATAATTAATTTTCCGGCATTTTGCGTGTGCGCTCCATGCTGCAGATTGCTTGATATCTCGCCATGAGTGTGGACATTGGCGTTTATAAAATCAACATCAAAAAAGAGAAGGGAGTTTTTATCGACTTGGTTTGTCCAGTTACTATTCTCGTATTTGTGGGTTTGATTATTATTTCCGTCTTTGAATTCTATCTCGGCTAAGGTTGGTCGTGTTTTCTGGAAGTCTTGGTTCTGGGAAACACTTTTTAGCACATCACAAAGAGCAGATTTCCCAGCTCCATTCTCGCCAAATATAATCGTGAATTTCTGCAAAACAGCTTCTTGCCCACATCTGTTTTTGCAAAATTTCTGCCATCGAAAGTCCGCAAATGACTTATATCCTTTTACTGTCTTGATTTTGTAGATTTGCATAATATGTGCTATTGGTTACTTTCCAGACTTTCTCCGATTATCGTCTTTACACAGTATCTGACAATTCTCTGCGTTAGTTTTGCCGCGCTCGTGCCAAGGGGTAATGTGGTCGGTTTCCATTTCAGAAATGTCAAGCTTCTCTTTGCAGAAGGGACAAACTCCCTTTTGCCTTTCTGTTACTTATCGACAGTTCGGATGAGTGCCATCCTAACCGCAGTGCATGGATGAGCATTGGCGTTAATAGTCAGCAAGTTCTGTGCCACGAGCTAATAGGCACCGCGATTTCACCTCATCATTTCTGATTGTACGTATCCAGCCGTAGGTTACCCTGACTCGCCAAGATCCAGCGAATCGCATCAAACTCACTTTTACCTCAATGGATAGTGGCGTTTCGCGCTTTACTATCCCAAAAAGTGATCGCCAATGTTCATTTTTGTGCAGGAATGGCGTTGGCAGTTCTAGCAACAAAGCGTGTGTGTCTCACAAATCTGGTTGAGTATCGGCGCTTAACCAACCTCCAGTTGATAGCGCCATTGTCTTTTGCCACGGCATCGTTCGGTTCGTATGCTTTCGCCCAATTTCGGCGGCTTCCTCGCCAGCGGACCATGTTTTTATCGCTTCCTCAGTTCTCGGGGGCGACATTCTCAGGTTTAGCGCCTGCGAGAAACGCGGCTCCTGCCGCTTCGCAAAGGATTTACTATTATGGGATTCTATCACGCTCCCTATCCAGTTGCTTGATCCTTCGCTATTCGCTCAGTTAATCACTCGCTTAATCACCTCCCACAACAAGGTTTACTTTCTTGGTCTTGGCATATTGTAGTTCCTGTAGTTGATGAAACTTGACACTTTTTGGCGTTTTTAATGACATCGGCACAAACTCATGATGTCCCGGTCGCTGAATTGAGCCGTGAGCGAAGCGCTGTTTTTTCGCGCTAAGAAGGCCTCTTAGGATAAATAATACTATACCCGCGTTAAGGTTTCAAGAAAAAAATAGAGGAGGATGGTTTCCATCGCGCGGGATTTGCTTTCGCATTCGTTATCAAGATTGCCGTGGGAATTCTATGGGAGCTCTATCGCGTTCGTTGTTCGCTCATTTGGTCCTTCGTTATGGAATCCTCAATCGCGCGTTCTGTTCAGTCGCTTGATCTCGGTTAATCGGTTTCGGGTCAAATGGTTCTACGTTTTTTAAGCTAATGTAACAGAAAACTTTTAGATTGATAACTTCACATATGTATAGTATTATATGGTCGAAATTAAGCGTTTATATCAGAAAATTGATGGTTGCGGGATTTTGACGGGAGAAAGTGGAATGGCGACACATACTCTCAAAGATGGAGGCGCCGGATGCAGGATAAGATTGGAGTCATTAAATCATGACCGAGGACAAGGATGCTGGCTTAAAGCAGTGGGTACGCGAGATAGACAAGAAGGTGGATAACATACTTGAATTCATGCACAAGATGGAAGTCCATCTCGACTACACATCTAAGCGGATTGATACGCAGTGTGAAAAATTAACAAATCAGGACAACCGGCTTAAAGCGGTCGAGGACGAAATCCAAAAACACAAGGGGGAACTCACGATGCTCAAGTGGATTTTGTCGGGGATTGGTGTAGTTGCGGCGGTAGCGGTTCCGATCATTATGCTCGTAAAAGGTGGCTGATAAAAAGATAGACATGTTTCCACAATGTCCCGGAGCTCGACGGCATTACAGGCAACTTCATCGTTCACGGCTGGGACTTGACAATACAAGCCAGTCAACCGTCCAGACAGGGAGTTATCACTCGAATGAAAAATGAACAGGATTCACTATGAGAGCTCTATCGCACTCGCTAAGGGATCTACTATCGCCCTCGTTATCCACTCGGTTGATCGTTCGTTTGATCCTTCCTTATTCAGTCAGTTGATCGATAGAAGATCCTGGTAGTAAATCAGAGTACCTATGAAAGTTTTTTGTGTTATTGATAATTTTTAATTGACAACTTAACAAATGTATAGTATTATTTAGGTAGAGATTCGGTGGCTGTGTCAGAAAATCGACGCTTCCGAGAACTCGACAGGGGAATAAGCAATCGCAGGCAGTAAGTCACACGATGGGCGTTGTGGATGGTTACTCTCCGCACGACGATTGGTCTTGAGGACGGTGGCGGGGGCTGCGACACGTTGATTCCACCTTCCCCGGCGTGATCGCAATGCCGCACCCCCTGTAGGTGCAGGGGGCGCCCTCGCCCCGATTTATATGCGAGGCAATTATAGCACGAAACGCTGACGGTTTTCTATCAAAACGTACATCCGTTGGTCACGCTGCGAGATGTCGCTTTCGAGGCTTCGCAAGAGGACCAGGACCGCATGAAACACGTGTTGTTGCTCTTCCAGAACAACGAGGTAGGCGTGGCAACATGGAAGGATGTGAAGTCGCGGTGGTTCAAGGCGGCGTTGTGGCAGGACTACCGGGCGGCGAACTAGGGAAGGTGTATGGAGAACGTATGACACGGGCGCGAGGACGGTCACGAGCAAAAAAGGTGGAGCCGGAGACCGAGGAACTGATATCGCGCTGGGTGAGGGACTATTCCGCCCAAAGCGGAGTGGTCATGTTTGCGTAATGGTGGGCAGGGGAGCTCTATCGCGGTCGCTAACCGCTCCGTTAATCTCACCCGACAATTGTAAGGATATGACAGTGTGCGGCGAGCAGGGAGGGAATTACATTACAATGAAGGAGATTTGATATAATGCCAGCGACACGCAACGACCATGCAGCCTGGGAGGTCACGGTTGATGTGGCGAATCTAACGTCAACGGTAGGACCGAATATGGTCACGGTCAATTCAGAACATCACTTCAGCTTGCTAAACAAAGTCGGCGAAGAAGTAGATTTTGACATTCATTATAGCCTTGATTTGTACGAGGAACTTATCGTCAATGGAAAATCGCAGTGGGCATTAAAGGGATCGGAAGACTTCCAGAAACCCTACAACGATCTACCATCCGACGGTGTTGCCCGGACTCATCTCGACGCTGAAGCAGACCCGGGGCCCGACATTCCGTACCACCTGGGTACGGCGTGCGACAAGATTGTCGGGCGCCGCTACAGGGCGGTTGCCTACACCCAAATTAAGCCTCTCACTCATCTCGATGAGGACTGGGGCGATCCTCGTGCAATCAAGTTCACGCGTGAAATGGAACCCTTTACGGCTTAATTAACGAGGGAGTAATCATGGCGAAGTCGGCGTTGTACAGCGTGCCGCCAGACTTCTACGAACGGGTATTCAGGGGGCGGTTCCCCGCCCCCCGAACGCCCCAAACAGAACTGGTGGCGCAGGTTAAGTCATTTTATCAAGAGGTGATTATTACGCTTCGGGATTCCGAGTCGTTCGCCGCGGATATGTCGGTGCTTGCCGCTCCTTAGCCCCTATGCTTGCGAGCCATCCCTCGACGCAGTCGCCGCCGCAGTGGGTGCAGGGGGTCTCAATGAAGCGGTAGCGTTTTTGTGGTGTTTCCATTTCAATCCTCCTCGGCACAGCTGGACTGGGAAGTTTGCCGAACCACCTTCCCAGTCCAGCCGGAAGCCGATCCAGCCGGTGTGTTCCGGATCCTCACAGTCGGTGCTTACTGTAGCGCGGGCGCCGTATCTGTCCAACTTTTCGATCTCCATTGTTAAGTCAGTGCTGGTCTGGTGAATCCCGTCATACAAGGTGAGGTAAAGATTTGTGGGATACCCGACAAAATAAATCTCCACGTCATCGAATGGGGGTTACTTCAACGTGCCGTTGTTTTCTCCTTTGCTTTCCGGTAACACAAGGGTAGCGGGTTCGCCGACATGGTACGGGGCAAATTCGTAATCATTGCCAAGCGGGTACGTTAGGAACGGATAGAGTTCATCGTAACTGTATAGTTGACTATACGCATCACTCTGTAGACCGACCTTGACAGGAAGAAGCTGATCGCGGTGTTCGGAACCCAGTATAGTCACGGTATAGAGCTGACCATATGACGACGTGATAACCAGCCGCGAACGGGTACCGGCGGCGGGAATAAGAATCAGGCGTTTATAACGAATATGCGCCGGTATCTCGTTGAAGTTACGCGGAAACCGCGCGATAAGTACAAACGTATCCACTTTGACCGGAAGATCTGATTCGATATGATAAACGGGTATATCAGAAGACACCGCTGGCAGAGTAATATCATGTAGGTTAAGCAGCCCATCATATACCAGTCGCAAGGTAGGCACGGGATCGGACGTTTCAACCTCACTGCAGGCGAAAAGCGGGAGTAGGAGTAGCAGGATAAGGCGGTTCATGTTTTTCTCCATTCTGTTACTTAGCGACAGTTTGGTTGAGTCCCATCCTACCGCAGTGTATAGATGAGAATTGGCTCTAATGGTCAGCAAGTTATGTGCCACGAGCTATTACGCTCCACGATTTCACCTCATCATTTTTTGGTTGTACCCATCCGTGAATTGCATCAAATTCGCACCACGATGTGCCATGGAAACGCGATGGCGATTGGTGTTTTCGTATCCAACAAGTGGACGCCAATGTTCATTTTTTGTGCAGGAGTGGCATTGGGCGTTCGCGCAAAAGTGCGTGTGTCTCACAAATCTGGTTGAGTATCAGCGCTGCCCCAACCTCCTGTTGATAGTACAATTGTCTTTTACCACGGCATCGTTCGATTCGTGCGTTTTCGTCCAATTTCCGCCGTTTCTTCCCCAGCCGACAATATCTTGACCCCTTCGTCAATCCTCTGGGCGACATTCTCCGGGTTAGCGCCGTCAAGAAACGCGACGTTTGCCGACTCACAGGCATTCTTCACTCGCGCCTGCGCACCCGCCATCTCCTCCGAGTAAGGCGGGTCATGCGCATCAGGCAGACCGAACGAGAATCCCATATCCCCGGGGCCCCATTCAGCGAAGGCGATGCCGGGAACGCCCGCGCTTGCTTCAGCATTTTCAAGCGCTCGTCTATTTTCAATCTTCAGTCCGAGCATGAGTTCGCCTTCCGGGTTGAGCGGCCAGACATCGGCTTTGGTCTGATATTCCTGACCCGTCATTCCCCAAATGGATGCGGCGTTTCCCTGCCCGCCGTTTCCGCGCCGCCCCTGTTCCAGTCCGTTCCCGACGCCAACCGACTGAAATGGATAGCGGGCTGCCTCGACAAACGCTCTGACCGCCCCCGGGTCCTCGGCATGACAGAGCAGCATGCCGTGCACGCCGCAGGCGAGCACCTGTTTGACCATCCAAGCATTTGCGCGCATCACGCTTTCATTCGTTCCCTCTGCCGGAAGCGTGGTAATCACAGTCGGTGTACGATGACCGCTCCGGGTGGGACCGCCCTCGACGAGACCGTGCATAAACTGATGAAGTCCGGGAACATTGTAAAGCCCGTGTTCCATCTCGACCATGAGGTAGTCTGCCCATGTTTGCGCGGCTTCGACACCAGCTTCGTAACTTAACGCGTTCAGTCCCGTGTAATAGATTGGCTGCCCCTCTTGAAGCAGTTCGATTGCCCTATTTGCTCTCATTATTCCGCCTTTCAATTGATGATTTGCTGGTTCACTTCTTTTGGGTATATGGTTAAGTGTTGGGTTTAGGCGCGGTTAGAAACCGCGCCTACCGGGACCGGAAATTCCGGTTGCCGGCAATCCGCGATGTCAGCGATCAAAAGAAGGGATTCTGCGCCTTTTCCTCGCCGACCGTGGTCGATGGACCGTGTCCGGGAAAAAGTCTCACTTCGTCCGGAAGCGAAAGCAGATGGTTGCGCACACTCGTAATTTCGTCTTCATAGGAGATTTTTGGACCGCCGACGGAGCCCGCAAATATCGCATCGCCCACCGCCGCGATGGAACCCGCGTAGAAGCTGCACCCGCCGGGTGTATGCCCCGGTGTATCAAGTGTCTTTACCGTAAGCTCCCCGACCGACACTTCGTCGCCGTGATTGAGTGTGCGGAACTGTTGAGAGCTGCGAGGTTTTGGCTCGTTCGCATGGATATACGTCGGGCAACTTGTCGCCTTTTCCAGTTCCGGCAAACCATCCGAGTGATCGGCATGCGCATGCGTCAGCAGAATGACAGTCGGTTTAACGCCGATCTTTTTAATCCGTTCAAGGATAAGATTCGGGTGAGCGGCGGTGTCAATAACAGCCGCTTGCTCCGTCGCTTTGCAAATCAACAAATAAGCGTTCACCGGATAGCCTCCGACATCCCCGGAGATGCGTTCAACATCCAACCTCTCATCAAGTTCCGCGGGAGCGGGAGCCGGTGCCCAGCGTTCCATGGCAATATCAGCCAGTTTACTTCCATTAAGACCCAACACTTCCGCGATTCTGTGAACCTGATCTTCCGTCGGTTTGAGCGTATAAGCCTCCATTTGGGAGAGTTGAGCATCTGTTATACCAGCTTGGCTGGCGACCCGGCTCAGACTTAATCCATTGCCGCGACGCGCTTTGCCGATGATGTCACCAAATTCGTCTTCAAGTTCATAAGCCATTGTCTGTATTCTCCTTAAATATGATGGGAAATCAGTGTAACACGAAACAGTGCACAGCACTAGCGAAAAAGTTGTATCCGGTCGAGCATCTGCCCTGCACAGCTTGTTAAGGCGCCGATCAAAAACGTAGTCTTTTCCCTATGCAGAAGTCCGAACTTTTCTTTTCGTCGACTGCCTAACCGATGGAAGGCGAAGGTTGTTGCGTTACGCTGATGTACTCGCAATGTCTTAATTCGAGGTTGTGTGAAAAACACGATTTCTGTTTCAATTTGACTTATGCAGCAATGTGGGGGCTCGAGTCGGAGTGGGGCATAGGGATCAAGTTAAGCGTTTTGAGTCGCAAGTCACGCGGTTTCTAATGTCTTAAACTGTTAATCTCCATGTAGACATGGGCGATGGAATACCAACCCATTCGTTGATGGGTGCACCACAGAAGATGACTCATGACGCTGGTTTCCGTGGGGACCGGTGCGGTTGGAAACCGCACCTACCGTATGGGGTGAGATTGAGATTTACTCCTCGCCCAATGGGGACTAAGTTAAGGGTTTTGCGGCGAAGAACTCACCAATACTAGACGAACTCCCTTAACTTGATCCGTATGGGGCTCGAGTCGGAGTCGGGTTCAATCAAGCGAGAAGCACCGTGGGATTTCGATCACACTTGCCAAGCGTTCGTTTGATTCATTAACTCAGTTGATTGTTCGCTAGATTGCCTACCGCTTTTTAGGGGTTCGACTATACAAGTGTTGACAACAAAAAAGATTGGCATAATTCATGCAGTACACTTCATCAACTTTAGAACATTAAGGAGGAAAATCAACCATGAGACTTCAAAAATATCAAGACTTGGTTTCAAGAATTTCCGCGGAACGCCGGGGAATCGCCACTAACGGACTCAAAGGGTATCAGCGCGAGAACGCGCTTTCCCGCCTAGAGGCTGCGAAAGCTGCCTTGTCGAATTTGAAAGTACAAATGAGCAATGGTCAATCGTTAGATCCTAAGGCCGAGATCCACCGCGCTATTGCGCGGCTAGAAGCGGCACCGAACGCACCTGTTTGAAACCGAGAAAACTAAACATCTAACCAAAAATTTAGCATAGGCACCATGTTAAAGACGCTTCCACAACTTTGCATGGTGCTTTTTTTATGTAAACATTGTCCAGAAATTGGTCATTGCTGGTAGAAATAGTGAACAAGGAAGACAGGGATAATGTGGCAAAATGATGGAAGCTTGTGCGACAGACTTTGAATTGATCTGGAATTTGTAATCTGTTATACTAAACGCAACTGTCAATGGCAATTGGTCGCTGAGAGGATTTAGTCTTATAAATGCGTCATGTGTAACTTGATGATGTCACTAAGACCCCGTTTCATGAGGGGAAGCGTTACGCAATAACAGCGTGTGGTGCATTTGCCCCTTTGTGTTTCAATCCAACCAGCCTGCTACCCCTGTATCCTGTGTGTCTCCCCTAAACGAACCGTATGGACGTTAAGCGCATTCCCATTCGAAATGTCGACGAGACGGAATTAACTCGAATCAGTCGCGAAGGCATGTTGTCGCTCAACCTCGACGAAATGAAAGCGATTCAGAGTTATTTCATCCAACAAGGTCGAGAACCGACGGACGTTGAAATAGAAACTATCGCGCAAACTTGGTCAGAGCACTGCGTACACAAAACCTTCAAGAGTCGAATTGAGTACACCGAGAACGGTGGGACAGTCCAAATCATTGACGGACTTTTCAATACGTTCATTCGCCGCGCGACCGAGGAAATTGACAAAGACTGGTGTGTTTCGGTTTTTGTAGACAATGCCGGAATCGTTGAATTTGACGATGAGTATAACATTGCGTTCAAGGTCGAAACCCACAATCACCCGTCCGCCATCGAACCTTATGGCGGCGCCGGCACGGGAATCGGCGGCGTCATACGGGACTGTCTCGGTACGGGACTGGGTGCCAAACCGATTCTGAATACCGACGTGTTTTGCTTCGGTCCTTTGGATTTAGCCTACGACCAACTGCCTACGGGAAGTCTCCATCCTAGACGCGTCTTCAAAGGTGTTGTCGCCGGAGTGCGGGATTACGGCAATCGTATGGGCATTCCTACCGCGAACGGCGCCATTCTGTTCGACTCACGGTTCACAGGTAATCCGCTAGTATTCTGCGGCAATGTCGGATTGATTCCCAAAAATCGCTGCGAGAAAATCGTATATCCCGGCGATCTGATTCTCGCTGTCGGAGGCCGCACCGGGCGTGACGGCATCCATGGGGCAACGTTCTCCTCTCTGGAACTGGACGATGCCTCCGAAGGGCTTGGAAGTGTTGTACAGATTGGCAATCCCATTATGGAGAAGAAGATTGTCGATGTTTTGATGGAGGCGCGCGACCGCGGACTTTATCGATCGATTACCGACTGCGGTGCCGGCGGATTCTCATCGGCCGTTGGCGAGATGGGCAAAGACATCGGGGCAGACGTGCACCTAGAGAACGTCCGGTTGAAATACGAAGGGCTCGCTCCGTGGGAAATCTGGCTTTCGGAAGCCCAAGAGCGAATGGTGCTTGCGCTTCCCCCGGAGAACCTCGCGGAGATGATGGAACTGTGCAAAGCCGAGTTGGTCGAAGCCACGGTGCTTGGAGAGTTTACGGACAGCCAGAAGTTACGTGTGTCCTATGACGGTGAACTTGCCGCAGAACTGGATATGCACTTTTTGCATGACGGA
Source organism: Candidatus Poribacteria bacterium (assembly GCA_965204085.1). Lineage (GTDB taxonomy): Bacteria > Poribacteria > WGA-4E > WGA-4E > JAJDTR01 > JAJDTR01. Next base: position 729,592 of record CBDBEE010000001.1, on the reverse strand, counting down.
TTACCAACACTTACCAAGAAGGCAATCTGGGAGATGCCATGTCATCCAGAGCCTCCCGGTGGAATGCGCCTCGCCCTAGAAAATGACGTGTCGGGCATCGGCAATGCTACGGATTTCACACAAGATCTTTGCGCGATTCTGAGCAGCCCCAATGTTGCAAGCAAGGAGTGGGTCATCCGACAGTACGACCACGAGGTACAGGGCGGAGTTGTTCTCAAACCACTCGTTGGTATAGAGAACGATGGTCCAAGCGATGCCTGCGTCATTACACCGGCGCTCGGTTCGCACAAGGGAGTCATCGTTTCGAACGGCATCAATCCGAAATACAGTGACATAGACCCATACCACAGCGCGGCTGCGGCGATTGATGAAGCACTTCGCAATATTATTGCTGTCGGCGGGAAGCTTGAATCTACTGCACTGCTTGATAACTTCAGTTGGGGAAATCCCGACAAACCCGATCGCCTCGGTGGACTGGTTCGTGCGGCGAAAGCCTGCTACGACATCGCGACCGCCTACGGAACGCCTTTCATTTCGGGAAAAGACAGTCTCTACAATGAATACCGCGACACCACCACAGGCAAACAACTCGCTATTCCGTCAACGCTGTTAATCTCGGCTTGTTGCGTAATTCCCGACGTGACGAGGGCAATCACGATGGACGTTAAATCACCGGGAAACCTAATTTATGTCCTCGGGAGAACCTATAGGGAACTCGGAGCCTCGCACTATTACGATGTACACGGTTTCGTCGGAAACAGTGTTCCGTCTGTTCGACCCGAGGAAGGAAAACATACGATGATGGCGGTGAGTCGCGCGATTGAGGAGCGGTTGATAATCTCCTGTCACGACTGTTCTGAAGGAGGCATCGGCGTTGCTGCTGCCGAGATGGCATTCTCTGGAGGATACGGAATGGAACTCGATTTGACGAGTGTGCCGCGTGATGCAGAAGTTACGACTGATGATGTTCTCCTATTTGCCGAATCGAACAGCCGATTTGTCGTAGAAGTCTCCCGCGGGAATTGCGCCACATTTGAAGATTGTATGGTTGGGGTGCCGTTTGGTTGCATTGGAAGGATTGTCGTATACCCGGACTTCAATGTCCGAGGCATTAGCAGGGAGACGGTTGTAAGCGCCAAGATTCATCAACTGAAAGAGGCTTGGCAGTCCACCTTCCGCGAAGGCGGATAATGTGTAAATGTATACGGAGGCATAGTGGGGACAAAAGTTCTAGTCCTTCGCACGGCAGGCACTAACTGCGATTACGAAACAGAATACGCCTTTCAACTTGCCGGCGCGGAGACAGCGTTGGTTCACATCAACCAACTAATCGCCGGGCGTACAAACTTAAACGAGTATCATATCCTCGCTATTCCTGGGGGATTCTCTTACGGCGACGATGTCGCGGCGGGGATACTGCTTGCGAATGAGATAAAACACAAGCTCGGCAATCTCCTGCGAGATTTCGTTGATTCGGGAAAGCTAATCATCGGAATCTGCAACGGATTTCAGGTGTTGGTGCGTGCCGGTCTACTTCCGGGACTCAACTCGCAAATCGCACAGGAAGCAACCCTCGCCCTGAATACATCTGCCAAGTTTGAATGCCGGTGGGTGCACTTGAAGACACAGAAAAGTTCCTGTGCTTTTACGCACGGACTGAAGTGGCGCCTTTATCTCCCGGTTGCTCATGCCGAAGGACGCTTCACCGCACCTAGCCAGATTCTGGATGAACTTGAATCCAATCGGCAGGTGGTGTTTCGCTATGTGTCTCAGTTTGGAGACATTCCTTCATATCCCGAGAATCCAAATGGGTCCGATCTTCACATCGCCGGTATCTGTGACCCCACCGGTCGAATCTTCGGAATGATGCCTCACCCGGAACGTTTTCTCGCACGCCTAAACCATCCGCGTTGGACGCGAGAAAGTCTCCCCGAAAAAGGGGACGGACTTGGCATTTTTCGGAATGCCGTTGCTTATGTGCAGCAAAACTTTTCGTTGGGCTAAGGGTTGATAAGATAGCACGACCTCAAGCGATTCAGGCATTACGTATCACGTTTCACGCATCATTTCCCTTCTGGCTTGTGAAAGGACGGCAAGTGGAGCCCTCGTTGAAGAAAAAAGCCGCCAATCAAACTGATAAACTCAGTCGCCGCCACCTGCCGTTTTACATGCAACTTCCAATTCTAATCTCCTTCATTGTGGTTTCGGTGGTGGGTCAGATTGCGTGGACTGCCGCCGTCCATCTAAGTCGCGTTGACACAAGTTGGTGTGGCGTCGGTTTCGCCGCCGGGATTGTTCTCGGTTTTATACAAGGAAAATGGACAGTCCGAATGTGGGAGAGAGATTATATGCGAGTCTTGTCGCGAGAGATTGCATTTTGGGATGCAAGGGGGGCGAAAGGTACAACCATTTTTGTGGTTCTCGCGCTCGGTATGCCGATACTTTTTGGATTATTGGTTCGGCAAACCTACGGCATCCTGGCGGGGCTTCAATCGTATGTTTTTGGATTCGTCGGCGGAATGAATTTGGCGCTGGTACTGTGGGTGCGTCGGCTCCCTCGGTAATTGAATTGTGCAAGGTTTTGCCATCGGAAGTTTAACAATTGATTCTAACTCAGGCACACTTTGATTCAACGTACTTCGTAATAAATAGCAAGATCCGGTCTGCCCTCCAATGCCTCCGCAATCAGCGCAATCAACTCTTCGTCGCAGCCATTCTCGGCAAGAAACTCCAAAGTGTCTTCATCAATGTAGAACTCCGGGTCCTCGGCTCCTTCCTCTGTCAAGTTATCAAGTAAGAATTGAACCTGATCTTCCGTGATTACGCCGATTTCTTCCTTTTTTTCGGAATCCATCAAATAGAATATGTCATCCATTGCTCTGTCTATCCGCTTTAGTTCACTGGGGGCGATGGTAGCGCGACGCAATGGGCATTGTATCAGAAGTAACTGTATTTTTCATCTCAAAAGTGTCAACTGACGAAGGAGTTTTCCATGAAGCAACTTATGTATTCCGACATTTACAGTTGGTCTATCTTTAGCGAGATGCGCCAACTCGATTTCAATGGACATTTGTGGGTTCGTTCGGAGGGCAATATCCTCATCGATCCGGTGCCTATGATTGATTCGGATCTGAATCAGTTGGCTGCTCTTGGCGGCGCCGAGTTGATTGTCATCACGAATTGCGATCATGAACGGGAAGCCGTGAAATTTCGGGAGATTACGCGCGCGCAGATTGCAGCTCACGAAGCTGACGCGGGGGCGCTTTCTACAAAGGTGGATCGGTCACTCGCCGACGGTGAAGAGATTGTACCCGGTTTAACGGCGATTCATTTGAAATACGGAAAAAGCGATGGAGAAATCGCGCTTCATTTCTCCGAACAGGGAATCGTGCTGGCTGGGGATTTGATTGTCGGCGCGCCGATGGGACATCTCTCTTTGCTGATGGACGACAAGTTGGAAGATCCGGCAAAAGCGGCACTGGAAATCCGCAAGATCCTCGCTCTCTCGTTCGACACAATTCTTGTTGGTGACGGGCATTCCGTTCTTCAGGATGGACGGCGACAGTTGGTCGAATGTCTAGAGCGGCGTAAAGACATCTACATCAACCGCATAAACCTCAACGAGATTAAATGGGAAAAACGAGACGTGCCTCCTCCGTACGATTTCATGGATAAGGATATTGATCCCCTTATTGGGGCGCGGAGTCTCGGCTATCGACTCATACGATTGGTGCCCGGCAAAGCGAGTTACCCGATGCACTTGCACAACTTTGGCGAGGAGATGTTCTACGTCATGGAGGGGAAGTGTACGCTAAAAACTCCGCGCGGCAACCTGACGGTCACACGAGAGGATTTCATTGCATTTCCACCCGGACAGGCAGGGGCGCACAAGTTTGTGAACGACGGACACGCATCATGTACACTACTTGCTGTGGGAATCCAGTTGCCATACGATGTCAGCGAATATCCGGACTCCGACAAGATATTTCCCTATGTAGCAGGGCGTATTTTCCGCAAGTCGGATCATCTCAGTTATTGGGATGGTGAGGTGTAGATGGGGCGCCGGCGTATTATACTTCACGCTGCTGGAAGTTGCGTGTTTTCAACGGATTCTATCCCGATGGCGATAAACTCCCGTACCATGATCTGTTAGATTGTGATCGCATCTGTGCGACGATAGATTCCTCCGCCAAGCTATCTCCAGTAAAGCGTCCAAATTCGCTTGTAGGAGCGATCAAACGAGTGGATAACCATCAATTAAATGGATAGTGAGCGAACAGCGATGGCGATAGAGATCCCATCTTCCCCCGCCTTGGAAAGGCTTGATTGACGCTATTTATACTCCACGCTGCTGAGAATTGCGTGTTTTGAAGGAGCGATCTCCGAATCGCGACCTATTTAAATCTTTGGTAGCCCCAGAGGGGATCAAACGAGTGAATAGCGAGTGCGATAGAGATCCTGAAGGTGTATAGAAACATTGATTCGACCTACAGCTAAGCCCCAGAGGGGATCAAGCGAGCGGATAACGAGTGCGATAGAGATCCCATCTTCCCCCGCCTTGGAAAGGCTTGATTGACGCTATTTGTCCACTGCGAATGTAGAGAAATGGTATTATTCCATTATGCAAAACAGTAAACCGTCTCCGGCAGCAAACTCTCGTGTTAGTTCGCCTGTAATGCGCGAATATCCCGTAGCGGACTCCTCCTTTCCATTCTGCTTGGAAACCTCAAGCAGGTCTTCAGGTGCTTCGCGGAACTTCAACCGCAACACGGCGGTTTCGATGAAGTCCCTATTCACCACCATCATGTAGGTACCGCCATCTTCGCCTGTGAACTCGCCGATCAACCACATTCCTCCCCCGATGCATTCCACAAGCGCGGATTCTTCAATTGACTGAGTCATTACCGGCAGCGGCTCCGTATGGTAAACCCCCGTAGATTTCAACCGCAATAAGGTCGGTGCCCATGCAAGTACCTCACCGTTCAGGTACTTCAGCATCGAATAATGCCGCGTCCGGGTGCCGTCCCGGTTGATGACCATATCTTCCCAGCTTGTCATGTTGCCGTAGCTGGCTTCGGTCAGATAGGTGAACCAGCCCAGTGATTTTGCGCCGTAAGCAAGCGTCGTGAATGCCTGCCATCGCAACTCTGCTTCACTGGCGCCTCGCACCCCCATGAAGACTCCCACCGAGACGATTACACCGAAATCAATGTCCGCCTCAAGTGTATGATTGCGTACAATCTCCAGGTTGGGGAAGTAATCCCCCTTTTTATTAGGGCTGTACCAACTGTTTACATGAATTTGCCGATCATGACCGAGCATGCAGTAGTGATCGTAGGTGATCATTTTCGGCTTTACAATCTCAATAAATGACTTGATATGATGGTCGTACTCATCAAGAGAGGCGCGTCCGTATGTAGGAATAAGATTCACCCAAAAGATTTTGGACGGCGCCAGCCGTTTCACTCGCTCGTTCAGTTCTGCCAACCCCGGAAATGCGTCCTCATGGGGTTCATCCACTCCGAAAAACCACCAGAGCATCGGATCTCTATCCAACTCGGCTAGCACTGCGTCATCTTTGGGAACGCCGCCCTCGAAGAAATATCTCACGCCAAATCCGGGCTTTTTTCCAAGCTTAAGCCGGCTTCCAAGATTGAAGTTGGCTAGCGCATATTGGGAATGATGGAGATCGGAATCTATGTTGCTCCCCGGCTCCTCCTGACGGCCGCTGGGGGGTAGGATGGCATAAATGGGAAAGAAGTCCTCATCGGGCACCTGTTGAATAGAGAACTCTTCCTCGTAGTCCATAATCTTTCCCCGCCGGAGCGAAAAATCATCAAAACGCAGCCGACCTCCCACCCATCGGCGGAAGATTACAATTTGCAATTCGTGGGCTGCGTCTGGAGATTGTATTTCTTGGTAGAACTCTATCCAGCGGTCTTGGGTATCCGGAAGTGCGATTGTGAATGAACCGATTTTTTCCTTACTGGCGTCCAGCCAATTGCCGGATAGAGAAACTCCTTCAGCATCCATCCACCTCTTGTCCGTCGTTGTACCTTGACACGTCGATGCGTAGTAACCCTTAAAGAGGTAGTCCTGGTTTGCCGACACGCCAAATGCAAGGCTGGACAGCGAGGTATGAGCAATCGGTGTCGTTGGCTCTAGCTCTAGGCAGTAACCATCGCCATTTCGGCCGGGACTTGACCTGTGGATTTTCTCTTTTACCATCGGCTGGTTCCATATCTTTGCCGTCCAGCCAGTCGGTAGATTGCCGTCGAAGTTGTCGAAGTTTGGATTTGGAAATTGATTCATCGGTTTGCCATCTGTTGTACTTCCCAGGCTAGAGTACAAAAAAACTGCAAAAATTCCCGCACACGTGATTCCTGAATTCATTGTACTTTCTCTTTCTATTATCGTAGGTTCAAGCTTAGAACTTGGTCGATTTTATATCTGCCGCGATGCCTAATGCCCATATTGCTATCGTTGAGTCGCGCGGATGTATTCTTCGTCCACAGCTCCCATCTTTTCCAGGAAGCCCTGTCCTTCAAATAGACGAATAAGCGGTGCCCCCTCGTCAAAGGGATGAATGCCTCCGTTCGTATTGGGACTTGTCAACTCGCCAAGCAATTGTCGGCGCACAGGATCGCATTTGGCAATTAACTTAGGTGAGTTCTCGGTCCGATCACCCAGCCGCATCCACAGCGGCGTGTAAACGTACCACAGATTTTTTCGCCGCACGTTTGAGGTGTTGCGCGGTACACAGTGCCATAGCGAGTTGTGAAACAGCGCCGCGTCACCTGCTTCAAGCAGCAACTGTCGCGCTCCCGGAACACCGGCGTCAATCTGCTCGATCTGTTTGAAGTTTGTAAATGAGGTAACGGTTAGAGCATGCTCCAAGCCCTGCGGCAATTTGGGAAATCCGGCGCGATGGCTGCCGGGAATGACCGTAAAATTACCCATATCCGGTTGAAGCACATCAGTCAGAAAGAAACCGATTCTTGCCCATTGGAGCGCCGTTTTCCTGCCCACCGTAGGAAAATAGTATGGCTTGGAACCATCCTTATGCCACCGGTTAGCCGGCTTTGGGCTTGGTGGACGCACAACCGCCTCCGTCCAAGATAGCTGGATTGCAGCGCCAATCAACTCGCACACAATACCCAGATGATTCGGATGGTCAATCAAATTTAAGAAAGCCTCGCTCGGCTCGTGGCGCAGTAGTGTACCAACATTGTCCTGTTCAGGCTGGAACAGCCCTTCGGTCGCCGCATCTATGATGTTGACGGCATCAAGCATCAGGTTGGGATTCCGTCCTAGGCGCTGTGACACTTCGTCAAGGTAATCTACCTCAACAATCAGGTCTGCCACTTCCTCCGCTGAAAGCGCGTTTTTGATTATCAGATAGCCTTCTTCATCCCACTGCTTTCTCTGCTCGGAGGACATGCGCTTGAATGTCATAGTCTCCTTCATTCTGTCCCTCCTAACCTAAACAATGCCGTCGCATTCGCCTAACCACGATCAGATTCTCTACGTATTTAGGAGGACCGAAATTCCGGAAAGCCCCCTGTGGGACTGTAGCCTGAAGGTTCCAACACGACGATTGTCGGCTTTCCGTCTGATGACTTCGGCAACGGAAATGTCACCGTGTGGTGCCGCGCGAGGTAGACGGGAGAATGCGGGTGACGATTGAGAAACGTGTCGACCGGCGTCATTCCGCCGGCATCGGCACCTCCGAGCGGCGGAAGACCGTAGTGCATCGGCACAATCCACGTCGGTTTCAGGAACTCAATCATCATATCTAGTGGTCCCAACTTGACTGTGTTCATCTCTCCCACGATCGGCAGCAGTACATCGCATTTGGTTTCCCATGGAGTTAGTTCCTCCTCACCTAACCCGTAACCCAAATCGCCCAAGTGAGCGAACCATAAACCGCCGGCTTTGAATGCGTACATCGCGTTGTCCATTGGCGCATGATGGATATGGTCAGGCGCTTCCGCTGTGGCAATCCCGACGATGGGCTCCCCGTTGATCGTCGCGGAAGTTGCACCTGTGGCTACGTCGAGAGCGTTAATCACGCGCGGATTGCCTCTAACAAAGGCTACGTTGCTATGCGCTCTGTCGGTCAGTGAACTAACTATGACCGTGTCGGCATCAAGGCGGGATCCGTCATCTTCCAGTTTGGTTTCCTCATGGAGGTATGGGTCCATCACAATAGACGGTCTGCCATCCTCCCAGAGACGAAAACACGCGTGGCCTACAAATTCGAGTTGCACAGACATGGTATAACCTCCTTAATCTTCCTTCCAGAGTTCGCTAAACTCGGCTGCTTGCCACCACCGTTTCCCGACCGGTTCTTCAAGGACGATGGGCCCCATGAAGGCGATGGCTTTTTTGAGGCCCTCTTCGATGTTCATGTACTCGCATTCCATTTCCATTGAAAGGATGTCGTTGTAACCAATCAAACGAAGTGTGGCGATGACCTCTCGCCATACACCGTCGTCATGGCCCCAGCCGGGTATCGTAAACGTATACGCTCGCTCCCGAGGTTGCGTCGGATACGTTGAATCGGTGAACCCCTTGAGGCGCAGATTACGGTTGTGGATTAACGTGTCTTTTATGTGTACATGCTGCACGAGGTCGCCTAGGTAACGTAGTGCTTCAACGGGATCCATGCCTTGCGCCCAAATGTGGGAGATGTCGAAGTTGCAGGCGGCGACTGAACCAATTTCCTCGTGAAATCTTCTGATCTGCACAGGACTGTGGAGCATATCGCCGACCTGGTTCTCGAAACATAGTGTGACGCCGTGGTCCGCCGCGATTTTGCCCTGTTCCTTCCAGTAAGGGATTAGACGCTTTTCCCACTGCCACTCGAGAATTTTACGGTAAAATGGCACCTCGACTTGCTGTGTGATCCAAACGGGACAGGTGTCACCTTCCGCACCTTCGGGGGTGCCGGCAATCAAAGTCATCTTCTTCACGCCGATTCGATCCGCGAATTGGCATGCCAAGCGAAATTGGCGGCGATATTCGTCTGCGATGTCCTTGTTGGGCGTCAACGGCGCACCATGGGCGCTGAGCGATACGACTTCGATGCCGTAGCGTGCGTATGTGTCTTGCCAACGATGCAGTTCGCCTTCATCCGAAGTCAGTTGATCCAGTCTGCAATACTTATTGTTAAAGGCGATGCCACACGCGGCGACTTCAGCCGCATGCATCCCAAGATCGGCGGAAAATCGCAGTCCATCCTCAACGTGGAATGTCATGATAAACGCGGTATTGATACCAAGTTTCACGGGCTATTCCTTTCGACTCTTGCGCCCCGCGGATGAAGGACACCCCTTTGCCCGCTCTACTCGCGATATTGACGAATCCGTTCCGCCAAGGCGCTGCGCTTAATGGAGATGTCCACGCCCAGCATGAATATGCGAGCGCCCAAGTTCTGGAAATGTCGGGCATCCTCGGGGTCGGAAGCGCCACTCGCTACAATTTTGCCCTCGGTGGATGCCGCGGAGATGAGGTGTTCAATCTTTGGGCGCAGCTGTCTCTCAGCCTGCTTGCCAAAGATTCCCAAACTAGCACCCCAGTCCTGTGGCCCCACCATAATCATGTCAGCCTCTTCGATTTCAAGAATGGCGTCCAGTGCCGCGTAACCTTCTTCGCTTTCGATTAGCACCATCAGATGCGTTTCATCGTTCGCTTCCGAGAACGTCTTCTGCGCGTCCGCTCCAAGGGTGTAGCCAGCGCCCGCCGTCGTGGTGGAAGCGCCGCGTCTGCCAATAGGTGGATACTTCGCCAGTTCCACGAATTGACGCACCTCTTCAACGCTCCTTACGTCTGGCAGTGCTAGAGCCTGAATTCCTCCATCTAGCAGAAGCTGGACATACGCGCGCGAAAGTTCAGGAATGCGCACCAACGGAACCATCCCCAAATGGGCAATGGATCGCCCCAATCGAATTACCTCGGAGAGCGGTTTAGTGCTGTGTTCCAGATCAATCCACACGAGGTGGTAACCGAGCTGCGCGAAAAGTTCGATATCAATAGGTGTCGCGTCGCGGCAAATTACTCCGTACAGTCGGTTGTGTCTGCTCAGAAGTTGCGTGAGTCGATCCTTCAAATGGGCCTCCTACAATTCAATATATCGTTCGTTCTGCGCAAGCACCCAACGGCGAGATGGGGTTGGATAGCGCACGTGATCAGTGTAACTGAACCAATCCCCGGCAATCGGGCAATCCCTATCCATTCACAATTCCTGCATCAAATCCAGCAGATACTCGCGGCTTTGGTAAAGCGCCCTGTTCCACTCATCGGCATGGGCATGTAACTCGATGCTTAAGTAGTGCTCGTAGTTCGCCCGTTTTAGAACCTCCAACACGGACCGAAAATTGATGTCACCTTCTCCCGGAATCTCGTGATGATGTACTTTTCCCTTTACGTCTGCTACGTGAATGTGTCGAGTATAGGGCAACGCATCAGCAATGCACGGCAATAAATCATCCTCGCAGCATTGGACGTGGGTGACATCCATGTTTAATCTGAACTGCGGCGAATCAATCTCCGTGATGATTGGAACAGCTTGGCTCGTTGTTTTTATGAAGCAACAACCACCGCCCATGGATGCAGGTAGAGGCGCTTCCGGCTCAAGTACTAAAATCACGTCGCCGGCATCTCTCAGGCAAGTGCGAATGCCCTCTGTAAGCATCTTGATCGCCTCTTCCTCGGATACCCCTTCCTGCCGAATTCCACTTACAAATTGCACAACCGGAATAGACAATTCCCTCGCCATGTCAAGCGCGGTGCGAATAACATCGATCCTTTCCTTCCGATCTTGTTCGCGGGGAGAAATCAGCGAAGGCTCGAACGCATCATCGCTAAGGAGGAACGGCGCACCGGTTGCCAAGGATACCGGTTTTATCGGCAGCGTAGCAAACTGCTCGTTCAATTCATCCATCTGTGCCTGCGTGGCATCAAATGGGTGCAGATGTCCGTCGCGATAGAATAGGTCTACCCCCTCATATCCGGCTTTGCTGGTTTCTTCAATTGCCTCGTCCAACGGGAGGTTCTGCAGGCAATTGGTGTTAAAGCTCAAAGGAAACATTGACTTCCTCCTGTTCACGCTACTATGCCCGTGTTCCGGGTATTCCATCCAGCAGAGAACGCCTCGACATCCATATCGCGCGGCATCTCGTTGAAGTAATAACGTACCGGAGCAGACTGGAATCCCGGGGCAAAATGTACCTCATCCGCTTGGAGGTTAGCATCGATCGGTTCGAAGTGCCGCCAGAGTATTTCCGATTCTGCACGCGAAAAACGATCAGCGAAAGCAGGCCCCCAATTCAGCGTGGTCGGGTGTCCCCTAGTAGCAAAATGGCGCATTTCTGGTAGGATATCGTTTTCCTTCGGATGTTTAAGTATATGAATGAAATATGCCGCCTTGGCCAAAAACACCATCAGTAAGAGTTTACCCTTGTCCCCGCTCCCGGGCTGTAGTTTTTCGAGTCCTTCATGGAAGGCTGCCGCGTCTTGATTTATGACCGCACGAAATACCGACGCCGTAATGTCTTGCATCCGCGCGCTCTGCCGGTTCCACCGGTCGAACAATGCTTGATCTGACGGAGATAAATATCGGGTGTAGCTTAAGTCTTGATACTGTGTGTGATTGGCGTAGCCCCCATGGATCGTACGTCGCATCTTGGTGCTGTAATTACTTCCCCAATGTAGGATTGGGAGGATGTATACCACACCATCACCGGCTTGTAAATGCACTGATGTGCCATCAGGCAAGGGAACGCGGGGATCGGCAAGCAACTGCCGGTCCTCTTCGGCGGTGTTGAATCGGCGGTGACTTCCGGGCACGACCCATAGCACGTCATCATCGTATAGTGCGATGTTCCATTGTAAATACCGAGGTCCATTCTCCAGAAGGTCGTCGATGTAACCCTGCAGCGGCGCCGTGTTAAAGGGTTGAAGGTCACGGTGCCAACTAGCCGGTTCATGGTTGCGCACGGGGTTGCACATCATCATCATCTCCGTGACAGCGGCATCCGGTGCGCCCATCAACTCACTGCTAACGCCGAGCGTGTTTTCGTACAGCCAGAGTTCCACGGCACTGATAGTCTGTTCATCAATTAGCTCAGGGGTTTTATGGAGATTCAAGCGAGGCTGTGGCGCAGTTTCCCATAGCCCACCCGGCGGATTGCTTGGCTGACGCTCGCGTGCCCAGATGGCTTTCTGGCGTTCAACCAAGATTTCGTGGCTGGTGCGCAATTCCTCCAGTCTATCGACCGGAATGGCGTTCCGCACGATGAGGTAGCCGGTCTCAAGGAATTGATCTCGGTTCAGTTTCACCGGTATACAACCTCGTACATGTCAAATTCGGTACCAAGCCTGCCAGCCACGATTGAACTGTGTGAGGCTGTCAGCGTGAAACACGGCACGGCATGATTGACTAGCCGATCCTGTCGGTTCCTTAATCGGCTTTTGCATTTCAGAACGATGCTATGGGCTGCCGCGTGTTCATCGGCAGGAAGACAGGTAAAACCCATCCTTCATTTCATGCAACAGTTAAGCAACTTCCAAGAAAAAACTTACATGTCAATCTAGGCCCCAACTGCTCCTGCTGGATTGGCAAATCCAGCAGGCTCTTATGCATCCATTAAGTTCCGAGTCTTTCGTATCGGAGGATCGAGAATGGCGTGAAAAGAACTCTTCCATCCTTCCAACCCTACTCTTCCCAGGCGACGCGGAAGATAAACTTCTATATTAAAATTTGGCAACTGTTTAGTCTATCAATCTATTGTGAGGATGTCGGTTCGTCGTACTACAATTTAATGCTTGTTCTTACACCATGAGCGTGCTGTAGGAGCGATCTCCAGGTCGCGAATTCCTGTTACCGCGCAAATTTTGGACTAAACTAAACAATTACAAAATTTGCTTAAAGTAGATTGTCTATAAAGCGCTTTGCCTCGACGGCGACTTCCCAAGGATCCTCGTGATAACCGAAATGGTGGGCTGCATACTCTGCCGAAAGGAATCCCGAGTAATTTATCTGGCGCAGCGCGTCAAATAACTCACGCCAGTCAATGAGTCCTTTACCCAAGGGTGGATACTCGAACTCGACCGGAACTCCAAATAACGAAGCCTGCTTCTTACTTGGTTCCCGCGGCTTGACATCCTTCAAATGCACATGCACAATGCGCGAGTTTAAGGTTTTCACCCACTCCGCCGGATCCTCGCCCATCGGTATGGAATGGCTGGCATCGAAGTTCACGCACAACTTCGATGTCTCCAAATCATCCATCAACATACCAAGGTCAGCCATACTCGCGAGGAGCATAATCTCGTCGGCCTCAATTCCAAAAACCACATCACGCTCCACCGCGTGGTCAATGCAAACAGAAATACTTTCTACAAGCCATTTCCAAGCTTGTTCTCTAGCGACCCCGGTTGGACGTAATCCGCTGATGGCATGCACAATGTCGGTTCCAACATCCGTGGCAAGGTCTATACAACCTTTGACAAAATCTACATGCTGCTGTCTCACTGCGTCGTCGACGTCAATTAGAGAGATGTGGGCGCTGATAGACGAGATTTCAAAACTGTGGGCTTGTACCAGTCGACGAATCGCGGCTCGTTCTTGGAGACCAAGGTCCGGGGTTACATGCGGAGTTCCCCAGGGACCGGTTTCGGCGTTCAATTCAATACCTTGGTAGCCAAGATCGACAAGGCGTGGGATGATTTCGGAGAGCGGATAATCGCTAAGCACACCGGAATGAATGCCTATCTTCATAAGTGTTTTTCTTTGAAAGTATTATCGCGGAAGCGCTAGTGGTAACAATGCCTGGCTGTGAAAGCAGGGGTCACTACAAATGACTGTTGCCATCTGCCAATCCGTTGTCGCCACGCTTTTTTGTCTCGTCGATGCTCACCTGTGGGGCGATAGCCTCCGTGTTGGCGGCACAGCGGCGAAGGTAGGGTTTACGATGATGTTCCGCAATCCCTTTCCACGCGTAAGGATCAGTGCCGGCGACGGGGATAATTGCACGTCGGTCACCGGTGGATGGCACGGGTAAGTCTGGATTTGACCATGGCAAAATCGACCATGCGTTCATATAGTGGTTGACCATCGCCCTTCGATAACCGGCGCTCCGGTTCTTTTGCGAAGAGTGGAGTAGATATCCATTAAAAAAAATTACCGAGCCGGAGGCTGCCTCGGCAGGGATGGCAAGTGATTCGTCGAAACCGTAGGATGTTGGCCCAACATCGTAATGTTCAGGTTCATCATGGTCGCGCTGCGGCCAGAGGTAACCATTAAGATGCGAGCTGGGGATGACTCGGACACAGCCGTTTTCAACTGTCGCATCGTCAATCGCAATCCAGGCGCCGGTAAGGGAGCGGTCACGCGTTTGAATGTAGAGTTCGTCCTGATGCCATGCTTGTCCCTGGAAGTCCGGCGGTTTCACGAAGAGCATTGTTTGCATGCACTTGACGCTGCCGTCCCAAAAGGGTAGGTGCGCAGCCACAATCTGCGCCAGCATACCGCAGATCTCGGGATGCCGGGCATAGTTGACAATGACGGGGCTGATTAGGTGGGGGTGGTGAATAGCCAAAATATTGCTCACAGCGTCTTCATCCGAGATGTCAGGCGCAAGCGGTTTCAAATTGTCAGAAGGGTACTTCCCCTTCGCAATCTCGACAATCTCTTGCTTTAGTTCGCTGACCTCGTCATCCGTCAACACTCGAGGAACAACCAGATACCCATCCTCAAGATAGTGATCAATCTGGTCTTGGTCAAGAAGTCGGGGAACTTCAATGGAATCAGTTTCTGGCATTGTTGTCATCGTTTATCACTTGTTTTGATTATCCGAAGTTGATGGGCCGTCAACCTGATTGTGCGCGGGTGGAGCAGAGATGCTAGAGAAAGTTACAGCCTTGGTTCTCTGGGTGAAACGCATTTCCGGCCGAATCGGGGATTGAGCACCACCGGGAATTATGTCGTAGATGCCAGCACTGGGTTGATTGAACTTGGCCGCAAGACATACTATTCCATTGAGGTTTAACTTAGCACAGGCTGATAATTCTGTCAAGTGAAACATCCTTGACTCGCTTCAAGATGAATGCTATAATGCACCCGCAGTGGTTCACATTCGCCGCAGATTCGTGCACGGGGTGCAATTGTGGACGACTGAAGTTCGCGTGTAAGGTATAACAAGTTCCTTAAAAAGAAAACCCAACAAATTCCGTTCAGAATGGGTTATTTGTGTCTATTGGCTCATCCTGAGGAATCTTAGTTTTAATGTACACCTTGGAGGATCCTACCATGAAAGTTGCTTTAGCCTTAACAATTTCGCTTTTGCTCGTGTTCGCCGGATACACCTATGCCCTGCAAGTGTTGGCCGGTCCCGAGGTATTCACAGACGTACCGGATGGTACTCCCGTACCGTTCGACGTCGGTACCCAACCACCGGGATTCTACTATGTCGAGTGGACTGAGCCGACGGGAACGTCCGTCGGTATCTTCGGTGCGAATACGAACGTTTATGACGGTGGTATGGCATGGCGAGATCGAGAGCCGATTGACGATGGCGTCTTTGACTTCTATATGGCGCTTACCACAGACACGGGCGAGTTAAACGATTGGATTATCGAAAAGAAAGATGGGGACCCTAACATCCCGCTGCCGTTACGGCAAGGACATCCCGATCTGCCCGCGGAGGAATATATGTCACTAGGACAGTCCTTTACAGCTACAAAGGAGTTCACCCAGCTAGGAGTGAGGGTTGTACTCTGGACTATTCCGGGCGGCGGCTACACGGTCACGCTATACTCCGGTGATCCGGCAACCAGCGTCGAACCGAATGACAAATTGGCCACCACTTGGGCCAGCATCAAGAACCGGTAATTATCCTAATGGTTTTTGACGCTAACGAGGTCATCAGATGGAATTATCCAGATTTAGCGTGAGTTGAGTTTCCATGCTGAAATCGGTGTGATTCCATCTGATGGTTTTAGACGTTCTTACTGTCCGAAAATATAAACATATTTCGTGGCGAGGAGAAGAAGATGCGTAAAGAATTCTCCATGGCGGCGTTCACACTTTTGCTTGTATTTGCGGCACACACCATTGCGGATACCCCTCCGAAAGACGTCAAAATTGCCGACAAGACATTCAAGGCCGGTACAGTGGTGGATGGTCACTTCTCAATAATGGAGTTTGATCGCCAACCAGCGAAAGACCCGCGCGGCATGCCCATTCTCTACTATCTTGAGATGAGTAAACCCACGGGAGTATCCATCGGTGCTTGGGGTGCGTTGCACGACCCTTATCCCGATGGTAGAGCGTATCTGGATGGGAGACCTTATCCCGACAACGGAAAAGGCGATTTATATTTGCAGTATACCCCGTCTGTCGGAGCCCAAGGCTGGATTCTCGAAAAGCGCGGAGGTGCCTTCGCCGTCGCATTGAATCATGACAAGAAGAATCACGAGACATTGGGACAGACCTTCATTGCTCCGGAGGAATTCAAAGGTCTGGCGTTTGGAACTCCGACCTGGACCACTGCAGGCGGTTTCACATTGACCCTTTATAGAGGTCTACTACCGGGCGAGCAACCGCAAAACGTAGAGCGGAGCGGCAAATTAGCCACTACTTGGGGGCGCCTCAAGAGACGGTACCTCGATTAAGTATGCTATGCAGGGAATGTAGAGTTGCCGCAGCACGGCTCTCCGAGAAGCGTATTTCACTTAATCTAGATGCGTTAGAATCTTCACACATCAGCAATTTGGAGAGTCGTCGAACGCTCCAATGTTGTATTTTAGTGGATTAACCGACATTCTTAATCTAGGGGCGAATTTGCCAGATGAGCAACAATTCAAGCCCCGAGTACGTAGGTTCTGTTTTCCGTCTCATCCCTGATCCAAAGTCCTCGGCATTATAGGCTTCTGTGACTATACGCCGACAATTTGCAACTCTGCAACTCCTGCACTCCTTCCGACGCGCATCGTGGCGCGACTAATCTACATCGTGCCTCCTTGATTGAGTTTCCATTCATCTCCTTTTACACGTGTCGAAATGTTTCCTGTCTATCGCCGTGCGGTGCATCTCGGGCAAGTTTGACAAGTGTCGTAATCACGAATCGTTGAATCTTCCGCTTTCATGCGTACAGCGACTCGGTCCTAATCCAAAATGCCACGACACGTGCTGCCCATCTTTACATCGGAGCGAGATTGTGTGACAAGGAGAAGAGCGTGACGGCTATGAGGGAAAGATTAGCAATCTTGGGTGGAAAGCCGGCAATGCCCGAAGGTCTGGAGCGGACGCGATGGCCGCGCTACAGTGAACAGGACCTTGAAGAATTGTGCCGCGTTATGAGGGAGGAACAGTTAGCCGCTTGTGACGCGCCGCAGGTTCTGGGTTTACAGGAAGACTGGGCGCGCAAAATTGGTGTCGATTACTGCTACGCGGTCGGGGCTGGCACAGATGCCTTGCATATGGCACTATGGGCTGCGGAGGTGGGGCCGGGAGACGAGGTTCTCGTGCCGGCGTACACCTTCTTGTCGAACGCCCTTGTTGTACTCCATCAAGGTGCGGTGCCGGTGTTTGTCGACGTGCAGCGCGATTCCTACAACATGGATCCCAAACAGATCGAAGGACACATCACATCCCGTACAAGAGCGATATTCCCTGTCCACCTCGGCGGTCTGCCTGCGGACATGGACGAGATTAACGCTGTGGCGCGGAAATACGACTTGGCGGTAATTGAAGACGCTTGCCACGCCCCCGGTGCAGCCTACAAGGGAAGGTTCGTCGGAAGTCTGGGCGATGCTGCCGGACTAAGCATCAATGCCATGAAGAACCTACCGTCAGGAGAAGCTGGACTATTCAGCACCCGCCATCAAAGTTTCTACGAGAGGGTGGACGGCCTCTGGCTGCGCGTCAATTTTCATGAACCACGCGAAGAACTCAAGTATCCCATAGCCACACTCGGTTATAACTATCGATGCAACGTCATGTCGGCAACGATGGCGCGATGCCAACTGGCGAAGCTGGACGAATTGAACGCCATCAGGAAATCCAACTGCGAACGGCTCACCGCTCAACTCCTAGGAATTCCAGGTGTCATCCCACCACAGGTGCCGGAGGATAGGAACCACGTGTACCACCTGTATCGGGTGCGGTTCGATCCGAAAGAGCCAGGCATTGACGTCGCACCCTCGGAGTTCCGGGCGAAAGCGGTTGCTGCACTCGGTGCTGAAGGCGTGCTCTGTCGCGCTTGGATGAACTGGACGATTCCCTCACTACCTATTTTCACGCGGCCCGAAGATTTCGAATCCCGATATCCATGGCAGCGTCCGTGGCGCGCTGATTACACATACAATCCCAGAGACTATCCCGAGGCGGTAAAAGTGGTAGAGGAGTCCTCTCTGGTCATGGAGGCGCCAACCGCGGTCAGCGCGAAGGTGATAGACTACATGGCAGATGGATTTCACAAAGTGTTTTCGCAACTGGACGAGGTGATGAAACTGGATCTGCCGCAGGGATTACGGGACGGCAGTGCGGCAAGTTTAGACGAAATACGACGGCTGTTGCCCTCGGCACCACAGATAGAAAGCGGCTAGATGGAGAAAAGCGCATGCAGAAAACACTCCGAGTCGGAATCATTGGAACGGGCCGCGCCGGCTGGAGCCACGCCATGGCTTTTTCACGTCTACCAAACGTAGCTGTGACCGCGCTTTGGAACCGGACGTACTCGCGAGCTGAGAAGTTGGCCGCAGTTCTTGCCCGGCCGGAAATAAAGGTTTTCGAAGATTGGCGCGATCTTATTCGGCGTGGGCAAGTGGACATCATTAGCATCACAACGGACCCGACGGTCCGCCAGGCCCCCTTCGCTGAGGCGTTGGCACGGAATCGGCATGTCCTCGTCGAGAAGCCTCTGGCTCTGGGGTTGTCTGAGGCTGAAGAGATGGCATCTATAGCTCGACAAGCCCGCACCGTGACCGCTGTTAGTTTCAATTGGCGTTATTCTCCTGGCTGCCAAACTTGCTGGCAGGCGATTCAAGAGGGCCAAATCGGCAGTTTGCTAGATATCCGTACGATGTGGCGAATGCGATACAACCCGCCCATTGACGCCGGACGTTCATGGTCTGACATGAGTGGGGCGCTCCGGGAAGCGGGCAGTCACGAGTTTGACCGGGTGCGCTTTCTCACCGGTTGGAATTTCAAGGGTGTAGTTTGCTCATCGAAGTCCTCTCCGGTACCGAGAGCCAATGTATCGGCAGATAAACCAATGCCATCCGATACGTCTGCGTCGGTAATGACTGAGATGTCGGATCGAGGATTCGGAGTTATTCAGTTGGCGATTACCCCCGGCTGTCCCGCGCGACATATAACAATCGGCGGCGCCCACGGTACGTTGACTCTAAGTAGTAATTGGGTGACACTCCGGCATGAGGAGGAGGGAAACAAAATACGTATCCTGAGTAACGAGGTCCAAGTACTCAGGCAACGCGCCGATGAGTCTGCTCCGGTGAAGCTGGAGATTGAACAGTCGGACCAACAAACACCCGCGGTACAATCCGGACAACATACTTGGAACCGGCTGATAGCGGACTTCATGACTGCCGTTCGTCGCAGCGACATCACGCACGAAAGTGTCCCCCACCTGGCTTACATTTCTGATGGACTCGCTGCCCAGCAGGTCATCAGTGCCTGTGAACAGTCTCACACGGAGCGGCGATGGGTAAGCCTGGAGCAGCACCCTGCTAAAGTAAACTGTTAGCGAATGAAAGAGACTGCTGGGGCGCAGACAAACTTTACACGCGCTTCGTTAAGGTTCCAAGCTTTCCACATGAAGATTGAGGTATTAGCACATGCATGAATTAAAGATTGAGATTGGGGAGCCGAGAATAATCCGCGGAGATTATTACGATTATGGTACGTTCGGCGGAATTTCGAAAGTTGGAAACCGGCTAATTGTTTCTGCCAGCATCGGTATTGACAGGCACCGCACCAGAGAAGAAATTCTGCGAGACTGGGAAGAAGAACCGGGACAAATCAAGCCCTCTGATGACTACCTCATGAAACCGACAGAGGAAGACATACACAGGCTCGGCGGCAGATGGTATCTGAAATCAGACGATGCAGGCGAAACTTGGGAAGACTACGGCGCGCCCACATCGCAAATGAGCGAGTTAAGCGACGGAAGTCTGTATGGCACGGGGCAGGGAATGGAGACGGAAGAAGGCCAATCAATAATGGTTTGGAGGTCATTTGATAAGGGAGACACCTATGTGGGACCCGAATATGTGCCGGTAACAGGACCAAGTCTTGAGAGTAGATCTGAGGCGCAACATGGACTTAATCAGTTCGGTTTCATTGGTCGAGACATAGCGGAACTTGACGATGGTACACTGTTGGTTCCGGCCTGTCTCAGGTTCAGCGGAGACACAAAATACCGTAATGTAATCTATCGTTCGACGGATCGTGGAAAGAGCTTCCATTACTATTCGACAATGACGATGGAGCCGGACTTTCAGAACGATTTTGGTGAGCCTAATATCGAACTATTGTCCAATGGAGATTTAATCAGCATGCACCGAACGGGTAGTTACATGCCGTTGTGGCAGTTTAATTCTACGGATGGCGGTGCCACGTGGAGCGGTCCTTCGGATCCGGGGGCGCACGGTGTATCTCCGGACATGGTGAGACTCAGCAACGGAGTACTTGCGTGTACCTATGGACGTCCCGGCTGCTGGATAATGTTCAGTCCCGATGGAACAGGAAACGATTGGACCGAAAGAACCTGTATTTGGAACGGTCGCACCCTAGTAACATATGAGGAGCCAAATCTCGGACACGTTCCCCAACGACGTGACGACAGAAGTGAGTGCTATTCCTGTATTAGAGAGTCGTCCCCCGGTACCCTTCTTTTTCTTTTTGCCGCTCCCACATGCATGGATGACGGTAGCGTGTCGAACCCTTGGGACCCGAAACAGCTTAAGAAATTTTCCATTTGGGGAGTCAATATAGACGTCGAACTTAAGTAGAACGCAACGAGCACCAATAAGAAAAGCAATGATCTTTAGAGGCGCCTAATTGTTTAATGCTTAATGAAACCATCAAGCGAATGGATAATGAGAACGATAGAGATCCCTTTTTCTTCAAAACTCGGTTTCTTCCCGGAGTCAAAGTGGCTTCAAGGTAATGGTTGAATCCAGTCATCACGGGCAACTAAGGATTGATAATCATGGCAATCACTTCATCACATAAATCACAGTTCAGACAATGTGATCTACCGGCACCTAACACTTACCGTATGTTTTTAGAAAATAAACCACTAAAGATATTCCTCCTTGGGATTTATGGAGGAACGAACATGCATATATAGATGCCCGGCAAACACCCAATCCATTAATGCGTGAATTTCGCCTGAGTTCTGATTATCCACCCTTTCCAATCCTCTCCGTTCGGAGCGAGGCATGTCTGACAATTCAGAGTGCCGCCCATCAATAATCTCTACCCGTTCTCTGCTCATCGCCCTTGTGCTGGTAGTATTCCTTTCAGCCATAACTCCATACGTGGAAATGGTGATTGCCGGCACGCAAATTGCGGCAATCTGTCCCCCGGCGGGAGCCTTTTTCTTGCTGGTGTGTCTCGTGGCTGTTGTGAACCCGGCGTTGCGGTATTTCGGCAAACGAACGCCGCATGGACTTCGGCAAGGCGAGTTAACAGTCATCTATTCCCTTCTACTCTGCACTGCCACCATATCGTCCGTTCAGTTTGCCCAGTTTCTCATCCCGATGATCACGGGCGCGTACTATTTCGCCACGCCCGAAAATGACTGGGCGCTAAGCATACAGCCGCTTATACCCGACTGGTTCAGTCCGCGGGACTCCGAAGCCATAAGATCTTTGTATGAAGGTCGGTCGGGCCAGCCCGGAATTCCTTGGCATCCTTGGATTAAGCCCTTTCTCTTTTGGGCGCCGCTGATCATGGCATTCTACTTCGTCATGATTTGCATATGCGCTATCCTTCGGCGGCAGTGGGTGGAGAAGGAGCGGCTGGCGTTCCCGTTGGTGCAGGTGCCTTTGGAAATGACACGGGATTTGGGGGAAAGCACCGGGCGTGCGGGAATACGTCCGTTTTTCAGAAACAAACTGATGTGGATCGGGTTCATGGTACCCGTAACAATTCACTCGTTGGACGGTCTACACCAACATTTTCCGGTCATTCCTCACATTCAAGTGCGTGGGCTGAATCTTGGCGCCCATTTTGTCGGCGAGCCGTGGAACGCAATCGCGCCGTTCGTCTTCAACGTCTATTTCAGCGTCGTCGGATTTGCATATCTCCTAAGCCAAGACCTATCCTTCAGTTTATGGTTTTTCTTCCTGCTGTTGAGGGTCGAACACGTACTAGGCGCGGTATTCGAATGGAAAACATCTGCCGGGCTGTACGGTACCGGGAGATTCCCGTTCGTTATGGCGCAGCAATCCGGTGGTTTCGTCGCTCTGGTTCTTATGGCTGTATGGTTGAGCCGACGTCACTTAAAGAACGTAGTGGCATCCGTGTTCTCTCGCGAGAGCGGCGGCGATAGCGGTGAACCCTTGTCCTACAGATGGGCTGTCTTGGGGTGTTTGACGGGATTATTCTTCATGTCGTGGTGGTGCTGGAGCGCAGGCATGTCGCCCGTGTTGGCGTTTTCGCTGTTTCTCCTTACAACCATCTTCATGCTGGGGGCAACTCGGATGATGGCGGAAGGCGGAATCAACTTCATCTGGTCCGCACAGAGTTGCCCCAACTACATACTTCATAGCATCGGCGGTCGAAGTTTTTTCAAAGGCACGAACGGCTTAATGCTCATGACTCTCCCATTCGTGATGTGGAACTTCCGCGGGATGGTAGTGCCCGAGGCTATGGAAGCATTCAAAATGGGCTCGCACAGTCGGATCAACATGCGAAGGCTCACATACGCCATTCTCGTTGCTATCCCTATTGCCATGATTGTGTCGTATTGGTCGATGTTATACCTAAGTTACACCTTCGAGGGCGGCGGCTTGGCGATTGATAATTATAGATTCGTCCATGTGGCAACGAGACCGTTTCAAGAACTGTCATCCGTTCTGATGGATCCTAGTGGGCTAAGCATGACCCGGGTGAATTTTATCGCGGGCGCGACCGGTTTCGGGATATTTTTGACCGTCATGCGAACGCGCTTCTTGTGGTGGCCATTCCATCCTACGGCATACGCTGCAAGCACGACGTTGGCTATGAGGTACCTGTGGTCGTCGATATTTCTGGCGTGGTTTTGCAAGTTGCTAATCCTGCGTTACGGCGGGGTAAGACAATACGAGCGGATACGACCGGTATTTCTCGGGTTGATATTCGGTGAGCTGCTTATGATTGCCATCCTACTGATAGTCGAGGCGTTTACGGGAATCAGAGGACATTCGCTAATTCCCTAGAGAGCTATCCGGCGATAAACGGGCGTTAGTCTGCCTGCTACTTTGCTGCAGTGCGCGGAGCAGATCAAAGATACGTGAGTTCGAATCACGGTAGACCATGATTGTCACCGCTCACCGCAGTTTGGTCCTTGACACGGATGCGTAGATGTATATAATTGCTGCCACATTCCGAAAGGATCCGGCCTGCTGTAAAACTCTTGAGAAGAGGAAATCTTATCTTGACAGACACACTATTCCCCACAACTGTCATTGGCAGTCTTCCTCGACCGGTCTGGGTTCGGGAACTCATCCTTGCCCGCAAGAATGGACAGATATCCGAAGAAGAAACAGACCGCCTACTTGACCCGGCCATTGAATCGGTTTTGCGCCTGCAAGAGTTGGCCGGCTTGGACGAACTCACTGATGGCGAATGGCGTCGGGAAAGCTACGTCAAGGTCTTTGCCGACCGTGTGCCGGGTTTCAAGCCCGATCTCAACCCCAGCGGCGGATTACCTTATCCTGCGGTGGTGGAACAAATTGAGTATCACCGCCCGCTCGTGGCTGATGAAATCCATTACATACGAAAGCGTACCCAACGTCGCATCAAGGCAACATTACCGGCTCCGTACATTATCGGCCGACGAATGTGGCACGCGGAGTATTCAAAAGCGGCTTATCCCACCCGCGAGAAGCTGATGGCCGATTGTGTGCCGATTCTGCGTAAAGAAATTGAGCTAATCCGTGAAGCTGGCGCGGACACAGTGCAACTTGACGAGCCGTGGTTGAGTGCGATGGTCGATCCCAGCTTTCGGGAGCGGGAGGGGGTCCGCGATGTGAAGTATGAGATGGACTTATGCGTAGATCTAATTAACCAAACACTGGATGGGATAAAAGGCATTGCGACAGGGATGCATCTGTGCCATGCACACTTCGACCGCAAGCACGGTACTGAAGGTCCCTATGATCTGATTATGCCAGCATTAGCGAAGATAAAGGTTGGGACAATCTCGATGGAATACACCACACCGATAGCCGGTGGGTTGGCGTCGCTAGCGCAGTTTCCTGAGAATGTGCGATTGGGTTTGGGGTGCATCGATCATTGCAATCGAAAAGTAGAAACGCCAGAAGTTGTAATCTCGCGTGTGGAGGGAGCCATGCGATATGTGGATAAAGAACGCATCGCCCTGCATCCGGATTGTGGCTTCTCGCCATCGGTTCAGAACCCCATGGATTTAGACGAAGCATATCTGAAGCTAAAGGCGATGTGCCAGGCAGCAGCATTACTCCGCTCGCAATACTCCTGATGAGGCTTTCGGTTGAAGCGTTGCATCTCCACGACGAGGCCATCCTTGGGTACGATTGCACATTTGGACGAAACCGGCCCTTATACACCATAATGGCCACAAGAGTTTGGGGGTTGCAGGTTAGTGGGTAATTGAGCGAGGGGGAGGGCTCAATCAATTCCGTCGCAATCAGCCGATACCGATCTCGCGCAGATAAGCGCGTGTGCGCTTGGCAATGGGGAACGGTTTGTCGAACGACGCCGGATACATGTCTTGTTCAACAATCGCAAAGCCGTTGTAGTTGATGTCACGTAGCACATCCCGGAACGCGAGAAAATCCACCGCACCCTCGGAAGGTTCAACAAACATATCCATACTCACTGCGGTGGCAAACGGAATATTCTCGGCTTCGACGCTTTGCCGTATCTTCTCGTCGATACTCTTAAGATGCAAGTAGGGAATCCGCTCGTGATGTCGGCGCATGAAGTCTACCGGGTCGCCGCCACG
Organism: Candidatus Poribacteria bacterium; assembly: GCA_965204085.1. GTDB lineage: Bacteria > Poribacteria > WGA-4E > WGA-4E > JAJDTR01 > JAJDTR01. Next base: position 704,369 of record CBDBEE010000001.1, on the reverse strand, counting down.
GTAAGCATGATGGCCGGTGTCATAGCAGAGCGACACGCGGCTGGGATCGGTTTGTTCCAAGAACGCCTCAATCTGATCATCATAATCGACGTGTGTATCCGCATGATGATGAAAGACCAACTGCAACCCGAATCGATCGCGCGCGATATCGGCTACCTTGTGCGTGGTATCGATTAATCGCTTCCATTCGCTTTCGTCAAGTCGATCCGGTCTCTGCGACTCACCGGTGAAAAGGTCGGTATAGACGTCGTCAATGAGCACGAGGTATTCAGCGCCAAGCGATGCCAGGGATTCGCCTGCGCCTAACACCTGTTCTTCCAACGTCCCCCACGACGCCGGATCCTCAAGGTGATCCATTGCAAACGTCCCGGACACCTTCAAGCCACGTTTGTCAAGTTCCGACTTAAGCGTAGACAGATCGGTAGGGAGATAACCGTAGGGTCCTAGTTCAGTCCATTCATAGCCGGCTTCGGCAATCTCGTCCATAAATCGGTGCCATGGCGTCTGTCTTGAATCGTCCGGAAACCAGACGCCCCAGCTATCGGGCGCACTTCCAACTCTAACGTCCATGTGTTTTCCTCTTTCCGAGTAAGCGTTTTGTGAGGTTAGACGGGATTATTGAATCTTCGGTATCCAGACGAATAAAACCCGCCGCTGCTGCCAACCGCGTCCACCGTTTTCAGGGGGTGAGATAATCAACCACCCGCTGGCCTCGTACAGACTCATAAGGTTCTGCATACTCGACGCCGACAATACGCCCGAAAAATCTGTGCTCTATCCGCGAATCCTCGGCGTATTTTTCGGGATCAAATCCCCCTGCTATACTTCCCCACGAAGCGATGCAAGCCTCAATTTTCTGTTCCATGGTGTCGGTTATATCCACGAAGACATCGGGCGGCGTGGGCATCGGATAGTTCAAAGCGCCAATAAAATCCATCGTGGAATAGTAGATTGTCTTTGCTCGGTGAGGCGCTTCTACATCAGGGTGACGCCAAACCGGCGCACGATCAATCATCCTGGCTGTTTCACCGTGATCATGACCGCGCTCGGCTTCTTTAAACGGGTAGTGCACGCTAATGACAATATCCGGTCGAGTGTCTTGTATAACCTTGCCTACCTCTATAAGTGTTTCTTTGGTCGCAACGAGAGGCGAATCGTCGAAATCCAAAAACCGGTAATCGTTAACTCCAAGGATTTTCGCAGCTCCGGTGCTCTCCTCTCTCACAATATCCTTGATTTCCTCGACACTTTTGTCACGAAGTCTCTCCGTGTGAACGTGAATGCCGTATGTCACGGAGAGCAGTATTACGTTATCGCCTCTCTTGGCATGTTTAGCCAAAGTCCCGCCTATGCCGGGAAAGGCATCTGATGGATGGGCGCCAATACCCAAGACGGTAAGTTTCTTAGACTCAGACATAGCTCTGGTTCCTTAATGAAGCACGTAGGTTTTATGTGCCAGAATAGGGAGAAACAGACACTCGCGAATCGGAACGGTTCATACCCGATCGTTAATTTTACACTAGAACGAGATGATAACCCATTCGCGAGGGTAGCACAAGCACATTCTATCGGATATACAGAAGCATTGCGTCCAGATTTCGACTTGGTTTGACGGGAAGTTTTTGTGTTTGTTTCTTCTCCAGTCTTTGGTATACTTAAAGTTTGTTTGAAAAGTATGATTTATAAGGTGCGCAGGGGATTTCTATCGCGCTCGCTATTCACTCGCTTGAAGGATCTCTATCGCCCTCTTTGATTCCAGACGATTGATACCGTAAGTTGAGTTACTTTGTGGTTTCATAATGACCTCCATGAATTGATGGCGATTGATGGGATTACCAACCGCTTTTAGTTTAGCTCATGAGGTCATTTGATACAAACTATAAAAAACTCGGTTTCGACACGCATGATTCAACTCGAAATGACTTTTCAAACAGGTTCTAACCTCGACTTTGTACAAAAGTACACCGGTTGGGTTGTGCGGAAAGCGGTACAACGCAAAACCCGTAGGCGGGGCATCTTGCCCCGCCGTGATGGTACTGGAAACCGCTACCGACTTTTTCGCAGGTCAACCAAAAATACCAGATGGTTAAAATCTCTCCCGCTTTTCCCCAACGCTTTATTACCATCATCTGTTATACGGCTTAAATGTACAAAGTCGAGCTAACGTATGCCGCGTAAGGTTATCGTTTGGCAACTCTCAAGTGAGTTGAAAGGAAAGATCGTGAATCAATTAAAGTTAAGCACAATCTTTACTAACCCCAGAGGTATCAATACGTCCGATGCATTTATTTACTACATTCAAATCCGAGATATTTCCCACGGACACGAGTATCGTTACGTCGGCCAAGCCAGAAATATGAAGCGCATTAAAGAATATGATAGAAATATGCTACGCATTCAGGAGGGCCTACCGAAAAGATCGCGAAAGGACAATAAGGACAGAGAGTACCGAACGGTCCATTTTGTTCTTTACACAGCGTTACGGGAAGGCTGGGAAATCAATGCATATCCTGTGGCATCGTGCGCAGGGATGGATAAGAAGAAAAGAAATGTGACAGAATGCGCGTTTATTAAGGAACTACACTGTAATCTGACTAAAGAAGGCACTAACAACAGTAGATGGTGTATTGAGCATTTAACCGATACATCAATCGAAGGTCTAGGCGTAGATCCAATTCACATTTAGACATCTGTCCAAGTGATGGACTATACCAGATGTGGCAGTCGTACGGTGCGCACTGCGCACCATGTCTTATGCCGGGCGCGGAGGCGCAAACACAGCCCCGACGTACTAATAAAGGAGCCATTTACGACATGAATATGAGAAGGACAAGTGGTAATCGAGAAAAGCTGGAAGCTTGGCTAGATAATCCTACAACGCCGGAAGATGCTTGGATGAAGTATACGTTTCCAGAAATAGATAGGTTAGCGGGGGTTGTTGAGGGGACGTACGATGCGTGTAAGGTAATACCAAAAATAATGGCAAAACGTCTGGGGATCTCAGAGCAAGCGGCTCGTGAGATGAGGAATGATTATAGAAAAGAATATGGATTGATATAACCTGAGACTATACCAGTTGTACGGTGCGCACTGCGCACCAGCCTTTTTATACTGTGCACCGTTCCGACAGCGCCAGATGCGCGCTCACAGCCAAACACCAACCCGTTCTCAAATCATTCGACTCACGAATTAACTATACCACTTGAGACAGTCATGAAATTAACACACGCTATCGTTCTAACCTTTTTCTGGATCGCTTTTTTTGTGTTCCTGTCCTACGCCGCGAATCCCGTGCTTAACGCAATCATACGCCCATTCCAGAGGTGACAGTCATGCGAATACTCCCGCTCCTCCTCATCACACTCCTTAGTTGTTCGACCGAACGAGACTATCGAAAAGACTGGGCTGGAGCGTGGAGTTCGGACGCCAATCCCAACGCCATTTACCACTTTAGTCTTGACGGAACATGGACAGGCTGGGATCTTGAAATGCCCGATAAAGAACAGAATGACGGCACGTACTCGGTTACCAAAGACCGTTATCAAATGACGTACGGCGCAATACACTATGGTCAATCTTACTATAGGTATGACGCAGGCTCTTGGGAAATCATCGGAGACAAACTTGTGTGCTATGAAGACCCGCCCGAAGACGGAGACAAAGATATTAAAGTTGCCCGTGTCTACAGCCGAAGACGAGGATTTAAGATAGACACGCCGAAACTAAACATGTTGGGTCGAACCTTGGACGAAATGGAAAAACGGAAATCCGCCGACAATGTATCCGAAGCTGAACAATTATTAAGGACACTTCCACCATACGATAGGGCAAACAACTAACGTGTTCCCTATTCTGACCCCGATGCCGACCTTGCCCGTCCCCCGTACACCATAGCCCGCCTCGTGTTCCGGATCGCCTTCCTGATATTAGCCTCGCTTAACAGATGTGTCCCCCCCGGCGTTTTGCGCATCGCGTTGTACATGTCCGAACCCAGCAGCGTCAACAACCCCGCGCCCACGCTCAGTCCCGCCGCCGTCGGCGGGTGTTCAGGTGTTAGATACGCCGACGGCTGACGACGTCCAGAACTGGATCGACCAAGCGCCGTCATTGGCGGTGGACGACGTGAGGTTGAAACGGGGGATAGCCGCGCTGGAGCGGCTCTGCGTATGTCACGTTCACGATTTATAATAGCAGTGGCATCATGGTTCGTCGGTTGGCTTTGGGACATCAGTTGGCAGGGCATTATGCCGAAAGGGGTAGGGCGGTTTATTGGGATGGTCTTAACGAGTTTGGAGAAGCCGTGGCAAGCGGCGTCTATTTCTACCACCTGTCAGCAGGAAGCTACTCCGCCACACGTACGATGCTCATTTTGAAGTAGAGGTGATGGATTTTCATTACTCGGCGATAGCCCGGGGCATTGCGCTCCGGGCTTTTTTTGTCCTGTTTTAGCTGGCGCGGTTTTAGGCGGTCGCAGGGAATACCCGGAAATCTCGTTGGTTTTGGGCGTGCTGTTATAGTGCACCAAACTCTTTGCTCCGACCTACGTACTAGAATCAGATGTGATCATGGGCTTAAACGCTTACGATGGCTTTTATCCGCGTGATCCGTTTCGTCCCATCAACTGACTGGACAAGGAAGGATCAAGCGAGTGATTAGCGAGTGCGATAGAAATCCCATAGAGCTCCCATAGAGAATCCTGATTCAGACAATTCCCTGTGCATATGGGATCCCGGCATCTTGACAGGAATCGGGATTCGTGCTAGGCTCTGTGTCGCCATGAACAAACCCTTCCAACCTGTCGTTCCTACTTTTGAGCAATCGCATAATCCTAGCCCCTGCACATTCCGAGCAGTCACCGTTGGTGTAGTTGGTTCCTTGGTTGTCGGCGTCGGAACCACCTACAACATCATGGTGATTCACGGCTCTTACATGGCAATTGATTTCAGCACTGCGGCGGCAATCTTCGTTTTCTTCGTCCTAACCTTCATCGTCAACGCCGGGATTGGACGTGTGAACTCCCGGTCCGCACTCACGGGTACGGAATTGAGAACCGTTTATATGATGCTCGTGGTCGCCTGCGCCATTCCGACGATGGGGTATAGCGCGCAATTGCTGCCAATCATAACGGCGCCATTCTACTTTGCCACGCCTGAAAACAGTTGGGCGGAATTGATCCAGCCGCACATCAAACCGTGGCTGACGCCGCAAAGTCATTTGGAGATCAAATACTTCTACGAAGGGCTCCCAAGCTGGGAAGACGGAATTCCTTGGGCGATTTGGATTAAACCGCTGTTGATTTGGGGAAGTTTTGCCATGGCGCTCTACCTCGTGATGGTCTGCATGATGGTCATTCTGCGGCGGCAGTGGATGGAACATGAGCGACTGGTCTACCCGCTTGCGCAACTGCCGATGGAGATGGCGGCACCGAGGGGGCAGTCAGTGTTTAGTCCCCTGTTCAAGAACCGAGCCATGTGGTTGGGGTTTGGCATCGCTTTTCTTGTAGCGAGCCTAAACGGGCTTCACTTCTACAGTCCCGCCATCCCACACCTGCAGTTAGAACAGAGCATTTCAATCTTCAAAAACACCGAGACACTCTTCTTCCGATTCAGTTTCCCCATGCTCGGTTTTTGCTACCTAGTGAACCCGGACGTGGCTTTCAGCATGTGGTTTTTCAATCTGATCAGTTTAATGGTACGCGGCGGTATGGCGTATTTCGGGTATCGAATAACCGAAAATTTGGGCATCTACGGTTCGCCTTCCCCACTCTTCAAGCACTTGGGGATGGGTGCCATGATTGTGCTCGTTGTCGCCGGAGCCTGGTCGGCAAAAGCGCACCTCAAAGCGGTTGCACGCAAAGCGCTATTCAATAGACATACCGTTGATGATTCCGACGAAATACTTTCCTACCGCGCAGCCGTTTGGGGTATGCTGCTTGGACTGATTTTTATGGGGATCTGGTTAAGCGCGAGTGGCATCCCGCCTCTGATGGTTACTGTTTTCCTGTTTGCCGTCTTCGTAATTTTCATTGGACTGACGCGGATTGTCGTCGAAAGCGGAATGGCGGTCGCCGTGGCTTCGACGATAGGGTCATCCTTTGTTATCTCGGGGTTTGGGGCAAATCGACTGGGCGCCACCGGCGTGGCTGGCATGGCGCTTACTTACGTGTGGTCAGCCGATGTGCGGATATTCGTGATGGCATCTGCTGCTAACGGATTGAAAGTAGTTGACGATTCAAGCCGAAACAAACGCCCGTTGTTCTGGGCGATAATGTTAGCCATAATTGTTAGCATGATCTCATCGATCTGGGTATTGCTTTGGTTGTCGTATGCGCATGGTGGACTTAACGGTAATGGGTGGTTTTACGGTGGCGGCGCAAAAGTGCCGTACAACTACATTGTTACGCTGCTCATGTCGCCGCCGGACGTAAATTGGCTCGGGTGGTGGATTCAAGGAATCGGTGGGACGATTATGGGGTTGCTGATGTTCTTGCGCTCCCAGTTTCTGTGGTGGCCCCTCCACCCAATCGGATTTGTCATCGGTCCCATTTGGCTGATGGATCGACTCTGGTTCACCGTATTTCTGGCGTGGCTAATCAAGGCGTGTATCCTAAAATACGGTGGTTTGGGAGGCTATCGTAAAGCGCGGCCGCTTTTTCTCGGTTTGATCTTGGGACAGTTTACGTGTAACGGTTTCTGGATCCTGATTGATATGTTGACAGGACAAAATGGCAACTCAATCTTTTGGATTTGATTGGGAGGAACATCTCGTGTACCATGTATCTGTTCTTGAGTCTTAAAAGCGAAATGATTGCCACTTCTAAGCCTTGTTCAATTGATGTTGCAGTATAACTGCCAAATCAAAGTTAACGTTTAAGCCATACTGCGCGCTGTCAGAAATTGCGTCTTTTGTAGGAGCGACCTCCAGGTCGCGACCTGCGTTCCCGGTAGGTGCGGTTTCCAACCGCACCTACCGCCCAACGCTTGAAAACACGCAATTTTCAGCAGCGTGAAGTATAGTCTTGTAGATTTCGAAATTTGCGGAGAGTTGGACTAGCGGAATCAATCTTACAGTTGTAACTGTTTAGTGTCTTGGTTTCTGGAGCCGAACACTGTGAATCTAGACTGCTTTTTTCCTATTTTCTAGGCGGATTTCGTGTGGATGCTCAATTTTCCGGTTTGTAGTAGGATCAAGCGAGTGGATAGCGAGCGCGATAGAGATCCCATTCATTGCCCGTCCATGGCTCTGGGAGTCTTACTGACCACTAATCACTAGCCACTAAACACTTACTTACAGTTTAGCACTCCGTCCAACCAAGCGAATAAGGGCAAAGGAGCATAGGCGATGAGACGCGAGAAATGTGTGCCGAGCGATTTGGACGAGACGAACGGTGCCAACGATGGCACGCCTACTATCATCAAGCAAGAGGATGCGCCAATGATTCTAATTCCTGCTGGGGAGTTCATAATGGGCAGTGCCGAAGGTGAAGGCTACAGCGATGAGCATCCGCAAATTACAGTGGTTCTGGACGCATTCTATATCGACAGATGTGAAGTCACCAACGCCCAATACAAGCAGTTCATGGACGCAACTGGACACAAAGCGCCGATGTACTGGAACGATGGAAAATATAACCACCCGAATCAACCGGTCGTTGGCGTTACTTGGTTTGACGCGGACGCTTACGCAAAATGGGCTGGGAAACGACTTCCTACCGAAGCTGAATGGGAAAAGGCCGCGCGCGGAACCGACGGCAGAATGTATCCATGGGGTAACGAGTGGGATAGCCTGAAATGTAATTCGGCTATCGGCGCGGATGGCCGCCAATGCCCTTCTCCCGTGGCTAGTTTTGGCGAAGGAGCAAGTCCTTATGGTGTCATGGACATGGCTGGCAATGTCTGGGAATGGTGCGCTGATTGGTACGGAAGCAACTATAGTCGAAGCCCTCGAAAAAATCCTAAAGGGCGTGATTTTAGCGGTGAACGCGTGTTGAGAGGCGGATCATGGTGTACCACTGACCATGCTTACTTACGTTGTGCCAATCGCAATTGGTTTTCCCCCGATTTCGGGTTTGACGACGCGGGTTTTCGATGCGCCCGCGATGTAACTGGTTGATACTTTAACCCCCGTCCTTTGCTTGAGGAGTTTCACTGGCCACTAAACACTTACTTTCAGTTTTTTGGCTTGACGGCTCTCTGAAGGTTGAGTATGATTTGCCCAACTTTGCCTTACAGAACAGAAGATATCTTGATGTCGCGGATACCAAAGGATTTCAGCCGGTCTCTGGTAGAGAGGAGGGGTTATGATTAGAAAAGCAATGGTGATGCAAGTAAATCCCGACAAGCATGAAGAGTACCGCCAAAGGCACAATCCAATCTGGGATGAACTCCAAGCAGTGCTGAAAGCCCACGGTGTGCACAACTATTCTATCTTCCTGCATCAGGAAACCAGTCAACTATTTGCATATGTGGAGATTGAAGACGAATCGCGCTGGCAAAGCATCGCAGATACCGAGATCTGTAAGAAATGGTGGGCGTACATGCGCGATATCATGCCGTCTAATCCGGACAACAGCCCGTGTTCCTTGGAGTTGTACGAGGTGTTCCATATTGACTGAGTACCGAGCAATTCGCAAAATACGGATTGCCGTATTCTTCTCATGTCCGTGATGTTGGATGAAAACGACGCACGATACGGAATCGCAACCGTGATCACAAAGATGTCATTTATTGAGGGGATTGTAGACTTCGGCGATAGAGATGCCCACTGATAGACCAAACATTCTTTACCTTCATTCGCATGATACGGGGCGATATATTCAACCCTATGGTCACGCCGTTCCCACGCCGTGTCTTCAGAAGTTAGCCGAAGAAGGGATCCTGTTCCGCCAGAATTTCTGCGTCACCCCTACATGCAGTCCGAGCCGGGCGGCACTGTTGACTGGATGTTACCCTCACGAAAATGGGATGACAGGACTGGCGCATCGTGGGTATTCGCTCAACGACTACGGGCAACACATCATTCATACGCTGCGCCGAGAGGGTTATCTATCAGTGTTAGCCGGTGTCCAGCATATCGCCGGATCGACGGCCGAAGAAGAAGCGTGGCAGGTTATCGGTTATGACACATGTCTGGAAGGCGACCTATGCGAGCAGCGGGCGGCTTCATTCCTGAAGAACTCCCCCAACTCCCCGTTCTTTCTCGCTGTTGGTTTTCATGAAACTCACAGGGAATTCCCCGCCCTCCAAGACTCGGCTGAGAATCCAAATTACTGCCTTCCTCCTTCACCCCTTCCGGACACACCCGAAACACGGGCAGACATGGCGAGATACAAGGCCAGTGCCCGAGAATTGGATCGAAAAATGGGAATTGTGCTTGATGCGCTGGAGCGGAGTGGCTTGGGGGACAACACCCTCGTCATTTGCACGACCGACCATGGCATCGCCTTTCCTCGTATGAAATGCAATCTGTATGATTCCGGTATTGGCACTATGCTCATTATGCGCGGACCGGGCGGTTTCGCAGAGGGCAGCGTTATTGATTGCATGACCAGCCATCTCGACATTTTCCCCACGCTTTGCGACCTTCTCCAAATTGAGCCGCCCCACTGGTTACGAGGTAAATCGCTTCTACCGCTTGTAAGCCAAGAGACTACAAAGTTGCACGACGAACTATTCTTTGAAATCAACGACCACGCCGCTTATGAAGCCGCTAGAGCCGTAAGGACAGAGCGGTGGAAGTATATTAGGCGTTTAGACGATCATCGCACACCGGAACTGATTAACTGTGACAATGGCGAGAGCAAATCTTTGTGGCTAGATTATAACTGGATGGAGCAACCGGTGCCGGAGGAGTCGCTATTTGATTTGGTGTTCGATCCTAACGAGACCAACAACCTCGCTGGTGATGCCATCCACCAAAAGACTCTCGAGGCGATGAGGGAGCGCTTGAGACGATGGATGAAAGCGAGTAACGATCCCCTCCTAAATGAAGGCAATTGCGCCACCGGCCCGCGCATAGAATAACGGAAAAAATGGGTTCTCACCGAAGGAGGAGTCGCAGACGGTTCAAAATAACTCTGAGGGTGACGTGGCAAACTGTGTGCCTTAGCTCATTGTTGAAAGGGTACTTATGCTAGAAATTGTCGACGAAGGAATTATCTCCCGCGAGCCGGGACGCGGCGCCTATATGCCGATTATAACGCCGTTGCCGGACGGAACGCTCATCGCTTGTCAACACGTGGGCGCTGACTTGGGAGCAGAGGACAACCACATCGAAGTGCTCCGTTCTGTTGATAGTGGCAAAACCTGGCTCAACGAGGGCAGCATCCATGGCGATGGGCATCCCGGTGACGACTGGAGTTACCGAGCGCCGAAGATAAGCGCTGTCCCTGACGGTCGGCTGGTGATGGCTGCAACTCGCTTTGAAGCAAACAAAAAGCAACTGTTTGACCCGGAATCGGAAATCCTGCAGCGACCGGAAATGCTGCTCTATTGGTCGGAAGACCAAGGACGCACGTGGTCCGCACCCCAGGTAGTTACCGTCAACTTCCCGCCTGAGAAATACACCTGCAACGGCACCAGCGGTGTCGAGCAACTTGCGCCGGATCGATGGATGTACCCACTGGAGACCTGGAAACCGGAAGGATACGCGGGTCCTCCCGACCAAAAAGCCGCGGCAGTGTTCTCGACGGACTCTGGAAAGACGTGGGGTGAGTTAACAGTTATCGCGGATGATCTCTCCGGGGCGCTTTTATGGTGGGATCTAACATGCACCGTTCTGCCGGACGGTAGCATCTACGGAATGTTCTGGGTGCACAAATACGGCACCTCTGGAGATGCGAACAATCACTGGATAATTTCAAAAGATGCCGGGCATACATGGTCGCATCCTCGTCCCACCAATTTGCGTGGTCAGGTGTGCTGTCCCATTGCCTTGCCGGACGGGCGGATAGCCACGATTTATAATTTCCGACACGATCCCCAAGGCATCCGCATCGCATTGACCGATGATCTGGAGGCGTATGACGTAGCGAACGAACTGGTTGTCTTTGACGCCGGAGCAGAGGCTTCACTCGGTACACCTGATAGCGAGAATTTTCTGGCTGAACATCTGCTTATCGGCTTCGGCAAACCCGGTGGGGTCTTACTGCCCGATGGCGACCTAATGACCTATTTCTGGTGCACCTCTGCGGGGGTCACGCACACCCGTTGGGTACGTCTGGGAATCAAGAGTTAACACCCTGCGACACTCTGTCTGCAAATTTTCAAGGGAGGAACAGGATGAGCGATCCGAAATACAACCTATTGGCTGAAGAACTGGACAAACAGGGAATTCAGATTGACGAGGTGAAGCATCTCCTCAAGCGTCAACATGTGGAGACACCATCGTGGGGATACGGAAATTCGGGAACGCGATTCGGGGTTTTCCAGCAGCCCGGTGCCGCGCGTAATGTGAATGAACGTCTGGAGGACGCCGCGACTGTCCATCGGTTCACGGGAATTGCGCCAACTGTAGCCCTGCATATTCCTTGGGATGAGACGGACGATTGGGATGGGATGAAGCAGTATGCGGAGGAACTCGGTATCGGAATCGGTGCAATTAATCCGAATGTCTTTCAGGCGCAAGAGTATAAACTGGGGAGCGTCTGCCATCACGATCCAGCTATCCGACGATTGGCAACAGATCACATGTTGCACTGTGTCGAAATCATGAAGAATCTGGATTCCAAATTGCTGAGTCTATGGCTTGCCGATGGCACGAATTTCCCCGGTCAGGCAAACTTTCGGAAACGCAAACGCTGGATGCATGAATGCTTCTGTGAAGTTTACGATGCTCTACCCGAGGACTCACGTATGCTTATCGAATACAAGTTCTTTGAACCCGCATTTTACCACACTGATCTTGCGGATTGGGGCACGGCTTACGTTATGGCGACGAAACTAGGACCGAAGGCGCAAGTGCTAATCGACCTAGGGCACCATCCGCAGGGAACGAACATTGAGTTCATCGTTGCCTATCTAATTGACGAGGGAAAGCTCGGCGGTTTCCACTTCAACTGTCGAAAATTTGCCGACGACGATCTCACCGTTGGATCTGTAAATCCGCAGGAACTCTTTCTCATTTATACGGAACTGGTGGCGGCGGAGCTGGATCCGGATACAGACACAGATATTGCTTTCATGATTGACCAAAGCCACAATCTGAAGCCGAAAGTCGAGGCGAGTATCCAATCCGTCTGCAATTTGCAAACCGCGTATGCGCGGGCATTAATCGTTAACCGGGAGGAGCTAACCGAAGCGCAGGAAGCGGGCGAGATTATTGATGCCGAACGCATTTTGCAACGCGCCTACGAGACGGATGTCCGTCCGCTCCTTGAACAAGTGCGTTTGGAAATGGGTCTGGATCCGGATCCGCTGACGGCGTATCGCAAAAGCGGCTATTTCGAGAAAATTAGCACAGCCCGCGTCGGCGGCAAAAGCCAAGGCTGGGCTTGATAGAAGGCGAGCGTTTCCTTAGCTCATTCACACAAAGCCGTCCATAGGGCGCGATAATAGTTCATGACACGCTCAGGGTCGGAACTGCCCGGTATTTCGGCTAAACAATAGCCATCGTATTTCGCCTTCTTCAGCAACGAAAACAGTTCACGCCACGGGTACTCTTGACGGTGCAATTCGTTGATGTGGACTAGCCGAATCCAGTCTTTGACCAAATCAAAGTTGCTCTTGACCGAGCCGTCTACAACTTCGCCGGGGTTGGAGTTCCAACAGACAGATACATTGTCGTGATCGGCGGTTTCCATAATCGTGCGGACATGCGGAAGATGGGAAGTCTGCCTGCCGTGCACTTCGAGACGTATCTGGACGCCAAGATTTTTGGCGAATTCCCCGCACTCGCGTAGGGAGTTGCCAATCTGTTCCAAGGTGGTTTCCTCAGGTATGCCATCGGGTAAACCGTTGGGACGAACCTTGACACCGGGTGCCCCGACATCTGCCGCCAGTTGGGAATACACCTTGGTTCCTTCAATATTTTGTTGAAGTTCGTCGTTGTCCGGTGAGTGAAATTCAAAAGCGCTGCCCAATCCCGCAAGTTCAATTGCGCTGTCTTCAAACTGATTTCGCACATTCCGGCGTTCTGCCGCAGAGAGGTTAACCTCAACGTTGTGCGCATGAGTGGTGCGCAACTCCACGCCCTGAAAAGCGGTCGCTTCGCAGCGTTCGATGATTGTTGGAATGTCCCACTCCTTCGCCATATTGTAAGTCACTAAGCCAAGTTTCATTGTCTTCCTCCTAGACTACGGATATACCGGCATGATAGCACAACCCGCCTGAACCGTCTAGGGCAAAGTGTCGAATGGAATCTCCACTGCTAAAGTCGGTTGCTCCGCCGGTGCACTGTCGGAATGAAACGCCTCGCACCGGGTATACACGCTCAAAATAAGCTTACAGAGAAAGGCTAATCTCATGACAAAACCATATCGAGTTGGGATCATCGGATGTGGAGGTATGAGCAAAATTCACGCAGCGGCTTATACCGAAAACCCGAGAACAACACTCGTAGCAGCTATGGACATCAATAAGGAATCCGCGGCAAAACTTTCTCACGATTACTCCATTCCGGCAGTTTATACCGACTACAACGAGCTGCTGGAAAAAGAGGACTTGGACATAGTGAGTATCGTGACCTGGCAAGGGGTACGCGCCGAGATTACCGTCGCCGCCGCAAAAGCGGGTGTCAAAGGGATTCTAGGCGAAAAACCGATGGCATCCTGCTTAGGCGAAGCCGACGACATGATCGAGACGTGCGAAAAGCTTGGGGCTAAACTTGTCATCGGACATCAAGGACGTTTCTCGCCGAAGAGTGTTGAAATTCGTAGGCTCATCCGCGATGGTGCAATCGGGCAACCGGCCTTGCTGCACGGCCGATCCAAACCCAACGCCGGATTGCTAAACATCGGAACGCATGTCATAGACGGGTGGCGCTACCAGTTATCGGACCCGGAAACCCTGTGGGTAATTGGGCAAATATCGCGCACAACCGACAAGTGGGAACGCCGCACCCTCTGCGAAGATCTGTGCATGGGGCTGGTATGCTTTGAAGGAGGCGCAAGGGGCATATATGAAAGCGATTTGCCCGATCCCGCTATCTCCGGCACTGCAATCTATGGCACTTCGGGACAGATTAAAAACGACACAGATGGTAGGCTCGTGATTCAAACTGACGAAAGCAAGGGGTGGACGGAGATACAGGCATCGCCAGACGGGACCAATCAGTTTCAAGAACTAATCGATTGGATGGAGGGAAAGATTTCCGACCATCGTAGCAGCGGGCGGCAGGCGCGATACACCATGGAAATCATGATGGCAATCTACGAGTCGCTGCGGATGAAGAATGTAGTCAACATGCCGTTGGAAACCAAAGAATCGCCGCTTGAATTGATGGTGCAGGACGGAACACTACCGGTACTCACTGAGGGGCGTTACGACATTCGCAGAGCGTTCCCGGAGCAACAGTAGAATAGGACTGGACGCCTATCTACGACTTTGCACAGTTGTAGGGTGGGCATTGCCCACCATTTCTTGAACTCAGTATGATTTGCAGGGGTAAAAATGAGCACCCTCACTGCCGACGACATTCGCCAATTCAACCACGAAGGGTACCTCGTATTCGAAGGTCTGTTAGACGATGATCGAAACGAGCGCATCAAGCGTGATGTAGACCAACTCATGGAAGATCGGAGAGATCCAAATAAACCGGCGATTCCGATGCGCTACCCCGAACTGGGTCTCTTGACCTCGGAACCCGCCATTGTGGATCGAGTAGCATCTCTCATGGGCGGCGATCAATTTGCCCACCATCACATCCATGCGGCGTGCCACATGCCGGGTGAAAAAGGCGTTTCTTGGCACCACGATTACGAACAATTGCCCCAAACGAACCGTTCTCACCTTATGGTGCACGTCTTCATGTACCATTCCGGATTGAATGGCGAAGTCGGCGACCTGCTCGTGCTGCCGGGATCTCATAAGAAAATCATGAATAGAGATGCGTTCCAACAATTTGGAAGCGCCGACCTTCCGGGATCGCGCACCATCAATAATCTTGCCCCCGCATCCGTTGTCATTGTCCACTCCGCACTGCAACACGCGCGCCGCGCCAAACCCGCGAACTTGGGATTCAAACGCTATTTTGTGGACACGTCCTATTGCCAATATGGGATCATTTGGCCCACAATCTGTCAGTTCCAACAGTACAACAACATGGCGCTAGAACTCGGTTGGGATCGAAACGGGAAATACGCATTTCTCTATGAGGAAGGTCATTTCTTTTTCAAAGAGGAACAAGAAGCAACGTTCGAAAGTAGGAACCGAGGCAGTTTGGCAATGCAACTCTAGCTGGTAGCGATGCACATACGCGGATTATTTGCACCTTCACAATTCATCGGAAGTCTTCTGTAGGAGCGATCTCCCGGTCGCGATTTCCTGACCCGGGCAGCGTTTGCTCCGACTGTTGGTTTGTCGCAATAATACACACATTCCGAATTCCTGTAATCATGAATCTAGATGACTATCAGAGTGCAAACTAGAAAGCATTGGTAGGGTGGTCATTGCCCACCATTATTCGGCTTAAATGTTCAAAGTCGAGTGAAGTATGCAAGATTTAGAGAGAGAGAGACAAACATGCCCGATTTAAACTTTGCTCCGGAACCACCAACCCCGATAGGGCTGCACAAGCAGCTATTCGTTGACACCCACATCGTGGCACAGAAAGTTAATGTGAGTTTAGAGGTAGGCGAGGCGAAAAAACACGGTGTCGTGATGCGGCCGACCCTTCCGACTGAATTTCAGTCCGGTGCGATTCACGATGGCCCCGATGGCGGTCATGGCTTTGAATCGCCTTTCTGTTGGTTCTTCTCGCCGCATTGGGATCCCGATAACGCGATGTTCCGCCTGTGGTACATGGCTGGCAAAAGGGCGGGTACCGGGCTGTCGTATGCGGAATCAACAGACGGGTTCAACTGGATCAAACCCATGATTTCCACGGATGGCGAGAGCAATCTTGTCACTTGGAACGCGCCTGTCCCCATTCTCAACCAGAATAAGAACATTGACCTGCTTGATATCGGGCTAGACGGTACGACCGTCACTATCGATCCGAATTTGGAATACGGATCGCCGGAGAAGTACAAAGTCGCGTTTTATCCGAACAGCGGCGGTATTGATGGCAAGACGCGTTTGGGATATTCATCCGACGGTATCCATTGGAACCTTTACCACGATGGCTACCCGGTAACTGAGCGGGCAGCCGACACCAACAACCAGATACTCTGGGATCCGCTCGGAAAACGTTACCTGCTGCACTGCCGCCAGGATTTTGAAGGTGCCGGGGGAATTGGCGAATACCGCGGCGTCCGCATCATGGAGCATTCCGAAGGGAACGACCTTCTGAACCATCCGACAGCGTGGAAAACCCTCACGACATTTGTATTGGACGATCCGGACACGAGTATAATTCCCGGCACCGAAACTCCCGTCTACCAGATCCACACCTTTCCTATGTGGAACTATGAAGGCGTATGGTTCGGTCTAACGGATATTCTTGCAGCCACCAACAAGCATGTTACCGATGGCGATCAAGATTACCATACCCCGCACGAACGAGGCGTATGGGAATTTTACATGGCACCATCGCGAGATGGAGTCAACTACGATTTCACCGTAGCCGCCTATCCGCGCAAACCCCTCATCCCGCGCGGTCCAGCCGGCAGTTTCGATAAGGATTGCGTGCGTCCGCCATCGAACATTATTACGCACAACGATGAGCACTGGATCTATTATCTGGCGACAAACGAACGTTGGGGATGCCATCGATGGGATGCGCGTCTGGCGCTTGCCAAACTGCGGCTCGATGGTTTCCTCTTTCTCGCAGCGGAAGAGGAGCCGGGAACAGTCGTGACGCGGCCGTTCGTGCTTGAGGGTGATAAGCTACAGGTGAATGTGGATACGCTGGGTGGTTATATGAAAGTCGAGGTACTTGAGGTGTCCGGCGAACCAATTCCAGGCTACTCGGGCGACTCAGCCAAAGTCTATCGCGGGTTTGACAATCTGCGCCTTGAACCAATCTGGAAGGGGGGTGCCGATTTATCATCGTTGCGAGGCAAAGACGTGCGGCTGCAATTCCGTTTAAGTAATGCGAAGCTGTACGCCTTCCAAATTTGTTAGTCGTTGCCGGTTCTTGTAGAATCAAGCGAATGAATAATAAGCGATCAAGTGAGTGGACAACGAACGCGATAGAAATCCCACAGAGATCCCTGGGTTCTCCAAATCCCGGCCTGCGCGTCCCCGGTAGGTGCGGTTTCTAACCGCACCTGTTTAACAACCCGTGTATGAACGATCTCCGAGTCACGACACTCGGTTTGTGTAACGTTCCGGCTCGTAAACGGCGAAGACTCTTGATACAAGTAGGTTATCGAAAGTAAATTGGATTTGACAGTTCACAATCTATCTCTGTCTAACAGGGGAAAGGAATAACGACAGATGGATTTTCACTACATCAATACGAATGACGGATATCACGAAAAGGATACTTATAAGACGTGGCTAAATCTCGGCTACGCTTTTACCAACGGGCAGCAGCGTTACGGAGCGAAACTTGGAACGCTCCAGCCGGGCGATTTGGTATTCATGTACGTTTCGGGCAAGGGAATCAAGGCTGTGGGGATGGTCATCAAAGAATGGGACGGTATTGAGTACCGCCAACCGATAATTTCAAGCTCATCCGCAAACAACGAGTTTCGAATTCAGGTTAATTGGTTCATTGTTCCTCCCGATGATTTTGTGCCTTCTTCGAAAGTGAAGGAGATTATGGGATACGATTTTGTACAGACGTGCGCACGCATCAACAAACGCGGCGCAGCCGAGAAACTCCTCCGACACATGTTGCAGATGCTGGAATAATGAGAGTTGTCAAGAGTTAGGAGGTTTACCGATCATAAGCGAATTTGAAATTGTGGTTGGTGTCATACTGATGCATTGCTACAGTCTATTCAAAACTAATGAAAGGGGGTAGTAGTCGTGGGAGATTTGAATCGCCTTAAAGAGTTACTGCAGTCGTTAGACTGTCGAAGTCTAGATCCCGAAGCGATTGAGGCTATCAGGAAGATAGTAGTCGAGTTGAATGCGACGGTACCGGTGTATGGTACGGGCCATAGAATGGTACATTGGGTTGCCCGGTTGAAGGTGAGTGACATCACGGCACGGGAATGCCGAGCGATTATTGACGAGTTTCTTAAGTTGCTGAATTAGTGGGAGATGCGGAGGACGCTATACGGTGTCCTCGAACGCATTGACACAAACATAAGGAGATTCAGGATGCGCAGGAAAGAGGTTTTATATGCAGTAGTAGGCGGTGTTGTCGGGGCGGTTCTAGCGCTGGCGGCGGGTTCGGTCTTACCACTCGGAGCGCAAAACGAGGTAAGAGATGCGGAGTTTGAAGTGATAACCTGTAAACAGATCCGTGTGATTGATTCGGCGGGCAACACAGGAGTTTTTTTGTATGGCACCGACATTGGTGGATATGTCGGCGTGTATGGCAAAGACAAAGGTGGAAGAGGAAGTGTGTGGATAAGTTTTTCCGAACATGGCGGGTATGTCGGCGTGTCGGATGAAGTTGGCTCGGGCAAAGATAGCTTTAGAACAGTAGTAGGGATGGGCATCGGCGATCGTGGCGAGGGGCATGTTGGCGTGTATGACAGAGATGGCTTGAGGAAATCTGTACAGATGACCACCGACGAAAATGGCGGGCGTGTTTCCGTGTGGGGCAATGGTGGTAAGGAAGAGAGAGCAGTGATGGGCGTTGACGTAGGTGGTGGCGGCCGTGTTGGTCTCTACGTCAAAGACGGAACACCAAGAGTGGGGATTGGTTCGAATGATTATGGCGGACAAGTTTCCTTGCATGACAAAGATGGCGATAGGGCGACAACGATGGGCATTGACGAATATGGAGGTAATGTTAGTGTGTACGGCAGGGGTAACGACTACTCACGAGTGAGGATTGGCGTAAACGAATACGGGAATGGCGCGGTGTCTACGTGGGACAAGAATAGGTATCGCTTGGCAACCTTGGGAGAGTGAATCGTGAATAAATTGGCAATCAGTGATTCCACGAAGGAATTGATTAAAGCGGCGTCTCGGAGAACATGCTGTGGGCGTATCGCTGCACTTTGATGGAACTGGACGGGTGGATAAACGGCGCGGGGAATAATTTCCGACGAGACCTCTATTGCGTTCGGTAAGCGTCGAAAACTTTTGATAGAAAGTAGGTATCATGGCGGATGCGCGCCCAAATATAATCCTAATCATGTGCGACCAGATGCGGTGGGATGCTGCCGGATTCGCCGGGAGTTCCACGGTTCGGACGCCGCACCTCGATCAATTGGCTGCAAGCGGTGTTTGCTTTGAAAACGCTTATTGTGCGTCTCCGGTTTGTTCGCCCGCCCGCGCGAGTTGGTTGACCGGTCTATATCCGCATGCCCATCTTCAACTGCGAAATTATGGACCAGGAAGAAGGGGACAGTACGGTTGCTACCTGCCTTACGATTGCATCACTATCGGGGATGTCCTTAAGGCGGCGGGGTATCAATGCGGCATGGTTGGCCCTTGGCATCTCGGCGACGACCACAATCCACAACATGGGTTCACCGATTTCTGGCGCGCTTATCGTTATCAAGGTGATTACCCGGATCCACTGTTCGATTATTTTGAACAGGAAGGGGTTCCGAACCTTTATCTCCAGGACGCGCCGGGGATGACGCTATATGAAAATACACTAGAATTTGGTACAATAGACGACCATAGGCAGCAACGCACGACTTGGACGGTAGACCGAAGTATCGAATTCATTCAGGGGGGAAATGATGCCCCGTTCTTTCTGTTTGCCAGTATCAAGGACCCGCATCCTAGAATTTTGGTGCCGCCCGAGCTTCTGGAATACTATCTGGAAGATCAGATGCCGCTCTCTTCTTCCCTGCGAGATCCACTTGATGGAAAGCCCGAGTTTCAAAGGAGAGGAAAATTTCGGGTTCGTCCGACAGTAACCGACGCGCAATTCCGCCGAGTGATGGCTTACTATTATGCCCTCATCACGCACATTGACGCTGAAGTTGGACGTATCTTGAAAACCCTTGAGGAGCACAATCTCATTGACAACACGATTGTCGCCTTTATCAGCGATCACGGCGAGTTACTCGGCGACCACGGCTATGTGGAAAAATGTCTAATGTATGAGGCATCGGTACGAGTGCCCTGCGTGATCTCTTGGCCCCAACAGTTGCCGAGTGGCACACGAATTGCCGCCCCGCTCGCTGGTGTCGATTTAATGCCGACGCTGCTTGACTTGGCAAATGAAAGACTGCCTACGCCAATTGATGGACGCTCCGTAGCAGAGGCGATTCTGAATGGACGAGAGCCCGAACGTCAGCCGATTTTTGCCGAGATCGCCAGTCTTGACGCAATTTATCATGGCGCTCAAGAGCCGGAACAACTCGCTGCTCACGTGATGGTGCGTGACGAGAACTGGAAATACATTTGGAACCGTTTCGACATTGACGAACTCTACGACTTGAATGCAGACCCAGGTGAGATGAACAACGTTGCCGATGATTCTAAACATCGAAATCGGGTTTCCGCGATGCGTAATCGAATCGTCGAGATGATCTGCCGCACAGGTCCTGGACCTTACGAATGGTG
Organism: Candidatus Poribacteria bacterium; assembly: GCA_965204085.1. Lineage (GTDB taxonomy): Bacteria > Poribacteria > WGA-4E > WGA-4E > JAJDTR01 > JAJDTR01. The sequence goes on along the minus strand of CBDBEE010000001.1, from coordinate 683,625 downwards.
TTTGTAATAGTCAATTACATTCATATTTACACATGTTTCGGTAGGTGCGATCAACTGAGCGGATAGATCGGGTGGCCTAACAGGGAACGCGATAGAGATCCCAGTGCGATAAAACAGTCGCGATAGAGTTCCCATTGAGATTCCAGTGCGATAGCAATCTTCACAGATTGTATGCTATTAGAGACCCCTAGCGACCTTTTCAATGGTCAATCAAAACGACTAAATGGTTGAAATCTCACCCGCTTTTCTAGAACACTTGATTGACACCGTCTGCTATCCAAGCGTAAAGCACAAAGTCATGCTTAGACTGAATCTCAATATCCACACTTTGTTATTGATAAAATAAACAAACGCATGATATAATCCGCCTACTTTTGACGAAAATGGCCAAAAGATTTAAAAAGTAGGCGAAACTAAATGGTTTTACATACAGATGGAGGAAATATAGTGTATTACACAATTACTGTATTCTTACAACCTCAACCTGAGGGTGTATATACAGTAACTTGTAAAGAGTTGCCCGAACTTATAACTGAAGGCAGAACAATAGAAGAAGCATTATATAATGTGGAGGATGCTTTTTCCGCAACTTTGGAAATATATAGGGAGTTTGGCCAACCTCTGCCTAAGGAAGTTGTTTCCCACAGAAGCCCCAACTGTAAACAACTCAGAAATAAAACTGCTGGAGCCAAAAAAATCTAAGGCAAAGTCGAATTTTAGGTTCCAAACTCTTGACCCGACATTAGAACGCCCGGGTTTGTGTTTTCGGGCGGCTTCTGTGACCCAACTTTATGGGACATGAGATATATTGAGATTAAGAGAAAGCTAAGACGATTAGGCTGTCAAGAGTTAAAATCATCAGGAAAGGTTCACATCGAAAATGGTATAATCCCGATACGAATAAGAAGACTACAATCCCGTACAACAACAGGGAATTAGCCAAGGGAACCCTCCATGCCATACTGCAAACATTAGAAATTGACCGTAACATGTTTGAAGAAGCTTAGTCAATTCTACTTTAATTTTCGGCGGATACTGTATTTAGGTGTCCGCTTTTTTTATGTAATGCTCATTGTTACCTGACCTATGTGAGTACTTATAGTCATTTCAACTAATAATTCTACATATTCGACTTACATAGTTCGGTTTGTAGTAGCGCAATTCATTGCGCGTCAGCTCTTGACATCCCGTGCGGTTACGTATAGAAACGAGCAATGAATTGCCCTGCTACGAACTCAGGCTGTCCACCTGAGTAAAGTCCTAAATATGTGTAAATATGAATCGAAATGACTATAGCGGTGATTAGAAGCTACTGCCCGGAAGTATGGAAGCGTAAAATCACCTTGAGCGCCAGTCAATGTTCGCTGAAATCGCCAGCCTTGACGCGATTAATCATGGCACTCACGTGATGATGCGTGATGAGAACTGGAAATACATTTGGAACCGTTTTGACATCGACGAGCCTTACGATTTGAATGCAGCCCCGGACGAGATGAGTAATATCGCCGATGATTCTGAACACTTAAATCGGGTTGCCTCAATGCGCGATCGAATTGTCGAGATGATTTGCCATACAGGTCCTGGACCATACGAATGGAGTTTGCTTGAAAGAGAAAAAATGAGTAAATATCTATCAGTTTGTATTCTAATGATCATCTGTTGGGGTGGTGACGCATTTAGAAGTGTCAAGGCGGACGAAGGAGAAGGAATTGAAGGGCTTGCCGAAGCGATGCCTATCTTTGAAAAGCAAACCAAGAAGGAAAATGTGGAGACCTCGGAACCTCTGGAAATCGGTTTCACGAAACAATTACTTGTCGATGACTACATCGTCGCCGAAAAGAGGAATGTGATGCGCCAACTTGGCAAAATCACTAGAGAAAATGACGGCAACCCCGTTATGGTTGCAGACAAGCCTTGGGAACACGCCAATCGCCTCGGTTTCTATATGACGGTGCTAAGAGACGAGAAACATGGCAAATTTAAGATGTGGTACCTCGCCCAACACGGCGGTTGGCAGGATTTCAACGGATTCAATACGGTAATAGGTCCTGCGGGGGTGGATATATCGGGAGTCGGTTATGCCGAGAGTGTTGACGGCTTGAACTGGACGAAGCCTTCACAGGATGTTTTCACATATGACGAGATTGTGCGCGAAACTCCCGCTCAGCCCGACACGCCGACGAACATCGTGATACGAGCCCAGTCGTTCAGTTGCTTTATTGACCCGACGGTGCCTTGGGGTGCGCCGGACAAATACAAGGCGGCATTCGATAACCCCGTCGATCAAAGACCGGATGGAGGCGATGTCGCTTGCGCGTGTTTGGCATATTCTCCCGACGGCATTCACTGGACATATTACAACAACGGGGAGCGTGTCACCTACCGCGCGGCGGATACGCAGAATCAGATTCTGTGGGATCCGATGAGTGAGCGGTACCTTCTCGTTACCCGCCAAGATCTCGCTGGTGATGGGGCAGATCGAAGAGAGACACGCGGTACCCGCGTAATGGCGCACCACAAGAGCAATGACCTAATCAATCATCCAACGGCATGGCAAGACCTTCAAATCCTTGGACTCGATAAACGGAAACGGCGTCAAATCCATGCTTTGACCGTCTGGCCCTACGAGGGACTATATTTCGGGTTTATCGGCGCCTACGAATTCTTGACGGATGATGACTTTAGCAGCACGCCGGGAGACTTAGAAACCCGGCACGAAGAAAACATCGTCAACTTCTACATCACAACCAGCCGCGATACTGTTGACTGGGATATGAGTTGGGTCTATGCCTCCAAAGCCTTGATTCCCCGCGGACCGGCGAGCAGTTTCGACAAGGACGGTATCCACGTTCCCAATCTGATTACCTACAACGACCGCCACTGGCTCTTTTACTGTGGCATGTCGGAACGGTTCGGACACGACGATCCGAAGGGCGTCATGGGAATTGGACTTGCCACACTGAGGCTTGATGGGTTTGTCTGTCTTGAAGCGAAGGAGAAACCGGGAGTAGTTACAACGAAACCGTTTAAGCTTCGTGGTAACAGGCTTCAAGTCAACGTTGACGCTAAACATGGCGAAGTGACTGTTGAACTATTGGATGCCGACGGCAATCCTAGCGAAAGGTTTTCCCGCAGCCATGCAAAGGCTTACGGAGGTGTAGATGAATTGCGATTTGAACCGACGTGGTCGGGAAAGGACCTGTCCGAGTTGGTCGGAGAGATAATACAGTTGAAGTTTAACCTCAAAAACGCTAAACTCTACGCGTTTCAGATTCTGTGAAAGTGTCTCTGTGTTAATGAATGCCATTGATGTGCTTGGGACAATGTACATCGCAAGTTACGTTCACCTCTCTGTTTGACGGTTGATAACGACAAGGCTATGGAGTTTCATGTGTAGGAGCTTATCTTCCGCATTATCGAGCACCTAAAAGTTTAATTTCCCAATTGGCAGTATCCCGCATCATAATTGAAAGCATGCCATTATCCCTGTAGGAATAATTCATTCAGCAAGTAACACTCATTTTTCGCTCTATGACAGGTTTTGAAAAAGCGTTCCTTCGTAGAAGGGTTTCACTCCAGAGGAGTGAGATGTCAATAGAACACGATCTCTCCCCGCCTCTGCACTCCAGAGGAGTGCAATGTCCAGTGTTACTTGAGAAAAATGAAATTGATGATGGAAGGGCAAAACCGGTCAATCAATCGGACTCACGGTAGTATCTTGGTGAATTTTTCTCGTTTGTGAATATATACCCCAAGATCTGGTATGTGGAAAATCGAGATTACACAAGCCTATTATGCGGAAGATGAGAGGAGTGCTAGATTATGGTTAATTTCGCGGTGGTCGGTTTAGGTATGGGAAGTAACCGGGCGCGCATGATTAAAAACACGGATGGAGCCGAACTAAAATGTGTTGTCGATTTGCAGGCTGATCTTGCAAAAAAAATGGGAGAAGAGTTTGGTACGGAATGGACGACAGAATTGGACGACGTTCTCGGAAGGGCTGACATTGACTGTGTCATGGTGATGACGCCAAGCGGAACCCATACAGAAATTGGCATACGCGCTGCGAACGCTGGAAAACACGTCATCACCACGAAGCCGATGGATGTCAGCACGGAAGCGTGCGATCGACTTATTGCCGCCTGCGACGATGCGGGCGTCAAGGTCGCCGTTGATTATCAGAGCCGCTATGTGGACAACAACTATCGTGTCGCCGAAGCCCTAAGAAGAGGTTGGCTCGGCAAACCAATTTTGGGAGAGGTTCGCTTCAAATGGTTCCGATCCGACGAATATTTTGAGCATAACGACGGTTGGCGGGGAACTTGGAAAATGGACGGAGGTGGATCTCTCGCAAATCAAGGTGCCCATCTACTCGATGTTATCTCTTGGTTCATGGGCGATTTTGAATCTGTCTACGGCGAAATGGGAATCATGAATCACGACATCGAAACCGAGGATATCGGACTCGCGATTGTCCGTTTCAAAAATGGCGCAAGAGGTGTCATCGTTGGAACCACGACTTTTCCTACTAACGTCTACTTTAGTGCGGAAGTGCACGGAACGGGTGGCGGAATCTTGATTGAGGATGTGCTCGGCGGGGACATGCGTGTCTTTGGTGAAGGGCTGGAAGAGCGGCTGCAGCAAATCAATAACCCGATTCACAACATTATCGAGGATGTCGTGTGTGCGGTCGAGGAGGGCGGCGACGTGAGGGTCGATGGCAGGGAAGGTCGTCGAACCGTCGCACTCTTGGAGAAAATCTATCAGTCCGCTCGAACTGGAAAGACGGTTTCATCGTGAAGTAACTGTTAGAATATCGCCCGCGTGTGATCCTCCATCATTTGGGTTCAGGAACAATATTTTGTAAGTGTTTAGTGACTAGTGATTAGTGGATCTCTACCGCACTCGCTATTCACTCGCTTGGTGGTCAGTGAAAACCCTGAAACCGTAAGACGGGCAAAAAATTGCCCACTACAGATCAAGGAAATGGGCATTCACCACTGGGTACGTCTAAAAAAATGGCAAAAAACCGTGCAGATTCGTAGTACTCGACCCTAGAAATCAGTAGACTAAACAATTACAATATTTTTATACTATTTCGCTTGAATAACAGTGCATATAGTGCTTTCCATATACCATTTTGACAACTATTTCCCTTGCACTAAAGCCCGTAGGCGGGGCATCTTGCCCCGCTTTGGACAGACTTGATTGACACTATTAGTGCACTCCGGATGTTGAGAAATGGGATTACTTCCCCAAAAGGGTTGTGTACATGCCATGGGCTTAAAACACGATGACGGTTGGAACATACCGACCGACCATCCTTTCTACCCATCCCTACCCGCAATTTACCGGAATGTGAAGTTTCAGTATGTCTTTTTTCACGCCGATCCCGGTGCCGTGCAGGCGTTGCTTCCCGAACCGCTTCAGTCTACTGACGACGGACTTTGTGTGGCAGCAGGCGTCGATGTGCCCTTCTGCACCAACTATGGGGCGTTTCAGGAATCCTTTGTCGTGATGCGGTGCCGCTTCAGAAATCAGACCGGCTTCTTCTGTTCCCACGTTTTTCATAACGGCCCAGCTGGAATCGCCGCCGGCAGAGAGATATATGGGACACCGAAAGTCTATGCCGAATTGCAGGTTCGCCAAGAAGAGCGATCCATACTCACGGAGACTTTTCTCAGTGGCGTGCCGGTGCTGCGAATAGATTCCAACATGACGGGAACGGCTCAGATAGATGCCATGCCTCCCTTAACTCCTGCATGGCGCTTAAAAGTGATCCCCAAGGCAGATGGGCCTGGTCCAGCACTCAAACAGTTAATTGATTGCAGCAAGACTACACAGGGTTTAATAGTGCATTTCATAGCTAAGGGGACAGGAAGGGTTGTCTTCGGTCCATCTTCACTGTGCGATCTGTCCGCACTGACTCCGTTGAGCTATGGAGATGCATTTTATATGGAGTGCAGCTATTCCGAAGGATACGCGGAGATTGCATACGACTATCTAGCGCAGGGGAACTCAGCGTGAGTTACATTAAGCATAATCAATGTGCGAATGACAGTGCAGAACAAAAAAGAATCGGAGGCAGTCTTTTCCCGCCGAAAGTAGCGCGGGTCACGCCGTAAGGTATACATGAACGAAGAAGAACGCTATCTTTTTGATCTGTGGGGCTATCTGGTCGTAGAAGATGTCCTAAGCAAAGCCGAGCTAGGGGTGTTAACGAGTTTAATCAGCGATCAGACAAGTGCCGAACCGAATAATGAGGACATTTACAGCCAACGGTTCAGTGGATATCTTCAACTGGAGAGCGATGCCTTTCGGAATCTACTCAACCATCCACGGATTGTGCCGTATCTTAAGGAACTGATTGGCAACGGTTTTCGGTTGGATCATACCTATGGCATCGTGATGCGGAAGGGAAATCTAGGGCTAGACTTGCACAGCGGTGGAACTCCGTATAATCCATCGCAATATTATGTATGTCGAGATGGGCAGATGTACAATGGACTCACGGTTGTATCGTGGGCATTAACGGACATGCTCCCCGGGCAGGGCGGATTCTGTTGCCTTCCGGGAAGTCACAAGAGTAATTTTTCCTGCCCGTCGCACTTAAAAGTTGTGAAAAATGTTCCTGAATGTATGACGGGGGTGCATCAAAAGGCGGGAGATGTCGCAATTTTCACGGAGGCGCTAACCCACGGCACGCTACCATGGGAAGCAGACCATCCCCGGCTTTCGATTCTGGTGAAATACAGTCCGGGCCATGCTTCTTGGTCGCAGAAGCAGTATCCGGATGACATGCGCGAACAAATGAGTTCGGAAGACCAGCGGCTACTACTGGAACCGCCTTATGTCCATGGTCGGAAGCCAGTTGTGGACTAACAGATACATCAATACCACACGATTGTTGACACATTTTTGATTGCAGTGGGTCAGTCATATTTGACTTGCAAGGAGATTCAATACCATGCCAAAGCAACTTACCTCTGAACAGCTCGAAGCCTATCACCGAGATGGTTACATTGTCGTCGAAGACCTCGTGTCACCCAGGGAGGTTGATGCGCTAGATCAGCGGCTCCACGAATATACCCATGGCGGGAGACCGCCGGGGGAAATTCGGATACAAGTTGAACCGCGCGTCGAAAGGGGAGAACTCAAAGTCGATCATCCGGGCGACGGGATTCGCAAAGTCGGCAACCTTGTCCAAGGTGATGATTTATTCCGCGCCCTAGGTTTGCACGAGAACATCGTCGGCATAATTGAACAGATATTGGGGCCCGACATCAAATTCTTCCGTAACGATATGTTGATGAAGCCCCCCGAAGTCGGATCGCAGAAGGGCTGGCACCAAGATTCGCCGTATTGGCCCATCAAACCCATGGCGCTGTGTTCGTGTTGGTTTACGCTTGACGATGCGACGCCGGAGAACGGGTGTTTGGCTGTGCTTCGAGGTTGGCACAAAAAAGGACCGCTCCCGCACGTCAAAGTCACGGATGATTTCGTTATTCAAGAAGGGCATTGGGATCCATCTGCCAGCGTCTTGGCGCCAGTGCGAGCAGGAGGAGGAGTTTTCTTCCATTCGCTGATTCCGCACTACACGGCGCCCAATCGTTCTGATAAGTGGCGGCGCGCAATCGCCTTATCCTACATGTCGGCAAAGTCTCAATACACGAAGGAAGGGGAAGGTCCGGTCTACTTTCACGTAAAAGGAAAAACATACCCGGGATGCGTGCGTTGAGCATGTCTGAAATCAATCTAAGGAGAAAATAATGGCACTAAAAATAACTTGGAAACAGGGACCGGCATATCCGGCATTGATTAAGGGACCATCGGCAGGTATCGTAGATGGACGATTCTTGGTCGCCGGGGGAATGTCTTACCCTTGGCGAGAGGTAGAGTACGGGTTCTGGCTCGGGATTGACGAAGAAACGGAGGCAATGCCCTCACTCGTCGTTCCCGGCGAGCACATAGAGAGCGCCATTGGCAAATGGCATCCACTCCCGCCTTTGCCGATAGGTCCCGGCTGGACCTCCGGCGCCGCTGTTGCCGGAGGTTTGGCGGTCGTTGGCGGACGCCGCCGTGCGGTCGGGATGCGCGCCATCGCGGATGCGTGGTTCTTGGATGTGAAAGGCGGCGAAACAACCTGGGAACGCCTTCCCGACCGACCCACACCCGCTATGGTACCGACGACCTTCTCACATGGCGACTTCCTTTACACCGCTTTCGGCACCGATTGGCAACCGCATGAACATTCGATTGAAGACCCGAATATCTACCGCATGGATGTCGCTAAACGATCAGACTGGGAAATCCTCACTCAATTCCCCGGAAAACCCAGGTGGTTCGCCGGAGTCACAATCTGCAACGGGAAACTGTACGTCATCAGCGGGCGCGACCAACCCATAGGTGGGGTTAAGGATGTGCATCCCTATAACGCCCATAGATTCGGAGCTGATGGCACCGCGGTGTATATTGCCTTTCGAGAAGTGTGGGAATACGACCTACAGACAGGAGTATGGCAGGAATTGGCGCGTCCGCCGCGAGCCTTTGGATGTGAAGCCTTTAGTGTAGCCGATCGATGGATTGTGTTGACCGGCGGCGATAGTTGGGTCGTCCACCCCGAGGGCGTTTCGGTTGACATAAAGAGCTACGAATCGGAACTTGATTTTTTCTGCTATTCTCACGAGACATGGGCTTATGATACGCATACCGGCGAGTGGTCGGCGCTAGATCCGCTTCCATACGGCGTGTGTTCGCACAGAGTTGCGATATCGGGTAATCGCGTTTACACCATCGGCAACGAGACTATCGATAAAAAGCGAAGCAATGCGTACGGGACAGTATTTGAAGGCACAATCGAAATCTCATGAAATATCGGGTTTCGCTAGAATGAGCAAGTTTTCAATGGTTCGATTGAACGGCAAGCCGTATAACACCAACCCGGTAGGCAGGGATCAAGCGACTGGATAAGGAGCGCGATAGAAATCCATCAAACGAGTGAATAACGACCGCGATAGAGATCCCCTTGTCCCGCCAGCGTTGCGCGGAGGCGAGACTTCTTGTTCCGCTCCACGCAAATTTCGTGACCTGATTCACGCGACCAATGCACAAGCATTTTAGAAAAATGGTATTTCTATCGCCTTCGCTATCCGCTCAGTTGATCGATAGAGATCCCTTTCTAACCGCATCGGCACCCAACACTAACCATATTTTTTGGAAAATAAACCACTAAAGCCCGAGAGAGGAAATTATGAAAACGTATCGAGCGGCTGTTATCGGTTGTAGCCGAATGGGAGCGTTTATTGACCACGAAGTGGTAAACTACCGCGGCATCGTGAGACCGTATTCCCACGCCGCCGGCTTTTATGCGGAAGAACGCACGGATCTTGTGGCGTGCGCCGATCTCCGTCCCTCAGTGATGGAGGAATTTGGCAGGCAGTACGACGTACCGAAGCAACGGCAATACACCGATTATCGAGAGATGATTGAACGCGAAAATCTCGACATTGTGGGAGTGGCAACTCAACCGGAACAACGCGCCGAAGTCGTCATTTTTGCGGCGGAACACGGAGTGAAAGCAATCTACGCCGAAAAGGCGATGGCGGCATCAATGGATGAAGCGGCAGCCATGGTCGATGCGGTGGAGAGCAACGGGGTGGCTTTCAACTTGGGAACGAACAATCGCTGGCACACCGGCTTTGACAAGATGAAAGAGGTTATTGACAGCGGCGAGTTGGGAAAACTTCGGACGCTGATTATCTACTCGAACCAAACCCTGTTTAACAAAGCGAGCCACAATTTCGATTTGCTGCTCCGATTGAATAGCGATCATCCCGCCGAGTGGGTGTCCGCGTATCTTCCCAAAGGCGACGAGCAGATTGATGGCGATTTGGTGCGAGAAGATCCAATCGCGCAGGGGACGATATCCTTTCAGAATGGCGTGATGGCACACGCGCTCCTCGCACCAACCGGCGGAACCGAAGCGATTTGTGAGAAGGGATACGTAAGGCGTTTGGACGGTCGCGAGTGGGAAATTCGACGTTCTACAGATGTTCCAGGCTGGCGTACCTGCCTGATTTCCGAAGCCTTTCCGGAATTTGAACCGACCAGCGCCACTGCCAACCTCATCAAAGACCTTGTCCACGCATTGGATCGTGGTGATGCGACCACCAGAGGAGGAGTTCGGTGCGCCTACGCCAGCACAGAACTTATCTTTGCTTTTATGGAATCGCACCTGCGAAATGGGGAACGGGTCAACCTTCCATTGAAGGGATCCAAGTTACGTTTGAAGAGGGATCGCGATCCTAGACAACCGAGGTTTAAGCCGTAATTAAACTTGGGCACGAGCTGCAAGGAATCAATCGGAATTCCATAGAACTGCCGTAATACGCAAAATAAGATATAAGAGCTTATCTTCCGCATTATCGAGCACCTAAAAGTTTAATTTCTCAAGTGACCGTATCCCGCATCATGATTGACAAAAATGAAACTGATGACGGAAGGGCAAAATCGGTCAATCAATCGGACTCGCGGTAGTATCTTAGATGATTTTTGCTCGTTCGTGGAGATTCATAGAGATATACCCTAAGATCTAGTATGTGAAAATTCGAGATTACACAAGTCTATTACGCGGAAGATGAGAAGAGCACCTATTATTGGAGAATTTCTTTATGACTACTGACCTGCGGCAGGCGGTGCTGCAATCTGACCCGCGCCTCAGCCGCTTCGACTCTCTCGATAGCATCCTCTTCTACGATGACTTCAATCAAGGGATGCAAGGATGGACGGGGTTGATTGGTAACTATGAGGATTCGATCGATTCCATGTTGCCCGAGTACCGGGACATACGACCGCCGATGCTCAGTAATCTATCCATGTGGGATAGCGGCACCGTAGGCACCCTCACGGGGAACTACGCATTGAAACTTGCAACGCGCCCACGTCCCGGCTCCATTAGCGTGGGTATAAAGCGGATGACATTCCGTCATGCGGGACCTGTTCGTCTCGAAGCTTATTTTACTTTCAAACCGGAGGCGACGGAATTGCGTCTCGCAGAGACAGATGTCCGCGCGGTTGGTGTCCTGTTTGATCTGCAGGTTAGCGATCGGACGGTAGAGAATCCACTGCGAATCATGCCGCATATCCGCTATTTGAACGCTATGGATGGCAAAACGGTGGAACGCTGGCAGTACAAAAAAGACCGTATGTCTATGCACGACATTGGTGGTAGCGGCAAGACACGTTCTCACTTCCACCTGGCGCCCGAAGGATGGCTGGATCTACCGGGCGGCAATCAGCGTCTGTGCTATAACGAGATTGCCACCAAACACAACTGGTACTACCTGCGCCTTGACTTTGATTTGGAGACAATGTCATACTTGCGTTTTCAATGCAACGATCGTGTCTTTGATGTCTCCGGAATCGAGCCGATGCAGATACCTGCGATGCCCAATCTCTGGTGCATGTTGAATAGCTTCTTCTGGGTGGAAAGCGATTGCGATAGCCGCGCCTTTCTCTATTTGGATTCTGTAATATTATCGGCTGAAATGGAGGAATGATTATGCGACAAAGTGCTACCGCGACTGTGGAATTAAACACCGAATGGCGCGGCAAATTTACTGCCGAACCGTTTGAAGCTGCTTGGGCGTCTGAAGCCATCTATTTCATTCGTGCTCTTGAATCGGAGGGGGTTCCCGGAGGAGCTAACGCGCACGTCCAGATTTCGCCGGACGGTATGTATTGGTGCGACGAAGGTACGCTAGTACCGCTGCCAGCGGCTCCCGGCACCACCTTTGCTCGGGTTACTCACTTTGGAGGCTGGTTGCGTCTGGTAGGAGAGATTCCCGACGGGGTACATATGAAAGTAATTGTTCACCTCGTTCTGAAATCGTAGTTCGGGTATGCCAATTTATTGTCCCGCGCCGATTTCATCAGTTCTTTGGCGTAGTTTGGGTTCAAATCCATTTCGTGGGACTTAAAAACTGCTATTTTTTGTTGACAAACGTCCGAAACCTTTGGTAAACTAAGTTCGTATCTGAAGGAGAATCAACCCTTCGGTTGAATTTTCAATCACGGAATCACGAGCTATCGAAGTCATATAGAGGAGATGATTCCGTGAATAGATTTATGAATCAACTATCAGCTAAATGGTTACTGATAGATAAAATAAAGTAATGAAAGGAAAAATGAGTCATGACTCATATAATGACACAAACAAGCGCAAGGGTAGTTATCAGCGTACTGTTTATCGTTGCATTGGCATGCCCGGTCGCGGTTGCCGAATTGGTTCTCAACTTTGACGCCAACACGCAGGAGCGCGGCGATGACGTATGGGTAAACAGCGCTGCGAGTGGTGGAGGCGTGCCACATAACGACGACAAACCCGCCCTTGAAGAGGGTATGATTGACGTTGCCGGAATGTCATTCAATAGCAAATATTACACCGCCTCGGCAGCAAGGCAATCGTTTGCTACGCCAGGCGATGAGCCCAACGACGATGTCCCAACCGTATTTCTGGAAAACTACACGATGGGGCTTTTGCTGAGGATTAACGGCGGTGTGCTTGAAGAGGAGCATCATTTGATAGGTATTCAATCTGATGCCCGAGAGGCAAACCAAACTTCGCGTATCTGGGTTAGCAGCGGCGATGCCGACAACCCTGCCGGTAACATTACCAATGTCAATGTCATGCAGCCTGCTATTGGTCTCCGTGAGGACTATGGACTTGATGACCACGGCCTCAGCCTCGGCGTTGGCACATGGCGCTTTGTTCATATCGCCTTTGAGAGTGGGATTGCCATAGACTTCTACGTTGACGGCGAACTCACAGGATCGCTCCCCTCTGGAGTAACATGGGACCCCGAACGTCCGATGAATCTCCATGCGATATTCGGCCATAGCCATGCTGAACAGCATCGGACCTTTAATGGCTCCATAGCTTACTACAAGGTCTGGGATGAATACTTGACCGAAGAGCAGATTAACGCTGACATGGGTGCCGGTGGAGGTACCTCCGTCGATCCTGCCGACAAAGTGACGACAACCTGGGGTAACTTGAAGACTCAGTAATCGTCCAAACCGGCCTTTTGGAAGGTTCGTTGAAGAGTAAGATGTGTGGCGTGGTGGTATGTGCGCGGTGCGCGAGAGGCGCACGAATTCGGGTGCCTCTAGCGTCACCGCAGCGTCGAAAATCTTTGGTCTTCAATGAACCTTCCGAATGTTGCAAATATAATCAATCGGCGCATTACGCGTGATGCGGACGATTGATTCATGACTAGTTGTGGTATACTAATCACTCTCCGATTTGGATAGCCGGTTTGATTCCTTCCGTATACATTCCCCGCCTGAAAGTTGTATAATCCCTCAATGATGGGTTATCGGTTTTGCAACGCTGAACTCTCCTGTGGATTAGTGCGTGTCCACGAAAATTTGAGTGAATCAGGTCAAACCGTCTTCTCCGAATTGCTGAGAGCGAAAATCTTTGAGACTTCACTATACTTTATCGGGTATGGTGTTAAACTCCGCTAAATTCTTCTCGTCAACTATTAAGCGATAAAGGGAGTTAAAACAAAACGAGACCACATTTTCTGAGACGATGTCTGCTACGATTCCTTTTAGGAAGTTTCCGCCTAGACCCTATATCTACGCATTCAATCCCCGCAGTAATCGTAGCCGTTCAATTGGCGGGAAACCTATCCTACGCTATATTTTTTCGACCATTCAGTTATAAAATATGAACATTGTGCTATATCAACGTAGACGGAGAGAAGAATGAAGAAGGCGATATTGGTCTTGAGCGCCATAGCGCTGTTAGTTGACAACACTTGTAGGGGTTGGTGGTCTGGTGGTCACGGCATTCTCACTCGTGCGGCTGTAAAGGCGTCGCCCGATGAGCTGCCCGGGTTCTTTCGTTCCGGCGGTGGAATGATTGCACATTGTGCATTTGATCCGGACGTTTCAAAAAATCGTGGAACTCCCACCGTAAGGAGCAGTGAACACTCCGAGCACTATATCGATCTTGAACTGTTGCAAGGACGTTCTTTACCGAAGAATCGGTACGAATATATACAACTTTGCACCGAAATCGGCATCCGACCTGAGAAGGTAGGCCTTGTTCCCTATGCGGTAATAGAATGGACGGAGCGCTTAGCCATTGCTTTCGCCGAACACCGCAAGTGGCCCGATAACGTTTTCATCCAAAATAAATGTTTGGTTTATGCAGGCTTTCTCGCCCACTATGCCCAAGATGTGTGTCAGCCTTTGCATCTAACCGTGGATTTTAACGGCCGCCGTCAGCCGGACGGAACTGTTCTGTATAAGGGGATTCATGAAAAAGTAGACTCTCTGATTGAGTTCCTTGAGATGGAGCCCGCCGATTTGGCAGAAGCACAAGAGATAACCCCTCTAGATAACCTTATGGTAGACATTTCGAAGTCGATTGAAAGCGGGCACGCTCTAGTCGACAGGGTTTACAATCTTGCCGACAGCTTCCCTAATCCTCATAGTAAGAAGTGGACATCCGAACCTGAGGTTATAGAGTTCGCTCGTGATCGTGCCCGAGAATCCGTGCGGTTCACGGCTTCTCTTTTTCTTACCGCGTGGAGGATGTCAAAAACTATTGAGTTACCAAGTTGGTTAAATCGCTCTGAGTCCGACAAATAAGCGGAATATCGGATTGATTTGGGAGGATCGTCTCACGATTCGCGCTTTGGGTATATTTTTGTATGTTTTGCAGGGATTGTCCCGTTAGTGTAAGGGAAGTGCGGAATGTCTCAAGCGCCAAGAATGTTGTTAGTGAAAACGGTGTGCCAATCTACGTCTGCAATCTAAAACGCTGTTGGTGAGATTTACTATTCGTTCTTGATTCGAGATGAAGAAGAGAAACCGGACAATTCACTAAAGCGATGAAACAAGTCGGCTATTCAAATCGATTGATATTACACGGGAGATATGCCGGATTTTGCATGACTAACATTCACGTTACAAATTGTCGGTTTCCGCACATCCGCCGAAAAGTTGCCTTGAAGAACCGAGTGTATAGTATTCCCGTTCCAAACATGGTATGACATCACAATGAACTATCCCAATGATATTTGGACACAGGACCGTAGAAACGCGTCTAGTCAAGTATCTGTATTATCTACTCTCCTTTTATCACGCATCCTGCCTTTCGTACTTTGGGTAAGTGTTGTCTTCTTAAGTTCAATTGTCACGCTTTCGTACGCAGACATCATCGCCAAGTCGGATTTTGATGGTATCACCGTGGAATTTAATCTTTCTGAGTTGGAGGTGGAGACCGTTGAGCGAAACGGCGTCAAATATCAGTCGGTATCGTACGAAGGCTGCGGATTCACCTCTGAAGAAGGTAATCCCCAGCTTCCGGTTTCACGAATCCTTCTTGGCGTTCCGGCGGACACGATTTTTTCTGTAGAAGTCCTGCACGCAACGAATGAAACTCGATCAAGCCATCGCCTTCCGCCTGTTCCGTATCGTGTGCTCCCTCAAGAAAATGAAATCCTCACGTCGCGTAGTGGCGGAGGATGGTCAGATGAACAGATTCAAGCTCCTACCGAGGAGTGGCGTGAAGATGGCTCCGCGTACAAAACGGGAGCAATATTCCCATCCAATCTAGCAGAAATTGCTTATGAAGGGTACATCCGATCCCAACGCGTAATTTGTCTTACACTACACCCCGTCCAATATAAGTCCAAATTAAGATTACTGCGACTCCATCCTCGTTTGGTCGTCCGCGTGAATTTTCACCCCGCGGAACCGGACGGCGCTTCAGCATCTGGAAGATTCCGTTCTCAAAGCGGATTGTCTCTTGGAGCGGCTGTTGAAGAACCTGAGACGTTCGAGCGCACCTTCCAAAACCTTTTGGCAAACTATGAAGAAGCGAAAGCGTGGCGCGTACCTCGAGAAAGCACCTTGAGCGCTCCCGTTATGCAGCAAGCAATGGCGTCCCAACCGGCTGAGGTTCAATACAAAATTCTCATTGATGAAACAGGCATTTACCGCTTGACCGGAGACGATCTCATTAACAAATGGGGAATCGATTTACGGCAAGTCCCCGTGCAGAACATTCATCTTAGGACAGCCGATAAGGAAGTGCCCATTTATATTCACGGTGAGGAAGATGGAAGTTTCGATTCGGGGGATTATATCGAATTCCTAGGCTTGGATGCTCAGAACAGATACACCCATTGGAATGTCTATTGGCTGCGCGTGGAACGTGAACCGGGAATACGTGTCTCGCAGATTGACGCTACCCCTGATGATCCAACAGCAACCGTTATTCCCGTGTTCCGGTCAAAGATACACTTTGAAGAAGATTTGCTGACGAGCAACTTGGAACATCGCTTCCCGGAACACGTCTCTCCGGGAGATAGGCACGGGTGGTTTGATGCGCTAGATTTCTGGTATTGGGACGGAATTAGAAATGCGGGCGATTTCAACGAGATGAATCTTGAGTTTCCACTCTATGACCTCGCTCGGAGTTTTATTCAACCAAAGATTCAGGTTGTATTGCAAGGTGGTACCCCGATGCAGCACGAAATCTTGACATCAGTCAATGGGGTTCGAATCGAGAACGCAAAATGGAGGCGCCAAGAGTCAATCTCTGTAGAGAAAACACTGCGAGTATGGGACAACCTAAAGGATGTCACCCAGGGCGATTGGAACACGTTGACCCTCACTCGTGTGGACACCACGGTCGAAGATGATACAACTCGGTATCCATATCATGTGTACGTGAACTCGTTTGATGTGGAATACACGCGTTTGCTGAAGGCGGTCAACGACTATCTTGATTTTTCATCTCCCGCCAGCAAGGAATCATACGCTGTCCGCAAACGCCGCAACCTAGAATACACCGTTCAATCCTTTCTTTCGCCCGATGTGGAGGTGTTTGAGCACGATGGCAACGGTTTGATTTCCAAGTTAATGAATCCAGTCGTTTCGCGCTTAGATTTGGATTTGGCGGAACGCGAGCGCCTTCGCGCGGTTTTGCGCTCCAATGATGCCGGAGGAGTCGAAGATATTGATGATATGCAGATTAATGTTCCTCGAGTAGCCTATGACGCGACGTTTCAGGTGCCGGATACTCATGATGCGAAATACATTGCCGTTTCGTCTGCTGGTGTTCGTAAGCCGGTCCGTGTGGAAACGGTTCCGGTAAGTGAGCTACTTTCTCCTTCTAACGGCGCAGATTACGTGATCATTACTCATCCTGTTTTCCGTGGGCCGTCCGAACGACTGGCGCAGTGGCGATCCACTTCAAGGGGCGGCGGATATCGGACAAAGGTTGTCGATGTCACCGAAATTTACGACAGTTTTGGCAAAGGCATGGTGGATCCAAAAGCCATCAAGCGTTTTTTGACGTATGCGTACCAATACTGGGAACCGCCAGCACTTTCTCATGTTGTAATTATGGGCGATGGCACATTCGATTTTCTTGGGGTAGACAAAGAACTTTACCCGGAACCGCCCGAAGACCTTGGTTATATCCCTCCCCACTACATTTGGACGAGCTCCTTCGGACGTACTTCTGCCGACCACTGGTACGCCACTGTAAGTGGATTAGACGAGCTCACTGATTTCTACATTGGTCGTTTAACGGCGGAAACCTTAAATGAAGCGGCTGAAATCGTTGATAAAATAATCAGCTACGAAGGTAAAAGGCCTAACGGAAGTTGGCGGCGTCAAATCATCTCTGTTGCTGACGATGAAGTGAATAATTCCGGTGATTTCATTTTCAAAAAGAGCTTAAACGAAATTGCGCAAAGCCATACGCTATTAGGTTATGAGACAATAGAAATATTTCTTGAAGACATTATAGATCTTGTTGAGGCGAATCCGAACGATTTCCCCGACACACTCCCAAAACATGTCGCCAAGGAACGGATAATTCGAGCCTTAAGTAACGGCGCCGTTCTCGCTCAATATGCCGGTCACGGAGGTAGAATCGTTTGGGCACACGAAAACATCTTCGGCAATGTTTCGGTCGATCTTGTTGAGCCAACACCGCATATTCCATTCATGCTTGTGCTAAGTTGCTATAACGGCTATTTCGATCAGCCCGGCGAGCCTAGTATGGCTGAAAAACTACTTCGAAAAGAGAATGGCGGGATTATCGGAATGCTCAGTGCTACGCGCTTGACCTACGGCAGCGGCAATGATGCCCTAAATCGCATCATATTTGATCACCTATTTAAGCGCAATGAGCGACAACTCGGTGCTCTAAGCTTTGATACAAAAGTTGAACTTCTAATTAATCGAGGGGTAAGTAGCAACATTGAGGTGATGATGGGTTACACGCTCTTCGGCGATCCCGCTATGAAGTTAGCGATGGCCGATTACGAGATGCAGCCCAAAGTTAAATCCAAGACTGTTGTGCCCGGCGGGCAGGTCGAAATCGATGCAGGCCAAATACTAACAGTAAACTACGACCCTCGACTCAAACAAAAACAGTTTTCTCCGATATCGGACTTCAACGGTAAACTACAGGTCAAGGCGATTTTTCCCGGTAAGTATGCTACCGGTCAAGGCGAAAATGGAGCAGTTGAATATTACACTGGAGATGTTATAGTCACGAAGGAAGCACGGGTGACCAACGGAAGTTTTCCAGCGCTTGCTATCACGGTACCAGACAACATTGATTCGGGTGCAGCCCATGTCGAATATTATGCCGAAAATCCCACGCATATCGCGGTCGGCGGAGCTTCTCTCAGCGTTTTGGAACCGAAGATTCTCAATATTCAATCCGAGGTTGTGGATGAATCTTCGTTTCGTATTTCCGCTCAGATTTCTGATGAACTCAATAATCAAGGTATCAAGGAGATTGTCCTCTCCTGGAGAAATCCCGAGACTCGCAACTGGGAAACCGTATTCATGATTCCGGATCAACCACGAGGGATCGGTTGGTACACCGTACCGTCGCCATTACTGTTGTCTGCCAACGGTTCTGCAATTCGGTATGATATCCAAGTCACCGATATAGATGGGAACGTAATTATCTCCGATCTGTTGAGCTACCGACCTGTGGTTTTTCCGAATCTTAAGAATGTCAACGCTGAGCAGTTCTCTAATGACGCCCTTATCTATTATCAGTATTCGCCTGAAATTGACGCTTGGACTCTCAACGCAGACGTTCAGCAAGTCGAAGATGTTGAGTTGAAGGACACGGTGGAAGTGTTCTTCTTCGACGGTAACCCGGATTTGGACAACGACAATGTGGTTGATTCCGAGGCTAGGCTGCTCGGCAAGGTTCAAATTCCGCCCGATGCTTGGTTAAGACGAGATCCGCTTGAAATTCACAAAACTCCGGACGTTCAAGAACAAACTTCGGTGCAACCGCGCGCATTCAATGCCGATCCGCTTAATACGAATTGGCTTGCGACGGCTGCTATTCGACATGAATTACCAATCGGGGACCACGAGATCTTTGCATGGATTGATCCGGTATTTGATGCAAACGCATCACCGGGAGGACAAGTTCGGGAAGGGGACGATGATGATAATCTTGGGCAGCGCAATGTCCGGGTTCGAGATACCTTGATCGGGAAAGCCGCAAAACGGCTTTTCAGTCACGATGGCGTTATCGATTTTCGAATTCCGAGAAATCTGGTGCCCAACCCTGAAGTGTTGTCGATTATGGAAATTAGAGAGCAGGAACAACCCGCTCGGGCAACCGCCTTAAGGCGGATTAATTTGCCAAACGGGAGCCATGCGGTAGCCTACAACGTGTCAATAAAAGACGCGGAACCAAATACGCGATTGAACCAACCGGTAACGGCCGAACTCCGATTTGATCTCAATGCGCTTAAACTGGATATTGGCGAGGAGTTATTCGGAAACCTAGATGCTGACGATGACGATTCCTTGGTTGACCTCAGCACATTCTCTCGCGAACAGATTACGGCAATCAACGCAGGTGCCGAACAACGAGCGAAGGAGATTGGTGTGTATTTATGGGTCGCGCGGCTTGGGAAATGGACACGTTTAGCCTCCGAGTTGGTTTCGACCACCAACGGATCTATTGATATACAGCCTACAATTGCAGGCCTCACATCATCAAATCACGGTCGCGGCGGCCTCTTTGAGGTACACGTCGATCCGGCAGGAACGTCCATTGGTCGATGGGTGCTACTCTTTACGTCTGCGTCAACCTACCGCTTGTTAGTCGGAGAGAATGCTGCGCCCCTGAAATTGATTGAGTCAGACCGATACGTGGGTTTTCCGCAGGATCCACCGAACTACACTGATGGAGTAGCCATCGACATTGAGTATGATGAGAAAGAGTTTCAATTTGGGGATGTTCTTACCTTTGACGTTATCCAAGACAGCGTAGGCGGAGATTCTCAGTTGTATGCTGTTTCCTACCTTGAAGAAAACAGAGGTACGGGCACGATGCAATACTTGCGACTAGCTCCGGGGTCGAACATGCCGCGCGACCGATGGGTCATCTTATTCATAGATTCAGAACACTTTCAGATTGAAGGCAGAGAAACCGGGATCCTGGCACGAAACGGAAATCCTGTTCTCGGTGTAGTTGGAGAAGAATTTAGTTATCCCGAGTTTGGATTGACACTTAAACTTACCCAAGGACGCTGGATGTTTGAGGCAGGGGACAGTTTCACATTTGAAACTAGAGAGGTTGGACGAGTGCGTGCCGAAGTCCCAATCCTCGGTCCCTTGACGTTAATGCGAAGCGACGATGTTATTCCACCGGATATCCAGTTGACGGTAGGAGGGCAAAACTTCGTGGACGGCGACCCGGTTTCTGATGAGCCCCTCATTCAGGCTACCCTAACAGACAACAACGGTATTGACTATATTACACGCCCCATTCGCATGGAGATGATTTACAATCAGGATTCTTCCATAATACAGGAAACAGAGTATAGATTAAGCCATCAACCTGGCTCCAACCAAGTAGTTCTGAACTATCGACCTCCACGGCTTGATCCAAATACCTATCAAATACGACTCTCAACAAGCGATCTTGAGGGAAATGAGTCCGAGAAAGAGATGGAATTTCGCGTGCACAGGATTCTTCAATTGTTGAGCGCGACCAATTATCCCAACCCGTTCACGGCTGAAACGACTATCACCTGTGAACTCACCGGGGAGGCAGATGAGGTCAGCATTAAGATTTACAGTTTGTCCGGAAGGCTGGTGCAAGAATTTACGGAAGACGCTACGGCTGGATTCATGATGATTCCGTGGGATGGGCGCGATCAGAATGACGAAGAGATTGCGAATGGAGTCTATTACTGCAAGATTCGTGTTGAGAAAGCCGGAGAAAAAGACCTGACCGAACTTATCAAGATGATGAAGCTAAAGTAGCTACATCAGCATACTGTAAAGGATTGTCCGTTTGGTTTCTTGAGCACGAATACAGGGAGTTGATTGTCGTTGAATTTTGGCAAATCTTGGGTCAATAAGAATAATTCCATTTCCAAACAGGATTGGACTAGGAGATCGCATTTCAGATTTCGCGTTTTGTGCTTTGTATGCGTAGTATTCGTCCTCCTTCTGGGGCAATCTTTCACGGGCGCCGCTACCAAGTACGCCGGAGAATTCTTAACGCTCGGTGTCGGGGCACGCCCACTCGGGATGGGAGGCAGCTTTGTGGCAATTTCCGATGACGCAACAGCGACCTACTGGAATCCGGCGGGGCTTGGACACTTAAGCCATTCTGAGGTCTCGTTTATGCACTCCAGTCTTGGCGACCTAAACAGCTATGACTTCATCAACTATGTTCAATCTTTTGGAATGAATACCTCCGTTGGACTTAGCTGGCTACGAGTGGGTGTAGATGATATCCCAATCACCAGTCTTCCCATCCCTTCGGGTGGAGTCGGTCCCGACAATCGACCTGAAATTGAGCATACCTTTAGCAACACGGACAACGCGTTCATTCTCTCCTACGGCACTAGGATTGGACCAGAGGCATGGAGATTGTATGCAGGGGGGAATGCCAAGGTAATCTATATTTCGACGCTCCGAAATTTCAATGCAATCGGTTTTGGTGGTGACTTTGGTATTCTCTGGCAATCGACCCAAAATAAAGCCAATCAACTATCCATTGGTGTGATGGCACAGGATTTCTTCAAAACGAAACTATACTGGAATACCCCACCGGACGAACCGGGACAGGCGTCAAACACGGATACGATAAATCCTAACTTCAAAATCGGTTTTTCTTACGTCATAGATGCCGCAGCGCTAAACAGCCAACTTTTGCTGACGGTCGACACCGATAGCCTGTATTCGTTCGAAATGCACTATGGCGCCGAGTATGTATTCGCGAAATTACTCGCATTGAGAATTGGCTTGCAAGAGCGAAAAGGCGTAACCACGACTCGCCTTATGACTGCCGGTGCGGGACTCAAACTATCGTTCTTGACGGGCGCTGCTTTCTCGGTCGACTACGCATACTTGGGCAATGAGGAACTTGGCGCCAGCAATCGAATCTCTCTAATGACGCGCTTCTAGACCTCTACGAGGGCAATGTCCCGCCACAGAGCCCGATAGTCAAATCTGTCCTATCGTCTAAACTCCCACTATACTTTCTTAATCCGCACCTCTTCAATCTGGTTCGAAACCAGCCATTCCAATAGATCCTCTTGCTCATCGGTGATTTCAATTTCAGCTTGATTCTGGTCATCCAGCGGAGAAACAACATAGAATACTCCATCCTCAAGCAATTCAGTGGTACGGGCAATGGGAAAGAAAAATTCGTCGGGATTACCGGTGTCATGAATTTTGCCCTCGGTGAAATATGGAAGTTGATTTCTCAAAGTATCTGAAATTTCATACGGGGCAATTTTCGTTTTATCCAGCGGAATTACATGGTAATCTGCCATGGCTCTCTTCTCAAGGGTAATCGTACTTACGCAGGTGTGAATTTGCCAAGCACTTTCGGTCCAGTTGCTCCAGTGACCTGGGGTAACCCTGCTTTGTGGTTGTGAATAGCTTCGTTGGCGAGTATTGCGAACGCTATGGCTTCCTTTCCATCGCTAGAGATACCGCGCGAATCAGAAGTGAGGACAGGGATTGGATCAAATAAATCTTCCAACCGCCTCATTAAGGTTAGGTTGTAAGTCCCGCCGCCGCTTACACAAATTTCATCAATGGAATAACGAGGGAATAAGAATCGGTTGTAGTGCTCAAAAATCGTTCGTGCCGTGAATTCTGTGGCTGTTGCGACCAAATCCTGAGATGTAACTGCATGTGCTTTCGCTTGTTCAAATGCGTTTTTCGCAAACCGACTGCCGTAAGCTTCCCGCCCCGTGGTCTTCGGTGGTGCTAGCTGTAGAAAACCGTCTTGAAGCCATTCTCCCAATAGTGCTTCATTAGTATGTCCTTGAGCGGCAATCTTTCCCGAAATGTCGTAGGGCTGCTTCCCATCTGTAACAATTTCTGTCACCGTATCAATTAGCATATTTCCGGGGCCCGTGTCGGAGCCAAGCACATCGCAACTATTTGCCCCTGCGGGGATAAGGGTGACGTTAGAAATCCCTCCGATATTCTGCAGTGCAATCGTCCGATTTGCTTGTCGGAACAGCAGGAAATCGACGTATGGTACTAACGGCGCACCTTGTCCGCCGGCTGCAACGTCGGCAACTCTAAAATCTTCAATGGTAGGGATACCTGTGCGGTGCGCGATCACTGCAGCCTCGCCAATCTGCATCGTAGAAGGGACGTGAAGCGCTCCCGTCTGTGGAGGAAGATGATGAATCGTCTGACCATGGCATCCAATGAGGTCAACCATATCGATAGAGATTTGAGCCTTTTCGACGATCGACAAAGCTGCCTCGGCGAATTTTTCACCGAGAATGAAGTTCATTTGGCAGATGTCATCAACTCGAGAAGTCTCGGGGTCAAACAGATTGAAGATTCGTACACGCAAGTCTTCTTCAAAGGGAAAACTGTCAAACGCAGAGAGTTTGACTTGCGTGGATAGACCATGTCCAGAAATCTCAACAAGCGCGGCATCGACTCCATCGGCGGAGGTACCGGACATGAGACCAATTACTCTTTTCGTCTGTTTTTCGAAGAGAGTTTGGAATACCTTCATTGGTTATTTCGTCAGAGTAACTCCTCAAATGGCTAGCGAGAATGTAGCGATAACCCAGAGTGACTTCTAGAGTCTGGTGAAATCGACAGCGGGTTATCCCACTCAAGTAAGACGGTGGAAAGATCGATATTCACGCGTAAATAAGAAAAGGTTTCCGTCTGTATGCAAATTCATCAAGCTCCTCGCACCATCCCTGCAGAATTTGAGTTGGCGAATGCCGTTCACTGAATGCTAGACGCAGCGAATCTGTTCCTGCCAACATATCGATAAAGTGCGTCCCATCGGTCTCAAGAAACTCAAAGTGGTCAGGATAGCTTTCTGCGACCGATGCGAGTAAATGCAAGACAATCTCTAGCGGCATAGCTAGTTGTCTATCCATAATATGTATACTCACGCCGTGGCAAATCTCATTTACATACTTCGAAAACGACGGCGCAAAATGAATCGGACGGAAGCGCACACCGCGCAATTCCAAATGGTTCAAGGTCTCCGACCACTGATCGGCATCGATCCACGGCGCACCAATCCATTCAAAAGGTTTCGTTGTCCCGCGTCCCTCTGACAGGTTTGTTCCCTCAATTAGGCATGTTCCTGGATATAGAATCGCTGTATCGAGAGTAGGCATACTGGGAGATGATGGTACCCACGGAAGTTCGGTTTGGTCGTACCACATGCTCCGTGTCCAGCCGCGCATCGGGACTATCTCAAGTTGTAAATCCAAGCTTAGTTCGGCTTTGAAGAGAAGAGCGAGTTCTCCAATGGTCATGCCATGCCGAATTGGAATCGGATGCGCGCCGACGAAAGATTTGAATTCGTGCCGAAGTAAAGTCCCCTCAAGTCGATCTCCGCCAATCGGATTCGGGCGATCTAACACAATAAACTCAACACCGTGCTCCGATGCAACCTGCATTGCTAGAAGCATCGTTGTAATAAAGGTGTAGTAGCGTACACCAACGTTTTGAATATCGTACACTAGCGTATCGATTCCCTTCAACATCTCTTGGGTGGGCTGAAGGGTTTCACCGTAAAGACTGTAAATCGGGATCAGAAGTTGCTCATCAGTTGCAGACGGGACTTTGAGCATATCTTGGTGGTTTCCCCATAAGCCGTGTTCAGGACTGAAGAGCGCCATGAGACGGGTGATCGGACACGCGGCAAATAGGCTCACATTACTTTGAAGAGCCTCATCGACCCCGGTTTGGTTAGTAATTAAGCCGATATTTCTGTCTTCAATTAGATTAGGCTTTTCACGGAATAGAACCGTCAGTCCTGTATCAATCATTACTCACACGTGCCAAAAACCAATTTGTGAAACTCGTCTCGGAAAGCAAGGATGCCTTCACGGGTTGCATTCGGATGAACGCGGTTTGTGAGCAGAATAGCAAACATCCTTCGTTCAAAATGAATGCGAATAGACGTACCTGTGAAACCGGTGTGATAAAGCGAACCATCATTTAAAATAATCCAACCTATGCTACGATTTGAATTTAGTCCTGCAGTGTAGACTTGGCTCAGTCGAAAAATGCTATCAGATGTTAGTATGCCATCTCCGCCATTGACAAGAATCTGACAGAATTTCGCGAGATCTCTTGCGGTAGAAAAGAGACCAGAGTTGCCGGAAACGCCGCCTAGGAAATGGGCATTTTCATCATGAACTTCCCCACAGAGAACTCCGGTACGCCAGTCGTATCGTTCGCCGTTCGTCATACGTTTCTCAAAGTTGTTTGAATCCTCTGTGGCGGCACAATTGTTCTTCCATTCTGGGGGCGGACAATACTGGGTATTCCTCATTTCAGAGGGTGCGAAAATCCATTCCTGCGCCAAACAGTCTAGCGTTTGTCCACTAGTGCGTTCGATAAGTTCGCCCAGCAAAATATACCCAAGACAACTGTACACAACTTGCTCTCCAATTGGGTATTCAAGTCCTATTGTGCCAAGATAGCCTATAACCTCATCTCTCGATTTTACATTGAGATAGATTGGACGCCACGCTGGCAGGCCGGATGTGTGGGTGAGGAGGTGCAGAAGTGTTATCTTTTCGCGATCGAATTCGGGAAGGTACTTTTTGACGGAATCGCCAATATCCAATTTTCCGTCTTCAGCAAGGCGCATAACTAGTGTCGCGACAACGACCGGTTTGGTTAACGAAGCCGCATCGAAAATGGTATCGCGCCGCATTGGTTTGGTTCGAGGTAGAACCGTGCGATGTCCGAACGCTTCGTAATAGGAAACCTCACCGTGGTCAGCAATTACTGCGACCGCGCCGGGAAAAATCTTGTCAGAAATACCTTGCTGGAGCAGGGAAGAAATCTGCTCTGAACTCATGGATACACATCGCGGAGATGAATCGGTTTAGGTTGGCTCAAGACCTTTTACGCATGATTAGGACTTGTAGATTTACACCTTCGCATTGTCAATTGACTCAAAACCTTTGGAACCAGTTTTCCTTCGCAACCACGACAAAAGCTTGTCCTGGCAAGATTTCAAAGTCGTTGAGCGCACCGGACGCAATGTCATCGGGAAGGATTGGGTGAAATGTGCCGTTGGCATATATTGAAATTAGCGAAATCTTATCCAGAAAGTTGGGAAATTGAACGAAGTCACTAACACGGCGAATGCTAGAATCCGTGTGAGGAATGCCAACAAGGTTGGGCCCTGGAAATAGTCGAAGTGCTCCCTCAACCGGATCGCCGGTAAGGTCAATGGACATAGCATTCCTTAAGGAGACGAGTATTCCCGTGTACGGCTGAATCGTGGCGTTGACGGGAAAGTCGGCATCGGAAGGTCGGAAGAATGCTTGAAACTGCGTGGAGCCGCCCCGTGTCGGAGCTGGCGTGGTAATCAACCAGTGGACATTGGCCTCTCCTCCTAGCACCTCAAACAGATCGCTAACCTTCGTAATGGGGCGAGATTCGTCGTTGACCTCGGTAACAACTCTCGGCAGATGAAATAGGCTGGTTCCTGCAGGCACCGAAAGGCGAAAACTCTTGGGTGTTTCGAGATTGAGAGTTTCGAGTTGTTCAATTAGTGTGTCGATATTCTGCCGATCTGTTGCATGTCCGATGTATTTATAGCGAATAATCCCGCTTTTGTCAATGACAAATGCGGACGGTTTTGCGATGTTCGAAATCCGATCATGAACACCGTAGTCCCTGATTGTGTCGCGGCTCTGATCGGATAGTACCGGGAATTGGACGCCAAGTCCCTGTACGAGCTCACGCTTTGACACTTCAGGGGGGTCGACGCTGATAGTGTACAATTCGGCGCCTAATTCCCGGAAGTCGGAATAATGTCTTTGCAACTCACCGAGTTGGCGGATGCAGAACGGTCACCACTGACCACGATAGAAGATGAGAATTGCGTTTTCGACGTTGCGATGCATACTCAACATGACGGATTCGTTATCTGTGTTCGGAAGCGTAAAATCCGGAGCTACGGCTCCAATCTCAACTCCAACTTCATCTGGCACAGCATCTTTAAGTTCATCAAGTTGCTGTAGCATGGTATCTATATTCGCGCGGGTAGAGGTGTCTCCAATAAATTTCCAGCGAATGACCCCATCTTTGTCTATGATAAACGCAGATGGGATAGCGATGTTTGAGATTCCGCCATGAACTCCGTAAGCCTTAATAGTTTCCCGGCTCTGATCGGACAGCACTGGAAATCGCACACCGTGTGTGTCCACAAAAAATGCTCTTGATTCTGCTGGTGCATCAACGCTGACGGCGTAAAGCTCGGCGCCGGCCTCGAGAAAATCGGAATAATGTCTCTGCAACTCAACGAGTTGGTCTCGGCAGAACGGTCAGAACTTACCGCGATAAAAGATAAGAACCACGTTATCGGCGCCGAGGTGATCGCTCAACGTGACCGATTCGTTATCCGTGTTCGGAAGCGTAAAATCCGGAGCTTCATTACCAACCTCATTACCAACAACACCTTGTGCGCTGCCCACGGCAGCAATCAGAGCGGCAACTATCAAGAGCAAACTAGCTCGGTAGCTGGTCTTCATCTTAAACCTCCCACATTGGAAATTTTTTGTGTAATGACTGTCTATCAATAGAATTACAATGAGAATACTAACAGATTTTTCTACTATCAGTCAATCGTTTTTTGATCTGGCATGTGTCGATAATCCAAAAATCAAGACAAGGAAATGTTATGGTGCTGGCTTAAATCCTCTTGAAACAGTTCGAAATCGGGAACCCACGTCGCGAAGGAATTTAATACCGGTTTCTTCCTCCTGGGCCAAAAACACCCGTATAGGCCGGGGCGAGTAGGTAAATATGTATGCTAATGGATTCCTCTGCGCCCTGCGTTAGTCTTCAAAATCGCTAATCCTAATCGATTGTATTGTTTGGGACGGATATGTTAGAATAATTTCGTCCGACAAATTGCAAATCTTATTGATTCAAGGCTTGGGTTGGACATCAACTTGATTCAATCCACATGTCACCAAATGAACATGATGTTAGGTAGAAACCGTCAACGTGTATCTCGTCTCCGGCAAAGTAGATCGATTGAGAAAAATCATGGCATTGATTAACCACGATTTTACCCCTTTCGCTAAACGCATGAGGGATGAAGGAATATCCGACCTTATAATTGAAACCTTCAAGTTTTATTATACGCAGTTGGTTGGCGGGCACACTGGTCTCATTCCAGAGAGTAACATCACCCCGGTTGAACACCTTCCAGACTTAGAAAAGTTCCCAAAAGAGTTGGCGAAAGTAGGAGAGCGATTTTTGCCTAACACGGTTGTATTGAAGTTGAACGGTGGTTTGGGGACTAGCATGGGGATGGCTAAATCGAAATCATTGCTGACTGTTAAAGATGAATTGTCATTCCTGGACATCATCGCTCGGCAAACTCAATCATGGGGAATGCGACTAGTACTTATGAACAGTTTTTCGACCCGAAATGACTGTCTCACAGTTCTAAAGGATTATCCGGAATTGTGGGACGATATCCCTCTGGATTTTGTTCAACATAAAGTGCCGAAAATCAATCAGGCAGATCTGAGTCCTGCGAACTGGCCTGAAAATCGAGATTTAGAGTGGTGTCCGCCCGGACATGGAGACATATACACCTCGCTAGTAACAAGTGGAATGTTGGACAGATTGTTAAGAGCGGATTATGAATACGCATTTATCTCCAATTCTGACAACCTTGGTGCGGTGATGGACACAACCATCCTCGGATTCTTCGCCGAAAATCGGTTGTCATTTCTCATGGAGGCTACAAATCGCTCACCGGCTCACAGAAAAGGCGGTCACCTCGCCCGGTTGTCTTCGGGTCAACTCATACTGCGAGAAGTAGCTCAGTGCCCGCCCCACGACATTGACTCATTTCAAGATATCGACCGGCACAAGTATTTCAACACGAACAACCTCTGGCTACATCTACCATCTTTGAAAGCGGTAATGCACTCCAAAGGCAATATCCTAGGTTTACCGATGATTCGAAATAGTAAAACTCTCGATCCACGAATCCCCACATCTCCTCAAGTCTATCAGTTGGAGACAGCAATGGGGTCGGCTATTGCTGTCTTTGAGAATGCAACGGCTATCCGTGTTCCACCATCACGCTTTGTCCAAGTGAAAAGGACGGAGGATTTATTGGTGGTGCGTTCGGACATTTACATGTTGAGTAACGACGTGCAGGTCATTCCCAATCCAGATCGTAACCTAGACCCTATCCTAGTAGATTTGGACGATTCCCACTACCAACTGATTGACGATTTGGAAGCGCGGTTTCCTGCCGGCGTTCCGTCTCTAATCGACTGTGAGCGCTTGAAGATAGTGGGAGATATAAAATTTGGGGCGAATGTATCACTCAGCGGTGTAGTGGAACTTACCAACTTATCGCGTAAGCAAGTTGAGATTAAAGACGATACAACGATTGACGGGTCAAGGACGTGGACGGATTGATTACTTCGGTGCATAAGGCAAGCAGATCAAGTGTCTTAAAAAGGTTATGAGCCACACTGAGTCCCAGTTCGAATTAGTGACTGAAACCGACAGAAAAACATTAGAACGGCTAGTCAGCGAATCGGTTCGTCAGCAACTTGACCGTCGCATGGCGGAAATTCAATTGTTATTTCGGCAAGAAGCAGACTGGCCCCTTGACAAATTAGAACATCACCAACGAGCATGGGTACGCAGCCATTTGGAAGATGAACACGTTGAGCAAACGCTGGAGTTGGCAAACCGTGCCCGTGCAGAATTTTCCGTCCTCGTAACGATAGGTATCGGTGGATCTGATCTGAGTGCGCGTGTGTTTCACGATGTGCTGAACCACCCGTATCACAACCTCCTGTCCGAGGATGAACGCGGTAATGCGCCGGAGGTCTATTTTACGGGTGACACGTTCGACGCCTTCCGCCTCAACGGTTTGTTGCAGATGTTAGAGGCGCGCGGGTTATTGGACAAGACACTTTTCAATGTCATAAGCAAGTCGGGACGAACAGGCGAGACCATTGCGACCTTGATGATAATCCGCGATCGGTTACAGAGCTGCTGCAATGCGATAACCCCGGAATCTTGGTGCCGTCAAGTCGTCGCAACCACCGGATTGAATCCCGACAGTGCCCTATTCAGACTGCATCAGGAGCACGCGTTTTACGGCGAGACATTACTTCCTATACCTGAAGGTGTGGGAGGCCGATTCTCTGTCTTCTCACCCGTTGGGCTTTTTTTTCTTGCTATGACCGCAGGCAAAGGTGAATCCCCGAAATCACGTGTACGGGCAGCGATTAGCGGTGTCAGTGAGGCGGACGCAATCTTCCAAATTCCGTGCGAAGAGATCGAAAACATATCGTATCGCCTGGGCCGATGGTTACACCTTGCAGAAATGTATGCGGGTAAGGATAATCTCGTTATTTATCACTATGCGGACAATCGGTGTTTGGGCGATTGGTTTGTGCAACTCTACGATGAATCCGTTCAAGAACGCGGACAAGGGCTCAATGTAATTGCCGCTCTTGGTCCCACCAGCAATCACTCCATTCTTAATGGTATATTGAATGGACCAAAGGATAAAGCAGTTCTGTTCATCGGTTGGCGTGAGCTTGGAGAAGACTTGAGGATTCCGATGCAGACGGGCATTGGCGGCGACTTGGAAACATTTGAAGGGCTATCAATGAACCAGGTACAAATTGCTTCGTACTACGGCACCGTTGAGGATTTTAGGGAAGCGGGCATTCCGGTTGCAACACTATCTGTTCCGAAACGAGATGTCCACAATCTTTGCAAACTAATGCGCGTGTTGATGGATTGCGTCGCTGTCAAGGGGCGTTTGCAAGCGCTTCATGTGAACGATGCTGGAATTGTGGATTTCGCGAGGGAACTTACTTACCGTCAGGATGGAGTGGAAGGGTATAAGGAACGGACGCGCCGGATTGCTTCGTCAATAAAGACGCAATCCTGAGTATTCAACATAATTGGCATGTGGCAGGATTGCGCAGCCCAATCCATGAAGGCTATTCGTGATCAATGAATGATATGAAATTCCTGATCATTCTACACGTTTCTCTTGTATAAGACTTTGGAATAAGTAGCAATCGGAGAAGCCGATTTGAGAAACATCCTTTTGATTCGTCTCAGTTCACTCGGTGATATTGTACTAACTTCACCCGCGATCCGCGCCGTGCGTAATCATTTTCCAAATGCGCGCATTTCTATGCTCGTAGCGAGCCAATCTGCGGATCTACTCGCCGAGAACCCACATCTTGACGAAATTGTCCGGTTTGATCGCCATGCCAAAGACAAGAATACGGCGGAGATGCTCAAGTTGGTTCGTATCCTGCGTGAACGGCAGTTTAATCTCGCTATTGATTTCCAGCAGAAATTTCGCACAAGCCTGCTTGGATACTTGAGTGGTGCAAAGTGTCGAGTGGGGTATCACCAACCAAAAGGGCTTCTGTGTTCTGTGCGTGTTTCCTGTTCTTCCGGGCACGCCATTGATCGTTACTTTGCTCTGTTACATGCGGTGGGTATCGAGGCGAGAGATCGATCGTTGGAGCTATTTCTGACCGAGTCCGATAGGACATACGCGCGGGACGCCATGGAAAAACAACGTATCTGCGGAGACAGACCAATAGTGGGATTATTTCCCGGTGCTGGGTGGAAGTTAAGAGAATGGATGCCAGAT
Source organism: Candidatus Poribacteria bacterium (assembly GCA_965204085.1). GTDB lineage: Bacteria > Poribacteria > WGA-4E > WGA-4E > JAJDTR01 > JAJDTR01. The sequence continues at coordinate 651,395 of CBDBEE010000001.1, read as the reverse complement.
CGTTTCGCAGCGATAGGCGACCGTTTGGTTAGAGATTTCGGTGCTCAGGTAGTTATTTTTGGCGGACCACATGAGCGTCAACTGGCGGGTGACGTGGCCAACCTGATGACCGAGCGGGCGACATCATTTGCCGGGAGCCACCAGATTCGCCAGTTGGCAGCACTAATTGAGCTCTGCAATCTCTTCCTTACAAACGACACCGGACCGATGCATATTGCTGCCGCATTACGCACGCCCACGGTGGCTCTGTTTGGCCCCGGTAATCACATCCGCTTTCAGCCGCTGGATTCAATTCATACCACCATCCGTCACGATGTCCCGTGTAATCCGTGCAAGCAATTCACTAATCGTTGCAAGGACAATATCTGTATGAAACTGATCACGGTCGATGAGGTGTGGGAAACTATCTGCCAACGGCTGAGTCAAAATCTTGACTCGCTGCAATAGAAGTGGTTAGGCGTGCTTGAAATAGAACGATGTAATCCGTGAAACGGGAGATATGTGAATTGAATCATGCTATCCATCGCAGTGGCACCTACGGTTACATAGAGTCAATATTCGCAGTCTTTAACTCCGGTGTTTCTAGTGGATACCCATTATTGGAGAAAATATGCGCGAAATGAAGGAGACGACGTGGGCGGCTTCCACAGACCGAGCAATTCTCATTGGCGTTAAGTTAAAAACCGATTTGATGCATGAAGTGGAAGATTCTCTAACGGAGTTGGAGCAGCTTACAGAAACTGCCGGAATAAGAGTCGTCGGCGAGGTTGTACAGACACTCGAATCCCCGAATCCAACTTATTTTGTTGGCCAAGGGAAGATTAAAGAACTCGAACTGTTGACTGAAGAATTACATGCTGATGTAGCCATCTTTGATGAAGACCTTACACCTGCTCAAACCCGGAATATCGAAGAAGCACTCGATACGGTCGTGATTGATCGTACGGGATTAATTCTTGAAATATTTAGACAACGTGCACAGACAAAGGAAGCTACGCTTCAGGTGGAACTCGCCCGATTAGAATATGCATTACCACGTCTGACACGTATGTGGTCTCACTTGTCGCGCCAAGCAACGGGAGGAGACGGCGGAATCGGCGGCGCCATGCGCGGTGAAGGTGAAACGCAACTTCAAACCGACCGACGCCTGATTCGTCGGGAAATTTCCAAAGTCAAAAAATCCCTGCAAACGGTAGAAACCCAACGCCGTGTCCAACGTCATGGCAGGAAGGAAATGGCAAATGTTTCGCTTGTTGGATACACAAATGCCGGTAAGTCGACGCTCTTCAATCAACTAACGGGCGAGAACCGGGTGGCTGAAGACAAACTATTTGCAACATTGGATTCGACCACGCGAATTGTCAAATTACCAAGTCAGCAACGCGTTCTACTGAGCGACACTGTGGGCTTCATCAAGAAACTTCCACACCATTTAGTTGCTGCATTCAGAGCAACTCTCAACGAGGTTGCCGAAGCTAAACTGCTCCTACATGTAGTGGATGTAAGTCATCCGCAAGTAGAAGCTCAAATCACTGCTGTAAATGAGGTGCTGGATGAATTGAATGCGGCGAAAATACCGATGCTAATGGTATTTAACAAGATAGATCGTCTTGAAGATGAGGCACCCCTGTACTTATTGAAGAACCGTTATCCAGAAGGCATTGGTATTTCAGCTAAACGCGGCGATGGTCTTGCCGTCCTGAAGATGGAACTAGCCAAACGGTTTGCTGAAGATGATGTTGAAGTGTCACTTACCCTTCCGTATACAGAAGGTAAAACACTGGATTTTGTGTACAAAAATGGTGAGGCGCTAGAAGTTGATTACGAGGGGGATTCCATTTTGGTCAAGGCAAGAATCCCAGGACGATACTTGGAAGGATTGAGACAATTCATGACAACAACGCATTAGTTTCACTCTTAAGACGGAACGATTGACGAATTACGAGTGTCTCAATGCGTCAATTGGTGGAAGGTTAGCCGCCCGACTCGCGGGATAATATCCAAAAAAGACCCCCACGCTAACGCCGGATAGAACAGCAATCAGAATAGATTCGATTGTAATGACAGAGGGCCAGCTGATGAGATCGCCCATCAACTTGCTGATGGCCCATGCGAAGCCTTGTCCCATCAACGCCCCAGCCCCAATCCCAATCAGCCCGCCGATGCAACACAGCATAACCGATTCAGTCAGGAATTGAAGGCGTATATCCATGCTCTTGGCACCAACCGCCTTGCGAAGTCCTATCTCGGGAATCCGTTCAGTCACGGACACCAGCATAATGTTCAAGATACCAATGCCGCCAACAACTAGCGAAACGGACGCGATCGCCACAAGGATGATTTCGATAACCGAAATAATTCGATTGGCGGTTTTCAGTTCCTCTTTCATCACCCACGTCTCAAAGAAGTCCACGTTTCCATGGTTGCGGTTAAGAATTGTTTTCACCTCACGCACCGCCCGGTCAACAAACTCGTAATTTTTCGCGCGAATCATGATATGTCCAACACGGTCGTTACCCCAAAAGTGCGTTTGCGCGGTAGTTATTGGCAAGAATACTTGATTGTCTTCACTGTTTTCTGGATCTAATCCCTTGCCCCTAGATTCCATGATTCCTACAACGGTAAATCGTTGATTGTTAATCTTGAGTTCTCTCCCGACGGGATTAAGTCCGGCGAACAAATCTCTCCATATTTCCTCACCGATGACACACACCTTGCTCCACATATTGAGGTCGTCATCGGATAAGAATCTGCCATAACCGTTGTACCACTCACGAGCAATTTGGTATTCAAATGTAGTAGCTTGCATTCGTGCGTTCTTATTCTTTCCTGAGGCGGTCAACGATGCATGACGCGCCATTTCCGGAGTTGCCACATCAACGGATGGGCATTGAGTTTGAATCGCTCGAACGTCATCCATTGTCAGGTATTGGTCCGATGGATTGCGAATCCATCTGTTTCCCTTACGAATCCAATCGTTGCGGTACACTCCGAAAACACTTGGGCCGCCAACCTTCTCAACTTCCCACAACAATAGGGACTTTGCACCTGCTCCAAATGACATCATTCCAATGACACCTGCAACCCCGATGATGATGCCAAGCATTGTCAGGAATGTTCGCATTTTGCTGGCTCTGAGTATTGAAAGAGCCGTCATAATACTTTCTAGGAGTTTCATCCCACCCTCTTTTTTCTTGTCAGTGCAAACTTGGTGTGCTAGAATACAAAACACGCCCAGAACAAGCTAATAGGTTAAATAACGCGGGCGCCCATATTGTTCTTCAGCATCCGCCAAATCCTCCCTATCAGACGCACAAGCCGTTCTTGATGTTTAGAGATCAACCCCACGCTTAAGGTGACGAGAAATTGTCAACAGAGTATACCTCGGAAGCGGTGGATGCAGTTCTTTTGTCTTGGTCTTTTTCCGAGCGCCCCGCGGAGATTAAACACCATAGAGCCAAACTTGAAGGACTTGCTCGTGAAGGTGGATGTGCTTGGATTCGCCTAACTTTATCATTAACGGAAACACGGTTTCGGTTAACTTCGATTGAGCACACCTTTCCTGAATCAAGAAGCAACGAGACAATCTGGCGAGAACTTCGACAGTGGTATTCGGGGCAGTCTGTTTGCTTTGATAAAGTTTACCTTATTGCTCAAGAACACGTCAAAGAAACGTGTTACGATGTTACCGATTATATCCAGCGTTGTTTGTCAGGGGAATCTTCCATTGCGGATCGGTTGAGGGGGCGTACACTCTTTAGGCTTAGTCAAATCGAGACTGATGCATACGACCTACTGAGTATTCCAGGCGCCAATTCAGTGGTTGAACGTGTTTTAACGCCGTACGTTAAGGAATTTGCCGATTTCATTGGGAATACGGTAATAGGTTTCTGTTGTCAACTTCCACAGTTTTTGTTTCCTCTTAAATCTTCGCCGCCAGCAATTCCCTGGAGCCCGGATTTGAGGGCATATTTGCAGTCAATCTGGGGAGAGAAACTCTCCGATTACATGCCACTGGTGTTCTACGGTGTGTATGACACAGCAGCAGTTCGAAGTGCGTTTTGGAACGGATTGACTCAACGGTTTTCAGAAGTCTGCATCGGTGGACTTCGAGATTTCTGCTGCCGATCAGGTTTGAAGTTTGTCATCGAAATTGCTGCAAGTGGAAAGTCACTCGGATTCGAAATCGGAACTATTCTTAAGTATTCAGACGGAGCCATTTTGGTCGGCCCAACAGACAGCGCGAATTCGAACGACAGCCATGATTCGATAGAGATAGTGAAAACAAAAAGCCGCGAAACTTTGCGGCTTTCGATTCCTAACCCATCTCCCATCAATACCCCTAAGCGAATCTCGGTAGCGAAGTGGGTTACAAGCCGGGCGAACACGGCAGGTCCAAGAGTCCTTGGTGTCTGGAGGCCTAACCCCCCGACCGCCGTGCAGTATTCCTTTGACCGGATACTGGGCTTTAATTCTTGGATAGCAAATGAAAGTGAAAACGCCGGCAAGAGGGATACAAAGTGTGTAGGGCGGAGTACCTCGCAAGATGTCGATTCTCAATATTTCCCCTTGCAGCAATCAAAAAACAGGGTTAACGGTTCATTATGCATGATGGGTGAGCCTTTACGCTCGGTATTGATAATTTCGCCGCTGCACAGTTTTTGGTCAAGAATGGATGACCGGACGTGGGGCGAAATGACAAATTCATGGGCCTGGTTATGTCAATCCGTTTGGGATTTGGGCTATGATTTTGACATTGCTTCAGAGAATGAATGTGCCAACGCAAAATTCGACAAGAATAGTCGTTCGATACAGGTAAATGCCAGTTCCTATCAGGTAATTTTGGTTCCAAGTTGCATGTCGCTGGAAGAAAGTACAGTAAATTTGTTAACAAAAGTCATAGCGGGACGTGGTAGGCTAGTCGCAGTTGATCCGTTGCCATATCTCGTCAATGGCAAGCTAGGATTTGACACACATCCACTAGAATTACTTCTCTATCATCATCGCACCTCTCTCTTACGAGGAACTGCCGCCGAAAAAACAGAAACTCTCAAGCAACTGTTGGAAAAGTGGATTAAACCGGTGCTTCAAGTTTACGTGAAGCCTGACAACGTTCCGACAGCCGCAATCCGGTTTCAACAGCGTCGTGCGGAAGAACTCGACCTGTTCTACCTTTTCAACACCAGTCAATCCTCACTTGAGTCCTTGATTGAGATTCGGGGAGAGTCAGTAGGGGTTGAGGAATGGGAAGCAACAAGCGGCGAAAGAACTAACCTCGACTATTGGCACGCCAACGGAAACACCTATCTTGACTGTTCTTTCGATTGTTTGCGAAGCAGGCTGGTAGCGCTTAGAAGACGGTAGACCGGCCACTATCATAAGCAGAATTCAAGATGTGTTTACTTTCTTTGAAGCGGATTGCCGACAATAGAAAGCGCGATTTTTCGATGTATCGAACGAAGTAGAATTCGCCGGGACGCTACATGTGTGCAAGATTAACATACCGTGATGATTATGTATTTCGCCCTAGACGCTTTCGCCCGTATGAAATGAATAGACTAATGGTATGGAAAGGAGATTTAAATGCGTAAACGTATCGGCGTGTTGACGGGCGGAGGAGATACAAGTGCTCTTAATGCAACACTCAAAGGAATCGCTCTAAAAGCCGAAGAATTAGGCTTCGAGCTGATTGGATTCATGGAAGGCTGGAGGGGGGTTCTGAATGGGGGACACTACCTTGCACTAACACCGGACCTTATCGACGAAAATTATGGAGGTACAATATTAAAAAGTTCGCGCACGAACTTGATTGCCGCCAATAGGCTCGACGAAGCAATTGACAACCTCAAAAAACTAAAGATTGATGGACTAATTCCCATCGGTGGCGACGACACAATGACCGTCAGTGTAGAATTGTCGAAACAGTTCATAATGGCATCCGTAACAAAAACCATTGACAATGATGTTGGGCTCAATCCACCAGAGGGCATCTCCGTCAATTATTCAAAGATGTTTAACTACTTTTGCCCCGGTTTTCCCACTGCGGCGAGTCGACTGATTCAATATGTTCAGGATCTCCGTACGACAGCCTACTCACACAATAGGATTTTTTTCATCGAAGCGATGGGACGAGATGCCGGTTGGCTCACACTTGCCTCCGCTTATGGAAATGCGGACCTGATTGTAGTGCCCGAAATACCTTACGAACCAGATCGCCTCGCCGAAGCAATTCGGTGCAAGCATAAAGAGAACGAAAATGTAATCGTCGTTGTGTCTGAAGGAATCCGCAACCAAAAAGGCGAACTGATGATTACCTCAAAGAAAGAGCTAGACGCTTTTGGTCATACTCGACCGGGTGGGTGCTCGGAAATCATAGCGGAAGCGATGAGACTTAGGCTCTCAAAGGAATTTCCAAGTGCGACATTTCGCCACATCGTACTAGGGTATCTTCAGAGGTGTGGATCTCCGATACCACTTGATCGGGACTGCGCGATAAAAGCGGGGGAGTTGGCTGTTAGGGCGCTGGATGAGGGGCAACAAAACGGAGTTGCAACAATTATGCGCACCGAGACCGGTATTGAGCCTGTGCTTTACCCTATGGACCAGGTAATCAAACGTGATGAGAACGGCAAGGTGATACCGCGAAGTTTAGACCTGCGGTTCTATGATGTGGAAGACTACCAAATCTCGCCCGCGGGCACGGGGTATTTCAGACCTATTTTTGGGGACCTTCCTCGATTTCGGACCCACGAATTGAGATCCGCTAGTTTCGGAAAAATACCAGCGTAGTGTCCGTAAATAGATAGATAATTGCGATGTTCAAGACTCTAGTGGAAGTGAATACCTTGATCGCTTCTTTCTTGATACAACACTGTCTATATGGCAAGTCTTTGCCTGCCAAATTTAACCCTCAACGCATCCTCGTTATCAAGTTGGATCACCTCGGCGACGTACTACTCGCCACGCCCGTATTTTCGAATCTAAGGCGTGCCTACCCATCCGCTGAAATTCACGTCCTAGCTGGAGAATGGGGAGAGGTCGGATTGAGGAACCACCCCGATATAGACAGAATCCTTCAATACAACGCTAGTTTCTTCCGCAGACTTGGAGAGCCGAAATCTCAATGTAAGACGTTTACCGTTCTATCTTTGCTGCGTCAACAAAAGTACGATCTTGTCATCGATCTGCGCGGGGATTGGTTTACTGCGCTTTTTGCCCTTATGAAGCCGACCCGCTATCGATTGGACTATGCTTGGCTGCAAGTAGCAAATAAACTAGGACTTGCTCGATTCACCGGATTACATCAGCTTGAACGCAACCTCGATCTCTTGCGAACGGCAGATATTCCAATATCGTGCAAACTCCCTGCTTTTCATACTGACGCCGCTGATCGGAAATGGGTGGACAATTTTCTCCACGAATCGGAAATTCTCTCGAATCATCCACTTATTATAATCCATCCAGGTTCTCCGATTTCTCTCAAACGATGGCGAACGGAGCGTTTTGCGGCTGTAGCGGATTGGCTGATTGAACAGAAAAAGGCGCAAATACTCTTTGTCGGTACCCGCGATGAAGTGGATGTCACTTCCACTGTTCAGAAACAGATGCACGGAAAATCCATTAATCTCGCTGGGGAAACCACGGTGTCACAGCTAGCTGAGTTGCTGAAGCGTTGTCATCTATTTCTTGGAAACGACAGTGGACCTATGCATATTGCCGCTGCTGTCGGGGCTCAAACAATAGGGCTGTATGGACCGGGAAACCCCGCACGATTTGGCCCAATAGGCCTGAACTGCCACACAGTTCGTCGTCAACCACACTGTCCTCCATGTTTGGGTACAGTCTGTAAATTCGGAGGCGAAGGTTGTATGAAGGACATTCGGATTGAAGATATAATTCATACAATTCACGCGATTCACGCGATATGATATAGCAGGTTAGTCAGGGGAAACGCATCTGATTTTTATTGACAACTTTACACATGTATAGTATAATATTGCGCCGACAGATAAGTGGCGGAGTGAACGCGCTGCACCCATTGGGATCAACTTAAGGGATTTCGTCTAGTATCGGTGGTGTTCTCCGACGCAAAACCCTTAACTAAGTCCCATAGGATGGGGAGGAAACCTCTATCATCCCCCACACGGTAGGTGCGGTTTCCAACCGCACCGGCACCTACGGAAACCAGCGCCATGAGTCATCTTTTGTGGCGCACCCATCAGTGAATGAACTGGTATTCCCTCGCTCACGTCTACATGGAGATTAACAGTCCAAGACATTGAAAGCCGCGTGACTTGCACCCTAAAACGCTTAACTTGATCCCTATGCGGAGTGAACGCGCTGCACCCCAAAACGCCGATTTTTCGTGTTCCAACAGGGTAGCGCTTGGGCTTCTCATGTACCTAAAATTGACCTAAGTTACGACAATCTTTTTTTTCTGTTAACATTTTGTTCACATTTGCCTGCGTATGAACCCGCGCTATCAAAGGAAAGTATTGAATCAAACCATGTGAACACTTCTTCGAAATTAAGCCTCTGTTCACATCCTTGTACCTATTTTTTGCGGCTATTTTTACAAACAAATAGGTACAAGTTCAGCCAAAACCGCCCAAAAAGGGGCGCGGATCAACATATTGTTCACGTTTTCGGACTCTCAAGTGACTGAAAAAGGTGCGATCAAAGGAATGAGAGCATCTACTAATCTTATACACCTTGCGCTCCGATGATGCTGTAAAGTGAAGAACCTATGAAGCAGAAAAAAGCCGCTATGTTTAGTTTCAACCCGAGAGCGATTAAGTGATTTTAGATGCGTTTCCCCTGGCAGGTTAGTGTTGATGGATTGACTTCGTTATGCTACACTTCAGAATGAATTGATTTCGTAGACAGTAGTTACGCCATTGTCTCACGGTAAATAGTTGCACCATTTGGTGCAATTCAAATGGCAAACTTTTACCGATTTCGTGCAATGTCGGCAGCTTTTGGAAAGGACAATACATTGATAGCTTGCCTTTGAAGGGATGCCGGTTTATGGCATATAACTTGCTGAAGGAACAGTAGCTATCAGCAGGCTTTTCATCATAAATCTTGTTTTAGGTTATTCGTTTAGATAGCTAACGTTTTACAAAACCACAAATCCAAAATCATGGAGGAAAACAAATGAGTGCTAAAAGAACGTCCGGTGCATTTATGACCTCCTTGGTGCTCCACCTTGTTATTGCGTTTGTCGCCGGTTTGTATCTTGTGAGCCAAACGCAACAATTCAAAGATTTGGTTGGAGCAGAAGTACTTAAACCCAAGGATCCGCCGAAGCCGAAAGTACGTAAACCTGTCGTTAAACCCGTGATCAAACCGACGGTACCCACTACGAATACCGTCGTGGTTGAGCAAGTTGAGATTCAGCCAAGGGTCACGACAGCTTTCGTCGCTCGTTCAAATTTCGAGCCGACATCAGTACTGGAGTTTTCAAACAAGGTGGTTAAGGTTGATGCACCGATTAACCCGAATGTTCCAAAGGTCGTGTCGCCCAATGCACCTGTACCGCAGGCTGTTACACATGCCGACCTTCCGGTTTCCGACGCACCCGGAGCATTGGCCTTCTCTGCACCTGTAGCAAACGCTCCCGCCGCTGGCCCTGCTAACATCGGTCGAGGTATCGCCGGAGGGATTGTACAGGTCAAAGTTGCGTTTGACCGTCCGCCCGGTCTTGCTATGGTTGAGACGGTTGGTGCAGCGCCCGATGCTTTAGGTGACATTGTTGAAAACATAACTCTCGGAAATACCGAAGTTCCACCGCTACCAAGGGGTGAACCTGGCGGGACAGTCATCGGTAAAGGCCGCGATATTCGTGGCGTGTTGCGTTTTACCCGAATCCGCCACAATCTCTCTGACTGGTGGGCAGATTCTTCCTCGTTGAATGCCTTAACCAAGTGGATTAACGAGCGGACGAAAATCAAAGCCGACATGAATGTTGAAGGTGGGGCATTGAAGTTGACTGACGCTAATTTGCATAGAAGCCCGATACTATTCATGACGGGGCACGATCCTGCCTTGGTACGCTCGCATAACTTGCTTGGTCGACAATATGGCGGTGGGCGAATGGATAGTCGGCTCACTGAAACAGAATCAGCCGCTATGCGTAGGTACCTCGTGGAAAAAGGCGGATTTCTGGTCTTTGACGATTGTGGAGTGAACGCGCCGGCTCAGGCGATGATTCGGTTGTTCCTCGCTCAAATGCGATATGTTATGCCTGAATATCAAGTTGAGCGAATCCCCAACGACCATTCAATTTACGACAATTTCTACGAAATGGGTGGACCGCCGGTCGGATTTGATATCTTCTGGTGGGGAACTAGACCACAAAGAAGAAACTTCCTAGAAGGTGTGTCTGTCGGTGACAAGCTGTCAGTTATTACTGTCCGTCGTGATTATATGTGCGCTATGGAAGCGGTCAGTTTGCCGACCCGCTCAGTTCACTATTCGCCGGGCGTTTATCGTTTCATGACCAACGTTATTGTCTACGCGTTGACCAGTGGCGACATATCCGACTATTCAGGTTACATTCCAGAGGACCTTTTGGCGAAGCGGGCGTTACCCACGAATGCGCCACAAGCTGCCAAAATCGGCGCTCTCGAATAACTCTGGATTTTTCTTCAATGACTTTCGCATAAAAAAAGCAGCCAAGTTAATGGCTGCTTTTTTTATGCCGGAATTCAATCTGCCTTAGGCCTTTACGGAGTTGGACCCCTGAAGGATTGTATAAGGCGGCTCATTACCTGTATCTATACTGCACGTTGCCGGGAATTGTGTGTTTTCGAGCGTCTGGTAAAGCAGCAGCCACGATCAAGTGAGACCATAGATTTCCGTACCACAATCTGTTAGATTGTGATCGCCTTTGTACGACCATAAAGATCCCATCTCCGAATCGCGACCTGCTGGTGCCGCGTAAGTCGTATTAGAAACCACAATTGTCAAGGAAACAAGCTCAGTTTTACTCAACAGAAGGATCAAGCGACTGGATAAGGAGCGATCAACTGAACGGATAGTGAAGGCGATAGAGATCCCGTAATCCGTGTAATCCGTTGAATCAGTGAAAATCCGTGATTCAGACAATCACCAAAACACCCCATAAACGGCTGGGTCAAGCGACTGGATAAGGAGCGATCAAGGAAGTGAACAATGACCGCGATAGCTAATCCCGATAGCTATCCCACGGGAGATCCCTGCGATCTCCGAATCGCGAGACACTTGTGCTGCGAAAACAAGCGCAATATTACCCAACGCAAGGTATAGATAAAATATCGATTGCCCATGATGGGCGATGTAGCAATTCGAAATTTGCTTCGAGGGGAGACGGTGCAGTGAATGAAGATTCCATCTCCCATTTGATGATTGATGGTAGCTATTACAAACCGAACTGTGTAGGTCTTATTCTCTGTATGGACGGAGTTAAACCTACTCATGGGGGGCATCGGTGGTCTCGTCTTACGTTTGGCTACTTCTCCTCCCCCTCGTCTGCTTGTGCTTCTTCGACAGCGTTTCTCGCTTCAGTTGCAACTTGCCCCGCTTGTTTTGCTAACCGCCTTGTCTCCGCAACGCGTCGCATAATCGCTCGGTTAGACCAAGAAACTCCGGTGACGTACCGAATTTCCTTCCCGTCCGTAGCTGGTGAGTCCAAGGCCTCGACACCAAGATAGACCTGCAAGCCACTATTTGCCAAATGTTGTATTCCCACGTTCACGCCTCTTCCGTCTGTCTCAAGGTTAAGGCTCAATTCTCCCTTCGCGAAACTCGGTTGGAGATCCTTGCTCATACCAATAAATACCCCGTTTAGTACCTTACCAATACCAACGTCGTCGCTGAAGCGGTTGTTCCCGATCCCGATATGTCCCGATATATGATGAACATGCGGCAAATTAAAGGTCTTGCTAATAGCAAGAAATGCGGACTTTCGCTTGTACCGCCTTGGATCAACCAGCTCTTGTTTGACCTCATCCCCAATGTTTTCAACGCCAATTGACATGCTCGGCACTGTGCCTGTCTCGCGAAACAGTAGCATCTTGAAATTCGCCATTAGGAAACTCTTTTGTTTCAGCCGTACACTGGCCAGCCCGACTTCAACTCGATCGAAAAGGCCGAAGTCTAACCGAATTGCCGCTTCTTCGCGTGGGAGCCCACCACTATTTCGGAAAGCGAAATTTGTGCCAAGCGCAATGCCTCCATGTTCTATGACTGAACCGGTTGGAATATCCATTAGTCCACTGACGCGGAAGTACGGCGTAGCAAGAGGAGGAGAAAACAGCGAAATCAACACGAACAAACAGCAACATTTGAATAACCGATAATTGTTGTGTTTGGGATAAGTTCTCATCAGGTATTCTCTTGGATTTCAACCCCTGATTCCGCCCCGATAATCGCTTTGTCGGCTCGATTTACGAATAGTCCATTTTCGACGACACCCGGAAGGTTGTTGAGTTGCGATTCAATCTGTGCAGGTTGCCGAATCGCTTCAAAGTGACAATCCAAAATATAGTTTCCGTTGTCACTGAGAAAAGGCTTTCTACCGCTGTGTCTCAACGTCGATCTTCCACAAATATTGTTGATCGTCCTTTGTGTAGCTTCCCATCCAAACTGCAGAATCTCCACGGGTAGCGCAAATGTCGTTCCCAACACGGGGACCAATTTGCTCTCATCCGCCACGATGACGAGCCGCTTAGACGCATGAGCGATTATTTTCTCTCGAACCAAGGCGCCACCGCCGCCCTTAATTAGATTCAGGTCAGAGTCAATTTCGTCCGCACCATCAATGGTTAAGTCAATCACGGCGTGATCCGCGAGCGTTGAGAGTGGAATTCCCTGCTGGACTGAAATCGTTTCCGTCTGCTTTGATGTCGCAATTCCGATGATATTCAATCCGTCTCTTACCTTTTCGCCCAGCGCGAGTAGCACATGAAGGATCGTGGAACCCGTACCCAGACCTACAATTGCCCCGGATTGTACCTCTTCAACAGCTTTCTCCGCCGCCATCCGTTTCAAGCGTTCCTTATCCATGTCCTCTCCTTAAAGAACGGCCGTGAATCGCCGCTCAACAGTTTAACAGAGATTGGGCAGACCATCAACAAGGAAAAGGTTTTCCAATTTGAATGTTCGGTGAGGACGTGGTAAAATAGACAGCTAGGTTGGTGGTATCGCGAAGCGCCTTCCGAATCATCCTAACGTGCACGGGAGATGTAAGAGTTAGACTATACAACACAAATGTTATTTGTGCCGTTCGCTGCAAAACATCTCAATCTGGTGAGTTATGAAAAATGTCCTTGTCATTGATGACGATGAAAAAATCTGCTGGGCTTTTGAGCAATTCTTGGAAAGTGCAGGTTTTTTGCCGAGCATTGCCAACAATGCCGAAGAGGGATTACGGAAAATCCGAGCTGAGCAGCCAGACATAATTTTTCTTGATGTTCGACTACCGGGTATGAGCGGATTAGAAGCGCTTGAACAAATCAAGGAACTTCAATCGAACGCAACCGTTGTCATCATGACAGCCTATGATGACGTCGAGACAACAATTGAAGCAATGCGGTTGCAGGCGTTTGATTTTTTGTCCAAACCGATTGACCTTGATGCAGTAAAAGCGGTGCTAAATAGAGCTTCCGAGACACAAGCCGAACGTCGGAAAATCACAGATGAAGCAGCAAGCGACACGACGCCTTCCGAAGGCTCAACTTTCGCCAAAACGGGGACGCAGGGACATCGTTTGGTTGGAAAAAGTGAGCAGATGCGGGAGATTTATAAGCTAATCGGCGTTATGGCGAGCAATACAATAACCGTGCTTATCGAAGGGGACACAGGCACCGGAAAGGAGCTCGTGGCGAGAGCTATTCATGCGAGTAGCTCACGCAAAGATGGACCATTCGTTTCAGTCAACTGTGGTGCGCTTCCTGACGAACTTCTTGAGAGCGAGTTGTTTGGCTACGAAGCCGGTGCTTTCACGGGGGCTAAAGCTAAAGGAAAACCTGGGCGGTTTGAACTTGCCGCCGGAGGAACGTTGTTTCTCGACGAAGTAAGTAATATGAGCCCGGCATTGCAAATTAAGTTGCAGCGGGCATTGCAGGAACAGGAGATTGAAAGATTAGGTGGAACAAAAACACTAAAGACTGACGTACGGGTTCTCGCTGCGACAAACCAAGACCTCGCCGATATGGCTAAGCTAGGCCTATTTCGACAAGACCTGTACTACCGCTTCAAGCGATTGGCAATTCATCTTCCTCCTTTGCGAGAGCGCACCGAAGATATTACCTTGCTTGTCGATCATTTTCTAAAACTCATCAGCGCCGAACTAGGCAAAACAATAACAGGCGTCTCGGATGGCTGCTTAGAACTCCTAAAAAAATATGATTGGCCTGGAAACGTGCGGGAACTGGAAAACGCGCTCAGAAGCGCGGCGGTACTTTCACGATCCGATGTGATACTTCCGGAGCATCTCCCACCTGATATTGTGAATTTCGACCACAAATCCGAATCCGATCAGGCCTTATTGGATCAGTCGCTGGAATCTATCCTTCATGCTATGGTCAAAGAAGCACTGGAACAGGAACGAGAGATGTTGTACGACGAAATCATTAACTCCATGGATTCTACGCTTATCCGCTTAATTATTGAAAAATTTGGCAAAAACCAGACAGAAACAGCAAAACTGCTTGGAATTAGCCGCACCACACTTGCACAGAGAATAAAAAAATTAGGAATTGACTTCGGCAGCTCATGATGTATAGGGCGTGTAAAGCGAACGCAATCGAATGCGTGTTCAAAAACCTAGCTTTAAAGGACCAGATAGCCAATAGCCCCAACGTAATCTCTACAATCATCATATCACCGATTTCCATCTTTTCTTTACGGGGCATAATTGGTGCGTGGCAACAAGGACATGAAAAACTCTCTCCTCGAATGCCCAACAACCACTGTGCCATCCGTTATACAACCAGGCTCTAAACGCCCTACTTCTGTTTCTCACGGTTAAACGCCTGAAGACAAGGCTAAACCTGAAGAATCAATCGACTTCAATGACCCGCGCTCCATCATTTTGCGAATTCCCTCTTTCCTGTATATAGCGTTCTTATGTCGTTAATTCGCTTAGATCATATAACTAAATCGTATGACCCTTATCTGGTGCTAGATGATGTTTCTGTGTCAATTGAGCGAAGTGACAGGATTGGGCTGATTGGCAAGAACGGTAGTGGCAAGACAACATTAACCGAGATTATCGCCGGCAAAATCCAAGAATTCAAAGGATCTGTATTTCCTTCAAGAGGATTGAGGATCGGATATCTGAGTCAAGAGCCGAAGCTTGACCCGACCTGCACGTTGCGCCAAGAGGTTCTCAAGGTTTTCTCCAAACAGCGAGACCTTGAGGATGAAATGTTACTACTGAGCGAGAGAATGGAACAGGAAGAAAACCCATTGCTTGTGGAAGAGTACGCGAACTTGCAGGAGCAACACGAACGCGTGGGTGGTTACAATTACGAGCATCAAATTAACCGGACGCTAAGTGGTTTAGGTTTCTGGGACAAGGAATTTCATTTAAGCACGAGTGTGTTGAGTGGTGGACAGAAGAGTCGGGCGGCATTGGCAAAGATGCTATTAGAAAAACCGGATCTTCTTCTACTTGATGAACCGACGAATCATTTGGACATAAAAGCAATCGAGTGGCTGGAGAGCTTTTTAAATTCGGAATTTGATGGCGCGGTTTTAATTGTTTCTCACGATCGCTATTTCCTAGACCAGGTAGCACGCAAGATATGGGAATTGAGCGACCATAAAATTAAGTTGTACCGCGGAAATTACACCAAATACCTTGAAACCAAGCGGTTTGAAATCCTGGAGCAAGAACGCAACTATGCGAAACAGCAGCGATTTATCGCCCATGAAGAGGAGTTCATACGACGGAACATTGCCGGACAGCGTACACGCGAAGCACAAGGTCGGCAGAAATTGCTCAATCGAATGGAACGAGTCGAGAAGCCCAACCACAATCCTCGATCCATTAGCATTCGCTTCACTCCAGATACTCGTGGCGGAAACGATATTGTGCAGTGTCAAGAGTTAGGAATGCGATACGGGGATAAAATCGTCTTTCAGAATTTGAATTTTGAAGTTTATCGTCAAGATGTCGTTGGAATTGTTGGCCCCAACGGTGCGGGGAAAACCACACTTTTCCGTTTGATTCTTGGAGGGATTGAGCCGACTAACGGTGAACTGAAGATCGGAGCCAATCTGCGTTTCGGTTACTATGACCAGGAACTAGAAGGGCTCAACCTTGAGAATGAGATTATTGACGAAATCTGGGAGCTACGTCCGAAGCACACGCAAGAGGAAGTTCGAAACTTTCTCGGTCTCTTCCTATTCTCTGGCGATGAAGTTTTTAAGCAGATACGCTATCTCAGTGGTGGAGAACAAAGTCGTGTTATGCTTGCGAAACTACTGCTGGAAAACGCGAATGTGCTCTTGCTTGATGAACCAACAAATCATCTGGACATACCCTCCCGCGAAGCGCTTGAAAAAGCGCTAAGCGAATATCCTGCCACAACCTTCATCATTACCCATGACCGGTATTTGCTAAACAAACTTGCCACCAAACTATTGATTTTTGAGGAGGAGACCGCAAATCTGTTTGTCGGGACGTATGCGGAGTATGAAGACCATCTACGCGAAGAAAAACAGCCAGCGACAAAAGATTTGTCAAAACCAAGGCATGCACAGAAGAAGACAGGGGTACAGAAAGGGATGAACGAAAAAGTGCGCGTCGCCCCAACGTCAAAAAAATCCTCGAAATCGAAGCGGCGAAGTGTAAAGGCGGAACGATTAATTGATGCGTGAAATTGCCCGCGAAACAACGTGTTTATCACTGAGTAGCTTCGGGCTGACAAGACTTCACATTTCAAAGTCTTCGATATGAAGAGTGATCAGGAAAACAGGGTAGAAACACTCTAATGCAACAGATTAATCCCATCCATCACGAGCCACATGGGCTGTACGATTGAGACGTTATTGCTCAACCACTTGCGAGAATCTTCTCATCTTCACTTGTATCTTGCGGTACGTGAGCCAGGATTTGCTTCAATTCGACTACGATCCGTTCCTGGCGCGATGTATCTACCGTAATCTCTTGTCCGGTATATCCTTCCGTACTCACGACAAGGCGATAGGTTCTTGGAGAAAATCCTCGAAAAATCACACTTCCACTTGAATCTGTGACGAGCCGAAGCGTCCCATCAAGAGCTATGTAAGTGATTCTCCGGAGGCTTGGTCAACGACATGAACTTCGAGCCGTGTTCGCGGCAAGTTGCCCTCCCGGAAGAACTTGCATGTACCGAGAAAAATGGAGTACGCCTCCTCTACAACTCGCGCGCGCGAACCTACAATTCCAAAGGTAGGGTGATTGATTGACCGAATCTCTAACGATAATGCAATTTTGTTCGTTGATCGAATCTCGGGCGAATCCGGATCCTGTACGGTTTCCTTCGATGATTCGGCAGCACCAAAATCAAGATATTCGAGGATCGATCTAACGTAACGCTCTGCGACTTGGTTGCCGGGATAGTGGGCTGCGACTACCGATGGGCCGCGTTCAGTCCAGCCACCATGATCAATCCGTAGATAATACCCGTTTTCCTTTATTGCATTCACTGTCGCAACGCGATCGGAAACCGCGATTTTTCTGTCTCCCTCTCGAATAAGATACACTTTTGCACCGGCAACTCTTAGTATTTCGCTCAACGCATTGACCACAGCAAGATTGATGTCCGCCGCACCTGGAGGTGTTCCTCGTTCAGTCCCGCCGTACCGAGCGTCGAGCACCAAGACTTGTCCGATGAGTGCTCCCTCGCAGATGGGATGTAACTCAGGGTGTATAACCCATGCCCGGTTTGGCGTAACTTCATCCTTCAGTTCATGAATGTAATAGCCGGCTTTTGACGCTAAGAACACCCGTTCTCCCGGGTATACATGGCTGAAAAAGAAATGCCCGTTGGGATCGGTCGATGTGATTCTTTCTTCGCCATTCATCAGCCGGATTGCAGCGTCCCCAAGCGGGCTTCCAGTCGCATTTCGGACCCTACCTTGAACGATTCCTCCTTGGATTTCCCCAAAACCGACCGAGATTGTTTCCTGCCTATCTTTGTAAACTACATTGACCTGCGCAGTGCTGGACCGTCGAATCGCCGAATCTCCGTGGAGGTAGAATCGAACGATTCCATTTTTTGACGGCTGAACCGTTTCAGTCAGCCTTCCCGCCGTTGCTTGAGCATAGATAGGCTCATCGTCAGCAATCGGTTGACCGTCGTTGTCGTGCGCGGCAACGGTAATGCACACATAACTTTTGCCATCGGGAGGGATGACTTTTGCCCACGTACTCAATTTTAATTCTGCGGCAGGTGGCGCGACCTTAAACCACTGCGCTGTAGGCAAACTATGATTGCCGTAGTAGTTGACGAGGCTTGTCTCAATCCAATGCACACCGTTGGACAGTGGTTCTGTGGGTGTAACCACGATTAAATCGCTGTCTCGAAGATATTGGTGTTGCACGACGACCCCATCAAGTTTGACGCGAATGGAGTTGGAAAAAACCTGCTGCCGCTTAAGCATCCATGCCCCGCGCGCATGGATGCCGTCCGAAACACTTATTTCGATTCGAGGAGTTTTATGTTCCGTGGTAGACTTCGAGGACGGTGTTCGCAAAACTCCCTGTGGGAATCCAGCCGCGACGTACCGTGCAATGCCCAAGAAATAGCCGTATGCCTCACGACGGTTGTACGATTTTTTGCGCAGACGTTTCTCCTCTTCTGGGTTAGAATAGAACGATGCTTCACAAACCACCGCGGGCGACTTTGTCAGACGCAACACACCGAACCCGGATGGCACCATGAGCTGGTCAGAATAAAGACCAGTGGCAGCAAGTTGCGGTAGGCGCACAGCATCGGCTACACTTTGCTGAATGTACCGAGCAAGGTCCAAGCTAGCGGGCGAATCGTCAGCATCACGGTGATACCATGTAGACGTATAGTTAGTTTTGGGGACGTCAATGGAATTATGGTGAATCGAAATGAAAAAATCCACCTTGTTTCGGTTTGCTATCTCGGCGCGAGCTGGAATGCTTACATAGGAGTCATCCGTTCTCGTCATAACCACAATTGCACCTGCTTGCGTAAGAAAATCTTGAAGATAGTGCGCGACCCGCAGATTCGCTTCCGCTTCACGGAGTCCTGTAGGACCTCGTTTATATCCCGGCAAGTGTCCCTGTCCACCATGCCCGGGGTCAAGGCAAATCTTGATGCCTTGAAGATACCGCGCATAAGGCGGGATGCCATATTTCGCCTTAGGTAGTTTATGCCAGTTGTTCCGCTTCTGTCCGCAACCGGCACTGACAATAAATGCGATTGATACAACCAAGGCAAAACACCAGAGATAATCCGGCGGTAGGAAATCATTAAAATTGAAACGTAGTTTGCTCATCGTAAATAGTTTTGCTGTTCCCAAATTTATCGTCCAACTTTATGGACAGTTTCCCTGTGAACGTTCTATTCTGTTACAGAATCTGCACGAGGGCGTTCTACATTAAAACGCAAATCTGTACGGAAAATTTCAATGGTTCACTATTTCGTCTCAATCTTTCTAATTTCTGGTTCACTAATTGCGTACGAAATTGCGTTGATGCGTCTACTTTCGATCGCTCAGTGGCACCACTTTGCGCACATGATCATAAGCCTCGCGCTGCTCGGATTTGGCGCAAGTGGCAGTGCGATCACGATTATCCAACACTGGTTGATGCGACGATTCCACGCTGCATACACGGTTTCCGGACTCGCGTACGCGATCAGCCTAGTGTGCTGCTTCGCACTATACCAATATGTCCCCTTCAATCCGTTCATGCTGGTCTGGCAGCCAATTCAGTTACTGGCCCTCCTTGCGCAGTATCTGATACTTGCAATTCCGTTCTTTTTTGGCGCAATGTGCATAGGTATGGCGTTGTTACGGTTCAACACCAAAGTTAATCGGCTATATTTTGTTGACCTACTCGCTGCGGGAATTGGAGCATTAGCGATTATTTTGGTAATGTATCTCGTTTCTCCCGTTCAAATTCTAACCGTTATTTCGACAATCGGTTTTTGCAGTGTCCTAGTTGTAAATGTTAGAAGGCGTTGGACGCGATTATTTCTGGTTGTAGTCACTGCAAGCGGTTTCATCGGCTTGTTCGTCATTAAGCCAATTGAAATCAAGGTTTCACCCTACAAGGGGTTGAGCAGCACACTCAATTTTCCAGATAGTGAGATTTTGAGCAATAGACACAGCCCACTCGGGACATTGCACGTTGTGCGCAGCCAATCCATCCGCGCGGTGCCGGGCCTAAGTATCCGCTCAGAGCATTCGATACCTCCGCAGCTAGGTTTGTTCACGGACGCTGACGCGATGACACCAATTGCTCAATTTGGAGGCGATATCTCCAAGTTAGCTTTCTTAGATGACACAATTTCGGCAGTAGCGTACCAACTGATTGACAAGCCGCGCGTATTAGTGTTGGGGGCTGGGGGCGGTAGTGACGTACTGAGTGCACTGTATCACAAAGCCGGCTCTGTTGATGCGGTTGAGTTAAATCCGCAGGTAATCGACTTGATTAATCACGAGCACGAAGATTTTTCCGGACAAATTCTTGGTCCAATCGTATCCTATCCTGTCGACGTTCATATCGCTGAAGCGCGAGGATTTATTCGATCAACGCGCGAAGAGTACGATCTCATCCAAATCACGATGTTGGATTCAGCGGGTGCCGCCGCGTCAGGGACTCATTCTCTGAATGAGAACTATCTTTATACCGTCGAGGCAATTGAGGAATTTGTCCGGCGTCTTGCGCCAGGGGGCATTCTGTCAATTACGCGCTGGCTCAAATCACCACCACGCGACATGATTAAGTTGCTTGCTACTGCGGTTGAGGCGCTCGAACGAACTGATGGCACTGTTCCGGCTAACCAACTTGCGCTAATCCGCGAGTGGCGAACCGGTACACTGTTAATCAAGCAGGGGCAATTCAAACCGTATGAGAAAGACGCAATACGGAATTTCTGCCAGCAACGTTCTTTCGACCTCGCATACTATCCACAGATGGCTGCATCAGAAGCAAACCGCTATAATCAATTGCCCGAACCGGTGTACTTCACCGCTGCCCAAGCGATATTATTTGGCAATCGAGAACAATTTTACAATGATTACCCATTCCAAATTCGTCCCGCCACCGATAATCGCCCCTATTTTTCCCAGTTTTTGCGTCTTGGTATGCTAGCTCGGATAATTGACACAATCGGAAGAAACGCGATTCCATTCATTGAATGGGGATATCTGCTCCTAATTGCGATGCTAATCCAAGCAGTTGTTGCTGGGTTCATTCTCATCCTTCTGCCACTTCTCATCCTTCGCAAACAACCTTTGTTTCCAGCGACCAGTTGTAATAGTGGCGCGTCAGACAATCAGGATTCCAGTCTTTCTATCGGAAAGAAGGGCACAGAGCAGTGGCGAACATGCAGCTATTTCCTCAGTTTGGGTATCGGATTTATGTTGATTGAAATGACGTTTATTCAAAAGTTTCTCCTGTTACTTGCGTATCCGACTTATGCGGTTGCCGTAGTGCTTTGTGCTTTTCTTGTCTTCGCTGGATTGGGCAGTTTATGTTGTCAGTGGCTGTCACAGATTAGCCAAAAGTTTGGCTTGCATTTTGCCATTCCAACAACCATCATCATATTGTCGTTGATTGCCCTAACATACCTGTTTCTACTTTCGCCAATATTCGACCATTTCATCTCAAGTTCGGATCCAGTGAAGATTGTGGTTTCTGTTGTGCTGATTGCACCGCTGGCTTTTTTCATGGGAATGCCATTTCCATTAGGGATAGAACGACTAAGCAGGTCTCAGCCGGGGCTCATCGCCTGGGCATGGGGAATTAACGGCTTCGCCTCCGTGGTGGGCGCGATTCTTGCCACATGTCTCGCGATTGCAATCGGCTTCAATACAGTGATCCTACTTGCAGTCGCAGTTTATATGGCTGGAGTGTGGTTTGCTCCATCATAAGATGGTTGCATCCGCTTAACTGACAGTGCAGGAGAGGTGATGGGGCGGACAGGAAATTTGGTAAACTTTCCTATTTTCATTGTTAACTGTCTGTTATCCATACGTCAGCGAATTCCGACACTGCGTGACTGCTGTGACAGGTATGCCTACCATAGGGAATTCACCGGTCTCTGCCATCGTAATTACATCGCAAAAGCACCTCGAGATGCGGATTTCCCTTTCCGCGAGTCCACTCCGCGTGACCCCGCGGCTTGACTTCAGTCCTAAAGTATTGTACAATGGGAAATCACGATTCGTGATTGGTGGAATGAGCAATCAGTTGCGCTTAGAAGTCAGCTGGATACATCATGCTTCACTCGAGCAGAGCTTCTAAAACGTAATTTACGACACCGTTCAGGCATATGGGTGGAAGAATGAAAGAAGAGTTCAACACAGCTTCTCATGTGAATAAAAGAACGGGATCAAAAATCGTCGTTGGACTGCTAGTGGTAGCACTCATAATCATGATTATCCTGTTTGCCGTACAATGGTACATCATACGGGAGCTATTCAGTTTTACAACAGACATCGTCGAAGGTCAATTAGTGCAACAAGCTCCGGAGGGTGTTGAAAGCACAGAGATACAAATAACATTCGCGCGAGTTAGGAAAGCACTGCTGCATATGCCTTTAAGTTATTTGAGTGGAGATATCAACTTGAAAAAAGTCAAAGGGGCGGCATATTACGCGTTGAAAGCTAACGAAGACAAAGAGTGGACATCGGAGGAGGTTAACACTATGCTGAAGATGATGAATGCTGCTGTAGGATTCAAAAGGGAGGTCAGATAGCCGCCGCCATGTCAGAGTTGGCAAATCCGTATGAGAAATTCGCTTATGCCTATGATCAGATGATGGCTAACGTGGATTATGTGCGTTGGACGAACTATATTGATGCTATCTTCAAACAGTGTGGATTTCTGCCGCGTAAAATCTTGGATCTCGCTTGTGGAACAGGCGCACTGACGACCCTGCTAGCACGGCATCATTTCGAGATGTGGGGAATCGACCGGGCCGAAGGCATGTTGACGGTCGCTCGCCGTAAGGCAGAACAAGAGGGACTGAAAATTGAGTTTAGGAAGGGAGACATGCTCAATTTCAACTTGAATCAGCGGTTCGATGCCGTTTTATGTACGTATGATAGTATCAACTACGCACTTAATGAAGAAGAACTCTTCAATGTGTTTAAATGTGTTTCAGACCATCTCGAGCCCTCGGGTCTGTTTATCTTCGACGTCACGACTGAGCGAAACATTACCCAGCATTTCCACTCGCAGACATTCGCCGAAAACAAGGAAAACTACTCTTACATCTGGAAAAATATCTATTCCTATCGTGACAAAACTTGCCACACTGCCCTCACTTTCTTTATCCGCGAGGGTGAATTTTTTCGCCGGTTTGAAGAGGTGCATGTTCAAAAGATGTATGAGGTCGGCACCGTGAAGAAGATCCTCAATGACAGCGGTTATAAAATGCTTAGTGCTCACGACATGTTTACTTTTAATCGGTGGAACCGTCATTCAGATCGAATCAACTTCACCGCACGAAAAATAGATACAGCTTGAGTTTCTCTGTGTAGTAGAAGAGTCGTTCTGTCCCTCCATATTCTTTCCTTTCACGATTATCCCCTTTCGATTTCGACAGCAATCTTTGGATACATCTCGAAAATAGTCTCGCCTTTTGAAAATTTGCGTGTCTATCCCTGCTACAATTTGGAGGATGTGAGTAAATGCCCGATTGACGGGGGGAACCGGAATTGCTTCACTTGGCGATGAATTGCGCGGTGTGCGGCCTTGAGACTCAACAACGAATGTGTTTCTTGTCTTTTTTTCTGTCCCAAGTCCCTTACGGTTTCATAAATCGATATGATTTGTCTGTCTATCCGAACCGTCAACAGGACCGGAATAACAGAATACCATCGCACCCACGGTCTATAGGATAACAGGTTGACAATCAATTTCCCGTTTTGTATACTTAATTGGAGATTTGATGGTACTTCCGGAATTTTGGAAAAGTGTCAAAGTGAATTCAGAATCTCCCTGCTCTATACACTTCTGAATACAGAAAATGGCAAAAAAGAAAAATCGATCGGCAAATATTGCGCGGAAACGGGCGAAGCGGAAACAGGAACAGAAAACCCGGCGCAAATACTTGGCAGTTCAGAAACAGCGTAGATCGCATGGTGAGAAGTCTGATGAGGAGCGCTTGCATGAGATGATTCTACAGAGTCGTTCGTTGGTTAGCGAACCAGAGTTCCATTCGATAACCTTTGACACGAATCTTATGGAGGAACATGTGTTGGAGGTGCTCGAATCAAGACCCCTGATCGTAGAGAAAGTAACCAATACGGATGTTTCTGAAGATAGTGTTCTAGACGAGACTAAAGATGAGGATGAAACTGTAAGCGAACGATTTCGACAGGAAGTATTGCCCTGCTTTCTCACACCAGAATTTCTTCACAAAATTACTCATGCGCTAACAGCTTGTGAGACTCGCTTGAACCGCACAGGGCAGCAAAAAAGAGCAGAAATCGCCCTCGTAGCGAGATCGATTTTTGAACTTGCCGAGACCCAAGTTCTCGTTTTCCATCCGCTTATTCTGGGGATTACCGCCGCAACACTTGAGCGCTTGCTCGATCAATCGGAAGTGTTAATCGAACATAATCAGCGCGATTTTATCCAAGAAGTAATTACCGACATGCGTAATCTTGACACTACCGACGAGGATGTCGAGCTTCAAGATGACGAGATTAATGAAACACAAACAGATAATTTTAGTGACACGGAGGATTTGGATGATGAGATAGAGGAAGACGAATTTGTGCCCAGCATCTCCTCCGAAGAACTACCCGCAAGAGCACTCTACCAGAACTCCGATACATCGAAAACTCGCAAGGCCATTGAAACGTGGGATGGTTACAAGCTGGTCAACGATACAATGGAGCAGGTTGAATTCTTGCAACCAGATCTCAAACGGTATATTACGCTAACGCCGAATAGACTCTTACTACATTGTACCTCAATGGCGGACTTGGAAATGGCAATGACAGAAGTTGAAAAGCAGTGTGAATCAGAATTGATCTATTTGGCAAAAACTCTCATGGAAGGGTAAAGAGCTTAGAATCGCATTCCGTGGAAATTGTTGACTAGGTTTTTACTCAATGCGATTTACGTAGAAGCAAAGGAGGTGATTTTGTGGCTCATAGCAAAAGTGGGCAAGTTAGACGACGCACGCAGATTCGTCACGCGCAGAAGCGGCGTTTGAAAAGGCAGAAACTTGTGTTGAAGCAAAAGTTACAGGGCGCCAACTAATTTGAGGGAATCGGGGTAGCGGGTCAAGATTCGGTGCTATCTTCTGGCTTGTATTTTTCGAATTGGGAAAAAGCAGAGGTGTCCAGACGAACAGATTTTCCTTCAATCGAATTAAGGTATCCAAGCCTAAGAAGGCTGACAATCTCCACGGAGGCGGGTAGATTGAAAATGCCGCGAACACGTTTCCGGTCCTGTTGGCGCTCAAGTGGCGCACTTACAAACTGGGTGCCAATATGGAGGGCTGCCGCTGCCAGCAGCAGGTTCTGAATCATTGCGCCCATGCTGATCCACATCCAACGAGATGCCCCCTCTCCCGGTGGACGCCTATTCGTATTCATCAAAACCAAAATCAATAACGGTGATGTTCGCACCAAGTTGGAGATTTCCTTCGCAGGCATCTTTCCCACTCCTAGATGGCCCAAGATACCGAGGTGTTTCGCGTTTTTCATCAAGGGATCGAGTATAGTCGGATGCTTGGATATCATTTGTGGGAGATTGACATGATCCGCAAGCAATACGCCATCGCTGGTATCCTCCCATTCCTCCTCAGTTAACCGCATCCAGCGTCGGTTGTCATCAAGGAAGTTCGTATCCTTGAATTGTTCCGCGACGCATCTTTCCGTTAAATCGGCAAGTGCGATTTTCCCTTCCGTTTCACGAATGAGCAACAATTCCCACGGCTGAACATTGAAAGGTGATGGTGCCCAACGAGAGGCTTCCAGTAGTAGATTGAGATCTTCAGATTGAATCAGCCTGTCTTGAAATTCACCTCGATGACTCCGGCGTGCGGTAATCGCGTCAAAGAGACTCATTTTGGGCAGTTCCCTATCTTCCATCCTTGCACCTTGTCTTTCTTCTATCCTTGGTAAAATGTATAATCCCCGTAGGACTGCGCCTGCTGTCAAATCGCGCAACACTCGAGTTCCTTTGAATCGGGAGAGCGGGATAGGACGCGAGGGTTTAGTAGGGAAGCATCAGCCATAGCTTAAAAGTTAGTGCCAGAGCGCCGACCCCTGTGATGCCCCCAATAGCATACCCGAATCGGGGTCTTTCATGATCATCTTTTGACTACCGCCAATTCCACCTCGCGCTACAACATGTCCCCATCGTTCCAATTCTTGAACGGTTTCGTCCGCGAAACGTCCATCCAACCTTAGTACGAAGGGTTGTCCCACATGAGAGGGGGATGCGCCCGGGAAACTTATCCACGCAGGTGCATCCACCGCGTGTGACGGAGGCATTCCAAAGTCAATTGCGTTGGTGATAGCTTGAAAATTCAATTGTGGCTGCATGAACCCGCCGGGAGTGTTTCCGAGGAAGAACACTTCGTCGCCGCTGCAAACAATGTACGTATTGAGCGTGTGCATTGTGCGCTTTCCTGGTTTAAGCTGATTGGGATGCCCATCATCGAACGCAAACCCTTGCGCATATCCGATTCTGTCATTCAAGACGATTCCGGTGCCATCAGCCACCAGGCCGGATCCAAAATGACTGGAGAGGCTAATGATAAAAGACACGGCATTTCCATCTTTGTCAGCGACGGCAAGAGATGTCGTGTCACCATTGCGATAGATGTCCCCAGCCGTGGACACGACACTCGCTTGGTTCGGATGAATAGTCTCTCGACGTTTCTCAGCGAAAGATTTTGATAATAGGACTTCTAGAGGGACATCCTCGAACTCTGGATCGCCGGAATATGCCAATCGATCAGCGAACGCCAATTTTTTGGTTTCAACCATGTGATGGATGTGAGAGGCACTGCCAAATTCCATCGCGGAAACATCGTATCCCTCAAGAATGTTAAGTTCTTCAAGGACGATGTGACCTTGTGAGGGCAAAGTCGTCTGGTAGACGGTATACCCTCGATAATCTGTTCGAATTGGTTCATAGATGTCCGATGAATGATTCCCAAAATCTTCCATTGTAAACAATCCGCCATTTGCCTCGGAACAGGCGACGATTGCTTGTGCGATTTCACCTTTATAAAAGGCTTCCCGTCCCCCCTCGGCAACGAGACGGAGACTTCTCCCCAAGTCGGTGTTTACCAATACACCGGCGCGCTTTGAAAGTGATTCGTTCTTACAAAAAATCTTCGCAGTACTAAGAAACTTCCCGAGTTTGCCATCTGCAGCCAAAGATTGACGGTCCCCGGCGTTCATCAACAGCCCCTCTTCCGCGAACTCTATTGCGGGTTGAAGGAGCTCCTTCAACGACATTGTTCCGAAACGTTCAAGCACTTCCACGTACGCATCAACTGCGCCTGGAACAGAGACAGAATGAATGCCATCTTCCGCCATGTGCGTCATGCCTTGCTTTTTGTAGTAGTCCACCGAAGCAGCGTTAGGCGCTCTACCACTTCCGTTGATTCCAGTCACTTGTTTCGATTCGCCATCGTAGACCAGAATAAAAGCATCTCCTCCAAGCCCGCAACGACCAAGCCCAATTACGTTTAACGTTGCTGCAGTGGCGACCGAGGCGTCAACGGCATTACCACCCTCCTGTAATACTCTCAGTCCTACCAGAGATGCCTGTGGAAATTCCGTGACAACAACTCCATTTTTGGCTACGCACAACTCGTTCTGCCAGTTGACCGCAAAGTCCATAATCGTCTCCTAATAAGCAGATTGTATGTCAAAATCGGAAATCCTCGCTCATATTTTAGTCCAAAGGATACCTGAGAATAACACATAGTACAAGCATTTATTGCAGAATGGGTTGCGAGTTTAGGTCTAACACGGAAGGAGAATGAAACAGTGTAGAACATCGGTTCGGAAAATCCCGCGTCTGATTGCAGGAGGATTTGACCGCGGATTTGCTTGACACCACAAAACCTCAGTAATATACTACCGATGGAGTATCATAATTGGCCCACGAAGAATTCATAACAGGGACACATCATGAACACGTGTTGCGCGCCTAGTAGCTTTCGGCATTAACATAGGTTTCGTCCGTTAGAAATGGTGGAATTGTGAAACAAGCAGCCGTACAAAGCGGCTGCCTATCCGTGGAATGGTTATCGTGCTCCCATGGAGATTTTGAGTTCAGCGAGCGTCAACCGTCTCGCTATCGCTGCTATCTAAAACAGTGGTCTGCGACCAGCGGTCAGCGAAGAATGTAACCCGTCCTAAAACATTTTTACACGAGGAAGTGTAAGCTGCTATACAATTCAGCTTTATAATCCAGAAAAAAGATCCCAGTTAGTGTTGAAAGGAATTATAGATAATGCCTGAAGGTCCCGAGATTGAGCGCCTCCGAGACGAGTTGCTGATTCTTGAGAACAAGCGTTTACAGGAGGTCAGTTTTACACCAATGGCTTTGAAATACCAACGCTATCAAGAGCAACAGGACAGAGCAGGCTTAATCCGAGGAAAGGTACTTGATAAACTTGAACGCCGCGGCAAATACCTAATATGGTGGTTCGAGAGTTTGCCAGTGCTGAATCATTTCGGAATGACCGGGACGTGGAGCGTCGAGAAATTAGCGGAGGGCCCCCCAACTTCAGGTGCCTCGAAATATGCTAAAGTGCTTTTGGATTTTGAGGACGGCATTCGAGCGACATTTGAGGATATGCGTAGTTTCGGACGGTTTCACCTGTACAGTTCCGAACAGGATATGCTTAGGGGTGTTCCCAGGCTTAAAACTCTTGGTATCCATGGTTTGCAAGCACGCTTCCCTCAAAAGCAATTCGAGCAACTCCTGGATCTGCCCATCAGTCGGAATAAACCGCTGGCAGAAGCCCTCACCTCTTCTCGCGTAGTCTCGGACATCGGGAACATGTATAAGTCGGAAATACTGTTTGTAGCGAAACTTAATCCAACCATAACTGCAACTCAACTTTCATCCACAGAGAAGAGGCGTTTGGGACGGGCAATCAGGCTCGTGTTAAAACGAGCGTACGAAAACGATGGGGTTACAGTAGAAAACGTCCAATCTTCCTCCGGAGTCGAACAGCCCCATGACGTACACTATGTCTATGGAAAGAAAGGTCGCCCATGTCCTTCCTGCACGGCTGCAATTGAACGATTCATTCAGAACCAGAGATCGACATATTACTGTCCGATGTGCCAAGCACTCACATAAACCTATATCTGTTTTCAATTGTGCGTATCGACCAGTTGGGCAGGTAGTGTCGCGGTATTGTTGCATCGGCTACTGTCGCCAATTTTGACAACCGGGACGTGCTAAAATCACAGTGTCCTGACAGGTTTCTTGAAGGTATTAGAAGGAGAAAAAGATGGAAAAGCGCACACTCGCGGTTAATGGGGGAGCCAAAGCCATCGAAGGATTTGAGGGGAGAGGCGATCCCAAAATTGGTCACGAAGAATTTCTCGAAATGGCTGATACATGGGGCTATTCTTCCGACACGATTGATAAAATCCGTTCGGTAATTGCAGACGAAGATTTGGATGGGGGACCATTCCTCATTCGGTATAAATCCGGGTCGAAAGTTGCTCGGATGGAACACGAAGCATCTCGGTTGCTCAACGTCAAGAATGCCCTTGCTGTGAGCAACGGTACAGCAGCGCTGCACACGGCTTATGTCGCGGCGGATATCAATGAAGGCGATGAGGTCATCGTCCCCGGATATACCTTTATGGCGACCGCAATGGCGGCTGTCGTCGCGAGAGGTGTCCCCATCTGGTGCGACATTGATGAATCTATGACTATCGACCCCGATGAGCTCGAGAAACGCATTACTCCACACACCAAAGCCATCGCCCCCGTGCATATGAATGGTTACGTGTGCAATATGGATGCCGTCATGGAGATTGCTCACAGGCATAATCTAAGGGTGATTGAAGACTGTGCTCAGGCTTGCGGCGTCAGTTTTCGCGGGCGCAGCGCAGGAACCATCGGGGATCTCGGTTGCTTCAGTATTAGCTCTTACAAGACTACGGGCGGCGGGGAAGGCGGATTGGTGATAACAGATGATGACGCGTTATTTTCGCGGGCCCAGCAGTGGGCTGAGGGTGGTGGGTTATGGCGTCCGGATCGATGTGCCCCCGCCCGTTGGGAGGGGGAATTGTTCCCCGGTCTAAATTATCGACTGTCCGAGCTAGAAGGAAGTGTGGATCTCGTCCAGATTCGCAAGGTAAATTCGCAACTTCGCCGCTGGCGTACCAACAAACGCCGGATTCTCAGCGCGCTTCCGGTGTATCACGAACTTCGTCCTCAAGTTATTCACGACATTGATGGTGAGATGGGTCATAACATCGGATTCTTTCCCGAAAGTACAGCGGAATCGGACCGCGTGGTAGCCACATTGCGTGCGGAGGGTGTGGGATGTCATACGCGTGGGCAGAACGCAGTTGGGGACTGGCACGCTTATCATTCCATGCAACCGATTCTCGAAAAGATGCCCGCCACCTCCGACGGTTGGCCATGGAACCATCCACATGCGAATGACATCAAGTATTCACTTGATGCCTGCCCCCGCACGGCGGATCTTGTCGATAGGCAGGTTCGAGTGTCGATCGATCAGTGGTGGACGGAACGAGATTGCAAGCAGGTTGTTGCTGCTCTTACCAAGGTTTTTGATGTGCTATATACTCGCGACCCCTCGCATGAGAATTGGCTTGCAGCGGTCACTTAAAGGAGTTGAGGGGGAAATAGCGAGATTGTTGACTAGGTCCGCTGCGCCGTGACTCGCTTAAGGGTTACGGCATACGGAGTGTTCTTACTACTCCAGGAGGTGCGAAATGCTTACCGCGTCTGAAATCGAAGCTTACCATGAAGATGGTTACCTCAAGGTGGAGCAACTCTTCACGCGTGAAGAAACGGAGGAACTTGGCTCCGAGATGATTCGGATTATCAATGAGTGGGGAGAGGAGCGGATTGGATGGCCGGGACCGTGGCGCAGCCAATACTTGGTTGATGAGGAGCAGCAAACAACCAAGGTAGTGTTCATGCACAATCCTCATTTCTACTCTGCAGTCTGGGGACGCGTAATTTTCCACCCGCGTTTGGTTGGCGCGGTGCAAGATTTTATCGGGCAAGATGTCCAATGGCATCACACCGTCCTGCACGGCAAAGCTCCGGAAAAAGGAACTCCCTTTCCGATGCATCAGGATTATCCATTCTACCCCCACGACGGACTGGACTTTGTCGACTGTCTAGTCCACTTAGATGATACTCCGCGTGAAAGTGGTCCATTGCGTGTTGTTCCCGGAAGCCACAAGAATGGTCCTCTCGAACATATCACAGGACCCGATACCGCGCCTCACCTACCAACGGACAAATACCACCCCGATTTCATACCGTCGGTCGCGATTCCGGCGAAGGCAGGCGATGTGATTTTCTTCAGCTACTGTCTCATTCATTGGTCGGAAGTGAATAGGACAAATGAGTGGCGTAGATCCGTTCGCTTTGGTTACCATAAGCCGGATATGCGTCCCGTAGGCCGCCCTCCAGAGGAAGAATACAACAACATAGTCGTTGGCGGATTCAGACCGAACCCTGCCGAAATGCAGTAGCGGGTTGTTAGCTCATTCCAAGCGCGCGACGAAACTAAACGCGAATTGTTTCTTGCTAAGTCGTGTGCTTCCTATCCACGGACAAGCTGATTCGAAACCTTGAATCTGGTGTGCGCTGTTACCGGTGGTGAACGATTCATTGTTTACAACTGTTGCGACCAGTGTTTGACATCTCATCAATCCTTTTCGCCGATTAATCGGCTACGATCTCCCACGGAGTTTCTTGATTCCATTGAAGTAACCGATGGCGTAAGCTCTCCGCCACGTCCGATTGTTCACCTGAATCGGCAAGATTGTGGAATTCGAACAGATCGGAACGCAAATCGTGGAACATGTGGCCATCATCAGTTAGCGGTGATGCGGGCCCGGCGCTCTCGGGATTGTCCATCGGGATACCATAAACATGGGTCGAGGTACGGACTCCTATACCCCACCCTCCTGTTTCAATGAATGCTTTATTCTCACCCGTAGTTTTAACCTCTCCATGTAGTACCGGTGCGAGGTTCGTTCCCTGCACAGTTTTTGGGATTTCGAGGTCGACAAGGCTAAGCAGCGTGGGCATAACATCCACAATCGAAGCGACCTGCGTCGTGTTATGCTGCGAATCCAGAACGGCGGGCCAACGGTAAATCATCGGAACTCGGATTGATTCCTCGATTAGCAACCCCTTGTTGAAATGACCGTGACTGCCTAAGTTATCACCATGGTCCGACGTGAATAGCAGGAGAGTGTCGTCGGCAATCCCGTTTTCCTCCAAAGCATTCAGTAATTCCCCCACCTTGTCATCAACCCATGTCGTCAATCCGTAGTAGAGCGCCGTCATATCGCGTAGGTCAAAGCCATCGGGCAGGTTTCGGGTGTACGGGAGGTGTTGCTGATAGTAGAGGAAATCCCATAGATAGATTTTGAACCAATTGTCGTCGCGTGCTAACTGTCCGTCTACCCATACGTTCTCGCGTAGAACAACCTCTTCCGGCGAATACATTTGCTTATATTTGTCAGGGGCATCCGCCAGAGGCATGTGCGGCGGCGAGATGTTGTAGAACAGAAAGAACGGGCTGTTTCTGTGCTCGCGAATGTATCGCTTAACATGCTCAATTTCGTAGTCGGGAGTAAAGCCGTCCACGGTGAATCCTGGACCACTGTTTTCGAAGAAGGTTTGTTTCGTATGCCGATGTTGGTGATTGGGATAGAGTGTGTAGTCAAATCCAACAATGCCCGGATCTGGGTGGATGTGCCATTTCCCGATCAAAGCTGTTTGGTAGCCTGCGGCATTGAACACGTCGGCAAGAGTCGGATCGGTTAACCTCACTCGACTGCGCGCGGGTGGGGTGCCAGCTACATTGCCAAGGGTTCCTGCACATGTACGGCTATATTGACCACTTAGCAGAGTAGAGCGTGAAGGCGTACAGAGTGGATTATTGGCGCATGCGATCTCCATGCGTACACCTTCTTCCCCAAGGCAATCGATGTTGGGTGTACGTATAACTTCATTTCCATAACATCCGACCTCAAATGCACGCAGCTGGTCGCACATACAGACAATGACATTCGGCTGTTTGATATTACGGTTCTGCATCGGCCAATCACTCCTTTTTCAGAGATATTCACCACACCGCGGATTTACGTTTACAGTGATGCAAAGAAATCATTCCATGAAACCGAGCCTGAAAACCGGGTGCAACGTTGAATATGTCGTTTCATAATCTTGGGAAATTTCATACTTTTCATACTTTTCATACCAAATGCCGGTTTTCAATTAAGACTGCAAAGAGCGGAAAGCCTTGCTATCACAGGCTTCTGAAGCGTTTTGACATTGAAGCTATTGGGTGTTGGTATGAAAATTTGGTATGAAACCGTCCTTGCTATCCAACCGGATTTGATATGTCAAATTGGCGCTGTTTTTCAGAAGAGACGGTGGCATTTCAAACGGGTTTTAAGCTCGACTTTGTGGGTTTACGTTAAGTTACGGAATTAAAAGATCGTGTGTTCTTAGTGGTTCATTCGCTAAGTGTTTAATGCTTACGAGACTGTCACAAGAAACTGTTCTACCACGCCGGTAGGTGCGGTTTCTAACCGCACCGACACCCAAAACTAACCGTATTTTTTTGGAAAATAAACCACTTAGTGGTTTACTCGGTAAGGAATTAATAAAATTAAGTGGTGACGTAGTCGCGACCTGGAGATAGGATCTCTATCGCAGTCACTATTCGTTCCATCGAGCTCCTAAATTCGGTGTAAGGCGGTCTCTGGTGTCAATCTCGTGAGTATTAAATACCCCGGGACAATACCACAAAGTTCTACTTTGTTCGGAGTAGTCTGCTGACTTTTTTTATCGCTGCGGCAATTTCATGGATGTCTTCCTCGCTCAGAAACTGGGTTGCCCATTGTTGGTTAACCTTCGGTCTGGCATATCCGACAATCATCTGATCGTACACTTTCTGTGCGTTCGGTGCGGTGTTTTCGTCGTATGATACGGGATTTGCATCAGGGTGATCAAACGGGAAGCGGGAGTCGCCGAAGAGCTGCTGGTTGCGGATTGCCTCGTGCGAGAGGAAAACGGGCCTGCCGAAAAAGTGTGGTGTGCACGAAATCCCTTCGGCGCGAATCGCCGCCGCAAAATCATCCGGAGTAAACGGAGCATCATCCGTCACCTTCATCGCGTATAACCAGTACGTATGTTTGCACCCGTCGAGTATGCGCTGAGGCACAACGTAGGGGTTCTCGGACAGTTCGCTCAGCAAGTCGCCCCGCGCCCTTCGCAAAGCTACGGTGTCTCCCATTTTGCGCACTTGCGCTAGAGCAACAGCACCGCTCAATTCGTTCATCCGATAATTCGGTGCAAAGATGACGTACGTTGGCTGCCCCTCCCGAGACCGATCCCACCCCTTGTCCATGAAGAGTTTACCGCGAGTTCCATAGTCATGGTTGTTTGTGATGGTAATTCCGCCGTCGCCGCAGGAGATGTGCTTGGATTGCTGAAGACTATAGCAGGCGATGTCTCCTATCGTGCCGACCAGCCGTCCTCTGTACTCGCTCAGGTGTGCTTGTGAACAATCCTCGATGACAGCTAGATTGTGTCGTCTGGCAATACTGATAATGGCGTCCATATCGCAAGGGTTGCCGAAGACATGCACCGCCATGATGGCTTTAGTTTTTTCGGTGATTTTTCGCTCGATGTCCTCGGGATCCATGTTGAAAGTGTCTCGCTGGACATCGCAAAAGATGGGAATTGCTGTCTGCGCAAGGATGGCGATGACGCTACCGATGTCGGTGATGGGACCGACGATAATCTCATCACCCGGCGACGGATTCAGCATCCCGACAGCGATGTGCAGGCTGGCAGTGCCGGACGCGCTCGCTATTCCGTATTTTGCACCGTGAATCTCGGCAAATTTATCTTCAAACTGCTCAACTTTCGTCCCACCGAAACGACTCATCACCCCTGATTCAACAACATCGGTGAGTTCCCGCAGTTCTTCTTCTCCGAATTTGTTGCCGTCCGGGAGGGGTTTATTCCGGATAGGTTTCCCACCATCTATCGCCAGTTTTTCTTCAGGCATTTGACATATTCCCTTTTGTGAAAGTTAAATACTTAACGCAAGTTGCTACCTATGACAAAGAAACCGAGTTTTTGGTTCACGTTTGCTAAATTATAAGCAAATTGGGCTGATTTTCGTCAATTTCGTGTTTCCACGTTGGACAAAACTCGGTTTTTGCGCTTCGTCGGACAAAGGTGGCAACTTGGATTACTTAACTCAAGTTGCTACCTATTCATCGGGTATCGACTTTTCCCCTGAATTAACCAAAATCCTACCGTTTGAAGAGGTGGAACGTCAAACACTGGCTCACGCACTCAAGGTGATGGACAATAATGTCACGCAGGCTGCACAAGCCTTGAAGATGTCCCGATCGACGCTTTATCGGAAATTGAAGTTGCATCAACTCATTGCGTCCGATCAAGCTCCCGAAAGTCCTGCATGAAACCGATTTGTCATGTTGTGAAACATGAAGAACGGAGAGTAGACCTATCTCGTTTTTTCATCACGGCGTAATGTAGCAGCAAACTCTTCTCAAGTGTCCCAAAATGGGATTTGTGTCTCATTTTGGGATTTACTCGCCCGAAACCACGCCATCACAGGCTTTCTGGCAATATCCTTCCCGTATAATCCATTTCAACTGTCCCATTTTGGGACACTATCACCCCATCCACTATCTGCCCGTCCATACCCTTCAAAGTCAAGCCAGGCAAGGGATTTCGCGGTCTCGTCCTCGTTAAATCGAGCGTTGGCACAGTTTATGCCCCATTATGGGTTTTCAATTCAACTATAGGCGGCAACTTGGGTTACTTATCTTCCGCTGACTGGATAAGGAAGGATCAAGCGAATGGATAGTGAGCGCGATAGAAGCCCATAGCAAATCCCGATAGAGATTCCCCCTGCCCCGATGTGCGATGAACTCCCTAGCGAAGTCGGACTTTCATTGCCCGTCTAAGAACCTGTTTGAATAATCAACGGCAAAGCCATTTTTGTTCATTTGTAGAAATTTATTCCATGTTTCATTCTCGGCTGCTACCTACTTGTGGGATCTCTATGGGATCGCTATCGCCTTCCTTGTCCAGTCAGTTGATCACTCCTTATCCAGTCGTTTGATCCTGTTACATTGGGACTGCATATTATACCACAAAGGGGTTGGAAACAAAGTTTCGTGTTTGAACGGCAGAATTTGCGACCAACTGCGGTAAAACGTCAAGCAATAACGTATAGCCCTCCCTACCTGAGACCGAAGAACTTTACATGGAGGCATAGCATGTTTTAGCAGATATTTCGTGAGAGCCAAAATCTGATGTAATTTTTTTTGAGACTTTTTCGACCGATTTGCATTCATGCTCTCTGCGGGCGTAATCCCTCATCCCAAGTTGGAAGGTAGATGAGAGCGGACGACAAATCGGAAAATGCCGAGTTGATTCGCCAAATCTCAGATGGCGATCAAAGCGCGTTTTCGATGCTCTATGCCAAATATGAAGCGCGCCTGTTTTCGTTTGTCTTGAAGCGAGTGACCAACCGCGACGACGCACAAGAAATTGTCCAAGATGTTTTTGTCAGGGTTTCCAGGAATCTAGAAACGCTTCAGTCGTCAGAGAAGTTGCTGAATTGGATGTTCAGTATAGCATCTCAACTCATTGCGGCTAGATACCGAGAGAACCGGACACATCTTGAGTACATATCAGTTGATGGCGTTTTTGAGTTGCATGAGGAAGTCTCACTGACTGCGTATCGGGTTTCTCAGCAGCAAGCAGAGCACGATGAGTTGCTGGAAACCGTATCTAGGGCAATAGATATGTTGCCTGACTTGGATCGGAAGGTAATGCGTTGCGCGGAGAGTGGCATGAGTTACCAGCGGATTGCTGACGAGTTGGGGCTATCCGTAGGTGCCGTGAAACACCGGTTGCATCGTGCGAGGCGGAAGGTGAAGGAACTCGTGGACAGGACGGATGAGGATTAGAGTTGCTACTCAGTTGTTTGCGGCGAAAATTCCATCTATCGTGAAGTGAGGCGCCGGGATTGCACCTCGTTGGTATCCTGTGAAATCGGCAGTAGGTTGTGAGGCTCCAAAAGTTTTGCCAACAACCTCGACTGCGTTTTTCTGGATAATGAACTTCAGTCTTTTCGACGATTCTTTTGCCGTGATACTGAATGGTTTGTTTGGATACCTCATATTCTTCCACTTTTTTATTACCTTTTGAACAAGTATGAAATGTTGAAAGGAATTAGGAAAAGCACTCCGCTTTTTCCAATCTCAATCACATCAATCCAATAGGAGGTAACATCATGACTTTCCTGAAGCAACACTGGCGATTCGCCGTGCCTACGGCGGTCGTGCTTTGCGTGCTGATACTCGGTGCGGTGGCGCTGTATAGCACGAGCGAACCGCTAGAACCCAGTAGAGTTTACGCCATGCCGGAGCGTAGTGAGACCCCGCCCTCTCTCAACACCGGCGGGCTTTTGCCAGTTGGAACCGTACCAAGTGATGAGATAACGGTGGCAACAGAATCATCGGACACCCAGATTGCCAGCGCCGCTGAAAGTCCGGAATCTTGCTGTCCGGAAGTAGACACTTTTGAGGCGACGCATGATTCTAATCGTAGTTATACCCGGGCCGCATTGCCAGACGATTCCGACGTGCCGCCTGTATGGCAAATAGAAATTCAAGAGCACGTTGCTAAGCAAGAGGTGCTTCACGAAGAAGCTACTGCTCTAGGGCAGGAGGCCACCGCGCTATTACAAACTCTTTTTGCGGCGCTCTCTCCGGAAGACCGCTCGTCTATAATCAACCACGCGGTCGCTGAACTGTCCCGTGAGAATCTTGATGAGGACACCCTTGCTATTGCACGTCAGCATTTATCGGATATGTTAACTTCTACAACGGGGGTGGTGCCTTCTTCTAGGCAGCAACTTCAATCTGATGCAGCTTCCCTGATTGCTAGAGCCAAATCATTAGAAGAAAAAATTGCTCACAAATCCCCTGATGAGCCGTTTTAACCTTGACATGAAAGGCAATATCATGATATCTTTCTCAACTCCAACATTCCCTGTATGCCTACTGGTCTTTGTTCTCTTTACTGTGAGCACGTTTCCGCTGTTTGCTAGTCACGAATGTCAAACGATATCGGACGAATACAACACCGCGCAATCAGAGTATGAATGGTATGTGACAAAACATGCTGGAGCAGTGGCCGCCGCTGCGCTCTTGGCACGCGCTATTGTAAGAGAAAATTTTGATTTTGAGACTCTAACCATGAAACCCTTGACCGAAAGCCAGCAGGCGGCGACTGTCGCCGCAGCCATCGCGGTTACCGTTACCCTGGCCGAGATGAATAGCGCCAAGACGACACGGGATGATAAACGCAGACAGCTTAACGATTGCTACGCGCTTTGGAAGCGTAAGTGCGGCTGTTACATTAGTCATACCGCGAATCTACAGGATCCGTGTCCTTGTGGTTATAGGAATTGGAATAAGTGGTGCCACTGCCCCTATAGCCCTCCATCCGGTAGTGGCTCCGGCAACTAATCACCGTGGTGGCGTCCAATGCTAGACAAATGGATTACTCACTTTAGTACAGCTCCCATAATCGTTCAACTGGTACCCCTGGTCATCGCTGTCTGTATTGGTGCGCTTAAAAAAGATTGGATATTAGCTATCATCTTGATTTTCGTTGTGTTCTATGCATACATGCTTTTTTAGGTGGATATTTTTTTAAGAGCATCGGGTGGACGCTCCTTGCTATTACATCGGTCCGGGCGCCCTCCCCCTATTAATCCTCTTCCAAGAGCAGTTCACCTCCAGTGTGTGCTATCGTCCGGCTCCGGTTCGGGGAGTAGAGGTTGATTCGGGCTGCAAGACCATTCGGCGAATGTTTATACCATTTCTCTAAAATGACAGTGCATTGATGGCGTGAATTAAATTCTACTCGTGCGGGGCAAGATGACCCGCCTACGGAGTAAGTGAACGATATAATTCGGACACCATATGCACCATTATTCAAGCGAAATGGTATTACAGCATCTAACACAACTGATTTCCTTAAATTTTTGGAGTGCTACTATTTGGGATAACCACTTTCGCCGAACTCGTCGCGCGCCGGACATCGGCTTCTGACGTTGTTACGTGCGTGGCGGCGCTTTCTTGGATATTCCTAGCCGGTATGGTTGCTATTTAAGGCGTTGCCTCAGCAGCACATTGGGCTGGTCCGAAATGCTGGATACCGTGTTTATTCCGCTATGTTTTTCGCCGACAACGCGCCAGCACTCTTTGAGTAAAGAACGCCCGCAAGTCTCTGCGATTTGTGGGCGTTCCCTTTTTCTCATTTCCTCAAGCGTCAATGCCATTCCTACCCGTGCGCCAAGTCATTGTGATGCTATTCCTGCTTGCACAAGCCCACGTTTCGATTGCTCTTGCGAACGGCGATTGGTCGCACACGGAAAACCAACCAGCCCGCCCTGACAGCCATGCTCCGTTAGGCGTTATGGGGGATCATGCCCATTCAGACAGCGAATGGATGCTGTCATACCGTTATATGGCAATGAGAATGCAACACCTTCGAGACGGCGTCGATACTGTCTCGGCTTCCGATGCGCTCCGTCACTTCACCGTTGTCCCCGTTGAAATGACCATGCAAATGCACATGCTGGGCGCGATGTTCGCGCCGCATGACTGTGTTACACTCATGGCAATGACGAGTTACCACGACAATGTTATGCAGATGCACGGCGGCGGAACACACGCCCATACTCACAGCGGTAATGACGCTCACCGGATGGAAAGCGCAGGATTTGGCGACACGACATTTTCCACATTAATTCCATTGCTCCAATCGACGAACACGGTTGTCCTCTTGAACGCCGGGCTCTCTATTCCAACCGGATCTATAGCAGCGGAAGGCGACAACAGAATCTTGCCGTACCCAATGCAACTGGGTTCCGGGTGCTTTGAACTAATGCCCGGTGTAACGTTCTATGCAGTGCAGAGCAACTGGTCCTTCGGCGCGCAAACCCGAACATCGATTCCGATGAATGAAAATAGCCGCGGTTACCGCCGAGCTCCAATAACCTCGTCCACATTGTGGGCGGCGCATCGCCTAAACTACTGGCTCAGCGTCTCTATCCGTCCGCTTTTCGAGAGTTGGGGCAATATAGCCGGCGCAGATGAAGCGCTTAATTCGGAAATGGCGCCGACAATGCATCCGCGGTTTCAAGGTGGCGCACGCGGCAGTCTACTCGTTGGAAGCAACCTCGTTTTCCCCAACCGCCTGGGCAGCCCATTAGCAGGGCACCGTTTAGCCCTTGAACTCCGCTTTCCCATCTATCAACATCTCGACGGCCCCCAAATGGCGCTTGATTGGTCGGTCGTTGTCGGTTGGCAGTACGCTTTCAAATTCAATCACTAAGCCGTTCCCCATGTCCAAAACTTTTGACAACCCGGATGATTCTCCGGATTCCGTTCTAATTTCTCGTTTTCAGTCAGGTGAATCCGGCGTGTTCACTCAACTCTACCATCGCCACCGCGACCGGATTCACGGCGTAATCCTCTCCGTTGTCTCCAACCCCGAGGACGCGCTCGACCTCACCCAAGACGTCTTTCTCAAAGCCTACCAACGCCTAAACACCTTCCAGCGCGCCTCCCAATTCTACAGCTGGCTTTACCGTATCGCGGTGAATCGTTGCATTGATCACATGCGCCGCCAGTCGAAACATCATGCGGTCATCGATGAGCCGTTTTGCGACGAAACCTTCTGCCGCGCCCCCGCCAATCCGCTGGCATCGCTTGAACGCGATGAGTTTCACCGGCAGTTGCACGCCGCATTACCCGCGTTAACTCCCAACCAGCGCACCGTGTTTGTTCTGCGTTACCAAGAGGATTTGCCGTTGAAAGCCATCGCCAGACGACTTGGACGTTCCATTGGCACCGTCAAAGCCCACCTGTTCCATGCCCGGCGCACCCTGCATCATCAACTACTTTCGTATTTTCAGTGCTTGCTCTAGATGAACAAGCCAATCACCGCATCCGCGCTGCTAATCCTTGTCTGCTGGCATCTGCCGGCAGAAGCGGCAATCCCAACCCCGCGAACAACCGTTCCACCCGATTTCTATCAGGTCATCGTTACCAATAACCTGTTCCGTCCGCTCGGCTGGATGAAGCCGAAATCCAATCCCGCTTTTGAACTGATTGCCACGGTCATCAAGCCGAGCGGCAAACACAAGGCGTTGATTCGGAATACAAAGACACGCAAAGTTTACTATGTCGCGGTAGGTGCAGAATTGAGCGCTGGTGTAGCGGTGGAGAAGATAGAATCGCAGAGCGTAACTCTCAAAGAGAACGGGAAATCAAAAGTGTATCGACTGCCTCTGTAATAGAAATCGAAACTCTCGCACTTACGTCTGTCGTTTGGCTAGGCGTGAATACGCAGACGAATAGCCATATGACGAAGTGAAACAAAGGCAACTAACAGAGAAACCGAGTTGTTGGTTCGCGTTCGCCAAATTATAAGGTAGGTTGGCCTGATTTTCGTCAATCTCTTTTTTCACAGCGGAAAAAACTCGGTTTCTGTATCCCTGTCGGACACGGGTGGCAACTTGGGTTATACAGGGTATTATTTCGCTTTCTTTTCCAGTGACAATTGTTTAGTTCAGTCTAGAACTTACGCGCCAACAGGAAATCGCGACCTGGAGATCGCTCCTACATTACGCTCAGGGATCTCTATCGCCTTCCTTAATCAGTCAGTTGATCGTTCGTTATTCACTCACTTGATCTATCCGCTCGTTTAATCCTACAAAAGACGCAATTTCTGACAGCGCGGAGTATAAATAAGGGACAGAATGTGTAGAATCTTGAGGTTCAAATTTTTCCGCTAACCGCCGAATTCTTCAACCGGAACTTTGTTGGTCGTAGCTGCGAGCTAGATTTTGGGCGGGGTATGGATCCGAAGTATGAGGTGGTGTACATCCGAGATTCACAGATTGGGTTGATGCCGCAGGCAGGGGCGCTGGATGGAATACCGGGTCAAGAAACCGATTTCTTACAATGTGCTGTTCGTAAAAACCTTGGCTCATGTCAAAAGAAAGTGCAAAGAGACTTTGAGAAACCGAGTTTTCAAGAAAAAACTCGGTTTTCACCCACATATTCTTTACATGAGCGAAAACCTTAGTGTCCGCCGACCTCGCCGACCTCAATGTCAATCTCGTCGCGGTTTCTGATTCGTTCGACCAATCCATCGCGAATGTCGACTATGCGGTCGGAGACATCAAGCATCTTCAGGTCATGGGTTGCGGAGATGACAGTAACGCCTTTTCCACGGTTGAGGTCCCTGATCAGGTCGATGATTTCACGGCCGGTGATTGTATCAAGGTTGGCTGTGGGTTCATCTGCCAAAATGATGGTCGGGTCGTTAGCAAAAGCGCGGGCAATGGCGACGCGCTGGCGTTGTCCACCTGACAGCTCGTCGGGCCGGTGATGACTTCGATCACCCAATCCAACCAGATTCAGCAGCTCCTCTCCCTTTTTGTTCCGATCCCTGTTTGACAACCCGGCAAAAATCATTGGCAAGGTCACATTCTCCAACGCGCTCATAACGGGCAGCAAATTGTAACTTTGGAAAATGTAGCCAACCCTGTGGCAGCGAAACCATGCAATCTGGGAGCGTGAGAGTTGGGACATATCCTGCCCATCAATATAGACCCTGCCTCCGGTGGGACCATCTAAAGCACCAATCATGTTGAAAAGGGTTGACTTGCCGGAACCGGAGGGCCCCATGAGCGAAATATATTCCCCTCGATCAATTTCAATGTTAATTCCGGAAAGCGCGCGCACCACAGTGGTACCCATGCGGTACTCTTTCACGACATCTTCGGTTTTCACGACAGTTTCTGCCATTCACGTTTCTCCTTGGGTTGTTTTGGTTCATCAACCCTATGCCACACTATATGATTCAATCTAACAACGCATCTCGTGTCCCGAATCACACTTCTGTGCGCATGGCTTCGGCAGGGGGCAGTTGTGCGGCACGCCATGCCGGGAAAGCCGCACCGATTACCGATAGAACCATGCCGAGCAGACAGCCAAGCAAAATGAGCACGATGATACCAAGTCTCATGGGCGCATCTTCGGGGTTCGCGGGCAGCAGTGGAAAGTAGAAGAAGAGATCCAGACCGTGGTTCTTGAGTCCTAGCAGGATTGACCCTACCGTGCCAATTAGCGCACCGATGAGCGCTCCGGACAAGCCTTGGAAACCGGATTCCAACAGGAACAATCTTACCACAAAGCGATCCAAAGCGCCCAAGCACTTCATTGTCCCGATCTCTTGAAAGCGTTCGGTAACTGCCATTAGCATCGAATTGGCGATTCCGACCACGCACACAATCAGCGACATGATAATTAGCCAGATGTCTTTTGTAGAAATACCTTGTTCTTGCTCCTCTTCGAGGGTTGTAATCTGTTCGGTTCTACCGCTTTCCTGCATCGCCAAATCAATCTCGTTGTTAGTCCAAACGGAGACTAAAAATGCAATTCCCAGCGTAATACCTGCGGTTGTAATGATTGAGCGCCCAAATCGAATCTTTAAACTTTGAAAACTGATACGCAGCGATTCGCCAAATGGGAGTTCAATCTGTTGTTCAATCTGCGTCGATCTTTCCAAATTCTATTCCTCCAAACTCAGGGACATGGATGATGTTGTCGTTTCGTTGCGGGTGGAGATATTTTGTTTTTCTTTGAGGCTTGAGATCTGTTAGGTGCTTCCGCTCCCAATAATTGATAGAGTTGTATCATTCTATCATGTAATGCGGATGAAGTCAAGGTTTGGAAG
The DNA here is from genome assembly GCA_965204085.1 of Candidatus Poribacteria bacterium. Classification (GTDB taxonomy): domain Bacteria; phylum Poribacteria; class WGA-4E; order WGA-4E; family JAJDTR01; genus JAJDTR01. The sequence continues at coordinate 607,108 of CBDBEE010000001.1, read as the reverse complement.
ATGCATCCGGTTAGCGTGATAGCGACATATTCCGATTTCTTCAACCGATTGAGGCTCTCTTATCATCAGATGGTACAGGATACGCCGTAATGCGGGACTTGTCAAGGAAAAGTTGGGATTGCCGCTTTTCGGTCAAGCGGGGACAGGATATGAATTGCCGGCAGAACATACAACCTTCGCTTGTTTCCACTGCTATGCTGTGCTATTATTACATCAGATCAGATTGGGATTCGAAGGGTTTCAAACTTAATTTTCATCAATTCTTTATCGTAGGTGCGGTTGTAAATGGATCTCTATCAGGATCGCAGGGGAAACGCATCTAATTATAGAGGATGTCTCATGGTGGAAGAACGTACGATTAATGTTGGGTTTCACTCCTATTTTGACACGTTCAGGCAAAGTGGGCACTCGAAAACTCCTTCAAGATCGGCGATTCTTAACGGTACCCCGTTCAACCCAACCTACAACTAATACACTACGGTAGGTTTGGTTTTTATCCAGTTTCGTAGGTGCGGTTGCAAATGGATATCTATCGCACTGGGATCTCTATCGCGGGGGATTAGCTATCGTACTCGCTATCCACTCGTTTGATCCTATCCAGTCGCTTGATCGCACCTACCGATACATGTGTAAATATGCTTGGAATTGACTATATGCGAAATTTGGAGCTGTTTGGGCAAAGGAGAGGGGGATAGCGATGTATCCGAAGCAGTATTCAGGTCCAAATGAGGATGTGTTAGAGGCACAGGCAAGGGTCTGCACGGGGCCCCATCAAACGCGCCCTCTAGGGACGAAGCCCACGGATGCAATACGACCGGATGCAATCCTCGAAACCATCCTGAAGTCAGTGAGAGGTGCACTTCCAGCCGAACAAGCGGTTTCGGAATCACAGATGGGAGCGTTTTTCGCGGCCATGACGATTCGAAAGTATTTTCCGGTGGAGACACAGTGGAACGCTCGTGAGATTGAGGCGTTTGGGAAATACAAAATCCCACTTGAGACGGAACTCCCCGAAGAAATTCTGTTCATTATAGACCCCGACCGTGGGTATACTCCATTAACCATTGAGGAGGAGATTGTTACCAAGGCGTGTGAAAAAATCCTGAGGGGTAAACATCTGGGTTACAGTCAAACACGCGCGATGGGAGAAGCGGTTCTGAGCGAAAACGTAAAGCCTGCATTAAAGGCAGCCGCATTGATCGGACAACGGATGAATCGTGAAACTTACGATGAAGTGCGCGGGTATCTAGATGCGTTTCTGGGGCCAGAACAAGTGCGCCAGGTATCGGTCGAATCGCTGACACATTTCGGAGAGCCGTTTGATGGAGCAACTCGCTATTTCCGTCCAACGCTTTTTATGGCTGCCGTGCGAGCCGCTCTTGGCGAGTCGTCAGTGTTGCACGGAGTTGATGAGATGCCGCCGAAAAGCGGTGTGACAGAGGAAGGAATTTTGCGGGCACTCGGTGCACGGACGGACGTATCTCTTGACGGAGCGCGGGAGTTAATCGAAGACGAAAATGTAGGATTTGCATACGTGAGCCAACGAGAATATTCTCCGGCAGCTTACGGTATTCGTGAGTTGCGAGTACATATCAAGAAGCGTCCACCTTGGGCAGCAACGGAGAAGGCTCAGCAACTGTACAAGTCGCCCGGTGCAAACTATCTCGTAATTGGGTACTACCATCCCGGCTACGAAGAACCGCTATTGAATCTCGCATGGGAGCGCGGATTTCAAGCCGCACTCGCCGTAAGGGGAGAGGAAGGGACAAGCCACTACACCCTTCGATTTGGCAAGCCATCCTCGGAAGATTACATGGCGGTCAACTACTCGCAGGGATATCGGAAAATTGATGGGCGACGCGAGGATTTCAGGCTTGATGTCAATCCTCAGAATTTCGGATTCAATTATGAACGGAATCCTCGAATGGATTCAGTGAGTTCGAAAACCTTTGCGGAAGCTGGCGTGGGAGCATTATCTGGGCAGAAGGGGCATGTTTACGATCGAATCGTGCTTAATACAGCGATGACCGATTATCTGTTGGGTGTCTGCCCCGACCCAAACGAAGCGCTCCAACGGACGCAACACGCCATCAATAGCGGCAGCGCTTTGGCACACTTACGCGCCTACATCAAGAAGTCCAAATTGGTTTGAGGCACATTAATCGCGATTTCTTGCTCAGATACTGTGGCTCCGGCTTCTAGCGATGATGGAAGATTATCTTGTGTGCGGCTGTTCCGGGGTTTCTTCCACCGCGTCATTTGCGATTTCGTAGATGACTTCGTCGGGTTTGACGTAACCTAGACGCCGCGCAAGTTGCTCTTTTGCGATGTTATCCGTCTTTAGTTTTTCGACTTGAGCCTTTATCAGATCGCGTTCTACGGCGAGTTCTTTCAATTCATCCTGCGAGCGTCCTAGAAGCTGTTGCGCTTCTACCCAATCGTGATATTCCTCTGAAAGGTTTAGTAAGCTTGCAGCCAAAAGGGGCACCGCAATAACACACAACACTACTTGAAATATACGCATGGTTTTCTTTCCTTTGATGGGTGTAGAATAAATACTTTGTAGGTCGTACACTACAGAGAAGGTCGCGATTCAGACGAGATTTCTAAGGAACTTCTATCGAACCGGATTCCCCATATTTTAGATCTACGATTGTTTCGGCATTTCAGGCGTTCTGAAGGTTGTAGAAAACGTCCTCCCCTCCGAATAGCGCCTGTTCACCGAGTTCCTCCTCAATCCGTAACAATTGATTGTATTTGCACGTCCTATCTGTTCGGCAGAGGGATCCCGTTTTGATTTGCGCGGCATTCGTTGCTACGGCTACATCCGAGATTGTTGTATCCTCTGTTTCTCCGGAACGGTGGGAAATCACGGCTGTATAGTTGGATCTCTTTGCAAGTTCGATTGCGTTTAGCGTTTCGGTCAAGGTGCCAATCTGATTTAGCTTGATAAGAATCGAATTGCCAATGCCCTGATCGATTCCCCGCTGCAGTCGATTTGTATTTGTCACAAAAAGATCGTCACCGACGAGTTGAACTTTGTCGCCGATGGCGCGTGTCAACATTTCCCACCCTTCCCAGTCGTCTTCCGCCAAGCCGTCTTCAATTGATATAATCGGATATAGCTCGGTAAGCTTCGCATAGAAGTCAACCATCTCTTCCGAGGATTTATCGGGCTTGACCTCCGCTTGAAGCCGATAGGTACCTTCTTTATAGAATTCACTTGAAGCGGGATCCAATGCCAACAACACGTCCACACCCGGAGTATAGTTTGCTCGTTCAATTCCCTCCATAATTACGAGCAGCGCCTCTTCATTCGATCCGAGGTTTGGTGCGAATCCGCCCTCATCACCGACAGCAGTACTGTAATCTCGTTCGCGTAGGACGGTTTTCAGGTTGTGGAAGATCTCCACACCCATACGCAATGCCTCGGAAAACGATGGGGCGCCCGTCGGCATGATCATGAACTCTTGGATGTCCACATTATTGTCCGCATGTGAACCGCCGTTCAAGATATTCATCATCGGGAGCGGAAGCTCCTTCGCATTGGCACCGCCGATATGTCTATAAAGTGGAATCCCAAGATGATTGGCGGCGGCTCTGGCAACAGCAAGGGAAACACCCAAAATAGCGTTCGCGCCAAGTTTTCCTTTATTTGTTGTTCCGTCAAGATCAATCAGATTTTGATCTATAGCAGTCTGACTGGTGACGTCGGATCCGACCAACTGCCCGGCAATAGTGGTGTTGACATTTTCAACCGCTTTCCTCACTCCTTTTCCGAGGTAACGGGATGGGTGAGCGTCACGGAGTTCCACCGCCTCGTGTTCGCCGGTTGACGCGCCCGAGGGTACGGCTGCTCGTCCCACTATGCCTGACTCTAATCTAACGTCAACTTCGACCGTCGGGTTTCCTCGAGAATCCAATATTTCGCGAGCATGTACGTTTTTTATTATTGCCACTCAGTCCTCCATATACGATATACAATTCTTATTAAATTGGAGCGTACGCAAGTTGCTTCATTCCATGAAAAGAGTTGGAGGTGAAAAATATTGCGTAATACGTAAGGAAAGCGGTGCGCATCACGCATAACGAATCGCCATTGCGAAGCACCAAAGCGTTCAACTGCGTAAGTCGTATGAGTTTTTTGGGTGTAACTATCTCATTCTTCAATTACAAACTCAAAGAGGAGATACGAACTTGCTAAAAACACAACACCGTAGATGACCAACATCGAAATCCAAAAATTTCCCTCAAGTCCGCCCGTCGTTAGTAGTGATACCGTACATTTCGCCCCAGCCATGATGACAGGGAATATGAGTGGAAGCAGGATGACGGACAAAAGGCTCTCCTTGCCGTGCGTGCTGGTGGAAATGCCCGAAATCGTCACACCGACCGCGCAGAAACCGAGAGTGCCGACGGTAAGTACACCGATTAATTTTATCAACGTACCTAGCGTCAACGTATCCAGTGCTTCCAAGAATTGGAGTGCGACCGGAGTTATAACCGCCTCCAGCACAGCAAGGAGGATGAGATTGCTCGCAACTTTGGAAAGATAGAGATTACCGGGATCGACCCCGGTCAATCTAACTCCGTGCAACGCTCCGCTAGTCCGTTCAACATCAAGAGATCTGTTCAACAAGATAATCCCCGCGAAGGCGAAAGCCGCCCATAATACGCTGGCAGCGAGTTTCCCTCGATCTTCGACCTCTTGGGGAAATATTGGTCCGAATGCAAGACTGAAGATTAATACTACGAGCACACTGAAAACTACGATTAAAACTAATGTATCTTTTGTGCGAATGAAGAGTGCTACATCTTTACGGATTAGCCAGCCGATTTGGTGAAATGTCTTCATTTCATCTCATGTTGTTTAAGGCTCTGCTCATATCGGAGGGACAATTCATCAACCGAAATTTCGTCCTTGGTGGCAATCGTGTTGAGTTGCGCATTCAGCAAAAAGAGATAATTTGAACCTGCGCGATGCGCCAATTCGGTGTCGTGTGTTGTCAGCACGATCCCTTTGCCTTGTGTGCGTTCGTGATGGATACGTTCCAACACAAATTGCTTTGCGGAGACATCAAGGCCTGAAAAGGGTTCATCGAAAAATAAAAGAGTCGGGTCATGGATGAGGGCTTTGGCTATCATAAATCGCTGAATCATGCCCCGCGAAAAGATTTCCATCCGCTCGTGCGCAAATTGTGACAGTCCAACATCGTTAAGCAGGTTAGTGATTCTTCGCTCCAATGAATCTACGGCGTACAGTTTCCCAAAAAATCTCAGATTTTCGTAGGGAGTCAATTCTAGATAAGCGAGCGGTTCATGGACTACTACTCCAAGCGATGGACGGACATGTAAAGGATTTTCGAGGGCGTTTGTGTCGGCTATCTGTAAATCGCCAGAACCAGGTTTGATTAACGTTGAAAGAATCCTGATAAGGGTTGTTTTTCCTGCCCCATTAGGACCAAGGATTGACACAACCTCGCCGGATTGGACATTAAGATTTACATCCTTCAGAACCGTACGATGACCAAAGCGTTTTGTTATTTTGGTCGCTTGAAGCAACATAGTGGGCTAATGGAAGAGGACAGGCAAATTGGTTGTGGCAAAAGTCGTGTCATTGTGTGCCGAAGCGGCCCTCTTCATCGATCGAGGATAACCGTGTGAGTCGTTTATTTATACGAATTTTTTGGGTGAGGGTTACGAGGAGGTGCGATCTTGGGGGACAAAAGCGGAGAAGCGATGATTAACAGTCGTTAAATTTATAACAACGATATCGTATCAGATTGACTGTGTGAGCAAGTTTCAATATAAGAGCATATTGTCCGCATCGACTAGGAAGGCTGGGATTCGAAGGCTGGAAGAGTGGAAGGGCGGAAGATTACCCTTAACAGGTCATTCCTCTGGAGCAGATAATGAAGTTGCCGTGATTCTAGATACCTGCTGCGGAATCTCTATCGCACGAGACTACCATCGCCCTCACTGTTCGGTCGATCTGTTAGATTATGAAATGCGCAAACCAAATGGTTCATTCGCTAAGTGTTTAATGCTTAATGAAACCGAGTTTTTTATAGTTTGTATCAAATGACCCCATGAGCTACAGTAAAGACAGATGGTATTCCCATCAACTACAATCAGCTCATGGAGGTCATTATGAAGCCACAAAGCAATTCACCCTACGGTATCAATCGTCTGGAATCAAAGTCGGCAAGGGCGGCAATCATTCAGAAGATTGCGTCAGACTTCAATCTGATGCCCATTCTTGCAGAAGCCTACTATAAACAGATTTCTTCTTACTTTGCCCAACATGCCGAAATCCAACTTACATCGGGCCAAATCTGCTATGAAGCCGTAGCAGCCGACGAACCGGCAGGTAAACATATCGCGTTGGCTAAAAAGGTCTCCTGCCGACTCACTCTGAATGATGTGCACACCGACCTTGAGGTCTTAGCCAATTACGGACTTGCGGGACTGAGACGACATCGAATCTTACGATTAACCAAACAAGCCTATGACCAAGATGCCTTGCTCAGCTATGAAGATTTAGCGGTGCTATTAACCACCAGCCCGGCAACAATCAAACGCGATATCAAACAGTTGAAACAGCAAGGCTTATTTGTAATGACTCGCGGCGCCAAACACGATATGGGCCCCGGCATTTCTCATAAGACACAAATCCTTGAGTTGTACTTCAAAGGATATCAGTTCACCGAAATTGAGCAAAAGACGAACCATACCGAACGCGCCGTGTTGCGATACTTGCGTGATTTCACTCAGGTAGCAACCCTCCATCATCAAGACTTTCCAAAGGAACAGATACGGCTCATTACCCATCTCTCTGACCGATTGATTCATGAGTATCTCTCCCTGTATGATGAATACAAACATACAGAGCGAATGACGACTTTACTTCGTCCTGAACCCGTTGATGAAAAAAAGGGGGAGAACTCATGAGCAAATCATTGACTCGAACTGAAATCAACGAGAAGAAAATCAGACGCATCAATGATAAATCACTGCGACAGCTGCTGATTCATCGCTTTATCAATTCCTATGGGTATGACAAAGGCGAAGTGACTGCAAAAGCCATTGTCGATGACATCGTCAAAACCATTGAGGACTATTTCCTGATTCGCTTGCCACTTGATAAACTAGCCTCTGGGGAACAACTCCCTAATGAACGAATGCTTAGCTATGGTCAACTGGTCTGGATGGCTGTGCCGATTGATGAATATCCACAGAAAGGGAAGTCAATCGTTAAAACCCGTATGAAGCCTGTGGTTTTAACCTTTCTCGCCCCCGAGGATACTGAACACTATTACAGCGGCTTCAGCTCCCGTGAACTCAGAATCCATCGATTGGTGCGATGGTGTTATCAAGCCTATGACCAAGGTGCATTGTTGACTCAACTAGACCTTGCCATGTTGCTCAACGTCCGCGATCCGGTGGTGAGTGAGTATGTCAATGAATGGCAAAGCACCAGTGGAAAAATCTTGCCCACTCGCGGCAACATTCACGATTTATCCGCAGCAATTACTCACAAGAAGGAGATTATCACCCTTTATCTACAAGGGCATCTAACTCCCACTATTGCTGCCAAGACCAAGCACTCCAAAGAAGCTGTTGACCGATACATCCACGATTATGAGTCTGTAAAGATTGTTCGCACTGCTACCGATGATATTGACAAAATCTCTCAGATTACCAAACTTTCCAAGCGCGTCATCTCTCAATATCTCGACCTAATTCCTCAACATTTACTCAATGACATGGACGCAAACCTGGCAAGAAAATCTGACCCCGGTAAAGATACCACCGTCCAGTCCAATTCCCAACCCAAAGGAGACCGGCAATGACAGAATAGGACCACCTAGAATTTTAGCTCGGAAAACACCGTCTCTTTCTTTAGCATTGGCTTGGCACGCGATATCCTTTTTGGTATACTTAGCCTTGGTTCTATCCAGTCGCATGAATTTCTTGAAGAGTAGACTCGTTAAGCCAACCCAGCTAGCTCATTTGATGATGGCTCGAAGCCAATACATATGGGCATTCCAGCTATCATAGGGTCATTTGATACTATTTCTTCAAAACTCGGTTTCTTCCCGGAGTCAAAGTGGCTTCAAGGTAATGGTTGAATCCACTCATCACGGGCAACTACGGATTGATAATCATGGCAATCACTTCATCACATAAATCACAGTTCAGACAATGCGATCTACCGACACCCAACACTTACCATATGTTTTTAGAAAATAAACCACTATAATGAAGTTTAAAAAATTGCAACTGTTTAGCCTATCAATCTGTTTTGGGTATGTTGGTTCGTCGTGCCGCAGTTTAATCCCTGTTCCTACATCATGAGCGGAATGTAGGAGCGATCTCCAGGTCGCGATTTCCTGTTGGTGGGTAAGTTCTGGACAGAACTAAACAATTACAAAAATTAATTCGGTAATTTCTTGGCCAAAGTGCGGTGCGGTTAGAAAGAGATCTCTATCGCAGTCGCTATCCACTCAGTTGATTACCTACCGAAATATGTGTAAATATGAATATAAATGACTACAAGAATCGTTCCATTCCTTTGAAAAAAAACAGCCTGAAATCGTGGTGCGGATTTCAGGCTGCCTAAGATTGAAACTGGAGCTAAAGATTCGACTGCGTTGGGTCCGGAGGATTCGGATTACATCATCTTTTTGATGATTGCCGTGCCTTGTTCATTTGTTACGCCGAGATTTCGATGGGCAAGAGGACCGCCTTCGCCAAGAACGGGTTCGGCCTCATCCAACGTAGGACGGCTCGTGTCGTGATAAAATAACCCGGTCGGAATCTCGTCGCCCCATGCCATTGAGTGCTCAATGGCGGCTTTCCAATCTGTGGGGTCGTGACCCGCGTCTTCAAGTTTGGTGACCGTCTGTTTGAAGAACGCGAAGGTGTTGTCCTTGTTGTAGGTAATGCATGGGCTAAAGACATCGATCAAGGCAAATCCTTTGTGTTCCATGCCCCTATACATCAATTCCGCGAGATGCTTGGTGTCTCCACTGAATCCTCTAGCAACATAGGATGCGCCGGTCACAATTGCCATCGCCAGGGGGTTGACGGGACCTTCAACGCTACCGAAGGGCGTACTCTTGGTCTTCATGCCGATTCTACTTGTAGGAGAAACTTGCCCCGTGGTCAGACCATAGATTTGATTGTTCATAACTACATACAGCAGATCGACGTTACGCCGCATGGTATGAACAAAATGGTTACCGCCAATACCGTAGCCGTCACCATCGCCGCCGGTAGCGATTACCGTCAATTCATGGTTGGCGAGTTTGACCCCTGTCGCCACTGCCAACGCCCGCCCATGGAGGGTGTGCATCCCGTAGGTGTTGATGTAACCCGGCAGGTTTGACGAACAGCCGATACCACTAATCGTGACATATTCGTGAGGTTCACGTCCCAGCTTCGCGCATGCCAATTCAAGTGCTCTGAGAACACCAAAATCCCCGCATCCCGGGCACCAGTCGGGGGCTACTTCTCCCTTGAAATCCTTTGCTGTCGGTGCCGCTTTAATGGGTTTATCCGATGCCATGTTGTCCTCCTTGCTTAATTAGACTACAATCTCTTGATACGGGACATACAGGTCGGTTTTGCCAGCTACCTGCTCTTTGACTCCATCCACAATATGGTGCGGCATAAACGGTTCGCCGTCGTACTTGCGAATGTGGCCATCAGCATCAAAACCGGTTTCACCGCGCAAATAACGCTGGAATTGCCCCGTTAAGTTGTTTTCTACGATAATCGTCCGCTTGGCTTTCGAGAGCGCCTGTGTGATTTCCTCCACATGCAGCGGCACAATCCATTTTATGGCGAGTTGGTTGGTAGGTATTCCCTCTTGAGACAAGAGGCTTGCGGCTTCCTCAATCACACCTTTGGTGGTTCCCCAACCGATGAGGGTAACCTCTGCGTCCTCCGGTCCTTCCAACTCAGGCGGGTCGATTAGTGAGACGACGTCTTCCATTTTCCGCTGGCGTTTCTCGACCATTGCGCGGCGTTTATGCGGATTTGTGAACTCGTCACTGATTAACCCTCCGTCCTCATCGTGTTCATCCGTCGCAACGACATGTAAGTGTCCCGGTGTACCGGGAATTGCCCGCGGCGAGATACCGCTCTCTGTAAGCTTGTAGCGCAAATACTTTTCTCCGGTGTCATTACCTTCGGTGATTAGCTCGCCACGGTCGATTGGTTGTTCCCAGTTGATGTCGTCCGGATCGACAGTTGCGTAACCCTCCGACACTGAAAGATCGGTGATAACAAGACCGGGACACTGGAACTTATCGACCAAATTGAACAACTCCGGAATCGTATTGAAGCTATCTAGTATACTGGTTACCGCGACGATAATCTTTGGGAAATCTCCTTGACTGGCACCCAACATCTGCCATAAATCGCCCTGCTCTGTTTTTGTCGGAACGCCAGTTGATGGGCCAGCGCGTTGGACGTTAATGGCTACCATCGGTATTTCCATCATTCCCGCGCTGCCAACCGCTTCAGTCATAAGTGCAAAGCCGCCGCCAGAAGTGGCGCACATGGCACGACAACCGGCGTGCGCGGCACCAATCACCATATTTATGACGCCAATCTCATCCTCGACCTGTCTAACCATGATTCCCAAGTCGTTTGCATTTTCAGCCATCCAGTGAAGAACACCGGTGGAAGGGCTCATCGGATAGGCGCAGTAGAAATTGACACCAGCAGCAGCGCCGCCCATGGCTAGCGCTTCGTTACCGCCAACTTGAGCAAGGGGTTTGTCTTTCTGCGGGAGTGGGGTAGCGAAGGGAACGAAATTTTCTACGGAATACTCATATGCCGCTCGAGCCACATCGACGTTTTCGTCAACAACAGCTTGTCCTTTTCGCTTAAATTGAAGCGTCAGGATTTCCTCCAGTAACTTAAACTCCAAGCCAAGTAGATGGAGTACGCCAGCAAGTGCCACCGTGTTCTGCACCAACTTATTTCGATTGTTGTTACTAAGTTCTTTGACTGGCATTGGACACAGTTGAAGTCCTTCAGAAGCTTCGCCGGGCTTGATTGTGTCACTGTTAAAAATTGCCGTTCCGCCCGGCGCAACATGCTGAAGGTGGCGATCCATAGTATCTTGGTTCAAACAGAACAGTAGATCAATCTTATCCCCATGACTTGTTACCGGTTCTGTGCTGATTCGCGTGGTCAGAAAGATGTGACCGCCACGGATGATAGACTGATAGGAATTGTAAGAAAAAAACTGGAGACCACGACGCGCGCAAATTCTAGCGAGAATATTGCCGGGGGTAGCGATTCCCTGCCCAGCAGCCCCGCCAATTGCAATCGCGAAGTCAAATTTTGCCATCTTTAATCCTTTCTTGCCAATAAACTCCCACTTTGGTTTTAAGTGAACATATCATTATTAAGCATAAAACGACGCTTTTGTTCAGGTTGCCGTTATCGTTTAGGTCACTGGTGCGATATGTTTTAATGGTTGGGTGGTACCGATTGGTGGGCAACTTGGCAACACTCAGTCATAAGGATAACACATCTACAGTGAGGATTTCAACAGAATTCCGTAATGAGTATTTATGGGCTTCGGCAACAAGATATGGAATTAGGGAATTGTGGGCAAGGGTTAGTTTCGTGGATTCGCGGCTTGGGGTATCGGTTTCGGCGTGTGTGCGTCCGAATTTGTGGCGTGATGGAAGGTTCTCTAAATCTATAATCCGGTTGTGATCTTGTGCGACAAGATTGGCTATGTAGCGCACGTTATCAGTTAATGTATCTACCTTTGACGCCGTTGCTGATGTTTAGTTGGTCGGTCATGCCGCGGGCCTTGTCGGACATCTGCCGGTCGCCACGCCGAATCGTCTCGCTCTCGGATAAGCGGAAACCATTCCAATTCCCCTGTCTCGCCTTTTTTGTTCATACTGCCGCGTGATACTTCTACTTGTGTATCCCACCAGATAAAGTGTACGATTCGGTTTTTGACAGTTTTCCATCTGCCGCGGCGGTCGAGTACACGTACAACTTGACGGCGCGAGCCGAGCATAATCGGGTCGTCTCGTGCGCCGGTGTCTCGCACCAAATCCGAAAGCTCTTGAAGTCGGCTCATTGTTCTAATAGCTGAAAGTTCGGTCAGATGAGCGATAATGGAAGCGTAGGCGTGCAGGTAAGGAGTTTGGGTGGTTGGGAGGGTTTCTTGCCTAAGCGCGTCCGAAAACCGCTTAAAACGCGAATATGAGCATCTTTTCTCCGTCACACTCAGGTCTTTTATGCGTTCTTGAGGTTTTGCCAATCAATTTGCGATTTCTGGTTGGATGCACGAAACGTCACTACTTTTCACATATCCACCTTTTCATTTGCCCCTTCTTACTTCCAATGCCTCCCGTGGCATGTATTACCCGTTGAGATTGTCTTTGAATTTCCGTTGATTGTTCAATTGCAATCATATACGTCCTGCCGAGATTGACGAAGATTTCTGAGTAGTCATTCTGTTGTAGATGCCTATCCAATTCGCCACTTACGGTTTGCCGTAACTCCCTGGCATGATCGTTTGTCATGCGCAAATCGTAATCCTCAATTTCGGCATCAGGTGTTATCAGTCCATACTTGGCGGAGAGAATCAGTAAATTCAAGTTAGACGGATAGTATCCTTCTCGCTTAGCCTTCTTTAGCACATCAAAGTTATATCGGTCAAATGCAGGCATCGTTCCGGCACCGCGAGTTTTTGAATCTGTACAACTTACGATTAAGAGATATTTATCGGACATCCTTTACATTCTCCTTATTGGTTATAAATGATTGAGAACATAGGTTAAGCGTCCTTGAAGTCTTGCCCGTCAATCTGTAGGCTGCTGATGGCTGCACGTCGTCATTTCGTTTTTGCTCATTGTTCCCCCATCATTGATAGCGATAGGTGCTTTGGCTAGGATTTCTTATTGAAATCGTCCCAATCTATGCCTAATTGCTCCACAATATCTCGAACAGTCCAATCTGTAAATTCTCTGTTCCTATAAAATGGCACTGTGGCAGCCTTTTTAGATTGTGGATTGTACCATTGTCTATGAGAACCTTTGCCTTTGGACTTCATTTCCACACAATCGTGTTTCTTCAAAAGTTTCGCAAGGGTTCTATATTTCAAGTGGCGTAAAGAGGGGATTGATCGCGAGGTGATACTTTTTGGGTAGGAACGGTTGCTTCAAACCATAGGTCCGACTCACTGTTTGAGGGGTCTGGAGTTTTCGTTTGAACTTTTGGATTCTCAATTTGCGAGGAGGGCACAATGATTTCCGCCGGCAATTTTTGATTCAATTTTTCGTATATCTCAAGAGTCGAGACAAACGCATCTAGAGCATTGTCCAAAGCCTCATCGAGTGATTTGCCTTCGGTAATAAGCTCAGGTAATTCTACGCATCTGACTGTATACGCATGATTAGGCGAGCTACGCCGCAGTACTATAGTGAACTTATATGTCATGGTGTTGTCGTCCTCTGGCAGAGAGGTAGGATACATCGGCCCTGTCATGGCCGAGTGTCTATTGAGAATTGCTTTGCTTAGACTGAAAACGCAGTTTAGTCCTACAATGGATACAATAGTAGTAGGCGCTTTGTTTATCAGAATTCTGTCTTTAGGAATGCCCTTGCATCCCAATTTCATTGTTTAGTATATAACATGCCGGGCCAACAATCAATGCTTAATACGCTACCTATGCACTGGATTGAACGAAAGGAGGTTGACCAATGAAACGACAGACCGAGTTTCTGTTCGCCGCAGACAGATAACAGTTTGATTTCGGCGAATGCTCAAGTGCCGAAGGTTACGCCCAACTCGACACGTCACAGGAGGCGCCAAATTACGGAACTGGGCGAATCCGCATAACCTAAAAATCGTGACTTACGCCGAAGGCGATTTAATCAAGACCACTGCGGTGACCGAAGCCGGATTCATCAAGTTAATCCGCGAGATTGCCGCGATGGACGACTTCCGCGGCATCGATCCGGGGCTTCGTGAGCCAATCGCTCAACGATTCAAGGCGTTTTCGGCGTCGGGTGTTCCAATTTGTTCTAACGCATACACAGCGTGTTCGCGAACTCGCTCGGATTCATCATGCAGAAGTTCCTTAAGCATCGGTACGGCATCGCTTGCGGATTTACCGAGGTGTGCGAGTGCAATAGCCGCGTTAGTGCGAACCTCTACATCCTCGTCACGTAACGCTTGGGACAGGGCAGGGACGGCAGCGACCGCAGACTTACGCATTATCCCCAACGCCCTCGCAGCATTTTCTCGTACGGGTTGATAGGGGTCGCTCAAGGCTTGAATCAATTCCGGCACTGCGGCTTCACCTAGGCGACCAAGTGCATCTGCGGCATTGAGACTCCGATGCTTTATCTCATCTCCCAGCGCCTCGATTAACTCTGGAATAGCGGGTTCGCCAATTCTAGCAAGTGCGTCAGCGGCGCCATCGCAAACATCCCAGATATCGTATCCAAGCGCTTCTATCAGCGCAGGTACGACGGGGACACCAATTTCAACCAAAGTAGAAATGGCAGTATCTCGAACCTCAGCGTCGTAATCGCCCAATTCTTCAATTAGCTCGTCTATATCACACTTTTGTTCCATTATTAATGGTCTGTTCCCCGTGTTTTTTCAAGGATGGGGGTAAGGCGGTCCACTTGCTCTTTGCGCAGGCGATTATAAACCCGTTCTGAAATCTCCTTTTTCTCGTACATCGCGTCGAGGCGTGTGACCATTTCAAGCCGCGCAATTCGTGCGCGATCGAGATCGTCGGAATCGAGCTTGCTCAGCCAACTTGCATCGGGACTGGTATGAGTCGCGTCTGATTCAGTCGCTTTAGCCGTGCCAGATTTTACCATGAAGATTGCGGCGACCAAGAAGCCGCTGGCACACGCCGCTGCAAAGGCGATTAGGGCGATCATCTTGGCGTTTGTGGGTTGACCTGCGCTTATCCCCACGTTCCCCTTCGCCGCTGCGCCCGGGGCAACCTTGAAATTAAGACTGGCGGTCTTGCCGATAGGCAACGGGTTGGCGGGGTCGGTGGCGTAAATGGTGTAAATCGTCTCGTGAATCTGTTCTCGGCGACTTGCGCCCAAAATGGGAGTTTGAGGTGCCAGCGGCAATCCCTCCGTGATGAAGACATAGAGCTGGTCGGTATCAAAGGTTAACGGTCGTGACAAGTTCAAGCCGGAATCATCTATGTGCATGATGTAGGAGAACCCCGATCCGAATCTCCCCGAGGCTAGCGGCTGTTTAGATATCAATTTGTTCGATTCTAGGGCAAGATCTTTGCTAATCATAGAGTCAATCTGGAGATCTTCATAACCGTTCGGCAGGTTCAGGTGCATTCCCACCGATTGGCTGTTGACCGTTGTTTGGAATTGCATTTCGCTCGTATTCTCGATTTGAATCAGTTCCATTATCGACACAGCGCCGTCGGGCGCGTGATCCGGCGGGGGCGGCGCGATGATGATCGTGTGCTGGCGGACTTTCACCACTGAATAATCGTCGGTGAATTTCCCAATTTCGATGTCCACATTGGACTCCGGCACCCACGTCGACAACACCAAGTCGGTTTCCACATGCTCCTTGCCTTCGTGGGTGGTCGAAACGGTGTAGTACGTTTCCATGCCAAATGCGAGGTTATCGAAGCTGTAAGAACCGTCACTCGCCGTCATTGTTTCACGCTGCTGCGTCTCCGCACCTTGGTGAATCGTTAACGTCACCTTCTGATCTACAAGCGGTTTGTTGCTTTGTCCGTCAAAAACTCTCCCTTTTATAGTCCCTGTGGCGTTTTGGGCGGTAGCAGACGAGAGCCAGATTAAGTGGGTCGATGTGAAGCAGAAAACCACGAGGATAAATTGCGGAATGCGGCGGGTCATAGGCGATCCGTGGAACTCGGTGTTCAATTGGCGATTTGGCGATTGTGGAGACCGGAAGATCTGCATTGTTGGTTCAACTTTCACCCTTTGTCTTTCTATATCTTTCGATTTCTTCCTCCACCGAAGTCAGCCCGGACGATTCAATCTGTGTTACGACTGCAGCGGTCTCCTCGAGGAGCTGCGCCCTCAATGTTTGATAGTCTTGCTCCGATAGTTTGCCAACTTCGTAATCTTCGTCAAGGTCCGCGAGCGCAGAAAAGCTGCGCTCACGTTCGCGCAGCAACTGATCCATGCTAGATTCAACGGCATCCAATTCCGGCGCCGGGTGTCCCCTGAAGCGCAAGGGAAGACCAAGATAGACTAAGAGAGGGATTCCAAGTAGCAAGATCCACAAAATAATCAAGAACATAGTGATTGATTCCCTAGCGTCATTGCGACCAAGAAATTTTACATATAGAGCTTATGTTTTCCTGTTTGTAGAATAATACGTTGCTCGCGATAGGAAGTCGCGACCAGGAGATCGCTCCTACAAAAACGTACAGGTCGCGATTCGGAGAAGATTTCTATCGCATTCGCTGTTCGCTCATTTAATCTCCTACAGCCAGTTCGTCGTAACAACCCTCAATCATCAAGTCGCCCATTTCCAATCTTTTCAATTTGCGTCCGACTAGTCGTTCATTTCCCTGTAAGCCGCAATATGTGGAAACCTAATAACTGATACAATTTCAAAATTCAAATGTTACAGCCGATTTAAGACGCGCAATGAATTGCGCTACTACGAACCCCGGTTCCTGTAACTGATGGATTATGAATTAGTATGACTTTATACGGGGGAGGTGGAAAGCCGTCCAATAAAATCCGTAGTCCGTCTATCGTGCTTGCTTGTGGCTCTCGAGTTCAGCTTCAATCTGTTTTTGCACGTCGTCGGATACAACCGTGCTTTTTTCCGGATGCCCAGATTGCGTGGTTATTGAGGAACGCATTTTTGATTTGATTACCAAGAAAATGATTGCACCTATCAGGACGATGATGATAACGGGCATTATGTAAGCGACAAGGTTGAAGCCGGTGGGCGGCATGAGGGCGTTGAACTGTGTGCCATACTTGGCGAGGTATTCATTACGAATCTGTTCAACGCTAATACCGGCTAGAAGACGATTTTGAAAATCATCCTCAATCTGCCGAGCTGTTCCGCACACACATTGTTGGATTGTCTCCCTTGTGCATCCACAGTAACAGTATACACTCGTCTTTAATTGTTCTAGTTGGGCGTCAATTGGTTGTCCCACGCCGTCGTTTGTTTCGTTAGCAAATGCGGTCCAAGCGCCGGCGCCGAGGGTTAATCCGATCACGAGAAGTATGCGTAGAAGTTGGAGTGCAGTCATTTTTTCTTTGAATCGGTTATGTTTCACGTTCTTTCATCTGATGTTTCTCGGCTAGGGCAACGAACCCGCCAATCATCATAACGCCGACACCGATCCAAACGAGGTTGATGAGGGGATTGTGGTAAACTTGGAGAGGAACGAGTTGTCCCGACCGAACAAAGGTGGGCACGTCTTCTGGCAGCGGTCCCAAAGCGATATAGAGATCGTTCAATCCGAAATGTCGGATGGCTGATTCTATTGTGTCCTGTTCCCCTTGGCCGGCTCTGTCATAGAAGCCACGTGCCGGACGCATGGTGCCAATCTGTTTTCCACCTTTCTCGACAGCAATAACAACCCCGCCGCGTGTGTGATTGGAGTGCCTTTCTCGAAAAGCGTCCTCCATCGTAAGGGTGTATTTTCCCACATCCATCGACTCCCCGAGTTTCAGACTCTTTGATTCCAACAAGAAGTACCCTTTGGATCCCATGATCCCGATGTACAGAATTACGATTCCAATATGAACAATGTAGCCTCCATAACGCCGCTTATTGCGTTGAATCAGGCGCGAAAGTCCTTGAAGAAATGAGGTTTCTCCTCGTTTGGCTCTCAACTTCGCACCGCGATAAAACTCGTCAAAGATGGCGACGAAAACAAATACGCCGCCGAACGCACACAGTACGGAATAAACGGGCGTGGTGTGTCCTCTGAGTGCAAGATAGCCCCACATCAGCGCTCCGCCGACCAATCCAAAGAGAATCGGTTTGGCGAACATCCGCTTAAAATTGCTCTGAGTCAGTTTTTTCCATGAAATGATTGGGCCCACGCCCGTCAAGACGAGAAGCAGTAGACCGGGGATGATAACTACCTTATTGAAGAATGCTTCCGGCACGGCGGATTTATTTCCCGTAACGCCTTCCGTGATGATGGGCCACAGCGTTCCCCAGAGGATAATCAGAGTCAATCCTACAAACATCCAGTTGTTGAGAAGGAACGCACTTTCGCGGGAGAGAATTGATTCGAGGCGGTTTGGACTTTTCAGGTCGTTCCACCGGTAGTAGATCAACCAGGCAACGCCAATGCAGGAAAACGCAATAAATCCCAAGAAGTAGCCACCAATATCCGATTGAGCGAACGAGTGCACTGAGGAGATTACTCCGCTGCGCGTGATGAACGTTCCCAACAGGGTGAACTCAAACGCCAGTGTAATCAGGACGATATTCCAGAGCTTGAGCATATTCCGTTTCTCTTGGATCATTACGGAATGGAGATACGCGGTGCCTAGCAGCCATGGCATGAAGGAGGCATTTTCCACCGGGTCCCACGCCCAGTAACCACCCCATCCGAGTTCGCGATACGCCCAATTTCCGCCTAGCGTGATGCCGACCGTTAGAACTAACCATGAGGCTATCATCCAACGCCGCGAGCGAAAGATCCAGTTGCTACCGACTTCTCCGGCTGCCAAGGCGCCAACCGCAAATGCAAACGGCACGGTCAAACTAACGAAACCGATATATAGGGTCGGAGGATGAAACGCCATGCTGGGGGTTTGGAGCAGCGGGTTCATTCCCGCGCCATCGGGGAGTGCTGCGCCGTTTGGGAAACGTGCCAGCGGATTGTATACTCCCTCAATTAACCCGGTAACGAGGATTATGAAGAAGAGTTGAACCGCTGAGATGGGGATGAGAGCGAAATCACCGAGCCTGTCTTTCGCCCGGAGATTTTGCCAGACGACCAGGGCTCCGAACAGTGTGAGCAGCCAGAGCCAGAACAGCAGGGAACCGGACATTCGTCCCCATAACGCCGTAATCTTGTACATCAAGGGTTGATCATGGCTTGAGACCTCGGCGACGTACTTCATCGAAAAATCATCGGTCACAAAGCCGTAGATTAGCGCTCCGGTAGCCAAACTAATTAGAAGAAACGTAGCAACCACGCCGTTCCGTCCGCTAATAATGGCACCGTAACTCCTATAGCGCAAGCCTGAGCAAAGCAGGACTATTGCCCACAAACAGGAGAACACCGATAGCCATATCGCGGCGTGGCCTATTTCCGCGACCATACCTTACTCCCTCACTACACACCACTTGTCAATAATCTGCGGAGCCTCCGACGCTTTCAGCGGCTTCATACTTGGAGGCACACTTGGTTGTCAATTTTGAAGCGGTTATGAGGTTGTGCTCCGCGTCGTATTTACCTTCGACAAAAACATTGCCACCCTCTTTGAAGTTGTCGGGTTTGAGTTTCGAGTAGAGTACATTGACTGTCGAATCTCCCTCACGGTCGCGTATTGCGAAGGTGAGTTCAAACTTCGCCGCATCCCATTTTTGACTTCCTTCGTGGATGAGTCCGTCTACTTGAACGCCCTTATTATCGACCAGAGCGGCACTTGCGACCAACTGACCCGGGGTGTAATGTCGAATGCTGGTGTTTCTGATACCTGCGACAACTAGGAACGCCATCGCAGAAGCAAGAATGACGCTTGCGGCAATGATTTTGGTTCTTTGACGTCGCATTTCGATACTCCTTATGTTTGTACGAGCTTGCGCTCAAGGTTGCTGCTACCTAAATATTACCTTGATTTCGTTGGGAATACAAACCAAAAACCCGTTCCGGTTTCCGATTGGACAAAGATCTTACCGGTTAACCACGATTTCCCGTGAGTGATGAAGATTAAAGCCTTGCCGAATCGGAGAATTCGCTGAACACTGCCGTATAGGGATGCAACGTTGTCAAAACCCGTTTCAATGCGAAAAGCCCCTGGTTGTCTGAGAGAGAAAAACTCATCCCGAGAATCCGACGTATAAAGTGGGCACGTGATATAACACTGCCAGCGTTGTACCTGTTCCGCTGTAGGCAAGGACGAGGCGTATTTACAGTTCCGAGATGTAGAAAAGGTTAACGGGAGAGGTTAGAAAGAGACGGGATCCTCAAGGTTACAGGCGGGAGGTATTGGCAAGCTGAGAGGAGGAATGCGTCGAAGGGCAATTGAAGCCGGTGAGAGGATTTGAACCTCCGACCTGCTGATTACGAATCAGCCGCTCTAGCCCCTGAGCTACACCGGCGTTTCAAGAGTAGACTTACGCGACGATGGCAATGTCAGATAAGGATGCCGAGGGGCAGAATCGAACTGCCCACACATGGATTTTCAGTCCACTGCTCTACCGACTGAGCTACCTCGGCATCAGATGAAACGGCTAGAATAATACCCAAACAGACGAGGAAATGTCAAGATTATTTTGCCATCAGCTGCATTCCTCAAATCCTTTGCAAGCCCTACCACGTGGCATATTGCTACCCCGGATTTCTTGGGCAGATCTTGGAATCTTGGGTCTGCAATGTGGATAACCTAATCATTATTTTGATTGACTGAAAAGCGATGTTTGCAATTGACGGAAGAGGGGGAATGTGGTATAGTTTCGAAATTGATTCTTTCATACCCGACGCTAGTCTCAAACCAAGTTAGATTTACGAAGATTTAAGCATTTATCCAAACCTACTACGATTTCGAGATTCCAGGTGCCCAATGTAACAGAATTTCATTACTCCTTCAAATGACTTCGACGGTCAAAGACAAGCGCAGTCTTCAAATTCGACGACGGGGTGGTTTTTGGTCACGTGGAAAAAAGGAAATTGGGTCGGTTTGCGGTTTTGCCAATGCGACAGCTCGAAGATAAACTAACCAACAGGTCGCCGATTACGATACTCGCCGACGAAACAACAATTTTTTACCGCATTGAGAAGATCCATGAGTAAAAAAGCAGAAATCGCCAACGATCGAGCGATTGAATATTGGAAACGAGATCGGTTTGACGAAGCAATCGTCCAATGGGAAAAAGCGGTGCGCCTGGATCCGCAAATAGCGGAGATTCACCACAACCTTGGAAAGGCATACGCTCATCAAAATCTTACGGATAAAGCTATCGAATCACTGAAACTAGCACTATCCATAGATCCAACTTTGGTTGAAGCCTATAACAAATTAGGGTGTATCTTCTACTACCGAGGAAATCGGGAATTGGCTATCTCAAACTGGAGTGAAGCACTAAAGGTTAAACCTGACTTTAGGGAAGCGCTGCACAATCTGCATTTAGCCGAGAGCACGCCGCAATTCGATATCAACAGCGAGATTCCCGAATATGAACACGGCGATTCAGAGGAGGCCGACGAAGAATTGTCGTGGTTCAATCGCTTCGGACAATGGCTAGGAAGGCTGTTTGGGAATGGAAGTAAGACGGGTTCACGATAACTTCGTTTTTTATGTAATACTTCACGTCAGCTCGTGTGAAGAATCCGAGTATTACAGTTAACCCCGGTTTCCTAAGCGTGGCTGTCTTAACGCTTTGGCGTCAGTATTCTGACGTTGCGGCAAATTCCAATCGAAGCGAAAAACTCGAAATCTTACAGCCGTTCCTCCAGAATCCGCTCGTAAACTGACAGGTAGGAATTGGCGATATTTTGCCAATCGTATTTTTGGACAAAATCGACACTAGATTTGCCCATTCGGACGCGACTTTCCCCATCATTGATAAGTCCAATCAGACTTCTCGCCAATTCGTTGACATCATTTGGTGGAAAAAGCACCCCGTTCACTCCTGTCCTAACCAAGTCTTCAATCCCTTGCACGCTGCTCGCCACAATTGGCAACGCGGTTCCCATTGCTTCAAGCACGACAAGTGGCATCCCCTCCGCTAAAGAACACAGAACGAAAATATCTGCATCTCGGTATTTTTGGGGAAGTTCCGAATAGGAAACTGAACCTGCGAATTGAATTAGCTTATCTACTTTCAGGTCTTTCGCTAACGCCACCAGCGTATCGCGGTAGGGCCCGTCCCCAACAATCTCAATTTCAAAGTCAACAGCGGCTTCGGCAGTCACTTGAGGCAGTGCCTGAATAAGAAGCTGGAATCCCTTTCTTGGAATTAGTCTGCCAATTGTTAGGACTCGAACACAGTTTGGATCGGCTGAACGTAATACTGGCGAGAATCGATTTAAATCTAGTCCATCAGGGATGACCTTAAAGGGAAAATCTGGGGCAGTCTGTAGCGCCAAGTCGCGCAAGCCATCACTGCAGGCGACAACTGCTCCAGCGTTTTCCCAAATCCCCTTTATCATTGGATTCAACAAAGCGTAGAGCCAGCGGTAATACGGCGGGTCCGGATTCGGGCTAGGTACGTCACGACCACTGAGAAAGACCACATACGGCAGACCGCGAATCTTCTTCAACAAATAACCGGCACCGCCGGCTGGTATACCAGAAAAAATCTGAATTACATCCGGCTTCAGTTGATGAGTGCTACGCAACCCGTGCCAACTTGAGCTAATCGCATAGGAGAGCATCTCGAGTACGCCACAGACATCTTTGTTGCTCCGTAATGCGGGCACGCGTTGAACATGGATTCCCTCCACTTCCTCCTCCTTGGGGAGATTCCGGAATTGGGAGGTAATCAAGTAGACATCGTGGCCAGCCTCGACAAAGTGTTTCCCGAAAAAGTAACTCACCCAGCCGCTTCCACCTCCAATCGGTGGAAACTCGTGGTTAAACATCAGAATTCGCATATCTAGGTACCCAAAGATTTACTGCGTCGGTGGCCGGGAGTTCTTAGAGTATTCGATCGCAAATTCGATGATTGCTTCGGCAACCCGGATTCCCGTCACCGTTTCAATCTCTTCGAATCCGGGAGAAGGATTAACCTCTAGTATCATGACTCCATCGGTTGTGTACAACATGTCTACCCCTGCCACTACCAAGCCCATGGCTGCTGTCGCACCAATTGCCGTTTCAATGCACTGTGCTGGTAATTCCACGGTTGTTCCGTATCCGCCACGGTGGATGTTTGATCTGAACTCCCCAGCCTGAGCAACCCGATTCATAGCAGCAATCACTCTTCCTCCGACCACAATCACCCTAAGATCGAGCACACCCGGTTCATTTATGAAGGGCTGGATTACGTAGTCCTGATGCAAGTCACACATCGCACCGACAGCAGAGGCGAGTGAAGCCCGCGTGTCTAGCAAAAGGAATCCATCGCCGTGGGTACCGTGAAACGGCTTCATCAGGAACGGATAATCTCCCGTGTCGCCAACGGCACGGTCCAGAAATTCGGCGGAACCAACTGTGAAGCTCGGTGGAACTGGCAGGTCTTGCGCTGCTAGGATTCGGAGTGTGCGAAACTTGTTGCGCGCGTTAGTTATAGGTGTCGCACGATTAATAACCGGGATACCTACCCATTCGAAATGATGAACGACCTCACTGCCGTAGACCGCTGTTGACGCGCTCAAACGGGGAACAATCACATCATAATCCTCGACCGGAACCCCTTCGTAATAAATCCGTTTGTCTTTTCCTCCAATCTGTAGATCGAAACCAAACGGGTTAAGTACATGGGGGACATGCCCTGCGGAATGCGCCGCCTCGGTCAATCTTCGTGTGGAATGATTTTGGGCGGCTCGTGATAAGATAGCAATCTTCATACTGGAAATCTACAAGAGGAAAGGAGGTTTTTGGGCGCGCGGGTGGGCGATATAACGATACTATTTGTTATGCAGTCTGCTCGTCAAGAATGAGTCAAGCTGCTCAACGGTGTCAAAGATTTTCTCGCACAGGTTTTCGAAAAATGGACTGCGGGCATGGGAGTATACGGCGTAAACCGGCTTGTTGTATCGTGATGCATAGTTCATCTCACTCAACACACCCGGGGATAGTTTATCGGTTGGATAAAGCACAACAACGAAATCGCTCTGATGAATGAATTGAAAGTCCCTTGAAATAGTACGTGTCTTTATCTGCTCGCTAAAATTAGCGTCAAGATTGCTAATGGTGTCAATGCTGTCTGAAGCTGCGGGAACCGGTTTTTCGATCGGTTCGGCTTCTGCGTCGTGAATCAACTCCATATCTTTTATATCTAGCGGATCGAACACGATAAAATTCTTGCGCATCTTCGATCCGAACGTCTGAATTTTATTTAGGTGGTCGGCGTTCTCCCGTAGCAGAGTGATCGGATAACTGAGGTAAAATTTCTGTTTGTCGGAGAATAAAAGATCGTAAAAATTCTCAAGATTGTGTCGTCGCGCAACCGTGTAATGGGGTTTGCCACTGAGGTTCGCCATCTGCTTGGTTAGGAATTCCTCTTCATCTAACCAAACGTTTATCTCTTCGCGGCGCATACCCGTCCACTGAGGATTTGGCGTCATACGATCTGCGATATCCGCGAGGTCATCAACCACGTTCACAAATACATCGGAAGGAAACTCTCGGATATCCCGAAAAGATATCCCTTCAATCAATCTACCGCGCCAACGAAAGCACGAATGAAGTCCGATAAACGCATGTTCATATTCGGAGGCGCGATTGGCGATTTCGTGGAACGCGGACCGACGCGCCAAGGAAAGCACGGCAGGATCAGAATCAAGTACCTTTTCCGTGAAGCGCACCCCGGATTCAGCGGCGGCACGGTGCATAAAATCACCAACATTGAAGAATCCAATCCGCACGTTGCTCTCGCGACAGAGCGTCTCGAAATCCGCCATCAGCTTCTTTCTGCCGGAGCAACTGATTCCCGTACAGATGATATTCATAACTCGTCCCTACCCGCTCTCTAAAATCCGTAGTTCGCCACTCGATTATCTAAGTTCCTTCAAAAGTAGCGCTCAAGTCTTTCGTATCTGCCGTGAGCACTTGCCTCTCCCTTTCGTTCTCCTCAATGACCTGAACAACGCAGTCTCCTACCTTCACGTAACTGTCTTTCTCATGGAGTGGAGACCAACCTTTGTCTTGCACTCTCAGTGTTTCATACTTTTCTATCCACTTGGGTGGCATAAGAGATCGGGCGAATGGTCCCAAGTGCCCACCAATGTTGATTTGCTCTGTTTGGAACGTCGTTGCAACAGACAGTTTTTCTTGAGCATGAACATTTTCTATTCGAACTTTCGGACGTTCAATCGATCCCAACACTTCATCCGTATCAGGGTCGATTATATCTGCTACCTCGGCATGCATCACATCAAAGTACATACCAACAGCTACGCCTTTGGCGGTTCCCACGTTTATTGCGACTTCTCGCTCGTTAAGCACGCGCGCGACCTTTCCGCGAATCGGTTGTATCATTTTGTGTCCTCCGTTGTATACCCATGCTGGAGTTTTTGGTGTATTTCATTCACATCTTCCGGAACGATGTCTCTCCAATCCTCTAACGCATCATCTGCTGTCGTCAGTTGCGCGCTAACGATTACTTCAAGCTTGGCGAGTGTCACTTCGCGATTTTCGTCAGTCTCCAATCCTTGCGCAGCTTCTATAGTCGTTGCCGCCCGCTGAAGACTCCGATAAAGAGAGACGAGACGTCGGAACGCAGACCGGGCGTGTGGCTTGATAATTTCTCTGGCAGCTTTTGGGCGGACTGGCGGCCTATAAAAAACGAAACACTAATCCCTATCGCTAAAGAGATGATTTGCAAAAGGACACTCTCCAAGCCACTCAAATTTCGCGTAGCTGCTATGTACACAAGACCTGACAACGCCAAGATGCCTACGCCAATTAAAACTGGTACGATATATTTGAGTTTTTTCATAATTTATTGATGTCAGGATTCACGCACTTTGGATTCGCAAACCTAACTGTCTCTTGCTCGGTCTGGATTTGCAGAACTACCGTTGACCGAGAACCACACATCCTGTCAACCTTCCTATTGACTGACAGATTTTCAGCGCCTTAGCGTCAGTCCTAATCATGCTATCGCGGCCGGCATGCAATTATGCCACGCTGTAAGGTTAGTGTCAACTTGAAAACCTCGGAGCCAGTTTTCGAGGAGAAAAACGTGAGATGAATTCTACGACGGGATTGGAGTGAATCACGTGCCAATGGCTTGACTGGCTGGAGGCTTGAGCAGAATCAATGCGATGAACGCGGTAACTGAAGAAATAGCGCCCGCAACAACAAATGCACCGGAAAGCCCGAAAACATCCGCAAGAGCGCCGCATGTCATAGGACCCAAAAACATCCCGATGGCATAGGTAGCTTGAAAGACCCCCATTGCCGTCGCACGGTCCCGAACCGGTATCTGCCGAATGCTCAAGCCCATTAGCAGAGGATATGTCATACCGCGCCCAATTCCACTGATGCCTTGGGTTATCGCCAAGATAGGTAGATTCCTAATGAGAGGAACGACAAACGCCATCATCGCCATAACAAGAATACCAGCGAAAAGCGCACGATTTTCGCCCAGACGACCTGCCACACGGTGGTTTATCAACGAGGCTAGGGTATAGGGCAATAAGGCAATCACGCCGATGACTCCGAGTGCCGATTTGCTCGCACCCAGACCATCCGCGTACAGCGGGATAAAGCCGAAGGTCGTTGCCCAGATGACATATTGATTCAGAGCGGAAATCAGCGCCGTCGTGATCACTATCGGATGCGTCATGACCGACCGAATCTGTCGAACGGTGGCAGATTTCCGAGGCACTCGCTTCTCGGCAACCGGAATTGTTGTAACAATACCCAAAACCGCCAAGACGGCACCGACGTAAAACGTGGAAGCCATTCCCCAGACTTCCGCAATCTGACCGCCTAGACCGATAAAAATCGTTAGCGATATGCCATTGACGGCGCTGACGACACCCATCGCCTTTGGCGCTTCATTCGGCGGAAAGTAACTTGCATACAATACAGTGAACCCAACCCAAGTCGCCGCGCTGATGCCAAACACTCCGCGGGCTAAGACCAGCCACGCCGCATTCGGCGCATAAGCAAGTCCTAAGCATCCAAGCAAGTTGAAAAAGTGTCCGGCGTAAAGTAAAGGCAGGCGCCTCCCCAATCGATCCGACCAAATGCCGACCGGAATTCGTAGGAGCATTTGAACGAAACCGTATGCCCCTACAACCACGCCAACGGTTGTGAACGATGCGCCCAGCGAGGCGGCGTAAACAGACAAGATAGGCGAGTAGACGTATAGCGCCCCCCAATACAAAAACATCGCCACATAGAACGCCCAGATTGCCAGCTTCCCGGGCTGGTGTGAACGTGGTCTGTTAGCGGTTTGGGGTGTCTCCTCGATCTAAAATCACCTCGATTGGCGAAGCCTCAGATAGGATACTTGTCGGCATTTTAGCCCAAGGTGTGAAGGCTGTCAAGGCTTCGAGTGCGACTTTGATGTGAGACAGAATGTGCAGTGTGGCGCACCTACGGGGGGAGAATCGCCCATAATTCGAATGCGCCATCAGAGGTTTATTAACTCCGTTCTTGGCTGTCAATCGCTGGCAAACCTACGAACATACGACTGTCGATGTCCGTAAGTGAATCGACCGTCCCTGATTCCGCCGCGCGCGCAAAGACTATCCCGGGACGATTGGCACGCATTGCCCGGCCGAGTACCGAAGCCCGATCTCCGATAGGGTTATCGCGTTTCAGGCTGCGTCCAAGTTCCGCCAGTTCAACTTGAACTCTGACGAGAGCTTCCCAGTGTCGGTGTACAACAGCACGAAAATCCTCCGGTCTCAGTCCCTCCCGATAACTACGCCGGACATTAGGCGGCGTCGGAAGACCGTATCTTGCACTGTTCCATCGCACAACCATTTGAGAGATTGATTCGAGCCTGCCCTGTGCAAGGCTTTTAACCGCGAGCAATTGTGGGCCAACGTCATTATTACTGAAATCGTCTCGTGTTGCGAGCTGCTCGTTCATTTCCTCGGTGTAAGCCGCCCACGCGGCTTCATCGTGATCTGGAGGCAAAGGCTCTCTTTCCAAGCTTTCACCTATAAATGGACTAACTGACGCCCCCGATTCCTTGGCAACATCAAAACCCCGCTTCATCAATTCCTGAATGGTATCGAGCGTTTTGGCGGCGCCGTCACGTTCCAATACGTTTTGCAGCGCCCATCCGAGCGTATTTCGCGTAATAAATCCTTCCGGTGCATCCACGTCAGCACCCGTTAGCCTAGAGATCTCGGCGAGACCGTCGGCGGTCATGCTCAGATGTGCAAGTCCCCACATCGGATCCAGCGCCGGTATAAGAGCTTCAAGCAGTCCGGGGTCACGATCGAGTCTTGGACGGAATCCGCGTGTAGCCGAAAATATCGGAAGTAGGGAATCCAGCACTCCCGGATCACGTTCAAGATGCGCAGCGAGGGCAAGTTTCTCCCCCGCCTCGGTTTGTGCAGCCTCGGTAATCGGCAGAAATACTGCGGCTTGATCCCCGTCAAAATTTGCGTTCATAGGTCTACAAATAATGGGTGGGACATGGATGGCATTGTCCCGGCGCCGTACCGGTCGGAATGCGAGAAATTGGGTTGGCGTTATAGCTGGGGCGCGGTACAGAAACACCCATGAGCGTCCCATGATAGAATCAAGCGCCTGTGATGCGTCTTCGGTTCGTTTGCGGACCGCCTCGGGGTTCTGAATCTCTCGTGTCACCATCGGCTCGAAGAGTTTCCATGCCATCTCCTCCGGGATCCCAATTTGATTGTGCTGTAAGCTAATGTCCGGGACAATCACTCCCCGTCCGCTAAAAACCGACCGCGTGTTGAAAGCGAGATGACGAGGCGTAACAAGCGCGTGAAAATACTCTCGAACGCAAGTTTCTAGCTGATTGAGCGTCTGACAAATGAGACTTTCAGGGGCATCGTTAGCAAGCATTCGATCCGCTCGACAATTGACTGTCGCCAAGTTTTCGTAAGCAGTAGAAAGGTTGGTACTCACGTCGGGAATTTTGGGCATCCACCATCCATTGCCGTATTCGCGCTGACTAGAGGCGTTTTCGGAGAAATCCTCATCTGCAGGGACGCCAATCTCGTTGAGCGTATGCTGGCGCAACCAAGGATGAGGAATCGCGCGAGCTAGTTTGAGCGATTCGCCCTCCGGCGGCTCAAAACGGAACTTGATCGTCGGATCGCTCCTGTCTCCATCCG
This sequence comes from Candidatus Poribacteria bacterium, assembly GCA_965204085.1. GTDB lineage: Bacteria > Poribacteria > WGA-4E > WGA-4E > JAJDTR01 > JAJDTR01. The sequence continues at coordinate 577,941 of CBDBEE010000001.1, read as the reverse complement.
CCGATCCTGATGGGAGCGAATTCCCAAGTTCGAGACGAATCCCGGCGAGGGCGAGACGTTTCGTTAGGCTGACAAATCGAGGCGAAAAGCCAGCATTATGTTGAGTTTCTCCGTGTGTAACCCGATCGGTGAGTGTACTTATGTCTTCCCAGTCAGTAGAACACGTATGGTATCGTTCATAAAGATTGTTGAAAACGGTAAGATTGCGCAAGACGCTATACTCTAAGTTACTTAACCCCTGGCCGTACGTCAATCCCTCACGAACGGGCCTAATCTTCTCCCGCGCAATATGGTGTACACATCCCCAATACACCCAGCCAACAGTGCTTGGGCGATCCAGTGTTTTCCCATTCTTACCGAGTGTAAGGTACTCCATGCCGTTCTCTGGCAGACCGGAGCGTTTCAGACGCTCGCGTAACTCTTCAATGCTTGGGGCGCCAAAAGAGGGCACGACTATTGGTTCTCCTTCCACTTTCGCGATGCGGCTCATAATTGCTTCCCTTAACTGTCCAACGGTCATCTGTGTCTGCACGCCAAACGAGTTGTAAACCATTTCAACCGGAGTCCCATCATTGAGATGTGGCATTTCATCGTCCGGCGCTATGCGGGAAATGCAGCCCTTCGAACCGTGACGGTTTGCAAATTTATCACCAGGTTCGACAGGATAGGGGTAATTAAAGCGCTTCGCGCACGACTCGCTAATGAGGATTGCGTCCTCGAAGGTGTCAACTCCCCACGGTACAAACGCCGTCAACACATTTCGTCCACACCAAAACCCGTCGGCATCAAAGCTAGTTGCAGTCTGAACAAACGCGGGTTCCGGGTCAGGTGGCGTGTAGTATTGACGCTGCACGAAGGGATGGCGATTTGGGTCGTTGTGCTCGATAAACGGCACAAGCGAAGCACTGAGTCCAAGCATGGCTTCCGGTCGATCATCAACGATGATTAGTTTCCCGTCGCGAATCTCGGCTCCAATTGCGATGCTCAAAACCTTACCAACACTTGGCCCCTCAGGTATTTCATACGGACACACTCGACCAAAATAACTCGGATTCATGACACGATCTTTCCATTCAACCCTGATGCGGCGAAGATGTGTTTGCCGATCAAGCCAGTTGAAACTTTGAAGGTGTTGGACGGATGGTTGACTCGCAAAGAATTCGCGAACCCACGTGTGGAGAGAAAACCAAGATTTTATGACCGACGCATCCCATGAAAAATCGGGAGGAGCGCTTCCTAGGCGCTCTGCTATGAAATCGTGCAGTTGTTCGCCGACACATTTTATCTCGGCGGCGGCTAAATCTTCGTCTTGAGTGATCGGCAGGACAATTCGCTCCTTGCCATCGATATTGAATACCCCGTCATCATCCGGTTGTGGAATGTCAGCATACGATTCCTCTAAGTTGCCAGAACTAAATCCAAATGCGACGTCAATGCGGCAAGTATAGGTACTCGTTGATTCTACGTGATAACCTGTCAGCGGCATGCGTGCAGCCAGCAGTTCCGGTAGTTGACTGTTGATGAAGCGGTTGAACGATTCTTTGTGCCAAAAAGCGGTAATATTACGGGGCATTCTTTTCTCCCTTTCACAAATTTAGGATTTAACTGTTGAGATCTGCATCAAGATTTTGATATTGCAGCCCGTCTCGATTTGTCCTTACCACTCATCCCATTCAGTGCCAAGTTCCTTCCATTCGCGTGCAAGACGTTTCAGGGTATAGTGTAAACGCGACTTGACTGTGCCTATTGGGATACCGAGTTCATCAGCAACCTGCCGAATGTCCATTTCTGCGCCGTAGACGAGGTGGAGCACCTCTCGTTTCCCATCGGGCAAGCCATCTACAAGTTCCCAGAGGAATTCGCTCTGTTCGGCCCGTTCGAGCATCGTTTGCGGTTCTAGCGATGCATCATCGATTAACCACGTTGGAATCTGCGCAGGAGCGCCATCCTCGTCATCATAGGAATCTTCGGGGATTTCAAGTGGCTGCTGTCGGCGCCGATGCACCGTTCGAAGGTGATTAAGAGCGAGATTCGTTGCAATACGATAAAGCCACGACTTCAATTTGCCGCGTCCATCCCATTGCGCCGCATTTGTCCAAACCCGAAGAAAAATCTCCTGGACTAAGTCTTCGGCAGCCCTTTCGTCACGGACAATACGCAGGATATGCTTCTGGAGCGAATGCCGGTAGCGGTCAAAAAGGACTTCAAACGCTCGGGCATTACGCTCGCAAATCTGCTCAATCAGTTCCCGATCAGATTGCATTAAGGGAGATCCTTTCGTCGGGGCTTCACTGTGGATGACACCGCAGATTGGACGAAAGTTCACAGGGAAATCAAAATTCGATTTTTTAAGATGGGTATAAACGGAAGGACGGAATGAAAGGAGATAAAACGTTACTAGTGCATGCGCTTCAAGTCTTGCCGCAGATCATCGCCGTAATCCAGCAGAGACGGTTAAGTGGCGGGCACAGCTTAAGAAGACCGACATCAATGGCACTGAGGCTCTTAAGTTTCAGTTGATAGATTGGTAAAACGGGGACAAGATGTTTCCAAAATAGCGCCCCTACTGCTAGGAGATGAAACTCGCGATGTTGTAGTAGATCGAAATGCTTACCGAATCTCATGACATCCGCCATGGAGAAATAGTGCAGATTGGCGGAATATTTCAGGAAAAACTTCCGATACAGCCACACAGCGGGATGGCTGCTCATGTTTTCGATAAATATCGCCTTACCTCCGGGTTTAAGGACGCGATAACATTCTTGCGCCGCGCGTTCATGATCCGTGAACACCAGTACCGACTTCGAAATGATGAAGTCAAAAGTGTTGTCTTCAAAGGCAAGTTGCATCGCATCCATGAGCGCAAACTGCACAGAATCCGTCACGCAATGTTTTCTCGCGCGTTCTTTTGCCTCAACTAATCGGAACGGGAGAAGATCAATGCCTGTAACAGTAGCGCCATGCTTGGCAAGCATTACTGTTGTGCCTCCCGTGCCCGCGCCAAGTTCAAGTATCCGTTTACCACGCAAATCTCCCATCTGCTCAAATATGTATTCAAAAACGGGGAGATAGAAATCATGCCACCACAGCAAAAGGTCTCGATCTGGATGAATGGCTGTAATGTCTTTGTTCGCTTGCACCATAGGTTAGGTGTGGTCTACTAAATGAACTCCGGTACGATTGAAGAAACGAGACTGCGAAGACGGAGTATGGAAGATACTCGATTGTCCTTTAACCCTCTCGCCGCGCGCGCAATGTAAAATTGTAACTGTTTAGTGCCTTGGTTGCTGGAGCCGAACACTGTGAATCTAGACTGCTTTTTTCCCATTTTCTAGGCGGATCTCGTGTGGATGCTCAATTTTCCGGTTTGTAGTAGGGCAATTCATTGCCCGTCCTATGGCTCTGGGGGTTTTACTGACCAGCAAGCGAACGGATAGTGAGTGCGGTAGAGATCCACTAATCACTAGCCACTAAACACTTACGTAAAATTCAATCAATAAACGTAACTGTTTAGTCCATCGGTCTGGATTTGTCAATCCAGACCGAGCGGGCAGGAAACGCGTCAAGTAAAGAAGTGCAATGCTAATCCCAATGAATCGGGCGAGGGTTTACAAGCTTACGCGAACGTGCGATGAATTGCACTACTACGAACTTGAGAGTGAACTAAACAGTTACCAATAAACCACTAACTTACACTCTTGAAAGTTCTAAATGACGTCATTTTTCTTTCGTGCCTTCGCCATAATCACGAGAATGATGATGACTGCAATGATGACAATCCACCAATTGTGTACGAAGAAACTCCAGAAAAGATTGAAACCGATCCAGACCAGAATCTCAATAGCCAAGATTATGCATGCTCTCGACCATGGGAACTTGGCGTAACGCTGTCGATATTTTGTCGAAAGCCACCATGAAAGCAATGCCGTTCCAATAACCACAACAAGGAAGAGTAAATTCACTAACGTTTGGATACCACCTAAAATGGATGCAATCATTTGATCTGTCTCCTTTTCGATTGTCCAGTTGCTGGCATTTCAAGGTACAAGATTATTGCCATTCTCAAATCCCATTATTGAATTCGTTCCGGGCAACTGTACACAGTCATTCGGTTACCGCGCGTGAATCCGATGAGCGCCATGCCACTGTCTTCGGCTAAATCGACTGCAAGCGTTGATCCGGCGGACACCGCCACCACCACCGGAATGCGCGCGAATAGGGCTTTTTGAACTATCTCAAAACTAGCTCGACCACTTACCATCAGAACGTGATTGTCTAGGGGGAACATCTCCGCGAGCAACGCCTGTCCAATTACTTTATCCACGGCATTGTGTCTCCCGATGTCTTCCCGGACGATTAACAGTTCTCCGTCCGCATTAAATAGTCCCGCAGCGTGCAGCCCTCCCGTCGCCTCAAAGACAGATTGCGCGGACCGCAGCAGACCATTCAGGGTGTATATAATCTCGGGATCGATTCGAAGTCGGGATTCAATCGGCGCGACCGCCTGTCGTACAGATTCTATCGTCATCTTGCCGCACAATCCACAGCTCGCATTTGCATGGAAGTTACGCTGCCAACCATTTTCCGATTCGGCATCCCAGCCGTTCGTGAGGTTCACATTAATAATGTTCTGTAGGTCAGCCTGTTCCACATCCTCACAATAGGCGATTGTTCCGATGTCGTGGACAGACTTGATAATTCCTTCGGTGTAAAGAAACCCGGTGGCAAGTTCAAAGTCCTGTCCGGGAGTGCGCATCACAACAATCAAACTCTTGCCGCCAACACGGATTTCGATCGGCTCCTCGACAACGAGTTCATCTTCAACGAATGAGGCTTGGCAATCGTGCCAACGTGCGACCTTGCGTTTGAGTGTAGACTTTTGAGATGTCATAGATTGCCGCATTCCTTATTCCAACGGGATGTTATTGAATGAGGTAGGCTAACCCCAACTCCCGTCGTTTCGCTTATGGATGAAGATTGGGTTTCCTCCGGGGTCAGTTATCATCGCCACGTGACAAGTGGAAAGTTCATTCGGCCCCCACTCAATATCCACACCAATTTTACTCAATTCCTTAATCGTACCGTCGAAGTCGTCTACAGCCAAGGCAAGCCCTGCACCGCCTTTTCCGTTCTCTAGCGGTGCGCCCGGATAAACGCCAAACAGCACCAATGTAATCGGGGGCAGTGAGAACTCAGCCCAATTCCAGTCAGGATTGTGCAACTCCAACTTCAGACCAAGGGTATCACGATAAAATGAAACCGCCTCCCCGAGGTTGGGCACATAGTGTACGACAAAATCTACACCACGAATTTCCATGTTGTTGAATTCCTTCGAGCAAGCTTCAGAAATTGATTGGCGAACCGAATGTGGAACGACTGGGTGCGTCTTATGCGCTGAATTGATAGTGAAAGCAACAGGATTTCTCATCAGAACAGTGACACCGCCGTTGTGGCATTTCGGTGTCGGCTGAGAAAATGAAAGGTGCATTGCTTGTGATCGGTTTGCGGTAAGTGAGGCTAATACCATTTCCCTAAAATCCTAGTGCATAAATTACGTAGATCAAGAAAAGAAATTGTGTGGAGCGGATTGAGAAGTCTTGTCTACGCGCAAAGTAGGCGGGGCAAGATGCCCCGCCTACGGTGAACTCGAAAGATGCAGTTAAAACTACATGCGCGCTAATATTCAAACGAAATGGTATAAGTCGGTAAGCTCCACGCACTGCGAGCAAAGATTGCACCTGCAGTATACGTTCTATAGTAAATCCAATGATAATTTATACACTTTGGTAGGTTCGGTTTCCTAACCGAACCGGTATTTATACAGTCTCGAAGGTGCGGTTGGAAACCGCACTACCGAAACATGTGTAAATATGAATGGAATTGAATGTAAAAGTTGCAGATTTAGATAGGAGGAGTCGGCGTGTGTGTTTATCGGTAAGCCTTATTCTCGGTCGTCCTCGAAACGAACCTCCATCGCTGCCGCATGGCCATCCAATCCCTCAATCTGCGCCAGTTTTGCGACAGATGGCGTAACCTTCTTCAAGGCGGTTTTGGTGTACGAGATAACGCTCGTCTTTTTTAGAAAATCGTCAACACTCAACGGTGAGGCATATCGTGCCGATCCTCCGGTCGGCAGAATGTGGTTGGGACCAGCGATATAGTCGCCGACCGACTCCGGCGTGTAAGGTCCAACCATAATGGCACCAGCATTACGAATGGCGCCAATCCACTCGAACGGTTCTTCCACTTCCAGTTCCACGTGCTCCGGAGCAATTTCGTTTGCAAGCGCTACAGCCTCATTCAAATCTTCAACGACAAACGCCACACCGTAGTTGCCGAAGGCACCGACGATTTCAGTCTGTCGCGCCAAATTCGTCGCTTGCAACTCGATCTCTGACCTCACCTGCTCGGCAAATCCTCTTGACGTGGTGACGAGGATTGCAGAGCAATCTTCGCTATGCTCGGCTTGAGAGATGAGATCCGCGGCAACGTAGACAGGATCGGCGGAATCATCGGCAATCACCAGCACCTCGCTTGGCCCCGCCAATTTGTCTATGTCTACTGTGCCGTAAACTGCTTTCTTGGCTAATTGGACGTATAGATTCCCAGGTCCCACAATCTTATCGACTTTGCGGATTGAGTCCGTGCCGTATGCCATCGCTCCGACCGCCTGCGCACCGCCGCATTTGTATATCTCGTGAATATCACACTCTCCTGCGGTGACAAGCATATGCGGATCAATCTTCCGATTCGGCCCCGGGGCAATGAAAGCTGCAATTTCGTCCACGCCTGCAACTTTGGGAGGCACTACATTCATGATTAGCGAAGAAACCAATAATTGGCTTGCGGCGGGCACGCAGACACCAACGCGCCGCAACGGACGGATTAGATGCCCCAGGAGCACGCCATCATCTTCGGTTGTTACCCATGAATTCCGCAATTGTTTCTGATGGAATCGCTCGATATTGGTACGTGCGTGTTTGATTGCATCAAGGAATTCCGAGTCAACCTGTGAATACGCCCTGTTGAGTTCCCGCTCGTTTACGCGTAATTCCTTGATGGCGATTCGCGGCGCATCAAATCTTCGGGTATATTTAACGACCGCTCTATCCCCATTCTTCCGCACATCCTCCAGTATTCGATTTACGGTTCGTAAAACACTTTCGTCCTGGAGTTGTCCTCGATTCCTCAATTTTTCAAGGAACTCTCTCGCTTCCTGAGAGTTAGTTTCAAGAATCCTAATCATCTCAACCTCAAGATATCCACGTCACGTACATCTATAGGGCTCGCGCCGCGACAAGCCGTCGCAATGTCGAGGTCACTCCTGCCCAATGTAAGTCATTCATCAATCCTGACGATATCCGCGCCGATAGCGGCAAGTTTCTCTTCAATCCTTTCATACCCTCGGTCGATATGATACACTCGGGAAACGACGGTTTCACCTTCCGCCGCCATGCCGGCAAGTACCAAGACGGCACCTGCCCGCAAATCTGACGCCATGATGGGTGCGCCGCTAAGTTTGGGCACGCCACGTACCGTCGCACGGTTTCCGCGCACCTGAATGTCAGCCCCCATACGATTCAGTTCCGCAACATGCATAAATCGGTCTGTATGGATTGCTTCAGTGATAACGCTTGTACCGGGAACAACGCTGAGGAGACCGGTCATCTGAGCCTGCATATCGGTTGGAAACCCCGGAAACGGTTCGGTGGTGAATTCAATAGCGTTAAGTTCGCGCGGAGTTGTCACTCGAACACCATTTTCCTTCCAATCAAGCTGAACCCCGGCGTTGGACAGTGTTGCCGAGACGGCTTCCAGGTTCTGCTGCAAGGCATTTTTTACAAACACATCTCCCCCGGTGATGGCCCCCGCAACCATGAAGGTGCCGGTTTCAATGTCATCGGGGACAATGCTGTATTCCGTTCCGCGTAACTGTTTCACCCCCTGGATCTTCAGAACCGAGGTCCCGATTCCCTCGATCTCGGCTCCCATTGCATTCAAAAAATTGGCGAGATCGGAAATGTGCGGTTCACGTGCCGCATTTTGAATAAGCGTTTTTCCCTCCGCCAAGGTCGCCGCCATCATTACATTCGCGGTTGCACCAACACTTGGACCGTGGACGCCGCTAAGATCTATTTCCGCCCCTATTAATCGGTGTGTCTGGGCGTGAATGTAGCCCCCTTTTATTTCAATCTGTGCCCCAAGCTGTTCTAATCCCTTTATATGGAGATCGATCGGGCGAGGACCAATGGCACACCCACCCGGAAAGGAGACTTTCGCTCGGCCCAGGCGTGCGAGGAGAGGGCCCAACACATAGATTGAGGCGCGCATCTTCCGCACCAAATCGTAAGGTGCTTCATATACAATTTCGTTTCTAGGTGCAATGTGGAGGGTTGAATCTTTATACTTGGTTGCTGCGCCTAACACCTCTAGGACTGACCGCAGGGTTTCAACATCTCTAAGATCCGGGACGTTTTTGATTACGCTTGCCCCGTCCCCCAAAATCGATGCCGCTACCGCAATTGGTAGTGTGGCGTTCTTGGAGCCGCTGACCGACACCTTGCCCTCAAGCTGCTTGCCGCCTCTGATAACTAATTTGTCCATCGGTAATTCTCCTTAGCATCTCAACTGGTGCAATGTCTTCGTAACGGTAGTTCTTGCTTTATACTGCATCAACGATGCCAAAGAGTCTACGTTTCATTCGCGCGTGGTACAGCGGGCAATGTGTTCAAAGATGTGTCGAAAACACCCCATGTCGGGGATTACCGACGTTGGTGCGGGTCAACAGTTTTTTGAATTGCTTGGCGAATAATTCAGGGCGAAGTATATCCAAGATGGCATGGAAAATCAAGATTATTCCCGTCGGCACGCGTGCCGAGAAACTCAGTGGATCTGAGGAAAACTACGATCTGTCTGGGAAGCGAAGCGGGGAACCATGTAATCAAAAGGGTTAGCTATTCATGCCGCAACGCCTCCGTGGGCGTCAATTTTGCCGCCTTGTATGCCGGATAAACTCCAAAGATCAACCCGATAGCGACAGCAACGCTGAACGCTAAGGCAACGGCTTGTATAGATACCGACGCGGGCCACGCTGTTTCCTTAATTAAGAACGTAGTGATTGCCCATGCCGAGGCGAAGCCTATGCCTCCTCCGATAAATATGCCTATAAACCCGCCAGAAACACTCAACACAATTGATTCAATCAAGAACTGTTTAAGAATATCTAACCGGCGAGCACCGACCGCTTTCCGCAACCCAATCTCGCTTGTGCGTTCCGTTACAGATACAAGCATGATATTCATGATTCCGATGCCCCCCACAAACAACGCGATACTTGCGACTCCACCAAGCAGGGCTTGCAGTATCCGGCTCACGTTTCCAACTTGCTTCAATATCTCCTTCGCCGTAAAGAATTCAAAAAACTCTTCAGAGCCGTGCAGTCGCCGTAAGGCAATCTTAATCTCTGCTAACGCTTGATTTACCTTTTCAAAACTCACCGCCTGAGCAAAAAGCTCAATGCCACGTTTCTTTTTGCCGATAAAATAAGTTTCCATCGTGGTGAACGGGATGATTATTCGTTCATCCCATCCCTCGGTTGCCATCCTGTTTCCTTTTTCCTCCATGACTCCGACAACGGTAAATCGCCGGGTGCCAAGTTTCAATTCTTGGCCAATCGAATCGATGTTCCCAAACAGATCTTTTTGGACCTGCGAGCCAATCACACAAACGGTGTTTTTCCGGTCAAGATCGTCCTGATGAAGGAATCGACCGGATTGCACATACCAATTATGCACCTCCTGATACATCCGCGTTACTCCCTCAAAGCGAAGCTCCTTACTTCGGTCAGCGTGCGATGCCCGTTTCCCCATGGTGTCAATGTCTGCCGAGACAGCCTTCACTGAAGGACACATCGCTAGAATAGATTCGACATCTTCGTATTCAAGATGCTCTGGGTGCTTGTTTTCCTCCCAAGTGCCATCTGCCTGTTCCACCCATCTCGGACGAGTGCAAACAATGGTGGTCGCTCCACCAATCCGCTCAAACTCCGCTAATACAAGCGATTCCGCACCACCACCAACTGAGACCATCCCAACGACGGAAGCTATACCTATGATAATTCCGAGCATCGTTAGCAACGATCTTAACTTATTTCGCCTCAGCGCGGACAATCCAACGCCAAAAGCCTGAAAGATTTTCATCTTGTTTCATTGAACCTTTGAGTGTGTGAATAAATCGCAGAATTAACGCTCGATACACTAGTAAAATTTCGGCTAGCGCAATCCGCAGATTGAGACCGAAACTGTGTGGATACACCCATGTTTAGCGGATCGCGCATTACGCATGGAACTAGCTTTGGTTTCCTACCCGCACACCCCAATCTTAACATTGGGGCGCCGGTATGTCAAAGCATTCCCCCGTTTCATGCTTGACAAACCTCAGAAATGGCAGGTATCCTATTGGCACTTTTACCACCTCTGAGAATGCCGTAACATGACGAAAAAGTGCGATTTAGAGACTCAGACAACAGCGACTGACGAAACCCTTAACGGTTTTCGAGCGATTCAGGTTGATGTTCCGGACAATTTGAAGGGGATTCGAATAATCCTTTTTGAACCGCGTGAACCGGGAAATATCGGATCGGTGGCGCGTGCGATGAAAGGGATGGGGTTGTCCGAGCTTTATTTGGTGAATCCGGTACCGTTTCGTGAGGCCAAGGCGACGTGGTATATGGCACACGGCGCAACAGACGTAATCGAGAATTGCCAAGTGGTGGACGTGCTCGACGACGCTCTTGACGAGGTTCAATACCTTGTTGGTACAACCCACCGGAAACGAGGCGAGAGGTTGGCTCCTTGTGTTCCGGTGAGAAAAGTAGCGCAACAGATCGCATCCATATCGCAAAACCAAAGAGTCGCCGTGCTCTTCGGTCGGGAGGATTTTGGGCTGTCGAGTCATCAGATTAGCCTGTGCCAGCTAACGGCGAGCGTTCCGATGGCGACAAAAAATCCTTCGCTGAACTTGGCACAGGCGGTGCAAATCTTTGCTTATGAAATCTTCCTCGCAAGCGTAACAGAGTTGCCAACCGAGGAGTATGAGTATGCCGAAGTGAACCATATCGAAGCGTTTTATGGCCGGGTCACCAACCTGTTGAAAACGGTCGGTGTTACACCGTACAATCATGATTGGGAAACCTATCTGAGATCGTTGAGACGGGTGTTTTCCCGGACACGTCTGGAGACGCGCGATATTGCTACGCTGGACATGATCTTTTCGACCACGAATCGATACATTGATAGATTGGAGAAGAAACTAGAGAAACAGAATTAGCTTATAACTGGCTCCAGTATGTAATCCTCGGCACAGTCATCATGTGACGCACGGACATTGAAATCGAAAGGCTCTCCAATCAATGGTACCGCCAGCTTCAATAGATATTCTCCGAAGACAACTCGGCCGTCAGACGTAGTATTCGTATGCATCTACATATGTCCAAACCTTCCTCGTTTTTGCTGACATCGTAAAGCCAAGCCCAGATCCGACCGAATGGACGATAAAACCAACCCCGCCCCACAACTACCCCACAATCAATCGCTGACCAGCAGTGCAATCATCGCGATTATCTCTCTAGTTTTTGTCGCGGGGTGGATTGCGTTTGCGTATTACAAGGGCACAGATTCCGTGACGGCAGACGGAAAGGGCATCTTGTTGCTGCATCCGGTGGTTGCGGTTATACTCATCGTCCTTCTTCTCCGAATACGACCGCTCATCAACGTTAAAGGTGTTGTCGATTTGCACATCCTGATGATAGCCATCTGGGTGTTCAAGAACCTCTTGAGCGTCTTGATGCCTTTCCTGCTCGGGTTTGGGATTGCCTATTATATGCGATTCCTACTGGACGCGATACAAGATATTCCGCTGCCTAAAGGCAAGCGATTACAACTCCCGCGCCCCCTCGCTCGCGGGATATTGACCGTATTCATACTCGGCATTTTCACGCTACTATTTTTTTACACCGTGCCGCAGATTGGGAGGCAAGCCCAAGAAATGAGCAAAGGATTGGTTAGATTCTATCACCAATCCATAGTGCCGTTTGCGCTAGGAAATGAGTTCAATTCAGTTGTGAATCAACCGATTTCGGTCGGAAGTTCGCTGTCGAGCACCACAACAGCACTTAGAGAAAAACTAGACCAAGCCGATTTCCCGATCGAATTGCGGCAGGCTTTCCAAGAAAACGAGATTGGTCTTTCCGATGACATCCAAGTATCGGCAACGGAAAATCACGGCAAATGGCTTTTAAGGGATACTGCGGATGGGCAGACGTACGAAATTCAGATGGTGCAGGAACGGCTGTACATCTATCCGGAAACTCTTTTCATAGGAACAAATCACGGTTTGTATCGCTTTGAAGGAGATCAAGACAGTATTGTCGACATTACCGACGGCCCCCTGACCGGCAAATCAATTCAAGCACTCTTAGTGGGACCCATTGCCGAATATCAACTTTTGGTAGGGACACCGACAGGTTTATACGGTTACATACCGCCGACCATACGTGACAACGCCCTTCATGGCTGGCAACCCGTCGGAGGAGATGTGTTTACGGGAAAGTCTATTCTGGCAGTTGAAATGTCCACTCCGAGGTCTTCTCGTGTTTATGTTGGGACAGACGAAGGAATCTACGCGAGTACAGATAGCGACACAACATGGGAACTTGTCGGTCTCGCCGGACACATTATTCAAAGCATTGCGTACGTACCTAACGAAAATTCAAGAATCTACGTCGCTACAGACAAGGGTGTATACTATGCAATAGACGCCGAACCTTGGCGATGGCTCAGACTAGATCCACGGGCTGACGATACCCCAACTGCAATCTACGCGCTCGCTTTCGCCGCCGATGACAGTCAACTCTACGCCGGAACGTCTAATGGAATCTATCGTTGGGATTCTCGAAAGAGACGATGGAGTAAAAATAACAGGGAATCAATCAATCTTCTTCAGCCTATTTCGCTGCTGTTTGCGGATTCGCGAGGCGGACTTTACGCGGGCAATCAAGGGGTGATTCATTATAGGAAAACAGCTAATGCGGAGTGGGAGTTGATAACTTCTGCCAAAGAAGGAATCCTTACGAGACTCGAAGATCTACCGATGGTGAGTGAAACCGGCATCATTTCCAATGTAGTCGCCGAATCAAAGCAATACCTTAAAACAAAACTCCCGACATTGGCTCAAACGGGTAGTGAATATCTGGGGAAATTCGTCTTGAGTTTTCCTTCATTCGCGCTTGGATTGGGAGGCTTTTTGGCGACGTTATTCCTGACGCTTATGGTCTTCGTCTATGCGGGTCAGTCGCTTGTAAACTACATCAGGAGTTTTGTCAAGCTCTTCCCTGAACACAATCGCCCTATTGCTAGACGCTATATGTCAGAGATTGACCGAAATTTGCAGTCATTTCTTAAGGGGCAAGTCACTGTAATTTTTGTCATTAGTATTATCTCGATTGTTGTATATTCGATTATCGGCGTGCCGTTCGCTTTAGTTGTTGGAATACTTGCAGGACTATGCAACGCGATTCCTACATTTGGCCCCTATATCGGTGGCGCGTTTGCCCTGCTCTCAATGCTAATGGGACTGGCTGCAGGCAACTTTGAACTGGTTGAGTTCCTAGTTCGCATCGCTGTCGTGCTCGGAGCAATTGCAGGGATTCAGGCGTTGGACAACTCTTTGATTTCGCCAAAGGTTATGGGAAGTGCGGTTGACGTGGATCCACTGCTCATTATGTTTGGGGTGATTGTCGGTGCCGTTGTACTCGGTTTCTGGGGAGTCATTCTAGCAATACCGATCATTGTCGTGATTAAGTCGGTGCGTACCGTTTCGAATGAGTTTCGATCTCCGACGCCAGAGTGAACACCCCTTTTAGAACCGGGAGCAGTCAGATAGCGACGCACAGGATTCTGTTGGAGCGGCAGAATTGTAGGGAAATAAGATCAGCGTTCTCTACAATAATTCAGCCCTCCACTAGTTTCGTTTTTGACTTATCTTTTTACGCATCACGCATTAATTCTTGCGGAATATAAGTATTTCTGTTGGAATTTGGTTTATCGATTCATATCACGCAAGGTTGAGAACAGCATGAAGTCACATCCAGTTGTTGCCATCGTTGGAAGACCTAACGTGGGCAAGTCATCTCTTTTCAACTGCATTACCAAGAAACGAATCGCCGTTGTTCATGACCAACCCGGGGTGACCCGCGACCGCAATTATGCCGACGTGGATTGGGGGGAATCTCGTTTTACTATCGTAGATACTGGCGGGCTGGATCTCGATCCGGACGACACACTGATTGACTCGGTGCAGTTTCAAGTTGAAGTCGCCATTGGCGAAGCCGCTGTTATTCTCTTTGTTGTCGATGCTCAAACGGGGATTCTGGCGCAGGATCTCGTTGTTGCCGATAAGCTGAGAGAAACGGACAAGCCCATCTTTGTGGTCGTTAATAAATCTGATAATGAACGGCTTCGGGCTGAGGGAAGCGAATTCTATGAGCTTGGTTTAGCGGAACCATTTTACATTTCCTGCGCCCACAATCGTGGAATTGGCGAACTTCTGGACGCGGTAACGCTTAATCTCCCGGAATCGGAATCGGAAGTATCGGAACGGTCTCGAAGCATCAAAATCGCCATTGTTGGGCGCCCAAACGTGGGGAAATCCTCAATTATTAACACCATACTTGGCGAAGAACGCATGATTGTTGACAACCGTCCCGGCACTACTCGCGATGCGGTTAATATTCGCTTTGTCTTTGACAACATCCCGTTTGAGCTCATCGATACGGCAGGCATGCGCCGCAGGTCGGTAATCAATGACGAGCTTGAGGAGGTGACTGTGCAGCGGGCAATTCGCAGCATTCGGCAAAGCGATATTGCTTGGTTAATCCTTGACGCGACGCAAGAGGTGGCACGCCAAGATAAGGTGATTGCCAGTTTTATCGCTCGGCAAGGAGTCGCAAGCATATTGGGGATTAACAAATGGGATCTCATTCAGAAAGACAACTTGACGCATGGCGAGTTTATTGACGAGATTTACCACCAGCTTCCACAACTCACCTACGTGCCCACCGTGTTTACATCCGCCGAGACGGGACAGCGTGTAAAGAAATTACTGAGTCTGAGTTTGACGGTTCACCGAGAGTACTGCACACGTGTTCCCACACATGCGCTAAATGAGCTCTTGCTGCAATTGAAAAGTGCCCACCAGCCTCCGCGAGCAGGCAAGGTGCGCCCGACTCTGAAATATATGACGCAAATCAAGACGGAGCCACCGACATTTCTTGTATTTGCCCGATATCCGAACAAAATTTCCCAGCCATACGAATCCTACCTGATCAACGGAATTCGAGAAGCCTTCGGCTTTCACGGAACACCGATTCGAATCTACTATCGCTCCTCCGATGCAAAGCAGTCGAAACATTGAGCCGAGCGCGAGTCTCTTCTCATGGACCACCCGAAATAACCGTGTCGTCCTGATTCCTCAGCGAGCAAAGGGGCAATCGATCTCCCATCCATCCTAGAGTCATAAAATCACGACATCCACACTGCTGACCCCATACCCGGAATCTGTAAACCGCCTCTCCTGTTCTCACGTTTACCACGTTGTCCGCGCACCTGCCGGGAACTGTCGGTTTGCACTAAGGAGATAGGCGTTGCATTCGATTATCACGAGAAGCTATTTATACCATACTCCTCTAGTCATCTTACTCATCTTAGTCCTCCCTTGTTTCAGCGCTCATGCGAAACCTGTTACCAAGGATTCGAAGTTAACCCAACATTACTCCGAACTCCGAGAAGATTCTGCCGAATCGTCCGAAACCGAGGACGAATCCACGAATAATTCAAGTTGGGAAACTGAATCCGAAGAGCGAGCTGACTCCGCTGATCAGCACGATGAAGATGCGTGGTGGAAGACAACTTCCCAACCGACCTCCCCAATCCCGCCTCCCCTAGACCCTTTTGCGCCAGATGCAGAAGATACTTCCATCCGCTCCAAGATATTGGCTCCATATTATGAATCGTTGCAAAGATGGAAAGATGCACCTCTTCTGATTGAACCTCGAAGGCTATACGACCTCAAGGAAGATGCATTTGGGATTG
Source organism: Candidatus Poribacteria bacterium (assembly GCA_965204085.1). Classification (GTDB taxonomy): domain Bacteria; phylum Poribacteria; class WGA-4E; order WGA-4E; family JAJDTR01; genus JAJDTR01. The sequence goes on along the minus strand of CBDBEE010000001.1, from coordinate 561,793 downwards.
AGGAGGAAAAGGGTCTCGCCCTGCCACTCCAATCTAATCTTCAGATTACCGGACACAAGTCCGTTACGATCGAAGGCAACGTAACGCACTATTTTGGTGAGAGTGATGCCAACCGTTACGCCGGATACAGTACCTACGGCGGTTATAGTTCAGGTCTTGACCTCGGCTTAACGTCCTCTTACGGCTATGACGACTTCGGAAGTTTTGGAGGAGGTTACGGTGGCGGATATGGCGGTGGATATGGGGGAGGTTACGGCGGCGGGTACGGAGGTGGCTACGGAGGCGGAGCATATGGCGGAAGGTTCAGTACCTTCGGCAGAGGCGGCGTGGCGCGTGCCACAGGATTCAACCTTCGACAGACTCTTCGAGTTGGATTGCATGGCCGTGTCGGTGAGCGTACACATGTTGCGGTTGATTACAGCGATTCCGATGATTCCTTCGGAGGTGGTTATGGCGGCTATGGGGGATACGGGGGCGGTCTGGGCGGCGCAAAACAGCAGAAAATCAAAGTGTGGTATGAGGGTAAGCCTGACAGTATTCTGAAAACAATATCTTTTGGCGATATCACGCTGAATTTGCCGAACACGCGGTTTCTGAACATTAATCGAAATCTCTTCGGACTCGAAGCTGTTGCACAATTGGGGGGACTCAAAATGACAACCTTCGGCTCCCGAAGCAAGGGGATTTCGGACACGCGGCGCTTCAGAGGGGAGTCAACCAGAGCAGGTTACGGTCGGGGTGTCCAGATTGCTGATGCGAACTATGTCAAAGGGCGGTTCTATTCAATCCACCGTGGGGAGGACGATGTCTTACACGAGTCCTATCTGCCGATAAAAAGTGGTAGCGAAGAAATCTATATCGACGACAATGTTGCGGGCAATAATCAGGGCGGACAGCGCACCGTACGCGGGTACTTTAACCTCCAATTCCCGGGCCAGGACTACAATATCAATTACGAGACCGGAGAGATTGAGTTTCTAACGCAAATCTCTCCCGGCTACACCGTCGTCGTTGCTTACGAGTATCTCGGCGATGGCGGAGGCCAGGTTGGAAATCCGGGAAACGTCTTTGAAGACGAAAATGGGGATGGTTCAATTGATGAGGAAGGCGAGGAAATCGGATACGTCATACTCAAGGACAAAGGATATCGTGGAACCGAAGCGCGTAGGGTCTATAACTTGGGAAATCGAAATATCAGTCCTCGAGATTATCAAATTACAATATATCAGCAAGGCGCGGCAGAGGCATTCGAAACCGATGATGGCCCCGTACTTTATATTGAAATCTTTGGTCTGGATCAGGATGGCGACGGCTTTGTCGATCCGGAATTCATTGACTTCGACCGTGGGTTACTAACCTTTCCCACGCCGCGTCCATTTGTAATCGACGATCCAGAAAGCCCATACTACAGATATCGAGATCAGCTGAATAACGAGGCGATCTACCTTGAAAACCCACGTACAACCGATCAAATTTACACCATCTTTGCCAACTACGCCTACCAGTCAGGCACCTACAATGTCGGGCTATTTGTTATTCCCGGTAGCGAAACTGTTCGATTGAATGGGAGAAGATTACAAAGGGATGTCGATTACATGATGGTTTACGAGGTCGGGAGCCTCACCTTCTTTACTCAACTTGATGAGTTCGATGTCATCGAGGTTGAGTTCGAGAGAACACCGTTTGGGGGTTCTCTGCAGCAGACGGTAGCGGGTGTTTGGTTGGAATACTCCTACGTACCGAAAGAAAAACCTCAAGAGGAACAGAAGCAGGAAGATCGGTTTGGCAGACTGGGAGGTGCTCAGGATTCTCTTGGTGGACGAGACCGATTCGGAAGTTCGAGTTCATTCGGTAGGGGCAGCGGAGGATTCGGTGGTGGGTACGGTGGAGGATATGGTGGCGGGTACGGAGGACGCAGCTCGTACTCAAGCCTTGGTGGGCGCTCTAGATACGGACTGACTTCAGGGCGAAGCAGCTATTTTAATCCTGTATACAAGAAAGGGTTCAGCCTATCAACTGGATATATTCTAAACACAGGGAGCAAACCGAGCACCATTCCGGATGTGAATAATGCCCCCAGTCGACTACAGGCGTTCAACATCAACACCAGCGCCGGACGGAATTTCAACCTAGCTTGGTTCGTTAATCCGTTGCCATTTGTTTCGGTGGAGTATTTTCCGCTGTCAATCGACTTCAGCGGCGAGACAGCGTTTTCTCATAACAATCCCAATAGCGTTTCTGTTGCGTTAATCGACAGCATGGAGGGTGCCCGCGACGCATCAAACATCCCCACCTTCAAATACAATTGGCGCATGGCAAGCCCACCAGCAGTGGAAGGGTTAACGCCCGATAACCGCGCGCTTTTTCATGTGCTTTTGAAAGACAAAGATGACTCCAAAGCGGTTGGCAATTATATGCGTAACCGGGAAGTACCCGCCTCTGCAATCAATCCGCTATTGCAATCGACCGAACAACGTCTTGTTATGGAGGTCGGCTATGATTTCACCGATGTCGTTGAAGAGTGGGGCGGATTTTCCTACGGTATCTCGGCATCGGGTACGGACTTCTCCGAACGTGAATTTCTGGAAATCTGGCTACGTGTCCAAGGCGACGACGATGTAACGTTGCTACTTGATCTCGGAATTGTCAATGAAGACACGGACGACGATGGCAGGCTCGACAGCGAAGACCTGCCTCTAGACCTTGAGGACCTAAATGGGGACGACAAGATTGACACGTTGGATCTTGATTTGGAGAATCTATCGGAATCTCAAAAATATAGCGCCAACGGCTCTCTTGACACGGGTGAAGACGAAGGTTGGATTTATGACGGGCTCTCCAGCCTACGCCATTTGGAAGCAACAATCAAGTGTTGGATACCGAGGATCTCAATGGAGATGGCGTGCTAGACACAGTTGACGCATACCTTGAAATCCCTATCTCATTAAACGATATGCCGGAAGAGTGGGTCAAGAAACGCAATGATAACGGGTGGGTTTTTCTCAGCATTCCTCTCAATACTGCGAATGTTTACGGTAGCCGTTTGCCGAATCTAGGGTTCGTACAACACTTCCGTTTTTGGCTATTAAAGAACAACCCCGGTAAGGTGCGGGGGAAACTGGAATGGGCATCAATTGAAATCGTTGGAAATCGGTGGGAACGAGGGGTGGTTACGCAGAACGGAACCATCGTCACAAATACGAATGAAAAATTTATTGTTGGCACGAAGGACAATTTCAACTTCAACGACTACCAAAAAGCGTACGAGGAAATCAAAGATGACAAAACCTTCAAGAGGTTGCATCCGTATACTGATGTCACGTTTGGATTCGGCACCCGGCAACAGCGAGAACAGACACTCGTGTTGGACTACAACCTTCTGCCAAACTCATTCGGCGTGACATCGCAACGACTGCGCGGTATTCAGCAAGGGGATGGGCAAGACTTTTCCAAGCACAATAAGCTAAAATTTTGGGTTTACGGGGACAAGAATCGCGAGACGCTTGTATTGCGATTAGCGCCTAGCGTCCGAACCAGCTACCGTTCTTTTTACGGCTCGTCTTATGGCTCGTCAGATCCGTTTTCCGATCCGCGATCACAGCAGGAGGATGACGTGGACATATTCGAGAATCTGACGAACTATTACGAATTCACACAGGAGATCGACTTTGATGGTTGGAAACTCATTGAAATTGATTTGATGGACCTTCAGCGGAATGAATATCCGGATATAGTTTCAGAAACGGACGCCCCTGAGGAACCATCAGATTCAGGGGAGTCTTCCACACCTCAACCTGACGGTCATCCAGACGGATTTGTCGTGAGGGGAACAAACAGTGCTCAAATTTCCATCAAAAATGTCGGCGGCATTCTACTCGGGATCCGCAACGACCGTGGTGAAGAAATCAGCGGTGAAGTATGGGTGAACGAAATCCATTTGAGCGACCCGCTGGTACGCTCCGGTTGGGCACGACGTGGAAACGTGTCCGTTTCACTTGGAAACTTATTTAGAGTGCGGGGAGGCTATGCCAGTCAAGACAAAGACTTTGAGAGTTCTGCGGGCGAAACGGGACGTCACCGTCAACAACAGCGGGGCTTCAGCACTACGAACAACGATCTCAATGTTGACACGGAGCTGAATCTCTTTCGGTGGCTTCCAATTAGCTACAGCTTCCGAGATAGTGAGTCCGAAACCGAAAGCCGGCGCGGTTCATTCAGTTCGTTCCAGAGCGGTAAAAGCAAGACGAAAAACCAAGATTTCTCCGTGCGATTCAACCTTCCTCCTCTACCCTTAATCGGGCTTGCTTACAACCATCAGGACTTTTGGAATGAACGCCAAGGGATACGAATTAGCGACCTGTATACCGGAACTTTCAAATACAACCTTGGATCAAAACTAGGATTTGATTTTCAATACCGTCATGAAGATGTCGACGCCGATACTGGAACAGCGGCCGGTGCTTCGTCGAGTGGCGGTTATTCGGGCTACGGCTCCGGGTACGGTTACGGATATGGGTATAGCAGGAATCGAGACGAAAGAGTTGATGACGGCTCCATTTCGCTTAATATAAGTCCGGTCTCCAGTTTCAGCCTAAATCCAACCTACGATGTTCGGCGAATACTGGAAAAGCGCGAAAGTTCACAAGAGGCACCATCGTCCGAACCGGAATTTACTATCGCGAGCCGAGAGCATCGTTTCTCAATGACGCCGCGTCTCAATCGCGACTTTCTGGGAATGCGCCCAACCATAAACAACCGGGTTAGCTTGCGGGAAAATTGGTTTAGCAGTCAGAAAGATATATCAATCAATGGGAACATCGGGTTTGGAGTAAATATACGCCCGCATGTGTGGTTTGGATGGTTGCTGCGTAAACCGGAGGAGACGCTAGAATCAAAGCTAGAAGAACCGGGCTCCGTGGATAAACCTGAGAATGAGTTGGAAACGGAATCTCCGCGAAAACCCTCGGACACGGATTCATTTGACGAGCAGGTAGAAATGGAAGAACGGCGGCAGCAACGGCTCGACAGAATGGAGCGAATGGGGGTAGCCCCGGAAAGATTGCAAGACCTGGAAGATGAAAGAGGCGATTGGATTAGCCGAGACAAGGCTGAACTTGAACGAAAGATGAGAGAACGACGAGGGAAAAAGAAAGATGCGGGGCAGGGGGTTTGGCGGAAGAGCCTCCAAAGTTTTGCCTTGAATACCAACGTAAACTTTGATATCCAGGACTCTTTTCGTCGGTTAGATGCCGGACAGTCAGTTGTTGGTGTGTTGAATCTTCCAGATGAAGATGAACGGCGAACCCAATCGCGTAAGGGGCAACGTTACACTTTCCGCGGTTCCGTTGACCCATGGTCATGGGCATCATTGGGCACAAACGTGTCGCTTACAAATAACTTCCAGAAAACCTCAAGCACCACCTCACGGGCTAAATCGAAAAACTACGAAGGGGATGTAAAGTTCTTCAATTCCAAAAATTCTTCAAGTTTTCAGGTGCGCTACGGCTTCACACAGAGAGATCGGCGCAACCTTGCGACATTGATTAGCGAAAGCTTCGCCCACAATCCCTCAATAAGTTGGAGACAATCGTGGGGTCAGACAACCAATAGCTCGGTTGGCATCCGCGTAACACTGCGCGAACAACAAAGAAGTGGTGGTTCTATAAGGAGTACCTCTTTTATAGTCACCCCGAACGTTAGTTTTGATTATAGTCTTAATGTGGAAAGAGGGGTTTGGACGCCATTCTTTGGAAGGATTAAACTCAAACACGACCTTCGAATGACAAACACTTTGTCGACGGTTGTGCGACGCGAACGCTTTGGCGCGAATCAGGAGGAGAAATCGGAGCGATACGAGACAACTGTACGCGCAAACTATGAACTGAGCACACGCTTGAGCGCGGAACTCAATCTAGGGTTGAGCTACAACAACGACCGTGTCGAGGAAGGCAGAGATTTCTTTTCAGTCGCAAGTTCCCTCTCGGTACGAGGCGAGTTTCAGTGAAAGATAGAGCAAAACCATATTCACATACCGTGACACCTTAGTAGCCCCATCTCGTAGGTGGTCGCGAACGTGAATTTTCGTTCCCTAACGATTTGGTGAGTAATTCGCCAATTTTCCGCCGAATTCGCGGATACTTCAAGCATAGCCCATATCTCTGAGTTTTCGCGCATCGCGTCGCCATTCCCCTTTTACGTATACCCGCAACTCTAGAAACACGGAAGAGTTAAGAAACTGTTCAATCTCCTCTCTAGCAAGTTTACCAATCTGCTTAATCATTCCGCCGCGATCGCCAATCAGGATTCTTTTTTGAGACAACCGTTCAGTGTAGATTATCGCACGAATGTAGATTTTACCGTTCGGGCGATGTTTGAATTCCTCAACCGTAACGCCCGACGCGTAAGGAATCTCCTGTTGAGTCTTCAGGAACACCTTCTCTCGCACCGATTCGGCTACAAAAAAGCGTTCAGGTAAATCACTAATCTGATCTTCCGGGAAATAGTGCGGTCCGGTCGGCAGATGCGCAACAAGTAGATTACGAAGATGTAAAACATCGTCAGATAACCGGGCTGATATCGGGACAATCTCAACAAATGGGAACTTGACACTGTATTGGGAAATGATTGGTAACAAATCCGACGCCTTGATGAGGTCTATCTTGTTAATGACTAAGAATACTTTACTGGACTCGGTTTCGCGTATACGCTCAAGTATTTCCGCTTCAAGAACTGGAGGCAACTGGCTGCCATCGACCATATATATAATTAAGTCCGCATCCTTAATTGCGCGGTGGGCTGCCTTAACCATCTCATCATGAAGCAGGTATTTCGGTGTAACGATGCCGGGCGTATCCAGAAAAATAAGCTGGTATCCTTCAGTCGTGACGATCCCCATTATCCGATTCCGGGTCGTCTGCGGCTTGGGGGTGACAATTGCCAGCTTCTCACCCATCAACCCGTTCAGCAGGGTTGATTTGCCAACGTTCGGCTCACCGATGATACTGACATAACCGGATCTGAAAGATTCCTGATTGGGCGCGCTCATTTTCCTGCACCTTCAGTTATTGACGAGAACTCGCGATGTGAAGTAACCGGGCTAAGACGCGAATTGCTCCGCTCGCCCGGCGCGGATGGACCTACGAGTCCAGGGCGCCGTAAGCCTGACACGACTTGCACGTCATATATTTCCTGACAGACGCTCTCATACTTCAGGTGGCCTATCGTAGTTCCGCTTGACAGACTGATTGCGACAATGCCGCAAAAGGGCGACTCCCGTGCGATTGGTATATCACTAAACGTCGGGCTCTTGCGGCGCAATTGTGACAGTCCGACGAACAGATAGTCGCCGTAGCGCGCCATGCCGCGCACAAAACCGTGCAATCGCGTAACCACCTCGTAACCGCCTTTCTCCGTGTCCACCTGAGCAAGTTCCCCCGTTGCCGACAGCAGCACATAGAGTAAATTATCGTACATCCGCGGGGTGTGCGGCATCGGTAATCCTCCCAGTACAACCTCGTTGCTTGGGACGTGTATGACAATCCCGCCGGACGTTTTGCAGGACCGCCACCCTTCAAACGTATTCGTTTCACCAAGTGCCGTGACATACTCTGGTTGATCATCTATCATCGCGACGCCGTTGAGGTGACACCGATCCTCCGGGGCAAGTTCGGTGATGAATCGCGGTCGCCACTGGGGATTGAAGTCTCTCCGATCGTCCTTCAGGGATAGGCATGAGAACAGTGTGTTGACTTGCCACAGCCCCGCCTGCCCCCATACGAGGTCATGTATTTTGTTTTCACCGCAGAAATACGCCGTTTGTGGCACGTATTGCCCATCGGAGGTGTTCGAACGGCTTGGATAACTGCTAGCCAATGCGCGCACGAAGGAAAGCATCACCACTTCGTCCTTCGTTGCGACAGCGAGGCGATTGTCCTCTGCAGCCAGCCCCATGGGCGAGTCGAAATCCTGTGGCAACTGAACGAGAGTCTCGGAATTTCCAGCGCTTATATAGATAATCTTGTTTGCTTGATAAATGCTAATAACAAGCGTACACTGGAGTTTCCACAGCAGATCGGAAAATTCCGTAGAATGCGTGCATGCAAATGGGCGCAGCAGTTGATTCATAACCTTGTCTCGACTTTAGAGCCTGTGTGAGAATCTATTTGTGGCAGTATGTAGGGGTTAATGATGGTCATTCCCTACGTGCCTTCTACAACACGAATCAATCCCAGGTTTTCATCATTGCTGATCTGGGCGTAAACCATATCGCAATTAATCTGAACTGATTGGCTTAATTCTGAAACAGCATCATGCCGCTATCTCACGTCTCTTTTGTTTCCAATCCCAGGCGCCCCATCAGGTTGTCAATAAACTGGCGAGCAACACGCCCCGATCGTCCGCTGGATGATGCCTCCCACTCCAGCGCGGCACGATGCAACTCCTCTTTCGGAATCGACATGCCATGTTTCCGGGCGTAATGTGAGACCATTTGTAAATATGTGGCTTGGGGAATCCGATAAAAGGCGAGACGCAACCCGAATCGATCGCTCAGCGAAACCTTCTCTTCCGTCGCTTCACGAGGGTATAGCTCGTCTTCGTCCGTACTGGGAAACTGATTCTCCTGCACCTGACGCGGCATGAGGTGTCGTCGGTTTGAGGTGGCGTAAATTAGCACGTTTTCCGGACGCGCCGCAATTCCGCCCTCCAACATGGCTTTCAATTCTCGATATTCGGGTTCCCCTTCACTGAAGGCAAGATCGTCGCAAAACAGAATGTACCGTTCAGGGCGTGACCATAACAGATCGGCAATCTCCTGAAGATGAAGCAAACCATCTCGATTAACCTCAACCAACCGCAATCCATCACTTTCGTATTGTCGAAGCATGCCTTTGATGAGCGAGGACTTGCCCGTTCCGCGGTCACCCCAAAGTAGAATGTGGTTGGCGGGCAATCCACGTAGGAACTGAAGGGTATTTCGATTGACCCCCTCAATTTGACGTGTAATGCCAATAAGGTCGCCAAGCTCTACGAGGTCCGGGTGCTTAACTGGAAGCAAATGCCCCGTACCGTTCTGGCTACACCATCGAAACGCAATGTGCTCGTCAAGCAGGTCATTTGCCGACGCAATTGGCGGACGTGATGTCTTCTCGTTTAATAATGCTTCGGCTGTGTCGAGAAGTCGCTCAAGGCGAAATATTATTGATTTCCAATCGGAGGTTGTTTCGTTGATTTCTCCATCTCCTTTTTGAATTACGCACTAAATGGTATGGCAAACGTTCCTTAAACCAATCGAAAACCTTTCGGATAGGAATTATAGTTGTTGAAAATGATAATCACATATGAGGGATTTGGTCGATTCGATTTGCAGTAATGCAATTTATTGTGCTTCTTCTGTTGGATCGAACTTAGCTTAGTAACAGGAGGTCGCTCCTACAGTAGCAATCTTCAATCATCAAATCAGCAACAAGTATGTGTAATTATGATTATCAAAGACTATAGAATTGCCATGACAATCTGAGATTCCATCGCTAAACACAGATGCGTCATTGGGATTTCAAGGAAATAGAATGCGCCCGCCACTCGCGATTACGGTGGATCCTGTCATAAAACTGGATTCCTCGCTCAACAAAAATGCGATTATGTCCGCAATTTCTTCCGGTTCACCCACACGGCCGAGGGGCGTGGTGGTACGCATATGTTCCAGCATCTCCGTCGAGAGCTCGCCTAGCATATCTGTTTTGGTAGCGCCGGGAGCAACACAGTTGATTCGGATATTATGTTCGGCCAATGGCTCACAACACGATTTTGTCAGGGAGATGACCCCTGCCTTCGAAGCGCCGTATGCCATTTGATGCGGGCGTACAGCTAACGCCGCGATTGAAGCAACGTTGACGATACGTCCGAACTGATGTTCTATCATGTGATCCTTCACTGCCCAAATCACGTTGAAAGCCCCCGTCAGGTTTACGGCGATGATACGGTCCCACTGTTCCGGAGTCAGCTCGTTAAAACCTTGATTGCCTATAATACCCGCATTATTGACTAGCAAATCAATGTTGCCCAGCTCATCTATTATTTTCTGGACCATTGCATTGAGCGCCTCTCGATCAGTGACCTCTGCTGCCGCGGTGACACATCGCCGACCCATCGTACGAATCTGCTCACACACCTCCTCCGCTTTGCCAGCAGATTGAACATAATGGACAGCTATATCCGCGCCCTCATTTGCGAGTTTGATTGCTGCCTCTTTGCCAATTCCCCGACTGGCCCCTGTTACCAATGCCGTTTTGCCCTCAAATCTCATCGATTCGCCCCCGTTTTCCGCATGAAAAGTCGAGTAAAACCACGGTTCTCATCCGTGGAATGTGATTTGATTCTTTGGTTGTGTCCGCTAATTCGTGAGACGATATTCTAACATAATCACGAAAATCATTCAAAGGCTGAAATCCCAATATACTCGCAATTCTTTTGATTCACCCTTTCATCCTATGATACAATGGCATTCATTCAAACCGAGAAAGGAGTGAAAAATATTAGCATGCTTCTTGGAGCCCATGTGTCTACCGCAGGTGGATTATACAAATCAATTGAAAACGGAGAAAAGTTGGACTGTGAGGCAATTCAGATTTTCGTGAAGAGCCCGAACCGCTGGGTCAGCAAAGAACCAACCGAAGACGACACGAATCGGTTCAAAGCGTCGTGGCAGGCATCCGCAATTCAATCCATCCTCATTCACGACATTCATCTAACCAACCTCACTTCTCCCAAACCTGAAGTGCTAGAAAATTCTCGAGATCAGGTCCGATCCCAATTGCAACTGGCGGAGGTCCTCGGAATTCCTTATTTCGTAACCCACATGGGGGCACACCTTGACGCCGGTGAAGATGAAGGATTGAGGTTGTTGAGCGAGAGTCTCAACCTACTGTTCGAACAGACGGCGGGTGGCGAAGTGATGGTGCTGCTTGAGACTACTGCCGGACAAGGATCGAATCTGGGTTACACCTTTGAACATCTGCGCCGGACTATCGACAGTTCTAAATATCCGGAAAGGCTCGGCGTCTGCCTTGATACCTGTCACGTCTTCGTTGCAGGCTACGATATTCGAACCGAGGATGCCTATCAAAAGACCTTCGAGGAATTTGATAGCATCATCGGTCTGGATCGACTTCGAGCGTTTCACCTCAACGATGCTAAAGCCGCATATCAAAGCCGTAAAGATCGCCATGAACACATCGGCGAGGGGAATCTCGGCGCACTTCCTTTCAAACTTCTCCTGAACGACTCACGATTTGCGGATGTCCCGATGGTCATTGAAACGCCAAAGATGGAAGAGATGCACGCGACGAACCTCTCCGTGTTGAGGAGTCTTATTGAATCGTAAAAACGTGCCGTCGAAGGCATATTCCGCGTCGAGATGGACACGCCTTTGAACACAGTTCAAAAACTACTTCAATAATCGGTAATCTGCCGATGGAGGCTAGTAGGGACATTCGTTCTTCTTTGATGCTCGGACTTGTGCTCTTCTGGTCATATCAGCGGATCTCAACAATCAAATCGTCGTTTCCCTCCCTTTTCCTCATTTTTCGTGCGTCTTTTGTAGGAGCAAGATTTGCTTGCGATGGGTGAACTTTCGTCATTCTCGCGGTGTCATCAACAGTGAGAACCCGGGGGAAATTCCTATCGCACCCGCTGTTCACAAACCAATCGCTCCTGCAGCAGGTGAATTGCAAAAGCTCCCAGTCAATCCAATGTTTCTGACTCTTTTCCGACGAGAATTGCTCGCAAATTTGATGACACTTCGATTCTTTGTCGTTGTCGTCACCTGCCTGATACTAGTCATCGCTAGTACCACTGTTCTTCTTCAGGACTACAAACACCGCTTGGCTGTCTACGATACCGCCGTGAAGACGCATCGGGAAGATATATCCGATGCCATGACCTATTCGCAACTGCGGCTGTACGTGGATCGCCCCCCGAACCCCCTCAGCATCTTTAACCAAGGGCTTGACAAACGACTTGGAAACACCGTCCATGTTCATCACCAATTTGTTCCTACACTATTGGACGCTCAACAACACGGCGTAGATAACCCCTTCCTCAATCTCTTTTCCGGCATGGATTTGGTTTTTATCTTCCAAGTTGTCCTGAGCCTAATGGCATTACTGTTCGCTTACGATGCGATTGCTGGCGAACGCGAAGCGCATACGCTACGTTTAATGGCGACCAACCCGGTGCCTCGAAGTCTCATTCTTCTGGCGAAGTACGTGAGCGCGATGGTATGTCTTATCTTATCGTTGATTATCAGTGTTCTCTTGGCGCTATTTCTGATAACGACATCGGGACTGATTACCGTCTCAGGCGAGGACTTTCTTCGGATACTTGGAATTCTATTGACGTCCGTGATCTACCTTTCCACGTTCTATCTGATTGGATTGCTCATTTCGACAGTTTCGCGCCGTGCTGCGACGGCTTTAGTGTTCGTCATGTTTGTGTGGGTTATGCTAGTGCTAGTTTATCCAAGTCTTACTGTTGCGACGCTTGATCGACTAATAGGCGTGGAGGAAAAGCTTAAAACGGCTCTGTCCGAGATAGAACAGTTCTGGGATCGGTATGATGCCGATGAGAGTGCCTCGGTCGAGAAGAACTCCGTTCGTGCTTATAGCTATCCTACGCGCATTGGCCACGGTGACCATCTCAAATTTTCCGGGGGATATAACAAGCAAACCCTGCTTCATCACAGATTTTGGTGGACGTATAGTTACGATAGAATTGACGAAGACAAAGAACAGTTCGTCACGAATCTGCAATCTCATAGTGAACTCTTGGAATCATCCCGAATTCGTGCCGCGGAAAAGACATGGTTGGTTCGAAAAAGAGCGCTCGATCAAACCTACGGCCGGAAAACGCAAGTTGTGCAGATGGCGATACGTCTTTCGCCGGCGGCAATTTATGATTTGGTAACCGAGGCTTTGGCAGGCACAGATCTACGGGGGATCGAGCGTTTCGCGGAGTCCAGCCGTCGGTATCGACGCGCTTTGATTGAACACCTGAGGGAAAGGAAAGCCTTTTCCTCCAGGCAATGGTTTTCCCATGACAAAGGCAAAGTGAGTTGGGACGATTTGCCGCAGTTTTCCTATCAACGCGCAGATTTGGGTAGTGACATCATTGATGTTGTACCGGATCTGATTCTGTTGCTATCGATTAACTTGGCGATATTTTTGGCAGTCTTTTTGATCTTCCGAAGACAGGCGCTCTAGGCTGGAAGTCAATAACCCCGTGTGCTGGGTTATAGGTTTGCTCCATAGCTAGAAGTCCAATCTCCAGAGAATCCCACATTGGCGAGTTTTCTATGATTTTTAGCATCGCAAAACGTGAACTTTACGACAACATGATGAGCCTTCGATTCGCGCTGACTGTGCTGTTGATGCTCACGGTAATGGTCGCCAATGCCGTTGTGTCCCTTGGCAGATACGACGAGCAGATTGGGGATTACCGTAGAAGTGTAGCCCACGAACTCAAGGAGATGGAGCACCACGCAAGGAGCTTTCAGGTGTTAGTCTTGTATGGTCCCGGCGAACTTCATAAGAAGCCGTCCGCTCTATCGTTCTGTGCGAATGGCGGAGAATCCTTTCTTTCCAAAAAGACCGACGGCAGGCCATTGGAACGGTGGTGGGGAGACTACCCAGCTCGGTTCAACGGTATCTGGCGTATGACTTATCCTCAAAGCAATCCAAATCAGTGGAACTTTCTTCCGAATTCTGTTCAGATTGACTGGGCATTTTTGATTGGAATTGTGTTGAGTTTTGCCGCAATCCTGTTCACTTTCGACGCCGTCTCCGGGGAACGCGCACACGGGACGCTGAGGTTAATGCTCGCCAACAGCGTTCCGCGCCACGTGGTGCTAAGCGGCAAATTCCTCGGGGCGCTGATAAGCATCGGCCTTCCATTTCTCATGGCAGTGTTCGTCAATCTCTTCCTTCTTTATACGTCCGGAAGCATCCGGCTAGACACAAGCGACTGGGCGCGGCTGGGGGGAATCGTCCTGATCGGATTCGTCTACATCGCCATCTTTATCGCACTGGGACTGCTGGTTTCCTCTCGCGCCCGGCAATCGTCATCGAGTCTGATGGTTCTCACGCTAATCTGGGTCGTCTGGGTGATTCTCGTGCCAACCACCGTCGGATTAGTTGCCACAAGCCTCAAGCCAGCGATGACGAGCGACGAATTCCGACAGCGACGGGAGGAACGGTATCAGCAGGTGACACAAAAATATCTGGAACGAGGGCTGCTTGATGCATATTTTGACCCGCGTGAGATTCCGCCTACAAAACTCGCACTTTTGTGGGGCGATTACCACCTCGAAGAATCCCTCGGTGACGAAAGATTGCTGGAGGCACATTTGAGAGCGCAAATAGATCAGGTGGTGTTTGCGAGATCGCTGGCGCGATTGTCGCCGGCATCCGTTGTCCAGTACGCCATCGAATCCTTGGCGGGAACGGGCTTCTCACGCCACTTACAGTTTCTTTCTCAAGTCAAAATATATGTGTCCGAGTTTCGAGACTTCCTCGCTGAAGCCGACGAGGCGGATCCGGAAAGCCCCCATGCGCTCTTTTTTCGACCCGCCATCTCGTGGGAGCGGGTGCCTATCGACACGATCCCGAAGTTCGAGGATCGCTACAGCTTCGGCGACTCGCTGAATGATGCTACTGTGGATACTTTGCTGTTGGTGCTAGTCTTCGTGACGTTATCCGCCGCTCTATTTCTTTCTTTTCTTCGAGTTGATATTTAATACCGAAATCTCTTGGAAAAGGCGCAATTGTACTTGCATCCAATGACCGGCAGGCAAGACCAACGGGACTTTCGACTTGCAACGCTGACGTCATTTAAACGGAACTCCGCGAAGATCTTCTATCTTCAATCTTCTCCAGTTGCGGCGGAGGCATGGACGTCAGTTCAGACTAATTTTCTGGTATTCTTTAGTTGGTCAATTTATAATAGATAGCATAGGCTTTCATCTAGGAATATTATTTTGACGAGTTGCTTATTCAGCTTTCGATTGAACAGTTGTAGCGTCAGCTCATTTCAATTCTTGTTACTTGAGGAGGATAATGCACAACGATTCACGCTACCGAACGATACTACTATTTGGCCCCCCCGGAGCCGGGAAAGGTACGCAGGGAAAAATTCTCGGTTCGATACCCGGATTCCTTCACGTTGCCTCCGGAGATGTTTTTCGATCGCTCGATCCCGCCTCCGAACTGGGGAAAATCTTCGCAGACTATTCGTCGCGCGGTGCGCTCGTGCCCGACGATCTGACGGTCAAGATGTGGGAAGAACACACACGTAATCTAACCACGCAGGGCAGATATAACCCGAACGGCGAACTACTGATGCTTGATGGCATTCCACGGAATCTAAATCAAGCGCGCTTAATGGATGAACACATTCAGGTTCTCAGTCTTGTTCATTTGGGCTGTGAAGACGAGGGCGCGATGGTTGATAGGCTGAGTCGTCGGGCGCTTAAAGAGAACCGCGCCGACGATGCTCGCGAGGATGTTGTACGACATCGTTTGAAGGTTTATGAACAGGAAACGCAACCCCTAATAGACTACTATTCCGCATCGCTTGTGAACGTGGTTGACGCGCTCGGTACGCCGGCGGAAGTCCTTCAGCAAGTCCTCAAACTGGTCGCGCCGATACAGCGCTCATGCTTCCCTGATGGCGTTTTGACATAGGCTCCTACTGGTTGTATCGAGTCGCTAAAAGTGCTTTTTCAAACAAGCTTCTAGACTATCTACGAGGTGATAAATGGGATTGCAAGATAAGGTTTGCATAGTTACAGGAGGTGGAAGTGGAATCGGTCGTGGCGCCGCGCTGTTGATGGCGCAGAACGGAGCTAAAATCGCGCTTGTAGGACGAACCGCCTCGAAAGTGGAAGCGGTAAAAGACGAGATTGAGGCTGCCGGCAGTTCTGCGCTGGCGTATGCATTCGATGTCGCAGATTATGAAGCTGCCCAACAGATGGCAAAGGATGTAATCGCAGCTTTCGGCAGAATTGACGTGCTGGTGAACAACGCCGGACACAGTTCCGCGAACCGCCGTCTCTTGAATATGACGCCCGATGAGACTCGCCAAGTCGTCGACTCCAATCTGATCGGCACAATCTTCTGCACCAGAGCGGTAGTACCCTTTATGTTGGAGGCAAAGAGCGGAACAATTATCAACGTGTCGTCAGTTGCCGCAATACAGCCGGGACCTTTTAGTGGACCGGCGTACGGAGCGGCGAAAGCGGCGGTGAATAACTTCACCGAGTTTCTCAATACCGATTTGTTGAATACTGGAGTAAGAGCGAGCGCAATTATGCCGGGTGAGATTAATACACCCATTCTCGAACTGCGTCCAGTCCCTCCATCGGCAGAAGCTCGTGCAACAATGGCGGATGTCGAAGATACTTCGGAGCTTATTTGCTTTATTGCAAGCCTTCCGCAACGAGCCAACATACCGGAAGTGATAATCAGACCGACAATGCAAAGAGACGTTTCGGAGGAAATTCAGTCTGTATCATGAATTGGCAATCTGTCTTCTCAGGGCGTGGAGAACCGAAGATTCACCTAGGCGTATAGGTAGAAGAGATGGGTGATCGGGGCGATTCCCAAACTTGGTACACTTAAATGTACTTCATTTTACTTATTTTAGGGTACTGACATGCATGCAGAAATAGTAATGATTGGCAGCGAGCTTTTGCTAGGAGAGCTTGTTGACACGAACGCCAACAAATTGGCAATAGCCCTTCGAAACATCGGGCTAGACTTATACTACAAAACCACTGTTGGCGACAATGAGGGACGCATTACCGATGTCTTAAATCGTGCTTTAGACCGCTCGGATGTGGTTATCACCTCCGGTGGAATTGGACCGACCGTCGACGACGTAACACGCCAAGCTGCCGCAAACGCAACCGGGCGCCGGCTAGTATACAGCAGTGAACTCGAAGCGGAGATTGCGGAACGCTTCCGTGGATTTGGGCGAAAAATGGCAGAGAACAATCGACGCCAAGCCTATCTGCCCGAAGGCGCATTGCCGCTCACGAACCCAGTTGGTACCGCCCCCTGCTTCTTGAGCGAGGATGTGGGCGGAAGAGGTTGCATAATCTCGCTGCCCGGGGTGCCGCGGGAACTTCAGCACATGCTCGAAAACACGGTTATCCCTCTGTTGATTGAGCGGATTGGCGGCATTAAGGTGACAAGGGTCCGCGTTCTGCGCACCTGCTCGGTAGGGGAAAGCAACATTGATCGGGGTATCGGCGATCTGATGACGGGAGGCAACCCTACGGTTGGATTGGCGGCACATTCCGGACAGACCGATGTGCGCATCACAGCCAAGGCGGACACCGAGCCGGAGGCAGACGCATTGATTGATGAAATGGAGGCTGAACTTCGGAAACGTTTGGGTGTCGCCATTTACGGCGTGGCTAAAGAAACGGTACCCGAGGTAGTAGGCAGTTTGTTGGATGAACGATCACTACAACTCGGCATAACCGATACGCTTACGGATGGTCAGGTTGCCAGGGAATTGATCGAAGCCGGGTACGAGAATTTGATTACCACGAATCCCACGATAAGAGATTTGACTGAAATTCTGAAGACTGCCGGACTTTCTTCAAATCCGGCAAAAACAGACAAGCAGTCATTAGCCGACGCTCTTGCTAGAAGTGTGAGGCCAGCTAATGCCGATGGACTCGGTCTGGTGATGCTAGGTCCCTTTGAAGATAACTCGACCTGTATTTGTCTGCATGGCCCCGGTGATATGCGTTTATTCAAGAATGGTCGCCATTACCAAGCCACGGACCACGTTAACCGATGGTTGGTCATCCAAGGGCTGGACTGGATTCGCCGCGCCGTACTGGGGACACTGGAATCACCGGTGGACTGGAATTAACACCCCTCGCACATCGGAACGAATAGATCCATCACTAGAGGGCGAACACTAATTTTACGTCCCATAACCGGTCAAGCCAGAGGCAGGCTACAGGTTTGTCCTGACCCCAGAGTTTAAGAGACCGAAGTTCAGGATAAAGAAACTTGTGCTGCCGCGTTCCCCCGTCTACCCTTATTTTGCTTTTCTCCCTACTCACGCACCTTCCCTGCTCAGGTCCAAAATAACCTTTTAGCTGCGCCAAGAATTCACCCTAATGTTCCGGACGCACCGGGTAGTTTAGTTGTGGAATAGTCTCACATAAACCTTAGACGCAACCTCCTCTCCGTATGACAAAGGACAGCCAAATCAATCAAAACCCTAATGCCGGGGTCACACTACGAGCCGTGATTTTGGGACTGCTGCTCATCCCCATAAACACGTATTTCATCATGGCTAACCACCTGTTGTTTTGGAGTACCCTGCCCACCACGCTGTCGCTAATCTACAATGTTATTATCACGTTGATGATACTGACCATAATCAATTTCCTGATTCAACGTGTTTTACCTAATTTTGCACTCCAACAGGGGGAATTGCTAGTCGTCTACATCATTCTTTCGCTTTCGTCGGCGATTTCCGGACACGACATGATGCAGACGCTCGTTCCAACCATACCCTACGGATTTCAGTACGCAACCACCGAGAATGAATGGGAGCAGCTCTTCTGGAAATATCTTCCGCGTTGGTTAACCTTGGATAATCTGTCGCGTTTGGAGGACTTTTATCGAGGCGGGAATACCTTTTACACCAAGGCACACTTGGAATATTGGTTGCGACCAATATTCTGGTGGACGCTTTTCTTGACTGCGCTCGTATGGACACTAATCTGCTTGGACATTTTGCTAAGAAAACAGTGGGTGGAACGGGAGCGCCTCGCTTATCCAATCATCCAGTTACCACTCGAAATGACTCGACCTAAGGGCAGATTGTTAAAGTCCAATATGATGTGGCTGGGATTCGCCATCGCCGGTGGTATAAATTTGGTAAACGGTATACACGCCTTTGTGCCTGCATTTGTAGAAATTCCGGTACGAAAAGCGGAGATTGGTCAATTCTTCACCGACAGTCCATGGAACGTCATCGGATGGACTCCTCTATACATACTCCCGTTTGCCGTGGGGTTAGGATTTCTAATGCCATCGGACATGTCTTTCTCTGTTTGGTTCTTTTATATATTCTGGAAGGCGCAGCGTGTGGTGATAAAGGCGCTTGGGGTAAACACAGCGACCGGATTTATGGACTCCCACGGGAGCATCGCCTACGATGGGCAGCAGGCGTTCGGCGCATTTTTGGCACTCGCCATATTTGCACTCATAGGCACTCGTCGTCACATCGTTGCAATCGTCAAGAGCCTTCGCAAACCACAAGCATATGAACGGGAAGAACCTATGATTTATCGTTGGGCGGTAGTCGGCTTTGCAGTAGGCTTGGTTTTTCTCATCAGTTTTTCGTATAGCGGAGGTATGGCTGTTTGGACGATATTGATCTATTTCATGATTTACTACCTCCTCGCCATCAGCGTGAGTCGCATCCGCGCCGAGGTTGGCTCTCCAACGCATGAACTCTTCTTGGCGAATCCACGCCAATTCTTTACCTCCGTGTTCGGAAGTCGGGTATTATCGCCCGGTAGTTTAACGATGATGGCGTTATATATCACATTTAACAGAGGATACCGTGCCCACCCGATGCCTCACGCACTCGAAGGGCTAAAACTTGGCGGAGAATCGGGCATGAATTCACGTCGGCTTGTTCCAGCCATGGTGCTTGCGACCATTGTCGGGATACTCGCCGCATTCTGGGCATATCTAGCCGTATCCCACAGTTCAGACGCAGTCGTGGGCGAAGGCGGCCTCGCTTTTCGCGCTTATTCGTCGCTGCAGCGGTGGCTGTTTAAACCAACGGAAACGAGCGTTGGAGGAGTCATCGCCATGTTCGGCGGTTTCGTCTTTACAGGCACGCTGTGGTGGATGCGAAGGCTTTTTCCACTCTGGCCGTTTCATCCTGCAGGTTACGCGGTGGCAAGCGGTTCATTAACCTTCAGTTGGCTGTGGTTCTCTATACTGGTGAGTTGGGCGGCAAAGGTAGTTATTCTGAAGGTTGGCGGAATCGGGCTATACCGCAAAGCATTGCCACTCTTTCTGGGTCTCATCTTGGGTGAATACATGGTTGGCGGTGCATGGGTAATTGTCCGTCTGATAACGGGCTTTCCCGTATATTCGTTCTATCGCTAGGAATCACGCACGAACAGATGGAAGGTCTATTTTAGTAACTGTTTAGTGCATCGTTTGGTTCGTAGTATTGCAGTTCGTCGCACGACCGGTCTGGCATGTAAGCCCCGATTAGCGGGAATTAGCATTGTACTTCCCTACTCGGCGCGTTCCCTGCCCTCGCTCGGTCTGGATTGGCAAATCCAGACCGATGGACTAAACAATTACCTATTTTATTTCTGTGTGCAGTTGGCAATGTTCGGACATTCGCACCTGAACACTTAAAAGTCCGCGGTAGGGCAATTTTATGCTACACTATTTTTGGGAGCATCTCTTGGGTGCGAGCATCCATGTGTGGTAAGGCAAAAAAGGTCTAAATGTGATCACTATCGCCCTCCCTGTTCGGTCGGCTGATCAGTCATTATCCACTCGTTTAATCCTATTCAGTCGCTTGATCTATTCGCTCAGTTGATCCTGGGTTAACTGTTTGCTCAATTCCTGCCTACGTCACAATCTCCTGTTCCTGCGTAGGTCCTAAATGTGTTGCAGAACGCAGCGAATTATGGTTAAGATGTCAATCTCTTACCCGTAATTCGTAGACTAGTCGTAAGGAGATTTCACTACAGGTCGTTATAATGGAAGGTGATTAGAATGAAACTCTCGAATAAAGTAGCTATCGTAACAGCGGCGGGCAGAGGCATTGGTCGTTCGATCGCCCTGTGTCTTGCCGAAGAAGGTGCCGACGTGGTTGTCAACTCATATAGCGAAGACACAACAACACGCACTGCTGGCGAGGTTGAAGCGCTGGGACGCAGTGCGCTCGCAATGCCGTGCGATATCACAAAGCCGGACGCGATTACGCGCGTAGTGCAGGAAACGCTGAATACTTTTGGCAAAATCGATATCTTGGTAAACAACGTCGGTGCTGGGCCCAAGACGTGGGAGACATCCGATGCCGGGCCTCTTTCGCGATGGATAGACCTGTGGGACAATTTGTATGAGCAGAATCTAAAGGCACCTGTGCTCATGTGCGAAGCTGTCGTACCGCATTTTATGGAGCAGAAAAGCGGTAAGATCGTGAACATCTCATCAATTGCGGGACGCGTTGCATTGCCACTCAAGTTACAAGAGCGCGTCGTACCCCAATCATACAGTGCCATGAAAGCAGGGCTAATCAGCTACACGCAGTCGGTGGCGGAAAGGCTCGGTCCGCACAATATCAACGTGAACTGTGTCTGCCCAGGTATCGTCTACACGGATGACTGGAAAGACAACTCGACGCGAATGGTCAACAATATACCGGAGTTTCAGGGGAAGGATGTGAGAGAGTGGTTCGTCGGTATAGCCCACGGAGAATATCCGGACATGTTTAGTTCGACGCCGTTGAGGAGAGAGCAGATGGTTGAAGACATCGGTCGGGCAGTTGTATATTTCGTGTCCGATGATGGCATGAATATCACCGGACAGTCTCTGAATGTAGATGGCGGCATGGTCAAGAATTGACCGTAAACTTGCACAGAGCATACCTCGGAAGAATGGCCCTTCATGACGAACAAGCCGACCAAACCCATCGATCCCGGACGCGGTATAATCGTGGGGGTCACTGGAGGGATTGCCAGCGGGAAATCAACTGTCTCGCGATTACTGGCTGAGAAGGGGGCATTCACCATCAACCTGGATGAGATTGGCCACGAGTTACTCAAGCGGGGGAGTCCTGTGATGGATGAACTGCTTGAATCATTTGGACGAGGTATCCTCGACGCATCGGAGAACGTTAGCCGACAAAAACTCGGGGCGATTGTGTTCTCCGATGATGCTGCGCGCGAACGATTGAACGCGATCATACATCCGCCAATCGTTCAACGGTCGCAATCCGAGGCTAGACAACTTGCTGCTGAAGATCCGAATCATGTCGTGGTAATCGATGTCCCGCTGCTCATTGAGGGTGGACGTCAAGCGTTGGTAGACGTAATCGTTGTCGTAACAACGTCGCCCGAAAACCAGCTACAACGCCTTTTGGAAAGGAGCGTCGAAGTAGGCCGTCCGCTTAACCGCGAGGAGGCACAAACGCGAATTAGCGCCCAGATACCATTATCCGAGAAGGTAAAATTCGCGCATTTCGTTATTGACAATAATGGCCCCATCGAAGAACTTTCACATCAGGTCGATCGACTGTGGATTGAACTTCGTAGACTAAAGACTCTTTAACAAGCCGGAATGGAATGGCGCAACAGCACGCACAGGGAAAGCGCGTCTAATTTTTGATGCCGAGTTGTCTTCTACCATACTCCAGGTCGGATGTACAGATAAAGTGTTGGAGTTCACTCGGTAGAGGGGGCGAATTTAAAGCTTGAAAAAATCTCTTGTGCGCATGGCCTCTCACCGATTTCCGATTTGCCCAACCACTGTATTCCCAAACGCCAACGCTGACTGGAACGGATTGTTGCTTTCTTTTGGCGTTTCAAAGGCTTCAATTGCCAAGATTACTGATGTAAGTCGATCCACCCTTGTTCATTTCATTCGGTCGCGAGGTCTTCAACCGCTCAATTAATCTCTGCCACAGTTGGATTCGGATTCTCTCCAGATTCCAGTTGATGGTGTAGAAGCGAATTATCTGGCATCAAAGCCATTTGAGCGTTATCTGTGTTTGGCTTCTGTTTTCCGGTACTATGACGCATAGCTTCTTATCTGAAGCAGCCACCAAAGCGCGGAAAGGCAAACAAGAAAAGACTTGCTTATCACGCTTTGTGCTCGCGAATAAACCGTCGCGGAACACTCATTGGCAGGCCGAGCAGACGCCAAGAATCTCGATCACCCTGGATTGAACCTGAAAGTCAAGTTTCTCGGCGGCGGCAGCAATGCACTTCTCGATCGTGTGACTGACAAGCTCAGTTGCCTCGCCACAGAATTTGCAGATGACAAACTGGCCGCGATGAGGTTGCTGTGGGAAGTCACACCCGATATAGGCGTTTAACGAGGCAATCCGATGAATCAAACCTTGCTCAAGCAGAAATTCGAGGGCCCGGTAGACGGTTGGCGGTGCGGTTTTCCGGCCACGTTTTTGAAAGGTGTCAATAATATCGTAGGCGCCGATTGGCTTGTGGCTGGCGCACACGAGTTCAAAAACCTGTTTCCGTAGCTCGGTAAATCGCGCACCTCGCACCTGACAGATCGCCAAGGCCTTTGCCAATGCGTCTTTGACACACTGAGAATGGTCATGGATTGGCTTGGGAAAGGCTTCAAATGTTGTGTTTTCCGCATCCGTAAAAGACATATCCCTAGCTCCTTATAAATGAAGGTGTATGTTATGTTATGACATAACGCTACTTTTGTCAATGAAATCAAAACGTCTTTTCGTAACTGTTTAGTGCATCGTTTGGTTCGTAGTATTACAGTTCGTCGCACGTCCGGTCTAGGCATGTAAGCCCCCGTTTAGCCGGATAGCATTGTACTTCCCTACTCGGCGCGTTCCCTGCCCCCGCTCGGTCTGGATTGGCAAATCCAGACCGATGGACTAAACAATTACGTCTTTTCATTAGTGGAAAAGAACGACAATGCCGTCTTGTTTTCTTCGTTAAAGATTCAGTCAACTCCTCCTACCTAGAAGATTCCATAGGGCTATTTAGTTTTCCGTTTTTTTGACTGATTATGGAACAACCCGAATCCGTAGGCGGGGCATCTTGCCCCGCCGTAGCCTCGACCGGGAGATCGAATTACGGGAGAATTAAATGACCCTAGAAGATTCCATTTTTGACTTGACTTCTGAATTGTTATGTTATAACATATTTGGAAGTGGGTGTTATATTATAACATAACTTGCATACATTTGACACGCAGCGGCAGTTTTTTGATTTTTAACCCCTTAAATCCTCTTTATCAGGGGGACTTATGAACGCGCTGTGTAAGTCCTAATAACCCATGTTGCCACCTTTGTCCGACGAAGCGCTGAAACCGAGTTTTTTCCAGCGTGGAAACACGAAATTGACGAAAATCAGCCCAATTTGCTTATAACTTAGCAAACGTGAACCAAAAACTCGGTTTCTTTGTCTTAGGTAGCAACTTGCGTTAATTACAAATTCAGAAGGAGTTGACAGAATGGATCGGCAATTTCTCAAGACGAGTTTATGTTTGTTGGTGTTACTGCTGATGGTTGCTGGCGGATGTCAAAAGGATAACTCAGAAGACCCCGCAAGTGCAAACTCTACGACAGAGAAAAAACTTCGCGTCGTCGCAACAATCAGCATGATTACCGATATTGTGGAAAATATTGGCAGAGATAGGATTGATGTCACCGGGATTGTCGGTGAAGGAGTTGACCCGCATCTCTATAAACCGACAGCAGGAGATGTCGAACGGCTAAAGGACGCTGAGATTATCTTCTACAACGGCTTGAATCTCGAAGCGAAAATTATTGGCACCGTCTTCGATAAGATGGCGGATAAAACGAAAGCCGTCGCCGTCACGGCTGGGACCCCACGCTCACAACTTCGGACGTCATCTGAATTTCAGGGCAGTTACGACCCACATGTCTGGCACGATGTGTCGCTCTGGATGAAAGCAGTTGAAAGGGTTCGAGACACGTTGGCTCTAGCCGACCCGACTAATGCCGAATATTATCGTTCTAACGCGAAGAATTACTTGGCAGTGTTGAAAACATTGCATGGCGACCTACAAAACCTCGCGGCACAGATACCCGCTCAACGTCGCATTCTCGTCACGACGCACGATGCGTTCGGTTACCTCGGACGCGCTTACGATTTCGAGGTGCGTGGGCTTCAAGGGTTGAACACAGAAACGGAAGCGGGCGTCGCCGATGTCAGAGAACTCGCGGCGTTTATTATCGAAAATCGAATCCCGGCGATGTTCGTCGAAACCTCAAGCCCGTCGCAGGGCATTGAGGCTGTTCAAGCCGCTGTTCGCGCAAAGGGATTCGAGGTCGAAATCAGCGGCAGTCTTTTCGCCGATGCGATGGGAACGCCCGGAACTTCAGAAGGGACGTATATCGGGTTAATGCGTTACAACATAGATACCATCGTGAATGCCTTGAGAGCTGAGTTAGCTTATCGGAGGCAATGAAGACGTGAAGCGTGGGACGTTATCGGCAATTGAACCGGACGTTTAAGTGCTCAGATTAATCAGGAAACACGCAATGCCGATTTATGAATTTGAATGTCCCGACTGTGATATTTTCTTCGAAGAACAGCTTTCCCTTTCACAGTTGGACGAAGTGGTTGTCAAATGCCCCATCTGCTATACGCCTCGTGTCAAAAAGGTCATTAGTCCCCCACCTTTCTCATCAGGCGAGGGCGCTCCAATCCTTCCGGCGCTGAAGTAGATTCCTGCGGGTCGGGTGCCGAAGAGTCCGCTGAACCTGGAGCGTTTGAAGCACCAGAGGCGCCCAACCTCAGTCACCCGGTCGGCTGCACATGCTGCTAGAATGTTGGGGAGAATAGGTGTTCACCCGGGCGGATTTTAGAGGCTGAATGATGAAAACAGTTCTCAATTCGGAGACTCAAGATGCTCAGTCAGCGCGACGAATTCACGAATACAAGCAATCTGTAATTCTAACTGAGTTAAGAGGATGTCTGAAATCCAAGACTTCACAGAACCGATTCCGGTGACCATCATCAGCGGCTTTTTAGGCGCGGGCAAAACCTCCCTGCTCAACCACATTCTCAACGCCGACCACGGATTGCGCGTGGCGGTATTGGTCAACGATTTTGGAGAGATTAACATTGACGCCGAGCTAATCTCTGGCGTCTCTGGGGAATCCACCATTAACCTTTCCAACGGGTGTATCTGCTGCTCAATTCGCAACGACCTGCTTGAGGCTACGGTTCAATTGATTCAGCGCCCAAACCCGCCGGAGTATATCGTCGTTGAGACCAGCGGCGTATCTGACCCTATGGCGGTTTCATTGACCTTCATGGCGCCTGAATTGCGGTCGGGCGCGCGAGTGGACAGTATGCTGACCGTGGTTGATTCCGAGCAGATTGATCAGGTAGACGGTAAGAATCGGGAGCTCGCGTTAGACCAAATCGCTATGGCAGACATTGTGGTGCTGAACAAGGTTGACTTGGTCAATGATGAAAAACGGGAGGAATTGGTAGACTTTGTCAAAGACCTTGTTCCGAGGGCGCGTATCCTCGAAACCACACACGGTAAGGTTCCGCTCGATTTGGTTCTCGGCGTCGGGACATACGACCTCCGCCGCTTTTCAGGGAAATCGGGCTTGGATGTTCACGTCCATGCCGACGGTGAGGTGCATGACCACGACCATGCGCATGACCTTGAGGATGAACACCATCACGCACGCGACCATACGTTGGTCTTTAATACGTGGAGTTATACGACCAACAAACCGCTGTCACGTCAGGCAGTGCGTCATGCAGTGAGAACCTTACCGACGACGATCTACCGCGCCAAAGGGTTTGTTTACCTTGACGATATTCCCAACGGGAAGGGAATCGTCCACGTTGTCGGCCAACGGGCGCGCCTGATCACTGGTGAGCCATGGGGCGACGAGAAACCGGGCACGCGGATAGTCTTTATCGGTGAGTATGGCGGAATCGACGCTACTGAGTTGCAATCGCGCTTTGAAGCGTGCCAAGCTACAGAGAAAACACGCCAAGATGCAATTCTTGACGACGCTTTTGAATTGCTCCGTGACCTTGTGAAGAAGTGAAAGCGGCTTCTAATGGGGAATAAGTCATGTCTGGCAGAACTGGCGACGAATCTTCGCGTTGGTTAGATGCATTGAACAAGGTCAGTAAGATCGGGACAACGCTGTTGGACCAACAGTTGTGGTGTTGGGGACAGGACATTCGCCGGGCAGAGGGAAATGCTTTGCTCGCCTACGGTTTTACCAAACATCGACCGCTGGAAGGCATGCGCGGAAGTACCGCTTATGAGTGGCGTAGCTCTGGCAGAAGTCGAGTTGTTTTATGGGGATTCGGGTTTTTCTATGGCGATGGGGACCGAGGAGGGCTTTTCTTGCAGCGTTACAAATTCGCGCCCAAACAGACAGCAGCGGTCGATTTTTCGTTGCCCGTATGGAAACCGGAGCAACTCCCTGAGCTTACGCAGCCATGTGGTGTGGAAGCGTGGCGACGCGTTTTCAGCTCGCTCACTCAAGGCCTCGCGTGGATGGGCGACTACGAGCGGTGGATTATTTCTGAATACGGGCTTGGCTATCGCCAACGGTGTACTGACGCATGGAAGAAGAAACGTATTCCCGCACACGAAATGGCTGCAAAGTGGCATGAACTCGTCGAATACTTTCTTTCACAGCCTGGAAGCGATTGAAAACATCAAGCTCAGATAATAATTGTGCTGAACAACCGCCTGACGATGTACGTCGTCGGGTTACCAAACCACTATGTAAAACCGAAAACCCGATTTTCATCGGGTGCCGTTTTTTAGGTTGGTGATGAAGTCACCGACTGAATCTTAATTTCATAAAATAATTTCAATTGAAAAGGAACTTGCAGCTATGCGTACTCACGTAAGGGCCAAACTGGCTCTGCTTATGTTTTTGATGTTATGTTTGACCATCTCATTGCAAGCCGTCGCACAACAGGGTGACGATGGCCACGACCATGAACCTGTCGCCGACCTCCCCACATCTGGCATACACCTGACAATCGGTGTACCGTATCATATTGAGGTCGTCGATGTACCGTTCGCAGGCGCGTCGGAGACAGATCTTTTCGGTATCAACAACGCTGGAGACATCGTCGGGAGCTATGCGGATGCAAACGCTGTTCGGAAAGGATTCTGGGTCAAAAACGGTGTCTTCGAGACGATTGCCCCAGAAGGTGCAACAGACACACGGGCATTCGGAATCAATGCGTCCGGCCAAATCACGGGTCGGTATAAAGACGCGGATGGCGTGCAGCACGGATTTCTGAGAGAACCGGACGGCATGTTTATCACAGTCAATCCGGGGGCAGCCTTTAACTACGGGTGGGGCATCAACGACACCGGTCAGCTCACTTCGTATCATTTCGATTTCCCAACAGCGAACGACATCGTCATCACCAGTTTTCTTCGCGAACCGGACGGGACTTTCGTGCAAGTTCCCTCTTCGGGCGGTGTTGGCGGCAATGTTTTTCGTGGTATCAACAACGCCGGTGTGATGGCGGGTTGGAATCTGCCTGAATCAGGATTTACACCAACACAGATTATTGACGGGCTGATTTACGAGGATGGCGCGTTCACTACTTTGTCCATTGACGCAGAGTTGCATACGCTCCCCGATGACATTGACAATCATGGCCGGATTGTCGGTCATACTGCGCCGCTTGATTTCTCCGAAGTACAGGGATTTCTACGTACTCCAGAGGGCGAGTTTCACCTATTCGGGATTCCCGGCGCAGAAACCACGGTTGCACAAGCCATTAACGATGATGGCGTCATTGTCGGCTGGTTTGAAATTCACCGGGAAGACGGCGAAGAGCAGACTCACGGCTTCATTGCCACCCCAATGCCTACAGGCGAAGATGACTTCAGTCACGTCTACTTCGCTTCTCTCTCCAGAGGCTTGAACATGATCTCTCTACCGCTGAAGCCTCGCACGCCGATGAACGCTCGGTCGCTAGCGGAGATGGTTGGCGCAACAACAGTAATTAAGCTTGATGATGTCAACCAAGAGTTCGTTGGCTGGACGCCTGATTCACCAGACAACGGGTTCCCAATCGAAGGGGCAAAGGGATACATCGTCAACGTGCCGCACGCCCGACAGGTTCCCTTTGTCGGGGCGCCGTGGACCAATCAGCCGCAAGTTTCGGCGGCACCGATTGCAACATCAATCGACACCCCAAATGGCGCTTGGGCGTTCGTTGTCAGTGGGCAATTAGAAGGCGTGCAGAACCTTGACGGCTATCTGGTCACCGTACGAAACCTGCGGACGAACGCTATTATGACGAATCGTGTGCGAGACGGCTACTTTGCCGCAGTGACCGCCGATCTCTCCCGCCAGAGCGTCGTTTGGGTTGGCGACACTCTGGAAGTCACCGTTGCGGATGCAACCGGAGAGATTGCTTCGGAGAAGCTGAGTTTCGTCGTGACAACAGACATGCTTGCAAACGCGGTTCTCCCTATTACACTTGAGGGGGTTGGCATACCGAAGCAGAACTTAGTGTTGCAGAATTATCCCAACCCGTTCAATCCCGAAACATGGATTCCGTATCGCCTTTCTGAGCCAGCCCCTGTGACTCTATCAATTTACGATACGACAGGGAGACCGGTGCGAACGCTTTCCATTGGCTTCCAGCCAGCGGGTTTCTATCAAGGCCGGGCACGTGCTGCCTATTGGGATGGTCGAAATGATGTGGGTGAGAGGGTTTCAAGTGGTGTCTATTTCTACCGGTTGTCCACACCATCTTTCCATCAGATGAAGCGGATGGTTATTTTGAAATAAGCGCCGAGAAAATTCATCACTACCCTTGAATGTCATTGGGTAGTGATGAATCGGTATATTCGCAGGAGGGTAACACAGAGGAAAAAGGTATGAGCGCAGATGGAATCGAATCGTCGTCCAAGCTGACATCAAGGCGGCGTGTCTTAGCGCATATGCTGATTTGTACGGGTTGTTGCGGCGTGACAGAGAAACGAAATTCGTCTGTACCGGTTGAATGGCTCAAACAGGAGTGGCGGAACAGGCGGCTGTCCCCTTCATTAGACATCTTTCCAAAATAAGTACTCATTTGGCTTAATTTTACCTTATATCCTTTCACTATGTAGAATCGTATCTCCCGTAGGGGACGCAGATTTGCGTCCAATGCTTTCATAATGCCGAGAAGGGGTGCTAAAATCCTGCTGCAGAGTTTTCCGCTCGAATTCTTCGTCACAGTTGCCGCTAGCGATGCCCTCCTCGGCGCCAACTCTAGGGACTGTACCGCAAACTGTTAGTTAGCGGCCTATTTCAAAGGAGCATACCATGAAGCCATTAAGCATCACCCTCGTGATAACGACAGTTCTGATATGTGCATCGTGTCACAGTCATAAGGAGATAGTTACAGCCAAGCCTGTCAACCCACATTGCCGCTGCGCTGTCGAGAAGGCATACTACTATGAGAATCCAATACAGCCCGCGCCTGGAGGAAAAATGCCGGCATTATATGGCGCGCCCGGCAACGCCATCTGCCCGTGCGGCATCGATAACTCGGATCAGGGATAATCCCGGGCCAGGTACGGAAGCCCCGCAGAATAGAGACCGCAGACTTGAGAAAAATCTGGTCAGAATCGTGTGCGATGACCGATTCGTGGCGATATTTCAGGAATCACAACAGCATCATATGCAAAGAAAGGAGGGCATACAACAGTGCTAAATTTTCTCGATTCGCAAAAAGGGAGTGACCCACAGCAACTCGTCCAAGTCAAATCGTGGGTCTCCCAAGCCTTTGGTCTATCAGAAGACGTCTCCGTGATGATTACTCAGTTGCAATGCACCGAAGAAGGCTGCCCGCCTATTGAAACAGTCATTGCAATCATGGAGACGCCCGGAAAGCCCCGGCAATACAAGATTCACAAACCGCTGGTGGAGGTGAAGCAGACGGACATCGTTAGCTTGACCGCTGGCTAAATTCAAAAAGGAGAGAAAGATGAACGCCATGCTAAACAATCAAGTCCCCGTCACCGTGTTGACGGGTTTTTTGGGTTCTGGTAAAACCACGCTTCTCAACCGTATTCTCACCGAAAACCATGGCAAACGTATCGCCGTCATCGAAAACGAGTTTGGCGAGGTCGGCGTCGATAATGATTTGGTCATCGGTGCCGAAGAAGAGATTTTCGAGATGAACAACGGTTGCATCTGCTGCACGGTGCGCGGAGATCTCATCCGTATTTTGGGGAATCTAATGAAGCGTCGCGATAAGTTCGACTACATCATGGTCGAAACCACAGGGCTTGCAGACCCCGGGCCAGTTGCTCAAACGTTCTTCATGGACGCCGAAATGACGGAAAAACTGCAACTGGATTCCGTCACGACGGTGGTTGATGCCAAACACATCTGGCAGCACATCGATGACAGCGACGAGGCACGTGAACAGATTGCCTTTGCCGATGTCATTTTGTTGAACAAGATTGACCTTGTGACCGAGAAAGAGTTAAATCAACTGGAAGCCAGAATTCGCGGCATGAACCGTGCAGCGAAGATTTATCGAACGAAAGACGCCGTGGTTGAAATGGACAAGATTCTCAATGTCGGCGGATTCGATCTGGACCGGGCGATGGAGGTTGACCCACAGTTCATGGAACCGGAGTATCCCTTTGAATGGGCTGGTCTTTATAACCTTTCGGCAGGCACGCATGAACTGGTTCTCCAAGAAGGTCCTGACCCGACGATGAAAGTCGCGTTGGCGCCCGTAAATGAGTCAACCGACGAAGCTTTGAAGGCCGCTGTCGAGCCAGTCGTTATGGTTTTCTCCGATGATGAGCATGAACTTTCGGCGGGTGGTGCCCTTCAACCGGGCGGACAACTCATTGAGTTGAATCTCACGGCGGACGAATTACGCTTTGACGTGCAGATCGACCGCCCCGGCGCTTACGCACTGTTTACCGAGCATCACCCCGACGAATTTCAAGCACAACTGTTTGGCAGCGGCGCCCTTGTCAAGCCAGTGGTTGACCGCGAATTTAAGCCAGACCACGAACATGATGACGAAGTCACATCGGTCGGCATCACCACCCCCGGCGACCTCCACCCCGACCGGCTGAACGATTGGATTGGCAATCTGCTTCAGACAAAAGGTCTCGACATCTTCCGCATGAAAGGTATTCTGAGCATCAAGGGTCAGCCAAACCGATTCGTCTTCCAAGGTGTTCATATGCTATTCGACGGTCGCCCCGACCGCCCGTGGGGTGGTGAACCGCGCTACAATAGCCTCATTTTCATCGGGCGCAACCTCGACCGGGCCGAATTGACAGAAGGGTTTGAAGCATGTCTCGCTTGAACAACCTGAGCAACCGCTTTGCCCAGCCCATTCAACTACGCGAAAATTGGAGCGCAACCATCAGCGACTACGTCATTGATCTGGCGTGGTCACCTGATGGGAGATACATCGCCGCCGCGTCGGTTCTCGGTCCGGTGACAATTTTTGAAGGTCGTCGCCGAGCGGTTATCCATGCCTTCGAAGGCCATGAATTCGGCACAATGTCAATCGCGTGGCGTCCAGACAGCAAGGTGCTTGCAAGCGCAGGACAAGATGGGAAAATTCGGTTGTGGGATATGACAAGTGGAAAAGCGACCCATTCGCTTGACGGGGGTGCAGCATGGGTTGAGCACCTGGCTTGGAGCGACGGCAAAGAACCGATGCTCGCCTCTGCCGCTGGTCGTAAGCTGAAACTGTGGAGCGCTGTCGGCGATCTTGTTCGCGAATGCCCCGACCATCAGAGCACGATTTCTGGTATCCAGTGGAAACCGCGTGTAAAGCAACTTGCCTCAATTGCCTACGGCGGCGTCACGCTGTGGGACCCGCAACAGTCGGAAGCCGTCCGCCGATTGGAATGGGTAGGCTCATCACTCGTGATTGCGTGGAGCCCTGACGGCAAATACATCGCAACCGGAGATCAAGATTCGACCGTACATTTCTGGATTATGTCTACCGGTGACGACTTGCAAATGTCTGGCTATCCGACGAAAGTGCGAGAACTCTCGTGGGATGCCACGAGTCGATACTTGGCTACGGGAGGCGGTCAGGAAGTTTCGGTGTGGGACTGTTCCGGTCGCGGACCGGCCGGTACGAGCCCCATTACGCTTTCACGACATAAGGATTTTCTAAGCGTTGTGCGTTTTCAACATCGCGGAGAACTGCTTGCCTCGGGCGGTGCCGACGGTCTGGTCTACGTTTGGAAATTGCGAGGGAGCCTCCGTTCTGTGGCGGTTCATGAAGCCGCTCTGACAGCGGGAGTCACAAGCCTCGTTTGGGCACCGAATGACCAGTATATTGCTGTTGGTGACGAGTCGGGTGGGGTGAGCGTTTTTTCGATGAGTTAAAGTTCAACATTCAAACGGAGTCGGTTGCCCGAGTTCTTATACCATTTCGCTTGAATAATAGTGCATATGATGTCTTAACTGTATCGCTCATTTACTCCGTAGGCGGGGCATCTTGCCCCGCCGACTTTGCGCGGAGGTGAGACTTCATGTTCCGCTCCACGCAAATTTCTTGACCTGATTCACGCGATCAATGCACAAGCATTTTAGAGAAATGGTATTACTTTGGTTATTTAACCGATGCCGAGTGGAATCGGAATGGCGTTTTCATCCCGTTCACGTTAAGGACCATTCTCTTCTTTGGTTTGCCCCGCCTTCCGAGCTGCACCCTTAAACACAGCGTAAAGATACCAGAAAGCAGGCACCAACAGCACACCCCCCGCAATCAGTACAATCAACAACGGACGCAACACTGTATCCGGTGCAGCCGTATTTGAAAAGGTTAAGTCCGGTGTGACAAGATACGGATACTGTGCCAGCCCCCAACCGAAAACGATGAGCGTAACCTGTATCGGAACGAGGATACGCGCGAGGCGAAATTGACGCTTCCAAATTGTCCAGATCGCCCACAGTGCCATCGCGCCCGTTAAAATATGAAACGGGATCGACCAATACGCGCTAACGAGTCCGCGTCGAATTGCTGGCGCACCCTCTGCAGACAAGATAAAACTCAGTCCTGCCATCGCACCGACACTCACTACCGAGATGAGAGCACGTCGCCGAAAATCCTCCTGCAATTCTGTGTCCTCAGTCTCAAGTGTGAGATACACCGCCGCAAGCAACGCACAAAGCGTCAAGGTAAAGAACCCGATTGCAAACGGAAACGGCGCAAACCATGCCGAGATGAAATCTGTGTCCACTTGTCCACTCTCAACGTCAACGTGTATCGTGCTGGACGCGACCGCGCCCAACGTAACCCCTAACATCACAGGCGTAATAACACTTGCAACAGCGAATACTCGGCTCCAACGGCGGTGTATTAGATCCGATTGAACATCATAGGTGCGAAACACAAACGCCGTGCCGCGAAGCACAATACCGATGAGCATAAATGTCAATGGAATATGTAAAGCCGTGCTAATTGCAGCGAATGCAACGGGGAACGCCACGAAAAGTAGAACGACAATCACAATCAACCAGACATGGTTCGCTTCCCAGATGGGTCCAATCGCGTGTGCGATAAGCGAGCGCTGTGCGTTCGCACGGCGACCTGTTGCAAACAGATCCCAGATGCCACCGCCAAAATCAGCACCACCTGTCAGCATATAGATAATCAGGGAAATAAGCATTACACATGCAATGCAGAATTCAAGACTCAACATGCAAGTTCTCTCGACGTGTCGGTGCGTGCCTGGCAGTAGGTTCGTCGCAACAATCTATTGGAGTGCAGCAGGAGGACAACACCGGAGTCCTGCGGAACTTATCCGAGAAATATTGTTTAACCAATAATCGTGTTTAACGCTTGGCGTTAGCTTAAAAATATCTGACGACGTAATAGTATAACAACGATAATAGAGAGGAAAATATAAAGTACCGTAAAACCGAGAAAGGGAACGACGAGGTTCGGCATTGAGGTTACCGCCTCGGCGGTTCGCATGTAATTATAAATAATCCACGGTTGCCGTCCAACCTCTGTGACCGTCCAACCTGCCTCAATCGCGATAAACCCGAGCGGTGTACAGAACGTAACGAACCGAAGATACCAACGTTGATCCGGTAGTCTTTTATGTTTCCACGCGAGCCAGCCACCGATAACACCAGCAGCAATCAGCACTATCCCGCACGCTACCATAATTTGAAATGCGAAATGCACAATCGCCACAGGCGGACGGTCTTCCGGTGGCACCGCCTTAAGCCCCATAACCTCAGCGTTGAAGTCAGAGTACGCAAGAAAACTAAGTGCCTTCGGAATTTCAAGCGCATATCGAGTCTCTTCAGTGTCCTCGTTAGGAATACCACCGATACGTAAAGGTGCCCCGCGTTCGGTCTCCCACTGCGCCTCCATCGCCGCAAGCTTGATAGGTTGGTGTTTCGCAAGCTTCTTGGCACTGATGTCACCCGAAATCGGTTGCAGGAGTGCGAACACACCTCCAACACTCAAGGCAATCGCAAACGCACGGCGATGGAAAAGGTTGTCGGGATCATGTCGCAGAAAATAGGCGTGAATGCCCGCCACCGCAAATCCGACTGTCAGAAAAGCAGCGATAGTCATGTGAAGTGTTTGGCTAAACGAGGAGGGATTCAACATTGCCGCAATCGGATCGACATCCGTCACCACTCCATTGACCACAGAGAATCCGGTAGGCGTGTTCATCCATGCATTCGCGGTGACAACAAAAATACCGGACAAGGTGCCGCCGAGCAGCACCATCATCCCAGCAAACCAGTGGGCATATTTTGGAATGCGGTCCCAGCCATAGAGGTAAAGCCCTAAGAAGATCGCTTCCAGAAAGAATGCAAACCCTTCCAATGAAAACGGCATGCCGATGATCGGACCAGCGTAAGCCATAAAATTGGGCCACAACAAACCGAGTTCAAAAGACAAAACGGTGCCAGAGACCGCGCCGACAGCAAACATAATCGCAGTCCCTTTTGCCCACCGCTTCGCAAGCGTCAGGTAAACCTCTTCTCGCGTTTTGAGCCATAGCCCTTCGGCAATCACCATTAGCAGCGGCATCGCTATACCGATCACCGCAAAAATAATGTGAAATGCGAGCGACATCGCCATCTGTGCGCGTGCTGCCAATAAATCTGTCATGAGGCGACTCTCCTTACACTATTTCTGGCGTATCCGCCAGATACAAAACGCCTTGCACCTTCAAACGTACCGGCATATCATCCAACGACATATCCCAATGTAAATAAGGACGGGTGAACTTCCAATCCGGACGTTCAGGCGGATTCATACTCGCACGATCAAAACTAACCCAGAGCTTCTCCGTCTCCCAAATCTCTGAAAACGCCTGATGGATGCGCGGATATTGGCGGTTGTCCTACAACGCTTGGTGTTGATAAATCTCCACCATGATGCTCCCGCGCGGTGGATCGGGATACCATCTGTCTGGGTTGTCCCGGTCCATTTCAAGAAAATCCCAGACGGCTTGTTCGGCGGCGCGGCAATTTTCAAGTGGTACCGCCTCCGGTACAACGACGTAATAGTTCTCTTCCCAAAATTCTAAGGCTTCTGCGTCAAAAACTGGCATAGGTCTCTCCTCACTAATCGGTTCAGTTTCGGACTCCTCCGTAAACAGAGAAATGCTTTAACTGCTTGAAGATTAATGTGGTATTAAGAATACCGTAAAAGATTGAGAGAATCAAACCTTTCGATTTATAACCGTCCCTGGACCTTTCCAAATTTTCGCAAGGCCCTCCGATACCCGAAAAATTTCTTGCAGTCAGTTCAGTCTTGCGCTGAAGTACGGATATTCTGACCTACGAAATTTAGCGAACATTAAGACGAAGGAGAAAGGTCACAATGCTCAAAGCAGGATTTATCGGTGCAGGAGGACGCAGCCAAGGCGCACACTATCCAAGCGTAAATCGACGGGAAGATGACGTTGAGATGCTCGGTGCCTGTGAACTGGATGAGGAGAAACTCGCACAAGTTTCCCGGAAATATGAGTTCCCAAACACCTTCACAGACCATCGGAAGATGCTGGACACACTGGATTTATGTGTCGTCTATTGTGTCATGAACGAAAAGTGGATTTTGCAACCCGCCTTGGATTGCCTTAACGCTGGCAAGCATCTATTTATTGAGAAACCTCCGGGGGCGCAGCATGGGTTGAGCACCTGGCTTGGAGTGGCGGCAAAAAACCGATACTCGTCTCTGCCGCTGGTCGTAAGCTGAAACTGTGGAGCGCTGTCGGCGATCTTGTTCGCGAATGTCCCGACCATCAGAGCACGATTTCTGGTATCCAGTGGAAACCGCGTGTCAAGCAACTTGCCTCGATTGCCTACGGCGGCGTCACGCTGTGGGACCCGCAACAGTCGGAAGCCGTCCGCCGATTGGAATGGAAAGGCTCATCACTGGTGATTGCGTGGAGCCCTGACGGCAAATACATCGCAACCGGAGATCAAGATTCGACCGTACATTTCTGGATTATGTCTACCGGTGACGACTTGCAAATGTCTGGCTATCCGACAAAAGTGCGAGAACTCTCGTGGGATGCCACGAGTCGATTCTTGGCTACGGGAGGCGGTCAGGAAATTTCGGTGTGGGATTGTTCCGGTCGCGGACCGGCCGGTACCGAACCCATTACGCTTTCCGGGCATCAGGATTTTCTCAGCGTTGTGCGTTTTCAACATCGCGGAGAACTACTGGCCTCAGGCGGTGCCGACGGTCTGGTCTACGTTTGGAAATTGCGAGGCAGCCTCCGTTCTGTGGCGGTTCATGAAGCCGCTCTCGCAGCGGGGATCACGAGCCTCGTTTGGTCACCGAATGACCGGTATATTGCTGTTGGTGACGAGTCGGGTGGGGTGAGCGTTTTTTCGATGAGTTAAACTTATCTTCCGCATTATCGAGCACCTAAAAGTTTAATTTCTCAGTTGGCCGTATCCCGCATCATAATTGACAGCATGCCATTATCCCTGTCGGAATCTTTCTTTCCGCAAGTAACACGTTCTAGTCGGAGTCCCTTTCCTCGATCCAGAGGATCGAAATGTCAATAGAAACGGTGATGCATCAAATCTCCGCACTCCGGAGGAGTGCCATATGGTGTGTTACTTGGTAGCGCGCCATTATCCCTGTCGGAATGATTCATTCAGCAAGTAACACTTGCTTTTTGCCCCTTGGTTAGCTTTGAGAAAGTGTGCCGTCTCATCGTCCAAGTCCCAATGCCCCGCAACAATTGTATAGCAGAATGAGAACAATCTTCGGTGAAATAAGAGAATCTTCCCTTCCCATTCGATGACTGCACCAACGGAATGCGGATTTTTCCTTTGACTTTCACGGTTTGTCCTTCACTGAATCTCACAACCCTCCACGTCTTCCCGCGATTGTCTTTTCAGATCCTGCTCATTACGTCGCACTGAGCACGGCAAAACGATTCCGTGTCTGATTTCGTAGAAAGTTTATTTTTTCATTTTAATTTATCTAGTTATCGCCTAAAATAGGGTGGTCACGTCAGAGCGCATAGAAAGGAAGCACAAGGATGACACGAGACATTATTCCCGACTGGATTAAGCAGGTTGACCCAGAGCAGATAAGACGTAATCTGTTCTATTTGTCGAAAGCGCCTTTGCCCTATCGGAAGTTGAGTTATACCATTCCCGGCCACGCTACAAACACCTTGTACGAAGCCGACGATTTTATCCAACGAAACCTGGAATCGTGGGGATATCCGGTGGAGAAAGAAGGTGTTCGAGTCCAACCATTTGGGTGCGACACCTCTAAGCCGAAAGCACTCCAATACGCTCCGCCGGCTTCTGATGCACTCTGGTATACTGCTTACAACCTCTATGCCAAAAAGCAGGGCGCCGTTTATCCTGAAGAGATCATCCTGTTCCTTTCGCATAAGGATTCCCAAAGTTGGGTGGATTGTCCCGGGGCTTATGACAATGCGGTTGGTACGGTGGGAACGATGGAAATAGCACGTGTTCTGAAGGATTACCCTTCTCAGCGATCCATCTGGTTTCTGTTCTGTAACGAAGAACATGTGCCTTGGACCAGTGTGACAGCGGCGCAAAACGCGAAAGCGCGAGGAGATAATCTAGTCGCTATCTTCAATCTGGATTCTCTAGGGGGCAAGTCGCAGGCGGATATTGATGCAGGGCGCCGGACAAATGTAACCCTCTATACCAAACCTGAGGGCGAGCGTTTTGCCGATCTGATGGCTGATGTGAACAAAATTTACGACATCGGATTAATACAAGAGAAAATCCAGCGAAATTCACCCGGCGATGATGACGGCTCCTACATCAACGCGGGTTATCCGATAGCGGTGGCAAATCTGGGGTCATTCCCTTACCTTGATCCAAATTACCACAGAGAAACAGACATCCCTGAATACGTCGATATCCCCAATGTGTGCATGGGAACGCAGGCTAGTCTCGCCGCCGGATTGCGGGTAGACCGCGGCGAAATATAACTGGGATGCTGCTGTATCGGAAGTCAAGCGTGCATCATTCTCCAATCTGTATTTTTATCAAACATATTCCTCCGCGAAAGTTTGCTCGCCCCTTTCCTCCTGTTTCCGTTTCATCTCTGTGATCTCCTGGTCTGTCAGACGTTCTTCGTCTGTCACAATAGTCTCTTCGATTAATTTCAACTTCAATTCTCGGTTGGTCAGCCACTCCCAGCGAGTGGCATTTACCGGGTGAGGATGTGGATGCACATCATCAGGACCGATCTCATCGGCAACGGTATAGAGATAACCGGAAGTCACGCCGTCATGCTTAACCGTACCGCCCTCAGACATAGTGAGCAGCGACGGTCTGTGGGAGAATGCTTTCGCCACAGTTTTGTCCTGTGTTATTGAACTTCCAACCCTGAGCGTGGTCAATTCTTGCTGAGATCCGTGATACCATGTCAGCGTATAGTCGAAATCTTGCATCGTTCGCCTCCTGAACGGATTACGGGCGATAATAGAATTGAAGATTACGCCTTCACGAGGGTTTAACTACGACACTCCGGTAGTGAAAGAATAACTTTGTTGATGGTACTATGTTATACTGTAATCCTCTCTTGATGCAAATAATCCTGTCTTTTTGCAAATTGACCTCTCCGTGTCGAGAGTTTTCAACCTGATAACCTAACGCTAACAAAAATGCCAATTATCACAGTCGAACATCTGAGCAAACATTTCAAAGTCTATAAACGCCGCATAGGACACGTTCTTTTTGCCCCGACCTACGTACTGGAATCAGATGCGATCATAGACCTAAACACTCATATGATCCGTTTTTTCACGATTTAGGTAAATTCCCCCTCATGTCAAATCTAAAAGTTGAATGCGTTTCCCCTGACAGCACACATATCCGAACTTGACGATGCTTAAATTGTTGTGTTAGAATTTGTTTACTGCTAAGGGAGGTCGATTGATGCGTGGAAAAACGCTAGAACAACTCGTTAACGAAGCTCAGGCGAATGTGGGACACATTACCCCTCATGAACTCCACGCCGCTGTCGAAAAGAACGAGCCGATAATCATCCTGGATATCCGCGATAAAGAACTATACGACGCCGGACATCTGCCGGGTGCCGTCTCACTCCCGCGCGCCGCTATCGAGTTGGACATTGATGAGGTTGTTCCGGATCAGGACACGCGAATCGTTACCTACTGCGGGGGCAATACGCGCGGTTCCCTCTCGGCTCATACACTCAAGATTATGGGTTACGAGAATGTCTCAATGTTGGACGGTGGATTTCGTGGCTGGAAAGCTGATGACTTACCCGTCGAAGGCGGAGAGCGCGAGTAGCGCATGTTCACTGCGGTAACTAGGCATTTTCAGGGAATCGCATATAAAATCGCACGATAGTGTTACGTATTTCGTTCAACCCGACCCACGTGCCTTCCTGTATTTTCTCAAAATTTTAGTTTAGGTTAAAAAAGATTGATAAGTGACGTAAGAAATCAGATAAAAGAAATCCTGCAGAACGCCATCGACACAGCGGTTCAGAGCGGCGACCTCCCTCACGTCAATACACCCGACATTCCGTTTTCTCCTACCAAAGCACCTGAGCACGGTGATATTGCCAGTCCAATCGCTCTGTCATTGGCTAAGACTGCCAAAACGTCGCCGCGCAAAATTGCGGAATCAATCACGCGCCACATACACCTTGAAGAATCCTCTCCGATTCGGAAGGTAGAAGTTGCCGGACCCGGATTTATCAACATATACCTGTCTAAAATCTGGGTCTATAACGTGCTCAAAACCATAAAAGAAGCGGGTGCGAATTTCGGACGCTCAAACCACGGGGCGGGACTACGGGTACAGGTAGAATTCGTCAGCGCCAACCCGACGGGACCCATCAACATCGTGAGCGGTCGCGCGGCTGCGGTGGGTGACGCACTCGTTAACCTGCTTGACGCTGTCGGTTACAAAGCGGTTCGCGAGTATTACGTCAATGATGCCGGTGGACAGGTCGACAACCTCGGGGCATCAATTGACGTGCGGTATCGTGAGCTATTAGGTCAAGGCGGTTTGAAAATCCCGGATGGCGGATACCACGGAACCTATCTCATTGACCTGGCGCAGTCAATCGTCGATGAAGACGGTGACAAATTCCTACGATTCGACGACACAGAGAGAATAGCCATCTTTCGAGACCTCGGGATTGAACGGT
Source organism: Candidatus Poribacteria bacterium (assembly GCA_965204085.1). Classification (GTDB taxonomy): domain Bacteria; phylum Poribacteria; class WGA-4E; order WGA-4E; family JAJDTR01; genus JAJDTR01. The sequence goes on along the minus strand of CBDBEE010000001.1, from coordinate 520,329 downwards.
TGCTCGGGACACAGAAAGCGACACTGGAGCGTTTTGGTGTTCATTTCGACATCTGGAGCAGCGAAAAGGCTTTGCGCGTGAGCGGGAAACCCGACGAAATCATTCAGGTATTCCGCCAACGCGGCTATCTGTACGAGGCGGATGGCGCGACGTGGTTCCGCATGACCGATTTTGGCGATGCCAAAGATTGTGTAGTTATCAAAAGCGATGGCGAATATACTTACTTTGTACCTGATGCGGCGTACCACCGTGACAAGTTCGAGCGCGGATTCGAGAAAGCGATAGATCTTCTTGGTCCCGATCACCAAGGACACGTTGAACATCTCAAGCACTTCGTGGAGGCGCTTGGTTTGGGTGACGATTGGTTAGAGGTTTGGATCATTCAGCAGGTCAATCTAATCGACTCCGAGGGCAATCGAATCGAGATGTCCAAGCGCAGCGGCCAGTTTTACACGCTTGATTCACTCATTGATGAACTTGCCGAAGCTGTGGATGATCGATTTGCCGTTGATGTGGCGCGATACTTCTTCCTGATGCGCTCCAATACGAGTCACCTCGATTTTGACCTCCAGTTGGCGGTCACCCAAGCGAATGAGAACCCGGTCTTCTACGTCCAGTACGCACACGCGCGCTGCTGCAGCATTTTTCGCGAGATGGAGAGTCAAGGCATCGTCCAGACCGAGATAGGCGAAGCACAGTCTGAGCTTATTAGCGATCCAGAATCGTTGCAACTGATACGACATCTAGCCGAATACCCGGAGGTGGTCTTGAACAGCGCAGAAAAAAGGGAACCGCACCGTCTAACGCATTACTTGTACGAACTCGCCGGATTGTTCCACGGATTCTACAATGAGCACCGCGTGCTTGACCCTTCAAATGTGAATTTGACACAGGTGCGGTTAATGCTGGTTGGTGGTGTACGGACGGTGTTGAGAAACGGCTTATCGCTGCTGGGCATTTCTGCGCCCAAGTCAATGTAAAACAGGACAACCGGGATTGTGAGGGTGATTACAATTCCTAACCGTTTGTGTTCTGTCGTACGACACGTCTGGTCGCTATCAGCCCTGATGTTAAAGGTGCAAGGATTCCTGTTTTATTGTGCATTGCTTCAAATACTGACCGTCCTGCTAATGCCGTATATCATCCGTACATCCACACCAGTATCGACCTAATTTCTGTTGGAATTTCATGGTCACTAGATAATCGAGGGAGCATGTACAAGCGCATGGTTCTTCGTAGGGATTGGGATCAAGCGACTGAACATGGAGCGCGATAGAGATCCCACCCCAACCCTTTAGTCACGCATCAGAGAGGATTTGGGACTTCTGTAGTTATACTCCGCGCTGCTGAAAATTGCTTATTTTGTAGGAGCGATCTCCGAATCGCGACCTAATTAAATCTTGGTAGCCCCAGAGGGGCGGAAGGTGTATAGAAACGTTGATTCGACCTACAGTAAAGCCCCAGAGGGGCGACAGGTGGAAACTGCGGACGTTACGTATTCTATATTCGTTCGTTTGGTGCTGTCTCTATAATCGGCGAAGCAAGCCTTAAATCTTGAAAAGCGCAATTTCTGACAGCGCATGGTATAGGTATACCAAAATTTACGTCTTGGAGTCAAAGATATGAATCTCGTCCTACAGTCTCCTCTCAACCCGTACAGTCCGAGTTTACCAACGCGCATTGGTTAATGGGCGAGGCAACCTCGCCCCTACGATTTCGGACATCTTCGCGCAAATGTCAACAGAACATAGTTTTGCAATTTTAGCCTGAAGAGGAAATACTATGGTGACTTCTGAAAAAGATTTGTCCCTAGAAGAATATCGCAGAATCGATCGCGCTCACGTCTGGCACCCGATTTTTCAGCATCAAGCTTTGGAAAACACGGATTTAACCGTATTCACAGAGGCGCACGGCACTACTATCATCGACTCGGAAGGCAATCAATACCTGGATGCGCTCTCGGGGTTATGGAACGTGAATGTGGGGTACGGACGCAAACAGATTGCCGACGCCGTGTACGAACAGATGCAACAATTGTCATACTATCCACTGTCACAAATTAATGTCCCGGCAACACTCCTTGCCGACAAGCTCGCCGAGCTATTGCCGGGAGATTTACAGCATGTCTACTTTAGCAACAGCGGTTCCGAAGCCAATGAAACCTCAATAAAGATCGCCCGCCAGTACGGTCGACAAAAATATCCCGGTCAAAATCGACACAAGATTATTGCTCGTTATCGTGGATACCACGGCTTCACTTATGGTGCCATGTCAGCGACAGGGCAGACGCAGCGACGGAAAGTTTTTGAGCCTCTGGTTCCCGGGTTTCTGCACGCGCAGCCACCATATTGCTATCGTTGCCCACTAGGAAAATACCATCCGGAGTGCGGCGTTGCGTGCGCGAATGAGATTGAACAGATAGTACAGTGGGAAGGTGTCGATACGGTCATCGCGATCATCGCCGAGCCGATTATTGGCGGAGGCGGAGTCATTGTGCCGCCCGACGACTACCTCCCGAAACTACGAGAAATTTGCGATCGTTACGGCTTGCTCCTAATCCTCGACGAAGTCATCACGGGATTCGGGAGAACGGGAGCGCCGTTCGCCTGCGAACACTGGGACGTCCAGCCGGACATCATTTCTCTCGCAAAGGGTTTAACAAGCGGTTATCTTCCACTCGGCGCGAGTGTTGTGACCCCGGAAGTGTTTGATGTGTTTCGGGGATCACCCGACGATTACCTTGAGTTCGCGCAGGTTGCCACCTACGGTGGACACCCGGTCACCTGTGCCGCGGGACTCGCCAATCTGAACATCTTGACAGAGGAACGATTGTGGGAAAATTCCGCGCGAGTCGGAAGTTACTTGCTGGATAAACTGAGAGTTCTGCAGGACCTTCCCGTGGTCGGTGATATCCGCGGAAAAGGGTTGATGATCGGCGTAGAACTCGTAAACCCCGATCAATCGAGTCTTGATACGGCAACCACGAATAAAGTCGTCGGCATGATGCGCGACAGGGGGATTCTGATTGGAAAAGTGAGTCACACGATGGATGAACCGGAAAACACCATATTCCTCGCGCCTCCGCTCATTGTGACCACCCCCGAGGCGGACCGGATTTTTGATTCGTTACGCGACGTGTTGTCCGATATGTAGTCCTATAGTCAATTCCAGTCATGATTGCACATATCTGGGTAGATGCGGTTTCCAACCGCATCTATGAGACTCGAGATATGCCGGTTCGGTTAGAAAACCGAACCTACCAAAGAGAGCAAATAGTTATCGGTTTTACTATAGATTCTCAACTCCAAAATAGTCAGAGCACCGCACATGAACCGTGAGACCATTATAATCCTAGATTTTGGATCTCAATACACCCAGTTGATTGCCAGACGAATTCGTGAGCGACGGGTGTACTGCGAGATTCACCCATATCACATTTCAGCCGATAAACTGAGAGCATTGAATCCCAAGGGCATTGTCCTATCTGGCGGTCCGTCTAGCGTTTACACGGAAGATGCACCTCTTCCAGATCCTCAAGTCTTAACGCTTGGTTCTCCCGTTCTCGGTATTTGCTACGGAATGCAACTCATCGCCTACCTTTCCAGCGGGGGAAAGGTGCATCCCACGTCTGAACGTGAGTTTGGCGCCGCAACCCTGGATGTCGATAGACGTGGGGCGCTCTTCGAGAACCTGCCGGACGGAATCAATGTATGGATGAGCCACGGAGATCGAATCGATAGCTTGCCGGAAGGATTTCACGCCATTGGTCACACGCAAAATTCGCCGATTGCAGCCATGGCAAATCTAGACCAAGACATCTACGGTTTACAGTTTCATCCGGAGGTCGTACACACGAAGGATGAAAACCGCATCCTCTCCAATTATGTACACGAGATTTGCGGCTGTCGCGGCGAATGGACGATGAAATCCTTCATTTTGGAGGCTACGGAGAAAATCCGGCGCACAACGAAGGACGGACGCGTGTTGTGCGCGGTTAGCGGCGGTGTTGATTCAACCGTTCTTGCCGCTTTGCTCAAGCACGCTATTGGAGATGCACTGGCGTGCGTTTTTGTCAATAACGGACTCCTGCGAAAAGACGAAGCCGATGAAGTCTTGGCAAATTTCCGGAAATTAGGGATTGGAATCCATTATGCGGACGCCACGGACAGATTCCTTGAATACCTCTCAGGCGTCGAAAACCCCGAGAAAAAACGCCTCGTGATAGGAAAGCAGTTCATAGAGGTGTTCAAAGAGGGCGTGGCGAAATTGGGAAAAATCGACTTTCTCGCGCAAGGCACGCTTTACCCCGATGTGATCGAAAGTGTGTCCGTCAAGGGACCGTCAGCGACAATCAAAACGCACCACAACGTTGGCGGGTTGCCTAGCGATCTCCCGTTCACGTTAATTGAGCCGTTTCGTGAACTGTTTAAGGATGAGGTTAGGGCTGTTGGTTTGGAGCTAGGACTTCCCCAGTCAATTCTTGGTCGCCATCCCTTTCCGGGGCCCGGCTTGGCAGTGCGGATCATCGGTGCAATCACAAAAGAACGCTTGGATATCCTGCGCGAGGCGGACCAGATATTCGTTACGGAACTGCGAAATGCTGGATTGTACGACGATATTTGGCAAGCGTTAGCCGTGCTTTTACCCGTTAAAAGTGTAGGTGTGATGGGGGATGAGCGCACCTACGAAAACGCCGTGGCGTTACGTGCGGTTACGAGTACCGATGGGATGACAGCGGACTGGGCAAAGATTCCGCCCGAAGTGTTGGGAACCATCTCCAATCGTATCATCAATGAAGTGCACGGTATCAATCGCGTGGTCTACGACATCAGCTCTAAACCGCCAAGTACGATTGAGTGGGAATGAAAATTCGTAACTGTTTAGTCTATCAATCTGTTTTGGGAATGTTGGTTCGTCGTGCTGCAGTTTAACCCCCGTTCCTACACCATCAAGCGAACGGATAGTGAGTGCGATAGAGATCCTTGAGCGTAATGTAGGAGCGATCTCCAGGTCGCGATTTCTTGTTAGCGCGTAAGTTCTGGACTGAACTAAACAATTACGAAAATTCTAGCGTCGTGTGAGGTCGATGGATATGCACTCTTGTCTCGTGGGACGGAGATTCTTCTATTGCGTATCCGGGGTAGATCGATTATACTGCACCCCAAATAACGGCTAATAACCCTTGGTGCTAGTTCAGAGACTGAATTACGCCATTGTGAAGTCCCGTTTTCTCGACACGAGACCGGTTATCGGCAAGGAGATACTCTATGTATAGACGTCATTTCATATCCGTTTCGATTGGGATTCGGCATTGTATCGCACTCATTGCTCTATTGACTCTCATCGTAGGCTCTCAACACGTTTCCGCCCAATCGCAGTTAGCCCAAGACACCTACGCCATCTTTGAAGCGAGTTGCCTGAACTGCCACGGTGCCGACGGCGCTTTCCGAGAGACACTCCTCATGGAACACAGCGAACTCATCAATGGCGGCACCGTTCTCCCGGGAAATCCCGATGCCTCCGAGTTGTACAAGCGCCTGCTTGGCCCCACCGAAAACGGCGCTCAGATGCCGTTCGGACTGCCCAAACTGCCCGATCAATCCATTGAGACGGTTCGACGCTGGATTCTAGCCGGCGCACCCGATTGGGCGGCAACTAGTGCGCCAGATCATCGTTTCATTCCCCCCAGCGAAGTGCTCACTAGCATTGAGACACACCTCAACTCGCTCTCGGCGTTTGACCGCGCTTTTGCCCGTTACTTCACTCTCACCCACCTCTATAATGCTGGCGAAACAACCGAAATTCTCCGTGAGTACCGCAAAGCGCTCAACAAACTAGTCAATAGCCTCTCATGGGGAAGTGGCATCACCAATCCGCAACCTATCGACCCCCAAGCCACCATCTTCTACATTGACCTACGGCACTACGAGTGGGATCGAAATGACGGCTGGACGAAGATAGAGGAAGCCTATCCCTACCACATCTCGTTCGATGCACCCGAACATCTCGGGTCCCGGAATCAACTGGGGCGCTTGCAAACACAGATGAAGACCGATGTTCCGTCAGTGCATATCGACTGGTTTATTGCAACCGCATCTACTCCGCCGTTATACCACGACCTGCTTTCGCTGCCGTTGACGGATAGCAAGTTGGAATTCCTATTGGATGTCGATGTCACTCGCAATATAACGAATGCTCCAGGGGTTCGCGTGTGGAGGGCGGGGTTCAACAATTCCGGTGTCTCAAATCACAACCGGGGGGTGGAACGCCACAAATCTCGATACGGAGCATATTGGAAAAGCTACGACTTTGCCGGCAGCGTCGGCGCACAGAACATCTTTACTCATCCGCTAGGCTTCACACACGATGGTGGAGAAGCCATCTTCAATCTACCAAACGGATTGCAGGGTTACTACCTTGCCAATGCTTCCGGTTTCCGGTTGGATGAAGCCCCGATAAACATCGTCTCCAATCCCGCTGCCAGTGACCCGACGGTACGTAACGGCATCTCCTGTATCGGCTGCCATACCGAAGGAATGAAGACGTTTGAGGACCAGGTGCGTGCCGCAATTGAGAGCAATCCCAACCCGCCTTACAACAAAGCGCAGGCGCTGCGGCTCTACGTAGAACAGTCCGTCATGGATGCCCGTGTGAGTGAAGACATGGAAACATACAGAGTAGCGCTTGAAGCCACGGGCGGTACGTTTGGCGGTGTAGAACCGGTCTCCCGTTTCCACGAGGCGTTTCAGGCACCGATTGACGCCGCATATGCCGCCGCCGTGGTTGGGTTGCAGACCGAAACCTTCCTCGAAAGAGTACGTGAGAACACGGGACTGCAAAACGTTGGATTGCTGGCGCTGGACAATGAAAACGGGAGTGTGAAACGCGACACGTGGACATCTAGTTTTAGAGACATAATTTCGGCGCTGGACTATCCGGATCGGGTTGGAGAGCCTCCGGTCATAACACAGCCCGATGTGTTACCGGGTGGGCAGGTTCATTTCCCCGATTCGAACCTGCGTGCTGCGGTTGCAGAAGCACTCGGCAAAAGCATCAATGCCCCCATTACTGCGGAGGAAATGGGAGGATTGAAAGAGCTTAACGCAGAAGGCAGGGGTATCCGAGATTTGACAGGAGTGCAGTTTGCGACAAATCTAAGACTGATAAACATCACATATAATCAAGTCGCCGACATCTCACCCATAGCGGGTTTAATCGAATTGCGCGACCTACGGATTACCGACAACCCTGTTTCAAATATATTGCCTGTGAGAAGCTTAACTAATCTCACTCATTTATGGTTTCGCCTCTGTCAGGTATCCGACCTATCACCACTTGCAGGATTAACCAATCTGGAGGAATTACGCTTTTCCTATAATACCGCATCCGACCTATCGCCACTTGGAGGATTAACTAATCTGAAATATTTAAAATTTGGGAGTAACAACGTATCCGACATATCACCGCTTACAGGTTTAATCAATCTGGAACACATAGATTTTAACGTTAACGAGGTATCCGACCTGTCGCCCTTAGCGCGACTGGTCAACCTAAAATCCATCCGCACTTGGGGTAACCCATTCTCGGATTTATCACCCTTAGCGGGATTAACAAAATTGGAATGGGTAAATATCTGCGGCGCAAGACTAGAAGAGGCGACACTTGCCCCGTTAACGGTATTGACAAAATTGAAAGAACTGTATCTTGCCGGTAACGGAATATCGGATATATCACCTCTTGCCAGTCTAACCGGACTAACCCGCTTAAATCTTCGCGGCAACAATATCTCAGATATATCGCCTATTGCGAGGTTGACTAACTTGACGTGGTTAGATATTCATGACAACGCTATCTCTGATGTATCGGCCCTTTCTAATCTATCCAGCTTGACGTGGTTGGATGCTAAGCTGAACAAAATCTCCGACTTTTCACCTTTGGATGGAATACGCGAAAACTTGGATCACTTTGCAACGTGGTTCAATCCGGGGAGCTTAGAAGGCGGTCCAAAAATAGAGGGACCGTGGTTATGGGTCTTTTTACCAACACGAAGGATAGATCAGCATAGAAATGCCGATTTACTATCAGAAGCCAGTGGTGGCACGGTCACAGAACGAAACATCGCTACTAGGGGAGCAACGGAGGGAAAATCAGTCGGGGACGAGGTGTGGACATCCCACAAACTCCCGCCTACAGGGCGGCACAACCTTGATGATATGGTCGGACGCACCCTCCCCGATGGCACCATGTACGGCACTGTCACACTCTATTCATCACAGAGACAAGACACGACCATGGTTCTAGGCAGCGATCAGGAGGTAACGGTCTGGCTCAACGGAACTGTGATTTACGATCGTCTACGTATAGGGTACGGCGGGAATTACTCGGAGTCTTTCCCTGCCACACTTCAGCAGGGGACAAATGTTTTGTTGGTTGCCGTCGGCACTCAAGCTCGTGATCCTTCCAACGCCTTTTTTGGTTTTGAACGCGGCATCAAATATACGGTAGGAGCTGGCATCGGCTACGCCTTTTCCCAGACGCCAGTTCATATCGGTGATACTTTTACTTTCGCCATACGCGCACTAAATGTACTCAATTTTGGAGGGTGGCAGTTCGACATTGCCTACGACCCCGCTCTACTCGAAGCCGTTTCTGTAAGCGAGGGCGATTTCCTGAAGACCGATGGCGGCTCGACCTTCTTTCAGAAAGGGCATATTGATAACGAAAGCGGTAAAATCACCGGACTCAGTGTAGCCCTGCTCGGCGATCATGGCGCGAGTGGCAGCGGAGACGTACTTCACGTACAGTTCAAGGCAAAATCCGGTGGGAACACAGAAATAGCCTTGCAAAAGTTCCAGTTCGGTTCTATTGATGGAGAAGAGATCCCGGCCGGTCCGCATGAAATAACCTTCGATGTGGAGGCACGACTGGCGACCGGCGATGTAAATCGTGACGGGGTTGTCAGTGTTTTGGATTTGATTCTCGTCGCACGGCAACTAGGAAAAAGCGTAGCTCGCAATTCGCCTGCGGATGTCAACGGGGATGGCGTTGTCAACATTTTCGACCTCACGATTGTTGCGCAAGGGATCAGCGGTGCCGCGGCGCCCGCAGTTGCGACTGGACGCGCCGATGCGGCGACAGTTGAAGCGTGGATTGCAGAGGCACGTCTGGTAGACGACGGTTCGATTGCCTTTCAACAGGGCATTGCGAATCTCCAAAACCTGTTGGCTTCGTTGATAGTTCCCCAAGAGACCGCCTTACACGCCAACTACCCGAACCCGTTCAATCCCGAAACCTGGATACCGTATCAGTTGGCTACCCCCGCAGAGGTCAAGCTGACAATTTATGATATGAACGGAGGAGTTGTTCTGCGTATGGACGTGGGTCATCAGGCGGCGGGCATCTATAAGAGCCGTAACCGCGCGTTGTATTGGGATGGCCGCAATGAGCGCGGTGAGTCCGTCGCCAGCGGTCTCTATTTCTACACGCTGAGAGCAGCAGAGTTCGCGGCGACGCGCAAGATGCTGATAAGGAAGTGAAAAAGTAGTAGGCATACTCCGGTAACCTTCATGCACGTTACAGCACGGCGGAGGAATCTCTATAAAATTTCTATCGTACTTCTTATTCAGCCGTTTGATCTATTGATTCTTTGTAACTGTTTAGTCTATCAATATGTTTTGGAAATGTTGGTTCGTCGTACTGCAGTTTAATCCCGGTTCCTACCCATGAGCGTAATGTAGGAGCGATCTCCAGGTCGCGATTTCCTGTTGGCGCGTAAGTTCGGGGCTGAACTAAACAATTACGATTCTTTGATAGATCGCTTGTTCGATTCGGATACTGCTCTTACGAACCGAAGCGCCGGCTATGTTCTGCCAATGAGTCTCCTAATTTCAAACTATACTCCGCACTGTCAGAAATTGCGTCTTCTGTAGGAGCGATCTCCAGGTCGCGACCCTTGTACGAGGGAACTCCGATTCTCGACCTAATGGTGCTGCGTAAGTCCTATTAGAAACAATTATCAATGGAAAAGAAAGCGCAATAATACCCAACGCAAAGTATAACACCATTTGGTATTAGCCCTCATTCCGCTAGCATCACGGGAATGGAATTGTAGTCTCACACGAAAATAACGACGACTCAGCACACCTAATTACTGGATTTCCGTTTACCTCATCTGCAATTCATTCAGTTGGAATACGGTAGCGGCGAAAGAATACTTAATGACCGACCTCCTTGAGTCCCTGAACCCGGTCCAACGGCAAGCAGTGCAACATGCCGAGGGGCCGCTGTTACTTCTGTCTGGCGCTGGCAGTGGAAAGACGCGCGTAATTACCCATCGCATTGCTTATCTACTTCGCCACCACCGCGTGTCGCCGTTTAACCTCCTCGCGGTAACGTTCACCAACAAAGCGGCAGGGGAGATGAAGTCCCGTCTTGAAGAGCTTGTCGGCGAAGAAACGACAAAACTGATTTGGGTGTCGACTTTTCATGCGTCCTGTGCCCGCATTTTACGCAGAGATATTGAAAGGCTCGGATATTCTCGTTCCTTCACGATTTACGATACGGTCGATCAACTCGCGGTAATCAAAGAGATTCTCAAAAAACTTCAGATGCGCGAAGAGTTGAATAACCCCAAAGCCGTCTTGAGCCAGATTAGCAAAGCCAAGAACGATTTCGTGACGCCCGAGATGTATATGCAAACGGCAGACGGCTACTTTGAAGAAAATATCGCAAAAGTCTACCCCGAATATCAAGGCTATCTCCGCGAAAATAATTCCCTAGATTTCGACGACCTTATCGGTCTAACCGTGGAGTTGTTTAATTCTTGCCCCGATGTCTTGCAGTATTATCAGGGCAAGTTCCGGTATATTCTTGTTGACGAATATCAGGACACCAATCGCGGTCAATACCTGCTTGTTCATGCACTGGCGAAGGAGCACCAGAACATCTGCGCCGTAGGCGACGATGATCAGTCTATATACTCGTGGAGAGGTGCGGATATCAATAATATCCTCGACTTTGAAAAGGATTATTCCGAAACTACGGTGCTGCGTCTTGAGCAAAATTATCGCTCGACACAAAACATCCTCTCCGCCGCCTACGAGGTCGTGCGCAACAATCGTCTGCGAAAGGAGAAGAAACTCTGGACAGAAAACAGCACGGGCGCGCCGATTGACTGCTATGAGGCGATAGACGAAGTTGACGAGGCAAAATATGTCATCAGGCAGATTCGAGAGGCGCGCTTGCAGGGACTCAAGCACGGCGACTGCGTGATTTTTTACCGGATTAACGCCCAGTCCCGCGCGTTTGAGGAAGCGTTGAGAGGCGCAAACATGCCGTATCAAATCGTGGGGGGCGTTCGCTTTTACGAGCGGATGGAAATAAAAGATCTCATCGCCTATCTTCGTGTCATTGTGAATCCCGAAGATTCAATTAGCCTCAGGCGAATCATTAACGTACCCCGCAGAGGAATCGGCGGAACTACGCTAGGGAAGCTCGAGGATTTCGCGGATGAGGAACAGATTGACTTGTTCTCCGCCCTCCGTCGCGTTGATGAGATCTCTACGCTGCGTGTAGCCGCAAAGTTAAAAATCCAAGAGTTCTCTCAACTGATTGAAAGTTTCGATCCCGCACGTCCTCCCGTAGAGATTATTAACGAGTTACTTGATGTCACGGATTATCTTACTTTTCTCAAAAGCGATAACACGATTGAGGCGATGGGCAGAGTTGAAAATGTGAGTGAGTTTATCTCCGCCGCCGCCAGATATGAGGGAAACGAACCGGAGCCGACACTGTCGGGGTTCTTGGAGTTGATTACCTTGGTTGCCGATGTGGATGACATGGATGACAAAAGTGACGTGGTCACCCTGATGACGCTCCATAGCGCAAAGGGACTGGAGTTCCCCATCGTCTTTATGGCTGGAGTCGAGGAAGGCTCGCTCCCCCATCAGCGCGCATTTGCCGATGAAGCCGAACTGGAAGAGGAACGACGGCTCTGTTATGTGGGTTTGACGCGGGCAAGAGAGCGAGCCTCTCTCTCTCACGCTCGAACGCGCAGAATCCACGGAGCAGAGGACTATCGCATGCCCTCTCGCTTTATCGAAGAGATTCCACCCGATCTAATTAATCATGTTGACAGGTATGAGACCGTCCATCGGCCCGTTGTTCGATCCTACGATCCCGATGAACCCGATATTGACGTAGCGCCCTCATTTGATTATAGTGTTGGTGAATTTGTGTTTCACCCGAAGTTTGGGAAAGGCAAGATTACCGGAATCAGCGGGGCTGGGCAGAATATGCGGGTTACGATTCGGTTTGCGCGTGGTGCCGAGAAGACCTTGGTCGCTGAATACGCGCCATTGCAACCGATGGTAATGTGATAGACAAACAGACAATCTACCCAAGATTGTGAAGAGGAAACGGAAATGGCAGCGATTACGCCCGAGGAAGTCGAACATGTTGCGAATCTAGCGCGCCTCGAATTTAATGAGGAAGAAATAGACCAGTTTACACATCAGCTCGGTAGAATCTTGGACTACATCGGAAAACTGAACGAATTGGATACTACGGACGTGCCGCCAACTTCACATGTCCTCCCAATTCACAATGTGTCCAAGGAGGATGCAGTGAAGCCGTCATACGATCGGGAGCTTGTATTCGCTACTGCGCCGGATACCGAGGAAGGACACTTTGATGTGCCGAAGGTGATTGAGTAGGTTACGGAAAAACGACGGCTAGTAGCGAGCGACAGTTTCATTGGTGGTGGTTATAGAACTTGTTTGAAAATCTAAGGGGCTATGGCAGAAAAAACCGACTTACGTGATTTTTTTGGAGTTCATATTGAACACTTCCCCGACCGGAGTGCACGATGGTTGTTTCAAAACTGGGCAAATGTGCGGGGATTGGTCGAGATCGTCGCAGCCGAACTGGCGGAACTTATTGATTTTCAAAAACTCACACAACTCAACCGGAGTTTTATTCCGGAAAACCTTCGAGAACAGGAATCCGATGTAGTGTTTAGCGTACCATTCCGTACCGGATCGGGGAAAGACGAACTGCTAATCTATATTCTCGTCGAACACCAATCAACTGTCGATCCCACGATGGGATTTCGAGTGTTGTTTTACATGACTCAAATTTGGGACTCCCAACGCCGGGAATGGGAATTGAAAAATGTTCCAAAGAGTCAAAGACGTTTCCGTCCTATTCTTCCAATTGTATATTACACCGGTTCGCAGAGGTGGAAAACCCCGCTGACTTTGGAAGCGATTATGGACGTTCCTCATGCGCTTTCTCGGTTCATTCCGAAATTCGACACGCTGTTTCTAAGCGTAAAGGAAACAGATGAATCAATCCTAACAAAAACAAGTAATCCGTTTGGCTGGTTGCTAACCGTCTTGCAAAAGGAAGACGCATCCAAGGAGGCGATGAGCGCGGCGTTGATTGAGGCGATGTCACACATTGACACGCTTGATGAGGCGCAAGCGCACCAGCGGCAGCAGGCGATTTCGTTTCTAGTGTTGCTAATTCTGCACCGTCGTCCAGTTGAAGAACAAGAGGAGTTGAAGGCACTCGTTGACCGGTACATCCAACAACCATCGGACAAAGAGGAGTTAGAAATCATGGCACAGACAATGGCGGAACATCTCGTTGAACAAGGCATTGAGCAGGGCGAAACACGGGCAAAACGAGAGGTCATCCTCAAAGTACTTCATGCCCGATTTGATACGGTACCGGAATCCGTTACCAGCGAAATCACCTCAATACGGAGTCTCCCTCGTCTCAATTCGCTTTTTGAAAAAGCGTTGACTGCACAAACGCTTGATGAGATTGGTTTGCAAAACTACGATAGCTGACAACTAATCTAGAATCTGTGTAACTGTTTAGTCTCTTAATTTCTGGAGTCTAGCACTGTGAATCTAGACTGCGTTTTTCCCATTTTCTAGGCGGATCTTGTGTGGATGCTCATTTTTTCGGTTTGTAGTAGGATCAAGCGAGTGGATAGCGAGTGATCAAGTGAGTGGATAGCGAACGCGATAGAGTTCCCATAGAGATCTCTCTTCATTGCCCGTCCTATGGCTCAGGGGTTTTACTGACCAGCAAGCGAACGGATAGTGAGTGATCAACTGAACGGATAGATCAAGCGAGCGATTAGCGAGTGCGATAGAGGTCCCAAGGCGATAGAGTTCACATAGAGATCCACTAATCACTTACTTTTATACTTTACGTTGCCTGGAATTGCGTGTTTTCGAGCGTCTGGTAAAGTAGCAGCCACGATCAAGTGAGATCATAGATTTCCGTACCACAATCTGTTAGATTGTGATCGCTTTTGTACGACCATAGAGATCCCATCTCCGAGTCGCGACCTGCTGGTGCCACGTAAGTTGTGTTAGAAACCATAATTGTCGAGAAAACAAGCTCAATTTTACTGAACAGAAGGATCAAGCGACTGGATAAGGAGTGATCAACCGAGTGAATAACGAGGGCGATAGCTAATCCCGTAATCCGTGTAATCCGTTGAATCAGTGAAAATCTGTGATTCAGACAATCACCAAAACATCCCATAAACGGCAGAATCAAACGAACGAATAATGAGTGATCAACTGAACGGATAGATCAAGCGAGCGATTAGCGAGTGCGATAGAGGTCCCAAGGCGATAGAGATCTCATAGCTAATCCCGATAGCTATCCCATAGTAGATACTGATAGGGGAACCCTGCGATCTCCGAATCGCGACACATTTGTGCTGCGAAAACAAGCGCAATATTACCCAACGCAAGGTATAACTGATTCCTACCCTCTATCTTTTAAGGCGCAGGAGGAGATAGGTTTATGAGTTCAATGCATGCGGGTGGACACACTCCAGTCGATCAGCTTCATCAATTGGAAGCCGTGTTAGAAAAGTATATTCCAACGCTTAAAGCGAAGAAACGGTCTATGATTGCCCTTCATTTGAGCGATATCGCCGGGGAAATTCCACATTTTGAGGAGTGGTATACCGCACTTGCACAAAGCGAGGAAATCTCTGAGGACGACCTTATTGAATGCGTGGAAGCGCTTGAAATCTCTGTACTCCACATGCTGCACCACATGAAAGACTTAAAGCCGCTTCTCGGGAAAGCGGTCAATGCTCTGCCAGAATAAGCCTCAAAGGAGCGGACGTTTCATGCCGTTGTACCAACTTACAGCCCACGAACTTCATGAGAAGCTAAAATCACGGGAGATAACCTCCGCGGAACTCACACAATCGGTGTATAATCGTATTGATGCCATCGAAGGGCAGATCGAAGGCTACATTACACTCACTAAGGAGACTGCGCTCCAGCAAGCCGAAGCTGCGGACGCCGGTTTCCAACGCGGTGACGAGATGCCGCCTCTCGCCGGGATTCCAATCGCGGTCAAAGACGTCATCTGCACCAAGGGTGTATTGACTACCTGCGGCTCCAAGATTCTAGGTAATTTTGTGCCGCCATACGATGCCACCGTGACGACGAAACTCCATCAGCAAGGGAGTGTAGTCATCGGCAAGACTAACATGGATGAGTTCGCGATGGGGTCGTCCACGGAGAATTCTGCGTACCGAATTACGCGCAACCCGTGGGACTTGGAGGCAATACCCGGCGGATCGAGCGGCGGCTCCGCAGCGGTTGTCGCCGCTGATGAAGCCATCTGCTCCCTCGGATCCGACACCGGAGGTTCTATCCGACAGCCGGCGGCGCTCTGCGGAGTGGTGGGCATGAAACCCACGTATGGACGAGTTTCGCGTTTCGGTTTGGTCGCCTTCGCGTCCTCTTTGGATCAGATTGGACCGTTCACCAAAGATGTTGCCGATTGTGCCCTGGTGCTGAACGCAATCTGCGGACACGATCCGATGGACTCGACTTCCGTCAATCTCCCGACGCCGGATTACACCGAGTATCTAACTAACGATATTGAAGGAATAAAATTCGGCGTCCCGAAGGAATACTTCATTGAAGGGATGGACACTGAGGTTGAAAAAATCGTGCACACGGCAGTCAAAGCACTGAAGGAGTGCGGAGCGTCCATTGAGGAGATTTCCTTACCTCATACCGAATACGCGATTGCGACGTATTATATTATCGCCCCGGCGGAGGCGAGCGCGAATCTCGCACGATATGACGGCGTTCGGTATGGATACCGCGCGGAGGATACCGACGAACTCATTGAAATGTATAAGAAAACGCGCAGCCGCGGGTTTGGCGAGGAGGTCAAACGGCGTATAATGCTGGGAACGTATGCGCTAAGTTCCGGATATTATGATGCTTACTATTTGAAAGGGCAGAAAGCACGCACGTTGATTAAATCTGATTTTGATCGTGCCTTTGAATCAGTTGATGTCATCGTCACGCCAACATCACCGACGCCAGCTTTTAAGGTGGGTGAACGTACCGCGGATCCGCTGCAGATGTACCTCTCGGATGTCTTGACGACCCCTTCAAGCCTCGCAGGCTTGCCGGGAATCTCTGTCCCGTGCGGGCTGACAGAGGACGGTCTTCCAATCGGTCTCCAGATGCTAGCCGCGCCGTTTGAAGAAGGGAAAATCTTAAATGCCGCGTACACCTTTGAACAACACACAAATCACCACCGACACAAGCCGAATCTGTAAAATATCAGTAGGGAGTACCGACCAATAACGAATGTGGAGAACCACTGGCAAGATTGTTCTGTAGCAATTGCTTGCATTCTTCCTTGAGATTCATCTTGGTTTAACTATGAGTGATACGAACCACTCTTCAGCCAACGCCATTCTTGCGCCCTCGGGCGCTCTGCTCGGCGCAATCATTGGCGGTATCTTGTGGGCAAAATACATCAGCTGGACAGGCATGACTGCGGGTTGGGTTGCGCTAGTTATCGGACTCCTAACAGGCCTCGGAGCGGTGCTGACGAGTCGCTCACGCCGAGTTGCTTTTGCCTCGGTTGCCGCTGTCTTTGCTTTCATGGGAATACTCTTGGGCAAGTACCTTGATGTTCGATGGAATGCGCCTAGCACAGTTGGTATCATTGAGGCACAACCGGATATCCCGCCAGAATACGCAGAGAGCATTGCCAAGATGGTTGAAGCAAGCGAAGCTGGTAATTCGACATGGAAACTTATGCGGTTGCGAATGGAATGGTTCGATTTGGTTTACTACGCGGTTGCCAGTTTCGTTGCTTTCCGCACAGCATACAGTAAGCGATTGCACCAACTCCTTTTCAGGTCAACGTGAATGCAGTTAATCTTTATTAGCTAACCCAGGTTGTCACCTTCGTCCGACAGGGGCACAGAAACCGAGTTTTTTCTTCAAAACTCGGTTTCTTCCCGGAGTCAAAGTGGCTTCAAGGAAATGGTTGGATCCACTCATCACGGGCAACTAAGGATTGATAATCATGGCAATCACTTCATCATATAAATCACAGTTCAGACAATGTTAACTGCCATCACCCAACACTTACTATATGTTTTTAGAAAATCAACCACTAAGTGCGACATTTTTGTTTGTTGCAGCGCGATTCCCTGTGCGTCGATGGAATTTAGCCACCAGGTATCCATTTATGGAATTCAGAATGATATCGGTTTGTAACAGTGTCCTCCAATTGCCAGCCACTGCCTTTGAACGGAGCGAATGAATGAAAAAAGGTCGTAACGAATCTCCCGCCGCTTGTTGTAATCCCTTGTCTTCACAAGGTAGTTTGGTCTTGACTCGTCTCTTTATTTGGTCTGTGGTAGCGATGTTACTTGTATGCCCAAACCCGTTACCAGCTACGGAAACCGAAGACTTACTGTCCACGGATCCCCTGGATGAAGACTTGTTGGAAAACCTTTCTCTGTTGTCGGAAGTTTTGGCACATATTCAACAAGGGCATCTGGAGTCACCGGAACCGAAGAAACTAATGTACGGCGCCATCCGCGGAATGCTGCGTACGCTCGATCCGTATAGCCAATTTTTCGATCCGGAAAGCTATGGGGATTTCCGTACGGAAAGTCGTGGTGCCTATGGCGGTCTCGGTATGGTCATTGGCATCCGGCAAGATCGTCTAACCATAATCTCGCCCTTCAAAGACACGCCTGCTTACGAAGCCGGGGTTCAAAGTGGTGATATCATTAGCCTAATCGAAGAAGAACCGACTGCCGCGATGACTGTGGATGAGGCGGTTGAACGCTTGCGCGGAGAACCGGGCACCGAGGTAACAATCACCCTGCTGCGCGAAGGTGAAAACGAACCGCTTGAGGTCACAATAACACGCGATGTCATCCGATTCCGTTCCGTCGAGTCCAAAATTCTAGCCGGAGATGTGGGGTACATCCGAATAAATCAGTTCCGGGACACAACGGGGTCCGATGTCGACAAAGCCTTCGAATCCTTCGATTCGCAGGAACTGCGCGGGATGATTTTAGATTTACGATCTAACCCCGGCGGCTTGCTCAGTTCCGCAGTAGAGGTGGCGAGCGATTTCCTTGATCCCGATCAGTTGATTGTCTACACAGAGGGAACTAGCCCACGAGAAGATCTGCTCGTCCGCCCCGATCAGAAGCAGAAAGATTATCCTCTCGTTGTTCTTGTGAATGGAGGGAGCGCAAGCGGCTCAGAGATTGTTGCAGCAGCGATTAAAGACCATGGCAGAGGCATCGTACTTGGCCGCAAAACCTTCGGAAAAGCATCAGTACAGAAGGTGGTCCAGCTCAGTGGCGACCATGCAATAAAACTGACAGTCGCTCATTACTTCAGTCCCAGCGGAGTTAATATCCACAAGATCGGGATTGCGCCGGATATTGAAGTCCCTTGGTTCAGTCAATCCGAAAATAAAATTCTCACCAAGCTACGCAAACACGAAAAAATCAAAGCTTTTATTGAAGAAAATGGCGATGATGTTTTGACAAAGTTGGACGAGGCACGCCAGGCGTCGCGCGAAGACCGAGAGGCTGTAGCCTTGTTGAGGAAATATCGGCGCCTCGTCGATGCGTTGTCTAAGGAGGAGCTTGTCCTCGGTAATGCCGGGATAAATCTTGCCATCGCGCGTGAAACCGAAAACGACGTTGACGAATACGAACACGATCCGCAAGTCTTGGCTGCCGTTCAGCAGTTAAAGTTGCTTGAGCTTTTTCAAACAAAACTCAAATAAATGACATGACGGTTCTAACTCGCGAATGAAGAACCGGTTCAACTTGCCGCTACTCGAGATGATTATTCACATTCACCGGCGTCTGACTATCGCTGAAAGCGACCCATTACCTTATGACCACGAAACCGAATGTCCTTCTTATAGGCGTTGATTCCCTGCTTGCCGACCACATGAGTTGCTACGGTTATCATCGCCGCACCACTCCGCACATAGATAGGTTCGCTCAGGGCGGGACGCTTTTTGAGCGAACATACAGCGCCCATATTCCGACAACAAGCGCCTATTCATCAATGCTCTCCGGCATGGATTGCTTTAGTACTCAAGTCGTCGCACTGCGACACAAAGGCCCCCTTAGACCCGAAGTTAAGACCTTGGCTGAAATCCTTCGAGAATCCGGCTATAGCACCACTTGCGTCGGTTTCGGCGGCAATCCCGGTTCCCGAGGTTTTGACAGCTATTTTGAATACCCCGGATGGGGAAGTTGGGCAGAAGGGCGCAACCCAAAGGCGCAGAACCTCAACAACGTGACAATCCCCGAGTTGAACAAGCTCATCGACCAGAGCGACCCCTTCTTCCTTTTTCTCCGGCATATGGATCCGCATGCACCCTACCTGCCGCCCGAACCCTATGAGCGTATGTTTTATCACGGCGACGAATGCGATCCGAGTAATACATCAATGCAACCCGTGATGGCGTTTAAGCCGTTCTGCGATTTCTTCGCGAGTTGGATGCCGCCCGGCATTACCGACAAAGACTACGTCATCGCGCAGTATGACGGCGCTATTGCCTATATGGATGCCTGCATACAGGCGATTTTTAACGCTCTCGAGTCCCGAGGCGTTCTTGACGACACCATCGTAATCTTCAATGGCGATCACGGCGAAACACTTTACGATCATGAGTGCTGGTTTGACCATCATGGGCTTTACGATGTCACCCTGCATGTCCCTCTGATTGTCCGTTATCCAAGTGCTGTCCCCGCAGGCAAACGTGTATCCGGTTTTAACCAGCACAAAGATCTCGTGCCAACAATCCTTGAACTGGCAGCGATTCAAACAGACATCGAATTTGATGGTAGAAGTCTGATGCCGATGATTAGGGACGAAGTTGCCTCACATGAGAGTGAATTTTACATCACCGAGTGCACTTGGATGCGGAAGCACGGTTGGCGAACGCCGCACTGGAAGTTGATTGTTGCGCTTGAACCCGATTTCCACTTTAAACCCTCGGTTGAACTCTACAATCTCATTGAAGACCCTGATGAAAACAACAACCTCGCGGGAACTCGCCCTGATATTGTTTCCACTTTGCAAGATAGAATGCAGACGTGGATTGCGAAACGCGAGAAGGAAACCGGTCTGAAAAACCCAATGATGACGCAGGGAGCATGGGTGGAAGGTGCGCCGTTCAAGACATCGCAGGAAGCTTACGACGCGTTGCATATCGGAGATCCGGGACAGGCGGCGCGATTGCAAGCCAAAAGTCGGCAGTAACCGGATTCGGTAGCGAAATAAACTCGTGGGAAGAGATGGTTATTCGAGGAGGTTTCCGTACAATCGGGTCTATCTAAAGCGGGACAATTGGAAGTTGCAACAATCATCGTGGATGCACAAACTACGGTCGTAATGCGTTCGGCGTACGATACATTATAGAGAGGGAATAATGGAACCCGATCCAAGAGTTATTGACGATTTGGTGCGGCGCATCGTTGAAATCGTTAGTCCGTTGCGCATAATTCTGTTCGGTTCGGCGGCACGCGGCGATATGGGACCGCACAGCGATCTTGATGTGCTAGTCATCATGCCGAATGGCATCCACCGGGGCAAGACTGCCCAAGAAATTTACCGGCAGATGTGGGGATTTGGTTTCCCAAAGGACATCGTCGTTGTGACGGAAAGCGATGTGTTGCAACACGGTTCTAACCCCTACATGATTATCAAGAACGCATTGGAAGAGGGAAGGGAGCTTTATCTTGCCCCACGATGAATCCATACGCGGAAGACCGCTTGACTGGCTAGCTCGTGCGCGAGGACACCTAGCTTTGGCAAAACAGACCAAGCCGGAAGAGTCGTTCTGGGAGGATTTATGTTTCCAAGCTCAGCAGGCAGCGGAGAAAGCAATTAAGGCAATATACCAACATAATGATTTGCCCTTTCGCTACACTCACGATATTGAAGCATTGGGCAAAGGACTTGAAGAAAGAGGCGTGCCGGTAACACAGGTTATCAGTAAGGCGGCTATACTGACGAGATACGCCTCTCAAACCCGATACCCTGGCCTTTTTGAACCTGTAACCCAAGAAGAATATCAAGAGGCAGTACGCTTGGCAGAAACTGTGGTTGCTTGGGCAGCAGAACTCATAGGAAGCAGACGAGATTGAACTGTCGAGGGAAAAAATATCCATGATTAGTCTAATAGCAATTGAACGCGGCCTTTCGTTTCATATAAGCGCCGGCGTGACAAACTTGCAGATTCTTGGATGAACTCCGGAGTGTACAGATGTCCACAGTCACGGTTATTGGACGCGGCCACTCCGGCACACGGGCAATTTCACATACGTTATATGCCAGCGGCGTGTACATGGGCAAGATGCTGAACTCCTCTGGAGATAAAGTGCCTCCCGAAGCCATGTATGACGCGTGCCGTGTCATGGCAAAATACGTCAAATGGAGGGGTGGATTGTGCTGGGATTTTTCGCCGCTGCACACGATGCAGATTGATAAGCAGTTTGAAACGTTGATAAACAGTTATTTGGCGGATGTCCTGTCAAACGAATCCAAACACCGTGGCTGGAAAATACCGGAGACGACGTTGGTTTATCCGTGGATTATTCGGATGTTTCCCGACTTCAAGTATGTTCATTGGATTCGCGATCCGAGGGATTGTATCCTCAATGGCCACGGCACCGACGACCTGCGTCGTTTCGGCGTTGAATATCCGTTAACCGATGACGTTCGCAAACGCCGGGCAATCTCATGGTTGTATCAATACCAAATAATGCAATCAACGCCCAAGCCGAAGAACCACATCCTCATTCGCTTTGAGGATTTCGTGTTGCGGCAAGAGGATACGCTTTCACGGCTTGAAGATTTCTTGGGTATCCCGCTTGCGCGTATTATCGTGCGCCCCGATGCCGTCGGCCGTTGGAGAAGAGATCCGGGACCGTATTCCTTTGAGTTTCTGGCGGATGCTATGCGCGAAAACGGTTACAACGAAGGATAATAGTAGCACAATTCATCCCGTGTCGGCTACTGCCTGAGACTCAGCTCATGGTGGGTTATTCAGCACCCTACGATTAGTTAAACCGACCACTGTTTTAAGGAGGAATTACATGGCACTGAAAGTCGGTGTCGTCGGTCTTAGTGGAATTGGGACCACACATACACGCTGCTATGCAAACGATGAATTAGCAGACGTTGTAGCCGTATGCGATCTGGATAAGGAGCGTGCCGACACCCTTGCCGAACAGTTCCGCGTGAAGGCATACTACAGCCTTAAAGACATGCTCGACGATCAATCGAATTTGGATATCGTTGATGTCAGTACCGGAGGGAACGAGAACGGAAGTTGGCATTACGAACCCACCATGGAGGCTTTGGAGGCTGGAAAGCATGTGCTTGTCGAGAAACCGCTTTCAAATGACATTCGCGAAGCGCGAGAGATGGTCGTCAAAGCCGAAGAAAAAAATCTTTACCTCGGATGCAATCTAAACCACCATTTCACCCCACCCGCCGATCGCGCGAGACAGTATATCGAAAATGGCGAAGTTGGTGAACTCGTCTACTGCCTACACAAAATGGGATTCGCCGGCGGGGAGCGAACATACCAACCCCAAGATTCGCCCAGAATCAAAGGCTTTCCATACTTCCACATGAAAGCCTTTCTTTCGCACCCCTTCAGTGTCATGCGACACTTCTGCGGCGATGTGACGCATGTCCAAGCCTTCGTCACTCGCCCGAGTTTTCGGAAGAGCGCCGGCGACGTTATGTTGTCCGTGAACGGCATACACGTTAGGTTCGCTAACGACTGCATCGGTTATCTCCTCAGTCAACGCGGAGATGCGACCTTCGGTTTAGGAGGCTGGTGGAGTCTTGAAGTTGCGGGCACGCGTGGTACATTTTGCGTTGAGAATTGCATTGAGAAGGTAACCTACTGGCGGGCGCCCGGTGGTGAAGATGCCGCGAAACCTGAAGATTTGGACGTGGGAACATCGTCGGGTCCCGTCGTCACGGAGTCCGGGATAACCGATTTCGGTGAGACCTTTCCGCGCAGAATCCACGCGTTTTTGGAAGACATCGCGAACAACGTTCCCAACTCGGAACTCAGGGCTTCCGGGAGAGACGCCCTGGCAGCCTTGGAATATACGTGGGCAGCGATGGAGTCCTACGAACAGGGCGGGATTCTTGTCCGTCCACAGCCGCTGCCTCCACAACATGCCCACCCCGGCTAGAAGCAGTGAATAGTAGCTAGTGGAGAGTGACAAGTTAATCTCCACGCCGTTAGAAATTGCGTCTTTTGTAGGATCAAGCGAGTGAATAACGAGTGCGATAGAGATCCTCGGATCTCCCGATCCCGACCGTACCGGTAGCGAATTCTAATGATTCCGTAAATTCTATCAAAGGCGGATCGCCTCCATCGCGTATAGACATCTTGTTATCTGCAAGTTACTTGGATTTGACTGACCACTAGCCACTAATCACTAACCACTGCATTTCAAGGAACGATATAGATGAAATTAGGAGCCAATTCCGTCCTGTTTGGCGGCCATAACATGGAGACCGCCTTCAAATACATCGCTATGGCTGGATACGACGGCATCGAATTGTCAGCCATTGACGGCATGAGCGAACACCTCGTCCTCAATCGCTGGCGCGAACTTGCTCCCGAGATTAAGCGGCTGTCGAAGGATTATGATCTAGAACTGTTGGCAATGGAACAACCATCCCAAGACGCTTACATCATGGAGCAAGCCTTCCAAGCGAGCGTCGAAATCGGGATTCCAATTGTCAACTGCGGTCCGGGCGGCACATCCGATGACGAGGAATCTTGGCCCAAAATTATCGACTCACTTGGAAACTCGGCAAAAATGGCAGAACAGTACGGTGTGACCTTGTGCGTGAAAGCGCACGTAGGCGCGAGCATTTACAACACGCCGACCACCCTGCGGGCGATGGAGGCGATTTCCTCCCCCGCTTTCGGAATTGACATGGACCCGTCACACATTCATCGTGCCGGTGAAAATCCGGTTGAAGCCATTGCTGCTGTTATTTCGCAGGTGAAACACGTGCATATTCGCGACTGTAAAGGGCGCGACCCGGGACCGGGCAAACCGGAAATGCAGGCAAATGGCAGAGGGGACATAGATTTAGTCGGTTATATCCGTGTGTTGCACGATAACAACTATACAGGCCCGCTTAATCTGGAAGTGATAGGGGCGAAAGATTACGACGTTTCGCGATGCAGCGTCATCGCTGCCGAGTCGCGGGGCCACATGCAGGCGTGTCTGCAGGCGTGTGAAGCAAGATAAACGCCAACCTCATCGAACATTCTTACTTGCTTCTCACTGCGTCGGTTCGCGGTGAAGCCGCAAATTTAAGAATCATACGCCTAGCAACGGATCCACAAAATTAGAAGGTGCGTGAAAATGGGCAGGTCTGCCGCGCCGGTCGTTCAATTTGAACACTTCTACAGTTACGACGAGATTGATTGCTTTTTGCGTGCGCTGGCGGATACATTCTCGGATTTGTGTCGAGTCGAATCGATTGGGCGTTCCTTGGAAGGAAGGGACATCCATCTCCTGACCCTAACCGACTTCACGACGGGAAGTCCAGAGGAGCGTCCGGGATATGTCATACACGCCGGAATTCATGCCCACGAGTTAGCCTCCGCTCACGCCGCATTGCACATCGCCAAACGACTCTTGGAGGAGCACGCCCATCACGGACTGCTCAATCGTGTCACTTTTTATATCCTACCTAGGCTATCGCCCGACGGTTCGGAATTCTGTTTGAGAACATCGACCCGTGTCCGCAGTCGAACGGATTTCTGCAACCGTGAGTCCAATGTCGTCTACCCGGAAGACGTGAACGGTGACGGACTGATTCTCACCCTAAGACAGGAACATCCTGACGGCGAATTCGTTGCTGACCCCGCCGACCCAAGACTTCTCGTCCAAAGGAGTTCTGGTTCCCGGGGCCCATACTACCGTACCTTTCCCGAGGGCTACATTCATGACTGGGACGGCAGTGATCGGATACGAATCGCCGGGTTTGATGCCTTCCTGACACATCGTCCCGGCATCACCGCCGGCAGGAGTTTCGACTGGAACAGGAACTGGTCTTACGGTTGGCGTCCGGAGGGCGAACAGCAGGGCGCGGGCGACTATCCGTTCAGTGAGTCGGTGATGCGGCATTTCGTGGAGTTCCTGCATCGCTATCCCAAAATCTTCGGCCTGGTTGGTTACCACTGTGGACATCCCTCGATCATCCGCCCGCCAGCGAGTGGCACCAGAGAAGAGCTCGATGCCGATGACGATATCGCCCTGGAGGAGTTGTCGCAACTCGGCGCGCAGTTAACCGGTTTTCCGGCACTTCCGTTGGTAAAAATGCATTGGGCGGGACGGCGTGATCGCGGCAAGGGTGGACACTCGCTCGACTTTGCATACCAGCATCTTGGCCTTCTCACGGTAGAGATTGAACTTGGGACGGTTATGAATGCCGCCGGACTCACAACGGAGAACTACCTATCATGGACGAGTCGCGCGGACGAAGACGAATGGATGCGACGACTGATGCAGTGGTGGGATAGCGGCGGACAGCGTCATCCACTGTTTGAACCGTGGCAGTCCTACAAGCATCCGCAATTTGGTGCCGTTGAAATTGGTGGGTTCCTCTACACCGTGCTCGACAATCCGTTGCTCTCGGAACTCCCTCCAACCCTTGACGCGGTGTACCAGTTCACAATCGCGCATGCACGCAGACACCCATGGGTGGTTGTTGAGGATCTCTGCGTTCAACGGTTCGACGACAACGTATACCGAATACGGTTGCGTGTTGCCAATCGAGGCGATTTGCCGACACATATTACGAACAAGGGCAAGTCTCTTCGCCGGTTGCGTCCCGTGGAAACTCGGTTCACCCCATCTCATGGCGTAACGATGCTATCTGCTGCCGAGTCTCAAGAATTGGGACACTTGGCTGCCGTGACCGGGAGTCAAATTGTCGAATGGTTCGTCTCGGCGCCGGAAGAATCTGGTACGGATACACGGCTATTGGGCGAACTTTACATCTCAGGCGGCGCAGGGCGTGACACCAAGCGAACGGTTGAGGCACCCGGTTAGTCGTCAAGTTGTACCACCGAAACGCAGTACGGCGCACCTTTCACGCATCGATTTCCACGGTAGGCGGGCTAACATAGTCATGGTACCGATCGTTGACCTTGCCTCCGCGCGCGTCATGGCGATGCACGCAAATACGGTAACGGAAAGTCAAGGAAGTACCCGCAGAAATCGTGTGCGAGCCGTCTTTGAGAAAACTGCTTTGGTAGGTCGCGTATCCGAATGGATTTGCCGTCATCAAACCGTAATCGCGCACATGCCAACAGGTTGGATGCCGCAGGTTCATCGGATGATCGAAGATGGCTATGCCCATCTCTTGCCCTTCGACCGGACCTGAATAATCGCACCAGTGGGCGGGCCTTCCCCAACATTCGGACTCGCCGACTCCTCCCACGCTGTTCTCAATCCGACCGCCCTTGTTCGCGTCCATGGACGTGGCGACACGGACGCTGCAAAATGCCCCCTCTTTGGTATCGCCCAGTCGGACATCGCCATCTTGCGCCTTTAACGTAACGGTCAAATCCATCAAGCGTGCCGAGTCGGGGGTCGCGTAAAAACACGCTGTTCGTGTCTCTTTCATCACGCACCGACGGTCATGATCCTCCCACTCCAGATGGTGCTGAAATTCTCCGAGGACAGGCCCATCGACTACGTAAATCAACTGGCGGTGCGTCTGCCAGCCGTGCTCGCCCTCTTCGATCCAATTGTCCGTCCCGTTTACGTCGCCGAACGCCACCCATACGGAACGATGATGGATGTGGTCAGTCGTTTCGCCTTCCACCTCTGCCATGGGATAGTTCCGAGTAATCTGCTTCTGATCGGGTCCGAGAAAAGGATAGAAGTGTGGGCGCGGAAACTTGGAATCATATTGATAACTCGTGAACTCCTGCTCCCCAATTTTGATGTCAATCCTGCTGTCAGCATAGCGGCTATCGAAGCATACCCCGGGTCTTGTATCCAGGCAATTCACCTCGGGTTCAAAGGTTAGACGCATTTCACCGCCTTCTGCGAGTTCGTCGATGACGAACCACAGTGCTCCCTTGTGAATCTGACACGGAACCTCGGTCCCCGCATCATCTCGCGTGAGTCGACCGCTTAAAGGGTTGTCTGATAGCCTGATGCTTACCGGAGTGTGAAGTCGCTCGTGCGCCCCGGCTTTAACGAGAAGGTTGATTGGCTTTGTCATGTAGTGTTTATTCCTATATTGCGCCCGCCTCCCGAAACGTACGTTTCAGGTACGTTAGGCTTTCGCGGGCTATTGTCTGTGGATTTGGTTCGTAGTCAAAGACTTCCACCGATACTACTCCGTCGTATCCCACATTTTTCAGGGCGCGGGCGATGGGAACAAAATCCACATCACCGAATCCCGGTCCCCGCAGATTGGGATCATTGGCGTGAAAATAGGCAAGGTACTCTCGATTCTCGCTGACGATTTCGTTAATGGATTTTTCTTCGCTGCACATGGCATTCACATCCAAATGCAAACGACATGCGGGGTGATCTACAGCCTTAATGACTCGCACGGTCTCCTCCGCGTTTACCATGAAATTCGTATATTGGGCGGCAAGTGGCTCCAATGCTAGGGTCACCCCTAAAGGATACGCTACCTCGCACACATCGCGAAACAGTTCCACTGCCCTTCCGAATGCGGCGTCGTACGTCTCGCCGGGCAACACGTTCCGTTGTTTGGGACTGCCGAAAACCATGATCTCGCCCCCCATGGCGGCGCAGATGCGAGCCAGATGCTGGAGTCCTTCCTTGGTGCGCTTGCGGATTTCAATATCTGGGCAGGTCAGATGTAACCCTTCCGGTTTCTGCAGCAACCAATGAAACCCTGTCACGGCAAGTCCGGATGACTTGGCGAGGTCACCGATTTTCCGGGCGTCTCGCTCGGAAATCTCTGTCGGGTTGTCGCACAGTGTAAACGGCGCAACCTCGACCGCATCATAGCCGCTTTCGGCGATATCCGCGCAAGCAGCGCCAAAATCCCAACCCTCGTACGTCTCGTTACAGATTGCGAATTTCATTGGGCATAGTGTCTCTAGGGACCATGAGTAGGCGATGTTTCAGGAAAAACTTCGAGAAAGTGAAAGATTTTCTGTAATTGTTTAGCCTATCAATCTGTTTGGGAATGTTGGTTCGTCGTGCTGCAGTTTAATCCCTTCCTACACCATACACCATCAAGCGAACGGATAGTGAGTGATCAAATGAGCGGATAGCGAATGCGATAGAGTTCCCATAGAGATCCCTGAGCGTAATGTAGGAGCGATCTCCAGGTCGCGATTTCCTGTTGGCGCGTAAGTTTTGGACTGAACTAAACAATTACGATTTCCTTTTCCACACGAACTGCACTTATCGGGACGAATCGCAACGCTCTTCCTCCCTATCTTTGTATAGCTTATACTCCAAACTATCGGTCAACGCCTCCCAACTTGCTTGGATGATATTTTCGGAGACGCCGACCGTGCCCCAATGGTCATGCCCATCGCTCGCCTCAATAAGGACGCGAACTTTCGCCGCAGTGCCGGCTTGTGTATCCAAAACCCGTACTTTGTAATCGGTCAAATGGACATCTTTTAGCGATGGATAAAAACGCTCCAGAGCTTTGCGGAGTGCATTATCGAGCGCGTTGACGGGACCATCGCCATCGGCGGCGGTATGTTCAATCTCGCCATTCGGAGCTTCAACTTTGATTGTCGCCTCGGATCGTAGACCGTGGTCGCTGAACTTCTCAATGTTGACACGGAATCCGAGCAGACTGAAGAAGGGTTGATACTCGTCGAAAACTTTGTGCGTCAGCAACTCAAACGACGCTTCCGCCGCTTCGTACTGATACCCTTCGTTCTCAGCCTCTTTCAAGCGTTGGAACAGAGCCAAAACCTCCGATGAACTTCGATCCAGGTCGGGATATCGGTTTTCAATCTTTTTAACAACCGCACTTCTACCCGCCTGATCGGAGACGAGAATGCGCTGTGTGTTACCAACGGATTCCGGGTTGACATGTTCGAACGTTAGTCTATTCTTTCGGATCGCGTCTATGTGCATACCCCCCTTATGAGCAAAGGCGGACCGCCCGACATAGGGCTGACGTTCATCGTGGGACAGATTTGCCAATTCGCTGATGAGCCGCGATACTTCCGTAATTCGCTTCAGTTGCGCTTCTCTCACGCAATCAATTCCAAGTTTGAGCTTCAGCGTGGGAATAATCGAGGAGAGGTTCGCATTTCCACACCGTTCGCCGTAACTGTTGAACGTTCCCTGCACATGGCTCGCACCAGCTTGCACTGCCATCACCGCGTTTGCAACAGCCATTCCGGCATCGTTGTGCGTGTGGATACCGATGGGGCAATCAATAGCTGCCTTCACCGCCTTGATAGCGTTCTGAATTTCTAGCGGTAGCCGTCCACCGTTCGTGTCACAGAGCACGAGACATCTCGCTCCCGCGTCCGCTGCCGCCTTGAGGGTTTGAAGGGCGTAATCCGCATCATCGTTGAAGCCATCGAAGAAATGCTCGGCGTCGTAGATGACCTGTCGCCCGTTCTCGGTCAGGAATGCAACGGAACTTTCGATGAGGTCTAGGTTAGCCTCGGGCGTCACACGCAAGACCTCTGTTGTATGCAGTTTCGAACTCTTGCCAAAAATTGTGACGGTGCGCGTACCGGCTTCCACCAGCGCTTGTAGATTTGGGTCATCGCTCGGGCGAAATTTGCAATGGCGTGTGCTGCCAAACGGAACGACCTCGGAGTTTTGCAGATTAATCGACTTTGTCTGCTTGAAAAACGAAATGTCCTTCGGATTTGAGCCGGGATAGCCGCCTTCGATATAGTGAACCCCAAGTCGATCTAATGCTTTGATTATGAGCAGCTTGTCCTCGACCGAGAAGGAAACCCCCTCCCCCTGATTTCCATCTCGAAGTGTTGTGTCGTAAAGCTGGAACATATTGTCTGGTTTTCTTTGTTTTGAGCAGGATTGCGAAATATTTGGGAATCCAGTGAACCAAGATTATTTCTAGAGCGTGCAGACATGCAACGCGTTCTTCAGCGCCTCCACAGGATCTCCCACGGGAATGAATTCGTGCCCTACGTATCCATCGTAGCCCGTATCTCGTATGGCGGCGATGACTGCCGGGTAGTATATCTCCTGAGTCTCGTCAAGGTTGTTTCGGCCGGGATTGCCTGCGGTGTGATAATGGGCAAAGTGTTCATGGTTGTCTTGAATCGTGCGGATTAAATCGCCTTCCATGATTTGCATGTGATAGATATCGTAAAGTAGCTTTACCCGTGGGGATTCGACGCGTTTGATGACTTCTACTCCCCATGCTGTGCGGTCGCACTGATAGCCTGCGTGGTTTACTTTGCTATTCAACAACTCAAGCACCAAATACACGCCTGCCTCTTCCGCCGCCTTCGCCACGCGCCGCAATCCTTCTGCTGTTACGTCTATCCCCCGCTCATCGCTTTCGCCGTGTCGATTGCCGGAAAAACAGATTAAGTTGCGTATCGAATACTTTTCCGCCAGTTTGAGACTCTCGACAATTTCTCTTTCAATGCGATCATGATTGCCGGCTTTGTTCAAGCCGTCACCGAGACTTTCGTGTCCAGCTACGGCGGCAATGTCTAAGCCGGCACTCCGGATGGCGTCCCAATGTTCCTGCCCGACTAACTCGATGCCATCGAATCCCAATTTGGCGGCGGTCGAGATTAGTTTTTCCGTGGGCATCAGGCTTTCAAAGCACCACCAAGAGATAGAATGTCGAATCGTCATTATCTACATCCATTAAACGAGATTAGAGCGATACGTGCCGTCCTCGCTTGGTTATAAGGTCTCAAAAGTGCGGATCTATGAAGAGAATGGAATCTTCATTCGCGTGCTTGGAAGATTCTCCATTGTTTGCTCTAATAGTCAACAATTTGGGCGAATTTGAACAACTCTCGCGCCCGCTCAGAAAAGTCCTCGTATGTTTCAGGCGGCACTTTCATCTGGTGCGCAATGTCGATCCAAGACAGCCCGTAGCAGACTACGATTTCGGGTCGTGACTCAGTGGAAGTATTTGGCGTTCCGCGATGAAGCATACGAGGGTCCTGTATCCACATCGATCCCTTTTTCATGTTGAGTCGACGAGCCGACGGGAAATCACCCTGTGTCAACACCTCGTCGTAACGGCTCTGCAAGTCTGGATTAGCGATATATTGAGTAGAAGGAAGCACTTCGACGCTGCCGTTCTCCTCGGATGTGTTCACGAGCGGAAACTTGATGCCCAGCACCGGGCAGGTATCAAGGCCGACATGGGGAATCTCTCCGGGCAGCGGCGTGTCTCGATGCCAGTTCTGGTACTCACTGCCCGGGTACGGGTTGTTGGAATGGAGGCATTTGATGTAGAAATCGTCTCTGCTCCAATAGCGCTTGAGAAACTCGAGAATCACCGGATTCTCATACACTTCCGGGACAGCGAACGGCGGCACCCACGGAAGGTGCAGTGTGTAACGGCTGGGGTTCTGTTGACGGCCAAAACCCGTTCGCAGGTCACCCCATTCCTTGTCCGCGATGATGTTTTCCCGCGTCTTGACATGTTCAAGCAACGGCAGAAACGCCGCCCGGACGCGATCCACCGTGTCGCCCCTAAGGACATCTTCCAATACGACGTAGCCGTTGATCCTGAACTCGGCAATTCTTAAGTCGAAGTCTACGTCTTCACACTTTACAGTCACACATTCCTCCACGCTTACCGGTTTTTTCAGTATATCGCAACCGAATTAAACAGTCACGAGTGGGCCAAACTTAGAACCTGTTTGAATAGTCGGCAGCAGAGCCACATTCAGTCATTTGGAAACAGGTTTTTTCATGTTTTTGTATTGCCCGCTATACACCTGCCGCCCCTCCGGGGCTTTTAGAGGCTGGTGCGCAGTGCGCACCCTACAAATTATACTATTCAAACAGGCTCTAACACATCAAGTATTTGATGATAGATTTTATTTGCATAAGACTCACTGATACCAAACTCCATGCCTAATCTAGCAAAGGTTGGATAGTGGCGCATATAGGTGAATGTCAATAGAAGGCGATCGGCCAATGCCAACTCCGATTTCTTTCCTCGTTTCTTCATCTGTCGTTCTTCACGAAGGTTTTCGAGGTGAGTTGCCACACGCTCTAAAATAAGGTTGAACTTTGCTTTGTCAACACCAATTGCTCGCAGAAATTGCTCATCTGACAGCTTTACTGCTTTCTCAAATTGACTCATGGGTATCCTTTCTACAATAGAAGATTGTTGAAAGGATATAACGTAAAATCAAGCCATATCGATACTTATTTTGGAAAGATGTCTATTACTTCGAGAGTTAGCAATTTCTTGCTTTAATTTGCGTATGTCGCTACGTATCCCTCTAATTGTGTGGTTTGGCGATTTAAGGCAGTCGTCTTTGATAAATCGGTAAATAACTGTAGCTAATGATTCAACAATGCTCTCCTCAATTTCGCTAGGAGGCTCTAGGATATTTAATTCGTCTGGTGTGTAACTGCCAGAACCACGAAAATATGGTAACAATTCGTTGTGCAGTTTCATAAGATTATCTGCATTGTTAGTTGGTTCAAATGTGTTCAGTTCATTTTCGATTCTATCAAGTAGTGTCTTAAGTTTATCATAATCAGTCAACCTCTTGTACGCTGCCACTTTCCCGTTTCTCATGGTTTCTCCTTGAATGGTAAAGTCGTTATCTCACCAGTATCTGGCGGAATATAGTCATTAGCTGGTGGTCTGTAATGGTGTATAAGGTATGCCTCAGCGTTATCTCTGTCTACGCTATCTGAAACAACAGCGTAAGTAGCGTACAATGTATTATGGCTATAACTCTGAATGTCTTTGAGTCTTATATGGTCATTTAACCTTGTGCCGATATTTGTACTACTTTGCCCTACATACACAACTTTTCTAGCATTCTTTGTTTTATAATAAATCACATAAACGCCCACACTAGAGGTTACTAAACTCCAATCATAGTTATTTAGATTTAATCCCCTCACATATTTATTGTTTTTCAACCACCTTTTCCATGTTAAAACAGGCATTTCAAATCTCCCTCTCAGAGGCTCTAGGAACAACGCTAAGAGCCTGTTTGAAAAGTCCGAATCCGCCTTTGGGAGCGGCTATTTGAGGAAAAATTCCTTGAAAATCCGATAACTCGGCCCCTCAAATGACCAAACAATTGCCTTACTACCTACTTTTCAAACAGGCTCTTAATACCACACCGCTTTATCCACAACATTGCGTAACGGCTGACCATCGGCGAACCGGCGGGCATTTTCCAAGAGGATCTCATATCGACGTTCGGTGACGCTGTCAGCATCTTTTACCGCGACATGAGGTGTCAACAAGACATTCGGCAGTCTCCACAGTCTATGTTCTTTTGGCAACGGCTCCTCTTCGAACACGTCTAACCCGGCGCCGGCAATCTGATGACTCTCAATCGCATCGGCGAGGTCATCGATTTTCGTGGTTTTGCCTCGACCGATGTTGATGAAATAGGCTGTCCGCTTCATTGACTCAAATCGTGTTGCATTCCACATCCCCTCCGTCTCCGGCGTGTGGGGCGTCGTGGTGACAATAAAGTCCGCGCGCGGAATTAAATCATCAAGGGCTTCCGGTGCGTGCAGTTCGATGAACGGCAGTTCATATTCGCATCGTGGATCGACACCAATTACCGTCATGCCGAATTCAGCGCACAACCTTGCCGTTTCGTGGCCAATACCGCCGACTCCAATAATCAGTACCGTCGCCCCGGTTAGGTCGATGTATTGGCTTTTGCGAGCGTCAGGATCCCAAGTCGCTTGATGTTGGGCGTCAATATAGTAAGGGAGGCCCCGCGCAAGTGCGAGTAGAAACATCATGATATGATGACTGATATGATCGAAGTAGATGCCGCGAGGATTACAGATGATAACCGGGTGCGCAATCAGTTCCTTATAGTAGTAGCCGATAAAGGGGCCGGCATCGGGGTTTTGCAACCATCTGAGTTTCTGCGCGACTCTGAGCGCTTCGGGTGGTACCCAGCCGTAGGCGGCGTCCGCGTCAACGATTTCGCGCTTGGCGTCCTCGTCGGTTTCCGCCAAGACGATATTATATTCCGGTAGAGTCGCCTCCATACGTGCCGCCCAATCACGCCTCATCTCGTCCAGCGGTGGCATCATCACGAACTTTAGCAATGTATTTCTCCTAAGGAAATATTTGGTACCGCTAGGTCTGAACAAAAAAGTGGAAAATCTACTAGTTCCTTGCTTAGCGCCTTGGTACGATAGAGCCACTGACCGCACAGATTCAATGCAACACTATCTGTAAATGTCGGGCATCTCTCCTAGATTGAACCTCAATGAGTGTTCCTCAAGCTATTTGCGGATAGAAGCGATCAATGATGCTATTTTGTTTGAAAAACGGCGCAAATAGCGGACAATTTATTCGTAAGGAGTTAGGCAGTTGAACGCTTGGTAGGCAGGTTAAGCGAACGAATAGATGAAGCGCATGGGTAACTAGCGCGATAGAGATCTCAGGGCAATAGGGACCTACTATCTACCATGCTTGTAGAGTAGAATCGATAATCGTCGATTTGCCCTCTCACTGCAATCCAGGGACTGAATAACGATCAACTGAGCGAATAGCGAAGGCGATAGTAAATCCCGTGCGATAGAACTTCCATAGAGATTCCACCTGTATTTGAAAGCACAAGCGGTAATCGTCACTCATCAGATCGAAGGTGGAATCTTAACATGTGACTACCAACTATGGTATCAGACACCGCATAAAAGGTGTGCAACATGTCATTCTGAGGTCTGACCGAAGAATCTCTCAGCCAAAGAGACTTCCGGTGTCGCTCAGAATGACAATATGTCGGGGCTAACCGATAGCTGTTCCTTAAGCGTCACTCCAGTCAAATTGATGTGCCTCTTGCGCCCCGACACCGATCTGGTTGAGCTCAAGGAGGTTGCCATCCGGGTCATAGAAAAAGAGCACACACCACTCACCTTCTCCGCTGAAGTGAACGGGTGGCGAGACAAATTCCACGCCCGCTGCGTTCAATCGTTCGTACGTCGCCTGAACATCCTCGACGCCGAAACAGATATGCGCGCTCGGCACATGGTTGAGAGGATATCGTTCCACGGGACTGGGCGGATTGAGCCACTGAATCAGATCGAAGGTGAAGCCTGCTCCGTCGTGTCGGGAGTGACCGTGGATACCTCCCGGCGCGCGCAGCCGGTACTCGCGCATGTGGACCTTAGACATGGCAGTCATTTCAGAGATTGGACCATCTATGTGCTCCTCTGGAGATACAACCTCCAACCCTAGTAGGTCACGATAGAAATGCAGCGACTTTTCTAAATCACTCACCATAACTGCGACGTGATCAATTTTGATTGAGGTACTCATCGCGTAACTCCTTTCTCAATAGACTCATGGTTAATATCTGTCACTATCGGCCAACGTTGAAAAATCCAATTCGTTTGTTGATATACCGTGTTTCTGCCGCCAGGCACACACCGATCGCCAGGTTCAATATCCACAGTCGGACAATCCTTCAATCAACGCGGTGCAGCGGTTCCAGTCCCGCGGCCACCCGATCCACATTCTCTGCCGATACCCGTGCCCGTCGCCGTGAGGTGCCATCGGTGCCACCGGAGACATGGGGCGTTGCAATGACATTTGGCAAGCTGAAAATCGGCGAAGTCACATCGGGCGGCTCTTGGCTGAAAGCGTCTAACCCGGCTCCACCGATCTGTCCCTTCACCAGCGCCGCTTCCAGCGCGGCTTCGTCCACCAATGCTCCGCGAGCGACATTAATCAAGAACGCGCTCGGCTTCATTAGACGCAGCCGGCGTACATCGATAGTGTGCCGCGTCTCGTCGTTGAGATGTAGATGCAAAGACACGACATCGGACTCCGCGAGCACCTTGTCCAAATCTTCCGGTTGTCCGACAAATTCCAATCCGAATTCGCGCACCTCACCCGGTCCGACATCGCGGACGTCAATCGCGGTGATTCTTATGCCGAATGGAAGCGCCCGGCGCGCCAACTCTTTTCCGCTGGCGCCGAAACCAACGATGCTCAGTTTCAATCCCTCAAGTTCCAGCCCCATGGGCTTATACATCTCACCGGCTTTGAGATTTGCTTGCGTAATGGGGTACTGCCGGGCGAGCATCAGAATGAACATCATGGCGCATTCTGCCAGTGCCACGGCGCTGAAAGTTCCCGGACAGTTCGCCACGGGAATCTTCTTGGCGCGCCAATAGTCCATATCGAAATGGTCAATCCCCGTACCGAGAATCTGCCATAGACGTACCTTTCCCGCGGCTACATCAGCCATCTCCCGAGTTCCCGCGGCACCGCCGTGGTCGATCACCACCTCAATTCCTTCAAACTGCGACGCGACGGACTGGTTATAGTCCAAGACACGCAGATCGTGGCGGTCGCCGACCGCCGCCACTACATCCTCCCCCCACGGTATAAACATCGCGGGATCGGACGGATGGGGTAAAAACAAAACTTTAAGCTTTTCAGGCATCACTAGCACGTCGCTAAAGTATGATAAAGGCGGCTAAGGAGTAACATTTCGACTCTTGGCATGGAGCAACTGAGCCGCGTTAGCATGAGCCACTTTATCGTGTGGAATGGCCTCGCTTGATACGAGTTATTTTCGTCGCGTTTTGTGTAGCGGTGAATGTGTAATTGTCATCGACACTTAATGATCTACATGGCTGGTGGGCATCCTCACGCGAAATTTCATCTTCATGCAGATACTGCCGGGCAGCCATTTAGCATTTCGTTTCGGTGTGAATTGTCTCATTGCCCATAGCAACGTTACACTCATTGGAGCGCAATTTGCTGATCGATGCACTATTTCGTGGTGTACCCACCATCAACAACCATAACTGAACCGGTTACATATGACGACTCATCACTAGCCAAGTACAGTGCGGCATACGCGACTTCAATCGGCTCAGCAAAACGTTCCAAAAGGCTCGCCTTTCGATAAGGTGCAAGGTGTTCCTCGGGAATGTTTGCTGCCATGGGCGTGTTCATCGACCCGGGGCAGATTGCGTTGACCCGGACGTTCTCTTGGGCGTGATCGTATGCCATGCATCTAACAAGCCCGATGACGCCATGCTTGGAGGCATTGTAAGAAGCCTGGTTTGGTTGGCCGGTCAGACCCGAGATTGACGAGATACAGATAATACTGCCGCCGCCTTGCCGACGCATCTCCGGAATGGCAGCCTTGGAACAAAGAAAAGTTCCCTTGAGATTTACGCCTAGAACATAGTCCCACTCTGCCTCGGTGGTGTCGGGCACGTTCTTTTCGACTTGAACACCCGCATTGTTGACCAAGATATCAACACGACCATAAGCATCGACAGCGTCGTCAATCAACTTGGTAGCGTCGTCCGGGTTCGAGACATCTCCCCGAACAAAAATTGCCTTACCCCCTTGCTCGCGGATTTGTCGCACCGTTTCTCGCCCCGCCGTCTCATTGATGTCAAAGATAACCACGCTGGCGCCTTCTCGGTTAAACAGCAGCGCCATCTCCTGGCCCAACCCCATGCCCGATCCCGTAATGACGGCAATCTTGTCTTTCAGTCGTGCCATTGCCAACTACCTCCTAAACGCAGCTGTGACCACGTTGAAATTTTCCACGGCTGATTTTCTGTACTGCTAACGTGGCGGGACTTCTTGGGCCACGTATTTTCTCCCTTTGAAATCAAAGCATCCCGGGGCAAACTCGCGCATACGATGTATCCACGCTTCACGCTTGGGGTTCCCTTTGGAATTCACTACCCAAGATGTGTAGTCGACCGCGTTGCCGATAAGCTGTTTCCGGCAGGCCTCCTCCGCTTCCGGTGTCTTGGGGTTGTTGTAGTAGCACAGGACGCACATTCGGCGGTCATCTGAGCCACCCCAACTGGCATGCCAGCAGCGGAGGTCAAAAGCAACCACATCGCCCGGCCTCGATTCACACACATAGGCAGGAACCTCGGTAATGCTTAACCCGGTCTTGCCCATGTTCCGCCGCAGTTCATTGTGAAAGGGCTGCTTGTGCGACCCTGGAATCACCCGAAGCGCGCCGCTTTCTGCATCAATCGGTTCCAGATAGTATGCGAATTTGACGCCGTAGTGATGTTGCACACTTCCCGTATCTGGATGCCAGCCGGTGTCCCCGACATAACGGTTGATATTGGAAATAGTGCCCAAGACGTCTTCGCCGTAGATTTGCTCGGCTACTTCACAGAATCGCGGGTCCTCCAGCAACGAGGAAAAGAAGGGAGTGCGCGGTCCCATCGTTAACAGGCGATGCCGACGCGTTCCATCATATGGCGCATGACGATACGCGGACTCCATCGATTCTTCGAATTCAGCGTTAATCGTCCTCAGTTCGTCCGGATCGAACAACCCCCGGATGATTAGAAATCCAAAGGTTTGAAAGTGAATGAGTTGCTGTTCTGTGAGCATGATGTTCTTCCTCTTTCATACAGTCTTTTTTGGTCGTCGAACACCGTTGACGTTAGGGAATGCCTACTCTCCCCCGCTAGCCAGTACAACCACGACACATCGTGTTTCTAAGCTGACCTTTCAGGTTTAAAGCGGATCAAAGGAGACCGGGAGCCAGCTCTCGCATCTGATTTATCCAGCGTTGGCGTTTTGGATGCGTCTCGGAGTTCGCGACCCAAAGTGTGTAGTCGATTCCATTAAGGACAAGCCGTTCCTTGGTGGCTTCTCTCCCTTCTGGCGTCTTGGGATTGTTGTAGTAAACCATGACACACATGCGACGGTCGTTTGAGCCGCCCCAACTGGCATGCCAGCAACGGAGGTCGAAGGCAACAACATCGCCCGGCTCGGATTTGCACACGTAAGCAGGCACGTCGGGGATGCTCAACCCGGATGCCTCCAGATTCCGTCGCAGCTCATCGTGAAGCGGCTGTTTATGCGACCCTGGAATAACCCGAAGCGCGCCGCTTTCTGCATCAACCGGTTCCAGATAGTATGCGAATTTGACACCGTACTGATGCTGCACACTTCCCGTATCGGGGTGCCAGCTCGTGTCCCCAACATAACGGTTGATATCGGCAGCAATTCCGAAGACATCCTCGCCGTAGAGTTGTTCGGCTATTTCACAGAATCGTGGGTCTTCCAGCGAAGAGGTAAAGAAGGGAGTCTGTGGTCCCATCGTCACCAGCCAATGCCGACGCGTTCCATCGAACGGGTCATCCTGGAACGCAGCTTCCATCGTTTCCATGAACTCAACGTTGATGGTTTCGAGTTCGTCGGGACTAAACAAACTTCGTAAAATCACGAATCCAAAGGTTTGAAAGTGAACGAGTTGCTGTTCCGTAAGCATGATGTTCCCCCTTATCCACAGAATTGCCCGAGTCTATTTACAGCGCCGAACCCTGGTAGCCATTGCAATTCTCTTTTCAAAAAAATCTGGTCTCGATAAAATCGTAAGTACCAAGACATGATTAAATCAACATTTGGACTTTCGAAGTCGTGGCGTGCATCTAGAGAAATGATTGTGTCCCTGTACCGCTAGGTATACCAAAACCCCGGTAGGAGACCAATATTGGAAGAACGATTTGTACATATATATTACTGCACGGCGAATGGTTTATCAAGAGAAATCACTTCCTCTTTTGTCTGTTGACTGGCGGTTACACTTTTGGATTCCAGTTCAGGTGGTGTCTCAGTCAATTCCTCATGGCATAATAGAATTGCAGTACGATATGCGGCTATGGACAAGTCTTGAAGAATGTTGAGGCAGAAAACACTCGTTAAGCTCTCTAATCCCAACTCGCAACAAAGTCTTCTATATCGAAATTGGATGGCATCTTGTTAAAATAGTATTTCATCGGCCCCGACTGGAAACCGGGAACATACTGTTCTGTATCTGATTGTAGTTTTGCATCTAGCGGTGCAAATCGACCCCAAAGTGTTTCGAGTTCTTTAGAAGAGAAGTGTTGGGCAATCTCCTGATATTTTTTTAGGTCGCCTCCATAATTTGTTGGTTCAAATCGCATTTTGTATGCTAATTTGGATAGCAGTATAACGCACACAATGCGTCTGTTCTCGCCAGGATGGAGCGCAGTGAGTCCGGCGAGGAAGGCGTCGGCATCCTTGTTGATGATTGATTTGAACACCGATACGATGCAATTACACTCTTGGCGGAACATCGTTTCAAATCGCTCAAATCTCTCCCGTATCGAAGGCGAGAGATGTTTGGTGAAGTCCAAATCCCAATAGAAATGGGGAACATGGGGATAAATCAGACCACCAAACGGGCGGTAGCCCAAATGAACCGTCCGGCGTAGCTCCCTACTGTAGTTGCTGCCCCAGTGGAGGATCGTATTGGTATAGGCAACTCCATCACCCGCTTTCAGTTCTACCGGGATACTATTCGGTAGAGGCTGCGTCGGATCTTCCAGCAGTTGACGATTTTCCGCGTCGGTATTAGGACGGCGATGGCTACGCGGCACTACCCAAAGTACGCTATCATCGTAAAGCGGGATGTTCCACTGTATCAGTCCCGGAGCATTTTCCAGTAGGTCCAACTGCAAGCCGGTCAAGGGCGCCTGATCAATGGGATGAATGTCGCGGTGCCAGTTTGCGGGACCATAATCATGCACAGGACTGCACATCAAGAACAGCGCCGTGACCGCAGCGTCGGAAGCGCGCATAAGTTGGCGGCTGACTCCCAGCGTATTTTCGTGCAAGCAAAACTCGACGGTGTTTTCGGTGGCTTCATCAACGACAGTATCGAACCACAACCGTGGCTGGGCGGACGATTCCCACACCCCGCCCGGTGGGTCCCCCGGTTTGCGCTCGCTTGCCCAAATTGCCTTCTGCCGCTCGACGAGGACTTCAAAGCTATGGCGCAGCGAGTCTAATTGGTACGGCGGAATACATCCCCGTACAATGAGATAGCCGTCGTCAAGTAATTGTTGTGAATTGACATTCATCGTGGATTCATTCCTCTAATCGTAGTTTCATTGTCCGCTTCTTCTTCATTCCATTGAATCTTCTTCTCGGACACTGATTTCAAACTTGCTCTGCCCGGAAAGGATCTAGAGAAGACAACACATGGAAAAGTTCATCCTCTTTTCTGCAATGACGGGCCCTGTTCACGGTAAGTCGGAGGTTTTGGTATCAGCCATTCCACAATGGCGTCTTTCGCGGCGAAAGCGAAGAAGTGATTGCCTCTGGGGTTGTAGTGGCCGATGTAATAGCGGTGGACATATTCCTCCGGTGAGCAGTTGAAGAGTTGGAAATCTTCAACATGTGCGTGGAGAGAATCGAAGAAACGAATCCCTTTTTCCTTCAGGTAATCTATCAATATCTGGTCAAATCGTCGACTGTTCTGACAGGCGTGAATTACGTCCGGCGCCGGATAGCTCAACAAAACCATGAACTCCTTTTCTTCTGCTGCCGCAAAAGCCCGGGCCTTGTCTACAATAAACAGACTCGAACGCAATGCACACGTTTGAAGTAAACTGTAGGCAGTTGCGGAGGCGGCTTCTGGTGAACTGAAGTCTGTGTGCATCTCCAGTGCATCAGCCATCGTTTGCAACACTCCGAGGTTGAGGTCACTTGCGCCCTGCTGCGCAAGGCGAGCTTGAACGTCAAAGTCATCTTTGAAAGTATGATAAATGTGCTCGCTGTCACAGAGGGAGTAAAGCGACTCGGGCGTCGGATAGGGGTTTTCACATTCTTCAAATGTTGAAGTCTCCGGATTCATACGTACATGCGCCCACGGGTTGGCATTAAACAAAAATGCGCTGGTTTCCGATATGGCGCTCTTTTGAAAAAGTTGAGAACTTCCCGGCAAATGTAGCATCCGCCATCTGTAGATGCTTCGGAAGTGATCGTCCGAATAAATATTGAGTACGAGATATTGTGCTGACGCTTTGGTGCTTTCTTCCCTGCGCATCCGTCTGTAGGCTTGATAAACCCCGTGACCGCCGACCCCAAAGTTGCGAATCGGTTCGCCAAGATGAGCGGCGAGATATTCTTGCCAGGTTTCGCCATCGCTGACTTGATCGCATTGCGTGAAACTATCTCCATACGTGTTAATCCGACAGGGCTGATCTGCGAAGTTTAAGGTCAACCGCTCACCGAATACGCCAAAGCGAGAAATGGTGTGGCTTTCGTCGATACCGTCCTTAAGCACAGAGCTTTTGCAGATATACCCCAACTCCGGGTCAAAAGCATTGCGGTTGTGCGCATCAGCATCAAGAAACCTGTCTATGTGCTCCCGAGCCAATGTTGATGATTCTAGAAATTCGCGTGTTGTGATACTCATGACACTCACCCTGTATTTCTGGCACGAAACCAAATAATACCAACCATTTGATGGCGACTAAACCCTCACATCGGCCTAGACGCTTCACCTGCTAAACAGGTGTTCGACCGAAGCCAATTGGTCGCGAGCAGCATCCACAATCAGGTTGTAATCGGTGGATTGGCATAGGAATGTGAATCCTTGCTCGATTCGCTGGTGCATCTCCTCAGGCGTACCGCAATGGTATCCTATGGCGACTCCGTTCTTTCTGCCGGCAACCAATGCCCGCTCAAGCGCGGCTTCGTTCTCCGGAAGCGGATCCGGCTGCATTGGGTCCACTCCCAAGGACAAGC
This sequence comes from Candidatus Poribacteria bacterium, assembly GCA_965204085.1. GTDB lineage: Bacteria > Poribacteria > WGA-4E > WGA-4E > JAJDTR01 > JAJDTR01. The sequence goes on along the minus strand of CBDBEE010000001.1, from coordinate 477,217 downwards.
TCAGGTCGAATCGGCCTCCGTAAAGTACATCGACACCGGGTACAGCCGTGATTGCTTCCACGTTTTCCACGGCCTCCTTGGTCTCTAATATAAATGCCACGAGAATGTTGTCATTGGCGCGTCTAAAATAATCCTCGTTATCAAGTGTGTACTGCGACGCTCGCAGCGCTCCGAAGCTGCGCGTACCGTCCGGAGGATAACGCGTGGCGCTGACAATGGCACGCGCTTCGTCTGCAGTCTTCACCATTGGGACGAGAATCCCCATTGCCCCAGTGTCTAACGCACGCTGAATGAAGACCGGTTCAGACGATGGTACGCGCACAATCGGAATTGTCTCCGTCCCATTCATAGCCATGAGCATGTGTTGAACCTGCGCCGAGTCCAGCGCGTTGTGCTCCATTTCAATAGTCAACCAGTGGTATCCCACACGTGCCAAGAGTTCGGCAACGGTTGGACTTCCCAATCCCATGGTGCAACCGATTGTCGGCTGACCCCCGTGCAATCTCTCGCGGACCCAGTTCGTTTTCATGTAAGTGTTCCTCCTTGGATTTGGCACCGGGTGGCTGCTTCTCGGCACTTTACAGTGCAGAGGGAGCCTCGTCACGAAAAAGAGTGACGAGTGAAATCTAACTCGCAGACTGGTAAGCCACTGGTTGCACCAATGGACTAGAAAAGGTTTAGCCCATGGATTGAGTAATTTCTAAAATTCCTTCTTCGCTTGATGGCTAGATAGCCTCGAAAACTAACACGGAGAAAAAGGATGCTTTCGGCGAGTTTAGCATATCCGAGACGAGATTGCAAATTCCATGAGGGTGTTTCCCTGAGAGTCGGATGGTACTATCATGTAAGATAGTATAGTTAGTGAAGGCCGCATTCGCCATCTTGTTTGTGCGTATTTAATGTGGAGAGAAAACCACCGGTGAGCACCAAACTCTGTCCGTAACTCAGTTGGTTCGTTCCGCCGAATCCAAGTTCTGTCGCGTGAATCCAGTGTTTAGAGAATCCCAAATTTATAGGTTGGTGTTTGAATGACGATGCTGAGCGCGCTCCAAAAACTACCGACTATAAACTCGCCCAAGATTAGACCCAAGAAAAATGGAACTGCTTTCCGATGTGATTGCAGTCCGCCATATTTAAGAATCATCCATTTTGCCAAGGAGCTTATCACAAGACAGAACCAGATGAAGTCTATCCCGAAATTAATGGAGATTGCATAACCTGCCGGATGAAATGGCCACCAGAGAAAGCGCATCCGCATCGCCATCAGTATCAAGGTGAAAAAGAATCCTAAAATCATTAGAAGAACCGACCTATAGTCTGTTCCCGAAGGATAAGACAACTGTTGATGCAAAGTATTGAAGCTCTCCCAACCCGCGTAACTCATTTGCGCACCAAATTTGTAGGCCAGGTGCAAAAAACTCGAAAAGCATGTGGGGATGGCGATGAGGGTTGCAAGTACCATTGCCGTCACGAGAATCGGCAATCGTATCTTTGCCCTTTCCGCTATCTTCAGGTTTTCCAAGTACTCTGGCATCGGATGACTCGAATAGGTACGGTGGAAAAAATGGAACAATGCAATGGCGGTCAGATTGAAGGGGCCCAATCGACGCGGGCCAAAGATGTTAAACATGATTGGGCGTGCACTCACTGCCCATAGGTTGTGAAAGGGAGGTCCTACCTCTGCGCGTACTCTCGACAACGCAAGAAAAATCGCGTAGTCTATCGCGAAAAACAGGAGAATGACCCAAATCGACATTCCCACAGAGTAGGAAAACACAAAGATGAACAGCATTGCTACAATCATTCCACCAAACGCCCACTTGTATCCCAACCCTTCAGCCCGGTCCTGTTCTGACCGAGGATGAAAGGTTTGCCGGAACACTTTTGCAAAATGTCGCCGCGTGACCCATACTGTTATAAGGGCAAAACCCAACCATGCACCTTGTGCCTGACCATCGAAAATTGGCATGCCTGTCGAGCCAGAATTAACAGCATAACCAAAAACTGCTGCCAATACCTGAATCGCCTTTCTAAAGAGAAAGAAAAACCAGAGGGAAAAAGATAAATCCAGAGGAAGGAAGAAACTCATGCCAATGAGGAAGGGAGAGAACGCTACCGCGGTCCATCCAATGGCACTCCATGGCTTATCTGTAAAAAAATGCCCTATTGGCGTCAATTTAACGTGCAAGTATGGCACCCTAGGGAAGAAAAAGTTGAGGCCGTTCATCAAGTCAATCCCGGCGGCGATACCAAATCCGATCCAAAATAACTTCGCCTTGAATATTCCGGATTCTTTATTCGTAATTGCGAGCGGTAGTTGAACGATAGGATAGGCGAGTTTTTCATTTTCCGTCCACTGCTTTCGGACAATAATACATAGACATAGCATGACCAAGAGCAACGCCAAAATGAAAAGTGACCACCAGAATATGGGCACTAGCCATGCAAACAAATGCGTACGCGTGAAAAAAGTAGAATCGCCCTCATAGTATCCCTGCAATACCGTTTTATTACTGATAGAAAGCCAAGTGGGAACATAAGGATGAATTGTCTGCGCCCACTCATTTTCGGGCATCGCAAACCAGAAGGCGTGGGGCATGAGCTGGACGAGAAGGGGCAAAAACTGACGGGCGGCGATCACAGATACCGCACAGAGCATGGCGTAAATCGTCAGCAGTTCCCCTCGATTCAGCGCCTCCGACGGGATAAACCTTTGCAGTAATCGATTGATGAAGAGAACAACGCATAAACTGAAAACCGCATTGAAGAACAGCGTTGCAGCGGTCGGATGCCCCGAGAACCATATACACTCTATTAGTATGATCCAGTAACAGTTGAGTGGGACCAAAACAAGCCCAATAGCGACAGCACGCCATCTAATTGCCCGAAATTCCGTTGGCATGGAGTGTTGCGAAAGGGATGCGGGTTCATTATGGTCCATTTATTTTTCCATTGACCTCAATAGTCTTGCACTTAGCTTAAGAACCTGTTTGAAAATCCATTTTTGTAGCACATTTCATCTCAAAACCAAGGTTTTCATCAACACTCTTGTAGGATGCGCACAGCGATCAAGCGAATGAATAATGAGCACGATTAGGGATCCTACCAGTCTCTAAAAGCCCCAGAGGGGCGGAAGGTGTGTAGAAAAACGCCGAACCCCACACGCCTAAGCCCCAGAGGGGCGACAGATTATAACACTCAACAACTCCAAAATGGCTTTGACCTCTATTTTTCAAACAAGCTCTAAGTCGTTCTATCCGTCTCTGCCTCACAACACACACCTTTACAAAGGCCGTCAGCTACCGCCTCTCAGAGCAGTGGTTCCATCTCCTCAAGTGCTACATATTCGACTCCGCCTGTCCTTACTTCAAACGTGATTGAGAATCGGAATCCCCTGCATTATACCGTCTGCAACTCCTGTCCTCATGATAGTGAAAAAAAAAGCCAGGAGGTCGAAAACCCCTGGCCATAGAAAATTATGCGGATCGGCGGTGGCGAGGCTATCTTGATCGCTTTATCGCTCCCCACATGACAGCTAACTTATCCGCAGGGGCCACAGCAAGACCCGATGCCCGATAATTCCGTCGGATTTCCGCCTCACTGAGGGCGCGATTATAGATGGCGACTTCGTCGATGAGGCCGTCGAAAAACCTTTGTTTATCGTGAAAACGAATCGCTAACCCGAAGATTGAATCATTATCGGGTGTATATTTTCCCGCAGGTGCGGTTTTTCGTGTTATGCGCTTGCTTTCTCCGTTAACATATACCATCGGATCATTCTTGTCGCTTGAGGAATCGTAAACCATTGCGGCATGGAACCATTCTTGCAATTCATATTCTCTAGGGGGAATATGCCAGGCGCCGTTGGCGGTACTAAAGTCGGCATGGATGTACAGAACTTGACCACCGGCTTCCTGGCGAAGCATCAGTGTCCACTGATTTTTGTCGCCGATTCTCCCTTGAAGGTTCTGCCCCATCGATTCTGCATAGAACCATGCCATAAATGTACCGCCGCGATCAAAAATGTTGGCTAGACTGTTTCTGTTTCCGCAACTGGCTCCATCTTTTGTCCCATCAAAGTTCAGGGCTTCACCGACTTTTCCCTGACTTGGTTCTGGATTCCCTACTTCCGTGCAATCGTTAGGTCCTACAATGTCTTTGATTCTATTGCCCTTGATGGTATCGGTATCAAGAGACCAGTAACTTACCAGTCCGTCTTCAACCAAGAATTGGGCATCTGTTTGATTATTGTACCCGGCAAAAGTAATTATCGTTGTCAGGTAAAAAAGCCTCGCTAGATTCCTTCTAATAGCCATTGCTTTATCTCCTCGTGTCGTTTGGGCAATTAGCGATCGGAGTCACGGGCGATGAGAAACGCCACCGGAAGTTTGAGTCTAAGTGGTTCATTCTTCAAGTAATTAACCCTTAATGAAACCGAGTTTTTTCTTCAAAACTCGGTTTCTTCCCGGAGTCAAAGTGGCTTCAAGGTAATGGTTGAATCCACACATCACAGGCAACTAAGGGATTGATAATCATGGCGATCACTTCATCACATAAATCACAATTCAGACAATGTTAACTGCCATCACCCAACACTTACCATATGTTTTTAGAAAATAAACCGCTAAGTGGACAATATAGTAAATATGAAATAATCAGACTATAGCTTTCGGGCAATCGCAAAAATGGCGGTTGATAATATCAAAAACGGTTTTGGGCTTGTAAGCAACGGTACCCAAAAATGTCATGCGCATGGATAATGTTGAGGCTATCTTGATGACTTTATCGCTCCCCATGTGATAGCTAATTTATCCGCAGGGGCAACAGCAAGTCCCTCTGCCCGATAGTTCTCTCGAATTTCCGCGTCACTGAGGGCGCGATTATAAATGGCGACTTCGTCGATGAGGCCGTCGTGAAACCTCATTTTATCATGAAAACTGATCGCCAACCCGAAGATTGAGTCGTTGTCGGACGTATATTTTCCCACGGGCGCGGTTTTCGGTATTATGCGTTTGCTTTCCCCGTTAACATAGATTAATGGATCATTCTTGTCGCTCGAGGAATCGTAAACCATCGCCGCATGAAACCATTGTTCCAGTTCATATTCTCCGGGGTGCGTATGCCAGGCGCCATCGGTAGTGTCAAAGTCAGCATGGATATATACAACTATGCCACGGCCTTCCTTGCGAAGCATCAGTGTCCACTGATTCTTGTCGCCGATTCTGCCTTGATCGTTCTGCCCCAGCGATCTTGCAAATATCCAGGCCATAAATGTGCCGCCGCCATCAAAAATATTGGCTAGACTCTTTCTGTTTCCGCAACTGGCTCCATCTTTTGTCCCATCAAAGTTCAGGGCTTCACCGACTTTTCCCGGGCTCTGCGCTGGAGTCTTTACCGCCGTGCAATCGTTAGGTCCAAAAGCGTCTCTGATTTTATTGCCCTTGATGGTGTCGGCATCAAAAGACCAGAAACTTACCAGTCCGTCTTGAAGCAAAAATTGGGCATCTGCTAGATTTTTATGCCCGGCCAAAGTGATTATCATTGTCAGGAAAAAAAACTTCGCTAGATTTCTTCTAAAATCCATTCCTTATCTCCTCGTGTCGTTTGGGCAATCAGAGTTCGGAGTCAAGGGCGATGAGAAACACCACCGGAAGTTGGAGTTTAAGTGGACAGAATTATTCGTTTGGAACAATCGGAATTTGATTTCTGGACGATCGCCGTCGCAAACGTTGATACTATCCCAAAATGCTCTTGTGCTTGTAGGTAACCATTCAATACACCCCTGAGAACGAATCGCACTAAGATGAGCAAATGGTCATTTAGGGAGGATGTACTGCGATTGCAATCGGGCACTCTTGAGTAGTGATTCTTTTGTGCAACTTCGCAACATTCGCGCTGAAGCCCAATAGAAAACGGTGTATAGACGCACCAAATACCGATTGAGAGTGTGCAAGTGGGCGGGGGTGAAACGGGGAACTCCCGTGTGTGGACTGGATTGACCAATTGAATAACAGCGATTGAATTACTACTGCATCCCGACCTCGTCCGTCAAGAAATAATAGGGGGCAATGCCCCTATATTGCTTGGTCCCCACTCCGAACCCCACTCGCTGCCACACTTCAAACGAACTTGGTATTTACGTAGAAGTGGCTTCTGTCAATCAGGGCCAGGAGGTTAAAAACCCCCTGGCGCAAGAATGTAATGCGGATCGACAGTGTTGAGGCTATCTTGCAGTCTTTACCTCTGCCCAAGTGATTGCCAGCTTATCCGCAGGTGCCACGGCAGTTCCCTCTATTCCGTCATAGTTCTGTCGCACTTCCGCCTCACTGAGGGCGCGATTGTAAATGGCGACTTCGTCAAGGACACCGTCGAAGAACCTTTTCAAGTCGTGAAAACGAATTCCAATCCCGAAAACCGACTCGGTGTCGTCCACATAGTCTCCTTCGGGTACGGTTTTCACTGTTAACTCTTGATTTACCCCATCGACAAAAACCATCGGATCGTTCTGGTCGCTAGAGGAATCGTAAACCAATGCCCCATGATACCATTCGTTAAATTCAAATGTGTCAATGGGCGAACGCCAAGCACCTGCGGTAGTGGTGAATGCAGCATGAACATACAGAATGTTGCCACGGCCTTCGAACCGTTGCATCAATGTCCACTGGTTCTTGTCGCCGAGTCTGCCTTGATCATTCTGGCCCATACCCCGTGGATTTGCCCATGCCATGAACGTTCCGCCGCCATCAAAAATATTCGCCAGACTTGCATCATTTCCGCACGTGACGCCATTCTCTATCCCATCATAGAGCAGGGCTTCACCGACCCTTCCTTCGACGACCTCTAAGGCGCCTACCTGCTCGCATTGGTTGCCTCCAACGAGGTCGTCGACCTTTCTGCCTTTAGTGTCCTTCTCATCAAAAGACCAATAGCTTACTAGGCCGTCTTTAACCAGGTAATCGGGCAATTGGGCATTTGCGAGATTCGTATACCATGCGAAAGTAATGATCATTGTCAGGACAACGAGCATCGCGATGTTTCTTTTCGGACTAAACATTGCTTACCTCCTTGTGCCGTTTAGGCAATCAATCGAATTTGACCGCTGACGCGGCCGCTTGATACCGGCGCGAAGCACCTGTCTGCCATTCAGGCGGGTGCAGACCGGACAGAAACCAACGATAAGTGATTACACTACGGTTTTTGGGGTGAATGTTAAGACTTCGGAAGGGAAGCCGTTACCTAGCCGCGCGGCAACCGGGGCAAACTCCCTCGTCTGATTTCGGAGGTGGCCAGATGCGCCCCATATCACAGTTGCTGATTTTGTGAGAATACAAACCATCAATTAACCTACAGCCCTTTGATGAATGGGAAGCCACATTTGCATTCCCTACATCTGCTTAGCAAAACCGTTTTTGCTAACGTGGACATGTGGGTTAATTTTACGAATTTAGTGCATTATAACAGTCTTCGAAAAAAAATACAAGTGAATCCGGTGCTATTTACAGGAGGAAACGAATCTGATTTTTCAGAATAGAGTGGACAGGATAGATTGAGAGCAATGCGTTGGACAATAACGAGTCGGCGCATAGAGTGCATCCCGACGGATCGACTCTTGATATAACAATGCTCGCGGCATGACCAACAGTTGAAGTTGACGACCCACACTCTTGACTTTCCCAACGCCATGATGCAAACGTACAATTGTCTATGCCAAGATGGTTTTCACGCTGAGGGCCTCAGTTTGGTTGTGAACCATTAGCAGGAACAGAATAATCGGATTACATAGGTTCATTCTGAAGACCCGTGCTATTAAACGTCTCACGCCCCGAATAAACCGATGCGAAAGTACTGTTTAGCCCTGGTTTGAAATGGTCTCAAAAAACGAATAAACGGAGATTACGTTTGTCCATTTCACGGCCAGAACTGATATAGGGTGGTATTCGTCAAGACGCTCGTTATGCTCCAAATGTTGCCCAAGACGAAGTCGCCGAGAGCCATTCCAAGAAAGAAGGGGATAGCCTTGCGATAAGATTTCAGTCCACCGTGTTTGAGTATGACCCACTTCAAAATCCACGCCACAAACAGACAACACCACAGATTGGCCATCCCCCAACTGTTAGCCATTGCATACCCAAGCGGATGGAGCGAAAACCAGAGAAATCTGGACCGCGCTATTAGCAGCAGAACAGCCATGGTGAAACCTCCCCCCACAAATCCCATCGCTCGCAGGTCGTGGGCGCTCGGGTAGTTGAGCCAGTTCTCAAGCTGCCTGTATGTTTCGTTCCCGAAACCGAGGGATGTCCAATACCCAAAGTATCCCGTCTCTGCACCGTGTCGGTAGTAATTGTCCAAGAGCAACCAGAAGGTGAAGATTGCTCCCAGGACGGTGGCATACAAGATTGCAAAGGCTATCCTTCGCTGGTTCAAGGCAGTTCTCTCGCCGATTTTCATCGCCTCCAGTTCATATGGCATGGGATGTGACCTGTAGATGCGGTTGAAGAACCAGTAAAGCGAAAAGCCTATCAAATTTTGCGTCCGAAGCGTTCGCGTGCCAAACATATCTATTATGATGCGATTTGGGTCAATGTAGTGCAAATCATGCACTAGAAAACCGAGCTCAACTCTTATTCGTGTTATGACTGTGCCCATAATGTAATATATCGTGAAGAAAAAAAGGATTACCCAGAGCGACATGCCCATCCGGTAGGAAAAGAACACTAGAAATACCATACCGGCGGCGAATCCGAGCGCAGCCACTCGATAGGGCATCGGCTCCGTTGAGTCATCGATGCGGCTGGTGCCTAGGGTATGTCCCAGCACAGACTTAAAGTGCTTCCGGCCGACCCAGAACACGAAGATCAAAATGCCGATGTAAGCGCCGAAAGCCTGTTCGTCCGCATACGGAAACCGCGAGATGGCCTGCCATCCCAACGCGCTTCCCACAACGAGCTCCATCGTGTAGAGCCAGTAAAAAAGCCAGCATGATAGCAAAAGGTCGATGGGGATGGTGAAGGCGATGCCTATGGCAAAGGGATAGAATGAAGTCTTCATGCCCCACCTTCCGATTATCGCGTTCCACGGCCTTTCGGTAAAGAGATACCCGATGCTTTGACGTTTGACGGGGAGATATGGCATGGACGGGAATATAGAGTTGAAGAGGTTGACAATGCTTATCGCGGCCGCTAGCGAGAATCCGAGCCACATAAACCTATTCCTGAAGAATCCTGATCGCGGATTGGTAATCTCAAGTGGGAGCTGGATGATGGGGTAAGTCAGCCTCTCGTGCGTCGTCCACTGTTTCCGGAGGAAGGTGTTTAGGCATAACATGGTGAAAAGCAACACGACGATGAATGAGATCCACCACGCCGCCGGCCCGAGCCACGCCATGATGTGCTGCCTGATGTAGAGCGTGGCGTTTCCCTCGTAAAAGGCAGATACTGCCCGCTCATCGGACACCGTAAGCCAATTGGGAAGCTGTTTCAGAAAGAGCCCCGCCCAATCGTTTTCAGACGATGCGAACCTGTATGGATATCCCAGAATCGTCACCAGGATGACCATCATGTCAAAGGAGCAAAGAGAGGAAACGATGCAGAGAATGATGTATATGGTCAGGAGTTCGCCGCGTTTGAGGGAAAGTCTTGGGGCGAAAAGGCTGAAGATTAGCGAAACACCAACAAGGAAAAGAAGGATGAATACGACATTTGAAAGGGGATGGATAACCGTGACGTGTGTGTATCTAACAACCTCAATCTGGATGATCCAGTATATGTTCAGCGGAATCAATAAGGTGGCTATCAGGATTGCCCTGAGGGTCACGCTTTGTTGATAGCCCATGCTGTCTTTGTTCATGATAACAAACTCTTTCTCCCCCTGAGTGAGAACGACTGGGGTTTAAGCTGCGCCTCAAGAAAAGAGTAGAAAACTCAGGGATACCAAACACTTGCGGCGCCATGTCCGTTACGCCTGTTACCCCAGACCGCGCCCTCCCGCACGGCGAAGATGGCGAAATCCGCTGCTTGACGGGTACAGGAAGTTATGGGCAGAAGATGACAGGGGAGAAGAGAGGCTGAATAGACTACGCGATTTGGCCAGTTCAGGTTGAAAGATACCATGTTCATACCACTTCTCGCAGGTCCAGAGGGGCGTAGTAGATGTCCTTTCGATTTTCGTAGAAGATGTGCAGCGTATGGCCGTCCGGATCAAGATCAGCGTCGGGATACATGACCAGGCCATTCACATCAAGGATGACCAATCGCGAGAACGTCCGCCCGTCGTCATACGAGATGTGCATGGATAAATATCCTCTGGCTTCCCGCCCGCCTTGATAGGCGTTGGGGTTGTTAAGGCATATGACGGGGCCGTCCGGCAATTTGCGAACGTGGAAGCGGGTGGAAGGGTTCGGCAAAGCTGTCGGCTGGAGCACGCTCCATGTGCGGCCGTGGTCTTCAGAATAGGTGGAATGAATGAGCCCCCAGTTGGTGCGTGCGAACATCACGACGGTACCGTCATCGCGCTGAAACGCCTGGGCCTCCCAGACATAATGCCGGATTTCCGGACCGTAATCGCTCTTTTCAAATTCGGGACCACGGTAGCCTTTCCATGTCTTCCCATCATCAGCGGAGATTAGCGCACCCGCGGCGTGAAACCCACCATAGGGGTGCCCCTCGCTGGATCGGGTACGCGCGGCCACGGGTATCAGCCATTCACCATTGTCGAGGCGGATGGGTTCGGTGTTGAAGAAGAAGACATCTCCGAAGTCCAGAGGCAGCTCGGGTTCAATCCATTCGCCAAGACTCCACTGAAGTTCATCGGCAGCAGGTTCAGTGCATATGTGATGCTTGAACCGCCAGTCGTGAGAATCGCGACTCATGTCGTTAATGGCATAGGTGTAGTGTATCAATCCATTTGGCTCGTGCCATAGCATAGGATCGGCGGCTCGCAATTTTCCGGGCGGATTCGCCATCACGACCGGTGGGGACCAGGTATTACCCCCATCAAGCGATCTGCTCCAGACAACGCGGTTTTCAGGGAGCGGCTCGCCTTCGCCGCCTGTATACCAGCTCGTCACAAGAGCCGACTCGCAAGCGGCAATGGCCCCGCATCCATTCCAGAGATCCCGCGTGTTGTGATGATAGATGACAATTCGATCCAGCAGATGAGCAGCTTTTGAACCCCCCATTTTGCACGTCCTCCTTTTCGGTACTAACAACATTCTTAGAAGGTCTGGCGAACGAACATACGATGAACTCCGAATGCAACTTGAATACTTGCATCCCTCCAGTATATCCTTTCCGATAAGCCTACTCTTCTCCAAGAGGATGCAAGATGTTAAAGTCGGCACGCCCGTATGACGACTATGCCAATCGTGGTATAACCTCTCCCAGTGTCTGGGTAAAAGACTAAATGAAAGATTAAACTGGTTTTACACTGTCACTCCTGACTTTGACCGCCAAAGGGACCGTCGACCGGGCACATTATCTGTTTATTCATAGATTGTCGCAAGTGCCAAAGTATTGCAAGGAAAACCAGAGGCGATTCACGCACAAAGATTGACCAAGGCCCGAAAGCAAAAACCCAAAAAATCGATAAACGCAAGGCGCCCAATCGGCATGTTGGCACCGTTGCCAAACTCGCGAAACGCTTTGCTGGCGTTTAGACAAGTAATCAGGACATCTATCTGCCGACCGATGAGGCGATGGTTAATGCAATCTTAGGAAGAAAACGCCTCAGCAACAACCGAGCTACAGCTTAGGTGCCTATGGTTGCCTCATAGACAAATATGTATATAGGATATTTGGCGAGTGAACAACTAAGAGCACCGGCGATTTGTTTCAGACTACCAACGATAACGCTCGGCGCCTTTCGTATGCTCGATTGCAAACTCCCACCGTTGACGCCAAGTCTCATAGTCGGTTTTCACCGCATCTGGGCGAAGTTTGCTGCGTACTAGGAACGTGGGGTAGTAGGGACGCCCTGTTGGTTGATAAACGTCGTGGTAGCGCAAGTCGAAGCTGCATCGCGCCGCGTCCGTTTGGTTTGCGCGAGCACGATGGAAGGTGTAGTTGTGGAATAGAATCACTCCGCCTGCGGGTACGGGAAGGGGTTGAGGGTCAAGAGGTGGAAGCACTTCGGGCGGTATGTCCAGTCCGTCGGGCGTGCAAATGTGCGGATAAAGACCGGATTTGTGGCTGCCGGGCACCACCTCTAAACAGCCATTCTCCAACGTTGCATCAACGAGGGGGCCCCAGATGGTCAGCATAAAGTGGGAGTCGGCTTCGGGCCAGGCCGAACCGACATCTTGATGCCAAGGAATCGGTCTTCCACCGGTCACGCGAAGCGGGGGAACCACCCGGATATGCTGGATGGAATTGCATACAATCTCCGAACCGACCAGCGATTCCGCCACGTCTAGAATCTTGGGGGTTTTCATCAGGTTGAAGGTAGCTTTGCCTAGTACATCCATGATGTCCAAATCGCTGACGATTTCCGGAGTCTCCGCCGCCAGACATGCCACCCGCCGCGTAAATGGCTCATCGGCGTATGATGAACTGATCTTTCCCTCGTTGTACAACCTCTGCGCCCTTTCATCAATAATTGCCGAATACTCCTGAATCACCGGGCGCAGCAGTTCGTCCGCGTCCAACACATTTTCCAGAAGCAAGTAGCCGTTCTCGTGGAAAGATGCTATTTGGGACGCTGTTAAATACATGATGGTGATTTCCTTTCTATTCTGAGTCAGATGGCAGCGTTAAAGTGGGAGGAAAACGATGTTCCGCATCAACGACAGGTATACAGAAGCAAGAGCCAATCGCGGAACCTGCTTGCAACTCGGCTCGACCGCGTGGACCGGCCACCCGTTCAAGCCTCATTCATCTCTTTTGGCGTGCTCACCAGCCAGCCACCGGCTTGACGTGGGCCTATAGATTTGCTCTCATCGAAAGTAATGGGTAGCTGACTCAATTAAGTATTACACATTAGACAGCACGTTCCACGTACACTGCCGGACGGCCTTTCTCAGGCACATCGTGATAGCACACAGCCAATGAAATTCATTCGATTGTAATCTTCACCTTTCTCGTCGGTTTCTCGTGTAAATGTTCCTCGTGTCCGGGCAGGTCAATGGCCAAACGCACAGATGGATTGTCGCCCTTAGGGAAGATGTGGTGGAAGGTGCGCGCCGGCACAAAGACAAAATCTCCAGCCTGCGCGTTGACCGGCTGATCTTCGCGTCCTTCAATAATCCAGTCGATTTCACCTTCGAGCACGACCCACCACTCGTCAATATCATGGCAATGACGATCGTTAATCTGCCCCGGATTCTGACAGATTAGCGTTCCTGCCACGTGATCCATGAGGACCAATGGGTGAGTCCAAGGCGGCGGCCCCATTTTTTTCTTAATCTCTTCAAGACTAATGCTGTTAACTGTTGCGCCAAGAATCGGATTCTGCAGTGCCATAGATGTACTCCTTGGTAAGTCAATTTCTTTTCCTGCAGACGGTGACTAATGACGCTTTCGCCGTCTGACCGGCATTGACACGGTTGTTTCCGTTCCGCAACGCGGGGATGCGAGATGGTAGTGGTGCAAATTATAATCTATCGTGGCATACAGAAGGCTTGAAACTTGCCGGCAGGAGTTCAACCTTCACGCGACGCCGCAGGCGTCACAGAAACAACCGTTCAGATCTGACCTGTGCTGGAATCTTTTCAACGATTATGGGTCAAGCACACCGTGTTCATAGCACTTCTCGCAAATCTAAAGCGGCGTAAAAAATGTCCTTGCGGTTTTCGTAGAAGATGTGCAGTGTATGACCGTCGGGATCGAGATCGGCATCAGGGTACATGACCGGACCGTTAACATCGAGTATAATCAGTCTTGTGAAGCTGTGGCCGTTGTCGTAGGAAATATACATCGAGAGGTAGTTGCGCGAGACAGCAGATGCGTTTGTCAGACAAATGACCGAGCCGTCCGGCAGTTTCCGAACATGGAAGCGGGCAGATGGATTGACGATCACGGTTGGCTCGTATTCACTCCACGTCCGACCTCGGTCGGTCGAATATGTGGCGTGAAGAACGCCCCAGTTGTTCCGGAAGTACATGGCGATGGTGCCATCATCCCGCTGGTAGGTGCCAGATTCCCAAACGACCATGTCTTTTCCTCCGTAGGAGCTCTGCTGGAAATCTCGGCCAGGGAACACCTTCCAGGTTTTCATGTCATCATCTGAGATCATGGCACCAGCTGCGGCAAATCCCCAGTGGTGAGGGCCCTTTCCAAGGATGGGCTGTGTCCGCAAAGCAATGGGTACCAACCACTCGCCGTTGTCAAGCTGGATCGGCTTGTTGTTGAAGAATACCTCTGTGTAGCCGGTGTCCCCTTGTGGCTCAATTGGTATCTCATCGCTCCATTCGAGTTGATCCGCCGCAGGGTCAGAACACGTGCGGCGCACGAACCGGTACACAGCGCTTTCCAGTGACAGCGACATGTCGTTGGTAGCGTAAGTATAATGAACCATTCCACCAGGGTCCCGCCAGAGCATTGGGTCCGCGGCTCGAATCTCCCCCGGCGGATTGGCTATCTCTACCGGTTCCGACCAAGTCTTGCCCCGATCAAGTGAACGGCTCCATACCACCAAGTTCTCCTCTGCAGGTTCCTTGGCGCCCCCAGTATACCAACTCATTACTAGAGCGGATTCCGTCGAGACGATGCCCCCGCAACCGTTCCACTGGTAGCGGTCATTGTGTTCATACACAATGACTCGATCGACTAAATGCGCAGCTTTTGAATGATTCATAATAAATTTCGCGGTGAAGATTCCCGTCTCTTTTGCGGGGAAGGAAATCACACTTCCTTTCTTGACTTGGTTTCTGTGTTCACTTCGCGTTAAGCAGGAGCCGAACAGCCTAGGCCAAAGAAGCCGAGTTTTTGCAAGACACTCGCTTTTTATTAAATGGCCTATTGATTGCTTTCGTGTTGTACGAGCACAATTAATGGTAAGTGTCAAAAGTTGTCTTTGACACGGCCCCACGTTATGGTCAACTTGCCTGCGGGTTCCACAGCCAAAAAGGGTTCGGCGCCTTTGTTCATAAGAGTGTTAATTTCGTCTCGATCTAAGGCTCTGTTGAATAGAGCCATCTCGTCAAGGTTGCCAAAGCCCATATCACCCTCTCCGCCCTTGCCTGAGCCTACGACGAAGGGGGCCTTATTTGCAAATCCTGGCTGCGCTCTTACAGCGCTATCTTTAATGCCATTTATATAAAAGGTAACTGTCTGTTTGCCATCGTGGGTCAGCGTCAAGAACACCCACGTCTTGTTGTTCAATTCGATTGGAGTCTTGGCGGACACCTTACTGTTGTCGGTCCTATAATCCCATATCCGGTCCTTTCCAACCCAAGTCGAATAGTTATCGGGATCGACTGCACCGACAGGCCTTTTGGCGATAATTGGAGACCATCCGGCTCCCTGCCCATCCCATTTGAGCCAGAAACTAATCGTGTGGGCCCCAGCCAAGTTCAAACTATCATCATGGGGTACCATGACGATTCCACCAGCAAAATTCAGAGCCTTTCCCCGTTTGCCCTCCACCCATTCCGGTTTCCTCCCTCGCAGAGTACCGTTGTTCTTATATGTTGAAATGTCTTCTACCTCTTGTCCCCTGCCCTCATCAAGGGGGAGAAACAGCACGAGAGACTCATCCGCGGCTTTTGCTGCAGAGCAAAACACCAGAATCAAACTTGCTCCGAATAAACTGAACACCAGGCTTTTCATTTGAATGACCCTCCTTAGCAGAGTTAGCGAAATAGCATCCCGACATTTCGTCCCTCATTCTGATTGTCATCTGTTCATTAGGCTACGGTAACGGAATCTTCTAATGGTAAGGCTTTTGGGGTCTTTTAAATTCATAATTCGTGAAAGAGTGATGTGGAGTTTCCTTCAGAAACCTTGTCGAAGTATAGAGAATCTGGTAAGGTAGAGGTTCAAGCTACAAACCCTTTGGCACATTACGCTGACCCGCAACTGCCAAGAAAATTCCGAAATTCTATACCTCACTATATCGTTGACAAAATCTGGAGGGATGGGGTATCAACCCTCCCTGGGTGTCACATCTGATGTGCAAGGAGGAGCCAACTGTGACGCACAAGATTGGCTGTATTCGTGGGAGATTCCTGAGTTTGAGATTTACCTCTACCTGGGAGAACGGCATCAGGTCGTCGACAAGGGAGGCTACGGCTATCTCTCGGTTATTTTGAATCGAATGCACCTTCTTCGCCGCGGGAAACGGATATGCGGACGGGGCTGGGTCTATAGCGCCGGTATAGCTCACCATGGAGTTGGCACAATATCATCGGGTGGACCGATTACGAACGGGTGCGGAAACTGGCTGGCAAGCCAGTCTATGCACTGAAGGAAAACATGCGAATCATAACTTTTTGCCGCGAACAAGGCCTTGTTCGCGGCAAAAAGTTATGATTACTATTTTTGCGGGATGCAGGTTCCGCGTCCGTTGCTATGCCCTGCAAGTCCTTTGGGAAGGGACACCATTGGCGCGTTAAAACTTGTTTTTGATATAGCCCCAAGATGTGCTCAACTTGCCCACGGACTCGACAGCAGTGCCAGCAGCTACAGCAGTCGCGCCTTCGTTCATAAGTGTTTGAATTTCGCTTGAATCTAGGGCTCTATTGAAAAGGACCATATCGTCTAGGATTCCCTTGCCAAAGTCACCGTCGCCGCCTTTGCCCGATCCCACAACAAAAGGATCCTCATTTTCAAACCCTGGCGGCCCTGCGTCCGCGGAGGCGTCTTCAACACCATTTATATAAAAAGTAACGGTGTTCTGACCATCGTGGGTCAGCGTTAAAAACACCCATTCCCCGAGTTCGATTAGAGTTTCTGCATTCACCTTACCATTGTCAGACCTGTAATCCCATACTTGGTCTTTGCCAACCCAAGTGGAATAGTTATCGGGATCGGGAAACCCTACAGGCCTTTTTGCTATAATTGGAGACCAGCCTGCCTCTTGATTATATTTGAGCCAGAAACTAATCGTGTGAGCCCCTGTTAGGTTTAAACTCTCATGATGGGGTACGAAGATAATACCGCCGTCAAAATTCAAAGCATTACCACGGTTTCCCTCCACCCAATCCGGTGCGGGACCTCCCACGGTTTCCTCAAGCGTGCCGTGGTTTCCATATGATGACAAGTCTTTTACTTCCGCTCCCTCTCCCTCATCAAGGGGGAGAAACAGCACGAGAGACTCATCCGCGGCTTCCGTTGTAGAACAAAACGCCAGTATCAAACTTGCTGCGAACAAACCGACAAGTAGGCTTCTCATTGGAATTACCCTCCTTTTGATTTAGCTGCAGGACAGAACACCAGCATCAAACTTGCTGCGAACAAAGAGACAACCAGGCTTCCCATTGGGATTACCTTTCTTTACCGTTTGAGTGCGTCAATCAAACGCAAGAAGAAAAAGCCAGAACGGTAAGCGTTTAAACTATCTGAAAGCCACTATATCACGCTTATTTGTAACTGTCAAGAAAATTCGGATCAATACACCGAAATTTACCTATCTTTCTCGTAGGCAACGTGTGCTCCTTTCGGAAGTATGAACAGAGAGGTGACTTAATTTAAGCTGTGGACGGGTTTGATGGGTTGTGCACATCCTAATACAGATCTCATTCAAACCGAACAATCGGGAAAAAATTATGTCCAAGGAATCACGTCGGCAGTTTTGCGCCGACATAAATGAGGTCGTGCCGATTATAGTCGAAAGCAAAGTGAACAAAGCCCTCCTCCTCATCCACAAAGCCATCTGGGTACTGAAGTTTTCCCGGAAAATCCGTCAGAACCCGCTTGCAAAACCATGTTTTCATATCGTCATCGGAAGCCCACAACGCAAGTGGATTGCGGACGCTGGGATTCGGGTTGTGAATCAGCACTATTCGGCCGCTACTGAGACGATGAAGACGAAACTTTGTACCAGGACTGGGGATATCGGTGGGCTCGGGTGGTGACCACGTCCGTCCGCGATCGGCGGATTCGCTATACTTGATATAGCCGGTGCCACCTGCGCGAATGAACATCACAAGACGGCCGTCACTTAATTCAACCAGATTGGGTTCTGCCATGCCTGACGTTGGGCCAGTATCGACGGATTTTGTCCATGTACGCCCCTCATCACTGCTGATGAGCACCCCGTTGCGTGTATTCTCGATTGACCCGTCGTGAAGCGGGGAAGTGGAAGCATCGGGCATAGTGTCATAGCTCTGAAACGGCAGAAGCCACTCACCCCAGGTGCTGATGCACAGGTTACGCACGAAGGCACGCCGCGGCATCGGCGCAAAGGGAAGGGGCTGACTCCAAGTGTGGCAGTTGTCTCTACTGGTCAGGACAAAGACCTGCCAATCATCGAAATATCCCAGATGACTCTGACCTATGATTCGGATTTCACCCGCGTGGACAATCACCTCGGAAAGAAGACAAGCGCGGTCGTCGAAACGGAGCACTTTTTCCGGCTTGCTCCAGGTTGCGCCTCGATCTTTCGACCGACACATAGCGATGTAATTCTCTTTTCGTGGCTCGTGATCGCCGCCGGTCATGAAAATGATGACCCAGTCCCCATTCGGTAGTTGGCGCAGCGCCTGATCGCAAACACAGTGATCCGGTGGCGACCCTTTGTACACATGTACAAATTTGTCCATGATATTAGCCTCCAATGTTTGCCTCTCACCGGCAAGAATCTGTACCAGTTAAGGGTTCATTTTTTGTCGGTAGGATATTTTGACTCTAGCTAAATTTACAGGCAGTGCCCCCGTAAGACCTTTCGAAGGTTGTCTTTCGTCGCATTTACCTAAATCAAGGTAGATTCCATAGAGATTTACAGGATTTCAACAAGAACCGGTAATTCAACAAACAGATGCGGAATGTAGAGTACACGGCGTGCAAAGATTCAATCTTCACCTTCCCCGATTGCTGAGCCCCAATCCGAGAATCACAATCAGCCGCGAGATCTCCACTGTGCGAGAGTCTCAGTCCCGCACAGCGGCCAACGGAACTACGGAGCTTTATGTCCGGGGGCTTTGTAGCTAAACTACCCAAATCTTGTCCTAGTCTTTACCAGATTTGGATGTCGAGTCTTTAGGCGGTTGAAGTCCATGCCGAATGCCGGCTAGAGCTTCGAAATCCTAAAAATGGTAAGTCAAAAAAACGTTGGCTTCCGAGGTCCCGCCACTCAAAAACTGTTTTTGACATGCCCCCACGTCGTAGTCAACTTGGATGTGGGCTCTACAGCAAATTTGCTTATGTTCATGAGTTCTTTGATTTCTTCCTCTGTCAGGGCTTTATTGAAAATCCCTAGCTCGTCAATGGCGCCAGCACCTAGGTGATCCTTCCCGTCATCGCCTACACGTACATTATGCTTATTTACAAATCCTATTTTAAGCTTGGCCACGCCATGCAGGTCACCATCAATGTAGAAGGAAATCGTGTCTTTTCCATCGTGTGTCAGCGTGAAATACGTCCACTTAACACGACTCAAGGGAGCCCTGCCATCGGCAACCGCTTTGCCGCGCAATCCGTGTGGAAGATTATCGTAAGTCCACATTCCGTCTTTTCCAATCCACGTTGTAAAGTTATTTGCAGCTCTTCTCATTGCAGCCTCACCAACCCCTTTCGAAATAAACGGAGACCAGTCGGCACCTTTCCCATCCCATTTGAGCCAATAACTAATTGTATGAGCTTTTTTCAAGTTTAAAGTCTCACTATGGGGGACTTCGATATAACCGTTAGCATCAAAGCGGATTGCTCTGTTAAATTTCCCATCCACCCATTTCAGGTCGCCTCCTTCGATTTTGCCATTGTTTTGGGCGGGTGAACTGTCTTTTACTACCGTTCCCTGTTTTGCTACGTTACCCCGTCCCTCATCAAAGGTAAAACCGAGCACTAGAGACTCATGGAAGGCTTTTCCCGAGTCACAAAACAGCGTGACCAAACTTGCCGCGCAGAAACTGAATATCAGAGTTCTCATTGGAATGCCGCTCCTTTACGGTTTGGGTTTGTCAAACAGCAGATGATAGGGATAAGCGATTATCCAACGCAGTGACACCTGATCAATTCATCATATTTTCCAATTTATGTAACAGAATGGACTGGAAGCTAGAGGTGTGCAACGAAGTTAAGGCCTGTAATGCCATCGGAAATTTAGACCATTAGACATCTTCCCATAAAGGTTATCGTTACACAGCACATCTTTGCTTATTCTTGGTCTAAATTTGCGTTGGCACCTCAGATGCTATACCATATAATAACTCTATTCCGCCGTCAAGTAGAAAATTCAACATATAGATGAAGGTTATCGATTCGTGCTTAGCTCGATTTTGCACAGAAGTCCAATGGTAGGGATGTACGGAAAGCCGTACAACACCAAACCCGTATGCGGGGATCAAGAGAGCGGATAGCGAGTGCGATAGAAATCCCCTCAAACGACTGGATAAGTATCGAGTTACCGAATAGGGAACGCAATAGTAAATCCCGCGCGATAGAAATCCCATCTTGCCCAGTCATGCAACACCGAAATTCGAGTGAAACCCAACACGCTATTTACATGATACTGGAAACCGCCACCGACTATTTCAATGGTCTGCCAGAAAGTCGAGTGAACCAAAATCTACTCCGCCTTTGTGCAACACTTGAGTATTGCTGCCTGTAATATCTTTCAAGTGTAAAAAGGCGAGCTTAGACATAACTAATTCCTCCTCTAGTACATGTACAAAGTTCAGAAAGACTAACCTCCTTCGGTTTGTAGGATTGTATTGATACTCGTAATCTCGTTAACGCGATGCTTCGGCGTAGTCAACTCCAGCGGCAAATTCTCGCCGCAACCGGAACGGATCAATGACTACCGCGCTGCCATCAGACGCCCCAATCCGTTAATGTTTTGTCGCCTACCCGATGTTATTTGAGGGTCAACAAAGAAACAGTGATGGACATCACTCAACACTACTGATGAATTCACATGCCTTTTATAGCTCCCCACGTTAGGAAAAGAGCGCCAAGGCGAGAAACAGAATTTCCAGGAGCTCTGAGATTTGGACTCAACTCTTTGGGAGCTCTCGCTATGTCGCTTATCCGCACCTCATCTATTGTACCTTTCCAGCTCAGTGAAAAGTTATCCTTGCTTCCGATGACCACGTCAAAGCGAAGGTTGTTATCAGTTATCTTGCCGCCGTGTCCTGCTTTCTCCGCAACGGGCTTTCCATTAACGTAAAGTTTTACATCTCCGGTTTGGGAATCATAGGTACCTGCCATGTGATACCACTTCTCAAGCTCAAGTCGGCCTCCCCCCGTGACCTCAGCCATGCCCTTATCTGTTTTGAGAAAGAAATGTGGCACCTTAAACCTGCAAGCGAAATGATATGCCGCTGATGGCCCGCTCCAATTTGAGAAAATGACATGCCATTTTTGGCTCAGGTCTACCGGCTTGACCCAGGCTTCTATAGTTATGGAGTTAGACTTCGGCATTATGAGCTCCTTCACGTGTCCAAGATTGATGCGTGTACTCCCATCGAAGACAAAGCTATGTCCCGCGGCTCCGCTTTTCTTCCATCCCTCATCTCCCCACCGTACATTTCCCTCCGCTTTTCCATTAAATTTGTTACGTGAGGAATCGGCGATTCTATCGCCATTTCCCTCGTTCATATGCCACAGTGCAAGCGTATGATTATCAACAACGTATTCGAACCCCTGGGAACCGTAGCACAGAGAACTTACCAGCGCCAACATCGCGATAGTATATGCAAAGCTTGACTTTGTCATTTTCTTTGCCTCCCTGATATGGATGGGATTATTGAGAATATAACGCTCCAGCAATTCTCACTTCGAATTTGACGAGGGATTGTGTATATCAGAGCTTGTTTGAAGAGTAAGTCTCGCCAAACTTTACTGCCTTTTTAGGGGCAACTTCACTCCATTTTGAAGGAATCGACCCTCAATTTGACATTCTCAACAAATTTATTCATGGATTTCATGCTGAATCAACCCAAAATTAACCTGGTTAAGCAGTTTCTTGGTTCCTCATCTAGAATTGACGTCATTTATCTAGACACCGTTCGTTCTTCTTCCGGATTAGACACTCTCAATCATTCACTCATCCCCGTTTTCCACGCAGCGCGTAAGCAACTCTTGCAATCTTGCCGGGAACGTGTCATAAACCTCACGCTTCACGAGCGGCCAAATGCGCCGGGGTCGATGGACGAATTTCGGGGTATAGAAGGCATTCGCGAACACTCGATGCTGATCGGTGGTAGTGTTGGCACTGATGGCGTGCCATAGCCCGTTGTGGTAGACAAAGAGCGAACCGCGTTCGCCGACGACAGAAACCTCGGAGGCATAGGAGCGGCGTGTTGGACCGCGCCGCGTGTGGTGGCTAAACGGGACGATGCGAGTTGCGCCGTTTTCAGCGGTACCATCGCTAAGCATCCAGAACGCCTGTAACCCGCCCCATGCCGGCGTTGGGGAACTTACCAGAGCCCAGCTCCAAGCAGCCGCAAGTAGCGCCCAATCGGGATGTAATGCACCTGCTTCGGTGCCGGGTTTTGCCCACCGTACTGCGACGTTATTTGCTAGAATGAATCCTTCCCCAAGCACGGCTTCCGCGATTTCCATGACAATCGGGTGAATACACAACGGTGCGAGTTCCGGTACGACGTTGAGCGCACACTCAAGGCTTATGTACTGTTCGCCTCCTCCTGTCGCATGCCCGCGGCGTACTTCGCGCGCGTCTATGCGCTCGCGGCAGATGTGTTCCAGTCGCTCTGCCTCTCCGGCGTCCAACACCCCCGGAAAGATACAGTAACCCTCCTCCGACAAACTAAGCTTCACATCCTCAATATCCATGAAATCGTCCTGTTCGCCAACAACCAAGTTTTAACCTCAATGGGGGCTATAGCTCCCATCTACGTAAGCCACTCATCAATCTGTGGCATTATAGCACTTCGCTTCGACCAACTGTCAAGTCCAAAAGATCGGAATGCCCACGCCGTGAAGAAGAGTTGACGAATTTCCTTCCTGCCTGTGTCAGACATTTTTGGGTCCTAATCAAGCCTGGAGCCGAGAAACAGAACTTGCTCAATCCGGGCCTGACACGCTGGTCTAACGCCGCGGGAACTAGAGATTCCTGTTGACCTGAAAATGAAAAAAAGGTAGAATGCGCAAACGTTGCCAATAGATAAAATATTCAACGTGCAAACGTCCTAAACGAAGCAATTATGCGGAGACTAACCCATGATCAGAAGGCTGCACCCCGATTTTCACATTCCGGAATACGTAACGAACGTCGCGTCAGAGTTTGATGGCGATGAGTTTGCCGAGTCGCTGCTCGATGCGCACATAGATTCGGTCGTCATATTCGCCAAGTGCATGTACGGATTGGGATATTGGAACACGGCGGTCGGTAAGCGCCACCCCGGGTTAGGTGAGACGGATTTTTTCGGGGAAGCCACGGAGGCGTGCCGTCGTCGCGGAATTGAGGTGTTAGCTTATTTCTACCCGCTAATCGAAGCCGCGCTTGATGAA
Source organism: Candidatus Poribacteria bacterium (assembly GCA_965204085.1). Lineage (GTDB taxonomy): Bacteria > Poribacteria > WGA-4E > WGA-4E > JAJDTR01 > JAJDTR01. The sequence goes on along the minus strand of CBDBEE010000001.1, from coordinate 453,653 downwards.
GACGATAGTTGGCAGCAACGGGATCAGGAGGGCAATCCGTGTCGATTCCAGTGCCCAAATTCGGAATACACGGAAACATTTCTACTGCCCCAGATGAGAGAGGTAACTCGCAATTACCCGATTTCGGGCTGGCATGTGGACGGCATCGTCATGACCGCGGGAGGTTGTTGGTGCAATCGATGCCGCGCACTCATGAAGGATGAGGGAACGGATGCGAATGTGCCCGACGAGGTTCAAGAATTTTCTCGGCGTACGATTGCCAAACTCGCCCAACGAATGACCGAAGCGGTTCGCCCGGAACGCGATGGTCTTATCCTCAGTTACAACAACCTTGTAAAGATAGGCTGCTTTCCGCAAGTTCAGTGGACCGATGTGGTAGATATTGAAGTTTATAACGTCTTGCAAGGCTTAAATTTCAACTTCGGTAGGGACGTGCTGTACCACGAGGACATCGGCGCGATGAGAGCTTCCGTATTCAGTCGACACATCCGCACGATTGGCCGCGACTTTGCCGTCACGACGTGCTGCCGGTCTCGCGGAGTTGCCGTTTACGGCTCGGTGTCGACTGCCGAAGAGTTGCGCTATAGCGCGGGACTGGGGTTAGCGTTAGGAGGATACTGCCAATTCATAAATGAGATGCTTCCCGAAGGAAAGATGGAACCGCCGCTGCTCACGCGCGTAAAGGATGCCTACCTGTTTGTCAAAGAACGAGAACGCTGGTGCATCGGAGCCGAGCCGGTTCGCCATACCGCTGTTATGGGCGCCACCGAACCGGGAACGGGCGAAGCCGCATGTGTCCAAGGATCGCTTTCAGGGTTGATGGGTGCCGCACGTCTCTTGAAGGCGTCTCACCTGCCGTTTGATGTCATAGATGAGAACGCGAATCTCTCTCCCTACAAGCTGGTATTACTACCCGAAACAGAGATAACCGCACCCGACGTACTTGCTAAACTGCGTGAATACGTCCGAAACGGCGGCGTTTTGTTTGCAACGGGGGACGCTACCCTCGGCAAGGACGGGCAACTAGGATTGTCGGATGTATTCGGCGTGACACGCCAAGGAAAGGGTGATGACATCTCCTATTTTCGACTCGGAGCACAACTTTCTGCGAATCTGCTAGACACGATTAGAGTGGTACGGGGTGAATGGTTACGCGTGGAACCCGCCGCGGGCGTTGAGCGCTTGGCAGAGATTGTACGACCTCGACTTGCCGACTCGGGTTTGAAGATTGGTCATGGAAAGCCGCCCGAAAGGGTTGATTCGGGCTGGCCCGCGCTTGTTCGAAATCAATTTGGAGATGGATGCGCGGTATACTCCCCTGCGCCAATCTTCAAGGACTTTGACGAAGCGCCCGACGAGGAGCAACGATGTTTTCTAAATAGTATCGTTGAATTGGTCGCCCCCAGCACTGAAAGGCAGGTGCTCATTCCCGAATTGTCTACGTCTGCCGAGATTTCATTGATGACGCTAAACGGAATGTGGATTCTCCACATTTTGAGGGGAGGGGAAACAGCGCCGCCCGAATTAAGAGATTTGGCAGTAACACTGCGACCCGATTTTCAGCCGAGTAGCGTTTATCTTGCACCGGAGCAAGAGTCACTCCCCTTCCATTTTGACGATGCAACATTGGCGGTGACGCTGCCCCGTGTGGGAAGTCACACAATCTTGGTGTTAAAACCCTGAGGTTTTCAGTCATTCAGGAATTTAGTTTGGGCCTGCGAGCGTGAGAACAACCGATTCCGAATTGTCGCGTCGAACGTCCTATCGGACACGTAGAGTGCCCACTGTGCGCAAAGCGTTTTAGCCGTCGCTTCATCCGCTCGTCGTAAGGAGGTTTTCGATTTTCATGGCTGGTGTTGACATAGATCTTGAATTGTACCATCGTCAGGGGTTTTTGGCAGGTTTTCGAATCTTCGAGGAGGATGAGTGCCAACCGTTATTGGAGCTGTATTGGCGTCTGCGCAAGCTCTTGCCGTCCGGCATGTCGACGCAAGAGATGGACTGGTGGCACGCCACGGATAAGGAATTGTGGGAGCTGTGCAATCATCCCAAGATATTGGATTATGTTGAATCTATTCTGGGACCGGATTTCTTCTTGTGGGGGACTCAATTCTTTAGCAAAGAACCTGGCGACGGCAAAACGACACCGTGGCACCAAGATGCCTTTTACTGGCCGCTCTCGCCGCACAAAGCGGTCACGGTGTGGTTGGCTTTTGCCGACAGTGATGAAGGAAACGGGGCAATGATGGTTGTGCCGGGGTCGCATCGTGCCGGTCAATTGAAGTACCGTGAGACGACACGCGACTCCGATGTCCTCGACATGGTGTTGGAACACGGCGAATTTCGTGAATCCGATGCAGTCCCGCTGATTCTGAAGGCGGGCCAAATCAGCTTGCACGACGACAACATCATTCATGGCTCCGCACCGAATCATTCCGAGCGGTTGCGTTGCGGTCTGACCATGCGGTATTCCGCTGGCGAGGTGCGATGCGACTTGTCGGTTTGGCCCTTTTTCAAAGCATTTTGGGTGCGCGGCATAGATCGGTGGGAACATAATCCGGTGGGGGCGGCGCCGAAAAGCGAGATGACGCACTACATTCAGGTTGCTGGTGTTCATACGTAGGCTTTGGAGACGGAAAACCACCATTTTCTTTATCAGCCCTAACTTGTGGCACGGTGCCTTTCTCACCAACTTCAAGGCAGGAGGTTTAATCATGATAAAACACGGTTGTCCGAGTTCACTACCTTACACTTTAGAAAACTGCATTGTCGTTGTTCTGATTCTGGCTGTGGCATTGATAAGCGTTGAGCAGGGCGCCCAAGCGCAGATTGCATTTGCGTCGGCTCGCGACGGAGATTTGGACATCTATGTGATGGATGAGGACGGAAGCAACGTGATTCAACTCACCAATCACCCGCATACCGACTCCAGTCCGGTATGGTCGCCGGACGGCACACGAATTGCGTTTAGTTCGTTGCGGGATGATCCACTGAATATAGATCGAAACTGGGATGTCTATGTGATGGATGCGGATGGTGGAAACGTTGTGAGACTAACGCAGGAACCCCTAGTTGATGGGCTGCCCGCTTGGTCCCCAAACGGAAAACAGATTGCTTTCGCTTCCAACCGGCATGGAACCGGCGACATATATGTGATGAACGTTCGAGGCGGCAACGTGAGGCGACTTACTCATGATGATACAAATCGATCCCCGTATGATTGGTCGCCGACATGGTCGCCGCATGGACGCTTTATTGCGTTCGAGTCCACGCGAGGTGGACGCGGATCTGACATCTGGCTGATGAATGCTGATGGTACTAATCCCGTTCTACTGGCAAAACCGCCTGCTCATGATACATCGCCTTCATGGTCACCGGATGGAAAACAGATTGTGTTCGCTTCACGAGATGGAGAGAATTTCACGTGGGAAATCCATCGCATTGACGCGGATGGCGGTGGATGGCAAAATCTCACGAACAATGCAGTAAACGACACGAGGCCTGCATGGTCACCGAGTGGAGAACAGATTGCTTTTAGCTCCGATCGGGACGGAGATTACAACATCTACGTAATGAATCCTGATGGAGAGAACGTACTTGGGCTCACGAACCACCCGGCAGGCGACTACGCTCCCTCTTGGTTTCCTAACACGTTAGCTGTTTCGCCGCAAGGAAAGTTACCAACCCAATGGTCGGCTATCAAGAACGCACGGTAGAAATTCGCCGCTTGCCATGTCTCCTACTGTCGTGCTGTCACAGGGGTGGCAATGAAACTTGGCTGTAATCATGGACGATGCCGCGCACCCTTGGCTAGAAATCGCCGACGAGCGGACACCGCACTACAACACCTCGAACTGCTAGTCACGGTGAGGGCCATCGTATGCCTTGCAAAGGGACTTGGCAATTGCATCAAGTTCAAGGGTTTCCGCGAGTATGCCCGATAACAAACACGACAGAGAAGCAGGCGTCACCGCAAGAGCTGTCTGTGTTGCCTTAGTCCTGATTCCGTTGAATTGTTATTGGTGTATACGGCAGGGGGAAATCTCATCCAACACCCCTACCACGCTTTCCCTCATATTCACCGCCGTATTCTCACTTTTCTTTCTGACGTTATTCAACACGTTTGTTCTCCGACGGTATTTTGCACGATTCGCTTTGTCGCAGGCCGAGTTTTTGACAATCTACATCATGATGTGTTTGGCTTCGATCATGAGTGGATTTGACACAACTCAGGTTTTTTCCGCCGTCATCGGTCATGCGTTTTGGTTCACCACGCCAGAGAACGAGTGGAAACAACTCTTGGGCCCCTATCTTCCGACATGGCTCGCAGTGTCGGACATGAAGGCACTTGAGGGGTATTACGTAGGGGGCTCAAGTTTTTATCAATCCTCGTTTATCAGAGTATGGCTCAAACCGGTACTGTTTTGGTCGTCATTTTTGATCGCCATTGCGTGGGTGGCGCTATGTTTTAACACTCTTTTGCGGAAACAATGGGTAGAGAGGGAGAAACTCGCTTATCCCATCATTCAAATCCCGCTTGCAGTAACCACTAGCGGCGGTTTACTCGCGTTATTCAGAAGCAAGCTCTTTTGGATTGCCTTCATAGCCGCAGGAAGCCTCGACACGCTGAATTCCTTGCATGCGCTTTTCCCTAGTATCCCCGGCATCCCCAACCGTGGTTTAACAATCCACCAATTCTTCACCGAAAAGCCTTGGAGTGCCGTAGGCATTCTCCGAGTTGAACTGATGCCATTCAGCATCGGTATGGCTTTCTTTTTGCCTTTGGATCTCTCTTTCTCCGTATGGTTTCTGTTCTTGTTTCAAAAGGTGTTGAAGGTAACATTCAGCGTGCTCGGAATCAGGCCAAGTCAATTCTATATCGGGTTCTATGAGGAACTATTGCCGTACCACAGCCAACAGACATCGGGCGGATATTTCGCACTGGGTGTCCTGGCGTTACTGAAAAGCAGACGGCACCTAATGCGGGCGTGCAGGAAAATCTTCGGAGCAAAAGGCGGTGACGACGATGCTTCGGAGCCAATGAGTTATAGAACGGCATTCGTGGGGATGCTTGTCGGATTCGCTTTCTTGGCTGTTTTTTGTCTCAAAGCCGGTATTACGTTTTGGGTCGTCATCCTGTTTTTTCTCTTCTTTTTCGTGATGGCAATCGGGATTGCGAGAATGCGGGCAGAATTAGGTCCCCCTTCGCACGACGTATGGTCAGCCTCCGCCGACCAAATGATAATGTCCGCTTTTGGGTCGCGGCAAGTCGGTTCGCCCAACATCGCAATGTTCACGTTATTCTACGGCATTACGCGCTCCCAAAGAAATGAGCCCATGCCGCATCAGTTGGAAGGGTTCAAGATGGCGGAGAGGACGGGGGTTAGCTCCAAGCGATTGGTATATGTGATGATGCTTTCCAGTGTTCTCGGTGCGATATTGGGATTCTGGATTATTCTTGATAGATCATATAAACACGGCAACGACTTCTGGTTTGCGGGCGAGATATTTGCCAAGACCCAGCGGTGGCTGCACCATCCGACGGACACCAAAATTGACGAAACGGTGGCGATGGCATTCGGCTTTGTTTTTACCATGTTTCTAGCCGCCATGCGTCGGTTTCTCTGGTGGCCCATTCATCCGATCTCTTACCCCCTAATCCTACTCGACTATACAGTGCGCATGATGTGGATTAATTTTATCATCGCTTGGTTCGTTAAGTGGATAGCGCTAAAATATGGCGGGCTAAGAGTTTATCGAAACCTGATCCCTTTCTTTTCAGGTTTACTATTAGGAGAATTTATCATCGGAGGAGGATGGAGTTTGGTTGGGATGCTTTTCAATGTACCCGTGTACGCCTTCTGGCATTGACGGATGTTGAAATTGGACTCGTGCATCTTAGCCGGGAGTAACAGAGTTCATTGCAAGTTTGGACGAAATCACCCGTCTAGCATCTACAATACAATCGAAGGATTGCTAGTTTATTTGCGCACCACCGTAGCGAACGCAGACCTGCGTTCCCTGCTGTTGCGACCACCTAGCGATAATTCAATCCCTAACATGAAATGTTGTGTCATATAAAGTGATCCGACTATTGGTCAAATCTATTCATTTTTATGCATTCTTCGGTAGGTGCGGTTTCCAACCGCACCTACGAGACTGGATAAATACCGGTTCGGTTAGCAAACTGAACCACCGCAGTCTGTAAATATACTTTGCGTTGGATATTATTGCGCTTTCTTTTCCAGTGATGATTATTTCTAATAGGACTTACGTAGCACCAGCAGGTCGGAATTCGGAGTTCCCTTGTACAAGGGTCGCGACCTGGAGATCGCTCCTACAGACGACGCAATTTCTGACAGTGCGGAGTATAATTGATAGTGTAACTGTTTAGTGCATCGTTTGGTTCGTAGTATTACAGTTCGTCGCACGACCGGTCTGGGCATGTAAGCCCCCGATTAGCCGGAATTTGCATTGTACTTCCCTACTCGGCGCGTTCCCTGCCCGCCTCGGTCTGGATTGGCAAATCCAGACCGATGGACTAATCAATTACTTGATAGTTATACTAAAGAAGAGGATGGCAGTGGGAAAAATATACTCAAGATGGGTTGAAAAAAAATTTAACCGGTTGCACGTGGCTATATTTGCGCTAATCTTGACCGCCCTTATATTGAGAATCCCTATTCTGCTTCTAAGGTGCTTCTGTCCCGATGAATTTCAGCACCTGCACGCGACGCGATCCGTTGTTCATGGGATGGTTCCGTACCGTGACTTTTTTGAGCATCACACGCCGTTCCTGTATTACCTGCTTGCCCCCTTTTATGCTATCGTAGGCGATAGCATTAGTATGTTATTCTATAGCAGGGGCATCATGCTCTTATTCACGGGCGGCATTATTTTCCTCGTTTATAAACTCGGCAAAATGGTTTACGGTGCAGATACAGGTTGGATTGGCGCGCTATTTGTCGCCTACAATCTGATGTTCATGGACAAAACCATTGAGACGCGGCCGGATTTGCCGGGCATGGTTTTTTGGCTGCTTACCCTAATCTTCCTCATTCAAGGAATCAGGCTTAAACAGCGCAAATACTATCTCCTCACCGGTGGGAGCATTGCGTTAGCCATCTTATGCACGCCGAAGATGTTGTTTGGAGGTATAGGGCTGTTTCTTGCCGCGATATGGCTTCTTATTGATAGGCGCACCGAGAACACGCTAAGGGAATCAGTCAGTGCGATTGCATGGATGGCTCTGGGGGTTGCCATTCCTGCGGGAGTGACGTGCATCTACTTTGGGGTGAACCATGGATTAGATGATTTTATCTACCGGAATTTCACCATGAACCTACACTGGCGGCATAGCACCTCTCTCGGCGCTACGTGGTCGTTTTGGTTGTATAATGTCGCACGAAACCCCTTCTTCTCGGTGCTTAGCCTCGCTGGATTGGCGATTGCCTCATACCGTTTGAAGTGCAAGAGTGACATCGCAAAGGGCGCTTTTGTCCCCGTCATTGCAACATACACACTCATCGGAGCGCTTTTCGTGATTCCTGAAGCCTATGGACAGTATTTTGTGTTCTTCCTCATCCTCCTCGCTGTCTTTTCCGGATTGGCAGTCTCGACAATAATGAACCGCTTCTCAATAACAGCGCTTAAGGACATGCTCGACAAGAGAAAACCCGATCTCGTCGTCTATTGCTTGATAGGCATAGCGACGATTGTCGCATTGGGTTACGCGCTTGCCTACAGCAAGCCCAAACTTCCGTTTTTGTCCCGTGGCGGCAATGATCTTTGCTCTCACGCCTGTTTCCCTGCTGCCGAACAGTTCTCGCATTCGAGTCTTATCTATCTTGCTATCTGGGCGTGCCTGCTGGTTGGTGCATTATTGGTCTTCCTTCACAAACGACAGGCCACTGACGATTCTAATTCAATGCGGCGGTTGATGACATTCTTAATTTTAATCGGTATCTTCATGTATCCTCTGAGTGAAGTTGCGTCGCAAATGAAGCGCACTAACGCATTGACGCTGCAAGAGATCCAATTTGTCCTGGACAACACCACGGAAGACGATTATGTCATTGACGGCTTTCACGGATCTGGCGTCTTTAGACGCCACACGTACTATTATCACTTCGTACATGTCGGGGTTCGCATGATGATGACGGAAAAAGAACTTTCCACCGACATCGTGTCGGCGATGCGCCAGAAGCAGCCAAAAATCGTGGTATATGACCGGGACCTACAAAATACGTCGGAAGCGGTCAGACAGTACGTCACCGAACACTATGTACCGACAGGGGTCGGCGTTCTCTACATTCGGAAAGACGCCGAATAAGAATCTATGACGCTTCCACCAAAGGAGAATTATGGGTTATAAGTGAGCACAAGTTCATTCCGTACCCGAACGAGGTCACTCCACACAACACGAAAATCTCTGTAGGGGATGGCCCCCGTGCCGTCCCACGAACTAAATTACGAATTTTGGAAAAAGGCAAAATACGCACTCACGTTTTTCTCATCGCGATTCCCCTGATAGTCGCCAACTCCTCTTGGCTCAATGCCAATTGGGGCGCCGGCGGATATATCACGGGTCAGAGTTTTCCGACGATTGTAAGCCTCTATTTCAATGCAATTTTCGCCCTTACCGTGCTCATCGGTGTAAATTTTTGCCTGCGCCAATTCTCGATTCGATTGGCGTTCAGCAACGTGGAATTGCTAACGCTGTACATCATGCTCGTCGTGGCATCGGCAGTGGCGGGTCATGACACCCTCCAGATACTATGGCCCATGGTCACCTACCCCATCTGGTTCAGCACGCCAGAGAACGAATGGGCAATTTTTCACCCATACATACCGGATTGGCTGACGATTAAGGACAAAAGCAGTCTCACCGCGTTTTATCAAGGCGAGTCGAGCCTCCACGTCGCCGAACACCTCGCTCTATGGTTTCCGCCAATACTATGGTGGTCCGTCTTCTTCATCATTCTTACGTTGGCGATGCTGTTCATCGTCGTGCTCGTGAGAGCCCAGTGGATAAAACACGAGAAACTGTCCTACCCTATCATCAGGATGCCTGTGGCAATGACGGCGGACGAAGGAAGGTTTTTCAAGAACAGACTGATGTGGGTTGGATTTTGCATCGCCGGTTTAATCAATCTTGTCAACGGGCTGCACTTCCTTTTTCCCAGAGTACCCGCTCTTGGCGGTTCGTGGTACGACATCGGCACCCTTTTTGATATGAAACCGTTTTCCGCTATCGGATCGACCCCGATCGCCGTATTTCCATTCACCGTAGGGTTGAGCTTTTTCATTCCAATCGATCTCTCGTTTTCGATCTGGTTTTTCTACCTGTTCCGCAAACTGACGCGCATTGTCGGAGATGCGCTAGGGTTGACCCGTATTCCAGAGTTTCCCTTCACCGAAGATCAATCCACGGGAGCATGGATTGGCTTGGCGCTGGTTGTCGGGTGGACTAGCAGGAAATATTTCTTTGAGCAACTCAAGATGGCAAGTCGGACGGGAAAGCCGCATGGCGACGAACCAATCTCCACTCGAACCGCACTCGCCGGACTCCTGTTCGCGGGCATCTTCTTAATCGGCTTCTGTTGGATAGCCAACGTATCGGTATTGCCGATTCTCGCCTATTTTTTCCTGTTCTTTGCGCTTGGGTTCGCAATTACCCGCGTGCGGGCCGAAGCCGGTCCCCCATCCCATCACGTTTTTACACAACCCACGACGATACTAACAACCTTCTTTGGTCCGCGATGGGTTGGGACCTCGGGATTAACGCTTTTCAGCTTTTTTCGCGGATTCAACCGATCCTATCGAAACCACCCGATGCCGAGTCTGTTGGAAGGATTCGCCATTTCCGCCCATCGGAGCATCAAGAGCAGCACACTGTTGTGGGCGATCGTTCTTGCGGTGATTGTCGGAACACTGTCATCCGCTTGGTCGTATTACGCGCAAGCCTACACCTTCGGCGGGGCGCTCTATGGCGAGCAGAACCAGTGCCGCTGGTATTATGACGAGTTGGCTCAGTGGGTATCCAATCCGTCGCCGCCGGACGCTAAAGGCATTGCTGCCGCCTTAACAGGTGGAGGGTTTACCGCCCTGCTCATGGCACTTCGGTACAGGTTTTTTTGGTGGCCCTTTCACCCTGCGGGTTACGCGCTATCGTTGGGTGAGTGGAACATGAACTGGTACTGGTTTTCTATCTTCGTCGGGTGGGGGTTAAAACTGATTGTCCTCAAGTACCGAGGAATTCAAACACATAGGCAGGCGCTCCCGTTCTTTATGGGGCTGGTTTTGGGGGAATTCACGATGGGTGCCGCGTGGACGCTATTCGGCATCTCTATACAGCAACCGATGTACCGATTTATGCCCTAAATGCGGGCGTAAGAAAAGAGCATGTATTGAAGAATGATGAGAAGAACGCTTGAAAAAGCTGGACGGATATTTTATACTGTTCATTAATGATCGCTTCGAAACTGATATCATGCCAGTTTAATGTAAGCGCCTGTTTGAAAATCAAAGATACTATGGCGGAAGAAACTGAAATACTCAATTATTTCGACATTCGGATTGAACAATTCCCTGACCGCAGCGCCCGATGGTTGTTTGAAGACAGGGAAAACGTTCGAGGATTGTTAGAAATCGTTGCTATCGAGCTAGTAGATTGCATCGATTTTAGCCAAATCGCGCAGATTAACAGGAGTTTTATCCCCGATAACCTTCGAGAACAGGAATCCGACATGGTGTTTAGCGTCCCATTTCAGGGAGAATCGGAGGAACTGCTAATCTACATTCTCATTGAACATCAATCCACAGTCGATCCGACGATGGGGTTTCGGATGCTGTTTTACATGACCCAGATTTGGGATTTCCAACGACGGGAGTGGGAGTCGGATGCTGTTCCCAAAAGTCAGTGGCGTTTCCGTCCGATTCTACCGATTGTGTTTTACACTGGTGCACAGCATTGGAATACGCCGCTGACGCTCAATGCGATAATGGACATCCCCGATGAGCTCGGGCGGTTCGTCCCAAACTTCGACACATTGTTTCTAAGTGTAAAGGAAGCAGATGAAACGCACTTGACGAAAACCGACCATCCGCTCGGATGGTTGCTAACCGTTTTACATAAGGAACATGCAGATAGGGAGGCGATGAGCAATGCGTTGATTAAGGCAATGTCACACCTTAACATCCTTGATGACGCACACGCACAGCAAAGGAGACGGGCGATTTCCTATCTGCTGTTGCTTATCCTTCATCGTCGTCCGGCAGAAGAACACGAAGAATTGAGGGCACTTGTTGACCAGCACATCCAACAACCTTCAGACAGAGAGGAGTTAGAAACCATGGTACAGACAATGGCTGAGCATCTCATCGAACAAGGCAAAGTACAGGGCAAAGCGGAAGGTAAAGCGGAAGGCAGAGCGGAGGAGAAACAATCAGCCGTCCTCAAACTGTTGCGGCTGCGATTTGGGACCGTGCCTGAATCTGTTACTAATCAGATTAGCTTGATACAGAGTTTCTCCCATCTTGATGCACTGTTTGAAAAAGCGTTGACTGCTCAGACGCTTGATGAAATTGATTTACCAAATAGTGACAGCTAGGAATTTAGGCAAGTCTTCCAGCGTGACGATTTTGGGGTAAATTTCTTGAAAATCCGATGATTTTGACCTCATGTGCTCTAAAACCAACTTTGCCACCGACATTGAAAATAGAATCCAAGAATATAAACCTGGGAAGAGAATGTGAGGAGGCGAAGGGTTGAGTGAAATAGTGTGCTCCCTTGTTACCTCACTTGCAAGTTCCGGCATTTACCCACTGTGGCGTCGGCAAAATCTACGCCAAAACTGAGTTTTTAAGTGGAATTCACCTTAAAGGAACACCGCATGACGTACAAAAGTGGTTGAGAGCGTGAATCAAACGGATAAGATGGGCGGCTTGACGGACGCACAACGAGATTTTTACAATACTTTCGGCTACGTGGTATTGAGGGGCGTATTTTCGACGACAGAACTGGACGCCATCCGTGAAGAGTTTGACTTCATGCTGACGGACCAATACTCGCACACCCCCTACGATGGCTCGGTGCGTCATTGGACGCCGATGATGGATGAGGATACTCCCTTTTTGGCTAATTTGATGGAGGACGTGCGCTTTTTTTCTGTTGCCAAACAGCTCTACGGGGACGACGTGCTTGGTGTCATCGTAGATGGAAATCGGTACACCGGCGACACGCACTGGCACCGTGACACTGCCACCGTTCACCAATACGGCGTGAAGTTTGCCTTTTATTTGCAGCCGGTAGACGTAGGCACGGGCGCCTTGCGCGTGATCCCCGGTACACATCGTCTGCCAAATGATGATGAGTTTGCTCAGGGTGTACGTTCAATGCATGGGGAGTCCGTCCCGGCGACCGCGCTCCCCTCTGAACCGGGAGACGTGGTCGCGTTCGATATTCGATTGTGGCACGCCTCTTTTGGCAGCAGCGAAGACCGCCAAATGTGCACTGTTGTGTATTACGCGAACCCCAAGAATCCCGATGAACTTGAAGCGCTTCGGAACCAAGGAGCGCGAAATGTCGAGGCAGGAATCAAGTCGTTTAAGCCCAAGCGGCGGTATATTTACTCGAAAAAATGGGCCTCCAATCCCACCGACAGTTCACCCCGTCAGTGCTGGATTGACCGACTTACCGAAGTAGGTTACTTTGATGCACCAGGCGTTGTGCAGGCATAACAATCGCAAATAAAGCTTCAGGAGGTGCCCGAAAATGGCACAAAAAGAGTCCACTCATACTTCGTCAGATGAATCTACTCTTACGGAAGTGTCCGGCCCGTCCCAGGCGGAACGCTTTTTCTTCGACAACAACGGCTACCTCATTCTGGAAGACTTCCTGAAGGAAGATCACGTGAATGCACTGACAGATACGCTGCTTCGTGTCATTGCTCGGCGGCGTGAATTACAGGAAAAAGGAATTCCGCATACGGGCAATACAAATATCAGCGGTGAGCGCAGTGCGCGCATCCTGTACATCTTGGACGACGATCCACTCTTTCTTGAGATGCTGGATTGGCCCCCGATTATGCCTTACGTGACCGGGCTACTCAATGAACGTCCTCACCACCACTCCTCCGATGCGTTTGCCGAATATGGAAGCGATCAAACCGGACGCGGGATGGGTTGGCATATTGATGGTCATGACAACGGTTACCGGGACCTTGGAACACCCATCCCACTCCTTCAACTCAAGATTGGCTACTACCTCAACGACATGACAACCCCCGGTCAGGGAAATATCGCTGTCGTCCCCGGAAGTCACAAGGCGTCCTACAACCCCGACGCCGAGGACCTGAAGCGGCCGGATCTCTTCCCCGGCGCCGTCCAAATTTGCGCCCCGCCAGGAGCGGCTATCCTCTTTCACAACGCGTTGTGGCACTCCGCCGGACCATTTTCCAATCCCGATGGCTGTCGATTACTGCTCTACTACGCCTATGAACAACCGTGGATGGTCGGTTCCCACCAGCATTGGGGATATTCCAAGGATTTCTACAATGACCGGCTTGCGCCAGAGCAGCGCAAACTGTTTCACGGATTCCTGTTTGACCCGCCAGAAGAACGTTGGGGTTAACGAAGAGTTCGGATTCGGAAGAACGAATAATACCATCTCTATCTCCGTAGGCGGGGATCAAGGGAGTGAATAACGACCGCGATAGGGATCTCCCTGCCCCGTCGACTCTACGCCACAATAAGGCTCTCGCTCCACCCAAGTTTCTTTACTTGACTCACCTAGTCAATGCACTTGAATTTAAGAGAAATTGTACGATTTATTGATTGAAGGTATCGGTCATGGCAAATAACATTATTGATTTGACTCATCCTATGGATGAATCAACTCCCCCATTCCCCGGAAACCCACCCGTTGAAATCGGAATACTCGCGGAAATCCCCGAGAATCACCCTGCCGGCGAACCGGGATATGGGAACTCCTGCACCTTTAAGACCTCTGTCCACACCGGAACGCACATGGATGCCCCCTTCCACTTCTACCGGGATCACCCGACAATCGATCAGATTCCTCTTGATCGGTGTATAGGCCGAACACTCCTTATCAATCTGTCCCACAAAACACCCAATGCGGAAATCACACCCGGAGATCTCAAGCCTTACGAAGAACAGATACGCACGATTCCCAAGGTGGTACTCAATATCGGTTGGGCAGCCCACTGGGGAAAGGACATGTTCTTCACCGACTTCCCCGTCATTTCGGCGGAAGCCGCTCAATTCTTGGTGGATTGCGGCACAGATCTCATCGGTGTTGACACGCCATCTGTTGACAAATCACCCAACGAATCACATTTCATCATACTCGGCAACGATACCCTAATCGTCGAAAATCTGACGAACCTGGATCGCATTAAAGAGGATGTGTTCCACCTCATCGCACTTCCGCTGAAAATCACGGGCAGAGACGGATCGCCGGTGCGAGTTGCAGCGGTCTTGGATTAGGTTGCCCTAGGGACCTTCGAGATTTACACGGAATCTCGGTTTTGCAGAGATAAGCCTTTTCAGAACACTGATCCGCTAACCAGTGTAGCTAAAGGAAGGTATTCTTATGTTCAGGGCTGTACATCCCGGCAATATCGGCATCCGGGTAGGAATGGAAGACTGTCTGCAGTTGGCAAAGAACGCTGGTTTCGAAGGTATGGACCTATCGATTAGCGAGGCTTACGATCTCGCACAGACACATTCCGTGGACTACGTCAAGGATCTCTGGTCTGCGTCCGGCTTGAAGATAGGGGGATGGGGACTTCCGGTGAATTGGCGGGATAGTGAAGCGGAATACGATGAAGACCTTCGAAACCTGCCGCGATTGGCAAAACTTGCCGCAGACCTCGGGTGCTTTCGCGTAACAACATGGATCCTTCCCTCTAGCGAATTGCCGTTTAAGGAAAACTGGGACCTTCACGTCAAATGCCTACGGCCCGTGGCAGAGATTTTGAAGGATCATGGACACCGCTTCGGCTTAGAATTCGTCGCGCCCGCAACGAGGCGAGCGGACGGGAAGTTCCTTTTCCTTCACACCATGGACGCGGTGCTTGGGCTTGCCGCCGCAATTGGCACCGGCAACGTTGGTCTGCTGTTCGACGTGTGGCACTGGTACACGAGCCACGCCACGCTCGACGATGTCAGGAAGCTCGACAAAGATGACGTAGTTTACGTCCACGTCAATGATGCACCCGCTGGTATCGAACGCGATGATCAGCAGGACCTTGTCCGATGCCTCCCCGGCGAGACCGGCGTGATTCCTGTAGCAGAGTTACTCCAAATCTTGGACGACATCGGGTATGATGGGCCTGTAGTTCCTGAGCCGTTGAACGAGAAAGTCTATGCAATGGAATCTCAGGATGCCGCTAACGCCACCGCACGGGCACTGGATCACGTGTGGCAGTTGGCGGGATTCGAGTAATCGGAATTTCGAAACCTAGTCGGGAAATCGCATTTGATTCTAGCTATACTCCACGTTGCTGAGAATTGCTTATTTTGTAGGAGCGATCTCCGAATCGCGACATATTTAAATCTTGGTAGCCCCAGAGGGGCGACAGGTGGAAACTGCGGACGTTACCCCATTCAATATTCGCTCGCTTGGTGCTGTCTCTATAATCGGCGAAGCAAGCCTTAAATCATGAAAAGCGCAATTTCTGACAGCGCACGGTATAAGTCGTCCGATTGAACGTATCTCATGTCCGCGGACTCACTCACGGCGAATAGGCAAGAACTGATTTAACTCCTGAAGTCGCGACAATCGAAAATCAGCGGCTGACGACTCTTGACGAGTGTTAGGCTGGTCGCCAACCAGCCACGCCGTCCACATGCCCACGCTCTTTGCGCCCACCATATCGTCCGAATATGTATCGCCGACATAGACTGCCTCGCCTGCCGAAACACTCAGCTCGGACAGCGCCGCACGGAAAATCCCAGCCTCAGGTTTCTTAATGCCGATGACCGTGGAATCAACAATAACGTCAAGCAGAGGTGAAAGCGCATAGTCGTCACACCAGCCCTTTGTATTCCCGAAGTTGTTGCTGATCACGCCAAGCCGATAATCTGATGGAAGCGTTGCGAGCCACTGACGATTCTGTTGCAACCACTGTTCCGCATCATGGCAAAAGTCGTGAAGAAATAAGTCCCTTATTCTCGGATCAAGCGCTAACCCCTCGTAAATGCCCGTGAAAATGGCATCTGCGGTCTGCCTAAGGTTGTATTTGTAGCCATCGCCGCTCGCCACGAAGTTTTCCACGGAAGCACGATCTGCTTGATCAAACTCCTCACGGCTCACATGAGGAAATTTACTCTGAATGAATCGGTAGGCGCGTTCGCGCCAATGTAACCCATTCCCGTCAAGTGTTCCTCCAAAGTCAAATAGGATGGCTTCGATTCTTGTCATGGCGTATCCAAAAGATTAAAATGAGTCGTGATGCGCTCAACTACGTCCGTTGCTTGAATCTCCGTCATACACAGTTTTGGAGAATCCTTTCGTATACACCTGCGCTTGTAGCAAGGACGGCACGGCACCTTCTTCTCAATCACGTGATGCCCTTCTCCATACGGACGATGCCGTAAAGGGTTGGTTGGCCCAAATAGAGCGATTGTGGGCGTGCCAACAGCCGCGGCAATGTGCATGGGCCCGCTGTCACACGTTAGAAAGAGATTGCATCGTTCAATGAGTGCCCCGAGTTGAAAGATAGTTGTTTTTCCGATAAGGTTTATTACTGTAGTCTTGATTAGTCTTAGCAGATCCTTACCAAGTCCGACCTCTGAACTTGAACCCGTCAGAATGATAGCACCCTCAAATCGACTTTGTATTCCCGAAATCACATCCGCGAATCTGTCCAACGCCCAAGATTTCGTCCCCCATGTTGTACCTAAGTTGATTCCAATAATGTTGTCTTGCGGTAGAACATTGCAGTCACTCAGGATATGATCCACTGCGCGGCGATCGGCGTCCGTGTGCCAGAACTCCAAGCCGGATGCTGGCTCATTGATATTAATAAGTTGGAGCACTTGAAGATAACGATTTACTTCGTGAATCTGCGAATCGTCGGCGCAGGACTTCGACAACAGAATCCCTCTGCCGCCGACCTTGGAACCGATTCGCAAAGGAACACCCGCGAAAAATGGAATCAATGCATTGCGAAGGGAGGTCGGATGCAAGACGACCGCAAGATTAAATCGCTTTCGCCGGATGCGGCGTGCAAGTCGAAAGAGTGACTGGACACGACCAATTCCGTTGCCCTTTGTGTCAACAATTACCTCATCGAGGTATGGACACGTCTTCATTAAGTCAGCAACAAGCGGCCGAACCAGTAGTGTAAGATAGGATTGCGGATGGGCGCGCTTCAACGCTCTCAATGCAGGGGTGAGAAGAATCATGTCACCGATCCAGCCGCCGGTCTGTGTGACAAGGATCCTATCGGAGGGATTTACATTCATTGAATTCTTAGAAAGGTATTTATACTTCACGTTGCCGGGAATTGCGTGTTTTCGAGCGTTTGGTAAAGTTGCACCACGATCAAGTGAGATCGTAGATTTCCGTACCACAATCTGTTAGATTGTGATCGCCTCTGTGCGACCATAGAGATCCCATCCCCGAATCGCGACCTGCTGGTGCCGCGTAAGTCGTATTAGAATCCATAATTGTCGAGAAAATAATACCATTTCGCTTGAATAACAGTGCATATGATGACTTAACTACATCGTTCACGTACTCCGTAGGCGGGGCATCTTGCCCCGCTTTGGACAGACTTGATTGACGCTATTAATGCACTGCTAATATATAGAAATGGTATAAGCTCAATTTTACTCAACAGAAGGATCAAGCGCGCGATAGAGATCCCGTAATCCGTGTAATCCGTTTAATCAGTGAAAATCCGTGATTCAGACGATCACCAAAACATCCCATAAACGGTAGAATCAACTGACTGGATAAGGAAGGATCAACCGAGTGAATAACGAGTGATCAACTGAACGGATAGTGAAGGCGATAGAGATCCCATAGCTAATCCCATAGTAGATCGTGATTGAGATCCCTGCGATCTCCGAATCTCGACACACTTGTGCTGCGAAAACAAGCGCAATATTATCCAACGCAAGGTATAGTGAGTGAGAAAACGTGATTTATGATCCTTTATGGAGCGCAACGAATAGCTTATTAAGATTGACCGAGACTGTCAATGTAATTCCCCCTAATGAGTATATAGCGATTTCGGGGCTGTGTGCCCGGCAAGACGCGCAAAATTGGAGTATACATGAAAATTCAGCCCATTGCAGCATTCCTAAGAGATTTTCTCGTTCGGCTTTCGTACATTTCGACAGTTTAATTTCTCATTGGGTGAATTTTGTGGTATAATCCCTGTGTCCTTGGGAATTCCTGTTAATTCAAGGTCGCACATTGAGGCGGAGAACCCCAAATGCAAGAAACTCGCAGTCAAATTCTGAAGTTAATAAAGCTACAGTATAATATGACCGTGAACGAATTGGCCGAAGCCCTCAGTATAAGTTCAATGGGCGTGAGGCAGCATCTCGCTATTTTGGAGAAAGAAGGCCTGGTTGAGTTCCAACGGGAGAAACCGAAACGAGGTCGCCCAGTCCATCTCTATCAACTGACGGAAAAAGGGAACAATCTCTTCCCGTTAAGCTATGAGACTTTTGCGCTAAATCTGCTGCAAGAGATGGGAAGACTTGATGGATGCGGACTCATTAACAAGGTATTACGGGGCAGAGTAAAATCACACATGGAGTCCTACGCGCGACGCCTTGAGGGCAAAAGTCTGGCTGAAAAAGTGAAAATACTCACCGAGATCCGGGACGAAGAAGGATACATGGCGGAGTTTACCGAAGATGATGAAGATTACATGCTGGTCGAGCATAACTGTCCAATTGTGAGTATCGCTGAAGAGTACCCTCATGTGTGCGAAACCGAGTTAGCGCTGTTTCGTCGATCACTCGGTCAGAAGATTCATCGGGAAGAACATCTCATGAACGGCAGCCACAGGTGCAGTTACCGGATACCCAAGGAACAAAAAGCGGATAAGGAGTAAGTCGAAGCAAGGACATCGGGAATGACAAAATCCGACGACTCAGCCTCGTCCGGCAGGCGCGTCTTTTTCAAGCAAGCCGTCAGTAAGTTCATGCAGCATGTGGCAGGATACTTGGATGAGGGAATCGGCGATTATCTTCCCACCAATTCGGATTCGTCTCACAATCAGCCCCTCGACCTCCCAATTTTGCGTCCCCCGGGCGCGCTCCCCGAAACGAGATTTCTAGAAACCTGCGAGCGCTGTGGAAATTGCGTTGAGAGTTGTCCCGCCGAAGCTATTCAGATTTACCAAAGTAACAATCAAGATCTTTCCGGAACGCCCTACATTGACCCGAATTCCCAACCGTGCGTTGTCTGTACCTCGCTTGCATGTATGCAAGTGTGTCCCAGTGGTGCACTCCAGCAACTCCCCGTCAATCAGATTCAGATTGGCTTGGCGGAAGTAAACCACGACACCTGTTTGCGGATGCAAGGGATTGATTGCACCTACTGCGTGGACAGCTGCCCCATCGGGGAAAAAGCCATTCGGCTTAATAAACAAAACCTCATTCAAGTGATCCCCATCGGTTGCGTCGGATGCGGCGTCTGCCAATATGAATGTCCCACCTCTCCTAAGTCGGTTATCGTCACACTGTTGACAAAGGGGACAACGGTACACGAATACTTGGAGAATTGATGTTGACATCTGATTTGCCCAATTGTTATTATTTGCGTGATTTGTCTTGGCGAATAGCCTAATTCACTGAAGATATTCGTAAATCTCAACCACAATGACCGACAATTTCAATTTAAGGTGGAAAATTTGAAGAGGGTTTGGCTTTTTGGAATTATTGCACTCTGCCTGATGTCGCTACAGGCGACCGGGCAAATCAAGTGGGATCCCGCGAAATTTATGCCTCTCGCCGAGGTTAAACCCGGCATGATTGGGGAAGCCCATACCGTTTTCTCCGGTACAACGGTAGAGAAATTCAACTTTGAAGTCGCTAGTATCGAGTACAATTTTGCGCCGCAATGGCACGTGATCTGGGTACGGGCAAGCGGTGAGAATTATGAACGAACTGGCGCTGCCGGTGGAATGAGTGGCAGTCCCGGATACATCAACGGTCGGCTTATCGGTGCGTTGTCCCTCGGCTATTTCAACCAGCGTGAATATTCGAACATTGTTGGATTCACACCTATTGAGTCCATGGTCGACGTTACCCATCGAGGAATGACGCCGAAACTCAGTTATCGAGGCGGCAGGTTATTTAACTTTGGAACTGACACAGCGCGGGAAGGAATTGACATGTTGCCGTTGCCTACTGAAGCTGCCACAAATGATAACCGACTGACTGGCACCCTTCCTGCTTTTTCTACGTTAGCCGCAAACACCGCCCGACTTGAGGTTCCAGTAGCTTTTTCGGCAATGAGTCATCAAATGGTAGAGTTTCTTGCGCCAATTCTTGCAAAATATCGGCTCCATCCGTTACAGGCGGCGGGAGGCAGTTCGCCCGTCAAGAACGCACCTATAGAACCGGGACAGATCATCGGCACTGAATTTGCGCGTGGAGATTTTTCGATGTTCGGTTACGGAACGATGACGTATATCGAAAACAACCAGGTGCTTGGATTTGGACATAGCGCATTCGGAGAGGGCAATGTCAATCTTCCGGTCTCTGGAGGTTACGTACACTTTATATTACCGAGTATTTCGAGATCCTTCAAAGTAGCCGGTCCGACAAAACCGATCGGTACAATGGTTCAGGATAGACAAACCGCAATCGCAGGTCTACTCGGATCTTCGCCTAGTTATATTCCGGTTCATGCCAGCATAGAAACTACCGATGGTCGTACATACCCGATGCAATTTGACGCCATGCGTCATCAGGGGTTTTCTGCCTTAATCGCCATGCTTGGCGCTTTAAATCTTCTGGACTCTGTTGAAATGAGCACGGGAGATCATACTATCAATATCAGCTCGGTGATTACTCTCAAAGATCAGCCGAACTTGGTTTCCCGGAAGATCGCGCACGAAAATGTCTATTCATCTAGTTCTTCGCCGGGATTTGCGATGTTTCAAGCGCTCTCTCCACTATCGAACTTGATTGGAAACACTTACGCCAGGGTTTCTGTTGAGCAGGTGGTATTGGATCTGAAACTGGAAGACAAACGCAAAACCGCAGTCATTGAAGCATTTCGAATTAATAAAGACCGCTATCGTCCTGGCGAAGTGATCGAAGTCACAATTACGTTACGTCCATATCTGGAAGTCCCTATTCTCCATATGGGTCAAATCACCATTCCGGACGATGCTCCTGAAGGATTGACAACCCTTCTCGCTACGAGTGCCGCTTCTTATGAAAGTTTTCAACGAGTTCGGGCACCCATGAATTATCGTCCAACGGACATCAACCAACTAATCGCACTTTTACAACGCGGCGAAAGCAACAGCGATCTAATCCTTGAACTCTTCACAGCGGAACGCGGGATGACGGTGCAAGGTCAAGAGTTCTCTAACCTTCCGTTATCGGTAATGTCGGTAATGAGTACCGGCACGCAGGTTGGTGAGGGCGGGAATACACTTGGAACCACGCTACATGTTGCAAACCTTTCAACAACGTATGTTATTTCCGGCAGTAGATTTGTAAGATTCACCATCGACTACAACGCACCGTAACTATGAAAAATGCGGCATCTTATCCGTCTTTCCCCCCAATTCTTTCGTATATGAGGTACAGATTCGATCGGCATGATTTCCCAACATGGATTTAAAGGAGGCTCTTTCCCGATGTCTTTTCGTTTGATTTTGGCTATCTTCGTTCTGTGCTGTTTTGGTATCGGTTCGTTGTCAGCGGTAACCACTTCAATCTGGGAGCAAAGCAGCCAGAAAGATTTTGAAGCCGGCACTGTCAAAGACGTTTCTATTACAAGCGATGGCGAAATTTTATTGGCGCGGAAAATCGACCAATTTGCGGAGATACAAGAAGAGATTTACGTTTGGTGTCTCGCCGAGGATTCAAAAGGTAATGTCTATGCCGGTACGGGAAATCGGGGCAAAATATATCGCATCGCCCAGGACGGTCAGTCGTCACTCTTCTACGATTCCCCCGAAATCTCAATTCTAAGTCTAACAGTAGATGCAAACGATAATGTTTATGCCGGTACGGGGCCGGATGGTTTGATTTACAAGATTACCGGCGAGAATGTACCGCCGACAACAATACTGAGTTCCGAAGAAAAGTATGTATGGGCATTGACATTCGACGATAGTGGCAATCTCTACGCTGCCACCGGTACTGCCGGGAAAATATACAAAATTGTGCCGACCGGTGAAGCCACGGTTCTCTTTGATTCGGAAGAGAGCAATATCAGGAGTTTGCTATACCACGGAAATTCGTTGTATGCAGGCAGCGCCGGCAAAGGAATTATCTATCGGATTTCCATTGATGGCGAAGCCTCCGTGATACATCAAACCGCTGAGAAAGAGATCCCCGTGCTCATAGCAGGCGCAGACGAAAACATCTACGCCGCGGCGATTACATCGGCGCCACCTCAACCCGGTAGCCAGAACCGCCCTGCGCCTCCACCGCCTTCGGGTGGTGGCCCTCCTGAGGAAAAGAAATCTTACATATACCAGATTCGGAAAGATGGTGTTGTGTCGAAAATCTGGACTGCCCCTGTACCACTCATACTATCTATGGTTTTCGAAGGCGACAATCAGTTGCTGATTGGGACAGGTGATGAAGGGAAAATCTACAAGGTTGATATTGACGGAGATTCCATCTCGTTGGGCAAATGCGAGGCGAGTCAGATTTTGGCGATGCATCGTGTAGCAGGTACCGATAAACTGTTGTTGGGGACTGGAAACTCCGCAAAGGTCTACGAATTGACGAAAGAATATAAAGCGGAGGGCACCATAAAGTCCAAACCGCATAATACCCAAGCCATATCCCGTTGGGGCAAATTACGGTGGGAGGCCGCGCTGGAAGAGGGGACATCAATCACATTCGCTACTCGCACCGGTAACACAAAGAAGCCCGATAACACTTGGAGTGAATGGTCGGACGAACTAACCGCCTTTGATGGTGACCAGATTTCTAGTTCGTCAGCACAGCACATACAGTGGCGCGCGAAACTCGCCACGACGGATTCATCGTTATCACCCACGCTCAACAAAGTTGTACTTGCTTCTGCTCAAGCCAACATTGAACCTCGATTCACAGAGGTTAAAATTCAACACGGGAACGAACCAAAGGAGTCTGGAGGACCACCCGGGCCACGGCCGCGTGAAAGCGGACCTCCAAAGAATTCGGCAACCCCGTCAAAGCAGTGGACAATCCAATGGAAGGTTGAAGACCGGAATAAAGATACGCTGCAATTTGCCGTTTACTACAAAGGGATTGATGAGACTAACTGGAAACTCTTGAAGAAAGAACTGACAACTACCAGCTATAACTGGGATACAACGTCCATGCCCGATGGACGCTATGTCATCAAAGTCGAGGCTACCGATAAACTTAGTAACCCACCGGCATGGGCAAAATCATCGGATGAAATCAGCAAGCCCTTTGACATTGATAACACCCAGCCAATAGTTAAGGATGTCGTAGCTGCCGCCAACGGGGATGGGACATACAAAATCACCTGCACCACCGAGGACCAATCAAGTCATATCCTGAAAGCGGTATATAAGATTGATGGTGACGAACACTGGAAGGTAATCTTTCCCGAGGACGGCATATTTGATTCCAAAAAGGAATCGCTGCTGCTCCACACTGGTTCGCTTTCGTCCGGAGGAACGCATACCATAACAATTCAAGTGACTGACGCAGCCGAAAACGTTGCGGTTGGAAGCGCAAACTTCCCGAATTGATTCCCACCCCGACCATAACCATCTAACAAGGTTTGAGTCGGATTTCAATATAGCTTACATCTCGTCTGTTCCAAATCGTTCAAGACGCGCTACCCCACCAGAAACACTTATGTTCTAAATCCTTACTTCACATTGTGAATAGTTGAACATAACATATGTTAATACTTGTGAAAACGCAAAGGGGGATATCGGCGTTAACAACTATTGCCCTTCCGCCGTGAAAGCCCCACTTTGGAAAAGCATGGCATTGGAGGCGATCTCGCTTGGATCAAATCCGATCATGGCAATCATACGTTGGAACGGTCGCCCGTAATTCGTCCGATTGCGCTATATACAATCTCAAGGAGCCGATCGAGTTCAGCGATGGAGATTTGTAAGGGCGGCATCAAGACAATCACATTCACCAGCGGGCGTAACATCGCGCCATGCTTCAACGCTTCTTTGCACACTCGCATGCCAACTTTATCTGGCGCCGGATACGCCTCTTTTGTGACCTTGTCTCTCACCAATTCTATGCCGGCCGCCAACCCACAGACACGAACATCTCCCACATGGTTAAGAGTATAGAACTCTTGGAGGCGAATCTTGAAGTGGTCGATTGTGGGCTGAATCTGGTCAATTAGGTTTGTATCCTCAAAGAGGTCGATATTTGCCAAAGCGGCGGCACACCCCAACTGATTGCCTGTAAAGGTGTGGCCATGAAAAAAGGTCTTGAAATCTCTGTAATCTCCGAGGAATGAATTGAAAACTTCATCGGTCGTCAAGGTTGCAGCCAGCGGGAGATATCCAGCTGTGAGTCCCTTGGCAGTGCATAGAATATCTGGTGTGACCTCTTCATGTTCACATGCCCACATCTTTCCCGTACGTCCGAAACCCGTCAAAACCTCGTCCAAGATGAGAAGGGTGTTATACTTCTGTGCGAGCGCCGCTGCGCCTTTCAGAAACCCCTTCGGTGAAACAATCATTCCGCCCGCTCCTTGAATGAGAGGTTCTAGGATTACGGCAGCGATCTCCTCTTCATGCGCTTGCAGGATTTTCTCCATCTCACGCAGACAATAGTCTTTCACTGCCTCGGCGTCATGCCCCTCAACTGACCTATAAACGTAAGGCGAAGGCGTCGTCACGGTTTCAAAGAGAAGCGCGCTATACGTGTTGTGGAATAGGTCAATACCACCAACGCTCATTGCGCCTACAGTATCGCCGTGGTAGGCTGCGTCGAGATGTAAATAAACTCTTCGCTCCGATTCGCTCTTGTGCTGCCAGTATTGATATGCCATCTTCAAGGCGATTTCGACCGATGTGGCACCATCGTCCGAAAAAAAGACTCTGTTTAGTGCGTACGGTGTAATCTCTACCAGTTTCTTGGCTAGTTGAATCGCCGGGACGTTGGCGTACCCCAGCAATGTAGAGTGTGCGATTTTATTGAGTTGCGCAGTGATTGCCTCATTGATTTCTCTCCGGTTATGCCCGTGGACATTTGTCCACATTGAGGCAACCCCGTCAATGTACCGATTGCCTTCGGTATCAATCAGGTAAATCCCTTCTCCCTGTTCAACGATAACCGGGACTTCCTCCATCCAATCCTTCATTTGTGTGAACGGATGCCAGAGGTACTTTCTATCCCAATCTGCGAGCGTTCGTTTGTCCAACATTCGAATTGAATTAATACATTGAAATAAGCTGAAATGAAAATGCGGAATCCAGAGTTTATCTCCAGATTCCGCATGAAGGAAAGGGAATAATTTTTATGATGAACTGAAACTCACCTGTGCCCGGCTGCGGGGCATAGTAAGTTGTGATTTCTATCCTTTTAGTTTGGCGTAGTGCACCGGTTGTTCAATCATAAGGTCCGCGGCTTTCCCGGCTTTCGGCACGATTATTTCAAGCACTTTATCGCGCAAATCTGCACGATAATCGTTCGGTTGACCTTCGATTTGGAAGGTGTTTCTGAACCCGTTCGGAAACGAACTCGCCCTCCCTAGGACCTGGGAGAAACGCGGGTCGTCTAATTTGGCTTCCACGGTTAATGTGTCGTCCTGTAAGTCAATTTGGTACGCGTAATCAGGCATCCGGTCGGGGAGATCAAACTGTTTCTTATACACGGAGTCGGGCACCCAGCGTGGAAATTCGATTTCAATCTGATAGTAGTCCGATTCTTCTTGAATGCGATTCACCATGCCATAACGACGATACCGTTCCCTCAAATCGTCTGAGTAGATTGGGCCATCTGTTAAAACTGCTCCCGGCACACTTGAACGCGGAGAGGTCGGCTGTGAAACAATTGTAGATTTAAATGCGGAAAGAAGCGCTTGTGCAATGAACGACGGTATCCAACCGTAAAATGCGGCTCGATATCGCGATTTTTCTTCGGTTTCTGTTGAAACCAAATCATCCTTGAAGCGATACAGCCCTTCAACTACCGCGAACACAACGCCAATAAAGATGGGAAAGTTACTCTCAGCCGCAAAGAGACCAACACCTCGTCCTTTAACGGCAAATAGGAAAAGTAAAACCGGATATAGTGTCAGATTGATTAAGCAGTTGATTCCAGTTGAAACTGCGGCGCTAAATGTCCGCGAGTTGTCAACCATCGCCTCCAGATCACGCTTGAACTTTGCGGAAAATGCACCCAACACCGGTTGAGTAAGCGTAACTAACACACGGAGTGCCGGTCGAATAGAGGACTCCGGCAATTCGGGCAATTGGACAAATTCTTCCGGTATTCCTTGTCTTTTATCTGCTTGTTGTCCATCGCCATCGGCGCCTCCGGCGGCGTCACCGCCAGCATCGGGTTTAACGAATGTTTCAAAAAATTTTTCGTTTATCTCAATATAAGAATCCCATTCCGCTGGAACCTCATCATGCATGAAAATTGCGTTGACAGGACAAGCTGGCTCACACGCGGCGCAGTCAATGCATTCATCCGGATTGATGTAGAGTTGATTTTCGCCATCCACAGTATGGATACAATCTACCGGGCAAACATCAACACAGGCTGTGTCTTTGACATCAACGCAGGGCTCACAAATCACATACGCCATTTTCCGTTTCTCCCAGCTCACGCATCGTGGTTCTCAATAGTGTACTGACAAGCTAATTATACCACAGCCAGTATGTTGTCGCAAGCATTTCTGGGTGCAGTTTTTTCCAACTTACGCACATCTTGATAAGCTAAGAGCCTGTTTGAAAAGTAGGTGGCAAAGCCATTTTTGGTCATTTGAGGGTCAAAATCATCGGATTTTCAAGACGTTTACCCCAAAATGACCTCTCTCGAAGACGGATTTGGACTTTTCAAACAGGCTCTAAAGGGCGAGAATGGTCTACTATCAAATTGAGGAATAACAGCCAAAACGGCGTCGTTGCCGATTGTCCGAACAGAATCCAAAACGGTGTTTCGTAGGCGCCAATTTGAAATTACAGTTGTCCTGAATGGCAAATATTGTTTCATACCAATTTTTCATACCTATGTCTTTTTGGCTTTGATGTCAAAACAGCGAAGAATTCAGTCATAGCAAGGATTTCCGTGCTAGTCCGTTTCTAAAGGCAACTCCCATTTTGGTATGAAAAGTATGAAAAGTATGAAATTTTTTGGGAGGGCCAAACGACGTTTTTCGTATGGCACTTAGGGTTTTCAAACAGGTTCTAAAGCGGTAACAATCTACGTGATTTAATTCAGCATCCCACTTGTGCTGCAATCGAAATCCATGATGATCCAATTGACGCGCAAAAGGAATATGGTATTTTTCAGATTCTGATGATATAATCTCGGTAATTGTGACTATGTGTGTAGTTTTTCCATTGCATGAACGGTGAAATTCACTTTCTTGAATTCTTCTTAATTTTTGAAACGCGTGTCCTTCACTAGCGTTTAGAGTTGTAGCAATCGGGTCTGACCGTGCTCGGGGCAAAGGAGGACACGAATTTGGTGCACCGGATGATTGATGACCCCTCAGCCCAGGAAGATACTGACCTAGCAAAGCTTACAAAAAACCATGATGAGTCAGCATTTCGGGCTCTTTTTGATAAGCACTACAACTGGGTTTATAGCAAGACTTACCGTATGCTCGGTAACCACCAAGACAGTGAGGAAATTAGTCTAGATATTTTTGTCAAAGTATGGCAAAAAATCGAAAAGTGGGATACCAATCAGGGGAGTTTTCAATCATGGTTAAACGTTGTTGCGAAGAATACTATTATCGACGCAATACGTAAGAAAGAAAGAGTTCGTGAATCACTGCTGAGCATGGAGGACGAAGCTGACGTGCCACTTAGCGAATACGAAGACGGGAAACCAACTCCTGACAAGCAACTTGAATCCCAGGAAGTTCAGGAAATCGTGGAACAGGCGCTCCAGCAGGTGACAAAGCCGAATCACCGGCTCGCTTGGGTCTTACGTCACATTGAAGGCTGTAGCATCGCCGAGATTTCACACATTCTTCAGCGCAAAGAAGGGACCGTAAAGATTTGGATTTTTCGATGCGCTGGTGAACTCCGTCAAATATTGAATAGAAAAGGGATCCAGTTGATCCACTGATGGGAGGAACAGGTCAATGAGTTTTTGGAAACGATTTAAGCCAAATCATAGTCGCAATGATGAGGTTCATCAAGCAGAAATGCTAGATGTTTACACGCGATGGCTTAAGGGTGAAAGGTTGTCACGTAAGCACAAGCATGTGTTGAAAGCATGCAAAGAATCGGCGGAACTTGAACCTCTAAGAAGGTTGGTCGAGTTCACGCACTATCGGTTCCAAGAGACCGACAGTATCGAACCTCGCCCCGGTGCAAAAGAACGCATTGCGAACGCTGTAATGAGAAGCGTTAATCGACTATCGCCGGAGCCTAGTTCGCTGGATGTAAATGAATTCGGTTTAGAACCCGTGTATAGTCCGGAGCAAGTTGGAAGCGAGAGCGAACTCGCCTACTCTCCGACCCCCGACGTAGTGTCCAATCCTTCTGGAGAGGGCAGTGTATCAGGTGAAGCAATAGTCGTTGAGCCGGAAAACGGGGACGTAAGCCATATCCCTTCGTCCGTAGGTGACAACTACAATCTAAAGTTGCAAGTTATTCGGGGCGACGGCGTGGGTAACGAGTATAAGCTTGTTTTCGTACACATGATAATAGGACGGGAACCCGATTCAACCGTCCAATTGATGAACAATACCAGTGCTTCCCGCAAACACGCGTTGTTAAGCGTAGAAAATGATGAGTTGTATATCACTGACCTCAGTAGCAGAAACGGCACATTTGTCGACGGGCAGCGAATTTCAAATCCAACGCCGATATATCTCGCCTCCCAAATAACAATCGGCAATCAGGTTCTCGAGGTAATCGAATTACAGCGAGAAAATGGCGCTTTTCAGGCTACCTTCAAGGTAGCGACTGGCACAGGTGTCGGACAGTCTCATACGGCAAGCGTCAAGGAGATGACTGTCGGGCGCGGTACAACAGCGAGTCTTCGTCTCTCCGATTCAACAGGATTGCTCTCGCGAAGGCATGCCGGTTTTGAACTGACGGATGGTCAGATATATCTCAGGGACCTAGACAGCACGAACGGAACCTACGTCGATGGAAACCGGGCAGAAGAACCTACAAAAATTAATGTTGGCTCCGTCATCAAGCTTGGAGGAATTACCTGTCAAGTTACAGCAATCGAACGGGAGTAATCCTAAGCATCTCATACGAAAGTCAGGACGTTTGATTCTTTACATATTCCCGACTGTTTCCACCATCAAGATATAATGGTGAAAGCAGTCGGGTTTTTATTATTCTATTTTAAGCGCTTTACGTGTTTAAAGCGTCTAAATTACGAGAGGTGAATTCCACCACACATTAACACTTATTTGTTTGAATAACGCCAATGAATCGGACACAAGTCGCACAGACGCATTTCAATCGCGCTACGAACTGCTTTCAACGCGGTTGCTATGGGCAAGCCATCCGCCACTACCGGCATGGTCTTGAAATTGATGCCACGCGTGCTGAGATATATGCCGATTTGTCTAAATCTTACGAAATGGTAGGGCGGTGGGATGATGCTCTAGCCTGTTTGGACGATGCGTTGAAGTTATGTGCGAACTATTCGGTAGCCTTACGCCGAAGGGAGCGTATCCTAGAGGAAAAGCAGGTATATGAGGCGTTAATCCACGACCGCAGTCTGAATCTAGAGTCGCCTGACAATCTACACGCCGAATGCACAGACAACGGTTCCTGTCCGAAAATTAGGCGCGAACGTTTCGTTCTTGAGTGTGACGACACAATCCCGCTGAAAACGTCTTGGTGCTTATGCCAACTCATCGAGCTGACCTCCCACGAACTAGGCGAACTCTTCCAATGTTACCCTCCACGAGAAGTCTCAATCGTACTTGAAGATATCGAACTTCGTGATGAAGCGGAGATCCAAAAGCATATCCCTGCTAATTCTAACTTCTCCTTCTCTGGGGTTTCCGTATACGGAGGACACATCCGACTCACTATCAGTTTTTATGAAGAACCCAATCTCGGACTATTGCTCGCGCTGATTCGTCATGAGTGGGTTCATCTGCTCGTGGATATTCTGACACACCAGCAGTGCCCCGTTTGGTTTAACGAGGGACTAGCTCAGATTCTCGCTCGACCTCTCATGAAGTTTGAGAGAGCACGTTTGCAGCAGGCATATCGCAAGCGCCAACTCCTACGCGTTGATGAACTCCAACAGCAATTTGCGAACATGCCGCCAACTCAGCGAAGGTTAGCTTATTTGCAATCAACTGGATTCATGGAATATTTAATTCTACAAAATGGTTTCCCTCGAATTTGCAAGTTCCTTCGTTGCATTGGCAATGGCGGAACGATTGACACTGTGTTTCAGCAGATTTTCGGTGGAACAGATGACACTATCATGGACCTGTGGAAAGAGGTGATTGACCGTGGCGAAACTCGATATCGCGATCATCGTGCTCGTGACCTTGGGCGGCGTCAAGTGTTTCCGCGCTGGCTTTACGCGTAGTGTGTGGGGAATTGCTGCCATCTCTGCTGGCCTTTTTATCGCTAACCAATTATGGCAGGCCATCGCCCCAATTCTGGGTCATTGGATTGAAGATCCGGGAACAGTGAAGTGGGTAAGTGTGATTGTAATCACGCTAGCGGCAAGTATAATAATTGACATCGTGTTTGGGCGTGTTCAGGAAGTACTTGATACCGGGGTTTTAGGATGGATAAACAGCCTAGTTGGTGGAGCGTTCGGTGTGGTAGCGAGTTGTGTGATACTTGCCATTGCGTTCATGTTGGCGCACCGTTTTGGAGACGAATCCATACACACGATAATCAACAATTCTCGCTTTGGCCCGTCTCTTTTGGAATTTGGCTCTCAAATCTTCGATTTTGGGAGAGAAGCCATCAGAGAACAAGCCGATAGTTTACAGAACCTGTAACGGATAAATCAAGAAAATGACGACCTTTGCGAGTCACTTTGATACTTCTGTCTCTTGGAGATTTCATTCCGCCCGCTGTTTTATCCGTTTGATCGTCGTTGGTAGTTTTCTGATAATACTAACGATACCGATTCAAGCCGATGTCTCCGACAGGCTGAAAACAACGTTGTTGGAGAAAGCGATTTCCGAAAAGCTAGTTCATCGCTCCGTGTCATTCGGCAATAGTTCGGAATTAAAGCCATCCACTTCCAATTCGCGACAACAGATTGGCTCCGTGAATGCCAGCCTACGGCTACTCTTGATTCTTCCCATCCGATTACATCGAGAGGTAGTCACGCATCAAGACGGAGATGTCTGTAGTTTCCAGCCGAGTTGTTCGCGTTATGGTCTGGCATCCATTCAACGTTACGGCTTAAAAGGGCTTTTGATGGCAAGTGATCGACTATTGCGATGCCATAGTGGAAGTCACAAATATTATCCCGTATTTGAGGGATCTGCCTATGACCCGGTACCTTGAAAGCACATATCCGCACTGATGCAGATGCCAAATTCACATCTCTTCATAGCACGAATGTTGGCGCCGCTTCCGATTCTCAAGCGAGAAAATGACAAAAACGCATTGTCGCTTCGCACTTTTTCCTCCTACCATAATACTGCTTTCCGTACTGCTACCAGTCGCCCATTCTCAAGAATTTAGCAAAAGCGAACTGCTTGATTTTGCCGATTCTCTGTTTCAGCAAGAGGATTATCTCAACGCGGCGCACGAATACAGACGCTATCTCTTTCTGTTTCCCAAAGAGGAAAATAGCGATCTTGTACAATTTCGCCTCGCCGCATCCTACCAGAATGCGGGTAGATTGGCATCGGCAATTCAAGCCTACCAACTCTTGATTGATACATTCCCGTTCAGCACCCTAATGCAGCGTGCACAATCCAATATCGCCCAATGCCAGCTCTTGGAGGGAAATAAAGAGGTGGCAATTCGATCGTTACAACAGTTCTTGTCAACATATCCCGAGAGTGATCTGGCACCACGAGCGCAGTTTATGATTGCGACCGTGCAAATGGAGGGCAAAGATTGGGAGAAAGCATCAAAGACATGGGAAAAAATTGCCGTCAAATATCCGGATACGCGGTTCGCAGAGGCGAGCCATCGGCTTATACGTATAGTAAGAAGCAGCAAGTTGATGCCTCAGCGCTCTCCAACTTTCAGTGGTTTGCTCTCGGCGGTCATACCGGGGCTTGGACAAGCGTATAGCGGCCGCTTTTTGGATGGCCTCCAATCGCTAACTGTTATTGGAACAATCGGAGCGGGAACGGCATACTACATCAATCGGGAACAGTATGAAGTAGCCATACCGATGGGGCTGCTGGGGCTATTCTTCTATGCAGGCAATGTTTATGGAGGCGTGCAAGCTGCAAAGACATTTAATAGTCGTCAGGAAGACAAGTTCCTCGACGGTTTACGAGATGAAATCCACAAGTCAGGGCTTTTCGGCATGTCACGAACTCGATCCACGGACATCTCACTTGTGTTATTGCGTGCCCGTTTCTAATGTCGAATCACGGCCTCCGTACCTAGGCATACAGCATTTAACATCTGAATGAAGCGGTAGCAACCGCTCACCGAATTAACGGAACAACTCGCAGGAATCTGGAGATTTAAATACTAGCCCTCCCCACATCAAAGCAATCGATTCACCTCCTAGAAAAAGACCACTAGTTGGCATACGGATCAGCTGCGTCTCGCAAACCATCGCCCAAGAAGTTGAACGCGAGAACGGTAATGATAACAAACAAGCCGGGAATCAAAAACCACGGCGTTTGAGAGATGACTCGGAAATGCTGCGCGTCGCTCAGCAACACACCCCAACTAATCGCCGGCGCCTGCAAACCAAGACCTAGAAAACTCAACGTGGTTTCACCAAGTATCATTCCGGGGACGCTGAGCGTGGTCGCCGCAATAATGTGACTGTAAAACGAGGGCAGCATGTGGGAGAAAATAAGTCGCCTCGTGCTCGCGCCGCCCAACTCCGCTGCCCGTACAAAGTCCTCCTCGCGCAAGGACATGAACTTTCCTCTCACCTCGCGGGCAAGGTCCGCCCACCCGACGATGGAAAGCACGACCGTAATTGCCAGAAAACGTTGAGGTATAGACCAGTGGTCAGGAAGAGCGACACTCAACGCAAGCCATAGCGGAAGGGTCGGTATGCTTCGCAGTGTCTCAATGAGTCGCTGTATCAGCAGGTCCAAAGTCCCGCCGAAATAGCCCGATGTCCCCCCGAGTAGGATTCCCAATAGAAGCGCCAAGAAGACGCCAAGAAGACCGATTGTCAGAGAGAGTCTCGCACCGAAGATTGTCCTGGAGAAGAGATCGCGTCCGGCAGCGTCTCCACCAAAGAGCATGAACCTTTCGCGCTTTACGCCGAACAAGTGTATGTTGCTCCCAATCAACCCCCACAATCTGTAAGGATCGCCACGTACAAATAGCCGCAACTTTAGCGGAGTATCCATATCCTCGGAGTATTTCGTCGCGAGTGTCTGCGAATCTCGCCCCTTTACGACGGGATAAACGAATGGTAAAGAAAGTTTTCCGCTGTGGAAGATTCTTATTCGCTGCGGCGGGGCATGGGTATATCTTGGGTCTGTGCTGCGCGGATTGTAAGGGGCGACAAACTCGGCGAACATGGCGCAAACATAGAGGAGGGACAGAACGCCGAGCGCGATGACTGCTACGCGATGCTTAAGGAATCTCCACCGAATCAACTGCCATTGAGAAGCGCTGGAAAACACCGAGGATTCTGGTGGCACTTGATGAACAAATCTATCGTCAATTTGAGATTGAGAATCATCACTATTCTGTGCTCTGTCACTCATAGGCAATTCGTTTACTTGCTCAGATGCTGTAATGCCATCTCCCTGCACACGAGACCCGGTAGGCGGGGATCAAGGGAGCGGATAACGATCGAGCGAATGAATAATGAGCGCGATAGCAAATCCCCTTGCCCCGCTTTGGCGAGACTTAATCTCCCTATTAATACACTGAAAAAAGTGAGCCAGGTCTAAGTAAACCCTACACCCCATGCCTAATTCTCGGATCGATAACGGCTAGCAGCAGGTCTGATACCAATGTTCCGACTAGCGTAAGAACACTCAAGATGAGCACGATGCTACCTGCCAAAAACATGTCTTCCGTTTGGAGTGCACGCAATAACACCGGTCCAATCGTAGGGAGTCCGATAACAATTGATGTAATCACCTCTCCACTAATCAGCGCCGGCAACACATAGCCGATATTGCTGATGACGGGATTGATTGCCAACCGCACCGGATATTTGAGGATGAGCCTAATCTCGGACACACCCTTTGCCCTGGCAGTCGTGACGTACAGTTTTTTCAACTCATCAAGCAGATTCGCGCGGACGATCCGTATCAGACCTGCCGTACCCGCTGTTCCAATAATCACGGCAGGGATCCATAGATGATTGAGCAGGTCAAAAAACTTTCCAAAACTCCATGACGCCACGGCATATTCCACCGAAAAGATGCCTACCAGCGCCTGTCCGGTAGCTTCAAAGTATACCCATAACAGAACCAAGGCAAGCAGAAAGTTTGGAATGGCGAGGCCGATGAACCCAATGAACGTAAGGACGTAGTCCAAAATCGAGTATTGGCGCACCGCCGAGAGAAACCCAATGGGGAACCCGATCGAATAGATGATTATGAACGCCGAAAATGAAAAAAGGAGGCTCCACGGCAGGCGATCCATGATTATCCGCGACACCGGTTGGTTGTACGCCATGGATACCCCGAGGTCGCCTTGCAGGATGTTCCCGATCCATATAAGATATTGCTGCCATAACGGTTTTCCCAACCCGTAGCGCGCTCTCAGGGCATTGATTAAATCCTCGTCAACCTGATCGCCCCGCGCTTCCATTTGTACAGCCAATGTGGTCACAAAGTCCCCAGGAGGCGCTTGAATAATAGCAAACGAGATTACCGAGATGAGAATCAGGGTTGGAATGAAGTACAGAAGTCGGCGGATAATGTAGCTTTGCATAACATTTGAATCACAAATGAAAACTGTTGATTATGAATCAGCAATCCTTTCGCGTTGCAAGAATCGCCGGCAGCGAAACAGCGGTATTCAAACCTCGATAGCAAAGGAAAAATCGGGGGTCTGGTTCTTTAGGCGTCAAAGTCGAGTTCATCTGCAAAATGGCAAGCAACAAGATGCGAATCTTTCGTGTCTGTTGTCTTGGTCTCAAGCGATGGCGTTTCATCGTGACAGATTTGGGCGGCGTATGGACAACGATGAGCAAACACACACCCACTGCCCTTTTCCGATGGCTTTCCCACCTCTCCGCTCAACTCCGGACTCCAGGGTTTGTGGGGATCCGGCACAGGTAATGCCGCCATCAAGCTAGTCGTGTAGGGATGCATCGGCTGCGAAAACAACCCCTCCGTGTCTGCCTCTTCGACTATCGATCCCATGTACATCACGGCTACCCGGTCACAGATGTGTTGGATTACACTCAAATCGTGTGCGATAAACAGATAACTCAGCCCCAATCCATCCCTTAGATCGCTCAGCAGGTTGAGGATTTGCGCTTGCACAGACACATCAAGCGCGGACACCGGCTCATCTGCTATAACCAGCGAAGGGCTTAGCGCCAGCGCTCGGGCAATTCCGATTCGTTGTCTTTGCCCGCCGCTGAAAGCGTGGGGGTACCTTGGCATAAAACTTGGGTCCAACCCCACCATGGTAAGCAATTCCGTCACGCGTGCCTCGCGTTCATCGCGCTTTACGCCGTAGTTGAGGAGGGGATCAGCCACAATATCCAAGACTGTCTTGCGGGGGTTGAGCGAAGCGTATGGATCTTGAAACACGACGCCCATGTACCGACGAATCTCTTTCAAGCGAACCTTTTCGACTGCCGCCATATCCACGATTTCACTGTTGCCGGTCTTGAAGAAAATCTCGCCGGCAGTTGCTTCGTGTAGTCGCAAGATCGTCCATGCCGTAGTCGTCTTGCCACACCCGCTCTCTCCTACTAGCCCCATGGTCTGGCCCTTCTGCACCGAAAAACATACGTCATCAACCGCACGGACGTAACCGGAAACCCGTCGAAGGAAA
Organism: Candidatus Poribacteria bacterium; assembly: GCA_965204085.1. Classification (GTDB taxonomy): domain Bacteria; phylum Poribacteria; class WGA-4E; order WGA-4E; family JAJDTR01; genus JAJDTR01. The sequence goes on along the minus strand of CBDBEE010000001.1, from coordinate 417,153 downwards.
CCCTTCTCAATGGGAAAGTATTTCTTAAGATGGCGAACGTCCAAGATGGATTCATTGTGGTTGTTGGACAATTTCACTTTCTCCTGTACCTGGCTCTATCTCCCTTTTGGGTGAATGGAGAAAGCAAGCGGCAAAGTGATCCGCTTCAACCTCCTCAAGAACTGGCTGGGTTTGACGACATATTTCTCCTATAATCTCACGACAACGCGGGTGGAACGCGCATCCGGATGGAAGACGAGATGCATCGGGCACATTCCCTTGGATGGTGGCAAGCCTCTTTTCCGGCCTGTCAAGCTTGGGGATTGATCGAATGAGATCTCGTGTATACGGGTGTTTCGGACTGTCGAATATCGTGGCTACCGGCCCCTTCTCGACGACACGCCCAAGATACATCACGTAAACAAAGTCCGCCATGTGTGCAACAATACCAAGATCATGCGTAATCAAGACAAGAGCAAGACCTAGCTCTTGCTGCATCTTCTTGATAAGCATTAGCACCTGTGCCTGAATGGTCACATCAAGAGCGGTCGTAGGTTCGTCGGCAACAAGCACCTTTGGATTGCAGGCTAAAGCCATGGCTATCATCGCCCGCTGCCTCATACCTCCGCTGAGTTGAAATGGATAAGCGTCTATGGCTCGCTCCGGATTTGAAATGCCCACCATGCCGAGGTACTCGATAATCTTCTCTCTGACTTTCTTGTCCTTGGGAGGTTGGTGCAACAGAATTCCTTCCGCGATCTGGTCCTTGATCGTGTGAACAGGGCTGAAAGATGCCATCGGTTCTTGGAATATCATGGCTATTTCGCCGCCCCTCAGCTTCCTCATTTCTCGACTTCGCGGGTTAAGTTTTGTTATGTCGATTATACTCCCGTTACCCCCGCGGTACCTCACCTCACCGGATACGATTCTTCCGTTTGAGGGAAGTATATTCAGGAGCGAGTACGACGTGACCGTCTTTCCGCAGCCGCTCTCCCCGACAATCCCGACCGCCTCGCCCTTATGCACGCGGATGTCCACGCCGTTCACGGCATTGACCGTTTCGTCGTCCTGAGAGAATGTGACGTGGAGATCCTTTATGTCTATGAGCCATTCTCTGTCTGGACTTCTATCTGAATTCATATTGACAACTACCTTATGCCAATCGACCACGTCTCCGGTTTTCCGTAGGTGTAGTCCCCGGGTAAAGGAAGTGGCACGTTTTCCATCCGGTTGTGAACGATGATGTTTCGCGTCGGTGAAATGGCAGCAATTTTGAGCACCACTAGAAACCATAAATTTTCGGCGTGAATGGCAAGCATCTCGTTTTCTAGCGCAATCCTAGCCTGCTCTTCTGTTTCAAGTAGAAACTCCCGGTATAGTTCGTAAAGACGTTTGAATTCTTCCGGCGGCTCGTTGCCTTCAGTCCCTTCGGAATGCATCCACTGTGTCCAACGCGGAGATGCCTGGTTCCATGAAACCGGGTTGCTCGGCACCATTGAGCTCCGAACGCCAGGACGGGTCGGACGCACGCCGCCGCCAAAAGTACCGTCGCCGGTAAACATGTCAAATTTATTGGCAGCCACTCGTTCGGCAATGAATGCGGTTTCACGCGGATTGATGGAAATGTCGATGCCGACAGCCTTCCAATCCTGCTGAAGCATCTCCAACATGGGAACATCAGACACGCGCAGATCGGTACGTGCCATCAGAACGAACTGCGCCGGCGATCCGTCCGGAAGCAATCTCGTTTCCCGATTGGCATCCCATTTCAACCCCATCTCGTCCAGCAACCGATTTGCCATACCGGGGTCATGCCGCGTGTAGGCGGTGTACTTCTCCGCTTCACCGTGATATGGAGGCCCATTAGCCGGCGCTGCATTGGACACAATCATGAGACCATCCCGGAAGACTTCGTTCATTTCATCCCGATCCATAGCCACCGAAAGCGCAACGCGAAACCGCCTGTCCAGAAAGACTTGGCGTACAGCAGAATTTTCATGGGTCAAATTAAAGAAGATTGTCGTGACAAATCCCGGGCTACCAAATGCGGGCGTCGTACGGTAATCCCCAACCTCTTCATTTTCTCTAAAGTGTGATGGATTATCGCAGCAAGCAAATTCCAGGTCCACATCGCCGGCGAATATCTTGAGGTATCCAGTCTCCAATTCGTTGACAAGGAAGTTCTGTACTCCATCAAGGTACGGAAGCTGGTTTCCTTCCGGATCGACTTTGAAGTAATACGGATTTCTCTCAAGCACCCAGACAAGAGAACCCCTCTCATTTATCGCCATCCATGGAGATATCGTCGGCGCACCGGGATGACTAATCCCCAGAACTCCGGTACTCCATACATCCATTTTGGCGTTGAACAGTTGTTCCCAAGATGCGAACCCCTCCTCCTTCAACGTGTCGCTCAGTGCTTCGGGGCCACTGTACTCTGGATGAAACTGTCCCATGTAGTGCTCGGGAAGATACGGATGAAATTGAAAGCGGCCCATCTTATCAAGGAACAGCGGATTGGTTAGGTTGAATGTAATTTGAATCGTATAATCGTCAATTTTCTCAATGACGCCCATTTCGCCATCAGAACTCTTCAAGCTGGAAACCCCGCTCGGATTGAGTGTTTTATTCAGCGCAAACGCCTCATACCAGAACATCACCGCACCGGCATTGAACGGCATTCCGTCGCTCCATCTCATGCCTTCTCGCATGAAGAAGGTGTACACCGTGGAGTCGTCATTCACTTCCCAACCTTTGAACACATTGGGTTCAAGCGATTGCACGTCCGATGAATAGTTGACGGGATGCGTGACCATGGCGTCCCACAACTTGTTTGACGTAGGTCCCGGCAGGTATATTTTGCGCCAGAATCCGCCATACTCCCCGATGCCGTCTACGGGTACGCAGACCAGCGGCTCCGACGGTAGCCTCTCCTCGACAGGCGGCAACTCACCCGCCGCGACTTTTTCGCGCAACTCGGGCGCTTCGTTGAACCGGGTGATAGCATTCCCCGTTGCCGTCTCATAGTCAGCAGGCGTTGCGTAAACATCCACGATGGGTACTTCGCCGGCAAGGACAAGTTCCCTGAGCATCTCGAAGCGATCTTGCGGACCAAGCCCGTCTCCATACGAGATGGATAGCGGAAACAGCGTCAAAATCACGCGGAGGATGGTTGAACACCGCTGTAGCGACGCTCGATATCGATTCCATCTTGAGTATAGATTTGAGATTGCTGCAACTCGCTTGTAATACTGTTTCATGTTTGTCACAGACTCAAACTATGGCGCGAGTCCGTGTCTGGCAGTCCCTCCAGCGCTAGAGCCTGATTGAATAATCGGTAACGAAGTCATTTCGGTCATTTGTGGGAAGTTCCCTCGTGTATTTATTGTCGTCTGCTACATACCAGTGGAATTTCTATGCGAGCTCTATCGGGATTTCCTATCGCCTTCACTATTCGTTCAGTTGATCATTCGCTATCCGCTCAGTTGATTCCACGCTGGGGCTTGTTAGAGGCTGGTGCGCACGGGATCTCTATCGCACTCCCTATTCAGTCGTTTGATTGCACCCTACAAATGTATTTTCAAATATGCCCTCATTCCTCAATTGCCGCGTAGATGACAGGCCTGATCGTTTTTCCGAGTTGTTGCATCGGAAGTTGCTGGCTTAGGATTACCACAGCTAGATCGTCGTGCGGCGAGATCCAGAACTCGGTGCCGGCTCCACCGTACCATTCGTACTCGCCGACGGGCGAGGGACTGGTGTCAATTCTCCTGACGCGAACCGCGAAACCCAAACCAAAGCCCCGACCTTCGGGTTTGCGGTCAATTGGCAGCAACGCTTCCGGCAGTTGATTTCGCGTCATCATTTCTACAGTTTCCGCTTTCAGCAGCCGCACGCCATCAAGAAATCCACCGCCTGTTAGCATCAAGCAGAAACGCATGAAATCAGCCGCCGTCGAGACAAGACCTCCTCCACCGGATAGAAACTTCGGCTGAGTGACAAAACTCGTCTCGGAGATGTTGCCGGATCCGCCTTCCGCAGCAACGATAGTCTCCAAACCACCATCGCGTGCTGGTCCATACAAACGGGAAAACCGGTCGATTTTCTCAGGCGGGACGTAGAAACCGGTATCCTTCATGCGCAACGGCTGGAATATCCTTTCGGCTAGGAACTTGTCGAAAGCCAGACCGGAAACGACCTCAATCAGTCGAGCTAGGACATCCGCCGCAATGCTGTAGTGCCACCGCGTACCCGGCTGGTATAGCAAGGGAACAGTACCGAGTCTCTCGACCACCTCTTGTAAGTTGCATTCGCTCAAGCGCTGCAGACCGGCTTCCCGATAGAGCACTTCGATAGGAGACTTTTCACCCAGGTATCGGCTAGAGCCGGGCAGCCCGGAAGTATGACGAAACAGGTCGAAGACGGACATGTCTCGTGTCGAGTCAACCAGTACAAGTTCTTCGGCGTCGGGATCGACCGCCACCCTTAATCCACCCAACTCCGGAATGTAATCCGAGACCGGGGCGTGGAGACTAAGCGATCCCTCCTCAAAGAGCATCATCGCCGCCACTGCAACGACCGGCTTGGTCATTGAATAGATGCGGAAAATCGTGTCCTTCTCCATCGGCGCATGAGCTTCGCGATGTCTCATGCCGTATGCTTCAAAGTGGACAACCCTGCCACGCCGTGCCACAATCGTGACTGCCCCGGCGATTTTCTGCTCATCAATAAATTTTTGTATGGTTGGGGAGATACGTTGGAGTTTTTCCGCCGACAGTCCTACCGACTCCGGATCAGCCGGCCAGCCGGCGTTGCATGTATGCTCCTCGTTCTGTGCTTGCGCCACTACTTAACCCTCCCGGTCATAGTCATTTTCATTTATATCAGTACATATCTCGGTAGGTGCGGTTGGAAAGGAATCTATATCGCACTCCTTAATCAGTTGTTTAATCTCGGTTGACTGAACCTATCGCCGTGTATAGACAAATATTAGTTTCACTATAATAAAACCTACATTCCGCACCTTATACTCATCTTCCGCAAAATAGACTGGTGCAATCTCGAATTTTCACATACCAAATCTTGGAGTACATATCCACAAACGAGCAAAAATCACCGAGGTACTACCGTGAGTCAGATTGATTGACCGGTTTTACCCTTCCATCATCAACTTCATACCTATCAAGTAACACTCAACATTGCACTCCTCTGGAGTGCAGACGCGGGGAGGGATTGTGTTCTATTGACATCCCACTCCTCTGGAGTGAAACCATTCTACGAAGGAACGCTCTTTCAAAACCTGTCATGGAGCGAAAAATGAGTTGCTTGCTGAAAGAATTATTCCGGCAGGGATAATGGGGTGCTCTCAAGTAACACTCGACATTGCACTCCGCTGGAGTGAAAACCAGACCACGGAGGAACGCTTTTCACGGCTAGTCATTGAGCGAAAAAGGAGTGTTACTTGCTGAACGAATTATTCCGATAGGAATAATGGTGCGCTATCTAGCAATACACCACATGGCGCTCCGCTGGAGCGCGGAAATCTGGACATGTCGCATTCTATTGACATTTCGATCCTCTGGATCGAGGAAAGAGACTCCGATCAGAACGTGTTGCTTGCTGAATGAATTATTCCGACAGGGGTAACGGGCGCTACCTAGTAATACCATTTCTCTTGAATAACAGTGCATATAGTGATATACTTATTTCATTATGAAAAAAGCAATACCAATTATTCATGAAGACGTGAAGATGCTCGAAAATCGACTGAAACTGGAGAAAGATTTTCGACGGAAACCTCGGCTTCATATGCTGTATCTATTGAAAAGTGGAAGTTGTCAGACGCGGCTTGAAGTGGCAGAGACTCTAGCGGTTCATCGAAATACCATTGGACACTGGTTGAAGCGTTACGAAGACGGCGGCTTCAACGCCTTGATGACCATTGAAGAACCCGGTGCCAAACCGGGACAAAAGACTCTCCCACAGGAGGTAATAGATTCGCTCAGGGAGCGTCTGAAAGAAGAAAGTGGTTTTAGAAGCTATGGCGAAATTCAGATGTGGCTTTTGCAAACCCATCGCTTAAAAGTCAACTACAAAACGGTGTACCGTATTGTGCGTTATGACATTAAAGCGAAACTCAAAGTGCCACGAAAAAGTCACAAAAAGAAAAACGAACAGGAGGTTGAAGATTTCAAAGAAGATGTCGAATCGCACCTCCTAGAGGCAATGGGCGATACCCCTGCGTCTTGTGTGCAGATTTTGGTTCAAGATGAAAGCCGCTTTGGACTCTTGCCTTTGCCCCAACGACGAATCACGGCGAAGGGAACTAAGCCAATACAAGTGGTGAATCCCAGATATGAGAGCTATTATCTTTATGGTGCGGTGGCTCTCGGAACGGGAGAACATCTGTTCTTGGAGATGCCTGCTCTCAATAGCAGTTGCTTTGAGGTGTTTATCGAACAACTGGCAATGACTTATCCACAAAATTACAATATCGTCATTCTCGACAATGCGAGTTTCCACAAAACTTCAGAGTTGACTATACCCGAGAATGTTGGATTCCTTTTCCTTCCACCTTATGCGCCGGAGCTAAACCCGATTGAACGACTCTGGCAAGTTGTCAAGGAAGACATTGCCTTTCAGCTTCACGAGACTCTTTCTTCCCTCAAGGACAATGTGGCGAGTATTCTCAAGAAACTTACCGCCTCTGAAGTGGCAAGCATTACCGGATATCCTTACTTAATTCACGCTATTAATGCACTATCATTGTAGAGAAATGGTATAACATTCGACATTGCACAGGATCTCTATCGCACTCACTAAGGGATCTCTATCGCCTTCGCTGTCCACTCAGTTGATCGTTCGTTTGATCCTCTGGAGCGCGGAAATTTGGACATATCGTATTCTATTGACATACCGATCCGCTGGATCGAAAATCTGGACTCTATGTGGTAATAAGTGTTACTTGCTGAAAGAAGTATTCCGCCAAGGATAATAGGGGGCTACCAATAAATTCTGTAAGTCCGAAAAATAGGTGCGGAGAGTAGGATAAAACCTATTGTGAAGATTATCTTTGCTCTGCAGGCATAACCGGGACGCGAATGTGGGCGTTTGCCTTTGCTAGACTGTCAGGGTTCTCCTCCATTTTCCGGAGTCCCGATAGTGTGCGCTGATGGGCAATCCATGCCCGATCCAGAACGGGCTGCTGCAATGTGTCCTGCTCATCGGGGCAAAGATGCCGCATTAGAGGTTGCAAATCGGCGGGCAACGCACGATACTCGTCGTGGGACAGCGGGCGGCAAACGGCGTTATCTACTCCGACCGGGGCATAGTCATCAACAGACAACCACCACGGACACCACCGGTTAACTACGGCTACTCGATCGCGCCCACTGGAATTGTGCAGGGGGGATGCGTGCCAACTCCGCGAGTCCTGTATATATACCGAGCCGGCGGGGGCGGTGACCTGCATATCTCCGGGAATAGGGGCCGACGTCGTGATACCGTCGGAGTGACCGCGCGGATTCCGCTTTTCCCTGTGCGAACCGGGAACGACCCATGTACCACCCGAACTCGCATCGACATCGGTGAGATACCAAATCATCACCAAGCACATGGGGATGTCTGGGAACGGTAGGCGGATGCAACCGGCGTTCCTGCCGGCATCTCTGTTCCCGTAAGCGGACAGGTCATGGGGCCAATCCGTGTGCCATCCTCTTGCGTCCGAGCGTCCTCTGCGGCTAACGGGGCCAAAACCGCCCGGAGACCCGTCCGGTTTGTCTGTCTCAACCATGCGAATATGAAGTTGCCCGATGCGCAGGTGATCGTCCAAAACACGGCACGCCACACCCGTAACCAAGGGATTAGCGAGATGCTGCGCATACCGGGGCATCCAAACGATGTCGTTGGGAGGCTTCGGAGGATGGTTCACCCGGCGCACGCGCCTTAGCTCCACTCCGTCCGCCGCGTTGAGGCCGTCGCTTAAACTCGGCTCCTCCCTTCCGGTCGATCTTATCACATCCTTTATCGCTTTCATGTTTCGCTCTATAGTGACGTGCGCCGCCTTGACCTCCTCGCACACGGCGGCTACTTCGTCCGACGGTATGAGGTTATCAATGACGCAGAACCCGTATCGGTCAAGAGAACCGACACAACCGTCGATTACCTCGTCGGCGGAAAGCGTTTCGGCGCGGAAAGCGAACGCGCGGGTGCGGCAGAGTTCCCGTGTGAAAGCTTCCGCGTCGTGGGTAGATTGTGCAAGCAGTTCCCGGGCTTCCTGTAGCTCCTTTTCTAACGACCTCACTCTTGCCTGAAGCTCGTCGGTATTCATTTCACACTCCTATGATTATCTAAATGTTATAGCCGAACCGAGACGTGCAATGAATTGCACTACTACGAACCGCCGATGATTGTATACTTCACGCTGCTGAAAATTGCGTATTTTCAAGCGTCTGGCGGTAGGTGCGGTTGGAAACCGCACCTACGGGGAATGCAGGTCGCGACCTGGAGATCGCTCCTACAGTGAACGCAATTTCTGACAGCGCGGAGTATGTACGGATTCAAAATCTAAATGTTACAGCCGATTCGAGACGTGCAATGAATTGCACTACTACGAACCGCCGATGATTGTCACTTATAGATTAATAATTAGTATCAAAAACGCCCGATGAATCGGGCAACTACAATTAACCGATGCATGTAACTCATTGATTGGGAATTAGCATTACCTCAAAAAGACATCCAACTTAGCTCGAAGTTCCGCCAAGTCACCGGCGTAAGCCGCATCACCAATCAGATTGCGATTTTCACCCGGATCAACCGCCAGATCAAACAGTTGGTCGGGCCAACCTTTTCCTTCAAAACGGAAGTATTTCAAGAAATCACGCTTTACCATGGCTGACGGCCCATTAAATGGGTGGTATAACTCGCTATACACCTCATTTCGCCATCCATCGCCGCGTCCCTCCATCAATGGCACGAGCGAGCGCCCATCCAACCCGTCCGGTATGGGCACGTTGACAATCTCGCAGAGCGTGGGAAACAGATCAACCAGCGAAACGTTCTGTTGAACGATGTCACAGCCGCGAGGAAATCGCTGTTGCCACGATATGAAGAACGGCACCCGTACCGACGCATCAAAATACTGTTGCTTCTCCCAAAGCCCCTTTTGCCCGAGCATTTCGCCGTGGTCACTGAGAAAAACAACCACAAAATCGTCAAGCACGTTCTTCTCCTCAAGTTTGGAGATAACACGTGTATACTGCATGTCCACCCACTCAATCATGCCGTAATAGGCGGCTGTTGCCCGGTGCGCTTCGCGGTAGGTGACATCCTCCCCTATCTTCACTTTGAAGAACTCGTGGCAGTCGAAGTTGGAGGGCAAATCCTCGACATACGGCTCCACGCGACGCATATAGTAGTTAAATAGATCTTCGGGGCACTGGTAGGGATAGTGCGGACAATTGAGGCTCACAGTGAGTAACAACGGGCGGTCGCCGGGCCTATCGTGAACTTCGTCGACAAAGTACTCGTCGAGAATCATCAAAGCACCTTCGACGGAGTACCGGTCCTGCTGCATCCATAGCCCTTTTCCGACACGGGCGTTGGTAATCTCCTTGGCAGAAGACCATTTGCCAGTCCCTTCCTCGGTAAATGTCGCGGCGGTATGAACCGGGTCATCTACGGGTTCGTAGCCGTTTGGTCCCCGGATGTCGCGACCGATGCGTTCGTGCCAACCGTGCATCTGGTCGGTACCTACAAAGTGCATCTTTCCGGCGCTTACCGTTCTGTAGCCGTAGCGTGAGAGGTGTCCGGGAAGGGTGAGCACGTCGCTGGGCAATGGACAATCGAAGCCGGTGCAGCCGCTGTTTCGGGGATAGAGCCCGGTCAGGAAACTCTGCCGAGCCGGCACGCACACCGGTGCCGGCGTGTAGGCATTCCGAAAGTACGCACCTTGGTTGATGAGGCGGTCAAGGGTCGGGGTGCGAATATGCGGATTCCCTTCGACAGACATCAGATCGGGACGGTGCTCATCGTCAATCAGCAGCAGGATGTGCGGTTTCTTGTCAGGCATAAATTCTCCGGCATGAATCGGACGACAGCAGCATGATAGAATTCAGTGGCTTACGCAATAAATGTTTAATGCTTATGGGGCGAATTGGTTATTGTCTGAACTGTGATTTATGAGATTATTGGGATTACCTTGATTTTCAGTGACGAGCCGACTAAACCGTTACCTTGACACCACAGGAATTAGGGAAGAAACCGAGTTTTGAGGAATAGAGGGAACTCTATCGCGGTCGTTATTCACTTCCTTGATCGCTCATTATCCATTCGCTATTCACGCGTTTGATCCTATCCACTCGCTTGATCCTCCTACAGAGTCCCGTTAGCAGTTCGGTGTTACGCAACGCCCCAACCACGATATTTGTCCGGGTTGGCAAACTCCTGACCCAGATCAAGAAACCCTCGGGGGCCTCGCTTTCCGTATTCAAACGGATCGTGGGTCACCTCCATCCAGCGGTGAAGTCGCGCCTCCATCTCCTCCAGCGCAAGCCGCGCTCCTGACGCATCCGCAAGATTGACCATCTCCAAGGGATCCTCAGCTCGGTCAAACAACCAGGGACCTCGTTCGTTCCCATACCACCGGGCGTATGTCCAGCGCTCAGTGCGAACCCCGCGCCATCGCCCAACCCAACCATAGCGATCGGGCCAGCCATGTGCCATGTTTTGCAGATATACGGAGTCCGATGCCTCTCGTACAAGATTCGCATTGCACGAATCGTCCCTCCCGTGAGCCGATTCTTCCGCTGTCGAGCCGGACTCCCCTCGCCACACGTTTGAAACATCTCGTCCCTGCAGCCCGTCCGGCAGGGGCACGCCGCACGCTCCGAGCAACGTCGGCATGATGTCAATCGCCCCCATAAAAGCGTCGCTGCGCCTGTCGGCAGGTGTCGCCCCAGGCCAGCGCAGGACAAACGGGACATGGATCGACTCCTCATACGGGGTGGCTTTGGAAGCGCGCATCGACTCGTGCATCCAGTGGTCGAACGGCTTGCCGTAACCGTGGCTGGAGAGATGGTCGCCGTGGTCGGACGTATAGCAGACGATGGTATTGTCACCGATACCAAGGCGCTCCAGCGCTTCCATGAGTCTCGCCATTTGTTCGTCAAGCCCGGTGCAGCACCCGTAATAGTCGGCGATTTCTCTACGCGCGAAATCCACCATCTGTTCCGGCACGTTTCCGGGCACATCCATCTCGGCAGGGTCGTATACCGAACACGCCTCAGGATACTGCTCATAGGGCCAATGCGGCGGACGCCAAGACACAAACAGCGCGAACGGATCATCGGGACGGGAATCTTGATGCTGTTCCATGAATCGAATCGCCAAATTCGTCTCCACCTCCGGTGCCCAGCCTTCGTAAACTGTCGGTCCCGACTCATTCTCGAAATAGCTGCGGTCAAAAAAACCGGAGCCACCGTGGAGTGCAGCGAGGTAATCAAGACCGTAGCGCTCCTCTTCAGGATAGGGACCTTTCCCGAGATGAAACGTTCCCACTTGTCCCGTGCCGTAACCGTGTTCGCGCAAGGTGCCCGGCAATGTCGGGATGTCGGTTCGCGGGCGATATTCGTTGTCGATGACAAGGTTTTGCCACCCGTACCGCCCGGTGAGCAAAATCGCGCGATACGGGGAACATAGAGGGTGGTTGGAAAACATATTGTCGCACACCATCCCCTCTGACGCGAGACGGTCTATTGACGGCGTTTGAACAACAGAGTTGCCGTTACAACCGAGTGCGCTGTAGCGTTGCTGATCAGAAAAAACAAATAGAATATTGGGGCGATTCATGGGAATTTCCGTATGTAGCAATGATTAAGAGTATATGCGCGCGCCTGCAGTAGCGATCTCCGAATCGCGACCTGTCGGGATCGGAGAGAGATCTTTATCGTGTTCCTTAACCAGCCGCTTGATCTGTTAGTTTGCGCATACCACAATCTAACAGATTGTGGTACAGAAGGATGTTAATACCCACAAGGATGTGTACTTACTTAATTGCAATGACTATAAATCCTCTTGGGCGTAGGCTTTCCAGAGCCCCTCGATTTCCTCGGCGGGGAGCGGTCCGCCGTGAAGAATCATGCGGTAGCGGTGACGCATTGCCGACCCGGCGGGTAGATCGATGGATTGCGGGATACAGGGTGAAGGGTTAATCCCCCGCTGCGCATCTACGCGCCATTTCACCGGATGACCGGGGTTATCGGGATGATCGCAGACAGTGATCCCGGCGCCACTCTCGCTCTTTTCTATGGGAACGTACAGGTCAACCCACGCCGCCGCCTGCTGCTCGGTGTCGTCATCCTCCATGCCGAAGGAGTTGAGAACGGTTGCGCCGTAATCACTTCTATACGGCATACGCACGAACAATCCCCCGTACTCGTGCTGTTCAATGTGCACATCCGCAATGGAGCGGAGCGTCCAATCCAGGTCTAGCAAAAGCAAATCGCCGTCGGCGCGCAACGACCAATCTTGCCGTTCCGCAATCACGTGGCTGCCGTCCGCATGATGCCAAACGGTCTCGATCCTCCAACGCGGCGGTTCCGTTTCCAAGATGCGCGGGGTGCTAGGTTGAATCAGACCGACCACTTGATTGGGACGCTGCCCCGGATAGTGCCAAAAGTCGCAGCCGTTGACGTCGGTGAACGCCGTCTGAATCCCGTGCTGGTGCGGATGGTGCCACGGGCTATCCGCGGTGAGACAGATGCTGCCGTCCGCAGTGCGCAGCGGATGGATGTAAGGTAACATGCCCGGTCGGGCGTTGTGCTGCAACACCACCTTACCGAGAGAGGTGTCATCGACGAACAGACAATCGTTCTCGGCGCGGAGATTCCAGCGTGAAGCGACAGGCATAAAATTTTCTCCTTGGTAAATTGCGATTATAGTTTTTCTAAGAGGGCACCGCGCACATTTCGTTGATGCCAATTGAAACGTGGCCGTTAAGTACCTATTTTGAGACAGTTTTTACGGTAAGCTGAACCTCGAGTCCAGAGGCAGCTTTTTCAAGCCTTCTCTTCAAGGTTTTTGTGCTGCCAAGGGTTATAATGTAATACTTTCCAACTATTCTATGTTTTTGGCTAGGTTGCGATATAGTAACCCAACTAACGCCAAGATTGTACACGTGATCGAGTCCTAACCTTTCAAGTACTTTGACAAAAGTATCCGTTCCATTACGTTCTGCGATTGTTTCTCCATTCATTGTAACCTCTAAGCGAGTAAGCTGTAGTCTGCCTGAGCCACTAGCTGTAACTCCAGAGCCACTGGATGGTGCCCTTTGTGTCTGAGTAATAGTGCTGCCGCTCGCTTGTCTACTTTCGAGGCTTTTAAGGAAATCCAACACTTGGTGGGCGGCTGGTTCATCTCCGCATAATTCTTTTACTTTCTCTGCTACAACATCTCGCAATAACTCATCTGCTTCCTCTACCAATGCGGTCCATGCTTTTGGTAAGGCGTTCGCTATTCGTTGCTGTCTGACGACAGCGAGGTGGTCCGTTACTATTGCTTCCCGCGCTTCACCAGTGCAGACAGATTCATATTTGAGATATCTATGCAACAGTTCAGCACTTTCTCCATTGTCCATTTCTTCTAGATTGATAATGCGAACCCTGCGTTCATCGTATGATCCTTCTCCAGGTCCATAGAAAAAGTGCCATTCCTTCCCATCAGTTAGGATAAGAACTGGTACACCATTGTGATAAGCGTAGCTAAACAGTTGTTCCTCCGCGCCAGCATTAATTTTCCCAACTCTTTTGACCTCGACTAAAATTTTCGGTGCCGAGGGTGGATGGAATAACGCAAAGTCTACCCTTCCGGAATTCACTGGGTATTCACGGATGAAAACCTGACGATTATATATGTTCCAATCTAGGGCTTGGAATAGTCTTTTCACGATAAACTCACAAACATCATTTTCGTCTCTAAATGTCCCATCCTTTAATCCCTTACGTATTTCGTCAATATGCTCTTCAAGTGTCATAGCTTAATGTGTCCTCCGATGACTGCTCGGTGCTACCGTCGATAACCGTTCTTGTTCCAAGTGTTGACTGTACCATCACCGTATTGATTGACGCCTATGGACGCATGATATTTTGTTTTCATCTCAAAGACATTTGGATGTTCGCGGTGTTCACCAAGGCTCATCCCCCCGCGCATTCTTGGTATTTGTCCAACGATTTTACCTGCGAGTCTCTAAGCGTCATTCTACATGACGTGTCTTTATATCTCCCCACGTCAAGGATACCTTTTCCAGCGGATTGACGGCTAGGCTCATTATTCCCTTTATTTCCTCATTACTCATCGCCCTGTTCCAGAAACGCACTTCGTCATATCTGGCGGGAAAGAACCCGGTGCCCGGATTACCGCCGTCACCCACGGCATGAATACCCATCCATATCTGTTTTCTTGCTTTCACGCTATCCGGTTTATCGTTAAGCGCTCTTGAGAAATCTCCCGCCCGTCCGACGAACTCGCCATCAATATAGGCTCTAAGCTCCTTGGCAGCCTCATCGCGCACCCCAGCTATATGGTGCCATTTTCCATCGTTTAGCTTGGGCTTTTCCGCTATGACGCCGGGGGTGCCGTTGCCTGAAGCCACAAATACGTTCACCGCGGCAAATCGAAACTTGTCGTCCCCAGCCATATCCGAAAAGAAGAACATTGACCAGTGCCCTTTGTTGTGACCATTGGGGCCATGTCCTCCGAAGATAAGATGCCCGTGAAAGCCGCTTACAACAGCCTCAGGCACCTTGGGCGCTTTAGTTGTGGTCATCAGCCAAAGTTCGGCAGTGAACGAGTCTCGTTCCGCCTCGATTAGTTCGGGTGTTAGACCGATTTCCACATACCCGGTCTCGCCGTCCAGCTCTAACGCCCTTCCACGTTTCCCCTGAACGATTTTTGTCCCGCCGATGATTTTTCCGCCTTTCGTTTTGCCCGTAAGATCCTGCCCTACCCCGCCCGTCACACCATCAAAGGGGAGGTAGAGCAATAAACTATCGTCAAAGGCTTTGATAGGCAGAACCGCCATAACAAAAGACACGCCCGCAGCTATCGCGATGAACAGATTCGTTCTGCGTCTTGGCAATTTCTTATCGCTCCTCTTCTGCGTTATTTCCAATAGAATTTTTCATCGCGAGGATAATCGAACCTTCGAGCGCTAGCAATCAGAACCGCAATTCCAATCTTGCCCAGTTCTAAGAGTATGAACCAACATCGTAGCAACAATCAACGAGAGGATCAAGGAGATGAAGCCAAATTTTCAGCATATTCTGAAGTCCGGGCTCGCTATACGTCCTACCGTCTGGTTAATCTGGTCAAAAAGACCTAACCTCCCTCCACGCGCTTTGCTTTAATCTCGGCCCACTTCAGTGGTAGTTTCTGCAATGTATCCACGGCGAGCGTCATGTACCGCGCCGCGTCGTCTTGAGTCATGGCTATATTCCAGAAACGAACTTCGTCAACTGTGGCTGGAAAGAACCCGGTGCCAGTCTGTTCGGCGTGATTCGGTATGTGAATCCCGATCCAGATGTGCTTTCGTCCACCGTCAGCTTTGTTAAGACTTCGGTTGCGTTCGCCCTCCGCGCCGACCAAACGTCCGTTGATGTAAAGTCTGATCTCTTTGGCGTCTTCGTCACGAACCGCGGCGATATGATACCACTCTCCGTCGTTCAGGTGAAACGTGTTGTCCGCGACAACACCTCGCGGACCACCGCTTGTATGCGAATTCACGTTCATGGTGTAGAAAGAGAGGTTGTCCCCGTTTTGCAGGAACATTGACCAATGACCGTGAAAGTGTTCGTCGGGGCCATACCCGCCGAAAACCAGATATCCGCGTAGTCGTTTGACCGGCTGATCGACGGCAATTTCCGGACCTTTGGCTTTGGTTTTGAGCCATAGCTCTGCCGTGAAGGAGTTCCTCTCCGCCTCAATCATATCGGGAGTCAGTTCAATCTCCAAGTAACCGCTTTCGCCATCCAGTTCCAGCGCTTTGCCGCGAATCCCGTGAACAATCTTCGCGCCGCCGTTGATAACGCCGCCCTTCGTTTTCCCGGTCAAATCACGTGCTACCTTTGCGTCGCCGCTGTCAAAAGAAAGATAAAGCAGCATGTTCTTATTAAACGCTTTAACGGGCAACACCGAGGTTACCCACAATACGCAGACACCTATAGCTAATCTTTTTGCTTCTCTCATGATCTCTTTTTCCGGTAGGTCAATCCTCACGGGCTCGTTGTTAATCACGTTGATTCTCGCTGTCACCTCAACCGATATCCTAGTCAAATCTACATGACGTGTCAAGGAAGATTTCAAACTCGAGGCAATATGAGGGTGAAAGTTCAAGCACGTATTAAAACAAACATTATCTATCGCATAGACCAGAATGAGCAACGGTGGAAGGATGGGAGTTTCATCAAGGGTTACGGCATACGGAGTATGCCTACTACATTCGGGTCAAGGAAGATGTTCAAACATGAGATAACAGGAGGGGGAAAATCCAAGCACGTTCCAAAACAAACGTTAGCTATCGTATTGACCAGAATGAGCAGCAGTGGAAGGATGGAAGTTTCATCGAGGGTTACGGCATACGGAGTATGCCTACTACATTGCGTGTCAAGGAAGATGTTCAAACTCGAGGCAACATGAGGGTGGAAATCCAAGTACGTTTCAAAACAAACGTTAGCTATCGTATTGACCAGAATGAGCAGCGGTGGAAGGATGGGAGTTTCATCAAGGGTTACGGCATACGGAGTATGCCTACTACATTGTGCCGCCGAAGAATATGAACCGACCCATAATATCGCCGATTATCGTCCAGACGCTCCCGACGATGTATTCCCCCAAGATAAGCCCTAGGAATAGAGGGCGCGCGCGGCGGTATTGTCCGACGCCGCCGTACCTTATCAACAACCACTTCATCGCAAAGCCGATAAACATGGAGAACCAGAAGTGGTTGATGTCGAGGCTGTTCGCTATGGCGTACCCGCCTGGGTGCAGCCGCCACCAGAGGAATCGTTGGCGCATGGCAATCAGAAAGATTGACGCGCCAAAACCGATGCCTATCGTCTGTATGCCGGAAACCTCGATTTTTTTGGAGGGATAGGCGATCCAGTCAGCCACCCGCGTGTAGATGACATCGGCGAACCGCTGCAGAGAGCTACCGCCGGACGAATAAGCCACATGCAGATAAACCCAGAACAGACTGAGCGTCCCCACAACCAGGGCGGCTGTCATTGCCAGAAATATCTGCCTGTTTCCCACTCCGGCGCGATCGAGCAGCGCCAGTCCCTCCATCTGATGCGGCTGCGGATGCCCACGGTAGGTGAAGTTGAAGAACCCCAACATCGACATCACCGTTAAATTCCGATAGCCAATGCGGCGCGCTCCGAAAACATCGGGCAGCATCTGATCGGGTCCCGTGAAATGGAAATCGTGCATGGGAACCCCCATCTCGGCGCGAAATCGGGTTAATCCGAGCGACACGAGATAGTAGAGCAGGAAGAATGCAAGGCTTAACCAGATCGCCATCCCTGCCTTCCACAGGAACAGGGTCATAAATCCGATCCCCAGAACGATGGTTAATACTGCTTTCCGGTAATTTGCCTGTTCATCGGCATCAATTCCAGAGGCGCGCCTGAACATAACGCGGAAGTATTTTCTGTTCACCCAGATTGCAATCACTGCCATTCCGACCAATGCGCCGAACGATTGCTGATTGAGTGAAACCAGATATCCGGTGTAGGCAACATGCCGCGCGCCCAGCATCTCGGCGATAACCCGCTGTACCTTCATCAGAAAGAAAAAGAAGGCGCAGGAAAACGACATGTCCAACGGCATAAAGAATCCCAAGCCAATGACAGGAAAGACTAAACCGAGTTGCAGACTGCCCATGGCGCTCCACGGCTTGGTCGTGAAGAGATTGGACAGTTCGTTTTCGTAGGGGTGGATGCGCAGCCTCGGGATAACGGGATAGAGTGAAGACAAGCCGTTAAGCAACGCGATTCCCCCAGAGATGCCGAATCCAAGCCACAACAGCCGACTCTTGAATATGGGCGTTCTGGGATTCGTCAGTTCAAGCGGGAGTTGGATTATCGGATAAGAGAGCCTCTCATTTTCCACCCACGGACGGCGGAATAACACGGCAATAGCTCCCATCACCAAGACCAACATCACGACAAATGCCGACCAGCACAGGGCAGGGATGAGCCACGGTTCAATGTGTTGCTCGACATAGAGAGTGGATTCTCCCCGGAAGTAGGTTTGCAGCACGCCTTTGTCGCTCACCGAAAGCCACGATGGGATATATCGGGCGAACAGGTTCTGCCAGTCGTTCTCTGGGCTAGCAACTCGGAAGGGATATTCCATAACCGGCACCAGCGTTTGCATCATCTGGAACGACTGTATCGCCGAGGTCAGGCTCAACATGATGTAGATGGTTATCAACTCCCCGTGCGTCAGTGATAGCCGCGGCGCAAATCTCGCCATTGGACGGTTGAACAGGGCTAACAGGAACACGATGAACACGACATTAAAGAAAGGGGAGATGATGGTGGGAATCGACTGGTACTGATAGGGTTGGCGGGAGAGGACTAGCCAGAAACAGTTAATCGGGATAAGGATCATCCCGATTAGGATGATCCGGAGTGAAATTCCTGGTGGCGGCTGGCTCTGTTTCAAGACACTTTTTTCGCTAGTTTACGGTCTGTAGGGTGGGCACTGCCCACCATTTCCTGTTGAGTCTACACTACGTTCTGTTGACATTGATGTTAGGCGCGTTCGTAATCGTAGGGGCGAGTATCAAATGAGCGAATAGATCAAACAACCGAATAGGGAGTGCGATAGAGATCCCAATGCGATAGAAATCCTCCCTCACCCAAACGGGTTGGGAAACCCAACCCCTACGGATGCCGGTAGAAGTCTGCCGAGGAACTTGCCTCTAGTCCGCGCCTCCAAGGGGTTAGTAAAACTGTAGGGTGGGCACTGCCCACCATTTCCTGTTACATTCATCGTAACTACTGACCACTAGCCACTGTTTCTCGAACTAAACTTGGGCGCGTTTTACACCGTGCGTAAGCCTTCCGGCGGTGCCGTAAAACGGATCCTCCTTATCCAGCGGCAGCGTCACCGGCTGGCGCTCCTCGGCGGATTTGTAAATCGCCCGCACCACTTCCACATGGTTATGCGGCACATCGATCGGCACAAGCGGCTCCGAGTCGTTGATGATACTCTCCAAGAAAAGTCGGCTCTGATAGGCTTCGGTCGCGGTTTCCGGAACGCCAGCCACCTCCGACCTTAGGCATTCCAACGCCTCAACCGCAGCCGGATTGTCGCTCGATCCGAACGTTGTATCTGCCCGCCAATAGTTGCTTCTCCCCATTGCCGTGTTTAGCGGCGGAGAATAGTACGCCTCTCCAACCAACATAGAGGCGTCGTAGCCCAAAACCTCGATTCGCCCCTCCGGCGTCAGCGACTGTTTGTGGTTAAGTAGGGAGGCGTGGATGCCCCCGGTTGCGCCGTTGTCGAACTTGACGATTGCCTGACTTAGGCTCTCGTGCTCAATCTCCCGCAGCATGGGGCCAGAATAAGCAAAGATCTCTACGATTCGTGAACCGATAACCCACAAGAACGGATCGATAATGTATCTGCCGTGATGGAAGGAGGCACCACCGCCCTCGCCCTCCCATGTACCGTGCCAGCGTTTGTAGTAATTTTGCGGACGAAACCAGTTCAGTTCGACGCGGGCGCTGCCGATTTTGCCGAGTGCGCCGCTTTCCACCGCTTTACGCGCCAGAACCATTCCCCGTGGATAGCGCGCGCCGCACTGGGAGTGGAATTTGACTCCCGCTTTCCGAACTGCTGATGTCATGGCATCAGCCTGCGCTACGCTGCACGCCATCGGTCCCTGCGTGAAGACATGGCGCCCCGTTTCGGCCGCGGCAACCGTCGGCTCCTGCCGAACCGGAGGCGTCGTGAGGAGCACCATGACCTGCACGTCGCTATCTTTCAGCAACTCTTCATGAGAACGATACTTCCGGATCTTGGTCTTGGAAGCGGCTTCAGCATCCTCAATCCGCTGTTGTAGGCGGTCGCGTTCTTCAGGGGTGCGTGCCTCCGAAAGCATCATTCGCGCGTGGTGCGCTTCCATGTCGTACCCTTCACTGAGCGTAGTTCGCTTCCTTTCAGCCAGCTCATCCACGAAATCGGCGACGGCTACCACCTGCGCGATGTCCACCAGACTTGCATAAATGTCTGCGTACAGCCGTGAAATTCCGCCGCACCCCACGAATCCAACGCGAATTCGTTCATCTGTCATATCGTTTTCTCCTGTTTTCGAGAGCAGATTGATATCCGTTTCCGCGCTACAACTCTGGCAGGCGTAATCTCCCTATAGCGATGTTTGGTCGGGAGTCGATTTTTCCCCTACATGCGATTGCTTGCTAGCTCGTCTACGGAAATAGTGTATACATGTTCTTATTCAGGATCACGGCAAGCAGGCTCCAGAGACTGCCCGCCAGGAATTGACCGAAGATTAAGCCGAGGAAGAAGGGCAACGCTCGGCGGTAGGATTTGACGCCGCCGCCGGCAAACAGCAGTTGTTTGAACAACCAGCCGAGAAAAATAGAAAACCACAACCAGCCCATCGCCCAACCGTCGCTCACGGCGTATCCCACTGGGTAGAAGGGCCACCACAGGAACCCTTTTTTCAAGATGGTGAGAATAACGGTAAATACAAACCCGAAGGTCATGTGTTGGATCGATTCGATGTCCGTCGTTTGAGGAAATGCGATCCAGTTTTGGAGACGTCCGAACTCGCCGACACCCCAGCGTTGAAACTGATACTTGTGGTAAATGGCGACATGCCCGCCGATAGACATAATCGCCCCGACGATTGACGCCACAATCATCGCTACTACCAAGCGATTCTCGCTCAGCTTGAAGGTCGATCCGATTTTGAACCCTTCCAACTGATGGGGCATCGGATGAGAGCGATAACCGTACGCTAACCACGACAAAAGTGTGGTATTCGTCAAATTCGCAGCGCCAAGGGGCCTGGTTCCCATGAACCATACCATCATCTGATCGGGGTGCGCACCGTGCAACTCGTGCGTCGGGGGACCGAGTTCCGCGCGCATTCGCGTGATCGCGGTGCAGAACACGTAATAGATGACGAAGTAGCTAATCACTACCCAAGGGGACAGACCGGCAAATAACCAGAAGACCACAACAAATGTTATCCCCAGGACCAGGCCGACCACAGCGAATGGATATAGGGGATCGCCGCCCGCACTGGAAAACATCCCGCGTAATCCGCGCATGATGTGCCGTCTGCTCGACCAGACAGCCATGACTCCGATGCCAATCCAAGCACCGGCACGCTGTTGGGTCTGTAGAGCTGAGGCGGTCGTCCAGCCCGTCGCGTTGAAGAAGACATCCTGCGCCTGCCAAAACAGAAAGAAGAGCCATAGCGACAGCGACAGATCTAGCGGCATCAGATATCCGAATCCAATGGCGAAGGGATATACGTAGACCGGCAGTGTCCCCGATCCCGCCCAACCCATTGTGTTCCACGGTCTCTCGGTAAACGGAATAATAAACTTGGCTTTCAGAGCGGGAACAACTGGATAGAGAAAGTTTAAGCCGGCGAGAATTTCCAGTGCGAACGCAAGTCCGAAACTAATCCAGATGAATTTGTTGGAGAACAATTTCGAGGTGTTGCCGATGACTTCGATGGGCATCACTGTCAGGGGGTAACTCAGTTTTTCAAACTCAATCCACTGTTTCCTGACGATGATGTTCATGCATAGCATCACAAAGAGCAGCACGATTACGAGGGCGGTCCACGCCAAGACCGGTGTGAGCCACGCATTGAGATAGTCGGCAGTCCAAAAACTCTCAAACGCGCTCTTGTCACCCTCAAAATAACCTTGCAAGATGCGCCGGTTCTCGACGGCGAGCCATGTGGGAATAAATCGGAAAAAGAGATCTTCCCACTCGTTCTCCGGAGTCGCGTACCAGAAGGGATTCGCCATCAACGGTACCAACTGCCGGATGATGTCGTGCCCGGCGAGCGCCGTTGCGACGGAGACCATGATGTAAGTCAGAGCGAGTTCGGCTTCGCTCAACGCCAAACCCTTGAAGAAGCGCTTCAACAACAGATTGACGCTCGCCACACTGACCAGCGTAAAGAGCACCGTGGGGAAGATGGAGAAATCCGTTAGCTCATAGACGACTCGATTCTCTGCGGATATAATCCAGTAACAGTTGAGTATAATCAGTATAGAACCGAAAATCAGGGTCCGAACGACGAAACGGCCGGTTGTGCTCGTATCGGAATTAGTCAAAGTATCTTTTCCTTGTCTCATAGTTGCTAGTTGAAAGCCGTGAAAATTAGTTTCACCCCGAGGCGTTTATAGAAGACAAATGTTGTAGCGGCAAGCGTATGCACCTATTCCTCTCCACTACCCACTGTTTTTTGCTGCTAACCCAACCTCTCGGACCAGTGACCCCACGCATCTATTATCCGCTTCAAAACGTCCGGATGCTTCGCCGCCAAGTCTAGCGATTCAGTGCGGTCTGCCTCAAGGTCATAAAGTTCCCAACTGTTCAGGTCCGCAGGATTACCATGCCCAATGCTTTTCCAGTTGCCGTGCCGCACCGCTCTGTCCCAGCGCTGCCTCCAGAACAGCCAATCATGCCCGTCTCGCCGATTGCCTCGGAAGACGGGCAGAAGACTCTTTCCCTCACAGGGATCGAGTTTGCGTCCGTCATACTCTTCGGGATACTCAACGCCCGCCGCTTCGCAAAGCGTGGGCAGGATGTCCATGACGTGTCCGAATTCGTGCGTAATTGCACATCCGCCGGTGGTTACTCCGTCCCATCGCACGATGAGCGGTGAGGCGACGCCGCCTTCATACAAGCTCTCCTTGAAACTGCGCAGCGGCGTATTGTGCAGCGAACCCCATCCGGGCCCCGGCGAGCAGTAGGTGTCAATCCCACCGGGAATAATATCCGGACTGTCGCGATCTGTCCTCTCGTACCCGTCGCCGCCGTTGTCCGACAGAAAGAGAACAATCGTATTCCGGTCGGCGCCACAATCCCGCAGAGCCTGCAGAATACGTCCGATACCCTGATCCATGCAGTCAATCATGCCGGCGTAGATTGCCATGCGCAGATCTTGCCATTCCTTGTGTTCCTCGCTAGACCATGAAGGGAGATCCGGGACATTATCCGGTAGCCGGGTTTCCGGGGGCAGCAACCCCATGCCAAGTTGCCGTTCAAAGCGATTCCTTCGCAGTTCTTCCCAACCCGATATGAATCTTCCACGATACTTTTCGACATCTTCCTGTTTGGCTTGCAACGGGCTATGGGGTGTTAAATGAGCGACATAAGCGAAAAACGGATCCCCCTGTTTGCTGAAATGTTTGATTGTCTCAACCGCATGGTCGTTGATTGCATCGGTTAGATAGTAATCCTCGGGAAACTCCGAAACGACTTCGTGATTGTGCATAACCGGTGGTCGAAATCCCCCGAATTTCAAATCTCGCAACGCCGGATTGAAATAGTTCGACGGGATATCGCCAAAACCGTAGTACTCGTCAAAGCCCCAGTCTAATGGACTGCCCTGCACCGGCACATTCCATTTTCCGCTGATGGAGGTGCGATAACCCGCTGAACGCAGGAGCTGCGCAACCGTGACCAGATTCGGAGACAACCGGGTATTTCGCTCATCCACCCAACAATACAACCCGGTCATCAGCGAAGCGCGAGTAGGTACACAAACCGGATTCACGCAGAAATTGCGGAATCGCAACCCCTCGGCAGCCAAGCCGTCGAGATGCGGCGTTTCGATTTCGCCCCCGTAACAGGCCGCGTCCGACCAGCCCATGTCGTCCGCCATAATAAGAACGATGTTGGGTTTATCCGTCTCCATCTCATTAGAGGCGGTGTTGGCGGCAAATGGAGCGAACGCCGTTGCCGCGCCCCCGGCTAGCCTCAGCAATTCTCTCCGAGTTAATTTATTCTCCGCAGTTTTATGCTCGTCCATTTCATCACGTTCAGAACCTGTTTGAAAACTAGATGGAAAAGTCATTTTGGGCATTCGGAGTGACATTACCTGTGAGAGTTATATCGCACGGGATTTGCTATGGGAACTCTATCAGGATTAGCTATCGCCTTCACTATTTGTTCAGTTGATTGCTCCTTATTCACTCGCTTGATCCAACGGTATCGACAAAACTCGTATAGCCAGGGCCTCCGGCGCCCACGTAGCCATGACTCGCGCCGGATTCGTCCGGGCTTACCCAGAAGGAATAGAGTTCGCCCAGCCTGAGATGAAAGCGAAACCTCACCGGCTCACCCGCCACGCTTGACAGTTCCGCCCCGCCCTTCCACTCCACCCGATGCGATGTTCTGTCGACGGCCAACGGCACACAATTATCTGTCGTGTAAGGCTCGACAACCGTGCCGTCCTTATCAAGCACCTCCACGCGCAGTTCTCCTTGGTCGCAGTCCGTATTCACAAATAGGTGTTTGCCGGAAAACGTGAGCGGCTTCGTCGTCAGCGTACCGGCATTTCGTATAGAACCCATGGAGGCGAACCCGTCACGCCTCAGGAAGGCGAGGCCCGTATTTACGAACCCATCCCATAGCTTCCCCTTTTCCGGCAGGTTGCGCCCCGTAAAATACAGGTACAACCTGTCTCCGACGACCAAGCAGGCACCGCTCGCCGACTGCACATTTCCCCAATTCCATGCGCCGTCCGCTTCCGTTGCCTCAAAGAAGGGCCGCCGATCCGGACGGTCGTAATGGAATCCGTCCCGGCTAAAACCAAGCACCACCTCGTTCCGCTTTGGTATGTGCCTCACGTGGCATACGTTGTTTTCAGGTCCGTGCCAAATGGAAAAGTAGCCAAGCATTAAACTCTCATAGGCGACCGTGTCGAAATGGTACAACTGCGGCAGTATGTCGGCGCTTTCCGGGTTCGGGTTGCGCGGATCAAGCAAGTCCGCGCCCAACCACGGCACAATCTCTCCGTGAGGCCTCACCTCTGCCAACTTCACAGCCTCGGCCGGCGTATCTCCCTCAACGTAGGCGCGCGCCCGACCAGTCTCCCGTCCGCTCCGAATGTTGATAACCCACTTGTCACGAAAAGGGTTGTAGTGGACATTCGTGTGGTCCCCTACGATGCCGGAACTGGCAATCGGCTCAGACCAGTGTACCCCGTCGGTTGAAGTCCTGTAGGCGACTGCCGAGTCCTCGCCGAGACGATCGGGTAAGCCTATATGCCATGTCGTGTAGAAGATTTTGTATCGGGATAGCGGGTCGTCCCCTTGATAGTCGATCCACACGCTCGTGGTATCAATCGGTCGAATGTGTTTTTTCTCGGGAAATTCCGGCGGAATCGGCGGCAACTCTAAGCCGTGGTCAATCACGATGTTCGTCCCGGGTACCACGTCCTGCTCGGTTTTCTGCCAGTGTATCCCATCCTTAGAGGTTGCATAACAACTATACTTGATGTAACCCCCGGTATACCACATCTTGAACAGTTTGTCCTGCGGATCGTACCAGACGCCGCCGCTGAAAGGACCGGCAAATGGCGCGGGACCATGATGTTCCCACTCCCTGTCCGGCTTGATAATCGGGTTTCCTTCGTAGTAGATCGGCTGGTGGAAGGTGCGTTGTAACGTGGTCTCCTCAATCAAGAAATCATCTACGAACAGTTGCCTTCCCACGTCAATATTGATGACCTCCGGCGGATTTTTGAGATACGGGACAGGCATTGGCTCCCGCGTCCACCCGCCATAATCCGGAGGCCACTGCTCGGGCAGAACGATACCGTTGTAAAGCGTTTCGCCTGCCCCCGATTCGTCTTTTTCTTGCCCTCTGATTTGCATGTCTACCTCCGGGTGATCGTCCTTTTTGACTTCGCCAAGAGCCGGGTTACTCATGATCCAAATTCCGACACAGATTGCGCCCAGGATGCTATAAGTTTTACTCATTGTCATGTCAAGCCCTTCCGAAAGTAATGCCACCTATTTACCATACATAAACCATGTGGTTGGCAATTTCTCCTTTCTTGGCTTCGTCTGTTTCAATCACAACTGAATGAATATAGCTTTGAGTTCCGCAATTCAAACTTCAATCGTATGTCCCTGCCGCTCACGCTGATAGGATCCCATCCAGCCTTCCACGTTACCGCGCCATTGGTGACGGTGTTGTGGATGGCTTCGCCATGCACGAGTGTCGCGCCCTGTTCATCAACAACGATGGCGCGGACAAATCCATCTGCTTCCACATCTGCCGTGATACACAGCGACGCGAAGTAACCTGATATCGGGTTGGTTGCAATGACGGCAGGTTCATCCGCCGACACCGGCTCGTAACCGGCGAATCCGTCGGGCCGTAATGTCGCCAAACAGAAGGAACCAACCCGCCAACCGGAATGCGGACCGTCGCTCGCACCGTAGTAGAGACGAATTTCGTCATCCAAAAAAACAGGGTTGGCGGCAGGATACACGCACCCCCAATCGTAATCATTTCGTTCGCCCCCTTGCGGAATGAGTGGCGAACCGGGACACACGCGATGCCACTGAATGGTATCCGGGCTCCAAGCCAATTCCGTATGCGTTCGATCGGTTACCGTGTTGTAGATTGCCGGTAATCCGAGATAAATCCCCTGGTATCGAAACACCGGCATACAGTAAATCTGTAAATGGGGCATCTCCCCTTCAAACACCTGCTCCACCTTCGTCCATTTGAGGAAGTCCTTGCTGGCGACCCTGCCTACGGCGCGCACGCCCTGTTCCTGTCCGTTAACCGTAACCTTGGTCTCGCTGCTTATGCGGGTAAAACCGACGTACTCCCCTAGTTCGGGAACCCAAAGCGCGTTGTTGGCGCTGTCCCAGGCAATGCCCGCCTCGGGACAAGGAATCTGCCGGCTCCAACGCACGCCATCTGCGGAGAACGCCACCGCCAACATCTGGTGCCCCGTGGTATGCCCAATCATCAACGCCTTGTAGCGCCGCGCCGGGTCCGGATCCCGTAAGTCATTGAACACGCTCGCACCGTGGGGACCACGAACGGCAATGTTATTTTCTCTATTGCCGAGGAACTCCACGATTCCTAGCTCCGGTTTCTCCCAGTGGAGACCGTCCTCGGAAATAGCGTAGCAGATGCCTTCATCCCTATCCTCCGGCGATCTGTACGGTGTCCTCTCCCGCTCCTTGAGCGTCATGCCCTTGGCAGAGTTATCAATGATGAACGGCATGTACCAGCATTTGTACAACCGATCTTGCTCGTCATAGATAACCCTTGCGTAGAGGTTGTCATAGCGTTTCTCCCACGGCTCGTCTTCACCAAAAAGAGGATTGGCAGGATGTTTTTTCACCGCCCCAAGAGTCAGTTGTGCGTTGCGAACGTTAGCGATAACGCGGGAATCAAGCATAAGGTATTTGTCCCTCTTCATGTCTCTATCCTTGCTTCCGTGCGCACTGTCCGCGGGGAGTATGCAGATTGTCACGGCAAGTATGACTGTCGCAACTAGCGCCGATTTACCACCAAACTTTGTCCGCCGTGTCTTCATGATAACATCCCGCAACAATATGCACCAAACATGCGCTTTCAACAGGTTACTAAAAGCAGACATAAACAACGGTGCCACCGGCAACGAATTGATGCGTATCGGTTACAGGTTGGCAAGAATGATGGCATTTCCAAGCGGTAGGATTTTGAAGGACATCGGAACATCAGTCTAGAGCAGGCTCACCAGGTAACAAACTTTTCCCACGCATATTCTTCGGCAATAGTTTAACCGCCCTTAAATGATACGTCAACACAAAGGATCGCAGGGAAGACCCCTAATCATCCGAGGAAATCTCCGACTCGCGGGGAAGCAATCGCAACGTTTTTTCTCAACACGATTCGCTGAACGTGCTATAATAAAAATGTAGTTGTTTAGTCCATCGGTCTGGATTTGCCAATCCAGACCGAGCGGGGGCAGGGAATGCACCGAGTAGGGAAGTACAATGCTAATTCCGGCTAATCGGGGGCTTACATGCCCAGATCGGTCATGCGACGAACTGCAATACTACGACCCAAACGATGCACTAAACATTTACATAAAAATTATTGGGTGACGACTGACTTCACATGTTATGGTCCACGTTTTTTCTCGAAGCCTCGGTTCATGTCGCCTTATTAGCAACGATGAAATCCCATCTATTGCGACCCTCAAATTAAATCTCGGATGTGCCGTTAAAAATATCCTCACCCAAGAAACTCTATCACGAAGAAGCATTGAAAATGAGATTCTTAAGAATACTTTCTATTTGCTTGCTGCTCGGATTTGGGCAACTAACCGCGACTTTCGCGGAGTCCAAGCTAGTATCTAGCGATCCGAACATGGATGATAGGTTTGGCTGGTCGGTAGACATCAGCGGGCATACGATAATCGTTGGCGCCCCTAAGAACAGCGAGAACGACCTTATTGAGCATGGATCAGCGTATATCTTTGCACTCAAAAGAGTGGGAAACAAGGACAACTGGGAACAGCAGGCAGTGCTCGATCCTCAGGAGGACGGACGCTGGAACGATAACTTTGGTTTCTCTGTGGCAATCGATGGCGACTATGCCGCAGCCGGATCCCCCGGAATTGATAGTTCCACCGGTGCAATCTATACGTATAAGCGCACCGGGGGTGTTTGGAAGCAACAGCAGAAACTCACTCCCGCCGACGGAAAAAAGAGGGACAATTTCGGATATTCCGCTGATATGCTAGGAGAGCATCTTATCGTTGGCGCTTACCTTGACGATAGCAAAGCAGGATCTGTCTATATTCTCAATCGCAACGGGGATAGATGGCGACAGCAGGCAAAGCTGACCGGCAACGACACTGCCAAAGGCGACAATTTCGGCGCCGCGGTTGCCCTTGCTGGCAACGAGAACGGCGTCGACTTCGCCATTGTTGGCGCGCCTAACAACACGCACAACGGGAAAAAGTCGGGCGCCGCATATATCTTTGTACACGACGGAGGAAAATGGACCGAAGAGGCTAAACTAGTGCCCACAGATGCTCAAACCTCCGACTTCGTCGGAGATTCGGTTTCCATTAGTGGGCACCGCGGCATCAAGCGTTACGCCCTCGTCGGAGCGCCGCATTTGGACTTGGCGCAAGACGTGGAGGGAAGGAACAGCGCCGCCTACATCTTCTCAAGCGATGGAGGCGCGTGGAGCGAGGAAGCCAAGCTTAAGGCTAAGGATCCGGAGAAGGCAGACGGTTTCGGATCTGGGGTATCAATTAACCGTAATATAGCACTAGTCGGCGTTCCGCGTCACGGTGAAGGAGGTATTCTGGACGGTGAACTCAATGCGGGAATAGTCTATCCCTATCTTCGCGAAGGCGACGGCTGGGTTAGGCAAGCATCGCGGGCAACCACAGTAGCTCCGGACTTTCCGGAACAGAGTTTCGGAAATGTGGTAATAGCCACGCAGGAATTTGTTGTCATCGCCGCATACGGCTTGGGAAAAGGGAACCCCGGTCGCGGCGATCCAATGGGTGGTGCGGTGTATGTCTATCACACCCAAAGGGATTGGAAGCTGCCCTACGCCGTTGAACCGTCTGTACTAAGGGCGGCAACGCTAGGAGGAATAAAGCGAACGGCGCTATTCCAGAATTTTCCGAATCCATTTAATCCGGAGACCTGGCTACCGTATCAATTGGGGCGCAAGTCAAATGTGGCTCTCCGCATCTACAACACACGAGGGCAACTTGTGCGTCGGCTAGATGTCGGGCTTCAGCCAGCGGGCAGTTATCAGAACAAAGAAACCGCTGTCTATTGGGACGGTCGAGATCGATTGGGACAGCCCGTCTCCAGCGGCCTCTATTTCTACACACTAACCGCAGGCACATCTCAAATCACGCGCCGAATGCTAATTTTGAAATAGGCTTCCAGTAAATTAGAAGATGAGTATCGGCAGGGCACTCGCAGGTGTCCTGCCTTTTTTGTGATCTCTAAATGGAAGCACTTTATGATTTGGACCGATGTTTTCAGGAAATTGGAAGTATGCCTGTTCTTATGGTAGAAATCGTTCCTTACTTACGTTGGCTATTTTGGCTTGACAATCTATAGGGTCAACAGTATTATAATTTTTTCTGCGAACAAGAATCGAATGTGTAGCAAAACGCAAGCGTTAGGATGGTGGCGACCATGGAATCGGTGTCCTGTCGTAAATGCGACGCACAACTTGCCAAACAAGAGTTCATTGAGAAAAATCGTAGAGTCTGTCCCGAATGTAATCATCACCATTTTATGAGTGCATTTGAACGCCTTGAACTCTTGGTTGATGCCGACAGTTTTGAATCGCACGATGACGGGCTTTATTCGCTCGATCCATTGGAATTTCCGGAATACACGGAAAAGCTGGAACGGGACGCCGCCAAAACAGGGCTAAAATCGGAAATGCTCGCCGGAATTGCGAAAGTCGGAGGTTATCCGGTCGCAATCGCAATCGGGGACGTCGGATTTATTGGTGGAACATGTGGATCTGTTATGGGTGAAAAGGTGACGCGCTGTATCGAACGCGCAACCGAAAAAAAGTTGCCCCTTATCGTTGTCTCCGTAAGCGGTGGAATGCGAATGCAGGAAGGAACGCTCGCTCTTTTGCAGATGGCGAAAACAGCGGCGGCATGCGTAAAGCATTCTCAAGCAGGACTCTTCTTTATTTCCGTGTTAACTGATCCGACATTCGGAGGTGCAACCGCAAGTTATAGCTCGCTTGGTCATATCATTGTCGCTGAGCCGGGGGCGCGCATTGGATTTGCGGGACCTCTGGCAATTGCCAGTATCCGGGAAAAGTTACCCGACAACTTTCAAACCGCTGAATTCCTGCTTGAACACGGATTGTTGGATCGGATTGTGCACCGAAGCGAAATGAGACCGCTTCTCATAGATCTCCTTGAATTCAGTTCGCCGTAATTCAACTACAATCAACTGAATGGATAAGGAAGGCGATAGCTAATCCCGTGAGGTAGCAATACCATCACGCACTAGCATTATGACATGATGGACTACAAGGGATTGAGTGCTCAACCGCGTATTTTACCTTACTAACGCAAGTTGCCACCTATAATAGAGAAACCGAGTTTTTGGTTAACGTTCGCTTAAATTAAAGGTAAATTAGTCTGATATTCGCCAATCTCGTGTTTCCACGTTGGAAAAAACTCGGTTTCTGGCCACTGTCGAACATAGGTGGCAACTTGGATTTACTAACATTATTAGCGCAATTTTGTCTTAATAAACATTGCAATCATATTGGAGATTGAAATATGTCCAAATCACTAATCGTTGTAGAATCCCCTGCCAAGGCAAAGACGATTAACAAATTCCTCGGTAAAGATTTTGTTGTGAAAGCCTCTATGGGACACGTTCGCGATCTACCTTCCAAGGAGCTGGGGGTAGACGTGGACAACGAATTTGCTCCCAAATATACGCTGATTCGCGGTAAGAGCAAGGTTATAAAGGAGCTTCAGGCGGCAGCCGAGAAAGTTGATTCCATTTACCTGGCAGCCGATCCTGATCGGGAGGGCGAAGCCATCTGCTGGCATCTTGCCCACGAATTGAAGAAGGCAAAGAAACCCGTCTTTCGCATTACCTACAACGAAATCACCAAAGGGGCAATCCAGGCTGCTGTCGATAATCCTGAGGGAATCAATCAGTCGCTCTTTGACGCGCAACAAACACGCCGGATTCTGGATCGATTGGTCGGCTACCAGATAAGCCCAATCCTGTGGCAAAACGTGAAACCGGGATTGAGCGCCGGGCGCGTGCAATCCGTTGCAGTGCGCCTGATTTGCGAGCGAGAAGCAGAGATTGAGGCATTTGAAGCGCAAGAGTATTGGACAATCACGGCTACGCTAAGAGGTGATGAGACGACACCATTCGATGCGAAGTTGCTCCAGATTGCTTCACAAAAGGGTACGATTAGCACGTACGGATTCACTATTGATGAAACTCGCGCGAACGAGATTGTTGATGAGGCTAAGACAGAGAATTTTGTCGTAAAGGACATCCAAAAACGCGAACGAAAACGTCGCCCCGTTCCGCCGTTCATCACCAGCACTTTACAGCAGGAGGCCGCACGAAAACTAAAATTTACGGCGAGGCGCACGATGTCGATTGCCCAGCAACTCTATGAAGGTTTGGACGTTGGCTCGCAAGGTTCCATTGGTCTAATTACCTACATGCGTACAGATTCAACGCGTATTGCGGATGAAGCGCTTAACGAAGCTCGTGGATACATTGAGAAGACCTACGGCTCGGACTATCTTCCATCAAAGGCGATTCACTATAGGAGTAAGAAATCTGCCCAAGACGCGCACGAAGCCGTACGACCCACATCCGCCGGTCGGACACCGGGATCGTTGCGGTCACATTTGAGTTCAGATCAGTATCGACTCTACGATCTTATCTGGAAACGCTTTATCGCCAGCCAGATGAACCCGGCGATCTTGGATCAGACAACGGTCGATATTTCAGCCGGTGACTATCTCTTTCGAGCAACCGGCTCCGTTGTTAAGTTCAAAGGATTCATGGCTGTTTACATGGAAAGCAGCGATGAGGTGCCGATACAGAACCGGGGAGAAAGTGAAGAAGAAGCCATCCTGCCGCAGGTCGAGGTCGGTCAAGTGCTTGATTTGCTTAAGTTGGATCCCAAACAGCATTTCACCCAGCCTCCGCCCCGCTATACCGAGGCAACGCTCGTCAAGGAGCTTGAGGCTAAGGAGATTGGTCGGCCCAGCACCTATGCGGCAATCATCTCCACGATTCAAGACCGCGAGTATGTCGTCAAGGAAAAAGGCAGTTTCATGTCAACCGATATTGGTAAACTCGTTAACCAACTGTTGATTAAAGGTTTCCCCAATATTCTTGAGGTTCAGTTCACCGCAAAAATGGAAGAACAGCTTGATACTATAGCCGATGGCAAAGTGGACTGGGTCAAGGTTCTGAGAGATTTTTATCAACCATTTCATCTGGCGTTGGAAGCCGCTCCCGATAGGATGTACAAAGCTCGCAAAGACATGGAGGAGGAATCGGAGGAGATCTGCGACAAGTGCGGGAGTAAGATGATTGTCAAATGGGGCAGATACAGTCGTTTTCTCGGCTGCTCCAACTATCCCGACTGCAGGAACACCAGATCTTTGGAGGCAGCAGCTCAACCTACCGAACCCGAAGAGACAGACGAAGTTTGCGACAAATGTGGTGAGCCGATGGTTATCAGAACCAGTCGCGCCGGAGGTAAATTCCTCGCTTGCACGGGATACCCGAAATGCAAGAACGCGAAACCGATTAACATAGGGATCGACTGTCCGGAGCCGGGTTGTGATGGATATCTCGGCGAACGCCGCAGCCGCCGCGGCAAGCCATTTTACGGTTGCAGCAACTATCCCGATTGCGATTTCGCAGTTTGGGACAAACCGCTTCCACAGAACTGCCCAGACTGTGATGCCCCATTCATACTTGAGAAGACAACGAAAGCCAAGGGAAAGCATCTTGCGTGTTACGACAAAGCGTGCGGCTACACCCAATCGCTGGGTGACCCAGAATCTGACGAATAGTGTCTCACGAGCGTACTTTTTCGACATAGAGCTCTACACATTACGGATAACTGTTTAGTCCATCGGCCTGGATTTGCCAATCCAGACCGAGCGAGGGGCAGGGAACGCACCGAATAGGGAAGTACAATGCTAATTTCGACAAATCGGGGCTTACATGCCCAGACCGGACGTGCGACGAATTGTAATACTACGAACCAAACGATGGACTAAACAGTCACCATTACGGCTTACAGGTACAGACATCTACAGGCTTCAACGCGGCATGTGAGGCTTGTTTACAACTAGCACCAATTTGAACTTTGCGGGGGCAAGGATTGGGTGCAGGATGATAGAGCGCAAATGGGGCTCGCTACTGCGCAAAACGGGACGAGCACAGAAGGCACAACTCAGTGACACGGTAAGATTTTGATCTTCCATTGCTGCCCTGTCGTTGCCTGAGCTACGCTAGACGACCTACCAATCTTTACTTTATAAAATGTGTCCATTCCGCTTGGAATTAAAGGTGACTTTCACGTGACAAACGACGAAATCGGTACCGTCTTCCTCAATATTGGACATCTGCTGCAGATTCAGGGAGAAGACTCCTTCCGCGCCAGAATATACGAGCGCGCAGCGGATACGATTGAAAACCTTGATGTAGATCTCGGACAACTAGCTGAGGAGGGCACGCTTCAGTCAATTCCCGGCATCGGCAAAGCCATTGAGGGAAAGATTGTCGAAATGCTGGAGACAGGGCAGTGCCGCTTCTATGAAAACCTGATTGCGGAGATGGGAGAGGAAGTGCTCGACCTGCTGAGAATTCGGGGAGTAGGCGTAAAAACGGCAGCGAGGTTTTATAACGAACTCAGTGTGAGAAATCTTCAAGATTTGCGGACGGCAATTGATGGCGGCAAATTCAAGCTACTAAAGGGCATCGGTTCAAAAACCATCGCTCAGATTGATGAAGGTTTGCGTTTTCTTGAAGCGCAAGACCGGATGCGTCCGCTTTGGCGTATCATGCCGATCGCTAAGGCAATTTTTCAAATATTGAAGGATGCACCCGGGATTGCCAGAGTGGACTTTACTGGCGAGATGCGGCGGCACGAAGAGGTGCTCAATCAACTTGAGCTAACAGTCGAGTGTAACTCCCTTCCGATAATTGTTGAAGCACTTTCCAAGGTGCCGGGTGTAAAGGAATTCGAGACTACAGAAAGCACTATCTCTGGAGGACAATGCATCAGAGCATCCGTTGATGACGGGTTCCCACTCCGTGTTCACGCATTTGGTAGTGAAGAATACGAAGCGGGATTGCTGATAACAACCGCAACTGTTCAACACCAGGCGGCATTCGATCGGACTGCAGGTACGCAAAACTTGGAAAAGAGCGGCGGGCGTTTGCCAGACTGGATGAGGGACAAAACGGAGTCTTCTATCTATGATGCGGTGGCTTTACCCTTTATCCCTCCGGAACTGCGGCGAGACGGGGACTCGATTGAGGCTGCCGCTGCCGGGGTGCTCCCAACCCTAATAGAATCAAATGACATTCGTGGTGATTTGCATACCCACACCAAATGGAGCGATGGCAGGCACTCGATGCGTGAAATGGTGGAAGCCGCGAAAGCATGCGGACGGGAATACATTGCCATTACCGACCATTCCGTGTCATCGCGCGTGGCAAACGGATTAACCCCTGAACGGTTGCTGGCGCACATGAACGAGGTTCGAAGTATTAACGAAGAAATAAATGGCATTGAGGTGCTTGCAGGTTCCGAGGTAGACATCCTAAACGATGGACGCCTCGATTTTAGCGATGACGTACTGGCGCAACTCGATATCGTTGTTGCGAGTGTACACGCCGGATTTAACATAAGCGAAGCGGACATGACGAAACGCATGATTCGGGCAATCGAGAACCCGTTCGTTAACATCATCGGGCACCCCACGGGCAGATTGCTTGGTCAGCGTCCCGGTTACGCACTAAACCTTGGCGCGGTCATTCAAGCCGCAACTGAACACCATGTCGTCCTGGAAATCAATGCCTCTCCAAATCGACTGGATTTGGAACCGGACATGGCAAGAAAGGCAAATGAAGCCGGTGTGCTATTGACGATAAACACTGATGCCCACGCGGTTGCTCAGTTTCAACAAACCTGTTTTGGAATCAACGTTGCGCGTCGGGCATGGCTGACGAAAGACGCGGTTATCAACACGTATTCACTGGGCAAGTTGCGCGAACATTTGCAAGTCCGAGACCCGTGAAACTCCTTTCGACGGGAATACACATGAAGATCCAAATTGACGACCAAATCCACGATATTGATGAAGAAACCTTGCGCCTCTGGTTGCGGGTTGGCTCTATTCCTGTCGGAACTTTCGTTCTGTCAGAAACGCTTACGGGCGGCGCGTGGATGCCGATTCACGAACTAGACTGGACCAACGAGCAAAGCCGGGCAGAAGCAACCGACGCGTCGCATCCATTTAGGCGCGAGTTTGAAAAGGAAAAACAATTCCTTTCCTATCAACGGCGGTTGCCAATTGTCACGCTTGTTCTGATTACGCTGAATACGATCGCCTTTATCCTGCTCGACCAATTCGTAGGGCGATCACAGGACGTATCGAACCTTATCCGGTTTGGGGCGTATTCCTACCCCTTAATTGTCCAGAATGGGGAATACTGGCGCCTGATTACGAACACCTTCCTGCACATCGGGAGTTTTCACTTCCTTCTTAACATGGGTATCCTATTCATATTGGGGAACCTACTTGAAGGGTTGTACGGAAGGTCACGTTTTATCATTCTCTATCTGATTTCGGCGGTTGGAGGCAGTTTGGCAAGCTTAATCTTCGTCCGATCCGCCATTGGCGCGGGGGCGTCCGGCGCAATTTTCGGTCTCATGGGAGTCGTCGTTGCGCTCGGATTGCGCCATAAAGACAGCTTACCGCTGCGACGAGGACGAGTCTTTGGAATGCGTTTGCTGCCCTTCATTGTTCTTGATGTGGCGCTCGGTTTCATCATTCCCCACATTAACATTGCCGCACACCTTGGAGGACTGCTAGTCGGTTTCACCACAGGTTTGATTTTGCCGCCGGCAATATACGCCAATGGCGAGCGCGAGAATTACGGCGTAAAAGCGGCTGCGGTGGCCTGCGTCGGCTTGACAGTTCTAAGCGGTGCCGTGACAATACAGCGTTTTTTTGATCGATCCGCAGTCGCAGAAAGGCGCGCCAATGACGATTTTCGCTCCTTGTCTCCTTCCGCCGAGCTACCCGAGTATATTGAACGAATTGAACAGACGTTGCGTAGCCGCGGTTACTCACGAGAGTTGTACGGTCTTCTTGAAAGGCTATATTGGGATGCGTTGCGTACAGATCCGGAGAACCTGTCTTGGGTTCAAAAACTTAGGGAGTTTTATGAACAGGCGCTCCTTGAGGAGCCCAACGATTCAAATTGGAATGAGGGCTTTGTAAGATTATATCTGTATCAAGCTGAAGTTGTAGGACAGAGGAGCGAAACGGAATACCTCTCGGACTACATTGGACTATGCGAGAAGGTCATACGCAAGAGGGGCTATCATTCAAACCTGTATCGGAATCTAGAGTTTTTCTATACACGCGGAAAGGCACTGAATCCCGATCAGATCTCTGATTGGGAGGACGACCTTGAAAAACTGTACCGAGAAGCCATTATCGACGATCCCGAGCACGCAAATTGGTACAATAATCTAGCGTGGCTCTATGTTGAACAGAGGAACAACTCCGGGCAGGCGGTTGAATTGGCACGGCAAGCGGTCAAGCGTGATGCCAAGAACCCGACAATGTTGGATACACTCGCGTGGGCGTACCTACAGAATGGTCAATTTCGACAATCCCTGCGGACCTTCGAGCAGGTGCTTTCGATCCGATCCGACACCGACGAAAACAAGCATGCGAGAGAAAGTAGTTGGGACGGGGTAAGCGAGTGGATACAGGCAGAAGTTTCGCCGTCAAAATCAGCGGAACATGCTCAAAATTTTGAAAAATTTTACGCTTACATGTCCCGCCAATTCACAAATCGTCCGGAGGAACAGGCGAAGCTGGATGTCGCTTTCGAGCAATTCCAAGCGAATCACAATTAGTTCAGGATTCTCGTACTCCTGCTCATCACCGCCCCGCTGTCCCGGCAGCAATTTCTATCACCCGCCTAATTTCTTTCTTTGCATCTCAAAGTGTCCTATGGTATTCTGTGGACGTAGGAGGTTCTTGACATGCCTCAGTCAACGGATACCTATCGCACAGCTAAAGATCTGTCGATCGAAGAGTTAAGGCAATACCGGCCCCGGCAGCAATACAACCCCAAAACAAAACTGCGTGACGAACCGTTATTGCAACGTGCCTGGCAAACAGCACACCGGGTTGCGGCGATGCTCTACGGCGATTTCGGCGCAACGCAAGTTGCAGTTTTCGGTTCGCTTGCGGAAAAGGAATACTTCTCAAAATGGTCGGACATTGATATCGCTGTCTGGGGAATTCCGGCTGAGAAATATCTCCGCGCAATAACAGAATCCGAGAACATCAGCCGCTTGTTCAAAGTTGACTTGGTTGATTTCGAGAATTGCAGCGGGCGTTTACGCGAAAGAGTCTCGAACCAAGCCATCAGAATTGCGAAGGGAGAAACCTACCACGTGGACCGCAGCCATCTGATTCGGCGCGTCTCTGATGAACGCGCGAAAATAGGAGAAACCGTAAAGAAAATCGCGGAAAGGTTAGAGAAAATCGAAACCGCTCCCGTCAAATACAGAGAAGAGATTGAGACAACGATTGGCAAGAATCTTACTGACTGCTACAGAGGAACGGAGAACATCTTTAAACGAATTGCCCTTGATGTCGATTTGCACATGCCTGACGGAAGTATGTGGCATAAGGAATTGATTGCACAGATGGCGGAACCTCAAGTGGAACGGCCGGCCGTAATCTCGGAAGGCGTTTATGAGTTCTTACAAGAACTCTTAGAGTTTCGCCACGTCTTCAACAATATCTATCAAGAGGAACTGATATACGAGAAAACAGAGCAAAACGCGAGGCAGATTGGGGATATATTTATTACATTCTCTGAGGAATTGGATGCGTTCGTCGATTTCCTAAAGAGACCCGAGCCGCAAATGAATATCGAGACCAACAATCGTTGACCCCATTCGTGTAGGGATAACTTTCCTGCGGTTATTAGGGCAACATTTTGGCTTGCCCATAGAGATCAAGTTAAGGGAGTTCGTCTAGTATTGGTGGAGTTCTTCGCCGCAAAACCCTTAACTTAGTCCCTATTGGGCGAGGAGTAAATCTCAATCTCACCCCATACGGTAGGTGCGGTTTCCAACCGCACCGGCACCTACGGAAACCAGCGTCATGAGTCATCTTCTGTGGTGTATCCATCAACGAATGGGTTGGTATTCCATCGTCCATGTCTACATGGAGATTAACAGTTTAAGACATTGAATCCGCGTGACTTGCGACCCAAAACGCTTAACTTGATCCGTATGGGGCAAAATTTTGGCTCGCCTCGCGCGAGGTCTCCATTGACCGGCTTCAGTCAAATACCCTCTATCAGAGGAATCAAAACTCAAGTTCTTGCTTAGCTCTTTGCGAAAGTCTTTACAAACCCGAGCCCCGGTGGCATCTAAAGGAAAAAACTGGTATGGCAAAAAGGAAAAAGAAGCGAGGTTATCGTGGTGCACGTCCCGCATCACGTCCTTCAACTGCTGACATTGGCATAACTCTCTATCAGAGAGGGGAAATAGCATTTCGGTTGAAGGACTATGCCACTGCGGTGAAATCATGGAGATCGGAAATAAGAGCAAATCCTAACGCAGGCTTATCGCGAAGGTTAGCAGAGGCGCATTTTCGCTATGCACTCTCAATGGACCGTGAACGTAACCTGACGCAAATCATTTCTGAATTACATCAGGCAAGCCGCCAGGCGCCCGATGTGGCAATCTACCGCTATCACTTAGGGTTAGCTTATCACCAAAAGAAACAGCACAATAAAGCAATAGACGCCTACCAACAGGCTTTGAAGCTGCGGCCCAATGACGAGCGCTTCCAGAGGCATCTGGCGCTTGCGCACGCTGAGTTGAGCAAAGACAGTCAAGATACAGTTGTGAGCATCATGAGGTTAATACAACAAGAAAAATATGCCGAAGTCCACGAAACACTCAAGCAAAACGCGTTGGGTGAAATTGACGGCGTGGTCGAAGGGTGTGTCTCCGCAATGCGTGGAGAATATGCCAAGGCGAAAAGGCAACTCAATCAGTACGCAACCACTAATGAATACGGCGCTCTAATTTCCTATTATCTAGGCTTAATCTACGCTCAAGAGGGCAAGGAATCCAGCGCGATTAAACACCTTGAGACCGCAGTAACCGAACCATATACCGCGGATAGGTGCAAACCCATTTTGCTCGGCATCTATAAACAGCGAGCGATGGCGCATGTTGAAGCTGGTGAGCATACCAAAGCCAACCGCCTCTGGAACAAAATCGCTCAGCTCGACCCACAAGATTCAGCCGTGGACAACGCGATAGCCGCCTCGCTCCAAGAAGGCCTCCACCAAGCGTCCGAAGGGAATTTCAGCCAAGCAATGCGTTCTTGGCGACGTCTCATCAACCGAGGTGTTGAGCACCCCGCGCTGCTTCAGAACTATGCGATTGCGTGCGATCGATCAGAAAACTACGAAAATGCGATAGAAACTTGGCAACAACTTGCAACAATCTGGGAGGAGCAACAGTCGGCCGCGCCTGACAAAGAACGGCTGAAACGCAAACTAGGGCTTGTTTACCGTCGTATCGGTGAAATCGCGTGGCATCTGGATGACATATACCATTCAAGAGATGCCTATAAGAAGGCATTAACTTACGTCCCGGAAGATTTGGAGATTCGCTTACGTCTCGTGACACTCTTGGCTGAGGAGGACGACTTGAATGCCGCAATGCGCCAGCTTCGACAACTGCGGCGACGCCATCCCGATAACATCCGTGTTCTGGAACTTGAAATAACACTCAATCTTGAAAGCGATAATTATCGCAAAACCCTCAATTCATGCCTTGAGATTCTTAAACTTGACCCGAAACACCAGAAGGCGCTTGAACTGCTAGAATCTCTGGGCAGTGAGTGTGTCCAGAGACTTTTTCATCAGAAAAAACATCGTCAGGCCGTCCAACTGCTGCAAAATTTTATAGAAGTATATCCGTCTCATACACTTTTCTATATGATGCTTGGCGCGGCATTTCTTGAACAAAGCCGTGTCACAGAAGCTGATCGCGTTTTGGCAGATGCGATTGAGATTGCAGAGAATAAGGCGTTGGCTCTTGCACAGGTAGGTGCTGCTTACATGTCCACAAAGCACTTTGACCGTGCAGAAAGTTATTTCAAGGACGCCGGTGGACTTGACTCGGAACAGCCCGACGTATTGCTTGCCATTGGCGTAGCATACATGCCCTACGACGTCCAAAAAGCAAATCGCTATTTGAATCGGTTGATTGCCAGCCAGCCGGAGGATGAAGAGATGTTTGAGAATATAGCTCAGAGATTGCTAGGCTCAGGAATGCCTGATCGGGCTCGAGAAATGATAAATCGGGGATTGAAAAAGTTTCCGAAATCCATTTCGCTTCTTATAGGGTCAATTACAATCGCTATCACTATGGAAGACTTTCCTCTGGCACGTCAAACCGTGGCAAAGGCGCGGAAGGTAATTTTGGCTGCCGGGGAATATGAAGCGTTGCAAGCATTGTCCGCTGCAGAAATGATGTTGACAATGCGAGAGATGGGAGGTTTTTTTAATGAATTCGAAGACGTTGACAAACCCTTTTGATGTATTGGGGATAGATGAAACAGCTTCTGATGCCGAGGTCAAGAAAGCCTACTTTCAGATGGTACGGCAGTTTACCCCGGAGAAACACGAAGAACAATTTAAACAAATTCGGGATGCTTACGACCTGCTGAAAGACCCCTCTCTTCGTTTGGAAGCAGAGGTGTTTAGTCCTATCAATCCTCCAAGTCCGTCTGTTTCGGAAAATGTCGAACTGCCCCCGATAAAGATAGACGGCGACATTTTGCTATGGTGGATGAAACGCACCCTCACCGACTTAGAGCGTACAGATTTTACGAGTGATTTTAATGAGGTTCTTTGAAAGAGTTTCTAATTTCTGGAAATATGTAGAAGTTACTCACACGCCTCCCGCAGACATAGTAGATCCACCTCCGGAAGTGGTGAGTCAATCTCAGGCGGACGAGTTTCAAGATGCTATTGCCGAACTCAAAGATGCAGTGCGGAAACTTGGACGCAACCAGCTTCGCACAAATACTGTTTTGCAATCCGACCAGAACGAGATTAAACACATACTCCAACAGATAATCGTTTCCTCTGGAGAACCGCATAAGGAGATGCTGATGGAGTTGCTGCTCGTGGTGGATGGTTTGGAGGAAGGGATGCATGCTATCAGACAACTAAGCGATGAAAATAGACTTGTCTTCGCTTTGGCGGAAGGTTTTCTGATTGTGCATGAACGTCTGTTGAGTATTTTGAAGAAATGGGATGTGACTCCAATTGAGAGTGTTGGACAACCGTTTGTTCCTCATCTACATCAAGCCGTGGATACCGTCAATGCGGCGGAAGTTCCGGAGAATGCTATTGTGGAAGAGCAACGACGCGGTTACCTGCGTGGCAACGAAGTCTTGAGATATGCCGAAGTCGTTGTGGCTAGGAAGAAGGAGAAATAAGTGAAACCAATTGTCGGCATTGATTTGGGAACGACTAATTCTGAGGTGGCAATCCTCCGCGGAGGCAGATCTGTTGTGGTTCAAGATGCTGCTGAAAATCGTATTCTTCCATCGTTTGTAGGGCTTTCTCCCACGGAAGAGATACTCGTTGGCGAATCGGCGCGAAACCAATATGTCGTTGCGCCCGAGCGTACGATTAAATCAATCAAACGTAAAATGGGGAATGATGAATGCGTAAGCCTGGGCGAGGAAACCTATTCTCCTCAAGAGATTTCCGCATTCATCTTGAAACGACTCAAAGCCATCGCCGAAGAATCGCTGGGAGAATCCGTTGAACAGGCGGTAATCACGGTTCCCGCATACTTCTCTGATAAACAACGTCAGGCGACTAAGGATGCCGGTGAAATTGCAGGGTTAGAGGTGGTGCGTATTATCAACGAGCCGACGGCTGCCGCGCTAGCTTATGGGTTGGATAGGGAGGAGGATCAGTTTCTTGTCGTATATGACCTCGGTGGAGGCACCTTCGACGTTTCCGTCATCGAAATCAACTCGGGTGTGATAGAAGTCCGCGCTACTCATGGGAATACACAACTGGGAGGCGACGATTTTGATGCGGCGCTTGTAAAATATATCGCCGAAGATTTTCGACAGCAACACGGGGTTGACCTCCGCGCAGACCGCCGTGCGCTGGCACGCCTTACGCGCGCAGCCGAACACGCCAAGATTACACTGTCCAATGCGCCATTCGTAACGATCCGAGAGGAATTCATTGCGACGGCACAGGGTAAGCCAATCCATTTGGAGATGGAAATTGAACGTTCCCGCTTCGAGGCGCTCATCAACGACATGCTAGAATCGACGATTGAATGTGTCCAACAAGCCCTCAAAGATGCGTCGCTCACGACAGACGAAATTAACGAAGTACTTCTGGTGGGAGGATCGACACGGATTCCGCTTTTATCCGACATGATCGCCGACGTCATTGACGTAGAACCGCATCTAGAGATTGATCCGGAACTTTGCGTGGCTATGGGAGCGAGTGTACAGGCAGGAATTATTGCCGGAGAACCTATTGACTCGATATTGGTAGATGTAACGCCCTATTCGCTTGGAATTGAAGCCGCC
Source organism: Candidatus Poribacteria bacterium (assembly GCA_965204085.1). GTDB lineage: Bacteria > Poribacteria > WGA-4E > WGA-4E > JAJDTR01 > JAJDTR01. The sequence goes on along the minus strand of CBDBEE010000001.1, from coordinate 373,664 downwards.
ACCTTGGATATGGGTAGTCCAGTGTTCGATCAATACAGTGTAATTATAAAGCACAATACACCTATTCCGGTGTCAAAGTCGGAGGTTTACACCACACTTTCGCCAAATCAGGATACTGTTGAAATAAAAGTGTATCAAGGCGAAGAATCAATAGCTTCCCAAAACACATTCTTGGGAGAATTTCGCCTGGAGGGCATCAAACGCACGAAACGAGGCGCCCCTGAGATTGTCGTAAATTTCGATTACGATGTAAATGGCATTGTACATGTCTCTGCCCAAGACAAACAAACAGGACGAGAGAAGGAGATTGCGGTAACCGACACTCCGGATCGGCTGACCGAAGAACAGAAAACCGAAGCTACCGAACGGTTCGAAGATATGGTGATTGATTTGGATGCTGTTCCCGCCGATTCCCACGAAGATGCGGTTGTCCTTCGAGAGCGAGCTGTCGAGGTTGCTGAATCACTAGACGCTGGTGTGGACAAGACAAAGTTACAGGAACTGGTCGTCGAACTAGATAGTGCCCTCAGCAGCCAAAATGAGGAAGCGATTAATGAGTTGCGGGAGGAACTTCTCGATTTCCTGTACGATCTTGAAGACTAATCGGTAGGATGAAATTCATTGGATGATTGTCTGAACTGTGATTTATGGGATTTTGGGATTACCTTGATTGCTTGTGATGAGTTGACTAAACCGTTCCTTGAAATCATTAGGATTTCCGGAAGAATCCAAGTTTCCAAGAAAAACTAGGTTTCGATATGCGTGAGAACCACTACACAGTTACCTCATGAAAAACCTGACACATTTCGACGAGAAGGGACACGCACGGATGGTTGATGTCACCCCGAAGACGGAGACGGAGCGCGTCGCGGTAGCCTGCGGGCATGTGACCGCCAAACCGGAGACGATTCGCTTGATTGCCGACCGCAGTTTCAAAAAGGGGGATGTCCTTGAGGTGGCGCGGCTCGCCGGCATCATGGCGGCAAAACGAACAGGCGATCTTATCCCGCTCTGCCATCCGCTGACACTGACCTCTGTCAAAGTTGACCTCTCCATTAACAACGCCGAAAACCGGGTTGAAATTGAAACCGAGGTGCAAACGTTTGGACGCACAGGCGTGGAGATGGAGGCGCTCACCGCGGTTGCCGTTGCCGGATTAACCGTCTACGACATGTGTAAGGCTGTTGACCGAGAGATGGTCGTTTCTGAAATACGATTGCTCAAAAAGAAGGGCGGCAAGAGCGGTACATTCGAGCGACGGGAATAGATCAAATGAGTGCGAGAAAGTAGTAGGCACACTCCGTGTGCCGTACACCGCCTTACATCATCTAACTGTCGGTAGGAAAGATCTCCGAATTGCGACCTCCTTACTTGCACTAAACACTTAACGATGGATCGACCCTGCACCGGAAAATGAAGACCTACAGTCTCCAAGAATGACATAGCCGCCTGCCCACCTTCACCTGTGGCATAATGCCGCAGTGTTGCATTTCGCGCCACAAAGCGCCGCACGCCTTGCTATCACTGCCTTCCCGCACCATTTACCCAGCTCAAACCCGTCCAAACTGTTGCAAAATTCCACAATCCGGTAAAAACCGCTGTATTCCCCTGAACCCGCGCTATCACGGGCTTTCCCGCCTTTTCTCGCCATTGGCACGGTTTTTTCTATAGTATTCGCCCAGTTGTAGTTCCAAGTCTATCACACATCATCGCGCAATCGAATAAAGGGAGAATACTTGACTATGAAATTTGTTGTACCGAGAGAAGGGGCAAACGCGCCCCAAACACGAGCTTTTCCGAAGCTGTATTGGTTTTTTTGCCTGCTAGTTCTTTTCGCCGCGCTGTTAACGGATGCGATGGCTAATTCAGGGCCTTCAGCGATGCGGACGGAGATACGCTCTTTTATTCAGTTGAATCCAGCAATACATCTGTTGTAACGGGTGGCGTGAGCTACAAAACAATTAATTTTTTCGGGGCCCAGATTCAGGTACCCGACAAATTCGTCATCACGCCAGTGGCGGCGGGGAAGGCGAAGATAACCATTACTGGAACGGATCCCCATGGCAGGTGGGCGAGGGTTGCCTTTTCGGTGACGGTGACCGATAATAATAGACATCTTTCCAAAATACGCATCTATTTGACTTGATTCTACGTTATATCCTTTCAACATCTTCTATATGTAGAAAGGATACCCATGAGTCGGTTTGAAAAAGTCGTAGAATTGTCAGATGAACAATTTCTACGCGCGGTTGGTGTTGACAAGGCAACTTTCAACTTCATTTTGGAACGTGTGGCGACTTACTTTGAAAAACTTAAAGAAGAACGGCCGATGAGAAAACGAGGGAAGAAATCAACATTGGCATTGGCCGATCGCCTTCTATTGACATTCACCTATTTGCGTCACTATCCAATCTTTGCCAGATTAGGCGAGGAGTTTGGCATTAGTGAGTCTTATGCAAATAAAATCTATCATCAGATGCTTGATGCGTTAGTTAAGGCGCTTTCGGTGAAGAATCGAAAGCACTTAGTGGAGGGCGATCTCCAAACCATCATCGTTGATGCCACCGAGCAACCGATTGAACGTCCAACCAAAGGACAGCGTGTCTACTATAGCGGTAAAAAAAACGACACACCATAAAAGTTCAACTGATTGTGTGTTTGGCGCTGTTAGAAATACTATCGGTTATCTGTCGCAAAGGGAGAGTTCATGACTTCCGAGTTCTAAAGGAAAGCCGTATAGCAATTTCCCCCAACACCGAGAAGTTGGCTGACAGTGGTTATCAGGGGATAGCCAAACGGTATGCCAACAGTTCGACGCCCATCAAGGCCTATCGGAGCAAGCCCTTGACTCGGGAGGCGAAGCAATTCAACCGACGGTTGGCAACACGCAGGGTCGCCATTGAGAATATCGTCAGACGATGTAAGATTTTTCGCATCACCAAAGACATCTATCGAGGCAAACATTGCAACTATGGGAAAACATGGAATGTGATTGCTGCCATTGTTAACTTGCGATATTCCTCAACAAGTTGCCAAACGGCGTAGTTATTCTAATCTCCAAGATTGCTGTAACTACACGGATCCATTTTGGAAAGATGTCTATTGTGTTGCTGCGCGTTGACAGTTAAGTAAGTTTCAAAAATAAACTTGCGTTTTGTTCTAGGTACAAACCGCTCCTGCTGGATTGACAAATCCAGCAGTTCTCTATGCACCCAGTTGGCTTTGAGCCTTCCGCTCCAGAGGAGATCAAGCGAGTGAATAAGGAGCGATCAACTGAACGGATAGTGAAGGCGATAGAGATCCCCATGTCGATAGAAATACCCAGAGATTCATTCTTCTGCTCCAGAGGATCAAACGAGTAGATAACGAGGGATCAACTGGGTGAATAACGAAGGCGATATACTTTGCGCTGGGTATTATTGCGCTTTATTTTCCCTATACTTCGGCAGAATTTAGGGTGACAAATTAAAAGGGAAGAAATTATCATACCTCTAATTCACCAAAAAAGATTGGAGGTATATAAGGGCAAACGGCGATTTGCCCACTAGTGTTATGGATAATTTCTTCCCAGAGATATGGATACCGTATTTGTTGAAGTTTCGTCAAGGGTTTTCTAAACCGACCTTCACCTATTTCGTCGGTTTCATCTTTTCGTTATTAATCGGACAAAGCCGAAAATGCCTTACCCACATTGCTGATACGTGTATTTTCGTTGATAAATCTCTATCCGGTTGGCACCGGTTTCTTTCGACCTTCCAGTGGGATTTGTCAGAAGTCATCGAATCTGTGATTGACCTACTTCTATCTGAACTTGGCGATTCACTGAGTTACGCCGGCCATCTGCTACTTGCTGTTGACCCGACAATGGTAAAAAAGGTGAAGGGAAAAATGAGTGGAGTTCAAAAATGGCAACAGAGTTCAACACACCCCGATAAGCAAGTCATTGGGCATCAATGGGTAATAGCTGGCTTTCTGGCACGTGTCAAACATCAATGGCATTGCCTACCCGTTATAAGTCGATTGATTTCAGGCAAGAGTAATCCATCTCATTTCGTTGTGGACACACAAGGCAATGCTCAACCGATGGGTATAATCGCCGCTGTGCTTGCTGCTGTCTTTTTCGTCAAGAATAGCGTCAAAGCAAAACCGTTGTGTGTTGTTGCCGATGCCTTCTTCTCAAAAGCCAACTTCATTAATCCACTAGTTGAGCAAGGGATTACACTCGTCACTCGTTTACGTCATGACGCCGTTGGATTCCTCCCACCATTCTACTGTGGGCGTGGGCGACCGCCTAAACGCGGTAAATGTATCAAACTCGCCAAATGCTTCAATCAGATGCAAAGACAGACCACAACTGCTTGGCTATATGGAAAGCAGTGCCAAGTGGAGTATCTCGTCATTGACCTCTTTCTGCGTGATGTGCAGCACAAAGTCCGTGTGGTCATCGCTGATGGAACAAACCGCCCTATCCTTTTGGTCTCCACTTCTCTCGATTTATCGCCGACTCAGATTCTTGAGATATATGCCGCTAGGTTTTCAATCGAAATCGCTATACGTGAACTCAAACAATACTTTGGTTTGGGCGACTATCAATCTACGACTACCTTAGCCTTCTTGCGGTTCACGCAACTTTGTTGTATCGCTGCAAGTTTGGCTCGACTCGTCTTATTGAAGCACCACTCACCTGAAGGAATTCATGAAACCGCCAGTGAATCAACCACTACATCAACCGTTTCTTCAGTCCGCCAACAACTTAGACGCTTTGTCATGCGCCAATTGATTTTCAACAAGTCCACTGATGATGCGGATTTCACCAAATGTCATATTGACATCAAGGCAATCTTCCGTGTCGCCGCTTAACAATAATGTTTCCGATATATCTCAATCAATAATGCTCTGTTTTTTCTGCCGAAGTATAGTAAAAAATACACTCCTAAAGAATTCCCTAAATATGACAATTATGATGCAATTGAAGTCTCGAAAGTTTATGAAATTCCGAAGGATTATGGAGGTGTGATGGGCACTCCAATAACCTTTTTTGACAAATACAACCCAAAACAATTTGAGATTTTGGGCATTACAGACAGAGATCCAAATAATGAGTATCGGACAAAGTTATATACTCAAGAAGATTCGCCGAAATACAATGACTTGAATAGGCGTGCTGCGATAAAGATCAAGGGCGAATTCAAAACCACCTATGCTCGTTTACTAATAAAACATAAGAAATAATATGAAAATTGAACTACACCAGTTTCCAATTCGGGAAGTAGTTAAGGGCTACAAAGACAACGCCGAAGAAGGTGTTGTTGCTTATGGCGGCGAGCTCGATATTCGCCCTAAGTATCAGCGCGAGTTTGTCTATAAAGGCCACCAGCGCGACGCTGTAATTGAGACTATCAAACAAAACTTTCCGCTCAACGTTATGTATTGGATGGTACGGGAAGATGGCGGATATGAAATGTTGGACGGTCAACAACGTACTATCAGTATTGGGCAATATGTGATCGGCGATTTCTCACTCGACAATTACTATTTTCATAATTTGACTAAAGAAGAACAAACCCAGATTCTGGATTATGAATTGATGATTTATTTCTGCGAAGGAACGGATAAAGAACGCTTGGATTGGTTCAAAATTATCAATATCGCGGGTGAAAAATTGTCGGACCAGGAATTACGCAACGCTGTTTATACCGGCCCGTGGCTTTCCGATGCAAAGCTGAAATTTAGTAAGACAAACTGCGCGGCGTATCTTTTGGCGAATGATGGCGGATCGCTTCTAAAGAGTTCACCGATTAGACAGGAATACTTGGAAACCGCGCTCTCGTGGATAAACAACGGCGAAGTGGCAGACTATATGGCTGAACATCAGCACGACAATAACGCCAACGAGTTGTGGGAATACTTCCAAGATGTCATTGTGTGGGTACGCAAAACCTTTCCGGACTACCGAAAGGAAATGGCGAGCGTGAATTGGGGCGAGTTATACAACCAATTCAAAGACAAAAAACAAAACGCTAAGAAACTGAAAACGGAAATTGCAGAATTGATGCAAGACGAAGATGTGACGAAAAAATCGGGCATCTATCCATATGTTTTGACGCGGAGTGCACGACACTTAAATATCCGTTCATTTACCGACAACATGAAGCGTGAAGCATACGAAAGACAAAAGGGCTTTTGTCCATTCTGCAAAGAAAAGTTTGGTATTTCTGAAATGGAAGCCGACCACATCACTCCTTGGCACGAGGGGGGCAAAACTAACGCAGAAAATTGCCAAATGTTATGCAAACAGGACAATCGCACCAAATCTGGAAAATGAAAATCAAGCAAGTTAAGGCAATCAAAAATTATAAATCGTTCCAAGATTTTTCATGGCACAGATTTTTTAATGCCGAAGAATTTCACGATGATACCAACATTCTTTATGGTGAGAATGGAAGCGGCAAAACTTCTGTTTGTAATATACTAAAAAGTCTGTCGAATTATAGCGATTTGTCAAGTTACTTCCCTGAAGAAACATCAGTAAAGGTTGATGATTCCGAGTACAAATACTCCGAACAAGAATGGGATGATACGATACAGAATGGGTCGATCTTGTATTTTGATAAGGAGTTTGTTAGCAAAAACGTCCATCTTGGTAATGATCGCGGTACGCACCAGGGGCAACAAGAACAGGAATCAGGGAAGTTGATAATTGAGTTTGATGCTGATGCAATAAAACTCAGAGAAGCACGAGACAAATTAAAGGCTGAAAGAGATGAAGCTGAAGAATTACTGAAGAATTTTAAAGAAGCTAATGAAGAAGCTTTGCACTTTGCTCTATCCGAAGAGCACAGCAGTTTGTTTCAAAAACACAAGGACAAAAAACCTAATGAGTTAATAGATAGAAAAAAGGAGTTAACCCAAACCAAAAACGATACTGAAAAGAAATTAGATGCAGACCAAGAAAGACAGGAGCTTGTGGATATAATCGAAACGGATATCGCAACATTTAAGGTCACGGATTTTGATGTTCAGTTTTCAAATCAGCAAAAATATCAAGCTTTGTTTGACTTTGAAATTAAGGAACGGGCGACGGTCGATGCGGAGCAAACACTCATTGATAAATTAAAGGAGCATAAGAGGTTCTTCGAGGAGGGTTTTGAGATATGGCAGACGCATCCCGAAAAATGCCCTTTTTGCCAATCCGTGACGGAGGAAGAAAACATCAAGAGGGTTGTTAGAGCATACAACGATTTCTATGACGACAGCTATAAACGGCAGCTACAACAATTCAAAAATGAAAAAGAGACTCTCTTGGGAGAAATAGATGGAGTATTGGAATGCATCCGCGATTTCGACCTGAATGCCATTTTTCTAAAACTAAAAAAGCTCGACGAGGATTATAAAGTAGAGAATATATATTCTGTCGCTGAAGAGTCTTCCTTCAAGAAACCAGAAAAAAGGAAGCTTGAAGCTTTAAAAATAAAAACCCAAGATTTAGAAAAACCAAACAAAGAGAATATAACCGAGATGTACGATGCTGCGGCAAAAGAAGTGAAAGACATAAACCAGTTTTTTGCTTTACTCAATACATTCCTGAAAAAGAAGAACGAGATTATTGAAAAATTCAAAACCGACAACACGGGCCAAAAAATCCAAGCGCGCATCACAAGTAATAGCGAGAATTTGTCCAAAATTGAGCAAGAAATCAGTTTTATTGGTCGCGATTTAGTAGAAAAGCAGAAACACAAACTGGAAAGAGAAAGAGAGCTCAGGGCGTTGGAGAAGGAATTTGAGGCCGCCAAAATCGCGCGCAGGAAAGCGCGGGACGAACATGATGAATACTGTTCAAAAGAAGCATTCTCAAAGCTTCTTAGAGGGATTGAAGACTACTTCGCAAATTTTAATCTTAATCTAAAACTTCAACTTGATACGGAACGTCGCGCCGGTTCTACGATAGAATTCCCTTTTGCATTCAAAATACTAGACGCAGAAGGCAACGAACGAGATTTTAAAGAAGGTCTGTCAGAGGGAGAGTGGCAAGTCTTGTCCCTGTGTTTCTTTTTTGCTTTTCTTGACATTCAGCAAAATAAGCAAGAAAAAATATTGGTGTTTGATGACCCGATTACCAGCTTGGATAACAGCAACTTGAGCTTCCTTGTAGATTTAGTAGCTAAAGAACGCGAGAGATTTTCTCAGGTATTTGTTTTCACTCACCATAGAACATTTTTCAAATTTTTGCGGAATAGGTTCTCTAAAAATTGCCACGAATACAACATCTTGAGAAACAGAAAAGAATTTGGAGGCAGTTTCCTTTGTAAGAGTAAAAAAGAGACATTTGTTGATAAATTGAAGCATTTCGACCTACATCTGCAAAACAATCGTGCTGCACTTGATGCTGAATTAAAGGTTGTGGAATATGGGCAATACTTGCGCTATGAAATCGAGCGGTTTATAAAATATGACTTGTTGCATTGGAATGCAGAATCTCGCTTTGATATGGCGATCGATGGGCTTAAAAACAATAAAAATATAAGCGATGATGATTTGGATATGGTGAAACATCTCTATTCGTTCTGCAACTGGACGACATCTCACGCCGATGTCGGAGACGATCACGGCATGGATCAGCTAAAAGCGAAAATCTCTGATTTCCTAACGATTCGTGACTCTTCGGCCCAAGCTGAGGGAAGTCATATTTAGCGTTTTACAATTTCTCCTAAAACGCACAATTCAGTATGTGCGCGCACTTGGGGGTGGGGCAAGCAAAAAGAGCCACAGCGAACATCGCCGAAGCCACAGTGTGAACACGGAGTCGCCGCCGTTCAGGTGTCGCGAACGAACCTGAACGGCTTGAGCGGTGTGGTCGCCAACTGTATTCGGACTACAGATTTACCACCCGACCCGAAGAGGAAGCACCTCGGGCGACGCGAAAGGAGCGAGTCCCCCGAGGCGAGCAGAGAGTTTCACGACGCGCTCCGCGCGTACAGGTTGGGTTCGCATCACCACGCACACGGCGCGTGCATCAGGTGTTTCGTTCAAAATGGGTTCACGCAAAGGTTCGTATTTCACCATCAGAAATCCGTTGCAATCCTATCATGAGGTGCAATTGTCGATTAACACGGTTGACGATTGCACCTTTTTTGTAATTGCTGTTCACATCTATAGTCACTGCAACCAAGAATAACCATTTAAGATTTACACTGTTCGGTTTGTAGTAGCGCAATTCATTGCGCGCCATCTATGGATGCGGCATTTACTCACGACCGGGAGATTGCTCCTACCAGTTGTGCGGCTCGCGTTTCGGGGATCGCTCCTACCGGTGGCATAAGTCGGATTACGGCACACGCCGTGTACCTACTACTTTGAAGCGATGCCACATACGCTTGATGAGATGGCCATAAAACGGCTCACCAATAAACGGCAAGATTCTTGTAGCTAACATTTTGTCTATACGTCAGATTTATATCTTATAGTAAGGAGAGACCGAAAGTGCAAACTCTAGACAGAGCAAAGCTGATTGTGAGGTCCCAGGTCAGTGATTTGCTGACAAAGTTGGAGGACGGACAAAAGACCCGGCAACTAGCGCTTGAGGAGGTGCGCGACGACATTCGAGGGATTAAGTCACTCGTCGTCGGTGCCATTGCAGATCTCAAACTGATTGAGCGCCAAATTGAAGAGTCTGATGCCGAAGCGGAGAAGTGGGAAGAGAGGGCAGCATTCGCCTTGCAAAAGTCGGAAGAGGACTTGGCTCGTCGCGCGCTTGCCCGAAAGCATGAGCTAATACGAAAAGCGGAACGCTATCGCGAACAGCTTTCCGCGCAGCAGGATACGATTGGTACGCTCAAATCAAGTCTGAAATCATTGGAATCCAATCTAGAGGAGATGCGTTTTGATGCGGCGCGAATGGATGTCCAAGAAAAGTTATCGCGTCAATCTACACTCGGAGCGACAACCGCGAGCGACTATGTAATTGGTGACAGCGCGTTTGACGCCTACGATCGCATGGTTGAACAGGTGCGCGACTTGGAAGCGCATGCCGAGGCGTTCGAGGAGTTGATGCAGGGGGATAAACTGGAACAGGAATTTCATGCCTTGGAACGTGAAAATAGGGTCGATAAGGATTTAACGGCTCTGAAGTCCAAACTCTCGAAAAATTAGAATTGGAAGGAGGGAAGAGTGGAAGGATGCCTTCTTTGCCCCCTTGAAATTTAAAGTTTCTCCTCTAACCTTTCTTATGAAGGCTGTGTACGAGAAATGCACGGTCGACATCAACCCAGATTTTTGTTGAAATTCCATCCCAGTCGCGTTACAATTCAGCGCAGATTCGGGTTACCGACAAGATAGCGATGCAATCTTGCGCGACAATTCGTCTGATTGCGAACTCAGTCGGGTTTAATTCTATCAGGGAATTACAAGGAGAGTAACCATGGTTGAAGTCGACGTAGCATTCATCTCTTTTGACCAGCATGTGGGTACGCCAATAGTTGTGCTGAAGGATAGGGAAGTAGAAGCCAAACGGATGTTGCTCATTTGGATCGGCTCGCCGGAAGCCGCCGCCATACAGTCGAAAATCAAGGGCGAGGAGGCTGCACGCCCGATGACGCACGATTTGATGAAGAATCTCATTGAAAGTCTTAGGGGAGAGGTAGCTTCCGTCTGCGTACACGCCGTGGAAGATGGGACCTATTTCGGGCAGGTTACGATTCATGCGGATGGGCAGATGACTGAAATTGACGCCCGTCCGAGCGATGCCATCGCGCTTGCGCTGCGGTTTGAAGCTCCAATTTACGTTGCCGAGGAGGTCATTGAAGAACACGGACTCTCCGAGGACGATTTGAAAGAGGCGCAACAGCAGCAGACGAAAAGCGTGTTGGAAAACTTGGATGATGAGACGCTAGGCGAATTTACGGTTTGATCGCCAAATGTTGGAGAGTTTCCGCCGATGCCAATCTTTGAAAAAATTAGTCGAATTCTCAAATCGAATATCAACGATCTTCTAGATCGGGTCGAGGACCCGGAGAAGGTCTTGGATCAGTTGCTTGAGGATATGCGCCATGAGTTCAAAGAGGCAAAGGTGCAGGTGGTTGCAGCGATCCGAGATGGGAATCGGCTTGAGGCTCAATACAAGGAGAATCTGGAAACCGCCGAAAATTGGGAGAAGCGGGCCATCGTGTTCATTGAGAACGGCGATGATGTGCGCGCGAAGGAAGCGCTGCGCCGCAAGAAATCCTTCAGTGAATTAGCTGACAATTACCGCGCGCAACTTGAATCCCAGCGGGATAGTATCGCGGTTCTCAAAGACGGGTTGGCAACGTTGCAGGGAAAGATTGAGGAAGCGGAGCATAAACGCGCCATTCTGATTGCGCGCGCGAAGCGAGCGGAAGCCGAAAAAAACATCCAGGAAACGGTAGCGGGCATCGCGGAATCGAGTGCAGCCAATGCCTTTGATCGAATACAGGAGCGGGTGGCTGAAACCGAAGCGCACGCCGAGGCGTACCGCGAATTACAGAATCTTGATGGGGATGATTCTGATTTTGAACCAAATCCAAACGACGAAATTGAAGATGAACTTGCCAAACTCAAAGCGAAGCTGAAAAAGTAAAGTGCTGCCAGAAGCACCGATGGCATGACAGTTTTGAACCGGGAATTGGTTCAAGGATTCGACAATGCGACTATTCCAGAAGTGATCCTTCTACTACTAATTTTAGGGCTTACACTTATCGCAGTACCATTGGTTTTGCCTATCGCCATTTCGGTTTTTCAATTCGTCTTCACGTTGCTACCCCTTATTGGAATAGGAATCGCGATTGTGTATCTCTATCGCAAGCTCCGCGCGTAAGTTGCTTCATGGAATATTTTACCGTAGACACTTATGAATCAGAACGAAATTGAAATTCCCGTGTCCGACGAAATGGCGCTCAACTATCATCTCATGCATCCAGGTGGTGATAGCGCACCCGGCGATCCAAACGCCGCATTCTATTTAGATGGCACCTATCATCTGCACTATATCTTGAGACACATGTGGCATGGCGAGCGGTCTTACTGCTTTGTCCATGTCACCAGTCCGGACATGCTAAATTGGACCTGGCAGACAACGAAACTTCAGCCATCTTTCACGGGTCACGGTATGTTCAGCGGCACCGGTTTCGTCACGAAAGAGGGACAACCTGCTGCGATTTATCACGGTCAAGCCTCCGGACGAAATCACATCGCGCTCGCCAAGGACCGAACCTTATCCGCATGGGAAAAGCCGTTCCCGGTCAAGCCGAAAACAGCAAACGGAGCAGATGCGGAAATGCATCACTGGGATCCCGACTGCTTCCTCGTCGGCGACACCTACTACGCCATCTCCGGCGGCAGGAGCCAGCCGCTCAGCAAGTCGGAAGATTTGCGGCATTGGAGCTATGTCGGCGATTTCCTAAAGCACGAATTGCCGGATGCGGCGATCGGTGAAGACATTTCTTGCCCCAATTTTTTCCGTATCGGAGACAAGTGGATGTTGCTGTGTATTAGTCATCCTTTCGGTTGCCGCTACTATCTCGGTGATTGGGACGCGGAGAGCGAGCAGTTCGTTCCCCAAACACACGGGCGAATGAATTGGCGGCGTCCCGACCAATCCATTTACAAAACGGAGTACCGCGACTTTTTTGCTCCGGAAAGCGTGCTCGCACCGGACGGACGCCGGGTTATGTGGGCTTGGCTTGTCACCCTCGACGATGAGATTTCCCAAAGGACAATTCAGTCTCTGCCACGCGAACTGAGCTTGGCAACGGACCATAGCCTGCGTATCCGCCCGCTGCGTGAACTAGAAACGCTTCGATATGATCATACCGTTCTCAAAGATTTCACAGTAACGCCACCGGAACGTTCGCACAGCGCCACTGCCACCGCGCACATCGCCGATCTTGACGGCGACGCCCTTGAGTTGAGTATCACAATTGATCGAGAGCAGGCAGTGCGCAAGCGCTTCGGTTTCCAACTTTTTGCCGACGATGACCACGAGGGGCTGCCTATTCTGGTTCACCCGGAGACGGGTACTTTGCGTATCGGAACGACTGAGGCACCGTTTGCGGTGGCTGACCTTCCCGAAGGCGAAGACGTTAAATTGCGTGTCTTTATCGACAAATATCTTGTCGAGGTTTTTGCCAATGACCGGCAAGCTGTCGTGGGCACGCACATGGACTATCTCTCTGCCAACGGTCTGAACGCCTACACCTACGGCGACCCGACAACGGTTCGGCAAGTTGAAATTTGGAAACTAAAGCCCACCAACCAAGGGTTTTTCGAAGCGCGAGATAGTCGAATCTGGGCACCCGACACCGAGTAGAGCCGAGAAAGACCGGCCTATCCTGCCAAGGACACCCAATCAATCGAACCCCCATCAAAATCGACTGACTGTCGAAGAACAGCGGTGGACGAGAATCCATGCCCCCATAGGAATCAAGTTAAGCGTTTTGAGTCGCAAGTCACGCGGTTTCTAATGTCTTAAACTGTTAATCTCCATGTAGACATGGGCGATGGAATATCAACCCATTCGTTGATGGGTGCACCACAGAAGATGACTCATGACGCTGGTTTCCGTGGGGACCGGTGTGGTTGGAAACCGCACCTACCGTATGGGGTGAGATTGAAATTTATTCCTCGCCCAATGGGGACTAATACAATTTCAAAATCTAAATGTTACAGCCGATTTAAGACGCGCAATGAATTGCGCTACTACGAACCCCGGTTCCTGTAACTGATGGATTGCGAATTAGTATAAGTTGCGGGTTTTGCGGCGAAGAACTCACCAATACTAGACGAACTCCCTTAACTTGATCCGTATGTGGACGAGATTCCATGCCCCCGTCCGTTTTACAATCCGAGCCGTTCGGCGATCATGATTGGACGCTTGCCGTTTTGTATTTTCGGCAACGGGATGAATCGGTGGGAAGGATTGCCACTGTCAGCACTCACAATCCCCGATATGCACAAGGAGAGCGGTTACACCACGCGTTATAAGAGCAAATGGGGACTTTGCCAAAGCTTTGAAGATGGCAGAGTTGATCCCAAAGACAGCGATTTGCTGGCAGCCACTTCCGCGGACGAGCCGCGGTTTGCGGATTACCGATTACGCCGGTATCGGCAGATTAATCAGGTTGAACGGTATGCGCGTGAAAAGGATTGTCGAGGGCGATTGGTGCGCGAACATTTTGGCGATCCTGTAGAGGCAGACTATCGTTGCAACAGTTGCGATTTGTGCGATTCAAGCATTCGTCTTGTGGAAAATGAACCGCCGCAATCGTGAATAGACTCCGAAACCTATACCGTGCGCTGTCAGAAATTGCGCTTTTCAAGATTTAAGGCTTGCTTCGCCGATTTTAGAGGTAGCACCAAGCGAACGAATATTGAATGGGGAAACGTCCGTAGTTTCCACCTGTCGCCCCTCTGGGGCTTTGCTGTAGGTCGAATCAATGTTTCTATACACCTTCCGCCCCTCTGGGGCTACCAAGATTTAAATGGGTCGCGACCTGGAAATCGCTCCTACAAAATAAGCACTTCTCAGCAGCGTAGAGTATAATTAGGGCTTATGCAACTGGGTTTTTTGACCTATTGCCGTTGAAGAGGTTTCCAGTCGTTTGATTTCAGTTGATTGCTCTTTATCCATTCGCTCGATCTCAACTGTTGACGCCACTGAGGAATCGTGTTATTTTAGGAGAGGTGGTTGGTAAACAATCTGAGCTATAGACGGCCGCATCGGTAAGGTGACGGCAACCCCAAGATAGAAGATAGCATGAAAAACGAGGCTAAATCTCAAGCGCAACTCATCCATGAATTGCAGGGGCGCGTGGCGGAACTAGAGCTGGACATAGTGGAGTACCAGCGGCTAACGAAGCAGCTATTGCTCGAAAACGATGAGTCGGTGAGAGAGTATTTCGACATTTACTTCCACGCCCACGATATGGTTGTCTCAGTTGATATGGAGACAAAAAAGGTGCTCAAGTGCAATAGGGCTGCGATGGAAAAATTGGGCTACAGCAGAGCGGAGATTGTTGGACATCCCACCTTTAAGCTATATCATCAAGATTGTATCGAAGATGCCAAGGAACAGTTTCGCCTTATTGCGGAGACCGGCGAGATACACGATGCCGAGCAAACGTTGCGGCAAAGGAATGGAGGCAAAATCAATGTGAGTTTGAACGCCACAACCATCCGCGATGAGGACGGGAACCCAACATTGGCTCGATTTGATTGGCGCGACATCACCCGGCGTGTGGTGGAAACCGGCGGCTTGCGCTCCGAAAACCGCCAACTGAAGGAGCGTCTGAGTTCCAACATCCCCGAACGTCCCGAAGTGTTTTCCGACATTATCACCCAAGACCCGGCGATGTACTCAATCTTTCGGCACGTGGAATCTATCTCAGTCACCGGAGACACTGTGTTGATAACGGGTGAAACTGGCGTCGGCAAGGAGAAGATTGCGGAAGCGATTCACCGACTGAGTGGAAGATCGGGGGTGTTCCTTCCGGTCAACATCGCGGGGTCTGACGATCAGCTGTTTTCGGACACGCTCTTCGGTCACGAGAAAGGCGCATTCACTGGCGCGGAATCGGATCGAAGGGGTTTGATTGACCAGGCGTCGGGCGGCACGATGTTCCTTGATGAAATCGGGGACCTCGGCATGGAATCGCAACTTAAACTCCTGCGCCTTTTGGAGGATGGACAGTATTATCGACTAGGTGACGATTCCCCAAGAAGGTGCGAGGCTAGAACTGTTGTCTCCACAAATCGGACGATTGAATCCCTGATGACGGACAAAACTTTTCGCGACGATCTCTTCTTTCGCCTCCGAACGCATCATGTGCACCTGCCGCCGCTGCGTGAGCGGAAGGAAGACATCCCCTTACTCGTATCCCATTTTCTCAAACGAGCCGCGGAGGCGCTTGGAAAGAAAATATCCGTCCCGCCGCCCGAACTCTTTACGTTGCTTTCGACCTACCACTTCCCCGGAAACATCAGAGAGCTTGAGAGCATGGTGAGTGATGCCGTCAGTCAGCACAAAGGCGGCGTACTCTCCACAGGATCTTTCCGGCAAGAGATTGTCGAACAAAATTCCGCTTTACACGGGGGCGCACTGCCAAAATCAGCTGAATTTTCATTTGCAGACGAACTATCTTCGCTTCACAAACTCCCCGCGCTGAAAGAGATGGAAGAACTGCTAATCGCGGAAGCGCTGGAACGCGCAGACGGTAATCAAACGATTGCTGCTCAACTTCTGGGTATATCAAGGAAGGCGCTGAACAATCGCCTAAACCGCACGCGAATGGTATCGCCCTGAGCCAGCAAGTGGCTTCGATTGTCCCTCCTACAGACGCTCCTGCAAAGGGGTGGAACATTTCGTATTTTTGTCCCCTTTTGTGGCACCCTGCTTAAACCCTTGTCTAACAAGGGTTTGAAGCCCTTTTCCCAAAATTTTGCCGAATTTCGCGCCCAAACGTTCCACCCCTTTCTATTTTTCAGTATCGCACTTCCTC
Source organism: Candidatus Poribacteria bacterium (assembly GCA_965204085.1). Lineage (GTDB taxonomy): Bacteria > Poribacteria > WGA-4E > WGA-4E > JAJDTR01 > JAJDTR01. Next base: position 357,156 of record CBDBEE010000001.1, on the reverse strand, counting down.
TCCTCCCCAAAATACATTTTACATCGCTGAACCCGCACCACGCCTAGGCGCAGCTGCTTGACAAATTCCGCATCGGCGCCTGTTTTCGGTTTTGGCATAGGATTTGCTGCAATACATCAACAAAACGTGAATTGATGGGCCATTCCACAATAAGTGTACGATTATTTCGAGTCGGATTCTTTGCGTTGCAGAGAATCGTTCAGTGATTTTGACGATCCCTCAAATGCGAACGCCGCTGTGCATGGCGTAAATGACGACGGCAACCTTGGGCTGCTAACGACCACTTTGAAGGCTGATCGAACGACAGGACAATCATTCTTCGATTTTAGATTGGAGATTGCCTGTCTATTGGGAGAATCTGCTGGAGCGCAACCCAATGATTAGTAATAAGGTAAAGAGTTAAGCCGGTTTTTGACTCTTCACTTTCCACCAACCGCTGTCTGGAGGAAGAGAAAAATGTCCATAAGTCGATTTTTACTGGTCACATGCTACTGGTCACTGGCTGTTACTCTCATTGTCATCCTATTGATGCCCGGGTGCGGCGGAGAGGAGTCCGTGGACATACCGATGGTCGAGTCCGTGGAAGACGAAAAACCCATTAACGACGTACCAATCTCCACACCCTATTATCCGATGACACTCGGTAGCCGATGGGTTTACCGCAACGCCGACGGATCCGAATGGACGCGAGAAGCCATCGAAATCGGGAATTATGGTGACAATTTCTATCATTACTTTAGCTCCGTCCCGCCAATCCAAGATACTGAAATAGAGTCTCTCAAGTCTCCCGTATATGTAGCATTTCTCGACCGGCTTGACCGCAGAATCGCCCATAACGACATGGATGCCGCTATCCGGGAAATTATTGTCGATAGCGGCGGCGAAACCCCAGACTGGGGTCTCGGGATGTCTTGTAACAAACAGGGACGCCAGAAGGCGGTGTGCGTATCAAGGAAGGATAAATCTACGCCGGGAATCTTAACCTACCTATATCATTCCAACGCCAGTGTAGCTTCGCATAGTAACTTAACACTATTTCCATTTTCGCTTGTTCCGGGCGAGACCTTCAACGCGCTCAATTTAAGACTGAGAGGAAGGGATGAGGGGCCGTTCTATGTTCACGATTTTGAAGCCGAAGTAGTAGTTCTGGGAAAGACTGGCGAAGACCGGGAATTAGTTGAGGTGTCTGCTGGCGCATTTGAGGATTGCCTCAAGATACAATACGAAGCGGAGCTGGCATCGTATAGAACTACAGAGTTTAGAGATCTTCACCGTATGATTTCACCAAAGGTGTATCTTGAGACTATAGAATCGGAAATTCGCAAAGAATTGACCGACCTGTCGATGCATTTAACAACGAAATTGGAATTGCAAGCCGTATGGCTGGCGCCCGGCGTCGGTCCCGTCAAAATAGAAACCCCCAACGGCATCGCCGAACTGATTGACTACGAGGTAAAAGCAGTGGATCTCTATCGCACTCGCTAATCACTCGCTTGATGGTCAGTGACCAGTGGCCAGTAAGGAAGAATAGTTTGCTAACGACTCAACGGAGTGGAGAAATCATGTGAGCCTTTGGGAAGATTATATTGGCGCTTGGTTTGAGGAGGTAAAAATGTCTATACATCGATTTTTCAGAAGGCAATCCCTTCTAAGGAGTAGGGCTAGGGGAATTGCCTTTCTCTGTTTCATCTTATTGATTTCCGGGTGCGGTGAGGAAACTATTGATAACCCATTGGGCGGAAGTGTCAATGAAGAGGGAAAGACCGAGAAAATCGTACCCATATCCACCCCCTATTATCCAATGACAGTCGGCAACCGATGGGCTTACCGCAGTCCAGACGGTTCCGAATGGTGGAGAGAAGTGACCAAAACCGAGGAAGTTGGCTCCCACCTTGTCCATTTCTTCAGCTACAATCCCCCCATTAACGAGGACCAATCCGACTTCGCCTTGGCTTCCACTTATACGCCTACTCCCTATGAAGAAACCCTTGATGGGTTAATATACGAAATCAAGCTGAGCGACCTCAACGACGCTGTTCAGCAAACAATCTTCGAAAGCGGACGAGTACCTCCAAACAAATGGGTTCTTTACGTTAGATGTCGCACCGATTGGCGTCCGATATGCCGAATGAGAAAAACCGAAAATATAGTTCGCGACGGTAAGGATCGACAAGAAATAAACAACGATGCCTTAATGTGGTTAGAAAGCCGTGACGCACGCGTGGTTTGGAATAGTGAACTGACAGTGCTTCGCTATCCTCTGGTTCCCTATCGGACGTGGAAAGCGATCGATGTCCGCCTGAGCGGAACTAGCTATATTCCCCCCTTCTGGGACTGGGAAGGAGTCGGAGACACTCATTCTTTTGAAGCGACCATTACGATTTCGGGGATAGCGGGACAGCCGGAATCGATCGTCACTCCCGCAGGGGCTTTCGAAGACTGTCTTAAAATTCAGTACGAGATGACGCGAATGTTCTTCGAAACGACAGAGTTCAGCACGACTCCGCTTGTATTTGAACAAAAAAAACTCGACCTTTATGAAACGGAGCTACGCAAAGAGTTGACGGTGCTTTTCACGGACGGATTGCCGAGAATGCAGTTGGGCGCCGTATGGCTAGCCCCGGACGTCGGACCGGTAAGAATAGAACGCGCAGACGGCATCTCGGAATTAATATCATACGATGTCAACACTGACGGCGATATGTGGCACGTGGCAAGTGGTCGGTAAGACTTTCTCTACAGACAACCAATCGCAGCGTTGTCCCCAACGAGATTAAGGAGGCACTAATGTTGATATCGGAACACTTCAAATCGAATTCGCCGCGAAAAAACCAGAGGGTGGGTCTGTTTTCACTAGTGACTAGCCACTGGTCACTAGCCACTGTTCTCATTGCCATCCTGTTAAGTTCCGGGTGTGCAGACGAAACTGTTAACAATCCCATAGCCGAAAAGCCCGTTGAAGATAGCAAGCCTGACGAAATCGTACCCATACCATTCAATTACTTTCCAATGACAGCCGGGAGTCGGTGGGTTTACCGCAATCCCGACGGATCCGAATGGTCGAGAGAAGTCACCGAAACCGAGGAAGTAGGCTCGCGCAGTTACCATTACTTCAGCTATGATCCGCCAATCGAAAACAATCCATTCGCCTTTTTCCGAGCGCCCGTGTACATAGCAACCCTCACTAGTGTTGTCCTGAAGGTCAAAAACAGCGATATCAATCATGCGATTCGGCAAATAGTTCTTGAGAGCAACGATAACTCACCAGGCTGGACGTGGGTCCAAATATTCCAAAACGGTGTGTGGCAAACACGGAAAGAGGGATTAGCTTTCTTGAATAATTACAGGGCAAGCGGGGTTTTGCGTAGTGATTCGGGAATCCTGCTTCGTTTGCCGCTTGTTCCCGGTCAGACGTGGGAGATGCTCGAAATTAGATTGAGCGGCTCCTCGGAGATGGCTTTCATGCACCACTCTTTTGAATCCAATGTGGAGATTCTGGGAAGCGTTGGAGATCCGTATTCGGTTCCAACGCCCGCGGGCATCTTTGAAGACTGTCTCAACATTCAATACGAGGCGAAGCCGCCATCGGTCAGAACCTCAGAGTTCACAGATCAGGCAGAAGCGCCAGAAAACGTAAAGGAGAAGCGCCGCAAACATATGGAAGCAGAGATTCGCAAAGAATTGACAACTCTGTTGACGCACTTGATGCCGAAACTAGGGTTGGAATCGGTGTGGTTGGCGCCGGGGGTTGGACCGGTAAGGATAAAGAGCGCAGAGGGGATGGCAGTATTGATTGACTACGAGATAAAGGCAGTGGCCAGTGAAAAAGACAGTGGTCAGTAGCCAGTAAGAATACGTTGCATTAAGTAATCTTCGTCCATAGATAGGCAATTATTTCGTCTGCGCTTGGTTTGAGGAGGCAAAGATGTCCATACATTGTTTTTTCAAAAGGCAATTCTCTTTGCGGATCAGAGCTAGGGGAGTTGCCTTTTTCTGTTTAATCCTATTGATGTCCGGGTGCGGAGATGAAACTATCAATGCTCCTTTGGGCGAAACGACAGAAACCGAAGATTTCGTGCCTGTGTCTTCTATTTATTATCCATTGACAGTCGGCAACCGATGGGTCTACCGCAACGCCGACGGATCCGAATGGTCGAGAGAAGTGACCAAAACCGAGGAAGTTGGCTCGCATCTTTACCATTTCTTCGGTTACGATTCCCTCATTGACGATAATCACTCGGACCCTTCTGAGAATCCCATATATGCACCCACTCCTTATGTAAAAACCCTCGATGGGCGGCTTATATACAAAATCAAGTTGAGCGATGTCAACCATGCTGTTCAGCAAACAATCTTCGAAAGCGGACGAGTACCTCCAAACAAATGGGTTATTTACGTTAGATGTCGTACCGATTGGCGTCCGATATGCCGAATGAGAAAAACCGAAAATATAGTTCGTGACGGTAAGGATCGACAAGAAGAAAACAACGATGCCTTAATGTGGTTATCTCGTTACGACACAAGTGTGGTTTGGAATAGTGAACTGACAGTGCTTCGCATTCCTCTCGTTCCTTATCGGAGGTGGAAAGCAATCGATGTACGTGTGAGCGGAACTAAGTATATCCCCCCATTCTGGGACGATGATGGGGTCGGAGAGGCTCACTCATTTGAAGCCGATGTTACGATTTCGGGAATAGCGGGGCAGCCGGAACCGGTCGTCACACCCACAGGCGCCTTCGCGAACTGTCTCAAGATTCAGTACGAGATGACGCGGTTGTCCTTCGAAACCACAGAATTTACAGCGTTTCAGCCCGTATTTGAACAAAGGAAACTCGAACTTTTTGAAGCGGAGCTTCGCAAAGAGCTGACAACGCTATTCAGGGACGCATTGCCGAGAATGCAGTTGGGCGCCGTATGGCTAGCCCCGGACGTCGGACCGGTAAGAATAGAACGCGCAGACGGCATCTCGGAATTGATTGACTACACAATAAAATGAGACAGAAGCACCTATATTTTCCATCGCACGGTCCTAGTATTTGCACACAATACCAATGAGTGCCGCCGCTAACTTCGCACTAACAAAGAATGGGGAGTCATAGAGTGCAATTCAAATATCTATTGGTTTGGGCAAGCGTCTTTTTATGTGTTCCCGGCGCCGGTATTGCGGGAGAAACCACCATCCTTGAGTATGGCAGGGCGGTGTACACGCTCGCATTTTCACCTGTTGATTCCTCGCTTATTGCAGCCGCCGGGCGTGCTAACGCCCGCGAAGACAACCTCATAAAGATTTGGGATCTGCAGACAAATGAGGTGAAAAATTTTCGCGGTCACAAAGATGCGATCAATTCCGTGGCTTTTTCACCGAGTGGTAAATTGCTTGCCAGCGGAAGCGATGATGGGACGTTTCGACTGTGGGAGGTCTCGCAGCGGCGAAAAAAAGCTTTAGTCAAGCAGCACCTGATTAACGGGTTACCTACGGCAGTGAAAGCGGTCGTCTTCTCGCCTGATGAACGGCGTCTCACGACAGCGGGTGAGCATGTAAAAGTATGGAGCGTCCGTACTATGAAGGAAATAGTTGCGTTTCGGCACAGTAAATCTATATGGGCGTTAGCGTTTTCATCTGATGGCAGATACCTTGCCGTTGGCGAGGGGGACGGCAGGGGCCCCGGGCGCGTGAAGGTTTGGGATTTTCCGAAGCGAAAAAGTGTTGCAGTGTTAGAGGCTGATTCAACATATGTTACCAGTGTCGCGTTTTCGCCCGACAATCAAACTCTAGCGAGTGGAGGGATAGGACATATCAAGTTGTGGAGGGTGTCAGACTGGCAACTCCGAGGCACAATCCGCCGCGCGGGACTAATCTACTCGCTTGATTTTGCGCCTGATGGCAAGACATTTGCCGCCGGCAGTACCGGCAGTAGTCGTGCTTTAAGTCTGTGGTCCGCTGAGAACGGTAAACGAATTGTCTTTTTGCCGGGACATGATGGCGTTGGTGTGGTCTGGGCGACCGCGTTTTCAAGCGACGGAATTTGGCTCGTTAGTGGTAGTGATGATGGAATGGTGCGTATCCAAAACATCAAAAACCATTTGCAAACAGCGGGAAAACGAGAGGTGGTTCGGTTCATCTACTTTGTGCCGAGAGACCGTATACCTCAGAAAGATATAACAACAAGAATTGATACCGTGGTAAAGGAGGTACAACAATTTTATGCGGAACAGTTGGAATACTATGGGCATGGCAGAAAAACCTTCACGCTTGAAACCGATGCGGGCGGAAAAGCGCTGGTGCATCAAGTCGAGGGGCGTTTCAACGATGAATATTATCGTGAGGGCACATGGACGAAGATTCAAAATGAGATTGGACCTACCGATGATAAATACGTTAATGTTGTTATCGCGGAAATCAGCGAACTTATCGATCACAGGTATTGCGGCCTAGGGGCATTTTGGACTGGTGGCGGACGGGCCCTTGTCCTAGAACGCTGCATGAGTATGGGGGTTATTGCCCACGAACTCGGACACGCCTTTGGATTAGAACATGACTTCCGCAGCGATAACGATATTATGTCTTTTGGATTTAAACACCCGTTACGAATCTCAAAATGTGCAGCCAAATGGTTGGACGGCCACCGATTCTTCAACCCGGATCAAACCGAATTCAACGAACCGACGACAATCGAGATGTTCACACCGCTCGCTAATCCACCACGCGGTGTAATTCTCCGCTTCAAGATAGACGATGCGGATGGGTTGCATCACAGCCAGTTACTCGGGCCAACCGTTCCCAATGACCCGAGCGACGGAATCAAACTGTATGACTGTAAGTTGTTAAGTTCGGAAAGCGAAGTAATCGATTTTATCATACCGGAGTCATCGGTACATGCGAGCAATAAGGTTACGCTTCGGGTTATTGATGCACAGGGCAACTTCTCGCAGAGCACATTCCCGGTCGAAGCCGTTCACATAGCCGAGGAACACTCTGGCACACCACCCTTCGCCGTCGATCAGGTTGGATTGAAGATCGAAACGCTGGGACAGGTCAAGCGCACCGCGCTATTTCAAAACTTCCCCAATCCGTTCAACCCGGAGACATGGCTGCCGTATCACCTCGCGAGCGATGCGAACGTGCACATAGCGATATACGACGCGAAGGGAGCATTGGTGCGTTTATTGGATTTAGATTGGCAGGCAGCGGGATTTTACACGGATCGGAGGCGCGCTGCACATTGGAACGGCCGCAACAACCGCGGGGAATCTGTGGCAAACGGCATCTATTTTTATCAACTCCGTGCGGGGGATAATAATACGCAGGTGCGGCGGATGGTGATTACAAAGTAACGCCGACGATCTCCGTTAGGGCTTTGGAGTGGGGGAGATTGGGTTTGCTATTTCGGTGTTGGAGCTGGTCTGTACTGGTCAAGTCTATCTTCCAACAATTACGTTTGTGATGGGCGTCGAGGAAATGCGGAGGCATGCGTTGTCCTACTTGCTTCTGTATAACCTCGCATTCGTTGCCCCGCTTTTAGTTGTCTTCGCACTAGTCCATTGGGGCACGACTTCTTTACAACTCGGTGGCGTGTTGCTGTTTGGATTAGGTATTTGGTTGCTACTCGGCGTCGTATGAATCCACTGTTGATTGGTGATTATTCTCATCTTCGGCATAATAGACGTGTGCAATCTCGAATTTTCATATACCAAATCTTGGGGTATATATTCACAAACGAGAAAAAATTACCAAGGTACTACCGTGAGTCCGATTGATTGACCGGTTTTGCCCTTCCATCATCGACTTCATTTTACCAAGTAACGCACCACATGGCGCTCCTCTGGAGCGCGAGAATATGGACTTATTGCATTCTATTGACATTTCGATCCTCTGGATCGAGGAAAGGACTCCGACTAGTAAGTGTTACTTGCGGAAAGAATTATTCCGACAGGGATAATGGCATGCTGCAATTATGATGCGGGATACGGCCAACTGAGAAATTAAACTTTTAGGTGATCGATAATGCGGAAGATAAGCTATTGTTTGCGTATAAATTAATATAATAAGCAGTAACGAATAAAGGGGGAGAGATTGATGAAGTTTCTTTTGAATTGGACTGCGATAATTAGGTCAAATCGACGATTTCGACATTCGGTATTCATGATGGCACTATATGTTTTCAGCAACGTCAATCTCTGGGCGGACAGTCCGTCCCGCACACAACGAATCCCAAAATCAAAAGTGGAGATGGAAAGAGATCAGCGCGCCTGCTCTAAGATTATGTCGCAAGTGACAAGAGACACAATGTACTACGATGATCCTGCAGTCCGAATCCGAGCCATCTTGACTGCGGGACGGCTCTCTGCTTCACATTATGAACTTCCTCAATCGACGGTCCTTAATGCTTTTCTGCATGAACGAGATGAAGAAGTGAGGTGGGTAGCGGTGCTGGTTCTGGCTAATGTCAATACGGTTAATGCGGCAGGTAGAAAACTTCCAACGAGGAGTATGGTGAAGCTCTTTCAAAAAATCATGGAAACCGACCGGAACCGCGACTTTCGGCGAATCGCTGCTATGGGGTTGCTAAAATGGGGAGAGCTGAATAGAAATCCCAACAAAATCTGGAAATATACGCTCGAAATGCTCGAACACCCTGACCCAGAATTTCAAATCTACGCCCTTCAAAAATTATACGAATCCACCGTTCGTGGTCTTGGGATAGGGAAAAAACAGATGACTTATTACAAACTCCACCCCGATGTGAGAAACCGGCTTGAGGAAATGGCGAAAAACCCGAATCCCTCTCGTGAATTGGTCCGAGCCATCAGTTCCATATGGAGAGGGCGTCCAACGCCGTTGGATGAGTGGTTAGACAGGGAGGATTATGAAGTTCGTAAGACTGCGGCACTCGCTCTTGAATCCCACACCCTTGAAGATGGCGACGTGAGTTTAGAACTTCTTGAGACACTGCGCGGCGATAGTAGCGTCAAAGTCCGTGCGGCAGCCGCGAAGGCGCTCACAGGTCATCCGGGCGAGAAAGGGCGAGTCGGTGTTAATTTGGTTCGTCAAGAGTTTTCTCCACAAATGCACAAGAGGGTATGGAACACTCTCATAGAAACCATACGACATGATGCCCCCGAAGTCCGCGCGTCTGCACTCTTGTCATTGGCGAACCTTAAAGAGGGTGACAGTAACGCTTGGGCGATTTTTGCCGAAGCAACAATGGATAATGACGAAAACGTGCAACGGGCAGCCGTAATGGGACTCGGACGAGCGATTTACCTCAAGTGGAACGAAGCGATTCATGCCGTTTTGATGCGTCAGGCGACAAACCCCGAAGCGAGTTGCTTGACTCGATTTCGCGCTGTGGAAGGCTTGTTTCTGTTTAATTACTGGGATGATTTTATACCCGACATCCTAATCAATCTCCTTTCGGAAACGGAGTTTCGTTTGGATATCATTCGGCTTTGGGGCGAGTATGCCGCCGAGGACAAAAACGCGCAACGCACCCTTCGCAATGAATTTGAACAAACCAGCAAACTGCCAATCCGCTTGGACTTAGCCATGGCATTGGTAAAAAGTGGTGTTTCCGATTATCAGCCAATTAAAGTGCTCGTGGATGAGGGATTGAACGACCCCTTGGTAACCAGATATTGCGCGGAACTGCTCGGTAAATCTGGACGCAGGGAGCCGTTTGTCATTCAAGCGTTGATGGAGAAATTACGCGCCAGCCTTAATACGGTAGGTTCGATTAACATACCTGCTTATTCAATCTTAATAGGCGTTGACACCGGAATCGGGGCGGGAAAAGACCCCGTAGGCGCAGAATTGGTTTTCGCTTATGCACAAGCACTGCTGATGTTAGACAAATACAACGAGGAACTTCTAGCGCTATTGTCCAAAGCTATCTACGTCTCTTGGGGAATAGGACAGGAGATGATTATTCATACATATCTTTCATTGAATCGAGAGTATAGGACAAACACGACTATTACGGATCTTCTATCTCAGCAACGATACTTTATTAGGGAAAAACGTCGGCAAACGTGGTAAGACCAGCTTTGCCTTGTTTAAGTCATGAAATTTCAAATGTGACAGGATCCACGCATTTCGCCCATAGGCGTATGGTTATAAGCCAAACCACAATTAAAGGAGAGTAACCATGAAAAGGCTGTTTTGGGCAATCGCCCCGACTCTACTGTGCACGTTGCTGGTATTTCTATCAGCACAATCTAACACTTCTTCTGAGATCCGTCTGCTTTCCGCCCAACAGATGATCGACACGGTCGGCGGCTCTGGTTGTGGGCAAAGATGTGAACCGGACAACCGTGGATGGAAGGTAACGGGCTCTCTTGATTGTAATGACGGTGAGGAGTGCGATAGTGATTCAGACTGTACTTCTGGCGCCATGTTTTTCGAGAAGTCCGCGTACAGGTGTGTGGCTGGAACGAGTAACCAAATATGTAATGCCAAACATCCTGCGTGGATTATAAAGAAAGTACGATGACGGTGAAGCTGGGAACTGGCGTGTTGTTCTTTGGACCTGGGGCGTGGTTATTATTTAGCATTGCGTAACAAGGAGAATCTCATCATGAGAAAAGATGTTCGTTTATTTTTTATAGCGTTGTTGTTCACCGTGGTAAATGTGTGCAACCAACTTTCCTTATCCTCAGAACCGCCTGAAGATATGGTTATGATTCCTGCCGGCGATTTCTTTATGGGCACTGATTCCCAACTCGCAAACGCGGATCAGAAACCCCTTCACAATGTCTATTTGGATGCCTTCTACATTGATAAATACGAAGTCACTAACGCTCAGTATGAAGAGTTTATTCTAGCGGGCGGTTATACGAAAAAGAAGTATTGGACTGCTGCTGGTTGGGATTTTATACAGAAACACCAGATAGCAACACCTCTCCAGTATGGCGAGAATTCTGTTTCAACGGAGCCCGACCACCCCGTGATTGGCGTCAGTTGGTATGAAGCCAACGCTTACGCCACTTGGATGGGGAAGCGGCTGCCGACCGAGGCAGAGTGGGAAAAAGCCGCGAGAGGAACCAAACGAAATCTGTATCCATGGGGAAATGAAATGAATTTTTCCAAACTCAGTTATTTTCCCCATGTTACTAAACTTCAAGCCGCCGGCAGTTTCCCGGAGGGCGCCAGCCCGTACGGTGCCATGGATATGGCAGGCAGCGTCTGGGAATGGTGCGCCGATTGGTACAGCCAGGATTACTATCTAAAAAGCCTACACAAGAATCCCAAGGAGGCAAATAGCGGCGAACATCGAGTTTTACGCGGCGGAGGCTGGGATTCGATACGACTGCAACTCCGAACGGCTTTTCGGTATTTTGATAAGGAAGACCGCCGATCTTACAACATCGGATTTCGTTGTGCCCAAGATGCACCTAACCGATGAGTCCGGTAGCAATGTTCCATAAACGCAACACATGGAGCGCAAATCATGGAACGCAAATTCTTAGTTTCTTCGTTGCTTGTTTCCTGCCTTATCCTGTTCGTTTCATTCGGGTACTATCTCTATACCGGCTATCGATTGCGCGCCGAAAATCAGAGCGTACAGGAATTGATTACCAAACTGGAATCCCCTATCGTCAAGCGGCGGACCGCTGGCGCTTCGTTCCAACCCTCAATACCCGAACACACAAACGCACCGTCAACGCAAAGCAAAGCGTTTGGGCGTTTCTTTGAAAGTACGGAATTGGAGGAGATGGAAGAGACCGAAATTGCCGTCTTGCTAGACACCTTTGACGAGATAGAAGCCTCTGGGGAATGGGAAGCGGATACCACAGACGGGCTGTTAAGCCATCGGGAACGCGAACAACTCTTCACAGAACTCAAACCGATAATCACGCGACGGGATGAATTTTGGCGAGCAGCAATGCCTCTTCATAACGAAGCAGATCGACGTTGGAAAAGAATGCGGGAAATTGGGGAACTCTCAATTGGCACCTCCGACGACAATACTGCCAGGCTGCACGAAGAATGGGAAAGGCATTTCGCCCGAAGACAAGAATTGCTTCCTATACTAGATTCTCATCACGAAGAAGACAAGCGACTGCTCAAACAGATAAAGCAGAAAATATCGGAGTACGGAATCAGCAATAGAGAGTTCTGGGAGCAGTATTGGCACACAGGGATTTATAACTCTTGGAGAGAGGCGTTATAACGGGCTTACGCTTGTGGTCTTTCTACTAGCGAAGCACTTTGTCTATCTCATTTCATCGGTTTGTGGAGTAGAAAAACTCGATCTCGGAATCGTGATAGCAGAACCTACAGAAAGGGGGCAACACCATGAATCGCAAATTCTTGATTTTTTCATGTCTTGTGCTGCTGATTTCAATCGTGTACTTTATCTACACTAGTTATCAGTTGCATACCAAATATAACAAACAACAGGAAGTGGCCACTGAATCAGAAGCACCTTTTGTCACGCGTGTTTCAACTACCAAGAGTTTTTCTACCAATGGTGATTTGCAGTCTTTAAATCTGAACCCGACTTTGGAAGAGCAGGAGGATTTTAAAGACGTTCTCAACGGAGAGATTGAAGTCCCTGAGGAACAAGTAGAAAGAACACAGTTAGAGGTTTGGTCCGAAACAGAAGACAGTCACACAGGAATCTGTCTTGAGTTAGAAATAATGTTTGCAAGGGTTAGAGACATTAAAGCCCAGAAGCATGCACTTGTGGAGGAGGTTTCAGATCTCTACATAGAAGATTCTGAAATTCAGACTAGGCAGATAGAAATCGGTACGAAAGAATTACTAATGGCGGATGAAGAAGAAGTACGAAGATTACACGATGAACTTAAAATGCTGCACAATCGACGAGTTGAATTAGATACCATACTCGATCCCTACGATCAACAAATTGAGGAATTGGATTATAAATTTGAGCACGAATATGGAATGTCTTTCCATGAATTTCATGAGAGATATGGATTAGAATATGATTCTTGGGTAAGTAACTAACGCAAGTTGCTACCTACAGCAGAGAAACCGAGTTTTTGGTTAACGTTCGCTAAATTATAGGTAAATTAGTCTGATATTCGCAAATCTCGTGTTTCCGCGTTGGAAAAAACTCGGTTTCTGTGCCCCAGTCGAACATAGGTGGCAACTCGGGTTAACTATTAATTTCTCCTCAAGTATTTTTGGACTTGTATTACACAAAGCAATCGTTCCCGCTGGTTACTAGCAGTTGAATCGTCAATTATTCAAAAATAATCTACAGTCAATTCCATTCATATTTACACATATTTCAGTAGGTGCGGTTTCCAACCGCACCTACGGGACGATATATATACCGGTTTGGTTAGGAAACCGAACCTACCGCAGTGTATAAACAATTATTGGTTTTACCATAGAGAGGAGAGAGAAAATGTTGAAATGGTTGTGCCTAGTAATTTACTTCATAGTGAGTCAAGTCTGCTTCTCCGAAGAAATGATTCGCGAGCATCTCATACAAGGTGTAAATATGTCTCGCGATCATATCACAAGTGGTGAGATGAGACTTATTGTGATACGCCATAACAATCCCTCCAAAACTTCGGAAGAAATTCAAGCATGGATAGAAATAGAAAAAGGAAAGATACTGAGAAAATACTCAGGAACGAATCAAGAATCTGCACAACAACAGGAACTTGATAGACTTGTTCTTGATGCAATGAGTTATGGGGGATGGAAGGAAATGGAAGAGACGAATATCGCTTTTCGGATTCTTGACCATGAGTTTATGGCTTATCCAAAAACTTATCAATACAAAATGACAATGATTTCTGTAGGAGATACGGTTTCGATTGCTGAATATGGACGTTACTTTCAATTTCTCACCTACGACGGTCAAACACAGGCTTTTGAATGGGTGAATGACTATCCTTCTCCGTCCGTCTCATTTTTCAAGGGCGACAAATACAGAGGTTTTACCCATTTTCAGATGTATGGGCGTTCTCTAGAGCGAGTGCCCTCGAATGCGAGACTTATAGGACGAGAAATGATTGACGGCACAGATTGCTACGTATTTGAATACAATTGGTCCACCACTAGAAATCCGACGAAAATATGGGTGGATGTGCAGAGGCAATTCTGTATTCGTAAGAGAGAATACCGTATTAATAATAACGTAGATCGACAAAGCGATCAGAAACAGCCACCAGTCATATGGCAGGAGATTTATGAAGATTTTCACCGGTATGGGGATATTTGGTTCCCCTCAACAATTCGATGGTCGAGAAAGCAGGGTCGAAAAGTTGATCCAGTTTTTTCAGTTGTCGTCAAAGATGCCCAATTTAATCTTGATTTTCCTCCCGATTTTTTTCATGTCAATCCAAAATACTATCTTGAACAGGGTTTGACACCAAGGATGGATTCGGAGATTTCCTTGGGGAGTTTCGGTGGAACATACCTGAAATAGCCACCAACTCCAACAAATGAGTCCACAATTCTAGGGGTGTCCTCAACAGAGCAAGATCCACTTTTTCTCACGTGTGGGCCAAACAGCCTGTTGCGAATCTGTGAACTGTTGAAAATCGACACAGATTTTAATGAGCTTGCCCAACTCTCTCGTTTCAACCCCGACGAAGGCACAATTCTGCTGGAACTGCGGGACGCTCCCAAATACAAGGGTTTATACTTTGCGTTGGGTATTATTGAGCTTTCTTTTCCAGTAATAATCGTTTCTAATAGGACTTACGTAGTACCAGCAGGTCGGGAATCGGAGTTCCCTCGTACAAGGGTCGCGACCTGGAGATCGCTCCTACAGAAGACGCAATTTCTGACAGTGCGGAGTATAAACCCGAAAGGCATACAGGGAGGTCTGAAATGGCTGAAAAAGGACAAGCTCCCGATGCCGGCTATTGCCTATGTCAAAGGGAATCATTTTCTGGTGTTCGAGGAAACCGTCTCCGATGGCGTTCTGGTTACCGATCCCGCGGATAAAAACAACTATCACTCATCTTCCGCGTAATAGACTTGTGTAATCTCAAATTTTCACATACTAGATCTTGGGGTACATCTCTATGAATCTCCACGAACGAGCAAAAATCACCTAAGATATTACCGCGAGTCCGATTGATTGACCGGTTTTGCCCTTCCATCGTCAACTTCATTTACCAAGTAACACACACATGGAAGATCTCTATCGCGCTCACTATCCATTCGCTTGATCTCCTCTGGAGCGAGGAAAAGGATTCCGACTAGTAAATGTTACTTGCGGAAAGGATTATTCCGACAGGGATAATTGCGTGCTGTCAATTATGATGCGGGATACGACCAACTGAGAAATTAAACTTTTAGGTGCTCAATAATGCGGAAGATAAGTGTAACTTGATTAAAAATACTCAATGGGAGAGAAATGTGGTTCACACTAGGACATCAATTTTTATTTCTTGTGGGATTACACATCCTGATATTGAATGGGACGATACTGTTGAGGAACGCCATTGCCTCGTCCCCTGACGGCGACACGATTGCATACGCGTTATGGAATTGGGGAATTTCTATGACGATCAACTTGATGACTCTCGATGGTATGCACCTAAAGCAACTCACTGAGGATAACGATACTTATCGTTACGATGCCGATTGGTTTGATCCGGTTGGTCAGTCAGTGTCTCCAGCAACGAACTTTATCACTATACTGGGGTGAGATTAAAGTGCCAACATCGGCTCGTTGATGATGCGGGCGGCGCGCTTGAAGCATCAGTTCTTTTTCAAAAAAGGAGGAAAAAATGTTATTCAAAGCTAGACAACTGACGGGGACAGCGCTTGTCGTCTCCCTGTTTTTCCAGATGCCCATTGCGAAGAACGCTTACGCCTCGCCTCAAGCCAAGATTGCTTTCACCTGCTGGAGAGACGGGAATTTCGATATCTGCGTTATGGATGGTGACGGAGGCAATGAGGTAAGACTCACGGATGATCCTGCAAAGGACCATGAACCGTCGTGGTCTCCCGACGGTACAAGGATTGTGTTTAATAGAGATCACCATATCTACGTTATGGATTCCGATGGACGCAATTTGATTGAACTAACAGGCGCATCGGGTGGTTCGGAACCGGCGTGGTCGCCAGACAGGGCAAAGATCGCGTTCACTCGCTACCAAGCGTTGAAAAGACAGATTTGGGTCATGGACGCAGAAGGTGGCAACCAGGTACAGTTGACTCAATGGGGAGAGAACTATAATCCAGCGTGGTCGGCTGATAGCAATCGAATTGCTTTCGTAACCCGGAAAAGGCACGATGGACATGAAATCTACGCAATGGATAGTGACGGCAGCAATCAGATAAGGCTTACCCACGATTCGGAGGAAAAAGAAAATCCATCGTGGTCTCCCGACGGTCAATGGATTGCGTTTGACTCGTACAGAAACAAGGTGTATCACATCTATGTCGTGAAGACAGACGGCAGCGGTCGGACAAGTAGACTAACGCGCAGGCGACAGGATCATTCGCATCCTGCATGGTCGCCGGACAGCGACACGATTGCCTACACGATACGGGAGCCCGGCGGTTTTAGGACGATCAACTTGATGGCTCGGAATGGCAGGCACTTAAAACAACTCACCAAGGCACATTTCTATTCCGCCGAACCCGATTGGTTTGACCCGACAGCATGGTCTGTGTCTCCAGTCGCGAGTTTTGTCACTATCTGGGGCGAGATTAAAGTGCCAGCCTCGGTTCGCAGATGATGCACACCGCGTGCTCGAAACTTCAGGTCATTAACTAACGCTAGTTGCTACCTAATAATAGAGAAACCGAGTTTTTAGTTCACGTTCGCTAAATTATAGGTAAATAGGCATGATTTTCGTCAATCGCGAGTTTCCACGTCGGAAAAAACTCGGTTTCTGTGTCCCTGTCGGACAAAGGTGGCAACTTGGGTTAACTAAAAATGAGGAAAAAATGTCATTCAAAGCTAGACGACTGGCGGGGACAGTGCTTTTCGTCTCCTTGTTTATCCAGATGCAGATTGCGGTAAACGGCTACGCCTCTCGCAGAGCCAAGATTGCCTTTGTTTCCAATAGAAACAATGTAAACAAAGATCACAAGCAAATCCGGGTTTGGGTTAAAGATATGGGCAGAATCAGGAGTAGAACTAACAGAAAATTCCTTTGCCGAATAAGTCGCCTCTTTTTTCCTCGCGTGATTTGTAGTTGGAGCGCCTTCAACCCAGCGCCCGCATCACTTCCTCATAAACCTGCCGAAACGGCACACCGTGTTCCTCGGCGATGTGCTTGCAATCCTCATACTCCGGCACAGCCTTGATCGGCTCTCCATCCATATAGCCGCGTTTGGCGCGAACGGTTCCCCACCGCGTCTGCGCCTCAATGAAGTCACGAGCCAGCTTGGATCGCTCAACGGCGTGGCACCTCACCCCAAAGGTTGTGGTTTCCCTGAGTACGACTTGGATAAGGCTCTCGCGAAGGTCAGGTGCGGCGAGTAGGCTGAGTTTCGTCGCCGGACGCCCCTTCTTCATGAGAATTGACGTGAGGAAAACGTCGAGAGCCCCCTTCTCAAACAATAGCTCCGTCAGATAGCCCGCAATCTCCGGGGACATGTCATCGAGATTGGTCTCAATGAGGTAAACCCGATCGCTCTCAAGACCGCCCTCCTTTTTCTCGCCGAGACAAATCCGTAGCAGGTTCGGTTGCTCCTCAAGGTCGCGTGTGCCGGCGCCGTAGCCAATGCGGTCAATAATCATTGCCGGCATAGGGCCAAACCGCTGTGCCAGTGAAGTGATAATCGCCGCACCCGTAGGCGTCACCAACTCCTTCCGAATCTGCGTTTGCCGTACCGAAACTCCTTTCAAGAGTTCCATTGTTCCTGGCACGGGTACGGGCATCAGTCCGTGAGCACACCGCACAAAACCGCTTCCGAGCGCGAGCGGTGAAGCGTAGATTTCTTCAGTTCCCAATAGACTCAAGCCGATGACGCTTCCGACAACGTCGACGATTGAATCGATACCGCTCACTTCGTGCAGGTGTATCCGATCTTTGGAGGTATTGTGAACCTTTGCTTCTGCTTCCGCTAACCGATCAAAGATTTGTTTCGCCTGATCGATTATCGGCGCTGCAAGGTCGCTGTCCTCAAGCAGTGCGAAAATGTCTGATAAATGACGGCTGGGACCGTGTTCATGATGGGCGTGATGATTCGCGCCGTGAGCGTGGTCATGTGAGTGCGTATGGGCATCCGCACCCTCTGGTGATTCGGCAGCCCGGTTCCCATCATCCTGTGTAGTCTCGGTCGTCCGTACAATCGCTCGCGTGCCAGTAATATGATGTTTGCTGGCTTTCTCAAAATCCAAGCTGAATTCGGCGTCAAGTTTCAATTTCGATAATTCCGCTCTCAGCGCACCCGGCTCAATGCCAACATCAACTAAAGCACCGAGTGTCATGTCGCCGCTGATGCCCGAAAAGCAATCAAAGTATGCGATTTTCATATTTTCTCCCTGTTGGCGAGAATACTGCCGGCCCACCGAATTTACTACCGCAAGTATAGCAAAAATAGGGATTTGTTGTCAATTGATGAACCTGAGGGCATCGGGGTAATCATAGTTGATTCTAGAAAATCTCTAATCATCGGATCAAGGAGGGGATTTTCTCAATGATTATCAAATTGTCGAATTTCTGCTCTTCTCTTTCTTCGCCCATGTAAATCGATGTCTATCCATCTCCTCCCATTCTTCTCCTTTTCACTTGTTTATAGTTAGTGTTTGCTGACAAAAACAGCCTCCGTTGTCATCGCCCCTAAAAAATGTGGTGAAGTTAATTTTTGCCTTGAATACTAAACACAAGTGTAGTATAGTATGTCAGTGTTAGGACTGAAACTCAATATAGGAGGTCTCCCTTATTTTGCTGGCTTGTTTGTTAATTGAAAATTTGAATGATTGTATGAGGGAAATGATAAACATACTTGATTTCTATACACCGACGTATCTCGCACCTAGGCCGTTGAAGACAGAACGACAAAGCCCTCTGGATTTATCTGAAGCTGTTCCCGTCATGCCTGACGAAATCCCCGCATGCCCGAAGTGTGAGATTGCCGATGAAAAATCGATCTATATTAACTTGGAAGTAGACGCGATGACTACTAAAGCCAATGAGTTTGTTAAGAATCTACTTATCGAACTAAAAGAAAACGGTATCCAAGCCCGCATCGGGATTGCTGCTTCTCGATTCGTCAGTTTTGTCGCAGCGAATAACGCTTCCCCGACAGTACCGTGCATTGTCCCATCGGATGATATGGAACCTTTCTTGGCAGACCAAAGTGTTTCACTTCTCCCAATTCTGCCCGAAACTCTTCGCTGCTTAAAGCGATTTGGACTGCAAAAGCTAGGTCAGGTTGCAGGCATAAACTCACGCAATCTGACTAGCCAGTTCGCCATTGAGGGGGCGTTAATATCGGACTTGGTTCGCGGAATCGATCCAACTCCACTAACAATTTATCAACGGCCAAAGGACGCAGGTAGTGAGGCTTGGCAGCCCAATATTTGGGGACATGAAGCAAAATCCAGCCAGCACTTGAAACCCAAGCCAATTACGGTTATGTCGAAAAAAATTGGCTACATTGATTTTCCGCAAGCAATACATCGACATGGCACATGGGTATGTTTTGACGCGATTATCGACTATTGGAAGCTAGCAAACAATTGGTGGACAGCACACCTGCAAAATTTGGACTGTTTTTATGTGTCTATTTATGGTCACCAATTAACTATTTGCCACGATCTTGCCTGTGGAAGTTGGAGCCGATATTAATGGAATATACTGAACTTCATTGTCACAGTTACTACTCCTTTCTGAACGGGACTTCAAGTCCGGTAGAACTCATTGAACGTGCGTCAAAACTTGGATTGAAGGGTTTGGCACTGACCGACGACAATGGACTTTACGGCGTCATACCGTTCATAAAAAAAGCTCAAGAAATTGGACTTCCCATCATCGTTGGTTCTCTTATTACCGTAGAGCCCGACCAGCAAACCCCATGTCCAGAGGATAAAATTTTATTGCTATGTCAAGATACCGAGGGCTATCAAAATTTGGCAGAACTCATCACCCGTTCTCGACACACAAGCCCCAAGTCTACCGTGCGAGTAACGCTTGAGCAAGTCAATGAGTTGTCTGACGGACTAATCTGTTTGATTGGGAAAGACAGTAACGTCGCGAGATTCTTGCAGAACGATCAAATTAGATCAGCACGAGCGCGGCTTGATACGTATCGACAGATTTTTTCTGCCAATTGCCTTTATCTTGAACTCATCAATCATCTTGAACCCGGAGATGTACGTCTTTGCGGAAAACTTCACCGATTAGCCCTTGAGTTTTCACTGGGCTGTGTAGCCACGAATGGTGTTCGTTATGTCTCCCGGGCAAGAGCGCGATTATACGATGTGTTACGGTGCATCGCATGTGGGGTAACCCTCGACGAATCAGAAAAAATTCGCCCGGCAAACCACGAACGCTATCTCAAATCTTCTCGGGAAATGGAGGTGCTATTCTCGGAAATTCCTTCGGCGATCACAAACACTCAACTTATTAGTGAGCAGTGCAACGTCAAACTAGATTTTGCCCAACATCGATTTCCCGACTTTGTAACACCGAAAGGGTATAACGCCGATTCGTATTTGATGATGCTGTGTGGGAAGTCGATGGCGAAAAAATATAATCCAATAACCGTCGAAACAAGGGCGCGACTGCGAGAGGAACTCTCGATCATCAAGCGATTAGGACTCTCCGGTTACTTTTTAGTCGTGTGGGACATTGTGAGATTTGCTCATTCTAAAGGAATTCCGGCGCAAGGGCGAGGATCTGCTGCAAATTCCCTCGTCACCTATTTACTGAACATCACTCAGGTTGATCCTATTGCCCATCAATTATTTTTCGGTAGATTTTTCAACGAAGAAAAAACCACTATTCCAGACATTGACATTGATTTTGCCGCTTCAAGGAATTCCCATCTGGCTGATCGGGATGATGTCATTGAATACGTCGATCGAAAATACGGCTCTGAACATGTTGCATTAGCTTGTTGCTTTGTCACTTTCCGCGCACGATCAGCAATACGGGAGGTAGGAAAAGCATTTGGTCTCCCCACCGATTTATTACACAAAATGTCTAAGTTGGCAGACAGTCGGAATGTCGAATCTGCGTTTAGCAAGATTTGTCAGTTGAAAGAATTCTGTTACTACACGAGGCAACTCAAGTGGAAACATTTCCGCGCACAGATTGAGGCTATTGTCGGGTTACCTCGCCACGTGTCCATGCATCCGGGCGGCGTGCTAATTACTCCATGCAAACTTTCGAAGCTAGTACCTCTGGAACCGACACGGATCGAGGGGCGACGAATCTGTCAATGGGACAAAGATATGGTTGAAGATGCAGGGCTTATTAAGGTCGATCTTCTCGGCTTGGGTATGCTCGCCGTGGTTCGCGAATGTCTTAATCTGATTGCTCAGAATTACAACGTGCAACTTGATTTCTCAGACATTACAACCGATGACCCTCGTGTGTATGATATGTTGGAACGAGCGGACACAATTGGTGTATTTCAGGTCGAATCTCGTGTGCAAATCCAGGTGCTACCGCGTACGAAACCGCGTAACATCTCGGAACTCGCTGCACAAATCGCTATTATTAGGCCGGGACCTGTTCAAGGTAACATGGTCGAACCTTATATTCGGAGGAAACAAAAACTGGAGCCAATTCGTTATCCGCATCCTCTCCTTGAACCAATCCTCAAAGAGACGTTGGGAGTGGTTCTTTTCCAAGAGCAAATCTTGCAAATTGCCAGCACTATTGCATCTTACACCCCGGGCCAAGCCCAAAACTTAAGACGCGATTTGAATAAAAAACGATCCAAAAAGGCTGTCCAAAAAATGCAAGCCGATTTTGTCGCAGGCGCGCTGCAAAATGGCGTGGCACGGAGCGATGCAATCAAAATCTTCGGTGCTATCAAAGGTTTTGCCGCATACGGTTTTTGCAAATCGCACGCGCTTTCATTCGCCCACCTCGCCTACAAATCAGCTTGGTTGAAACACTACTATCCAGCTTGCTACTTGGCGGCTCTCTTGAACAATCAGCCCGCGGGATTCTATCCCCAAGGGGTTCTCATAAATGAGGCGAAACGACGTGGCATCCGAATCTTAAATACTGATGTAAATCTTAGTGGTGTGTGTTGTTATGTGGAAACTGGCGAGAAGGGAGATGCGGTTCGTTTGAGCTTAATCTGCGTCAAAGGCATCAGTTTAGCAAAAGCCAAGTCGGTTGTAGCAGCTCGTAAGGGAAGTTTCATTTCACTGAAGGATTTCGTCTCCCGAACAAAACTCGACTATACGGGTATCGAAAATCTTATCGGCGTAGGAGCATTTGATAGTTTCAAATTATCTCGCGGTGAGCTGCTGTGGCAACTTTGTATTCTCGACCGTTGGCGAGATAACAATCTGATTATAGATCCCGACATCACGCCTCCACCATTGCCGAAATTGAGCTCCTGGAGTCAACTCGAATGGGAATATAACACACGGGGATTTTCTACGCACACGCACCCGATGGAGTTGCTTCGAAAACGGCTCAACTCTGAAATTCGGCGTAAGGATGCACTGGTAAATCTGACAAATGGAGCGAGAGTGTCAATTGCTGGCTTGATTGTATGTATTCAGCGTCCGCAAACGGCTAAGGGAGTTGCTTTCCTATTGTTGGAGGACGAGTCTGGACTGATCAATGTTATCATTTCGCCCCAGGTCTATGAACAATACCGCTCAATTTTTAAACTGTCGCCTTTTGTGGTCGCGTGTGGGACATTGCAACGTCACGGCGAGCTGGTTAGCATCCAAGCCAAATCTTTCGAGAAATTCGTTTTTGAGTGGTGAGAACGCGCGGGACTGAAGCCATACTGTACACGTTCGGTTTGCAGAAAATTTGCAATCGTCGCATTCCCGTCTTCCCGTATCTTCTTAATCCATGATTAACTTCATGCACATTGTTTATTGAAACCGGCTGATTGCGGTCACGTTCTTTAATTGTGCGTTTTGCGCAATGTTTCAAACCACACGGGAGGAAGGAAAAATGATCGCACTTTTCCGATTGCTGACTATCCTACAAGTCTTCTTGATCGCTTCTGCACTATGGATATCAGGTTGCGGTGGCAGCAACATAGAAAATCCCGTCAAAGAGACCGATCTGGACGAGGATTCTCTCACATCAGGTGGCCCCGATAATCTGCAAGCCCTGAACGTAAAGGTAAATGTCAGTCAGGCTATCGTTCAACCGGGCGAAAGCGTTCAGTTAACCGCAACAGTTGACGGAGTTCAAGGATTCCGCATCCTGCTTGATTGGATTAACGTTACAGAACATGGAACGCTTTCTGTCACAAGTCCCAATAGCGCTATGTGGATTGCTCCTGCCATCTCAAACACGGATGGCGTTCAACTAGAGGTTATCCAATTCGTTGTTACAGTGTTTGACAGAGTCGTTTCGGTTAAAGAATCTGGAATTGATACCGACACCAAAGTTTCTACCGAGACGAAAACCGTACTCCTGACCGTGGCAGCAACGTAGTTGAAGTAGCGCCGGATAAAAACGCGCTCGGCGAATCGGGCTGATTCGTAAACACGCTTAGGGTTTTCACCTACCGGTAGAGTAACGGTTGAACTTGTCAACCCCTTTACAGCAGTTTCAAATCACCCAACGATACCGCTGTATTCGTACGCAATGGTCATCCTCCCACCCGCTTTCTTCGCCATTTCCAATCCGGACGAAACAGAAAAGACACCTCCCTGCCAGCAGCCATCATCCATAAATAACCATCGTCTGCGGCTACGATTGCTCTATGTATGCTTCGGTTTATGGTTGTGCTGCTCTCCTTTCACAGTTCAAGCCGATTCACGGCCGGAGATCGGAGTAAGAGCGCTTGGATTGAGCGGTGCGTTTATCAGTAATGCTGATGGATCGACCGGAGCACTATGGAATCCAGCAGGACTCGCCAGCCTACAACATGGAAGTGTAGTCTACGACCTTTCACAAGGTGCACTTTCATTCGCCTTGCCCCTCCGCCGATACGGTACCCTGGGGCTTAGTTTGGTCGATCTCAATGGGACGGACCGTTTCTTTATAGATAAACGCAGTAACCCGATTGGTACATTTGAGTTTGGCAACAATCAAGCAATTTTTTCTTATGCGTTGAATATCCGAAGATGGCAAATTGGAGGTAATGTAGGTTACAATCGGGCGCCCTACCACGGCAGTCTTTGGAGTCCAAGTTATGACCTGGGAATTGTCGGAAGACTAAGTGCTCATTGGAGCATCGGTGCTAGCATTCGCGATATCGCCGGCGTCGTCATTACAGATAGCGACGGGGAGTCTCTTCAAAGTTATGACCAACAGCTTGCCTTAGGCGGTACATGGACGCCCATTCGACAGTTGCGGTTCAGTAGTGCGTTCAATGTTGCGAACCGGGCTATGGCGATGGGTGCGGAGATTGGAACGCACGGCGTCGTGTTTCGGTTTGGCTATGTCTTCGATTTTGTTGAATCGAAACAAACACCTCACTGGAGCCTTGGCTTCACGCTGAGTCGATGGAGCAAGCAGGTCAATTACGCTTACTTAACTCGCCCGGATCTGAACTCTAAACACCTCGTTTCAGTTGGATGGACATTCGGGGAAAAACCCCGACAGCGGCGTAATCAACAGGCGAAGCGTCATACTTGGATTAAACCGGAATCTTTAGATTGGAAAAAAGGCTCGAATAACGATTCACTTCGGCAGCTCGTCGCTCGCCACGATGTCGAGCTTGAGTTGATACTTGCTGTGGTTCGCGTGGAATCGAACTTTAATCCTAACGCAGTCTCAAGTTCGGGGGCAGTCGGGTTAATGCAGTTAATGCCGGGAACTGCACGAGATCTCGGCCTTAAAGTACCCATATACCGCAATGTGCTCAAGCCATCCCACGACGAACGGATAGATGAACGCTTCAATCCGCGCAAGAATATGGTGGCGGGGGTTGCGTATCTGAAAGCTCAGCTAAGAAGATACGACGGCAGCTATGTCCGTGCCGCTGCAGCCTATTATGTTGGTCCAGCCAACGTCCGAATCAGCGGCTCAATTCCGCGAAGAGCAGATCGGTACGCCGGAAAAGTGCTCAAATATTATTATGAATATAAGTCAGACTCCGCACTGAAGAATGCATCACTTGCGCGGTTGGAAAATCTGCTTGCAACCCGTGGCTAGTTGTGGTAGATTTCACTGGGTGGGTTTCGCCCTGAAAATGTTTGGAATATCACAATTCACTATCCTTCCTTTCACCCCTGATTCAAAATATATGAATCGGTCAACTCAAAATTAGGCACGTCAATGTACAATCGAATAGCGGCTGCGATATCAGTTCTCTTTAACCCATTTCTCGCGCCAATTGCGGCAACGCTTGTAATTGCCGAAAACTACGCCGCAACCACACGCGAGATACTGTTGTGGATAGGGATTGCTTTCGCTTTTTTTCCCTGCTGCCGATCTTTTTCATCTTCATCCTCTTTCGCCTAGGGAGGATAAGTAATCTCAACCTAGAGATCAAAGAGCAACGTACGTTGCCGTTACTCTTTGCAATCGGAGCGGCATGCATTGGTCTAGGCATTTTTTATGTAATCGGCGCACCACAGGAGATAATTTGGGCGGGGATCGCCTACGTCGCAAACGGGATTATCTTTGGCGCCATTACTCAAGTCTGGAAAATCAGCTTTCATACCGGCGTCTTTACCGGCTGTATCACCGTGCTTGTGCTGATACTTCATGATGTGAAGTTCGGGTGGCTGTTTCTATTGGTGCCACTCATTGCATGGGCACGAGTTCGACGCAAAAGACACACTCCCATTCAGACGATTGTTGGCGCGCTCATTGCGCTTATCAACACCGTTATCGTTCTTCGATTATGTGTTGGTGTCGGTTTAGGATTTTAGGGGTTGGCAATTGGCGAGAATGGCGGGCTAGTGAGATGGGGCGATGACCTCGGAACTTACCGTCGATATAAGAGATGGGGCTTCCTCAATTTAGCGGAGGAAGATTATCCCACGCGCAATCCAGGCAGAAGTGTTTTCCCGCACCTATTGTCTGAACCGGTCCTCTACATTTCGGACATTCCATCTGTTTCTCCTTCTCTTTTTTTACTTCCTCCGGCGAGAACATAAGAAGCTGCTGTCCTTCCATAATGTGTTCGGGTGCCGTGGATACACTGCTCTCAAGCGTGTCGATGACATCTTGCGCGTGAAGATTAAGCGGAGGCGGTGTGTCCGTCACCAAATCAACAAAATCGCTACGATACACATTGATGACGCTCGATTCCACTGCCTGCCGCATAAAAAGTGTATACTTGTTCGGGGCAATGAGGTACGCCTCCGTGTCTTCAAGTTGCGTCTTGCGGCTCACAACAAGCTCATAGTCACTGTATATCAGGCGGTTTCCTGTCCTTATGTTACGAATTTCAAGCGCCTCGCGGGTGCGACTAGGGGACATGAGAAGACAGTATAAACGGTGGGGGTATCGATTGAGGCGATTCAACGGCGGAAAGATTTCGGGCTGAGCCACGCTCTGCAGAAACTCAATGAATGCCTTGTAGGCGCGCTCCATCGCTTCGTTCAATACTTCGGAGCCCAAAGCGGTGCTTTCCCTGTTCGCGAACAAAGGAAGTAATTCTCGCGAGTGTGCGTGAATGTCGACATCAACATCAATATCTTGTCGTTCGCTGCGCGCGGTAATTCGACACAGTCGCTCGACCGACTGATGAGTAACTTTTAATATGAATGGACGCATGGAGCACTGATAGCGGTTTGAACTTTCGCCTATAGCAAGAGGCGGTAATCTCCGCAATGATTTCATGGTGTAGTGCCATTATGGGAAATGGCAATCATTAATCCCTACAATCGATTCGTAGTTTATCATAGGGTGTCCAGTGTGTCCAGAAAAACCCTGTTTCGCGTTGGCATAATTGTGTGGCGCGGTTGGGAGAGATTGTCCTTGACCTTGTTGACTGCGCAAACTATAATGCGTATCCAGTAATGAAACTCATGGTAGGCGGCTCGCTTCGACGGAGCCGATAACCGACGGAGGGATTGAGACATGTCGAAAACGGCTTGCTTGGTAGGAACATTGGATACGAAGGGTCCGGAGTTTGAGTTTCTCAAAGAACGCATTGAGGCGAACAACGTTGCAACGCATGTTGTCAACACCGGTATTTTAGGAGAGCCGCATTTTGAACCGAATGTGTCCGCGGAGCAAGTAGCAGAGGCAGGCGGGACATCACTGACTGCACTCAGGAATGAGAGCGATAGGGGAAATAGCGTTGCCGCCATGGCGAATGGAGCCGCAAAGATTGTCGGACAACTGAACGACATTGGGGCAATCGACGGTATTATCTCGCTTGGAGGCTCCGCCGGAACGACCATTGGGACGACCGCGATGCGCGCGCTGCCCGTCGGTGTTCCGAAAATGATGGTCTCAACGTTAGCCTCCGGCGACACCAGTCCCTATGTGGATACGAAAGATATAACGATGATGTATTCCGTCGTAGATATCGCCGGAGTCAACAGTCTCTCGCGCCGGATTCTGACGAACGCCGCTGGAGCTATTGCCGGTATGATTAACGCGGATGTGCCCGCAGCCGACGATAAACCATTAATCGCCGCGACAATGTTTGGAGTGACAACCCCGTGTGTGACTAGGGCACGCGAGACACTTGAAGAGGCTGGGTATGAAGTTCTAGTCTTTCACGCGACGGGCACCGGCGGACGCGCAATGGAAGATTTGGTCAAAGCCGGATTTATCGTGGGAGTACTTGATGTCACAACGACAGAGCTTGCCGACGAGCTGGTAGGCGGGGTGTTGAGTGCAGGCCCTGAACGCCTTGAGGCTGCGGGAGATCAGGGAATTCCGCAGGTAATCGCGCCGGGGGCGTTGGATATGGTAAACTTCGGTCCTCCCGATACCGTGCCCGGGAAATTCAAGGAGCGAAAATTCTACCAACACAACCCGACAATTACGCTTATGCGCACGACCGTGGACGAGAACGCCGAGTTAGGCAGAATCATGGCGCAAAAACTCAGTCAGGCGAAGGGGCCGACGACGGTGATAATCCCGATGCAGGGAGTCTCTGCTATTGACACTCAGGGACAGCCGTTTGATTCACCGGAAGCAAGAACAGCGTGGATTCAAAACTTGAAGGAAAACATGTCGGACAACGTCACCGTAATTGAAATGGATAACAACATAAACGATGACGCTTTCGCTATTCGACTGGCGGAAACGCTGTTGCAAAACTTAACGCATTAGGTCTGATTTCTCAAGTAATCGTAGAAGCGACCTGCTAAGTTTTGTTGGCATAACGACATTTTGGAGATGTACATTTGGGACGTTCTGATACCTATTCTGCCGCACAGGCCGCGGTAATCACACTTGATTCTAGGGAACCTGCAATCAAAGTCTCAGATAGAATTTTCCTTTCGATCGCCAAATCGTCGCATTGATGGTTGTCCTAAAACAAGGAGGGATGGTATGCCAACTTTGGAATATACAGAGCCAGTGGCACAACTATTATCCTATGGAGATCCTCGCGGAGCAACGAAATGGTCCGATTACCTGTCACTCGGGTTTACGGAGGAACATGTCCCTGAACTCGTAAAAATGGTGTTGGACGATGAACTCAATAGAGGTAGTGGTGAGACCTTGAAAATCTGGGCTCCGGTGCACGCTTGGCGTACGCTCGCGCAACTCCAAGCAGAAGATGCAATTGAGCCATTGCTGGCGCTGTTTGATTTCGAAGAAGATTTCGATGATGATTGGGCTATATCGGAGCTCCCGACTATTTACGGCATGATAGGTCCAAAAGCTGTTCCGGCACTGTCAAGGTATTTGTCCGACACTTCTGCCGAACTCCTGTCTCGCCTTTCGGTGGTAGACTGTATTAAAGAGATAGGTAAGACGCATCCAGGTGCCAAGTTGGAGTGTGCTCAGGCGTTAAGCACACAACTAGAACACTTTCGTCGCAATCCTTCAACCTTGAACGGATTCTTGATTAGTGGTCTCATGGGATTGCAGGCGGTAGACCACCTGCCATTGATACAACAAGCGTTCGATAACGGGCAAGTCGATCTGTCGATAGCAGGAGATATAGAAGAAGTAGAGATTGAATTGGGATTGAGAGAAGAGCGTTCAACACCTCGCTCGTGGTTATCTGGGGAGGGAGGGGAGTTTGCATTAATGTTTGAAAGCGACGGTTCAAACCAGGAGCCGCAAACACCAAAGATTGGTAGAAATGATCCGTGCCCCTGTGGTAGCGGGCGAAAGTACAAGAAATGTTGTCTCAACAAATGAATAAACACACGGGGAAGAAACGCAAGCAGATTTGAGTAATGAAGATGGGAAGGCTGGAAGAATGGCAGACAGGAAGCTATGGAGGGTCATTTGCTTTGTAACCGACGATTCTACCATTCCCGACATACGACCTCCGATGTCTCTGGATTGTCATGGGAATCTACGTGACGAATCTTGGGAGGAATACGTATGGGAGTCAATTCAAATGGAGATGACAGTGCGATGAAAGCGGGGGTTGCCAGTACAATCATAACGCCGCCTGTTGGAGGGTGGCTGCTTGGACCTGTAGCTCGTAGTACCGGCGTGCACGATGATCTTTATGCGAAGGCGTTAGTGTTGGACGATGGCAACCAAGCGGCGGCGATTGTCTGTCTGGATCTCGTTGGACTGTCACACGCCTTCAACGATGAACTCGTTGAGTTAATTCGGAGGCGAACTCAGGTCGAGACGGTGCTTATCAACTGCAGTCACACCCATTCTTCGCCGTTTTCAATGCCGTGGAGTTTCAACGGATGGAAAGCGCATTGCGAAGAGGAAACCGAATGGTGCGACGAACTGCGTGCGGCGATACCGAGCATTGTTGAGGAAGCGGCGGCGCAGATGACACCAGTGAATTTACACGCGGCGCGGGCGCCAGTGAAGATCGGTGTAAACCGACGCCTCATGACCGAAAACGGTATCACTATGGCCCCGAATCCGGATGGGCCCGAAATGCCTTGGGTGGATGTGCTTCAGGTTGTGGAGAAGGGAGGCGACAATCTCGCCGTGCTTTTCACCTATGCCGCGCATCCGGTCATCGTGCACTCGGCCAGTAGGCTCATCAGCGCAGACTATTGCGGCGTAGCGGTGGATACCGTTCGAGAACAGCTCGGTGAGGGTGTGATGCCTCTCTTTGCGCAAGGCTGTTCCGCCAACATAAATGGTCATCCTCTCCGCGGCGGCCATGCCAAGGCGGAGGACGCCGGCGTGAAGCTGGGCAATGCGGTGCTGGCGGCGCTTTACGTGGAAGAGTGTGTTCCGATCGAGGCAGACACCTTCAGAATTGTCTCCGAGACGCTTCGGTTACCGTGCGAGGATCTGCCGAATGCCGAAACGTGCGCCAAGGTAATTAGCGAATTGGAAGAGGAGATTCAAAAAGAGGGAAGCTCGGGTGAGTGGGGAGTAGAGAACAGACTTAGCTGTCTGAAGTCGCTCCAGAACATGATAGAACAGAACCGACCGCCCCAAGTGCGATTCGACATCACGGCGGTGATGCTAGGAGACGAGTGGTGTCTGGTAGCCATGCCGCACGAGGTATTCTGTGATTATGCGCTGTGGATGGAAGAGATGTCCCCATTTGCGCGGACTGTGGCTTGGGGCTACACCAACGGATGCGAGTCGTACATCCCAACGGACAAAGACTTGGAGTTGGGCGTGCGAGGCGGGTATGAGGCGGCAGGTTTTCCTCGTCTGGCGGCCGCATTGGTGTACGCGAGCCGTCTAGCTTGCCGAACAGGTATTGAAGGACAGATTAAAGATGGCATCCGACGAATCTGGAACATGAAGGAATGAGCGGGAATTCTACTTCGCAAGATTCAGCGACGTATCCGCGTTAGCAACAGATGGCTTACTTGCGTTTGAAGGATTAATCTTCTAGCCGCCGAAATTTGACTTGACTTCTTGGCGGATTAATGTGTACCATTAAGAATTGCCTCGCATTCCAGAGTACGAGGGTTGGGTTCGCGGTTCCAATATGGAAATTCTCTAAAGAAGACAGGAATATAACGAATGTCAATGGTTTACCTTGAGGACATACTGGAAATAGTCGATAACAAATACTTGGCAGTGAATATGGCGGCTCAACGTGCACGCCAATTGAATGAAAGGGAGTTTGCACTTCTCGGTTCGACGACGCGGAAGCCAGCGTCAGTCGCCACGGAAGAACTCATCGAAGGCAAGATCGGGTACAGAAATGCTGACTCGGCTGCACAGGAGTCCGATGAACTGATAATCTTCAGCGCCGATCTCAATGAGGCTCCGGAGGACAGCGAAGAGATGGCTGCACTCGTTCAACCTGAGATTTACGCTGAAGAGACGGATGCTGTGGTAGATCCGGAAGAGAGTGAAGAGGGACTGTAACCAAGAGACTTGATTTCCCGATTGGAAAAGCCCTGTGTATTAATACACAGGGCTTTTTTGTTTCTCCAATATTCGGCGACTTCCTCGATCCGCGGAATTCGTCACTAACGCGGAATCCTGCAATTGGGTATGTCATTGGAAGGAAGGAAGGAAGAGTAGAAGGTTGGACATCCTCTTCTATGCTACTCTCGAAAGGAAGTCTATTTTTTAAACTTGCTAAGGTCGCGCCAAGGAATTCAGATTCTACCTTTCCAGCAGTTCAACTTCATAACCGTCCGGATCGGTGATGAACGCCATCTTCAACCCACCCGAAGTAAATTGTTCCCGCCATTCATCGGGCCAAATTTCAAGACCGGCTTTTTCCAGTTTGTCGCAGAACGCTACCAGGTCCGGGACACCGACAGCAAAGTGCATCAAATCCTCCGGAACATTGAGCTTGTAATCGGGCGAATAGGTAAACTCAAGCGTGTGCTGGTTTCCGGGTAACTCCATGTGAACGATTTGGTTGCCTGCCGGCGACTTATCGCTCCGGCTCATCACGACGAAGCCGAGATGGTCGGAATACCACTTAATGGACTGATCGAGATCGCTCACGCGGACGCGAGTGTGTAGGAATACTGCCATTTTTATCTCCTTGCATTACTTTGTCTCTAACAAAATCGGTTGCGTTTCATTCGTTTCAACCGCATCTCCGCATTGGAGATCGGTGATGTTCAAAAGCGCCGTATCAATTCGATGCTCCAATACCGAGGCTCATTAACATAGCCGGTCAGATTGTTGAAATCAATGCCCCCTGTGGGAGACGTATCGTTGAGGATATTGCGCCCTGAAAGCGCCACCTCTATGTCGTCATTTGGTAATAGATACGCCAGTCGGATGCCGCCTTCCAGAAGCCAATCATCGGCAAATTCCACGGAATCATATAAGAAGAACCGCACTCGACTACGGTAAGCCCAGTCCGTGGACGCAACGAGATGCGCACCTGCGGGAAGTGTAAGAACGTAGCGCGCCGTCACATCTGCAATCCAGCCCGGCGCCTGCGGAAGGCCGTTGCCGTCAATGGAAAACGTGCTTGAATCAGCAGAGGCGAGTGGGTCCAGAATCGTGCACGGCGCACCGCAGCCCTGCACCGCCAAATTTGGATCATCAATGCGCGTGTGGTTGTAACTCACTCCCGCCGAAACCTCCAATGACGTAATCGGTAGAAGAGTTAACTCTGCCTCAATGCCGCGCCCAGTCGTACTGTCGGCGTTCACCAAGCGATTAAAATTGGTCTCGCCACCCACCGCGGTGAGTTGCTGATCTTGCATAAAGTACTGGAATGCCGCCAAATTCAGGTGTAACCTTTGCTCCCATAGGCGTAACTTCGAGCCTCCTTCAAAGGAAAGAATGGTCTCCTTGTCCGCCAAGGTGACCGCGTCGCCAAACAGCAGTCGTCCTTGGATGCTAGGGGCGCGAAATCCCCGCGCCGCGCGCAAATAGGTTTGCACTCCGGGTGCCGCGCGATAACGCAAACTCAAATCGCCGCTCCAGACCGTATCTTGAGGGTTCTGTCGAATAGGACCTAGCGGCCCCGCGCCCGTGACGGCAGGGGCAGCGTCTCGCCATGCGGTATAGTCCTTTGCATCATCGGACAATCGCAGCCCGGCGCCCAACTCCAAATTTTCGAACCACTGGAAGGTCATCGAGCCAAATGCCGCTCGCGCCGTGGCTTCCTGTTCCTGGCGTACCATCCCATCCAAAGTACCTCCAGCCAGCGTATTGTAGTTGAAATCCTCCATCTCCACGAACTCGTGGAAATAGTATAATCCGAACTGATAGGCGAGGCGAGGCGCTCCTGTACTCATCAGGCGGACTTCTTGGCTAAACTGGCGCAGCGTGGGAATGCCGGACGCGGTTTCGGACGGAAAGGGAATCTCACCGGGGCCACTTGGCGGACTGAACACCGCGCCGTACCCACCATCGATGTCACCGCGCGAGAATGTAGTTAGCTGCTCAAGCCCCGTCAGTGAAACCAGTTGGAAGTTCCCGATATCGTAGCGCACTTCAGCTGCAAAGCCGTGCGTTCTCAGTGTTTGTTCATTTCGTGCGTCGTGTGCGATCGTGTCACGAGCAAAATCCTCCACCAAATCCCCTTCATTTTGCATCAGGATATTGGCACGAAACAGGCGAGCAGTGCCGTCAAGATCGCGTGTATGGTACTTGAACCATGCCTCCAACTCCGGCGTGGGAGTCCACAGCAATTGCAGACGTCCAGCCAAGTCACGATGTCCTCCAAGGACGTTCTCTTCTCCCGTATGCTCGTTATCTATCCAGTCGCTCCGCCGCTGTGTGAGCAGTGACAGCCGTGCGGACAGCACGGACGGGACCAGCGAGCCCGACACTGCTCCTTCAAAATTTACGCTGTTGAACCGCCCGTAACTCAACCGCCCGTAACCCTCTAAGTTCCGGGTGGGGCGCGCGGATTCAAACTTTACGGTGCCTGCAGGCGTGTTGCGTCCAAACAGCGTACCTTGCGGTCCCCGCAGCACCTCAATCCGATCCAAGTCGAAGGCGGGAAACCCTTTCAACAAAGCATTTTCCAGCGCAACCCCGTCGTGGAGAACCGAAACCGGTTGCGAAGCGTTGAGGTCAAAGTCCGTATTACCAAGACCACGGATATAAAAGCGCGGAAAGACACGTCCGAACGAGGACTCCATCTGAAAACTGGGCGTACGGTTGGACAAGAAACGTACATCCATACCCGACGCGCGCAGGGCATCGGATTTCTCACCTCGGATAGTCGAAACGGAAAGCGGAACCTCGAAAGACCGCTGCTCGCGTTTGCGGGCGGTAACCACGACCTCTTCCATCATAATACTCTCTTCGGCTTCCTCATCAGCAACGACCGTTGAAGATGTCTGCAGTGATATTAAGCAAGCGAGAGCACACAATCGTATGACAAAGTTCATATTTTCTGTCCAATAATTCTAGGAGAATTTGGATAAAATTCTGAAATAGTGTTATTTTAGCGGGAGAAACCTACAACCAAAATCCAAAGTACGATCGGTATTATAACATATTGAACAAAAAAGTCAGCGAAGTTTTAATCACGGAACAGCACAGGGACCGTCCCTACAAACAGTTTCATGGGGTTTGCGAGGTTTCAGGCGGATTCAAACTCCGCAAGCGACGAGTCGGGAATCGGAATTCCCTCCTACCCAAGACACACTGTTTATGAGTCAGGAATTGGTGAGCAAGCACTGTTCTTCAACGAAGTAGGGACAGAGCGGGCAGTGCCCTCTGTTTTTCTCGAACTTCCCTGTCTGGAGGATTCCAAGTCTTTCAATCCACCGCTGTTCAACCGTCCCCAACTTGCCCGTGGTCAGGAGTATTGAATGAGCTTTTGCAAGAGACGTAAAGAAAATTGTTGCGGGAATTACGTGCTGATCCGGGTAAAGCCGATGAACCAGCATCGCATGCAATTCGATCTTCGGACGGTAGAAGTCAATCCATGTCTCAATCTCCGACGCCTCAAATTGATCCGTTTCATAATCGATAATCTGCCACAGCCCATCAGCGCCCTTGAAAAGACGATCCACTACACCGTGAATAACGTGATCGCCGACCAGCGCATGAATTACATGTTCACAATAACTTTCATCGGCGTCTAACGCCAGTTTTCCGAGTTCGGAATCCAAGAAGCGATTCACGTGGAGAGCCACTTCGTCCTCCACGAGTTGGTCTGGCACGGAATTCACGACCGTGTTGATTAAAGTTCTTAAATCTTGCCTGCAATCGGCACTTGTTCTCAGTCGAGCGAGCGTTCTGCGGACTGCCCGGTTTCTTGGATTGTCATCGAAGTCAACCGAATCTGACTCGTCCTCCTCCGGAACGAGAATGTTGCTTCCCGAGAGGCCGAGGCGATGTTTTAGGTAAAATTTCGTGGGACAATGGGCGTAACTTAGGAGTTGTGACACAGACAGATTCTCGCCAGTCGGCGTGTTTTTCACCGGTTCGATGCGAATCTCTGGAAAGTCGACCTGAGTGCGGGAAGGTGTTGGCGATTCGTCGGGGAGAGCCATCTCCTCAATGGAATGGAATACTCGGATGGGAAGATCAAACGACATTGGCGTTCGCAAATCTTCGGTCAAGGTTTCAATCGTTACGGGAACTTCAATCTGAGTTTCAATAGGTGCTCTTGTCAGCTCAAGAGCATCCAGTATCCACCTGTACCAACAATTGCTAGGCGGCTTACCGCTTAAATCAACGGATCCCGAAAGAATTAGCCTATCGCGGGCACGGGTCGCCGCCACATAAAGCAGTCTCTTTTCCTCGGCGATAGTTTTTTGCGCTTGCCGCTTTCTCATGGCTGCAGCGATTGATGGCTGGCTGCTCTCGTAGTTCTTCTCGGGATTTCCCGGACTGAATCCGATACCAATCTCATCGTCAATGAACGGTTCCTGGTCGAATTTGAACCTCCGGCTTAGGTAGGGGAGGATTACCACCGGAAATTCCAGCCCCTTCGCGGAGTGGATGGTCATCACTTGCACAACGTCCTCTGAAGATTCGACCGTTGCTTGACCTTCGCGATCCTCCTCTTCA
This sequence comes from Candidatus Poribacteria bacterium, assembly GCA_965204085.1. Lineage (GTDB taxonomy): Bacteria > Poribacteria > WGA-4E > WGA-4E > JAJDTR01 > JAJDTR01. The sequence continues at coordinate 321,114 of CBDBEE010000001.1, read as the reverse complement.
ATCAGCAGATTCAGCCGCTCTATAAAACCGGAAAGTTCGGCAAATTCTGTTGTGTCAAATTCACGCGCTATTGCCAACAGTTTTTCGTAATTAGCCCATCGCTGTCCGCCGGAAAGCCCCACGGACAATGTTCCAATCATTCCCGTGTCATTGACTATCCGCCGAATGAGAGTCGCTAACGGCAAACGTCGACAAATCTTCAGATGTTTCTCTAAAGTTTCACAGGCGTAATTGAGTAGTTCTGAGGGCTTCCCCTCGGATTGCCCATCGGAATGCTGCGCCGCGGATGTGTCGCGTTCAGCCACGTAGCTCTTGACTCGCTCCCAAAATGATCCATGTTCGGCGTGTTGCGAGATTTCAAATAATTCCGTATCGGAGATACTAAAAAACGGTCCGCGCAGGATTCCAACCAGCGCGACATCATTAGTTGAATCTTTCATAAACTGCAGGTAGTTGCTGATATCATAGATTTCCTGACGCTGATAAAACCCGATTCCGCTAGCTACGCTATACGGAATCCTCGCCTGGATTAGTGCATTTTCGATTTCGGGAAGTCGGGTGCGGCTCCGAAGGAGGATAGCAATATCTCCATATCCTATTTGGTGCGGCTTTTCGGCATCTCCATCCCAAACGGGTTCCTTGGACTGAATCAGGTTGCGGATGCGCGCCGCAATCAACTCGTTTTCTTTAGGCTCCGGTTCCCGTCCGATCAGAAATTCCACGTCGCCGTGCACCTCGTTTCTCCTACCCATAATAAGTGGTTCGTACGCCACCTCAAACTCATTGAGCTTTCCATCCCCCATGATCCGCCCAAAGACTAAATTGACAAATCCGACAAGGTTACGCAAGAAGCGGAACGCCTCAGGAAGATGTATATCGCCTTGCCTTTCCGATGCGTCCACCTGAAGAGTTTCGGTTTCCCACTCAAAATCCTGTGCGATTCCCGATTGGTGTGCGGTCATGCGGCTCAGGGTTTGGCGGAATATCCGCACATCCGCGCCCCTGAAGCCATAAATGCTCTGTTTCTGGTCGCCGACGACGAAAAGATTACCCGATTTGAAGTCCGACACTAACGGTTTGATGATGCTGTACTGCAATCCGTTGGTGTCCTGATATTCATCTATCATGATATAGGTGTATCGACGCGCCAGACGTCTTCGGATTGCATCATCACCCAATAGATTCTTGACCTCGATTTGAAGGTCGTCAAAGTCTAGTACGCCATGCCGAAGCTTGTAATTCTTGTACTGCTCGTGTATCTGATTGTAGATAGCTAATAATGGGTGTGTGACGCGGATGAGCGACGCATCATCATCCGAAAGAGAGGAATAGGATTGTAAGTGTTCCGCCGCTTCGGTGAGGAACTGGATGTCCCCCTCGATGTCGGTCGTAACAATGCTTCTGCCAAGGAAGTTCTGTTTTGCAATCTTTCCCGTCTGAGTTAAGATTAAGGGGAGAATTTTGGAGAGAATCGGCAGTATGCCGCTCGTATTTCCCGAGTGCTCGAGTTGTGTCGTTAGGTTTCGAACTTTGGAGGCGTTCTTCCCTTGCGCCACGTCCAATACCGCATTTAGGGATTTCAACCATTGATCGATTGGGAATCGCTCTCGTAAGCTTCGCGCCAGTTCCTCTCCGAGGAATTTGTCCCACGCCGCCAGGATTTGCTGGTCAGATTTGCTATATAGGGACTTCATCAATCGATTGGCAGCCTCTCGATGGTTTAGCAGTTCAGCGAAGATTCTTTCGAGTTTTTTCCGACCAAACATTCGCAGTAGGATGGCGAGCGTTTCTCGCGATTCATCTCCCTGCGGACGATTGGCAATGGATCTAAGCGTCGTATCGACCGTGTCTCGAAGGACTAACCATCGATCAATTCCCTGCAGCACCTCAAATCCTGGTCCGATTCCCTGGAGCGGATATTCGCGCAGGATTCGTGCGCAAAACGCGTGAATTGTCGAGATGGGGGCGGCGGTGAATTCTTCGCGGACGGTTGCCAATTTCGCCAGGAGGAGATCGTTCCCGGCGCTTGATGCAGTCTTTTCTTCAATCTTTTTTAGCACCCGCAATTTGAGCTCGGCGGCAGCTTTCTCCGTGAAGGTAATGGCGACGACACTCCGCACGGAAACATTGGATTCCAATAGAATCTTGAGGTAGCGGTTTGCCAACACCTCAGTCTTCCCAGATCCCGCTCCGGCTGTTACGCCGATATGCCGATTTAAGTCGTGGGCTTTCTTCTGATTGGGAGTGTATCGCACGACCGGTAGTCCTCAATTTGCGACTTAATGACGCTGACTGATGAGTTTGCTGCCGTGGTCATTTGTGATTGAATGGATGGATTAGCGTGTACGCCTCGTGCCGTTGTGGTACGGCACATTTCACGTGAACTTAGGATGGAGTCATCCAGAAAATGGTCTATTTGCATTGAAGGCAAACACTTCTATCCCGCTTGCTGATGTGAGTCACGGGCGGGCAACGGTATAACATCTTCGGGATTAACCCAAAACTGTAACGTATCACCTATCCGTTTGCCATGGGTGCTGGGGTTGTGAAGCACGGCTCTGATTCTAAGGTCGTCGGAAATTGAAAGTTGGTATTCCTCCACGCGCCCCAGATAGGTCGCGTCAAGCACCTTTGCGTGATACTGATTGGGCGTGGTCAGCGGGATTTTCTCGGTTGGATTTATCGCCTCCGGGCGAATTGAGCAGATTGTGTCTTCACCGGTGGCAAAGTCATGGTACACCGACGCGGAGTGAAGAATGCCAACCGAAGTTTCAATCTCTGCCGACCCGTTGGATAGGGAGCGAATCTTGCCGTTGATGAAGTTGGTCTCACCGACGAAGCTGGCGACAAAAGCGTTGACAGGAAAACGGTAGATTTCGCGCGGTGTCCCGACCTGTACAATTTCCCCGTCTTTCATAATTGCCATGCGGTCCGCGAGAGAGAGCGCCTCAGCTTGATCGTGGGTGACATATACTGCGGTGGTTTGGGAACGCGAGTGTATTTGTTTAATCTCGTGGCGCATTTCAAGGCGCAATTGCGCATCCAAGTTGCTCAAGGGTTCGTCTAGCAACAACACGCTCGGCTCGATGACCAATGCGCGTGCCAGTGCGATTCGTTGCTGCTGTCCACCGGAAAGCTTGTTCACCGGGCGATCCGCGTACTCCGGCATCTGCGCCATCTCAAGCGCCTCCGCCACTCGCTTTTCTCGTGTAGCTTTGCCAACCTTTCGGAGCACCAAACCGTATGCGACATTCTCGGACACGGTCATGTGCGGCCACAGCGCATAGTTCTGGAAAACCATCCCCGTGTTTCGTTTATGCGGCGGCACACCGTTCATGAGACGATCGCCGAACATTAATCGACCGGCATCGGGCTGATAGAAACCGGCGATTATTCGCAGGCAAGTTGTCTTGCCGCACCCCGAGGGGCCCAGCAGGAAAAATAGCTCGCCTTGCGCAATCTCAAGGCAGACATCATTGACCGCCTTCATGGTATCGAATGTTTTGACGATATGATCTAAACGAATTTCCAAGGACAACTCAAGGCTGCCTTTCGCGCGTCACTTTTGACTTCCATCGAATTCTGAGCGAATTAACTTGCCAACGCGATTGAATCGGATTCTCTTTGGAATCTCCCAGATTGCCCACGGCTTACTGCGATTGCCGATGCTGTCGTACGACCAATAGACCATGAACGCTTGGCCCTTGACGTTATCGAGCATTGCCGGTCCCCATGTTCTGCTGTCGCTGCTCTGATCGCGATTGTCGCCCATCGCAAAAACGAAACCTTCGGGAAGGGAGAACGGTTTGCCGTCCGGAAACTTGCGGTAGAATCGATTCGGCGAAAGCTTGAAATCGGCAAATGCATCACCGTCGGGCACATATTGCGGTCTTATAAAGGGCGGAAAATCTCTTCTATGAAAGGGAGAAGACATGTGTTTGGTATAGTTGGAATCATCAATCGTTTTACCATTCACACGAAGCTTATCCCGTCGTGTTTCCACTGTGTCGCCACCGATGGCAACCACTCGTTTGATGAAGTTCTTTGCCTTCTCATGGGGCGGAATAAACACGAATACATCTCCGCGGGCAGGTTTGTGGAAATCAAAGAGTTTTATATCTGTACCGGGGATTTTTATCCCGTAGATGAACTTGCAGACGAGGATGCGATCTCCGATGAGGAGCGTATTCTCCATGGAGCCGGATGGAATTTTGAACGGTTCGATAATAAAGGGGCGGATAAACCCAAAGACAAGCACAAAAGCAACAACGGCAACTTGAATGTATTCCCAAAAAACGGTGTTTTGAAATCTTTGCCAGCGGCTAGGCTGCTCGGCTATGTCATTTTGGGGTGTGTTCATAAATGATGACCTCCAATCCCGGTGAAAACCTTAAATTGGCATAAAACAAACACGTCTAAGCATTAGGATGTTTCGTCCGACGCGACGACGATTGGAATGATGAAAGGTTTTCCGGGAGCTCTACAATCCTCTATACTTAACAAAGAAATTTCCGATTTTATAATTCCCAATTTTTGCACACTATCCGCAATCTGTAAAGTTCATTCTTGAACCGCGCCAAAAATCGATTTCCCAACTCGAGTGCTCAGTCGTCTACCGACAAAACGGCCATGAAGGCCTCCTGAGGTACTTCAACGTTGCCAATTTGTTTCAAGCGTTTTTTGCCTTCCTTCTGTTGTTCCAGCAATTTTCGTTTTCGTGTGATGTCTCCGCCGTAGCATTTTCCGGTGACATTTTTACGCAAGGGCCGTACGGTCTCACGGGAGATGATTTTGTTGCCGATTGCGGCTTGAATTGGAATCTCAAACATTTGGCGCGGAATCAACTCACGCAATTTATCTATACATGTTTTGCCGCGTGTATATGCCATGTCTCGGTGAAGAATGCTTGAGAGTGCATCTACCGACTTGCCGTTGAGCAGAATGTCCAATTTGACGAGGTCCGCCGTTTTGTACTCGCCAATCTCGTATTCGAGCGAACCGTATCCGCGTGTCACCGATTTCAATTTATCATAGAAGTCCACCAGGATTTCGCTTAGCGGGAGATCGTAAATAACCTGCACCCGTGTTTCGTCAAGCTGATTCATCCGAATGAACGCACCACGCCGCTTCTGGCAGATGTCCATCACATTTCCGATGTAGTCTCTCGGTACAATAATGTCAGCCGTGATATGAGGTTCTTGGATATAATCGATCTGGTCGCGAGGCGGCACATGGGCGGGATTGTCAACTTCGAGGCAGTTCCCGTCCGTGGTGTATATGCGGTATTTGACACTTGGAACGGTACGAATTAGGGAAAGACTGAACTCTCGCTCAAGCCGTTCCTGAATTACCTCCATGTGCAGCAGCCCCAAAAAACCGCAGCGAAACCCAAATCCAAGCGCCACGGAGGTTTCCGGCTCAAAGTTAAAGGAGGAGTCGTTGAGCTTAAGTTTCTCGAGCGCCTCGCGCAACGTGATAAAATCGCTTGTGTCCGCTGGATAAAGACCACAGAATACGAGCGGTTTCATCTCTCGATATCCCGACAACGGACTCGATGTGGGGCGATTGGCGTGCGTCACCGTGTCACCAATTTTGGCGGTCGCAATCTCTCTGACACCGGCGATGAGATAGCCGACGGCGCCTGCGCCGAGTTGGTCGACCGGCGTCATGTCTGGCAAAAAGACCCCTACCTCCTCTACCTCAAATATCTTACCGGTCGCCATGAGCTGTATCTTGTCGCCCGGTTTTATGGCGTTGTCGAAGACGCGGACGTACATAATGACGCCTCGATAGTTATCGTACATCGAATCGATAACCAGCGCTTTGAGCGGCTCATCCGCTCTGCCACGGGGAGGTGGGATGCGAGCAACAATAGCTTCCAATATCTCCGCAATGCCAAGTCCCTCTTTTGCACTCACCAGCAGTGCATCCGCCGCAGGAAGACCGACAATGTCTTCGACTTGCGCCTTCACGTCATCCGGCCGCGCCGTGGGCAAGTCAATTTTGTTGATGACGGGGACGATTTCGAGGTCGTGATTCACTGCCAGATAAGCGTTTGCAAGTGTTTGCGCCTCCACCCCCTGTGCCGCGTCAACGATAAGCACGGCTCCTTCGCACGCCGCAAGGCTTCTTGAGACTTCATAGGTAAAATCGACGTGTCCCGGTGTGTCAATCAGATTAAGCTCGTAGGAGTGCCCATCCTTGGCGTTGTATTCGAGTTTGACCACTGTAGCTTTGATGGTGATACCGCGTTCCCGCTCAAGATCCATCTGATCAAGCACCTGCTCCCGCATCTCGCGTTGCGTCAGCGTGCCGGTGTATTCGAGCAGTCGATCACTCAAGGTGCTTTTGCCGTGATCGATATGGCCCAGTATACAGTAATTTCTTATCCTCTCTTGATCGGTCATTGACAGTGATTAGTGGCTAGTGGTGAGTGGCGAGCAGAAGGTTTACTCTCTACTAATACCATTTCTCTAAAATGCTTGTGCATTGATGGCGAGAATCAGGTCAAGAAATTTACGCGGAGCGGAACAGGAAGTTTCGTCTTCGCGCAGAGCCGGCGCGGCAAGTGGATCTCTATCGCGCTCACTATCCGCTCGCTTGATCCCCGCCTACGGGGGAAACGAACGCTATAGCAAAGCATCGTATGCACTATTATTCAAGCGAAATGGTATAACCACGGTTTCCCATTGTTTGTATTTGCCAGTAACTGTGCGGAGGGGGACAATTTAGATACGATGAATCATGCGTCGATTGTGTACTCCGCGGAGTGACGAGAATATAAATTAAGCGTCGTCTGTCGCCCGCTCAGTTGTTCCTTTGGAGGGCGGTGGATTGTTCTTGTCAAATTTTCTCAACTGATGTTCCTTGACGCGCTTATCGGCAAGTTCCCATGAATGATAAGCTAAAATGAGCGATCCAACGCCTACTAATGGAGCGAAAGAAATTATCCACTTAAACTGAAACACTGTGGCTATTATGTAACATAACACTATAGATACGCCGGGGCATATGACTGCCATCACAATCATTGGGACCTTATAGGAACAACCGATGACACCCGTAATTCCGGTTGCGGCCGCGGCGCGTTGTCGTTCCCATTTCCGCTGTGCTTCTCGCGCCTGTCTCTCGCTAGCCTCTCTTGCTCGTCTTTCTCGATAGGCTCTTTCCTTAGCTTCCCATTCGGCACGCGCCCTCGCCTCCCTCTCCTTGTATTCTCTCTCTGCCCTCGCTCTTGCTTCTCTTTCGCCTGCCCACACCTGTTCTTGGGTCGTGCTTATCAATTCATACGCTTCCTGAACGAGATGAAAAAGGTGTCTGGCATGTGGATCCGGGTTCTTGTCGGGGTGTACAGTCTTGACGAGTTGGCGGTGCGCCTTCCTCGCATCGGCGCGTGTTGCGTTGGACGTCAATCCCAAGATTCGCAAGGCTTCTACTCGCGTCATAGGTTATCCGTCTTGAATCCTGAATCAGGTCAGTTTTGGATTTCCTGAAGGACATTTTCCGCCGCTTCGTGCGGATTATCAGCCCCGGTGATGGGGCGCCCGACAACGATGTAATCGGCTCCCGTTTCTATGGCTTCCGCCGGTGTCCTGATTCGGCGTTGATCGTCTGCCGCCGCACACCGAGGTCTAACCCCTGGTGTAACAATCAGGAATGTCTCGCCGCACACACGTCGAACAGTCTCAATCTCCATCGGCGACGCAACTACCCCGTCCAACCCCGCTTTTTGGGACATTTCCGCGAGATAAGCGACCTGATCCCTCAGTTTTCGTTTAGTGTCGAAGTCGCGCTGGAAACTCCCTTCATCGATGCTGGTAAGTATGGTCACGCCAAGCAACAACGGTCTTGGGATATCCAAGGCGCCGGCTTGTGAAGCGGCTGCTTCGCTCGCGGCACGCATCATCTCAAGCCCACCGGAGGCGTGCATGTTTATCATGTTCGCCCCCGTTTTCGCCGCTGCGGCGACGGATCCAGCCACTGTGTTCGGGATGTCATGAAATTTGAGGTCCAGGAAAACCTTTTTCCCCAGATTACGGTAGGTTTCAACCAAGGTAGGTCCGGCAGAGGTGAAAAGTTGCCCGCCGATCTTGAACCATGTTACAAAGTCGCCGAGTTGGTTGATGGTTTGATTCGCCGAATGGAGGTTGTCGAAATCAAGCGCGACGATCAGCTTATCGTTGGACATCCTTCGTCGCCCTAGCTAGCTTGCCGGTCTTCTTACGTGGCGGCAGAATTTCAACTCGAACCTTCATCGTACCGGTAAAGAACATTCCAAGTTTACCCGCCGCGCGGCGGGAGAGATCGATTATCCGTCCCTCGATAAATGGTCCCCGGTCATTGATTCTAACGACGACAGATTTTCCGGTTCTAAGATTTACCACTCGCACGCGGGTGTTGAACGGTAGTTCCTTGTGGGCTGCCGTCATAGCGTCCATGTCATAGACTTCGCCATTCGCCGTCTTCCTCCCGTGAAATTGTTTGCCGTACCACGAAGCGTAACCTGTCTGCGTCTTTGCTCTGCTGATTTGCACCTCTGCGACGCCGCGCTCAAGGATGCCGAGTAATCTCGCCGCGCCCCACGAAACCACAAATGTCCTGTCACTCCTTGGCGGACAACGGTCATTGACTCGAACGATAGCCATTCTCCCGTTCTTTGGATTCACGACGCGAAGATAAGTGTCAAAGGGTAGCGTTGGATGAGCTGCCACAAGGTCTCTTCGATTGTGCCTCTCACCGCTGGCGGTCCGCGTGCCATGGTACGACTTATTCTGCCACTTCACCGTTCCCTTTTCAGGTTTCTCGCTAGATGCACTGCTCGTGGCAAGACTACTTCCGCAAGTCAGTAAAAAAATGACAACCCAAACGTAAAGTTTTGAAAATTTATCAATCATTGAAATACCTATTATCAGTTTAATTTTTTACAAATTTTGCAATCAATGTCGGAAGCCATGCTAATCACATCAAAGCCTCGCGGGTATCGATCTGTAGAATAAATCGCACGGCCATTGTCGCCGAAGACCGATTTCCATGCAGAATCGGCAAACCTCATATCCAGCACTGCGAATCCACTTCAGTGATTGCTTTTCCTGCAATGACTTCTTCAATAATCTGATGCGTCTGATTATATGCAACGTTAATTTGTTCTTGCCGCAACATAATTTCCGCATCAACATCTCTCAGTTCTGCCTCAAATTCAGATGCCATTCGTATTACTTCGGCAGGGGATGTTCCACCCAAACTCCGGTTGTGACGAAGCGCATTTTTGGAATCGAGGACCTCTTTAAGCTGTGATGCGGGCAGGTTGACACCTCTGAGTTGAAGCAGTTTCTGAGTCTCTTCCAAATCCTCGAAGGTTCTCCCCTTTTTCACCAGATCTCCAACGATACCTCCAACAATTTCGTGACATTCACGAAACGCTATTCCGTGCTCACGTACCAGAAAATTTGCCAATTCTGTTGCCGTTGCGAAGTTCGCATTGCAGAGTTCTTCCATTCGTTCTGCGTTGAAGCGGGTCGTTTCAAGCAATCCGGGGAGGATGCCAAGGCAAGATTTTACTACGTCAAAAGCGTCCCAAAGCGGGCGTTTGTCTTCCTGAAGATCGCGACTATAACCGAGTGGAAGCCCCTTGAGATTGGTCAGAAGATCTAGCAGTTCGCCATAAATACGTCCGCAGCGTCCGCGAACCAACTCGGCGACATCCGGATTCTTCTTTTGAGGCATGATTGAACTGCCCGTGGCGTAGGCGTCGTCGAGAACGGCTATGCCAAACTCATGCGTCGTCCAATAAATTGTTTCCTCCCCCAATCTTGAGAGGTTCGCCATTACCAGAGATAGCGAAAATAGCGTTTCTGCGATAAAGTCCCGACTGCTGATAACATCTAAGGCATGTTTATGTACGATGTCGAATCCGAGAAGTTTCGTGGTTAGATGGCGGTCAATAGCGAACGACGTGCCGGCAATTGCACCAGTGCCCAACGGATTCATATTGGCGAGACGATAAGCGGCATCTAACCGCTTCAAGTCGCGCAGAAACATGCTGACGTATGCTGTTGCCCAGAACCCGAGGCTGATTGGTTGGGCATGCTGCATGTGCGTGTAACCCGGCATCACCGTTTCGACATGGCTCGACGCAATCTTCAGAAACGCACGGCAAAGTTGAGACAATCCGGTTTGTGTTCTGAGAATCTGTTCGCGGATATAGAGGCGGGCGTCAACCAAGACCTGATCGTTGCGGGAACGCGCGGTGTGAAGTTTTCCGCCGTACTCAATGCCGGCACCGTCGATAAGGTAAGATTCCACATTCATGTGGACATCTTCCTTTTCGGGTTTTAGGACAAAGGTGCCATTGTCATTATCTTCTTCCGCCCTACAGAGCCAAATCAAGATATGTCGGAGATCTTCGTCGGTGATAATTTCACACCGTGCCAACATGATGGCATGTGCCTGACTTCCCCAAATGTCATACGCGACCAGACGCGAATCCGCGTCCGCAGATTGAGTGAATTCTTGGGTTTCAGTCGTTGTCTCTGAACTAAATCGTCCGCCCCATAGTTTTGTGGAAGGTGTGGTTGACAAAATCCGAGACTCCCCGATTGGCGAGTAATACGCGAATTAAACGCATGAAGTATTATAGCACGTTGGCATGGGTCTTGGCAAGTTGCCCTGACTCAAGTCAGTTGTAGTGTGAGATTGCAATACTCAAATCACCGCTCTCCTGTCGTGCTGTTCACCGCTTCTCCCTTCCTCATACTCCGCACTATAAGATGCAGCTGGTCCGGAATTACCGGCATTTGCTATTGACAGGACCCTTCACCTGCTGTAGAATCGCACTTGCATAAGGAAAGGAGGCAACATAGTTCGTGATTGGCTTTCCAATCGTAGACACGCATGTGCATTTGTGGCATCCGGATCGCCTGCGATACCCCTGGCTTGAGGAAGCTCCTGCTATAAGTAAACCTCATCTGTTGAATGACTTGAGGGCTGCTTGCGGATCTGTCAGTGTCGGGTCGTTTGTTTTTGTCGAGTGTGATGTTCACCCGGACGAACGTCTGGCTGAGGTTGAATGGGTGACATCCCTAGTAAGGGATGAGCCGCGGATTAAGGGGATTGTGGCGTCGGCACCACTGGAAAATGGGGAAGGTGTACGACCGGTACTTGAGGAACTGGCACGAAACCCATTGGTTAAAGGTATCCGCCGCCTCATTCAGGCGGAAGCTCTCGACTTTTGCTTGCAGCCCGCTTTCATCAAGGGTGTCCAACTGCTGGCTGAATATGGATTAAGTTTTGACATTTGCATTGTCCAGTCGCAACTTGCCAACGTGATTGAGTTCGTCAAGCAATGTCCTAACAACCAATTCATGCTAGACCACCTCGGAAAACCCGACATAAAGAATGAGCGCTTTCAGCCATGGGCGCGCGAAATCGAAACGTTATCCAAATTCCCTAACGTTTTTTGCAAAGTGTCGGGCGTTGCAACCTCCGCAGATTTTGAGACATGGAAACCGACAGATTTGAAGCCGTATATAGATCATGTGATTGGGTGTTTCGGATTTGATCGCGTCGCCTACGGCGGGGATTGGCCAGTTTCAACACAAGCAATCGACTATCCAGAGTGGGTTGAAACTTTGGCGTGGGCGGTGGAGGGATGTTCCGAAGACGAAACACAGAAACTGTTCGGCGAGAATGCGATGCGCTTTTACCAACTGGGCGAGTGAGATAGGTGAGATTCAAATTGCATCTATCGTCTTCCGCCAACGGAGCATGTGTGGCAACGGTATCAAGTCACAATGCCTGTTTGCAAGTTGCTTTCTAACAGCAGATCGCTATAGGAAACCGGAATCAGGTCGGCTGCCGCAATGTGAAGTGTTTCTTTGAGATAGTTGTGTTCCGCTTGAGCCTCCGCTTCGCTCTGATCACGAATCACGGTTTCCAGTTCAATGAACTCGCCGAGGTCGAGCACCTCATCCAGATGGACCCGTGTGTTTCCATAAATCCATAACTCACGGTTCTTCTCGACGATTACCTTCACCCCAAGCACATCAGACATCATCTGTTTGAACGGTAGGTGATTTGCGATGTCACAGAGTTGGTAGTGGCTGTACCGCGATTCTGCTGCGTCTGGACGTTCATAGTAGACCAGCGTCCCACCGTAATCCTCCACTTCACGCAGTTTCAATCTCCCCTTTGGGACATCAAAGTAGGTATCAATCTGATGCAACCTTCCTGAAAATTCCGCTTCAAGTGCTCTAAGATTGGCGCGTAGGAGTTCAAGCGACCCGGTTTCCGCCTTGAATTCCAAGTTTCGGTGTGGCAACTCCGACATTTTGTGACTCGTATTCCAGATTAAGAAATTTGATCCTATCTTTGAGTGTCATCGACCTGCAGAATACTCTGAGCCTAGCACCCAACCGGTTCAATTATATCCCACCGCCGAAGTAATCTCAAGAACTATCCCGCTCCACATTCGGCCGATTGATCGCTCGTTATTCACTCGGATAAATCCAACATTCAGATGTGTTTCCTCTGCGAGGCAATTTGGTTTTGCATTGACACCAAACGAGTGATACCCTTATACTAACTTCCTGTCAAATTTTCCCCGCTTTAAGTTTGTTCGTGATTAATGCCAATCGAAGGACAATCGTCGGCGGAGACCCAACTCTTCGGGAACAGACATGGTATTGCACTATCCGATGGCATGAGCGAATTTAGAAAACTTTTTCGCGCAATGTGCACATTCCTCGGCCCTACTATGTTTCATAAAGGCGCAGATTAAATTGAACACGATCTCCGAGTTTTTTCGTAACAAAACTATCCTGATTACGGGCGCTACCGGCTTCCTCGGTAAACCTGTGGTAGCCAAGATTCTCGCGGATTTGCCGGATATAAAACGTATCTACTTGCTCGTTCGCAGTCGAACCGATTCCAGCGGGAAAGTGAGTTCCGCCGCTGATCGGCTAGAGGACGAGTTTTTTACGTCGACCGTCTTCGCGAAACTCATGCGAATCCACGGCGACGGGTTCGACAATTGGATTCGAGAGAAGGTGCACGCGGTAGACGGCGATTTGACCTACGAACGACTTGGGATGCCGGCCCCCCGTTACGAAGAACTGCAGGACGAAGTCCAAATCTTCATAAATAGCGGTGGGTTGGTTAACTTCGATCCGCCGATGGATATGTCACTGCATAGCAATGTACTTGGTGCAAAACAGGCGGTGAAGTTCGTCCGAGGATGCAATGACGCCGTGCTTCTTCACGTTTCTACCGCCTACGTGTGCGGAACGACTCCGGGGAGGATATCCGAGGAATTACACCCACCGTTTGAAGTTTATGCCCAAAAAATTGCCGAAGAGACCGCAGAAAGAATCCCTCTCTCGCTTGAGGAAGAAATCGAAGATGTCCAACAAATTGCGGAAAAGATACGAGCCGAGGCGGATGAATCCCCTCGAAGCGACCAATTCCGACGAGAGGTATTGGATCAGGTAGGCGCGGAACGGGAAGACAGCGACGGTTTTCGTCGTCAGTATGATACCATTCGCAAGAAATGGATCGAACAGCGCTTGGTCGATGAAGGGCTGAAACGAGCACAGTCACGAGGTTGGAATGACACGTACACCTACATGAAAGCGCTGGGGGAACAGATGGTCGCCAAGACGCGAGGCGATTTGCCGGTGGCAATCATCCGCCCTTCGATTATTGAGAGCAGCTTAGAAGACCCGCGACCAGGTTGGCTCGACGGCCTACGCATGGCGGATCCGCTAATCGTTGGTTTTGGAAAGGGACGCCTACCCGATTTTCCTGCGGATCCAGATATTATCCTTGATATCATCCCCGTGGACTTTGTTGTTAACGCCATTTTAATCGCGGCGAAGCAGACCTATCAAAGGCGTGGAATTGAGGTCTACCATGTGTCGACCGGCTCCCAAAACCCACTGTATTTTCGAAACATCGTGGACGCCTCTCACGACCACTTTATTAAGTATCCGATGCTGGATAGTGGAAAGCCCATTCCCCCGCCCGTATGGAAGTATCCCGGTCTTGAGGAATTTCAGAGCAAATTGTCACGCAAACTGGGAGCGCTGAGAGCGGCGAGTCGACTGCTTGATCTGATCCCGCTAAGATGGTCGAGACAGCGAAACCGTCGTATTGCCGTGATGCAAAACGCATTAGAGGGTCTTCAGTATTACATTCGCATCTATGGTCCGTATACGCGCATTAACTTCGAGTTTGAAACCTCCAAAATTGGAGAACTATCCGCATCGCTAACCGCAGCCGATCAACGTCGTTTCGACCTCGACATCTCAAAATTCGATTGGCAGCACTATCTTCAGAATGTCCATATTCCGGGAATCAAGCGGTTCATTCTCAAAATGGATGCCGATCCGTCGGTGAAAATGCTGAAAGAAATCGAGGATCACAATTTCACACGTCACGATGCTAATCGACGCGAAGAGGACTCAATACAAAACTGTCAAACCATATTGAATCTCGTTGAGCGACAAGCCGAGGTGTATTCGGATAACACAGCTTTGCAGATTGAGCGAGACGGGGAATGGGTACGGTATTCCTACCGTCAACTCCATGATTTATCGCGGCAGATTGCATTTACGTTGTGGAAGCGTGGCTATCGTAAAGACGATAAGATTATTCTCATTTCCGAGAATCAACCTGAATGGGGAATTAGCTATCTTGCAGCCATCCAAATCGGCGTCATAGTCGTGCCTATCGATCCTCAAACCGCTAGAGTGGAAGTGATAGCGCTTGCCGACTTTACAGAGGCAAAAGCGGTTCTCGCGTCCGATACCCTTTTTGAACAACTGTGCTCTATCTCCGACGAAAGGGAAGAGCTGGACGTGCTGAACCTGAATCAACTCTGTGGACCTTCTGGCGCCAGGGAGGTTGTGTCTTCGATTGATGAGATTCCTGACGATTTTCCGAATGTGGAAATCCAGCCGGAGGCAACGGCCTCAATCATCTTCACGATGGGTACCACCGTTGACCCGAGAGGCGCGATGTTGTCTCATGAGGGGTTTCTCGCTAATCTCCACGCTGTCGCACAGGTGCTCCCCCCAGCCGAAACAGATCGCGTTCTATCCATTCTACCGCTGTATCATGCCCTAGGGTTCTCCTGCAGTTTCCTGATGGCTATCTACGGTGGCGCCACTGTGACCTACATCAATACCTTTAAACCAACCGCAATCTTGGAATCCATGCGGGAAACGGAAACGACAGCCATTATCGGGGTTCCACGCCTATACAAATTGCTCTATGACGTCATTGAAAGGTATGTCCTAAAAGCGCCGATCAATGTTGACGAGGCGGTTGCGCCGGCGGCGGTTAAGCAAGTTAATGAGGCTTTGGGAGGTCAAATCCGCATATTAATTAGCGGCGGTGCCGCCTTGCCTCGTCAGGTTTATGATGGATTCAGACGTTTCGGATTCACTATTCTAGAAGGCTACGGTATGACGGAAACGGCGCCCGTTTTAAGCGTGAACCCTGCCGGGAAGACCAAAGTGGGTTCCGTCGGGCTGCCAGTAAATGATGTGGAGTTTCAGATTATTGATCCGGATGCAAACGGCATTGGCGAGATTGTCGCAAAGAGCCCCAGTACGATGGCGGGCTACTATCGAAATCCAGAAGCGACTCGGCGAGTCCTCCGAAACGGGTTGCTCTATACCGGCGATCTCGGTTACATTGATGAAGACGGCTACCTCTTTCTTACGGGACGCAAAAAAGATGTTATCATTGGCAGCACTGGAAAAAACATCTATCCGATCGAACTTGAGGAACTATATCGACATAGTCCCGATATCTCCGAGATGTGTGTTGTTGGAATTGACCCACCGGACTCGTTCGGTGAGGAAGTTCACACTGTGATAGTGCCGGATTGCCCCGAGGACGACACTCGGGAAAAAGTCCAAGAATCGATTCAGAAACATCTGCAAACCTGCGCCCGCAGCCTACCTACGCATCAGAATCTACAAAAAGTGCATTTCTGGGAGGAGGATTTGCCCAAGACTCCCGACGGTGAGATTGACCGTACAGGAGTCAAGGCGCTATTATTGAAACAATTCGCGGTAGACACGGCTGAACCGGTTGATTCCGCCGAAGAAACCGCGTCACAGGAGGTTGTCGGAGGGTGGGAGCCGGGAAGTAAGGAAGCTGAAGTTGCCGACGAACTGGCGCGATTGTCCCGCGTTCCGCCGGATCGCATCCGAGCGGAGAATACGTTGGACACGGATCTCGGATTGGATTCGATGACCCGTGTTGAACTGCTGTTGTTGCTTGAAGCCAAGCTGAGTAAACAGGTGCCGGACGAGGTCGCTGCCAGGGTTCGGACTGTCGGAGATGTGATTGATGTTGTCAACACGCTAGACGCGCAGACCGCACCGGATGCCGTTGATACGTCCCTAGAATCCTCAATCGTCACGGCGCACGGAGAACTAGACTCGCGTCCGAGCCATTTGGCTAAACTAATTCGCTTCGGCATTCGGACGATCTTCCGACGCCGGTTCTCGCTTCGGTGCGGTGGGTTAGAGCATATCCCGATCGGAGCGCCGTACATCATCGCGTCAAATCACAGCAGCCACCTCGATACACCGGCCATTATGACCGCTCTAGGGACGGAGTCAAGAAAATTGCGTCCGCTTAGTGCAAGAGACTATTTCTACAACAGTCGAATGAAAGCGTGGTTTGTTAGCCAGTGTCTCAATGCGTTGCCGTTCGATCGGACGGAAAACTCCCTCCAAAGCCTTCGCGTTGCACAAGAAGCGCTTCTCCGACACGAAAACTTGCTCATCTATCCCGAAGGCACACGCTCCTTAAACGGGGAGCTCCAGCCCTTTAAACCGGGACTCGGTCTGCTTGCATACGAAGCTGGTGTACCGGTTGTGCCCGCGCACGTGAGCGGCACCTATGAAGCGTTGCCCAAAGGCAAGTCATTACCTCGCAAAAGCAAGGTTCGCGTCGTTTTCGGCGAGCCAGTCGCGCCCGATTTCTCGGAAGACTCTACCATGAAAACGAGTAAGCGAGAAATCTACCGGAAAATTGCGGACGAAGTGCGAACCCGAATCGAACAGTTGCGTGACGCGGCTCATGAATAACCCCAAAGTAACTATGGAGTCTCTCGGTGCGGCGGAATGCACAAGTGGCAATAATGCCAACCCGCAAGTGGCTGCCTTCTTCGACGTTGACGGCACCCTTGTGAATTCGACCATCGTTCACTACTATGTGCGGTTTAGATTGCAATTGCTTCATCCCCTGATTCGCCCGTTTTGGCTGGTTGGCTTCCTACTGAAAATCCCTTATTACCTCCTGTTGGACCGCGTGAGCCGTACCAAGTTCAATCAGGTATTCTACCGGAACTACCGTGGGATGGAGGTGGATCAGCTGAAAAACTTGGCTCTAGACTCATTCGACGCCCTACTCGGCTCAAAGATTTTCCCAGCGGCAGCGGATCAGATTCGTGAACACAAAGCCAAGGGCGATCTTGTTGTGCTCGTGACCGGTTCACTTGATTTTATCATGACCCCGCTCGCGGACCATTTGGGTGCGGACCACATGTTGTCCATGTCCCTCCTTGAACAAAATGGAAAATTCACCGGTGAGTTGATGTCCTCGCCGTTGGGCGAAGAGGAAAAGGCGCGCGTGGTGAAAGCTTTCGCTCACGATCACGGGATTGAACTCGCCGCGAGCTTCGCCTACGGCGATAGCCGCGCCGATCTGCCGATGTTACGCTGTGTTGGTACACCCGTTGTGGTGAATCCGGGCAAAGCGCTCCGTCAGATAGCGAGTGAATCAGGTTGGAAGATTTGCGAGTGGAATTCTTGAGTTGATTGGTACCGTCAGTACTACGCAGTTCAAAGTAGAGGAATTCAATCAAACGGAATCAACTGAGTCAATAAATCAAACGATCGATTTGCGAGTGCGGTGAGTAGCAACCACGTAACTCATAGCCCGAATATAGGGGACCATTATGCACCAAACGTTTACTTCCATAGGAGGTGAACATGTTCAAATACACCGTTTCACTCTTGGTATTGGCCCTGTTCGTTGGCGCTTGTTCCGAACGTGGTGTCGACTATGTTGGCACATCTTATTCGCCTACGACTCATGTTGACCTTTACTTTTCAGAATTCGATGTAGAGGAAGATTATGTAGTAATGGGACGCGCGGTTGCACGCGCGGGTAAACGCGTCAGTAACAAGAGATTGCAAGAGAAACTTCTGCAAGAGGCGCGCGAAAAAGGTGCTGACGGGGTCATTATCCATGAATTTGATCGGGTGCCGGTGGGAGAAATTACTAACGAAAACACAATCGGTAATACAACTATTACTACCACGACTGTCCGAGAGGAAAGGCGGATTGAAGCGACTTTTATCAAATACAAAAGGAATCTGTAGGACTTGTAAGATACGTGCTACATCATAGGGCGGCTACTATTTTCAAGCAGGTTACTAGGCTCTATTTTGCCACACCATTGAAAAGATCATCTACCAATTCTGACAGGCTGGGACGGGGCTTCTCTACGGGTGTGAATGGGTTTTGCGACTTGTGGGCATTCTAGTCGTTCGGATGGCATGCCTCCCTTACGGACAAGTACCGAAACACGTCGAACTTAGAGTTCTCAAACAAGGGGCCAAGGGAATGATAATGATTCCCCGACAGGTACCTCTGAAGTTCTAATCTTAAAAATAGCATGAGTTAATGGGTTTCAATATTCAATCTACAATAATTCGTGGAGGCGGTATGAAAGTTGTGCGCTACTTTGAATCTCTTTCCGAACCAAAGGACACCATGTATGTCGAGATTGACAGCGAGTATCGATTTACACGGCGGGGAGACGACTGGGCAAAATTTCGCCAGGATCTCATTGAGTTGATGAAACAGACAATTTCGGACGAGTTGGCGGATCGATTCAGCGAGAACACCCAAGACTGGGTATCCGATAATCCTGCCGAAATATAAGACACGGCAGACAAATGCAGATAAATTTTCACCTCGACAAGGACAGCGTGCAATTTTCACTGGACGAACTTATCGGTCATGCCCAAACTCTAACTGATGAGGGAGAACTCGGGTGTGCGATTCAAGCCTACGATACTGTTTTACTTGTTGCGTCGGCAGCCGATGTACTCGCTGATGCCAATTTCCAACTCGGTTTAATCTACCGGGAATGGAACGAAATCTTTGCGGCGCAAAGATTTTTTGGCAAAGCGCACCAACTCGATTCCGAAGTTACGGAATATAAAGATGAATTGAGCGCATTAAATCGGCACATAGCGCAAAATCAGCAACCGATATTCGAGGAAAGGGCGCGGAAAAATAGTGATCAGATAGTTTCGTTGTTCCGAATCGCCACTGGTTTGAAACTGCTTCAGATGGATAAAGGAGTGCAAGCCTACCCCCTGATGAAGAGCCGCACAAAAATTTACCCTAACGCCGCTGTCGCAAAACACCTTCTCACCGACGTGATAATAACCGACGAGGAGAAAAATAGCGCAATTGAATTTCTGGAGGAACGAGGCTGGCTCACGAATACACAATCCAATCGCTACGCAATTCAAGAAAGCGGGCTATACGTTTTTTATACCGAGTTGGCGAAATTGCACGTCCTCAATGAAACCTACGACGAAGCAGTCGCCTGCTACGAACAGGCGCATTGGTTGGATGATTCAAACTCGGACGCACTCTGCCACAAGGTCATTTGTGACGCCAAGGCTCAGTCGTGGGAAGATGGATTATTGACGCTTGATCGGACCGGGGATGCCCCGACAGGAGATGTGGATCCGGCCGACTATTATCGAGCAGTCGCACATATCTGCGAGGTTGCGTATCAATCGGAGGGAAACGAAACGATGGGTAAACGCGCGATTAAAGCCTGTCAAAACGCGCTGGCGATATCTGGAAAGGATAAGGAGATTTCGCGTTTACTAAAGTCGTTGGAATCAACTGTCGGTCAAGAGGCGGCTGGGAATGAATCTCAGGGCAGGAGGTGGTGGCAGCGGTAATGCCTGTCGCTCTCTACATTTCGATTATTTCATGCACCTCGTCGTAAGCGGGGCATCTTGTCCCTCATCAAAGAGACCTATTTGACGCTCTCGATTCGCTGCGCGAATAAGAAATTCGCATTATACGATTGTCGATGCCGTAGGAGATATTGGAAATCCCAAATTCTGATTAATCCAGCACGTACCACAGAATCGTAACCGCTAACTGCAATTCAAAAATCGTTATCCATCCGACCTAGGCACTTCCCGATCGGCGTCAAAATAAACAGGATCCGGCTTCACCCACTCCTCTGCGCCATCCTCCCAGATTTCACGCTTCCAGATAGGTACAACTTGCTTAAGCCGATCCATGGCGTACTTGCACGCCTCGAATCCGTCGCTCCGATGCGGCGACGCCACGGCGACCGCGACGCTCACATCCCCAATGTCCACCCGTCCGACACGATGAATCATGGCGACGCGCTCCAACCCCCACTTCTCCTGAATCTCTTGACCGATCTCCGCCATCTTTTTTTCCGCCATCGGTGCGTACGCTTCATATTCAAGATACAACGTTCTGCGTCCGCCTGTGTTGTTTCGCACGGTGCCCAAAAAATGGACAATTGCTCCCGCGATATCAGCTTCGACAGCGCTTAAGACACTCTGAGTGTCAATAACTTCACGCGTAATCTTGAACATCTTAACCTCCCGTCACAGGCGGAATCAGCGCGACTTCATCCCCCTCTGAGAGTTCGGTGTCTTCTGTTGCATAGTCCCAGTTGACAGACATCTGCATAACCTGATAAAACTCGGTGATCTCGGGCCATTCCTCCTCAAGGCGATCGAGAATATCTCTTAAGGTCGCCCCCTCCGGCAACTCCATCTCCTCTTCCTCTCTCCCCAACTCTTCATGGCACACAGCAAAGTATTTTACTGTAACTTTCATGAACTCTCCTTACGCGGGCGTATGGTTTACATAGCCCATAGTCTGACCGGCTGCCGTTCAAAACAATTATACCCCAACGACGATTTGAACACAAAAGAAAAAACTGTGGTTATACCATTTCTCTTGAATAACAGTGCATATAGTGATATATTTATTTCATTATGAAAAAAGCAATACCAATTATTCATGAAGACGTGAAGATGCTCGAAAATCGACTGAAACTGGAGAAAGATTTTCGACGGAAACCTCGGCTTCATATGCTGTATCTATTGAAAAGTGGAAGTTGTCAGACGCGGCTTGAAGTGGCAGAGACTCTAGCGGTTCATCGAAATACCATTGGACACTGGTTGAAGCGTTATGAACATGGCGGTCTTAACGCCTTGCTGACCATTGAAGAACCCGGCGCCAAACCGGGACAAAAGACGCTTCCTCAGGAGGCGATAGATTCACTCAAGGAGCGCCTGAAAGAAGAAAGTGGCTTTAGAAGCTATGGCGAAATTCAGATGTGGCTTTTGCAAACCCATCGCTTAAAAGTCAACTACAAAACGGTGTACCGTATTGTGCGTTATGACATGAAAGCGAAACTCAAAGTGCCACGAAAAAGTCACAAAAAGAAAAACGAACAGGAGGTTGAAGATTTCAAAGAAGATGTCGAATCGCACCTCCTAGAGGCAATGGGCGATACCCCTGCGTCTTGTGTGCAGATTTTGGTTCAAGATGAAAGCCGCTTTGGACTCTTGCCTTTGCCCCAACGACGAATCACGGCGAAGGGAACTAAGCCAATACAAGTGGTGAATCCCAGATATGAGAGCTATTATCTTTATGGTGCGGTGGCTCCCGGAACAGGAGAGCATCTGTTCTTGGAAATGCCTGCTCTCAATAGCAGTTGCTTTGAGGTGTTTATTGAACAATTGGCAATTACTTATCCACAAGATTACAACATTGTCATTCTCGACAATGCGAGTTTCCACAAAACTTCAGATTTGACTATACCTGAGAATGTTGGATTCCTTTTCCTCCCCCCTTATTCACCGGAGTTAAATCCGATTGAACGACTCTGGCAAGTTGTTAAGGAAGACATTGCCTTTCAGCTTCACGAGACTCTTTCTTCCCTCAAGGACGATGTGGCTAGTATTCTCAAGAAACTTACCGCCTCTGAAGTGGCAAGCATTACCGGATATCCTTACTTAATTCACGCTATTAATGCACTATCATTGTAGAGAAATGGTATTAGTAGCCAGTGGTTAGTGACCATTTAGGAGTGGTACGCGGTAAGATAGAAGATTGGTAACTGTTTAGTCCAGTTTGTAAGAGTGGCGAAATCCGTGCAGCATTGGGCGTAGTTGCTTGCTACGGAGGATTCAACGCATCACTATGACGAATACAAGGGAACAACAGTTAATTGCTCGTATAGCCGAATTGGAAGCTGAAAATCAGGCATTACGCGCCCGTATAACCGAATTGGAACAGCAGGTGTCGAAACTGTTAACTACCTCCACTTCGCCTCCAAAACCGCCTGCCCCCGGATTTGTCAAACCGAATCGACAAAAACGTCGTCGCAAAAAACCGGGACACGCCGGCAGTTACCGACATCGTCCCACCGAAGCTGACGAAATTGTTGAAACTCCTTTAGAGGATTGTCCCCATTGTCATGGAGTGATTGAAAATATCACAACCCATCAACAGTATGTTGAAGAGGTCATTCCGGCTCAGACTACCGTTGTCTGTTATCAGACACAGAGTGGATATTGCCAAAACTGCCAAAGGCGGGTGAAAAGCCATCACCCGCAACAGGTGCCCCATCGATTGATAGGTTCGCGTGCATTGCTCATTGCCGCTGAATTGAAGCACGCCATGGGGGTACCGTATCGGAAAGTCGTCACAGTACTCAAACGACTGTGTGGGCTTTCTATTACCGCTGGCGCATTGGCGCAATCCATGCAATCGTTGGCAGAATGGTTCACTCCCGAATATCAAGCCATTCAAACCGGATTGCGACAGAGCCTTTGTACCTAACGTCGATGAAACCGGCTGGCGGTTAGACGGTCAATTATGCTGGATTTGGGCATTCACCACAGACAGTTACACGCTTTATGAAGTTAATGCAAGTCGTGGACATCAAGTGGTTTTAGAACAATTGAGTGCAGATTATGATGGAGTCATCGTCAGTGACTTTTATACCGCTTATAACCCACTTCCCTACACCCAACAGAAGAGCTTGGTGCATTTGCTGCGTGAATTGTCTGAAGTGAGAAAGACCAATCACACTCAAGAATATGCGGCATTCGCCAAAAAACTAACGCGTTTGTTACGCGATGCCATTCGCCTCAAGCAGAAGCAGTCGGATATCGCTCCATCTACCTTAGAGCGCCGATTCAAAAGGCTAACCCACCGATTGGAGTGCCTTGCCAAAGCCGACTATCACGATTCTGATTGTCAAAGGCTTGCCAAACGGTTAGCCAAACACAGCGATTCGTTATTCACCTTTCTGTCACACATGCAGGTGTCCACCGATAATAATCGCGCCGAGCGCGCTATACGCCCCGCGGTGATAACTCGCAAAATATCGGGTGGCAATCGTTCACCCAAGGGCTCTGAAGCGTTAAGTATCATTACCAATGTGATTCAAACTTGCAAACAACAGAACAAGGATTTCGTAGAGATTGGCTTGGAAATTATCCGCCGCTATCATCAAGGACTTGATGCCGGAGTTTTGACTGTTGAGACAACCGCACCAACCTAACCGCTTTTTGGTCAATTCAACGTTTTGTGAATTGATATTCACCATAGAAATCAATGGACTAAACAGTTACGCTCAAACCATTGTGGATTCAGATGCCGACTACGTTTTGGCGCTTAAAGCCAATCAAGGACAATTGTCTGAAGATGTTCGACTTTTGTTTGATGGCGTCTCAACGGGTGAGATAAGAGATGTTAAAGTCGACTCGACGCAAACCGTTGACGGCAATCATGGACGTATAGAAACCCGCACGGCTTATGCGATTGCAGACCCCGGTGTAATTTCTACTCTTAGAACAAGTGAGAACTTCGTCAATCTCAACTCCGTCGTCAAAGTCACCGCCGAGCGAGAAGTCAACCAACAAGTGACCACAGAGACACGCTACTATATTTCTTCGCTTCCTGGTGATGCAGCCCAGTTGCTTGAAGCCACTAGGCATCACTGGCGGATTGAAAACTCATGTCATTGGGTATTAGATGTTGCTTTTCGTGAAGACGCCTCCCGGATTCGTAAAGACAACAGCGGTGAGAACTTCGCCATCGTCCGACGCATTGCTCTCAATCTACTCAAGTCTGAGAAGTCAACCAAACTTGGTGTCGCCAACAAGCGGCTCAAAGCCACATGGGACGACAATTATTTGACTACTATTCTAGCAACTCTATTCTGAAAAATCAGATGCGTTTCCCCTGACGGTACAGAAAACTCGCACTCCAGAGGAGTGCAATGTTTACGGTGGTAACGATCAACCGAACGGATAGTGAGGGCGATAGAGTTCCCTTGCGATAGAAGATCCCACGCAAGAGAGACCCTATAGAAATCCCTTTTCCCGCCTTACGACGACTTGGACGATCCTATTTGTGCCCTGATAATATACTCCGCGTTGTCAGAAATTGCGTCTTCTGTAGGAGCGATCTCCAGGTCGCGACTCTTGTACGAGGGAACTCCGATTCCCGACCTGATGGTGCTACGTAAGTCCTATTAGAAACAACTATCACTGGAACTATACTTCGGCAGAATTTAGGGTGACAAATTAAAAGGGAAGAAATTATCATACCTCTGATTCACCAAATAAGATTGGAGGTATAAAGGGCAAACAGCGATTTGCCCAATAGTGTTATGGATAATTTCTTCCCAGAGATATGGATACCCTATTTGTTGAAGTTTCGTCAAGGATTTTCTAAACCGACCTTCACCTATTTCGTCGGTTTCATCTTTTCGTTATTAATCGGACAAAGTCGCAAATGCCTCACCCATATCGCTGATACATGTATTTTCGTTGATAAATCTCTATCCGGTTGGCACCGGTTTCTGTCGACCTTCCAGTGGGATTTGTCAGAAGTCATCGAATCTGTGATTGACCTGCTGTTATCTGAACTTGGCGACTCATTGAGTTATGCCGGCCATCTGTTACTTGCTGTTGACCCGACAATGGTAAAAAAAGTGAAGGGAAAAATGAGTGGAGTTCAAAAATGGCAACAGAATTCAACACACCCCGATAAGCAAGTCATTGGGCATCAATGGGTAATAGCTGGCTTTCTGGCACGTGTCAAACATCAATGGCATTGCCTACCCGTTATAAGTCGATTGATTTCAGGCAAGAGTAATCCGTCTCATTTCGTTGTGGACACACAAGGCAATGCTCAACCGATGGGTATAGTCGCCGCTGTGCTTGCTGCTGTCTTTTTCGTCAAGAATAGCGTCAAAGCAAAACCGTTGTGTGTGGTTGCCGATGCCTTCTTCTCAAAAGCCAACTTCATTACTCCACTGGTTGAACAAGGGATTACACTTGTCACTCATTTACGTCATGATGCTGTTGGGTTTCTCCCACCATTCTACTGTGGGCGTGGACGACCGCCTAAGCGTGGTAAATGTATCAAACTCGCCAAATGCTTTAATCAGATGCAAAGGAAGACCACAACGGCTTGGCTATATGGAAAGCAGTGCCAAGTGGAGTATCTCGTCATTGACCTCTTTCTGCGTGATGTGAAACACAAAGTCCGTGTGGTCATCGCTGATGGAACAAACCGCTCTATCCTTTTGGTCTCCACCTCTCTCGATTTGTCGACGACTCAGATTCTTGAGATATATGCTGCTAGGTTTTCAATCGAAATTGCTATACGTGAACTCAAACAATACTTTGGTTTGGGTGACTATCAATCGACTACTACCTTAGCCTTCTTGCGGTTCACACAACTTTGTTGTACCGCTGCGAGTTTGGCTCGACTTGTCTTATTGAAACACCACTCACCTGAAGGAATTCGTAAAACCACTGGTAAATCAACCATTTCTTCCGTCTGCCAAAAACTTAGACGCTTTGTTATGCGTCAACTGATTTTCAACAAGTCCGCACAGGGCGCGGATTTCACCAAATGCCGTATTGACATTGAGGCAGTTTTCCGTATCGCTGCTTAACAATAGACATCTTTCCAAAATAAGTATCTATTTGGCTTGAATTTACGTTATATCCTTTCAACAATTTCTGTGGTAGAAAGGATACCCATGAGTCAATTTGAAAAAGCAGTAAAACAGTCAGATGAGCAATTTCTGCGAGCGGTTGGTATTGACAAGGCGGCTTTCAACCTTATTTTGGAGCGTGTGGCGACTCACCCCGAAAACCTTCGAGAAGAACGTCCGATGAAGAAGCGAGGAAAGAAATCGGAGGTTGCATTGGCCGATCGCCTTCTATTGACATTCACCTATTTGCGCCACTATCCAACCTTTGCCAGATTAGGCATAGAGTTTGGTATCAGTGAGTCTTATGCAAATAAACTCTATCATCAACTACTTGATGTGTTAGTTAAAGTGCTTTCACTGAAGAATCGAAAGCACTTAGTGGAGAGCAATCTCCAAACCATCATCATTGATGCCACCGAGCAACCGATTGAACGTCCAACCAAAGGACAGCGTGTCTACTATAGCGGTAAAAAAAAGGCACACCATAAAAGTTCAATTGATTGCGTGTTTGGCGCTGTTAGAAATAGTATCGGTTACCTGCCGCAAAGGGAGTGTTCACGATTACACCATTCTGAAGGAAAGTCGTGTGGCAATTTCTCCCGAAACTGAGAAGTTGGCTGACAGTGGTTATCAGGGGATAGCCAAACGGTATGCCAACAGTTCGACGCCCATTAAGGCCTATCGGAGCAAGCCCTTGACTCGGGAGGCGAAGCAATTCAACCGACGGTTGGCAACACGCAGGGTCGTCATTGAGAATATCGTCAGACGATGTAAGATTTTTCGCATCACCAAAGACATCTATCGAGGTAAACACCGCAACTATGGGAAAACATGGAATGTGATTGCTGCCATTGTTAACTTGCGATATTCCTCAACAAGTTGCCAAACGGCGTAGTTATTCTAATCTCCAAGATTGCTGTAACTACACGGATCCATTTTGGAAAGATGTCTAATAATGTTTCCGGTATATCTCAATCAATAATGCCCTGTTTTTTCTGCCGAAGTATAGACTGGAAAAGAAAGCGCAATAATACCCAACGCAAGGTATAGAGAGTAATGGTATCATTTCCCGACCAACACCTTCCGCGTGAAACTAAGATTTCCTGCCCTTAGGGTGCAGAAATAGACGCCATTCGCAACCATCTCTCCTTGCTGATTACGTCCGTCCCAATACGCCGCGCGATTCCGGCTTCGGTATGTCCCGGCGGGTCGATATCCCACTGCCATCGTCCGAACTGCTTTCCCATGCATATCAAAAATCGTCAATGTTACTACCGCTGATTTCTCCAACTGATAGGGTATCCATGTCTCCGGATTGAATGGATTCGGATAGTTTGGGAGGAGTGCGGTTTCCGTTGGGACTATAGCAGTAGCTGAAGGTGACAGCTCCGGCAACTGCCTCATCTCGTCAGCGACGGTTGTTCCTCTAATGCCGCCCCAAGTCGTCGTACGCTTGAGATCCCAGAATAGCATCGTGCCATCTGAGCCCGCGCTGGAAAGTTCGCGCCCATCGGGCGAAAACGCTATGAAACGAACTGCCCTCGAATGACCTTCAAACGTCTGCAAATGTTCGCCAGTGGACACATCCCATAGTCGAATCTTACGGTCAAGACTTCCACTGGCAAGCGTGGAACCGCGGGGTGAAAAGGCGACGGAAAGAACCGAGTCTGTGTGCCCTGCAAGTGTCGCCAAGTGTTCCCCGGTGCGCACATCCCACAGAAGAATTGTGTTCACATTGCCCCCAGCGGCAAATGTAAAACTGTCGGGCGAGAAAACGACGGTGGAAACCCTACCGCTATGTTCCTCAAGCGTACGCAACCGATTTCCGGTTCGAGCATCCCAAAATGGGATCTTCCCGTCACCACTCCCGCCGGCAATCATGGATCCATCAGGGGAAAACGTTAAAGAGATGATTGGATGCATATCTCCGGCGGGCAAGCGCCGGTGTTGACCGGTGTGCACATCCCACAGACGAACAATTCGGTCCGCTCCGCCACTGGCAAGCGTGGCGCCATCAGGAGAGAAAGCCATGGCGCTGACCCATTCCCTATGTCCGTTCAGAATCTTGGTACGTTCTTCGGTGCGGGTGTCCCACAGACGAATCATCGCGTCCTCGCTCCCGCAGGCAAGCGTGACCCCATCCGGGGACAAAGCGACGTTTCCGACCCAGCCTATATTTCCCACAATTGTGCGCTGGTGTTTTCCCGTGCGCGCATCCCACAAGTGAACCGTGTTGTCGTTACGCGAAGTAACAAGCGTCGACGCTCCGGGCAAATATCTCAACAAAAGGGGACTATCCGCATGCCCCTCAAGTGTATGAATGTGTTCTCCGGTGCGGGTGTCCCACAAACGAACCGTGTCGTCATACCATCCTCCTCCGCTGGCAAGCCTGTTTCCATCGGGTGAGAAGGCTAAACAACCAACCGTCGCTTTATGTCCCTCAAGGGTCTGCACATTTTCCCAAGTGCGGGTATACCACAACTCAATCCTGCCTGGCGGAGACGGCATGCCGGCCCCGTTCGGACTCCTTCCACCGGCAAGCGTAAGTCCGTCAGGGGAGAACGCTATGGCGTAACTCCCCCGGCGCGAAACATTGCCCAGCGTTTGTATGGCTTCTCCGGTGCGTACATCCCATACGCGAATCGTGTCGTCGTCACTCCCGCTGGCAAGCGTGAAGCCATCGGGCGAGAACGCTACGGACACAACATCATCCGAATGCTCTTCAAGCGTGTGCAAACTCGCACCGGTGCGGGCATCCCACAGCCGAATTGTACTGTCCCTACTTCCACTGGCAAGCGTGAAGCCGACAGGAGAAAATGCGACGCAATTAACACTACCATTATGTCCTTCGAGCGTCCGAACCTGTTTCCCATTGTGCACATTCCACAAACGAATCGTACTGTCCGGGCTCCCGCTGGTGAGCATGGAGCTATTAGGCGAGAACGCTATGGAATTTACCACGCGCGTATGCCCGGTGAGAAGGTTGACTTCGGCGCCGGTCTTTGCATCGTAGAGCCAAATGCCGATGCTAGTCGCAACTGCGAGCAGGGCTCCGTCTGGAGAGTATGCGATATTGCTTGATATCCAACCCTTCCCAAACCGCTTCTTGGCGCCGTCGGGCAATCCCCAGCGGGTATACTCTTGGGCAAAACTGCTCGGCACACTCAGAGCAGCAGCGAGCAATAGACCAAGTTGCAAGAATCGCACTGTCTTCATGTGGCTGTCCTCCTCATTATGAAAGCGTACCTTCCATCTGCAAGCGCAAATACTATGCCAGATGCATACAGTATTGGCAAACCTACCGCCGTGCGGATTTCTAGTGTTATGCAGCGTACTCGCTAGGTTCAATCTGTTCAGTTTCTGGACAGCATTGTTCAAGATATGGAGACTCGCTTGGCACAACTTCGTTCGTCTGCAGAATCTAGCGATCGATATTCCTTCACCACTGTTTGCCTCCGCTCCATGCATTCATCTTCTACTGGGTTTTTGCGCTTCCATCCTTGCAATCTTCCATTCTTCCCCTCTTTCCACTCTTCTCTCGTCCAATCTTCCTCACTGACCACTAACCACTGGTCACAGGCCACTGCTTTCCACTTCGATTGCACTTGATCTTTTATGGATTTTGTTGTATACTCCCCGATTACGCTGTTTCACAAGATATCTTCTCGCAGGTCGGCAGGTACACCCGACAATCGCCGTGTGTTGAAGGCAAAATCTTATCCCATGCGCTAAACTCGCAATAAGCCTTGCACTAGATGATTAGAACATGCTGTGAAATGGCATACATACACAAGGATTTCTATAAAATATTCGATTGTTCTTGAGTCGCTAATGTTGTCGTCACACGATCTGTTGCCTTCGAACACGATTCACTCGTCTGACAGCGATTCATGAATTCAATTTGGAGGATTGAGACGATGTCAAAAATACGCGTTGCTATAGTTGGCCTAGGAAACTGCGCCTCTTCGTTGATCCAAGGAGTTCATTACTATCGAGATGCCAAAGATGATGACTTCGTGCCCGGTCTTATGCACGTAAACGTGGGCGACTACCATGTGAGTGATATTGAGATTGTGGCGGCATTCGATGTGGACAGCAATAAGGTTGGTAGGGATGTAGCCGAAGCGATTTGGGTCGAGCCGAACAACACCATTAAATTCTCGGATGTGCCGGAGACAGGCGTTACCGTTCACCGCGGACCAACGATGGATGGGTTCGCCAAATACTACCATGAAACGGTCAAGGAATCGTCTGCCGAAGTCGCCGATGTGGCGACGGTGCTGCGAGAAAGTCAGGCGGATGTTCTCATTAACTATCTGCCCGTCGGCAGCGAAGAAGCCACAAAATGGTACATGACGCAGGCATTGGACGCCGGGTGCGGCGTTGTCAACTGTATGCCGGTTTTCATTGCCAAGAACGATCAGTGGCGTGCCAAGTTCGAGTCAGCCGGCTTGCCCATCGTCGGTGATGACATCAAGGCTCAATTCGGCGCGACAATCGTTCATCGTGTCCTGACGAAACTGATGAGCGACCGCGGATTGAAGGTTGACCGCACTTCCCAGTTGAATGTAGGCGGGAATATGGATTTCAAGAATATGCTGGAGAAAGAGCGGTTGGAGTCTAAGCGAATCTCCAAGACAGACGCTGTCGTCTCTCAACTTAACCACGACATTTCGCCAAAGAACGTCTACATCGGTCCGAGCGACTATGTTCCGTGGCTTGACGACCGAAAGTGGTGCTATCTCCATCTGGAAGGAACAGAATTTGGCGACATTCCGGTAAGGCTGGAACTGAAATTGGAAGTTTGGGATTCGCCAAACTCGGCGGGCGTGTCGATCGACGCTATTCGCTGCTGCAAGATTGCGCGTGACCGAGAAATCGGCGGGGCGCTCTACGGTCCAAGCGCCTACTTCATGAAATCACCCCCTAGACAATATCCCGATACCGAAGCTAGAGAGATGCTTGAAGCGTTCATCGGAGGACGCTAAACTGGAACAGAGCCGCAAGATATGAGAATCGGGCGAATATTACCTAATCTTATATCTTGTCGCCCACATCCATTCCTGATTGTGAGGAGCAAACAGTTATGCCACGTTTTCGTGCAATTCACACGATTGAATTAAAACCTGACGTTGAAGGGGAAATGTTTGAAGATTTCATGGTGCGCGAGTTTCTACCCGCTATTCGCTCGTTGCCCGGCTGCTTGGAGGTGCAGCTGCTCAAAGGATACCAAGGCGAGCTCGACGCCGTAGCCCACTCCGAGTCTGACTACGGTTGGTTGACGCTCTGGGAAAGTGTCGAAGCCAATAACGCCGCTTGGTCTAGAGAGGGGACTCATCACACACCCGATCAGATTCAGAAGGTGAATTCTAAACTCTATCATTTCGCCGCAAACTACTCGTTGGTTGGCGGATATACGGTCGCATCAACCGTTTAGCACATTCCGGTAGGTCGGGCTTCTAGCCCGATCCATGCCGGTCGGTCAAATATTCCTATGCTCGTAAGTCGAAATTCACACCCCAATTGAAGCACGTTGATTAGAGCACTAAGTTCCCGTTGCATGGTGCGTTAATCCCACCAACTAGAATACCTGCTTAAAACTGTCCCGCCTGAATTCCCCCCACATTGTCATCCCCGCGGCGTAGAACAGGACGCCCAACGGAATGAGTACCCATATCGGAATCAACCCTTTCAGAATTATCAGTCCGCAGCCCATCAACGCGGAAAGTACGACGGCTTTGATTGCATACCGTATACTGGTTAGCGTCGCGACGCGCCGAGAGATGTAAACGAAGCCGGCAACGAACAGAAACGCTTCGCTAATAATTAGCGATACCGCAGCGCCCACATGACTGTGACGGGGAATAAGCACGAAGTTTAAGGCGATGTGTAGGAGCGTCGTCGCCCCCATAAGCAGTGTGAACTGGGAGCGTTTGTCCGCCGCACGTAACACCGTGATGAGGGTTGTCGTCAAGAATGCTAGTCCGCACGACCAACTCAACCACTGCAAGGTAGGCGCGATCTTTGTCACCGCGTATTTTTCAGGGGGCAATATGGAGACTATCTCCCACGCTAATGCCGCGATGCCGACGGCAGTGGGAACCCCGAGCAGAACCATCCATCGAGTCGCATAGGTGTACGCCACGCGAAAGTCGTCACCCTTGTCCTCAAAAGCGCGTGCCATCACCGGAAACATCGCGCCCAAGAATGCGCCCGGAAGGATCGTGACCGCGTTTACGATGGTATGTGCCAAGCCATACCAAGCGTTTGCAATGACGCCGTCCGGGCTTAGTCTTTCAAGCATAATAGCGCCAATCCGAAAATAGACGAGATGGAGCATATTACCCAGCGCGAAGGGTAATGCTTGACGCATCAACACACTCCAGATGTTTAGATCGAATCGAAAGCGCAACCCGACAAATCTCCATCGCGCAAACGCGACGCTCAGACCCAAGTTGATGCAACTCGCGATCAAGATTACGCGGCAGAATTCGTGGAGACTCGCACCCAAGACAATCAGCCCACCACCAACAACACAAACGACAGACCGTTCGGCAATGACGGTGAAAGCTTCATATTTCATCTGCTCGAAAGCCCGAAAGACGCAGCGGTACGACAGTGCAATCAAATTTAGTATCTCCGCCAAACCAAGCAATATGACTATCTGCATTGTGGCTGGCGGATAATTTAACAGACGCCCCACCCCAATCATCAATCCGAATGCCACAATGGATAACAGGATTCTAATAATTAGGGCATTGCCTACCAGATGACGAGCTTCATCTAAACGCAGCGTCATTTCCCGAATCAGTGGCGTGTGCATACCCAATTCGATTACAGTAGCGATGAGATTGGTGAAGGAAATGGCTAGAAAATATACCCCCATCTCCTTTTCTCCAAAGTAACGCGTCATGAGGAGAAACGTCACGCCGAGGGAGAACAAGCGGGTGATGAGATGGGCGACCAGAAGTGCAGACGTGTTTTCAAAGACACGGTTCATAGGGTGTGGGGCGTAACGTGTGAAATGTAGAAATGGAGGGAAACTTCTCGGATTTGTTGCAGCTTGAGAACGGTTTCTTCGATGATGATTCTGCGGATGTGTGAAGCGGAAGCAGGTTTTTCAGGCAGGGCGAGATATTAATTCTCCGGTTTACCATACAGCCCTTTCCGGATATAGTTTGGGATTAAACCAAAGTAGTCGTCCGATTCGCCGCGCAACAAGCGTTCGTGCCCGATTCGAGCGATGTTCGTTCCGCGCGGAACATTGAACATCGAATTGGCGAAGACCGCGTCCGCGCCAAATCTCTCTCGTACCGCTTCGCCATACGTATCCAAACCGTCTCCGACGAAAACAGCGGAACATTCAACGCGGTTTAGCAACTCCTCGATAGAGAGACATAAATCTTCACATCTGCGTTCCAGCGTTGCCCCTCCGCGAAAAACCGCACCATAAACTTCATTCCGACGCGCGTCTAGAATCGGGCAAATCAAGCCATTGGTATAACGCAGATTATAGGCGATGGCTTCCAATGTCGAAACACCTATAATGGGCTTCTTAATGGCATAGCAGAGAGACTTTACCGTACCAACACCTATTCGGACTCCGGTGAATGAACCGGGACCTATCCCCACGGCGCAGGCGTCGAGATCGTGAACCCTGAGATTGCCCCACTTCAGGACCTGATCTATCGCCGGCATTAACCGTGACGAGTGGGCTTGGGTGATGTTTAACGTATGCTCGGCGATAAAATCGTCCCCGTCAATTAAACCGACGCTGCCAATCGGGGTCGAGGTATCAATACCGAGAATCTTCATTCGCTCTGTCTACCACTGCCTCCCTCTAGGGTTCAACGCCGGTGGAACGTCGTTTTTCACAGCTTTGACCGTTTTCAGATACGCCCAAATGGCTTTAAGATCCTCGTCGCTCATTTCCGAATAGTTTTTCACTGGCATCGGCGGAAAGATTTTTCGATTGCTCTCTACCCCCTGATGACGCCCCGTCCTCATGGCGCCGATGAACATCTTTTCCGTCCACTCTCCGAGTCCCGTTTGCTTATCGGGCGTTAGGTTCGTGGCGAAGGTTGTACCGAATGGCGCCGCAAACGCCGTCATAGTCGGTGCGGTAACCATGAATACTCCTTGTCCCATCATGGTTCTGAAATCGTACTTCGGAGCGGGGGAATTTGCCGGGTGTCCGGCAAGATACATGCTCATGTCCGGATCAGCACCTTTACGTGGCGTGTGACACTGTCCGCACGCACCAATCGTATCCACGAGGTACTTCCCGCGTTTTACCGCATCGCTCTGCCCTTGAACCCTGTTTAAGCAGACTACCGTGAGAGCCAACACCAAAAGACTTATGAATCCAATGAACCAGCGTTTATTGCGCATGGCATACTCCTTATCCAGTTAGTTTGAAGCCTATTATATCACCGCCGGTCGGCAATTGCAATGCGTCACCCCACAAGCCCCAGGGGAAACGCATCTAATTATAGAGGATGTCTCTTGGCGGTAGAATGTACGATTAATGTTGGGTTTCACTCAAATTTTGGCAGGTTTAGACAAAGTGGACACTCGGAAACTCCGCTAAGATTAGCGATCATTAGCGAATTCCGTTCAACCCAACCTACGCCCCCCAAAAATTATCACAAACCTGGCCTGATTTGCTTTTTTGTCAGGCAGAAAATTTAGATGCGTTTCCCCTGCCACAAGCCCCAGGGGAAACGCATCTGATTTCAGGTAATCGACCATCTGAAAATGGAAAAAGAGATTTCTCAAAGTGAGAAGCAACACTGATTCCTTGCGCATCAGAAGCCCCAGCGGGGCGACAGGTGTATAGCACAAAAAACGAAGGGTGCCCGCCCGGTAGCCGTTGTTGCATTCTCGGTTAACAGTCAATGCCCTCAAGATGCGACTGACCTGTCGCCCCGCCGGGGCTTGGGAATGAGAGGGTCTACTGATTCTATATACCTTCCGCACCGCTAGTGCTAAAGATTGCAAAACCCATGGAGCGGAAAACAACCGCTGTGATTACCTTTGGTGCGAGCATGATTCAAGGGATTTTAGATGCGTTTCCCCTAACTTAATTCACGTAATCAATTCACAGGCATTTTAGAGAAATAGTATTATGATTCTGTCAAAACGGTATGCACCGCTACCGAAGTTGCTGACAGGATCTCTCAGAATACCAAATATTCCAAGCGCGTCATCTCCCGATATCTCTACCGAATTCCTCAACATTTACTCGGTGACGTAGTCGCAAATAATGGCAAAGAAACCGTCGTCTCACGTAGGTTCAGACCTGCCGGAAGCCTACCTTGGTAGCGCACCATTATCCCTGTCGGAATAATTCATTCAGCAAGTAACACGTTCTGGTCGGAGTCTCTTTCCTCGATCCAGAGGATCGAAATGTCAATAGAATGCGACATGTCCAGAGTCCCGCACTCCAGAGGAGTGCAATGTGGAGTGTTACTTGATAGAATTGTACTCCCCGTGCCTAAATCGTTACTTGAGAAAACACGGTATTCTTTCTTTAGCATTGGCTTGGCACGCGATTGTCTTTTTGGTATACTTTGTCATGCTTCTATCCCGTCACATGAATTATTCAACGATTGGCTAGTTAAGTCAACCCAGCCAACTCATTTGATGATGGCTTAGAGTCAATAATCATAGGAATTTCAACCATCATCACGTATTGTGACAATATTTCTTCAGAACTCGGTTTCTTCACCTTCTCTTTCTCCGTAGGCGTGGATTGAGGGAGATCAAACGAATGGATAACGACCGCGATAGTACTCCCACGGAGATCCCCGCCCACCAGCATTTTATTGCTAGCATATCAGCGCCACGGCACATGGGCGTATTGCTTTTAAATTACTTCCGAGTAGCACTCCAAAAGGAAATGTCTGATTTCCGTCGGGGCATCTCACCGTTTGTCCTCGTGCTTGCCCTCGCCGGATGCAACGACAGTACGGAGTCAATTAATTTGCGAGTCGGCCTGTTCGTTGTGGATAACGTTCAGCTATCGGCATTGCTTCACTATCCTAGCAGGGGTACAAAAGAAGAGCTGGAGTTAGACAATACTCTTGAATCAGCGATTGCAAAAGCGTTCCGGCGCGTGTACTCTTCTGTTGACATACTAGTGTCGTATCCGACGCAACAGACCATCAATAGTAAACAACTGGATTTTGTTGTTATCGCAGAAGTTTTGGGTGGCGGAGGCTCCGTGGGCCATGAAGGCAACCAGTTATGGAATCGCGGAGAAGCGGACCATTCCTTATCTGTTAAACTCACCTTTTACACTCACGAAATGAAAATAATTTCCTCTGTTATGGCATCGGGGGTGGGCTCGGCCGAGAGTCTAGGGTTTCTTTTTACCGCAGAAAAGAACGCGGCGGACAATTCCATTAAAGCCGCAATCCGAAATCTTGGAGATGACATAGTACATCAAGTGCATGTCGACCCTGACATACGTAAAATATCGAAGCAGAGCAGAAAATAATTCAGGTTACTGACTTTGACTAGAGACTTGGAACCTTCTGTTCATCGAGAAATCTTTCTCGGCAT
Source organism: Candidatus Poribacteria bacterium (assembly GCA_965204085.1). GTDB lineage: Bacteria > Poribacteria > WGA-4E > WGA-4E > JAJDTR01 > JAJDTR01. Next base: position 284,420 of record CBDBEE010000001.1, on the reverse strand, counting down.
TGACGGTGGCGGCACAAAGACGATCGGGTTGCTCGCCGATCAAGCCGGACACATCCTCGCCAAGGCGGAAGCCGGTGCCTCAAACTATCATGCCGTCGGAGAGCAACAAACCAAGCAGGTTCTTTCTGATGTCGTCTCACAGTTGATAGCAGGTGCGAACGCCGCGTTGGAATCGGTCACCTGCTGCTTGGGACTGGCGGGAGTCGCCTCCCCTGTGGATAGAAAAGTCATTGGACGAATCTGCGACGAAATCGGGCTGCCCGAAAACCGTATCCTCACCCACGACGCGCGGATTGCGCTCGTCGGCGGTGCGGAAGAGCTGTCGGGCGTCATCATTATCGCCGGTACCGGATCAATTGTGTACGGGACGGACACCGCGGGGCGGGAAGCGGAAGCTGGCGGTTGGGGGCATTTACTCGGTGACGAGGGAAGCGGCTACGACATCGCTCGGCGTGCGCTTCAAGCCGTCTCACGCGCCGCCGACGGGCGAGGCGTTCCCACGCAACTCTCCGCCCTGATGCTTAACGCACTTGAATTTTCGCATCCCAGAAATCTTATCCCTTGGATGCACTCCGTCGGTAAAGATAAAGTCGCGCAGCTCGCGGGGGAGGTGTTCTACGCCGCGAATGAGAATGATTCCGTCGCGCAGGGCATTCTTGATGAGGCTGCCGATGAATTGGCGCTAGCCGCCCGCGTTGTAATCGACAAACTCGGATTCCATCAGCCGTTCAATCTGGTGCTCAGTGGAGGAATCTTCTCGCATCAACCAACCTTCGTCGCGTCGCTGCGCAGCCGGCTCAGGAATATCACACCACATGCCCGTGTCTGTCTCCCCAAGCGCGAACCCGCTTACGGAGCAGTCCTATTGGGGATGTCAAAACAGTGTAGGTTGGGTTGAACGGTAAAAAGTCGCTGTTTATCATAATACAATAGATTCACTGTTTTCCGATAAACTGTCGTGTCGAATTTCTCTAGTGAAACCCAACACCTCAACTGACCACTAGCCACTGTATTCCTATGCCAATCAACCGTGCCGAACTCATCACCGAACAACGAAATCCCAACTCCCTGGACATCGATCTCAAATCAACCGAAGAGATAATCGAGATTTTTCACGAAGAGAACCAAAACGTATTGACTGCCGTGGAGGCTGTGTCCGGGTCAATTGCTGAAGGCGTCCAACTTATCACGGACGCCTTTCGACGCGGTGGACGGCTTTTCTACATCGGCGCCGGCACGAGCGGCAGGCTGGGCGTTTTGGATGCCTCCGAATGCCCCCCGACGTTCAGCACGCATCCCGACATGGTGCAGGGAATCATCGCCGGGGGCGACCGCGCATTGCGCCGCTCTGTGGAAGCCGCCGAGGATAAACCCGAGATGGGCGCACAAGCAATCCGCGAGCGGGGCGTAGCGAAGCCAGATGTCGTGGTTGGAATCGCCAGTAGCGGTTATACCCCTTACGTCATTGGCGCACTGAAAGAGGCGCACAGACTTGGCGCGAAGACAATCTTTCTCTGCTGCATACCCGCCGCCGAATATTTGGATGAATTTGTGGATATTTGTATCGCTCCAATCGTGGGACCCGAGATTATCACGGGATCTACCCGTCTGAAAGCCGGAACGGCAACGAAGCTGGTGTTGAACATGCTCTCCACAATCTCGATGATAAAAATCGGAAAGGTCTACAACAACCTTATGGTAGACCTGCAATCCTCCAACGCCAAGCTGACCGACCGGGGAATACGTATCATCATGGAGGTGACGGGCACAAACTTCGATACGGCTCAAGAAACGCTAGAGCGTGCCGGCGGCAGCGTCAAAACCGCGATAGTCATGCTGGCAGCGGGCGTAGATTACGATGATGCAGTTGCCCGATTGGAATCGCAGGCGGGCGTGCTACGGCGCATACTGTAGGTTGGGTTGAACACGGTGAAACCCAACTCCAAACTGCTACGGACGAAATTGACATTGACGTCGGGTGTCGCCGTTATGTAGAATATTTTCCCTTTTATCATCAATCTCCGAATCCGTTGGAAACCCATAGGAGCCGCTTGTTAGATGCGCAAACTGACAATTTCAATTCTGTTCTTCCTACTTTCAGGCTTCACCCTCCTTTCGGCTCAAGTGGAGCTACTCCTCAAAATTCCCGAAAACTCCAACGCACAACTCCGTGTGCTGAACGAGACATACGGATTGAAATTGCGTTATCGCACCGCGAGCTTCTCCATCGTGCAAGCGAGCCAAAGCGCCCAGCCTGCCCTTTCTCACGCCGAGGTTTTGGACATCGTGGCGCCCGAGTTCAACTACTACCTCCTCCGCATGAGGACGCAGGCAGAAGCCGAGGAGTACGGAGAGTTGGTGGATGCATTTGACGGGATATTTCTGGTCAAATTGCCGAGAGAACTTGAGGGACAACTGCTCAATATCCCGGGGCACCATCGAGCTAGGCTGCCAATTGAAGTGAGTATACCCGCGTTTGACCGGTCGTTGCACGCGCCGGGTGTCTCCGCCGCGCCTCAAAGCCAAGCTACCATTCAGTCTCTGCTTGGTGAGGTCGATGCCAACCGCTGGTTCGACTTGATTAAGGCGCTGGTTGAAAACGAAGACTTGGAACGCCCGGGGCATTTCTTCAACAGCCGGTATGCGCTCCGTGTGCGCGATGCAGTTCAGCACGATGGCAGACCGACCCCCGATCACGCCTGCGACAACGCCGCGGACTACATCGCCGACCAGTTCCGTAGTTACGGGCTGGAAGTTGAATTTGATTCGTTTCCACATCACCGCCGGGGAGGCTTGGGCGGCCCCCTGTTGGGTGAATATGTAATGCGGAACGTAGTGGCTACGTTACCGGGAAAGGGGCCAAACCAAGACCGCATCTTTCTAATGACGGGACACTATGACAGTATCTCCCAAAAGTCGGCAGACTGGGGCGCGAAATGGCACACCTTGCCCGCGCCCGGCGCTTCGGACAACGCATCGGGCGTCGCTGAAATCCTTGAAACCGCGCGTATCCTCAGTCGCCAAGATTTCGACTTCACTATCCGCTTCATCGCTTTCACCGGTGAGGAGCTATTTCTATTCGGGAGCGAACACTACAGCAGGCTCGTGGCGGAACGCGGCGATCAGATTGCCGGGGTATTAAACTTTGATCTCTTGGGGCATGATGAGGACGGCGTTCTGGACATCCACGTATTGGGCGATGAGAGTTCTCAATGGCTGGTGAATGCCTTTGGTACGGCGGCGCAGCGGTACAATATTGACGTTGATTTGCGCAAAAAGAACGACCCCAGTTTTATCTTTAGCGATCATTCTCCATTCTGGAATATCGGAATTCCTGCGGTTATGGTCTCGGAAGAATCTACTTTCGATCCGCCGGAATCAACAGCTTACATCCACAGCGAAATGGACACCCTTGACAAGATAACGCTGCCCTTGGGAAAACTGGCAGTGGAATTGGCGGTAGCCACACTCTCGGAACTCGCATTGCCTATTTCAGAACCCGGACAGGGAAGGGAAGACACTCCGGATCTCCTTTGGGAACCGGCGAATCTGCGCCTGTCTCAGCCAATCGTTTTGAAGGAGGAAACCGTCGAAATCGATGCCACCCTCAAGAACAGCGGTCCGGTGGGAGTGAAGGAGGTTACGATTCAGTTCGTCGCAGATCTACCTGATGGCTCCACCGAGTTGATTTCCGAGCATACGACAAATCTTGAGGTTGGACAATCGCAAGCCTTTCGCACAAGGTTCACTCCATCCGCTTGGGGGAAATTCACGCTTCGCGCCAATGTGAACACCGATACTCGCGTATTCGAGTCGGATTTTGGCAACAACGAGGTGCGGGCGGAGTTGACGGTGGCTGGCACCGGGGATGATAGTCGATTGGTGATTGAGAATATCATGGCGTACCCGAGTCCGGTGCGTTTCGGTACGACCGACCCGCGCATGAGACTGTCATACGTGCTGAACCAGGATGCCGACGTGGTTGTCACGGTTTACACGCTGCTTGGAGAGAAAATCTTCGAGAAGAAAATCCGCGCGGGCAACAACGGTGGGCGATTGGGTGTGAACGACGGGTTCAATTGGAACGGTAACAAAGCGGATGGGGGGCGAGTCGCGGGCGGTATGTATGTCTGTCAAATACAGGCAACGAATTCAAACGGCAATTCGGAGAACGTGGGTATAAAGATTGCGGTCATTGCCGAGTAAGTTTAATACTCGCTGAACCCGGACCGTTAAAGCCTCAAGCCTTGAAAAAAACATTCATTATACGTAATACGCAATAGAATTTTTGTAACTGTTTAGTTCAGTCCAGAATTTGCGCGGTAACAGAAATCGCGACCTGGAGATCGCTCCTACAGCACACTCATGGTGTATGAACATGCATAAAATTGTAGTACGACGAACCGACATCCTCACAATAGATTGATAGACTAAAACAGTTACGAATTTTTTTACGTATTACGCACTATTTGTTACCCTAATCTGTTTCTTACCAATCGGCGTAGCGTGCGTAAATCCTAGTTTTCCGACTGATTCCCGATCATAACTCTCGAATCCGAATATTGCGGAACTGAACCGGACCATGATCGCCCTGCAGCATGAGAGGTCCCTTGGGTGGATTGTCATCAGCTAGATGACCGCCCGTCGGCCCCTCAATCGTCACGTTATCGTGAATCTTGGCGCCGTTCAGAAACACGGTTAGAACCATCCCCTTAAGTGTCGCATCCACCGTTTGCCATTCACCCGCCGGCTTGCTTGCCTCCACATCCACGCGCTTTTGATTATACAGTGCCCCGTTCTCAGCCGGATAGGAGTACGTCTTTCCGAGGCTGTCGATGATTTGGAGTTCGTAGCGCCCCCGGAGATAGATGCCGCTGTTGCTGTCCTCCGGCACGAGGTATTCGATGTGCAACTCGAAATCGCCGAACTCCTGCTCGGTGATGATGTCCACCCCTTGGTCCAAGTTGTCTAGGATGCCGTCATGAACCGACCATGTGTGTTCTCGTTCCGAATGCCGCATGCGCCAGCCCGTAAGGTCTTCCCCATTGAAAAGCTCAATCCATTCCCCCGCCATGCTTGCAGCCTCCTTTGTATTGTCAAACGTTCTACATCTGCAGCCTGATGATGAGATTAACTATAACAGAAATCCCTTGAGGCTATCAAGCGTAAACCGTGAGCCAAGCATGGGAAACGCATCTGATCATAGGTTGTTGATGATGAGTGAAGAGTTTGAACGGATTAGCGAACGGTAAGATGGGAGGATGACTTGGAATAGAGTTCGTACCGCAAACTGTTAGTTTGCGGGAAGCACAATCTAACAGATTGTGGTACAAACTATCGCCGTGATTAACAGAATCGTACAGGAGAAACGCATCTGATATTTAGTCGTAGATGATGAGTGAAGAATCTGAATGGAGTAGCGAACGGAAGGATGGGATGGTGATATTTAATCGACTTCGTACCGCAAACTGTTAGTTTGCGGGAATCACAATTTAACAGATTGTGGTACAAACTACCGCCGTGATTAACAGAATCGTACAGGAGAAACGCATCTGATATTTAGCCGTCAATGATCAGCGAATAATTGGAATGGAGTAGTGAATGGAAGGTTGGAAGATGGGAAGGACGGAGGGTGATATTGAATAGAATCCGTACCGCAAACTGTTAGTTTGCGGGAATCACAATCTAACAGATTGTGGTACAAACTACTGCCGCAATAAGCAGAATACTACCGTTCTAATTGACATTTCGCCAGAAAGTGCTAGAATGTCTCCGATTCAGAAATAATTGAGCCAAGGAGATGTCGCCGTAGGCGTTGTGCAGAATGGATATAGCAGCGGTTCTTGCCTACCAAAACTGAGTTCCTGTTGAACGCCGAAAGACTCGTGGTTCGGCAATTTATCACGCCAGACACTATAGCGCAACACGGTTCGTATATAATGGTGTTTGAACTCTAAAGTGTGTTTCGGCAAAAGGTAGTTTTCAAATCGAACGGTATATTTTTTATGGTAAGTGTTTAGTGGCTAGTGATTAGTGGTCAGTAAAACCCCGGGAGCCATAGGACGGGCAATGAATTGCCCTACTACAAACCGGAAAAATGAGCATCCACACGAGATCCGCCTAGAAAATGGGAAAAAAGCAGTCTAGATTCACAGTGCTCGACTCTAGAAATCAAGGGACTAAACAGTTACTTTTTATGAATAAGCAAAATTTTTCGAATCCTTTCGCGTTGGCACTCTGTACAATCCTAATATGTGCCCCTTTAGTATATGCCAAAAGCAACAAAAATCAGCAGATCCAACTGAATGCAGCCGCGGCATTGCAGCGAATCAAATCTGATTCGGCAACCCCTGTCCGCACACGATGGCATCCGAATCGGGGAACGGTTCGCAGCCTTTACAATTTGACGCTGCCCGCCTCAATAGGAACACTAGAAACATCAGCGCGTCAGTGCATTAGTGATTATCATGACCTTTTTGCGATGTCCGATCCGAACATTGAGCTGCGTCTCAGAAATATTCAAAGCAGCTTAACAGGCAAACATGTTCGATTCCATCAATACTACAACGGTATCGAAGTTTACGGTGCGGCAATATCCATCCATACCAACCATTCCGGGCAAATACGAGTCATCCACAGCAACTACTTCCCACAGATTAACATGAGCACAGCGGCCTCGTTCTCCCCGGATCAGGCGATCAGCATCGCTACTGCCGAGACGGGGGTATTCGATTCACGCAAGCCGCCGCGTGCCAACTTGGTAATTTTCCCCAATCGTAATGCGGGCAAGATAAGCGACTATGCCGATGCATATCGCCTCGCTTACCGCGCAATCGTGCACTCCCATCAGCCACTCGCAAGTTGGGAGTGTATTATTGATGCAAATACCGGCGAGCCGTTGCACCGACAGAACCTGCTCAGGTACGCCGACGGACGCGGGCGCGTCTTTAACCCGAACCCCGTTGTCGCCCTTAAAGATTTCACGCTCATGGATCAGGACGATTCCGCCGACGCAATACCGGAAGAAGCGTACACGGATGTGATTCTGCGTGAACTGGACGGGAGTGGTTTTCTTGATGGTGCTTACGTCAGTACAAGATTGACCGAGAATCGTGCCAACGAGCCGACACTGGTGTTCAACTACCTGCGAGACGACCCCCGATTCGAGGAGGTAATGGTTTATTATCACGTAGATACGGTCGCGCGATATCTGAAAGGACTCGGCTTCGATTTGGTGGATGACTGGCAGCTTCCTGCGAATGTGCATGTCGGCGTGACGAGAGCCGGTTTCTATGACGATAGTGACGGCTCGATCGGTTTCGGAGATGCCGGTACCGATGTCGCCGAAGATGCCGAAGTGATCGTCCACGAATATGGGCATGCCGTCCTTGATCGCCAAGTTCCCGGCATTAACAGAGGGGAAGGTGGTGCGATACATGAAGGGTTTAGTGATTTTCTCGCCGCCAGTTTTTTCAGTGCCGTAAGCGACGGTTTTAGTGACACAATCGTTTTTGAATGGGCGGGTTCAGAGGACCCCGAGGTTGCCACTCGCCCCGTAAATGGTAACAAGCGCTATCCCGAAGATATTACGGGTGAGCCACACGCCGATGGGCAGATTTGGTCGGCAGCACTATGGAAAATTTTTGAGGCGATTGGACGCGATGCGTCGATCCGCATGGTTGTCGAGAGCCATTTCTTCCTCTCGCCCGACGCAGAGCTAGTCGACGGGGCATCGGCGATTCTCATGGCTGACCAAGAACTGAACGGCGGCGCAAATTTCGACCTCATCTTGGGAATTATGGAGAACCGGGGATTCTATACGCGCCCCAATCTGGCACTTGACGCGTTTGAGGAAAACGACACTGCAGAGACCGCAGCAACGCTCGAACTCCCGTATGTCAATGAAGAACTGTCGATCCATGAAGCCGACAATGATGATTACTATAAATTCCGTTTGGATGAAAAAATGCAGGTTGGGTTGGGAATTGATTTTCAACCCATCTACGGGGAGTTGATGCTCACATTGGCGGGCCCCGATGGTATCAAGCTTGTTACCTTTGAAACGAAGAATGTCACATCGTTAGAATTAGCACCGGGCGATTATCTCGTTGTGGTTTCTGGCATCAACGGTGCGACCAACGATTATAAACTTGCACTCATCATCGACAATCACGGCGATACGCCTGACACAGCGACACAGGTGTCGATCGGCGACGCGATAGAGAGTTTCATTGACTTCAACGGTGACACGGATTTCTTCGTATTTGAAGGTGAGAAAGGACAGCGCATCGACATCACTGTTGCGACGAAGGACTCCAGCCTCGACTCTCTGCTCGTTGTCTATGCGCCAGATGGGGAACTCTTTGCCAAAAGTGATGACGTCTTACCGACCATCGGACCGGAGCCGATTCCTGAACTAAATCCACGAGGTATTGATTCCCGCGTGAGCGGGGAACTCCCAACCGATGGCACCTACGTGCTCGCAGTCAGCAACATCGCACTTCCCAATCTGAATGTCCCCTTTGGCGGTCTAAACTACTCCTATACGCTGACGATCGCTGGCAAGACCGATGACCATGCCGCGTGCGGTAGCGGCGAAGAAACTCCTTTGACCTTCGACGAGCCGATCACAGGGGTCATCACCCTTAGCGGTGATCCTGCGTCTCCCGATCCTCATGACTCGGATGGTTTCCGCTTTGAAGCGTCAGCGGGCACTGTCATTGCCCTGCGGGTTGCAATAGAACCGCCTGAAGGCGCGACAATGTTTTTCGTAACCCAACTCAGTCTTTTGGATGCGTACGGAGAGACGTTGGTGTCTACTCGTGGCAATCCCAACAGCTTGGAGGTACGTCATGATGGATTTCTTATTCCCGCAGATGGTGAGTATTGTGTTGATGTTGCCGGTTTCATAGGAGGAGCGATCGGTTCCACCTATACCTACACGCTGACGTTGTCAGAGGGTGAACTACCCGATGATGATCACGATAGTCTAAGAGGAACTCCGACCCCCTTAACGGCGGGCGTTCCAGTCCAGGGAGCCATCAGTTTTGTCGGCGACGCCGATTCATTTCAGTTTATCGTTACGAGAGGACAAATCATTACGTTAGCGGTGGACGGGCAGCCCGCCACTCCGTTCTCTAGGTTTGTTTTGGCGCTCTATAATGGCGATTTACAACTTTTAGCCGAGGTTCCGCTCTTTGTAGAAGGTATTGATTCAATGCTCGAAGGATTTGAAATTCCTGTGGACGGAATTTACTATGCCGAGATTAGAGAAATATTCGGAGGAGGTGAAGGTCAATTTTCCTATACACTGTCCCTGACAATCGAAGAGGAAGGCGTTGGACGGAGATTTCCCCCTTATGATGTCAATCAAGATGGCAAGGTGGACATTTTTGATCTTGTGCTTGTCGGCCAACATTTCGGCGAAGAATTCATTGACGCCGCGCCGAGTGCCGATTTTGGGCAACTCCGCTCCGCATCGGCCGAAGGTGAATTACGCCTCCTGATGACCCCGAGCGCGACGGCTACGCGACAGTTGACCGTCTCAATCCAGACCTCAGCCATTGCCGATCTTTACGGTTACCATTTCTCGATCCGGTACGATCCGGCGGTATTAGAATTCCTTACTGCCCTACCAAGCCCGATATTAGCTTCGACACTACACCAAAGTTACTGGCATGTCTCTCGGGATGGGACACAACTGGACCTGACACAGACGCGTCAAGGAACGCTGGAAGGTGTGGCGGCAGAAGGGGCACTGGCAACACTTGTTTTTAGTGTTAAAAAGACAGGGCCTCCCGTGGCACAACTTCCCCTCCGGCTTGTCGACCTACAATTGGCGGATTCAGCGGCAAGAGCAATTCCGATGAACGTGGTTGATGAGCGAGTGTCAATGGCAGTGCTGTTTCCCGAGAAACCGCTGTTGCTTCAAAATTTTCCGAACCCGTTTAACCCGGAGACGTGGATTCCATATCAACTCTCCGCCGATTCGGAAGCGGTGATCTCAATTTACGATACGAACGGCGAGCGTGTCCGTCAGTTCGACCTCGGTTATCGGCGCGTGGGGACATACACCACTCCCGGTAAAGCGGTCTACTGGGATGGAGAAGATATGTATGGTGAGTTAGTGGCGAGCGGCTTATATTTCTATACCCTACAGGCTGGCTCGTTCCAAGCCACGCGTAGAATGCTCATTGTGAAATAGGACAGAGCGGATTTACCGAAAGATCGCTATCAGATAATAGAGGAGCAGAATGCTTGACAAACGCCATCTTCAACATTTGATAACCGACGAACAGATTCAACACTTCAATGAACAGGGCTATCTCATCTTAGAGAACGTACTTCCGCTCAGCCTAGTGAAGGAACTCGAACTACCTGTCGATCAGATTCATCAGGAATATCTGGATGAAAAAGGTCCGACGGCGCGGCATAGCAATTTTTTCTATCGCGATTTTCTCGGCAGGAACCAGCTTTTTGTCGACCTGTTGGATTGGTACAAAACCTTCCCGAAAGTTTGGGGAATCCTCGGCTGGAACATCTACTCGTATCACTCCCACTTGATCGTGACGCCGCCCGGAAGTCCGGCGGAACTCGATGACATCGGTCTGCTTCGCTGGCATCAGGACAGCGGGCGCCTCAACCTGGACATGAAGACTCATCCCTCCCCGCGAATGGCGTTCAAGATTGTCTACTGGCTTTCTGATTGCTCGGAACCGGGGCGGGGAAATTTCCATATTGTTCCCGGCAGCCACCTCCGTAAGACCATCAATAAACCCACCGACGGCTCCCTTCCCGAAGGCGCGATTCCGGTCTGTTGCAAACCCGGCGATGCGGTGTTTTTTGACGGGCGGCTCTGGCATTGCCGAAACAGCAACGAGTCGGACATTACGCGGAAAGGGCTCTTCATTGGGTACGCTTTTCGGTGGATGCAGGCCATGGATTACATCACGATTCCACCAGAGATTTTCGACAGATGTGACCCGATTCGTCAACAACTGCTGGGCTATGCGGCGAGACCGGGCGGTCGTTTCTCGGGGCAAGACAAGGATTCACCGCTCAAAGTTTGGCTCGAAGAACACGGAATCTTCTTGGAGTAGATAAGTAGCCCAGGTTGTAACATTTGTGGCACAATCTGTGTAAAGTTTAAAAAATTGGTAAGTGTTTGGTGGCTAGTGATTAGTGGATCTCTACCGCACTCACCATCCGTTCGCTTGCTGGTCAGTAAAACCCCCCAGAGCCACAGGACGGGCAATGAATAGGATCTCTATCGCACTCGATATTCACTCGCTTGATTCCTACTACAAACTGGAAAAATGAGCATTCACACGAGATCAGCTTAGAAAATGGGGAAAAAGCACATTTCGCGAGGAACCGAATGCTGGATGGATCGAATCAATCTTCTGGTATTATAGGTGGACTAGGGGGTGGCTTGTTAAAATCTTCCCCCCTTTCCTCCGCCGACAGGCGTTCATTATTCCAATCTTCCCACTCTGCCTGCTTTCTAGCCTCACCTTTATAACGTTCTTTCCCAGCTAGATTTCTTTCATATCTCTCACGATAATCTCTTATAATACTTGAAAGCATTTTTCTTAGTAACCTCCATATAAACCTACAAATCTCAGAAATAGTAATGGACACGTCAAAAACCATTGATGTAGCCACTAAAGCCACAGGCACTGCCAGAGCCATATTCTTGACAAAATCTCTAACAGTAACCAAGTTAAGGTTCGAACATATTTGAGAATAATTCCAAATGCCATATACTAGCAACATAGTACCTGCTATTAGAATCTGAATCCTATAATAATCTTCAATGAATCCAAATGGTGTAATTCGCTTACTAGGCTCTTGAACTTTTACAATTGATGCTCTATATTCCATGGCAGATTGATGCGTATCGGAGATGATCGATTTTCTTGAATGCCTATTCTGTGTTGAGGATTAAGAACATCTAGCAAATAACGCTCAACACCCATTACATCCATGATTTCTACTCGTGCCCATGTAACATAGAGATTCTTTTCTTTGTACCAAGAGAGCTCTTTATCCAATTTGCGATGTTCAAGTTCTTTTCGGATTTCGCCATTCCCAACATAAAGTATGAATTTTGACTCTAAATCCCAGATTATGTACACACCCGACATTCCATTAAAATGGGCTTGGTTTAAATTAAGTTTGTAAAGATTACACCAATCCCCGTTGGGATATCTATTCCATTGTACGATAATTTCTTCCATTTTTCATATTCTCAAATAAAAAACGTGTTCAATGCTATCTGAACACGCGAAAGGTGGCAGCCACTTTAACTGTTGTAAAGTTTTAAGACTAAAAAGCAACGTTTTACTCTTGTAAAACTTTACAAAGTTGACGTTTATTGTTAAACGAAAGTTTATATCTGTCAACCATAAAAAGTTGATATGACGCAGAAAAACTGCTAAAATATGGTATATTTCGACCGTTTTTTGCTGATTTGTCGGTTACCATGATGCTAGAAAGGAGAGGTGAAAATGAATAAATCGGGCAAGAAGAATAAGGAGAACAAAAAGGTTGGACGCCCTGAAAAGCGTGTTGTTGAACCGATACCCGATACGCCAGAGAACGTGGCAAAGGCGTTATTTGGTATACGTCCAGATGGGAAAAAGGTTAAAAACATGAAGCCATAAATTGATTACAGTCAAAATAACTACAAAATAGGGGCGCATTATGTCAGGAAATAAGTTTCTGCACGCTGCGAATAGAGCAAAGCAGGATGAATTTTACACACAACTCCCAGACATCGAGAAAGAGCTTAAGCATTACAGGAAACATTTTCGTGGCAAGACCGTTTACTGCAATTGCGACGATCCAATCATCAGCAATTTCTTTCGCTACTTTCACCTGAATTTCGCGAAACTTGGGCTCAAAAGACTGATCACAACCTGCTACAAAAATCAGCAGCCAGACCTATTTAGTAGACACGACATGGAAGCTGCTGCCGGAGTTAAGTATGTCGGCAATGGAACAGAACCCACCATATTTCAGCTCAAGGAAGATGGCGATTTCAGGAGCCGGGAATGTATTGAGTTGATTAAACAGGCAGACATTGTGGTTACAAATCCGCCGTTTTCATTGTTCAGGGAGTATATCGCGCAACTGGTCGAATACGGTAAAAAATTTGTCGTTATTGGGAGCATGAACGCGATAACATACAAAGAGGTATTTCCCCTAATCCAGAGTGGCAGATTGTGGCTTGGTCATGGTCCGGCTGGAAAAGATATGCTTTTTGATGTGCCGGAAGATTATGCACGGGAATTGGTCGAAACCAAAAGAGAGGGCAGTGCTTACAAACTGGTAGATAACAGCGTAAAAGGTAGGTTAGGAAATGCTAGTTGGTTCACCAATCTCGACCATAGGAAGCGGCACGAAGACTTAATCCTTTACAAAAAATACTCTCCTGATGAATACCCTAAATACGATAACTATAATGCCATCAATGTGAATAAAACGGCTGATATTCCTAGGGACTTTGCCGGTCCGATGGGGGTTCCGATTAGTTTCTTAGATAAACATAGCCCTGATCAGTTCGAGATCGTAAGTGCGAATGATATAAGGGCAAATGCTAATGTTCCCGTCAAACCTCATGGCCTTATCAAGGATAAGGACGGCGCAATAGACGGAAAGCCTACCTATGTGCGCATTGTTATTCGTAACAAGAGGATTCAGCAATGAAAATTGAGTTATTGGACCTCACGGTGCGAGAGGTTATCGAGGATTACAGCGACGCTGGCGAGGACGGCGTAACCGGGTACAGCGGCAAACTGGATATACGTCCGCCATTTCAACGGGAGTTTATTTACAACGACAAGGAACGCAACGCCGTGATTGACTCCATCCTGAAAGGATTCCCTTTGAACGTGATGTACTGGTCAGATCGGGAGAACGGAGAATACGAAATCATTGACGGACAGCAGCGCACAATCTCCGTAGCCCAGTATGTGGATGGCGATTTCTCGATCGAAGGCAAATACTTTCACAATCTGCCATCAGACAAACAAGAATTGATATTGGATTATAAGTTAATGGTCTACGTCTGTAGTGGGACAGACAGCGAGAAGTTGGAGTGGTTCAAGACTATAAACATTGCGGGCAAGAAGTTGACCCCCCAAGAGCTGCGTAACGCCGTTTACGCCGGAACTTGGTTGTCGGACGCCAAGCGATATTTTAGTCGGAACGGTTGCGCTGCATATAAAATCGGCAATGCCTATGTCAATGGCTCGCCAATCCGACAGGAGTATTTGGAAACAGCGATCAGATGGATCAGCGAAGGCGCAATAGAGGACTATATGGGGCGGCATCAAAAAGACAGTACTGCCGGTCCGTTATGGGAATATTTTCAGTCAGTGATTCATTGGGTAGAAGAAACATTCACAAAGAAAAGAACGGCGATGAAGAGTGTAGATTGGGGGAGCCTATACAACACCTTCGGAGACACAGAACTTGATTCTGACAAGGTTGAAGAAGAAACCGTTCTGCTTGTTCTCGATGACGATGTAACACGAAACGCGGGGATATATGCATATATTTTAACTCGTGACGAAAAACACTTGAATATACGTGCTTTTTCAGATGGCATGAAGCAAAAGGTCTATGAGAAGCAATCAGGTATTTGTATTAAATGTAGAAAAGATTTCACAATAGATGAAATGGAAGCAGATCATATTGAACCTTGGTCCGAAGGTGGCAAGACCGATGAGGAGAATTGTCAAATGCTCTGCAAAAGGTGCAATCGAGAAAAATCAGCACAATAGAAACCCTAGAAAATATAAGGTTAAAGTTGGGCGTCAAACCTCGATGTTACTTTTGTATATAATCCCCTAAAATTTCTATAGGCTTCCCTGAATGGTAAATCCGCTCCATCCCCAGCGTTTATATGGGCCTTTTCTACGTGTATATATAACCTGTGTTAATCGCTCATCAGTAATAGTGACAGTGTAGCTTCTTTCTATAGTTTCATTTCCCTTGGGAATCCTCAGCTTCGTAATTGTTTAGTGCATCGTTTAGTTCGTAGTATTACAGTTCGCCGCACGTCCGGTCTGGGCATGTAAGCCCCCGAATAGCCGGAATTAGCATTGTACTTCCCTACTCGGCGCGTTCCCTGCCGCCGCTCGGTCTGGATTGGCAAATCCAGACCGATGGACTAAACAGTTACGAAGATTGGTAATCTGACGATTGCCGATGAATTGCGTCTTGGTTTTATGATTGAGATTCATATCCCACCACAGATTTTGCTTTTGACTTTGCCGAGGTTCCTAAGATATACTGTAGCAGTCGATTAGTTGAGGGTGATTCATAATTTAGGTGTGTGAGGCATGCTTGAAATTCGTGGCGCCAATCGGCTCTTCTGAGTCACGTAATGTTTCGGATAAGAGCCCGACCGCTACGAGAGCGGTATAAACTATAAGAGACAACCTTTAGAATAGGCGAAACACCCACCCCTTCACTCTCCCGCTCCCTTCGGACAACCTCTGACATAAACCAGTAACTTGACATGTACGATTTTCTCGGTGAAATGAATTCGCTTTGCGCCTCTGCTATCAGTTTCTCCTTCGGATGGAGGTTTAACCCGCATAATGCACAGAGTTAGTGATTTGGCTGTCACGAGGCAAGGTCTCTCCGTCGTGGCACAAAACAAACAGTTTCAAGTAAAGTTCAATCTCTCTAAAGGGACATGGGACTATGTAGATCAATCGGGACATACTATCATCAGAAATGCTTACACCAGGATTGTGCTTCAGGACGGAACGTCACTTGCCACTTCAGAGTCCGAGGGGACTCGTGAGTTCATGGCAGATACCGCCGAAGAAGATGAACTCGGCGTTTACCAGCCGGTGAAATTTTCCTACCAATCGGACGTGAAGAGCGTAAGGATTAACCTGTACTTAAAATGCTATAGCAATGCCCCTTTCATTATTCTGACGGTCGGTGTAGAGAATTTCGGGGGTGCCGACATAAAATTGGATCGAATCACAGTTATCGGCGTGTCTTCTCTCAATCCAGCTGCGCATGGAGGGGTTTACTTGGGAGGCGTTCCATCGGATTACCATCTCTTTCTCAACGTAAATCCATCTCTCAACCAAGGCGTTACGAAGATTTACGACGGATTCAGCATCAACAAGAAAGCCTCCAATCAACCTTGTTATGACGGTG
The DNA here is from genome assembly GCA_965204085.1 of Candidatus Poribacteria bacterium. Taxonomy (GTDB): domain Bacteria; phylum Poribacteria; class WGA-4E; order WGA-4E; family JAJDTR01; genus JAJDTR01. The sequence continues at coordinate 268,232 of CBDBEE010000001.1, read as the reverse complement.
TCCTCTACGATACCAACAGTCAACGCTCTCTGGTTTTCGGCTTCCTTAGCGCTCAAAAGTGGTGGTCAACCGTTGATGTCGGATACGATTCTCAAACGCAAAAAGATCAGCAGGAAAAAGGCATTGACGGTTGGGCACTGCGTCATCGATGTGAATATCAGCGGTGTGCCCCAGGTGAAGAGTTAAAGTCGGAACTTGCGTACCTCAATTTCTGTGCCTCACCCACCGACTCCTATCAACTTTATACCGAGATGGTTTCAAAGCGCATGCATGCGCAAGAATCGAGGGATGTGTTTTCCGGTTGGAACGCCCTGCGTGCAGGCAAAAAGAAACGGGTAGATGCAGCCTATATTCTTGGTCAAGTCAAACAGATTTCACAAAACCGATTGTTCGACTCATCGCAACCGGGGAGTGTCGAATTCATCCAGATAGAAGATGGTTGGCAGCAGTCCGTTGGGAGCAACGCGGTGCACTCGCAACTCTTTCCGGAAGGCATGAAATCTGTAGTGGACAAAATCCACGCGAATGGCTTGAAAGCCGGAATCCGGTTCGATCCGTTCAGCGTCGCGATCGACTCCAAGTTGATTAAACGCCGCCCCGATCACTTCCTGAAAAATCGTGACAACAAACCTGCCACGATAACACTCGACGATGGTACATCGGTCGCATTACTTGACGCGTCTCGGCCTGAAGCACGGGCGAACATACAAAAGCGCCTCCGGCAAATTGTTGATGAGTGGGGTTGTGACCTCATCAAGGCAAATCTGTTGTCCTATACGATTGGTCCACTGGCGGAATTCGGCAGTTTTGTATGGCACGATAAATCGCTCACATCTGTTGAGCTGTACCGCCTAGGAATCCAATTATTGAACCAAGTTATTGACGAGAGCCCGAGGGAGGTTCTCCTTGAAGGTCACAATACGTGCTCGGCGCCAAGTATAGGTGGTTTTTCACTGAATTATCCACTTGCGACCGATGGCACCCATCTTGTTAGTGGGCTTTGGGATGATTCACGCGGATTGAAACACACAATTAGCAACCACGCGGCGTATCTGCCAATGCACAATACCGCGTGGACTAATGAGTTCGGCGCAATTACAATCAACGAGCCACGCCCTATCAACGAAGTCATAGTGGCAATGACGGCGGCAGCTTTAAGCGGTGGAATCATGACATGTGCCGACGAGTTTTCATCGTTGAGTCCGGCGCGCGCGGAATTGCTGGCGAAACTGTTCCCACTGACGGGTAAATCGGCAACACCTATAGATCTTTACCAAAATAGGTTTCCACAGATTTGGAACATGCAGGTGCAGGCGTCCTTTGATTCTTGGAATATCTTGGGGGTGTTCAATTGGAAGGATCAGGTTGACGATGTCACTTTGGACTTGGGCGCGCTCGGTTTAGATTCATCTAGGTTCTATCTGGTACACGATTTTTGGAATCGTGAATACTTGGGTGTCGTTCGAGGACGGGTAGAGGTGTCGGATATGCCGTCGCGCTCGACAAGGCTCCTCTGTTTGCGTGCCGAACGAGATACACCCCAACTGATTTCCACGGACATTCACTTTACTCAAGGCGGCGTAGAGATTCTCTCTGCCGGCTGGGATCGGAAAAGTCAAAGTTTCCTTGCTGTTTGCAAGCCGCCCCGTCATGGGAAAGGAACACTATTCATTCATGTGCCAGAAGGGTATGTCCCCGCCAGGACATCCTGTTACGGCGCAAACTATCAATACAACTTGAACGCCCCGATTTACGAGTTGACCTTCAACCCAACGGACGAATTGGTACACGCAAGTGTTCGATTCGAGAAAACGTCGGGCTGAAATCGGTGTCCGCGGGTAGGGGCGGCACCCACGCCGTCCCATGATTGAAACAGCAATTACCGTTGTCTCCGCTAGATGGCGTGCTGCTTCCAAGAGCGTAAGTAGGGTTGAGCAAGCAACAGCGAAAACCTTCCAAGTGTCCAAAGAAACTTTCCCTTCCCCATTTAACTGCCCACGTGCAGAAATATTGCGAAACCCAACTATTGAATGACGCGATGAACGTTGGGTTTCACTAGAAATTCGGCGATCTCGGAACGCATAGAATCGCTGATGTCCTCTTTCGAAGAGTAATTTTCCGCTGGTTTTCTTTCAACCCAACCTACAGAATCAGGGGCGATTATCCTTGTAATGAACATCGATTGCTGGCTAGAAAACGATAGGCGCGAACTGGAGCAAGCAGGACACTGGCGTTCGCTTCGCTCCATGATGAGTGCTTCGACAGGACGTGTTCTCCTTAATGGTCGTGAGGTAATTTCCCTTGCCTCGACGAATTATCTCGGTTTGAGCACCCACCTCCAAGTCATCAAAGCTGCGAGCGAAGCGGTCCAAGAATACGGCACCGGCGCCAGCGGATCGAGGCTCATCGCCGGAAATAGCCACCTCTACGGCGCACTCGAGTCGAAGATTGCGGCGATGTTGAACACGGAAGCCGCACTGGTTTTTGGCTCCGGCTACCTAGCCAACACCAGCACGATTCCCGTCCTCGTTGGCGAAGAAGATCTCATCCTGAGCGACGAACGTAATCATATTAGCCTCATTGAAGGATGCCGTCTCAGCAAAGCCACAAAACGAATTTATCAGCACTGCGATCCGCAGCACTTAAAAGAGCTGCTCTCCGAATCTTCGAACTTTCGGCGTCGGCTGATTGTGACCGACGGTGTTTTCAGTATGGATGGTGATTTTCCGCCTCTCGCCGAAATCTGCGACATAGCCGAGACTTATGACGCCATGCTACTCGTGGATGACGTGCACGGGTTCGGAATTCTAGGCCAATCTGGCGGCGGTCTCGTGGATTACCTGGGAGTGGGGGATCGCGGGATTATCCAAATCGGAGCGTTGAGCAAGGCGGTGGGAGGCGTCGGGGCATTTGTGGCGGGAAGTCAATCCCTCATCGATTTCCTGATTAACAGGGCGCGCGGTTTCATTTTCACCACAGCCCTTCCGCCCGGCACATTGGCGGCTGCGTCGGCAGCGATTGATTTAATCCGATCCAATTTCGAGCCGCGTCAAAAACTGTTCGCTAATGTCCACACCCTTAAAACCGGGCTGTCGGAAGCCGGGTTTCAACTGCTTCCCAACGAGACGCACATCCTCCCGCTAATCCTCGGCGAGGCGAAAACGGCGACTCAGTTTGCGGACGCGTTGTTAAGCGAAGGCGTTTTTGCCCCCGCCATCCGCCCTCCGACGGTGCCGGTCGGTACCAGTCGCCTGCGGATCACGCCAACGGCAAGCCACACACCCGAAGAATTGGAGGAAGCACTCGAAGGATTTGTCGCGGCGCGAGCATCCACGGTATCCGCTCGCTAGGTCGGTAAGTTTCCAACTTGATGGGAAAGGAGATAAGATGCACACTTCATCAGCTTTGACCATTCTCGGAAGGGCGTTTATCAGCACCAACAAAGCAGAACTAAAGGCTGGTGCGGCCGAAACCGTCATTACGCCCAAGGTTGTCCTGAAAAGTTTAGCCGACGTGAACTGGCTTGGGGAGGTTGGCGATGGGTATTATACACCCAAGGAGGGTGAATTGATCCCCGTCTACGGCGATCTCTATGCGCGTGTCCTCGTGTTGGAAGATGGGCGGCAATCGTTAGCGATCGTCACGTTAGATATGACCAGTATCTCATACGAACGCACGGATGTACTGCTCGGATCCATCCACAAGGCAACCGGCATCCCCAAAGAAAACATCGTCATCAACTGTAGCCACACTCATAACGAGCCGGATGAAAGTGATCCGAACATTAAAGAAGCACCCTCGTTCGAGTCTGAACTGGCTGATTATCTCGCGACGATTGCAAAGAATGCCGTCGAGGATTTGCAACCCGCCACTGTGCGGGTCGGACGCGAACCGGTGCAGATCGCCTACAACCGCCGCTTCATGAAGGACGATGGAGAAATCACGATGGCGCCAAACCCTGACGGCCCCATTATTCCGTGGGTAGACGTGCTGGGTGCATACGCCGCGAGCGGAGAGCGAATCGGCGTGCTGTTCTCCTACGCCGCGCACCCGGTCATCATCATGGATTTCGATCACGCGCCCAGCCACGTTCACACTGTAGTTGGCCCCGATTACCCCGGTTTCGCCATCGGGCATCTGCGCGGCTTGCTAGGGGATAATGGGGAAGCGGAAGGAGTGTTGATGTTTGCGCAGGGGTGTAGCGCCAACATCAACGGTTTCCCGCTACGCGGTGGATTCGGGGCTTGCGATGCGGCCGGTCTTTCGCTTGCCGCCGCGGTAAAGCGCGCCATGCACGAATTCAAAACCGTCTCACCGACTCCACTGAAGGCGCTATCGACGACGTTGTCACTTCCGCTCCAGCAGCCATCGGTGGAACTGTGTAATAAGCTGCTCGCCGAAGAGCCGGATAGCCCACACTATCGGCGGTTGCTGGAACGCGCCGAGCACGGGGTTAGTGAACCCATCCCGCTGCCCATGCGCACTTTCGCGATTGGTGATGAGTTATGTGTCTTGTCATTGCCCGGCGAGATGTTTGCGGAATACCAGTTGTTCGCGGACGAAATCTCGCCGTTCAAGCATACGCTAGTATTCGGCTACACGAACGGGAATTCCGGTTACATCGCCACGAAAAAGGATTACGACCTCGGGCTTGATGGCGGTTATGAGGCGTCGCTCAAACATCGCCTGCCCCCAGAGCCGTCCGTCGAAGCAAAGATTCAGGAGGGTATCACTAACCTGTTATCAGAACTGAGATCCGCCGACGGATAGAAATTCACACCTTTTCGCCCGCCTCTTTGCGGGCAACATCCCTTATAATTTTCCGTTTAGGGATGGAAACCTTAACTCAAGACCGTTTATTCCCCTGTCCCTTCGAGCAACGCGGCGATATCGTCTGGAAGGTTCACATCATTTTTCTTCTCAAAGTCTGCAACGCTTTCGTAATCGTTACGAAATGCGGCGATGATATCTTCGCCCTTTTCTTTAGCTGTCGCTAAATCCTCTCGAGCTTTGTCCCATTCGCTCAAATGTAACCAAGCCTCACCGCGATTATGATAGGCATGGACATGATCTGGTTTGAGTTGTATCGCCTTGCTGTAATCACTGATGGCGCGATCATAATCGCCTTGATTGTAGTAAACAATGCCGCGATTACTGTAGCTGTCAAGTTCATCAGGTTTCAGTTGTAGCACTTTGTTAAAGTTCGGGATGGCAAGGTTATTCTTACCGTGTTTGGCGTAAACCAGACCGAGATTGTAATATGCCTCAATATAATCGGATTCATCGTCAGATTTCAGGCCAATCACCGCCTTAAAATCTTCAACTGCGCTTTCAATCTCGCTTTTTTCGGCGTAAGCAACTCCGCGATTATTATAACCTTCCGCGAAATCGGGTTTGACTGCTATAGCTTGGTAAAATCTTCAATAGCGCAGTCAAATTCACCTATGCTCATGTAGGCAATACCGCGATTGTTGTAGGCTTCAACAAAATCGGGTTTGGCTTCTATCGCTTTCGTAAAATCTTCAATAGCACAGTCATACAGACCGTCTTCATAGTGAGATAGTCCGCGAATGTTACATACCACGGCCTCACGTCGTTTTTGACGTGCCTTTGGTCCGCGATTAATCCGCGCTGGATCTGGCCTGTTTTCTTTCAAATAAGTTTGATAATCAAATTCCGCCTCTTTTGTAGTATTCATCGCGCAATCCCTCGTCTGCATCAGAAGCAGTAATTAAACGATAGACCGGAAGCCGTCTGCCTACCGTTCAATTTAATGGGCGAGGCACTCCACAACAGACCTTAGATTTTGAAACAAAAAACGCGTCAGTCAATGCCGCTTTCAAGGGCGGAAACATCCGCGTTAACGCGTTTAACATTGAGGATTTGTCAGTTAATCGACTTTCATGCCTGCCCTTTTTATCGTTTTCGTTGAATAACTTCTAGCCTCGTCCAAATCCTCCTTTAGATATTTTCTGGATCCAATTGCACGAAATCAAATTCTCCTGGAGCAAGACGGTATAGGTTTGCGGACACTTTTTTATGGCATCTAGGTTCACGACGGTAGATGTAGTTGGCATCGGTTGATTTTGCCTCTATCTCGTTGATTTTTTCTTTAATCTCGCTCACGTCAGTTGACGTGCTCACGATTTGTTTTCCTTGATGGTGACGTTTTAGCGGTTGTCCGAATCGCGTATTTCCCCAGATTAAGAGATTTCACCTTTAAATTCTGCCAAAACGAAGATTTGCTCTTAGTCCACGTCATCTGCATAATCAGTTTAATCCGTGACTCAAACAGTATTTTCCGTTGTCCCTCCATAATCGCGGTTTTTCTCGGAGTTAAACTGCACTGCGAGAATACCACTCGATTACCCTATTTTCAAATACGGTGGTGTTGGCGCCTGGGGGAATTTAAGCAGCCAATACTCCGTACGATTAAACATCGCAGACTCCGACTAGCAAAGGGATTTCTATGGAATGACTTTAGACAAGGCAGGACGAAGTAATAGAGGCGTTGTCGGTGGGAATTTATTCGCTCTCCGCTTCTTTTTCTTCTTGAGGTAGGGGGTAAATGATACGTTTGCAGCTTGAGCACTGAACAACTTTTTCGAACTTGCGGGCTTCCTTGAGTGTCTGGGGTGGGATTGCGATTTGGCAACCGCCGCATGCATTGTTTTTTACTATCGACACAAACGCTGATTTGTTGCGCCTTCCCCACGCTTGGTAACCGGTCATCAGCCCCTTATCAATGTCGGGCGAAAATCGTGTGCGCTCCTCCTGTTGCGCTGCGACTGCCGCTTCCAAATCTCTCCCCTCCTGTTCGTATGTGGCTTTCCGGCTACTGACTTTCTTTTTCTCTGCGTCAAAGGAAGCCTGCGCCTGCCGAAGCTCCTCTTGAAATCGATCGATATCCAACATGAATCCGAGGATAGCATCTTCAATTTCTGCTTCCTTTTCCTGTGAAAATCTGATTTCGTTATCCAGTGCTTGGTATTCCTTGTTGGTTTTCACTTCACGCAACTGAGTTTCGTATTTTCCACGTTGCTCCTGTTGATCCGTGAGTTCCGCATTTTTTGAACGCAGTTCCCGTTCCACCTCCGCGAGCGCCTCCTTTTGCGCATCCAATGCCCCTTGATGCACCTGAAATTCCTCCTCCAACTTTGCAATCTTAAGCGGTATGGCTTGGCGTTGTTGATGCAGTGACAAGATGGTCAGCTCAAGCTGTTGAAGTTGGTGAAGCAAGCCGAGTTGCTGTTGTAGGTCGGAATTAGGCATAGCTTTCGGATTCCCGTTCAAGGAGATAGGCGAAAAAGATTCCGAGTTGATACAGCACGATTAGCGGAACTGCCATTAGGAACATAGAGAACGGATCTGCCGGGGTCAATAGTGCCGACATGACAAAAATTCCCACGAAGGCATAACTCTGTTTTTCACGAAATCCGCGCGAGTTAACAACACCGATCCAAGACAAAAACGCCATGACAATCGGCAGCTCAAACGCAATACCAAACCCCAGTAGTAGTCGGGTGATAAAGTTCACATATTTCTCAATGTCCCAACGATTTGCCATGTTGGGCCAGAGGTTAGCGGAAAAATGTAGAACGGTCGGAGTGACAATTAGGTAGGCGAAAATGACGCCGACCACAAAAAATGCGACGATAACAAGGAAAAGTGGTAGAGCATACCTTCTTTCTTGTTGCGTTAAGGCTGGAAATATAAACGCCCAAATTTGATAGAGCACAATGGGAGAAGCGAGGAGCAAACCGCAACCAATGCTAATCTTGAGGTATGCCATTATCCCTTCAACGGGACCAATCTTCAGCAGTTCGGCTTCGACATTCGATGCGCCGGCTTTCAAGGACACTGAGAGAAACCCCATCATCGAACCCTCGCCGCCAGCCGTGCGGTCGATGATTCCTGCTAGTATCGTGTTGATGGAAGTCTCCATCGGGAATCGCAGCACTGCCTCGATCGGTCGACTGAAGGATAAACTCAGAATGCTAAAAGCGCCGATCGTGATGGCTATCACAATAAGCCGCCGCCTGAGTTCTTCGAGATGTTCCCAAAAAGTCATTGACACATCTTCGCGGTCAGACATGGTAACAGTGTGTCGGCTACGTCGCTTTGTTCTCCGGCTTGGTTGATTCGGTTTTTGTGTCTTTGGTCGCTGGTTTTGTCGAATCCGCGTCAGGGTCTATCGATTCGGTAAATTCCCTTTGCACCTCTTTGCCGGCGCTTTTGAATTCTCGAATTGCCTTTCCAAGCGATCGTCCCATCTCCGGCAGACGTTTTGGGCCAAAAATTACGAGGACAACCACGAGGATAATAATCAACTCCCATCCGCCTAGTGAACCCGGCATTGTTCCAATTCCTCCTTTAGCCATATTTATCAACCCAATTACACATTTGGAGGTTGACATTTGTGTGCGGGAGATAATGGTATTATAATGGATTTCCCTAGGATTTGCAATCGTTTTGTCAGCAACAGCTCGCTACGGTATACACTGGTCAACGTAGTCGTGATTCCTGTTTTGTATCCGGCAGTCGAACTTGGCATCTATTATTCAATGACAAACTCTAGCCGCTGATGCGCATTTCTCAAAGCCGTTTCGACATCGGCGGGAGTATCGCCACGCGCAAAGATGAAGCCGAGGTAACGCTTTCCCTCCGGCAACGGCACAACTTCCTGACCAATCGGAATTGAAATTGTGACCTCTTCAATCCCCTTAACCGTCTCCGCTTGTGACTGACCGTAAACTTCCCGCAAGACTCCAGCGTGCGGAATGGGGATCATCATTACCCCGGCAGCATTTTCTTCTCGCTCAAACGAATTTATGTCGTGACCGATGGCATGGCGGATAATCAATTCTTCCAACGTCATTCCAGTGCCGAAACGAAGCGTGCGGGCGCATAGCCCGCCTATTGACCTGGGAGCCAGTTCGAGCATCCAAGCGCGGCCGTCCTTCACCCGAAGTTCGGCATGCACCGGTCCCTCTCTCAAACCCAGCGCCTTCGCCGCGTCTTCCGTGCACAAGGCAATCTCCTGCTGAACGCTGGTTGGGAGTCGGGACGGCGTGATGTACAGCGTCTCCTCGAAGAAGGGGCCATCAAGCGGATCCGGCTTGTCGAAAATGGCAAGCACCTTGAGTTCCCCTTTTACCACAATGCCTTCAAGCGCAACCTCGGTGCCAGGGATGAAGCCTTCGACGAGCAACTGTTCCGCGCTGCCGTGATGCTCATCCTCCTCACTCGACGATCGGAGAATGGCAACCACCCGATGGAATGCGTCAACGAATTGTGTCGTGTCGTTTGCACGAATAACGCCACGGCTCGCCGAAAGGGAAAGAGGTTTTAGGACACAAGGGTAATCTATCCGATTCGCAATCTTCTCCGGGTTTTCGTTGACGGAGGACAATTTGAACCACGGAGCGCGCAGACCTGCCTTAACAAGGATTTTTCGCAGTTGATGCTTGTCCCGCGTTGCATAGGCGGATTCAATTGTGTTGTGCGGAAGCGACAATTCTACTGCCGCCATAGTGGCGAGGATGGTGGTGTCATCGTCCACGCCGACAACCGCATCAATTGGGTAGTCTTTTGCAAATGCGGCGATTTCTTGAGTAGCCGATTCCGGGTAACGAAAGTCCAGCGAAAGTGACTTCAGCGGTGAAAGTTTGGAGAGCGTTTGCGGGTGATCTGACGCAACAACCACCTCCACGTCTAGTTGCCGCGCGGCGGACAAGAAATCATTCGCGCGGTATGTTCGCGTCGGCAGCAATAAAAGAACGCGCGGTTTACGGTCGACTAGGTTGAGTTTCATAAATTTAGGAAATGGGGGTACGGCGTACGAGATTGCGCAGAACCAGGTCGACAATCTCACAATTGGTTCAAAGTCTGAACCTTAATGTTACATCCAATCCCCGTTCATGTCACTTACTGATTGCGAATTTGTATCAAATACTGTAATTGTTTAGATCAGTCCAGAACTTACGCGTCAACAGGAAATCGCGACCTGGAGATCGCCCTGCATTACACTCACGGATCTCTATCAGGATCTACTATGGGATCTCTACTGCGGGAACTCCTATCGGTTAGTTGCTCCTTCACTATTCGTTCAGTTGATCGCTCACTGTCCGTTCGCTTGATGGTGTGGGAACGGGGATTAAACTGCAGCACGACGAACCAACATTCCCAAAACAGATTGATATACTCAGCACCGGATAATTTTGGGCAATTGTGCACCGAAGGTTTGTAGGAGCGATCTCCGAATCGCGACGGTCGGGAATCGGAATTCCCTCCTACCGCCTGCAAAACTCGTGCTCCATTTCTTGACTCTTAAAAACGTAACTTCCAACAGCGTAGAGTATAGACTAAACAATTACCAAATACTTAAAGCCACGCATGGAAGCAACGGGATTACTCTTGACAGCTAATCGGAATTGTACCAAGATACGCAAATTCCATTTACCTCATCAATTCAACGCCAAACGTGACTATGACACGCATCTTATACCTGAGCGGTTCAATCTTCGGCGGCGCTGAACGCCAACTGTTCTATCTCGTTACTAATCTGGACCGTAGCCGCTACCAACCCACCGTCGTATGTCCCGATGATGGCGTATTCCCGAAACAACTGCGTGCGGCAGGAATCGATACCGTTATCCATACACTTCCGGGATGGCGAAAGTGGAAAAACATACTTCACCGCTATGCTGCGGCATCTCGGCTCGTTCAACTTGCTACAGAACAGGAGATTCGACTGATTCATGCTTCCGATTCGTGGCACAATCCCTATGCACTTCGCGTAGCCCGTCAGTGTAGAATTCCGATCATTTCTCATGTCAAGGCTCCCATTCGTCTCGATCAGGTGACAAAGTACGGCTTCCATAACATGTCCGCTATTATCTCAATTTCGGAGCAATACCCGCCTCCTTTTCTTGAGGCGGGTATTCCATCTGACAAAATTAACGTAATAGTTAACTGCGTAGACTTATCCGCATTCAAATCAACCGGGGTTAATCAAAATACTCTCCGAGATGAATTTCCGCTGCGGCAATTCGTGATAGGCATGGCGGGTCGGATTGAGCCGTTCAAGCGCCAGAAGGAATTTGTCAAGATAGCTTCGCACATCATTAAAGCGCGCCAAGATGTCAGTTTTCTAATAATTGGCGGAACGCAACCTAACCCCAAGCACCTTGCGTACGAGCGGGAACTGCGACAGTTAATCTCGAAATTGAATCTCACGGATTATGTTATCTGCACAGGTCATCGCGAGGACATGCCGGCAGTCATGCAGGGGTTGGATCTTCTAGTGACTCTCTCGGCAGGAAGTGTGATCCCTGAAGCCATGGCGGCGGGTAAACCGGTCATTGCCACACCGGTTGGAAGTGCGACAGACATGATTGACGATGGTAATACAGGCTGGGTCGTTCCATCACTTCCAATCGAAGGTATCGCCGCCAAAATCGTGCAATTGATACAGAATCCATCGCTATTAAAGCAGATGGGAAGAGCCGCACGGGCGCATGCCGAGGAGCATTTAAGCATAGCCAGACATGTCGAACAGGTACAAACAGTTTATGACCGATTGATATGAGGGGTTTAGGGAATGTAGGGGACGGCCCCCGTGCCGTCCCGATTAAACCGCAGAAGTGTGTCGCCACTATCCGCACGGATTATGAATATCCACATCCGAAAACCGAATCGACTACAGCGTTACGATTATTCTCGTGCCGGATACTATTTTGTGACAATCTGCACGCACAACCGAGTTAACTATTTTGGTGAGATTGACAAGGATCAGATGAAGTTAAGCAAAATTGGACAGATTGCAACGGAATGTTGGCAGCAAATTCCCGAACATTTTGACGACGCGGTATTAGACGAATTTGTCGTGATGCCAAATCACATTCACGGCATTATAATCCTCGTAGGGGACGCAGATCTGCGTCCCCTACAACAACAGACTGCCGACCGTTCAGGCATGTATCTGTCAAAGATTATTCACGGATTCAAATCGTCCGTTAGTCGAAACGTCAAGAGACGTTGGAAAGATGAAATCTTTGCATGGAAACGCTCCTTCTACGACCACGTGATCCGGATCGACGAATCATTAGACGATATCCGTTCCTACATCAAAAACAACCCATTGAACTGGGAATCGGACGAAGAAAACACCGCGAACCAAACAACATAAAAATTATCTAAATTCAATCAAATATGCCCGGCTGTAATCCTCGTAGGGGACGCAGATCTGCGTCCCCTACAACGATAGACTGCCGGCCGCTCAGACATGTATCTGTCAAGAATTCTTCCACGACCACGTGATTCGGACCGCCGAATCATTGGAGGACATCCGCGCATACGTCAAAAACACCCCATTGAACTGGGCGTTGGACGAGGAAAACCCGGTTAACCGAACAACGCAAATAGAGAGGTGCAAAGAATAAAAATCGTTATTCCCTGCGCATACGGCTGAATCGTGTAAGGGCGTTCCCGATTTTGTCCTGTAACGCGCGGCGAGGATTGGACGAACCTACATAGTTGCTCATCAACATAGCAAACGCGAGGATTTCACCGTCCGCCGTCATTGCGTACCCGGCAAGCGTTGTTATCCCCCGCATTGTACCGGTTTTGGCACGCAGAACCCCTTTGGCTTCCGATTTCTTCATCCGCCATGAAAGCGTTCCATCGACACCGGCAACCGGAAGCGACATGAGATACTCCGGCATCACCGAAAAGTCCTGGAACATATGCACTAGTAGATTCGTGAGCATCGAGGCTGACAATAAATTGTAGCGTGAAACACCCGATCCATCCGCCAGTGCAGACTGAGTTGTTGCGATCCCAGCCGCGCTTAGGAATTCGTTAATCACTTGCAATCCCTTTTGCGATGTTCCAGCTGCGCCAATCACCTCGGCACCAAGCGTCTTCAAAAGCAACTCTGCGATGAGATTGTCGCTGTGTTTATTCATCTTGCGAACAATGAGAGAAAGTGGCAGCGACGTGTGAACTGCAATTTCTACCGCGCTGTCCGGAACCACCCCCTGCCGAATCACGCCTTGAACGGAGATGCCGTGCCGAGCAAGTGCTTCCCTAAACAGCGTACCGCAGAATAGTGCGGGATTAACGATGTCCACCTGTCTACGCACCGCCTCTTGGCTGACCTGCATGAATCCGCGAATCGTTAGCACATTGGCTGGAACCGGCTTGGTTTGACGTTCGACGATCAGGCTCCCACTCTCGGATGCACTGACTGTTACCGCGTGGTTGAGGACCTTCAAATATCCTGTCTGCGGTTCAAGCCGCACATACACGGGTCCGCCGATCTCGGCACCAGGTGACACCGTGACTGTTACGCCGTTGTGATTAATGGTCAACGCACTCTGATTTGAATAATATCCGCCAATCGGACCATCATCCCACATCCAGCCTTTCCCCTTGGGAACGTCGTCAAAATAGGTGTCATCGACGACAATATCACCGTCAATCTCCTTGACGCCTGATTGGACAAGCGTTTTAGTCATCTCTTCCAATTGTTCGACAGCCAACAGAGGGTCGCCTCTCCCTTTTAGATAGAGATTCCCTCGGACGCGAACCCCTTCAAAGTCTTCGGCATAGAGCGTTGTGTGGAAGCGATAGTTTGGTTTTAGTTTCACAAGTGCAGCGGCAGCGGTGAGTAGTTTCATTGTGGAGGCGGGATGATATAACTTGTCGGCGCCAGACTCAAAGAGTATTTCACCAGTCGTGACCGACACCACCTTTATGCCGATATTGGAGGGGGCAAGTAGCGGATTGTTCAAAACTGTCTCAATCTCCGCCTGTAATTGACGGAGTTCGTTACTCTCCCCCAATGATTTGGGAACATCAATGGTGACCGGCTTGGCGCAACTATTGAGGAAAAAGAGGCAGAAAATCGGAAGGAGGGATATTGGAGGAACCGCGCCGCCCGTGGAACGTAAGATGTCAGATTTCACCTTGAACACTGCTCCGTTTCTTCGCGCTTCAGACGGCACCAACGCGTCGAAGATTGGCGATGGTGGTTTCGTCGAATCCCAGTACGCCCGCGAGAATCGCGTCCGTATGTTCTCCAAGTAGTGGTGGCGAGAGGCGCATCTGCACCGGCGTTTCCGATAAGTTTAGCGGTGATCCCGCCAACCGCATTGTGTCGGCTGTCGGATGCGGCATCTCTACCAGCATGCCTCGTGCCAGCGTCTGAGGATCCGCGAAGACTGCGTCGAGTGTATTCACCGGACCCGTGGGCACATCTGCCTCACTGCATAGTTGCAGCCACTCGGCGACGGTCCGCCCCTGAAACAGATTCTCTAGAGACGGAATTAGAACGTCGCGGTTTGTGACCCGTTGTGAGTTCGTAGAAAACCGTGCATCATCTCCTAACTGGTCAGCACCGGCTGCTTTACAGAACCGTTGCCACTGACGATCATTTCCGATAGCCAGCACGAGGTAATCATCAGCCGCCTTGAAAGCTTGATAGGGTACAATTCCGGAGTGCGCGTTTCCCCAGCGTTGAGGCACTTCGCCCGAGCAGAGGTAGTTGCTGCCAACGTTCGCCAGCAGCGCGATCTGGGAGTCAAGCAGTGCGATGTCGAGGTGCTGTCCTTCACCCGTACGTTCGCGTACAAACAACGCCGCGAGAATAGCGTTACAGGCAAACAACGCCGTCGCGACATCGGCGACAGCAACCCCAATCTTTGTGGGTGTGCCATCACGTTCCCCGGTGATAGACATAATACCACCTCTAGCTTGAATCATGAGGTCATAGCCGGGTAAATCCCGATCAGGCCCCGTGTGACCAAAACCGCTGATTGAGCAGTAGATTAAGCGCGGATTTACCTGCGTGAGTTCGTCATAGCCGAGGCCAAGTTCGCTTGCCCCACCGATACGAAAGTTTTCAATCAACACGTCACTCTTCTCGGCAAGTGTTCGCGCGATTTCGACACCGCGCTCGTGTTTGAGATTGAGTGTGAGGCTCTTCTTGTTACGATTACAACAAAGGTAATACGCCGACTCGCTACCGGCAAACGGCGGTTGCCACTGACGTGTTTCGTCGCCAGTGCCGGGGCGCTCCACCTTAATGACCTCGGCGCCCAGATCTCCAAGCATCATGGCACAGTAAGGCCCCGCCAGATGCCGCGACAAATCTAACACCTCCACACCATCTAACGCACTAGGTGCCATGCCGCCTCCGCATGCCAAAATCCTCTTGAATGTAACCGATTCTTGGGACACTCACTTCTGAAACCGCCGGCATGATAGAATGAGATTCCTTCACCTGATAAACACAAGGAAATAGCAGATGTCACCGCCATATTAGACTTTCGCCCGCGTTCATTCAACCACGACCTCGGGTCTTCCGTCTACCATCCATTCGGTATGAAAAACGGTTGGCGTACCATCGTCCCCAATGATAAGATCTCCATTCGGGTCAATTTTGTGATAAGTGTGCGCACCAAAATAGTCGCGCATCGCTTGGATTAGATTCGCCGGGAGCCGGGCGCTGCGATAGCTATCGAAGTAGGCGAGCGCAGAACTGAACGCAGGTATCGGAATCCCAAGCTGTGTTGCGGTCGATACCACGTTGCGCCAGTTCTCCTGCGTTGATTCAATCACTTCTCGGAAGTAGGGATCCAAAAGCAGGTTCGGTAGATTAGGGTTGTTTTCATAGGCATCGGCGATTCGATGGAGAAAGCGTGCACGAATAATGCAACCCCCGCGCCACCCTAAGCTTATCTGCCCGAGGTTTAGGTCCCAATCGTACTCGCGGCTCGCCTCGTGCATCAGCGCGAATCCTTGAGCATAGGAACAGATTTTGGCGGCGTAAAGTGCGTCATGAATCGCTTTTAAGAAGGCAGATTTGTTACCCTCGTATTTTCCCCCGGGACCTTCGATGATTTGCGCCGCTTCAACCCGTTCGCTTTTTATCGCGGAGATGTATCGTGCAAATACGGCTTCGGCAATCGTCCCCGCCGCGACGCCGAGGTCTAACGCCGATGTGCTTGTCCATTTTCCCGTGCCTTTCTGACCCGCTTGATCGAGGATTGTGTCCACGAGCGGCACGCCGGACGCATCCGACTGTGTGAAGATGTCTGCCGTAATTTCGATGAGATAGGAGTTCAGCTCGCCTTTGTTCCATTCGTTGAATAGTTGGTGCATGTCATCGGCGCTCATCCCCAGCGCCTGTTTCATGAGCGCGTACGCTTCACCGATGAGTTGCATATCCCCATATTCGATTCCGTTATGCACCATTTTGACGTAGTGCCCGGCGCCGTTGGGACCAATGTATGAACAACATGGTACTCCGTCAACTTGGGCGGCGATCTTCGTGAAAATTGGTTCCACCAAGGTATATGCTTTCTTTGACCCTCCCGGCATCATCGCAGGTCCCTTGAGTGCCCCTTCTTCACCGCCTGAAATGCCGGTTCCAATAAAGAGTAAATCGCTTGCCGCAAGCGCCTCGTGGCGGCGCATGGTGTCGGCGAAGTTCGCGTTGCCGCCGTCAATGATGAGATCGCCATCGGAGAGCAGAGGTCTCAGCATTTCAATGAATCGATCGACTGGCTCCCCGGCTTTGACCATCAGGATAATCTTGCGCGGCGTGGAAAGCACGTCTATCAGTTCCTTGATAGAGTGCGTCCCAACCACCTGCTTGTCCTGTGCTCGACTGTTAGTGAAATTATCCACCTTGGAAACCGTACGATTGAAGACCGCGACTCGGTATCCCTTGCTTTCAATGTTCAACGTGAGATTTTCGCCCATCACTGCCAACCCGATGAGTCCAATATCAGCTTTCTCCAACTCCTTACCCCTCCTAAAAGATGTAGTTCCTTTTCACATGATACATTTCCTCGAAAATTCAGTCAACTCAAAATGTCGGCAGGTACCGGGCAATCGCATGTGATTCACAGCGGTGGGAGCATCATCAGCTTCGATATAGACCGTGAGTGAAATGAAAGAAGAGACGAAATCGCAGTCGGGAGATTGCTCCTACAAGGAGCTATACCTGTAGCCCATCTACGATTTACGATTGCAGTGCGTAGGTTGAGTTGAACGGAAAACCGATAGAAATCACATGCAGATGAGATTTTTTCTTCCAATAGTTGGGTTTCGCTATATTTGTTTACCCCTACGGGTTATCGAAAATATTATCTCCGCTTGCAAGCTGAATAAAACTTGGCTGTCGACTGCTTAACCCAACCTACATCGCTGCAATCGAAAATCTCTATGTATCAGGCAATTACACTAGGGTGCTAAAGGCCGGCTGTTTCTCACGGTGAGTAGGTGAATTCGTACAGAAGAAACTGGGTTTGTTAATCCAGCCCGAGGAAGAATAGGATTGCTTTGGTTTCGGGAGTGCTAAGTGTGTAAGTCCTAAACCTTCAAGCCTGGCGGACGATGCTCAATTTGTCCACCCCAACACTTCACGCAGTTGCTCCTTTGCCGCCGCATAATTCCTACGCGTGCGATAGAATACCCGCTGCGCTTCGGTAAACTCGGCTTGGGCTTGAAAAGCGTCGTCAAACGTCAAACCGCGATAGCTGGGCAGATCCAGCCCTTCATCCAGAACCCGTTCTATCGTGCGCAGACGTTGCTCGAAGATTTGCACACGCTTTTCTTCAATTTCCGTCCGTTCTTTGGCATTCGCCACTTCTCGATAGGCGCGGCGAACCTCAACCCTAATCCCCTTCCGTAAATCGATTAGTTCTAGCTGCAGACGTGACAGTTCGGCACGTTCTGCCCCTTGGCGTCCGTCTGTCAATCCGCCATCGAAAATAGAAAGATTGAAGTTTATACGCACCTCCCAGCCATCTCGATTGTCACGCATTCTTTCAAATGGAGTGGAACTATCTATCTCACGTTCGAGAAATGGGTAATCGTACGCCGCGGTCGTATCCCACGTCCGATCCTGCTGGTTTAGGAACAGACCGGCATCGCGGTAGCGAAAAGCGGCATCAAGTTCCGGTATTCTATCCCAGAACGTCTCCCTGACTAGCCTTTCTTGACGAGTTATCGTGCCGGTGAGATCTTCAAGTTCCGTTCGGTTCTCTAACGCCAACGCTACCGCGTGTTCGAGTGTGAGGTCATCATCCGGCAAGGTGCCGGACAGACGAACCGTTGACAATGCGTCCAGCCCTGTCAATCGAACCAGTTCCGCTTTGTCGATATCCAATCTTCGCCTCAATTCGTTGAGCGCTAACTGTTGTTCAGCCAGCTCCAACTCCGTGTTCAACACACTCAGAATGGGGATTCTCTTTTCGGTGTGCTTCCTTTTGGCAACTTTGAGTTTTTCCTGCAATGTGGTCTCAATAACACTCCGTTGTTGAATCTCCTCCTCAGTCAATGTTATGTTGTGCCAAAGTCTTCTCAGGGAGAAGATGACCTCCTGCTCGGCTCTTTTCAGTTCAATGGCCGACTTGCGCACATCTTCCTGCGCCTGATCCAGATCCTGCGGAACTTCGCCAAACCGCGCGATCACCTGGCTGAGGGAGACACTGGAAAGGTAATCCCTTTCGTTCAAGTCAAGGTCGTTATGTTTCCGTCGTTCATAAAATCCGGTGAGTCCGATTTGAGGAAGGTAAACAGAGCGAGCGGTCTGCAGGTTCGCTTTTGCGCGTTCCAGCACTTTTTGTGCTTTAAGTACCTTCTCATTGTTTTTCAACGCGAGTCGCGATGCTTTCTCCGGCGTCAGCATCACCTCGTCTTGCGCCATTGTCGGCTCTGAAATGCTCGAAAGACATGCACACAGCGTGCAGAACATGAAACGCAGCAGTGCGTAAAGCACAATAGCCGATGTGTGACGTGCTCCTACCATCCAAAATCCTCCACCACTCACTTCCACAATCATCTATCGGCGACTGATCCGTACGGTCACAATCGCTATTCCAATGACCAATAAAACTAGCACGCCAAACAGAATCGTCGTAACCGAAAGCCTTGGTTGTGATTGGATGTGAACTCGCACCGTCTTTTCTCGTGCTTCAACATGACGATTATCAACTGTGAGTTCCGCATTGACCATTGCTTCGTATTCTCCCACGCCTACTTCCGAAGACGGGACAAGCGTCAGATGCACTTCAGTCTCTTCATTCCGCGGCAATTCTGGGACGACTTCCGGTTCGACGATATAGCGCCAGTCGGTGTAAACATCGACCGCCATCCGAATATCGACTAAATCTCGTGTTCCAATATTTCGTAACTTCAGCGTCATGTCTATCTGTTCCCCGATTTTGATGGTGTGGTAAGCGTTGGGAATGAACAGTTCAATCTGCGGCACGCCTTTGGGGATAAGCTCAAACCGCTCGACACCCCCCTTAATTTGGCTAATCTGTTCCGGGGATAGCTCTAGACGATTGTTCACGCCACCGAGTTGTTGGGCTTCATCTGCATCAATGACGGCAACGAAAAATTCCAGCGTCCTATCGAGATAGGAGGCATCAAGCTCGTCGGTCACGTGGACAATAAGTGATAGATCTCGTTTGGATTGCGCCTGAGTAAATTTCACCTGCGACACGCGCGATTGGCTCTCCGTATCCTGAAATTCAAAAGTCAAGCTATTGAGAAGGTTGATAATCCGCAACTGGAATGTATTCTCCGTCTCCGCCAACCTGTCCAGTTGTAGATCATAGGTGACGCGGTTTCCGAGATTGCCTTCTTGAGAGAACTGTAGCGAACTCACATTAACCACATCCTCCTCCGACTCCTTCTGTAAATAGACCAAACGATTGTCAGTCTCCAAGAGGTCGGGATATTTCAATGCTATCATGATGGAGTCAACGTCCTTCTGAAGTTGAAACGTCAGGCCGATTTCATCATTATAGCCAAGCAGCGGGATCTTCCGTTCATACGGTTGAGCGATATTCGTCGATTGGGTTCCACCGGTTGACTCGATGTCTTTGAGGGATACAAAGATCGATCGAATTTCATTGGCGGCGGCGATTTCTTCCGGTGTGGCGTTAATCGGCATGGACTCCGCCGTCGAGGTATTCTTCAGGCGGATGGTGACCATTATCTGATTGTTCTCGCGGTATTTTTTCGCGCTAATGATTGATATGTGGCGGGTGTCCTCCTCAAGATGAATCTTGTAAGGATATGTCTGTTCCAGATACCGAAGGCTCACGATGATGCTATCCACGTTCCGGCGGAGTTCAAAATCGAGGGTTTTCGACTGTTGATCTTTGAGATTCGGAATTCGAATTTCATACGGTACGCCGATAATCGCGTCCTTCTCATCCTTAATTGAGACGTAGACATTGTTAATTTCCGGTGTGGTACCGTATGCCGCGCCTCCATCCGGGGTAGGTGGTTTGTCAATGTCCCGACTGGATTGGGGCTCGGAACGTTCAATAACCGCTCCGTATTTGAGGACAATCTCGAGCCTCCGCCGATCTCCTTCCTTATACCGCCGCGCAGACAGCACCGAGATGTAGGGTTCTTCCTGTTTGAGATGGATATTTCGGTCTTCCTCAAGATCAAGATATTTCAGGCTAACGACCACGTCTTGCACTTCATCCTTGACCAGTTCAAACTCCAGCGTTTTTTCCTCACCCTCCTTCAGCGATGGAATACGTACCTCGTAAGGAGTGGCAACGATAGCACCTTGCTGCCCGAATTCCCCTTGGTCTTTAATCGAGACATAGATGTCGTCAATCTGTGCGCTGATGATAACGTCTTTTCCAAGAACCCGCGAGCTTTCCTCCAATTTGACCGGCAGCGAGCTGTTTTTTAACGTGATAGAAAACATCTCCCTTCCATCTCGTGCTTCATACCGCCGAGTGTCCAAAATAGTTATGTGCCAAGCTGCCTTCAGCGAATCAAGTTCGGTATTCTGCAAGTCGAGTTTCGCGTTCTCATATTTTCCCTTGGCGCGCTCGTATTCCTCCTCCGCACGGTTCACCTCTAGAACGGTCACGATGTTATTCGCTTCTTGGAGCATTTTCTTTAGGTTCTTAAGTTCGTCCTCTTTCTTCTCCATCAGTTTCTTCGCCAGTTCCATGTCGAGCTTTGCTTTGTCAATCTGAATCTGGCGCAACTGTTCATCTTTGGTGCGCGCCTTTTCAGATTGTGACGCATCTCGCGAGTCCACCACTTGTGACCGGAGCGGCTCATGACTCGATAAAAATATCAAACTGACTATCAACAGGAGGTATATGCTTTGCACGTGGAGTTTCTCCTTCAAAAACAAGGGGCGAGGACACATTTAATTACAGGGATGCCTAGTCAACAATTATGATGAATGACGACAAAGCGAAATGAAGGAAACAAAAATGGAGATGCGATATTGCCGTTTATGCCACTTCCTCTTCCGATTCATACCCCGCCACATAGCGCAGGTATAGGGCTTCCAAATCTTCGGATTCAATCTCTTGGCGCGGTAACTCACGCACCAAATTCCCACCCACAAGAATCCCAATCCGATCAGCGATTTCCTTGGCGCGGAATATGTCGTGGGTGGACATGAAAATCGCTTTCCCTTCACTTCTCAACTCGCGCAACAGATTCAGGAAATCCGCTCCGCCCTTCGGGTCCAACCCGGATGTAGGTTCATCAAGCAGCACCGCATCGGCGCCCTTCATTATAGCTATTGCAATCCCCAACCGTTGCCGCATCCCTTTGGAAAAGGTCTTCACGCGACGTTTGAAGGATTCCTCCGGCAAACCGACGCGAGCAAGCGTCGCATCCAGTTCATCGCGAGTCACTTTCTTTTTGCCCCCCAGCTTGGTGAAAAACTCAAGGTTTTGTCGAGCCGTAAAGTTTCGATACAACTCCACATTTTCCGATACGTAAGCGAGATGCTTCTTGGCTTCGAGTGGAAACTTGGGAATCTCAATATCATTGACTAACGCCGTGCCACTGGTTGGGTCAATGAAATTCAGGAGCATGGAGATGGTGGTGCTTTTCCCAGCGCCATTTGCACCGAGTATAACGTAGATTTCTCCCCGTTCAATCTTCAAGTTCAATTCGTTGACAGCTCGAATTGTGTTGTCATAGACTTTGGTTAGGTCTCTAGTTTCTAACATTGGGTATCCTCCTTGGAACGGAATTAGATAATTTTCCGATATAGACCTGTGTAGTTACAGAAATCTTGGCAATTATAATAATCATGTTGCTTGCTTTAATAGTCGTCTTTGGTGATCCAAAAAAACTTTGCACCTGCTGACGATCTGCTCAATGGCAGCCTTGTGTGGTGTCAACTGTTGGTTGAATTGCTTCGCGACCTGAGTCAATGGCTGGCCCCGGCATCTCTTAATGGTCGAGGAACTGTTGGCAAACAGTTTGGCTATGCCTCAATGACCCTGTCGGCTAATTTCAAGGATTTGGGGAAATTTCCAGATGGTTTTCCCGCTAACTTACTGTAATCATGAGCGTTACCTTTGTGGCAGATAAACGACATTATTGCTAAGGGCACCAAATGCACAATCAATTAAACTCTTCTGGCGTGCCATTTTATTAACGCTGTAGCAGACACGCTGCCCTCCGGTCAGACGTTCAATAGATTGCTTGATGGCATCCATAACGATGGTTGGAAGATTGTTCTCCAACAATCGCTTTCGATTCTTCATCGAAAGCACGTTAACCAACACGTCAAGTGTCCTATGATAGATTTCATTTGCATGAGGCTCACTTATACCAAATCTTGACTCCGCTGAGTCGTCAACACAACCCAAGTTGGATCGCAAGACCAATGGTTTACGAGCGTCAGTTATCCTGGGTTTAGGTGACTCAGTCATGCGATTATGTTATCATACATTTATCATATATGTCGAACCAATGCCCGCAAGGTTGCGGGCGTCCGCGCGATTCTCATGAGAAAGTGGAAGTTCCCAAATTAAACCATATCCATAAGGACATCGCTGTTAGACCTATAAAGTTCGTATGGTTTTTGGGCGCTGGCGAGCGAGGATAACGCAATGCTAATTACACTCACACGTCGAGAACTCCTCGACAATCTGATGACGTTCCGCTTCGGGGCGGCATTGGTGATTACGCTGCTGCTTGTGGTCGCCAATACCGCTGTCCTCATCAAGGATCATGACGGGCGATTGGCAAGCTACTATACCGCCCTCGAAACGCATCAACAGCAATTGCAGAAAACAGAAACCTATTCTGCGGGAAAGGTGTTCGTTGACCGCCCTCCGAACCCACTGAGCATTTTTAATGTCGGATTCGACAAACGGCTGGGAAACCAAGTTGAGGTATCCTACGCCCTCGTGCCGACACTCTGGGATGCCCAGATGAGCGGCTCTGACAATCCGTTTCTCAACATCTTCAACTCGATTGATATTGTCTTTATCTTCAAGGTAGTGCTCAGCTTGATGGCGCTAATTTTTGCGTATGACGCGCTGGCCGGGGAACGCGAACATGGTACGTTACGTCTAGTATTGACGCACCCCCTTAGCCGCGGACATATCCTTCTAGCAAAATACTTCGGCGCGATGCTCTGTCTGCTTATACCGCTACTGCTTAGCTTGCTGATCTCGCTGATTATGCTAACAACTACGGCTTCCTTCTCGCTCGGTACCCCTGATTTTCTGCGCATCTGCGGACTCGTAATTTCATCGCTTGCTTATCTTTCCGTGTTCTACCTCATCGGGTTGCTGATTTCGGCCGCAACACAAAGAACTGGCACCGCGCTCATGATCTCCATGTTTGTCTGGGGATTCTTGGTATTGGTGTACCCCAACATGGTTCTTGCCATGACTCATCCTTCAGAGCGCCTTAAACCGGTAGCGGAATCCGCTGTTAGTCAGATGAAACAGTTGTGGGACGAATTTGATAGAAAACGGAGACACTTCCTTGCCAACGACCCAGTATTAACGGAAGACTGGGCTTTTCATAAGATGCCGGGCGTACTCTATTTCGGCACCTATAACACAGATAATTTCTCGACGCTGAGTTATTCCCGCCGCGAATTCATACACTTCGATACTCTGGATGAGGAATTTGAAAATCAGGTTTCTCACGCGCAGAAGTATTTCAGTTTCCTAGGGTACCAGTCTATTGGCACCGCAGATCGAACATGGCTCGTCCGCAAGCCGGCATTGGAGACCATCTTCGTTCAACCGGCGAACTTGGAAAGAACGCTGCAGAAACTCTCACCGGTAGGTCTGTATGATTCCGCAACACAGGCATGGACTGGTACGGATCTTCTCGGCATTAGAGATTTTTTCGATGCCGCACGGCGGTACCGACGGACGGTGAATGACTATTTCACCGATAGCGAAATCTTCGCAGTCCGGCAATGGATTTCCTCGGACGGAGGCGCGGCAGATTGGAGCGCACTGCCACAGTTTTCTTTTCAAAGAGTCAATGTCGGAGTAAATGCCAATCGAGCACTCCCTGGTTTATGCCTATTATTGATAACCAATCTAGTGCTGTTCATGGTGATATTTCTAATATTCCAAAAAAGTGAAGTGTAGTCAATAGAATGTGGGAGCGGACAAGATTGCCGAGAGAGAACAGTGGAATAAACACATCCTGTCTTCCAATCTTCCTTCCTTCCACATTCCTTATCCCGGGAACCCGTTAATTCTCTGACTTGCGATTTGGAACCAAGACACTATGATTTGGCACATCGCGAAACGCGAACTTTACGATAACCTGAATAGCCTCCGCTTTGCCCTTGCAACCGTCTTGTTGCTTGCATTGATGCTCACCAATGCGGCCGTGCATCTCCGAGAACATCCGCAACGAATAAAGAAATACCGCACCTCTGTCACCGATTATTGGAATACTCTAGCATCTCGAACCAATCTGTACGTGCTTGCCCAAAAGGGGCCCGGATTCCTTTACAAAAAACCCTCACCTCTTCGCTTTTGCTCAGAAGGCGGGGAAGCTTTCTTGTCGAATATGGTTGACGCCAGCCGCTTTGGTTGGTCCTCCTCTAGTGGCCTAAAGGGTTTCTGGAGACTGGAATATCCATCTTCCACCCCCAATCTCACTAATATTCGTCCGGAAGTCACCAACATCGATTGGGGATTCATCGTCGGCTTTGTCCTGAGTTTGATTGCCCTGCTGTTCACCTTTGATTCAATCTCGGGGGAACGCGAGCGCGGCACGCTGCGCTTGATATTGGCAAATCCAATGCCGCGCCACGCCGTGTTGATCGGAAAATTCTTGGGGGCGTTATTCAGTATTTCCATACCTTTCACCCTTGCCGTGTTGATTAACCTATTCGTGATCTCTGTCTCGGTTGATGTCCACCTCACGGCAGAGGCGTGGGGTCGCTTGAACATCATCTTCTTTCTGGCACTTCTCTATACCGGTCTGTTTATCGCATTGGGCTTGCTCGTTTCTGCGCGTGTACAACAGAGCGCCGTAAGTCTCGTGATTCTCCTATTGACCTGGGTCACTTTCGTCGTTTTCACACCTAGCACCTTAGCCTCAATAGCCAGTAGATTTTCATCTGCGCCAATGACTGCCGATGATTACAGGCAACGCCAAGCCCAGCTATATGATGAGGTCCGGGTCGAGGAGGTCCGAACAGAAGAAACTGAACCTTCAATGAGAATGCTGACAACGGGAAGATTTGTGATTAAAGATGCGGAGCGTCATGAACAATTGAACGAGGAACACTTAGCCCAGCAAATATCTCAGGTTAAACTTGCGCGTTCCATGATCCGTATCTCCCCCATGTCGCTAGTCCAGCACGGTCTACAATCCTTTTCCGGGACCGGCTTTAATCGGCATGTGCAATTCTTGGAAAATGTCAAACGATACGCGCGTCAATACCGCGAATTCATCGTTGACACGGATAGGGCTGATCCTGACAGCCTCCATATTATAGGCGTTTCCGAGGGCATGTCCCAGAAACCCGTGAGTCCAGAGTCGATTCCGCGATTTGAAGATTCACTTAGTCTAAGTCGTGACTTCAACGCTGTGGCACTCGACTTGCTGCTCTTGGTGCTCGTCGTGGTTGTACTTATGTCCGGCGCCTATCTCGCCTTTGTGCGCGTTCAGGTTTAGTCAAGTGTCACTGCTCGCCCTTTTCTTATAGACCGAACGCAACTTATACTAATTCGTAATCCACAAGTTACAAAACCCAGGGTTCGTAGTAGCGCAATTCATTGAAGATCTCTATCGCGGTCGCTACCCGCTTCCTTGATCGTCTCGAATCAACTGTAACATTTAGATTTTGAAATGGTATAAGAAGATTAGCAACGCCAAAGATTGACCGGCGTTCCGTATTCTGGATATAGGTGACTTTGTCGCTTGATTATGTTATCATACTCGTCAGATCAATGCACGCGAGATAACGGGCATTCGCGCGATCCTCATGGGATAATGGAAGTTCCTAGATTAAACCGATATTCAAAAGGCCATGGCTGTTATGCCCGCCATGCTCGTATGGTTTTTGGTGTTGGCGAGCGAGGATAACTCAATGCTAATCACACTGATACGTCGAGAACTCCTTGACAATCTGATGACATTCCGCTTCGCTGCGGCAACGCTGATTACGTTGTTGCTCGTGGTTGCCAATACCGCTGTCCTCATTAAGGATTTTGACCGGCGACTGGCAAGTTATAACACCGCGGTCAACACGCATCGGCAGCAACTTCTGGAGACCAAAACCTATTCCGCCGGCAAAATAGTCGTTGACAGACCGCCAAACCCACTGAGCATTTTCAACTTTGGAGTGGATAAACGGCTGGGAAACCAAGTTGAGGTATCCTACGCCTTCGTGCCAACACTTTGGGATGCCGGGATGAGCGGCTCAGACAATCCGTTTCTCAACATCTTCAATTCGATTGACATTGTCTTTATCTTTAAGGTAGTGCTCAGCTTGATGGCGCTCATATTCGCCTATGACGCGCTGGCGGGGGAACGCGAACGCGGCACGTTACGTTTAGTATTGACGCATCCCCTCAGCCGCGGGCATATCCTCTTGGCGAAATACATCGGTGCAATGCTTTGCCTGCTTATACCATTGGCGCTAAGTCTGCTACTCTCGCTGATTTTGCTAACAACCACCGCCTCCTTCTCGTTCGGTACCCCCGATTTTCTGCACATCGGCGGACTCGCTATTTCATCACTTGCTTATCTTTCCGTGTTCTACCTCATCGGGCTACTGATTTCGGCGGCGACACAAAGAACCGGAACCGCGCTCATGCTTTCAATGTTTGTCTGGGGATTCTTGGTATTGGTGTATCCCAACATGATCCTTGCCATGACTCATTCTTCAGAGCGCCTTGAACCGCGTGCGGAATCCGCACTCAATCAAATGAAACAGATGTGGGACGAATTTCATAGAGAACGGAAACACTTTCTCGCCAATGACCCTGTTTCTGGGGAGGATCTCCATTCTTTAATCTTTAATAATATAGAATGGACGTTTGGAGCTGACTGTTATGACTCTGAATTCTTTGAAGAAGACGCGTCAACATTCCTGTATTATTACCAAGTTGAAATGTACATGGAATCATACGAGAAAGAATCCGAACCAAACGTGTCGTACGTTCAGGATTATTTCCGCTTCCTCTGCCCACGAACTATCAACACGGCAGAGCAGACATGGCTCGTTCGCAAGGCAGCACTGGAAGACCGCTTTATTCAGCCGGTAACCGTGGATAGACTCTTGTTGAAACTTTCGCCAACGGGGCTATACGATACGGCAACACAGGCATGGGCTGGCACAGATCTCCCCGGGGTTCAAGATTTTTTCGACGCCGCGCGGCAGTACCGACAGACGGTGATTGACTATTTCATCGATAACAAAGCGTTCGAAGTTCGACAATGGTTTACCGCAGACAAAAAACCAGTAGATTGGCGCACACTGCCACAGTTTTCCTTTCAAAGAGTCGATGTCGTAGCAAATGCAAAACGAGCACTTCCCGATGTATGCCTATTACTGATGACCAACCTAGCGCTGTTCATGGCGATATTTCTGATTTTCCAAAAGAGTGAAGTATAGGCAATAGAATGTGGGAGCGGACAAGTTTGCCAAGAAAGAACGGTGGAATAAACACATCCCGTCTCCCAATCTCCCTTCCTTCCAAATTCCTAATCTCGGAATCTCGTCAAATCTCTGATTTGCGATTCGGAACCAGGACACTATGATTTGGCACATCGCGAAACGTGAAATCTACGATAACCTCAATAGCCTTCGCTTTGCCCTAGCGACCTTACTGTTGCTTGCCTTGATGCTGACCAATGCAGTCGTGCATCTACGAGAGCATCAGGAACGAATACAAGAATACCGTACCTCAATCACCGATTATTGGAATGCCCTAACCTCTCGAATCAACCTTTACGAGCTTGCCCAAAAGGGTCCCGGATTCCTTTACAAACAGCCCTCACCGCTACGTTTTTGCGCGGAAAGTGGTGAACCATTCTTGTCGGATAGGGTTGACGCAGGCGCCGTTTATTGGGAATGGGGTGATTTAAAAGGTTTTTGGAGTGTGGCATATCCATCTTCTACGCCCAATCTCACAAATGTTCGTCCGGATGTTACCAATATTGATTGGGGATTCATCGTCGGCTATGTACTGAGTTTGATTGCGCTCCTATTCACCTTTGATTCAATCTCCGGCGAGCGTGAGCGCGGCACGCTGCGCTTGATGTTGGCAAATCCGATGCCGCGTCACATCGTGTTGATCGGCAAGTTTCTAGGAGTGCTGACGAGCATTTTCATCCCTTTCACGCTTGCCGTATTTATTAACCTTTTTGCGATTTCCACCTCAAGCGAGGTCCATCTCGGCGCCGAAATGTGGTGGCGTTTATGCGTCATCTTCATCGTCGCAGTTCTATACACCGGTCTTTTCGTCGCTTTGGGCTTGCTCGTTTCCGCGCGTGTACGACAGAGCGCGGTAAGCCTCGTAATTCTCCTGGTGATGTGGGTCACTTTTGTCGTTTTCATCCCAAGCACCTTAGCCTCGATTGCGAGTGGATTTTCACCAGCGCCAATGACCTCCGAAGAATTTTGGGAACGCAATAGCCAACTTTACAATAAACTCTCGGATGAATACTATGTCCGGGGGAACAAACCCTGGTCAAAGAGCGAGTTCGTTACTAAAGAAGCGGAAGGTCGAGAACGCTTGAGTCAAGAACACTTAACTCAGCAAATCGCTCAAGTTGAATTGGCGCGCGCCGCAACCCGTATCTCCCCTGCGTCGCTTGTCCAGCACCTTCTGGAATCCTTTGCTGGAACCGGATTTTATCGCCACCTGCAATTCTTGGAAAATGCCCAACGGTACGCCCGTGAATACCGCGAATTCGTCATTGACACGGATAGGGCTGATCCTGACAGCCCCCATATCATAGGTGTTCGCGAGGGCATGTCCCGGAAGCCCGTCAGTCCGGAGTCAATTCCGCGATTTGAAGATTCCCTCAGCCTAAGTCGCGATTTTAATGCTGCGGTAATTGATTTGTTGCTGTTGATACTCGTTGTGGTTGTTCTTATGTCCGGCGCCTATCTCGCCTTTGTGCGCGTTCAGGTTTGACCTAACTTCAGCGTTCGCCCTTTTCTTATAGACCCGACGCAACTCAGATTGAAGGGAACGCAGATCTGCGTTCCCTACGAGATCCCCGCAATATGAGATCGTAACAAAAAGCTATCACAAGAGTTTTCTGCGTGAGTCCTAGCTTTTGCTTGAAGCCCTTCTTAACAATGATAGGTATGCTTGTGTCCCATCACCATCGGGGAGTTCTGTACCACCGGGGAGTTCCGATTCTCGCTGATACAGAATCACCTCTGCATCGGAGGTGAGCGCGAGAATGTTCACCGAATCCCTGTGATGCTGTTTGAGTTTCTCCGCAATACGGCTGGCAGCTTCGCCTTTTGAACCGTCTATCAACTCTGGCAACTCTCTTTCGAAAACCCATGTGTTAACAAATTTCTCGTTGAGCGTCTTTATGACTTCTGGTTTGGAGAGCGGACCCGCCCTGAAAATTTTTCCGTTCGCTCAGCAAGATTCATCGTCAAGCGCGCCCCAGAGGAGAATTGCATGGATGGGGCGATGCGTTACTTCGGCTTGTACAACGGCGTCATCGATTGGAAACCAGTCGATTTCGGCAAATCTGTAAAATTTTAATTCCAACTTTTTGCGCGTCTCTTCCACTGTAATGGCTTCTTCCCATGCGAATTCATTTTGGTCGTCCGCATCCTCGGTAACGAGTTCCATACGCGGCACAAAAACCATATCAGGACGTTCAAAGGAGTTGAAATCAACATTGCTATTGCGGGCTGGCAAAGCCAGCGAAAACGTGCGAACCGCCCCTGTTTTCAGATTGATTATCAATCGTCCCGCGAACTGCGATAGGATAAAGCGCGCGGCGTCCATCCAATCGTCTTGTATTCGTTCTCCTTGCCACTCCCCATCGAAATCGGCAAGACCCGCCAGCCTTAACTCCGCATGAATCCGAAAAACGATCTCCGCATAATCCGACGAGATCGCTCGTAAGCAGGCGAACGCGCCTTCCTCACCGTTGGTTAGGGTTGTTGTCGCACCGGGATGAAACTGGCGAAGAAATGGAACAACGCCCTCCAAATCTAGATCCCATACATCTCCCACCGCTACGGCAGATGCGGGTATAAAAACTTTGAAAGCTTCCGTCCCATATTCTTGAACGGGGTGGCTTGGCGACAGATTGCACAGTTCGGCATGCCGTGGTGATTCATTGGGTAGATTGGAAAAAGAATCCGCAATCGGATCCCAATGTGCCTGCACCGAAATGTTTGCCGAACTTTGCGGTATGCGGCTTAGATTTAGTCTCATGTTACCTCCACGTAATGACATAGTAATGAATTGAAGTAGCCTCAGGTCTTGAGCCAATCATCACCTAACCGACTAAAATGTGCCAAAATCTTACGTTGAAACACCTCGAAAAATTTCACTTTCATGTGATGTCAACACGCACGAATGCGAGAACAGCTCCCACGAACAGAACCACCGCGAACAAGACCAACAATGAGATGTCCATCATTGCGGCGTTGATAGATTCTCGGAACTCGATTCGATCGTCGAATTTCGGTATAACGGAATACGGCACAGGCTTTTCAGACATTCCCTGCCTGACAAAATACAGGTGCGGGCTATCCGGGTCGGCTTGGTCGGTGGAGATGACGAATTCACGATATTGTGCGGCGTAGCGACGGACACCATCCAGGAATCGCAGATGTCGAGACAAACCTGTACCAGCCAGAGATTCGACTGCAAATTGAACGATTGAAGCGGGCGAAACTCGCGCCACCGAACGCGCAAATAGAACCTGATCCATCTGTGTCTTCAGACGTTCCTCGCGCAATCTCTCCTCCAACTCCGCATCTGCTTCGATGTATTTCGCCCACATTTCCGTACCTCTTGCCGGAGGAACTTCCCACTTAGGCAAACCGGATGGCCACTCGTAGCGCTCACGAAGTGCTTCCCACTGTTCGCCTCGACGGATGTAGTATTCCTCCCTGGTCTGTGCGGGTTCTAGACCGCTCACAATTGATCCCAGCGTGTTGGGAGTTAAGACAACAAAAACCGCCCAAATTAGTAGAAGAATGGTTAAGCTAATTTCCGGTTGATTCACTCGGGCAGAAATCAATAGCCCGAGGGCGATGAAAATTGAGGTGTAGACCATCGCAATCAAGAAAATAACACCTAGTTGCCCCCAATCGCGCGTTTCCAACGAGATGTGGTTAGTGGCATTGAGTAGAAAAAGGTTTATGAGCGCCCCCATTAAAAAAGGGAGACCAATACTCAGGAGGGCGCCGAGGAACTTGCCAATCAAAATCTGAGAACGTGGGACACTATTCGAGAGAATCAAGCGGAGCGTTCCTCGCTCGCGTTCTCCCGAAATGGAGTCAAAGGTGAACAGGATTGCCACGAAACTCAAAACAACGGAGATGACCAACACCCAATCAATCTGTGTGTAGTCGGGTCGGATATCCCTGAGATTAGGGTTTTCGTCGGGGAATTTCAGCGTCCATATCCCGTTCACCCAGACATGGATTCCTTCAGCGTTCTCCCAGCCGACAATATAGTGCCCCTCAGCCGCTAAGACATGATCGGGTAGAAACGCCCCTCCACCGTCCGCGCAAAATGATAACGGCGAAGGCTGTTTATAGAAATTGCCCGGACCCTTTTCAACGAGGTCGTAAAGATTTTCCGAACTTGAGCGTAGATGGTCGAGGGATTGAGCGACGTTTTTTCGGTAAATACTCATCTCTGCACGATAGTCGCCTCGGTGCTTGACGGCATTTACAATCATCAGCGTGAGAATCAGCAACACCGTTAGGGCGAAACGAAGGCTGTTCATGTTGTCGTAAAGCTCGCGTTTGGCGATGTGGAAGATCATGGTTATTCCTGAAATATGCTAAGGATAGCATCTTGGGCTTCGCATGTTGCAATCCGCTTCATGCCACGTTAATCAATTACACCTAGCGAGTGGTGTTATATTTCCTGTCTCACAAAAATCAGATAGGAGCCCATGAACAGAATGGCGTTAATCAACAGTAGTAGCATCACATCCGGCAGCGCCTGCGTTGCGGCAACCCACGCATTCGGTCGTTGATAGGAGAACCGTGGCAGATCCGACCAATCAACCGCACCCTTGTCGCTTGCAAACCACTGTCTCGAACCGAAAGCGTTTTTATCATAAAAATAACCGATAAGCGTTTCTCGATACTGCTGAACAGCTTCAAAAAAGTGTTCCAGACCGTAAAGGTTTGTTCCCAGCCACGCCTCGGTTGCCAAATCGTAAGCTGACGCTGGAGACACCCTTATCAAGAATCGATCTCGTTGCACTGGACGGGTGAAGATTCGATAGAGCGCCTGTTTTCGCACAATCCATGCACGCTCGGCTGTCCCTATCCGAAGCGGCTCAATGTATTGGAAAAAGGCTGTCGCATGCGGCACCGCCGCTTTCGAATCTTCCGAAAGCTCACTGGAACTTATAGCGTGTTGGTGAGAATAGTGGAGCGTCATGGGATTGGAATGAAAACTGGGACCAAAACTGTATCCGAGACCAATTACGTTCAAATGGGGATCCTCTCCTTCCAATGAATCATGTTTCAGGAACCGTAGTCGTTCTTTATCAAACTGTTCCCAAATCTGAGCAAGTTCCTGGAAAACCGCGCGTCCTTTTTCCTCGGGATTGTTTTTCGGATTGCTGGCAAAAAGGATGAGATTTGGATAAATCAGGACAAAAAACACCCACGCGAACATGCAGGACATTAGCGCGGTCGCCGTTCGACGCGTCGTTGCCGAAACCAGTAAACCTATTAGATAGAACACTGATAGGTAAAGAATCGAGGTCAGGTAAAAGCCGCCTATGCGAATCCAGTCATCACTTGAGAGCACAATTGACCCCGAAGTGTAAATTAAAATCTGCGTCAGGACTATGCTGATTGTCAGCGGCACAACGAGGGTGATCATAGCAGCAACGTATTTAGCCAAGAGGATTTTGCCCCGGCTAACCGGGGTGGTCATGATGAGGCGTAAGCTGCCCTTTTCATGCTCACCGGCAATGGCGTCGTAGGCAAACAGCAAGGCGAGAAGGCTCAGAACCACTTGAAAAACAACAGCCAAGTCTATGGAAGACAATAGATTGAGGAAAGGGTTGTCCATTCCGTGCAATTCAGCGTCCCAGAGCGTCGGGACGAAAGCGTGATCGACGTGAACCGTGTTACCCAATCGTTTTTCCAGCCCCTGATTATAGAGACTCAGAGGATTCGGTGGTCGATCCGCATGCAAGTGAAGAGGGGAATAGGTTTGTGCCGAGACGACCTCATCCTGGTGGTTTTGTATGGCGTTGTTGTAGAGCGCTAACCGTCGCTCATAGTCATGAATTAGGACCACCGCGTTTGCAACGATCAGCACCAGTAGAACAATCATCGCCACGAAAAAGCGATACGCCAATAGATGATCGAGAAGTTCTCTCCGAGTGATTGTTATAAACATGGCATTATCTTTTTCGTTAGGCAGTCGCTACTAACAGGAATAAGGACAATGGAAAACCTCGTGCGTGTCTGACGGGTTGGGTGGACGTTTTATCGTCCTGCAATACTCAATTAGAGCTTTTGAACGCTGAATCTTTCACTGTTACACAGATTCGGATGCACTTTTCGCGAGTTTTGAGGAACAATGTAATGGTCGAGGGATGACTAACACTGACGGATTCGACGCGAGATTAGCAACCAGATTCGGAAATCCAATCAGATCTGCAATTATTGAATCGCAGATGTACATTTTCGCGGGAAACAGCTATGAGCGTCTATCATCGGATTGACTATTACACATGCTTGCCTAATTTCTCACATCGTAGCACTTTCTTTTGTCTTCCCTTTAGCGGACTTTCGAATTCAGGCAAAGCCGGATACTGTTGCTATAGTAAAACCAATAATTATTTATACACTGCGGTAGGTTTGGTTTCCTAACCGAACCGGTATTTATCCAGTCTCGTAGGTGCGGTTGGAAACCGAACCTACCGAAACATGTGCAAATATGAATGTAAATGACTATAGATCAGGACCGGGTTTCAATGTCAGGGTGTGGACAGTGGGTCCGGTCAAAAACGGCAATGACTCGCCTCGCACCCAATAGTCGTGTTGATCCTTGTAGTTCTTTGACAAAGGGTGGCCCGATTGGCCGCAAGGTATGTGCAGAACCCCATCCTCAGCGTGTCCCGGAGAGACAACCATGCGATCGGACGCGCGCGGCGACCGAATGCAACCCTCACTTCCCGGAAGTGGATGCTCCGGCATGTTCAGAAACCTGCCGAGAATTGGAATGAACCCCAGAGGATGTGAAATTCGTGGTCTGTGAATTCTGCCCCATGTCACCTCATCCAATGACTTACACTTGTATTCGCTGCAAAGCTGGTCGATGGATCGTTCCAATTTTGAAAGGATGAACCCGTCCCAGTCTTTAAAGTGCACCGGATCCGGAAGCGTTTCCAAAATCTTTTCCGTGAGCAACATCTGAAGCGGGACATCCATAGTCCGCCATGTGTATAGGAAATTGCCGTCAGCCTCTTGGCAAGGGACTAGAAACGGCTCAAAGACATCCTCAGCTAGGATTTTTCGAAAACGAACGAGCAACCCGAAGGCTACGCTGTCCGCCTCTGCTCTACCATCCCAATCGGCTAAATGTTTGTACGCCTTGAATAAGTGTGGGCTGTCTGCGATAACACTTTCGGTCAAAACGGACAACGCCAACTGTCGGTAAAACTGATAAAAGTCGCACCTCGTGTCCAACTGGAGTTGAAACATGTCCTGTTCGGTAACTCGCTCCATCGCCTCCAATCGTTGGCTAATTCTGAAAGCGCGGTAGCTATTGGCGAAGTTATGCCCGATGGTGTAAGGATAGTTCTTCCCAAGCGTCCGGTTATTCGCGGTCGCTAAAAAACCCTCTGGCGGATCGACTAAGCGCGGCAGTTCCGAGGGGGGAATATAGCCGTCCCAACCGATGTGGCCATCCGCCCACGATTTCGTGGAAGATCCGTCGAACCCCTTTCGAATCGGAATACGACCGCAATACGTCCATCCAATGCGACCATTCGCGTCAGCCACGACTGCGTTCAACGGTGGACTACCGAAGCGATTCATCACACTTAAGGCATCTTCCAGTGTCTCTGCCTCATCCATTTCAAGTAATCCGACATTCACCGCGTCTGGCTGCTGTGCAGTGGCATGAATGGCAACCGGTTTGCCCATGAGTAGTGTTTGACTCACGGGGCCCCAGATTGTTAACTTGACGGGCTGGATAACGTTCTCCCCGCCTTTAATTTGGATTCGCTCGTCCACAACTTCAAATCGTTTCCAGCCATCTGGAGTTCTGTATTCATCCGGATTTTCTGGGTTGATTTCCAACTGAACCAAGTCAAGGAAGTCGCCACTAATATTCGTAAGCCCCCACGCCACATGCCCGTTAGATCCGATGATTGTGGCGGGAATACCCGGCAAAAAAATGCCAGTGGTTTCCACGCTTCTATAACGAATAGATGCTCGATACCACAGATTCGGCACGGAAAGACCTATGTGTATATCGTTAGCCACAATCGCGCGCCCGTCAATGGTCTTGGAACCATCAACCGCCCAATTGTTCGAACCAATTCCCAAGTCTGTTGGTTGAATCAATTTTGCCCGCGCACCATTCTGTTTTGGATGTCGACGAATTGAAGCGAGCGCTGCAGTCGGAATTGGCTGAATAGGGCGGTGGGAGTCGGTCCCGCCCAAGAGAATCTGTGTATAGCTGTCGGTGTCCGGGGTAAGGAAAGCAACCACTTCAGGCGGAAGAGCCTTCTCCATGATAGAAATCATTCTCTCTTCATCGTCGCTGAAAGATAACGTTTGAAACATATTGAGCGCGACAAGGATGCTGTCCTCCGCTTTCCAAGGTTCGGGCCGATAGCGCAAGAGGAGAACTTCCGGAGGAGGTGTTCTCATCTGCTGAATAAAGGCATTCACTCCATCGGCGTAGGCGTCAAGGAGTTCCTTCTGTTCCTTGGGCAGATGGGCAACGATTTTCGGTGCCACCCGGTCGAAACCGATAACCCTTTGTCCCTTATCGGTTTCAATAGCAATTTTTCCGAAGATTTCGGACAGCCGACCGGCGGCGCGGCGGCGCAGCAGATCCAACTGAAAAAGCCGGTCTCGCGCGGTCACATATCCCAACGCAACGGTGGCATCCCTTCTCGTTTGGGCGGCAATCGTGGGAACCCCATAGCGATCTGAAGTTATCGTGACCGTTGAGTCCAATCCCTTTATCTGTCTCTCGCCATCACGCACAGGCAGCGAGGCGCGTAACTTCATGATTAGGAAAATGCTTACACCTACCAGAACGATCAAAAGAATTGATGACAAATACGCCACGATTTTTAGAATACCTCTCCGATTGCGTGCCATAGTGGTAGCCCGTTATTGATCATTTTGTTCCTGAGGACATCCCATTTCGCACGTTAAGTCTTTGCCTCGGCGCGATAACCAGCAGAAAGGATGTCGATCGGCGCTCAAATTGTAACCGTTTTCCGTCAGTGTGACAAGCCCTAGAACCCTCTAGATAATGATAATCGCCTCCTATATAAACGGTTCACACGGCTTGCGTTTCAAAACCGTTGCGTGGTATCATGCCCATGTGCAAGAAATCCAAATAGATTAGTAAGTCCGCACCATAAAGGAGCCAACCATTGACAGAAAATCAAATAGTGATTGCAAAAATTGATGCAGGACCGGTCGATCGTCGCAATGATCTTGTCCGCTTGACTTTCAAACCAAAACTCCACTTCCACGATTGGCAAGAGGGTATTTCGAGGCCTATTGTGTTTAAGTGTGATGCTAACGGCCATATCGCCGGCGAAGAGATCCCTTGCCAGTTCGAGCCTACGTGGCGTGAGCTTGCTTGGCTTACGGGTGAGTTGCCTACGGGCACAACCTCACATTACGCCGTTCGCTGTACGAATGAACCCTTACCGCAGGCTCGTTACCGAATCGAGCAGAAACCCGCACACCTGCTTATTACCGTCGATGGTGCGTTGTTCACCCGCTACAATTTCCTCGGCGTTTGGAAACCATACTTTTGGCCACTCAACGGAAATAACGGAAGCGTTGTCCGCGGAGCCGGTGGCGGCGACCACCCCCATCATACCGGGCTTTACCTCGCGTATGGTGGACACGGCGAGGGCGGATCTACAAACATCTGGTCGGACTGGGACGAACCACCCTATGGTCCCTGCGGCAAGATGCTGCATCAACGGTTCATGCGCATCACCGAGGGTAACATCTACGCCGAATTTGCCGAAGACCTCATCCATGTAAGCGGAGATGGCGATATCATCATGACGGAGAGGCGAACCGCCCGCGTCTGGTATGGGGACACTGAACACCGGTTCTTGGAAATTACCCACGAAACCACGCCGCCGCTGGACATCGGCGACCGGCAGTTTCTTTTTGTAGCAAGACTGAATCCGTCAATGGATGTCCCGGAAGAAGGGCATGTTGAAAACTCCGAAGGACAGATCGGCAGAACGGAGGTACACCATCAGCGCGCGCGGTGGTGCGATTTATGCGGCGCAGTGGGAGACGGGATAAACGGGATGGCGTTGTTCGATCATCCCCAAAACGCCGAACATCCGGGATTTTTTGGGGAAATCGCCGTACCGGAGCAGATGAGCATTCTCCACCACCCGCCTGATGAGCTGGAAAATGACCGATTTCGCCTGCAATTCGGAATTTATGTTCATGAAGGCATCACGCCACAAGCGGATGTCGAAAGACACTATGCGTGCTATGTGAACCCGGTGAGAGCGGAGATTAACACAGATTCGTAAGGGCAGACACCATCGCGCTCATCCGAGCTGTCTCCGGGAGTTTGATGGCGCTATGGCTTCCCGTGCCAAAAAAATTCCGAGGAGTCAGGGCGTACGTGCCCACTTGCTTATCAACTCGATCAAACGTGTTATCGCACATCGGATTTCAAGAAGGCTAAGAAACTCACTAGAGAAATCACCACGGAAAACAGAATGAGCAAGCCAAAATCCTTCAGTGTTTCCCCTGCTATCAGGCTGTTATTTGTAAACTGCTCGAAACGAGGAACGCTCGAAAAGGGTACAGGTTTGTTAGACAACCCCTCTTTGAGATAGAAGATATGGGGACTGCCGGGGTCGGTGCTGTCCGTTTCTTTGATGAATTCTATAAACTGCTGCCGATACCGCCGAGCAGAATTTACGAATTCACGGTGTCCGCCAAATCCTGTTCTCGCCAAAGATTCCATCCCGTAGTTATAGATTACTGCCGGAGAAAGACGTAAAACCTGACGGGCAAATTGTACTTGAGCAAACTGTGCGTCAAGGTGTTCGTCATCAAGGCGCGTTTCTATTTTCCACGGGGTTGTGATGTAGTCCGCCCACAATTCAAGTGCTTTTCTGTCGGGCTTGGGATCGTTTGGCGATCCGTATTTGAACAGTTCATGATAGTTTTTCTCCTCGCTCGGTAATGCCGCGAATCTCTTTTCTTGAAATTCTCGCTGCGACGGGACTGTATGCAATGTGCCGACCACGGTACCGAACGTATTCGGTATTAGGACTACCAAAACAATCCAGATGAGCAGCAGCACGACTAAGCCAGTTGACGAATGCGTCACACGACTCGAAATGGCTAAACCCAATCCAACAAATAGCGCGATGTAAATAAACGATAAAACCACCATCAATCCGACACGCGCCCAGTCGGCACCGTGGAGAGACACAATACCCGAAAGACTCACAACCAACGTGCTTAGCAGAATTCCAATCAGCACCGGTACTACAATGACGATGAAAGCTCCAAGGAATTTGCCCGCGAGGACACCCGCGCGCGACACGGCATTCGACAAAACCAGTGCCAACGTACCGTTTTCTCGTTCTCCCGAAATGGCGTCAAAGGTAAGGAGAATTGCCACAAAGCTTGTTACAAGACCGATGATATAACTCCAATCAAGCGCCCCAAACCTCGGAAGCATCGAATCCTCCTGATAGCTGTCCGGTACGTACTGTAATCTCCACGGTATGCTATATCTATAGAAACTATTTCCATGTGACGCCCACATGTTGCTAGGAATTTCGGCGGCAATGTGCATTGGCAATGCGTCTTCCTGATCAGCAGCACAAAATGCCAACGCACTCGGACGTTTGTACAACGATATAGGTCCTCGCGTTGCCAACACGTTTAGCTGTTGACAACTCTCCCTGATTTGATCGTTGACCCAGGCGTTGTTCAATGAATACTCCGTGAGTTTCTGTTCATAATCACCGCTGACAAAGATTAATGTCCCCAAAACCAAGAGAGATGTTATAGCTCCAAGGCTTAGCGCAAAACGGAGAGACATCAGATGGTCAAGAATCTCACGCTTCATGATATGGAAGAACATGGATAATATCCTTGATTTGTCCGCCAGCTCGATTTCAAGACAAATCGTGCTAATAAAATCAGGTTTTCAAACAAGCTTTTTGGACTTGCTGTAGCTTTCGCTTACGACAAAGATTGGAGACAAAATTTGCATAGCCATTTAACTTACGTCTGACCTCAGAAACAACAGATAGGTAAGGAGGAAAAATACCACGTTCAGAAGTATCAATACCCCGACATTAAAACTCATCCGTGAGAGAATCGCTGACAACGACTGTGGGCGTTCGCGAAAAAGTGGAATATCCCCGGTGTCAATCTTTTTGAATGCCTCCGGGTTGTACCATGCTTCCGATTCGAATGCGTTCTGATCGCGCAAGAACTGGACTAACTCGTATCGATATTGTCTAACCTCATCCAGAAACCGCAGATGGCTGCCCAGATCGGTTTCGGTAAGAATTGCGGTCGCGTGCCAATAAACCACTGCTGGCGAGAAACTGGAAATCTGTTGCGCCAATTTAGCTTGTCGAATCGGATTTTGGATTAAAAACTCTTTCCTTAATCTGCCAACTTGATCCGCATATTGAATGTTCAACTCCTCCTGAAATTTTAGAAACTCGTGAATCGCAGGTATTTGGTCAGGAGGGCCGACAAACGATCCGACATATTCGTGACCCATAAGTGCATAAGAGCTCATCGAACCATCGAAAAATAGCTTGAGATGTCGTTTCTTCTTGAACTCATCAAGTTCACGCTCGAAATTCTGCGATAATTCTTGAAGCCGGTGCCGGGAAGGGTCTTCCCTTTTGGAAAAGAGTAAGCGGAAATAGCTCTCGAAGCTTATGTGATCTTCCGACTTGATAGGTATCAATTTCGAGACCGCAAAAGCGCTGGCTCTGGGAAAAATCAACACAAACAACACCCAAAAGAACATGGTGAGAATCAAAGCTGTTGTTGTGCGTCCTACCCACGTTGAAAATAGCATACCCAACGTAAAAAATACGGACATGTATATCAGGGAAACCAGGCAGAAGATACCAATCCGCACCCAGTCCGATGCGCTGATGACGACGTTGGGCGATAGGAACACAAAGAGCAGCGCGACCAGCAGGCTAACTACCAAGGGAATAGCTAAACTCAGTATTCCACCCAAATACTTGCCGAAAA
Organism: Candidatus Poribacteria bacterium; assembly: GCA_965204085.1. GTDB lineage: Bacteria > Poribacteria > WGA-4E > WGA-4E > JAJDTR01 > JAJDTR01. The sequence continues at coordinate 227,254 of CBDBEE010000001.1, read as the reverse complement.
GCAGCTTGCCCCGCGGTACAGCATTCGACAACACGAGTGCTAGCGTGCCGCTCTGACGCTCGCCTGCAATGGCATCGTAGGAAAACAGAAATGCCAGTAGGCTAATCACAATCTGAAACACGAGTGTCAGGTCGATTCGGGGAAAAACAACGAGATAAGGATTGTCCGATCCGTGTTGCGTCGCCTTCACCGGCTCCACGACGTGGGAGACCTTCACGCTATTGCCCAGCCGTCCTGCTAGCCCTTCGTTCAATACACTCAGCAAAGGAGGTTTTTTCTCGGCGCTTGGACTACGACTATATGAAAGTTGAGAATATGTTTGGATATTGCGAACTTCATTTGTGTTTGCATCCACGGCACGCCGATAGTCACCTAGGCGGTGTGTGTAACTTCGCACGAGCACCCACGTGTTGAGACAGACCAGACCGGTACAAATGATTAATCCAAGTAAAAAGCGGAGTGTAAGAATGTTTGCTAGAAACTCTCGCCAAATGACAATCCTTAACATTGCGCTCCTAATCTGGAAACGTGCGAAGTATCCTCTTTTGGGATTAGTTCAAAAGCCATCGGGCAAACTTGAGGCTTCTAGCCATGTTATAAACGCCATTGAATCTAATGACTCACTGGCTAAGCATATTAAGATTTGCATGGCTAATGTTCTACTGGGCGGTCTGTGACAACTGATATCGGTTGGCGGATACAAAAAGCAAAATCAATGCGGTTCGGCATCTGCTTCCCCCTGCTAAGGTAACGGCAGGTTGTTGAATTCAAAAGAAAGAATTGTTCGAGCGAAAAAGTATTTGAAACTTATCGTCGTAGCATTAGGGTCAAGTTCCTTCAGCGTGAAGTATTCCAAGTAGCCCCCGAGATCCGAGCGGCGCGGGTGGAAATGACCTTTTATGTATGGCGTATATGTGTTCCCCAAATTATCCACGACCTGCCTGATACCCAGATAGCGAACTTCTAGAGGATTTTTATGCACAAGGTGGATGGCGTTACCTTTGCTCATCTCGTTCTCGCGGATACCATCATATCTGATTACGGCATTTTTGAACCTCTTTGTTATGCCTTTCCCGTCAATCGGAATGTCCTCAAACAGAATAGCGTCACAGTCGTCTTGATGATGATTTACGAAATCACGATGGAAGGTGAACCGTGTTCCCTGCAGTGGATAATCTGCCCTGACAATCTCTGAAAACCTTCCTGAATCACCCTCCTCATCGCTCACATCTCTCCACAGATTCGTCCTGCGGGAGCGATTACCAAAATCGTCCTCAATGTAATAATGAGTACTAGACAGGGCTCCCGCCGTAACGAGGCGCTTTGATTCGAAAGCATCAAGATCATCTTCAATGTCACGGTGAGTGCCAAGCAGATCAAGCTGCCTGTTGCGGTCCTCACAGAGCAAGTGAAGGAAGAGGTATGGATTGCTGTGCCCCATCTCAGGATTAAAATCTCCGCCATGCATGCGGTGCGTTTGGCTAAACAGTGCTTCGCGAGCCTCATCCCAATAGATTGACTTGTAAATTCGTGTAATCGTCAGTGTAACGCCATCATTGGTTTGTGTAAGTTTCCGCCGAAGGTCCTGAGCTTCCCGTTCCTGCCGTTCGTCTCCGACGGTTATCGTTACATCGTACGTTCGCTGGAGGCGGTCAATTCGTTGATGTAATCTATCCACGGATAGTTGTGCGAAAAGTTCCTCTTCATCGATTCCCAGAACTCGAGCGGCAAGGATGGCAACATTGTCGGAAGGAAGCTGTTTCCCCGTTTCCCACATCGCAATTGTCTGACGAGAGGTATGAATATTCTCGGCGAGTTGCTCTTGGGTTAGACCGTTTTTCTTTCGATATTCGGCGATTATCTTTCCGGTAGACAAAATCTTTCCCTCCTCTGGATGTTACCAGAAAAAATGATAACAAGACTCGGACGGATTTGCCGTCATAAATTTTATTTTACAACATTAGACACATTTTCCGTGTGGAGGGTTGCGTAAGAATAAAATTGTCCTTAGCAGTTTGGCTTCAAGTGGTCGGGGCTTCACCTAAAAAACGATGAGAATCGAACGCAAGCGGTATGACAAATACGGAAAATCGGGGAGTTGTTGGCGGGGTAGTATGTCGGTTTGGATTAGCGGAGCATAATCCAATCAAAATTTGGTCATGTCGTTCGGTACAGGGTTTTTACAACGACATTTTCGCATTCGCGATTACTTGATTTCTGTTTCTCAGCGCATCAACGATTTGCTGCATATCACTTGGCATTGGCGCAGAGAATTCCAATCGCTCGTTTGTTTCAGGGTGGGTAAACCCGAGCGTTTCAGCATGGAGCGCTTGGCGGTTTAGTTTTATTAGCGCTTGTCGGACGGCTACCGAAGGTGCATCGGAAAGCGCACGTTCTCTGCCGCCGCCGTACACCGCATCTCCGGCTACCGGGTAGCCGAAAAAGCTTAAATGAACGCGAATCTGATGCAGGCGTCCTGTTTCCAAGATTAACTGGAGTAGGCTAAACCCCTCATAGACTTCTAGCACACGATAATGAGTGACAGCACGTCGTCCGTCTGCTTTCACAACCGCCATTTTTCGCCGGTCCCTGTGACTTCGCGCAATCTGTTCGTCAATCGTCCCGGCTCCGGGTTCCGGTATTCCGCAAACAGCCGCAAGATATCCCCGGGTTGTAGAGTGGGCTTCAAATTGAGCGGAAAGCATCCGATGCGCACGGTCTGTCTTAGCGGCAATGAGCACCCCCGAAGTGTCTTTGTCGAGTCGATGAACGATTCCGGGGCGCTCGGTACCGCCGATTCCGGATAAATCTTTGCAGTGTCCGAGCAACGCATTGACGAGAGTGCCAGTATAAACGCCTCCCGCGGGATGGACGAGCATGCCGGCAGGTTTATCGATTACTATTACACTTGCATCTTCATAGAGGATATCAAGTGCGATGGATTCGGGTGGAATTGCTTCTAACGGGGAAGGATTGGGAAGACAGAGGGTAATCTGGTCACCCTTGCGGAGTTTATAGCCCGGTTTGCTGGTTTTCCCATTGACGGTTACAGCGCCATCTCGGATGAGTTGTTGAATGTACGTTCGTGAAAGCTGTTGTGTTGGGGGCGGCGTAGCAAGATATTGCGCTTCAACAAACTGATCGAGTCGACTACCGCGCTTGTTGGATGTGAATTGGAAGGTCTCGAATTGTGGCATAGCAAACAGTCAAACCAACTTCCAGTTTTGATTGTAGCATGCCGCGTAGCGTTTTGTTACAATCACACTACGTTGGTTTAGACGATTTCTTTTTGCGCTTATACTCCGGGGACATGGCGCGCATCTGTTCGATAATCTTTGGTACTTTCTCTATCACCTCGTCAATTTCTTCCTCCGTGTTGTCCCGCCCAAGTGAAAACCGTACCGTGCCCTGCGCTAGCTGTGGTTGAATTCCCAAGGCAGCTAAAACATGGGATGGCTCCATTGAGCCGGAAGTGCACGCCGATCCGGTCGATACGCAAATACCTTCCATATCTAATCTTAGGATTAGACTTTCCCCTTCGATATATTCAAAGGAGATGTTCAATGTACCGGGCAGGCAGTGATCGGGATGACCATTTTCGTAAAGACCATCAAGTCTTTCATGGAGTCCGTCGCGGAGTTTTCGTGTTAGACCATCTAAGTATTCAACATAACTTTCGCGGTTCGTCTTGGCGATCTGCCCCGCCGCCCCGAGTCCAACGATTGCCGGAACATTCTCTGATCCCGCGCGACGATTGCGCTCGTGCGAGCCGCCGTGCATAAGGTTCTCCAAGCGCGTTCCACGTCGTATGTACAGCGCGCCAATCCCTTTGGGACCGTAGAGCTTATGTCCGGAGAGTGATAATAGGCTTATGCCCAATTCCTGAACGTCCACAGGCAGTTTACCAACGGACTGCACCGCGTCCGTGTGAAGTGGTATATTGTGCAGCGCCGCAATTTCGGCAACTTCGGCGATGGGCTGCACAGTTCCCGTTTCGTTGTTGGCGTGCATTATCGAGATCAAAATGGTCGTTTCACAGATTGCCTCACGCAGCGCATCAATATGAAGCCGTCCGTAGCGGTCGACGGGTACGTACGTGACTTCAAAACCGTGTTTCTCCAGATGTTGACACGTGTGCAAAACCGCATGATGTTCAACCGAGGAGGTAATGATGTGATGTCCGCCAGTTCGGCTCCTTTGAAGTTCCGCGAGTCCCTTTATGGCGTGATTGTCCGCTTCTGTCCCGCTGCTGGTGAACACGATTTCGCTTGGACTCTTTGCGCCAATCAAGTCCGCCACCTGTTCGCGAGCGGTGTCTATCGCGTTGCGCGCTTCCCGTCCGTAAGCGTGGATACTGGACCCGTTGCCAAATCGATCTGTCAAATAGGGCGTCATCGCTTCCAACACGTCCGGATGAAGTGGCGTTGTTGCGTTATGATCCAAATAAATGCGTTTCATGGTTCGTTACTCTATGGTTTCGCGATGGCGAGGGCAAAATCTAGCAAGTTGTTCAAAACGGATTTCTGTGCTTCTTAAAGTTGGGCGGATCTTGACGCAATTCGTTCTTGAACCAGAGCGATTAATTGATCTAGCGGCACCCCATTCTCGCGAGAGCCCTCGCGTTTTCGAATGGAGACGGTGCTGCCTTCCATCTCCCTATCTCCTACAACAAGCATGTATGGAATCTGCATCAACTGCGCTTGACGAATCTTCGCATTCATACGCTCGCTACTGGAATCCGCCGATGCGCGGAGATTCGCCGATTTCAGTTCACGGACAATTCGCTCCGCATACTGGTTGTGGCTGTCATTGATGGGTATGACGCGCGCATGTTCAGGCGCCAGCCAGACGGGAAATTTGCCGGCGTAATGCTCAATCAGAAAGCCAATCATACGTTCGTGTGTACTGAGCGGCGCGCGATGTAAACATATGGGAGTCTCAGTGTCCCCCTTTCGGTTGATGAAGCTTAAATTGCATCGAGCCGGTACTGCAAAATCGACCTGATTCGTCGCGAGTGTAAACTCGCGTCCGATGGCGCTCCAAATCTGGACATCTATTTTGGGCCCATAGAATGCGGCTTCATCATGCACTTCAACGAAGGGAATGCCACCATTCTTCATTGCGCGCCGCACCATATCTTCGGTCTTATTCCATAGCGGTTCATCATCAACGTATTTCTTGCCTAACCCACTCTCGTGATGGGTGCTGAAGCGCATCACATACTTTTCGATGTCGAAGATTCGAAAATATTCTTGGTAAAGGGCTACCACCTCCATAAACTCGTCTTCAAACTGTTCCTCCGAGCAGTAGATATGCGCGTCGTTCATTTGCATGGAGCGCACCCGCATCAGTCCGAAAAGTTCACCGCTCTTTTCAAAGCGGTAACAGGTGCCGTATTCGGTTAGACGTAACGGTAATTCTCGGTAACTTCGGAGTTTGCTGTCGAAGATTTTATGATGGAAAGGGCAGTTCATTGGCTTCATGTAGTAACGCACGCCTTCCATTTCCATCGGAGGGTACATACTGTCGGTATAGTGTGCCAAATGTCCGGTGCGTTGAAAGAGCGCATCCTTGGCAAGATGGGGTGTCCGTACCCGGTCATACCCCCGTTTATCCTCCATCTCTTTGGCGAGTTTTTCCAACTCATCGATGATGATTCCGCCGTTGGGCAGCCACAATGGCAAGCCCGGTCCAACGTCCTCATCAAAGATGAATATCTCCAGATCTTTGCCAAGTTTACGATGATCCCGCTTTTTCGCTTCTTCAAGCATTTGAAGATGCTGCTTCAACTCCGATTTTGTATTCCATGCGGTACCGTAGATTCTTTGAAGCATGGCGTTGTTTTCATCGCCTCGCCAATATGCTCCGGCGACGCTAAGCAACTTGAATGCATCGGGTCGAATTTGGCTTGTGTCGATGACATGGGGCCCTCGACAAAGATCTTCAAACGTATCGTGGCGGTATGTGCTTAAAGCCGATGCTTCATTCACTTCGCTTCCGTACTCGTCTGTTCCACCTTCGATAAGCCCTTCAACCAATTCTAACTTATATGGTTGATTTCTGAACAAATCACGAGCCTCATCCAGGCTGATTTCACGATAGTTAAACTCGTGTTTGCCAGCCACAATCTGGCGCATCCGCTTTTCGATTGCTTCAAGGTCATCCGGAGAGAAGGAGCGGGATTTGCCGTCTCGCGCGACCCCGAGGTCGAAGTCGTAATAAAAACCATCGTCAATCGGCGGGCCTATAGCTAGCTTGGCATCAGGAAAACGCTCCAAGACGGCTTGCGCCATCACGTGAGCAGCGCTATGCCTGATTTTGTATAACTGATCTTTTTCCGAATCTGACATGACTTTCCCCATTTATTGGAGTTCAAACCAGTAAATCAGTTGGATCCGGCAGTACAGCACGGAACCCCTACTAATTCGGGGATGCCTTCACCCAATTTACCTCATAAAAAAAGAGCCTTTCGGCCCTTAAATGAAGATTATATTCTGGATAATGGGCGGTATAGGATTTGAACCTATGACCCCTTGCGTGTCGAGCAAGTACTCTAACCAGCTGAGCTAACCGCCCTTATATGAAGAATGGAGGCGGCGGTCGGAATCGAACCGACGTATAAAAGTTTTGCAGACTTTCGCCGTACCACTTGGCTACGCCGCCGCTTTGGAGCGGGAGACGGGACTTGAACCCGCGACCTCTACCTTGGCAAGGTAGAGCTCTACCACTGAGCTACTCCCGCAGGCAAACTACAGTATATCAAAACAATCCGAGTTTGTCAATGAAAAAACTCGAACGCCTGGAAAGTGCGTGGTCTGCTCAAAAGATTGAACTCAGACGACGTCAAGTCCGACGTGGTACCGACAATATGTTATACCATATCTCTCGAATAACAGTGCATATGATGTCTGAATTATATCGTTTACTTTCTACGTAGGCGGGAATCAAATGAGCGAATAGCGAATGCGATAGAGATCCATCAAGCAAGTGAATAGCGAGCGCGATAGCAAATCCCCTTGCCCCGCCTTGGAAGGACTTGATTGACGCTATTAATGCACTGCGAACGTAGAGAAATGGTATTAGTATGACCAATTTGGGCTTTCCGAGTTCCTCCTTCATTGACTCCAAGCGTGTAAACATCTTGGTGTTAGGCATCAAGGAACTCACGGAGGTTCGTACTCCGGGTAGGGTGACTCAAAAAATCCAGCGCACGTGCTTCTAGCTGCCGAATACGTTCTCTGGAGAGTCCTAGAATGCCCCCGATTTCCTGCAAACTGTGTTCACACCCATCCTCTAGTCCATATCGAAGTTTCGTAATCTTTTTCTCGCGCGAAGGCAACTCTGCGAGGGCTTTTCGCACTTCCTCGATAAGCTCATTACGAACCATATCTGAAAGTGGATTCGGTATACGTTCACACGAGAGAGTGTCTTCAACCGTGCTAGATGATTCTCCATCAATACATGTCTCTAACGAAATCACTTGGGCGGTTAACTGGGGTAACCGTGCCAGTTTTTTGATCGGCAAGCCTGTTGCTTCACTGAGTTGTGATAAACTCGGTTCTTTAGCTTGCTGCTGTTGAAGATTAGATCTTGCACGTTCAACCTTTCGACACGTTTCGAGGAGATGGGTAGGAATGCGGATTGTCCGTCCGTGATTGGCAATGCCACACCCGATTGCTTGCTGTATCCACCAAGAAGCGTAAGCGCTGAATTTAACATTCCTTCGCCAATCAAAGCGATCGACGGCTTGGATTAACCCGATATTAGCCTCCTGAATCAGGTCAAGCAATTCCAATCCCCGTTCTCGGTATTTTTTTGCAATGCAAACAACCAAGCGCAGATTTGCTTCGACGAGTCGATTCTTGGTCGTGTGAATTTCATCTTCTATGAATTGGATGTGTCGAGCAATATCAAGAAGATACGACTGATCTAAAGATGAAAGACGAGCATCGCTAATCTGTTGTTTCAGTGTGTCCGAAAGAGGCGGATTTTCTAGGTTGATGTGGGGGAGGTGTACTGCTAATTCGCAATAATATTCCTCTATCCGCTTCTGGGACTTCTCAATCCTGATAAAGGAACCGATTTCCTCTTCCGGTGTCAAGCGAGGGATATTGCCAATCTGTTTTAGATAATTGCCGAGAACGCCGTTTTCCCTATCTGGGTATGATGGTTCGGATGATTCAATCTCCAACGCTTTTGCAGGTCTTGGCAACCGTTCAATCGGCGGAAAAATTCCATTTTCTGTAGGCACACCGCGAATCTCGGGCGCCCAAGAATCGCTTGTAGGCGCTTTATGGGTTGTTTGGCTAGAGTTCGTTTCTTTCTTGGTGGGAACCATCTTCTTCTCCGCCGAGTCAATTCTTACCCTTTACGATTCTAAATCACTGAATTCTAAGGGCAAGATGTATGCCAGGCAATTCCCTTGAAAACGGATACTCTTGGAGGAAAGAAATGTGGAAAAAACTTACAGAAAACAACAAGCGAAATGAGATGAGTCGTGTATTCCCGCGTGCTTGCTTAACATCTCTGTTGCAAAGGACGAATTTGCACAGTTTTTTGGCGGAAAATTGAGATTTTCGTGAAATATCGCCGACAACGTCACTATGTGGTATCACAGATGAGAATCAAAAAGGTGTCGCATAGAAGTGACACTGTCACCCGCAATTGACGTATTGATGCGTCCTATTGACGATTCAGTTGCTCAAGTTCGTTGTAACCCGAGTTCCTTCAGTTTGCGGTGCAGCGACTGTCGCTTAATCCCGATTTGCCTGGCTGTTTCTTGGATGTTCCAATTGTTCTGCCGGAGTTTATGCTCAAGAAAGATTCGCTCGAAGGTTTGGGAGGCATCTTTAATTGTCGGGGCATCAAGTAAGCCGCGAAGGCTGGCATCCAGTGGGTTGCTATCTACAGTCGGTGTTTTTACGCTGCTGCCTCGATCGAAGATTTCGGCAGGCAAATCTTTCGAGGAGATTAGAGTATCCGTGCACGTTACAACCGCGTATTCGACTGCTTTCTCCAGTTCACGAATGTTTCCGGGCCAGTGGTATTGTTCGAACCGGCTTAGGATTCCTTCCTCGAAACCACGGATGCGTTTCTGATCGGGTGCGCGCGCATGTTTCCGTAGAAAATGGTTGGCAAGTATGGAAATATCTTCTAGCCGCTCGCGCAGCGGCGGAAGGGGGATTGTGAGTTTAAGACGGTAGTAAAGGTCTTGCCGGAATTTTTCCGCCTCAACGGCTGATTCCAAGTCGCGGTTCGTGGCAGCGATAATGCGGACATTAACGTGTTGGGGATGAAGACCAACCCCTTGCACTTCCTTGGAATCGAGCACGCGCAGCAGTTTGGGTTGCATGGCAAGGCTTAAATCGCCTATCTCATCAAGGAAAATCGTACCTCCACGTGCCTGTTGGAATTTTCCGGATCGTTGATCGACCGCTGTCGCTACCCGTTTTCCAATTCCAAACAACTCCGCCTCAATCAACTCCGATGGAATTGCGCTACAATTGACATCTATGAAGGGCCCGTCTCGTCGATCGCTGTGCTCATGTATAGCGCGCGCGACGAGTTCCTTGCCGGTACCGCTCTCACCACAAATCAATACATCTACGTCAGACGCGGCAATTCGCCCAACTTTCTTCATCACATCAATCATTACATTACTATTGCCGATGATTTCATAACTGTTGGTGGGTGAAACACTTGTGTCGGAATCCTGATGAGGTTTTTCGTTGGAAATCTTCGTCAAAGCCATCTTGACCATGTTTGTGAGATGGGTGTAGTCGATCGGCTTGCTGATATAATCATAGACACCTAATCCACTTGCCTCAAGAGCGGTCCTGGATGAACTGTTTGCCGTAATCATAATGGCTTGAGACGGCTGTAATCCGTGTTTGCTGTGTTTAAGAATCTTTAGCCCTGCCTCCTTGTCCAGCACTCCGTGAGCATCTGGCATCCAGAGATCAAGTAGCAACAGATTATACGGGGGTTGCGAATCCAGCATTTGAATCGCTCGATCCCGATCATGCGCGAAGTCTACGTCGGCTTCAACCGTTGGCTCAATCTCGAGTTGTTGGCTGATATAACGGCAAATCGCTTTCTCATCATCTGCAATTAGAATACGTGATCGGTTCATATTCATCCTGAAATTGTGGTTTGTCATGCCCGCGGCACGAAATCTGAACCTCCCACCCCATCGACTAATGGAGGGGGAGTTCAACGCAGAACGTTGTTCCTATGCCAACATTACTCTTGGCATACACACGCCCTCCGTGTCCCTCAACGATGTTTTTCACATTAACCAAACCAAGCCCTAATCCACGTGGTTTGGTCGTGTGAAATGGCTCGAAAATGCGCTGGAGTTCGCCTTCCGGAATACCAATACCCTCATCCTTAAAAGAAACTAACAGTTTACGTCGCCGCCCCCCAGGCTGGTTTAATTCGGTTCCAATTTTGGCGGTAATATCTAACTCGCCGCCTTCCGGCATGGCTTGACAGGCGTTTTTTATCAAGTTAGCGAAGGCAATCCGAATTTTGTCGGCGTCGAGGCGTACGGAGAGCACTTTCGACGGCAGCTTTAGATTTACTCGCACCTGATTTTCATCAATCAACGATTGGTTCATGTCGCGTGCGGATAGTAAGATTGCTTTTAGTTCATGAGTTTCAAGATTCAAGTGCGTATCTTGAAAAAAACTTAGCTCATTCTCAATCATGTCGTCAAGAGTTGTCGCCGTACCGATTATCGTGTTCATCTCATCAATAATCTCATCGGGACGGGTTCGCAAATTCAATACATCTCCACGTTGGAAGTTGTTACGAATCATCTCTGCCGGAGCACGAATCAGGCTAAGTGAGTTTCGTAGTTCGTGACGGACTTGTGCTGACATGACGCCAAAAACCGCTTCCTTCTCGGACTGAACAAGCTGATCCTGCGTCTCCCGCAGTTGCGTTACCGCGTATCGGAGGCGCAAGTGGGCTAAAAATAGGCTGTTCACAATGCCAGCGGAAATGATTGCCAGACTAAACGCCGTTACCTCCATCCAGTAATCAAATAAGACAAAACAGCATACAACGAGGAGTAAATGTAAGATGAGCAATCCGCTTCCCGCCAATATCATCGCGCGAGAACCATGCCCTGTTTGGTAAACAACCAACGCAGCTGATGTCGAAGCGAGTGCGAGGCAGATAAAATAAATGAACGCGACTCCGGGAGTTGAGCGCCAAATAAAATCTCGATTGAACAAAGCATTCATAAGATTGGCGCGCAATGCGAGCGCCGACTGTTTCCCAAATGACGTTGGTATTTTAGGTGCGGTGCCGGTTGTTACGCCAATGAGGACACATTTGTCCTTGAAATTCTGGTCGAATTCTGCACGGCTATTCTCGAATTGGTCTAGAGCATCAATGAAAGAAACTGTCCTCCACAACGGTACACCGCTTCGGACAGGAGCAACATCACCTACGACATTGACTAAAATCCGTCCCTGTGGGTTTAACGGAATGCGTGTTACCTTGCCATCTGCCGAAGGGAACTCCAGATAACTACCGCGCCAGAACTGTGTCCGCAATCTAATGGAATCCGGAGAAATCCCATGCGTTTGGCAGAAGAGCCTGATTTCAAGCGAGTAGTCGTACGCTTCCTCCTCGTCTTTAACGACCAACTGCGCAGATCGACTGATCCCGTCAGACCGGTCGAACGGGAAAAAACTGAAACTTTTCTGAGCGTTCGTCAGGTTGTCAGGGACTAGCGTCCAATCGTTTTTCTTGACTGTTGGAATGGCGAGGCGATTTTCGGCATCAGCCGGAGAGACATACGGTCGAATTACAAACAGCTTGTCCCCCGGCAAGACAGTTCTGTCTTCCCATTCACGCTCGAACCACATGATTAAACCAATTGCTTTAGGGTTCGCTTTCTGAAGGGATGAGACAAGTGGGGAATAAAGATAAAACGGCCAGGGGAACCCGATGCCTATTTCTTTTTCGCTCTTGGCATCGATTGTGATGAGGGAAATGTCGGGCGACACCTCTGCCGATTGGGTAGATTGAAGGTGCAGACGCCAATCAAGTGTTTTTAGCTCTATGAACTCGAACAAACCGCGCGTCCAGAAGAGCCCAACCACAATAAAGGGCAACAGACCGACGAGACAAATGAGAAAATGTGTCCGTTGAACTTGACTTAGTTTCATGATAGACACATTGAAAACATAGACAACCGACAGCCGTCAATTAGCAATCTGTTCGCTGCCTTCGTACCACGCGGTGGTAAAATTCTGTTGGTGAGGTTGCACATCAACAGAAATCCACACCGTGTCCGTCTGTCCCTTTTCTTGAATTAACGCCCGATTCGCCGCAACCCGTTTTGCCGAAGCGAGAGGAATACCACTGTCAAACACGCAGAGCAACTTTCCTGTGTTGTCCACTACCAGATCGGCTGCGATACCGCCGCGACGGAGTAATTGAACGTACAACAAGGTTGGGTTATGATCTGCCAAGACATCTGATTCGAGTGCTCTGAGCGAATTGTACATCCTCTGGGGCAAATCTAACATCGGATAAGGATACTGATTTTCCGTTTGATTGCCCATTTCCTTGCCGTCAAATTCCGCATGTGCTTCTAACTCTGGAATCAACCGAACAATCTCATCAGGTAACGCATCAAGCTCCAACCGAAGTGCAGCTAATTCGTCATCGGACACCGTCACAGCGCGTGTTTTACCGACTGTAGCCATTTGGTCCACGCTTTCAGTCGGGCGGCCAACCGGTAGCACGTCGCTCATGGGACTCTGTTCGATGCCGTGGTTTACTCGCTTTGCTCTCGGCATTGTCTTCAGTCGTTTTGCCTCGACAAGAAGAGCGCCGACTGAGAGTTCACGTCCACCGGGCAATGTGGGCAACAACCCATCCTTCGATTGAAGCCGAATGAGCGAATCTGGCGGCATACGCAAAAGGTCTTTCTCCACCAACACAAACCCCTTTTCCAAGAACGCCCACTCATCTTCTCCAAACGTTAAGACTTCAATCCTACCGAATGTGAAGATGGTTGCTATTTCATCGGCGATACTCGGAAAATTACACAGTGCTAGGCACATCAAACAAACTAGGAAAATACGACATTTGGCTTTCATTCTGATTATCTCCTAACTGGTCGTAATATTATTCTGGGTTATTGATATTAAGATGGGCGTTCAAGAATCCCCCCAGCCAAGGACTGCCTAAATCTGACCGAATTTTCTCCAACGTCAGGTCCTTTGGGATGGAGAAGGACTGTTTGGAACCGCGAATCGGGCTAGTTCCATATTTTTCCCATGCTTCCTCAACGGTCGTCGTCGAATCTCCAACTCCCGCTCCTTCAATCTCCTCATGCCCTGCCTTCCATGCGGCAACGAAGCCGTCCTTAATGAGAGTCGTTTCAACCGGAATCCAGACTTGCCCGTTAATTGGGATGAAATACGGCAAATTCACCCGTTGCGCCTGATCAATGGAAATCTGACCCAGCTTAAATGCCATCATGACATGGCCGGGAAGCTGGATCAGCGCTGTTTTTATACCGACCGATTCCAGCAATGAGCAATAGAGCGCCGTACTGTCATCACAGTCGCCAAAAGCGCCCGATTTGCCAACCTCCGAAGTTTGCTCCGTTAGATGCATTAACATCTCGTGGGGATACTTGATGTCATCATTCGTGCCGCTGGCAAACGGTATGTTCGGGTCTGATTTGTACGCAATTCCATGCAAGGCGTTAAACAGGAGCATCGCCCTGTACAATCCGAATGGTATATCTGTTTGCTTGATACCGTCGATCTCCTGCACGAACTCGGCGAAAACCGTTTCGGTGAATGCTTCCACCGTTGGATCTTCGGATAGGATGAAAGAGCCGAGTTTGCCGACATCATCAAGAAGCGTCGTGTGAATGTCGTGCAACGTGACAGTCGTTGTCGCAGTTTTATACGCGGCTCCACCACTTTCAATGACCCTTATCTCTGCCTGAACAGGTTGAGCGTGCGACAATTCCACGGCGCTTGAAGTTAAAACGAGCTGGCGAATGGGGACCGATGTTCGTTTGCGCGGCGGCAACTCGATATTCCCTGAAGCAACTTCCGTGCCATGTCTACTAACAAATCTGTCCATAAAGAGCTTTATGTGCACGGTTACGGGTTCATGGCTTTCATTTTTCAACCATATTCTACCAATAGTATCCGATAGTGTCAACGGGTAGTAGCGTTCTCGATCAACGTCAGTAAGTAGAGGCGGCGCGTCAGGTTGATCGTACGTGATGGATTCGGATTCACGGTTGGGTGAAGCGTAGTAGTGATAATGAACCGGGTAAAGATCGTTGATGCGTATGTATTCGATGCGCACCGGCAGTTTGCGATAATCGAAGTTGAATGATAGTCCGGCATAGATTGTTGTGGGTAAGGTTGGAGAAATCAGATAAGCCGTGTTAAAATTCAACCATCTGAATTTGACACTGCCTCCCAGGGAATAAGTCGGCGCTTCATCAGTTTCTAAATCTTTCTGAAATCCGGCACGTACTGCAAAATTTGTATTCGGTAGAAATTCTGCTCCGAGGTGAATCCTGTCAGTCAGATCCGCCCCAAATAGCCACTGTAAGGTTGGGCGATACGCTACACCGAATTTGTAGATTGTGTTGGATATTTCCTCACTGACATCAGGATGGTGACGAATCCATCTACCCCGCACAAGTCCCTCACCCGATCCGAAACTAACCACATCTTGGGCAACCATCCCTACTGACCAGCGGTGAGATGGACGAACTATGATACCGACATCAGTACCCCAACCGTTTGCCGTCCCTTGCGATTCGTTGTCTAGTGAAACCGACTGAGTAAAATACTTGAGATTCACTCCTACCGAAAGATACCTTGTTGGAAGATAGCCGTACGAGAAGTTAAAGTGGCTTCGCCCTGCGTTCAACTCGTCATCGTTAATTCCAACGTTGACCCAGTCGGTGCCGAGTGCGGACTTGGCGGAAATCGGAATTACAGCACTCAGATAATTCGTTTCCAATTGACCAAACAAACGTCCCGGTGTGCGCTCAAGTTCGAAAGCGTAAATCCCCAAGCGCGGCAGCCCGGCTGGGTTGCGGCGGACACTGTTCGCGTCGTCAGCCGTCGCCGTGAAAGCGTCGCCCATACCAATAGGACGAGTGCCGGGTAATGTGTTCTCTTCGACGGCATAAGCCGCGGCGGCTAGTAGAAGGAGGGAAACTGAAAGACAGAATCGCATTTCGCCTATTATGTTGGAGTGCTTGCAGCGTTGTCAAGCGGATTTAAGAAATCAAACAATTTGATCCCCTTCGTCAGCCTAAGCATTTTCTGCGACCGGTAGGCAGCTGCCATTCTGAGGAGATGGTTTCTCGAAAACCTTTTAATGTTGCGTGGCTACGTCGGAAAAATAACGCGGCGTTTAAATTGGCGATGTTATCCATTCGTTAGTTCGGTTTTTGAACGATTCCAGAGATAATGCGATCTCTTGCGCATTGAGCGAGCCGAGAAATCTGGTTGATGTTGTGAGCCAAGCATATACCTAGCTAATTGTTTTTCACAATAACCGTTTTCGTTTCCAGTATTCCTTCGCCCTCAACGGTGACGATATAGAAGTTGCTGACAACGATATTACCATTATCATCTCGTCCATCCCACCAAAGCATGTTAGTTCCCGCGTACAGATGTTCCGACTTCTTTAACTCCCGGCGTAATCTCCCTGCTTCGTTGAAAATCTTGATAGTAACTTCGGCGCTTCGGGATAGCCGAAAGGAGATTGCTGTCGACTCGCCGCGATTTGGAGAAAAAAGACGAGGTTGGCATGTCAGATCACGGATTGCCGCCGCCCCTGAACCTTCCCGCGCCCGCGATGTAACTGCATAGCGCCCAAGTTTCAAAACGGCTGTCGAGATTTTGCCGTTCAGCCTATCAATCGTTCCCCCAACGCGTTCCCAACTACCGTCTTCCTTCATGCGAATGATTGTCAATTCGGTAGATTCTTGGAGCGCATCTCGCAAGTCATTGTCGACAAATTCAACCGTGGCAGGTTTCAGGTCGTGTAGACGCAGATTTGTCGGCGCGAATTCATAATCCAAACTCAAAACGGAAGTTGCCCTATGCCCATCTATCCCGTTTAAGCCATCTGACCCCGTGTCAGATAACGGGTTTATCGTTACAACTGTGCGATCTAGCAGACTATTGGAGGGAAATACAATCTGCGCACGCCCGTCTTGACTTTTCACTATGCCGCCGTTTGTCCTGTCTAAACTCCGACTAAGAAATACTCGGACTTCATCTTGCGCGCTGTGACCTACCCGATCTTGTACTCGAAGTCGCAATGTGTACCCTCCTGCCAATTCGGGGGCAGTCCAAATTCCCAGTGTGTTCCGCGTGACGGGATTCAAGAACACTGATGGTATTGAAATGGGCAGCCAGATGTCGGGAGATGCATCGCTGGTGTACTCAATGACGTATTCTCCGAAATTCTGATCATGTGCTGTACCGAGAATTTCGACTTGGCGGGGCAATTGTTGGTTTTCTATGGGAGAGAGAATCTCCGCTTGGGGCGGAATCCGATCAACGAACACTGTGACGCGAGCCTCCGATGGGGGATTACCCGAAGAATCTTCTGCAGTTAAACGAATATCATACTCACCCTCCACTTCCGGCGGCGTCCATTGGGCTTTGACCTCACCGCCTCCGGTGGCATTAGATTGTTTAATCGTTTGCCAATCTTCGTGCTTATCAGTGCGTCGGACTTCAATCCGATACAGTTTCAAGTTTGCGTCCGTGGCAATCCCGCTGATCTCAATTGTTTCCGATACAAGTTGGTTATTGACGGGTTCATCTATTCTTACCTGTGGCAACTCGTTGTCGATTTTCACGCGCACGGAAGATATGCTAGATTTTTCCGTCCGATCTGTAACGATGAGGCGAATATCGTAATCCTCCTCGATTGGCGGAGTGACCCAAGAAGCGAGAATCTCAGATTGTTTTGGTTGTGTTGACGGAAACGCCAAAATAGGCGACCAGCCATCGATATGACTTGCAGGACGGACCTCCAGTTTATAATCCTGAAAATGTCCATCATTCGCCGTCCCGACAATCTCGACTGTACCCGATATTAGGTTTCCATCATCGGGGCTGATAATTTCGGCGCTTGGCTCAAGATTGTCAATAAACACCGGCACAGAATGCTTGGATTGCTTGCCAGCGAGATCGAAAGCAAGAATATGGAGATCGTACGCTTCGTCGAGCATTGGCGTTTCCCAAACGGCTAACGGTTCGTCGCTCTTCGGCTGACCGGAATCAACAACGGAGATTTCTCCCGTAGGAGACTGGCTCTGCGCATCTGACGGTCGATATGAGAGTTCAAAATGGCTGAAGTTCTCGTCCTGTACAGTACCTGTGATTTGTACACTGTCCTCCACAAATTCACCCGCCTTTGGCGAATTAATTCGCGCAGTGACTTCACTTGCATCAAGAGTGACATTAACTTCTACCGAGGACTCAAGTCCGGCTTCGTCTCGCACAGTGAGTCTGAGCGTACATTCACCTTCTAGATTGGTGGCATTCCACTGCCCCAGTAATCCATTTTCGACGGACGTACTTGCAGTGCGGATGTCCTCTTCGTTTTCGTTGTGCAAGACCTGCAATTCATATTGGAGTAGATGTTCATCCGTAGCAATACCCATGACATCGATGGTTCCTGCTGGCAAGATCACCCCGTCGTGGGGTACGGAAATGGCCCCCTTGGGATGAGTGTTATCCAAAATTAATTCGCGCTCTGTTTCGGATTTATATCCATGACTATCGGTGGCGATGAGCCTTAGTTGGTACTCACCGTCCGGCACATCCTCCGTGTTCCATCGCGCAATTTCTTCCCGGTTGAAATGCCGTCCGCGCGCGGCGAGGCTAGGGATTTCATTCCACTCCGCATCATGGTCAGAGAGGTTCCGATACTCTAGAAGAACTTCTTCAATTATTGCACCTTCCGCAATTCCAACCTTGACCGTTCCTATGATATTGAGCTCCCGCGAAACAGGAGTTGTTCCCCCCTGAGGTTCAATTATGGACACGATGGGTCTCGCGGCTACGTTATCAAGCTGGTAGGAAACAATATTTGATCTATTTGTATTATCAGCAAGATCTTGAGCGCCAGCCCTAACATATATCTTTCCGTCTAAGGAAGAAGTGTCCCAATGCACGGTGACCGAAGATCCACTAAATCGACCTTCACGAATCGTAGTCCAATCCGTATCATCGCCGTCCTCTAGGAGTGAATATTCGAGTACATATTGCCTTAAGTTCACATCGTCAAGCTCGATTAGCAGCGTCGCGCTACCAGATATCGTGGATCCAGGGAGCGGGCTTTGAACGCTAACACTTGGAGGCGTGTTGTCAACTTCCAATGTTACCGTTACTTCGCCAGAGTGTTGTTGGTCAAAACTACTATCAATCGTGTCCCGTGCGGACAGCCATATTGTGTATATCCCATCAGACAGTGCGCGGGTATCCCAGCTATAAAGGGTGCCATTTTCAACCGAGCTTACCGAAAAAAAAGGCGATGCGAGCGTCGGTTCGCCGGAAAGTCCGTCACCGACGAAAATCTGGATTCGGTAGTCTAAAAAGTCGGTTTCATCGGATGCTGTGCCCTCAATCGAGTAAGTTCCCCGAATGACCTCACTTGGTTTGGGGCGCGATATGCTTACTCGCGGTGGGATGGAGTCCACCGCAAACTCTGCGGTGGCGCCGACGGGGTCGACATTTCCCTCTCTGTCAATCGCACGTACCGTGAAATGATGGATGCCCTCGTCAAGATTTGGCAGAAGGACACGTTTATCGCGTCCATCATCATCGGTGGAAACAGGGGGTTTGTCATCAATTTGATACTCGTAGCGGAGTCCTTCGATCGGCGTGCTTGCATCGCCGCCTTCAAACTTGAAAATTACGCTTGTGTCTCCAATAGTCTCCCCTTGCGTCGGCCCACTTGTAATTCGGGTGTCAGGCGGGATCATTTCCGGATTAAAAATACTAATCCCGTCATTCGGGCTCCCGAACCAGAACGTGTCACCCACTTGGGTAATCGCGGAGATGTTGTTACTATTTAGCCCGTCGGTTTCCGTAAGTACGCGCGTAAACTGATCATCTTCAAAGAGACTGACTCCGTCCGCTGTACCAATCCAAATGCGATTGCTCTGGTCACGATAGAATACCTGGACGTTGTTGTCCACTAGCCCATGCTCCGTTGTTAGCCGGGCGGCATGATGCAGGGTTTCCCCGTCAAAAACGTGGATTCCAATTTCGGACCCAATCCAAATTGACCCATCCGCAGTTTCTGCGATGGCGCGGATGTCGCCGCTCGCCGGAAGTTCAACGCGACGCAACAGTTCCGCATCCAAAACCCACAATCCGCTGTCAAAAGCGGCGTCGCTGAGTGTGCCAAAATAAACCCTTCCGCGCGAGTCTGCGAACATTGCCACGATGGTCCGATCCATCTGTTGGATAAGTTCCCGCTCCGAATGCCATTGAGCACCATCATAGCGATCGAGGTTAGGCAGAAACCCGGGCCCGGGATCGCCTTCGAGCAATATGGCTGTACTAACCCAGATGTTTCCAGCCAAATCGATTACGACTGCTTGAGTTTCATTGAGCCCTCTTTCGATGCGGAGGTTCTGCCAAAGGTCATCATTGATCGTCCAAAGTCCCTGATCGGTGCCGAGCCAAATCCGTCCTTCCGGGTCCCCGATGATCTTTCGGATCTCGCGTCCCTGTAATTGCTCAATCATTTCCACGCCGTTTGATGTGTAGCGATTTAACCCGTCTGGTGTGCCGACCCAGACCTGCTGATTCTCGTCGGTCAGCATCGACATTATTCGATTATCACTCAATCCGTGGTTTGTCGTAATTGGTTGCCAAGACCGATCTGAAAAACTTACGCCGTTATCCTGTGTACCAATCCAAATTTCGCCGTTTTGAGATTCAATCAACACCTGAATGTTATTGCTCGCCAATCCATTTGCCTTCGTTAGTTGACTCCACTCGCCGCGATTAAAGAGGCTGATGCCCGATGTTGTTCCAATCCATATGACCCCGTCGCGGTCCCGCATTAACGCCCGCACATTGTTATCAATCAGAGGAGAATTGATGGTTGTAAACAACTCCCAGTTTGAACCATCGTAAACCGCCGCGCCTTCGGTCGTCCCAACCCACAGGTTTCCGGCGTCATCTTCAACAATCGCATTCACGGTTGCCGTAGGCAGTCCATCATCTGCGCCGAAAACTTGCCAATGAACGCCGTCGTAGTGGCTGAGCATGTCGGCGGCACGCCCCGGTAGCAAACCAAACCAGAGTCCACCCGATTTGTCCTCATAGATGGTTTGGACACCGACATTGAGTCGTCCATCGGCGACATTCAACACGAGATGCCATGTCTCGCCATCAAACCGATTCGCCCCGATTGGTGTACCAATCCAAATTTCCTCTTCGTTTCCCATAACTTCGTCGACGACTCGTTGAATGGCGGCCAGAACGCGATTGTCAATTAAACCGGTGTCGGTCGAATAGTGGTGTTGCCAATTAATCTGTTTACGACTGCGGTTGACAATTCCTCTGTAAATACCGGTGCCCGTTGTAGCCCAGATGAATCCATCACGATCTTCAAACACCTGCGAAACATCACCGCCCGGGACATCAAAATTCTCCCAAAACCCATCAAAGTAGCTAAGTCCCGCGCTGGTCGCCAGCCAGATTCCGCCCTTGCTATCGGCCGCAATCGATCGCACATTATTGCTGCCAAGCCCATCATTGATACGCGTGAAATTGCGCCATTGGAAATTCTGTTGAGCCAAAAGGAGAGTGGGAGCGGAGGAAA
The DNA here is from genome assembly GCA_965204085.1 of Candidatus Poribacteria bacterium. Classification (GTDB taxonomy): domain Bacteria; phylum Poribacteria; class WGA-4E; order WGA-4E; family JAJDTR01; genus JAJDTR01. The sequence goes on along the minus strand of CBDBEE010000001.1, from coordinate 206,380 downwards.
CGGCGAGGGCAAACAGGAGTGCGGGAACGTGGAAGGCACACCGTGTGCGTGGATTCTTGAACTTATTCAATCCTGAATCCATTTCTATCCTTTCTACTTTACAATCACCATCCGCCGCAGGTCACGAAACGATGGGGTTGCCAATTCGTAAAAATAGACGCCGCTGGCAACCGACTCCCCGTAGATATTGCAGCCATCCCAATACCCCGCATTCCCCTTGTTGGTGTAATACCCCGCCGCCTGATGCCCCATCTCCAGTCGGCGCACCGGTGCACCCTTGACAGTGTAAATAGTCAGTGTGACATTCGCGTCCTCCGCCAACTGGTAGGGAATCCACGTCTCCGGATTGAACGGGTTCGGATAGTTCGCCAGTAGGGCGGTCTTCGTTGGGATGAGCGACGCCAGGAGCCGTTCAAACACCTCAATCCCCCGTTTCACGATTGCGTCCTTATCCTCAATCGAGTTTGCGGCAGATAGCCAATTTTGAACGTTTCTCACGGTTAGCGCATTAGATGCCTCACGAATCGGGGAAGGCGCGGCTGCGGCGGCGTCAAGTTTGATCGCGACCTGCACCAAATCTTGGATATTTACCACCCCGTCTCCGTTCACATCCGCCAGCGAATTGCGGTTTTCATTCCCCAAGCCTGATGCGACCAGCACCAAATCCAAGATATTCACAACGCCGTCGCGGTTCACATCCTCGAATCTTGAAGATTGCTTGGTAAACTGAACCGAAAGTCCTCTCCCCCGTAAGCTTGGTATATGGGTGTAGATTGAACGATGACTTAGAGGGTTTTTCTTCACCTGAACCGCATCCTTCACGCCCAGTCCGGCATTCGCCACCAAGGGTGAGAGATCGGAGATACTGTTGGAATTAAGGATCACGAATGTCAGGTTGGTCAATCCCTCCAAGGGAGCAATATCCGTTATTCTGTTGTCGGGGACAAATAAGAGTTTGAGGTTAGTTGAACCTGCCAATGGAGAAATGTCGGATATTGAGTTGGCTCCAAGGTCTATCCAGCCGAGATTGCTTAAACCCTCCAAGGGCGAGAGGTCCGATATAACGTTTTGCGGGAGAATCAGCGTTTCCAAATTAGTTGCTGCCTCTAACCCGGTCAAATCGCCGATGGAAGCCTTGCGCGCCGCTAGCTTCGTCAGAGCCGCCATGTCGATGACTCGAATGGTGGCGCTTGGCGACACCCCGAGAGCGGCTGCAATCACGGCACGGAGGTTGGGATCGGGGATGTCAATCTCGGCAGCCCACCGAATCCACTCGGTTGTATCCCATAGCCCAATCATGCCTGTCTCCGTTCCCGATGCCAGAGGCGTCCCGTCGGGAGAAAACGATACAGACGACATCCTATCGGTATGCCGAAGCGCGGCGAGGTTCTCCCCGCTCGCGACATCCCATAACTGAACGAAGAAATTTCCCACCGAAGCGAGCGTGCTCCCGTCGGGAGAAAACGCCACCGACGTGGCGCGACTGTGGTCAAGTGTGTGGATAGTCGAATTCGTCGCTGTGTCCCATAGCTTTATTTTCCCGTTCCACGATGTGGTGGCGATCGCACTCCCATCAGGCGAATAGGACATCTTGGCGCCCCGTCCGGCGTGAAGTGTGGCGACAGTCGAGTTGGTCGTCGCATTCCACAACACGACTGCCCCATCCCGCGACGAGGCGGCAAGCGTACTTTCATCTGGCGAATACAACACCGAAGTCACTTGATCGTGCTGAAGCGTGTCTATGAGCGATTTTGCCGCCACGTTCCATAAGTTGACCGTTCCATCCCACGATCCGGAGGCAAGGACACTCCCATCGGGCGAATATGCCACAGAGGTGACCTGATTGTGTAGAAGAGTGGCGATGAGTCGGTTTGTCGCCAGGTTCCATATCTTGATTGTCCCATCCCACGAACCTGACGCCAGTGTGGCACCATCCGGCGAAAACGCCACAGCCCTGACGGAACCCTCATGCCCCTCAAGCGTGGCAATAACTTCGTGCGCTGCGACGTCCCACAGCTTGACCGTTCGATCATCCGATCCAGAGGCAATAACCCTGCCATCCGGCGAAAATGACACCGATTTAACGCCATCCGTATGCCCCTTTAGGCTGTCGATATAACTGGGCGGGAGTTCGATAAGCGTGACATATGCAATATGCGAATCCCCGGCGGTATCAATGACTTGAATAGAAATCGGATGGTCAACAGGGTTGGAAAGACTCGTCAAGCCGTTGGACGGGATAACGCCATCGTAATCGAATTGGACGAGGGCATTTGTTTCGCCTGCTAGCCCACGATACGTCTTGATTTCACGTTGTCCGGCAGCCGAGTGCGGCTTTATCGTCTTGACGAATAGCTGAGCTTGAAGAAGCCCGTCAGGGTCGTTAATCGCCAGTTCAAGGGAGATGCTCTGTGAGCCGGCACGATATCCGCGCGGCGACACGAGCTCGAGGGTGGGTCGCGTTCCCTGCTCGATTGGCACGTCGGGATTCAGGTACGGGTGCCCGGTGAGGAACTCGGCGCTGTAAGCGGATAACCGATCATAACCCGGACCGTAAGACATAATGTATCCCCCATCGTGAAAAATATGATTCAGTCCGAACGCATGACCCAGCTCGTGCGCCGCTTTCGCCCAGTGAAACTCATCGGTAACCAACGCGCTCCCGCCGTCCTTGGAATATCGTCGTCCCAGCCCCTCTATCTCTCCAGCCAACCTATAGGTACTGTTATCAATGACAATCAGATATACGTTCCTATGAAAATGAAACGCGGACCCAATCTCGGTCAATGCAGTCTCCGCGTTTCTGCGCGAGCTGATGTAGTGACTATCTGGCTGTTGACCATTCACGACGTGAACCACCGGTTCGTCCTGCGCGTCGGTTTCAACGCTGAAAGTTATGTTCCCGTATCCGTGCGCCTCCATCTGATCGGCAAAAAACGTCTGCATGGCGCGAACCTCATCCTTCATCCGTTGAACCACGTCATCGCGAAATGGGCGGTCATTCGGGAGGAAGTAAATCAGCCGCACCGTTCGCGGCTCTCCCACATCCAAGGATTCTTCGGGACGCACATCACACGGCTCGCCCGGACGCCAATCGGAATCCCCGCAAAACGGCACTCTGTCCTTCGCCGGAAATTGGGAATAGGCCGGGTTCAGTGCGGAGATGGCGAGACAAATCAACAGGACAAACTTGAAGTGAGAAAATCGTCTTGTCAAGGTTTAATCTCCTTAGACTGAAAAAGATTAAGGGGACGACTAACTGGGATCGACCGAACGATCAACCGAGTGAATACAGAGTTCCATAGAGATCTCATAGCGAATGCGATAGAGGTCTTCCAAGTCTGCAACCAATAGGCATACAGCCCTTGCTCAAGCATCCACGGGGCGTATCGTCTTATAACACTTTGGGGATATCCAGTCAAGAAGAATTCCTTCACAGGAACAGCAATTCCAGCGCTTTGCTGAAAGCGGTGAACGGAAGATGTAAGGAATGTCCGTCATGGCGTTTCAATCACACTCTTGTAGTTGTTAGGGTGAGATTAAGCGACCAAATAAGGGGTTGAATTTGCTATCGTCTTAGAATCTCTGACAAGATCTTCTGTCGCCTTCGACGACCACTCTGTTGATCGATAGAGAACCCTTTCATACCATCGTGACCTCAATTTCCGCAGTTTATTTAGCGTAGGATGGCAACTGCCAAAACTCCGATTTCTTTAAGATGGAATCTTCGCCCGATGCTGTGTAGTGAGTATTCACATTCAAGAAGATGCGGCTTTAGACGGCACCATTCACATTTTCCGTTTCCATCCCTCGGCGCCCGTGCTATAATGGCAGTCAAGGGGGATTCGACTATGGACAAGACAATCATCTCCGTGGCGGTCGTGGGCGGGGGACCCACCAAAGAAATGAATCCGGCCGTTCCCTACACGCCCAAGGAGATTGCCGACGCCGCCATCGAATGCTGCGCGGCGGGTGCGGCGATTACGCACATCCACGTGCGCGACCCCGATACCGGAATCGTATGCTCGCGGATTGAGCTCTTCCAAGAGGTGGTAGAACGCATTCGAGAGAAGTGCGATATCATCATCAATTTAACGACCAGCGGCGCGAACATCAAGGGCGAAAACGTGATTGAGGAACGTCTGGAGCCGTTGCAACTTCGTCCGGAAATTTGCTCGTTCGACGTTGGCTCGATGAACACCATGCGCGGTGCATTCATCAATTCGCCCGAGTGGAATCAGGTCGCACCACGGCGGATGCGCGAGATGGGCGTGAAACCCGAAATCGAAGCATTTGACATGGGTCACATGAGGCAAGCGCTCGATCTGATCGACCAAGGACTGTTCGAGGAGCCGCCGTTCGTCCAGTTCTGCATGGGAGTGCGATGGGGTATCGAAGGGACAGTCGAGAATCTGCTGATGATGAAGAACCAGTTGCCGCCCGGTATCCCTTGGTCCGTCTTGGGCGTCGGCAAGACGCAGTTGCCGATGATTACCATGGGCATCCTGTTGGGCGGACATGTTCGTGTCGGCTTCGAGGACAACATCTATCTGAGGCGAGGGGTTTTGCTCAAGAGCAACGCCGAGATGGTCGAGGTCGCCGCCAATCTGACACGGCAGCTACAGCGCGAGGTCGCCACACCCGATGAGGCGCGGGAGATACTTGGGATTAACTGTGACCGCAATCTCTCAATCTAAAGGTAGGAGGGGCATCTTGCCCCGACATCTTTCTGGTGGGCGCTGGCTCCCTTCATCGCTTCAAACTCCGTAGGTTGAACCGACAACAACACACAGGAAACTAAAATATGCCGACCGATTTGGCGTATCACATTCAAGAAACCCCATTGGTCGATACACACGAACACTTGGAGCGAGAACCCGAATGGGTGGAAAACGGTCCCGACATTCTCCAAGACCTGTTCGGCAATTACGTGACCGCGGATCTCGTCACCGCAGGCGCGTCACCGCAGGGGTTGACCCGGTTGATGGATGGAAACGACCCGGACATCGCCGGTCGATTTGAAGGCATCCGGAAGGCATGGGAGGTTACACAGTTCAGCGGTTACGGCGAAGCCGTCCGACTCATCGCAAATCACGCTTACGACATTGAGGAGCTGTCAGGAAAATCTATCGAAATTGCGCAACACAAAAACCGTGTCCTGCGAGAACCGGGCGAACGCTATCGGTTGCTGCACGATGTAGCCAAGCTTGACCACACGCAGACCGATGACAAGATTTGGGAGTGTGCGCCCGATGAATCGGGGCTAGAGTTTTTTCTTTACGACCTTTCGTGGCGGAGTTTCTGCGACGGCGATATCAATCCCGATCAGATTGAGGCGGACACCGGCGTCGTGGTGGCAGATCTCGGCTCGCTGAAACGCGGTATGGAAGCCATCTTCGCAAAACATGCTCCGACCACGATCGCCGTGAAAGCTCAGCACGCCTACAGCCGCACCCTCGATTGGATTGAGCGCACCGATTCGGAGGCGTCTACTGCCCTCGCAGCCGCGTTGCGCGGAGAGGAGATGGACCTCCAAACCCAACTCTGTCTCGGTGATTGGTGCTGGGCGCGCGGCGTCGAATTGACGATCGAGCACAACCTGCCGTTCAAGATCTATACCGGCTATTACACCGGAAACGAACTTATGCCCGTAAGCCGGATTCCCGCCGGAAACATGTGCGACCTCTTCGCCCGTTATCCCGATGCCAGATTCGTCCTGATGCACATCGCCTATCCGTACAACGACGAGCTGGTCGCACTGGTGAAACACTATCGAAATATCTGGGTGGACATGTGTTGGGCGTGGAGCACCGACCCCTATAGCTCCCGTGACTTTTTGCGCCGCTTTATCCATGCCGTACCGATTAACAAGATTTTCGCATTCGGCGGCGACACCCACTGGCCCACCAGCGCCATGGCGTACGCCATCCAAGCACGGTCGGAAATCACGCGAACCCTCGAATCGGAGGTTGCCGACGGTTATATGTCCGAAAAGCGAGCCATGGCTATCGCCGAACGCATCATGCGCGACAATCAGTTTGACTGTTTCGACGTCTCCGGCACCCGATCAAACATCAAAGTCGCTGCTTGATAGTTGTAGGGTGTAGATACCTGTAGGAGCGACCTCCCGGTCGCGACTCCCCACTCCGCAGGAGCGATATGTCAATAGAAACGGACGACATTCATCAACGCGCTCCAGCGGATCAAACGAGTGGATAGCGAGTGCGATAGTAAATCCTGCGCAATGTAGGTCATAGGGCGCGATCAACCAAATGGTTAACGAAGGCGATAGAAGATCCTGATAGAGCTCCCATAGAAATCTTCCGTCCACCATTCCTTATTCCCAATTTGCCGGATACAACAACCAACAATCACGCATAGGAGACTCAAATATGCCGACCGATTTGGCGCATCACATTCAAGAAACCCCCTTGGTCGATACGCACGAACACTTGGATCGTGAACCCACGTGGGTGGAAAACGGTCCCGACATTCTGCAAGACCTGTTCGGGAATTACGTTGTCGCGGATCTCGTCACCGCCGGTGCGTCGCCGCAGGCGATGACCCGCCTGAAGGATGGAAACGACCCGGACATCGCCGGTCGTTTTGAAGGTATCCGGGCAGCTTGGGAAGCGACACAGTCTACCGGATACGGTGAAGCTGTCCGACTCATCGCAAATCACGCTTACGACATTGAGGAACTGTCCGGAAAATCCATCGAATTGGCGCAGCACAAGAACCGCGTCCTGCGAGAGCCGGGCGAACGCTATCGGCTGCTGCACGACGTAGCCAACCTTGACCACACGCAGACCGACGATGGGCAGTGGGAATGCGCACCGGACGAATCGGGACTGGACTTCTTTCTCTACGACCTTTCATGGCGGGCGTTCTGCAACGGCGAAATTGATCCAGAGCAGATTGAAGCGGAAACCGGCGTTGTGGTGACCGACCTCGGCTCGCTGAAACGCGGCATGGAAGCCATCTTCGCAAAGCACGCTCCCAATGCCATCGCCGTGAAAGCCCAGCACGCCTACAGCCGCACCCTCGATTGGGTCGAGCGCTCCGATGCGGAAGCGTCTACCGCCCTCGCAACCGCGTTGCGCGGAGAGGAGATGGACCTCCAAACCCAACTCTGCCTCGGTGATTGGTGCTGGGCGCGGGGCGTCGAATTGACAATCGAGCACAACCTGCCGTTCAAGATCCATACCGGCTACTACGCCGGGAACGACCGTATGCCCGTGAGCCGGATTCCCGCCGGGAACATGTGCGAACTCTTCGCCCGTTACCCGGACGCAAAATTCGTCCTAATGCACATCGCCTATCCGTACAACGACGAACTGGTCGCACTGGCAAAACACTATCGAAACATCTGGGTGGATATGTGTTGGGCGTGGAGCATCGACCCCTACAGCTCCCGCGACTTTTTACGCCGCTTTATCCATGCCGTGCCGATCAACAAGATTTTTGCATTCGGCGGTGACACCCACTGGCCCACCAGCGCCATGGCGTACGCCATCCAAGCGCGGGCGGAAATCACGCGAACCCTCGAATCGGAGGTTGCGGACGGTTACATGACTGAAAAGAGAGCCATGGCTATCGCCGAACGCATTATGCGGGATAATCAGTTTGATTGTTTCGATATCGGCGGCACCCGAGCGAACATCAAAGCCGCTGCCTAATCGCCGTTAGGTTGTAGGGTACAATCAACCCAAATCAATCTACCGATAGCTGCAAGTCCTAATATTAAATCCTATAGAAGTCCCTTTCGTCCTTCTGTAGGAGGGGCATCTTGCCCCGGCCCTTGAGGCGTAACCGTAAGGTGGGATTAAGCGACCGAATAAGGCAGGATCGAACAATAGTGAGTACGTCAGGTGAGACGCGTAACGGATAGGGAGGCTCAACCCCTACGGCTGTCTGACCACGTTTCGTTTTGACGTAGGGGCGAGGTCACCTCGCTCGTTCCGAGAAGGCGCAATGCACAAGGAAAAGTCGTGGAGGCGAGAATCAGCCTTTACCATCTTGCCGGGGGCACACGTGGGTGGGATAAGGCGAGCATCTACTTGAGAAGAGGGGTGTAGCTCATGAGCAACGCGGAAGTGGAGGTTGTGACACCCAATGGCAGGGAGGGATACTGGACATCGCCTAGAAAACTACTACTTGTGAGCAGCATAATTTAGGGTATGCTTTTGTAACTCATTTTTGACCTGCTTGACCTGCTTGACCTCATCACGGTAGATAGTCATGGCAGTAGTGATGGTAGTTTCGAGGTTTCTGAAGTCTTCTTTCGTGGTCATTTTTGACTCTAGCGTGGTCATTTTTGACTCTAGTTTAGTTTCAAGATTTCTTAGGTCCTCTTTCGTAGCCATTCTCGACTCTAATCTGCTTACCTTTGTTTCTAGCTTATCAAAGTCAGACTTTGTGGGAACATTCAGCCAAAGAAATCCGATGCCAGTTAAAATACTTACAACTACGGGCCACGTATCCTTTAGAGCTTTCATTGTCGGCCACCCCTAGAAAATGTAATAAACGTAATCTATATCACTTCTTAATAATACTCGGAACCCATCGTGAAGAGCAACCAATTTCTTGCTGCAAATATAGCGAATCGGGGTCAAGGGAAATCAAACTAGCGTACGGCGATAGCAAATCTCGTACGATAGAAATCCCATAGAGATTCCTTAAGCGAACGGATAGCGATCAGGATTGTCTATACTCTATCGCGCTCCTTGTTCAGTCCGTTGATTCTTACTTCCCACTAGCCACTGGCAACCGACCACTGCTTTTAATTGTTTTCGGCGCCGTCGTTGATCCAATCCATGATGAGTTGAACCTGAGCGTCATCCAGTGGCGGTCCGCCGGGCGGCATATTCTCCGTGACGATCTGGTTGACGAGTTCGCTTCCAGCCGCATTGCCCGCAACGACGACAGCGCCGCGTTGCCCGCCCTGCAGCACCGACTCAAAGCTGCGAAGATCAATCCCGCGCGGTCCCCCGGCGACATGACACCCCGGCACCGCACACCGCTGAGTGAGTATAGGCAAGACATCGTTTTGAAAAGAGACTCCACTGCCCGTTGAAGTGTCTACCACACCCCCGGCTCCGTCGCCAGTATCGTCATCACTTGTGCCGCAGCCGCAAACCCAAATCGTGAACGCTGCCAGTAGTAACGCCATTCCAATTCTTATTCCAATCATGCGATTATCTCCTTGTGTAGTTAACCATGTTTTGAACTCGTAATAGTCAGTATCGCTCCCGTTTCCACAATTCAAACCATGTATTAGTTGAGTTCCACTTTCTTGTGATATTCGTAAGTCCTATCCACAACCCGATAACCGCAATTGCTGTAGAAGAGCAAGGCGCGGTAGTTCTCCCAATTCGTGCTAATCGCGGCGTGTCGGTAGCCGATTTTGTGCATCTCTTGGAGGGAATACTGGAGTAAATGTCGCCCAATGCCCTGCCCTTGAAACGCATCGTACACATCGAGCCAAACCGTGACAAGCCAATCTTGCGCATCGGCGTGGCGTGAAAACCTGCCGCCGGAGAAAGACTCGCAGACGCCAACCTGTTCGCCATCCAAATAGGCAAATACATCGCAATTCGGACGTTTCCCAAGATCTTGCTTCCAGTCGACAGAAAACGTGATTGGTACACTTGCAGGCGCCAAGGTGACAGAGAAGTTTGTCCAATCCATAAATATCTCGCCCACATGACGGCGATAACCGTTAAATCCAAAGAGTGCCTGAACGTGGTCGAGCGCATCTGATAAACATGCATATTCAAAATGATAAAACGGATAGCAGCAGTCTGCTGAAAATGCGAAAATTTGGGTAAGATCACACGCTTTCAGGTATGCCTCCGCTTCCTCAAGCACGGCTTGACCAACGAGCCGAGCGCCACGTTCATAGCCCAAGAATCGAATAACGCCTACCTCCACCTCCCGGTTATCTCCAACCTGACCGATACCGACATGAACAAACCCTAGCACAATCCCCCGCTTCATTACGATGAATGCGGCTTCGGAATCGAGGGTTTCACTATCTTTCACATTGTCGGTGACCCCTCGTATCGCATGGGCGAACTCATCTTCAGTTACCGGATAGCAATGCGGAATACCCGCGGTGAGACGGTTATAAAACGCCGTTACGGAGGACACCATATCGGGCGTGTATTGGAGGATTTCCATCTTGGAGGAGCGTTGAAGCGTTTGCTGATTGAGTTACAACGTCCCGAGAATCTACCGCACGCGCGGAAACTGTAAAATCTCAATAGTGGTTAATCCCACAAGTGCGCGCTGAAATAGCGCTCCCCGAGATCGTTGAACACGGTAACGATGGTCCCCTTCCCAATCTGTTTGGCGACCTCGTAGGCGCCCCGCAGATAGCCCCCGGACGATTGGCCGACGAACCACCCGTGTTTTGCCAGACGGCTGCATATATCGTGCGCCTGATAGATGTTGACAGGGATCTTGCAATCAATAATGCTCTCGTCAAGGATTTCCGGCACGATGTCCCCCGGATTTCCGAGCGGTTTGAGACCTTCGATGCCCGGAAACTCGTCCGGCGTTATGCAGCAGATTTCAATGTCGGGATTGTACTCTTTGAGCCGTCTTCCGGTTCCCGTCACGGTGCCCCCTGTCCCCACACCCCCGACGAAATGGGTCAGTTTTCCTCGGCTCTGTTCCAAGATTTCGACGGCTGTCGTGTCGTAATGGGCGCGCCAGTTGTTCTCGTTCTTGTACTGGTCGGCGAAGAAGTATTTGTCAGGCGATGCCTCATAGCGGCGGTGAACCTCGCGCAACGCTTCGTCATATCCGAGAATGGCGTCCGTGTACACAATCTCCGCGCCGTGCGCCGTGATGCGTTTTTTCCGCTCCTCGCTCGCGTTGTCGGGGATGACGAGCTCCACGCGGTACCCCAACACCGCGCCAATCATGGCATAGGCGATTCCGGCGTTTCCCGAGCTTGAATCCAGTATAATTTTATCCCGATTCAGCTCCCCGGACCGGATAGCTTCTATCAACATCCGCAGTACGGAGCGATCCTTGATCGACCCGCCCGGGTTGTACATCTCGGCTTTCGCGTAGATTTCGATCTCTGGAAATTCGTCGGAAAAAATGTCTATCTTGACCAGAGGCGTGTTGCCAATCTGCTGGAGAATGGGGTACGTCGAAAGGTCCGCGGCGTACGCGGGTTGGTTACTCATTTTGCGGTGTGGTGTCCATTCCTAAACGAAGTCTATACAAAGTAGCAGGCACAGTCCCTGTGCCGTTGCACCAGGTACCAGGATTTGTTGACATTTATGTGTGACGTGCCTTATCGTAGGGACGATGTCTCCTCGCCCGTTATTCAACTCGGGCTCGGGGACACAACCCGTTGCAGGTGGTGTTGTCAAATGCCAACAGAACCTAATGTGATACGGTAGGCTCAAATCCCATCCCTAATCGTTGTTCCAGTAATGCCCCGATGTGGTCTCTTGCAGCTTTTCCCTTTAGCTCTCCGTTAAGAACCTCGGCGACCTCAAACTCGGCTATGCGCAGCGTCGGGTGGAGCCCGTGCAACGGCGGCAGCCAATCTCGAAACGTGTCGAAGAAGGCGCGTTGCGCGGCGCGTCCGTTTACGAAGGGAAAATCAGCCGTCTTGCGCCTGAATCTATCCGTGCCCTTCCGGAGCGCCGACTCATGATGTTCTGCACAGAACCGAAGGTATTGTTCCCGCTCATACGCCAACGGCCCCTCCGCCGGATATAACATCAGCGTCTGTTGCCGAGGGGCGGTAAAGTGCTGCAGTTCGTCGAACTCGAAGATAAAATGGTACGGCTCCCGGAAATAGGCGTCCGGGGTCAAGAAACCGTCAGCTTTTCCGAATAACCCGTCCTCATCGCCGCCTAATTCCTCAAAGAGGTGGAGAATTTTGGGGTAATAATCTCCAAAATGTCCAACCGTCGGTTTGTTTGTCAGCCAATCAAATTGCGCATGGCGCTCGGCGGGAACACCCAATACTTCGGCAACAAGCGCGATGATACCGACTTCAAGCCGCATGGCGAATTCAAGGTTGAGGTAAAATCACTCCAAAGAGGGGACGGGATACTATTGACGGTGGCGTTGTGGGCTACGATTTCCTTCCGCAAAGCGTTCAACTCGCGCCTCGCTATCGTCAAAAGCATACCACAAATGCAATCGTGTTTCAAATGGAAATAGAACGACTGACCGCAATATACGGATATGTAGGCGGGAATCAAGTGAATGGATAATGAGGGCGATAGCGATCTTTTCAGCCCCGCCCCGGAAACTTCACGTTCTGTTCTAGCATTATTTCTCAAACGCCACCTTACAGACCGCGAGTGTTTAGAATCCGACTGAGCGACAGCAGTGGGATCTATTCGACAGGCAATGGACAGATATTGACAACATTTTAATTTGACAGCGCCTTCGATTTTTTGGCACACTATGTGTGCTGCTTGAGCGAGTGAACACGGCTCGCTGCCCGGTGGTGCCCGTCACGCTTGAATGCTGAACCACTACGGAATCCAAATCTCCGTTTCGAGATATACTTGATAAACATCCATGGGGACAAGTGATGGAAGACCTACTCAATATCCCAATGTTGGGCAGACTCGAAATCTTAGAAACCTTCGAATACTACGATCAGCCTGTCCTGTTTTCCTGCAAAAACGCCACGGGGCATCTCTATCTTATCGTGGCCGCTGATGAAAACGAACATCATGAGACGTGGCTGTACGCTGGAGTATCCGAGGAACGCCTTAGTCTCATTCGATCTGGAGCGATTGACCTGCACGACGCATTCGCTGCTCCCGAAGATGGCTTTCTAGTCCAGGCAAGAGTACCATACGACGACCACACCCCATTCCAGATTGACCCCATTCAACCTGATAAAATTTCTAAGGACATGCTACCCATATCGGGTGAACGGCTCGACCTTTTCATCCCATAATCCGCGCACTCCGATCTTTCATCATCCAATCGACGAGGATCGGGCTTTCAAAAACTAACACTCCAGGGTTTTCACCCTCGATCATCGAATTCCTATTCTCTCTTCCTCCCTACTACCCGTGGTACAATCAAAAAGCCTCCAAAGCTAACGCCCACCGACGCAACCCCAAAGCACTTGCAGCAGAACTAGATGTGTGATATAAACCTCAATGTGAAGACTCAGCGATTTCAGGGGTGCTGATTTTGCACGAAAGGTGCTTTGAAGTTGCCCAACGACATCGATTCTGCTAGAATGTTCTCAAACGACTGTCAAGGTACAAGATGGAATAACAGTCTAACAATCAAAGGAGCTCTCATGACACGGCAAACTACGGTTATCCTACGGGTACTTATTCTATTGCTCCTTGTCACGGCGAGCGCGTGTGAGAAGGGCAGTGATCTCCCGGCAAGCGCCATCGTGGCTGGGAACTATATCATTCTCGACACGCGGACGGATCAGGGGGATTCGGCGACGGCGAAGAAGAACGCCGAAAACACCCTCAAGAAGTATCCCGACATCGACGCGATGGTGGGGCTATGGGCGTACAATACCCCTCAATGCCTGGAAGCAGTGAAGGATGCGCGCATGGAGGGGAAGGTAAAGTTAATCTCGTTCGACGAAGACAGCTCGACGTTGCAGGGAATCAAGGACGGCCATGTGCACGGCACCGTTGTGCAGCAGCCTTACGAGTTCGGTTACCAGTCGATGAAATATCTCAATGCGCTCGCGGAGGGCGACACGTCCGTGATTCCGCCGAACAAAACGCTTGACATCCCGACCAAGGTTATTAAGAAGGACAATGTCGATGAATTCTGGGCGAACCTCAAGGAACTCAGTGCGTTGGGTGAAACCGCGAAAGCTGCCGAAAAGCCGGAGGGCGGGCACCATTTCGCCTTCGTGGTGAATGTGCCAAACGAGTTTTGGAATTATGCCAGAGCCGGCTGCTACAAAGCGGAACAGGATTTCGGCGTGCTCTGCGATTTCAAGATTCCCCATGACGGTTCTTCGGCGGAACAGAATCGAATCCTCGAAACCCTCATTCAGAAAGACGAAATCAAGGGGATTGCTGTGAGCCCCCTTGATCCGAAGAATCAGACGCAACTTCTCAATAAGGTAGCCGAGAAGGTCAACCTCCTGTGCCACGACAGCGACGCTCCCGACAGCAACCGCCTGTTCTATCTCGGTACGAATAACTATCTCGGCGGGCGGCAGGTTGGCAAGTTGGTCAAAGAGGCTCTTCCGGAAGGCGGCAAACTAATGATTTTTGTCGGGAAATTGGATGTGCTGAATGCGCAGCAGCGGCGGCAGGGTGTGATTGACGAGCTGATGGATAAGCCGATTCCCGAGTAGGTTAGCTGTTGCAAGTTTGAATGGAAGTGTTGATTCTTTGCATCGACTAGGGAGAATAGAATTGGAAGGATGGAAGAGTAGAAGGGCGGAAGATATCCTTCTACGCCGTCCTCGATTCTCCGGAGAGAAAGGGGAGGGGATTTGAATAATTGGGTTTCGCCTTGTTCAACCCAACCTACAGGTTGAAAAAGAGTTGACGAATCTCTCGAAGATCGGCTTTGACCTCTGTGAACTGTTTATCTATAGCGTCTTTTTGCTTGTGTAGATCAGCTTTAGTTGCCATGCTTGTAGTAATCTTCCACCACAAACCGGCAATAGCGATAAGCGGTGCAATCGTGGGTAGCCAGGTTTCCATTTGTCTTCTCCCCTTGCCGAAGATGGTAATATCAGGAGTTTGTGCCACAACTAAAATAACAACAATAGTTTACCATATACCGTTTAATATGAACATTAAATTTTATCTTGAGACGTAAGACTTAGTAAGAACGGCTACCTCGCAACCGAGCAATCGACTGAGCGAAGCGACCAAGAGACTGAACAAGGAGTAATTTTTTTGTATGGGATCGTTGTCACGCTTAATAATTGTTTGATTGATCTATTTGCCGAGTGCGTAGGTTGGGTTGAACGGAAATTGCGTGGAAAATCACACGCTGAAGGAGGGCTATCACGGTTATATTCCGTCTGAATGAGCCGAAATATGAGTGAAACCCAACGTGCACCGCATGCTTGGCTGTCGGGTTTCGCTATCTTTGTGCACGAGAGCACATTGTCGAAAAGTTGAACTGCTTGGATTCTCACGAATGCTTGGTTATTTACCGCTCAACCCAACCTACACTGCTCGGATTCATCTACTGTGAAAATAAGTGGCGAGGTCATGTTTGATCGTTAGATGAGGATACTTGCCGATTCATGTCGTTCACTTGCTGCGTATCTGCCGTCCCTCCGGGGCTTTGGAGTGTGTGAATTCGCTATCCTATACACCTATCGCCCCCTTGGGGATTTTTTATGTTGGGGTATGAATCGAAAATACTATGCCAAACGCTGATGCGAATCCCTTCCTGGAAGCGACTGGAATCCACAAACGCTTCCCGGGTGTGCACGCGCTCAACAATGTGAACGCCTCCTTTTGCCTCGGCGAGGTTGTCGCTGTCATCGGAGAGAACGGTGCGGGCAAAAGCACGTTGATGAAGGTCATCGCCGGCGTCCATCCGCCCGACGCGGGAAGCATCATGCTGGAAGGGCAACCGGTGACCATCCCGACTGTCGCCAAGGCGACCGAATTGGGGATTGCGTTCATCCATCAGGAACTCAATCTCTCGGACAATTTGAGCGTGGGGGCGAATATCTTCTTGGGTAGGGAACCGCGCAAGTTTGGGCGTCTCGGATTAATTGATCAGAGGGCGATTCGCCGCAATACCCGCGATATCCTAGATCAACTTGAGATGGATTGCGGCCCGGAAACAACCGTGCGTGAGCTGTCCATCGGGCATCAGCAGATGGTGGAGATTGCCAAGGCGCTATCCCAGAACGCCCGGATGATCATCATGGATGAGCCGACGAGCAGCCTGACGCAGCACGAAACAGATCGCCTCTTCAATCTTATCAGAAGCCTGAAATCCCGGGGCGTTTGTATCGTCTACATCTCCCATCGCCTGATGGAGGTCGGTCAGATCGCCGACCGCGTCATTGTTCTCAGAGACGGTGAAAATAGCGGCGAGTTGGAGCGCCGCGAGATTGACCACGAGCGCATGGTATCGCTGATGGTGGGCAGATCGCTGACGCAGTTCTATCAGCATAGAGAACACCAGGGTGGAGCGCCGGTGCTTGAGGTCTCCGATTTGGTGGTCCCCGGACTTTCGGAACAGCCTATCAGTTTCACTCTCCATGCGGGAGAGGTGGTGGGAATGGCGGGCCTCGTGGGAGCGGGGCGGACAGAGTTGGCGCAGGCAATCTTCGGCGTTGGCGGCGCTGTCTCCGGGACGATCAAGGTGGATGGCGAGATGGTAGAAATCAACAATCCCCGCGATGCAATCAACGCGGGCATCGCGCTCGTTCCGGAGGATCGCCGGGACTACGGATTGATTACCGAGTTTGCCGTTCGCGACAACATTTCATTGTCCGCGCTTGACCGTTATCAGACGGGGAAGTTCGTGCGTCAGAAAGAGGTCTCCGACCTGGCGACGGAGGCGGTGGATGAGTTCAATGTGAAGACAACCTCGATCGAAAACGAGGTCGGGCTGCTCTCCGGCGGCAATCAACAAAAAGTGGTGCTTGCCAAGTGGATCTCCTTGAAGCCAAAGGTCCTCCTTTTGGATGAGCCGACAAGGGGTATCGATGTCGGCTCCAAGAGCGAAATCTACCAGTTGATTGAGAAGCTGGCAGGTCAAGACGTCGCTATCTTGGCAATTTCCAGCGACCTTGAGGAGATTCTGCGGATTTCGGATCGCGTGCTGGTCATGCACGATGGAGCGATGGCGGGCGAACTCGGGCGCGACATGCTCAGTGAGGAGGCGGTCATGGGATTGGCAACTGGAGCAAGTTAGATTCATGAAAAAGACCCTGGGCATTTTCCTGCTCTTGGCAGCCATTTTCCTCATCACCGGCGTAATCGAGCCGCGCTTTCTGAGAGTCGGCAATTTGACGAACATGGCGCGGTGGACGGGGCTTTACGGTATCCTGGCTATCGGCGCGGGGTTTGTGATTATCACCTCGGGCATCGATCTCTCGATCGGCTCCCTAATCGGATTGACCGGTTCGCTTTTCCCGCTATTTCTCGTCAGTAAAGGGCTGCCGGTCGGCGTCGGTTTCGGGTTGGTCATATTTCTGGCGTTGGCAATCGGTTTCACGCACGGGCTGTTAATCACCAAGCTCAAACTGCAGCCCTTCATCGTCACCCTCTGCGGACTGTTCATCTACCGCGGGGTCGCCAGATACATCACGGGCGAGATAAACCAAGGGTTCGGCAACGAGTTCCAAGGGTTGCGCCTCATCGTGAAGTATCGGGTATTCGACGTCATCCCGATGCCGTTTGTGATTGTGCTGCTGCTTGGAGGCATCGCCGCGCTATTTCTCAACAAAACGATTTACGGACGCTACCTGTTGGCGCTTGGTCGAAACGAGAAGGCGGCGCGTTTCAGCGGAATCAACACGGATCGAATGGTGATTTGCGCCTACATGATCTGCTCGGTTCTGGCAGGCTTTGGCGGGATGCTGTTCGCGCTAGATCAGAATTCGGTTCAACCCTCGACGTTCGGGAATTTTTACGAGCTGTATGCCATTGCGGGGGCGGTGCTCGGCGGGTGCAGCCTTCGCGGAGGGGAAGGAACGATCGGCGGCATTATCTGCGGGGCGGCGATGGTTGAGGTGATAAAGAACGCGGTTTTTTTCCTCAACGTTGCCACCGAGTCCGAGTTCACGGTGATCGGTTGCGTGATTCTCATCGGCGTCACGGTAGACGAGTTTATCAAGCGTTTCGCCGCCAAACGGCGAGCGAAACAACAGGCCGGCAACGCATAATTGCCTGTTGTGCGGGGTGTAGGGAATAACGATCGTTATTCCCTACATAGCCATCATATATTCGGGATTATAGGAGCGATTAAGCGAACAATCAACGGACTGAATAAGGAGTGCGATAGAGATCCCCTTGCCCCATTGCTGCATCGTAGCCGGTCAACCGACCTCTGTAGGAGCGATCTCCAGGTCGCGATTCCCACTCCGGACGGAGATCAAGCAACTGATGAAGGAGCGCGCTAGAGTTCCCATAGAGGGCCCAGGGCGATAGAGAATCCTGATTGCTAATCCCGAGCGATGGGCATCCTGACACGTCGGGAATCGGAATTCCCTCCTACCTAAAGCACTCGTTGTATGGAATCTTGATCGCTGAGGATCTCTATCACATTCATTACCCGTCCTCTGATGGCACCCTACAAATTTAGAAGGTCAATCTGAAGATTCGTAAAGAACTTCATTTTCTATTCCAAGGAGGTAAATGATGGGAATTTCGGTATACACAGTTGGGTTAATGCTCCTGGTGGGCTTACTGGTGACGTCCGCCCGAGCTCACGTTCAAGGGCACGGCGGTGCAAGCATTCACAAAACCGAGTGGGGATCGGTTGGTGACAAATCCGTCTACCTGTACACACTGAAGAACGGCTACGGCATTACCGCGAAAATCACCAATTACGGGGCGCTCCTCACGGAACTTCACCTCCCCGACCGCAACGGGAAGAGCGCCGATGTCGCCCTCGGATTCGATACGCTTGACGGCTATCTCGCCGGTCACCCGTATTTCGGCTGCGTCGTCGGCAGAGTCGCGAACCGCATCACGGACGGCAAATTTACGCTTGATGGGCAGGAGTACACACTCGCGACCAACATGGGTCCCAGCCACCTGCATGGCGGCGAGGAGGGATTTGACAAGAAGGTGTGGGATGTCGTTGAGGTAAAGAAAAGCGCCGATGGTGCGTTCTTGACGATGAAATACGTCAGTCCCGATGGCGAAGAGGGCTATCCCGGCAACCTGACGGTGACGGTCACCTACACGCTCATGACGCACGAGCTTCGGATAGACATGCGCGCCGAAACCGATGCACCCACCATTGTGAATCTTGCGAATCATGCGTACTGGAATCTCGCAGGGCATGGTTCCGGCGACATCCTCAAGCACGAATTGAGCCTAAATGCCGACAACTACACGCCAACCGACGAGACAGTCATCCCCACGGGCGAGATTACATCGGTGGAAAACACGCCGTACGATTTTCGTGAATCCAAACCGATTGGGAGGGATATTGGTCAGTTGCCCGGCGATGGCGGCGAGGATCCGGGAGGATACGACATCAACTTCGCGCTCAACGGCGAGGCGGGGACGATGAGGTTGGCGGCTCGCATCAGTGAACCGAGTTCGGGCCGAAAAATGGAAGTCCACACGGACGCGCCGGGGGTGCAGCTCTACACCGGCAACTACCTTGATAGTTCACTCACCGGCAAGAACGATACGGTCTACAAAAAACATGCGGGGTTCTGCCTCGAAACGCAGCACTTTCCGGACGCAATCAATAAAGAGGGGACACCCGGCTGGCAATCGGTAATTCTGCGCCCGGGGGAAGTTTATTCCCACAGTCTTCTGTTTAGGTTTTCGACGGAGTGAGCAAAGGAAGGTGGGAAAGGCGGAAGACTGGAAGGAACGCTTCCTAATCGTCTAAATCTTCTGGAAGGAAGAAATGAAAGCCAAAAAGTTGGGTTTCACGGGGTTCAACCCAACCTACGGACTGCGCCGCACCTAAGCGGATAAGTGTGTTCCGGTATATGTAGGGGCGAACCCCTGTGTTCGCCCTATTGCAACGGACCTTTCCCCTAATTGGCTTTTGAAGATTGCAGGCAGTCCAGTCGGGAAAATCATGTTTGTTCATAGTTTCGGGACGGCACGGGGGCCGTCCCCTACACATGGATTAGGAAAAAGACACAGTGGAGGCATCTATGAATAGAAGTTGGGATGGGGGACCGGTTCGGTATCCCGATCCGGCAATCGAAATACTCGACCCGCGGTTCAATGGCTACGCAATAAAAAATTCGGTGGTAGAACGCCTCTGGACGGGGTGCCGCTGGGCGGAAGGTCCCGTGTGGTTTGGCGATGGGCGATATCTCCTTTGGAGCGACATTCCCAACAACAGAATCCTGCGCTGGACGGAGGAGACGGGCGAGGTCAGCGTCTATCGATCGCCCTCCAACAACAGCAACGGAAACACGCGCGACAAGCAGGGGCGGCTAATCACTTGTGAACATGGTGCCCGCCGCGTCACGCGCACCGAGCATGACGGCACAATCACCGTATTGATGGACAGATTTGAGGGCAAGCGTATAAACGCACCCAACGACGTGGTTGTGCACGAGGACGGGCACGTTTGGTTCACCGATCCGGGATACGGAATACTCCTGAATTATGAGGGACACTGGGCAGAGTTCGAGTTGCCGACCAATGTCTATAGACTCAATCCTGACACCGGCGAGGCAACGGTGGTGGTAGACGAGCTTGAGAAACCGAACGGACTGTGTTTCTCGCCCGATTACTCGCGTCTTTACCTGGTTGACACCGGCGTCTCGCACAAACCGGACCATTCTCGTCATATACGTGTCTACGATGTCGTAGACGGCACCAGCGTGACGAACGGCAGAGATTTCTGCGACATGGCGCCTGGGACCTCGGATGGCATTCGTTGCGACATTGACGGAAACCTGTGGGCGTCCGCCGGCTGGGCTGGCGAAGGGTTTGACGGGGTGCATGTCTTTGCCCCGGATGGCGACCTCATCGGCAGAATCCATCTCCCCGAGGTTTGCGCGAACCTGTGTTTCGGCGGCGTGAAGAAGAATCGGCTGTTCATGGCTGGCAGCCAATCTTTGTATTCGCTCTATGTGGAAACGCAAGGCGCACAAACGCCGTAAAGATTGGAAGAATGGAAGGCGGGAAGGATGGACGATAATCTATGATTGACTGCGTCAATAGCGAGCGGGACATTGTATAATCCCGTAGGGGACGCAGATCTGCGTCCCCCATACGGATCAAGTTAAGGGAGTTCGTCTAGTATTGGTGAGTTATTCGCCGCAAAACCCTTAACTTAGTCCCCATTGGGCGAGGAGTAAATCTCAATCTCACCCCATACGGTAGGTGCGGTTTCCAACCGCACCGGGCCCCACGGAAACCAGCGTCATGAGTCATCTTCTGTGGTGCACCCATCAACGAATGGGTTGGTATTCCATCGCACATGTCTACATGGAGATTAACAGTTTAAGACATTAGAAACCGCGTGACTTGCGACTCAAAACGCTTAACTTGATTCCTATGGGACGCAGATCTGCGTCCCCTACAACCCCAATTGCGTAAGACCTGTATATCTCAACATCAAAGTCGTGGTTTGTGAACTTTCGTCTACGGAGAAGATATGGAAGAAAATCAAAATAACACGGAAAGTTCAGCAGCGGAAACGGTGCCCGGCGGGTGTTTGCCGGACTGGGAGGTTCATGATATCCCAGCACCTCCGCCCTATCGTTTCAGCGGCGCATTTCGCAATATCCTGGGTCCCGGAATCATCGCGCTCGGCGGTTCGATTGGGAGCGGCGAGTGGCTGTTGGGTCCGGCGATTACGGCACAGTACGGCGGCAGGCTACTGTGGATCGCCACGATTGCCATCTTCCTTCAGGCGTTCCTCAACACGGAAGCCATACGCTATACCGTTTATACGGGCGAGCCAATGCTGAGCGGCTATATGCGGTGCCGTCCGGGGTCACGGTTCTGGGCGTTCTTCTATTCAATCATCGACTTCTTCGGGATTTGGCCCGGCTGGGCGATGGCGGCGGCTACAGCCGTTGCCGCGGCGTGGTTGGGGTATATGCCGGCTGATGCGGATCAGGGAACTGTTCGGGTGTTTGCATACATCATATTCTTCGTTTGCCTTACCATTGTCCTGTTCGGCGGTAAAATCTATAACGCCCTTGAGAAAGTTCAACTCGTCATGGTGGTGTGGATTATCGGATACCTGCTCATCATCGACATCTTCATGGTCTCTCCGAAGGTTTGGTGGACGGTTATCAAGGGGTTCTTTAGCTTCGGCGCACTACCTTCGGCGGATGAGGGCGGCGGCGGGATTGACTGGCTGCTGCTCGGCGCGTTCGCGGCGTTCGCCGGCAGCGGCGGATTGGGGAACATCACCATTACCAACTACGTCCGCGACAAGGGCTGGGGCATGAGCAGACTGGTTGGAGCCATACCGTCGATAATCGGCGGGCAGAAGGTGACGCTGTCGCATCTCGGCAAGGTGTTTCGGATTACCCCGGAAAACGTGAAACGCTTCCGAGAATGGTGGAAGTATAACCGGTTCGAACAGTACTATATCTGGGTGGTAGGCTGCTTTTTCGGGATGGCGCTTCCGGCGATGTTGACCATTTCGTTTGTCCCGGCCGGACAGGCGATTGATGAATGGTCGGCAGCGGCGTTTCAAGCAGAGGGGCTCGCGGCGAAGGGCGGGCAAATCTTCTGGTATCTCACGCTGCTGTGCGGGTTTTGGGTGCTTTTTTCCACACAGTTAGGCAACGTGGACATGGTACCGCGGCGTTACACGGACATCATCTGGACCGGGTTTTCAAAGGCGAGACGACTGAAAGAATCCGATGCGAAGTACATCTATTACCCAATCCTCGTCGTCTATATCCTTTGGGGCGTCGTCGCCATGTACCTTGCCAAACCGTTCTTCATGATTTTGGTTTCCGCGACGATTGGCGGATACCTGCTGGTGATTACGTCGCTGCACACGCTTTACGTGAACCGGAAGTTCCTGCCGAAGGAGATTCAGCCTCCGGTTTGGCGACAGGTTGGGCTGGTGCTGTGTGCGGTGTTTTATTCAATATTCGGAACGCTTACCGTAATTCAGAAGTTGATTGTGCCTTATATTCTGCCCATCATAACGGGTTAATCTCAAGAATGCTCAGATACATCACCAGGAGGAAGGACAATGGACACTTCATTCGAACGCCCCTATAAACCCGTAGACTTGAACACATCGCTGACTCAGGGATTTCCACTTCTGTCATTCGCTGAGAAACTCATGACAGAGGCAACATCAAATGCATCCGGGCGATCATCGCTAACGTTAGCCCGCGGCGATGAGCTGACAGTTGTACTAACTGTACTCAAAACGGGCCACGCCCTCGGTGAGCATCCGGCGCCCGCTGCTGCCGTGGTCACCTGCCTCGACGGAAATATCACGTTTACTACAGATGCTGAGGAAGTCACGCTAGAACGGGGTGAGGCAGTGGTTTTCACCGGCGACGTGCTTCACTCTGTTTACGCCAACGAAGATAGCGTGTTTCTAATCGTCATCGGCGGCGCGGCAGCAAAACATGCGTAAGAAAACGAATAGCGGAGCATTCTTGGTAGTAAACTATTGATAGACGTTGGTTGTTTAAGGGAGTTCTACGGCACAGGATTTTCTATCGATTAAGTGAGTGAATAGCGAACATCAACTGAGAGGTTAGCGAAGGAGCAATAGACCGATAGGAAAGGCGGTAGAAATCCCATAGTAAATCCCGATAGCTCATCCTGTTCCTTATCTTCTTGCTTGATTGTTATTCACTCGCTCGATTGATTTCTTTATTCCACACTCTGTAGGGAGAACTCTTTGACGTATGTGGAAATATCTATGAAACCCAAACTTTCGGCAACAATACTGTGCGACGAGGCTGGAGAATTCTCAAGGGCGGTGTCAAATTCACCTGAGCCATCATTGTATGGAGTAACCGACGGGAAAGCTGTAGGAACCCATTTAGAACACAAGTTCCGGGCACATTTATCACTAAAATATGATTATGAGGAGGGTAGTTCAGCGAGAGGGATTGACTTCCCGTTTATTTCTGTGGATATGAAGGTCACAAGTATTAAACAACCTCAGTCCTCTTGTCCGTTCAAGTCGGCTCGACAGAAGATTTATGGTCTAGGATATTCATTGCTAATTTTTGTCTACGAAAAGACCGATGACCATGAAAACCGCTCGGGTACTTTGAAGATTCTTCATAATATCTACCTTCAAGCACACCGAACGGGCGACTATCAGAT
Source organism: Candidatus Poribacteria bacterium (assembly GCA_965204085.1). Taxonomy (GTDB): domain Bacteria; phylum Poribacteria; class WGA-4E; order WGA-4E; family JAJDTR01; genus JAJDTR01. The sequence goes on along the minus strand of CBDBEE010000001.1, from coordinate 182,438 downwards.
TACGAGAAGGATTCGATCCATATTGGAAAATGAAGGGAATAAGGACGATTTAATTGCCTTTATGTTTGATAAGAATCTACCTGTCGAAGAGATAGAGGCAGACAATATCGCCGATGAGATATTGAGGAATCCCCCCGAACAAGGATTCTTGACAATTTCGAACGCACTACAATGGCGACTTCAATATAGACGAATTATCGAAACCGCCGGTAACGAGGAAGGCATCATCAGGATAAGGTAGACTCCAATGCGCAAAGCACTTCGGCAGAAAATTGAATTTGGAGATTATCAAACACCGCTTCCCTTGGCTAATCGGATCTGCGAGAGGTTAACCCGATTAGGAGTTGTACCCCAAACCGTAGTTGAACCAACCTGCGGGATTGGCGCTTTTGTTAAGGCTTCCTCTACATGTTTCTCTTGTGCAAAGAAAATCGTCGCAGTCGACATAAATGCTGCTCATTTGTCTCAGGCACGAAAACTTGTTTGCTTCGATCAAAGGGTGGAATTGATACATGCGGACTTCTTTCGCATGGATTGGGAGGCCTTTTTTGAAGGTTTGACCACCCCCATTTTGGTCATTGGAAACTTCCCTTGGGTAACAAATTCAGCCCTCGGTTTCATAGAAGGCGGTAACCTTCCTATGAAATCGAATTTTCACAACTATGCGGGAATGGATGCTATTACTGGAAAGGGGAATTTTGATATTTCGGAGTGGATGACGATTCAAGCAGTCGATTGGCTTCGGGAAGAAAAAGGCTCGTTTGCAATCCTGTTGAAAACCGCGGTTGCCAGGAGGGTTTTAAGTTACATCTATCAAACAAACGCCCCTTTATCGCGCTCGGCAATCTTCAAAATCAACGCTCCTAAAGAATTTGGTGTTGCGACCGATGCCTGTTTGCTGTTTTGCGATTTTGTGGGCGACTTGAAAGAAAATGATTGCCCTGTTTTTGAAACCGTCACCTCGACTGAACCAGACAAGGTTATCGGGTTTAGGGATGGTGATTTGCTGAGCGATATTCGGGGATTTGATGAAAATAGGCTCCTCAATTCAAAAGCAACAGTAAAATGGCGTTCGGGGATAAAACACGATTGTTCGAAGGTGATGGAGTTGACAGCAAGAAGCAATGGGCTTTACAATCGACTGGGAGAAAGAGTTGAAATCGAAGAGGAGTACGTCTTTCCCTTGCTGAAAGGTTCCGACGTTGCAAATGGAAGAACAGACAATCCACAAAGGAAAGTGATAGTTCCGCAACGATTTGTCGGGGAAGAAACCTTCAAGATTAAAGAAACCGCTCCGAAAACTTGGGCATACCTTGGATCACACGAACCAGATTTTGCTAGGCGAAAGAGCAAAATTTATCAGAACAAACCGAAATTCGCAATTTTTGGAATTGGTGATTACTCCTTCTCCGACTGGAAAATAGCAATTTGTAGCCTGTATAAGCGATTGATATTTGTGGCTGTTGGGCCTTTTGAAGGCAAACCGGTTATTTTCGATGACACAGTTTACTTTCTTTCATGTCGAACTGAAAGTGAGGCACGAACGCTTTGCGACTTATTGAACTCAGAGAAGGCGCAAGCCTTTTTTTCTACTTATATCTTCTGGGACTCAAAGCGTCCTATTACCGCCTCGCTTTTGGGCAAAATTGACATAGGTAAACTTGCAAACATCTATGGAAAAACCGTTGAATCTGCGGGGAGATTACCCAACGTCACATTAACCAAATTAGAGCAGAAGGAGAAAAACGGTGAACAATTGGAATTGATATAGAGCCTGAAAACAGAGAAACCTAGTTTCTCGGAGAAACTCGGTTTCTTCACCCTAGCAAGTCCCTTCATCTCACCGCAAGCAGCCCTGCACAACCTCGCGGTAAGTCTCCAACCCGGGTGTTTCCAAGTTTTTCACTTTCGCGAGGTCGTCCCATCGCCGCAAGCTGAGCGCATCCTCGAAATGAGGGATTTGCTCAAACGCGGACCTTTCATCCTCCGACATCACACCGCCCTGAACTCGTAGACTCCGCTTTGATGCCTCGGATAAACCTTCGTAATATGCCGCGTCTGTCGCGCAGAGGTAGCGCTTTGCGGGCACGTGCAATCGTACCGGCGTCGTTACCGCATCCGGGAAGAACGATTCCAGAAAGTCCGCGCCTACCGCTTCGTGATTCAGGTCGTCCGCCAAAAACGCTATGTCGGCGTTATGTTCGTCCAGCAGAAAATGTCCCAGATCATGCAGTAGGGCGCTTGCAATCTGCGACGGCGCGGCGTCATTGATTTGAGCTTGGTTGGCGCACTGGAGTGCGTGTTCCAGTTGCGTCACGGACTCGTCGTAAAACGATTGCCCCGTGCGTACCATGTAGTCGAACAGTATGGCAATCTTCCGCGGGCTTGTCGCACGCGCCATTTCGTTCGCCAGTTCTTGGTGGAGACTATTCTTCATGTTTCAATACCGTCCTTCCCTGAAAATGGGCTATTTTGCTGATTTGACCGGATCTTCCCGAATCCTCCGCCGCATATTGTGAAAAAGCTTGACGCTTGTCCTCATAGTATTTGCCGCGCCAGTCGCCGTCGGAGAGGTTATTGTAGACGGCGTAGATGATGCGTCTGGGGAGATTCGAACCGTTCGCGCCGCTCTTGTGGGGAATGTAGGAACTGAACAGCAGGATATCACCGGGGTCTGTGGATGCGGCAACCCAATCCATGCTATCTGCAACGTCGGGAGCAATACAACCGTCCGCGTCCAGCGCAATCATGCCCTCCCGATGCCGCCCGGGCGAAAAGTACAGACACCCGTTCTCGACCGTCGCCGCATCTATCGAGATTAGGCATGTAGTGTGGTTTTTGACGAACTCGTAGGCGGGGGCATCCTGATGAGGCGCGTAACCGCCGCCGCCCGGGTATTTGTAGTTGATTTTCTCTTTGTAGAGCACGGCTGGCTCTCCGGTCAAATCCGAGATAACGTCCAACACTTTGCCGCTCGTCAGTGTCGATTTCATGCCCTCATGATACGGAATGAAGTTTTCCGTGCGCGAGAGGCGGGTGCCGTCCGATACCGATTCGTAATGGTGCATCCACCTACCCGGGTCTTGCTCCCAGCCTTCGATTTCGGCAACCCATTGACGCAGCGCGGCGACCTCGCTGTCCGAGAAGAATCCGGGGATTCTGAGATAGCCGTTCGTTTCCCAAGAGTTGAGTTGTGTCGGTTCAATGTAAGTTGACATGCATCATGTCCTCAAGCGTTGTTGAGAAGAAAGTTGGGTTTCACCAGGATTCTTGTGTATATAAGCATTGTGGAGATTCTAAGAGCCTGCTTGAATAGTTGGTATCAGAGCCATATTCAGTCATTTGAAGACATTTTTTTCATGTTGTTGTGATTGTCCGTATCGCTATATACCTGTGGGATCTCTATCGCGCTCCTTATTCAGTCGCTTGATCCCCGCTGGGGCTTAAGCAAATGGAGTTTCGGCGCTGCTACATACCTTATGCACTGCTGGTGCTGTCAAAGGCTGGTAGAATCAATATGGGAGCACTATTGCCCTCACTGTTCACTCGCTTGAGGGAACTCTATCGCATTCACTATTCGTTCATTTGATCGCTCATTGTTCACTCGTTTAATCGCTCCCTGTTGGGGCGCTTGATTGCACGCTACAAGAGAAAGAGGGTGGGCAGAGGAACCCTATCGCACTCGCTAACCGCTCGCTTAATCCCACCCTACTTCTGCCGATTAGAGAATTGGAGGTCGTCGCGCGGGTTCTCGATTGCTATCCGATAGCTCCATGCGCCCGTGTAATTCGCGCACTTTACCATTAGGGTGTTCCAGCCCGCCCGCAACGGCAGTTCGACATAACCCGAAACATCCGAAACCCGAAACTCGTCGCCGTTTAGGAAAAGCCGCCCGATGTCGTTCCACCGCACCGCCGCCAGGACTGCCCGGTCGTCGGGGCTCTTGATACGGGACACTCCGTATCCGATTGCCCAGTTTGGTTTACCGAACACTTCGCCCAATTTAACCCGACCATCCTCGGTGCGGTATTGTTGCCAGAAGGTTTGCCCGTTTTTACCCTGATGAGCCGATCTATCCATCTCCGGTAGAAGGTCCGTAGTGAACTGTGCGGGATATACTCCCGGTGTTGTCGGCGGATCCGTCACGCCGAGATCCAAGGGACCCAAAATCATCCAATCTTTGAGACTATACAGATTCATCGGGTCAACAAGATCCATTACCCTTAACTGACCGTACAACACCTCTCCGCCATACGCAATTGAATAGCCGTAAGTAGGGAACGGGAGCAGCATATCGGATGGACAAGCAAACTCCACGGTACTCTTCGCTTCCCCGCCCGGTTTTGCCTCAAGGACAATTGTAAGCGGCGTTATCTTCCAGTTCGCATCCATACCGAACATGACCTCGGTTTTCACCGGTTTTTCGAGCGTATTCTTCAACCGGAATTCAACCGTGCCAATCGACTGTGTCCGTTGTCTGTTAATCTTGAAATCGGGTATGATTGTGAGGAAGTTGGTCAGTTTCTCTTTGAATTCCGCCGTCGAAATGCTCGCCGGATGAACGTTGCCGGGTTCAATTATCGCAACGCCCACATCGCCCCCGTCCACTGTCACGATGCTGTAATGGTCGAACGCTCCGAACTCTTTCGTTTGCTGCGGTGTGAAAGCGCCGCCGGTCGCGCCCAGAACGAAATAGCGGCGGTCGTTCCGTGTGTGCAGCGTCAGGTTGTGATAGTGCCCCGCGAACACCGTGTAATCACGTCCGGCAAGACCCGCCTCAATCTCAAGCCACCCCGAGTCTTCGTGCAGCCATGCGGGTTTGTGCAGCATAACAAAGGTGTGCCGCACGTCTTTGTGTTTCGCCAGTTCCGTGAGGGCGTAGTCGATTTGGCGAACGCCAAACCAGTTTTCCCACCAGCCGTCGTGGGATCTGGGAAGACCGTGTCTTTCCTCCGTGTTGAGCAGCAGAAAAAGGCAGTTCTTGTAGGTGAACGCCGAATACGTGCGTCCGAGATTATCAACCCAGTAATCGTACATCATGCGGTTCGTGATGTCGTGGTTGCCCGGCAGCGCTATAAAGGGAACTCGCAAGGGTGACTGGTGCCCCCAAAATTTTTTCCATTCAGACTCAATCTTTTTTGAATCCGTCGTGTAACCCTGGATCAGGTCGCCGACCATGATGGCAAAGTCGGGTTTCAGCGCATTGATTTCGGCGATGGCGCGGTCGAACACGTGCCATTTGTCTTCGCCGCCGCCGGTCTTGTCGCCGATGATAGCAAAGCTGAATTTATCCGGATCATCCGAGAACGGGCGTTCCACCATCGGGATGCGGTCCGGAAAGCGTGGCGTCTCGGCTCCCACCATCACCGCAATTGAGACGAACACGGCGAGGAGGGTTAACAACTTGAAAACGGTTCTGTATTTGAAAGGAATCAATGACTTCCCCCTGTATCGTTGACGCTATAATCAGTGAATCTCTGCGGTTTGCGAAGGCGTGCCAATCCCGCAACTCGCCGTTTGTGTTTAGGATGCGACTTCCACCCTTTGCCAAGAAATCCTGCCCTTGCACTTCGGACAATAGCCTGTTCGTGCGCGGCGGCTCAGGCGTTGGCGCTTCCACTCTTTACCGCACGGGCACTCTCCCCGCCAGCGCGGAGGTGTATGATCAACTTGGTGGCAGCGTTTCGCCGTACACCCAATCCGCCGCGCCACGGTTTTCCATGCCCCATCGTGGCCATGATTCGGTCCGACGATGGCGTGCGCAATTTCGTGCAGAATCGTGTCGGTAATCTCCTCCTTGGATGCTTTCAGGCAGTATGTTACAGAAAGCGCAATCAGCTTTTCTTTGTACCTACAGACACCTCCGCGTACAGGCGCAAGATCGAACGCAAACTTCCACCCTTTTTTGAGTCCGTTCATCGTCTGGTGTTCTCGGATGAGATGCAGCCCGAGCACCTCGACCTCCTTTAGCGGCATTGAGGGCACTTGCGCGGGTAGTATGCACGTCAATGCGCCGTACGGGACGTTCCATAGTCTATCGTGCTGTGTCACTATCCGTGCCCATCGCGACAGAAGTTTTTGGACGGTGCCCTCCTGCAAGCCTGCCTTTGTCCTGAACGATACTCTTGTCCCCGGCGGGAATGCGGCTCCGGGAAATTCGGATGTCACGATGGGCATGAACGCTTTGCTCCTGCGGTGGCGATGGCTGCGTTGAAATTGGGCTTTGCGCGGTTCAATATCTGAAAGTACACAGTAAAATTGAATATTTGTAGGAGCGATCTCCAGGTCGCGACTTTCTGTCGTGAGCAAAACTGAGCTAGTCTTCGATTTGACGAGTCCGAGGCACAAACCGAACCGCGTGAGCCCAAACTATTATCGCATAATTTTCCGCATATTACCCTTAAAAAGTTGGTTCTTCAGAGTTAAGTGTGGGAATGAAACTTGCAGAAGGTACATACGTTTTTGTCCTGTGAGTGCAAGTTGATTTGCATACTATGTGATATAACTCTGGAGGCTCCAATGTACGCGCTTTTAACACAACTGCTCGACATTCCTAATTACCACGTGATTTCTGCCGAGATTGAGACTGATAAAATCACACTAGACATTGAATCTGTATCTCAGACAGCAACATGCCCTCACTGTAGAAAAACCTCAAAAACGCTGCACGAAAGACACCCCCGCATGGTCCGCGACCTTCCTATCAGTGGCAAGCCGACCTATCTTCGCTTTGTCAGGCGTCGATTCTTCTGTGACGACTGCCACCGCGCGTTCTCTGAATCTCTAAGCTTTGTCGACGAAAGACGCGATTACACCAGTCGTTACCAACATTGGATATTCCTTCAAGTTCGAGAGAACAACATCAGTGCAGTACGCCGCGTTGAAGGACTGACTTATGACCAGATTGAAAGCATCTTCCTCCACGAAGCCGGATGCCGTATCCCCTTAGCCCCCTTTGCCGACCTCAAACGTTTGGGTATTGACGAAATTGCGTTGCGCAAGGGAAGCGGAAACTTTGCCTTGATTCTGACCAACCTAGACACAAAAGAAATCGTTGATGTGCTCAAATCGCGAACCCAAGAGAAACTTAGGGCACGACTTGAACGGCTATCAGCTTTTGAACGTGCACAAATTCAAGAAGTCGCCATCGACATGTGGAGTCCCTATGATACAGTCTGTGCCGAGTTGTTGCCTCATGCGGTGATTACTGCCGACCGGTTTCATGTAATGCAGGCGGTCAACCGAGAACTCAAGCAGTTGAAGAATCAGCAAAAGAAGGTGCACCCTCAAGCACTGAAAGGTGCTCACTATGCGCTGTTAAAGAATCGGCAAGACTTAACCGATAAGCAGCAAGCGGCACTTGAGCACGTATATCAAGTGTCTCCTTTGGTCAAGACGGCTCATCGGCTCAAGGAGTGTTTGCGACATATCTTTGAGTGTAAGTCCACAAAAGAAAAGGCAATTAAGCGTCTGCGGAAGTGGAACCTCATTGCCGAGAAAGCGGGATTGATTCCGCAATTCCGTAGAACACTGGCAAACTGGATACACCGAATTGCCAATTACTTTTGTCACCGCACGACTAGTGGCATTGTCGAAGGCATCAACAACAAAATCAAACTCATCAAACGCCGAGCTTTTGGATTTCGCAACTTTGAGCACTTCCGAATCCGAGTCATTGCGGCATTCCTATAACTAACTCCTTTTCCACACTTAACTCTGAAGAGCCGGACAAATCAAAGTTGCAGACAAATCCAATGAGATTCCAGCCATGCCTCAATTGCTTGAAGTATTGGACGTGTCAGGGTGCATTGTTACTATTGATGCGATGGGTTGTCAAACCGACATCGCTCAAACCATTGTGGATTCAGATGCCGACTACGTTTTCGCGCTTAAAGCCAATCAAGGACAATTGTCTGAAGATGTTCGACTTTTGTTTGATGGCGTCTCAACGGGTGAGATAAGAGATGTTAAAGTCGACTCGACGCAAACCGTTGACGGCAATCATGGACGTATAGAAACCCGCACGGCTTATGCGATTGCAGACCCCGGTGTAATTTCTACTCTTAGAACAAGTGAGAACTTCGTCAATCTCAACTCGGTCGTCAAAATCACCGCCGAGCGAGAAGTCAACCAACAAGTGACCACAGAGACACGCTACTATATTTCTTCGCTTCCTGGTGATGCAGCCCAGTTGCTTGAAGCCACTAGGCATCACTGGCGGATTGAAAACTCATGTCATTGGGTATTAGATGTTGCTTTTCGTGAAGACGCCTCCCGGATTCGTAAAGATAACAGCAGTGAGAACTTCGCCATCGTCCGACGCATTGCTCTCAATCTACTCAAGTCTGAGAAGTCAACCAAACTTGGTGTCGCCAACAAGCGGCTCAAAGCCGCATGGGACGACAATTATTTGACTACTATTCTAGCAACTCTATTCTGAAAAATCAGATGCGTTTCCCCTGGGGGGAACCTATGTCGTGGGTTGGCTGGCTGATATGGAATCAGATGGCACCAGAGAAAGAGGTATGGGGAATCACATCACCATTACTAATGGTGGCGAGCTTTTGAGAATATACATGAATGGTGAATTCGATAAGGAAGACCCTCCCGGTCTCAAATGGGGAAATGAGCAAAAGACACTGAATACGGTGTTGGGGATTGGGAAGATAGGTGCTCTTTGGAACGGAAATGAGGCTGAGGAGGCTTTTACCTTTGGTGTCATCGACGAAGTCAGCGTCTACGATAGAACTCTAAGCGCAGATGAAGTCAAACAGAATTATGATACCGATACCCAAGCAGCAACGGCTGTCGATTCTGCCGGCAAGGTAGCTCTCATCCGGGGCGGAATAAAGCTCTCAAGATAGCAAGCTAGGCAGTGATAATACCATTTCTCTAAAATGCTTGTGCATTGATGGCGAGAATCAGGTCAAGAAATTTACGCGGAGCGGAACAAGAAGTTTCGTCTCCGCGCAAAGTCGGCGGGGCAAGATGCCCCGCCTACGGAGAAAGTGGACGATAAAATTCAGACACCATATGCACTATTACTCAAGCGAAATGGTATAAGTATACTTTCATACAGTAGATAAGTGCTCATCTTCCGCATAATAGACTTGTGTAATCTCGAATTTTCACATGCCAGATCTTGGGGTATATATCCACAAACGAGCAAAAATCACCAAGATACTACCGTGAGTCCGATTGATTGATCGGTTTTGCCTTTCCATCATCAACTTCATTTCCACCAAGTAACACACCACATGGCGCTCCGCTGGAGCGCGGAAATATGGGCATATAGCATTCTATTGACATTTCACAGGATCTACTATCGCACTCGCTATTCACTCGCTTGATCCTCTGGATCGAGGAAAAGGACCCTGACTAGAAAGTATTACTTGTTGAAAGAATTATTCCGACTGGGATAATGGCATGCTGTCAATTATGATGCGGGATACGGCCAACTGAGAAATTAAACTTTTAGGTGCTTGATAATGCGGAAGATAAGTTGGATTTTAACTTTTTCGTTCTTGAATCCTGAATCGCCTGAATGCTGCATCCGATGCACGATTCAGGCTTCAAGATGCAATCAATTCCATAATCTCGATAGCAATCTCTCAATTCAATGGAGTATTGTCCCCGTCAGAGTCCGTATCCCAAGGACAGCGCCGAGTATTGACCACAGGCAAATGATAATCTGTTCACCCAAGATTAACCCAATGAAAAATGGAACAGCGTTTCGATACGCTCTTAATCCGCCGTATCTCAGGACAATCCCTTTGATAGCCCAACCGAGCAGGACTGATGTCCACACATGAATCATACCCCATGACGCACCCAGCGCATAGCCGGCAGGGTGAAAGGGCCACCAGATAAATCGTCTTTGCATTCCCATCAGAAACACCGTAAATACCCCGCCCAATCCGATGAAAAGCGTAACGGTATAGTTTGGCTGCTTAGGGTACTGTAACCATGACGTTAACTGTCTGAAGAGCTCATACCCCGTATTAATTAGTGGGCCGTGTGCTTTTGCGACTACGCCGTGTTCATACATTACTTGGAAATACCACCAAAACGACACCGGAATACTGAGTATCAAGGCGAGCACCATACCCAACAGAATATAGGTGTTGTTAATGCCTGTCCGTTCGGCGATCTTGAAGGCTTCTAGCTGGTTCGGCATCGGATGAGAAGTGTTTTCTCTGTTGAAAGCGTATAGAAAGGAGAGGATAGTCAGATTGCTCGCGCCAAGCGCACGTGTCCCCATCACGTCCACCATAAATCCTTGCGGGGAGGTGAAGACAATTTGATGGTAGGGCGGACCGAGCACAGCGCGGGCACGCGTGATGGCAATAGACATCAGCAAGTAGATCGCAAAATAAAACAGGATCACTGATAAGGATAAACCCGCTTGCCGGAGCAGAATAACCAGAAAAGTCATCGCAAGAACCAGCCCAAGGACGGCAAATCTGTAACGCATCGGTTCGGTTGAATCGTCCAGGGTCGAGGGTTGCCCGATGAGATTCCTCCATACCTGGCTAAGATGCCGCCTGGTCCACCATAGAGAAAAAATGCCCAGCGTCGTCCATGCCCCAAGTCCCTGTTGCGTCCCATAGACACCGTGGGTACGGAAGAAAGAAATGTAAACCGACTCCGTTTGCGTGATAACCTGTTGGGCTTTAAAGAAAAGGTGGAAGAACCAGACAGAAAACGCTAAATCCAAGGGTGCGAAGAATGTCAACCCAGTCACAAATGGGTCAATATTGAATACCATCCAGCCCAGGGCATCCCACGGTTTTTCCGTAGGGATATGGAAATAATACAGCGAGATGGCCGGAATAACGGGAAAAAGATGATGAAGACCGTTGAAAATCTCAATCAGCGCAGATACGGAAAAGCCAATCCACAGAAGGGGGCGAAACATTGTGCGTGGCGCAGTCAGCTCAATCGGGACTTGAATAATCGGATAACTCAATTTATCCTGTTCCGTCCATTGCTTGCGTATGATGATGTTTACACAGATGAATGTGAAAAAAATGGCGAATATAATCCCCGTCCATACAAGCACAGGAATCAGCCAGGTGTTGAAATGCGCTGCGGTGTGGAAGGTTTCGCCTCCTTCAAAGAAACCTCTTAACACCCGCTTGTCGGAAACAGTAAACCACGAGGGAATATATCTATGGAAGAGTGCGGCATATTCATTTTCTGGCGTGGCAAACCAAAACGGATGTGTCAGCGCGCCAATGACGAAGCTCATCATCGTGTACCCGCAGACAGTTGATAGCATCACGAGCATCGCATAGATGGTGAGAAGTTCGGATCGCGAAAAAGCGAAGTTAGGCAGGAATTTTCGGAGGGGGAGATTGATAAGTATCAAGAAGAAGAGATTGAAGACCGCGTTGAAGAACAATGATGTTGCGTTCATGCCTACCATCGTAGCCCAAAGCTCGCTGACGATGGTTATCCAATAGGCATTTATCGGGAGAAGGATGAGGCCGATGAGAATGGCTCTGGCGGGAATGACTGCGGTTTTTTTTGCACAGTTCAATATGGTGGGTAAATTCCTGATGCAGCTGACGACAGATAAGGTATTGTTGTAAGTGTTTAGTGGATTTCTACCGCCGTCGCTATCCGCTCCGTTGCTGGCTAGTGATTAGTAGTCAGTTAAACCCCCAGAGCCATAGGACGGGCAATGAATGGGATCTCTATGGGAACTCTATCGCCTTCCTTAATCAGTCAGTTGATCGCTCGCTATCCACTCGCTTGATCCTACTACAAACCGGAAAAATGAGCATCCACACAAGATCCGCCTAGAAAATGGGAAAAAAGCAGTCTAGATTCACAGTGCTCGACTCCAGAAATCAAGGGACTAAACAGTTACAATGCCTGTATGTTACCGTTCAGGTTGTACATCTCAAATTGACCGCCCCCGAAGGCGAGACGGAGAAGGGGTAGTGCGGCCGCATACCATTGCCCTCGGCTCCTTCCTATTTCAAAATGAGCATGCTCCGCGTGGCCTGGAACGGTGCAGCGTGGAGGGTGTAGAAATAGATGCCGCTGGAAACCGGTTCGCCAACGTGGTCCCTGCCGTCCCAATAGGCGGCGGTGTCGCGGGTCAGATAGCCACCCGCTTTTTGCACTCCGAGATTCAACTCCCGCACCAGTTGTCCCTTGACGTTGTAGATGCCAAGGGTTACGGGCGCATCGGCCGCCAACCGATACGGCATCCACGTTTCAGGGTTAAACGGATTGGGGAAGTTTTGAAGCAGTGCGGTGCGCTTGACCCGACCCAACGTCGTTACTCTCAATTCAAACGGCTCGACGGCCAAGAAGGGCGGTGTGCCGAAATCTTCTACACTATTATAGACATACGCCGCTGTGCCGTGACCTCTGTTTGTCGCCGGCGCATCGGGGTTGGGGACGTTATGAGCCGAGACAGCGACCATGTCGCCGCTTATAGCCACCCAAGCGCCGAAATTGATTCTTGGCCCCCCGTCATCGGGCTGAACTTTATCCTTCTCCTCCCAGACGCCGTCAACACGTGCAAAACCATAGGCGGCACCTGAGTCCACTCCGGCGTCTTCCATTCCTGCGGCCCCAACGATGGCAATGTTTCCAGCGACAGCGACGCCTGAACCGAACTGATCGCCTTTCTTTTCCGCTTTGCGGATTAGCTTCACCTGCCGTTTCCAGGTGTCACCCTCGCGCGCGAAGACATAGGCCGCGCCGGCATCTTTCTTGCCCTCAACATCAGCCACTGGCGCCCCAACGATGATGGTGTCGTTGAACAGGGCAACAGATTTTCCGAAACTGTCGCTGGAGGCCGCGTCGTCGGCCGTGAGTTTGGCTTGTTCCACCCACGTTGTCCCTTCGCGTACAAAGACGTAGGCGGCGCCGGCGAATCTTAAGCCATTATATGTGTGCCCACTTGCCCCGACGACAGCGGTGTTCCCATGGACGAAGACGGCGCCTCCGAAAAGGTCGAATCCCACTAAATCTTGGGGGACGAGCTTCGCCTGCTGTTCCCAGGTGTCGCCGCTACGGACGAAGATATAGGCTGACCCCGCGTCCCTGCCGCCATCATCGTCCATTGGTACGCCAACGATGGCAGTGTTCCGGTAGATGGACACGGCAAATCCGAAAGCGTCCTCGTCTTCCGGATCCGGAGCGGCAAGTTTCGCTTGCTGTTTCCAGGTGTCCCCGCTGCGGACGAAGATATAAGCTGCGCCCTTCATCCCCGTGGTCTTGAGAAGTCCCTCCTTTGCTTCAACGGGGTCTGCGCCATGAAGGTCCTGCGGTGCCCCGACGATGGCAGTGTTCGCGCTTGCCCGATCATGGTGACCGGTGAGGGAGACCGCCCATCCGAAGCGGGCAGCGTCCGGACGGTCTGCATTGAGGTCTTTGGTAGTAAGTTCCGCCTGCTCTTTCCATTTATTGCCACCGCCTACATAGATTTTCGCGATGCCCACCCTATGTGCCCCGACGACCACGGAGTCCCCGATAATATCGGCGCACAAATGTTCATTGTCTAGTCCGTCCTCGACACCGACAAGCTTGACTTCCTCTTCGAGCGCGGGGGTGGGGCGATTGATGGCCCCAAGTCCAATACCGAGGACTAGACTCATGAGGATAAACCGTATCGTTTTCATGAGGTTCTCCTTTCGATGTCGGTTCACGTCAAGAAAACGTGAAGAATGTTTTGTTTTCGACCGCGCCGCTCCCCGTGCATAGGGATCAAATTAAGTGTTTGAAGGCATAGGCGATGGAATACCAACCCATTCATTACGGATAAACAGGGGCCATTTACGGATACGTTGAACGAGGTGCGGATATACAGCAGCGCGGCCGATTTATAGTTGTAGGGTGGGCACTGCCCACCATCATAACGATCAATTTAAGAGATTTCGCTTAGTATTGCAGGGACATTCCCTCGTGAAATTACTAACACTTGTCCCTATCGGGCGGGGACGGGATCTCTATCAAGATCTACTATAGCCTTCACTATTCGTTCAGTTGATCACTCATTATCCATTCGCTTGATCCCACCCTACAATCACTTCTTGCCCCAACATCGGAGGGAGACCGAGCGGGCGGCGGCGCGACCGCGTCAGAACTCGAGGGATACACTTAAATTTGACATCAGCCAGAAATGTTATCCGGAATGTTTGTCTGTCGGCTGAGATTATACCAATCTCGAAGTTTGTGTCAACCAGAATCCGAAACCCTTCAGGGAAAGGTACCGCGTTTCAATAAAACCTCCCTTTTCTGAAAGCCCGAAAAATCCTCCCGTTTTTACCAAAGATTCGTTATACTATAAACCCAAAGTATAGAGAGTAGAGAAATGGACGAACATGAGAAGTATTTGTTAGACTTTCCTACCATTCGTCCGTACCTCGAAACCCTTTTAGGCCGAAACTACCGACCAGATCATGATTACATCAAGATAGACAATGCCAAACACAGCTACGAACTTTATCTACATGGTGGAGGCCAGGGCGCAGACGGCGCTAGTGACCAATACCATGCGTTAGGTAATACCGCGCGGGTTTTCTCAGCAATACTGGTTTGTAACAGGGCTTACCCAGCACCAGCACGTCGCGATTCGGAGAAGAATCTCTATCACACTCACTATCCGTTCGCTTGAGGGATCTCTATCAGGATTAGCTATCGCGCTCATTATCCATTCGCTTGATCGCTCCTACAAGCGGATTTGGCCGCTATACAGGCACAGATAGCATGACGGAGGATCCATCGTCGTACAGATGCGATCACAATCTAACAGATCGTGGTACGGGATTCTATCGCCATCGGGAAAGGATCCCTTGAAAACGCGCAACTTCCAGCAGCGTGAAGTATAGTAGGACCGAGGGACGGAGAACAGTGTTATTACCGATTCAGTAACGGCAGATTCTTCAACGGTCTAGTCGCAGTCGCGTTTGAGTTGGATACCGTCCTCCCAGGTCAAGGTGGTATCGCCCGTATCCCCGGAAGCCATAAGGTTAATAATAGAAGGGCGAGCATTCTGATGTCAACATCTCGCAATTCAACTTCGGTCAGACGGCGTGGCAGGAGGAATGTCGGAGGGTTATCCGTTTCCGGATTGACACGGGAATCGACGGTATGGTCGTAGATGCCGTCAACTGGTACACAAATGGAATATGGAATAGGTGAGAAAAGTGAGCAAACGATCCGACTCAATTGAGATGACAACTCGGTTCACTATCGACAGATCCTATCTGATGATACCGCAATCTTTGAATCCGACGATTTTCCCGTTTGACAGGGCAAAAGCGTGGACAAGGGTTAACGAGGAGAAACGTGCCGAGCTCACGGTTCGGGTTGAGAATCGTACGCTGTTTCAACAGGAAATAGCACTGAACGACACGGGGCCGATGTGGTGGGCGGCACTAGACGTGTCCGGTTGGGAAGGCCGGACGATGGAGGTGGTAGGGATCATCCCAACCGACGCGCAGGCAGCATTTCAATCGATCCATCTCGTTTCTGATGTGAGTGAGATAGTCGATCTCTACACTGAAGCCAACCGGCCGCAATACCATTTTACGTATCGGCACGGGGCTCTCGGTGACCCCACTGCGATGGTGTATTATGCGCCTCGACGTGAGTGGCACTTGTTTACCATCCATAATCCGCTCCGCGGCCAGGAGATCTGTTGGGGACACGCAGTATCGACGGACCTGTTGCATTGGGAGGAACGCGCACCGATTTTCCACCACCCTCATACGGTGTTTAACGGGGTGGGGTTTACCGATTCAGGGAACCTCTTTGGTCTCAACACTGAAAGCGAGCAGGCCATGGTTCTTCTCACTCCGATAATGGGTCGAGAAGGTGGATTTGTCTCAATGACGATAAGTGTTGATGGGGGCGAGACGTTCTGGGATCTCAACGATCTAAGGGATAGGCTCGGCCGGTACGATCTACCCACCAATCCGGTCGTCCCCGGCTGGGGCGACGCCCCTCGAATCCACTGGAATCCCGTCGCACGGAAGTTCTTCCTTACCCATTGCGTCTGGGAGGCAGCCGCAGCACGCCACGCTGGCGTGATCGTAGAGGGAACAAAGAAATGGTCTCTTGCGTCTCTTCAATACACGTCGAGTGATTTGAGGAGATGGACAAGGATTGACGATTTTCCCCTCCTAATCTACGACAATTGGCCCGGGGAAGGCGATGCAACCGATGTGATCGAGTTACCCGTGGATGGCGACAAAGACAATAAGGTTCTTCTCATTATGTGCGGGCTCCATGGCTATGCATTGGGTCGCTACTCCGAAAACGGGCTGAATAATCTGGATGGAGTCCCGCTCTCGCCAGCCGATACGATCGCTACCCAACACTGTGGGTTTCCTGTCATCTTCTCCGGTGCTCCCGAGGGAAGAGGCGTGATCATGTACAACGTAGGAAACGATCGAGTTGCTGGGATTCCGAACTACGAGATCGACTTCCGGCCCAATATGTCGTTTCCGTTGGAGCTTTCGTTACGCCGGACGCCCGATGGCATCAGGCTCTTTCAGAATCCGGTTTCGGAGATCAAACAACTCTATCGAAAGACACACACAATTGGCGAGCTAACCGTGAACAATACCGGAGTGAGTGTTGACGGCCTTTCTGGCGGCCTCTACAGGATACAGGCACGGATCGATCCTGGGAGTGCCGAAGCCGTCGATATTGTGATCCTCGGATACGAGATAACCTACAATGCCGGGGAAAGCACGATTGGGGGCAAGCCAGACAGTTTTGGTGATGAAGCCCTCGACTATCTCAGGCACAATGCAAAGCCCGTCTACCGTATCGCCCGACGCGAGGACGGGATACAATTTGACGCTCTGGTGGACAGAACCTCGATCGAGCTATTTCCAAACGATGGTGAGCGCTACATCTTCTATAGCCGGCTCAAGCTCTTCGATCACAATGGAGCTCATCTCACCGTCAAGACCCGCGGCGGAGTGTCCTTCATCCACGACCTTACCGTGATAGAGATTGCTCCCACGGTCGGTGGCAGGTGAGAACAGTTTGAACTTGAAATAAAACAACGCGAAGAAGAGTTGTGCGATAAGGAGCTGGTCCTCGAAGCTCGTGCTGAGAACAAGAGAATCGCTGAATTGGAATCGCCCGACAAGCGAGCACATCCTGAATCTATCAAGTAACACTTTCACAAACGGGTCCAGGCGGAGTTATGCTTAGAATCTCTAGTCTACCAAACGGGGTACCCATGCAGAAAATCCTGGATACGAGGATCTTTGCCTGTGTCCACCAGTGAACAAAACATACATAACCCGGACGATGCTATCAAGCGGGTTTACAAACACCAAGAAAATTTCCGTCTTTGCATGCCTGAACCAACCCTATTTTATCATTAGGTGTTACTTGCTGAAAGAATTATTCCGATAGGGATAATGGCGCGCTATTAAGGAACAATTTGTCAAATCCAGTCAAATGGCGAAGATGAGTATTACTTGATGAGAAAATAATTCCCTGAGGATAGACGCATTACACACATTGCGATATGCGCAAACTAACAGTTTGCGCTACGAGGGCGCGTCCGATTTTATGGGTAACTATACATATTGCCATCGTTACATTAACACGCAATCAGAATATGTATAAAGGGGAAAATGTCATGCCTACCGTGGCGCGTCGGCGGGGTCGAACAATGACATTTTTCGGTAGCACAAGGGATCTCTATCGCCTTCGTTATCCACGTAGTTGATCGCCCTTGACGCTTTCAAAGGCTGGTGCGCAGTGCGCACCCTACAACTATACACATTGGGGATCTCTATCGCGTTCCCCATAGGGATCAAGTTAAGCGAAAAACGAGGCTTCATTTGCGGCTTCCATTAAGAATTGATAGGTTGAAGGACGTTCTCTCCGCTTACAAATTCGGCAGCCTACCGCCAAACATTGTCCGACTGTCTTCAAGGCTTTAGCAAGTCTTTGATTTTGACCGGAGGCGACGGCACCGGCAATGAAAAAAGCGTATCTCGAAATTACCCTCACCGCTTTGGTCAAACTTCGTTGCGGATAGTGCCATGAGTGGGTCAATAGAATCCAGTGCTGAATAATCATTGCTATTAGTTTGGCGTAAACTTCACACAGAATTCGCCACGCTTTTTCGCTACGCCACGAGTCAATCTGACCATAGCTTTTCCATAGTTTGAATAACAACTCAATCTGCCACCGCACTCGAACCAGAATCATAGCTTGCTTAAGGGATTTACTATCGCGCTCGCTATC
Source organism: Candidatus Poribacteria bacterium (assembly GCA_965204085.1). Taxonomy (GTDB): domain Bacteria; phylum Poribacteria; class WGA-4E; order WGA-4E; family JAJDTR01; genus JAJDTR01. The sequence goes on along the minus strand of CBDBEE010000001.1, from coordinate 164,195 downwards.
CACTCCACTCGCTTGATCGTGAGTTGATTGGGATTAGTCACTAAAATATTCCAATCTGCCAAAGCGAGCCGTTTCTTGCTCGGTGTTCTGCCTCTGTTTTCGCCTCTCTGCGTATTTTAGGTGCGAAAGCCATTTGTTAGCCACATCAACCGCTACACGTTGAGCAAGTAACCGACACGGCAACTGCGCTTTGATGCCCAACTGTATCGGTGATTCAATTTCCGGTGGTGCTTGTTGTTCCAACCATTCTTGGAGATTGAGATGATTTGACTCGGTATCAAACACCTCGCACGTCGCCGGGATGCGTGTTAACCAAAAGACCTCGTCATCAGAACAGCTCTTCAATTCATCTAGGGAGAAATAACCTAAGTCCGCAAGACGTAAACTGCCTCTTGGTAACGCCCCGGCAGTTTGCGTTATTTGTTTATCGTTGGTCGTTCCATGGGTTAATGCAAAGTGGTTAATGCCACCACTGAGCAGCTCCTACCGCAACTGAATCTTTACACTTGATGACGTCTTATCACCAGGCTTGTTACCGCAACCTTTCCACACCTCAGCCAGTTCGTCCGGCAATGAAATCCAACTACTGTCTTGGATAAAGACGCCGTTGAATTGTTTTAACAACGGTATCGCTTGTTGGTCGGCGGCAATGACTTGCTCGACTGTAGCATCAAGCACTTGCTTTAAGCTGTCTGCGGCTTCGGGGGTGAAACGTTGTTCAATCGCTTGAGGCGTAAGCGTCACGCCCACAGTTGTCCCAGCCTGTGCCAATTCCTCATAGGTTGAGTTCGGATTGGCCAGCCAGCCAGCCAAAAACTAGCATTTGAACAAAACTTGAACCCGTCAATTTTCGCTGTCGTTTTTGCGATCCTATCTGAAACAGTGGTCAATACCGTTTGCATTCCAGAGACAACTTGTGAGACAATAGCCATTGGAAACTCCTTTCGTGTTCTTCTTTAGGTCTTAAAACCAACTCAAAGCCAACTTAAAGAAGTACGCTAAAGGAGTTTCCAGATTTCAACTTTTCTGTCCGCTCAACACAAAATGTCCCTTAACTTGATCCCTATGGAGTCGGGGCAAGATGCCCCTCCTACAAAAGGACGAATGGGACTTCTATAGGATTTTGCCATAATTGCTACCTTTTCAGTCAATTGATCTCCTGCGAAGTGGGGGTCGCGACCGGGAGGTCGCTCCTACAGAGGCGTTGGGTTTAGTGGATTGAGAAGGTATAGGGCGGAATGTGGAGAATGATGCCGAGTGCGCTCCAGAAACTACCCACCACAAATTCGCCGAGGACTAGCCCCAAGAAGAACGGAATCGCTTTCCGGTGAGCGCGTAACCCGCCGCATTTGATGATTACCCATTTTGCCACGGTACTGATCACCAAGCAGAACCAGATATAGTCTGTACCAAAGTTGATGGAGAAGGCGTAGCCGGCCGGGTGAAATGGCCACCAGAGGAATCGGTGACGCATGGCCATCAGCAGCAAGGTAAAGCTAAATCCCAGCCCCATAGCTAGAACCGCACTATAGTTCGTTCCTGACGGGTGAGACAACCCTTTATGCATCACCCCGTAGCCCTCCCTTCCGCTGAAGGCAAAAGGCGCCCCGCCTTCGTAAGAATAATGCAGCAGAATCCAAAAGGAGGCGGGAATTGCCACAACTGCCGCCAACACCATACCGATCACGAGATGCCGTAATCCTATATTCGCCTGCTCGCCGATTTTAAGATTTTCCAAGTATTCCGGCATTGGATGACTGGGGTAATTGCGGTTGAAAAACCGGAATAGGGCAATAACACTCAGGTTCGACGCTCCCAATCGACGAGGACCGAAAACATTTACGACGATTCCGCTTGCGTTGACAGCCCACAGATTCTGGTGAGCGGGGGCACTCTCCGCGCGCGCTCTCGACAATGCGAGGAATATGGCGTAGTCTATCCCGAAAAACACCAGAATGACCCAAGGTGACATCCCGGCATAGTAGGAGAACCCGAACATAAACAACATGCTCCCGGCGAGTCCTACGAATGCCCACCGCTGATAGCGTACTTCTTTCCAATCCGATGCGGTGCGAGGTCGTAGCAGACCCCGAAACACCGCCGCGAAATGTCGACGCGTGAGCCACAACGCCAGAACAGCTATGCCCAACCACGCGCCTTGGGCTTGATAATCGAAAAAACGACCGCTGCCGCGCGGATAACTGTGGCCGCCCGCGACAGCTACGGGTACCTGAAGTATCTTCCTAAAGAGATAGAAAAACCAGAGAGAAAAGGATAGATCCAGCGGCAAGAAAAAACTCATGCCGATGACGAAGGGATAAAATGAGATGGGAGTCCAACCGATTGCGTTCCAAGGCGGCTCCGTAAAAAGTGGGCCAATACTGCGCAGTTTAACGTGTAAATAGGGAACCACCGGGAATAGGAAGTGGAGTCCGTTGAGGGTATCAATCCCCGCGGCGATGGCAAACCCCGCCCACAGCAACTTAGCGCTGAACACCCTAGACTGCCTGTGTGTCATCACGAGCGGCACCTGAATGACAGGATAGGCGAGTTTTTCACGCTCGACCCACTGCTTTCGGACAATCACGCAGAGACAGAGCATACCTGTGAGCAGCGCCAGGATGAACAGCGACCACCAGAAAACGGGGATCAGCCATGCGAAGAGGTGCAGGTCGGTGTAGAGGGTGGACTGCCCCACGAAGTATCCCTGCATGGCGCGTTTGTCGCTGATGGTAAGCCAAGAAGGAACGTGAGGGTGGATAATTTGTGCCCATTCATTTTCGGGGGTTGCAAACCAATGGGCATAAGGAATAGTGGGGACAAGCAAGGGGAGAAAATGATGCCCGGCAATCGAGGTGGCAACACACAGCATAGCGTAGATTGTCAATAACTCCTCGCGCCGCATCGCCCTTAACGGGGCAATCTTCTGCAGTAACCGATTGATTGACAGGAGAACGAATAGACTGAAAACGGTGTTGAAGAATAGCGTTGTAAGTGTCGGATGCCCTGCATTCCATATATCCTCCGACATGACGACCCAGTAACAGTTTAGGGGCACCAGCGCCAATCCGAGCGCAATGGTACGCCACGGCGCGAGGGTAGAGAAACTTTGTCGCTCCGCGGACGCCTGGAATCGGCTCGGTTCAAGCGGCATGGGAGGAGGCTCCATGTGTTGCGATTGACGCGGATATGCGAGTTTCAGTATTGAAGGTTGTTTTCCGCATTTGCGAGGAAGAATGGGATTGGAAGGATGGAAGCGCGAGCGTTGGGTTTCACGGTGTTCAGCACAACTTACCGGTATCAACTATTAAGGGACGGCACAGGGGCCGTCCCCTACAGGGGTTGCGATTCGGAGATCGCTCCTACGGGAGACGCGCAATAAATTGCGCTACTACAAACCCTAAAACGTATTATATTATACAGGTTCAACTGCCGGGTGCGTCGTTGAGGAGTGGACGCAGAAAATCGCGGAAACGGATTGTTTCGCTCAAATTGTCGACTCGGTCGCAGCCCTCCCAGTCGACCCACACATACTCCAACGTAAGGAAGCCGCTATACCCGACTGTTTTCATTACCTCTACGGCCCGCGCGAAATCGATGGTGTTGTCCCGGAATGATGCTTGGAGCATTCGTCGGCGCGCGCCGCGGACATGGAAATGACTCGCATGGGGAATAAGCGGTTCCACTTCGGCATCGGGAACGCCGACGCAGGTGAAATGTCCGTAATCTAGAGAAAAGGTCAACCCCGGCACTTTGGAAATCAACCGAAGGGCGGATTTCGGTCGGGAGGCGATCGAACGGATGTGCGGCTCCACCCCCAGCACGATTTGGTAGGCGCTACCACGTTCTATCCGCCACGATAGCTCATCACAACCGCGAGCCACCGACGCTGCTCGCCCCTGCTCCTCGAAATAGACGCCCGGGCTTATGGTCACATGCTCCGCGCCGCATGCGGCGGTATATTCCAGCGTGCGCTCGAACCAGTCGCGAGCCTTGCGGCGGCGCGAGGCATTCGGCTGATTGATAGCGTAAGATACCCCATCGTCGTCAACTTGAAGGAACACGTCTGCCACCTTCAAGCCCCTGGCATCCAACCTCTTTTTCAGTGCATTTGCCGAACGGGTGACGTTCTTGAATTGGTCGGACGGCTGCAGGTGTGACCGGTGCTCGAACAGACCGATATCCACGTCGCGGATGCCAAGCATCGCAATCAGCGTCAGAACGTCATCGTGCGGCAGTAACGGAAATGTATAATCAGCGCAGGCAAGTTTAAGTGCCATCGCTCCGAACCTCCTCTATGATCACGTTGCCCCCGGTACGCACCGACTCGCACGCCGCTTCGATCAGTTTCATGGCGCTAAGTCCCAACGCGGCGGGTGACTGATTTGGCGCGGCGCCTAGCACTGCATCGACCAAATTATCCGTTGGCGCATAGATGGGATAAACCGCATCGTCGGGAAGATTCGGATAGTCGTGCACCTTCCCCGTGCGAGGATGATACTGCATCGACCCTCTCCATAGTTCCATGAATATCATGCCTTCGCTCCCGAAAACGCGCACTTCATAGTTCCTCTCGCTGGGCATAGTGGCTCCGGTGCTGGCAATCGACACAAGCGTCCCACCGTCTAGTTTGACGTTCAGCGTGTCATACACATCAACCCGGGTGTCATGGTTGTCAAACCGCGCAAACACCTCAACCGGTTCTTGACCGGTAATGAATGCCAAGTGTCCGCCGACGTGGGAGATCTGGTTGTAAATCTGACCGCCGCCGCACACCGCCGGGTCGCTGCTCCCCGCCGGTTCCGGTTTCAGGTAGGGCGGCTGCGCGGTCTCGAACGAGTCGGTATCCGCGAAAATCTCCTCCCAAGGCTGCCCGCGAAAGAAGCCCAAACAAAAATTCGTCATCAACACGCTGATCATCTTGATGTCGCCAATCGCACCGGATTGGATCAACCGCCGTGCTTCGACCGCATGCTCGGTGTAGTGCCATGGCCCGCTGATTAGAAACTGTACATCCTGCTCAGCCGCGAGATCGACCAGCGTCTTGGCTTGAGTTGCGGTGAGTGTCATCGGCTTTTCGATGAGCACGTGAAGCCCCCGTTCCAACGCGGCTTTGGCTTGCGGATAGTGCATATTTACCGTTGAACTGATTACCACTGCGTCAAGAACATCAATCGCGAGCAGGTCGTCCACGCAGGACACACCGACGGGAATTCCAAAATCGTGGGCAATTCTTCGGGCAATGTCCCGGTCGCGATGATGGACGCATAACAACTCTGCTCTGGGGTGCCGCAGCAACGCGGGTATATGAGCGGTGGTGCCCCACCACCCGGCGCCGATGACGGCGCATCGAACCTTTTTCTTCATGGGTGAATCGGAGAAATAAGGGATTCACTATTGATAGTTCACAGTTGGACGGTGTTTTCAAATGCCACGGATAACAGTAGTTCAATGCTTCTTTTGCTGAAGTCGGTACGGTTCATTCGGCAGTAGAAATGTTAGAACTCTTGCAGCCGGCGAGAAGGAACGGTCGGGAAGGGATGAACACACGAGTTGTGTTGAATCTCGTGAAATGGGGTTATTTATTTACAAATGGTTTAGGGTAGATAGAACAGCGCAGATGCAGAGGTTGGATGCAGTTCTTGATTTAGCGAGATGACAACGGTGAAGTGCGCACGACAAACCAACAGGGATTTGGTTTAATGTGCGCACCACACCGTTGATGTCTGAATTAACACGATTTTCGAATATTGCTTGCGCCCGAACTGCAGACGGGCTGCAAGCAGGGTTAACGGTCGGTTTTAATCTTGCCCCAGGTTACGGAAATTTTGTCAACGGGTTCAACGGCAGTGACAGCCGCTCCGCTCATTGCCTGAGCAATTTGCGATTCGTTCAGAGCTCCCCGCCACGCGCGAATCTCGTCAATCGTCCCGTCAAACCAACCTCTATTCTTGTGGCTTCTGCCAATATACAGATTGGTAGTGTTATCAATCGAACCGACGGCGGCGGCTTCTCCAATCTCGTGGTCGAGCACGCCGTCAATCCAGAACTGAATGATTGATGTATCCTTCCGAGTCACGACGACATGATGCCATTCGCCGTCGGCAACGGAGGTGTCGCCACCCCTAACGAAGCCTTCGTTGGCGAGCCGTTCTTCGTCCGGGACGCCATCATTAAATATGGTGTCAAGCTGGCCGCCCGCCTCAATAGTGAGTCGGTACCCTCTACAGCACGGGGTCTCCGGCGCATCCCAGGCTCCCCACTTGTTAAAGATATAGGACTGTTCCTGGTCCAGGCCAGTCCTCACCCAGGCTTCCAGACTTACATCGCCGTTGCCAAAGTTGGTGGCGGGATCCGGGAAAATCTCAATGGCTTGTTCACTAGCACGCGTGAATTGGATTGCGTTGCCGTGCATCCCGGCAACCACTTCCGGACCATTCTCGAGAATTCCCACTAACCCGTTTACGTCCGTGGTTTCGTCACCACTGATTTCATCCATGGTGAAATGGAACGCTATCTCGGGAACATCGGCACTCTCTCCCAAGACAGGCAAAACACAGAGAAGAGCAACGATAGAAAAGGGGATTGCGAGGTGATTGAATCTCAGCATTTTGGTTTCCTCCTGTTTATATTCTCGTTGAGCCTAACAGCGTCGAATTACCCCAATTTACATCAAATTGGGTGGCTTCAAATATTGACGCCGTGAGGGGTTGAGCGACTCTTTCCGTGGTTCCTGACATTCTGTTACACATGACGCGCTATCCACATTATCTCAATTCGATAATGCGAACACGTTGCCATTATAGTGGTTGATGTGTACGGAGTCAAGCGGAATCACCAATTTTCTCAGGGGAAACGCATCTAAATTATCTACTCGACAAAAAAGAGAATTGGGCTAAGTTTGTGATAATTTTCTTAGGGGTTGTAGGTTGGGTTGAACGGGGTTCCGTTAATAATCACCAATCTTAGAGGAGTTTTCGAGTTCCCGCTTTGCCTTAACGTGCCAAAATTAGAGTGAAACCCAACATTAATCGTACATTCTTCCACCATGAGGCACCCTGTATAATTAGATGCGTTTCCCCTGCCAATTTTCTGATTGAATTTTAGATTACCGCTTTATGCTTGGTTATTTTAAGAAGGTCTTCTAAGCTCGACTTTAAACATTTAAGTAGCATAGCAGACGGTGTCAATCAAACGTTGAAGAAACGCGTGAGAGATCTTGACCATCTGGTCTTTTTGGTAGACCATTGAAAAAGTCGGTAGCGGTTTCCAGCAGCCTGCAGATGACGTTTTGGGTTTCACTCGAACTTCTGTGTTGCACGGCGGGGCGAGGGGATCCCTATCGCGCTCGTTTTTCACTCTCTTGATGGATCTCAATGGGAGCTCTATCGCCTTCCCTATTCAGCTACCTACAGACGTTGGGTTTCGCTGTGCTCAACCCAATCTACGGGCCTACAGAAGATATGTAGGAAAAGGACGGAACGCAGATCTGCGTCCCCTACAAAAACCGAACTGCGTAATTCCTATATGTTTACGTGGATACGGAACCGGTAACTCTGGGCAGGAATTCTTAAAAAATCATAGAATAAAAGTGCCTCGTTTCATTCAGCAAAAACGCGGCGGTTGACTATTCTACTTCACTGTGCTCACCCAGAATCTTGGCGATACTTTCACATCCGAAGTGCTTTGCCCACTGTAGCGGTGTTGTCTTAAGCTCGGGATCGCGGATGGCAACATCGGCGCCGTGGTCAAGAAGGAAATTCACTGCACCTAATCGCTGAGACTCGACATCTCTCGGATCCGCGGTTGCGCCGAAATTGCCGGTGTTTGCCAGCCGGTGCAGCACAGTAAATTCCCCTTCCCCCAAGTCCGGCACCAACGCGTTCACGTCGACACCCTGGCGGATGAGGTAGTCTGCAGTCTTGAGTTTATCATGCAAACACGCGTACAAAAGCGCTTGACTCAGAATATTTGCGCGTGACCGATCACACCTATAGGCAGTGCCATTACGCTGTTTTCCCTCATGTCCGTATGGATCGGCAAGCGCGCCTGCTTCCGATTTCAGACTGCCGCTGGCATTGAAGAAAGTCTTGACCTTATCCAGATCGCCGACACCGGCGGCAAATCGAAGGTCAAGTTTGGCGCCCCATTCCACGAGAAGTTCCGAAACCGTCGTGAATCCGAAGAACAGCGCATATGCCATCGGTACACCGTCATCATCTGTCCCGTTGACAGACGCACCACTTTCAAGCAATGCGAGGACGACGTTAGGAGCGTTGTAGCTGACAGCGGCGACGAGAGGGTAACCATCACGGAAGTCCACACCGGCACCAGCTTCCAACAGTGCCTTGGTCATGGTATATTCATTTGTTTCCGCTGGAATTTTCCCTTCAAATACCGCCGCAGAAACATGATAAAGGAGCATCGGCTCATTTAACCAGCTGATGGGCTCCGTAGCATTCGACGGTTTATAGCCTGACCTCCACTTTGGATTTGCAATGGAAGCGTTCCTGCAGAGCACACCTTTAACACGCTCGGCATCATTTTCTTCAATCGCCTCGATTACCTCCCGCGCCAAAGGATTATGATGCAAGTCGCTTTCCATGGGTGTCAACCTAATCTATGAGTCGATTCTGATTCCACACCTGACACTATCCACTGGTCACAGGCCACAGACCACTATTTTACAATCACCATCCGCCGTGACGCCGCATAATCCCCCGCCCGGTTTAGTCGCTTGATCTCGTTTTATTTGTAAGATTGTGGCATCCACAAACTAACAGTTTGCGGTACAGGGGCGCGTCCGATCTTGCGGGCAATTAGTTTACTCCTGCCACTCCCCACTAGCCACGGGTCACAAGAACCTACTTCACAATCACCATTCGGCGCGACGCCGCGTAGTCGCCCGCCCGGAGCTGGTAAATATAAATCCCGCTCGCAACCGTTTCCCCGCGTTCATTCCGACCGTCCCAATACGCCGCCTTTCCACGCTCCGCGTAATGTCCCGCCCACTGATTTCCGAGCGTCAATCGCCGCACCAGTGTCCCCTTTGTGTCATAAATCGTAATCACCACCTCCGCCTCTCGCGCGAGATGGTACGGTATCCACGTCTCCGGGTTGAACGGATTTGGATAGTTCGGTAAAAGCATCGTCTCTTTGGGTGTCAGCACCGCCAGAAGTTGCTCCAAGAAAAGAACGCCCCGCTGCGACGTTGCATCCGTCAAGTCTAGCCCCTGCGCTTGAGCCAACCACTCTCCCACATCCGCTCTTGTAGGAGCGATCTCCAGGTCGCGATACCAGGATGAAGGCGCGGCGGCTGCGTTCCCAAGTGCACCTGCAACCGCGACCAGATCCAGGATGTTCACGATCCCATCCCCGTTGACATCCGCGCTATTCTGTCCGGATTGTCCAAGTTGTCCGGCGACTCTGACCAAATCCAGAATATTCACATCCCCATCCCTATTGACATCCTCATTCACTTGCGGCGGTTCAATAATCTGCGCATCTTCAACTTGGGGACTGCTTGCAGTTTCAGCACTGTCAGAGAGAAGGACATCAGACAACGTCACGGTGGATTTTTTGACTTCGATGACTTCAAAAGTAATCGTGGCAAGTGTCCCATCGCCATTGCTTTCTCCTGCAAGAGAAACTGCTCCGAGTGTAACCGTATTCCCCGATGCGTCGACAGGCAACGGAAACGCGCCCACCGGGAGGTAATCGCCAATGGTACTTGAGATGTAACGGAGCGCGGTGCCGTCAAACTGAACGGTGGCTTGATAAGCCGCAACTGCTCCGCCATCAGCGATGTTTAGGCTGAACTCTAACTGTTGTCCGATAGCAGGAGATGCCACTGAGGCGGGTGAGATACTAACTGTGGCATCGGTAGTGGCTGCTGTGGTAGGTGGCATTTGTTGTGGATCAGGAACCAATACAAAGTCTCCCGGTGCGGTTATGCCTAAGGCAACATCTTCAACCTCACCACCGTTGATATCTGTTCGCTGGATTTCGCCAAGCAGCGAGTTTGTCCAATACACCTTACCTGCAGCAGTGTCAACAGAAATACCAGTCGGTAGACCCTGGACTGTGGCAAGTGTCTCAATGTTTGTGCCGTTAAAGTTTGCCCATTGAATCTTACCATGCCTCTCATCGACTTCCTCTGCCCAATAAACCTTATCACCCGCCACTACGATACCATAAGGGCTTCCTATATCAGGCACAAGTGTATCAAGACCGGTGCCATCGAGATTCATACGCCGGATGCGCCCAGAAAATTCTGTCCAGTACACCCTACCATCCACCGTGTTCACGGTGATGTCCGTTGGGGAGGTCAGATTGGTACGTATCGTTTCAATGTCACAACCACCACCATCAGCACCAAGAATTAACGGAACAAAAAGGAAAAAGAAAAATCCTCCTGATCTACAATTTTCCTTCGTTTCTTCAAGTATATTTTCCTCAAGTTGGATGACGGTGCTGATACCTTCACCGTTGAGGTCCGATGTCTGGATTTGCAAATCCGAGTTCGTCCAATATAATTTGCTTTCCACAGTGTCGATAGCAATACCGCGGGGAACGTTTGGTAATGTTAGGAGTACCTCCACGCTTGTTCCGTCAAAGTTTGCACGTTTGATGATACCGCCATTCTTACTACGTTCACCCCAATAGAGTTTGCCACCTGCCCTGTCCACAGTGAGCACCGTCACCCCTTGCGTAACAACATCAAAATGTCCAGAAGACTCTATTTTACCTGTGCCAGTATTTACCCAGAACATCGGTTGCCCCTGTAATTCTGGGATTAACACTTGCAATTCCTTTACCGTAGCAGTGACAGGTAATTCTGCGGTGAATGGAGGACCATTGTAATACTCTATTGCCTTTGCGTCGAGAGTAAAGGTCAATACGGTATCTGCATCAACGTTGCCTTTGAATCTAAGCGTAATACGCCTTTGCGTTTCACTGACACGATATATCGAATCAATCGAATCATAAAAAGCAATGCCATCAATGCCAGATATCGTGAGAGCATCCCTAAAATCAACGAGGCTATGATTAAAAGTCCCACTGTTTAAAGTTAATGTCACAACGCTTCCATCCAGCATTGCCGCTTTCAATGGATAGTTGGCAGATACAGTTAGTGGTGCTTTCGCGTAAACAGGTATATGATTTCCTGTGAGTGCACGACCTTCATAGCCCGATACTACATCTTTTTCTAAGATAAAACTCAAAACAGCATTGTCTTGCAAACTACCGGTAAATGCGAGTGTAACTTTCACTTCTGTATCACTTACACGTATGACATCAGAAACAGTCGCACCGTCAACACCAGATACCGTCAAAGCGTTTCTTATATTGTCGGCAGAAGCATCAAAAGACGTTCCACTCGGTAGGAGTGTTAGTGTTACTGAACTTCCATTCAGAGTTGATCCTACCAGCGGTTGCGCAGTTGAAACTGTTATAAGTTCAATGTCGCTGGGGGTGCCTCTGAAGTTAACGGGGTTATACACTGCAGATTTACTCGTCCGCTCTGGAAGTTGTGCAAGTGGTGTTAGATCGTTGATATAATTTGAAGACAGAAGTAGAAAGTCTAAATTTATGAGCTGTGCAAGGGGCGTAACATCAATGATTAGATTAGATGCGAGAATTAAATGCCCCAATTGTATCATTTCCGCTAAAGGTGTTAGATCACTGATATTATTATCCGAAAGGTCCAAGTCCTCCAAGAATGTGAGTTGTGTGAGCGAGGTTAGATCACTGATATTATTATCTGAGAGACGTAATGTCCTCAGTTGCCTCAGTTGTGTAAGTTGTGTGAGCGGGGTTAGATCACTAATGTTATTACGGTTGAGACTTAATATTGTCAGTTGTGTCGCGTGTTCTAATCCTGTGAAGTCAACTATTCCTATATCATTAGCATATAACTTTGTTAATTTCGCCAGTTCCGCTTTAGGAATTTTGAGAATGTCAACACCCTCTCCAGTATCGAGTCCCAATTCCTCGCGTATTGCTGTGGCTAAATTGGCATCAGCAAATTCCACAATTGCATCGTTAGGTGCATTCTGAGCATAGCTGATGCCTTGTAGTCCGTATATCAACAACATTACTGCAAAAATTGGCACGATTAAATTTCGATTTACAATTAAAGTTTTCATCATAAACTCCTTTTTATTGGTTTCCGATGGCAACGTGCAATCGGATGGATTCATGGTTCGGCTCCCCAGTTGATTGGGGGCTGGTAGTGGTGCGACTCATGGTAGGGGCGAGATATCCTACTCCACTTACGGAGTGCGGCACTGAGAGTGATGAACCGCCAGACTACGTCCTTTACGTTTATGGTCCTACAAAATCAGCGGTACGTCAACAATCATTGGCGCTTGACGATGACCGTCTGTCGACTCAGGAAAAATAGAAAATTTTGCTCATTGTTCGTTTGATCTATTCGCTCATTTTATCCCATTCGGTCGCTTAGCTTAATCCGCGCCTATAGGTGCAGTTACGTCTTTTCCACTCATGACTCCCAAAGCGGGTTGACTGCGTTGGCTTTAATCACGAAATAACACCTCATACCCACCTCAAGGCCAAGTTGAACGCTAGCCTCATTCGTAATCTTTACAGACAGCGGGTGCTCCTCAATCTCGGCGGACAACATAATCCGATCGCCGAAAGGGTCAACCCCACAAATCACTCCGCTCAACACATTCCGCGCGCTAATCGGCAACTCAGGCTCCAACGAAACGATAATATCCTCCGCTCTGATACCGACCTGCATCAGTTTGCCAACTTCAATGTCCGTGTACGGAACTATCAACTTCTGATTCCCGATCTCCAATTCTGTCACGCCCCGTTCTCTGTCACACGCGATGACGGGCAAGGATAGGATATTCTCAACGCCCGTCATCTGAGCAATGGGCAGAGCAGACGGAGATGTCAGCAATTGGTGTGGCTCACCCCGCGCGGTGATGCGCCCGTCGGACAACAGAAAGGCTTCGTCCGCCAACGCCATCGCCTCAGAGATTGAGTGGGTTACATAAAGAATGGGGATGTCAAATGTCTCTTTGATGTGGTGGAGGTAGGGTAGGATACGATTCTTGAGTCCGAGATCGAGGGAGGCGAGCGGTTCGTCCATCAACAGCATTCGCGGGCTAATGGCTAACGCACGAGCGAGCGCCACCCGCTGACGCTGACCCCCTGACAACTGACGCGGGTAACGCCTCAACAGGTCGCCGATTTCGAGGATGTCAATCACACGACTGACGTCAATCTGCTCCTTATTCGGAGATTTGCCACTATGCCCGTAGAAGATGTTCTTCTGGATAGTCAGGTGGGGAAAGAGGAGGCCCTCCTGAAAAACGTACCCGAATCGCCGTTTTTCCGGCGGGTGCCGAACCCCGACTTGGGAGGAGTAAAGGGTTTCGCCGAGAAACGAGATGACGCCCTCGTCCGGATGCAAGATACCGCTTATACAGTTGAGTAGCGTGCTCTTGCCACTGCCCGACACACCCAGCACCGCCGTCACCTTCTGAGTGATGGCGGCATCAATCTCAAGATGGAAATCCCCGAGCCGCTTATGGAAGCTGAGCCTTAACATGGACTAGTCAACCCGTAGGGTGGGCACCGCTCGCCAGCCTCTCAGCTGCAAGGTACGATTTGATCGATTAGCAGTCCGATTAACGCTGATTCCACCCCACAAACACCCTACATTGAAATCCCCAACAACCCGCGCGTAAACTGGAAATCGGTGTTCCCTTTTCCGTAAAGCTTGGGGGTGTATTGGCGGGAGGCGACTTGGAGAATCACATCAAGCATCCTGCTCGAAAAAGACTCGGGCGTCCAATCGTCACCAGAGGAGATCGTGTCCAAATCGTCTGCATAGATAGACGCTGTCGTTTCATCGGTCGTTGCTTGAATGAGCGGAATCATGCGGTGCGATTGAAGAGGGTGTCCCACGATATGCGCCAGGACGAGGTCCACACCCGTCGCTCCTAATCCAGTCAGCGTTTCGACGGGGTGATCCGTTGGCGTCTCCATCACATGCAACCCTGCGCCTCCAATGGCTTGTCCATAGGCGAGGGTATTTCTTAACTCTTGCCCCTCAAGCACCGCCTCCAAATAAGCGAGCGAAGTCAAGAAGGTTGCGTTGGCGGGCGCAACAACAGTTCCACCGGCGCCGGCAACCTCCTTTGTCAAACGCGCGAGACTTCTGGCAACCCTCTCAGTCACCTTGCCGGTTGAAGTTAATCCCAGGCGCAGATGCTCCAAACCCGCGTCGGCGTGGCGCGGTGCCGGCATTTCCTCCAGAGCGTCTTCAAACCAACGCTCCACTTTCTGCGTCACCGCCTCTATGCCGCCGTCCATCTGGATACTTGCCCAGCCATATTGATTGCTGTCAATTCCGTTCGTTTCAAGTGCGTGCAGCACATGGTCGTTATGCGTCTTTTCACACCCGTGCTCCAAGAGCAGCCCGATACCGACGGTCGGGTGAGTGAGATGTCCCACGAGTGTTCGCGTATATATCTCCTCCGTTTGCCCGCTCGACACGCCGCATCCCTCCGTATGCGCCAACGCGACATAGCGTGAAATTCCTTTATCCTTTCCCAGCTCGCGGTCATTCAGACGGTTGGCAATCATTTGGGCGATCTGCCCGGAGCAGAGGCTTGTCGGAAGAATCAAGCCAATCTGGTCGCTGCGATGGCTGCCTCCCACTTGGATGGCGCGAAATGTGCGTCTCTGGGCTAGTGTATCGGCTATGACAGCGATGGATGTGCCGTCTCGCACTTCGGAAACAGCCGCCACTGAATCCAAATCCGTCGGTGCCGTCTGTTTCCAGTCTCTCCAGAGCGACACTTGAGAGTGTCCCGCCCTTTCCCCGACAGACCGTTCACCGGACGCGACATCAATCATGAGATCGAGCGTCTCCTCGCCCAACTCCTCCATGGAAGTCCCGTCAAGATATGCCCCGGCGTTCACATCCATATCTTTTTCCAGCAGACTGTATCTCTCGGAGGTCGTCACGATTTTAATCGTGGGAACGAAAGGAAAGTTGGTGATAGAGCCGTTGCCCGTCACGAAGAAAATCATGTTTGCGCCCGACGCCACCTGTCCCGCGATGCTTTCAAGGTCGTTCCCCGGGCTGTCCATAAAGTAGTAGCCCGGATCGGACATCAACTGGCTATAGTCGATGACATGGTCCAAGCGAACGCCGGGGTGCCGCTTCATTGCGGCGCCGATCGACTTGATGGCGATGTTGTACAACCCTCTGAAATTGTTGCCGCCGCTGGGATTCCCTTCGGCGGAGTGGCCGTGCCAACTGGCGCGCTCTTTGAATCGCGCGATGGTGTCGAGAAACGTCGATGCCGTGTCCAAATCCTTGACATTCTGGAGCACATAGTGTTCCGCCCCCATGAGTTCGTCCGTTTCCGCTAGGTTGGCTGCCCCGCCGTAGCGAATGACCTCCTTGGCGACATAAGCGGCAAGCGGGTTGCCCGACACGCCCGAGAACGCATCCGACCCTCCGCACTGAAGCGCAATCTTGACGTTCGAGAGTGGCTGTTTCGTGCGATTCATTGCATTGACCTGATCCAGCCAACCGCTGATGATTGCGCCACCTTTCTCCAAATTCGTGTCAAAACCGCCGCGTATGCTCAGGAATTGGTGCGTAACACCGTCAATCGGGTAGCCTTGGTTGATTAGATAGTCTTTAAGCATCCGATTCGTCACTGATTCCGAACCGTAGTCAACGGCGAGAACCGCCCCGACGTTCGGGTGAACCATAAAACCGGCGAGCGTGCGTAGCAGCATATCCAGATTGTTGGGCGTCCTACCCTCTCCGCCCTCGGTATGCGCCACTGCGATAACCCTGTCTATGTTTTCACAATTTGCGGCAGCATCCTTCATGCGGCTCACCAAGGCGTTGACAAAGCCGGATGTCCGTGAAGTTGTGCCCATAACCACAATATAGTTTCGGGTGCCAACGCCGCGTCCTCTATCCCGCTCGTAGCCCTCGAAAAACCTGTCGTCATCATATCGGGATAAAGGGGCGCCCGGTTGAAAATCCTCCTCATCAAGATGGTACGTGATAATCTCATCCCTGAAGTTGGGGTGTGCCGGCAAATCAAAGTCGAGATGCCGCAAGGATAGCGAATCAATCATCTTCTGATTGCACACATAGTCGCCCGGTCGAATCTGCGAGATTGCAAAGCCGAACGGCAACCCCCAAGAAAGCAACGCTTCGTCGACCGGAATTCGTCTGATAGCGAACCGATGCCCTTCCAGAATGGTATGGGACAGTTTAAAAGATTCTCCATTGCAATCTATTTCCGAACTCGCCTCTAATCGACACGTAGCGATTGCCACATTATCGCTTGGGGCTGGCAGCCGCGCGATGTCGTCAAAGTTGTATTGATTTTCCATGTTCTTCTTCTCCAATTCAGTCGTATATTCTTTGCGCCAAGATAAGGAATAATGCTAAATATGTAAAGAGATCCTTTACGCATTACGTATTACGCACTATCTTTTTGTAGATGGTAACCTCCATGGCATCGCGTTTCACCCATGGCAGCTCCGTGTCGAACCAGCGTGTCTGACAATCATAGCGAGAACGAACATGTTCAAGGTAGTCCGCCATGCTATCCGCGCCGATACCCACGTTATCCGCAACGACGGTCGCTCCGTCCACGAGACGAGGTTCTATCGCCTGAAAGCATGGAAAGTAGTTACTAAAATTGTTGTCCAGCAGCAGAAAATCGACTGACTCGTTAATGGTTTGCAGCACCTCCATAGCGTCACCAGTCCGAGAATCAACCAGATCACCGAACCCGGCACGATCAAAATGTGCCTGCGCATCACGGGCGCGGTCCGGCTCGATTTCCACGGTTATCAATCGTCCCTTGCCCGCGGTTTTGAGTTTCTCTAGCATCCACAATCCCGAATACCCGATTGCCGTTCCGCATTCCACGATAAGGGAAGGTCGTGCCTTTTCGACGAGCGTCGTGAGAAACTCGGCTTTCTCCGGGCCCAACATCGGTATTCCTTCCTCCCGACACCGTTTGTCCACTTCCTGAAGGATTTCATCGTATGTTGTCATTTCACGCTCCGCGTTTTATGTGTGTTCGTAGGGAATAACGATCAAGCGAGTGAATAGCGAGTGCGATAGAGATCCCTCGTTATTTCCTACAGTGCAAAAGTAGACAATGAAACCTAACACTTCATCTGTAGGGGACGCAGATCTGCGTCCCCTACTCACCATTGCTTTTAGTTGACTTCCGACCTGCCTCCTGCTACAATACCATCCAATTCAGACACTCCGACTAAAAGTGGTTCGGAATAGCGAATAGGAGAGTGAGAATGCCGTCTAAAGAGGAACTTTACGATCAAGCGTTAACCCACTTCGGAAACGACGAACTAGATGATGCCGTGGCTGCATTCATCGAATTGATTGAACAATACCCCGACTATATTGATGGGCCAATCGGACTCGGACACGCTTACGAACGTCAAGGGAAATACGACGAGGCAATCCAAGCGATACAAAAAGCTATTGATATGGATCCTTCGGACCCCTTGGTCTACACTAGCCTGTCCGTATGCTATCAGCGCAAAGGCATGATCCAAGAAGCCGAGGACGCTATGGCGAAGTCCCAAGAGTTGCAGATGGCTTCAAATCTGTCTTAGCGAAACGCATTTGGATTGAACTTGCGTTTTGACAGCTACGCACCCCGCACCGACTTCAACCGCAAAGAATTCGTAACCACGAACACCGAACTGCACGCCATCGCCCCCGCGGCAATCATCGGATTCAATAGGAAACCGTTCAGAAACGGATACAACACGCCCGCCGCAATCGGTATACCCAGCACATTGTAGAAAAACGCCCAAAAAAGGTTCCACCGGATGGTCCGGAACGTTCTGTAACTCAACTTGATTGCAGTAACGACGTTCATCAAATCGCCTTTGATTAAAGTAATGTCCGCTGTTTCGATTGCGATGTCCGTCCCCGTGCCGATGGCAATTCCCACGTCGGCGTGCGCCAAGGCTGGGGCGTCATTTATTCCGTCGCCAACCATCGCGACCACCTTACCTGTCTCCTGCAATTCACGGACACGGTTCGCTTTGTCCTCCGGCAGCACCTCTGCTTGATACTGATCAATCCCCACTGTCTCCGCAATCGTGCGCGCGGCATTCTCGTTATCGCCCGTCAACATCACCGTTTCCAATCTCATATCTCTCAGTGTACTCACGGCTCCGGCGGCTTGCGCCGTGAGCGGATCGGCAATCGCAATCAGTCCGGCAATCCGTTTGTCGATGGCAACCCAAACGAGTGTTTTTCCTTCGTGTGACAGTTTAGATTCCGCTTTAACGCCGTCCGTGGGCAATTCCACGCCAACATTCTCCATTAACCGACGATTGCCGATATGCACAAGCTGACCGTTGACAATGGCTCGAATCCCGTGTCCGGCGATGGCTTCAAAATCGTGGAGGTTTTCGACCACCTCTTCGTTCGTCAATCGAGCATCCGGGTAACGATTTGCATAAGCACGGACGATGGCTTGTGACAGCGGGTGTTCGGACCTCGACTCAACTGTCGCCGCAATCGACAGCATATCTGCTTCTCGATGACCGGAGAATGTCAGCACCTCAAGGACGGTCGGTTCGCCTCGCGTCAGCGTACCCGTTTTGTCAAATGCAATCGTCGTAACGCGATGCACCGTTTCAAGACTCTCCCCCCCCTTGATGAGGACGCCCAACTCCGCGCCTCGCCCGGTCCCGACCACGATAGCCGTCGGTGTCGCCAGCCCCAACGCACACGGGCAGGCGATAATCATCACCGCGATGAAATTCTGCAACGCCAACGTGAAACTTGGACCAACCACTACCCAGACGACAAACGTCAACGCGGCAATCCCAATAACAATCGGCACGAAGATTCCGGCAATCCGATCGGCGAGGCGCTGCACCGGCGCCTTCGATCCTTGCGCATCTTCAACCAATGCGATGATTTGCGCCACCACGGTGGCTTCACCAATTTTGGTGGCTTCAAAGACAAAACTACCCGTTTTATTGATTGTCCCGCCAATAACCTCATCCCGGGTATTCTTGGTCACCGGCATGGATTCGCCCGTCAGCATCGATTCATCAACGGTTGAACTCCCATCGCGAACAACGCCATCGACGGGAATCTTTTCGCCCGGGCGCACCACAATTCGATCACCCACCGCCACCTTCTCAATCGGGATCTCAATTTCCGATCCATCGCGCAAGATGTGTGCGCTTTTTGGCTGAAGTCCGACCAATTTCTTAATCGCTTCCGAGGTACGCCCCTTCGCTCGTGTCTCCAGGAATTTGCCGACGAGGATAAGCGTAATAATCATCGCGGCGGTCTCATAGTAGTTTGCGCCGCTAGGCGCCGGCGAAAGGAACGATGCAACGGTCACAATGAGGCTGTATCCGTAAGCGGCGAAGGTGCCGACACTCACGAGCACGTTCATATCGGCGGAGAGGCGTTTCAGTGCGTTATATGCCCCTCTGTGAAAATGCCAGCCCGCCCAGAACTGGATTGGAGTCGTTAAGAGAAGGAGGAAGGCGAGTTTCAAACGGAGGAGTAACGGGGCGTGGGGATGGTAGAACATCAACCCCATGGATAGGAGTGAGGCGATGACGCTGACGACAATCTTTCGCTTCAGTTGCGAAAGTTCAAGTCGATGGGCTTCCTCCTGTGCAGCGATTCGCGCCTCCCGCGACTCGACCGCCGCCATCGGTTCATAGCCTGCATCAACGATGGCTCGTTGGAGCGTTTCGAAACCGGATAGTGACTCATCGTATGTTACGATAGCCTGCTCAGTGCTAAAATTGACGTTCGCCTCCGAGACGCCCGGCATCGCTCTCAGCGCACTTTCAACCTTCGCGACACAAGCCGCGCAGTGCATTCCCTCAATAGCGATTGTCGTTTTGCGAAGAGGGGTACTTGTATCGTTCATTGGTGTGTAGCCGTCCGTAATGCGTAATACGTGATGCGTAACGGATTTTTTCACGTATTACGCATTATGATTAGGTGAGTGAAAAACGAGTGATTCCCGCTGGGGCTTTGACGAGGGGTGAGTCGGTTTTGCTGTACACCTGTCGCCCCGCTGGCACTGTCAAAAACTGGTGGGCGGAGGATCTCTATCGCACTCACTGATCGTTCGTTTGATTCCACCCTACATAATGTACAAAGTCGAGTTTAGGAGTTGACTCTTGCCCATGTATCAAACGATGACGACCTGTGCTAGTTGTTTTCAAACGCCTGATGTATCAGCAACATGATGTAGTCCAAGTCACCGTGTCTGTACGAGATGTTGTCGAGTTCATCAACAGAATCGAGGGTGTAAAAGGGTTTAGTGTAGTCTTCACGGTTGGGCATAGCACTGCCGACTTTACCGATAACTACCGTCGTCCAATCACTATTCTTTTCGTGCCGCATACCTACCTGCCGAGGATCGTCAAGCTTGAAAACATCTAGCACCAACTGTAAACTGAACCATTTCCGCCTCCCACTAAGGCGTACGAAATTTTTGCCATTTTTCTCGTAAACAATATAGTTTTTGTTGATTTTTTCGCGAACAGTATCTAAGTTCAGAATGCGTTGTCGTAATGGTGCGAATAATTGACTCCATTCCTCAATGAAATAAGTGTGATTATCGGCTAATGTCCATTGGGATTTCTGTTGGTGTTCTTGGGAACCTCCATCCAGAATGATTGGGGCTGGCGGCGGGGCGGTGTCTTTCTTCGGAGGCGCTTCAACTTTTTCTATGTCTAGGCAACTCAGGAAATTCAACACTTGCTCACCGGTTGGCTTATACCCACACAGGCTTTCGGTTTTCTCTGCCACGACCTCTAGCAAAAATTCGTCGGCCTCCTCCACCAACTTTTTCCACGCCTCTGGCAAACTTATCTCAATCTGTTGCTGCCTTGAGACGTTCTGGTAGTCGTGAGCGATTGCTTGGAGGGCGTCACCAGTGCGTACAGACTGATAGTTTAAGTACCTGTTAAGACGCACGGTGCTTTCCTCACTATCTCCGGTGATTAAATCCAACTTGCATACCCTGCGCTCGTTGTAATTGCCCTGTCCACTCGGGTAGAAAAAGTGCCACTCCTTTCCATCGGTCAGAACGGCGACCGGCACGCCTTCGTGAAAAGCGTATTCAAACAATTGCCGTTCTCCCTTTTCATCAATTTGTCCAACTTTTTTGACCTCAATGAAGATCGCCGGCTTTGATTGCGGATGACACAGCGCGAAGTCCACTCTTGTCCCCTGCACGGAGTATTCGGGCGTGACAATCTTGGTGTTATACCTGGGCCAATCCAAGGCGTCAAGCAACCTGCCCACGATGCCGTGAGAAACCTGCGCCTCATTTGTAAACAGTCCCTCTCGTAAACCGTTGCGTATGGCGTCAACGTGCTCTTTAAGTGTCATTGCTTAAATTCTCCGTAGGACTTACCCAGTTGACCGCTCAAATCCGCCTAGTTCGGCAATTTCGCTGTAGGGAATAACGATCGTTATTCCCTACGAAAACGCCGCAACATGGAAAGACTGTCAAAATCATCATTATACGCGTTCTGTGTAAATCCTGTTCTCCGAATAGACTCATAGCGGAGAACAAGCTTAATAATATGTCACAGGTAGTCTTCCTATCCTAAGCCGCCCCGCGTTTCAATGGGTGCTCCCGATTCTTAATCGGAAAATTGACGCGCGCGCCCAAAAGCTGCGACTCATACGCACCCACAATCATCTCCAAGGCAGCCACAGCGTCTTCCGCGCTGGAAACAGGTTTTCGATCGTTTTCGATGGCATCGATCAGGTCGATAATGGCAAGCTGGTTGCCGCTCGTTATCCCGTCACCCTCCACCGAAGGCGGATCGCAGATTTGCACAAGTTCACCCGTTTGCGACTCATCGCGCGGCGACCAGCCCGTATCCGGATAGATCGTCACCGAATTTGGTCCCCCGCCCGGTAATAAGACGCCTTCGCTGCCAAGAATTTCCGTGCCGCCTCTTCCGAACTGATCCTTCCGCGAATCATACAAGCCGGAAACACCACTCTTGAAGGCAAAATAGCTATTGACACAGTCGCCAGCCACCGGTCCAACCGGTTCCGACCCTTCCCAAGCGTCGTCTATCGTGATTTCCCTTCCGTTGACGGTGATATGCGCGTGCATCCATTTGACATCTCCGACAAGAAAACGCATCATGTTGAAGGTGTGGGTGCCCAGCGTAATCATGTCTTCGCCGCCCCCTCGTCCGTCCTGCTTGCCGTGCACATAGATGGCTTGAACATCGCCGATTATGCCCTCCGCCAGCTTCGTTTTGAGAGCCTGTGTCACTGGCGAATACACCCCCTGATGCGCCACCGCGATTTTCAAACCCTTCTCCTTGGCGGCGCTGACGATGGCATCCCCGTCGGCGAGCGTGGCGGTCATCGGCTTTTCGCAATAGATATGGCAGCCTGCGTCAAGGCAAGCGGGCACCATTTCGAGGTGTTCGGGAATCCAGCGCGGGCACACGCTCACGATATCCAACTCCTCCTTGGCGAGCATGTCGCGGTAATCGGAGTAGTCACGTAACGCTCCTGTCTCCTCCATCGCCTTCTTTCGTCCGGCGTCGTCCGGATCGGCAACGGCGATAAACTCGACATTCTCCACGTTCTTGTAAGCGATATGCAGTCCATGACCGTAATTTCCGGCGCCGGTATGCCCGATGGCGGCGGCGCGGTAGGTTTTTTGACCCATGAAAATTTCTCCTCTAGTATGTATGAGATTCGTCCCCGAAAAATCTGGCAAATCTTCTAGAACGGCAATTCAAGGTTCTGCGTTCTTACGGCGGCGGCTTTGGGCGTCAAGGCGCCGAGCGGCTTCTCTCCATTCAAGACACGCGTAAAATCATCCACAGTCATATCGGCGACACGAAGATTCGCATCCTTGGTTCTCCCGGCGATGTGCGGCGTATGCACAACGTTGTCGCGCCCGCGCAACGGGTCATCCACCGGGAGCGGCTCGACATCGTATACATCAAACGCCCCCGCCAATTCATCGGCGAGGATACGTTCGCGTAAGGCATCCATATCTACGGCGAATGCACGCGTAATTGCAACAACCAAAGCGCCTTTGTGCAAGCGATAAATACGTTCGCGCGAGAGCAGATGGCGTGATGACGGCGTAGGCGGTACAGCGATAAACACAATGTCGGCTTCGCTAACGAGCATGTCCATATCGACAGAACGCACATCCCACTCCTTGAACAGGGATTCATCCACGAAGGGGTCGTAACCGTCAACTGTTGCGCCAAAAGCCCTGCACCACTGGGCAATCTTCCTGCCAATCTGTCCCAATCCAACAACCCCGATATGCTTCGTCCCCAGATCTCCGTTCACAAAATCCGGCGCGTCGCAGAATTGACCGTAAGCGTACGTCCACAAAGGTTCCCCGTTCACCATTCGATGATGCCATTGTGCCGTGCGTCTCAGCGACGCCAATGCCAATCCGAAAGCACATTCGGCGACCGATTGCGCCCAGGCGCGCGTAGATTCGATAAGCGGGATATTCCTCGCCTGCAACGCGTCGAACGGATCTTTCTTGCCGGTATTGTCCTCCATCGTGCCAACCACTCGCAGTTTGGGTGCACGGGTAACGCATTCGGCTGTTAGTTGGCCTCCAAAACGGGCAATTCCCACGACATTATCCAGCTCAATCTGTTGATGAATCGGATCCTTACTTTCTGTATTGAGGACAAGCGTGGTACCCAATTCATTGAGGCGCGAAACCATACGCTCGTGCAGAAATGGCCAAGATTTCTCCAATCCGGGATGACGAGTAAACAGAAATTGATTTTCAGACATTAAGTAACTCCATTTCTTAACAGGGATAAACAATCACTATCACTAGATTTGTAACAACGAGTGCTATTTGTGGAAACATTAGCACAGCGTGTTTCTCAACATCACGGTCGAATATGAGACACTTTGATTTCTTCGCAGACTATTCCTACCTTGTAGAATATGTGTTCTCTTTCCTCAGCACTGATAGGGGCGTACGGATGTTTGAACTCATAGATGGATTCATCTGACAAATTTATGTATGGCCGCAACTTACCCGATTTTCCGGCTAATCTGCGCCCATATTTGCCAAATGCGATAATCGCTTTCAAATTCGGCATATTTTTCAAGAGAGCCCTGATAACTTCACGGTTGGAATATTTATGAGCATATTTGCTCATAGAGGCGTTAGTTTCGACTATCGAAAGAGGTCTGAGGTTGTTAATTATTGAGTTAATGAAATCTATCCTGGTCTTTGATTCACAAAAGCGTCTAGTGTATTCTGTCTTGAACTTGCAGTAGTCAAACCCATCTTCAGTCCAAAAACTCCTCCAATCAACCTCAACGTCTCTGGAAGGTGAATTCCCGATTACGATTACTTCGTGGTTTTGAGGAAGTCCTTTACATATAAATGGGCGGGGGGAACAAGGCGTAGTGATTTGGAGATTTATGAGAATGTTCATCCATTCGTTGGAGGTCATCGCTTTTGTCTTTTTGTTCTGGTTTACTGAAAGTTCAGATCATTTTTCTCAGGTTGTTATGCATTTCTTTTATGTCTGATAAAATCCGTATTATTCCTAAAGCCTGCAGGTTGGGTTGAACGCAGTGAAACCCAACTCCAAGCACAAGTCGGCTAAATTGACAGATCCGCAGATTTTTATGTATCTGTATAGCTTCGAGTCTTCCGTTCAGAAGATGAGGGTAACGTGGAAAGGCTTTTTCCAACCTTCCACGCTTCCATCCTTCCAATCCTCCTCTTCCTATTCACCTCGGAAGATAAACTTCAACTTGGCGACTTGCCTACACCCAACCGTGCTCGCGCGTTATCGGTGAACCGGACGTTTGTGTCGTCCAATTCAAACCGCTCTCCAGCAGCACTTCCTGACCCGTTATTGCCGATTCCTCAGCCGCAAACAGGATCTCCATGATGTGACGCCCCCACTCGCCGTGCGCGGGCGGCTCAATGTTCTGCTGAATCGCTTCGACAAACCCTTTCCACTCGTTCTGGAACTGAGCGGGTGGATCGTCAAACGCCACGTCCTCCCATTTGTCGTCCTTTCCAACCTTGACGAACTTTTCGCCGTGCTGGCTGAATCGCAGCGACCCATTGGCGCAGATAACGTGACACTCGTAACTCGGCGCGCCGTCCGCGTAGCCTACCGATACGGCAACACCCGCCAGTCCATTCTTGTACCGAATGAACGCCGTAGCGGAGTCGTCGCCCGGCTGATAGTGCGCCCGCGTACCGATAGATGCGGATACGGAAACCGCCTGCGACGCCATCACCCACGTCAGACGGTCGACCACGTGAACACCGTTTGACAGCCACATGCCGCCGCCGTGGTAGCGGCTGCGGTACTGCGGAGGACGTCCCGAGAATCCCCATTTTTTGGACATGTAGCACACGGCGGTGACAAGCGGTCCCAACTCACCCGAATCAAGAATCTCCTTTGCCTTCAGGCTGGTCCCATAAAAGTGTTGGGTCTGTCCGACCATCAGCTTGACACCGTTGGCAGAAGCGGCTTCGATCATGTCGTCGCACTGCTCCAGGCTAATCGCCATCGGCTTTTCGACCAACACGTGCTTGCCGGAATTGCAAGCGTCCACGGTAAGGCGGTGATGGAGTTGATGTCCCAGTGTGACAGCTACGGCGTCAATGTCATCGTCCTTCAAGAGTTCGGTATGAGTGCCGTACCCCTTGGGAATGTTGTATTTCTCCATGTACTCTCGCCGCTTTTCCTCGAAGAGATCCGCGACAGCGACGACTTCAACCTGATCGTGGAGCTGCGCGATAGCATCGCAGTGGGAGCGAGCGATACCGCCGCAACCGATGATTCCAACACGTAGCTTACTCATGAATTCTATTTTCTCCTTGTCTATTGACTGATGGTAATGACACAAAGTTAAAGGATGTACGTTTATCTGAAAATTTCCGAGTTATACTTCACGCTGCTGGAAGTTGCGTGTTTTCAAGGGATCCTATCCCGACAGCGATTGATTCCCGTACCACGATCTGTTAGATTGTGAACGCATCTGTAGGACGATAGATTCCTCCGTCATGCTATCCGTTCCAGTAAAGCGTCCAAATACACTTGTAGGAGCGATCAAGCGAATGGATAATGAGCGCGATAGAGATCCCTCAAGTGACTGGATAAGGAACGCGATAGAGATCCCCCTCCGAATCGCGACCTGCCTGCTGGTGCTGGGTAAGCCCTATTCGAAACCAGTATTGCTGAGAAAACAAGCACAATATTACCCAACGTATGGTATAGTTGCTACATTTTCAAATGTAGAACTTTCGCGGCAATAGAAAGTCGCGATGCGGAGGAGATAGCTATCAATTAACCGACTGAATAAGGAGGGATCAGATGAGCGAATAGCGAATGCGATAGCTAATCCTGATAGCAAATCCCAATAGAACTCCCACTGATCACTAGCCGCTAAACACCCAAGGCGTCCGAATGCGCAACTCCTAAATTGTTTGGGCGACCTGTTTGTTAAGCGTTCTCCTCTTGGCGGTCAGCGAGTTGCGCACGAAGGCGTTCTAATTCGGCTTCCGCCTCTCGCCGCCGTTCCGCTTCCTCGCTGGCAAGTGTTTCCGCGGTGCGCCGCCGCTCGGCTTCTTCTGCGGCAAGCGCCTGCGCTTCCACTCTAAGGCGATGCTCTTCCTTAGATGTTGTAATCGGCGTGCCATCAGGAAGATACGGTCGCAAAAGTCTGACTTGGGTAATAAGTTGCTCCTCCCATCGAAACCGGAGATTTAGCGCTTCGCTGAACAAGCCGCCCCGTTCATCCGTCACGATTTCCTCCATGCCACCCGAAGGAGTCCGCCGCCATCCGCGAAATTCCGATCGCTTGTCCATTTCGGGTTGATGGATAAAGTATTCCTGAACACCTATATCAACCATGTACAGTCGGACTTTTTCATGCCGATCCTGGTTCGCTGTCGTGTCGGAAAGGAACTCAAAAACGGCCGTAGGAACGGCGCCCTCCGACCAGGTATAAAAACTTCGCCGCTGTGGATTTTTATCAGCACCTAGGACGACGTAAACATCAGGGGCGACGAACTTTGTGATGTCTCCTTCGCGATAATAGATGAAACTGTCAATGCCAATGTAAATGTGTGCGTTAATTTCAAAATATCGCGAAAGTTGATCGGAAAACGTGGCGATCTGCTCAGCGTGAAACCCTGTCGTTGCAATAGGTTCATCGTCCTCGCACGGGCATCCTTCAATGTAAATCGTCGGTTTTCCACTCGCTTTAGGAAAGACGGGCATATACTTTCTCTGCTTGAATTGAAACTCATTTAGGGTATCTATAATTATCTTCCGTCGCAAAAGCTATCTACAGTCCGTTGGATAATCCGTGTAGTGACGAAACCGAGTTTTTGAAAACTTGCTGCCTTTCTTCTACTAGTCCGTGTAATCTTCTATTTGGTCGGCATTATGATTGTTTTGTTAATTTTGCTACTGGATGCAACGGTTAGGCCCCCCTATTTGAGGCTATCAATGGAGTAAAATTTATCAGACAACACTCCACTTGTCAAGACCGAATCACTAAGGCAATCAGATGCGACCACTCCGCTATTGCGTGCCGCCTTCCTTCGTGCGAACCACATCCGATTGTTGTAGGGGACGGCCCCCGTGCCGTCCCGAACGCAGCCTTCGAATGTTCTGGCAGTGCGTCATCGTCAACTGCTCTTCTATCCTTGGACATGATCCACAATCAGATGCGTTTCCCCTGGCGGAGAAAACGATGGGGGTTGAATAAACATACTTCATTTGGTATAGTTAAAATATCCTTTGACCTCTCAAACGCAAGCGAAAGCCGACAACTTGCGAAGATTCCGGATTACTGAAAATGCCTCGACGAAAAATCTATCCCTCCGCCCAACTGGCAGAAATTCTCAAAGATGCCAAAACCAAGGGCAAAACCATCGTCACGACTAACGGCTGTTTTGACGTGCTGCACCTCGGCCATCTGCGCTACCTGCAGGCGGCTCGCGAGGTTGGGGATCTGCTCATCGTATGCGTCAATAGCGACAACTCTGTGCGAGCGTTGAAAGGCGCAGACCGTCCGCTTGTCCCGGAAACCGAACGCGTGGAATTGTTGGCGGGGCTTGAGTGCGTGGACTATGTCACGGTATTCCCGGAGCGTGATGCAAAAGCAGTGCTGTTACAACTGAAACCGGACATCCACATCAAGGGAGGGGATTATAGAGTAGATGAGGTTATTGAGCGTGAGGTCGTGGAGGCAAACGGCGGGAAGGTAATGGTTGGATTGAATGTCCCCGGCAAGTCGACAACCGATTTCATAAAGACCATTCGGGATAAGTACAACGCAAAGTAAACGGCACACCTAACGTATAGATACACAGTCCGGTCTGCAGCAATTCATTAAATCGAAAATCGAATTCTCTAGACGATTTAACAATCATCGATCCTGCTCTCCAAGCAACTGCTCAAGCTCCTCCAAGATGTCCCTACCATCGCTATCGCCACTCTCCTCTTGGTGAGGACTGTCGTCTTCCTCTTCCACTCCACCCTCTACAGACTCAAGATCTGTCCGAAATTCGATTAGATTGGCAAGATAACGTTCGCGGGTGATATTCTCGGCTTCGCCATGATTCTCTCGCAAACACTCTCCGCAAAACTGACCTATCCGCTGGATCCCCTCATTAACTTGGCTTAACGCCTCCGCCCGCTCGTCCTCCATCAGACTCAATTCCGCGCACGCGATGCTGTTCATCATGAGCATGTAACCCTTGTACTGATAGCTCTGCCACGCAATTTCGGACGGGGCGAATTTTTTCGCCAAGTTGGTCACCGCCAAGTTGGTGTCGGTGTCGCGCTTCACATCGTGCCAGCGTTTAATCCCCGCGCAGAGCAGATAGCGGGTATATCGGTCATACGATTCGTCAAACAGTGTTCCCCACTCGTCCTCGGTTAATTCAAAGCCTTCGTCGCTGCCGTTCGAGTTTTGATAGTCCTCCATCCGACTTTGGATATAGTTGTAGTAGGAACTTTTCCCGTGGGGCTTCCTCCCGTCTGGACGCCCGGAGGTATACATGCGCGACACGGTAAACGGGTTCGGTCGTACGGTGATAACCTCCCTGCCGTCCGCCATTCGCACGATCTTGATAGGATGATCAGTATCAAATTCGAGGTCATTCAGAATTTCGTCAAGCGTCTGTATCAGATGCCTATGGCTGTTTATAGAATTAGTCGTCATTATTCAATAGGAGGAAAAATCGGTGATTGGATAATCACCGGCGTTGTTGCTTGTGAATCCAATTACAATGCGAACTTAGTGGTTCATTCGCTAAGTGTTTAGTGCTTACGAAACTGGCAAAATAAACCCGTTCCACCACCCCGGTAGGTGCGGTTTCTAACCGCACCGGCACCCAACACTAACCATATTTTTTTGGAAAATAAACCACTTAGTTCAATCGTTCAAGGTTAATTAGGGTATCACACTTTCGCTCGACTCACAAGATGTTTCACGCTTCATGTGCTTCATAGTAACTTTGGAGGGGCGACACGGAAATCTCGCCGCGTCGGAGTGCGTCTATTCCGTTTACGGCGCCGGAGGCCCCCGCAATCGTGGAAAACAGAGGGATGTCGTGTTCAATCGCCATCTTCCGGATGAGGCGCTCATTGGAATGGTGCGAATCACCTGTAGGCGTATTAATAATGAGTGCAACCGCGTGATTCTTGATATAGTCGTATATGGTCGGGCGTCCCTTTCCGATGCTGTGCACCAACGTGACCTCCATGCCGTTTCGACGAAGTACCTTTGCCGTCCCGTGGGTTGCGATTAACTTGAACCCCATATCCCATAGTTTTTTTGCTATGAACAGAATCGCGCGCTTATCCTTGTTCCGGACGCTGATAAACGCCGTGCCTTCAAGCGGCAGTTTGTCGCCGCACGCATCCTGTGCTTTGGCGAACGCTTGAGAAAGGTCCATGTCAATTCCCATTACTTCTCCGGTCGATTTCATCTCGGGTCCGAGGCGCGAGTCTGCTCCCGGGAAACGATCAAACGGAAAAACAGGAGCCTTGACACTGAAATACTCCGGCACAATCTCCGACGTAAATCCTAATTCTCTGAGGGTTTTCCCCGCCATAACCCGGGCTGCCAACTTCGCCAGCGGAACACCGATGGCTTTGCTGACAAACGGGATTGTCCGCGAGGCGCGCGGGTTAACTTCAAGCACAAAAATTTGTTCATTACGGATGGCATACTGGACATTCATCAGACCGCGTAAGTTGAGCGTTTTTGCAAGTGCGTAGGTGTACTCTTTAAGTTGCTCAATCTGCTCCTCGACCAATGTATACGGCGGCAACACGCAGTCGCTGTCGCCGGAATGGATGCCTGCCTCTTCGATATGCTCCATAATCCCGCCAATGACGGTGATATTCCCGTCCGAAATCGCATCCACATCAACCTCAATCGCGTCTTCCAGATATTTGTCTATGAGTATGGGATGCTCCGGTGATGCGGCGACCGCCGAACGCATGTAACCCATAAGCAGCTCCTCATTGTAGACAATCTGCATGGCGCGTCCGCCCAGAACATACGATGGACGTACGATGACCGGATAGCCGATCGACTCCGCAATGGGCGCCGCCTCTTCAATCGAGGTCGCGATGCCGTTTGGCGGTTGAGCCAGCCCACTCTGATTCAGCACCTCTTTGAACAGTTTTCGATCCTCCGACCGCGCGATGTCATCGGGACTCGTTCCGATAATTGGTACGCCTGCTTCCTGTAGTCCCAGTGCGAGATTCAGCGGGGTTTGACCACCAAACTGAACTATCACGCCATCCGGTTGCTCGCGATCTACGATGTTTAAAACATCTTCGTGTGTAAGCGGTTCAAAGTAGAGCCGGTCAGACGTATCATAATCTGTGCTGACGGTTTCGGGGTTACTGTTCACCATGATCGTTTCGTAACCGTCTTCCTTAAGCGCCATCGCGGCATGCACGCAGCAGTAATCAAACTCGATTCCCTGACCAATCCGATTGGGACCCCCGCCCAATATCATGATCTTTCTCTTGGACGTTGGTCGAACCTCATCCTCGCTGGAATAGGTCGAATAGTAGTAAGGCGTCTCGGCTTCAAACTCGGCGGCACAGGTATCCACGGTTTTGAATGTCGCCACAATCCCGGTCTCTTTGCGCCATTTTCTTATATCTACCTCGGAAACATCGCATATACTTGCGAGTTGGCGATCGGAAAATCCGAACTGCTTTGCCTTGAAGACCAGCTTCCGCATAGAGTCCGTGGACGGCTCAGTCGGTGTCCAGTGCTGGAATTTCTCCTCAAGTTCCGCCTCGAAGTCGACAATCTCTTTGATGTTATACAAAAAGAACGGGTCTATCTTCGTATAGCCGTAAATCTGTTCAACGCTCATCCGTTGCCGCAACGCCTGTTTGATGTAAAAAATCCGTTCAACGTTTGGCACGGTGAATTTCTGATCGAGTTCGGAAAGCGGTAGTTCTTCGAGTGCATGGTTGTCCAGTCCGTGCCACCCGGTTTCCAATGAACGCAAGCCTTTCTGTAACGCCTCCTTGAATGTCCCGCCGATTGACATCGCCTCCCCCACCGACTTCATCTGGATGGTCAAGGTTTCGTCCGTACCGCGAAACTTCTCGAACGCCCAACGCGGTATTTTCACAACAACATAATCAATCGTGGGCTCAAAGGACGCCGGCGTTTGGCGGGTGATGTCGTTCGGAATCTCGTCAAGGGTATACCCGACAGCCAATTTAGCCGCGATTTTGGCAATCGGAAATCCGGTGGCTTTTGAGGCAAGCGCGGAGCTCCGCGAAACTCGCGGGTTCATCTCAATCACAACCTGTCTCCCATCCCCCGGATGCACGGCGAACTGAATATTGGAACCGCCTGTATCAACCCCAATCTCACGGATAATCTTGATTGTCGAGTCTCGCATGTACTGGTATTCTTTGTCTGTCAACGTTTGCGCCGGGGCAACCGTAATGCTATCCCCCGTATGAACCCCCATCGGGTCGACATTTTCGATTGAACAGATTATCACGACGTTGTCGGCGCCATCGCGCATGACTTCAAGCTCGAACTCTTTCCACCCGATTACCGACTCTTCAATCAAGACTTCGCTTATTGGGCTTAACGCCAATCCAATCCCTACCATCTTCTCAAACTCTTCGATGTTGTAGGCAATCCCGCCGCCGGTGCCGCCGAGCGTGAACGCCGGGCGTATAATTGCCGGAAAACCGATCATGGAAATGAGCGCGTTGGCGTCCTCTAACGAATGCGCGATACCGCTTTTCGGCACGCTCAACCCGATTTCCTGCATCGCTTTCTTGAAGAGTTCGCGGTCTTCGGCTTTCTGAATCGCGTCCAGTTTTGCCCCGATAAGTTCTACGCCGTGCTCATCAAGGGCGCCAGATTGTGCAAGCGCCACGGATACGTTCAATCCGGTTTGCCCGCCCAACGTAGGCAGCAGGGCGTGGGGACGTTCCTTGGCAATAATCTGCGCGACCACCTCCGGCGTGATTGGCTCGACGTAAGTGCGGTCCGCGACTTCAGGGTCGGTCATAATGGTCGCCGGATTGCTGTTGACAAGGACGACTTCGTAACCCTCCTCCTTCAAGGCTTTGCACGCCTGCGTTCCCGAATAATCAAATTCGCAGGCTTGACCGATGATGATTGGGCCAGAACCGATAATCAAGATCTTGTTGATGTCAGTCCGTTTTGGCATAATCAATCAGGGATAAAAACTAGGCGTTCACACACTGCCTACAACCGAGATTCGGTGATACGATCTACCCCCTACGCTCCTTTCATCAGATCTGTGAACTTTTCAAAAAGATAGCTTGCATCATGAGGACCGGGAGATGCCTCCGGGTGGTACTGCACCGAAAATATCGGATACTGCCTGTGTCGCATGCCTTCTAGTGTCTGATCGTTCAGATTGATGTGCGTAATTTCCACAGATTTTGGGAGCGATTCCATGTCCACACAGAATCCGTGGTTTTGCGATGTAATTTCTACCTGACCCGTTTCAAGCCGTTTCACGGGTTGATTGGCGCCCCGATGCCCGAATTTTAGTTTAAAGGATGTGCCGCCGAACGCAAGCCCCAACAACTGATGCCCCAGACAGATACCGAACATCGGCTTTTGTCCAATGAGTTGCCTGATGGTATCAATTGCATAATCAACCGGCTCGGGATCGCCCGGACCGTTTGACAGGAAGATACCGTCGGGATCAGCGGCAAGAATCTCGTCTGCGGACGTATGCGCCGAAACCACTTGCACGTCGCACCCGTGCCGTGTCAGTTGGCGTAATATATTGTATTTAACCCCGAAATCCATGGCAACGACGCGATACCGTGATTCGGGTATCACTTCGGGTTGTTCGCCTAACGCTGTGCCGGGATCGCTCCACGAATAAGAATCTGAACAGGTCACCCGTCCGGCGAGATCTGCTCCCACCAATCCGGGCCACGCTCGTGCTTTCGCCACCAGACTTTCGGGCGAGAGGTCCGTGGTCGAGAGCACCCCGTTCATGACGCCGTGAACGCGCAATCGTCTGGTCAGCGCGCGCGTGTCAATCTCCTGAATCCCGATGACCCCGTGTTCTTTGAAATAATCATCAAGACTCCCGCTTGACCGCCAGTTGCTGTATCGAGAGCTGTATTCACGCACGATGAACCCTTCGACTTGCGGCTTGGCAGACTCGACATCACCCTCGTTGCACCCATAGTTCCCAATCAACGGATAGGTCATGGTCACGATTTGACCGTTGTACGACGGATCTGTAATCACCTCTTGGTAACCCGTCATACTCGTGTTAAACACGACCTCGCCCGATGTCTCCCCGGTTGCCCCGAAATTTTCACCCTCGAAAATCGTACCGTCCGCTAATGCCAAGATTGCTTTCATAGTGTTAAGGTTTTTTGAATTGTAGGGAATACATATCGTCATTCCCTACAGCATTACTTCATTCCTCAAAATCGAATACAACTTCAAATCGTGAAACCGATTCTTGGCGTACGAGTGTTGGCGCAGAATCCCCTCGAACTTCATGCCGAGTTTTTCCATCACACGCGCCGACGCAATATTGTCGAGCATACAAGTGCCCTCAATCCGATTCAAATTCCACCGCCTAAACGCGAACTGAATCATCTCGCGGGTCGCCTCCGTTGCATACCCTTGCTTCCAATACGATCTCGACAAATTGAAAGCCATTTCTGCTCGCCGATGAAGAAAATTAAAACTGTGCAAAAAGCACATTCCAATCACCCTTTTATCCGTTCTGTGCTCAATCGACCAACACGCAAAATTCTCGGTCGTCATCCATGCGAGCAAATCCTCGCTATCCGCGATAGAACGGTGAACATGCCAGAACGTATACTTCGTTACCTCGGGATCTGAAATGAATTCAAACGTATCCGCCGCATCACTTAATACCGACGACCTCAAGAGCAGTCGCTCCGTTTCGAGTATGGGGAGATTCTTGAGCCGTTCATCTTTTTTCACTTGGAACACCGCCGCGGAGCACCATTACGGGCCAGCCCCTCAACTCCCAGCCGCCAAAGGGCGTATTCCGGCTCATGGACTGAAACTGTGTTAAATCAACTTTGGCGACTTTCTCCGGATCAATTAACGTCACATCCGCAACTGCACCGACTGACAGTGTTCCCCGATCTATGTGCAGGATTCCCGCAGGGATACGTGTCATCTTGTCGATTGCGTCCGATAGGGAAAGCCGATTTGTGAGGACGAGATGCGTAAAAACCAGCGGCACGCAGGTTTCCAAGCCGACGATGCCGGGCGGCGCTTCCATCATGCCCAGCGCCTTTTCGGATGGAGTGTGCGGCGCGTGGTCGGTGGCAATCGCATCAAGCGTGCCGTCGCATAGCCCCTCAATCACCGCCTCAACATCCTTCTCCGTGCGGAGAGGCGGGTGCATCTTGGCGTTTGTCCCCTGTGTCTCAATCTCCGAATCGGTCAATGTGAAGTGATGCGGCATGGCTTCCGCCGTTACATGGACGCCCCTTTGCTTGCCCCAACGCACGAGTTCGACGGAGCCAGCGGTGCTGACGTGAAGAATGTGGATGTGCCCGCCCGTCATTTCGGCGAGCATGATGTCACGTGCGACGATGATGTCCTCTGCGGCATTCGCGCTCCCCGGCAGGTTGAGCTTCCGCGACGTTTCGCCGAGGTTCATGACGGCCCCGGCACTGAGATTATGCTCCTCGCAGTGCACCGTAACAGGAAAATCATGCTCCGCACTAAGGGCTAGAGCTTGGCGCATCAACTCGGCATTCATTACCGTTTTTCCATCATCGCTTACTGCGACAGCGCCCGCCTCGAGCAGTGAGGGAACATCAGTCAGTTCCTCACCTGCAAGTCCTTTCGTGATACTTCCTAACGGAAAAACATTAGCCGACCCGGATTCCTTTGCCCGCATCTTGACATATTCGATAACGTCCGGCGAATCCGACACCGGCTCGGTATTCGCCATAGATGCGACGGATGTAAATCCACCAGTTTCCGCGGCGCGGGTTCCGGTTGCAATCGTCTCCTTGTGCTCGAATCCGGGTTCGCGCAGATGCACGTGCATATCAATTAACCCGGGTGTGACAATCAACCCGCCTGCGTCAATAACATCAACGGCGGCGTCATGTGCGACATCAATCTTCCCGCCAACCTGCTCGACTCTGTCATCGTCAATGAGGATATCGCCCGCGGCGTCAATCCGATTCGCGGGGTCAACGATACGACCGTTTTGGATTAGAATCCGTCCCATCCTCACTCGACCTCGAAAATGGTGGCGCCATCGCTGCCCCGATCCTCGACCAGATGCACCCGAACAATCTCTTTGCGCGATGTCGGAACATTTTTGCCGACGTAATCGGCGGCAACCGGTAATTCGCGATGGCCTCGATCAATCAATACCGCCAACTGGATGGCAGCCGGCCGCCCAAAGTCCATAAGCGCATCCATCGCCGCGCGTATGGTGCGCCCGGTATAAATGACCTCATCAACCAAAATGATTCGTTTGCCGGTGATATCGAACGGAATGTCGGTGTGATTCACCTTCACATCCTGATCGTAGAGATTGACATCATCTCGATACAGGTAAACATCAATTGCTCCAACGGGCACCGTGATTCCCTCAATCTCCTCCAAGTTCTTGGCTACCCGAAGTGCAAGGTGATCGCCACGGCTCTTGATTCCGATCAACACCAGATTGTCAATCTCACGATGGTTTCGCTCCAAAATCTCGTGCGATATCCGGATTAAAGCCCTCCGGACATCCTCGGCTGTCATGACTCTCGCCTTTTCGCGCATGTGTCTAAAACCTTTTGTCTTCTCTCCAACAGGAGATCCATAATCTCTTGGATTTGTGCGAATTGTTTAATCCCTTGCCGATTCCAATTGTTTTTCCAAAATTTGCCTAACGAGCGATAGCCGATTTTTTCATATTCATACGCCTGAATCATCAATTCGAGTTTGTCCGCGGCTCTCACCAACTGTCCCTCTACGGAGGTATTTCCCTCAAACTCCTCCCAGATTTCGATATACTTCTCACCAACAACTCCGAACCCCTCAAACATGGACTTGACCGCTGCTTTCTCTCCGTGTTCCTTCACATTTTCAGGGATGTATTCAAGCGCAGGAAACGGGACATCACCGATCCGCGCCTCGCCAACTTCGTGCAGCAGTGCCCTCCGCATCACCTTTTCGGCGTCCAAGCGCACCCCGTGCGCTTTCAGCAGATCTGCTAGGATCATCGACAAGAGCGACACACGGTAACAGTGATCAGCCACACTCTCCCCAGCCTTGATGCCCTGGAATCGCCAACCGGTGCGCGGCAGGTTCTTGAGCACCCCAATCTCTTCGATAAAATCTAGTATAGCTTGCGCGTTTAGAGCCAAAACAGCCTTGTAATGCTTAACGTAGCGGCAAATCTAGCCGTGCGAGTGAAAAATGGGCATAAAAAAACCTCCCCGACAAAAAAGGGAGGCAAACAGAATATATGAATGATGGCTGCGGATGTATTTGGATGTTTTTTGACATCCCTTTCCTAACCTCGCCGGATTAGATTAAAAGGGTTCAACTGCACCTATTCGTCCAACAACCCTATTGTAACATACTTTCATTGTTTTAAGCAAGAAAAATTCTTGGTGGCTGGCCCGATTGTTCTCAGCTCCTTTGAAACCGATCAAGCAAGTGGACAACGAGCCACCTAGTGCCCTCCGTCCTCGTCTTTCACCCTATTCTTCCTTATTCCGCACAGGTCACTGATTACTATAGCCTCTGACACTGTTTTTCCTTTCTCTCGTCGTCCACTTCCCTTCCATTCTTCCTTATTCCACACTAGCCACTGGCACTGTCTTTTCACCCCAAGGATCTCCCCAAACCGGGTACTCGTCATCGTCCAAGGACATCAGCATGTAGCCTTGCGTCGGTGAAATTTCGGTATCCCCGTCCAGCGTGCTCTCCACTTCCATGCTTTCCAACGCCGGGTGGTACAGGATTTGTGTTTCACTGTCAATCAACACTTCGACCCATGCCACACAATCAAATATTACAAAGAAGTCGCTCACAATCGCCAGATGTTCCGAATTACGGGGCACGCCAATAAGATTCATCCCATCCTTGAGGTATATCATATCGTAACCGTAATTGTACGCATCGCGAATAAACGTAACTTCCACCGTCGCCTCCATGTCTACAAGGAAACCGCGGTAACGGGACATCCATTCATCATGAAGTGATGTAGAGCTTGATATGATCGACCACACCTGAACCGTCGGACGTAGTGCCGCAATTGAGTCGACGTTCTCATCCCCCAACAGTTCGAACAAATCGGTGAAATAGAAGTTGGTATACGGCTTGAAGGGCAGATGCAGCGAATTAACTCCCTTCGGGAAAGTCATCGTAAAGGTGAGATACGCGGTTGAGTCCGAACTCTCTCCCGAGGTCTTGGTTATCGGATCGGGAGGCATTGTTGTATCGGTTTCCGTATCGTCCTCATCTTCATCCTCTTCGTCTTCATCCTCTTCGTCCGTGACGACAACAATCGCAGTTGGCCAATGGTCAGCGTCGTCCGGCACCGAATATCCCTCATCATCCTCGCACAGCACAGAACTCCCGCTGCTGCCCGTGTTCCCCGTCGAGCGCCGCTGGTTGCCATTCCCGCCGTTTCCGTTATTTCCATTTTTCCCATTATTCCCGTTGTTGCCATGGTTTCCATCATCCCCGTTGTTGGCATTGTTACCGTTTTTGCCGTTGTTGCCATTGCCATCGCTGTTTCCATCATGCCAGTTGTCGCCACTGTTCTCGCTGTTCCCATGATTCTCACTGTTTCCAAGATTCTCATTGTTTCTAAGATTCTCACTGTTTCCAAGACTCTTGCTATTTCCAAGATCCTCGCTGTTTCCAAGATTCTCATTGTTTCTGTTGTTTTCATTGTTGCGGTTGCCCCGTGTCAACTCCCCGCAGTTTCCATCTATAAGGGCATAACTGTTGGTCTCTTTAATATACGCCGCCGCGACACACGGATCCCAACCCCCCGCTTCACCGTCGCCAAAGTGCCAGTGCAAGTTTTCCTGATCGTTGTTAATCACCCAGCGGTGAAAATCGGTGGTCGGGGTATGAGATTCGTTATTCGAAATAAAGTATGGTATCTCATGGGCGCTAACGCCAAAACTCAATCCCAGCAGTATCACGCATACAGTATAGTATTTTTTCATCTGAATCGCCTTCCCAACACGAATCTAGGATAAGATGGTCAACTTTCGGGAATGAATCACTGCCCGGATTGGCATAGATTGTCGCGATGATACCAGGCTGTTTGGTACCCCACGTCAACCATATCAATTCTCCGATTCTCCCGTTTCTTTGTGGGAATAACGATTATTATTACCTTTCGTAACAAAAACAGTACCTAAGGCGGAATCGCCCCCGCAATCATCAGATCCCGTCCCCCCTTTTTTCCTTCCAATCTTCCGCCCCTCCAACCTTCCATTAACTACGTTGCCCCATATTCATCAAGCGCGCTCTGTACCTTGAACCGTGCTAATCTCGTCTTTGGATATCTTATGCACGCTCTTCGGATTGAATGTCTGTTTGGTATCAACACGGAGAGCAACCTCAATTCTCCCGCCCGTAAGGACAAAAAACTGAATCAGGAAACCGCCGCCGTCCATCGACTCAACCTGATACTCCTCCGAACCGATGCCATTAACCCAGTGTGACAACGACTCTCCAAAACTTGGATGATCAATCACCTCCTGCGGCAAAGCGATGATGAGCGTTCCCGGCTCATCGCCAATCACTTCGCCGATGAGTTTCCGCGTCTTAACCATGAACGGCACAAGATGAAGTGCATATCCAAAATTGTCCATGGTCGTCCGCGGCGGCGGTACAAGTCCCCACGTGAGATGGTGGATAAACGGATTCCCGTAACCTTGGCTCATCATGTGTCTCAATGCCGGCTCATCCACGGGATGCACCACCGCCACATAGTCGAACCAGCCCCGGTGCCGCGCGGAACTTTCCCCCGGCAGCCGCGCGGAAACATTGATGTAGTCGCAACCGTCAACCGGCGACGGATAACAGCGCGCATCCCAACCCGACACGTAGCCGAGTTGCTTCAGTGGTCCCGCCACCAGATTGGGCGGATCGGTGAAGATTGCCGCATGATCCAAATTGGGGTACAATTCGACACCCCTCACCGTAATCTTGTCGGCAACCTCGACAGCCTCCTCGAATCTCAGAGTTGCGTTTTCGATGCTCAAATAGTCGGAAAAGTCTTTCGGTAACAGAACCGTGCTTGCCATAATGAGCCTCCATGTTATAATTTCTTGAGAGTGCGCCAGAATTGAGACGCGGTATACCATACATAACGTAGTATGGCACATGCTGGTGTCAGATTCTTGCTGAGCGAAATTCACGTCTGTCGTGGTAACACGTGGTACCAAGCATTAAATCCAACGTCAATG
This sequence comes from Candidatus Poribacteria bacterium, assembly GCA_965204085.1. Taxonomy (GTDB): domain Bacteria; phylum Poribacteria; class WGA-4E; order WGA-4E; family JAJDTR01; genus JAJDTR01. The sequence continues at coordinate 124,136 of CBDBEE010000001.1, read as the reverse complement.
TCAAAGCTGTTTCACCTGTTTTCCATTGCATCTGGGCGTCATCGTATGAGATAATGATTGAGCAAGAGAAGCACATCGAAAAAGGGTTGCAAGGAAGAACAGTTTTGAAATGAATGCTCATCTTTTCCCCACATTGGCTTAATCGAAGCCTTTTCTCAAACTCCCTTCCTTGCGTACTCAGCATACACAAAATCAGAAGATTACCTGAGAATTGTGGCGACTAAGGAGCTATAGAATGCCGGATTCAACACATACACTTGTCGACTCGCTTCAATCCTTTGAAACTGGCGGGCGACAGATTCATTACTACTCACTCCCAATGCTGGAGGACCGTGGTGTCGGTCCCATCTCCAAACTGCCGGTCAGCATAAGGATTCTGATCGAATCGCTGTTGAGAAATTATGACGACCACCAAGTGACGGAACAAGACATCACCGATTTGGCAAATTGGAACCCCGCACATCCGAAATCGGTCGAATTACCGTTCAAGCCGGCGCGAGTCGTCGCGCAAGATTTCACCGGCGTGCCGCTCGTCGTTGACATCGCGGCGATGCGCACTGCCGTTCAGGAACGCGGTGGCGACCCGATGACGATCGAGCCGCTTGTCCCCGTCGATCTGGTTATCGACCACTCAGTCCAAGTGGACTCTTACGGATCGGCAAACTCGCTGCAAATCAATACAAAACGGGAGTTTGAACGCAACAAAGAACGCTACGAATTTCTGAAATGGGGGCAGCAAGCCTTCGAGAAATTCAAGATTGTGCCACCTTCCGTCGGCATCGTGCACCAGGTCAACCTCGAATATCTGGCAAAATGCGTGATGGCGGACGAAGCCGATGGCAAGACCACTGCCTATTTCGATACCTTGGTCGGCACTGATTCCCATACGACAATGATAAACGGACTCGGCGTCGTCGGTTGGGGAGTCGGCGGTATCGAAGCGGAAGCCGCCATGCTGGGGCAGCCCGTTTACATCTTGACTCCCGAAGTACTCGGCGTACACCTGACCGGTGCCATCAAGGAGGGCGTAACCGCGACCGACCTCGTGCTGACCGTCACGCAACAACTTCGGGAGAAGCAGGTTGTCGGTAAATTCGTGGAGTTCTACGGTGAAGGCGTGGAGGCGCTCTCCCTTCCCGATCGTGCGACAATCTCGAACATGTGTCCAGAGTATGGCGCGACCATCGGGTTCTTCCCCCCCGACGATGAGGCGATGCGCTATCTTCGACTCACCGGCAGAGACGAGGAACACGTGCGATTGGTGGAGACGTATCTCAAACAACAATCCCTGTTCGGGGTTCCGAAGGAGGGAGAAGTCGAATACTCTGACGTTCTGGAGATTGACCTCGGCGCAATCGAGCCGAGCATTTCGGGGCCCAAGCGACCGCAGGACAGGATTGAACTGCCAAATGTAAAGGAGTCGTTCAGAGACCTGCTGACGCAGCCAATAACTGACGGTGGCTACGGCTTGGGGAGCGATGAAGCCGAGGCAGATTGTGAAGAACGTACAAGCAATCACGAAATTACGCACGGCTCTGTCGTCATCGCCGCCATCACCAGTTGCACGAACACAAGCAACCCATCCGTTATGATTGGCGCCGGCTTGCTCGCCAAGAACGCGATTGAAACGGGGTTATCGGTTCCCAATCACGTCAAAACTAGCCTCGCGCCCGGCTCGCGAGTTGTGACGGAGTATTTACAGAATACTGGGCTCCTCCCCTATCTCAAAAAACTGGGATTCGACGTGGTGGGATACGGTTGCACAACCTGCATCGGCAACAGTGGACCACTCGACGAAGTGGTTCAGGAGGCGATTGGCGATCGCAACTTGGTTTCCGCGAGCGTTCTCAGCGGGAATCGAAATTTCGAGGCGCGCGTGCATCCCGATGTCAAAGCCAACTTCTTGATGTCACCGCCACTTGTGGTTGCCTACGGCATCGCCGGGCGTATCGACATCGATCTCGCCACGGAGCCGCTTGGACATAACGACGATGGCGAAGCGGTCTATCTACGCGACATTTGGCCCTCTCAATCCGAGATAATCGACCTCATCAGTCAATCTGTGGATGCCGCGACATTTAAGCGGACGTACGAGGGAATGAGTGACCGTGTGCCGGAATGGGACGACTTGGAGGGCGCGGAAGGCACGCTCTATCCGTGGCGCGAGGAGAGCACCTACGTTCAAAAACCGCCGTTCTTTGAAAACTTTGAGCCGGAGCCTGCCCCAATCTCCGATATCAAGGGCGCGCGCATTCTCGGAATTTTCGGCGATTCGGTTACCACCGACCACATCTCGCCCGCCGGGGCGATAGCTCCCGATACCCCAGCAGGGCAATACCTCATCGACCATGGCGTCAATGGGCGAGACTTCAATACGTACGGCGCGCGCCGCGGCAACGATCGCGTGATGGCGCGCGGGACGTTCGCCAACAAACGTGTCAAAAACCTCATGCTGCCGGGGGTTGAAGGCGGATTCACGATTCAGTTTCCCGACGAGAAACAGACGACCATCTACGAAGCGGCGATGCACTACATGCAAAACGATACACCAACCGTCATCTTCGCGGGGAACGACTACGGCATGGGTAGCTCGCGGGATTGGGCGGCAAAAGGACCGAAACTTCAAGGCGTTAAAGCGGTTATCGTGGAAAGCTTTGAACGCATCCACCGCAGCAACCTAATCGGGATGGGAATCTTGCCGTTGCAGTTCCAAGATAGCGAGACCGTACAATCTTTGGGCTTGGATGGGAGCGAACTTATCAACATTACCGGTATAACGGAAGACCTCCAACCGGGACAGTCGGTTACGATGGAGATTATCGGCGCATCCGGCGAGAGGCGCGAAACCGAACTGCTCGTTCGGATCGACGCCTCAATTGAGGTTGAGTACTATAAGCACGGCGGAATCTTGGACTACGTCATCCGGGATTTGATGAACCGCCCCTGAGTTCAACTTAGCACATCCGTAGGGTGCGCACTGCGCACCAGCCTTTGAAAGCGCTTGAGGAAATCAATCAACCGGAGAGCCAGCAAGAGCTTCTATCGCTGTTGCTAGTTCTCTTTTGGATTGATAGAGATTTTCTTCGATTTGATAATAGAAAATCTTACTACAAACCGAGGGCACGCAACCGCGCAAGTCCTATCTTTTATAAATCTCCTGCAAATCGAGCCGCGCATCAACGTCGTCCGAAACCGCGTTCGTCCAATTCACGTCATCGACACTTTGCAGACTCATCAAGGCGCTGTCAACCATCGGGTTGGAAAGCACAAAGTTCAGCAGAAAACTGTCAAGGTCGACACCCTCCATCTCTTTGGAGAAACAGTGCCGCATCAGTTTCGGGAAGGCGCCGCTTGTCGTTGACCGCATCAGCACAATTCCCATCCCCTGTGCCTTTGCAGCCGGGATAACGCCGCTATTCCCGAAGGCGTCGCACGTGTTCTGATACATCAGATTGTAGTGAATCTGCATCACGTCGAACTCACCCGTGGCAATCATGCGCTCCACCCCCGCCGAAGGTCCATCTGCCGAAAACCCGAGAAACCGAACCTTTCCCTGATCGCGTACCCGCCGGTACGTCTCCAATCCACCGTCCTCCAGAACCTGTTGCGTCTCTTCCTCGCTGAACCACCCACCGTGAAACTGCAGTACGTCAATCACATCAACTCCCAGCCGCTGCAAACTCCCATCCACATCCGCGATGATTCCCTTTGGGTCAAAGGCTTCGGTCTTTGTTGCGATGACACACTCATCCCGTCGTCCCTTGACGGCTTCGCCAATGATCTTCTCGCTGAACCCGCCTCCGTAGTCGGGCGCGGTGTCAAGATAGGTCAGTCCAACCGCAAAGGCGGCATGGAGCATATCAACTAACGGGAGGCTATCCCGGGTGGGATTGACACGCCCGCCGCCATACCCGACCTCTGAAACACGCAATCCGGTACGACCAAGTGTGCGATAGTGCATGATGAATCCTTCCGTGGTGTAAAGATATAGCGACACATAAATACACAAGAAATGACGGTGATTCTATTGTCGGATTGATCTCCCGATCGCGACTCCTTGTCGCGAGTAAAACTCGCCTCTACAGAAGAGGTGCAGCAAGAATGGTGATAGGCGATCTACGATTCCCGATTTTTTTACACATAACTCACCGAAGAACCGTTGGTGCGCTCTCCGACCCGTGTTGTCCGATTGCTAGGTTTGATACTGTCATATCCAAAAAGCGCTTCGACTTCCGTCACGAGCGCGGGTTCAAACGCAACACTGTACTTCGGGCTGCATTGAGCTATGACCTCGCCATACCGCGGGTATGGCAGCTTTAAAATCAGATCGTTGTCCCCGCCGTGTTGGCTACAAATTGTCAGTAGCGCGTCCATCTTTTCCTGATTCGCTATATCCGCTTCGGGAATCGTGACCTCAACTGCCGATGTCTTGCTTTCGACCTGGCCAATAGGCAGAATTTCGTCAGCTTGAATCTGGCGCACATCCTCTTCGACCTCCCCTTCGTCAGTTCTCATCTGCCCCCGATTCTGGCTCACCGCACCGCGTATCCACACAAAATTTCCCTCCTCGATGGCGTGTTGAGATTTTTTGTACGCCTCCGGAAAAACTACCACATCAAAGGCGCCCTCCAAATCTTCAATCACCAAGATAGCCATCGATTCACCGGTTTTTCTCGTTTTCGTGAGGCGAAACGACGATATTTGACCGGCGACGTATACTTCGGTGCCGTTAGAATTTTCGGAGAGGGTTTGCGACGACGCGGTTGTAAAATAGTCAAGCACATCATCGTACGCTTCCAACGGGTGGCCGGAGAGATAAAAACCGAGTTGCTCCTTCTCGTTCTTGAGCACCTCGTCTTGTTCCCACTCCGGCACCTCTTCAAGAACAGGTTCCGCAACCGGCAATTCCTGCTCCGCGGCACCAAACAGATTCATCTGCCCTTTTTCCCGATCTGCTTGAGCGGACTGTGCCACCCGCATCACTTGCTCCAGGTTGGCTAGGTGCTGTGCCCTGTGCCCTTCAAACGAATCAAATGCCCCCGCCATTACCAAACTTTCAATCACCCGCTTGCTGACCGCCTTCGTATCGACGCGCTCACAAAAATCTTGTAACGACGTGAACGAACCATCCTTTTCACGGGTCTTCACTATCGATTCAATCGCGCCTTCGTTCACATTCTTGACGGCTGCCAACCCGAATCGAATGTCTTCCCCGTCCACGGTAAAATCCCAACCGCTGCTATTCACGTCCGGCGGGAGAACGTCCATCTTTATCCCCAGAAACTCCGATAGCTGCCGGCACTCGGCGATATACTTCACAATTTTATCGCTGGAGCCGGACTCACCGCTCATCATCGACGCCATGAACTCGCGGGGATAGTGTGTCTTGAGATACGCCGTCTGATAAGACATAATCGCATACGCGACGGTGTGTGAACGGTTAAAGGCGTATCGACCAAACGGTTCGAGATAGTCGAAAACCTCGCCCGCCTTCTTGTCGTCAATTCCGTTGTTCGCGGCGCCATCAATGAACTTTTCGCGCTGCATTTTGAGCACGTCCATCTTCTTCTTGCCCATCGCATCGCGAAGCACGTCCGCTTCACCAAGCGTAAAGCCCGCCATGTCCCGCGCAATCTGCATCACCTGCTCTTGGTAGATACAGACGCCGTAGGTGTTTTTCAGCGCATCTTCCAGCGTAGAGTGAAGATAGGTCACCGATTCAACCTTGAGCTTTCGGCGAATGAACTTGTCCATCATGCCGCTATCCAGCGGACCGGGGCGGTAGAGCGCGGAAATGGGCACAAAATCCTCGAAATTGTTGGGTTTGATTTGCATCGTGACGCGCCGCATTCCCGGCGAGGTTTCCAACTGGAAAAGCCCTGCGACCAACCCTGCACTGATGACCTGGTACGTCTTTTCATCATCAAGCGGGATGCCTTCAAGTGTAAGATCAACCCCGTGCCGCTCCTTAATCTGCGCGAGACAGTGATGCACCTCGCTCAAGGTTCGCAGACCGAGGAAGTCAAATTTCACCATGCCCACATCTTCGAGCGTCTTGAGATTGTACTGGGTTGCAACGCGGTCGTTCTTATCCTTGAAAAGCGGAACATAGTCGGTGAGAGGTCCATTTGCCAACACAATCCCGCAGGCGTGAATCGAGACATGCCGCTTCATGCCCTCGATCGACTTCGCGACCTCCATCATATCCCGATTTTCCGGCGCTTCGGCAAGTTCCCGGAACCGCGGAACGTCACCCAACGACTCGTCTAGCGTAACGCCGGGTACCGCCGGAATTAGCTGGGTCACACGCCGAACATCCTGCATCTCCACATTCAGCGCGCGTCCAACGTCGGTAACCGCAGCTTTGGCGGCGAAGGTGCTGAAGGTCGCCACCTGCCCGACGCACTCCGATCCGTACTTTTCCGTCAGATAGTCGATGACGATTTTCCGGTGTTCATCGCCGAAGTCGATGTCGATATCGGGCATGCTGACGCGCTCAAGGTTTAGGAACCGCTCGAACAGGCAATCGTACTCCAACGGGTTGAACGTCGTCACGCCAAGTGCGAACATCGCCAAACTTCCGCCCGCCGATCCGCGGCCAATGAACGGGATTTTCTGCTGCCGCGCAAAATTGACGTAGTCCCACACAATCAGCAGATAACCGGCATAGCCCGTCTTCTGTATCACCTCAAGTTCGTAGTCTAGCCGTGTCTTCATCTCCGTCGAAATCTCGCCGTACCTCTCGCGCAGCGCATCCTCGCAGAGTTTGGCAAGATACGATTCCGCCGTGAAACCCTCCGGTACTTCGTACCTCGGCATGATATGCTCGCCGTAGTCGAGTTCTAGCTGGCAGCGATTCGCAATCTCGAGCGTATTTGTAATGGCTTCGGGCGGAAAATCCTTCAGCGCTTCGTGCATCTCGTCGATATTCTTAAAATAGAACTCGTTGAGGAAACGCATGCGGTTTTCCTCATCCACCGTGCGTTTCATCTGAATACAAAGCAACACATCGTGCATCTTGTGATCCGACCGGTTGAGGTAGTGGCAGTCGTTTGTCCCAACAATTGGTAGATTGTGTTCCTGAGCGAGTTGGGTCATCACCTCATAGGCGGGCTTCTCTTCGGGGAGGCCGTGATTCTGAACTTCGACATACAGATTGTCGCGTCCCATGACATCCTGCAACCGTTGAAAGTTCTTCACCGCGGCTTCGCGCCGGTTCGCTGCCAATAGCGCCGGGACATACCCCTGGATACACCCCGTCAATGCGATGATGCCGTCACGGTACGCGCGCAAGATTTCCATATCGATTCGAGGTTTGGAATAAAAGCCCTCAAGATAGCCGAGCGAGACCAACTTCATGAGATTTCGGTAGCCGGTGGCATCCTCTGCCAGCAACGTTAAGTGATAGGCGCTCCCCTGCTCTCGTCCGCGCTCGTGCCGACTCTCCGGAGCAACGTAAACCTCGCAACCGACGATGGGATTGACACCTTTGTCCTTCGCCTTCTTGTAAAACTCCCATGCACCAAACATATTGCCGTGATCCGTCAGCGCCACGGCTTGCACGCTCTGCTCATAAGCCCAATCGACAATACCCTCGATGTGGCACGCGCCGTCAAGAAAACTGTATTCACTATGATTATGAAGATGTACAAATGCGGATGTCGCCATATTTCTCCTTGATATTAATGAATGCAAAAATCGTAATTTAACTGAGAGTTTCTTTTTTGAAACGGGAATAATAAGTTTTAGGCTTGGCTCTTGATATAGTGCTCCGGCACATACGTTCCGTTCTTCTATTGGTAACCACGAACTCTTACTCGCCTCGCTTCGGCGTCAGCCATAGCGTCCAAAGTAAGAACGATACTCACGAACATCACTTTCGCCACAGCGAATGAAAGGAGGCGACGCAACGGATTAGAGATTTCAACTTCAATGCTTGAAGTGAAGAATATGTTATACTCGGCGCTGTCAGAAATTGCGTCTTCTGTAGGAGGGAACTCCGATTCCCGACCTGATGGTGCTACGTAAGTCCTATTAGAAACATCTATCACTGGAAAAGAAAGCGCAATAATACCCAACGCAAGGTATAAATAGGTCGCGATTCGGAGATCGCTCCTACAAAAAAAAGCAATTCTCCGCAGCGTGGAGTATAACATCGAACCTTGTCGCTTCACTGCCCTGTCCCCATTGACATCGCCTGCATGTCGCGGGTTCTACGACTTGCGCAGTTTCTAGACGCGGATCGTAACGCTAATCCCGCACTGTGCGAGAGTCGTCACGGTCGGTCGACGTCAGATCCACCAGTTCCGTCTGTTCATGGGCACGTAGTAAACGGCGATCGCGGTCAACGGTACGCCAACTTCCAAGTATTTATCCCCTCTTTGCCGTGACTCCTCGCCCGAGATCTACTGAATCGTGTAGCGGATGCGCGCGCCCACGCGCCGAGGCGCGAGCACGTTGGCGAAGTAGCGGCGCGCACGGAAGCCGTCATCCGTGCGGCCAATCTGGTCGGGCGTCTGCCGCACGCCGGTCACCGCGTACTCGTCAAGCAGATTGTCGGCATAGAACGTGAGGGTCCAGTCTCCCTTCGAAACCGATGTCGAGAGACTGTGGAGATCGTACGCCGGCAGGGTCTCGCCGCCCGCGTGCATCCCGATGCGTGTGAGCACATCGCCGGTGTACGTATAGCCATAGAGCACCTCGAGCGCCGCGCCGCCGATCGGCCTCGCGTAGGAAACCAGCAAACTGCCCTGCTGCTGCGGCGCGCCCGAGAGGCGGTCGCCTTTGAAGGCATCCGCGCCCCCGTCGAGCAGACCGGGCGAGTCCTGACTCAGCACCGCGTGCGTATACGCCCACGTCCCGCGCAGTCGCAACGCATTCGTCAGGTCGGCGGCGGTCGCGAGCTCCGCGCCGCGGCTCACGGCAGCACCGCCGTTTAGCGTGATCGGCTGCGCGCTGAACGGCGTCTCGCCCGCGACCTGGATGTCCGTCCAGTCGACGTGGAACAGTGTGCCGTAAGCGGTGAACCGTCCGTCGCTCCACGAGCGGCGCAGCCCCACTTCGTAGTTGGTCGTCCGGTCGGGTTTGATCAGGGCTTGGTCCTGGTATATGCAGCCGGATTGCGGCGGGTCGTTACCGGGGTCCGCGTCGCTGAGCAGTGCGATCTCCTCGTCGGAGCAGACCCGGAAGTTGTTGCCACCGCCGATGCGGTAGCCTTCCGAACGGGTGAAGTAGGCATTCGTCTGTTCGTCGAAGCGGTAGCTTACGCTCGTTTTGAGCAGCACGCCACGGTCGTCCGATTCGAACGCGGTGAACGGCGAGTTGTACATCGGCGTGTAGGGGAATTCGGTCTGGCTTCCGGTGTCGATGCGGTAGTTGAACCAGCGGCCACCTGCCGTCACCCGCCAACGACTGCTCAGATCGCGCGATAGCTCGCCGAACAGCGCAATCTCTTCTACCGCCTGGCTGTCGAGGCTGTAGTATTCGACCGGCTCGGACACCGGGTTGTCCCCCAGGATGGGCGTGATGCCGGAGAACTCTGTCAGCCCCGGCGTGAACTCGAAACTCTCCCCGCTACTGTCGTAGTTGTTGAAGAAGACGCCGCCAACCCAGCGCCACGGCCCGTCGCCGGTCGACACTAGGCGCGTCTCCCAGTTGAAGCGCTCCTCCCGCGCGTCTTCGCGTGTATAGGCCGAGAAGGACCTGAACCGTGCCGTCAGGTCAGCGACAGAAATGTCCGGCTCGATCGCCCGAGCACGCGCCAGTGCCGGGAATTCCCCAGGCAGCAACCCGGCGATGCCGAAGGCCTGAATCAGCAGGTCAGTTTGGTCGCGCTGCCCGTGCTGGGCGTAGCGCGAGTAGCCAACGGCGGTAGTCAGCTTCGCCCAATGCGGCACCCAGGTCAACTCAAGGCTCCAGAGCTGGTTCCTGCGGTCGTTCGGCTCGAGGTAGCGGTGCGCCGCAACGTAGCGGCCGGTGTCGAACGACCGTGCGTGGTTAATCTGCCGCCCGCCGACCTGCTGATCCTGCAGGTGGTAGGCGAACAAGGCGGAAAGCTCCGGTGTCGCCTTCCACAGCAGGGATAGCCGCGCCGAAACCGTCTCTTCAGTGTTGGCGTCGGACTCGCTGCGCAAGTTGGCTTCCACTACCTCGAGATTAGTCAGGTCCGGCTCCGGCTCGGAGACGCCCGGCGTGCGCAGCAGATAGTCGTAGTCAATGAATCCGGGATTGGCGTAGCGGTCCAAGGAACCGCGCACCGCCAGCCGGCTCGTGACGATCGGCAGGTTGAACGTCATGCCAGCATCCGATCCGGGTGCGCCGCCGTGCGCCAGCGCGAACAGGTCGCCGCGAACCCCGAACGTGCGCCGCTCCGTGTCGGGCGGCAGCAACAGGTAGCGCACGGCCCCCGCCAACGTGCCGGCGCCGTACAGCGATCCCTGCGGTCCGAGAAGCACCTCGACCCGCTCTATGTCGTGCAGCCGCAGGTCGACTGCCAGGGGGATGTCGCCGAGATACGTGGCGACGCCGTTATTGTAGCTATTGCCGCTGAACTCCGAACCGTTCAACGAATCCGTGTTGAGTCCGCGGGCGATGACGACGTTGCTGCCGCGCGCGCCCTGGTCAACCACGGTCAGACCGGGGGTCCAGGACGACAGTTCTGTCAGGTTTTCGATAGCCCGCCGCTCGATGTCGGTGCCGGTCATCGCCGAGATGCTCAGAGGCACCTGCTGCAACGGCTCCTCAATGCGCGTTGCCGACACGACCACGGGATCGACGAAGACGGCCAACCGCGGGGTGATGGCCGGTAACTCAACCGATTCGGCCGCAACCACGACGCCTTCCACTGTCGCCGCGCCTAAGCCAGCCATGAAGACGGACAGCCTGTATCTGCCAGGAGCAACGCTGGTGAATGCGTACCGGCCGCGCGCGTCTGTCTGTACCTCCCGCGGTCCGTCTGGCACTCCGACTAGGTTGACCGTTGCACCGGGCAAGACCGTGCCCGTCGCATCAATGACCACTCCGGTAATCTGTCCAGATTGTGCGGCGGTACTTCCGGCTCGATCCGACTGCCTGCTCGATTCCCGCTTCTGTGTCCCTGTGCCCCCATCCCACTGAGGAACGGTGGCGTCCCGACTCCCACTGGCAAGCGTTTCACCACCGGAGTTGAACACTACACTATGCACCCCACCTCCGAACAAGCCTCTACCCCGAAAGAGCGATCGACGTTGCTTGAGTGCTCCCGTTTCTGTATCCCACAGACGGACAGACTGGTTCCAACTGCCGCTGGCAAGTATCCTTCCTTCCGGGCTTAACACGACACTAGTGACCTCACCGGTTTGCCCGCTGGACAAGTAAACCTTTTGACCGGTCACCGTACCATAAAGCCAAATACCTATGGAACTTTCAACGTCAAGCCGCGTATCATTCGGTGAATATTGTATCTCGTGTATTTCCCGCTGGCCTTGACGTGCGTTTGCTTCATCGGGGAGGTGCCATTGCGGGGAACCTCGGGCAAAAGTGTTGAGTATGGCAAGAGCGAAAAGGGTAAAGAATGTTGAGGCTGTGTTCATAATACGTTTTCTTGCCTTGAGAATCAGTCTTCATCTGAGATGTAGACGAAGGATGGCTTGTAATGCCGAGTAGTTCTCCTTTACCTAACCGCCTACAAAGCGTTGACTGCAGCAACACCCGACACCAAATGCAGTTTCGTCAGGCGCGGCATCAGTCTGTATTCCCGTTTCAGATTTGGCGATCGGCAGTTTGTAGCTTAATCTAACGTGGTAAAATAGTAGTAAAATGGCATAGAAAAATGGAGCGACTTGGATAGCGCCCAAAAATCTACAATTCCAGGTTATCACCATGAATTGGCTACGAACCTGTTTGAAAAGTACATTTGTAGGGTGCGCACTGCGCACCAGCCTCTAAAAGCCCCAGAGGAGATCAAACGAGTGATTAGCGAGTGCGATAGAGATCTTGAAGGTGTGTAGAAACGCCAAATCCCCGCGCACCCAAGCCCCAGGAGCGGGATCAACTGAGCTGATAGCTAAGGCGATAGAAATCCCACAGGTAGGTAGTAGACAAAAATAAAAACATGAAAAACTGCCTACAAATAACCAAAAATGGCCTTGCTACCGATTATTCAAACAGGCTCTTAGCACCACTTACGAGATTTTAAGGGTTTGAGAACTTTTAGCGGCTTTAGAGGTCGAGGGGCGAGCTTAGGAGCTTTCTTTCGCCGACATTGTTCAAGGAATTCCAGAGAATTGCCACCAGTACACTCCATTGTACTGGGTTATTTTCCCGGATAGCCGTAGTTGTTTTGGTATTTTCTGTTTGGTGGGCGATGCCTACCCTACAGTAAACAAGAGAGCATTTGCCAATGAATGGAACATTACGACGGTAGGTTTTTCTGTCCCGTGCTTGCCCGTATACATCTTGGGGAATCTGGACCAAATCCTATCATGAATCCGAAGTCGTGTCCAGCGATTTGTGTTGGATGAAGAGAGCAAATGAACATCGTCAATTGATCGCGGGAGATCGGCCAGGGTTGGTAGATATACGGGAATATGCGCCGCTTACATTATTCTGCCGCATATGCGGTGCAAGGAGATCTCTATGGGAGCTCTATAAGGATCTTCTATCCCAGTCGTTATTCAGGATTCCTATCGCAGTCGCCATTCGCACAGTTGATTCTGCCCGTTGCTTGATGCCCGCCTACATTTCATGTCTGTTTTCACCTGAATCACAATATACGGTCAGGGAAAGACTCGCCTCAAGAATCCCGGTTCCTCGGTCTCCAATCACCCGCACTGCGCAGTCCGCAGTGCAGCGTCCACCCTTTCACGAGGTCTGAGCCGGGGATCCACTTCAACGCCGACAGTGTGAGCCAAGGCGAGGTGAATCTGTCGGACGCCTTCAGTCAGAGCCCCGGGACCGGGTTGCAAGATATAGGTCGATTTTACCTCGTAGACGTGTCCACAACGCACCGCGGCTATGCCGGACCAACCGGGTCTAGCCGCAATCCGATCCTTATTGACCTTGACACCGCACCAAGAAGCAATGACCACCTCCGGATCGCGAGAGATTACACTACCGGGATCCAGGATGCGATCGCGCGCCAACGGTTTTTGACGCAGCTCCGGGAAAACCGGTTTTCCGCCCGCCAACTCAATGAGTTCCTCCACCCATTGAATGCCGCTAATCAAAGGGTCGTTCCACTCCTCGAAGAACACTCGCGGTCGTCGAGGAAAGCGCCGTGCCGACGCCCGAATCTCCTCCAACCCGTTCGACAACTCCGATGCGAGCGCTCTACCCTTCTGCGGCGCCCCCACCAAACCAGCCAAGGTCAGAATCATCTCCAAGATCTCGGTGACGCTTCTCTGATTGAAGGCGAGGACGGTCAACCCCTTTTGGATTAACTCCCGCACGATATCAGCTTGCAAATCGGAAAAAGCCAGTACCAAATCGGGGCGCAATTCCAAAATCTTGTCAATCTTGGCGCTGGTGAATGCCGAGACTCGTGGTTTGGACCGCGCTTCTTTGGGGCGAACCGTGTACCCCGACACTCCTGCAATTCGGGAGTCCTCGCCTAAAAGATAGAGGGTTTCCGTGGTTTCGTCCGTCAAGCAGACAATACGGCGCGGATAACCGCTTAGGCTTGCAATGCGGAATTCGTCCGGCGATGTCTTTGTCTTCATTACCAATCTATCCTGCTCGTTATTCGCTTCCTTGATCCACTTTATCGGAGTACATACTGCTACGCAACTCCCGTAGGCGGGGCATCCTGCCCCGCCTATAAATCTTGCCGCTTCACTGGAGATCAAACGAGTGAATAGCGAGTGCGATAGCTATAGTCGCTTACATTCATATTTTCTCACATTATGATTGTGTTTTAATGAACGGTAACGATATTTATTTCATTGCCCACAAAATCGGACACCCCCTCGTAGCGCAAATTGTTAGTTTGCGCATGTCACAATCTAACAGATTGAGCGACTGAACAGCGACCGCGATAGGGATCCCAAGGCGATAGAGAATCCTGATAGAAATCCCTGTTTCAGGGGTTTTACTGACCAGCAAGCGAACGGATAGTGAGTGCGGTAGAGATCCACTAGCCACTGACCACTAAACACTTACCTTGATTGTAATGCCCCAACACCGTCTCCAGTGCCTTCAGATGAGCGGCGATGCGCTGGTGCATTGGCAAACTCGTAGGCGTCTCGCAAATCATTACGTGGTCGGAGTGAAAAGCGAGTAGGTAGGGGGTAAACCCTTGTAGCCCCCAGCCGGGGTCGACCTTAAACACACCGTCAGCGATCGGCAAATCACTCTCATCGTGCTCCCGATCAATCGGGCAAACGCTCTCGACGTTCCGGATGACCTCCGGTCCAATCCAGTTCCCATTTTTGCGTCCCTCATAGAAGTAAAACCCGGCGGCTTCCCAATCCTCGTGAAAATCTATTGCGAAGTCAAACCGTTTGCCCTCCACCGCCGTTTTGACGAGACGGGCTTCCTCCGGCGGATTATCGACTTCAAACACACGGTTGAGGTCAATCCCCGACCTGTCCTCGCGGGTATTGTGGACATAGCCGTACGGATTGATGCAAGGAAGGACGAGAAATCTGACGCCGTCATAGCGTGTTGCGTCGTATTCGTGCAGGAAGCGCAGTACCGCTTCTGGGCCTGCCGGCTCATCTCCATGCAGCCCCGCCGTTATTAAGACGTGCCGCTTCACATTAGAGACCGTCCCGAACACCAGACGATAGATGGTGTAGCCATCGACCTTCCCAAGTGTATCTTGCCCTAAATTGGGCAGACTCAGTCTGTGTAATCTCTGCACAAAGTCATCATAATCTCGCACCGCGATAAAACCCATCCTTGTGAAAATCGAAAAGAGAACCTACTACGGTAAAATCGGTGAAACCTGCTTACGGGAAGATTCCGGATTGCATATAAAACTGTGCCACCTTATTGATAGCGATGAGGAACGCCGCGGTTCGTAAGCGAAATTCACCGCCGAGCGCTCTTGCTTCCGTTCTTATTTCGTGGTATGCGGTTATCATGGTTTCCTCAAGCGCCGCATCCACCAGATCTTCTTCCGTGGCGCCGTGCGCCAGTCGATCTTGCTCCGATTCTGAAAACCGCTTACCTGTCACGCCTTCCACTGCCTTGAGAAGATTTCTGCGCGTATTTTCCTCAAAGCGGCTCTCCAATCGACCGAACCGCACATGCGAAAGATTCTTTAGCCATTCAAAATAAGAGAGCGTCACGCCGCCGGAATTTAGATATACGTCGGGAATAACCATTACCCTTTTTGCCCCGAGGGTTTCGTCAGCTTCGGGGGTTGTTGGACCGTTTGCCGCTTCCGCGACGATCTTGGCTTTGATTCGGGAGGCGTTATAGCGGGTAATCTGATTTTCAAGCGCCGCCGGTACGAGGATGTCACATTCCAGTTCAAGGATGTGGGCTGGTTTTGAGAGATTCGTCGCGCCGGGGAAATTGAAAAGGGAACCGGTTTCACCTCGATACTGAAAAACGTCCTCGACATCCAACCCTTTCGAATTGTAAATTGCGCCGCCAATGTCGGCTAATCCCACAATCACCGCCCCGCCTTCACTCAAGAACTTGGCGGCGTGGTACCCGACCTGCCCAAACCCTTGCACTGCCACTCGTTTTCCGTCCAGCCCCGGCTTTAGACCAAGCGTACTCATATCCTCTGAGACATTGCACGCCTCGCGGATGCCAAAATACACGCCTCTGCCGGTCGCCGCTCTCCGTCCGCGAATACCGCTTTGTTCGACCGGTTTTCCCGTCACACACGCTAACGTGTCCAGCTTTCCCGGATTCATTGTGGTGTAGGTGTCGGCAATCCATACCATTTCACGCTCGCCGGTACCGTAGTCGGGCGCCGGAACGTCTATGCCCGGACCAATGAAGTTTTTCCGCACCAATTCATACGTGTAGCGCCGAGTGATGCGTTCCAATTCGTCGGCGGAATACTTTCTAATGTCGATTTGGACGCCACCTTTTGCTCCGCCGAACGGTACATCGACGATGGCGCATTTGTACGTCATCAGGGCGGCGAGCGCCATTACCTCGTCCTCATTGACCAGCGTACTGTAACGAATTCCCCCCTTTGTCGGCAGTTTGTGATGACTGTGTTCCGCACGCCACCCATGGATGACTTCAATCGCGCCGTCATCTTTTTTGACCGGGAACGCCATGTGACAAATCGTATTGCACATTTTGACCTGATCAAGCAACCCGCGCGGGAAATCGGTATATTGAGCGGCGGTATCGAAATTAAGGTTGACCTGTTGAAAAAACGGAACTGTCGGCGCCATTTAGGTCCTCCTCTTCATCACGTCATTCGTGGCTACTCTGGTAGGCGCGGTTTCCAACCACGCTGAATGGTTAGACCTTCAGTCCCCTTTTCGTCGGGGATCAACCGAGTGGATAGCGAGGGCGATAGCTAATCTTCTTAGTATCCAGAAGATACACGCCTTTCTGGAATAGTGCAATGCTTAAATGGGATACTGCCATTGGAGTCGAGTTAAAGTTACATGCTTGCTATCGCGCTCTCTATCCGGTCGCTTGATCGCTTTTCATCGCGGCACTCACTGCTACCGAACCGCCTCTCGGTACGTCCGACGCAGGATGTACTTTCAGTCCCCTTTTCATCGGGGATCAACCGAGTGGATAACGAGGGCGATAGTAATTCTCCTACATATTCACACGCTTAAGAACACTTTATGAGAACTCTATCGCGCTCCCTATCCGGTCGCTTGATTGCTTTTCATCGCGGCATGCAGTGTGAAGGCAGCGGCTAGTTAAAACCCTCCAACACGTGTTGTAGCTATCAAGAGTGTGTGAAGTTGACAACTCAGTAAAGATAGCGCTTGACAGCAATTTGGGATTGTTCCGCAAAAACACTTCAGTATGTAAAGAACTCTTAACTGCGAGTTTTTCGTGCGTTCTCGTGTATAGCCTGCAGATTAAGGATTTCGGCTACCTCATACTCAATCGGAACACTTCCCTCCACCGGACGCATGCAAAGACGAGCAGGAAAAGTAGCCGCGACGCTCGTGAAGTTCGGCAAGGAGTGTGATTGCGATGAAGTTCAAGGGCGGAGGATTGAAAAGCAGGGGGTGTCTGCCACTCTGTTGATGATTAGCCTGTCTGTTCAATCAATTCAGCGACTTGTGGATGTATTGCCTCCTACGGATCAAGTGCTGTGGGGAGCTCGATTGTACGGTCAACTTTTTGATTCGTGAGCCCCTCCATCTGCTTGAGGTGTTCTAGCGTGAAGGGGTGCGCAAAGTTTAGGATTATGACTGCGTCGTAACTCGTTAGCATGTGGGCCCGTATGAGGGTGTTATTTCAGTTTTTTCAGTTATTTCGGTTTTTTCAGTTTGTTTGCAGCACGCTTTTTTTGGGGTTATTGTGCGGGGCCTCCGCCTGCTTGAGCAACCGCGGAGCAAGTCATGACGCGAGTTTTCAGATTGTTGACGTGAGGTGCATGCTAGCGGAAAAAGCATTGTAAAGACTGTTTTAGCGCACTTTCGTCTCGGGTATTTTTTGCCTGCCAATGGATTTTCGTTACCGGTGGCGGATTTCTGTCTCACGAATCTACCAGCCCAAATTATACTTTATATTTGTATAGTTATCAAGCGAAAAATGCGGCGGACAATTGGCAGTGGTTAGCGGTTGGCGAGGGCGGAATGGATTTTTCGCATGCCTTTGATTGGTCACAGATTGTCTGAACTGTGATTCTTGTGATCGTATTGATGGACTATGATTAAGTTGCAGCATGAGCACGCCGCCAGCAGAGAGGCGCAAACGAGAGGGGAATCTCTATCAGGATTCACTATCGCACGGGATTTTCTATCGCCTTCACTTTTCGTTCAGTTGATCGCTCCCTATCCGGTCGCTTGATCGCTTTTCATCGGGGTATTGGGTGCTACTGATGAGGCCGCGCTGAACCTCCTCTTCCAGAATGCTTTCAGTCCCCTTTTCGTCGGGGCAACGGTTGCTACAAGGCTCAAGGAGGAATTGAATCTCATCCTACGATTCTTTCAGTCCGCTTTTCATCGCGGCATTCACTGCTACTGCAATTCCCGATAGGATTGACACAGATGCCCGTGCTTTCAGTCCCCTTTTCATCGGGGCATAGGTTGCTACAATCACAATCGGCTCATTATTCACAAATAAGAATGTCTTTCAGTCCCCTTTTCATCGGGGCATAGGTTGCTACACACCCAGACATGCTGCCCTACATTGCCAATATGTTCTTTCAGTCCCCTTTTCATCGGGGCATAGGTTGCTACGAAGCCGGGACGGATGAAAAACCGTCGGATGTGTCTTTCAGTCCCCTTTTCATCGGGGCATAGGTTGCTACTCACTCGGGATTCGACGTGAGTTTACTCAGAATCTCACTTTCAGTCCCCTTTTCATCGGGGCATAGGTTGCTACACCTTCCGCCTCTGTGAGTGAATACGGCGTGATAAGAACTTTCAGTCCCCTTTTCATCGGGGCATAGGTTGCTACCAAACGAAACAGATGCCGGCAATTTCACCTATACGACTTTCAGTCCCCTTTTCATCGGGGCATAGGTTGCTACCCATGGCATGGACGAAAAGGATAACCGCGAGGAGTCTTTCAGTCCCCTTTTCATCGGGGCATAGGTTGCTACTGTATTCAGGATATCTGTTCGGGGGAATACCCGACCTTTCAGTCCCCTTTTCATCGGGGCATAGGTTGCTACTGATCGGTGGTAAAGTGCGTCTATGTGCTCCTCGACGGCTTTCAGTCCCCTTTTCATCGGGGCATAGGTTGCTACAGTATTTCCGTCAAGCGCAACTCGTCAAATCTGTGCTTTCAGTCCCCTTTTCATCGGGGCATAGGTTGCTACTAGGGATTTTTTTGTGCCAATTTTCCGAGTTCGCGCATCTTTCAGTCCCCTTTTCATCGGGGCATAGGTTGCTACTTATAGGAAAAACCGAATGGGTTCAGGGCAAATGCTTTCAGTCCCCTTTTCATCGGGGCATAGGTTGCTACCCAAGCGCGGAACAAAACCCGCGTCGGGGAATTGACTTTCAGTCCCCTTTTCATCGGGGCATAGGTTGCTACAAGACGAGAAGCGCGTCCGCGGCGATGCTGAAGGTCTTTCAGTCCCCTTTTCATCGGGGCATAGGTTGCTACGGGGGTAGTGGCACACAGACCCCCATTATAGCAGGAACTTTCAGTCCCCTTTTCATCGGGGCATAGGTTGCTACTCCGCGATCTATCTCCTCTTGGCTCATGGGGCGGTGCTTTCAGTCCCCTTTTCATCGGGGCATAGGTTGCTACCGTTAGTTTATTTATACGGCTTTCGCTTACTAGGGCTTTCAGTCCCCTTTTCATCGGGGCATAGGTTGCTACATCGGGAACGCAGGGAACGCAGGGAACGCACCAGCAACTTTCAGTCCCCTTTTCATCGGGGCATAGGTTGCTACTGAATTGGACATAATGCAGACGGACAACTCTAAGGAACTTTCAGTCCCCTTTTCATCGGGGCATAGGTTGCTACATTCAACGCAAATGGACTTTCTCGCGCACTCAAACTTTCAGTCCCCTTTTCATCGGGGCATAGGTTGCTACAGCTTGGTAGATGTTCTCGCGGGTGAGGGTTTTGTTGGCTTTCAGTCCCCTTTTCATCGGGGCATAGGTTGCTACGCCGTATCCTCCCAGACCCAGCAACCGGAACAGCCTTTCAGTCCCCTTTTCATCGGGGCATAGGTTGCTACGGCGGCGATGGTGGTGACACTTTGTCGAAACTGTCACCTTTCAGTCCCCTTTTCATCGGGGCATAGGTTGCTACTCCCATCGAGAAGGACTATCGTTTATCGCACCCGTCCTTTCAGTCCCCTTTTCATCGGGGCATAGGTTGCTACGACAACGGCATTAGATGAAAGAATCGCAAACGAAAACTTTCAGTCCCCTTTTCATCGGGGCATAGGTTGCTACGACCGGCGCAGCCCGCTCCCGACGCCCCCACTCCGCTTCTTTCAGTCCCCTTTTCATCGGGGCATAGGTTGCTACGCTGGTTCATCGTGTTCTTTGGCGCGGGTGTCGTCGTCCTTTCAGTCCCCTTTTCATCGGGGCATAGGTTGCTACCTTTTATCGGGGGTTACGGCTAAGTTTTTTCATACTTTCAGTCCCCTTTTCATCGGGGCATAGGTTGCTACATACGGAGTTCAGGGAGAACCTGGCGAAGATGCCGACTTTCAGTCCCCTTTTCATCGGGGCATAGGTTGCTACAAGAGAATCAAGAGGATCAACCAGAGGAACAACTTTCAGTCCCCTTTTCATCGGGGCATAGGTTGCTACCATCCACTTGGCATGCATTATGCTTTCTTCAATACTTTCAGTCCCCTTTTCATCGGGGCATAGGTTGCTACTGCTCAGACCAATATTGGCAAAACGTTCTTTCTCCAAGCTTTCAGTCCCCTTTTCATCGGGGCATAGGTTGCTACTAAAAAACCCCCCGCTTTACTACACGGGGGGTTAACTTTCAGTCCCCTTTTCATCGGGGCATAGGTTGCTACTCTAGCGTCTTGGTTGGTGTTGCGTTGCCTTGCGCTCTTTCAGTCCCCTTTTCATCGGGGCATAGGTTGCTACATTGTAAACTCGATCATTCCGAATGCACGCTTGGGCTTTCAGTCCCCTTTTCATCGGGGCATAGGTTGCTACAAAACGGCAGCTTCCTTGCAGGGCGTCAAGGTGAAAACTTTCAGTCCCCTTTTCATCGGGGCATAGGTTGCTACATCGCCTCTTCGCGGGTAACCGGGTCGCCGTGATGACTTTCAGTCCCCTTTTCATCGGGGCATAGGTTGCTACACGCTTGAATCTGTGATACGGCGTATGTTTCAGTGAAAACTTTCAGTCCCCTTTTCATCGGGGCATAGGTTGCTACTTGCATGGGGTCTTGGTTGGGTTCGAGGTTTCGCCAACTTTCAGTCCCCTTTTCATCGGGGCATAGGTTGCTACCGACCTCGCCATCGGTAGCAGAAACTCCTCTAAACCTAGAAACCATCTGCGTTTGTAAGTCATACGTGTAATTTTGACACATCGGCGGCGCCCTGTCAATTTCAAACGGCTCAGGCGCCGAGAATTCAGTGTTCACCGGTGTTTGACCCGTTTACGCGCCGATTTTCGAAAATAGCCGGTTTGTCCCCGAACATCGCTCGGGGGGCACGGAACCTTGACCTAGCCTGCCGAAAATCGGGTTGAAATTCACCTGAAATGCTGCCCCATCCCGCTGCATAGATCTTTACTATCCGCGGTCGGGACCCGGTCCCGTCTGCGTTCCACGCCCATATTGGTATTTCGCAAATTGCCCCGCGTTTTCCGCAGAAAACGGATTTGCGAAACGGGGCGATTTTAATTGGATGCCTCACAACACATCGGCGCAGAATCGCCGAAATTCGCATTCGACGCATTTCCCGCGCTGGGGCGTCGGTGGAGGCATCCACTCATCGGATAGCATCCGCCGGATGTCCCGGAGCGCGCCGCGCGTTTTCTCGCGGAGCGACTCTGAAATTGGAATCGGCGTGATTCGCCCGGTGGGAATCCGATAGATAAACCCTTGAGTCACCGTGACGCCGAGACACTCCTCTACCATCATGGCGTAGGCTGTCAACTGGCATTTCGCGTTCAGATCCAGTCGTCCCCTCGTGCTCTTGAACTCGACCGGAAATGCGCCGGTTTCCGTCTCGATGAGCAGGTCAAGCACGCCGGTCAACCCCAGCGACTCCGCATGAAGCGAAACGTGGAATTTCCGGCTGCCAGCCTCAAGCCCGTAGCGCGCAAGCGTCCGGCGGCGCTCCAAGACGCTCAACACTTCGTGTTCGTCGGCGCCGAGCTCCATCGGATGCGTCGTCGGACGGTGCACCGGAGTGAAGTAGGTGTGGTAGACCACCCGCGGACAGTAGAAATACTGTTTGATGTCGCTGACTCGTATATTCATCTTTCAGCATCCCCGATAATAGTACGTTGGTCAAAGTCCTTCGCGCACACGCCGATCACTTCAATCTTTCCCTCGGCGGATCCAAATTCTCGTGTCAGTTTCGCGTCCAACGCCCGGCGGCGCGTGGTGTTGATATCACCCAAGAAGGCGCTGTATTGAATCCGCTTCAAGCCGTAGTCGAGACAGACATCGGCAATCTTTTTGCGTATTCGGTCGTCAACGATGTCGTAGATGACGTAGGTGTGCATGGGGAAAGACAGTGGCTAGTGATTAGTGACTAGTGGATCTCTACCGCCTTCGCTATTCGCTCAGTTGCTGGTCAGTAGAAACCGAGTTATTTTCCCAAAACTCGGTTTCGTCATTCTGCTCCCAACCAGAAATCAAGTTTTCAAGAAAAAACTTGATTTCAACTTGATTTCGTCGTGCGTCTCCTCTTTACCAACTCGCCACAAGCGGTTGGTAGTCCCGTTCTCGGCGCAGGAACATCGCCAGATGACGCGCTTGAATCTGAATGATGTTGCATAGCTTCTGGTCTTTGCGCTCGAACCGCTCCGTTTCCTGAAGCCGTTCCAGAATCCGGTCGGCGAGTGCGCGCCGTGTGCCTCTGCTCAAATAGCGTTGCGTCTGAACCTCCGTATCCGCTTCGGGCTTTGCCGACTGGTGCGCGGATTTGGCGGCGTCGTCATCCGGCTCCTCCCACTCCACCTTGAATTTCTTGTTAATCATCGCAAACACGACGCGGTCAACTATCGGTTGGCGGAACTCCTCAATGAAATCCAACACCAGCGACGGTTTGCCCGGGCGATCGACGTGCAGGAAACCGGCAAACGGTTCCAGTCCAGCCAGCGCGAGCGCGCTCCATACTTGCGAGTAGAGCATCCCGTACCCGTAGTTGAGCAATGCGTTGACATCGTCGACCGCACCCTGATGCTCTCGGGTCGTAAACCGTCCAGCGGGCAGCAGCCGTTGCACGCACTCCCAGTAGAGCGCTCCGGCGCGTCCCTCAAGGTTGAGCAACGTGGTTCGGAGGGCATCAATCGGCGGCTCCCCGTTGCCTGCAACATCCGGCGCTTGGAGCGCCTGAATATCGCCCATCAGCCCCTCAATCTTGCCGACCCGCTCTACCAGCTCGTCGAACTTCTTGGGCGCGCTCTTCTTGCGGTACTTGCCGAAATAGCGCACGAGGTTTATCTGATTCCGCAACTTCCCCGCCGCGAAGCGTTTGGCAATCTCTACGCCGCGCTCGTCGTGATAGGCGGCGAGTTGCTCGCGCCGGGAGATGACCGTCGCCGTCAACGAAGGGCTGTTGAGTTTGGCGTACGGTTTGCCGTTGAAGCTAAGAAACGAGATTTCGATCCCGCGCTCGGTGCAGGCTTCAATCAGGTCCGACGACAGACTGACGCCGCGCGAGGCGATGACAATCTGATCCAGATCCATGAGGGCGTGCTCCTCTTTGTCCCGCTCCTTATCGCGGTAGCGCACGCTGACGCGCTCGGATCGTTTGCCGAGGGAGGTGCCGAAGTCGGAGATGGTGAGTTGATTCATGTTCTTCTTCCTCCATAAAATTGTCCGCAAGCCGTGAACGTATCAGTGAGAAACACCGGAATCCGCAACGATTAAAGATTACTGAGTTTAAAGCGCCAGCCTCAGTTATTTACATATTTTTATCTTGACATCTGTATATACATATTGTATACTATATACGCCTTGGATTTTGAATGGGATTCAATGAAAAACCAACGTAACATCGAAAAGCACGGCATTGATTTTGCGGATGCGGTGCGTATATTTGAGAATCCAACGTTTGAAGTAGTAGACAATCGCCGCGACTATGGCGAAAAACGAGTTGTCGCAATGGGCACGGTTGCCGACATCATACTTTATGTCGTATACACCACCCGAGGCGGCATGCGGCGTATCATTTCAGCAAGGAGGGCAAATCGCCGTGAAAGAAGAACGTACCGTGAAAGTTTCTCTCAATAACCTCCCGAAAAATACCCAAACTGACTGGGAGAAGGTCGCAACTATGACCGAATCCGAAATCAATGCGGCAGCGGTATCGGACCCCGACGCCCAACCCACCGATGAGGCGTTCTGGAAAAATGCCCACGTCGTGATGCCGCAGCCTAAACGCGCCATTTCAATGCGCGTCGATGGCGACGTACTCGCGTGGTTCAAATCGCAAGGACGCGGTTATCAAACACGCATAAACGCCGTATTGCGAGCGTATATGGAGGCGCATCGGTAGGGGGCGTTGAATCAGTCAAAGAACCCTATATCTTTCAACAGCGTTTGGGAAATGCCCTTATCCTCTGATTTGTAAATTGATGTCCCGTTCCGAAATCGCAGTCCGTGCTGCCATGCGCAATGCTGAGTATGCCACCGGATACCTTTTGGGGTTCCCTCGGAACGCAGAGGTACGAGATAAGGCAGTAGGCCGTTGGGTAGATTTCCAATTTCCACGAATGGCATCACTGTAATCGGTTGTTCAGTGCCCGTTGCGGAATCCAGCTCTAAAGGAGCGATTGTCGGTTGGGCGGAAAATTCCAATTGTACACTGCTTTTCTTAGCGATTGGTGCAATCAATCCACGAACGCCTTCGTAAAGACGATGGAGCGATTCCGAATCTCGTGAAACGATGACAAAACGCAGTTCGTCCGTTAAAAACTCCTCAACGACGGCAAGTTTCTTGTTGGAACCTTGCCCAGCAGGCCAGATATAAGCTTCATAGTTAAAATTCATATCGCCTAGGTGATTGCGAAAATGGCGTCGTGACATCTGCCCCTGATTCACCGGATAACCACCCAGTGCAAAAACACCTTGATAGTCTGACATCTGGTGTAGGTGACGTACACAATTGTCGTTTATCTCATACCATTTCATTCCGCTGAGTACGTCGGCGAAAAAGCCCGATGTACCCGTCGGCGGGATAAATGGATAGCTGGTCCACGTCACATTTGACTTTAGGGCGTTCCGCGCCATTAGTGACGATAGCAGTTTACCTCGTAATTCAAGTGTCCAGATGACATCATCAGTTACTACCCGCATCGTTTTCGTCATTTGTACCTTCACCTGCATCTGGCGTACTACTCGTCTTGGGATCAATTGCAGTCACGTAGGGCACGATCTCCTCGCGAAACTTTTTAACTTTCAGGTCTGTGAACTGTTGTTTTGCCAGCAGTTGTTTCCGGCGTAGGTAGCCCAATGCCTTATTGCCTGTGTGCCGCGTCATTAAAACCTGTTCGCCGTGTTTGACCGTGATGACACTACTGTCCTCTTCCAGCGTGAGTTCATTCTCGGCAGAATTAGCGCTTGCTTTTTCTCTAACATTGAAGCCTTGCATTTCAAGCGCATTTTCCAGCGCCTCCTTATCTATAGCATTCTGAAATACCTCACTTGCTTTCTGCCAACTGTTCTCCCAGCCCGCGATCTTGGGTGCTGAAAGTGGGAAAATTCCTTGACAAGATTCATCAACGATGACAAGCGGCGTTTCATCGTGTTGAGCGAATTTTACCCCGCCCTGCGCCCGCGATGCTGCGGTATAGCGGTTATTGTTGATGTTCTCCAATAGTGCGTGAGCAAAGGCGCCTATTTCCCAATCAAGAACATGAGCAAGCGTTGTGTAGGTTGGGAAGTGAACCCCGGCAACGATGATTTCCTCCTCATGGATACCTGCTTCACCTGCTGTGGTCGCCGTTTTTTCGTTAACCTGATTTCGGGAATGGATGTTTCGACCAATAGAGAAGTCCTCAACAGATACCGAAGAAGCGTAAAGGGTGCGAGATTTTGCGTTGATGTTCTTTTGTTGCGTAGTTCCCGTAAAACCGTAAAGCCAACAGACTGGGCACTCACAACATAAGTTGGGGATATAGCATGGTTCGCCATCCCAATGTAAATTACGTAACTCATGAATCGTCCGACGGTCAACCCCTCGGCGTTTGCTGCCCGCAAAGATAAATTTCTGGATTTGCGTTCCATCGGAGGGACGCAAGACCATATCGGATTCCGTAACGGTGACATTCACATCGGTTCCATCACCAAACCGTACCTGTCCGTGAACTTCCAAAACCGCGCTGACTAAAACGCTTTTCGTAACATTCGCATTAACGCCCGTAAGAGTCGTTTTAGGTAATCCTGACATTGGTGTATCCTCCTATTTGAACTAACCACTGTGTCTGACATTTAGCATCAACAATGCGAGTGTCCGTGCTTGGACCTCACGTAAGAATCTCTGCCAAATTACATATTGCTCCCCGTGCTCACATCGGTACTTCTGTAAATAGACTTCAGTAAGAACAGGGTGAGATTGACGGAATTCGTCCCATGCCTGTGCTGTTTCTTCGACTGTTTTGTCCTTGGTTTCGGGACTGCCGCCATAAAGTCTGGTAAAAGTGTTATGTTTGACCCACCCGTCTCCTTGTCTCTCAGCCGAGTCAGCTTCTTGACAAACTGTGTAGAGAAACTTGCCAGCTAATCCTTCGCTAAACTCGCGTAGGATAAGGTCGGTATATTTGCGGGAAATACCCGATACAGCTGATCTGCTTTTTTGCACCTCGCGTCGTACCAACGGATGCAGCAAGTCAAACAGATGGTTTGAGAAATCGGTAATGTCTTCATACAGGTCGTCCTTCACGGTTTCACCTCCGAGTGATTTCGCCAACTCATGGCGATGATTTATGATATAAGATTCGTAAACTTTCCGGTTCTTTGTGAACACCCGTCGCTCGAACGGATATCCACTGTCTGTTGCATATTTCGCTGCGGCGTAGAATGCCTTGTACGGTTGACCTGATTGCAAGGCGCGGACAACGTCGTATGCGAATCCCTTACGTGCGGAATTTGTCTCAAAGTAGGGTGGTAGTTGTTTGAAGTGACTCAAACCAATCGGAATATGCCGTGCAATCTCCGACCACATCTGTGGAGTGCTACCTTCAATTTGCACTCGCATCGGACGGGGGATGTTTTTGATTAGATTCGCTTGATCGCGCAATTGAAGGCAAACCTGTGTCTTTCCATCCATTTTCCCTCTACCATCCCGCTGGGACAGCAGCAGATAACGATTTGGTAGCACCGACAGGCTTGCAACACGATTGACATATTTCAACGCCTTCAACGCGGAAACTCCTTGCAAACTTTCGTAGAGTGCGAACAGTTCTAAAAAGTTGTCCACAGGAAACTCGACGATGCTTAGATCGGATGATGGATATATGCTTGACAGGTAGGCGATAAAGGCGCAATGACTGCAGAAAGAAGGAGCTTCGTCGCGTGTTGGGGTCTCATAATGCCGTTTTTTTGCTTCTGGGAGAAAGGTCTTCTTCCCTACAAGCAGATCTGTCGGCGATCCACAGACGAGACATCGTTGTTCAGATAGGAGAGATCCCGGAGCAGCAGCGACTGGCTTTCCATCAAGCATAAAACACTGGAAAGGTGCGCGACGCAAAGCAGTATTGTCGGCTACTAGTGGTTCGCTGCCATTGCCTTCCAAACTAAACTCAAGGGGAAGTTGTTGCGATTCAGTTAGATTCACTGTCAGACGTTCAATGTCACCAAACGGTTTTACTTTAAGAATCCGTTGGCCTCCTTCTGGTTTCTGTTTTTCAAGGAATCGAAGTGCCCACTCACGTTCCGCAGGAACATGGCGTAAAGTTGACACACGCCACCCGAAGATTGAAAAAGGAACATCACCATCAAACCTTGCGGCGAGTTCTATCATTAAACACAATGTCAGCGTTCGCTCTATGGCTCTTCGGACCTCTTTATCCTGTTGTATAGCAGTCTTTCGTAGAGGTATTATCATCGCCTGTGTTTGAAACGCAGTCACAATATCATCTACCAACGATGTAGCATCTATCGTTTTGGATTTTATTTTTCCTCCTGTTGCTAGTGTCGATTGAATTGCTGAAACAACTTTATCAAGTAATTTGACCGATTGTGGTGTCTTGAGTTTGGGTTTTATCCATTGATGCAGTATACGTGCATCCCGTCGTTTTTCGTCTAGTTGACTCAACAATCTAAACACAGTATCGTCAATAATCTTGCTGCGTTTCCCATCCTCACCTATCGGTTTCGAAAGAATGTCACGTTCGCCGCGTTTGCGGCTAGCACCACTTCCTTCACCCGCCCAAAGCGATTTAAATGTTCGCATTGGTAGAGGTTGGTCTAAATCAATGCTATTTACGATGAATCCCGCAATCTTCTTGGCTGTCTCGTCGGATGAATTTTCCTCTTGAAAACCCTTTAGCCACAATTCGGATAGTGATTCGGTCGGTCTGCCATCAGGTGCGTATAGGCCTAACCAATCATTGATGTCTTTCTTATAGTAGAATTCAAGTCGCATTCCGCCTTGTGTCTGAAACTTGCTACCAAACTGCGGAAGAACATTCAAAAAGGCACGAAGCAATGCAGAATCTGTCATCGTTTCCGTGACATCAATTCTACCAATATTGCCAATAGCGCTGAATGTTGCCTCTAATCCTTCGCTTACTGCATTTGCAACAGATTCTGATTGATTGAATTCGTCCCACAGTAGATGACTGTCAGGTAGTGGCTGGTTAATGACTAGGCGTACAATGCCTTCGTTGACTTCGGTTGGCACAGCACCATAAGTTTGGTAAATATACTTCAACAACAATCCTGAAAATACACTATAGGCAATCCGCATTCGTGGTTCAGTGGGGACAGGGAAGGCAATAAGGTAGTTGGGGGATGGCAAAGTGAGCAATGACTCATCGACAATTGCTTCTTCCCGACGATAACGCATGAAGTAACCATCGTCATCTTTAGCAAACAGACCTGCTGCACGAAGCAGATTTGTTAAAGTCATCTGCCCTTCATATCCCTCGCCAAGTGAACTTGTTAATGTTTCCACGGTTGCAACCGCAGTTTCGGGGTGTTCGGTGTGATTTAGCAGGCACCATACAATTCGTTGAATGGCTTCTGAGCGGTTCATTTTTTCCGTCCTCCTCTCTTCTTTTTCGACAAGTATTTTTCAGGATTTAAATCGCAGTCCACCACGTAATAGTCTACTGTCAATTCTAGGTTACCTCGGTCAGGATGGCGCGTTGCTTTCAGTGTGATTTGTCCTTGTACATGACAACCATTACTCGAGATTTCCGTCGGTTCGGCAATAGGCTCGACTGCGAATTCGCTGAATCCAAACTTTCCCTGTGGCTGCTCTTCTCCACCTTCCAGTGTTTGAACAAGATATTCCGCCCACCGTGAACCCTCGCTATCAGCAGTCATCAGACGATAGAGGTCTTCGATAATTCTTTGTCCATGCTGTGCCGCTGTTGGCACCAACTTGTCTACCTGAAAGTTGTGATGGAGTTGAATGAGGCTGTGAACGTAATCCAAATCATCTTCAGAAATACCTTGCAAATCTTCACGTTGCACTGATGCTGCGTGGGGACCAAATGGTGGAGTAGGGCGATAACGCGCTGAGACGATTGGCGAGTTATCCTCCTGCGGATCCTGCCGAACCGGATAGCACTTCACATAATCGCCCCTATCAAGAAAGGCAAAATAACGCTTGATTGCGTCAGTAGCGGTAAATGTCCCCTGCACGTTGCCTTGCTGATAGAAATCATTCATTAAGTTATCGCGGTTGAGGGGATTATACCCCCTCTGTCTGTTAAAAACAAAGTGGCGCTGCAGATACAATTTTTTTCCAATATCATGTAACTCCGTAGCGCGATGCAATGTTTGGCTAGCTTCGGGGTAGAGCCAATTCAGCATTTCAACGACGTGTCGAATGTGTTCCTCGGTTTCCACAAACGCCAATTGCTTGACCGTGCACGGGTCGGTACGGATCTGGATGACTTTGCCAATGGAGAAAATCTGCCTCATCACATCTCACCTCCTTCTAAAGGTTCGTACCAGTAGAGCGGGAGTCGAACCTGACCTTTGTTTTTACGTAACTCTACCTGACGAACCCGAAGCAATGATGATTGCGGTCGTCCTGCCGTTGGTTTGACATATTGATGCCGATAGGCAAAACCGAAGTTGTTATCCTTATACACCTGCTCCGAAACTTCATCGCCAAGCAAGAGTATCATTGGAAGATTAACGGCATATTGTGGTTTTGACTTGTTCTCATCAG
Source organism: Candidatus Poribacteria bacterium (assembly GCA_965204085.1). GTDB lineage: Bacteria > Poribacteria > WGA-4E > WGA-4E > JAJDTR01 > JAJDTR01. Next base: position 94,032 of record CBDBEE010000001.1, on the reverse strand, counting down.
GGCCCGCTGAATAGCCCGCCTCTGACAAGGCTTCTTTCAGGCTCCGTCCTTGCTTTCCACCGACAGATGTACGTTGCGGATAGTGAAAATCATCGTTGAAAGTATCGAAAATCCAGGCACAGAAAGGCGAAATGTCGGCGGCGCAACTCACGGGTAGCAGCGTTCTGTCTTTCAATTCTTTGCCGCGCCAAAACGCTTGCTCACGGATGCCCCCGATATAGGTCTCATCGTTCTGCTTCTCACTTCGTACAACTGTGATACACGGTTCCCATTGACGGGTGACGATCATGCCACGCTCCCACATTGGTTTGTTCTCTTGTACGAAGTCATAAATATAACAATAGAGAGCGGTGTCCTGCACATACTCAAGCCGCAGATGCATGCTGTTGAGTTTCGGCGGTGCGTTCATCGCATTTAATTTCGCTTTTTTAGCAATGTTCAATTCTTCATCTGCTCCCAATTCCTGTAAAAAATCCCGGAAATTTGCTGTACGCCTTGGAGCCGGGTTGGCTTCGATAACAGAAACTCGTCCTTTTTCACCTTTTCTCCGCGCACACCGTCCAATACGCTGAACAAAAGAATCCGGTTCGCACAAGTCTGTCACCATCACCTCACACGATACATCCACACCAACTTCCATCGCCGATGTGGTCAATAACAGATAAGGTTGCTTGTCGCCATCTAGTTTCTTGAGTTGATCTAATACAAGCCTTCGATAAAATGGCAACTGATGTCCGTGATAGGTTAAGATTGAACCGGTGACGCTTTCATTTTCGCATTTTGCAATCTCACTTTTTCTGCCCGTTTCCGAAGCTCGGATGAGGAGTTGTTCCCAGACCTCGTGCAGCGTGTTGCCAGCTCTATCTGACTCCTCGTTATCAGCCGGTTTTACCACGCGACGAACAACGAGAATAACTCGTTTGCCTTGTGTATAAGCATCCCATGATTTGTCGATGGCTTCTTCTCCCTGCGACACAAATCCATCAAGCACAACTTGCCCTGTTCGAATTTCCTCATCCTCAACGATATGGAAGAATTCTCTCTCACTTTCAGGACGCGGAAAAAATTTGCGTTCGCAATCGCGCAGCGCCTGAACAAACTCGGGTGGAAGCGTTGCCGACAACAGCACGGTCTGCACACTTCGTTCGTAAGTAAGTTTCTTTAGCACAAACCAGAAATGCGAGAAAATAGTTTCTTCATATGCATGTGCTTCGTCAAAGATTAGCAGTGATTTTCGATTGTCCGCCATACCCGCAATTCGATATGGAAACAGATAGCTAAATCGCCGTTTGCCATATCCGAACATCCGATAGAGAAACTTGTCGAGGTTGGTCAGAATTATATCCGCATAATAGTAGGACACGTCATCTTCATCCCCTGTGTCGATAGCAACGTGCTTATCTGCCTCGGCGGGGCATTGATTTTTCATTTTGCACCATACATCGACCACACGATCACGTTGATCTTGTAGAAGTGCTTTTGTTGGAAAACTTAAGATAAGACGTTTACCCGTTGCTATGGCAGGTAGTAACGCTGCCTCTGTTTTTCCACTTCCAGTCCCAGCGGCAATAATGACGTTTTTATGTGGATTTTGATGGACTATGTTTTGCCATGCTTCTAGTTGGAAACTATGCGGCTCGAATCCGGTAACCTGTTTGAATCTCGCGCTAATATTATCCAATGATTCCATATTCAATCTCTCAATTCAATCTCTCAAAATTAGACATTGCAAAACCTCACTCAACCCAATATTTCCCCAACCCAAACGTCGTTTCTTGCCCACGGGCAGATATGCAGGCTACCCTCGCGCCAGTCCGCTTTTCCTCGCGGCATTGGAAATGATTGACTCTCTCGTCAGCAAAAGAACAATCTTTCAGTCCCCTCTTCATCGGGGCAAACTTCGCAAAGTTGAGTTCCTAGTGAAAATCGCCCTAGACGCGAGACAATCAAGAACATACAGAATTTGGTTTTGTATTTACCTACCTCATGCGTCATGACTAACAATATTGGTAATTGTTTAGTTCAGTCCAGAACTTACGCGCCAACAGGAAATCGCGACCTGGAGATCGCTCCTACATTACGCTCTTGGTTTAGAAACAGGGATTAAACTACAGCACGTCGAACCAACATTCCCAAAACAGATTAATAGACTAAACAGTTACCAATATTGATATCTCACACCTCCTCAATCTTAACATCTTGCAGTAATGAATACTCGTTGATGAATTTCTCTTCGCCTCACCGAGAAACCCGCGTCACGTAGTGCATCGCTTATCAGTTGCTCGCTATAGGAACCCGTAGCAATAACAATTCGCCGCGCTTGAAGCTTTTGTGCTTGTCTGGCAAAGGCGACAGGATCAACAAATTCACCTGATGGAACTTCGACGAAGGGAACATTTGACGCTCGCAGAAGTCGAACATCGTTGCCAATGATTTCACTCAAGTCTATTGTATTTACATCGGAAGCGATTGTATTCGGTCCGGGATTCAAATCAACGTTGATGTAATCCGATCTCTGGCTGCGCGATGAGACGAGGTTGTCCAAAGCCCCACCGATGTTCACAATCTTAATCGAATGGAGTTTGGAAACCACAGTATTTTGCTGTACAGTAGCGTTCATAGCAACACGAAGTGACATCTACCGCGTGAAAACTCGCGCAATGCAATTATATTTCCTATTGTCCTTTTACTGTACCCAAGCGAAATATAATACACTATGCCTACTTCGCATGTCCAACAAAAAAGCGTATAATCCGCGCTTATTGCCAACGAGGCGCTAAAAATAGGGTTTTATACACGTCCCATAACGCGTATTCGCGTGGTCGGAGGCTGTGCCCGAGTCATTTGACCCAGGGAAAATCGCCGCTTGATGCGGGCCAATCCAAGACATACAAAATCTGGTCTTTGGTGTCGTATTTCTCAACTTCATCGCGTACCATAGACCAACGCTTTTGTATTTCAGCAGACTTTAGGTTTTTGAATGTCTCTGCTCCGTGCTCTGGAATCACTTTGTTCCAACATGCTACAGCGAGATTCTTCAAACGTTCGATTTTCGCGCCACGGGGCGTGTACATATCCCTGATTATCTCGTCTATCTGGTGGATGATTTGTGGGACGGACGTTTGGTGCCTGGTTGAACAATAGGTAGGAAAGCCGTTCTTAGGAATTTGAGGAGGGGCGTTTTTCATCATTTTGTACCGTGTGATGCAATTTTCGGTTTGATGATTGAAGATTCCATCCTACAGGGACATGATAGAAAGAAACCTTTCAGAGTTATTTTTACCACATATCGACATCTTAGTCAACCCTATACTTCCCCAACCCAAACGTTGTATTTTTCCCTACGTGCAAAAATGCCCCAGCGCCGCTATTGTGCGAATCAAGGGAATCAATACCGTGAAAACAGATGCTAACGGAGCGTCGATTCGAGCAGCGTGTTGGCATTTTCTGAAACGGAGGTTTCCTTTGGTGGTGCGGGTTCTCGGAATCCTGATGCCAACAAAATGCCAACAAGAAAAAACGTTACGTGATGGCCTAGTCGAAGAAATCGAGTTTTCAAGAAAAAAGGGATTCGTGAGTGTTTAGCGGATCTCTATCGTGGGAGGATTCCTTGTATTCGGCGGTTGTGATGTCGAGTTCTTCAATAGTTGCACCGCCGATTCGAAGATACAACAGTTGCTTGCCGCTTCGTTCGGGCGGGACTAGTGTGTTTTGTTTTCCGTTCTTGGCATATCGTACCTGCTTTACTTGACGAAACTTGACGAAACTTGACACTTTGGCGCGTTTTTTTTGACGATGGCGCCAATTCATCAGGTTTGGAACGCCGAGTTGAGTCGGTAGTGGTTCGCGTTTTTTCGCGCTACGAATGTATCTGTATTAGATTATACTATACATATATAAGGTGTCAAGGTAAAAATCAATGGAGAGCGGCTAGTGATTAATAAATCTCTATGGGAACTCTATCGGGATTTACTATGGGATCTCTATCGCCTTCACTATCCGTTCAGTTGATCGGTCACTATCCGTTCCCTTGATCATTCGTTTGATCCCCTCCCACAGAGGAGAGCCTCCCATGATTGCTTTGCATTCGCTGCAAGAAATCAATGGACTAAACAGTTACTCTATCGATTAACCGAGCGGAGTTTTCTTGCAAAGGCGCAAATTGGAGTTGAAGCGTGTGATGATGCGCCTTCAAGCATGATTCGGCGTACTCCGCGAAAGTCCGCTTTTCTCCGCGCGTTATATTAAGGGGTCGCGCGTGTGTGTTGACTGCTTCATTGTTGGTTGAGGCGTATAGCATGATTCGGGGTGCGGTTATCGTGTGTCGCATGTAAGTGAAAGTTCAGATTTCTGGCGGTGTACGGCACACGGAGTGTGCCTACTACTTTGGGGCTTGATTGGTTTTGTGTGTGGCAAATAATACCATACATGTGTTAAGTTTTCAAGGCAAAGAAGTTGAAGTTTGCGAGGTCGGAAATAGGCTATCGTGCCGGTATTTTCTATCGGGATTCACTACGGGATCTCTATCGATCAAACGAACGGACAGTGAGTGCGATAGTAAATCTTGCTCGCTATTCGCTTGGTTGATTGTTGCCAAACCGCCCCGATTCTGATACAATAGGTACATCGTCGCGCTAAAATAGATGCGTACGCGCCTATGATGAAATCTTATCCAATACCACAGGAGTGAATTGCCCAATGAAAGAAATTGAGTGTATCGCGAAAATCTTGCCCGACGGTTCCCTGACAGTGCCTGAAAACATCCGAAAAAAATTCGGGTCGCACACCCACGTCAAGGTCAAATTGGCGCTCGACACGCCATCAAGACTTGACCCACAGAAGGGAATGCAGATTTTCAAAAGCCTTGGTAAGGATGCTGTCCCGGGGGATCTTCCCGACGCATCGACAAATCATGACGAATACCTCTACGGAAGACACATCTAACGCGGGGCAAGAAAGATCGCTATCGCCCTCATTATCCATTCGGTTGATCCCCGCCTACGAAGAGGTGGTGTCAACCCGATACTTCCCCAACCCAAACGTCGCATTCTTCCCAACGTGCAGAAACGCCCCCAACGCTAGGTACGGAACGAACTCCGCCAAGTCACCCGTAAATGCCACACGCCCGACCAGGCCGCCGAGTTGCATCTTCCGATCCTGCCGCGACGAGTACCGCGTCCAATCCTTCCATCGCAGCGTCGAATCTCTCATCTGGACACACATCGCTTTTTCGATTAGCCCTTTGAAATCCATCTCCAGCGACTCGCCGCAGTGAAAATACGCCAGCGCCGAAATCCGCCCGATGAGCCGCCGCCAGAAGACGTGAAACGGCAGTTTATCTGTCAGTACACCTTCGTGCGTGATGCGCGTCGGCGTAATCAGCCGCAGCGTCAATTCATTCGTCGGGAGCGATTCGCTGTCCCTCCGGATGTCGTCGAAACTGAGCGCATTATTGAGATTGTGCACCATCTGCGTGTCGCCGTCGTAGATTGATTCCCCGTCATCTGTGCGGACATGCGTCAACCGGAAGCGCCCGCGTCTTTTGCCGATTCCCATCTCCCCCAGTTCGCGGAAGCTGACCAGAAAATAGGGGAGGTAATCGATAGCGCGCCCGATGAGCGTGAGTTGAAACGAGAACGATTCGCCTTTTCGGTATTCCCCCCGCGTTTCCAACGGGTCAATGACAAACGGTCTCGGCACATCGCCGTAAGTTCGCAACTGTTGCGCCCCTTCGAACGGCGCCGTCTCGAAGATGTAGGGATACGGGCAGGCAGCCTTGAGGGTGCAGTCCCGACACTCAATAGGCCCCTGAGTGCACACCATCTTGCGGAACGCATGACCGAATCCGCCCCGCAGCGTCGAGCCGGCGTAAGGCGGCATGGTAATCGTCGACAATGCGGTCAGTGTCAGTCGGTATCGCGCCAGTCGAAAGTTTGAAAGCATGTCTTTTCTCCAATCGTCCGTTATTATACCATCCCGGAGTGCATTATATACGCACTCTACTTTCTGTCGTAAATTTTCGCCATTTTTTTCGCGTCATCCACGATTTCGCGGCGAAGGCTTTCAGGTTGGAGAACCTCCGCATGCTTCCCATAGCCCATAACCCACCGCTTTACTTCGCCCAATCCACCGACTCTCAGGCGTAATATCAATCCACCGGACGGCAACTCCTCTATCTGCTGACTTGAGTGCCACATCCGCTCTCTTATCCAACGCGCCTGATACTCGTCAAACTTTATCACGACATCCTCGGGCTGCACCGCACGTTCAGCGAGGAACCCTGTAGCCAAGTACGCATCAAGTGAGAAACTCGCGGGTATTTGGAAAGTAGACACTAGGCGTTGTTGCGCTCTGATGCGGCTGATAAGAAAATCGCGGGGTTCGCGTCGTGTGTGACAATAGGCGATTAGATACCAATCCCCGTGAATGTTATGGAGGTGATACGGATCCACGGTTCGGGTGTTCGTTAGACCGCTGCTCGCCGAATAGTATTCCATTTCAACCGGATGCCTTGAAAGGATAGCCTCGTTGAGTTCTATCAATAGTTCGGGATCGATTATCGCTCTGCCCCCGCCCGTGAAGGCAAACGCGGAGGTGTCCCTTAGTGCGGCATCGCCTACATGCTCCGGAAGGTGCCGTGTTATCTTGTCTAGTGCGATCCGGAGCGGCTCCTCAAAGGGGGTGCCGAGATACCGCCTGAATAACTCTTCACCCAAGAAAAAGGCCGCGACTTCCTCCCTTTTCAGCATTATCGCCGGAAGAAAATAGGTTGGAACCGTGTAATACCATCCCTCTTTGGTTCTGCTGTATTTGATAGGCGCATGAAGTTCATTTACCATATACTGTCGATCTTCGTAGACAATCCGAAGGCTGCGGAGTTCAAACTTCTCTTTGACTTTATGAGCGTTTGGATATCTGTTCGCTCGGATCTGTTCGTCGATCCAGCGAATTCTTCGCATCTTGCTAGACATTTGGTGTGACCTCCTCATTCAGAATCCACCAGTGCCGCTCAATCTGTTTTTCATCTGCACGTCGTTGAGGCATTCACAATACCCCTTTCGTAACTGTTTATCCTACTCTCCGCACCTATTTTGGGGGTTTACAGAATTTATTGGTAGCGCGCCATTATCCCTGTCGGAATAATTCATTCAGCAAGTAACACTTTCTGGTCGGAGCCCCTTTCCTCGATCCAGAGGATCGAAATGTCAATAGAATACGATATGTCCAAATTTCCGCACTCCAGAGGATCAAGCGAGTGAATAGTGAGTGCGATAGAGATCTTGTGCAATGTGGAGTGTTACTTGAGAGCACCCTATTATCCTTGGTGGAATAATTCTTTCGGCAAGTAACTCGCTCCAGCGGAGATCAAGCGAATGGATAATGAGTGCGATAGAGATCCCATTCATTGCACGTCCGCCATAACCAGTATCGGGGCAGGGATGCCCCTCCCACAGAGGGATACTCTTCCTGCCGATAATTAGGTTCAAATAAATGCCAGACCAATTTTTTCTCTTTTTTTTGGACCGAACTAAACACTTACCTCCTTTCTTGTCTTAAGGTTTACGCGGCACGGACGACGCCTATTCTATGGGCGGCTGGTTGCCCTGTCAAGCCAAAGGGCAAGACAATCGCACCTAGTTCTAAACAATCAGTAATCATAAAATCGAAGCTGAAATCCGCTTTCTCTCTTCCACTCTCCATTCGTCTATACGTGCACTAATCCAATCGTCTAATCCGTGTAATCCACGTAATCTGATCAACCGAACGATCAACTGACTGAATAGGGAAAGCCATAGAGGTCTTCTAGTTCCGTTGGTGGGCAGTGCCCACCCTACAGGACTCCCACGTTTTGCGCATCACGTTTTCCCGTCCTCCCGTTTTCCCTCTGTGCCCAATCCCAGGGGAAACGCATCTGATTTGCATTGACAACTTTACACATGTATAGTATAATATTGCGCCGACAGATAAGTGGCGGAGTGAACGCGCTGCACCCCAAAACGCCGATTTTTCGTGTTCCAACAGGGTAGCGCTTGGGCTTCTCATGTACCTAAAATTGACCTAAGTTACGACAATCTTTTTTTTCCTGTTAACATTTTGTTCACATTTGACTGCGTATGAACCCGCGCTATCAAAGGAAAGTATTGAATCAAACCATGTGAACACTTCTTCGAAATTAAGCCTCTGTTCACATCCTTGTACCTATTTTTTGCGGCTATTTTTACAAACAAATAGGTACAAGTTCAGCCAAAACCGCCCAAAAAGGGGCGCGGATCAACATATTGTTCACGTTTTCGGACTCTCAAGTGACTGAAAAAGGTGCGATCAAAGGAATGAGAGCATCTACTAATCTTATACACCTTGCGCTCCGATGATACTGTAGAGTGAAGAACCTATGAAACTGAAAACAGCCGCTATGTTTAGTTTCAACCCGAGAGCGATTAAGTAATTATAGATGCGTTTCCCCTGTGCCCAATCCAGAACATCATTGACACGATTGCCAACCTATGCTAGAATCGCCTCATATCCAATGTTTCCTCCCGCCTGCTTTCGTTCCGCTAACAGTTCGTGGCTGAGACTATAGTCTAGACAACTTCCAACAAGGAGATTTTCGCAACAAAGGAGAGAATGCAGTGGAACAGTCGTATATTCGGAGTGGTTGGTTACCGGCTCTAGCCGCCCTTATTTTCTTGGCTTCGGCGATGGCGCAAGCCGCGACGTTGAACGTCACCGTGTCAGACGCGCAAACCGGGGCACAACTGGACAACATCACGATCGCCGTCGTCCCTCAAACCGGCGATTCGAGGGAGGGTGTGACCGATGTGATGGGGTCGGCTCAATTTGAGGAGTTGCCCGCCGGTATCTACGCGGTTAGCGCTTCTTCGCTGAGTTACGCCGACAAAGTCGTATCGAACGTTGAACTACAGGGTGATGAGACCAAGTCCGTAGAGATTGCCCTTTTTTCACGAGTGATTCAACTTGACCAAGTGTCTGTTACCACCTCGCGACGCCAAGAGAAGGTGTTGGAGGCGCCCGCCTCAATCTCTGTTCTTGACGATTCGCAGATTCGGTCGCGCGCTGCTCTCACACCGATGGAGCACTTCAAGTCGCTGGCGGCGGTGGACACTTTCAACACCGGAATATCACAGGGAAACGTTACCGTAAGGGGCTTCAGCAACGTTCTTTCCAGTTCGCTGCTCTCGCTTGTGGACAATCGGATTGCGAGCGTTCCCTCGTTGCGAGTGAATGCCTATACCCTCGTCTCCACCCCCGACAACGACATTGATCAGATTGAAGTCGTCTCAGGTCCCGGCTCCGCGCTCTACGGTCCCAACAGCGCAAACGGCGTGATTCATATCTTGACCAAATCCCCCTTCGGATCGGAAGGCACCGAAGTTAGCCTCGCCACCGGAGAGCGCGGTGTGTTAGTGGGTTCGTGTCGACACGCCGGCAGCATCAATAACAAACTTGGGTACAAAGTCACGGGCGAATACACTCAAGGCGAAGATTGGCACTACACGGATCCGGTAGAGCAGCAGTTACGGAGGCAACGAATCAAAGCGGGAGTGCCCGAGGACGATGTTCGGGTGGGTGCGCGGAACTTCGACATGGAACAACGCCGCTTGGAAGTTCGCGTCGATTACCGAGTTAGCGACGATTTGACCGCCATCTTTAACGGCGGATACACGCAAGCGACCGGTATTGAACTCACGGGGATCGGCGCAGCCCAAGCAGCCGGTTGGACGTATAGGTACCTGCAGGCGCGGGCGCTCTACAAAAACGTGTTCGCCCAAGCGTTTCTGAACAAGAGCAATGCGGGCGACACCTTCCTCCTGCGAGAAGGATCGCCGCTGGTAGACAGATCTACATTGCTCGTCGGACAGTTACAGCACGGCGTTTCGTTGGGATCGCGCGAACGCCTGACCTACGGCGTCGACATGCTGCTGACCCGCCCGGACACCGACGGGACAATAAACGGCGCCAACGAGGAGAATGACAACATTAACGAAATCGGTGTCTATCTTCAATCTGAAACCGAGTTGACCGAAAAACTAAAGCTGGTCGCGGCGACGCGGTTCGACAGACACAATCAACTCGAGGGCACCGTGTTCTCGCCGCGTGCCGCGCTGGTCTTCCAACCGCTTTCGGACCACAACGTGCGCGCGACGTATAACCGCGCCTTCACCACCCCAACTACAAATAACCTCTTTGTCGATGTCCGAGCGGCTGAGGATGCGTTCGGGTTGGGCGCGTTGTTTAGCCCGACTCTCGGCTTCAGTCCGAGCACCGATATCCGGGCACAAGGTGTTCCTCAAGAGGGTTTTCATTTCAGCCGAAGCGCAAATGGACGCCCGCGATTCCGATCACCGTTTGCGCCGCTCGCCAGAATGGCGCCCAGCGACTATATTGACCTCGACAACCCGCAGTTTACAAACGTGATGTGGAGCGTCGCACGGGGTGCGGTCATGAACGGATTCCTTTCCGAGATTCAAAAGGGGCTGGGCGTATTGGGGGTGCCGGATGCCGAGATTCAGGTACAGGTGGGTTTGTTGTCCCAGGTGCTGGATGCCGCGGTTCCGCAACAGATTTCGGATGTTAAGAATGTGATGCGTACTATTGATTTGGAAACGCTGGAGTTTGCCGAGGTTGACGATGTCTTCGATGTCGATCGGTTGGAGCCGACGATAACGCAGACGTTTGAGATTGGCTACAAGGGCACGCTGTTCAACAGACTGCTAGTCGGTGTTGACGCCTATCACACCAAGATAAGGAATTTCGTAGGATCGATCGCCGCAGAAACACCGAACGTGTTCCTCGATCCGGGTACCTTGAGCGCTTCCCTAGGAAAACAGATTGCGGCGAAGTTGAGCGATCCGCAGAACGCCGCAGCGAACGCATCGCTGATTGCCGCGTTGGATACCAACCCGTTGGCTGGCGGGAACGGAAACGGCTCCGCCGCGGACGAGTTGACAACGCTATTTACACAGGGCGCGGCGGCGATACCGTTCGGCACCGTGAGCCCGATGGAATCGGAGTATCCGACTGCCGTGACGACAACCTATCGCAACTTCGGGGAACTTTCGGTGAATGGGTTGGACTTCAAATTCGCTTACTTCCTCAACGAGAACTGGAACCTCGGCGGAACCTATTCTCTGGTGAGCGAGGACCTCTTCGAGAAGGTTGACGGATTGCGCGATATCGCGCTGAACGCGCCTCGGAACAAATTCGGCGTAAGCGTCGAATACCTTAATTCCAACCTGAACAACCTGACGGCGCAACTGCGATTGCGTTTCGTGGACGCCTTCCCGGTCGATTCCGGCGTTTATCACGGCACGGTCGAACGCTACACCACGATCGACCTAAACACCGGATACAGCCTTCCATTTTCGCACAACACCCGCGTATCGCTCGCCGTACAAAACCTCCTGAACAATAAGCATCAGGAGTTCGTCGGGGTGCCGGAGATCGGCAGATTGTCACTCTTGCGCATCACCCAAAGTCTCTAACAACGAAGAAACCGACTTTTTTCCAAAACTCGGTTTCTCTATCTTGTGACCGTAGGGGACGGTCCCCGTGCCGTCCCATAATTGCTGCTTGCCGCAGGGACAGCCCGTAGGTTGGGTTGAACGAAAACTCACCAAAAAAGGCAAATCTTTGCATTGCATTTGCAGGTTCCATTTTGCTTGGTGTCACCGAAATCTGAATGAAACCCAACGCCTTACTGCCCGAATGAGATCGGATTGTTGGGTTTCACTATCCCTGTCTATGCGGTAGTGGCATCAAAAAAGACACACTTTATCCGAAAATCCTTGTTGAGTTCTGTTTGCCCCGTTCAACCCAAACTACAATAGCTCTTGCTTCCCGATGCTTTCACCAATCGCCTATTCCAAAACGTCGTTGACATGACTAGCAAGCTATGCTAGACTCTTGTTATATAACGCAAGTTGCTACCTATAACGGAGAAACCGAGTTTTTGGCCCACGTTTGCTAAATTATAGGCAAATTAGCCTATTTTTCGTCAATCTCGCGTTTCCACGTTGGAAAAAACTCGGTTTCTGTGCCCTTGTTGAACAAAGGCGACAACTTGGGTTATATAATGCTTACTTGTGCATATTGTAGTTCGGGGTTCAGGGAGTGGGAATACCAGAGATGCCGAAACTCAGCAAACGTCAAATTCTTATGGATGGCTTGCGCCTAAAGTGCCCGCGATGCGGTGAGGGTGATATGTTTGCCGACATGTTCAAGATGAAATTTGATTGTTCCAACTGTGGCTTCAAATTTGAGCGCGAACCGGGTTACTTCGTCGGCGCAATGTATATCAACTACGGTGCCACCGTCATTATCGCATTTGGCGGTTATTTCGCACTGGACTACTTGACGCCCATTCCCTTTCTCCAAAATTTCATATTGTGGATTGTTTTCAGCGGCCTTTTTCCTGCCCTTTTCTTCCGTTATTCGCGTAGCCTATGGCTGAGTATCGACTATATGTTTAACCCTTCCTAGATTGAGTAGAACTTACCAACAACCACCACAGACTCTAAAACAGAACCCTGTAGGCCGGACATTTAGCCTTGCATTGGAAAGTAATGAAAATTTGATTTCCTTGCTGCCCGTCGTCGAGACAGGTACCAACAACGATATATCCTGAATTAAGGAGAATTTGTAGGGTGGGCAGTGCCCACCATTTTTGAACCGTTCGATTTCCTTGGCTCCCGTCCCCAAGACGGGCACCAACATTAATACATCCTAATAAAGGAGAGCATACAATGAAGCAGTTGACTATTCGGTCTTGCATTTTATACTCCGTTATCGCTGTGTTCGCGCTGACATTGGTAACGGCGCACGCGGCGACCCTAAACGTAACGGTCACCGATGCCCAGAGCGGCGAGAATCTGGACGGAATTTCAATCACCGTCAACCCGCAAACCGGCGACTCGAGAGAGGGAACAAGTGATGCGATGGGCGCCTCTCAATTCGCGGAGTTGCCCGCCGGCATCTACTCCATTAGCGCCTCGTCCCTGAGCTATGCCGATAAAGTTGTGTCAAACGTTGAACTTAGAGGCGACGAGACCAAATCGGTAGAGATTGGCCTGTTTTCAAGAGTCATCCAACTCGACCAAGTCTCCGTCACGACCTCGCGGCGCCAAGAAAAGGTGATTGAGGCGCCAGCCGCAGTTTCGGTTTTGGATGATACGCAAATAGATTCGCGTGTCGCCGTTACCACGACGGAACACCTCAAATCACTTCCGGCGGTGGACGTTTCCGACACAGGGATTACGCAATCCAACGTCACCGTAAGAGGATTCAGCAATGTCTTCTCCGGTTCGCTGTTATCGCTCGTGGACAATCGGATCGCCAGAGTTCCCTCGTTACGTCTGAACGCTTACAACTTTATCCCCACGCCTCAAAGCGATATTGAGCGGGTCGAAGTGGTTTCGGGCCCCGGCTCTGCGTTGTACGGTCCCAACAGCGCGAATGGTGTGTTTCATATAATCACCAAACCACCGATCGGATCTGAGGGGACACGCGTAAGTCTTGGCGCTGGTGAACGCGGCGTACTAATGGGTTCAGTTCGTCATGCGGGCAGTTTGGACAATAAGATTGGATACAAAATCAGTTTGAGAGGCATGCAAGGCGAAGATTGGAATTCTACTGATCCTGTTGAGGCGTTATTGCGCCAGCAGCAAATCGACGCTGGGGTGCCCGAGGAGAATCTCAAGATTGGGGCACGTGACTTCGATGTACAACAACTTGCCGGCGAAGCCCGGGTTGATTACCGCGTCAACGAAGACTTGACGACTATTCTTAATGGCGGCTTTACGCAGGCAAGCAACATCGAACTGACCGGTTTAGGCGCGGGGCAAGCAGTTGACTGGACGTATAGTTATGTGCAGGCTCGGGCACTTTATAAAGACCTATTTGCCCAGGCATTTTTGAATACGAGTGACGCGGGCGATACATTCTTGCTGCGGGACGGAGCGCCAATCATAGACAAATCAAGTTTGCTGGTTGCACAACTGCAACACGGGCTTTCTCTAGGTAGCAGGGAACGTTTGACCTACGGTGTTGACGCGCTTCTCACGCGCCCGGACACGGAGGGTTCCATTACAGGCGCTAATGAAGACAACGACAACACCAACGAAATCGGTCTTTATGTGCAATCGGAATCCGAATTGACAGACCAACTCAGGTTTGTCGCGGCGGCTCGAATGGACTACCACAGCCACCTCGAAAACCCGGTGATCTCGCCGCGCGCCGCCATGGTATTCAAGCCGACCCCCGACCACAACCTGCGCGCCACGTACAACCGCGCCTACTCCACGCCGACCACGAATAATCTTTTCCTTGATATTCGAGCGGCTGAGGACGGTTTCGGATTGGGAGCGGCGTTCAAGGGTATTCTTCCCTTCAGTCCCGCCATCGATATTCGCGGGCAGGGCGTCGGTCTTGAAGGATTTCATTTCAGACGCAGCGCGGATGGTCGTCCGCAGTTTAGATCCCCGTTTGCCCCGCTCGCGCAGCGCACACCAAACGATTACATCGACCTGGACGATCCGGTATTTACCAACGTGATGTGGACGGTTGCACGCGGCGCCGCGATGAAGGAATTCCTCGGTCAGGCGACGCAACTGTTGACCGCGCAGGGGATGCCGGCGGCTCAGATTCAGGCGTTGTCCCAAGCGTTTGATGCCATCGTGCCGCGGCAGGTGGAAGGTGTCAAGAATGTTATGCGGTCTCTCAATCTGGAAACGTTGGAGTTTACTCAGGTTGACGATGCGTTTGACGTTGACCCGATGAAACCGACCATCACGCAGACTTATGAACTTGGCTATAAGGGAACGCTGTTTAACAAACTCCTGATTGGCGTTGACGCCTATCATACAAGGATTCGAGACTTTGTGGGACCCATAACACCGGAGACGCCGAATGTATTCCTTGATCCTGCTACACTGGGCGCGTATTTGGGCAGGCAGTTCGGGATTGCGCTGGATGATCCGCAGAACGCCATTCTGAACGGCGCGTTGGTCGCGATGTTGGATAGAAACCCAGCGTTCGGCGGCAACAACAACGGCTCCGCAGCCGACGAATTGGCTACCCTTTTCGCCACGGGTGGAGCCGGAATACCGTTCGGCACGGTTACCCCGGAAGAAGCGAACGACCCGGTAGCCGTAACCTCAACCTACCGCAACTTCGGCGATATCTCGTTGAACGGGGCGGATTTCAAATTCGCCTACTTCCTCAACGAAAACTGGAACATCGGCGGAACATACTCATTCGTTAGCGAAGACCTGTTCGAGAACGTCGACGGTTTGCGCGATGTGGCGTTAAACGCTCCGAAGCACAAATTCGGTGTGAGCGCCGAATACTTGAATGCCGGTTTAAGCAATTTGGCGGCACAACTGCGGATGCGTTTCGTGGATGCGTTCCCGGTCAATTCCGGCGTTTACCACGGCACCGTCGAGCGGTACACGACATTTGACCTGAGCGCCGGTTACGACCTGCCGTTCTCGCCGGACACCCGCTTGTCGCTCACGGTACAAAACCTCCTGAACAACGAGCATCAAGAATTTGTCGGCGTCCCGGAGATTGGTCGTTTGTCTATCGTCCGCATAACGCAGCGTTTCTAACGAGCAGTTTGATTATATCACGTTGCTTCCTACCGGATGCTCGGCTTGGATTGCCAAATCCAAGCCTTAACCGACCAACCAAGAAACCGAGTTTTTTCACTAAAACTCGGTTTCTTGATTTTGACTTTGTCAAACCCTAGTAGGGCTAATAATCTCCAAATGGGTTGATTCTTTGTCCGCTATTGGGATATAGTATAATTATCCAGCAATTCTCATTTTGAATTTGCCGAGCAATTGTGCCAATTAGAACTTGTCTGAACAGTGAGTTTCAAGTTCATTTTTTGCCATTTTTGGCCCAATTCATTTGATTTTGTAAGAATTTGCACTTGAATGGACGTTCTCAACGAATCAATTACTTGATTTCATGCTGAAACAACTCAGAACTGACTTGGCTCCATAGGTTCTTAGTTCCAAAATGAGAATTGCTGATAATTATCGTGTCATTTTGGAGATTCTGGGAGCCATAACTGACCCGTCTGACAGTCGCACGTCCATTGTCCACTAGAGGAGTTGTCCTCACTGAATTAACACGCGAGGGTATTATGTCAAACAAAAAACATTCATTACTAGCATCAAGTACAGAGGCAACCTCGTCGTCAACTGAAATAGCCTCCAAAAAAAATGCCGAAGAATGGGAAGCAACCCATGAACTATTTGACGACCCCGAATTCCTCTCAAGCTTGGAACGCTCGGAAAAAGACTTTGAAGTAGGCAATATCTTCCATTGGGAAGATATTAAGCGAGATGTATAGTCTACAGTTTTCTAGCGAGTCGTGGAAGCAGTACCGTGCTCTTGATAAACAAAGTGTACGCGCGGTCAACAATGCCATGACATCATTGGCAAGAAACCCTTTTCGAAACACTGTTAAGTTAAAGGGAAAGGGAGAAAATTACTATCGATACCGCGTTGGAGACTATCGAATAGTATACAGTCTGGATACTAAAGAGCAAGTTTGTAGGATTCACGGCATTCACCGGCGCGACAAAGCTTATTAGGCAAAGCAACCTCTAACGAACACCTCAAATCACCTAGTTGTTGTTTGTAATTATATCCCCTCGTTGCAATTCCGATCGAGTGAAAAACTCACATTCCACTTGCCCCGTCGGAGTCTTGCCATTACCCATATTTCAATAAAGGCCTCTCGTAGGTCGGGTTGAACCGAATTACACGAAAAAAGCTAACTATCCGGATTGCACCCGCGGCTTCCGTTTTACTTGGTATCACCGAAATCAGAGTGAAACCCAACGCTTAGTTGTCCGCGTGCTCGTATACGACATCACCACTGTTGAGGAATGCCGTCAGCGTCTATAATCGCAAGTAAGGTGGGAATGCTGGAAAGATCTTAATCCGATGGTGGGTGCCAGTTTCTGGCGACGATGTGTGGGCCACTGTTTGCCCAAGCGAAATGTTGAGACCAATTCTGGTTTCGCGGATTGAAGAGTGCAACCAATTCTCCGGTGGCAGGGTCAATCACATGGGTTTTGCTGCCCTTGAATTCGTTACACCTATAGCAAGCAGCAACCAGATTTCTCGTGCATTGCTACCGCCGGCAGAGCGAGGAATTATATGGTCAATAACGAGAGGCATCCCGATGAGTCGGCGAGATGTCTGACAATATTCGCAACGGTGATGGGCTTCGGCAGAAATCTGTTCCCGAAGCACACGTGAAATCCTCCGCACGATCACTTCACCGGCAATTCATCTAACGCTGGTACCGGTTGACCATGCCAACGTAAGACCGACCATGCATACGCCTTGCGAAGCATCAAGCGGTCAGCCGCTAGACGTAACGCCTTCAATTCCTGTTGTTCGCTAGGCTGAATAGAATCCTCTTGATTCCTTTCGAGCAACTCGCTTAGGCGCTGTTGCTGCTGTGCCGGCATCTGACTACCGGCAATTTGGCGTAGTTCATCAACATTGCAGATTTGCATCGCCAATAGCTCCTCGTGCATATCGGCAGGCGCATTCTCGAAGGAGGGCGGGAGATTACCGGTGATGCTCTGCGCAGCCAGTTGTTCAGGCGATTGATCTGTTAAGGTTGCCATGTCGGTTAACAACTGGAAAACCGATTCGGGAAGCTCGATCGTGAGTTTCTGTACAGCCATTTTGCCAAAACCCCAGTGAGATTATTAAGGTGAACTTTCTTTATGTTACCACATCACGTCGCAACCGGCAACCCTCTAAACCACGGGGGAAACGCATCTAATTACGAGGAGGTCTCATGGTGGTAGAACGTGTTGGGTTGATACTTCGTCTACTATTGGGGTATAGTATAAATATCGTGTCATTTTGGAGATTCTAGGAGCCGTAGCTGACAGTCGCACGTCCATTGTCCACTAGAGGAGTTGTCCTCACTGAATTAACACGCGAGGGTATTATGTCAAACAAAAAACATTCATTACTAGCATCAAGTACAGAGGCAACCTCGTCGTCAACTGAAATAGCCTCCAAAAAAAATGCCGAAGAATGGGAAGCAACCCATGAACTATTTGATGACCCGGAATTCGTCGCAAGCTTGGAACGCTCGGAAAAAGACTTTGAAGTAGGCAATATCTTCCATTGGGAAGATATTAAACGAAGTGAAGAAACTATACTTCGCAAATGCAAAGGAAATGATCTCGTATTGTAAAGCTATTGTCAGGTAAAAAGTACATTATTGGTGCATTTATGGTAATAGTAGCGCTTGGGAAAGGAGGCAGCTACTATGGATCAACTTTTATCATGGCTACAACCGGCAGTTATTATCGGTGTAGTGCTTTTTACAAGCAACTCAACTAACAGGAGAATTAGCGATTTACAAACAAACCTAAACAAGCGTATAGATGATTTGCGTGTTCAGATGACCAGAGAACATGATGTTTTAGCCAGCAAGGTTGACGAAAGCAATAAAATCCTTATGGAGCATATAACCGATCGGGGGTCGCATCGCACCTAAGCAAAACATCGGATCATGAATCAGTTAAACACGTTCTCAATTTTACAGTTATCGTACTTATAACATGCCTCTGCCACGTATAGGGGCATGTTCCTTCCCGATAGCGGTGATGCTGCCCCTACCATGGCCGCTTCAATAGCGACCAGAATCTCGCATCATGTTCGTATGAATTTCACCGTCTACGTACGGCTCGCAGTGAAACCCAACCTACGTCCACTGACAGAGAAAAGGAGTGGCAGATGCCTCAAGGACAGCTACATATCGGCTGGTCGCGGATTGATATCACCCCACCGAAGAAGACGCTGCTGCTAGGCCAGTTCCACGCGCGGCTAGCCGATACCACGATAAGTCCCCTGACAGCAACCGCACTCGCAGTCGAAACCCGTGCACAGGATGACAGTCTGGAGCAGGCAATCTTCCTTTCCTGTGATTTGGCAGCGGAGAGTTTCAAGTCCGACTTGCTGTCGAAACTCGCGAATCGTTGCGTGGGGTTCGACATCAATAAACTCACCATCAATGCCACCCACACGCACAATGCGCCGCCCTTACGCTCCGGGACGTACGAGGAACCGGAGGATGACCCCGACTTCATGACGCCGGATGAGTACCGCAGTTTCCTCGTAGATCGACTTGCCGATGTCGTGGAAGCGGCGTGGGAGGACAGGCAGCCGGGGGCAATCAGCCGGGGCTTCGCCTACGCTGTTGTGGGGCGCTGCCGCCGCGCCGTCTACCGTGATGGCTCCGCGCAGATGTACGGGGCGACCGACCGGGAAGACTTCCTTGGCATTGAAGCCTGCGACGATCATGCGGTGAACATGCTTTTCATCCAAGACGCCTCCGGCGCGCTGACCGGCATACTGATCAATCTGGCTTGCCCCTCGCAGTGCGATGAGAGGAAGGAGGAATTCTCCGCCGACTTCTGGCACGATGTCAGAGTCGGTCTCCGTGACCGCTACGGTCCGGGGGTGCACCTTCTGCCCCAGTGCGCCCCGGCAGGCGACGCTTCGCCCCACCTCCTGTTGGACCAGCGGGAAGAGAAAGACCTGCGTGACCGCGTATACGCTGATGACAAGGAAATTATTGCCCAACGCATCATGACTGCCGTAACAGAGGGGCAAGCCTTGTCTTCGAGTCCGGCGCGGGAGGTCGAGTTTCGGCATATCGTGCGGACACTGCACCTGCCGCGGCTGCGTGTGACGCCGGAGGAATATGAGCTGGAGAAACGGATTCCCACCATGAGTGAGGAGGAACTGAAACGGCAGCCTTGGGGCTTCAATCGTATCTGGCCGTTTGGCCCTGTCAGCGACCTCGTCAGTCGTTACGAGAATCAGGATGAGAATCCGACTCACCAGGTAGAGTGCCACATCATCCGACTCGGGGATGTCGTCTTCGCCACTAATCCATTCGAGCTTTTCATGGACTACGGCGCTCGCATTCGTGCCCGGAGCAAGGCGCCGCAAACTTTCCTTGTACAACTTGCGGACGGGTCGGGCAACGGCTGCTACCTCCCAACGCAGCGCGCGCTTGATGGCGGCCACTACAGCGCGATAATCAAGTCCAACTGGGTGGGCCCCGAAGGCGGCAAAATGCTGGTGGAAGAGACGCTTGCGAGCATCAATGAACTCTTTCCCGATGAGTCCTACCCGAAGACACGCTGACAAGTACGCAAGTTTCGATTTAGGTTGCGAGCGCTTAGGGTGTCGCCGTGGCACCACGTGGAACTGCGGATCCGGCAAAAACAGCCCATAAAAGCGCATCTGAAAGGCTATTCTTCATGGAAGGCTATTCGCAGATTCAGAAACCTAAGCTGGATTACACGTATGAGTTCCAAGTCGATCAGTTGGATCTCATGTCAGAGTGTTTGGATGCGCACGGCTTTGCAATCATCAAAGATGTCTTACCGGATACGCTGGTTGACGGCTTAAAACAAGCCGTGCTTGATGGAACGGATCCGGAAAGGGAATTGAAACCTGGGCAAAGTCGTACTCGACACGCTTGGGTTGAATCCGGGCCCGGCGCTTGGAAACTGTTAGAATTCGAACCATTTATGCGAATCCACCGGCATCTTATTGGTACCGATCAGTTGACAATCCATCGGTCCGCCGCCATCATCCGGATGCCGGGCAATCCAACGAGCGCTTGGCACACCGACTGGTGCGGGTTCTCGCCAGAGCCGCCGAAGAACTCCGGTGACGTGCTGAATCGCGGGCTTTGGCCATCGGGCAAATGGTTCTACCTGACCGGATCTCGTCCGGAACACGGCGGATTGTGCGTCATTGAGAATTCTCACGTCGAGAACTGGGGAGCTCCCGAAGGTTTCAACCTGACGGCGGATAGAAGGTCGTTTTATAAGGCGGGAGAAGAAGAGAAACCGTACGACGGTTTTGATGTCCCGGGGGCGGTGCCGCTGTTCACCGACCCGGGCGACATGATTGTGTTTGCCCACCGAACCTATCACGCAGCGTGTTTCACCAACCGCACCGACGAAGCGCGGTTGTCTTGCGCCGTAGGTTTTCGCGACCGGCGTCACTCCATTGAGGTTCCGTGGGAAATCCCGAAATCCGGCAAACAGTTCCTGTCCGACTTACCGCCGCACCTCCGGCGCTACACCCACGGATACACCAGCATAGACCTCGATTGGCGTGATCAACCGAGTGAATAACGACCAACCGAAGCGCAAACTCAACTCGTAGGGGCGAGGTCCCCTCGCCCATCGACCAAACGGGTTGGGAAACCCAACGCCTACGAATGCTGGCGTATGCCGAACCGAGGCTCTCGTCCGGTATTCTAATGTGTTAAGCACAGCAGGACAGAAACGCCCCGATCACAGGAATGCAAAAATCGCAGAGGAGAGTTCCAAATGTCACAAGAATTAGCCGTACACGGCGGAAAACGAATCGTACCGGAAGGATTCGTCCAATCCTGGCCTCATGTCACGGAAGCCGATCAAGAGGCTGTGATGGACGTATTCAAGTCCACTCGAATCACCGAGCAGCAACGGATCCAACAGGATGGCCTCACAAAAGAGTGGGCTGAATACATGGGTGTGAAATACTGTATTCCCGTAAACAGCGGCACCGCCGCGCTTCACTTGTGCGTGGCAGCGGTGGGCATAGAGCCCGGCGACGAGGTTATTGTTCCCGCTTTTACCTTCTGGGCAAGTGCGGCAGCGGTGCTGCATCATAACGCTATACCTGTTTTTGTGGATATCGATCCAAAGACGTATTGCATAGATCCGGATCTAATCGAAGCCAAAATAACGGAAAGAACAAAAGCCATCATGCCCGTACATATTCACGGTATGCCTGCGGACATGGATGCAGTGCTTGAGATAGCCGAGAAACACAACCTGAAAGTGATTGAAGATGTCGCTCAGGCGCACGGGGCACGGTACAAGGGCCGTCTGTGCGGCTCCATGGGTGACGCCGCAGGTTATAGCACGCAGGCGTCAAAAACCCTTAGCAGCGGCTGCCAAGGCGGGTTATTCACGACCAATGACGAAACTGCGCACGAGAGAGCCAAGTTATTGCAGTATTTCGGGGAGATTGTCGTGCCCGGACGAGAGCGGGAAGAGCAGGAATACAATGCCTATGGACTGGGCTGGATGTATCGGGGGGATATGTTCAGTCAGGCGTTCATCAGAAGTCAACTCAAGCGACTGGATGAAAACAACAGTCTTCGCATCAGAAACTGTAACTTTCTTACAGAGCATCTGAGGGAGATTGAAGGTATCGAAACTCCTTACGTTCCGGACGAGTGTGATCCGGTTTATTACAACTACGTGGTGGGCTTTAAGCCGGAGGCACTGGGGCTGGATATCCCTCCGAGAATACTGCGTGACAAGGTGCAGGAGGCCATGAAAGCGGAAGGCGTACCGATGGGGCTATGGCAGCGTCTACCTGTCCCCGCGCAGGAGATATTCCAAAATGGGGTCGGGTACGGCAAGGGTTGCCCTTGGAAATGCCACAATTCCAGCGTGGAGTATAGACCGGACGACTACCCAAAGGCTGCCGAATTTATTGACTCACACTGTTACGTTTTCGACGTGAATCCTCCCAACGACCTGGAGCTAATGGGCATGTACGTCGACGCATTCCGGAAGGTGATGGGCAATCTGGATCAAATACTATAGTCATCTTTCATTCATATTTTTCCATTGGTATACTCCGCGCCGTCAGAAATTGCGTCTTCTGTAGGAGCGATCTCCAGGTCGCGACTCTTGTACGAGGGAATTCCGATTCCCGACCTGATGGTGCTACGTAAGTCCTATTAGAAACAGCGATCACTGGAAAAGAAAGCGCAATAATACCCAATGCAAGGTATAGAATTGTTATACTTTGCGACCTCTTGTAGCGTGCGCATTGTGATCCTGCGACTGAACAAGGAGATTAAGCAAGCGAATAGCGAGCGCGATAGCCAATCCTGCGATAGTAGATCCCATAGCGCAGGCAATAGAAATCTTCGCGAATTCCGACACTTCACTGTTCATGTGAAATGAATCAGGAAAAACGACCAAGATAGTATCAATCTCTTCTCCCTCATTAAGAGTTTGTAACTGTTTGCTACTTAACATCCCTTGTATGGCAGACATATTTCTCCGTCCCCGAACCAGATTTCAATCTACAATTTTTTCGCACCGAGTCGTTTTAGAGCCTGTTTGAAAAGTAGGTGGCAAAGCCAATCGTCGGTCTTATGAAGGACAGAATCATCTATAGCCGTTTTGCCGAAAATAGTATTTTTCCAATCTATATCCCTGCTTCTCGTCCTTTCCACAATCTATCCTTCAAAGGGGTGCCACATTTCGGATTTTTGTCCACATTTGTGGCACCTGGCACAAAACCTTACGAGGTAAGGGTTTGAACGCCTTTTGAGCCGAATTTTCCCAAATTGTGTCCATATTTGTGGCACCCCTTTGCACTTGGCTGTGGAACGCCATCCCTCGACTGGAAAAACCCTAAAACCCCCGTGTTGTCTTGACGCAGCGTATTCACCGAGTCTAAATTGAAGTATGATTTTGGTTTTGGCATGGACTTTGCTCTGTTATGACTGAAACTTGGGTTACTATGGGCAGTCAAACCATCTTGATTAGCAATCTGTTTGAAATTTCTAAATTTGCCTCTTGAGAATTCGAAAAAGGCAAGAGAGGTTAATGACTTGGAAGTTGGACAATTTTGACCTCCAAATTGCCGAAACATGGTTTGCTATCTAATTTCCAAACAGGTTCTAAAGGAGAAAAACAATGAAAGGAATTTTTGAGTTTATAGGATTGCTCAACGATAGTAAGGAAAGAATCTCCGCATTTACATCTATAGGAAACGAGTCGGCGCTTCTACTTAAAACCCCCGATGAAACGGAAAGCCCGATTTTCAATTTAACGAATTTGGGCCTTACATCAACGCAATGTTATTGGGAGCATATCATGAAAAACAGTATTTCAGCGTTCATTTTGATGACAATCGTTTTGATGGCAGGGTGTGACAATCAAGGAACAATTCCAAACGTGCTCGCTCAAATCGAAGGTTCGCATGAGCAACTAGAAATTACGTGCAAACGATTAACCTTAGTCGATAACGAAGGCACTCCGAGATTAACACTGTTTACAGATTCAAAAACTGGAGACCCTGGTATTACCATGTCGGGCAATAGTGGCAAATTGCACATGAACTTAGGGACACAGGGTGTGCGAATTGTTATGGAATCCGGCCCAGGACAAGCAAGGATACTGTTAGAAGCTGATGATTCTGAAGCAAGTATTACTCTTACAGACGAAAATGGGCGTATAGAACTCATTCCGCCTCGTAAGTGAAACGCTTTAACAGTATGTAATCAATGTCTACTAACTTAACCCCCGTAGCACAGGTAAGGAAGGAAAGATTATGCCGTCTTCTCCGGAAGAAGGTATGATGCACGAGGAAAAATGGATTGAGGATTATTCCAGCTAATTACTTGGGGGCTTTTAAGCCTAAGACACAGAGGACGGCACACTTCTACCTATGGTATTCGATTATAATCACCGACTTACCGATTCCAAAAACTCCTGTCCAAACTGCGATACTGTATCGCCTCCGAGACATGCTCTCCCTCAATGGTGAGGCTGCCCCCAAGGTCGGCGATGGTACGCGCAACTTTCAGAATGCGGTCATACGCGCGGGCACTAAGACCGAGTTGCGTGATGGCGACTCGCAGCAACTCTTGGGCATCCTCCTCAACTTTACAGAACTCGCGGAGATGCTTGGACTCCATATTTGCGTTGCAGTAGACCGTCGTTTGAGCGAAACGCTCCTGTTGGATACGGCGCGCCGTCTGTACGCGCTTACGAATATCCCCCGACGGCTCACCCGCGAAGTCGCTTGACAAATCCTTGTATTTGACAGCCGGAACCTCAACCTGCAAGTCGATCCGGTCAAGCAGCGGACCCGATATGCGAGAGATGTAATTCTGAATCTGTTGCGGCGAGCAGCGGCAGTCGCGGGTCGAATCGCCGAAAAACCCGCACGGACACGGGTTCATCGCTGACACGAGCATGAAATTCGCGGGATAGGTGTAGGAGGCCGCAGCACGTGCAATCGTCACATGCCCGTCTTCAAGCGGTTGGCGCATCACTTCGAGCACATTTTTGCGGAACTCCGGAAGTTCGTCGAGAAATAGCACACCGTTATGCGAAAGGCTGACCTCGCCGGGGCGCGGAAACTTCCCGCCGCCAATTAACCCGGCATCCGAGATGGTGTGGTGCGGTGAACGGTATGGGCGAGTGGCTATCAGCGGCACATCATCCGCCAATAAGCCCATGATGCTGTGAATCTTTGTCGTTTCGAGCGCCTCATCCAATTCCATGTCGGGCAGGATAGTCGGAATCCGCTTGGCAATCATCGTTTTACCGGATCCCGGCGGCCCAATCATAATCAGATTGTGTCCGCCCGCCGCCGCAACCTCGATTGCCCGTTTGACATGTTCCTGCCCCTTCACGTCGACAAAATCAATCATATACTCCGAGTGCTGCTGAAACGCCTCCCAAATGTCGTACTTAAACGGCTCGATGGTACCGTCGCCGTTCAGGAATTTAACCGCTTCCTGTAACGATTCCACGGGGTAAATGTTCAATTCATCGACGATTGCCGCTTCCTTTGCATTCGTTTTGGG
Source organism: Candidatus Poribacteria bacterium (assembly GCA_965204085.1). GTDB lineage: Bacteria > Poribacteria > WGA-4E > WGA-4E > JAJDTR01 > JAJDTR01. The sequence goes on along the minus strand of CBDBEE010000001.1, from coordinate 68,330 downwards.
CAAAATGGCGCCCGTGAACCCCTTCTCCTTGGCTTTAATCGCGATCGGCAGGCAACCGCGCACCGAGCGGATGCTCCCGTCAAGCGCCAACTCCCCCAAAACCAGCGTTTTATCAAAGTGGTCGCTGCGGACTTGCGCCGTGGCCGCCAAGACTCCCAGAGCAATCGGCAGGTCGAAGGCAGATCCCTCTTTGCGCACATCGGCAGGCGCGAGGTTAGCCGTGATTCGGGTCGTCGGAAAATAGAAACCGGAGTTCTTGATTGCCGCTGCCACGCGCTCGCGGCTCTCCTTTACCGCGCTGTCCGGCAACCCGACCGTATTGAATGCGGGCAGTCCATCCGCGATGTCAATCTCTACCTGAACAATGTAGGCATCAATGCCCATGACTGCGCTGCTCTGCACCGTGGCAAGCATATTTACCTCTTCTCCATATCTTTACTTCTAGCGCTACGAAATGAAAAACTTCCCAAACGATCAAGAGAGCGAGTGCGATAGGATTCCCATAAAAATCCTCTTCTCGACTTTGCACATTTGTAGGGTGCGATCAACCAAGCGAAAAGCGATCAACCGACTGATTAGGATCAAGCATGCGAATAGCACGCGCGATAGAGATCCCCGCGATAGAAAATCCCCTACGGTAGAAATCCCCTGCGCACCAGCCTTTAAAAAAGCCAGAGGGGGGAAGGTGTATAACAGAGGGAAACACAAACACAGGCTTACAGAAGATTTTCAACAATCTCGCCTCCTCCTATATCGGCCCAACCCGCCGCGGCCCCCTATCCATCGCCAGCATGGACGAATCATAACTTCGCTTCATCAATTCGAGTTTTAACCCCTGGCTACTGCGCTTATCCCACAGGTTCTCAAACTCATCTGGATCGGCTTCCAAGTCGTAGAGCTCCCCGTGTCGATGCCCGTGATACACCACCAGCTTATGCGACCTATCTCGGTACATCGTGGCAAAAGTGCCATCCGGCATGTCGACGGCATCGTAGTATTCGCATCGGACGAAGTCACGGTGATGGTCTCCCGAGACCTCCCCCCGTAGGATGGGCAACAGCGATCGTCCCTGCATCTCGTCGGGCACCTCCAATCCAGCCAACTCCAGCAGCGTCGGCGCTTTGTCGAGGAGTTCCACCAGCGCATCGCTCTTCAAGCCGGACTCGAAGTGTCCGGGCCAGGAAACAATGAGCGGTACGCGCACCAGTCCCTCATAGAACCGGCACCCCTTCTGGATCAATCCGTGATCGCCCAGCATTTCCCCATGATCACTGGTGAATAGGATTACCGTCTGCTCACGCTGTCCGGTTTCCTCCAGCGTTTCAAGGATACGCCCCACCTGATCATCAATCAGCTTAATCATCGCATAATAGGCAGCCTGCAAGCTCTTCGCATCCCGTGCGCCCAATGTATCGGCATCAACCGTCGCTGGTGAACTTGGAGATTGGGGCACAATCGGGTTTCTTATATCCAATTCATCCGGAGACTGTCCTCGGGACTGAAAATCAACGGCTTCCAGTTTCTTCTGCTGTTCCAGGTCGGTTTCACGAAATAGCGGCCCGGGCATCTCTGCGGGATCAAACATCTCCCTGTAGGACTGTGGCGGATTGAAGGGTGGATGGGGATCATAGATATTCACGCTCGCCAGCCAAGGTTGTTCTCGATCCTCCCGGATAAACTCAATCGTCTTTTCCGCGCACCAAGTGGTTTGATGGAGTTCTGCCGGGACACCCTTAACGTTCGCAATTAACTCTCCAAGGATATACCCTTTCGCCCGTACCCAGTCCGCATAATCGTGCCCCTTTTCCCATTCATCACGGGGCGCGTGGCTGTACTGCCAATATCGGTATCCGTCGTTCGCACGCCGCTCTACGCGTCCATACGCACTGGCGAGGTGTAGCTTACCGATTAGCCCGCAATCGTATCCGGCTTCCGCCATCATGCGGGTAACCAAGGGCGGATTGTCCGGGAAATATTTGTTCCCGTTACCGTTGACATGCACGGCGCTCGGATACATTCCGGTTAGAAAACTCGCCCGGCTGGGCGTGCATATCGGACTCTGACAGAAGGCGTGGGTGAAGGCGACTCCGTCTTGCACCAACCGGTCAATATTCGGCGTTGAAACATGCGGGTTGCCCAAGGCGCCGATAGTGTCGTATCGTTGCTGGTCCGTGCAAATCCAGAGGATGTTCGGAAGTGGGTCTCCTTTGCTCGGCCTATTGTTGGTAAGCATAAACTCCTCTGCATATGCGAGCTATCGGTTGGCGCCTTGTACACTGTCAGGTAGATTATGGCAGATTAGGACTCTCGCAGTTGGAAATCCCAGATTTTTGGCACAGATTGATATGCTTCATATTAGACATCAAGGAATCGTGTCTCAAAGAAAGGCTTGAAACCCATTTGAGTCCAGAATGCCGAGGCTTCCGGGTTTTGTACGTTAAAGCTTACTTCGACCCGCTGTACATTTTGTGATCGAAACCAACCAATGCACGACTGAAAAAGTCGTCTACCGATGCCCTTCCTCTTGTGAGATGTTGCAACCACAAGTTCGTTAATTTGTCCTACACGCCCTGTGTCGATTGGTCGTTTTATAACACCCCAGATATATCCGACTATCTTGCCCGTCTCATGCCGCCACGTGAATAGCGCTTCGCCTTCGTCTTCTAGTGCACTTTTGAACTGTATCTGTTTGTGGTCGAGAACTCCCTCCGTCAAGTCAAGCAGATGACAGAATGTGTTCTGTGACGTAACGCCGTCACGGAAAACTTCGACAATTCCCTCTATATCAGCCAGTCTCGCTCTCTCTATTGTCACGGTCATCTTCCGGTATTATCCAGTTTGACAACAGCGTAGGCATTGATTTCCACGACTGCCCGGTACCGTAGTAAGCATGGCTATCTCTTCTCCACATTACGACATCTAGCGTGCGTCGCATAAACTCCTACGAATTATTCGGGATTTTCATCTGTTCACATGCGTCATATTCTAGCAGAAGGCATGTATACGGTCAACTCTGTTTCACGAGATTAAACCCCTGTAGGAGCGATCTCCAGGTCGCGACTTCCTTTTGCCTTGAATGCCCTACCAATCCTGATTCTGATGACCAAAGCGTTTTCTCAACCTAATCCCGGACACCCGAACAGTGTCGTGGAAAGGATAATGCCCTTATGTGCGAGTTCGCTTTCTCGCCGACAAGATTACGAATCCGGCTCGAAAATCAACTCCGGCACCACCACCTCCCAGCTATCACATTCAAGGCCGCTCTGGTACTGCGGCTCTGAACGCTCGCGGTCCCAGGTGACGATGGCAAAGACCTTGGCAAATGTGCAGCGCATTTTGTTAATCCCCTTGAAACCGGCGGCAAGCTTTCCCACGACCGTCCCGCTGTCGTCCAGAAGTTCCCAACGTTTCGACCCGACCCGCACCTGCAACGAATCGCCGGGCTTGAGCGCGGCAAGTGCGCGATGCACCGGATCGCTAGGACGCCTATACCCGGCGAAACCCAGAAAGACATCCCCTAGGCTGAGCCGCCTATAGCGGCGTCCGAGTTCCGGCGGTGCCTGTGGAAGTTCAATGGGCATTGGGTGGCGTATTACCAAAGGACTGCCCTGCAAGGTATCCTGCAGCGGGTGTGTTCCCGGAAAGCGCGCCAGAGCGAGCATGTGCCGCGCCCGAGTCATTGCCACGTAGTACAACCGACGCGGAGCATCCGCATCCTCGCCGTAGTCAACTCGATCCCAGCCTCCGTCCAGCACAACCACATGGTCGAACTCCAAGCCCTTGGCACGATGGGCGGTCAGCAGCAGCAACCCGCGTTGGCGGCGGCGCACACCCCGTCCCCACTCCGCCAGCCATTCGATAAAGTAATCGGCAGATGTTTCCGTACCTCCAGTCTCCATCGTGTACTCCGCTATGCCCTCCCGCAGCAACTCGATCCAAGGGCTTGAGGGTTGCTCGACCGCCCAGTTGTCCAGCTCTGCACTCGTCACCAACTGGAAATCCCGTTCGTGCAGCCACTCCACGAGTCGGCGCGTCTCCCGCAGACGCCAAACGTTCAAGATGTCTTCGTTCGCCATCTGAACCGGAATCCCCTCAAGTTCGCAAAGCCCCCGCACTGGATCAAGGTAACTCCACTCGCGCGCCGCAACTGCGCATTTAGACCAGTCCCAGTCCGGAGTCAAATTCGCCAATCGCTTCAACTCGGCGATGACTACTTGCGCCTGAGTGACAGCGCTATCGCCAGCGGACAGTATTTGCACTCTTCCGTGGGCTACCGGGTCTCGATCACTCCACGCGCCGCCGGGAGGTTCTTTGGCGCGCGCCCTGTCAATGCCTATGGGATGCCCGGTCTTCATCCGCTGCCGCGCCGGAGCGATTACTGCATTGGCAGCCGCGATAATATGCGCGGTGGAGCGGTAGTTGTCGGTCAGGAATTTGGGTTTGGCGCCGTAGTCGGCTTCGAAGAGGCGAATAAATTCAACCGACGAGCCGTTGAAAGCGTAGATGTTCTGATCGTCGTCGCCCACCGCGAAGAGGCTGAGTTTGTCGTCTTCGTCGGGGAGGGTTCTGCCCGCCAGCGCGGAAATCAGTTCGTACTGGTCCGAGCCGATGTCCTGGTACTCATCCACAAGTATCCAGCGGAAACCCGCCAGCAGCCGCCCCCGATACTCGTCCGCTTCGTCCGGCGGCAGTCCCTCCCCGCGTAGCAACGCCGCCGCATCTCGGAGTACCCCTTGGAAATCCTCGTCGTCCATAGAATTTGCGCGTCCCGCGAAACTAGCGCCGACAAGACGCATGGCGAGCGCGTGGCACGTCAACACCATCACCCCGCGCGCGTCGTCCCCGATCAGCTCCGCAAGACGGCGGCGAATCTCTACCGCCGCGTGCCGGTTGTAGGCGAGAGCGAGGATGCCGCGAGGATTTTCTCGCTTTGCGCGTACCAGATAGGCGATACGATGCACCAATACCCGTGTTTTGCCGGAGCCGGGACCGGCGAGCACCAGCACGTTCGTCTGCTCTCGGTCGTCTACCACGATGCGGCGCTGAATGGGGTTTCTCAGGCTTTCGACAATGGTTCGCCACGACTCCGGAGTAGTCTGCCGCGAGATTTCTCTGCCTCTGTCAGGCAGCCAGCGGCGCAGGAATTCATCTCGGCTAAGCACGAAATAGTCCATCGCCAGACGCAGGGCGTCAGCCATTGATCCAAGCCCTTGCTGCGCGAACTCCGCCATAACGTGGATCTGCAGAATCTGCTCGTCGTAGTGCAGTTTGAGCGATGCAAAATCCGCCTGGGCAAAACCGCGGCGTTCCGGCTTCAGGTGGATAGTCATCGCCGACCGGAACACAGCCAAGCCTTTATTCAATTGGACGACCTCCTGTTCGTGCAGCCAAAGCAGGGCGCGCTCCATCAGTTTCTCGGGGCGCTTGACTCGGCTCATTAGGATTTGGTCCGACTTGACCGCGTTCAGCAGCTTGCCCAAGGTCGTCTCGGCGAGAAGGTCTGTACCTCGACTTCCCGGCGGCAGGCTGGCGAGCAGATGTTCGAGGAGGCGCTGTGCGGCTTCGCGCCGCAACTTCGCGGTTTCCTTCAACGCATTCCACTCGCGTTGCAGCGTCACGCGCACAGTTTCTCCATCATGCCCCCGCACCCCGAGGCTTCCCCCTCCGCTCCCCTCGCCCCGTCCGTCGGCAGCGATGCTTCGGACAATCCGCCATAAACGTTCCGGCAGGGCAGAGGTATGCCCTTCCTCTTTCAACCGTTGTGTCGCAAGGCGGAGGTGTAGTAGGAAACTCTCGCCTTTGTCCATATCGGGAGCCGTTTCACGTAGAATATTTATCAGGGCCTCCTCCAGCGCCGCCGCTTCGTCGTAGCGTTTACCCGATGAACGCTCCACCCCTGTGTGCACGAAGGCGGTCAACACGGAGTCGTTGCTCGCTATACCCAATTGCTCTAGATCGTAGAGCGCGCCTCGCACCCCTTCCGGAGTCAGACCGGTAGCTGCCATCAGTTCGTCCGTCGAAATCCCCTCGTCCGGATCTGCCTCTATCAGTCTTTCAACTATGGTCGTCAGTTGGCAACGATAGGCAACTCTGGGAGACGCTCTTTCCAGCTTGGCGCGCGCCTCCTCCTTTGATCTCACGCGCAGCGAGGATGGAAACACCTGCACATGGTTCTCCTCTCGGCTCAAGAGCACCGCCTCCTCCAACCATGCAACCGCAGTGCGCACGCGATTGTCGTCGGTTACCGAATCCCGCTCAAAGGCTTTTTCTTCGTCCTCAAGCAGGATTTCGCCGGGGGTGGCTACCACCTCGCCGCCCAATCGCTTTCTTCGATCCAAATTCCGCAATGCCCTCAACACTCCGTGGATTTCCCGCCGTGACAGCCGAGAATAAGCCGACATGCCAAACTGGTGCTCCACATCTTCAGGCGTGTAAAGCAGCACGCAGCGCGCCGTCTTCTGATCTCGTCCGGAGCGGCCCGCCTCCTGCAGATAATTCTCCAAGGAACCGGGAATGTCGGCGTGGATGACTAGACGCACGTCCGGTTTATCTATTCCCATGCCGAAAGCGTTAGTGGCGGCAATGACTCGCAGGTTGCCGTCGATGAAACTCTGCTGGATATCCTTTTTGGTCTCCGGCGGCAGCCCTGCATGGAAGTAGCTCGCCGCCATTTCTTTGACCTGCAAGAATTCGGCGATCTCTTCAGTCTGCCGTCGAGTGGCACAGTACACGATGGCACCGCCCGGTTCATCCCTCGGCAGATCCGCTGTAATAATCTGATGAATATGAGCGTACTTCTCGCCGCCGCTCGTCTGCACGACCACAAACTCCAGATTCGTGCGGCGGGCGCCGCCGTCAAATACCTTCAGCTTGATGTCGAGTTCGTCGCGGAAATAGTCCACGATTTCCGCCTTCACATCGGGTTTGGCGGTCGCGGTGAGGCACATCACGGGCGGCACCGGCTGCTCTCCAGCCTTCTTGCGGATGAACCGACCCACATACCGGTAATCGGGCCGAAAGTCGTGGCCCCACTTCGAGAGGCAGTGCGCCTCATCTAGCACCCAAGCGCCGATTTCGCGTTGCGCCAAAACCCGGCGGAAGGAGACGCTGCGAAGCTGCTCCGGCGCAACGAGGACGATCCCCGCATCCCCCAAGCGCACTCGATCCAGGGCATCCGCGCGCTCAGGCATCGACAACATCCCGTTGATAGTGACGCAGCAACCGATGCCCCGTGCATCAAGCCCCGCCACTTGGTCCGCCATCAAGGCGACCAACGGCGAAATTACTACCGTCAGAGCGCCTATCTTGTCGTAGGATGACAGTGCCGGGAGCTGATAACAAAGCGATTTGCCGCTACCAGTCGGCAGGATCCCCAGCACATGTTCGCGCGCCATTGCAGCTTCGACGATGGACCGCTGAATGGATCGTTCGGTATCATCTGCAGGCTTTTTTCGGAAGTCGGCAAAACCGAACCAGCGGGTAAGCTCCTTGCAGGCGTCGTGCCGTTCCCGGCACCAGCCGCAAGCGTCATCGGCGCAGGAGGTGTCGCGCAGCCGGCGCACCAACCGTCCCGCCTCGGGAAACTGATGCCGCACCCAAGGGGGCATGACCGAGTTGCCTCCGGACACCGATATCCACGCCAAGGCGTAAGCCAACTCCCAAGCGTGCCGGTCCGCATTTACTATTGCCTTGCGCGCGTGCGTCTGGCATGCCTTCCCATTTAGAAGTTCGTATATGGCGAGGTGCGCCTCTGCATCGACCGGCTTTTTCGAGCACCGTATGGACGCGAAAAGCCTATCGAATCCAACGCCATCGACTGCCGTGGTCAACCAATGCCAAGCTGTCAGCAGGTCGGACGATGCGCTGCGGAACGCCTTCTGCTGATCTTTGAAAACCCCCAGGGCAAGTCTGGCATCCAACTCCGGGTCGTTGATGCGCCCGCGTCTGAGCTGCCCATCCTGATAATGCTTCACCAAGTGATGATACGGGTTGCGTGGGAAGGCTAGGGGATTGAGTCTTAGCGTATCTACTGCAGGCAGCCGCAATAGTCTCAGGTCGGGGTTCGCGGCTTGCAGGTGGGGCAAATCGAAATCGATCACGTTGTGGCCCAGCAGGAAGTCAACGCCATTGGCAAAATCATCCAACTTTGCCAATGCCGCAGCCAGACCTCCGCTCGCTGCGGACACAATCAGGGATTGACCGGAATCCGGGCGCACCGCCGCGAAGGCATGGATACGGCGGTCCTTGACGCCGACTTCAAGATCCAGCGACAGGCAATTCATTGAGAGGTTACTACTTTCGTCAGTCAACAGAGTGAGTCTATCCGCGCTCGGTTCACGCGACCGATTTGTGGATTTTAATCCGCTCCAGTACGCCACATTCTAGCAGAAGGAGTATGCCCAATCAACCCCGTTCCGCCTGGAGAATTCGTAGGTTGGAATCAAGCGAACAATCAATTGAGATCAAACTACCGAGGTTCTTCAGGGTTAAGTGTGGGAATGAAACTTGCTACAGGAAGACGCGTTTGCCCTATGAGTTCAAATTGATTGCAATAATTCCCAATAGGGTTCTGGAGACCCCCAATCTATGCGCTTTTGATGATTTCGGCAATGATTTGATGTTGCGACAAGGCTTTTGTAGGGAATAACGATCAAGCGAGTGGATAGCGAGTGCGATAGAGATCCCTCGTTATTCCCTACTGACGGATTGGGCAGATTTGAGTGCTCGACTGCGTAAGTCCTAAGTTAATTTCATTTTCCACACTTAACTCTGAAGAGCCACTACCGATTAGGGAGTGCGATAGGGATCCTGATAACGAGGGTGATAGAAGTCCCATAGAGTGTGCCATAGAAATCCAATCCCTGTAGGAGCGATCTCCCGATTGCGACCTTTTGTCGCGAGCAAAACTCGCTGCTACAGAAGAAACGCTGTGAACGAAGACGCTCCCACGATCAAAATCAGCCCTACGTAGGTTGGGTTGAACTGCGCCAACCAAAAAATCAAACATCCCACTTAGTTGTTGAGGTCAGATGCCGCGTGAAATCCCTCGGAAATCCAGTGAAACCCAACTTGAAAATTACCGTCTTCGCTGAGATGTTGGGTTTCATTCCATCTAACCACGCCGCTCTATCGTTGAAAATCCTTCCTACGGTTCGTGTTAGATAGTGATTCGCATTTACTCATTCAACCCAACCTACATAACTTCCCATCAACCCATCCTTTCTTCCTTCCACTCTTCCACATCACTCAAAATTAGGCGCGTTTCCCCTGTTCCTCCAATTGGTTTGACTTTGCCCGCTCTATTTGGTATAATTATCACATAATTACAAGATTCTTATTGAGAGCCCGAAATCATGCTTTTCCAACCCACGTCCATCAACAATCGCCCTGCCATCGCTTCCGCAGGGAACAATCTTTTGGATTTATTGCGATTGCCTTGCGTGATGGGCGGAGGCGAATTAAGGAGACGTTAGACTGCATTCATACCGATTCCCGATTTACAGCCCATCATCGAACGCTCCTTCGGTGGTGGGCTTTTTATTTGCTTTTAGTGGATCACAAGAAAACGACTTAAAACTAGGAGCCACAGCCAATTGCACAAGTTGACGAATTGAGGAGAACCGAAATGCCAGAATACTCATATCAGCCCGGGGCTATCGAGCCGAAATGGCAACGCATCTGGGACGAACGAAAAACGTTTCGCACTCCCGACGACCCCGGGGCATGGAAAGGAAAACCGAAGTATTATATCCTTGATATGTTTCCCTACACATCCGGCGCGGGACTGCACGTGGGTCACCCCAAAGGCTACACCTCCACGGACGTGTTAGCTCGCATGAAGCGGATGCAGGGTTACAACGTGCTGCACCCGATGGGTTGGGATTCGTTCGGGCTGACCATCGAACGCACTGCCGAGCGCGAGAATATCCACCCGGCTATTGTGACGAGCAGAAACATCGACAAATTCCGCGAACAGATAAAACGCATCGGATTCTCCTACGATTGGGACAGGGAGATAAGCACGTCCTCGCCCGACTATTACCGGTGGACGCAGTGGATTTTCCTGAAACTCCACGAGAAAGGATTGGCGTACCTTGATGACATTCCCGTCAACTGGTGCCCCGCACTCGGAACCGTTCTCTCTAACGAGGAGGTCAAGGATGGGAAGTACGTGGAAACCGGCGATCCGGTCGAGCAACGCCTGATGCGGCAGTGGATGTTGAAGATTACCGCATATGCCGAGCGACTCCTTGAGGACATTGAAGAACTCGATTGGCCCGAAGGAATCAAGGAGATGCAACGGAACTGGATCGGCAAATCGGAGGGCGCAGAGATAGCGTTCAGGATAAAGGACTCCGATGCCTCATTCTCCGTTTTCTCCACTCGCCCGGATACGCTGTTCGGCGCGACATACTGCGTCTTCGCGCCCGAGCACTCGCTGGTTGAAGAATTTACGACGGTAGAGCATCGCTCCGCTGTGAGGACATACGTAGAGGAGGCGAGGAACAAAACCGATCTGCAGCGAACCGATCTCGCCAAAGAAAAAACCGGCGTTTTCACGGGGGCTTACGCAATCAATCCCGCGAATGAGAAAGCTATCCCCATCTGGGTTGCCGATTACGTACTGATGGCGTACGGCACGGGAGCCATTATGGCGGTGCCCGCTCAGGACGACCGCGACTGGGAGTTCGCCGAAGCACATAATCTGCCTATAGTCCGCACCGTTCAACCGCCGGAAGACTTTGAAGGTGGCCCCTACCTCGACGATGGTCCCGCGATCAATAGCGATTTTCTCAACGGCCTCGGCGTTCAGGCTGCGAAATCGAAGATGATTGAGTGGCTTGAAGAGCAGGGAAAAGGTGTACGTCAGGTGCAATACCGTTTGCGCGATTGGCTGTTTTCGCGTCAACGCTATTGGGGCGAACCCTTCCCCACCGTGCAGTTGGAGGATGGAACGATTATGCCACTTCCAGAGAGCGAACTTCCGGTAGAGTTGCCTCCGATTGACGAATATAAACCGACAGCCGGAGGTGAGCCGCCGCTAGCGCGTGCCTCTGACGACTGGCTGATGGTCACCCTGCCCGACGGGCGGAAAGGCGTGCGGGAAACGAACACCATGCCCCAGTGGGCGGGGTCGTGTTGGTACTATCTGCGATACATGGATCCGCAAAACGAGGCTGAACCCTGGTCAGCCGAGGCGGAGCAGTATTGGATGCCGGTCGATCTCTACGTCGGTGGCGCCGAACATGCGGTGCTGCACCTGCTCTACGCGCGGTTTTGGCATAAAGTGCTGTACGACTGCGGGCTTGTCTCCACGAAGGAGCCGTTCCAGAAACTCTTTAATCAGGGTATGATTCTCGCCTACTCCTATCAGGACGACAACGGCAAATACTACTCCCCGAAAGAGGTGGAGGAGCGTGATGCGGAGTGGTTCGTGAAGGCATCCGGTGTGCCGGCGAACACCCAGATTGAGAAAATGTCCAAGTCCCGTTTCAACATCGTGACGACGGAGGAGGCAATCGATGCATATGGGGCCGATTCTCTGCGCCTGTATGAACTGTTTATCGGTCCCTTGAGCGTCAGCGCGCCGTGGCAAACGCGCGGCGTGGACGGCGTCTACCGATTTCTTCAACGGGTGTGGCGGCTCGTGATTGACGAAGAAACGGGCGAACTCAATAGCAAACTGACCGATGCGCCTATTGACAGCGATGCGGAACTGTGGAAGGTACTGAATCAAGCTATCAAGGACGTCACCGAGGACACGGAATCAATCGACAAAATGAATACGGCGGTCAGCCACATGATGGTGTTCGTCAACGCCGCTACACAAGCGAAATCCGTCCCGAAAGAGGTGGTGAAGACTTTCCTCCGGTTGCTTTCCGCCTACGCGCCGCACATTGCCGAGGAACTATGGGAACGCCTCGGTGAGGCAGAACTCATCGCTCATGCACCGTGGCCCATCTGCGATCCGGAAGCGCTCAAGCGCGAGGAGGTCACTATCGTTGTACAGGTCAACGGCAAACTGCGCGGGCGCGTCCAACTCGCTGTGGACGCCAGCAACGAAGAGGCGGAAGCCGCTGCGCTGGCGGACGAGCGCGTACAAAACCACACCGCCGGAAAAACGGTGCGAAAGGTTATTGTCGTCCCCAACCGGTTAGTGAACATCGTCGTGTGAGCAGAGCGTCACCGAAGGACTGATAATGAAGAGGAAAAACTGAATGTCTGAAACTGAAAACGGAGTGTCAATTGTACCCATCGGCGGATTGGGGGAATTTGGCTTGAACATGATGGCGTACGAATACGGTGAGGATATCATCGTTATCGACACCGGTCTCATGTTCCCCGACCCCGACATGCCCGGCGTGGACCTCGTGTTCCCGGATTTGACCTATCTGATTGAGAACCGACACAAGGTTCGGGGAATTGTCCTCACCCATGCGCACGAAGATCACATCGGCGCTCTGTCGCTGTTCCTTCGCCAGATCAACGTGCCTGTCTACGGCACGGCGTTGACACTCGCCATAGCCAAAGGGCGGTTGCGCGAATACGATGTGCTCAAGGACGCCGAACTGAACGTCATAACGCCCGACGAACCGCTGAAACTCGGTAACTTCAAACTTGAATTCATCTACGTCACCCACAGCATTCCCGATGCGGTGGCGATCGCGCTCCACACGCCGGTGGGTATCATCGTTCATACGGGCGACTACAAGTTTGACCTCACCCCCGGCGACAATCGGCTCACGGATGTGCACAAACTTGCGGCGCTTGGCGAAAAAGGGGTACTGCTTCTTGTCTCCGACAGCACGAACGCAGATCGTCCCGGTTTGACGCCTTCGGAACGCAGTATCTATAGCGACCTCGACCAAATCTTTCAAAACGTCGAGCACCGGCTTATCTTCTCCACCTTTTCGTCAAGTCTTCACCGTATCCAACAGTTTGTGGAACTCGCGCAGGCGCACCGCCGACTTATTGCGGTCAGCGGGCGCTCGCTGGTCAACAACATCCGCACCGCCTCCGAACTTGGATACCTCGACGTGCCGACCGACCTGCTGATTAACCCGCGCGAGGTCGATCAATTCAGTCCGCACGAGGTCGCCGTACTGAGCACCGGCAGTCAGGGCGAGCCGCGCTCCGCGATGGCGCTGATGGCGATGGAAAACCACGCCTTTCTTCGGATTGAGCCTGAAGACACCGTCGTCATTTCCGCTCGAATTATTCCGGGAAATGAGAGATCGGTTGGCAACATGATTAACCACCTCCTGCGGCGCGGCGCGCACGTTCTCCACGAAAAAAATGCGAATGTCCATGTTTCCGGTCACGGCGCGCAGGAAGATTTGAAATTGATGCTCAATCTGGTGCGTCCCAAGTTCTTCATACCGATGCACGGCGAGTATAGCAACCTGGTTCAGCACGCCGAACTCGCCGAAACGGTGGGCGTACCCTACGAAAACATCACGGTGGCCGAGAACGGTGATTGCGTGTGGCTCACGCCCGACTCCTGCGATATCCGAGACAAAGTCCCCGCGGGCAGAGTCTTGGTCGATGGACATATCGATCTCGGCGTTGAGGACATCGTGCTCCACGATCGGCACCAACTCTCGCAGGACGGCATGGTGATTCCGATCACCGTGCTCGACAGTAACAGCGGAGATTTGGTCGCCGGACCCGACATGGTCTCCAGAGGGTTTGTCTATATGGATGAATCGGAGGATTTGATGAACGAAGCCAAGAACGTCGTTATTCATGCACTGGAGCACATGAGCTTGGAGAGCAAGAGCGAGACCGAAACCGTGCAGGAGGAGGTACGCACCGTCCTGCGCCGCTTCTTCGCGAAAAAGACCGACCGCCGTCCGATGGTGCTTCCCGTCGTCATGCGCGTGTAGGCGCCGCTTTCCCCTAGGCTGCGCGCCGCGCCCTAATGAAAACCGAACTTGAATAATCCGGTATGTGCGGTTTCCTAACCGCACCGACAAGTTGTGCGCGTCCCGTCGAAAACGGGACTGAAAGAACGGAAGAAACAGGAGGCACTCACGATGGAAAGTAAATCGGTTTTGCAAGGGTGGCTACAAACCTTAGCGATAATCGCCACAATTCTGGGTGCGGTGGGACTCTTCTGGTTGAACGTTGCAAGCAAAGATGACATCAAGTTACTGCGAGATGAGATGAATCGCCAACTTGCTGGAATTCGCTCGGACATTAAGCAGTTGGATCAGGATTACAAAGATCGCCTTGTCCAACACAATAAAGAAGACTAGGGACAAATGACCGCGCTATCACCAAGTGCGGAATCCCAAGGCGCCGCTCCTAGCATCATGTAGGCGAGATTGAACGATCAACTGAGTGGATAGCGAAGGCAATAGTAGATCCTGTAGCGAGTGGAATAGAGATTCTGCTAACGCCAAGAATAACCTACATGGCTTTTAAGGTTCCATTCTTCTAACCTTCCAACTTTCCCCACCGACCACGAGTCACAAGCCACTGCCTCTCCCCGTTTTCTCTTGAAAACTCCCTCCCTTTCTTGCACAATAGTCGGGAGATTCCATCACGACCGCATTCCGGAGAACACCCATGATGAAACACATCGCTTGGCTATTCCTCATCTTCTGCACCGCCGCCCACGCCCAAGTCGTGGACATCCCCGACCCCAACCTCCGCGCCGCCATACGCGGTGAACTCCAATTACCTCCCGGCAAGGGGATTACAAAAGAGGATATGCTGCGGTTGGAAAGCCTTGGCGCAGCCCGCCACGACATAATGCACCTAACGGGCTTGGAACACGCGACGAATCTGACAAGCTTGTCACTGTGGGGAAACCCAATCGCCGAACTAACGTCGATAGCCAACCTCCAAAGATTGACCTACCTTGATACCGCCGCCTGCTCCATTTCAGATATAACATCGCTATCAAATCTTACAAATTTAAGGGCTTTAAACGTTCGGTTTAATCGGATTGTCGATATCGGCCCAGTCGCAAACCTGACAAATCTTGTTTCGCTGCGACTTGAGGGCAACCGCATCGCCGATGTTACGCCGCTCGCCAACCTCACACAACTCACCGAATTGTACCTGAGCGACAATCACATCCCAGATATTCGCCCGCTTGCAAGCTTGACAGAATTGGAAACGTTAGATATTCGAGGTAATCCCGTTACAGATCGCACACCGCTAGATGGACTCGCTTTAACCAATTTTTTTTATGACCAAATTTGTGAACTTCCGCCGCTTCCCGTCCTCAATAGGATTCAGAATAGAAACCACCCCTCCGTACTCGCCAGATGGAGTGGACCGGGTTGGCCTCCTATCGTCAATCGCCCCGAACTAACCGGAATCGAAAATGTGGCAAGTCATGATCTGTGGTTCAGTGTGCCTCAGTTCGGATTGACATTTAGGGAAACGCTTAACGGATTTGCAATGGCGGGCACCCTTGACGAAGCGGCACAGAGGCGTGACGAATATCTAGCCATCAATTCCAACATGATTTTTCTCGCCGACATCAGGATGCGAGAATATTGGGAAGACGCGTTTCCTGAAGACTGGCCATATTGGGTAAGAGACGCTAACGGTGACATCGTTAGCGGTTGGCCCGGAGCCAATCTGGTTGACTTCACCCATCCCTATATCCAAGACAGAATTGTTCAACAAGCTATCGCCGTGTCGAAATGCGGTCTGTACGACGGCGTTTTTTTCGATTGGTGGCACGAGGGCGGGCCTGTTCTTGCCGGGTACCTCGACAATGCATCAGAGCAACGCGCCCGAGACAACATCCTACGGCGCATCCGCGATGCAACCAGACCCGACTTCTTGATAATGGGCAACACGAATGACCGTATAATCCCAAGAACGGGACCTCACATCAATGGTGGCTTTATGGAAACCATAGTACCTTACGATAAAACTGGCGAAGTCCTTGAACAACAACTGAACAGGGTTGAAGACTCGTTGCTTTGGCTAGATCAAAATTTAAGAGAACCGCGTATAAACGGGCTTGAGGGTTGGGTTATTCCAACAGAACCTCCCGATAGTCCTACGAATCGTCGCTGGATGCGAGTCATTACAACCTTGAGCCTTACCCATTCTGACGGCTATGTTGTTTTCACGAGTGCAAACGACGGCTACCACCACTACTGGTACGACTTCTGGGATGCCGACCTCGGACAACCCATCGGCGCCAGAGCTCAGCTCTACGATGAAGACATCCCCGGCCTCTACATCCGCGAGTTCACGAACGGGTGGGCGGTTTACAACCACAGCGGGGAAACGCAGGAAATCACGCTACCTGAACTTGCTACCGGTGTTTCAAGTGAGGTGGAAGGTATGACGCACACCCTCCTTAACCTTGACGGCGAGATGTATCTCAAGGTCACACTTGCGAATCCGGCGGATGTCAATGGCGATGGAGTCGTAAATATTTTGGACTTGACGCTGGTGGCTCAAGGGTTCGGGGCGGATAAGAAAGGAATTGATGTGAACGGGGATGGGGTGGTCAATGTGTTTGATTTGGTGTTTGTGGCGGACCAATTCTGAATCGCGGATTAAACGGATTATAGGAATTCTATCGCACTTACTATCCGTTCGCTTGATCAGATTACACAGATTAAAAGCACACAATCTTTCAGTCCACGACAGTTTGAGAATTTTGAAGCCAACGCATAATTAGGCGATTGATATCGGTTGCATCGAAGATGTCACAGATTGAATTCAATCCGATCAAGGAACGAATAGTGACCGCGATAGAGATCCCATTCAGACAATAGCCCAGGGATTCGGGACGGACAGTTTGAAGGCGGACATGAACGAGGATGGCGTCATTTAGGTATTTGATCTGGTGTTTTTAGCCAACCAATTCTGAATCACAGACTGTGGCATTTCCTCCGGCTTGCGACTCCTGTGGGGCGCTAACAGCCCACCATTCCGCTGCCATTACAACGACCTATGACCTTCAAATCCATCTCCTACTGGTTCTGGTTCATTATCTTGGCAGTGATGGGGCTGGTGCTGACCCGCATCCCCCTGTTCAACCTACTGGCGTTCGAATCCTGCGCGGTTCTCGCCATCGGCATCGCGTTCGCCGGGGCGTATATCAGTGTAACGCGCATACATAAACTGCGGCGATTTCTTCAAGTTCCTTCAGACTCCTCCCGCCAAATCGTGATAACCCTCTTCTGGAGGACGTTCGGGGAAAACCTGACATTGTTGGTTGCGCCGCTTGTCATTCTCCTGTTAAACGCGCTGCGCGTGGAGAATTGCGATCTATCCGACGGTTTCGCGTTCTTTGTCCTTTTGCCGGTTATCAGTTGCGCCTACGCCACCACGGTCGGACTGTTTTTCGGCTTCTGTATGAAACGACGTTGGGTGGGGTATACTGCGTACTTGGCGTATATCGTCATCACGTTTCTTACGTTCGTCTACAATCTCGTCTTCCATCCCCCCGTGTTCGGCTTCCACGCGGCTTTCGGTTACTTTCCCGGACCGATATACGACGAACAGATTCCTATCACCGGTTCACTGCTCATTGCGCGCGGGACATCGCTCCTGCTGGCGTGGTTCTTTCTGTTAATATCAATCATCACGCTGGAGTCAGGTAGACGCCCCCAACTTCCACTCACCTTGAACTGGCGGAAACTCTATCGGATTAAGCCGCGCTTTACGGAGGTATACCCTCGGATTCAACTCATTGTGCTTGTATGTCTACTCCTACTTATCTACTTCAATAGAGGGGAATTGGGTTTGCGCCCGACGCGTGGATACATTGAACGTGCGTTAGGGGGATTGCACGAAACGGAACATTTCAATCTTTTCTACGAGAAGGGGTCGAAGGTTGAACGGGAAATCGAGACGATTGCGCGAGACCACGAGTTCCGGTACGCCCAACTAACCGACTACCTCCGGACGCAGTCCACGAGGAAGGTAAACGCTTATATCTACACATCGCCGGAGCAGAAGAAGCACCTGATCGGCGCCGGACACACCTTGGTTGAAGACCCTCTCGGCTACGGCTTCCACGTCAATTATGAGCCGTTTCCCCACCCAATCATCAAACACGAATTAGTCCACGCATTGACATCAGATTGGCACCCATTTTTAAAGGTCAGCCTTAAGTTGGGGTTGCACGAAGGCATCGCTGTCGCCGCGGATTGGAACGAAGGGAAATTGACACCCCATCAATGGAGCAAGGCGATGCGAGTGCTGGGCGTCGCCCCTACGATTGAGCAAATTATGGGGTTAGGTTTCTGGGCACAAGCATCTTCGCGCAGTTATATGCTTGCCGGATCATTTGTCCGATATCTGGTGGACACATACGGGGTAGAGGTGTTCAAGCGCGTTTTTCCGACGGGGAATTTTAGGGACGTTTACGGCAAATCCTTGGCAGAATTGGGTAACGAGTGGGGGACGTTTCTGGATACCGTTCCTCTGACCCCCGCAGACGCGACTACTGCGGAACACCGATTGAAGCGTAGGAGCATCTTTCAGAAAAGGTGCGCGCACGAGGTTGCCGAACTCTCGGCGGATGCGTGGAGGTCGTATCGCCGGTCGGACTTTGCGGGGGCGATTCGGTTATTCAATCGAATTCACGAATTTGACCCAGATAATCCGCGCCATCTGCGCGGGCTAATGTACGCTCATTATCGGGCGGGAGATTACGCGCAAGCAGAGGATCGGGTGAAGAAAATCATTTCTCACCCCGCCGCGACAACGCGGCAAGTCGCCGAAGCAAAAAACGTGCAAGGGAACTTGAACTGGGGTGCCGGAAAACGCGAATCCGCTCTAGCGCTGTATCAGGAAGTGTTGACGCTCAATGCATCGGACGCGCTCAACCGGGAAGCGCACGCCAAACTTGCGACGCTCGCACTTGAATCGCCAAGGGTGAGGTCACGCATGAAACAGGTGTTGATTGTGGAGGAGTCGAAGGCATCAAGGATGAATCTACTCCACGAGGTGGTTGGCGAGATACCGGAGTGGGGGCTTGTCTACTATCTGACTGGTCGTCAACTACATCTCAATCAGGAGTACGCGGCATCGAACGATTACCTCGCTAAAGCGGCGGCGTTCGGCTTACCGCATCGGGTTTTGAAGATTGAAAACACGCGGCTGTTTGCAATCAACCTGTATCACCTTCGACAATACGACGGCGCGATCTCGCAGTTTCGGCGTCTGGCGGAAGATAATGAATTGCCGCTCGGCTCAATTCTCATCGCCACGGATTGGATCGAGCGGTGTGAGTGGGAAAAGAAGAGGGAGGATACTGCACAGTAACGGAAGCGAACTAACTCGACGCTATAGGACGCAGATTGTATTTCCTCGGCCCTGAGACAGTTGGAAATATAAGCGGCCGACACCAAGCATTTGGGAGGATTATACCAAGGTCAAATCAGATAATTTATCACCGCTGACATTGTCGGGAATCGGTTTTAGGCATTGGCTTAACGAAGACTGAGGGTTTTCGCCTTCATTATTGTAGGAATCTGCCAAGTTACGTCCGAACGAAGCCATTCCATCGTTCGGATCCATTTCCAATACCGTGTTATAATCCCTTATAGCATCATCATACTGCTTGAGATAAAAATAAATTGTTGCCCTTGCGAAATATACTACAGTCGCTAGCTTGCTGTCCTTGCCCTGGGCTTCAATAATGTTATCTAGGGCTGTTTTAAATGCATCAATATCCCCATCTGTTTCGAAAGTTTTCTTTGCAACCACATAAAACGTATATGCTTCCTCGTAATCCGACAGTCTTTCAATCAACCATTTTTGATAATCCAACATCTCTCTCATTTTGAAGCCTCCTGATACTCTTTCCAATATGCCTTTGCTCTTCTGATGTCTTGAGACTGCGTAGATTTTGAGCCGCCACAAAGCAATAGAATAGTAGTACCAATCATTAAAGCGCCAGAGGCGCGACAGGTGTATAGCCACGAAAACATCAACGTAATAAAGCCCCAGCGGGGCGAAAGGTTTCTAGGTAGCCTGCTTTGGAAAGATTACCTCGCGTGTCTAAGTAATACAGCTTGCTAATTGCCTAGTGTGCGTGTAAACTCTAACCATGGAAACGCATCCAATCACAACTTTCTCTGAGTTTCGCGAGGCGATACCGAATCTCGTAGCGCATCGTGTCGGGGGCGAGGTTTTTCCTTTCACCGTACCTGAAACCGATCTGCGTCAAGTGATGGAAGAGGCGCGGACACATCCCAAAGCGCGCATTGGACAAGGGGAACGCGCCGACCGATTCTCCGCCACCCTGAAAACACCCGAAGTAGATTTTCGGTCGCTGCAGTTGGAGGACGCAATAAATGCGCCAATTCATCTCACCGTATTCCAACTGGGTTCCATGCGCGAAAAAGACGGCGCTTTGGCGAATGTCATAGAGGAGATCTATTTGCCGGTCGTCCACCTTTGGAAGGAGCGGGGCTTGTCGTGGCAGAAAGTTCTTCCCATTCTGTTTCTCAGCGGACCAAACTGCTCAACCAACTACCACTGCGATCCGACGGGTGTACTCGTCGTGCAGCTTTTTGGCAGGAAATGCTACCACAGCCTGAAAGAACCGGAGAAATGGTGTCCGCTTGAAGTACAGGAAGCAGAAGGAGAGGAGGTGAAACCGGCGGACCTGAAAGAATCTGATATTCTCAGTTTTGAGCTGAAACCGGGGGACGCTGTATGGAGTCCTTGGCGTGCACCTCACTGGGTGGACGCCTACGACGAAACAGCCTACACATTGTCGATCGCGTTCTGGGACATAGCGCCCAATCCGGATCCCTCTGCGAAGATGGAACTGCTCTAAATAGATTTGAAAACGAAACCGAGTTTTTCCGCCTAACTCAGGTTCTCTGGGGAGAGGAACAACCTGGAAAGTTCGCCCCAAAGGACTCGTACAGATGGGGGATATTATTAAGTAGGGAACGCAGATCTGCGTTCCCCATGGACGTGAGCGTATCGTCTTCGCCGCGAGGATAAATTACTGCAAATGGGGTAGCATCGCAAGCGGCGTCGCCGCGATGAGCCCGGCATCAACCGGCAATACGATTCCGGAAATCCAGCGCGCTTCGTCACTCGCCAAGAACAGTGCCGCCCAAGCGACATCCCACGCTGTGCCCTCTGTACCTAATGGCCCGGCACGGCGACGCATCTCTCGTTGTTCCTCGGAAATCCTTCTGACAATCGATGCGTAAAGGTGTCCGGGAGCAATGGCATTGACGCGGATGTTATCGCGCCCATGATGCACCGCCATGTTCTTTGTCATGGCGACTATACCGCCCTTAGCCGCACTGTAATGGACATCGGCTATCCAACCCGCCCGCAGACCGTTAATCGAGGACAAGTTTATAATTGCGCCTCCACCCCCCTCGATCATGGTTGGGATAGCGTGCTTGCTGGTTAGCATCATGCTCTTGAGATTAACGTTTAGCACGAGATCCCACTCCTCCTCGGAGACCTCGACAGCCGTCCCGCCGCGGCCAATTCCAACGTTATTGATGAGAATGTCCAGTCTTCCGTAGCGTTCAACCGCCGCGTCCACCATCGCTTTGCATTCCGCGTTCTTGGTCACGTCAACCGTGAACAGCGACGCCGTTCCTCCCTCAGACTCTATCGTGTCAAGCGTCTTTCGGGCGTTTGTCTCCGACATGTCCGCCACAATCACCTTCGCGCCGTGCCTTGCGAACAGGATTGCCATGGCTTGACCCGTTCCGGCGAGATCGGAGACGGTGCCTGCACCTGTCACAATAGCGACTTTTCCTGCTAACCTCGTTCCCCTCTGTTCCATAATCCCCTTTTCATAGCTACCTTAGACACTAATGAGATGCAACGCTTCCAATAATGCTTCATGGAGAGCCTTGCTCTCACGCGAATTTCGATCGAAAGTGCGATTTTGTTTTATCCATCAATTCCCTCGGTTTCGCCATGTATCCGTTCTCTGATTTCAGCGCGGAGATCGCTTGCCACGATGTCTATTTTTTCGGAAAGCTTCACCGTGTCAGCGTGGGACGCCTGAGAATTGGCCTCCATCTTGTCATCAAGTCGGGTTAACCCTGAATCAATCTTGTCATCGAGTCGAGCTGAACCAGAATCAATTTTTTCATCAAGTCGTGTAAAACCAGAATCAATTTTCTCATCAAGTCGTGTAAAACCTGCGTCCACCTTCTCACTGAGTTTCAGGAACTCCGAGCGCATCTGCCGCATATCTTCTCTGATTTCCTGAGTCACGCTAAGCGTCAAGTCAACCGCATGGTTAATTTGCTTCTGAAGGTTGTCATCTGCCCTGTTAACATCAGCCTTCAGCCCCGCAATATCGCCTTTCAGGTCAGACTTCAAATCCGCCATGTCGTCTTTCAGGCCAGATTCCAAACTCGCCATATCGTTTTTCAGGCTAGCCTCTAAACGCGCCATGTCGCCCTTTAGACCTGTTATGTCATTTTTTGTAGCCACGCTGCTGGTAAGTTTCCACCATAGCGCAGCAATCGCGACGAATGTTCCGGCCATCGGTACGATAATTCTAATCCATTCTTCCATCGCAATTCTCCTATGAATTCGAGCGACTATGAACTATACCAACTTAAACGCGGATTTTCAACCCACATCGTTCCCAATTTGCGTGATGCACCCGACATATCTGCCAGATTCAATAATTCCGAGTCCAGTCTTCATTCTTCTCGTACAAGTCTCAACGGCAATCCGAGTTGCTACCCCGTGCGAAGAGAACGGAAAAATGGGTAGCAACTCATGCGTGCTTTGCTACTCCGCGAAATGGTACGGCTTCGCCGGGCGGCCGCCTTGCGGTAGACCGACGGGCAGGTGTACGTCCAAGACGTACGGACGCCCTTCGCTTTCAACCACATTCAATCCGCGCTCCATGGCATCGGCAAGATCGGACTCCTCTTGTACATGCATACCGTCCACCCCGTACGCTTCGGCGATTTTCACGATATCGATATTGTCCAGAACCACCCCCGCGTACTCACCGGTCTTCCGCATGCTGCCCCCCGCGTTTCCGAAGGCGCGAGCAACCACTCCGTACGCCCCATTGTTCGGAATCACATAGAGAACCGGCACTTTATGGCGTGCCGCTGTCCAGAAAGCCGAATCGGAATAGTACACCGATCCGTCTCCGACGAGACCGACCACCAGCTTATCCGGCGCCGCGAGTTTTACGCCAACGGCTGCCCCCATGCCGTAACCTTCCGAACCGCCGGCAGGTTGGAGATACACGTTATTTCCGGCGGGTTGCAGACCGCCGATACACTGCATCAACGCAAACTGCTCCATCAAGATTAAACCGCCGCCCCGGTTTTCCAAGGTCTTGTCGAGTGTGTCGGCGAGTACCCACGGACGCACGCGAACTGTCTGGGTTGGTACGCTCTGCATCTCCCGCCTACGCACCTCCTGCTGCACCGCCGACTGCTCTAGTGCCCATCGACGCCGCTCGGCATATCGGTCGGCGTCTCCCGATGCCGCCCTCATGCATTCGTCAAGTTTCTCCAGCGTCCGTCCCTCATCCGCCAATACAGCCACGTCAAGTCCTTCCAGATTCTTGAGATTATCGACATCGGGACCGATGGCGACAAGCGTCTGCGCTTTGGAGAACTGGTTATAACCGCCAGAGTGGCGGACACCCATGGCGATGACGTAATCCGGATCCAACGCCCCGCTATCTTGACAATACAACTCGTGATTCGCCGGAACCGTGCGCATCCACTGATTGCCGCCACAGGTAATGGGAACCCCGTAACGCTCGGCAAAGGCGACAAGCTGCTTCTCCGCCCCGCTCTTCCATATGCCGTCCCCTATATAGATCACGGGACGGGCGGCGTCACTCAGACCGCGCGCGATTTCCTCAACATCGCTATCGGCAGGATAACCCGCATGAACATCCGGGAGACCGCCCTCTACAATGCTCGACTCCATTTCGTCGGTAACGAGTGTGTCCTCATACAAAGCCAGATGCACAGCGCCGACGGGCGGCGTTTTGGCGACCAAGAGCGCTCGATAGATGGCATGCGCTATTCCATCAGGTTTGATCACTGCCCACTGTGCCTTCACGAACGGCGTGGAAATGGATGTCGGTCCTGCATTGTGGCTCAGATGATGGCCCCAGCCGGCTCTATCGTTGCCGCTGCCAGAGTCCGCCGCATACGTAATGACCACAACAGGCAGCCTGGCGTTCCACACGTTAATCATCTGCCCGAGGGACTGCGCCAGACCGGCTCCGAGATGGACGCACATGACGGATGGAGCTTTGCTTGCTTGCGCATAACCGCCTGCCATGCCGGCAACCGCCCCTTCGTGTAGTGCGAGGATGCCGTGCACGTCCGGGTTTTCATGGAGCGCATCAAAGAAACGCGCCTCTGCTGACCCGGAGTTGTTGAATACGTACTTCACCCCCGATGCCGCGAGTTGCTCAACCAAGATTTGTGAGGGATTACCGGTGAACGATCTTGTCTTCATAAAGAATTACCTTCCTTTCGGAACTCGCTCTTGGGTTATTTAATAACCCATACGTTGCTACCAACCGGAAATTCTTGAATCTGCGTCCATTGCACAATTAGCACTATCGATTCGCTCGCTTCCAAATGAACTTAACCGAGTATGTCATACTCCAAGACTAACAAGAAGTTGGGAAAATTTCCCGTCCTTCCAGTGCGCGCCATAGTCCTTCTAATGCGCGTTCTTTATCGTGAATAAAAGCGGACTGGCGAACCCGGAAGAATTCCCAACCGCAGCGTTCCAATTGTCGCTGGCGAAACATGTCAGCTTCGTATTCTTCAGCGCCATGCCATTCATCGCCATCGCACTCTACAGCCAGTCTGGCATTTCCACCCTCAATAACAAGATCGATTCGCCTGTTTGCGACCTCGTATTGTGGAACAACGTTGAATCCTTTCCGCGCAATTTCCAACGCGACATCAAGTTCAAACCAACTTTCAAACAGGTTTGGTGGCTTGACGATGCGTCGTTTTTCTTCCATTGCCTTGCGCTCCAGTTCAGCTCGATCGATTCCTACAATTGTTCGTGGTGTAGTGTTTTCGAAGAATTCTAGTAAGCGGCGTCGAAGACAATTTTCACTAAGGTCATTACGAGTCACCGAATGAAAAAGATACATCTGATCCTTAGCGCGACTTGCAGCGACATTAAACCGCCTCTCATCGGCTGGCCGTGCAAGCGCGCCAATTCGTACATCATCATCAGAGCCATCGGACGTAGCCGCGACCATTGATAGGAAGATGATGTCGCGTTCGTCTCCCTGAAAATCACTGGGGTTACCGCAGATTAAACGTCTATTTTCGATTTGCCTTGCCCCCAATTGTTCTAACAGTTGAGTCTGAATTAAGCGTGCTTGTTCCGTGCCTTGCAGAACCACCACTCCCATTGATTTGCCTTCATATCGTCCCGTAGAATCATTGCATAACTCGGCAATCTTTTTGACAATAGCATCGGCTTCTGGCCGATTTACCACACGGCTGTCCTTACCCTCTCGATAGCCTCCGTCAACCAACACACGCTGAAGGGGAGGTAGTCGATCTGGCCCATATTGTCTGAGGGACTCCAATTTACCGGAATAACAGAGATTGTTGCTAAAGCGAATGATTTCTGGCATACAGCGGAAGTGTTCAAGCAATGTAATGCGGTGGGCAGAATAGCGTCGTTCGCCATAATCATATAAGCTATTCGCGACATGAAAAGACTCCTTGAATTTAAAATCAAAGAGATACCTGTTTATCAGGCGATAGACATCATCAATATCCAAACCAATAGCCTCTGGACTGATTTGCTTGTCGTCACCAACAATCAACATCTTCTTGCTTAGGAAGAACAGTGGCATTGCCTCAATGCCGCATTGGGAGGCCTCGTCAACAATGATAACATCAAACATCTTCGGCGCTGGATTTACCGTGTCCCAAACTCGATGCAGTGGCATGACCCATGCCGGGACCGCCTCATAGCATTGATTGAGATGATGTTGCGCTTCACGCAGGTACCGCCATGCCTGTCTTCCTGTTCCTTTTCCATACCTTTTCATCGCCTGCTGCCAAGCTACCATATGCTCCCGATGGTCTTTTGTCAATCGCGAGAAACAGAACGACCAAGCATGGAGCGCAGAAAGTTCCGCAATTTTGTCGTGAATCTCGTCCTCAATCTGCTTTGCACGCTTGACAAGTGCCGGGATATCTTCTTGTCGGATGAATTTTTCAATCCAGTATTTAGCATACCCCCAACGCCAAGCGTCTTGAATTTGGTTAACCCGCCCATTCCAGCGGGGGTCACTGTTTGTTTGCTCCAATTCAGCCATTAGCCTCGGAAGATGCTGGTACATAGTCAACACATCGTTGTCTAGCTGCGTAACGCGTTTCTGCTCGTTAAGCAAGTCCTGTATCCTGTTTGCAGCATATACGAAACCATCTACATCACGTTTGCGGATTGCGTCGCGCAGTTTGCGAGTTAGAGGATGCGCATTACTTTTCGCGGCGAGCGACGCCACTGGTTCTTCAATTTTCCTAATTTCTGATCCACACTCGCGCTTTCGTTGACGGGCAATTGCCAGACGACACGATGCAACCATCGTCGCGACCTGTGATTCATTAGACCACAATGGTTCATCGATTGCCGTACACTGACCAATTAGCTCGCGGCACCCTTTAACTATTTCTTCAAGTGATAGCACATCTTCAAGAACTTGGCTTAGTTTTTCAAGTTCACGCACTTGTAGTTGGTAAGGTCCTTGAGACTTTTCTACACGTCCTACCCAAAAGCCCCATGCCTTCTCACATTCAAGACCAACTCTTAACGCTATTTCCAAGTCTTGAAAATCCTGGATTGTAGATGGCTTACTACCATTGATGCGCACACTTTTGATTTGTCTGCGATGCACTACGATTGACTTCGGTAGGATGCACCACAATGTTAGTTTGCCACCATTTTTCAGGTGAAGTAGAAGCTCAGTCGCCGTCTGATGCAGCGAGTTGAGAGTGATTTTCTTAGGATTATCTATAACAGTGTTATCGGCATCATCAGCCAATGGCTTGATTATGGCTATTGCGTGCTGCGTAACACTCGACAAATCTCGCCATAACTCCGTCTTGCCAGTTTCGGCGTCACGAAGAACGTCGTTCACCCATGGCTCTTCCAACGCCATCAGCCTGCGCTGCGTGTTGAGAAATGCGTTGAGCGCATCCTGAAGGCTCTCAATATAGTCGCGATTATTCTTTGAAAGCCTGTCGGCGACACGTTCATCAGCACCATTCACAGCCATATTCGCTTCTTTAGTTGTATCCGCTTCGTTCTCAATGAGGTTTTTCCATCTTGAAGAGGAAGGTAAGGTACCGTGCAATTCAAGTTTTAATTCTTGCCGTTTTTCCGATGTATAACACCTTAGGCCTTCAAGGACTCTACGCATATCATCTTCGGAAATGGGGCAAGTCCTGTCTTCAGTCACTTCATCTGTGAACCAGCCATAGGCGTTTTTATTCCCATTGATAACTTCCGCAATTCTGGCAGCTGTCCCGTGATAAGTGCTTTCCGCTATAGATTTCGGATACGTTTCTGCTTCACGAATATCGCGAAGTCGTCGATCAACCTCGCTCTTTTCTTTCCGCAACTGATGAAGATTATCCTCAAGTTTCTTGCATTCGAGACGCGATCCGTGCTCGTTCCAATTATTATACTTATGAAGTATTCCACGAACACTAGATTCTAAAGAACGTCTTTCTTCAAGTCCACTCCCGATGAGGTTGATACATAGCGCTCGTAATTCTCTTGGGATAAGCCCTTCAAGCACTTTAAGTGCACGAGGAGTCTTAGCAGTAATGAGAGATCGTTTTCCTGTGGCAAGCAGATGGCAGATCAGATTCGCAATGGTGTGCGACTTACCTGTCCCAGGCGGTCCCTGCACGAGCACGCCGCTTGTTGACCGAATTTGGTCCACGATACTGCGTTGTGCTTCATTTGATGGTTTCGGGAAGAAAATTTCATCATTTAACTTCTTCTCTGCTTGGGATGAATCGGTGCTAGCGCGTTCATTATTTGTCGGCTGAATCTCGGCAAGGTCGAGAAATTCACTAGGTATGTCTTCTCCTTCCTCAATTCGTTCCCGAATCCGCTGAAGTACATCTGTGAGTCCCTTGGCAGAGCGCTTTCTTAGGATGAGGGCTGGAGCATAAACAACGACTGGTTTATTGAAAGTTGCGAAATCTGTCGCATCTAGATCGGATTCATATTCGCCTTGAGTATCAAACGAATGGACTAGTGCTTTCAGCATTCCGTCAACTATTTCCCTTTCCCAAGGGTCATCGTGTTCCATTAGTGCCTCGATCGCCATTTTTTCCGTATTAGGGGGACATTCTCCAACATCAAGCATATCAAGTTCTGGCCGAAGTTTTGCGCCTTCCGCATGTGGCTTAACAGTAAATTTGCCTAATGCTGCTTCAAACTCTAGCATGGCGTCAGCGACAAGCAGGTGGCGGCGGATGCGTTGTCCGGAAGGAGATTGCCAAATAAGAAGACCTAAACCAAGCGCTAGTGCGTACTCCTCACCTAGTCGAGTCTGTTCTTGGCGGATGGCAAAGAGCTGAGAATATACCTTATGAATTGCTGTCCACACATCATGTTCATTCTGCCAAGAAATCCATGGGCCATTTATGAAAGAATCCCATTCATTCTGGACTTTCGGGTAATCTTCAAGACGCTTCGTGTTGGGAACTGATTGCGGTTGTTCGGAGTCTTCGGTCCAATCAGGATTATCGACAAACACAGTAATTTCAGCCAAGAGTTCAGGAATGTCGCTCGTGTCGTGTAGCGATTCAGTCTTGACCCAATCCTTGCAAAGATCCGGAACAGAGGGTGATTCTGGCTCACGGCGACCTTGGATTTCAATCCAGACATCCGAATCATGGTCTTCAGACCGTCCCCAAGCCTGCGTAAAGCATCCCTTCTGCCTAGGAACGTCGTTCAACCAGAGCACTTCTTGGTATTCATCAATGCTCCTGATAACCTTCGTCTGCAGTTGGGCAATTCGCGCCAAATAATCGACAAGGCGAATGGCTTTGTCTCTTTCAGAACTGCCTGTTGGATTGTTCAAGAGTTCTCTCACTATCCTTCTAGTAGACGTTGGCGGAAATAGATAAATGAATCTAACGTTTAAAGGGCGCCCTTTGTACGCTCATTTGAACTGTCTCTTAACTGACAATCCAATTCGGAAAGGGATTTCTATCGCACTCACTTTTTGTTCGGTTGATTTCGCTTAATCCCGCCTTACCAAACCCCTGACGCCTACTCAAACGTGCGGTAATTCAGAAAAGTCGCTTCATTCCTCCGAATGACGACATCTTCCAATGACTCGATCTCTCGTCCCCGATTGGCGCTATCGGAAAACTCAAGCGTGATAGTGTGGTTGCCCGCCGGCAAGCGCGTCCGTAGGAGAAAAATTTGATTCGGTAGAGTTTGCCACGAACGAGTGTCGGCATGCTCGGTGGCTATGTTTACAACGTTCACCGCACGCCCTAGCAAATTGAAGAGAATTTCCTTTGTGTGATCCGCTTCCCCCTCCGATTCGCTTTCATCCTCCGATTTTTTCCTTACCCCTCGATAGGCGAGGTACTTCAACAAAGCACGTGTCACTGTGCGAAGGAGAATGGTTCCCTCCTGAGATTTTAGCGTTTCAATTGCCATCGCTTCAACATCGGCCACCAAAATCCCTCTCCGTTCGACATCCCCGGCTTCCGCTGAAACCGCTGTGAATCTGGGGCGAGTGGAACGAATTGCGGGCATTGCGACGTGTAGAAGATATTCCAAATTGGTTTTCGAATAGGATTTGCCGCGGCGCGACACCAGCGTTCTGGCAAAACTCGACTTGGTATCGTCTTCGAACGAATCGTTTTTTAGGATAGGAAACGTCAGCGTCTCCTCATATTTGGGAGGCACGAATCCGGTTTCGTAGAAGAGGATGAGTTCGCCATGACCTTCGGTCGGTTCTTGCGGGCTCCCGTATTTCTCATGGTAAAGCACTTCGTCTTCAGAAAACCCCAATGCCCCCGATAACCGCACTAGCGATAGGCCGATATCGTGGGGAAGACTTACCCCCGTTTCAGGCGATGCGCGCTCATAGAATTCTTCAGCTTGCTGATAGGAGATGAAGGCATCGTTCAACTCTCCCGCCGATTCGAAGAGAATCCCCGATAAATACGCCAAAAACGCCGCACCGAAGAAATCGTAATCCTCGTCCTCGTTTATATAGTAGCGGATGAGTTGCGTCGCGCGGCGGCATTCTACCAACGCTTCGTCAAGTTCATTCAGATAAAGATAGTTGAGAATCCGATAGTAGTGGCTTATAAGCCGCTCATACCGAGCACCGGCATAGGGTCGCACCAGATCGGTTGTGATCAGCGCGGCTGCCTCCTTGGAGATGCTGCGAGTATAGAGGTCTTCTGAAATAGACTCCGCCCGCGACAGCGCCACGTTGCTTTCTTTAAAGCGATCCGCATAATGCGCAACCAGTCCCCGTTCAAAAAGGAACGGTAGATTCTCTTTGTCCGGCGCCTTCGCATCAAGGTAGTCAAGGGCAGCTTCGGGCTTTCCCGCCTCTAACGAACTATAAATCTCCCCTATGTTATAGCCGCCGCAGCCAAGACTTAGGCATAGCAGCGTAATGAACGGAAGACATTTCGCAATTCGCATCGATCGGCTAAAAAGCGGCGCGTTTTCGTTGGATGAACTTCTTGATTTTCTTCTGCCCAAGCCATATCTTCTGATTGCTCTCAATGTCGGTCAAGGTCAGGTCAATTTGATAAAAGGTGACTTGTTTCCCGCCCTCACGATCCTTGATGGTGTTGAGTTGGCCCATCAACATATAGTCCGCGCCCAGTTCGCGTCCCATCTGCTTGGTGGACTCGGGGGTCGCGAACATGCTCTGGTCATCCTTCTCGTCACGCAGGCTGCCGCGCTCATTAGAGCTTGCGACGACGGACACTAAGCCGGAATTGATGAATGCCCGTTCAATATCGCTCACGAATGTGGGAATGGCGATATGTTCGGAGCTGCGGTTGCGGATGGCGCCGACGATGACAACAGGGCTTTTTCCTTGGGATCGGGCGGTGTGCCGCCCTATCCACGGGTGATTCAGACAGTCTGCAATCATCGCTTCGGAAACTTGACGGGAATCGGTGTCATTCCATTCCCCGGAGAGGTCGATTGTGGTGTCGGCTTCAATGCGTTCGACGGTTTTCGGCGCGCCGCACCCTGCTAGAATTGCCAAGAGAATGCAGCCGACCGAAATGGCTAGTTGTTTCATGGAATCCTCCAAAAATTCGAGTGAGTTTAGAAATACCTACGGCTAGGGCAGGATAAAACGGATTACAATGTAGGAGCGTTTACCCTCCTGTGGCGTTCGTAGGGCGGGATCGGTTACTATCAAGATTCCGAGCCTGCCATATGTTCTATGACGCTATTGGCAATCGCCAAAATTCTCTATTGCCACCGGGAGATAGAGGGATAATCAACGCGCCGACCATGAACCAACCTCACAGCCGCCCAGCCGGCGAGATGGCGTTTGCAACCTTAACCCCAGTTCCCTCCATCTGCTTCTGCACATGCGCCACGCACTCTTCAAACGATGCGAACGGCGGTTCGGGATACGTCTCCAGACTGAAATGCAAATCGTTCCTGCCCCAGTGAATCATGGAAATACCGGGTTTGGCGAGTTTCCGCGCGTTGATCACCGCATCGACGGATTCAATCTGAAACGAGAGAATACCGTTCTCGTTCCACCATTCGATGTATTCCGACCTGTCCACATCACCCGACCATCCCCATCCGTTGGGGGCGGGCCAACTCCGTCTTCCCACGGGCGGATAGTAGAAGGTGCTGATGGCTTCGTCAACCGTTGCCTCGGTTTCAACCTGCGGGACGACAATCGCCGCCGGACCGAGATCGAGAAGATTCCCGAGCATGTAGGTGTATCGAGTATGCTTAATGCGGAACTGCACCGGCATGTCGAGCTCTCTCGCGTTCCTGCAGAACTCCGCCAGTTGCTCTTCATTGTACGGGGAATGCTGGCTATCAACGGTGATCATATCATAGGCATCGCCGCTGAGAACCTCTTCAATCTCGCTCTTGGACATTCCCAGTCTTCCGCCCGCAATATTGAGTTCTTCTCCGTTGCGCATGCGTTCCCTCAACTTGCGCAACTGTTCCCACGATGGATTGCTATACGGCATATTTTGTGCCCTCCTTATTAGTAATCATCTTCTTGCTGAGATACTGCTCTCTTAAGAATCGAGATCGGCGATAGACTCTTGTACCGCCACGATGGTATCCTCGATGTCCTGCTCACTATGCGCCAAACTCAGGAACATGGGATGGCCGGGATGCAGATAGAAACCCCGCGCCAGACACCCCTGAAGCATGGCGATGCATCGATCTCTGTCCTCCTCTTGCATGGTGGGTGTAGGCATGGGACCTGTGCCTATCAATTTATAACCTAATCCGCCCTCCTCGCACGCCTTGTTGACACCCTCGATCAGGCGGTTTCCAATCTTCCACTGGTACGCGATTCCGTCCCGGCGTTCCAACTCGTTGATGACCACTTCCAGCGCGACCAAGCTGGGCAGATCGCAGTGGAACGTCGCCGCGAGCCCCGCGCCTTGACACGCCTCGCTGCCGAGAATCTCCTTCTTGCCGGCGACGAAACTACCCGGAAAACCGTTGCAGCACGCCTTGCCGTACGTCGCCAAGTCCGGCGTTACTCCGTAATATTCGCTGCCGCCGCCGATCGCTACGCGAAACCCTACCTTGACTTCATCAAACACGGCAAGCGCACCGTAGCGGTGCGCCATGTCAACAACCCCTTGGAGGAAACCTTCCGGCGGTCCATCGCCCAGCACCGACTCCATGATAACACAGGCAACTTGGTTGTCGTGCTCCTTGAACCGATCCTCCAATGCATCAAGATCGCCATAGGGAAAGTCGAGGGTCAATTCGCTAATCCCTTTCGGTATACCGGCGTCCCCGGGTCGCGTCCAAGAATGCCATCCATGGTAGCCGCATCGAATCACCTTTTCTCTGCCGGTATACGTCCGCGCAAGCCGCAGCGCGGCGCTGGTGACCGCGCTCCCACCGATTAGGAAGCCCACCATCTCCGCAACCGGGATACGATCAATTAGCATCTGTGCGACTTCCAATTCCTTGGGATGGGCGGTGCTGAAGACGGTGCCTTCCGTTATCTGCTTACCGAGAGCCGCATTTATGGCAGGTTCGTTGTAGCCGAGAAGGATGGGTCCAAAGCCCAGCAGAAAGTCGAGGTACTCGTTGCCGTCAACATCCCAAAAACGCGCGCCGTCCGCACGCTGCGTGAAGACGGGATACCCCATCTCCAACATGGAATGGCTGCGTTTGTGTCCTTGGCAGCCACGAACCATAAGTTCATCGGATCGTTTGAGGCAGGCTTTGGATTTGTCAATAGTGTAGGATTTTACTGGCATTCTTCCACCTCTCCTTGCACTTCACTAAATTGCGGTTGAGGTTCCAACGGATTAACTTAAGTTGCCACCTATTCCCAAGGAACTGTCCGGGCATTTGTGCCCAAATAACTCATACGTCTTGTTCAACTTCATCGCAAAAACTCGGCTTCTGCTCCGTTAATTTCATCCGACGACAAACGTGACCAATCTTTCTCATTCATTGTCTAGATTTGTCAAGCGTTCAATCTCTTTCATCCGAACCGCAAGCCGAGCCAACTCCGTATCCATTTCGCTGACCTTGTAACCCTTTTGCACACCTCGTCCGGTGAAATGGGGGAATGCGAACAGGTGGCAGGTATTGGGGTCATGAATGATGGTATTCTGAAACTCTATCGGTTGATAGCGATCCAGCTCCACTCCAAAACTCTTGTTCGCTAATTTTACCGCATCGGCTCCATGGAATAGCACCGATGACGGTTTGCAAACATCAAACAAAAATCGAAAGCAAGACGCTCCTATTTCTTGTTGATTGCTCTTTTTTGGAATGCAGTCCGGATCTTTAGCTGGATAAAGCATCGCGTTAGTAGTTAGCACGTTTATTGGAGTTAACTGATCTTGGAATGGGCGTGCACGCCCAGTGGTGTCGGAGTGCCCAGAACTATGTTGTTGCCTGTAAATTCGTTCAAATGCCTCAGGATCGTGGGTTAGCGAATGCCAATATGCCTCAAACGACTCAAATTCTTTTCGTAGCGGCGTCGCCGGGTTGGTTCCTACGATGAAGATTCGAGCTTCAGCCCACTTTGGGTTAGGAGTAAAAGGGCGTAGATATGGTCCCTCAGGGGTATCACATATCTCACGGAGATATTGGTCGCCAACCACGGAAAACCTCTATAAGCTATTACAGCTAAGAACTTTACATATAGGACTTACTATGTTCGGTTTGTAGTAGCGCAATTTATTGCGCGTCTTAGGAGCGAGCGAGTTTTACTCGCGACAAGAATCGCGATCGGGAGATCGCTCCTACAACTGGTTTGTCGGAACAATCTTCAACCATCAAAAAGACGCTTTTACGTTTTAACAACCGATGTGAACCCCACATCTACCCCAATCCTAACTCCGCTCCATCCTCCAAGAGCGCCTTGAAGTGTCCCAGAAACTGTGCCGCAATCACACCATCGACCACACGGTGATCGCATGACAGCGTAAGCGCCATCCGTTTTCCGGGAACGACGTTCCCATCCTTGACCACCGGTTTCTCCATGACCGTGCCGACAGCGAGGATGGCGGATTCGGGCGTGTGGATGATGGCGTGAAACGTCTCCACGTCGTACATTCCCAGGTTGGTGATGCTGAACGCCGCGCCCGATGCATCGTCGCCGGAAAGCTTGCCGGCGCGCGCGTTCTCGACGAGAGTACGCACCCTGTCGGCAATATCGGAGAGCGAGAGTTGATCGGCATCGCGAACCACCGGAACCACCAAGCCGCCCTCAACCGCCGTAATCAATCCAACGTGCACCGCGTGAGGAATGAGGAACTCTTGACCCTGAAGCTTTGCACGCATTTGGGGAAACTCGCGAAGCGCCAATCCTGCCGCCTTAATCAGACAGTGCGTAATCGAAACCCCCTCCGGACGCCCCTCAGAGAGCAACTGCGCGTCGGCTTCCAAACTGAGGTAGAAGTGCGGCGCCTGCTGAAAACTCTCTTGCGTCTGATTAGCGATGGCGCGGCGCATCGAACTCATCGGTACACGCTCAACATCCGCGTCTGCCGCCGTGGCTTCAATTGCCCGCTCCACATCCCCGGTCGTGATGGCGCCGCCGGGACCGCTGCCGGAGATTTCAGCCAGTTCAATACCGTTTTCTGCCGCAAGTTTTCGCGCTGCCGGTGAGGCGCGCAGCCGACCGCCCCCCGCCGCACGTTGTGGACGAACTTTGGGACTTGCCGCGGGAGTAGACTTCTCCAGGTCTGCACCCGGCAGTGTCGGCACCTCCTTGACCTCGGGAATCTCCTCATCCGCTTCGCCGACCCACCCAAGCGTCATACCGACGGGTCCCTTGCCACCCTCGGCGACAAGTATCTTCCGCAGCAGACCCGACACGGGCGCGGTAACCTCGATTGTGGTTTTTTCGGTTTCGACCTCGCACAGAAGTTGGCCCTCCTCGACACGGTCGCCTTCCGAGACAGTCCACTGGAGGAGAGTTCCCTGCTCGGTTATCAATCCCGACTTCGGAAAGACAACTGCTTTCATGCAGCCATCACCTCCCGAATTGCTGTTACAACGCGGCCCTCTGACGGGATGTAGGCATTTTCCAGTGCCGGGCTGAAGGGGACAGGCGTATGCGGAGGCGTGACGCGCTTAATCGGTGCTTCAAGGCTATAGAACGCTTCGTCCGCCGCCAGAGCGGCGATGTCCGTAGCTAAATTGCATCTCGGTGTGTCCTCATCCACAATCACGAGCCGCCCCGTCTTCTCGACCGAATCCACAATCGTCCGTCCATCCAACGGGCTTAAGGAGCGTGGATCTATCACCTCGACATTCACCCCTTCGGCTTCAAGTCCCTCCGCCGCGCTCAGTGCCAAGTCAATCATCTTGGCGATTGCAACCACGGTGACATCCTCGCCTTCGCGGCGCACTAATGCTTCCCCCAATGGAACGACATAGGATTCTTCGGGGACGTGCCCCTTCGATCCCATCAACCGCTTGTGTTCAAGGAAGAAAACTAGGTCGTCATCGCGGATTGCCGCCGTCATCAATCCTTTGGCATCATACGGCGTGGACGGAACCACGACCTTCAATCCGGGGATATGCGCGAAGACGGAATAGAGGCATTGAGAGTGTTGCGCCGCGGCATTGATTCCGCCCCCAATTGCCGCGCGAATAACCACGGGTACCTTTGCTTTGCCGCCAAACATGTAGCGAATTTTTGCGCCCTGATTGAAAATCTGATCCATCGGAATACCGAAGAAATCGACGAACATGAGCGCGGCTACCGGTCGGAGTCCTGTCGCTGCGGCGCCAATGGCGGCGCCGATGAAGCCCGCTTCGCTAATCGGCGTGTCGCGAATTCGGTTCCGACCAAACTTCCCCGCTAGCCCTCCGGTGATACCAAACGGACCGCCCCAGCAGTCTTCGGCATCCGGCAGTTTCGACCCGGCTCCGCCGACGACATCCTCGCCCATAACGATGACTGTCGAGTCGCGCTCCATTTCAGAATGCAGAGCCTCTCGGATTGCCGCTCCCATGGTCAGTTCTCTTTCTTCGCTCATTACAGCACCTCCTTGTAGTTCACGTAGACATCTTCGGTCACATCGCTCGGCTCGGGCCACGGGCTGTCAGCCGCGTACGCCACCGCGGATTCGATGGCGTCCGTAACCCGTTCCTCAATTTCATCAAGCTCTTCACCGGATAGTACCTTCTCGTCGGTGGTGCGTGCGCGGAAATTCTTGATGACGCAATGATTCTTGCGATATTCTTCGACCTCCTCCTGCGACCTGTAGCCCTGCTTGTCGCCTTCGTGGTGACCGTAGAAGCGGTACGTTTTGCACTCCAAGAGCGTGGGGCCCTCTCCGGCACGAGCCGCGGCAATCGCCTTGCCAGCTTTCTCATATACATCGAAGAGGTCCAAACCGTCAACTACCTCGCCCCGTATACCGTAGGCTCGCGCCCGTCCGGCGATATCGGCGCCCGCGACCGAGTAGTCGCTGCTCGTCGATTCCGCCCAGCCGTTGTTCTCCGCCACAAAGATAGCGGGGAGTTGCCAGACGCCGGCGAGATTCAGACCTTCGTGAAAGCTGCCCTCGTTGGCTCCGCCGTCGCCGAAAAAGCTGACAGCCACATTGTCCTTTTCCAGTACTTGAGCGCTTAGTGCGGCGCCGCACGCGAGCGGAATCCCGCCGCCGACAATGCCGTTGGCGCCAAGCATGCCTCGATCGAGATCGGCGATGTGCATCGAGCCGCCCTTTCCCTTGCAGGCGCCGGTCGCACGCCCATACAGTTCAGCCATCATCGCTTTGACATCGACCCCTTTGGCAATGCAGTGGCCATGACCGCGATGGGTGCTGGTTATCATGTCCTCGTCGGTGAGATGAGCGCAGACGCCGACAGCGACCGCTTCCTCGCCCGCATACAGATGGACAAACCCCGGAATGCGATTCGCGGCAAATTCCTCTCGCACCCGTTCTTCAAATTGGCGGATGGTCGCCATCCGCTCATAGATTTCAAGTAGCGTCTCTTTTGGAATTTCCATATTTTCCTCCCATTAGATTTCAATCGAAAGATAGTATACCAATAATGCAAATAACACGGATTCTGCGAGATTCTATCAGATATTTGCTATTCGATCAATTCTTATCTGACCGGGCAATTGGCTCTACAATGTTCAATTGTGCAACGGCTCCCCATCTTCGCTTGCCTAGGCTACTGTTCTCTTTTCCATTCTGGTGTTCCGCCGACCACCAGAATATACGACTATAGCCCTCCTGTCAAGAATTACGTCTCTCTGAAACTCCCTTCTCAAAAGTTCTCACAAGAAGTTTAGTGTAATGCCGGCATACTACTGCCAGACATCCTCTCGTGATTCCCAGCATGCCTTCACATCTTCAAACCTTCCCACTCTTTCCTGTATTTTCCGAATCTCCTTTGGATAAAACTCAAACAACGTATCGCAGAGTTCGAGCATCCACTCCTTACGAGAATAACCATCAACCATTTTGATATTGTTTGAATTTGCAATCTGGATTTGTCCCCAACCCAATGCACCCACAGTTAGGCATTCCCAACTCAAGAATTCGATCGGAGTGAAGATGACCTCTGTTGTGGTAACCTTCGTTCCTTCAATTGTATACCTTCTATACTTCGGCAGAAAAAACAGAGCATTATTGATTGAGATATATCGGAAACATTATTGTTAAGCGGCGACACGGAAGATTGCCTTGATGTCAATATGACATTTGGTGAAATCCGCATCATCAGTGGACTTGTTGAAAATCAATTGGCGCATGACAAAGCGTCTAAGTTGTTGGCGGACTGAAGAAACGGTTGATGTAGTGGTTGATTCACTGGCGGTTTCATGAATTCCTTCAGGTGAGTGGTGCTTCAATAAGACGAGTCGAGCCAAACTTGCAGCGATACAACAAAGTTGCGTGAACCGCAAGAAGGCTAAGGTAGTCGTAGATTGATAGTCGCCCAAACCAAAGTATTGTTTGAGTTCACGTATAGCGATTTCGATTGAAAACCTAGCGGCATATATCTCAAGAATCTGAGTCGGCGATAAATCGAGAGAAGTGGAGACCAAAAGGATAGGGCGGTTTGTTCCATCAGCGATGACCACACGGACTTTGTGCTGCACATCACGCAGAAAGAGGTCAATGACGAGATACTCCACTTGGCACTGCTTTCCATATAGCCAAGCAGTTGTGGTCTGTCTTTGCATCTGATTGAAGCATTTGGCGAGTTTGATACATTTACCGCGTTTAGGCGGTCGCCCACGCCCACAGTAGAATGGTGGGAGGAATCCAACGGCGTCATGACGTAAACGAGTGACGAGTGTAATCCCTTGCTCAACTAGTGGATTAATGAAGTTGGCTTTTGAGAAGAAGGCATCGGCAACAACACACAACGGTTTTGCTTTGACGCTATTCTTGACGAAAAAGACAGCAGCAAGCACAGCGGCGATTATACCCATCGGTTGAGCATTGCCTTGTGTGTCCACAACGAAATGAGATGGATTACTCTTGCCTGAAATCAATCGACTTATAACGGGTAGGCAATGCCATTGATGTTTGACACGTGCCAGAAAGCCAGCTATTACCCATTGATGCCCAATGACTTGCTTATCGGGGTGTGTTGAACTCTGTTGCCATTTTTGAACTCCACTCATTTTTCCCTTCACCTTTTTTACCATTGTCGGGTCAACAGCAAGTAGCAGATGGCCGGCGTAACTCAGTGAATCGCCAAGTTCAGATAGAAGTAGGTCAATCACAGATTCGATGACTTCTGACAAATCCCACTGGAAGGTCGAAAGAAACCGGTGCCAACCGGATAGAGATTTATCAACGAAAATACACGTATCAGCAATGTGGGTAAGGCATTTTCGGCTTTGTCCGATTAATAACGAAAAGATGAAACCGACGAAATAGGTGAAGGTCGGTTTAGAAAACCCTTGACGAAACTTCAACAAATACGGTATCCATATCTCTGGGAAGAAATTATCCATAACACTAGTGGGCAAATCGCCGTTTGCCCTTATATACCTCCAATCTTTTTTGGTGAATTAGAGGTATGATAATTTCTTCCCTTTTAATTTGTCACCCTAAATTCTGCCGAAGTATAGTACCTTATCAGTATCAAAGAGAAAATGTTGGAATCAGATTCGTAAAACCTTGCCAATCGCTCAACGGAAGTCAGATTCGGCATATTAAACTTTGTATCTTCCCGGTGTGTCTTTACGTCAACAATAGAATAGAAATCTTCCTTGTCAGTAAATGCTAGATCTGCCATCGCGCGTCGCGCAAAGTCATTCGAATACTCTGCACACCAATCACCCAAAAAAGTATTAAACTTATCAGCTAATAACGACTCAAGCGCGTCACCTACAGCTCGGGTGCTCTCAGC
Source organism: Candidatus Poribacteria bacterium (assembly GCA_965204085.1). GTDB lineage: Bacteria > Poribacteria > WGA-4E > WGA-4E > JAJDTR01 > JAJDTR01. The sequence goes on along the minus strand of CBDBEE010000001.1, from coordinate 28,277 downwards.
CGTCTGTTGCGAAAGAAACTCTGGCGAGGAATTGATGTAGTTCTTGATGTTGTCAGCCACGGCCAAATAATGGCCATTATAATAGAATGTTGACTTCATGGGAATAACTCTCTCTGCTGTGACGGTGATTGGGTGGATTTCGGTTGATCGCTTAAGGTGTTTCTCTCCCAGAACACCTCGTCAGCATATCCTTGAATTGTTAAATCTCCGGTGGCAAGTTCCAAGCGTTTGAGCGCCCAGCAGCAGTATTCGCGGCTAAGTTCTATTCCACAGAAACGCCTCCCAAGTTTTTTCGCCACAACCGCAGTGGTTCCGCTGCCCAAGAACGGATCTAACACGAAATCGTCCCTTTTTGAACTGGCTAAAATTAGTTTGGCGATTAGTTTTTCCGGCTTCTGCGTTGGGTGGTTCGTGTTTTCAGGCATAGACCAAAAAGGAATTGTTATGTCCGTCCAGATGTTCGACGGGTGAGTGAGGCGATAGTTGCCAGTCTCCTCCGCTTCCCAATCCTTCGGCATCCCATCAACCTTATACGGGGCATTCACTTTACGCTTGAGTTTTACCGCCTCCACATCAAAATAGTAATTTTCAGAGGTGGTACAGAACCAAATATCCTCCGTATTGTTTTTCCAATTGGTTTTCGCACCGCGCCCTTTTTCCCGCTCCCAAGTGATTCGATTTCGGATGTGAAAATGTGATTCGAGGATGGGGGCTATCAGGACGGAGGTTTTCCAATCTGAGCAGACGTAAATCGTTGCATCTGTTGCAAGCGCGGGCATCAAGACTTCAATAGCGTTTAGGAACCACTCTTGATAGTTGTCCTTTACCTGCGTCTTGAATACATGTCCATTGTAGTCCTTTGAAAGATTGTAAGGCGGGTCGAGGACGAGCAGATTGACAAATCCCTTTGGCAGACATCTGCCAACTTCAAACGTATCTCCTCTGATGATTTTGTCTGCAATCTCTTTCTCACTGACGGAACATGTCACTTCAAGGAGAGCGTTTGAAAACCGATTAAGCTCTTCTTCACTACAGGTCAGGGTACGGTTTTTTGGAGCGCTTTTCTTCATTGTTTACTCCTCATCTCCTGTTTGCGCATGCCCCTGCTTTTCAATCCTGAATGGTGGAGGCAGGGTTCTTGACGGCTTCCGCACTATTGCTATTAGGACGCATCCCATGCCACGGCGTCGCCTGTTCATAGGCATGCGCTACTCGGAGCAATTCTCGCTCTGCCCACCACCGCCCCACAATCTGGAGTCCTACCGGCAAGCCCTCCTTCGTGAACCCGCACGGCACCGAGATGGCGGGCAAGCCAAGCAGATTGAAGATTCGCGTGTTCTGAGTCAAGCGTGGTCGTATTAGGTTGGAGTCACTCCCGTCCGAAGTATCCATCATGGAGCGAAGCGGAGCGGAGGCAGGCACGGTAGGCGTAAGGATGAAATTCACCTCCTCAAACGCCTGTGCGAATTCGTGGCGAGTGCGTTCACGCGACCGAACGGCAGTAACGTAGTCCGCCGCGGAGTACTTTTGACCGTTCTCAAGCATCTCACGCACATCATGACCGTAATCCTCACGATGCTCGGCTAGACGCGCACGATGAAAATGGCTTGCCTCCGCCATCAAGATGGTCAGCGTGGCTTCGTGCGCATCGGGGATGGTGGACATATCGAGTTCAACCACTTCCACACCCAATTTCGCCAAGACTTCGATCGCTTCTGAGACGCTGTTTTCCACGTCCGGGTGGAGGTTCTCAAAGCAATGCTGCCGAGGCACGCCAGCCTTCATCCCACTGACGGGATTTCCCAACGTTTCGGTGTAGTCGGAAACGGGGCGATTTTCACTGTGCACATCGGCGCTGTCATATCCTGCAAGCGCATTCATCATAACCGACACATCTTCGACACGGCGGCATATCGGACCGACACAATCCAACGATTGCGCCAGTTCGACGACACCCTTGACACTGATCCGCCCGTAAGTGGGTTTCAGCCCGACAACCCCGCACATCGCCGCCGGGATGCGAACCGAGCCGCCGGTGTCGGTGCCGAGCGCGCCGGCACAAAATCCCGTGGCGACTGCTACTGCCGAGCCGCCGCTCGATCCCCCGGCAACGTGCGACGTATTCCACGGATTGGCGGTTGTGCCGAAGTGAGGGTTTTCCGTCGTCACGCCGTAGGCAAATTCGTGCAAATTGGTTTTGCCGATGATTATAGCCCCTTCGGCTTTCAGCCTCGCCGTAACAGTTGCGTCTGGCTGGGAAGGATCCACCGAAAAGAATTTCGACCCGCACCCGGTAGGTGTGCCTCCAACGTGGATTATGTCCTTGAGCGCAATCGGAACTCCGTGCAGACACCCCCGGATGTGTCCTTCGCGAATCTCTCGTTCCGCCCGTCTCGCACGTTCCAGACTTTGCTCCCGAAACAGCGTAATTAAGGCGTTCAATTGCGAATTGTGTCTGTCGATTTCCGCAAACGTGGATTCAATCAGCTCGACAGGGGAGAGTTGCCGGGTACGAATGAGATTTGTAAGCGCCGTAATGGAGAGGTGCAGAATGTTGTCCATGGAGGTAAGTCGGTGGGTAAATCGATGAAAGCGGCGGAACGCGGTGGCTACTTTGTATAATTGGATCTGTCCGTATTACCGCCGTACCTCATGGTGTAAACCAAGAGATTTGTCATGAAACGGTGGACATCCGGGGAACGGCGCATACGAAGCATGGTGCGGCTCTCGATTTCCGCCGTTTCCATCGCGCACATATAGTCTTTTCGGTTATAAACCACGCCCAGACGGCGTCCGATGCTAATGCCTTTCTGATACTTGAACTTGGACGTTTTGGGATTGTTCTCAGACCCCCAAAAAACATCACCACCGGTAGGCGGCACCGAAAGCTGATAATAGATTCTGTAAATTTCATGGTCATGAGGAATATACTCTAGCGGGTATTCCGGAAAGATTTTGTCAAGTTCGAGCGCCACCTGTTGCGCAAATAGACCGTTAAACCCGCAGTCGTCGAAAAAGAGCATCCCGCCGCGTTCGATGACATATTTCCGTAGTGCGGCACGCTCTGCGTCGGTAAACTCGCCGGTCAACGGCCCGTCCTTTGCCATACCGCGCGAGACGGTTATATCCTTGTCATGTCCCGTCATAAAGACAATCGGTGCGTCCAGAATATCCGGATCGGTCAACCGTAACGATCCGCCCTTAAAGTTCATATCCGCGCGGAGTCGAGTGTTTTCAGCGAGCCATTTCATGAAACTTGGGAGCGCGGTTGGATCTTGCCACCAATCTGACAGCGAATGTTTGAGTCGAATGAGCCGGATGTGCCCTCCCAAATCGGCATTGTTGCCTAACAACACAGCACCCAGTTTATTTCTAGGCAAAAGTTCATGCCCCGATAAATCTGAATTTTCGGAATCCACTGAATCGACTGCGCCCGTTGATTCGATGATTGCTGACGATAAGCTATTCGACGCAGCTTTGCCGCCGCTCGGCTTTTGCGCCTTGCCTATGAATAATCCTCCATCCCCATCATCGGAGTCATCGCGCGTTTCACGTACACCGATACCGCGTGGCTTCACCGGTATATTTGCCTCACTCTTTAGACCCGCCATGCTTGCCTCAGACGCGTTCACGGATATGTCCAGATCCTCTCGAACAAACTCAAGTGATTCTCGGGACACTACTTCCACCTCAACCGGCTTTGGGGTCGGATCGACTCGATTTTGCTGTATGCCGAGTGTCTTTGGCGTCGCTGTTCTCGGCTGCGGGCGCTTGATCTCTTCCGTCGTCAACGCACGTTCAGCAGGCGGCAGCTTAACCCAATCTACTTCAACGAATTCCTCCTCTATGTACACATGCGTGATCGTCTGAAAGACGATTATCACCAATACCAGATGAAGGACGATGGATACCAAAAGTGAGGTTGGAAGGCGATTCCTTCTTAATGAATTCATCAGAGGGGTAGTACCTTGGGTAGAATTCGGGAGATATAGACTAAATCCAAACCGACAAGGAATCGTGTGACAAACCTGTGAGGATTACATCTCCAATTCCCCTCGCAGGTCCGGCTTGAAATTGCCCGACATCACTCCCGTTACGCCGCCCGTCATGAAAATGTGACCGTCCGACTTAATCTCAATCTCAATCTGCCCGCCGGGGCTATGCACTGTTAGTTCATTATCCACATGCCCCAGCTTGTGTGCGGCGCTCGCTGCCGCGCAACTGCTGCTCCCCGACGCCAAGGTGTATCCCGCGCCTCGTTCCCAAATCTCAATCTGGATGTTTCTCCGATCGATGACTTTCAACAGTTGAACGTTGATCTTGTTCGGAAACTGCGGGTGACTTTCCACAGAAGGTCCAAGCTCGAGTGCCAACTCCTTTGAAATCTCCGGCATCGGGATGACACAGTGCGGGTTGCCGACCGACGCGCACGTCACATTAAACTTCTCATCTCCTACTGTCAGGGGTTCGTCCACCACTTCGCGTTTCTCTCCGCTAACAGGGATTTCATCGCTAACGAAAGTCACCGTACCCATATCGACCTTGATCCGCCGCGCCTGATCGTCCAAAATCTCGACAGCGACCTCCCCGCCGAGTGTTTGAAGTCGAAACCGGTTGTCTTCGACGTAGGATTCATCAAAGAGATACTTGGAAAAAATTCGGATACCGTTACCGCTCTTTTCCGCCTCGCTGCCATCGGGATTCAAAATCTTCAACGCTATCTTCTCGCCGTCAAAGAGCGGCCCATAAAGAATACCGTCCGAACCAACTCCAAAGTTTCGATGGCAAATTCGTTGAATATTCGCCTCCGTTAAACTGACCTCGTTTCTGCTCGGATCAATGACGATGTAGTCGTTACCTAGTGCATGATACTTGTAAAAATCCATGGCAAATATATTGCTCCCAGATTAGGATATGATTGCCCCGCAATACGCACACGAAGTTATAGATTCTTCACCAGCGCGCTCCTCAATTTCAGGCTCCAGATAGCTTTCGAATGTTGTAACGCAGTTCGGGTTACCGCATTGTGTGCCGCCAGCTGAAACCTCACGCGCAGGCGGTTGGGTTAAGATAAGCTCTTCAAGTCCCGTCAAACTCGCTATCAACGCCATGCGTGTCGGAATAGCGTTTGCCGACTGTTCGAAATAGGCGGCTCGCGGATCCTCATCCAACTCATAAGAAAGTTCGTTGACACGCGGCAAAGGGTGCATTATCATCGCATCCGATTTGGCGTCCCGCATCACATCCGTGTTGACAAGGTAGCTTGCACGCGCCGTCTCCGGATCAACTTCCGCGGGCAAACGTTCCTCCTGGAGCCGATTCACGTAGATAACGTCAAGTTCGCTTATTACGTGCGCGAGTTGTAGGGTTTCCGTGGGCACATGTCCGCACAGATGCTTGATCTGCGTGAGAACCCAGTCCGGCATTTGGAAACCCTCCGGCGCGATATGAACCAGGTTGCCTCCGAATCGCGCGATGGCGAGTGCAAACGAGTGAGCCGCTCGTCCGTAGAGCAAATCGCCGCAGATACCCACCGTCAACCCTTTCACGTCGCCTTTCCGCGCCATCACGGTGTACATGTCTGCAAGCGCCTGCGTTGGATGCGCATGGCTGCCATCGCCGCCGTTGATAACCGGTATGTTGGCGTAACGCGCCATAACCCGCGCTGCCCCCGCGAAACTGTGGCGCACCACGATGAGGTCTGCGTAATTCGTCACCATTCGCGCGGTATCGGCGATGGTTTCCCCCTTTGCGACCGATGCCGCGTGCGGATCGGCAAACCCCAACGTCCGTCCATTCAACCGCTCCATCGCGCTCTCAAACGAAAGCCGAGTTCGTGTGCTTGGCTCATAAAACAGTGTAGCCAACAGCTTGCCCTGACAGAAGCCCGACCACGTCGCCAAGTTCGTCCGCATCTGATCCGCGAGCCGAAAAATTTGGCGAATCTCAAAGTTCGATAAATCATCAAGCGTGATGAGATGTCTCATTGCCGTTGTCTCAAATCTTCAGAACCGCGATGCGTTCTCGTGGTTGTAACTGCCTCAGTCTACTATAGTCTCTGCAACTAACAATTATACACATTGAACGTGTCCATCTTCTGTAGGAGCGATCTCCGAATCGCGACTTCTTGTTGCGAGCAAAGCTTGCTTTTACAAATGATTACAATCTCCCGGGCAAATGTAGTACAAACCCCTGCGCGTAAACCGGCAGAATCAAAATTGCCGCCTACGCATCCACAAGGGCAATTTGGTAATCGCTAGGTTCGCTTTTCGTAAGGAACGCAGATCTGCGTTCCTTACCACTACGTCACACCGTTCCGGAGGATTGAGGATGGCACGGATGGTAACCTTCCAATCCTACTTTCCTCGATCTCTTCAGAGCAAAAACGGCAACACTGAAACCCGCTTAACCCGCTTCATGCACCAAACTACCGACCAACTCTTTAATCGACTCAAATTCCTGCCTCTCCAAATACTCCCGTATCCCGTCGGTCACATCCAAAGACGCACGCGGATTGACAAAATTCGCCGTGCCGACCGCCACCGCCGACGCGCCCGCGATGAAAAACTCTACCGCATCTTCGCCTGTCATGATGCCTCCCATGCCGACGATTGGGATTTTGACTGTGTTATAGACCTGCCACACCATACGCAACGCGATAGGCTTGATTGCCGGTCCTGACAGCCCGCCGGTCAGGTTGGCGAGTTGCGGACGACGTGTCTCCGCGTCAATCGCCATACCGAGCAACGTGTTGATTACGGAAAGCCCGTCCGCCCCGGCGTCTTCGATCGAACGGGCAATCTCGGTGATATCTGTGACGTTGGGCGACAACTTGACCAACAACGGTAAACCGGTTATAGCCCTCACACTTTTGACAAGTTCGCTAGCCAACCCGGGATCGACACCAAAACTCATCCCGCCGCAATCAAGATTCGGGCACGAGATATTCAGCTCTATCGCGGCAACCCCCACCGCCGCATCAAGTTTCTCCGTAACCTCGCAATACTCCTCCTGCATCTCGCCGCACACGTTGACCACGACCGGCACGTCAAAATCCTGAAGGTATGGCAACTTCTCCGAGATGAAGCGATCGACACCGACGTTCTGCAGTCCGATGGCGTTGAGCATTCCCGACGGAGTCTCAATAATACGCTGCATCGGGTTGCCGGGCCACGGCTCGCTTGTGATGCCCTTGACGACGATTGCACCAAGCTGATTGAGGTCGACAAAATCAACGTATTCGCTCCCGTAGCCAAACGTACCCGATGCGACCATGACCGGCGTCTTCATGCGGATGCCCGCTACATTTACTTCAAGCGAAACACGATTCGTCTTCATCTCCGACCTCACTCCAACGTTTACAAGTGGAAAAAGCATAATTCATCACTACCGAAAAGTCAAGACAGATCTAATTGGACAACGCGGCGTCCTCCTTCCGAGTCACGATTTCTTTCCAAAGCCCATAGATTGGGTTGAGCATAGCGAAACCCAACTTCAAGATGCTAATTCATTTCGCTATCAAGATTGACACGTCCTTAGTCACTGTGCTATTCTATGTACTCGTGGTGCTAACCCAGAGACTGAATTAATCCGTATGGAAGTACCCCCGTTTTTCTGGAGGCGAACCGGTTACCGGCAAGGAGATACACTCTATGTATAAACGTCATTTCATTTCCACTTTGAATTGGACTCAATCCTTGATGGCACTTATTGCTCTATTAACCCTCATCGTAGGCTCTCAGAACGCATCTGCCCAATCGCAGTTAGCTCAGGATTCCTACGCCATCTTTGAAGCGAGTTGCCTTAATTGTCATGGCCCCGATGGCGCTTATCGAGAGACGCTCCTCATGGAACACACTGAGCTTATTGACGGGGGTACCGTGGTACCGGGAAATCCTAACGCCTCCGAGTTGTACAAGCGCCTGCTCGGTCCCACAGAAAACGGAGTACAGATGCCGTTCGGACAGCCCCAACTGCCCGCTCAATCCATTGACACGATCCGACGTTGGATTCTAGCCGGCGCACCCGAATGGACGACAACTCGAATCACCGATGGTCGCTTTATCTCTCCCGCTGAAATACTCGATACCATTGAAACCCACCTCAACACGCTCTCGTCGTTTGACCGCGCTTTTGCCCGTTACTTCACTCTGACCCATCTCTACAATGCTGGCGAAACAGCCCAAATACTCGGTGAGTACCGCAAAGCGCTCAACAAACTGGTCAACAGCCTCTCATGGGGAAGTGGAATCACCAATCCACAACCCATCGACCCGCAAGCGACCATCTTCTACATCGACCTGCGTCACTACGAATGGGATGTCAACGATGGTTGGACGAAGATAGAGGAAGCCTATCCCTATCACATTTCGTTTGACGCACCGACGGAAACCACACTCCGGTCACAGTTGGGGCGATTGCAGACACAGATGAAGTGCGATATACCGTCGGTTCATATCGACTGGTTTATTGCAACCGCCTCGACACCGCCACTCTACCATGAACTGCTTTCTCTTCCATTAACAGATAGAGATCTGGAAACCCGACTCGAGGTCGATGTCGCTCGTAATCTGGTTAACGCACCTGGAGTTCGTGTGTGGCGGGCGGGCTTTAACAATTCGGGTGTCTCCACGAACAACCGCGTGGTGGAACGGCATACCTCTCGCTACGGAGCGTACTGGAAGAGCTACGACTTTGCTGGAAGTGTCGGTGCACAAAACATCCTGACCCACCCGCTCAACTTTACGCATGACGGCGGGGAAGTCATCTTCAACTTACCCAATGGCTTGCAGGGATATTACCTTGTCAATGCGTCCGGTTTCCGATTGGATGACGCCCCGATAAACATCGTTTCCAACCCTGCTGCCAGCGACCCGACGGTACGCAACGGAATCTCCTGTATCGGCTGCCATACGGAGGGCATGAAAACCTTTGAAGACGAGGTACGCTCCGTGATTGAGAGCAACCCCAATCCGCCATACAACAAAGCGCAGGCGCTGAGACTCTATGTCGAGAAATCAGACATGGACGCGCTTGTTGGAAAAGATATGGAGAAGTACAGAGCAGCGCTGGCAGCCACCGGCGGTGTGTTTGGCGGTGTTGAACCGGTTTCACGTTTTCATGAAGCGTTTCAGGCACCGATAGACGCGGCGTACGCCGCTGCGGTGGTTGGATTGGAGACCGAAACCTTCCTCGAAAGGGTTCGTGAAAACACGGGACTGCAGAACATCGGGTTGCTGGCGTTGGAGGTTGAAAGTGGAAGTGTGAACCGAGACACCTGGACATCAAGCTTCCGAGATGTAATGTATGCGTTGGATTATCCGGGGCAAGTAGGAGATCGCCCGGACATAACACAGCCCGATGTGTTACCGGGTGGGCATGTCCATATCCCCGATTCCAACCTGCGTGCCGCAGTTACGGAAGCGCTTGGCAAAACCATTAATGACCCGATTACCGTGGTGGAGATGAAAAGACTGAGACGAATTGACGCTTTTAGCAGGGGTATTCGGGATTTGACGGGGCTGCAGCATGCGACCAATCTGAGCCGATTAGTAATTGAAAACGATCAAGTCTCAGACATCTCACCGATCGCAGGTTTAACTAACCTAAGAGAATTGTCCTTCGAGGACAATCCGATATCCGATATATCTCCTGTGCAGGGCTTGATAAATCTCACGTGGCTAGAGTTCGATAGCACTCAGGTATCCGACTTATCCCCTGTGCGCGGCTTAAAAAATCTCGATAGTTTAGAGTTTCATAGCACACAGGTGTCCGATTTATCCCCCGTGAGAAACTCAACAAGCCTGACACGCCTAGCATTTCACAACACTCTGGTATCTGACTTATCGATGGTTAATGGATTAATCAATCTTGAAACCTTGGAATTTGGTGACACCGGCGTGTCGGATTTAACGCCGATACAAGGATTAACCAAGCTGAAGCACCTACATTTCTCGGGAGCGAATGTATCCGATGTGACGCCGATTGCACGACTAATCAATCTGGAGCACATTAGTTTCTCCTCAAACTTCATAACGGACATATCGCCGTTTGCAGGATTAACGAAGTTGAAGTCCATTCACACCTGGGGCAACCGTTTCTCCGATCTATTGCCCCTGGCGAGATTGAGGAACCTGGAAAGGTTAGACATTTGCGGAGCGGAGCTATCGGACCTTTCCCCGTTGGCAGCATTAAACGGGTTGAAGGAACTGTACCTTGCCGGCAATGGAATATCGGATGTATCTCCACTCGCAAGGTTAACCGGGCTAAATCGTTTGAGTTTAGCCGGAAACCGCGTCTCGGATATTTCGATAGTTTCGAGGTTGACCAATTTGAAATGGCTGGACATCCACGATAACAGAATCTCGGACCTATCGCCGCTGGCGCGATTAACAAAATTGACATGGCTGGACATCACCAAGAACGAAATCTCCGACTTTTCTGCTCTGGATGAAATCCTTGACACCCTAAAAACCTTGAGAATCCACGAACCTGGATTAAACGCAGGCCCGAAAATAGAGGGTCCCTGGTTGTGGGTGTTTCTCCCAACCACACGACACAAGCTCAACGAAAACGTGGATTTACTGGCGCGAGCCAGCGGGGGGAATGTGTCCGAGCTGAAGATCGCCTCCGCAGGCGCGACCGAGGGAAAAGCCGTCGGCGATGCGGTATGGACACTCGACATACTCCCGCCTACAGGCAGGGACAACCTTGTCGATATGATGGGACGCAAGCTCCCCGATGGCGTGATGTACGGCGCAGTCAGCCTCTATTCGCCGACCGAACAGCAAACAGTCATGCATTTAGGCACGGATCAGGAGGTAAAGGTCTGGCTCAATGGCGAGGTGATGTACCAGCGTTCACGTTCGGGGCACGCCGAAGATTTTATCGAGGCGTTTTCCGTCACGCTCCAGCAAGGTGAAAACGTCCTATTAGTTGCCGTTGGCACTCGTCCCGATGACTGGTCTAACCTATTTATTGGTCTTGCAGCCGACGCCGAATATTCCACCGGGGCTGGCATCGATTATGTCCTCTCCGAGTCTTCGATTCATAGCGGCGGCACCTTTACCCTTGATATCCGCGCCAAAAATGTCATCGACTTGGCGGGCTGGCAGTTCGATATTGCCTTCGATCCCGCTAGGCTCGAAGCCCTTGGCGTAACCGAAGGCGGCTTCCTTAAGACCAATGGCGGAGCAACCTTCTTCCAGAGCGGACACATTGACAATGCGGTAGGCAAAATCACGGGGCTGATTGCGGGACGGATTACCGAAGGCGGCGTGAGCGGCAGCGGATCCGTGCTTCAGGTGACGTTCCAAGCAAAATCCGAAGGGGATACGAATTTAGCCCTTCAGAACTTCCAGTTCGGATCTGTTGCCGGGGAAGATATTCCCGCAGGACCGCATCAAATCCACTTCACGGTGGAGGGACAACTGCGGACCGGAGATGTAAACCGCGACGGAGTGGTCAGTATTCTGGATCTGATCCTCATCGCACAGCAGTTGGGGCAGAGGGTAGACCCCGACTCGCCGGTGGATGTCAACCGCGATGGCGTAGTCAACATATTCGACCTCACGCTCACTGCACAGGGGATTGCCGGTCCACCTGCTGCTCCCATGGCTGCGACAGATGGCATGGATACCGCAACTATAGAAGCGTGGATCGCACATGCACGCAAAGTAGACGACGGTTCGATTGTCTTTCAGCAAGGTATCGCAAATCTCCAAAACCTGTTAGCTTCGCTCATTATCCCCCAAGAGACCGCGCTCCACGCCAACTATCCGAATCCGTTTAATCCGGAAACGTGGATTCCGTATCAGTTGGCGGCCTCCGCGGAGGTCACGCTCACGATTTATGACATGCACGGGGGAGCGGTTCGGAGTTTGGAGGTAGGGCATCAACCCGCGGGACTGTATCAGAGCCGCAGCCGCGCTGCGTATTGGGATGGTCGCAATCGGCATGGCGAATCCGTCGCCAGTGGTTTATACTTTTACACATTGAGAGCGGGCGAGTTCACCGCCACCCGCAAGATGCTCATAAGGAAGTAGAACCAAGCGTCAAAAAGTAGTAGGCATACGCCGGTAACATACATGCGGAGAATAGAATCATGAAATATCCATTTCAAATCTCGTGTAACCAAAATACCCTCATGCGGCTTGCCATTCTCCTGTTATTCTGCATCTGCAACCCGGTCGCAGAAAGCCGCATCCCACACAGTACGGAACTCTTGAACATACACATTGAAGCAAGGTTGAAGCAGCAGGACCTCAAACCGTCCAAGCGGTCGACGGACGCCGAATTTTTGAGGCGCGTTCACCTCGATTTAACCGGCAAAATCCCTACAGCCGACGAGGTACTGGAATTCCTGAGGGATGGCTCCAAGAATAAACGGGAGAAGAAGATTGATAGCTTGATTGGCAGCGAATCGTATGTTCAATATTGGACCCGCCTCTGGATGAATTGGTTGGTTAATCGAGTGGAGTCAACGAACCTGGAAAATTGGGTGCAAGAGGCGTTGAGGAACAACATGCCGTACGATCACTTCGTGAAGCAGCTTGTGGCGGCGAAGGGAAACGCGGAAGACAACGGCGCCGCAGATTATATCATGCGCTACGATCTCGATCCGGTAGAATTGACTGCTCAAATCTCCCGTCTATTTCTGGGCCTGCCGATGCAATGTGCTCAGTGTCACGATCACAAGACGGAGGCGTGGTTTCAAGAGGATTTCTACGGAGTTGCCGCATTTTTCAGCGGCATGGAGCGAGTTCGGCTTTACGAAACTACCGAGGATGGCAAGAAGAGAGAGATAGGATCCTATATCCAAGACGGCGAGGCGAGACGAATTCATATCCCGGACACCGATACAAGCGTCGTCCCGCGCTTTTTGGATGGTAATCCGTATAAAGGGTTGCCCACGCTTGAGAGACAAGCGTTAGGTGAATGGATAACCGCCAAAGAGAACCCCTACTTCGCCAAGGCAATTGCAAACCGAATCTGGGCGCACTTTATGGGAAAGGCGTTCGTCGAACCGCTCGACGGATTCGGAGAGGAGTATCCCCCAACGGATCCCGATCTCCTCGACACCTTAGCCGACTTCTTCGTTATCTACGATTACGACCTACAGCATTTCATGCGCATTATCTTGAACACCGACGCCTACCAGCGATCCTCGGCGACGAACAAGAGCAACAAGGACGACGACACATACTATTCGCACGCCTACATCAAACCGCTAGACCCGGAGCAGTTCTTCTACTCAATGCTTCAGGCTACGGGGTTCGAGAGGTTACAAAATCGTCGAGATCCGGGAGATCTTGAACGAAAGAAACGTGAATACCTCCAGCGTTTCATCTTTCTCCTCGACAACGGCGAGAACGAGGAGATTGAAGCGTTTAACGGGACGGTGCCTCAGGCGTTAATGATGATTAACGGTCCCATGGTCAACGATAGCGCGGACACCAAAGCGCGCGGAAGTTTTCTCAATTACATTCTTGACAAATGGCGCGCCCCGGGAGAGCGGCTTGAACGCATCTACCTGAACGTGCTCTCCCGCCGCCCAACGACAAAGGAAAAATCGTATTTTAGACGTTACTTGGATCGGAGTCTGTACCGGGACAAAAACCTTGCCTATGGCGACCTCTATTGGGCTCTACTCAACTCCGCCGAGTTTGCGCTCAATCATTAGAATCAACAAAAGAAACCTACGGGTTAACACCATTAGCAACTATGAGTCGAAAAAATCAACCGAGTGGATAACGATCAAGCGACTGAATAAGGAGCGCGATAGCCAATCCCGCATACGGATCAAGTTAAGGGAGTTCGTCTAGTATTGGTGAGTTCTTCGCCGCAAAACCCTTAACTTAGTCCCCATTGGGCGAGGAGTAAATTTTAATCTCACCCCATACGGTAGGTGCGGTTTCCAACCGCACCGGTCCCCACGGAAACCAGCGTCATGAGTCATCTTCTGTGGTGCACCCATCAATGAATGGGTTGGTATTCCATCGCCCATGTCTACATGGAGATTAACAGTTTAAGACATTAGAAACCGCAGAGATCCCTTCAACCGAACGGATATCGAAAGGAAACATGCAAGATGAAGGCAAAAATCTGGGTTCCCGAATTAGAATCCCCCGATCCATTGAACAGCGAGATGTCTCGGCGCAGCTTTCTCAATTTCGGACTGAGCAGTTTCCTAGGGCTGGTCGCAATGCAGCATCTTCAGTCCGCGGCTGTCGCCCAGATTGACAAGTTAGTGCCGCGCGCAAAGCAGTGCATCGTACTGTTTATGAACGGCGGGCCAAGCCAACTGGATACCTTCGATCCGAAGCCGGGGACGTTAAACGCGGGTCCTTTCAGCGCAATTCCAACCAGCGCGGAAGGCATTCACTTCTCACAACACCTGCCGTTGGTCGCGGAACAGGCGCGTCATCTTGCGGTAATACGATCCATGGTGTCCCGTGAAGGAAATCATGAGCGAGCAAGATATCTGCTGCATACCGGATACGCACCAACAGGTTCAGTTAGACACCCGACATTCGGATCGCTTGCCTCTCACTATTTGGCTGAAGAGGATACCGAGTTGCCCAACTGTGTCAATATCAACTCGCCTTCGTTCACGGCGGGGATCCTCGGGGCAACGCACGATCCCTTTGTCGTGAACGATCCGCGCAAACCGATAGATGACCTGAAATATCCGGAACAGATGGATCGGCGGCGGTTCGAGCAACGACTTAAGATGCTGGACGACATTGAAAAGGATTTCCTCAAGAATCGCGAGGTCAGGAGCACCGAAGCCCATCGAGCCGTTTACAGAAAAGCAGACAAGCTAATCAATTCGCCAAGCGCGAAGGCGTTTGACATCTCCGACGAACCGATAGCCCTCAAAGAGGCTTACGGAGACAACCGATTTGGTCAGGGCTGTTTGATGGCAAGACGCCTCGTTGAGGCGGGAGTGAAGTTCGTTGAGGTCTCCCTTGATGGGTGGGATACGCACGCAAATAACTTTGAGCAGACGGAAACGTTGCTGAAGGTGGTTGATCCCGCGTTTGCGACGCTCGTGAAAGATCTCGACGACCGCAATCTCCTTGACGAGACAATCGTGCTTTGGCTCGGTGAATTTGGGCGAACACCCAAAATCAATGAGAACGAAGGGCGGGACCACTTCCCGAACGGCTGGTCTGCCGTAATCTCCGGCGGAGGCGTGCGGGGTGGACGCGCAATCGGCGCGACCAACGAAGACGGCACCGCGGTGCTGGAGCGCCCCGTATCCGTACCCGACCTCTTTGCCTCGCTCTGCTTTGCCCTGGGAATCGATTACAACAATCAGAACTACTCGCGTGCGGGACGACCGATTCGCGTCGTCAACAACGGCAGTATCGTAAACGAACTGTTTGCGTAATGCAATTTTAACGTGACGCTGTTCAGGAAATACGCAGAAATTCTTAGCGCTATTGATAAGTCCAGTGCTTCGCGTGAAAGTTGAAGCGAACCAACAACTCTAGTAGGGTAATCTCCTCCATTTATTCTTATGTAGGAGGGGCATCTTGCCCCGAAGTTTTATCTATGGCGCGCCATTATTCCTAGCGAAACAATTCTCTCAGAAAGTAACACCCTTTTTTCGGTCTATGACCCGCTTTGAAAAGGCGCCCTGTCGTAGGATGATTTTCATTCCAGCGGAATAATATATCAGAATAACGATTGCGCATTCCTCCGCTCCAGCGGAGCGGCATGTTGATAGAAGGAAGTGACAATTCCTTGCCCGCACCAGAGGAGCAGTATACGAATACCTACGACAAACCCGGTAGCCACGCGAGTTTACAAGATTTCAACAAAACCTGTAGAATCTCAAAATAAGTTCGAAGAGTAGAATTTACATTCATATTTGCACATATTATGATTGTATGTTAGTCAACGACTATGATATGAGTAAACTCACGAAATCGGACGCGCCTTTGTAACGCAAACTGTTAGTTTTTGTATTCAACAATCTTACGAATCAAACGAGCGAAATGGGGAGTGTGATAAGGTAAAATCCCAAGCCATTCAACGAATTAGTGAAATGGAAGCTCGACTCCTTCAACGGTTGAGCGAACTGGAAGCTCGCTTCAATACCCGTATGGACGAGCTAGAGGTTCGTCTCAACACTGCTGAGTCTCGTTTGAGCAAAGATATTCGAAGAAACACCAAGTGGATGATTGGGATGATGATTCCTGTTTGGGTTAGCATACTCATCATCGGACTTGCTCGGTTTATTTGACCGTAAAAGCGAAAATTCGTGCAAATACCCTCCCACACTCGACTCTCTCTACCCCGCACCTTGAAGTTTTGCAAAGCGTTTCACTTTTCCATTGTCGATGGTTTCACCTCAAGAAATCTGCCCTGGCGACGCTAATTGTTGTAGTTCAAGAGCATAAAAACGCCGCCCCAATGGATTTACAACTATGCCATTTGACCTAACCAAACTCGTCCGCCCTGAGATCGCGGAGATGGGCGCTTATACCCCCATCCTTCCATTCGATGTCCTGAGTAAGCGGCTCGGCAGATCGCCGGAGGAAATCGTCAAACTCGACGCCAACGAAAACCCCTACGGTCCCTCACCGCAGATCTACGAAGCGCTGGCAGGCGAGCGTTACTATCACATCTACCCCGATCCGGGAAACAATATGCTCCGCGACGCGTTGAGCCGGTACCTGGGCATAGACAAATCTCGCATCATGGTAGGGCACGGCGCCGATGAGTTGATCGACCTGATTATGCGCCTCCTTATCCTGGCGGGCGATGTTGTCATCGATTGTCCCCCTACCTTTGGCATGTACAGCTTCGACACCGGTCTCAACGGTGGGGTTCTCATAAACATCCCCCGCAGACCCGATTTCTCGGTTGACATTGACGCAGTCGAGTCGACGGTTACAAAAACTCCAAACGTCAAGTTGCTCTTTCTCACCAGTCCCAACAACCCCGATGGCGGGATCTTGAGCGATGCCGACTTGAGTCGTTTGCTTGACCTGCCTATCGCGGTGATTCTTGACGAAGCCTACGTTGAGTTTCACGGAAACAGCCGGGTGAAATCGGCGCTGGAGTATGAGAACCTCATTGTTTTACGCACTTTCAGCAAATGGGCGGGATTGGCGGGTTTGCGCGTGGGCTACGGTGTCTTTCCGGAAGCTATCATGCCGCAGCTTTGGAAGATTAAACAGCCGTATAACGTCAATGTAGCGGGCACTGTGGCGGCGTTGGCATCACTCGACGATGTCGAGCATTTGATGAGAACCGTGGCGAGAATTATTGAAGAGCGGGAGCGGTTGTATCGGGAATTGACTCAACTCGATTTCTTGCAACCCTATCCGAGCCAAGCGAATTTCATTCTGTGCCGCGTGGTTGATCGAGACGCCCGTCAACTTAAGCTGGATCTTGAGGGGCGCGGTATTCTGGTGCGTTATTTCAGCAAACCCGGCTTGACCGACCACATCCGTATCAGCATAGGCCGCCCGGAGCAAACAGACACCCTCCTCGCCGCCCTACGAGATTTGTCGTGACAGTTCGTAGGGTGGGCACTGCCCACCATTCCTTATCGGGAATTGGAATTCCCTCCTACAAAGGACACATGCAGGAATAATCCCCCGCACAGCAAACGAAAAAGTTAACGTTACTGACGTAGACGCCAACCTTCCTCCCGCCGATAACCATCTCTTCCACGAAGCTACGTGGGAAGTTGCTCTTGAAAAGGCACCATCACGGCGTCAACCGAATGCGCCGCGGGAAACCAAGACACAATCTTGTGGAGGGTATCATCAAGCAGGGAATCGGGACAAGATGCGCCCGCTGTCAGTACAACATCGACCGGCGACCCTGCCTTGGAATCCAACGGCAGCCAGTCCTCTGTGACGCATACCGACCTCGTGTGGATATTGAGGTGTCGAATGCGCTTCGGCGAACCCATCTCGTTCGCATCGCAGATGAAGTACGTCGGCATCCGCTCCTCACACAGTTCCACAAGGTGGCTGGTATTCGAGGAATTGTAGCCCCCGACCACGACAGCGACATCGCCTCCGTCTTCGATTAGCGCAACCGTGGCGTCCTGATTCTCCTTCGTGGCGTAGCAGAGTGTGTCGTTCGTGTCGGCAAAGTGTTCGTCGATATCCGATTCGCCGTACCGCGCTATCATCGCCTGCCGGAGCAGTTCCGCAATCGCCTGAGTCTCCGTGGCGAGCATCGTCGTCTGATTTACGACGCCCACGCGCTCAAGGTGCTTGTCCGGATCAAAATCGGGAGAGTGGCGATCCGCAAAATACTCGTAGAAATACTCTCTTGACGCCTCTCGACGTATCACACGCGCAAGCTGTTTGGCTTCCTCCAAATCGCGGACGATTACGACGTGCGCTTCCGCTTTGGCGTGAGAAAATGTCGCCCGCGTCTCTTCATGGTGACGCTTGCCATGCACAACCACCGTATAATTCAAGCTGCCGATATCGCTACTCTTCTTCCAAACCTTCTCGACAAACGGGCAGGTGGTGTTGAAGGCATAGGGGTCGATGCCCCGCCCCGCCAACTCCTCCTGAATCTCCAGTGTGGTGCCGAACGCCGGCACAATAACGATGTCGTCCGGGGTTAAACGGTCGAACGGAATGAGTTGATGTCCGGAGGTGTCGCACAAGAAGTGAATCCCGCGCTGGCGCAAATCATCGTTGACGCGAGGATTGTGTATCATCTCGGACAGCAGGAATATCCGCTTGTCCGGATTATCCTCCAAAGCCCGATAAGCGATTTCAATCGCGTTCTCGACGCCGTAGCAAAATCCGAAGTGCCGTGAAATCTTGAATCGAACCGGTCCAAAATCCAACACCGAAGGGGAAAGATCTCGTTTGCGTGGATCGGTGATCTGCCGCGCTTTCTTCACGACGGAAATTATCGGGCTGCGATAGTAGGTAGGGACATCAAATTTTCTCGGCATAGACTATTCCTCGCATCCCGAATAACATAGGTTTTCGTAGGGAACGCAGATCTGCGTTCCTTACTACCACGCCCGCACCGCACACGCGAATCCGATTGATGGTGACGTGAAAGAGAATCTTCCATCCTTCCTCTCTTCCAACCTTCCAATCCTATTCTGTCATATCGAAAATCTTGGTAATTTCGTCGTTCTCGAAAATCGGCAGCGGCTGGCGTCCCCCGTCCGCGCTCTCAAGCCAAATGCCCTCATCCTGCGCGTGGAATCGACCAATAACCCCCGATGCAATCCCCTCTCTGCCAAGCGCCTCTTCAATCTCCTGCGTCCGCGATGGCTCCGCGGCAATCAGCAACGCGCCCGAAGAGATGACACCCAACGGGTCCAATCCAAATTCCCCACAGAGACGCTCCGTCTCCTCGGACAGAAATAACTCCTCCTTATAAACAGTCGCGCCGAGTTGTGCGGCTCTGCACAGTTCATGAACCGCCGTTGCGACTCCGCCCTCCGTCGGATCGTGCATGGCATGGACGCCCCCGGTATCCGCCGCGGTCAGCGCGTCCTTCAGTACCGAAATTCCGGGGGAGGTAAGGTGCCCCTTCGCCCGCGCCAGAAAGGAGCTGGAGTATCTGCTGCTCAGCTCCGATTCGCGCTCACGAGCGATAATTGACGTCCCCTCAATTCCCAGCCCCTTCGTAAGGATAAGGTCATCCCCCTCTCGCGCCCCCGAAGACAGGATTAATTTCTCCCTCTGTACCTCGCCGAGCATCTGCCCGATAACAATTGGTCGATCTAAGCCGTAAGTGACCTCGGTATGCCCGCCGCATAGCGCGATGTTGAAGTGATCGGACGCTTCGACAATCTGCGCCATAATGTCCGAGACAAGCTCTTCGGTGGCGCAACCCTCCGGCAACAGAATCGTCACCAGCAACCATTTCGGAACCGCTCCCATCGCCGCGATGTCATTGCTATTGACACAGACGAGGTACCAACCGATCTCGTCGGTTGCAAACGTAATTGGGTCGGTCTTGGCTACAAGGCAGGTTTCGCCGAAATCAATGACAGCCGCATCCTCTCCGACCCGTGCACCTACGATGACACGGGAATCACGTTCTGCGTCGGGAAGGATGCGCTCCAGGAAGTCTAATTTGAGCTTTCCAAGGGGAAGCATATGCTGAAGTCGAAAATATGCAGTTAACGACTCTCAAGAGGGGATAGCGAAAAGGATAGAAAAAATCAGCTAGTTAGGCGCTAAGGATGCGGCGGCCCTTGCACCTTCGACGGGCGAGAAGTTTCCTGCCGTTTCTCGTGGACATCCGCTTCCGAAATCCCATTTTGTTTTTGCGCTTGCGATTATGAGGTTGAAATGTACGTTTCACAACGTGCTCCTTTCCAAATATATGCCTGGGAAAAACCAACGAATGATAGTCTATTCTCGGTGAGTTTGTCAAGTCTTTTCCCAACAACCACCTGACAAACCTACTGGTAGGAGGGAATTCCGATTCCCGACCTGTCCACATTCTTAAATGGAATCCTCAGCGAAGGGGACGGCCCCTGTGCCGTCCCACGATTGTAACCATCCCGACGGAAACTTCTTGACACCACCAAAACCTTGACACTATACTGACAAAAGCCTTTGACTATCGCCTTGGTAATCGCTCCGCACTGGAATGGGTAATCGATCAATATCGCGTAAAGACCGACAAAAAACGCAGCCGCATCGTCAACGACCCCAACCGTGAGGACGATCCGCAATATATCATCAGACTTATCAGAAAAGTCATCACCGTGAGCCTAGAAACCGTGTCCATCGTTGAGAACCTACCGGAGTTGGGCGTGGACTGAGCGAATGAATATGAATTAAGGAGGGATTCCAGTAAACATGGACTGGGTAATTGCAATCAGCGCAGCGCTGCAAGCCATTGCCACCATTGTACTCGTAGCCTGCACAATCCGTTACGTCAAGCTGACATCGCACATATTGATAGCCACAAGCAAACCTGAAATTGTGGTCTCCCTACGCCCCCACGAAGCACATGTTTATCTTGCCATGTTATGGATAGAAAACGTGGGGATGGGAGTTGCCCGTAACGTAAAGTTTATGGGCGACTTCTCCCGTAGGTTTGACGGCAAAACCCAACTCAAGGAAATTGGTTTCTTTAAGAATGGAATTGACGTACTTGGACCGGGGCAGAAAATCGATCATTTTCTAGTCAGTACAATAGAAAATCCAGAGGTGTTAAAGCAGACTGCGTTCGAACTCACCGTTACCTATTCAGATTCATCAGGAAACCATAAAGACAAGAAAGTTTTTCATCTTAATTTTGGTGAGTATGAAGGTACAACAAAAATTGATGGAACACCACTTTACGACATAGCCAAAGCTACGAAAGAAATACAAAAAGACCTGCACAATCTAATCACTGGCTTCAGTAAACCCATAATCCGTACAGTGCCACTATCGGAAGATAGCCTACGTCGACAGGCTAGTACTCTAGAGAGCAGGATGGCTAAACTCCCCTTGAAAACTCAACAAGAAATCTTGCGCACAATAGCATCCTTACTAAATAAAAAAGAACAGGACGTTCGGGAAGAACACGACGATGACGAGACAATCAGGGACCAAATGCTCGGTGAACACATCAATGAAAAAAGCGTTGAAGATGGGTACACAATCCTTGACGAATTAGTTGGGTTCATGGAACGGGAGCGTAAAGATGATATTCGTTGACACCGCAGCTTGGATTGCCCTTTTGAATCGGAAGGAGGAGAACCATGGCGTTGCTGTAGCTATCTACAGCAATCTGAGGCGGCACAGGAAGCCACTGCTAACAACAGATTATGTGATTAACGAAACCGTTACTCGACTTAGACCTATATCTTCGAAAGCATTCCAATTTCTCGACTTCATTGGACGCGCCGAAAAAACGGACGTTCTAACGGTTTCTATAGTGAATAGACCTATTTTTGAAGAATCAAAGCGACTGTTTAGTAAATATAACGGAATTTTCTCGTTCACCGAATGCACAAGCCTTGCATTTTGCCGACAACATGAAATCCTTGAAGTGTTTGCTTTCAATCAAAACTTTACTGCAATGAAGTTAGCCTTGGTAACGTAGTTTTTTCGTTCACAAAAAGGTTTCGTCGTTAATATGGCAACCACAGCAGGAATAGTAGATTTAGCACCGTCCACCATTAAACACCGCTTTCAACCGATTTGGTCATGTAGGTTGGGTTGGACGCCGTAGAACCCAACTTTACATGCAAATTCCAAACAC
Source organism: Candidatus Poribacteria bacterium (assembly GCA_965204085.1). Lineage (GTDB taxonomy): Bacteria > Poribacteria > WGA-4E > WGA-4E > JAJDTR01 > JAJDTR01. The sequence goes on along the minus strand of CBDBEE010000001.1, from coordinate 6,059 downwards.
TTTCCGTTCCAATCAACCCCATCGGGAATAACAATCGTTATTTGCTACTGCAGCATGAAACCCCGAAAGTCTTCTTAGCAGAATTTTCGGTAGATTCTCACTTGTCCCAACCTGCGTCAAACGCCCATCTGGCGTGGGTTTACGGAGATTTACCGGACGAAACTGCGGCATAGTTAAAGAACACCAAATACGACCGATCTCTGTCAATTTATTCCTATTTTGTTGTTGCCCAAATCCCTGTTTCGTGCTATACTAAACTGTTTGCATTTAGAGGATTTGGGCTCGGTGATGAGTTTGTGGACAGGTTGTGGATAACTTGTGGAAAACCTGGATTCTGAGTCTATTTTTACCTACCTCTGTCCGAACATCTACAGTCGGTACACATCCCTTCCATAAAGGATTAACGGCACTTTGAGCTTCCCGATTTAGGCGGCAGGCTATTGTGGATGGGTTGTGGATAACTTGTGGATATCGCGTCGTTCTGTTCCCTGATTCAGCCATCCAATATACCATCTATATCTGACACCTTTTTTCGGCACACTGTAGTACTTCATACCGCGATGTGACACGAGTCGCACGTACATCAACACCTTAATGCTGTAGGAATACTCATAATGCGCCATACCCCTGAAAAGATTTGGACAGAAATACTGTCTGACCTCAGCGACGCGGCACGTGGTGATGTCTATCTCCGTCAAGCCAGACCGACGAACTTGACCGAAAGTAAACTCACGGTTACTGTTCCGGCAACTCTGGCAAAAGATCAGATAGAATCTCGGTTTTTGACGGACATCAATAGCGCCATAAAAAAACAGATTGGACAGGACATCACGTTTGAAATTGCGGTCATCGAGCCAGCAGGCATCCAACCGCCACCCGGTAATAGCGCTACAGCTTCAAAGTCTTCGGAAATTCCGGAACTCTCCGCGGACACCTCGCAATCACCCGCCGGCGGTGCAACCTTGAACCCGCGATACACCTTTGACCGCTTCGTTATTGGAACCAACAATCGCTTGAGCCATGCCGCCGCCGTAGCGGCGTCGGAGAATCCGGGAACGGTCTATAATCCCCTGTTCTTCTGTGGCGGCGTGGGTCTTGGGAAAACGCACCTCCTTCACGCCATAGGGAACCGCGTTCATCAGATCCACCCGGAACTCAAGGTGCTCTATGTGACCTCCGAAACCTTCATGAACGAATACATCGACTCCATCATCGTTCGTACAACCTCCCAAGATTTTCGTGGGAAATACCGAACCGCCGACGTACTCTTGATTGACGATATCCAGTTTTTGCAGCGCAAGGATGGGACACAGGAGGAATTCTTCCACACTTTCAACGAACTGCATCAAAACTCCAATCAGGTTGTGATGACGAGCGATCGTCCCCCGAAGAACCTCGAAGCCGTAGAAGAAAGGTTGCGCTCCCGTTTCGAGTGGGGGATGGTAGCTGAAATCAGTACGCCGCAATTTGAGAACCGGGTTGCCATCCTTCGCCAAAAATGCCAGGATCACGGTTTTGACGCCGTCCCCGACACCGTGCTGAACACCATCGCCGACATCGTTCAAACTAACATCCGAGAACTTGAAGGAGCCCTACTTAGGCTTGTCACTGAAGCTGGTCTTTTCAACGAAGAATTAACCGACGAATTTGCCTACAGGGTGCTTGGCAACCACACAGGTCCAGTGCCCACACCAGGTCACAAGGCTCTCACCGCGGAGGATATCCAAAAAACCGTGGCATCATATTTTGGCGTGAAAGTTTCGGACCTTAAGTCCGCCAAGCGCACCAAACAGTTGGTTATACCTAGGCAAATCGGGATGTATCTCTGCCGTACATTGACAGGTCTCTCTTTCACGGAAATCGCCACAGCCTTCGGTCGGAGTGACCATACGACGGTCATGCACGCCTGCGACCGGATTATTAACGGGATTCAACGAGACTCGGAGTTAAACCGAACTGTCAATCTCCTGCTTGAAGACATGAAATGATATACGCAGAGTATAGGGAACTATTGTCATTATTTCCGCAATTGACCGACTGAACGCACCTCAATAACCTTGAGTGGCTTGCTGTGGATAACTTGTGGATAAAATTGTGGATAACTTGTGTTTTTCCTGTGGGTAGATGTGGATAAGATGCACCTTGTGGATGAGATGTGGACAAGTGGAAATTTCGTCCACATCTCATCCACAGCCTCAACCTATCTCGGCATCAAGGTTTAAGGCGCTTATCCACATATCCACACCCCCTACTACTATTACTAAATCTGTTTATATTCTAGTTTTTATATTAGGAACTTAACGTAATCTGCAGCCTTCTGCAGAAAAGAACCGGACAAGTTGCAAGAAAGTGCAGGCTACACAGACCTCCCAAAAGTCTTCGGGACGAACAAGAGCTAACGATGAAACAAACCCATTACGCTAACTTTGTTCTTTGTATTACTCTTGTCCTATTTGCACAGAACATATTTGCCAATGACTATACCCAATGGAAGCTACCTGCGGGAGTTAAAGCACGCCTAGGTAAGGGACGTATACTTGATATCGCATATTCGCCCGCGGGCGATCGGTTCGCTATCGTAACACCTATAGGGATTTGGGTTTACGATGCGGAAAGTGGTGTCGAAATAATGCTTCTAGTCGGCGATGAGTCTCTACACACAAATCTCCCCCGCACGTTGACTTCGACGATGACTTCGGTAGCTTTTTCCCCTGATGGTCGAACAATCGCTGGCGGAAGTTTTGGCCATATTCGGTTGTGGGATGTTTACGCGGGACACCCGATTCAGACTATCGGAGGATACTACTTTAATTTAACTACGTCGGTTGCCTTTTCGCCTGACGGGGAAACAATTGCTGCTGGAAGTCAAATTGATAAAATCCGAATTTGGAACGTGCGTACCGGTAAGATTGTTCGGACGATTGGGGAAAAGTATAAGAAACCCATTACATCAGTCGCGTTCTCGCCTGATGGCGGTATGCTTGTTAGCACGGGTAGGGACGACAGCACCATTCAAGTATGGAATGTACACACGGGGGAACACGTGCGCACCCTTTTCGCCCATACGGAGGAGGTGAACTCTGTTGCCTTCTCCTCCGATGGTCACACGCTTGCGAGTGCGAGTGATGACGGCACGATCGGATTGTGGAGCGTCCTCACTGGAAAACTCAAACAAACGGTGTCTGAGCATAATGGGAATGTCACGTCTGTGGCGTTTGTCCCCGGAGGACATACGCTTGCGAGCGCTAGTTTCTCGAAGATTCTGTTGTGGAACGTCCGCACTGCAGAACAAGTGGAAATCCGTTTTGGGTCATACGAAAAGGTTCAATCCATTGTGTTTTCCCCGGATGGACATACGCTAGTCAGTGGGGATATAAATGGCCTGGTTCATCAGTGGGATGTCCACACTACGACAAAAATGCGTACCATAGAGGGGCATACGCCAAGCGTTTCCTCCATGGCTTTGTCTCCTAACGGATTCACGCTTGCGAGTGGGAGTGGACAAGTTGACACAATCCGGTTGTGGGATACTGCCAGCGGGAAAAAAACGGGAATCCTTGACGGGTATTGGGGGCCCGTCACTTCTTTGGCGTTCTCGCCGAACGGGGTTACGCTGGCTAGCAGCAGTAGTAACTCCGACCATGTTACATTTATGTTGAATCAACATACGCCTCAAGTGGGGGTATCTCAACATACACTTGATCCTCTTGGTATTTGGTTATGGGACATTCGTACAGGACAACGGACGTTGCCGCTCGGACCCAAGAGTCATGGAGCCGAAGTCATGGCTTTCTCGCCGGATGGGAAAAGACTTGCTAGTGCGAACGTCGGCATTGACGGTCCCATTATTTGGGATGTTCGCACTGGAGAAGAAGTGGAGACCCTTGAAGGGCAGACAGATTGGGTCACTTCGGTTGCATTCTCCCCCAGTGGAAAAATTCTTGCCAGTGGAAACAATGACGGTACCATTCATTTATGCGATGCATTGACGGGCAAACGGTTGCAGACCTATAAAGGACATAAAGTGGCAGTCAATTCTGTAACGTTTTCGCCCGATGGAGGAACTTTGGCTAGTGGGAGTGGCCGTTTTTATGGTGACGAAACAACGGTGCGGTTGTGGGATGTTGAGACTTCTGGAAAGAAGACACCTCGTAAAGGGCGTACTTGGCGGCGATTGTCGCGATTCTTGAAAATAGGCAGTGGCTCGCAAATCCTCAAAGGCCACACCAGAGCAGTCAATTCTGTGGTATATTCCCCAAATGGAAGGATGCTTGCTAGTGGTAGTAACGACAACACGGTCCGATTGTGGGATCCACACGACGGAAGGCATTTGCGGACGTTAGAGGGACATACAGGTAGCGTTACGACCATAGCATTTCGCCCCGATGGGCACACATTAGCCAGCGGAAGTGAAGATGGCACAATTCTACTGTGGAATCTATCACTTGAGGAGAAAAATAAGTGAGTGTCGTGACCAAATTTGTAATTGGCGGATGTGTACGGGAGTTGCCAACTCTCTACTCGGCAAGGCCTATTGTTACAAGTTACTTGCTAGTGATGAAACGGGCATGAAGCTCTATGGAAGCGGGTGATTCTACCGTGAAGCAAATATCACAGTGTCTTAGGAGGAATAAATGGAATTAGCTTTTACCAAAGATGAATTACTAAGGTCAATTCAGATACTGCAGGGAGTCGCTGCCGGCAGAAACACCCTGCCAATTCTCTCGAACGTCTTGGTTCGCGCCGCCGATAATAAGATTGAAATGTCGGCGACGGACCTTGAGGTCGCTATCAAAATCGTCGTTCCGGGTACAATCTTCGCGGAAGGTGCTATTACAGTTTCCGCAAGGAAACTCGGTGAGGTCGTGCGCGAGCTGCCGCCAGAGGAGATTAAGTTCACGACAACGGAGAATCATCGTGTTGAAATCGCTTGTGGCGCCGGGGTCTATAAAATCATCGGACTGTCCGATGATGAGTTTCCGGAGATTGAGTCCATCCGTGACGGATTCTTTACCATGGAAGCAGAAGTGCTCCGGTCCATGATTGATAAAACCGAATTCGCCGCTTCAACCGAAGAAACTAGGTATTTTCTGAACGGGCTCTACCTGTATCTGACCAGGGAAAATTCGGAGGTTGTCGCGACAGATGGACGTCGACTCGCAGTGGCAACAAGTGAAGCGTTGATGCCTGCTCCAGAAGAAGCAGTCGGCGTGATCGTCCCCATAAAAGCGGTACGCGAAATAATGAGGGCATTTGAGGCATCGACGGAAGTGAAAATCTGCTTGCTCGAAAACCAGATTATCTTCGCGGATGAGGAGTCCACATTGGCTTCGCGCCTTGTTGATGGGGAGTATCCGAAATACGAACAGATCATACCGAAGGATCACGAGAACCGGATAACTGTCAATGTAGAGAGTCTGCTGAGTGCGACGAGGCGTGTGGCTTTACTAGCGAATCCGAAGACCTTTTCTATTCGTTTTGATATACAGACGGATCAAATTGGGGTATCGGCAAAAGCGCCAGACCTCGGGGAAGCGTACGAAACGGTTGCGGTAAGCAGCGGTGACGGCAGCTTGGAAGTTGCATTTGACGCGCGTTTCCTCATTGACGCATTAAGTCATATTCAGACGGAAGAGGTGTTGATAGAGTTCAAAGACGCGCTGAGCGCGGCCGTGCTGAAACCCGTTGGTGAAGACAACCATCTCTGTCTCATTATGCCGATGCGATTGGAGTCCTAATCGGGGCTCCGAGAGTCGAGATCGGCGTCCCGTATTTTCTCTATGCACCTAAATCAGCTTATTTTACGCAATTTCCGGAACTATATTGATTGCGAAATTGACTTTCCGAGTCGAGTCAACCTTATCACTGGTGGGAATGCCCAAGGCAAGACGAGCCTACTAGAGGCGATCTACTTTCTTAGCACGGCAAAGTCGCACCGCGCTTATCCCAATGACGAACTCATCCGGCACGATGAAAGTTGGTTTTACCTCAAGGGCATAATCGCATCGAATGCGGAGAACGACGCTGCGAACCCCGGTGAGATGACGCTTGAGGTTTCC